>NZ_CP183383.1:0-5749595 GCF_048564895.1 Streptomyces sp. 2-1
CGGCCTCGGTCTGGAGTGGGCGGCGCAGGAGGGCAGCGCGTGATGTGGGGTGCCGATGATGTGGCCGGGCTGCGGTCCGGCGGCAGGGCGAGGGGCTGAACGTGGCGCAGGTCGCGGAAGCGGAGCGGCGTGAGCGGGAGACCCGCCAGCACTGGACTCTCCCGGTGACCGTGGCCCCGTACGACGGTGACCCGGAGGACCTCGCCGAGCCGTGGGTGGCGCCGCATCACCGCTCTGCCGGACGGCCAGGACTGGCCGGTCTACAGCACGGAGCAGGACGTCCAGGGCAGCACGTGGGCGCGGGAACGCGACGCACAGCGGGAAGGCGCCCTCGCCCGCCGGGCCGCCTGGCAGATGGAGCGGCAGGACGCCCGCGATGAGCTGATGACTCAGGTGTGGCTTCCCGCCGACGCGAGCCGCCGGCTGCACGCGATCGCCGCCCGCACCGGCCTCGCTCCCGAGCAGGTCCTCGCCCAACTCGCCGACCGAGTTGGTTGCGTCATCCCAGCGAAACCGGTCCGACAGGGCCGCCGGCCACCGAGTCCCGGCAGGCGAGGCAATCGGCGTCGGCGCAATGGGTCACGCTCTGATCGGCGGTCATGACGGCGACCGCGGCGGCAAGGGCCTCCTTCGCCGGGTAGACACTCCATCGGGAACCGCCCACCCGGGCAGTGCGTGCCAGCGGCCGCAGCCACGGTTCCAGGCGTGGGAATCCCTCTGAGCACGAGCCTGTCTCCACCATGATCACTCTTCTGTCGGCGGTGCGTGCCCAGCGGATGGGCAGTTGTCGGCCGGATTGCTGTTCGGCCAGGTGGAGCGCAGTCATCCGGTTCAGTTCGACACCCAGTAGTAGTATGGCGCCGTTCCTGTCTGCCAGGGTGCGCACGGGTCCGTACACGTCAGTTGGTGTCTGCGCCACGACGAGTTCGGCGGCTTGTGGCCCGACCGCCGCGAAGGAATTGAGCGGGTGCCGGCCGCGCCTCATCGCGCCTCGGGCAAGCAGTCGGGCCGGAAGGGCGCCCATGCCTGCGTTGATGACACCGCAGTCGACGGTGTAGGAAGCCGCTGTCTCGGGCCGCGCGGCCGTCTTGTCGGGCAGGGTCGCGTAGTCGATGCCATTGCGGGCCGGGCGCATCGTGGTCGGTGGAATGACGCCGAACTGCGGTTCGGTGAACGAGGGGACCAGGACCGTGCAACCGCGGGACAGCAAGGCGTCCAGTATGGCGTCCGCCCCGCCCTCAACGGGCCTGCCGAAAGATCGAAGGGATGCGTGGACCATGACTGGCCGCCGCACCAGCGCCAGTTCGTCGATGATTGCGACGAGCTGTTCGGCGGTGATTTTCACCATGTCGCGTTCCCTTCTGTCCAGTGCGCCGCGTGCTCTGAGTGGTGTGCTGTGGGTTGTGCAGCGTTCTCAGGCGATGTGGCGTGCGTCGCTGACCTGACTGTTTGCGAGCTGCTGCAGTGCAGAGAGGGTCGCCAGCGTGTCGGGATGGTCCTCCCCAAGCGCCTGCCGTCGCGCCCGCAGAACCTTCTCGTACTCGGTCGTCGCCTGGCTCCAACGGCCTTGCAGGGCCAGGACCCAGGCCAGTTCGTGATGGGCGGACAGCGTGTGGTGGTGTTCGTCACCGAGTACCCCCAGGCGGGTCACCAGCAGTCGTCGGTACATCACCTCCGCCTCGGCGGATCGACCGCGCCTGGCCATAATCCACGCCAATTCGTGGAAAGTCGCCAACGTGTGCGGATGCTCCTCACCAAGCACCTGTCGCCGGGTCCGTAGGATGGGCCACAGCTCCGCCTCGGCATCCTCCAGCCGCCCCTGGTTCGCCAACGCCCAGCCATATTCGTGTCTGGTGAACAGAGTGGCGATGTGCTCCTCGCCCAGCGCTCTCCGAAGAGCGGGCAGCACACGCCGGTAGCCGCCCTCCGCCTCTTCCCAGCGTTTCTGGGCGGCGGCGATCCAGGCCAACTCGTGGCGAGTGACCAGCGTGTCGGGATGGTCCTCCCCGAGAAGCCGTCGACGCGCCACGAACACCTGCCGGTACATGACCTCCGCCTGGTCCAGGCGCCCCATGGAGGCCGTCTCCCACGCGAGTTGGTGGCGAAGTTGGAGGACTACAAGGTGATCCGCACCGAGGCCCGATGCGCGATCCAAAGCAGCAAGGCACAGGCTTTCGCCGACATCGACGGCTCCACTCTGGTCGATGGCACAGCTTGTGGTGCAGACGGCTGAGAGCAGCACCGCGAGGGGCTCCCGACCCAGGTGCGGAGCAACAGTGTCGAGCAGGGTGCGCAGATGCGTGCCGAGCAACCGGAAGCGTTGCCAGTCGGTGGGCGCATACGGGTTCAGGCCGGACAGGGCGGAGGTGATGAGGTCGACGGCGACTCGCCGAACGAGATCCGCGTCCGGCGCGCCCGGGCGCGCGACGGCCGACGACAGGTGGATGCGATTGGTGTCGGCCACCACCGGATGGATGACGATCTCGGTTTGTGGACCGGATGTCCGCGCCTCGATCAAGCCCAGCCTGTTGAGGCCGCGCAGCGCCTCCTCCAATTGCTCCGCGCCGTCGCCGTCCCTCTCAACGATGCGGCCGGAGGCGTGTGGCCGGAGCAGGCACTCGATCAAGTCAGCGTCGAGCAGGTCGAGCGGGATCGGGGTTACAGGGGCCCAGCAGGAGAGCAAGCGGAGTAAGGGACGGGCGTGCGGCACGCCGCATCGTGCCAGGTCGTCCAGGGAGATCTCCCACGTCCGCGTTACTACGGCGCGAGTCTCCGCCTGGGGGTCGTCCAGCAGCCGTGATCCCCCACCGCTGTCGAGGACTTGCTGGTAGGCGGCGAAGGTTCGCCACTGCGCAACAGCGGAATCCAGATACGTTCCGGCCAGATACAGCGCCAGCGGCAAACTGCCCAGCCGCTGGGCCAGCAACCGCGCCTCGGCCTCACCTCCCGCCCGGGGAGCCAGATCAAGCAGAACTTGAGCGCCGGCGTCCTCATCCACGGGACCTATCCGACATACCCTGGCATGCCTCCCCCACGTTTGCGGGTCGGAGTTCCGGCTGGTCACCATGGTCAGTCCGCGCGGCGACGGGCGTATCCAGCCGGTTCCGTCACTCACCGCCGATACGGCTCCCGCGACGGAACGCCTCCTTCTAAGCCGTCGCGCTGACGCATCCCCGGCAAGCACCTCCGGGTCGTCAGCGTTGTCGAAGATCAACAGCCATCCGGGCGGCGCCTGCTCAAGCAGCGACCAGAACCGGTCCGGGGCATCCGGCGCCCCCGACGCCATCGCCTGTAGATCGATGGGGGTGGCATCCAGCTGCCGGGCAACCGTGACCAGCCCGGCGGCGAGACTCAACTGATCCTCAGCGGAAATCCACCACACTCGTCTATTTCGACGGCCCGCCCTTCCTCCACGGGCAGCACGCTCGGCCAGCGCCACCGCCACCGTCGACTTGCCGATACCGCCCAGCCCCACCAGCACGATGGTTACCGAAGGGGGCCTGCGCATCCACCTCCCTAGCTGTCGCAGCACCTGGTCGCGACCGCGCATCTCGACCGGCAGCCGCCCGGTGGGCGGCGCCACCGACGCCCCGAACACGGTCGGCGCCCCCGGCACCGGGGCCTGACGATTGTCCACCGTCTGGACTCGTAACTGCAGCCACGCCATGCCCAGCCCGGCGCACGTCCCCAACGTGCCCACCGCACTCCACACCAGGCTCGCGTCCAACAGTTCCCCCCGAAAAGAGTGCACAGGACTCCACCGCACATGCTTCCAGCCGCTTCCTACGCACAAAACGGCGCAACGGCGCAAAGCGGGGAGCACAGAGATACACAGGCCACCTATCTTGCGGCGATCTACGCGAACATGCGCCAAAGAGTGACCGCATGCGAGGGGTACCTCGACGAGGACTGCAGGGCGGCGACGGTGGCGACGCCGCGAACGGCGGCCTGCGGAACCCGGTCCCAGAAGCACCACAGCATGCTGCCCAGCCAGCCCAGTTCACGCCACCTCGCATACCCACTACCGGATGACCAGCGGAAATATTGCTTCCGCCGAACTGCCGACGTGGTACACCCGGCTCCTCGATACGGGTGCCATCCGATTCGCGACCGCGGCACCAAGTCATGAGACGGCGCAGCTGGTCCGCAAGACCCTCCGCCGCCTGCGGCCGCTCGCGGTGGTGCTTGAGCCCACTGCGGGCCGTTGCTCGTTCGGCCAGCTCGATGCCGAGCCAGGAGGATCCGCGCCACAACATAACGGCGCTGCCGTTTGATTCCGAGTCGGTCGCGCCGCGCGATCGTCCAGCGCGGCGCATGATCGGCAACGATTGGGACGGCACGGGCGGTGGGAGTGTCCGGCTTGACGGGACTTCACCGCCCTGCCGCGGGCCGCCACGTTCGGATCTCTAGATGGAGGATGTGTGCGTCAGGTCGGATACGCCCAGTTTCTACCAGCCACTGGTGGACAGCCGCGGTGACGTCCCCGCCTGCGGAGTCCACACGTCGAGCGAAATCGGCGGCATCGTGCCCGCCTGTGTGTGCTGAGCCGTAGGAGCGTTCTTCGGTGTGGTCGGCGCGTTGGATGACGTCGCGGCGGATGCCGGGTGAGTCGGTGCGGCTGCCGGAGGGGTGCAGGTAGCCGGTCTTGGCCAGGCGAACGGTGAAGGCCAGGCGCAGCCCGCGGCGGGCGGCTTCGGCGATCAGAGGGCGCAGGCGGGCGGAGCCGGAAGCGATCGCCTGGGCTGCGACGCGGCCGGTGCCGGTTCCGGTGGGTGTGATCAGGAGGGCTTTGGTGCGGACCCGGGCGCGGGTGCCGGAGGCGGTGGTGCGGCGGGTGATGTGTCGGCTTGCGAAGGCGGTGAGTTCGGGCAGATCGGTGATGCCGCCGGTGCGGACGGCGTCCAGGACCTGCCGCAGGGCGGGGACGAAGGCGGCGCCTTTGTTCTGGGTGTAGAACTGCGAGACGAGCGAGGGGTCGCGGTCGATGATGCGGGCGATGTCGCGTTTGGTGTAGCCGGCCGTCTGGAGTTGGTCGGCCAGGCGGGCGGCCTCGTTCAACTGGCGTTGCGCTACGGGGCGGTTGCGGCGACGGCGGGGTGGCATCAGGCCTCCCCGGTGCTCTGTGCGAGGGCGGCGCGTCCGGCGTCTCGCAGGGTGAGGAGCTCTTCTTCGGTGGTGGGTGCGGATACGGGGCCTGCGAGGTGGCCTTTGAGTAGGTAGTCGCCGGGCTGGTGGTGGTAGGGCCACGCTTCGGGCTGGGTGAGGTAGAGGGCGTCGGTGCGGAAGGCGATCACGCTGCCGGGTGGGGTGTGCAGGGCGCCTGCGTGGGTGTTGTCGTCGCGGTGGCGCTGGGTGAGCAGGGCGGCGCGGGCGCCGGACCAGATCGCGGCGGCCCATTCGGGGTGGGCGTTGGGGTCCCGGCTGAAGCCGGTGGGCTTTTGCCAGGTGATCTGCTCGTCGTCGAAGCCGATGATTTCCGCGTCCGTCGGGACGTCGCGCTCCTGGGTGCGGGGGGTGGTGCCTGTGACCATGCGGGGGCGTTGGGCGAAGGAGCCGATTCCGTAGAGCAGGATGGCGCGTACGGCGCGGGAGGCGAGGTGGGCGGCGCGGGACTGCTGGCTGGCGCCCTGGAAGTGGGCCTGGGCGGTGAGGTTGGTCCAGGTCTCCTTGAGTTTTTTGGCCCAGTCGTCGAGCGGTTTGCCGTCCTCCCACAGGATGCCGTCGAGGATCTCGACCTTCCACGGGGTGATGGGGTTGGACAGGGCGGTGTGGATTTCGGGGCCGCCGGCCCAGGTGGTGAACGTGGTGCCCGGCGTGCTCGGGTAGTGCCAGGCGCGCTCGCCCGGGGCGGGGGCGGGCAGGAGGCCGACATGCTGCCAGGTGTCGGGGACGGTGACGCGCACCTGCCAGTGCCCGCATCCGTACAGGGCGCGCATCTGTTCCTTCTGCGACCAGGCGGCGAAGGTGGCCGCGGTGACGCGGCGGGGGGTGCCGACCGGGGACTTCCAGGTGTGCTTGGCGTAGGCGAAGGTCCGGTCGTACTCGACGAGTTGGGGCAGTTGGTCGGGCACGCCGGGCGGGAGGATGAGTTCGGTGCGGCCCTGGCCGGCGGTGGCGTGGAGCAGGCCGCGCAGTTCCTCGGACAGGACTGCGTAGCCCTCGGCGTACTGGCCGCGTTGGGGGATGGTGCGCGTCCACAGGTCGCGGCCGGTCTGGGACGGGGAGCCCATGACGACAGCGTCGGGCCAGTGGCGGCGCAGGGCCTGCCACAGCAGCACGAACGCGTCCCGGACGGTGGCCGGGTTATCACTGTCGACGTCGAACCACTCCCCCACCGAACGGATTTCGACGTGCTGGTCGCCGTTGTCGCGCTGGTAGCGGCCGACGGGGTGGCGGGCGTGGACGAAGTGTCCGGCCATCCGGTCGCGGCCGCGGCCTGTGTCGGTGCGCCAGCCGGGGGTGGGGGCGTTCAGCCAGGCTGCGACCGCGTCCCTCAGATAGGGATAGCGGGCGGCATCCCGGTGCCAGGGGTCCCCGGCCGTGATGTAGATCCGCTCCACGCCTTCGGGGACCGTGTCGAAGACGGCGGTGAGGATCTCGGCAGCCGTCCCTGCGCCGAGAGACAGTCGGTGGGTCTGGTTGCGGTGCACCAGCACGCCGGTGTCGGTGTCGAGAAAGACGGTGGAGCGGGCCTGCTGCGTGAAGTTCGGGCGCTGCGAGAGGAGGTTCGCCGTGTGCGTGAACCATCCCTGGCCCGCCGCGCCGTCCGGGATCGACGGCAGCGTGCGCGGGGCGCCCTGCTCCGCGGGCGCGTCGGCCGGCGGCTGGGCCGGGGCGTGCCGGGGCCGGGCGTCGGCGGGCGTCGCCTGGGCGGGGGCAGCCTCCTGCACGGGTCCGATCATGGCCGGGGCCACGGCTCCGGGCGCCTGAGCGGCGGGATGGTTCGAGCCGGCCCCGGGCTGGTCGGGGGTGGCCGGAACCTCTTCCACGGCCGGAGCCGTCTCCGGGACGTCTGCGGCGAGGCCGTCGGGGGCCAGGGCGGGCACCAGGGCGACGATCTCGGCCAGGCTCAGTCCGGCTGCCGGGGCGATCCGCTCGGCCTTCGCCCTGTCGTATATGGCCAGGAGCCCGATCTGCTTGTCCCGCTGCGCCTCCAGCCGCGCCAGAGTCGCCCGGGCCTTCTTGATCTCGTCCCGCAGGCCGCGCAGGTCGGCGAGAGCGGCGGTGTAGCTCTGTGCGTCCATCAGGTTCCTTGTCCGGACGGCGGGTTCAGTCGGCGGTGTTCGTGGAGACGTAGGCGATCGCACCGCCCGAGTGTGAGGCAAGTGTGCTGCCCAGCAGTAGATCGGCGAGCATACGGTCCGCCCTGGCACTGGCGGTCACATGCGTGACGGGGGTGGCCAGGTCGGTGACGTACCCGGCCAGCCGGGCATGAGGGAAGGCGTGGCGGCCCTGGGCATTCCTCTCCCAGGTTTCCAGGCCTGTCAGGACGGCCACCACGTAGCCCGACAGGGTCACCGGCAGGACCCCGGCGGCCGCCACGCTCGCCGCGTCGCAACGCCACCAGCCACGCAGCGCCTTCAGGAGGTCGTCGGGGGCGAGGGAGGCTGCGAAGCCGATCCAGCTCCGGTCCGGTTCCTGTACCGGCTTGGCCGCATCGACCCGCAGGACAGCGCACTCCGAAGCGCCCAGCTGGTCCAGCGGGGCGTGACGGCGCCGGCTGAGGGCCTGGACCACGTCAAGCGGGACCATGACGCGCACACCACGTCGGGACAGGCCCGGCAGCAGTCCGGCACGCACCAGGCGGCGGAAGGTAGTGACGGCACAGCCGAGCTCTTCGGCGGCCTGTCCGGTTGTCAGCAGCACCCCACTCCCCCAAATGCAAGATCTGATATCTGATTCGGCATGTACGCTACTGGATCTACTGAGGGTCCGTCAAAGCACCACTTCAGGCTCAAGGGCCGTCTCCGGCCCGCCGCGGTCCGCGCGCGACGGGACGGACGCTGGTCGTCCCATCGCCCAAGACGCTGTCGGCGCTGCGTCACGGTTGAGCCGCGTCGGGCACGCCACGAGAGCACGGGATAGATTGCCGCTGTGTCCGGCTCAGATCCCGATTCCTACGCGGCGTTGTATCGCCTGCGGTACACCCAGCGACTGCCGGGCGAACTGACGGAGCTGACCGGGCCTGTGCACGGCGTCGTCGACCTGCCCCTGCACGTGGTCTGGTCAGGGCTACGCAGCTTCGACCTGGACCGGCCACGCCAGCGCATGAGCCTTTACCGGACAGTGCTGGCCGAAGGCCAGCACGAGGACCTGTGCCGCTATCTCAACCACCGCCTGCTGCTGCAGCTGTGGCCGGTGCTGCGTTCCCTGATCGGGCGCCCCGTACGGGAAGTATGGGAGGAGGCGTTCCCTCCGCTGCGCGCGGCTGCGGACGAAGGCGACAAGCAGTCCGCACTCCTGTCTCCGGAGTCCAGCGCGGCAGAGGATCCGCCTGAGCAGGCCAAATAGCGATCTGCCGGAGGCTACGAGAGTCTGGGCAGGACGTCGCTATCTCGACATGCGCCTGTCCGGACTGACACATAGCGCGTGCCCAGCCGCATTGCCGCACCAGCGCGCTGCACCGCCGGATCTAATCGGCCGGAATGTGCCTGAACTTCGTGGACACCACGCTGCGGCGTAGCGCTGACACCACTTCAGCCGACTGGACGCCCTGCTCTCCCGCGGCTGATACGCGGTCTTTACGCTGAACGTTGTTGCGCTCACCATCTGTTACCAGGGGATGCGGCTGGCACGTGCCAGCCGCCGCCCGTGGCGATCCTGAACAGGGGGCAGGGATGGGCGTCTTATGGAAGCTGGAGCCGGCGACCGCGGCCAAGCACCGGTTGTACCAGCGGTACCTGGACGCCTGGTGGCCAATCCTGCTGCAGACCTCCCAGAGCACCGGCTACTCCCGACCCCGGGTCACACTCCTGGACGCGTTCGCCGGCCCGGGCCGCTACGAGGACGGCGAGCCGGGCTCACCGGTGTTCATTCTGGACCGCCTACTCAGCCATGACGCGGTCGACCGCATGCACCTCAGCCCCCGGCGGGTGCATTTGATATTCATCGAGAAGGACCGCGCGCGCCACGAGCACCTCGTGGCGGAACTTATCTCCCGCTTCGGGCCGCTCAAGGATCTACCGGTACGGGTGGAGGTCCGGCGCGGTGAAGCGGGCCGCGACAGCCTCGCAGTCCTCAATGAGCTCGGAGCCTGGGGCAACCCGATCCTGGGGATCTTCGACAGCTGGGGCAGCGTCAACGTGCCGTTGCAGGTGATGTCCCGCATCGCCCGCAACCGCTCCAGCGAAGTCATCACCACCTTCGGACCCAACTGGTTCAGCCGCCGCGAGGAGCTCAACGCCGACATCCTCGACACGGTCTTCGGCGGCCGCGGCTTCTGGACCGCGGCCGCCGACGAACTGCGCCCCGACGAGAAGTGGCGCGCGTGGCTGCACACCTACCGTGACGCGCTGCGCCGGGCCGGCTTCGGCTACCAGCTGCAGTTCGAACTCGTCCCCCGCACCGGGCAGCCCCTCTACCTCGTCTTCGGCACCGGCAGCGCCGCAGGCCTGAAGGCGATGAAGGACGCCATGTGGAAGGTCGACGACCTCGATGGCGAGAGCTTCCGCGACCCCCGCACCCGAGGCGCCAAGGCAGACGGCCAGCTCGACCTGTTCCAGGCCGCAGGTCTGATCGACGACGAGCTTGCCGAACTGGTCACCCAGCGCCTCAGTACCGGGGCCACCACCGTGGAGGCAATCGGCGAGTGGCTACTGACGGAGACCGCCCGATGGATGCCGAAGCACGCCTTGAAGGCGGCCCGGCAGATGCGGCAGGACGGCCTGATCGCCGTCCAGTCCCCGGGCAAGCTCACGACGAAGAGCCGGATCAGCCTGCAGGCACAGGTTCGGGCATAGGCATCTGGTCCCAGGTCCGTCCCTGAAGATGCCGGCCGGACGCCTTCGGGGTCCGACCGCCCCACTGCTTGAAGAAGAAGGCGACATCGGCCTGCAGGCAGGCGTCCCGGATCCCCGTGACCCACTCCTGCTCCATCGGGCGGAAGCGGGGGCCGGACTCGCCTCCAGCGATCACCCAGTGAATGCCCGTCAGGTCCAGCCCGTCCAAAGACCCCAGCAACGGCTCGCACGACAGGAACCGCACCGCGGCCGGAACCTGCCGCAGGTCGTCGATGCGCGGCAGTTCCTTCGCGCTCTCCACGGACACCCCCATCCACAGGTTGGCCGGCCACTCCAGCCGGTCGGCGACCTGCCGCAGCCGACGCGCCCGCTTCGTGAGCACCTGATAAGTGTGCTGCGGGGTCTGCGCGATGACGTCGAAGACCTGCTCGACGTAGTCCAGCGGGACGCGGGCGTGGAAGAGATCCGACATCGAGTTCACGAACACCGTGCGCGGCGCCTTCCAGCCCAGCGGCACGCGCAGCGCGTCCGGGTGCACGGTCAGGTCGAAGCCGGGACCGGAGGTGCGGGGGTCGCCGTCGTTCTGGTACTTCGCCGACCCCATGGCCTTGAGCCGCTTCGCCAGCGTCAGCGCGTAGCAGTTGTCGCATCCGTCCGAGACCCGGTCGCAGCCGGTCGTGGGATTCCACGTCGCCTCGGTCCACTCGATCGAACTGCGGTCACTCACCCGTCGGCTCTCCATCCCCTGCAGTCGCGGCCGCCCGCAGGCCTGGCCGCACAGCCCGTCGCGTGTCCAACGAGCCATCGGGCCGCCAGACATCGGCATCCAACCACCCGCCACCGCAGACCGTCACAGCTTCCCTTGAATAGAACGCGTGTACCCTTTTTGCGGTAGTGCGCACGATACGAACCAGCCATTCACCTCGGGCACCGCACTTCTTCGACTATGCCCCGGAGAACGACGAGACCGCACCTACGACGCCGTGGCCGTCGAGTCATTGAACGACTCGAAGAGGGACCTCGCGCCGTGCAGGCGGGCAGGCCGCAGCAGCATCCACCCGCCTGCAGGCACGCCGGTTTGCGGTCTTCAGTACCGCCTGTTTCTCGTGCGGCGGCCATCCGGCGCCAGCTCCTGCCGCCGCCTGGCGCGTCCAGCCGGGACAGCGGCTCCAAGGCCTGTCAGCAGCCCAGCCGCCCGGTGTGGTCCAGACCCTTGTCGAGATCAACCTCTTGGCCATCACCGAGCGGGCCGCCGCACGTGGGCGTGGTCCGAACACGTACCGCCGCAGCGAGCCGCCAGGAGAGCAGATCGCTGCGCAACGCTGTCGCCTCGTAGCGGAGTCGAAAGATGTGAGCGTGGCTGTCGTCCATCCAGTACACCGTCATGGCGGACAGCCTGCTCTGCTTCACCCATCTGGTACGGGCGGACGTGCCTGTCCTGATCGATGACCCACGCCTCGACGTGTTTCGGCAGTCCGAACGTCAGCGTGTAGGCATCCGGTTTTGTCGACCCTATCCGCCTGGTGCGGCAGCGGCCCGCTGCACGTCGGCTGGGCTCGATCCCTGCCCATAGCGGTGGGCCGCCCTACACCATCCCTTCGTGCGCGGCGTCGGTGGTCGGCCCCATGGCGGTTACCGCCGAGCCGTCTATCGGCATGCCGGGCACAGGTTGTCGTCGTTGTACTCGTAATCAAAGAACTGACCTCGGCCTCTCCTCTGCTTCGGACACGCCAGGTCCGTGGTGGAGTGTGTCGTCACTGCCATGAGAGGCGGGGTGATGAGCGGTGACGCCTTCGCCCACCGAAGGTCTGTCACAAATTCTCGCCGGGCCCGGTCGTAGACAACGGGCCCCGGCCGACACAACCCCCTTCGGACGGTTCTCGTCGCCAGCGGCCCTCCCGCCCTCCTCGCACGCCGTTCCCGATGCTGTTCCGCCCGAGAGATCAGGACGCCATGAGTCAGTCCACGCACACGTTCACCGCCTGGTACCGGCCGATGCTCGCCCGCCATGCCGGTGAGGAGCATCGTGCCGCCAGCGCGCTGGAGTTGTTCTTCGACCTTTGCTTCGTTGCCGCTGTCGCCCAGGCGTCGTCGGCGTTCGAGCATGAGATGGTCTCGGGCCATTCGGGGCGTGGTCTGCTGGGTTACGCGCTCGTGTTCTTCGCGATCTGGTGGGCCTGGATGAACTTCACCTGGTTCGCGGCGGCTTATGACACGGATGATGTCCCGTACCGTCTTCTGACGCTGATTCAGATCATCGGTGCCCTGATCGTGGCTGCGGGAGCCGCTGAGGCCCTGGAGCACGGGGACTTCACCGTCATCACCTGGGGCTACGTGGTGATGCGGCTGGCCATGGTCAGTCAGTGGCTGCGCGCCGCCTGCACGGACCGGGAACGCCGGCGCACCGCGCTGCGGTACGCCGTGGGCATCCTGGTCCTGCAGGTCGGCTGGCTGGTGCGGCTGGCTCTGCCGGTCGACGGCGGGACAGCCACGTTCGCCGTCCTCGCCGCCTTGGAACTCGCGGTGCCGGTCTGGGCCGAGCGTGCCGAGGGCACCACCTGGCATCCACAGCACATAGCCGAGCGCTACGGTCTGTTCACTTTGATCGTGCTCGGCGAGTCCGTCATGGCCGCCAGCCTCGCCGTCGGTACCGCTCTGGACACCCACAAGAACCTCGGCTCCATCCTGCCCATCGCGCTGGGCGGGCTGCTGACCGTCTTCGCGCTGTGGTGGATGTACTTCGCCCAGGACGCGCCGCGCCGTCTCAGGACACAGAAGACGGCGATGCTGTGGGGCTACGGGCACTACGTCGTTTTCGCCGCCGCGGCTGCTGTCGGCGCGGCGCTCGCGGTCAACGTCGCCCACGTCACCGGCAGCCGTACGCTCACCAGCGTCCAGGCCGCGGCTGTCTACACGGTGCCCGTCGCCCTCTTCGTCACCTGTGTGTGGCTGCTGCACCGACGGGCCGCTCAGTTGTCCACGGCGGCCAACGTTCTTCCGCCTGTCGCGGCTCTGGCCATCCTCTCCTCGACGGTCACACCCTTCCCCGTACTGGGCACCGGCATCATCGCTTCCCTGCTCATCGCGGGCTCGCTCGTCCTCGTGCGGCACGAAGGTTCCGACGCCTGAGGGCGCCCCGCGTCGGTCGGAGCGCCCTCAGTACCCTGCCTCGGAGCGTCAACAGTGCGCGCTAGACCCGGTCTTCGGGGGCGATGTACTCAAAGGTCGGGCCGGCCGCCAGGCCGTCATCGTCCTGCATCGCCATCAGGCTCTGCGCCTGGCCCTTGGCCGCGTACATCGTGCCCACGGACATGCCCAGCATCGCCGGGTTGCCGTTGAAGGCCTGCTCCAGCATCTGCAGCATCTTGCAGTACGTCTGGTTGAACGTCTCCTGTGCGGTGCGGATCGCGCTGCCCTCGGGGTGGTCCGCCAACCGCTGGTTGGGGCGCAGGGGCCGGACTCCGGCCAGGTCCACGGTCACCGGGTCGCCTGTGGGACCGGATTCCGGTGTGTCGCCCGGCTGATAGCGGCGCCCCACCGCGAGCTCCTGGAACCGGTAGTAGTGGGAGACGGCCTTGGTCTCGGGGTGGAACAGGTCCTTGTCCCCGTCCCAGACGTCGGCGCGTGCCGCGCCCTCCCCCTGTTCGACGATCTCCTCCAGCGCCGCGAGTGCGGTGTTCAGGTCGGTGACGGGGGCGAGGTGGCCCGCCGTGTGAGCGAACGGGCCGCCGGAGACCTGCCGGGCGGGGTCGCCGGTGAAGACCCGCTCCTCGCCCAGTTCGGCGCACAGGTCCCGCAGGCCCTTCTCGACCGCGTCGTAGAACTGCCCGATCGTCTCGTAGTTGTCGCCTTCCGCCGGGTCTCCGGGGTGCGCGGGCTGTTCGAGGCGGAGGAACATGCCGAGGGCTTCCTTGCCGAACGGCAGGAGCGACAGCTCGATGGAGGGGTCGGCGTGCGGCATGGTCCGCGGATGCGGCGGCAGCATCTGCGGTGTGTCCAGGCGCGGTTCGCCGCCGACCGCGTTCAGCAGGTTCGCGACCAGGGCGAGATGGATCATCTCCTCGACGAACACGCCGCTGATCAACTGGGCGGCGTCCGCGTTGCGTTCGGGGTCGAGGGAGTAGAGCGCCGTCAGGTACGGCGGCAGTGTGGAGTGCTCGATCTCGATCGCCCACTGCAGGTGCCTGCGTAGGTCTTCCAGGGTCGCGATGCCGGTCGTCGCAGCGGCGGCGAGCGTGGTGGACTGGTCCTGGGGCATGGCGGAAAGCTCATTTCTGCTGGTCGGCGTAAGGGGTGCTCATGCAGCGGCCGCCGGCTGAACGCCGCCGTCCTCACGGAGCGGAGAACGGGCCGGCCGTCCACGGCGGTGCGGGCACACCCTCTGAGGTCAATCCACTGACCGGCGAGTCGGAGCATCTGTGACATGCGCAGGTGCTGGCCTGATGTCACCACCCATGACACTGTCCGCAACATTCCACACTGATTCGATGCACAGCGAACGTGAAATAGTGTCAGTGTTCACGGGTGGCGGGCCTGCGCGCTGTGGCATCCGGGCGCTGGTGGCGGAGGGACAACTTCCCCTCCAGGCCTTCCTCGCCTGTTCCTTTGTGTTCCCGCTCTTCCGGGAGGCCGTGCTCATTCGCAGCTTGGTTTCGGCTGACGTGCCCGAGGAGTCGTCAAGAAAGGTGTGTTCCATGGCTGAGCTGTTTTACGATGCGGACGCCGATCTGTCCCTCATCCAGAACCGCAGAGTCGCGGTCATCGGCTACGGCAGCCAGGGCCACGCCCATGCGCTGTCCCTGCGGGATTCCGGCGCCGACGTGCGCGTCGGCCTGCACGAGGGCTCCGCGTCCAGGGCCGTGGCCGAGGAGCAGGGTCTGCGGGTGGTGACGGTGGCCCAGGCCGCCGCCGAAGCCGACGTCATCATGATCCTCGTACCGGATCCCCTCCAGGGCGAGATCTACGAGGAGCACATCGCCCCGCATCTCAGGGACGGCGACGCGTTGGTCTTCGGCCACGGGTTCAACATCCGGTACGGCTTCGTCAAGCCGCCGGCCGGCGTGGATGTCTGCATGGTCGCTCCCAAGGGCCCGGGCCATCTGGTGCGCCGTCAGTACGAAGAGGGCCGCGGCGTTCCGTGTCTGGTGGCCGTCGAGCAGGATGCGACCGGTCAGGCGCTGGCGCTGGCGCTGTCCTATGCGAAGGGCATCGGCGGCACCCGTGCCGGTGTCATCAGGACGACCTTCACCGAGGAGACCGAGACGGATCTCTTCGGCGAGCAGGCCGTTCTCGCCGGCGGTGTTTCCGCCCTGGTGAAGGCCGGTTTCGAGACGCTGACCGACGCCGGCTACCAGCCGGAGATCGCGTACTTCGAGTGCCTGCACGAGCTGAAGCTCATCGTGGACCTCATGTACGAGGGCGGCCTGGAGAAGATGCGCTGGTCGATCTCGGAGACGGCCGAGTGGGGCGACTACGTCACCGGCCCGCGGATCATCACCGATGCCACCCGGGCCGAGATGAAGAAGGTCCTCGCCGAGATCCAGGACGGCACCTTCGCCCGTGAGTGGATGGCCGAGTACCACGGCGGTCTGAAGAGATACCACGCCTACCGGAAGCAGGACTCCGAACTGCTGCTGGAGACCACCGGCAAGGAACTGCGCAAGCTCATGAGCTGGGTCGACGAGGAGGCGTAGGTCGCGCGCCGCGGACGGGGCCGGGCTGTGCCTCCCCGTCCGCGGCGGCCCGTTCCGGGCCGCGGTACGCAGGTCGGATTCAGCCCATTTCCTCGAGTGCCTTGCCCTTCGTCTCCTTGACGAACTTCAGGACGAAGGGAATGGATAGCGCGGCGAAGAGCGTGTAGATCACGTACGTGCCGGAGAGGTTCCAGTCGGCCAGCGAAGGGAAGCTCGCCGTGATGGCCCAGTTGGCGATCCACTGCGCGGAGGCGGCGACTCCGAGGGCGGCGGCGCGGATCCGGTTGGGGAACATCTCGCCGAGCATGACCCAGACGATGACGCCCCAGGAAAGGGCGAAGAAGAGGACGAAGGCGTGGGCGGCTATCAGGGCGACCCATCCCTGGCCGGCCGGAAGTTCGCCGTCGACCGAGCGGGCGGAGAACGCCCACGCCTCCAGCGCCAGGGCGGCGGCCATGCCGACCGAGCCGACGATGGCCAGCGGCCTGCGCCCGACCCGGTCGACGAAGATCATCGCGATCATCGTGCCGACGATGTTGATGATCGACGTCGTGAACGAGTAGAAGAACGAGTCGGTCGGGTCGACGCCGACGGACTGCCACAGCGTCGAGGAGTAGTAGAACGCGACGTTGATGCCGACGAACTGCTGGAAGATCGACAGTCCGATGCCGACCCAGACGATCGGCTTGAAGAAGAAGCCGCCGGCGCGCAGGTCCGCGAAGGTCGATCTCTCCTCCCCTCGCATGGCCGTCTCAATCTCGGCGACGCGGGCATCGAGGTCGATCCCGTCGCCCTCGACCTCTTCGAGGATGCGGCGCGCCTTCTCGTGATGGCCGATGGAGATCAGGAAGCGAGGGGACTCCGGTATCGCGAAGGACAGCAGTCCGTAGAGCACGGCCGGAACCACCATCACGCCGAGCATGACCTGCCAGGCCTCGATGCCCAGCAGCTTGCCCCGCTGGTCGCCGCCCGCTGCGTTCAGCAGGCCCCAGTTGACCAGTTGGGAGATCGCGATACCGATGACGATGGCGGCCTGCTGGAAGGAGCCGAGCCGGCCGCGGTAGGCGGGCGGGGAGACTTCGGCGATGTAGGCCGGGCCGATCACGGAGGCCATGCCGATGGCGATCCCGCCGATGACCCGCCACATCGCCAGGTCCCACAGGGCGAAGGGCAGGGCGGAGCCGATGGCGCTGACAGTGAAGAGGACCGCGGCGATCTGCATGCAGCGGATCCGGCCGATGCGGTCGGCGATCCGGCCGGCGGTCGCCGCGCCGATCGCACAGCCGATCAGGGCGATGGCGATGACCTGGGCCAGCACCGCCGAACCGACGTCGTACCGGTCCCGGATGGCCTCGACCGCGCCGTTGATGACGGAACTGTCGTAGCCGAAGAGGAAGCCGCCCATCGCGGCCGCGGCCGCGATGGAGACGACGTGGGCGAGAGGGGCGGGGTGAGCCGCCTGGGCTGGCGACGGGGGTGTCTCAGCGGTGCTGGTCACATGAACTCCTTGTGCCACTGGTCTGGGAGCGCGGTGTCTCGTCCTGAAGACCGGTGGGGCCCGGACGGTGTGACACGGTTGCGTCGGCCGATCGGTTCTGGCTGTCCGGGAGTTCGGGCAGGTCCTCCAGGAAGTCCGCGGACGGCGTGAAGAACAGGGCGCCCGTGACTGCGGTGGAGAAGTCCAGGATCCGGTCGTGCGACACCGTTTCCGTGCCCAGGAACATGCGCTCCAGCATCGTCTCGGTGACTTCGGGGCTGCGGGCGTACCCGATGAAGTACGTACCGAACTCCTCGGTGCCCACCGTGCCGAACGGCATGTTGTCGCGGAGGATCTCCCTCTCGGTGCCGTCCGCGTCCGTCACGGTGGTGAGGGCGACGTGGGAGTCCGGCGGTTTGACGTCCTCCGCCAGTTCCACGTCGGAGAGTTTCCGTCGGCCGATCACCCGCTCCTGGGCTTCGACCGGCAGGGCTTCCCAGGCGTCGAGGTCGTGGAGGTACTTCTGCACCACCACGTAACTGCCGCCTGCGAAGCCGGGATCCTCCTCCCCTACGAGCACGGCGGCCTGTGCCTGGGCACCCGTGGGGTTCTCCGTGCCGTCGACGAACCCGAGGAGGTCTCGTTCCTCGAAGTACTGGAAGCCGTGTACTTCGTCCTGCACCGTGACCGCTCCGCGCAGTCGGCTCATGATCTCGGTGGCGAGGGCGAAGCACAGGTCCTGTCGCGCGGCGCGTATGTGGAACAGTAGGTCGCCAGGGGTGGCGACGGCTCGGTGCCGCGAGCCGTGCAGTTCCTTGAAGGAGCGCAGACGGGCCGGGCGTTCTCCGGCGAACAGGCGGTCCCAGGCGTGGGACCCGACGCCGGTCACACAGCTGAGCAGGCCGTCGGGGTGGGCGCGGAACCCCACGGCACGTTCCAGTGAGCCGATGTCCGGGAGGAGTTCGCGAACGGTCCTCTCGCCGCCTTCGTCAATCGTGACGACCAGGAAGATCGCCGCACTGGTCAGTGGAGACAAGATCGTCTGAGGCACGGGTTCCTCGACCCCTCCGGACATGGTCATCACTTTCGGCTGCGGCAGCGGTGGTGGGCGGACTCAGCGCCAGGGGGCGCTCAATGGCTCAGTCGATCGGTTCGGGACAGTTCGCGCGCTTCCTCGCGCGTCAGGGGACGCGGTGTGGCCGCCGCCGCGATGGCTAGCGAGCGCCCCTCATCCAGCACCCCGCGCGCGTGCAACTCCTCCAGAAGTTCCGCCAGCGCCCGGGAGTTCGCCATGACCCTTTCCGCGGTCCGGGCGAGGAACGGCTGGTCGACCAGGTCGGGCACCTCGGCCTCCTGAACCTCCTGGACCTCCTGGACCTCCTGGACCTCCATCCGGTAGATGCAGATCTCGCGGCGGCGGCCCGTCGAGACTTTGCTCCAGCCGTCCAGGACGCGCCATCGCCCCTCGCTCCCGCGAAGGTGCGGTCCCTCGGCCGTGGCGGCCGCCTGGAGTTCGGCCTCCAGCTCCTGGTGCCGCTCGTCCGGCACATGCAGTTCCAGGGCGAATCGGCGCAGGGGCCGTCCGCTGTGAATGGACGTGTCCGAGGGCAGCTGTGCGGCGGCGAGTTCGCGCATCGCACCGAGCAGCTCAATGTCCAGTGTCGTCATCTGTGGCTCTCTTCTGGCGTAGGGGCGGTTCTGTGGTGTCGCAGGCAGGCGGTCGCCGTGCCGGGTCAGGAACTGACCTCGGGCGCGGGGCGGCCGGCGAGCCATTCCCGGTAGCTGGTCTGCGCGACGAAGGCGCCGGCGCCCGGAAGAAGGTCCACGGGGCGCGGACGGGCGCCGAAGAAGGGGCTGCGGGCGTGTGTGCGGACGGGCCGGCAGTCCGCGTCCGTCGCAAGGGCGATACGTATGAACCGGTCCAGCCCGAACTGTTCGGGACCGGCGATCTCACGCACTCCGCCCAGGGGCCGGGACACCGCGATGTGCGCGAGGTACATCGCCACGTCCGTCAAAGACACCGGCTGCACCCTCAGCGCTGGCACCTGGACGACTCCGTCCTCGGTGGCCGTGTCCGCGATTCCCTCGGCGGCCTCGAACAACTGTGTGCTGCGGAGGATGGAGTAGGAGGTGCCGGAGCACTCGATCATGGCTTCCCGCGCCTGCAGCGCCCGGAAGGCGCCTTCACCTTGCACCCGGTCCACGCCGACCGCGGAAAGGCACACATGGTGTCGCACCCCGCCGGCGATCGCGGCACGGAGGAGTCGGCCGGTGGAGCTGAGCCACGAACCGAGGTGAGCCGCCTCGTCCCCGGCCTGACCGTTCCTCGTCGGGAACGTGCCGGTGGCCGGGCACGGTTGATGAGCGAGATCGATCACCACCGCACAGTCGTGCAGGGCGTCGGCGACCTCCTCCGGCGTGAGGGAGTCGAGCCCCATGGGCGCCGAGACCATGCCCACCTCGTGCCCGTGGTCTCTGACCCACAGAGCTGTCTCGACGCCCATGAGTCCGCCGTCGTCGAACACCACGACCTTCATGCCACAACCTCCTCTTGCGACCGGCCTCGCGGGCGGACCGTGCCGGTGCGGGAACGCCCGGGTCGGCTGAGGGGTTTGACCGGGCTGGTGCCCGATGTGTGACACCTGGGGTCGTGGCTCAGGGGCGCGGGACCTGGGGAGCGATGTCCCCGGTGACCGGCTGGCCGGCAGAGCGGGTGGTCTTGCTCTTGGCGACCGGGTCGACGCGGCAGAACGCGGCTTCCAGCGTGCCCCCGAGCACGGTGTTTACGGTGTCGTTGTTGGACGTGTTCGCCATGGACGTCATGCTGCGTCTGCCGTCGTTCGTGGTGAAGGCGTAGGTGTAGTGGCCCTGGACGGTGCCGGTGGGGCCGTAGACCGTCACGCCGCAGGACAGCTTCCTGCCGCGCAGTCCCAGCCCGTAGGACTGGGTGCCGTCCGCGTTCACCGGGACCATGCTCATCATGGCCTGCAGTTGCGGCCTCGGAACCAGCTTGCCGGTCGCCACGGCGCCGAAGAACCGGTTCAGGTCCGCCGCACTCAAGATCACGGCTCCGGCGGACTGGGCCCAGCAGGCGGTCTGCTCGGTGGCGTCCACCAGCGGCAGCGTGGCGTCGTCGTCACGGACGTAGCCCCGCGCCTAGGCGCCGGTGAGGGTCGTTCGCGGATGCACGTACGAGGTGTTCTTCAGGCCGGGCGGCTGGAAGATCCGCTGATCGTAGTGCGTGGCCATCGGCACACCCGTGACGTGCTCGATCAGCTCGCCCAGGACCACGAAGTTGGTGTTGGAGTAGCTGTAGGCGGCCCCCGGCGCGTTGGTGAGCTGGTGTGCGGTCGAGAGGTCAATGAGTTCCTGGTACGTGAACACCTTGTTCCGGACCGTCTCGAAGCCAGGAACAGTGTGATAGAACATGTCATTCGTATCGTCCCACAGGCCGCTGCGGTGGCTCAGCAGATGCCGCACCGTGATCCGGTCGTCCGGCAGCGGCTCGGCGAGGTAGTCGTTCGCGGGCGCGTCGAGGTCGATGCGCCCCTCGGCGACGAGTTACATCAGCACGACGGTGGTAAAGCTCTCGGTGACGCTGCCGACGCGGAACCTGCGGTCGGCGTCCATCGCAGTGCCGGAGGCGGTATCCGCCTTGCCCGGGGAGATCCGGTAGCGGGACGTACCGGAGTCGATACGGGTGAGCGCGCCGGACGCTCCGTCGGCCATCGCCTGCTTCTGGACGGCCAGTACGCCCGCGGCCGACGGGGCGGGAAGGGTGGTTGTGGGGCGGCGCCCGCGGGCGTCACGGCCACGGCGGCCATCACGACGGCGCCTGCGAGCACGGTGCTCGCGTTCCTGATGCGCATCCAGTTCCTTGTGACGTGATCGGGTGGAGACACTCACGGCACGGCACCCAGGCAGAAGCGGTCCTGGCGGTCGATGACAGGCCGGAGAGCGCCGGATGCAACGATAACGGACACAGTGTGGAGAACCGCAAGGTGAGGGAGATGTTGTCAATGGCGCAACCCGCGCTGATGACTTCGGTGTTCGCCAACTTCCGTCAGTACCTGCTGGGTTGGGGTACGGAGAGGTGGCCGGCAGACGGCGTCGACCGGTTTCGCAGCGGACTGGCCGCTCCTCAGTTCAACGGCGTGGTGCGGCTACTGTCGCCGTCAGCGGTCGGGGCGGTTCGCCGGGAGCTGACGGGAGTGCCCTGGTGGTGGTGGGTCGGGCCCGACAGTCCGGAGAACACGGCCGGTCTCCTGCGACGCCACGGCGGACGGCAGGTCGCAAGCCTTCCGGTCATGGTGCGCTCACTCGCGCCGCCGACCGGACCGCAGGAAGCGCACGCGGGGCTGCGGGTGGAACGGGTCCGGGATGCGGAACGGCTGGCTGAACTGGTCGGCACGTACCGGACCTCGATGGGTGTCGGGCCCGAACTGCAGGCCGGGATGGTGCGCATCGAGTCGCGGCGCGAGGACAACGCGGACATCGTCCGCCTGGCCGCGGTGCTGGAGGAAAGGGTGGTCGGGACCACTGTGCTGATCGCCGCCCACGGCGTGGCCGGGATCTTCCTCGTCCATGTGTCCGAGGCGCACCGCCGGCGGGGTGTCGGTGCGGCGTTGACAGCTGCCGCGCTCCAGGTGGGGCGGGAGCGGGGCATGGGCGCGGCAGCACTCGTGGCTAGTCCCGCCGGTGAGGCGCTGTACCGGCGGTTCGGCTTCACGCCGGTGTGGGCGTATCGCCTGTTCGACTTCCCTGCCTGAGGCGCGGTCCCCCGACCGGCGGGAGCGTCAGATGAGTTCCAGTCCGCCGTCGACGGTGATCACCTGGCCGGTCGCGTGCCGTCCCGCGGGGTCGGCCATCCGCAGGACCCAGTGAGCAACCTCGTCGGCGCTCGCGATGTGGTGGGTGGGGATGCGCTCGCGTTCATAGCCGTACATGTCGTCGGCGGCCTCGGGCGTGAGTCCGGCGTGCAGCATGACGTCAGTGCGCGTGGGGCCGGGAGCGACGGCGTTGACACGAACGCCCTCATCCGCCAGCTCCAACGCCCAACTGCGCGTCATCTGTTCGATGGCGGCCTTGCTGGCCGAGTAGTGCGCGCCTCCCGCCATGGGCC
Source organism: Streptomyces sp. 2-1 (assembly GCF_048564895.1). Classification (NCBI taxonomy): domain Bacteria; kingdom Bacillati; phylum Actinomycetota; class Actinomycetes; order Kitasatosporales; family Streptomycetaceae; genus Streptomyces; species Streptomyces sp. 2-1. Next base: position 22,252 of record NZ_CP183383.1, read on the forward strand.
GGTGCCCATAGGTGCTGGAGAGGTTGATGATCGTGCCGGAGGTCTCGCGCAGGTGCGGCAGAGCCGCGTGGGCGAGGAGGCTCGGCGCGACGACGTTCAGGCGAGCAGGTTCGTGATCGTCCGCTCGTCGGTGTCGGCCAGTCTCATCACCGCTGTGGCACCTGCATTGTTGATCAGGTGGTCGATGCGTCCCCACCGCTGTATGGCGGTTCTGATCACCTCGGCGGGTGCTCCCTCACCGCAGACGTCGATCGCCAGGATGTCGATGCCGCGGTGCAGCGCGGCGCTCTCCTTCAGCGGTCCCTCACGCCGCCCCACCCCGAGCACCTGCGCGCCGGCCTCGGCGAAGGCGACGGCCGTGGCCTTCGCCGAGGCCGGAACCGGCTCCGGTCACGACGGCCACGTGGCCCGCGAAGGTCTGGTCGGAAGAGGCTGCGGACATCGCACGTTCCTTACTTTCTTCACTACGTTCTTCACTGGTACGCACACACAATATGGTGTGCTATCGCGCGACCGTCAAACATTGAACAGTGTGACATGGTCAACGGCTTGTCACGCGGCGTGCCGGACGGGCCGGGCGGCGGGGCCGGGCGCCGGCGGCATTCGGCGCACCTGGCCTTCGGGGGCGAGCACCTTCACCAGGCCGTCCAGGTCGCCGGTGTGGGCGGCTGTCCGGAACGCGGCGGCGAGGCGACGGTGCGACTCCACGGGGACCGGGCGCTCCCGGCCGGACTCCAGACGGGCCTGCGCCCGGTGGACCACCACGCGTGCGTTCGGGGCGCTGATCCGCAGCAGCCCTGCCAGTTCGGCGTAGGCGTAGCCGAAACCCTTGCGCAGTACGTAGGCGGCCAGCCGGTCCGGCGTCAGCCGCGCCATGAGCAGGGCCAGGGCCCCCTCGACCGCAACGGTCCGCTCGACGCTCAGCACGGGGTCCGGGGCGGCCCGGTCACCGAGGTCGGCCAACTGCGGCTCGACCGGGACCTCGTGGCGATGCCGAGCGGAGCGGACGACGTTGATGGCCAGCCGGGTCGTGGCCGTCACCAGGAACGCGGCCGGATTGTCGATCTCCGCGCGCTGGGTGAGCTGCCAGCGCAGCCACACCTCCTGGACCACGTCCTCGGCTCCGGTGACGTCGCCGAGAATGCGGTAGGCGATACGGAAGAGCCGTGTCCGCTCGGCCAGGAAGGTGTCGAGGGCGGCGTCCATGTCGTCGTCCCGGGCCGGCCGGGCGATCGCGGGTTCGGTCGTCGTCTGCGTGCCGGTCGCGGGCATGGGGAACTCCTCATCGTGGAAGGGCGCCCGTCAGGGCGTGGTTCCACCCTCGCCGCGGGACACCGGCCCCCGCGCCCTTACTTCCCATGGTGGAGTCCGTGGGACCCCGTGGGCCGCGCGTGGAAACCCGTGGGCACCCCGTAAGAACCCGTGGTCGAGTCCGTGGGGCCCCGCGGCCGGCGTCAGGCGCTCCGCATCGTGTCCTCGTCGTGGAGGTCATCGGCCGGGGCGTCCCCCAGGGCACCGGGCAGCGCGCGACGTGAGTTGATGCCGAGCTTCATGTACACCTTGCGCAGGTGCCACTCCACGGTGTGCGGGCTAATGAACAGCTCCGCGCCGATCTTCGCGTTCGTCATGCCGTCGGCGGCGAGCGCGGCGACCTGGGACTCCTGGGGAGTCAGGGCGCTGGTCGGCCTGTCCTCCCGCACGCGGACGTGCTCGCCGGTGGCGAGCAGTTCGCGGCGGGCCCGCTCGGCGAAGGCGTGCGCACGCATGCCGTCGAACATCTCGTGAGCCGTACGCAGTTGTTCCCGGGCCGACGAGCGGCGCTGGCTGCGGCGCAGCCACTCGCCGTATAGCAGGTGGGTGCGCGCCACTTCCACGGCCACACCCCCGCGCTCGAACTCCTCGATCGCGGTCCGGTACAGCCGGTCGGCCGCGTCGCCGTCGGCGAGGAGTGCCTGGCCGCGGGCGGCGGCGCCGCGGGCCCATCCGGAGTCGGCGGACCGGGTGAGCTCGATCAGCCGGGCCAGCGAGGCGCGGGCCTGGTCGAGTTCACCGCACCGGGTAGCGGCCTCGACGTGTTCCACCAGCGACAGACCGGTGAAGTTGAATCCGTCGTGCTCGATGCCCGCACGCGCGGCCTCCAGCGCCTCCTCGTAGCGCCCCAGGCCGTTGAAGAGCACCCCCTGGATGTAGCCCATGGCGCCCAACAGGGAGACCTCGCCGGTCTGTTCGGCCCGCTGTCTGGCTTCGTCGATGATGCCGGTGGCGACCTCCGCCTCGCCGCGCCACGCGGCCAGGACCAGGGTCGCGTACTTGTGCGGGGCGTGGCCCGTCGCAGCGGTGAGCGCGTCGGCCTCGTCGATCATCCGGTCGGCCTCGGGGAAGTCTCCGTAGTGGATGTGCACTCCGCCGGCGTAGATGAGGGCCGGGGGCAGCGCGCCGAGCGCTCCGACGTCGCGGGCCAGGCGAACCGCCCGGCCCGACAGCGCGTCCCATGCGTGCAGGTCCCAGGCGTAGTGAATGAACGCTTCCAGGGCGACCGGGACCAGCAGCAGCCAGCGCATGACCGCTTCCCGGGTCCCGAGTTCCTCGTGCACGAGCAGGTCCAGCGCGCCCTGCAAGGCCGGGACTCCGGTCTCGTACTCGTCCGCGAGAAGCGCGGCGACGCCGTCGAGGAGACGGTCGGCGGCCACCGAACCGGAGGGGGGCGCCCCCGAGTTGCGGGCAGCGATCGCCGCCGCGCGGGCGCCGGTCGGGCCGTGGACGCGGCCGGCGAAGATGGTCGCACTGATCGCTTCCAGGTAGGTCTCGCGCGCCAGCGGCGACCCGGCGGCAGTGAACTGCGCGGCGGCCGCCAGCAGCAGAGGTGCCGCCTCGTCGCTGCGGCTGCGGGCGAAGAGAATCCGGGCCCGCAGCCGCGCCAGCCGGGCACGGTCCAAAGTGCTCAGGGGACACAGTTCGGCCACCGTCGCGAGTTCGGTGGCCCGGTCGGGCGCCGCGGCCGAGAAGTGAGCCTCGGCAGCCGCGAGGGCCCGGCGGCCGCGCGCCCACGCGTCCGGTGTCACCTCGGCCGCGCGCTCCAGCAGCACCGCCTCGGCAGCGATGCCGCCGCGCTGCCGTGCGCGGTCGGCGGCCTGCTCAAGGCCGGCGGCGACGTCCTCGTCCGGCCCGTCGGTGGCCTGGGCGGCATGCCAGGCGCGCCGGTCGGGGTCAAGCACCGGGTCCGTGACATCGGCCAGCGCCCGGTGCACCGCCCGGCGTTCCTCGGGTGTGGCTCCCTGGTAGACGGCGGAACGGACCAGCGGATGCCGGAACCTGACGGACTCCCCGAACTCGATCAGTCCGGCCGCCTTGGCCGGTGCCGCGTAGGGAACGATCTCGAGCCGGGCGGCCGCGCGCACCAGCAGGCGCGCGTCACCGACCGGTTCGGCCGCGGCGATCAGCAGCAGGGTGCGCGTCGCCGCCGGGAGGGAACCGATCCGGCCGGCGAAGTCGCGTTCGACGCGGTTCGCGACCGGCCCGTAGGCGCCCGGCCGGGCCGACGAGTCGAGTCCGTAGGCCAGCTCGGCGGCGCTGCGGCCGCGGGAGAACTCAAGCAGCGCGAGGGGGTTGCCGTCCATCTCCGTCACGAACCGGTCCCGGACCCGCTTCTCCAGCCGGCCGCCGACGACGGATTCCAGGAGCTGTCCGGCCGCGGCGGTGTCCAGACCTTCCAGCCGAAGGGTCGGCAGCCCGTTGAGGGCGGCCCCGCCCTCGGGGTCGCGCACCGAGAACGCAATGGCGACGGCCTCGGCGAGCAGTCGGCGCGCCACGAACTCCAGCGTCTGCAGGGACACTTGGTCCAGCCACTGGGCGTCGTCGACCAGGACGAGTACCGGCCGGGCCTCGGAGGCCCGGGTGAGCAGGGTCAGCACGGCGAGTCCGACGAGAAAACGGTCGGGGGGATCTCCGGCGGCCATGCCGAACGCCACGCGCAGGGCGTCGCGTTGAGGTTCCGGAAGTTCGTCCAGCTCGCCGAGGAACGGTGTGCACACCTGGTGCAGGCTGGCGTAGGGCAGCTCCATGTCCGCCTCGATGCCGTGCGCCCAGGTCACCTTCACCCGCGACGCCTGCGCGGCCGCGTACTCCAGCAGCACCGACTTCCCCGTGCCGGCCTCGCCGCGGACCACCAGGATGCGAGGCCCGCCTTCGCTCAGCCCGGCCAGCAGGTCCTCGAGCGCCGCGCACTCGCGTTGCCGGCCGACCAGGTCGGGAAGCGGGCTGGCGATCATGCGACGCGGCTCCTCGGGACATCTGGGGACGAAAAGATCCCACAACATGGTCGGAACAAGCCTTGTAACGATATCCGGAGCGCCTCACACCCTGTGTGTCCGTTGCCTGTGACAGTCTCCACGTCCGGAAATCCTCGGGAGTTGTCACAAAAGAGCCCGCTGTCCGGTCGACCAGTGCCGATGATCTCGCCCGTCGCCCGCCGCAGGAGGTCCCCCCGTGTCATCGCTCGGACACCAGCTCGCCACATCCGTGCTCGTTGTGGGAGCCGGTGGATCAGGCCTGCGCGCGGCCATCGAGGTCGCGGAGGCCGGTGTCGCGGTCATCGCCGTGGCCAAGCGCACGGCCGAGAGTACGCCCGCGGCCATGGGAACCTCGGGCTCCGCGTGGCCGTCGGCCGGCTCCAGTCCCGACGGCGTGTGTCAGCGGCATGCTGCTGAAACGCTGCGGGAGGGCCGTCTGCTGGCCGATCCCCGCACCGCCCAGGTCGTCGCCCGCTACGCGGAGCAGGGCTTCCAGGACGTGGGACGCTACGGCCCGCGCCGGTCCGGCCACCTGTACGACAGCGCCGCGTTCACGGGCACACATGCCGGGCCGGGGGTGCACCGGGCACTGCAGACCCGCGCGGCGGAGCTCGGCATCCCCGTCCTCACCGGCGTGTACGTCACCCAGCTGCTGGTCGACGACGGAACGGTCTTCGGTGCCTACGGGTTCGACCTCGTCGACGGCTCGCGCTACCTCGTGCACGCAGACTCCGTGGTCCTCGCGGCCGGAGGGCACACCCGCATCTGGCGGCGCACGTCGTCGCGCCGTGGCGAAAGCGGCGGCGACGCCTTCCGCCTCGCCGTCGAGGCGGGCGCCCGGTTGCGCGACCCCGAGCTGGTGCAGTTCCATCCCCTCGGTCTGGTCGGGCCGGAGCACGTGGCCGGCCTGCTCGTCGACGAGGCGGCACGCGGTGAGGGCGGAGTGCTGCTCAACAACCTCGGTGAACGGTTCATGGCGCGCTACGACACCGAGCGCATGGAGCGCTGCAGCCAGGACAGGGTCGCCGCGGCCGCCTACACCGAGATCAAGGAGGGTCGCGGCACCCAGGCCGGCGGGGTGTGGCTCGATCTGTCCCATCTCCCGCGCGAGACCGTCCTGACACGGCTCCCCCAAGTGCACCAGACCTTGCTGGACGTGCAGACACTCGACATCACCCGTGATCCGGTCGAGGTCACGCCGACTGCCCAGTATTCCCTGGGCGGGGTCTGGGTGAGACCCGAGGACCACAGCACCGATGTCAACGGGCTCTACGTGATCGGGGAGGCGGCCGGCGGACTGCACGGCGCGAACCGGCTGGAGGAGAACTCGTTGATCGAACTCCTCGTCTACGGCCGGATCGCGGGCCGGGCCGCGGCGGAGTACTCGGCCCGGCTCACCGTGCAGCAACGCTCCCCCGCGGCGGTGCGCGCCGCGGAGAGTGACGTGTCCCGCCTGCTGGCTGCCAACGGCGACCAGAACATCCGCGCCCTGCTGCGCTCGGTGCGCCACCTGATGACGGAACACGCCGGCGTCGTGCGCGACGAGGCCGGGCTCGGCGCCGGACTCGCCGGGCTCGCCGAGATCGAGGCTCGCACGGCTCACGCCGGGATCCACATCGACATCGGCGGCTTCCAGGACCTCGCGTACGCCTACGACCTCAGGTCCACCCTGCTCGCCGCGCGTGCGACGCTGGAGTGCGCACGGGAGCGCAGGGAGACATGGGGCAGTCACCACCGGTCCGACCACCCTGATGTCGACCCCGACCTGACGGCCACTCTGGTGTGGTCCCCGGCGACCGGGGTACGGCGCGAGCCCGTCCCGCCCACCCCCACCCATATCGCCGAGTTGGTGCGGGACGTCTCGGCCGACGCCGGGTCACCGGAGCGGAGACGGTGACCCCGGGAGAAGGCGTCCGGCTCAGCTCTTGGCGTGCCGCGGGGTGGTCGGCGTCTCCGGCAGGTGACGCGACGCCCACCCGGCCAGTTCGCTGAGGATGGGCATGAGGGCCGTTCCGTCCGGGGTGAGGCGGTACCGGACCATGACCGGCGGTCCGGGCTCCACCTCGCGCACGGTGAGTCCCGCGCCGGACAGTTCGGAGAGGCGCTCCGAGAGGACGGAGTCGCTGATGCCGTCCACCGCACGCCGCAACTCGGCGTAGCCCAGGGGCCCGTGCTGCAAGGTGGCCAGGATGACGCCGTTCCATCGCTTGCCGAGAAAGCCGAAGGCCCGTGTCAGAGCCCCGTCGCACGCCGCCGGATGGTGCTGCCCGGTAGGGGCGTCGCCCGCTCCGGGCGATCGGGGGTCCGCTGCTTCCTTCATGCACACAGGATAGCCAGGGTGCTACTCTCCTCGATGTCACTCTGTTTTCCGAAGTGCCATCGAATGACGAAGTAACTTCATATTTGCGAGCAAGGAGAGTTCGACGTGACCACCTCGGTCCCCCTTTCCCGTGTCAGCGACGAAGCCAAAGCCGCGCTCTTCGCCGACGCGCGCACCACGTACTCCTTCGCCGACACGGCTGTCGCCGACGCGACGCTGACCGACATCTGGGAACTGGCCCGCTGGGCCCCGACCGCCGCGAACCTGCAGCCGCTGCGTGTCCTGTACGTCCGGACGCCTCAGGGCAAAGGACGCCTGCTGCCGCACCTCGACGAGGGGAACCGGCCCAAGTCGGCCTCCGCGCCCGCCGTCGCGATCCTGGCCGTGGACAACCGCTTCCACGAGCACATCCCGCACATCCTGCCGATCCGGCCCCAGATGAAGGAGTACTTCGCCGACGACCCCGCTCAGCGGGACAGCATCACGTCCTTCAACGGCCCTCTCCAGGCGGGCTACTTCATCCTCTCCGTCCGTGCCTGCGGCCTCGCTGCCGGACCGATGGCCGGCTTCGACGCCGCAGGGATCGACAAGGAGTTCTTCCCGGACAGCGACTGGCACTCCGTCCTCGTCGTGAACATCGGCCACCCGGCCGGTCCCCCGGAGTTCGACCGCATGCCGCGCCTCGCGCACGAGGACGCCGTCGCCTGGGCCTGAGACGACGGGCACCGGATCAGGACGGTTCGAACTGGACGACCACGCGGTAGCCGGCGGGTTCCGAGGTGATGTGGAGACCGGGATCGTCGAACATCCGCTGCAGCGAGGAGAGCCACTCGGGATCGGCGGTGGCGCGGTCGAGGGCGAGGCCCGAACTCCAGTCGGCGATGTGGACGAACCGCACCTCGGGCGCGTCGGCGAGCGGCCGGTGCAGACGGGAGCGGAGAAAACCGGGCTGGTGCGCCATGATCCCGGCGTTCTCCTGGTAGACCTCGATGAAACGCTCAGCTTCCTCCACCGGCACGCTGTAGCTCTTGATGACCGTGACCGGGCCGTCGACGCCGGTCTTCGCATCCAAGGACTGACTCATACGCTAACGACCGGGCACCGCCCGGTTCTGTGACAGGTGAGCGGGGAGCAGGGACAGCAGTCGCACATTGGTGTGGCTCTCGGTTCCCGGTGTGGCGGTGTAGACGACGAGCCGCTGGGACTGGTCGGGGTCGACGAGTGTCTGGCAGTGCAGGTCCAGCGTCCCGAGCTGGGGGTGGAGAAAACGCTTGGGAGCGCAGGCGGGCCCCAGTACGGGACGCTTCCGCCAGATGTCGGCGAACTCGGAGCTCTCCTCGATGAGCGCGTCCACGAGTTCGGCGGCCCGCGAGTGCGCGCCGTCGCGGGTGCAGGCACCGTGGAGATCCGCCACCATCAGACGGCTCTGCTCCGCGTGCTCGCCCTCCGGGCGGATCAGGCGGGAGGCGGGGTCGGTGAACCAGCGGTAGTGGGCGCTGCGGGCCAGTCCGGTGTATGCCGTCACGTCGCCCAGCAGTGCCACGGCCGGACGTGTCTGCTTCAGCGTTTCCCCGAGGTGGTTCATCACCAGGGCGGGAGTGTCCTCGAGCCGGTCCAGGATGCGCATCATTCCCGGATCGACGTGATCCTCCCTCCGCACCCGGCGCGGCACGCCATGCCCTCCGAGCCGGAAGAGGTGGTCCCGCTCCTCCAGGGACAGGCGCAGGCCGCGGGCCAGCGCGGCGAGCATCTGCTCGGAGGGGTGGGGGCCTCGTGGCTGCTCGAGGCGGCTGTAGTAGTCCACCGACATGTCGCACAGTGCCGCGACCTCCTCGCGGCGCAGTCCTCCGGTGCGCCTGCGGCGCCCACGGGGAAGGCCGACGTCCTCCGGCTGGAGCGCCTCGCGGCGGGCCCGGAGAAAGGCTGCCAGAGCTGCTCGGTCCGCCATCGCTGTCCTCCCTGCCGGTACGTGCGTCGTCCTCACCTTTCGGCTAGGTGAACGATGCGATCAGGACGATGCATTCCCGTGACACGGTGTGTTCTGCTGCCGCGGGCCGTGCTGTCCGCTCCGTGCGAAGCCGCCGGGCCGTCTCACCGGGTGATCGCCTTGGTCTCCAGGAATTCTTCGAGCCCGGCACGGCCCATCTCCCGGCCGTTGCCGGACTGTTTGTACCCGCCGAAGGGCGCCTGGAAGTTGTGCTGCCCGCCGTTGACGTCGACCTGGCCGACGCGCAGGCGCCGGGCGATCGCCATGGCGTGCTCCTCCTCACCGGACACCGCGCCGTTGAGCCCGTAGATGGTGCCGTTGGCCATCTCGACGGCGTGGTCGTCGTCGGCGTAGGGGATGACCACGAGGACGGGGCCGAAGATCTCCTCCTGGGCGATGACCGACTCCGGGTCGACGTCCGCGAAGATCGTGGGTCTGACGTAGGCACCGCTCTCCAGGCCCTCCGGCCGGCCGGGGCCGCCGACCACGAGCGTGGCGCCGTCGGCGACGCCGCGGCGGATGTAGTCGTCGACGCGGCGGCGCTGGGTCTCCGAGGCGAGCGGGCCGATCCGCGTGCCCTCGTCGGTGGGATCACCGACGACGTACTCCTCGGCCGCCGCCCGCAACTTCTCCACCACCGTCTCCTGGAGCCCCGCGGGCACGAGCATCCGCACGTAGGCGCCGCAGGCCTGGCCGGCGTTGGCCCAGGCGAAGGCCAGGCCGCGGGTGACGGCAGCGTCGAGGTCGGCCTCGGGAAGGATGATGTGGGCGGCTTTGCCGCCCAGTTCGAGGGCGACCCGCTTGATGGTGCCGGAGGCCGCCACGGACACGGCCCGGCCGGCCCGAGTGGATCCGGTGAAGGAGATCATGTCGACCTTCGGGTGCCGTGCGAGTGCCTCGCCGACGACCGGGCCGGTGCCCTGCACCACGTTGAACACACCGTCGGGCAGGCCGGCTTCGGTGGCTATTTCGGCGAACATCCGCGCGCTGAGCGGGGAGAGCTCCGAGGGCTTGAGGACGACGGTGTTGCCCGCGAGCATCGCGGGGACGACCTTGGTCACGAGTTGCTGGAGCGGGAAATTCCACGGAGTGATCGCGCCTACGACACCAATGGGCTCGCGGACCACGAGCGAGTTCTCCACCACCGACGTCCACTCGAACTGCTCGGCCGCCGCGATCGCGGCCAGGATCGAGGCGACCGGGAAACCCACCTGCGCCTGCCGGGAGAAGCTGATCGGCGCGCCCATCTCCTGGGTGATGGTGGCCGCCAGTTCCTCACGGTGCTTCTCCAGGCCCTCGGCCAGGCGCCGCATGACGGCCGCCCGCAGCTCCACGGACGCCGACGCCCACCCGTCAAACGCGGCGAGCGCGGCACCCACCGTCAGGTCTACGTCCTCGGCCGTGCCCTCGTGGAACGTGGCGACGACCGATTCGTCGGCGGGATTCACCACATCGATCAGCGGCCCCGAACCGCGGACGGCACGGCCGTCGATCCAGTGGGACGGAGCAGGGAAAGGAACCGTGTGTTCTTCGTTCATGCCGCCAGGGAACACCGGTCGCCGCACGGCATCCATGCCCTCTCAGACCCATGATCCGCGTCACTCCCCCGTCGCGGCAGCGCCTCACCGCGGCGGCATCGGCCGCCGGAGCTGTTGTTATGCTCCCCCTCGTGCAGAGGTCAGGGTGAGCAGCCGGGACGATCCGAGGCAGCTGCGGGGCCGCCGCCGTGAGCGCGAGGCGCTCGACGCTATGGCCGCTGAGGTGGAAGCAGGACACAGCGCCGTTCTGGTCCTGCGGGGCGATGCCGGAATCGGGAAGTCTGCTCTGCTGAATCATCTGGAATCCCGTGTCACGAGGCACCGCATCGCCCGTGGGGCGGGGGCCGAGTCGGAGATGGAGCTGCCGTTCGCGGGACTGCACCAGCTGTGCGCCCCGTTCCTCGACCGCCTCGACCGCCTTCCGCCTCCGCAACGAGAAGCCCTGGCCACCGCGTTCGGGATGAGTGACGGCCCGCCTCCCGACCGATTCCTCGTCGGCCTCGCCGTACTCGGACTGCTGACCGACGTTGCCGCCGAGCAGCCCCTGTTCTGCCTCGTGGACGACACGCAGTGGCTCGACCGGGTCTCCGCGCAGATCTTGGCATTCGTGGCACGGCGGATGCTCGCCGAACCCCTGGCCCTGGTGTTCGCCTCCCGTGAGCAGCGCAGACGCGACGAGCTGGCGGGTCTTCCCGAGCTGACGGTCGGTGGACTCGACGACACCGACGCCCGCAGCCTGCTGAGTGCCTCGGTCGGCGAACCGATGGACACCCAGATCCGCGACCGCATCCTTGCCGAAGCCCGTGGCAACCCGCTCGCCCTGCTGGAACTGCCGCACGACCGCCCTGACATGGGAACGACGGACGGACTCCACCGCAGCGGTCCTGGTCCCGTGTCGGGCCGCATCGAGCGCAGCTACCTCGGGCGGGTCCACGCGCTGCCGGCCGCGACACAACGCCTGCTCCTCATCGCCGCCGCCGAGCCGATCGGCGACGTGGCGCTGCTCCGGCGTGCCGCCGGGCACCTGGGCATCAGCCCGAGCGCGATCGACCCGGCGGTGGCGGAAGGGCTGCTGGTCGTCGGCGCACTCGTGCGATTTCGGCATCCGCTGCTGCGCTCCGCCATCTATCGCTCGGCCGGCCTCGCGGAACTGCGGGAAACCCACCGGGCGTTGGCGGAGGTGACCGACCCCGCCCTCGATCCCGACCGCCGCGCGTGGCACCTGGCGCGGGCGACGGTGCGGCCGGACGAAGCGATCGCCGGTGAGCTGGAGGCATCGGCCGGGCGGGCGGCGGCGCGCGGCGCCACTGCGGCGGCGGCCGCCTTCCTCGCCCACGCGGCCGTCCTGACGTCCCACCCCCGGCGCAAGGCGACACGTGCACTCGCCGCAGCCCAGGCGAAGATCCGCGCCGGTGCGCCCGCCGCCGCGCGCGAACTCCTGGCACTGGCCCGCAGCGGAGCCCTCGACGAACTCCACCGCGCCCGCGCGGACCTGGTCCAGGCCCAGATCGCCTTTGTCTCAGGACGCATGGATGAAGCGGTCCCCCTGCTTCTCGGCACCGCACGCCGCCTGCTGCCGCTCGACACCGACCTGGCCCATGAGACCTTCCTGGACACTCTGTCAGCCGCCATGCTCGCCGGCCGCCTCGCCTCTGACGCGGACGCGCGCGAGGTGGCAGCGGCCGCGCGACGGACACCGTCGTCCTCCACCGGGCCGACGCGTACCGCGGACGTACTGCTGGACGCCCTGGCCACGCGGTTCACCGACGACTACCGCGCCGCGGTGCCTTCCGCGCACAGCGTGCTGCGCCTGTTCCGCCGGGAGGCCGACCCGGAGCAGATCCTGCGCTGGTCGTGGCTGGTCTCGGCACTTGCGGCCGAGATGTGGGACGACGAGAGCTGGACGGAGCTGGCGGCACGCCACGTACGGACCGCCCGCGCAGTCGGCGCGCTGGCCGAACTGCCGCTCGCCCTTAACTCACGTGTGGTCGTCCACACATGCGCCGGGGAACTGGCCGAGGCGGCCCTCCTCATCGCGGAGATCACCCGTGTCCAGGAAGCGGTCGGCGGCAGCTTCACACCGTTCGGCACGATGTCACTGGTCGCCTGGCAAGGACGGGCGGGCGAGGCCCTACCGCTGATCAAGGCGGGCCTGGAGAGCGCCGTGCAGCGCGGTGAGGGCATCGGCGTGGCCATAGCGCGAAGGGCGGAGGCCGTGCTCCTCAACGGTCTGGGCCGGTTCGAGGAGGCGTTCGAAGCGGCCCGCTCGGCGAGCGCGCATCCGCAGGACCTGGTCGCGGCCAACTGGGGACTGATCGAGCTGGTGGAGGCCGGCGTGCGCAGCGGCCGCCACGACGCCGCCCGCGCCGCCCTGGACCGCCTCGTGCGGGCCACCGAGGCCGCCGGCACGGACTGGGCCCTGGGCGTCCAGGCACGCTCCCGGGCGCTGCTCGGCCAAGGCGCCGCAGCCGAGGAACGGTACCGCGAGGCGATCGAACGCCTCGGGCGTACCAAGGTGGCGATGGAACTGGCCCGGGCACACCTGCTGTACGGGGAGTGGCTGCGGCGGGAGAGCCGCCGCAGCGACGCCCGGGAGCAACTGCATGAGGCACACGCCCTGTTCACGCGGTTCGGAGCGGAAGCATTTGCCGACCGCGCCGTCCGCGAGTTGCGGGCCACCGGTGAGTCGGTGGCCCGGCGTGACAGTCGCGCCACGGCGACCCTCACCGCCCAGGAGGCCCAGATCGCGCAGCTGGCACGGGACGGGCTCACCAACTCCGAGATCGGCGCCCAGTTGTTCCTGAGCCCGCACACCGTGGAATGGCATCTGCGGAAGATGTACGCCAAGCTCGGCATCGCCTCCCGGCGGTCCCTGCACACGGCGCTGTGACCGGCAGCTGCTGAGCAGGGCGGACGGGGCCGTCCGCACCGGCCAGGGGCCGGATGTCACACGTTTGCCGTCGGCACGGTCTGTGTGGCGGGGACACGTTTGGCCACGGTCCCGTATCCCGGCCGAGAGGAAGACCCATGATCACACGCCTCGTCTCCGTCGCCGAAGGCGAACGGCTCACTCGCTCCATCGCGATCGGCACCCACATGCTGACCGCCGACGAACCGGAGCCCGCGGGCGCCGATGCCGGCCCCACTCCGGGAGAGCTGCTGCTGGCCGCGCTCGGGTCGTGCACGTCCATGGCCGTGCGGGCCCTGGCCGAACGGCGCGGCTGGCGACTCGACCGTGTAGACGTGGCCGTGCGGTTCGGCGGGCAGGGGCGCATCGTCAAGAACGTGGGGCTGACCGGTGAGCTGGATCCGGCCCAGCGGGAGCAGTTGCTGGCGGCAGCCGGGCGCTGTCCCGTGCACCGCCTGCTGACGCGCGAGATGACGATCGTCACCGTGCCCGCATTGCTGGCCGAACCCGAGGGCGTCTCCCCCGCCCAACCGCTGTCGCCGTGAGCGGACCGTGGCCCGGTCAGGACTTGGTCGCCAGGGTGTCCAGCTCCACGGAGCCGATCTCCTTGCGGGAGGAGATCCCCAACTTCGCGAACACCTTGCGCAGATGCCATTCGACCGTGTGCGGGCTGAGGAACAGCCGCGCGGCGATCTCCGGATTCGTGAACCCGTCCCGGGCCAGCCGCGCGATCTCGGCCTCCTTCGCGGTGAACGTGACCGACGTCGCCGCGGCCCGTCGGCGCACCTTCACCCCGGCAGCCTGCAGTTCCCGTCGCGCGCGCTCCGCGAACGCCTCGGCCCCCGCTTCGCTGAGCATCTCGTAGGCCTCGCCCAACCGGGATCGCGCGTCCGCCCCTCGCCCTTCTAGGCGCAGCCACTCGCCGTAGCGGAGCCGTGCCCTGGCGCTGTCCATGCGGGTCTGGGCCAGGTCGAGCTGCTCGATCGCCTCCCGGTGCAGGGTTTCGGCGGCCGCTCCCTCTGCCACCAGAGCACGGACGGCGGCCGACGTGCCCAGCGCCCAGGGCGTCCTGCTGACCTGGGCCATCTCCTCGATCGTGCGCACCGATTCGGCCACGCGCGCGGTCCGGCCCAGCCGGACCGCCGCCTCGACGAGTTCCACCCTGGACTGCAGGGACAGGCCGAGTTCCTGAGGGTTCTCGCAGCCACGCTCGGCGGCGGTGTAGGCCTCCTCGTAGCGGCCGAGGCCGTTGCAGAGGACCGCCTCCGCCCACTGGGTGGCGGTGATGACCTTGCCCTCGCTCTGGAGGAGACGGTCGTGCGTGACGGCCGCGATCGCCTGCCGGGTCGAGGCCTCCCTGCCCTTGAAGGGCTCCACGACGAGGGATCCGTAGTGGGCGAAGAAGCTGCTGCCCGTGGCCTCGCCGATCGCGTCGGCTTCCACCGTGAGGGAGTCGGCGGCCCGAAGATCGCCCGCGAACACCCGGTTCGACAGACGCAGCAGGAGAGCGGAGGGCAGCACGGCGAGCGCTCCGTCCTGCCGGGCGAACTCGACCAGACGGGCGGAGAGTTCGGACCAGGCGGCGAAGTCCCACACACTGTGTGCCATGCGGCACACGAGCGGAAGCCAGCCCAGGGCGTCCTGCGGTGTGCGGCGTTCCGTCCGGAAGGCGTTCACGGCGTCGAGGACGAGCGGAGCACCTGCGGAGTACCCCTCGGTGACCATCCGCGAAATGCCGGTCAGCAGGAGATCCTCGCGGTTGGCCGGGCGGTCGCGGCCCGGCACGCTCAGCACGGCCTCGGCGACGTCGCGGACCCCGCCCGTGGCCAGCCGGCCCGCGGTCAGCGCCGCGTAGATGGCGTCCCGGTAGGTCTGGCGGGCCAGTCCGGCGTCGTACGGCTGGAGCTGCCGGGCCGCTTCGAGCAGCAGGGGCAGTCCCGCACTGGCGCTCTGGGCCGCGGACGTGATCTGTCCCCGCAGCAGGTTCGCCCGGCCGGTCCCCACCTCGCCGTGCGGGTTCACGTCCGCCACGCCGACCAGTTCCCGCGCGGTGTCGTAGGCGCCCGCCTGGAACTTGGCCTGCGCGGCGGCCAGGGTCCTGGCTGCGCGCCGTTCGGCATCGGGGGTCAGCTCGCTGGCCCGGTGCAGGAAGGCCGCCGCGGCCGCGAGTCCCCCGCGGCGGCGGGCGCGGCCGGCGGAACCCTCGAGTTCCGCGGCCACCGCCTCGTCGGGCTCCGTGGCCGCGCTCGCCAGGTGCCACACCCGGCGTTCGGGGTCGAGGCTCGCGTCGATCGACTCGGCCAACGCCTGGTGCACGCGGCGCCGTTCCTCGAAGTCGACGGCCCGGTACGCCGCCGAGCGGACCAGGGGGTGACGGAAGCGGACCCAGGTGCCGAGCGTCAGGAGGCCTGATGCCTCGGCATGGGTGACGGCGATGTCCACCGGGATGTCCAGGCGTTCGGCGGCCTGCCGCAGCAAGGAGACGTCGCCGACCGGCTCGAGGGCGGCGATGAGCAGCAAGCGTTGTGCCTCGGCGGGGAGTGCCTGGATACGGCGGAGATAGCCCGCCTCGATCTGGCCGGCCAGGGGCCGGGCCGTGGGGCCGTCGAAGCCTCCTGCCATCTCCATGGCGGTCAGGCCGCGCGGCAGTTCGAGCAGGGCCAGCGGGTTTCCACGCGTCTCGGCGACGATCCGGTCCCGTACCCGTGGGTCGAGCGGTCCGGTGACGACCGAGTCGAGGAGTTGTCGGGAATCCCGTTCGTTCAGCCCGTGGACGAAGAGTTCGGGCAGGTCGGACAGGATCTCGCGGGAGCCGGACTCGCGGACGGCCAGGACCAGCAGCACCGATTCGGCGAGCAGCCGGCGCGCGACGAACTCCAGTGTCTGGGACGACACACGGTCCAGCCACTGTGCGTCGTCGACCAGGCACAGCATGGGCTCGTCGCCGGCGGCCCCAGCCAGCAGGCTCAGCGTGGCCAGCCCGACCAGGAACCGGTCGGGCGCGTCTCCGGCCTGCATCCCGAACGCCGTGCGCAGGGCGGTGCGTTGTGGCCCGGGGAGATCATCGAGATGGGACAGCAGCGGGGCGCAGAGTTGGTGCAGTCCGGCATAGGACAGTTCCATTTCGGACTGCACGCCGGCCGCCCGCACGACACGGAATCCACCGGCCCGGTCGATGAGGTGGTTGAGCAGTTCAGTCTTCCCGATCCCCGCCTCGCCGCGCACCACCACGATGCCGCTGCGACCGTCCCTGGCCTGCGCGAGCAAGTCGTCGAGGACCCGGCACTCGTCTCGTCTCCCGATGAGCCCGGTCCGAGCCCCACCCCTCACCATGGCCGCCTCCTGCGGCCACGATACCCCCGGCGTTCACAGTGCCTGGGGCTGGCTCGAAATCGATGCTCTTCCCGCGGCTCGGGTCAGGGGCGCGAACTCACGAGGAGCACCGTGCCCACGAAGGTCAGCAGGGTCAGGACGGCCACCGCGATCAGCATCCGGCGCATCCACCGCAGGAAACGCCAATGGCGGGCCGAGTCGGCCTCGGCGACGCTGTCGGCGATGTGCTGCGTCACCACCCCGGCGACGTACTTCTGCTCGTCGAGGTACCACTCTTCGATGTCCCTCTTCTGCTGGTGGGTGAGCCCCACCGACTGCGCGATGAAGGCGGCCACGCGCTGACGGGCGGCACTGAGGTGAGCCTCCCAGTACAGGTAGGCCTCTATGTCGGCCAGCCCGCGAGCGGCCTGCTCTTCCGTGCTCATTGATGCGCTCCCGAAGTCGGCGGCCCGGCGCCCGGAGCGAAGCCGGGCCGCGAGGACGGCGCGATGACTCCGACCGCGCCTCGGTATCACGGTGGCTCAACCGGTGGCCTGTACCGCCTCGTCGACCAGGCGGGCGACGTCACCGGGACGGGAGACGGCGACCGCGTGGGAGGCGTCGACGGTCACGACCGTGGCCTTCGCGCGTTCGGCCATGAAGATCTGTACCTGGGCCGGGATGTTGCGGTCCTCGGTCGCCACGAGGACCCAGGACGGAATGTCCCTCCAGGCGGGGGCGGAGGCTCCCTCGGCCAGCGCGGCGTCGGCCACGGGCCGCTGGGTGGCGGCCATGACCGCCGCGGTCTTCTCGGGGACGTCGGCGGCGAACTGCTGGTGGAACTTGCTCTCCTCGATGTAGAGATCCGCCACCCGGCTGCCGTCGGGGAGGGCGATCGGCACGGCGTGGAGCGTCTCCCCGAGGGTGCTGCCCGGGAACTTCCCGGACAGGGCGACCGCGCTCTCCCCTTCGTCCGGCAGAAAGGCCGCGACGAAGACGAGCGCCTTGACCTGGTCGAGTCCGCGTGCGGCGTTGCTGATCACCGAACCGCCGTAGGAGTGCCCGACGAGGACCACGGGGCCCGCTATGGACTCCACGAGCTGTCGGACGTAGTCGCTGTCCTTGCTCAGCCCGCGCAGCGGATTGCTCGCGGATACCACGGAATGGCCGTGGGACTGGAGCCTTTCGACTACGCCGTTCCAACTCGAGGAGTCCGCGAACGCTCCGTGGACGAGGACGACGGTCGGCTTCTGTGCACTCATGAAAGGGGCCTTTCATTCAGCCGGTGGCATGCGGCCTGCGCCCTGCGCGTGCCATCGGATGGAGGGCTGTACTGGTTCGAGGGACGTGCGGTCTTTCGGCGAGCGCGGAAAACAGGGATCGTTTTCCGCGCCGTTGCCGCGCACGGAATCAATTGGTGCCGAGGGCTTCGCGCAGCACGTGGACGGCCTGCTCGATCGCCGCGGTGGAGGCCTGGGTTCCGCGGACCGGGTTCAGCATCATGAAGTCGTGCAGCGAGGCGTTGTAGCGGACGCTCGTGGTCGGCACACCGGCCTGGATCAGCTTGCGCGCGTAGGCCTCGCCCTCGTCGCGCAGCACGTCGTTCTCGTCGACGGCGACGAACGCCGGCGGCAGTCCCCGGAGCTCCTCCAGGGTCGCGCGCAGCGGGGAGGCGGTGACCTGGTCCCGCTCGGTCGGGTCGGTGGTGTAAGCGTTCCAGAACCACTCCATGGCCTTTGCCGTCAGGTGCGGCCCGTGGGCGAAGGTGCGGTAGCTCTCGGTGTCCTGCCCGGCGTCGGTGACCGGGTAGTACAGCGACTGGTGCAGGAACCTCACGTCGCCTCGCTGTTTGGCCAGGTGGGTGAGGGCGGCGCTCATGTTGCCGCCGACGGAGTCCCCGGCGACGACCAGGCGGGAGCCGTCCAGCCCCTCGTCGCCGCCCCGGGCGGTGATCCAGCGGGCTGTGGCGTACGCCTGCTCGATGGCGACCGGGTACTTCGCCTCCGGGGAGCGGTCGTACTCGACGAAGGCCAGGGCGGCCTTCGCGCCCACGGCGAGTTCGCGCACCAGGCGGTCGTGGGTGCCGGAGTTCCCGAGGATCCAGCCCCCGCCGTGGACGTAAAGGATCACGGGCAGGACGCCCGTGCTGCCGACGGGCTTGATGATGCGCACACGCACATCGCCGACCTCCGCGGGGACGGTGATCCACTTCTCGTCCACGTCCGGCTTCTCGACCGGTCCGGACTGGACGTCGTCCAGCAACTTGCGGGCGCCTTCGACGCCGAGTTCGTACAGCAGCGGCGGCTTGGCAGTGGCGTCGGCGAATTCCTGCGCGGCGGGTTCGAGAACGATGTCACTCATGGCACGGTCCTTACGGGCGGTGAGTTCGGGAGGTCTTTCCCTCCCATGAGACCGGGCCGGGAGCCATTGTGTGACGCGCCGGGGAAAGGGATGCGAAATGCACCCCCGGCGGATCACCGGTCGGCTGAAGTCCGGTCCGCATCCGCGGGCTTCGGCAGCAGAAAGCCGTCGATGTACAGGTCGACGTGCTCGTTGTAGAACGCGGTCAGGCCCGCGATGCGGTGGACGTGGGCGGTCGGGAAGTCGTAGGTCCAGGCGATGTCCTCGTGGGAGGCGGCGTCACCGTCGAAGGACCAGTAGCTGCTCGTCGTCCCCTTGTACGGGCAGCGTGTGACCGTGTCCGAGTGGCGCAACCGGGCCCAGTCGATGGTCGCGGGGTCGAGGTAGTAGCGGGTCGGCAGGCCGGTCTCGAAGAGCTTGACGCAGTTGTCGGCCTCCGCGAGCACGACTCCGTCCAGCTCGACCCGGACCCTGCTGTTCGAACGCAGGGCGTCGACACGGGAGTAGGGGCTGCGGGGGTGCACGAAGACCGGCTCGTCCTCTTCGAGCCAGGTGTCCAGTGCTTCCCATTCGAAACGCACGGTGTCACGCAGAGCGCCCGGAGCGCCCTCGCCCCAGACCCACACCGCCCCTTCGCGGACCTCCGGTCCGACCTGAAGAGTGTGACGGTGCGCCGGGCCGGCACCGAGCTGCTCCATGTGTCCGTCGTCGCGGAGCTCCCCGTCGACCAAGTCCTCGACGGGGATGCTGAATTGAGGGTATGCCTGCCATTCCCACACGTACAGGGCACGGCGGGTGTCGAAGACGACCCGGCCGGCGACCATCCCCCGGATGCGGCGCGGGACGGGTTCGACGTGCCCGATCGGGACGATGAGGCTCGGATGCAGAACACTTTCGGTTGCCATGGTGATCACCTTGTATTCGCTGACGGTGTGCCGTGATGCTATCGGGCTGTGTACGGCCGCCCGGACGTGGTGCCTGGTACCAGCATCTTCATACGGTGTCACACCGCTATCCCGGTGAACCGGGACCCGCGGTGTCACAGATCCGGCAGGTTCCCGGTCAGTGGACCGTAATTGTTCCGCACCTGAGGAGATCCCCCGTGGAAGCTCGCATCAACTACTTCGGCAACGCTCTCGCCGGCAAGGTCATGAAGCACCTGAACTCGGCCGGAGCGGCGGTGCACTCGACCCTGCCGGTCGCCACTCAGGAGCTGGTGAAGATCCGTGCCAGTCAGATCAACGGCTGCGGCTTCTGCACCGACATGCACACCAAGGACGCCACCGCCGCCGGCGAGGAGCAGCAGCGGCTGAACCTGGTGGCCGTGTGGCGCGAGGCGTCGGTCTTCACCGAGGCCGAGCGCGCGGCCCTGGAACTGACCGAGCAGGGCACGCGCATCGCGGACGGCTCGGCCGGGGTGTCGGACGATGCCTGGGCGAACGCCGCGAAGCACTACGACGAGGACCAGCTCGCGGCGCTGATCTCGTTGATCGCGGTCATCAATGCCTACAACCGCATCAACGTCATCAACCGGCAGCCGGCCGGCGGCTACAAGCCCGGCATGTTCGGCTGAGCCGACCGCTCCGGCCCGGCCGGACGCGCGGGTCCGTCACCCGGCCACCCCGGCCATCGGCCGGGCGACGGACCCCGGCCCGCCCGGTGTCCGCTCGCCCCACTGCACCGACTGCCGCCGTCGCCCGGGTGATCCCCGCCCCGCCGGCCCGTGGTCACCGGACGACGCCAGGACACGACATGAAGCACTCTCCCGCCACGGACGGCGCCGCCCCTGTTCCCGTTCCCTTGCTCCGGATCGCCAGTGCCCGCGGCCGGTGGACCCTGCTGGCCACGGTGCTGGGATCGAGTGTGGTCCTGCTCGGCTCCACCGTCACCAACGTCGCGCTGCCGCGCATCGGCCGGGACTTCGGCGCCGATCTCGCCGTGCTCCAGTGGACGGTGAACGCTTACATGCTGGCCCTGGCGGGCCTGATCCTGCTGGGCGGTTCCCTGGGCGACCGACTCGGGCGGCGGCGGGTCTTTGTCGTGGGCGTCGTGTGGTTCGCGGTCGCCTCGCTGCTGTGCGCTCTCGCGCCGAACGCCGGCACGTTGATCGCCGCCCGGGCGCTGCAGGGCGTCGGCGGCGCGCTGCTCACCCCCGGCTCGCTCGCGATCATCGAGGCCTCCTTCCACCCGGACGACCGGCCGCGCGCGATCGGCCTGTGGTCCGGTTTCGGCGGGATCGCGGCGGCCCTCGGACCGTTCCTCGGCGGGTGGCTGGTCGACGGCCCCGGCTGGCGGTGGACGTTTGTGCTGAGCATCGTCCCGGCGCTGCTGTGCGTGCCCGTCGCGCTGAACCACGTCCCGGAATCCGTGGGCGGGCTCCGCGAGGACACGGTGGTGGCCACCGGCGCTGCCGGCCGGGGGCGTTGGGCTTTCGACGTACCCGGCGCCGTCCTGGGCGCCCTGGCCCTCGCCCTGACCACCTACGCGCTGACCGCGGCACGCCACGGTGGGCCGGTGGCCGTCGCCGCGGCAGTCGGCGGCGTCGTCGGCGGCGCCGCCTTCCTCCACGTGGAGCGGCGCAGCGCCGACCCCATGATGCCGCCGGCGATCTTCTCCTCCCGGCAGTTCACCGCCATAAACCTGATCACCCTGTGCGTCTACGCGAGCACCGGCGGGTTCTACTTCCTGGCCGCGCTACAGCTGCAGATCGTCGTCGGGTACTCGGCCCTGGCGGCCGGCGCGGCCATGCTGCCCACCACCGTGCTGATGCTGCTGTTCTCCTCCGGCTCGGGGGTGCTCGCCCAGCGGCTGGGGCCCCGGCTCCCGCTCACTCTCGGACCGCTGGTGTGCGGCGCGGGCATGCTGATGATGCTGCGGGTCGGGCCGGGCGCGTCCTACCCGGCCGACGTCCTGCCCGCGCTGGTGGTGATGGGAACCGGCATGGTCGTCCTGGTCGCTCCGCTGACCGTGACTCTGCTGTCCTCGGTGGACGCATCGAACGCCGGGCTGGCCAGCGGCATCAACAACGCCGCGGCGCGGGCGGCCGGGCTGATGGCCGTGGCGGCGCTGCCGCTCCTGGTCGGGATGGGGCCGGACGCCTACCGGTCGGGCGCCGCCTTCGATGCGTCGTTCCGCAGGGCCATGCCGCTGTGTGCGGGGCTGCTGGCCGTCGGCGCGGCGCTGGCCTTCGCCCTGTTGCGGCAGACCACTGCGGCCCCGCACCGGCCGCAACGTTGGGCCCACGGCGGGCTGTTGGAGCCGCCGCTGGTCTCCCGCTTCACTCATCACCGATCCGCCGAATGACCCCCGACCGGGCTTTCGGCCGGCACCGGCGAACCCGCGCCGGTCCTGTCGCAGAGAAGTCCTGTCACAGAGAAAGAGAAGAGGAACCTGTTATGTCGTATCCGTATCCGGAACAGAAGTACTGGGGCGAGGACGGTGAGGTCAGCGCCGTCTTCCGGCCTGCCACCACACCGCCGAACCTCGGCGAGAGCGGTCCGGGCAAGGACGCCACCCACTACCTGGCGACGACCGCCACCACCCGGGGCGAGTTCGGGCTGTACCGGGTGGAGATGCGGCCCCGGGCGGGCGGCCCCAAGACGCACTTCCACAAGCGGATCTCCGAATCGTTCTACATCCTGGACGGCACCGTGCGCGTCTTCGACGGTGTGCAGTGGGTCGACGCCCGCAAGGGGGACTTCCTGCACGTGCCGCAGGGCGGGCTGCACGCCTTCCGGAACGACTCCGACGCCCCGGCCGACATGCTGCTGCTGTTCACGCCGGGCGCTCCGCGCGAGGAGTACTTCGAGCAGGTGTCGCAGCTGGCGCACGCTTCGGAGGAGGAGCGGGCCGTGTTCTTCGACCGGCACGACTCGTACTTCGTGGAGTAGCAGCAAGGACCGGGAAAATGGCCAAGTACAAAAAGCGGGGCCCTGCGTCCGTGACACCGGTACTCGCCAGGGTGTCACGGACGCAGGGCCCCGCGCAGCTGTCAGGCGGTCGGCCGCGGTGCGCGCAGGTGGACGCGCTCCTTCAGTTCCGCCTCGTCGACCAATTCCAGCATGGGCTTGCCGGGCGCGCACATCATCGTGACGACGAACTCGGTCCGCTCGTCGTCCAGAGCGTTGCCGTCCTGGTAATGGATGGCGTCGCCGCCGGGCTCCCAGAAGGTGCCGCCGGCCTCGATGACACGCTCCGGCTCCCCTTCCAGTTCGAAGCGGACGGCACCCTTGATGACGTAGCCGAACGCCGGGCCGGAGTGGCGGTGCGGCGGGGTACCGGGGTCGCCGGGCTCCCACTCGACGTGGATAGTCATGGCCGAGGCGCCCTCGGGAACGGTCACCGGTGAGGCGTCCTGGAGCATCTTCGCCGCCCGGGTCCAGCTGGGGCCGTCCTCGCCGCCCGTGCCGTGCCCGTGTCCGTGGTGGCCGTGCTGGGTGTGCTGTGAGTTCTCCGACACTGGGTCGCACCTTCCGTGGTTGCACCGTGTCCGCGCGACACATCGTCCGCGCCTTCACGTGATCGTCGCGGTCGTGGCGACCGCTCGATTCTCCTGACCGGATCCCCCGGGAATCTGTGACACGTGGAGACGGTCGGCCGCGCCGACACGGTGTCACAAGAACCGGCTCCGACCTGTCTAGGTGTGGTGAGCACGGTGGCACGCGGACGCCCGCCGCCGTCGCCGCCCATCGGACACCCGCCAGGGTCATCGGCCCCCGACGAAAGAGATCCAGATGAGAGTCGCCGTTGTAGGTGCCACCGGTCTGATCGGTTCCCGGACGGTCGCCAGGCTCCGCGACCACGGCGTGGAGGTCGTGCCGGTCTCGCGCGCGGACGGGGTCGACGTGAGCACCGGACAGGGCCTGGAGCGAGCCCTGCGCGGCGCCGAGGTGATCGTGGACGTCACCGACGCCCCCTCACGGGAGCAGACAGTCAGTACGCGGTTCTTCACCGCCTCGACGGGCCATCTCCTCAAGGCCGCTGCCGCGGCGGGCGCGGAGCACTATGTGGCGCTGTCGGTGGTGGGCACCGACCTCGTCGGCTCCGGCTACTTCCGGGCCAAGGCGGCACAGGAGGACCTGGCGCGGCACGCCACCGTGCCCTGCACCCTGGTGCGCGCCACTCCGTTCCACGAGTCCGTCGAGGCGATCGCGACGGACGGCATCCGGCCCGACGGTGTGCACGTGCCGCCTCTGCTGGTGCGCCCGGTCTCGACGGACGACGTCGCCGCGGCGGTCGCCCATGCCGCAGTGGGACTGCCCCGCTTCGGGGTGCTAGAGGTCGCGGGACCGCAGGAGCTCCGGCTCGAGGAGGCCACCGGCGAGCTGCTGGCCGTCCTGGGCCGGACCGGGCCAGTGGTCGCCGACGCGCAGGCGCCCTTCTTCGGCGCGGTGGTCGGGGAGCGGACCCTGCTGCCCGGACCGGACGCCCACCTGGGCCACCACACCTTCACCGAGTGGCTCAAGAGCCGCTGACTCCGGCGGGCGACGCCGCACCGTCGCCCGCGCTTCCCGCCGGCCGCCGACCCCTGTGTCCGCGGCCGGCCCCACCCGTCCCAACGCCGTGCCAGGAAGGCTGCCATGAACGATCCGTCCCGGCCCACTGAAACGCCCGCGATCAGTGAGCTCGACCAGCTACCCGACCGTGACCGGGAGGAGACCGCCGAGTGGCGGGCCTCTCTCGACGCCGTCGTGCGCAACGCCGGGCCGGAACGGGCGGCGTACCTGATGCGGCGCGTGCACGAGTTCGCCGAGGCGTCCGGGACCCGGCTGCCCCCACTGCTGTCCTCGGACTACATCAACACCGTCCCGGCCGCCGCGCAGCCCGAGTTCGGCGGTGACCTGGAGTTGGAGTCCAGGATCACCGCGCTCAACCGGTGGAACGCCGCCGCGATGGTCACCCGGGGTTCACGCCTGGGGCTCGGCGGCCACATCTCCACCTACGCGTCGGCGGCCTGGCTCTACGAGATCGGGTTCAACCACTTCTTCCGGGGCAAGGACGGCGACGGCTCCGGCGACCAGCTCTTCCTGCAGGGGCACGCCTCCCCGGGCATCTACGCAAGAGTGTTCCTCGAAGGGCGCCTGAGCGCCGAGCAGTTGGACGGCTTCCGGCGGGAGGCCAGCGGTCACGGCCTGCCGTCCTACCCGCACCCCCGGCGGCTGCCGTGGCTGTGGGAGTTCCCGACGGTCTCCATGGGCCTCGGCCCGCTCGACGCCGTCTACCAGGCCCGCTTCAACCGCTATCTGCACGCGCGCGGTATCAAGGACACCTCCGCCTCACGGGTGTGGGCGTTCCTGGGCGACGGGGAGACGGACGAGCCGGAGTCGATGGCCGCCCTGACGCTCGCCTCCCGTGAGGGCCTTGACAACCTCACGTTCGTCGTCAACTGCAACCTGCAGCGCCTGGACGGGCCGGTCCGCTCCAACTCGAAGATCGTCCAGGAGCTGGAGGCACGGTTCCGGGGCGCGGGCTGGAACGTGGTCAAGACGTTGTGGGGAGAGGCTTGGGACCCGCTGTTGGGGCAGGACAGCACGGGTGACCTGGTGCGGCGCCTCGGCGAGGTGCCCGACGCGCAGCTGCAGACGCTGGCCGCGCGGGACGCCGCGTACATACGCGAGAACTTCTTCACCGGGACCGCCCTGTCCGCCCTCTCCGCGTCCCTGAGCGACGCGCAGGTGGTGGAACTGTTCGAGAACTCCCGCGGCGGACACGAGCCGTTGAAGGTGTACGCCGCCTACCGGGCCGCGGTGGAGCACCGGGGCACTCCGACGGTGGTTCTCGCCCAGACGGTCAAGGGCCACACGCTGGGCTCGGCGTTCGAGTCGCGCAACGCCAACCACCAGATGAAGAAGCTCACGATGGCGCAGTTCCGTGAGCTGCGCGACGTGCTGGAGCTGCCCATCCCCGACAGCGCGCTCGCCGGGGACCAGGTCCCGTTCTGGCATCCCGGGGCGGACTCGCCCGAGGCGCGGTACCTGCGCGAGCGACGGGCCGGGCTGGACGGCCCCCTCCCGCTGCGCCGGGTGACGGCCGCGCCGCTGCCGGAGCCGCCCGCCAAGCCCTTCGAGGCCCTGGAGAAGGGGTCCGGAAACCAGGAGATCGCCACCACGATGGCGCTGGTCCGGCTGGTCAAGGACCTGATGCGGGACGAGCGGAGCGGCGCGCGCTGGGTGCCGATCGTTCCCGACGAGGCCCGCACCTTCGGCATGGAGTCGATGTTCCCCACGGCCGGCATCTACTCGCCGCAGGGTCAGAACTACGACCCCGTCGACGCGGACCAGCTCCTCCACTACAGGGAGAGCACCACCGGGCAGCTCCTCATCGAGGGCATCACCGAGGCCGGTTCCGTGGCCGAGTTCACCGCCGCGGCGACCTCGTACGCCACCCACGGCGAGCCGATGATCCCGTTCTACATCTTCTACGCGATGTTCGGATTCCAGCGCACCGGCGATCAGTTCTGGGCGCTCGGCGACCAGATGGGCCGTGGCTTCGTGGTCGGTGGCACCGCCGGGCGCACGACCATGACCGGCGAGGGTCTGCAGCACGGTGACGGCCATTCGCATCTGCTGGCCGCCACCAACCCGGCGGCGGTCAGTTACGACCCGGCCTTCGCCTACGAGATCGCGGTGATCGTCCGGGACGGCCTGCGCCGGATGTACGGCGAGCGTCCCGAGAACGTCTTCTACTACCTGACCGTGTACAACGAGCCGAAGCACCAGCCGGCCATGCCGGCGGTGCCGGACATCGAGGAGGGCATCGTCCGGGGCGTCTACCGGTTCCGGCCCGCCGGACCCGGCGCCGCCGGACCGCGGTTGCAGCTGCTGTCCTCCGGTACGGCCGTCCACTGGGCCCTGCGGGCGCAGGAACTCCTCGCCTCCGACTGGGGCGTGCACGCCGACGTGTGGTCGGTGACGTCCTGGACGGAGCTGCGCCGGGACGCGATGCGCGCCGACGACGCCAGGATGCGCGGCGAGGAGCGCACGCCGTTCGTCACCCGGGCGCTCGCGGGCGCGCCCGGTCCTGTACTGGCGGTCAGCGACTGGATGCGGCAGGTACCGGATCAGATCAGCCAGTGGATCGAGCAGGACTACTACTCCCTGGGCACCGACGGCTTCGGTCTGTCCGACACGCGTGAGGACGTCCGCCGGTACTTCCGGGTGGACGCCGAGTCGATCGTCGTGACCGCGCTGGACCGGCTGGCCCGGGCCGGGCAGGTCCCCCCGGCGACCGTCGGACAGGCCCGCGAGCGCTACGGCCTCGACCGCTGAGCGACGCCGGACGCGACCGGCCCCGCACAACACACACCACGAACGACAGATCCGGCGGGCCGGCGCGTCGCGCCCGCCGGTGTTGAGGAGTTGACGACACCATGACGGTTTCCGTGACCCTGCCCGCCCTCGGCGAGTCCGTCACCGAAGGCACCGTGACCCGTTGGCTGAAGCAGGTCGGCGAGCGCGTCGAGGCCGACGAACCCTTGCTGGAGGTCTCCACCGACAAGGTCGACACCGAGATCCCCTCCCCGGCGGGCGGTGTTCTTCTGGAGATCACCGTGGCGGAGGACGAGACCGTCGAGGTCGGCGCCGCCCTCGGCGTCATCGGCACGCCGGTCGAGGCCCCGCCTGACCCGGCCCGCACGCCGGTCGCACCGTCGCCCCCCCGGGCCGAGCCCGCCTCTGCGACCCCGGTTCCGACTCCGGCCCCGACACCGTTGCCGGCTCCGATCCCCTCGCCCGTGCCGGCGGCCGCAGTTCCTGCCGCACCGCCGGTTGTCGCCCCGGCCGCCGGCACCGAAGCCTCCTCACTGCGCGGCCGTACGGTGCCGATGACCCGCATACGCAGAGCCATCGGGAACAACCTGAAGAAGGCGCTGCAGGAGCAGGCGCAGCTAACCACCACGGTGGAGGCCGACGTCACGCGGCTCATGCGGCTGCGCGGCCGGGCGAAGGACGGCTTCCTCGCCCGCGAGGGGCTCAAGCTGTCGCCGCTGCCCTTCTTCATCAAGGCCGCCGCCCAGGCGTTGAGGGCGCACCCGGTCGTCAACGCCAGGATCGACGAGGCCGCGGGGACCATCACCTACTTCGACACCGAGAACATCGGCATCGCGGTCGACACGGAGGACGGCCTGATGACCCCGGTCGTCAAGGCGGCCGGGGACCTGACGGTCGCCGGGCTCGCCCGGGCCGTCCACGACCTGGCCGGCCGGGCCCGCGGCGGGCACCTCACTCCCGACGACGTGACGGGAGCGACGTTCACCATCTCCAACACCGGTTCGCGCGGCGCGCTGTTCGACACCGTCATCGTGCCGCCGAAGGAGGCCGCGATCCTGGGCGTGGGCGCGACGGTCAGGCGGCCAGCGGTCGTCCGCGACGGCGACGACGAGGTCATCGGCATCCGGGACTTGGTGCACCTGTCGTTGTCGTACGACCACCGGCTGGTGGACGGGGCGGACGCGGCCCGCTACCTGACCTCGGTCAAGGCGATCCTGGAGGCCGCGGCGTTCGAGGACGACCTGTACGCCGACACCGTGGCGTAGGAGAAGGAGCGCCGGTGCGGCCCTCCCGCCGCACCGGCGCAGGCATGTGGTGTCATCCGCCTTTGCCGCCCTGCGGACACCGGCCACAAAACCGTGGCCGGCTCGCGCGCTCCGTGCGGAGGACGGCGAGGTCCCGGGCCCGCGCCCAGGCGGTGACGGTGTCGCCTTCCTGCGTGCGGTGCACGGGAACGTCCGCGTGGCGCAGGATGGCATCGATCCGTCCGTCCCCTGCCAGGAAGAGACCGTAGAGGCTCTCCCAGCCGCCGCTGAGCGCGTGCCGCGCCAGACGTCGCAGGAGACGGGTTCCGAGTCCGCGGCCCTGCCAGGAGTCCTCGACCAACAGCGCGGCCTCCACGGCCGAGTGATCCGGCATCAGATGTCCGACGGCGACGAAGCGTCCGGTAACGTCCAGCACGGCCAGGTGGACCGAACCGGGACGGGTCAGCAGAGTGGGCAGGTAGGTGCGGGGGTCAGGCATCGCCCGGTGGTAGCGGCTCCACAGGGTCTGCGGTGAGCAGCGGCGGTGCAGCGCCACGGTTCGGGCGAGGTCGGCGGGGCCTATCGGTGTGATCCGCGGTTCGCGGCGCATGAGCTTGTCCTTGCACATCCGGGGCCGGTGCGGGAGGTGGCCCGCCGCAGCGTCGGCCGGTTGAGCGGGTCGCGGACACCTGACCGGCCGCACCGGCCGGGTGTGACTCGCGACGAGCCGTGCGGACGGGCTCGCGGCAGCGCGCCCGTCCGCACAGGACCCGTCTTGCGGTGTCAGCGCACCGAGTGAGCGGCGTCCTCGATGACCTCGGTGACCTTTCCGGGCTTCGAGACGCTCACCGCGTGGGAGGCCCGTACCTTCGAGGTGTGGGCGTGGGCCCGCTGGGCCATGAACTCCTGGGCTGCGGGCGGGATGTTGAGGTCCTGTGTGGCGACCAGGACCCATGAGGGGATGGTCTTCCAGGCCGGCTCGGCCGCGCCCTCGGCCAGGGCGGCGTCGGTGATCGGCCGCTGCGTGACGGCCATCAGGTCGGTCTTGTCACGAGGCACGTCCGCCGCGAACTGGTGGCGGAACTTGTCGTTGTGGATGTAGAGGTCGTTGACCTGGGAGCCGTCGGCGTTCGTGGTCGGTACCGGCCGCAGCGCGTCGCCGAGCGTGCTGCCGGGGAACTTCCCCGACAGGTCGGCCGCGCTCTCGCCTTTGTCCGGGAGGAAGGCCGCGAGATAGACCAGCGCCTTGACGTTCTCGTTGCCGGTGGCCGCGTTGCTGATCACCGAGCCACCGTAGGAGTGCCCGGCCAGGACGATGGGCCCGTCGATGCCGGCCAGGACATCCTTGAGGTAGGTGGAATCACCGCTCAGGGAGCGCAGCGGATTGGCGACGGCGACCACCGGGTACCGGTCGTGCCGCAGCTTGCGGATGACGTCGTTCCAACTCGTGGAGTCGGCGAACGCGCCGTGGACCAGGACGACGGTGGGCTTGGGTGCCTCGGTGGCGGCGCCCTTGTCGGCGGCGGCCGGGCCGGTCGTGGTGACGAGCAGCCCGGCGAAGATGCTCGCGGTGGCGAGGGCTGTGAGAGCGGTGCGGGCCCGGCTGGTGCGGGAGGTTCGGTCCATGTCGATTGCCTTTCGGACGGGATCGGTGATCGGTGCCCGCGTCTCCCGGACGGGAGGCGGGTGTTGGTGCCGGCGGCCGGTAAGAGCTGAGTGACCGTCTGCCGGGGTGCTGGGGAGGCCGCTTCGGCCGCGAGGACGGCGCTGGTGCCGCCGCGCGGCTCAGGGCCGATGCCGCCCGGTGAGCTCCTTGTGCTCGGTCGGCGAGGGTTTGGGGATCTGGGCGCCCGGGCCGTAGAAGGCACGGCTGAGCGCGACGCGCAGGCGCCGGGTGCGGGCGGGCGCGGAGCCGTCGGGGTCCCGGTCGGGCCCGCCCTCCAGGGGTCGGTACTGCTCGTGGGTGGTGAGGGTGTGCAACCGCGCCTGGTCGAGGGGCTCGTGGACCTCGACGTACTCGCCGTGCGGCAGTCGTTTGATGACGCCGGTCTCGCGTCCGTGCAGCACTTCGTCGCGGTCGCGGCGCTGCAGGGCCAGGGCGAGGCGCTTGGTGATCACGAAGGCCAGGACCGGGACGACGAACAGGCCGACGCGCACGGTCCACGTCACTGAGTTGACGGAGAGGTGCAGCCTGGTGGCTAGCACGTCGTTGGCGGCGCCGATGAGCGCCACCGCGTAGACGCTGAGCCAGGCCACCCCCAGGGCGGTCCGCACGGGGCGGTTGCGGGGGCGGTCCAGCAGATGGTGGTCACGGTCGTCGTCCGTGACCCAGGCTTCCAGGAAGGGGTAGGCGCCCATCGCCAGGAAGAGCAGCATCCCGCCCAGCAGGGGCAGGAGGTTGTCCAGGGCCAGGGTGTGGCCCCACAGGTCGATCTCCCAGCCGGGCATGACGCGCAGCAGGCCGTCCGCGACGCCCATGTACCAGTCCGGCTGGGATCCGGCGGAGACCTGGTCGGGGCGGAAGGGGCCGTATTCCCACACGGGGTTGATCTGGGCCACGGCGGCCATGAAGAAGATCACGCCGGACACGAAGCAGAAGTAGCCGGCGGACTTGACGGCATGAACCTTGAACGGAAGGCCGACGACGTTGTTCTCGGCCCGGCCCGGCCCGGCGTACTGCGTGTGCCGGTGGCGTACGGCAAGAGCCGCATGGCCGACCAGCAGGGCGATCATCAGCGCAGGGATGACCAGCGTGTGCAGGGTGTTGAAGCGGGCGATCAGGTCCTCGCCGGGGAACTCGCCGCCGAAGAGGAAGAACGACAGGTAGGTCCCGACGACCGGGATCGACAGCAGAGTGCCGTTGACCACCTGCAGGCCGGTTCCGGACAGCAGGTCGTCGGGCAGGTCATAGCCGGTCAGGCCCGCGAACATGGCCAGGACGAGCAACAAGAACCCCAGCACCCAGTTCAGCTCACGCGGCTTGCGGAACGCGCCGGTGAAGAAGACCCGCAGCAGGTGCACGAACACCGCGGCGACGAAGACCAGTGCCGCCCAGTGGTGAGCCTGGCGGACGAGCAGACCGCCGCGGACGTCGAAGGAGATGTGCAGGGTCGAGTCGAAGGCCTGGGACACCAACTGCCCCCGCAACGGCGCGTACCGGCCGTCGTAGACCACGAGGTCGGCGGAAGGGTGGAAGTAGAGGCTGAGGTAGACACCCGTGATCAGCAGGATGACGAGGCTGTAGAGCGCGATCTCGCCGAGCAGGAATGACCAGTGGTCCGGGAAGACCAGGCGGCGCGCGGAGCGAGTCAGCCCCCGCAGGCCCGTCCGGCTGTCCACCCACGTGGCGAGTCTCTCTCCGCCGCGCCCCCGCTCCGGCTCGGCCGGCCGGCTGTCGTTGCCCATCTCGTCACCATTCGTTTCTGCGTCGCACTCCGGGGCTCGCCGTCTCTGGTCCCGCATCGGGTCAGCGCACAGCGGGCACGACGGAGCCGATTCGTCCAGAACTGCACTGCCTGCACTGACTGCACTGTTCAGGTGCATTCATGAACTGCTGTCCCAGTCAAGACCGGCGAGACGGCGAAGGTGTGACACCGTCGCGTGGCCCGACGTCAGCGTGTGACGACGTTCTCCAGCTCCTCACCAGCGGCGAACCGGGCCAGCTGCCGTCGGATGAGCGCCTCGAGACGGGGCCACAGGTCGGGGGTGAAGGCGCCGACGTGCGGGGTGATCAGGACGCCGGGCGCTGTCCAGAGCGGATGCCCCGGCGGGAGCGGCTCGGGGTCGATCACGTCGAGGGCGGCCCGCAGCCGACCACCGTGCACCTCCTTCAGCAGAGCGTCGGTGTCGACGACCGCTCCCCGGGACACATTGACGAGCAGGGCGCCGTCCTTCACACGGGCCAGCAGTCCGGCGTCGAAGAGCTGACGGGTCGCCGCGGTCAGCGGAGTGGACAGCACGATCACGTCCGCGTCCGCGACGAGCCCGGGCAGTCGCGAGACGGAGTGCACCGGCCCCTGACGCGCGTCCCTGTCCTGGCGCCCGACGCGGGTGACGACGCAGCCGAAGGGTGTCAGGAGCTCCTCCAGCGCGGAGCCGACGGCGCCGTGGCCGACGATGAGCACGGACCGCTCGTACAGGGACGAGAAGGTCCGCGGGTTCCAGTCCTCCCGGTCCTGGGCGCGGAGCGACTCCGGTATGCCCCGCAGACAGGCGAGGATCAGCGTCAGAGCCAGCTCCGCCGTGCCGGCGGCCGGGACTCCCCGCGCGCTGCACAAGGTCACCTCACGGGGAAGGCGATCGAGTGCCGCCCGCAGTTCGTCGGTACCGGAGCTGAGTGCCTGAACCGCCCGCAGACGTGTCATCCGGGCGAGCGGCCCGGCGATGATGTCGATGTCCTTGGTCAGAGGCGGCACATAGAACTCCACCTCCGCCGGGTCCGTCGGGAAGGCCGAACGGCCGTCCCAGCGGGCGTAGTCGAGCCCCGGGGGCAGATCGGCGAGACGGCCGAACTGTGCGGGCAGCCATACCTGTGGGGAACGCGCGGTCATGACGACGTACTCCGCTCTCACGACGGTTTCGGGGCCGGTGCGCTCGGCCGGTCGGTGTGCCCTGCCATGGGGCCACTGACCTGGGGCGCGGCGGAGTCGCCGGCGGGAAGGGGCACCGGTCCGGTCGCGAAGGTCGGAGACGGGGCCGAAGAATTGACTGCGCACCGTGCGCATCTGTGACACCGGTACACGACTGCCGCCCTCGTGTCACACACTCTGTTCATACGTTGTCATGTCGGGCATGCACACTGTCATAACCAGAACGCCGAACAGCCGACGGGAATTCGACTCCTATGCGGTGACCGCTGAGTTCTACGACATCCTGCAGGCCGACGAGGACGAAGCGCGGGTCCGTCGCCTGTACGGCCGTGAGGTCGCCAAGGCCCGCAGCGGCGTGCTGGACATCGGGGCCGGTACCGGGCGGGTGACGATGCTGGCGCTGGCCGACTCCTGGGCAGACGTGCACGCCGTCGAGCCGGCCCGGGCCATGCGCACGTCCCTGCTGACCCGGCTCGCCTCCCTTCCCGCCGAGCAGCGGGACCGGGTGACCGTGCACCCGCACCCCCTGGACGAGGCGGCGCTGCACGCGGTCGCGGACGTGGCCGTCTGTCACAACATGGTGGGCTGCCTCCCACCTGCTCTACGCGAGAGGTTGTGGTCCGCGATCGGCGGGGCTCTCACCCCTGACGGTTCGCTGTTCCTGCAGCTGCCGCCGGCCCGCCTTCCGGTCCGCACCGTCGTGCGCGTGCTGGCGGACAAGCGAGTCGGCGAGCACATCTACGGCGGGCGGATGACGATGTCGGCCGCCGGCTACCGCATTCGCACCCGCGTCGACTACTGGGTCAGAAATGCCGAGGACGTGCTGCGGGAACACTCCGAGACGTTCTGGATGTGGCCCGCGACGCGCGCTCGGCTCGTCGACGAGCTGGCACAGCACGGATTCGTCCCGCTCCCGGGACACAACGACTCGGAGCTGCTGGCCGTGACTCTTCGGAGCGGTCGGTGAGACGCCGTACGGAGTGTGTCTCCTTCAGGCGGCGCTGTCACAACTGGGCCTGCCGCCCGGTCTTCTGAACGGCCCCACCACACGGCTCGCTGTGCGCGCCACACCATCTGGGACGGGATTCATCATGTCGCGTGTGAAAACTTTCGTGATCGTCGGGGGCGGCCTGGCCGCCGGAAAGGCCGCGGAGGAACTGCGCGCGCACGGTCACGACGGGCCTCTCGTCGTCATCGGCGACGAGCAGGAACGGCCCTACATCCGGCCGCCGCTGTCCAAGGGCTATCTGCTGGGCAAGGAGGATCGCGAGTCGGTCCACGTGCACCCCGAGGACTGGTACCGGGCGAACGACGTCGACCTGCTTCTCGGGCGGAACGTGACGTCCATCGACCGGCGGGGCAGCGCGGTGACGCTGGACGGCGGCAGTCGTGTGCCCTACGACCAGCTGCTCCTGGCGACCGGTTCCGCGCCACGCCGCCTGGCCGTCCCCGGGGCGGACCTGGACAACGTGCTGTACCTGCGGCGTCTGGGCGACAGCGACCGTCTCAGGGCCGCCTTCAGCAAGGGCGCGCGGATCGTGGTGATCGGCGGCGGATGGATCGGCCTGGAGACGGCGGCGGCCGCCCGGATGGCCGGGGCGGACGTGACCGTGCTCGAGCACGGGGAACTGCCTCTGCTGAAGGTCCTGGGACGCGAGGCGGCCGAGGTCTTCGCCGGCCTGCACCGGGAACACGGTGTCGACCTGCGAGCCCGCGCGGAGATCGAGCGCATCACCAAAACCGGCGGACGCGCGGACGGCGTCCTGCTCGCCGACGGCACCCACCTGCCCGCGGACGCCGTGGTGGTCGGTGTGGGCATCACGCCCAATGTCCGTCTGGCCGAGGACGCGGGCCTGGACGTGCGCAACGGCATCGTCACGGACGCGCACCTGAGGACCTCCGCCGAGAACATCCATGCCGCCGGTGACGTCGCCAACGCCTACCACCCGCGGCTCGGCCGCCATCTCCGGGTGGAGCACTGGGCGAACGCACTGCACCAGCCGCGCACGGCCGCGCTGAGCATGCTGGGCAAGGAAGCGGTCTACGACCGGCTGCCGTACTTCTACACCGATCAGTACGACCTCGCAATGGAGTACACCGGATACGCGGAGCCGGACGGCTACGACCGCGTCGTCTTCCGCGGAGCGCGGGACGAACGGCGCTTCATCGCCTTCTGGATGTCCGGCAAGCGCGTCCTGGCCGGCATGAGCGTCAACGTGTGGGACGTCGTCGACTCGATCCGGTCCCTCGTCGAGTCCGGCGTGGAGACCGACGACGCCGTCCTCTCCGATCCCGCAGTCCCCCTGGAAAGCCTGCTTCCGTGAGGCACCGCCGGACCCCGCCATTCCGTTTATCTGCCGAGAGAGGACCAGCCATGTCCCCCGAGCCCCCTGCCATCCTTAACGCCGGGCCGTTCGACGGCGTCGACCCGGACGAGTTCGTACGAGCGGCCATGCGCTGGCACTTCGACCGGGCGACCGGTTCGCGCTACTGGCTGGACCGGGCCGACCGACTCGGATTCGACCCCCGGCACGACGTCAAGGGAGTGGCCGATCTGGCCCTCTTCCCCGATCTGACCGACGAACTGCGGGAGGTCCCGGTGACGGACCTGGTCCCCCGCGGTTACGGGAGCGACGTCCGGCTGGTCAACGTCTTCGACAGCGGCGGGACGACCGGGGCGCCGAAGCGGGTCGTCCAGCTCGACGACTGGGTGTCGCACAGCACGGAGCAGATCGATCGGCGGCTGCGCGCCCACGGTCTGCCCGCCGGTACCCAGTGGTTGACCGTGGCGCCGACCGGCCCGCACCTGGTGGGGGACGTCCTGCAGCGGGCGGCACGGTCCCTGGGTGGTCCGGGGCTGAGCGTCGACATGGACCCGCGGTGGGTGAGGAAACTGGTCGCCGCGGGCCGCAGCGACGAGGTCGAGTCCTACACCGACCACCTCGTCGACCAGTGCCGGCGGATTCTGTCGACCCAGGACATCGGCGTGCTCGCCGCGACCACCCCGCTGTTGGAGCGCTTCGCCCGGGAGGACGACCTTCTGGAGCGGATCAACGGCTCGGTGAGGGCCATCGTCTGGGGCGGCACGCACATGGACCCCGACACCCGCCACCTGCTGGCCACGGACGTCTTCCCCGACACGCCTCTTGTCGGCATGTACGGCAACACCATGATGCTCACCGCGCTCCTCGAGCGAGTCGGTCTCAACGCCGCCCAGCCCTGCGTGTTCGATCCGGTGTCGCCGTACGTGTTCCTGTCGGTCGTGACCCCTGGCACCCGGGAACCGGTCGGGTTCGGTGAACGCGGCCAGGTGATCGTCAGCCACGTCAGCAAGTCCATGCTCATTCCCAACAACGCGGAACGCGACACGGCCCTGCGCGTGCGGCCGGTCGACGGCCAGGCGGGGGACGCCGTGGCCGACGTGGCACCGGTCCCCACAGTCGAGGGCGACCGGGTGATCGAGGGCGTGTACTGATGACGGCCGCCGGAGCTTCCCCGACGGTCCATCTGGACGCGCTGGGCCCCCGCGGTCCCTACCGGACGCGGGTGCCGAGCGCTGTGCAGGACGTGACCGGCGCCGAGGTGGCGCGGCTGAGCCTGGTGCCGCCGGTGTACGTGACCCGGACGCTGTCCGCGCTGCGCAAGGCCGAGCCCGTACCGGCGGCCCGTGTCGACGCACTCCTTGAGGCGGCCGCCGAGGAATTCGCCACCGGCACCGTCGGCGGCCTGGACGTACGCGAGTACGAGCACCTCGTCAGCCGCACCTCCGGAACTCCGCTCCCGGTGGTGCGCGCCGCGACCCGGGGCACGGCGCGCTTCGTCGCGCTGGCGCGCTCGTCCACGGAGCAGGGCAGGCCGCGCGGGACGCTCGCCGGCCGCGAGCGCGCGGGTGCCGGGCACGCCGTATGGGCACGACGGGGTGACGTGTTCGCGGTCAACGCCTCCGGCAACCACCCCGGTGTCCACCGGCTGTGGCTGGAGGCCCTGACCCTGGGCTACCGCGTCGCCGTACGCCCGTCGCGACGCGAGCCGTTCACCCCGCACCGGCTGGTCGCCGCGCTGCACCGCGCGGGTGTCCGACAGGACCAACTGGTGCTGCTTCCTACGGACCATCGAGCCGCCGACACCCTGATCCGCGGCGCCGACCGCGCGGTGGTGTACGGCGGCGACGACGTGGTCGCCCGGTACGCCGGCGACCCCCGCGTGCTGCCCCAGGGGCCCGGCCGGAGCAAGATCCTCGTCACCGCGGACACCGACTGGCGCCGGCACCTCGACACGATCGTCGCGTCGGTCGCCGACGAGGGCGGCACCGCGTGCGTCAACGCCACCGCCGTGCTCGTCGAGGGCGATCCGGCACCGCTCGCCCAGGCCCTCGCGGCCCGCCTGTCCCGGCTGCCCGGTCTGCCGCCCCAGGACGAGCGGGCGGTGCTTCCGGTGTGCGGCCTGGACCGGGCCCGGGCTCTCGACTCCCACCTGCGGTCCGTGGCGGCCGGGACCCGGCCCTGGCTCGGCGGCGACGGCATCGTGGAGGATCTCGGCGACGGAAGTGCCGCGCTGCGCCCCGCGGTCCACCAGGTCGACCGAGCCGACGCCGAGCAACTACGGACCGAACTGCCCTTCCCCTGCTTGTGGGTGGCGCCCTGGAACCGTACGGACGGCATCGCTCCGCTGCGGGACACGCTCGTCCTCTCGGCCTATACCCGCGACCGGGCCCTGCTCGACGCCCTACTGGCGGAACCCACCGTCGCCAATGTGTACGTCGGCGACCACCCGACCTACTGGATGGCTCCCGGCGTGCCCCACGACAGCTATCTGTCGGACTTCCTGATGCGCAGCAAGGCGGTCGTCGGCACGCTGTGACCGGAGCTCAGTGGTGCACGAGCAGCATCAGCGCGGTCCCCAATGCCATGGCCCCATGGCGCGTTTGTCCGTACGGATCCGTCGGTGCGGCGCCGTGCGCGCGGTCGGTGTCGGACCGGAGCGATGGCATGGGGCGAGTCAACAACCAGATGGCGCACGCCAGGAGATACGACGTCAGCACGGCGGTGACCACCGTGGCCGGTCCTACGGTGTTGCCGAGAGATCCGGCCGAGACCTGCTCCCGGCCGTGGGACGGGCGCAGCATCCAGGCCATCGCCGCCATGCCCACGGCAGACGGCAGTTGTGCGGTGATCGCCGCAACGCCGCCCGCCGGGCGACGATCCA
The DNA here is from genome assembly GCF_048564895.1 of Streptomyces sp. 2-1. Lineage (NCBI taxonomy): Bacteria > Bacillati > Actinomycetota > Actinomycetes > Kitasatosporales > Streptomycetaceae > Streptomyces > Streptomyces sp. 2-1. The sequence continues at coordinate 60,272 of NZ_CP183383.1, forward strand.
AGGCCGTCAGGGGGAACCACACAGCGGCGGCCGTGAAGAGGAGCGTCACTGTCCAACCGGGCAGCGAGCGGCCGAGGCTCCAGGGCATCGCCGCCATGGCCGCGGCCATGGCGGCGTGCAGGAGGTGGTCCACCCTGTCACGGCCTCCGGTGCCCCGGGGCCGCAGGCCCTGCCACAGCGCGTGCACCGCGACAACGGAGAAGAGCACCGTGAGCAAGCCGTGTTCGACGTCGACGGGTGTACGCATGGACGTCATTTCCCACACCGTGTGTGCCTTCCTGGTCCCTTGCCGTACGCAGTCATGACCAGGTGCGCGATCCATCCGTGACACGGAGAGAACTTGACGTGATCAGGGCCCAGGAGAAGGAACGTATACCACGGTGTGACTCAGGAAGCACGTCGGGCGCGAGCATCCGGTCGGCCAGGAAATCGACCGGCAGCACCGCTTGTAACATGGTGCGCACAAGCCAGAAGGGACACTTCATGCACGCTGGCAGCCACCCCGACGCCCTTGATCAAGCGATGGAGGACTTCCTCGCGGTACGCCCCCAGCTCTTCGGCATCGCGTACCGCGTACTGGGCAGCATGGTGGAGGCCGAGGACGTCGTGCAGGACACATGGGTGCGGTGGCAGAACACGGACCGCACGAAGGTGAAGGAACCGGCGGCCTTCCTAACCACGGTCGTCACACGGTTGGCGATCAACTTGGCTCAGTCCGCGCGGGTGCGCCGGGAATCCTATGTCGGGCCGTGGCTTCCCGATCCCGTCGACACCACGGAGGACCCGCAACTGGGTGCGGAGCGTGCCGAGGCTCTGGAGCTGGCGGTTCTGATGCTTCTGGAGAAGCTGAACCCCGTGGAACGCACCGCCTATGTGCTGAGGCAGGCGTTCGACTACCCCTACGGCCGGATCGCCGAGATCCTGGAGACGACCGAGGCCAACGCACGCCAGCTGGTGAGCCGGGGGCGCAAGCACCTGGCCGCCGAGCGCACGGCGCGCGTCACGCGGACCGCCCACCGGCGCCTGCTGGAGGTGTTCCTCTCCGCGGCGCGGACGGGCGAGCTGTCGGTCCTGGAGGACATTCTGACCGCCGATGTCGTCAGCTACTCGGACGGCGGCGGGATCCGCGGCGCATCCAGGATCCCGGTGGTCGGACGGACCCACGTGTCGCGGTACCTCGTGGCCTTCGCCCCGCGCTTCTGGCCGCAGACGGACATCCGGTGGGTCGAGGCGAACGGTCTGCCGGCGGTGCTGATCTCCTCCGGCGGGGAACCCGTCAGTCTGCTGTCCCTCGACATCTCGGAGGAGGGCATCGACCGGGTCATGTGGGTGATGAACCCGGCCAAACTGGCGCCCTACGTGGCCTCCTTGCAGGACTGACCAGCCCTCGGCGTCTCCGTCGCTCACGGCCGGCGTCACAGGAGCGGTCGTTCCTCGGTCATGCAGTAGTCCGGCCCGAACTGCACGACGGACGCCTCACCACGACGACTCGGAGTCATGCCGTGACCGATCCGATCCAGCTGCCCGCCCTGTCCACCGAGAAGGACTTCACCGGGGACGAGTTCTCGCCCATCTACACGACGACGGTGACCGTCGACGGTGGTGCGGCCTCGCACGGGCGGGCCTCCGGCCGGGCACGTTCGTCCGACGGCGCCCTGGACCTGGGTCTGCGGATGCCCGCCGAGCTGGGCGGCAGCGGCCAGGGGACCAACCCCGAGCAGCTGTTCGCGGCCGGCTTCGCGGCCTGCTTCCACGGCGCGCTGAGCCTCCTGGCGCGGCAGGAGGCACTCGACCCCGCGGCCATCTCAGTCCTGGCGACCGTCGCGTTCGGACGTGATCCCGAGGACGGCGGCTATCTGCTCCACGTCGACCTGGTGGTGCGGTGGCCCGGCGTCCCGCGCGAGACGGCCACGAGCCTGATGGAGCGGGCCGACGGGTTGTGTCCGTACGCACGCATGGCCTGGAGGGGCACCCCCACCACCATCACACTCGCTCCCTGACCGGTCAGAGCGGAAACCACGGATCCACGTCGGCGGCTTCCTCCTTGCGGACGGTGAACCCGGAGATCTCCTTCTTGCGCACGTGCTGCGGCGGCAGGGCCGCGACCAGGGGGTGGTCACCGGGCGCCCGACGAGGTCCACGCCGCTGCGGCGAACCGCCGTCGAAGAACTCCTCGTTGACGGACCGGTAGTGCGCCCAGTGCTGCGGCAGGTCGTCCTCCTGGAAGATCGCCTCCACCGGGCACACGGGCTCGCAGGCGTGGCAGTCGACGCACTCGTCGGGGTTGATGTATAGCGTGCGTACGCCCTCGTAGATGCAGTCCACCGGGCATTCGGTCAGGCACGCCCGGTCCTTGATGTCGACACAGGGCTGCGCGATGACATACGTCATCCCCTTGCTCCTCTCCGGGCTTCAGGCTCACCCAGGTGACCGACGACGCCGCAAAGTTGTGACACCTGCACACGCACGGTGCTCACCACATCGGCACCCATGTCACAAACCGTCGCCCGGACTTGTCACTTGTCCGTGACCCACCCAGAGCGACGGGAGTGATCGTGGCCATTACCGAACAACGTCTTGCCACCACGGTGCTGGTGATCGGCACCGGCGGAGCGGCCTGCGGGCGTCGATCGAGCTGGCCGAGGCCGGCGTCGACGTTGTCGCCGTCGGCAAACGTGCCAAGGAGGACACCCACACCTCACTGGCCGCCGGTGGGATCAACGCGGCCCTGGCCACGATGGATCCCGAGGACAGCTGGCAGCAGCATGCCGCCGACACGCTCAAGGAGAGCTACCTGCTCGGTGACCCTCGTACGGCCGAGATCGTCACCCAGGGCGCCGCCCTGGGCATCGACGACCTGGAGCGATACGGCATGGCCTTCGCCCGTGAGGAGGACGGCCGCATCTCACAGCGTTTCTTCGGCGCGCACAAGTTCCGGCGCACCGCCTTCACCGGCGACTACACGGGCCTGGAGATCCAGCGCACGCTCGTTCGGCGGGCGAGCCAGCTGGACATCCCCCTGCTCGACAGCGTCTACATCACCCGCCTCCTGGTGCACGACGGCGCGGTGTTCGGCGCCTATGGCTTCGACCTCAGCAACGGCACCCGCTACCTCATCCACGCGGACGCCGTCATCCTCGCGGCCGGCGGTCACACGCGCATCTGGCGCCGCACGTCCTCGCGGCGCGACGAGAACACCGGCGACTCCTTCCGGCTGGCGGTCGAGGCCGGGGCCAGGCTGCGCGATCCCGAACTGGTGCAGTTCCACCCCTCCGGCATCATCGAGCCGGAGAACGCCGCCGGCACGCTGGTCAGCGAAGCGGCCCGCGGCGAGGGCGGCGTCCTGCGCAACGCCCTGGGCGAGCGGTACATGAGCCGTTACGACCCCGAGCGCATGGAGCTGTCCACGCGCGACCGCGTGGCGCTGGCCTCCTACACCGAGATCAAGGAGGGGCGCGGCACGCCCAACGGCGGCGTCTGGCTCGACGTCTCGCACCTTCCCCGCCAGACGATCATGGCGCGGCTCCCGCGGGTCTATCAGACGCTCCTTGAACTGCAGATGCTCGACATCACGCGTGATCCCATCGAGGTAGCCCCCACGGCCCACTACTCGATGGGCGGTGTCTGGGTCCGCCCCGAGGACCACAGCACCGACGTCCGCGGCCTGTACGCCATCGGCGAGGCCGCCAGCGGACTGCACGGCGCCAACCGCCTGGGCGGCAACAGCCTCATCGAGCTTTTGGTCTACGGCCGCATCACCGGTCAGGCCGCCGCCGCCTACTCGGAATCACTCACCGCACAGCCCCGCAGCGCCTCCGCCGTGGCCGGGGCCCGCGCCGAGGTCGACGAGCTGCTCGCCGCCGACGGACCCGAGAACGTCCGCGCCCTGCAGCGCGCCATCCGCAACACCATGACCGAGCACGCGGGCGTCGTCCGGGACGAGCAAGGTCTGCGCGCCGGTCTGGCGGAGCTGGACCTCATCGAGAAGCGCATGGAGAACGTCGGAGTCCACCCCGACATCGCCGGCTTCCAGGACCTCGCCCACGCCTTCGACCTGAAGTCGGCCGCCCTGGCCGCGCGCGCCACTCTCGAGGCGGCACTGGAGCGCCGGGAGACCCGCGGCTGCCACAACCGCAGCGACTTCCCCGAGACGGACCCCGCGTTCCGCGTCAACCTCGTCTGGTCCCCGAAGACCGGTGTCGCCCACGAGAGCATTCCTCCCGTTCCGGAGGAGATCGCCTCGCTCATGGCGGAGGTCTCCACCGAGGGAAAGCTCGTCGAATAGCCGGAAACCGGCCGGACGTATGGCGACCTTGTCACACAAAACATGTGAACCCGGTCTTTCCTTACAAACCCTGTCCTCGCGACAATCACGCACTCCGAAAGGATTCCCTCATGAAGGTCGTCGTCATCGGCGGTACCGGACTGATCGGCTCGAAGCTGGTCGCCAAGCTCAAGGAGCACGGCCATGAGGCCGTACCGGCCGCTCCCAACACCGGTGTCAACACCCTCACGGGCGAGGGTCTCGCCGAGGTCCTGACGGGCGCCTCGGTCGTGGTCGACGTCTCCAACTCGCCTTCCTTCGCGGACGACGCCGTCATGGAGTTCTTCCGCACTTCGACCACCAACCTCCTCAAGGCGGAGGCGGACGCCGGTGTCACCCACCACGTGGCCCTGTCCGTCGTCGGTACGGAGCGGCTCCAGGAGAGCGGCTACTTCCGTGCCAAGCAGGCGCAGGAGGAGCTGATCAAGGACTCGGGCATCCCGTACTCCATCGTGCACGCCACGCAGTTCTTCGAGTTCATGAAGGGCATCGCCGAATCCGCGACCGACGGTGACACCGTCCGTCTGGCCCCGGTCAAGATCCGGCCCGTCTACTCCGACGACGTGGCCGCGACCGTGGGCCGCACCGCCGTCGGCACCCCCGTCAACGGGGTGGTGGAGGTCGCCGGTCCCGACGTGTTCCAGCTGGACGAGCTGATCGGCAAGGGCCTGGCCGCCAAGAACGACCCTCGCAAGGTCGTGTCCGACGTGCACGCGCCGTACTTCGGTGCGGAACTGCAGGAGACCACGCTGCTCCCCCGCCCGGACGCGCACATCGCGGAGACCCGTTTCGCCGACTGGCTCGCGCAGCAGCAGGGCTGAGTCGTCACCGGGCAGCCAGCACTGGGGAGCCTGCTGCCCCGGGCCGGGGCCTGCCGTGCGCACCGCGTCACGGCGGGTCCCTTCCCTTCACCACAGACTTCAGGGTGGTCCCGTTCCCGGGACCACCCTGACATCGTTCGCGCCGCGCTCACGCAGCCGCTTCCGTCACCGTCGCCGTAGGCCGACGCATCGTCCGCAGTCGCATGGCGCGGCGCTCTCCTTCCGTCGTACCGCCCCAGATGCCCTCGACCGGGCCCACGTCGACGGCCCACGACAAGCACTGCTCCGCCACCGGGCACCGGCGGCACACCGCCTTCGCCTCGTCGATCTGAAGGGCTGTCTGGCCACTCCTGATGTTGCCTATCGGGAAGAAGAGATCCGGGTCTTCTCGTAGGCACAGGCTCCCGTCGCGCCAATCCATGGAACACCTCCTGAGTGTGGAACGAACACTGTTCGGGGGGTGGCTCGTCACGTGGGGCCAGGCGTGGGCAAAGCGGCCGGCAGCGCGCCGCCACCTCACACGCAGGCGGCAGAGCACCACCCTTCACTGGGAAGACCGATGGATCGGTCCATGTGTGACATCGGCGCCGGGCCGGCGGCGGGTCGTGAAGTTCCGGCACAAAGTGCGTCGCGCACCTGTAACGAAGCGTCCGCCTGCTCGGTCTCTAGGAGCGGAGGCGCCCCGAGTGAACGCGCACCGGCGCCCGGGTGGTCCCGGCGTCCTCACCGCCTCCGTCAAGAACGGGCAACAGGAACGGAGACCGAAGGACATGCATCCAGAGGCGATCCCCGTAGAAGGCGACCTGCATGAGGCCGTGTCCGTCTTCGTGAAGCTCCGACCGCGTCTCTTCGGCATCGCCTATCGCGTGCTGGGCAGTGCTGTGGAGGCTGAGGACGTCGTCCAGGAGGTGTGGCTGCGGTGGCAGCACACCGACAGGGCCGTGGTGATCAGCCCCGTGGCCTTCCTGTCGAGCGCCACCACACGACTGGCCATCAACGTGGCCCAATCGGCCCGGGTCCGCCGTGAGACCTACATCGGCCCGTGGCTACCCGAACCCATCGACACCAGCAACGACCCGCAGGCCGGTGCCGAACGAGCGGAAGCGCTGGAACTCGCCCTGCTCCTGGTGCTGGAGAAGCTCCCCCCGACCGAGCGTGCCGCCTACGTCCTGCGGCAGGCCTTCGACTACCCCTACCCCGAGATCGCACAGATTCTGGGACTCAGCCCCGTCAACGTACGCAAGATCGTGAGCCGGGCCCGCAAGCACCTCACCGAGGACCAGCGGGACAGCGTCGACGCCACCGAGCACCGAAGACTGCTCGATGCGTTCGTCACCGCAGCCCGCCACGGGGATGTCGCCTCGTTGGAAGCGCTGCTCACCTCGGACGCGGTCAGCCTGTCCGACGGGAACGGCATGCGCGGGGCGGCCCGCGTCCCGGTCCTCGGCCGAGCCCGCGTGGCGAACCTGTCGACCGCCTCTTCGCGGTTCTGGCCGACAGTCGAGGTCGAGACGGTCGAGGCCAACGGTCGCGGCGGAGTCGTCCTGTACCGCGACGGCCGGGCCTCCACCTTCATGACCGTCGCGGCCACGCACCGGGGCATCCATCAAGTGATGTGGGTCTTCAACCCGAGCAAGATCGCCGCTCTCCTCCGCTCCTGCCCGGGCTCGCGCGAGGTGGCCTACAGCCGTGTCTGACGGCAAGTCAAATGCTGTCAGGTGCAGGGCTGTTCCAGGAGCGCAGCTTGTCGGGGTTGAGGACCGCCCAGACCTGGGCGACACGGGAGTGGACCAGGTCGAAGGTGATCACGGCGGCGACCCGCTCGTCGCAGCGGGCGACCAGTCCGGTGCGTCCGTTGACCGGCCAGGTGTCCACGGTGGTCCGCGGCCGGGCGGAGAGCAGGGTGAGCAGGCTCCGGGCGACGCGTTCGTCGCCGGTGACGGGCCTGGTCAACGCGCGGACCTTGCCGCCGCCGTCGAAGTACGCGGTGACGTCGTCGGTCAGCAACGCTCTGAGCCCGTCGTGGTTCCCGTCGGCGCACGCCTGCCGTACGGCCCGCGCGATCTCCTCCTGGCGACGCGGCGATGCCGGTCGGCCGCTTCGGGCGCGCAGACCCTGCCGGGCCGTGACCGCCGGGTCGGCGCGGACCGGCACCGATCGCACCGCGCCGCCCGGTGCCGTGGACGCCGACGCTCCGAAGACACCGTCGAGCACGAACGCGGCTCTCTGCGCCGGTGACAACGTGTCCACCGCCCGCAGCAGCACCTCGCTGACCTCGCCCTCCAGCCCGTCCCCACACGGTCCCCGGCGGTGCGCGGAACCACGCGCGTCACCGTCCGGACCGAGCGGGGCCAGCCGTGCCAGCGAGAGGCCGCCCACGACGTGGGTCAGCCAGGTCCGCGGCGTCCGTATGCGCGACCGCTCGCCGTCGGAGAGCCCGTACCACTGCCGGTACGCCTCGTCGGTGACGCACTCGGCCGTGACCCGGCTGCCCAGCATCCAGTGCGCGACCTCCACCAGGTGCCGCCGCTCGTCGAGCAGTTCCGCGAGCGGTATGGCGTCACCGGTGTGCTCCATACCGCTCCCCCTTCCACACGACCCTGCCGCCGCCGCGGCGCACGGAACGCTACCCAACGAGTCCCGCTCCCCGGTCGGTGAACCCGCCGAACCGAGAAGTGGGAGCAATACTGACATCTCTGCAACAAAACACACTGTCACGCCGGCCTGCGACCTTCTGTCTCACTCAGTGGCAATACAGTGTGTCGTATGTACCGGCTGCCCACGAAGTCTCCTTACCCCGGGCTGCTCCTCACACTCACCTTCCGAAGGGAATCATCATGCGCACTTCAGCACGTGCCGCTGTCGTCGGAGCCTCCCTCATAGGGCTCTCGCTCGTTCCGGGGGCCGCCCAGGCCACCCCCGGCGGCCCCGGCGTCAGCGGCAGGATCCTGGCCCAGCGGACCGTCGGCGACACGGACTACATCCTCCGCGAGATCACCATTCCTCCCGGCCAGGCGACCGGGTGGCACTACCACGACGGCACCCTGTACGCCCACGTCAAGCACGGCACACTGAGTCACTTCGACGCCTCCTGCACGTCCGACGGCGTGTACAAGAAGGGCAGTTTCCTCAAGGAGCCGTCGGGCGCGGATCACGTGCACATCGGTGAGAACCGGGGGGCGACGGACGTCGTCCTGGAGGTTCTCTACGTCCTGCCGCACGGCGCCCCTTTCTCCCAGGACGCTCCGTCCCCCGGCTGCGAACTGCCGTAACGCGGCAGCTGTACGACGGCTGTCACAGCTCCCGTCACTACCCGGTCAATGCGGTATCGACGGCTCGCGGCGGTCTCTGCCCCGGGCCCCGCGGCGACGAAGGAGGAGCATGGCAGGGACATACATCAGCCGCGTCCGAGCGACCGCTGGTCCCGAGAAGCCCGTCCACCGGACTTCCGACACAGGTCGAGGAGGGACGCGCGGATGACTCGAAGCGCTGAGCGCCGGACCGATCCCGCCGCCGTCACCGTCTCGCTGGCCGCGGAGGCCGCCGTCCTCGAGGGACGGCTGGGTGTGCTCCGGGAGGCCATCGACGAGGTGGACGCCCAGATCCACGCGGTGTCCGAGGAGATCAGACGGCTGGCGCGGTCCGTGGCCGGATCCGGCGACACCGAGGCGCCGGCGGACGAAGGGAGCGACACGGGGCTCGCCCCCGCCCGCACGGGCCGTCCCTGACGGCCCGTGCGGGCGGATCGCGCCGATCAGCCGGGCCGGCACCCCGCCTCCGCGAGAAACAGTGTGTTCTCCGTGGGCCTGCCCACTCTGTTCTCGTACCGGCGGGGCCGCTGCATATGATGTTCGGCAGCATCCCCCCGGTGCCGCGCCGGGTGGCGGGCCAGGACATCGAGCGGTCCCGCCAGGACAAAGGGTTGAGGACGAGAGGAACCCATGGTCTCCGTGACCCCGACGGCGCACAACATCGAGAGCACTGCCGAGAGTCTCCAGGAGGACCTGGCCCGGCTGGAGGTCCAGAAGCAGGCGCTGGAGCGGGAACTGGCCGCGGTCACCGCCCACCTCGGTTCCGTGCAGCGGGCACTCGACGCCCTTCAGGCCCTCATGCCCAGCGCCGGCCCGGCCGCCACGCCCTCCGGTCCCGTGGACGCGCCGTCTCCGGCGAAGCCGAAGCCCGCGCGAGCCACGGCATCTGCCGCTCCGGCCGACGAGCCCCCGGCCAAGGCCGGCCGGAGCGACGACGGCGACGACGCCGGTAAGACGTACGGCAAGCTCACGGAACAGATCCTGGCCTACTTCGCGGAGGCCGGAGACGCCGAAATCCGCGCCCGCGACGTCGCGTCCGCTCTGGGACGCGACACCGACAGCGGCAGCATCAACGCCGTCCGCAGCACACTCGACCGTCTGGTCGGCGCCTCGCGCGTCCAGCGGGTCGGCCGCGGGCTCTACCGCGCCGTCAAGCGCTGATCCGGCCTCCGGGCTCCGCGGGCTCCTCACTCCGGCGCGGTTCGCCGTGGGAGACGAAGGCCTCCCTCGGGTGCTGCACCGAGACGAGCGAGACGATGTCGCGGCCGTAGAGAACAGCAGTGGCCCACACGGCGAACACACGAGCCTTGCGTTCCCAGCTCGGTATGGCCAGGACGTGATACCCACGGTGCATCAGCCACGCTGGGAACCCCTTGATGACCAGGCCCCGGTACTGGAAGATGCCACGGCCGAGCCCGAGCGTGGCCACCACGCCCAGACTGCGGTGCACATAGTCCTTGGCCGGTCGGTCGCGCAGGGACGCCAGGACGTTCTTGGCCAGACGCTTGCCCTGCCGGACGGCGTGCTGGGCGTTGGGCACGGTGCGGGCGCCCGGTCGGCCGGCTGCGAGATCAGGCACCGAGGCATCGTCACCTGCCGCCCAGACGTCGGGCACCACCTCGGTGTCCGTGGTGACCCGCAGATCCGCCCGTACGGTGAGCAGTCCGCGCTCGTCGACGGGAAGGTCAGTGTGGTTGTGCACGATCGGGTTGGCGGCGTTGCCGGCCGTCCACACCAGCAGACCCGAGTCGTACTCGGTGCCGTCCGACAGCCGCACGCGTCCGTCCTCGGCCGAGACGAGCTGGGTGTTCAGGTGCACCCGCGCCCCCCGCTTCTCCAGTGAACGCACCACCCAGGCACCCGGCTGGTCGGTGACCTCAGGCAGGATGCGGTCCCGCGCCTCGACCAGGTGGAAGGCCGGTTCGTCCGCGTCGATCTCCGGATACTGCTTGAGCAACGCGGTCGCCAGTGCCAGCAGTTCACCGAACCCCTCCACTCCGGAGAATCCGCCACCGACGACGGTGACGGTGAGCAGCTTGCTGCGTTCGGGCCCGCGCGGCAGGCCGGCCGCGCGGTCGAACGAGGTGAGGAGGCGGTCGCGGATCGCGACCGCCTCCTCGACATGCTTCAGTCCGTACGCCTGATCGCTCAGCCCCGGGATCGGGAAGGTCCGTGTGACCGCCCCCGCCGTCACCACCAGCACGTCGTAGTGCAGGTCGAAGGGCAGCGCGGATTCCGGGCGGACCGTGACCGTGCGCGCGCCGTGGCGGATCTCCGTCACCGAGCCCGCGATCAGACGCGTCCGGTGCAGGTGCCGTCGGAGCGAGACCGCGGCGTGCCGCGCCTCCACCGAGCCGGCCACGACTTCGGGCAGGAACGGCTGGTACGTCATGTACGGACGGGGGTCGACGACGGTGACGCGCGCCTCACCCCGCCGCAGCTTCTTCTCCAGGCCCCAAGCGGTGTAGAAACCCGCGTAGCCGCCGCCCACGATCAAGATCTCACGCACGGTGTCCTCTGTTCCTCTCGGTCTTCACCTTGTAGACCGATCGTCGGCACTCGGTGTGACATGGTGGCCGGATCGCAGCCGACTACCGTTCGTGGCTTGGCTCGCGCGGGCTCCAGGTGTCAACGCGCCGTGTGCGGGCGCTTCTTCACCCTCATGTCCACTTCGTAGACCAGGGACGTGCGGTGGCCGTACTGGATGGTGTACATCCTCTTGCCACCGAAGGCGACCTTGGTGGCGGACGCCGGGAAGTGGTCGGTGGTCAGCCGGGGAGGCGCCGTCGTGACGTAGGCCTGGCCCGTCGGCACGGTGTACATGCTCAGGGGCGCCTGGGTCGACGGCGACAGTCCCGCCGGGTTCTCGGCGGGATCCGGGTAGCTGGTGCCGTAGACATCCACCGGTTCGATGCCCGCGGAGCCGACGACGGTCGCGTCGGACGCCGGAACGGTGTCCCTGCCGTGCGGGTTGTGGAACCAGACCTGGCGAGAAGGATGAATACGCGATTTGTCTGTCATGTCAAATCCCGCCGTTGAACGAGCCGAACGATGTCTTCGTCACGAGGCGCGGCTTCGTCCCGCCGGGGGCGGTTCCCGCCAGGGGCGGGCGGTGATCGGCCATGAGGGGCCTGTGCCAGGGGGAGTTGCGGTCTCCGGGGTAAGAAAGCCCCGGCATTCACACTGTCTCATGTTGAACGAATCAGACGGGCGCAGTCGACACAGTGGCATTTGGGCCAGGCTCCGATCAACGAAATCGGAACTCCTGGCGCCGTCGCCGCGTGCGGCGGCCGATGGGCACGACGAGGACGGGGATCAGACGGAACGCCAATCCCCGCCGCAAACCGCGAGCCACCAGCCACCAGCCACAGGGAGGTGTGATCGCCTCAGCGGTCGTCAGGCGCCGGCGTGCGCGCTCCAGTGACCTTCCAGGATCTCGGCGACCTCTGCGGGTCGCTGGAGCGGCGGCCAGTGGTTGCAGTCCATCTCGACCACCTCGGAGGCGTGCAGGGAGGCGCCGAGCTTGCGCCCGAACTCGATCTGGCACGCGGGGTCGAGTGCTCCCCAGAAGACCAGACAGGGCGCCGATACGGCAGACAGTCCCGGTTCCCACTCCGCTCCCATGGTGACCGCGGAGCGGTACAGCTTGAGGATGGAGTCCTTCATCGGCTCGTCCACGCGGCTCGCCATGTCCTTGGCCGGCCCGATGGGTACGTCGAAGCCGGCCGCCAGGTCCTCGGCGAACGGCTCCGCACGCAGTTCGCGCATGAAGCGGTTGCCCTCGACCTGGTCCTGCCAGATCTTGGCCAACGGGTGCCACACGTAGCCGGAGTTGACCGGCCCGTTGCCTCCGGCCCAGGTGCGGACCAGATCGGGGCGCAGATAGGCGACGCGGAGGGTGAGAATGCAGCCCCAGTCGTGACCGACCAGGTCCACCGGCTCACCGACCCGTTCCAGTCGTCGGATCAGCCAGTCGACGTACTCCTCCTTGGAGGAGCCGAAACCGTTCGGGCGCGCGGCGCCGAACCCGGGCAGGTCCCAGGCTTCCACGTCGGTCCTGGTCAGGTGCTGTCGCACACCGTCCCATACGTGATGGGTGTCAGGCACGCCGTGGATCAGGATGGCAGGCATGAGTGATTCCTTCTTCAAGAGACGGACTGCGCCTCCCGGGTGGAAGAGGTTTCACATCTTGTCACACCGTGTTTTTGCGGTGCCGCCCTCCAGCGGTCCGCAGGACCGCACATCGATTGCTGAAGTACGGGCGGGGCTCTCCCCGTAGGCCCAGGCCGATGTCACATGATCCCCGTCTGGCCGGTCTGCTCTGCAAAGAACGCTACGGCCACGCGGTGGTGGGGCGTGGCAGGGTGCAGGAGGAAAGGACGCCTCATGGGGCACACCGGTGACACAGTGCCGATCGCTGATCTGCTCGACGAACGGCGGCACCTGCTGGACGTCGCCTCCTGGATGCTGGGCACCGGTCCCGAGGCCGAGGACGCCGTCACCCATGCCTACCAGCGGTGGTACGGCCTGACCGACGCCCAGCGGACGAACATCGCCGAACCGCGCACCTGGCTGACCAGAACCACGGGCACCATCTGCCTGGCCCGACTGCCCCTGCAGAGAGGCTCGTCCGCGGTCGCGGGTGAAGCCGCCACCGAGATCGACCGGGCGCTGACGGAAGAGATCAGCGACGTCCTGCTCGACGCGCTGAACACGCTGTCGCCGGCCGAACGGGCCGTGTTCGTCCTCGACGACGTCTTCGCCGTGCCGCCGCAAACGGTCACGATCGTGGGACAGCCGGCCGACGCAAGCGCCGAACTCGCCGATTACGCCCGCCACAGCCTGCGCGGGCCCCGGGTACGTGCCACGACGCCCCCACAGCACGACCGGATCGTCCATGCCGTCCGGGGGGCCTGCGCCACTCTCGACGCCGCGCGTCTGGACTCCCTGCTCGCCCCCGACGTCAGCGCGTTCTTCGACGGTGGCGGCAAGGTCCGCGCCCTCCCCCGACCAGTGCACGGCAGCCGGCACGTGGGCCGCGCCCTGCTGACCCTCCTCGCCCCGCGCCCTCACATCACCCTGCACCTGCGTCCGGCCAACGGCCGCACCGCGATCGTCGTGCGCCACCGCGACCAGGTCGCCGCCGTCATCAGCTTCGGCATCGCCCGGCATCTGGTCACCCACGTGTGGGCCGTTCTCAACCCGGACAAGCTGCGTTCCTGGAACCGCGGCCCCGCTGCGGCCGTCGAACGCGGCGCACAAGACGGTTGATCCGCCGATGACGCACGCGCCCGTTGCGCTTTGCCATGACAGTGGCAACAATCGGTGTACAAGTTCTTCACCATCCATTACTGCATCTTCATCACAGCGCCGGCCGAGATCCGAACGCATCGTTCCGGCGCATCGCAGCTGGACGGGGGCGCGGCACGTGAGTCGAGGGTGAGAGGGAAAAATGGTTTCGGCATCGCGCACGGCACGCACCATCGAGAGCACCGCTGAAAGCCTCCAAGGGGATCTTGACCGCCTGGAGTTGCAGAAACGGTCGCTGGAGAGAGAACTTGCCGCCGTCGCCGACCATCTCGAAACCGTGCGCCGAGCCGTGCACGCCCTGGAAAGCGTGATGACAGGCCCGGCGGACACGGCGCCCGCAGCGGAAACCGTCGACCCGAACCGGCGCTCTGCGCCGCCGTCGACACGGACAAAGGCGGGCTCGGGCACGGGCCGTGCAGCTCCTGTCGGTTCCTCTGCCGACGCCCGGGCGGCCTCGCGGCCGCCCGGGCGCGACGAAAGCCGGGAAGCGGGCTTCTCGTTCGAAGGACACCTCCCGCTCGAAGAACGACGCGGATCGCACGTACGGCAAGCTGACCGAACAGACCCTCGACTACCTTTCACAGGTCGGTGACGCTGATGTGCGCGCCCGCGACGTGGCAACAGCGCTGGGCCGCGCCACCGACAGCGGGAGCATCAACGCCATCCGCAGCACGCTCGACCGTCTCGTCGGCACGTCCCGGGTCCAGCGCACCGGCCGGGGCCTCTACCGTGCCCAGCAGCCCTGAGCGACAGAGCGAAAGGCCAGGCCATAGCCCCGGACGCCGTTTCGCGGGGGATCGAAGGCGTCCGGGCCACGGCACCCGCCCGGTTCTGTGCAGCGGGTGCGACAGCGTTCCCAACGTCTTCGTGGAGTGTGCCTCGACGTCTGAAACACTGTATTCACCCTACCGCACTTTGACACGCTCAATGACACTGTTGGTTCCGGGAAGTGATGCGATCCATAACAGTGTCATCAACAGTGACAAATTCTCTTGGAGCCCAGCCACCGCGCACGGATCATCGGACGACGTGAAGCACTCGTATCAGTCCTCGCCGCTTTCCCCCGGCACTCATGCGCTCACCGTCCCCCACGGTCTCGCCCACATCGAACAGCGCTACCACGTCGCCGGTTCGGGCCCCGTGTGCATCGCTCACTCAGGCGGGCCGGGCATCGGCTGGGAGTACCTCCGGATACCCGAGCTGGAAGAGCCTCGCCTGCTCGAACGCCCCGGACCCCTGGCAGGGTTTCGCCGACTACGTCCAGTGCGTCTACGCCCGGCGTCGTCGAGGTGTCATGGCAGCCAGGGTTCGTTCGTGGAGCGCTCGACGTGCTGGGCAGCAAGGCCGGGCACTGCGTGTACGTCTCGTCCGGCAGCACGGACAGTGTGCGCCTGGTGTCGATCCCGGTGACGGTCGCCACAACACGGCGTACGTCGATCGGACCGAGGACAGTCTCAGGGCACTCGCAACTCCGCCGGTGCGTCCGCGTACAAACGCGGGCGAATCACGAGGTCGTCGCCGCTGACCAGCATCACCCGCACCTCGCCACCGGTGCTCCCGGCCACATGCGCGGCTCTCACCGCCCCCGCCGCGCTCCACACGCCGGCGAACCTTCGCCGATGATCACGGTGTCCTTCATCAACGTCTCCTGTTCGGAGCCGACACTGAAGTGGCGGCGCATCCCCCGTCCTCGGGACGGAGGTTTCGGCGTCCGGAACCCCTCCGCTCGCTACGGGGTGTGCGATCTGGTCACTCCTTCTCATTACCTTCGGTCACGTGTTCGCCGACATGGTCGGAGACGGCCGCGGACAGCAGAGCCGGCAGCAGCCCGGGGAACCGGGCGTCGAGGCTCCCGCGGCGCAGTGTCACGAAGCACCGGGTGCCCTCCTGCCGGGTCTGCGTGACGCCCGCCTCACGCAGCACCTTGAGGTGATGGCTGAGGGTGGACTTGGCGATGGGGGCGCGCAGTTCGCCCCATCCGCGTTCGTTGCCGTCGGACAGCACTCGGACGATACCAAGCCGCGTCGGGTCACTGAGCGCTCCCAGTACGCGCGGCAAGGTGATCTCACTGTGGGTGGATGATGACGAGTGGTCCGGCATGGCGGCCAGGTTACCGCTTGTTCGATACCGGGCGAACGCATCAGTCTCGGAACCCAACGGTCGGTAACCGCGCCGTGGGACCCTGTCCGGCGCAGGCCCACGCCCCTCCTTGTGTCACATTCCCCCTGGCTACGTTGCCAGTGGTGCGTATCCGCAACTCGGCTATCGGTTAGGAGAAGGCCATGGATCCGCGTCTCAACTTCTTCGGCGATCCCCTCGCGAGCAAGGTCCTGAAGCACATCAATTCGGCGGGCAAGGTCGTTTCGGACTCAGGCCTGCCGGCCGCGACGCAGGAGCTGGTAAGAGCCGCGCCAGCCAGATCAACGGCTGCGGCTTCTGCACCGACATGCACATCAAGGACGCCACCGCCGCCGGTGAGATCCCGCTGCGGCTCAACCTGGTCGCCGCCTGGCGCGAGGCCACGGTCTTCACCGACGTCGAGCGGGCCGCCCTGGTGTCCCTGATCGCCATCATCAACACCTACAACCGCATCAACGTGATCACCCAGCAGCCCGTCGGCGGCTACCAGCCCGGCCAGTTCGGCTGACGAGAGGCACCTGCCTCGGCCAGATACGTACGGTCCGTCTCCGCGCCCCACCCCGACCTCCGACAGGCAGCGGACTCCGGCGCCGATCGGCCCCTTCAGTATCCATGACACCCGGCGTTCGCGACGCATCCGAAAACCACTGTGTCACACGCGGCCGTTCGCGGCTCGTCCCCCTGCCCAGCAACGCTTCGATCGACCAACGGTGTGTTGCTCCATTGATATGGCACCATGCAACGTCTGCTAGATTGTTCGATGTCCAACGAACATCGAACAACAAATCGAGGAAGCCAATGCCCAGCTCAGCAACCCTGCACTTCTCGGACCGTGTCGCTATCGTCACGGGAGCGGGATCAGGCATCGGTCATGCCACAACGGTCGCCCTGGCCGAGGCGGGGGCACGTGTCCTCGGCGTGGGGCGCCGAAAGGAGGCTCTGGAGCAGACGGCTCGCGCGCACTCCAACATCGAGATCCTGCCGCTCGACATCTGCGCGGAGGGCGCCGCGGCAACGGTCGTCACCGCGGCCGTGGAGCGGTGGGGCCGACTCGACCTGCTGGTGAACAACGCCGGCGTCACCGCCGTGATGCCCCTGGCGGAGACAGACCGCTCAGTGATCACCAACCTGTTCGAGCTCAATGTGACGGCGCCGAGTCTGCTGGCCCATGCGGCCCTGCCCCACCTACGGAAGTCCTCGGGGTCCATCGTCAACGTGTCGAGCACGTACGGCCACCGGCCGATGCCCGGCGGAGCGCACTATGCGGCCACCAAGAGCGCTATGGAGCAGCTCACCCGGAGCTGGGCACTCGAACTGGCGCCGGAGGGGATCCGGGTGAACGCCGTCGCCCCCGGCCCCACCAAGACGGACGTCCTGGCCGCGGCGG
This sequence comes from Streptomyces sp. 2-1, assembly GCF_048564895.1. Lineage (NCBI taxonomy): Bacteria > Bacillati > Actinomycetota > Actinomycetes > Kitasatosporales > Streptomycetaceae > Streptomyces > Streptomyces sp. 2-1. Next base: position 77,564 of record NZ_CP183383.1, read on the forward strand.
GCCTTCCCGATCACACCGTCGACGAGATGTACACCTTCGAGCGCGAGCGTATTCCCACGGGCCGCCTCGGCGATCCCCGCGAGGTCGCGGACTGGATCCTGCGTATCGCCGATCCGCGGGGGACGCACGTCACCGGTCAGGTGCTCACGGTCGACGGAGGACTCGAACTCATCTGACTGCGCCGGATGTTCGGCCGCCGCGAGCGGGCGGTCCCAGGCGGCAGGCCATCGGGGGCCTCCTGGGGTGCGAGGCGGTGCCGCTCGGCACACCAGGGGTGCCCCCTCCTTGCAAACAGTCGCGCATGTCGGCGTCATCGGCCAGAGTGCAGCTGCCGAGCACAACTGGAAGGTCTACCTCGCCGCCGTAGCCAGTATCTGGCGCGACGGCTGCATCATCCGCGCCACCTTCCTCCCTCGACCGCATCCGCGCCACCCACTCGGCCGACCCGGATATGACCAGCCTGTTCGCCGAGAAGGACTTCGCCGAGGAAATCGCCCACGTCCAGGTTTGCCCCGGCGGGAAACCATCACCTTCACGGCGCGTCGAGTTATCCCCGTCCCGGCCTTCGCCGCAGCGCCGGCCTCATACAACACCTTGCGTGCCGAGCGCCTGCGACCTGCACTCATTCAGGGACAGCGCGACTACTTCGGCGCCCACACCTACCAGCGCACCGACCGCCTCGGCGTTCCCCACCCGCTGGGCGCAGACCGACCGGGTCGAGACCCAGGGACAGCCACCGGCCGTCACCGTAAGGCGTCGTCAGGTACGCCACGTACGTGACGACGTCTTGCGTGCTCGGGCGTCGACGCCCCGCCCAGCCGACCTGAATGCCCATCAGATGAGCACGGCCTCACTGTCACATCAAGGGCTGCTCCTCGGTCTTGCCTACCACACACTGTTTCAGTCACTCGCCAGCACCGTCAGCACCTGCTGGCACCATGACCCGGTCGGCCTGGGCCAGGGCACTCCAACCGACCGGCCCAACCGCGCAAAGCTCCGAGGACAGGCCTCGTTGCCACTTGCGCCACCGTGTGCAGAACGCCTGTTGCCCACTGCTACCCGCTATCGGGCCGGTTTCCCGCACACCGTTGCCGACCCGCAGCCACCCGTATACGCACCGGATCTCAGAGGAACTCATGATGGAACGGATGGAACGCCGCGCGCTCTCTCCCCTGCAGCATGTCCGAGCCGATGTCCTGGACGTCGCCTACTACGAAACAGGGCCACGGAACGGCGACACCGTGTTGCTCCTGCACGGGTTTCCCTACGACATCCACAGTTACGTGGAAGTGGCTCCGCTGCTGGCCGAAGTAGGCTTCCGGGTCATCGTTCCCTGTCTCCGGGGGCACGGTCCCACGACGTTCCTCTCCGAGGCGACTCCCCGCGCAGGTCAACAGGCCGCCCTAGGTGCCGATGTCATCGCCCTCATGGACGCTCTGGGCATCGAGAATGCCTATGTGGCCGGATACGACTGGGGAGGCCGGGCCGCCTGCATCGCCGCAGCCGTATGGCCCGAGCGCTGTCTCGGCCTGGTCTCGGTCAACAGCTACCTCATCCAGGACATCACTGCGGCGATGAACCCCATCGCTCCTGAACTGGAGGCCGGGTTCTGGTACTTCTACTACTTCCTCACCGAGCGCGGGCGGGCCGGGCTTGCCGCCAACGCCAAGGCCGTCGCCCGCGTCATCTGGACACGGAACTCCCCCAAGTGGCATTTCGGTGACGAGGTCCTGGACCGAGCCGCCGAGTCCTTCCAGAACCCCGACTACGTCGACCTCGTCATCCACTCCTACCGCCACCGGCTCGGTTTCGCCCCCGGTTTCAGCGAGTACGAGAAAATCGAATCCATCCTCGCCCAGCAGCCCGAGATCACCGTGCCTGCCGTCACCCTCGACGGTCTGGCCGACGGGAACTTCCCGGCGACGGACGGTACGTCCTCGGCACACCATTTCACCGGCCCCCGGTTGCACCGCCAGGTGAAGGATGCCGGTCACAACCTGCCGCAGGAACACCCCGAAGCCTTCGCAGCCGCGGTCCGTGACGTCAGGCTCCTGCGCCAGGAGCAGGCCGCCCGCAACTGGGTCTGACTGGTGATGTCGAGGATTCAACATGGATATCTCTTCTGCCTCTTCCAACGGACAGCCCACTGCACGCATCGCGAGCGCCCGCGGCAAGTGGATCCTGATGACCACAGTCCTCGGGTCGAGCATGGTGCTCCTGGGTTCGACGGTCACCAACGTCGCGCTCCCCCACATAGGTGAGGACTTCTCCGCTGACCTGGCAGTCCTTCAGTGGACCGTGAACGCCTACATGCTGACCCTGGCAGGCCTGATCCTGCTGGGAGGAGCCCTGGGTGACCGGTTCGGACGGCGCCGGATCTTCGTCCTGGGAGTCGTGTGGTTCGCCGTAGCTTCGATCCTTTGTGGTCTGGCTCCCAACACCGGCACGTTGATCGCCTCGCGCGCCCTGCAGGGCGTCGGCGGGGCCCTTCTCACGCCGGGCTCGCTGGCGCTCATCGAGGCGTCGTTCCATCCGGACGACCGGCCCCGCGCGGTCGGCCTGTGGTCAGGCTTCGGCGGCATCGGCGCCGCACTCGGCCCCTTCCTGGGAGGCTGGCTCGTGGACGGCCCTGGCTGGCGCTGGACCTTCCTGCTGAACGTTCCGCTGGCTTTGGCCTGCATCCCCATCGCATTGCGCCACGTACCGGAATCTGTCGGCGCTGCCCGTCAGAGCACCGCGGCGGGGGGCACCGCACGCCGACGGCACGGCTTCGACGTCCCCGGGGCTGTCCTCGGGGCTCTCACGCTCGCTCTGGCGACGTACGCGCTGACCGAGGCCCGGAACGGAAGCCTCATGGTCGTCGTCACGGCGGTCGGCAGCATGACGGCGGGCGTCGCGTTCGTTCTCGTCGAACGGTGTCGCCCCGATCCGATGATGCCGTTGTCCATTTTCGCCTCCCGCCAGTTCACTTCGGTCAACCTCATCACTCTCTGCGTCTATGCGGGTCTGGGTGGATTCTTCTTCCTGACCGCTCTACAGCTGCAGATAGTCGTCGGGTATTCGGCGCTCGAAGCCGGCGCCGCCATGCTGCCGAATACCGTGCTCATGCTCATCTTTTCGTCCCACTCGGGCGAGCTCGCCCGACGCCTCGGTCCACGTCTTCCTCTCACCGTGGGCCCGCTCATGTCTGGGGTGGGAATGCTGATGATGCTTCGCGTCAATAGCGGTACATCGTATCTTGTGGACATTTTCCCTGCCCTGCTTGTCATAGGGGCCGGAATGGTCGTCATGGTCGCTCCGCTGACCGTGACGCTCCTGTCGTCCGTGGACAGCGAGAACGCCGGGCTCGCGAGCGGCATCAACAACGCGGCGGCCCGTGCCTCCGGGCTGGTCGCCGTGGCGGCGCTGCCGCTGCTCGTCGGCATGGGACCGGACGCATATCGCTCGGGCGCGGCCTTCGACGCGTCATTCAGCCGGGCGATGCCGCTGTGCGCAGCGATTTTGGGGATCGGGTCCGTATTGGCCTTCACGACATTGCGAGAAACCACAGAGGTCTCTCACCGACCGCATTGGCAAGCCCATGGATGGCTGATGGAGCCGCCCCTCGCACCGCGGTTTTCTCATCCACACCATCACGGGAACAATTCATGAAAGCAGGTACTGTGACCGACTCCCGTCTCACACCACTGCAGCCGATGCCGGACGACTGGCAGCGTGCCCTTGCCGTGGTGGCCCATCCTGACGATCTTGAGTACGGATGCTCGGCTGCTGTCGCGTCCTGGGTCCGGGACGGCCGCGAGATCGCCTATGTCCTCGCGACTCGCGGCGAGGCCGGCATCGACAACCTGGCACCGGCCGAAGCCGGACCACTGCGGGAGGAGGAGCAGCGGGCCAGCGCCGCGGCCGTCGGTGTCTCCGAGGTGGAGTTCCTCGGCCACCGGGACGGCGTGATCGAGTACGGCATCTCCCTGCGTCGCGATATCGCCGCCGCCATCCGCCGTCACCGGCCCGAGTTGGTGATCACCCTCAACCACCACACGACCTGGGGTCGGGGTGCCTGGAACACCCCTGATCACGCAGCCGTGGGGCGCGCCGTCCTCGACGCAGCCGCGGATGCCGGCAACCGCTGGATCTTCCCGGAACTGGCGGCGCAGGGGCTGCGGCCCTGGAACGGCGTCCGCTGGGTGGCCGTCGCCAATACGCCGGATCCCACCCACGCCGTGCGGGCGGACCGGGGCCTTCAGCAGGCGGTGCAGTCGCTGCTGCGGCATCGCACGTACATCGCGGCATTGACCGACGAGGATCCCGAGACGTACGTACGTCGATTCCTGACCGACAGCACCAGTGCGCACAGTGCGCGGTTCGACGGTCACCCGGCCGTCGTCTTCGAACTGTTCAGCCGATGACCGCCGCCTGCGCGGACTCAAACGCCCGAGCACCCTCTACGAACGAGACCAAACTAGACGTTAAGGATCAAGCTCAGTGCCCCCGGACGGGATTTCCCTCTGATGGAAGAGGCTTCGGCCGAAGGGGAACTCGCCGAATAGGCAGATTCCGCGAACCAGGTGTCACAAGGAGGGCCACTGGCCGGTCTCTTCTCGTACAGACCGAAGTTTCCGAGGAAATCCCCGAGAGGAATCCGTTATGAAGGTCGTAGTGATCGGCGGCACCGGGCTCATCGGTTCGAAGCTGGTCAGCAAGCTGGGCGAGCACGGGCACGAGGCGGTCGCGGCCGCGCCCAATACCGGGGTCAACACGCTGACGGGCGAGGGACTGGCCGATGTTCTGGAGGACGCATCGGTCGTGGTCGACGTGTCGAACTCCCCCTCGTTCGAGGACGAGGCCGTCATGGAGTTCTTCCGCACCTCCACGACCAACCTCCTCAAGGCGGAGGCCGAGGCTGGCGTCAAGCACCATGTGGCGCTGTCCGTGGTCGGCACCGAGCGCCTCCAGGGGAGCGGGTACTTCCGCGCCAAGCAGGCACAGGAAGAACTGATCAAGGCGTCCGGGATCCCGTACTCCATCGTCCACGCCACCCAGTTCTTCGAGTTCGCGAAGGGGCTCGCCGACGGGGTCACCGACGGCGACACCGTGCGTCTGCCCGCCGGGAAGATCCAGCCCATCGTCTCCGACGACGTGGCCGCGGCCGTCGGTCGCACCGCGGTCGGTTCCCCGGTCAACGGTGTGGTGGAGGTCGCGGGCCCTGAGGCCTTCGAGCTCGAGGATTTCATCCGAGTGGGACTCGCCACCAAGAACGACCCCCGCAAGGTCGTCACTGACCCGAAGGCCACGTACTGGGGTGCCGAGCTGCAGGAGACCACGCTCCTGCCAGGTCCGGACGCGCACATCGCCGAGACCAAGTTCGCAGACTGGCTCGCGCAGCAGAAGTAATTCTGCCGCGGGTGGCCCCACCTGCCTCCTCAGACAGGGGCCACCCACTGCTCTTCGTCCTCGTGGAACTCACCCTCACCGAGAAGACCGTCAACCGGGCCCTGGCCGCGGCACGGGCACCGGTTGAGGGCGCCATCGCGCGCCTCAAGTCCTGGCGGATCTTCCGCAGATCCCGATGCAGCCCGAACGGCATGACGTCAATCGCCAAGGCCATCGTCACCCTGGAGCGGCAACGCTGAAGAAGCTCACTGTGGGGGCCACATCACGTCTCTGTGCTCACTCCACGCAGGAGGCGGCAGGCGGCGAGTTAACACGTTGTCGAGCGGCGAGAGGGAAGCGGAGGGCGCCGTAGGCAGTGGATCAGGAAATTTCATATTGTTATGGCACCTGCCTCCTCAGCTCTTGCACACGAGTAGCCAGGATCTGCCCTATGGCGTGACAACATCCGGGGCGAGCACACTTACCACCACCATCAGACACTGAAGAATTGCACGCGCTTGTCGTAAATGTCCCTGTCGTAACACTCGGCGTGGGGCCCGTTCTGACACATGCCAACACCACATCTATACACAACATGTATACATCGCGTGTATAGTCCCAAGGCATGTCACTCAGCAAAGCCCTTCTCGGGCTGCTGGAGCCCTGCCACTGCCACAGTCTCCAGCGCGCCTTCGACGAGAAGCTCGGCCACGACAGGCCCGTCGCCCACGGTCAGGTCTACTCGACGATGTCACACCTTGTGAAGAACCGACTTGGCGAGGCCGACGGCTTGGAGTCCGGCGCCAGGCCCGAGTACGAGCGGTCCGCCCTCACCGAGTCGGACCGTGAGATCGTCGTACGCAACGGACGGCCCCAGAACGGGGAGCGCGTCGCATGACCCTCGACGCCCGAGCACACAGCACCGGTGCTCCCTCCCGCACACCGAGCCGCTCCACGGACAGTTCCGGCGGAGCAAGGGCGTGGATCCGTGAACTCGGCATGGGCATACGCTTCGCCACGGCCGGGGGCCGCGAGGGCTGGGCAAGGACCGCACTCACCGCCGCCGGGGTGGCGCTCGGCGTGGCGTTGCTGCTGCTCGCCGCGTCCGCACCCAACGTCCTGTCCGTCCGCACCGAGCGCGGCAACGCCCGCCAGCCCTCGAACGTCATGTCGTCGTCCTCGGTACCTCGGTCGGATTCCTCCTTCCTCTGGCTCTCGGGCGACACCGGCTTCCGGTCCGACCGCGTGGGCGGGCTGCTGTTGCGCGCCGACGGCCCGCGTGCGCCTGCCCCGCCCGGCGTCGCGAAGACCCCCGCTCCCGGTGAGATGGTCGTCTCGCCGGCACTGAGGAGGCTGCTGGACACACCGGAGGGCGCCTTGCTGAGAGAGCGTCTGGACTACCGGATCGTGGGCACCATCGCGCCTTCGGGTCTGATCGAGCCGAGCGAGCTGCACTACTACGCGGGCAGCGACCGCATCAGCCTCGACGGCGAGGCCGTACGCGCCGCGCACTTCGGGTACGTTCCCCGCCACGCCCCCCTCAATGCGTTTCTGTACGTGCTGATGGTGATGATCTGCGTCGTGCTCCTGGTACCGGTCGGCATCTTCATCGCCACCGCGGTGCGCTTCGGCGGCGACCGCAGGGACCGCAGGCTGGCGGCGCTGAGGCTCATCGGCGCGGATCGACGCATGGTGGCCCGGATCGCCGCGGGCGAGGCCTTCTTCGGCTCGGTCGTCGGGGTCGTTCTCGGCGCGGCGCTCTTCCTGGTGGCGCGTCAGGCAGCGGGTTACCTCACGCTGTGGGGCGTCAGCGCCCACCCGAGCGACATCGTCCCGAGCCTGGGGCTGGCCGTACTCGTCGCTGTCGCGGTGCCGCTCGCCTCGGTCGTGGTGACACTCTCCGCAATGCGCTCGGTATCCGTCGAGCCGCTCGGCGTCGTCCGAAACGCCAGCCTGCGGCGAAGGCGACTGTGGTGGCGACTGGTTCTGCCGGCCGGTGGCCTGGCGATCCTCCTGCTCTCCGACCAGGTCACCTCCAAGTCCCAGGGAGTCAGCCCGGTCCCTGTCGCCACCGGGGCGGGGCTGGTGCTGGTCGGCCTGGCCGGACTGCTGCCCTGGCTGGTCGAGGGGGCGGTGGCCCGGCTGCGGGGCGGCCCCGTGCCGTGGCAGCTCGCGATTCGCCGTCTCCAGCTGTCCAGCGGGTCCGCGGCACGCGCCGTCAGCGGCATCATGGTGGCCGCGGCGGGAGCGATGGTCCTCCAGCTGATGTTCGGCGCGATGCAACGGGACTTCATGACCCCCTCCAGCAGCGGTGGCGGCGCTCGGACGCCAGACCTCACCCTCGTGTCGCCGAACGGGAACCCTGCCCTCACCGCGCGGCTGGAGGAGGACTTGCGCCGCACGCCGGGCGTGACGGCGGCGTTCGCCATCACCGAGACGTACGTGTCCGGTCCCGAGCCGTCGGTGACGTCCCTGACCGTCGGCGACTGCGCCCAGCTGCGGAAAGTGGCACGCCTGCCCTCGTGTCGCGACGGCGACACATTCGTCGCGCACAACCCTGGTGATGCCGCGGGCAGTCGGTACGTGGACGAGACGGCCAGGCCCGGCAAGGCCCTCACCCTCAACGACTACGGCTCCGACAGCACAGCTCGCGGTGAGACGCGGTGGACGCTGCCGGCAGACAGTCCACTGGTCCTGACCGTGCCCGACCCGATGGGTGAGAGACACGACGGGATCCTGGCCACCCCAGGTGCACTCCCGGCCGGTCCTCTGCCAGGAGGCCACACGTGGGCGGGAATTCACACGAATCCCCGCGTGGCCGACATGCCGGATGAGGTCCGCAACACGGCTGCCAGGCTGGATCCGGCCATCGAAGTGCGGGAACGACAGAACCGGCAGCGCGACAAGGACTACGAGACGGTCCAGACAGGCCTGCTGGTCGGCGGCACACTGATGATGGTCCTGATCGCCGCGAGCATGCTGGTGTCCCAGATCGAGCAACTGCGGGAGCGCAGGCGTTTGCTGTCGGTCCTCGTGGCGTTCGGTACCCGACGCTCCACGCTGGCCTGGTCGGTGCTGTGGCAGACGGCCGTCCCGGTCGTCGTCGGCACTCTGCTCGCATCAGCCGGCGGCCTGGCCCTGGGCCGTGTGATGCTCGACATGGTGCAAAAACCGGCCAGGGACTGGTGGGTCTTCCTGCCCTACGCGGGACTGGCCGGAGGACTGATCCTGCTCGTCACCCTGATGAGCCTGCCACCACTGTGGAGGATGATGCGGCCGGAGGGCCTGCATACGGAGTGACGATGCCGTGCCCCGCCGGTTCCGCACGGGGGAACGGCGGGGCGTGTCGATCAGTCAGTCGTGGGAGTGTAAATCTAACGTCTTACAGTCCCCCCGGGGCGGGCGCCCCTGTGCGATCAGTAGTAAAACTCGAGGTAGTCGATGCGGTCGAGGGTGACGGTTTCTGCAGTGTCGGCGGGCCTGGTGCGGTGGAAGTAGCAGGCGCCCAGGGCGTCGCTGAGGATGCGGCGCAGCTCGTCCTCGGCGGCGTTGCGGTGTCGTGCGGCAAAGAGCCGTTCAATGTAGGGGGCCTGCAGGCTGAGGGTGAGGAAGCGCAGGCGGGGGTCGTCGCTGGATCCGGCTGCCGCGGTGAAGCCGAGCCAGGCTCTGAAACTGACCATCATCTGGCCGTTGTTGTGCAGGATGGCGGTGTGGGCACGTCGGCGGATGCGGGGCTGCCACAGGCGGATGATGTCCCGTTCCACGGCTTGCTGCACGGGGTCGCTCTCGGACGGCCGGCGCACCGTGCGAAGGGTGTCGAGTTCGTGGGCCGGCACGGCCAGGCGTGTGGCGAGTGCGGTCTGGTCGCCGCCCGCTTGCCGCAGCAGAAAGGCCAGGCGGGCGCGGGGCGAACGGGGCGGGTTGCGGGTCCAGTGGCGTGCGTCGGCACGGTCGAGGGCCTCTTGGACGGTGGCCGCGCTCAGACGCAAGGGCGGCGGCATGGGCGTGCTTCCTTTCGGGCGGGTGTGGTCTGCGGTGGAGGGGCTGGAAAGATCGGCGGATGCTGATAAGTGAGCCCACGGCCGCGCTGCCGCGGCGGGTGGTGCCGATTCACGGCGAGACGCTCGCCTCGTATCTGTCGCGGCTGGCGGAGCGCAACGGGATGGCTTTCGAGGAGTTGGCCCAGCACATCGGCGCACCCCGCACGATCGGGCGGGCGGACCCCGAGACCGAGGAGGTGCGGCTGGGCCCGGTGGCGCAGCAGTGTCTTGCGCAGGTCAGCGGGCGCTCGGTGGGGCAGTTGGAGCGGGCGTTGCCGTCGTGGGCGGGCGGCCGTATCAGTGCGCGGGCGCGTCGTCAGGTGCAGATCGAGGCGTGGCCGCTCGATCAGGCGCCGGTGCAGGCCTGCGCGTTGTGTGTGGCGGGGCACAGTGAGCGGCCGGTGTGGCGCGTCAGCGGTGAGCGGTGGGCGGTCTGCACGCGGCATGGCCGGTGGACGGGAACGGCCGAGGGCCGTTTCCAGGTGGGGCTGTCCCAGTTGCCGGATGTGGTGGACGCGCATGTGCGCAGGGTGCGGCTTCAGCGCAGGACGGGCTTGTATGCGCGGGCGTTGATGGCGGATGCGCAGCAGGTGGCCGTCTACTGGTGGCAGTGTCGGCAGATGGGTGCGCGCGGGGTGTGGCGCGGGCGGCAGGACGTGTTGGGGGTGGACCGGTCGGCGTTGTGGGCGGTGCCGCTGGTGGTGTATCCGGAGGCGGTGATCGTGGCGGAGGCGATGGCGGTGCGGGAGCGGCAGCGGGCGGTGGGGCGCAGCTTTGCCGGGGGCCCGGCCGGGTGGACGACGGGGCGGTGGGTGGCGTGGGTCGGTGAACGCCTGGGCATGGCCGGGGAGATGGCCGAGGGCGGTCATCGGGCGTTGGAGGCGTGGCTGATGGCGCACCGCAACACGGTGCCGGTGGCCGAGCGGCTGGCGCGGCAGGAGGGGCGGGCGGCGGCGCGCAGTGTGCCGCTTGCGTTGATGGAGCCGCATCGGGTGGTTCCCTCGGGCGGGCCGTTGGAGCAGGCGTCGTGTCTTCCGTGGCGGCTGGGGTCACCGATGACGAGCGTGCCGCTGTGACGCTGAAATTGCACGTGTGTCCCGTCCGGTGACAGGGGTGGCCGCCGCTCAGACGGGTTCTTTGACGTAGCGGGCCGGGTTGATGCCCTGGTCGTACTGCTGCTGGTACCAGCTCATGGACTGGGTTCCTTCTTCCTTGGCGTAGCCGGGGTTGACGCCCAGGCGCAGGAGTCCGGGCACGCCTTGCTGCTCGGGTCCTGGGGGGACGACGTCGAGGGCGGTGGGCGCATGGGCCGGGTAGAGCGCGCAGTCGGAAAGAACTGCGAGCGGGTAGCGGCCCGTCCCCTCGGCCATTTTGCGCATTTTGCGGTGCAGGGTGACGCGGGCGCGGGAGACGACGGCGGCGCGGATGTCGGGGCGCCAGGTGGGTTTGTCCAGGGCGGGCCAGCGTGTGTAGGGGGCGGTGATGTCACGTGGCCCTTCACGGAGTTTGCCGAGGCCGCCTTTGGCGGTGGCTTTGATGGCCGCGAGCAGTCCGAGCAGGGCGGCGTCGGCCGTGGCGAGTGTCTTCATGGCGGCGAGGTAGTCGGCCTGGGGGATTTTCACGTGCACGCCGAGGTCGGCCATGGTGGCGAGGTAGGCGTCACGGATCCGTTCGTACCAGGAGGTGAGGTAGGGGCCGGTGTCGTCGCGCAGATAGGCCTCGATCGGCTGGACGTCCACGCCGAGTTCTTGGGCGTAGGCCAGGGTGGGCGTGGTGTACCAGGCGGGTCCGGTCGGGGCTTGGCCGGTGGCGGTGAAGGGTGAGGGCAGGCGCGGGTCCAGTACGGCGTGGGTGAGGTCGCAGTACCAGGCACCGGGAATCTTGTCGTCGAAGGCGGGCGCGAGGGCGTGGCGGGGCGGGGAGTTGAGGCCGACGGGCAGGCCGGAGGAGGCGGCTGCGAAGGCGAGGTTGGTATCGAGTCCGACGACGTGCGGGAATTCGGCTGTCTCCTGCTGGCTGGGTGGGCGGCTCCAGTCCCAGGCTTCCTCCTCCATGGCCTGCTCGGGCAGGCGGCCCCGGGCGAGCGGATGGGCATCGGGGGCTTCTGGCGGTGCGGGTTCCAGGACTGTGTGCAGGCCACGGGGGTTGGGCTCGCCCCCGCCGCCCGGAGCGCGGCGTGGTCTGGTCGGCGGCCGCAGGGCGGTCATGAGTTCCACGCCGCACACGGCGGTGGAGCCGCGGGGGGTCAGCAGCCGGTCGGTGTAGGCACCCAGCACGCGGGCCAAATCGGCGGGCGGCAGCGGCGGAAGGTTCCAGCCGTCCTGGGACAGCGCTCCCCAGGCGGTGACGGCCAGTTGCACGGAGGCGCGCTTATTGTTCCTGACGGGCCGAAAGACGCTGGGCCAGGGGCCGAACCCGCGTCGGGTGAGGCTGAAGCCTGCCTGCCGGAGCTGGGCGATGACCGGGTGGGAGTCGGCAAGACGCAGGCGCGCGCGGTCGTCCAGGGCGACGGGCAGGTGCAGGGCTGCGCTGGCCGCTGGTGTCAACACGATGAGTGGGTCGCAGTCCCTGTCGAGGCCTTGCTTGGTCACCTTGTCCCCGCTCAGGCCGCTACGCAGCGTCCACTGCAGAAGGGAGACAAGGTCGTCGGCCTCAAGCCGCAGTTGGGAGCCGTTGGTGAAGTGGGCGACCAGGGTGTCGGTGTGGTCGATGACGGCCAGGGGACCTGTGGGGATAACCGGCTGCGCAGATGCGGTCTTGCTGCGTGGTGAGGACGGCATGTGGTCGGTGGCGGGAAACAGCGTCGGCTGTTCAGGCTGGTCGGCTGCCGTCGCAGGCGGTGCGGCAGGCGTGGGCCGAGCGGGCGGCTGGTTGGGCTCGGGCCTCTCCAGGGCCTTGAGGCCCTCAAGGAGGCGCGCGTAGGCCGCACGATGTATGCCGATGGGCTCACGGGTGCGGGCTTCCCAGGCCGTGATGTCCTCGGCCGGGCAGCCGAGGACATCGGCTGTCTGCGCTGCGGACAGGCCGGCGGCCTTGCGCAGCCGTGTCCGTTCGCTGGGCGGGGGCAGGGGTATGCGCTGGGCCGAGAGGTCAGCGAGGAGCCCATCCACCCGCGCCAGGAGTTCGGCTTCGTCACCGTGGTCTTCTCGCACACGCCGAATCTGCCAGGCTCGTCTGCCGCGCCATCGGATTCTCGCCATCACCGGAATCTGCTCTGCCGGGAGCGGTTCGGTCCTCGCGGCACGCCGGACGACCGGCATCCATCCAGGACAAAGACGCCGCCAGCGGAGCGCATCCTCACGGAAAAACACCCTGCCTGCTGCGGATTGTCACGTGCGTTGAGGTTGAACAGCCGCGTCCGTCGCTGGCGGGCCGGGGCCTGGATGGCGGATTACGGATCATGTGACGCCCGCTCTCCATTAGAGTCAACTCCCTTACTAGCAGGGGCCATTGGCCTATTCGCTGGCGGCGGTCTGCGGACGGTGCGCGGGGCTCGGGATAAGAGAGCGGGGACACGGTGGCTGTCACATTGGAGGTCGTCCACCGGATCGAGGACGGCAGCAGGAGCATCACGGTCCCTGCCGCCCGGGCGGGTTCTGTTCCCCTGAGCGGCCGGGGGGAGGTGTGGAGGCCTGCCCGGCATCCTTCACAGCGGAGTATCGCTACCTGGTGGTGGGCGGCGACGACCGGCAGACACGTGGGCTGCCGGTCGATGAACGTGCTGGCGATGGCCATGCTGCTGGATTTCAACCCGTCAGTAACGGAGTTCGCCGCCTGGCCGGCGAAGATCAAGTGGCGTGCGCGGGGCCGGGAACGCAGTGTCGTGCCGGACTTCTTCGTGCGCACGGACCAGGGAGCGACTGTGGTCGTGGCCTGTCCTCCGGCGAGCGGGCCAAGCCCGCGGTGGCAGCGCCAGCAGCAGATACTGCGCCAGGCCTGTGAGGAAGCGGGCTGGGAGCTGGGCATGCCGCGGATTCCGGAACCGATGGCGTTGGCGAATCTGCGATGGGTCTCGCGTTGCCGGCATCCCCGGTACGGCGACCGGGAGGTCGAGCAGGCGTTGAAGGCCGCGTTCCGCACGCCGCGCGCGCTGGAGGAGGGCGTGCGGGCCACCGGGCTTCCGCGGCTGTCGACGCTGCCGCGCCTGTATCACCTGCTGTGGCGGCAGGAGCTGAGCATGGAGTGGAACCGGGCGATGGGGCCGGACAGCGTGATCAGGGCGTCGGGCCGGATGCCGTCGGCGATGCGCCGCCCCCTGGAGAGGGACGCGGCATGAGCGAGGTGTTGCGGGCGCGGCCGCAGGTGACGGGGCTGGCCCCGCGCGGCATTCTGGCCCCCGGTGACCGGGTGCGGTGGATGGGCAACCACTACACCGTGTCGGCGCTGGTGGGCACGACGGTGCATCTGGCGCCCGCTCACGGCAGCGCCGCGCCCCCGATCACCGTAGTGATTCAGTTCCTGGCCGCCGCCGCAGACTTCGCTGTGCTGGACGAGGCGGGCCTGCCTGTGTCGGCCGACCCGTTGCCGAACTGGTCCATGCTGGAGGGCGTCAGTTCCGACTGCGCCCGGGAGGCGCGGATCTGGCGGCGGCACGTCATCGAGGTCGACACCGGCCTGCTGCCCGATGTCCCCGACGGCAGCAGGCCGCGCGAGGGCTACGACCCCGACCGGTTCACCCTGGTCGAGCGCTACCAGCGCAAGGCCGCCGAACTGAGTGCCGTGCTGGGCTGGAAGGTGTCGTGGAAAACGGTCCAGCGCAAACGGCTGGCCTTCAAGGAAGACGACATCTGGGGGCTGGTCGACAAGCGGCGCACCCGCCCAGCCACGATGCACGGGCGCACCGATACGCGGGTGGTGGACCTGCTGCTGGCTTTGCATGAGCGCCAGGCAAGGGAGAAGGCTGCCACCGACGCGCGCACCCTGTTCAAGGATCTGCGGCGCGCAGCCGGGGCTGTTAAGGGGCCTGCGGTGAAGGTGCCGGCCGACCCTACCTTGTATGTGCTGCTGAAACGGCTGGGCATCGACGCGATGCAGTTGCGGGATCCCACCCGGCGCCGCCAGGACCGCCTCAACCGTCCCGCGCCGCCGTTCGGGGTGACCACCGCCACCGCACCGGGCGAACTGGTCCAGATCGACTCCACGGCACTGGATGTCAAAATGCTGGGCGACGACGGGCAGCCCACACACGTGGAGCTGACGGCGGCCATCGATGTCCACACGCGCAGCGTCATCGCCGCCGTCCTGCGGCCCAAGACTTCAAGCCGGCGCAGGACCCGGCAGCAGACGCGGGCCCTGCTCAGCACCGGCACCAGCGTGGGCCGGGCCACCAAGGCCGTGGACGCGTCCCTGCTGCTGGCCCTGTGCATGACGCCGTCCCCGATGCGGCCCGGCTTCGACCCGGCGGCCTCCGCAGCCCGCTCGGACCTGCCGTACGAAGAGTTGCTGGAAGTCGACGCGCGGATGGAACACGCCGCCGCCCGGCCCGTGATCATGCCGGAGACGATCGTCATCGACCACGGCACCGTCTTCGCCGGACAGACCTTCTTCGACGCCTGCTCCTACCTCGGCATCTCCGTTCGTCCGGCCCGCAAGCGGACCCCGACCGACAAGGCGATCGTCGAGCGGACCTTCGCATCGATCAAGTCGCTGTTCAGCCAGCACGTCAACTCCTACACCGGGCGGGACATCAGCCGCCGCGGCAAGGAGGTTGATCCCGACCGGCTGTGGACGCTGCAGGAGCTGGACGATCTGCTGCAGGAGTGGATCGCGGTCGGCTGGCAGACGCGGCCGCACGAGGAACTGCGCAGCCCCTACGAGCCGAACCTGCCGCCGCTGACACCGAACCAGATGTATGCGGCCAGCGTGCAGGCGGCCGGCTACCTGCCGATCCCGCTGGGCTTCGCGGACTATCTGCAGTTGCTGCCCACCGCCTGGGTCGGCGTGGGCGATGAGGGCATCCGGTTCAAGAACCGCACCTACGACAACTACAAGGGAGAACTCGGGGAGGTCCGCAACACCCCGTCCGGTCTGAAAGGCAAGAAGAAGAACGGGTGGGAGCTGCGCTACAACCCCTACACGCCGGAGCAGGTGTGGCTGCGTGACCACCGCAGCGGTGAGTGGATCACCGCCGTGTTCAAGCACCAGCATGTGATCGGTGCTCCCTGGACGCAGTATCTGTGGGAGACGGCCACGGCCGAGCACGTGGCGCGCGGCGGCCGGCACGGCGACGACGATGCCATCGCCGAGGTGCTGGCCGATCTGCTGGAGCGGGCCGGACGCGGCCCGGACGAGCCCGGCGTGGTGCATGTGCCCGACGGGTACGGGCCCGTGCCGGTGGACGGATCAGGGCTGGGGAGCACACCCTACGGATTCACTCCGGTGCAGGCGGGCGAGGGCGCCTTCGATCCCTTCGCCGACGCGCTCGCGCTGGACCTGGATGCGCTGGGACCACTGACGATGCTGGAGCTCGACGAGCCGAGCCTGTACGCCTCCCCCACTCCTGCTGCCGAGATGTCCGGCCCCGCGCCCGGCGATGACAGCCATGACGGCGCAGGCAGCACTCTTGCGCTTGCGGAGCTCGGGGATCTGGACGACGGCCTTGATGCCGCCGCGCGTTCCCTGCTGGACCTGCCCGCCGAAACCGACCCTTCGCAGGAGCCCTGACATGATGCAGCCGCCGGACATCCAGGACGACGACATCCGTCTGCTGGTCGACTCACCCTCCCCCTCTGCCACGCCGGTGTTTGCCACGCCCCGGCCTGTGTGGCTCAACACGCTGACCAACTGGCGCACGTTCGCCGCGCTGGAGCGCACCCCGCCGGACCTGGCCGACAGCCCTCCGCCCGGCGCCAAGGCGGCCGACAATGACCTGCGGTTGCGGTATCACGCACTGATGCCGACCGTCCGCACCCCGGCCATCAGCCGCGCCCTGGTCGTCGTCCACGAACACCTGCTGTCCAACCGGGAACGCACCCACGGCAAGACCGGCGTAATCATCGATGGCCCCCGGGGCACCGGCAAGACCGAGATCCTGCAGTACATCGGCCGCTACTACGAGAACAAGATCGCCCGCCTGTACGAGCCGGACGAGAACCGCATTCCGGTGATCGCGCTGCGGGTGCCTCCCCAGGCCCGCGGCGGACGCAGGAACTGGCCGGCCGCCTTCGCCGCCTTCCTCGGACTCAAGCACGACGGCGGCACCGATCCCACCCGCTCCATCTGCCATGTGATGCGCGCCAGTTCCACCCTGCTGGTCCTCGTCGACGGCATCGAGCAACTGCGGGCTGGCGCCGACGCAGAGGAGACCTTCACCTATCTGGAGGAGATCAGCGAAAGCACCGGCGTCACCTTCGTCTTCGCCGGGCGGGCAGCCCGTTCCATCGTCGATCCGCTGACCCGCGACCGCGAAACCGCGCTGGAGGACAGCGAGCAGATCTGGGGCGACTATGCCGGGCTGCGCACCAGCCGGATCGGCTACGACACGGAGGGCCACACACTGTTCACGAAGATAGTGCGCGAGTTCGACAAGAACCTGCGCCTGCACCACCACCAGTCCGACGACCTGACCAACCTGCACGAATACCTGCACCGCCGTACCAAGGGGTATCTGCGGGCCCTGTCCCAGCTCGTCACCCAGGGCGCCCAGAAAGCGATCTGGACCAGCCAGGAGCGCCTCACCGAAGAGTTGCTGGAATCCCTGGCCATCGGGCGCAGCCGCACCATCTGACAGCACTCACGCAGCCCCGGGCGGGGCCGTCTGCCGCGGCGTGCCCTTCAGGGGCACGTACACGCAGGGAAGGGGAAAGCAGCCGTGACGGAGGACAGCGTCGAGGACGGCGAAGACACCGGTGAGACGAAGGTGACCGTCCGGGTGCCGCTGGGCACCCGTCTTGCCCTGACGAGCGTCCTGGAGCGGCACCAGGCGTTCACGCACAAACTGCGGTCAGAGCACAAGGCGCGCCTGAAGCACCTCACGCCCGAGCAACGGGACATCCTGCGGGCCGAACAGCGCCAAGAGCTGCACGCCCTGCGCAGCCACGGTGAACTCCTGGACAAAAAGGATGTGCTCGTCGCGTTCGGGCTGCGCCGGGAAGTACAGGCCCGGGGCTGGAACCACCCCTGGCAGGACATGGACTGGAACGAGATACCCATGGGCCTCTTCCCTGGCAGCACCAGGAACAGGAGCTATCCCGAAACCCTCTCCCTGCGCCTGCCGGCCACTCTCGTGGAACAGGTGCGTGCCGGATGCTGGACCGCCTCCAAGGAGACCATTCGCCAGCTCCAGCAATGGCGCCCTGATCACCCAGCACTCGTCCTCGATCCGCGGGCCGCCGCGCACGAGGAGCAGGCCGCAGCGCAGTACCAGCAGCTGGCCGCCGGCGTCACCACTACGGGAGAGGTCTACCGGGCAGGCATCCGGCAGGGACTGCATGCGGCAATGCATGCGGCACCGCCACTGATCACGACTCTTGATCCTGCGCCGCGTTGACGGGCCGGTACGCCAGCGACTGCAGGGCCTCCTGGAAGGCCTCGTAGTCGTCGATCAGGTCGAGTGGCTCCTCGTCGAGAGAGAAGTCGCGACGCACTGCTCGGGTCTGGCTCCTGAGGTCCTCGGCGTCCACGGAGTTGTCGAGCATGGCGTCGATGTCCTCGAGCAGCAGGGTGGCTTGCTCACGCGTCGCGCCAGAAGGGTGGTCCAGGAGGAAGGACTTCCTGAGACGTTTGATCTTGGATGTGGTGCGCTCGGTCGCGATCTCGCGCAGGGCCTTGCGCTGTCGGCTGCCCAACTGATGGAACAGAACACGGAAGTTGCTGTCCATGGCTGCTACGGCGTCGGTATGAGGCTCGGCGTCGTGGGCGAGCACTTCAAGAATGTGTCGTGCCAGACCAACCTTGTCCAGGTGAAAGCCGTCCAGCTTGCGTGCGGCAGCCTTTTCCAGCGCCTCATGCGTTCCTTCATCACCGTCGAATTTCACGTCGTCGGCGTGCAGGTCTTCCAGTTGCTTGGCCTCGGCGGAGGTGAGGAAGGCTGCGGCGTAGCGCTTGACGGCGGCGACGCCGACCTTCAACGGGATAAGGTCTTCAATGGCCAGAACGCCTTGCGGGCGAGGGCTCGTGACGCGTGCGGCAGGCAGTTCGTTCAGCTGCAGCACGACATCGTCGTCGATTAGGGGCTTCCCGTGAGGGCCGCGGCGCAGCTTCTTGCGCGCGTCGTCACCAGAGCGATCACCGTCGAGCAGGACAATGACGGCCGGCCGGTCGACGTCGCGGCCGCGCGCGAGATACACCAGGTAGGGGACGTGGGTCGCGGAGCCCGCCGGTACGAGGGTGAGTGTGTTGAGGTCGAGGTTGTCCAGCGCGGGAGTCTTGTGACGGCGAAGGCGTGCGGACATGCCGGCGAGGAGGATCTGGTCGGACGTTCCTTCGAGCATGAGGTTGCAGTTGCTGATGAAGGTCGTCTCGCCGACGAAGCTACCGAAGGCTGATCTCAGCGGTTCGTAGTGGTTGCGGGCAGCGTTGCGTACAACGCGGGTGCCCTCGTCGCCTTCCCCTTTTTCGAGGACGCGGATGCGCTCACCGTGGTTCTTGTCGATCAGGAAGGGCGAGTGCGTCACATACACAACCTGGCAGGCCGTGCGGTCGGGGTCGGACGGGTAGGCGAGATCTTCAAAGACGCGCAGCAGGTCCTGCTGGCCGTTGCCGGAGAGGTAGGCGTCGGGTTCGTCCATCAGCAGCACTTCGCGCTGTCCGGACGCGGGAGGTTCGTGGGCCAGGTA
The DNA here is from genome assembly GCF_048564895.1 of Streptomyces sp. 2-1. Taxonomy (NCBI): domain Bacteria; kingdom Bacillati; phylum Actinomycetota; class Actinomycetes; order Kitasatosporales; family Streptomycetaceae; genus Streptomyces; species Streptomyces sp. 2-1. The sequence goes on from NZ_CP183383.1 coordinate 96,750, forward strand.
CTGGATGAAGTAGCTGAGGAAGTACTTCAGTCCGCTGCTGCGTTCGTTGGCCGAGTACTCGGTGCCGGTCCGGTCTTTGATGGTGAAGACGAGGTCCTGGTCGCGCAGGGTCATCTGCAGCTGGAATTGGTTGTCCTGGGTCCACCATCTGGGGAAGTTCAGAGACCGGGCCAGCTGTTGGTTCATCTGCTCCACGATGCCGTTGGCGAAGCCTTCCTTGCCTTCCTCGACCGCCGTGAGGAGTTCCTGGAACGCTGTTCTGTCGATCTTTGCGACCTTCAGCAGGAGCTGGTCGGCCAGGGCGAGTTGCTTGTCGTGCCCTTCGTCGGGTTGGTTCGCGGTGGAGTACGCCGACGTCAGGTTCTCCCCGGCTGTGGCGAGATGTTCGGCGGACTTGAAGGAGTCGGCGTGGTCCAGGATCATCTTGAAGAAGGACTGGCGGGCGTTGCGGGACCTGGCGCGCAGCGTGCTGTGCCGACCGGCCAGGTACTCGACCGGCACGCTCTGCGGCAGCGCGGTGTGTGCATCGATCTCGAACCAGCTGGGCAGAACACTCTCCAACAGGCCGGTGTCCTCGACGGAGTATTCGGTCCAGCCGTCATCATCGGGAACGAAAACAATGGGTTTCTGGGCGCCCATGCGGAACATCACGAAGGTGTCGAAGTCGTCGCCGGTCTCCCTTCCGCACGCCTGCCGGACCGCGTCGCAGTCGCTTGGCTGCAGGTTGCCGAATCGAAGGCCGAAGTCGGGGAAGGCCATGGCCTTGTTCACAGCGAAGAACTGCGAGTAGCGGCAGAAGTCGCCTCGTTCGATGTTCTGTCCGGTCAGGGCACGCTGGATGGCCGCCAGGAGCTGGCTCTTGCCAGATTCGTTGGCACCGACGACGGTGGTGACGCTTTCCTCAAGAAGTACTTTGACGAACGGGTATTTGCGATCGTCGCCGTCCAGGACGTCCCAGGGGGCCGCGACGAAGTTTTCGCTGGCCTTGCGGAGGTAGTCGAAGTTGAACGAGCGGAAGAAGCGGATGTAGACGGCGGAAATGAACATGCAGGCCCCGCTTTGGCTCATAGTGCTCGGCAAGGCAGTCAGGCTACTCCCGGGCACCGACAACGGCCGCGGAACGCGTTTGGGGCGGCAGACAGGACCAGATTCGGCCTTTCCGGACGTGTGCCGCCCTCCTACACGGCGCGGTCTACTGGTCGTAGGCGGGCTCTGCCGTGTCCCAGGCCATGCACAGGATGTCGAGTGCGGCGCGTTCTTCGTGGGTGAGTTCGTTGGGGGTGCGGCGGATGTGGTCGATCCAGGAGCCGAGCCGGAAGGGGCCGATCCAGTCGGTTTCGGTGTGCTGGCGGGGGACGTCGAGGTGGCCTTCTCGGGCGAGGTAGTGGGAGGCGGCGACCAGGCCGCGGCGGAAGTCCCGGCCTCGTTCGGTGCGGAAGGCTTCGGGGTGAAGGCTGTCGACGTGCGGGGTGATGCCGATGCCGATCAGGAGCTTGGCCTGTTCGACGCAGAGCGTGTCGAAGTTGTTGCGCTGGCGGCTGAGCCATTGCCCCAGCTTGAATCCGTCCGGGGTGGTGAAGGAGCCGGGGATGTCGGCGCTGCCGCCCGCGTCGATGTGCGCTTTGGCGTGAGCGTAGGCGCGCCGCCAGGTCAGTGGCCAGCCTTGGGGGTTCCACCAGGGGTCGAGGTCGGTGAGCTGTGCGGCGTGGTCCTTGGGGAGTATTTGGTCGTTGTCCTTCTTGCGGCACTCGGCAAGCCAGGCGCCGACGGGGTGGCCGCCCAGTTCGGCATCGGTGGGTGCGGCCAGGTGCCCGTGGGCGGCGGCGTAGGCGCGGGCTTGGTCGAGGATGCGGGTGAAGGTGTGTGCGGGGGTGCTCCACAGCATGCCGAGGGCATCGAGGGCGTTGGCGTGTTCGCTGGGCAGGCGGTCGGCCAGGTGCCGCAGGCGCTGGTTGCTGATCCACTCCCCCAGGGCGAAGCCGGTGCTGTCGTGGAAGGCGTGGGGGACATCGAGGTGATGGTGGTCGTGGTGGTAGCGGGTGGCTGAGGCCAGACCGTCGGGCCAGGAGCCGGTGGCGGGCAGTGTGATCTCAAGGCCGAGGGCGAGGGCGACCTGCAGGGCGCGTTCGGGGCGGTTGTAATGGACGGTTCGGCGCGGACCGGCGTCGCTCAGGCGGTGGCTGCGGCGGGGCACGGCGATGTGGTCGAGGAAGCTGTCGTCGTGGGCTCTCAGGGCCTGGAGGATGGTGTAGATGCCTTCGAACTGTGAATCCTGCAGGGCCTGTTCGGTGGCCCGGCCGTCGGGCAGGTAGACGGGCAGTACGAGGGTGGCCTTCTTGCCGCGGCCGGGTACCAGGCGCAGGGCGCGGCCGATGGCCTGGATGGCGTCGACGATGCTGTTGCGGGGCGCGGCGAAGACCACGGAGTCGATGGCGGGGATGTCGATGCCCTCGGCCAGGACACGGACGTTGCTGAGGACCGCGCACCCGTCGGCGTTCTGGAAGTCGGACAGCCGACTGTGGCGCTCGTCGATGCGCTGCGTCCCATCGACCCACAAGGCCTTCAGGTCCGGCCGCTTCAGCTGGACGGCGGTGTCGGGCAGGTCCTGGGAGAACGCTTCGGCTGCCGCGATGCGGTTGTGGAAGACCAGCACGCGCCGCAGGTCGTGGTCGGTGATGGCGCGCAGGACGGCCACCTGCAGGGCGGCCGCCCGCAGGCCGCCGTGCTGCGGATCGAGGTGGGACTTGCGGGTGAGGATGGCGTGCAGCTGGCTGTCGCCGACCACGGGCATCACGACCTGGTAGTCGGCGAGGAGTCCGCGTTCGATCGCCTCGGCCATGCCGAGGTGGTAGACGACGGGGCCGAAGATGTCGCGGCGGTCCATGGTGGCGGTGGGAGCGCCGTCCCACAGTCCAGTGGTGAAGACACGGGGCGTGGCGGTCATGTAGAGACGCAGCCGGGCGGGGATGGCATGGTCGTCGTGGATGGCTCCCCAGCCGTCTTGGGTGCTCATGCACGTACGGTGGGCCTCGTCCACGACGATGAGGTCCCAGGCTGGCAACTGACGGTGCCTGTGGGCTTGTTGTAGTCCCGGCAGGGACGCGTAGGTCACGAAGACTGTCGTGGGCAGGCCGTCCTGCTCGGCGACGATGCCGGCCAGGTCTGCCGGCCGTTTGACCATGCGGGCCGTGCCTCGGGGCAGGCCGCTGCGGGTCTGGCCCATCGAGGAGAGGCCCACCATGAGGCCGGCGCGTCCGCCTTCGCGCCAGCGCTGGATGGTCTGGGTCAGCAGTTCCAGGGTGGGCACGGCCACCAGGACCCTGCCGTTCTGGGCGATATGGCGGGCGGTCGCCACGGCGGTGAGTGTCTTGCCGGTGCCGCATGCGGAGACGGCGGTCACCCGGCGTTCCCCCCTCGCGAAGGCGCCGGTGATGGCCGCGAGGGCTTCTTGCTGATGCGGGCGCAGCGGCAGGGACATGGCCGGTGCTTCTCCTTGCGGGGGCGATTCCGGAACACGGGAACCGTAGTGGATCACCGTGCGGTGCTCGCCAATTCCAGCCAGAATGGAGGGAGTTGGCCGGCCTCCCGCTGGGGATGGAGTCGGATTGGGAAGAGAGGGACAACACGTTGACTGCGCGTTCGTTGGAGTCTTTACGGGACGGGGACGGCGTGAGCGGGGTGCAGCCGCTGCCGCGGCGGCTGCGGTTCATCGCCGAGGAGTCCACGAACTCGTTCGTGCACCGGCTGGCAGAGACCAACGGCCTCGATCCCCGAGAGCTGCTGTCGATGCTCGGTGCCGGTGATTCACCCCTTCCCGAGCCGGAGTTCAGCGAAGTGCATCTGAACTCGGCCGCGCACAACAGGCTGGCCGCCCTTGCGGGATGCCGCACCGACGTCCTGGAATACGTGCTGCCCACGCTGCGCATGCATCCGCTGCCCGATCCGGCCGGTGCGCCGCCCCGCTGGGGCGTCCCCAACCCGTGGGAACCCGCCGATGACTGCCTGGTGCGCGTGTGTGATCTGTGCGCACTGGCCAAGCGGGCACGCCGGGATGCGTACGCGGTGTCGGCAGCCAACTGGAGGGTGTGCGGCCGGCACCGGCGCTGGACGGACAACCTGCGGGAGGACGGGGTGACCTGCATCCCGCTCGCTCCCGTCCCGGAAGTCCTCGAAGCTCACCAGGAGCGTGAGCGGCTCGAGCGGCGACTGGGGGCCGGCGGCCGCATCGCGTTCGCGGATGCGTTCCACATCGCTGTCTTCTGGTGGAACCAGGACGCCCAGGTTCCACGCGCGTGGGCGGTGCGCCACCAGCAGCTCGGCCTCAAGAAGGGCAGCGACCGGCGGGTGGCGGCTTTGGTGGCCTACCCGGAGGTCGTCCAGCTGGCCGGTGCTCTGGCGGCCCGGGAGCGCCGACGGCTGCGGGGCAGCTGGTCCCGCGCCCAGGACACCGACTGGCTGCGGGACGTGCAGAGCCTGTTCTCCTCCTGGGAGCTGCGGGGCAGTTTCCCGATGGAGCCGGTGCTGCAGTGGGCGGCGCAGCATTCCGGGCAGGCGGGCCGGTCCGGGCCGGGGCCGGCCCGGGGCCGATATCGTCGTCTGGGCGCGTCGGGTCCCCACCCGCAGGTGCTTCCCGCGGCCGCGCTTGAGGCCCTCACCTGCCTGCCCTGGCGGTTGGGCGAGATGGAGGAGGAGCCGGCGCATCTGTGGAGCGTGAGCAGCCGCGTGTGAGGAGGGCACGGCCGCGTGCAGCGGGTCCGGGCTGCGGCACGCTCAGATGCCGAAGCCGATGTGGGAGACGTGTCGGTAGGCGCCGTGGTCGGAGCCGAGGCTGTCCGCGATGGAGTTCCAGGCGTCGTCCAGGGCTTGCTGGTCACCCGAGTTCCAGGCGTCCACGACCCGTCGCCAGTCGGTGCGGACATTGATCGTGCGAATGTTCAGCTCGCGGCGCCGGTTGGGGGCGACATGCTGCTGGTCGACCGGATGGATCTCGATCCGGGTGCCGCGGCCGTCGTCCCAGAGGCGCTGCTTGTAGTAGCCGACGAGATTGTGGCGGCGGCAGGCCCAGAACGCCTGGTCGATCTTTTTCAGATTGGCCGGCAGGGGGCGTTGCCGTGCCGTCCTCCACCGGGCGATGGTCCGCTCGGTCACGGTGACCTGGGCCAACCGCAACCAGGCAAGTCCCTGCTCGTCCCGGGCCAGATAACGCAGACGGATGGCCAGACCCTGCGGATCGCTGACCGGGGGCAGGCCCCTGTTGGCCGCCCGCTCATCGAGCCGGCGCGCCAGCGCGGCCCCGCCGGATATGCCGGCGGCGCCGTAGCGCCCGAACCCCTCCCCCGGCTGCGCGGGAGGCGGGGGGAGGGTCCCGCCGGTCGGGAGCTTCACCGGTGTCATGGTCGGTTCTTTTGCCTTTCTGTCGTTGTCTTCGTGACAAATAAAGAGCATGTCGCGGCTGCTTTTTGGATCACCGTAGAAGACGGCGGACAGTGCGCGCTGCGGGATCCTGACGGTCAACTCCCCTTCCTGCGGCGCGAGATGAAGTATCCGACGAGTGGCTTTGGAGGCTGAAAGCGGGTTCGCCCCTGGGATCGCTGCTCCGGAGCGCGAACGAACCTGGGAGCAGGGCGGCCCAGGATGTCCGGCAGCGGCGGGTGATGGACAAGTCGTAGCGGCCGGTTCTGCGGGACAGCTCCAGCAGGCGCATGGCCTCCGGGAAGGCGCGGCGTTTCAAGGTCCTCAGGGCGGCGGCCCGGTCGTCGGAGTGGGGTGCTCGCCCCCCGTCGACGGCCGCAGTGATGAGTTCGTGCGGGTCGAGGTGCCGGGGCGCGGAGGCATGTGGTGCCGGTTGCCGACGGATCGGCGCCGTTTGCGCAGCGCCTTGGGCACCGGCGTCCGACGCTGCCCCGGGGCGGGACGTATCGCGGCACTGTCAGTGGGCGACGAAAGAATGAGGGCGACGCAGCAGTCCTGGGAGGACGCACCATCGCAGGGACGCTGTTGCGTACCACAATCGCAGGCCACCGGTGCCCTCACCGACGCGCTGGTGGTGCCTCGCTGTGTCTGCCAGGTCCGTGCTGGAGGTTCGCCATCATGGCAAGCGCGCTTGTCGCCCAGTTTCGTTCCCGTCGCGCACCCGCCCCGCCCGGCGGCGACGGTAACAGTCCCGGCGAAGTGCCACCACAGGCCGGGGACTTCACTCATCGTGCGGCGGTGCTGGTCCATGTCCCCGCCGGCATGGAGGAGGGCACCGCCCGTGAGCAGTGGGAGCGGTGCGGGCTGCTGTTCTCCCGTGTGGACGATGCCCATCAGAGTGACGCGACGGTGCTGTACCGGGTGGAGGTGCGCCTGCAAGGAAGCCGCTGGGGTGCCTTGAGCGAGGCTGAGCGCCGCGTCACAGCGGCGCTGGCCAGCCGGGTGACGGCGCAGATCGGTGACTCCACGTTGCTGGAACCCGAGGACTCACCAACGGCTGTGAGTACCTGGTACGTGCATCGGAAGGTCGACTGGGGGTCCGGCTGGTGGCGGAGCCGGGCCGCGCGGCTGTGGGTGCAGGTGGGGGCAGCGGATGTGCACCGCCGGGTGCGCCTGGATGGTCCGGGCACCTACGAGGAGGCTGTGGCGGCTCATCGCCGTAGGCCGGATCTGGGAGGTGTGATTTTCGACGACGAGCTTCATGACGTGCGGCCCGAAATCGCGTCTGCCCATGCCTTGCGCCCGCAGGATCCTGCCCCCTGGCACACCCGGGCCTTGGGACTTCCGGGCATGGCTGTGGGTGCCGCCGCGATGCTCTTCGGTTGGGTGCTGGCAGGGCTGGGACTGAGGTGGCAGGTCGCGCTGGCGCCGCTGCTGCTGGTGGCGGCGTGGTGGGTGGGCTTGTGGTTCACGGACCGGGAACGGCACTCCCGGATGATCACCTGGCTGTGCGGGCTGGCCATGGTCGGCAGTGCGGGGTTCAGCGGCTTCTTGATCCGGGTGATCTCGACGACGCTGGGAGACGTGGGCGGCTGGTGGCCGGCGGGCATCGTCCTGTGCGGGCTGCCGGTGCTGCGCGGCTGCATGTACGCACTGCGCCAGAGCTGGTTCTCCCGCAATGCCGCTGCCGTGTTACCGATCGCCGTTCTCCCCCTGGCATGGGTGCTGCCCTGGATGGGACGGCTGGCCCAGGGCGTCTACCTGACCGGGTGCCTCGGCATTCCTCTCTCGGCCGCCAACGTCGATCCCCTGTGGATGTATCTCGCCGGCGTGAAACCGGCCGCCCTGTGCATCGCCGCCGCGTCGTGCGGGCTGGCCATGCTCGGCTGGGCCCGGCACTTCTACTGGATCACCGGCTCGCGGGCGTACTGCCTCGCCATTTCAGGCACACTCACTGCACTGATGATGGCGACAGCCGTGCTACTGGGCCTGACCTCCGCCACCGAGGCAGCCCATCGCACCGCCGCACGCGCCGCGGCCGGGCACGATCCTTCGTCCTTCTTCGGCATCAGCGCCCGGCTGGTCTGCGTAAGCCCGCTCGATGCGGCGAACACCGCGGTGCAGCCGGGACCGTTGCCCACCGGCCACCCGGTCGTCGCGTTCGACGTCACCGGCGACGAGACCTGGCTGTGGGACCCTCAGCGGGCCAAAGGCTCGGCCGACCTCACAGAGAGGGCGCTGCGTGTGCGCACCGATCAGATCGTGACCCGGCCCGCAGGCCATGGAGCCCGTGCCTGTCCCCTGCCGTGACCGCAAACGATCACCGGCATGGAGTGACGGCTGGGTGTCGGCAGCGGTGGATGTCGTGCAGGCCAGCTGAAGGTCGTGCCATGGTCTGTGTCAGTTGCCTGGTCTAGGGTCGCCCGCATGGCTGCGCCCTCCTTTCTGACCGCTGTCCGCGAGTCGTACGACATGGCCGCCGCCGATTACGTCGAACGCGTCCCGCCTCCAGCCGAAATGGACCCGCTCTCACGCGCGATGCTGGCGGGGTTTGCCGAACTGGGGCGGGCGCTGCGCGATAGCAGCCGCTCGCCGTTTCATCCACGCGTCGCCGGTGGTCTACCGATCGTGAGTGGGAGGCTGCTGCCATGCCTATGCAGCCGTTCGCTTTCGACTGGGATCGCAGGTCCATGCAGCAGGCCGAGCAGTGGAACTGGCTTGGCGTGGAGATAGCCGAGATCCGCCGATGTGCGGAGGCGGGCGATCAGGCGCACGACCGCCTTGCTCTCATCCTCCTGGACCACTTGGTGGAGGTGGTCATCGGCCGCGAGGTCAACGCCCGGTTGGCCCTCCAGGTCGCTGACAGTGTCGTGGAAGAGATGCGCGAGTTCCGGGACAACGGCGGACAGCTCCCCGGGGAGTTGAACCGGCTGGTCGACGAGCATGTGGGACCAGATCGCCGCAAGGCTATGGACGACCACCTGCACGAAAAAACCAAGTTCCTGAAGCAGAAGGGCGTGCTCACAGCCCCAGAGCGCGAAGTGCTCGACCGGCTGCACCAGTACCGCAATGCGGCATACCACCGGGATACGCTGGAGCCGGACCTGATCTCGGATCTCGTACTGGCCTACAGGGTTCTGGCCGATGAACTGGTCGGTCGGCACCGGCCGGTCGCGTGGACGCTGGCATCATCGTCCCCCGCTCCCGTCGTGGCGCCGCAGCAGCTGCGGGGCCAGCTCGTCGAAGGCATCGATGTCGATGTCAAAGCAATGGCCCGCCGCTTCCACAGTCACGCGGTGAAGCGGGTGCAGGCCGTCGTCGCGGCCGTGGCCACCGCGCAGCAACTGCTGGGCGTCGACAGCTCCGGGGAACCGGATCCCTTCCTTCCAGATGACGACATGGCCCGCATGCTGACTGGCCTCAGCGACGTGTCCAAGCACCTGCCGTCCTGGGCGAAACAGGCGCAGGGATTGAAGTCCAAGACGTCGTCACTCACCGCTTTGATGATTCCATTCATCAACCTGGACCGAGCCCTGAACCGCATCGAACCGTCCGTGAGGCGCCTCGAAATGATCCTGGACTACTGGGAGCAGCAGCAGATCGACGAACTCCGCGGCAAGTAGCAGTGCCCCGATCAAACTCGCGTGCAGGACCGTCATCTCGGTGCGAACAATCCGACTGGCACCTCCGGACACGGCTGCGAACGCAGCCGCAGCGCCACCTCGGCCAGCACGGCGGACGCGGCTGCGGCCTGGGGCGCCAGACCAGGACACACGATGATCAAGATGACGATGACCGTGACCGCATGCCACCAGGGCCACGACGGCACGAGTAACAGCAGGGCGGCACTGAGTCGACGCACAGGCATGAGCGCTCCCTTCGGAACATCCAACGGGCTCTGCACCCATAGCCGTTGGCTACCGGTGGGTGCATACACGTGATGCTGTCAGCCGCGTTCCTCCGCGCCAACCAGCGAACTCCCCCATGTCTCACGGCCGTCCCACCGATCTGAAGTTGCCCATGCAACCCCGGATGCGCATCTGATCCTGCCCACTGCCTGGTGACCAACCAGCCAGGAAAGGGGTAGTTGCGCACACGTCCCGATGCACCGAACCGGGCGCCGTTGCAAGGGCCTTGAAGCGACCAACTGCCGGCCCTCGACGGAGTGCCGTCGGCAAGCTCGCATCTGGAGCGGCTGACGCGTCTGGCCAGGGCCGTTCGGAGACGAACCGCCTGCGTCGGATGCCACACACGTGCAGTCGGTCACAACTGCCGCAGCCACCCTCAAACTGACAGCGCCAGCAGGATGGTCCTGCATGGCCAGCCACCACCACTTCTGGGACCCTCGCCAGCTACGGAGCCACAGCACTTCCGCTGCCGGTGCACTTTGACGAACGCTGGCTTGCTCCTCACCACCGCCCCCTCTTGGAGCGGCTCCCCCACCCTCCCAAATCAAGATCAATTTCTCGGCGCCCAGAGGACCCTACTCCCAAGAAATTATCCGTGAAGTTGAGACATTCTCGATAGAGATGCGGCATCCCAGGTCACAAGCTTGCCATCGAGAGCCTCCGGAGCCTCTGCATCTCATTAGAGCAGGTCAGCCGCTCAGACAGCCCAACCTCAGCTTCTATGGATGCAGTTGAGATTTTGCAGGTCATAGCGATGGACGTGTCTCAACTGTACGAATAATCGACAAAGGTCGATGACTATCTGTTGGCCGGACTGTTCGCGCTCGTGCCTCTCGCGTTCTTCGAGCACTACCACTGGTCGGAATACATCGTGTCCGTTCTGGGCCACTAGGAGAAATGGTCAGAGGCGGCAGAGCGAATCGGCCGCTCCCGATCAGGGTGGGGCCCGGGGCGGTATCAGCCCCCCGGGCCCTCGGCTGGAGGATCTTGGAAGAGGCGCAGCCTTGGGCCGGGAACTGCGAGCCAGCCTGTGGCGCGCGCACAAGCCGAGCAGGCCGGGACGTGCTGCGGAGTTGACGCGCAGTGAGAGGGGCCTGGGACGGCGTTGAGCGTGCCGCGTGAACAGCTGGACGCGGCTCACCCGTTGTCCGAGTTGGGTTGAGCGTGGGGGTTTCCGGGACTCACCGCCCCTGGTGCCGGAGCTTGAGTGTCACCGGTCGGTCTAAGTGTGCTGGTCAGGTGGGGGGTTCACCTCTACGCAAAATACACTAATATTGAAGTTGTTCGGGAGTGGTGGCCCCGCCCCCGACCCCGCAGAAACCAACGTCGAAGGGGAAGCGGCATGGCAGAGCAGGGAGCCCGGCAGATGTTGCCGGAGGTACAGAGGTACGTCGAGAGCGTCGAAACGGCCAACGCGGCTCAGAGTGCGGCCGTGGCTGCGGCAGACACGAAGTACCCCGAGCGGTACGGCTACGGCGAGGAGGGGCGGCGTCAGGCCAACTCCTACAGCGAGGAGGTCAACAAGGCGTACACGACGCGCGCAGACGTCCAGGAGGCGGCCTGGAGCTCCCTCAAGACGTCCAGCGATCCGCTGGTGAAGTGGATCGCCGAGAACTGCGCGGACTACCGCCAAGAGGCACAGTGTGTCCTGGTCGCCCTTCCCGCCACGGTCGGTGAACTTGATGATCTGGCGGACAAGAACGACTGGTGTGGTGTCTGGGGCAAGTTCAGGCAGTCGGCTATTGATGCCGGAGTCGTGCCCGCCATCGTTCCCCCGAGTCCGGCCAGGAAGGCGGTGTTCGAGCGGATCGACGAGGAAGGTTGCTGCCGTATGGGGACGGAGGCCAGGCGACGTATCGGCAAAGCCCTGGATGTCCTGATCCAGGAAGCCTTGTCGGCTGCACCGAGCGCCACGGACGCGGAATCCGTGGACGTCTCGGCATGACCGAGACGGGCCACGAGCCACCGATGCCCGAGTAACGGCACCGTCGAGCCGCCGCGCCCTGCCTCTTCTCCTCGGCTGGGCGCGGCACCGGGCCAGGCTCATTGGCTGATGGTTCGTCGTCCCGGCATCCGTGCCCCCGTCGGCGGGTGCCGGTGGGCGAGACGCATGTCAAGCGGCTGAGCCGCGGGCCGCAGTGACTCCGTCGAGAGTGCAGCGGCAGAAGCGCCCGGACGTCCAGAAGGGCCGATGCTCACCGCCCCTGCCCAGCATGCGCCGGCGGTCACGAGTCCACCGCCCCGGAGGGCGGCGATGCCGGCGTACGGGTGCACCGAGCCACCCGCAAGCACGGGTACGCCTGCCCTGCTCCGGTCAGTGCTCGCTGAGACCCAAATCCGTTGATTCAGGGGTGGGTTCACACACCCCTGAAACACACTAATATTAAAATTGTTCGGGGGTGGTGGCCCCGCCCCCGAGCCCGCAGAAGCCAACGTCGAAGGGGAATCGTGACTATCACCGACGTGAACACCGCGTTCGCTGCAGAGAAGACCGCACAGGTCGAAGCCGTCCGCGAACGTGACCGCGCCTTCCAGGCCCGGGTGGACCGGGGCGAAATCCGCATGATCGGCGCCAACCGGTATGAGGTTCTCACCGGCTGGGACCGGGGCGAGACGTTCACCGTCTCCCGCAACACCGAGGGGCAGATCGAGCAGATCATCGCCAACCACGGTCTCGACGAGCGGACGGACGGCTCCATCGCCCTGTACGCGTCCTCCCCCGCCTGGCACGGCCTCGGCCAGATCATCCCCGGCGGCACCACGGACATTGACGAGGTACTCCGTCTGTCCGGGCTCGACTTCGAGGTCACCACGGTGCCCGCCCTGTACGAGTGGCAGGGTGAGTCGCGCGAGCACGCCGACCAACAGCACACCGTCCGCTCCGACACCGGCGCCGCGCTCGGTGCAGTCGGCTCCCGGTACACGCCGATTCAGAACCGGGCGGGGTTCGTGTTCCTTCAGGAACTGGTGAGCCGCTATGACGTGGTGTGGGAGTCCGCCGGACTCCTGCGCGGCGGGAAGCGGGTGTTCATCTCCATCCGCCTCCCGGAAGCGGTCACCGTGGACGCCGACGGCATCAACGACATCGTGGTCCCGTACATCGCCGTCATGAACGACCACAGCGGGCGGGGCCAGTTTCAGTGCGTCGTCACCCCGTGGCGCCCTGTCTGCGCCAACACCGAGCGGTTCGCCGTCCGTGATGCCGTCACCCGCTGGGCCGTCCGGCACACCGCAGGAGCCACCAGCCAGATCAAGGAAGCGCGCCGCACCCTGGGGCTCTCCTCCCAGTACTTCGAGCGGTTCGCCGACGAGGAGACCGCGCTCGCCCGCACAGACATCGCCATTGCCGACTTCCACCAGGCGATTGCTGATCTGTGGCCGCTCGGCGAGGACGCGTCCAGCCGGAAGCGGACCAACCACGCCACCCGGTTGGACGCCCTCGACGACGTGTTCCGCACCGAGAGTGAACGCGTCGGACGGACCGCCTACGCGGCCGAGCGCGCTATCACCGGCTACCTCGACCACGTCACGCCCCGGCGCCTCCCGCAGTCCATGACCGAGGAAATCGCGCGCGCCACGGCCGTACTCGAAGGCGCCGACGACGAGATCAAGAACAGGGCGCACCGGCGCCTGCTCCAGCTCCGCACCCGCTGAGCCCCGAAACCGGCAGCCTCGGCTGACAGACCCCCGTGCGGGCCGGGAACTTCCCCGAGTCCGGCCCGCACGGGCCAGCCTCCCCCCAGAGCGCGGAGCGCTCCCGCCCCGCCCCGCTCCTGCCGCGTAGCGGCAGCACGTCGTGTCTGCGGAGCAGAGCGCGCGCCCAGGAAGACCCCTGACACACCACAGGACGCGCACGCGTCCTGTGGTGCTCGCCGTCCCGTCACGCACGGAGGAAAGCCCATGCCCCAGTTTGAGGAAGGCCAGTACGTCTCCTGGGACCACCATCGGGACGGTGCGACAACCGTGCAGATCACGGTCGTTGACCGGTTCCACATCACCTATCGGAGTGCGGACGACCACCGGGAAATCGTCGACGCAACCGTGTTCCGCTCTCTCGCGGAGCAGACGGCCGACTGGCGCCCCGCCACCGAGGCCGAGGCCGCAGCCTTCAAGGCGCGGTTCCGCCCCGCCCCCGAGAACTGGAACTGACCATCAGGGCTGCGCCCCGGTCGGGGCGCAGCCCCACGCCACGCCAGCCGCAGGGAGCCCGCATGCCCGCACGCCCGGAGCTGATCCGTCCCGATGACGCCGCCACGGCGGCCGCCATGGGCCGCGCCATGAACGCGCTCACCGCTCTACTCGTCGCACTCGGCGAGGGCCGCCACCAGTTCAGCATCGTGGCTGAGCGCACCAACGACACGATCGTCACCGCCGACCTGACTCTGTCCGTCGGAGCGTCGCCGCTGCGGGTGAACCACACCGAGGAGGGCTACCTACGGTTCTTCGCGCTGCTGACGTTCGCCCTGGAGTACAGCACCATCCGGCGCGCCGTCCTGGTGGCCACGACCGCCGACGAGCCGTTCCCGCGCGCCTGCGGCTGGACCGTACGGGATGGATGGCTGCACCCCATGGACCGCCGCGAACTCCAGGAGGCGGTCATTCCCTGCCCCGACGTCGCCGGGCCGCTGCGTCTGGTTCATGACGCCCCAACACTGCCCCAGATCCCCGACACCGACGAGGAGAGTCACCGTGGCTGACACGCCCACCGTCACCGCGAACGGCTACTGCACCAACACCACCCCGGGTCCCCGGCACCCTCCGGACGGTCAACGCCAAGAACACCGGGCCGAAGTTCTTCCACCTGCACGGCCGCCGCTACGCCGACTGCCCGTGTGGCAGGGAGGTTTCCCTGACCGAGCGGGACAACCTCCGCCGCCACAAGCCGCCGCAGGAGTAGCCCGCAGACGCCGTTCCCGCCTCCCCGCCCGGGGGCGGACGGCCGCCCCCGGCCAGAGAGCGGCACTGGCCGAAGACCTGCCGCCCCGACGCCCGCGCCCTCCCCTTCGACGGGCGCGGGGCGGCAGGCCCCCAGCCCACCCAGCCGACGCCCGAGGAGTCACAGCCCATGACCAGCCCGAGCCTGACCATCGAGACGCCCGCCGGCACCGTTCGCGCCACGGCCGGCCACCGCCAGGACGACGCCGTCGTGTTCGAGCTGGGCGGGGCGATGCGCGGCCGCGTGCACGTCACCGGAACCCACCACCCCCACTACTGGGACCAGTTCACCGCCGTACGCGCATGCCTCGGCCCCGTGAGCGCCTTCCAGACCACCGCCCCCGCCGACAACCTGCCGCGGCTCTCCCGCAGCCGCACCGGCTACCGAGGCAGCCTGACCCTCTACCGCGACGACTACACCGACCGCCCCCAGGTGACGGTGTACCCGATGGAGTCCGCCGCCGGACACGACCCGTCGCAGAAGACGGCAGAGACGCTCACCGGCGTCATGCGAGCCTGCGCCGCCCATGTCGCGCAGCGCGCCGACCTGCCCGAGATCCTCAACGCCTCCAGGCAGCGCGACACCCCCGCCCTGCTGCGTTTCCTCACCTGGTCAACCACGCACGCCCAAGCCGACGCCGCCCGCTACGAGCGGGAAGCCCGCGCCGCCAACCCCGCGCGGCGTGCCGCCGTGGCCGCCTGGTGGACCGTCGCACGGTGGTTCCTCGCTTCCCCGCACCCGGTCCTGCTGCTGATGCTGGCCGACCTCCCGTACTCGCAGTTCCCCAACTCGCTGGCCCGCACCGCCGACGTCAAGCAGTGGTGGGGCCCCTACTGCCTCACCGAGGCCGCCCGTGAACACGAGCACGCCCGCCGCGCCCAGGACGAGGCCGCCTCTCTGCGCGCCCAGCAGCGCGCCCGCCCACGCGAGCGCCGCCGGGCCGTGGTCAGCGCCACCTGACACCGAGCCGTCGTAGCCAAGGCAAGGAAGCCGCAGGTCAGGGGTAGGTTCACATCCACCCAAAAGATACTAATATTTGTAGTGCGAGAGGGGGCATCCCTCCCCCCACCCGCCCTCTCTCGCACCCGGGGCGAACGAAGGAGCCGCCACGCCGGAGCAGTTCACGTTCACCCGCAACACCGGATCGATCGGCTACCGCGTCCTGGACAGCCAGGACCGGAGCACCAGCTACGGCGTCGCCTGGTACCACGCGGAGTGCTGCACGTGGGTGGCCGAGTACCCCGGCAACCACCCGGGCAGCGGCTGCGGCATCTCCGGATTCACCAGCCGCGAGCGGGCCGCGCGCTTCCTGTACCGCTACCACAAGCCCCAGCCGTCCGGGCGCACCTGACGCACCGCCGCCTTCCCCGGACACCCACCGCCCCGCCCGACGATGGAGAGGATCTGATCATGCGTTGGCTGATGAGCCTCGGTGAGCGCACCCGCCCCGACGAGCCCCGCTTTGCCGAATGCCCGGCCCCCGACAAGGCGCGTGCGCTGGCCCTGGTCGACGACTTCGGCCACCTTTTCACCGTTCTGAATGAGTGGCGGCAGGTGTACGGCGAGGAGCTGACCGCCTGGGCGATGCAGGTGGAGGCCGACGACGTCGGGAACCTCCCCGCCGAACTGATCAACGGGTGGGAGTGGGAGGGCGACCCCGTCCGGATCGACACCGAGCGCGGTGGTTATGTGCGGGTGTCCGACTACCGCGACGTTCCGGTACGCGCGGGCATCAGCACCCGCACCACCACCGGGCTCCCGCTGTGGACCACCACGCCCTGACCCCTCCGGCATGCCGTCCGCACTGCCCGCAACGGCACCGGAACCGGCCGCAGCGATCACCATACAGGCGGCGCTTACCCAAACGTCGCGGGAGCGATAACCACAGGTCAGGGGTGGGTTTCCACTCCCCTAAAAGACACTAATATTAGTGATGTAGACCGGCGGTCGGGCCAACGTCTGGGGCCAGGCCGCCCATCAGGGCCGCGCCCCGCTCGGGCCGACGGGGCGCGGCCCGCACAACCGAACACCGAGGTGCTGTAGCTCAGCTGGCAGAGCGCCGGTCTTATAAGCCGTCGAGGTCGTGGGTTCAAGTCCCACCAGCACTACTCCGCCGCTGTTGGACACGATTGGAGTTGTGATGACCGACACCGAGGTCACCCCGCGCCCCGAGACACCCGCCGAGGTGGCGTCCGCCGTCCTGGACGCGATCGAGACCCAGCCCGACATCTTCAACATGGACCACTGGGCATGGCTGAACGGCACGGTCAGCCTGGCTCCTGAGAAAGCTCCGGCGTGCGGCTCACGGCTGTGCGCAGCCGGATGGACGGCGCACCTCACTGGCTGGACGCTCGTGTCCCTGACCGAAGACGAACAGGCAGAGGTCACCGGCGTCTACGACAACGGCGACGAGTACGACACGCTCGCCGACGTCTACGCGGAGCGGGACGGCGAGCGGCGTCTGATCGGTGACGTTGCCGCAAAGGCCCTCGGCCTGAAGCCCAACGAGACGTTCTGGTACGTCGACGCGCCCACCGCCTTGAAGCGGCTTCGGGCGATCGCCGGACGCTGACCCACCATCACCCGGCCGCCGCACCGCGGCCCCAAGCCTGCGTAGCTCAGCGGTAGAGCGGCCCCACTTGCGGGTGGTCAGGGGTTCAAATCCCCTCGCGGGCACGCACCTACATGACCGCCCGGCGGCCGGACACGCGACCCGCGCCAGTGCGCACCGACTCGCTCCCCGCCGCCGGTCCCGATGTGCCCATGGGCCGCGCGCTTCCGGTACCGCTCCCGCAAGCCCAGCCGCCCGGGCACCCCTGACCGACTCCCAACCCGCCTCATCACAAGGAGCGCACCGTGGCAACCTTCGCTCACATCACCTGCGAGCGCTGCGACCAGTTGGACCGCGCCCTCACGGCTGCCGACCTTTCCTGGAAAGACAACGGCCGTCAGGACAGGCCCGATTTCTTGACCTACACCGCCACCGACGCGCACGGCCGTGAGTGGAGCATCAGCCCGGCCACCAGCAACCAGATCACCCCGTCCCGCCCCGCAAGTATCTGGCAGGCCCAGTGCACCGAGCCGATGCACCGGACTCCGGTCCTGTCCGCTCGCGCGGTCGTGGCCCGCATCCGGGATCTCCCCGCATGACCGGCCCGCTGCGGCCGTGGCGCCCCGAGGACTTCGACGACCAGGGCAAGACGTGCGACGCGGCTCCAGGCCAAACGCGAGAGCCATGGTGCGGCACCGGTTTCACCGCCGGGGACGCCTGCGCCGGCACCGAGCCCCACGACACCCCGCCGCGGCACCAAGCCCACCGCGCCATAGGGGCACACAACCACGAGCCGCCCACCTTCCCTCTTGAAGGAGAGATCTCCCATGGAACTGTCCGCTCCTGCCGGTCTTGAGTCCCTCGCACGCGCGGTTGCCAAGCAGCTCGGCGCCGACAACGCCGAGAAGGACGGCGACTTGGGCCGGGTGCGGATCGTCTACGCCGACGGCCGCACTCTGGAGCTTGTCCCCAACCGCCCCCGGACCCGGATCACCGTCACCGCGGTTCTGCCCGAGCAGGCCGCCGCGCACGGCATCGAGGTCAAGCCGATCACGGTCACGGCCCAGCCCCGCCCGCATCCCAGCGAGACCCAGGCCAGGGCCGCCGCCCGGCATACGGCCGACCACATCCGGCGGCGGCTGCTGCCCGCACACACCGACGCGCTGGCCCAGCTGCGCGAGCACACCGCCCCACAGTTGGCCACGCTCCAGCGCGCCGACGCCGCCCTGGCCGGATTCCTCGACCACCCCCAGGGCGGGGTGGCGATAGCCGATCAGACAATGCGCCGCCCGCTGGGACTGACCGCCCGGTGCGCCGTCGCCTGGTGGCACACGCTCGACGGCCCCTCCCGCGCCGTGGCACCGTTCCTGGCCGACGCCCTGCGCCGGGCCCAACTGGCGACGACGGAGCCGCACGGCAGCGGCTACGTGTTCTTCGCCGAGCCCCCGGCCGAGCAGAGCGGCACGCGGTTTCGGATCGCCCCCGCCGCCGGGGGCGAAGGGTGGGACCTGGTCGACGAGTTCACCGGCGCCTGCGTGCGCACGTACGACGACCAGGAATGGGCCCAGCAGATCGCCGACAGCGCGAACGGCGAGGAGGACACCGCCCGGAGCGTCGCAGTCGCGTCCATGGACCTGGCTGGAATGTCGGCAGACCTGATCGAGGACGAGCGATTCCGGGCTCTGGCCGTCGAGTTGGCCACCGCCGGACACATGCCCTACGGCCTGGACGACGTCGACTACGCGCAGACGGCGGGATTCCACATCTACCCGTACCCGGCGCCGGGTACGGCCAAGGTGGCTCGGCTGCTGGAGCCCTGGGGAGCGATCCGGACCGGAGCCCGCTTCGAGGCGCCCGAGCGCGAAGTCGAGCGCTACGACGCGGACTTGGAGGCCTACGCACAACTCCTGAACCGCCCGAACCGGAGAGTGACCGTCACGGGGGACGGAGTCCACGTTCAGCTCGACGACGACCAACCGTGAACCCGCAGTTCAGGGGCGGGTTCACCTCACTCAGCGGGACAGCGCCTTGCGTGAACACGTGAGGAACCCGGGAGCCACGACCTTGTCCGGCCCGCGTTGACTCTTCGTGCACGACCTGAGCTGAGGCCGGGCTCGCCGCCCGGAACGCCGCAGGTCCCTCACCAAGTCCACGTTTCCGCAGGTCAGATGAAATCTACCCCTCCACCCAAAAGACACTAATATTAGATTCATGGTAAGAGGGCAACAACCTCAGCCGCCCCAACTCGCCGATGAGGCAAGGAGTAAGGAGAGCCCCATGGCCACCGCTGTCTCGGCCCCGACCGACAACCCCGACGCGCACGAGGAGGACGTAGCGCCGTTCATCTACCTCGACCCGGCGAAGGTGGTGCGCGACGAGCAGAACGCCCGCGAGCACGACACCGAGCCAGACGGGGAACTGATCGCCTCCGTCAAAGAGATCGGCGTCGAGGACCCCATCAGCGTCCGGCCCCGACCCGACGGCACCTTTGGCTCTTTCAAGGGTTGGCGGCGCACGCAGGCAGCGCAGATCGCCAACGCCACCGCCGAGGAGGACGGACGCCCGGTACGCAGGGTCAAGGCGTACGTGCGGGAAGACCTGGTCGGCCGCGACGGCTGGACACGGTTCCTGTCCCTCGTCGAGAACAGCCACCGCGAGGGAATGAGCGAGCGCGACACCCTGCGGTCACAGGAACTCGCCCTGATCGACATGAGCGACGTCGAACGGCGTAAGGCCACCAGGGCCCTCGGTGTCGGCCGCAACGCCGCCAAGCAGGCCAAGGCGGCGCAGAGACTCAACGACGCCACCCTGCGCCGGGCGTCGGCAGGAGGCATGGACCTGGAGCAGACCGCCCAGCTCGCCGAGGTCGAGAATGTACGCGGCGCGGAGAACCGGCTCATGCGGGCGCTCCAGCGCGACCAGGACGAGGGCAACGGCGGGCGCGGCCACTGGGACCAGGAAATGGCCCTGCTGCGCTCCGAGCAGGCCGACGCCGACGTCCGCGCCAAGGCCGAGGCGGAGTTGGAGGAGGCGAGCATCCCGCTGCTGGAACGGGTGCCGTCCTACGAGAAGGACCCGTCCCGTCCCCTGACGGAGCTGACCTCAGGCCTGGGCAACCCGCTCGCCGAGGCCAACCACAAGAACTGCCCCGGCCACAGCGCCCGGCTCGACGAGGAGCACCAGCCGGTGTGGCACTGCGCCGACCCGGCGGTGTACGGCCACAAGGTCCGTCCGAAGCCGAAGCAGCCGAAGACGGCAGAGGACGAGCAGAAGGCCGAGGAGCGCGCGCGGACCGTGGCGTGCAACCGGGCCTGGAAGGCGGCTGCCGGGCCGAGGCAGGAGTTCGTCAGGCGGCTGGTGCGCGGCAAGACTCTGCCCGACGAGGCGCGGCAGTTCGCCCAGCGGATCATGCTGGAACTGCCCCGCTTCTACGGCAAGTGGGCCGACAAGCAGCGCACGCAGACCAT
Source organism: Streptomyces sp. 2-1 (assembly GCF_048564895.1). Taxonomy (NCBI): domain Bacteria; kingdom Bacillati; phylum Actinomycetota; class Actinomycetes; order Kitasatosporales; family Streptomycetaceae; genus Streptomyces; species Streptomyces sp. 2-1. The sequence continues at coordinate 117,024 of NZ_CP183383.1, forward strand.
GGCGCTGCTGCTCGGTGCCAAGGACCCCGAGAAGGACCCGGCCTCCGAGACCGCCGCCGGCTTCCCCAAGAACCGCCTGGCCAACGTGGTGTTCGCCCAGGTCGCCGCCGCCTTCGAGGACGACCTCCGCGAGCCAAAGAAGTTCGACACGGCCCGGATGGACCACGTCTACCTGTGGCAGACCCCGGACCGGCTCCAGGCCGCCTACCTGCTGCTTGTGGAATCACTCGGCAGGGCCGACGACGGCAGCTACCAGCTTTCCGAGGTCGAGCAGCAGGCCGTCGCCAGCCACCGGCCCGACGCCCAGGCCTGACCGCCGCTCCCCACCTCGCCGCCAAGCTCCGGCCGGGCACATCCGGTGCCCGGCCGGTTTCCCCCTCTACGCAGAGAGGGGAACCAGCATGTCCATCACCATCGACGAAGTCCGGGGCTTCATCCGGCAGTTGCCCGACGCGGCAGCCGTCGCTCAGGTCCAGGAGGCCGCCGCGAAGCGGCTCGGCGCGCTCGACAAGGCCGCGTATGCGGGCATCCTGCCCGGTCGCCGGGCCCGCCTCAACGACTCGCTGCGTCCGGCGCTGCTGCGCGGTCTGACCGGCACGGTCCAGGAGCGCAACCGCACCGGCAGCCGCGCGGGATTCATCCTCGACGAGGAGTCCACCCGGCGGCTGCGCACCGACCCGCGCAACGGCGAGCCGGGCAGGCCCAGGTACCGCATCCCCGAGGACACCCAGCGCTTCCGGCTGCCCGGCAGCGGTATCCCGGTCTCCTGCCTGGACCTGGTCAAGGACTGACCCCCGAGCCTGCGTCGCGCTGCCCGGCGCGACGCAGGCCGGGCCTCCTCCCGTCTCCATCCCGCACCTGAAAGGCCGTCATGACCGACCATCAGCAGGCGACATCGTCCGACCCGGACGCCGACGCCCTCGACCGCCCCCTGACGCTGGCCGTGCTGCGCCAGCTGGTTCGAAGCGACTGGCGCGGTCTCCCAGACGCGACGCTGGTCGTACTCCCCCGCGACGTCGAGGGCAACGCCTACTCGCCGTTCGCCACCTACAGCCGCTCCTGCTACGCGCCGACCTACGACCTTGTCGGCGAGGTCTACCCGCTGCCGGAGGAACTGGAGCAGGACGAGAAGCTGCGCGAGCTGTTCGCCGACGGTATCCCCGACAGCGCCGTCCCCGCCTGGTGCTCTACCCGCTCGGCTGACCCGATCCACACGGGGCGGGACGGCCTCGCGCGGCTGTCCCGTCCCGTCTCACGAAAGTGACGTGTCACCCACCATGTCCGCCTCCGTACAGGCCCCCGAGGAGAGGGCGCGCCAGCAGGTGCTGGTCATCAGCGACAGTCTCGACGCCGACCCGATCGGCCTGCTGCCCTGCCCGGTCCCCCTCCGGCACCTGCCGTCACCCCTGTTCAGCGCCGAGGAGTACCTCGCTGCTCCGCTCGTGCTCCTGGACGACCGCAGCTACACCGACTTCACGCTCCGCCACATGCCCCGCCGCCCGGGCCTGATCGTCGCGGTCGTCGATCCCGACGACGGCACGGCGTACCCCCGGGCCGCGGCCATCGGCGCCGAGGCCCTCATCCGGGCCGGACACGGCCGGAGCTGGCTACACCTGCGGCTGCATGCCGCAACCGACTGCCGGTACGCCCCCTGGGAACCGCTGCTGACCGGCCCTGCCGACCCTCCCCCAGCGGCCAGCAGCTGATACCCGGCAGCAGCACCAGCTGTCAGCGCGCCCAGCCGCCAGTCCAATCCCGCGATCCGAAGGAAGCGACAGATGCACTCGATACCCCAACGCTGTGCGCGCCAGCCGCTGTCCGGCGGACTCGTGGTGCCGTGGGTGTCCCTGATCCACGGCGGCCACGCAGCCTTCGGCAGCCTCGACCCGAGACGGGCCCGGATCGCCTTCCTGCGGTGCCTGTGCCAGATCTGCGGGGAGCGGCTGGACGAGCGGTGCTTCCTGATCGTCCGCCCGGCCGACGTCATCAAGGGCTGTTCCCCGGAACCGGCACTGCACCCCGAGTGCCTGCCGTACACCGCCGCGCACTGCCCCATGCTCAACGGCACCGCCACGCACTACCGCCGCAGCCCCGTCCTGGCCAAGCATCCCGCCGGGCGGCCCTGCACCGATCCGTCCTGCCCCTGCCCGTCCCGCTCCCCCGGCGAAGGGCACGCCGCCCGCAGCGGGCGGCCCGCCGACCGGTACGAGGCCTGGATGATCCACACCCGGAACTACTGCCTCGTGTTCCCGCCCGACCGACCCGAGTTGCCCTCCGGCATCAGCCTCGACGTGCCCGTCCTGCGTGAACGCGTCCTGCGCACCGCGACCCTCACCCCCGAGCAGCAGCACCTGATGGACCTGTGGCACGCCCTCATGAACGGGTCCTGACCTTCCGCCCCCTTAACCGCAGTAAGGAGACTGCCATGCTGATCAAACCGGACCCGACCACGCCCGAAGGCGAGGCCGTCCTCGACCTAGCCGACCTGATGGACGGCCTCCAGGCAGACACCGGCGAATGGCCCGGCGCGGACACCGTCGACATCCTCGAAGGGTGGCTGAGCCGCTTCACCTTCGCCGTCTCCCAGACCCTCACCTCCCAGGTGACAGGCAGGGCATGGGTCCTGGATCAGTGGGACCGGCACAGCGATGAGGTGACACTCTGGTCCGACGAAGCCTCCGCCCTGGCCTCGCTGGCACGGGAAGTACGCAGTTCGTGGGACGACGTAGCAGGCACCGACGGTGTTCCGTACCGGCCTCCCGCCGACGACCGGACGGCCGTGGACCTCTACTACGGGGCGCAGGAGGACCCAGAGGGCTACTCGCTGTACCCCGCCAGCATCTCCCGCTGCGTGCCGCCCCGCAGCCTCAGCCTCTCGGACGACGAGGCCTGCGCGGAGGCGAACAGCGCGGCGGTCTTCCACCCGATGGAGGATCCCGACGACGAGGGCCTGCCCTGCATCGAGATCGCCGGAATCCTCGTGTTCGCTTACCTCGACTCCGACAAGGAGGCCGTACGGGTCTCCGTCCATCTCGACACCACCGACAAGCAGTTGGTCCGGGCCGACAGCACGGTCCCGATACAGGTGGAGGTCGAGGACACCACGGTGTTCACCAGTCTCACATCGCCGCCGGCACCGGCGCCGAGGACCGGGACGACCGGGTGGAAGCCCCGCCTCAAGCGGCTCGCCCGCCGCACCGCACACCACCACAACAGGAAGCGCCGACAGGAGGGTTGACCCACAACCCAACTAACACTAATATTTTAGATAAGAGGTGTTCGCATGGCCCCGTCCGTCGCGCACGTGTCCGGCACCGTCACCGGTGACGTCGAATGCCGCTTCACCGAATCCGGCCTCGCCGTCTGCCGGTTCCGCCTCACCGAGACCCCCACCCAGTGGGACGCCGCCGCACGGAAGTGGCGTGACGGGACCTCGATCCGCTACGTCTGCACCGCGTGGCGGGAGTTGGCCCGCCACGCCACCGAATCCCTCGTCAACGGGGTCAACGTCCTGGTCAAGGGACGTATCACCGAGATCAAGGACGACTCCATCTACCTGAGCGCCGACGACATCGGCATCAGCCTGCGCAGGCGCATCGCCTACACGGAGACCAGCCTGCCCAGTCCGGCCGCCGCCGCTCCCATCACCCCGCCCCCGACGCCCCAGCCCCCAACGGCGTCCAGTGCGGCCACCAGGCGACCGGGCAACCCGCCCGCCTGGTGGGAGGAGGAGAGGACCTCCGGCTGGTCCTCGTCCAGTGCCTCTCCCGCAGCCGCCGACGGCGCTCCCCTTCACGTCGGCCGCTGACCGCCTCTCCCTTCCCCCCCTCGCCCACCCCGCGGCACCGGTTCGCCTGCCGGTGCCGCGCCTTGCCCGAAAGGCGGTGCCGCCATGCCCGCACATGCCCTGCCCGAACGAGCCGCACGCGCTGCGCTCGCCGCCCACTTCACTCCCGGCCAACTCGCCGACGATCTCGACCGGTCCACGCCGGCCGAGGTGTGGGAGCGACGCGTCCGCCTCGACGGCAGCAGGCACCTGGCGCAGTACCGACCGCAGGAGGAACTCGCCCAGGCTCAGCTGTCCTGCCACTTCATCATCCCCTCGGACGCGGTGTGGCCCACCGCCCTGACCGACCTGGGTTCCTCCTGCCCGCTGGGCCTGTGGGCCCGTGGCCACGACCGGCTGCCTCAACTGACCGACAGCGCCGTTGCCGTGACCGGAAACCGGTCCGCCACCGAGCAGGCCGTCACCCGCGCGGATGCCTTCGCCACCGCTGTCGCCGAGGCCGGGCACACCGTCACCGCGACACTCGCGTACGGCGTCGACTCGGCCGCCCACCGGGCCGCCGCCCTGGCCGGACGGGCGACGCTCGCCGTCCTGCCGCGCGGCCTGGACCGCGCCCACCCGCACGACCACGCCCAGCTGCTGAGCTCCATCCCCGCGACCGGCGGCGCGGTGGTCAGCCTCTACCGGCCCGGCACCGAAACCAGCGGCGCAACGCTCAAGGCCAGTGCCGTCCTGATGGCCGCGCTCGCCCGTGCGGTGATCGTCATCGAGGCCCTGGACCACGCCGAGGCGATGCACACCGCCGGGGCGGCCTTCGCTCTCCGCAGGCTCCTGCTCGCCCCGCCCCCCACCGACGACGTCCGCGCCAGCGGCAGCGCCCGGCTGCTCGCCGAGCAGCACGCCGTCCTGGCCCCGGACCCTCAGCGAGCGCTCGCCCTGCTCTGAAACCCCCAACCACCCTCCGGTGCCCGGCCGTTCACGGCCAGACACGGGCCCCCGGGAAAGGACCGCCCGTGCCCGAGCACGTCGACTTCTTCGAGGCGATAGTCACCGCCTACCCCGACGACGCCGACCACGCCCCGCTGCTCCAGGACCCCGTCCACGCCCGCGTGGCCCGGGCCGGCGACGTCGCCGACGGCGACGGCGACGGCGACCTGATCCTGGCCGCCGTCTCCCTGCACGGCACCGACTACTTCAACGACCAGTACACCGCCCACCCCGAGCCCTACAACCCGGCCTGCGGATGCGGCGTGTGCTGCCACCTCACCCACGAGCCCGGCCCGGTGGTCGTGCTCTCCAACGGTCACCCCCTGGGAGACCTGCGACCCGTGGCTCGCCGACGCCCTGGTCCTCATCGTCCCCGTCCACCCCCTGCGCGACCAGACCGCGAAGGAGTGACGGGACGCCATGCCCTGCACCGTGTACACACCTTCGCTGCCCGGCCTCACCGCCGACGACGACCTAGACACCATCATCAACTGGGACTTGGGCGTCGACTCCATCACATACCTCGCCGAGATGCTCACCTGCCCGGCAGTGATCGCTGCCACCCACTCAGGAAGATGTTGTCCACTGATAGGCGGCAGGCCAAGTCGGGACGGGAAGATTTCGAAGCTCGCCATCTCCTCCGTCGCCAGAGGCGTACTTGACGATGGGATCTCCGTTTGAATCGGTGCTGTCGAGAACGCCGTCGAACTGCACACAGCGCACTTCCCCCGTGGGCGTAACCATCGATGCCAACAAAGGGGTCAGATCTGTGGGGGCGCTGGCTCCATCCAGAAGCAAAATAGTGCCGTCGACGACGGGGCGGTCGGCGTGATGGGTGGCAGGTTGCGGGGTGGCTGTGCCACGCAGAAGCAGCGCATCGAGTGTGTAGGCATTGCCGTCGAAGCGCATGCTCGTCGCCACTGCGAGACCCAATTGGAGGTTGGTAGTGGTGCGGTGAGCGAAGCGGCGTAGCAGACAGTCGATGGTGTCGCGGTCTGTGTTCTTGGGTGCTGTGCGGCCGTGGAAGATGTCGTTGCGGAGCTTCACCAAAGCGTCCACGGCGTTGCGAGTGGGGGTGTCGGGTGCGAGGGCCTGGATGATCCGCTTGGCTGTAGCGTTGGTTTCGGTCTGTCGGCCCAGGGCGAAGGCGAGATCGCGCCATGTCCCCATGCTGGGCCTGCGTAGCTTGCTCATGGAAAGGCCCGGGATTGGGCGGGGCTGGGAAGCGGCCATGCCGATGCAGGAGGCAAATCGCAAGATCGCCTCGATAGTGTGGAGACCTTCGCTGACCTGAGTGTCAGTCGTCGTGGCCCGCAGGTAGCGCGCAAAGCGGTACGCAAGGAGGGTCGGGAGTTGTTCCGCCGCGTTCTGGAGGGCTGCCTCGTTGACCTCAGTGAGAAGGTTGACGCATGCGGGATGAAGTTGTTCGGCGGCACTGTCCTTGTCAACCCAGTCAGCGGCACCGAGGCGCATGGCTTTGATGACCTGCGCTTTACCGCCTTCTCCTGAAAGGACGAGCGCCGGAATGCGGGCTCTGGCGTTGGCGAGTTGTTCGAGGAGCCACAGGCCGCCCCACTCTTGTGGGGGCATTTTCATATCGATGAGGAGAAGGTCGAACGGCTGGGATCCTATTGCGTCCCAGGCTGCTTGGCCGTCGGCGACGTGCTGGATCTTGGCTCCCGCGTCCCTGAGGGTTCTGCAGAAGGTACGCGCGGCGTCGGGCTGATCGTCAGCAACGAGAATCCGGGCGCCGGACAGCAAGGCGGTCACGAAGCCTCCGTTGGATCGGGCGTGGTCAGGGGCAGCCTGATGGTCCAGGTTGTGCCGAAATTGGCTGGCGTGGGGATCAGTTGGCCGCCGCGGCGGTGCAGGAGGGTCTGGGCACCGAGGAGGCCTATGCCGTTACCGCTGGGTTTGGTGCTGTGAATGCGCGAACCACTGACGAGGGCCGTGGCGACGCTTGAGGACAGTCCCGGTCCATCGTCGGAGACCAAGATGTCGGCCTCGTCGGTGGTGGCAGACCAAGAGATCGTGAGAGTGCCGACGTTGTTCATGGCCTCGAGTGCGTTCTTGATGAGATTGTTGAGTACAGAGCGTAGGGCGGCTTCGCTGATGTCGACGTGTGCTTCTCTCGCGGCCTGCGGACTGTTGATCGACACCGTCTTCGGAGCGTCGGCAAGGACGGCGCCAGTGAACGCATGCAGGAAAGATCCCAGTTCTAGAGCGTGGGAAGTTTGATCGTCCCATAGAGCGGCGGCTACCCGCAGTTGCTTAGCTGCCGCCTGGGCTTGGTCAAGGTGTTCGCTTGCCGTCACCTGGTTGCGCAACCTGCCGGTACGCGTCGTGGCCAGCATGGCTTCGGCGAACCGCGCTGCGCTCACTTGATTCTTGATGTCATGGAGCAGATCGGCGATGGACTGGGCCAGAGGTTCGGCGGGCGGACGCAGCAAGGCCAGCGCTGAGGTGGCAAGCGGCCCGGGATCGGCCGACAGGTCGGGATAGCTGATGGTGACCTGCAGCCCTCTCGTGGTGGTTGCTAGACGGGTGGTGGGGGTGACCTGTGACCAGAGGGTGCAGAAACGGTCCAACGCCGAGGACCGGCTGTGAGTGTGTTCAATACCGCCGTTGATCTCCACCGTGAACGGGTGAGTGTCCAGCGGGATGACGGTGACCTGGGTTTTGCCGCGAAGGACCGCCTCGATTGCGGCATCCAGGATCGCCCGTTCGCGGCTAGCGATGATGGCATCGCCGTGGAGACGCGTGTCACCAACTGTGATTTGGCTACGGTGGAGGAGCTGCCAGTCAGCAGCAAGCTGAGACCAGGGCACCGGCTCTTGGTCGCTTCCATGGACTCGATAGAGGGCGCAGAGAAGAGTGAGGCGCTCTTGAAGCACGGAGTCGATCGCTGCGGGTTCTTCGGCGTGGTCGATGAGATCCAGGACATCAGCGAGCTCCTCGTCGGGGGTGCGTGCAGCTGGAGCGTCCGAAGCCTCGTAAGCCCGGCGGAATGTCTTGGCGAGTTCGCTGGAGTCGAAGCCGTTGCTGTTACCGCCCAAGATCTCGTCGGCCTCAACTGCCCACTCCACCAGCACCTCGGGGGTGCCGGCCAAGTGCAGGCCGAAGAGTCGATGGGCACGCCACTGCACAGGGAGGCTGTCGCCGGACTGGGCAAGATGAGTCAAGTGCTGAAGTAGGTACCTGGCCAGTTCTATATCCCGTTGAGAGGACTCGGACAGCGCCTGGGTTGGGTTGCGCTGCGCCAGTGCGTCGCAGACGCGCAGAACGCGGGCAGCAGCTTCATGCCGCCCTTTCGTCCTTGACGTGCCCGGGTGATCTGCCTGTAGGCGCAATGTGGCGTCCAACGCTGCACTTGTGATGATCACGGTTGACCAGAAGCGTCGGTCATGGTCAGGACCGATCACCACATCGTCAAAGCTCAACGAGAGGGAGGCTGCAGAGCACCAGCGCTCGAGCGCCGAGGTGGGATCCAAAGCGGAGGTATCGGCCATCAAAATGCGCCAGGCCTGTTCCCACTCGTCAGGCCAAATAAGTTCCAATGCGTCGGGGAAGTTTCGTGCGGCGTACACCGCACCGATGACGGCTTGGAAGGCGGTGGCGGCAATGTCCGTGCTTGCACCGAGTTGCGATTGGCCTGCGCCTTGTAGCAAGCCAGAGCTAATCTCGGCCTGTTCGAACGCCTCAGCCGCCCAGGCGTTGGGCAGCGTCTTGACGGCCAGATCACTCGGAGGAATGACGAGCGCGCGGAGGGCTTGTGTACGTGCGCTTTCGAAATTCAGCACCTGGGAGCCCAAGAAGGCCAGGGTCGTGTTGTCCCGCTGTCTCGTACGAGCTACCCAACGCCTGTTTTCGTAGCACCAGGAGGAGTGCAACAACGCCTGGCACAGGAGTGGGCGAGCCGGTCCTGGAAGTCCGAACAGCATCTGCAGGCGCGCCACCGCTTGCCGGTGTGCACTGTTGTCGGGCAGGTCCGCGGTGGGCTTGGCGGTGGTGACAGGGGTGGCGGTGTACGCGCGCTCGACGGCTGCTGGATAGTGCTGGAGAAGGAAGTTGTGTGCAGCGACGATGGACGCGGCCCGCTTGCTCCTCCCGTGGCCCTCCGCGCGGCGCCCTGCAGAATCCTCGAGGAACACATTGTGCGTCAGTGCGTGAATGGGGCCTGTGGCCGTCTCCCTGCGGCTGAGCACAAATCCTTGCAACTCCTTGTTGAGGATCGACTTCCAATCGGACTCAGCCTGGGCGGCGGTAAGGACGCCACGCGTAAATCCGTTCAGCAATGATCGGGCAGCATCAGACTGGCCTGCCAAGTGCAGCACACCAACCGTCTGGGCAAGAAGGGCCGTGGACACCTTCGGAGGCAGAATCGGGTCATCCGCCAGCCCCGCGCTGACCAAGCATGATTGTCTCAGCCATGCCTGCTTACCGGCCCAGTCAGCCAGCCCCGCACGCGTTTTCATTACGCGATAGCTAAGTTTTCCCGCCAAATCTGAAGCAAAGGACGGGTAGGCGATTGAGGCCATCTCACGCAACACGAAGGTAGTGCCCACGACTTCAAGCGCGCTCAGGACCCCGCCCGTTACGCCCGCGTATTCTGTGCGGTGTTCGTAGAGGTAGGAGCGGTGCATCAGCCCAACCGCTAGGGCACGCCGTAGGTCAATGCACGGACTGTGCAGGCCAGCCTCCGCCAGGGCCAAGCTGGTCGGCGACCGCTCGGAAAGCGGCTCAACCCCACAGCGCGTCAGTACCCCCAGCGACTCACAATCGCTGCTCCCCGGCAAGCCGGACATGTGCCTCCTCCCCCGGGTGCTGCACAGCGTCGGGCTGCACGCCCACACCACCCGCATGGACTCTATCCGCTCGACGAATACTGCTGCCTGCTGCGACGATTCGGTCGCAGGCCACCCACCAGCGCTCCCGGACCCCCGCCGTACTCGGCGAGGATCCGGCCGAAGTTGTCGTCCGCTTGGACACCCCCTGCTTGCCGTGTGGATCGCGGCCGCGCGAGGCGTCGCCGACCTCCTCATCCAAGAGCTGGTAGTCCCGCTCGGGAGTGGCCTGAGTGTTGTTGCGCGCCCGGCCGTGGTGTGCCTGGGCGCTATGCCGCAGCGCCTGGGCTCGAACCGGCACGGCCGAGATCCTGCACAGCGCTGCCGGGTGTGACGGCTGTCTCTGACCAACACACCGCCCCCTCCGGAGGGATACTTCTCATGATGACGACGACCACCCAACGCCTCCTCGACCTCGCTACGGCGGCACCGGCCAGCCACGGCGAGGACCTGGTGCTGCTCCTGGGCGAGGCGAACGAGCTCTACCAGCAGGGGCTGCAGGATCTGCACCGGAATGTGGCGGCGCGCCTTGACGGGCTGGCCACCGCAGAGCTGATGTTCGCCGCGGACACCGCTGGCATGCCCTGTGATGCATCGCAGGACCGCAACGAGGTGATCCTGCTGCTGGCCCTGGCCGAGTGGGAGATGACGCCGGCCGCCATGGCGTACGCGGAGATGGCGGAGGACGCCGCGCGCCGCGGCGTCTGCCTCATTCCTGAGGAGTGAGCCGCGGCCGTCCGGGAATACCTGGAGCCGCGGGCTGGACGCCCAACCGAAACTTCTGCCAATATTTGTGTTGTGAGCCGGGCAGGCCGGCGCACTTTTGACAGGACGGACGGTTCTGCCATGACCTCGCGCCGTGAGCCTCGCCTGGCCGACGCTGCCGAGATCGCGGCCGAACAGGGCCTGACACCCGCGCGGATCTCCGGCCTCTACACCGAGCGCGCGAAAAACGCGGCCGGCGTGCCGTTCCCCGAGATCGCGGACATGCGCGGCCGCGCCCGCCTGTGGGACCACGCAAAGGTCACGGAGTGGTTCGCCCACCGCACGCAGCCAAGGCTCCAGGGACACGCGCCGCCCTCCCGCGACCCGGAGGAGTTGCTGAACGCGGCGGACGCCTCGAGGTTTCTGGGGTACAAGAACCTCAACCAGGTCACCACCTACATGCGCGACCACCCCGGCTACTTTCCCGACCCGGACGTCGTCGAAGAGATGGGCACCGACGAGAACCCCTACCGTCGGCAGAAGTGGCGCGTGCAGACCCTGCTGGACTGGATGGCCACGCGGCCCGGGCGCGGCAGGCGTGCCAGCGTCGACCGCGGATCCTCACTGCCCGACGTCCCCGTCGACGGCGACCCCGACGAACTCCTGGGGGCGATGCAGGCGGCCGCCCTTCTGGGGTACAAGACCGTCGGCTCCTTCTCCACCAGTCTGTCCCAGGGAAAGCTTCCGCTGCTGGAAACCCCCGACGGGATCGCCGAGAATGCCGGGCGCCAGAACGGGCGCCGACGGTGGACGCGCCGGCGCATCCTCGAACAAGCCGCGCAGCAGAAACCTCCTGGCAGACCCCGACGGTGAGTGCCCTTTCGCCCACCGCCACATGAACGCGACAGCCGGCTTGGGGAGTTGGTCCCTTGCGGGCCGGATGTCGCACGATGGCCGGCATGGCGTGGCTCGCCACCACGCCCCGCAGCAGCAGATGCTGGTGCGGACCGGCCATCGCCAATCTTCCAGTAGCGATGCCGGCCGTCGCGCAGTCTCGTGGTCGGGGCCGTGGACGCCGGCCGTGGCCCCGACCACCAAAGCGTTCTTGGGTCGTGACCTTGGTCGGGGCCTCGTGGTCGGGGGCTGGGTCGGGGGCTGAGGGTTGCCTGGTCTGCATGACCACTTCCCCATCAGGTGTTCCGGCCGCCGAGTTGGCTCCCAGCCCCGCTGAGCCGCTGCGCTTGCAGGTCCTGACCGCGCTCGCCCTGCACCGCATGGCCACGACGGACCAGTTACGCCAGATGCTGCGGCCGGACGGCTCCCGCCAACTACTCTCCCGTGTACTGAACAAGCTGCGCACCACGGGCTTCGTCGACCTCACTCCGCTCCCCGACTGGCACCGCTCGCGCACCCACGCCTGGTACCTCACACCAGACGGTGCGCGTCTGACCCGCGATCTCCCTGTCCTTCGGGGGCGACCGCCGTACCCCATCACCTCAAGGACCGCAGCGTCGCTGAAGACACCGCACACGCTCACCGTCGTACGCGCCCACCTGCCCTTCGCAGCAGACGCCCGCCGTCTCGGGCACGAGCACGGCCCGTGGGACTGGGCCCCTGAGGTATCCCACTCCATCGGTGAGGGAGAACGACTCGTCGCCGACGCCGTCATGCACTACACCGTCGTCGACGGCGAGCACCGGCGGAAGCTGCGCGCGTTCGTCGAGGTCGACCGCACCACCATGAGCAGCGAGCGTCTGGCCGTGAAGTTGATCGAGTACGCCAGGTTGCATGAGTACGAAGTCCAGCCCGTCGGCCGCCGCAGGCCAGCCTCCACCGGCCCGGCCTGGCTCAAGTGGTATCCGGTCTTTCCCCGCCTCCTTTTCGTGCTCACCGGCGCCTCCCGGTCCAGGCTGGGAGACAGGATCGGTGATCTGCAGGCGATGGTCGCCCAGCACCCGCTCGTCGCGGCCCTCGCCCGCGAGGTTCAGCTGGGAGCCGCGGTCCTGGAAGACATCGAGCAGCACGGTCCCAGCGGGTCGGTGTGGGTGCCGCTGGTTGGCGGCGAGCCTCGCCCGTGGACGGCCTTGTGATGCCCGGGCCCGCACCTTGGTCATCAGCCGCCTGAACTGCGGGCTGGACTCCGTGCGCCCCCATTTGGCATTATCGAACCTGTCGCGCTCGGTCCGGGTGTCGGCATCGCCTTGCCGATCCGTCTCAGGGGGTTGTGATGTCGCAGGCCGCCCGGCTCGTGGACACCGCGCAGATCGTGGCGGAGTTCGGCACGAGCAAGTCCCGGGTCAGCGAGTTGAGCAACGACCCGACCAGCGGGTTCCCTCGGGTGGTCCCCACCGAGGGCCGCAAGCGGTTCTGGCGGTATGACCAGGTTGCCGCGTTCTTCGCCAAGCGCGCCCCGAAGCAGCGCACTCTGCCGGCTGCGGTGTTGGAGGCTGACCAGGGCGAGCTGCTGAGCAAGCGGGAGGTGACCAAGCTGCTCGGGTACGCCAGCACGGCCACCATCGACGCCTACTTCCGGGACCGGCCCGACTACTTCCCATTGCCGGACCACGACGGCGTGGACGGCCCGCACTGGCGGCGCGGCACGATCGTCGCCTGGGCTACCAGCCGACCAGGCAAGGGCCGGCGCCGATCAGCTACGTCATCCCCGCTGCCCGAGGTGTCGGCGGACGGGGACCCCGACGAGCTGCTCGGTACGGCCGAGGTCGCTGCCCTGCTCGGCTACGGCAGCGCGGCCTCCTTCTCCAGCGCCCTCTCCCAGGGCCGCGTCCCGGAGTTGCCCGAGCCCGACTCCCTGGAGAAGAAGGAGGGTGCCCGGGGACGGCCCAGCAGGAAGTGGCGCCGCGCCACCATCGTCGCCGTCGCCCGCCGCCGCGGCGTCCTGGCAGCCGCCGACGAGGAACACGAGGACCTGGTCGGAGCAGCGGACGCGGCCCGGATCCTCGGCTACAAGGACACGGACAGTTTCCTCAGCGCGCTGGGGCACGGCTATCTCCCCGGCCTCAAGGAGCCGGACGGGGTCGAGCACCGCCGCGGCAGTGCCGGGCGCCCGCGACAGCAGCGTTGGAGACGCTCCCGCATCGAGGAGTTGGCCGCTCACCGTTCCTCGGCACCCTGACCGCACTGCGAGGACAGGAATGAGGCGCCCCGGACGGTGGTCTGGGGCGCCGTGCTGTGGGCCGATCCGCTATGCCTTGAGCGGCGGTCCGCTGAACGGTCCGGCCGACTCGTCGACTTGGTCCACGCGATGACGGCCGTTGCCGCACCATGGAATCGGTGGTTTTACGCCTGCTGGAAGAGTGGGGGCACCAGGCCGTCGCCCGGCCAGAGATGCTGCTCGGCTACGAGGCCGGTGAGGAACATGTCGACCTCGGCCAGGACGGCGGCGCGTTCCTCGGGTCCGTAGGTGATGAACTGGTTGGCCGCGGCGTCGAAGGCACGCACGTGGTTGTGCGGGCCGCTGATGATGAGGGCGCGCGCGATCTCGGGGAGGCCGAGGCTGAGGGCGTCGCACTCCCCTGCGCGGACGAGTTGCACGAGGTCGGTGGTGACGGTCTCCCAGTCGCCGACCGTCGGCCAGTCGGCGCCGTCGCCCAGTTCGTGGGTGAGAGTGGCCAGCGGGATGATCTCGCCCGGCTTGCGTCCCTGGGTGAGGCGGTTGTGGATCTGAGCCCCGTCGGGCTGCCGCACCTGGGGGTGGAGCAGGGACGCGGCGGTTACCACGACGGTGTTGATCTCTTGGGAGCCGTCACCGAGGTAGTACGGCTCGTGTGCGAAGAGCAGATAGACGTCCGTGGTGTGGACGTCGTCGTCGGGCTGGTCGTGGGTCATGGGGCGGTATCCCTTCAGCGGTGAAGTGCCGGGCTCGCGTCGGCGTGCTGGCCGTGCCGCCGGTTCGAAGCCGGGCGGGTACGGGCCCAACGGGCCCTCGTGGCCGCGGGGCTGGTTCTCCGTGCCGGAGCGGGCTTCGGTATGGGTGCGCTCCAGGGTCTGGGCGACTTGGTCGGCGAGTTGGACCATCAGCCGCTCACGGTCGATCAGTTGAGCCGAGGCCGAGCGGGTGTCCTGGCTCTGGAGGAGGCCGGCCACGTCCCACAGCAGGTTCTGGCCGACCTCGGCGGAGCGGCGCAGTTCGTAGCGGTCGCTGTCGGCGGCTGCCTGGACCAGGTAGGTGTGCAGGGAGGCGAGGCGTTGCAGGTATCGGCAGGCAGCGTCTCCTTCGATGCTGCGGACGTGTTCGCTGGCCCGGGCGTCCAGGAGGACGGGCAGGTGCTCGGCGAGCAGCGGGGCAAGCAGTATCGCCGGCAGCGCGACGCCGACAGGGACGCCGTGGCCCATGGCGAACAGTCCGGCGAGCAAGCTGACGAACGCGACGGCCGCGGCGGAGAACCGCAAGCACACGGGGACGGTCTCCAGGGCGACGTACTGGGCGGGGCGCCTGGTCAGCCACCGCAGCGCCAGGCGCTGGGCGCGGGTCGCGGCCGGGGTCAGCACCCCGACTTGGTGGGGAACCTCGGGCAGCATGCCGTCACCGGGCACGGTCCAGGCCAGCCAGCCCCACGGGGTGCGTTCGTGCACGAGCACGGGCTCGCACACGAGCGAGCATCGGTGGTCGCGGACGTGACCGGTGCGCAGGGCACGGGCTCGTTCCTTCTCCCACCGGCCCGCATCGCGGGTGAAGGGGCGTTGGTGGTGCACGGCCGTGGTCGGCGGTGGGGTGCGGCGTGTGTCGGTCACGGGCTGCTTCCTTCCGGTTGGTCGACGAAGGCGGAGGCGCACGTCGTGCAGCGGCCGTCGCCGTCGGGGCGGGCGCGCCGGGGGGTGGGGCCTGGGCAGGTGCGGCACAGCGGCCAGCCCAGGCAGGCCGGGCACAGGTCCTCGCCGGGGGCGGTGCCGGGCACGCCGCAGCCGGCGCATTCGACGAGGGCGCGGTAGGTCAGGGCCTCGCGCACCGTGCGGGCGGCGGACGTCGTCGATGACCGCTCGATGGGCACGAGCGCGAGCGGCTGGTCCCACGGGGGCGCATCGTGGTGGTCCACTGCGGTGGCGGGGGGCGGGTAGGCCTGGGCGGCGCGGAGCCGGGCGGCGATGATCGCTCCGACCGAGGTACGTACCGGGGTCGGCAGGGGGCGGTCGGTGATGACGTGGCGCAGCTGCGCAGCACTCCAGCCGGCGTCCATCATCACGGTCGCCACGCGCCCCTGATCGGTCAGCGGCTTCCCGGTCAGCAGCAGTTCAGGCCGGCTTGCTCCGATCTCGAGCAGCAGCCGGATCCCCGGATGCATCTCGTCTGCCGGGGGTGGAGGCGTCGAGGACGCTGCCGCGTCCGGGGGGTCTGTCTTTCCGTTCGTGGGCGCGGCTTCGGCGCGGTCGCACGGACGGAGGGATCTGGTGTGCTGCTTGTTGGTCTTCTTACTGATGGTGTTCTTAGTGGACCGATCAGCCGACGTAGGGTCATCCACTGGTGGAAAACCCGACTCTGGCCCGGACCTGGTGTTTTGCAGGGCGGGCAGATCGGTGATGAGGTAGGCGGCCGCGCCGAGGGTGCCGTCTGGGTCTCGCTCGCGTTCGCGGACCAGGAAGCCGTGTTTCTCCAGTTCCTTCAGCCCGCTCTTGACGGCTGACTCGCCGTCGCGGCCGCGGCGGGCGATGTCGGTGACGGTCATCCGCCAGCCCTCCCGGTGTGTGGAGAGCAGTCCGAACAGTCCCTTCGCCTTGAACGACAGCTGGGCGTCGCGGAACAACGCATTGGCGATCTGGGTGAATGAGTCGCCGGCCATCACGCCCCGGCGGATCCCCGCACCAAACCCGTCGGCCGAGTCGGTCTCGGGGGCCGTGACCACCACGTCGGCTTCGATCAGCGCGAGGTCCAGGGTGGCCGGGCGGTCGGTGATGCAGTAGACGATCTCGCCGAGGGTGCCGTCCGGGCGGCGCAGGCGTTCACGGATCAGGTAGCCGTGCGCCTCCAGCTCCTTCAGGGCGGTACGGACCGCTTCCCGTCCGCCCGGTCCCAGGCGGACGAGGTCGGCGATCGTCACCTGCCAGCCGTTTCTGTGCGTACTGACGTACCCGAAGAGTCCCTTCGCTTTGAAGGACAGCTGGGCGTCGCGGAACAGCGCGTTGGCGATCTGGGTGAACGAGTCGCCGGCCATCACGCCCCGGCGGATCCCTGCACCGAAACGGCTCACCGCCGTGCCCCCGACACCAGACACACGCGCTGGCCACGGCGGCACACCGGACTCGCCGAAGTGGGGCGGCCGGTGGTCCTGGGCGTGAAGGCGTGCGTGTGTTCCATGCCGTCAGCTCACTCGCCGACCCCGACCAAGCTGACGGCCACCAGCCCCGACCATCGGTCACGATCCGGCAACATGCCCGTCGAGCTGCCGTGGTCGGGCTCATGGTCGGGCCGACCACGCGGCGTTAGCCCGGCGGGCACGCCGTACACAGCCCCGATTGCGCAGCCCCGGGCGGGCGGTGCGCAACCGGGGCTGCGCAACCAGTCGAGGATCGTGCGCAGTCGGGTGGTGTGGAACGGCTGCGCAGTCCGCCCGGGAGTTCCTGATGTTCGTGTGCGCAGGTTCGGGTGGCGCACTGCGCAGGCTCCGCCGCCGTCCCGGGCGGACGCCGTCTGCGCATCGGTGTACGGGTCCGATGGCCGCGCGGCATGAAGGCCTCACAGCGGTCGCCGGCAGTACGGCTTGCGCCAAAGCAGGGTGACCGGTCGCCATCGCGCGCAGAATCGTGGTCGGGGTCGTGGTCGGGCCGACCATGACCCCGACCATGGACTTCGTGTCCCCATCGTGACCGTGGTCGGGGTCTCGTGGTCGGTGGTCGGGTCGGGGGCGACGGGTTTTCTCAAGGTCAGAAAATCCTTTCTGACCTGGGAGTTTGACCATGTCTCCTGGCAAGCAGGCTTCGACGAGCGAGGCCGCTGCTCCGATGGCGGCAGGCGCCCGGCTGGAGGCGATGCGGCGCCGCGTCCGTCTTTCACGTCTGGCCGTCTGGACCGTCATCGCGGCAGGCCCGATTGCCCTGGGCGTCGCCATCACCTCCACCTCGACCACGGTCGAGGCGGCCACCGAGGCCAAGCCCACCGCCGTGCGCACCACTGCGGTGGCCGCCGACCCGTCCGGCTATGCGCAGTTGTTCGTCAGCACGTGGTTGCGCAGCAGCGCGGATGACGCGACGAGTGCGCAGGCGCGGCTTGCGCAGTCGATGGCGCCAGGCGTCGAACTGCCCGACCCGGCCGCGGATGCGCAGTCCAAGCCTCGGTTGGTGACGGCGGTGCGCAGTGCGCAGCGCTCCGACGGTGCGTGGTCGGTCACGGTGGCTGCGCAGTACGCCGACGGATCGGTGCGCTACTACGCCGTGCCGGTGGCCGCCGATCGCGCAGGCGCCTCGTTCGCCGTGACCGGTGCACCGGGCGTGGTGGCCGGCCCGGCCCGGGCCGAGGTGCCGACGTCGCCGTACGGCGTGAGTGTCCCGGAGGGCGATCTGTCGTCCGCGCTCGGGGAGTTCCTCGCCGCCTACCTGGCCGGCGCCGGAGAGGTGGACCGCTACCTCGCCCCCGGCGTGCACCTCACCGCCGTCTCCCCCGCCCCGTACACGGCGGTCACCGTCCAGCAGGTGTCCGCCGTCGAGGAGGCCGCGGCCGCCGAGCAGGTGCCGGCCGACGGCACGAAGGTCCGCGTCCTCGCACACGTGGAGGCCCGGGACTCCGACGGGCGGTGGCCGCTGGCGTACGAGCTCGCCCTGACGACCCGCTCGGGCCGCTGGGAAGTCTCCGCGCTTCAGTCCGGCACCACCGCCCAGGCGGGAGGCGCCCGGTGAACACCGTCAACAGCTGGATGCTCGCCGGGCAGCTGGACGACCTCGGCGACAGCTGGATCGACATGTTCATGGGCTGGGCGACCAAGGGCCTGCAGACCGGGCTGCTCGTCCTCGTCGTCGCGATCATGATCCAAAAGTTCTCACTCAAAGCCGGAATCGGCGCACTGATCCTGATGGTGATCGCACTCGGCCTCTACAACTCCCGCAACCAACTGGCCAACATGTTCGAAGACGAAGTCAACAACCCCTCCAAGAGCGCACCCGCCGTCCCCGGCATCATGCGCCATGTTGATCCGGTTATGCGGGAGCACTCCGCGGGTGCGGAGGGCTGGCTGTGAACGCCGCCGCCGGGCGGGTGGGACGGTTCTACACCTCCGCCCGCCGCCACCCTTGGGTACTGGGCAAAGTCGCCGACTGGAAGATCCCCCTCGGCCCGTACACGCCCGCACAGATCACGGTCGCCGTAGGCGGCGGCTTCCTGCTCGTCAAGACCATCAGCTGGTGGTCATGGATGGGCCCGGTGCCGATCGCGGCCTGGCTGCTGGCCATCTGGGCGGTCCGCCGTCCGAAGATCCGGGGCCGCGCCCCGATGCAGGCCGCTTTGGGCCTGGTGCTGTTGGGATGGCAGCCCCAGGGCGGGCGGATCGGCGGGCGGGCCGCCCGCGACCGTGCACCCCACCCGCTGCTCGGCAGCTTCACCATCGAGAACCCCACCCCAACCACGCCCACCGCTCCGGCCGCCCGGGCGAAGGCGCCCGCCACGCGGCCGCACCGGGAACCAGCACAGTCACAGTCGGGCCCCCGCCCGACTGCACACAGGCCGGAGCCAGCACGACCGGTATCGGGCGTACAGCAACTCCTCGCACTCACCCAACGGGGGGGTGTCCAGTGAGAGTGCCGATAGTGGGCAGCTCAGAGGCGGTACGGAAACCCGATGTCAGACCCTTCGCGAGACGGCAGTCGCTCTCCGGCTCTCCCCGCGGGCACAACAAGGGCCTCACCACACAGGCAACCTTCTGAACCTCCAAGCGCCAGGGCCTGTAGCGCGGCTGCGCTGGACCCACGCAGTGTGTGACGTGCCTATAGCTCTGCCCTCCACGCACCGCGAGCGAGTCTCGTTCTGCCGTCCGGCGTGATCAGGACGTGAGCTCCGCGCACAGGCAGCTCGCCGTGCTGGAGCCAGTAGGCGCGGATCTCGTCGAAGGTGTCCCACAGTCGGCGGCTTCCCGACTGGTGAACCGTAGGCGGGTTGGTGCCCACGGCGGTGGCGCGGGCCCATGATCCGTCCGGGTGCGCGAGCCACGCCGTGCGCAGCCCGTCATCCTCTGCATAGCCGTACAGAACCCCGGGCACTGTGATGTCGAGCATCGAGGCCAGGTCCCACGCCTGCTCGACGTCGACGACCGGATACGGGCCGGTGGAGACGTCCTCGCCGTCCTGCTCGTGCGCCGCGGCAAGGATCTCCCGCGGACCCGACGGATAGTCGGCGCCGTGCCGGGTGCGCATGAATCCAGCGCGGTCCCACTCGACGCGGCCGACGGCACTGCCGTCCTCCTGCTTCTCGGCAGTAACGATGAGCGACGTGCCGCCGATCGTCGTCACCAGTCGGCCGCCGGGCCGGAGCGCGGCGAGCCAGCCGACGGGCACCGGCCGGACCCCGACGGTGGCCACGATGCGGTCGTAGGCACCGGGCAGTTCGCCGGTGGCGTCCCGCGTGACGAGGTTGGGGCGCAGTTTGATGTACTCCAAGCGCTCGCGGGCGACGTCGACGAGGTACGGGTCGACATCAATGCTGGTGACCTGGCGGTCGCCGAGGCGGCGGCAGACGAGGGCTGTCCCGTAGCCGGAGCCGGTACCGACGTCGAGCAGCTCGTCGAGGGCACCGAGGCGAGCGTGCTGGAACATGCGCACGAGCAGACTCGGCAGCGTGCTCGACGATGTCGGCAGGCCGACGGGATGGTCATTCTGCGCGGCGTGGTCGGCGTGAAGAGGGCCAACACTGGTGATGAGTGAGCGGTCGCTGTACGCGGTGTCGAGCCATCGGTGATGGTCGTCCTCTCCCGCGTTGATGCTCCAGCCCGCAGTGCCGCGGTGCCACCACCGCGGCACGAACTCGTGCCGCGGGATGCTGGCCACCGGGCCGGCCCATGATGAGCCCGAGTGCGTGACCGTGTCGGCGAGGTGTGCGGCGTGGGCGGTCCAGTTCACTCGGAGACTCCCAGGGCGGGCGGCGGAGCGAGGTGGTATGCAGGGTCGCATGCCGGGGTCTTGGAGGGGTCACAGTCGGAGGAGTCGTCCGGCGCGCAGCCCTGCCCGACCCGTACCGGGACGGCGGTACGTGCTTCCCTCCAGCGGCGCCCGGCCAGGATTGCATCCAAGGGCTCGGACTTGACGTTTCCGGTCGGCAGGAAGCGGGACAGGATGCAGCCGTACACCTCGCCGTCCGGCGAGATGGCCACGCGCTGGTGGAAGCAGTGCCCGCACAGCTCACTGACGCTCGGGATACTCACCGCCTGGTCCGCGGCGCGTCCCACCTTGCGCGCGCGGTCGACCTGGATCTGCTGAACGCCCAACTGCCGCAGCTCGGCCTCGGCCTCCTCGGCCCGCTGCCCTTCGAGGACGCGCACGATCCCGGCACGCAGCGGGATACCCCTGCGCACGGCTTCAACGATGTTGGCGCGGGTGCGGCCGTGGCTGCCGGATACGCCGGTGATCTCATCGTGCTGCGCGGGATCGTCGCTGTAGTAGCTGGTGGCCAGGCGTACGCCATCCTGCTCCAAGGTCTCCCACAACGCGCCCCGGATGTGCGCGAGGTTCGAGTACACCTCAACGGCCAGGCTGTGCCGGCGGGAGTACTCGATCAACTCGATGAGCCTCGGGTACAGCGTGGGCTCACCGCCGATGAACTGGATGGCCGGAATCCCAAGGCCGGCGATGGAGCGGGTGGCCTTCAGCCAGTCGTCGTGCGTCATGGTGCCGGTGTTGGCCTTCGGACCGGAGAGCGTGCAGCAGTGCGAGCACTGGAGCTGGCAGCGGGCGGTGAGCTCGCATTCGACGGAGAGGATGCCAGCTGCGGGCGACGGGCGCGTTTCGGCAAGAGTGGGAATGCTCATAGCTGTCCCTTCGATGGGTGGTGATCGTTGTGCCGCCCGAGAGTTCGGCCTGCTTGGGGCGGGTCCGGCGCGGCGGGTTTACAGACCCGCCCCGCTGGAGTCCTTCCGGGACCACCAGCGGGGCAGGCGTTGAGAGGGGGCGTACGCCCTAGTGCCGCTATTTGTCCTTCGGGAAGGGGCAGTAGTCGCAGCACTCGGCAGCTCCCGAGGGCTGGAGCCACAGCGTGCGGTCCGGCTCGTACCCGGCGGTGGTCATCACCTCGGGTGCCCGCTCCAGTGCCTCCGCTGGCGCCGCCGCGTGGGCGGGCGGGTCCGGCATGTGGTGCACGAACCGGCCGAGGCGGGAACACAGGCGCTCGTACGTGTGCGTGTGCAGGATGAGGGCGTGCCACCCCTTGTCGACAGCGCGGGACGGCCGCAAGCGCTCGCCTGGGAACGCGGCGCAGGCGGCCACGAACTTCAGCGCCTCCTCGACGATGCGCTCGGCGGTGCTCCGTTCCAGGTCGTCGTGATCGCGGAGCACAGTGGCGACAACGGCCGCGAGCTCCTCCTCGCTGATGAGGGAAAGCGCCGGCACCGCTTCGGTCCGTAACGTGCTGGTCTTCACGGATCCTCCGATCGTTTGGCTGAGATCCTCGGCCGACTGCACTGGACGTCCACCGAGGGTTGAGCAAGCCCGACCCGTCGCTGGAGTCCCTCCGGGACCACCGACGGGTCGGGCGTTTCCGCCTCGCTTCAGTCCTTCCGGAACCTGCGGTGAGGCGGCGGCTGTGTGCGGCCCTGACCCAGATGCGCCGCCATGGGGCCCCTCAAACCGGGGCACAGTGCCGTGCGTCAGTCCGGGAGCGGGGGCATACAGCGTGCGTGCGCGTCGCTCGTCGGGCCGCCGCTGGACGTGCGGAACATGTCGTACGGCGCCGACTCCTGATCGGCCGTGATGGGCTTGTCGCATACAGCGCACATCCGCAGGCCAGTGAGGGTGCCGTGGTGGTCGCACAGGGAGAGGACCGAGCGGGCCAGACGCCGGACGCGCCGTACCTCTCCGGCGAGGCCGACCGCCTCGATCTCCTCCAGGCGCCGCAGGGCCTCGCTCATACCGGCCAGCGCGACCTTCGCCTGGACGTCGTCCTCAGACCGCCCGGCGATCGCCGCGTCGACTTCCCGCAGGAGCCACGTCAGGTTGTCGCGGTACCGGTGCTCGGACACCTTCAGGTCCTCGTACCGGATCAGCGGAGCGCCCTCGTCGAGCAGCACGGCGGCGTCCTGCCGCATCGCCGCGACATCGAGCTGGGCGTCCACTTCGCGCTGTGTCGCGCTCACAACGAGAGCCTCTGTCCCCGGTGGCGCGGGCAGTCGCACGGCGGGAAGACGCCCATCGTCGGCAGCGGCTCCTGGCCGGGCATGACGCTGAGCGTGCCGCGATCCTCGGTGATCTGGCCCGCGCGGCTCACGGCGTAGACCCTGATCGTCATCTTGGCCCCGGGGTTACGTTCCCCACTCGGGACTGTAGCTTTCGCCATGTCGGCGCTCCTACTCAGCGTTGGCCACTCCCGAGGCCGTGTCAGGCGGTCGCCGGGTTCGCCAGGACCGTTGCCCGGTGTGGCCGTTGTTCGTGCCCCTACGCTTCCAAGAACGGCACGTTGCGTCACGGGCAGCGGTGACCAACTTTTCTGGACGGCTTGCACGGCGTTCACCATGAGAAGCGCCCGTTCTTGGGCAGCGCGTTGGACCCCCGGCTGTGCGAATTCTTGGCAGCCGCAATCCTCTTGGGCGAGAGCGCGGCTACGGTGAGTCGACATCACCGTGCAGGGAGCCCTCCCATGACCCCTCGTCCCAAACCCGGTTCCAAGGCTGACCGGGACGCCCTCCGCTACGACATGACTGCCGTCGGATGCACGATCACGGACATCGCTCTCGAGATGCGCACCCGCTACGGGATACGCCCCCGGGAGGCATGGCGCCACGCCCGCGGGTGGACGCTTCAAGAAGCGGCGGACCGCATAACTCAGGTCAGCAGCCAGCACCGCGGTGAAGCCGTGGCCGCTGATGCTTCCCTCCTCGCCAAGTGGGAGAAGTGGCCCGGTCCTTCCGCGCGTCGGCCTACGCCCTCCGTCCTCCTCGCCATGGCGGACGCCTTCACATGCCGTGTGGAAGACCTGCTCGACCTGGACGATCGGCGGGCCCTGCCGGATGCGGACCTGCGTCTGCTGAGCGGCGCTGCGTCATCCCCCGAGCCGCCACCTGACACGCGGACCGCCGCCGCGGCGGTACCGGAGCCGAGCGGCAGCGAACTGGTCCGCCTCGCCGCAGACGAATCCGCAACCTGGGCGCAATGGGCTGAAGCATCCAACGTCGGTGACATCGCGCTGGACCAGCTCATGGCCGACACCCGCGCGCTGGCCTCCGATTTCCTCACCGCCGACCCGCTGCCTCTCTTCGTCCGCACTCGCCAACTGCGCGACCGTGTTTTCAGTCTCCTCGAAGGGCACCAACATCCCCGACAAGCTGCCGACCTGTACGTCGTGGCCGGCTACTTGTGCGGGCTGCTCACGTGGATGTCCTCCGACCTCGGCCAACTGCGGGACGCGGACACACAAGGCCGCACGGCATGGCTGTGCGCCGAACTCGCGGGACACAACGACCTGCGTGCCTGGGTGCTGTCCACCCGCTCCAAGGTCGCGTTCTGGGACGGGCGTCTGCGGGACGCCGTCAACTACGCCCGGCGCGGCGCCGCGTACCGCCCGACCGGAACTGTCGGGGTACTGCTGGCCTGCCAGGAGGCTGATGCCTGGTCCCAGCTTGGCGCCGAGACTGAAGCGTTGGGAGCCCTCGTTCGCGCCGAGGATGCCCGCGACACCATGAGCGGCGAGGACGATGTTGGCGGCATCTTTGCCTGCCAGCCCGCGCGCCAGGAGAACTACGTCGCGGCCGTCCAGTTGAGGATCGGCCGCCCGGCCGACGCCTTGCGTGCGGCGGACAACGCCCTCACCCTGCTCAAAACTCAGCCCGTACGGGCGTATGGCACCGAGGCGCAGATCCACATCAGCAAGGCAGCGGCGCACCTCGCCACCGGCGAGGCCGAGGGCGCATTCGAAGCACTCGCGCCGGTGCTCGCACTCCCACCAGATCACCGCATGGAACCAGTGACCCGGCGCCTGGGCGAACTTCCCGTCGACGTCAACCGTGCACCTGCGGCAGGTCAAGTCGGGCTGCGCGCAGCCATCGAAGAGTTTCGACTCCACTCCGCACCACGACACCTTGCACTCTCGCCAGGAGAAGGCCCCGCCTGATTTGATCTCGGGCTATGACCTCTCAACCCGACACCATGCGCAACCACTGGTGGTGGCGGCCCGGTTGGAGCGTGGGCCGCCGCTTCTACACCTGGCATCTGACCTTCGAGGGCCAGGACGACGTGCACCGCCTCGCCGCCGAGTACCGGTCCGCGCTGGCGCCTCTTGGAGACGCCCTGACCCCGATCCCCGATCAGTGGCTGCACCTGACCATGCAAGGCATCGGCTTCGTCGGGGAGGCCAAGGAAACAGACGTGCACGCGATCACCGACGCAGCCCGCGCACGCCTCGCCGCCATCCCAGCCTTCGACCTCCAGCTCGGGCCAGGGGTCCTCGACCCCGAAGCCGTGCTGCTGCACGTCGAACCGGACGGGCCCGTCCGCGCCGTCCGGGGTGCGATCAGGGAAGCAATCGCCGACGTCCTCGGCGAGACCCCGGAGAAAGCCGAAGGCTTCACCCCGCACGTCTCTGTCGCCTACAGCGCCGGGGACGGGCCAGCCGAGCCAATCGCCCACGTCCTCGCCGGCCTCCACGTGCCCCCCGCCGCGGCTCGCATCTCTACGGCGGAACTCATCGTGATCCACCGCGACCACCAGATGTACGAGTGGGAGACCTTCGCCAAGATCCCGCTCGGCTAGGACCTGTCCTGGCGATCATCCGGTAGGGCGCCTCGGTGATATTTTGACCGCAATCGTGGGAAGGGGCGGGCGAATCCGTGGTCAGTGACCTGCGGCGTGCGGTGGTCGTGACGCTCGGCGCACTCGGGCGACGCGATGACTGGCGTGACCGGGCGGATGCCGGTCACAGCCTGGCAGAGTTCGCCGAGATGCCGGAGGCCGTGGAGCCACTGCTGGGCCTTGTGCTTGACCGTGGTGACACCTTCGTCGCCCGGCGGACCGCGGAGGGCTTGCTTCGGCGAAAGGACAGGGTCGGACTGACGATAGTCGCGTCCGCACTGGCAGTCGCCAACGACAACCACGCCGATTACATCCACGTCGCGATCGTCGATGTCTCAGCATCTTCTCAGACGATCTGGACGAAGCGCTGCGGCTCTGCGAGGAGATGTCGGGCGACACCGACGATCGTGTTGCCCGGGGGGCCCGTCGGCTGCACGAAAGCCTGGCAAAGATCGATCCCGTTCTCCGCCCCTCATAGCCGGGGGCGATCGATGTCGTGAATGACCTCCAGGATTCGAACGAGCAGGTCGTTACTGGCCGTCGACTCCTCCGACGTGGGGACCGGAGCGGGAAAGTCCACGGCATACACCTGGCCCTTCCGTGACGCCTGCTGAAGCGGAACCATATGAGGGCGGCTCACACGCTTGTGCGAGATCAGGGCATTGAACAGTGCGCGCCGGGCATAGCCGCTCGCCATCATCGGGTCGCTATCGTCCCAGCCGATTTTCATCCTGGCGAGGATCACGTTCATCTCATTCTCCCCGTCGAATCCACCGCTGCCGTACGACAGATGGTGTGCGTATCCGTATAGCGACTCGGCGTATGCGGTGAAGAAGTCGTCCCAGGTCTTAAATCGTTTACCTCGCGCTCTCTTACGGGGAACTGGAGTCATGGGCGCGCTGCTCCTTGCTTGACAGTGACCCGACCAACTCCACCCATGACGCGCGCGTGCCGGAAAGCGTTACCGGCTTGCTCTGCCACCGCGCGTTCGCTCGCCCACACGCTGGGCGGAGTGTTCGAAGACGAACGGCTCAACGCCTTGCTGCGTGTCCTGGTCGGTCACAGCCAACGGGCACTGCGGTACGGCGACGGCGGTGCGCGACCGGTGGAGAGCGGAGCGGGGTGCCTAGAAGGCATGGCCCTTTCTGGTCGTCATGAGGTGATCCTGGTCGACAACCGACCTTGGGACAAGCCATTTCAGGTGTAGCGGAGCGCTCCAGTTGCCACGGTTCACCAACTGGAGCGCTTGCGCAGAAAGAGCGTCAGAGGGATCGGACAGCGGATCATGCCAAGGAGACGTCCATGCCGCCCTCGGCCAGGGTTTCAAGGACTGTGGTGAACAAGTTGTAGGGCCGGCCGTCCGGTGTCAGGGCGCAGGACAGGTGCTCGCGCGCGGTCGCGGCGTCTCGCCAGAGCAAGGTGGCGGGGGCGGTGTAGCCGAAGGTGCCGCGCAGGCAGTCGTCGAGGGCGGTGAGGCAGCCGCCGAAGTAGCCGCCGGGGCCGTTGACCACCTCGCCGAGCGCCAGGTAGAGGGCTGGTTCGTCGGTGACGTACCGGCCGTCGAGTTCGTAGGCGTGACCGGCCGGCCGGTCACGGTGGGATCGTCGGCAGCCCCGCTCGCATACAAGGTCATGCCAGGCCCCGCGGCGGCGGGTGTCGAGGCCGGCCCAGGTGTTCACGGCGGCCGGTGGTCAGGCGAGCCATCGCTCCCAGATCGACCGGGCGTATTCGGGGACCGGTGTGAAGCAGCCTCCGTCGAGCTCAAGGTCGATCAGGTCCACCCCGCAAGAGGATGGGCGCCAAGCGCTGACCGTGGTCCACAGCAGCCGATCGGTGAGCATCTCTCCTTGGCCGTCCCGTATCTCCAGCGCGGCATCCTCCAGGTCCAGGGCCCGTCGGATGCCCTTCGCCAGTGCGGCCCTGAGCCGATCACTCGGCGCGAGTCCTCGCAGGACCATTGGTGCGGGTACCTGCTCGGGCGACATGATGCGGGTGAAATCCCGGCAGGAGCCCAGCCAGCGATGCCCGTCGTGCACGGGGACGCGCCCCCTGTACCCCTCGGGCGGGCCTTCGTAGTCGTCCAGGCCGGTGAGCACCGGACTGTCCGTCCCGACGGGCTGCCCCGAACTCTCCGCGTCCTCCAGCAGCCAGGCATCGCATGCCTCATCCTCCGGCACCAGCCACACTCTGCTGCCGACCCAGCCGGACACGCCGGATCCCTCCGGAACCCAGCCGAACAACTCGTACGTCCCGCGCCGGCATTCTCCGAACAGCCCCTCCACCTCGGCACAGACGCCCCAGACATGGCCGTGCTCCGTCTCGGTCAGCGCGTACGACGCGCTCCCGCGCGCCTTCTCGTCCTCATGCACAGCGGAGATCATGCCCCGACCACGTTCGGACGCCTAGGGCCTGTCTCTTTGGAGACTTCTAGGAGTGCCATTCCTGCTGGTAGGCGGGGTGCTCGGCGTAC
The DNA here is from genome assembly GCF_048564895.1 of Streptomyces sp. 2-1. NCBI lineage: Bacteria > Bacillati > Actinomycetota > Actinomycetes > Kitasatosporales > Streptomycetaceae > Streptomyces > Streptomyces sp. 2-1. Next base: position 144,742 of record NZ_CP183383.1, read on the forward strand.
GACTGGGCAAGGACACGAATCGCATAGGTGAGGCCCGCGTGACGCGCATCTGTGGGGTCCATGGCGTTGTAGTCCCGTGCCAGCATGTCGATCAGATCGAGCATGGGCAGGTGGCTGTCGAGCAGGGCTTCGCCGCCGAGCGTCTGGGCAACGTAGGCGTAGGCGTGGTTGTCCTCCTCGATGCGAGCTCGGAGGAACTTCAGGAGGTCGTCCATGCGCTCATCTTCGCGCGCCGCCCTTCGCCTCGGGGCGGCGTGCCCGTAATCGTCTCTGTGGCCAGCTCCTGGTCCAAATGAGGATGGAGGCGAGGTGGAGTGCGGCCTGGTAGGCAAGGGCGAGTTTGTCAGTCCGCATGGCCAGGTCCCGCCACTGTTTGAGACGGGCGATGCAACGTTCCACGGTCTTGCGCTCCTTGTATGCCTCGGCGTCGAAGCCCGGCGGGCGGTCTCCATGGCGGCCTCGCCGGAGGCGGTGACCGATCTGGTCGGCGGGCTGCGGGATGACGGCTCGGATGCCGCGGCGGCGGAGATGCGCGCGGATCGCGCGGGAGGAGTACGCCCGATCGGCGAGGACGAGTGCCGGTCGAGTCCTTGGTCTCCCAAGTCCCTTTCGTGGAACCCGGATTCTGGCCATGACCGCTCCGAAGGCCGGGGCGTCACCGGCCTGGCCGGCGGTGACAAGCAGAGCTAATGGTCGCGCCCGACTGCCACTGGCCAGGTGGACCTTCGTGCTCAGACCACCGCGGGAGCGTCCGAGTGCGCGATCGTGAGGTTCCGAACCTTCGGGAGCCCCCTTTTTTCCTGGCTCCAGCAGCATGCTGGTGAGCCCGGCAGACGGTTGAGTACACCGACACCGTCCAGCCCACGTCGTCACCGGCGTCCGCTGCGGCGAGAATCGCCGAGAGAATCCGTTCCCAGGTGCCATCAACGGCCCATCTGAGCAGGCGTTTATGCGCGGTCTGGAACGCCCCGAGCTCACAGGGAAGGTCCCGCCACGGGGAGCAGGTGCGGTACTTCCACGCGATGGCCTCAAGGGTTCGACGGTGGTCGGCCCACCGTCGACCGCGGACCGGATCGGCCAGCATGAACGGCTCGATCCGGTCCCACATCGCATCAGTGATCACTAACCGGACAGACACATCCGATCAACTGACCAACCCATCAAAGAGACACGCTCTAGATGTGCCATCTCATGAGGTTGGTGCCGCCGCCAGGTCTGCTTCGTCAGACGTCCTCGGAGCTGGCGTAGAGGGCGGCGGAGACGGCGGCCCTGCGGCCGAGGGATTGGCGGAGGTCTGCGGGGACGAGGACTTCGACGTCGGGACCGAACGCGAGCAGTGCTTCGGCGGCGACGAGGGCGCGGAATCGTAGGTGGACGACCGCCCAGCCCGGTTCATCGTCGCTCGTGAGTGAAGGGCCGCCCACGGGAGGAGGGGCGAGGTCGGCCTCGTGGATGCGGAGGAACTTGGCGAGGACCTCCTCGCGGACGCGGGCGGTGACGGCGTACGGGGCAGGGATGTCGTCGATGCGGCGGCGCAGCTCGTCCCACACTCCTGCCAGCTCTACTCCGTCGCGGCGCTGGACTGCCTCGTCGAGGACGGTGGCGGACAGCGCGCGGTCGGCGCGGTAGAGGCGGGGTTCGCCCTCGTGGTCGGCGACGAGATACCAGACGCCGGCTTTGCTGACGAGTCCGTAGGGATCGAGCGTGTAGGTGCGTATCCGCTGGTCGCGGCCGTGCCGGTAGCGCAGGCGCAGGCGCCGGTCGGTGAACACGGCCTGCTGGAAGGCGCCGAGGTCAGGCGCGGGCTGTTCGGGACCGGGGGTGGCGCGCCAGCGGACGGGGTCGATGAGGATGCGGCGGCTGACCAGGTCGGCGTCGGGGCGGTGCGGGGCGGGCAGGGCGGCCATGACCTTGCGCAGGGCAGAGCCGAAGGCCGGGCCCAGGCCGAGGTCGGCGTGGGCGGTGCCGGAGAGCAGCACGAACAGGGCGCGGGATTCGTCCGTGGTCAAGCCGGTGACGTCGGTGCGGTAGCCGGGCAGCAGGGCGATGCCGCCCTGGGGGCCGCGGACGGTGTAGACGGGGACACCGGCCGCGGACAGGGCCTCCACGTCCCGCATGACCGTGCGCACCGAGACCTCCAGGCGGTCCGCGAGGTCGGCGGCGGGCAGCTGTCCGTGGGTCTGCAGCAACAGCATGATCGAGAGCAGGCGGTCAGATCTCATGGTTCCAAAAGTCCCTCATGTATAAGACACAAGGTGTCATATACGGCGGGGAGGATGCAGACATCGGGACGCCGAACGAGGCGGCCCGAGGCTCCCGACAGGTGGCTTTCCGGCGCACACGGTGGACTGGAATCCGCAGGTCACAAGGGGGTCACGCACAGTGAAAGGAACATCGTGATGACTGCCACCACCGGCTCCGCCGTACAGATCGCCCGCGCGTACACCGAGGCGTGGATGAAGGCCGACATCGACACCGCCCTCGGCTACGTCGCCGAGACCGCTGTCTGCAAGGCCCCCAACGGTGTCTTCGAGGGCAAGGAAGGCTTCCAGACCTTCATCGGCCCGTTCGCCGGCTCGCTGACCGGCGCCACCCTCATCGACGTCCTCGGCGACGACACCCACGCCGCCGCCGTCTACACCCTGGCCGCGCCGTTCGCTTCCGACTTCCCCGGCATGGACTACATCACGGTCGAGAACGGCCTGATCACCGAGGTTCGCAGCCACTTCGACCTCTCCCCGCTCATCCAGGCCGGCGGCAACCCCCAGCACTGACGAGCCCACCCTTTCGCCACCCGCAGGCGGCCCGCGGTCCCCGGCCCGGGCCGCTGCCCTTCACCGCACGCAGAGACGGAACAGCAATGCCCCTGCTCGTCCAGGACGGGAAGATCCTTTTCCCCGCGCCGCTGGTCGAGGCGACCGTGGTGCGGCGCCCCAACCGGTTCATCGTCGAGGTCGAGGTGGCCGGCGACGTGGTGGCCTGCCACTGCCCGACCACCGGCCGGATCGGCAACCTGGTCCTGGACGGCCTGCCCTGTCTGCTCTCCCGCGCGGACAATCCCGCGCGCAAGACCCCCTACACCGTGGAGGCCGTCTCGGTTACCGTCCCCGGTGCCGGGGAGATGGCGTGGATCGGTATCAATCAGAACGCCGTCAACCGCTACGTCGAGCAGGCCCTGGCCCATCATCTCCTGCCCGACATCGCCACCCCGGCCGAGGTGAGCCGTGAGCAGACCCTGGGCGCCTCCCGTCTGGACTTCCTCCTCGACGACGCCACTTACGTCGAGGTCAAGACCCCGCTGGAGAACCTCCAGGTCCCCCTCGGTGACCACGTGAAGACCCGGCCGGTCAAGCCAATGGCCTCCACCGACCGCTTCGTCAAGCACATCGGCGAACTCGGCGCCAGCCTCGCCGCTCACCAGCGGGCCGTCCTGCTGGTCTGCTTTCAGTACGACAACCCCGGCTTCGAGGTCCTCAAGAGCACCCGTCACGAGACGGTCAAAGCCGAGGTGGCCAAGGCCGTCGAGTCTGGCGTGGAGATCTGGCAGATCAACTTCCACCTCGATCAGACCGGCGTCCGCGTCCAGCGCCACTTCGAACTCACTGACCGGTTCCTCGGCTGCTGAGGCACCGCCCAGCCCCGCCCCACACCCGCCCGTCCCACCCCTCCGGGCGGACCGTCCCCTCAAGGAAACACCTCTCATGCGCAGAATTCAGTACCCCCAATACGGCGGCCCGGACACCATGCGGCTGGAGGACTTCACCCTGCTCGCGCCGAAGGAGGACGAGGTCGCCGTCGAGGTCACTGCGACCGCGATCAACCCGATCGACTGGAAGATCCGCCGGGGCGAGCTGAAGATGATGACCGGCCGGACCTTCCCCCGCGCGATGGGCTCGGACTTCTCCGGCACTGTCACCGCGACCGGCCCCGGCGGCACCGCCTTCAAGCCCGGCGACCACGTCTTCGGGATCGCCCCGCTCAAGTCCAGCGGTGCCTTCGCCGAGGCCGTCGTCGTCCCTGCCGCCAACCTCGCCGCCAAACCGGACGGCCTGTCCTTCGAGCAGGCGGCCGCTTTCGCCACCCCCGGTTTCATGGCCTGGGCCGGACTCGTCGACCGCGCCCACCTGACGGCCGGGCAGCGCGTCTTCGTCAACGGAGCCACCGGTGGCGTCGGAGAAGCCGTCGTCCAGCTCGCCCGCTCCCTCGGCGCCACGGTCACCGGCACCACCGGGGTCGACGCCCTGGACCGCGCCCGCGCCCTGGGCATCGACCCGGCCTACGACTACCGCACCACCGACCTCGCTGACACCGCCGACCTCCACGGCACCGTCGATGTCCTCTTCGACACCAACGGCTCCCTCCCCGTCCGCACCGCGATGCGGCTGCTCAAGAAGACCGGCGTCTTCCTCGACATCAACGCCACCCCCGCCAAGTTCGCCCACTCCGCGATCAACCGCCGCCACAAGATCTTCTTCTGCAAGCCCGACGAGAAGACCCTCACCCAAACCGCCGCACTCGCCGCCGCCGGAAAGATCGTCATGCCCATCGGTGAAACCGTCCCCCTGGACGGCGCCATCACCCTGATCACCGAGCTGGAGAAGGGACGGAAGATCAACGGCAAGGGCCTGATCCTCACCACACCGCACCACTGACCCGCCACCGCACCGGGGGTCCGACCCGACCTCAGCCCCCGGTGCCCGGCCCCACCCGCACCGCCGTCTACAACCACCCAGGGGGGACCATGGCCGGGCACAGCAACGCCCCGCTGACCCCCGAAGGCCGACTCCGGCTGTGCCTGCGCATCGACGCCGGCAGGCCGATCGCCCACGTCGCCGCCGAAGCCAGCATCTCCCGCCGCTGCCTCGCCAAGTGGTACGCCCGCTGGCAAGCCCACGGCGAGAACGGCCTGCTCGACCATTCCTCCCGCCCCGCGGCCAGCCCGAGCCGTACACCCGACGACATGGCCGACCTGGTCGAGGCTCTACGCCGCCAGACCAAGTACGGACCCGCTCGTCTGGCCGCCGATCTGGCACACCTACACGGCATCTCCATCGCCCCGGCCACGGTCCACCGAATCCTGACCCGCCGCGGACTCAACCGTCTGCGCGACCTGGACCCGCCGACCGGTGAGAACCTTCGCCAGGTCATCCGCTACGAACACGACAAGCCCGGCGACCTGATCCACGTGGACATCAAGAAGCTCGGCCGCATCCCGGACGGCGGAGGGTGGCGGATGCACGGCCTCGGCACCGATGCGGCCCGCGCCTCCAAGCGCGCTGGCCCCGGCACCGGGAAGGTCGGCTACACCTACCTGCACTCCGCGCTCGACGACCATTCCCGCCTTGCCTACACCGAGGCTCTTGAGGACGAACGCGCCGTCACAGCAGCCGACTTCTGGCACCGGGCGGTGGCGTTCTTCGCCGAGCACGGCATCACCCCGATCCACCGAGCACTCACCGACAACGGTGCCTGCTACCGCTCACAGCTCTCGGCCGACGCGCTCAAAATCACCAGCACCCGCCACAAGCGGACCCGGCCCTACACCCCAAAGACGAACGGGAAGGTCGAGCGATACAACGGCACCCTCGTCCGCGAGTGGGCGAACATCCGCAACTACAGCTCCGAACAGGAGCGCCGAGCGGCGCTCGCCGACTTCCTCAACTACTACAACCACGAGCGACCGCACTCAGCCCTCGGCAGCCGACCACCGGTCAGTCGCACCCCCGGCAGCGACTACCGCGTCGTCGCCGGCCAACCCCCCGCACCCCTGCCAGCCCTCCCGCAGCAGCTCATACTCGAGGACACCATGGAACCAACGTCTTGAGACATCACATCTAGGGCCTGGTTCCGGTGGCACCTGGATGGGGTTGTTGCACATGCCGTAGCGGCATGTGGTGGGGTCGGGGCACCACAGCACGAAAGGCTCTGTCTGCGATGTACCCCTCCCTCACGCCTCCCCGGCAGGTCAAGATCGGTGATGCCGCTGCGTTCGCCGGGATCACCCCACGCGCCATCCGCCACTACCACGAGATCGGTCTGCTGCCGGAGCCCGAGCGCGGCGGGGACGGCCGCCGCCGCTACGGCTATGACGACATGACCCGCCTGCTGTGGATCCGCAAGATGGCTGATGCCGGTATCAGCCTGGACGACATGCGGGCCGCCTTCGGCGAAGCCCGGGACGAAGCTGGAGACGAAGCCCTGGACCAAGCCCCGGATATCGAGTCGGTCCTGAGCAGGCTGGAGGAAACCTTGGCGGCGCAGGAGGCCGCCATCAAACGTCGGCGCGCGGCTGTCCAGCGCCTGCAGGCGGTGGGCAGCCCGCTGGGGCTGCTCTCCGAACTGGTCACGGACCGGCTCAGCCACCTGCCCCCGGGCGCGTTGCGCCCCTCCGATCTGGACGCCCTGCTAGTCACAGAACGGATCTTCGGGCCGCTGGGCGCCGCCATCCAGGCCAGCACGTTCATCGTGCTGGCCACCCACCCCGACCTGCGGGCCGAGGAGGACCGTCTTGAGGCGGCCGAGGCCGCCCTCGACGACGGCGTCGAACCCGACGACCCACGCGTCGAAGAGCTCGCCGTACAGCGATGCGCTCACCAAATGGCCCTGAATCAGGCCACCGAGGCAACTGGTCTCGACGCGGCCGAGGAGAAGATCTTCGAGATCTACGACGCCGACCTGAAAGGGGAGGAGAGCACAGAGATGAGTGCCGCCGCAGCGATCACCAAGATGCCCTACGACTTCTCTCCCGCCCGGATGCGCTGCGTGGAACTCGCCGGACGGCTCTTCGGCGAGGCCCTTGCCGACGCCCACCCCGCGGACAGCTGATCGCCTGTGCCTGGCACTGACGTGGCCCGACAACCGGTCGCGTTCATCCGCAGGTGACCGATCGGGTCAGACGTCGAGCCCGGGCCGCAACCAAGAGTGACATCACAACTGGCCGTACGTGGGGATCCCGAACGGGTGTAGCTCTTCTGCAGGGACGGGCTGTTCGCGGTCTCCAGCCCGCGCCGCAGCGCGATCGCGGCCTCCGCCGACCGCCCGTGGGTCTCCAGGTCGTACGCGGCCCGGGTGTAGGCAGGCACGGTGGGCGCGAGGTCGAGCAGCCGCTGGGCGGCAGCTGTGGCGGCCGGGTACTCGCCGAGCTGGATGTGGGCGTCGGCGAGCACCGCGTACCCCGCCGGACGGCCGGGGGCCATCTCGGTGGCGCGGCGGCCGAACTGCCGGGCCGCGGTGAACTCATGGTGGGCGTTGGCGAGTGTGCCCGAGCCCGCCACCGCGTCGTAGTTGTCCTTCGGGCGCAGTGCCAGGGAGCGGCCGAACGCCTTCTCGGCCCGGTCCAGTTGTGCGGCATCCAGCGTGGTGCGGGCCTGTTCCGTTTCGGCCTGCCCCAGCTGCGACCAGGCGAGCGCGTCCCGAGGCCGGTCCCGGACGGCTGCCCTGGCCGCCTCGACCTGGTCGACCGAGCGCGGCGGTGGCAGGGCGTCGGGCCGGTCCGCGGGAGAGCCGGGTGCCAGGGAGAGCAGTCCCACGACGCACGCCAGCACGACGGCCGCACTTCCGACCGCGGCCAACGTACGGTTCCGCACCGGGATGCGCCGGATCACAGTGCGGCGTGCGGGAGGTTGACGCAGGGGAACACATCGGTGGCCGGCTTGGGCTGGGGGCTGAGGGCGGGCGTCTGCACCAGGTGGGCGGCGGAGGGGCCGGAGGGCTCGCCTTCCAGCATGCGCAGCAGCGGAGGATCGATGTCGTCGTTGATCCGGCGGCCGTTCGGATAGCCCTGCAGGTCTCCGTCCAGCACACCGAACGGGTTGGGCTTCCCGGTGAGCGGTGTGGTCAGGTTCAGGCGCAGCTCGTCGGCCCACTTCATCGCCTCCGGGTCCGCGTCCTTGTTCATGGCCTGGGGGAGCAAGTCCTCGCCGCCGCAATGAACTGGGCACTCATCACCATGATGACGCGTCGCCTGACCCGCAAAAGCCCCCGAACGAGTCAGTGGACACTCAAGACGCCAGCCGCCGGCTGACAGCCCGGCCCGGGCCCACGCTGATGGTTTCGGGGCACTTCGCGGAAGGCGCGCGGTGCCCCGCACCCTACGGTCAGGTGCGGTCGGCTTCGGACTGGTCCACGCTGAACGAGGGCAAGGAGCCCGCCAGCAAGCTGACGGACCCTCACACACAGTCGAGCTACTGGCGATGGCCTCATTTACGGGGGGATGGGTGTGCCGCCACAGCAGGCGACGGTCTGGGTCTGGTCGGCGCTGGCGAGAGGTGCCACCGCGAGCACCGCCGCCAGCGCAACGAACAATCCGAGTACGGCTTTACGCATCACATCTCCTGGTAGAGAGGGGAAACCTGATCCATCCCGTCCGCCGGCAATAGCCCCCTTACGGGAAGCCCGGCGTGCCGCCGCAGCAGGCGACGGTCTGGGTCTGGCCGGCACCGGCAAGCGGTGCCACCGCGAGCACCGCGGCCAGTGCCACGAAGAGGCCAAGTACGGCTTTGCGCATGTGCTTCTCCTTGTCGAGAGGGAAACTTGATCCAGCACTTCCGCTGGCAAGGGCCCCTTTACGGCATGCCGGGCCCGCCGCCGCAGCAGGCGACGGTCTCGCTCTGATCGGCACCGGCAAACGGTGCCACCGCGAGCACCGCCGCCAGCGCAACGAACAATCCGAGTACGGCTTTACGCATTACTTCTCCTCGTTGAGGGGGAATGTTGTCCAGCGCTTCAGTTGGCGAGGGCCCTTTACGGCTGGCCCGGCGTGCCGCCGCAGCAGGCGACGGTCTCGCTCTGATCGGCACTGGTGAGCGGTGCCACCGCGAGCACCGCGGCCACTGCCACCAACAAACCAAGTACGGCTTTACGCATTTACTGCTCCTCGTGGAGAGGGGAAACCTGATCCATCCCGTCCTCTGGCGATGGCCCCGTTACCCGTGGCCGGGCATGCCTCCGCAGCAGGCGACGGTCTGGGTCTGGTCGGCACCGGCGAAGGGTGCCACCGCGAGCACCGCGGCCACTGCCACGAAGAGGCCGAGTACGGCTTTACGCATTTACTGCTCCTCGTTGAGGGGGAATGTTGTCCAGCGCTTCGGCTGGCGAGGGCCCTTTGTTAGAAGCGCCCGTGTCACCAGCAGGCGACACCGGGGGTTGCCGGAGGAACCGGTCGCCGGCCCTGCTCCGAGCTGGTGGTCCGTCAGGTTGATCAGTGATGCCGTTGACTATCACATGGTCAGCACAGGGGTGTCATCGGACCAGGGGTACAGGATGCCTGGTGATCGATAACATGCTCCTTATCGCAGCAGGTTGAACAGTGAGAAGGAGGCTTCTCCGTGGGGGCGTCCGCTTCGAAGGAACCGAGCATTCATCAGCTTCGGCTCTTTCTCACGCTGAGCGAGGAACTCCATTTCGGGCGTGCTGCCGCGCGCTTGTTCATCACGCAGCCGGCGCTGAGTCAGCAGATCAGGGAGCTGGAGAAACGCCTGGGGGTACGTGTGGTGGAGCGCACGAGCCGCACGCTCACACTCACCGAGACAGGGCAGGCCCTGCTCCCCGAAGCCCGCGCGGCGGTCACGGCGGTCGACCGGCTGCGGCGCGTAGCCGACGCACAGCTGCGACAGACCACCGGACGACTCGTCGTGGGAACCATGGGAGCCGAGGCATCCATGGCGCACACCCGTGCCGTACTCAGCCTCCTGCAAGACCGCCACCCCGAAACGACCGTGCAGCTGGTCAACCTCGCGTTCGGCGACCACCTCGCCGCGCTGGCACAGCAGGAGGCCGACGTGGTTTTCGTCCGTCCTCCGGTGACGGACGACATCGAACTGCACCACCTGGCCACCGAGCCACGCGTGGCCTGCCTCTCCGCCGGGCATCCCCTGGCAAGCCTGCCCCGGCTCACCCTGGCGCAGCTCTCCGGCGTTCCGGTGGTCGACATGCCCGAGCAGGTTCCGCGGCTGTGGTGGGACTTCTGGGCCGTCGATCCCCGCCCCGATGGCAGCCGCGTCCACTACGGCCCGGTAGTCACCGACATGGAATCGCTGCTGCACACGGTGGCCACCGGAGAAGCAATGTGCTTCCTGCCGAAGGCCGCCCGTGAGTACTTTCCACGCGCGGGCATCAGATACATCGACGTGGTCGATCTCACCCCCTCCACATCCGCCCTCGCCTGGCTGCGGCGAAGACGTTCCGAATCCACCATCAGAGCCATCCGGCACGCTGCCCACCAAGCCACAAACCAGGGTTACAGCGAAGCCATCTGACGCTTCTGCCGCGGTGACGGAACCGGCACGGACCCAACCTCACGCTCTCACAGCCTCGGCTGGCCTCCCCCGACCAGCCGAGGCCGCGCTTCTGTCCGTGCCGGGCGGTGGCTATCCGGCCGGCTCGTACGTCGCGGACTCGAGCGGACAGCCCAGCGCGATGTCCCGCAGGGCGGCCAGTTCGGTCGTGACGCTCGCGGGCCTGCCGCGACCGTGCCGTCGCAGTCCGCGCCTGGCGATCGGACTGCTTCGGGCCGGGGCGGGCACTAGAGCCACCACCGCCCGTCGGGTTCCGCCCCGGTCGCGCGCAACCGCTTCGGGAGTCCCTTTGCCGATCAGCCTGTTCGTCGCCCGCCGTCTCCGCAGAGCCGCGCGGGTGGCCTTCGGATGGGACGAGTTGCGTCCCGGCCAGCTCACCGCGATGAAAGCGGTCATGCGCCGCAGGGACGCCATGGTGGTGATGCCGACCGGCTCGGGCAAGTCGGCGGTGTACCAGGTGCCGGGCATGCTGCTCCCCGGTCCGACGCTCGTCGTGTCACCGTTGATCGCTCTCCAGCGGGACCAGATCGCCGGACTGCTGCGGAACAGCGACCAGACCGCCGTCGCCGTCAACTCGTCGATGTCCAGGGCCCAGAACGAGCAGGCATGGGAGAGCGCGAGCGACGGAACGGCCCGGTTTCTCTTCCTCGCCCCGGAACAGCTCGCCAAGCAGGACGTGCTGGAGCGGCTGGCCGCGCTGAGACCGTCCCTCTTCGTCGTGGACGAGGCGCAGTGCGTGTCCTCCTGGGGCCACGACTTCCGGCCGGACTACCTCAGGCTCCGGCAGGCCGCCGAGAGCATCGGGCGCCCTCCCATCCTCGCCCTCACCGCCAGCGCCGCCGCACCGGTGCGCGCCGACATCGTCGAGCAGCTCGGCATGCGCAGGGCCCACGAGGTGGTGGCCGGGTTCGACCGGCCCAACATCCGCCTGGAGGTCACCCACTTCCTGGACAACGCGGCCAAGCGGCGCGCCGTGGTGGAACGGGCTGCGGCCGAGCCCAAGCCGGGCATCGTCTACGTCTCCACCCGCAAGGACGCCGAGGCGTACGCTGCCGAGCTGGGCGAACTCGGCCTGAGCGCCGCCGCTTACCACGCGGGCAGCCGGTCGGCCGACCGCAGCGCGGTCCACGACCGCTTTCTCGGCGGCGAGTTGGACGTGGTGGTGGCCACCTCGGCATTCGGCATGGGCATCGACAAGCCCGACGTACGGTTCGTACTGCACGCCTCGGTGCCCGGGTCCCTCGACGCCTACTACCAGGAGATAGGCCGGGCAGGCCGGGACGGCGAGCCGTCCCGGGCCATCCTGCACTACCGCGTCGAGGACCTGGGCCTGCAGAAGTTCTTCTCCACCGGCCGCCCAGACGCGGACACCATCGCCGACGTCTCCCGCCTCGTACGGGACCGTGCGACCCCCGTGACACCGACGGAACTCCAGGAAGAGACCGGCCTGTCCGCCAGCCGGCTGACCGCCGTCCTCAATCTCTTGGAGAGTGCCGGAGCCCTCACCACAGAACGCGGAAAGGTGGCCCCGCTCCCCGGGGCCGATGCGGAGGAAACCGCCACGCGGGCCGTGGAGTTGAGCACCGCGCACGAGAGCATGGCACGCTCCCGGGTCGACATGATGCGCGGCCTGGCCGAGACCACCGGCTGCCGACGGCGTTTCCTGCTCGGCTACTTCGGCGAGCGTCTCAGCTCCCCCTGCGGCAACTGCGACCGATGCGAACAGCGGCCCACCGGCGCCGCAGCCGGCGCCGTCCCCGGCCCGTCCCGCCCCCGGACCGCCTCACCCACGCGCCACGACCACCCGTTTCCGCCCGGCACCGCGGTCCACCACCCGCAGTGGGGTGACGGCGAGGTCCTCACCGAGGAGGAGAACCGGATCACCGTCCTGTTCGCCTCAGTCGGCTACCGAACCCTGTCACTGCCGGTGATCCTGGAGAAGAACCTGCTCACAGCCGCTTCCGGGCAGTCTCCCACCCGGCACTGACAGCCGGGAGTGACATCAAGGAGTCACTGTCATTGATCTTGCCCGCAGGTGCGAAACGACTCCCCAAGTCACCTCGAAATGACTCCCGTTGAAAGTGACGCAGCCACAGTCGTCCTCTCGGAGCGATTCGATCACATCATATGATCACCCCGAGGGGGACCGTGAGACGCGCATGTCGACGCCCCTCAGTCGTCGCGTCCTTGACCAGGGCGCTCGTCATTACGGGAGAGCATTTACAGTGCGTACCTTCAAGCGGCTCCTGGGTGCTTCAGTGGCCGTCCTGAGCCTGACCGGTGCTGCCACAATCACGGGTGCGGGAAGCGCTGCTGCAGCCGACCCCAACTTCACGTTCGATGTCGACAGGAACGGCAAGACCTTCAGCGTAGGGGTCTACAACAACCACACACGTGCGGGTTTCGCAGACTGGAACGCCGACCCCGACAACACTGTCAGCCCGGCCATTCCAGGAGATGCCCTGCAGGTCCGGGACATTCTCGGCGACGGCTGGGGAATCGAGGCAGAAGCAATGGCACAGAGCGGCGGAGCCGGTTACCGCATGGCCACGTCACGAGGGCACTCGGCGTACTACGCCTCAGGTTGGAAGACTGGAAACATCGCGGAAGGAACCCCGATAGTCGTCCAGGTCTGCGCGGTGAAGGGCGACAAGTCGCACTGCGGCACCGTGTACGGCACAGCCTGAGACACGGGCCCGGCAGGTACGACATGTAGGTTTTTCTCTGCTTTCGGCCTGTCTACCCGCCGACACCAGCCGCCGGCTGCGCGCGATTGCCGCCCGCACCGGCCTTGAGCCGGAGCAGATCCTCACCCAACGCGCCGACCCGGTCCGCGTGAACGACAACGGCACCCTGACCGTCGACACCTTCACCCCACACTGCCCGGGTTGCCCCGCACGCGCGAGCTGGCGCGTGCGGGGCAACCCGGTCAGCGCTGCTCAGGTCTACGGCCTATGGGGGCAGCCGCCGCTGCAGAGGGTGGTGAACTCTCCGGCTGCGGTGGGGAGCTGGGAGGCTTCCCAGGGCAGCGGCTTGGTGGGGGCGGTGCGGCCGGGCTCGGCTGCGGCAGCGCCGGATACGAAGCCCATAGTGAGTGCCACGACGGCCAGCAGGCCGGCGGACAGGCGAGCAACAGTGCGCATGAGTGTTTCCCCTGGCTTGACGCCCGGCGGCCTGGTCAGGCCGCCGTCGAGCCATCCTCGCTGTCCTGCCGGACTCATCACCATCACCTCGGCTGTGGTCGAAAGAAGCAGCCGGCGCCTTCACCCCGCGCGCAGCGGGCACCGTTGAGCCGGACAACCTCCTCAGCACAGGCCCGCGCCCACCCGTCCCTCTCCATCCCATCAGGCGTTCAACAAGTCCGCGGCCGCGCGCCGGCGGCCCCGATCAGCAGTCCTGGACCCGACCGTCCAGGGTTCTGTGCAGCAGGCCCGTTGCTGGCCGCCTGTCTCACCGTTGAGCCAGCGTGACTACCAACCCCCGAGCGAGTTCGCGATGTACGAGACTGCCCTGCTCCAGCGACAGATGAACGATTCTGAGTGGCAGGAGCTGCTGTTGAATCGGCCGAACCTCGCGGAAGCCCTCCCAGCCCGCACTCGTTCCCTTCGCGCCATCGGCCACAGTGACCGATGCGCGAACGGAGACGCACCCACCGACTGCCATCCGCGTGGCGCCGGTCAGCACCACTAGAGACAGGTGCCAGTAGTGCATGGCCCCGGCGATGGAGCGGTGAGGCCCGGCATGCGCTTCATCAGCAAGAACTGACAACGCTGAGCGGCAGGACCGCTTGCGCATCGATAGGCATGCTTTTCGGGCGGCTGGGTGGATGGCCGTGGCATCTGGGTGACTGCCAGGTGTGATCTGAGCACGCGCACCGGACCGGCACTGGATGTTTGGCGGGAGACATTCCGTCGTTGGTGTTGGGATGCCTCCTGTCCGGCGGAGCGGCGGCTGTGGGGCTCGGGGGCGTAGAGGAGATGTCGCCTCCCGACCACGGCCTGGCGGGCAAAGCCGACCGGCCAATTTGCCGCGGCCGAGCTCACACGCCTGAGCTCACACGACATCAGGTTTTCGAGTGACCAACGAAACGTTGATCACAACGCCACACTCCCCGTCGGGCATGTAGGACCTCATCCCGCACACCGCCGCGGCATCCGGGCTGGGCTGGGCTGGGCTGGGCTGCAGCTCGATGCCCAGGTAGTCCGCCCACGCTCCGAGGCGATCTGCTCGATCGTCGTACGACAGTTCCTCACTGGTCAGTTCACCGCGTGCGGGAGGACCAGGACAAGGCGCGAAGGGTCACCGTTGCAGCCAACCCGATGAAGCACACAGTCGGCGGCCAGGGCAGTACGTAGGTGCGGGAACGTAATGGACAGCGGGAGAACGGCCTGGTGCAGGAACTCTTGCCCCGTTCAGCAGCGATGAGTCCCGCGGTGGTCCCAGGTCTACACGTCAGACCGCTCCATCGCACTCGAACCAGGAGACATCTTGAAGCTGCTTCTCACGTCCGCGGGCATCAAGAACCCGAGCATCCACGACGCGCTGGTCGACCTGCTGGGCAAACCGATCGCCGACTCCAACGCCCTGTGCATCCCTACCGCCGCATACGGACACCCCCAGGTCACTCCTGCCGGGGCATGGCGTTTCATCAGCGGACAGTCCCCCTCCATATCCATGTGTGAGCTGGAGTGGAAGTCCCTGGGAGTACTGGAGCTCACCGCGCTGCCCAGCATCGACGAAGAACGCTGGATCCCCTGGGTCCGCGAGGCGGACGTCCTGCTGGTGAATGGCGGCGACGCCCTGTACCTGTGCCACTGGATGCGGCAGTCCGGGCTGGCGGATCTCCTGCCGTCGCTGCGCGAGACGGTCTGGGTAGGGCTGAGCGCCGGGAGCATGGTGATGACCCCCCGTATCGGGGAGGACTTCGTCGAGTGGAAACCGCCCACCGGTGGCGACAGCACGCTGGGCATCGTCGACTTCTCGATCTTCCCGCACCTGGACCACGAGCTGCTGCCGGAGAACAGCATGGCCGACGCGGAAAGATGGGCGGCCAGCATCCCGGGTCCGGCGTACGCGATCGACGATGACACCGCCATCAAGGTGATCGACGGCACCGTCGAGATCGTCTCCGAGGGGATGTGGAGGCACTTCCCCTAGTGGGGGTTAAGGCGCAGAGGGTACCCGGACGGCCAGCAGACGGCTCGCGTGAAGCAGGCCTGACTGGCAGACGATCGGCCGGACCCGCCTCAACACCCCGCACGTCCCGGCCCGGGCTCTGGAGGCCACCAGAGCCCGGGCTCCGTGAGAACCCGAATCGTGGCCCTGTCCTGGACTTCATAACGACCAAGACAAGGCTCACTCAGCGGTTGCAGGCAGCCCGACGAGCACGGGATTCGGCTTGTACCTCGGAGGTGACCCGTACCCGTGCCACGTTGACGAGTCGGCACCGGCCCGATTTCGCTGCTTGAGCACCCGGGCAGCTTGCTGGGCCCGGGCGTCGCGCGCGGCCCCGCCGTCGCGCGCTAGCAACACCTGCGGCGCCCGATCCCCTCGCCCGCCGCCCGTGGCCTGTCCCACCCACCCACTTCTCATCTTCTTCCTGCTTTGGGGCGTGGCTCGGGGGCGTAGAGGGGATGTCGGCCTCCCGACCACGGCCTGGCAGGCGTGGTGATCTGCTTGACCGAGACGCCGAACGGCACCCATCTGCGGTTCAGCGCGATCCACTGACCGGCTCCGCGTCTGCAGCGCGAGGTCCTCAACTACCCTGCCGAGGCCACCGAGTCGGTCCCAGCCGGTGCGGCGTCCAGTTGCCCGGAATGCAGGACGGCCGATGCGTCGGGCGCGGGCCCGGACAAAGGCCGTGAAAGCTCTCGGCACGGCATGACACTCACAGCGGTGTCCCCGGGCAACTCCACCCAGCGCCCCCGGGACGCCGCTCGTCTACCCCGGTTCGCGTACGGCCCAATAGACCATGACGACGACGCGCCTCCCGGCGTCGGGGTGAATCCCAGCAGCCGTTGCCGGCCCGACGTCCAGCTGCACATCCTGGACCGAGCCACCCGGCGGGACACCGGCCGCACTCAGCTCGCCGACGGGATACGGGCAGCGATCTCCCCCGCCCACCGGTCCGCGCCCGGCGAGAACTGCCCGACTTCCCCGGCGGTCCGGGGGCCTCCCCGATCAGTCTTCGATGACGCGGATGATGGTCTTGCCGGGAGTGCGCTTGTCCGGCGTGAACGCGGAGGCTGCACCGGACAGCGGCCGGACGGCGCCGACGATCGGCTTGAGGCGGCCGTGCCGCAGCCGCTGGGCAAGGTCGGCCAGGCGGGCCCGGTCGGGTTCGACGACGAAGAAGACGGCTCGCCCGTCGCGGGGGTGGACGGCGACCGGCTCGGCGATGGTGACCAGGGTGCCGCCGGGGCGAACCAGCGCGGTGGAGCGTTCGAGGATCTCGCCGCCGATCACGTCGAACACCACGTCAACCTCGCCGATGTCCTCCAGTTTCTGAGCCTGGAGGTCGACGAAGGCGTCCGCGCCGAGACCGATGGCGGTGTCGCGGTCGCCAGCCCGGCCAGTGCCAATCACCCAGGCGCCGGCCTCGCGGGCCAGCCGCACGGCGATGGAGCCCACGCCGCCCGCGGCGCCGTGGATGAGCACACTCTGGCCGGTGACCAAGTGGGCGTGGTCGAACAGAGCCTGCCAAGCGGTAAGCCCGGAGATCGGCAGCGCGGCGGCCGTGACGTGGTCGATATCGGCCGGGAGCGGGGCAAGGTTGCGAGCCTCGACCGCCGTGTACTGGGCCAGCGAGCCATTGCGGCTCCAATCGGTCAGACCGAACACGCGCTGCCCGACCGTCAGGCCAGTGGTGCCGTAGCCGAGCTCGCTGGCCACGCCCGACAGCTCGTGGCCGGGCACGCTCGGGGTCCGGTCACGACCGGCCCGGTCTGTCCAGGTGCCGGGCCAGTCCAGCTCACCCGGGGTGAACCCGGCAGCATGGACCTCCACAATCACGTCGTTCTCAGCGGCGCGCGGGTGGGGCACCTCGGACAGGACCAGACCGCCGGCACCGGCGTCACGGTCCTGGACAGTGATGGCTTGCATGTGGGATTCCTCCGAGCAGAGGGCCGTTTGAGGAGCAGGCATCGGCCCCGCAGGCCGACCACCCGCCATGACCAGTCGAGCGCCGTACGCCCCTGTCCGCCACCGCAGACAGCAGCAGAAGAGAGGGCGGATCACAGGCGCCCTTGTGATCACGCTTCCGACCCTAGACGGGAAGCAGCCCACATACCCGGGCCACTTGCACCCACTTACAGTGGGCCAATTACACAGCCCAGGTCGCCATCGCCAAGTACGCATGGAGCGGCCGCGAGCGTCTGGGGCTGCTCCGCGTCCGCGACGACTCAATCGTCCTGCACGCGATGCGCTGGCCCGACTAAATCAGCTCACCCCAGGAACTCGCCCCCGGCGCGGTGGAGGTGTCGGAAGGCGAGATCGAGGGCGCGCAGGCCCTCATCGACCACATGACCCGCGACAGCCTGGAAGGCAGCGAGTTCGTGGACCACTACACGGACGCCCTCGCGGAAGTCATCAAAGCGAAACGGAAAGAGCACGCACTTCCCCCGGCCCCCGAAGCGGCAGCGCCGGCCAGGCAGGTCGTCGACCAGATGTCCGCCCTGAAGGCGTCCGTACAGAAGGCGCGGGCACCCCGCGGCGAGGACGGCGACGCCCGACGCGCACGAGCTGCCCGCGAAAGAAGACCACGGCCAAGAAGACGGCAGCGAAGCCGAAACGCAGCGCGTGATCCGCCGTGGGGAGGGCGCGTGATGGCGCTATTTGAAATTGAAATTGGCTACCCTCTGCGCAGGTTTCCCCACACCTCCTCGCGATTCCCCAGCCGTGGAATGACCTCCTGGGGCAGAGGCCTGTTTGCCCTCGGCCGACGACTGGATCCGGTTCGCGATCCGGCGGCCGAGCTGTCCGAGGAACTCCTGCAAGCTGGACGCGGTGACCTCGGAGTCGTCAAATCAGGAGGCCGTCGGTGGACTTCCAGACTTGTCCGCTGGCTCCGATCGTGAACAGATGGCCCCCGCCGTCGCTGGCGAAGACCGGCGCGATCGGTTCGCCGGCGATCGGTGCGGAGCCGTACTCACGGAAGTGCTCCGCCGCCGTCGCAGGCGAGTGGATGAAGCACCCACTGTCGACGCCCGGCAGCGAGGCCTTGCCGATCACCCAATAGAGCGGGGCGGACCGTTCGTGGGTGGGCTGAGCTGGGTCTTTGACAGAACTCAACCGCCGTTCCCCATCGCATGGAGATCACTACCCGACTGCGTGCATAGCACAACCATGCAGGCCTCCGGCCCTTCGAAGCATGACTGCTCCGCCGACCTGATCGGCAGCAGCGTCATGGGCTTTCTCGTTGCTCCGCAGCGTGGCCGATGAGTTTGTGGCTCCTGGCCGGTCCAAGCTCGTAACACCCTAGGAAAGGACACCGTCATGTCGGAGCTTCTCGTCGACTTCATCACTTCCCTCGACGGCTACGCATCGGGAGAGGGATGGCCCGGGTTCTGGGGCCTCGAGGGCCCGGAGTACCTCGCATGGCTCGGTGAGCAGCCCGAGGTCACCTATCTGATGGGAGCGAACACCTACCGCCTGATGTCGGGCTTCGCCGCAGGCGAGGTCCCCAGTGGCCAGGACGAGTTCAGGCCCGAGGAAGAGGCGTCCGTCGACGAGCTGACGCAGGCGTCCAAGGTGGTGTTCTCCTCCTCACTCGAGGAGCCACTGACGTGGGCCAACTCCACACTTGTCCGCGACGACGCCGTCGAGGCTGTCCGCGTCATGAAGTCGAGTGGCTCGGGGCTTCTGAGCACGATCGGCAGCCTCAGCCTGTGCCGGTCCCTGCTGCGAGCCGGACTCGTCGACCGCTTCCGGGTCGTGATGTTCCCGGTGATCACCGGGGCCACGGGCGCAGAACGCATCTACGACGGCTATCCGGACGTTGCCCTCGAGATGATCGAGCACCGCACCTTCGACGGCCGCATCCAGCTGGTCGAGTACAAGCCCCGCGTGCTCGAGCACCCGCCACTCGGCGTCCCTGCGTGACGTCGCACCGTCGTCAGCCGGCCTGGACGGCCGCCAGGCCGGCGCCGACGGCTTCGGGCGCTGGACCCTCACACGCGCTCTTCACTCCCCACATTCTCCACATGTTTTAAGACGCAACGAAGTGGAGGGAAGGGCATCGTGGCCGATTTCAGGGGCTCTGTCCGCAGTTCCGTGATCCCGTTGATCGTCAACGTTTGGGCGGCGGCACGGGCCAGGGGTGTCCGTCTGGTGAACTGTTTGCTGGCCGTCCGGCCACCACGTAGTCGAAATACTCGTCCTGAACCATGCCAGCGTTGACCCACCTTCCGCGTTCCGCTCCGGTGGCGTCTTCGGCGGCTGCGAGGGCGATGAGCGGGTCGTCGCGACTCGCGACAAGGCGGCCGAACTCCCCTTCCTCATCGTCGGTGTAAAGAGGAGGGAACTCGACCACGTCGACGAAGGAGTCGAAGCCGTCGTGGTCGCTGTCGATGGCGATCGAGAAGCCGTCGCAGGCCCCTGCCTCGAACCACTGCTGCATGTGGTCGGCCACGTCGGCGGGAGTGCCGGCGACCACCGGGTGGTAGTCGATGACGCCGTGGGCGAGCACGTCGCGCAGGGTCCAGCCGTCCCGGGCCACTTCGAGGGCGCGGGCGGAGCGTGGGTCGTGTGGGCTGGGTATGGCGTCGGGGAGCTGGTCCGCGGTCAGCTGTTCGTCGAGTTGGCCGGGGCCGAGCGGGAGGCCGATCATGGCGCCGAGGTAGCGGACGCGTTGGTTCAGGTCGACGACCTCGTCCAGGAAGCGGCGCCGTTCCAGGGCGGCCTGGCGGGAGGGGGCGATGGTCGGCATGAAGCCGGCGAGCAACTTCACCTCGTCCGGATCGCGTCCGACGCGCTTGGCGGCGTCCCGCAGGGCCTGGCGCTGGGCCCGGGCGTCCGCGATGGTGTACGGGTTGGCGTAGATGCCGCTGGCGTAACGGCCCGCGATTCCAGGCCGTAACTGCCCCCACCTGCCTGGAAGATGACCGGCTGGCCCTGCTCGGACGGAGGGATGGGCAGCGGGCCGCGGGAGGCTGTGTGCTTGCCCTGCAGGTTGACTGGCTGGATCTTGTCCATGTCGGCGAACCGCTTGCCGTCGACGTCGAGAAGCCAGGGCGTCCTTCTCCCAGCTGCCCCACAGCCCCTGCACGATCTGGATGACCTCGTGGGCACGCTCGTACTTCTCGGCGCGCGGCGGGATCGTCGCGCCGAAGTTCGCCGCGGCGGCGGGGGCGGGGGTGGTCACCGCGTTCCAGCCGGCCCGGCCGTGGCTGATCACGTCCAGGGCCTTGAACTGGCGGGCGAGGTTGTAGGGCTCAGTGAACGTGGTGGAGGCGGTGGTGACCAGGCCGATCCGCTCGGTCTCACGCGCGAGGACGGTCAGAATCAGCAGCGGGTCGATCATGTGGTGCGGGGCATGGCGGTCGAGGTCGACGTCCAGGACCGGGGTGTCGGCGATGAACAGCAGCTGGATCTTGCCGCGCTCGGCGGACTGCGCGTACCGCACGAACTGGTCCATGTCCGTGTAGCTGTTCAGGTTCGCACCCGGCAGCCGCCGGGCCCCGGGTGCGGCCCCGTATCCGCCGCTGAACTGCATGCCCAGGACCAACTGTCGGCTTGTCACAGTTACCTCTCCAGATCAGGCAATGAGAAACGGAGATTGCCTCCGATTACTTCATCGACAATACGGAGGCATCCTCCGTATTGCCAAAGGCCGTGCGGCGCCGGGCGCGGGCCGACCCAGTGGCGGCCCGGGCCCAGGCGCCGGTTGATTCCTGCGGGCGGAGGAACTACGGCCTGTCTAGGACTCCTGAGGTGTCATGCAGGACCACGCTCCGCTGCAGCGGAACCCGCTCCGTGCGGAGCGTGTTCACCGGTGCCGCCGGGTCAGCCATACCGAAGGAGATGCCGAAGAGCAGCTTGAGTTCCGCGGGGACACCCAGGAACTCGCGGACGGTGTCGGCGTAGACGCCGAGTACGGTCTGCGGGATGCCGGCCAGCCCCCGGGCCGCCAGCGAGAGCAGGAAGTTCTGCGCGTACATGCCGATGTCCCCGGCCGTCCGTACCCCGTCTCCGAGTGCCGGCATGAACAGGAACGCGGCATGGGGAGCGCCGTAGAACTCCAGGTTCTCGCGGACCGCCGCCCTCCTGCCGTCCCGGTCCGAGCGCTCGACACCCCGGGCCCGGTAGACACTCGCGCCCAGGGCCTGCGACCGCTGGAGGTAGAGGCCCTCGCCGTAGCCATCGGTGAAATCCGGGGAGGTCCGCCCCTCCTCCTCGGCCCGGAGCAGCTCTTTGGCCAGGGCATCCCGTGCCGCACCCGAGACGACGTGCACCGTCCACGGCTGGGTGTTGCTGTTCGAGGGGGCCGTCTGTGCGTCTTCCAGTACGCCGCGGATGTCCGAAGGGGACAGGGCGGTGGGCAGGAACTGCCGGGGAGAGCGTCGGGAGTGCGCGATGTCGGTGAAGGCTGATGTGGTGCCGGGCAAGGCGGTTCCTCTCCATGGCGCTCAGTCGCCGCCACGGCGGCCGCGGCACAGCGCAGTACGGCAGGCCATGCGAGGCGGCAGCCGAAGTAAGGGCCGGACGCAAGATGCGCTCTTGCGGGTATCTGCAGGCTTGCGGAGGTTCGCAGGCAGCGGGGTGCCGAGGCTGCAGCGTGGGGGGACTGCGCGCTCTTCGTGTTCGTCGTGTGTGTTCGTGGCGCCCAGTGCTGCCGCTCTCATGCCGTTGGGTGCACGAGTGCCGCGTCGGGTGTCTCAGCGGTGGGCGGCGCGGTTCATCTCGACGACGTCGTCGACGGTGGGGTTGGCCGGGAGTGCGGCGAAGCGTTCCGGGAGGCTGTCGCGGATGGCCGCGTCCTTGACGCGGTCGGCCGCGGCCAGGGCCGCCGGCAGCTCGTCGAGGGTCAGCTCGGTGCAGTAGGCGGGGCTGTTGGGCTGCTGGCGCCAGGAGTCGGCCAGTGTGCCGGTGTCGTAGGGGTCGAAGCCGGTGTCGTCCACCAGGCTCATGGCCACCTTCCGCGCCTCCTCGGAGTCGCCGGCGACGGGGATGGCGAGGCGGCCGGGTGTTCCGGCCGGGACGCCCTTGGTCCGCTGGGTTTCGGCCAGCGCGGCGTTCCACGCCTTGACCACGGGGCGGCCGAGCAGCTCGGCGGTGTACACGCTCTCCACCTGGCCGTTGTCCACCGCCTCGATCGGCTCGCTGAGCATTCCGGGGTAGTAGTTCGCGGTGTCGATGACCACCGTCTCGTCGGGCACCGACGCGAACAGGTCCGCCAGCTGGCCCGCCACCCCGAACGGGATCGACAGGACGATGACGTCCCGGCCCTGGACGGCGTCGGCGAGGTCCGCCGTGCGGGCCCCGGACTCCAGCACCTCCGCCCGGACGGCCTCGGGGCCGCGGGCGTCGGCCACCTGGACGTCGTGACCGGCCGTGCTGAGCTTGGCAGCGAGGTTCCCGCCGATGGCGCCAGCGCCTATGACAGTAATTTTCATGATTTGTTCCTCAGAAGGTTATGCCGCCCCTGGGGGCAGCACGATGTGATGGATGGGTGGTAGTGCCGCCTGGCTTTGCGGGGGCGGAGCGGGGTGCCTGGCGATTTACGCCTGGGTGTCCTGCTGGCGGTAGCCGCTCGCGATGAGCGTGCGGAGCCGGTCGAGCGACTCTTCCTCGGTACCGGTGCCCTTGATCCAGGCAACGGAACAGGCCGCGAGGAACAGGTCGTTCCCCCGCACCGACGCGCGCACGCGCCCCGCGAGCTGCGCGGCTCGCACGTATCGATCGGTGGCGGAGATGAGGATGTCGCAGGGAATCGTGAGCGGGTTGGCCGGCTCCTGCGCCCGGGCTGCGGCCATGAGCGGGTCCGGCAGCCCGTTGAAGGCGCTGAAGTACTCCTCCATCGCCCGCAGCCACTGCTCCAGCGCCTCGGCCGGGTCACCGAGTTGCTCGATGTCCGCCTGGCGGGCCACGAGTTCCTCGGAGCGCGTCTGCAGCACAGCGGCCAGCAGTGCCTCCCGGGTGGGGAAGTGCCGGTACAGGGTGCCGGGCCCGACGCCCGCCTCCTTTGCCACCGCCTCAAGGGAGGTGCCGACCCCGTGCTGCAGGAAGTGACGCTGCGCGGTCTCCAGAAGGGCTGCGCGGTTGCGCTGAACGTCCGCACGGGGCTTGCGTCCCCGCTGTTCGCTGGCGCTCATGCGCCCTCCTGCCTTCCGTGATCCTGCGGCCACATCAAAACGGATGCCGCCTCCGCATGTAGTCGAGAGTAAAACGGAGGCAGCGTCCGGTCAAATGGGCGGCCTGAGCGCGGAGCCCGGACATCGCACGGGCCCGACATATTCGGCCGTAGAGCGCGGGGCGAATACCGTGCGGGCTGCACCATTCCAGGGTGCCCATGTCCGGCCCCTCCAGCGCCGAGCCCGGCCCGGTACCCGGTCCAGGACGTCAGGGGGTCAGCTGTTGGTGTCCGATGACGGAGAGCAGTTCGAGTTTGCTGTGGCTCTCCGTGCCGGGGCGAGTGGTCAGCACCACCAGGGTCTGGGCGCGGTTCTCGGTGAACAGGACCTGGGCGTCGACCTCAATGCGGCCGAGTTCGGGATGGAGGATCGTCTTGCAGTCGTCGTAGCGTTGGGCGACCTCCTGAAGTTCCCACATGCGAACGAACTCGGGGCTGTGTTCCTGGAGTTCGGCGAGGATCCGGGCGGCCCTGGGGGTGTCGCTCCCCGCTGTCAGCGCGACCCGCAGGCGTGCCGCCTGGGCGCGGCCGTGGCGTTCGTGGTTCTCCTCGGGAACCATCAGACGCTCGGCCGGGTCCATGAACCAGCGGTAGTAGCCGCTACTGGCCAGACCGGTGTGGCGGGTCTGGTCGCCGAGCAGCGCGACGGCCACGGGGTTCATGGCGAGGGTGTCGAACAGATCGGTCTGCACCATGGCCGGGGAGTCGTCCAGGCGGTCCAGGACCCGCATCAGCGGCGGGCTGACATGTTCGGAGCGGTGGAAGCGGGCCGGTGCGTTGTGGCCGATGAGGACGAAGAGGTGGTCGCGTTCGTCCAGGGTCAGCCGCAGCGCCCGGGCGAGGGCGGTGGTGATCTGGACTGAGGGCTGCGGAGCACGCTGCTGTTCCAGCCGGGCGTAGTAGTCGGTGGACATCCCAGCGAGCTGCGCGACCTCCTCGCGGCGCAGCCCCCTGGTACGTCTGCGCGCTCCCTCGACCAGCCCGGCGTCGCGGGGGCGCAACATCTCACGCCGGTGACGCAGGAAATCCGCCAGTTCCTTCTTGTCCATGCCCTCCATCCTCGCCGCATCCCGCCCGGCTATCCAGAGACCGCCGATCCATGGCTGAGCTCTCCCCTCTCGCCTCTGCGAAGCCGCGCACACGGCCGACGCCGGGGGCGCGCGGCGAGACGACCCGACGATCACCTGCCCCTGCATGACCCCGCTGGGAAATTCACCGACTGTCTGCGATACGCCGCATTCCGTCGGCACGGAAGGCGGCCTGCGGCACCGGTCGAGAATGCCTGACGCTTTGGACGGGCACCGGGCCTCGTCGCCCGGCCTGGCCGATACGACGAGGTTCGTCGTGTGACAGCGCTCGCGTGTTGTTGTTTCCCGTCGGAAACAACAGGTCGGTCAGCTGCCGGCGATCATGGCGAGGACGTCGTCGTAGGTGCCGGTGGCCACCGCGTCGCGGATGAACCTGGCGCGCTCGACGACGATCTCCTTCGCGTCGGGCTTCTCGCGCAGCAGGTCGAGGGCCTCGGTGAGGAAGTCGTCCAGCGGCATGGAGTGTTCGTTGTCCTCCTGGCCCAGCAGGGCCGTGCGCACACCCGGCGGGGCCACCTCGATCACCTGGACGCCGGCGTCGGCACCGGCGAGCTGGATGCGCAGGCTCTCGGAGAAGGAGTGCAGCGCGGCCTTGGTCGCGCTGTAGGTCGGGGTGCTCTGATAGGGGACGAACGCCAGCGCGGAGGTGACGTTCATGACGACCGCGTCGTCCTTGCCCACGAGCAGCGGCAGGAAGGCGTACGTCATCCGGATCGTGCCGAGCAGATTGGTCGCGACGTGATCCTCGGCGACCGGGAGTTCGGCCGGGTCGAGGAGGTTCTCCCGCAGCATGATGCCGGCGTTGTTGACCAGGACGTTCAGCTCGGGGTGGCTCGCCGCCACGGTCTCACGGGCCCGGGCGATCGAGTCGGGGTCCGCGACGTCGAGGACGAGCCCGTCGATGCCCGGGTGCTCGGCCGTGATCTCGTCGAGGAGTTCCTTGCGCCGGCCGGCGACGACCACCTCGTTGCCGGCCTCGTGCAGACGCACAGCCAGGCCAAGGCCGATGCCCGAGGTTCCGCCGGTGATCAGGATCGTGTTGCCGGTCATCTTCATGAGGGTCTTGCTCCTTCGGTACGGCGGGCCGGTGAGCGCCCGCAGCCTCGACCGTAGGAGCGCCCGCGCAGGGGCGGGAGGGGAAGGTTTATCCATGGACCGGCGGTCCATGGCTGACCCGTAGAAGACGCCACAGCCGGTCAGCGCCTCCAGACCGGGGGCAGCGAGCCGCCGGTAGGAGACCTTGGTAGCCAGGATCACGGTCTGGGCGGTAACGGCGGATCCGTGTTGGACCGCAGCACCCGCGCGGAAGAGAAACCGAGGGAGTTCTCAATACAACTGCGGCCGCGCCCAGGCCCGCCGACCACCAAACGAGGTCGTAGAGCTCGGCGGCGGGCGCGGGGCTCAGCCCGCCATGGGCGGCGAGCTTCGCCTCTGTCGGCCGGACCAAGGTCGTCCCGTCGGCGGTGACCACCAGCGGCACCTGGGTGGTGGTGAGTAGCGCACTCGAAGGGCATGGCTACTTCTCGGCGCCGACCTTGGTGGTGTCCGGCTCGGTCTGCGGCGGCGTGGTGGTTGGGGAGTGCAGGACCTTGCGGGCCTGTTCGGTGTCGAAGTCGTTCTCCCACTTGCTGATCACGATGGTGGCGACGGCGTTGCCGAGGACGTTGATGAAGAGTTGGCCGTCGGTACGACCGGACGGGGCCGGACCGGAGGCTGTTGGGGAAAGATGGCGAGCAGCGATCTCGAAGGGGGCGGCGTGCGGCTGACGATCGACACCGGGACGGACACCTACGAGCAGGCGATCGCCGCCGTCCAGGCCGCCTACGGACTGCGACCCGTCGTTCCCGTCGGCTGGCCGGAAGCCGCGGCAGTGGACCCCCGTCCCGACCCGCAGGATCTGAGCGGCTATGACATCGGGGACGGCTGGACGGACCAGGCGCTGTTCCGCATGATCGCATCACTGATGCCCGGGGCCCGGGCGGTGCTGCGCCGGATCGTCGACCTTGGCGGTACGGCCTCGTACGACGATGTCCAGCAGTACTTCGACGGCCATCCGACGCACCCGATCCCGCCGTCGAAGATCGGCGGGACTCTGACCAGCTTCAAGGCGGTGCAGCGGCGCGTCGGCCCGGCCGGAACGGACCCGTTGCTTCAGCGCGACGAGCGAGCACGGTTCTACCGCATCGACCACGGAATCGCCGAGGGTCTCAAGCGGGCGTTCGCCCTCGCCGATGCCCGCCCCGACCTGTTGCGCGGAGAACCTGCCGGACCGATCACCTGACCCGGGCCCGGCCGTGCCGTGGTTGGGCTCCCTGCCGCCCCCGAGACGGCAGGGAGCCGGCTCGGATCGCTATACGCGGCGGTGTCCAGGGGCGGGTCTCGTGCCGTCGAGGCGTCGTCGGCCGGGAGAGGGGGCAGTGATTGCGCGAACCATCTTCACTGGCCGGCCGCGGCCAACGCCGCACCCGAGTCGCAGTCGCGTGCTTCCAGTTCCTCGCGGAGCCGAGCGAGCGCCCGGTGTCGCGTGCTCTTGCCCTCCTGGGCACCGGCGCCCGATCTACCCCTGACCTGCGCCGTACGAAGCGTCCAAGATCTATTGCCGGTCCGGCCTCCTCCTGGAACCGAGAAGAGAAGCACTCGATCGAGCAAGGAGTAATCCATGGTGTGGTACATGGACATACCGGAGTGGAGCGCCCCCGCCACCGGCCCCTGCAAGCCAGACCGCGACGACATGACCGTTCGGCTCTGGGCCACCCACGACGGCTTCACCCGGAACTCCGTGGAAGCAATGGTCTGCGCTGATGTAACGCGTATCCAGGGAGAGGAGATCCTCTCGTCGCTGGACGCCCGCGCAGCGGTCTGTGGTGTGTACCCCGAGAGCCTGGCGAACGCTTGGCTCGACTCTGCCGCGCTGGAGGGGCGCCCATCACGCCTCGGCCGACCGGCTACCAAGATCGTTGATGATCTTGCTGCCAGGGTCCTAGCGATCCCGCGCAGCGAGCGGTGGCAGACGGCCGTTTCCACCGCGCTGCTGGGCGCTTGGAGCGATGAGCTGTGGCAGAACGGACGCCTGTCCCACGCCACGCTCGGGACGCTGAAGGCAGAAGCCCGAACCGTGCACCGGGAGTTGGTCCCACTGTGGCGGCGGCGGACCAGGCACAGGCGGGTGCTGTCCTTGGACGCGGCGCTCGGCGACGGGCTGTCGCTGTACGACCTGCTCGTGTCGGAGGTCGACTACCTGGCGCACACGGCGGGCGGGGTGTTCGAGGACGACCGCCTCAACCGCGTGCTGCGTGCCCTGAACCCGGTCGAGCGCGCGGTCGTGTTCGCGTACGCCGAGGGCGAGGGCACCACCTGGTCCGAGGCCGCCGCACACGCCGGCGCCACCGACCCGGGCGCCTTCGGCCAACGGGTCCGGCGCAAGACCCGACGGCTTGCCGCCGAACAGCACCGCCGCGCCGAGCTCGCCCGCACCGCACCGTGACTCGGATCACACCGGCGCGCGCAAGATTCGTTGCCGGTGACCCCGCTCCCCGGGACCGAGAGGGGAAAGCACCAACACCCGAAGGAGCGCACCGGCATGACGAAGCACTATCTCTACGAGCCCTACCAGCCCATGAACAAAGCCGTCTGGGGCCCTGGTAACTACTACGCCCCGCGCCCCCCGGTGGTGACCTCCGCAAGTGGCAGCGTGACGATCCTCTGCGTGGACGGGGGAGCCCGCCTCTTCGACGACTCGGGGCACACCGCCGAGTGTTCGCCCGGATCGCTGCCCGCCTCTCAGGAACTGGTGGGCCTGCTGTCGAGCAGCCAGCAGGCCATAGACGGATTTATCTTTCCGGATGACCTGGACTGGCCCTGACGTTGTTCAGCGGCCCCACCATGTTGGCTTCAGTCGGCCCCGATTCGTGAAGATCGGCCCCGCCGCGGACGGCTTGACTTGGCCCCACCTATCCGCGACGCGTTGCTCGGCGGCGGGGTCAACTGGAAGCGTCCGTACCGCTGCCTTCACAGGTGGTGCCGCCGCAAGCCGCCACGATCGGGCCGCTGGTAGACGTCACAGCTAGGCGGCGGTGGAACGACGGCATGACCCCCAGTACGGTGATCGTCGCTGTGCTTGCCTGGGCAGCCGTCGACTGCGGTCGCCGGACCGCTGGGATGAAGGGGGCGATGGATGCGGGTCGACCAACTGTGGCGGTATCCGGTGAAGTCGGTGGGTGGTGAGCGACTGACCGCGGCCACGGTCAGAGTGCTCGGAATCGAGGGTGACCGGGGCATCGCCATCCACGACGAGCGGGAAGAGGTCACCTGGGCCGGTGCTGTTCCGGCGCTCATGCGATTGCGGGCGGTCGCCCTCGGGCCGGGCGTGGCCGAGCTGGTCCTGCCGGACGGTCGGCGGTTCCGCTCCGATGCGCCTGACGCCGCCAGCCGGCTCAGTGCGGCTGTAGAGGCCAAGGTCACGCTGGCCGAGCACGAGCCGCACCGGCCTGACGCCGCGCTCCATGTATTGACAACGACGGCGCTGTGCAGCCTCGGCTCGACACTGCCGGACAGCGCGATAGACGCCAGCCGGTTCCGGCCCAACCTGGTGCTCGACGACGTGCCCGGCGACCACGCGACCGGGTACCCCGAGCACGATTGGATCGGCCGCCGGATGGCCATCGGCACGCTGCGGTTGCGCTTCACCGAGGCGTGCGACCGCTGCGTGATGATCACCAAGGAGACTCCTACTGTCCCGCATGACCGCGCCGTGCTGCGCTGGGTCGCCCGCGAGCTCGGCAACGCCCTCGGCGTGTACGCGGCGGTCGAGAAACCCGGCCATGTCCGTATCGGGGACAAGGCCCGCTGGCTCGACTGAATGCCATCAACTGTGACTGAGCACTCCAGTGCCGTCTGGCAACTGGAGTGCTCAGTAGGCAGATGGCTGGCTGTGACGTCTACGGGCCTCGATCTTCACGAATCGGGGCCGACTGAAGCCAACATGGTGGGGCCGCTGAGCAACGTCAGGGCCAGACCTGGACGGCATTGCCAAGGATGCCCTCGTACTGCCACGCGGTGCGCAATGGCGGGATGCACTGAGGACCGCGCTGGTCGGGAGCTGGAGCGATGCCCTGTATGACACCGGGTACCTGCCGGCGACCGCGCTCGGCGCGCTCAAGGCGCACGCCCGTAGGGAGCACCGACAACAGGTGCCGCTCTGGCGGCGCCGCACCCGGCACGGGCGGGTGCTGTCGCTGGATGCGGAGCTCGGCGACGGGCTGTCCCTGTACGACCTGGTAGTCGTCGACGTAGACCTGCTGAGCCGGGTGGCTGGCGGGGTGTTCGAGGACGAGCGCCTCAACGCTGTACTGCGAGGCCTCGATCCGGCCGAACAGCTGGTCGTGTTCGCGTACGCGGAAGGCGAGGGCACCACCTGGGCCGAGGCCGCCACGCACGTTGGCGCCACCGACCCGAAGGCCTTCGGTGAGCGAGTCCGGCGCAGGGCCAAACGACTCGCCGGCGAACAGCACCGCCGTGCCGCACTGCGCTCCGGGAACCACGGAGAGGCATCGCTGTGAGCCTCCTTCAGGAATCTCTGCCAGAGATCGTTGGCGGCCTCTTCGTCACCGGCCTGGCCGTCGCCGGAGGCTGGCTGGCCAGGCTCAGGGCCGCTCGAAGGCAACCCAACCCAGAGGTCCGCCGGTACACCGTGCTCAACCTGGTCGCCCCAAGCGGGAACCCGATCGTGCACAGCACGACGTATCCCGCAGGCACCATCATCACGCTGGAACTGGGCTCCGGCCAGGCGGAACGGATCAGGCTGACCGCTGCAAAGCTACCTGACGACACGTACGCGGCTGAGCCCGTCGACCGCTACTAGAGTCCGCGGCAATCCCACCAAGGGGCCCCTTCTGAATGGTCATCACTGAACGAGGGGACGCTGAGCAGACCCGCCCCGATAGGAGACGCCATGCCCCCCAGCAACCTGCCTGCCTGCCATCCGCTTCACCTGCATCACCGACCCGACCCGGCAGCACGCGTTCTTCTACGCGACCGCTACCGAGGCATTCGCCCGCATGCTCGCCGCCTACGCCCGTGACGACGCGCTCAGTCTCCAGATCTATGTCCGTCAGCGGGTGCAGAGTGTTCAGGAGACGGCGTAGCCCGGGTTCATCGAGGTCTAACTGGCGACCTCGACTTCCACGTTACGGTGACGGCGGATGAGAGTGACGGCGCGCCCGCCACCGGGCAATTCGCGGACCATGCGCATCTCGCCATGCACGTCCAGCGTGCAGGTCACGCCCTTCCCCTGGATTTTGGGGCATCGAGGTGTCGGCGTGAGCGGCACGCGCACCACGAGGCCCACGTACGCGAACCCGTCCTCCCGGACACCGCGGTAGTCGACGCTGAAGGAAGCAGGGTCTACCCAGGCATGAGACACCCGCATGCCGGGCGGCGCAGCACCCAGGTACAGCAGCTCCGGATGCTCCCGATACCGCGCCACCTCTGCCTCGTGTAGGCGCTGCCGCGACTGTGCCGGGCCGACAAAACCCCCATAGGCCGCCCCGGCCACCAGCGCGGCCACTGCTCCCAGCCGCACCCACCGGCTCGGTACACAGAACGCCGCGGCCACGGCGTACGGCACCCCCGCCAGCGCAATCCGGGTACTGGCGCTCCCCAGATCGACGTCCCAACCATAGGCGGCCAGACCTGCCAAGACGCCGAACGTGCCGAGAACGAAGACCAGTACCGCCCAGCCGAGCCGCTGCTGCACGGAGCCGCACAGGGGCACCACGGTCAAGCGCCGGGACGCCCGCCACGGCCAGCAGACCCACCGTCAGCGGCACACCCAACGCGAAGAGCGCCACAGCCGCACCGGCCCCACCACCCCAGCCCGCTACCAGCAACCCGAAGCCAAGCACCGGCACCGCCTCGCAGACCAGGAGGAGATGCAGGGCCGTCAGCACCCGTCTGCCACTCGTCATACAGCGGATCCTGTCAGCCAACGCCCCGGCGCACATGAGCTCTCGTACTCAACACAAAACCCCGCCGCCATGGACCGCTCACCCTGTTACAGCGCGAAGGGTGCCCGGGGCGCCCGGGCACCCTTCGCCTCATGAGGTGGAGCAGTCGGTCAGGTTCCCTGTCTTGAGAACCCGGACGTCACCCGAGTCCCGGCGCGGCCACGCGGCCGGTGACCGGGACGACCTGCGGCGGCTCCGCCTCCTGGCGGTCCTCCTGGGGGACGTCTGCGAGACGCTGGCGGGCAGCGGTGCACGAGATACCTGCTCGCGCCGGGAGCACAGTGCGACATGTGCAGCAGCAACGCCCATACTGGTCTGGCCTTGATCTCCCACAGAACGGTTCCATGACCAAGAACAGCAGCTCTTCGACAACCGTCCCCAACACCGTGTGGCTGGCACGCGGGTGCCATCCCGGGCCCGAACCCGAGCAGGACGTCCGGCGCAACTTGATCGCCCTCAAGGCAGCCGGAGTCCTCGACGACTTCCTGGACCTCGACCCCGTAGAGGCAGCCCGCTCCACCGTCCTGCACCCGCGGGAGGAGTCCGCCGGCCCCGGCCCGTCCGCCCGTCGACTCTTCGAGGCCCGCTGGCGCGTGGCCGACAGCACCATGGTGCGTGCACAGTTGACCACGTACGAGCATGAGACCCGTCGTGCGGACAACGAAGGAATCACCTGGGTCCTGGCCGCCGAGGCGGAGCTGGCGTGGAACCCCCGATGGCCCTCGCCCGCCACCATGTTCTGGCCCGACAGCGACCGAATTGCCTGGGACCACGACCTGCTACCCGGAGTGCGGCTGCGGGCGGCGAACTACCTGCCGAAGGACCAGAACGAGATGCGCCGCCGCCTGCGGGATCACTCCCGCAACACGTGGTACATCCATGTCGTGGTGCATGAGGCCATGACGCCGGACGCGAAGGGGAAGCAGCCGGTCTCCGCGTTCCTGCCGCCAAGCCTGCGGCACCAGGTGGTCGAGCACCGGGCCACACCGGCGCAGGCGCAGGTTGCCGACTTCGCGATGAAACGGGAGCTGAATGTGCGGATGCCACGCGGCGGCGCCGTCGTCCTGCCCACGCAGCCGCAGAGCCCGCACTACGACGCGGAGCACTTCACCGTGCACAGTGTGTTCCTGGACGGCTCCGAGCCAACAGAACTTTCCGACCTCATCGAAGAGTTCGCCAAGCTGCCGCGGCCACTACCCGAAGGCGCTGAGCAGGCCCTGACACAGCTGCGCCAGGGCTGGCACCTGCTGACCCTCGACGAGGAACTGGCCCACGCCCAGGGCCTGGTCATCAAATACGCCCAAGCACTCGATGCCATGACAAAGACCTGTGATCTCTACCAGGAGGCGGCCGAAGCAGCCCACGCCGCACTGGCCGAGTTCACAGGCGGTGACGGTTCGCCCCGGCCGCCCGTGCCAGGGACGGCCAAGACGGGCAGCTCACCGCTAAACGCCATCAGGAAGGGACTAGGCCGCTTCCGAGACCCAAACAAATAGAACACACGATGGCCATTGCGTGTGCCCGTCGAAGCCGAAGCCGTGAGTCCCGGCAACCTGGCTCATCTTCACAGAGCCCGATTCGGGTTCGTCGCTCACGGGTCCCGCAGAACTCGTTGCCCCTGTTGCTGACGATCCGGCAGGCTATCGCCACTCCTGGCGGCATCAACGCTCCTCCGGACCGTCCTTGCCAGGACCTCAGGAAACATCCTTCCGTAACGGCGCAATGAGGCGGTCGAGGTCCCCGCGTGCCGTGTACGTACGGATCGGGTCGATGTAGTCGCGTGACTCGATGATCTGACCGTCCCTGACGCGCAGGACAAAGACGCAGGGCACCTTGGGCATGGAGCCGTCCGGCAACGTGAACTCATAGGCGAACTCAGCGACGACCACTTCAGGTTCGGCGGTCTCATGAACGACAACATCGACGACCTGCCTCTTCGGCAAGGACTCCCGAACTTCCGGCGGCACCGTGAGGTGCTCCTGGAGTGCACGCCGACTAGGGCCTGTTGTGAAAGTGGCGCGGTCGCCCGAAGGGCGGCCACGCGGCAGGCGCCGCTTCGTATCAGGCTCCGGAGGACCGCTGTCTCTGGGAGTCGTGGGCCGCGAGCGGAAGACTGCGCAGCGACAGTGCGCTCGGCGCTGGCAGCGCTCCGTGGGCCGCCTCGGCGCGGAACGACTGGAGCAAGTACGCCACCAGACGCCGGGACGCCGCACGGTCATCCGGCAATGCGGTGACGAGACCGCAGTGGGACAACAGGGCCACGGCAAGGTCGGAGGGGTGGAAGTCGGCCCGCAGCACGCCCGCCGCCTGAGCCCTGCGGACCAGGGTCATGAAGTCCTGCTCGGCCTGTTCCCGTGCCCGCGCGTGTTCTCGCGTGCTGTCCGGAAAGGCCGCGACGAACGCGGCTGGGAAGCCCCGTTCCTCCCGTTGTAGTTCGCAGACCGTCTCGACCAGTCGCTGGAAGCCCTGCCACGGATCGGGGTCGGCCAGCGCCTCGGTGAGCGCCCGAGCACAGGTGTCCATCTGGTGCGCGAACGCGGCCCGCACCAGGGCGTCCCGCGTCGGGAAACGCCGGTACAGCGTCGCCACGCCGACCCCCGCCCGCCGGGCCACGGTCGCCATGGGCGCGTTGATGCCGTGCTCGGCGAAGACCACGCGGGCAGCCGAAAGGATGCGCCGCCGGTTGCGCCGGGCGTCCGCCCGCAGACTGTCCTGCCCCGCGATCCGAGAGGATTCCCCCACCGCTGTCTCTCACCTCCGGTCAAATGGACGATGTCGTCCGCTTGCCAGCCTACGCTCGGCGCCACGATCCCCCGCACGGCCACTGGTGGCGAAGGTGAGAACGCAACGATGGACGACCGCACGATGAAAGCCGTACTGTTCGACCGCTTCGGCGGCCCCGAGGTGCTGTATGTGGGCCGGGTGCCACGTCCCGGACCGGCACCCGGCGAGGTCCTCGTGCGCGTGCGCGCGTTCAGCGTGAACGGCGGCGAACTGGCGGCCCGTTCCGGTCGGGCTCGCCTCATCACCGGCCGGAAGTTCCCGCAGCGCATCGGGCTCGACTTCACTGGCGAGATCACCGCACTCGGCACCGGCGCGACCGGCGTAGCGGTCGGCGACCAGGTGTGGGGCGTCCTGGGTCGCAGCTCCGGATTCGGCAGCGCCGCCGAGTACGTGACGGTACGGCCCGAGCGTCTCGGCCGGGTCCCGGACGGACTGGACCTCGTGGCCGCTGCCGCGCTGCCGGTGGCCACCACGGCCGTCACGGCCCTCCGCGACAAGGCCGCACTGCGCCCCGGCGAACGGCTGCTTGTACGGGGCGCGGCGGGCGGCGTCGGCAATGCCGCCGTCCAGCTGGGACAGGCGTACGGTGCCGAGGTCACGGCCCTGGCCCGCGCTGCCAACCTCGACTTCGTCCGTACGCTCGGTGCTCACCACGCCGTCGACCACCGGACCGTGTCCCCTGCGGAACTGGGACTGTTCGACGTGGTCCTCGACACGGCGGGCACCGACCTGCGTACCGTACGGCGGATGCTGAAGCCGGGCGGACGCATGGTCACCATCGCCTTCGACCTGACGCGGCCCGCCGCCTCGCTGGGCTACATCGCGGCCAGCGCCGTCCACGGACGCGGCCGGGTGCGCTTCTTCAGCGGCAACCCCGAACGTGCGCTCTTCGACGACCTCGCCCGCCAGGTGACAGAGGGGAAGCTGCGGCCGGCGGTGGACACGGTCTTCCCGCTGGAAGAGACAGCGGCCGCACACCGGGCGCTGGAGGCGGGCGGGGTGCGGGGCAAGTACGTGGTCAGGGTCGCCTAGGGTTTGTTGGGAAAGTGCTGGTCACAGCCACTCGTTGAGGACTGCGACCAACACGGTCGCCTCGTAGCGGACGGCGAGCTTGTCGTATCTCGTGGCCACGGCCCGGTGGCGCTTGAGGCGGTTGATCCCGCACTCGACGGCATGCCGCTCGCGGTAGTCGGTTTTGTCGAACTTCGGCGGCCAACCGCCTCGGGCACCAAGCTTCTGGCGGTTGCGGACGCGGTCGGCGGGGACCGGGATGGTCGCCTTGATCCCGCGTCTGCGCAGGCAGGCCCGGTTGCGGCGGGAGTCGTACGCTTTATCGGCCCGCACCCGGTCCGGCCGCCTGCGGGACCTGCCCGGACCAAGGCGAGGTACCCGGATGGCCGCCAGGACCGGCTCGAATTGCGGCGAGTCACCCCGCCGGCCGGCCGTGATCACGACGCTCAGCGGCTTCTGCCCCTGCTCGACGGCAAGGTGGATCTTGGTGGTCGGGCCGCCTCGGGAACGTCCGAGACCATGGTCGGCCGACTCAGCGGCAATGCCGCCGGGCGGTTCCTTTTACAGATCCCCTTTTCCGAGGCCCCGGCGGCGTGCTGGTGGGCCCGGCAGACGGTGGAGTCGATATTCACGTCCCAGGTGATCAGGCCCTTCGCGTCCGCCTGAGCTTGGAACTGAGTGACGAACCACCGAATGCCGTCTATCCGCTGCCGTCGCGTCCACACCGGCGGACGGCCCAGCTTGATGCCCTGCGGCAACAACGGCTCATGCCGGGCCCACTGTCCATTCGTCAGATCACCACGCCCCACGGGGCGTGATCATCCACGACCAAGATCCACTTTCGTAACAGACCCTAGACCGACGGTGGAGTCCTGAGCAGATCTGATAGGCCCTGCGCGCCCAGTTTCCCGACCGGCCGGAGATGCACGTGGTCCACGAGACCGTCTACCAGACATTCCCACTGGGCTCCGTGGGCCGTCGCTGACGCGTCCAACCTCCCACCGCCACACGGTTCCGGTCAGGAACCGTGTGACACGGTGCGCAGCGCTTTCAGGAGGGCGCGTGACGCAAGGCCCAGTCCAGCGCGTAGTCGGCGACCTCCTCCCAGCCCGGTTCCGCGCACGTCCAGTGCGACCGCTCAGGAAACTCGTGGTAGTCGGTGATGGTCCCCGGCCCCTTGTAGTGGCGGAAGTTGGACTTGTTCACCGCGGGCGGCATGATGTGGTCCCGCCCGCCGGCGAGGAACAGCAGCGGGGCCCGCTCGGGGTTGTGGAAGTCGACCCAGGTCTCCCGTTTGCCGGGTGTGAGGTTGGCGATCAGCCCGTATGTCCACACCCAGCTGCCCGGTGCCGCGATCGCGTACCGGTCGTAGACCGCCTGCGCGTCGTCCTGCGGCAGGGTGTTGGTGAAGGCGTAGTGGAACTGCTCAGGGGTAAAGCCCGCCGCCTGGTGCCTCTTGGCTGGATTGTTGAAGATCGGGAAGAGGGACCGTAGCTGTGAGGGCGGGTTGACCCGGATGCCCTGTGGCGGCGCCGAGTCGATGACTACTCCGGCCACGCCGTGGCCCCGGTCGAGGAGGAGTTGGGTGAGCAGCCCGCCGAAGGAGTGGCCGATGAGGACCGGCTTCTCCGGCAGCCCGGTGATCACCTTCTCCAGGTGGGCGACGGTCTCGGGTACGGTCAGCGACGCGATGGGAGAG
The DNA here is from genome assembly GCF_048564895.1 of Streptomyces sp. 2-1. Classification (NCBI taxonomy): domain Bacteria; kingdom Bacillati; phylum Actinomycetota; class Actinomycetes; order Kitasatosporales; family Streptomycetaceae; genus Streptomyces; species Streptomyces sp. 2-1. Next base: position 181,971 of record NZ_CP183383.1, read on the forward strand.
GGATCGGCCCGCAGTGCCTCCACCTCGGCCTTGAATCCGGGGTACGCCGGTGCGATCACCTTGTGCCCCTTCGCTTCGTAGTGCGGGATCCACTGCTCCCAGCTGCGCGGGGTCACCCACAGCCCGTGGATCAGCACGATCGTGCTCATTTGCCGTGCCTTTCCAGGAAGGCGAGCAGGTCTTCGGCGAGCGTCTGCTTATGGGTGTCGGTCAGGCCGTGGGGGGCTCCTGGGTAGACGAGCAGTTCGGCGTCCTTGACCAGTGCCGCCGACGCCTTGCCGCCGACCTCGAACGGTACGACCTGGTCGGCGTCTCCGTGGATCACCAGGGTGGGCACGTCGAAGCGGGCCAGGTCGGCGCGGAAGTCGGTGGCGGAGAAGGCGGCGATCGACTCGTACGCGTTGCGGTGTCCGGCGGCCATCGACTGCAGCCAGAAGGCGTCGCGGACGCCCTGGGAGACGGGCGTGGTGGGGTGGTTGAAGAACGGGCCGTCGGCGAGGTCCTGGTAGAGCTGGGAGCGGTCGGCGAGCGAGCCGGCGCGCAGGCCGTCGAAGACCTCGGCCGGGACACCGTCCGGGTTGTCGTCCCGGCGGACCATCAGCGGCGGCACCGCGGCCACCAGCACCGCCTGGGCGACGCGGGCGGTGCCGTGCCGGCCGATGTAGCGGGTGATCTCTCCGCCGCCGGTGGAGAAGCCGACCAGGGTCACCTCCTGGAGGTCCAGGTGGTCCAGGAGGGCGGCGAGGTCGTCGGCGTAGGTGTCCATCTCGTTGCCGTGCCAGGTCTGCGTGGACCGGCCGTGGCCGCGGCGGTCGTGGGCGATGGCGCGGTAGCCGTGGCCGGCGAGGAAGAGCTGCTGCGCCTCCCAGCTGTCGGAGTTCAGCGGCCAGCCGTGGCTGAGCACGACGGGGCGGCCGGTCCCCCAGTCCTTGTAGAAGATGCGGGTGCCGTCGGAGGTGGTGACGTGGGTCATCGTGCTGCCTTTCCGATGAGGGTGGCGGTGATCCGCGGTTCGGAGATCATCGCGACGTGCGAAGCCCTGACCTCGACGGTGTGCGCGCCGGCCCGTTCGGCCATGAAGCGCTGTGCGGCGGCCGGGATGAGGTTGTCCTCGCGGGCGACCAGGTAGTACGAGGGCACCGTCTTCCAGGCCGGCGTGCCGGACGTCTCGGAGAGGGTCGCGGTGTCGCCGGGCCGCTGCGTCGCCCACAGCAGGTCGGCCTCCGGCCGGGACAGGTCGCCGGCGAACACCTCGCGGAAGGCGGTCCGCTTCACGTATCCCTCGACGCCCTGCGGGTGGTGGCGGAGGTCCAGCTCGGCCTGGGTGAGCCGGGTGCCGGGGAACATCGTCTGCAGGTCGGACACGGTGTCGCCGGCGTCGGGTGCGAAGGCGGCCACGTAGACCAGTGCCCGTACCCGCTCGTTGCCGTACGCGGCGTTGGTGATCAGCATGCCGCCGTAGGAGTGCCCGACGAGGACGAGGGGGCCGGGCAGGCTGTCGAGGAAGGCGGCGAGGTAGGCGGAGTCGGCGTGCACACCGCGCAGCGGGTTGGGCGGGGCGATGACGGAGTGGCCGTCGCGGGTCAGGTGCGCGATCACCTGGGACCAGCCGGCGGCGTCGGCGAAGGCGCCGTGCACCAGCACGATCGTGGGCTTCGGCCGCGGGACGTGCCCGGTCGCCGCGGCCGGGCCGCCGACGCCGACGGTCGCGGCGACGGCGGCCCCGGCCAGGAAAGTTCTACGGGGAACGGGAGGAGGCATAAGGAGACGTGCCCCTTTCTCTGGGTCTCGGGCTCTCTCGGAAGCAGGCCTGCGCGGCCGTACGACGAGGAAAGCAGCGCCCGTTCGGCCGGACCATGCAGAACGGCACGCAGAACTACCGCGCGGACGCCCCCGGAAATCGCCCGGTGTGCCTCAGTCGGTCGACGCCGCGAGCGCCGACAGTGCCTCCCGCACCTCGGCGGCCACCGGATGCAGCGGTTGGTCGTCGATCACCTCCAGCGCCCGGAGCAACTCGGCGCGAGCGCGCGTGCGTTCGCCCAGCCCGGCCAGGGCGAGCCCCCTGGCGAGGTGGAGGCGGCAGGTCAGCGCGGGGACGCCGTACGCGGTCGCCAGCGGTTCAGCTCGCCCGGCCTCGTCGAGCGACTCCGTCCACCGGCCGAGAAGGGCCAGCACATGCGCGGTGTCCACCACGGCCCCGGCCCGCACACTGAGCCCCGGGCGTGCCGCCACCGGACGTGCCGCCACCTCGCGCAGCCCTTCCCGGTACGTGGTGAGGGCCTCCTCGTAGCGGCGGAGTCCGATCTGCATACCCCCCATGCGGGTGAACAACTGGACGTACCCGTCGTGGTCGCCGGCGAGGTCGGCCGGGCGCAGAGCCGCACGGATCATCTCCAGCGCCTCGGCGTGCCGCCCGGCGCTTTTCAGGGCGTCCGCCGCGTACTGCAACGCCCACGCCTCCTCCTTGAGGTCCCCCTCCGCCGCCGCGATGTCCCGCGCGGCCAGGGCCGTCCGCAGACCCTCCTCCCAACGCCGGGCGCAGTTCGAGGCGGCCCACGAAAGGTAGTTGAGGTGCACGGTCTCCAGACGGCGGTCGCCCAGCTCCACGGCGGCCGCCCGGGAGAGTCCGTACACCTCGTACCAGCCGCGCCAGGCCATGGTGGTGTCGGAGTACCAGTGCAGCGCCTCGGCGGTCTCCACCACCCGCCGGTGCTCCCCGGCCCGGGCGGCGATCCGCAGGGCGCCCAGCCAGTTCTCCGCCTCGGCCCGCAGCCAGTAGGCCGCCTCGTCCGCCGTACCGAGGGGGACCGGCCCGCTCCAGTTGCCGGGCGGGGCACCGTGCCCGGGTTCGAACCAGCGGCCCGCGGTGACCGTGATCTCCAGCAGCCGCCGCGCCATACCGAGCCGGACGGTCGTCCGCTCACCCTCCGGCTCCTCGCCCCGCAGTCGCTCACCGGCGAAGAGCCGTAGCAGGTCGTGGAGTTGGTACCGGTCGGTGCCCTGTGGCTGGAGCAGTCCGAGCTCCACCAGCTCGTCGAGCACGTCCACGGTGTCCGCCAGGGTGTCGTCGGTCACCAGGACGACCAGCGGGGCCGATAAGTCGGTGCCCGGCAGGTGCGCCAGCCGTCGGAACACCCGCCGCGCCTCGGGGGAGAGTTGGGCGTGGGAGAGCGTGAAGGCGGCCACCACGCTGACGTCGCCGCTGCGCAGCGAGGCCAGTCGCCGGTCCTCCCCCGTGAGCCGGTCGACCAGGTGGCGCACCGACCAGCCGGACCTGGTGGACAGGCGGGTGCCGGCGATCCGCAGCGCCAGCGGCAGGTGCCCGCACAGCCGGGACACCTCGGCGACGTCGGCGGCGGCCGAGGGTAGAGCCGCCTGATCGGCGACCGTCCGCAGCAGCGCTGCCGACTCCTCCGGTGTGAAGGGGGACAGGGCCAGCCGCCGGACGCCCTCCAGGCCGCTGAGCACACGCCGGCAGGTCACCAGCACCAGCCCGGCCCCCTCACCCGGGAGCAGTGGCCGCACCTGCGCTTCGTCGGCGGCGTTGTCCAGTACGAGCAGGCAGCGCCGCTCACGCAGCACCGCCCGTAACTGGGCACACCGCTCCTCGTCCGAGGCGGCGATGGCACGGACCGGGATCTCCAGCGCCCGCAGCAGCCGCACCGCGACGTCGCCCGCGGAGGGCGGGGCGGCATCGACACCGCGCAGATCGACGTAGAGGCAGCCACCGGGGTAGTCGCCGCGGAGCGCTTCGGCCGCCCGCAGCACGACGGTGGTCTTGCCGACCCCAGCCTGCCCGTGTACCAGGACGACCGGTGCGGGGCCGCCACGGGCACCATCGGCCGCGGTACGGCGGACCGCCTCCAGTTCGTTCACCCGGCCCGTGAAGTCGGGAACCGCGCGCCGAGGTTCGCACGGACCGGGCCGCGCGGCGGCGGTGTTCCGGCGCAGTGCGCGCGCGTCCTCCTCCAGGCGCCGGCGCTCCTCGTTGCCTACCCTCAGCGCAACGGCGAGCGCGGCGAGCGTCCGGGGCTGCGGCGCCCGGCTGTGCCCCCGCTCCATGTCGCTGATGGCCCGGGCGCTGACCCCCGACGCCTCGGCCAACTCCTCCAGCGTCATACCGGCAGTCCGCCGCAGCTCCCGGAGCCGCTTCCCCATCGTCATGAGCCCCCCAGCCATGTGATCAAGCCGATGCTATGAGGGATGCCGCGGTAGCGGCAGTCTGCATTGCCGAAGCACATCCCCAATGCCTCGCCGGCGTGGAAGCTCGCGTGGCCTTCACCGGGCACGGGTAGGCCACCCACTTCAGAAGCGGTGTCTGAGCTTGACTCTGTCGGGGATCTTGGCGTTTCGCGGTGCGGCAGCATGGTCAACGGGCATGCTCGGGTAGTTCCGATGACCGATGTAGTTGTCGAGGTGCCCACTGTCCCTGCGTCCACGTTCCGGTGAGCAGGTCTCGTCTCTGACTGCGCCGGTCGCGCAGGCGAGCAACCCGGGCAAGTGGAGTGAACAGTCAACGAGTTCGCCCACTGATATGGCATGCGCCCCTGCCGCTACCGAGGACAGGGAAAGGCCCACATCCAGCAGGACACTTCACCGACGAATGCGCGACACCTCAGCATGCGAGCCCCCAGTCCCGGGGCCGTACTCGGCCGCTATCCCTTCCCAGTGGCAGCCGATGGACCGTCAGGCAATCCCCACGTACCTTCGGGCAGTTCTGCCTTCTGGGCTGGTCAGCGACCTCGCTGACGAAAGAGGATCATCCACGAACTCCGCGCGGTGGCTTCACTCACCGACTCTCAACGGAACGGCACGCGAGGCGATTTCGTCCTGGCTGGTCGCTCCTGCTCCTGCTCTAGAAGGTGGACATTCCCCATGAAGCAAATCGCCAGACGGGCGGCCCTGGCCGCGTTTACGTCCGTCGCGGTAACGGCCTCACTCACCGTCGGCGCGACGAACGCATTCGCGATCAACGAAGGCACGTGCAGCCGGAGCGACTTCCTGCAGGTCACCATCCACCGGCCCGGCGAGAACTCACAGATGCGGTGTTACGCCAATGCCGGAGAGGCCGACCTGCTCTCCACGAACTGGTGGGTCACCCGGATCTCGACCGGCAACAACCGTGTCCAGTGGTACGGCGACGGCAGGTGGCAGCCCGCTGCGGCGATCGACAAGTGGACCGTCTACACCTGGCCGAACCATCCCGGTGGCGTCCGCATAAACAAGGTCAGGATCCTCTGAAGCACCGGCCGTGCGGGACGGCGATCCTGCCGATCGCCGTCCCCAGTCGGCACGGCCACTTGCCGTAGCCCTTCCACTGATCGCGAGAACGACGGAGCCGGCTCTCCCTGGGTGGCCGGGCGGCGTCGAACAGGTGGGTGCCTGCGGCCGGCGCCGAGGCGGCCCAAACGGCTGGGAGGGCGTGACGTACCGGACCCTTGCCCGGGATGACGCCTTCTGCGGCGGTACCTTCCGCGTGTGACGTCAGCCAACTGAGCAGTTCGCACCGCTAGTTGAGAGAAGCCTGCATCCGCTGCACGATGCTCCACGTCAACACCAAGATGCCGCCCCGCCTCGAAACCGGAGGCCGACCTCCTGGACCGTCGAGCACGTGCCGAAGCCGAGGGCTGGGTCGGCGAGACCAAAGGCATCGACCTCACCCTCCCCTTCCTCCGCGCCAAGCGCAACGAAGCACAACGCCGAACCCAGCGACCGCCGGTTGACCTTGGCGTCCCGACTCCACGCCGACACAAAAGGTGACGCCGAAAGTCAGACTCTGGTCCACTTGGTGTGGTCGCGTACGCAGCGTGACTGTCGATCTTCTCGTGTGGTTGGCTGAGATAGCCCGAAAATCGCCGGGCCGGTGTGCAGCGTGGCTGACAGTGCTGCGCCGTGAACGAAGTACGGCCGCAACTCGAAGAGTTGCTGTTCTCCTCGCTGGAGAACGTGCTGGTGGAGAGTCGGTCGAGGTGACCGACACGGCTGTCCGGATCGAGGCCCTGAGCACTGCTCGGCAGGCGACTTGCCCGGGCTGCGGATGCCCGTCGAGACGAATACACGGCTCCTATCTGCGGTTTCCCCATGACCTGCCGACGGCGGGCAAGTCCGCCGTAGTGGCGTTGAGGGTGCGCCGGTTTGTCTGCGCGGAGGGCACCTGCCCGCGCAAGACCTTCGCGGAACAGGTGCCAGGGCTCACTCGCCGGTTCGGACGGCGGACGGAACGGCTGCGATCGACACTCATCTCGGTCGGCCTCGCGCTCGCGGGCCGGGCCGGGGCTCGCATGACCGGCGCGTTCGGGACCCCGGTCAGCCGGAACACCTTGCTCAGGCTGATCGCCTCGCTCCCGGATCCGCCCACTGTCACGCCCCGCGTGGTCGGCGTGGACGAATACGCCCAGCGCAAGGGACGGATCTACGGAACTGTGCTCGTTGACGTTGAATCACGTCGTCCGATCGACCTCCTGCCCGATCGGGAGGCCGACACGCTCGCGGCTTGGCTCGCCGAGCGGCCCGGCATCGAGATCGTCTGCCGTGACCGTGCACCATTCTTCGCAGATGGAGCCACCCGCGGTGCCCCGCAGGCCATCCCAGTCGCTGACCGGTGGCACCTTTGGCACAACCTGGGCGAAGCCGCAGAGAAATGCGTCTACCGGCACCGCGGCTGCTTGCGTCCCCCGCCGGAACAGCCGGAGGAACCCCAGGAGGAGCCGGGGTCAGCCGCGTCATCGCCCTGGCCGACAGGGCACCGGTTCGCCGAACGCACCCGCGCCAAGCACGCCACCATCCACGCGCTCCTCGCCGCCGGTCACAGCAAGCGGTCCGTCTCCCGACAGCTCGGCATGACCCTCAACACGATCTTGCGCTTCTCCCGCGCCACAACCCCGGAGGAGATGTTCACCGGTCAGTGGCAAAACCGTGCGACCAGGCTCGACGCCTACAAGCCCTACCTCGATCAGCGCTGGCAGGAAGGCTGCACCAACGCCTGGAAACTATGGGAGGAGATCAAGGAACAGGGCTATCCCCGCGGATACGCCAGCGTCCGCGACTACGTCAGCAGGACCCTTCGCGGCAAACCCCAACCGATCGGCCCTCGCCCGCCCTCGGCCCGCGCCGTCACGCGCTGGATCCTCACCCACCCCGACGCCCTGCCCGAAGGCGACCGGATCCGGCTCAAGGCCGTCCTAGCCAACTGCCCCGAACTGACCGCTCTTGTCGAGTACGTGCGCTCTTTCGCCCACATGGTTACCCAGCTGCAAGGCGACCAACTGCCGGAGTGGATTGCATCCGCCCGAACAACCACCGAACTGCCAAGCCTCAGCCGATTCACCCAACACCTCGAACGCGACCTCAACGCGGTCATCGCCGGCCTGACCCTGCCATGGAGCTCAGGCGTCGTTGAAGGACACATCAACAGGATCAAGATGCTCAAGCGGCAAATGTACGGTCGCGCTGGCTTCAAGCTCCTGCGCAAGCGGGTACTGCTTGCCTCCTGACCTCACTGTCAGTGGCCAATGCGACGATCCCCAGACGGCCAAACGAGGAGAGAAATGGGCACCTGGGACATCGGCCCCTTCGATAACGACACCGCCGCCGACTTCGGAGGTGACCTGGACGAGGCAGCACTGGAAGAACGCGAAGCCATGATCCGCAGCGCGCTCAAACGCGCCGCTGCCTCGGCGGACTTCCTGGGTACCTCCGACGGTGAGCGAGCAGTGGCCGCGGCCGCCCTGGTCGTTGCTCAGCACCCTGACGGCGAACGGGCATGCTCGAACTACGGTCCGTCAGAACCGCTGCCAGAGTTGCCCGCAGACCTTCGAACGCTCGCCGTCGACGCTCTGGACCAAGTGGTCTCCGAGCGGTCTGAACTCGCCGAACTTTGGGACGACGCTGCGGACGGCTCGAAGTGGCGTCACGACATCACCCGCCTTCGCGACGTCCTTGACCCTCCGGTCCCTCCGCAAAAGGACGCCCTCTTCGACATCTAAGGGATCACCCACAGTCACGGGTCACAGGAATTGGACCAGAGCCCGCTCCCACGTACAAAACCACAGGAGGGGAGCGCGTGATGTGGAGTGCTGACGATGTGGCCCGGGTTGCGGTCCGGCGGCAGGGCGAGGGCCTGAGCGTGGCGCAGGTCGCGGACAAGGTCGCGGAAGCGCAGCGGCGTGAGCGGGAGACCCGGCAGCAGCTGCACTCTCCTCGGCCCCGCCGATGTCTCCGGCGGCCCCGAAAGCGGCGCCGACCCGCCGACCATGACCCTCGGCTGACCGCTAGCGCAGTTCCTGTCCCGCCGCCCAGCCCGGAGCGTCGAGGTTGATGGGCGAGTCGCCGACGAATTGGGCGAGCTGCGTTTCCAGCTCGGCGAGTTCGGCGGCGCCCAGACGCACTTCCCAGCGGGCCCGCACCTCGTCGAAGATCGCCGTGCCCTCGGTGATCAGCCCGATCCCGTGATCGGTGATCCGGATGTTCTTGCGGCGACTGTCGGCGGGGTCGGTCTCGGTGGTGACGTACCCGCGTTCGACGAGCGCGGCGATCGTCTTCGCCGCGGCCTGCTTGGTGATGGCGAGTCTGCGGGCCAAGTCCGAGGCGCTGTCGGCGCCGGCTCGGATGGCCCGGATCGCGTACTCGTGCGACGGCCGGGCGTCGGGGTATCCCCGGGTCGCCAGCTCCCGGACCACTTCGTCCACCAGATTGCGATAGCTGCCCAGGAGCAGCAGGGCGAGATCGGCGCCGGATCGTGAGGACATGACCACAGTCTAGATCCTCCCTTGACTTGGACAACCAGGTTGACCAATACTAGAGTCAACCTGGTTGTCTATCTTGGGAGTCATCGCATGACCAGCTCTTTCGTGACCGCCTCGCCCGCCGTGGCGGGCGTCACGCACCACACCGCCGAGGTCAACGGCACCACGTTGCACTACGTCTCGGCGGGCGACACAGGCTCCCCGATCCTGCTGGTGCACGGGTGGCCGGAGTCCTGGTGGGCCTTCCGCGACGTCATCCCGCTGCTCGCCGCCACCCACCGGGTGTTCGCCGTCGACCTGCGCGGCTTCGGCGACTCCGGCATCCCCGACGGCGACCACGACTTGGACACCATGGCGGAGGACCTGCACCGGCTGGTCGCCCACCTCGGCGTCGGGCCCGTGCACGTGACCTGCCAGGACATCAGCGGCGGGCCGGTCTTCGCGTTCGCGGCCACGCACCCCGGCGACGTCCTCAGCCTCACCGGCGTCGAGACCACCCTTCCGGGGTACGGCTGGGAGATGCTGGCCGACGTGAAGAACGGCGGCTCCTGGCACGTGGGATTCCTGGCCGCCCCGGGAATTCCGGGGCTGTTCCTGGCCGGCCGCGAGCGAGTGATGCTCGACTGGGCCGTCTCGGTGATGACGATGGTGCCGGGCGGGGTCACCGAGGCCGACCTCGACGAGTTCGCCCGCACCTACGCGCGGCCGGGCGGCTGGCGCGGCACCGAGGGGCTCTACCGTTCCTCCCTGACCGGCGGCGACCGGATGCGGGCACTGGCCGAGTCGCGGCCGCTGACCGTTCCCGTGCTCGCCGTCGACGGCATCAACGCCCCCTTCACCGAGCGGACGATGCGCCAGGTAGCCGGCGACGTCACCGCGGTCACGATCCCGGACGTCGGGCATTTCGTCGCGCAGGAGGCGCCCGCCGCCTTCGCCACCGCGGTCGGCGACTTCGTCGACCGCGTCGACCGGAGCCGCTGAACGGCCGAGTCCCTGCACCGCCACACCCTCCGTGCCCTCTCCGGCCTGCCGCTGACGCGGCCTCGAGCCGGGGCAGCGCCGTTGCCTCCCGGATTCGTGCTGCCGAGGTGGGCAACTCCCGGGGGACGACGAGCCCTCCGACAAGTAGCAAGACAGAAGGCCCCGCTCCTCGGCTACCGAAGGGCGGGGCCTTCTCCGTACCCAGGCGGCCCACGCCGTCTAGATCAACTGCCTAGCGTTGATTTTTCGCTGAAAGCTACGGACGGTCCGACGGCCAGGTGGGGCCAAAAGCACCTGGAACAACCGTCCCCGACCCACCCCGCCCTGGGCCAAATCACGTTGCCCGAGTGGGGCCAGAACTACCTGCTCAAAACACCCGGTCGCGCGGCTTCCCGGCACAGGTGACGAGACGGGACCCGGCGGGGCTAGCCGCAGGTGCCCGCGATGGCCCATGCGTTGTCGATCTCGTCGGTCGTGCCGAGATGGGTCTCGCCCGGCGGGACGCACCTCTTGATGTCGGTCGGCCACCAGTCGATGTCGACCTGGATCTTGACCCAGGTGCTGCCGCAGTGTCCGTAGTACGAGTCTGTCTGCGTCTCGTAGTAGCCGCAGGCCTTGACCCCCATCTCTGCGGCGGCTCTCCCCTCGGGCGCGGCGTGGGCACTTCCGGAGAGCGCCGTGCCCGCGAGGAGTACAGCGCTGAACGCGGCCACGGCGAGGCGGAGCTTGCTTGCGGATTTCTGCATGGAAGGGTTCCTCACTTGTGCGAGTCGACGGAAGGAGGCGACTTCGGCTGGTGGAAAGGTGCCTGCCTGCGGGCGGCTGTCGGCACGCGAGGTGCAAGGCGGCACTCGCGCCGCCCGGCTCACGTCTGGCCGGGCGGCCTGCCGCAGCAGGCGACGGTCTGGGTCTGGTCGGCGCTGGTGAGCGGTGCTACTGCGAGCCCAGCCACCATGCTGTGAACAGGCCGAACGTTGCTTTGATCACTGTCTCCTCCTGTGTTTGCCGGGATCCGGTGCCGCTTGGAGCGGTCACATGCCGGCCCCTTTGCGGGGCGCAGGGCATGAGCTTCCACGGTCGATCGATCGATTGCCTGACAGGTCTCTTTCACTACTTCAGACAATGTTTCGGGTTCCGGTACTGACGAATTGTTGTGCCGTGGCTGCAAGCGGGCGAAGGCTAGCGCCCGTGCTGTTACCCGACCGGAGCGTTCACGTTGCTCCTGCTCCAGCCGCCGTAGCGGCCAAGAGGTCTCCCGAGCCAGCGCCTCGAACCGTAGCCCGCGCCAAGGACGTCGCGTCCCTGACAGATGTCAGGGTGTGGCATTCGCCCCTCATCTCATCGACGACGCATCGAGAACCTACGAGAGTCGCGAGGGCGCCATGGGCAAGGCGCGATTGAGAGGAGTTGCCACCAGCGGCCGCCCGTCAGCCTGGAGCGGGGGCCGACCTCCGGCGCCTCGACGGCCTCTGAAATCAGCACCTCCGCACGGGTGCTCAGCCGTCGGTGGGGTTGGGGCCGGCGTTTCAGTGCTTGAAGGAGGTGCGCTGGTAGCCCTTCCGCGATTCGGTGCCCGGGGTCAGGCGGTCGACGGCGATGGCGATGGCGAGCGGCACGGTCTCCGCGGCGTGGGCCGGCGGGGCGGCGGCGAGCGGCAGGACGACCTGGGCGGCGGCCACAAGGCCCCGTAGAGCAGACTTGATTGTCTGCTGTTGATGGCGGCCGTCGGCCGTGCCATGGGGCGCCGCCCGGCAGGTCACCCGTGTGAGTGGATCAGTCGTACCGGAGAAACGAACCTGCACGGAGTCGGCACGGGCCCGATTTCGCTGCTTGGGCACACGGGGGTTTGTCCGCCCGGCGTCGGGAACGGCGAGGCCGTCATATCCGACGCGCTCCTGTACTACCGCCGCGGCCCGGAGGGAGGTGAGGGTTCGATGCTGCGGGCGTTCGTAGAGGTCGACCGGGCCATCATGGGTCCCGAGCGCCTGGCCGCCAAGGTCACCGCCTACGCGCGCCTGCACGCCTACGTACTCACGGTCCCGGGGCGCCGTCGACCGGCCTTCAACCAGGAGCCAGCGCTGGAGGACCGGCGAAAGCGCTACCCGCTGTTCCCGCGGCTCCTGTTCGTCCTGGACGGCACAGGCCCGGCCGGCATCGAAATCCGCATCACCGCTCTGCGGGCAGCCGCCACGGACCTCGCCCTGACCGTCGACACCTTCGCCCCAGCCGAGCAGACTGCAGCCGGATGAACGGCACCGCATGGCCGGCCCCGGAGCCAACAGGTAGGCAGCATGGCGAGATCAGCCGTCGACTTCCCGCGCCACGCGCTCCAGCCGGCTCCGGTAGTCCTCCCACCACGCCTGATCCCCTGGCGGCAAGTTGTCCTTGCCTTGCAGATATCCGACGGATCCGCCGATGAGCTCTCGCACGATGTCGGCGTGACCAGCATGCCGCTGAGTATCGGAGATCACGCGCACCACGATGTGGTTCAGCGTCCAGGGCTTCGGCGAAGTCGCGTGATGCCCAGTTTGAGTTCGTGAAGTTCCAGGGCGTGTGGGGCGCCGAACGTCGCAGGCCCCACGAACTCGCGTGCTGATAGCTTCGCGTCCGTGATCGTGTATCCCCTGTGGCATGTCGGCCACCAGAACGAAGCCGACGACGACGGCTCGACGGTGCACGTCGATGAGAGCGGCGTGTTCTGCGACGAGGCGGACGGCGACGACGTAAAGCTGCTCGGTATCTACTCAACGCTCGAACGGGTTGAAGAGCGTGTGCGTCAGGCTCGACTGCTACCAGGCTTCCGTGATGAACCGGAGTGCTTCCACTTCGACGCCTACGAGCTCGATGAGGACCATTGGGCCGAGGGCTTCGTTCGAGTTCCGCCGGGCGAGCAGGCCGATGGGCAGAGTCCCGGTGGGATGCCGTTCCGTGGCCACGCAAGCCCCAGGGCTTCGGCGTAGTTGCATGACGTTCGGTTCGTGATCATCCAAGGCCGAGGAGTGCGAGGGGGCGGCGAGGGTCGCGGGCGTTGCGGCGGAGGCCGGCTGCGATGTTCTTCACTCCGGCTGTGCGGAAGGGCTCCGATGGCGAGGTTGCGCCAGGTGGCCATGGCACGAGGTGCGTTGCCGGTCCGCAGTTGGGAGGCGTCCTCGGCGAAGGTGGTGTCGCGGACGTGGTGCAGGGCCTCGATCTTCCAGTGGTCGCGCACCAGTTGGGCGAGTTGGGTCGCGGTGGCCTGCTCGGCGGTCAGGCTGGTGACGGCGTAGACCGTCTTGACGGTGGTCTTGCCGGTCTTGCGGTCGGTGCGCCAGCGCCTGATCTGGACGGCCTGGCGGGCTCCGGGTAAGAGGAGGCTGTTGACAGTGGCGGCCTTGATCCGGCGGATCTCCGAGCGGCCGTGGCCAGTGCCCCGGGTGCGTCCCTGAAGCGGGATGTCTTTCCAGGGAAGGGACTTGAGCTGTCGGCGCAGCTTCTTCTGCTTGCCCTTGACGATCACGATGTAGTGGGCGTCCCGGCCGAGGAGGTAGTCGGCGTGCTCGCGCTGGGTGTGCATGGCGTCGCTGGTGACGACGGTTCCTGCCAGGCCGGCGACGGTGTCCAGCAGCGGCTTGAAGCAGGTGATCTCGTTCGTCTTCCCGCCGACGTCCAGCTGGGCCAGGACCAGGCCGGTGGTGTGGTCGCGTGCGGCGAGCAGGTGGATCTTGCGGCCGTTCGCTTTTGCCGCGCCGCGCAGGCTTTTGCCGTCCACCGCGAGGCCGCGCAGCCCGGTCACCTTCGGGCGGCGGTCGGCAAGCCAGCATCCAACCGTCCGGTCCCGCGCGTCGCCGTCGATGCGGGCCAGTAGCCGCCGAACCGTCGTTTCCGCAGGCAGGAACCGCTTCGGGAACAGTGGATCGAGGCGTATGCCGAGGCGTTGAAGGATGTGCGGCGGGGCATCGGCGATCCACTCGCTGACTGCCAGCACAGAGGTCGCCCCCGCCAGAACCGCACACGCGGTCATCGCGAGCACGGCAACCAGAGCGTGCCGTACGCCGCGTGGGTCTCGTGGGTCGGGCACCTCGGCCAGCCGTTCCAGCAGGCGCGGGACCTCGGCGAATACGACCTCGGGATGCTCGCGGAGCTGGTCAAGGGCAGGCGCGATCAGCGATGATGCGTCGGCAGGCACGGTCTTCCACTCGGATCACGGGGCGTAGAGAACTCCATGATCTTGGAAGCCGTGCCTGTCACGTTCCGGGGGCACCGTCGAGCTGACAGATCGTCACGATCCAGGCGTCACGCGACTACGCCGAAGCCTTGACCGACTGTGAGTCGATGATTCCCGCACTCGGCTCACGGTCGCGGCCCTGCGCGGTGCGAACTCTCCCGCGAAGCCGGTCGTGCAGTTCCCCGACCAGGCCCTGCTTCCGCCACCTGCGGAAGAAGGCGTAGACACGGTCCCATGCCGGAAAATCGGCGGGCATCGCACGCCACTTGATGCCGTTGTCGGTGACGTAGAAGACCGCATCGAGCACCTGCCGATGGCAGAAGCCCTCCGGCTGCCTACCCCTCCTCTCCATCCAGGCTGGCACCGGCAGCGCGTCCCGCACCACCGCCCACTGCGCGTCGGTCATGTCCGAGCCGTAGGCCGGGACCCGGTCCGGCCGGTCGGCTGCGTTCCCGAACCGGTTAGCGAGGCAATCGCAGGAAGAACGCACCGAGTTGAAGACAACCGGCGACACGGCGTAGAACTGCGACAACAGGACCTCCGGGGCAGACGAGTTGGCTTCGCAACCCTCGTACTGCACCGGAGGCCCTGGCTTCATGCGCCCACCCGGCCGAAATCACCTGACCAGGCAACCTGTTCGACCAGAACCGCCCTCACGATTGATAGGACTACGGCTTCTAACCACCAAGCTTAGGACGTCAGGCGGGCGCGGCCCTCCTGATCTTGCGAGTGAAAATACACGATCACGATGTGCCGCGCCCGTCCGTGTTCACCCGGCCCGCCCGCCAACTGACCAGGCAGCACGACTGTGCCGACAGGTGTGGTGGTGGGGAGGGTCACACTGCGTAGAACGAGCATGAGGTCCTGTCGACCCACCGGTGCGAACCTATGGTGTTGTTGACGGAGCCGAAGGTTCTGTCTTCAAGCCAGTAGTCGTCAGTGAGATCCCGGACGAACCCCTCGGCACGGGTGAGGCAGATGTGGAAAGTGCTGTTGCCTCCCGTCCCCAGGTAGAACTTCACCTCCGAGTAGTTCCCCTTGTTGACGACGGAGCTGGCCTTGGTGGCGTCGCCGCCCCGGAAAGAGCCGGAGCTGTCGGCCCAGTTCAGGTCGTTGCCCTTGGCCATGCCGATAAAGCCGTCACAGTTGAGCTGCGCGTAGGCGGACATGTAACCGCTAACGGCGTTCTCGTAGTTGTCCCAGCAGGTCCCGGGGGTTTCGGCTGAAGCGCTGGGGCCGAAGCCGAGGACCGCGACCCCGGTCAGGGCCGCCACGGCGGCAGCCGAACCGAACTTACGCTTGCGCATGACAATCTCCTCTGTAGTAGGTGCGTGCTGTCCGGCAGTCGGATGTCTGCCGGAGTCATGGTCAGGACGGGGCGTCCTGGGCCTGCCGCAGGGCGTGCAGGCGCATCTTCCGGTAGGTGTCCCACTGTTCGCTGTACGGCTTCAGAGTCCTGGCCCGGTACTCGTTCTCCAGGTCGCGGATCACCTTGCCCACGGAGGACTCCACGGCGCAGGTCGCCTCGGTGACGGCGAGTTTCCTGTCGAAGGCGTCGGCTTCGGCATCCGCCATCATCTCGACGGCTGCCGCCCTCTTCTGCCGGAGATCATCGGGGCTGTCGAAGGGCCGTCCGGCTCTCGTCATGCAGTCGGCCCACTGACGGAGCGCTTTCGTGAAGCGTTCGTCCTGCTTGAGGGCCTGGGCGTAGAGGGGGAGGGCGCTCTCCACGGTCCGGCGTGTGGTGTACCAGATCTCGGCGTCGCCGTAGAGCCTGGCCCGTGCTTCGTTGGTGCACCCCCCGCGTGGGGTTTCCACCGTGCCGAGTTTTCCGGGGAGTTTGGCTGTCATCCTGTCCCTGTAGTCGCCGTCGAGAGCCCGGGTGTAACTGACACGCCCTTCCTTGGGCAGTTTGTTCTGGTAAATAATGGTCCGGTGGGAGGTTCGTATCTTTTCGCCAAGTTTTTCGAATTCTCGACCGTATCCATACGCTTCGGCCCACCGCACGGACTCGATGACGTAATTGCCCGACTTTCGCTCGTCGATGCTGGGCACCGGGAATTCCCAGTAGGGGAACCCCTCATTCGTCATGCACGCCTTGATGAGTTTCTGCTCGGCCTGCTCGATCTCGACGACTTCCTCATTGGTCAGATCCCGCACCCTGGAGCCGGAGACGTCCTCCCACGGTCGCGGTTCATCAGCGCAACCTGCGAGCAAGCAGACCACCGTCACTGCGAGCGTGGCCGAATACTTCCACCTCACCAATGTGCACCTTTCCGTGTTCCGGGCAGGGCAAGGTCCACCTCTCCCGTGAGCTGTCCAGAACGGCATAACTAACAGGCGGCCACGGCAGACTGAAAATGTCGGAGGTAATGCTTGGATTCCGTGACCCTTCCCGTGAAATGCGGCCCGCGCGACCGCCACCATCCGGGCCGGAGCCTTGGGCAGCTCTTTTGCTGTACTTCGCTGTACTGCAACGGCTCTGCCGGCTCCGTACGACGGGCACATTAGCCCGGCCCGGTCGCTGAGTGTGTCGGTCGTTTGACCCACAAGGGAGCCGTACTCCCATCAACCAGCCTGGGGCGAAGCAGTAGATCCACTGACAGTTCTGGGCGTCCCGCCCCGCCTGTGATCCGCAGACGCGAAAACGGCGACCACGCGACACTTCGACAACAGGGCCTCTTGCTTCTCGCTGGACTCGACAACCGCGAGCTACCAAGAGGCCCTCTCGTCATGCCTCCGCACCGGCCAACTCACCCAACCAAGCGCCCTGTTCGAGACGGACCGACTACGTGCACGGATAGAGAACGACCTCTGAGTGTTTCCCCTGGCTTGACGCCCGGCGGCCTGGTCAGGCCGCCGTCGAGCCATCCTCGCTGTCCTGCCTGACTCATCACCATCACCTCGGCTGTGGTCGAAAGAAGCAGCCGGCGCCTTCACCCCGCGCGCAGCGGGCACCGTTGAGCCGGACAACCTCCTCAGCACAGGCCCGCGCCCACCCGTCCCTCTCCATCCCATCAGGCGTTCAACAAGTCCGCGGCCGCGCGCCGGCGGCCCCGATCAGCAGTCCTGGACCCGACCGTCCAGGGTTCTGTGCAGCAGGCCCGTTGCTGGCCGCCTGTCTCACCGTTGAGCCAGCGTGACTACCAACCCCCGAGCGAGTTCGCGATGTACGAGGCTGCCCTGCTCCAGCGACAGATGAACGATTCTGAGTGGCAGGAGCTGCTGTTGAATCGGCCGAACCTCGCAGAAGCCCTCACAGCCCGCACCCGTTCCGTTCGCGCATCGGCCACAGCGACCGATGCGCGAACGGAGACGCACCCACCGACTGCCGTCCGTATGGCGCCGGTCAGCACCACTCGAGACAGGTGCCAGTAGTGCATGGCCCCGGCGATGGAGCGGTGAGGCCCGGCATGCGCTTCATCAGCAAGAACTGACAACGCTGAGCGGCAGGACCGCCCGAGATGAGCTGAAGTTGAAATCAGTGAAGTCGTTGGATGATTGGGCGGTAGCGTGTTTCTGTGATCGACTTGCAGGTTCGGGACGAGGCCGGGACCATCCTGGCGCATTCCGCCGGTGTGTCGTGGGACGAGGCGCTTGTGGACATCGACCGAGCGCACTTCCCCATGCTCGCCGGGCTGTGTCCGTACGCGGACACCGTCTTCAACAGCTGGCAGAGACCCATGCTGCTGGAGGAGTTGGATCGACTGCCCGCGGAGCGCAGCGGGCCCTGGGTCGATCGAGTGCGCGCCATGTGCTGGACAGCGGAGGAAGGGTCCCATCGGTACGTATGGTTCGTCGGCGACTGATCGGCAGTCTCTGCCGTGGCCCTCACTGGCCGGGGCAGTCATCGCGACTGTTGGACCATCAGTGTTTGAGGAAGATTCTAGTGCGGAGGAGATCGAGCTTTGCGTGGCCGTACCCGGCGCGCTCGATGTGCTTGGCTCGTGTGACTTGGCCCTCGACCTGGCCGGAACTCCAGTGAGACCGTTTCATCTTGAACTCGCAGGTCGGGACTCTGACGTGGGTGGAGATTGACTCGCTCGTGCTGGTCTAGGACGTGATCATTAGCAGGTGATCGTCTGTCACGGACCGGTTCGCGGGTTCTGGGGTGGTCCGCTTGAGGCGTCTCGTAGGTTCCGCAACGGGAGGGAGGCGCATGGTGGACGTGCTGACGTGGACGATCGAACGGCGGATGTGACTGACTGAGCGGGCCGAACTGCTGCGCAAGGAGCTGGCGGAGGTTGACGCCGAGCTGGGCCGACTGGAGGCGGCCGAGGTGGTGTTCGGGCAGTGGGCCGAGGCGACGGACAGGGGACGGCGGCCTTCAGGCATCGTGGAGCCGGAGCGCGTCGCGGCTGGGCCATCACGGACTCACACCAGTACCACGACCTGCGAGGTCACGATGAAACGATCTCATTGGCGAACTCGTCCTCGAATGCCCTCCGTCGCTGGTTGCCGATGCCCTCGGGTACAGCCACCAAGTCACGTTCCTGTATGCCGAGAAGGCTGCAGATCCCTGGGCGCGCTACGCGGGCCGCCGTGTCCGCTCGCCGTGATGCACAGCATGACTCCTCGTCCGAGGCGTAGCGTTGACCGCCTGAACCCGGACCGATTTGAGGCGCAAGCGTCCTGCAGGCAACCGCGCGGTCCTGCCAGGGGCTGAGAGCCCGGTGTCTATACCTTGCTCGCGACCACCATGTAGTTCTCGGCCTCAAGATCGAACGTGCTCAGTTCCGTCCGGAGTCCGACCCGGTGCAGCTCGACTTCGAGTTCCTCGTACCGGTAGGGCCAGCAGGACAGCAGTTCCGAGCGGACACGAACCAACCCGGTCGCATCCACTTGGGCGATCGCAATCTCGATGTGGTGCTCATCCTCCCAATGCGGCGCAATCTCCCAGCGGTAGACCACGACGGCATCGCGACCGTTCCGGCGGACGAGTCGGTCCCTGATGTCCAGCCGGGAACCTCTGGCCCTCACGAGTTCCCAAGTGCGGGATGTGAGCACCAGGCGCCCGCCGGGGCGCAGAAGTCGTGACATCGACTCCAGAGCAGCACCCCTGCCTGTCGCGCCCGCGGCATGGTGAAGCGAGTTGCCCACGCAGAACACCATGTCGAACGTGTCGTCCTCGAAATGATCGGGCAACTCTTCCCAGTTCGCCCGCGCGGCCCGGACGGAGGCCCCGAACTCCTCAGACAGCTCTGCAGTCCGGCGAACCATCGCCTCGCTGGCGTCAGTTGCGACAACATGCATGCCACGACCGGCGAGGCCAACCGCCAACTGTCCGGTTCCGCACGAACAGTCGAGGACGTGAGCGTTCGACGGCAGGAGACTGAGGACGTCATCGAACGACGCAGCGAACTCGGCGGGAGGCAACTTTGCATCCGAGATGAGCCATTCGTACACCTCGGCAAGCACGTCATATTCCGTCACAACCACTGCCTCCGTCACACAGCAGACTCACGGCGGGACGTCAGCCCATCAGCGGAGCAAGCCGGGCACCAACGGTTTTCGCAAGGACAACCCGTCCGCCCATGCCGGCGATAGCGCGAGCTGATCCGCTCGGTCATTCGCCGTGGACTCCGGCCAAGCGCTCCCGGACCTCGGCGACACCAGCCGC
This sequence comes from Streptomyces sp. 2-1, assembly GCF_048564895.1. Taxonomy (NCBI): domain Bacteria; kingdom Bacillati; phylum Actinomycetota; class Actinomycetes; order Kitasatosporales; family Streptomycetaceae; genus Streptomyces; species Streptomyces sp. 2-1. The sequence goes on from NZ_CP183383.1 coordinate 201,520, forward strand.
GCCCACCAGCTCATCACCGACGGCGAACGCCTCCTGTCGCCCGCCCGGAACAAGACGAAAGGTGTCTTCCTCGCCTACCGGGCCGCCAGCTATCTCGACTTGAAGGAACCCGAGCCCGCCGCGGCCGCCGCCACCCAGTCCCTTCTTCTGGCCCGTCACATCGGCGCGCCGCGCTGCGTCAGCCTCGTAGAGGACCTGCTCCCCCGCCCGCTTCCAGCCCTACCGGCATACTCAAGGCGTTCCAGAGCTCCTCCCACTCGCCGTCGCCTGACGCGCTGCACACCGTCGTCCAGCGCATCCCATGGCACGCCGCCCAGCGCCAGCACGGCACGTACGCGCCTGACCTCGGCCGGATCCACCGTCCCGTATGACAACAACAGGATCGGCGAAGGCGAGTTGGAGGGCCGGGAACGTACCGCAGAACAGGCACCCCAGGTCCTGGACGAAGGCGGCCCCAGCATCGGCCTGAAGGATGAGATGGCAGCCAAGGACACGACACATCTCGCCTCAGCGCTCATGGCCGCCGAACCGGACGAGTCCAGGCAGTTCGCACAGGAGCCGGCCCCAGACACCTGCACCTGACCCGACCGCACAGCAGAACGGGACCGTCGGCTGCCAGCCACACGCCTTCCGTCGGATGGGCACGGACCGCCACCGGGAACCGGGTAGCACTCGCACGGACTGTGCCTCAGACCGGCCGTCGCTGCAGCGGCGGCTGAACACTCGCCGCGGACGATTCCCGGCTCGGACGAACGTTTCGCATCGCTGCCCCGTCATTAGGGAAACGAGGAAGGACCTGTTACATGGCCAGAGGGCGTGGCGCACGACGGCCCGGTGAGGACGATCAGCCGTCCTTGGCTGATCCGGCCGAGGTCAGGCGCGTACGTGCCGTGCTGGCGCTGGACGACGGTGTGCAGCGCGTCAGGCTCAAGCTGCTGGAGGAGCGGGCCGACCCGACGCGACCGAAGGTGCGTGATCCCCTGGCCTGGCTCACCGTTGTCGCCTCCCGTGTGGCCAGTGACTGGCATCGCTCACAGAGCAGAGACGCCGGACTGCGTCGGCGCCTGGCCGAGCACTGGTCTCGGCCACCCGTGGAACATCCCGAGGAGCAGCGCCTGCTCGCCCTGGCGGTGGCGGACGAACTGGAATCGATGCTCCCGGCCCACCGGCAGGTCCTGGTGCTGCGCTACTACGCGGATCTGCCCATCCGTGAGATCGCGCAGCTCCTGAACGTCCCTGAAGGAACCGTCAAGAGCCGCTTGCACGCGGCTCAGGCCGCAATGCGGGCGCGGCTGCGCCAGGTGGAGGCGATCTGGCATGACCCCGTTGACCGGCCCGGAGGAGGACCAGTTGCGGCTGGCCCTCGGCATGATCGGTGAAGCGGCCGAAGAGGGCGGGAGCGACTCTGCTCAGGGTCCGCGCCGCGTCTGGATGAAGCGTCCCGGCACGATTGCCGGTGCGCTGGTCGCTGCTGCGGCCGTCGGCCTGGTTCTCCTGGCGTACGGGCTTGCTGATGATGGTTCTGCCGGTTCCCGGCAGGATCAGGGACAGGCACTGACCGAGGTGGAACGGATTGCCTGCTCGCCGAAGATCGTCGAAGGCGACATCGCGGCGATCCACGAGCACCCCGAACAGGCCGACGCCGTGAAAGTCACGCTCACCGTCACGGACTGGATCAAGCCGAAGCAGGGTTCTCAGCGACAGATCCAGTTCACCACCATGAGCGGCAAGTGGAAGGGCGAGCCTGCTTACTCGACGGGGGAACACCTGCTGGTGGTTGTCATGGACCGTCCCGACGTGCCGGCCGAGACCTTCCGGGTCGACGGAGCCGGGACATCACGGACCCTGGCGGCCGCCCGCAGCCGGATCGACAAGGATCTACCCGCGGCAGCAAAGACGGAGTGCCCTGCCTTCTGGCGCAATCGAGGCCAGTAGAGCACGGGACGCAACGTGTCGTGGGCGTGCGCGCGGCAGAAGAGGTCCAGCTCAATGGCCTCGGTCGGCAGGATGACGGGCACGTCCGAATGCTCGTCTCCGATCACTGCCGTCTGCACCAGCCGAGTGTCCCGCACTCCGACGGCCCCCAATCGTCCACGGTCAACGATGGATCTGCGAGCAGTGGGATCGACAGGTGCTAGTCAAGCCTCAGAGCGCTGGGCACCGAACCCCTCGCACGGCAGGCACCTACTAGGTACCATCGGGCGTATGCCATCCCTGAATGTGTCGTTCACCGACGAGGAGCTCGAAGGCGTGCGCGCCGCCGCGGCCGCCGAAGGCAAGAGCCTCAAGCAGTATCTGCACGATCTCGGTGTCCGTGAGATGCAGCGCAGCCAGTTCGTCGCGGGTGCGAGGCACTGGGCCGACCGGCTGCGCGGGGAGTTCGACGATGCCTTCCCCGACGACGTGCCCTCCACCGAGCGCCCGGGCGGAGCCGCAGCCGCCTGATGCACCTGCACATCGACGTCTCCTGGCTTCTCGACGTCCAGGAGGCCGCCCTCGGCGACGGCGAGGACATGTCCGTCGCGGACTACTCTGCACTGGTCGCCGCGGTCGCCCGGCACAAGACCAAGCTGCCCACCCTTGAGGCCGCCGACCCGGACGCCGCATGGCGCGCCGCGGCGCTCATGCACACCATGGTCCGACTTGAGCCGCTCCCGTACCGCAACGGCCTGTATGCCGCGTTTGTCACTGCCCAGTACATGAGCCAGTCCGGCGAGGGCATCGACCCGCCGTACGGCACCCTGTCCGATCTCGTTCGGAAGATCCGCGACACCCGCCTGCGGGTCCCCGAAGTCGCTGACCAACTGCGCTCCTGGAAGATCTGACCGGGGCACCTGGACCTGCAGGGGGTGGCTGACGTGGGATCGCGCACGGCAGTCACGTGATCGAGGGGATACAGATCGCGGGCTCCTGTGAAGGATCAAGGGGAGCCCGCGATGGATGCCTCACTACTGCCTCGGGACTCCCTGCCCACCGCAGTATTCGGGTGTCCGGGACTGTGAACGGCAATCCCGGACAGCCTCTGCTTGAACTGGCCCGCGGTCGCTGCGTCGCCGTTGCGGAGCTCGCGCACCACCCACCTGGTCACCCTGGCACGGGTGGCGATCTCGCTCACGCCTGTACCCCTAGATGATGATCATGCCCCACCGATGGTCCCCCGCTCCCTCGTCAGCAAAGGCGCCGGCACCGCGCTCGGCCTAGCCACCGGCCTGGCCCGTGACCCGAATGACAGTCCCGGCCCGATCCGCCTTCCTCCAGCTCGTCCTCCCGGGCGCCGCCCCTCGTCCGGAGCCAGCCGGAGATCACAGTGCTTCCCTGGTCACGGGGTGTTGCTCGATGCGGGCGGCGACGTCTGGCGGGACGGACCGGTCGAAGGTGGTCTCGACGGCACCGATCAGCGCATCGGCCGTAGCCTCGTCCGGGATGCCTTCGTGTTCGGCACACCACTCGGTCAGGGCCTGGGTCTGGCCAGCCCACAGCAGCAGCGCCCAGGCGAGCTCGGCCGGACTGTGAGCGGCCATGTGCGCGACGGCCTCGGCATCGGTGGCGGTCACGTGCTGGTCGGAACAGACCAGGCAGCCCCGGCCTACGCCCGCGTAGTCGACGAGCTGGGCCAGGGGTTCAGTCGTTGCCATGTCCGGCAAGCTACGCCACCCGGCTGCCCGCGTAGCGAAGTTCACCGGCACTTCGCTCGACAGGCTGAACCGCGGCAGCCTCGTCGGCTGTTGTCGGGCGCGAGCAGGCTGATGACCTCAGCGGTGGCCCCCGCCGCCGGCAGCTCCACCAGGCCGGCGCGAAGGAGCTGACTGCACGCGTCAACGAGCTTCACGCAGCCAGCAAGGATGCTCCCGAGGCCTGCTCAATCCGGATAGTCAGTCCCGTCCGACACGATGCCGCCATGGCGACCCTTGATGACCTTCTCCCCCGTGCCGCCGGGCGAAGTTGCTGTGGGCGTACGCCCACCGAGGCGAGTTCCAAATCGACCAGTTGGTTCGGGACCGGGCCGGGAAGTCCTGCCGCATGGCAGGCGGGCAAAACCCTTCCTCGCCGCGTGTGGCGGTGCTCGGCGGAGACGACCGCTACAACCTGATGAGCGGTGGCCGGATACTCTGCGCCGACGGCCAGGCCGAGCCGTGCTGGCAGCACCGGCAGGTCTGCGCATGGACGCAGACGCCCGGAGGGCTGGGCGAGGGCTTCCGCGTCGGCGGCGTGGCGAGAAGCTGATCCAAGCACGCCTCGCGCGCCCAAGTCCTTGAGCTGAACAGCCTGAACGCCTCAGGACGCGGCAGCCCACGGCACGACGAACTGCAGAGCGCGTCGCCGGGCTCGAGCCCGGCGACGCGCTCTGCGCGGATAGCGGGATCCCGTCGTCAATACCCTCCAGTGATACGGACGGCAAGCAGGCGCGGGGCGTCTGCCTCTTGGGGCACGGCGCACCGTAGTTCCTTTTGAATCTTCCTAATTGCGTTTCCGTAAGCTTCTGAGCGGTCCCCGCTGTTGATAGCCTCCCGGAATCCGGTGAGTTCCTCAAGAGTTGCGGGGTGCTTTCCGTAGTCATGCTGAGGGAAGAGCGGATCGAAGGAGGAGAGGATCTCGCTGTTTTCCGCGTACGAGATCCACGTGGATCCTGCCTCGCTCAGTCTTACAGACAGGGCGACCGCGCCGCGGGAAACGAAGGCGAGGATTTCGTCACTCGCAAGGTACGGTCCTTCCGACTCGACGACGAAGGACCAGTCGCCGTGGATCCCAGAACGCAGCAGCGGACCGCTGCTGTCGAGCATGCCGCTGCTGTGCAACTCATCCACGTTCAGGTCGGGAACGTCTTCCTCGTCAATGTCTTCCCCGAGCGCTTTGATGGCATCTGCTTCGAGGCGGGTCAAGAGGACCGGCCGAATCTCTCTTCCTGACACCCTGGTCAGAAGCTCGGTGGGGGAAATCCCTCTCGCGAAGAGGGCGCAGTACCCGGTTCCGTAGAGTTGCAAGTTCGGGAAGATGCTGGTGCTCACGGTGCTACCTCGTTTTGTTAACCAACCACCACTGCGCCGTCCGGACCGCGAATTCCGCGCGGGTATTAGGTTACCGGCTGGCCGGCGTCCACCCAGTAGGCATCGCCCTCAAGGAGACGCCACTCCACTGTCCTCCTTCCGAGGTCGCCGCCCACGCCCTCATTCTGGTTCTTCGGCATACTGGCGCGGGCGCAGTTGGCGTTGGCGGCAGGCATCTGGCCCCGGTTGAGCCCGGTTCAGGTGAGAGACAGGTACTGTTTGCCCTCGATGGTCTGGGAGGTGACCATGTACTGCTGGCAGGACGCTCCAGAGGTGACCCCCAGCTGTCTGCCGCTCTCCTTCGTCCTGGCGAACGGGAACTCGTCGCACTGAACTGGCGGCGGGGTGCTCTCGTGGGGCTTGAACGTGCTGTCGCAGACGACGGCGCGGTTCTTGCTCACGACGCTCTCGTCCGACTCGCGGTGCAGAGGTTGTCCGCGGCCCTCCCAGCCCGGGTGAGTGGCCATGCTTGCCTGGACCGTGCCGATGAACTGACGGGCCTGGCTGTACTTCTGGTCCACCACGAAGGTGGGGGTGAACGCCGGCACGACGCAGCCCTTGGTGGAACCGTTGATCTCCTCCTTGTCGCAGCGCACCGTGTACTGGCCGACGCTCGGCTCCCCGGCGTCTCCCCACCTGGCCGTACCGTAAGGCAAGGCGAGGCCCTCGTCGCCATCATCAACGAGCAGGGGGGTCACGGAGCCAGCGTTTGACTCGTGGGCACTGTCACTCCCCCAACGACACCGGCCCACCGCACGCTGCTTCACACCAAGCCGCTCTGCCCGTCCTCGGCTGATGTCGACCGACCCTATGATGTCCGCCAGATGGGTCGCACGGGGAGGTGACGGATGGGGCAGGCCCCCTCGACGGTGGTCCAACTGGCGTTGCTCGTATTGGTCGTTCTGCCCGGGGTCATCTACCAGTTCCTGCGGGAACGCTTCCGCGGCCCGGTACCGAGTGAGCGCGATCTGGGCGAGCGGGTGCTACGCGCGCTGGCGGCGTCCGTCGTACTGGACTCCCTGTACTTGCTGTTGGCCGGGCCGCATTTAGTTGCTCTCTTCCGTGGCTCAGGGTGGGGGTGGGAGGGCCTGACCGAGCGGCCGCGCCTGACCGCGCTCCTGGCGCTGGCGTTGTTCGTCGCCGTTCCGGCCGTGGCGGCAGGCTGCGTCTCGGAGTGGCAGCGCCGTCGACTGCGGGCGAAGTACCAGAGCACGCCCACCGCCTGGGATCACGCGTTCCGCTCCCGCGGCTCCTGTTTCGTGCGGATGCGGCTGAAGGACGGGACGTGGGTCGGAGGGTGGTACGGAAGTGACTCCTACGCGACGTCCTATCCGCAGCCCGCCGAGATCTTCCTCGAATCCGCCTGGCGGATGAACCCTGATGGTAGCTTCGGCCACCGCATCGGCCCGAGCGCCGGCCTGTACATCCGGGCGGGCGATACCGACGTACTGGAACTCCTCCACCCACCCCGACAGGAAGCGACACCGGACACAGCATGCCCGACACCCCACCGCAGCGTCCTGCACTGACCCCGCTGGAGCTGGCGCTGCTCGCGGATCCGGACGGCGTCAGGGGCTACGCTCCGCGCGACCGGGTGGCCGAGCCGCAGCAGGCGCCAACGGAACCGGCTGGTGTTTCGGAACGGCCCGCCGCCTCCGACCTACCGGACGGGACGCTTCCGGAGACCTCGGCTGACGCATGAGCAGGACGCGCCCGTGTCCTCCCGGCGAGCGGCCGACCGGATCAGGCGCCTTCCCCTCCCCGCACCTTTCGACGCGCTACTCACAGGCACTGGGACCCCATGGATCGCAACCAGCTCGTCGCCGACCTGACGAGCAGACTGAAACGGCTGGAAAGAGACGGAGACCTCGACGCGGTCCTCGGCGACGACGCGCTGATGGCCGTATACCGGTTGCTGCCACTGGCCACGCGGCCTGCGGCGAACGGTGCTCTGCGGGTCTCCGACCCCGGAGCCGTCATCGAGATTGGCTTCCTCCACTGGTACCGCTATCTCGTGTCGCCCGAGCCGGACGGCGTCGCGGACTTCCAAAACGCGGTGGAGCTCTTCTCGTCCTTCTACCTGGTCACCCCCGACGTCCTGCCAAGGCCGCTGCGTGCCTACCTTGACGCTGTCGGCGGACTGAACGGGGTACGCGCGAAGGGCCCTGACTGGCCGGGCCCCGCGTCGGCGCTGGTGCAGTGGCTCACCCTTGAGAACGATCCGGCGTCGTACAGGGGCGCGTTCGAGGCGGCGGAGCTTCTCCAGTGTCGCCTGGTACCCGGTGTCGAGCGCCTTCCCGACTACCCGTTGCGGCTGGCCCAGATGGGAAAGGCCTATATGACGGCCTTCGCGCGGGGCAATCCCCAGTGCCTGGAGGCTGCGACCCGTCATCTGCGGCAGGCGGCCGAACGGATGGACGCCAGCCAGCCTGGGTGGGCGACGGCCCACGGTGACGCGGGGACCGCGTTACTCGCCCATTATGACCGGACCCGGGACCGTGCCGACCTGGAAGCCGCCATCGCCCATCTCACCGAAGCGGTCGAAGGGGCGTCCCGGGACCCGGCGGCATCGCTGACCAGCTGGCTGACCAACCTCGGTCTGGCCGAACGAAAACTGTACGAACTGTCGGAGGACCGCGCTCTGCTGGACAGGGCGATCGACCACCTGACGCGATCGGTCGACCGTCTGAGCAAGGAAGCACAGGCAAACCCTTCCCATCAGGAGCAGTTGTTCTCGGCACGCCTCAACCTCGGGGGTGTATTGGTCCGTCGCTGCCAACAACTGGGTGACGCCGAGGCCCTCGACTCGGCGATCGGACACCTCCGGCTCGTCGTGGAACAGACCCCCCGGGAACACCCGCAGTTCTCAACGGCTCTCGCCGGCCTCGCAGATGCCCTTCAGACACGGTTCCAGCGGAAACGGAACCGTGCCGACGTGGACGAGGTGATCGGCAGGCTCCGGGACATGGACTTCGAGAAGCCCTCCTCCTTCAGCATGCTCAGCTTCACCTTCCTGGCTAGGTACCAGGAGTTCGGCCAGAAAGCCGACCTGGAGATGAGCATCGCCCACGGCAAGGCAGCCCTCCATCTGAGTAACGTCGACGACCCCGGTCACCTCGGCTACAGCATCAATCTAGCCAAGGCCCTCCAAGCCCGTCACCAGCTGGGGAAAGAGATCGACGATCTAGACCTGGCCATCTCGCGGTTGAGAGGAGCGCTGTCGCAGGCTCGGCCGAACGATCCGGACGTGGGTCTGGCGCAGCTCAATCTCGGCCACCTCCTCAACGAGCGGGCCGGGCTTCCCGCGGGTGAGTCCCATCGATCCGCCGCGCAGGAAGCCTTCACCAAGGCGGCTGCCACGCCGGGCCTCGGGACGGCGTTTCGACTCAATGCCCAGTTCAGCCTGGCCAGATCTCTGGACGGCCAGGGCCGCCACCGGGAAGCCTGTGACGCCTACGAAGCGGCGATCGACGAGGTCCCCCACCTGTTGCCACGGGACCTCGACAGAGTCGATGCCGAACAGCAGCTGGAGCACTTGCAGTTCCTTTCCGTGGACGCGGCCGCCTGCGCGCTGAAGACCGAGGACCCGGTTCGGGCCCTGCGCTTCCTTGAACAGGGCCGCAGCATCTTCTTGTCACAGCTTCTGGAACTGCGTCCCGATCTCCAAGAGTTGCGACTACGCGCCCCTGAGCTCGCCGACCGCTTCGACGCGGCACGCCAACGCCTCGGCACGGCACGGCCGACCGCCGAGGGACCGCAAAACTGGGAGCACCGGCGCGCGGCGGCCCGGGACTTGGACGTGCTGCTCATGCAGATCCGCGCGCTGCCGGGATTCACGGACTTCCTGGCAGCCCCCACGCTTCCCGACCTGCTACGGGCTGCCGCCGACGGACCGGTCGTCGTCGTCAACGTGGGCGAGCACCGAGCGGACGCCCTCCTCATACGCACGGACGGGATCCACTGCGTTCCCCTGCCTGGTCTCAGCCGCGAAACCCTGCACCCGTTGGCCATCGAGTTCCTGCGTGCCCTGATGAACGTGGCGAATCCCTCGCTGTCCAGTGATCAGCGGCTCGCACTGCAGGACAACCTGACCGACGTACTCGAATGGCTGTGGGACGTCGTCTGCCACCCGGTCCTCACCGCCCTCGGTATCACCGGTCGCCCCGCCCCGGGGATGCCACCACCACGCGTCTGGTGGGTGCCGACTGGGTTGTTGACCCTGCTCCCCCTGCACGCCGCCGGACATCACCACACGAGGACGACCGACACCCCCGACACCGTGCTGGACCGGGTGACCTCCTCGTACGCGACGACCGTACGCGCACTGGTCCATGCCCGCAGCAGGCCGGACACCCCGGCGTCCGGCGCCGCCTCCGACACGACGCTCGCGGTCGCCATGACCGACACGCCGGGGCTGTCTCCTCTACCCGGTGCGGACGCGGAGGTCGAGTCCATCCGGCGTCTGCTGCCCGGGACCCGGATCCTCGCCGACAGCCGCGTCACACGCGACAGCGTGCTCTCCGCACTGGCACTGCACCGCCGGGTGCACTTCGCCTGCCATGCCGGCGGAGATCTGTCCGCCCCGTCGGACGCCCACCTCCGTTTGTACGACGGGCCGCTGTCGGTCGGTGACCTACTGGGCGTGGACACCCGCGGTGGCGAGCTCGCGTTCCTGTCAGGCTGTGAAACCGCACGCGGTGGTGCCCGACTGGCTGATGAGGTCATCCATATCGGCTCTGCCTTCCAGCTCGCCGGTTTCCGTCATGTGGTGGCCACGCTCTGGCCCTCCCACGACCGAATCGGACCGGAGCTGGTCGAGGCCTTCTACGGTGCGCTCGCGACCGCCGAGAAGTTGACCGGCCCGACAGTATCGATGGCGCTCCACCGCGCCACGGTCCAGCTCCGCGACCAGCTCCCCAACCTCCCCTCCCTATGGGCCCCGTTCATCCATCTCGGCCCCTAACTGATCATTTCAGAATGAAGTGCGTTGTGGGTCTCGGTGGTTACCGATGTCTCATGGAGTGCCTGCTGGCCGGTCGGGGAAGGAAGTACCAGCAGTGTCCCCACCGGTACGCGGCGGACGCCTTGGGACTCCGTTATTGGCCGTCGCGGCTTCAGGAAGCAGTTCAGGCCCAAGGTCCCCCGGGGCCACTACTCGCTCCTGAAGTCACCGTCGGTGTCAAAGGCCGGTAACCGACTGCACGGTGGCGCGTTGCCCAGGCGGGGGCAGTGCGCCAACGGCGCGACGGTCCGGTGGATTCTCGCACGCGGCGCGTGCGCGCGTGCCGGGCCACTCCCCCTTACGCGACCTGCTCAACGCCGGGGTCGCCCGCCGAACCACCTCGCCCGCGGCACGGCCGATGGCGCCACTGGTGGCCCTCGTGCTCGATCATCTCGGCATCACCCTGGACGACACCGCTGTTGCCGGCTCCTGGCCCAGCCTGACCTTCTCCGAAGACGACGCACCGTCCACCCCGCGCGGCAAAACCTACGCGGGTGAGGGCCCCGTCCTACCTCAGTCACCGACGGGAAACTGAGCACGGTTCAGGGCTGTGAGTGGGCGTCCTGGTAGCAGCAGGTGAGTGTCGGCAGCGTGGAGCGCCGACTGCTTGATGGTAGGGCGTGTATGAGGAGCAGTCTGCTGTCGTGAAGTGACCAGGTGGCTGCTGTCGTCCGGTCATCATCAGGTTGGGTGGCTGTCATGGAGGCGGCTGCTCACCCCCGGACTTCGTGGCGCTCGCGGAGTCCTTCGGCGTCCCCGGCGTACGCACCGCCCCGGACCCCCTGGCCGACGACCTCGCCAAGTCCCTCGCCACGCCCGGCCCTTCGGTGGTCGTGCTGCCTACGGTGGTGCGGATGTTCGCGCCGACGCACCTGGACCGAGGCGGTGAGGCGGTCCGCGCACCTCGGCCGAAGCCGGCTCGCCCCGGCCGGACATGACGGTGGGGCGGCACCAGGCCGCCCCACCGAACCCCCGTTGCCCGATCGACTCGCTCAGCGCAGGAGCGCGCCGAAGCGGGCGCCCGTGGCGGGCGCCGAGAGGTCGCCGGCGCCGAACGCGAGGGACGACGTGGCCGTGACACCGGTCGCCGTGCCGCGCAGCACCCAGACCGCGCCGTTCCAGCTGTTCTCGGCCAGGGAACCGGCCGCGAGGTCGGCGTGGCCGTCACCGTCGAGGTCCAGCAGCGCGCTGCTCGCGCCGAACTGGTCGTCGTTCTCGGCGACTCCGGGTACCCCGGCGGTGTCCTGGTGGAAGGTCTGCGTGCCGGCGCCCGTGACGCCGGAGGCGCTGCCGGGGACTAGGGCGACGGACCCGGCGTCGGTGATGTCGCCGATGTCCTCGCCCGGGATGCCGAGCGCGATGTCGCCGAAGCCGTCACCGTTGACGTCCGCCACCGAGACCGTGGAACCGATCCCGTCGCCCTCCTCCTCCACGCCGGGGAAGCCGGGCAGGTCCTGGTCGAAGACCTGTACGCGCTCCTCGGACAGGCCGGAGGCCGCCCCGAACGCGATCTGGACCTTGCCGCCGTTCCAGTAGTTGCCCACCACGACGTCGTCGAACCCGTCGTCGTTCACGTCCCCGATGCCGGTGCCCGTGCCGGTCGCCGTGCCGTCCGAGGGGGTCCAGCCGCTGGTGAAGCCCGTGCTGCCGCCGCCGAGGAACAGACGGTTGCCCCACTGGCCGTCGCCCGCGTACTTCCAGGCGACGATGTCGTCCTTGCCGTCGCCGTTGACGTCGCCGGTCCGGGTGGAGCGGATGGGACCGGTGATCGAGTCGCCGTCCTCCTGGCAGCCGATGCCGTTGGTGGCGCAGGACGCGTCGGGGGTGTCGTAGCCCCACCAGTCGGCCTTGTCCAGCAGGGGCAGGGTGGCGGTGGGCTGTCCGGCACGGGTGACCGGGCCCTTCCACACGGTGGCGTCGCCGCTCGACGGGTCGTCGCCCGCGCCGGACAGGTAGGAGAACAGGGCGAGGTCCGTCTTGCCGTCGCCGTCGAAGTCGCCGGTCGTGGGGGACTGCCCGTACCCGGGTATGGCCGTGCCGCCGGTGAGTCCGGAGGCGGAGCCCCAGAGGATGACGGAGCCGGGACTGCCACCCGAGATCACCAGGTCGCTGAAGCCGTCACCGTCCAGGTCGCCCTTGGTGAAGTTGGTCCCGAAGCGCTGGTTCGCGGTGGCGGAGCCGGGAACGCCGCTGGTGGAGCGGCTGATGAGCTTCTTGTTGCTGGCGGAGACCCCACTGGCGGAGCCGTACGTGACGGCCACGTAGCCCGCCTTGGCCTGGCTGGAGATCGTGGCGTCCGGGGCCGACACGACCAGGTCGGCGTATCCGTCGCCGTTGAAGTCGTCCTGCGCGTCCGCGGACCCGGTGGCCGCCTGCGCCGGGCCCCCGGTGAGGGCCATGGCGCCGAATCCTCCGGCGAGCAGCACCGCGGCTGCCAGGGGTGCGGTGAGCGCGGTACGGGTTCGGCGGTGTGCTCGGGACATACGTAAGCCTTTCGAGTCGGTCGGTTCTATGCGCGGAAGGCCGCGTTCAGTGGGTACGACTCGAGCCGGGCGATCCCAGTTGTACGTCCCAATGTCATGGATTCGTAACCGAGGAGACAGGTGTGGCGCTGAACTCCCTTGTTGTCACAGGGAGTTCAGCGCGTGTTGTGAGTAGGCGTGCTGACAGCAGCAGGTGCGTGTCGGCAGCATGGAGCGCTGGCTGCCCGATGACAGGGCGTGAGGCGTTTCCACCCTGACGGGTGATTGGACGGGCGACCCCGGCGGTGGGGCCACGGCGGAAGCAACGGCTCGAGAAGCTCCCACAACTGATCAGTTGGCAGAGCGCGTGAGCAGCTCTTTAACGTTCGCCTCAGGTTCGCTCGGTAGGAAGTAGGCATGCGGAAAAGCGATGCAACCCGTATGTAGAAGGCTAAGGGCTTGCAGATCATTAACACGTCGTCTTGATCTTGTTGTGGGGCTCGCCGGTTTGGGTGAGGACCCGAGCGTGGAGGGCTGCAAGGGCGACGGGTGGCGTGGTCGCGGGCGGGATGACGATGCCGTGTGCCTTGAGGAGTCTTCTGTTTTTCAGAAGGGTGCGGTGCATCGCGGTCCGGCTGCTGCCGAACAGTACGGCGAGAGGTTCAGCGGCCAGGGCGACCCGTAGATGGAGCACGGTGGCCAGGATCTGTTCGGGGAAGGCGAGCCGGGGCGGACGGCCGCGTCGGGCATCGCCGTCGGGGATCAAAGTCCTTGTGAAGTCGGCCAGTTGCTGCCGGGACATGCCGGTCAGGGCGGGATCGGACAGCAGGGCCTGGTCCCACCGCGGGGCCGGCTCCTGTGGAGCCCGGGCCATCGGAACGGCAGGGCGGGGCTGCGGGTGCAGGGCGTAGTTCCACTCGCCGTGGAATGCGTGCCGGGTCAGCGGCAGTGCGGCCATCTCCGCATCCCCGATACGGACTCCGGTGGGATAGATGTTGGTGTCGAGTGCGGCACTCACGCGCAGTCCGGTGCGGGTGGTGGTTGCCGCGATGGTCTGCAGGATGACTTCGTGGCTGGTCAACGGGCGGCCCCGCCAGTTCATGGTGATGTGGGAGAAGAGCCGGTGCTCGATCTTGTTCCACTTCGATGTGCCGGGCGGCAGGTGACACACGGTGATCGTCAGCCCGGTTTCGGCGGCGAGCCGGGCGAGTTCGAGTTTCCAGGCCCGTGTGCGGTAGCCGTTGGAGCCACCCGCGTCGGCGGTGATCAGGAGCCGTGCCGCCTGCGGGTAGGCAGTCTGGCCCCGGCTGTGCCACCAGCGGCGGATCGACTCGACCGCGAACGCGGCAGTGTCGTGATCGGTGCCGACGTTGACCCAGCCGGTGTTCGACGTGACGTCGTAGATCCCGTAGGGGACGGCCTTGCCCAGTTGCGGGTCGGCGAAGTCATGCACGTTCACCGGCACCGGCTCACCCGTCGGCCGCCACTGGCAGCCGTTGTTCCTGAACTCCCCGACGAGTTCCTTCTTCTTGGTGTCCACGCTGATCACCGGCTGGCCGGCGTCCCGATGCTCGCGGGCCTGCTCGTTGAGGTAGCGGAACTGGGCATCCCGGTCCGGGTGCTGACTGCCCTCGATCGTCTTGGCGTTGGCCTGCAGACTGAACCCTTCCTCCCGCAGCAGGCCGGCGACGGTGTCGGCACTGACGCGGTGCCCGGCCCGGGTCAGCTCGTGCGCCAGTGTGCGGGTGGACTTCACCGTCCACCGCAACGGCGACATCGGGTCACCCCGCACATCCGGCTCAACCAGCGCCAACAGTGCCGACCGCAGGCCCGGATTCAGATCCACGACTCGTTTGCGGCCCCCGCCCGGACGCCGCACCCGCCCCAACGGCTCCTCACCGGCCTCGAGTTCGAACACGCCCTTGCGGACCGTCGTCTCGCTGACCGCAGCGGCCTGTGCCACGGCCCGGACACCGCCGTGACCCAGCTCCCGGGCCTCCGCAGCCATCAACAGCCGTCGCTGCCGCTCGTCCAGATGTGGGAGCAACACCGCGAACTTCACGGCGAGTTGGTCACGAGTCTCATCCGGGATGCGCATACCACACCAACGAGCTTCAGGACGGGAAGCAACACCTTGATTCCCTGCAAGCCCTTAGCTCAGTACAAGGCGCATACGGGCTCTGTGACGGTCCCACGGGGGCACGTAGAACGACTGGACGACGGGACCGAGGTCAAACTCGGAGTGTGGATCATGAACCAGAAGGGCCGCCGCGGGAAGCTCACAGCCAACCAGCTCCAGGCGCTTGCCGACCTCGGGCTGGAGTGGGCGGCGGCGTAGACGGCGCGGGTGACGGTCACGGTCGTGGGCGGGCCACCCGTCGCGGGCGCTGCTGATGTGGCCTAGCTGCCGAAGACCGTGTTCAGGGCCTGTTGGCCGTGCTGGATCGTGAGGTCCAAGCCACAGCAACAGAGGGGAAGTCACACCCCCCACCAACCCACACAGAAAGTAAGGAACTTGGCACTCTGCGAACAGGTCTCTTTGCGTCGCCAAGCGCTCTATCCTCCCTACAGCACGTGACAAACTGGGGGCTGCATGCGCTTCATCTTCGTCCACGGGACCGGCGTACGCCGAGAGCGTTTCGATGACCTGTTCCGGTGGGTTCGCGGAGGCCTGCTACATCGTTTCGATGACGCGGACGTGGTGCCGTACTACTGGGGTGAAACCTTTGGCTCAGCTCTCAGTGCAGGCGGTGCTTCCGTCCCTGGGATGGCGACCACCCGTGGCACTGGAGATCCTGAAGAGGCGGAGGCTGCCGAGTGGTTGCTGCTTCTCACCGACCCGTTCTGCGAACTGAGGGTCCTCGCCTCGTTGGGCACCACGGATGACGGACTCGGGATGCCGGGCGTGCAATCCGCCGGCGAGCGGGTCGCCGACAGTGTCCGAAAGCTGCCCAGAGACCTCTCGTCCGGTTCCAGTGATGCGGACGAACTGGCTCACCTGCTTAGAGATACCGGCCTCATCGATGGCTATGCCAAGGCACTGGATGCGCTCAGGGACTCTGACGAGTTCCGTGACGCGTGTGCGGTCGTCCAAGACGACGTGTCAGCGGCAGACCTCACCACTTCCACGAGCCGTGCCATCGTCGCTCTCCTGCTCTCCGATGTCGGAGAGTCAGTGGTGTGTACGGGCGACGAACGTGACCGGATAGTCGATCTCCTCAGCAGCCGAATCGGCGGCACGGCGCGAGGCTCTGTGCTCCGGGCTTCCGGCGTGCTTCTCAAGCTGGGGCTGCGCTGGACTCCCCAGTCCGTCCTGGATCGCAAGCGCGGTGAGGCCACCTCGGCCGGGGCCTCCGCGGTCGGTGACATCCTTCGGTACCAGGCACGCGGCGGCCCGCTCCGCGACGCCCTGGTTCAGTTCATTGCTCAGTGCCCGGAGCCGCCGGTCGTGATCGGTCACAGCCTGGGCGGCATCGCCCTCGTGGACGCCCTCGCCCTGGCCGCCATTCGCCAACAGCCCTTGCCCGTAAGGCTGCTGGTCACGGTCGGTTCCCAGGCCCCTTTTCTCCACGAGCTCGGTGCCCTCGCCGGCCTCCCGCCTGGCGCTACCCTGCCACCTGATTTCCCGCGCTGGCTGAACATCTACGACCGTAGGGATCTGCTCTCCTATCTGGCCGCGCCGGTCTTCCCCGACGATCCCCGGGTGACGGACCACGAGGTATTCAGCCGCCAGCCCTTCCCCGTCTCGCACAGCGCGTACTGGAAACTCGGCGCCGTCTACGACCGGATCGGTGAGGCTCTGCGGTGATCCCCGCTCTCGATCCCGCGAGGGTCTTTGCACTGGTTGTCGGCATCGAGTCCTACCAGATACCCGGCTGGTCGCTTCCTGGCCCAGCACGGGATGCCGTCCGCTTCGCCGACTGGCTCACCGGCACAGCCGACGTGCCACCGACGCACGTTCACCTGCTGCTGTCGCCCCTCCAAAATGAGCCCCCTCAGGCAATTCCTTCGGCCACTCTGGAGAATGTCCACCGGGTACTCTTCGAAGAACTCCCCCAATCCGACGGGGATCTCTTGTGGATCTACTGGGCAGGACACGGATTCCTCGATTCCCGGCGTCAACTGCTCCTCCCGTGCGCGGATGCCACGATCCCCTTCACCCGCCACCTCAACCTCACGGCTGCCCTGCGCTGGTGGCAATCGACGAACGTCCCCGGAGGGCGTTTCCACCGCGTTGTCGCTGTGGGAGACACCTGCCGCATCGAGACCCAAAAGGCGCGGGTTCTGAAATTCGGCTCCAACGAGCCTGAAGCCGGCGAACTGACGCCCGAGCGACGCCAGTTCGTTCTCTACGCAGCACGCCCCGGTCAAGCGGCCAAGAACCAGGCAGATAAAGGGGCTGGCCAGTTCACGGACACGCTCCTGAAACGCCTGGCCGACCAGCCCGTCGACAAGACCGTGGAGGATCTGGTCGGCATCGCCCACGCCGTCCAAACGGACTTCCGCATCATGCGTGCGAACGGCGAGGCGTGGCAGGAGCCACAGTTCGTCATCAGCGAAGACTGGAACGGATCGACCCTCTTCGGCAACCAGTGGGCAGACGCCACGACCGGCACCGTCTGCGAACCATCCGGGCCTCCGGTGCTCGACCAGGAGGCGTTGACCGAACTCGGCCCCCTCCTCCAAGGACTTCGGCGGCTGCCCGCCTACTCCTATGACGCCTACAGGTGGGCTTTCGAGGTCACCGGCTGCGCCGTTCCGCCCGGTGACGAGCTTCCCGGCTCCCACCTTCTGGATATCGCCTGGGATCTCAACAGCCGGCAAGGCAGACGCCTCGACCTCCCCCTCGTCCTGCCCTTCGTTCGCTTTCTGACCGCCCGGGCCAGAAAGCACCATGCCCAGTGGGCTGACGAAGCCGATGCCTGGACGAATCGAACCCGCGCACGACTTCGTACAGCGCCTGTCCCTACGCCGCCGGAGCCCGCGGCCGAGAGTCCCGCCCTCCACATCCGGCTCACGCCCGATGACAACCACCGGTACTGGACCCGAATGTGGATCTACCAGAACGAGTTCGAAAGCGTATGGGAGTCCGATCAGCCACTGGAACTCGAAGCTGTCCGAGGCGTGCTCGGCCAGCAGCTGGCCGTCCGCCGCTCACACGCCCCCACACGCATCGAGTTCCACCTCCCGTATGCGCTCCTCGATGAGCCCTTCGAATCCTGGAAGATCCCCTGGCGCGGCAGCAGGATGAAAGAGGTCGGCTGCTACTACGACGTCGTGCTGCGCTGCCCCGACGAACGCCAGGGGCCCGCCGAGGCCCCCTGGAATCGCAAGTGGGAGTGGCTCAAGGCACAGGGCGGACGGCACTCGCAGGCCGTACGCGAGGTCTGCGACAGTGACGTGTCCGAGTATCTCGGCCCCTCGCTCCAGGAGACCGACCCGCCCGTCGTCGTCTTCGCCGAGGTCACCGAGCCCATGGTCATGGACACGCTGGACGCCGTACTCGATGGCGGAGTGCCAATTGCCATCTGGCGGCGGCCGGACAGCATCCAGGAAGGAACGGCTGAGCCGATCCGCACCGCGCTGGCAGTCGACCCTGGCCCGTTCGAGGTTCACACGCTGCCCGCCCGGCTCCGGAACGCGCGGATCAGGCGTCATCCTCTCGCCCTGATGTGGGACGATCCCGGGCGCATTCCCGAAAGGCAGACGCTCACTTCATGAATGAGGACACCGTGGTGACAGCTGAGGTTGTCAAGGACTGGTGGATCTACCGAGGCGCGGGGACAGCTGCTGAGAAGCAGGCACTCCTGGCCGAACACCGCCCGCCGTGGCGGTCCTTCAAGGGGGAGCCCGACCCCGGGTACGCCCCGCCCGGAACCTCCGGGGCTTCCTGGGACGAAACCCACCGCCGCGGTGCCGGCTACGTGCCCGACGAGGACGAGAAGGACTCCGTCAACACGGCGCTGTATCTGCGCCGACCGCTGCTCGTCACCGGCAAACCCGGCGTCGGCAAGTCAACACTCGCCCACAGCATCGCCACCGATCTGGAACTCGGCCCGGTACTGCACTGGCCGATCACCAGCCGCAGCTCGCTGCGCGACGGCCTCTACCAGTACGACGCCATCGGGCGGTTGCACGACGCCAACCTCCGCCACCTCGACGCGGCCGCCAAACGCACCACAGGCCAGCCAGCCCTCCGCCACCGGCGCGGCACCCCGGCCGGACGCGTCCTGCGCCCCACCGCTCCCGCATCCGCCGACCAGCCGCCCGGCGGCCCCATCGCGCCCTATCTGCGCCTGGGCCCCCTGGGCACCGCCCTGGTGGCCCAGGAACGACCCCGCGTGCTGCTCGTCGACGAGATCGACAAGAGTGACATCGACCTTCCCGGCGACCTGCTCACCGTCTTCGAAGAGGGCGCCTTCGAGATCCCCGAGCTCGCCCGGATCGCCGCCCACCACCCCACGGTGAAGATCGGCACGCAGGACGATCCGGAACCTCAGGTCAAGATCGAACGCGGCCTCATCCAGTGCCTCGCCTTCCCAATCGTCGTCCTGACCAGCAACGGCGAACGCGACTTCCCGCCGCCGTTCCTGCGACGCTGCATCCGGCTGGACCTGAAGCCGCCGAGCGAGCCGAAACTCACACAGATCGTCCGCCAGCGACTCGCCCTGGACGAAGGAACGGACGATGCTCCCTACCGCGATCTCATCGAGGCCTACCTCGAGCGGCGCGTGGAAGGCGACCTCGCGACCGACCAGCTCCTCAACGCCGTACAGCTCAGACTCAGCGGAGCCTGGTCCGATGACAGCGACCGCACCAAGTTCCTCAACACCGTTCTGCAGCGGTTGACCGGGCCGCCAGCGTGATCGAGGAACTGTTCGCGGCCTTCGAGGACTCCGGCGCCAACGCCGGGCCCGAGGAACTGGCGGAGATCCTGTGGCTCGCCGCCCGCATCGACGGTACCGGCATCCGCAGGCCTGGCCACCCGAGTCCCGCACCCCATGACGAGAGGGGACAGCAGTCACGGGCGCTGGAGCCTTCCTCGACACGTGCCCGCGATTCGTCTCCTGCCGAACAGTTCTACAGCGCCGCCGATATGGCCGACACTCCCGGCTCTGCCGTGCGACGTGTCGACTCCGTCCGCATCCGTCGTGCCGCGTCACTGCACGACTCCCTGGCCGTGATGCGGGCCCTGCGGCCTCTGGGACGGCATGCCGGCCTGCCCGGCGACGTCGCACGGGGCGAACTCGACGAGGAACTCACCGTCCGCAGCACCATCGAACAGTGCCTCCCAGTCCCGGTCTTCCGCCCCCGCCGCGGCCGCTGGCTGGACCTCGCCCTCGTCGTGGACGCCCACCACTCGATGCTGCTCTGGCACGACCTGGTGACCGAACTCCGCCGCGTCTTCGTCCAGACCGGCATCTTCCGCGACGTGCGGACCTGGTATCTACACGGTACGGGTCGGGACGAGGCCCCGACCGTCGCACGTGAGGGCGGCGAGCCGCGCAGCGTCCAGGAAGTCGCCGACCCGTCCGGCCACCGGATGGTCCTGGTCATCACGGATACCGTGGCGGGCGGCTGGAGCGCTTCCGGTGTCCAGGACGTGCTGCGGCAGTGGGCATCGCACGGCCCCGTCGCCCTGCTCAACGTGCTACCCCGCAGGCTGTGGGACCGCGGCGCCATCCGGCCCCAGCCCCATATGATCAGGGCGCCCAGGCCTGCCGCGCCCAACGCATCCTGGCGGCTGGGACAGGCCGCAGGCAGCCGACGTAAACGCCGTAGCAATGCTCTCGCCGAGGGCATCGCGGTCCCGGTCGTGGAGGCGAGTGCGGGCTCGATCTCTGCGCTGGCGGAGCTGGTGGCAGGCGGCGGCCGCTGGAGCCGCCTGCCCTGCCTGACCATTGCGCAAAGGCCGGGAGGCCCGACAGAGCCCCAGTCTCAGTCCGGGCCGCCGCTTGAGCCTCCGGTCACTGTCGACGAGATCCTTCGCCGCTTCCGGGCCGGCGCGTCTCCGGTCGCCCAGACGCTGGCCGGCTACCTGTCCGCCGTGCCGCTGACCCTGCCGGTGATGAACCTCGTACGCCAGATCATGCTCCCGGAATCAGATCCTGGGCATCTGGCGGAGGTCGCGCTCGGCGGGCTCTTCGAATCGTGGGAGCGTGACGTACGCAAAGGGCCCACCGACATGGCGCGGATGCCGTTCCACATCCGCGCGGGCGTACAAGAGGCGCTGCTCGGTTCCCAGCGACGGGACGAGATCACGACGGTACAAGAACTCGTGCGCCGCGAGATGGGGGCTGCCGTCGTCCCAGAACGGGGCTCAGGTCCAGCCGGAGACTTCCTCGCCGCGCGCGGCACACCGGGCGGAGACGGTGGTCAGGCCCTGAGCCTCGATGCCCTGCCCTTCGCCGACCGGGCGAGCACGCCGAGCCCGGTGGGGCTCCCCGTCCGGGAGGCCCAGGACCCGAATACGGAGCATCTGCCGGGCTATATCGAGCGTGACGTGGACGCTCAGCTGGGGAACGCCATAGCCCAGGCAATCAACGGTCGCAGCTCCCTCGTACTGGTGGTCGGGGAGCCTGGTTCAGGCAAGACTCACGCCACTGCGCGCGCCATCCAGGAGATGCCGGACGACTGGAGGTTGTGGTCGCCCGATGACGTCTCCCTCACGCTGGCGCGCGGCGCACCCCAGGTCGGGCCCCGAACGATCGTCCTGCTCGATGATCTCCAGAGGTACACAACAATTTCCGGTTCCTTCATCGAATCCATGGCACACACCGTGCTCGGCATGATCGAGGACAGCGAGCGCGCGCCTATCCTCATCATCGGAACCCTGACCCCCTCAGCCTGGGACAACCTCATGGCTCCGGCCCAAGGAGGCCCAGCCGACGACTACGCGAGCCTCCGCCACCTCATCTCTCGTGCCGAGGTCATCCGGGTCTCCCCCGTCGCCGCCGCGCCCCAACGATGGCCAGGTGAACCGTCACACACGCGGCTCGTCATGATCGCCGGCACCGGGGATCCACCGCGCCCCAAAAGCAGCTTCCAGCAGGTGGGAACCGGCTTCCTGCTCGGTCCACGCCTGGTCCTCACCGATGCGGATGCCGTGAGCCGGCACAGCCGATCATGGACCGTCAGAGTCCGTAACAGGCTCGGAACCGTCACTTCGGACGGCTGGGTCGACTGCCGCGTGCTGTGGATCGACAACACCTACGGCGCAGCCCTGCTCCTCGCCGAGGACGACCTCGCCGAGCCCTCCACCGACAGCCACTTCTCCGCCCCCCGCTGGGCACGGCTGACCGGCGACGAACCACTCAGTCCCTGCCACGCCACCGGTGTCATCGTTACGAACGAGACCTCCCCGCAGACAAGCGGCTATCTGACCGGCATCCTGCATCCCACCTCGTCCTTCCCCGGTGCCGCGTACGACTTCGAGCCCGCCGTCCCCCTCTCACAGTCCCGCAACCAGAAATCGCTCGCGAGAGGCCTGTCCGGAGCACCCGTCTTCTTCGGAGAGCTCCTCCTGGGCTTCGTCAGCACGATGCGACACGACCGCTCCGGTCACCTCCGCCTCGCTGTCACCGCCATCAGCGCTCTAGCCAACAGTCCCGACTTCACCGATATCTGCAGCCAGTACATGCGGCGCATCCCCCGCGTGGACCTCCTGCCCGCCAGGCCTCCTGTGCAAGACGGGGACCGTACAAGCGACGCGTCGGCCGGGCGCCGTAGACAACGGGTTTTCATCTCCTACGCCCACGAGAACGACGACGGCGCCCACGCCGAGCAGGTCCGTAACCTGGTCGAGGTGCTGCGGGCTGCAAACATCGATGTCCGTGTCGACCCGGGCGAGTTGAAGGGACACCTGGACTGGGCAGCCGGGGTACGGCACGAAATGGAGGCGGCCGATGTCATCCTGGTGATCGCCTCACCTGCGTACAAGCGCCACGCCGACGACCCTCGATCTGACTCCGACCGTCGGGTCGATGTGGCGTCCGAAGCCCGCCTGCTCCGCGACGAGGTCGCCCACGGCCCGACCAGGCTGAGCCAACGGATCCTGCCCGTGATCCTGCCCGGCAGCACCAGCGAGGATCTACCGGTCCTCCTCAGGCCACTGCGCCCACTCGCCGTCGACGCCATCACCGGCGCCGGCGTCGACCAGCTCCTGTACAGGCTTGCCCAATACTCCCCCGCCACAGACCTGGTCCCCTGGCAGCCCGACACCATCGCCCACAGCCTCATCACCCAGTCCGACCAGCTGGCCGACACCGGCTCCACCGGTGAGGCCCTCGCCGCCGCCCGTGAGGCCGTCAGCGTCGCAGAGCGCCCAGCCCAGGCAGATCCCGACTCCATGCGTCCCGTTCTCGCCATGGCCCTGTCCACCCTCAGCAACCGCCTGGCCGAAAACGGTGAGCGGGAGGAAGCCCTGGCAACAGCCGAACAGGCGGTGATGATCCGGCAACAACTGGCGGATACGGACCCCACGCGCAGCTACGACCTCGCGCGGTCACTGTCCAACCTCAGCAACCGACTAGCCGACCTCGGGCGGCATCAAGAGGCACTCAGCACGATCAACGACGCGATTGGTCTGTGCCGACAGCTCGCCGACACCGACCCGGGCACCTTCCTTCCCGATCTGGCCACCATGCTCAACAACCAGGGTGCCGCGCTCGCGGAAACAGGCCAGACGACTGAGGCACTAAACGCCATCAGCGAAGCTGTCGGGATCTGGCGACAACTCGCCGAGGCCGACCCCGACGCTGCTGCTCCCGGCCTGGCCAGCGCTCTGCTCAACCTCGGCTCGGCACTGTCGGAAACAGAACGATATGCAGAAGCTCTGAGCACTGCCGAGGAGGCGGTCTTCCTCTACCGGACACTGGCCGAGAACAGTCCCGGCACGCCCAGCCCCCGGCTCGCTACTGCGCTGCACCATCTCAGCCTGCGCCTAACAGATATCCACCGGTGGGACGAAGCACTCACGAAGGTCGAAGAAGCCATCGCCGTGCGACGGCGCCTCTCGGCAACCAACCCGGAGGCCTTCCTCCCCGACCTCGCACAATCGCTCAGCGCGGCAGCATGGCTGCGGACCAGCCAGCGTCAGGAACTGGACAGAGCCCTGGACCAGGCGAAAGAAGCGGTAGAGATCCTCAGCCGGTTCGTCGCTCAACAGCCCACCAGGTTCACCGACGACCTGCGCCAGGCCCTGTCCGTACAAGCAGAAACCCTCAACGCGCTCGGACGCTCCGCCGAAGCCACCCGGATCCGCTCCCACGCACCATCATCGGCCACTGCAGGGGAGCCTGCGCACGAGACGCGGGACCCCACACTCACGAATCTGGCACCGCCATCCCTTGACGGTTCCTCCAGACCGGGCACGCCGGACGAGTTGCGGGCCCTAGTAACCGGGGCCCGGGCAGTCCTCTTCGACTTCGACGGACCGATCTGCAGGCTCTTCGCCGGCTATCAGGCGGAGAGAGTCGCGAATGCCTTGGTCGAGTGGCTCGAAGAACAGGGCTTGCGCGGGCTCTTGACGGAGGTGGACCGTGCACATCCCGACCCTCAGATGGTGCTACGGGCAGTAAACCGACGTCACCCGCACAGCGACTTGATGGTGGAATTGGAGGAACGCCTCACGCAAGAAGAGCTACGAGCCTCCGCCACTGCTATGCCAACCGCGCACGCGGAGCCAGTGATTCGCACCTGGGCGGCTGTGGGAGCCAGGCTGGCCGTCGTGACCAACAACTCACCGCGGGTCGTCAAAACCTACTTGGCTGACCGTCACCTCACCGACTGCTTCGCGCCGTACATCTTTGGACGAACATTCGATCTATCGCAGCTCAAGCCGGCGCCAGGGCTTGTGACCAGAGCCCTAACCGCCATGGACACCCCTCCGAGCAAGGCCCTGATGATCGGAGACTCCCCGTCAGACTTCATTGCCAGCCAGGAAGCAGACGTTGCCTTCCTCGGATATGCCCGCAACGAGTTCAGGGAGAGGCATCTCCGTGAGATTGGAGTCCAAGTGATCGTGCCATCACTGGAGCCTGTTCTCGCAATTCTCCGAGACGGCATCACCCCAGGATCTCTCTGACAGCGCGGGTGAACCGCTCCATCAGACCTGGAGCGGTTCCACTGCGACAGGACAGCGGTGACCGTACGCGCGCTTGCTGCTGATCCTGGACTGCGCGGATGAACCGGACCAGATCTGGGACCTGCTCCCCACAGGTCTGGGCCGTGTCCTCATCACCTCCCGGAACCCGGAGTGGACTGAGCACAACAGCAAACTGTTGGAAGTGCTCGTCTACGAACGGTACGAATCGGTGGCGTTTATCCGGCGCCGCGCGCCCCGCCTGACCGAGCCTGACGCCGACCTGTTGGCCGACGCACTCGAAAACCTGCGGCCGGGCGCGGAGCGGGCGGCACGGTACGCGTCTCAGGAGCGGGTGGCAGGGCGTCGCGGATCTGCTGCAGGCCTTCAGGCTGCTGGGGGGGCGTCTCGCTGCGCCGTACGGGGCGCTTGCACGGATATGAGGTCATGATGATGTGCTTTCCGGCCGGTCCCCGCCGTCCGGCGCTCCTCGGGTGGCGTGGCCACACGCTGGGCGCTGTGAACGACGCAGTGCGTCTAGGGCTTACCTGTCCGCATCAGTCGGGGGCTGAGTAGGTGTTTTTCATCCTGGTGCTATCGACGGCGGGCGGCGCTGGGGCAGCGCCAGCCTCGTCGAGCTGATGCTCGTCGTGCTAGGCGGAGCACCTGCCCACCACAGATCGGCAGCGCGTCGGCCGACCACATCAAGGCCCGCGATCCCCTACTGCCGGGCCACCGAACAGCTCACCCACCGGGAGCGGCATTCATCACTGGCCTCTCGCATGGCTCCACGGCTACGGGGTCGCTCGTGCCCCGGACATTGCTGCGACGGGCTGCATCCGAAATCGCCGATCTGGTGGTTCGGCGGGCAGCTACTGAGAACAATGCCGTCATGGGGCGCACAAGGTCGCGTATACGGCAAATCTGGTTGGTGCACCTCGGAGTGTCCGTCGGCACGGCGGCGGCCTCCCTGTGGATCTCCTACAGCTTCGCGCTCGGGGTGCCCGGGACGCTGCTGATGCTTCTCCCGACACTGCCCCCGGCGTATCTCACTTGGCAGGACTTCCGCTTCTCCCGTATGGAGGCGGACCAGACCACGCTCAACGCGCTGCTCGACTCGCTCGCCGACGAAGTGCGCATACGTTGGGAGGCCGAGGCCACGCTGCGGCGTCTCAACGACCCGCAGCCGCTGCCCGTCTCGTGGGAGTCAGCGCCCACGGACCTGACTGAGAGCTGGGACTACCTGCGGGACACGGCCATGGCGTACCCCGGCGGCCCGCCGTCGGACCCCGCCGCTTGGGCAGCCGGGCCGAACGACCTCGCGGGCTCGGACAATGAGATCGCTGCGGTCCTCGCCAAGGTCCCCACAGGGCGCCTGATCGTCGTCGGTGAACCGGGGGCCGGAAAGACCATGCTGCTGCTCCGCCTCACCCTCGACCTGCTGCACCGACGTCTGCCGGGCGAGCCCGTACCGGTCCTGTTACCGCTGGCCACCTGGAACCCGGATGGGCTGGCCCTCCACGACTGGCTGACCACCCAACTTGTTCTCCAGCACCCCATGCTGGGGAAACCCGCACCAAGCCCCCTGAGAGATCTCGACTGTGCCGAGGCCCTTGTGAGCCGTCGGCACCTGCTCCTCATCTTGGACGGTCTGGACGAACTGCCATCAGACCACCGGGCGCTGGCTGTTAGAACCATCAACGAGGCTCTACGACCCGGGGAGCGCGTCGTGGTGTCCAGTCGTACAGCCGAATTCCGGCGCATCGCAGGCGACGGCCAGGAATGCCTGGGCATCGGAACAGAGCCTCCGGTGAAACTCCGCAACGCCGCGGCCGTCGTGCTGCGCCCACTGGATCAGACCGCCGTCGCCCGGTACCTGAGGCGGGATGCCGCGAGCCCCGCCCGCGCCGACCGTTGGGATCCTGTGCTGCACCGGCTGGGCACAGCCGAACCCGTCGCCCTGGCTCTCAGTACACCCCTGAACATCAGCCTCGCCCGTACCGTGTACGCACCCGACAGGAGCGATCGGGATCCGGCCGAACTCTGCGACACCGCGCGCTTCCCGACAAGTGCCGTGATCGGGGAGCACCTGTTCGACGCCTTTATCCCGAGCGCGTACCGCACACCCAGCAGCGTTGCCACCCGGCAGGATGACTGCGGATGGACGGTCGAACGGGCGGAGAAGGCCTTCCTGTTCCTAGCCAGGGCCCTCCATTCGGGCAGCATCTCGGCGATCCGCCCGATGGCGGACCTGCGGGACCGTCTGGTGCCAGACGTCTGGCGCAGGATCACCTATGCGGTCGCCTCCGTCGCCCTCGTCGTGCTCCTGGCTCTGCTGGTGCAGGAGTACTCCGGCAGCCTCCCCGACTGGTGCTGGTACACGGTGGCCGCATGGACGGTCTACAGACTCGCTCGGATTCAGTCCTACAAACTGCTGTACTGGCCTTCATCGATGCTGGCCGGTTTGATTGGCCAGTGGCGGTACGCCGGGGCGGCTTGCGCGGTTGTCGCGTTCTGGCCTTTGCGACTGCCGCCCTTGTGGATCGCTGGCTGGTGCGCGGGCTGGCTCGTCAGCCTGGTCATGGCAGATAGGCGGGACTTCTGCAGGCTCTATACGTGGGCCTTTCACCATACGTGGGCGATTCTCAGACCCTATTCGTGGTCTGAATTGCTGGCCGCTGCAGGCACCGTGGCCGCGGTCCAGGCAGCCGACAGGTACGCCCACCTGCCGATCGCACCCTGTCTCGTCGGCCTCGCGGCTTGGCAAAGCTACCGGCTTGTGGCCGGGGCGGCGCTCTATCTCCGACCGATGCTTAGCCGACGGCCACCACCACCCCGCGTACGCATGGGCTTCGGCCGCAGTCTCCGCGACACGTGGGCACCGTGGTGGGCGCGCAACAACACCTTCCGCCGCTGGCACAAGATCCTTTACCGCGTCACGGACTGGCTGGCCGAGCCGATCGTCGCCGTGATCGCTCTCGTGGTCACGCTCTGGCCGGAACCTGCCCGGCAATGGAGCGCCTATGGCCTGCGGGAATGGGCGGTGGTCGGATGCGCGGCTCTTACGGCGGTAACCATCGTCCGGAAGTTCCTGGCGCGTCTCGCGATACGTCTGACGCCCGTTGTGGTGGTACTCATTCTCGTGATCGCACTCTGGCAGTGGCTTGGCACGGATTGGGCCCGGTTCGAGCCATGGGAATGGACGGCAGTCGCACTGACGGCCCTGGCGGCGGAAGGACTGGTTCGGCAGATGACGGCGCGGGCCGCCTCGTCGCTCGGGACGCTGCTGCTCCTGACCAGTTTCCTGCCTGTGCGGGCCTTTCTGGCGTTGACCGGCGACGTCCCCTGGCGCCTGGTCCGCTTCCTGGCCCATGCGCACGAGACCCATGGCGTGCTGCGCCGGTCCGGTGCCGTGTATGAGTTCCGTCATGTCGAGTTGCATCGCCGCCTCGCCGAACGCTGGTACGAGGAGCACTGGTCAAATCGGCTGGCCGCACGAATCGAGGAGCGGCTGCCGATATCCAGGGAAGGGCAAGGGAGCGGGGCGGGTACCCGATGAGCGCTCGACATATGCGACCGGCCCGCCGCCGCGGTCGAAGGGCGTGCGCCGGGCACCTTCCCTGGTCGAATACTTTCCTTCGGTGGCTCCGCATCGGCCCTCCGAGGGCTCTTCGGCGGCTAGTAATAAGCCGAGCTTCTGCGGCACGTGCGCCCCCAGACCATTAGCGTACGAGCGGGCAGGGCTGCATCAACCGCCGGCTGGCGCTTGGCGCGTCCACTGGCTCGTGCGGGGGCTTTTGTGGGTGAGGCGCCGGGTCATCATGGTGATGAGTGCCCAGTTCAGGTGTGCTTCGGAGTGCTGGGGCAGGCGTTCGTAGTCGCGTGCGTTGCGGCGGGCGTTCATGCACCAGCCGATCGTGCGTTCGACTTTCCAGCGGCGGGGCAGGACGACGAAGCCCTTGGTGCCCTTGGGGCGGGAGACGATGCGCAGGGTGAGCCAGAGGCGGTCGCGGGCCCAGTCGACGAGGTCGCCGGCGTAGCCGCGGTCGGCCCAGATCTGGGTGATCTGCGGCTGGGTGAGGCGCAGGCGCCAGAAGACGTCGCGGGCGGCGTCGCGGTCCTGGATGTCGGCGGGCGTCACCGTGAGCATCACCGGCAGGCGGAGCGTGTCCACGGTGATGTGTCGTTTGCGGCCGTTGATTTTCTTGGCGGCGTCGTAGCCGCGGCTGCCGCGGCCGACGGTGGAGGCGCCCTTGACCGACTGGGAGTCCACGATCAGTGTCACCGGGTGCGGGCAGCGGCCTTTGCCGGTGCGGATCCTCCGACGGAGCTGATCGCGGATGTGGGTGACGACCCCGGCTCGGTTCCATCGCCAGAAGAACCCGTAAACCGTCTCCCAGGGTGGGAAATCCGCAGGCAGTGCCCGCCACTTCGCGCCGTTGTCGACGATGTAGCGGATGCCGTCGACGATCTCTCGCCGGGGCCATTTCTCCGGCGAGTAGCTCGTGAGGCGATCGACTACGGCGTTTCCGGAACGCCGTTCCGCGACGCCCGCCGCTGACGACAGGCCCTTACCCGGCAACGGTCCGAGCAGTACACCGCCGCCTTCGACCGCTCCACTCCCACCGTCCACGTCCGGCCACAAACCGGGCACTGCGCCTGCTCACCCCGCTGCATCGCGATGACCCGCTCCCGGGTCCGCTGAAGCCTCCGCCACCGCCGTGACCTGCACCGTCCTGAGCAGAACACAGCCTCCGCCGCCATCGTCTGCGGCAGCGGATCACCGCACTCTCGGCAGTACCGCCGAGCCGTCCCGCCAACCCCCACAACCCAGATCATTCAGCCGTACCCACCTCACGGCCAGGGATCAAAAACACCTACTAAAAGAGTGTTTTGTCCCGGGGATGTCGTTTGGTGGCTCTTTGGGTGTCAGGTCGATTCAAGAGTGCCGGGGCCAGGGATATCTCGTGTGTCAGGTGATGCCGTTGACGACATGCGCAGGCCTTTTCGGCCCGTTCGCTCCTGTCTGATCCCAAGGCGCCCCTGCTGAACCCCTTTTGCGCCCTGCCGATGCGAGGGTCCCGACGGTAATACCGAAACATGACGCGACAGCGCCCGTATCCCAGTGATCTGTCCGATGCCCGCTGGGAGTTGGTTGAGCCCGCCCGGACTGCCTGGCGGGCCGAGCGCAGGGGCAAGGGCCTGGATATCGGGCGCCCGCCCCAGCATGACCTGCGCCGGATCATCGACGCCATCCTGTATGTCGACCGAACCGGGATCCCTTGGCGCTACCTGCCGCACGACTTCGCACCGTGGGAGACCGTCTACGGGTACTTCGCCGCGTGGCAGAAGGACGGTGTCTTCCACCAACTCAACGGCATCCTTCGCCAGTTGGTCCGCCAAGCCGAAGGCCGGAACGCCGAGCCGAGCGCCTGCGTGCTCGATGCCCAGAGCGTCAAGACCTCCGCGAACGTGCCGGCTTCTGGGCAGGGAATCGACGCAGGGAAGAAGATCGCAGGCCGCAAGCGTCACCTCGGCGTCGACACTCTCGGCCTGCTCCTCGCCGTCTGGGTCACCGCTGCCAGCGTCTCCGGCATCCACCTGCTGTCCCGGATCGCCACTTCAAACCCGCAGGTCAGAAAGGCCTGGACGGACACCGGGTATCGCACCAAAGCCATCGATCACGGCGCACGTCTCGGTATCGACGTCGAAGCCGTCCGCCGCGATCCGTCCGCGAAGGGATTCAAGGTGATCCCGCGGCGCTGGGTCGTCGAGCGGACCTTCGGCTGGCTGATGCACCATCGCCGTCTCGCCCGCGACTACGAGACCCATCCTCATCGCTCCGAAGCCATGATCCGCATTGCGATGATCGACCTCATAAGCAGACGGCTGACCCGCGAATCCACCCTGAACTGGCGCTATGCCTGACTTGGAACCAAACAACATCCCCAGGACAAAACACTCTTTCAACGTTTTCCATCACGGTGCCGAGCATTCCGGGTCGTCGACGATCACCGCGTTCGCCGGAATGATCACGACGACGTCGTTGTCCTCCGCCTGCTCGAACTTGGTGGTGGCGTAGCCCCGCTTGCCGTCCCCGACACACTTCGTGGCGAGGTTTCCGAAGCCGTCCGGGAAGTTGTAGACCTCCGCCGCGGTGTCCTCGCCCGCCTTTCCCTGCACCGGGGCGTCGCCCTTGCCCCGCTCGTCGTCGTGCTCCTGGGAGCAGCCGGTGAGCAGGACGGCAAGCAGCAGCGCACCGCAGGTGGCGACGCCCGCTTGCGTCGGCCGACGACGACGGCGCCGGCAAGGCCGCAGGCGGCGCTTCCCCGACCGCGGCCCTGCCGTCATGCTCAGCCCGCGCATGACTTGTCCTCGACGATCTGGACGTTCGACGGAGCGTCGGCGTTCGTCGTGACATACGCGCGGAAGCCGTGGCCCACGCACTTGGTGGCGAGATTCCCGAAGCCGTCCGGCATGTTGTACACCTCGGCCGGGCTGTCGTCCCCCTTGCGGCCCTGCACCGGGGCGTCGCCCATGCCCCGCTTGTCGTCGTACTCCTGAGAACAGCCCACAAGAAGGCTTCCCGCGGTCAGCGCCAGGGCCGCGGCCCAGACCGATGCTCGTACACGCCTCATCAGAAGTCCCCCGTACCGGCAAATCGGATGGTGTCTCTGAAGACAGCGCGGTGGCCTGGTCCGGTTCCCCTGTTGGGTCTCCGCGAGCGTGATGCGTGGAACCGTCAATCGTCCGAGACGCGTACGACCGCGAGCGTGATGTTGTCGGGGCCACCTGCCGAGATGGCGGCCTTCCACAGTTCGAAGGGCAGAGCGCAGTGCCGGTGGCAGAACCTTCCTATAGCCGACCCGCATCCACGCAGCGGCCCGCCCTTGTCGGCGACGGCTGAAAAGTGGTTCTGGATCACTTTCAGTGCCAGAGCCACGGACGGTCACCGAAACCGCGATCATGAACGGCTGTGGGTGATGTCTTCCTTGAGGACCTGTGGTTCCACCGGGTCGATGGTGTACGGATCGAAAATGTAGCGGTGGACGGTGAGTTGGTCGTCGTGCGGGCCCGGGCGACGGTGGAGTGGGCCGCGTGTTCCGGCTGTGGTGCGATGTCGCGGCGGGTGCACAGTCGGTACGTTCGGCGCCTTGCGGACAGCGCGGTCGGGCACCGCAGGGTGGTGATCGAGTTACGGGTCCGCCGGTTTCGCTGCGGCGAGGGCGCGTGTCCGCAGACGACGTTCGTTGAGCAGATCAGCGGGCTGACGTTCCGCTACGGTCGGCGAAGTGCCGGGCTGCAGGTAGTGCTTGAACGGCTGGCGCTGATGCTGGCTGGCCGGGCGGGTGCTCGGCTGGTGGACACGCTTGCCGTCCCGGCCAGCCGATCTACGCTGTTGCGCCTTATTCGGGCCCTGCCCGAACCGGAACCGCACACGCCGAAGGTGCTCGGGGTGGATGAGTTCGCGCTGCGCAAAGGGCATGTCTATGCCACCGTCCTGGTGGATATTGAGACCAGGCGCCCGGTGGATCTGCTGCCTGACCGCAAGGTGTCGACGGTGGCCACCTGGCTCGCCGAGCATCCCGGTGTTGAAGTGATTTACCGTGACCGCTCGCTCGCCTATGCCGAGGCCGGCCGCCTGGGCGCCCCGAACGCGGTCCACGTCGCGGACCGGTGGCATATCTGGAAGAACCTCGCGGATACCGTCGAGAAGACCGTCGTCCAGCACCGCGCCCTGCTGCGCGAGCCGGATGTTGACCAGCCCCGCACCGCCGCGTTCTCGGAGATGGCGGAGCTCGTGGCGGACACTGCGGCCGAGCCGCGACGGTCGGGCAGACTCCCCGACCGGGTTCGAGAGCGACACGCGGCCGTCCACGACCTGCTCAACCAGGGCGTCGGGCTGCGGGCCATCGCCCGGCAGTTGGGCCTGGCCCGCAACACGGTCCGCCGCTTCGCCCATGCAGTGACCGCGGATGAGCTCCTCGTCGGGAAATGGACGAATCTCCCGAGCATCCTCGATCCTTTTAAGCCCTACCTGCACCAGCGGTGGAACGAGGGCTGCACCACCGCCCGCCGCCTGTTCGAGGAACTCCGCGACCGCGGCTACGCAGGAGGCGAAAGTGTCGTTCGGAGGTATGTGCACAGGCTCCGCGACGCCTTCCCGCACGACGATTCGCCCCGCAAACATCCCTCAGTCCGGGACGTGACCAGCTGGATCACCCGCCACCCGGACAGCCTCAACGACGACCAGTCCCAGCGCCTCAAGGCCGTCCTGGCCCGCTGTCCGGAACTCGACCGGACTGCACAACACGTCCGGGCATTCGCCGAGTTGGTGAACGACCGTCAAGGCCGACGACTCGGCCAGTGGATCGACGACGTCCAGGCCGACGACCTGCCGGCTCTGCGCTCCTTCGTCACCGGCCTCGGCCAGGACCTCGACGCCGTCGTCGCTGGCCTCAGCCTGCGCTACAGCTCCGGCGCCGTCGAAGGCCACAACAACAAGATCAAGATGTTGAAACGCCAGATGTTCGGCCGCGCCAACTTCGACCTCCTGCGCAAACGAGTCCTCCTCGCGGCATGAAGCCGTTCATGATCGCGGTTTCGGTGACCGTCCGTGGCTCTGGCACTGAAAGTGATCCAGAACCACGATTCACGCGTCGCCGACACACTGACAAGCACTTCCAGCTCGAGGCCCGATTCGCCCACCCGACGAACTCCATCGAGACCGCCCGCGCCTGACTGACGGGACAGCGCATTGTGCCAGGACTCGTGCTCACCACCGGCGACGGCACAACGGCTACGCCGGAGAACACGAAGTCGACGCAGAAGGAGACATTCGCGCTCGATCCCTCGGGGCGGCGTCGCTCGGACTCGGCTCACGAACAGCGCAGCCGGGTCGCAACCGCCTTCCTCAGGCGTCGCGCTTCCCGGGCATGCGGCCGAGGACCTGCTCGTCCATTCCAAGAGGCCGGTCAGGGTATGGGTAGAGAGGCCGCATGGACTCGTACTGCGGGGTCAGGTCGTGCGGTGCGACCAGGATCGGCGAGCGGAGACCCCTTCCGAAGTCCCGGACCCACCGGGAGGCCTGCCACCGGTACCGCGTGCGGCGCAGGACAACGGCCCGCTCATCGCTGTACGGTTCACCGCCCGGCCAGAAGACCGCGTACCAGCAGCCCCTGCCGCGCAACGACTCCCAAGCACGCCAGAGCTTGCCGGACCAACCGATGCGCGCGTCTTGCTGGTCGGCGTTCAATTCCTCATCCCCCTCTGGCGATGGCTCAGGCAGCGGTATCACCGTCAGGGTTCCTTCTTTGCCTGCTGCCGTGCAACTGGCCCACCTCGTGAGGGGATGGTCATGATGCCGCGTCCTCGGTATGCCGGCAGGGGCGGCGGCATCCCTCAGAAGTGGCACCGGAATGCGTCGATCGCGGGGCGCACCTCTTGCGCTCGGTTCCATTCCCCGTGCCATTGCGCCTCATAGTTGCTGAAGTGTCGGGACACCAGTGAGCCGGCCACGTCCGCGACGGCCTCTGGTGGCGCAAACACCCGGTGCAGCGCGGCGAGTGGCCCTCTGAGGAGCGCAGACCCGGGACTGCCGCGGAGCAGGGCGTGGGACCAACCAGAGTCTTCCTGCCACGTGAGCTGGATGCCGCCCAGGCCGGCGCAGCGACTCACATCCCAGATGAGCACCAGGTACATGGTCACGTCGCGCATGCGGTAGGTGCGCTCCACGCGGACGATGCCGGGCGGGATGCCCTGGGCGGTGAGCGCCTGGTCGATGGCCTGAGCGTACGGCCAGTGCGGCAGCGAGCCGGCCGGGAGCAGCCCGGGCGGGTTGAGCAGCACCAGTCCCGCCTCCACATTCGAGCGGGTTGAAAGGGTCAGGAGACACGCAGGAACGAGGCGGCCGGGCCGATCACGCCGGGCCCGAACTTCGCGCGGATGCGATCGCTGACCGCTTCGGCGACCGGCCGGTCCTCACGCTCCCCTTCGCAGCCGGCCGTGGTACACGGCCAAGACGTCCGCGGGTGTGGCGCGGCCCACCCAATGCTCCAGGGCGGCGGGGTCAGGTGACGGGGAAAGCAGTCGGGTTCATCGCGAGCGCGCGGATGCAGCGCCCGTCCGCGTCGAGTTGGCGCCCCATCTGCTTCATGGTGTGCAGGCAGACGGCTCGGTCGGTCACGGTGTACTCCGGATGGCTCTCGGACAGGACGCGTTCGAACTCCGGGAGCTCGGCCGGGGTTCGTAGCCACACCATCGTCAGCAGGTTGTCGGGACCCGACAGGGAACAGCTCAGGCGGACTTCGGGGCGCGGGACGAGCGCACGCGCGACCTGGTCGAGAGAAGAGGGCGGTACGCGCGCCCACAGGATGGCGGTCGTCGGCCATCCGGACACCGATTGCGCCACCTCGCATCTGAGCCGCAGGGAGCCGCTGGCAAGAAGCCGGTTCACCCGCCGACGGACGGTGGCCTCGCTGACGCCTGCCTGTTCGGCCATCTCCGTAAAGCCCATGCGCCCGTCTGTGTGGAGCAACTCGTAGAGGGATCGGTCGACCTCGTCCACCCTGATTCCGCGGGCTTCGACGGCCGGCGCCTGGAGGGTCTGCTGCTGCGCTGGGGCAAGACTCCGCAGGCGCCAACGACTCGGTTCGCTGTAACCGACCGTGCGGATCTCGGACTGGTACGACAGCACGCCGGGCATGACGTCCAGGACGTCGCGCAGGAAGTGGGCCACGGCTGCGGGGCTTCTCCGGGCGACCACCACGAGCAGGGAACTCGCTCCCGTCGTGTGGTGCACGTAGCGCACGGCCGGATTCTCCACGAGACGTGTCGCCACATCATCGAAGTGACCTTGTGCCGTGACGACACGGACGTACGCCATGCACGAATCGCTGTGCCTGGACGGGCCCACGGTGCAGGTCACCCAGGCCAGACCGGCCGCGCTGAGGCGCTGCCACCGCCGCGCGACGGTGGCCGAATCGAGCCTGAGCGTCCGGCCCAGGACGGCCCACGTCGCCCGTGGGGCCACCTGCAGCGCGTTGATGAGCTCGAGATCAATCTCATCGACGACGAGATCAGGCAGGTCACTGAGGGTCATGTAGCGGAGTATGCAATATTTCGGCTTGATTCAGCGAACAGACGACGAATTTCAGCGTCCAGGATCCGGTGCGCCGCAGTGGGGTGAGTCTGAGGGACACGAACAGGAAGGTGCATCCATGGACCGGGACAGTCAGCTATCCAGCGAAGGCCGATTCGATCGGGTCGTTCGGGCCGCGGTCGAGGCGGGACTCACCGGGGCCGCGCATCCGGTGGCCGGGTTCATCGACATCGACGGGGTGCACACGACGGTCGGCGAACTGCAGAGCGCGTTCGAAGGGGTCACGGTTCTGCACGCCTTTGCCGCGAAGGCATGCCCGCTCGTCCCGGTGCTGCGGTTGCTGGCAGCCAGAGGGCTCGGCTGCGAGGTGGCCAGCCCGGGCGAACTGGCACAGGCTCTTGCTGCGGGGTTTCCTGCCGAACGCATCGTTCTGGACTCGCCGGCCAAGACGCGCGCAGAACTGGCCGAGGCGCTCGAACTCGGAGTGGCGGTGAACGCGGACAATCTCGACGAGCTCAAGCGGATCGACGAACTGGTCACGCCACAGACGGCTTCCGTCCTGGGAATCCGCGTCAACCCCCAGGTGGGAGCAGGGTCGATCAGTGCGATGAGTACGGCCTCCGCCAGTTCGAAATTCGGTGTCCCGCTCGCCGATCCCGACATGCGCGACGAAGTGGTGTCGGCATTTGCCGCCCGACCCTGGCTCACGCGCCTGCACGTGCACGTCGGCTCGCAGGGCTGCCCGCTGGAACTCATCGCCGAGGGCGTGCGCGCGGCGTATGAACTCGCCGAAGAGATCAACGCCGCCGTCGGGCGGCGCCAGGTAATCAGCCTGGACATCGGCGGAGGCCTGCCGGTCAACTTCGACGACGACTCGGTCCGCCCCAGCTACACGGAGTACGTAGCGGTGCTGCGGGCGCGCGTGCCCGAACTCTTCAGCGGCCGCTACTCGCTCGTCACCGAGTTCGGTCGGTCCCTGCTGGCAAAGAACGGCTTCATCGCCGCGCTGGTCGAATACACCAAGGACGCCGGCGGGCGGCGCATCGCCATCACCCATGCCGGCGCGCAGACCGCGACGCGCACCGTGTTCATGCCTCAGGCGTGGCCGCTGCGAGTAGAGGCCTACGATGCCGGCGGCCGACGCCGCCGCGGCCGCGAACTGGTCCAGGACGTGGCCGGGCCATGCTGTTTCGCCGGCGACGTCGTGGCCCACGGCCGCGAGCTGCCGGAGCTGACGGAAGGCGACCTGGTGGTCCTGCGCGACACCGGCGCCTACTACTTCTCGTCCCACTTCTCCTACAACAGCCTGCCCCGCCCGGCCGTACACGGATTCAGCAGTGCCGGTGACGGCACGGTCTTCGTCCCCATCCGCACCGCCCAGTCCACGGCGGAAGTCGTCGCAGAGGCAGGCGCGGAACACCGCGACGCCCTCCTGGCCCTCAGCGCCGAGGACCGCTGAAGTCACCTCGAGCACCACACTCCGCGCGTGGCCCCACGGGCCGGTCCCTCGCCTCGCGCCGGGACCGGGCCGGCATGCACAGCGCCGCGGCACACCGGCCGCCGCTTCCGCCGGTGCGCCACGCACCGAGCCAGGAGCCGCCAGCACAGCTGGATACGCCCGAACGCGACTGTCCAGGATCGCGCGCTCCTGCCCGATGTACCTCCCTGAACTGGTCGCTACTGCAAGCACAGACCGAGCAAAGGATGACCATGCGTGTCTTCACCGCCGGGATCGGCACCGAGACGAACACCTTCTCGCCCCTGCCCACCGGGATGGACGCCTTCCACGAGCACGGCTACTTTCCCGCAGGAACGCATCCGGAGCACATGACCCGGTACTCCGCCCCCATGACGGTGGCCAAACGACGGGCCCACCAGGAAGGGTGGACGATCCTCGATGGGGTCTTCGCCAACACCCACCCCGCAGGCCTGGTCTCCCGCGAGGCCTACGAGGGCCTGCGCGACGAGCTCCTGGCGGACCTGGGGCGCAGTCTGCCCGTCGACGTGGTTCTCCTCGGCCTCCACGGCGCCATGGTCGCCGACGGCTACGACGACTGCGAGGGCGACATCATCACGCGGGTACGAGAGGTGGCCGGTCCGGATGCAATGATCGGATGCGAACTCGATCCGCACGCACACCTGAGTGACGCCATGGTGGCCAACGCCGACGTCCTGATCGCTTACAAGGAGTATCCGCACTCGGACATCGAGGACCGGGCCGTGGAGCTCGTCGACCTGTGTGCAAAAACGTTCGCCGGGGAGATCCGGCCGGTTCCCGCCGTCATCGACACCGACATGGTCATCCCCCTGCACACCTCCCGCGAGCCGGGCCTCTCGTACGTCGCCCGGATGAAGGCCCTGGAAGGACAGGGCGGCGTGCTCTCCGTGTCCACCATCCAGGGCTTCGCCACAGGAGACGTACCGGACATGGGAACGAAGGTCCTCGTCTACACGGACGCAGACCTGCCGACGGCTCATAAGACGGCACAGCAACTGGCAGACGAACTGATCTCCCTGCGGGAAGAGTTCCTCGTCCGGTACCTGATGGTCGATGAAGCTCTCGACGCCGCGCTGAGTCAGCGCCCCAGGCCCGCCATCCTCGCTGACCGCTCCGACAACCCTGGAAGCGGCGCAGCCGGAGACTCCACCTTCATCCTGCAGCGGCTGATCGAACGAGGAATCACCAATGTGGCCCTCGGACCACTGTGGGACCCGATGGCGGTGCAGACCGCCTTCGCAGCCGGCGTGGGCGCGCGATTGCCGCTGCGCGTCGGCGGCAAGACCAGCCCCATGTCAGGAAGCCCCGTCGACGAGGTCTTCCAGGTGAAGGCGCTGCGCCGCAAGCACACGGAGACCAATCAAACAGGAGAGCCTCTGTCGGTCGGGGACGCCGCCCTGGTGGAAGCCAACGGTATCGAGTGCGTGCTCACATCCGAGCGGGCACAGGCCCTGAACATCGATCTGTTCACCGGACTGGGGTGCACCCTCGATGACAAGGCCGTAGTGGTCGTCAAGTCCGCCCATCACTTCTACAAGTCGTTCTCGCAGCTCTCGCCCCACGCCTTGTATGTCGGTGCGCCTGGTTCGGCGACTCCCCGGTGGAGCGATCTGACGTATCAAAAGGCGAGGCTTCCCAAGTGGCCGATCTCTGAGAAGTAAGCAGCTCCCGCACGTGCTGCTGGTCTCCCGCAGGCCTCGCCCACGCAGCACTGCCCCTCAGCAACCGACCGACGCGCCCTTTGCGGGCCCGCACACCTGGCACCGATGTCCCGGCAGGGACCGTCCGTGCCGCCCCTGGAAAGCCACTCATCCAACCGACACGGAGGCACGCCATGAGCGACTTGCACGACTGTCCGCGAACCGGTCCTACGACCGCTGTAGCGACGTCCCCCACCAAGGAGTCCGAGATGCCGCTCGGCCCGAATGACCGGTCAGAGCCCAAAGGGCGCCGCCTTGTCCCTGCGACAGCCGCTGTCGGCCTGGTTGGCTCCCTGATCGCAGGGATCGCGACGTCGCCACCGACGCTGTGGGGCCTGCTGCCAGTCGTCTTCTTCTCACTGCTCACCCTGCTGGGGATGGACATCCTCATCGCGACAGCCGTGTCGGTGATGAGCGTGCTGCTCATGCTCCTGCCGGCTCCCAGCGCCATCGGGGACATGTTCGGCGCTTCGCTCGGGGAAACCGTGACGATGATCGGCGTGATCATCATGCTCGGCGCCGGCACAGGTGAGATTCTCCGCATCACCGGTGCCGCCAACACCATCGTCAAGTCCATGCTGCGGGTGACCGGCGACAAGAGTCCCAAACGCACCATCCTCGGCATCATGCTGGTCTGCCTTGTC
Source organism: Streptomyces sp. 2-1 (assembly GCF_048564895.1). Lineage (NCBI taxonomy): Bacteria > Bacillati > Actinomycetota > Actinomycetes > Kitasatosporales > Streptomycetaceae > Streptomyces > Streptomyces sp. 2-1. The sequence continues at coordinate 241,054 of NZ_CP183383.1, forward strand.
CTGGTCGCCGCGCTGGGCACTCTGGCGGGAGCGCTGGCCGTGGCGGCCCCGCTGCTACTCCCGGTGGCCGCCCGTCTCGGCTTCACGCGTTCCGCAACAGCAGCAATGATGTTTCTGGGCGGCTCCGCGGGCCTGGCCGTTGCCCCCTTCGCGGGAACCAACGTGGCGATCATGACCTCAGCGGGCGTCAGCTACCCGCAGTACCTGCTCTACGGTGCCGCCCCGCTGGCCGTGCTCTCTGTCATCGGCGGCATGATCGTCATCCCGTGGGTGCAACGGCGTACCGAGAACACCGGTGATGAATATGACGGCTCGGAGGTCGCCGAGACCGACGAGCCAACCCCCGGTATTCGGCGCACCCGCGCGACCGTCGCCTTCGCTGTCACCCTGGCTGTCTGCGTCGGTTACGCCATCGCTGCCGGCGCCGGAACATCGTTTCCGTTGCTCGCCCTGCCGGTGATCGCTGTCGTCACCGGTGTCGCCGGCGGCCTGCCGGTCCCTACGACAGTGCAGCACGCGATTCGGGGAGCCTCTACGCAGCTCAGGATGTTCTTCCTGTTCTGGCTGATGGCCGTCTTCTTCATGGCCATCGAACACTTGAAGCCGTTCGACGTGCTGCGCACGATGTTCAACGACGACCTCGGCTCGATGTCCCCCCTGGCATTCGTGGCAGTGACTGCCCTGCTGGGCATGCTCGGCGCTCCTGGAGCGGCAGCCGCACACGTGGTCCTTCTCGACCAGGTCTTCGGTGACCTCGCGACCAGCATCGGCGTGAGCGCCAATGCCTGGGTGATCGTGCTGCTGTTCGCCTCGAAGCTGGACACATACGGTCCGTTCCCCAACGGCAACATGGTGGGAGCGATGGGCCTGGCCCGGTCGTCGAACCTGCGCAACCTGCTCGTCACGGGCGTCCTGATTCTTGTTCCGGCGACCCTGCTGTACGCCGTCATCCTGGTCTTCGAGCTGCGCTGACACAGCCGCCCTCCACGCTCGGAAAGTTGAGGCGCCCCGAGGTTCTTGGACAGCGATCCCCATAGGATCGAATATGCGGGCGTCGACCTCCGCAGTCCACTTCGCGGCCGCCGGCCAGGAAGCCACCATGGGCGCAGCCCGCCGCATCGCTGCCCTCACCCACGGGGACCGCGCGGCCTGGGAAGGCACCGCGATCTTCCACGAGCTCATCCGCGTCACGTTCGAGGACACTGACCCACTCGCCGCGCTCCCGGACGTCCTGGCTCTTGTCCACCCCGACCACCGCGGCCGCTACGCCACCGTCCTCGCGCCCGACTGGCACCCCGATCAGGCGACCGAGTTCAACGGTGCCGTCTGGCCCTGTCTGGGCTCCGCCGTCTGGGCCCTGCGCACCACCGATAGCTTCGAAGACGCGATACGCGCAGCGATAGACCTGGGCGGTGACACGGACACCGTCGCCGCGGTGACCGGAGGCCTCGAGGGGCGTATTACGGGCTGGACGCGATCCCCGCCCACTGGACCAAGCCGCTCCATGTCCCCCTCCCAGGATTCGACGGACGAGTGCTGTACCTGCCCGAACTGCTCCACCTTGCACACCGCCTCGGAGAGGGGCTGTCGATGAGACGGGTGTGATTGCCCGCAATAATGCCGTCGGGGCCGTCGCCTCGCAGCAGACGATGGCTGGTCGTCGCCCACCCCTGGAGCCTGATCACTCCTGCGGGGCGGTCGGGGCGTCGGCAGCCCCAGCAGAACCGGGCCGCCGGGCACTGCCGCGTCGAGTTGGCCGATCTTGGATTCGGCCCCGGCGAGGCTGACGCGGAGCCCATCGATCTCGCCGAGCCAGCCTTCGTGCTCGGCTTCGCTGATCCGATCCAAGAGGTTGTCGCGGATCTCCACCAGCCGGCCGCGCTGGGCGGGGTCGGGGCGTAGGAGGGGGCAGCGGCCCGACCCGACCAAACGACCCCGCCTCGTCGAGGTCATCGACAACCTCAACGCACGCATCGAGGAAGCCGAACGCGAGGGCTGGCTCGGCGAAGTCGAAGGGCTCCAGGTCAGCCTCGCCGGCGCGCCAAAGCCAAACTCGCTCAGAGCAACCAGCGAACGACCGTCACGCTCGGCATGCCCGACCTCAGCCGCATCGCCGGACGCACCGTCACAAGTAATAGACAAGGAGATCTGTGACGTCGGGACTGACTCCGAAGGTGATCAAGCGTCCCAGAGGTTGCACCAAGCATCGATCCTGCTTCTGGACGCATCAGCCCACGCATCTGCTGTTCCGCGGGTATGCGGAAGCGCATCGACCCACCGTTCCCAAAGACCGTCCCGGACAACGAACCGCTCGGCATGGCTCGTGCCCAACCGGGAGTCCAGTCGCAGCAAAGCCCCAAGGGCGGGGCCCTGGTCATACCGGCACTCCAAGTGAGGAAGATACCGATCCAAGTAGGACACCAAGATCTCCGCATCGTTTTTGCACCGAACTGGGCGAGCGCGAAGCAGTAGCCCTGACCTGCATACGTCAGCTCGCTGGCCAGCAGCAGTTCTCCAACGCGCTCCCGCCACTCACACCGTCGAGCCACCCCAACGAGCCATGCAGCGGTCAGTCGGGAACGCCATTCGTATCCGAGCAAAGCACCGATCTCCTCTGGACTCACTTGAAGAGCATCGGCTCGCAAGGCAGCAATGAACGCAGACCGCTCCGATTCTCCGAGTCGGAGAAAACCACCGCCCAGAAGTTTCAAATATCGCCGCTCATTGGAGACATAGCGGGCCACAACGTGTCCTTGGCCAATGTCTTGCGGATGCTGCACGCTCATCGCCGCATCATGGCTCATCCCCCGGAGGGCCGCCAGGACCGCCTCCGACTTAGAGGATGTCTCACGTGGCGAGTTTCGCGAGCTTCTTGTAGCAGGTGAGGGCGGCTGCGAGGCCGAGGAAGGCGAGGAAGTGAGATCCCTTTCGCTCGTACCGGACGGTGAGCCAGCGGAAGCCAGGCGATCGACCGCTCGATCTTCCAGCGGTGCCGGCCGAGCCGCTCGCTCGATTCGATCCCGGGACGCGCGATGCGCGGGACGAGCCCTCGCTCACGCAGCCAGGTGAGGTGTTCGGCGGAGAAATACGCCTTGTCCGCGCGGAGTTCGACGGGCCCACGCCGTCGCGGCCCGCGGCGGGAGCGGACGGCGGGTATACCGCGGATCAGCGGCTTCAGAGCCAGGCTGTCGTGGGTGTTCGCACCGGACACCGCGACGGCCAGCGGGATGCCCTGGGCCTCGGACAGCACATGCAGCTTGCTGCCCTTCTTTCCGCGATCGACCGGGGTCGGCCCAGTCAGCGTGCCCCCCTTGGCCCGGACCGAGGCGGGATCGACGATCGCCGAGGCCCAGTCCAGCTCGCCCCGCGCACCGAGTTCGTCCAGGACCGCCCGGTGGAGCCGACGCCACAGTCCCGCCCGGGTCCACGCGGTGAACCGGCGATGCGCGGTCGCGAGCGAGACGCCGAACGTCTCCGGCAGATGCCGCCAGGCGCACCCGCTGGTCAGCACATACACGACCGCCTTGAACACGGCCCGCTCGTCACACGGACGGTCCCGCCGCCCTGCGGACGGGAGTTGAACGACGGCAGCAACCGTGCGACCAGCTCCCACAGACCGTCAGGAACCAGCCGCTGCGACAGATCGACACCCACAAGCAGCAATGATGCCGCAGCTCACCACACGAGCACGTGAGACATCCTCTTAGAAGAGCCTGTATGAGACCGCGTTATGGGGCAGCCGCGCATTGCACACTTCGGCCGCACTCTCGCCTTACAGCAATCGTTCTTTCACTCCGGCCGCCGCTGGCGTATCACTTCACGGGCACTTTCATTCTGAACAGTTTCTCCGCATTTCGGAATGCAATCTTTTCCTTGTCTTCGCGTGGCAAATCGACTCCGCGGAACCAGTCGGTCTGTTCCTTTATGTCCGCGAACGGGTAGTCGGTTGCGAACATCACTCGATCCACGCTTATGTACTTCAGCAGGAGATCGAGCAGTTCAGTCTGGGGGAATGCGCTGGTTGTGACCCAGAAGTTGTCCTGGAAGTATTGCGCGATGGGCTTCTCGAGCGATTCTTTGGTCGGCTCGCCCATGTCATTGACGATCCGCTCGTAGTAGAAGGGAAGACCTTCGCCCATGTGGCCGATGATGATTTTCAGTTTGGGGAATCTGTCGAAAACCCCGTACGTGATCATCCGAACGCATTGGGTCAGCACCTCCTGGTGCCAGCCATATCCAGACCCACTAAAAATGTAGTCTTGGAACTCTTCCGTGTATTCAGACCGTGTGGTGCTGTAGTAGATCTTGAAGACCTCGTCAGCTGGATAGCCGGGATGCAGATAGATCGGCACATCGAGAGCAACGGCACGTGCCAGCACAGGCTCAAAATCGGGATGATCGAGATACTTCTTCGTGATGTGTCCGTTGGTCAGTGCGCCCAAGAAACCATCTTCCCGAACCGAGCGTTCCAGTTCGTCCGCCGCCGCCTCCGGGCTCTGCAAGGGCAAGGTGGCGAAAGCCTTGAAGCGGCCCGGATATTTGGCGATTGGCCCTTCTACAAGTTGCCGGTTGAGACGATAGGCAAGGTCGATGCCCCTTTGCCCAGGGACATTTTGCACGGAGGGTGTATGAGCAGAGAGGATTTGAACGTTGAGTCCCCCCTTATCCATATCGCCGATGCGGCGTTGACCTAGATCCGAAAGACCAATTTCCTCAAGGAAATCTATGTGATCCTGATTGATGGAGTTCAGCTTCAACAACGTGGGAGTCGTAAAGGTCTCCTCCGTGCCGATGAAGGACAGGTCCTGGTCCCGTCGTGAAATGTCCGAAGTCTTGTCCGAAGTCTCGTTCTCGTTCACTTCCGAGACAATGGCGTGCGTGGACAAGCCGGCACCAATGCCAAGTGCCGTGCTGGCGGTGAGAAAGCCGCGGCGTCCCATGGGCTTCATGTCAGTCCCTCTCTTCAGGCGTTTGTGTGGTGAGGTATCCGTACGGCATCCGTCTGCGAGATGTTTCAGGGGGTCTTCGCGTCCTGCTCGCGCACTGCGGCAGCGCTCAGAGAGAACGCCGTCGCCAGCGCCCTGGTGGCCGCCTCGAACCGCAACCGGCCGGGCTGCGCATTCCCTCCCCGATGGTGCTGCGTCGACTGCCATCACTAGCCTTCTACATACGGGTTGCATCGCTTATCCGCATGCCTACTTCCTACCGAGCGAACCTGAGACGAACGTTAAAGAGCTGCTCACGCGTTCTGCTAAATGATCAGTTGTGGGAGCTTCTCGAGCCGTTGCTTGCGCCGTGGCCCTATGAAGACGCCCGGTCCGCGGCCGGTGCCGGATCGGCAGTGCCTGCAGGGCATCTTGTACGTGCTGCATACCGGGATCGGCGGAGAAGACCTTCCGCAGGAACTCGGCTTCAGGTCAGGCATGACGTGCTGGCGGCGGATCAAGCGGTGGATCAACGCCGGGGTGTTCGACGATCTGCATCGGATCCTGCTTGCCCAGCTGAACGCGGCAAACGAGATCGACTGGTCCCGGGCGGTGATCGACGGCAGCCACATCGACACGAAAAAAGAGGGTCCCGGACCTTGAGTTCGCCCCCATTTCTAGCCCCCACGTGAGCGGAGTCGAGGACCACGCGCGAGACGTCGATGAGGCCGGCGTCATCGACTCGATGCACCTCCTCGCGTCGCGCCGCACCACTGGCGGCCCTCGTCGACCGCACCACGGACGCCACCGGCCACACCCTCGTCTACGAGTGCGCCTTGATCCGGAACCCGCCGGCTCCGGATCAAGGCGCACCTCCCGCACGACGCAGCCCGCGCAGACGTGGAGAACCGCATCGACAAGACCGCGACGCTCACCAAGGAGAGTGCGTTCTTCGCCTTCCCGTTGGCCCTGGACAACCCCGTAGTGCACACGGAGGCCACAGGCGGCGTCTTCGGCACCGTCCGGGAGACCGTGCCGGGGTCTGCCACCCACATGCGGGTGATCCGGCGCTGGATCCGCCTGAGTGACGACACCCATCACGCCGCGCTGGCAATGGCCGGCGCCCCGCTCGTCCAACTCGGCGGAATCGTGATTCCCTACGCGCCCTACCCGCAGTCGCTCCCGCAAGAGGAACCGGGCACCGTGTTCTCCTGGGTGCACAGCAACATCTGGGACACGAACTTCCCCGCCCGGCAGGCGTTCCACCACACGTTCCGCTACAGCATCGCCATCACAGAGGCCGACGAGAAGGCCGCAGGGCCCATCGACCAGCTGGCGGCGCGCACCGCCGCCGTCACCAGCCATCCGCTGATGCCAGTCCGCGCCCGCGCCGAAACCCGGGCCGGACTACCAGCACAGACACGGTTCCTGACCCTGGACCACCCCCTGGTACGGCTCGTGGGCCTGACCGTCCCGAGCGAGGGACAGCTCATGATCCGCCTGCAGTCCCTGGCGGACGCCCCGGTCACCTGCCGCATCAGCACTCCGCTCGTCGTCGGCGCAGCCTTCCGTACCAACTGTCTTGGTTTGACACCGCATGAGATCGGTATCGAACCGGAGGGCACCGTGCCGGCGCTGGGCACGGTGGCGGTCGTCCTCCACCTGGACTCGTCCGAAGAGTGACTCCTCACGGCATGGAGGCTTCGATGTCGTGGCATTGGCCCTCGAAGACTCCGACAGCATGCTCGGAGCGCTGCGTCGGCGGGCCGCGGAGCGCTCCGAGCGAGACGGTCAGAACGAACAGGTGTCCATCCAGCGCGTGACCAGGGACGGATTGTTCTTGTCCGGATCACGTACGGGGCCACACAGGAACGGGCTGAAGCGCGTGTCGGCACGCAGCCAGAGGCTGAGGAACGACACGATCCACTTACCCTGCTTGGCCTTGTTGCCTGAGCCCGTCATCGGGCACAGGTGGTCGCCCGGAACCTCGATGTAGAGCTTCTCTGCCTGGGACATGGAGTTGTACCAGGGCACCGCGTAGTCGTTGCCGTGGGCGACAGGGTCGCTTTGGCAGGTCAGGAAGAACGTGGGCTCGGTGACTGCGGAGAAGTTCGTGTCCGGGTAGTACGGGGCCGTGGGCACGCCCGCCCGGAAGCGCGCGTCGTCCCGGAGGGCCGCCATGACACCACCGCCGCCCATCGAGTGACCGACCGCCCCGAGTGCGCCGCTGACCCTCCCGGACAGCGGGTTGCCGGCTGCGTTGCCGAGCGCGATCAGCTGGGTGCCGGCGGCGGTGATCTGGCGGCCGCGCGATGCGGGATCGTCGGTGAGAGTGTTGGTGCCGACGTTGATGACGACGAAGCCCCAGGAGGCGAGGCGGGGTGCGAGCCACTGCAGGTTCTGCTGTGTGCCCTGATACCCGGGCATCAGTACGACGCCCGGGTACGAGCCGCTGTCCGTGGGGTACGTGACCGTGCCTGAGCCGTATCCGCTCGGGCTCGGAACGGCGTAAGTGGCGGTGGTCAGCGGCCCGTTGGCGGTCTCCAGGGAAGTGGCCGTCGGGTCCGGGATGCCGTTGCCCGGAGGAGTGCCGCCACCGGAGCCGTACACCTGAAACTCGAACAGCGAGTAGCCGTAGGTGGTGCCGCGCTGGGTACCCAGCATGCGGACGTACCGGCCGTTGCCGTTCACGTCGAGGGTCTGCACACCGCCGGTGCCGGTCGTGGTCGAGTGGACGGTGGTCCAGGCGGTGCCGTTGGTGGAGGTCTGGATCTGGAACGCGCGGGCGTACGCGGCCTCCCAGCGCAGCACTACTTGGCTGATGGTGGCAGTGGCGCCCAGATCGACGCTCAGCCACTGCGGGTCGCTGAAGGTGCTCGCCCAGCGCGTCCCGGTGTTGCCGTCCACGGCCGCCGACGCGGGAGTTGACGTGTTCTCGGTGGACGAGGCGGTCGCGGGTCTGCCCTGGGACAGCAGGTCCGCGGCGGCCGCCGGCGGGGCGGCCGCCGTCAGCAGGGCCAGTGCCAGGCCGATGGTGGTCGCGAGGGCGATCAGTGCCGTCATGGCACGGGAACAGGGCCGTAACGGCACGGCCGTGTGAAGTGAACTACTGGACGGACGCATTGCGTTACCTCCGGATTGCGGTGAGAGCGCGGTAACCGGACAGCGGGGTGCGCCTGTGCCGTGAGAGCTGCCGGAATCACCGGCAGCTCTCACGGTGCGGAAGGACAAGGAAGGGATGCCGCGTGCGGCGGCTACCGGGACTGTGCGAAGAGCCAGTCGATGACCACGTCGTTCTCATACGTCTGGGCCCATGCGAGGTGTGGGTTCACCGGTGTCGTCCCGGGCGTGTAGCTCGTGAACAGGACGTGACTGCGCATGGCACGCGCCTGCCGCAGGAGCGCCCGGGACCGGGCCTCGAAGTCCGCCTTCGGCAGATCGTTCGCCCACTCCCCCCGGCTGACCCGGGCACCGGCGGTCTCCAGCGCGTTCATCAGCGTCCAGGTGCCGGGCTTGCCGAACCGGCCCTCGCGGTACGGGACGACCGGGTCGTCGATGGAATGGTCGGCCCAGATCGGGATGTGCGTGATCCTGTCCAGGGTGGCCGCGTCGCCCCAGCCGGCCGTGGGCAGGGCGGCCGCGAACTCGTCGGGTCGCTTGGCCAGCAGGCTGTAGATACCGCGCCCGCCCGAGGACAGTCCGACGAGATAGAGCCGGGCCGTGTCCACGTTTCGGGAGTGCTCGCTCACGAAGGTGTCGATGAGTTCGATCAGAGCGGCCTGGACCTTGGCATCGGTCCAGTCCGTGCCGTCGGGTCCGTCCATGGGACGGGGCAGGGGGATCTGCGGAGAGAGCACGAAGGCGGGGTCGCGGCGCTGTCGTTCCGGTTTGGCGAACGTGACGGCGATCCGGTTGGAGGTGAGCTGGGTCATGTTGTTGTCCGCGACCTCACCACCGCCGTGCAGGGTGACGACGAGCGGGTACCGCTTGCGTGTCTGCGGGTTCCGTACGAATCCCTCGGGCCGGTACAGCCGGAAGTCCAGTTCGAAGCCCGTGGAGTCGGTGAAGGAACCGGCGGCGAAGTCGTCGACCACGGGAGTGGTGACGTTGTCGTTCCGGACCGCGAACGGACCGGACCTGAGCACTGGTTCGCCTCCCGGGGTGTGCACGTCCGCCACCTGTCTCACGGAGTAGGCGCGGTCCAGCGGAAGGGGATCGATACCCGCGGCCCGCGCGTTGGAGTCGTTCGGGTCGAGTTCGATGATCAGCCGGTCCCCCGGCCGTCCGGGGTGGGACCGGTCGTCCACTTCGGCGGTGCTGCTGGAGTAGACGCGGGTCACCGTACGAGCCGCTGACTGGCCGCCCACGGTGGCCTTCACCTGGAAGGCCGAGGGCGGGATCACCCCGCCGCGCAGGTCGATGCGGTGCGAGTACCGGAGTGCGACGGCTGTCACCAGCCAGTTGTTCCTCGGCGTCACCCGCGTCAGGAGGTCCGTCCGCAGGACCGGATTGGGTCCGGAGGCCGTCTGCCGTCCTTCGGACGAGGCTGTCGGGGTGTCGGCGACCGCTGCGGTTGCCGTGCCCACGGCCTGCGCCCCGACCGCACCTGCTGTGACTGCGAGAGCCGTGCGTCTGGTGATCCGTCTCATGGGTCCTCGTCTCGGTCGTCGGGGCACCCGGACCGGGTGCCTGGTGTGTCTGGAGGAGCTCGCTCAGCTCCGGACTCCCGGTGGCAGGCGGCGCGTTGGCGGACTGAGCAGCATGTGCGGTGGCTGCCGGGAGATGCGGCCGGCGGACACTCCGCTCAGGCCCGACGACACCGTCACAAGGGGAACGCGCCGGTCAACAGGGCGCCGGCGGTCATGACCAGGGTGGTGCCGAAGGCCCAGCGGAAGATGAAGCGCTGGTGTTCGCCCAGCGACACACCGCTCATGCCGACCAGGATGAACGTGGACGCGGTGAGTGGGCTGAGCGGGAACCCCGTGGTCATCTGGCCGAGAATGGCGGCCCTGGCGACCTCGGCCGGGTCCGTGCCGAAGCCGTGCGCGGTCTCGGCGAGCACGGGCAGGACGCCGAAGTAATAAGCGTCCGGGGTGAAGACCAGGCTCAGCGGCATGGCGGTGACGGCCACCGCGACGGGCAGGTGGGATCCGAAGGAGTCGGGGACGACGGAGACGAGCGCCTGTGCCATCTCGTCGATCATCCTGGTGCCGGTGAGGATCCCGGTGAGGACGCCGGCCGCGAAGATCATCGTGGTGACCAGGACCACGCTCTTGGCGTGCTTGTCGAGCAGCGCCTGTTGCTGTTCCCAGGTGGGGTGGTTGACCAGCACCGCGATCGCGAACCCGAGGACGAACAGCACCGGAAGCGGCATCACTTCCTGGATCAGGCAGACCACCAGGGCGACGGTGAGCAGGAGATTGAAGACGTTCAGCCAGGTCCTTCGCAGCGGCGGGACCCGGACGGTGCCGGGCCCGTCCCCGGGAGCCCGGAGGGTTTGACGCTCCCCCTCGGCCGTCGCGGGGGTGGCGTGCCGACTCGGCTCGGGTTCCGTGGTCGCCGTGAGCGTCGTCGAAGCGGCGGGTTCACGGTCGTCGCGCTCGTCGTCGTCCTCGCACCCGTCCGTCGCCGGGCCCTGCGGGGGCAGTGCGGCGAGACGGTTGCGTTCCCGGCGGCCGAGCAGGTACGAGGCCACCAGCACCCAGACGACACCGAATGCCATCGCGGGCAGCACGGGGTTGAAGACCTCGGAACTGTCCAGCTTCAGCGCCGCCATGGCGCGTACGGTCGGACCGCCCCAGGGAACCATGTTCATCACGCCCGCGCCAAGGCAGACCACTCCGGACAGCACCAGGGGGTTCATGCCGAGCTTCTTGTAGACCGGCAGCAGTGCGGAGACGGTGATGAGGAAGGTGGAGGCGCCGTCGCCGTCCAGGGCCACGCACAGGGTGAGGACGGCCGTGGCGACGGTGATCCGCAGCGGGTCGCCACGTGCCACGCGCAACAGGCCGCGGATCAGGGGGTCGAAGAGCCCGGCGTCCACCATCAGGCTGAAGTACAGGACCGCGAAGGCGATCATGATGCCGGTGGGGGCGACTTTGGACAGCCCACCGAGAATGAACTCGCCCAGATCGCCCGCGAAACCGCCGATGAGCGCCGCCAGCACCGGAAGCAGGATCAGAGCGACCAGTACCGAGGCGCGTTTGGTCATGGTGAGCACCAGGAGGACGGCGATCGTGGCGAAGCCCAGGGCTGCCAGCATGACGGCGCTCGCTTTCTCGAAGACGGCCCTCGGCGGCGATGAGCGGGACTGAACGGGGAAGGCAGGGCCGAGGCGTTACGCGAGAGTTTCGGAGCACCGGCGGATCGGTGTCCAGCATCAAACCGAGATCTGTTCATGCGTTAAGCGCATCAATGGGAGCAGGGCGCCCTATGCTCGTCGCCCATGGAGGCCACCACCCTGCGTCAACTGGCGGCGTACGCGGCCGTCGCCCGGGCCGCGAGCTTCACCGCGGCCGCCGCGGAGATGCATGTGTCCCAGTCTTCACTCAGTCGCGCGGTCGCGGATCTGGAGCGACACCTGGGCGTCCAACTACTGGAACGGGACACCCGCAACGTACAGTTGACCGCGGCGGGCCGCGAAGCCCTGCGTGTCGCCGAGCAGATCGTCACCGCTCACCAAGCGGGCATGAAGGAGCTCAGGCGATACCTGCTCGGCGAGTCGGGAACGGTCGCCGTGGCCACCCTTCCCTCCGTCGCCGCGGTACTCCTTCCGCAGGTGATCTCCGACTTCCGCGAGCGGCGCCCACAGGTGGCGGTACGACTCCTCGACGGCCTGGAGCGGTCGGTACTGGACCGGGTCCTGTCCGGCGACGCCGACTTCGCGATCACCACCGTCGGCAACCCGCCGGAGCAGTTGGAGCACCGCCCTCTGGTCCAGGACCGCTTCGTCGCGGTGCTGCCGGTAGGCCACCCGCTCGCCGACCACCACGAGATCACCTGGGACGACCTGGCTCGTCAGCCGTTCCTGGCCGTCGGGCGCGACTCGAGCGTGCGCCGGCTCACCGACGCGGCGTTCGCCCAGATCGACGCGCACGCGCTACCAGCGGCCGAGGCGGGCAGTATCGCGACCGTGGGCGGACTGGTGACCGCCGGCCTCGGGGTGTCGGCGATGCCCGCCCTGGTGCTCCCGCTGATGGGTGCCGGAGCGGTCGTCTGCCGTCCTCTGGCGGACCCCGTGGTGGACCGGCGCCTGGACATCGCGCTGCGCGCCCGGCGAACGCTCCCGACCGTGACGGAGCGGTTCCTGGAGACGCTCGAAGAGTTCCGCCTCCAGAGGCGTCCACTTCCTCCCGGGGTTTCATGGGCTTGAGGCCGCGCGCCACCCCCTCCCCAACTCATGCATTTTTCGCATTGATTGATGGCCTTCTGTTGCTCGACAGGCATTTCTCCGCTCCGGCAGTCTGAACACCACGTCGACGGCCGCACCGCACCAAAGAGGGCGACGCTGCCGGAGACCCACACGGAACGGCAGGGCAAGGGAGCTCAGCAGTGTCGGACAACGAGCGGAACACCACCGCAAGCGGGCAGTTGCGCGGGCTGAAAGTGGTCGAGTTCGCCCATGTGGTGGCCGGTCCACTGGCGGGCTCGATGCTCGCCGACCAAGGGGCCGACGTCGTACACGTAGAACCCCCCGGCGCCGGAGACGCAGCCCGCGCGATGGGGCCTCAACGTGACGGTGTTCCCCTGTGGTTCAAGGTCGCCGGCCGCAACAAACGCTCAGTCACCCTCGATCTGCACCACGAGACCGGCCGACTCGTCGCCCACCGGCTCGTCGCCTGGGCGGACGTCGTCATCGTCACCCTGCGCGCAGGACGCCTGCGCAGCTGGGGACTCGACTGGGACTCCGTACACCGGATCAACCCCCGGGCCGTGCTGCTGCAGATCTCCGGCTTCGGCGCCACATCGTCACAGGCGGACGCGCCCGGCTTCGGAAAGGTGGGTGAGGCGCGCAGCGGAGTCGTCCACCTGACCGGCTTTCCCGACGGCCCGCCCGTGCACACCGGCTTCTCGCACGGCGACGCCGTGACCGGCCTGATGGGCGCCTACGCCGTCCTCGCCGCCCTCCACCGCCGCGACCACGACCCGGGCTTCGACGGCGAGTGGATCGACCTCGCACTCTTCGAATCCCTGTTCCGCCTCGTCGAGTGGCAGGTCATCGTCCACGACCAGTTGGGGCAGGTACCCGAACGCTCCGGCAACCAGTTGGCAGTCGCCCCGGGGGCCGTGATCAACACCTACCGCTCCCGCGACGGCGAGTGGATCACGGTGACCTCCGCCACCCTGCGATCGGTCCGCAACATCGCCCGCCTGCTGGGACTCCCCGAGAAGGAGTTCACCACCGCTAAGCAACAGTACGACCGACGCGAACAGTTGGACGAGAACCTGCGCAACTGGGTGGCGGAGCGCGTCACCGCCGAGTGCCTGGAGGAGTTCGCCCGTGCCGAAGTCGTGGCCTCACGGGTGTTCGACGCCGCGGACATCGCAGCCGACCCGGTGTACGCCGAACGCGAAGACATCGTCACCGTCGACGACCCCGATCTCGGCCCGGTACGTATGCAGGCGGTGATCCCGCATTTCCGGCAGCGCCCCGGCCGGGTCTGGCGGACGGGACCCTCCCTCGGGCAGGACAACCACCTGGTCTACGGACAGTGGCTCGGACTCAGCGCGGACGAACTGGCCGATCTGGAGAAGAGCGATGTCATCTAAGGAGTCCTCGAAGAACCCTGTCGAGGTGGACACGGGAGTGGTCGACCGGCCCCCGCTGCGCTCCCTGCTCTTCGTCCCCGGCACCAGAACCGACTGGCTGCCCAAGGCCCGGGCGGCGGGCGCCGACGCGGCCATCCTCGACCTGGAGGACGCGGTGCCCACCGCGGACAAGCTCGCCGCCCGCGCGCAGGTGGCGGACGCCCTCGAACGGGCCGCCGCCATGCCGGCCGAGCAGGCGGGACGGATGGCGCTGTTCGTCCGTGTCAACCCACTGGACGACTGGGCCGGGGCTGAGGAACTGCGGGCCGTCGTACAGGCCGGACTTGCCGGGATCGTCCTTCCCAAGGTCCGCTCCGTCCAGGACGTGCAGCTCGCCGACCGGCTGCTGGTCTGGTGCGAACAGGAACAGGGCCTCCCGCCGGGACGGGTCGCACTGGTGCCCCTGCTGGAGACTGCTCGTGGCCTGCGCGAGGCCTACGACATCGCCCGGGCCGCCGCGCGCATCGCCTACATGGGCGCTCTCAGCGCCCCCGGCGGCGACGTAGAACGCGCCGTCGGCTACCGCTGGAGCCCAGAGGGAACCGAAACGGTCGCACTGCGCTCCCGCGTACTGCTGGACGCCAGGGCAGCCGGAGCGCCATGCCCGGTCAGCGGACTGTGGACGCGGGTCGGCGACCTGCCAGGGCTTCGCACCTTCGCCGAACAGAACCGCTCCCTCGGCTACGAGGGCATGATGGCGATCCATCCCTCCCATGTCCCCGTGATCAACGAGGTGTTCTCGCCCAGCTCAGCCGAACTCGCCCGCTGCGCGGAGCTGATCGCGGCGGTCGAGTCGGCACAGAGAGAAGGGACGGGCGCCGTGACCTTCCAAGGCGAGATGGTCGACGAGGCCATGGCACGCACGGCCCGCATTGTTCTTGAACGACACGGAGCATGAGCCTAGGCAGTTGTGTACGGCCCTCGTGAGCGGCGCCACGAGGGCCGCCAGGGATCCGACGTTGGGTAGCCCGCTGCAGACAGGCACCAGCTGACTCAGAGCGTCGGCAAGTCCGATGTCTTCCACCGCCCGTCCCAAGTGCCCGCTGATGCGCGTGAAACTGCCTCCCACCTGGTCATCCGGTTCGTACTCGAAGGCGTGGCGACCGGCATGCTGCGCGACAATATCTCGGAGAGCGATCGGCTGCACTGCCTTGATCGCATCGATCACCCGCTCGCCAACGCCGCCGGCGCCATCGTCGCGGGCCGTCTGTCCTGCTCCGACGCCATGCCGACCGAGGCCGAGCAGTGGGGAGGGGGCCCGGCCGTGACGCGGTTCAATGGCGGCCATGATGCGTAGAACGTCATCCACCACCGTCGCCGCCGTTGTCGTCGTTGTCGTGTTCACTGCTCTCATGTCGTGTTCCCCGGATCCTTCGGACGGCTCCCCTGCCGAGGGCCGGCCCAGTGGATCCGGCTCTGGGGCACCGGAGTCGGACCCCAGGCCGACTTCCACAGCGTCGGCCACGCTGTCGCCTTCGCCAACCGGGCCGTGCGCTGACGGGACGTGTGAGATCGAGGTCGCTGTGGGGGACGTCGTAACAGTGCCGGAAAAGTACGGCTTGGGTCCGATCGAGGTCACGGCGATCACCGGCGGTGAGGTCGAGATGGTCGCGCCGCTGACTGGGTCGGGCTACAGCGTTTCAGGCTGTTCCGGGGGCGGCGGTGTGTCCTCGAAGGGCAGCGGCGGTGTAGGGCTCAGCTGCGGCGAGGGACCCGCCGCGACCATCAACGACGCCATGAGCCTGAAGGTCGTCGAGATCCGCGACGCCGGCGCCGTCCTTCGTATCGAACCCGCTGGGTGACGTACGACTCGGCCCTCGGGGCAGGGTTCCGTACAAGGGTGCCGGTCACGCGGGAACGGTGCCGGGAGGGCTGGATGCCGGCGGCGCCGACGAGTGCGACGGCAGTCCGATGAGGCCCGGTCAGTGGTGCGAGCCGGTAGCGGTGAATCCCTCAGTTACGGCGAGGAAACCTAGAGAACCGACTGTTGCGGGACATGAGGTCGTTGACGCGTGATCAAGTCCTACCTGCGTCGCGCCAGTTGTTGGAAGACCGCGGTGCGCCTGGACGTTGCCTCCAGATATGAAGATCAGCGAAGCTTCCAGAGCCAGCGGTGCGAGCCCGCGGTCATTGCGACACTACGAAGATGAGGGCTTGATCGTCCCCGGTCGTTTCAGCAATGGGTTCCGCGACTACTGCCAGTCCACTGTCGACCGGGTGCTCGTCATCCGCTCGCTGCTGGAGTCCGGACTGCCCGTGCGGTTGATCAAGGAGGCTCTGCCCTGCACCACTGACGAATCCGATGGCGGCACGGATGTGGTGCACGCGGAGTTCCTGCGCGAGGTGCAGAGCCATCGTGATCGCCTCTCTGCGCGTATCGCCGTTCTCAGCGATCAGCGGGCGGCGCTCGATGCCTACCTGCTCGATGCCTACCTGCAGGAGGCTCGGCGCACTGGCCCATGACCCGCCACTTGACCTTGACGCAAGTGTGAGACTCCTACGTTTCGTTCATGGAGATCATCGAGCAGCAGCGCGGCGCCGGACAGGCGGTACGAGCACTGGTCCAGCGGTCGCAACAGGGACCGAAGGACCTGGCCCTCACGACCGATCAACGCCGGCCCACCCCGGGGCCCGGCGAGTACCTGATCCGTGTAGGCGCCGCCGGGGTCAACTTCGCTGACGCCATGCAGACTCATGGCACTTACGAAGGAGGCCCGCAGGCCCCCTATGTGGCGGGCTTCGAAGCCGGCGGCGAGATCGTGGGCATCGGCCCGGACGTCGAGAACCCGCTTCCGCTCGGCACCCACATCGTCGGAGCCGGACCGGGCGCCTTCGCGCAGTACATGACGATGCCGGCCGCTGGTGTACTCCCCGTGCCCTCCGGTTGGAGCGACGCCGAAGCCCTCGGCTTGGTGCTGAACTGGGCCACCGCATTGGCGGCACTGAAGCCGTTGGGCGAGATCAAGACGGGTGAGGTGGTGCTCGTTCACGCAGCGGCCGGAGGCGTGGGGCAGGCTGCCGTCCGCCTCGCCCGCCACTATGGTGCACGTGTGATCGCCACGGCGTCACCGGCCAAACACGACACCGTCAAAGCGCTCGGTGCCGACGAAGTCCTGGACAGCACGCGCCCCGACCTGGCCGAGGAGATCACCCGCCTGACTGGCGGGGTCGACCTGGTCCTGGAATCGGTGGGACAGGCCACGTTCGAGGTGAGTCTGTCGATCACCAAACCCTTCACCGGACGCGTCGTCGTGTTCGGTGCCGCCTCCGGCGATGCCACCGTGACCACGCACGACCTGGTCTTCAAGCACCAGGTCCAGCTCAAGGGCCTGCACATCGGCGCGCTGGCGACCGCAGTACCGTCCCTCTACCAGTCGTTGCTCATCGAGATCGACGCACTCATCGCTCACGGCGTGTACCCGCCCGGCACCCCACAGGTGCACCCCCTGGCCGAGGGGCCGTCAGTGCTGCGCCAACTCGAAGCCGGGCAGACCCGCGGCAAGCACGCCCTCGATCCCTGGCGCTGAGAATGCCTGTGCCCGACCGCAACGCACCCCTGTGCCCCGAGGGGCGGCCGCGCCTCATCCGACGTTGCCGCGACCGCCCGATCGCTCACGTGGCGGCCGAGACGGGCATCTCCCGCTCGTACACGTCGAATTGGGGCAACCGCTTCCGTCGCTGTGGTGAACTCGGTCTGGTCGACCGTTCCTCAGCACCCCAACACCGGCCGCCCTCGACCAACGCGGACATCGTGGCCAGGATCGAGGCACTCCGACGCATCGAGAAGTGGTCGGCGTCCCGGATCACATTTGAGCTCGAGGGTGAAGGAGTCTCGCGCAGTCGCCGCACCGTCTCGTCGACGCCGTAGAGCCCTGCGACCGTGCGCTCGTTGAGAAAGGACTCGTCTGCTGCCACGCGGTAGCCCTCGGTGTCGCGCATGAACAGTTCCATGGTGACCCAGAAGGGCCCGCCGTCCGGCTCCCGATGCGGGCCCAACTCCGGTCCGGTCGTGATGCGCACGCGCATGCCAACGCGCACGGGCGGGGACGCGGTCACGGCCGTGGAAGCGCCCTCGGCGCGGACACTCGGTGCCACGCGGCCCACGGGCCACTACTGCACGGCCCGCCCCCGTACGGCCTCATGCTCTCTCCCGGCGCACAGGAGGCGGCGGCGTAGCCACGTTGCGACAGCGTCACCTAATTGTTATGGCGGATGACAAATAGCGTCTCCCGCACTCTGGCGCACCGGTTCCGGACCGCCGTAAGTTCCCGCTCACAACATTCAGCCGGGCGCATCACCCGACACCCGGCAATTCCCCCGAGAGCGCGCTTCTCGCCTTCCTTCTCACCACCCTCGTACGTCCGGTCGTCCGGCCGTAACACCAGAAAGGACCCTGCCCATGCGCAAGGGACTCCTCTTCACCGCCGCCTCGGTGGCACTGGTCAGCTCGCTCACTGCCTGCGGCGACTCCTCGTCGGACAACAGTGACTCCGGCTCCGACGCCAAGCCGAAGATCGGTGTGATCCTCCCGGACAGCAAGTCCTCGGCCCGCTGGGAGACCGCGGACCGCAAGTACCTCTCCGAGGCGTTCAAGGCTGCCGGCGTCGAGTTCGACATCCAGAACGCCCAGGGCGACAAGCAGGAGTTCCAGACCATCGCGGACCAGATGATCACCAGCGGCGTGAACGTCCTGGTGATCGTGAACCTGGACAGCGGCACGGGCAAGGCAGTTCTGGACAAGGCCAAAGGGCAGGGCGTCGCCACGATCGACTACGACCGGCTCACCCTCGGCGGCTCCGCCCAGTACTACGTGAGCTTCGACAACACCGCGGTCGGCAAGCTGCAGGGCGAGGGTCTCAGCAAGTGCCTGAGCGACATGAAGGCCAAGAAGCCCATCGTCGCCACGCTCAACGGCTCCCCGACGGACAACAACGCCACTCTCTTCGCCGAGGGCTACAACGGCGTCCTCGACCCGAAGTACGCGTCGGGCGACTATGTGAAGGGCCCCAACCAGTCCGTCCCGGACTGGGACAACGCCCAGGCCGGCACCATCTTCGAGCAGATGCTCACCAGCGAGCCCAAGATCGGTGGCGTGCTCGCCGCCAACGACGGTCTCGGCAACGCGGCCATCGCCGTCCTACGCAAGCAGAACCGCAACGGCGAGGTCCCGGTCACCGGCCAGGACGCCACTGTGCAGGGCCTGCAGAACATCCTTGCGGGCGACCAGTGCATGACCGTCTACAAGGCGGTCAAGAAGGAGGCCGACGCCACTGCCAGGCTCGCCATCTCCCTCGCCAAGGGCGAGAAGGGCGAGACGAACGCGACCGTCGAGGACCCCGAGGGCAAGCGCAAGGTCCCGTCCGTGCTGGAGACGCCGGTGGCCATCTACAAGGACAACGTCAAGGACGTCGTGGACGACGGCTTCGTCACCAAGGAAGAGCTGTGCACGGGCAAGTACGCCGCCCTGTGCGCCAAGGCCGGCATCAAGTAGCCCTGACCGGCCGGCCGGACCACTACCCCTGGTCCGGCCGGCCCGAACGCGGGTCCCGGGGCTCCCACCTCCCCGGGACCCGCGGCCTCACGACCGTAAGGAGCCGTCTTCCATGACAGCGACCCCGATCCTTCGACTGCGAGGGATCGACAAGAGCTTCGGCGCCGTGCAGGTACTGCACGACGTGTCCTTCGACGTCCACCCAGGGGAAGTGACCGCCCTCGTCGGAGACAACGGCGCAGGCAAGTCCACCCTGGTCAAGTGCATCGGCGGGATCCACCCGTTCGACGGCGGCGAGTACTGGTTCGAAGGTGAGCAGGTCCAGATGCACAGCCCACGCGAGGCGGCGGCCCTGGGCGTCGAGATCGTGTACCAGGACCTGGCGCTCTGCGACAACCTCGACATCGTCCAGAACATGTTCCTCGGCCGCGAGAAGCGCCGGGGACTCATCCTGGACGACGCGACGATGGAGGAGATGGCCGCCCAGACCCTCGACGGGCTGTCGGTACGCACCGTCAAGTCCATCCGCCAGCAGGTCTCCAGCCTCTCCGGCGGCCAGCGGCAGACCGTGGCCATCGCCAAGGCCGTGCTGTGGAACAGCAAGGTCGTCGTCCTGGACGAGCCGACCGCCGCGCTCGGTGTCGCCCAGACGGCACAGGTCCTCGAACTGGTCCGGCGACTGGCCGACAACGGTCTCGCCGTGGTCCTGATCTCGCACAACATGAACGACGTCTTCGCGGTGTCCGACCGGATCGCCGCCCTCTACCTGGGCCGGATGGCCGCCCAGGTCAGCACGTCGGACGTGACGCACTCCCAGGTCGTCGAACTCATCACGTCGGGCCGCAGCGGGGACCTCGGCCTCGCCCACAGCAACGGAGTCACCGCATGACCGCCGCAGTCGCCCCCGAGAAGCCGGAACTGCCACGCGGTCCCGGTATGCCGAAGGAGAACGGAGCGGCCGGAGCCACGAGTCTGCGCTCGGTCGCCCGGAACTACGTCGATCGGGTACGCGGCGGCGAGTTGGGCGCCCTGCCCGCCGTACTCGGCCTGATCGTCCTGTGCGTGTTCTTCGCCGTCCTGCGCCCGGTCTTCCTGTCCGAGCTGAACTTCGCCAACCTGCTGACCCAGGGCGCGGGCAGCATCGCGATCGCCATGGGCCTGGTCTTCGTCCTCCTCCTCGGCGAGATCGACCTGTCCGCGGGGTACGCCAGCGGGGTCTGCGCCGCCGTCCTGGCCATCCTGCTCACCGACCACGGATGGCCCTGGTACGGCGCGGCCGGCGCGGCGATCCTCACCGGCACGTTCATCGGTCTGATGCTCGGCCTTCTGGTGGCGAAGGTCGGCATCCCCTCCTTCGTGGTCACCCTGGCCGCCTTCCTGGGGTTCCAGGGCATCGTGCTGATGCTGCTCAAGGAAGGCACCAACATCTCGATCCGGGACGAGACGATCCTGGCCGTCGCCAACAACAACCTCTCCCCCGCGCTGGGTTGGGTACTGCTCGCCGTCAGTGTCGGGGTGTACGCGGCGATCCAGCTCCGGCAGAACCGAAACCGCCGGCGGCGCCGGCTCGCCCCCGCTCCACTCACCCTGCTCGCAGTCAGGATCGGCGGATTGGCGGTGCTCGGTGCGATCGCCGTCCACCTGCTCAACCAGGAGCGCAGCCGCAACGTCATCGTCGACTCACTCAAGGGTGTGCCGATCGTGGTGCCGGTCATCGCCGTCCTGCTCGTCGCCGGTACGTTCCTGCTCCAGCGCACCTCGTTCGGCCTGCACATCTACGCGGTGGGCGGCAACGCCGAGGCGGCCCGCCGGGCCGGCATCAACGTGGCAGCCATCCGGATCTCCGCGTTCGTCATCTGCTCGTCCCTGGCCGCGGTCGGCGGCATCATCGCCGCGTCCCGGGGCAACTCGGTCGACCCCAACACCGGTGGCAGCAACGTGCTACTGCTGGCGGTCGGCGCCGCCGTGATCGGCGGGACAAGCCTGTTCGGCGGGCGGGGCAGGGTCGTTGACGCCGTGCTCGGCGGCATGGTGGTCGCGGTCATCCAGAACGGCATGGGCCTGATGGGGTACAGCTCAGGGGTCAAGTACGCTGTCACGGGTTCGGTTCTGCTGGTGGCCGCAGGCGTGGATGCGCTGTCCCGTCGCCGGGCCGTACAACGATGAGGTCTGGGGTTCCATGAAAGCCGGTCCCTCGCAGGAGGAGATTCGCCGGCACAACCTCGGCACCCTGCTCCGTCATGTGCACATCGGCGGATCCATGTCGCGGGCCGTCCTGGCCGAGCGCATGGGACTCAACCGCAGCACCATCCTGGGTCTGGTGAGCGAGCTGGGCTCGGCCGGCCTGGTCCGTGAGGAATTGCCCCGTGAGACCGGCAGGGCGGGCCGGCCGTCCCTGGTCGTGCGGCCCGAGTCCGACCGCGTGTACGTCCTCGCCTTCGACGTGGGCGTGGACCGGCTGGCCGCCGCCCGCATCGGCCTGGGCGGGGTCTTCCTCGACTACAGGGAGATCCCCGTGCTTCCCGGCCGTTGCAACGCCGGCAAGGTGGCCGAGGTCCTCGCCGGCTCCGCGCTGGAAATGGTGGGCACAGCACGGCACGGCACCTACTGCGTCGGCGTGGCCGCCGCCGTCCGCGGGATGGTGCGCCGACCCGACGGCCTCGTCCGCGCTGCCCCCCACCTCGGCTGGGAGGACGAGGAGTTCGGCGAGGACCTCATGCGCCGGCTGGGCCTCGGCCTTCCCGTGTCGGTGGGTAACGAGGCCAGTCTCGGTGCGCTCGCGGAACACCTGCGCGGTGCCGGAGCCGGCTGCCAGGATCTCGTGTACCTGCATGGCGACATCGGCATCGGCGGCGGTGTCATCACCGGTGGCCAACTGCTGGGCGGCGACTGTGGATACGGCGGCGAGATCGGGCACATGGTCGTCAACCCGCGAAATGGCAGGCCCTGTGGCTGCGGGGCACGCGGCTGCCTCGAAGCCGAGGCGGGGGAACGCGCCCTGCTGGAGGCCGCGCAGCGCGACCCGTCGGCCACCGGCCGGGAAGCCGTACGCGCCGTCGTCGAAGCGGCCGACCGGGGCGACATCACCGCCCGCGCCGCCCTGCACGACGTCGGCGACTGGCTCGGCATCGGCGTCGCCAACCTGGTCAATGTGCTCAACCCGCGCACGGTCATCTTCGGAGGGACGCTCCGCGAGGTGTTCCTCGGCTCGGCCGCCCAGATCCGCAGCCGTATCAACCGCCTTGCCCTCACGGCCTCCCGGGAGAACCTGCGGCTGCGAGTGGGGGAACTCGGCGACGACGCGGTGCTCATCGGAGCCGCCGAACTCGCCTTCTCCGAGATCCTGGTCGGCCCTCTGGAGACGCTGGCCCGCGCCGGTGCATAGCCAGTACGGCGACGCGTCCGGCACGAAGCCGGACCGCGGCGCCTAGGGCGTGTAGATCATCAGGTCTTCCTTCGTGGATACCCCTGGCTTCAGCCGGGGGAGGAAACGAAGCTCCCGCGGGAGCGGGGCATGGAGAGCCGATTCGCCGGCAGGGCGGATCGGCGTACACCAACAGCGCAGGTGGAGCCACCCCGCGTATGGCACGGGGCTCAACTGTCAGTCCTCACAGGTACGTTGGGACGCATGACGACAGATGCGATCACGGAGGCGAGCGGCTACTGCCGGTACTCCTACCGTCTGCGTTTGTCGTCTGCGGCCCGCACTGCTCTTGAGGTGGAGTGGGATCGGGTGCGTTGGGTGTGGCAAGAGTGCGTCGCGAAGTCCAGGGCCGTGCACGCGCGCAACCGGGCGACCGGTGAGAGGGCGACGTGCGGGCCGGTGCAGCTCGCGGCGATGCTGACCGAGGCCCGCGCTCGCACAGCATGGCTGCGGGAGGGTGCGTGAGTGCCTCAGCAGCAGGTGATCCGCGACTTCGGTAAGTCCCGGGCCAAGGCGCTGAAGGACATCAATGCCGGTCTTCCGATGCGAGGTCGCCTCGTCCAACAGCAGCAGCCGGGTCCGCCGCCGCAGCGCGCGGACAAGGGCGATGCGCTGCCGCTCGCCGCCCGACAGCTTCGAGGCGCGGTGTCCGACCGGGGTGTCCAGGCCGTGGGGCAGGCGCTCGACGAGGGCGTCGAGCTGCGTCCGGGCCAGGATGTCGCGGATGTCGTCGTCCGTCGCGCGGGCGCCGCGAAGATCAGGTTCTCGTGCAGCGTGCCGGCCAGCACTGGCGCGTCCTGCTCCACGTGCCCGATGGCCGACCGCAGCTCGGACAGGGACCAGTTGCACTGAGGGCTGCTGCCATTCCCACTGCGGGCTCGTTCCGTCCACCACCCGAACCAGCGATGGCACCACACCCAGTCCCCTACTGAGGGCGTCCCGAGGGAGCCGCACCGTCAGCCCCGCCGGACCGCTCCGAGCTGGGCACGGTGCAGCCCTGGGGCGGTGAATCGCTGCGCCACCGTGCGCAGGACGCGAGCCATCGCCTGGGCGGGCGGGGTGGCGGGCCGTGCCGCGGCGCGTGCGAGGAGGATACGGCGGGTGGGGGCCGGGACGTCGGAGGCGAATGGCAGGAGGCGCACGTCGCTGCGTCGGCTGGTGAGGGCCAGGCGGGGCGCGAGCGCGATACCGAGGCCGGCGGCGACCATGGCCTGCGCCTCCTGGTAGTCGTGTGAGGAGTAGGCGATGCGCGGCTCGAATCCCGCCTGGCGACAGCTTCGGCGCAGGACGTCAGCGACGGGGTGGTTGTCGGCGCGGATGATCCACTCCTGGTCGGCGAGGTCGCCGAGGCGCACGGAGGGATGTGTGCGCAGGGGTGAGTCTGCAGGGACGACCAGCACCGTGGGGTCGTCCAGCAGGTGGGTGAGGGAGAGCGCCTTGTCATCGAGGCGGTTCCATTCGTAGTCCCAGAGCAGCCCCTGCTCCACCTCGCCGGTGTGCAGCATCTCCCTGAGCTCCGCGATGACTCCGGCGCGTACCTCGATGCGGATGCCGGCGTGACGACGTCGGAAACGCGTGAGCGCCAGCGGCAGCAGGGACGCGCTTGCCGTGGGGAAGGAACCGAGCCGCAAGGTGCCCTGGTCGAGGGCGGTGAAAGAGTCCAGGTCGGCCTGGGCGGCACGGAGCTCCCGGCGGATGGCCTGACCGCGTTCGGCCAGCGCGGCACCCGCCGGGGTGGGACGGATACCGCGTGGCAGCCGCTCGATAAGAGGCTGCCCTGCCTCCTGCTCCAGCAGGGACATCTGCTGGGAGGCAGCGGAGGTGGTCATGCCGAGGGCTTCGGCTGCGGCAGTGAGTGAACCGCGTTCGGTGGCCTCGGTGAGCAGCAGCAGACGGCGCACGTTGAGCATGCCGCCGACTTTAGCTGAGCTAAACCCAGGTGAAGCGAACTGCGATTGTTCCCAAGTCATGCCTCTGCGAAGGTCTCCGCAATCGCCGAGGGGTTCACCGGTCCGCAATGCGCCCGTAACCGCTGCCTCGGCCCTTTCTCCACCTCCGTTGATCAAGGAAGAGCCTCAGACGTGCACATTCCCGCGACCCTGGTGCGTGGCGGCACAAGCAAGTGCTGGCTGTTCAACCAGGTCGAAGTCCCTGCCGACCGTGGCGACCTCGAAAAGCTGCTGGTCGCCGCGTACGGCGCCACCGATCCCGTGGAGCTGGACGGGGTGGGCGGGGCAACCCCCACCACCTCAAAGGCGGCCGTGGTCAGCGCCTCACCCCAGCCTGGCGTCGACGTCGACTACCTGTTCGCCCAAGTCGGCATCGGGACGGGCTCGGTGGAGTGGACGAGCAACTGCGGCAACTGCGCCACCGGCGTCGCCCTGTACGTGGTGGCCAAGGGAATGGTCCCGGTCACCGGCGACCGGACGCGCGTGGTGATGCGCAACACCAATACCGGCGCGGTCCTCGAAGGGATCGTCGACACCCCCGGAGGCGTGGTGCATCACTTCGGCCGCCAAACGGTACCCGGCACCCGTGCCGGCGGGGTCGCGGTCGGCCTCACCTTCCGCGATCCGGCCGGTGGCAGCACCGGATCGTTGCTCCCCACCGGCCAGGCCGCCCAGGACCTGCGGGTCGGCGCCGCCGAGCCGGTACGCGTGAGCATGGTGACCGCAGGAGCTCCGGTCGTCCTTGTCGACGCCGCCAGCGCCGGGCGTACCGGTGCCGAGTCGCTGGAGCGGATGAGCGCAGACGTTCCCTGGCTGCGCACCGTCCGTCATGCCGCCGCACCCCTGATGGGGCTGCTCCAGCCGAGCGGGGAACCGGGCGACGCGGTACCCAAGGTGGGCCTGGTCGGCCCGCCGGTGCCGTACACCACCACCCTCGGTGAACCGATCGGTGCCGAGGACTACGACATCTCGGTTCGCATGCTCAGCATGAACGCCCCGCACCCCGCGATCGGCCTGACCTCCGCCGTCGCCATCGCGGCGGCCGGGCTGCTGGAGGGGTCCGTGATCTCCCGGACCACGGGCGGCCCGACCGACGAGTGGTTGCGCCTCGGCACGCCCGCCGGCGTCGTCGCAGTCCGCTGCACCGACGTAAGGGATGGCCTGCCGCACCGGGTCACCGTGCAGCGCGCGGCCCGTCTGCTCGCCGACGCCCGCATCTACGTACCGGAAGCAGGCAGCCAGCAAGCCGCCTGAGCCGCGACGAACATCACCTCGGTCGGACCGGCTCCCAGCCGACCGCACCCGGATACCGTCGCGCCCTCGGGGCGCGACGCCACCCCGTCCCCACCGCACCAAGGACAAAGATGTCTGCTGAAGTGATATCCATAGGCGCCCTGCTGGTGATGTTCGTGGTCGGCACCGTGCTGCCGATCAACCTGGGCATCCTCGCCTTCGTCGCCACCTTCACGGTCGGCACCGCCTCGCTCGGCCTCACCGAGGACGAGATCTTCGAGGGGTTCCCGGCCAAGCTCTTCGTCACCATCGTCGGAGTCACGTACCTGTTCTCCGTCGCCCGCCGCAACGGCACCATCGACTGGCTCGTCGCGGCCGGGGTGCGGCTGGTACGCGGCAAGGTGGAGCTCATCCCCTGGGTGCTGTTCCTGGTGGCTGCCCTGCTGACGGCGTTCGGTACGTTCACCCCGGCCGCGGTCGCGATCCTCGCGCCGATCGGCATGAACTTCGCCTACCGCTACAAGCTCAACCCGCTGGTCGTCGGCATGATGGTGATCAGCGGCGGGCACGCGGGCGCGTTCTCCCCTCTCGCCGTCTCCGGTGCGCTGGTGCTCGGCCTCGTCGACAAGACCGATTTGCAGGTCTCCGCCGTGGCGCTGTTCAGCGCCAGCTTCCTGATCAACCTGGTGCTCTCGATCCTCACCTACGCCCTGCTCGCCAAGCGTCCCGCTCCGCTGGTCGAGGGCGCCGCGGAGGCAGCCGACGACGAGGACCTCGCCGTCTCCGGCAGGCCCGATTGGCGGCAGTGGCTCACCCTCGCCTCTCTGGTGGCCCTCGTCGTCGGCGCGCTCGGCTTCCACCTGGAGATCGGCTTCCTTGCACTGGCTGCCGGCGCCCTGCTCGCCCTGGTGGACATGAAGCGGCAGGAGAAGGCCGTGGACGGCATCAGCTGGTCCACTCTGCTGCTGGTCGCGGGCATGATGACGTACATCGCGATGCTGGAGAAGGCCGGCATCATCGAGGAGATCTCCGAACACGCGGCGGGCCTCGGCGCCCCGGTCGTCGTCGCCCTGCTGCTGTGCTTCACCGTGGCCATCACCTCCGCCTTCGCCTCCTCCACCGCGATTCTCACAGCGATCATCCCCATTGCCGTACCACTGCTGCTCTCCAGCCACCTCAGCGCCGCCGGACTGATCGCCGCGCTCGCCGTCTCCACGACGATCGTCGACACCTCTCCCTTCTCGACCAACGGAGCACTCGTCCTCAGCAACGCCCGTGGAGTGGACACCCGCCGCTTCTACCGCCAGGTCATCGGTTACACCGGCGGAATCGTCGCTCTCGGCCCCGTCGTCGCCTGGGGCGCCTTGGTCCTGCCCTGGTCATAGCGCAAAGACCGGCGACGGACAGTGGAGGGCGCCGAGCACGACCACGCAAGGCGCCCTCCGTGCTGATTCTGTGTGCAGGACCAGGGGGATACAGACGCAGTCGGCGACGGGGCGCGTGTACCGATGCGACGATTTCGACGCAATGCGGGTAAGGCCCTCACCCGGAGGTCAAGCGACCGCCGCTTCCGCATCGGGACTATCGCACCCGACCCCGCTCGCCGTCGCGGGCCGTCTCCGCGCCTCTGCGGCCTGTCGCATGCTGGGCTACTGAGGTTTTCGGTTTGGGTGACGTCATGGTGGTGTCGTGATCAGTCCGGTCTCGGCGATGAACCCGTCGAGCAGGTCCGGCCGGTACTGCATCCGATCCTGCTCTGAAACCCCCAACTACCCTCCGGTGCCCGGCCGTTCACGGCCGGGCACCGGCCTCGGGAAAGGCCCCCTGCCCGAGCACGTCGACTTCTTCGAGGCGATCGTCACCGCCTACCCCGACGACGCCGACCACGCCCGCGTGGCCCGGGCCGACGACATCGTCTACGGCGACCTGATCCTGGCCGCCGTCTCCCTGCACGGCACCGACTACTTCAACGACCAGTACACCGCCCACCCTCAGCCCTACAACCCGGAGCGGAGTGCGGATGCGGCGTGTGCTGTCACCTCACCCACGAGCCCGGCCCAGTGGTCGTGCTCTCCAACGGTCACCCCTGGGAGACCTGCAACCCGTGGCTCGCCGACACCCTGACGTTCCAGGGAGAGCGCGGGCGGTCAGCTGCGAACGTGCAGCCCGAAACTCGTGCGGCCCGCGGGCTCAAGTCCCTCCTTCAGGTGCAGCGAGGGGATCTCGTAGTCGCCGAAGTTCTGCCGTCGGAACGCGATCGGCTCGGTCGACTCAAGGGTGAGCAGGCGCTGTTCCCAGGCCTTGGCGACGTCCGGGTAGTCCTCGTCGGTCATCCGGTCGGTGCCGTAGAGCACGAACGGCGGCAGCACCTCGATGCCCGGGTAGTAGAGGATGCCGTGGTGGATCGGGAACAGCAGATGGTCGATGGGGCCGTTGATCCCGCGAGCGGCGTAATGTGACTCCGGGCCGCCGGCGGTCACCGACAGCAGAGCCTTCCTGCCCGCGAGGGTGCCTTCGCCGAAGCGCTCGCCGTATTTGGTGTCGCTGTGCTCGCCGACGCCGTACGCGAAGTGGTAGGTGAATACCCGGTCCACCCAGCCTTTGAGGATCGCGGGCATCGTGTACCACCACAGCGGGAACTGGAAGATGATCGTGTCGGCCCACAGCAGCTTCTCCTGCTCGGCGAGGACGTCCGGGGTGAGCGTCCCGGCGTCGAAGGCCCGGCCCGAGTCCAGGGCGACCTTCAGCGGACTTGAGGCGTGGGGCCCGTAGTCCGCGGCGTCCACGACCGCCTTCCAGTTCATCGCGTACAGATCGCTCACCCGAACCTCGTGCCCGGCGGTCTCCAATGTGGACACCGCGAGGTTCTTCAGCGAGCTGTTGAGAGACTTCGGCTCCGGGTGGGCGTAGACGATCAGCGTCTTCATGGGAACTCCTTCGGATCGGTGCCTTCGATCCTGGGCGCCGCGGCACCCGGCGTTCAGGGGCGCCTCATCCGTCGGACGGGACTTCCTGGTAACGGCAGGACCACCTTCACGGGCACCACCGACGCCATACTGGGGGCATGGACGATCTTGCGGGCTTCCTGCGGACCCGGCGTTCCCGGGTCGACCCGGCCGCCGTCGGCATCCCCACCGACAGCCGCCGCCGGGTTGAAGGCCTGCGCCGCGAAGAGGTCGCGCATCTGTCCGGAGTCAGCGTCGACTACTACGTACGCCTGGAGCAGGGCCGCGCGACCCAGCCCTCCGAGCAGGTCCTCGACGCCATCGCCCGCGTCCTCTGCCTCGACGAGACCGAACGCGGGCACCTCTACCGGCTCGCCCGGCAACGCCGCCGCCGCGCGAAGGCGCCGGGCGGCCGGGTCCGGACGGAGCTGCTGCGCGTCCTCGACCTGGTCGCCGATGCACCCGCGCTGATCATGGACTACCGCCTGGACGTGCTGGCCGGGAACCGCCTCGCCGTGCTCCTCTACGGCCGGCCGATGCCGGGCCTGAACACCGCCCGGCACATCTTCCTTGAGGAGGCCGAGCGCGGCCTCTACGCGGACTGGGAGAAATGCACCCTCGACGTGGTCGGGCACTTGCGCCTGGCCGCCGGCAAATACCCCGGGGACCCCCGTCTGGCCTCGCTCATCGGCGAGCTGGCCATGCGTAGCGAGCGCTTCCGGCGGCTCTGGGCCCGCGCGGACGTGCGCGCCCGCGCGCATGGCCGCAAGGCGTACCGGCACCCGCTGGTCGGACTGCTGGAACTGCACCAGGAGAACTTCGCACTACCAGACGAATCAGGGATGGAGCTGCTGGTGCTGTCCGCGGCCCCCGACAGCCCCGCCGAGGACGGGCTGCGCCTGCTCGCGGGCCTCGGCGCGGGCAGCGGTGACGCGCATCCCACAGTGAACGCTCAGATCCGCGAGCAACTCAACGACGCCCACCCACCTGAGGTTCCCCCGGCCTGCGGGAGGTGCTGATCAGCTGGTCAGGACGGGTTTCCGGTTCGTTCGTTCGGCCGTTGCCTGGTCGGCACAGTGCTTCTCCTCGAACTCAATCGGGCTGAGGTAGCCGCGCCATGAGCCCTCCGGGGTCGCACCGACGGCCCACGACCCGTCGGTGACAACAAGCCTGCCTACGACAACAAACGTGCTTCAGCTCAGTCAGAACCAGGGCGGAGCGGGCGAACCGTCCGGATTTAGCCCATACAGTGACCGCCTTGTGCCGATACTGTCGCGGGAATCGCTGACGTCGGCGGCTTGCTGGTAGAGGCTATCGGCACTCCCCCGGCCCTCACTCGCATTCGCGCCAGGGCGGGCCGGGGCCCTGCTCCACCAGTCGACCGCCCGGGCCAGCGACTGCCATACTCTCCAGCTTTTCATCAGCAGAAGACGGGCCCTGTTCTTTTCCGAGCACGACGTCTTCCGCGCCGATGAGATGCACAACCGCCCCCGCAGACTGCCGCTCTCAGCGGATCTCCGGCCGTTCTGGTTCATGACGGCCTGGTATGCGCTGGCCAGAGGCGTAGTGAAGGTGCCGGTGATGAACGGTTGTCCGGCTGTGCGTGGCAGCCCTACTGGACAATTCCCAATCGCCTACCCGGGCCTGGTCCGCATCCTGACCAAGTCGCCCGTCGCCACCCGCGACATCGACCTGCTCACCAGCCGGCCATGGGCCGAGGTCGGCATGACCGTAACCACCGCGGACGACAAGGTCAGTCGCTGGCTGGAGGTTCGCGCCCCGCTCGCCACCCGCCTGCGCACCCTTACGGAACTACGCGAGGCCGGCATCGCCACCTTCGCCTTCGTCGGCCCGCTCCTGCCCGCGAACGGCTCGACGCGATCGTGGCCGGCCTACTGGCCAAGCACGGACTGCGGCTGCGCTTCGACGAGGTCGTCCACCACGACGACAACGACGCCCTGCGACAGAGGCTGGCCGGTGGGCCGTTGCGTGTCTCGTGAGTTCTCGACGCCCTGATCGCAGTGATGGGCGCAGCCGTTCCCGCGGCGCCGGGGCGGGGCTCGCCCGGATGCAGGACCTTCCGTCATCGCGCACGGTGGTGCGACTGAGACCCACCAGCACCTGGCCGAACAGGACATACAGCCGAGCCTACTTGTCATCCTACGAATTTCCCCAACTCCCCTCTCTGCCCTCACCATTGACAGCGTCGCGACTCTCCTTAACCATCAGACATCCGATGAATTGGAGCCGCTCATGGATGCATATCCGAGACGTCAGATCCTAGGCGCCGCAGCCGGAGTCGCCGCAGCAACAGCCCTTCCCCTCACCTCGACCACGGCCGCACACGCCGGCGAACCACTCACCGAGCACGCAGGGCCGTGGGCTCCCGTCCCCGCCCCCGTCCCTGTCCCGCTCGACTCCCTCTACGACAACGACGGCGTCGACACGGCCTCCGCACGCGGCGGTGACTTCGACGGCTCGGGCTACACGTTCCCGGGCGAGGAACTTCCCACGGGCCGTGTCGAAGTCGACGGCACATCCTTCGTCTTCCCGACCTCGAGTGCCGGCGCGAAGAACAACGTCGTCGCACTCGGCCAGCGCGTCGAACTGCCCACAGACCGCTACCTCTCAGCCGTCTTCCTCACCGCGGGCAGCTACGGCAACGCCTCCGGCAAAGCCACGGTCCACTACGCCGACGGCTCGACCACGACCGCCACCCTCGGCGGATCCGACTGGTACGCCACGGGTGGATCGCTGTCGGCGGCGTACCGCTACGCACCAGACGGCACCAAGGACGAACACCGCGTAGGGATCGGCACGTCCGAGCTGTGGCTCGACCCACAGCGCGACGCCGTGGCAATCACGCTCCCGGTGACCAACCCGGCACAGGCGAACAAGGCTTCGCTCCACGTGTTCGCGCTGTCCCTGCAACCTGCCGCACAGGGACGTGCGCTGGCCCTGCGCGCGGCCCGGTCCACGAACTCGCTCCTGGAGACGTCCGGCGCCCAGAGCATCGAAGCCACCGTCGTCAACGCGGGGACGATCGCCGTCCTGGCCGCGGACGGCGTGTCAGTGCGCGTCGAAGTTCCGGGAGCGCGCACCGTCGAGGCCGCGCGCGTCCGCCGCCTGGACCCCGGCGAGCAGGCCCGCATCCGCGTCGGCATCCGCAACCGTGCGGGCACCGCCCCCGGCACTGCCCGGGACGGCTCGGTGACCGTCACCGGACGCGGAACCCAAGCCGCCTCGCAGAAAAGCCGGTTGACCCTCGGCGTCGCCGACTACCAGCCCACTGCGGCTTCTCTCTCCGGCCACCAGGCTCCGTACTGGTTCCAGGGCGCCAAGTTCGGCATCTTCATCCACTGGGGTGTCTACTCGGTGCCCGCCTGGTCGCCGGTCGGCAAGCAGTACGCCGAGTGGTACTGGAACCACATGCAGGACCCGGCCAACGCCGTCTACGGGTACCACAGCGAGAAGTACGGCGAGGACTTCGCCTACGACGACTTCATCCCGATGTTCACGGCGGAGAAGTTCGATCCGCGCGCCTGGGTCGAGCTGTTCCGGGACTCGGGCGCGGAGTACCACGTGCTGACCTCCAAGCACCACGAAGGCTTCGCCCTGTGGGACACGAAGGTCTCCGACCGCAACTCCGTGAAGATGGGTCCGAAACGGGACCTCATCAAGGAACTCTTCGATGCGTCCCGCCGCTACACACCCGAACTCCACCGCGGGCTCTACTTCTCCATGCCCGAGTGGTTCAACCCGGACAATCCCTGGATGGGGCACGCCCCGCGTAATCCGTACACCCAGGAGCCGGTGCCCTACACGGGTTACACCGGGGGCAAGGACTTCGTGAAGGACTACCAGGCTCCGCAAATGCTGGAGCTGATCCAGGGCTACGACCCGGAGCTCATCTGGTGCGACATCGGCGGCGCAAACGACAGCCTCCATGTCCTGGCCGACTACTTCAACCACGCGAAGAACCGCGCCCGACCCATCGAAGTCACCGTCAACGACCGTTCGGGCATCGCCTTCCACGACTTCACAACGCCCGAGTACACGACGTACGACAACACCGTCGTCGCCAAGTGGGAGTCCAGCCGCGGCCTGGACCCGTTCAGCTACGGCTACAACCAGGCGACACCTGACAACGCCTACATGACGACCGAAGAGGTCGTGCACAGCCTCGTCGACATCGTCTCCAAGAACGGCAACTTCCTCCTCGACATCGGACCGCGTGCCGACGGCACCATCCCCGAGATCATGCAGACCCGGCTGCGTGAAACGGGCCGCTGGCTGCGCACCAACGGAGAGGCGATCTACGACACCACGTACTGGTCCCGGATGGCCGAACTGGGTGAGGACCTGCGGTTCACCGTCCGCCCGGACGAGGCCTTCTACATCCACTCCCTGGCCAGACCGAGCGCCAAACTCACTGTCGAGGCGCCGGTCCCGATCCGCAGCGGCGACAAGGTGACGATGCTCGGCCACGGCCGCCCCCTGACATGGACCCTCAGCAACGGCGCACTCGTGATCGACGTCCCCGAAGCCGCACGCAAGGCGGGGCAGCACGCGTGGGTGTTCAAAGTGCATTGGCGTGCCTGAGCTTGACTCTGACGGGGATCTTGGTTGGTCTGGCTCAGGTGGGTTGTCGAGCGGACCCTCGGCTGGCTGACGCACCACTGCCGACTGGTCCGCGACTACGAAACCCACCCCCACCGTTCCGAAGCCATAATCCGCGTCGCGATGATCGACTTCCAATGAAGCCTCTATGTCCCGTCAACCCCCAATTTCGCCGCAGCGGCGTTGATGAGGTGGCAGTAGAGGCGTCGGGCGAGGTAGCGCTTGAGGCAGCGGCGGATCTCGCGGTCTGTCTTACCTTCGGTCCGCCGTCGGCCAACGTAGGCGCGGGTATGCGGGTGATGCACCATGCGGACCACCGAGATGCCGTTCAGAGCGCGGTTGAGACGCCGGTCGCCGCCGCGATTGAGGCGGTGGCGAGGGTGTTGCCCGAGGAGGCGGGGATGGGTCTCACATCGGCGAGGGCGGCGAATGCGGCTTCGTCACGGACCCGTCCCAGGTGGGACCAGGCGACCAGGACGGTGGCTGCGGTGACAGGGCCGATCCCTGTTTCCTCGGGGAGGCCGGCCGCAGGGCCGGCGTCGACGAGCTCGCCTATCCGGTTCATGTTGTCTGCGATTTCGGTTCAATTGCATCACTCCCTGCGCGTCGGGCACGCAGCGCAGCAGATCCAGCCGCAACGCGTCGGCAGCGGCATCAAGGGAGGACTCGTCACCGCTCGCTTCGAACATCGCGGTCATGAACAGTGCAGGACTGGAGGCTCCCCGCATCAGGCCGGCCGGGGTGGCGAGGTCGGTGGCGTGCTCCGTTTCGGTTTGGGTACGGAGCCGCTCCTCCAGCCGTCTGCGTACAGTGGCGGCAATCTGGTCGGCCTTGTCGCGGTAGGCGGCACTGTCGCAGCGGTCGGCGAAGGACAGCAGGTTCAAACCGATACCCGACAGCCCGCCGTACAAGCTGCTGCCGAGTCGGTCCGGGTCGACAGCACGGGCGCGGTCCACCAGTTCCACCGCCTCGTCCGGGCGGCCCAGGACCCAGAGTGCGTGCGCGATCCCGTGTGCTCCGTCGTAGAAGCCCATTGGGAGGTCGCGGCCGGGTTGGTGCAGACGGTGGATCAGCCAGTCGACCCGCTCGGGATGGTCTCCGGCGCCGCTGACGTGCAGTGCGCACAGCACGCCCGCGGCGCCGTTGGCGAAGCCGAGCCCGCCGGCTTCCTCGGTGAACTGCGCGATGTGGCCAGGGATGGTCTTCGAGCGGGTCGCCTACAAGGCTGGCGATCACACCGTTATCACCTGTCTCTGCCGGGGGTTCTGCCGCCATCACCTCTTCAGTAGTCGGGTCGGGGTGTCATGGCAGGAGGAGCACTTTGCCGGTCTGTCGTTGGCTTTCCAGGTATGTGTGGGCTTGGGCTGCCTCTGCCAGGGGAAAGGCCCGGTCGATGATCGGGGTGATCTTTCCGTCCGCCAGCAGTTCCAGGCACAGCTGCTGGTCCCGCAGGGTCGCGCCGCGCACACTGGCGATCCTCACCTGCCCGCCGATGAGGGCGAGTGCGTCCAGCTCGAGCCGGGATCCCTGGTCGGTCGGTGTGCCCAGGACGATGACCGTGCCACCGAGGCGTATACAGGAAAGGGACAGCTGGAAGAAGTCGTTGCCGCCGACACAGTCCCAGACGGCGTCGGCGCCCAGACCGCGCGTCAGCTCCCTGACCTGTGCGGGCAGTCGCGGATCGGTGGAGTGCACGATGTGGTCGTAGCCGAGCTTCCTGAGCGCTTCGTCGCGGTGCGGCTTGGTGGTCGTGCCGATGACGGTGGCTCCGCTCAGCTTCGCCAGTTGTGCGCAGGCGATCGCCATCCCCCCGCTGGCGCCGGTGATGACCACCGTGTCGCCGGGACCGACAGGTGCCTGCCGCGCGCAGTTGAGCGGAGTGGTGTAGGTCCACATGGTGGCTGCGGCTGTCTCGAAGTCGACGCCGTCGGGGATGGGCAGGATCGCGTCCTGGCGACGCACAACGTACTGGGCGTATCCGCCGAAGACCTGGTGTCCGGGGTAGGCAGTGTCGATGCACAGGTTTTCGAACCCGCGTACACACAGGGCGCAGTTACGGCACGGCGGGTGCGGAAGCTGCACCACCCTGTCGCCGGGGCTCCACCTGGTGACGTTCTCGCCGGTGGCGACGATTTCACCAGCCGCGTCCCGGCCGAGCTGGAACGGCACAGGCCACGGCGGCCGCCCTGGAAGGGGCTGCGGCAGGTTGCCCGAGCGGTAGCGCAGGTCCCAGCTGTTGACGGCCGTGGCGTGCACGCGCATCAGGATGTCATCGGGGCCGACCTCGGGAATCGGCGCCTCGATGTACTTGAGCACCTCGGGCCCACCATGCTCGAACAGGCGGACCGCCATCATGGTCTGTTCCACTCTCACGTTCCTTCAGATCGTTACGCGGTTCATGTAGGACTCCATGGAGCCGCCTGTGCCTCGCCCACCTGGTGAGACCGTGGGCGAGCGCACCTCGGCCAGGCGGCTTACCAGGGATGGATCGGGAACTGAACATTCCGACGATCGGCCACTTGGTCTCGGGGCCGGTGAGCGTCAGTTCGAAGTTCCGCCCCGCCGTGTCCGGGTCGGGCGACGGCGTCGGGATCACGCGCAGATCTACGGCTGAGCGCAAGTCCGGCGCACCCGACGCCCAAGGCAGCCTGTGCTGCTGGCGGTCGGCTGTGGAGCGGACCCGCGGGCAACGCCGCCGCTGCCCCCGCACCGGCCGTGAAAAGGCCGGCGGTTCCTTCATGCGGCGCGTGCTCGCTCAGCGTGTGCCCCACCGGATCCACGTGCCCGCTCGACTCCAGATGAAGGAGCGCGCCCAGCACGACGGACCCGGACAGCGCGATATCAACCGCCGTCGTCAAGTGCCGCACACCATGGTGATCAACGGCGGTCGATGGCGGGACGAGGAAGACCTGCATGCCCTCCAGGCAACAGCCGCCTCATAAAGCATGTACCACTGGGCGTATGAAGCTTCCATGAAGCCGGCTCTCCACGCTGGCGCCCGCTCCCCGTCCCCGACCGAGATGTCGGTGACGCCCTCGTCGGCCCAGTCGACGATGCCGACCGCTTCCGAGCCCAGAGTGAAGGGGAGGATCAAGGGGAACAAGCGATGCGGCCAGCCGCCGCGGACACTGTGGTCCACGCTGTTGACTCCGACGGCCATGACCTTCAGCCGGACGTGGCCGGGTGGGCACTCGGCTCCTCGATCTCCGCGAGCCGCAGGGCCTCGGAGCCGCCGAACTCCTCGTACAGGATCGACGAATACTTCCCGTCGTACCCGGTATCACCGCAGCGGGGAATTTCGGACAACGCCTCCGTCCTCGGCAGGGGCGGTGCCACTCCCCCTGTCCTTCCTATCCTTCTGGCTGGCCGCCGAGGTGGCCGCGCCGCATCCCCTGGTGTCAGCGAAAGGGAGTTGGCCCTGCTGACCGCGCCCAGGGAAGACCTGCGGACCGAGCGATTCCCGGGACGCTGGCCGTGTCACGCGCCCAGGCAAGCCGCACACGTGCCCTCGTCGTCGCCGAGGTCGGCGACGTGCATTGAGCGCAGTGCTCGGCGTCCTTCACGACCGCGGCCTGCTCATCACCGCCGCTCCGGGGCCGATGGGTCGATGGAGTCAGCGGGATCCTGAGGCATGCCGCCCTCTGGGGCGGGTTCCTGCGGTAGGCGCAAGGTGAACGTTGCTCCCTTGCCCAGTCCAGCGGATTCCGCGGTGATGTCTCCGCCGTGGGCGCGGGCGATGCCTCGGGCGATGGTCAGGCCGATGCCGCTGCCGCCGGCGGCAGCGGGTCGGCCGGGATGTTCGAGGCGTTCGAAGCGGTGGAAGATGCGCTCGAGGTCATGTTCGGCGATGCCGATGCCGTCGTCCGTGACGCGGACGATCACGTGGCCGGGAGACGCTTCGGTGTGCACGGACAGCGCCACATACCCGTGCGCATCGCACGCAGCCAGTGCGTTGCCGAGCAGGTTCACCAGGATCTGAGTGATCCGGTCCGGGTCGCAGGAGGCGCTGACGGGGGTGCCCGCGTCGACGGCAAGGGCTACCGTCTGGTCCTCGTACTGAGGGCGCAGTCGCTCGGCTGTGGCCCGTGCCAGCGTGGCCACGTCGGTGGGCTTGCGGTGAAGATCGAAGGCAGCCTCCTCCGACCGGGACAGGCTGGAGAGGTCGCCTGCCAAGCGCTGCAGCCGGTGAAGGTCGTCGGCGAGGGAGGCGAACATCGCCTCGTCGGGGATGAAGATGCCGTCGGCCACACCCTCGATCTGGCCGCGTAGGAGGGTGATGGGGGTCCGCATCTCGTGGGCCACCTCCGAAATGAGCCGGGCGCGACGACGTTGGGTGTCGGCGAGGGCTGCCGCCAGCGTATTGACGTCTTCGACCAGCGCCGCCAGGCCCGGCTCGCTGGGGAGTTCGAGGATGTCGTCGTAGTGTCCCTCGGCGAGCCGGCGCGTAGCGGCGCGCACCTTGTCGAGGGGGCGCAGCAGAAACCGGGACAGGGCGACGGACGCCGGGAAAGCCGCGCCCAGTCCGAACAAGAGGCCGATCTGCAGGACCACGTCGCCTTCGATGTCGTCGAGCCCGAGCCACACCTCGATCAGCGCGCTGATCGCCGCCATGGCCGCCAGTGCCAGGAGGAGCACCATGACGTGCGAGAGCACCAGCCGGTTGCGCAGCGACATCCGCTGCTGGATTCGGCGCAGCCGCGCACGATATGTGCGGTAGGCCGGGAAGCCGGGGGACGGCATGGCTGGGTGTCCTTCCTGGCCGTCAGACGGGGCGCCCGACGAACCGGTAGCCGATGGTGCGGACGGTGCCGACGAAACGGGGTGCGCTCGCCTCGTCGCCCAGCGCGCGCCGCAGAGTCCGGATGTGTACGTCCACGACGCGCTCGTCGCCGAAGAAGTCCTCGCCCCACACGTGGGTCAGCAGTCCGCGCCGGGTGAAGACCCTCCCAGGGGCCCCGGCCATTGCGAACAACAGATCGAAGTCGAGAGCGGAAAGCTCCACCGTCCGGTCGGCATCGACGAGGACTGTTCGTGTCTCGGGATCGACAGTCAGACCGTCGAAGCGCAGCACGGCGTCCTCCTGGGCCGCCTCGGGGCGGCTGTCGGTGCGCCGCAGGATGGCACGTACCCGTAGTGCCAGTTCGCGGGGGCTGAACGGCTTGGTGACGTAGTCGTCGCTGCCGGTGGTGAAGCCGATCAGCCGGTCGACTTCCTCGTCCCGGGCGGTGAGCATGATGACCGGGATCTGGCTCGCCTCCCGGATGCGGCGCAGGACCTGGAATCCGTCCAGCCCGGGGAGCATCACATCGAGCACAACGAGGTCCGGCCGGTCACGGGTGACCGCTTGCAGGGCGGACGGTCCGTCCGCGGCTTCGACGACGTGGAACCCGTCCGCCTCCAGGTAGCCGCGCACGGTCATGCGGATCTTGGGTTCGTCATCGACGACCAGAACGCGCTGCGTACTCATCGTGCTCGCTTTCGCCCGAGGTGGGGAGGGAAGGGGAGGGCCGTCATGGCCGCGGGGTGACCGGCGGCGTGGAGGTGGAGGGCCTCGAATGTGACCAGCGTACGGTGGATGTCGTCGTCGGTAACGATCTCTCGGACTGCCTGGCCCTTCCGGCGCCGGGCCGCCGGGTCGTCGAGCAGTACCCCGCACGGATCCTCGTCACCGGTGCACGTTGTGGCCGCGCTCCACCTGGGCACCTCGGCTTGGCCCTCGCCTGGCTGCGTACCGCGGCAGCCGAGCCCACCGCCGCACCGGGCCCGCCACCGCAACGGGCCGAACGCCGAGGGCCGCGGTGATCTCGCTGAGACAGGAGCGACGACCCGCCACGGTCGAAGCAGCCCTGTGCGAACCTGCTTCCCCGTCCTGCCTGCTTCCCCGTCCTGCGGGCCGCGTTCGACCGGCAGGCGACGTCGATTTCCCGTCGATGGCCCCTCGGTTGGCCGCGCTGACCTTGCACAGAGCACCGCCCGCGCCCCGTCGGCGGGGCAGCGGGCGGCGGGCTCGGCTCGTGGTCGTGGCTCAGCGCGAGCCGGCGCGGCGTATACGCGCCTTCAGCTTCGGGAACTGCTCGAGGGCGTTGGTCCGCTCCAGAGCGATCCGCTGGCGCCGACTGTAGATCTCGTCGACGGTCGGTTCGGGGTCGCCTGCCTTGAGATTCGGCAGGCTGCCCTTGAGGAAGGGCATCGTCTCGACGTTGTCGGCCGCGTAGAGGTGGCGGGTCGCGGGCCAGTCGCTGCCGAACATGATGTGGTCGTCGGGCACCAGCGACGCCAGCGGCTCCAACTGCGCGGCGGTGAACGCCTGTGCATTGTCGAAGAACATCCGCTTGATGTACTTGAGGGGTCCTTCCGGCAGCACCTCGTTGAACGGCGGGAAGGCCGAGTGCCGTGTCGCAAGCCGGAAGGCCAGGAACGGCAGTGCCCCGCCGCAGTGCGTGAAGTGCCAGCGGATGTTCGGGTAGTCCCGCAGGACACCGTTGTAGATCAGGCTCGTCATCGCACGGGTCGCGTCGAAGTTGTACTCGAAGACGTTGTTGCCGGCCGGGATGTCGGGGCCGAAGCAGAGCTTGGGAGCCGGGTTGTTCTCCGGACCCGTCGGGTGGACATAGACGTAGGCATGGCGGTCGTTGAGGACCTCGTACAGAGGCGCGAACGAAGGATCCCCCAGGTAGACGCCCTTGTAGTTGGTGAGCAGGCAGATGCCGTCGAGATCCAGCTCGCCGAGCGCTCGGTCCACCTCGGCCACCGAGCCGTCGATGTCGGGCATCGGGGTGACCGCGAAGATCCCGAACCGGTCGCCCCGGGTCTGCACGAGGTTGTGGGCGTAGTCGTTGACCGCGCGGGCGGTGGCGCGCCGGTCGTCGACCGGGCCGACGGTGACCTGGAGGTCGCCGAACGACAGGACGCTGGCCTGGATCCGGTACTGGTCCATGAAGGCAACGTGCCGCTCGACCGACCACGGACCGTACGCCCCGGTAATGGCGCCGAGGAGGCCGTAGCGCTGCAGGTAGTCGTTGTACACGTCGGGCGAGTAGTGCGCGTGGGTGTCGATACGCCAGTTGCCCTTCGGCAGCCCCGGACCGGACGATGCCGTCTCCGGACTGGCCATGGCAGCAGGCACCGTGGCCGCCGCCGCCGTGACGAGCGCCGCGGCCGATGCGCCTTCGATCATCCTTCGACGCGAGATGTTCCGTCGCAGGTTCATTTCAAGTTCCCCTCTTCGTTCTGGGTGCGAGTCAGGTCGTATGTGCGTGCGTCACGGCTCCGTCGCCAGGCCGGGCAGGGCCCACGCAGGACGCGATGGTCCCCGCCGTGATGAGGGCCGCCCTCTCCTCAGGCGGGTATGCGCGAGGTCCAGGCCGGTCCGGGAGCGCAAGCGGGTAGGCCGCTCCTCGGCCCGGCCAGTCGCCGCCAACAGGCTGATCCGACAGTCAGCCGTGGGATCCCGATGGCGCCGACGTAGCCGCACCGGCCGGCAGTCGGCTGCGGCGCGGACCCGCGAGCAACGCCGCCGCCCTCACCCTGGTGAACAGGCCGGCGGTTCCGTCCCGCAGCGCGTCATCGCCGACCTCCTGCCCAGCGGAATCCACGTGCTTGGACGACCCCGGACGCAGGAACGCGCCGATCACAGCGGAGCCGGACAGCGCGGTGTCAACCGCCGTCGTCAGGTGCCGCACGGCAGGGTGACCAACGCTGTCCACCGGCGGGATGAGGAGTGCGTGCATGACCGCCAGACAACAGCCGCCCCATAAAGCACGTACCGCTCAGCTCATGAAGCTTCCATGAAGCCAGGCGCCGGACTGACGCCCACTTCCCGAGGCGGTCTCCTCCTTCTTCCAGATTCAGGTGCCGCCCCGGCCGCCGTGCTGAAGAAGCTGACGCGGAGGGCCAGGTGCTGTCACCTGACTCGTACGACGAACGCGAGACTGACTCGGACGGGTCCGTCAGGAGTGGTGGTCAGCTCTTGGAAGCCTCAACTCGACGGGGGCGACGACGGATTGACACGAGTCCGTTCTCGCTGCCTGAACGCGGTTGTTCCGGTTGGTCTCCGTCAAGACCTCTCGGTGACTACTACTGGAAGTCCTGCGGTGTGTCGGCGTGCTGGAGCGTGGTGAGCCACTGGGTGACGACGGCGTCGATGAAGGTGTCGGTGACCTGGCCTCGGTCGAGGAAGAGGCGGGCGAGGACGGGTCCGTAGAGCAGGGTGAACTCGTCGTCGCTGATCTGGATGCCCGAAGGCTCGAGCAGTTGGTTGAAGCCGGTGTAGCGGTCTTCGCTGATGCGGACGAGTGCCCGGGCGCTGTCGGGGTCGTGGTCGGCCTGAGCGGTGACGGCCAGTGCCGCGGTGCGTACGGCCGGGACGCTGACGCCGGCGCGCAGGCTTTTGAGCCAGGCGGTGGCCACCTTGCGTACGTCGTTGCCCGGTTGGGGGTAGGTGCCGAGGTCGGGGCCTTCGAGGACGAGGTCGAAGAGGAGTGCGGCTCGGGTGGGCCAGTGCCGGTAGAGGGTCTGGCGGGTGACGTCGGCCCGCTCGGCGAGCAGGGCGTAGGTCAGCCCGGACGGGCCGACCTGGGGCAGCAGTTCTCGTGCGACGGCCAGCACGCGGTTGCGGGTGCGCTGCACGCGCGGGTTGCCCGGGGTCGGCTGACGGCGATGGAGGGGCTGCTTCATGCCACCACCCTACCCACACATCATACATTGCGTGTGATTGAGGTCACAATCCAATCCGAATCATACGTTGCGTGTGATAGTTCTTGGAGCGTAATCACACGCACTGGATGATTCACTTGTCACGGTGCACCTTCGAAAGGTGAACAGCCATGTCATCTCGGAACCTGCCCGCACCCGCGTTCGCCCGCACCCGCCTGGGCTCCGGCCCCGGCCTGCTCCTCGCCCACGGCGCCGGCAGCAGCCTGGCCGGCACCTACGGCCCCGTCCTGGAAGCACTCGCCGCCCGCCACACCGTCGTCGGCATCGACTACCCCGGCAGCGGCGACACCCCCCGCTCCACCACCCCGCTGACCCTCGACGACCTCGCCGACCAGCTCATCACCGCCGCCGACGCAGAGGGCCTCGACCGCTTCGCCGTGTCCGGCTACTCCCTCGGCGGCCCGGTCGCCATCCGCGCTGCTACCCGCCACCCCGAGCGCGTCACCGCACTCGTCCTGACCGCCGCCTTCCCGCATCGCGACAACCGGCTCGCTCTCGCCTCCTCGGTCTGGAGCAAGATCGCCGCATCCGGCGACCGCGAACTGCTCGCCGAATTCCAGCTCATGATGGCCCTCGGCACGCAGGCGCTGGAATCCATGCCCGCCGAACAACTGCAGCAGACCCTCGGCTACGTCGCCGCCGGCGCGGCCGACGGCAGCTCCGAACAGACCGACCTCGTCGGCCGGCTCGACGTCCGGGACGACCTCGCCGGCATCACCGTCCCCACTCTGGTCGTCTCGACCACCGACGACCGGCTCGTCTCCACCGCCCTGCACCGCCAGCTCGCCGAGACCATCCCCGGCGCCCAGCTCGCGGACATCGCCACCGGCCACCTGCCGATGCTGGAGCGGACCGACGAATGGCTGCAGCTAACCACCGACTTCCTCGACAAGCACCACGCCTGACAACGCACCACGGGCGCGGCCACGCAACGAACAACAGGCGCAGCCCCTCCCCCGGACCGGCGATTGATCGCGAGTCACTTACAAGCCCTAATGATGGAATTGTCCGCCTCGCGGTCCCGAATCACTTGAATTCTGTGGGTTCGTAGACCCACTTCCCCTCTCGAGTTCATGGAGGAACCATGCTCAGCTTCGGCAATCTCGACGGGTCCACCCACTTCCGCGACCAGCAGAAGGAGAAGGGCGGCCCGGTCACCATCATCAACACGTTCGTCGCCCCGGAAGGTAAGGAGGACGAGGTTGTGGCCGCCTGGACGGACGACGCGGAGTACATGAAGAAGTCGGGGAGCCTGCTTTCGGTGCAGCTGTACCGGGGCATCGGCGGCAGCCGACTGTTCACCAACGTCGCGGTCTGGAAATCCACCGAGCACCTCCGTGCAGCGCTCGGCACGCCGGAGTTCGCCACGCACCTGGAGCGCTACCCTGCCGGTACCGTCGCCTACCCGCACCTGTACCAGAAGTTCGCTGTCGAGGGCGTCTGCGAAGGGGAATGACGTCCGCTCCCCGGTTCCGGGTTATACGTCGCCACGCACACGACGCGTGGCGACGTATAGCCCCTGGGCCGCCGGACGACCAGCGGAAGCGGCAGCATCACCGCAAAGTCGTCCGCCCGTCCTCCGCGGCGGCGGACACTGTCACACCGCCTCCACGGAGTCTGCCTTGCCACGGACAACTTCCCGCAGGCGCTTCTTGTCGATCTTGCCGACCTTCGTCAGCGGAAGTTCGTCCAAGAGCAGCAGGTCCTCGGGGAGTTTGTAGCGGGCCACCTGCATCGTGGTGAGGGCGGCGCGGACCGATTCGAGGGTCAGGTCGGTGCCCGGTTCGAGGACCACCACCACGCACACCCGCTCACCCAGGTCCGGGTCGGGCTTCGCGACGGCGGCGACGCGGGCGACACCAGGCAGGCGGTAGATGAGGTTCTCGACCTCTTCGGCGGATATC
This sequence comes from Streptomyces sp. 2-1, assembly GCF_048564895.1. Taxonomy (NCBI): domain Bacteria; kingdom Bacillati; phylum Actinomycetota; class Actinomycetes; order Kitasatosporales; family Streptomycetaceae; genus Streptomyces; species Streptomyces sp. 2-1. The sequence continues at coordinate 285,068 of NZ_CP183383.1, forward strand.
TTCTCGCCGCCCCGGTTGATGAGGTCCTTGTCGCGTCCTTCGACGACGAGGTTGCCCGAAGGGTGCAGCCGGACGATGTCGCCGGTGCGGTACCAGCCGTCGGAGGTGAATGCACGGGCGTTGTGCTCGTCGGCCCCGTAGTAGCCGCATGGGGTGTACGGGCCACGGGTGAGGAGGGCGCCCATGCTTCCGGGGGGCACGGGATTGTCGGAAGCGTCGACGAGCAGGATTTCGTCGTCCGGGCACATGGGGCGCCCCTGGGTTTCGATCTTGATGTCGTCGGGGTCGTCGGGGCGCGTGTAGTTCAGCAGCCCCTCCGCCATGCCGAAGACCTGCTGGAGCGTGCCGCCGAGCACCGGTTCGGCGCGGCGGGCGACCTCCGGGGCGAGGCGGGCGCCACCGACCTGCAGGAGCCGCAGCGCGGGCGGGGCGGCGTGGCGGCCGGAGGACACGGCGTCGATCCAGCGCTGGACGACGGCCGGCACGGCGGCGGTGGCCGTCACACCCTCGGCGGCCATCAGCGGCAGGACCTTGGCGGGGTCCGGAGTGCGGGCCAGCACCACACGGCCACCGTTCATGAGGGTGCCCAGGATCCCGGGGCAGGCCAGGGGAAAGTTGTGCCCGGCGGGCAGGGCCACCAAGTAGACCGTGTCGGAGTCGAGGCCACACACCTCGGCGCTGCGCCGCGCGTTGTACTCGTAGTCGTCGTGAGTGCGGGTGATGAGCTTCGGCAGTCCGGTCGTACCGCCGGAGAGCAGGAAGACGGCGATGTCGCCGCTGTCCGGGGCGATGTCGTCGAGCCGGGCCCGTGCGGCGGCCGGGTCGTCGGCCGGGTCGGCCAGGGCGCGCAGATCCGTGGCATCGGTGTCGACCGTGCCACCCGCGACGAGCAGCAGCCGTACGCTCGGCGTGGCTTCGGCGACCTCCCGCCCCAGTGCCTGGTGATCGAAGTCGCCCAGCCGGTCCGGTACGGCGATCGAGGTGACCTCGGCATGGGCTGCCAGGTAGCGCAGTTCGTGGCCGCGGTGCGCGGGCATCGCCATCACGGGGGCGATGCCGGCTCGCAGACAGGCCAGGGTGAGCGTGACGAACTCCCAGCCGTTGGGCAGCTGGACGAGCATCGAGTCACCAGGTCGGAGGCCGGAGTCCAGCAGACGGCACGCCAATCCGTCGGCGCGGTGGACGAGTTGACGGTAGGTCAGGCGTGTGTCGCCGTCCACGACGGCCACCGCGTCGCCATAGGTCCCGGCCCATTCGTGGAGGTACGAGCCGAGCGGCCTGCCACGCCAGTACCCGGCCTCGCGGTAGCGGTCGGACGCTTCCTTGGGCCAGGGGACGAATCCCTCACGCATCGTCGGATCCTCCTTGATCCCGGGGGTCACGCAGCAGCAGTACGGCGTCGAGCGCGACGACATCGCCGTCGGGCAGAACGCGCAGGGGGTTGATCTCGCACTCGGCCACGGCGTTGTCGGCGGCGAGCGAGGAGAGGGCGAGCAGCACGTGAGTGAGTCGCGCGCGGTCGACCGGGGTGGCGCCGCGCGCGCCGAGGAACATGTCGCGGGTGGCGAGTTCGTCGAGCATCGCGTGGGCCTCGTGCGTAGGCAGGGGCGCGAGGCGCAGTGAGACGTCTCCGAGGATTTCGGCCGCCGTCCCTCCGGCGCCCAAAGCCAGCACGGGGCCGAAGACCGGGTCGCGGCGTACGCCGACGATGAGTTCGGGGCCCGTGGGGGCCATCTGCTCGACCAGGAGTGCGGGGCTTGCGGGCATGCGGGCGAGCGCGTCGTCGAGCTCCTCGTGCGTGCGGATGCCGATCTGGACCCCGCCGACCTCCGTCTTGTGCAGGATCTCCGCGTCGAGGATCTTCACGACGACCGGTCCGCCGAGCTCATCGAGTGCCGCGTGCGCCGCGGCAGGGTCGGCGCACACCCGTCGCACAGGCGTACGCATGCCCAGGTCCGCGAGGACTTCCTTGGCGGTGTGCTCGTCGACAGGGCCGGACAGGGGCAGCGCGGGTGCACCCGGTGCGGTAATGACGCCGGCCTCCAGGCGGGCGCGGGCCGCCGCGTCCTCGACGAGCGCGCGGACCATGGCCGCTCCGGAGGCCGGTGTGGCCGCGCAGGGGATGCCGGCTTCGCCGAGTTGTCGGCGGGTCTGCCGCGCCTGTTCCTCGGGTCCGCCGACGACGGCGACGAGCGGGGTGGCCGTGCGGGCGGCGGCCAGCGCGGCCGAAAGGTCGACGGCCGTGGGTTCCAGCAGCCCGTAGACAGCGGTGACGTCGATGCCGGGATCCTCCGAGACCCGCTCCACGACCTGCGTGAGCGCGGGCGAGGGGCGGCCGGTGTCGACGGGATTGTTGAGGTAGGTGAGGGCGGGGAGCAGCTCGCGCAGTTCCTTCACCGTCCGTTCGACCAGTGGCGGAACCTGGATGCCGTGGGAGCGCAGGTCGTCGGTGAGCAGCAGGCCGGGTCCGGCCTGTGCGGTGACCAGGCCGATGCCTGGACGTGGGTTGGCCGGGAGCCGTACACGGCTGAGGGCTGTGACGGCGTCGACGAGGTCGCGTTCGTCGTCCACGAGGACGGCTCCGGCCTGGCGCAGGGCCGTCCGTGTCACACGCCAGGAGGTGGCCAGGGCGCCGGTGTGGGAGCGGGCGAAGTCGCCGATGTCGCTGCGGCCCACGACCAGGGCCACGACGGGGACATGACCGGTCAGGCGGCGTACGGCCTCGGTGAGGCGGCGGCCTTCCGCGGCGGTCTCCACGTGCAGGGCGACGGCCCGTACGGCGTCGTCCTCGGCAAGGTGGCCCAGGACGTCGGCCTGGGTGACGTCCAGGCTGTTGCCCAGCCCGACCCCGAGGCGCAGGCCGACGCCTGCCTCGGCCAGGGCGAAGGCCAGCGCGTGGTTCACGCCGCCGCTGGCGGCCACGACCGCCACCGGGCCCGGTTCCAGGTCGGCCACGCCCGGGACGAAGCTGGCCGTCAGTCGTCGGTGGGGGGCGAGGAAGCCTGAGGTGTTGGGTCCGAGGACACGGATGCCGGTGTCCCGCACCACGTCGGCCAACGCCTGTTGCTGCAGCGCACCGTCGCCGCCGGCTTCGGCGAAACCGCCGGCGCACACCAGGGCGGCGCGAGCGCCGGCGGCCGCCGCGGCTCGGACGGCCCCGGCGGTGGCGGCGGCCGGGATGCAGGACACCACCAGGTCCGGTGCAATGCCATAGGCCTCGGCGGCCTCGGCGACGGTCGGGAAGAAGCCCTGGCCGGGATCCGGTCGGCCGGCGTTGACCTTCATCACCGGTCCGGGGAACGAGGCGAGGGAGTCGGTCATCGCCGAGCCGAGCTTTCCGGGCGTGGCCGACGCACCGAGCACGGCGATGGCACGGGGCGCGAACAGTGCATCCATGGCGGTCACTTGGTGCCTCCGACGAGGTCGGCCCGGCCGGACAGCAGGAGTGTGGTCGCGCTGTCGTCGTCGTACCCGCCGATGACCGCGGCGGGCAGGCCGTGCGCGAGTCGGGCCTCCTCCGCGACCAGTACCCGGGTCAGCGTCGTACCTCCGCGTATGCCGACGAGCGGGGCGCCCGCCTCTGCCGTCTCGCGCACCTGGTCGAGGGCGAGCGGCAACCCCTCTTCGGTGTCCGGGGCGTCGATCCACACACCCGCGCACGACGACTGACCGCTGAACGGGACCATCGGGATGTCAGTGCCGTCGGTCCCGGTCAGAAGGTCGTCCCCGGCTGTCACCCGGCGCGACGGAAGCCTAAACGGCCCCCCACGGAAGGGTGTCTCCAGGGGCACTGCCTCGTGGCGCTGTCGCCACCATCCGTCGACGCGGTCCGCGTACGCCGCGTCGCGCACGGCCAGTTTGCCGCGCGGGATGCTGCGGGTGAGGAAGTGGAAGGCGAACTGCGTCGGCTCGTCGAACGAACGGACATAGCGGCCGAAGTGCTCCCACCACGAGAGGCTGGGCCGAGCCGAGTTCTGGATCTTCTCGACCTTGGGGCGGCGGCGCGTCTCGTAGATCTCGAGTGCCTCCGGCACGCTGTGCGGCGCCTCCCCCAGAGCCTCGGCCAGCGCGACCGCGTCCTCCATGGCCATCTTGGTGCCGGACCCGACGGAGAAGTGCGCGGTGTGCGCCGCGTCGCCGAGGAGCACCCACTTTCCCCGTCGCCATGAACGGGCCCTGCGAGTGGCGAAGTTGGCCCAGCGGGAGTTGTTGCCGACCAGTGGGTGCCCGTCGATCTGCTCGCGGAACAGGTCTTCCAGGTAGCTCTTGGTCTTCTCGTCGCTCGTGCCCGGCGGGGTCGAGGGATCGAAGGCGTCGAGTCCGGCCCTGGCCCAGGAGTCGGCGTCGGTCTCGACGATGAAGGTGCTCAGCGAGTCGCTGATGGGATAGGCGTGGGCGGCGAAGACACCGTGGGGGCCGTCCTGGTGGACGAAGGTGAGCCCGTCGAACATGTACGGGGTGCCGAACCAGATGAACTTGGCGGTGGCCACCTCGGCGGTCGGCCCGAAGTCGTCGGCGAACAGGGTGCGGAAGCGGCTGTTGGCGCCGTCGCACACGACGACCAGATCGAAGTCGTCCAGTTCGGCGGGGTCGCGGACCTCGTACTGGAAGCGCGTCGACACGCCCTCGGCGCGAGCCCTCTCCTGCAACAGGCCGAGCAGCGTTTTGCGGGCCACGGCCGCCATGCCCATGCCTCCGACCCGCTCCCGTGCGCCGTGTACGCGGACCTCGATGTCGTCCCAGTGCCGGCCGTGCTTGTCCAACGCCTCGCTGAGGACGGGGTCGGCGTTGTCGATGGCGTCGAGTGTGGCGTCGGAAAAGACCACTCCGAAGCCGAACGTGTCGTCGGGACGGTTGCGTTCGAAGACCACGACCTCGGCGCCGGGCAGGCTCCGCCTGAGCAGTGTGGCGAAGAACAGTCCTCCAGGACCTGCGCCGATGCAGGCAACTTTCATCGTCTTTCCTTCGCTGTCACAACCACGCGGGCAGCTTCGGCAGGGATGCCCCGCCGGCGGGATGGAGGGGGCCGGGCACGGGGCGTCCGGTCGAGTAGGCGGCCAGGCTGGGAAGGGCACCGCTCACCACGACCGGCTCCGCGCCGCCGGGCACGCCCAGGAGCCAGCTGCGGGCGTCGTCCTGGGTCCGCAGCTCGACGGGGGGACAGTCCGGGTGGGTCAGGAAGGCGGTGGCCACATCGTCGACGAGCGCCGCACACACTTCGTGCGGGATGTCGTCGAAGGTGGTGATGTCCAGGTCGACGGTGTGGACCCAGACTTCCCGCACCCGCATCCACGGCACCATCGTGGCGGGCACTTCGCGTCCCCGTGCCGTCCGCACGGTCGCACCCCAGCACTGGTCCGGCAGACCGGCGAGTTCCTCGGCCAGTCGTCCGTCGGCCGCGAGGAGGTCGGCGCGCAGGGCGCCGGCCGGTTGGCGGGCGCCATCCTCGATCTCGTTCGTACGCTGGTGGGGACTTGCGTACATGGGCGTCTCGACACCCGTACGCGCCCAGGTCAGCAGGTTGACCAGTGCGTCGGCGTTGCGGGCGACGTGGGCGACGACGTGGGCCCGGCTCCAGCCAGGCAGGTACGACGGCCTGGTGATGCCCGAGTCGGTCAGCCAGTCCACGGCGGCTTCGAAGGCCGCCGTGCCCTTGGCGACCCACTCCAGCATCGGGTCCGGGCGTGCACTCACCGCGTCTCCCGGCGGCAGGTGTTGCGGCACTCGCCGATGCCCTCGATCCGGGTGACGAGGCGCGTACCGTCCTGCAGATAGCGGGCGGGCTTGCGGGCATGGCCGACGCCGCCGGGAGTGCCGGTGGCGATCACGTCGCCGGGCACCAGCGTGATGATCTCGGACAGGTACGCGACCAGCGTCGCGGGGTCGAAGACGAGGTCACCGGTGTCGGCCTTCTGGACCGTGTCGCCGTCGACCTCACAGGTCAGGCTCAGGCCCTGAGCGGCGACCGCGGGGTCGTCGGCGGTCACCAGCCACGGCCCGATGGGGGTGGTGTCCTCGAAGGTCTTGCCCTGGTCCCACTGGGTGGTGCGGTACTGCCAGTCGCGGGCGGTGACGTCGTTCAGCACGGTGTACCCGGCGATCGCGGCCCGTGCCTGCTCCCGGTCGGCGTGCCGGACCTCGGCCCCGATGACGACGCCGAGCTCGGCCTCCCAGTCCACCTGCTCGGACGCGGCGGGCAGGGTCACGTCGTCGTACGCACCGACCAGCGCCCGCGCGTACTTGTTGAACAGCGTGGGGTGCGAGGGGAGTTCGCGGCCCATCTCCAGAATGTGGGTGCGGTAGTTGAGGCCGACGCACACGACCTTCTCCGGAGCGACGACCACCGGCGCGTAGTCCAGGGCGCCTTCGTACGTCTCACCGTCGGCGTTCGCGGCACGCGCGGTCCAGTCGCCGTGGCGCAGGAAGGCCACCAGGTCGCTCTCGCCCAGGTCCACTGCCTTGTTCTCGTCGACGCGGACGGCGCGAGTCGTGCTGTTGACGCGGATGGTGGCGAGCTTCACTTGTGTTCTCCTCGGGCGGTACGGGCGAGGCCCAGGGCCTCGTAGACGGGCTCGTCGCTGAACCGGAACAGGTCGACCTGGGTGCGGGCGGACAGCGAGACCTCGCACCAGGACGGGACGACGAACAGGTCGCCCTTGGCTATCTCGAAGACCTTGTCGCCGACATGGGCGACCGCCTCGCCGTCGAACACCTGCCAGACCGCGGAGCCGACCGTGCGCACCGGGACGGTCTGCGTACCGGCCCGCAGTCGGCGCATCTCGGTGCGCATCGTGACCAGGGCGTCCTTGCCGGTGGTGGGGTTGGAGAAGCGCACTCCGGCGTGTCCGGGCTCCAGCACGCCTGGTACGCCTTCGTTCTCCAGCTCGAGTTGTGCGGTCAGGGCGGCGTCGGTGTGCTCCCAGCGGTAGGCGCCCAGCGGGGAGTTGGGCTGGTCGAGCTGCCCGATCGGGCGCAGTCCGGGGTGGCCCCACAGTCGCTCGCCGCGCGAGCGCTCGGGGGTTTCACGGGTGGAGAGTTCGTCGGGTCCGAACTCGAAGAAGCCCGCGTCCAGTTGGGAGACGAGCGGGATGTCGAGGCCGTCGAGCCAGGCCATCGGCTCGTCGGTGACGTTCTGGTGCTCGTGGAAGGCCCAGCTCGGCGTGAGCAGCAGGTCACCCCGCCGCATCGCCACCGCGTCCCCGTCGACGTTGGTCCACACACCCTCGCCCTCGACCACGAACCGGAAGGCTCCCTGGCTGTGGCGGTGCGAGGGGGCGACCTCGCGCGGGCCCAGGTACTGGATCGCGGTCCACAGGGTCGCAGTCGCGTAAGGACGGCCCGGCAGGCCGGGGTTGGACAGGGCCATGGCGCGGCGCTCGCCGCCACGCCCCACCGGTACGAGTTCTCCGGAGCGCTGTGCGATGGGCAGCAGCTCTGCCCACCGCCACAGGTGCGGGACCGCGGCGGGCTGCGGCGACATCGGCATGAGGTCGTCCACCTGGGTCCACAGCGGGATCAGGCCCGCGTCCTTAAAGTCCGCGTACAGCTCGTCGAGCAGCTTGTGCTCGGTCTGTTCACTGGTGGTGTCGGTCACGGAAACCTCCACGTCGTGTGTCTGGCGACCGCCAGAAGAAGCGCGCTTCATTCCGCGCTGTTCCTGACGCTACGCGGCCGTTTCCCCTCACCGGAATCCTTGAAGGGTAGGATTCCTCTGTGGAGAATTCAGAGAATTCGGCGGACCGTTCGCCCAGCCCCTCGTATCCGGTGAGCGCCGCCGGCAACGCCCTGCGCGTCGTCCGGCTGCTGCACGAGCTCGACGAGCTTCGGGTGATGGACGTCGCGGACCGGCTGGGCGTCGCGCGTTCGACCGCTCACCGGATCCTCGCGATGCTCGTCTTCGAGGGATTCGCGGCGCAGGACCGCCACAAGGTGTACCGGCCCGGGCCGGCCCTGCAGGCGATCAGGGGAAGCCATGCGGCGCCTCCCCCGGACCTGATCACCATCGCGCAACCCCACCTGCGACGGCTGGCGGACGCCGTGGGTGAGACGACCCACCTGATGGTGCTCGAGGGCAACGGAGCCCGCTTCCTGGACGGCGTGGAGGGACCCCAGGCGCTGCGGGTCAGCTACCGCACCGGCACGCTGCTGCCCGCGCATGTGGCCTCGGGCGGAAAGGCCATACTCGCGGCCCTGCCGGCGGACCGGCTCCGGGCCCTCTACCCCAACGGACTCCCCGGGGACCGGGCAAAAACTCCCAGGGACTTCGAGAGCCTGATGCACGAACTGGTGTCCGTGCGCCGCCACGGCTACGCCCTCAATCTGCAGGAGAGCGAGCGCGGAGTCCTCGCCGTCGGCGCCTGCGTGCGTGACCGCACGGGGACCGCCGTGGCCGCCGTGGCCGTGGCGGCTCCGTCCGTCCGCTGCACCCGCGCACGGCTCACGGAACTGTCCCGACCACTGCTCGCGACCGTGCAGGACATCGGTCAGGGACTGTGAACGGCGGCGTGCGGCACCGTCGGCCCATGGGTGCCGTATTGGTCGCTGTACGCCGTACCTGCGAGGCGGTTACGCCGCCTCGCAGGCCGGGTTTCACTTGTCCGGTCCAGTCACCTCGAGGGACGGCGCCCAGCGCGGGATCTCGCCCCTGCCGGAGACCAGGCGGATGTTCTTGCTGTAGCCGTACTCGCGCAGGGTTTCCGCCGCGGTTTCGCGGCCGAAGCCGCTCGCACCCACACCACCGAACGGCGCGCCCGTGAAATTCCGGTTGTAGTTGTTCACGAATACGAACCCGGTGTGCAGGGCGCGGCTGACCCGCAGCGCGCGTTCGGAGTCCGGTGTGAACACCGCGGCGACCAGGCCGAAGTCGGTGCCGTTGGCGATCCTGACGGCCTCGTCCTCGTCGCGGAAGGGGATCATCGAGATGACCGGGCCGAAGATCTCCTCCTGCGCGATGCGCATGTCCGGTCGAACACCGGTGAACAACGTCGGCGCGACGTAGAAGCCGCCTGCCAGCTCGGGGTTGTCGGGGAGCGGAGCCTGCGCCGCGATCGTGGCACCCTCCTTGACGCCGATGTCGATGTAGTCCAGCACCCGCTTGCGCTGGGCGGCGGACACCATCGGTCCGATGTGCGTGCCGGGGTCGACACCGTTGCCGACGCGCAGCCGCTTCACCGCGTTGCCGTAGCGGCGCGCGACGTCGTCGTAGATGTCGGCGTGTACCAGGACGCGGGATGCCGAGGTGCAGGCCTCGCCCTGGTTGAAGAGGCCGCCCTCGATGGCCCACGGCAGCGCGAGGTCGAGGTCCGCGTCCTCGAAGATGATGAACGGGTCCTTGCCGCCGAGCTCCATCAGGGTCGGGGTCAGGTTGTCGGCCGCGGTCTTGATGACCGAGACGCCGGTGGTGGGCGACCCGGTGAAGGAGATCTTGCCGACGAGCGGGTGCCCGGCGAGCTGCGATCCGATCGAGCCGGTGCCGGGAATGATGTGCACCACGTCGTCGGGCAGGACGGACTGGATGATCTCCACCATGCGCATGGCCGACAGCGGGGCCTGCTCCGGCGGCTTGATCACCACCGAGTTGCCGACGGCCAGCGCCGGGGCCAGCTTGCTGGCGGTGTGAATCGGCGGCCAGTTGAACGGCACGATCGCGGCGATGACGCCATAGGGTTCGAGCACCGTGATGTCCAGCAGGCTTCCGCCGTCGTTGACCTGGCCGGGCATGGAGTCGCACAGGCTCGCGAAGTATTCGAAGATCCCGATGGCCGCGTTCACGTCCATATTGCGCGCCTGGGTCAGGGGCTTGCCGTTGTCGCTGCACTCCAGGGCCGCGATCTCGTCGGCGTGCTCGCGCACCGCCTGGGCGATCTTCCGCAGCCAGCTTCCGCGCTCGCGGGCGGTGCGGGCCTTCCAGGAGAAATGCGCGTCGTAGGCCGTCTGTACGGCCCGGTCGACTTCCTTGTCGCCGGCGCCCTGCACGACGGCCAGCGTCGCACCGGTCGCGGGGTTGTCGACGGTGAACTGATCGGCGGCGTCCTCGGACGACCACCGGGTGCGGATCGCACCTTCGGGTTGTGACGATATTGCCATGGTCCTGCTCCGCTCAGGGGTTTGCTTCGGTGTGACGACTCGCTCGCCCATGCGGCAGCCGTCGGTGTATGACGGCCTCTCAGGGCCTGAGAACGATCTTTCCGTTCGTGTGCCGGCGTTCCAGTTCGAGGAAGGCGTCGCGGACTTCGTCGAGCGGGTAGACGCGGGCGACGGGGATTTCCAGCTCACCGTCGGCGATCAGCGAGGCAAGTTCCCGCAGCACCTCGGCCCTTGCCGCCGCCGCGCTGCCCTCTGCCTTGGTGCCATGCTTCGCCGCGCCCGGGAAGTCGATGATCGTGTTGATCCGTTCACCAGGTACGCCGAGTTCCAGCGCCAGTTCGATGTAGGGAGCGCCGAAAGTGTCGATGAAGGCGTCGATCGTGCCGTCGACCGCGGCGCGGATGCGCTCGTCGACGCCCTCTCCGTAGGTCAGCGGGATCGCTCCGTGCCGGGTGAGCCATGCGTGGTGGGGCTCGCTCGCCAGTCCGATGACGGTGGCCCCGGCGTGCCGCGCGAGTTGGACGACGAGAGAACCCACCCCGCCGGCGGCCCCGGAGACGACGACGGTCTCGCCACGCTCGACCTTGACGGCGTGTACCGCCGCGTACGCCGTGGTGCCGGCGACGAAGAGCGCGCCTGCCTGCTCCCACGGGACGCCCGCCGGTCGGGGGCTGAGGTGGTCCTCCTCCACGATCACGTACTCGGCGTGGCTGGCCCGGTTGTCGGTGAAGGCGATCACCTCGTCACCGACGGCGAATCCGGTGACTCCCGCGCCGAGTTCCTCGACGGTCCCGGCGAGGTCGCTGCCCTGGCCAGACGGGAACGTCGCCGGAAACATGTCGTGGAAGAACCCCTGCCGGATCACGGCCTCGCCCGGATTGATCCCGGCGGCCACCACCTTGACGAGTACCTGGCGTTCACCGGGCTCGGGCCGTTCCACGTCGACCACGTTCAGTACGTCGATGTCCCCGTACTCCGCGAATCGCACTGCTTTCGGCATCGTGGCTCCTCTGATCGCACCGCGGGTGAAGAGAAAGCGGGACTACGTGCGGGCTGTCGGTCGTTCACAGCCCCAGAAGACGGTCGGCATTACCGTGCGCGATGCGTGCCAGGTCGGCCGGCGCGTACGGCGCGGAACGCAGGAACCCCACCGCCTCGGCGCTCGACTCGAACGGGTAGTCGATGGAGAACAGCACCCGGTCGACACCGACGGCATGAACGGCTCCCAGCAGCGCGGCATGCGACATGACTCCGCTGGTGGTCACGTACACGTTCTTCCGCAAGTAGTACGAGGGCAGGTGATCCACCCTCTGCTCAACAGGCACTTGGGGGTAGCGGCTGTCGAGCCGGGCCATCTGGAACGGCAGCAGCTCGCCCATGTGCCCCAACGTCACCGAGGCGCGCGGGAACTCGTCGAACACGCCGCCGTAAATCAGCCGGAGCGCATGGGCACCCACCGTCGCGGTCCAACCCCAGGACGGCCCGACCAGCACGGGATAGCCGTCGAAGACGCGCCAGTTGTCGGCCGGGATGACAGCCGGATGCAGATACAGCGTCACGCCGAGGCGCTCCAGTTCGGCCCATACCGGCCTGAACCGCGGTTCGTCCAGGTAGTGCCCCCGGACGTGGTCGTTGTACAGCACGCCCTTGAGCCCGAGTTCCTTCACCGCCCGGCGCAGCTCCACGACCGCGGCCTTGGGGTCCTGCAGCGGAAGGACCGCGAAGCCCGCGAACCGTTTCGGGTGTGCGGCGACCACCTTGGCCAGATGGTCGTTGACCCGCCGCGCGACAGCCACCGCCTCCGCCGGGTCCTCGATCACTTCCAGACCCGGCGTGGAGTACGAGAGGACCTGAACATCGACGCCGTTGGCGTCCATGTCCGCCAGGCGCAGTTCGGTCAGATCGTCCAGGCGCCGGAACCACTCCTGCTTGATCGCCTCCGGCACGTCCATGCGCTGGCGGATCGCTGCCTCCTGCCTGATGGCTCCAGGAATGGAGAACGCCTCTTCCACGGCCACGATGCGCATCTTCTTCTCCTTCTTGGCGTTCCGATCGTCCTTCGAGCCGCCGACCGCCGTGGCGGCACGGCCGCCGGGCGCCGCCTCGGCGGCGAGAGCGGGTTGACCCGCGGCCAGACCGCCGACCACGGCGGCTCCTCCGGCAGCGGCGGTCGCGGCGATGAATCTTCGCCGGGTGGCCGTAGTCGGGGGCTCGGCGGGCGGAGTCACGGCTTGGACGGGACGTTCGTTGGACATGTCCGCTCTCCCTCATTGGTGGCGCGGTGATTGTCGGGACGTGCCGATCGCTGTCGCGCTCCGCGAAGGTGCGCGTCGTTTCCCCCGGAGCGGTCCGATGGCCCGCCGAGCCGGTCAATGACCGGTCGTGACGCGGTGGATGCCGGACCGGGCTCCGCCCGAACCGTTCGTCTCCGCCCGTCAGTTGGCGAGCTGGTCAGTCAGTCTTCTCGGCGCTCTCGGCCAGGATCCTGTTGCGCACGCCGGCGAGGGCTCCCGCCATCGCGCCCGCGGGCCTGCCGAAGGTGGTGGCCGAGAACTGGGCGGGGCCGGTCTTGGCGGTGAAGGAGTGCGGGTAGGCGAACTCCCGGAGTCCTTCCTCGCCCTGCTTGCGCCCGTAACCGCTGTCGCCGCGACCGCCGAAGGGCACCGCGGGGTTGATGGAGAAGACCAGGGCGTCGTTGATGCTGGTCATTCCGACGCGGAGCCGACGGGCGATGTCCTCTCCGCGGTCGCGGCTGAAGACGGCGCTGCCCAGTCCGTAGCGGCCGCCGTTGACGTGGGCGATGGCCTCCTCGGTATCGGTGACCTTGACGACGGCGAGCGTGGGCCCGAACGTCTCCTCGGTCACCGCCAGCGCGTCGGGGCTCACGCCGACGAGGACGGTGGGGGTGACATAGCGCTCCCCCACCGCGTCGAGGCCGCCGACAGTGGCTGTCGCGCCGCGGTCGAGAGCGTCCCGGATGTGCTCCCGGATGATCGGGATCTGGGTGGGCAGGGGAACAGGGCCGATCTCCGCGGCGTCGTCGCTGCCGGCGCGTACCTGCTTGGCAAGGTCGCTGATCTTCTCGACGAACGCGTCGTGCACCGACTCGACGACGTAGGCCACTTCGAGGCTGATGCAGCCGTGTCCGGTGTTCTGCATGGCGCCCCAGACGATGTGCCTGGCCGCTTCGTCCAGGTCGGCGTCCTCGGCCACGATGACACCGTCCTTTCCGCCGAGTTCCAGCAGAACGGGGGTCAGGGTCTGCGCGCACTGGGCGGCCACGGTCTTGCCGGTGGCGACGCTGCCGGTGAACGCGAGCTTGTTCAGGCCGGACTCGATGAGTGCTTGGCCCGTGGCCCCGAACCCGTTGAGGCACTGGAGGACGTCCGGGAAGTCGGGGACCGCGCGCTGCCAGGTCCGGACGAGCCACTCCCCGATGCCGGGCGTGATCTGGCTGGGCTTGAGGATGGCGGCGTTTCCGGCCGCGATCGCCTCGATGAGGATGGCGCCCGGCGTGAGCAGGGGGAAGTTCCACGGGCCGATGACACCGACGACGCCGTAGGGCTGGTATTCGACCCACGCGCGCTGGTTGGGCACGGTGGGACTGTCCGGGACGTCCCGACGCCCCAGCACGCGCTCGGCGTTCTCGACGGCGTACTGCACGTGCTCCAGAATCCCGAGCACCTCCACACGGGCTTCGTCCAGAGGCTTGCCGTTCTCGGCGTGGATGAGAGCGACTCCCTCCTCGCCGCTGATGGCCATCTCCCGCCGCCACGCGCGCAGTTGCTCGGCACGGCCCTCGAATCCCAGGTCCCACCAGGGCCCGGCGGCCGAGCGGGCGGCAGCGACGGCCGCGGCCGCCTCCTTCTTGCCGGCCACGGGGTACCGGGCGAACTCCGCCCCGGTGGCCTGATCGACGGTGACCACCTCGCTCCCGTCCTGTCCGATGACTCCGTCACGCGTGATCGTTGGAGTGTTGTTGGTCACGGGTCTCTCCCACTTTCTTACGACCGCCTGCGCCCGAGCAGCACCCCGAGGGTGATGGGCAGATGACGGACGCTGTGTTCGGCGCGATGAAGGGCCGCCGTGTGACAGCGGGCGCGCGCCGACGTGAATGACTTGTGCGATGGCCCGAGGGCCTTGGCAAGTACTAGATTATCAACCCACTGACTAGTGTCAAGCGTTTGATAACCAGTAAGACACTTGACATTCAGTCGGTCAGGTCGAGAGCAACACGGACGATGCTGTGGCGCGCCCGGCCGGGAAGACCTGATCCAGTACCCAGGACTCGGCCTGCTCGTGGCCCTGCCTCGCCCGCACCGCCCGGTACAGGAGATCGGGGCTGGTGACACACACCACCTCCGCCGGGACCCCGACCCGCGCCAGACGATCAGGGGCCGCCAGCGCCACCGCGTCCATCGCGGCGATGGTGACCTTGGCGCCGTCGGTGCGCAGCAGGGGATACTCCCCCGCGACGACCTGGCGTCGACGACGCTCCCGTGCGGCAGGGGCATCGGGCACCGCGGCCGACGTCTGATTGATCGGCCGCGTCGACAGCCGTACGTACGCGGAGCTGCCGTACGTACGCGGAGCTGCCGTCCGGCCTGCCGAGCCGTGCCATGCCGGCGAGCAGCCCGATCGGCGTCGAGAGCGAACGCCGGTTCACAGGTGACGCAGCCGGGCCGCTCCAGGCCGATGGCCGGGGCCTCGATCGACTGGTGCGCACCGCCTTCCGGCACCAGCGAGACCCCGGAAGGCGTACCGACCAGAAGGGACCGTCCGCCGGCGTAGATACCGAACGGCCAAGGCTCCAGGGCGCGTTCCACACCTTGAGTCCCGAGGAGTTCACGCGGACGCGGTTCGCGTGGTGGGTGATCGCCGATGACAGCCGGAGCACCCTGCTTTCCACCTCGCGCAGAACGCCGAAGTCGTCCTGGGTGTCGGGCGGCGCGGTTGCTGGGCTGCTCATGACTGACCAACTCCTGCGGTCAGCGGCGGCTTCGGAGAGGCCAGCTGACCATCAGCGTGTGAGCGGTTCACGCAGCCGCTCTTGAACTGGAGCCAAGTTAGTTATGAGGTATTGATCCAGTCAACACTCAGGACAAGGGCGGGAAATCTGCCGTTCCCCTCTCATGAATTAGAGCCAAGAGTTGAGTAGTCTCGCCGGGCAGGCAGGAAGCGATCACCTGCCCACCGGCCATGGCTGCCCTAAGCGCGCGGAGCCGCGTAGCGAGCCGCGAGTGCCGGCTGGTTGCCGCCCGAGACGAAAGCGGCCTCCGCGGCGAGCAGGGCATCCAGGGCGGCGTCCTGACCCTCCAGACCGGGGGCGCAGACGGTCTCCCCCAGGCGCAGCCCGGTCAGGCTGGCCGACGCCACATCCTCGGGCGTCATCGCCCAGGGGATGTTGTGACCGGCGCCACTGTTCCACTCCGTTGCCACCACGCCGGGGCACAGCACCTGGACGCGGAGCGGGGTGTCGGCGAGTTCGCTGGCGAGGGTGCGGGTGAAACCCAAGGTGGCGGCCTTCGCGGCGACGTACAGGGTGCGCCGGGGCGCTCGCGCATCCGTGAAACCCGCACTGAAGGCGAGAAGCGAGGCGACGGTGACGATGGCGCCTTCGCCTGCCGCGAGCATCCCGGGAAGTGCGGCGTGCACCAGCCGCACGGGCGCGACGGCGTTGAGGGTGAGCAGGCGGTCGATGTCGGCCGACTCGACGTCGGTGAGCGGGGCGTAGCCGCCGGCGCCGGCGTTGCTGATCAGCGTGCGTACATCCCCGGCGGCCAGGCGGTCGGTGACAGCGGTGATCCCGTCGTGGGTCATGAGGTCGGCGGGCAGCACCTCGACGGCTGCCCCATGGGTGCGGAGTTCCTCGGCGAGGTCGGCGAGCCGGTCGGCGCGTCGCGCCACCAGGACGAGGTCGTGGTCGTCGGCCAGGAGCCGGGCGTACGCGGCGCCGATGCCGGAGGAGGCGCCAGTGATCAAAGCGATGGTACGAGTCATAGAGTCAGTGTTATTCAAACACTGGAGCACTGTCAAACGCTTGATGGTCGTGAAGTGTCATATCCTTCTCCGGTGATACGAAACAATGAGGAGCTCGTCGAGCCCAACGCTCTTGACCGGGTGACCTGGGCGTTGCGCCGCGCGGAACTGGCTGTACAGGCACTCAAGGAGCAGCGGCTGCGCCCGCTGGGCCTGGCGGCCTCGCACTACACCCTCCTGATGTCGGTGCACTCCGACCCTGGCCTGACCGGTGCAGAACTGGCCCGTCGCCTCAACGTCACCCCGCAGGCCGTCGCCTCACTGGTGGCGCGGCTGGAGAGCCGCGGGCAGCTGGAGAGACGCGAGCACCCGCGCCACCGGCATGTGCAGGAGCTGCACCTCACCGATGCCGGGCGCGAGGTCCTGCGCGCGGCCGACAAAGTGATCGCCGGCATCGAGCTGCAGATCACCGGCGGTCTCGGCCCGCAGGAGAGCGCCCAACTGCGAGGGCTGCTCGACCGGGTGGCCGAGACGGTTCGCGAGGACTGAGCCGCGGCAGGCACTCAAGAAGGACCAATGGTCAGGTCGTTGGCTGTGATCAGGCGTTTGACATATGCCCAGGTGTCGTATTCTCGCGGCGTGAGACACGATGATGACCGGCTGATCGCTGCCGACGCACTGGACCGGGTGACCTGGGCGATGCGGCGGGCGGAGTGGGCTGCCCAGGCCTGGAAGGACCAGCGGCTGCGACCGCTGGGGCTCGCGGCCGCGCAGTACACCCTGTTGATCAACATCCATTCCGATCCCGGTCTGACCGGCGCGGAACTGGCCCGCCGCCTGAACGTCACCCCGCAGGCAGTGGCCTCCCAGGTGGCCCGCCTGGAAGAACGTGGCCACCTGGAACGCCGACCGCACCCGCGCCACCGCCACGTGCAGGAGCTGCACCTCACCGACGCCGGCCGCGAGGTCCTGCGTGATGCCGATGCCGTGATCGTGGAGATCGAACAGCAGATCGCCGAGAAGCTCGGTCCCGAGAAGACCTCGCAGCTGAGGGCACTCCTCGATGAGGTGGCTGACGCGGTCCGGGCGCCTTGACCGGTCCCCTTCCGGAGGGGAAGCGGGCCCGTGCCCGGCTGCACCGAGCGCGCCGATCACCGCCCGTGCTGTTCCGCGCTTCCAGCGGCGTGTTCCGCCCCTGACCGAAGGAGAACCGGTGGGCGCCCCCACACTCGATTCCCTCGACCTCCAGATCATGCAAGCGCTGCAGCTCGACGGGCGCGCCCCGTTCAGCCGTATCGCCGCCGTCCTCGGTGTCTCCGACCAGACCGTCGCCCGGCGGTACCGACGGCTGCGCAGCACCGTCAACGTGCGGGTGCTCGGCATGACGGACGAGAACCGCCTCGGCCGCCAGAGCTGGCTCGTACGCATGCACTGCACCCCGGATGTGGCGGAACAGCTCGCGGACGCACTCGCCAAGCGCCCGGACACGCTCTACGTGAATCTCATCTCCGGTGGCACCGAGGTCGTCTGCGGCATGAAACCACGCAGCCGGAAAGAGCGGGACGAGCTGCTCTTCGACCGGCTCCAGCGCACCCGGCAGATCGTCACGGTGACCGCCCACTGCCTGCTGCACTCCTTCTACGGCGGCCCACTCGGCCGGCTGAACAAGTCCAACGCGCTCACCCCCGACCAGGAAGCCGCTCTGCGACTGCCGCCTCCGGTGTCGCCGGATGCACCCGTCACTCTGGACGCGGCCGACAAGGCGCTCCTCGCGACGGTCCGCCGCGACGGCCGGGCCACCCTCACCGACCTGCAGAAGGCCACCGACCAGTCGGAGTCCGCGGTCAAACGGCGCCTCGAAACCCTGCTCTCCACCGGCGTGCTGTACTTCGACGTGCAGTACGACCACGGGCCTCTCGGGCAGGACGTCGGCGCCATGCTCTGGCTCACCGTGGCACCCCACGCGCTCGCCGAGGTCGGCCGCAGCCTCGCCGCACACCCTGAGGTGCACTTCGCGTCCGCCACCACGGGCCAGGCCAACATCGTCGCCACGGTCCACTTCCGGAGCCCCGACGACCTGTACACCTACCTGAGCGAGAAGATCGGTGCCCTCAGCGGCATCCAAGCGGTGGAGTCGGCGCTCATCCTGCGCCAGATCAAGCAACTCACCTACGAACCGAACCGCTGACCCCGGCACGCGATCGCGCAGAGGTCGGCGTGTCGTGGTCCGGGACCCGCGGGAGTACGGGTCCCGGACCACGCGCGGGCGCCTTCCCGTCCCCACGGACGCGCCCCATACCGGTACCGGCCGCTCCATGCCCTCGCTGCGACCCGGTCCGGTACGTTCTGCGGCCCTGCCTCTCGGAAGGGCCCGCTGGTCAGGCGGCCGACTCAGCTCTGCGGATGAGTCAGTTCCAGGTCGAGCTCACGTCCCGGCCCGTCCACGACTATCGGCGCGGCAACCGGCGGATAGCCGCCTGCGATCACCGAGTAGTCGCCCGCGTCCAGGTCGGCGAAGGCATAGCCACCGTCGGCCCCGGTGGTCGCCGTGCCGATCACGTTGCCCGCCTTGTCCACGAGCGTGACCCGCGCGTCGGTCAGCGGCCGGCGATCGGCGCCCGCCAGCACGGTGCCACGAAGTACCGCCCCCGGCCACAACGCCACGTCCAGACGGGCGAGTCGAGGGCCGAACACCCGCACCGGGAGAGCGGCGGGCCGGAATCCCGCCGCGTTCACGATCACCGTGACATCGCCCTGCGGCAGCTCTCCGAACGCGAACGCACCTGCCGCGTCGGTCGTTTCGGCGGCCAGTGCCTCTCCCCGCGCGTCCGTCACCGCCACCGTCGCACCCTGCACGGGCGCCCCGTCCCCGGCAGTGACCACCGTGCCGGCCAACCCGCTGCTCGCGGGCAGCAGGACATCGTGCGACAGCGGCTCCTCCCCCACCACCACACTGGACGCCTGCGGTTGGTGGCCCTGGGCCGACGCGATCAGCACGTACGATCCCGCGCTCGGTGCGTCCAGACGGTAGCCCCCTCCGGGATGTGCCACGGCCCGGCCCAGCTGTCGCCCGCCCAGTGAGATCAGCGTCAGCGTGGCTCCCTCGACGGCGTCCCCTCCCGTCTCGAGCACCCGGCCGTACAGGGCAGGACCCCGTACATCGTCAGAGACGAACGTGTCGCCACCGTTTGCGGAACCGACCGCGCCCGGCCGCTTCCCGGGCTCGCCCGGCCGCCCCCGAGCATGGGCACCGACCAGCACCGGCTCCGGCACGAACTCGGACTCGACGGAAGGCCCGGCGTCCTCGGGTGCCGCATGATCCGCAGAGCTGGCAACAGGTGTCATGGTGTGCTGTGGAGTCCGCAGCAGTACCGCGCCGACGAGTGCGGCGACCAGGGCCAGACATGCGGCCACGATCAGGCACAGGTAGAGGCCGTCAAGGAAGGCCTCACCCAACGCGCCCATGGCCCGGCCGGTGTCCTGGCCGAGGTTCACCCGGGCCGCCGCTCCCAGACCTCCCGCGTCCACGGCGTCGGTGATCCGGTGGGCCATCGGCCCGGTGAGGCCGACGTCGCGCAGGTGGCCGGGTAGGGTGTCGGCGCTCTTCGTCGTCAGCAGGGTACCCAGCACGGCCGGGCCGAGCACGCCGCCGACCTGCCGGAAAGCGTTGTTGCCCGCCGCCGCCATACCGGCCAGGTGGTGCGGCACCGCCGCGACCGCCGTCGCGGTCATCGGGGTGATCACCAGGCCCAGACCGAGACCGAGAAGGGCCAGCCGCCAGGCCAGCGGGCCGAAGCCGGTCCCGGCATCGATCGCGGTCAGGGAGAACAGCGACCCCGCGGTGATCAGCAGGCCGGTCGTGATCATGAATCGGGGCGGGATCCGGTGCATGAGGCGGCCCGCCAGTGCTCCCACGACCAGGGACATCACGCTGACGACCAGCAGCCGGTAGCCCGCATGCAGGGTGTCGAGGCGCTGCACCATGCCGAGGTAGAGACTGAGGACGAAGAAGAAACCGATCAGCCCCAGGAAGGTGATCATGGCGATCAGGGCCGTAGCGCTGAAGGCCGCGCTACGGAAGAGCGACAGGTCGAGCATCGGGCCGGCGCTGCGCAGCTCGACCAGGACGAAGGCGATGGCGCCGACCACGGCCAGTGACAGGGCCGCGATCACCCGACCCTCGGTGAACGACGCGGCACCGCCCTCGATGACGCCGTAGACCAGCGCGCTGATCGTCACCGCCGCGGTGATCTGGCCGGGCCAGTCCAGCCGACGCTCACCGGGCGCGCGGGAGTCCTTCACCAGGGGCGCCGCGACCGCCAGGGTGATGGCCGCCACCGGTATGGCCGGCAGGAAGATCCAGCGCCAGGTGGTGTGGTCGAGAATCACACCGGCGATCAAGGGGCCGACAGCCAGCGCGGCCATGAGAGACGCCGCCCAGAGCCCGACGAACGTGCCACGTTTGCGCGGGTCGGGAACGGCATGACTGATCAGCGCCAGCGTCGACGGCAGCAACGCGGCCGCGCCCAGACCGGCGCACGCCTGACCGACCCACAGAACCTCGATCGACTGCGCCGACAGTGCGATCACGGCTCCCGCGCCTGCCAGCGCGAGGCCTGTCAGGTACACCTTCTTGCGGCCGTGTACGTCTCCGAAGACCCCGGCGGTCAGGATGAAAGCGGCCATGGGGAGCTGGAACGCGGACGAGACCCAGGTCAGTTGGGAGGTCGACGCGTGCAACGCGCTCTGGATGGTGGGCAGGCTCACCGAGACGGTGGTCACCGGCAGATAGGCGACGAACATCCCGAGACAGGCCATGACCAGTGTGGCCACCTGCCGTTCTCGTGGCTCGTTCACCGATGGCGCGACGTTCACAAAACTCTCCCTTGTGGCGCGGCGGGGCCGCACTCTGCTGACACGTCGACACCTTCCGGCCACTCCTGCCTCCCGAGCCAGCCACAGCCGCCAGAACCCGGAAAACCGACATCCGGAGCGGCCTTGCGAGGGATTTCCGACGAGCCGACGGCTTTGGAACGCAGCGCGGGCAAGCGTTCGCCCTGGCTCCGGCCCTTCCAGGAATTTCGATCACAGTGGCCGACGACGAGCGTCACTCCTAGGTCGCTGCTGCCGACAGCCGCGTACCGCGGTCGTGGTACAGGCAGTGACCGCCGTAGGGCGACGCAAAGACGGACCCCGTTGAACGAGCCTTGAGGCCTGTAGCAACCCGGAGGTGGATTGTGATCGAGGTGAACAACCTCAGTAAGAGGTACGGGGACAAGCTCGCGGTCGACGCGCTGAGCTTCACCGTGCGCCCTGGTGTGGTGACCGGATTTCTCGGGCCCAATGGGGCGGGCAAGTCGACGACGATGCGGATGGTCATGGGGCTGGACCGGCCGTCGTCCGGAACCGTCCGCGTCAACGGCCGCCCCTACGAGCAGCACAAGGCCCCGCTGCAGGAGATCGGGGCACTGCTGGAGGCGAAGGCGATCCACCCTGGACGCTCGGCGTACAACCACCTGCTCGCGCTGGCCGCGAGCAACGGCATCGGCAAGCAGCGGGTGCTGGAAGTGATCGACATGGTCGGCCTGACGGAGGTGGCCCGCAAGCGGGCGGGCGGCTTCTCGCTGGGTATGGGGCAGCGGCTGGGCATCGCCTCGGCCCTGCTCGGCGACCCGCACATCGTCATGCTGGACGAGCCGGTGAACGGCCTCGACCCCGAAGGCGTGCTGTGGATCCGCAACCTCCTCAAAGACCTCGCGGACCAGGGACGGACCGTCTTCGTCTCCTCCCACCTGATGACCGAGATGGCGTTGATCGCCGAGGACCTCATCGTGATCGGGCGCGGCCGGCTGCTGTCCGCGGGCCCGCTCGCCGACTTCATCGCCCAGTCCGCCGGCCGGAGCGTGCGGGTGCAGTCACCGCAGGCCGCGTCCCTGCGTGACCTTCTGCTGGGGGACGGCGTCTCGGTCAGCAGCAGCCGGCCCGGCGTGCTGGACGTCCAGGGGCTGGAGGCCTCCGAGATCGGTGAACGTGCCGCAGCCGCCGGGCTGGTGCTGCACGAGTTGTTCGTTCAGGAGGCGTCGCTGGAGGAGGCGTTCATGGAGCTGACCCGCGACTCCGTCGAATACCACGCCACCACCGCCGAGTTCGCCACCGCCGGAAGGACGAACCGATGAGCACCGCCGCCCTCGACACCCAGGACGCACAGGACTCACGGAAGACGACCGAGACCGCCGGTCGGCACGCGGGCGGTCAGCAGGTCACCTTTCCACGGGTCGTCCACATGGAATGGATCAAGCTGCGGTCGCTGCGCTCGACTCTCTACACGCTGGCTATCACCGTGGCCCTGGTCATCGGCTTCGGGCTGTTGTTCAGCAGTGTGGTCGGTTCGGGAGACGGCCCGGGAGAGGATGATTTCGGTGACCCGACGTCGATCAGCCTGGGCGGGGTGATGCTCGCCGCGCTGGCCGTCGCGGTGCTCGGGGTGCTGATGAGCGCCGGCGAATACGCCACCGGATCCATCCGCGCCACGCTGGCCGCGGTCCCCTCACGCCTGCCGGTGCTGTGGGGCAAGGTGACCGTCTTCGCCGTGGTGAGCTTCGCGCTCATGCTCGTCGCGGTCCTGGGGGCCTTCCTGGCCGGTCAGTCGGTCATGTCCTCCCGGGGTCTGGACACCACCTCGCTCTCCGATCCAGGCGTGTTCCGAGCGCTGATCGGCGCGGCGGTCTACCTCACCGGTGCCGGGCTGATCGGACTGGCGGTCGGCGTCCTGCTCCGCAACACCGCCGGAGCGATCACCCTCGTGGTGGGCGCACTGTTCGTGGTGCCCGGCCTGATCCAGCTGCTGCCGAGCAGCTGGAACGACGCCATCGGCCCGTATCTGCCGTCGAACGCGGCGAACGCGGTCATGACGGTGAGGACGGCCAGTGACTCGCTGTCACCCGGTTCCGGGCTGATGGTGTTCGCCGGCTACATCGTCGTGCTCCTGGCCGGCGCGGCCGTACTGTTCAAGCGACGCGACGCGTGATCCCGGTTGTCGCGGTCACGCCGTCGACCCGCGCGTACGTCTTCAGGCGTGAGGACAGGCGGCCGCATCTGTCCAAAACCGAGGATCTGTACTGAGGACCTGTACTAAGGAACGGTGAAGCCGTGATCGGACCGGCGTCGCTGCAACGGGTGACCGGCACTCACCCGCGCCTCCTGGATGCCGCCCTCGCCACCCTCGTGGGCGGTATCGGCCTGCTGCCCCTGCTGTTCGGACGGTGGCCCGACGGCGTACAACCTTCGGGCGCCGACGCCGTCGCCGCGGCGGCCGCTTTCCTGCTTCTGCTGGCCCGCCGCCGGGCCCCGCTGCCCGTCCTGGCGCTGACAGTGCTCGGGGAGGTGGCCTTCACCGTCCTCGCGTCGTATCCGTCACGGGTGCTGAAAATCGCCGCGTTGATCGCGGTATACACCGTGGCCCGAACGGTCCGTCGGCGGACCGCCTTGATCGCCGTAGCGGGCACAGCCCTCTCCCTGTACGCGGTCATCACCTATGCGACGGATTCGGCCGCCGGCCCGGAGGCCGGCGCCGTGTTCGCCTGGACCGGGATGTTCGCCGCCGTCGGGGCCACCGTACGCACCTGGCACGACTACGCCGCCGCGATGGAGGAGCGAGCGCTGCGGGCGGAGGCGGGCAAGGAAGAAGAGGCCCGCCGCCGGGTCGCCGAGGAGCGGCTGCGCATCGCGCGGGAACTCCACGACGTGATCGCCCACCACATCGCCCTGATCACCATTCAGGCAGGGGTCGCCGGTCACTTCCTGCGGGGCCGGCCGGATCAGGCCGAGGTGGCGCTCAGCCACATCCGTGACGCCGGCCGCACGGTCCTGGACGAACTGGGCCCGCTGCTGCACGTACTGCGCCAGTCCGGCGACGAGACCACCGACGAGGCGCAGCCGACCGAGCCCGTGCCCGGCCTGTCCCGCCTCGGGGGGCTCCTCGAATCGCTGACCGCCGCCGGGCTGAGCGTCCGCCACCGGCAGTCCGGACACCCGCGCCCCCTGCCGACCGCCATCGACCTGGCCGCCTACCGCGTCATCCAGGAGGGGCTGACCAACGCGCACAAACACGGCGCGACCGCCGAGGCGGACCTGTTCGTCTACTACGGGCCCGACGAACTGCGCATCCGGATCACCAACGCCCTGGACTCCGGCCTGTGCGCGGCGACGGGCACCGGACACGGGCTGACGGGCATGCGCGAGCGCGCCCACGCGGTCGGCGGCAGCCTGAATGCCGGTGCAGACGCCGACGGTCGTTTCCGTCTCGCTGTACGTCTACCGCTGCCCACCGCCGGACCACCGACCGACACTCGCACGTCGGACCGCCCGGGCACTGCCCTGCCCGCGACCGCCGCCAACGGGAGGCAGGGATGACCGTCCGCGTTCTGCTCGCCGACGACCAGGCCCTCGTACGCTCCAGCTTCCGCATGCTCATCGAGTCGGAGCCGGACCTTGAGGTCGTCGGAGAGGCTGCCACGGGCGAAGAGGCGGTCGCGCTGGCCCGCAGCACCCGTGCCGACGTCGTGCTGATGGACATCCGGATGCCGGACATGGACGGCCTCGCCGCCACGCGCGCCATCTCCGCGGACGAAGACCTCGCGGGCGTCCGGGTGCTGATCCTGACGACCTTCGAAGCCGACGAGCACGTCTTCCACGCGCTGCGCGCCGGGGCCAGCGGGTTCCTCGGAAAGGGCGTGGAGCTCTCGTACCTCCTCGACGCCATCCGGCTGGTCGCCCGCGGAGAGGCGCTGCTGTCACCCAGGGCGACCAGGACACTCATCTCCCACTACCTCGCCTCACCCGACATGACGAGCACTCCGACCCCGGCGCTGACAGCCCTGACCGACCGCGAGCGCCAAGTGCTCCATTTCGTGGCCGCCGGACTCTCCAACGACGCCATCGCCGAACAGCTCCACATCTCGCCGTCGACCGCCAAGACCCACGTGAACCGCATCATGACCAAGCTCGGCGTCCGCGACCGCGCCCAACTCGTCGTGATCGCCTACCAGAACGGCTACGCCCACCCCGGCGCATGACCGACCGCACACCACTCGGTACGCCGGATGCCGGTCGGCTGCGCCGCCTGACAGCGTGCGGGGTGACTTGTGAGGGGTCCGCCGCCGCGTCCTGGGGGAGAGGACGTGGCGGCGGACTGTGCCCGACAGCGCGGCATCGCAAGCCGCCGGACACTTGAGAGCCCCGATAGCCGGGTGACCAGGTGGGTGCACCGGCCACCCGGAGGCTCAGAGCAGTGCTTCGGCGGTGATGGGCAGTTCGCGGATGCGGCGGCCGGTGGCGTTGAAGACCGCGTTGGCTATGGCCGGTGCCACTCCGACGATGACGATCTCACCGAGTCCCTTGACGCCGATGGGGTCGGCTTCGTAGTCCTCGCCCTTGATGTAGATCGCCTTCATGTCAGGCATGTCGGCGTGTGTCGGCACGAGGTAGTCGGCGAGGTTCGCGTTGACGATCCTGCCGTCGCGGTGGTCGGTGACCGTGTGCTCCAGGAGGGCATGACCGATACCGCCGACCATGGCCCCGATGGCCTGGCTGTCGGCGAGCCTCGGGTTGATGATCCGGGCGGCGTCGTACACGCCGACCATGCGCCGGACCCGCACCAGGCCGAGACGGGCGTCGACGGCCACTTCCGCGAAGGTCGCGGCGTAGGCGTAGAAGGAGAACTTCTCCGATTCCGGCGCCCCGGCGTACGAGCCCATCGCTTCGAGGTGGGTGCGGTTGTTGCGGGCCAGCAGCCGCCGGTACGTCTCCCCGCGGGTGGGCTCGTCCTTCGCATACAGCCGGCCGCCTCGTACGACGATGTCTGCGGCGTCGGCTCCGTGCAGGGGTGATCCGTCGTCGTTGACCGCAAGCGTGATGGCCTGCCCCCGCAGCTTGTCGCAGCCGTCCTGCACGGCGGAGCCGACGCTGGCCATGGTCTGTGAGCCGGCGTGGACGGGGGCCGGCGGCATGAGGGAGTCGCCGAGCCGGAACGTCACCTGACGCATGGTCAGGCCGAGGGCGTCGGCGGCGACCTGGGTCATGGAGGTCGCGGTGCCGGGACCCATGTCGCTGGTCGCGGACTGCACCAGGGCGGTGCCGTCGGCGTCGAGCCTGACCGAGGCCTGTGCCGCGCTGCGCTGGGTGTCGTAGACACCGGCGGCCATCCCCATACCGATGAGCCAGTCACCGTCACGCGTCGAGCGGGGCTTGGGGTTGCGCCGGTGCCAGCCGAACTCGCGGGCGCCCGCGCGGTAGCAGTCACGCAGGCGACGGGTGGAGAACGGCAGATGGGTCGACTCGTCGTCGGCGGGTTCGTTGCGCAGTCGCAACTCGATCGGGTCCAGGCCCAGTTCGTGGGCGAGTTCGTCCATCGCAGACTCGACGGGGAAGGCGCCGCTGGCGTAGCCGGGGCCGCGCATGAACCACGGCGTGCTCACGTCCAGCGGGACATGACGGTAGGCCTGACGGACGTTGGGCGTGCTGTAGAGCATCCGGCCGGGTTCCAGGACGTGTTCGCTGTGCCGTTCGTAGCGGGAGCTCTCGGTGCGGATGTCGTGCGCCGACGCGGTCAGGCGGCCCTGCCGGTTGCCGCCGAGGCTCAGGTCGTACTCGTATGCGGGGCGGAATCCCACGCCGAAGTACAACTGCCTGCGCGTGAGGACGAGTTTCACGGGGCGTTTCACCTCGCGGGCGGCCAGGGCCGCGGTGACGGCGTGCACGTAGGTCCGGGCGGCGCTGCCGAAGGCCCCGCCGACGAACGGCGAGATGACGCGGACGTTGCCGGGCGGGATGCCGAACTCACCGGCCAGGGTGCGCACGGCGCCCACCACGTTCTGGGTCTTCTCCCAGACGGTCAGCCGGTCACCGTCCCAGCGGGCGACGGTGGCGTGCGGCTCCATCGGATTGTGGTGGTTGCGGGCCATCCGGTACGTCAGGTCCAGCCGGACCGGGGCGGATTCCAGGGCTGCGTCGGCGTCGCCGCGTGCATAGGTCTCGGGGTCGTCGGCGGGTTCGGCGACGCTGATGTCGGTCGCGACGGACTCGGCATCGTAGGAGACCCGCACCAGGCTCGCGGCGTGCTGTGCACTCTCCAGCGTGGTCGCCACCACGACCGCGACCGGCTGACCGAAGAACCGGACCCGGTCGTCCTGGAAGGCACGCAGCCGCTGGCCCGGCGGGAATCCCCCCTGGACGGGCGGCAGCTTGGGCGCGTTGAGGTGACTGATCACCTTCAGGACGCCGGCTTCGGCTTCGGCGGCACGGGCATCGACGCCCGTGACACGGCCCCGGCCGACGCTGCTCTCGACAAGAACCGCGTGCACGACCCCGTCGGGGCTGTTGTCGGCGGCGTACTTCGCTTTACCGGTCACCCTCAGCCGTGCGTCGACCCGGGGCTCCGCCGCACCGACGGCTGCCTGCGGCTGCGGGCTCATTTGGTGCCTCCTACGGTGCTCAGCTGGCGTTCGACGGTGCGTTTGAGGAGCTCGACCTTGAAACGGTTGTGCGCAAGGGGGCGGGCCCCGACGGCCGCTTGCTGCGCGGCGGCCGCCCACAACGACGCCGAGGGACGCTCACCCACGAGATGCAACTCGACGGCGGGCAGCTTCCACGGCACCGTGCCCACTCCCCCGGCGGCCACCTTCGCCTCCTGGATCACGCCACCGCGCACGTGCAGTGCGACGGCGGCCGACGTGAGCGCGAACTCGTACGACTGCCGGTCGCGCACCTTCAAGTAGCCGGACTTCAGAGGGCGCGGAAGGGCCGGGATCTCGACCGCCGTGATCAACTCGCCCTGCCGGAGGGCCTGTTCGCGCTGCGGGGCGCTGCCCGGCCGCAGCAGGAAGTCGGTGAAGGCGACATGGCGTTCCCCGTCCGGGCCCAGCAGGTGCACTCTTGCCTCCAGTGCCGCGAAGGCCACGGCGACGTCGGAGGGGTGGGTGGCCACGCAGTCGTCGGAGGTGCCGAGGATCGCGTGGGTGCGGTTGAAGCCTTCGAGCGCCGCGCAGCCCGAGCCGGGGTCGCGCTTGTTGCAGTCGGCGCTCACGTCGCGGAAGTAGGTGCAGCGGGTGCGCTGCATGATGTTGCCGCCGATGGTGGCCATGTTCCGCAGCTGGGCGGATGCGCTCAGCTCCAGCGCCTGCGAGATAACGGGGTACAAGGTGCGCACCTTGGGGTGGGCGGCGGCCTCGGCCATCCGCACCAGGGCGCCGATGCGCAGGCCCCCTCGTTCGGTGACGGTGACCTCGCGCAGCGGCAGCGCGCTGATGTCGACGAGCGTGTCGGGGTGTTCGACGGTCTCACGCATGAGGTCGACGAGGGTGGTGCCGCCTGCGATGTAACGCCCGCCGCGCCGACCGGCGTTGAGGGCCTCGCGCGTGTCCGCGGCCTTGGTGTAGGTGAAGGGATACATGGGATCAGCCCTTCCGGCCGGCGGCCTGCTCGACCGCGCGCTCGATCTTCACGTAGCAGCCGCAGCGGCACAGGTTGCCGCTCATCCACTCCCGGATCTCCTCCGGCGAACCGGTGTGACCCTCCTGGATGCACCCGACACCGGACACGATCTGCCCCGGCGTGCAGAAGCCGCACTGGAAGGCGTCCTGGTCGATGAACGCCTGCTGCAACGGGTGGAGCCGGTCGCCCTTGGCCAGGCCCTCGATCGTGGTGACCTCGGCGCCTTCCAGACGCACGGCCAGCGTCAGACAGGAGTTGACCCGGCGTCCGTCGACCAGGACCGTACAGGCGCCGCAGGCCCCGGCGTTGCAGCCCTTCTTCGAACCGGTCAGGTCGAGATGCTCACGCAGCAGGTCGAGGAGCGAGGTGCGGTTGTCGACCGTGACGGTGCGCCGGACACCGTTGACCGTCAAGGCGACACGGCTGCCAGGTGGCGCCTCGACGGCGTCCGCTTCCTCGGCGGCGAACACGGACGATCCCGCGGCCAGGCCGCCGACCGCGGCGGCTCCTCCTACAGCGGTCGTCGTGGCGATGAAGGTACGCCGGGTGGGCGGTGCCGGGGAATCGGCGGGGGGAGTCACGACATGGAAGGGAGGTTCGGTGGACATGTCCACTCTCTCTCATTGGTGACGCGGGCGGTTGTCAGGTGTGCCGATGCCCTTGCGGCCTCCGCGAAGGCGCACCGCTCGCGTCGCCCGGGCAGGCAGCCGCTCCCGGTGACGTAAAGGCGGAGGAGGACGGGACGGAATCGGCTCCCGGAAGCGCGTCGAGCGCGGCGCACTGGTCTTTCAGCCCGGGAGAAGCATCCACTCCACCGGGGCACCGGGACGGAGTCGTAGCCGGCGG
The DNA here is from genome assembly GCF_048564895.1 of Streptomyces sp. 2-1. Taxonomy (NCBI): domain Bacteria; kingdom Bacillati; phylum Actinomycetota; class Actinomycetes; order Kitasatosporales; family Streptomycetaceae; genus Streptomyces; species Streptomyces sp. 2-1. The sequence continues at coordinate 314,468 of NZ_CP183383.1, forward strand.
ACAGGGACGAGGCACAGTCGGCACCGCTGACCAAGCAGCCCTCGGGGATGGAGGCCGGGATTCGTAACACCTGCCAAGCATTAACCTCCTGATGACTATCAAGCAAGCGTTACTGTATCAATCACCCTTACACTCATGCTTATTTAATTCGACACCCCGCCGGGACCGTCCAGGAGGACACCTGGTCGTTCGACATGCCGCTGCCAGGGCTCCGTCGGGGCGACGCCATCCACGAGGACCGCAGCCGGCCGAGCGACGTACATCGGCGCACCGCGAGCGAAAGGACGGGATGCCATGAGCAGTCCCGAGAGCCGCCCGCCGTCGCACGGATCCACCCGCGGTCGTCCCCGCAGCGAAGCCGTGGAACAGGCCATCCTGGACGGGGTGATGCAGCTCCTGGAGGACGGTGTTCCGCTGGCTGATGTCTCCATCGAACGCATCGCTCGCTCCGCCGGCGTCGGCAAGGCCGCCATCTACCGGCGCTGGAGCGACAAGGAGGATCTGTTCGTCGACGTCATGCGTGCCGCCGAGCCCGCAGAGCCCGAGCTTCCCGGCACCTCGATGCGCGACGACCTGGTCGTGCTGCTGGAGTCGCTGCGCCAACGCAGCCTGGTCAGCGTCTTGTCGGCGATCCTGCACAACGCGCACGCCCAGATGAGGAGCAGCCCGAAACTATGGGCCGCCTACCGCTCCGGCGTGATCACTCCCCGGCGCGACCTCGGCCTGGAGATACTCCGCCGAGGCCGGACGAACGGGGAACTCCGTACGGACGTCGACCTGGAGCTGGCTGTCGAAATGTTCGTCGGCCCCCTGCTCACCCGCGCGTTCATACGCCACGACCCCGACCTCCCGGACGGACTGGCCGAACAGATCGTCGACACCGTCCTGAACGGCCTACGGCCCGTCGGTTCCCGGAGCGCTTGACCAGGATGGGCCGCCTGAGCGGTGTGGAAGCCTGAGTTCACAGGCCTCGGCAGCATCCGCAGCGAAGCTGGGTGCTCAACCGACCAGGCGGGGCAGCAGGCGGTGGGCGTTGGCGGTGGTCAGGGACTGCCAGGTGGTGCCGTCAATGGGGGCCGGCGTGTCGGCGAACGTGGCGGTGTGGATTTCCGCAACGGGGGCCGGGGTCCAGCAGTAGTCGCTACCGAACAGCAGCCGCTCGGGGGCAACCAGGTTGAGCAGGGCAGGGACCTGGCGGGTGAGAGGGGAGAAACCGGCGGTGTCGTAGTACAGCCGGCGCAGTTGGGCGACAACGTCCGGAGCACCGTCTCGGTCGGGGCCGAACAACTGCAGGAAGCTGTTGACGCGGTCGGCCACCACTGGCAGGGCGGCGCCGCAATGCGGAACGATCACCCGCAGCCTCGGGTAGCGCTCGAGAGTGCCGGCGAAAAGCATGTTGGTGACGGCGCGGGTGGTGTCGAAGAGAAACTCGATCACCGGGCGCGGGTGTCCGAGGGCAGTCTCCTCCGAGCACACCGGAGAAGTGGGGTGCAGCAGGACGATCGCGCCACGGCGGTCGAGTTCGGCGAAGAGGGGTTCGAGCCGAGGATCACCGAGGTAGACCCCACGGGTGTGGGTCTTGAGGATCACTCCGTCGACGTCCAGCGAATCGAAGGCGTACTTGATCTCGGCCAGGGCGCCGTCGACGTCGGGCAGCGGCAGGCACGCGAACAGGCCGAAGCGGCCGGGATGGTCGCGTACCACCCGGGCTCCCTCCTCGTTGAGTTCCCGGGCGAGCTCGCGGGCGGCGCCATCGTCACCGAAGTGCGGACCTGGAGACGCCACCGACAGCACTGCCGTGTCGATGCCCGAGCGGTCCATCAGGTCAAGGTGCGCCTCGACCGACCAGGTGGCCCACGGCATACCGTCGGCCAGGTCATGGCCTGCGGCGCGGGCCCGGGCGACGGAGGAGTCCGTCACGTAGTGGGCGTGGACGTCGATGAAGCCGGGACCATGGGCGATGCTCACTGTGATCTCCTGGTCAGGTCAGGTTTCGGGTCGACGCCTGTGGCGGGGACGGTTCAGGCGGCGGAGCCTTCCCAGTCCATGCCGTCGAGCTCGGCAGGGGGCGTTGGCGGACTTCGTGGGCCTCATGCGGGCGAGGGAGGTTGAGCATGTCCTTGGTGCCACGCCTATGCGCTGTCGGTCGCCGGACGGCGCCGTTCCATTACGCAGCGCTCGGCGAAGACGAGCGCTGCGCGGACGTAGGCGTCGCCGAGCCGGTGATGTTCGATGTTGTGCCCGGCCCCACGCCAGAGCGATGCGTCGACGAATGGCGCTCGAGAGAAGAGCCGGCCGAAAGCGCCGACCCGTTCCTCCGACACGGACCAGAAACCGTCGAATTCAGCGAGCCCATACTGGACCGGCACTTCCACGGCGCGTGCGATCCTCGGCAGATTCTCAGCCCATTCAGGCATTTCGAGCATGTCGTCTGATGGGGTGGTGACGGGCAGATCGGCGGCCCCGGCCAGCGCCGGGTTGTCCAGCGTCCAGTCCGGACCGTAGAGCACTGGGCGCGTGGCTTCGAACGGGAAGTCGACGGCGGTGCCCGGCGGCAAGCGCGTGAACTGCTCCATCGCGCGGGGCGAGATGACGTCGCCCACACCGGAGACGGTCAGCCCGAGCAACGGCCACGTGAGTGTTCGGGCAGCCGCTATGTGCACGGCGATCGCTCCGCCGATCGAATGGCCGAGCAGCACGACGCCGGGGCGTCCATCGCCGAACTGCTGCCAGGCATCGGCGATCGCTTCGGCGATGATGGCAGCCGCCTCGGCGAACGACGGTTGCCGGCGAGCGGACTCCTCGTCGGCGGGATGGCCGGGGCGCGTGAGAGCGAGGGCCGGGAAGCCCGCGGCAGCTGCCCGGCTGAGCAGTGAGGAACCTGGAGCGTCGAAGTAGCGGCTGTCGTAACCGCCGCCGTGCAGGCCCACCAGGAGTGGAGTGTTTTTTCGTTCCGTTGTGGTCCAACGTCCGTCGAGCGGCATCCCTTGGCCGAATCGGCCCTTCTTCGAAACGGACATTTGGCCGAGTCCCCTTCTTCGCTGGTGACGGTGGCGACTTTCCACTTCGGGTTGACGTCGTCAGACGATCGAACTTCCTTGGAGATCTCCGCCGTCGCCGCCAGAAGCGCGTCGACGTCACAGAGAGCCGACGGTGAAGTCCTGGTCGGCGAACCCGATCAGCCGGAAGTGGCCGGGGCCGGACGACGGCGCCTCGGCGGGATCCAGGTGTTCGCTCCGACACATGCCGTCGTGGCGGCCCGCCGGTTCTTCCGGCGGGCCGTCACGATTTGCTGGTGGTCCTGGGCACGATGCGGGATCTCAGCGGACGGCGAACGCGGCGGTCGCTTCCGCGAAGGACGCGGGTTCGCGGCCGAGCAGCATCCGCAGGACGTTGCTGTTGCCGTGCAGGCCGTGCCGGTCGTAGTCCTGCCACATGGCACGCATGTCGGGGCCCCGGGACGGATCGTCCGCCACTCCTGGCGGGAGCGGTGCCTTTGCCCAGTCGACTGTCCGCGCCTCGAGCTCCACGCCTCGTGCACGTCCCGCGATGCGCAGGGCCTCGGCCGGCGTGGTGGTGGGTCCCGCCAGTTCGTAGGTCGCCGAGTCGTGGCCCTGCTCGGACAGCACCTTGACGCCGACCTCGGCGAGCTCACGCAGGTCGATGAAGGAGAACCGGTGATCGACGTCGAACGGCACGTCGACCTGCCCGGCTGGAGCCCTCCCCCACGTCGACAGGACGATCTGGGCGAACATCGAGGGCTGAAGGATCGTCCAGTCCAGGTCCGAACCCCGCACGGCGGCCTCGGCGTTGGCCTTGCGCAGGTGGTGACGGAGCCCGGGGGTGTGCGGGTGAAGAACGGACAGGTACACGAACCGGCGCGCGCCCGCGTCCTCGGCCGCCTCCAGCGCCCTGATCGCGAAGATGTCCTCCTCCGGGTGGAACGCCGGCGGGATCATGAACACGGAGTCTGCGTCCTTCACCGCCCGGCGGACGGAGTCGGGCTCCGCGAGATCGGCCTCGACGATCTCGTCGGCGGCCGGGGCGGCCACCCGTGCACGGCCCGCCGGCCCGTGCACCACCGCACGGACCCGGAACGGAGACCGCCGCGCCGCCTCCAACAGGTACCTGCCACAGAGCCCGCCCGCCCCGATCACCGCGAGCAGAGGCGGCTCTTCGCTGCGTACGGCTTCCGTTTCGGACACTTTCCGGTTTCCTCTCACTGGATCCTCGATGGCTTCGCGGAACACGATGACGGACTCGTGCCCAGGATCAGGGATTGATCACGGGCATCCACATGGGTTCGTCACGGCGTTGGACAGCGTCGACTGCCCCCATCGCATCGCTGAGCGGGAACCGATGGGTGATGAGCTCGTCAGCGGTGAGCGCACCGGTCTCCAGCAGGCGCAGGACTTCCAGCGCATCGTTGCGGGTACAGGCGCGGGTCCCGACGAACCGCCACATGTTCATCATGAGTGCCATCGGTGACTGCTGCAGCGGCGTCATATTGCCTCCCATGTGCACCAGTGCGCCGCCGGTCGCAACCCCGGCCATGGCCTGACCGGTGACCGGCCCGTCGGGGACGTAGTCGAGGACCGCGTGTGCTCCGCCGGGTGCCAGTTCACGCAGCCTGCCGGAGAGCGCGCCGGTGGTCGCCCAGTCGTCGGGGAGTTCGTCCAGGGCGACGACGCTGGTCGGGATGCCACCGGACAGCCCGGCGACGGCCTTGAGCCGGTCTCTGTGGCGGCCGACGAGGATGAGGTCGGCGACACCGAAGTGCTTCGCGAGCTTGACCGTCGCGCTGCCCATGGCACCGGTCGCGGCGGTGACGACGATCGTGGATCCCATGGGCAGCTCGGCCCACTTGAGCGCGCGTACCGCGTTGCCCATGGTGAGAACCTTGGCGGCGATGTCGAAGCCGACGGATTCCGGCAGCGGGTCGACCAGCCAGTACGGGATGCGTACGTATTCGGCGAGCACGCCGTTGTGGTACTCGTCGTAGAGGGGCATCGAGGAGTCGTTGAAAGCGGCGTAGCCCATCATGGACTGCTGCGAGCACATCATGTCGCGGTCGGTACGGCAGTAGATGCAGGTACGGCAGTTCAGGAGGGTGTGCGCCCTGACCCGGTCACCGATGCGGACGCCGGTGGCGTCGCTGCCGACGGCGGCGATGGTGCCGGCGGCCTCGAAGCCGAGGGTGGTCGGCAGATGCTTGAACGCGCCCATTTTGAGCAGGCGCATGATCCCCGGGGCCAGGCCGGCGGAGGCGACCCGCACGACGACGTCCATCGGACCGGGCTCGGGAACGGGGATGTCCTCCAGGACCAGGGTGCTGGCGTCGCGATGGGCGCGCAGGGCAAGCATCGTGGTCATGAGTGGACCTCCGTGGTGAGGGCCGCGAGCCGTTCGGGCGAGTACCGGTCGGCGGTACGGGAGGTCTTGGCGACCTGCGGCACCTCGCTGCGCGAGAGCAGGCTGACATAGTCGCCCGCCTCGGTCGCGACACTGGCGTACGAGATCCCGAGCGGGATGCGCACGAAGTCGCCGGGCTCGAGGTCGACCAGACCGTGCTGGGTGATCAGGGTGCGGTGGCCGTTGGCCTGGTACTGGATCTCGTCGGCGTCGAGGGTGCGGCGGTAGCGGCGTTCACCGCCGGGCACGGTGTTGACGAGGCCGATGCGGACTCGGTCGGTGCCGTACAGCCAGGTGGTGTCCTGGGAACGGTCGGGGCGCAGTACCTGCAGCCGGCGGTCGTCGTTGTGAACATGTTCGAGCAGCTGCTGTTCGTCGACCCCGAAGATGGTGATGTCGCGACCGGGTGTGCCCAGGTTCCAGCTGACGGCCTCGTTGGCCGGGGCGGGCTGCCAGCCGGGAAAGGGAGGGAACACCGCCTGGGACTCACGCTGGGCCGGAACCAGCTCGGCGACCGGCGCGGGGATGTAGAACAGCAGGTGGCTTGCGGCGCGGCCGTAGTTGTCGTGGGCCACGCCCCGGGGGATGCGGGAGAACTCGCCGGGCCGGTGCTCGACCACGCCGAGTTCGGTCATCAGGGTGCGCTCGCCGGCGATCTGGTAGGAGAGCTCGTCCACGTCGCAGTTGCGGTGATAGAAGGGCTGCCGGCCGTCCATCTTCTGCCACTCGACGCGGAGCTCGTCGTTCTCGTACACACCGCGCGGCGGGGCGAACGCCTCTGCCTGGTACTCCTGCGGGTAATGCACCACCGTCAGTGGCGGCTGCTCGTCCCACAGTTTCATGGGCACCTTGGACGGATGCGGTGGGGCCAGCAGCAGGTGCTCGTCGCGGACGACGCTCTGCAGCGGCTGGTCCGATGCCATGACCATGAGGTCCTCGTTGACACTCACGGCTACCTCCTCGTTCGGGGTGGCGTCGCTTGATGCGGCTCGGGTTGTCAGCCGATCCCGCTGCGGGAACTCGGCAGGATCGGGGTCTCTTCGGAGCGATTTCGGTGCTGCCGGCGCTGTTATTTCTTTCGTCCCCAGAACATCTCGATTCCGCGCCATTCCATCAGCTGCGGGCTGTCGACGGTGTCCCCGAATGCTTCGCGGACCTCTTCGCCGGACCAGTAGGGAATGTCTTCGACGGAGACCTGCTGAAACAGCTTGTCGAACCATTGCCGGAGGTGGACGTCGGAGTTGATGCGTGCGGTGAACGTCGGCCCCTTCAGGACCGACTCGGCCAGCACGATGCGGCGGCCCGGCTTCATCACGCGCAGCAGGTCCCTGGCCGCCTCCTCCCAGTCGTCGCAGTGCTGGGTCGCCTGGAGCACCGCGACGCAGTCGTACTGCTCGTCGGCCTTCGAGTCGGCGTAGTCCCAGCGCCAGCAGCCGGTCTGACCGTTCCGCCCGGGGAGCTTGCCCAGGACCGCCTTGCGGCCCTCGTGGATGATCTCCACCTCATCCACGACGCCGTCCGGTCCCACGATCTCCCGCATGTCTTCCACCCACCCCGCAGGGGCGATGCCCTCGCCGATGAGCAGGACCTTGTCTCCGGCGCGGAGTTCGAGGAGGCCATAGACGATTTCGGAGATCGGCCGGGCCAGCTCCCTCCAGATGTAGGGCAGCCCGCCGGCGATCGACACGGCGGTCCCCCACTTGTTCTGCAGGGTGCTGTCGTGGACTTCCTTCCCGAAAATTTCCTCGTCCCACGGCTGAATGTGGTCCCACGGGTTTCCGCCGCCGAAACTGCTCTTGGGATCGCTGGTCACCTGATTGCCTCCTACGACTGGGCCGTCGCTCTTGCGATGGCCGCCAGAATTGACTATTGCCGACTTCCCGGACGCCACGGCTCCGGCATCCTCAGGGTGGCCTCCGCGCGTCAGGCGCAGGTGTTCGCGAGGGTGCCGATGCCCTCGATCTCGATCCGGACCTCGTCCCCGGATCGCAGGAACAAGCCTCGTTTGTGCCCCACTCCGGCCGGGGTTCCGGTGGCGATCACGTCGCCGGGTTCGAGGGTCGTCTGCCGCGACAGGTAGGAGACCAGCGCGGGAACCGGGTGAATGAGCTGGGAGGTACGCGCGTCCTGGCGGAGCTCGCCCGCGACCCAGGTGCGCAGGTGCAGGTCATCAGGATCGGCGAACTCGTCGAGCGTGACCAGGGCGGGGCCTATGGGGGTGAAGGTGTCGAAGCTCTTGGCCGCGGTGACGTTGGCGGCCCGGCCGGGTACCCGTCCCTTCTGGACATCGCGCGCGCTGACGTCGTTGCAGATCGTGAAGCCGGCAACGAACGAGTACGCGTCCGCCTCCGGCACGTCCGTTGCGCGCCTGCCGATGACGACCGCGAGTTCGCCCTCGTAGTCGACCTCGTCCGGGGCCGCCTTCGGGAGGCGGATCCGCTCTCCTGTGCCGATCACCGAGGACGGGGCCTTCAGGAAGATGACCGGGTCCTCCGCCGTGCCGGCGTACCCCACTTCCGTGCGGTGACCGGCGTACGCGTAACCCACCGCCCAGATCTTGGAGGGCCTGGGGACGGGCGCGGCGAGCTGGGCCTGGGCCATGGGTATCCGGTCGCGGACCGCGGCCGTGGCGATGGACGCGATGTCGAGGCCGGACTGCAGGGCCGCACCGATGTCGGTCGCGTCGAGGTCGAGGAGGGCGACGGTCTCACCGTCGTCCTCCAGCCTGCCGATCCCCTTGGCCGTGCTGACGAGCCTGGTCACAGGGCCACCGCCTGGTTGTCGAGGCGCAGCAGCTCGTCCTTGGGGTCACCTGCTCGGTAGCGGGCGACGAAGCGGTCGGGGTTGAGTTCCAGGCCGGAGGGGTTCGCCGCGAAGACGGGGCCGGACATGAATGCCACCTCTTCCTCGGTGGTGGCGAAGTTGGCGCAGGAGAACTCGACGATGTTCCTGTCCGGGTCGCGGTAGTAGAAGCTGGTGGCCTGGCCGTGGTTGGCGGCACGGTGCGGGCGCGCACCCAGGGACGCCATGTGCTCGTCCTGGGTGACCAGTTCACCGAGCGAGCCGACACCGAACTGGAAGTGATGCAGGCCCGGCCCTGACGAGTCGGTCCCGATCAGGCTGTCGATGCCGAACAGCGCGAGGACCTGACTGCTGTGCGGGGCGTCATGCACACGGAAGAAGCCCAGCCGGACATCGACCGCTCGCTCGGGCATCCCCGCGGGACGCGGTGGGGAGTCGGGATCGGGGGTCCGCTCGTAGAACGGGCCGTGTCCCAGTACGTGCGTGTAGAAGGCGGCCATGTCGTCGTAGCGGCCGGTCTTGAGTACGAGCTCGGCTATCTGCAGCGCGACGGCCTGTGTCTCGGTGGCCGCGGGGGCGGCCGTGCTCTGGGGGGTGGTCGTCATCGTGAGGGACTCCTTGTCCGTCAGACGGTGGGGTGCAGCGGCCTCGAGGTGCGGTGCGTGATCCGCCACTCCCCGCCGGCGTGGCGGAACCGGTGAACGGTGTTGAGGACGCGGTCCAAGACATAGGCGCCGTCGGGTTGCCGGACGTGCAGCAGAACCATGGCCTGCAGCTCGACCCGCTTGCGGCCACTTCCGTCGTCCTCGTCGTCATGACCGGTGACGACCTCGTTGGCGAGCACATGGACGGTCTGCCGTCCGGTGTCGGCCTCTCGCGCCTTGAGGAAGCCGAGTATCTCGTCCCGTCCGCGGAAGACCCGGCCGTGTGCCTCGAACTCGGCGTCGTCGGCGAACGCGCCGATCCCGGCGGTGGCCCGGCCGCTGTCGATGTCGCGGTGGTAGCTGACGACCAGGGCCCGACAGTGGCCCACAGCATCCCTTCGATCCGCCGGAGACACCACGACGTTCCCCTATCTCTTGAACTGGGGTCAAGCGTAACACCGCACCCACCTTGCCGAAAGATGCCTGATACATATCGCTCTTCCAAAAAACAGCCTGGACATGCGAGTCTGACTCCGGTTCAAGAGTTTGGGTCGCGATTGATCCAACCCGTGTTCAGGAAGGCAGGTCCCCTGTGTCTGACCGCAACGAAAGAGCCGAATCCCGGCGTGTCCTGGTCGTCGGGGCGGGCCCCGTGGGCCTCTCGCTCGCGATCGAGCTGGGGTGGCGCGGTGTGCCGGTGACGGTGATCGACCAAGGCGACGGCCGCGTGCCCTTCCCGGCGGGCGAGGCGATCTTCTCCCGCACCATGGAACACCTTCGGCGCTGGGGCTGTGCGGAGGAGGCGCGCGCGGAGTCGGCACCGCCCACGGACTATCCGCACCGCACGGTGTTCGCCACGTCAGTGACGGGACACGTACTCGCCGAATTCGATTACGGTGTCACGAACCGGTCTCCCGGCATGTACGGCCCGCTGACGCCGGAGGGTCCCGCGTTCCTGTCCAAGTTCTCGTTCCTGCCGTTGCTCGAACGGACGGCGCGAGGTCTGCCCTCGGTGGAGATCAGGTTCGCCACGCGTCTGGAGACGTTCGAGCAGGACTCCGACGGTGTCCTCGCCGTGGTGCGTGACCTGGAGAGCGGCGCCTCCGAGACACTGGCCGGCGCGTACCTCGTGGCCTGTGACGGAGGCCGCAGCAGCGTCCGGCGGACGCTGGGCGTCGAGTTCGAGGGCATGTTCGCGCAGGGCCAGAACTTCGCGGTGCACTTCCGTGCGCCGCAACTGCCGTCCCTGCTCCGGGAGCGGTTGGGCGGCCCGGCGGTGCAGATCCACACACTGTCGTCGGCGCGCAGGCCGTACATCACGGTGGTCAACGGCGTGGACGAGTGGCGGCTCTCGGTCTACCTGGAGCAAGAGCCGGAGCCCGGGGACGCGGTCGCCTGGGTGCAGGAAGCCGTAGGTGCGCCCATCGACGTGGAGATACTCGCCGCCCAGCCCTGGAGCGGGCACTGCGTCGTGGCCCGCAGCTACCGCGCGGGGCGGGTGTTCCTCGCGGGTGACTCGGCGCATCTGCTGTGGCCCAAGGGAGGCTTCGGTGCCAACACCGGGATCGGCGACGCCGTCGACCTCGGCTGGAAGCTCGCCGCGGTCCTTCAGGGCTGGGCGGGCCCCGCACTGCTCGACAGCTACGAGTCGGAGCGGCGGCCGATCGCCGTCCGCAATGTCACGGAGGCTTCGAGCAACTGGCGGTCCGACTCCGAGCTCGCACCCGACGCCGCACTCGGCCGCGCGGACGCGGAGGGCGACCGGGTCCGCGGTGAGATGGGCAAGATGATCCGCCGGTCGAGGGGCAAGGAGTTCCGCTGCACGGGCATCCAGCTCGGATACCGCTACAGCGGCTCCCCGATCTGCGTGCCGGACGGTACTCCGGAGCCGCCCGACGAGCCGGACGACTACGTCCCGTCGACCTGGCCCGGTTGCCGCGCACCGCACGTATGGCTGCCCGACGGCGGCTCGGTGCTCGACCACTTCGGCCGCGGGTTCGTGCTCGTGGTCTCGGGGCCGGCGGACCCGTCCGCGCTGGTGGAGGCCGCACACCAGCGCGGCGTGCCGCTGACGGTGCTGCGCCTCGCCGATCCGGCCGCGGCGAGGCTCTACGAGAGGCCGCTGGTGCTGGTCCGCCCCGACGGGCATGTCGGGTGGCGGGGCGAGCAGGCCCCGGCCGACCCCGGGGCTGTACTCGACCGGCTGCGCGGGGCGGAGGCCGGGAATCCGGCCACGGATTCGGTCATGGAGGCGCGGGCGGTGTCGGCGGGAGTCGCCACCGGCCAACTCTGACCACTCGCCAACTCCGGCCGTCGCGACTCCAGCCCGCCGCGATCAACGGTCAGCAGTCACGCCCTCTTGACCGGTGAACGCCCGGCCAGGACGGACTCCAACAGGAAGCGGAGCATCTCGTGTGCCGGTCGGTTCCGGTCATTGGGCACGTGCGCGCCTTCGAACACGGTGACCACGGTGTCGCGGAGGAGCGTGGCATCGATGTCGGGGTCGCCGTCGAGGCCGTGTTCAGCCATGACCTCGTCGACCAGTCCGACGATCCAGCCCAGGAAGGTGTTGTGGGCGGCCCGAACCGCCTCCGAATGCGGAAGCCGGTCGTGCATGGCCTGGTGCAGCGGCCGGGAATAGCGCATGTCGGACAGCCCCCGCACCAGCCGGCTCAGTGGGTCGGCGCCCGCCTGCTCCGCACTGAGGGTACGGATCTCGCGGCTGAGCATCCGGTCCATCACCGCGGCGAAGATGTCGTCCTTCGAGTCGAAGTACCAGTACACGTTGCCCCTGGCCACCCCGGCGGCGGCACTGATGTCCGCCATCGTGGTCTTGTCGTACCCCTTGGCGAGAAAAAGCTCGGTGGCCGCGGCCAGCAGATCACCTGCCCGCTCTTCACGGGGGATCTGTTGGCGGTTCCGCGGCATTCCGGGCTCCTCTGATGTGTTCAGCTCGTCTCAACTGAGTGTAGTCAGCGAACTGAACCGGCCTGACGGCAATGAAGCGTTCTTGCCGAAAGAGCGGCGGCACGACGGTGCCGGGCATCCCGGAAGCCTGCGAGATGGCTGTATGGCGTAGACATGACTGTGTCCCCCCACCTGTGGCGGGGGGACACAGTCGTCTCGGTCTGCCGACCGGTGCTTCGGCGTCCGTGAGGTCGTCGGCCGAAAGCACGGTCCCGTCGAGTCAGGGCACCAGGACGATTTTCCCGCTGGTGCGACCGGTCATGACCTGGCGATGGGCGGCAGCGGCTTCGTGAAGCGGGTAGCTGCCGGCGATCAGGACGTTCAGCCGCCCTGCCTCCGCAGCCTCGGTGAGCCGCAGTCGGGCGGCAGCCCGGACCTCCGTGCCCGGATCCGCGCCAGGCCCGCCACCGAGCAGCTTGATGCCGGCCTGGGCCCCGCGCGCGAACCCCGCGATGGTGGCGATGCGGGAACGGTCCGCCACGAGTTCCACGGAGACGTCAACCGCCTCGTCGGTGCCCACCAGGTCGGCCGCCGCGTGGACACCCTCCGGCGCTGCCGCGCGTACCCGGTCGGCCAGACCGGGCCCGTACGCGATCGGAATCGCCCCCAGCTCGCGCAGCATGTCGTGCTTGCCGGGGCTTGCCGTTCCCACGACGGTGGCGCCGCCCGCCACCGCCAGCTGCACGGCCATCAGGCCGACTCCTCCGGCGGCACCATGGATCAGCACCGACTCGTCCTTGCCCAGACCGATCGCATCGAGAACGTGTGCGGCGGTGACGCCGACGACCATCAGGCCGGCGGCCTGCTCCCAGGACAGCGCGGCGGGCTTCGGTACCACCGACGAGGCCGGGACGACGAGTTCGGCAGCGTACGCGCCGGGCGCACGATAGGCGATCACCTCGTCGCCGACCTCGACCGGACCTGCGGGGCCGTTCGCGTGGGCGCCCACCGCGGTCACCACACCCGCCGCCTCGGCGCCGAGCCTCATCGGCAGCTTCGCCGGATCGGTCCCGAAGGTGCCGTCGTACGTCTTGTGGTCGAAGGGGTTCACCCCGGCGGCGCGGACCGTGATGCGCACCTGGCCCGGCCCGGGGTCCGGGACGGCGACATCGATCACCGACAGCACCTCGGGATTTCCGTACGCACTCGCCACTACTACTTCACTCATGTCACCAACTCAGTTCCGAGGGACTCATTCCCGCACAGTCGCAGTCGCTTGCGTCGTCCGGCACGGTGCCGAGCAGCCGCGCCCACCGCGAACAGTGGACTGTCACGCAGGGGTGTCGATGCTCCAGGACGTGACGAAGTCGGGTACCACCTCGACCCAGTTGGGACCGAAGCCCGGCCCGAGCACTTCGCCGCTCTCCGTGTGCAGGACCGCCGCTCCCTTGATCAGGATCCCGCGCGGCTGCCAGGTCTGCCCGTCCGCCACGTCGTCGACCACCAACGCCGCCTGCGGGTTGACCGTGAGGTGACGGATGTAGAGCCGCTCCTGTCCGCGCCCTTCCAGGACGCGCCCCCCGATCTTGATGACCTCGCGCTCCGGATCGAAGTGGTACCGGATGGGCACCACGTGCGGTTTGCCGGACGTACCCGTCGTGGCGAGCCGCCCAAGGATGTGTTCGCTCAGGTAAGCGACTTCCTGCGCGTTGAACCTACCCATGTCGATCTCCGTTTCGTTGGTTGGCTCCGACGTCCACGGAACGTCGGCTCCCTGCGGCAGCGGCTACTGGTAGCGGGAGGCGAGGTCCGAACGGCGGCCGCCGGACAGTACGGCGCTTTCGGCGGCGAGCAGCGCGTCGAGTGCCGCAGGCTGGTCCTCCAGGCGGTCCGCGCGGCGGGCCACCAGGACGAAGTCCATGTCGTCTGCGTGGAGGCGGGCATACGCGGCACCGATACCAGAGGAAGCACCTGTTATCAGAGCAAGGGGCCTAGTCATGACGACATGGTAATTCAGCAGCTTGCCCACTGACAAATACTTGATACTCATTAAGGCACCTTACCTTTCCCCGGTGCCTGAAGCGGCGAACCGGAGGGGCGGATGAGTCGCGGCGGGCGACCGGGGGGACCGGGGGGCTGCGCCGCTGTTTGCTGCGTGACCGCTCACCGGGTGCGCGGTCACGCCTCTCCATCGCCGTCAGCCGACCCCGGGCAACCCGCGCGTGCAGCGCACCCGCAACCGCGTGCTGGCCGTCGCACGAGAACTGCTGCCCCAGGTCGGACCGTCCGGGCTGACCTACGCCCTGCTCGCCGAACGGGCCGACGTCACCCGCCAGACCCTCTACCGGCACTGGCCCACCCGGGCCGCGCTCCTCTTCGACCTCGTCCTCGAAGGCCCCGACCTCGGCACCTATCCCGAACCGGGCAACGATGTACGTGACGTGGCCACCGCCTGGCTCAAAAGCCTGCGCGCCGGCGTCAGCGTCCCGGCCGTACGCACCGCGGCACTGGCCGTCACCGCTCAGGCAGACCACGACCCCGACAGCGCCCGGGCACTCGTCCGCATCAGCGAAGACCGCCACACCGGCTTCAACCAACTGCTGGAGCCTTCGGGCATCCAGATCAGCGACGACGAGTTCACCCTGCCCTACGGACCCGTCCTCGCCCGCCTCTTCCTCGACCGAGGCCGAGTTCGGCCACCGGTTCACGTCCAAGCCCGCAGGAACCGATACCACACGGGGAGAGGGCGCGGGTGAAGTGTCAGGCGGACGCGTCGCGGTCCATGCTCACACCGTGGCCGGGCTCGTACGCCTCGGTGCGCGGCAGCAACTGACCTTCCTCGTTCACAGGGGCACCGGCCCACACTCTCGAGGCGTCCATGCCCGGGCCGAGCCACTGAGCGCCTCCGGTGAGGCGATAGGTGACGGACACGGGAGGGCCTGCCGCGACTTCCCGCTCCACCAATGCCTGCGTCCGCCAGTTCCGTCTTTCAACACCGCCCTGGCGACCGTCGAGGCCGACGACTCGGTGAAGCAGACCGCCGCCGCGGGCGAAGTCGGCGACTTCCTGACCGCACGGGACTCGGGCCGCTACGCCAAGGGCGTCGACGTATCCGTGCTGTCGGTCGTGGGCGACCACGACACCTTCTCCATCGACCCTGCCGACCGCGACAGGACCGTCGCCGCGGAGCCGGCCGCCTACCCGGCCAGCCCTCGAGGCGACGTGAAGGTGATTCCCGACGCCGGTCACGACCTCGCGCTGCAGCTCACGGTGAGCGCACCACGTGAGCCGATGCCGGACCGACAGGCCGGCCCATGGCACTCCGATGTCTACCCACCGCACCTGCCCGAGAACCAGCCGGTGGGCGACGAACCCCCCTCAGACGCCTGGCGGACCGCGACCTCACACCAATCCGGCGAACGGTAGCCTCGCGCTGTCCGCGGCACGGGCACCAGCCGGGCGCGGCGCCGCGCGGTCGAGGCCGTGGCTGATCTTCCGCCAGGCCCGGTGGCCCATGATCGAGGCCCCTCGGCGATTCTCCACGGGAGGCCCCCGCCTCCCTTTCAGGGGAGAATCGCTTACCCGCGAATAGCAACCGGCACGCAGGTCAATTCCCGCGGTCGCGCCTTTCCGCAGACCCCGAAGGGAAGAATCGCTTACCTGGAGAACGGTAGGCAGGGGAAATTTTCTTACCCCTCACAGCGCGCTCTTCCGATGCAAAGCTTGGTCACGAACTGAGCAGAAACCTCGAGGAGCCCGATCACGATGTCCCGTTCCGGCCGCCCCACGATCGCCATTGCCTTTCACTCCGGCTACGGCCACACAGCCGTCATCGCCGAAGCCGTGGCGCGTGGCGCAGCGGAAGCCGACGCCGAGGTGGTCTCTATCGCCGTCGGCACCATCACCGACGAGCAGTGGGCACAGCTCGACGCCGCGGACGCGATCATCTTCGGAGCCCCCACGTACATGGGGACCGCGTCCGCGGCCTTCCACGCGTTCGCCGAGGCCAGCGGCAGACGCTGGTTCTCCCATGTCTGGGTGGACAAGCTCGCCGCGGGCTTCACCAACTCCGGCGCCAAGAACGGCGACAAGTCATCCACGCTGGGCTACTTCGCCACCATGGCCGCCCAGCACGGCATGCACTGGATCAGCCTGGGTCTGCAGCCGGGCTGGGCCTCCACCACGGGCACCGAGGACGACATCAACCGCCTGGGCTTCTTCATGGGCGCCGGCGCCCAGAGCCCGACCGATGCCGGACCGGACGCGGTCCACAAGTCGGACATCGCCACCGCAGAGCACCTGGGTGCGCGCGTCGCACACCAGGCCGCGATCTTCCGGGCCGGGCGGGCCGCCCTCCCCGCCTGATCACAAGGCCCTCTTTCCCCTATCCGAATCACCACCCCCCGCAAGGAGCGCACCATGTCCGACTCCCCCGACCTCGCCCTCATCCGCCGGGTCTACGAATCCCGCATGGCGCCCGAGGTCACCAAGGAGGTCATGGCCCCTGACTTCGTCTGGGACATCACCCCGGGGTTTCCGAACAGCGGCGTGTACCACGGCTGGGACAGCGTGGCGAAGGACTTCTTCGGCACACCGATGCCGAACATCGTGTCCTTCGGCGCTGTGCCCGAGGAGTTCTACACCGACGACGCAGGCCACGTCTTCGTGTTCGGGCACTACCACGCCGAGACCAAGACCGGCGGCAAGGCCGACGTCCGGTTCATCCACCTGTGGACCGTCCGCGACGGCAAGGCCGTCAGCATGCGGCAGGCCGCCGACAGCCACATCCTCCAGGAAGCCCTCAAGGGCTGAGACCACCCCCAAGGAGACCTACCCATGGCGAAGATCCTCTTCGTGATCACCGCGTCCGACCACTGGACACTGGCCGACGGAACGCGGCAGCCGGCCGGCTTCTGGGCCGAGGAAGCAATCGGCCCTTACCAGGTCTTCAAGGAGGCCGGATTCGAGATCGCGTCGGCGACACCCGGCGGTGTGCCGCCCACGGCGGATGCGCTCAGCCTCACCGCGGAGTTCAACGGCGGAGAGGAAGGCGCACAGCGCATGCGCACCGCCCTGCGTGAGGCGACCGAGCTGGCGCACCCGATGCGCATCGAGGACGTCAACATCGACGACTACGTCGCCGTGTTCTACCCCGGCGGCTGGGGCCCGATGGAGGACCTGCCCGACAACACCGCCTCCGGCAAGCTCCTCACCGAATGGCTCGCTTCGGGCAAGCCGGTGTCGCTCGTCTGCCACGGCCCCGCGGCGCTGCTTGCCACCATCGGCCCCGACGGCACGTCCCCGTTCGCGGGCTACCGTCTGACCGGCCTCTCCAACGCCGAGGAGAAGCTGAACGGGCTCGCGGACCGTGCGAAATGGCTGTTGCAGGACCGCCTCGTCAACGAACTCGGGGCGGACTACCGCGAGGCCGATCCGTTCACGGTGCACGTCGAGTTCGACCGCAACCTGTACACCGGCCAGAACCCGGGCTCGGCGGTCCCGCTCGCCCAGGAGCTCGTCAAGGCACTGGACTGACCCCGCAGCTGTGTGATCTCTCGGCGGCCCGTACGCGCTCAGGACCGCCGAGTCCACTTTCACCTGCTGCCACAGGGGTCGGAACCGAGGCATTTTTCGCACATCAGCCAGGCCGACATGGGCAGGAACTCTCCCCCTCACAGCTGCCGAGCTTTTGTGCGAAGCTGCAAATCATGAATCGCAATCCCCATCTGAACGAGCTGGGTGAGTTCCTCAAGGCCCGCCGTGCCGAAGTCAGCCCTTCCGAGGTCGGACTCCGCGGAGGGCAGCGGCGGCGTGTGAGCGGTCTGCGCCGTGAGGAAGTGGCTCTTCTCGCCGCGATCAGCACCGAGTACTACACACGGATCGAGCAGGGCCGTCTCCAAGCATCGGCCCCCCTCCTCGAGGAAATTGCCCAGGTGCTCCGCCTGAACGACGATCAGCGGACCTACCTCTTCGACCTCGCGGCGAAAGAGAGACTGCGTCCGCCGACGTCCGGAGACCGCCAGCACGTGGACACGCAGCTGCAGCGCATGCTGGATGATCTCACCGCCTCCCCGGCCTTCGTCATCGGCCGGCGCACCGACATCCTGGGCTGGAACCAGCTCGCCGCCGCCCTGTGGACCGACTTCGGGCGCTATCCGGAGCAGGAGCGCGTGTTCGTCCGGCTCCTTTTCACCGAACCCTGGATGCGCGAGCTGTATGCCGACTGGGAGGAGGTCACCCGGCTGGCCATCGCCCAGCTGCGCATGGAGAGCGCGCGCTACCCCGGCGACCAGCGCCTCACCGCTCTGGTCGAGGAACTCTCCGCCCGTGACGCACAGTTCCGGGAGTGGTGGACCGCCCATGACGTCGCGATGCGGGGCAAGGGCGTCAAGAAGCTTCGTCACCCGGTGGTGGGCGAGCTGACACTCGACTGGAACACGCTCACGTGTGGCACCGACCCCGACCAGCACATCATCGTGTGGAACGCCGAACCGGGTTCCCCCTCTCACGACGGGCTACGCCTCCTGGCTTCCTGGGCCGCGGACCAGAAGCGGACGGCGTCCGGCACCGTCGCGTAAACCTCTCCCAGGATCACTGCGGTCAGAAATCAACTGCGGAGTGCGAGAAGGACCTTGGGCACCACGGCCCCGCCGGACAAGTCGGCGCCATCGCCGACTGCGACCGAGTCCCAAGCCCTGACACCGCCCGCCACGCGCCGGACGTTCACGGCCGCGGACTGACTCTCCTGTTCGCGATGGCGGGCGACGCAGCCGTCGGGAACCTCTACCGGGCAGCCGATGCTCGACTTCAATGCAAAGGACCTGCACGCTGCGACCGCCACCGCGGGCTCGTCACGGCTACTCAGGTCGGCTACGCCGCGGGGATCCTTCTCCACGTGCCGCTCGATGACGTACGTGACCGGCGAAGGCTCATCCCCGTGATGTTGCTGTGCTCTGCAGTAGCGCTGCTCTTGTGCGCGCCGACACCCTCGCGACAGCGGTGAGGTGGTGTTCGTCGTGGATGACCACGTCCGCGTCTCCTCGTAGCAGCCGGCTACCCGCCCGCAGCAAGCACTGCCAGGGAGTGCCCGAAGGCCGTCTGGCCCGCGCAACGACGCTGTCCACCCAATGAACAACGAGTAAGGGATCAGCTGTTGTTGCGGACCTTGACGCCAGGGCGCCAGCCGAGGAGGCGGGAGATGCCGAGACCGCTCGCGATCACGGACGGAAGCACCTCCTGGTGCTTCACCGAGTCAGTGCGCACGACCACGGACAGCGCCGCTACGACACGGCCTTCGCCATTCACGATGCGCATGGCCACCGAATCCAGACCGGGAGTCAGCTCCTCTCGCACCGTGGCCGTCCCGGTGCGACGACAGTCGGCGAGCTCCTTGCGCAGCACCTCCGGCGCCACGATGCTTCGCGGTGCGTATTCCCGGAGTTCGCCCGACAGCACGGCCTCGATCAGCTCAGTGCCTCCGTGGCTGAGCAGCACCTTGCCCACGCCCGTGCAGTGCAGGGGAAGCCGCCCACCGACCTGGGAGACGAGCTCGGGTGCCTCCGGCGCGGACAGCCTCTCGATGATCACCGCTTGCCGGCCCTCCAGGACCGCCAGTTGCACGTGCTGGTGGAGTGCGGTGTAGAGATCCTCGAGGAACGGCTGGGCCAGCGTGCGCAGTGATTCGGTGAGCGGGGCCAGGGTCCCGAGTTGCCACAGACGCAGTCCCACCGTGAATCTGCCGTCCGGCCGACGATCCAGCGCGCCGAAGTCGGCGAGTTCCATGGCCAGTCTCCGCACAGTGGCGTGAGGCATGCCCGTCTTACGCACCAGGTCGGCGAGGCTGAGCGCAGTGTGCCCGGGCTGGAACACGAACAGTACTTCCAGCAGGCGGGAGCCCACCGTCCTGCCGGGCTCGCTGGTCCGGGGCATACGGCACTGCCTCCTCGCTGTGCGGTACCGCTCGTCTTGCCCGACTCAGGATAGCGACGCCATGGAAAGCGGTGTCCATTCAATGAACACAGCCGTTCCCGGCGGCGCCGGACGCCAGACAGGATCTGGGGCCAGTTGATTTGCCCTGGACGAGTCAGAGGAGTCCATCAGTGCCTGCCACCGTGCCTGGTCCGCGCATTGCCATCGTCGGGGGTGGCATCGGTGGTCTGGCCGCCGGTGCCTTCCTGCGCCGCTCAGGGTTGACGGCCACCGTCTACGAACAGGCGACCGCACTCACCGAGGTCGGCGCCGGGCTCGTGATGGCTCCCAATGCCGTGCGGCTGCTGCGGCGCCTCGGCACCATGGACCAGTTCCTCCGCCGGGCCGTACCGCTGGACTGGGGTTGGGAGTTCCGCCGCTGGACGGACGGGAGAGTGCTCTCGGTCGAGAAGCTGAACGGTGTCTGTGAGCGGCTCTACGGCGAGCGCACCTATGGCGTGCACCGCGCCGACCTGCTCGACTCACTCAGGGCGGCCGTGCCCAGCGAGTGGGTCCGCCTGGGCGCACGCTGCACGGCGGTCGAAGCAGGCGAGGACGTCGTGCTGCTGCGCTTCGCCGATGGCAGCCATGCCGAGGCGGACATCGTCATCGGCGCCGACGGCGTGCACTCCGTCGTCCGCAGCGCGGTGACCGAGCCCTCGCCGCCGACGTACTCCGGTATCTGCGCCTTCCGCACGATCGTGCCCGCCCGAGCCGCGCCCGACTTCGCGCTGCGTCGCGCCCAGACCCTCTGGCTCGGGCCCGGACGGCACTTCGTGCACTACCCGGTCGCCGGTGGGCGGGCCGTCAATGTCGTCGCGTTCGCTCCGGCCGGGGATCACACCGACGAGTCCTGGAGTACGACGGCCACGATCGAGGAGTTCCGTGCCGAGTTCGCCGACTGGGACCCGCGGGTGACGGACCTGATCACCGCCGGCGGTGTACCCGGGCGCTGGGCGCTGCTGGACCGGGCACCACTCCGGCGTTGGAGCCGGGGCAGGATCACCTTGCTCGGGGACGCCGCGCATCCCATGTTTCCCTTCTTCGCCCAGGGCGCGGCCCAGTCCATCGAGGACGCCGCGGCCCTGGCTCGCTGCCTGGCCGCGTATGCGAACGACCCCGAGCGGGCTCTGAAGCGGTACGAGGCGGCGCGGATCGAACGCACCACACGCCTGCAGGAGATCAGTCATGGTCGCAGGGAGATCAACCATCTGCCCGACGGGCCCGAGCAGCAGGCGCGCGATGTCGCACTGGCCGAATCCGATCCGCTGGTGCGCAACGGCTGGATCTACGGCTACGACGCCGAGGAGGCACCGACCTCGTGACCAACAACGCCCACGGCAGGAGGAATGCCACCAGGGCCACCACCACTCCCGCGGCACCGGACGGCAGCGTCAGGTCGAGGAGGAGCTGGTCCAAGCAGTCCTAGCGTCATTCCAGGACACCCAGGATCCGCGGCTCAAGGAGCTGATACAGGCCCTCGCATCAGCTGGCCACGGCGCCGGCGCACACAGCCCCCCGACGGGCGAGCCTCGCGCCTCGTTTTGTCAGGCTGTCCCATCCCGCGCCCGCTGGTACGGGGAGGCAGTCCACGAAGCAAGGAAACGCAGTCCGTCATGAGACGGGGTCCCGGACTCGGCCGTCATGACCACCAGTTGCTGTGCTGGGTCAGCCGTACAGGTCAGGCTGTCCCAGTCGAGAGTGAGGTCACCGGCGACCGGGTGACGCAGCCTCTCCGTGCCGACCCGCAGACCGGGCACCTGGCGACCGGCCCACCACTGCCGGAAGTCGGCGTCGGCCACCGACAGCTCGCCGACAAGTCCGGTCAACGCGGGGTCGCCAGGGCACCTGGCAGCCTCCACCCGCAGTTGGGCGACGCAGCTCCGGGCAACCGTCCTCCAGTCGAGGTAGAGCTCCCGAAAGCCCGGGTCGGTGAAGACCAGCCGGGCGTAGTTGCGCCTCTTCTCCGGAACCCGCTCGAAGTCGGTGAGCAGAGCGGCTGCCAGAGCGTTCCAAGCCAGGATGTCCATGTGACGGCCCAGGACGAGCGCAGGGGTCGCGGTCAGTTCGTCCAGGAGACGTCTGAGTTGCCCCTGGACCTTCTGTGCCGGTCGGCGGCGCGGCGCACACTCACCGCTCGCCGCGAGCGCGAACAGGTGGTCACGCTGGTCATCGTCGAGATGCAGGACACGGACGAGCGTTGCGAGCACTGCTGTCGACACTGGGGCACGCCCCTGTTCCAACCGCGCGTAGCGGTCGGCGCTGATCCCCGCGAGCTGGGCGACCTCCTCCCGGCGCAGCCCCGGCACTCGCCGGGGCGCCCCGGACTCGGGCAGACCCACCGTGCGCGGACTGAGCTGCGCCCGGCACACCTTGAGAAATTCTCCCAGTTCGGCCAAATGCGCTTTGCTGCACATAGCAGCTAGTCTCGCAGCGCTCGACTGAAAAGTGAGGGGGGAGGGTTTTCTCCCAGGCTCTGGGCAGTCGCCTCTTGTTTTCCCGCGGCGTGAGGCTACAGATCCCCGGTGATCATTTGCGGTCAGGTCAGGTCACCCGACCGGCTGCGGACTCGCCGAGGTGACTGGCAGCCCACGAGGCCAGCGTGCGCAGTCCGTCGTACGACGGACTGCCGGGCTCCGCCGTCCAGACGACGAGTTCCTGATCGGGATTCGTGCTGCAAGTGAGGGTGTCCCAGTCGAGGGCCAGTTCGCCGACGACGGGGTGGTAGAACCGCTTCGTGCCTATGGTGCGGAACGCCGCGTGGCGGCTTCCCCACCACTGTCCGAAGTCCTTGTCCTGCACGGAGAGTTCGCCAACCAGACTGGTCAGCCGCGGGTCGTCCGGGTACTTGGTGGCCAGCGTGCGCAGATGGAACACGCATGCGCGGGTGACGGTCCGCCAGTCCGCGTACAACGTCCTCATGGACGGGTCGGTGAAGAGGATCCGGACGTAGTTCCGGTTCCTTTCCGGCACCTGCGCGAAGTCGGTGAGCAAGGCGGCTGCGAGCGGATTCCACGCCAGGATGTCCATACGGCGGCCGATCACGACGCCGGGAGTCGCATCGAGGTCGTCGAGCAGGCGGCGCAACTGTGGCTGCACCCTCTGCGCGACCTGGCGGCGGTGGCGCGCCGCGTGTCGGCCGACCAGCTCGAACAGGTGGTCGCGCTGGTCGTTGCCCAGATGCAGGACCTGGGCCAGAGCTGCCAGCACCGGCGCGGACGGCTGGATGCGGCCCTGCTCCAGCCGCGTGTAGTAATCAGTACTGATGGCTGCGAGCAGGGCGACCTCCTCGCGGCGCAGGCCGGGCACACGCCGGGGACCACCGGTGTCCGGCAGACCGACGGTGCGCGGGCTCAGTACGGCCCTTCGCGCCTTGAGGAATTCACCCAGCTCGTTCAGATGCGCGTCGCCGGTCATGAGGGCCAGTCTCTCACCGCTCGGCCCTCGCGAGGGGGGTAAGGATTCTTCCCCTGGATAAGTCATTCCCAGGATGGAATTCTCCCCTTTGCGGGTTCGCACGATGGTGGCAGGGTCGATGGAGCGGCCCCACGATCAGGACCGCCCTACGGAGAGCATTCACCCGAAGAGGCGGGGTCGCCAACCTCGGGGCCGCAATTGTTTTCCGAACGTCACCGATATTCGGTATTTCCATGCGGCAGGCGGAGGAGGCGGGAAGAGAAAGTGCTGAAAGAAGTCAGGTCTCCCAGCAATGGCCTGGCACTTGGCGCCGGTCTCCACGCCCGGCGACTGGCCTCGCACGACTTCGCCTCTCCCTCCCTGAACACACGTTAGGAACACCCCCCCATGACCGACCGGAAGAAGTTCGCGCCGCCGGCGATCCAGGAGTTCGCCCCCAAGCTCGCGGAGGTGACCGACACAGTCCTGTTCGGCGACATCTGGGAGCGCCCGGGTCTGTCCCCGCGCGACCGGAGCCTGGTCACCGTCACCGCGCTCGCCGCCCTGTACCGCAACGACCAACTCGCCTTCCACCTTGGCAAGGCGCTGGAGAACGGCGTGACCAAGGACGAGTTGATCGAGGTCATCACCCATCTGGCCTTCTACGCCGGATGGCCCAACGCCATGACCGCCATGAACCAGCTCAAGGAGATCGTGGACAAGGCCGACCAGTCCGGCTGAGGCCTCTCCCGGACAGCCCACACCCGACAGAGCGGGCTCGCGCCCCCATCCGCCGCCGCGCTGTCTGGCGACAGCACCGCCAAGGGAAACACACATGGAACTGCTGAAGCAGCCCCCGACCATGAGGCTTCCCGCCGAGTGGTTCACCGGCGACGCCTACGCCGACGTGATCTACCGCGGCGAGGCCCCCTCCCGAATGCGGGCCAACATGGTCCGGTTCACGCCCGGCGCCCGCACCGCCTGGCACTCCCACTCCCTGGGACAGACCCTCTACATCGTCGAGGGCATCGCCTTGGTGCAGTCGCGTGGCGGCGACATCATCGAGGCCCATCCCGGCGACGTCATCCACACGCCCCCGGGTGAGGAGCACTGGCACGGGGCCGCGCCCGACCAGTTCATGATCCATCTCGCGCTGTGGGAGACCGACGACGCCACCTGGCTCGAGCACGTCTCGGACGTCGACTACCACGGCCCGCGCGTCAGCACCCGCACCCGCCCCTGACGCCACCACGTACCTGCCAAGACCTGGGACAGCATCATGCGAGCAACCATCATTCACGGCCCCGGCGACATCCGGGTGGAGAACGCCCCCGAGCCGAAGATCACGGCGGCCACGGACGCGGTCATCCGTACCGTCGCCACCTGCGTGTGCGGCTCCGACCTGTGGAGCTACCGGGGCATCAACCCGGTCACCGAGCCGCAGCCGATCGGCCACGAGTACGTCGGCATCGTCGAGGAGGTCGGCAACGACGTATCGACCGTCAGGCCCGGCCAGTTCGTCATCGGCTCCTTCATCGCCTCCGACAACACCTGCCCGAACTGCCTGGCCGGCTACCAGACCAACTGCCTGCACCGGGACTTTCCCAACGGCTGCCAGGCCGAGTACATCCGCATCCCCCTCGCCGACGGCACTCTGGTCGCCATTCCGGAGCAGCCGGCCGAGGAGCTGATTCCGAGCCTGCTGGCCCTGTCCGACGTCATGGGCACCGGTTGGTACGCCGCCAAGGCGGCCGCGGTCCAGCCTGGTTCGACGGCCGTGGTCGTCGGTGACGGCGCGGTGGGCCTGTCCGGCGTCATCGCCGCGAAGGAACTGGGCGCCGAACGCATCATCGCCATGAGCCGCCACGAGTCCC
The DNA here is from genome assembly GCF_048564895.1 of Streptomyces sp. 2-1. Taxonomy (NCBI): domain Bacteria; kingdom Bacillati; phylum Actinomycetota; class Actinomycetes; order Kitasatosporales; family Streptomycetaceae; genus Streptomyces; species Streptomyces sp. 2-1. The sequence goes on from NZ_CP183383.1 coordinate 339,471, forward strand.
GGCAGAAGCTGGCCCTGGAGTTCGGCGCCACCGACATCGTCACCGAACGCGGCGAGGAAGGCATCGCCCGCGTCAGGGAACTGACGAACGGCGTCGGCGCCGACTCCGTCCTCGAGTGCGTCGGCACACAGCAGTCGATGCAGCAGGCCCTGCAGTCCACCCGGCCGGGCGGCAGCGTCGGCTTCGTCGGCATGCCCCACGACGTGCAGATCGACGGCCAGGAGCTCTTCTTCTCCCACGTCGGACTGCGCGGGGGCCCCGCCCCCGTGCGGGCCTACCTTCCCGACCTCATAGAGCGCGTCTTCAGCGGCCGTATCAACCCGGGCAAGGTCTTCGACCTCACCCTGTCCCTGGACGAGGTCGCCGAAGGCTACAAGGCCATGGACGAACGCCGCGCCATCAAGGCGCTGCTGCGTCCGTGAAATAGAGCCCCGGCGGTGGTGGGCAGCCCCAGCCGCGCCCGCCCACCACAGCCCAGCAGAACGGACCGACCGCCATGACCAGCGAGGCGATCCTCACCGTAGAGGCGTACTTCGACGCCCTCGGCACACGCGAAATGGAACGGATCCTCTCCCACTTCGCACCCGACGCGACCTGGACAATCCCGGGTGACCCGGCACTGACACCCTGGGCCGGACGCCGCACCGGACCGGAGAAGATCCGGCAGTCGCTCACCGAGTTCTTCGCCGCCGTCGAGCCGCTCGCGTTCGAGCTGCAGACCATGGTGGAGGCCGACGGACAGGTACTGGCGCCAGGCCGGTACGTCTCCCGGTTCCGTCCCTCGGGACAGGTGCTCGAAAGCGAGATGATCCTGCGTTTCACCGTCGCCGACGGCCTGATAACCGATTATCGCGTCTTCGAGGACTCACTCGGCATCACACGTACCTGCCTCGGCGAGCATCTCTCCACCACTCCCGCCTGACCGCAGGTCTTCCGGCACCCCCGACCACAGTGACGCCCGTTCCTACGCCTTCGCCGACGCCGCGGTGAATCTCGCCCTGAGGCCGGCCCGACGACCGTGACGAGCTTCCTTCCGCCCTCACCGGATGATGGAGATTGGGGAAACACCGATGACGACATGGACCAGCGACGAGCTCAACCGCATCGGCGGGGCCGACGAGCTGGAGATGTCACCGCTCCGTCGTGACGGCACCCTGCGGGGGCCGGTGCCGATCTGGGTCGTCCGCGACGGCGACCATCTCTACGTCCGCTCCTTCCGAGGTACGGACGGCGGTTGGTGGCGCACGGCACGCGCGAACCATCAGGGGCGCGTCCGATCCGGCGGCGTCGACAAGGACGTCACGTTCGTCGAGGTGACGGACTCCGAGATCAACGACCGCATCGACACCGCGTACCGCGCCAAGTACGGCCGCTTCGGCGGCGCGTACGTCAATCCCATGGTGTCGGCACGCCCGACGACGCTGGAGCTCGTGCCCAGATGAGCCAGACGTGCCCGCTGGGGGCCACTGGACTCCCGCCAGCAGTCCGCCCGACCCAGGAGCAAGCCCCGTGATCGGTCTCGAACTCGTCGTGCTCCTGGGCGTGGCCGTGCTGGTCGGCCAGTTCGTCGCGCAACGCCTGGGCGTGGCACCACCCGTCATGCTGCTTGTCGTGGGTGCCCTCGTCGGGCTGGTCCCGGCCGTGCGCCAGACACAGCTTCCCCCGGAAGTCGTGCTGCTGCTCTTCCTGCCGGTGCTGCTGTACTGGGAGAGCCTCACGACGTCCATGCGGGAGATCCGTACGAACCTCCGCGGCATCACCCTGCTCAGCACGGTCCTGGTGATCCTCACCGCGTGGGCCGTCGCGGTCGCCGGGCACGCGCTCGGACTGCCGTGGGGACCGGCGTGGGCGCTGGGCGCGGCCGTGGCTCCGACCGACGCCACAGCGGTGGGCGTCCTGGCCCGCTCTCTGCCGCGCCGTCAGGTCACCGTGCTGCGTGCCGAAAGCCTCGTCAACGATGGCACCGCACTGGTCATCTTCGGCCTGGCGGTCGGTCTCACCGTCGGCGAGGAACACCTCACCCTTCCACACGTCGGCGCACTGTTCCTCCTGGCCTACGGCGGAGGGGCCGCAATCGGGGTGGCGGTCGCCTGGATCAACATGAACCTGCGGCGACGCCTGGACGATCCCCTGCTCGGCAATCTCGTCATGATCCTTGCGCCGTTCACGGCGTATCTGCTCGCCGAGCTGATCCACGCCTCAGGCGTCCTCGCGGTCGTCGTGAGCGGGCTGATCATGGCCCAGGTGGCTCCCAGCCTCATCCGCGCCGAGCACCGGCGCCAGGCACTGGCCTTCTGGCCGCTGCTCACCTTCATCATCAACGGCACACTTTTCGTCCTGGTCGGAGTGGAACTCCAGTACGCGCTCCGCCACTTGAACGGGTCCGACCTCCAGAACGCCCTGATCGCGATCGGAGTGGTCAGCGTCGTGCTGGTCGCGGTCCGCTTCGTGTTCCTGTTCGCCTCCGCCTACCTGATCCGCGCCATCGACCGGCGTCCTCAGCAGCGGGAACTGAGAATCAGTCACCGGGCACGTGTCGTCAGCGGTCTTGCGGGCTTCCGTGGCGCGGTGTCGCTCGCCGTGGCGCTCTCGGTGCCGGAGACCCTCGACTCCGGCGCCCCCTTCCCCGACCGTGCCTTTATCGTCTTCGTCACCTCCGGCGTCATCGTGGTGACACTCGTGGTGCAGGGGCTGCTGCTGCCGGGCGTGGTGCGCTGGGCCCGGCTGCCGCGCGACACGTCCGTCGACGAGGAAGAGATCCTCGCCGACACCACGGCCACCGAGGAAGCAGTCCAGGCACTACCGCGACTCGCCGAGGAACTGGGCACCACCCCGAAGGTCACGGAGTGGCTGCGCCAGGAGTACGAGGCCCACCTGGCAACCGTACGGGCCAGGGGCGCGGGCTCTGACGGCGATCCCGCCCTGCTCCACAACCGCCACTACACCGAGCTGCGCCTGGCCCTCATCGCCCACAAACGCGCAACCGTCGTCCGCCTGCGCGACGAACGGCACATCGACGACACCGTGCTGCGCCGGCTCCAGGCGGCCCTGGACAACGAAGAAGTGCGGCTGGCCGGGCGCGAGCAGGCGGAGTGAGCCAAGCGTGACGCCCGGCCTGGATCCAAGCCTCACGAGCCTTACAAGAAGGGACCCCCTCGTCATGTCCTCCGGTCTCGTCGACGTCCACGCCCACCTGCTGCCCGACTTCTACGTCCAGGAGGCGACGGCGGCGGGCCACGCCCACCCCGACGGCATGGGCGGCTGGCCCACGTGGTCCGTGCAAACGCACCTGGACCTGATGGACCGCAACGGCATCGACACCGCGATGCTCTCCATGTCGTCCCCCGGCGTGCACTTCGGCGACGACAACGCGGCTCGCCTCCTCGCCCGACGTGTCAACGGGTACACCGCCGAGCTGACCCGCGACCACCCCGGCCGCTTCGGCAACTTCGTGTCGCTTCCCCTACCCGACGTGGACGGCTCGTTGGAGGAGATCGCATTCGCCTTCGACGAACTCGACGCCGACGGCGTGGCCTTGCTGACGCACACGCACGGTGTATACCTGGGCGACCAGCGCCTCGACCTGGTCTTCGCGGAACTCGACCGCCGCCGGGCTGTGGTTTTCCTGCACCCGACCTCACCGGTGTGCTGGGAACAGTCCGCACTCGGCAGACCGAGGCCGATGGTCGAGTACATCTTCGACACGGCCCGTACCGTCACGGACCTGGTGATGGCGGGCGTCCTGACGCGCCACCCGAACATGCAGGTGATCGTTCCGCACTGCGGTGGCGCGGTTCCCGTCCTTGCCGACCGTATCAACGAGTTCATGAGGCTGTTCCTGACTTCGGAGCAGGCACCCTCCCTCGATGCCGTCCAGCAACTACAGGGCCTGTACTACGACATGGCGGGCACAGCCTTCCCACGCCAGGTCCCCGCACTTCTCGAACTCGTCGGTCCGGACCGCGTGCTGTTCGGCAGCGACTACTGCTGGACGCCTCCCCCGCTGGCCGATGCCCACATCGCGGCGATCGACGCAGCCGAGTCACCGGTAGAGGGGACCACGTGGCGTTTCCTCACAACGGCCAACGCGAAACGCCTGTTCCCGGGGACAGGTCGGTGAAAGCGTCAGGTGGCGCCGTCCAGCCTCTCCGGCGCCCTCTCGATGCCGGCAGCCAGGGAACACAGGGCCCTGTAGGTCTGGCTGCCGGGTTCGGCGGTCCACACCACGAGCTGCTGTTCGGGATCCTCCGCGCAGATAAAGGTGGACCGTTGAAATGCCAGGTCGCCGACCATGGGATGCCGGAGCAGCCTGGTGCCGCCGGCTCCCACGGCGACATCGTGCGAGGTCCACCACAGCCGGAACTGCGGATCGAGCGCGGAAAGTTCTTCGACAAGCACGGCCAGTCGGGGATCGTGAGGGTTCCGCCTGCTGTCCATGCGCAGGTGGGACACGGCCAGTCGGGCCATGTGCTCCCAGTCTCTGTACAACACCCGGATGACGGGTTCGGTGAACAGCAGGCGCACGTAGTTGCGCTGTTCCTCGGGGACACGCCCGAAGTCCGTCACCAGAGCGGCGGCCATGGCGTTCCACGCGAGAAGGTCCGTGTTGCGCCCGATGACGAACCCCGCTGTCAAGGTGAGGTCGTCCAGCAGGTACCGCAACTGCGGGCCGACTTCTTGCCGAGCGCTCTTGTTCACCGGGGGCAAGGCGGTCTTTCCCGCGAGGGTCAGGATGTACTCGCGCTGATCGCCGTCGAGGCGGAGCACCTGCGCCAGAGCGTCGAGGACAGCCACGGATGCCTGAACGCGACCCTGTTCGAGCCGGATGTAGTAATCGGTGCTGATCGTGGCCAGCCGAGCGACTTCCTCACGACGCAGACCGGGAACACGCCGCTGCTCACCGGTGTCGGGCAGCCCGACCCCGCCGGGGCTCAGCTGTGCACGGCGCGCCTTGAGGAAGGCTCCCAGTTCGTCCAGCCTCGGCTCGCGTTGCACATCCACAGCTTCGCACGTTGCCGTGATCCCGAACATCAAACCAAGCGGCTGCTGACGTCATCGACTGGAGGTCGCTGTCGATCACCGCCGTAGTGGTGATCGTCGCAACGGCCGCGGTCTGCGGCTCGGCCACACCTCGCGGCCACCCAGTGCCGTCCCCGGCGACGAAGGTCGAGGGTCGAGGGTCGAGGGTCGGCTGCAGGCTCGATCCACATCGAGCACCAAGAACGACACCGGATGGAGAAATGATGCATACCCGAACACTTGGGCAGGACCTGCTGGTCTCCGCCATCGGTCTCGGCGCCATGGGAATGTCCCAGAGTTACGGCCCGAACCCCGGTGATCGAAGCGCCATGGTCGCCGTGCTCCGCGGGGCCGTGGACCGCGGAGTCACGTTTTTCGACACCGCGGAGGTGTACGGCCCCTACGTCAATGAGGAGCTCGTCGGAGAGGCCCTCGCTCCGGTCCGTGACCACGTGGTGATCGCCACGAAGTTCGGCTTCCGTATCGAGAACGGTGCGTCAGTCGGACTCAACAGCCGGCCCGAGCAGATCCGTGCCGTCGCGACGGCCTCCCTCGAACGGCTCGGGGTGGAGACGATCGACCTGTTCTACCAGCACCGTGTTGATCCACAGGTGCCGATCGAAGAGGTCGCCGGCACGGTGGCGGAGCTCGTGCAGGAAGGCAAGGTCCGCTGCTTCGGGCTCTCGGAGGCCGGTGCGGAGACCATCCGTCGTGCTCACTCGGTCCACCCGGTCACGGCAGTGCAGAGCGAGTACTCGCTGTGGACCCGGGATCCCGAGTCACAGATCCTGCCGACGTGCGCGGCGCTCGGCATCGGATTCGTTCCCTTCAGCCCGCTCGGCAAGGGGTTCCTGACCGGGTCGGTGGACGCCTCGACGTCGTTCGCGGCCGACGATGTCCGAACCACCATTCCACGGTTCACGGCCGAGAATCGAGCGGCCAACCAGGCTCTCATCGATCACATTGCATCGCTCGCGCAGGCCAAGGACGCCACACCGGGGCAAGTCGCGCTCGCCTGGCTGCTTGCACAGCATCCGTGGATCGTCCCGATTCCCGGAACGCGGCGCCTCGCGCGCATCGAGGAGAACATCGGCGCCACTCAACTACCGCTCTCCGCCGACGAACTGTCGGGCCTCAACGAACTCGCCGACCGGGTCGGGGTACAGGGGGACCGCTACAACGAGCACCACATGTCGCTGGTCGACAAGTAGCCGGACGAGCGGAAACAGGCTGCGAGCGGACACACCGGTTTCCGGTGGCAGCACCCGTTCGCCGCCTGTTGCGTCGGCATCGAGCCGCACACGGATGAAGGTCTCCCAGCGCACGTGGGCCTACGACTGCGGTTGACACCCGCTCTGTCGAAAGCCCTCGGTTCGTCGAGAAGGACCGGGACCTGGCCGGACTGACCTGGCACCGCCCGAGCACGCACCGGTGCTGTGCGCACAGATCGCGTTCTCCAGCGTTGATCGGCGCGGGCGGTCCAGGGCCCGGTACTTCGACCCGGTTCGGACCGAATCCCGGCCGTGTTCGGGATCGAAGTGGTACCTGATGGGCACCACATGCGGCTTGCCGGATGCACATCCTGTCGGACGCGAACGGGCTGCCTCCTCGTCGGCATCTCGGCCGGCAACACCCACGACAGCGAAGGTCTGAAGCCCATGATCGAGGGTCACCAAACGAGACACGACCCCCACCGCGGCCGGTACTTCAAGCCCCAGCGACTACACGCAGTAGGCGGGAATCTCCAACGGCAGGCGAGCCCGATGCCGGGCCGCTCGGCGAGCCAGGCCGCGAGCGTGTCCGCCTCCCGATCGGGAAGGAGGTCTACCGGCCGACGTGTCTCGACGTCAACAAGCGCAGTTCCGTGGACACGGCCCGTGCGCCCTGTGTACGTGTGCACGCCGACCATGCGGAGTACTGCGGTAGCGGGGTCCGGAAGCGAGGCGATCAGCCTCAACAGGGTGTTCCGGCTCACCGGAACATTGAGGGCATCCGCCATCAGGGCGCCGGTCGCGATCCTGAACACGAAGACAGGAACCGTAGGGCACGTGACAGAGCTCGTCAACGGCGCCAGGGTGTGAAGCAGTCAGGTACGGCGAAGGCCGGTGGGGCCCGCTGGGCGGGATCCACCGGCCTCCGTGCCGGCACCGTCGAGGTGCTCTTGATCAGGCGTCGGTGCGGACCGTCCGCAGGGCCTTCGTCCAGCTCACAAGCTGGTCGAGCGTGGTGTCCAGGGCCGCCTTTTGGTGGTCACCGGGCTTGAACATCGAATAGTTCTCGAAATCCGTGGCGAGGGAGAGAGCGACCTGAGCCCGTACCGTCGCCACCTGCAGCTCGGCCATGATCAGACGCAGGTGCTCGACGGCACGGGCGCCGCCGACGCTGCCGTAGCTGACGAAGCCCGCGGCCTTGTTGTTCCACTCGCCGTACACGAAGTCGATGGCGTTCTTGAGCGCGCCGGAGGTCGAGTGGTTGTACTCGGGGGTGACGAAGAGGTAGCCGTCGAAGGAGGCGACCTTCTGCGCCCACTCCTGGGTGTGGGTGTTCGCGTACTGGCCCATGGACGCGGGGACGGCCTCGTCCAGGTGCGGCAGCTTGAAATCGGCGATGTCAACGAGTTCGAACTCCGCGTCATCGCGCTGAGACGCGATCTCCTGAGCCCACCTGGCGACGGCCTCGCCGTTACGGCCCGGACGGGTGCTACCCAGAATGATCGCGATCTTCACACTCATAGCCTGCTCCAAACTTGAGATATCAGCCGTACGCGTCCGCGCAGTCGCCCCTGAGGTCGATTCGGCCGACCACCACACCGCATCGGCTGACATCGCGTCACGAGTGGGCTCGGCCTCCGCATGAAGACGGTTCTCGGGCCTCGGGGGCGGCGCATCCGATCGAGTGGATGATGTGTCATCTACATTAGCATCGACAGTTGATTCGTCAACCAGATGCGTCATGCCCTCTGCACTCCACAACACCACTGACTTGGACGGCAGTTGACCGCTCGCACACCTCATCGAGGGACGGATCGAGGCCCTTTCACCCGCCTTTCCGGGACGCCCCGGCCTTCAGCCGGAGCCACGAAGTGACGGAGTTCCCTACGCGTACGCCCCGAACCTGCACCTTCGGGATGCGGTCAACCAATGCACGCATGAACGGCGGGGATCGGGATGGGTGAGGTGGAGTACGCCCCCTCGGTACACGTACGAACCGCCCGTGTCATCCACTGCGCTCGCCCGGCTGGAGGCCGAGTGGTCGCGCTGCCGCCGGGGGCGGAACGAGTGCGTGGCGATGCCCCCCAAAGGTCCACCGTCCACAAGACGAGTTGTGGCTGCCTTTTGGGCGAGTGACGCCGCCGACGGAGTTGATGCGTGCACAGAGAGGAGGCGGGCGGCGGGCCAGCAGCCACCAAGTCCTGGCCGCGATCATCTTCGTGGCCACCTCGGGCTGCACCTGGAGGCAACTCCCACCAGCGTTGCGTCCGAGCCGGCAGACGGTCCACCGACGGTTCGCTCAGTGGAGCAGAGCCCGCGTCCGGGCAACGCTCCACCGCGGCGAACTGGACAGGAATCCCCTCTGCCAGGAGAGGGAGGAGCATGCAGGGCTACTCAGCCGAGCTGCGTCTTCAGCCACCGCAGGACATCAGGTGTGACCGGGTCGGTGATGTCCGCGAACTCATCGTGCCGCTTGAGGAACTTGGCGACGTAGGGGCAGACCGGGACGATCCGCATTCCGGATGCGCGCACATCGGCGAGTGCCTGCTGGACCAGTTGTGGGGCCAGCCCCTGACCTGCGAAGGCCTCGTCGATCTCCGTGTGGAAGAAGACACGTTGCACCCCCAGGTCACGGTAGGCGGTCAGACCGGCACGTCGGCCGTCGGCCGTCGACCAGGATCTCGTACCGGCGACCGGTGTCCGCACGCTCGACGACCGTGGTGGTGGAGGGCTCGCTCATGGGGTGCCTTTCGCAAGGGAGGTCAGCGGGCCGGCGGGTTCCGGCGCGGTGTGATGACGGCGTTCGGCAGGGCCGGTGCGGGCAGGGGGCCGCCGGGAAAGTCCTCGATGGCGCCGAAGCGGTCGGAGGAGGCTTCCCACTCCTCGCGGGCTTTCACCATGTCCTCGTGGCTGCGGCCGACGAAGTTCCACCACATGACGATCTCCTCTCCGAAGGGAGGTCCTCCGATGAGGACGGCCCGCGCCGGGGCGTCGGTCTCGTTCACCATCGTCAGGGTGTCCGCGCCGCGAGGGACGTAGCCGAGTTCGGCAGGCCGCAGCACAGTGTCGATCATGCGGATGTCTCCGCGGTCCACGAGGAGGCCGTGCTCGAAAGTCGCGTCCACAGCGAGAGTGAGCGTCACATGGGGTTCGATGACGATCTCGGCGCCGAGCAGCGGTGTGAAGGCCCGGGCCGGGGAGGTCCGGCCGACGAGCGAGCCCAGAAAGACCCTGATCTCGGCGCCGTCGACCTGCGCGGGTTCGGGCACGTAGTGCTGGAAGTCCCGGGCGGTGTAGCGGTGTTCCTCGGGCAGCGCGACCCACAACTGGACGCCGTGGAGGACGGTGGTGGTCGGGGTGGAGACCTCTGAATGGGCGATGCCATATCCACCGGTCATGAGGTTCATCTCACCGGGCCGGATCAAGGCGCGGGTGCCGAGGGTGTCGCGATGTTCGATCTCTCCGCTGAACAGCCAGCTCACCGTCTGCAGTCCGGTATGTGGATGCGGGGGCATGTTCATGCCCCCCGAGACGGCGACCTGGTGTGGGCCGTAGTGATCGGCGAAGCACCAGGCGCCGATGAGTGTGCGCTGCCGCTGGGGCAACGTCCGCCGCACGTGCATCGCGCGTGGACCCCCGAGAGGGACCTCGCGCGCCGACAGGACATCGACCCTGGGGGCTCCTGCCGGCCGGTCGCTCTCGACGAGCGCACCGCAGCGCAGAGCCGCGACATCGCTTTCCGCGTTGCCCATCGAGAGCACCTCCCACACGATCTGGTTGTCACATCAACTAGGATGCCACAGGGCAGGCCGATGGCCAACGCACCCGCACGAACACAGGCCACTACGAGCGTGGCCCGAAGGAGGCCCCGCCGTGAGCGACCCCACCCACATATCCCCGCCCCGCAGGATCTTCATCGACAAACAGAGCCCCAAGGCCTTCCATGCTCTGGTGCAGGTCTCGGAGGCGGTCAGGGCAACAGCCTCCGAGGCGGGGCTCGACCGCACCACCGTGGAACTGATCAACGTCCGCGTGTCGCAACTCAACGGCTGCGCCTACTGCCTCGATGTGCACATCACGGCGGCCCTGCGCGCCGGTGAATCACCGCGGAGACTCGGAGTCCTGAGCGCATGGCGGGACACAGGCTTGTTCGCTCCCTCGGAGCGCGCCGCCCTGGCATTGGCCGAGGCCACAACCGATCCGGTGAACGCCGCGACCCAGACATCGGCTTTTGAGGCCGCCCGACAGGTTCTCTCCGAGGACCAGATCTCAGCCGCGATCTGGGTGGCGGTCACCATCAACGCGTTCAATCGCGTGTCGATCATGAGCAAGCACCCCGTACCGCCGCTTCACAACAAGTAGAGGCGGCCCGCTCGCCCCACCGCTGCGTCACGGGGAGGTGCCGTGACGACCGCTGGAACCCAGGGGGCAAGCCGGGTTCCAGGATGTACGTCATCTCGTGAATGAACCGCTCAGTGCTGATGCCTGCCTGATCCCGCAGAGGCCTGGGCACAGCGGATTGCCCCAGCGCTCGTCAGACCGCTGGGACATGAAACCGATCTCGCTCTCACTGTGGACGGAGACTGTCTCAGGGGCGGGGCAGGTTTCGCAGGTTGGCGCGGGCCAGGTCGAGCATCTTGCCGACGCCGCCGTCGAGCACTGTCCGGCCCGCGGCGAATGCGAATCCCTTGACCTGGGCGGCCGAGACATGCGGCGGGATCGACAGCGCGTTGGGGTCGGTCACCAGGTCGACCAGGAACGGTCCGTCGTGGGCGAGCGCCCGCTTGAGTCCCTCGACGACATCCCCGGGGCGCTCGATGCGGAGCGCCTCGATGCCCGCGCTGCGGGCGATCGCCGCGTAGTCCACCGGCTCGTGGTCGGTCTCGTGATCGGGCAGACCTTCGACCAGCATCTCCAACTTCACCATGCCCAGGGAGGAGTTGTTGAAGACGATCGTCTTCAACGGCAGATCGTGCAGCTTCACTGTGAGCAACTCGCCCATCAGCATGCCCAGTCCACCGTCACCCGACATCGATATCACCTGGCGGCCGGGGTATGCGAACTGCGCGCCGATGGCGTGCGGCAGCGCGTTGGCCATCGTGCCGTGCAGGAACGAACCGATCACCCGGCGCCGTCCATTGGGGGTCAGATAACGCGCCGCCCACACATTGGACATGCCGGTATCCACGGTGAACACCGCGTCGTCGGCGGCGAGTTCGTCCAGGACAGAGGTCGCGTACTCAGGGTGGATCGGGGTGTGCCGCTCAACATCGCGAGTATAGGCGGAGACCACCTTCTCCAGCGATTTTGCATGCTTGTGCAGCATCCGGTCCAGATAGGTACGGTCCCGCTTCGCCTCGATCAGCGGCAGCACAGCCCTCAGTGTCTCCCGGACGTCTCCGTGGACCCCGAGTTCCAGCACAGTGCGACGGCCGAGCCGGCCCGCATCATGGTCGATCTGCACCGTACGCGCCTGCGGCAGGAAGTCGTTGTACGGGAAATCGGTGCCGAGCAGGACGACCAGGTCGGCCTCGTGCATCGCGTCGAAGCAGGCGCCGTAGCCCAACAGACCGCTCATGCCCACGTCGTACGCGTTGTCGAACTGGATCCACTCCTTGCCCCGCAGGGTGTGCCCGACGGGGGCTGCAGCCTTCTCGGCGAGCGCCATGACCTCGGCGTGCGCGTCCTGCACTCCCGCGCCGCAGAACAGCATCACCTTCCGTGCCGCGTTCAGCCTCTCGGCCAGCGCCCGGACCTGTCCGTCCGGCGCGACGACGCGGCCGCGCTCAGTGACCAGGTCGCTGGTTCCTGTCGGGCGAGTCGCCTCGTCGTGCGCGACGTCGCCGGGTATCACCAAGACCGACACGGCGCTGTTGCCAAGAGCCCGCTGCATGGCGATCCGCAGAACCCGGGGCATCTGCTCGGGGGTACTGATCATCTCGCAGTAGTCGCTGCACTCGACGAACAGCCTTTCCGGGTGCGTCTCCTGGAAAAAGCCGGTACCGATCTGATGGGACGGGATGTGCGAGGCGAGCGCCAGCACGGGCGCACCGGAGCGGTGCGCGTCGTACAGTCCCTGGATCAGGTGGGTGTTTCCCGGGCCACAGCTTCCGGCGCACACCGCGAGTCTGCCGGTCAGCTGTGCCTCTGCTGCCGCGGCGAAGGCGGCGGCCTCTTCGTTCCGTACATGCACCCACTCGATGCCGTCGGTACGACGCACCGCGTCGACCACCGAGTTCAGGCTGTCTCCCACCACGCCGTAGATCCGCTGCACGCCCGCCTGACGCAGAACGTCCACCATCTGCTGGGCCACGGTCAGATTCCGCATCGCCGGACTTCTCCCCTAGGGCTGCACACCGGTCATACATGACGCTCGACAGCCGCAATATAGTTGATGAATCCACTAGTAGAGCAGGAGCACCGGGGCTCGCCACCGAGGCCGGCTCACTGGTCGTTTCAGAAACAGGTACTGCGGCTTCTCGACCAGGCGCACTGGGTCAAGGGCCGGCTGCACGTCTCACCAGGGTCACGCCTCACCGATCTGATCGACCGTTCCGGCCACGACGGAGCCGAGCCCGCCCAGGAGGTCGCCGATGCGCAGCACGGCAGAGGTGCCGTACTCGGAGAACCGCACGGCCGCGTCACTGACCACAGGGCCCCGCGTGGTCGCAGTACGGCTGGAGGCGGCTGTGCCCGCAGCCGCACAGTATGACCCTAGTCTCGGCACGTGTGCCCTGCGGCGTGTCCACACTCAGCTCCCCGCGCACGGTCAGCTGCCCGTTGGCACTGCGGGTGATCGTGGTGGGTCGGTCGGGGGTTTCCGCCACGCCCTCTGCGAGTTCGTACCGGAGCGCGCCCGAGGGACAGCGCCGCACCACTTCCGCCAGGCGCTCGGCCGTGGATTCATCCGGCTGGATCCACGGCCGTTTCGTCGTGTCGAACACCTCGGGCAGGCCATGGACGCATTCGGCGGCATGGAGGCAGCGCCTGGCCTCGAAGGTCACCGTGATCGACTCTGCCTGGTAGGCCTTCTGCTCGGATTCGCTCATGCCCGCCTCCGTTCCTGCCGTGCTCGGCTTTTCAGTCACTGACCTTGCTGCGGGACTGGTACAGCAGGTCCTGGTACTCGGGGTGCCGGCTGATCCAGCCCGCGAAGAAGGGACAGGTGGCCAGCACCCGCAGGTTCGCGGCGCGTGCCTCGTCAAGGGCGGTACGGGCCAGCGCGGACCCGACCCCCCTGCCCTCGTACTCCGGCTCGACCTCGGTGTGCACGTAAGCGACGAGTTCCGTCGTACGGATGTATTCCGCGACGCCGGCCACCTTGGACTCTCCATCAACGCGGGCCTCGTAGCGCTTCGCCTCGGGCACGTCGCTCACTTCGACCGTCATGTGTCCTCCTTGTGGGGGCTGATCCCGCTCGACGCGGCAGATTCCGTCAGCCACGACATGACCCTAGCCCCATAAAGTTGATGCATCAACTTAACTTTCGACGAGGGCGTCCGCGGCACAGAGCGGACACCGGGCGCCGACCTCCGGACCTGCAGGAGACACGGCTCGCACCACTCGCCTTTGACTCCAAACCGGCCAAATTTGTCACATACCCCGCCCGACCGACGGGCATCGATGTCACGACGCACGCAGCCTCGCTGAGAGTTGCATCGCCACCACCGCCAGTAGATGAGCTGTCAACAATTTCGTTAGACTGCCCTCATGGACGCACAGCCGCGCTGGCTCGACCCAGAACAGAAGGCCGCCTGGGACAGCTTCATCCGAATGCAGGAGACACTCATCGGACGGCTGTCCCGACGCGTCCAGGCCGACTCCGGAATGTCAGCCTCCGACTACCTCGTGCTCGCCAGCCTCACCGAAAGAGGCAACGGGCGGATGCGCTTCCTGGATCTGGCCAAATCCGTGGAGTGGGAGAAGAGCCGGATGTCCCACCAGGTCACACGGATGGCGAAACGCGGGCTCGTGGCCAAGGAGGAGTGCCCCGACGACGGACGCGGAGCATTCATCGTCGCCACCCCGGCCGGCTACAAGGCGATCGAAGATGCCGCACCCCAGCACGTCGAGCACGTCCGCCGACTCTTCATCGATGCCCTGACCCCCAACCAGCTCAGCACACTCGGCCGGATCTCCAAGCGCGTCCTGGACCACATGGAGAAGCAGCCGGACTGATCGGGCGGAGGACGCGGCTGCCTGGATCACGAGATGTCAGCCCTGCGCGGCACGAAGGGACGTCCTGGCGCGTGGGGCCGTCGGCCGATTTCGCGACAGACTCACCCACCACTGAACCACCCGGCCCCCGGGTCGGCATGGCCCCGCGCCCCGACATGGAAGCCGACCGCACCGAACAGAGTGACGGTCACACCGACAGCCGCAGCAACGTATACAGGGTCTCCCTCCACTCCTCCACGTCAGGACCGGAAGGGCGCAAGGTTAGGTGAGCTTTCACCCGGAAACCTAGGGCAACGTGGTTGACCTGTCAACTTCCGACGATCAGGACAGAAGCAGCTGCACCCCGCATCACGTTCGCCGTTGGCACCAGCCTCCGTACTGCATCAACTGACTTACACGGTTGCGCAGTTGACTGGTAGTGACGGCGGCCGCGGCCAGCACCGCGCCCGTCGGCCGCCCTTGGCGGCGGCAAGCCGGCCAGTCCAACCGCGTCGGCTCCCCCGGCCCCAAGCCACTGACCTACGTTGGTACTCGACCGCCAACGACAGTCAGAGCACTCCCTGCTGCGGCGTACCGGCCGGGTGGGGCCGCAGTACCCGCCCGTCCAGCTCGCCGACGATCTTCCCCTCGATCTCCTTCAGAAGTAGACCAACTGCGGGTCGACTGCAGCCACTTCAGCCGCGCCTTCAAGCAGCGCTACGGACCGGCACCTACCGAGTACGTCCGGAAGAACACCTACTCAGGGGCTGACCACCGCTGGGTTCGCCGGGTTGCGACGACCGTCGGAGACCAGCGCGTGACCGTTGAGGTCATCTCATTCGATCCGTTCGAAGCGGGTTACCGCTCCGCGGCGAAGCCCACGGGCGCGTCCCTGTGCCCGCATCCGGCGCAGAGCATGGGTCGCGTCTCGCCCGAGGTGGCGACCAGCGCACGACCGGCAGTTGGAGCCAACGCACAGAGGCTTCGCCGATTGTGGAGCGACTCATTGTCCAGTCGGAGATGTCGACGATCACCACTGCGCTGGAACCCCGGCCGGCGAACGGCCCGAACAAGCCCCGGTCGGCCCGGTTGTGGACCAGGCACCAGTTCGCTGACGTGCAGCTGCACCAGCCATGCCACGATCTGGTTGACATAACAACCAAGAGGGTGCCATGTTTACGTGTCAACTAGATCGGCGGAGATGGTGCAGGTGAAAAAGAGGAGACTGCGACACGAGTCCCGCTGTTCGGGTTGAGAAGCGGAGGTCACACCTGCACCTCATGAACGGGCGGGACATCGAAGGCCCGGTCGGCCGGCACCGACGTCCCGCCAGGTCGTCACGAACCAGGCACCGCCACACCCCGACACAACGAAAGCGTTGAACGAAGTGAACACGATGGATGTCTCGCAAATCGAGTTCGGCATCGACAGCTTCGGAGACCGGCCCCGAAACGACCAGGGCATCATCGTCTCGCACGCGCAGGCGATCCGCGCCGCAGTGACCGAAGCGGTCCTTGCCGACCAGGTCGGTATCGACGTGGTCGCGTTGGGCGAGCACCACCGATCCGAGTACGCGATCTCCAGCCCTGAGACAGTACTGGCGGGCATCGCGACCGCCACGGAGCGCATCCGGCTCGCCTCAGGCGTGACCGTGCTGTCCTCGGACGACCCGGTGCGCGTGTTCCAGCGGTTCGCCACGGTCGACGCGCTCTCCAACGGCCGCGCCGAGGTGATCCTCGGACGTGGTTCCTTCACCGAGTCCTTCCCCCTGTTCGGGTACGACCTCAAGGACTACGAGGTGCTGTTCGAGGAGAAGATCGACCTTTTCCACCGTCTCCTGGACGAGGGGCCGGTCACCTGGGAAGGCACCACGCGCGCCGCCCTGCACAATGCGAACGTCTACCCGAAGACCGATTCAGGACGCCTCAACACCTGGGTAGGGGTTGGCGGGACACCGCAGTCCGTGCTCCGCACCGCTCAGTACGGCTTCGGGCTCATGCTCGCCATCATCGGCGGCGCCCCCGATCGGTTCGCGCCCTACGTAGATCTGTACCGGCGTGCCAGCGAGGAGTTCGGCACGACCGCACAGCCGGTCGGAATGCATTCGCCCGGCTTCGTCGCCTCCACCGACGAAGAAGCCAAGGAGCTCTTCTACCCTGGGTACAAGGAGATCCGCGACCGGATCGGGGGGCAGCGCGGCTGGCCGCCACTCCGCCGGGAAGAATTCGACGCCGAGGTGGACCGCGGGTCGCTGTACGTCGGCTCGGTTGAGACGGTCGCCATCAAGATCGCCCATGCCATCCGAGTACTGAACGCGGGCCGGTTCGACATGATTTACTCCGCCGCCGGCACCGTTTCAGCCTCCGCACGTCTACGTTCGGTCGAGCTGTACGGCACCCATGTCATCCCCCGGGTCCGCGAGCTTCTGACCGAGCAGCCCGCCCCCACGGCGGGAGCCACGCGATGACCAACCCTGTCACCACGATCGGGATTCTGGGAGCCGGGAAAGTCGGCACCGTCGTGGCGCGCCTGGCCGTCGCCGCCGGCTATCGAATTTTGATCTCCGGGTCCGGCGACCCCTCCAAGATTGCGCTTACCGCCAAAATCCTCACCCCCGGAGCGACCGCCGTGTGGCCGGCGCAGGCCGCGGAGGCCGCCGACGTGGTGGTCCTGGCTCTCCCGCTCGGCAAATACCGCGACCTCCCAGTCCCGAAGCTGGAGGGAAAGTTGGTCATCGACGCGATGAACCACTGGTGGGAGGTCGATGGTCCCCGCGAAGCGATCCTCCCGCCCGACACCTCTTCGAGCGAAGTCGTTCAACGGTTCCTGACGGGCGCGCGTGTCGTGAAAGCCCTCAACCACATGGGGTACCACGACCTCGAAGACGGAGCTCGTCCATCCGGCGGCCTCGGACGCAAGGCCATCGCGATCGCCGGTGACTCGCCCGAGGATCTCGCCGTCGTGTCTGCGCTGATCGACACTCTCGGATTCGACCCCCTCACCATCGGCGACCTCGCGGCGGGCGTCCGCCTCGAGCCCGGAACCCCCGCCTTCGGAGCCAACGTCGACGCCGACCGGCTTCGCGTGCTTACCGCCACCCCTGCTCCGACAAGACTTTTTGAGCACTCGTAACACAAAGAACAGAAGCACCTCGGCCTGACCGGAGAACTGTGGCCACGCCCTGACGCTCTCTGAAGAAGGACAGTCAGATGACTCAAGGATTGACTCACAACACCGGTGCATCCGTGACGGTCGAACTCGATCTCGCCAGCCCGATCAGCTCCTACACAATCGTTCGCGCCGACGGAACACCCGTCGGCACAGCCGACTTCGTCGCCACACCTGGTGCAAGCGAAGAACGAATATTTTTCCATACCGAGGTGTGCCAGGATCTCGGTGAACATGGCCTGGTTGCCCTGCTGGTGAGCACGGCACTCACAGACAGCATTCGCGAAAACGTCACCGTCGTGCCGTTGTGCCCGATGTTCGCTCACCATCTTCAGGTGCATGGCGACGAATTTATCGCGAACGGTGGTGCATTTCGCCAGCCGACACCTGACGACATAGGAGTAATCACGCACGCCGCGCTCGGCGAAACGTGAGGTCATCTCTCCCGGTTGCACCGACAATGTGATGCTGTGAAGCGCCGCCAGATGCAGCCCGGTACCAGGTCGGACGCAACGCAGTTCTCACAGCGTGAAGATGGCGATTATGCATGGAGGGCGAATGCGGCCAATCATTCCCGACTATCTGGCCGAGGCACTTAGAGACGTGGAGTCGGACACGTCCGGAGATCTGGCGGGATACATCCCTGAGCTCGCAGCAGCGGACCCCGAGCGCCTCGGTGCGGCCTTTGCCATGATTGACGGAGAGGTCTATGGTGCCGGTGACATCGATATCGAGTTCACAATCCAATCGATCTCCAAGCCGTTCATATATGCGTTGGCCCTGTCTGATCGCGGATTCGACCCTGTGCTCGCCAAAGTCGGTGTCGAGCCGTCCGGAGAGGCATTCAACGAGATCTCTCTCGAGAGCGATACCGGGCGCCCCCTCAATCCCATGATCAACGCCGGCGCGATCACCGTACACTCAATGGCCGGCGCGGAGGACCTCAATCCGACGGAGCGTGTGGAGCGCGTGCTCCACGGCCTGTCGGCGTTCGCCGGTCGTCGGCTGAAGATGGATGAGGCGGTATGTGCGTCAGAGATGGAGAACGCGCACCACAACCTCGCCATTGCACACATGCTCCGCAGTCACAACGTCCTCACCAAGGATCCAAGGGCCGTCGTGGACGGCTACACCCGCCAGTGCTCCGTGCTCGTCACCACCCGAGATCTGGCCATGATGGCCGCGACGTTGGCCAACCGCGGGATAAACCCTCTCTCGGGTGAGCAGGTGGTGGCGGAACCAGTGGTGCGGCAGGTGCTCAGCGTCATGTTCAGCTGTGGAATGTACGACGCCGCTGGTGACTGGACAACCCAGGTCGGTATTCCGGCAAAGAGCGGAGTGGCCGGGGGCCTGATCGGCGCGCTCCCCGGACAGATCGGCATTGCCACGTTCTCACCACGACTGGACCGTCACGGGAACAGCGTTCGCGGAGTGTCACTGTTCGAACGATTCTCTTCAGACATGGGTCTGCATGTGATGGAGGTCCCCGCCGCCGCGCGTGCCGTCGTGCGGTCCAGCCATGTCGTTGGCAGCGGACCGAACGCGCTCCGGGTCCTGCAACTGCAAGGTGGCATCGGCTTTTCCGGAGCCGAGAGAATTGTTCAGGAAGCCATGGACATTTCACCTGCGGAAGTCAGGGTGGCTGTAGACCTGACAAGGGTTTATTCGATCGACGACGTGGCACGGCGCGTGCTGCTGGAGGTCGCACGCCGACTGACGCTGAATGGTCACGAGGTCTACCTCGTCGACCCAGAATCGATCATGCCCGATCCCGATCCCGGCGATGGCGGCCGAATCACACTCGTGGACAACGTGGATCAGGCTGACCGACACGCCGCAATCGCGGGAAGAGGTCAAGGCGGTTGAACGCGCATGATGGAATTCGCGCCCCACCACAGGCCGATGCGGAGCGGCGAGACCTCTGACCACCTCCGACAACGCACAGCTTCCACATACAGACCTGGGCCTGCGTTCGTTTCGTCGGCCAGAAGGGAAAGAAATCATGGGTTACATCACCGTCGGCACGGAGAACAGTACTCCGATCGAGCTCTACTACGAGGATCAGGGTTCTGGGCAGCCGGTCGTCCTGATCCACGGCTACCCACTGAACGGGCACAGTTGGGAACGTCAGACGCGTGAGCTGTTGGCCCAGGGCTATCGGGTCATCACCTACGACCGTCGTGGCTTCGGCCAGTCGTCGAAGGTGAACTCCGGTTACGACTACGACACCTTCGCCGCTGACCTGAACACAGTCCTTGAGACCCTCAACCTGCAGGACGTCGTCCTCGTCGGTTTCTCGATGGGCACCGGGGAACTCGCCCGCTACGTCAGTCGCTACGGTCATGAGCGTGTCGCGAAGCTCGCCTTCCTCGCCTCGCTCGAGCCGTTTCTCGTCGCCCGCGACGACAACCCCGACGGGGTGCCGCAAGAGGTCTTCGACGGCATCGCCGCGACCGCAAAGGCGGATCGGTACGCCTGGTTCAAGCAGTTCTACGCGGACTTCTACAACCTCGACGAGAACCTCGGCACCCGCATCAGCGAGGAGGTCGTGACCGGTAGCTGGAACGTCGCGATCCGCAGCGCTCCGGTGGCTGCGTACGCTGTGGTACCGGCATGGATCGAGGACTTCCGCGCCGACGTCGAGGCGGTCCGCGCGAGCGGCAAGCCCGCACTGATCCTGCACGGCACAAAGGACAACATCCTCCCGATCGACGCCACTGGGCGCCGATTCCACAAGGCACTCCCCGAGGCCGACTACGTCGAGGTCGAAGGAGCGCCGCACGGCCTGCTCTGGACCCACGCCGACGAGGTCAACACCGCGCTGCGCGACTTCCTCTCGAAGTGACGACGAATGACCTGCTGTTCCCCTGACGGCTTCTCATGACGCGAAACCGCGTCATCGCCGCCGACGAGGGGCGTATGTGGCGCCGAACTGATGGTGGGGCGCCACATAGCCCCTCGAACGCAGGAGGGATACGACAGGCCGTGGAGCACTCGCCAGCTTGCTGAGCCGGCGAACACGACGGTGAACACCGTCCGCCACTATCACCATCTCGGTCTGCTCAATGAACCGGAGCGCCGGTACAACGCATACAACCAGTACGAGGTGCAGCAACTGGTGAGTCTGCTGCGCATCCGACGTCTCGCAGAGCTCGATGTGCCGCTCGCACAGATCAGTACTGCCGGCGCCGACGCCGACCGCACACCGGGTGTCCTGCGCAACCTCCACGCCGAACTCCAGCGGCACATCGAACGCTTGAAGAAGGCCCGGACGGACATCGCAGCAAGCCTCCGCGCCGACGGACGCTGTCGCGGCCGGCAAACCCCTGCCCCTGGAGCCGTGTCCACGTACGAGTCGTGGACACCGCTCGGTGAGAAAGCCGAACGTGCCACTGAAGCCCCGTTGTTCACAGATCAGGCCATCCCGGCGGAGACGGGTGTAGTGCGGGAGCCGAGGAACTGAAAGAGGAAAGGCAGCAGTTCACACCACGGGAGTCGAGGCGGCAGGTGCCCAGCGTGGATCATCTCGCCCGAGATCGCCCATGCCGTCGCGGGCGTCGGCTCCTTCTCCGTCTACCCGAGTTCACCGCGACGGAGGGCGTCCCGTATCTCGCTGAACTTCGCGGTCGTTGCCGGGGTCCGCTCCTGTACTTGATCAGCGAGTCGGAGGGCATCGTCGATCTCGCTGAGCTTCCTGGAGGACAGGACGGCCGCCCGCTCTATCAGGTCGTCCCGGGACACGGTGGTCAGCCACGTACACGGGGTGAAGCCTGGACGCGGGAACGCGAGCCGCAGCACGCCTTCGAGCGGCAGCCCTTCACCGGCGCCGACCGTCACTTCAATGCCCAGACCGCTCATGTCGAGGCCCGCCGGAGCGACGACCTGCATCACCTGGAACCCGGACGCGTCGTCTCCTGACAGCAGTACGACCAACCTCCGCTCGTCGAACTGGACCCACCAGACTTCGCCACGTTGCACAAGCCCTCCAATACACAGGACGGCAGGCAGACGCTGCGCGACCTGACGCGGTGTGGAGACGGGTGCGGCCACCGTTGGCCATCGGCGTGTGAAGACAAACGATCATGCGGTGGCCGCAGGCCACAGCGTAGACCCTGCCTGCTGGCAGGAGGCGTTCGAGGGCCTGATGAGCCGGACAGCGGGACGCTTCACACGGGCCGAATCCCGACGCCGGGCCGGGAAGTTGGTACTCGGCCTGTTGTCGGACCTGCCGCGCAAGAACTGCTGGACCATCGCCGAGTGGGCCGGGGACAGGACCCCGGACGGCATGCAGCAGCTGCTCGGGAGGGCGAAGTGGGATGCCGACCAGGTCCGCGACGAGGTGGGTGACTACGTGGTGGAGCACCTGCACGACGACGAGGCGGTGCTGGTGGTCGACGAGACCGGCGACGTGAAGAAAGGCACCGACACCGTTGGAGTCCGTGACTCTGTTGGTGATCTTGTCGGAGTGGTGACGGCGGTCGCTGGTGGTGGTTGGCTCATCGGTGGCGGGGCGGGCAGCCGCCGCAGTGGAGACGCGGGGGTGGCCGACCGCCGACAGCGTCGATACGGTAGTCGGATGGATCAGGATGAACGCCTGCTTCATTCCTCGTCGTTCGGCGCGGCGGCGGTCGCATACGCCGAGCACCGTCCCAACTACGCGCAGGCCGCTGTGCGGTGGGCACTTGAGCCCGCGTCCGGGCCACGCGTGCTCGACCTCGGCGCCGGAACCGGCAAGTTGTCCGCCACGCTGGTCGCGCTGGGTGCCGAAGTCGTTGCGGTCGAGCCCGATTCGGCGATGCTGACCCAGCTGCGCCGCTCGCTGCCGACTGTCCGTGCCCTGCCGGGCAGTGCCGAGGCGATTCCGTTGCCGGACGCGTCTGTCGACGCCGTGCTGGCCGGCAACGCCATGCACTGGTTCGACATGGCCGTCGCGGGACCCGAGATCGCCAGGGTCCTCGCGCCCGGCGGCATCCTGGCAGGTCTGTGGAACGTCATGGACGACGACGTCGAGTGGGTTTCCGAGCTCGCGCGGGTCAGCGGAAGCGCGGCCATCGGCCCGCGTGACACGCCCACCAGTTGGCGCGCCGAGACGGCAGACCTGCACCTCCCAAAGACCGGCGTACCCGCCCGGTTCGGCTCACCGGAGCAGGAAATGTTCCCGCACGGGCAGCGCCGCACCGCCGACACGCTCGTCGCGACTCTCGCGACGCGCGCGGGGGTGCTGGTCATGCCAGAACAGGAACAAGAGGCCACGCTGGGCCGGATCCGCGCGTTCCTCGCGAGCCGACCGGAGACCGCCCGCGGCGAGTTCACTCTCCCGATGCAGACAGGCGTGCTGCGCGTCCGACGGCTGTGAAGCATCACGCCGACACCCGAGCCTGCAGCGAACCGGCCGCCGGGGCGTGCCGTTCTCGTTCCTGCGGGGCGACCGGCCGGCGGACAGCTGTCCATCGATCCCGACCGACGCACCTACGTACGTGCCCTATCCGGTGGAGACCCGCACTCCATGACGCCACGGACTAGCAGCGGGGCGGGACATGAGCATGATGAAGGCCCACTGGATATGGGCTTCGGCGTGGTACAGCAGTCGTTCGTCGTCCCTATACGAACCGAGCCTCGGGCGGAAACCCGGACAGAGCTGTGACCTGCCGGGATCCGGTCAAGGTGTCCGGGACACTCCCCGGAGGTTGTCCCGACCACTGCATCGCACACACGATCCCTGCACCACCGGCTGAGTAACTGAGCCCTATTCAAGCTGGCGGTGCTGACCGCGAGTTGGACCATCCTGCGCAACGACGCAGCTCCTGGTAGACGGGTTCTCGACCAAGATCACCCGTGTCCGCCAGGAGCTTCGCGCGCTTGTCTACCCGTCCTCGATTGATCTGTCCAGCCGCACCTTGCGGTACCTGACCGGGCAACTGACAGCCCGGCGGCAGGAGATCGGAACGCGGTGGCGGCGCCTTCCTGTCGGACGTCAGGCCCTGCTCGCCCTGGCCCACCTGCGGTGCGGTGACACTTGCGCCCAGCTCGCCGCAGTGTTCGGCATCGGCATCGCGACCGTGCAAGGCGTTCGTCATCCTCGACGGCACCTTGCTGCCGATCGACCGCATCGCCGCCGGAGCCCCGTACTACTCGGGGAAACATAAACGCCACGGCATGAACGTCCAGGTCCTCACCGATCCCATCGGACGACTGCTCTGGGCCTCGCCGGTTCTGCCCGGCTCGACTCACGACCTGACCGCCGCGCGGCAGCACGGGATCATCGAAGCCCTCGCCGATGCGGGGCTCAAATGCCGGGCGGACAAGGCGTATCAATGCGCCGGCGATCCGTCCGAGTACCGTTTCGGGGCCGCCGCCACAAGCGATGGAAGCGTCGCCACAACACCACCCACGCCAAGATCCGCTGCCTCGGCGAGCGGGCCATGGCCACCCTCAAGGGCCGGCGCCTCCTGCGGAAGCTCCGCTGCAGCACCAACCGAATCACCAATCCGGTGAAGGCCGTCCTCGTCCTCCACTACGCATCAGCGTGAGGTTGGAAAAGGCTCATTCTTAGCGGCGGCTGCCGCGACGGTTGCCAGGTCTTCGCCAGAGAAGCCAGCACGGCTCAGCACTGCCAGAGATTTGTTCGTTGCCAGCGTGCACAACGCCACCTCTGCCGCCTCCTGCTCATCGGCCCCCGCCGCCAGCAGCGCCTGCTCCAGCATCGCCCGCAAACCGTCGATCATGGCCCGGACCATCGCCTGGCCCTCCGCGTCGAGAGCCGGGAACTGCGTTGCCGACACCGTGAGCAGGCAGCCATCCGGGACCGTCGGGTCGGCGATGCGGTTCAGGGTGACCCGCAGGTAGGCGGCCACGACGGCGCTCGGGCTCGGGTGGGGGCCGGACAGTGCCTGCTCGTACTGCGGGTGGTAGGTCTGCGCGTACCGTTGGAGGCTTTTGCGGAAGAGGGTGCTCTTGTCGCCGAAGGTGCCGTAGAGCGAGCCCCGGCCCAGGCCCGTGCCCTCGGTCAGGCGATCGATCGAGGCCTCCGAATACCCCCAGCGCCAGAAGACGTGCATCGCACGTCGTAGTGCCTCGTCCACGTCGAATTGCTTGCGGCCTGCCATGGTCCGTCAGCCTACACATCTTGTACCGATCGTTCAAAGATGGGTAGGGTCGCCGGCATGACAACCTTGAGTTCGCTGCGGCTGCCTGACGGATTCCTCGACGTCTTCACCAGCCGACTCGTGGAAGTGAACGGACTACGGCTGCACGCGGTCACCGGTGGGGACGGCCCGGCGCTGCTGCTGAACGGCGGGTGGCCCCAGACGTGGTACGCCTGGCGACATGTGATGTCCGCGCTCGCCCGCCGGCACACCGTCGTCGCCGTCGACTCGCGCGGGGCCGGGCTCTCCGACAAGCCCGACGACGGGTACGACGCCGGCACGCTGTCCGCCGATCTGGTCGCGCTGATGGCCGTGCTCGGGCACGACCGGTTCGACGTGGTCGGCCACGACATCGGTACGTGGACCGGATACGCCCTCGCCACGGATCACCCCGAGCGGGTGGGCCGGCTCGCCATCGTCGAAGCAGTGATCCCCGGGCTCACGCCGTCCCCGCCGTTCTTCGGCCCGGCCGCGGTCAACCTGAAGCTCTGGCAGTTCGGCTTCAACCGGCTCACCGACCTCAACGAGGAACTGGTCCGGGGACGGGAACGGCTCTTCTTCGGCTGGCAGTTCGCCACGAAGGCCGCCACGCAGACGGCGATACCCGCGTACGCCGTCGACGTCTACGTCGACGCGATCGCCGCGGATCCTCGCGCGCTGCGGGCGAGCTTCGCGTACTACCGGGCGCTGGACGAGACGATCGCGCAGAACGAGCAGCGCAGCAAGACCCGGCTGACGCTGCCGGTGCTCGCCGTCGGCGGCGCGCTGTGGAGCGGCGCGAATGTCGCCCAGACGATGCGGCTGGCGGCCGACGACGTCACGGGGGTCGTCCTCGACGACTGCGGCCATTACCCGGCCGAGGAGCAGCCGGCGCGGTTTGTCGAGATCCTGGAGGACTTCCTCGTGGCCAACCGGTAGCAGGCACGCCACACAGCTGAACTTCGCGAACAACAGGCAGAGCTTCACAAACTCCACTACGCCTCGAGCAGGACTCGCCCCCCTCCACCAGCTCAAACACCTCGCCATCCGATGGGAACGACAGCGGATACCCGGCTTCGTGAAGGCACCTGTACGCCGTACTTCTCGGCATTCAACTTGGCGCCGAGAATCGGATGTTGACGTCCTGACGCCAGAGTTCATGAGCGAGACGAGCCGACCTGCTGTTGTCCGCGAGGGGACCGGTTAACGACAGGCAGTACCCGATACGGATCGGTGCCGACGTGGCGGCGCTGTCATGCCTCGCTTCCGGTGGGCGTCGCCAGGAGTTGCATCTCCCAGGCGAAGGCCACACCGCTGGCACCGCCATGCTGCGCCTGGACCTCGGCCGCGCCCTGCACGGTCTTCTCGCGGGCCCAGTCGCGCTGCCACTCGCCCAGCACAGCCATCCAGGTGATCGGGACCACGCCCGCCTGGATCATCCGCTGCACCGCCATGTCGTGGGCCTCCTTCGAGACGCCACCCGACGCGTCGGTGACGACGAAGACCTCGAAGCCCTCGCCCGCCGCCTGTATCGCCGGCATGGCCACACAGATCTCCGTCCAGAGGCCGGCAATGATCAGCTTCTTGCGTCCTGTCGCCTTGACGGCATCCACGACGCGCTCGTCCTGCCAGGTGTTGATGAAGGTCCTGTTGATCGGCTTCTGCTCCGGGAACACATCCTGCAGGCCCTGGATGAGAAGGCCACCACGCTCCTCCAGGACGGTTGTCAGAATGGTCGGAACGTCGAACACCTTGGCAGCCTTGGCCAGCCCGACAGCGTTGTTGATGACCATCGTCGGTTCGTGGCTGTGCAGGTTGGCGACCTGGAACGGCTGGTGGTCGATGAGTGCGAGAACACTCTCCTCGGGCGTCAGCAGCGCGCCGAGTCCGGCCTTGTTCTCAGTACTCACGAGATTCCCCTTCTGGAACTTTGCGTCCGCGGGTCTCCGGCAGTGCACCGACATCTCTATGCCCCGCAGTGGCAGATACGGGCTGGCCGGGCTGGCGACCTCAAACCATTTGGTTGACGCGTCACCTACGCTAGATGTCGATGATTGACACGTCAACCAGCTTCGCAGTTGGGCGTTTTGGCGAGCCGGCCAGGCATGGCCATCGGCGTCTGTGAAGCGCAACTGGGCTGCGATGCGGGCGGTCCTGCTGATCCCGCACCGCAGCGAGAATCCCGACGAGGCCGCGCCGCCCGCCGCCCGCCGGCTACCGGCTACCGGCTACCGGCTACCGGCTACCGCAGGATCCTGGCGATCGTGCGGGCCGCCGACGGCCCCGTCCAGGTAAGGCCGGTGGGCGAGGAACTGGGCCTTCAGGTGACGGTGCGCGGCAAGCTGGAGCCGCTGCGCGCGAAGATGACCAAGCTCGCCGACCGCGGCTGGCTGCGCAAGCGAGGCGACGGGCGGTTCGCCGCACGCTCCCAGTAGTAGCGGCACAGAAGCTGGAACAATTCAGATGCCACCCACCGTGTGGTGCCTGCTCAGATCTGGTTCGTGCCGCCGTCGACGTAGATGTTCGCGCCGACGACGTAGCTGCTCTGTTCCGAGGCCAGGAAGGCCACGACTGCGGCGGCCTCCTCGGGCTGGCCCATGCGGCCCTTGGCCACGGTCGCGGCGACATTCTCCTTGACGGCCCGGGCGGTCTCCTCGTCGCCGAAAGCGGCGGTGCCCCCGGGAGTTTCGATCCATGCCGGCGAGACCGCGTTGACCCGGATGCCACGGCCCTTGAGCTCGTTGGACCACGTCCGTGCGAAGGACCGGACGGCCGCCTTCGACGCCGCGTACGCGCCGAACGCCTCCACTCCACGGTCGCCGGCCGTCGAACCGACCAGGACGACCGAGGCTCCGTCGTTGAACAGCGGCAACGCCTTCTGCACGGTGAACAGCGTGCCTCGGACGTTGACCGCGAAGGTCTGGTCGAAGTGCTCCTCGGTGGTCTGTTCCAGCGTCACGAACGCACCGACCGCAGCGTTCGCCACGAGCACGTCCAAACCCTTGCCTCTCGCCCGGACCGCCTCGTAGAGCCGGTCCAGATCCTCCGGCTTCGAGATGTCGCCGACGACCGCAGTGGCCCGGTCCGCTCCGATGGTCTTGACGGCGGCCTCCAGTTCGGACTCGCGTCGGCCGGTCACGAACACGTACGCGCCCTCGTCCGCCAGCCGTACGGCGGTGGCCAGACCGATACCGGTGCTGCCCCCGGTGACCACCGACGTCTTGCCTTCCAGCTGTCCCATGTGAGTGTCTCCGTCACTGTCTCGATGCCGATCCGTTCGACATCGATACTGCGGGAGATCGGGGATACTATCCATAATGCAGAGTCCGGCGTTCTTTACGCATCGTCCAGGAGGTGTTGTCGGTGCTCGGATTTCGGGATCCAGTGGCTGACGCGATCGGCCTGCTCCGGCCCCACACGGTGATCGGGCCCAGTCTCCTGGCCGCAGGAGAGTGGGCTTTGCGCTTCGACACGTTCTTGCACGTACGGATCGGGGGCCTCGTGCGCGGAACGTGCTGGCTGATCCTCGAAGGACACGAGCCGGTGCTTCTGCAGGAGGGTGACACCTTCATGCTGGGCAACCCGCCGCCTTACGTACTGGGCAGCACGCCCGACGCAAGCCCCCGCCCCGCGGAGCCGGTGTTGGCGGGTGCCGAAGACGGGTTCGTGCGGATCGGCCCGGAGTCCGAGGAGAACCTCTACCTCTGCGTCGGGCACATCGCGTTCGACGACGAGAACGCGGCCCTCCTGACCGATCTTCTGCCGCCACTCGTGGTCGTCCGCGTCGCCGATCCTCATGGCAGGCGGCTCGCGCAACTGATCGATCTCCTGGCCACCGAGGTCGGGGTCGCCGCCGCCGGCGGCCCTCTGGTGCAGAACCACCTCGCACAGATCCTGCTCGTGCACATGCTGCGTGCACACGCCGGTCAGACAGACCGGCCCACCGGCTGGCTGGGCGCCCTGAACGAGGACGGCATCGGTGCCGCCCTGCGTGCCGTGCACGCGGACGTAGCCCACTCCTGGAGCCTCAAGGAGCTCGCCGAGATCAGCCACATGTCACGTTCCACGTTCGCCCAGGCCTTCAAGAGCCACGTCGGGGTCCCGCCGTTGGAGTACCTGATCCAATGGCGCATGAGCCTCGCCCGCGACGCCCTCGCCCGCGACACTCTGTCGATCTCCGAGCTCGCACGGGCCACGGGTTACCTGTCCGAGAGCGCGTTCAGCACCGCGTTCCGCCGCGTGGTCGGCTCATCGCCCGCACAGTTCCGGAACCAGGCACGGCAGCCACCGCACTCGGCCGCGAACGGAAGCTCAAGGAGGCGTCCTGTGCTCAGCTGCGCCGCTCACGCCGACGACGAAGACATCAATACACCGCCCGCCGACACCACTACCAACGACGCAGGCACGCGTCATGAACGCGAATGTGTACCAGCAGTGCCGCGGTGAGCGTCGACGGGGCGTAACCGGCGGGCTCCCGACGGCAGTTGAGTTCGGTGTGAGGAAGGACAACCACGCCGTCGAGGGCCCTGACGGCCTTGCCTGGACCGCCCGCCTGCCGCTGTCGAGCGCCACCTTGAACTATCTCGCCAACCTGATACGCGGCCACTTGAAGAAGACCGGCTCGCGGTGGCGACGGGGTGCCGGTAAGAACCGAGTCACCAGCCGCAAACGGCGATGATCAGTCCTTGGATGGTGATCTTCCTGGGCTGGGCGGCTCGTACACTGACGAAAATGGAGGACCACACGGCCACCGTGATCGGTGCACGTCCGGCGCCCGTCTTGCGGCAGTACGTCGACTCGTATGTCGGCTTCGACCTCCGCGGGCTCCCGACGGGGGTGCACTGCGGCCCGCCGAGCCGCGCGCTCACTGCGGTGATCAGCCTGTCAGATCCTTTGGAGGTGGCGGCGGGCGTCGACGACGGGTCACCGGTCACCCCATTCGACAGCGTGGCCGGCGGTCTGATGTGCCGGTCCGTCGCGATTCACCACGACGGACGCCAGCAAGGTGTTCAGGTATCGCTGACACCGCTCGGGGCCCGGGCCATCTACGGCATGCCCGCCGCCGAACTCGCACACCGACTGGTCCCACTTGACGAGCTTCTCGGAGCGCTTGCCGTCGAACTGGTCGACCGGCTCCGATCGGCGACAACATGGGCGGCGCGGTTCACCGCGCTGGACGAATTGCTCCTCCGAGCTGTCGGCCGTGGCGCCTGCGGCGACCATGTGCGCTGGGTACGCCCCGAGGTAGCCGAGGCATGGCGCCGCCTCGTCGCCGCGCGGGGTTGCGTCCAGGTCGGTGCGGTCGCCGCGGAACTCGGCTGGAGCCGTCGGTACCTCACCGAGCGGTTTCGCGGCGAGGTGGGCCTGTCGCCGAAGACCTTCGCCCGAGTCCTGCGCTTCGAGCACGCGCACGAAATGGCGGCGGCGCAGGACCCGCCCCCGTGGGGCGATGTGGCAACCATCTCTGGCTACGCCGACCAGGCCCATCTCGTCAGGGACTGGCGCGAGTTCACGGGTCGATCGCCGACGGCCTGGCGTCGCGGCGAAGTCCTCCTAGGAGCCGGGTAACCGCCAACCGGCTGCCCGTCACCTCGGCTTCTCTTCCCTTTTCTTCAAGACGGCCCGATCGCTGGCGTGGACGATCGTCGGCATGAGACTCGTCAACCACGAACGCAATGCCGTGGACCTGCGGACCACCCCCGTGCACCTCGGACTGGGATCGAGAGCGCAACCCGTCGAGGGCTTCACCTGGGACTTGGAGGTGCTCCAGGCCTACAGCGCCGCGGTCGCGGCAGACGGCGCCCAGGGCCGGATGGTGATGATCTTCGACGGCGACGGGCTCGGCGACCATTGGGAGAGCCACCCCGCAGGCGACGAACTGGTCGTTTGCCTCAGCGGGTCCGTGACGGTCACCCGCGACGTGGACGGGGTGCCCGACCACATTCTGCTCGGGCCGGGCGAGGCCACCATCAACCCGGCCGGGGTATGGCACGTGGTCGACGTGGAGGGGCCGACGTCCATCCTGGCCATCACTGCGACCCTCGGCACCGACCACCGCCCTCGGACCGACACCCGCCCGACCGAACCCGTCGCGCCCAGCCCGGAGGAAGCGCCGTGACGACACGCATCGCCTGCCTCGGCGACAGCCTCACCCGCGCGCAGTTCAGCGTCGACTACCTGGATCTTCTCGGACGACGTCACCCTCCCGGTGACGTGCAGCTTGCCCGTATCGGCGCCAACGGCGACTTCGCCTACAACCTCTTGCAGCGCCTCGACGCTGTCGTCACGAACCCACCCGATGTGATCACCGTGTTGATCGGGACCAACGACGCCCGAGCGAGCCTTGCCGGCTACCCCGTCGAGCAGGCCATGAAGCGCAAACAGCTCCCCGAGCGCCCGTCGGCCGCCTGGTTCCAACAGTGCCTGGAAGCCGTCGTCGCACGGCTGCGAGCGGACACCGACGCGACGATCGGTCTGCTGTCGCTACCGGTACTCGGCCAACAACTCGACGGAGCAGCGGCACAGGCATCGCTGGCGTACAGCCGGATGATCGCCGAGGTCGCCGCCACCAACGAGGTCGCCTACCTTCCGCTCCACGAACGCCAGATCGAGGAACTACGCCAAGCGGACCCGCCACCGATTTCATACCGGGAGGTGACGCCCGCAGCGGCCGTCGGCGTCCTGGTCCAGCACGCAGTGCTGCGCCGCAGCCTCGACACGATCTCGCGGCGGCGCCGTCTCGTGCTCACGACCGACCACATCCACCAGAACAGCCGCGGCGCCACCCTTATCGCTGAGGTCATCGACGCCGGTCTGCTGACCCACAGCGCGTAACTGGTTCCGGTGCCAGGCCAGTCGGATGCCATCCACCGCGCCGAGGTGGCATCCGATCCAGGCGGTCAACGCCTACGACATCCGGCTCGTCTGGCTTGCGAACCGTCGTCCGGCCTCGGCTCCCCGCACTCGGTCTCCCGCTTCGTCTACTTCGTCACCTTGATCCTCTCGAACACGGTGGACTTCGGCGCCAGGCAGACGAACCAGTCGTAGGGCGAGTGCTTGGGGCTGTGGATGACCGGAACGTCGGCGTTCGCCTCGGTGGCCGCGGACGCACGGCCGACCTTGGTGGACGTGCCGTCCTTCCAGGTGCAGGTGACCTCCCGGGCGGTCTTGGCGACCTGGCCGGTCACCAGGCGCGGGGCCGTGTCGTTCCCGGGGAGCAGCGGGAGCGAGGTGGCTCCGTACTCGCCGCCGGACAGGACGTCGTCCTCAGGTACGACGATGTCCGCGATCTGGGTGGTCCTCGCCTCTTCACCGGTGACCCGGTGCACGAAGTGCGCGACCTTGCCCACCAGTTCGGAGGCCGTGGAGACGTCCTCCGGGTGCTCACCGAACTTGGCCATCGCCGCCAGGGTGGCCTGGGCCTCCGCCCTGTCCGCCGGAGCCTTCCACACGTCGATGTACACCCTCCACGGCACTCCCGCGTCGGTGCCGCTGGCCAGGGTCGTCCGCATGTGCGGCTCGGGTGCCTCCGCGCTGGCGACCGGCGGGCTCGCCGGCGACACCCCCCGGTCCCTGTCACCGGACAGCCCCGTCAGCGCCAGAGCCCCCGTGGAGCCGGCCACGACCAGGGTGGTGGTCGCCACGACCGCCCAGCGACGGGCCTTGCGGCGGCGGCCGCCGCGAATCAGCGCCTGGGCGGGGGCCGTGCCGATCTTCACCTCGTCGGCCGCGTCGGCCAGCAGGAGTGCGATGTCGTGCTGTGTCATGTTGTGGCTCGTCTCCCCGTCCGTGCTCTTCACTTTCGTCCTCCCAGCGTCACCGTCTCCGCCAGTCCCGATATGGCGCGCAGCTTCGCGATCCCCTTGGCCGCGTTGCTCTTCACCGTGCCGACCGAACAGCCCATCGCCTCGGCCGTCTGTGTCTCGGTGAGGTCCTCCCAGTAGCGCAGGACCACTGCTTCCCGCTGCCGTGCCGGCAGTTCGGCCAGCGCCTTCAGCAGCGTGTGGCGGTCATCGGCCTGGGCGATCCGGTCACCGGTGTCGGCCACCTCGTGTGCCAGGCCCGCGTCCTCGCTCCTGGGCGCCAGGAACTCCCGCAGTTTCCTGCGGTACCTGCGGGCATGCGCGTTGATCATCACTCGCCGTACATACGCCTCCGGGGCGTCCGCCGAGGCGACCCTGTGCCAGGCCACATAGACCTGTTCCAGCGTCGACTGGACCAGATCCTCCGCAGCGTGCTGCTCCCCCGTGAGCAGGAATGCCGTACGCATCAGCCGCGGCCAGCGGCCGACGACGAAGGCCTGGAACTCTCTGTCCCCGGCCTGTTTCCGAACCCCCATGAGCACCTCCTAGATGTTCAACAGAGGCTATGAGAGGCCCAGACCGTTGCCTCACCGCGGAATCTTCTTCCGCGTTCTCGTCAGTGTTCGCCGCCTGACATCCTCTGCGGACGGTGGAGGGGTTTCAGAGGGGCTGCCCACCTATCCCATCGGGCAGCCCCTGCGGGCTCCCCATGCCGCACCGGCAAGTGCAAGGTGGCGATCTCCTACCACACCGCCCGCTTGCGCCTCGTATCCCAACTCGCCAAGGCGCTCAGTGTGCCGACCCCCGCTCACCGTGCGGTTGCCCGACGGTGAGTGGCGCGGATCAGCACGGTGACCAGCGCCGCCAGGTCGAGAGCGCCGTCAGGGTCGTCCGCATAGCGGGTGGTCTGCAGCGGCCCCACTTCGTCCAGGCGCGCTCCTTCTCTCTCCAGGACGTGCGCGAGGACCAACAGTGCCAGGCGGGCGTTGCCGTCCGGGTAGGGGTGGAAGAAGGCGACATCGAGGTATGCCCTGGCCGCGCGGGCTGTCAGGGGAACCGACGGGTCGGCGCTCTGGTGCAGGCAGACGGCGAAGTCCTGCCATGTGTGGGGCGTGAGGCCGTATCGTTCCCGGCCGCCCTTGGCGAAGGCGTCGCTCTGACGCAGGCCCACCTCGTTCACACCAAGGACCAGCCTCTGCCAGTCGGCGAGCAGGGTCGGAGTGAGCGGCTCTCCCTGTGAGGCCGCGACGCGGGACAGGGCCATCGCGGCGAGCAGCCGACCGGCACGATCCGGGTCGCGAAGGCGGACCGGACCGTCGAACCAGGCAGCGAGTCCGTCGACGGCCGAGCGCACCGGTACCGGGCCTACGCTCGCGGCCGAGGACCAGTCGACCTGATCCCTGACCTTGCACCACGTTGCCAGCGCGTCATCGCTCACGATAGAACCCGCGACCGGTCAGGCGAATTGCCAGGTCCTCTCCAACCGTGTCGACCAGGGTCGGGGCAGGAGCAACGTGGCTCTTGAACCGGCCGCCGATAGCGGCTTCCACCGCCTTCTGCGCCTCTTCCAGGCCCAGGCCGGTGGAGGTGAGGAACCAGGTCAGCGTCGTCTCGCAGAGCCCGTACCAGGACGACTCGGCGTGGGTGCTGCTGACGACCGCGGTGACCAGGCGGGTCACCGCGCGTTCCAGATGCCAGCTTCGGTCCTCGGCGTCCGCGTCGG
This sequence comes from Streptomyces sp. 2-1, assembly GCF_048564895.1. Taxonomy (NCBI): domain Bacteria; kingdom Bacillati; phylum Actinomycetota; class Actinomycetes; order Kitasatosporales; family Streptomycetaceae; genus Streptomyces; species Streptomyces sp. 2-1. The sequence continues at coordinate 373,675 of NZ_CP183383.1, forward strand.
GATGCGGTGCAAGCTGCTCGAACCGCTCGGCCACGTCCTCCAGCCAGTCACGCCACTCCAGCAGGCAGGCCACGACGCGTTCGGCGGTCTCCTGTGCCTCTCCAACCGAGTGCGCATCGCAGCACCAGGCGTCGACCGGACCACCGTTGTGGACCGAGTAGTCCCAACCGCGGGCCCAGCGGCCGTAACGGGACACCAGGAGCACGGTGACCTTGTCGATGAATCGAAAGCCCGCCATCCGGTCGGGATCAGCCGTCCGGTCGGCCTCGGAAGGCACCATCGGGACGACAAGCGCCGTCAGCTGTGCCGCCTCATCGTTGTCCCAGTCGAAAGCGTTCCGGCCGGGGTCGGCGGCAGCCCAAGGCAGCGACCAGGCTCGTTCGCGGTGGATGGACGTGGCGTACCCCCGAAGTCAGACGTGACGGAACAACCGACCGATCATGCCCACGAGGCCGAGACCTGTCACCCCAATTTGTTGCCCCTTCCGCCCGGCTGCTTTTCACCCGCGCGTGGCCTTATCGACGACTCACGACAGCAGTTGTTCACGACCTCGGGAGGCTCTCGGCCCGGGCCGTAGTCGATGTTCACGAGAACGGGAGGCACCTTCTGAACCTCTCACGCGGCGGGTGGAGGCAGTCGTCGGCCGGGCCGCGCGTCGGCGTCAGGGCGCCTCGTAAGGTGGTCTGATGTCCGATCGTTTGGAGATCAGGGTGTTGCCGCCGGGATCCCGGTTCGCTGCGCAGGTGCGGTTCTGGGTCAACGGCGAGGACATCGTCGAAGAGGCGGTCGACGAAGGCGGCCGCGGACCGTACGCCGCCGATATGCTGCCGGCGGGGCGGCCCAGCCCTCTCCGGGCGACCGGCGAGGCCCGCCGCCTGGAGCTGGGGGAACCCGACTGCACCGGCGGGTGCTGCGGCTTCCTCACCGTGGTCGTGCAGCGATTCGGGGAGATCGTGCAGTGGTCGGACTGGGAGGCCCCGAATGCGGCGCACGCCCCCACGCCCCACCCCCCGCCGGAGCTCCACTTTGATGCGGGTCAGTACGACGCCGAAGTCGCCCACGCTGAGGCGAACCCCTGGTGGCAGGTGCACCCCTAGGCCCGACAGGGCACTACCCCGCCCGGCTGCGGACCCACACCGGGCCCGCGCCCTTGGTCGACGAGAACGCCTCAGCAAGCCCAGGTGCCGTGGAACTCGCGAACATTCCGGCCAGGCCGCGACCGCCAACCGCCTCCCGAACCGACGTCGAAGTGCCGCTCGTTCTCGGGCTCTGGCCCACGTTCTGTGGAGGGCTCACCGACAGTGATGTCGGTGGCTTGTGGTGAGATGGCCGCGCTCTGTCAGCTGCCTGGTGGGAGATCGTTCCAATGCCTGTGTACCCGTCGCTGACCCGTGCTCTGGCGGAGGCTTTGGCCGATGTTCTCTGGTTCGTTGAGGGGTGCGAGGACGAGCAGATGGATCCGGATGACGCGGTCAAGGTCCTTGAGGGTGTTGCCCATCTGATGGCTCAGCTGTCGAGTGATCAGCGAAGCGAGTTCATCGACCTACTCGGTTCGATGGCTGCCGAGGAAGCTGATCCTTCGCGCCGCGAGTTCTTGGAGGGCTTCCCTCAAGGTTTCGGACTCGTTGAGGACGACACCTGACCTGTGATCTATGCATCGAGCAGGACGCGCTTGCGGAGGAGTTCGAATCCCGCGCGCCCGAACATCTGGCGTTCGAGCATCTTGATCCGGTTGACGTGGCCTTCGACCACACCGGAGTTCCAGGGAAGTGAGAGGCCGGCGATGGCGGCGTCGAGGTCACGTTCGAGGTGCTGGGCGAACCGGCGGAGACTGGGCAGGTCGGTGGCCGCTGCGATCCATTTGGGTAGCTGGTCGCCTTGCAGCGGGTGAGCATGTGGGCGAAGGAGCTCACGTGCTCGGCGAGCGCTACCAGTTCACGGCAGTTGACCAGGACGGCCTTGAGATGAAGTCGGTCGTCCTCGTTCAGGGCGTTGGGGTGGCTGAGGATCCAGCGTGTGACGGTTCGGGCCGATGACGGCCGGGGCCCGACCGGCTGAGGCTTGCCGCGCAGTGTCCTGCTGACATAGTCGCGGACGCTGGCGTACCAGGCGACGTCGTCGTCCGGACTGAGGCGGAGGCGTCCAGGAGCTGGCACCAGGACGTTGCGCCGAAGCTCAGCATCGAGCGAAGGCCGCCAGGCTGTCGGGCAGTTCCGGTTTTGACGATCAAGTTCGAGGGAGCATTCGAGCGGTCAAACCCGCGACCTGGAGAGCTCGGCGGTAGGCGTCACTTGAGTCTTCTGGTGGTGGGTAGGTGTCCCAGCAGTAGCGCGGCGCACGCGCGTGCGGAGCGTGACGAGAACGCATGGCCGCGCCCGGCTGATCGCTAGATCCTCGAACGTCGGCTGAAGCCTGGCCGGGCGGGCGGCTGTCGAAAGGTCAGGCGGTGGGAACCGCCTGCGGATAGAGCACGCTCGGGTCGGCGGACAGGGCCGCCTTTAGCTGGACGCAGTTGTTGTCGGCGAGGATCTCCATCTTCCCGGCCTCGATACCGTCGAGGGCGGCGCGCACGACATCGGCGGGGTCGTTCTTCTCCACGTCCCACCCGGCCATCATGTCGGTGTCGGTGCTGGCCAGGTGCAGGCCCGTCACCGCGGTTCCCTGGCCCGCGAGTTCGAGGCGGATGCCGTTGGTGAGGCTCCACGCCGCCGCCTTCGACGCGCTGTAGGCGTTGGCCCCGTCGTAGGCGAGCCAGGACATCGCCGACAGGACGTTGAGGATGGCCCCGCCGCCGTTGGCGGCCAGGACGGGAGTGAACGCCCGGACCACGTTGAGGGTGCCGAAGTAGTTGGTGTCCATCTCCAGCCGGATCTTCTCGGGGTCCCCGGTGACGAGGTTCTGCTGGGTGAAGACGCCAGCATTGTTGATCAAGAGGGTGACGTCCGAGGCCACGCCCGCCACGGCGGCGACCGAAGCCGGATCGGTGATGTCGAGCCGCAGTACCTCCACACCGGGGAGGTCGACGAGGTGGGGGGTGCGCGCGGTCGCGTACACCTTGGTGGCACCCCGGTGCAGGAGCTGTTGGGCGAAGTGCCTGCCGATGCCGCGGTTGGCGCCGGTGACGAGGGCGACGGAACCGGTGATCTTCATGGGGAGTCTCCTGGCAGTGGTGAGGTGATTCCTGTCCGGGCTGTTCACGGGCGACGCTAGAACCTGACATTGACGTCAGAGGCAAGGAATGTGATCCAGGCCATGGAGGGGGCGTTGATGCGCATCGGTGAGCTGGCCTCAAGGGTGGGCGTAAGCGTGCGGGCACTGCGCTACTACGAAGAGCAGGACCTGCTGGCCTCGGCGCGCAGCCCCAGCGGCCAGCGGCAGCACCCGGACAGCGCGGTCGACCGCGTCCAGCTGATTCAGCAGCTGTACTGCGCAGGGCTTCCGAGCAGGGCGATCCTGGAACTGCTGCCGTGCGTCGAGACCGGTGACGTGACCCCCGCGCTGCTCGACCGGCTGTCGGCCGAGCGGGACCGCATCGATACGCAGGTCAGCACCCTGGTGAAACCCCGGGACCGGCTCGACGCCATCATCACCACAGCCTCCACAGCCAGGAGCGCGGGCCGGCCCTGCCCTCGTTGAGCAGCACGCCTTCCCCAGGCGTGCGGCAGTGCTTGTCCGCCCGACGCAGACGGACGCCCGTCAGCAGGCGTCACTTGAGTCTCTTGGTGGTGGGCCGTCCGTCCCAGCGGTAGAGCGGGGTCGCGCGGCGGATGAGCATACGGAGCGTGACGATTGCGGCGGACAGGCAGAGGTAGAAGTCCACAGCGCATTGGCGTTTCTCGCTGCAGTGGCGGATCTTGCCGAAGCCGTTCATCCATGCGTGGCTCCGCTCCACGACCCACCTCTTGCCGGCCTGGATCGGTGCGGGCACGCCCTTGCGGCCGATCTCGCCGGTGAAGCCCAGTTCATCGAGCGCGGCTCGGGTCTTGTCACTGTCGTAGCCCCGGTCCAAGTTGACGTTGACCTGCTCGGGAAACACACCGATCTACTTCTTCGCGGCCTCCAGGGTGGGCACGAGCAGCGGGGAGTCATGACGGTTGGCCCCGGCCGAGACGAGACCGATCGGGACGCCGCGGGCTTCGGTGGCCACTGAGCGCTTCAGGCCCTGCTTGCCCCGGTCGACCGGGGAGCGTCCGGCTCTCTCGCCGCCGCAGGGAGCCTTGGTGATGCACCCGTCGACGGACAGCTCATGGAGTTGGAGGCCGATCATGCGGTCGTACGCCTGCACGGCCAGCTCGTGCACCTGCTCGGCAATGCCCAGCTGTTTACCAGTACTTGACGCGGCGTCGGATGGTGCGGTCGGAGCACTGGCGGTCGGCGATCCGCTCGTATCCGGAGCCGTGCACCAGGGCGGCGCTGATGCGCTCGAAGACAATCCGGTCCGGGATGCGCGGGTTGTGGCAGCCGAGCGGATGGGTATCGACATGCTCGGGCAGCAGCGGTGCGAACTGGTCCCACAGGGGTTCGAGCAGGCATGATGGCAGGACAGGAACGAGCCCTCCGGTGATCACTGAGCGTCAAGAACTCCATGATCACCCAGGCTCGTGCCTGTCTTGCCTCCGGGTCATCACACGGCCATTAGCCACACCTACCGCCGGGCACTCCTAGACCGTCGCTGACGGCACCAGCGACACCACCAGAACCGCCGCGAGGCAGCCCGCGCCATGCCCGCCCGACGGCGCAGGCCCGGCCGCGCTCAACGACCGCTCTCCCCCGGCTTCCTACCGGGCATCGCGCCGAACCGGCCGACTGCCATCACCCACACACATGGCACCGCTCCATCAACCGAAATGATGCCCCCCGCCGGCGGCCGGACCGACCGCCACAGGTCACCCGCGCGATCCAGCCAGCTGATCAGAAAAGCGAAGATCGAGGAGAACCGGAGCATCGCACTATGCAAGAAGTACGGCGTACAAAAGCGCCGTTGGCGCCACTCCTGTCCCTGATGCCGCACCGGATCCGCCCGGGCGGACATGGCCGTGGCAGGGCCGACGCAACCATGGCCTCAGGGAGAGGACGAACCGTCACGGGCATCATGCGGCAGATCCTCGACTGGACCCGACCCACCAGGCACCATCCCGTCACACTGCCGCGGACGGACCCTGCCGCTGCGGCCAGGCCCTCACCCGGCACCTCGGCAAGCGGCAGACCGCGCCGCCGACACTGCCCCCGCTTGTCAGACAGCAATGCCCCCCTCGTACCGCGCCCATGACGCCGATCCGGGCCTAGGCGAACTGCCCCTGGCCGCGGTGACGGTGGCCGCGAGCACGCTGCTTGGCGCAGGGCGATGACGACGGCCAGTTCCGCTCCCCCGCATCCCCCCGCATCCCCTGCGTCCGTCCTGCCGACGGACCGTGTGGAGGCGGCACCTGCTGCTCAGCGAACACCGCCGCGGCCCTGGCCGGGCCCCTCGCTTGTCAGGATGCCCTCGACAGGACCCCGACCTCGTCACCGAACCCGACCGCGAAGCGCCCGCCCGGTGCCGTCGCGAGTGAGTGCACGGGGAATGGGAGCAAGTGGTCGCTACCGGCTGGGCACCCTGCGGTGAGATCGCGGAACCGCACGGTGCGGTCGTCGCCGAAGGCCGCGACGAGCCGTCCGTCGGCCATCGCTGAGACCGCCAGCGTGTTGCCGGAGCCTGACTCGGCGGCCTGGGCGTCGCGGATCTGCTGCCCCGTGGACAGGTTCCACACGCGTATCGTCCGGTCCCGGCCCCTGCTGATCGCGACGGGAGCTCCGTCCAGGGTTGCGGTGGCCACGGCGGTCACCCAGTCGGTGTGGCCGGTCAGGGGTTCGCCGAGCTGCCGGCCGGTGGCCAGGTCCCACAGTCGCACCGTCTTGTCCCAGCTGCCCGTCACTGCCACGGGCCGTCCGTCGAGGACCGCGGTGGCGACGGCCGTGATGCGGCTGGAGTGGCCGGTGAGAGGTGCGGCCAGCGGCTGTCCGGTGGTGAGGTCCCAGACGCCCACGACGCGATCGCTGCCTGCGGTGAGGGCGACGGGCAGGCCGTCCAGGTTCGCCGTGGCCATGGCCAGGACTCTGCCGTGGCCGCTGGGGAACGGACGGTGCACGGTCCGGCCGGTGGAGAGCTCCACAACGTGCAGGGTGGCGTCGGGAGTGGCCGTGACGACGAGCGAGTCTCCGCCCACCACCGCCGTCGCCATGGCGGACACCTCTGCGCTCAGGGAGTCGCAGGCCTGAGAGCCGGTGGTGAGGTCCCAGGTGCGCACGGTGTGGTCGGCGCCCGCGGTGACGACCACGGGGACACCGTCACAGACCGCTGTGGCGACCGCCAGGACGGATCCGGTGTGTCCGGCACGCAGCTGGCCGCCGTCCCCTTGGGCGGCGGTGACGTCCCAGGTGCGCACCGTGTGGTCCTCCCCTGCGGTGACGGCGACGCACCGTCCGTCCACCACGGTGGTGGCGACGGCCCACACCTGGCCGGTGTGCCCGGTGAGGGGCTCACCCTCCTGTTCACCGGTGGCGAGATCCCAGACCCGTACGGTGCGGTCGCGGGATGCCGTGACCGCCAGGGTGCGCGGCCCGACCTGGGCGCTGTCGATGGCCCACACCCGATCGGTGTGACCGGCCAGCACCCTGCCCGCGGCCGACGCGTCGAGCGCGTGCCGAGGCGTGACGGTGCCGTCCGGACCGGGGACGAGGGAGACGGGCGTGTCCCCCAGCACCAGGCTCCGGGAAGCGTCCCTCACCCGGATTTCCCAGCCGGACTCAGCGACGACCAGACCGTTCGTCCGGGCGGAGAGCAGACTCGCCAGGTCGACGAGGTCTCCTGGACCACCCTTGACCAGCTCCTGGCCCGCGGTTGCTTCCACAGGGATGCTGCGCATGCTCCGCGTACCGCCAGGGCCCGCGGAGTCCATCGGGCTCGCCGGCAGGTCCCACAAGCGCAGCGTGTGGTCCACGCCCACGGCGAGCGCGACACTGCGCCCTTCCAGGGTCAGGGTCGGGGACGGGCCGTAGGGAACGAAGACGGGGACGAGGTCGCCGACGAGCTCCGGTGGGCCCTCGTAGTGGGTGTCGAGGACCACGACCCGGCCATCGACGACCGTCAGGGTTGACACTGCGTCCATGGACGCCAGGGCTGACACTGCGTGTTCGTACTCGGCATCCGCCAGCAGCTCCCGCAGGTCGGCTGCCAGAAGCACGTGGCGGTCCAGATCCCACACACGGCCCGCCCGGCCCTGCTCCTTGGTTACGGCGATGTCCCGCCCGTCGAGTGTCCACGGTCCCTCAGCCGACAGGCACTCGCCGACCTCGCGTCCGGTGGCCAGGTCCCACACCTGCGCTTCGTGGTCCGGGTGGCACGTCACAACAACCTCGCGCCCATCCAGCTCCCCTATGTCCACCATCCACGGGAACACTCCCAGCCGACTACCGGTCGCCTGGTCCCACACACCCAGCGTCCGGTCCGCCTGGACGGCCAGCACCACGCGCCGGCCGTCCAGGACCAACTGCGCCAACCCCAGGGCCAGTTCGCCCGCAGAACGCCCCGTCGCCGGATCCCACAGTCTCCCGGTCCCGTCGACGTGGCAGGTGAGGACCAGGGGCTGCCCGTCGACCACCACCGTGACCAGGGCCACCAACTCGGGCGACAACGACGACATGAGGTCGGCAGGAGCTGCCGTCAGCGTATGCAGCCGCTCCCCCGTCGCCAGGTCCCAGACACACACCGTCGCATCACGACTCGCCGACACGACAACCGCACGCCCGTCGACGACCGCCGTCGCCACCGCGACCACGGGGGCGTCGTGACCGTTCAAGGAGCGGAGCAGCCGAGGATCGGACGCGGAACCGCACATCCACTCCGCCCGCCAAGAGGCCGCCTCATGCGAGGAAGTCACTTCCCGGGACACGTGATCAGATCTTTCCGTCATGGCCCCCAAGCTATGGGGCCGCACTGACAACAACCCTCGGAGAGCGGGCCGCTCGGCATGGAGTCGAGGCCGCGTCCGCGTTGGTGTTCAGATTCTGCGCAGTCGCGCACTTCAAGGCCGTCGGGCCGGACATACACGCCGCACCCGGGTAGTGGTGGCGCAGTTCGCTCAGCACGCGCGTCGACAGCCCTGACGTCCCACGATGAGCCGCCGAACTCGGTCTACCACGGTGGGCGGGTGTCGCGGCGGGCTTCCGGGGTCTGCTCGGGCAGAGCCGTGTCTTGGTCGGTGCGCAGCAGCATGCCCGGGTCGGGTTCGAAGTCCTCATTGGGCGGTGCCGGCTGGTGGAAACGCTCGGTGCGCGGAATGGTGACTTCCACCAGCCGGCCCTCCTGGAACATCCATAGCCCGAAGCAGTCGTCGTCCTGGTCGCGAAGCAGAACTTGCACCGTATGCGGATGCGGCCACGGCAGCGACTCCAGGTGCTTGAGCAGGCCTTTGCGGGCACGCACTTTCTCGAGCTCCAGGGCCCACCCGAACTCGTAGCCCCAGTGCCCCGCTAGCGGGATGAAGCGGCCTCGCCACATGCGTTCTGGATCGTCCTGCGTCAGCGGTTCCATCACCTCGTCCGACCAGCGGGCGAGCACGATGACCTCGGCATCTCTACTCATGCCGGAGTATCACCGCATCCGTCCAATCCACCGCAACCAAATTCCTCAACCGGCCGACGCAGGAAACGGTGGGCCGATTGGCAACGAGCTCTCAGTGCCAGCGAGCCCAACGACGGCCGCCTTCGGAGAAGCCCATCTGCGCCTAAGCCACGGCCGTGATCTGCTCACACCTCTCATCGGACAGGCCCTGGGCGAGAGCCCTCGGCGACGGAGCTGCACAACACACACGAAAGGTCGGGCCCGTCACCACGGGGGGAGTAACGGGCCCGACCTGAATCCACGGTGCCATACCCTTCCCCAACACGCGCGGTCTGCGGGCGAAGTCGCCGCGGGATGGCGCGACTTCGCCCCAACCCGAATGCGCTACGCCCGGGCCTGGAGCAGCGCGAGAGCAACGGCTGCGTACGCCCAGGAGCGGTCCCAGACTGCGAAGGAGTCGGTACGCATCCGCCTGGCCTTCTCGCTATCGACCCGGTGCTGCACACGGGAGACGCAGCCGGATCGATCCGAGGCTGTCTTCTCAGAGTTGGCGCAGAACACTGACGACTTTGCCGAGAATCTGGGCCTGGTCGCCGGGGATCGGCTCGTACGCGGAGTTGTGGGGCATGAGCCACACCTGGCCGTCCTGTCGGCGCAGCTGTTTGACCGTGGCTTCGTCTTCGAGGAGCGCGGCGACGACATCGCCGTGATCGGCGCTGTCCATGCGGCGGACGATGACGATGTCACCGTCGCAGATCGCCATCTCGATCATGCTGTCGCCGACTACGGTCAGGGCGAACAGGTCGCCTTCGCCGACGAGTTGTCGCGGCAGCGCGTAGACGTCCTCGACCATTTCCTCGGCGAGCAGGGGTGCGCCGGCGGCGATCCGTCCGACGAGCGGCACATCCACCGCGGGCTCGGCCCTGTCTCCCAGGTCGGGCGCCCACGAGGGGCGTACGCAGTAGGCGCGGGGACGGTGCGGGTCGCGATACAGGACGCCTTTGCGTTCCAGGGCCATCAGCTGGTGGGCGACCGAGGACGTACTGGCGAGCTTCACGGCCTGGCCGATTTCCCGCATCGACGGCGGGTAGCCCTGCCGGGCGACCTGCTGCGTGATGTAGCGGACGATAGCCGCTTGCCGGTCCGTCAGCTCTCTTTCCGCGGTCCGGGTGCCTGGGGGCCGGCCCCGGCGAGTCGGCGCGTTGTTGTCCATGCCAGGCACCTCCGTACAAGATCCGCAGACTGTGACTTTAACTCGCCGCCCCCACGAAGGGAACACTGGTTCGACTTGGAGCCGGTGCTGCCCAACCGTCCGTCACCCGGGTGTCATCACGGAACTGAGGCAGCTCCTCGACGTCGGACTCACGGATCCAGGTCTTGTACGTCCCCGGCTCGAAGCTGCCGTGCAGGAGATACACGACGGGTCACGTCTCACACGCCCGCCGCCGCTCCCAGCCGTCCGGGGTCAGCAACCGGACCCTGGCCGCCCCCTCCCCCCAGCGCAGGCGAGGAGACGGGGAAATCGACCAAACGCTCCCCAGCGCTCTCCTCGGCGATGATCCGGGCACCGTGCCGCCCGGGAACCCTCGCTTCGGCGTCGGCGGCAGACACTCCCGACAACAGCAGGAGGTCCGCAACAACCAGGATGTGGAACAGCCCTAGACACGCAAGGCTCCAGGGCACGACGAAGGTCCCTTCACACGGGTCGTACGTGGACTGTTGTCACCCGTCACGCGTACGCAGGGCCCCGGCCGCGAGCGGCGGCTCCGCCGTGTAGCCGGCGACCCGGAGCAGGGACATGCGGGGCCGAGGCTGCCGACCGTCCGTACGGTCGCATCCGTGGTCTGGGAGCTGCAGCAGCGCGCCCGTCGGGGGACGCCCGCGCCGCAGTGCTGGGCATCACCGAACAGTGGCCCGAGCGGGGAGGGCAGGAGCAGCAGTCCGGTCAGGGCGGTGTCGGCACGCGAAAAGTGGCGGATGAGGTTACCGACCGCCAGGCCGAGCAGCGCGGCCGCCGCGACGGAGGCAGCGATGCCGTGCAGGGCGGGCAACCGCGCTCGCTCGGGCGTGCGTGCCGTCGTCGAGCAGCGCGTCGCCGGAGAGGTAGGTGAAGGTGCGTGTCTCCATCACGCCGACGACGCTACGAAGCACAGACGAACCGGGCATCCGCCAACGGGAGGGCGGGGCTACTCCCCCGAAAGTAGCCGCATCACCAAGTGGGCAGACTCCTCCACATCGAGCGTGTGACCGCCGGGGCACGGAGGCCCATCTGAGACGAGAAATACACGACAGTTTGATCTCTGGCTCCGCCATCACCGAGGCCGATCTCCCGGATGCTTGACCACACCCCTGTGCCGCCGAAGACCTCTCGCCTGCCACCCTGCCGGATGCTGCACGACACGCGCCGACCCGCGAGGAAGGGGAGAATGAGAGAACATCGCGGAACGCTGAAGGCGGTGGAAACCATGGTGCTGCCGATCGTCGTGGGTGTCGATGGCTCAGAGCCCAGCCTCCATGCCGTCGACTGGGCCGCGGACGAGGCAGTCCGCCACGGGGTGCCGCTGCGGGTCGTCCACGCCTCCCTCTGGGAGCGGTACGAGGGTGCGGCCCTGGCGGACACACCCGAAGTCGCCTCGGATGCGGTGACCGGACACGATCTCGCCGAGAGCGTCGTGGCGGGAGCGGCCTGGCGTGCCGGGCTGCGCGCCCCGACGCTGGAGATCAGCACGGGCGTCGTACCGGAGGATCCCGTGTCGGCCCTGCTGCGCGAGGCACTCCGCGCCAGTGCCGTCGTGACCGGTGTACGAGGCAGGGGCCCGATCAGGGAACTCCTGCTGGGCACGGTCAGCCTCTCCCTCGCCGCCCGTGCTCCCTGCCCGGTCATCGTCGTACGCGGCCGGACACAGAACGGACAAGCAGCCATCGGCCGTATCGTGCTGGGCGTCGGAACCGGTGCCACAGCGCCGGCAACAGTCCGGTACGCCTTCCGGGAGGCCGCGGTACGCGCGTGCGAGATCGAGGCGGTACGGGCCTGGCGTCGCCCGGCACACCGGACTGCGCCGCATCCGCTGTCTGCCGGGGAGCCCGCCCACGCCGAGGAGGTTGAGGCCGCGGCTCTCCTCGACGAGGCGTTGGACGGCGTTGCCAAGGAGTATCCCGGCGTAGTCGTGCACCGCGCGCTCGTCGAGGGCTCCGCACGCCATGCGCTGGTGACCCGGTCCTCGGCGGGCGACCTCCTGATCATCGGTGCCCGCCGGCCTCGCGGTCACCTCGGACCGCAACTCGGCCTGGTCGGGCACACGGTGCTGCACCACTCCGACTGCCCGGTGGCGGTGGTTTCGCAACAGGAGTGACAGGGTGGACAGACTGCGCCCGTCACCAGGCGGGCTTGTATCACTCCTCGTGCCTGAGGCCGACCCTCGCGATCGGCATGCTCACATCCGGCGTTGGGTGGGCACGATCACGCTTTGTGCAGCGAGCTGGATCACGGGAGCGTGATGAGGGCGATGCTGTCTGTCTGCGCGATGGCCAGCCGGGTGCCGTCGGGGTGGAGGGCGGCCACGGGAGAGGGGACGTGGGTGACGCCGAAGCATGTGGTCTTGACGGGTACGCCGACCTCGGGCCATTCCGCAAGGAGACGCCCGGTTGCGGTGTCGAGCAGTCGCGGATGGCCGAGGAGAGAGATCACGTGATCGCCACGGGGCAGGAGCAGGACACCCGGCTCGGCATCGGCGATCGGGTTGCGGTGGAGCCACCGTCTCTCGGACACCGACCACACACCGAGGTGGCGAGCCGGAAGCGTGGAATCCTCTTCGCCGTTCGCCCCTTCACACCCCGTCGCCAGCACCAGCCGATCGCCGTCGAGCCAGCAGCCCGCTGTCACCTCACCGTTCGTGACCGCCTCTGTCGGCAGCAGACCCTCGCCGTCCAGAGTGCCGGGGTCGGTGAGCGCGAGCGCCGTGTCGTAGACCATGGCGACCCCGAAGGGATGCCAGAACCATCCGACCGCGAGCAGGTACCGGCCGTCCGGGCTCAGGCTGAGCCTGGAGTGGAAGACGTCCCTCGGCTCACGCCCGCCGGCGGTCAGCCGTTCGCCGCTCGCCGCATCCTCGATCTCGAGCACGTTGTACTCGTCGGGGCAGTGCACGACGACCTCGCGGCCGTCACCCAATGCGCCCAGGGCGAGCGGGTAGTCGTAGTTCTCCGCCTGGTAGTCGCTGCGGTCCAGCTCTCGCACCACCCGTTCTCGTTCGAGCAACACCCCCTCTGTGCCGCGTTCCTGGTACACCGCGGAGTACGGCCCTGAGACCGAGGTGATCCCGGCATCGAACGGAAAGCTCCACGCGAAGGCCACCTTCCGCTCCACCCCGTCGCGGCCCCAGCGCCGACCGCATCCGGAGACCAGCTCGTCGCCTTGCCATGCCAGCGCTTTCGGCGCGGCCCTTACCGGTATCGACTCCACGGCCACGGATGACCACCCCATTCCGAGAACCCTGGACGGGCCCCTCGCCGGGAATTTACGGGACCCCATCGGCGGAGCAGCGGCCGGGACCACACGGATGGCTCAATCGCGCGACGCCCGGCTCCCCAGGCAGTGCGCACCGAGTCCGGATTCAGCGTTTCCCGCAGCTACAAGTGCGCAGGAATCCGGGCAACCGACAGTGACGGTGGCCTCCCGGCCCGGTGGGTTCGAGCAAGCCGAGGTCGCGCTCTGCCCACACGGGCACGGGCTGTCCGGCCGGCTCGTACGTCACGGTCTGGAGCGGACAGCCGAGCGCAAGGTCCCGCAGGGCCGCGAGTTCGGTATCGTCGGCGGCCACGTTGTAGCGGAGCTTCGTACCCGCCCACTCCGCGGCGTACTGAGAGCGCACCTCATGGCCGGGGCGGGAGGCAACCACCGAGCCGGGTCCGGGTCGGACTTTGAGCGGTTGGATCGGGCGGTGGCGGCGACCAGGGACGTATCGGCATCCTGGCAGCTGGCGCAGGACTCGCGGCGCTGCGGCGTCTGGGCGGAGACGCCGCTGACCATGTGGTCGACGTCCGGACCGAGCGCGGAAGTCACCCAAATCGCGTCCTAGTTGGACCACCAGCGGCCGGCCATCAGCCGGCAGCCGGGGCCGATCTCGGAGGCTTCGACGGCCTCAGGGGTCAGCACCTCAACCTTGCTGGTGCCGTCTCTTGACTCGCGGCCGCCACAGTCATCACTCCCCCCCCCGACCCTTGCGTAGCCTATCGAATTTCGATAGATTCCCATCGTCATTCGATGGGAGGATGGGTCGTGGGAAAGCTGACAGTGCGTGCGCTGCGCGCCGTACTCGGGGTGCTGTTCACCGGAACCGTGTTCGTACAGGCGGGGATGGTGTGGGCGTTGGTCAGTGGGAACGACCCGGAGGACGGGTCGCTCCCACTGACACCGCTGCGCGTGATCACGATCCTGGGGATGGTGTCGGCCCAGGTCGTCCTGGTCTGCGTATGGCGGCTGGTGACAATGGTGCGACGCGGAACCGTGTTCTCCCACTCCGCCTTCCGGCACGTGGACGGCGTGATTGGTGCGATCGTGGGGGCCGCCCTCCTGTGGTTCACAGTCACAGCCATCAACGCGCCCGGCCAGCGGGACGACCCGGGCGTCAGCGTCATCATGGGCGGGATCGGCCTGGCCATCCTGGGCGTCGCGCTCATCGTGCTTGTACTGCGGATGCTGCTCGCCCAGGCCGTCGCACGCGACGTCGAAGCGACGCAGATGCAGGCCGAGCTGGCAGAAGTCATCTGATGCCGATCACCGTCGACATCGACGTGATGCTGGCCAGGCGGAAGATGTCCGTGGGCGAACTCGCGGACCGCGTAGGCATCACACCCGCCAACCTGGCGGTACTCAAGAACGGCCGCGCCAAGGCGGTGCGCTTCACGACGCTCGCCGCGCTCTGCGAGGTGCTCAAATGCCAGCCGGGAGACCTGCTGCGCTGGGAAGCCGAGGACGCCGCAGGCGGATGACGTGCCCCTTCCGAAGCCGCGTTCGGCCTAGGGTCTGTGGGGAGTCGCGATCAAGGTGTCGGTTGGAGGCTGTGAAGCCAGATGACAGTGCCGCGGAGGTGGACGGCGGCGAGGTAGGTGTCCGGCGTCTTGTCATGCCGGGCGGCGATCCCGCGGCATGCTTTGAGCTTGTTGATCAGGCGTTCGACGGTGTTGCGGTCCTTGTACAGGTCCTCATCGTGGGTGACCGGCCGTCCGCCGCGCCGTCCCCTCTCTTCTGGTTGGCCGCCTGGTCCTTCTTCTCCGGGATGACGGCCTTGATGCCGCGTTCGCGCAGGTGGGCGCGGTTGGCGCGGGAGGAGTACGCCTTGTCGCCAGCCACCGCGTCGGGGCGGGTGCGGGGGCGGCCGGCCCGGCCGCGGACCCGCGGACCGCGGCTACGACCACGACAAGTACCGGCGCCTGCTGTGGCAGCGTGGCATCCGCCCGGTGATCGCCGAACGAGGCGAGAAACACGGCTCCGGCCTCGGCATCTTCCGTTACGTGGTCGAGCGCACGATCGCCTGGCTGCACGGCTTCCGCCGCCTGCGGATCCGCAGGGAACGACGCGACGACAGCCACGAAGCCTTCCTCGGCCTCGCCACCTGCCTCATCACTCACCGCCACGTCCAACGCCTCTGTTAGGACCTCTAAGGCTGTGTCCGCATAGGTTCGCCGGTTTGGTGGTCGCGGCGGTTGGATGTGGGGTGACGTCCGCGGGGCATCCGGATGCCGCTGAGCACGACCTCGATCCCCGCATCCTTAAGGACGGCATCGAACAGGGCGGGGAACCTACCGTCCCTGTCCCGAATCAGGAGCTCTGCCCGGCAGCCCGCGTCTTCGAGGTCCATGACGAGGTTCTTCGCGGCCTGTGCCACCCAGGAGGCGGTCGGGTGCGCGGCCGCGCCGCGCAGCTGACCGCGCACATTGCCGGCTGAGCCTTCTCCAGCAGATCATCCGCAGGCGAGGGAGACCAGGGCGTCGTGCAGGTCGAGCCGTCGTTCCCACCGGACCGCGAGGCGCTTGAACTGGTGCAGCAGGGCGAAGGTCTGCTCGACGACGTAGCGGAGCTTGCCCATGCCTTTGATGTTCGCGATGCCCTTGCCGGAGATGACCGGCATGATCTTGCGGCGCCGTAGCTCCTGGCGCACGGCTTTCGAGTCGTATGCCTTGTCGCCCAGCAGGGAGTCGGGGCGACGACGCGGATGTCCCACCCGCCCGGCGATGGATGGGACGCCGTCGACCAGGGCGAGGGCCTGGGTGATGCCGTTGACGTTCGCCGCGGTGGTGATGACGTGCAGCGGTGTGCCGCGGCCATCGCAGATCAGGTGGTGTTTGCTGCCTGTCTTCCGCCGGTCGACCGGCGACGGACCGGTCGCGGCTCCCCTTTTTTCGCGCGAATGTGGGAGCCGTCCACACACACGCGTGACCAGTCGAGCTCGCCGGCCGCGATCAATTCGGAGAGCAACAGGCGGTGCAGACGGTCGAAGACGTCGGCCCGCTGCCACCGCTCCAGGCGCCGCCAGCAGGTCTGCCCGGAGCCGAACCCCAGCTCCAGCGGCAGGAGCTGCCAAGCGATGTCCTGATGCAGGACGAACAGGATGCCCTGCAGACACCGCCGATCGTCCACCGGCTTCGGGCCTGGCGACCGCTGTGGCCAGGGCGGCAACAGCGGCTCGATTAGCGCCCACAAGTCGTCATCCACGATCCACGGCCGAGTCGTCACAGACCGCAAACGGCCCGATCGTCACACAAGTCACGCCCTACCAGGACCGTTCAACAAGATCCTGTTACGAGCTCTAAGGCTGGCGGGAGGTTTTCGGTTGCAGGTCGTCTCGCATGACCCTCTGCAAGGTTTCCAAGTCCCGGAAGAACGGTTGTCTTACTGCTTCATATTCTGCCGATTCCGGTCGAAGAGGCTGCGCGGCGAGGAGTTCCCGCATGACGCGGAGCTGTCGATAAACCGGCAGAGCGGCTTGATAAACGTGATCTGGAGAAGCAATAGCCAACTCCCGCAACAGGGATTTTGCGTCACTATGTTGAGGGTCGTTATGGAAGGCATCGTGAACCCCGTCCCGCCGGACATCATCCGACTGCTCACGGAATGCAGCGCCTATCATGCGGCTATGCGCCTGCGCCAGAGACGTTAAGAAGCGCGCATATACAACGCGCTTCGTCTCATTCCAGTACCGATCCTGCTCTCTGCGCGACCGCACGAGGTCGGTGACGAGAGTCGTCCCGACACCGAAGACCGCTCCGACGACTGCAACCACGAGAGTCCCCAATTCCATGTAAGCAGTCTACGTTTCCCGCTAGTTGGGAACCAGATTCAGTCTCCAGCCGCAGCAACAAGACAGTCTTGCCCGAGCCCAGCGGGCCAAGGACCAACAGCCGCTGGATAGGCACCTTGCCGGCGAACAGACGAGTGATCTCTGCCTCTGCTCCGCCCAGCTCCGCAGGACTCTCAGCCCACCCCGCAGGGTCGCTTCCCGGTCCCTCCACCCAGTCAGCGGCGATTGCCCGCAACAGCTGCCACGGCTCGGCCAGATCCTCCGGAGCCGCTTTCCAGGACACGGCAGCGGATAGCGGCCATTGAGTCGACGTACCCGTGTCTCGGCTTCCCACTGGCTCTGGACATCTCGCGCCAACTGCTCGGCGGTCTCTACCAATAGCCGTTCGGCTGCCCGCTGAGCACTCACCCTGAACGTCACCCAGGACAGGAACAGCGGAGCCATCGTAGGCAACAGTGACGTCGCAGTAGCGGCGGCTCCCAGGTGATAGCGGTCGGCCAACCGCAGTGCCCCGACCATGCCGCCTAGCTCAAGGACCATGTACGTCCCACTGACACGCCATGTTGTGGACCGCCGGCCCGAGACGATCACCGACGTAGTCACGGACGCCGTCACGCAGAGCCTCCGCGTCGCAGACACCGCTGTTCAACGGCCGCTCAAAGCCGTCCCGCTACGCCGGTTTCAACCAACTGTGGCACGTCGACCGTCTGACACGCGCCTGCCCAAGGCCGTACGGCCTTGCCCCGAAACGTATTGCGCTAGGCCGGGTACGGGCACCAACGCACGGGCACGGCAATTTCGGCGGCTGGTGCGTTGAGGCTGGCAGAAGCTCCAAGGGGAGGAACCTGGAGAGAGGATGGACAGGCGGCGAGTGGGGGGGCGGAGACGCTAATCAGTTGTCACTCGTAGCCGAGATCTTCTTCGGAGTGCAGGCGCCACCCGTCGTACCGCTTCACCAGGACGAAGGCGGTGCGCTTAAAAGCGTCGTAGTACCCGGAATCCGGGTCGTGGCCATATGTGAACCAGAGCGCCTCGACCCGTGCCGTGTCCGAGGTCTCGCTGACGACGGTCACATTTTCCAGTGTGGACCCACCTCCGAATTCATCGGTTTTGTCGCGGTTGTGAGCTTTGGCGTACTCGGCACAAAAGTCAGCAGGGCTCTGGTAGAGCATCTGAACCTCTTGGGTGCGGGGTGCGACAGATTCGTATGAGCATGATGGCATTGCCGTCGCTCACGGAAGCCGTAGAGGATCGGCTCGAACCGCGCTTCCCACTCGGTTATCAGGGCGTTGAGGCCACAGCCCGCAAGTCTCTGTTCCTCATCACCCTCCTTGAGGGTCTTCTGCGAGCACCCGGCGATTCACTGCCCAATCGCGTACACCGACGTACCGCCGGCCAGCGCCACCCGACCGCCGTCGGCAACCGGCGCCGGCCAGACTTGCGGAGCCTTCCGGCCGGGTCCCACCAAGGAAGCAACCTCGTATCAGGAGTCACCAGGCTCCGGCTGTGTCGGTTCGGGTACACCGGCACGCAGCGCCGGGGCGGCCCGCTCACAGGCCCGGGCGATCTGTTCACGGAAGGGGTAGATCCGCGGCTGGGTCACCGCGCGGCGCAGGGCCGCCCGTGCCTCCACCCACTCCATCGCATCCTCGGGCAGGTGTAGGGCCGGCCCCTCAGCCGCCGTGCCGGGTGAGGCGCCGGCGGGGCCTGGCCGGCCTCCTGGAGGACAGCGGTGCACTGAACGACCTCCCGCACCGGTGCCCGCGACGCCTGCCCCCGTCTGGATGAGACGTGACAGGCGTCGCGGGCACGTGCCGCAGCGGCCGTCAGAGGTGGCCGTCCAGGAACTCGCGTACCTCGGCGATGGTCACAGGCCCCGTGCCGTGCGCCACCGTCTCTCCGTCCTTCAGCAGGACGTAGGAGGGGGCTCCGGTGATCCCGTACCGCTCGGTTGCGGCCGGACAGCGCGTGATGTCGGTGCGGACGGCCGTCAGGCGGCCGGTGTAGTCGTCGACGATGGCACCCACGACGAGGTCCATCTCCCGGCAGGGCTCGATTGCCTTGGGCCATGTCCCGGTGAAGTAGGCGAGGACCGGATCTCCGCTCATCCTGAGGATGAAATCGAACTCCGCGTCCTCACGGGGTTGGTGAACCCGCTTCGCCATGGAAGCTCCTGACCTCGCGTTCCGTCATTCCCTCCCCATCATCCCTTGCACGGTGTGCCGGGCCGGCCCGGTCGGTCGTCCGGCTGGCCTGTCGGCAGGGGGGGCACGGGGCCGTTGCAGAACCACGGTGGTCCCCGGCGCTAGCGGCCCGGCCCCCGCCCCTGGTGACCCGGCCTGGCCGCCCCGCCGGTCACCCGGCTGCAGCCCGCCGCGCGCCCGTGGGTCAGCTCCCGCCAGGACAGCGCCCCCGGCGGCGGCTTCCCGAGACCTGTCCGGTCTTCGCATCCACCTTCGGTCTCAGCCGGCTCATGCCGCTCTTCCCCGGGCCGCATGAGCCGGCTGATGGCGCCGAGAACGAGGCACGATTCCTGGACCGCTCGCGGACGCGGTCGTGGACGGTCGACGTACGGGTCAGCTGCCCCGAAGACCGACCGCCAGCGTCAGTTCAAGGACCCGCTGTGGCGATGCGAGATCAGGAAACAGCTCCCGCAGCTGCGACATCCGGTACCGGACCGTCTGGGGATGGACGAACAACGCCGCCGCCACCTCCTCCCGCCTGCCCTGGTGCAGCAGCCACGCCCGCAACGTCTCCTCCAGCCGCCGTGCGGTCGCGTCAGGCAAGGTCCGCAACGGTGCGAGGGCTCGGGCACGCAGGTCTGCGAACGCGTCCACGTCGGCGCTCAGCACCAGCTCGGGCAGGTGGTCCTCGGTGTCGCGGATGTCAGAGGAGAGGGAACGCGCGCGTACGGCTCGTGCGTACGAGGCGGACGCACGAGTCCATGGCCGGGCCGGGCCGACCACGGCGGTGCGGTCGGTCAGCTGCCGCAGGAGATGTGATCGGTCGGCATCGGGGACGAGCAGCACGCCGAAGGCGTCCGGCAGATCGTCGAGGACGAGGGTGCCCTGGTCGAGCGCGCGGTAGGCGGGCCGGGCCTGGGCGGCGGGCAGCAGGACCGCGGTCAGTGAAACCGGAGGCTGCCACCCGGCCCGTTGAGCAGAGGCCAGCAGCACGTCCGGGCTCGCGCCGGCGAGGAGATCGCGGGCCAGGTGTTCCAGGTGGCGCTCGTGGTCCCTGCCCCGGGCCGCCAGTTCGTCGGCGTGGCCCGCGGCGCTCGCGGCGGAGAGCTCGTCGATGTAGGCGAAGGTCAGCTCGGCGAACTTGGCGACCTCGGCGGCGGGCAGACCTGCGGGTACGGCACCCGCTGCCAGGCATCGCCAGGCCACGCGGGCGCCGACGCGGTAGGCGCTGAGCAGCGCGTCCATCGAACGGCCGTCCCGGACCTCGCCGCGGCCCAGCTCGTAGGCCGCGTCACCGGCGTCGCCGCCCGTGGCGTTCCCGCTCGCGAGGTCCAGGTAGTGCCCCAGGGCGGTGCGGACGGCTCTGCGGATGGTGGCGCCCATGCGGCCCGAAAGGGCGTTGGCGTAGGGAGGGACCTCGTCGATGATCGCCTCGACGACCTCGTCGGCGGTGGTCCTCAGCGCGGCCCGCAGTGCGGTGACCGTCGTCTCATCCAGGGCCAGTCCGCTGGCCCTCCTGATTGCATGGCTCACGTTTTTGTTCCCTGCGAACAATTGGGCCGACCAGATTTACGTCCTGCGGTCAGGACTTTACCCCTTGAGGCGCAGCAAGCTGGAGTCATGACGAGTACAGCCCTCCGCAGCAGGGCGTGGAAACTGCTGGAGATGGTCACGACGCCGCTGCTGCCGTCGGACTACCTCGACCTGGTCAGCCCGCTGCGTGCGGGCGCCGACCTGCGTGGGCGCATCGAGGCCGTGCACCCCGAGACGGGTGACGCCGCGACCATCGTGATCAGGCCGGGACGGGGCTGGCGCGGCCACACAGCCGGTCAGTACGTGCGAATCGGGGTCGACGTCGACGGGGTGCGCCTGTGGCGTGCCTACTCGCTCACCTCGCCGACGGACCGCCAGGACGGCCGCGTCACGATCACAGTGAAGGCGATCCCGGACGGCAAGGTCAGCAACCACCTGGTCCGCAGGGCGAAACCGGGCACGCTGATCCAGCTCGACCAGGCGACCGGTGACTTCGTGCTGCCGCAGGCCAAGCCCGCCAAGGTGCTCTACCTGACGGCCGGAAGCGGCATCACGCCCGTGATGGGCATGCTGCGCGACACCGAGTTCGACGACGTCGTCATGGTCCACTGCGCGCCACAGCCGCAGGACGTGATCTTCCGCGACGATCTGCACGACCTGGTCGCGGACAAGAAGCTGCGGCTCACCGAGGTGCACACCGACACGGACGGCATGCTCGACATCGCCCGTCTCGACGAACTCGTGCCCGACTGGGCCGAGCGCGAGACCTGGGCGTGTGGGCCCGCGGGTCTGCTCGACGCCGCCGAGGAGCACTGGACCGAGCACGGCGTCCAAGAGCGCCTGCACACCGAACGCTTCCGCCCCAGCATCGTGGTCGCCGGCGACGGTGGCGGCGAGGTCACGTTCAGCACCACCGGCAAGACCGTCGACGCGGACGCCGCCACGCCGTTGCTGGACGTCGGCGAGGAGGCCGGCGTGCTCATGCCCTCCGGGTGCCGCATGGGCATCTGCTTCGGCTGCGTCACACCGCTCAAGGCGGGCGCCGTCCGCGACCTGCGCACCGGCGAGATCACCGAGGCCGAGCCGGGCGTACTCATCCAGACCTGCGTGTCCGCCGCGGCGGGCCCCTGCGACATCGAACGGTAGGAGCACCTTGACCGCCATCGACCCCACCGCCCACCTGACCGCGGAGCAGATCGAGGAGCTCGGCCGCGAGCTGGACGCGATCCGCGACGAGGTGATCGCCGACCGCGGCGAGAAGGACGCTGCCTACATCCGGAAGGTCATCTCGGCGCAGCGCAAGCTCGAGCTGGTCAGCAGGGGCGTGCTGCTGTTCTCGATCTTCCCGCCCGCATGGCTGATCGGCACCGCCGGGCTGTCCGTGGCGAAGATCATGGACAACATGGAGATCGGCCACAACATCCTGCACGGCCAGTGGGACTGGATGCGGGACCCGAAGATCCACTCCACCACCTGGGAGTGGGACCACGTCTCGCCGTCCGAGCAGTGGAAGCACTCGCACAACGAGCTGCACCACACGTACACGAACGTGATCGGCAAGGACAACGACCTCGGCTACGGCATCATGCGCGTCGACGAGGACCAGAGGTGGCACCCGTTCCACCTCGGCCAGCCGCTGTGGAACTTCCTCAACGCCTGCTTCTTCGAGTACGGCATCGCCGCGTACGACCTGGAACTCGGCAAGAACCTGCACAAGCGCCGCCGCAAGAACCCGGAGTTCCGCGCGCGGGCCAAGGCCGTGGGCCGCAAGATCCGCAAGCAGGTGCTCAAGGACTACGTGATCCACCCGCTGCTGTCGGGCCCGTCGTTCCTCCCGACGCTCGCCGCCACGTTCACCGCGAACCTGGTCCGCAACGTCTGGACCCACTCGGTGATCATGTGCGGGCACTTCCCCGAGGGCGTGCAGGTCTTCGAGCGCCGGTCGATCAAGGGCGAGACGCGCGGCCAGTGGTACCTGCGCCAGATGATGGGCTCGGCGAACATCAGCGGCAGCAAGGCCATGCACTTCATGACCGGCAACCTGTCGCACCAGATCGAGCACCACCTGTTCCCGGACCTGCCGAGCAACCGGTACGCCGAGGTCGCGGTGAAGGTGCGCGCGCTGTTCGAGAAGTACGAGCTGGAGTACGTCACCGGGCCGCTTCCCAAGCAGGTGTTCTCCGCGTGGCACAAGGTCTTCCGGCTCTCACTGCCGAACAAGGAGCCCAAGGTCAAGACGCCGGACCGCGAGCAGGAGCTCGTCGCGGCCTGAGTCCCGGTATCGGTTCAGATCTCCCGGCCGTACCGGCGGCACCGCCAGGTCCGGTGGGACCCGCTACGGACGTGGGCCGGCCGCGGCATCAGACCGTACGACACGCGATCCGGGCAGCCCGGTGTCCGGCTGCGCTGCCTGGACGTGTACCAAGAGCCCGGCACACAGCCCACCGCGAGGTGCTGCAGTGCGCCGACTCACCCAGCAGGCCCTCACCATCCGCGAACGCAAGTCCGCCAGTTTCCGGGTGGCCCCCGACGTCCTATTGATCCGAAACGCTTTGGGTTCATTCGTCGAGGAAGAGCTCTTCGATCCTCAGGTCGAAGAGCTTGGCGAGACGGAAGGCGAGGGGAAGGCTTGGGTCGAACCTCCCTGTTTCGATGGCGTTGATCGTCTGCCTGGACACGCCGGCATGCTGAGCCAGGTCGGCCTGCGTCCAACCCCGTTCGGAGCGAAGGTCCGTGATGCGGTTCTTCATCGGTATCGGATCTTGCCGACGGCGAAGGCGATCATAAAGACGACTCCCATGAGCGCGGGGAGGACGGCGATATCGACATCGCGGGCGACGAGGCTGGCAGCGTCCGCAACGACGTAGGAGAATCCGACGACCCAGCCCACGCCGAGGGTGACCGCCAGCGCATCCTGCATGATCTTCCGTTGCAGCTCATCGAGCGCGCGGAGAAAGCCCGTGAAGGCGACGATCCAGCCGACGCCGACGGCGAGATTGACGGCAACGGCGGCCCAGCTCGCCACCTGCTGTGGCGGATCCCATAGGAGTCGCGGGCCGAACTTGGCCAGGGCAACCGTCGCCGCCCAGGCGAGTGTCCAGAGCACGAGCCGAGCGCTCGCCTTGATCTCGTTGCGCGCTTGCACGGGAGCCCCCTTCGGCGCGATGTCAAGTGTACTTGACACGCTAGGAGGCGCCCCGCCGTGATGTCAAGTGTGCTTGACATCGAGCGCCGTCTGGCTGGCCGTACTGATCAGAAGCGCACTGGGTTCATTCGTCGAGGATGTAGCGCACGCGTGGGCTCGGAAGTGGCCTGGACGCCTGCCAGTCTGCGACGTCGAGGACCTGGCGCTGGAGTTGCTCGCGGAGTCCGGCTTCCTCGGGGTGAGCGGGGTGTCGGAGCGTCGGATGCGCGCCGGCTTGAGCGGCAGTCGGAGCCTGTACTCTCCGGCGTCCTGCACTGCCTCGGCCGACCCGGTACAGCGAGGCAACCGACGGGTTCTTGGCGGCACACCAACGGCGCACCTGGTGTGATGTGGTTCACATTGGCGACCTGTCACGTCCGGTGCGGGCTGCTTGTCCCATGGGCGTCACCGACACAGAAGTCGGTGCCCGACCTTGGGAGACGCCATGAACACCAGCCACCGCATCGTCGTCCTCGGCGCCGGCTACACGGGCTTGTTCAGCGCCATCCGGCTGGCCCACCGCACCCGCCGGACCCGCGTGAAGATCACCCTGGTCAACCCCTCCGGCCGGTTCGTCGAGCGGCTGCGGATGCACCAGATCGCCGCCGGACAGGAGCTGGCCGACCATCGGATCCCCGATCTGCTAGCCGGGACCGGCGTCACGTTCGTCCAGGGCGCCGCCACCGCCATCGACCCCGAGGCCCGGCAGATCGCCGTCGACGGCGCCGAGACCCTCGGGTACGACACGCTCGTCTACGCGCTGGGCAGCTCGACCGACACCGGCAAGGTCCCCGGCGCCGACACCCACGCGTTCACCCTCAACACACCGGAGACCGCCGGTCGGTTCGCCACGCGCCTCACCGAGGTCGCCGTGTCCGGCGGCACGGTCACCGTCTGCGGCGGCGGCCTGACCGGCGTCGAGGCGGCCACCGAGATCGCCGAGAGCCACCCCGGCCTGGACGTCACGCTGATCAGCCTGGACGAGCCCGGCGCCATGATGGGTGCCAAGGCCCGCGCCTACCTCTACGGCGCGCTGGACCGCCTCGGCGTCACTCTTGAGACCGGCGCCCGCGTCACCAAGGTGCTGCCCGACGCCGTCGAACTGGCCGACGGCCGGCTCGTCCGCTCCGACGCCTGCCTGTGGACCACCGGCGTCAAGGTGGCGCCGCTCGCCGCCGACGCCCAGATCGCCACCGACGACCGCGGCCTCATCCTGGTCGATGCCACCCTGCGTTCGGTCTCGCACCCGGAGATCCACGCCATCGGCGACGCCGCCGCCGTCCGGCTGGCCTGGGGACAGATCCACGGCACCTGCCAGAGCGGCCTGCCCACCGCCCAGTACACCGCCGACACCATCGCGCGGCTCGTACGCGGCAAGGCCGTCAAGCCGTTCCGCTTCGGCTATTTCCACCAGCCGGTCAGTCTCGGCCGCCGTGATGCCGTCATCCAGTTCACCAAGGCCGACGACACCCCCCGCCGCATGCACCTCACCGGCCGGAGCGCCGCCGCGTACAAGGAGATGGTCAGCGGCAGCCCGCTCACGACCTACCGGTTCAGCAAGCGCATGAACGTCACCACCATCGTCTCCAAGGGAGGCCGCGCCACCCGCAAGCCCGCGGCATGACGGGCGCATCGGCTGCCGGCGCCATGATCTCTGGCCTTGCCGCCCTGGTTACGGCGCTGGCAGCATGAGCCGATGGTCGACGCCAGAGACGAGCAGGACCCGTATCTCGAACACCGCAGGCTGCTGTTCGCCACCGCCTACCGCATGCTGGGCAGCGTCACCGACGCCGAGGACGTCCTCCAGGACACCTGGCTGAGTTGGAACACCGCGGACCGCGACACGGTCCGCCACCCCAAGGCCTACCTGGTGCGCACGGTCACCAACCTCTCACTGAACCGCCTCACCTCCGCACGGGCGACCCGCGAGACCTACGTCGGGCCATGGCTCCCCGAGCCCCTGCTGACCTCCCCCGACATCGCAGCGGAGTCGGAACTGGCCGACAGCGTCTCCACCGCGATGCTCGTCGTCCTGGAAACCCTCAGCCCCGTCGAACGCGCCGTCTTCCTGCTCCGCGAAGTCTTCGGCTACTCGCACGCCGAGATCGCCGAGACCCTCGAACGTCCCGAGCCGACGGTCCGCCAGATCGCCCACCGCGCACGGGAACACGTCCAGGCCCGCCGCCCCCGCTTCGACGCCGACCAGACCCGGCGCCGCCAGGTCACCGCCCAGTTCCTGGCGGCCTGCTCGGGCGGCGACCTGAACGCCGTCATGGAGCTGCTCGCCCCCGATGTCACCGCCTGGTCCGACGGCGGCGGCAAGGTCACCGCCGCCCGCCGCCCCCTCCACGGCACCGACCGCGTCGCGCGCTGGATCGTGGGTTTCCTGGCCAAGCCCGAACTGGCCGCCCTGACCATGGAACCGGCCGTCATCAACGGCGAGCTCGGCGTCCTGGCCACCCTCGGCGGACACACAGTCGGCGCCCTCTCGTTCGACCTCGTCGACGGCCGCATCCAGAACCTGCGCTTCCAGGTCAACCCCGAAAAGCTCAGCGGCCTGACCCCCGACAACAGCTTGGCGCTCCCCTGAAGCGTTCGAGCCTGGAGCATTACCGCCGGGACCCTGGACCGGGACGAACCGTCCAGCGAGAGCGCAGCCCGTCGCTCACGACGCCGAAGGCGCCCTTGACGGAGCCGAGTCCTCCCGAACCCCTTCACCAGCGGGCGAATCGGCCCCAGTGGACAAAGGCAAACGGCCTGGGCAGTGCAGAGCATCGCCGGCCGTTTTCAGGACTCTGTCCACGGCTCCGTGAAGTTCATGGCTGGGTGAGGATCCGGGTGCGGAGGAGTTCGAACGAGGCTCGGCTGTACATAGCTCGCTTGGGTGTTTCATCAGCCCGGGCTACGGTCCTGCAGCAGGGCGAGGGGCTGAGCGTGGCGCAGGTCGCGGAAAAGGTCGCGGAAGCGGAACGGCGTGAGCGGGAAACCAGACAGCAGCTGGACTCCCCCGCCGCCAACCGCGGCCCGTACGACGGCGACCCGCAGAACCTCGCCGAACGGTGAGTGGCGCACCATACCGAATGGCGCCGCATCACCGCCCTGATGGACGGTCAGGACTGACCGGTCTATTCCCCCTCTACTCCCCGGAACGGGACGTCCAGGGCAGCACGTGGGCTCAGGAGCGCGACGCGCAGCTGGAGAGCGCCCTCGCCCGTCGTGCCGAAGGGCAGAAGGAGCAGCAGGACGCGCGATGAGCTGAACGGCGCGGGGGTGGCTGCCCGCCGACACCAGCCGACGACTACGCGCGATGGCCGCCCGCACCGGCCTTGAGCCCGAGCAGGTCCTCGCCCAACTCGCCCACCGAGTCCGCATGAACGACGACAGCACCCTGACCGTCGACACCTTCACCCCACACTGACTGAGCCACCCCTATGTCGCGAGTTGGCGAGTGCGAGTCAGTCTGGGCAATGGTCGCCTGACGGCGCGAGACCGGCCGCGCTCACACGGCCGGTCTCCACTGGCTCTGCCGGGTGTCCCGCCGACCTGGTCGGTTGTCATCACCCACAAGCGTGACACCGCGCCGTCAGGCTCCGGGAGATCCCGCGCTGGGAAGCCGGACAGGTTCGCATGGGCCCGGACCGGTTGGTGAAGACCGGCGCAGGCCCACCACCTCAACTGCGTATCTGTTGACCGTGAGCGTCGTTGCAGGGCACGACGGCCCCCGCCCCGGGGCCTGCCCGGTACGGGGCCGTCCTTCCGACCTCCGTGGCGAAAAAAACGGCCCCGGCCCTTTCCCGGGGCCGCCCGGTCAGTACAGCTTGTTGACGGCCGTGGTCGTGGTCTTCTTGAAGGCGGTCACGGGCGCATTCTTGAAGTCGCCCATCTGCCCCCACTGAACGACGGTGACGGTCCTGCCGTCCCGCCCGACCGACAACAGGGCGATGTCGTTGGCGCCCTGGGATGTCTCGGTGTGCAGGCCGCGGACGCGGGCGCCCTCCTCTACCGGCAGCTTGCCGTAGTCCCGGCTCTCGGCCTCGACGTCGGGCGAGGAGGCCTCGATGCGGTCGGCGCAGGTGCGGATCAGGTCGTCGTAGTGCTTCGCCAGGGCCTTGGCCAGGGCGGCCGTGCCCGTCACGACGGTCAACTGCACGGCGCTGGTGTCCAGGTCGGTCCGGAACTCCCGGTGCCGGTAGTCGTAGTCGAGCACGCCCTCCGTGCTCACGCAGACGCCGAGTGCCTCCGGGAACCCCTCGGTGACCGGCCCGGCGGTCCAGGACGACGTCGGGTGCGGCGGCAGCTGGGACGCCGAGAGGAGCTTGGGCACGGCGGCCTTGGGCGAGGCGCCTGCGGCCGGTGCCGTGAGGACCGTGCCCGCCGCGAGGGCGGCGACGGTGAGTGCGGTCAGAGCGCTCGTTCGGATGCGCATGGACATGAGGGTTCCCCCGTGAATGAGTGCGTGGACGTGGATGCCGCGGCGAGGCCGGCTGGTCAGCCCGGGCCTGGTCGGTGCGACACCAAGAGCATCAGCCGTCACAGCGGCCGAGCGCAACAACTCACGGCCGATCAGACACGATGGAACCATCCCAGCCCATCTGACCTGCAGATACATGGGGTGCCTGGGATACCGTCCCGGGCACGGTGAGGTCGTACGAGGACGAAAAAGGCCTGAGTCGGCATACGACGACGGCGAAACCACCGGCGAAGTGACCGAGTTCGCGGCGCTGCCGCGGGGGCCGAAAGGAGCGCACGACCCGGAGCCATGGCTCACTCGCCCGCCGTCCGAGCATGAACACCTCGACGCTGCTCCCGGACGACAGGCCGCCGCCGTCGGGGATGCGGCCGAGTTTCTTGACGTCGACGTGGATCAGTTCACCGGGCCGGTCACGTTCGTAGCGGCGGATGGTTTGTCCGGTGGGGCCGTCCAGGAAGCCGCCGAATCGGCTCAGGCCGTGCCGGGTGAGGATGCGGTGCACGGTCGAGGCGGGCGGGCGGGCGGGCGGGCCAAGGATCGGGTCCAGGCGTGCGGGTCCGATTGTGCGGGTGTGCCTCAGCCGGCAGACGCGGGCTCCCGGTTGCGGCAGTGGTGCCGTGTGGTGTCGTGCGCGGGCGGCTGGAGCAGTCGAGGAGTCTGCTCTCGCCCTCGGGTCGCCGGCGCCGGATCCACTTGTGTAAAGCCGCCCTCAGCGAGGTGAAGGCACACAGCACCTGCTGGTCCGCAGTGCTGGACGCGCCGATCCACGACGGGCGCCGCGCCCAATCCACCTTGGAACGCTGGCACCAGGTGCACGGCCTGCTCGAGAAGGGGGTGGGCCTGCTCGAATGCGCCCGCCGGTTGCAACTCGCCCCAACACTGTCGACCACCGAGAATGAGACGGGACCCTTCACTGGACAGACCCCGTCCGCGACTACCTGCAGCAGCGCCGCCCCGGCCCCGACCGAGCGCCTCGGCTGGCCGTCCGTCAGGTCACCGCCTGGCTGACCCGCCACCCCGACCGGCTCACCCGGGACGACAAACTGCGCGGACTGCGGCGAATCCTGGCCTGGTCATGCAGTTGTCACTGCGCGGCCTCCCAGGGCGCGGCCTCCCAGGCCGTCCACAATCCGGCGTACACACCACCGGCATCAACCAGCTCTCCGTGGGTGCCGGTCTCGATGATCCGACCGCGCTCCATCACCATGATCCGGTCGCAGGTTGCTGCTTGGGAGAGACGGTGCGCGACCACGACTGCGGTGCGCCCGGCGAGGACAGCATCAGCAGCGCGGTCGAGCTGTCCGGCGTAGGCGGAGCCGGCCTCGGCGGTCGCTTCGTCGAGGATCACCAGATCGGCGTCGGCGAGCAGCAGGGGGGCGAGGGCGAGTTGCTGCGCCTGTGCGTCGGTGAGCGGGTGTCCGCCGACACCCCGCAGAGTGTCCAACCCCGCACCGGTCGCAACATGGCCGACAACCTCCTCGGCGTCGCACGGGCACTGTCCGTGTCGCCGTTGCGGGCCGTGGTTGAGGAAGGCACCGATGACCACCGAGGCCCTCACCTCCGCCCGCGGCCTCCGCTGCGGCTGCCGACTCCGCCCCGGCCCGGCCCGAAGGCCAAGCTCGCGCCTGATACGACCACCGGTACGTGTGGATCCGCGACCAGAGCTACGCCCGGCAGGCGGCCGCCGTCGACGCCCCCGACCTGCTCGATGCGGCCGTCCGGCTCATCAGCGAGCAGCTCTCGCCGACGGTCCGCGTCTGGCCCCCGCCTACACCGTGCACGGCAACGCGGTGCCGGAGCAAGGGGAGTTGGACGGTCGTCGCTGAGCGTCTGTGCGCTGGGATCCTCCGTATCAGCGGCTATGCCGACATCGAGCCGCAGGGCCCTCTGGGCAGTCCGGACGGGAAGTAGGACGTCGTCGTGCGGCGGGACGGCTGGAGGTACGTCGCAGCCGTCTACTTCCCCACGACGGCGAGTGCCTTCGCTGCGACCAGAAGAAGGTACAAAGAAGATCTCCGTGGCGTTAGGGCGAACATGCGGATGGATTCATCTTCCCTGTGAACCAGCATCTGAGCGTCAGCGAGCGCGCGGAGCTCCCCGCGCTCGGCGGGCCCTACGACGAGATCTTCAACGTAGAACGCATACGGGCCGCCCTCGATGACCCCCCGGGGGGTTACTGGCTGCGCTTGGAGTTCCTGAGGCTTCCCATGAGTCCCGAGGAACAGGTCGCGTTCTTCAACACCGACCAGCAAGACCGGATCCAGCGCTTGCTGCGCAACGAGCTGCAGGACGAGGAGATCGCTGCACGGCTCCCGACCGTGGCCAGGCTCGACAGCTCACTACTCGCGCTGCTCCACGCCGCCATGTTCGAAGATCTCCTCTTCCCGGAGAGAGGCAGCCTGCTCGTCGGGCCGCGGAGCCGTGGCAGCCGGGAGGTCGTTCTCCGCACGCCGGCCGGGTTCCACCACGAGTTCGTCTCGATCATGCCGTTCCCGGACGGCAACGGTCGTCTGGCCAGGACTATCCTCGATCAGGCGGCCTTCGAACTCTGTCGCAGAGGCGTCGCCTCCGACCTCACAGCCGATCGGCCCGCCTACTTCAAGGCGCTGCGAGCCACCGACACGGCTGACGAACCCCCTGGTGGAACGTTTGCGTGCGGCTCTGACTTAAGGAGGGGAAGCGTGACCGACACCAGCGAAGTCCGATCCGACGACAGGGCAGCGCACGAGACCCAGCGAACCCGGCTGCACCGTCTGATGCGCTACCTCCCCCTGATCGCCCCCGTCCTGCTGTGGGCCGTGCCCTGCTGGGTGCTCCTGTACAGCGGCCAGCACTGGCCACTGCCCGTCGCGCTGGTCGGCACCGCCCTGTTCGTCCTCGGCCTCGTGGCCATGCCACTGGCGATGGGGCGCGGCCACGGCCGGCGCCAGCAGGACTGGGCGGCGATCATCGGGGACACCCTGCTGGGCGCCAGCTGGGTGCTGTTCACCTGGTCCGTTCTGCTCGGTGTCCTGTTGCGGATCGCCCTGACCGTCGCAGGCGTCGGCGAGAGTCAGGACCGGGCCCGGATCGTCACGTGGGCCGTCCTCGGCACCACCGCCGTACTGCTCGCCTGGGGCTACGCCGAAGCCCGACGCGTGCCACGCGTGCGCCGCCTCGACGTCCAACTCCCGCGCCTGGGTGCCGGGTTGGACGGCACCCGTGTCGCCCTCATCACCGACACCCACTACGGCCCACTCGACCGCGCCCGCTGGTCGGCGCGAGTGTGCGAGACGGTGAACTCACTGGAAGCCGACCTGGTCTGCCACACCGGCGACATCGCGGACGGCACGGCCGAACGCCGCCGCGCCCAGGCCGTCCCGCTAGGTAACGTGCGGGCCACCCAGGCCCGGGTCTACGTCACCGGCAACCACGAGTACTACAGCGAGGCCCAAGGCTGGGTCGACCTGATGGACGAGTTGGGCTGGGAGCCACTGCGCAACCGCCACCTGCTGCTCGAACGCGGAGGCGACACCCTGGTAGTCGCCGGCGTGGACGACGTCACCGCCGAATCCTCCGGCCTGGCAGGCCACCGCGCCCACCTCGCCGGAGCCCTGAACGGCGCCGAGCCCGACCTGCCCGTCCTACTCCTTGCCCACCAGCCCAAGTTCGTCGACCGGGCGGCAGCCGCCGGCATCGACCTCCAGCTCTCCGGCCACACCCACGGCGGCCAGATCTGGCCCTTCCACCACCTGGTCCGCATCGACCAGCCCGCCCACGCCGGCCTGAGCCACCACGGCACCCGCACCCTCCTCTACACCAGCCGCGGCACCGGCTTCTGGGGCCCGCCGTTCCGCGTCTTCGCCCCCAGCGAGATCACCCTGCTCGTACTCCGCTCCCCACACCTGCCCACCTCGCCGTAGCACCGGATGGGCCGGCACTCTCGCCTGGAGTTGCTACTCTCTCGACAGCTTCGCTCCACTGACGCGACGGAGATCGTGACGGGCAACCGGGTCTCGAAAGCGACCATGTCCGCTATCACACACAGCACTTATGAGCGGGGTCCTGGCCCTAGCTGTCCGAGGAGGTGGAAGACCACCCGGCCCGCATAGCGCTTGAGTCAACGGACGATTTCGCGGCGGGGCTTACCCTCCTTGATCCGGCGCTCGTAATAGTCCTGGGTTCGCCGGTCGACCCGCAGCCGGGTGAACACGAGGCGATGCAGCGCGGCATGGGCCTGACGGTCGCCACCACGGTTGAGGCGACGGTACTGCTGACGTCCCGAGGAACGCGCGACAGGACTCACCCCGCACAACGCGGCGAAGGACTCCTCACTGTCCAGGCGTTCCGGGTTGTCCTCCACCGTGATCAGCAAGGTGACGGCCGTGTCCGGACCGATCCCCCCACATCGATCAGTTGCGGGGCATGACATTTCACGAGGCGGACCAGACGAGCGTCCACATCCCGGATCTGCTCGGAGAGCTCACCAACCCGGCAAGCCAGCAGACCCAGCGTGATCCGAGAGTCCCTTCCAACCTCACGGTGCTGACCGCGAGTTGGACAGTCCTGTGCCCCGACGAAGCTCCTGTCAGACGGGTTCTCGACCAAGATCACCAGTGTCCGCCAGGAGCTTCGTGTGCTTGTCCACCCGTCCTCGATTGATCTGTCGCGTCGAATCTTGCGGTTGTCGGCCGGACAATTGTCAGCGCGCCGGGTGGAGATCGGGACGTGGTGCCGGAGCCTGCCAGCCGGCCGCCAGGCCGTGCCAGCCGTGGCTCACCTGCGGGGCGCGGCAGATGTGCGAGGCGATGGACCTGGAGATCACGCCCAACAGCATCAACAACACCCGCCTGAAGCTCAAGCGGCTGACCGAGCGCGGAATCCTGGTCGAGACCGAGCAGGGCTTGTTCACCCAACCCTGGCCGTAGCCGCCCGGCGGCCCCCGACGAGCCTGACTACTCCCGTTGAAACGCGGCCTACCTCACACGTGCGGCCGGCTAAGGGCTGGGTTGCCGTCGGGCATGCTTCGGCCATGGACATGCCCGACAATCTGTCTGAGTCCGAGCAGCGTGTCGTGGCGGGGGCCCGCCAGGAGATGGTGGTCGACTTCCGAACCGACGACGCTTACGGCCTAAACGAGGCGGATCAGTGGAGCGAGGACCGTCGGGTCCGCGCCGTAGTGATTGCTGCCCTGGTGTCCGGCGCGGACGCACTCAGCCGATTCACCCTGTGCGGGGTAAGGATCACCGGCGACCTCGACCTGGCCAACGCACGACTCCAGACCTCGCTCCTGTTCGAGCACTGCGTGTTCGACGGCAAACTGTTGCTGGCCGAGGCAACCACCCGCAGCGTCAGGCTACGCGGCTGCTCGCTCTCCCACGTAAACGCGGCTCGTATCATTCTCGACGGGGAACTGGAGGTCGCGGGCTGCCGACTGGACAAGCTGTCGCTCTACGGAGCGCGAACGGGAGACGTGGAAATCTCCGGCTCGACGTTCACCTCCCCGAACGTCGCGGTACAGGGTGATCTCGCCGCGATCGACGGCGCCTTCTACTGCCACGATGCCGTCATCGACGGACAATTACGGTTGCCCGGTGCTCACATAAAGGGCTACGCGGAGCTGGACGGCTCCACAATCCGCGGCGGGGTCCTCGCCAGAAACCTCGAAGCCGAAAGCGGCATGTACTGCCGCCTCGGCTACAACGCCGACCGTGCCGTGTGCGCAATCGAAGGCGATTTCGACTTACGTGGCGCACGGATCAAGCGCGAACTGCGACTCGACAACACCCGCCTCACCGTGCTGGATCTACGCCAGGCACAGGTCGACAGCCTGTGTGACGACCCGGCGCACTGGCCACGGGAAACCAGGCTCGACGGTCTGCGATACGAGGACCTGGCGCCTCGCCTCCCGGCACCGGCACGACTTGACTGGCTCTCCCGGGGCCGGAACAACTACCAGCCCCAGCCCCTCGAACAACTCGCGGCGCACTACCGGCGAATCGGCCACGACGAGGACGCCCGGCGTGTCCTGCTGCACAAGCAGCGCGAGCGCCGCAGGACGCTCGCACCACCTGGCCGTACGTGGGGCCTGATCCAGGACCTGCTCGTCGGCTACGGATACCGACCATGGCTGGCCGGCCTCTGGCTCCTGGTGCTGCTGGCCGCGGGCAGCGCGTTCTTCGCGGTCACGCCTCTGAGTGCCGCCCGCGACGACCCGCCGCCCTTCTCGGCACCTGCCTACACGTTGGATCTCCTACTGCCGGTGGTGAACCTCGGCCAGGAGACCGCGTGGAGCCCGCATGGCCCGGGGCAGACAGTCGCCTACGGCCTAATCGTCGCCGGCTGGATCCTCGCCACCGCGGTGATTGCTGGCATCACACGTCAGCTGGTCCGCCCTTGACGGCTACGCAGCTTGCCGATCGGCCTGAGCAGGTTGACCTCGTAGCGTGCGAAGCGGCGCTCGGTGCGGTCGGCCGCGTAGAGCACTCCGATGACGGTCCCGCGCAGACGCAGGGACACACAGAGGATGGCGACCAGGCCCTCCTCGGTCACCGCCTCGTCGATCTCGCGCGTATGCCGGAACCGGCGTCACCCAGGTAACTACTGCTGAAGTAGGGGCGAGGCGGTCTGTACCACGAGGCCGCCGAGTCCCGCTCCAAGGGGCATGAGCAGATGCTGGAACTCCGCCGACACCGAACCATTCGTCTCGCGCACGTACGCGTGGCCGCGCTCCGGGTCATACAGGGCGAGGTAGGCGGTGTCGGTGTCGAGCAGTTTGCGTGCCCGGCGCACGATCGCCTCAAGGACGGCGTCGACGTCACGCAGGGCCACCAGGTCGCCCACCGTCTCGTACAGGGCGGAGAGTTCGGCTTCCCGGCGACGGCTCCTGTCCAGTGCCGCCCGCACCCGTAGCGCCAGAAGTATCGACCGCTCAAGGGCGGCGACGGTCTCGGCGCTCGCCCCCAACGCCCGGTCAGCGATGATCGGTTCCTCGAACTCGGCCGAAGGCGCGTCGCGCGCGAGGAACTCCAGGAACGTCCGGTCGCTCTCCTCCGAGGTCACGTCGCGAACGTACTGCCACGCGTGCGGCGCGGGACGGCGGTACCGCACGTGAAGCAGCCGGGTGCCGTGTAGGTCATCCACATTGCCTTTCGGCCAGGCGGGATTGACGATCGTCGGCATCGCATAGCTGGGTGACCAGCCCTGAACGCCCATACGCCTGTACGCAGATACGAGGCGACGTGATGGCAACGGCGCCGCCGCAGGATGAGGACCGGACAGCGAGCAGGGAGAACTGGCTGGCGCGCATGGCGCTGCGTTTCACCGCCTTCACGGAGAAGTGACTGCCCGATGCGCTGGGCTTCGTCCTCATGGGCCTCAGCACGGGGCCGTTCTTGTCCGTCGACTTCGCCCTGTCCGTGCGTGTCCTGCCCGACAAGGACGACGCGGCCAAGGATCTCGCGATCTTCAACGTCGCCAGCAAGCTACCCGAGTCACTGGTCCCGTTCATGGGCCCCGCGCTGCTGGCGCTCGGGGGCTACACCGCACTGTTCCTCTTTCTGGGTGCTGCCGGCCTGCTCGGCGCCCTCGCATGCTTCCGGCTTCCCGAAGTCGGACGAGAACACGAGACAAGCCGCTGGAGCGCACCGATCACCCGCAGCTGAACCAACCATCAGCAGATCAACTGCATCCTCCTGATCGACCAGACCCGCAGGCGAAATCCTGGCCACCGAGGAACTCGGCACTAACTCCTGCCCTGGGTGCGTGCCGTGGTGATCTGGATCAGCCGGATGTGGCCGCCGGGGATGATGATGTAGTCCGCTTCGCACGGCTCGGGTTGGCCCTCGTCGGCCGGGTGGATCGAGATGGGGTGGTGGAGGGCGACGTCGCGATAGTAGGTGTCCTTCTCATGGGAGACCATGTGACAGCAGCCGTTGACCCGTGTGCCGTCGTCCATCAGGACCTCGACCTCGGGGTCGGCCTCTCCACGCGGTGACTTCAGGAGCTCGGACCACACTGTGCCCGGGGTGTTGGACCAGTTGCTGCCCCCGCTTCGTCGCCCGCGCAGTTCTCCCAGCGCGAGGCAGACCAGCGCGCTGAGGGCGAGGGTCAGAATGCCGGATCGCACCGGTTCCCACGGGTGCGCACGGGCGTAGGTCTCACCGGAGACGGCCTCGTCGAGCGTGGCGAGGCCCGGCACGTACTCGGCGAGGACGAGGACACCCGCCGCCGTGCCGAGCGTCACGAACGTGCCGACGGCGAAGAGTTCGGCGATCTCCCGGGCGGCGCCGGGCCGTTCGCGCAGGCCGTGCCGCTCGTAGCGGACGAGGTAGAGGTAGCCGGGGACGGCCGCGAACAGCAGAGCGGCGAGTCCGGCGAGGTTCGACGGCATGCCTGGTTCACCCGGCCGGCGGGGGTGTGGGCGGCCTCGACCGGATCGGTGAGCGGTCCTCGGGGGTCCAGGGGCTCTTGGCGCTGCCCATCGGATTGTCCGGGTCCGACTGGGAGTCCTCGTCCAACTCGTCGCACAGTGCCTGCGCCAGCTCTTCGGGCAGGAAGGGCGACAATGCCGAGACAGGCGGTGGCTCCGACTGTGGGTGTGCTGCGGCTTCCTGTTGAGGCGGCTGCTGTGGTTCGTCCTTCATCGTCGTCCTTCCGACGTCCGACAAGTCTCTCGTCCGAGGAGCGAGCTCAGTTCCTGCGGCTCGTCCGTCATTGGGTGTCTCCCGTGGGTCGCTCCTCGCGTCACCGTGCTCCGTAGGCGGTGATTCCGGCCCAGTTGCCCGTCTGCCGCGGTGAGTCGTCGTTGTCGAGCAGCGCCACCGCGGCTCTTCGGGCGGCTTCCAGCGGGGCGCAACCCGCCGCTCGGTGGGCGAACCACTGGAAGGAGTGGTGGATCGCGAGCCTCGGCCACACCGGGACCGGGCTGGCCAGGACGAAGGCGGCTCCCGCCTCGTGGAACGCGTGGACCAGGGAGTTGGCCACGTCCCCGGCGAGTTCGAGCGGTTCCGGCTCCCGTGGTGCGGGGCCGGCGAGCGCTCCGTGTCCGCCGCTGTGATCGGCTCGGGTGCGGAAGCTGGTGCTGCACGCGGTCAGGACGACCTCCTCGTGGCGCATGCGTCCCATGAGGACCTCGCCGGTCTCCAGGTCACCGTCGGCCAACTGCACACCGGTCTCGAAGGGGGTCCCGGGGCTGCGTACACCGTGTGTGGCGACCTGCAGCACGGCCGTCCGTCCGGGGCGCGGCGGTCCCGATTCCAGCAGGCCGCGCAGGGCCGCGACAGTGGCGGCAGGGCCGGTGACCGGTTCGCCCAGCATCCTGTCCGGGCCGAGTGCCTTGGACAGGATGCGGACGGCACGGCCCACTTGGGGGAACAGCGCGCTGCCGTCGGCCAGTTCGGTGACACCCACCAGGGTGGCTTCGATCGGGCCGTCGGGGCGATGGTCCAACAGCGGCACGCAGGACAGGTTGGGGACGACGCCGAGCGCCGTGTCCCGTACCAGGTGGCGGCCCCGGTGGCGCACCACCGTCCAGGGCAGGGCGTGCAGGCGGCCGTGCGGGGACAGCAGGCAGGTGCCGCTGTCCGCGATCTCGTCGGCGACGGCGGCGGGGACCAGATCGGCGAGGCCGACACCGTGCCGGCCCCAGAAGTCCAGACGGGCGGGATCCGGTGGATGCCCCGAGTCGATCTCCCGGTGGTACGCGTCGAGAGCGCGGCGAGTGGCCTCGCTCGGTCGGCAGGTCTCCGAACGCAGCCTCCCGTCGGGCGTGGCCAGGAGGGTGAGGAGTCCCTCGGGGCGTTCGTACAGACTCAGGGCCACACAGCGTCCCGGCCTGCTGCCCGGGGCGCCGGTCGGATACTGCGCCAGGAAGTGGGTGAGACGGTCGGGGTCGAAGGGCGGGTCGTCCCTGATGAGGTGCCAGCGTGGGTCGACGGCACGGATCCTGATGAGCAGTTCGGCCCGTTTCCCGCGCAAGTGGCCGGCGTCCTCAGACCGGCCCTGTCGCTCGGCCTGCGCGATGTCCCCGGTCAGGTCGGCGAAGGCGGTGCGGTCCCGGACGGCCCGTGCCTCCTGACCGTTCGGCGCGCCCGACCGGTTCAGGGACAGCCGTGCGGAGAAGGCACGCGCCTTGAGCAAATCCGTGACAACGGCGGCCAGCCCCGCGTCGCCGCTCCGCTCCGCGAATCCCAGCACCTCCTCGAACAGCGGTCTGCGAAAGCGCAGATGGAGCGTGTCGAAGCGGTGGCCCAGGGAGACGCGCAGCACCCGGTCCAGGTCGGTCACCGTCAGGCGGTAGTAGCGTGCCGCCCCTGCCTGATCGCCGAGGGCCTGGTGACTTCTGGCTTGTTCGGTGTGCAGGGTCGCGGCGGCGGAGGAGTCGGGGCGCGCGGTCAGGAACTCGGTGCCCCGGTCGCACCAGTCGAGTGCATCCTGATGCCGACGAGACAACCGAGCAGTCTCGGCGCGCATGGCGCAATACGTGGCTCCGCGGACCCGCCGCAGATGTGCCCGCACCGAGGCCATGTCCCTTTCGTAGGCGCTCTCGAACAACGGGGCCACCCGGTCCAGCCGCCGGCATGCCTCTTCCACCGCTGCACGGTCCAGCGCGCACCGGGCCAGCTGGAGGTGTCCCACCGCTTCGAGTCCGGACGCCGTGTACTGCGGCATGAGCATCACATACACCCGTTCCGCCTCCTCGGGACGGCCCGTGTCCCGTAGGGCGCCCGCCTTGGTGTCCAGTACGCGGTGGTACACGGTGGACGCCTCCAGCAGACGGGCGACGTCCACCGGGTCACCTCCCCGGGCGAACTCCGCCTCGATACGGCGTTGTGCCTCGGAAGCGGAGTCGGGGATCGGCCCGTCCGGGAGCAGAGCGCGGAGTCCGGCCTCCAGCGGGGCGAGCACCTCCAGGGCGGTGCGGGAGTCATAGAGCTGGTGGAGGGCCTCCGCCCGCAGAGCCCGCAGGTCTCCGTGCGGAGTGGCCGGGGCGGTGGCCGGGGACGCGTCGTCGTGCCGTGGGGGATCGGCCCGGTCCACGAGGGCCAACGCCTCACTGGCCCGGCCTTCCCCCAGCTCGTACTGGGCCCGGCCCGCCAGGTAGTGGCGCAACTTGTCCGGCCCCACCAGGGGGGTGAACTCCTCGGCTGCCGACCAGTGTTCCCTCAGCCGACGGTGGGTTCGGGAACCTTCCTGACAGGTGGTCGGTTCGCGGCCGTAGGCGTCCAGCAGCATGCCCGCGATGCCGGACTCGCCCACGGTGACCGATGACGAGTTGCCGTGCTGTCGGAGGGCCGCGAGCGTCTGTCTGCCCTGGGCCGTCAGTTGCTCGAAGAGCTGTCGGGTCGGCAGTCCGGCGTCGGCCGCCCGCCAGTACGCGATCGACAGTTCGCCGCAGCGCGCGGCCAGGCTCTGGAGTTCCACCGTTCACGTCCCCCGCCGTGTCGCCCCGGCTCCCCGGGGCGACCACCGTACGGCCGTGGGAGGCGGGGAGGGAACCGTCACGAGGTGCCGCCGGGCGCACGTCCGGTACCGCGCGCTCCACTCCCTGCACTGCGCGCCCCGTATTGCCAGCAGTTGTCGCCAACCCCTCCCCGACGGTCCGCCCGACTGCCACTCTGAACGGGTTGGCGCCGGGGCCGGGCAACCTCCCCCGGGGCGACATCGGGGGATCATCGGGGGATTCTCATGGCACACGCACGCCCCATTTCAGGCCGGCGCACCGCCACACCGCTCGTCACGACGGACCGCTCACATCGCGCACCGAGCCGAGCTCCTTCGAGGACCGAAGGTGCCGCCGGGTGGCCTCGCGTACCGGTTCCGGAGGCGGGGTGACGGCATGGCGAGTCTGCCGGACCCCGTGGCGGCACCGCACGACGAGGTGTTCGCACGGATTGGCCATGCAATCGACCAGGACGACCCGACCGCGGCCGAGTTGCGGACCGTGGTGCGCAACGCGCGGGCCCGGATGGCGCAGCCGATGCGGGTCGCCGTCGCGGGTCGGCTCAAGTGCGGCAAGTCCACGCTGGTCAACGCGCTCCTCGGTGAGGAGGTCTCCGACACGGGGCAACTGGAACTGACCTTCAACGTCTGCGAGTTCCACCACAGCGATCGCCCTGGTCTCATCGTCCATTTCAAGGACGGCAGACCCGCCGAGAAGTGGCCCCAGGGATCGCTCTCCCGACTGACCGCGCGCTCCGCCGACGGGCTGAGGCTGCTGCGCTCCGTGCGGAAGGTGGAGGTCGGTCGTCCCAGTCCGCTGCTGCGCCGCTTCCGGCTGATCGACACACCCGGTCTGGCCAGCGTGCACGGGACCGACTCGCAGAACACACTTTCCTTCCTCGGCATCGACGACCCCGTGGAGCAGGACGAGACCGCTCGCGTGCTCAAGGAGCTGGGCCAGGACGCGCGTTCGGTGCACGCCGCGAGCGCCGCCGAGATGGACCGGGCCGACGCCGTCGTCTTCGTGTTCAGCCGGGGGCTGGGCCGGGCCGACCAGCAGGCGGTGGAGTCCTTCGCGGGGGCCTACGGGGAGGTGGTCAGCCCGTTGAAGGCGTTCGGCGTGCTCTCCCGGAGCGACCAGTACTGGCCGCCCATGGGCGAGACGGGCCCCGACGGGATGCCGGCGGACCCCCTCGACCACGACGCGATGGCGACGGCCCGGCGGATGGCGGACTCCTATCTCCAACGGCCCGCCGTACGAAGGGTGTTCCGCACGGTCGTCCCGGTCTCGGGGCTGCTGGGAACGGGGGCACAGTGCATGCCGTCCGACGAATTCGGGCCGCTCGCGGAGCTGGCAAAGGTGCCACCGCGGCTACTGGCGGACCGGATGGAGGACGTCCAGATGTTCTGCGTGAGGGACTACCCCGAGCTGCCTGTTCCGGCCGAGGTGCGCGCCGCGCTGGTGGACCGACTGGGCGCGTGGGGGGTCTTCCTGGCCTGCGGATTGCTGCGGGACGGCCTGGCCGAGGACGCGGTGCGGCAACACCTCCTGGAGCGCAGCGGAGTCACCGAACTGCGGGAGCTGGTCCTGCGTCACTTCGGCAATCGGTCCTCCCTGATCAAGCTCGACCACGGACAGCGTGAGATCGCCGAAGAGGTCGGCCGGCTCCGGGCCGGCGCCCAGCGGGCCCGGCAGCGGCCGCCCGCCGTGGCGGACCGCGTGGCGCAGGTGTTGGAGGGCATGCGCGTCACCGACTCCGGCCCCTCCGAACTCGCAGCGCTGAGCGCGTACTACGGCGGTCGTCTGACCCTGACGGAGCAGGAACAGGCACAACTGCTGGAGGTCACCGGAGAGCACGGGACCAGCTGCGCGGCCCGGCTCGGCCTGCACCCGGGCACCGGGGTGGACGTGCTCCTGACGACGGCGCGAGGCCGCATCGCCCACTGGGCCGCCCTCGCCGGAGACCCGCTGCTCGACCGGCCGACACTCACCACGGCACGCGTGGTGCTGCGCTCCTACGAGCGTGTGGCGACCCTCGTCGAACGTGCGCTGGTGGTCCTCTACGGCGAGGAGGCACCGGGCGGACACGACGGTGAGAGGAGTACATCTTGAGCTGGGACATGTACGATCCGGGCGCCGATCCGGGGACGGACCCGACAATCGATCCAGGGTTCGACCCCGCTGAGATCACGGACCCGACGGCCCTGGCGGATCCGGCCGGTCCGACGGATCCCACCGGCCTGGCGGACCCGGCGGATCCTTACAGTGACCCCGCCGCGACACCGGTCACCGCTCCTCCTGCTGGAGACGTCCCCGACCTGCCCAACTTCGACCCCGCTCAGAGTGATCCCACCGCCGTGGTCGGCAGTCCGGGCGAGGCCATGGAGGTGTGGCAGCAGCACACCGGCGAGAACGGCTGCGCGATCGGCGCGCAGGGCATGGTGCTGGAGTACCTGACGGGCCAGCGCATCAGCGAGGAGCAGCTCACCTCCGAGGCGGCCGACCAGGGATGGTTCGACGGGTCGGGCACAGCACCCGCCGACCTGGGCAATCTGCTCGAACTGCACGGCGTCCCGGTCCAGCAGGTGGAGGACGCGTCCATTGAGCAACTCGAAACGGTGCTCGCGGACGGCGGCGCCGCCATCGTGGGACTGGACGCCGACGAGATCTGGGCTCAGGGACACGACCCGAACGACGACAACGTCGGCGACATGCCGGGCATGGCGGGGCAGGACGCCAACCACGCCGTGTGGGTCACCGGAATCGACAACACCGACCCCGCCAACCCGATGGTGGTGCTCAACGACTCCGGCCATCCCGACGGCCAGGGACTGGCGGTCCCGCTGGACGAGTTCATGGGTGCCTGGCAGGACTCGGGCAACTACCTCGTCGCCGCCGGCTCCCCGCAGGGGGTGTGACCATGACGCGCGACAACGCCGAACGGGACATGGGCAGCCGCGAAGACCTGGAAGATCTCGCCGCCCGGTGCGCGTCCTGGCTCGTCCAGGAACGTGACCGCATGGAGCGGGAACTGCGCTCCGCGTACGAGGAGTCGTACGACGTGCCGCACGCGAGGTCCGAGCAGGTGGCGCGCCCGGCACCCATCGCCCCAACGCGCCCGTCGACGGCCCGGCCGTCCGCCCCAGCGGTCGCGGCACCCCTCATCGGACTCCTGGACCGGCTCGCCGAGCTGCCCACAGCCCCCGACTCCCCGGACTCCCCCGGCCGCGGGACTCCCGACCCGGTACTGGCCTGGGTGCGCCGCACCGTGCTGGCCGCACTGGCGGCCTCCGATGTCACCCCGGTCGACGACTCCGGCCCGGTGGACCCGGCCCGGCACAATGTCGTGGCCACCCGCGACGACCCCTCGGGGCGGCACCACGGAGCCATCGCGGAGACGGTCCGCCCCGGCTACGTGTGGAGCGGGGCGCTGCTGCGCCACCAGGAGGTCATCGCCTACGTACGGCCCGAGCAGCGGACCGCACCGAACAGGGCTCCTGAACTTCCTCCGGCACCGGGTTCGGACCCGACTGGGGAGCCGGCTTCGGAACCGAACGAGGAAGGTGGCCCACCGCATGACATACCCCACTGATCCCGGTGCCCGCCTCACCACGGCCTCGAGTCCCGATGTGCCCCGCTCCGAGGCGTTGAGCCGGGAGCTGCGCCGCTCACCGCTGTTCCACCAGCTGGTCCCCATGGAGTCGGGCATCGGCTGGCCGCTGCCCGTGCCGGTTCTGCAGGATGGCGTGCCCCGGGTCTACATGAGGCTGCCGCTGTTCGTCCTGCGCCCGGATCCGGCAGGCGGTGCCGACCTGTTCCCGCCGTTCGCCACAGTGACGCTCGACTGGGCGACGGGACGCCTGGTCGAGTACACGGATCTGCGTTTCAAGGAGCCGCACCGGTCGCGTGCGCAGTGGTCGAAGCCCGTCGGCCGCTTCCCGCACCCGGCCGTCGAGGGACTGACCACCGCCGCCTACCGGGAGCTGCGCACCCACCTCTTCGGCCTCTACGACGAGTTGTTCCACGAGCTCG
Source organism: Streptomyces sp. 2-1 (assembly GCF_048564895.1). NCBI lineage: Bacteria > Bacillati > Actinomycetota > Actinomycetes > Kitasatosporales > Streptomycetaceae > Streptomyces > Streptomyces sp. 2-1. The sequence goes on from NZ_CP183383.1 coordinate 417,402, forward strand.
GGCGCGGGCGGCAACCCGATGACGGCTGGGCCGGGCAGTTCGGTCAGCTGCTGGGCCGGCTGCTGGAACCGTCCCTCACGCCCTACTACCGGCAGCTGGCGCCCAAGTTCCTCCGCCGGCACCTGTCCGACGAAAGGTGAACCACCATGCGGGACAACGCCTTCACCCGCCTGCGCGCGGACGTCCTGGCCGCCTTCCCGAGGCTCACGGAGACGATCTCCGGTGAACTGGGCCCCCGCCAGCGAGAGTTGATCGACCAGTCCCTGGCCCGCCTGGACCAGGGGACCTGCCACATCGTGGTCGTCGGAGAGTTCAACCGTGGTAAGTCCTCGCTGCTGAACGCCCTCGTGGAACGGCCCGGGCTGTTCCCCGTGGACGTCGACGTGGCCACGTGTGTGGTGTCCACCCTCGGCTGGGGCCCGCGGGAACAGGCTGTGGTGCACATGACCGATGCGGGGGCCACGGACGGCAGCGGTACCCGTCAGGTCCGCATCGGGCTCGACCGCCTTCCGGAGTTCGTCACCGAGCAGGGCAACCCGCGCAACCACAAGCAGGTCCGGCTGGTGGAGATCCAGGCCCCCGTCCCGCAGCTGGAGACCGGGCTGGTGTTCATGGACACGCCCGGTTTCGGCAGCGTCAACTCCGAACACACCGCAGTCACACACGCCTTCCTGGAACGCGCCGACGGCCTGGTCTTCGTCTGCGACGCCATCGAGCCGCTCGCCACCTACGAACTCGACTTCCTCGACCGGGCGCTCGCCAGGTGCGAGGTCGTGGTCACCGTGGTCACCAAGACCGACAAAGTCCGCGATCCCGTCCCGGTGGTCACCGGAGCCCGCGAGAAGATCGCCGTACGTACCGGCCGGCCCCCGGAACGTCTGGTCGTCGTTCCCGTCTCCTCCTTCCGTAAGCTCAAGTGGCTCCGGGACCGTACCGACGACCAGTTGCTCGCCGACTCCAACTTTCCCGAGCTGGATCTCGCACTGTGGGAGGGGCTGGCCACCACCTGCGGTGCCGTGCAGCTGCGCCGGGCGCTGGACGCGCTCGGCGATGCCGTCACCACGGCGGGCTCCCCCGTGGTCAACGAGCTGGCGGCGCTGGAGTCCGACGCGTCACTGCGGCGGATCCGCCAGGAGGTGACCGAAACGGCCGACCGGGTCAAGCAGTTGTCCGCGGGAAGCGCGCAGTGGCGTACGGAGCTTCGCCGCCGCTTCGACCAGGACACCCGGCCGGCCCGCACCGCGCTGCAGTCGGCTTTCGACGCGGGGCTGCGCGACTACCACGAGAAGGTGAACGCGGGTGCCGACCCCGTGGCGGACGAGGTGGTCGGCCAGGTCACCTCCGACATGCTCAAAGCGCTCACGGAGGCTCATGACCGACTGGCCACCGTCGCCGTCGCCCTGATGGAGGAGTTCGCACAGCACACCAGCCTGGAACTCACCTCGCCCCAGGCTCCCAAACCGCCCTTCACGGCCGCCGTTTCCGTACCGAGCGTGCCGCTCAACGTGCGCCCCGCCCGGTTCTTCGACCAGTTCCGGGCAAGCTGGTCCACGGGCATGGCCGGCGTGGGTGCGGGCGCCGCAGTCGCTTTCGTGGAGCCCTTGAGCGGGCTCGCCGTCATGCTGGGCCTGGGCACCATGGGATTCGTCCACGGCGTCCGCAACCACCGCAAGGATCTGCACGAGCGTGCCGAGAAGGAACGCAACGCCCGGCTGCTCCAACTGACCACGCAGGAGTTCGGCGTGCTGCGCCGGCAGGCCACGGAGTCCTTCAACCAGGCCTTCGGAGACATCGCTCAGGCCCTGACTGCGGAACTGAACGGCCAACTGGCCGCGCAGCAGGAGTCCCTGGCCGAGTCCGGCCGCCGGCTCCAGGAGGCCACCGGTCGCACCAAGGCGGAACTGACGCGGCGGCGCGGCGAGTTGCTGGCCCGTCAGCAGACCTACCGGAGCCTGCAGGGCGAACTCGACCGCTTGCGGGCCCGGGTGGAGCGACTGGCGTCCGCACCACCACGGCACTCCCTCCCGGCATCGCGACGCCCCGACCTGCCCGGCCCTGACGCGTCAGCCACAACTCCGGCACCCGTCGGCCCGGCCACGACGTCCACGGCCAAGGGCGCCGCCGCCGGCGTAGCGGCGGAGATCGCTCTCGGTGTCACCGCGGAAGCCGCCCTGGCTGCGGCCGACGGCACCGGGAAGAACTCCCCGGCCGTCGAGGCCGACGCCGTGGGGACGGCCTCCGCGCCGGATGCGGGGACCCTCGAGCCGCAGAACCCGGAGGCGCTCGCACCCTGGACCCCGCACACCGCCGTACCCCAGGAGACGAACTCCGTCGAGCCCCAGGACCCAGCCGTCCACGCTCCCACCACACCGGCCGACGACCTCGGCACCGATGTCGTGTCCCCATCGGCCCAGGACTTCGGCGCCTCGTTCGACCCCGACCTCTTCGACGCGCCATGACCGGCGACGGTGGCCCGACAGGGCCGGTCTACGGGATCGACTTCGGCACGTGGTCGTCCGCGCTGGTCGTCCTGCGCCACGGCCATCAGCCGCTGCCGGTACGCGATCCGGTGAGCCCGTACGGCGCCACGTCGGTGCGCAGCGCCGTGTGTCTCCTGCCCGACGGATCCGTGGTGGTGGGCCAGGCCGCGCAGAACTCGCGCCTGCAGCGTCCTGACCGGTTCCGCGCGGAGTTCAAGCGAGAGTTCGGCGAGCCGTATCCGCACCGGCTCGGGGAGCGCGGATTCACGACGGCGCAGCTGACGACGGAAGTCCTCGGCTTTCTCGTCCAGCAGGCCCGGGCGGCCGTCGCCGCCGCCCCGTCCCGGGTGGTGATCACCGTTCCGGCCACCTGGGAGGGCAGTCGGCACACCCTGATGGTGGGCGCCGCCGAGGCGGCGGGACTGCCGCCGGAGATCGTCGAGATCCAGAGCGAACCGGTGGCGGCCACCGCGTACGCCCTGCACGACCACGGGCTGGACCGCGACCGTACGGTCCTCGTCTACGACCTCGGCGGCGGCACGTTCGACCTCGCGGTGGCCCAGGGCACGAGGGAGGGGTTCACCGTGCTCGGCGCCCCCGGAGGGCTGCCCGACGTCGGCGGAATCGCCATCGACCAGGCCGTGCTGTCCCTTGTACGGGAGCGCTGTCCCGATGCGGTGGACAGCCTGCGTCGGGCAGCCACCCGCTCCGACGATCCCGGAACGCTGCGGCGCGCGATCATGCTGGCCGAGGCCTGTACGACCTTCAAGCAGCAGTTGTCCGTCTCCTCCGAACACTCGGACCTGCTGACCATGCTCGATCCGCCGACGGAGGTCACGTTGACGCAGGCGGACCTGCGGGAGGCCGTACGGCCCCTGCTGTCGGAGACGGTCGATGAGTGCGAGCGGGTACTCCGGTCGCAGGGGCTGCGCTGGGAAGACCTCGACCTGATCGTTCCCGTCGGCGGCAGCTCCCGGCTTCCGATGGTGGGTGACCTGCTGGCCGAACGCTCCGGGCGCACGGTGCTGTCCGTCTCCGAACCCGAACTCGCGGTGGCGACCGGCGCCGCCTGGCTGGCGCGGGGCACCGCGCCGGTGGCGGCGCCACAACGGCCCCTGCCACCGAAGGTCAGATCACTGCTGGAGGCGGGCCTGACCGACCGCATGGTGAGGGAGGCCGCAGGCCATGCCTGACACCGACCACGCGCCGGAGGACGCCTTCGAACTGGCCACCCACTGGCGGCGGCTCGTCAACGACTGGGTGCGGCGCCAGCACCGCCCGTACGAGGTCAACGCGTCATCGGTCACCATCGAGTTCGACCATCCCGAGGCCGAGCGGAAGATCCAGCTCGACTTCGCGGCGACGAGCAACGACATGCTGTTGGTGATGGCCACCGACGACCGTTACCTCAAGGACGACCAGCTGGCCCTGGCGGCCGCAGCCGCGAACGCCTGGAACATCGAGTGGTACGCCCCCACCCTGTCCGTCTACAACCTCGACGGCGAGCAGCCGCCCTACCTTCTCGGCTTCCGTGCCCTCCCGATGGCCTGCCGGATCACGCAGAGCGCGTTCCGCGCCATGGCCGACCAATGGCTCGGTGAATCCCGGGCCCTGTTCACCTGGTGCCACCGCGAGTGCGGCCTCTGAGCGGTTGCCGGGCCGCGCACACAGTTCCTCGGCCGCGACCGAGGAATCCGCCCGACATGGCGACGGGGGGGGTTGCCCCACCGCAACCGACATGGCCGAAAATGTGTCTCCCATCGCGTGGCCCGAAGCTTCCGAGCCTCACCGAGGCTCCGGGACCACGACGGCCCTGAGGGGATGCGGATGAACACATGGGCAGTTCCTGGATACACCGAATCGCTGGAGCTGGGCTCCGGGGCGAGCGGCCGTGTCGTCCTGGCCGTGCACGAAGGGACCGGCATCGCGGTCGCGGTGAAGTACCTCAGCGAGTCGCTGCACACCCGCCCCGGCTTCGTCCACGACTTCCGCGCGGAGGCACGACTGCTCGCCGGCCTGAACAGCCCGTATGTCACCGGGTTGTACGAGTACGTCGAGAGCCCCGACGGCGCCGCCATCGTGATGGAGCTGGTGGACGGTGTGTCCCTCCGTTCCCTGCTGACCAGGCAGAGTCCGCTGGAACCCGAAGCCGCACTCGTGATCCTCAAGGGCTCCCTGCTCGGCCTGGCCGACGCACACCGGCTAGGTGTGGTCCACCGCGACTACAAACCGGAGAACGTCCTCGTCACTTCCGACGGCGCGTCGAAGCTCGTCGACTTCGGCATCGCGGTGACCACGGGTGAGAGCGCCGGAGTGGCCGGAACACCCTCCTACATGGCCCCGGAGCAGTGGACCGGTGCGCCCGCCTCACCCGCGGGCGACGTGTACGCGGCGACAGCCACCTTCTTCGAGTGCCTGACCGGCCACAAGCCGTACCCGGCCGACAACCTCGCCGAACTCGCGCTGCGGCACGTCGACTCGCCCGTCCCGGCCGATGAGGTTCCCGAGGCGGTGCGGTCACTGGTCCGTCGCGGCCTGGCCAAGTCGCCCGAGGAACGTCCCTCGCACGCCGCGGCGTTCGTCGCGGACCTGGAGGCGGCGGCCGTCGCCGGTTACGGCCCGGAGTGGGAGGAGCGTGGCCGCGGCAGGCTCTCCGCACTCGCAGCGCTACTGGTGCTGCTGCGCCCCTCGGCCCGCCCCGGCCCGGAGTCCACCACGGACACCGCCCGCACCGTCCTGCGCCCGGGAGCCGGCGGGGGCGGTGGACGGGGCCACAGGTGGCGGCCCACTCGCCCGGGCGTGCTCGTGTCGGCTGCGGCCGCGCTCCTGGCGATCGTTCTGGCGTATGGCGTGCCGCGGAACGACGGCCAGGCGGCCGAAGCGTTCGCCACGACCAGTGCACAGCCCGGAGCAGGGTCGGGGCCCACCTCGCCGACCTCGTCGGCCGACCCCACCGGCGCAGCCGAGTCCTCGGCATCCCCCGGAGCAACCGGCCCCTTCTCGTCCGGCTCGCCGAGCTCGGCATCCGACGGCCCCTCGGCATCTGCCTCGGCCCCGACCGAAGAAGCCACGCCGCCCAGCGGAGGGACGGCCACTCCCGCCCCGACGACCGCGTCTCCCACCGCGCCCGCCGCGCCCGCGGTCAAGGACGTCGCCGTGTCCGGCTTCCGCCAGACAGGCCCCACCACGGGTACGACGACCGTCTCCGTCACCACCGACGGCACCGGGCCGATCTCCGTGACCGTGTCCTGGTACACGGGCGACACCAGTGGGCAGCTCGGCACGCCGGACGGAACGCCCCAGACCTTCGACCGCAGTGGTGCCACGCAGTACACGTTCACTGTCGACCACACGTTCCAGGGCAAGGGCTGCTACTGGGCCGTGCAGGCCACGACAGCTCCCGCGTCCGCCGACGGCGGCGCCTCACAGCAGCTCCTGACGAGGGGGTGCGACATCCGTTGACTCCGACCAACGACCGCACCACCCCGCCCGGCAACGGCTCCTGGCCCACTCCGCCCGACCACACCGCCGACGCGGACGCGGAGTACAGCGCCACCGTCCTGGGGAGTCACTGGTTCCAGAGACCCGAGCAGGACACCACGCCGGAAGCGGACCGGACCGCCGTGGCACCGCCCACGCCGGAAACCCGGCCCGACCGGGTCGAGGGAACGGTCCTGCGCTTCGGCCCCGGTGTGACCGCCGCTCTCTCGCACCGTTCAACGACCCCGCTGTCCGCCGCCGTGCCGACGCCCACCCGGCGTCCGCGAGGAGGTCTGCGCCGACACGCCCTGCCGGCGCTGGTGCTGCTCCTGGTCATCGCGTTCCTCGCCTGGCAGCGTTCCGGCACCGGCTTCACCGCGGACCGGGTGACCGTCACCACCCGCCAGACGACGGTGGAATGCGACAACACCGCGGACATCGTCGGAGTGATCAACACGAACGGCCGACCGGGCACCCTGTCCTACCGCTGGGTCCGCAGCGACGGCACGACCTCGGCCGTCCTGCGCGAGGTGGTGCCCGGGGGCCAGATGAAGGCACGGGTACATCTGCTGTGGACGTTCCGGGGCGAAGGCCGATACCGGGCCCAGGCCGAGTTGCACGTCCTCTCCCCCAGCCGCCACACAGCCACCATTCGCTTCGTGTACGACTGCTCCTGACGGCGGGGAAGAACCGGGTGCGGTTGCCGTACTGGTCGGGTTGGCGGTCACGATCGATGTGATGTCTGCCTTCCGAACGGCGGACCGTCGCTCCGGCGTCCACCTCCGCTTGCCCGTCCGGTCTGGGCCGACTTGGCCTACGCGCGGACCCTTGTGGCCTGGGCCAAGTCCTTCCTCCACCTGACGATCAAGACCGTGAGCAGGCCCAAGGGCGCCAAGGGCTTCGTGATCTTGCCGAGGTGTTGGGTGGTGGAGAGGTCACTGGCTTGGTTGTCGCATGCGCGTCGGAAGGTGCGCGACGACGAGACCCGGCCTGAGCACTCCGAGGCGATGCCTACCCTCGCCTCGATCACGCTTGTGACCCGCGGGCTCACCCGGCCCGCCGTCCAGTCCAACGCAGTCATGCCCCGATCTGCCGAACCCGTCCAGCTGCTTGAGGCGTCCCAGGCATGACGCCGACCCAGCCTGGTGCCGGCATGTTCGCCTGGGTCATGCGCCCAGATCCTCCGTCACGGGCAGGCACTCGGCGAGCAGGTCGACGACGTCGCGCCAGGCTCGCTGCGCGTGCCGCGGGTGGTAGCCGACGCCGGGGACCGTGGGGTGGTCGACCGGCGGATGGTGGAAGGCGTGCAATGCGCCGCCGTAGACCGTGAGGCGCCAGTCGACGCCCGCGGCCTGCATCTCAGCGGTGAACGCGTTGCGTTGCGCGGGCGGCATGATCGGGTCTTCCGACCCGACCCCGGCCCACACCGGGCAGCGAATGCGCGCTGCCTCGCCCGGTCGGCCCGTGGTCTGTGCGTTGACTGTCCCGATCGCGCGCAGGTTGACGCCGTCGCGCCCGAGTTCCAGCCCGATGGCGCCCCCGGTGCCGTAGCCGACGGCGGCGATCCGGTCGGAATCGGTCCGCGGTTCGGTCCGCAACACGTCGAGCGCCGCATGTCCGATGCCCCGCATCCGGTCGGGATCGGAGAGCAGTGGCATGCAACGGGCCAGCATCTCCTCGGGGTCGCTCAAATAGCGCCCGCCGTGGAGGTCGAAGGCCAGCGCTATGTATCCCAGCTCGGCGAGAGCATCGGCCCGGCGGCGCTCGACGTCGCTGAGCCCCATGCCCTCTGGTCCGAGCAGCACCGCGGGCCGGCGGTCGACACCGGCCGGGAGCGCGAGGTGCCCGATCATCGTCAGACCGTCGGCCGGGTACTCGACCGTACGCGTCGTAATCGTCGTCATGAGACTGGACTGTAGTGATCGTCGAGCCCGGTGCGGCCGCTGTTCTGCCGCTGGCAGAGCAGCTCGGGTATCCCCCTGAAATACGGCGAGGGCTCACAAGAACCGTCACCGCCTGAAGATGGGATCTGAAGCAGCAGCCGAGGACAGGGTCATAGACTCGCGCGCCCAGCAGGGACAGGGCGGTGCTGTTGTCCTCGGTCTTGCCGAGGAAGCTGTACTCCGCGTCTCGTCAGGCAGGCCGTTCGGGGATCCTCGGAAGAACCCGTTCAGCGATGTCCAGGAGAACGCTGTCGTCAGGGAGGGCTCCTGACTTGCTCCACACGACGATGTCGCAGTAACCGCCCCGGTCATTGCGGTCCAGCGCCACGGTCAGCGTCCTGGCCAGGGGGCCCTGTTCGACCGGTCCGCCGGATCCGCCACTGCCGAGATCGATCTCGATCTTCATGGTGGGAGCCGAGGAGAAGACCGCGGGCCGACCGACAGCCGTAAGCGTCTTGATGTCCGTCTCGTCCCCGAACTTCATCAGCTTCACGTACTGGTCGGTCGTCAGCTTGTTGTAAGTGGCCGAGACGTTCACGGTGTACGTGTCGAACGCGACCTCGGCCTCCGGATTGGCGACCCTCTCATCGGTCAACGGGGCGGTGTTGTTGGTGCCGGAAGCAGTGGTCGCGGTCTCTTCAGGCGTTCCCAGGAGCTTGGCCAGGTCTGGCCGGTTGAGCGTCTTGCACAGCTCTTCGCCGGTCACGGGCCGGGGCGTCTGCTTGTAGACCTTCGGCAGCTCCTCGTGTGTCCCACCCGAACACGAGGCGGGCTGCGGGGTGCTGACGTCGGACGGCATCACGCGTGGGGCCACCCACAGCACGGCCCCGAGTGCCCCGAACACGGCCACGGCCGCAACGGCCTGACCCCATGCGTTGTGGTCCTTCTCCGCAGCGACCGGGCCGGGACGCGGCCCCGTTCCGGCCTGGGCCACAGCATCGGCCGCCGCCCCGTCCGCCGAGGCTGCCGGACTCGGGTTCCGGCGTGCGCGCAGGGCCCGGACCACCACGTGGATGCGTATGGCTGTGAACACGAGGAACACCACGCCGAGACCGGCCGCGACCCATTCGTGATCGTGGACGGCGAGATACATGATGCGTACACCGAGAACCGACCCGACTGCGATGAGGAGGGGTTCGCGGACCCAGAACGGCAGGAGACGGATGAGGAAACCGAGCATCCGGCGATCTCACCAGGTCAAGATCGAATTCGCTGTGATGGAAGCCACAGTTCCGGGCATGTGCAGGGCCTACTTTGAGGGCCGGGACACTGGCGGAGGCGATCGGGCAGGGCGGCCGGTCCGCCCCGCCCCGCGAACCGAGTTCATCCAGGACCAGGCGGTGGAGTTTGGCCCGCACCCGGGCCTCGGTCCACTCGGTGAACCGGCGAACCGGCGAACGGCGTTGACGCCCGACAGAGCGAATCCGGGTGGGAGTTGGTTTCAGCTCGGGACTCGACTCGCAGAGCGCCGTCAGGCATGCCACCAGCCACTGATTGGCTCTCGACCGGGAACAGCGCGCCAGGAAAACTGTGGACTTCTGATGCTGCGCTTGAGGGAGTTGTGATGCAGGTCGCCGTGGTCACCTTCGACGGGTTCAACGAACTCGACAGCTTCATCTCTTCCGCGCTGATCAACCGATGCCGTAAGGACGGCTTGGAAGCCTTCATCACGACGCCGACGCCGGTGGTCACGTCGATGAATGGCGTCGAGGTGACCGGGCAGCGCCCGATGGAGTTCGTGACCGAAGCCGACGTCGTGCTGATCGGTAGCGGGGTGAAGGCGCGAGAGGTGGTCACCGACGACAGGCTGCTCTCCAGGCTGCCGCTCGACCCGTCACGACAGCTGATCGGTGCGCAGTGCTCCGGCGCGCTGGTCCTCGCCCGTCTCGGGTTGCTGGAGGGTATGCCGGCTTGCACGGACATGAAGAGCCGAGCCTTTGTCGAAGCCTGCGGCGTCACCGTGCTGGACGCGCCGTTCCACGCCGAGGGGAACATCGCTACAGCGGGAGGTTGCCTGGCGTCCCAGTACCTCGCCACGTGGGTGATCACCCGAATGCTCACGGAGGACGCGGCGCGCGCCGTCATCGACTACGTGGCTCCGGTCGGCGAAAACCAGGACACTGTCGAGCGGGCAATGCGTGCCGTGCACTCGAGTGTGGTTGCACTGCGCTGACGCCTCTAGATCAGCATGTCGGGCCGCTTGCGATCACGACGACGATTCTTGAACGCATTGAGGCCGTGGCGTCGTCCGGGGTACGCGTGAGCCATGGACGCGGCGAACAAGGCGGGGCCAGGACACGCTGTCCCCGCTGGTTGCCCGTCAGCTTGATTTCCTCTGCGTTGTTTCGGTGAACGCCAGCCCTTGCAGGGCGAGTTGTTGCGTTTCGTACCGGCCTTCGGTCGTGGCCTCCACGTCGAACCCGTGCACGATCTGCGGTGGGTAGCCGATGAGTTCGAGCGCCCGGCTGGGCAGCGCCTGCCGGGACGCCTCCTCCGACTCCCACAGCAGAACGGCTCCCCACCGGTTGGTGTCCGGATCGGAGAGCCACATCTTGAAGCGAAGTCCGGGTACCTCGGAGAACGCGGCGACGGATTCCTCACGCAGGTACTCACGCATGGACTCGATGGTCTGTCCGGAGGCGGACAGGTCCCACCAGACAATGTCGGCACGCATGGCGCTCCTTCCTCTCGAGAACGGAATTCGGCTGTCGGCCGGTCAGGTCACGCTGCTACGGGGTGATTCAGGCAGTTCCTGCGCTGTTCGGGCCGGGATCGGCGTGCCCCACACCCCTGCCCGGTGACGAGGTCGCAGGCGGTCATGGCGCTGGAGGGTGGGGGCCCAGGGCCCGAGATCAGGCAGTTCCTCCGCCGCCGCTGGTGACACGACCGGCGTACGTCCGGCCAGCCAGGCCGCCAGGTCGCGCAGGCCTCCGGTGACCACCGTGCCCGGCGGCCCGTCGCCGACGGACCACTGGCGGCCCACGTCCTCCGCACAGAGGCGTGCGCCTGCCGGAAGGCGGCCGAGGAGGAAGTCGATGGTGTGTGCGGCCAGGTCCTCGGGCCAGTCGTCCGGCCGCACGCCGAGTTCCAGATCGACCATGTGGATCCATACCTCGCGCCAGCGTGCGAAGACAGTTGCGGCGAGGTTCGCGTTGCGGAACGTCACCGGACGGCTCCAGTCCACGTCGGTGGCGCGTGCCCAGGATGCCTCCAGCCCGGCCGTATTCGCGGCGAGCTGCGCGCGGTGCTCGGCCGCGCTGCGGCCGGCTGTCGTCTCGATGATCGCGTTGCGTTCGTCGACCCCGCCGTCGTAGCCCGCGACAAGTTCACCGCGCAGGGCATGTTCCGCAAGACGGGCGAACATCCTCGCGTTGTCGGTGAGATGCGCGAGGACGTGGCCGCGAGACCAACCCGGAAGGGCGGATGCCTCGACGACCTGCTGGTCACTCAGGCTGGCCACGAGCCTCTCCAGTGTCCGGTGGGCCTCGATCACAGCTGCGACAGGGGGTTGCATGGCTCTCCGTCCTACAGGGCCGGGGTCTGGTTGAGGACTGCAGGGGCCTGGGCAGCGAGTTCCTTGAGTGGCTCACCGCTCAGCCGACATACCGTCCACTCGTTGGCCGACGGTCATGTACGCAGTACCTCGTTGGTATGCGCGATGCGCCATGCGGATGACGGATGGAACCGCCCTCGCCAGCCGGACTCCCCCGGAGTTGGAGCAGTGGATGTCCGGTCGAGCCGAGAACGGAGCACCTCGTACGGCCGCCGTACGAGGCACTGCGGCATGGTGAGGAGGTCCGGAGACCCCTGCCTCTGACCTTCCGGATCCGCTCTACGTCAGGCCTTCCGGATCCGGTCGGCGATCTCCGGCCTCACCGCGAACCCGGCCGCCTTGTATGTGGCGACGCCGCCGACGTTGGAGCTCGGCGTGCACACGCGCACGCTTGACGAGCCCATCTCCCGCAGTGCGGCCGCCCCGGCGACGGTGATGGCCCGGCCGTAGCCACGGCCACGGTGGTCTGCGTGGACGCCCATCGGCTCGACCAGTCCCGGTTTCCCCGGGCCGGCCGACCAGACCGTCACCACCGCCGCCGGGTTGCCCTGATCGTCGTAGACACCCAGGCATCGGGCGTCGGCGTAGAACGGTGCCGCGGACATCTTGTGCCGGTACTCGCGCGTGGAGTTCGTGGGGTTGAACGCGGACCGCAGGACATGGGCGAAGTCCTGTGCCTGCTCCCGGCCGATCTCCTTGATCCGCACACCGGGGTCCTCCACCTCTTCGGCGAGGTCGCGGAACAGCGGCGTCCACGGCTCGTCGACTCCCCAGCCCTCCTTGGTCAACAGGTCGTGGAGCAGCAGGCCCTGCGGCGCCTCGATGGATACCGCTCCTTCCGGCAGCACGCCACGCTCGGGCAGCGAGAAGTCCTCGATCAGCCGGCGCGCCAAGTCCTCGTCACGGAAAGCGTCGGGAGCGACCGTCATCCGCACGAGCGTCGGCAAATCCAGCATCCCGACGGCGAGGATCCGTCCGTTCCGGCTCCAGGTCCGTACCGCCGCGGCCGTCTCGGCCGTTCCGAACCGGTAGTTCCAGCCGATGTCCCCGGGATGCAGTTGCATCGGTGTTTCGTCGTGCTGCCACTCCCGCAGCGCCGCTATAGCCTCGCGCACTCCGTCGGCCGTCGGCGTCCTCAGCACAATCGTCATAGTCGGGATCTGACACTCCCGTTTCGGTGGCGTGCAACCGATTAACTGTCGAAGCGCTTCAGGGTGATGGCGGCGGGAGGTCGATGGCGAGTCCGGTCCCTGCGAGGAAGCCATCGAGGGGCGTCGGGCCGGTACTGGAGGCGCTTGAGTCGGTTGCGCACGAGCGCGGCGAGTCGGTCGAGGGCAACACTGGAGAGGTTCGCGAGGCTGTGTTTCACGTAGGCACTCGACCGCGTTCAGTTCGCGTGCGTAGGCGGGCAGGGTGAACGCCGTCAGCCAGGCGCGCGCCTCGGTCAGGTCACGCATCTCTTGTGGGAAGCGCGGGTGTTCAGGCGGGCCCACACGAGCACGATCGGTGCCTTGAGCAGTTGGTGCACGCCGTCGACGCCAGTCAGCTGCCCGGCCTCACCGGCTTCGCCCTCCACCCCCACCGCGACTTCGACGCTGTGCCCGCCGGACTCACCCTGGACTGGAGCTCTGGTGCCACCGAAGGCGCCGTGAACCGCATCAAGAAGATCAAAAGGCAGCTCTACGGCCGAGCTGGATTCGAACTACTCCGCAAGGTGATCCTGCTTCAGTGACCGCCGGTGACGGCTCCCAGCGATCACTTCCAGTGTCCGCGGACGGGGTCTTTCCAGCTGTGGCCATGACTCGATGCGGGTGCCTGAACGGTGACTGCGGCAGCTGCGAGACGTGCCGCTGAGCCAGCACGAGGAATAGAGCAGGGTTGCCATCGCCTTCAAGGAAACGCTTTGCGCGTGCCGCCGTCCGGATGCTGGGGTGGCACGGTGACCGATCACTATGGTGCGGCGGCTGTCCGGCCGTTGACCCTGGCTTGGGTGAGCCGGTACCTGGAGGCCGGTGAACGGGTCGTCGGAATCGAGGCTCTGCACGGCGGCATCACTGCCGAAATGCGGCGGCTGACCGTCGGCACGCGGGACGGAGGCACCCGTGACCTGGTGCTGCGGACCTTCGTCGACGTGAAGCACGCCGAGGACTGGCTGAACGGGGAGGCCGGCGCGCTGACCCTGCTCACGGGGACCGGCGTGCCGACTCCTGTACTGGTCGCGGCTGATCCGACCGCCGCGCAGTGTGAGTATCCGTCGCTCCTCATGACCCATCTGGCGGGCCGGACCGTCCTCGACGACGAGGGACTGGAGACGCGCGTCCCTCTGCTGGCCCGTCAACTCGTGGCGATCCACGCGTTGCGACCCGCCGAGCGGCCCCGGAAGTATGTGGCGTTGGCGACCGCAGACACCGTCGTGACTCCGAAGGGCGCCGACACGGCCGCATGGGCCGCGGCGATCGACGTGATCCGCAAGCCCGCGCCGTCCTATCAAGGGCGATTCCTGCACCGGGACTTCCACCCCGGCAACGTACTGTTCGAGGTGCCGGCCCAAAGTCTGGCAGGTCCCCGGATCACCGGCGTCGTCGACTGGGCAGCGACCTCCTGGGGCCCGGCGGATCTCGATGTGGCGCACTGCTCAACCAATCTCGCGCTGCTGCACGGCCCGATGTGGGGGCTGCGGTTCGCCGAGGCGTACGAGGAGGCCGGCGGGGTGCTGGCCGCGGCCGCGAGCGAGCGGCTGTACTGGCGGGTGCGAGACGGGCTGGCGTTCTCAGAAGAAGTGCAGTTGGTGTCGCAGCCGTGGCGGGAGGCAGGGAGAACAGAGCTGACGACGCGAGCCGTGGAGAAGCGGCTGGATGCCTACGTCACCGCCCTGATGGACGCGCTGGGCTGAGCCAAAGCGGTCCGCCGACCGCGACGAAGCACGTCGGCTCCTGGCCTCGGGGGTGAGTTGCCTGCGCGCACTACCGGCCCGAAGTCCGGCTGCACATCATGGACTTGGCCAACCGGCGGGAAGCTGGCCGCATTCAGTTCTCCGAGGGGATGCGGGCGGCGAACTCCCGCCCCAGGCGGTCCGCGTCCGGCGAGAGGGGCCCGTCCTCCCTCCTCCCGGGCGATCGCCTGCAGCAGGCGGAGCAGGTCCTGCGCATCACCTTCTGCGCGCGGGGGCCACGCGGCCCGGCTGTGCTTCCTTCCGTGCCGCGCGGCCCGGGTGTGCTTCCTCCCGTGCCGCGCGGCTCCCGCGTGATGTCAGGCGGTGCGCTTCACGTGGCGGACCAGCCACGTCAGCAGGTCGTCCAGGTCGGCGGCGGCCGAGAGGACCCGGTCGAGAGCCTCGGGGGTGTGCAGCCACTCCTCGCAGCCGAGGGGACGGGCGGCGATCAGCGAACGGTGGCGCAGCATCTCCGTACGGGGGTGGTCGGTCGGATAGCCGCGCGGGGGTCGTTTCATCACGTCCCCAGAGATGTCGTAGCCCTTCTTCCGCACGTCCTCGACGATGGCGGACAGTTCGCGGCCGCTCCCCTCGGAGGCCACGGCTTTGCGGAACATGTCCACGTGGCCGGGATCGGGGTACCACCAGGCGCCCTGGATCCGCAGGCCGTCCAGGGAGAACCGGAGACCGATCTCGATCTTGCGGCCGAGCCGGATCACCGCGCTCTGGTTCTGCCACCACCAGGAGTTGGTGCGGTAGTGCCAGACGGAGAAGTCCTCGTACCGGGGGTCGGTGTCCGCGACCTCGTTGAGCAGGGCGATCATCGGCTGCCGGACCAGGCGTTCGCGGTCCGCGCGGTAGTGCTCGCGGGTCGCGTGGGTCGGTTCGCCCTGGAGCTGCCACAACACGTCCATGGCCTGCTCCGGCCAGCCGGTGAACTGTCCGCACATGCGCGCAGAATAGCCCACCCATAGTCCGCGGGCGGGGTGTGAGACGGGCAGGGAGGCGTAGCCCCAGACGTGGTGGGAGGTGTGGCGTCGGGGCTCGCCGGCCAGTTCGATGTGCCGGGCGCGACGGGTGAGTTCGTCGACGTACGCGGAGAGTGCGCGCAGCGGGACGCGAGACCCCACAACTGTGTGGGGTCTGGCGGTTGGTGTCGGAGACCGCCCTCGTGACCTGCTGCTTCCTCCGTTGCCTTACGGCCTGTCGGACATCGGAGCCTCAGCTTCGTGTCACTCCCCCGGCGGTCTGTCCTGATCGGAGCAGACCGCCGGGGATAGGACCTGGACTGTCGCGCGCCTTCCGAGTCAGCAGCCCGCAGGTCTCCCCCACCTGTGCGGTGCCAGCTGGTTCAGGGACGAGCACGGTGTCGGAACAGAAGTGTGGGCACACGTCGACGCCGTCGGCGAGGGCCTGGGCGCGGACTGCCGGAACGTAACTCGCGTGGACAAGCCTGCGGGTGTGTGACCCGCTCGATCGCGCCGTGCAGCCGATGAGCCTCCCCCCCGTCGGCCGGTCGGGAGGCTCAGCGCAGTCCGGCGAAGAGATCGTTCTCGGGAATGGCCGCGTCGGTGGCGTCCTGGACACGTACGAAGGTCTCCATGCCCATCAACTCGCCGAACCTCTCCTTGCCCATCTTGAGGAAGAAGATGTTCTCGCCCTGACTGGCGTGCGCGGCCAGCGCGTCGAACTTCTGGCCACTGAATGCGGTGGTGTCCACCCACGTGGTGATCTCATCGTCGGGGAGGCCGATCTCGGCCATCGCGGCGGCCTCGGCAGGGTCCGGCTCCGGCATGTCCGGATGGAACTCGCGCATGATCTCGCCGAACCGCTGCATCCCCGAGCGGGGCATCGTGGTCCAGTACACCTTCGGTGCCAGCTCGGTCATCTCCAGCGCCGCCATCGTGATGCGGTGGGCCTGGATGTGGTCGGGGTGGCCGTAGAAGCCGTTCTCGTCGTAGGTGACGACGACATCGGGTCGGTAGTGCCGCATGAGTTCCGCGAGTCGGGCCGCGCCTTCCTCCACGGGGGTCTGCCAGAAGGATCCGGGGGCGTCGTTGCTCGACCAGCCCATCATCCCGGAGTCCGCGTAGTCGAGCATCTCCAGATCGCTGATCTTCAGGACGTCACAGCTCTCCTGAAGTTCTTGACGGCGCATCAAGGCGACGGCTGAAGGATCGTGGCCGGGATCGCCCGGCTTGACACCCCCCGGACCATCACCGCAACCGCCGTCGGTACAGGTCACGAGGACCGTGCGGATGCCTTCCGCCGCGTACCGCGCGAGGACCCCTCCGGTTCCGGTGGCCTCGTCGTCGGGGTGAGCGTGTACTGCCATGAGCGTCAAGGGCCGGTCAGTCATCAAAACAGTCCTCCAGCGGATACGTCTTGGTCCAAGTAGCGCGGCGGGCGTACCGCCATGCAGGAGCCCGGACACTGGTGGGGCGGACGACCTTGTGGTCTCCGTGTTCCCCGCCTGTGCGGTGCCGGTCCCTCGGTCGATGCAACCGCGTCGGCCGGACCGGATGTTCCCGGCGCGGCAGCTTGGCCTTCGGGCGTCGGCGTTCAACGCGCACGAGGTACAGGCGCGACGCGACCTGCATTGTCCCGTCCGATTCGAGTTGGCAGCCGCAGCCGGTTGGAAACCTTCATCGACGCCATCGATCTTCTCCACGCCAGCGGGGCGGCGCATCGGCATCCTCGGCTCCACGGATGCGGACGTGCAGGATCGTTGCCCGCCGGCCGAGCGGGACGTGCGCCGGTCGGTGGTCGGCGAAGTGCGCTGTCGCGCGGGGCGCCCCCAGACGGCCGCAGGCATGGCACCAGTTGTCAGGGGCGACCACTCGACCGAACAGCACCGCGTACTCGGGGTGCAGTTATTGGCCGGCCTCTTCCAAGCCGAGGCCATCCAGGCGGCGGAACGTCGTCAGATCAGCCGGGCAGAAGGTGGCGTCACGCACGCGCCTCGGGCGCAACCGGCGGACTTCTGTGATCGGTGATCATCCGGTGGCGTCTGGCTTATCAGGCGCGGTCGTGGAGGGTGACCTGGTAGCCGTCGGGGTCGGCGAAGGTGAATGTCCGGCCGAAGGGGCCGTCGACCGGTGCGGAGACGATGGTGTGACCGTCAGCGACGAGAGCATCGTGGATGGCCTGGACGTCGGTGGCGTGGAGCCAGATCGCGGCACCGATGCCGGGCTGGGCGACGGATGCGAGATCGGTGCCGGGAACGACGTCGCGCAGTGCGAACGCGATCGGCTTCGTCTCGAAGACGACGGCGTGCGGAGGTCCGGCTTGCGAGCGGACGAGTCCGAGGTACTGCTCGTAGAACGCCTGCGAAGCGTCGAGGTCGCGCGCCTGGAGCGAGATGAAGTCGGGGCCGGTGGCGGGCATGATGATGCTCCTTCTTTTCGTGTCAGCTTTCTGACACAGGTCAACGTATGTCAGAATGCTGACATGAATCAAGACGGTGTCGACCTGGAGACATCACTCGGCTACCTGCTGAAAGAGGCGTCGAGCGTCCTGCGCGCAGCCATGGAGGAGGTGCTGCGGCCGCTCGGGATGAGCGTGACGCACTACTCCTGCCTCGAACTGCTGGCTCAACGCCCGGGCTTGTCGAACTCCGAGCTCGCGCGCGGCGCGTTCGTGACACGGCAGTCGATGAACGTGCTGCTCCAAGCCCTGGAACGAGACGGCTACGTCACCAGGCCGGCGGAGGCACCCGTCGGGAAAGCTCTTCCCACGCGGCTCACGCCTCGCGGCCGACGGAGCCTGGCGAAGGCGACCGTCGCGGTCCGGTCCGTCGAAGTCAGAATGCTGGCCGGCATGACCGAGACCGAGCAGTCAGGCGCGTTCCGGATCCTGCAGAGCATGATCCATTCCCTGCGCAACGGCAACGACAGCGCATAGCCCGCGCCCCGCGCCGCGCCGCGCCCAGACAGGAGTGCAGCCGAGCGTGGAACCGCGATCGTGACCGTTTGCCAGGTGAGATTGGACGGTCAGGTCCCAGTCGGCACTGTTGCGGACTCGGACGACTGGATGTCAGTACCCGGTGATAGGGCTATGGCCATGGACACCGAACCCGTTTCGCCATCTGCCGATCTCCCTGCCGAGGTTGCCTTCAGGCTCGGATGCCAGGCTCTCGAAACGCGGGAGCAGGACGCCCGCGAGCTGTTCGAGGAAGCAGTTCGCGGTTCGGGCCCACAGATGCTCTGGCGCGTGGCCCAGGCCTGCCTGGAGACCGATCAGAGCGCGTACTGGATGCGCCGGGCCGTGGTTACGGAAAGCGAGCCGGGCGGCATCACGGTGGACCCGGGCGTGCTACCCATCCTTGGGGGCAACGGCGAGGCATTCACCCAGCACTGGAAAATCGCCGTCCAGTCGGACGACCCGGCCCAGGCGATCGAGGCACTCAACGCTGCGGAACTCCGCCTGCCCTACGTACTCGAAAACGGCCGCGAGCTCTCAGAGGAGGACGCCGACTACGACACTGCCGACTACGACTTCTACCGCCCCAACTACACTGCCGTCGACGTCACGGTCCCCTGTGTGTGGATGGACTGCAAGGGCGGGATGTTCCCCCACATGGCCCGGACCGCACTGCGCATAGTGGCAGCCGAACTGCGCAAAGCCGGGGTACGCCAAGCGCACCTCTTCACCCCTCCCGCAGAGGATCTTCCAGCGAGCTAGCAGTAGCGGCGATCCGGTCCCGCGCGCGGGAGAACGCGGTGCCCGTCGTCCACGTCGTCGGCCGTTGCAGCCGCTCCAGCTCCGAGAACCGGGAGCCCTCAGGCGTGTTGAACTCGCCACCAAGTCGCCGGGCGACGCGGGGCCCGCCCGGCGAGCGGACCCTGCGACGCCGGCGTGCAGCCGCTTGTCGGCAACCGAGCGGGCCCGTGACGGTGGCGACCTAGGCGTGGGCGGTGCCGACGGATCCCGAAGCAGGCCGCGATCCGAGCGAGGGTGTCGTGGCGGTGCAGGTACACCAGCATGACGAGTGCAGGCCGGTGCGGCGGGAGGCTGCAGCGCCTGTCACCTCATGGGTGACGATGAGCATCGTGACCCACTCGGCCAGGGCGTGCGGGCGGTCGAGTGCGGTAGAGCAGGGAACCAACAGGGCTCCTGTGCCGGTGGGTTGAGACCTCGAACACCTCCCTCACAGCGGGCCCGACCACCCGACCATGGGACGTGTGAAACCAAGCTTCATCGGCGAGTCCTTTCGGTGATCCGCCAACCGCTTGCTCAGACGGGAAGTCCGGTAACACCGAGGGCGAAGTCCAAGTTCCCCACTCCGTGGTTGGCGAGGCCCACCGTGACCACGCCCGCTCCTTCCAGCCAGTGCGCCATTTTCAGGCCGCCGACGTCCAGCGGGCGCAGCCCGAGGCTCTCGATGAACGTCTCCACACTTGCCTTGGCCTGCGCGTTGTCGCCGGCGATGAAGACGTCGGGCCGACCCTTCTCCAGGACATGACGGAAGACGGTGTTGAACGCTTTCACCACGCTGGCGCCGTCCGGGGCCGTCTTGGCGACTTCCTGTGCGATCGAGGTCTCATCGCGGTGGGCCAGACCGTCGAACGTGGAATTGAAGGGGTTGCTGATGTCGATGATGACCTTGCCCGCGAGAGCGTCTCCGTATTGGGTGACGGCCGGCACGACACCGTCGTACAAGAGGGCCACGATGACGATGTCCCCGGCCGGGGTGGTGCCCCATTCTCCCGTCGTGGCGCCGCCGCCGAGAGCCTTGGCCAGGTCGGCGGCCTTGGACTGATCGCGGCCCATGACCTCGACGGCATTGCCGCCCGCCACCGCCCGCGCGCCGATGGTGCGGGCCATGTTCCCGGTGCCGATGATGCTGATGTTGCTCATGAGATGTCTCCTGCCCTGGTTGTGAGTTGTCCGGTTCAGACGGCGGTGGTGCCGCCGTCGGCGACGAGTTCCATGCCGTTGACGTAGCTGGAGTCGTCGGATGCGAGGAAGAGGGCAGCGGTGGCGATTTCGTCGGGGCGGCCCATCAGGCCGCGGGGGATGAGGGACTCGAACTGGCGCTTGGTGGCCTCGTCGAAGAGTTCTTCCTGCTTGGCGGTGGCGACCTGGCCGGGGGTCAGGACGTTGACGCGGATGCGGCGGTCCTTGAGCTCGTTGAGCCAGACGCGGGCCCAGGCCTGCTGGACGGCCTTGCTGCCGGCGTAGACGCTCCAGCCGGGGAAGGCGCCGAGGGAGGCGTTGGAGCCGGTCATGAGGATGGAGCCGCCGTCGTTGAAGAGCGGGAGGGCCTTCTGGACGGTGAACAGCGTGCCGCGGGCGTTGAGATGGAACGCGGCGTCGAAGTGGGCTTCGGTGATCTCGCCGAGCGGGGCGGGCTCGCCGCCTCCGGCGCTGGCCCACAGCACGTCGAGGCTTCCCTTCTCCCGCTTGACGGTGTCGTACAGGCGGTCCAGGTCGTCCAGGTCGGCGGCGTCGCCCTGGACGCCGGTGACGTTGCGGCCGATCTGCCTCACGGCCTCATCCAGGGCGTCCTTGCGGCGGCCGGTGATGAAGACGTGCGCCCCCTCGTCGACGAACAGCTTCGCGCCGGCCAGCGCCATGCCGGTGGTGCCGCCGGTGATGACCGCGACCTTGCCGTCGAGCTTTCCCATAGTCACTCCCTTGGGTCGGTGGTGCCGTGCGCACCTGGGGTGACGGCGTTATGTACACCGCCCTGTGTGCTTACGGTATGGGGCGGGCGGCCCGGGCGCAACTATGTACACCGGTCGTTACCCGGCTCAGGTACCATGGGCCCATGACGGAGTTGGAGAAGGGCCCCAAGGGCAGTCGCCGCGGCCGGGGTGCCCGCGAGCGCATCCTCAGCGCGTCCCAGCAGCTGTTCCGCGAGCAGGGCATCAACCGCACCGGCATGGACCAGCTTTGCGCGACGGCCGAGGTGTCCAAGCGCACGGCCTACCAGCACTTCAGCGGCAAGGACGAACTCGTCGCCGAGTACCTGCGCCGGTTCGACCCCTCCGTTCTGTCCGGCGTGTTCGACCGCACCGACCTCACGCCCCGCGAACGGCTCCTCGCCGCCTTCGACATCCCCGCCACCACCCCCCTGTGCCCCTACATCGCCGCCGCCGTCGAACTCCACGACCCCGAGCACCCCGCATCCCAGTACGCACGCGACTACAAGAAAGCCGTCGCTGCGCGGCTCGCCGACACCGCCCGCGAAGCCAGCGCCGCCGACCCCGAACAGCTCGGCGAGCAGCTCGCGCTGCTCATCGACGGCGCGGCGGCCCGCACCCGGGTCCTCAACGCCGACGCCTTCCCCACTGCCGCCGCCATCGCCGCCGTCCTCATCGACAACGCCATCCCCGCCACAGCCGGCGATGACCGGCGACGGGACGAAATGGCAAGTTGACTCGGCACTCCGCGGCCGGGCCGGACGCGCTGCCGGTCGTGCGGCTGCACCCACTGGTGAGCAGGACACTCCCGGCGTCGGTGGCGGCCGACCAGCCCCGGTGGTCAGCGGGTGCGGCGCTCCAGCAGCTGGACCGTCAGCTTGTGCAGCCGCTCGGTGTGCACCACCGTGAACCGTCCGGCCAGCGCCGCGGCCGTGCTCGCTCTCATGCCGGAACGCGTACCGCCCGCCGCAGCCGACACCCGCCACAGGCGCCGACCGCCGGCCAGGCAGGCAGCGGGCACGTCGCACTCGACTGCCGTGTACCGGCCGGACTGCTGGGGCGTCAGCTTCATCAGGACGTCCTTGGGCCGGGCGCCCTCGCGAAGCTCGTACGCCATGGCCCTGCGCGCCCCGAAGTCGCCGTTGCAGACGATTCCGTCACCGGGGCGCTGTCCGGCCGTCACGATGCGTCCCGCGGCCGCGTAGTCGGGCTCGCCCGGGAGATCCTGACGGGCCGTCGCGACGGCGGGCAGCACTCGGCAGTCGCCCGGATAACGGTCCACGAGCGCCCGCACATGGGTCCAGGTGTTGTGCAGCACCTGGATCGGCTCACCGCACACCGCAGGAACACATCGACCGAGGGGTAGGTCGCGGGGCGCCAGTCGCCCACGAGCCGCCGATTCCGCGCGACGTCGAAATCGCAACTGAACAGGTTCACCCGGAGCGAGTTCACGTAGTAGAGCACCGTGAATGTCAGCAACGGGGCGAACATCCACAACAGCGGTGTGGAGGAGGCCAGTCTGAACTGACTCAGAGCCAGGCAGCCCATGCTGACCAGCGAGCTGATGGTCAGCACTGGCAAGCGGCGTTTGGCATAGGCGTATTTTTCGGCGTCCGTCGGTGGTGCGGGCAGCAGACCGGGCGGCACCGGCTTGCCCGCCGTGGGACGGAAGGGCAGTTGCCGTCTTGTCCCGGGGCCCACCACCCCGGCGGCCTCAATGGAGCTCATCCGGATCTCCCAGACCGCCCGCCCCGCACCGAACGAGGCGACGTGCCGGGAAATCTAGGTCGGGTGCCACGGGCCATCGCAGTGGCACGGCGAACAAGATCCACACTTAACTCGAAGCATTGGAACGCTTACGCGAAATGCCACATAGCAATGAAAATGCCAACAACTGAATTTGAGACTCAGTAGCAGCCCCGACAAGCAGCCTCCGCTTGTTGCGCCGCCGGCAGGCCAACCACGCCGCCTTCGGAGCCTCGGAGTTTGGTCTTCATGGCGGGCGAACCAGGGCGGGTCCAGGCCAGCACGCAGCACCGTGACAGGATCCCTCCATGTCTACCAACGTCTTCTTCGACATCAACATCGACGGCAGCCCCGCGGGCCGGATCGTCTTCAAGCTGTACGACGACGTCGTCCCCAAGACGACGCAGAACTTCCGCGAGCTCGCCACCGGCCAGCACGGCTTCGGATACGAGGGCTCCGGCTTCCACCGCGTCATCCCGGACTTCATGCTCCAGGGCGGCGACTTCACCCGCGGCGACGGCACCGGCGGCAAAAGCATCTACGGCCAGAAGTTCCCCGACGAGAACTTCAAGCTCAAGCACGACAAGCCGTTCCTCCTGTCCATGGCCAACTCGGGCCCCGACAGCAACGGCTCACAGTTCTTCATCACCACCGTGCTCACACCCTGGCTCGACGGCAAGCACGTAGTCTTCGGCGAAGCCATCGACGGCCAGGACCTCGTGAAGAAGATCGAATCCCTCGGCTCACGATCCGGCGCCACCCGCGCCAAAATCGAGATCGCCTCCTCCGGCGTTTTGGAGAAGTAGCGCCTCCGCCCCGGGCGGCGGGACCGACTCGACGCAGGCTGTCCGGCCGCGCGTCCGCCCGCTCCGCCCGGGGCCACCCGAGTCAGGCATCCCTCGGCCTAGTTCTGCGGTGACAGGGTGCGGAGGACGCAGAACTCGTTGCCTTCGGGGTCTGCCATGACCACCCAGTTTCGGTCTGGGCCCTGGGCCACATCCGTCCTGGTGGCGCCGAGGCCGAGCAATCTGGTCACCTCGTCCTCGGTGCCGGCGTCGATCGGGCTGACGTCGAGATGAAGCCGGTTCTTCGCGGTCTTGCCCTCGGGCACCTGGATGAACAGCAGGGTGGGCGGCATCTGGCGGGACCGAACGTCCTCGGCGGTCGGCACCCAGGAGCCGATCTCGACCTTGCCCTCACTCCGGTCGATCACCTTGAAGTCCAGGACCTCGCACCAGAAGGCCGCGAGCCTCTCCGGATCGTGGCAGTCAATGGCCAACTCGGTGAACCTACTTGTCACGACTCTCCCAGATAGTGCGGGCGGGGCTCAGAGTATTGGCCATGCCGAGGGGCAGTTCGCGGACGCGTCACGCTCCCGGTTCTCCCACATCCGCGACAGCCGCCCGCCGAGGGCAACGCAGGACGGCCTGAAGCCGACGTCCAGGTGAACCCGCAACCCGGACAAAACCACCTGCTGCCACAGCCACGTAACAGAGGCCGCACAGATACAACTCCCGCCTCACCTCGCCGGTCGCACCCGATGTGTCGCACATATGCGCCGCGGCGGAACCGGTGCCGCCCGGCGCAACTCCTCCAGTCCCGACCCAAGTTGGAGTTGCCCCGTGCCCAGAACATCCCTGCCGACGCGGCTTGCCGCCACCGCCGCGCTCCTGCTCGCCGCAAGCGCCCTGTCCGCGCCCACCGCCTCGGCGAAGCCCTCGGACGCCGCCCCCGGCGACGCCTACACGCTGACCGTGAGCACCAACCCGACCAGCACCGACTACGACAACCGCCGCGTCGACGTCACCGGCACGGTCACCAGGGCCGACGGCACCCCGGCACCCAACATCCCCGTCACCATCCAGGAGGTCGTCCGCTTCACCACCTGGAATCCGTGGGGCGACCCGATCGACCCCACCTACTAAGAGCCGCGCGACCTGGGCAAGCCGGTCACCGACGCCAACGGGAAGTTCACCATCGCCGACGTCGACATCGACCACGTGACCGGCAGCAGCCTGCTCAACGTCCAGCACGAAGTGCAGATCACGGCCCTCTACGACGAGGACGGCGACCTCAACACCCCGCAGGACGGCTACTACGCGGACACCACCGTGGCCGCCAACGCCAAGTCCAGCTCCGTCACCTACAAGGTCAACAAGAAGAAGGTGAAGGCGGGCGACATCCTCACCGTCCAGGGCAAGGTCACCCTCCCCAAGGGCGTCGAGCCCCAGGGCACCGAGGTCTTCCTGCAGACCTACTGGGAGCAGGAGTACGACGTGAAGACGACCGCCGAGGACGACGGCTTCTTCGTGATGTCCGTGCGCGTCTCGGGCTACGACGACACCTTCGAGCTGCGCACCGCTCCGACGGACCTCTACGTGGCGGGCGCGCACCAGCCGCTCCCGATCACCAACACCTCGCTCCCCCGCAGGTAACCCTCCAGACGGCGGGACTTCGGACCCAAGCGCCGTAACCCCCGGAAGACGGAGGCGAGTTCGGCCGCTGTTGAACCAGGAGACTCCCGGTTCAACAGCGGCCGGACCTCACGCTCCACGAGATCACTCACAGCGCCAGTTCCATGGCGGCGCACCAACGCCGTCACACTCGGCGAACTGGTTCACCGGCCGCGCAGCGCCGCGCTGATGGTCCTTGCCGTTTGCTGAACGGCGCCCGCGAGCCGGTCCAGGCTGTGAGCCGGATCCGTCACGACGCACAACGACGCCAGCGGGACACCTCCCGGGCCATGCAACGGTGCCGCCACACAGCACACACCCGCCACCAGCTCCTCCCGGTCGAACGCAACCCCCCGGTCCCGGATCGCCGCCGCCTCCCGCTGCCAGGACGCGGGCAGCGGACCGAGCGGAAGCTGAGGACTCGCCCCGGCCACCAGCACCTTGCCGGCCGCGGTGAACCACGGCCAGGCCATGTCGTTGAGCAAGGGTCCGAACACCTCATCGGTCTCGCAGACGGTCCAGTCCAGGACCAGTGTCTGTCCTTCCCGCAGCACACTGAGCCCCACCACCGCACCGGTGGCGCGCGCCAGGCGACGCGCCGGCTCCCGCGCGGCGGATCGGAGCCCGGGATGCGGTTGCCACCCCTGCCCGAGCCGGAACAGCCGCGGGCCCATCCGGTAGCCTCCACGACATCGCTCCACGGCGCCCAGTTCGACCAGTTGTTCCAGCAGCCGGTACGCGGTCGTCTTCGGCAGCCCGCACTTCGACGCCAGCTTGGTCAGTCCGGCCTCTCCGGCGCGCTCCACTGCTCCCAGCAGCTCGAAGGCGCCCTCCAATACGCTCCGCCCACTGCCGTCCGGCGACGACTGCGACCGGACTGCGACGTACCCGGACCCCGGTTCGGACGGCCGATCCAGCTGCCGCACCGATAACTCACCCATCTCCATTGCTGTCGCCCCCCGTTGTTCGTTCAAGCCCATCTCCCCCAATACCGCCTCACGCGCGGCCGATGAGCGGACGGCCCCCGCCGCCCGTGCTCGAACCGGCCGTTCTCCGTCCCGGCACTGCTGCCGCCCCACCGGCTCGTGAACGCATCCAGCGCGGCAGTCGGGTCCGTGGACACCGGCCCGACGGGAGAAGGGATACGAAGCCGATCCGGACTTGTGCGCGGATCGCCGCCCGAGTGGGGACACCAACTGTGCCTGGACACCGACTGTGCATATTCAGACTGAAGTCCGGGTGTGGGTCGGGACGTTGTCGATAGGTTGTCGCCCAGCACCGGCATGTGCGCAACAGGTGAAGCAAATCTGCACGGGGGGTGCGGACGACGTGGTGGAATTGCGACTTCTCGGTCCGGTGGAACTGTCGGTACGGGGCCGCACCGCGGAGGTCGGACCCCCGCAACGCCGGGCCGTGCTGGCGGCGCTGGCCGTGGACACCGGCCGGCCCGTCGCGGCAGACGTACTGGTCAAACGGGTCTGGGGAACGGATCCGCCGGACGGGGCACGGCGCGCGCTGCATGCCCACATCACCCGGATCCGCAGGCTGTGCGAAGAGACCGGTGACGCGGGGGACGTCCGGTTACGGCTGGTGCGCCGATCGGGAGGATACGTTCTGGAGGCCCGCCCGGACCGGGTGGACGTACATCGGTTCCGGCAACTGGTCGGCCGGGCCAGAGCGGCGGGGCGGGCGGACGAGGTGCGGGCGGCGGCCCTGCTGCGCGAGGCGCTCGGCCTGTGGCGCGGGGAGCCACTGGCCGGACTGGGCGGGCAGTGGGCGGCGCGCGTGCGCGAGGCATGGCGGCGGCAACGCGTGGACGCTGTCGTCGGATGGGCCCACCTGGAGTCGCGCGTCGGCGATCCCGCCACCGTGGTCGGCCCACTGACCGAACTGCTCGGCGAGTACCCCCTGGTGGAACCCCTGACCGAGGCGCTGATGCAGGCGCTGCACGCCGCCGGGCGCGGCGCGGAGGCGCTGGACTGCTACGCGACCCTCCGGCAACGGCTGGCGGAGGAACTGGGCGCCGACCCCGGTTCAAGACTGCGGGAAGTACACCAGGCGATCCTCCAGGGAGACCTGCCCGGACCCTCCCCATGGCCGACGCCCCAGGTACCGGCCGCCGCAGCTCCCACCGCCTCTCCCCCGCCTCAACCTCCGTCGGCAACACCGTGGCCCGCGGGGACCCCCGTACAACTGCCCATGGGCGTACGCGGATTCACCGGCCGCGGTAAGGAGCTCGACCGGCTCGAGGAGGTCCTCGCCTCGGCGGCGGACCAGCCGTCGGCCGTGGTGATCTCGGCCGTGTCCGGCACCGCGGGGGTGGGCAAGACAGCGCTGGCCGTGCACTGGGCGCGCCGGGCTCAAAACGCCTTTCCCGACGGGCAGTTGTATGTGAATCTGCGCGGATTCGATCCCGGCGGATCGGTGGTGAGTCCGGCGCAGGCCGTGCGCGGGTTCCTGGACGCCTTCGGGGTACCGGTGTCCCGTGTCCCGGCCGGCCTGGAGGCGCAGACCGGGCTGTACCGCAGCCTGCTGGCGGGACGGCGGGTGCTGGTGGTGCTGGACAACGCCCGCGATGCCGAGCAGGTACGTCCCTTGCTGCCGGGCGCACCCGGATGCCTGGCGCTGGTCACCAGTCGGAGCCGGCTGACCGGACTGGCCGCGGCCGAGGGGGCCCAGCTGCTGACCGTCGGTCTGCTCGACCCCGATGAGGCCCGGGAACTGTTGGCCGGGCGGCTGGGCGCGGACAAGCTTGCGGCCGAACCCGACGCCGTGCGGGAGATCGTCGCCCGGTGCGCGGGGCTGCCGCTGGCGCTGGCGATCGTGGCCGCCCGCGCCGCCGCCCAGCCGGGTCTTCCGCTCGCCGCGCTCGCCGCAGAACTGCGCGGGGCCGACGGCCGTCTGGACGCCCTGGACGGCGGCGAGGCGACCAGTCAGGTGCGGGCGGTGTTCTCCTGGTCCTACCAGGCGCTCAGCACCGACGGCGCCCGGCTTTTCCGGTTGCTGGGCCTGCACCCCGGACCCGACGCCTCGCTGCCCGTCATCGCCGCCCTGGCCGGGCTGCCTTCGCCGCGGGCCCGTGTCCTGCTGGCCGAACTGATCCGCGGGCACCTGCTCACCGAACACGCCCCGGGCCGGTACACCTTCCACGACCTGCTGCGCGCGTACGCGGCCGAGCTGGTCGCCACGCACGACAGCGACGACGTCCGTCGCACCGCGGCACACCGGATGCTCGACCACTACCTGCACACCGCCCACTCGGCCGATGCCCTGCTGACTCCCCGGCCCAACCCGGCCCCTCTGCCGCCCGCCCGGCCGGGCGCCGCCCCCGAGGCGCTGTCGGACCACCGGCATGCACAGGCCTGGTTCACCGCCGAGCACCCCGTGCTCCTCGCCGCCGTGGAACAGGCTCCCGCCGCCGGCTTCGACGAACACACCTGGCGGCTCGCCTCGGCCCTCACCACGTTCCTCGACCGGCACGGGTACTGGCGGGCGCTGACCACCGTCCACACCGCCGCCCTGGAGGCTGCGCTGCGCCAGGGCGAGAAGGCAGGACAGGCCGACGCCCACCGGGGTCTCGGGCTCGCCCTGGACCGGCTGGACCGTCCCGACGACGCCCGCGCCCACTACCTTCTCGCGCTGGACCTGTTCGGTGAACTCGCCAACCACGGCGGGCAGGCCCGCATCCACCAGCACCTGTCCCGGATGTCCGAGGCCCTGGGCCACCACGAACAGGCACTCGGCCACGCCCGCCACAGCCTCACCCACCACCGGGCCGCCGACGACCGGGCCGGCCAGTCCGCCGCCCTGAACCACATCGGCTGGATCCTCGCCCAACTCGGTGACCACGACAAGGCCTTCGTGCACTGCCATCAGGCCCTCGACCTGGCCCAGGAGACCGGGGACCTCAACGGGCAGGCCCACATCTGGGACAGCCTCGGCTACATCCACCACCATCTCGGCCGGTACCCCCAGGCCGTCGACTGCTACCGGCAGGCCGTCGACCTGTTCCACCAGACCGGCGACCGCCACAGCGAGGCCGCCGGTCTCCTGTGCCTCGGCGACACCCACCACAGCGCCGCCGACACCGACGGGGCCCGCGCCGCCTGGGCCCAGGCCCTGACCGTCACAGGCGAACTCGGCCTCCCGGACACGGATCCGCTGCGCACCGATCTCCTCCAGCGCCTCGGCCGCGCCGCCGCGGACGCCGAGCGCCTCCGTTCCGGGCCGCCCCGTGCCCCGCACCGGTCACGGTCGGCATCGGCCTGAGGCAGCACCCCGAACGCGGAGAGCCATGGTCCGGTCCGCTGAACGGAACAGGACACGACAGACGGCATCCGACGGACCAACCTGTCCGTCAGACGACCTCGCATCGCGGGAGGGGATGCTGGTCCGCGGCCCGGCGAGTGCGGGTACGTCGAGCAGACGCGTGGCAGGCCGACAGCCGGCGAGCGAGTGGCACTGCGCTGCCAACGGCTTCACGGCGGTGCCCCATGCCGCACCGCCCCGTTCCCGCTTCGGGCACCGCCGGGTCCGCTCGGCCCGCCGAGGAGCGGTGAGCGTCCGTCCCACCCAGGACATGTCAGACCGCAGAAGGAGGAGGGGCCGGTGGCGCAAGTCCAGAACATCGACCTTTTGCTGTTGCCGCACGCCGATCTGCACAGTTGCACGCTCCGGCAAGCACAAGCCGGTCCTCGAACTGGACGTGAAGTGCCGTTCCTTCACCGACCCGGCCCAGAAGGTCCACGCCCTGGACTCCGTCCTCGACCCCTTGAACTTCATCGTCGAATTCGGTTTCTCCGCGCCGCGCAAGGAGCCACCGCACCGGCTCGGAAACCCGCCTCAGGCCGCGCCGGCGCGGCGGCCGGAAGTCCCGACGCCGCCACGCCCGCGCGAACCGGAGAGGGGCTCATACCGTGACCCAGCCACAGGACTTCCGGCTCATGATCGGCGACGAGCCTTTCGACCCCATCCAGGTGCCGGCGGCAGCCGAAGGCCTCGCGCCGGCCAGGAAGCCGACGATCGTCCAGTTCTCCGCTCCCCTCAACGGGCCCGACGCCGACCGTCTGAAGGCCGCGTACGGCGTGAAGCTCGATCGGTTCATCCCGAACCTGGCGTTTCTCGAACGGCTCGACGACGCGACCGTCGCGAGGATTCGTGCCGATTTCCTGGTGCGCTCGGTCATCGCGCTCGCCCCGGCACTGAAACTCGCGTCCTGGCTCCCCGCCACCGGCACACCGCTCAACCTGATCGCGACCCTGTTCGCCGACGCGGACCTGACCGCCGTCGGCGCGGAATTGCGTGCGCTGGGCGCGCGCGATGTCGTACTCACCGACGGCCGGCCTCTCGGCAGCGAACAGTACGCCTCGTTCGCCCTCGACGACCGGGCCGTACTGCCGCAGGTCGCGGCCATCGACGAGGTGGTGTTCGTCGAGCCGGAGCCGGAGCGCGAGGTGACCGACGTCCCCTCGGCCGAGGTGTTCCAGTCGGGACGGACCGGAGGCCCGGCCGACGACACGATCTGGCGGCCCGGGCTGCACGGCGGGGTCCAGATACCCGGGCTGCACGGCGAGGGCCAGATCCTCGGACTCATCGACAAGGGCCGTCTCGACCTGAACCACTGCTTCTTCAATGATCCCGAAGAGTCCAAGGCGAATGAAGACCACCGCAAGGTCCTCGGCATGTTCGACCAGAACGATATCGAGGCACACGACCACTTCATGTTCGTCGCCGGCATCGCGGTCGGCGACAAACGCGGCGCCGACGGCAAGAGCACCCTTCACGCGAACCGGGGCGGCGCGTACGAGGCCAAGATCGTCTGCAACAGCATGGGCGACCTGTTCCCGCCGATAAGTCGTAAATACGTGGAGTTTCTCGACAGAGGGAAGAAGGCAGGGGCGTTCATCCACAGCAACAGCTGGTCCGCTGCGGTCACGGCCTACAACGCCGACGCGGTCGACGCGGACAGTTTCAGCTTCAAGAACGAAGAACACCTGATTATCGCCGCCGCGGCGAACACGACCGACGGGGTCTCGGGCAATGGCGCGCCCGGAATCGCGAAGAACGCGCTGTGTGTCGCCGCCGCTCAGGCTTTTCCCAATCACCTGACCTTCGGCAGCGGAAGGAACGGGCCGACCACGGACGGCCGGCGCAAACCCGATCTCATGGCGGTGGGCGCGGGCATCCAGTCCGCCCTCCTGAACCCGACGACCCCACCCGGCGTGTACTGCGACATCGGCCTCCCGAAGGGCCCCACGCTTGCCGCCACGAGCTGGGCGACAGCGAACGCCGCCGCCGCGGCCACGCTCGTGCGTCAGTACTTCACAGAGGGGTGGTATCCCAACGGGAAGAAGGAACCACATCGCGGCGTCAAGCCGTCCGGCGCCCTGATCAAGGCGGTGCTGCTCAACTCGACGGTCAACATGACGGGCATCGCCGGCTATCCGTCCAACACCGAAGGCTGGGGGCTGATCCAGCTCGATCGCACGCTCTCCTTCGAGAAGGATCCGCCCTCCCCCCGCCGTCTGTTCGTGAAGGACGTACGGCACGTTTCCGGGCTGACGCTGATGACGAGTGCCACGTACCGCTATTTCGTCAGCAACAGAACCGAGCAGCTCAAGATCACGCTCGTGTGGACGGATATTGCCGCGACCAAAAATTCCACACAGACGTGGCGGAACGTCATCAGGCTGGAAGTCGAGGACGCGCTGGGTGTCAAGTACCTGGGGAATGACATCGATCCCGCCAACGGTGTTTCCAACGAGGGCGGAAGAGGCCCCCAGGACTTCGTCAACAACGTCCAGATGGTCATCGTCGACAACCCGTTCACGGGCCCTTGGAAGATCACGCTTCGAGGAAGCCTCGTGTTCGAGAAACAAGGCTACGCGCTGGTCGTGTCGGGAGGATGACATGAACGCACCCGGCACCGCGCCCCAGTCACCGGACTTCCGCCTCATGATCGGCGACGAGCCGTTCGACCCCATCGAGTCACCCGTACCGGACGCGGGGCTCGCGTCGGCGAAGAGGGCGACCATCGTCCAGTTCACCGCCTTGCTGACCGAACCCGACGTTGCTCGGGTGAAGGCCGCGTACGGTCTGGTCCTCGATCGGTTCATCCCGAACCTGGCCTTCCTGGAGCGGCTCGACGACGCGACCGTCGGCAGGCTGCGTGCCGACTTCCTCGTGCGGTCGTGCGCCGCGCTCGATCCGGCGCTGAAACTCGCGCCGTGGATTCCCGCCACCGGCACACCGCTTCGGCTCATCACGACCATGTTCGACGACGCGGACGCCGACACCGTGCGATCGGCACTGGGCGCGGCCGGCGCCCGGGACGTCCGGCTGATCGACGACCGCCCGGCCGGCAGCCACCTCTTCGCGGAGTTCGCTCTCGACGACCGTGCGGCTCTTCCCCTGATCGCGGCCATCGACGAAGTCGTCTGGGTGGAGCCCGATCCGGATGCCGTGAATTTCAGTGTGAAGGCGGCGCAGACGATCCAGTCGGGCGCGCCCGGTGTGCACGGCGGCACGATCTGGGACAAGGGCCTGCACGGCGAGGGTCAGGTGATCGGCATCATCGAGCAGGACGGGACGATCGACCTGAACCACTGCTTCTTCGCCGACGAGCCGAACGTCCCCGGCCCCGGTCACCGCAAGATCCTCTCGCTCACCAAGAAGAACGACACCAAGGTGAACGAGCACGCCATGTTCGTCGCAGGCATCGCGGCCGGCGACGACCGGGCGAGCCTGGGCACCCACCAGCACCGGGGCGGGGCGTTCGCGGCGAAGCTCGTCGTCCGCACCCGCGACAACCACCTCCTGAAGATGCTTGAGGACGCGAAGGAGAAAGGCGCCACCATCCACAACACCAGCTGGGGGCTCGTCGGCGTCTTCAGCTATGACAAAACGGCGCGGGACGCGGACGATTTCAGCTTCCGCAACGAGGAGCACGTGGTCGTCGCCGCCGGCGCCGGACTCCGCGAGCAGGACAACACACCACCCGGGATCGCCAAGAACGTGCTGTGCGTCGCGTCGGCCAAGGCCTTCCCCCTCCAGATGAACGACGGCGACGGGCTTCCCGGGCCAACGAGCCCCGACAAGCGCCGCAAGCCCGAGATCATGGCCGTCGGTGCTGGCATCAGCTCGGCGCTGGTGAACCCCGCGTCGCCGTCCGGACCCTACTGCCTGACCGGCGACCCGCAGGTGTTCGGAGCGGACGCCACGAGCTGGGCCGCACCGAACGCCGCAGCCGCGGCCGCGCTCGTGCGCCAGTACTTCACGGAGGGGTGGTACCCCACCGGCAAGAAGCGGCCGGACCGCAGCCTGCGGCCGACCGGCGCGCTGATCCGGGCGATGCTGCTCAACTCGACCGTCGACATGACCGGTCGTCCCGGGAACCCGAGTCCCTTCGAGGGCTGGGGACTCATCCAGCTCGATCGCACGCTCTTCTTCGATGGCGCTCGCCGCCGGGTGGACGTGCACGACGTCCGGCACAGCGCCGGCCTGCAGCTCAGGCAACGGCGCACGCACACAATCGACGTCGACAGCAACACCGAACAGCTCAAGATCACGCTGGTGTGGACGGACGTTCCACCCGCCGAGACCCTGCATACCCTGCCGGCGCGGAATCTCCTGAGGCTGGAGGCCGAGGACCCCGGGGGAATCGCCTACGTCGGCAACGACATCAACTTTCCCACCGGATTCTCGAGGCCGGTCGGGTCCGACCCGCCGGGCGCACCGGATCTCCGCAACAACGTGCACATGGTCATCGTCGAGCACCCGCCGGTCGGCAAGTGGAAGATCACGGTCGAGGGGACCCTCGTCTTCGGAAAGCAGGGTTACGCGCTCGTCACGTCCGGGGCTTTGAAGTCGGCGACTCCGCTACGGGCCACCCCGACCGTCGAACCGGGAGCGAAAGAATGGCACTGACCGTCGAATCGCTGATGCTTGAGATGGGGCGGGCGTTCGCGCCGCTCGAACAACGCTTACGTGGCGGCGAGATTCCGCTGTTGTTCGCCGAAATCGGGCTGCCCGCACCTGACGTGGTCCTCGGCGCGCAAGCCGTGCAGACCGCGATCGGGGACACCGCGACCGCGCTGAGCGCGCTGCCGCGCGTGGTGACGGACCTGGCCGCGGCGATCGACTCACGTGACACAGCCCGCATCGCGACGGCGGTGGCGGCCGCGGCACAGATCATCAAGTCCGTCACGACGGCGATCGACGTCGTGTCCACGGCGGTCAGGGCGGCGGCGCGGACGGCCGGACCACGGCAGGCCGAAGTCGAGGCGTTCGCCGCGGAGGTGGGGCAGCGGTTGCTCGGCTTCGCGCTGGCGACCTACCTCGAAGACCAGAAGCCGATGGCCGCGTATTCACTGGAACTGCTCGGTGTCCTTGAGTCGACTCCCCAGGCCGCGACGCCGGCGGCGCCCGCGCACGTACGCCGCGTCCTGCGGTTCGACCGGCTGAACGCGCTGCTCCACGATCCCGTCGACGTCCTCGCGCAGCTCTATCGCTGGGGCACGCCCGAATTCGACTGGGATCTGCTGCTGCGCCGGTTGGCGATCTTCCTCGGCGCGGTCACGAACTTCGCGTTCGTGCAGACCGGGCCACCGCCGTTCCTGCGCGTCGCGGCGGTCGACATCGGGGCCACCGACGACCCGGTGCCCGGCGTCCAGGCCCTGCTGCGACTGGCGGCCACCGAGGGACTGGACCTGGTACTGCCGATCGGCGACACCGTGGCACTCACCGTGACGTCCGACGCGGCCCTGGCGGAGAAGGCCGCGGTCGAACTGCTGCCGCCCGCCGATCTCCGGGTCGTCCCGCCGTCGGCCGAAGTCCGGGGCGGCGTGCAGTTCGGCTTCCAGGCCCCGTACGCCGCCGGGGCGCCGCCGATCCTCGTGCTGGGCACGGCCGGCGGCTCGCGGATCGAGGCGCGGCTGCTGCGCGCGACAGCGGGCGCCGACCTCGAATGGAACGCCACCGAGCAACGTGCGGACGGCGAACTCGTGGTGGAAGCAGCCATCGAGGGCGGCAAGGTCGTCCTGAACCTCGCCGACGCGGACGGGTTCCTCAGTACGATCCTGCCCGCCGGCTCGATCGAACTGGACGTCGACCTCGCGCTGGTGTGGTCGTCCGCCACCGGGCTGCGCTTCAAGGGCGCCGCCGGGGCGGAGGTCGACATTCCGGTCGATCTCGGCGTCGGTCCGGTGACCGTCACCAGCCTGCACCTCGCGCTGTCGCTGGCCGGTGGGGGCATCGCATTCGAAGCGTCAGGTTCGGTCGACGCCCGGCTCGGCCCGGTCTTCGTGACGGTCGAACAAACCGGTGCCGTGCTGCGGTTGTCGCAACCGGACAGCGGCGGCAGCCTGGGACTCGCCGACTTCTCTCTCGGGTTCAAGCCCCCCTCGGGGGCGGGCCTGTCGATCGACGCGGGCGGGATCTCGGGGGGCGGGGTCCTGTCCTTCCACCCCGAGCGGCGAGAGTACTCGGGCGCGCTGGAGCTGGAGTTCGCGGACTTCCTGGCGCTCAAGGCCATCGGGCTGATCACGACACGGCAGCCGGACGGCTCGCGCGGTTTCTCACTGCTGATCGTGCTGACCGGCGAGTTCGGCAGCGGGATCCAGCTGGGGTACGGGTTCACCCTGCTCGCGGTCGGCGGTCTCATCGGACTGAACCGTGGGATGAATCTGCAGGCGCTGGTCGAGGGCGTACGGACCGGGTCCATCGAATCCGTGGCGTTCCCCCGGGACGTGATCGCGAACGCGCCGCGGATCCTGTCGGACCTCAACCGGTTCTTCCCGCCGGAGCAGGGCACGTTCCTCATCGGTCCGATGGCGAAGATCGGCTGGGGCACGCCGACCCTGGTGAGCATCTCGCTGGGTGTGATCATCGAGATCCCCGGCAACATCGCCGTACTCGGTGTGCTGCGGGCCGCGCTGCCCACCGCGGACCGGGCGCTGCTGGTCATCCAGGCCCAGTTCGTCGGCGCTCTGGAACTGGACAAGTCACGACTGTGGTTCTTCGCGCAGTTGTTTGAGTCGCGCATACTGACCATGACTGTCGACGGTGGCATGGGCGTGCTGGTGGCCTGGGGCGACAACCCTGACCTGGTCGTCACCGTCGGCGGGTTCCACCCGGCGTACCGGCCGCCGCCGCTGCCGTTCCCGATCCCGGACCGGCTGTCGGTGGACCTGCTGAACCGGCGCAACCAACTCATCCGGGTGAGCGGCTACTTCGCCATCACCAGCAACACCGTCCAGTTCGGGGCCAAGGCCGAACTGAAGCTCGGTTTCAGCGCCTTCGGCGTCGAGGGGCATCTCGGCTTCGACGCGCTGTTCCAGTTCTCCCCGTTCCGGTTCGCCATCCACATCTCCGCCGATGTCACGCTCAAGGCGTTCGGGGTCGGCGCGTTCGGCATCGACCTGGACTTCCAGCTGGAGGGCCCGGCGCCGTGGCGGGCGCACGGGCGGGGTTCGATCGGGTTCCTGTTCTTCTCGGTCTCCGCGAACTTCGACATCACCTGGGGCGAGGAGCGGGACACCACGCTGCCGCCGGTCGCGGTGCTGCCGCTGCTGGCGGCCGAGATCCGCAAGACCGAGGGCTGGGAGACGCGGTTGCCCTCCGGCGGCAACCGGGCGCTG
This sequence comes from Streptomyces sp. 2-1, assembly GCF_048564895.1. NCBI lineage: Bacteria > Bacillati > Actinomycetota > Actinomycetes > Kitasatosporales > Streptomycetaceae > Streptomyces > Streptomyces sp. 2-1. The sequence goes on from NZ_CP183383.1 coordinate 454,272, forward strand.
GTCACTCTCCGGCAACTGCCGGACACCGACGACCTGGTGCTGCACCCGCTCGGGACACTGTTCGTCCGGCAGCGGGCACTGCCGCTGAACGTCCGGCTGGACCGGATCGGCGGTCAACGGGCGAGCGACGGACGGCGGTTCAGCGTCGCACCGGTGCCGGACAGCGGGCTGGAGCGTCTGTCCGACACCGGCGACCGATTCGCGATGGCGCAGTTCCAGAACATGTCCGACGCGGCCAAGCTGTCCCGGCCGTCGTACGAGACACAGGACGCGGGTCTTGAACTGACCGCTGCCTCCGGCACGTTGGCGTCGGCCCGGGTGGTGCGCCGCAGCGCCCGGTACGAGCTGCACATCATCGACAGCGGGACGGCCACCTCACCGGCAGCCGCGCAGCGCCGGAACGCCGTGCCGCGCGGGGCCGTCGCGGCCGCCACCGGGCCCAAACGGTTCCACAACGTCAGCGGCGCCGTGTTCGACGAGCTGCTGAGCGGCAGCAGCACCAGCCGCGCCGCGCTGTCCAAGCGGCAGGCGCGGCTGCGGCAGCCGTTCGCCACCACTGACACGGTGCGGGTGACCGAGCAGCGGTTCGTCGTCGCCTACGTCAAGAGCAACCGGCAGGCGTTCCCGCCCGGTTCGCTGGGCCGGCCGTCACGGGGCGCCGCGGCGACCTTCCGGAGCCTGACCACCGCGCAGGACGCGCTCGCCGACTTCGTCGAGGCCGATCCCGGGCTCACCGGCCGGCTGCACGTCATCCCGGCGTCGGAGGCCGCCGCTTCACCGGCCGTCCCCGGCACCTGGTCCGACGCCGGCCTGCTGCCGGAGCCCGCCTCCGAGGTGGACCTGATGCCGCTGACGAACGGCCGCATCCTGATCGCCGGCGGGACCGGTCCGGCCGGGGCGCCGCTCGCCGCGACCGCGCTGTTCGATCCGACGGCCGACGCGTGGTCGTCCGGTCCGCCGCTCGCCACAGGGCGGCGGCTGCACACCACGACCTCGCTCGCCGACGGCCGGGTGCTCGCGCTCGGCGGGCGCACCGCCACGGCCCCGCTCGCCACCGCCGAGGTCTTCGACCCGGCCTCCGGCACCTGGACACCGATGCCCGCGTCGATGAGTACGGCCCGGTACGGACACTCCGCGACCCGGCTGAAGGACGGCCGGGTGCTGGTCGCCGGCGGCAGCGGTGTGCGCACCGGCCAGGACGACGGCGCGCTCGCGTCGGCCGAGCTGTTCGACCCGGCCACCTCGACCTGGGCCGCGGTCACACCGATGACCGACGCCAGGACCGGCCACCAGGCCGTACTCCTGCGTGACGGCCGGGTGTTGGTCGTCGGCGGGGCTCTGCCCACCGGGCACGACCGGCAGAGCGCACTCGCGTACTGCGAGCTGTACGACCCGGCCACGCGGACCTGGACACCCACCGGCAGCCTCGCCGAGGCCCGCAAGGGTCATCAGGCGACGGCACTGCCCGACGGCCGGGTCCTGGTCACCGGCGGCGACCCGGTGGTCGCCCCCGACGGCACCCTCGATCCACAAAGCCTCGCCGGCGCGGAGCTGTACGACCCGAAGACCGGGGAGTGGACCGCGGTGGCGAGCATGCCGGGCGGCGGTCGCAGCGGGCACCGGAACCTGTTGCTGCGGTCCGGGGTCGTGCTGGTCATCGGCGGCACCGGCGCGCCGGAACGCACGGCCGGCTACCGATCCGTCATCGCCTACAGCCCCGAGGACGATGCCTGGACCACGATCGGCGGTCTCGGTCTCGGCCGGTCCGCCCTCGGCGCGGTCGAACTGGCCGACGACCGGGTGCTGGTCGCCGGCGGTGTGGCGGCGGCCGGCGCCGCCGCCGAGAGCCTCGACGCCGTCCAGCACGCAGGAACCGGCGAGGTGCTCATCCCATGACCCGGCCCCGCACCGACGCGACCGCACCTCTGCCGACGGCATTCGCCCTGCCGGTCGTGACCGCGACCGCCCCGGCAACCCGAACCGACCGGACAACGACGGCCATCGTCACAACGGAGGAACCGACACCATGACCACACCCACCGTGGCAGCCACCGGGGCATGGACGGCCGCCGACGACCTGCCCACGCCCGCCGCCTGGTACGGGCAGCACGACGGTGCCGTACTGCTCGACGACGACAGCGTCCTGGTCACCGGCGGCGCCGACGCCGCCTCCGCAGCGCTGGACAGGACCGCCGTGTACGACCCGACGGCCGACGCCTGGCAGCCGGTCGACAACCTCGGCACACCACGGCAGCTGCACACGATCACCCGGCTGGCCAACGGCAAAGTACTCGTCGTCGGTGGCCTGACCGGCTCGTCGGCGGCCGGGACCGGCCTCAGGTCGGCCGAGCTGTACGACCCGAACACGCACGCCTGGACCACGACCGGCAGCCTGACCACACCCCGCTGGGGCCACAGCGCCACGCTGCTGCCGGACGGCTCGGTCCTGGTCGCCGGGGGCAGCACGGTTCGCTCCGGCCGGACGACGACAGCGCTGCGCTCGGCGGAACGGTACGACCCGTCGAGCGGCAGGTGGTCCCCTGCCAAGGACATGACCGACGCCCGGACCGGACACACCGCGGTGCCACTGGAGGGGGGCGTTGTGCTGGTGGTCGGCGGTGTCGCTCCGGTGGGCACCGCCGACGACCCCGCGCTCGCCTTCTGCGAGTTGTACGACCCGCAGGACCGGTGGGCGCCGACCGGCAGTCTCCTCCGGGCCCGCCACCGTCACCAGGCCACCCGGGTCTCCGACAGCACGGTGCTGGTCACCGGCGGCACCGCGCCGGGATCGCCCGGCGCCGGTCCCTACGATCCGTTCAGTCAACGCGGCGCGGAGCGGTACGACCTGGCCACCGGTGTCTGGACGGCGGTGACGGAGATGCCGTCCGGGCGGGCATTCCACCGGGCGGTGCGCATCGGCCCCGGACAGGTACTGGTGGCCGGCGGGGCGGCGAGCGACCGGGACGAGGCCGGATACCGCAGCACGGCGCTCCACACCATCGGCCAGAACGACACCGACGTGTGGGCTCCCACCGCGGGCCTGGCGGCCGGCCGGTGGGCGTTCGCCGCCGTCGTCCTGTCCGACGACCGAGTACTGGTCACGGGCGGGGTGGCCCGCTCCGGGCTGGCTGCCGCCGACCCGGCCGTCACCGAACTGACCGCGGTCACCGAGGTGTTCACCATCGACGACGAGACCATCCCCGTCGCCGGGAGTGAGTCATGACCGCGAACGCCTACTCCTTCCTGCCCTGGCTGCGGACCGGCATCGCCACCCGGATCACCGCCGATCCCGGAACCGCCGAACGCGCCAGCATCCCCGTCACGCTCCGGGTGACCGGGGACGCCCTGCCTCGCGGCACTCTCGTCCAGGACGTGTCGCGTGACGTCCAGTTGTACGGTCCTGGGGACGTCGTCGGGGTGGATCCGCGGGCGATCTCGCGGACCGAGCCACGGCCGGGCGTCACCAACGTGGAGCCCAACTACCTGGCCCACATCGAGTTCTCCGACGAGGACTTCCTCTGGCGCTACAGCCCGGCGGCGTCCGGCAGCGGCACCAAGCGGCTGGCTCCCTGGCTGGCGCTGATCGTGCTCGCCGCCGCCGACCCGGGCGGTGGCGAGGCCGAGTTCGGCGAAGCCCCGGGCGGCGGCCCGCTGCCGGCCATAACCGTGACCGACCCGGCCGGCACGCTGCCGCCCCCGGACCAGCTCGGCGCCTGGGCGCACGTCCACGTCAACGGGTCGCTGGACAACCCGGTCGCCTCGGACAGTACGGTCGCCGCACTGGCCGCGCTGGGCGAGGTGCTGCGGACCAACGCGGACAACGCCTGCTCGCGGCTGATCTGCCCGCGTCGGCTGCGGCCGGACACCTCCTACGAGGCGTTCCTGGTACCGGCGTTCGAGACCGGGCGGCTGGCGGGGCTCGGTCTGGACCCGGGAGTGTCGCCCGGCGCCCTGTACTCCAGTTGGGGACCGCGCTATCAGAACCGGCCCGCCGAGGGGCAGTTGCCCTACTACCACCGCTGGTCGTTCAGTACCGGGACGACCGGGGACTTCGAGTTCCTGGTCCGGCTGCTCCAGCCGCAGCGGCCGGACCCCCGGGTCGGGCGCCGCGACCTGGACGTACACCAGTCGCCCGGCCTCGGCCTCCCGGCGATCGAGACGCCGCCGGAACTGGGCGGCGTACTGCCGCTGGGCGGCGCGCTGAAGGTGCCGGAGTTACCCGGGGCCCCGGTGGACCCGGCGGAGAACTGGGACAACTTCCTCGACGTACCGCCGCCGGCACCTCCCTACCCGCACCCGTTCGAGCAGGCGCTGGCCGACCTGGTCAATCTGGCCGACGACTACCAGGACCGCACACCGGCGCAGGCCCACGCCGCCGTCGCCCTGGCCGGCCCGGCGACGGCGCTCGCCGACGCCACGGCGACCGCGGCGGCCCCGGGGCCGGACCAGGAGGATCCGGCCGGCGACTGCGGGGCCGACCCGATCATCACCCCTCCGCTGTACGGGCGTTGGCACGCGCTCACCTCCCGGCTGCTGACCGACCGGGACGGCACGCCGATACCGGCGCCGGCGAACCACAACTGGGTCCACCGGCTCAACCTGGACCCGCGGTTCCGGGTCGCCGCGAACCTCGGCGCACAGGTCGTCCGCGCACGCGAGGAAGAGCTGATGGCCGCCGCCTGGGCACAGATCGGCGACGTACTGGTGGCCAACGGCCGGATCCGCGCCGCGCAGCTCGCCCGGGAGGTCGGGCACGTGCTGCAGACCAGGCACCTCGACCCGCCGCAGGGCGGCAGTCCGGCGGCGCTGGCGGCAGCGCCCGTGGCCGCGTCCGGGCGGTCCCTCACGCTGACCGCGCCGGCCCACTCCCGGCTGACCACCACCACGGCCGACGAACCCGACACTCTCGCGGCCGGGCTGTCCGCGGACCCCACTTCGAAGGTCGCGGTCGGGTTCCGGGTGGCGACCAGCCAGGTCGCGGCCACGCCGGTGTCATCGACGATGCGGCGGATCACCCGGCCCGGAGCGCGGCTGATGCGGTCGCTGCAGTTCTCCGAGGACCGGCCGCCGGCGGCACTGCTGGCGCGGATGGACGCGGCGACCGACCCGGTCACCGCCGCCGTGGCCAAGGGGACTCCGGGAGCGCTGATCACCCCCGCGCGTCTGCGAGCCGTCCTGCACCCGGGCGGGGGCAGCGGCACCGACCCGGTCGGAGCCCTTCCGCGCAGCCCCGACTTCGTGCTCCGCGCGCTCGACGACCCGGTCGCCCCGCACCCCGGCGCGACGGACAGCGCCGAGGCCACTCGCTTCAAGACCGCCCTGCGCGAACTGCACCAGGGACTCGACACCGGCACGGCCGTCGGGCAGACCGGCTTGCGACGGAGGCTCGGCGTGGTCTCCGCCACCACCGCGGTACTCGCCGGCCTGCGCGCCGACGAGACCGTACCGAAGACGCTGCTCGGCTCGGTCAGCCTGCCCGAACGGCTGCGGCCGTTCGCCGCCGACTTCACCGAGGCGATGGCCTACCCGGTCTTCGACCTGCCGACGTACCAGCCGCTGCTGGACCTCTCGGTCGACGCCCTGGTGCCGAACCTGAACCTGCTCCCGGCGAACTCCATCACCCTGCTGGCGAACAACCGGGAGTTCATCGAGTCCTATCTGGTCGGGCTCAACCACGAGATGGCCCGCGAGCTCCTCTGGCGGGAGTACCCGACCGACCAACGGGGCACGCCGTTCCGGCAGTTCTGGGATCCGGCGGCCACACTGCCCACGCCGGGCGAGAGTGCAGAGCAGCGGCGCGAGCGCGGCTACGACGTGCCGCCCATCCACCGCTGGTCGCCGGCCACACGACTCGGCGACAACGACAACCGGCGGCCCGGCGGCCCGCCCCAGAACGGCCCGCGCCCGGACGACCTCGTCCTCGTCGTCCGCGGCGAGCTGCTGAAGAAGTACCCGACGGCGGCGATCTACGCGCACAAGGCGCAGTGGCCGCCCGGCCCCGACGGCCGGCCCGACCCCACCCAGCAGCGGGAGCTGGTCGAACTGCCGCCGGACGGAACGCCGTCGCCGGAGCAGGTCCTGCTGCCCCTGTACGAGGCGAAGGTCGAGCCGGACATCTATCTGCTCGGGTTCGATCTGGACGCCGCGCGGGCGCTCGGCCACGCACCGGACGACGCCGGCTGGTTCTTCGTGCTCAAGGAACGCCCCGGCGACCCGCGGTTCGGCGTCGACGACGGACCGCCGACCCATGTCGAGGTCTGGAACGACCTGACCTGGGACGACGTCGACCCGCACCGGCGGGGATTCCTGGAGCTGGCCCCGGACGTCACCGTCGCGCTGGCGAACTTCGACGGCTCCGAGGACGACCCGGAGAAGCAGGAACAGCGCGCCGAGGACGAGAACCTGCCGCTCTGGTTCGCGGGCCTCGGCTCCGCCGACCTGGCGTACATCCTCTTCCAGGTCCCGGTCCTGGTGGCCGTACACGCACAGGAGATGTTGCCGCGTTGACGCTCTTCCCCCTGAAGGGGGGATTCTTACGGCTTGCGCCGTGAGACTTCCTGTTTCATCGCCGACTGCCCGCCCGGAGTACTCCGTTGAGGTCTTACACCAGCTCCACAGGCTGCAACCGCCCGTCCGGCGGCCAGAAGATTCTTCGCCGCGTTCACGTCCCGGTCGTGGGTCGTCCCGCAGTCGCACGTCCAGGTGCGGACACTGAGCGGCATCGTGTCCTGCACGGTGCCGCAGGCCGAGCACAGCCTGGACGAGGGGAACCACCGGTCCACGGCGATCACCTCGCGCCCGTACCAGGCGGCTTTGTACTCCAGCATGCTCCGGAACTGCGACCAGGCGGCGTCGCTGATCGCACGGGACAGAGTCCGGTTCTTGACCATGGTGCGCACGGTCAGGTCCTCGATCACGAGCGTTTGGTTTTCACGCACGAGCCGGGTGGTCAGTTTGTGCAGGCCGTCCCGCCTGCGGTCGGCGATCCGGGCATGGATCCTGGCGACCTTGTGCCGGGCCTTGTTCCGGTTCGCCGAACCCCTGGTCTTCTTCGCGAGGTTGCGCTGAGCCTTCGTCAGGCGAACGCGGTCCCTGCGCTCGTGGCGCGGGTTGGTGACCTTCTCCCCGGTGGACAGGGTCAGCAGGTGGTCCAGGCCCACATCGATACCGACCGCGTTGCCGCTGGTCCCAAGGGGCGTGACGGACGGGTCGTCACACAGCATCGAGACGAACCAGCGGCCCGCAGCGTCCTGCGACACCGTCACCGTCGAGGGCTTCGCCTGCACGGGCAGGGGCCGGGACCACACGATGTCCAGCGGTTCAGGCATCTTCGCCAGTGTCAGCTTCCCGTCACGGAACCGGAAACCGGACGTGGTGTACTCCGCCGACTTCCTCGACTTCCGCCTGGACTTGAAGTGCGGGTACCGGGCCCGCTTGCCGAAGAAGTTGGTGAACGCCGTCTGCAAATGCCGCAGCGTCTGCTGCAACGGCACCGACGACACCTCGTTGAGGTAGGCCAGTTCCTCGGTCTTCTTCCATGCCGTCAGCATGGCCGAGGTCTGGTTGTAGTTGACCCGTTCCTGACGCGTCCACGCCTCCGTACGGGCCGCGAGCGCCAGGTTGTAGACCTTGCGAACGCATCCGAAGGTGCGCGACAACTCAGCCGCCTGCGCATCACTGGGATAGAAGCGGTACTTGAACGCCCGCTTCACGTGGTTCACGGTCACTCTCACAAACTAGCGGGTTCACAAGTAGGGGCAAAACCTGCTGCTGAGGGCACTGGGATCCGCCCTGGCGGCGCATCCCAGCTCGTTGCCCTGCTCCGCAGGAGTCCGTTTCCTCTCCGCCCTGAACGGCGGAGTATCCACGGAGGAATCCGATGACCGCTCAGCTCAGTGACGACTTCCCGGTGCTGCTCGGCCCGGTCCGGATCGAGACCCGGTTCACCGCGACCGAGCTGCTCGTCAGGGTGTTCCCGGACGACTGGCAGGTAGACAAGTTCGAATCGCGGCCCACCGAGGCCGAGATGGCCGCGCTGGACGCGTACTGGACCGCCCGCTGGGCCGCGGGCGGTCGGGCGGAAGCCCTGCGGGCCGCCTGGCAGGAACTGGTCGGGCGGGTCCCGGCGGGCAGGGCCACCTGGCTGCTGAAGACCCGTACGCCGGCCAACCCGGCCGAGGAGCCCGCGGGGGTAGCAGCCGGCACCACCGTGCTGGTCGTCCGCGGTACCGCGGCTCCGACCCCCGGCGACCGGCAGGCGGCGATCACGTACTGGACCGCGGTCTGGCGGGCGCACGGCGACCGTAACCGGCTGCGACAGGCGGACGCCGCGCTGCTCGCCGCCGTGGACACCGAACCCGCGAAGGCCATCCGGGGCCGCCGCCCGTCCGGCATCGACGCCTCCGCGGTGAACCGGAGCGACGAGGTCACGGTCGCCTTCCTGGTGCTGCCGCCCCCTGCCGCCGCCGGCCTGGCGCCCGAGTCCTGGACGCAGGCGGCCCGGGCCCGGCTGCTGCCCGACCGCTTCCGGGTACTGGGCTATGTCGGCGGTGAGCAGGTGCTGTCGGCGATCGGCGCCACCGTGCCGGCCACACTGCCGGTGAGTCCGGATCCGAACGCCACCGACCAGATCCGCGTGAACGAGCAGACCGGGGCACTGCACGTACCGGAAGAACTGCGCTGGCTGACCGACTTCGACCGGGCCGTCGCGGTCGGCATGGGGCTGCGGATCCCGCTCGACGACCGCACCCGCAACGGGGTGGACCGGCTGATCGTGCTCGGTCTGCGCGAGCAGTCCACTCCGCAGCAGGCCGGCGCCGACCTGGCCGCCCTGATCACCCGGCAGTTGCGCAGCCCGGACGGGTTCGGCCTGCTGCCGCAGGGCACACCGACGAACAACTCGGAGGAGACACCGGCCGGGCAGGACGCCGAGGAGGAGGCCGACGCTGCGCTGCGGAGCACGGACGCGGCGGCCTTCGCCGCGGCCACCGGCGACTGGACCACCCGTACCGACGGACAGCGCTTCGCCGAACTGCTCGGCCTCGACCCGGGCGTACTGGCCGGGATGCCCAACGCGGACGGTACGGACCAGCGCGACGCCCGCGCCGCGAACACCGCGCTGTGGCCCGCCACTTGGGGATACTTCCTGCAGACCGCGATGCGTCCGCTCCTCGGTCCGGCCGCGGTCGAGGCGACCCGGGACTTCTTCCTCCGCTATGTCTCCGGCCGCGGCCCGCTGCCGGCCGTGAAGATCGGGCGGCAGCCGTACGGGATCCTGCCGACGACCGCGTTCTCCCGGCTCGCCTATCCGGCCACCGCGACGCACCGCCAGGCGCTGCACCGGGTCCTCACCGCCGCCGGTCAGGACTGGAGTGCGGCGGCGCAGCAGGTGCCGCGTCTGGGTGCTCCCGTGGACGATGAGCAACCGCCGCCGGACCCGCACCAGCTGCTGCTGGACATCCTCGCCCTGCACCCGACGTCGGCCGAGTACCACCAGCGGTACGCGCAGAGCGTCGAGGACCTCTTCAACCGGGAGAACCTGGGCGGTCTCGGCCGGACCGTGCTGCCCGCGCTGGACCGGCTGAACCTGCCCGGGCCGGTGCGGACGCTGCTCGACCGGTTCGGTGCCGCCACCGGCCCGGGTCGGGATCCGGACCTGCTGCGGCGGCTGTTCACGGACTTCCAGCAGCCGCTGACAGCCCCGCTGGTCGACGACCGCCCGCTGTCGGAGACCGACCCGGTCCGGACCTACACCCCGGACGAGCGGAACTATCTGCGGTGGCTGGCCGACGCGGCCGGCACCGACCTACACACGGTCCGGCTGGAGCTGGGCTTCACCGGTGACGTACGGCCGGCCGCGCTGTTGTATCTGCTGCTGCGGCACGCCGTGCTGCTCGGCTGGGCGGACACCGCGCGCGGCCTCGTCGCCGCGGCCGGCGGCGCGGGTCCGGCCGATCTGTCCACCGCGGACCCGGCGTTCATCCACGTGCGGATCCCGGCGCCCGGCCAGGTGCTGGAGAGCGAGAGCCGGTTCCGGCTGCTGTACTCCCCCGCCCCGGCCGTCACCGGGAACCCCGAGCAGCTGCTGGTCGACTTCATCCCGGCGCTCCTCGATCAGAACGGGACCGGGGGCGGCCCTGCCACGGCCACGACCGCGCTCGCCGAGCAGGTCGAGGCCCTGAAGCAACTGGCCGGCCTGCCGACGGCCCGGCTGGAACGGGTGCTGGCCGAGCATCTCGACCTGGCCACCTACCGGCTCGACGCCTGGCGGCTGGGCCAGGCCACCGAGCGGCTGGCCGAGCTGCGGTTCGGCCCCGGCGGCACCGGGACCGCCCGGCCAGGCCTGCATCTGGGCGCGTACGGCTGGCTGGAGGACGTCCGGCCGAGCACGGCCGCACTCACCCCGGTCACGCTGACCGGTCCGCTCGCGACGGTCTTCGCCGGCAACTCGCCGCTGCTGCACGATCCCGGCAACGAGGGCTTCGTACACGCGCCGTCGCCCGGCCATGCCCGGACCGCGGCCGTGCTGCGGGCCGGGTACGCCGCCAACCGCACGCCCGACAACCCGGGCGCGTTCGCGGTGAACCTCAGCTCGGAGCGGGTCCGGGGCGCGCTGACCATCCTGGACGGGCTGCGGCAGGGCCAGTCGCTCGGCGCGCTGCTCGGCTACCGGTTCGAGCGCGGCCTGCACGACCGGCACGGCCAGGCCGAGGTGGACCAGTTCATCTCGGCGCTGCGACTGCGGTTTCCGCTGCTGGCCGGGAAGATCGCGCAGACCGCGGCCGATCCGCAGGCCGGGCCGGACGACATCGGGCAGGTCGAGGCCCGCAACGTGATCGACGGGCTCGCCCTGGTCCGGCACCTGACCCGTGAGGGCGTGTCGCAGATCTACCCCTTCGACATCGTCGGGCTGCCTCCCGCCGACTCGGGGCAGCTCGATGCCCTCACCGCCGAGGCGGCCCGGCTGCTCGACGACAACGACGCGGTCGCCGATCTCGCCGTCGCCGAGTCCGCCCACCAGGCTCTCGCCGGCAACGTCGAGCGTGCCTCGGCGACCCTGGACGCGTACGCCAAGGACGGTCTGCCGCCCGAGCCCGCGGTCGTCGAGACCCCGCGCAGCGGGACCACGCTGACTCATCGGTTCGGCCTGCGGCTGCGGGCGGGGCGGCACCCGGACCACGGGGACCCGCCGCGGGCGCAGGCCGAACCGGCCGTCGACGACTGGCTGTCGGGCCTGCTGCCGTCACCGCGGTCCGTGGCCGCGCGGGTCACCTGGACCGATCCGGTGGGCGGCGGCGTTCGCCACCGGGATGTCACCCAGGACGACCTCGACCTGGCTCCGATCGACCTGCTGTGGGCGGTGCGGCCGGCCGGGGACGCCGCGATGACGGACCTGGACGACCGGATCATCGGCGCAGTCGTCGATGACGATGACGACGACGGACCGCGTCCGGACCGCGAGTTGACCATCCGCTACACCGAGCGGATCAAGGACAAGATCACCTTCTTCGAGCTGTCCCCTCTGGTCGCCGCGCTCCGGACGCTGCTCACGACGGGCCGGCCGCTGCGCCCGACCGACCTGGTGCCGGCCGCCGGCACCGCCCCGGTGGACCGGACCGCCGACGACGCCGTGTCCCTGCCCCGGGAGCGGCCGGCCGCCGTCCGCTCCTCGCTGGCGGACCTCGCGGAGGAGGTGGACGACTTCCTTCAGGACCTGCGGCGGCTCTACCCCGCCGCGCCCGCGCCACCGCGCCGGGGCGACGTGCTCGACCGCATCGACACACTCCTCAGCCGGTACGCCGGGCTGGTCTCCACCGCGGCGGGCTTCGGCATGGTCCGCAGCGGATGGGGCGAACTGGCCGCCTGGCGCCGCGGCGTCTACACCGGCGTACTCACTGCCGTGGCGGCCACCGCGGACCGGTTGGCGCGGGCGCTCGCCGACGCCGACGCGATCCTGGCGCAGTACGACGCACTGCCCCGGTCCACCCCGAACGCCGAGCGGTACCGGATACTGCGGCAGGCGGAGCGGCTGCTGACCACCACGCCGGTCGCCGTGCCGCAGGATCCGCCGTCCAGGTTCCTGTCGGACCTGCAGTCCAAGCGGCGCGGCTTCGCCCGCCGTCTGGAAAACCTGCGGAAGCAGGCCCAGACGAAGGAGAGGTCGCTGAGCGGCCTGCTGGACGAGGTCTCCCGCCTGCTTCCGCTCACCGACATCGACCCGGTCGGGCTGGATCTGACCGACACCCAGGACCGGGTGGTCGCGTTCGGACGGGAGCTGCTGGACCGGGCCGGTGCGCTGCGGAGCGAGATCACCGGCCGGCTGGCCGCCGGCGCCACCGCGCTGGCCGACTACGACAAGGCCGCCCCCGGGCCGGACCAGGTCCGGTCCGGGACCGAGGCGCTGCGGGCGATGCTCGGCGCCGACGTTCTCGTCGTACCCGAGTACACGCCGTCCGGCGCCCTCGCCTCCGACCTGCGCAAGGCCTTCCGCGACCGCGAGGCACTGGTCGGGCACCTCACCCGGCCGCCGGTGGCACGGGACTTCCCGGTCGACGACTGGCTGCACGGGATCGCCCGGGTGCGCGACATGCCCCGGCAGTGGGAGCGCGCCGTGCTGCTCGCCGACGCGCTCCGGGGCCGCGACGGGCTGCTCGACGGCGGACCCGACGGTGACGATCCGCAACTGGTGCCCGTCCAGCTGCCGTACCGCGACGACGACCACTGGCTGGGCATGGAGTTCGCCACGGGAACCAAGATCACCGAGGATCGGTTGCTGTTCACCGCGCACTACGTGGACCAGCCGTCGTCGGGGAACGACCCGCAGTGCGGTGTGCTGTTCGACGAGTGGACCGAGGTGATCCCGGCGGACCGCGAGACCACCGGGATCGCGGTGCACGCAGACAGCCCCGACTCCGAACCTCCGCAGGCGATGCTCCTGGTCAGCCCGCCCGTACGGACCGGCACCTGGAACGTCGACGACCTGCTGGCCGCGGTCAACGAGACCTTCGACCTGGCACGGACCCGGCTCGTGGAACCGCACCACCTGGACGGCAGCGGATACGCACAACTGCTGCCGGCGACGCTGATGTCGGCGACCCGGCAGCCGATCACGATCAGCACCGATCTCGCTGTCGCCAACGAGCGCTGGAAGGCAGACCATGACTGAGACCCGCATCCAGGATCTTCCCGGCGCGATGAGCCGGCGCGACCATCCGACGGTCGGAGTGTGGAACAGGCTGGAGGGCCGCCCGCGCACCACCGACTTCGCCCGCGCGCTGCGGGTGGAGGTACGCGACCCGCTGTGGATGCTGGCCCGGCAGTGGCAGCTCGGCGAGTTCCGGGGCACGGACGGCGGGTCGCCGGTGACCGCGACGTACTCGGTCACCGCGAGCCCGCCAGGCCGGTTCCGGTCCGACACCGGCCCGGACGACGTGCCCGGGCCTGCCGGGCCGCTGCCGCCCGACCGGCCGTTGGAGGCGGTCGCGGAACGGCGGAAACTGCCGTTCGCGTTCGGCGCCGAACCGATCTCGTTCGACCTCCGGCTGGCGCTGGGCCGACGCTGGCTGAAACTGCTGGCCCGGTCGTCCGAACTGCGGTCGCGGCACTTCGGCGAGCGATACGTCGAGTTGTACCCGATAGCGCTGCCCGACCCCGCGAATCCGGCGGACTCCGCACGCGTCGCGCATCCCGAGGTGTGGGCCGCCACCCAGGCGGTCGCCGGCCGACGGCTGGACGGATATCTGCTCTACCTGCACCTGAAGGGCGGCGGTCAGGCGGCCGACGGCATCGACGCGCGCGGCCAGCGCAACGAGTTGAACAGGCTCGGCCCCCGGCTGACCGGCTGGTTCGACGACCTGATCGACCAGCCGTCCGGTGCCACCCCGCAACGGCCGGAGGGCGACTCGACCTGGGACCCGCGACGGCTGGAGCACCGCTTCTCGGTTTCCGCCGCCGTGCCGGCCGAGGGCGAGCGGGTGCTCACGGCTCCGGAGTACCCCGGCGGCGAGCTGGACTGGCACGCGTTCTCGGTCACTCGCGGCGGCTCCCTCGGCGGCACGGCCCCGGCGCCCGCGCCGATCAACCGCACAGTCTTCCCCGCACCGGTCCGCTTCTCCGGCATGCCGCTGCCCCGGTGGTGGGCGGTGGAGGACGGCCGTACGAACTTCGCGGCGGTCACCCCGGACAGCACCGACCTGGCCCGGCTGATCTTCCTGGAGTTCGCCCTCGTCTACAGCAACGACTGGTACCAGCTCCCCTGCGATCTGCCGGCCGGTACCTTCGCCTCGATCCAGGGCCTCGCGGTGACCGACGTCTTCGGGCAGCGCCGCTGGATCACCCCCGCCGACCGCGGCGGCGACGGGCAGAACCGGCAGCACTGGTCGATGTACACCCTCAACTCCCTCGGTTCCCTCGATGACGAACCGGCCGACGAGGCCGGTCTGTTGCTGCCGCCCGGTACGCCGAAGGTCGCGACCGGTCCGGCGCTGGAGGACGTCGTGCTGGTCCGCGACGAGAGCGCGAACCTGGTCTGGGGAGTCGAGCAGACGGTGCGGCAGGCGACCGGCGAGGGCCGAAGCGGTGACGAGGCCGCGGCCGAGACACTGGCCTTCCGCCGTCGCCTGCATCCCCCGGACGGCCCGGACGACCCCCACGCGCCCGTCGCCGCCGCGTACCAGGTGATGAGTTCCGTCCCGGAGAACTGGATCCCCTTCATCCCGGTGCACGTCCCCGGAGACAACCGCGCCGTCCAGTTGCAGCGCGCCGCCATGCCGAGCGAGGTCGACGCCACGCCGGTCCGCCCCCGCACCACCCTGCTGCGGGAGGGCCTGGACGCGGGGTGCCCGTATTTCGTCAACGAGGAGGAGGTACCGCGCTCCGGCACCCGCCTCACCGTCGCCTACAACCGCACCCGGACCAGGACGGGCCGCGTGGTGCTCTGGCTCAGCGCCCACCGCACCGTCGGCCGCGGCGAACGCTCCAGCGGCCTGTCCTTCGACCTCCTCACGCCACCTGCAGAGCCGGGCACTTGACAGGACCGCTGTCGTCGGCCCGTGGCCTGCGGGAGGCGGACGGCTGAGGACGGCTACAGGCTGCTCAGTTCTGTGACGGCAGCCTCGCCGCGTCACTGTCCGCGCCCTGCTCCCGCGCGCCGTCCGAGCGGACAAGCCTTTCGGCACGGCTCATTCGGGCGGCTCGGGACGACGGGTGTGCGATGGCCCGGGTCGACGGTCCCTCCTCGGGGAAGCAGCGTCTCGTGGGCGCTCATGCCCCCTTCGACGGCGGCGCCGCTGAAGCAGCAGTCGACGGATCACGGCGCAGCCACCCGGTCAGGGCGGTGGCGCCCGCAGCACTGCCCACGCTGATCCGTACTTCGCTCATCCACGCTCCCCCGAATCGCGCGTTCACCACCTGAAAAGCCAGGGTCCCATCTTCCCCGTGGACGGGGAGAGTTCTGCATCTGCTTCACCCCGCCGACTGGCGACATCACGCCACTTCCGTGCCAGTGCCACCGATCGCGCCTGGCCCGCCGCGATGGCCTCGCGCGTGTAACCGTCTTGCTGGTCCGGCTCCGGTCTGCTTGACGAAGATTGCTGGTCCGGCTCCGGTCTGCTTGACGAAGATTGCTGGTCTGGCTCCGGTCTGCTTGACGATGACTGGATACAGGCAGGGGGCGGCAACCCTTCGGCACAGTCCACGCCTGGTCCTCGGGCAGAGTCCTGTTCGTCGTCTCAGCCGAACCGCAGGATGCGTGGGGCGAAGGTGCCCTCGGGGCCGCCGGCGCGGCCGACCGACCACACCGTCGTCGTGCCCGGCACCGGCGCCAGTCGCAGCACCGAGGAGTCTCCCTCCCCGGCCACGGCCGGTTCGCTGTACTCGGTGAACGACTGTCCGTTCCAGGCAAGGAAGTCCGGCCCGGGGACAAACGGTGGGTTGCTGCCTGGCGGGCCCCACTTCTGCGAGCGGGCGACCGAGATCCAGGCCAGCGCACCGGACGTGGCGGGCGTCAGTGAGCTGATCGAGCCGAAGTCGGTGGGCACCGTCACGTGGCTCCACGCCTGCCCGTCGAAGCGGACCAGCAGCGGCGGAATCGGCCGGCCCGGTGGGCCACCGACGAACCCGGCCGTGCCGCCCGCCCAGACCTCCGTCGGCGAGACCGCCAGCACACTGCTCACGGTTGACCGCGGGAATCCATCCACGATCGTCTGTTGCCACGCCTGCCCGTTCCAGTGCGACACGGCAGCACCCGAGTCGGTGGCGCCCGCGGCCCAGACGTCGTCGGCCGCCAAGATGTGCAGGCCGGACACGGATCCCGGCGGCACCGGCACGTCCCGCCAGCCACGGCCGTCCCAGCGCAGCAATACCTGCACGCCGTCCCGCGAACCGATCAGCCAGGTCTCACCGCCGCCTGCGACGGCTTTGCTCAGCACGACACCGCGCGGAGGCCGACTCTCGTGCCAGGAGTTGCCGTCATGGCGGAGCAGGTGGGCACCCCCCGCCGAGTCGCGGCCGACCGCCCAGACCGCGGTCGGTGAGGTCGCGGCGATGGACAGCAACTCGCCCTGCCAGCCGATCCCCGGCAGGCTCTGGCGCTGCCACGCGATTCCGTCCCAGCGCAGCACCAGCGGGAAGCCCGGCGCCTCGCGACCAACGGCGTCGGCACCCACCGCCCACGCGCGGTCCGGGCCGAACGCCACGGCCTCGTTGTGTGTGTGTGTGTGTGTGTGTGTGTGTGTGTGTGTGTGTGTGTGTGTGTGTGTGTGTGTGTGTGTGTGTGTGTGTGTGTGTTTTGTGTGTGTGTGTGTGTGTGTGTTTTTTTTTTTTTTTTTTTTTTTTTTTTTTTTTTTTTTTTTTTTTTTTTTTTTTTTTTTTTTTTTTTTTTTTTTTTTTTTTTTTTTTTTTTTTTTTTTTTTTTTTTTTTTTTTTTTTTTTTTTTTTTTTTTTTTTTTTTTTTTTTTTTTTTTTTTTTTTTTTTTTTTTTTTTTTTTTTTTTTTTTTTTTTTTTTTTTTTTAGCGCCCCCGCCCGCGCGCGCGCACCCCGCCCCCCCCCCGCGCGCGCGCGCACCCCCCCGCCCCCCCCCCGCCGCGCGCGCGCGCGCGCGCGCGCGCGCGCGCGCGCGCGCCCCCCCCCCCCGGCCCCCCGGCCGCCCCCCCCCCCCCCCCCCCCCGGCCCCCCAGCCGGGCGCGCGCGCGCGCGCCCGCGGCCGCCCCAGACGCGGTTTTTTTTCCCCGCGCGCTTTCCGTTTTACCCCACCGCAGCGCCGCCTGCGGGCGTACCTGTGCCGGGACCGGAACGTGATGCCAGGACAGGGTCTCCGCCGCGGCCGAGGACATGACGGCCATGATGGTCAGGGCGCCCGCGAGGGCCGCGACCAAGAGTCTGCGTGCCGTAGGAAGTCGGCGTGCCGTAGGAAGTCGGCGTGCCATGGTCAGCCTCCCAGCCGCTCGCTCATCAGGTTCGGTTTCGAGCCGTAGATCTCCACGGTCCCGAACGACAGCAGCGAGGACCCGGCCCTCGCCAGTGCACGCGGCTTGACGTCGATCGCGTTCGTGCGCTCCGGGCCGTAGGAGAAGGTGGTGCGGGTGCCGTCCACCCGTGCGTACTTCGACTGGAACGCGCGGTCGCTGCGCACCGGCAGCCACAACGCGCCGTCCGGGCCGCGCACCATCGCCTCGGTGTAGGTGTCGCCCAGCGGTGGGTAAGTGGTGCGCCAGGCGCGCCCGTTGAAGGTCATCAAGTAGGTGCGGGCCACGCCGTCGGTGTACTGGCTGCCGCCGATCGTGACCCGGCCGGACGGTTCGAGCAGGATCGTGTGCACGTTGCTGTTCGGCGGCAGCAACACCTGCGCGTCCCGCCATGCCGTGCCGTCCCAGCGCAGGACGGTGGTCCCGGTGCTGGTGTCCGCCCAGGCCCAGGTGTCGGTGGCAGTACGCGCGGTGATCCCCATCAGGTACATCACACCGTCCGGGGTGGCCTGTGTGGTCCAGGTGGAGCCGTCGTAGTGCAGCACCTTCAGCCCGGTGTCGTCCTCACCGACCACCCACGCGGCACCGGGCACCGCGGTGAAGTCCTGGTAGGTCCACAGAGTCTGCGGCAACGGAACGGCACTCCACCCTCCCGCCGAGCGGCGCAGGATCTCCCCCGCCCCCGCGCTGTTGTGGAAGATCCACACCTCCTCGCCGACGAACTGCACCTTGCCGAGCCACCCCAGCTCACCGACGCCGGGGAAGGTGATGTCCCGGCTCCACGCCGCGCCGTCCCACCGGTACAGCATCGGCCTCAGTCCATCAGCGGCCTGCTCGTACCCCGTTGCCCACGCCTCGCCCGGCCCGCGGGCGGCGAGATCCAACACGGTCACCGGCGGGGCCGCCGCCGGCACCGGAAGCGCAGACCAGCTCGGCCTCGCAGCCGCGGACGCGGCCGGTGTCGCAGCCGCAGCCGGCGACACCACCGCGGCACAGACGATCACAAGGCAGGCAATGACCGCACGGAGACCGTTCATGAGACCCCCCAGAACGCGAAGGCCGCACAGGCTATTGGCATGCACACACCCGCGAACAGACGACATTCGGCCGACACGGCTGCGCACGGTCGAGGTTCGTGCGAAACCGGGCCATGGCGGGCCCGTTCCGGCAGCTGAGGGCACCGCGTCCTCGCCCCGCTCAGGCCGGTGAGCGGAGCGAAGTCATGAGGAAGGCGGCTGGTTCAGCCCAGAGCCTTGTAGAGGGCGGCGAGTGCGCCGGGGCACCCTCCACGCGCCCGCTCGCTACTCACCCGTCTCATGTTCCGAACGATCCATGGCCGACGGCTCGTTGCGGGTGATGACGACCGGCGCGTTTACCTCCGCCCGGGCGCGGTCCGACGCCGTCGCGATCTCCTCGTAGGTCCATTCCCTGTACAGGCGCTCCCCGTTGGCATCGGTGATGTCGATGACCACACCGGTCCATTCCTCGGCGGGCTGTTCGGGGACAAGTCCCAGTTCGTACGTCGCGCCCTGGAGGAGGGATTCGGTGACGCGTATGCCGGTGAGTCTTTCGGCCAGAGCGAGGACCGCCGCCTTCCGGTCGACGTCCGGGGCGTTCTCGTCGTGCTCTCCCCCGGGAGTCAGGGGGAAGCCGACTTCCCGCAGCATGGGAACCAGCTCATCGGGCGTGTTGCCGTCGCGCGACGAGGGGCCCTCGAACGTCGTACGGAGCTCACCGTCCTCGAACCAGTGGAAGAGGTGGATGGGCTTGCCGCCGTTGGTCGAGTGGGCCACGACCCGGCCGCCCTGCGACAGCGCCTCCACGCACGCGCCCGCGATCCCCAGGCCCCCGTCGAAGCCGAGGACGAGTGTCCAGTCGCCGTTCTCGCCCGGAGTGCTGAAGGCGCCCGCGACGTAGGACTCGTCCCAGTAGTCGTGGTCCACCTCGGCGCGGTGGGCGTCATCCGCCTCGATCAGCCCGGCCGTTCCCTCCCCGGTGCCGCGCGGTTCCGCCGCCATCGCGCGCAGCACCTCGCGCGGGGTCCGCCCCTGAATCAGTGTCAGGGTGTATCCGCTCTCCATCGCGTGGCGGAAGAGCGGCGAGGTGCGGATCCAGGCGTAGTCGTGCGCGGTCACCGAGTTCATACGGCGCAGTGTGCCCGATACCCCTGACAATGCCCGGTGCAAGCCGGTTCTCACAGCTGGATCTGGTCCTCGGGTCGCGCCGATTCCATGTCAGCAACATGACCTTGTCACGAGCTCTTCGAAGCAAGGAGAGGATGTCTGACGTGGTGAGTATCGACCGGGTTCGGCCTGGTCAGCAGTCGCCCTATTCGCACGGACAGACGCCGCGCCGCGATGTCCCCCACTGCCGGTGGTGTGGCGTCCGCCATCGCGCCGGCCATCGGGGCCAGCACCTCGGCGATTTCGGGATCCAGACCGAGTGCCATGGCCCTTTCCATTCGGTGGAGGATCGGCGTCAAGCGACAGGCGGGACGACGATGACCTTGCCGTGCACCGCGCCTTCGGCGGCCCGGGCGTGGAGCGCCGACAACTCGGCCAGCGGCACCCGCTCGGCGACGTCGACACGCAGCTCCCCGCGGTCGACCAGCGCTACGAGCCGCGCCAGTTGGTCGGCGTCGCTGCGGACGAACAGGTCGATGCCGCGCACGCCGCGCTCCTCGTCGGACGGCGCGGGCATCCACACCGTCGTGTTCACCACGACCCCGCCCGGACGGACCAGCGTGACGAGCGCGGCCAGCTCGGCCGGGTCGACCGGCGCGAGGTTGAGCACGACGTCGACCGGCTCGGTCACCGCCGTGGTCACCCCGGTGGTGGTGTGGTCGATGACCTCATCGGCGCCGGCCGACTTGACCGCCTCGCTGCTGCGCGGGCCGGCCGTGGCTATCACGTGGGCATCGGCTCCCTTGGCCAGTTGCACGGCGTAGCCGCCGACCGCTCCGCCGGCGCCGTTGATCAGCACGCGCTGCCCGGCCGTCAGCTTGCCGTGGTCGAACAGCGCCTGCCACGCGGTGAGGCCCACGATCGGCAGTGCGGCGGCGTCTGGCAGCGGGACGCTCTTGGGAGCCGGCGTCAGGACACCGGCCGGCGCGAGGACGTACTGCGCGGCGGCGCCGTTCCCGTCCATCGGCAGGAAGCCGATGACGTCGTCGCCGACCGCGATGCCGTCCACGCCCTCGCCCAGCGCGTCGACCGTGCCGGCGACGTCGATGCCGGGAGTGTGCGGCAGCACCACCGGGATGGGGCCACGCATGAAGCCGCCACGGATGTTCCCGTCGACGGCGTTGAACGACGTCGCGGCGACGCGGATCCGGACCTCACCGGCCCCAGGGACGGGCTGCTCCACGTCCTCATAGCGCAGGACGCCGGGGTCGCCGTACTCGTGGAAACGTACTGCCTTCATTTCGGTTCTCACCTTCATTGCGATCCACATTGCTTCGAATTCGAAGCAACTGTTGCCTACGCTACCTCTGCTTCGAATTCGAAGCAAGTGCTGTCGGCTACTGCCGGTGCGAGCGCATCGCCGCGGCGAGTTCGGCGGCGGCCTGGTCGATGCAGGCGCGCAGCCGCGCCGCGTCACCGTGAGCCGTGGCCCGCCAGTCGGCGGGGCACGCGACGACGACCGTGGGCACGGGGTCGGCGTGCACGTCGGTCAGGCACCCGCGTATCACCTGCGCAACGTCGGGTGACTGTCGGCCAGTGCCGCTGTTGAGCGCGAGCAACACCGGCATGCCGGAGAGGACTCTGCCCCCGAGGGCGGCGAGGAACGAGTCGAACACCTCGTTCGGGGACGCGGTGAGTACCGGGGTCGCCACCACGAGCCCGTCGGCCCCCACGACCGCCGCGATCGCCTCCCGCAGATCGAGGCTTGCGCGGCCCTGGGCGGTGTGCCGGGCGAGGTCGGCGGTCGGCCGGTGCAGCTCCAGCACCTCCACCTCGGCGCGCGCACCGCCCGCCGCCAGTGACCGGCACACAGCCTCCGCGACCCAGTCCGCGAGCAGGCGAGTCGGATGCGGATGGCCGACACCGGCGCTCACGACGGCCAAGGACACCGGACTCCACGCGCCGGTGCTCATCCCGGCATCGTGCTCATGACTTGCCCCCTGCGGCCGGGCTGTGGTGCCGTCACCGGGGAGGGCCGAGGATGACATTGCCGGACCGTTCCGCGGCTTCGGCGAGCAGCTGCGCGGGGATCTCGAAGCCTTCCGGTCGTGGCTCACGAAGGTCACGGCCCGCGTGGCGGAACATCTTCTCCAGCGCTCCGGGAGTCGAGATGAGCAGTAGGTCTGCCTTCTCGGAGGTGATGCGGTAGGCGTGCGGAATGCGCCGGGGCAGGAAGACGATGCCGCCCTCCCGCAACTCGTGCTCCTCGTCGCCGGCCCACACCAGCGCCGAACCGGACAGGAGCAGGAAGACCTCGTCCTCGTTGGTATGCACGTGGAACGGCGGCGCTTCGCCCTTGCTGACGTCGAAGCGGCCGACGGTCAGCTGCCCACCGGTCGCCTCGGCGTCGAGCAGGACGCTGAAGAGACTCCCGCCGATCCACTCGAGTTGCTGCTGGTCCTCACGTTGTGCGAGGTAGGGGATGCTCATGGCCGGTCCTCGGGATCCGTGGGCGGCGGCGCCGTCCTGCTTTCCGCAACCCTGCGCCGCGCCACTGCCCGATCTCCATCTTCTGCGGTGCTCAGTCGGGCCCAACACTGCCCACACCGTGCACTCACGAGGTCACGACATCGGGCCCATGGGACCCGCGTCCGCCCAATCCACCCGACAGGGACAGCACCGGAATTCGCGGGGCGGTCAGTTCCATCTCCGCCTCTGCCGGCTGCTACGGCGGCACGCCACACTCTTCGAATTCGAAGCAGTAGACTCCGGTCATGCCTGATTCACCGCCGTCGCTCGACCCCGTGCAGCTCGGCGCCTACTTCGACCTCGTCGAGGTGGCCAGCCTGCTCCGGCATGCGGTCGAGCAGCAGCTGCGCGAGACCGGTGATCTCAGCTACGTGCAGTTCCAACTGCTGGCCCGCCTCGGAGACTCGCCGACGGGCAGCCACCGCATGACCGACCTGGCCGACGGCGTCGTCTACAGCCGCAGTGGCCTGACCTACCAGGTAGGCCTGCTCGAAAAGGAGGGTCTGGTCGTCCGTGCCCCCTCACCGGAGGACGACCGGAGCATCACCGTCACCATCACCGATGCCGGGCGCGAGCTGCTTGCGAAGGTGCTGCCAGGTCACGTCGAGGTGGTCAGCGGCCTCCTGTTCGAGCCGCTTTCACGCGACGACGCCAAGGCTCTCGCAGGCCTGCTGGCGCCGGTGCGCGACCACATGCGCTCGACGCCGCCTCGCTCGGCCGCGCCCCGCCGCCGCAAAGGCGGAGCATAAGGACTCGACAGGCGTCGGAGCCCCGGAGACCGCAGCGGACCAGGACGAGCATGATCAGTCGGGCGGCAGGGTCGGTCCCCCGGTCGAGGTTCGCGGACTGCTCGACCCGGCTCATGATGTGCTCGGCGAGATGGCGGGCCGGCCGCGGGCCGTCGCCGATGAAGAACGGGGCTGAAGAACGCGGCGCTGAAGACACGACGGAATCCAGAGAGGAACCTGGATTGGGAGCGGCGGGCCTGGCGGGCCGACTGGCGCAGGCTCGAGCCGGAGCCCTGGTGGGCAGAGAGCCGGAGCGGGCGGTCCTCGACCGGATGCTGTGGGCGCGGCGGACGCTCCACTCGTGGCGTACATGTACGGTCCCGGCGGCATCGGCAAGTCCTCTCTGGTGCGCTATGCCGCCCAGCAGGCCGAGCTCACCGGCCGCCGCGTGGTGCACGTGGACGGCCGGTTCCTCGACGCTGATCCGCGCCGGCTCGAGGAACTCGCGGCCCCGGCGTGTGCCGCTTGAGCAGGTCACCTGAGCAGTGCGCTCGAGTAGGTCAGATTCTGTCCTACCGGGCCTCTAGTCTGCGGTTTATGCAGAAATACGAGGACGGCGTCGAGATCCTTGTCCCCTCGAGCCCGGCCGAGCTTGAGGCTTGGCTCGACGCGTATCACGGGGAACGGACCGCGCTCTGGGTGAAGATCGCCAAGAAGCACACCGGCATCCCTTCGCTCACCTGGGACGAGATGGTCGACACGGTGCTGTGCTTCGGCTGGATCGACGGTTTGCGGCGCGGCTTTGACGACACGTACTTCCTGCAGCGCACGACACCCCGCCGCCCCCGCTCCGCCTGGTCGCAGGTGAACGTCGACAAGGCCGAGGCCCTGATCGCGGCAGGCCTGATGCGTCCCCGCGGCCTCGCCGAGATCGAGGCGGCGCGGGCGGACGGCCGCTGGGAGACGGCATACGCCTCGCAGAAGAACGCCACCGCGCCGCCGGATCTCGTCGAGGCGCTCGACGCGAACCCGGCCGCGCGGGCGTTCTACGAGACGCTCAGCAAGTCCGACCAGTTCGCCCTGTACCTCCGCCTGGTCACCGCCCGCACCGAGAAGACCCGGCTGGCCCGCCTGGAGCGGATGGTGGCGACGATGGCGAGGTCCGAGCGGCCATCATGATCAACCGCTCGGCCAACGCGCAGATCAAGGACATCAAGGCCAGCGGAGACTTACAGAGAGCTTCAATAGCTGACGTTCACACTCAGCTGCCGCAGGGGCATCGCCTCGATGGCCGCCTCGCTGGACCGGCTGGACGCACTGGTTTTCACCGGGGAGATCGGCGAAGACCAACCCGAGGTACGCGAGGAGATCTGCTTGGCCCTGACTGTTCTCGGTATTGGAGGCGGGCTGCTCGTCCCCGAACTGGACGATTTGCTGCGGGAAGGCCTCCGACGCATCGATCGGGCGGGGAGTGGTGTCCCGGTCATCGTGGTCGCAACCGGCGAGACACAGCAGATCGCCGCCGAGACCCGACGGGTGCTCGGCATGTGACTGGCCAAGGAAACTGCCGACACATCCACACTTGCCTGGCCCGCGCAAAGAACCGGTCCTGTACCAGGACAGCACGGGGAGTGGCGACGCCTATCCTGCACGCCGCCCCCGTCCGGTCACGGAGCTCGAGGGCCATGCGCCCGCATCAGACTCCGTACCACCCCTTCGACGCCCCTTCGACGCCCTTTAGTAGCTGTCGTAGCTGGGCTTGCCGTTCGGCCGGTAGGTGCCGACGATGGTGCCGCCCTTCGTCGTCGAGACGCTGACCGGCTCCAGCGCAGCGGGGATCGCTCCGTCGGCGAACAGCCGTTTGCCGGTGCCGATGATCACCGGATGGATGGTCAGCCGGTACTCGTCGACGAGGCCGTGCCGCATGAGGGTCTGGGCGAGGTCGCCGCTGCCGACGACGTTGATGTTGCCGCCGTCGGACGCCTTCAGCTTGCGTACGGCATCGACGGTGTCGCCCTCCAGCAGCGTGGAGTTCTGCCACTCGACGGACGTCAGGGTCCGAGACGCCACGTACTTGTGCATGCTGTTCATCCGATCGGTGAACGGGTTGTCGGGATCGGCGGTCGGCCAGTACGACGCGAAGATCTCGTACGTCTTGCGGCCGAGCAGCATCGCGTCGGCGGGCTCGTACCAACCGGCGATGGCCGCGCCGACCTCGTCGTCGGTCACCGGTTTCTGCCAGCCGCCGTACTCGAAGCCGCTCTCGGCGTCCTCGTCCGGACCGCCCGGCGCCTGCATGACGCCGTCCAGCGTCAGGAACGTGCAAACGATGATCTCGCGCATGGTGCGCTCCCTTCGTCGAAGGGTAGACGGCACGACCGCCGGAAACTCATCGGTGGAACTTCCTCGACGCAGTGCTAAGGCCGTCGTTTGGATCAGCCCGGCTGTGAGATGCGGTATCTCAGTCCGTCACACCAGTGAGGCAGACCCGATCAGGTGACCTGGGGCCAAGTACGCAGCAAGGCGGCGATCCTGGCGGCAGTGCAGGCGGGATCACGCAGCATGTCGCGGAGGGCGACGGCGTTCTCGCGAGTGGGCTTGACCGGGATCCCGGAGGCCTCCAGGTACATCACGCCCGTCGCGGCGGCCACGGCCATGTTGGAGCGCTCCAGCCAGCGGCAGCGCCCGAGGATGTGCACCAGCGCGGCGGCGCGGGCGTAGGGGCCCTCATAGACAGGTGTTTCCAGCAGTTCGGCCCGGTGACAGGCAACCGCAGCCACGGGGACCCCGTAGTCGTCGGGGGCGGGATCCGCCGCACCCGCGACTTCCGCAACCTGCAGGATCCAGGGGACATCGATGTACAGGTCCATCAGGCGGCGTGAGCCCCCGATGAGCGACGGTCGGCGTCTTCGACGTCGTCGAAGACCGCCTGGTGCTCGTCGAGGAAGCGCCTCGCCGCGTCCACGCCTCGTTGACGCAGCCCGCCGACGTCTTCTCGCACGAGAGCAGCGATGTAGTCGCCGACGCTCATGCCGCGATCCTTGGCCCGGGCCGTGGCCAGCTCCGCGATCTCGTCGTCGACGCGCCAGCCCTTCTGTGACTTCGCCATACCCGGATGGTAACAGCTGGTACCAGAAGACGACCGGCCCCGCAGTTGCGAGAGCGCCTCGTCGTGGACGCAGACCTCGTCCTGAGGTGTGCGCTGCTCATGTGCTGATCGCGATGGCGACGAGTCGGCGTTCGCGGCGCGCGATCCGGTCGATGAGGTGCACGAGGCGGTACATGAGGAATCGTCGCTTCATCATTACCTGGACACGGGCGGTCTCCGCGGGATCCAAGAGCCGCGCGGTGGCCGCGACGGTGGGTGCGTCGGCAGGAACGGTGCCCTTCATGTCGCAGGGGGCGATGGTCACTTGCGGGTTGCCGCGGATCCGCTTGGCCTTTCCGGAGTCCGGCGGTGTCAGCGCGTAGAGGGTTCCGTCGTGCACGAGACTGCCGACGGGTGTGGGAACCGGTTGTCCGTTGCGGCGGAAGGTGGTCAAGCTGACGTGCTTGCCCTTGCCGATGCGGTCGAGAGCCCGGTGTAAATCACTGCGAGTGGTGGACATGGAGGTCTCCGAAGCTAGTGGGCGTGCCGGCCGGCGAGGGCGCGGGCGGCGCGCGCAGCCTGCTCTTCGACGGAGGAGCAGGTGTTCCAGGGGACGGGCAGCATGTCCTGCTGCTGGAACAGGGCCAGTCCGTGAGCTGCCGCGGCGACCTGGACGAGCAGCTCGAACGCCTCGTCCGGTTCAGGGGCGATCTCGCTGGTGACGGGCATCAGGTCGTCATGCAGGGCGCGTCCCGCCTCGGCCAGTTCGGGGTGCCGGCTCTTGTCCAGGCCGGCCAGGAAAGTGATGTCGAAGAGGGCGCGCTCTTCGGCGGCGAACCGTACGTAGGCGACGGCGAAGGCCGCCAGCTGCTCGGCCGGGGCCGTGTGCGCGGCGAGCGCGGTGCGGTAGCGGCTCCGTTGCTCCTGGTAGCCCTTCAGGGCCAGCGAAGCCAGCAGGGCCTCCCGGTCGGCGAAGTGCTTGTACGGAGCGGACACGCTCACCCCGGCCCGCCGGCAGGCCTCGGCGAGGGTGAATCCGTACGGACCGCGCTCGCCCACCAGGGCGAGCGCGGCCTCCTCCAGCGCATTGGGCAGGTCTCCGTGGTGGGTTCCGGTGGGACGCCGTTTGACTGCCATGGCTCCAAGGTTAACACTATTTACCAGAGGTAAATGGCATTCACCATTGCGCGGAGTCGCCGCCCTGCCCCCTCAGCGGCCGAGCTCGCGCACGACACCCGGAGGAACCGATGACCCATTCGAAGCCCGCGCGCTGGACAGCCCGCGACATCCCCGACCAGCACGGCCGCACCGCCGTGATCACCGGCGCCAACACCGGCATCGGCTTCGAAACGGCCAAGGCGCTCGCCCTGCGCGGCGCATCCGTGGTCCTGGCGGTACGGGACACCGACAAGGGCAACCGAGCGGCGGACGAAATCACCCTCGCCGCACCGGCGGCGCAGGTACGCGTCCAGCGGCTCGACCTCAGCTCACTCGCATCGGTCCGCGCCGCGGCAGAGGAACTGCGCGGCACCTGCCCCCGGATCGACACGCTGATCAACAACGCGGGCTTGATGTACACCCCGCGCAGCACGACCGCGGACGGCTACGAGCTCCAGTTCGGCACCAACCACCTGGGGCACTTCGCTCTGACCGGACTGCTGCTGGACCTGCTGCCCGCTTCCCCCGCCTCCCGTGTGGTCACCGTCAGCAGCGCGGGACACCGCATGGGTGGCCCGATCGATCTCAACGACCTCGACTGGCGGAGACGCCCCTACGACCGGACCGCCGCCTACGGGCACTCCAAGCTTGCCAACCTGATGTTCACCTACGAACTCCAGCGCAGACTGCCCGCAAGCGGCCCCCTCGCGGTCGCCGCCCATCCGGGCGGCGCGGACACCACCGGCTCCCGGAGCGCGATGTCCCACTCCTCCCCTCTCACACGCACGGCCTTCGCGGCGATCCGGCCGCTGCTCCTCCAGTCGCCCGAAATGGGGGCCCTGCCCGTACTGCGCGCCGCGACCGACCCGGACGTACGCGGAGGCGAGTACTACGGCCCACGCGGCTTCCAGCAGAGCAAGGGCCACCCGAAGGCGGTCCGCTCCAGCCCCCAGTCCTACGACGCGGCCCTCCAACTCCGCCTGTGGTCCCTCTCGGAGGAGCTGACCAGCATCAAATTCCCGTTGTAGAGCCATCACAGATCGGGACCGGGGTCAGGCGCCTGTTCGGTGCGGTCGGGCCACACCCCCACGTGGTCCGGTTCCTCGGTCAGGCGGACGCGGCCGCTCAGGCCGTAGCGCTCCACGTAGTCCCGGGGCAGTTGGAGGCGGCCCGCGCGGTCCAGGACCGTGTACTCCTCCGCTCCCCCGCCGCCCGGCCCGCGCAAAGTCTCCGTCGAGGTGCGGCCGTCGCGGATGCGGACCGTTCGGCGGACCTGCCCGGAGACCAGGGGGTCGTGGGTGACCACCAGGACGGTGGCACCCAGTTCTTCGTTGGCGCGGCGCAGCGCGGCGAACACCTCCTCGGCGCTGGCGGTGTCCAACTCACCGGTGGGCTCGTCGGCGAGCAGCACCTGCGGGGTGTTGGCCGTGGCGACCGCGACGGCCACGCGCTGCTGTTCGCCGCCGGAGAGTTCGGCAGGCCGCCGGTCGCGGCAGTAGGCGACACCCAGGACGTCGAGGAGTTCGGCGGCGCGTGCGGCACGCTGACGGCGCGGCACACGTACGTACTTCATGGGCAGTGCCACGTTCTCCAGGGCGGTCAGATAGGGCAGTAGGTTGCGGCCGGTCTGCTGCCAGACGAAGCCGACGGTGCGGCGGCGGTAGCCGAGCCGCTCTCGCCGCCCCAGCGCGAGCAGGTCGTGCCCCGCGACCCTGGCGCGGCCCGCGGTGGGCAGGTCGAGTCCGGAGAGGATGGACAGCAGGGTCGACTTGCCGGATCCGGACGCGCCGACGAGTGCCGTGCACTCGCCCTCCTCGACCACCAGGTCCAGGCCCTGGAGGGCTTGCACCTCGACCTCGTCGGTGCGGTAGACGCGGACCAGGTTGTCGCATACGACGAGCCCCTCGTCCGCCTGTGGGCGGACGGACTCGCGGGCTCTGTCCTCCAGTTGGCGCAGGTCGCCGGCGTGAGGGTCAGTCACCGTTCCTCCCCAGTCGCAGGACCGCGCCGAGCCCGCGGCGCCGTCCGATCCAGGTCTCCACACCCACCGCCACCACGACCAGCATGCCCAGGCCCGCGCCCAGAGCAGCGGTCAGCAGCAGGTCGGGGTGCGGTGTGGGGGCGGCGGGTCCGCCCGTGAACTCCCGCAGGTCCAGGGCGGGGCCGAGCAGCGCGGGCAGTGTCAGGCCCAGCGCGGTGCCGCCCGCCACCGCCGCCACCACCATCGGCAGCAGCTGCAGGAAGTGCAGTCCGGTGGTGGCCCGGCCGCCCAGGCCGAGCGTGCGCAGGTAGGCGGTGGTGCGGCCGCGCGCCTCGGCGGACAGCAGCAGTTCAAGGACCAGCGCCAGCAGGGCCAGGAGCACGGCGAGTGCGGTGCACGTGGTGTGCGCGGCCCGCAGGACGCTGATCATGCCGTCGGCCGCGGCGTCGGCCTCTTCCTCGGAGCGGATACGCAGTTCACCTACGGCCGTGTCGTGTCCGGCGCGCGGCACCAGGGACCGCAGGGTCTGTACGTCCAGGTGTGGGCCGTACAGCAGCAGCGAGGAGCCCTCGTAGTCGCTGGCCCCGATCGCCGTCAGGTCACGGTTGTCGGCGAGCAGCAGTCGTTCTCTGGACGGTGTCGTGCCGCGGACCGGGCCCAGTGCCGGGTCCTGGAGTACGTCGTCGGGGAGGGGGCCGGCGACGCGCAGGTCCATTTTCCTGCCGTGCAAGGTGACGGTGAGCCGGTCGCCTGCGCGGGCCCCAGTGGCCAGCACCCGGATGCCCGTACCGGACCGCGGGCCGGTGAGCCCGGCGGCGTCCAGAGCGCGGGCCGCGGGCGAATGGGGCGCTGCCGCCCGCAGACGAGCGCCGTCGATGCCGACCAGGCTCGCGATGCCGTACCGGCTGCCGCTCGTCGCGCTCGTCGGGTCCACGCGCAACTGCCGGACACTGACGGTCTCTCGTACCCCGCGCACCTGTGCCAGCCGCTCGGCGACGGCGGGACTGCGTTGTGCGCCGAGGTAGGAGGCGTCCGCGCCGACCTGCCATCCGGCAGCCTCACGGCGCCCCTCCGCCAGTGTCCCGGCCACGAAGCCGCCGAACACCGCTCCGGCCAAGGTCACCACCAGGACCAGCAGGGCGAGAGCCCGGGCGGGCGCTTCCTTCGCGGCCCGGGACAGCGCGATCAGTGCCACCACACCGCGCCGCCGGGCCGACATGCGCGCCAGGATCCGTACCGGCAGCGGATAGCAGCGCACCAGAACAGCGACGGTGGCCAGTCCCAGCAGCGCAGGCACCGCGGCCAGCAGCGGGTCCGGCCCGGCCTCGGCAGCCGTGCCTCTTGTCCGCAGCGCGGCGACACCGGCCGCGGCCAGGAGCAGGACCACTGCCTCGGCAGTCAGGCGGCGGCCCGCCGAGAACGGGGCAGACCCGTCTCCGGTACGCGCGGAACGGTCGCGCAGGGCATGCCAGGTGAGAGCGGGCAGCAGCAGCCAGACCAGCCCGGCCACCAGCAGCGCCTGCCCGTAGGCGGGCGAAGGGCCGGGCAGCGACCGGGCGGCGGCGATGCCCGCCACGAGCCCGAGCAGCACAGCCGGCGCCGTGTGGACCGCCCTCGCCAGCGCCAGTCCTGTCGCGGAGGCGCCGCGGGCACGCTGCAGCCGATGCGCGTCCAGGCTGCGGCGCACCGCGAGCAGCGCCGTCACCGCGGCGGCGAGCAAACCGACGACGAGCAGGGACGCCAGCGCGAAGGAGATCACCACACGGCCCTGGCGCCATTGCCGGCCGAAGTCGGTGAGCGCGTCGGGAAGATGCGTGCTGTGCTGCAGGGTGGAGGCCGGGTGCGGGCCGATCTCGCAGAACATGCCGCCGAAGTCGGCGATGTCACCGCAGAAGACGGACCGCGCGTCGTCCGGGTATCGCACCAACAGCCGCTGCAGTTCCCCCTGTCCCTGATCACCGGCGAACCGTGCGGCGGTCCCCTCATCAAGATCCAGGCGCATTCCCCACGTGACCGTCAGCACCGCCCCGGCCTGCGCCTGCAGAGCCGTGACG
Organism: Streptomyces sp. 2-1; assembly: GCF_048564895.1. Lineage (NCBI taxonomy): Bacteria > Bacillati > Actinomycetota > Actinomycetes > Kitasatosporales > Streptomycetaceae > Streptomyces > Streptomyces sp. 2-1. Next base: position 485,396 of record NZ_CP183383.1, read on the forward strand.
GTACCGGGTGCGACCAACGCACGGGCCTCCCAGTCCAGCCCGGCAGCACTACGCGGCGGAAACCTCGAAGGGCCCGCCAGCAACGGCACTTCATGCCACAACCGGTCCCCACCCTCAGCGCTGGCGGCCTTCGCGCCGCCGCTCGTGGCATCAGCGCCCTTGGTGCCGGCCCCCTCCGCGTCGCCGCCATTGGTGCCGACGCCGTCCGTGGTGAAGAACCCGACGACCACGGCGGTGGCCTGGACATTTTCCAACGCGCCGGGGCTGAGCGGGAGTTTCTGCCCCAGCCGCAGCTTCAGCGCGTCGCGAGTCCGGGTGGAGACGGCGATCTCGACCCGCTTACCGCTCCGGGCAGGCGGCCTCCCCTCCACGTAGGCCCCGCGGCCCGGCGCGTCGGAGGCATACACCAGGCCCAGACCCGCCTCCCCCGCTCCCACAACGGTGCGCAGGAACGGCAGCTCCACCCGCGTCGAGTCGTGCACGAGGCCGCCGTTCAGGGCATCGGGAGCCGCGTTGGCGATCACCTCGGTGACCGGGAGCAGGTCCTCGGCCAGGTCACTGGCCCAGGCATCGGCGTCCGCGCTGTCCGCCGGCTCGAACCGCGCGCTGAACAGAATGCCGGGCTCCACTTGTTGCTCCTGCTCCAGCCGCGAGGCCAGAGCCCGCCCGGCGAGCCGGTCCAGGAGTCCGGGACCCGCGGCGGCGACCGCGGTGAGCAGCGCCACCAGCACGGCCAGGCAGACCAGCAACGGCACATCGGCGCGCACCTCGCGCACAGCAACCCAGCGCAGCGGCCGTACCGATCGCCTCACCTTCACCGGTCCTCCCCCGCGCGCAGCACCCGCGCCAGATCGACCCGCCCCAAAAAGCGGGCGGCGACCGTCACGACCGCGCAGATCACCAGCGTCGTCGCCCCCGCCGTGAGGGCCACCCGCGCCCAGGGCACGTCGGTGAGCAGCCCCGGGTAGACCGGCCTGCCGGTGTCATCGACCGTCACCACCGGCATCACCAGTGCGGCCAGCACGGTCCCCAGCACCGTGCCCAGCACCGCCGCCACCGCGGCCAGCACCAGTTGCTCCGTCCACAGATACGCCGCCAACTGCCCACGCCGCACACCCAAAGCCCGCAGCAACGCGAACTCCCGCGTCCTGGCCCGTACCGACAGTGCCGTATGCAGGGTGAAACCGACGACCGCGAACGCGGGCGCCAGGACCAGACACAGGGTCAGTGCCCCGCGTGCCCCCTGACGCAACGGGTCAGCGGCCAGCCGAGCTCGCATCTGCGGCACGTCGACAGCCGTACCCAGACGGGGATCGGCACGCACAGCCCTGAGCGCGGCCGTCGCGTCTCCGTTCTCGGCGGCGACCCACCAGGCGGACTCGGCAGCAGGCAGGGTTCCGCCGAGCACGAACTGGGCGGCCAGCGCCCGGGAATCGGCCAGCAGCCGCGGCCGGTCACGGTCCGCTCCCGGCACCGCATCGATCTTCCCTACGATCTTGATGCGGGCGGTGCCTCCACCGGCGCGCTGGACCGTGACCGTGTCCCCCACCCGGGCCACACCCGAGGACAGCAGCGTGCGGTCGGCCAGCGCGGGCACAGGCGGACTCCCCTTGGCGCGGTCGGTGCCCAACCGCATGCTCCAGGTCGGGTACTTGAGCGTGGTGTCCGGCCCGCGCAGCACCGCGTCCAGGAGCGTGCCGGGCGCCGACCGGTCGGAACACAGCACCGGCCCCGGAGCAGTGCCCGGCAGCCGACGCGCCTTCGCATCAGGGCATCCGGCGATCTTCCGGTCCGGGGCGTCGGTACGCAGATCGTGCCAGGCAGAAGGCCGGGTGAGGCTGGGTACGCGGTCGACGGCGAGATGGTACGTGCGCCGTACCCTCTCGCCGGTCATGCTCACTCCGAGCTGGACGATCCGTGCGCCTTCGCCGGCGACCGGGACCTTCAGGCGCACGGTACGGGCCTCACCATCGGTGTCCTTGAGGACGGCCTCGCTCGCTCGGGTGAGACCGTCGGCGTCGATGAAGTGCACGGTGAGCGTGAGGGGCACCGGGGTGCCGGGCCCGTCGGCGGACAGCCGCACACGCAACGGGAGTTCACCCGCCGCACCACTCAACGGCAGCCCGTGGACGGGAATGTTCCGGCCCAACGGAGCGACCAGCTCGGACACCGGCCGGTCACTGAGGTCGGGACGCAGGGCGGGGGCTGGGCCGCGTGCGGTGTTGACACCGGTGACGGTGACCCAGCTCTGGCCGAGGTATCCGTTCGCCTCCACCACCGGAGTCACCGCCCCGGCGCCCGGCAGTGCGCCGTACGCGGCGCGCCGCTCGGCGGTCGCGAGCCGCTCGCCGGGGAGGATCCGCAGGTCGGCGCCGACTCTGAACACCGCCTGGTCGTGGTCGCCACGGTCCAGGATGGCCAGTGCGGTGCTGCTCAGCGCGGCGACGGCCAGGGCGAGTGTCACCAGCAGCGCGGGACCGGCGTGCCGCGCAGCACGCCGCGCGATCTGCCAGCCCCCCAGCGGCAGGACCAGTCCGGTGCCGCGCCGCGCGAGGGGATCCGCGATCCGCGCGGCCAGCGGCAGCGCCCGCAGCACCAGCAACGCCGCCGCACACGTCATCGCCACAGGAGCCAGCACCAGCACCGGGTCGACTCCCCCACCGGTGACCGGCGAGCGGTACTGCCGCAACTGCAGCCAGCCCAGCATCGCCACAGCGGCCAGCGCCACATCCGCACCCAGCCGCTGCGCCCCCGCGAACCGTCCCAGACGCAGCCGGAGTCTGCGCACCGCCTGCCGGTCCCGCACGGTCCGTATGGTCGGCCACAGCAACGCCGTACCGTGCACCACGACAGCCAGCAGTGCGGCCACCCAGCCCGCCGCCAAGGTCGCCGTCGCCGGCACATCGCCGGGAATCAGACCGGCCCCGTCCAGAAGACGCAGCAGCGGACCGGCAAGGAACGGCGCGGCCACTCCCGCCGGCACCGCAACCACCGCCCACTGCAACGCCGTTGCCACAGCCAGCCGTAACGTTCCGGCACCCCGCGCGGCGAGCAACGCAAGCTCGGCACGACGGTGCTCGGCGAGCTGACGCGCAGTGAGCACGAGAGCAGCCACAGCCAGGGCAGCGAGCAGCGTCGCCGGAATGTAGAGGCCTGCGCGCGCCACCGCGATCGGCGTTGTCAGGTCGTCGAGCGCGTTGTCGAGCGTGGACCTGGCCTTGAGCTCGGCCGTGGGCGGAGCACCGCGGAAGACGGACAGTGAAACGTCACTGCCGCCGAACGCGTCGGCACGCCGCTGCAACGGCCCGATGTCACCGAGCCCAAGCCCGCCGACGTCCGGCACACCCAGCCACAGCGCATCGGCGTCCCTGGTCAGATCCGGCACCGCGGCAAGCGCATCACGCGACACCAGCACCATCGACTCGGCCGACCTGAAGGTAGGACTCAGGCTTGCCCAGACGGCCGGGCTACGGCCGCCCACCCGGTACAGCCCGGCCACCCTCATCCGGACCTGCCGACCGCTGTCGGGCTGCACCCGCAGTTCGTCCCCGGGCCGCACCGCCAGTTCCGCGGCGAACACTTCACTCACCGCGGTCTCGACCACCGCCCCATCACCACCGCCCGCCCGCGGCCAGCGCCCCGCCACCAACTCGGCATGCCGCTGCGGCTGCTGGAGGGCAACGAGAGTGACGACAGCGTCGTCCCGCCTGCGGCCGTCCGCCTCGGTCACGCTGAGTGCGGCGGACCGGCTGGCCGGGACCCGTAACGCGGACCAGGTGTGATGCGGCACGCCACCGAAGGCGCGGTCGACAGCAGCGCGTACGAGACCATCGACTTCTCCCGCGCCGCGCGGCCGGTACGCTCCGGAGACCTCGACCACCGCCCCCGGGTCACGGGCCAGCCGCCGCTGTATCCCGCCCTCGACGGCCTTCTCGGTGAGCGCCGCGAGCGCGGCCAGTACGGTGGCAGCGAGCAGCACCGCAAGGCCCGCGGCGCCCAGTACCAGGCCATGGTGCGCGGTTCCACGCACTGCGGTAGGCGCACGTCTCCCGCTCAACTCGCCGGTCTCCCCCCGTACGACCCGCCACAGTATGGGTCCGTTCCTCCGGGACCCGCAATCGTCCGGATCGACCCGGCGAAACCGCCATTCATGCCCAACGGGGACGAGACCTGTGCCCAACAGGGCTTGAACCGACCCCACACATCAAGCCCGATCCCGCTCCGGCACCTCGTCGGCCTCGCACCCAGGCATTGGCATTGGCACGGCCAGCAAGACGGACATTACGATCGGGCGGTGACGATCAAGTACGAGTGGCGGGGTGACTTCGGCAACGCTGCCCTCAACGCGCTCCACGCTGACGGCTTCGGCCACCCGGTCGCTCGGACCGACTGGCGAGAACGACTCGAACGCCACAGTCTCGGCTGGGTCTGCGCCTGGGAGGACGGCTCGCTGATCGGCTTCGTCAACGTCGCCTGGGACGGGGGCGTCCATGCCTTTATCCTGGACACAGTGGTCGCATGGCATCGCCGGGCGAGCGGTATCGGTGCCGCCCTGGTCGCGACCGCGGCCCGCGAAGCCCGTACTGCGAAGTGCGAGTGGCTCCACGTCGACTTCGAGGAGCACCTGCGTTCGTTCTATTTCGACGCCTGCGGCTTCAAGGAGACGACAGCTGGTCTCATCGCTCTCTAGCTCCGTGGGCCAAAGACGTCACCTTCAGCGAGGGCGCCAGTCGGGGGAATCCGGTGATCACATCGGACACCCACGCCGCGACGCCCTGAGGATCTCCCGTGTGCCGTGGCGCTCCCCGCGGATAGGGTGGACGGAGATCGACAGGGACGGGCTGGGTGAGGGCGGCGGACGGCGTGGGCGGTGCCGAGGAGAGCAGGAACACGGGCACCGGGCGCCCGACGTCACGGGACGTCGCCCGGATCGCCGGCGTGTCGCACACCGCGGTGTCCTTCGTGTTCAACGGCCGCGCCGAGGGCAACCTCTCACCCGCCACCCAGGAACGCATCCGGCAGGCCGCGGCCCAGCTGGGCTACCGCCCCGACCCGGTGGCCCGGGGTCTGCGCCGCCGCCGTACGGCCGTGATCGGGCTGGTCACCGACGAGATCGCGTCCTCGCCGTTCGCCGGCCGGCTGCTGCGCGGCGCCATGGAGACCGCCTGGGACAGGGACCATCTCGTCCTCACCGTCGACTCCGGCGGTGACCCGGCCAAGGAGGACGCGGCCGTCGCGGAACTGCTCAACCGGCGCGTGGACGGCATCATCTACGCGGCCATGTCACTGCGCCGGGTCCGCGTCCCCGAGGGCCTGCGCCGCACCCACTCCGTGCTGGCCAACTGCCTGCCCGAGGACGACTCCCTGCCCGCCGTGGTCCCCGCCGAGCGCGCCGGTGGCCGTACCGCGGCCCGGCTGCTGCTCGGTGCGGGCCACCGCCGGCTCGCCGTGATCGGCGGTCTGGACGACATCGCCTCGGTGGAACGTACCCGCGGCTTCCGGGACGCGCTGCGCGCCGAGGGCGTCACCGTGCCCGCGGAGTGGATCGTGCGCGGCGGCGGGGAGATCTCCGCAGGGTACGCGGGGGCGCTGCGCCTGCTCGACGGGGTCGAGCCGGGCCGTCGCCCCACCGGCGTCCTGTGCTACAACGACCGGGTCGCGGCGGGCGTCCTGCACGCCGCGACCCGGCTCGGCATCGACGTGCCCGCCGATCTGTCGGTGGTCGGCTACGACGACCAGGAGCACATGGCCGCGTTCCTCACCCCGCCGCTCACCTCGGTCGCGCTGCCGCACCGGGCGATGGGCGAGGCGGCGACCCGGCTGCTCCTCGACGCCATCGAAGCCGACCGTACGCCGCCCGCGACCGTCCGGCGCCTGGCCTGCCCTGTGGTCAGCCGCGCCTCCGTGGGTCCGGCGCCCACCCGGTGACCCGGGCACCGGGCCCGTCGACGACCAGCTCGGCGATGTCACCGGGGCGCCGGTAGACGCGCTCGGTGACCATGGCCCGTTCCGCGACGAAGAGTTCGAGGAGCGAACCGTCGACGAGCAGCCGGAGTGCGAGTTCCGGCGCCTTCGGCACCTGCACGGTGATCGGGGCGGAGCCTTCCCTGCCGGTCCGGGGCCAGGCGCCGCGGTCGAGGACGACGGTCCCCGAGGCAGGGTCCGCCCGGACGGTCAGCTCCCGGCCCGACGCGTCCCGCAGCAGGCTCACCGTGGTCGGTTCGCGTGCGGTGACCGTCAGGTCGTACGTGTATGGAAGCGGAACCCGGCCCGGGGCGGTGACGAACGGCTCGGCCGGGCGCAGCAGGTCGAGTTCCGGGGCCGGACTCACCCGCAGTGAACCGTCGGGGTGGACGTCGACGACCCGTGGCGCGGTGAGTACACCTGCCCATCCGGCCCGGTCCACCTCCTCCTGCGGGCGGGCCTCCCACGACCAGCCCCACAGCAGTGCGCGGTCCGGCTCCTGGAGCACGGCAGGAGCGTAGAAGTCCCGTCCTTGGTCAAGTCGGCCGCCTGCACGTGGCACAAACCTCAACGCGCCCTGGCCATCGGTCTGCAGACGGCCCGTCAGATACCCAGTGGAGCAGGGGTCTCCGTCCCATAGAGACACCAGGAGTACGTGGTCGCCGCCTGCTGTCTCGTACAGGTGCGGGCACTCCCAACCCACCGACTTGTCGCCGAACGCGCCCGCGGCCACCGGGTCCTTGCCCTCCAGCAGTACACCGGCGAACCGCCAGTCGGTCAGGTCGTCGCAGTCGTAGAGCAGGACCGACGGTGTGCCGTCGGCGTGCCCGGCGCCGACGAGGGCCCAGCGCCTGTCCGCGAGGCGGAAGACGAACGGGTCGCGGAACATCACCACGTCCAGTCCCGGCGGCGGCCCTGCCACCACCGGCGTCGGCAGCGGCTTCCACTCGGTCAGCCGGTCGTCGTCCGGGTCCGCCGCCCGGGCCAGGCAGATGGTGCCGAGTCCGGTGTGGGCATGGTCGACTCCCGTGTACACGGCGGTCGGTGTGCCGTCGTCGTCGGTCACGCAGCCCGACCAGCAGCCGGCCTCGTCGGGGCCGCCGGGTGTCGGGGGGAGCGCGATCGGGTGGTGCTCCCAGTGCGCGAGGTCGGTGCTGGAGGCATGACCCCAGTGGACGTTCGCGTGCACCGGTGCGTCTGGGTTGTGCTGGTAGAAGAGGTGGTAGCGGTCCCGCCAACGGAACGGCCCATTGGGGTCGTTGATCCAGCCGGCGGGCGGACGGACCCTGAAACGCGGCGCGTTGGGGTCATTGCTCAACGGTTGACTCCTGCGGACGTGATGCCCTCGCGCAGAGGGCGCTGGCCGACGACGAACACGGCGACGGCGGGAAGCATCGAGAGCACGACCCCGGCCAGGACGACCGAGATGGACCCGGTGCCGAGGTTGCCCTGGAGGGAGACCAGACCCAGCGGAAGCGTGTAGTTCTGGCTGGAGGTCTCCAGGATCAGCGGGCGGAAGAACTCGTTCCAGTGGTAGTTGAAGGCCAGTACGCCGACGATCGCCAGGCCGGGTGTGGCCAGCGGCGCGTACACCGAGCGGAAGATCCGCCAGGGCCCCGCGCCGTCCAGCATGGCCGCCTCGCCCAGGTCCTTCGGCATACCGAGGAAGTACTGGCGCATCAGGAAGGTGCCGAAGGCGGTCGGGAAGGCCGGGATGATCAGTCCGAGGAGCGTGTCGGTGAGGCTCATCGACTTCAGCACCAGGAACACCGGCACGATGGTGACCTGCAACGGCACCATCATGGTCGCCAGGACCAGGCCGAAGAGCGGCTTCTTGAAACGGAACTCCAGGCGCGCGAAGGCGTATCCGGCCAGGCCCGCCGTGATCATCTGGCCGACGGCGATCAGCGCCGTCACCAGCGTGGAGTTCAGGGCTAGCAGCCACACGTCGATCTGTTGGAAGACCCCCCGGTAGGCCTCGGTCGTCGGGTGCGTCGGGATGATCTGCGGGGGCAGGTCGAAGGACTGGGCCGGAGTGCGCAGTGAGGTGGCGACGGTCCAGATGACCGGGCCCAGCGTCAGCAGGGCGCACACGGTCAGTGCGGTGATCCGGGCCCAGGGGGCGAGTGAGTGACGTGCGCGACTCAGAGTCGGGGTCGCTTTCAGGGGCGGGGTTGCTTGGCTCAAAGCGCTCATGCGGCTCACCGGCTCACTGGTAGTGGACGAAACGCCGGCTGAGCCGGAACTGGAGGGCGGTGACGGCCATGATCAGCACGAAGAGCAGCACGCCCACCGCGGATGCCTCGCCGAAGTCGAGCTGCTCGAAGGCCCTCTCGTAGATCACCATCACCACGGTGCGGGTGGCGTCGCCGGGTCCGCCGTCGGTGAGGACGTAGGGCTGTTCGAAGACCTGGAGGGCGTTGATGATGCCGACCACCGACGCGACGAGCAGTGTCGGCGACAGCAGCGGCAGCGTGATGCCGAGGTGCTTGCGCAGGCCGGTCGCGCCGTCGAGGGCGGCGGCCTCGTGGATCTCCTTGGGGATGTTGTTCAGACCGCCGACGAACAGCAGGAACGAGAAACCGAACTGCTGCCAGACATAGACCAGGATCACCGTGGCCATCGCCGCGTGCTCCGAGGTCAGCCAGGGCACGGGCGCGACGCCGACCAGGCCGATCAGCCAGTTCACCACCCCGAAGTCCTGGTTGAACAGGTACTTCATCACCACCGAGATAGACGCGGCGGACAGTATCAGGGGGAAGAAGAACGCCGAACGGAAGACCGACCGCAGCCACACCGGCATCCGCCCGTTCAGCGCGAGTGCCAGCGTCAGCGCGATCAGCAGTTGCAGCGCGACCGCGAGGACCATGAAGAGGAGCGTGTTGCGGAAGGAGACCAGGACGGTCGAGTCCGTGAAGGTCGTGCGGTAGTTGGCGCCGCCGGCGAAACGGGGCGGGTCGATCACGTTCCAGTGGAACAGGCTCAGCACGATGGACCCGATGATCGGCACGACCGTGAAGACGACGATGCCGACGACCGTGGGCGCCAGGAACAGTGCGGCCAGCAGCCGGGCGCCACGGTCGCGGACGGACGGCCGCACTGCGGCGGCGGGTGGCGTGGCGGACTGCGGACGTACGGCCCGGACCTGGGAGTTCGGATCCTGGGAGTTCGGGACCTGGGAGTTCGGGACCTGGGTGTTGGTCATACCTCACGCTCCATGGCCTGCTCCAGGTCGCCCTGCATCCGTCGCAGCGCGGGACCCACCGCACGCGGCGAGGCCAGCGCGGTGCCGGTGTGCTTGAGCAGGACGTCGGTCACCTCGGCGACCTGCGGGGGCGCGGGGATCGGGCCGGTGTCGGGGAACCGGTCGAGGGTGTCGTAGAAGACCTGCCAGTGGGCCGGGCCGCTCGCGGCGTAGCGGGCGGCGTTCAGCGTCGAACGCCGGGCCGGGGTGGTCTGGTTGCCGCGGAGCAGCCGGGTCATGGTGTCCTTGCGGGCCGTGTACTTGATGAACTCCCAGGCGGCTTCCTGCTTCTTCGAGGTGCGCAGCAGCGCGTAGCCCGCTGCGCCGAACTGGTGGCGCTGGGTGCGCCAGCGCGGGAAGTACTGCACGTCGTAGTCGGCGGCCCGCATGCCGGCCAGCTGCAGGCCGCCCGCCCAGAAGCCGCCCGCCGGTGTGACGCCGACGCGGCCGGTGGAGAACACGCCGACCAGATTGTTGCCGTTGCCGCCCTCGGGCCGGCTGCACAGGTCCTCCTGGACGAGGGAGGCGAGATAGTCGTACGCCTCCTCCACCCGGTCGGATGTGGCCTGCGGGGTCGTCCAGCGGAAGCCTCCGCCGCGCCCCTTTCGGTCGGCGGCCGGGTAGAAGGTGTCCCACAGCCAGGAGCCTCCGGGCGCCTTCGACTCCTTCAGCAGGTTCGTGCCGTTCGCGAAGAGCCAGGGCACCACGCCGCCCCACAGCCGGTTGGTCCAGAAGTACGGCGTGAAGTGCGCGCCGCCGGAACGCTTCAGCTCCCGCAGCAGCGCGGTGAAGTCGTCGCGGCTCCAGTCGGCCGCCGGGAACCCCGCGCCGGCCCGCTTCAGTACCTGCTTGTTGAGGTACATGTCGGCGGCGTTGAACTCCACGGGCAGCTGGTAGAGGTTGCCCTCGTACATCATCGACTCCACCAGCGAGGGGTGGACGTCGGCGAAGTACTCACGCAGCTCCGCCGCGTCCCGCCGCACCCAGCGGTCCAGTGACACGCCGAGTCGCTGGGCGAACAGCTGCACGCCCTCGGTGGCCACGTACACGAGGTCGGGGGCGGTGCCCGCGGCGATCTGGGTGAGGATCTTCGCGAAGAAGTCCGACCAGTCGACGGCCTGCACCGCGTTCACCCGCAGCGGGATGTCGGGGTGTATCCGGTGGAAGCCCTTGGTGAGAGCGTCGACGGTGGCCGGGTCGAAGGCGGAGCCGAGGGTGGCGACGACGAGGGAGCCGTCGTCACGGCCGGGGATGTCGGCTCCCGTGAGCCGGTCCCAGCTCGCGGCGGTACCGGCCAGGGCAGCTGCTCCGGCCCCGTATGCGCCGTACCGCAGCAGCGTGCGGCGGGGGATGTGCGAGTCAGTCATCGAACGGGCCTAACTCGTGTTAGTTCAGGGGTGATGACCCAGATGATGGGAACCGGGCGGCAGACCTGTCAAGGGTCGGGAAGGCTTGACCTTTAACGAGTTAGGTCTACAGTCCTCGTTCATCTGAGCCGATTCTTCACGCCGTCCGCGTTGTGAGCCGCACTCGCGTGCGTGACGCGCCGCCACAGGCCCTCATTGGCCGCCACGAGAGGAACGATGTGCCATGCCCGGAACGTCGGGGATTTCCAGGAGATCACTGTTCGCGGGATCGACAGTGGGCGCCGCCGCCGCGCTGCTGCCCACCGCAGCGGCCACGGCCGCACCGAAGCCCGAGCCCGGGGCTACGGCCAAGAGCAGGGCCAAGTCCGCGACGAGCGGGGCGAGTTACCGCGCCGGGTACCACTTCACGGTCCCCGACCAGTGGAAGAACGACCCGCAGCGGCCCATCTGGATCGACGGCGAGTACCGCTACTACTACCTCTACAACGCCGACTACTTCACCGGCGTCGTCGGCACCGCTTGGCGCCTGGCCACCACCAGGGACCTGGTCTCCTTCACCGACCGCGGGGTCGCCGTGCCCAAGGACACCACGGTCAACGGCGATCTCTGGTCGGGTTCGGCGGTGGTCGACACCGACAACACGGCCGGGTTCGGCGCGGGTGCGGTGGTCGTCATCGTCACCATGTCCCCCGGCGGCGGCACCGACCAGCAGGAGCAGTTCCTGTACTACTCGACCGACGGCGGTCTCACCTTCGACAACTACGGGACCGACCCCGTCCTGCCCAACCCCGGCGTCGCCGACTTCCGCGACCCCAAGGTGATCCGCGACGAGGACCGGGGCCGCTGGGTGATGACCCTCGCCGAGAACGACAAGATCGGCTTCTACCACTCCGAGGACCTCAAGTCCTGGACGTACGTGAGCGGTTTCGTCCACGGCGGCATCGGCGTCCTGGAGTGCCCCGACCTGTTCCGCATCACCGCCGGCGACGGCACCGCGAAATGGGTGCTCGGCGTGAGCGCCAACGGGAAGAGCTCGGGGCTGCCCAATACGTACGCCTACTGGACGGGTTCCTTCGACGGCAGCGCGTTCACCGCCGATGCGAGTGACCCGCAGTGGCTCGACCACGGCTGGGACTGGTACGGCGCCGTCACCTTCGAGAAGCGGGAGGCGCGCGGCGCGGTGGACGCGGCTGCCCGGTACGCGATCGGATGGGTGAACAACTGGGACTACGCCGACACCACCCCCACCATCGACTGCGACGGCTTCAACGGCACCGACTCCATCGTCCGCGAGATCACCCTGAAGAAGGCATCCGGCGGCACCTACTACCTCGCCTCCCAGCCTGTCGCCGGCCTCGACTCGCATGTCTCCCGCACCGTGAACCTGGGTGACGTGACCGTGGACGGCACAAAGGTGCTCGACTACACCGGCATCTCCTACGAGGTGACCACCGAGATCACCTGGTCCCAACTCACCGGCGCCGGCCTCCAGTTGAGGCGCTCACCCAACGGCGGTCGGCACATCGACGCCGGTGTCTACGGCGACTACACATTCCTCAACCGACGCAACACGGTGAACGCCGACACGTCCGGCAAGTGGCAGGAGAGCCACACCCCGTTCGCCCCGTCCGCCGGCACGGTGAAGCTGCGCATCCTGGTGGACCGCACATCGGTGGAGATGTTCATCGACGACGGCCGCTACGTGCACACCAGCCAGGTGTTCCCGTACCTGCTGGACACCCGGCTCGCGCTGTTCACGATCGGTGGCAACGCGGTGTTCCGCAACACGGTGATACGCGAGTTCTCGGTGTGAGACAGGCCAGGGCGCGGGTGTGAGGCCTGCCAGGGGCGCGGGTGCACACCGTCCGCGTGAACCCGATCGGCGACATCGGCAACGCCGGAACGGGCCGCCCGGTTCTGGAGGCATCCGCCGCGGGCAAACACGAGCACCGTTCGCAAGCCGACGGGACCCTCCCGCGCGGCGCCTGCCTGGCTCCGTGGGGACTGCTTGAGGCCGTGTCGAGGCCGTGTCGAGGCCGCAAGGGCAGGAACAGGCGGTGGTGCTGTGGTCGATGACCATGCTCATGAGTGGTCGCCGGGCCGGACGCCGACCGGCCGGATTCAGGCGGCCGGCACCGCGAGCGCGGTGAACGCTCCCGGCCGCAACTGGTGTGCCCACCCTCGCTCCACCAGGCGTTTCGTCTTCGCTCGCAGCCCCACGGCCTTCGCCGGGACGGCCTCCAGTCCCAGCGCGACGGACCGTTGCCGGCAGCGCATGTCCTCCCGGCCAGCTTCAGATGCCAGCACCGACAAGATCGGCTAGTAGTCCGGCGCGAGGCTGTCGCCGCCATGCCCGTCTCTCGCCGGGGCATCATCGAACCCGTCACCGCGCTTCCCGTCGCGCGATCTCCTCCCGGACCCTCTTCTCCCCGGCCGCCGGCAGACCCAGCACCGACGCCACCAGCCACCTCAGCAGGCGCCGCGAGCAGGCTTGACCACGCCCATCTCCCCCGTCGACGACGGGAGTTCATGCCCGCCCCGCCCAAAGCAGACGATCACGTTGGGAAGGCGGAGGTTTCTCAGATCCGACACCTGACATCTGTCAGGACCGGCGCGGTCGGCACCCTCCTAGCCTTGCGGGGCGCAAGCACACCCCTCGTCACTCCAGCCGCAAGGAGCGCCATGTCGCTGTGCACCCGTACGGCCGCCACGCCGAACGCGGCCGCTTCGTTCGTCGGTATTGCCGGACTCGCGCCGACGGCATCAGCCGGCGCGCCGGCCCACCGGGGGCTGCTGCCCATGTCCGCCGCGAGACCACGGGGTTGACGCGCGGCGGACCACCTCACCGTCGCCCTCCCCCTCGGTGGCCGCCCTGGCCCGCACAGCAGTCCCGTTCACACCCAACGCGAGAGGACGTCATGCGCAAGGCCGTGATCAGCCTGCTCCTTGTGTCGGCCGTCATCACCGGCTGTGGCAGTGCCCAGCACACTCCGCAGAGCTCGGCGTCTCCGTCGGCCGGAGGAGCCCGGCAACTGACCGATGCCGAGGAGCTGCGTATCTCGGACGCACAGCAACGGTTGATCGGCACGTGCATGAGACGCCAGGGTTTCAAGTACTGGGAGGCCGAGCGGCTCAGCCTGGAGGAAAGCCGCACGCTCGGCTATGTGTTGGACGATGTCGGCTGGGCCCGCAAGCACGGATACGGCAGCCGCATCGAGGCCAAGGAAACGGCCGCCCGGGCTTCCAACCCCAATCTCGCCTACCGCAAAAGCCTGTCCGAGCAGCGGCGCCAGTCCTACGACGAAGCTCTGGACGAGGGGATCGACGCACCGGTGATCGCCGTCGAGATCCCCGGCGGCGGTACCTTGCGCAAGCGGATGGGCGGCTGCGTGGCCAAGTCCGAGAAGAAGCTCTACGGGGATCCCCGGGCCTGGTTCCGTGCGGAGAAGGCCGTCGGGCATCTCCGATCGCTCTACGTTCCCCGGGTGCTGGCCGACCAGCGGTTCTCGGCAGCGCAGAACGCCTGGTCACGATGTATGAAGCGGGCGGGGTACGCCTACAAGGACCCGGGTGCGTCCCGGCAATCAGCGGTGGCGCAGGCTTCCCGGTCGGCTGAGCCCAAGGCCTTCGAGGCCGAGCGGAAGCTCGCCGTGGCGGACGCCACCTGCGCCCGGGACACCGACCTCCGCCCCATCGGCGAGGAGCGCGAGAGCCACTACGTCGCCCAGTTGCGCGACCGCTACGGCGAAGCCCTCGACACGCACAGCCGGTTGCAGCACCAGGCGCTCGACCGCGCCAAGAAGATCGTCGGCCCACGCGCCTGACGACCCGTCACCTCCACAGCTCACCCGTGGAACCACATGCCTCATCCCAGAGGCGGACACCAAGGAGTACGCCATGCGCAGACCAGGTACAGCCGCTGTCGTCATCGCCCTGACCTCCCTCGGACTTCTGGCACCGACCACCTCCGCCGGGGCGGCGGCACAGGAATACCGCTGTCAGCAGGAGTGGCCGGGCCGTGACGGCAACGTGAGGGCTTGGACGGACTACGGCTGCGACGGGAACCTCCTCGGCGTGACTCCGGGAGACGATCGCTTCTGGGGCGATTCGAGCGGCGCGTTCCAGTCGATCGCCTACAAAGAGGCGTCCTCTGTGATGAACAGCGGGTTCGTCGGGGGCAAGGACGTCGTCGCCTTCTACTACGACAAGGACTACCAGTATCAGAACGGCTACGTCTGCCTCGCTCCGGGAGAGCTCTGGGCCGACAACCTCACGGACAATTACTTCACCAACAGGCCGGGGCAGGTCGTGAACGACCGCATCGGTTCGCACCGGTGGGTCACCGCATCCGAATGCGGGGCGGGCAGCTGGCTCACCTGATCGGAAGGCACCGGATCCCGGCACACGCAGGAGGAGTCCGCGGTCGCACCGCTTGCCGACGACGCCGGTCGGCCCCAGACCCTCGCCTGCTGCGGCCCGGTGCCGCACGCCATGCGCCAGGCACTGTTCTGAGACGCCTTCCGCATGTCGATCACGGGATTGAACTGGTTGAACAGGGTTCCTGATGGCGTGATCGCGCGGGGACCGGAGCATGAGAGCAGGGCCTCTTGGCTGGTCGGGGATGCGAACCGGACCGACCGCCAGGAGGCCCTGTTGCCGCAGTCTCTCGCGTCGCGAAGCGCATAGTCAGGATCTCCTTTCATTGGTGGCGGCCAAATGGTCCCGGCCGGGTGGTGGGGACTTCTCCGGTCGAGGCTGGATGACTCGCTCCATGCGCCGGAGGGTCATGACGTCGACGTTCCTGGCTCGTCGGACCGCGCGCCGTTGCCACTCTGCTGCTGACGTTCCGCACGCTGCTGGACGAGTTCCTCGACTGCGCTGGGCAAGGTCGTCTCGAAGTCGATCAGCTTGGCCCACGTCGGCGTCATCACGATGCGGACCATGCCGTCGTAGAGCGAGCGGACCTCGGCCTCCCACTCGACCCGTTGCTCGGCCGTCATCCCGTAGGAGCCGTTCATCTCCAGGTACTCCTCGGGAATGCCCTCGACCTCGTCGAGTTCAACCGTGCCGCGGACGAGCAGGATCTTGGGCGGATGCACCTCGGTGTCGATCGTGATGGCGACGGCCGGGTTCGCACGGAGCGAAGCCAGCTTCGGGGCGTTCTTCGACGTGCACATCACGGCCTCCTTGCCGTTCCAGGCGAAGGCGATCGGGATGTTCCGCGGTGTCCCGTCCTTGGCCACATAGGCCAGGCGGCAGAGGTCACGAGCCAGCAGCTCCTGGCTCAGCGGGCGGTTGAGGATTTCGGTGATCCGGTCGTTCGTCATGGCGTGCCTCCCAAGGCTGAGCGACCACGGTGGCCGCTTCTGCCTCTGGGACGGAGTCACCACGCCGTTCTCGACATCCCCGCCGAACTTTTCTCCCGCCGACCTGACGGACATGTGTCCGTCAGGTCGCGTAGACGGTGCCGTGACCCGCTCGGAGCGCCCAGCAGCAGGCGCGGGTCACTTGAGTCGTTCGGTAGGCGGGGCGTACCGGCGGTTTCGTCACGAATTCAGGTGGACGGCGTGATCGGGGACCACTTGCCGAGCCACTGCTCGGCGCCCCAAGCCTCGAACCGCTCCACCTCGGTAAACCCCAGCTTCGCCGCGAGACGCATCGAGCCGGCGTTGGCGGTCTGGGTGGTGAGCACCACCGACTCGCCGGGAAGGACGCGGCCGATCCAGCCGAGTGCCGCCGCGCAGGCCTCGGCGGCGTACCCGAATCCCCACGCCCGCGGCAGGAACAGGTAGCCGAGATCAGCCTTCCCCACAGCAGCCGGGCGGCATCGCCCCATTGCTCTCCTGAGCAGGATCTGGCCGATCATCGACCCGTCGAGTTCAACGACGAAACTTCCGGGCCACCGCTCGGGTACCTCAGGCATCTCGCGCTCAAGCTCGTCACGTGGCCGGGGACCACCGAGGTACGTGTGCACCTCTGGCGAGGCGAGCATCTCGATGAACGCCGCACGATCCCGCGATTCGGGCTCACGGAGCACCAGGCGCTCGGTCCTGATCGGCTCAGGCGGCCAAGCCGCGAGTCCCAGATCTTCCATCCACGGCACGTTAACAGGCGGTCGAACCACCCGAACGGGAAACGCTTGGCCTCGGCCCACGACGCAGGGCGGCACACACATGCGGCCAAGTACACCGACAACCCTCACCCCTCCTTGGCCGCGCTGCGTCGCCATCTCACCTCCGCCTATCCCGGCCGCCCCGACAGCGACATCTGGGTACCGGGCTGGAGCCACCCCCTGCAGCCCGCACGTGCCTGACCACCACCCTCAGGCTGCAGGGACAGCAAGATTGCCGAACCGGCGTGTACGACAGGAGGTCGGCCCGTCGTAGGCTGAATCCCGCTCGTGATGGACAGGAGGCTGAGGTGGCCGAGACGGCTGTGACCGGGACGACGGTGGCCGAGGTGATGGCCGAGCTGGCCGCGCTCGAGGACCCGAAAGCACGCGAGGTGAACGAGAAGCACGGTGACGATCACGGTGTGAACCTCGGCAAGCTGCGTGCGATCGCGAAACGGCTGAAGACGCAGCAGGAACTCGCGCGCCGGCTCTGGGACACGGGTGATACCGCGGCGCGACTGCTGGCGCTCCTGATCTGCCGCCCGAAGGCGTTCGAGCGTGACGAGTTGGATGTCATGTTGCGCGAGGCGCGCACTCCCAAGGTGCATGACTGGCTCGTGAACTACGTGGTGAAGAAGAGTCCGCACTCCGAAGAGCTGCGTCTGACCTGGTTCGCCGATCCGGATCCAGTGGTCGCGAGTGCCGGCTGGGCGCTGACCACCGAACGCGTGGCGAAGAAGCCCGAGGTACTCGACCTCTCAGGGCTGCTCGACGTCATCGAGGCGGAGATGAAGGACGCCCCGGATCGCCTGCAGTGGGCGATGAACCACTGCCTGGCTCAGATCGGGATCGAGCACCCCGAGCACCGCACCCGCGCGATCGACATCGGTGAGCGCCTGGAGGTACTCAAGGACTACCCGACCTCCCCGGGCTGCACCTCTCCTTTCGCCCCCAGCTGGATCACCGAGATGGTGCGCCGACAGCACGACAAGTAGGAAGGTTCGCGCTCGCGCACAACCTGCCGCTGCTCCCTACGAACGAGGTGTCCCGCCTGGAGAGGTGAGGCGGGACCTGTCCGCTGATGGCGGCCTCGACGTGTTCGCGTTCGCCGTCGTGCCTGCCTTCGAGTGCCGCGAGCCGGGTCCGCCCGTGTGGCAGGCGTTGCGCCCCGCCGTGGCTACTGAGAACCGCGCGTCACGAACGCATTCG
Source organism: Streptomyces sp. 2-1 (assembly GCF_048564895.1). Classification (NCBI taxonomy): domain Bacteria; kingdom Bacillati; phylum Actinomycetota; class Actinomycetes; order Kitasatosporales; family Streptomycetaceae; genus Streptomyces; species Streptomyces sp. 2-1. The sequence continues at coordinate 503,292 of NZ_CP183383.1, forward strand.
CTCCAGGCCGGAGATCATGCAGTCCAGCCCTTCCCGGAAGCGGCTCTGGGTACTGGTCGTGGCACTGCGGTTGATGTAGTCGGCCAGCGACTTCGGATGGTCCTGCACCGCCGCGTCGAGGTAGGGGCCCAACCGGGCCGCCCACTCCTCCTCGTTCTCGGCCCGCCGGTTGGACATCGTCTGCCAGGACGCCTCGGACAGGGCCGCACCCACGATGTAGTAGTAGATGGCCGCCAGTGCGGAGTCGAGCTGCTGGGGGGTGAAGTCCGCGCGCTCCAGGATCTCGATGATGGCACTCGTGTGTGCCAACGCCCGTGGACCCACCGGGGGTTGCCCACCCATCAGCTCGATCACCCACGAGTGGCGCAGCAGCACTTCGAACAGACCGATCGCGCCGCTCTTGATCTCGTCCTGCCAGTCCGCCGCGTCGGTTCGGCTCGGCGGATCGGGGAACACCGCGTCGACGGCGAGCTCCAGGAGGTCGTCCTTGTTGGGCACGTGCCAGTACAGCGACATGGGTGCGGAGTTCAACGACGTCGCCAGCTGACGCATCCGCAGGTTCCGTACGCCTCCTTCGTCCAGGAGCCGCACTGCGGCCTGCACGATCTGTTCACGGCTCAGGGATGGCTTCGACGGGCTCTTCTTCGTCTCGCGAAGCCAGATGGAGCCCTGTCGCCCCTTCGGTGTGGTCTCTCGCCCAGAAGTCTCAGTCACGGCTCTATAGTACCGCAGGCTCGTACATTGTACGATCCTGCGGTATGACGTACGAGGCGGTTGAACGAAGGACATCAGAGGAGGGCAACCATGGAATCGGCGCGCAGCGCGGCCAACAGGTGGACAGTGCTCGGCATCCTGTCCCTGAGCCTCTTGGTCGTCGCGCTGGACCTGACCGTATTGAACGTGGCATTACCGACGCTGAGCACTGAACTGGAACCGTCCTCGGTTCAGTTGCTCTGGATCGTCGACATCTACTCACTCGCCGTCGCCGGGCTGCTCATCAGCGCCGGAACGCTCGGAGACCGTCTCGGCCGGAAGCGCTTCTTATGCCTGGGCTTCCTCATCTTCGGCCTCGGCTCGGCCGCGGCCGCCTGGGCGTCCGGACCGGAGACGCTGATCGCGGCCCGCGCGCTGCTCGGCGTCGGTGCCGCGCTGATCATGCCGTCGACGCTGTCGATCATCCGGAACGTCTTCACGGACCGCAGGGAGCGCACGGTGGCTCTCGCCGTCTGGGCCTCGGTCTCCGCGGCCGGCGCCGCGATCGGCCCCGTCGTCGGCGGCTTTCTGCTGGAACACTTCTGGTGGGGGTCGGTCTTCCTGATCAACCTGCCGATCATGGCGATCGCCCTGATCGCGGGCGTGCTTCTCGTGCCCGAGTCCCGCCACCCCAACCCGCCCCGCTGGGACGCCTTCGGAGCTCTTCTCTCCGTCACCGGGCTCATCGCCCTCGTGTACAGCATCCAGCATGGTGGCTCCAAGGGACTCGACGCGCAGACGATCGGCATCGGGGCGCTGGGGGTACTGCTGCTCGCGGGGCTGATCGTCCGGCTGGTCCGCACGCCCGAGCCGCTCTTCGACCTGGCCCTGTTCAGGTCCCGCGCGTTCTCCGTCGGGGTGGCGTCCGTGGTCCTGGCCATGTTCGGCATGGGCGGACTGATGCTGCTGCTCACCCAGCACTGGCAGTTCATCGGCGGAGCCTCGCCCCTGGAGTCGGGCCTGCGCCTGCTCCCGCTCGTCTTCGCCACCATGATCGGAGCCCCGATCATGTCGCTCGTCGTTCCGCGATACGGCACGCGCTACGCCATGATGATCGGGATGGGGCTGATCGGGGCGGCGTTCTTCGTCCTGCTCAACGTTCAACCCGACACGGAGTACTGGGTGTTCGCGATCGCCCTCGTCGGCATCGGGGCCGGATCGGGCTGTGCCATGACGGCCGCGTCGGACGTGATCATGTCCACGGCTCCCGCCGACTCGGCCGGCGCCGCCGCGGGCATCGAGGAGACATCGTACGAGTTGGGCAACGGGCTCAGTGTGGCGATCATGGGAAGTGTCGCATCGGCCCTGTTCCGCCGGGAGATGGACACGACGGTGGCCGGGGTGGACGACAGGTCCATGGAGGCGTCCCGCGAAAGCATCGGCGACGCCATCGCCGTGGCGGGCACCCTGCCGGGCGACGCAGGGCGGGCGCTGAAAAGTCAGGCCGATCAGTCGTTCTCGGATGCGTTCGCGCTCACCTCGCTCTGCACCGGGATCATGCTCGTGCTGGTGACGGTCGCCATCTACTTCTACGTACCGCGGGCGACAGGGCGCGCGGACTCAAAGGCGGACAGCGATTCCGCCGCGAAGCTGGAGAAGCTCGACCCGGCCCCGGACAACGCACACAGCGAGCACAGCTGAAGCCCTCGCTCTCCGCACGGCCCGGCCTATCAGCCGGGCCGTGCCTGCGTGAGGCGGTGTCCCGGCCCGCCTTCCGCACCGCGACCCGCACGCACTCAACCACCCTCCGGCCACCGGCATTCACGAACAGGCCGTTCCGGATTGCACGGGCCTTCCTCTCCTGCGGCCAGTCTGTCCACGACACCCCGAGTACCTGAGGTACCGTACGAGTTATCGTACAAGGTACGATTGGACGCTGCCGCGAAGAGCGACACTCGTGGCAGTCTCTAGCGAGACGGCCGTCGTCCGTAATCGGTTAAGGGGGAACGACTGAATCCCGTCGCGGAATGTCAGCTACCGGGGGGTTACCACCGGGCACATTCAAGTCGCGTCCACTCATGCGCACCCTGGGCGCACCCCACCGGTTCACCTCACCCGACGCTGACGCGTCAAACCTTTCGGCTCCCCTCCCCAGCCGAAGCCCCCCACTCGTTCGTATGCCGCCCCGAGGAACGGCATGCACGCGGTCAAACTCCTGACGGCCCCGCACTGAGTAACGCCCGCTTCACTCACTCGTGAGGAGTCCTCAATGCAAGCGTTAGGTGTCCTCGTCGTGGACAACCACCCCGTCGTCCGGTACGCGCTGTCGTCGCTGCTGGACGCACGGGCCGCCTGGACAGCTGAGGCGGCATCCGGTGACGAGGCATGGAACGCCATCGTCGCTCGCTGCCCGAGTGTCGTAGTACTCGAAATGGAACTCGAAGGCCGCGCGAGCGGTGCCAAGTTGTGCCAGAAGGTCAAAGCGATGGACAAGGCGCCCCACGTCCTGTTCTTCACCAGCGACAGCTCGCCGAGCGCCGTAGTGGCCGCCATATCCGCCGGGGCCGACAGCTTCCTGCACAAAAGCGTGGGGAGTTCGGAGCTCGTCGACGCGGTTGAGCGGACATCATTCGGCCAGCGGCTGTGGGTGCTGGGAAAGGAAGAAGGCGAGCAGATCGACGTGCGCAGCGTCGCACACGACGGGTTGTCCGCCATCACACGCCGGGAAGAGGAAGTACTGAGCCTTGTCCTACGCCGCTACACCAACGAAGAAATCGCCGGAGAACTCTCCCTGGCACCTCAGACCATAAAGAATCAGGTGAGCAGCGCACTGCGAAAACTGGGCGTCAGCGGCAGACGCGAACTGTTCCGCAAGTACTCCGGCCGAGCCGTGATGACAGCGGCGCGGGGCTGAATACGGTCCTGCAGCCGACCTTTCAACGGCACGCGCCGGACGCTCGGGCAATGCCTGGCACGCACCTCCTGAGCGGCGGCCGTGCGACGGCATTCGGCCCGCCGACGACAAGGCGGGATCGCGAGCCCTGTCCCGGAGAGCCGCCGTCCGCGATCGTCGAGGTCGTCCCGACGGCGGCCCCGGGCATGAGTCCTCCCACGCACTCCCTCATCCGGCCGGCCGCCCCATCACGAAATCACTCGCCCCCTCGCGCGCCGCGGCGGAGTCCAGCAGGGGGCCCAACAGCTCCCGATGTCTGGTGTACTCGGCGGCCAACTGCCCGTCGCGCACCTCCGCGAGGAGGCGCTTGCTCGCCAGGACGCTCGAAGCTCGCTGGGCCGCGATCGTCTCCCCCAGCTCGCATGCCGCGGCCAGCGCCGTGCCGGGCTCGACCAGCCGGTTGACGAGCCCCAGTCCGTAGGCGCGCCGCGCGTCGATCGGTTCTCCGGTGAGCGCCATCTCCATCGCCACGTTCGGCGGAATCGCCCGGGGCAGCCTCAACAGACCGCCGGCCGCGGCCACCAGCCCCCTGCGTACTTCGGGGAGAGCGAACACGGCATCGGCGGCTGCGACCACGAGGTCACACGCCAGGACCAGCTCGAAACCGCCGCCCACAGCCGCGCCCTCGACCGCGGCGATCAGTGGCTTGGCAGGCGGCCGCTCCGTCAGCCCGCCGAAGCCACGGCCGGGGAGGGAGGCCCGCTCGCCGCGGACGAAGGCGGCGAGGTCCATGCCCGCGCAGAACGCCGGTCGCGTGCCGGTGAGCACGCCGACGCTCAACTCCTCGCGCGCGTCCAGCTCTTCGAAGGCAGCGGCCATCCGCTCGGCCATGGCCCGCGTCAGCGCGTTGCGCACGCGCGGCCGGTTGAGCCGGATCACCAGCACAGCGCCGCAGGTCTCGACGACGATGTCGGCGGCGGCTGTTCGCCCGTCCGCGGATTGTCCGCTCACGCTGCTGCCCTTCTGTCGGCACAATGGATTCGGATCAGCCAGACTATCCAGCGAATTCTGCGTGGACCATGCACTGAAAGTACTCAGCCTGTCGGCGAACAAGTACCCCCGATGCCTGTACGAACGGATACGCGCGCGCGTGGAATTCCTGAGAGGCGGAGACGGGGGAATCAACTCCCTTCGCGCCAGGGCGAAGAAGGGACATCGCATGGACGCGTTGACCGAGGCAGTAATGAATGACGCCCCCGCGGCGGAATGGAAAGGGCTCGAACCGCCGGGCGAGTATCTGGCGGCACATCTGCGGGCCACGGACGTCGGCAGCTTTCCGCCCGGAGCGGACCGTGACGTCCGTACGACCATCCACGTCGGCAACGTGCCGATGCCCGAACTGGCGCCGGACGAGGTGCTGGTGGCGGTCATGGCCAGTTCCATCAACTACAACACCGTGTGGTCGGCGACCTTCGCGCCCGTGCCCACGTTCTCCTTCCTCGAACGCCTCGGCCGGCAGGGCGGTTTCGCGAAGCGGCACGACCGGGCGTACCACGTGATCGGGTCGGACGCGGCAGGTGTGATCGTGCGTGCCGGTGCCGGCGTACGCCGCTGGAACGTCGGCGACCATGTCGTCGCCAGCTGCGTCCAGGTCGACGACCAGGAACCGGCGACGCACGCCGACGGGATGCTGGGAGCCGAACAGCGCATCTGGGGGTACGAGACGAACTTCGGCGGGCTGGCCCACTATGCCGTGCTGCGGGCGAGCCAGCTGCTCCCCAAACCCGCGCACCTGACCTGGGAGGAGGCCGCGTCCGTGATGCTCACTGCGGCGACCTCGTATCGGATGCTGGTGAGCGACAAGGGCGCCCGCATCAAGCAGGGTGACATCGTGCTGATCTGGGGTGCCTCCGGCGGACTGGGCGGTTATGCCGTGCAGTTGGTCAAGAACGCGGGCGGCATCGCCGTCGGAGTCGTGAGCTCGCAGAGCAAGGTCGACCTGGTGCGCCGGCTCGGCTGCGATGTGGTGCTCGACCGTGCCGAGCTGGGGGTCGGAGGCGATCGCGAGCTGACGCCGGAGCAGACCGTCGAGCAGGGCAAACGGCTCGGCCGAGCCATCCGCGATGCCCTGGGCGAGGATCCTCATGTGGTCTTCGATCACGTCGGGAAGGCGACCTTCGGCCTCTCCGTCTTCGTCGTCCGGCCCGGCGGAACAGTGGTGACCTGCGGTTCGAGCACCGGCTACGACCACCACTTCGACAACCGCTATCTGTGGATGAACCTCAAGCGCATCGTGGGCAGCCACGCGGCCAATCTCCAGGAACAGTGGGAGTGCAACCGTCTGTTCCGGCTCGGCCTGCTGGCGCCCGTTCTTTCGGCGGTCCATCCACTCGCCCAGGTCGGCGAGGCGGCGCGTCTCGTACAGCGGAACGAGCATCTCGGCAAGGTGGGTGTGCTGTGTCTGGCGCCCAAGCCGGGGCTCGGCGTCACCGATCCGGAGCGACGAGTGGCCCTAGATCCGGAACGGCACAATCCCTTCGCGGCGCTTCGGCAGGCCGCTTCCTGACCGTGGGCCGGGGCCGGAAGAGGCACGTGCCTCTTCCGGCCCCGGCCCACGCCGTGCGCGAGTCCGTCAGGGCTTGCGGTAGACGGACACCGAGTCCCTGCTGTCGTACTGGAAGGCCTCCCTGCGCCAGCCTCCCCAGCGCTCCTCCAGCTCCAGGCCGCCCAGACGGGCCATCAGGTCCTGTTCGGCGGGCCAGATGTACCGCATGGTCGCCGCGATGATCCGGTTGCCCTTCTCACTCATGATCACGTCGGTGCGCTTGATCATCTGAGTGGTGGGATCCATGGTGTTCATCTCGAACCAGGCGAGCCTGGGATGGCCGGCCAGACGTCCGGAGACGCGGAAGGGCTCCGTCATCCCGTAGTCGTTGTGGCGGCCGCGCTGGTAGTTGGACATGTCCGGGACGATGTTCTGTATGACGAGCCGGCCGCCCGGCTTGAGCCGCTTCGCACTGTTCTCCAGGCAGCGCGTCTGTTCGTGCTGGTCCGGCAGCACGAACAGCGTGGCGAGCGCGATGAACACGACGTCGTAGAGCTTGTCGACGTCGACGTCGGCGAAGTTGCCTTCGTGGAGGTCGATGCGGTCCCCGCCGTCTTTCTCCCGGAGCCGCTCCAGCATCTTCGGCGACGCGTCGATTCCGCTCACCCTCACGCCGCGCGCGGAGAGCGGGATGGCCACGCGTCCGGTGCCCACGCCCAGTTCGAGCGCGCTGCCTCCCTTGGCCAGTTCCGCCAGGAAGTCCGCGGCCTCCTCCGCGTCGTCCCTGTTGTCGTCCGGCGTCCAGCTGTCCCAGATCTCGGCGTAGCGGTCCCATTCGGCCGCCGCCTCTTCCTGCCACTGCTTGCTGGTCTTCCGAGCGGTCATGTCGTCACTCGCCTTCATCCCATGGCCTTGGCGAAGCCGGACTCCGGCAGCCGGCCCGACTTCACATCGGTGAGCGCCCCGTCGAGGGCCGCGACTATCTCCGCCACGTCGTCCTCGGTGATGACGAGTGGCGGCATGAGCATCAGATTCGGCACCACCCGCAGGCTGGAGCTGAGAACGCCCCGGCGCTCCAGGGCCATGCGCAGCCTGTTCACCGTGCTCGGCGACCAGGCCTCCCCACCGGGCTCCCCGAAGTCCAGTCCACAGAACAGGCCCTGGCAGCGGAAGCCGGTCAACTCCGGGTGCTGCGCCTGGAGTTTGCCCAGCTCCGCGACGAGGTCGGCCTCGCGTCGGGCCACGTTCGCGAGCACGCCGTCCTCCGTCAGGACGTCGATGACCGCGAGGGCAGCGGCGGCGGCGAGCACATGACCGTCGTTGGTCGAGCCGACGCTCAGCGCGGTGTCCCCCGTCGTCCCCTCGTACAGCTGGTCGTACAGCCGGTCGTGGATGGCGATGGCGGACATCGGTACGTACCCGGAGGTGATGCCCTTGCCCAGCGTGATGATGTCGGGGGTGACGTCGGGTACCTGCTCGGCGCGGGTGAAGTCGCCCACCCTGCCCATCCCGGTCACCACCTCGTCGAAGATGAGATGGATGCCGTGGGTGCGGCAGAACCGCGCCAGGGAGCCCAGGTACTCGTGGGACAGGATGTGCCCGCCCTCGCCGACGATGGGCTCGACGATCACCGCGGTCACCCGCTCGGGGCCGAAGTCGGTGATCATGCGCTCCAGGTCACTGACCCGCGGGTCGGCGCCCGCGGTGAACGGGCCGGGCGCGTGGTGGACTCCCGGGAGCATGGGCCCCGTGTGGTGGTGGAGATACGAGACGCCGGTCACCATTCCGGCGCCGGGCCCCTGCCCGTGGAACCCGTCCCACATGGCGAACACGGCCATCCGCTCGGGCCGCTCCTCCTGGAGCCGCAGGAAGCGGGAGAACTGGACGGCGGTCTCCACTGCCTGAGCGCCGTTGCTGGCGAAGCGGACCCGGTTGATGCCTTCGGGCATGTGGCGGACGAGTGCCTCCGCGCACTCCACGGTGACCTGGGCGGGGCGGCCGTAGCCGTAGCTGTTGCCGAACGGCAGCCGCTCCACCTGTCGCTTGACGGCTTCGAGGACACGCGTGTTGCCGTACCCGAGCGTGACGTTCCAGAGCCCGGAGCGCCCGTCCAGGTACCAGCGCCCGCCGGCGTCACGAACCCGTACGCCGTCCGCTTCGGTCAGCATGTCGTCGGGTGAAAGAGCCTTGAGATACGGGCGCGGCACGCCGCTGTTCCACATGGCATAGTGTGCCGGATCGATCACGGTAGTTCCCTTCCTCTGTGCTGGGGGTGGCGGTGATCATGGATGGTGAGGGTGGGTTCACGGGCTCGGGTGTGCGGGCAGGCCCAACAGTCGGGCCGCGTTGCCGTGGAGCCAGGCGTCCGTCACGTCTTCGCCCAGCCCCAGGGCGGCCACCTGTCCCGCGAGCGTGCCGACCGGGTCGGCGTTGACCCAGGTCGCCGAGCCGAACAGAACACGGTCGCGCAGGGTGCTGCCGCCGTAGAGGACCAGCGGCTCCCAGCCCGAGCCGGGGCGGCCCATCCACAGCGGCCGGTGCGACGAGATGTCGAGGTGGACATGGCGATGCCGCTGCGCGATGGAGATCATCTCCAGTACCCAGGGCCAGGCCGCGTGCCCCGCGACGATGCGCAGGCCGGGGTGCCGGCGGGCTATCCAGTCGACGTTGCGCGGATGGCACAACTCGGCGGCGTACCGGGAGAAGTGGTGCCCGGTGTGCAGCCACAGCGGCATCCCCAGCTCCTGCGCCCTGCGGTAGACCGGGTCGTAGGACGCGTCGCGGGGATCGATGCCCTGCCAGAAGGGGGTCACGGCAAAGCCGCGCATGCCGAGCGCGTGGCAGCGCTCCAGCTCGGCTAGAGCCCGCTCCGGGTGGGTGAGGTCCAGGCCCGCCCACGCCTGCAGCCGGTCGGGTACCTTCGCGGCCACGGCGGCGACCCTGCTGTTGACGTCGTCGCCGTCGTCCGTGGTGCCGCCGCAGCTCATGAGGACCTGGTGGGTCACTCCGTCCCGGTCCATGTCCCGCAGCAGCGCCGGGACGTCCGTACGGTCCGGCCGCCCCGCGATCAGCAGGTCGATGGCGCCCTCCTGGTCCCCGGCGTCCAACCGGGCGCGGAAGTCGGCGTGTTCGACACCGAAGACCGCTGTCGCGTGCCGGCCGAACGCGCGCAGGTATGCCGGGGCGACCGCGCTCAGGGCCCGGAAGTACGTCCGCCAGCACTCCCGGTCCAGAACCAGGGCGCACACGTCGATGACGCGTCTCGTGCGCCCGTCAGTCGATACGGTCACGAGTGACCTCGATTCCGGCCGACGCCCGGTCCCATGTGTCGGGGGTGACACCCTCGGCGCGCAGCTCCTCCTTGCGCACCTTGCCCGTGGGAGTGACGGGGAGGTCGGGTAGGATGCGCAGATATCGCGGCACCATGAAGTGAGCCATTCTCGACCGCAGTACGGCGAGGAACTCTGCCGGGTCCAGCTCGGCCCCCGGGCGCAGCGAGATCGCGGCGAGGATCTCGTCCTCCGCGAACTCGCTGGGCACGGCCACGACCGCGGCGAGCGCCACGGCGGGATGATCGAGCAGTTCGCTCTCGACCTCGACGGAGGAGATGTTCTCGCCGCGGCGCCGGATGGCGTCCTTGAGGCGGTCGATGAAGAAGAAGTCGCCCGTCCGGTCCCGCTGCACCGCGTCACCGGTGTGGAACCAGCCGTGCCGCCAGGCAGCGGCGGTGGCCTCCGGCATCCCGTGGTACCCGTGGAACATGGACCAGGGCCGGTCGGCACGCAGCACCAGCTCGCCCACCTGGCCGTCCGGTACGTCGATGCCGTGCTCGTCGACGACGCGGCACTGCACGCCGGGGCGTGGCCGGCCGCAGCTGCCCACGCGCCGCGGATTGAGGTCCGTCACGAGGGGAGCCGACGTCTCGGACATGTTGAAACCCGTGTACACGTCCACTCCGAAGCGACGGCCGAATTCCAGCGCCTCCCGTGTCAGCGGCATGACGCAGACGGCACGCAGAGGGTGGTCCCGGTCGCCAGGGCCGGGCGGGACATCCACCAGGAAGTTGATCATCGCCCCGATCAGGGTGCACATCGTGACCCCCTGCTCGCGTACGGAGGTCCAGAACTCCCCGGTGCTGAAGCCGTGGGTGACGACGACCGAGCCGCCGAACAGCAGCATGCAGTAGGCGACTTCCGTGCCGCCGCCGTGGAACAGCGGCAGGTTCAGCAGGTACCGGTCGTGCTCCGTGATGTCGTCGGCGGCCAGGGCCGTCACGGTCGAGTAGTGGTGCACGTACGAGACCAGGACGCCCTTGGACGCGCCGGTGGTGCCGGAGGTGTAGATCACCGCCATGGTGTCCCAGGGCTCGACAGGCCGCGTCGGCGCCACGAACTCCCGGGCGGGGGCGCACAGCGCGTCGGCACCAAGGACGCGGAGGGCGCGGGGCAGCGCAGGGAGGTCGCCGTCCGGCGCCCCGCCCAGTACCACCACCTCTTCGAGTGCCCCGCCGCCAATGTGCGCGAGCCGGTCGACGAGTTGGGCGTGCGCGACAAGCACTCGCGCCCCGCTGTTGTCGATGACGTGCCCGAGCAGGCTGCCCCGGTACGCGGTGTTCACAGGCACGTACACGGCGCCGAGCAGATTGGCGCCGAACCAGACGCGCAGCGCGTCGCGGCCGTTGGGCAGCCAGCTGAGCACGGGGTCGCCCTGGCGCACGCCCAGCCGGCCCAGGGCCGCGGCGGTCGAGAGCGCGTCCTCGTACAGCTGCGCGTAGGTCCAGGTCGTCCCGTCCTCGAAGACGGCGTACGCCCGGTCGGGGTGTGCGCGGGCACGCGTGGCGAGCAGTTCACCGGTCACGCAGTGCGCGGCATTCGGCACCCGGGGGTCTCCCGGAGAGAGGATCTCGACGAGCGGATCCGACGGGCCGTGGGCCGCTGCGCCGGTGGCGGCCGTGCCGGGGTCCGTGGCAACCCGGGCCCCTGTCATTCGGAGCTCCCGTACAGGTCCGCCATGTGCCCGCCGTACGTGTCGTAGTTCCGCAGCGTGCGCAGGTACTGCTCCCAGTTGGCGAGCGTCTGCGCGCTCCTGCTCACCGGCCGCACCGGGATGAGGGGGCCGATGCTGACCACGGGCGGGCGGGTGAGCGCCCAGAGCACGACATCCGCGATGTCGGAGGGCGCCAGCAGATCCTCGGCTCCCACCCCCAGGGTCTTTGGATCCTGCGCCAGATCGGTGAGCACCCAGCCGGGCAGAATGGCCAGCGCCCGCACACCCAGGTGCCGGTTCTCCAGATCCACCTGGGCGGTCAGCGCGTTCAGGGCGCGCTTGGTGATGGAGTACGGCGCGGTCCAGTCGGACTGGAGCACGCTCCCCTCCGAACTGATGTTGACGATCCACCCGTAGCCCCGCTCGCGCATGCCCGGCAGCACGGCCCGCGTCAGCAGGAACGGCACGTCGAGGTTCAGCCGGAACGCCTGGTCCCAGTGGCGGGGCTGTGTCTCGTGGATGGGCCCCGTGCGGGCCAGGGCCGCGTTGTTCACCAGGATGTCGACGGGACCGAGCTCCCTCTCCACGGCGGCCACCGTCTCCTCCGGAGCGCCTTCCCCGGCGAGGTCGACGGTGAGCGCGGCAGTGGGCACGCCATGGGTCCGCAAGGACCGCTCCACCGTGGCCAGTTCCTGTTTGCGGCGCGCGGCGATCGCGACCGACGCGCCCGCCGCGGCCAGCGCCTCGGCGGTGCTCGCCCCGATCCCGGACGACGCTCCGGCGACGAGCGCCACTTTGCCCTTGAGTGGCCTGTCCTCGGTCACGGCCGGTTTCCTTCCTCGTCGGTCTGGTCGGACACGTCCAGCGACGGCAGCCCGACCAGGCAGTGGCCACCGCCGTCCACGCGCAGTTGTGCGCCGGTCAGCCCGGCCGATGCGGGGCTGAGGAGGTAGCACACGAGCGCCGCGATCTCGGTGGGTTCGCTCATCCGGCCTGTCGGCACAAGCCGGTTGGTGGCCTCCAGGAACGCGGGGTTGGTGACGTCCGTCATCGGTGTGCGGACGAAGCCCGGCAGCACGCAGTTCGCCCGTACTCCGTGCCGGGCGGCCGTGGTGGCGAAGTGGCTGGTGTACTGGGCGGTCGCCGCCTTGCTCACGCCGTAGCTCGCCAGGTTGGCCACCGGTGCGCTCACCGCGGCCAGCGAGGAGATGGCTGCCACGGCGCCGGAGCGCCCGGTCTGCTTCCAGTGTCCGAGCAGCGAGTCGCAGGCCGCCGCGTACGACAGCGTGTTGAGGGCGAGCAGCTGGTCCCTGTTGGCGGAGTTGAGGCCTGTGCCGTCGAAGACGACGATGCCGGCCGCGTAAGCAAGGGCGTCGATCCCGCCGGTGAGCTCCCAGGCCTCGTCCACCAGTTCCCCGACACCGTCCGGATCGGACAGGTCGGCGGGCAGGACCCAGGCCCTGCGGCCCAGCTCGCGGATCTCGTCCGCGAGCTTCTCCAGCTCGGGCCTGCGGCGTGCGACCAGGACGACGTCCGCGCCTCTCCGGGCGCTCTCGCGGGCGATGCTCGCGCCGATACCGCTGCTGGCTCCGGTGATCAGCGTCGTGGTCCCGGTCAGCCGGAACGGGTCGGGGCGGCCACCCTGCGGTGGCGGGTCGGTGGCCGGCCGGGGCGCGCGCACCGAGGGCATGGGAACGAGTCCGGTGTCGAGCCCGCCGTCCAGCGGAAGGGTCTCCCCCGCCACGTTGCCGAAGCCGTGCGAGGCCAACAGGCGCAGCGCTGCGGCGAGTTCCTCGGGCTGCACGGGCCGGCGGGTCACCAGATGGCGAAGGAGCTCGCCCTCCGCCTCGGGAGCCAGACGATGGCCCAGGAACGGCGCGTACCCGACCCGTACGGTGTTGGCGAGCACGTCGCGGGTGGCCGCACGTTTGCTGACGTGTCGCCACCAGGTGTGGTCGGCTGCCCGCTGGGCGGCGCGATCGGGGTCCGCGTCGCCGTGGACGTGAGGGCCCGTGTCGGTCACCAGAACGGCGCGACCGCTGCCCCGGGCCGCCATGGACTCCAGGACGCGAGCCACTCGGTCGCGGCGCATCGGCGCGCCCTGCCCGCCGCCGAGCGCCTCGTTTCCGAGGGCCACGACGCAGTAGATGTCGGGGAGTTCACCGGTCGGCTCGCCCGGGCCGAGGACCTGGAATCCGTAACGCCGCCAGGCGTCCGCGACGGCCCGTGTGTGCGGGGCGTCGAGGCCGGGTTCGAGAAGGACGCGGTCACCGACGGCGTGCAGCGAGTCCGTCGCGAGGAGGGTCTCGTCGCGCTCAGTCATCGGCTCCTCCCAGGAGGATCGCGCTGGCCACGGAACCGATCGTGTAGTTGAGGCTGAGCGCCCTGTCGATCCGGGCAGGGCGCGCTGTCGTCCCGGGGACCGGGTCGAAGGTGCACACATCTGCCGGTTTCTCGCAGTTGGCGGTGGGGGCGATCCGGCCGTGCCCCATCATCTGGAGTGTCGCCGCCACGCCGATCACGCCGAGCGGCGCTCCGCTGTGGCCGAAGACGGCCTCCTGGACGGTGACGGGGAGGCTCGCCGCCCGCTCGCCGAAGAGCCCTGCGACGACATTGCCCTCCATGAGGTTGAACGCCCGGTCCCCGGTCGCGGCACCGTTGACGTAGTCGATCTCCTCCGGTGACACCCGGCCCGCCATGCACGAGCGTGCGGAACGCAGGGCCCCGGTGCCCTCGAGGTCGAGGGCGAGATTCGGCTGCGCGTTGCGGCCGGTGACCTGGGCGAGTACACGGCCGTGCACCCTCGCTCCCCTGCGCTGCGCGTGTTCCCGGCTCTCGAGGATCAAAGTGGCCGCTCCGTTGCCGTAGTTGAGGCCCGAGGCGCGTTCGTCGTACGGGCGCATCGGTGTGTCCATCAAGGTGGCGGTCTGGGGTTCGGCTCCCTCGACGGACCGCTCTTCGAGCTCCACGTACTGCCGCAGCCGGCTCTCGCGCCAGTAGTCGGCGCCGGTGACGACCACGAGGTCCACCTCGCCCGCGGAGATCATGCGGGCCGCGTTGCCGATCAGCACGGAGGAGGACGCGCAGCCGCAGGAGAGCGTGTAGCTGGGGCCCGTGGACCCCACCAGCCCCGCCTGGACGGTCTCGACGTCCGACATGACCGCGTTGAGGACGTTGCGGAAGAGCAGCGACCGGGCCTCACGCGGACTGACGACCCGGGTGTCGGCGAGCAGCACAGGAAGGTAGGTGTCGACGATGGCGTCGGCCGTGGCGTTCCTGGCCGCGAGCACCGCGGCGCCGGAGAGCGCGCCCGCCCGCCAGTCGAGGGAGGCGTCGTCGCACGCCTCCAACAGAGCGAGCAGGCCGTACAGATGGATGTCCGAGTACTTGTCCAGGAAGCGCGGCGGAATCTCCGGCAGCCGCTCCGTCGTCTCGTCCATGTCGATGCGGACACTGCCGAAGTACGTGCCGTCGTCCTGCGACAGGAAGGACTCTCCGTTCGACACCGCCGACCAGAACTGCTCGGGGGTCGCCGTCGGACCGGTCCGGCCCGGCAGACAGAAACCCATGCCCGTCACGAGTGGATCGCGGGGCCCCTTCGTCGTATTCAACGCTCGGTCCCTCCCGCTCAGATCCGGTAGAGGAGGCTGCCCCAGCACCAGACCCCGCCGCCGATGGAGGGAGAGAGCACGAGATCGCCGGGCTTGACGACGCCTCGTTCCCGCAGCTCCGACACGGTGGTGGGGATGGAGGCGCTGGAGACGTTGCCCCGGAAGGCGAGGTTGGTCAGGACGCGCTCGGGGTCGGCGCCGAGCTTGTGCTGAATGCCCCTGGCCAGCGGCTCGGTTCCGGAGTGCGGGATGAGCCAGTCGATGTCGGCGAGCGTGAGTTTGTTGCGCTCCAGGACCTCCTCGACGGCGTCCCGGATATGGCCCAGGGCTACCTCGTTGAGATCGGGGTGGCTCCTGACCCAGCCCTGCTCGCCGCCGGCCGCGGACATGTGGGCGAGACTTCCGTCGGTGTGGAAGACCGAGTCGATGAGGCCGGGCTCGGCGCCGGGGGACGATTCGAGGACGACCGCGCCGGCACCGTCCGAGACGAGCATCGCGCCCTTGGACCCCGGCCGTACGCGCCGGGTCACCCGCTCTGTGGCGGCCACGAGCGCCTTGCGGTATCCGGTGGGCGAGGTGAGAAACGCCGCCGCGGTGTGCACCGCCTGGATGAACCCGGCGCAGGAACCCGCCACTTCGAACGCCATGGAGCCCTTCATGCCGAGCTCCGCCGCTGTCAGCGCCCCCACCTCGTCGACGTAGTTGCGGTCCGTCCAGTGGCTGACGATGACCAGGTCGATGTCGTCGGCGGACGTTCCCGCGTCCGCCAGGGCCTGTCGGGCGGCCTGGGCGGCCATGAACACGGGTGTCTCGTCGTCGCCCGCCCTGTACCGGGTGTGTACGCCGACCCCTCCGATGACCCTGTCCTCGACGACGCTCGTCGTCGCCTGCTCGGACCCGTGATTTCGGATTTCCTCGACCGGGAAATAGTGCCCGAATCCGGTGAATCGTATTCCAGCTTCTTCCCAGATACCGTGGTGACCTGTCGTCATGGTGGAAAAGCTAGTAGTGCGAACACGCGTGGACATCCGACCGCCAGTACTCGATGGGGAGTTTCCCTGGGTACTCGAGGTACTCGTAATTCACGGAACCCAGCCGGGCGGCCCTCCGCCGTCGATCCGTATCACCGACCCTGTCAGATACGGGCTTTCCGCGGCGAAGCACACCGCGTCGGCTATCTCTTCTTCCATCCCCCACCGGCCGAGCGGCACGAAGCGCTGGAGCCCCTCCATGTAGCGGGCATGGCGTGGAAAGGTGGAGGTCTTCTCACGCAGTGCTTCGCCGTCCATCACGCCGGGCGCGACGGCGGACACCCGGATCCCGTACTGGCCCAACTCGTAGGACCAGGTACGGGTCAGCGCCTCCACCCCCGCCTTGGCCGCGGTGTAGGCGGACTGCCCGTAGGCGCCCACCGCGAGCCCCGAGGACACGTTGACGATCGCTCCCGGCACCTCGTGCCGGATCATCGCGGCGGCGGCCTCACGGCCGACCAGGAACACCCCCGTCAGGCAGAGCCGCACGGTGCGCTCCCACTCCTCCAGCGGATGGGTGACGAGTTCGTCGCTTTGCTGACCTCGGCGCTTCTTGACCAGCAGGCGGGAGAGGTTACCGCCCGCGTTGTTCACGCACAGGTGCAGCGGCCGCGTCGCCGTGAGGTCGGCGAACAGCTCCCGTACGGACTCCTCCGAGGTGACGTCCGCCCGTATCGCGCGCAGCTCCAGGCATTCGGCCTCGGCCATGGCCTGCACCTTCTCCAGGCGTCCCTCGTCGAGGCCGATCACCGTGGTGCGCCACCCCTCAGCGGCCAGCCGCCGGGCCACGGTCAGGCCGAGGCCGCGGGTGCCACCGGTCACCAGAGCGTTCCTGGATTCGGACAACGCACAACACCTCTCGTTCTCTGCCGTCGTATGCCGTACGGATATTCATCGGTACCGGAACACCATGGCGCCCCAGCTGAGACCGCGCCCGATGCTTACGCCGAGCAGCAGGTCTCCGGGTTTAACCGTCCCGTTGTGCACGTTCTCGGAAAGGGCACTCGGCATTCCGACACTCGAAGTGTTGCCCCGCTCGGGCAGGTTCAGGAGCATGCGCTCACGTGGAATGCCAAGTCGGTCCGCCATGGGATAGAGGAGGTTGGTGTTCGCCTGGTGGGGAACACACCAGGCGATCTGCTCCGGGGAGATCCCATTGCGTTTCAGGACTGTCTGGCCGGCTTCGACGAGCATGTCCGGAGTGACTTCGGAGAGGATTCCGCCACGCATCACCATCTTGTCGTTCTCGTCGATGTCGAAGGCGTCGTAGTAGCGGCCGTCGGCCCGGAGGACCGCGTCGACGATGCCGCTGCCATCGGGCGCGGCCTCGCCGCTCGCGGTGGTCTCCCCGCGTTGCCAGACGGCGGCGGCCGCACCGGCGCCGAAGAGCGCCGAGTTCTTGAACCCGAAGTTGAGGATGGCCCGAGGGCTCTCCGCGCACACCACCAGGACGGTCCGCACGTCCATCGAGGCCAGCAGCCCGCGGGCCATGACGCTGGCGTACAGGAACCCGGCGCAGGCGACGGCCGTGACGTCGAAGCAGAACGCATCGCGCGCGCCCAGCTGCTTCTGCAGGGGCAGCGAGATGTCCATGTAGTTGTTGCCGATCGAGGACGGGTTGACGCGGGGGCGCGCGGTGGCACTGGTGCCGATGACGACGTCCACGTCGGACACGTCGATCCCGGCGTCCTCCAGCGCCTGGTGCGCCGCCCGCGCACCCATCTCCACGAACCTCTCGTCCGGCCCCGCCCAGTGGCGGGCCCGTACGCCGGTGTGTTCCCGTATCCAGGTGTCGTCCACGTCGAGGCCGGGCAGCTGGGCGAAGTGCGCGTTGGTGACCGGTTCACCGGGAAAGTAGTGCCCGACACCGGTCAGCACCACCGGAGGGCCGGCTGCGGAGCGCGGCGACTCTGCTTCGGACATGGGCGTTGGTCCCTCTCTTGTCACAGTTGGTAGAGCAGGGCGCCCGAGTACCAGCCGGCCCCCGCGGCCGGCGACAGGATCATGTCGCCCTTCCGGAGCGTTCCGGACTCGGTGTACTCGGAGAGCGCGCTCGGGATCGTCGCGCTCGTCGTCTGGCCCCGCGTGCGGAAGTTGGTGAGGACGCGGTCGGGGTCGGCGCCGATGCGTTGCACGAGCTTCTCGCTGATCCGTACGGATCCCGGGTGCGGCACGACCCAGTCGACGTCCCCGATGGTCATCCCGTTGCGCCGCAGCACCTGGTCCGTGGCCTCGCCCGCGGTCTCTGAGGCGACGTCGGCGATCGTGGGCAGGCTGACCGTCCAGCCGTTGCTGCCACGGGCCTTGGAGACGCCCGCATGTTCGCCGTAGCTGAGAACCACGGAGTCCCGCAGTCTGGAGTCGTCGGGCGGTCCCGCCTCCAGTACGGCGGCACCCGCTCCGTCGCCGCCGACGTACGACCCTCGCCGCCCCGGCTTGAGCCGCTGGGAGAACTGGTCGGAACAGATCACCAGCGCGCGCCGCCAGTTGTGAGAGGTGAGCAGCGAAGCGGCGGTCTGGACACTGTGCACGAAGCCGACACACGCGGTGCACACATCAAAGGCCAGGGCCTGCCCGGCACCGAGCCGCAGCGCGATCCGTGGTCCGTCCTCGGGGGCGTAGCGGCGCTGGGACCACGACGAGAAGACGACCAGGTCGAGGTCCTTCGCGTCCATCCCCGCGTTGCGCAGCGCCCGCTGCCCGGCCTCCACCGCCATGTACGGGACGGTCTCGGTCTCGTCGGACAGGTGGCGCCGCTCCACTCCGAGAGCGGGACCCAGCACGGCGGCCTCCGCCTCCGGCGCGGGCGGCAGGTCGGCCGGGATCTCTTCGCAGTGCTGTGGGAAGTAGTGGCCGAAGCCCCGGAACGAGATCCCTCGTCCCACCCAGATACCTCCGGTCATGCCGCGCTCCTCACCTGTAGAAACCCTGCGGATCGAGACCTCGTAGCCAGGCGATCTCCTCGTCGGTGATCGCCGGTTCCGGCAGCCACCCCTCGGTGTGGACGGGCCAGCCGGTCAGGGACGCCACGGCTTCGCCGGGTGTCGTGGGGCCGTCGTCGAGCGGAAGCCAGGTGGTGAGGCGGAACGGTTCGTCAACGCTGTCCCGGCTGAACCGCCCGAAGTGACCGGCCACTTCGCGTACCCGTTCGCCGGGACTGGTGACATAGGCGACGCGGGGGACGAACTTGCGCCGGGAGGCGGTGGAGAGCACGAGGCAGTCCGTACTGGAGGCGATGTCGTTCGCGCCCCCGGACCCGGTCAGCCAGCGGCCGTCGGCCAGCAGGCTCGTGTTGATGTTCCCCCTGGCGTCGATCTCTCCGGCTGCCAGGACGCCCAGGCAGCGACGGTTGGCCGACACCATGCCGCCCAGGATCTCGGGGATGCCCGCGAGCAGTTGGGAGCGCGTCGCGTGCAGCTGGCTGAAGAGGAAGACGTCGCCGGGCTCGGGATCCGTGCCGTAGAAGCCGAGTTCGGCACAGACCGGCACCTCGATGCCCCGCCGCCGGAGCATGCCGGCGGACAGCCAGGCAGCGAGGTGCGAGACGCCGATGCCCGCGAGAAGTGTGTCGTACCGGCCCTGGGTGACGCGCTCGGCGATCGCGCGGGCGCCCAGGATGATGGTCCGCTCCTGACGGGTGACGGGATCGCGGGGCAGTGGCCGGGTGCGGGCCGGGGTGCCGGTGTGGAAGGGCGGCTGGGGCTGCTCGACGGGCGAGGTCATGTTCCGCGGGGCGAGCGGCTGTTCGGCGAGTTTCAGCTCCTCGCGCCGAGCCGTGCCCAGCCTCGCCACGTACTCCGCGTGGCCGGCGGGCTCCTCCACCCACTCGCGGAACCACTCCTTGGCGCCCTCCTCGGTGGCCAGGCACTCGACCATCTCGGTGAGGAACGTGTAGTCGTCGCGGTAGCCGGTCACCTCCCCGGTGGCGAGGCCGCGCAGGGACTGGGGGTGCGCGCCGAGCGGCGCCTCGCACAGCGCGATCACCCGCTGCCCGGGGATGACGACCTGCTCGGGCCGCGCGTCGACGAACTCGTCGGGGACGATGCGCTCCACCGAGGCCAGTACGCCCTTCTCGGCCGCGTATGCGCCCCAGGCGCCCTCACCGGCGGGCGGAACCAGGATGATGTTGCCGCGCCGGTCCGCGCAGGCGCCATGCACCAGGGTCAGGTCCGGACGAAGGCTCTCCACCAGCCCGAGCGGCCGGTCCGTGCCCGCGGGATCGGGCAGCCGGGCGAAGCTATGGCCCTTTCCCTTCTCCAGGTCGCTGCCGACGAGTGAGGCGGTCACCGTGTACGGAAGTCCCATCGCACCGGCCATCAGCCGCTGGGTGAAGCTGAGCAGGGACCACAGCTCGCACGTGAACGGGATGTCGCGGGCCAGATCGCGGTAGAGCGGGTTGGGACGCGGCGTCGGGTAGGTGTCGCCGAGGAAGCAGGTGATCAGGTGCCTGATGGCCCCTGACATGGTCAGTGCGTGGAGGGAGGTGTGCGTCGCCGAGGTACTGATCGTGAAGTCGCCGCGGCCCCCGAACTGCCGCGCCAGCGCGTAGACCATGGCGTTGGGCCGCGCCATGGTCATCGCCAGATGCAGATGAGAGCCGGGAGACACGTACCGCGCCACCAGGGCGTCGACGTCTGCCACGAGAGCGGGACGCCCGGCGGCGCCGTTGTCCGTGCTCATGTCCCTCCTCGGAGGATCCGTGGTGAACTCCGGTCCGTTCACGCCGCGCCCATCACGAGCGCCGAGGTCTGGCTGCCGATGGCGAAGGCCAGGGACACCGCGAGGCCGACGTCGGTCTCCCGCGGCCCGTCGCCGACGTGGTCGTGATCGCATTCCGGATCGGGCACGGAGTCGGCGTAGTTGGCGGTCGCACACAGACACTGGTGGTGCAGCGCCAGGGCGGTGGCCGCCGCGTTGACCAGCCCGGCACCCCCCAGCAGATGCCCGTAGACCGGCTTGACCGAGCTGAGCGGTGGCCAGGAGGAGCGCGGTCGGCCGGCATACAGGGCGCCGAGCATCCGGCTCTCGGCCAGGTCGTTCTTCGGAGTCGCGGTGCCGTGACCGCAGAACCAGTCGACGTCCTGCGCAACGCGTCCCGCGTCGGCGAGCGCCTCGCGGACGACCGACGCCGTGACTTCGCCGCTCATGTCCATGCCGAAGGGATGGCTCGCCTCGTTGCGTGCCCGGTGCGAGAGGACGCGTGCGTAACCCGTGGCTCCACGGGCCTCGGCACGGCTCTCGCGTTCCAGGCACAGCGCGACCGCTCCCTCGCCGAACACGAAGCCCTCCCGGTCACGGGTGTACGGACGCACCGCACGGGAGGGGTCGCTCGACTCGGCCGACAGCACGCCGTCGCCCATCGCCTTGAAGGACTTGAACACCAGGGGTGTCAGGGGGAATTCGTAGCCCAGCACGATCACGGCGTCCGCGCTGCCCGCGCGGATCAGCTCCGCGGCGAATCCGATGGCGTGCTGGCCGCCGACGCAGGCACTGCTCAGAGTGGTGACGAGCCCTTGCACGTCGCCGTAGATGGCGGACAACGTGGCCGGTGAACCGGGCATGCCCCGGAGTATGGCGCCGCTGTCGTCGAAGTGCCGGGGGCGGTCCGCCCGTTCCGCGTCGCCGCTCTCGTCCAGCACGCCGCTGATCCACTCCAGCGGGCCGCGTGAGGAGGAGGCGATGAGTGAAAGGCGGCGGGGGTCGATGTCCCCACGGACGAGCCCCGCGTCGCGGCGCGCCTCCTCCACGGCCGACATGGCCGCGAGCGCGTCTCGCGTGTACCGGCCCGCGAACTTCTCGCTCAGCTCCGGCAGGAACTTGCGGTGGTCGAAGTCGCGCAACTCGCCGGCCATCCGCAGTCCGGTCCGCTCCGGCTCGCAGCGCGTCAGAAATCCGATCCTCGAATTTCCGTCCCGTACGTCCTGCCAGAATTCCTTGACATTCGTCGCGCCGGGGAGCATGACACCAATACCCGTGACGAGCACGGATTCCTCACGACCCCACCGTCCGGTGTTTTCATCCAGCACAGCCATAGCATGAAACTAACCGGCCGACGAACACGTCACATCCGACCCCCGGTACCCGCTGGCATTCCAGCCAGGTACTCGAAGTACTTTCAGATCCACGAAGTACCGCCGATACCTGTATTCCGTTCAACCAGGTACCGGCAGCCGGTTCCACCAGCCTCGCTCCTCCTCGTATGTTCGTCAGACGGTGCCGAATCATCACGAGCAGGGAGCTTCATGGAAGACCTTCGGAAGACCCCCGGGCGGGACACTCTGGTCACCGGTATGGGATTCGCGCTGCCGGGTCCCGGAGGCCTGTGCGCGACTCCCGCCGAATTCTGGGAGACCATTTCCACTGGCGCCTGCCATGTCGAAAAGGATGGCGTCTTCTTCGGGCAGGTACGCACCGACATCGCGGATGTTCGGGAGCGCTATCCGGAACTCCCCGCCAAGATTCTCAACCTCTACTCCCCCGTTCAGCTGTACGGCCTGATCTCCATGGCCGAGGCCTGCACCGACGCGGGCCTCGACTGGCGGGCCGGCCAGCTGTCGGAAGCGGCGATCCTGGCCGCCCGCGACGGCGGCGACTGCTGGTCGACGCAGTACGCCGACATCCTCAACACGGACCGCAACAAGGCCACCAGGGAGGAGATCAACGAGCTGGGCACCCGGCTCGCCCTCACCGGCATCCCGATGGACGTGGCGAACGTCCAGGTGGCGTTGGTCGCCGGGACCGGCCCCAACTTCACCGTGTCCAACGGTTGTACGTCCTCCGCGGTACTGCTCGGCATGGCACACCGCATGATCGCGGCAGGCGAGGTGGACATCGCGGTGGTCACCGGCGCGGACGTGTTCGGCCTGGATTTCCTCCAGCACTATGCCGATCTGCTCGACCGTTACGGCGAGTTGGGCGAGGAGGCGGGAGAAACCGTCGACGCCATGGAGGACGCCGCACTCGCGATGACGGAACAGATGCGCCCCTACGACCGGAACACACCGGGCTCCAACATGGGCAACGGCTCGATCACTCTCGTGGTGGAGAGCCGGGACCACGCCGAGCGGCGAGGGGCCACCCCGTACGCCCGGATGCTGTCGCAGCGCACCCGGCGCAGTCCGCAGCACAGCGCGTTCGCGATCGACCGGTCGGGGACCGGCATGGTGCAGGCGTCCCGCGACGCCATGGCAGGACTGGTCGAGGCGGACCAGATCGACTACGTGAACGGCGGAGCCGAAGGCGATCGCGTGTTCCACGAGACCGAGTCGAACATCGTGGGCCGGCTCTTCGGGGACCGCGCTGCCCGCATGCCGGTCACCGTGCAGGAGGCCTGCTTCGGTCACAACGGCGGGCCGCTGGGCAACCTCGGCGTGGCCGCCTCGTCCCTCATGATCCAGCGTGACGAGGTGTGCCCGACGGCCGGCTGCCTGGACCCGGCGGACGAGTGCCACTTCGACCCCGTGCCGGGCACCGCGACCCGGCCGATGCGCGTCGACCACGCGCTCTCCTTCAACTACACCGTCGGCATGGTCAGCAGCGCGATCCTGCTGGGGAAGGCGTGAGGGACGGACACATGAACACCACCGACCAGGACGACGTGACCGCCGCGCAGCCCACCGTCCGGCAGGCACGCACGGCAGTGCTCGCCGGGATCTCCGGCTGGGTACCGCCCCACACGGTGACCAACGCCGATCTGTCCGCGCGCATAGACACGTCGGACGAGTGGATCCGTTCCCGCACGGGCATCTCCCAACGGCACCGGGTCGAGCCGGGGCTGGCCACCCGTGAACTGGCCACCGAGGCGGGAAGGCTGGCTCTCAAGTCGGCCGCCTGCGACCAGGTCGACGCGGTCATTCTGGCGACGACCACACCTGACCGGGTCTGCCCCGGCACCGCCCCGGAGGTCGCGGCCGAACTGGGCCTCGGGCCGGTCGCCGCACACGACCTCTCCGCGGTCTGTGCCGGATTCCTGTACGCCCTGGCGAACGCGGTCGGTTCGATAGCCGCGGGCCTGGCCGACCGCGTGCTCATCATCGGGGCCGAGACCTTCTCCACCATCGTCGACCCCATGGACCGAGGCACGGCGATCATCTTCGGCGACGCCGCCGGCGCCGCCGTCGTGCGTGCCGGGGATCCGGACGAGCCCGGCGCGATCGGACCGATACGGCTCGGCAGCGACGGTACGCGAAGCGACCTGATCCAGGTCCCTGCCGGTGGCGCACGGCAGCGGTCCGCCGGCACGGAGCCTGACCCCAGCGAGTACTACCTGCGGATGCAGGGCCGCAAGGTCTACCGGCATGCCAAGGAACGCATGGTGGAGGCGTCCCGCGAGGTGCTGGAGCTCTCCGGCTGGCGGGTCGGTGACGTCGACCGCTTCGCGACCCATCAGGCCAACGCTCGCATCAGCGAGGCCGTCGCCGAGGAACTGAGCGTGCCGCGCGACCGGGTCCTGTCGAACATCGAGCACGTGGGCAACACGTCCGCCGCGTCACT
The DNA here is from genome assembly GCF_048564895.1 of Streptomyces sp. 2-1. NCBI lineage: Bacteria > Bacillati > Actinomycetota > Actinomycetes > Kitasatosporales > Streptomycetaceae > Streptomyces > Streptomyces sp. 2-1. The sequence goes on from NZ_CP183383.1 coordinate 527,544, forward strand.
GCCCCTGCTGCTGGCCGACGCCGCGTCAGCCGGGCAACTCCGCCCCCACGACCGGCTCCTGCTCGCGGCGTTCGGCGCCGGGCTGGTCTGGGGGGCGGCAACGCTGACCTGGCCGGACATCACGGCATTGTCCGTGCACACGTATCGCGACTGAGCTCGTTCCGACTCGTTCCGACTCGTTCCGACTCCTTTCGATTCGTTCCGAGCGTCCCCGAACTCGCCCTGCCGCAATGCCCATTCGGAGGAATGATGTTTGAGAAAGTCAAGTCCATCCTCACCGCAGGTTTCCAGGTCCCGGCCGATCAGATCGCTCCGGACTCCACGCTCGACGACTTAGGCCTCGACTCCCTGGCGACAGTCGAGTTCGCCCTCGCCCTGGAGAAGGACCTCGGCGTGGAGATCTCGGACGACGAGGTGGCCGATCTGGAACGCCTCGACAAGATCACGGCTCTGATCGAGCGCCGCCTACAGGTCACCTGAACCTGCGAACACCGTGCGGCAGTTCGCGCCGGGCGGGTGGCTTCGTGCGGGACCGGCGGCGTCTCGTAGTCGCACACCAGGCGACGAGCGAGCCGACCGCCAGTGAGGGGAACTTCCCTCGGATCCAGGTGGCCCCACTGTCGGCACCGCCGCCGTGCGCTCACGTCAGGCGCATGGAGGAGTTCAGCGTGCGCCACTGCTCAATGTCACCGCGGACAAGGCCTGTGGCAACCGGCCCTGCCGTGAGTACTTTCGACGCCAGCGCATCCGGCACACGATCCCGGAGAAGACCGAGAGCCAGGCTGCCCGCCTGCGCAAAGGTTCACGCGGAGGGCGACCACACGGCTTCGACGAGGGCCGCTACAAGAAGCGCAACGCCGGGGAGCGGGCCATCAACAGCTCAAGAACCACAAAGCGGTGGCGACCCACTGCAACAAGCGCGGGTACGTCTTCCTCGGCACCGTCACCGCAGCCGCCCCCGTCACCTGGCTCCGCACGTGACCGCGTGCCACGACCTCAACTCACCAATGCGCCAGGCGCCAACACCAAGCCGGCTGCTGCGAGGAAGTCCTCAAGGCTGATGACACCGCTACCAGTGCCGTCGTCCCATTCGACCAGGAGTCCCGAGAGGCCCCCGTTCCAGGAGTCCGGCGTGTCGATATCAGGGCCGGGATGCCACTCGACGCAGCCTTCACCATGCCGGTATCGGAGATACAAGTACTGGCCGTCTGCCCTCCAGGCATCCCACTGCGACGGGCAAGCGGAACAAGTCTGCACAACCCGCACCAGCTTCCGGCCCCCGTCTGCATCCATCCGATGATGGTCGCGCACCAGCAAAACCCGTGCAATCGACTTCAGACCGTCGTCACAGCCGCCTCAAGAATCGGCCAGACGCCCTCCCCCCCGGGGCCCGGCAGGTCCTGAGCCCGTACGTATCAGCGGCCGTACGTACGGGGATCCGGCGGATAGCGCCCTCCTCACCGGGATACGCTCGCGCCCTTGCCTGATCAACTTCCTGTTCCGAGCTTTCTGTTCCGACCTTCTTCCGGGGGAATCATGGGGATGTCCGTATGCCGGTCCGTGTCGCGGAGAGCGGCGAGTGCGGCCCTCGGGTTCGTGCTGCTCGGCGGAGGGGCCGGGGCCTGCGGTACGGGTGCCGGGAGTGGTTCCGGCGGGTCCGCGCAGGCGCCGGTCCTTACGCCCGCCGAGGCCGTGGCCAAGGCCGCGGAGGACTCCGCCGACATCACGTCCCTCCGCTACCGGATCACCGGATCCGTGCCGGACCGGGGCCGGTTGACCGTCGACGCGGCCATGAGCAGGGCACCGCTGGCCATGGACATGGAACTGACCACGGCGGACCAGCGCGCGAAAGGCCCGCTGAACATCCGGTTCGCCGGTAAAGCGCTGTACGTCGACGGCAGCGCGCTCGACACCCAGAAGTTGGGCAGGTTGGCGAAGCTGGACACACAGGAGCTGAACGGCAAGAGCTGGCTCCGGATCAAGCCGGCGGGCTGGGGGCTCGTCTCCGTGGACAACCAGTCCTACGGTCTGCTGCCCCGTCAGGTCGAGGGCAGCCCGATCGTCCAGTCCACGCTGCTGACCGGCTCCAAGAACGCTAAGAAGATCGGGGCCGAGACGATCGACGGCGCCCGCACCACGCACTACCGGGGAACGGTCACCTTCGACGGATTGCGGGCCGCCCAAGAGGCTGCAACCGACAAGGCGGGCCGGGAGCGCCAGACCAACAGCCTCGACCAGTTCATAGCACTGGGGCTCGACAAGAACTTCATCATGGATCTGTGGATCGACAACGACGGGCGCACCAGGCAGTTCCGTATGCGGGGCGCTACCTACAAGGCGCCCGTCAACGCCGACGGAGAACCGTTCAGGCTGGTCGTCGGAGATCCCATCGACATGACCGTCACCTTCCTCCGGATCAATGAGCCGGTCACCATCAAAACCCCGTCCGCCGGGGACACCGCCGACCTGGACGCGCTGCTGGACACGCAGACCGGCTGAGCCCGTTCCAGGCACAGCCGTCAGCCTGGGCCCATCAAGGCAGTGAACACCCGCTCCCAGGTTCCGTCAGCGGCCCTGATCCGCAGCCGGTTGCAGACACCTCGCAAGTTGCCGTATTTCGTTCGACTGATCGAATCGAAACTGCCTGGTGGCAGGCGGTCGGCAATGAAGAACCAGTGAAGACTGCGTGATCCGGGCAGAGACCCGGCCCAGCTCTCCTTGGGAGAATGCCGCCGCTGCACTCCGCGACTACGACACAAGGTGGTTCTCTCCGTGAGACTGACCCGCGCGACCCTCGCTGTCGCCGCAGGCGCCCTCGCTCCGGCCCTGCTGCTCTCCACTCCGTCCTTGGCCGGCGCCGCGACACCGTCGCCTGCCGCCGTGGCCGCAGCGGACGCGGGCTCCCCCTACGACGAGATGGACGCGGACGACCTGCGCATCGCGATCCTCCGCATCCTGGCCGACCCCGACAGCGGCAAGCGAGTGACCCGAGAGGCCAACGAGCTCCTCGACGACGGCACCGTGGAGGAGATGCGCGCCTGGCTCGAAACCGGCTACCGCCTCGCTCAGGCCGAGGACGACGGCGTCGCCATCGCCAGGATCCTGGCCGATCCCGACAGTGGCAAGGCCGTCGTCCGTGAGGCCAACAAGGCCCTCGACGACGGCAGCCCCGAGGTCGTACGCGAATTCCTCGAATCCGGCCTGCGTCTCGCTCAGGCCGAGGACGACCGTGTAGCCATCGCGCGGATCCTGGCCGATCCCGACATCAGCGACGCCCTGCGCGCGGCGGCGAACGCGGCCCTGGACGACAACACCCCGGAAGCGCTGCGCTACTTCCTTGAGGTCGGCCAGTACGAGGTCGACAGCTAGGGTCTGTCGCTCGAATCGAGCCAGATCAAGGATCGGGGAGCGGGGTCCGGTACGTGAGCTGCAAGGTGGAGGAGCACGTCGGCGCGGAGTGTTGGGGCTGACGACTACGCCACCGAAGTGCGTGCCAGGCCCCCCCAACCCCGGCATGATCCAAACGACAGGATCCGGCCGTCGTTCGAAGTCACCTCATGCTGCTGTTGCGTAGCCTGCCGGCGTGGGAATCGAACCGAACACTGATGGCTGGTTGGAAGACACTCGGGCGTCCTACGACACCGTCGCCGCCAGCTACGCGGACCAGTTGCGCAACCTGCTGGATGAAACGCCTCATGAGCGCGAGTTCCTGGCACTGTTCGCCGAGCAGGTGCGCACCAGGGGCGGGGGCCAGGTGGCGGACGTGGGATGCGGGCCGGGGAGGATTACGACCCACCTACGTGACCTGGGCGTGGACGCGTTCGGGATCGACCTGTCGCCCGGGATGATCGAGGTGGCTCGCCGCGATCACCCCGGACTCCGGTTCGAGCTCGGCTCGATGACCGACCTCGACCTTGCCGATGACTCGATGGCCGGCCTCGTCGCCTGGTACTCGCTGATCCACGTGCCCGACGACGAGATCGGCTCAGTCTTCGCACACTTCAAGCGAGTGGTCCGGCCTGGTGGCCCCCTGCTGCTCGGTTTCCACGTCGGTGATGAGTCGCAGCTGAAGACGCAGGGCTATGGCGGTCACCCGATGAAGCTCTACGTCCATCGTCGACAGCACAGCCACATGGCTGCCTGGCTCGACGAAGCCGGCTTCACCGTCGAGGCGCACAGGACTCTCACCTCAGCAGAGAGCACACTCGGGGGAATCGTTCTCGCACGCCGCCAGCCCGATACCCAGTAGGCCATGGACCGTTCAACGACCCAGTGGTGTCTTCCAAGTTGCGCGGCCGGGGCTCGATCCGTCGATGTGGGCGGAGGCACTTCGGCACCAGGCTCAGCTGACCAACTCGGCACGGTGCGCCGCGAAATGGTCGGTGACAGTGGTGGCCGGCCGACCGGTGAGCCGTTGAACCGCGTGGGTGGTGACGTCGTACCAGCCATCGCGTTTGGCGATGCCTGCGGCGCTCCAGGCGTGAGCGAAGTGCTCCGGGAACCCCTGGTCCAGGAGCCGCTGGGGGTGTTCGGCGTCGGCGACCTCCTCGTAGCGCACGCGGCGGCCGGTGGCCTCGGTCAGCGCGGCCGCGACATCTGCGTCGGTCACGGCCTCGGGCCCGGTGACTTCGAGGATCTCTCCCTGGCTGCCGCCCTCGGCCAGGACGGCGGCGGCCACTGCGGCGCTGTCGTCGCGGGTGATGTGGCCAATGCGTCCGTCCCGGCTGTTGCTGGGCAGGACTCCGGTGGCCACGGCCCGCGGGGCCACCCCGACCAGGGTCAGCATCTCAACCCATACGTTGAAGCGCAGCACCGTAAAGGGCAATCCGGATTCCGCCAGCAGCCGTTCGGTGGCCCCGTAGTCGGGGACAAGGGGATTGGGGTGGCCCGGGTCGCCGGCGCGAGTGATGGAGGTGAAGAGGACGTGGCCCACGCCCGCCTTCGCGGCGGCGTCGATCGCTCGAGTGTGCTTGGGCAGTCGGTCGTCGGTGCCGATGCTGATGATCAGCAGCCGTTCCACACCATCGAGGGCCCGGGTCAGCGCGTTCGGTTCGTCGAAGTCGGCATGGCGAGTGCGCACACCCAGGTCGGCGCTCTTGTCCGGGGTACGGGACAACGCCAAAACGCGGGCGGCGTCGGTGCGTTGGATGAGATGACGGACGGTTGAGCTGCCCAGATTCCCCGAGGCTCCGCTTACTGCGATCAAGAGAGGCTCCCCTGCTGTATGTGTAGCCTGATGATTAGTGATGGCGCGTCGGTCTCGTAAGAAGGCACATTGATGTCACCCCTCCACGAAGCTTCGGCAGAGGAACCCGTCGTCGGCGTCGCGGTGCCGGTCACGGTCGATGATCACGAGAGGTGTCCGGCGACGGCCGTGTTGCGCCGGATCGGTGACAAGTGGAGCCCGGTACTGCTGTCGCTTCTGGCGGAGCGCAGTTACGGCTTCAATGAGCTCGACCGGTCGGTCCAGGGCCTGAGCCGCCGCATGCTGGTTCGCACTCTGCGGTCGCTGGAGCGCGAAGGACTCATCAGCCGGACCCTGCATCCCGGCAAACCTCCACGCGCCGAGTACGCCCTGACCGACCTGGGCCGTTCGCTACGAGAACTGCTGACCACGCTCGGACAATGGGCAGTCGCCCACGAGGACGATGTGCTGACCGCACGCGCCCGCTACGACGCCACATACTGACCAACTCAACACGTAGTTGGCCCGCTGCCCGGCAGACGACGACCAGCTCGCCCCAACCCGGCTCGACAATGCGATTCGCCGGTTCGACGCAGGGTTCAGATCCGGGATCATAAGGACATGGCCGTGGAACCGTCGCATCGCGACCTCCGCCATCACCCATCAGTTCCCGCCCCGCGCCTCCCCTTCCTTCATCCGGCCGGCTTCCTTCATCCGGCCAGCGCAGCCCGCACCGCCGGCACGACCTCCAGCGCGAACAGGGTCAGCTGGCGCAGATGGTCGGCATCGGGCCAGTAGACGAAGCCGTTCATCCCGTACTCGCGTACGAGGGAGACGAGTTGGTCAGCCCACTGCCGCACGTCGCCCTGGAACGGCACGGCGGACTCGACGGGGCTGATGAGTCCGTTGAGGTTGTAGATCTTGCGCAGCGACGCGGGGTCCCGGCCTGCCTCCTGCGCACCCGCGTCGAGACGGGCGACGGCGTCCTTGAGCCGGTCGAGGCCGAGAAATCCGTAGGACGGCATCCAGCCGTCCGCCTTCCGGCCGGTCAGCGCCAGCATGCGGGGGCCGTAGGCGCCGAGCCAGATGCCGAGGTCCGGCGAGGGGGCGGGCCCCGGGTGGACTCCCGCGAGCGAGTAGTGCTCACCCTTGAAGCGCACCGAGCGTTCGCCGCTCCACATCAGCCGGGTGATCTTGATGGCCTCGTCGAGCGCGGCCACGGCCTCCTTGGGTTCCCTGCGCGGTCCGCCCATGGCCTCGATCGCGTCCCAGAAGGCGCCGGTACCGAGGCCGAGCTGGATCCGCCCGGGAGCGAGCACGTCAAGGCTGGCGGCGGACTTCGCGAGCATCGCGGGCGGCCGCAGCGGGAGGTTGGCGACCGTGGGCACGAAGGTGACCTTCTTGGTGGCGCCCGCGAGGTAACTGATCAGCGTCCAGGCGTCGTAGAACCTGGGCTGGTACGGGTGGTCCTGGACCGTGACGAGGTCCAGGCCGGCCTTCTCGACCTGCTGGGTGATCCGGAGGGGCTGCCCCGGGTCCTCCCAGACAGGATCGACGTTGGCTCCGAACAGCACGGGAAGAGACATGGGGGCTCCGCTCACTCGACCATCATCGCCTACTGTACATTGGTCGACCAATGAACGTCCTTCGAGGCGTGCCGTCAGACCGCGGACGTGCCGTCGGTGCCGTCGGTGCCCTCGTCGGCGGCGGCCGATGGCGGGGTCGTCAGGTTCGCCTCGATCCGGGCCAGTACCTGCATGGCCTGGCGGTACTCCGCTTCGGTGAAGCCGGCCACGGTGACCTCTTCCAGGTCGCGCCACGCCTGCCTCACCTGGCCTCGCAGGGCCTGGCCGGCGCGGGTGGCGCTCACGACGATGGCCCGGCGGTCGTTCGCAGCGGGCTTGCGGGTGACGAAGCCGGACTGCTCCAGGCGCTGGAGCATCTTGGTCACGGTCGACGGATCCAGGCCGAGCGTCTTGATCAGATCCGCCTGGCGCTGCTCGCCGCGCTCCCACAGCTGCATCATCAGCAGCTCTTGGCCCGTGTACAGGCCGGTGTCGCGCAGCAGGTTGCCGGCCACGAGCCGGTGCACACGGGCGGCGCGGAACAGGGCTTCGCTCATCGGAGCGTCGGCGACGGTCGGTACGGCCTGCTCTGTCCCCTGTACCGAATCGGATTCCCGCGGCATGGTTGTCGATCCTCCTGGCAGACGTGTCCGCCCCCGGCAGTCCCGGCCGGTGACGCTCACCCACGATTATATTGGTCAGCCAAGTGATTCCACGGTGCGGGCGACGGCCTGTAGCGGGAACTCGTACGGGAGGGACACCCTGTCGACGTCGACCACGCTGATCACCACCAACGACCCGGTGAAGATCGCCGAGGACTACGCGGTGCTCCAGCACCTCTCCGACGGACGCGTGGATCTGATGATGGGCCGAGGCAACACCGGCCCGGTCTATCCCTGGTTCGGCAAGGACGTCCGCCAGGGCATCCCGCTCGCCATAGAGAACTACGCGCTGCTGCACCAGCTGTGGCGCGAGGACGTCGTCGACTGGGAGGGCCGCTTCCGCACCCCGCTCCAGGGGTTCACATCGACCCCGCGCCCCTTGGACGGCATCCCACCCTTCGTCTGGCACGGCTCGGTCCGCAGCCCCGAGATCGCCGAACAGGCCGCCTACTACGGCGACGGCTTCTTCGTGAACAACCTCTTCGGACCCATGAACCACTTCACGAAGCTGATCAACCTCTACCGCGAGCGCTACGCCCACTACGGTCACGGCACCCAGCAGCAGGCGGTCGTCGGGGCCGGTGGCCATGTCTTCCTGCGCAGGAACTCCCAGGACGCGATACGCGAGTACCGCCCCTACTTCGACAACTCCCCCGTCTACGGCGGCGGCCCGTCCATGGAGCAGTACATGGCCCAGACCTCGCTCACCGTCGGCAGCCCGCAGGAGGTCATCGACAAGACGCTGTCCTTCCGCGAGCACTTCGGCGACTACCAGCGCCAGTTGTTCAACATCGACATGGCCGGCCTGCCTCTGAAGACCGTCCTCGAACAGCTCGACCTGCTCGGCGAGGAGGTCCTCCCCGTACTGCGCAAGGAGTTCGGCTCCGTACGTGCCGACGATGTTCCGGAGGCCCCCACCCACGCATCCCGGCTCGCCGCGCGCTCCGAGGAGGCGACCAAGTGAACACGGGCACCGATGAACCGTTGCATCTCGCGGTCGTATCGGCCGGCCTGAGTGTCCCCTCATCCACCCGTCTGCTGGCCGACCGCCTGACCGAGGCAGTCCGCGAGCAACTGGCCGACGTGGGACTCGTTGTCAAGATCCAGATCGTCGAACTGCGCGACCTGGCCGCCGACATCGCCAACAACCTGGTCACCGGCTTCCCCTCGCCCGCCCTCGCGGAAGCCATCGACACGGTCACCTCGGCGGACGGCCTGATCGCCGTCACCCCGGTCTTCTCGGCGTCGTACAGCGGGCTCTTCAAGTCGTTCTTCGACGTCATCGACAACGACGCCCTCACGGGCAAGGCCGTGCTGGCCGCGGCGACCGGCGGAACTGCACGGCACTCGCTCGCCCTGGAGCACGCGCTGCGCCCGCTCTTCGCCTACCTGCGCGCGATCGTCGTACCGACAGCGGTGTACGCGGCCTCCGAGGACTGGGGCGGCAACGGCGATCCCCTCACCGACACGCTCCCCAACCGGATCGTGCGCGCGGGCGGCGAACTGGCAGGGCTGATGCAGGCGCGCACGGGGGCTGCTGCGCGAACGACCGAGCACACCACCGTCGTACCGTTCGCGCAGCAGTTGGAGGCGCTGCGACCCGCATGAGGCCGCAGCCCATGAGCACCGCTGTGCCGGCCCAACAACCCACTGCCGGTCGCTTCCGGTCACTGCCGCATTCTCGGGTCCTGGGTGGGGTCGGCGTACATGGGCGGGCAACCACGATCGATCGCTTTGGTGCGCAGTTCGTAGTGCCAGGGTTCGTTCTTGTAGATCTGGCACAGCCCGTACGCGGCACCGTGTTCGGACAGCCAAGTCGTCGCATCGGAGGGTCCGAGATCCACCGCGTCCCCCGACACGTGCGGAGATGCCGTCGCAGTGGCCACCCATCGGGCGGCCTCGTCCTCGGATCCGTACTTGGAGACCGCCTCGCGAAGAAGCTGATTCTGGTAATCCGGGGAACGCCAACCGCTGTTGACGTATAACTCGACTCCGTTGTCGGCGGCGTCCGTTGCAGCCTGGCGGAGGGCTTTGAGGAGACCTGGATCGAGGTTGGCCACGGCCGGAGTCTCGTCATCGAATACCGTCACGTCGTCGGGGACGGCGCCATCTGCCTCGCCGAGAGCACCACGGTGTTCCATGCGAAGAGTATTCGAGGGTGATGCTGCCGACGAGGAGGACGAGGACTGCGACACCTGGTAGCCGAGGGCTGTGGTGATCGCCGCTATGACGGCCACCAAGCCGACGACAGAGAGCCGGCGAATCCTGCTGATCGTTTTTCGTGCCGATGGCGGAGAATGATTCATGCTGCCAGTCAAGGCAGCGTGGCGTTGTCAGCACGTATGTCGTTTTTGAGACGCCGACGATATGCGCCGGCTCGTAGCATCAATGTCATCCGTGTGCTGATTGTCGAGGGTGAACTCTTTCTGGCAGAAGTCCTCCGCCGCCCCGCCCAGCCGTTCTTGCGCTGATGTACGAACAACGGCGCCACGCCCCGCCGCGCCGGCGCCGACAGCCGTGGCACGGCCCGGCTGTTCCCCGGCCGACAGCCCGAGCATCCGATGGAACCAGAAACCGATACTCCCCCGGCGATCACCGAAAGTGAGTCCCAACCACGAACTCATGCGCCCCGGCTGACCACCCACTACGTTCCTCACATGGAACGGGCCATCATTCTGAGCAGCCTCGCCGCGAGTGGAACTGACACCGCCCCGCAGCGACTCACCGAACTTGCCGCCGAACTCGATATACCGGCCGCCGACCTCCTCGTTGTCGCAGGCCACCCGGTGCCGGTTGAACTCCTTCCCCCGGAGCGCGACGCCCGGGTCATGAGGCAGTTCGCATACCGCGTCAGCCACTGCGACCACTCGCAGCTCGTCACGCTGGAGGCTTTCGTCCGCTCGCTGCCGCGCGTCGCCGCTCCAGAACCCTTCGTGCCGCCGGTTTGGCCAGGCCGCCGTCCCGCCGAGACCAGGTTTGCCGCAGCCCTCGGCGGGCTGATCCGCAATCGCGGCTTCGGCATCCTCGAACTGCCGTTCATGGGGCTGTCCCTCAGCACGCTGTACGGGATGGTGTGGCGCTGGGACCCGAGTCCGCACCGCCGGCAGCAGCTATCCGCTGTGGCCGGTCCGCTGGGCTGGACCCTGCCTGATCTCTTCGCGGTGGCCGATGAGCCATACCCGGAGGAACTCCGCCCGATGCTCCACTGCCACCACCTCGGGCGGGTCTTCACAGCGGCCGTCCCCCTCACCACAGCTCAGCTGATCGAGACCGCGGAGGAAGCGGATCGACTGAGCGTGCGTGAGGACCAGGGCGTATGGCAGCCCGTCTCGCAGGGCTTTGCCGACGAGTGCCTGGACTTCCCCTGACAGCAAGGGCTGCCTGCCTTGCGGCTGGGCCGACAGGGGCATTGCGCACACAAGGCTGGAAGAGCGCCGACCGCACCGTTCCTGACACATGTCAGGTGGCAGGTGTCAGGTGTCAGGCAACCGAGCGCTCAGTACGCGAGCGGCGTCAGGGGGACGCGGTCGCTGTGGCAGTTGACCCTGACGCAGGGGCAACCTCTCAGCATGGTGGGCATGACTACGAGAACCAGAGCGATCGAGGTCACCGGACTCCGCAAGTCGTACGACGGCCACGAAGTGGTCGCCGGAGTCGACCTGACCGTCCCCGCCGGCTCCGTCTATGCCCTGCTCGGGCCCAACGGGGCCGGCAAGACCACCACCGTCCGGATCCTGTCCACGTTGCTCCCCGCGGACGCCGGTGAAGCCCGGGTCTCCGGGTACGACGTACGCCACGAGGCCGATCAGGTGCGCGCGTCGATCGGGGTGACCGGGCAGTTATCCGCCGTGGACGAGTTGCTGACAGGGCGGGAGAACCTGCGGCTGATGGCCGACCTCGGCCACCTCGACCGGCGCCGCGCGCAGAGTGCGGTCGAGCGGTTGCTGGAGCGGTTCGACCTGGGCGATGCCGCCGACCGGCGCACGGTGACGTACTCCGGCGGTATGAAGCGACGGCTGGACCTGGCCATGACCCTGGTGGCCGGGCCGCGGCTGATCTTTCTCGACGAGCCGACCACCGGCCTCGACCCGCGCAGCAGACGTGAACTGTGGCGGATCGTGCGGGAGTTGGTCGCCGACGGGGTGACCGTCTTCCTCACCACCCAGTACCTCGATGAGGCCGACCAGCTCGCCGACCGGATCGGCGTGCTCGACGAGGGCCGACTGGTCGCCGAGGGCACCGCGGCCGAGCTGAAGCGGCTGATCCCCGGTGGTCGTATCGAACTCCGGGCCCCCGACCGCGAGCGGGTGGCCGACCTGGCGCGCCGGTTGCCCGGAGCGAGCGCGAACGCCGAGACGCTCACCGTGACCCTGCCGCACGACGGCAGCCTCGCCGCATTGCGACGGCTGCTGGACGGGATCGACGACGACGAGGTCACCGGGCTCGCCGTGCGCACCCCGGACCTGGACGACGTGTTCCTCACCCTCACCGGCCACCCCACCACGGACAAGCGTTCCGAGGAGGTGCCGGTATGAGCACCGCCAGGTACGCCGTTCGTGACTCCGCGACCATGTTGCGCCGCAATCTGAAGCACATGGCCCGATACCCGTCGATGACACTGATGTTGATCGGGCAGCCGCTGCTGTTCCTACTGCTGTTCGTCTACGTCTTCGGCGCGACCATGGGCGCCGGCCTGCCAGGAGCCCCGGCAAGGAGCCGTGGCGACTACCTGACGTTCATCACTCCCGGAATACTGGTCATGACGGTGGCCAGCGTGTCCATCGGCACAGCGGTCCTGGTCGCCACCGACATGACCAACGGGATCATCGACCGGTTCCGGACCATGGCCATCGCCAAAGCCTCAGTGCTCAGCGGCCGCGTCCTCGGCTCGATGATCCAGACCGCGCTCGCGCTCGCGGTGATCTTCGGGGTCGCGTTCCTCCTCGGACTGGAGACCGCCGCCTCGGCGCTGCAGTGGTCCGGGCTGGTCGGACTGCTCGTGCTGCTGTCGTTCGCGATGACCTGGTTCACCGTGGCTCTGGGGCTGGCCAGCCCGGACGCGGAGACCGCGAGCAACCTGCCGATGATCTTCGTGCTGCTTCCGTTCGTGGGCAGCGGGTTCGTGCCGGTCGAGTCGATGCCGACCGGGTTGCGGTGGTTCGCCGAGCACCAGCCGTTCACTCCGATCATGGACGCCTTCCGCGGTCTGCTGGCGGGTTCACCGGACGGTTCGGACGTGCTGTCGGCCATCGGCTGGTGTGGGGTGATCGGAGTGGTCGGCTACCTGTGGTCCCGGCATCTCTACCGGTACCGGACGCGAGCCGCGAACTAGGAGACTGGTGCGATGCTGACCATCGGCGAGCTGGCGTCGTACGCCGGAGTGACCGTGCGCGCGGTGAGGCACTACCACGCCAAGGGGCTGCTGCCGGAGCCGGAGCGGGACCACTCGGGCTACCGGAGGTACGGCGCCGGCGCCGTGGTCGAGCTGATCAGGATCCGGACCCTCGCCGAGGCCGGGGTTCCGCTGAAGCGCGTGCGTGAGCTGCTGCAGGCGGACGAGGAGGAGTTCGCCGCGGCGGTCGCGGACATCGACAAGCGGCTGCGGGCGGAGATCCGGGAACGGCAGCGGCACCGCGAGCGGATCGCACGCCTCGCTTCCGGGGACAAGCTGGCGCTGCCCCCGGAGGTGGTCGAGTTCCTCGACCGGCTGCGGGCACTCGGCGTCGACGAGCGGATCGTCCGGGTCGAACGCGACGGCTGGATCCCACTGGCCGCGCACTCGCCCGAGCGGGTCCCGGAGTGGGTGGCACGCAAGCGGGAGCAACTCGCCGACCCGCAACTCGTGGACTTCTATCTCACCCTGGGCCAGGCCCTCGACCGGGCCGGCGACGACCCCCGGCTGGTCGAGTTGGCCGACAAGCTTGCCGCGTACATCACGCGGATGGCCGACGAGCAGGGCGAGGGCTACGTCGGCGATGCCGACATCGAGCCACCGTTCGTCAAGCTGATGGACACGCTCGCGTTCGACACCGCGCCGCCGGCCCGTCGACTGATCGAGCTGCTCAAGGAGCGAGGCTGGACCGGCTGGACCAAGCTCGAGCGCGTGGCCCCCAGGCGGAATCCTGTCTGAACACAGCAGAAGGACTCCGCGGTGCAGCGCTCGCAGCGTGAGCGGTGCCGGCGGGCGAGGTTCAGGTTGCCAACAGCCAGGTGGGCGCCGACTGAATGCACGACTCGGGCACAGGGCCATCGCTGTTGCAATGCCGTCCATGCCCTGTCCGGCTCAGGCCAACGCGCAGGCGGCCCGCCAAGGTGGTCAACTGGCCGAACGAACTCCGTACCTCTTCGCAAGGGAACTCAGCTATGGCGATCGTCGTGGTTCTCGATATGCCCGGGATGACCCAGGACCAGTACGAGCAGAGCGCCGAGAAGGTCTCCGGCCGGCCCGGCCCGGTCAAGAGCCCCGCCGACTGGCCGGTGTCCGGTCTCATCTCGCACACTGCCGCGCCCACCAGCGACGGCTGGCTCGTCGTGGACGTCTGGGAGTCCGAGGAGGCGTTTCAGCAGTTCGGCGAGACCCTCATCCCGATCCTGCGAGAACTCGGCCTCGCGGACGTGCAACCGCAGACCTACCCGGTGTTCAACGTGGTCACCCGTTAGAGGCAGAGCCGTAACTGGGCTTCTGCATGGGGGTGGTTGGTCGGGGTTGGGGCCCTTGGGCGCGGCTCCGGTCCTCACTCGGGAGGGGCGGCGATCTGTTCGCGTTCTTGATCTCGGATGGCGGTTTCGTCGGGCCCTAGGTACTTGAGTCCGGCCTGGTTTACCGTCACCGTTCGGGACTCCAGATTGCTATCTCGCGGAAGCTCTGCGTCGGCTGCTGCCGACACTGTTGACCTCGGAGCTTGGTGATGCGGTTCGTCGCTGCCAAGGGAGGCTGCTGCCCGAGTGATGGGCAACAAAGGCCCCTGCTATGGTGCGCCGATGTCATCGATCAAGAAGTTCCAAGTCACCTTCGACTGCGCAGAACCTGAGCGCGTCGCTCGCTTTTGGTGCGAGGTGTTGGGGTACGTCGCGCCGACGCCACCGGAGGGGTTCGACACTTGGGACGATTTCAACCGCACCCTGCCTCCGGAGGACCGGGGTGCGTGGTTCTCCTGCAGTGATCCCTCAGGTCTGGGCCCACGACTGTTCTTCCAGCGCGTTCCCGAAGGCAAGGTCGCCAAGAATCGGGTGCATCTGGATGTGCGGGCCGGCACCGGGCTCGTGGGTGAAGAGCGCCTGGCCACGCTTGAGGCCGAATGCGCACGACTGATCGCGCTCGGGGCGGTACACGTACTCACGCAGCTTGCCGATGACGAGAACGAGTCATGCATCACGATGCAGGACATCGAGGGCAACGAGTTCTGTCTCGACTGAGCATCCTCCAAAACGGCGTCTTGGGGGCGGCAGGCCCGCCTCCGCGCGTCCAGGGTGTTCTCACGTTCGTCCAAGAGCCCTCGATCTTTGTCCATGGATGAGTCCGGCTCCAGGGGTGAAGGTGGAGCCATGAGTGAACTCACCCTCTGGTACACGGACTTCCTGCTGGACGGGCGGCCGGTGCGGATGCGGCCGAGCCCGTCCAGAGACTCTTGATCACAGGGGTCTCCGTGAGCCTGTAATCCACGCCCAGCGCTACGGACTTCGGGAGCCGCGCGGACGTTGGCAGGGCGGCGGCTGCTGCTGCATGACGAGCCCGCCACAACGGACGTCACGTCGTGCAAGTACGACGCGCCGATCGAGTACAGGCGCCGCACCGAGTGGATCTGCAGCTTCCGGGGGGAATCCCCGCGGTGTGCGCAGACACTTCCCCCGCTTCGAGGAACTGGACGTCGGCTGCGACCCGGCGTGAACTCGGCCTGCCCGTACTCGACTTGAAAGCCTCCGGAAAGGAGACGAAAGGCGGATGAGAGACGGTTCCTCCAGCCCTATCGAGTACAGGACCGTGATCGACCAGCAGCGGATGCCAAGTGGACTTGTGGCGCTGGCACTTGGCGGTTTCGGCATCGGGCTGACCGAGTTCCTGATCGCTGGGCTACTGCCGCAGGTGGCGTCGAGTTTCGCGGTGTCCGAGGCGGCGGCGGGGTGGCTGATCTCCGGGTACGCGTTGAGTGTCGCGGTCGGTGCGATCGCGCTGACCGCGGCGACGGCGCGGCTGCCCCGCAAGGCGGTTCTGGTCGGCCTGGTGGCGTTGTTCGTCGTCGGCAACCTGTTGTCCGCCGTCGCGCCGAGCTATCCGGTGATGCTGCTCGGGCGGATCGTCGCGGCGTTGTGCCACGGTTCGTTCTTCGGTCTCGGCTCGTTGGTCGCTCGCAGTCTGGTCGCGCCGGAGAAGAAGTCCCGCGCGGTGGCGGTCATGTTCGCGGGACTGACGCTCGCGAACGTGCTCGGCGTGCCGTTCGGCGCGCTGGTCGGTGAACGCTGGGGCTGGAGAACGGCCTTCTGGGCGGTCACCGCGATCGGCGTATGCGCGCTGGCGGGAATCGCCGCCCTTGTCCCCGACGGAGCGGGAGAGACGCGATCGCCGACGGTGACACGCCACTCGGACCCGGCACCTGCCGACGGCCTGCGCGCGCAGTTCCGTGCGTTCCGCTCCTGGCAGGTCTGGCTGACCCTGACGGCAACTGCGCTCAGCTACGGCGGGATGTTCGGCGCGTTCAGCTACATCGCCTACACGTTCACCGAGGTCGGCGGCTTCTCCCCCTCGGATGTCGCCTGGCTGTTGATGGTGTACGGCGTCGGTCTCGTCGTCGGGAACCTGGTCGGCGGACGAGCGGCCGACCACGACCGTGACCGCGCCCTGGTCCTTGCCCTGCTCGGGCTTGCCGTCACCCTGGCCGTGTTCGGTCTGCTGGCCGCCAACGCCACCGCGTCGGTGATACTCGTGTTTCTGATGGGGCTGTTCGGGTTCGCCAGCGTGCCGGGCATGATCACTCGCGTCACCGACTTCGCCCATGGGGCGGCGCTGGCCGCCAGCGCCAATGTGTCCGCGTCCAACATCGGCAACGCGCTGGGCGCCTGGCTCGGGGGCCTCGCCATCACCGCGGGTCTCGGCTACACCGCGCCGCTCTACGTCGGCGCCGGCATCGTACTGATCTCCGTCATCGTCATGGCCGTTGCCGCCCGCCAAGCCAAGTCACCCGCGCAGCGGACCGAGCCCTGCATGTGAATGAGGTGGCACAGCCGCTCACCGGACGAAGGTGACATCGGGGAAGCTCGCTGAGGGGCCGTCCAGAACGTGGTCGTTGCGGTCTCGCAGCCAGCGGTCGAAGAATGAGGTGACGCAGGCTCGGATCACCGTGACCGCGCGCGTGGGGTCGATCGTGCCGATGGTCTCTTCGACGATGTCCTGGCCGAGACCGGTCTGGGGCATGACTGCCGCGAGATCGGTGTACGTCTGGTGCCGGGAGCCGTGCAGAGTCAGGTCGCGGCGCCATCCGGTGCTGTGCGACCAGAACGCCGCCCATGACGGCTCGGTTCGCGCGTGGTCGCTCCCTTCACGGCCCATCAGGAGGAAGGGGCGGTCCAGACCGTGGGCGGCGACTGGCGAGAGATTGGTTCCGTTGGGTTCCTGGTTGAACTCCAGGGTGCCGTCCAGGTCGATCCCGGCTCGGATCCTCCGGTCCTCGTACATGGTCTGAGCGGCGGTGAATCCGCCTCCCGACTGGCCGGCCAGGCCGACCCGGTCGGCGTCGAGCACCTCCGACAGCCCGTGCGGCAGCGTGCCGAGCCGATTCACCACGAAGCGGACGTCGTCGACCCTGGCACGCAGCGTCTTCTCCAGCAGGGCGGGAACGGTGCCCTCGCGCTGGGCCCGCGCGAATTCCTCGAACAGCACATCGTTCGTCCTGACCGAGCCGTCGGGAAACTGGACGCCTGGAGACTCGTAGGTGTGGTCGACGGTGACAACGACATAGCCGTGGCTGGCCAGTTCCTCGGCCAGCAGGGTGCCCCAGCTGCGAGGGTCGCCGACACCTGGCGAGTACACCACCACCGGTCGACGCCCGCCGCGTGGGTCCGGGGGCGCCTGATGGCAGGCATGTGTGCGCGTACCCGCCCAGTCCACCGTGCCCGACGGGATGCGATGCGGCTCCAGGGCGTCGAATCGCTCGGCCGCACCGCGCTCCATGTACGGCGCGAGGCGCTGCCCGCGGCGTGGCGCGTGAGCCGGATACCAGACGCTGATCATCAGTTCGCGGTGGGGCGCCGACGGCATCCATGGGTCGGGGCGAGTGCGGTCCGTCAGATGGAGTGAGACCGTGCCGATCCTGCACGGTCCCGTCGGCTCGGGGAGACGGAGCCGGATCGCCGAGCGGCGGGTCGGCCGGGACTGGGCCCGTGCGGCAGGCGTACCCGCCAGCGGCGACAGCGCCAGAGCAGTCGCTGCCAGGAACGTGCGGCGTGGGAGAGAGATGGACGACATGCCGTCCATCCTGGGCAAGACCACCGACGGGGTCACTCGTGCTACCCCCAGCTGCCCTGGTTCGGGTTTCCCCGGGATATGCGCCCTTGCTGTGATCGATGCTCCGCCATGTGGCGCCAGAACGGCCGCCGCCGCTATCGACCTCGCCCGTGCTGTCCGGCCGCGCGCACGATCTCGCCGAGGCCCACACCCACCGGTTCATCCGCTGAAGGGACAGCGGGGACTTCCATCGGGGTCGGCTACCTGACGGGGCGGGATACATGGATGGGCTCAGACATGCAGGGTGGACCGGTAGATGAGCTCCTGGATGTGGTCGTCGAGCGTCCGACTCTCGATCAGGATCAGGTCGAAGTCGGCCGCACCCTGGAAGATCGGGTCAAGCCCGGTCGGGTGACCGCGGCTACGCCCGCGACCTCGTGGTCTGGGCCCGCGACCGCCTCTGACCGAGCCTGCGCATCGTCTCCCCGCCGAAGGGCATCAAGGGCTTCGTCGTGTTGCCTCGCCGTTGGGAAGTCGAGCGCAAGATCGGTTGGTGTATGAACACGCGCTGCAACGCACGCGGCTACGAACGGCTGCCTCAGCGCTCCGAAGCCCATCCGAAGTGGGCACATCACCCATGATGACTCGACGTATCACCCGCAAAAGCCCCCACACCAAACTGGACCAGGAAACGCGGCTCCACTTCGTGAACCAACCGCCTCTATGCCGGCACCACTCCGACGTCTTCAGCACGCCATTCCTCTTCGAGAATGCTGAACGTCAGGGAGTCCCGCCAGCCGTCCCGTATCCATGCCGTGTGTCGAAGGTGCCCCTCATACGCCATGCCGAGCTTGGCCAGCACTCGGGCGGAGCTGAGATTCCGCGGGTCACAGGTGGCGAAGATTCGATGAAGCCCCAACTCACCGAAGCCGCGTGAGAGAAGCTGGCGCCCGATTCCTGTGCCGATGCCTTGCCCCCATACCCGAGGATGCACAATGTAGGAGATCTCGCCCTGACGCTGCATGTGACTGCGGACATGCAGCTCGCCCACACCAACAACGTCGTCCCCGAAGCGCGCCACGTGGGCGAACCTCTGCTGGGGTGTGCTCGACCAAGCCTCGACTGCGGCCTTCACGAAATCGCGTGTCTGGTCCTCAGTGTTTGGCCCCCAAGGCTGGAAGCGACAAGCCTCTGGGAGACAGGCCCATGAGTGAACGGCTTGCCAGTCATCAAACGAGATCTTGTCCAGAACCACCGAGTGCTGACTCATGGGTTGATCTTGTCAACTGGAGTTGGCCTGCGCTACGAGTTCAAGAGCATGTACTGAGCGGGTCTACGTGTCGTCGGCGGGGTGCGTGTGGGACGCGTGCCTCGGCGACGACCGTCCAGCCGTATTGATCGGAGCCGACCCGCGTGACGGCCACCGCAAGCGTCCATGGGTCGCCAAACCGGAGACGCTCAAGGAACAACTGGGCGGGCTGGCGGCGCCCTTCGTCACGCCCAGCTGAATCACTCAGGGTCAAGGTGAGCCGTCCTGCGTTCCAGAGGCAGCCGGGCCGGGTCCACTTCCCTCACAGCGGTCTTCGCGTCCAGATCCCAACCCTTCCCGTACACCGCTGTGAAGGCTTCCTCTCCCAGCGCGGCCCGCCCGCGACGGGTGAGGTCGCGAACCTGGCGGTCGGTGCGGTCGTGGGCGCCGCGGAGCCGGGAGGCGGCGCCGAGCAGGACGGCGGTCTCGTGGTGCCGCCCGTGCGCCTCGGCGAGCGCGGCCGTGTTGACCGCCACCAGCGACAGAATCGGCAGGTCCCGGGTGTCCCGCGCCGCCGCGTACGCCTTCGCCAGTGCCCTCGCCGCACCGGCCAGGTCGCCCGTCTCCAGGCAGAGCGAGGCACGTGCGCTGCCGACCAGCGTCCGCCCGTGGTCACCGGGGAACGTGGTGTCGCCGTGCAGGCCCTGATCGGCCCTGTCGAGCAGCTCCCTCGCCCGGTCCAGGTCCCCGAGCCGCACCCACAGGACCGCCTCCCACGCGTCGACCAGGAGCAGCATCTCCGGCGAGTCCGCGCGCAGCGCCCGTTCCCGGGCCGAGTCGATCATCGCGATCACCAGATCGGTGTCACCGCGCCGCAGGTGCAGGTCGATCCAGCGCAGGTCTCCGAACACCTCGTCGCCGAGGCTGAGCGAGCCGAACTCGCCTGCCAGCGACCGGGCTTCGCGCAGGTCGGCCAGCGCGCCGTCGAGATCGCCGTCGTACTGTCGCAACTGGGCACGCAACGGCAGCACGTTGGCCTGGCCCCAGCGGTCGCCGACCTGCCGGAAACAGACCAGGGCCGCTTCGACGTCGGTGCGCATCCCGTCGAGCTCGCCCGCGTTCTCGGCGAACTGGGCCCGGAACATGCGGGCCAGCCCGGACAGCCACACGTCGTCGCCGTCGGCCAGGCGCTCGACCAGCGCGGGTGTGGTCCGCTCCCCCTGCAGGAACGCCAGCGGGAGCGCGGTCAGCGCGCCGTACGGGCCGGGCAGCTCCGGGTACGCGAGCAGCCGGTCGGCCAGCTCACGCAGCTCGGCCTGGTCGCCCGCGGCCTCCCCGGCGGCCGTGCCGGCCGTCCCCGGCCGAGTGTCGACCCGGTTGAGCAGGTGGATCGCGCGGGCGCAGTCACGGTCGGGCGTCGGCGCGCCGCAGGGCACCGACAGTGCCTCGCCCAGCCAGTAGGCCGCGTCGGATTGCCGGCCGAACATCTGCCAGTACCAGGTCAGGTTCAGGGCGAGGGCGACCGCACCGGTGGCGTCGCCGGTGTCGCATCGCCGGCGCAGGGCGGCGAGCGTGTTGTCGTACTCGGCGCCGATGGCTCGTAGGGCCGTCAGCTGGCCGGGCCCGCGCAACTGCGGGTCGTACCGGGCCATCAGCTCGGCGAAGTGGCCGGCGGCGAGGTCGCGTACGGCGCCGAGGTCGCCCGTGTCGGCCAGGCGGTCGGTGCCGTACTCCCGCAGTGTCTCCAGCATGCGGTAGCGGCCCGGGGCGGGCGAGAGCTGCAGCAGTGAGCGGTCGACCAGGCCGGCGAGCAGTTCGGGGATGTCGGCGGCCTGCACCGCGGTGTCGGCGCAGAGCGCGGTGGCCGAGGAGGGCGTGACGCCGCCGGGCAGGATCGAGACGCGTTCGGCGACCGTACGTTCGTGCTCGCTCAGCAGGTCCCAGCTCCAGGCGATGACCGCGCGCAGTGTGCGGTGCCGGGGCAGAGCGGTGCGGTTGCCGGTGGTGAGCAGCCGGAACCGGTCGGAGAGCCCGTCGGCGAGCTCGGGCAGGGACAGCGTCCGCAGTCGGGCCGCGGCCAGTTCGAGGGCCAGTGGCATGCCGTCGAGGCTGCGGACCACTCTCCGGATCTCGGGCAGGGTCGTCTCGTCGACCTCGAAGCCGGGGCGTACGGCCGCGGCCCGCTCGGTGAACAGGCGTACCGATGCCGCCCGTCGGGCCTGTTCGACGCCGTCGTCCGGGCCGGGCAGAGCGAGCGGGCCGAGCGGCACGAGTGCCTCGCCGTCGACCGCGAGGGGTTCGCGGCTGGTGGCGAGCACGCGCAGCCCGGCGCAGCGGGACAGCAGTGCCGCTACCAGGTGGGCCACGGCGTCGATCAGGTGCTCGCAGTTGTCGACCAGCAACAGGCTCTCCCGGCCGCCGAGTTGGTCGACGAGTACGTCCAGTTCGTCGCCCTCCACTCGTGTCCGGGCCTCGAACATCGCACCGCCGCGCAGCCCGATCCCGGCGAGCAGGGCCGCGCCGACCTTGGCCGGTTCGGTGACCGAGGCGAGGTCGATCATCCAGACACCGTCGCGATACTCGTGGCGGTGGCGGCGGGCGGCCTCGACGGCGAGCCGGGTCTTGCCCGCGCCGCCGGGACCGAGCACGGTGACCAGGCGCCCGGCGGCGAGCAGCGTGTCGATCCGGGTGAGGTCGTCGTCGCGCCCGATGAAACTGGTCAGCGGCGTGGGCAGGTTGCTCGGCCTGGCCTGCCAGGAGTCGGTGTCCAGGGCGGGCCGCTCGGTGCGCAGCAGGCTCAGGTGGCGCTCGCGCAGGGCGGCGCCCGGGTCGGTGCCGAGGTCGTCGGCCAGGGTTTCGCGGACCCGCTCGTACAGGGCAAGGGCCTCGGCCTGGCGCCCCTGGGCGGCGAGCGCGTCCATGAGCAGCGCGGCGGCCCGCTCGTGGACGGGGTGCTCGGCGAGCAGTGCGGTCAGGCGGGTGGCGGCCATGTCGGCACGGCCCAGGGACAGTTCGGCGTCGGCAAGATCCGCGAGTGCCTCGATGGAGGCGTGGGCCAGCCGGGTCGCGGCGGCGGGCGCCACCGCTGCGACGACCGTGGGCTCGGCGCCGGGACGGGTACCGAGATGGTCGCCCCACAGCGCCACGGCCTCACCGAGCACGGACGCCGCGGCGTGCGGGTCCCCGGCGCGCAGGTGGTCACGGCCGGCGGCGGCGAGTTGCTCGAACCGCAGCGCGTCCACGTCGGCCGCGTCCACGTCCAACCGATAGCCGCCCGCTGCCTGCACGACAGCGTCGGCCGAGCCGAGGGCCCTGCGCAGCCGCGAGACGAGGGCCTGCAGCGCGTGGGCGGGGCCGGTCGGCGGGTCCTCGGCCCAGATCGCGTCCACCAGGACGCTCTGCGCGACCGTACGACCGCCGGCGAGCGCCAGCCGCACGGCCAAACCCTGCAACCGCGCGCCGACGACGGGCAGGACGGTGTCACCGCGAGACGCCTGAAAGGCGCCGAGCAGCGTGATGCGAAGCCGCGCATCCCCGTCCATCCCCCGATCTTCGCGTGCGCACGCACCATCCCCAAATCAGGGCAGCAGTGCCTGACTTCTCAGTCCAGGCCGGTACCGGAAGGCGCCCGGACGCGAGTGTCAGCGCGATGCGCCCCCATGTCAGCGCCGTGTGTGCCCCGTGTGAGCGGGCCGCGTCAGTCTTTGCGTGCCTCGACGGAAGAGGCTTCGGAAAGGAGTTCTCGTGCATGACGTAGTGATTGTGGGCGCCGGCCCTGTTGGTCTTTTCCTTGCCTGCGAGCTTGGCCTCGCGGGCTGTTCTGTCCTGGTGCTGGAGCGGGCGCCGGAGGGCCGCTCCCCGTGGAAGGCGGACCCGCTCGGGATGCGGGGCCTGTCCGCCGCGTCTGTCGAGGCGTTCTACCGCCGCGGGATGCTGCACCCTCTGCTGACGGCGTCGGGCGTCCATGATGATCCCGGCGCGGACCTCGACACGGACGAGCCGTCACCGCCTCGTGGCGTGAGCCACTTCGCCGGCATGATGCTCGATCCGGCCCAGGTCGACGTCACCGCCCTGCCGTTCCGGCTTCCCGGCCCGGCGATGGACGGCGTGATGACGAACCTCGAAGCGGTCGAGACTGTGCTGTCCGAGCGGGCGTCCAAGCTCGGCGTGGAGGTCAGGCGCGGCGTCACGGTCTCAGCCCTCGCGCAGGACGGCGACAGCGTGGTCGTGCAGGCCGGCGGGCACGAATACGCGGCGCGCTGGGTCGTCGGCTGCGACGGTGGACGCAGCGCCGTGCGTGGGCTCGCGGGCTTCGAATTCGTCGGCACCGAGCCGCAGTTCACCGGTTACGTCGTGCTCGCCGCCGTCGCCGATCCCGAGAAACTGCGCCCTGGGTTCAACCTGACGCCCACAGGCATGTACCTCCGGACGCCCGCGGAGGAGTACATCGGCATGCTGGAGTTCGACGGCGGCGCGTTCGACCGCTCGCAGCGGCCTACTCTCGAGCATCTCCAGGCGGTTCTGCGCCGTGTGTCGGGTACCGACGTGACACTGACCGACGTCCATCTCGCTTCGAGTTTCACCGATCGGGCGATGCAGACGACGACGTACCGGCAGGGGCGCGTCCTGCTCGCGGGCGACTCCGCTCACATCCACTCCCCCCTTGGAGCGCAGGGACTCAACCTCGGCCTGGCCGACGCCATGAACCTCGGATGGAAGCTCGCGGCAACCGTGCACGGGCACGCGCCGGACGGGCTTCTCGACACCTACACCCACGAACGCCGTCCGATCGGCGCTGGGGTGCTCGACTGGACACGCGCCCAGGCCGCGGCCATGAAGCCGGACCCGCATGCCCAGGCGCTCCAAGAAGTGCTGCGCGGCCTGCTCGGGACCCGGGACGGAACGACCTACGTGTTCAAGAGGACATCCGGATCGTCGAACCGCTACGACCTCGGCAGCGAGCACCCGCTGGTCGGCCGCAACGCCCCGGACCTCCGGCTTGAGGACGGCACCCGCCTCGGCGACCTGATGCAGGACGGACGAGGCGTCGCGCTCGACTTCAGCATCGCCCAATCCCTACGCGGTTCGGCGATGCGCTGGGAGAGCCGTATCCGGTACGTGGCCGGTCCGGCGCGGAATGACCTCGGACTGGGTGCCGTACTGGTCCGGCCCGACGGCACCGTCGTCTGGGCAGATGATCGCGACCCTGACCGTGAAGCGTTCGAGCAGGCCGCCGGCCGTTGGTTCGACAGCCCGCGGATCTGAACCAGCAACCCCGACAACCGAGTTCAAGGAGCACACATGACAATCACCGTCCGACCGGGAAGCACCGTGATGTTCGCCGGCGATTCGATCACCGACTGCCAGCGGCTGGAGAGCGAAGACCGCCTCGGGTTCGGCTATCCGTTGCGCGTCGCGGGCGAGTGGGGACTCCGCCACGCGGACCGGGAGGTGACCTGGCTGAACTCCGGCATCGCGGGCGACAAGGTGATGGACCTCGAAGCCCGCTGGCAGGAGGACGTCCTCGACGCGCACCCGGACGTGGTGTCCATCCTCGTCGGCGGAAACGACGTCGGCTGGCACTCGTACGACCCTGATGGCTACGTGATCCCCGCGGAGGACTTCGCGGCAGGGTACGACCGTCTGCTCGCACCCCTCGCCGAGGCCGGCGCCGACCTGATCCTCATCGAGCCGTTCCTGCTGCCGATTCGCGGCCTTGTCGAGGTCGGCGACATGCACCTCGGCGAAGAGGTCCGAAAGGAGTGGCGGGCCGACCTGGACCCCAAGATCCAGGTCGTGCGCGAGCTGGCCCGCAAGTACGGCGCACAACTGCTCGCCGCCGACGGCATGTTCGCCGAGCTCGCCGCGACGACCGGGCCGGAGTACTGGGCTGCGGACGGCGTGCACCCGACACCGGCCGGTCACGCCGCACTCACGGCGGCCTGGCTGCGCCTCGTCACGTGACAGGGCCTCGCGATCGCCCGCGACACCGGCCACTCCGGGGGCTGCTAGGAGCTTCCCCGACCGGGACGGACGATGCGGCGCACAGAGGTGGACGGAGGTAGTCAGCTCTCGCCGAAGTCCTTGGTCTTGATGAAGCGGTGGTCCGTTGTCGACGGGCCGCTCTTCGTTCCGCGCAGGATCCAGTAACCGGCGTCCTTGCGGGGCTTGTTGAAGCCGAACGTGCCGATGAGCAACTCGTCGCGGCCATCGGTGTCGAGGTCCGCGATGTGCAGGTCCCAGCCGAAGAAGTCGCGGTCCCCTTCGTGCTGCGGGGAGCCGCCGAGGCCGATCGTGTGCCGGTCGATCTTGACGGTGCGGGCCACGCTGAGCCCGTCCTTGCCGCCGAGAAGCACCACCACCTGGCCGATACGACGATCGATGCCCGGTGACTGGGTGGCGATGTCGTCGTGGCCGTCGCCGTTGACATCGCCGACCGCGACGGCGCCGGCGACATCCAGTTTCCCGAGATCGCTGGCGGCCCTGCCCCGGCCCGGGCCCTCACCGCTTCCGTAGACGGCGACCGCTTCACTCAAGCCCACCCGGGCGAGGATGTCGGCGTGGCCGTCGCCGTCGAAGTCCCCGACGGCCACGGGCTTGCCGGCGGGGACCTGGCTGTCGGCCTGGTTCGTGATGCCGGGTACGGCCCCGGCGGGCTTCAGGCCCTGGGGCGAACCCCGGTAGAAAACGGCGTCGATGACGTCCTCCGGCATGCCGTCGTCCTCGAAGCGGACGTCCTCCTCGTCGTACTCGGACTTGGTGACCAGGTCGTCCAGGCCGTCGCCGTCGAAGTCGCCGACGACCGCGTGGGCCACGGACACCCAGCCCTGCTGGCCCACATCGGTGGTCGACGTGGTGCGGGGCGCCCCGCCGTCACGGCTGAGCGGGCCGTACAGGACTGTGGCAGGCTGCGGCTTGCGGTCATACTCGCTGCCGGGCTCCGCGAGGGTCAGCAGGTCGAGGGCGCCGTCGCCGTCGAAGTCACCGGCGGCGGTGGCCGGTAGGACGTCGGCGGGCAGCTTGGTGACGCCCGCGGGGCCGTCGGGGCCGCCCCAGACGATGCGCTGGTCGGGCTTGTACTTCCCGCTCGGGTGGCTCAGCAGGTTGCGTACGACGACATCGGCGTGGCCGTCGTCATCGAGATCCCCGGTGAACTGGGTCGACCGGTCGTACGTGATCGGCGAGCTGGTGACCCGGGGGTCGGGCTTGGCGTAGCGCTCTGCGAGGCGGAAGGCCTTGCCCGGTTCCGGACCGTCGGATGCGGCCAGGGCGACGAAGCGGTTGTTGTGCCAATCGCCCCCTGGCTTCGGGTCCTTGTACCAGCCGTTGACGACCGCGTCGGCGTGTCCGTCGCCGTTCACGTCGTCCCGGTTGACCTCGCCTTTGTCTCGCTGGGCGGGGGAAGGGGGCGTCGGCGCCGACTTCCCGTCGTCGCCCGAGCAGCCCGTGAACAGCAGGGTGGTGGCGCAGAGGCAGACCAGGGCGACAGCAGGGCGGCGGGTACGGCGGCGGCGCATGGCGCAAGTCTGCGAGACGCAGCTCACGGGCCCGTAACGACGGGGTCAGGGTCGGATTCCGGTCAGGAACAGAGCCGTCGGTGCGGCACCGCCGTCAGGAGGTGATGAACGAGTCAGGGGGCGGTGAACGCGTCACGGGGCGGTGAACGCGTCAGCCGTCACGTCACGTTCGAGGCTCGCGCCCTGGAAGCCGTACGTGCCGATGTCCGAGACCTTGATCAGGAGGCAGTAGCGGTCGACCGCGTCGAGGGTGTCTGCCACTTGGTGGTAGTTCCTTCTGAGGAAGTGGATCGCGGCCTGGTTGGCCAGGGAGCTCTGCCCGCAGACCAGCATGACCGGGCGGGCTGCCTGCGGTGGCCTGAACTTGGCCACCAGCGCGTACTCCACCTCGTTCTTCCGGTAGGGGTAGCGTCGGCCGCCGACTTCGAACGCCATCGACTCCGGACCCGGACCGAACGGCAGGATGCTGACACCGGGCAGGTGGGCCGCGAGGTGGCCGCCCGTGCGGAGGTTGGCCTCGCCGAGCGGACCGCCGATACAGAATTCCGTACGGTCGTCGTTGATGCCGCGGAAGTCGTCGCTGGACTCGGTCGCGACATCACAGCCGAGTTGGCCGGCCAGGGTCGCGACCTCGATCATGGCGCGGATTTCCTGGTGGGTGGTGACGCCCCGTGTGTTGTGTTTGTTGCCGATGACGATGAAGCAGGTCTCCCCCGGGACGAGGCCGAAGAAGTCCGCCTTGCGCCGTAGCCTGCCGGTGCGCTTGCCGCGCTCCCAGAGCCAGACGAACCCACCACCGATGAGGCTGGTCACCAGACCGACCAGCACATTGACGACTACGGAAAAGATCGCCGCCCCCTCAGGCCCCCGCCGCGCACAGCGGTTCCGCGCGCCTCGAACGCCTGATCTTCCATGACGGGCCCTGCCTGTGACAACCGGATCCTGCCCGAACGACGGATGGTGGAGAGTGTGGGGCATGGAGTTCTTCTGCTACCACCGCGATCGGCCCAACTCCGTGGCTCTGCGTCACGAGTTGCTGGAGGAGCACTGGTCCTACATGGACCGGTTCGACAAGGAGATGATCGCCCGCGGCCCGACCCTCACCGGGGACGACGTGCCCACCGGCAGCGTGCACATCGTGGACCTGCCGGATCTTGCCGCCGCCCGCGCGTTCGCCTTCGACGAGCCCGGCTACCAGGCCGGTGTCTACCGGGATGTGCTGCTGCGCCGGTGGCGCAACCTGCTGGGGCGCACCATGTGGGACTTCCCCGGCGGCGCGACCGACGGCAACCGCTACCTGGTGCTCGGCCTCGGCTCGGGTCAGGGTGGCGACCTCGCTGTACCGCAGGACCGGGCCGACGAACTCATCGCGTACGGGCCGCTGTTGTCCGACGACGGCGCCACCTGGCTGGGTACGGCGGTGCTGCTCCGGGCACCCGACCCGGAGACGGCCCGCGCCGTCCTGACCCCGGGCCTGTACGCCGACGTCGAGGTCCACAACTGGCAGTTCGGCGGGCGGTCGTAATGAACTGACGACGCGGCGACGGGCGTCGAGGCACCCCTGAACGCCTCACTTCCCAACGGGCCCTCGACACGCGGGAGTTGGGGCCTCACCATGGTGCCCCATCGGTCCTGTCGACGGATGGGGCACGCCGTACTGGGGGTGGCTGTGGGGTACGAACGATTGCCGCGCGAGTACCGGATGAGACGGTCCCGGATGCACGCGTTCCTCTGGGTGATCGGCCTGGGCACACTGAGCATGTCGGTGGCTCTGTGGGGCGCCGAGATGCCCGCCTCGTTCCACTACCCCGTCCTCGCGGCGTGGGTGGCTCTCATGGGGTGGCTCTTCTATGCCACGTTGCGCTGTTCGACCATCGCGGACATCAAGGCGATCCACGCACGCGGGATGGTCAAGCGCCGGCGGTTGGCGTGGGAGGACATCCAGGACATCAGGGCAGAGGTCAATCCGGCATCGGCGGTGCAGAGCGGTGCGCCCAACGTGCTTGTGCACGCCTACGGGCGGGACGGCTCCAAGGTGCTGTTGCCGTTCGTCGACGACGTCCATGTGAACGTCGAGCGCGAACTCGGGCTGCTGCTCGACTCATGGGTGGAACTGCGCGGCGAGGACTGGGCGCCCGACCCACAGGCCACGGTGCTCATCGACCGACGCGATGCACGCCAGGCGGCCCTCATGATGGGGTTCGCCGCCGTGATGCTGGCCTTCATCCCGTTGACCGTACTGATGCTGCTGCCCCTCTTCGTCGACATGCCGGAGTGGCTGGAGTCGGTCCTGAACCCGTTCACCGTCATGGGGGTGGGAGCACCCCTGATCTTCGCGCTGACCGCGATCGCCTCGTACCGCAGCCGTCGGCCCAGCGGCTGACGTAGCGCGGCCGGAGACCCGCGATCCGGTCGCGGGTGCGGGTATGCGGTGTACGTGCGGCCGCAGCCTCTCGGCCTTGATCGCTCGCTCAGGAAAGTGGTGCGGCGGCCACGAACCACCACGGCGCCGGGCGGTGCGGCGCGTGCCCGCCGAGTCCGTCTTCGCGCTCCCGCGAATGGCGTAACCGTCGTTGGGTCAACGCTCACCATGATCAATAGCCTGGCGTCCGGCGCGTGACCTCGCGTCCGTCGGACACAGAAGGCGAGCGAGCTCAGTGAAACTCCCGATGTTGAAGCGCATGGCCTGGCTCACCGCGGCGAGCGCGCTGCTGACCACACTGGCCACCGCCCCGGCCCGTGCGGACAGCGCCTGGCAGAAGGTCGGCGGCGACGTCCGGAGCGGTGTCAGTGGCCTCGCGTACGAGGGCCGTACCTCAAGCGGATCAGGGGTGGACGTGCTGGCCGTGCACGACAACAAGGGAGCCGGGCAGAAGCGTCTGTCCCGGATCACCCATTGGGAGGGCGCCGACGGCATCTCCCCGATCACCTGGGACGGGCCGGAACCCGTCGACCTGGAGGCCATCGAGGCCATCCCAGGGATGCCGGGTGAATACCTGGCGCTCACCAGCCGCGGTATCGTCCACCGGCTGAAGGTCGCCGGCCCCAAGGCGACGGTCGTCGACTACTCGCCGCTGCCGGCGATCGGTGAGGGCGACGACTTCGAGAGCTTCGCGCTCGTCGCCCAGAACGGGAAGCTCGCCGTCCTGTGGGCGGACCGTGGAGCCGGCGCGGATCGTCCCGCCACGCTCTACGCCGCGCCCCTGACGTTCGCCCCGTGGGGTCAGCCGCAGTTCGGCACCGTGACGCGCCGGGCCTACCGGGCGGCGTATCCGGCCGGCGACGGCACCCGGCACATCTCCGACATCTCGGTGACCGACTCCGGCCGGATCATTGCGAGTTCGGCGTCCGATGCCGGTGACGACGGCCCGTTCGACTCCGCCGTGAGTGACGCGGGCCGGGTGAGCGTGTCGGCTGCGGGCCGGGTACGGGTCACACTCGCGGCCTCCCCGAGCGTCCTCGGAACATTCCCCGAGTACAAGATCGAGGCAGTCGAGTGCCTGCCCGGTTCCACCGACGCCCTCCTGGGCACCGACGACGAGAACCTCGGCGGGTACGTACGGACCATGCCCTTCTGCGAGGCCTGACCCCGGCCGCCGAAGACAACCGCCGCCCGCTCCCGGCGCGATCAGCGAGCCGCGTCAAGCAGCGGTCCGCGATGACGCACCGGGAGGAGCGACCCCGTCAGGTCACTTGTGCGTCACCGTGACTCCGTACAGGGCGACCTGTCCGTAGTTCGAGGTGTCGCACGGCGAGGAGTTGTTGCAGTTCGCCTGGGTGTAGGCGCCCGCCTTGTAGTAACCGCTGGCGAACGCGCCGTCGACGGTGGCCTTGAGGGCGCCGTTGTAGTAGACGTCCACCTTCCCGTCGTGGGCCACGAACTTCCCCTGGAAGCGGGTACCGAGCTGGTAGTTGGAGGTCACCAGCTTGTAGTGGGGGGTGTTGTACGAGGTGATGTACAGCGAGGTCCCTTCGAGGCGGAACGAGGTGACGTCGCTCGACGAGTCATGTATCTGCCCCGCCATCACGTGTGGCTTGGTCTTGGGGAGGTGGGTGATCGCCTGGTCGACGACCATGGTGTGGGTGCCCGACGTGGACGGCCAGCTCTTCGTCGCCGACCCGTCGGCGGTCATCTCGCGCAGCTCGGAGCGCGGGTATCCGCTGTTGCTGGTGGTGGCACCGTTGACCGCGGCCCGCAGCAGGGTGGCCTTGCAGTCCGAGGTGGTCGTGAACCAGGGTGCGTTGTTGTAGGTCTTCAGTGCCGGCTGCTTGATCTCCTGAGGGGAACCGGTGCTGGTGGGGAGGGGCAGCTGAAGCTTCCAGCCGGTGCTCAGGCCGATGGCCGCGGCCGGTGCGGGACAGGCGGCGGCGCCCGCCGAATCGGCCGACGCACTCTGCACGGGGGCCAGCAGGCCGACGGCGAGTGCGGGCGCCGCGAGCAGGCGCAGAGCGCGGCGGTGAGAACTGCGCGAGGGCGATTGACGTTCCATGAGCGGCTCCTTCATGTCTGGGCCACGACGGGCCCTTGAGGGGGTACGTGGAGGGCACCTGGAGATATTCGGTGGGGGCTTCGACGGCCTGACATGCCCGCGGCTCAGCAGGCGAGTTCTCGTACGATCCCTTCGTCGATGCCGATACCGAGGCCGGGTCCGGAAGGCACCTCGGCCACCCCTGCGCGCACCTGGATGACGGAGCCGGTGGCGTAGGGAGACTGCAGGAACTGCCGGCCGTTGAGGTCGGCGGGGGCGATGAGGTCGTAGGCGGCGAACAGGTGCAGTGACGCGGCGAGGCCGATGTCGGACTCGGTCAGCCCCGAGCCCATCAGCGCCACCCCGCAGTCCTCAGCCAGCTGGCACTGGCGCAGCGCCAGGGTGAGCCCGGCGCAGCGCTGCACCTTGGCCACGGCGATGCCGATGGCTCCCCTGCGGACGAACGAGGCGAGGTCGGTGGGGTGCCGCAGGCTCTCGTCCACGGCGATCGGGACCGGGCTGAGGTCGCGCAGCCGGCGAAGTCCCTCGATGTCGTTGGCGGGCAGGGGTTGTTCGAGCGCCGCGATGTCGAGCGGTGCGAGCAGCCGGGCGAGGCGGAGCGCGGAGTCCTGGGTGCCGGCCTGGTTGGCGTCCACGATCAGGCGGGCGTCGGGGGCGGCCTCACGTACGGCCGCCGCCCGGGCGACTTCTCCGGCCTCGTCCTGTCCGGGCACGAGCCCCGTCTTGATCTTGAAGTGGCGATATCCGTGGGCCTGCCCCTCGGCAACCGATTCGGCGAGGGCACCTGCGTCGTCTCCGGTGGCGATCCAGCAGAGGTCGACGGTGTCGTGGCGGCGCCTGCCCCACAGCTCGCCGAGGCTCACGCCGCGGGAACGGGCCAGCGCGTCGTGCCAGGCGACGTCCAGGGCGGCACGGGCCAGCGGCATCCCGGTGGACCAGCCGCGCCGGATGGTGCGATCGCAGGCCCGCACCAGCCCGTCGAGGTCCCACAGGGGCAGGCCGGTGGCGGCGGGCGCCAGGTAGTGCGTGAGGGTCGAGACGATGGACTCGGTGGTCTCGTACGTCCATGAGGGGATCGGTGTCGCCTCGCCCCAGCCGGTGCTTCCGTCCGAGGCCGTGACCTTGACGAGCACGCGGATGGCGGGGCGGCCCCGGGCGGTCACGCCGCCGCCCGCGACCGCGAAGTCCCGCAGCGTGGGCAGGGCGACGGTGAAGGTCTCCACGCGTTCGACGGTCACCGCGGGCCGGGTGTCGGGTGATGCGGTCAGAACCATAGCGACTTGTCCACTACGTTGATCAACGGCCGCCCGTCGGCGAACCGTTGTGCGTTCTCCGCCAGCACCTCGAACCGGCGCTCCGCAGCGTGCGGTCCGGCTCCGGCCACGTGCGGAGTGATCAGTGCCTTGGGATGGCGCCAGAGTGGGTGGTCCGGCGGCAGCGGTTCCAGTTCCATGACGTCGAGGGCGGCGCCCCGCAGGCGCCCCGCGTCCAGGGCCGCGACGAGGTCGTCGAGGCGGACGGTGGGGCCGCGGCCCACGTTGATGAGGCAGGCTCCCTCTTTCATGGACGCCAGCCGGCCGGCGTCCATCAGCCCCTCCGTCTCAGGGGTGTGGGGCACGGTCAGGATCACGATGTCCGCCTCGGGAAGTGCGCCATCGAGGTGTCCGGGCGGCAGCACCCGGAGGAATCCGGGCGGTGCCGAGGTGACACGGGGGTCGATGCCTTCCACTCGGGTGCCGAACGCGGCGAGCAGTCGTCCGGCCTCG
Source organism: Streptomyces sp. 2-1 (assembly GCF_048564895.1). Classification (NCBI taxonomy): domain Bacteria; kingdom Bacillati; phylum Actinomycetota; class Actinomycetes; order Kitasatosporales; family Streptomycetaceae; genus Streptomyces; species Streptomyces sp. 2-1. The sequence continues at coordinate 560,416 of NZ_CP183383.1, forward strand.
GCGCCGATCGCACCCGTACCGACGATGAGCGCGCGCGCCTCGCCGAGTGGGACGACCGCGCCGTCCGACCAGTCCGGTGCCCAGTTGGCCGCCGCCTGTTCGCGTACGTAGCGGGGCAGTTGCCTGGCGAGGGCCAGGACCAGGGCCATCGTGTGTGCGGCGACATGGTCGGTGTAGGTGTCCCGCATGTTCGTCACCTCGACCGGATGACGTACGAGCGCGGGGTGGTAGAAACCGGGAGGAGGGCCGGCCTGAGGAGCTTGCAGCCAGCGCAACCGGTCCGCCGAGCCGAGGAGTTCGGGTGTGAGCGTGCCGTAGGCGGCATCGGCGCGGACCAGTGCGGCGTCGACGTCCTGAGGGCCGTGGGGGCAGAGCACCTCGATCCCCGGTACGGCCTCAACGAGCCTGTCGGGCCAGGATCGGGCCTCCGCCGACACGGGCGGGACCATGACGAGGGTGAAGGCGGCTGTGCTCATGCGGCGTGCTCCATCGACGCGGCGGCCACCTCGTGACGCAGCGGGCTGCCGGCGACGTACCGGGCCAGTTCCTCGGCCATGGCGCGGCCCAGGAGACGCCGTTCCGGGCCGAGGCTGCCGGCCAGATGCGGGGTGACCACCACGTTGTCCAGTTCGAACAGCGGTGAGCCGGGGGGCGCCGGCTCGGGGTCGGTGACGTCGAGCACGGCGAACAGGTCCGGGCGTTCCTCAAGTACGGTCACCAGTGCCGGCTCGTCGATGAGGCCGCCGCGTGCGGTGTTGACGAGCGTGCCGTCGGGGCGCATGGAGCGCAGCAGCCGTGCGTCGACCATGGCGCGGGTCTCGTCGAGGAGCGGGGCGTGCAGGCTCACGACGTCGCTCTCGGCGAATACGCCCTCCAGGGTGGTCAGTTCGACTCCGAGAGCGTGGGCCGTGGCTGCGGGCACGTAGGGGTCGTGGGCCAGCACGCGCACGCCGTGCCTGGCCAGGAGCCGTGCGGTGGCCTGCCCGGTGGCTCCGAGTGAGACGAGACCGACGGTCGCCCCTGCGGTGCCGAGTTCGCTTCGGCGGACAGCCGCCGCGCGGGTACGCCTCGCGGTGAGGACGTAGCGCCAGCCGTGCTTGAGCGCGTAGAGGATCTGGGCGAGGGCGAAGTCAGCCACCTTGTCCGCGATCACCGTGCCGGCGGAGGTGACCCGCACTCCGCGTGCCCAGGACTCCTCGGTCACCAGGGGGCGTACGGATCCTGCGGCGTACAGGACGAGCGCGAGTCGCGGCGCGCTGTCCAGGAGCTCGGGGGTGAGCCGGGGCGCTCCCCAGCCGGTGACGAGCACGTCGACTCCCGCCAGCAGGTCCGGCGTCAGGTCCGCCGCGGAGATCGGGGGTTCCTTGATGGTCAAGTGGCTTTCGATGGCAGTGCGTTCGGCTTCTCCGTATACGTCGTCGAAGCGCGCCGGGTCCATCACGTACAGCCCGGTGAGTGGCTCGTTCGTCATGCTGCTCCCTCCGTGGTCCGTGTACCTGCTCCCGCGGTGGCTCGCACCGCTTCCTGCGCGTTGGCCATGCGCAGTGCCCGTAGTCGCGCGGGTGAGGACAGGCCCGCGTGGTAGTAGCGGATCTGCCGTGCTCCGGCGGCCATCAGCCGGGCGACCCGCCTGGTGAGGTCGGCGGGGTGTCCGTCCACCACCGACACATTGGCGATGACCGGCCGTGCGCTGTCCCGCACCGCTTCCTCGACGCGGGCCACCGCCCGGTTCTCGTCGTCCCAGCACTTGAGGACGAGGGCGGTGGCCCGGCCGCCGAAGCGGCCCAGGTCGAGTCCGCTGTCGGGGCCGGTGGCCTGCGGGTCGCCGTCCGCCATCAGGAGCAGCTCCCGGCCAGGCGCCATCGCCGCCACCTGCCGCGTCAGATCCTCGATCACGGACTGGCGGTGATGCAGGAGGGCTTGTGCCGCCCGTTCACCGAGCGACTCGGTGAACGTGTTCGGTGCGCGTACGCCGTCGCGCATCTCCGCGTCGACGGTGCGGCGCACTGTCTGTGCGATGTCGGCGGGGTCCCCTCCGCAGGCTTCGATCCCCTTGCGGCACGCGGCGCACAGGCATATCGACAGCAGGTCGCGGCAGCCTCTGGTGAGGTCGGCGCCCGCTGTCTTCTCGTGGTGGCTGCCGTGCTCGAAACCCAGCCAGCCGCAGGCCTCCAGCATCAGCGTCGGCACCTCGGCGGCGTCGTAGCGTTCACAGAAGGCGTGGACCAACTGCTGCGCGTACGCGGCCACTTCGGGCTGCGCCGGACACAGGGCGTATCCGTACCGCTCGTCGAACGCGTTGCGCACGGTCAGATCGGGTGCGCGCTCCCCCGCCGCGGTGCTGTGCGTGAGCACCAGCCAGGCTTCGACCCGCAGTCCCTGACTCCGCAGAGCCGAGGCCGCCGCCCCGAACCGGTCCGGGGCGTCGACGGCCCAGTCCGGCGGAGACGGTCTGAGACGCCTGCCGCGCCACTGGTGCGGTTCGAGCGGGAAGTACGCGGCGGCGTGGGTGGCGTGCACCGTGCGGTGGGCGGGGTGGTACGGCGTCATGGCGCGCACCGAGTGGTAGGCGGCCTGCAGGACCACTGCGCCCACGCCGAGTGAGGCGATGCGTTCGGCGGCGGCGGGGTCGCCCACCAGGTCCCAGGTGTAGGCGAAGGTGCCGCTGAGATCGACGGAGCCGGGTGGCTCGGTTGTCACGTGGTTCACTCCTTGGTGGCGCCGGCGAGGCCGCGCACGAAGTAACTCTGGAAGAAGACGAAGACGATCAGCATGGGAATGACGGAGAGCGTCATTCCGGCGGCGAATCCGGTCCAGTCCACGGAGTGCTCACCCTTGAACGACAGCATTCCGACTGCGAGGTTCTGCAGATCGGGCTGGCCGAGTGTGAACACCAACGGAATGTTGAACTCGTTCCAGTTGGTGATGAACTGGAAGATGACGACCACCGCGATGACGGGCTTGGCGAGCGGGAGGACCAGCCGGAATGTGCGGAGGAATCCGGCGCCGTCGAGCTTTGCCGCGTCGAAGAGATCGCTCGGTACGCCGGAGAAGAAGCCGATGAAGAGCAGGACGTAGAGGGCGCCGGCCGCTCCGGACATGGCCAGGATGACCCCGGCCTGCGTGTTCAGCAGGCCGAGCCGTTCCACCAGGACGAACTGCGGAATGATGATGGAGGCCACCGGTACGAACAGGGTGGCGATGATCATGCGGTGCAGGAACTTTCGTCCCGGGAATTCGTAGCGGGCCAGGATGTATCCGCACAGGGCCGACTTGAACAGTTCGATGACGGTGGATACGACCGCGTACAGAATCGTGTTGAAGAAGTACCTGGAGAACCCGGCGTCCACCCAGGCCCGGCGGAAGTTGTCGAAGTTCCACTGATCGGGCATGAGGCTGGCGCCGCCGGTGAACAGTCCCGTCTGTGTCTTGAACGCTCCCGCGACGATCCAGAGGAACGGATAGATCCAGACGAGGCCCACCACGATCAGCAGGGGCAGGGCGATGAGGTTGGCACGCGCGGGCCGTGACAGACGCGAGAGGCGTGGCGTTCGCGGTGTGCGGAGTTCGGGACGGGACATCAGACTCCGTACTCCTTCCGCATCTTCTGTGCGCGGCGCACGAAGAGGCCCTGACTGGTGACGAGGAGGAACGCCATGACGGAGAACAGCAGGGCTGCCGCCGACGCGTATCCGTACGCGAAGGGCATCGAGCCGAAGGCCTGCTTGTAGATGAAGTACGAGACCACGTAGGTACTCGTGCCGGGGCCTCCGCCGGTGAGCGTGACGACGAGCCCGAACACGTGCATCGCGTTGACCAGCGCGAGCATCACGATGACCACGGCCACGGGACGGATCAGCGGCAGCGTGATCCGTGTGAGCTTCTGCCATTCACTGGCGCCGTCGAGTTCGGCGGCTTCGTACAGTTCGTCGGGGACGTTCTGCAGCGCGGCCATCCAATAGATCATGTACTGGCCGAAGACCTGCCAGACGGAGATCAGGACCAGGGCCAGCAGCGCGCTCCAGCGGTTGGCGAAGACATCGGTCGTGCCGTCGGTCAGGCCGAGCCCGTGCAACGCGGAGTTGAGGGCTCCGTTGGACGGGTTGAGCAGGTAGGTGAAGACCAGTCCTGCCATCGCCACCGGGATGATCAGCGGTGCGAAGAAGACCGTGCGCAGCGCCCTCTTCGCCCGCAGCCACTTCCTGGTCATCACCAGTGCGGCGAGGAGGGACAGCGGCAGCTTGATCAGGGTCGTACCGACGGCGAACAACAGGGTGTTGACGACGGCCTGCCAGAAGAGCGGATCGCCGAGGATGCGGCTGTAGTTGTCGCCGCCGACGAAGTTGTCGAGCGGTCCGCTGCCGGACCAGTCGAAGAACGAGTAGTAGACCGTCGCGACCAGCGGCCAGAGGGTGAACCCCATGTAGAGGACGAGGAAGGGGACCAGGAAGGCGGCCACCCACAGGCGGTCTCGCCCCTTGGCGCGCTCACGGTTTCCTTCCGGTGGCTCCGAGGAGGCCTTGGGCCGGCGCGCTTCCCCGCGGGGTCGGGTGGTCGGGGTCGGGGTGGTGTCGGGTGGGTGTGGGCTGGTGGGGGCGAGAGCCATGTGAGGTCCTTTGCGGCTGGCTGACATCCGGCTTCCGGGGCGTGGGCGGCTACTTGGCCGGCCGGTAGTCGGAGGTGTACGACCAGTCGGGGAAGGTGAAGCAGTCGAGGGAGACCTTCAGCCCCTGGGCCGCTTCCTTCTTGAGCTCGGACGTGAGGGTCTTCTGCCGTTGCTCGACGATCCGTTCGGCCTCCGGCTTCAGTGACTTGTCACTGCTCAGGGCGCCGGACATCGCCTCGTACTCCCAGGTGGGACGCTCACCGATGGCCTTGACGTAGGCCTGGGACTTCACCAGGTCCGGGCACTTGGTGACCGGGAGCGGCAGATCGACGCGGTAGCCGGGCTTGCCGGCTATCCCCATGATCTGTCGCATCGCGGGGTCCTTGATGTAGCGGGCGTTGTCCGCGAACGCCAGTGTTCCGAAGCCGCCTTCGAGGTACTCCTTGGCGAAGTAACCGTCGGGCTGGGTCAGCCAGTTCATGAAGGTCCACGCGGCCTTCGACTGCTTCGTCTTCGCGCTCACCCAGTACTTGTTGCCGTCGGGCTGACTCCACAGGGCGCCCTTGGCACCCGAGTCGGGGACGGGGTGCGCGGCGACGGAGTACTGCGAGGAGTCCATGCCGAGGGACTTGAACACCGAGGGGGTCCAGGTGCCGTCCATGATGATGCCGGCCTGTCCCGTGGCGAACTGCTGCCGGGAGAAGTTCTTGTCGTTGGTGCCGGGTGCCAGGTAGCCCTCGCTCTTGAGCTCCTGGATGAACACGAACACCTTCTGCGCCTGCGGTTCGGCCAGCGAGAACGTGCCCTTCTTGTAGTCGAAGAACAAGTCGTTGAAGGTGAATTCGCCGGCTGCGAGTGCGTAGAAGATGCGCTGGAAGTCGACATCCTTGGTGGGCGACGCGATGCAGTACGCCTTCGTCTTCGCCTTGACCCGGGCGCAGGTGCTCTTCAGCTCGGACCAGGTCTTCGGTGGTTTCGCGGTGTCGAGTCCGGCGTCGCCGAAGACCTTCTTGTTGAGGAACATGTAGCCGGGGCCCCAGTAGGTGCTCTCGGAGAAGGGGAACGCGTATGTCTTCCCGTCGAGTTGGTTGACCCCGTCCATGAACGAGCCCTCGGGCCAGCGCTTGGTGAAGCTCGCGGGCATCGCGGAGCCCCCGTTGAGGGGCTGGATCCACTTCTGGTTGAGCAGTTGGGACATGGCCAGCGGACCGTTCTCGCTCCAGTAGAAGATGTCCGGGCCCTGGCCGCTCTGGAAGGCCAGCGGGAGTGTCCGCTTGTACTCGTCCTGGGCGATCGACTGCCACTGCACGGTGATGTCCGGGTGCTGCCGGTGGAACTCCTCGGCGGCCTTCTTGTGGAAGTCCGTCTGCTCCGCCGAGTAGTCCCAGATCTTGAGCGTGGTGCCTGAACTTCCGGAGCTTCCACCGCATCCCGCCAGCAGTGGTGCCAGCAGCAGGGGCGCGAGCGCCAGCCTGCCGATCCGGGTTGCTCCGATTCTGTGTCCTGTGCCCATGGTCGGCTCCTGCTCCGTCGAGATGGCGACCCGAGCGGCTCTCGGGACTGAAGCGCGGATGACGTTAGGGCGCAACATTCGGCCTAGCAAGCGTTTTCACAGAGGAAGTTCAGCAGAATCTCGATCGGACACCATCAACTAGGCCTCTGAACTGCGATGTTGTGCGAACAATCGATCTCTGGCGCGAGTGGCGGTTAGGCTGAGGGAGCGCTTTCACAGATTTTCACGGTGTCGGTCGCGGCCTGCGAGGGTTCGCGAGCGACCGGAGAGGAGTTCGTTGTGCGTGTCCTCGTCCTGACGAAACCGTTCGGTGATCTGCCGCCGGAGGAGCTTGCCGATCAGCTGGCCGAGGCCGGCGCGGACGGCGCCGACCTGCTGGTCAGGGACGGGCAGACCGTCACACCGAGCACGTCCTGGCGCATCGCTGAGACTGCACGCGCCTTGCGCGCCAAGGGACTTGAGACTGGCCTCGTCAGTACGGACCTGACCTCGCCGGACAGCGAGGCCGAGCGGATCATCGGGCACTGTGCCGAGGCCGGCGTGCCGCTGATGCGCGTGGGGTTCTACCGCTACGACGCCGGACTCGACTACGCCACCTGTCTGGACCGCGCCCGCGGCGACCTCGCGGGCCTCGCCGATCTCGCCGCCCGGCACGGCGTCCGGCTCGTGCTCGCGCTGCACCACGGCACGCTGCATCCCTCGGCCGCGCACGCGTTGCGACTTCTGGACGGCCGCGAGGATGTCCTCGTCCATCCCGACCCGGGGAACCAGGCCAAGGAGGGAAGCGAGGACTGGCGGCTCACCCTAGATGTTCTCGGTGGCCTGGGCCGTGTCGGCTGCGTGGGTGTGAAGAACGCGGTGTGGGAACCGGGTGCGGCGCGTGGGTCCTGGAACTGCAGGTGGCAGCCGCTCGCCGACGGCGGTGTCGTCCCCTGGGCCACGATCCTGCCCGGTCTCACGGGGCTCGGTTACACCGGTCCGTTCTCCCTGCACGTCCACTACCCGGCCGACGACCCGCTCGCGGCGGTCCGCCGGGACCTCGGGCACCTGCGCGGAATCCGGGCCGAGCCGACGACCACATCGCCCGCACGCTGACCGACGAACTACTGTGGCCACGGACCGAGGGACACGGGGAGCTGGGCTTGGCAACGTCGAAAGTACCGGACATGACGGAAAATCCGAGATCCTCCGCAGAACCGGATCCGCCGAGGGACGGCATGCCCGAGAAGCCCGAACCGCCCGGCACGGCGAGCGCGTCCGCCACTGCGAGCACTGCCGCCGCTGCGAGCGCGTCCGTCATGGCGAGTGCCTCCGTCGCGAAGAAGGGGGCACGTCAGCGGCGGGTGACGATCACCGATGTCGGTACGGCGGCAGGGGTCTCCACCTCGACCGTCTCCCGCGTTCTCAACGGGACGGCCCGGGTCGACCCCGAACTGGCACGCCGGGTGCAGGACGCGGTCGCCGAACTCGGCTACCGTCCCAACGCCGCCGCCCAGGGTCTGGCCCGCGGCGAGGCCGGCGCCATCGGTGTCCTCGTGCCCGACCTGTCCAACCCGTACTTCCCCGATGTCCTCAAGTCCGTCTCCGCCGTGGCCCGTTCGAACGGGCGGCGGGTGATGGTGATGGAGTCCGACGAGGACGCGACGAGTGAGCACGAGCTCGCCGAGGACCTGATGCGCTGCTGTGACGGAGTGCTGCTGTGCTCGCCACGCATGAACCGCGCCGAGCTCGTCGACCTGTCCATGCGTGGCCACCCTGTTGTGCTGGTCAACCGGATCGTCCCCGGGCTGAGTCTCCCCTCGGTCTCCGTCGACTTCTACGGAGGGATGACCCTGGTCTGCGGCCATCTCACCCAGCTCGGGCATCGCCGCGTGGCCTACCTGAGCGGTCCCGAGGCGTCCTGGGCCAATGCCGAACGCATCCGTGCCTTCGACGCGGCGGCGGCGTTCGGCGTCGACGTCACGGTCATCCCCTGTGGCCATACGGCACGGCATGGCTACGCCGCGGCCGATGCCGTGCGGGATTCCGGTGTCACCGCTGTTGTCGCGTACAACGACCTCGTGGCGCTCGGTGCGGTGACCGCGCTGGAGGAGTCGGGCCTGCGGGTCCCCGAGGACATGTCCGTCATCGGCTGCGACGACATCTCCCTCGACGACCTGCCCAGTTCACGCAGACTCACCACGGCCTCGTTGGCCCGGGACGAGCTGGGGCGGCAGGCCGCGCAGACACTGGAAGCGCTGATGGCCGCCAACGGCGACACCGAACCCAGGGTCATTCCGATGGAGCTGCGGGTACGTCACACCAGTGCTCCTCCGGCGGTGTCTGCGCACTGAGGCGGGGCGAGGTCCGGGGCCTGCACATGCTCCGGTACTGGTGTGTTGCTGAACAGCCACGGTTCACGTCAGGGTCTGGGCTGCGTACAGGGCACCGAGGGCTGTGGCGAGGGTGCCGAGCAGGAGGCGTAGGGCTCGTTCGGGCAGGTGGGGTTGGAGGCGTGCGCCGAGGTAGCCGCCGATCAGTCCGCCGGTGCCGCAGGCGAGTCCGAGCCACCAGTCGGGGGCGACGTCTCCGGAGCTGACAAGGGACAGCACCGCGTAGGCGACGGCGCCGATGAGGGAGGTGGCGAACGTGGCGGCGAGCGCGGCGGGGGCGACGCGTGCGACGGGCAGGCCGCGTCCGACGAGGATCGGGCCCAGGAGGGAGCCCCCGCCGATGCCATAGATGCCCCCGACCACGCCGACCACCAGGGCGAGGCCGGTCAGCGTGTGCGGGGGCAACTCGCCCGTGTGCGGCGGCCGGTGGTGGGCCGGGGTGAGGGCGCGCAGGGACAGCCACAGGCCGAGCGGGAGCAGCAGGGCGGCGATCAGGAGCCGGAAGACGTCCGGACCGGGGAGGGCGTAGACGCGGATGGCCGCGCCGAGGACGACGCCCGGCAGCGTGCCCAGCACCAGACGCCGGGCAAGGCCGCCGCGCAGCGCGCCGTCGTGGCGGTAGCGCCACAGGGCGCCGGGTCCGGCCACGACGTTGAACAGCAGGTTGGTCGGGGTGACCGCCGGGTTGGGCACCCCGAAGACGCTCAGTTGGATGGGGAGGAGGAACACAGCGCCCGACACGCCGACCGGGGCGGTCACGGTCGCGATCAACAGGCCGGCAATCAGCCCTGCCACCAGTGTCCAGTCCACCCTTACTCCCGCTGTCGATCGCCTGGGTCAGTATCGGCGCCCGGGAGCGTGGTGAGGACGGACTGCAACGAGATGTTCATGAGCAGCAGGCGCAGCCGGACCGGCAGCCGCCCGCGTCCGCGGCGTCCTTCGCCGGGGCGGTCGCGGGGGTGATTGTCGGTGCGCAGCAGCCTTTCCCCTGCCAGGCGTCGCGGCCTTCCTTGACGGCGATGGCGGCAATGGCGAGACCGGCGACGGGGTCGGCCCAGGACCAGCCGAGGGCGGCGTTGAGAATCAGGCCGGCCAGCAGCACGGCTGAGAGGTAGGTGCACAGCAGGGTCTGTTTGGAGTCGGCGACCGCGGAGGCGGAGCCGAGTTCCCGTCCGGCGCGCCGCTGGGCAGCGGACAGGAAGGGCATCACAGTCAGGGAGAGGGCGGCGATCACGATGCCGGGCAGGGAACGGTCTGCCTCGCCGGTGCCGGCCAGGGCGCGGACGGCGTCGATGGCCACGTACGCGGCGAGCGCGAAGAACGAGACCGAGATGATCCGGAGCGTCCGGTGCTCCCGGGCTTCCCGGATGGAGTGGTCGCGGGCGGAGAACTGCCAGGCGACCGCTGCGGCGGAGGAGACCTCGATGACGGAGTCCAGGCCGAAGCCGATCAGTGCGGTGGACGAGGCCATCGTGCCCGCCGTCAGAGCCGCGATGGCCTCGACGACGTTGTAGGTGATCGTCGCGGCGACCAGCAGTCGTATCCGGCGGGCCAGGGCTTCGCGACGGGCCGGGGTGGGTCCCAGGGATATCGCGGTCATCAGCAGCAGCCCTTCGTGTCCCCATCGGGGCAGGTCTTGTCGGCCGCCACCGCGACCACCGCGGCACGCAGGTCGTCGAGGGCGTGGCCGAGGCGTTCGTCTGCGAGTTCGTAGCGGGTGCGGCGGCCGTCGGGCGTGGTGACCACCAGGCCGCAGTCGCGCAGGCAGGCCAGGTGGTTGGACAGCCGGGTGCGGGAGATGCCGAGTTGTTCGGCGAGGTCGGCCGGGTAGGCGGGGGCCTGGCGCAGGGCGAGCAGGATCCGGCAGCGGATGGGATCGGCGAGCGCGCGGCCGAAGCGGGCCAGCACGTCGATGTCGGAGGCAACGGTCAGCACGGCGTCATAGTACAGAGAATCCTGAATTCAAGGAAACGTGAATAGTCTGATGCGGGCATGTGCCCGCACCTGCCCAGGACAGGGTGGGGAGTCTCGGCCGACAGCGGCACGATGCGCCGGCGGCTGCGGCTGTGGCCGTGGCTGTGGCTGTGGCTGTGGCTGTGGCTGTGGCAGCGAACCTGCCCTCCTCCGGCGCCGGCGCCCTCCGTGGCACGGTCACCGCTGCGTCACTGCGCCTATGGCACTGCCCGTGATCCGTTGGACAAAGAGGCCCCGTCCATCACGCGGTACATGCCGATCGAGTCGTGCGTGGCGGTGTCGGCGAAGCCGAACCTCTCGTAGAGGAGGCGTGCCGGGCCGTCGGCGATCAGTGAGACGTAGGCGGTGGCTGGCGCTCGGCGCTCCAGTTCCGCGGTGAGCGCCGCCATGATGCGCTTGCCGAGACCGCGCCCCTGGTGTGCGGGGTGGACGCAGATGTCGACGATCTGGAACGCGGTACCGCCGTCCCCGATGATGCGGCCCATACCGATGGGCTCCCCCTCGTGGCGAAGAACCACCCCGTGCCAGGTGTTGGGCAGAGCGAGCGCCACCGCTTCTGGGTCTTTGTCCGAGAGACCGGCCTCGGTGCGCAGGCGGCGGAAGACCTCGACGGAGGGCACCCCCGCGCTCAACTCGTACAGGTCGTTCAAGCTGTCCACTTCCGATCGTGTGATGTGCGCGGTGACGGGTCCGCTCCGGTGCTCGGCTCGTTGGTCAGTGTCCTGCTTCGGCGTGGTCGCCGTGGTCGCCGAGCTGGGCTTCGAACCAGTCGTGCAGGGCATCGACCAGGGCGGGCTCGTCGGTGGTGTAGGTGAGAGTGGCCCCGTCGGGCCGCTCGCGGTATCGCACCTCGATGTGCTTGTAGCCGCCTTGAAGTTCCGTCAGGCCCGGCATGTCGTCGCCGTGGATCTGGGCGGGGTCGCCGAAGTCTCCCCGGCCGAACGCTTTGGCCTCCTGCTGGAGGTGGGTGCGTATGAGACTGACCTGCTGGGCGTCGTCGGGCTGGTCGGCGACGACGTCCTGGACGCCGCCGGTCCTGGTCGGGGTGAAGTGGTGGGTGGTCTCCTCCAGATCGAAGGGCATCACGGTCCGGCCGCGTTCGGCGACCGCCGCCTGCCGGCCGGGCCGCCCCTCGCCACTGTCCTGCTGAGGGCCGCCGATCAGGAGGGCTGCGCCCAGTGCCGCGCCGACACTCGCCGTGGTGATGCCGACTGCCAGCAGCGGCCGCTTGCCAATGTTCATCGAGTGCCTCCGTGAGTACTTCGAGGGCGTGTAAGTACGTCTCTCCGTCGCGGGTGGGATCGCTGCGCTGTGACCGAGGGTGCGTGGAGTCGGCCCTCGATTTCGTCTGCTCCGCAGCTGTGGACGTGCCGGCTGCAGCCCGCCCCCGTCGGCCCGGGGCCTACGCGCTCTTGGCGGGGATCAGCCACACGGCGATAGCTGCGGAGACCGCGGCTATGCCCGTGGCGACGAGGAACGCGTCGTCGAAACCGGAGCCGGTCCGGGTGCCGACGTGGGCGGCGATGCTCGTGGCGGCGGCACTGGAGACGGCCGCCGCGCCGGCCGAGGCGCCGAACTCGTGGAAGGTGCTGACGATGCCCGACGTCACCCCGGCCTCGTGCGGGGCGACGCTGGCGAGCGCGGTGGCGGAGGCGACGACGAACAGAGCGCCCAACCCGGCCGCGGCGACGCTGACGCCGGTGACCATCGCGGTGGTTCCGGACCAGAGCACTGGCACGAGGAACCCGGCGGCTGCCACAGCCAGGGAGAACACAGCCAGCAGCCGGGCTCCCAGCCGGCCGATCACGCGGCCGGCGGCTGCGGCGGCGGCCATGGTCAGCAGCGCTACCGGCAGGAACAGCACGCCGGTCTTCAGGGCACCGTGGCCCTGCTGGTCCTGGAGGTAGAAGGAGCCGAGGAAGAAGGCCCCCACCATCAGCGCCGTGGTGACAGCGATCACGAAGATCCCCGCGACCACCGGGCGCCGGCCCAGCAGACGCAGATCCATCAGCGGTGTCGCCGCCCGACGCTGCCAGAGGGCGAAGGCCCCGTAGGCGACTGCCGCGGCGGCGACCAGGGCGACGGTGACGATGTCCAGCCAGCCGTGGTCACCGGCGCGGATCAGGGCGTAGATGAGGGCGCCGGTCGCGGCGGCGACCAGAGCGGCACCGGGTATGTCGAGGGAACCGGTGCCCGCGCGAGGCAGGCCGGGCAGGATCCGGGCCAGCGCGACGAGGACGACCAGGCCGACGGGAACGTTGACGAAGAAGACCCAGGCCCAACCCGGACCTGCCGTGATCAACCCGCCCAGCAGCACGCCGAGGGCAGCACCCCCGCCGCCGAGCGCCGACCAGATGCCCAGCGCGCGATTGCGCTCGTCACCGTCGAACAGCCGCACCACCACTGACAGAGCGGCGGGCGAGAGCATCGCGGCTCCGACCCCCTGGGCGACCCGGGAGGCGAGCAGCAGCGGGGCGCCGGTGGCGAGTCCGGCGGCCAGCGATGCCGCGGTGAACACCGCGAGCCCGGCCAGGACGACCCGCTTCGGGCCGAACAGGTCCGCGGCCCGGCCGCCGAGCAGCATCAGGCTGCCGAACGTGAGGGCATATCCGCTGACCACCCAGGTCAACGCCGCGCGGCCCAGGTCCAGCTCCACGCCCATGTCCGGCAGCGCGATCGCGACCACGGTGATGTCGAGGATCAGCATCAGCTGGGCCAGCCCCAGCAGCCCCAGGACTGTCCAGCGCAGCGGATGCGGTGCATCCGGTGCGCGTGTGGTGGTGGTTTCCGTGTCGCTCATGACGCTCACCCCTCGCCGTTAAGTCGTACAGGTATGTTCACGTTATACGCCCTGGGGGTATAAACCAAACAGCCCTGTACGACTTACTGGGGTACTATGGGACGCATGGGCAGTAAGAACTCCACGGCCACCAAGCGTGCCGACGCACTGCGCAGCATCGAGGCGATCGTGCAGGCCGCTGCCGAATGCCTCGGACAGAATCCCGAGGCGAGCCTGAGCGAGATCGCGCGGGCCGCGGGGGTGGGCCGAGTGACGCTGTATGCGCACTTCACCTCCCGGGCGGAGGTCGTCGACGCGGCGATGAGCCGCGCCATCGACCGCGGCAACGAGGTACTCAACACGGTCGACCTGACTGGCGACCCGCGGCTCGCCCTGACGCAGTACATCGAGGCCGGCTGGCATCTGGTGGACGAGGCTCGGGCGCTCCTTGCCGCCGCACAACGGGAGCTTTCCGCGGGACGCATCCGCGAGCTGCACGCCGGGCCCGCCGCCCGGGTCGAGGCGCTGGTCTCCCGTGGCCGCGCCGAGGGCGCCTTCCGCACGGACCTGCCGATCGCGTGGCTGGTCAACGTCCTGCACACGGTCATGCACAGCGCGGCAGAAGAGATCCGCGCCGGCCGCCTCACCTCCGACCGCGCAGCCGACCACATCACGGCCACGGTGCTCGCCGCCTTCACACCTCCGGGGAAACCGGTACCCGAGCCCGGCGGCGGAGCCCAACGACAACAGCATTGACGTCCTCCACCGCGATCAGGCGGCGGTGAGCGGTGCCACCCGCTCAGCGGCCCCGGACCGGACCTTGCACACCGTCAGACGTGCGGCTCAGCTGCTGGTCCGGAGAAGGTACCGGTACCTGTAACACTCAGTCCCGCCAGGGCTGTTGCTGCCACGCGCAGCCGCCGGCCGGTATTGCGGCTTGGCCTACTTGGATTCGACTCGCCCGAGCGGGTTGGGGTCGGCCGTCAACGCGTCGCGCGCCTCCTGCCAAGCGGGATCGCCAGGGTAGAGCTCACTGCGGAGGTAGGCCCAGGTGAGCCGCTGGACCGCGGACACCCGCTCGATGTTCTCGTCCGTGGTCTCGGCGACGTCGTATCCGGAGACCCCGCCGAGCCCGTGTTCCGCGTCGAAGAGGGTGAGCAGGGACTTGGGGCCCGGGGAGAGGACGTACGGGTCGGCGTGCCAGTCCGCGCCCGCGACCGTCAGGTGGGCGGAGGTGTCCTTGTCGCCGGCGACCACGAGCGTGGGTGTCGTCATCTTGGAGAAGTCCGTGGTCAGGAAGAAGGAGAGATTCTCGGCCACGTACTCGGTCAGGGCGTCACCGCCCCTGCCGGGCGCGGCGAGCAGGACGCCCGCCTTGATCCGGGGTTCGGCCAGGTTCACGTCCGTTCCGTCGTCCGGATCGGTGAGCCGGGCGCCGAGCAGCAGGCTCGCGGTGTGCCCGCCCATCGAGTGCCCCGCCACGGCGACCTTGCTGTGGTCCAGCCGCCCGAGGAGTTGCGGGACGGCTGCCTCGATCACGTCGAGCTGGTCGAGGATCCGTGTCATGTCCTCGGCCCGTGAACGCCAGTACAGGGGTGCCCCGGGGGTGCTCGGATCCAGGTTCAGCGTCCTGGAGCTCAGATGGGTGGGCTGGATCACGACGAAGCCGTGCGCCGCCCAGAAGTTGGCGAGTGGGGCGTAGCCGTTCAGCGAGGAGAGGTGGTTCGAGTAGCCCTGCCCGTGCGAGAGGAGGATGACCGGCAGGTCGCTCCCCGTCACCGGCGCGGAGACCCGTACCTGAAGGTCCACCGCTCGACCGGGGGCCGACAGCACCACCGGGCTGACCGAGAGGACGGGGAGGACGGGCGTGGGCGAGCTGACGGTGTCGGCCGTCTGAGCCGATGCGCTCATGATGCGGGTTTCCCTTCAATGGCCTCCGCTGCCGGTCTCGTTCGGGCCGACGGCAGGCGAGGCGGGCAGAAGCATCCGGCTTCGACCAAGCCGAAGCGGAGCGTTGTTCCGCTTAACGTACGGAACAGTGTTCCGCTTTGTCAACGGCCACTGGAAGGAGAGCGAGGCACCCCTGCGGGCACCTCCGGGGAGGCTTACGCCGTCAGCTCGGTGACCAACTCGTCCAGGCTGCTCGAACGCCAATTGAACGTGTCGGTGCTCGCCGGCGGATCCCCAACCGGTCGGCGCACGTAGGCGGTTCGCATTCCCACCGCCTGCGCTCCGCGAAGGTCCCAGGCGTGAGCGGCGACCATCAGCACCCGCTCCGGTGGACAACCGGCCGCGTCGAGCGCGAGCCGGTAGACCTCCGGCGCGGGCTTGTAAGCATGGGCGTCTTCGGCCGACAAGGCCTGGTGCCAGCCCAGTTGGGCGTACGCGTTGAGGCGGAGGAGGGTCGCGCGGCTGGCGTTGGAGAGTCCCAGGACCGGAAATCGCCGGGCGAGGCGCGCGAGTCCAGCGACGGAATCATCCCAGGGCTTCAGGCGCTGACTCGCCGTAGCCAGTCACGCGATGGCCACCGGGTCGGTGAGCCCGGCGCGGTCGGCTACGAGTTGGGCCGCCTCGCGGTCGATGACCTCGGTGCTGGCGTACGCCCGGCCCTTCTCCGCAATGCGTTGCTGCTCGTGCTCGACATGGCCTTGCCACACCGTGAGCAGCCGCTCGACGGACTCGCCGTCGGCCCCGGGCACCGCGTCGCGGATGGCCGCTCGGAGTCCGCCCGGCTCGTCGACCATCGTTCCGAGGATGTCGAAGACGATGACCTCGATGCCTGATGCCTCGGCCACGTGGTCTCCTCCTCACTGCGGTCAGGTGTCACGCTGCCCTGGTCAACACGCAGGTAGCGATTGTCGCCCGACCTTGCGTCACCAGTCAAGGAGGTGACGAACGGATCGTTCCCAGTAGCTTGGCGGGCCCGTCGACGCAGCAATGCGCGAGCCAATCGCGGCTCGCAGTCGTCCGAGACGCACTCCTTGCGCGCACAACTCGGCGGCCTTGAACCGCACTTGCTCCCGCCGAGTCCGCTGCTTCGCGGTCAGGTCACCGCTGTGGGAAACCGACGGTTGCCAGGCTCGGTGCCGACCGCCTCGAATACTCGGATGCGGGTGACGCCTACTCGCGCCTAAGCTCCGCTGCGGGGACCGACAGGGCGCCCTGTCGGTGGCGGTCAGTCAGTGGAAACGGGGATGTGCAGGGGAATGACTTCTCAACTGTTCGCGGTCTGCTTCGGGGCGACCGAGCCACTGGTTCTCGCACGCTTCTGGTCCGGAGTCCTGGGCTGGGAGATGGTCGACGATCCGGACGACGGCGTCACGCTCCTGCCCAGTGATGACACCGGGTTCCGCATCCGTTTCCTTCCGAGCCAGGAGCCGAAGGTCGTCCAGAACCGGATGCACTTCGATCTGACCAGTACGTCTCTGGAGGACCAACAGGAGACGGTGGACAGGGCCCTGGGACTTGGTGGACGGCACATCGACATCGGCCAGCTCCCGGAGGAGGGCCACGTGGTGCTCGCCGACCCCGAAGGCAACGAGTTCTGCGTCGTCGGGCCGGGCAACAGCTTCCTCGCCGACTGCGGATTCATCGGGGCGCTGGCCTGCGACGGTTCGCAGGAGGTCGGGTACTTCTGGAGCGAAGCGCTGGGATGGCCGCTGGTCTGGGATCAGGATCAGGAGACCGCGATCCGCTCGCCGCACGGCGGTCCGAAGATCACGTGGGGTGGTCCGCCAGTGGCGCCGAAGACGGGCAAGGACCGGCTGCGTTTCGACCTCGCTCCGCCTGCCGAAGGTGATCGGCAGGCAGAGGTCGACCGTCTGCTCTCCCTCGGGGCCAAGCGAATCGACACCGGCCGGGGCGAAGGCAGTTGGGTGGAGCTGGTCGATCCCGACGGCAACGAGTTCGCTGTGCTGACGCCCCGGTAGCTCCGGCGGCGTCCGAGGGTCCCGGGTACGGGGTCCGGGGTCCGGGGTCCGGGGTCCGGGGTCCGGCGGGGCACGTAGAACATGGCCTGGAGAGGCAACTCCCCCGCCCGGCACTATCAGTTGATCTGCCACAGCCGGACGGTGCCGTCATGGCTCCCGCTGGCGAGCGTGGTGCCGTCCGGGCTGAACACCACGGATCGCACCGTGCCCGTGTGGCCGGTGAGGGTGGCGACGTTCGTACGCCTCGCGACGTCCCAGAGCCGGACGGTGTGGTCGTCGGGGTAGTCGTTGCCGAACGCGGAGCTGGCACTGGCGCCGCCGCTGGCCAGCATCCGTCCGTCGGGACTGAACGCCACCGACGTCGCAGCGCTGGTGTGGCCTTTGAGAACGGCGATGGTGCGGGCGGAGGAGACGTCCCACAGTCGGATGGTGCGGTCGTAGCTGCTGCTGGCCAGCGTGGTGCCGTCGGGGCTGAACGCCACCGAGTGGACAGTACTGGTGTGGCCGGTCAGGGTGGCCGCACTCGATCGGCGCGCGATGTTCCACAACCGGACGGAGTTGTCGTCGCTGCCGCTGGCGAGCAGCCGCCCATCGGGGCTGAACGCGACCGACAACACGAACGCGCTGTGGCCGTGCAGTATGCCGACATTCGAACCGCTCGCGACGTCCCACAGGCGTACGTGGTCGACGCTGTGGCCGCCGGCCAGGAGGGCGCCGTCCGGGCTGAACGCGACGCACCATGCCCAGTCGATCGTGTCGCTACGGGTCAGGGTCAGGGCGGCTGTCGTGCGTCCGGAAGCCAGATCCCACAGGTGCACTGCGTCCCGGGCATCGGCCAGGGTGGTGCCGTCCGGGTGGAAGGCGACCTCGATCGGGGTGATCCGCCGGGCGTCGGTCAGGAGGGCGGTCGGATGTCCGTTCTTCGGGTCCCACAGCCGGATGGTGCCGTCCTGGATGCCGCCGGCCAACGTACGCCCGTCCGGGCTGAAGGCCAGCGCGGTGATCTCTCCGGCCTGGACCAGGAGCGACACATAGCGGATGCCGTTGGTGACACCGGTCCTTAGAGGGACCGGGGCGAGGGACGCGTCGACAGGGCCGCCCCCTGAGGCAGCCGGGGTGAGCAGCCCAGCGGTGGGGCCCGGGTCGGCGCCGGAACCCCGCTGCGAGGACAGCCGCGACAGGGTCACGCCGGCAGCGGACGCGGCGACGGCTCCGAGTCCGGCCAGCAGGAGTGTGCGACGGCGCCGTCGACTCCCGGCGGGCAGACGTCCCACTTCCACGGCGACGGCGTCAGCCGGCTCCCCCAGGCGCTGCCCGTCGAGCGGCTGCGCCGAAAGCAGCACGGGGCTCGGCTCCTCGTCGCCCTCCACCGGTGCCAGCCAGTACAGCCGGTACGTCGCGGGAGGCGGCAGTGGCCCGGCGCCGTCAGGTACTTCGATCCGCTCCGCGCCCGCACGTACCTCCGGCTCGGCATCCGGCATCTCGACGATCCGCCCCACCGCACTCATGATCCGGGCCGGTGCCCCGGTCATCAGCGGCTGCTGCGCCGGCACCAGCCGCCCGGCCGCGTTGGCCGCCACGGTCTCCTCGTCCGTCCACGACCACGCCGCCGGCTGCGTCGTTTGCCGCTCCAGCGCGAGCCCCACTTCGATCGGTGCCTCCGCCATCCCCTCATGCTCGCAGCGAAGTTGACATCGGAACAGGGCGACGCTCGGTCTCGGCGCCGGGATCGCCGTGGAGCCAGGTCTCGGTCGAACTCGAACTCGATCGCGTGTCCACGGATCCGGTCCGATGCGCTTGCCGTCTCAGCCGGACTGGTCAGCAGGGGTACTTACCGTGCCATCCTCGCCGTAGAAACGACCCTGGTCGCACAGGGCGTCGATCTCGGCGTTCTCCTCCTCGCTCAGTTGCTCGTCCAGGGCGACGCTGATGATGCGGCGGGCATGGGCCAAGCGCCGGGCGACATCCCAGTCGGCGACGAATTCGCCGATGGTGTGCTCGTCGGCGGTTCCGAAGGACTGGCGGGACCCGAGCCGGTCGAGAGAGACCACGAACTCGTTCAGGTCCTGCAGAACTGCGACAACCTCGGTGAGGGGAATGCGTATCTCGCGGGAGGACATGTCCATCGGCCGATCCAACTCCAGAGCTGGTGCTTCGACCTCGACCGTAGCCGATGGGTTCACGGATGGCTGAAGGCCAATTCCAGGTAACCGGAAGGTGATTGCCACTCCCGGGCAGAGCAACCGTCCGGCTTGGGGCCACCACCGGTGATGGCCCCGACAACTACCTGCTCAGCCGACGGCAGCGCCGAACCACCTGGGCAACTGGCTGTGCAGTTCCTGCTGATCGTCGCCGGCCCACGCCACGTGGCCGTCCGGCCGGAGCAGTATCGCGGGCACGTCCAGTTCCTCACTGACGTCGACGACGTGGTCGACCCGGTCCGCCCATCCCGACACCGAGAGCCGACCCGTCTGGTCGAGGAGCAGGCCGCGACCGCCGTGCAGCAGCTCGTAGAGGCGCCCCCGCTTCAGCGCCACGTCCCGCATCCGTCGGCCGAGCAGTTCATGTCCCTCGCCGAAGTCGTAGTGGACGCCGATCGCGATGATCTTCTCGATCAGGTACCGGTTCACCTCCTCGAAGTCCATCAGTTCCGACAACAGCCGGCGCACCGAGAGAGGGCCCGGCTCGGGGGTCATCAGCACGGTCTGCGCGCGGGTGTTGTCCAGTACGTCGGCGGCGACCGGGTGCCGTTCAGCGTGGTAGCTGTCCAACAGCCCCTCCGGCGCCCAGCCGTTGACCTCCGCGGCCAGTTTCCAGCCGAGGTTGAACGCGTCCTGGATGCCGAGGTTGAGGCCCTGCCCGCCCAGCGGCGGGTGGATGTGCGCCGCGTCGCCGGCCAGCAGTACCCGGCCGGTCCGGTAGCGCTCGGCCTGCCGGGTGCCGTCGCCGAAGCGGGAGAGCCAGCGCGGTGAGTGCACTCCGAAGTCGGTGCCGGCGAACGCCCGCAACTGCTGCTTCACCTCCTCGAGGGTCGGCGGGACCGAGCGGTCCTCGGTCAACCCTTCGGCAGGCACGACGACGCGGTACAACGACCCGCCTCCGTAGGGCCCGACGCCGAACCGAAGTTGGGTCTTGCGGACTTCGGTCACCACGGCGGCCACCGTCTCCTGCGAGGCGGTCACCTCCATCTCGCCCAGCAGCGTCTCGGCCCTGGCGGGCTCACCGGGGAAGCCGACGCCGAGCAGCTTGCGCACCGTGCTGCGGCCACCGTCACAGCCGACGAGGTACCGCGAGCGCAACTGCGTGCCGTCCGCCAGCTCGGCGGTGACCCCCTGGTCGTCCTGGCTCAGCCCGACCAGTTCGCTGTCGCGCCGGATGTCGACGCCTAGTTCGGTGGCGTGCTCGGTCAGCAGGCGGTCGGTGACGGGCTGCGGGATGCCGAGAACGTACGGATGTGCGGTGTCCAGCCGGTCCGGCGACGGCTTGGTGATACCGGCGAAGAAGCCACCGACCGGGTACTGCTTCCCCAGCGCGAGGAACCTCTCCAGCAGACCGCGCTGGTCCATCACCTCGACGCTGCGCGCGTGCAGACCGAGCGCGCGGACAACCTTCGTCGGCTCCGTCTCCTTCTCCAGCACGACCGCGTGCACGCCGTGCAGCCGCAACTCGCCGGCCAGCATCAAGCCCGTCGGTCCGCCGCCGACCACGATCACGTCAACCATCAAATCCCCCTCATCCAACAAGACCCCGTGAGACCCATATGCCAAAAAAGGCATACGCAGTTCGTGACTCACTGATTTCCGCCAGTTCTGGCTTCGACCGGAGATTCTGCTGCACGACCCGGGTCTTGCCGCAAGGCCCCCAGTGCGCTATAGGTTGATAGTGGCAAGGAGAGGCGTTCTCCTTGCCTTTGCCATGTACTGGCGGAGCCCCGGGAATGTGTTTCAACTCCATGGGGCAAGGCCCCACCATGAATTCCCGAAGAAGTATTCGACTCGCTTTAGTAGCCCTGCTCACTCTGGTCGCCGCCACGCTGTCACCGGGCGCCATCACCGGTGCGGGAGCCGCCGCCACCGCCTACACCGACCCACTGGAGACGATCAGCGCGAGTGAGCGGGCGGGCTACGGGCTCCGCTGGAACGCGGTCACCCCGGAGACCACCGCGAACCTCGACTCGAAGCTCAACAACGTAGGTGTCACCGAGGTGTTGGAGAGCGCCAACCACCCGGCGCGCTCCTGCAACGCCGCCGAGCGGGGCACCCTGCCGACCGCTCCCACCGCGAGCGCCAGCTTCTGCTGGGACACCGGCGACGCGACGACCCCGGACTGGCACCCCCAGTCGATCACCAGCTCCGGCGACGCCGACGACGACGGCGCCTGGGGTACCAACAGGCTGATCCTGGCCGGGTGGAGCTACGTCGGCACCGGAACGGGCGACGCCCGCTACAACACCGTCCGCGTCGCCTTCATCGACTACAACAACCCCGCGGCGCCCAAGTACCGCTGGGTGCTCCTGGTGACTCCCACCAGCGGCGGCGAGAACTTCGCGCGGGTCGCGGCGCACGCGGGAGGCATGGCCTGGTACGGGGACAAGCTGTTCGTCTCCGGCCAGCAGGGCCACACGAACGCGATCTACGTCTTCAGCATGGAGCACATCCTGCAGGCCTCGGTGAACAGCTCTGCGATCGGCAAGGTCGACGGCGGCTACTCCGCCTGGGGCTACCAGTACGTCATGCCCGCCATCGGCTCATACTCGTACGACGCGGGAGCCTGCACGGGCAATGTCAACACCGCCGTGCCCTGCGTCGGTTCACTCTCGCTCGACCGCAGCAGCGTGCCCAACAGCCTGGTCACCACCGAGTACCTCAACAACGGCACCAAGGGCCGCATGCTGCGCTACAACTTCGGCAGTAACTACCTGCTCAACAGCAGCAGCGCCTCCGGCTCGTTCGTCCCGGCCGTCCAGGGCTACCGGAGCGGCGTGGGGAACATGCAGGGGGTCCTCGCCCACAACAACGTCTGGTACGTCGCACATGCCTCGGCCTCGTCCGGCGTCCACGGACACCTCTGGGGACAGACCACGACCCGCAGCGTGGCCACCTGCGGAGGCACCTACCAGTGCTGGGCAGAGCACCCGGAATCCCTGACGTACTGGCAGAACACGGGACAGGTCTGGTCCCTGACCGAATGGGAGAACCTGCGGACAGTGTTCGCCGTGCCCCTGTCCACGCTCCCCTCCTGAAGCGTGGTGCGGGGCGTCGTCACACCACGCTGACGGGGTGCCGCACCACCGCGTCGAAGAGGTACCCCTGTGTGTTCGGCACGGCGGTGTCCGGCTGAGTACGGCCGGCTGTGTCGGTGGCGCGGGCCAGCAGGTGGGTGGCTCCCGGCGCGTCGGGCCTCCAGCTGAGGGACCAGCGGGACCAGGTACCGGCGCCGGGCCGGTCGTGGAGGCGGGCCGGCCGCCAGCTCGCCCCGGCGTCGGTGCTGACATCGACCCGCGCGACGCCGCCCGCGCCCGACCACGACCGCCCGTGCAGTACGTGCCTCTGTCCCGCCGTGAACGTGGCACCGCTCGCCAGCTCGAACGCGCTCTTCGTGACCTGGCGCGTGATGGGCGCACTGCCGCCCTCCGGGTGGGCGGGGCCGAACAGCCGGTAGAAGGTGGTGTTCCACGGCGAGAAGAGCGGCTGCGCGGACACCTCGATGTCACCGACCCACTTGATCGACGCGATCCCGATCCAGGAGGGCACCAGCACCCGTACCGGATGTCCGTGATCGTGGGGAAGCCGCTCACCGTTCATCTCGTACGCGAGGAGTACGTCGTCCAGCGCCTTGGCCAGCGGCAGCGGACGGCGCACCCTGCCCAGGTTCTCGCCTCCGCTGATGTACTCGGCGTCGAGGCCGCGCGGCTGCACATCCACGGCGTACGGGGACAGCCCGGCCCTGCGCAGCACGTCGGCGAGGCGCACCCCGCGCCAGCGCGCCACACCGATCGCGCCCAGAGTCCACGCGGTCCCGGTGACCGTCTCACCCTGCTGGGTCGTGTAGTAGGAGCGCCCGTTTCCGGCGCACTCGACGAACGCGGTACGGGTGACCGCGGGCAGAGCTCTCAGATCGTCGTACCCGAACTCCACCGCCCGGTCCTCGCCGGGGGCTCCGCGCAGTCCGCTCCCCCACAGCCGCAGCCGCCATTCGTCGGCCTGGAGGACGGGGGTGGCGGTGTGGTTGCGTACGAAGAACCGCTCGTTGGGGGTGTGGAGGCCGGTCCCGCGCAGCGCCTCCCAGCGGGTCTCGGCGTTGGTGCCGCGTTCGATGAACCACTCGGGCGGCAGTGTCTTGACGATCGGCCGGTCGGCGGCGTGGGCGGAAGGCGCGGCCCTCAGCGCCGTCCCTGCGGCGGTGGCGGCGAGCAGGGTGAGCAGTCGACGGCGGGTGACGCCGTCCGCCCTGGCTTCGCCGGCGAGCCACTGGCGCAATCTGCGGCGGTCGTAGGCGGATTCGTCGTGGCCGGCGGGGGCGGCAGAAGGCATGGCGAGTCCTCGTCATAGGAGGTGAACAGCACGAGAGGAGGTCAGGGCGCGGGCCGGGGCAGGCACCCAACGGCCGGGATTCCGAACGCAACAGGCCTGCACGGCAAGGCTGTTGACGGGAGGCGCGAGGAAGCGCGTGGTCAGCCGGTCGTCCGACACAGCGCCGCGGCCACCCGGACGAGGTCCACGGTGCGGCGGCGGGTCAGAGGCTCCGGCGACGGCATGGCGGGATGCAAACACGTGGCTCGCCAGGGTGTCAATGGCGCCTTCGTGTCGGGGAGTTGGCTTGGCTCGGCGCCACCAGTGCTCCTGCCTGCTCGAACACACCAGCGGGACGGCGGAGACGCGGGGTACTCCGGAAGGCGGGAATCGCCATCGAGTGGCGGGCCGGACGGCTGCGGCTGTCTTGCCCTTGACGCGCGCGTCAAGGGTTAGCGTCTGCGCGCCGACGGCCGGGCCCGGGCAGGTCCGGCTGCCGCCCGCGCCCACCTAGGCACTCGCCTACTCACCTACTCAGGAGCCCCGACATGGCCACTGTCCTGCCTTCAACGACGCGCGAGATCCTGCTGACCGACAACCCGCAGGGGCTGCCCGGGCCCGAGCACTTCACGGTCGTGGAGAAGCCGCTCTCCGCCCCCGGTCCGGGTCAAGTCCTCGTCCGGAACCGGTACTTCCTCGTGTTCCCGGGGCTGCGCACCCTGATCGGCGGCCAGGCCGACGGCGTACCACTGCCGCGTATCCACGTCGGTGACACACTCTTCGGTCCCGCCGTCGGCGAGGTCGTCGCGGCCTCCGCAGACAGTTCGTTTCGGCCGGGAGACACGGTCAGCCACCTGCTCGGATGGCGCGAGCACGCGCTGGTGGCGGAGGACGACTGCGCTCCGCTGGGCGATGCCCTGCCCGACCCGGTGGCCCACCTGTCATCCGGGGCGGCCGCCTACGGAGCACTGACCCGGCTCGCCGAAGTCCGCGCCGGAGACACGGTGTTCGTCACGGGGGCGGCCGGCGGCGTGGGGTCGCTGGCGGGCGCTCTGGCGCGTCTGCTGGGGGCCACGAGGGTCATCGGCAGCACCCGTTCGCCGGACAAGGCCGAGCGGCTGGGGGTCGAACTGGGCTACGACGCCGTGCTGGTGCCGGGATCCCAGTCGCTGGACACGCAGTTGGCCGCGGCTGCGCCGGAGGGCATCGACGTGCTGCTGGACACCGTCGGCGGTGAGCAACTCACCGCGGCGGTACGCGCCGCTCGCCGCGGTGCCCGCTTCGCACTGGTCGGTGCTCTGGCCGGGCAGTTGTCGCCGCACCGGGACGGTGGCAGTGCGCCCGCGGAGATCGACACGTTCCGGCTCGTCAACCAGAGCGTCTCGCTCCGCGGCTACAGCGGTATGGATCACCCCGAGGTGAACGAGGAATGGACCAAGCGCTTCGGGCAGTGGCTGCGCTCCGGGGAGATCACCTTCCCGCACGTACGGGTTCCGGGCATGGATCGGGCGCCGCGAGCGTTGCAGGAACTGTTCGAGGGGCGGCACTTCGGGACCGTCGTCGTGGAGTTGCCGCCACGGTGACGCTACGGGGGCACGGGCAGAAGCACGGCGTATGCGTGAGGAAGTCCGAGGCGGGGGCGGGATGCGGATCGGGGATGCGGCGGCAGCGGCGGGGACCACGCCCCGGGCGCTGCGGTTCTACGAGGAACGCGGCGTGCTGCCACCGCCGCCGCGGACGGCCTCCGGACAGCGTGAGTACGGGCCGGACGATGTGGCCAGAGCCCGCGTCGTCCGTGAGCTGCTGGCGCTCGGGCTCACCGTCGAGGATCTGAGCGGTGTCGCCGACCGGATCGACGTGCTGGTCAAGAATCCCCAACGGCGCTGCGGGCCCCCCGACCCCGGCGTCCCCGGCTCCAGGGTCGCCGACCGCAGACTGGCAGCGCTCGACGCCGAGATCGACCGCCTGACCCGCCTGCGCGACCGTCTGGCACAGCACGTGGACGATGGGCCCGGCTCGTCTCACTCTTCACCTGCGGCGGCCGCGGCGGCTGAGGCCCAGTAGGCCGTCTGGCCATCTGGCCGTCTGGCCGTCTGGCCACCTGCCCGATGCCCGGTGAGGACACGCCGGTCAGTTCGGCACGAAGAGGCTCAGTCGGAAAGTGGTCGGGTGCACCGTGCGTCCGCAGAGCGTGTCGATCCGCACCGCCGACCAGTCGATCTGTGTGTCCGACGCTCGGAGCCGGCGCATGTGATCGCGCCATTCCGCCCCGTCCTGGGTCTCGAAGAGCACTTCCCAGCGGCCCAGGTCAGGCGCGAAGCGAGCAGCCGCCCGCTCTGCCTCGTCCCGCCGCTGATGCTTCCTCTTCCGCTGCCCTGGCATCGGCCCAGCATCGCCGGGCTGCAGCGTCACAGCAAGGCCATTACCTACTGCTCGACCAGCATGACGTTCATCATTTGCCATTTGCCGGACAAGCCCTCGTAGGACTCCGTGACAGACCTCGTCGGAGTGTTGCCGCAGGCGCGAACTCAGTTGCCGACGCCGAGGCCGGCCATGAACGCGGACGGGTATCGATCTCCGCGCGCCGCACCCGGCGGCACCGCCTTCTCGATCTCGGCGAGGTCGTCCGCGGTGAGGGTCAGCTCCAGTGCGGGCACCGCCTCGGCCAGCCGCTCGCGGGTGCGAGCGCCGACCAGCGGCACGATGTCCTCGCCCTGTGCGGCCACCCAGGCGATGGCCAGTTGGGCGACTGTGCACCCCTTAGCGTCGGCGACTCGGCGCAGTGCCTCCACGAGGGCGAGGTTGTGTTCCACGTTTCCGCTCGCGAAGCGCGGGCTGAAACCACGACCGTCACCGGGGCCGACCGTGCGGCCGGCGGACCAGTGCCCGGAGATGAGGCCACGGCTGAGGACGCCGTACGCGGTCAGGCCGATGCCGAGCTCCCGGAGCGCAGGCAGGATGTCCGCCTCCACCGCGCGGGACAGCAGGGAGTACTCGATCTGAAGATCGGCGACCGGGTGGACGGCATGCGCCCGGCGGATCGTCGCCGCGTCGACCTCCGAGAGGCCGAGGTACCGGACGTACCCGGCGTCGATCATCTCCTTGATCGCGCCCACCGTCTCCTCGATCGGTACCGCCGGGTCGAGCCGGGCGGGACGGTAGATGTCGATGTGGTCGGTGCCCAGCCGGGTCAGCGAGTAGGCGAGGAAGTTCTTCACCGCCTCGGGCCGGCCGTCCTGCCCGCCGAACTCGCCACCCGGCCCGCGCAGTTGGCCGAACTTGACGCTCAACCGGTAGCTGTCCCGGTCCCGGCCGCGCAGCGCCTCCGCGAGCAGGAGTTCGTTGTGGCCCATGGCGTAGAAGTCACCGGTGTCGATCAGCGTGACGCCGGTCTCCAGCGCGGCGTGCACGGTGGCGATACTCTCCGCGCGGTCGGCCGCGCCGTAGGCGCCCGACATGCCCATCGCGCCGAGGCCCAGTGCGGAAACGGCAGGGCCGGTGGTGCCCAGGGTTCGTGTCTGCATCGTGTTCTCCTTCGTCGTCGGTCTGCCGTCCACCTTGCGGCCGCGCCGCGACGTACGGGAGCGGAGCGTTCATCCTGGGAGAGCCGCTCCCTGGCTCGGCTCGCCCGCCGCGAGGGAGGATGGGGCCATGGAACGTGAGCAGCTCGCCGACTTCCTGCGCCGCCGCCGCGAGGCGATGCGCCCGGCCGAGGTCGGTATCGCCGACGGTCCGCGCCGCCGAACCACCGGCCTGCGCCGGGAAGAGGTGGCCGCGCTCGCCGGCATGTCGGTGGACTACGTCGTACGCCTTGAGCAGGGCCGCAGCAGTCAGCCGTCGGTCCAGTTGCTCGGCGCGCTGGCCCGGGCGCTGCGCCTCTCCGACGACGAGCGCGACCACCTGTTCCACCTGGCCGGCCATCGGCCCCCACCCGCCGACGGAGTGGCTCGCCTGGCCCGCGCCGGGCTGATCCGCATGCTCGACCTGCTCGGCGACACCCCGGCCCTGGTGCTGTCCGACCTGGGTGAGGCCCTCGCCCAGAACCGGGCCGCCCTGCTGCTCATGGGCGACCACACCGGCCTGACCGGCGACCGCCGCTTCGTCGCATACCGCTGGTTCACCGACCCCGCGGTCCGCGCCGTCACTCCGACCGAAGAACAAGAACGCCACGGCCGCCAGCTCGTGGCCGACCTGCGTGCGGCAGCAGGCCGCCGGTCCGGCGACTCCACGGTCGCCGGACTCGTCGACCGGTTGCAGGCCGCGAGCGCAGACTTCCGCCGGCTGTGGGCAGAGCACGAGGTGGCGGTCCGGCGCTCCGACCGCAAGACCCTGCTGCATCCGCGGGTCGGCCGCCTGCTGATGGACTGCGAGACCCTGGTCACCCCCGACCAGGGCCAGCAACTGCTGGTGCTCACCCCGGCGGACGCCGAGACCCGCGAGCGGCTGGAGCTGCTGCGGGTCATCGGGATCGAGGAATTCCCCACGGGGGCGGCGGGCCCGACGGCACGGTGAAGGCGCCCCACCAGGCTGACCCGGCGGACCCGGCAGACATCCCACTCGCCGAATTCGTTCGCCTGGCAAAGATCGACCCGCGCATCGAGCACGACTACCGGGAACTCCAACATGACCTGGGCCCGGGCCACTTCGAAAGCCGGTCCCGGCGGCCCGGCGTTCCACGTACCGCAGCCGGATCCGCCCCCGTGCGGCCCTCCCGGCGTCGATCGACCCGCCGCCCCGCGTGTGTCTCACGGTCCGTCGCGGAACTCCCGGAGAACTGCGGCAACTCGCCGCCGGTTGGGGCCAGTTCGGACCGCAGTGGGAGCTGGCCGAGGGCCTGGATACGCTGTCGCGCGCCGCACACGACGCCGGTGGCGGCTCCGGGCCGCTCCCCCGCCTCACTCGAACCGGCTGTCACTCCGCGTCGGCGACGAGGACTTCGGCACCGCCGGCCTGCAGCGTGTCGAGCTGCGACGGTGAAATGCCGGCGTCGACGATGACGAGGTCGAACGCGGTGACGGGTGCGAGCTGGTAGAGACCGCGGCGTTGGAACTTGGTGTGGTCGACCAGCAGGATCTTGCGGTCGCAGGCTTCCATCAGGGCTCGTTTCACTCCCACGGTCTCCTGGGACTGGTGGTAGCAGTGGCCGCGGGTGATGGCCGTCGTCGAGGCGAACAGCGTGTCGGCACGCAGGCTGTTGACCGCGTCGATGGTCCGGATGCCGAGGAATGCGTCGTAGGCCGGGTAGTACGCGCCGCCGAGTGAGATGAGCTCGATCCCCGGACTGCCGGCGAGAACCTGGATCACGGGTACGAAGTTGGTGATGACCGTCAGCGGTGCGCGCTGCGAGAGCAGTCCCGCGAGCGCGAGGGCGGTGGTGCTGTCGTCGACGATGAGGGACTGCCCGGGCTTGACGAGGGGAAGTGCCGCACGGGCGAGTGCGCTCTTCGCCTCCGCCATGGACTGGGTGCGGTGCCGGATGTCGCCGTGGAACGCCGTCGACGGTTGTGCGGTGGCCCCGCCGCGGACTTTTCTCAGCCACCCCTTGCCCTGTAGGTAGTCGAGATCGCGACGGATGGTCATCGGTGTCACGCCCAGCTCTTCGGCGAGCCGCTCGATGCGGACGAAGCCTTCGTCGACGACACGGGTCTTGATCCGCTCCCGCCTCTCCCGCGGCCCTCGCCCGCCCTCGTCGGTGGCCGGATCTTTGCCTTCCGCCATGAGGTCCCCTTGTTCCCTTTCTGTTAACAGAACATCTTCGGGCTGTGTCGGGCTTTCACCTTGTCCGTTGCGCTCTCCCCGCCTGCAACGAGCGTGTTTCAGCCCGGTTTGTGACGCGCTCTCCGAAGCAGCATGGCACACCGATGTTCACCCATGCCAGGAGAACGAACAGGATCGCTGATCAAAGGATCAGACATCGGTGTTCAGTTCTCAGGATCCGTTGACACCCGAAAGCGCCAAGAGTTTCTTGTGCGTTACGTCATAGCCGCCGACCCGGCAGCCGCACGGTCCTGGATCAAGGAGTCGAACATGAGAAGACTGGCCAGTGGTGCTCTCGCCGGCATCCTCGCCCTGGGTGCTCTCACCGCGTGTGCCGAGGAACCGAGTGCCGGGAACTCCGGGTCCGCCAAGGCGGACGGAAAGTCGGGCAAGGTCGCGTTCCTCATGCCCGACCTGGCCTCCACCCGCTACGAGCAGTACGACGCTCCGCTGTTCAAGAAGCGCATGGCCAAGCTGTGCCCGGACTGCGGCGTGATCTACCAGAACGCCAACGGTGACGCCTCGCTTCAGCAGCAGCAGGCGAATTCCGCGATGGCCCAGGGAGCCAAGGTGATCGTGATCGACCCGGTGGACTCCGCCGGGGCGGCCACGATCGTGCAGACGGCGCAGTCCCAGGGCGTCAAGGTGGTCGCCTACGACCGGCCCGTCCCGGACAAGCCCGCGGACTTCTATGTGTCGTTCGACAACGAGGCGATCGGCGAGTCCATCGCCCAGTCGCTGGTCGATCACCTGAAGGAGACCAAGGCCAAGGGGGGTGTGCTCCAGATCAACGGGTCGCCCACCGACGCCGCCGCCGGGCTGATCAAGAAGGGCGTCCACAACGCCGTCGACGACAGCGGGTTCAAACTGCTCGCCGAGTACGACACACCGGGCTGGTCACCGGAGAAGGCCCAGCAGTGGGCGAGCGGGCAGATCGCCCAGTACCGCGGCAGGATCGCCGGCGTGGTGGCGGCCAACGACGGCACCGGCGGCGGAGCGATCGCGGCGTTCAAGGCCGCGGATGTGAAGGTCCCGCCGATCACCGGCAACGACGCGGAGCTGGCGGCGATCCAGCGCATCATCGCGGGAGATCAGTACAACACCATCTCCAAGCCGATCAAGATCGTTGCCGAGGCGGCCGCGGACGTCGCCCAGCAGTTGCTGCAGGGCGAGGAGCCCAAGGCGGACAAGAAGCTGTTCAACACCCCGTCGCAGCTGTTCAAGCCGACCGTCGTGACACAGAAGAACCTCAAGGAGGTCATCTTCGGCTCCGATGGAGTGCTCAAGGCGAAGGACGTGTGCACCGCTCAGTACGCCGCCGACTGCGGGCGGCTGGGCATCAAGTAGCGGTCCGGGGTCTCTGAGGAAAGAGGGTCACGATGACAGGCACCGCGGTCACCGGTGCGGGCACGGACACCGTGTTGTCGCTCAGCGGAATCTGCAAGAACTTCGGCGCGGTCGCCGCGCTGACCGATATCGAGCTCGATGTGGCGGCCGGTGAGGTGGTCGCCATCGTCGGGGACAACGGCGCCGGCAAGTCCACCCTGGTGAAGATCCTGTCCGGGGTGTACACCCCCGACGCTGGAGAGATCTTCTTTCACGGCGAGAGGGTATCTCTTGGCTCACCGGCCCTCGCCCATGCGATGGGCATAGCCACGGTGTTCCAGGACCTGGCCCTGTGCGAGAACCTCGACGTCAAGGCGAACCTGTTCCTGGGTCAGGAACTCCGTCCCTGGATGCTGGACGACGTCGCCATGGAAAAGCGCTCCTGGGAGTTGCTGCGACAGCTGTCGGCAAAGATCCCCACACTCAATGTCCCGGTGGCCGCCCTTTCGGGCGGCCAGCGGCAGACGGTCGCGATCGCCCGGTCACTGCTGAGCAACCCGAAGATCGTCCTGCTCGACGAGCCGACGGCCGCCCTCGGTGTCGCGCAGACGGCCGAGGTCCTCAACCTGGTCGAGCGGCTCAAGCACAACGGACTCGGCGTGGTGATGATCAGCCACAACATGGAGGACGTCCGGGCGGTCGCCGACCGTGTCGCGGTGCTCAGGCTGGGCCGCAACAACGGTGTGTACGACGCCAAGGACGTCTCCTCCCAGGAGATCGTCGCCGCGATCACCGGCGCGACCGACAACGTGGTCTCGCGGCGAGCCGCAGGCCGGCCGACTTCCCCGCAGGAAATGCAGGAAGAGAAGGAAGAGCTGTGACCATCACCGAGAACTCGGTGGCACCGGCCACCGACCTGCAGGATGAGCGTCTTGTGACGCCTCAGGGCATCACCGACAGCGTCAGGGCCACGATCCGCCGCGTGCGGGGCGGAGACCTGGGCATGCTGCCTGTCGTCGGCGGCATCGTGGTGATCTGGACGATCTTCCAGATACTGAATCCGACCTTCCTGTCCAGCACCAACCTGGTGAACCTGTCCTTCGACATGGTTCCGGTGGGAGTCCTCGCGCTGGGGATCGTGTGCGTCCTGCTGGCCGGCCAGATCGACCTCTCCGTGGGATCGGTGAGCGGTGTGTCGGCCGCGATCACCGCCGTCGTCATGGTCAAGAACGAGCAGCCCATCTGGCTGGCGGTCCTCGCGGCCGTGGCCGGCGGCTGCCTCATCGGCTGGCTCTACGGCCAGGTGCTCAACCGCTTCGGTGTACCCAGCTTCGTGGTCACCCTGGGAGGGCTGCTGGCCTTCCTCGGCGTACAACTGTGGCTGCTGCGCGGCCAGAACGCGATCAACCTGCCCTACGACTCCACCCTGGTGAAGTTCGCACAGCTGTGGTTCGTCCCCCACTGGATGGCCTACGCACTGGCCGTGGTGGCCGCGGGCGGATTCCTGGCCACCGGGTGGGTGCGGGCCCGGACCCGCCGCCGCGCCGGGCTGTCGTCCTCGTCGCCGCAGTGGCTTGTCATGCAGTCGCTCCTGCTGCTGGCCGCACTGCTGCTCGTCGTCTACTACCTGAACCGCACCCGCGGCGTCGCCTGGATGTTCGTGTTCTTCGTCGCCCTGGTGCTGGTGACGCACTACGTGCTCAGCCGCACCAAGTTCGGACGATCCATCTACGCGGTCGGCGGCAACGCCGAGGCATCCCGCAGGGCCGGCATCAACGTACGGCGCGTATACACCTCGGCGTTCGTCCTGTGTTCCGGCCTGGCCGCGGTCGGCGGCATACTGGCCGCCTCGCGACTGGCCGCGGCGAACCAGAGCACCGGTACCGGAGACGTCAACCTCAACGCCATCGCCGCGGCGGTGATCGGCGGGACCAGCCTGTTCGGCGGACGCGGCTCGGCCATCGCCGCCCTGCTCGGCGTCCTGGTCATCCAGTCGATCTCCAGCGGTCTCACGCTGCTGAACCTCGACTCCTCCTACCGGTTCATGATCACCGGTGCGGTCCTGCTCATCGCCGTCGGCCTGGACTCCATCGCCCGACGCTCACGCCAGGCGCACGGACGGGGTTGAGGCAGATGACTGCGATCGCCATCGACGCGGGCACCACCACCATCAAGGTGGTCGGATACGCCGACGACGGAAAGGAACTGGCGGTGAGCCGCCGGCCGACCCAGGTGACGCGACCCCGTCCCGGGTGGGCCGAGCAGGACATGGCCGAAGTCTGGGCCGCGGTTGCCGACGCCGTCCGGGAAGTCGTCGAATCGCTCCCCGACGCACCCGGCATGGTCGCCGTCACCGCACAGGGCGACGGCGCCTGGCTGGTCGACGGCCAGGGGCGTCCCACCGGGCCCGCCGTGCTGTGGAACGACGGACGAGCCACTGCTCAGATCACCGAATGGGAGCGCGACGGGGTGGCGCGGGAGGCCTTCCGGATCAGCGGGTCGCGGCTGTCCACCGGCATGCCCAACGCCGTACTGGCCTGGCTGCACGAGAACGACCCCGACCGGGTGGCCCGGTCGAGCCATCTGCTGACCTGCGGTGGCTGGCTCCACCTGAAGCTGACGGGCGAGCCCGCCGTCGACGAGTCGGACGCGTCGGCACCGTTCATGGACATCAGGCGGCGCGACTGGTCCGACCGGCTCTTCGAGCTCTACGGCCTGCAGTGGGCTCGGCGGCTCCTGCCCGAGCTTCGGGACGACGACCACCGGGTCACGACGATCAGTGCGTCGGCAGCCGCGGAGACCGGCCTGCCCGCAGGTGTCCCGGTGGTGCTGGCGCCGTACGACATCTGCGCCACCGCCATCGGAGCCGGCGCGGTGACCGCCGGCCAGGCGTGCTGCATCCTCGGCACCACCCTGTCGACCGAGGTCATCACGGACACGGTGGTCACCGACGAGCCCGTGGGCATCACCGTGACGCTCGGGGTCCCCGGTCGCTACCTTCGCGCCTTCCCCACCATGAGCGGCGGCGACGTCCTGGACTGGGGGGCAGCACTGCTCGGACTGACCTCTGTCACCGATCTGATGGCCCTGGCCGCGCGGGGCGGACGCGATACGGCCGGGGTGCGGTTCATCCCCTACCTCTCCCCCGCCGGAGAGCGGGCTCCCTTCTTCGACACCACGGCGCGTGGCTCCCTGTCCGGCCTGTCCTTGGAAGCCGGACGCGAAGACATGGCCCGTGCGCTGGTGGAAGGAGTCACCATGACCATCCGCGACTGTCTCACCGCGGCCCCGGGCTCCCCGGACCGGCTGGCGCTGTGCGGCGGCGGCACCAGAAGCGACTTCTGGATGCGACTGATCGCCGATGTGACGGGCCTGCCTGTGACCATTCCCGCCTCCGCCGAGGTCGGGGCCCGCGGCGCCTGGCTGACCGGTCTGGTCGCCACCGGCCGTGAGCCGGACTTCCCGACCGCGGCCGCCCGGCACGTGGAGGTCGCCGCCACATACCAGCCCGATCTGAAGGCGTTCGACGACTTCAGCGACCAGTACGCCGACTTCCTGCGGCTGCGGGAGCTGAACCGGCCGCTGTGGACTCGCGACCGCGGACAGACACCTCCGGCCCCGGCCGGTGGAGGCGGCGTATGACCGCCGGCGGAAGCGATGCCTGGCTGGGCATCGACCTTGGGACTCAGGGCGTACGGGTGGTCGTCGCCGCGTCCGACGGCAGTCTGCTGGGCGAAGGCTCGTGCCCGCTGACCAGCCGCCGGGAGGGCGATCGCCATGAGCAGGACCCCGAGCAGTGGTGGAGCGCCGTCGTCACGGCGATCGGCCGGGCGCGCGCCGCGGGTGCCGATCTGCGCCGCGTCCAAGGGGTGGCCGTCGACGCGACCTCCGGCACCATCACCATGGTGGACCGCCGTGGCCTGTGCGTGACACCGGCGCTGATGTACGACGACGGGCGCGCCGCGGCGGAGGCGGAGCAGGTCAACGCCGCCGGGGAGCAGCAGTGGGCCAAGGCCGGCTACCTGCGGATGCAGCGGTCCTGGGCGCTGCCCAAGCTCCGCTGGCTGCTCAACCACCATCCCCGGGCCGCTGAGAACGGCTGGCGCCTGGCGCATCAGAACGACGTCATCAACACCAAGCTCGTCGGGCACGAGGTGCCCACCGACACCAGCAACGCGCTCAAGACCGGTGCCGACGCCGCACAGGTGACCTGGCCCGAGCCCGTACTCGCCGCGTTGGGGATTCCCCGCGCGATGCTGCCCGATCTGGTACTGCCCGGCACGGTCATCGGCCAGATCTGCGCCGAGGCCGCCGCCGAGACCGGGCTCACCGAAGGCACCGCCGTCGTCGCCGGGATGACCGACGGCTGCGCGGCACAACTGGGCTCCGGCGCGACCGCCGTCGGCAGTTGGAACTCGGTCATGGGCACCACCCTGGTGCTCAAGGGCGTCACCAAGGACCTCATCCGTGATCCGCACGGGGTCGTCTACTCCCACCGGTCGCCCTCCGGCCACTGGCTGCCCGGCGGAGCCTCCAGCGTCGGAGCCGGCCTGGTCGCACGGGAGTTCGCGGACGCCGACCTGGACCGGCTCACCCGCGAGGCCGCGGCGCTGCTGCCCACCGACCTGCTGCGCTATCCGCTGGTCTCCCCGGGCGAACGATTCCCCTTCGTCGCCGTGGACGCCCGCGCGTTCGGCAACCGCGAGCCTGCCACCCGCGCCGAGTCGTTCGCCGCACTGCTGCAGGGCGCCGCATACGTCGAACGGCTCTGCTTCGACTACGTGGACCTCCTCGGCGCGCCGACCGACGGTGCGGTCGTCCTCACCGGCGGGGCCACCCGCAACCCGCTGTGGAACCAGTTGCGGGCCGATGTGCTGCAACGCCCGGTGACCCTGCCGCGCAACGCTGAACCGGCGCTCGGCATGGCGGTGCTGGCCGCGTCGAGCAGTGCGCCTCTGGAGAGCGTCGCCGACTCGATGGTGCGACTCGACCGGACCCTCGAACCACGCCGTTCAGAGAGAGACCCGCACGACGAGGGCTACCTCCGGCTGCTCGATCTGCTTGTCCAACGCGGCTGGCTCCCCGGCGTCGTCGCAACCCACGCGCGAGAAAGGACGGCGCCTTGAGCCTCCATGTCATCTTCGTCCGACACGGGGAGACCCTGTGGCACGCCGAGAACCGGTACGCCGGCAGCACCGACATCGCGCTCACCGAGCACGGCCGCGCACAATCACGCGCGCTCGCGGACTGGGCGGAACAGGCGGACCTGACCGCGATCTTCGCCTCCCCGCTGACGCGATCGCAGGAGACCGCACGCGACAGCGCGGTGCGCACCGGACTGCCGGTGCGCGTGGACGAACGACTGCGCGAGCTCGACTTCGGCATCGCCGAGGGCCTCACCCGCGCGGAGATGCACCAGCGGTTCCCCGAGCACCTGGCGGCCTTCAGGACCGACCCGGTGACCAACCACTTCCCCAAGGGGGAGAACCCCCTCGACGCGAGCGACCGCTATCTGGCGTTCCTCACCGAACTCCAGGCCGAGCACCACGAAGGCCGCGTCCTCGTCGTGGGCCACTCCACCGCGATCCGGCTCGCGCTCTGCCGCCTGCTCGGCCTGCCTGTGCGCCACTACCGCCGGACCTTCCCGTTCCTGGCCAACTGCGCCCTGAACGAACTCGTCCTGCGTGACGGCGGGCCGTCGCTGCTGACACTGAACCGCCCCGTGACCCCAGGAGAACTCAAGTGACCACCATCCTCACCGCCGGTGACCACTTCGTCCTCAACTCCCTGCTCCTCGACAGGCTCCGGCCGGCCGCACCCACCGCGACCTTCCGCGAACTCACCCTGCCCTGGCCGGTCGAGCCCTTCGGGGAGGTGGCCGAGGTACGGGAGGCCTCCGGCACCGAGGACCAGCTGATCGAGGCCCTCAGCGGGGTGAACATCTGCGTCACCCAGATGGCTCCGCTCACCGAACGGATCCTGGAGGCCAGC
Organism: Streptomyces sp. 2-1; assembly: GCF_048564895.1. NCBI lineage: Bacteria > Bacillati > Actinomycetota > Actinomycetes > Kitasatosporales > Streptomycetaceae > Streptomyces > Streptomyces sp. 2-1. Next base: position 597,175 of record NZ_CP183383.1, read on the forward strand.
CCCGGCCTGCGTCTGTTCTGCGTCAGCCGCGGCGGCCCCGTCAACGCCAACCTCGAGGCGGCCACCCGGCACGGCGTCGCGGTCACCTTCGCCCCCGGACGCAACGCCACCGCCACCGCCGAGCACACGGTCGCCCTCATGATGGCCGCGGCCCGACGCGTCCCCGCCACCCACGCGGACCTCGCCGCGGGCACCTGGCGAGGTGACTACTACATGTTCGAAAGGGTCGGGCCGGAGCTGGCGGGCAGCACCGTCGGCATCGTGGGATACGGCGCCATCGGATCCCGGGTCGCCCGCATCCTCCGCGGATTCGGCGCACAGGTGCTCGTCGCCGACCCCTTTGTCCGAGCGGACGACGTGTCACCGGCCGAGGTCACCGACCTGGCGGACCTCATGCGACGCTCCACGTTCGTCACCGTCCATGCCCGCGCGACTGCGGAGACCGAGGGCTTGATCTCCCGGCAGATGATCGACCTGATGCCGGCCGGCGGCGTGCTGGTCAACTGTGCCCGCGGATCGCTCGTCGACTACGACGCCGTGTGCGACGCCCTGGACGCCGGAAAGCTCTTCGGCGCCGCCTTCGACGTCTTCCCCCGCGAGCCGATCCCCGCCGGCTCACGCCTGCTGACGACCCCCAACATCGTCATGACGCCGCATCTGGCCGGTGCCAGCAAACAGACTGCCTTCAATGCCGCCTCCATCGTGGCCTCGGAGGTAGCCGCGTTCCTGGCAGGCCGGCCACTCGCGCACTGCGCGAATCCGCAGGTTCTGGCCCACCTTCACTGAATTCCCGACTCCCCGGGCGCCGCCCGGGCTGCAGCAGGCGTTCCTCGATCAACAACTTGGTAGGGTGCGCAGGCTAGTTGCACCAGTTGGAGAGTCGAGGCAGCGCTCAAGGGAAAGAGGCCGGGCGACGATGCAGGCATCAGAGGTCTCGCGTGCGATGGCCGCGGCCAAGTCGATCGCCTCATCGCTCGACCTTGCCGTCGACGACGCGATCATTCTCAATGACTCCAACAAGCTCACTCTGCGTCTGCTGCCCTGTGATGTCCTGGCCCGGGTGGCACCTGCAGAGCAACAGGTCGCGCAGTTCGAGGTCGATGTCGCTCAGCGGCTCGGCGAATCCGGGTGTCCGGTGGCCGCCCTGGAGCCGCGAGTGGAGCCACGCGTCCATGAGCACGATGGCTTCGTGGTCACGCTGTGGACCTACTACGAACCCGTGACACCCCACGAGGTCTCACCAGCCGACTACGCCAATGCGCTCGCACAACTCCACGCCGGGATGCGCAAGCTCGATGTCCCGACGCCGCACTTCATGGAACGAGTCGAGCAGGCTCGACAATTCCTGGCGAACCGCGAGCGCACTCCGGAACTCGCCGACGCGGACCGGGAGTTGCTCCGCGACACGCTACGAAGCCTGGGACGAGTGATCGGCGAGCGCGGCGGCGTCGCCGAGCAGTTGCTGCACGGCGAGCCGCACCCCGGCAACCTGCTCACCACGAAGAACGGGCTGCTGTTCATCGACTTCGAGACCTGTTGCCGCGGGCCCATCGAATTCGACCTCGCCCATGCGCCCGAAGAAGTCAGCGAGCACTATCCAGGTCTCGACCAGGACCTGCTGCGCAAGTGCCGGATCCTCGTACTGGCCATCATCACGACGTGGCGCTGGGACCGGGACGACCAACTCCCGAACGGGCGCCGACTCGGCGCGGAGTGGCTCAGCCAGATCCGAGCGGCACTCGATGCCAACGGCCCGGATCTTCATGGCTGACTGCGGTCAGGTGACTGCGGCCTTTCAAGTGCGCGCTTCGGCCGGCAGGTGCTTCTCGAAGGGCAGCGGGCCGATGCTTTCCGGGTTGGCGGACGTGTCGAACAGCGGGGTGTAGCCGGTGGCCAGATACAAGCCGCGGGCCTCCGGCTGGCGCGGCCCCGTGGTCAGGTAGACCCGCCGGTAGCCGCGTGCGCGCGCCTCGTGTTCCAGTTCGGCGACGACGAGTCGTGCCAGGCCGCGTCGGCGGTGGGCGGAGTGCGTCCAGATCCGTTTGAGTTCCGCCGTGGTCGCGTCGTACCGGCGGAAGGCGCCGCCCGCGACCGGCTCACCGCGCTCCAGGACCAGGAGCAGCACCCCGCCGTGCGGCCGGGTGAACTCCTCGTCGGGATAGCGGGCGAGTTCGGCGTGAGCGTCCTTGCCGTAGCGCGTCGAGTACTCGTCGCCGAGTTCGCGCAGCAGCGGTCTCACCCGCGGGTCGGACACGGTCACTTGAATGACCGTCAACTCGGTCGCGGACAACGGTGGTTGCGCGACTGATGTCATCCATTCACCGCCGCGAGGTTCTGCGTGGCGCGGGCCGCCCGAACGGCGTCATGCTCGGCGTCGCGCTTGGCGACCTCCTCGCGGACGATCGGGATCACGTACCGGCCGAAGTCGATCGCGTCGTCCAACAGGTCGTAGCCGCGGGCGGAGAGGATGTCGACACCGAGGTCGTAGTAGTCCAGGAGGGCTTGGGCGACCGTCTCCGGCGTGCCGACCAGGGCGTTGGAGTTGCCCGCTCCCCCGGTGGCGGCAGCTGTCGGAGTCCACAGGGCACGGTCGTAGCGCTCGCCCGCCTCAGCGATCGCGATCAGCCGCTGCGAGCCGGTGTTCTGCGGCAGCGCCTGCCCGTTGTGGCGTTTGGTGATCGTCTCGCCCTTCTCCTTGCGGGCCTTGATCGCGCCGACCGTGCGATGCGCCTTCTCCCAGGCCAGTTCCTCGGTCGGGGCGATGATCGGCCGGAACGCCACCTGGATACGGGGTACTTCGGTCCGGCCCGCGGCCTTCGCGGCGGCCTTCACGTTCTCGATCTGCTCGGCGGTCTTCGCGAGGGGCTCGCCCCAGAGGCAGTAGATGTCGGCCTCGGCACCCCCTGCGGCGTACGCGGCGGGCGACGAACCTCCGAACGACACGTTCGGGCGGGGCTGTTGGACCGGGAAGACGTCGCTGACGAAGTCGTGGAAACGGTAGTGCCCGCCCTCGTGGTCGAAGGGCTCGTGAGTGGTCCAGATCTTCTTGACGATCCCGATGTACTCGCGGGTGCGGGCGTAGCGCTCGTCCTTGGTGAGGATGTCACCCTCGCGGCCCTGCTCCTGGTCATTGCCGCCGGTGATGAAATGCACGGTCAGCCGGCCGTCGCTGATCTGGTCGAGGGTGGCGAAGGTCTTCGCGGCGAACGTCGGGTACGAGACGTTGGGCCGGTGGGCGAGCAGGATCTGAAGGCGGTCCAGCCTGCTCGCGATGTAGGCGGCGGCCGGCGCGGGGTCCGGCGAACCGGATCCGTAGGCGAACAGCACCCGGTCCCAGCCGTGCTCCTCGTGCGCGCGGGCCAGCCGGAGCGTGTACTCCTTGTCGAAGGCGGCGCCGAACCGTGCGGTGGTTTCGGATCCGTTGTTGGTCGCGGCGATGCCGAGGAACTCCACGGGCATGGGAATGACCTTTCGTACGGGCTGGCGGAACGGGCCTATGCGCAGAGGGATATGACAGGTCGTCACAGAGCGGCTCATCAGGCAACGGCTCGTCAGGGAACTGGTGCGGCGCTTGGATCGAGCGAGGCGACACTGGGCGTCAGTCGGCGAACCGGACGGCGGCAGCGCACGTCACGGCCCGCAGGACTACGTCGTTGTGCGGGTCAGCGCCTGCGAGGGTCGGCAACCCGAAGGGAGAAGTCGGTCCGCGACGGGTTCGACGGGGTCACCGAGGAGGGAAGGGCCGACGGACGGCCCATCGCCCGAGTCAGGCGCAACACGCCGCGGACCACACCCGACCGAAGTCGATGTGGTCACGCGAGACCAAGCGCGGCTGGGCGTTCATGCGGCCAATTGAGCAATAGATCTCGCTCATCGTCAACCAACGCCCGCATGCCGGACCGCCTCCTGCAGTGCCGGCCGGCCGATCACGGCAGTGCATACCAGCCATCCCGACGATCGTTCCCTATATTTCCTATCGATTTACTAGGGAAGTATTGACGGCGCCCTGCCGGGGTGCGCAGGATGATGCACATGTGCCCCACGCAGCAACGACTCGTTCGTCGTCGGCATGTCGACTTTGGTCACGTCGTCAGCGCCGCCTGCTGTCGCGTCTAGGGCACGCGACTCGCATCCCATCGCGCGTGCCGCTCCGCTTCCTTCAGGTGAACTCACCCACCGCTCCCACAGCCCGACATCCTTCTGAAGGACGACCGCCATGACCACGGCACTTCCGGCTCAGCCCGCTCCTCTGAATTCGCCATTCTCCGACGTGCGCCACCTTCGCCTGGTGGGCGACACCCCACAGAGCGGCACCGGGGAACACAACGCGACGCCGCTCGTCGGCTACCTCCTGTTCGTCCCGGAGGGCACCGACCCGGCCGAGCTCTTCGCCAAGGACGGGGTACGGCCGGACCTCCGGCCGGTCACCTACGACGACCCGTCTCCCGCGCCGCGGCCGGACGGCGACAGCATCCACGTCGACACCGCGCGGCATGTCGCGGAGGCGGACGGGCGTGAACTCGACCTCACCTACCTGGAGTTCGAGCTGCTGGCCCATCTCGTTCTGCGCCCCCACCAGGTCCACTCGCGCGAGCAGCTGGTGGCCAACGTTTGGGGCTACGACCATGTCGGCGACGGCCGCACCGTGGACGTCCACATCGCGCGCCTGCGCCGCAAGCTGGGCAAGGCTCACCAGCACCGGATCGTCACCGTACGACGCGTGGGCTACAAGTACGTGCCCGACCAGCAAGTGAGTCCCGACGCCGCTCTCTGCGGCCGGCCTTGAGGAGACCAGTCCCATGGGCTTTGCCCCCGCGCCGTCCGGCCCCGCGCCGGAGTCCGACCGGACCGCGACAGGCCGTGCGCACTGGCTGCGCGTGGCCCGCGAGACGGCGGACGACCTGGCCACGGACGCGGTGGTCCGGGAGCAGGCGGGCAAGGTCCCGTTCGACGAGGTGTCCCGGCTGCGTGAGGCGGGACTGCTGACGCTGCTGATACCGGCGGAGCTCGGGGGCGCGGGCGAGAGCTGGCCGACGGCCTACGCCGTCGTCCGGGAGATCGCCGCGGCCGACGGCGCCATCGGCCAGCTCCTCGGCTGTCACTACTTCATGTCGTGGAGCGCCCGGTTCTTCACCGAGCCCGCCCTCGCCGCGCAGGTCGGGCGGCAGTCCGCGGCGGAGCAGTGGTGCTGGGGCGGCGGTTTCAACCGTCAGGAACCGCCTCTCGCACTGAACAGGACCGCCGGCGGTTACCTGCTGGACGGCCGGCAGAGTTACGTCACCGGGGTCCTGGTCGCCGACCGGCTCGTCGTACGGGCCGTGCGGACCGACACCGGCGAACCGCTCGCCGTGGTCGTCGATCCCTCCCGGCAGGGCGTGGTGATCGACGGTGACGCCGACCCCTTCGGCCAACGGCTCGCGGCCGGCGGCAGCGTGGAGTTCGACGGCGTGCCGATCGGCACCGACGACGTACTCGGCTCCCTGTCCGCGGACGAGGACGCCCTGTCGCCCGTAGCCTCCCTGGCGTCACCGGTCGGGCGACTCGTGTCCGTCCAGCTCCGTCTGGGCATGGCCGAAGGGGTGCTCGCCGAAGCCCGTGAGTACAGCCGAGCGGGCCACTCCCCCTGGGACCCGGCGTGGCCGACCGGCTCTCCGCAGGACCCGCAGGTGCTTGCCACCTACGGGGAACTGACCGTCCTCAACCGCTCCGCGTCCGCGCTCACCGATCAAGCTCTGGATGCCTTGCAGGGCGGGCTGGCGCGCGGCGAAGACCTCACGTACGACGAGTACGCGGAGATATCGGTCCTCGTGGCGATGGCCGAAGCCGCCGCCTCCAGGGCCGTGCAGGAATGCACCGCTCGCGCACTGGACGTCATCGGCGCCCGCTCCACGTCCTCACGGCTGGGCTTCGACCGCTTCTGGCGCAATGCCAGGACCCACACCTTGTACGAGCCCGTGGCCGACCGGCTCCGCGATGTCGGGGACTACTTCCTCAACGGTGCGCACCCCCCGTTCGTCCTGCCCGCCTGACCTCGCAAGACCCTGTCTTGATCACGGCGACCTGAACCGTTCGGCCGCCGGGTGAGAACGGGTGCCCGGCATCCCGCCCGCGGCGCACGCCGACCGAATTCGTACGGGATAATGAACGCATGCGGATCTCAGCCAGGGCGGACTACGCGGTACGTGCCGCACTGCAGCTCGCCGCGTCACGCGATGACGGGCCGCTGAAGGCGGAGGCCATCGCCGACGCCCAGGACATCCCGCACAAATTCCTCGAAGGCATCCTGAACGACATGCGCCGGGGTGGACTCGTCCTCAGCCAGCGCGGCGGCAACGGCGGCTACCGGCTGGCCAAGTCCCCCGAGTCCATCAGCATCGCCGACGTCATCCGCGTCGTGGACGGACCGCTGGTCTCGGTCCGCGGGGTCCGCCCGCCCGATCTGTCCTACACCGGACCCGCCCAGTCACTGCTTCCCCTGTGGATCGCACTGCGCTCCAACGTGCGCGAGATCCTCGAAGGCGTGTCCCTCGCCGACGTCGCGTCGGCCGAGTTGCCCGCCGGAGTATCCGCGCTGACCGAGTCCCCCGGCGCCTGGACAAACCCCTGACCGCAGGGCCGATCCCAGCCTGATCTCACAAGACGAGATCAGGCTGTCCATCATATGAACACCCTCTTGGGGTGAAGGCCACCTTCTGTCACGATCCCCATCAACCAGGTGGGAAAACTAGGGAACTGCGGGGTGGCCATGAGAACGCACAACCGCACAGACCGGTTGCAGCCCCTTCTGACCTCGCGTCGCCACATCGACCTCGGCCGTACGTCCAGCGCCATCTGTCGACCCGTCTGACACCGTCCGCGGAACCCGGTGGCTCACGCAGAACACCGCTGCACTCCCTGCCGCCCCGACCCAGTCGGCGCCCCGGACGCTCTTCGACACTCCTCGGCCGACCGCGTCACCCGCACATCCCGCTGACCGCATGCCTTCGGGCATGGCGTGGCTGTGTCGGCGACGCACCGACCACTCCGGCGACACCCGCCACGTTCCGCTCCTCAGCCCGCGACGGCATTCCGCCACCGAGGGCCGGTAGTGGAGTGCTGGTGCGCTACGCGCCAATGGGCTTTGCGCCTCGCGTTTCCGAACCTCCTGACAACCCATCCCTGAGAGGACACCTCCGTGTCTGCCGCACGACCGCTCACCACCCTGCGCACGATCGCCGCCATAGCCGCGCTTCCCCTGCTCGCTCTCACTGCCTGCGGTTACGGGTCCGAGTCGAAGGACAACGACACGTCGAAGGTGGCGGCCGAGGGCAAGAAGCTCTCCGCGGACACCGTGCGGATCGGCTACTTCCCGAACCTGACGCACGCCACCGCCCTGGTCGGCGACCAGGAGGGCCTCCTGCAGAAGGAACTCGGCGGCACGAAGGCCACCTACTCGCAGTTCAACGCGGGCCCCGCGGAGATCGAGGCGCTCAACTCCGGGTCGATCGACATCGGCTGGATCGGTCCTTCGCCTGCGATCAACGGTTACAGCACCACGGACGGCAAGGGCCTGCGGATCATCGGCGGCTCCGCGTCCGGCGGTGTGAAGCTCGTCGTCAACCCGGACAAGGTCAAGTCGCTGAAGGACGTCAAGGGCAAGAAGATCGCCACCCCGCAGCTGGGCAACACCCAGGACGTGGCGTTCCTCAACTGGATCGCCGAGCAGGGCTGGAAGGTCGACGCGCAGAGCGGCAAGGGGGATGTGTCGGTGGTCCGCACCGACAACAAGATCACCCCGGATGCCTACAAGTCCGGTTCCATCGACGGTGCGTGGGTGCCCGAGCCGACCGCGTCCAAGCTGGTCGCCGAGGGCGGCAAGGTCCTCCTGGACGAGGCCGACCTGTGGCCCGACAAGAAGTTCGTGATCACCAACATCATCGTGTCGCAGAAGTTCCTTGCCGCTCACCCGGATGTGGTGCAGGCGGTGCTGCGGGGCTCGGTGAAGACCAACACGTGGATCAACGCCAACCCCGACAAGGCCAAGGCGGCCGCGAACGCCAAGCTGCAGGAGCTGTCCGGCAAGCCGCTGCCGGCCGACGTGCTGGACCCGGCGTGGAAGTCGATCCAGTTCACCGACGACCCGCTGGCCTCCACCCTGAACACCGAGGCCGACCACGCGGTCAAGGCGGGCCTGCTCAAGAAGCCGAAGCTGGACGGCATCTACGACCTCGCCCCGCTGAACAAGGTCCTCACGGCCGAGGGCAAGAGCACGGTCGACGACGCCGGACTCGGCGTCAAGTAACCCCGCACACCCGCCCCTTTGTCCGCATGAGTTCCCAGGAGGTGACGACCATGGCAACCGCCCTCGCCAAGGCCGCCGACGCCACTACGTCGGTGGAGTACGCCGCGCGGATCGAGCACGTCTCGAAGTCCTTCACCACCCCCGCCGGCCGCCAGCTCGTCCTGGACGACATCACCCTCGATGTCGCCCCCGGCGAGTTCGTCACCCTCCTGGGAGCCTCCGGCTGCGGCAAGTCCACCCTGCTCAACCTCGTCGCCGGCCTCGACCAGCCCACCGCAGGCGGCATCAGCACCGATGGCCGCCCCGCCCTGATGTTCCAGGAACACGCCCTGTTCCCCTGGCTCACCGCGGGCAAGAACATCGAACTCGCCCTGAAACTACGCGGCGTGGCCAAGGCCGAGCGCCGGGAGAAGGCCGAGGAACTGCTGGCGCTCGTCCGGCTGGCGGGCGCCTACGGCAAGCGGGTGCACGAGCTGTCCGGCGGCATGCGCCAGCGGGTCGCGCTGGCCCGCGCGCTCGCCCAGGACAGCAAACTCCTCCTGATGGACGAGCCGTTCGCCGCCCTCGATGCCATCACCCGCGACGTGCTGCACGACGAACTGACCCGCATCTGGCGCGAGACCAGCGTGTCGGTCCTGTTCGTCACCCACAACGTCCGCGAAGCCGTACGACTGGCCGAGCGCGTGGTGCTGCTGTCCTCCCGCCCGGGGCGTATCGCCCACGAGTGGACGGTCGACATCCCGCAGCCACGCCGTATCGAGGACTCCGCCGTCGCGGAACTGTCCGTCGAGATCACCGAACAACTGCGTGGGGAGATCCGCCGCCATGGCCAGCACTGAGACCGGGGTCGACATCAAGAAGGACGACTCCCCGGCGGGCGCGGAGCCCCAGGACCCGCACGATCTGGCGGGAGTGGAGGCCGGCCTCGACGCGCTGGATTCGGTGCGGGTCGACCGTACGCCGTTGCGCGAGACCTTGACGGGCAAGGTGTTGCCGCCCGTCGTCGCCGTGGCGCTGGTTCTGGTGGTCTGGCAGGTCCTGGTCTGGGCGAAGGTCACCGACAGCTACAAGCTGCCCGCAGCGTCCGCGGTCTGGAACGAGCTGACCGACGCCTGGCGGCAAGGCACATTGCTGGAGTACATCTGGACCAGCGTCTCGCGCGGCCTGCTCGGCTTCGCCATGGCCCTCGCCATCGGCACTCCCCTGGGCCTGCTGGTCGCCCGCGTGAAGTTCATCCGCGCGGCCATCGGCCCGATCCTGTCCGGACTCCAGTCACTGCCGTCCGTGGCGTGGGTGCCGCCCGCCGTGCTCTGGCTGGGCCTCAACAACTCGATGATGTACGCGGTGATCCTGCTCGGCGCGGTCCCCTCGATCGCCAACGGGCTGGTCTCCGGCGTCGACCAGGTACCGCCCCTGTACCTGCGGGCCGGCCGCACCCTGGGCGCCACCGGGCTGCGCGGCACCTGGCACATCGTGATCCCGGCCGCCCTGCCCGGCTACCTCGCCGGCCTCAAGCAGGGCTGGGCCTTCTCCTGGCGCTCCCTGATGGCCGCCGAGATCATCGCCTCCTCACCCGACCTGGGCATCGGCCTCGGCCAACTCCTTGAGAACGGCCGCACCGCCAACAGCATGTCCATGGTCTTCCTCGCCATCCTCCTCATCCTGATCGTCGGAATCGCCATCGACCTGCTCATCTTCAGCCCGCTGGAGCGGCGGGTGCTGCGCAGCCGGGGCCTGCTGGTCACCCACTGAACGGCAGGTTCGTGACCGGTGCGGTCAGCCGGTCCAGGGCTGCCACCGGTCTTCCTGTGCGGGGTCGATACTGCTGCCCCACACCAGCGCCCCACCGACCAAGCCCGGCCTGTCCCGCGTAGCCAGAGCCGGGGCTTCGAGCATGTCGGCGGCCTCTTCCAAGTAGGTGACCAGCGTGTCCAGTTCGTCGCCTGGGTACTCGTTGTAGCGAGACCACCGGCCCAGGTAGCCGGTCGCGGCATCCAGGTACAGCCCCGAGGTGCCGTCGGCCGGGCCCAAGGCGACAACCGGAATCCAGGTTGTCTTCCACACGGTGATTCGCTCGTCCTCGGGACGGTCCGTGTTGAAGGTGTCCTCGTGAGCCTGGGAGTCCGTCTTCAGCCGGTAGGTGGCGGCCACGGCGTCCAGGGACATCAGAGCCCAATTGCCCGGAAGGCATCCGCCGCCATTGACTCCGTCGTCACCCGCCGTCAGCAGCCACAGGACGTGCAGTTCGACGGGTATCCGGATGCCGAGGTCGCCCTCCAGGGCGGCGATGGCGGCGGGGCCGGCACCGGCACGGAGCGCGGCGTAGGAATCGGGAGCGTTGCGCTGGAGCCAGCCGGTGATGCGCTGCCAGGCGTCAGCGACCTCCCGGACGGTGACCGCGTCGGTGGCTGGGTCGGCGGGCCCCTCCTCCTGCTCCCGGTCCTGGGCGTCCGCAACGGACTCGGCGGACCCGACCGACCCGGCGGACTCCGCGGACTCGGCGAAGGAGATCGGGTTCACGTACCGAATCTCGATCCGGTCGGGCTCCCGGATGTAGCCGACGGCCAGGGCGGGGCAGTCCTCAAACAACTCGCCGTCCACCGTCACGGTGAGGATGCCTGGCAGATTCGAGGGCCGACCCATGTCCGGGTCGTCGGCCAACTGACCGGCCAAGACCTTCAGGGCGTACGGGACACCGGCCCCGAACTGGGCGGCGGTGTCTCGCACGAACGGGGGTAACTCGACGTCCACGACGTGGTGTTCCTTGCTGGTCGGATGGAAGGCGAGGCGGGGCCTGCGGTCGACACGAATTCGGCGCCCCGCCTCAATGGGCGTCACGCACTCTCGATGTCCGCCACAAGGATCGGATGGTCGGCGTCGGCGCCCTCGTTGATGACCAAGTCCATCAGGTGAGGGAAACGTTGGTCGAGGTCGTCCTTGCGCAGGGCGTTGACGCGGAGTGTGCCGACGTCGTGCTGCTGGATGAGGCCGGCCTCGCGCAGGATGCGGAGGTGGCGGGTGAGGGCCGACTTCCCGACGGCCGGATAGAAGCCCTTACAGGCCAGGCCCGGCCGGGAGGCGAGCGTCACGACGATGGCCAGCCGGGTGGGGTCGGCCAGCGCGCTCATGATCTTGAAGAGGTCGAAGTCCTCCAAGTCGGGGTGCACGAGCGGGGAAGACGTGCGGCTGGCCATGGGCCAAGGGTACCGGGTCACCTGCCGCCATGTTCGCAAGAATGTGTACATTGGCTACGGTGAGGCGGCGGGAAGTGATCCATGCCCCCGCTCCCCCACGCATTGGAGACACCCACGCCCTTGGCCTCTTCCGCAGTCGCGTCCGGATCCTCTATCGGCGTGGGGATCATCGGGCTCAGCGTCTCCGGCGGCTGGGCAGCCGCTTCCCATCTGCCCGCGCTGCGCACCCTGGACGGGTTCGACATACGCGCACTGAGCACGTCCAACCCCGACTCCGCCCGCAGGGCGGGCGAGCAGCACGGGCTCGGGACCGTCGGCCCCGACGTCACCCCTCCCCCAGCCACCACCCCTCCCTGACACCCCTCCCGCAGCCCGGAGATTCTTCTTACCAATTTTTCATAGGGTGCCTATGTAAGTGCGCGATACTTGATGACTGTGGATCAGTCGCATCCGGAGGACCGCCTCCAGGAAACCGCGCGAGCGCTGGCCGACCTCGCTTCTGTCGTGGTCAGGGCCGTGACAGACCGGCGGGGTATGAGCTTCACCGCCGCCTCCGCTCTCGCCCGGCTGGAGCGGGAGGGGCCGGCCCGGCTGACCGCGCTGGCGGCGGCGGAAGGTGTCACTCAACCGTCGATGACCCAGTTGGTGCAGCGTCTGGAACGGCAGGCGCTGGCGCTGCGGATCGACGACCCGCAAGACGGCCGGGTCACCCTGGTCGCCATCACGGACACCGGGCGGGAGGTTCTCGCCGAGCGCCGACAAGAGCGTGATGACCGCCTGGCCGCCCTGCTGTCCTCCCTCCCCGAAGAGGAGCAGCACGCCTTGGCAACAGCGATGCGGACCGCCCTGCCACTCGTGCAGCAGATGCTGCTCCAGGACGGAACACAGCAGCCTCCCCTCCTCGAACAGCACAGCACCGGGAGCGAGTGATGACCCCCGAGCAGTCCCACGTACCCACAGCCGCCGACAGGGGGCAGGGCAGCCACAAAACGTGGATCGGCGTGGATCATCCCCGCTACAAGTGGGTCGCGCTCACCAACACCACCGTGGGCATGCTGCTGGCCACGATCAACAGCTCGATCGTGCTGATCTCGCTGCCCGGGATCTTCACCGGTATCCGGCTCGATCCGCTGGAGCCCGCGAATGTGAGCTACCTGCTGTGGATGCTGATGGGCTACATGCTCGTCACCGCGGTGCTGGTGGTCGCCCTCGGCCGGCTCGGCGACATGATGGGCCGGGTCCGCATCTACAACGCCGGCTTCCTGATCTTCACGCTCACCTCGGTGGTGCTGTCCCTCGACCCGTTCCACGGCGGGAGCGGGGCGCTGTGGCTGATCGGCTGGCGCATCGTGCAGGCTGTCGGCGGCTCGATGCTGATGGCCAACTCCGCGGCCATCCTCACCGACGCCTTCCCCGCCCGTCAGCGCGGCATGGCTCTGGGCGTCAACATGGTGGCGGGCATCGCGGGGTCGTTCATCGGCCTGGTGCTGGGCGGAGCCCTCGTGACGTGGAACTGGCGGTCGGTCTTCTGGGTCAACGTGCCCATCGGCCTGATCGGCACGGTGTGGGCGTACAAGTCGTTGCACGAGACGGGCGTGCGCAGGCCGGGCCGGATGGACTGGTGGGGCAACATCACCTTCGCCGTCGGACTGAGTGCCCTGCTCGCCGGTATCACGTACGGCATCCAGCCCTACGGCGGCCACACCATGGGCTGGACCAACCCGTGGGTGCTGGCCGGGCTGATCGGCGGTGTCGCCATGCTCGCGGTGTTCTGCGTGGTCGAGATGAAGGTCGCCGAGCCGATGTTCCCGCTGCGTCTGTTCCGCAACGCGGCATTCGCGGGCGGCAACGCGGCCACCCTGCTGGGGTCGATCGCGCGCGGTGGCCTGCAGTTCATGCTCATCATCTGGCTGCAGGGCATCTGGCTCCCCCTGCACGGCTACGACTACGCCGACACCCCACTCTGGGCCGGCATCTACATGCTGCCGCTGACCGCCGGATTCCTGATAGCCGGGCCAATCTCCGGAGCGCTGTCCGACCGGTTCGGTGCGCGGCTGTTCGCCGCATCCGGATTCGCGGTGATGGCGGCGTCGTTCGCGGGACTGCTCATGCTGCCCAGCGACTTCCCGTACGGGATCTTCGCGGCACTGATCTTCCTCAACGGGGTCGGTGGTGGCCTCTTCGCGGCGCCGAACACCTCGATCGTCATGTCGAACGTCCCGGCCGATGCCCGCGGTGCCGCCTCCGGCATGCGCGCCACGTTCCAGAACGCCGGCATGGTGCTGTCCATGGGCGTGTTCTTCTCACTCATGGTGGCCGGCCTCTCCAGCACGCTGCCCCACACCCTGAGTTCGGGCCTCACCGCCCAGGGCGTACCGGCACACGCCGCCCACACCGTCGCCGAACTGCCCCCGGTGGGCGTCCTGTTCGCGGCCTTCCTCGGCTACAACCCGATCCAGCACCTGCTCGGCCCGGACGTCCTGACGCACCTCTCGCCGACTGCCTCGGCGCACCTCACGGGGCGTGAGTTCTTCCCCCACCTGATCTCGCAGCCGTTCCACGACGGTCTGGTCATCGTCTTCTCGCTCGCCATCGCCATGTCCCTGGCCGCCGCTGCCGCTTCACTGATCCGTGGCCGCACCAAGGCGTTGCCCACTTCACCGACATCCGTGACGCCGGCTGCCGCGGCGCCCACTCAGGCAGCCGCCGAGGTCGACTCGGCCCCGCCACCCGCCCTGGAACTGCGCGGCAGGGTACGGGACAGCGCCGGCGAGCCGCTGGTCCACGCCACCCTCACACTCGTCGACCGCTACGGCCACCAGAAGGCCATCGCCAGATCGGGTCAGGACGGGGCGTACGAGCTGGCATCGGCGGAACCCGGTTCGCACATGCTGGTCGTGTCGGCCAAGGGGCACGAGCCCCGCGCCGTACAGGTCACCACGGGAGAGGAACCGGCCCTCTCGGACCTCACCCTGACAGCGGTCTGCGGTGTGGAGGACACCGTGCGTCAAGCGCACCGCGACCGCACCGCCGACTGACGGACACTGGGCCCGCGCCCGTGCGCCGCTGCCGTGCTGTTCGCGCCGACCGGTGGGCACCTCGTCCACCCTTCCGAAATTTAGGGTTCCTCTAGCCTTCCCCGGTCTCTCTCTCTGAACTTTCCCCCAGCGTCGCTGTGCCGGGGTGGTTCGGTCGCCCGGACCAATTGAGTTGACCCAGTGACATGACATGGGACAGGGCCCGGCGGAAGCCGGGCCCTGTCCCATGCCCCGAAGCCTCCGGAAACCGTGGACATGGTGGTGCCAGGAGTCCCGGCAGTAGTGTCTGCGGTACCCGGAGGTGGGCAGCGTATGGGTTGGAGACGACCCCTGTGCGCACGGGAATCTGTAGCCATGACGCGACGCAAGGCAGTAATCATTCCCACGGTCCTCCTCTCCCTCGGCGCCCTGGCGGTTGCCACTCCGGCCATCGGCGATGCCATGGACAAGTCATCGACTCCGGATTCGGCGTCCGCCGGCCGCTCCAAGGCTTCGGCAACGGGGCAACGCGTGGGCGGCGTGGTCGACGCCATCGAGCGCAGTGCCCACCCATTGAGGAGCCCCGAGCCCGAAGGCAGTCTGCGGGACCTGGACGCGCTGGGCCGTATGGTCAAGGACGCCGAGGTGGTGGGTCTGGGCGAGGCCAGCCACGGATCGCAGGACTTCTTCCGTATGAAGCACCGGGTCTTCCGTTACCTGGTGGAGCAGAAGGGCTTCCGGACCTTCTCCCTGGAGCTTGCCTGGAGCAGCGGTCTGCGGCTCAACGACTACGTAGTGAACGGCAGAGGCAACCTCAAGGACATAGCGAACGAGGAGTTCCAGGGGGCGTACCGGATCTGGAACAACCAGGACTACATCGACCTCATCGAGTGGATGCGGGACTACAACCGCCGGCACCCGAAGGACAAGGTGCAGTTCATGGGCAACGACATGGGCTACGCCGGGCCGGAGCTGTACGAGAAGGTGACTGACCAGGTGGCGCGCGAGTACCCGCAACTGCTGGAGCGCGTCACCGAGTTGTACCGCGGTCTGGCGCCGACAACCGACGCCGGCACCTACAGCGAGGACTACCTGAAGCTGCCACTGGCGGAGCGCCAGGAGCGGGCGGAGCGGACCGGGAAGGTGTACGAGCTGCTGCGCAAGCAGCGCCCCGGCTCCGGCGCCGACCGGCTGGAGCACCTGCGGACCGTGCAGCACGCCAGGGCCATCCACCAGATGGCCAAGGGCTACTCCCTCGACATCACCGACGAGGCCCAGGTCGCGGAGATGATGAGGCTCCGCGACCAGGTGATGGCGGACAACGTGGCCTGGTGGAACAAGCACACCGGTGACCGGATCCTGCTGTCGGCGCACAACACGCACGTGTCGTACGACTCCTTCGACGAGCGGTACCCCAAGACCCAAGGGGCGTTCCTGCGTGACGTGTTGGGCAGGAGGTACGTCAGTATCGGCTTCAGCTTCTTCAAGGGCTCCTTCAAGGCGTTCGGCACCGACGACAACGTGATGCGTACCTACCGCGTGGGTGCCGCGAAGCCGGGCTCCAACGAGGAGACCCTGGACAAGGTCCGCCAGGACGACTACATCCTCGACATGCGCACGGTTCCCAACTCCGCGCGCGCCTGGCTGGACAAGTCGCGTGTCACCTGGAACATCGGCGCCGGGTGGCCCGACCCCGTGACGTACAAGATCGCCCTCGGCCAGGCACACGACGTCCTCATCCACCTGAACGAGATCGAGGCCACCGAGTACCTGGGCAAGCCCTGAACCCCCAGGGTGAGTCCGAAGGCCCGAGCACCGCTCACATCGAAGTCGAGTCTTCTACTGCTCACGGCGCAGGAAGTCGACGACCAGGTCCGTTGTCGCCTGCGGCTGCTCTTCTGTGATCCAGTGCCCGCAATCCGGGATGACCGCGTCTTCGACGTTGTCGGCGACGCATCGCAGCACCTCGCCGATTCCTGGGCCGAAGGTTGCTTCGCCGCCGAAGGCCAGGACCGGCATCTGAAGCTTGCACTGCGCGAGGAACGTCCTGTTGTCGGCCGCGTCCTGGGTGAACGCCAGGAACTGGGCGAAGCTGGCTCGCATTGCGCCGGGTTGGGCGTAGAGCGCCGCATAGTGCTCGCGCTTCGCTTCGTCGAACCGCTTCGGCTCCACGGAGAGTTCGTTCCAGAAGCGGTCGAGATAGATGCGCTCGCGGCCGGCGACCAGGCGCTCCATGTCGTGACCGCCGAAGCCGAAGTGCCACATGGCCGGATCCTGGGTGATCTGGTCCCAGGGCCCGATACCGGGCAGCGGTGCGTCGATCGCCACCCATCGGCTCACGCGCTCGGGGTGGGTGGCGACAGCTGCGTAGCCGACCATGATGCCGATGTCGTGCGTCACCAGTTCGATCGCGTTCACTCCCAGGGCGTCCAGGACACCCCACACGTCCGCCGCCTGGTTCTTCTTGTCGTAGCCGCTGTCAGGCTTCGACGAGAGACCCAGCCCACGCAGGTCGGGCGCGATCACCATGTGGTCCTCGATGAGTGCACTCGCCAGATGGCCCCACATGTCACCCGTTGTGCCAAAGCCGTGCAGCAGGACGACCGCTGTACTCCAGGTTTGCCGGGAACAGGGCTCCCACAGCGAGGTCGGCCGGGCGACAGAGGGGCGTTCGGGCATGGCAACCCCGCCTGGACGGCACGGCTCCCTGGCTCTGCGCACTCATGGCGCGTCCTCTTGAGGAACTGGATCAGAAGCGGTCGCGAATCCGCGTCGTGCCTTTGAACATAGCCGACCGGTTGACTATGTTCCATCGTGTGCTGGACGCCGCTCCCACGAGGCCAGGCCGCTGACCTGCGATGGAAGGAAGGAGCTATCAGCAGAGAGGAAGCTGGTCGTGATTTCGGGCGGCCCGGAGCACCAAGTTGAACCCATGGGTTCCTGCCGACTGTCAGCTCAGGTCGAGGCGCATCAGGATGCGGGGATGACCGGCCAGTACCGAAGTGGTGTCGGCGGCGTGGGTGAACCCGGCGCGTTCGAAGTTCTTGCGGAGCCCGGCGTACGCCATCGTCATGTCGACCTTGGCGTCTCCGTTGTCGAGGGGGTAGGCCTCGATCACCGGTGCGCCCTGGTCGCGGGCGTACTCGACCGCCCCGGCGATGAGAGCGTGCGAGATCCCCTGCTTCCGATGCCCGGGGCGTACGCGGATGCACCACAGCGACCAGACCGGGAGGTCGTCGACGTGCGGGATCTTGCGGTTGCGCGCGAAGGAGGTGTCCGCGCGCGGCGCCACCGCGGCCCAACCGACAGGCTCTTCACCGTCGTAGGCGAGCACTCCTGGTGGGGGTCCCGTGCGGCACAGTTCGGCGACGTATTCGCCTCGGGCAGGCCCGCGAAGCTCGTTGTTGAGCTTGGACGGGATCCGGTAGCTCAGGCACCAGCAGACGTTTGCCCCGGGCGACTTCGGGCCCACCAGGGTGCGGACGTCCTCGAAGACCACAGCCGGGCGCACTTCGATGGTCATGCCATCACGATGGCACGGCGGGTGCGTTGACGCCGCGCGACGTTCCGGCGGCACGGGCCCCGGGCCGGACCCGGATCGGCCGGGTGCCGTAACGGGTTCACTGGACTCGCGCGGTCAGTGAGCGTCCGAGTCCTGGTGGGCCGTGTCCTCGTGAGCCGAGTCCCATGCCTCGTGGGAGGCGGCGATGGCCGGGCGATGGGCGATCGACCAGTCGGCGAGGGCCTTTACGAGGTGGGTCAGGCTGTGTCCCATCTCGGTCAACTCGTACTCGACCTGCGGCGGGACCGTGGGATACACCGTGCGCCTCACCAGGCCGTCGCGCTCGAGGCGGCGGACGGTGAGCGTAAGCATGCGCTGCGATATGTCGCCGGGGATGGCGCGCTGGAGCTCCTTGAACCGGCGGATGCCGGAGGCGAGTTCGACCACCACGTAGACGGACCATTTGTCGCCGAGCCGGTCCAGCACGTCCCGGACACCGCACTCGTCCTGCGGTGTGTCACAGATGATCACGGGTTCCGCGACCGCCGGGGCGGTCGCCGGGCTGGTTACCGCCGTGTGCCCTGCTGACATGAATGTGCCTCCTTATGCGATCGAGTTCCTCTGCTGAGGATGGAACCACACAGCTCAGGAGGGACTTCCCATGATTCTGGTCACCGGCGCCGCCGGGGCACTCGGACAGCTCGTCGCCCAGCAACTGGCGGTACGCGACGACGTGGTGCTCGGCACCCGCGCACCCCGTTCCGCGGGCGAGCGCCGCGTCGACTTCGACGATCCGGCATCGCTGGACTTCTCTGGTGTGGACACGCTGTTGCTGATCTCCGCGGGGTTCGGCGAGGACGACGTGGTCGTCGCCCGTCACGACGCGGCCATCACGGCGGCCGAGAAGTCAGGCGTACGGCACATCGTCTACACCAGCCTGAGCGGCGACGGCGACCACCTCGCCTACGCACTCCCCCATCGCTGGACCGAACGCCGAATCCGGCAGAGCAGCCTGGAGTGGACGATCCTGCGCAACGGCCTGTACGCCGAGTTCCTGGCCGCCATCGCCGCCCCGGGCCCCGACGGGACGATCACCGCGCCGCTGGGCACGGGTCGTCTGGCCGCCGTCGCCCGCGAGGATCTGGCGGAAGTGGCCGCTCGCGTGGTGAGCACCCCGCAGCGGCACGCGGGCCGCATGTACGAGCTTGTCGGCGAAGATGCCCTCGGCGGTGCGGAGTTGGCGGCAGCGACCGGCGGCTCCTACGTGCCGGGCTCACTCGCCCGAGCCCGGGAGACGATCGCTGCGGCCGGCGAGGCACTGCCCTATCAGTTGCCGATGCTGGTGGGGACGTACTCGGCGATCGCGGCCGGCTTCCTGGACGGCACGGGCATCGAACACAATGCGCTGCGCGAGCTGTTGGAGCGGGAGCCGCGGTCCGCTCTGGAGGTGTATGCGGCGTGAGCCGAGGCTGGGCAGTGCTGCCGGATCCCGGCATAGCTGGTGGCAGAGCCGCTACCAGCGCTTCCGCACCAGGCCCTAGCGGTGTGCGAGGCCGTCGATCATCAGGGCGAGGGTGAAGTCGAACCGGTCGTGGCCCTCGCCGGCGGTGAGTTCGGCGGCGTGGCGGGTGGTGTGGGGGAAAGCCTCGGCGGGGAGGGCGGCGAACCGGCGTAGCAGTTCCTCGCGGTCGTGGACCCAGACAGCGTCGTCGTCTGCTGCTCGTTGGCGTGCGATCGATACCTCGAGGCAGTAGGCGGCCACGTACAGCAAGAGGGCGTCGATGGCCCAGGCGGCGGCCTGCGGGGCGACGCCGCCGGCGAGCAGGATCGCCAGCATTCCTTCGCTGACGCGTACGGTCTCGAGGTCGGTGGGGGCCATGGCGAGCGCGGCGCGCGAGATTCCGGGGTACTTCAGGTACTGGTCGCGGATCTGGGTGCACACCGCTCGGATCTGCTCCCGCCAGGCCGCGGGGTCGGGCTCGGGCAGCACGAGCTCGGCGCACAGCCGTCCGATGAGCAGCTCGTCGAGGTCGGCCTTGTTCACCACGTGGGCGTAGAGCGAGGCGGGTCCGGTATCGAGCGCGCCTGCCAGTCGGCGCATGGTCAGTGCCTCGTAGCCCTCTGTGGCGATGACACCCAGCGCGGTGTCGATGACCTGTTCCACGGTGATGGGCGCCTTGCGGCGCCGCGGCCTGGGACCGGCTTCGGCCTCGGGGATCGGCGGCTGGTGGCGCGCCGCGCGTCGCTCTCTCGGGTTCACCCGGCCATCATAGCTTGACTCGAACAGTGTTCGCAGATAGAACAGCGTTCGTGAAAGTGGATGCGAAGCAGGACATGGACGTGACTGTGGTGGGAGCCGGGCCGGTGGGCCTCGTGCTCGCGGCCGAGCTGGCGCTCTCAGGGGCAACGGTGCAGGTGATCGAGCGACTGGCCGAGCCGGCCGAGGCGATGAAGGCGGGGTCGATCAACGTGCCGACGGCCGAGGCGCTCGACCGCCGTGGCCTGCTTTCTGCCGCCGAACAGGTGCAGCGAGAGATCCTCGGGCGGGTGGGGTCGTTCGCCCGCAAGGCCAACGACCAGCGGCCCAGTGGCGGCCGGCAGCCCGGTAGCGGGCGGCGAGCACCCGACTCGCGGTTCACCGGGCATTTCGCGGGGATGGTCCTCGACGCCGACCTCGTGGACTGGTCCGACGCCGACCTCGCCGCGCACACGGCGGTCGCCGGAGCACGGATGGTGCCGCAGCGTGAGCTGGAGGAGCTGTTGGCCGGACACGTCGCGCGACTCGGCATACCGGTGCGTCGCGGGATCGAGGTCACCGCGCTCGAAGACACCGGCGACGGCGTGCTCGTCGGCACCACCGCCGGCCCGGTACGCACCGGGTGGCTGGTCGGGTGCGACGGCGGGCGCAGCACCGTACGCCGCCTCGCGGGCATCGAGTTCCCCGGCACCGACCCCGAACTCACCGGACACCTGGCGCTCGTCGACATCGCCGACCCGGAGAAACTCGAGAACGGATGGGCGTGGTCGGCCCAGGGTGCGTACCGCTACGGGCCACAGCCAGGGCGGGTGGTCACCGTGGAGTTCGACGGCGCTCCCACCGGCCTCCCCCGCACTCGGCTTCGCTCGCGCGGAGGGACCCCCATGGCACCGGTCACCCTGGACGAGGTGCAGGCCAGTCTGCGCCGGGTCTCGGGCACCGACGTCACGCTGACCGCGCTGCGCGGCGCCGCGACGCGCTGGAGCGACAACGCCCGTCAGGCCGCGGCCTATCGGTCGGGGCGGGTGCTTCTTGCGGGCGACGCCGCGCACGTGCACTCGCCGTTCGGGGGTCAGGGGCTCAATCTCGGGGTCGGCGACGCGATGAACCTCGGATGGAAGCTCGGTGCCGTGGTCGCCGGGTGGGCGCCCGAAGGGCTGCTGGACACCTACGACGCCGAACGTCGTCCGCTCGGTGCCTGGGTGTTGGACTGGACGCGGGCGCAGATCGGGGTGATGCGCGGGGACGCCAAGTCGGCCGCGCTCCGGGAGGTCGTCGGCGATCTGCTGAGCACCCGGGACGGCACGACCTACGCGGTCAAGAAGATCTCGGGTGTCACCCAGCGCGTCGACCTGCCCGGCGACCATCCGCTGGTCGGCCGGTTCGTCCCCGACCTGCGGCTCAGGGACGGGTCCCGTCTGGTCGACCACGGTCACGGCGGCGGGTTCCTGCTGCTCGACCGCACTCCGGACGGCGCGTTCGCCCGCCTCGCCACTTCCTGGGCCGGGCGAGTGACCAGCGTTGCCGACGAGCACGCGACGCCGACCGGGGTGTTGGTACGCCCGGACGGGGTGGTCGCCTGGGCCTCCGACACCACTGACATCGCCGCCGTCACCGGCCTCGAATCCGCCCTGCACCGATGGACCGGCTCACCGTCGTCCTCACCCGGTCACATACCGGTGGGCTGAACCCCAGTCGTCGGCCTCGGCCGATGCTCCTCAACTGCTCCGCCAGGGACGGAGCTTCTCGGGGTTTCGCACCGCCCAGATGTGCCTGATCCGGTCGTCCACGATCTCGAAGGCGAACACGGTCGCGATGTCGCCGTCCTGCTGCGCCACCAGGCCGGGCAGGCCGTTGACCGTGCACTCCAGGAACGTCGTGCGGTGGCCCGCCACCCGGGCGATCTCGGCGTAGGCACGTGCGATCTGCTCGCCGCCCACGATCGGGAGCAGGTGGGTGACGGCCAGGCCGCCGCCGTCGGCGGTCGCGGTGGCCTCGGGGTCGAGCAGACTGATCAGGGCATCGATGTCCTTGGCCTGCCATGCCGTTCTGAACTGCCTGACGATCCCGGCCTGCCCGGCACTCGGGCCCGCAGGGGTCTGTGCGGTGCGGATGCGACGTCGGGCGGACGAGGCCAGTTGGCGGCACGCCGCCGGAGTGCGGCCCACGATCTCGGCGACCTCGCCGAAGGGGTAGCGGAAGACGTCGTGCAGGACGAACGCGACGCGCTCGGCCGGGGTCATCGCATCAAGGACGACCAGGAAGGCCATTGTCACCGACTCGTCGAGGGTGACCCGATCGACCGGGTCGCTGCCGCCGGCGCCCGAGCGGTCGGTGATCCACTCCGTGGGATCCGGCAGCGGTTCCGGGATCCAGTCGCCCACGTACGTCTCCCGCCTGACCCGCGCCGAGTCGAGCAGGTTCAGACAGATGCGGCTGGCGACCGTCATCAGCCAGGCGCCGGGCGACTCGATGGCCTGCCGCTCCCCTGCGGACATGGCGTACCAGCGGGCGTAGGTCTCCTGCACGACGTCCTCGGCGTCGGCGAGGGACCCGAGGAGTCGATAGCCGAGATTGATCAACTGGCGCCGCTCGCTCATGATCGCGCTGAGGCCCGGATCACTCTTGTCGTCACCGGTCTCGGCTCTGCTGGTCATGGTCTGGCCGTCTCCCTAGCTCGGTTCTGTGCCTCTACCCATTACGACAGGACAGCTCGTCGGAATGTGAGGTCGCCGCGCCACCTCACATTCCGCAGGGCTGCGCTGTCGTACCGGTGAGGACGACAACAGGACCGAGAGGTGATTCCCATGAACGACTTCCAGGCCATCGCGGACCGCGTCGAGATAGAGGCACTGCGCGGCGAGTTCACGGACGCGGTGATGATGCGCGACCGACCCCGCCTGGCGTCGCTGTTCACACCGGACGGTGCCCTGCGCATGCCCAACATCCCCGCCGAGCAGATCGGCCGGGAGGAGATCCGTGCCGGGGGCGAGCGGCTGCAGAGCCTGTGGGACTTCTTCGTACAGAACACACACCCCGGCACGATCCTGCTCGACGGCGACACCGCGACCGGCCGCGCCTACATCCAGGAACTCGCGCGCACCCTCGACGGACGCCAGGGCCTGAACTACGCCGTCTACCACGACCGCTACCAACGCACCGCGGAGGGCTGGAAGTTCAGCGAGCGGGTGTATGAGGTCAGGTACCTCGACACCTCCCCGCTGGCGGGTACGGCGCCCCGCGCGGAGCAGGGCTCCGGAACCAACCCGGCAGACGCCACGGCCGCCCCGGCTCCGGACGTGTCCTTCGCCGACCCGGTATCAGCCGAACGACTGGAGCGGGTGGCCGCCGCGTTGCGGGCGGGCGGCTTCACAGCCGAGATCCTCGACGACGTCTCGGCCGCTCGCTCCCGCATCAAGGAGCTGGTTCCCGAGGGCGCCAGCGTGCTCACCGGGGCCAGCGAGACCCTCCGGCTGTCCGGCATCGACGAGGACATCAACACCGGCGGCCGGTACGACGCCATCAGGCCGCGCGTCCTGGCCATCGACCGTGCCACCGGCGCCGACGAGATCCGAAGGCTGGTCGCCGGCCCCGACTTCGTCGTCAACAGCGTCGCCGCGGTCACCGAGACCGGCTCGCTCGTTCTTGCCTCGGGCAGCGGCAGCCAACTCCCCGCCAACGCGGGCGGCGCCGCCAACGCGGTCTGGGTCGTCGGCGCGCAGAAGGTGGTGCCCGACCTGAGCACTGCGCTGCGCCGCGTCGAGGAGCACGCCCTGCCGCTGGAGAACGCCCGCGCCCAGGCGGCGTACGGGATGCCCAGCGCCATCAACCGCCTGCTCATCCTCAACGCGGAAACCCGCCCGGGGCGCGGCACTGTGCTGCTTCTCCGAGAGGCCATCGGGTACTGACCCCGGCCTCGACGGCCGGGGCGTACGACGAACGGTCCGTTTCTGCGGGTCAGTGGTAGGTGAGTGTGAGTGGGGCGTCGATGTCGTGTCGAGGGAGTTCGACGGTCAGCGTGCGGGTTGTGCCGTCCCAGTGATGGGCGTCGGCGGCCAAGGGCTCGCCGTTGACCGAGATGCCTTTGGGTGCCTGGGCGTTGAGGAACTTGACGGTCCACTCGCGGTGGGTCACCTGGCGGTGGAAGGAGCCGGTCGCGGGGCCGATCCGCAGGGTGTGTCCGGAACCGTTCTCGGTGTATTTGATTCCGGTGGTGGCACTCTGTGAGGCCTTTGTGGTGGTGCCGTCGTCCGCGTAGAGGTTGTACCTGCCGGATGCCCTGGTGACGCCGTCTCCACCTGGGGCACTCTCAAAGGCCGAAGTCGGTTACACGGCCGGCGAATCGGCGGCCACCGGTCTGTCCGCCATCAGCCACGACATCGGCGGGCACGGCGACGCTACGGGCCTGACGGGTCTGAGACGTACACCGTGGACGGGGAGACCCACTCCACCGCCAAACTGCCGGACGACATGTACGCCCGCTGGGTCCAGTTCGGCACTTTCCAGCCCATCGACCGCCTGCACAGCACCCACAGTGACCGACTCCCCTGGCAGTACGGAGCGGCGGCCCGGGCCTCCGCGGGCAAGTTCCTCAACCTTCGCGAGAGCCTCGTCCCGTACACCTACACGCTCGCCCACCAGGCGAGCACCACCGGCCTCAACTCGATGCCGGTGTTCGTCAAGTCCGGCGGCATCGTGCCGACCAGGACGGGCAAGGTCACCACCGATGTTCAGAACCCGCTGAGTTCGGTTGCAGCAGCGCCAGGCTGTCGATGTTGACGTTGCCCGAGTCACCGGTGGCGCGCTTCAGCGAGATCGTGTGGCGGCCGGCGTCGAGTTGCACCGAACTGGCGGCCTGGGCCCAGGAGTTCCAGTCAGACGTTGTCGGCAGGCTGAGTGTCCAGTCCGTGCCGTCAATGGACAGCGTCAGGGTGCGCCTCTTGTGCTGGCTGTCGCCGGCGACCCCGTTGGCGTAGCGGACAGCGAACCGGTAGCGGCCGGTTGTCTCGACACTCGTGTCAACGGTCAGTGCATCACCGGTGTTCTCGAACCCGGCAAGGAAGCCGGTTCCGGTGTATCCGGAATGGTCCGAAGCAGTCGCCAAGCCGTTGTACGCCATGTCCTCGGCCTCGCACAGCGTGTCGGCAGCACACGTCGCGCGCCGCCAGGGCGTGGCGATTACCCGTCGGCCCCCTGCCTTCAACTCCACCGACAGATTCTTCGAGTTGAAGGGACCCGACCCCACCTTGTACTTCAGAGTCATCGCGCTGGTCCTGAGGGTGAGCCACCCGTCGGAGGTACGCGAGGTGTACGGCGTGCGCGCGAAGCCGTCGCGGCCGATCGCGTTGAAGGTGGCTGCGTCGAGGAACGAGCCGTCGCCCGCGTACTCGGTACGGATCAGAGTGGGAGACAGCACCTGGAAGCGGGCGTCTCCCGATCTCACCGTGGAGAACCGTTGAGCCTTCTGATCCCCCACGGAATTCCGTCCGGCCCCGATCAGGACCGCCGCCGCCAAGGCGACTGATAGGGCAAGGGCGATTAACAGATACCAGCGCGCATTTCGGCGCAGTGCAGGGATGGTTGGTCTCGATATCAATGGACGCTCTGTTCTCGATATGCCTTAGGAGTTAGAAACACTCGGCCGCGGATCTGGACGTCGACTTGTTCGGCTCCAGGCAGACCTGCCGTCGGCGGCCTCGACCGGTCGCGAGCGTGTGTGAACGGTTCCCACAACCACGCGCAAAGAAAAAGAGGGCCCGACGGCCCCGACACCGGTCCGTCGCCGATCGACCACCGGAAGACAGACAGCAGACACCACCTCAACCACGACGGATGCCGCACCCCGCTCAACGTCATCACCACCGCCACCATTCACGGAGGCCGGGCATGCCTCGGACTCACGTGGCGATTCCCTACTGACTTCGCACGCACCGTAACAGCCCATCAACTGCATCCTTCTGACACTTCGAATCATGGCGCGTATGTTCTGTCGGGATGTCGCTGTGGTTCAAGTGCGCGCCACGCTCAGCCTCTTGATATCCGACGATAGGGGCAAACCCGGTGCATCACTGGGCCGACAAGAATGACCCGCATGGTCAACTTGGGCCGCGCCGTGACGGTTTCCAGAACAACAGAGTGGCGCTTCCTGCGTGAATGCTCACTGATGTGATAGAGACACGGCATGGATGCGGTTGGGGAGGGCGCGGCGGCGAGTCCGGCCGGCGTGCCACCTGGCTCAGACGCCCTCATGTTGGTTGCCCATCAGGAAAATGTCAGCGTTGAGCGAGAGGTCCGACGTGAGCGATTTCTACATCATTGCCATTCTTACCGGGGGCATAGCCATAGTCGCCGGCGCTATGACGTACCCGCTCCTCCGGCGTGATCTCAGCCCGACGGGAACCCTGTTAGCCGTCGGGTGCGTTGCCGTGGCCGTGGGCGCCGGCTGGCTGTTGACGCTTTTCCATGCGTTGCTCGGTTTCGCAGTCGGGCTCGTGGTCTATCTGGTGACGCGCCGTCGGTTGACGGGTACGCAGGCGATGGTGGCCGGTGGCGCCGCCTATGTCGTCGGCACACTGCTGTCCGTCGGTGCCCTGATCGTGGCCCTCAGCGGTATGTAGAGCAGAGCGTCGCCTCAAGTTGTCCGCGGGCTGGGCGGGTCAATTGGCCATTCGGGCCGTACGTCTTGCGACGACCGGGCGAGATCGAACGCAAGGAGGAAGTCAGCTGTATGGCAGACATCGAATCAGGACCGGGCACACCCCCCAGAAGATTCTCCGCAGGTCTGACCAACCCAATCACCACAGGAAAGCCCGACACTTCCCTACGGCGCAGATGGGACGTACAGGTCGGCAAGGCGGTCCCTCTGCCGCCTGCCGAATTGGCTGGTGCCGGTGATTTCCGGGTCAGCATCCACGGCACCAGACTTCACGATGCATTTATCGCAAACATAAACTACAACTCGCCGCACATCGACGGCACTTGGGTTGATTCCCGATACTTCCCCGATATGATAGCCATAGATGTGGTACGGCGTGGCACATGGCATTTCACCCGCCCGCGAGGCCGCGACAGATTCGCCGTGCCGGCAGGTCAGTTCATCGCGCGGTACAACAACTCGTCATGGCAGTTCGCAGTAGCCTCACACACGACACAGAAGTTGATGCTGCCGGTCGCTCACCTGGGACCGCTCATCCGAAAACGACCAGTCCTCGGACCGTCCGAATCCGCCGAAATGCGGCTGCTCTTGGCGCATGTACGCATGATCGACGCCACGCTGGACGAACTGTCCCCGGCCGGAGTGCATGCAGCCCGCAACGCTCTGGTCGAACTGACAATGGGGGTGCTCGCCCAGAAGACCGACGGAGCCGAGCCGCTGCTCGCTCCCGCACTCGCCCAGGCCGCCCAGGACCTCGCCAACACGCATCTCACCGACCCGGAGCTTTCTCCGGCGATGCTGGCTCGCGAGCTCAACGTCTCGGTGCGAACACTGCAACGGGCGTTCGCTGTGACCAATGAGTCCATGACCGCCTACATCCGCCGCCAACGGCTGGAGCAAGCCCGGCACGCACTCATCACGCCTCACGGCCGGCCGAGTATCTCCGAACTCGCCGCCCACTTCCAGTTCGCCGACAGCAGCCACTTCATCCGGACCTTCAAAGAGTTCTACGGCCAAACACCTGCCCAGTACGCCCGGTCCCACGGCCGCACAGCGACGCCCTAGCAGAATCTGCCGCCGCGCCCCGAAGACGGGATTTCCTTCGGGGCGCGCGGCAGGGGTTCGGGTTCAGGCGTTGTAGCCGCCGTGGGCGTCCAGCACCGCGCCCGTGACGTACGACGCGGTGGGGCTCGCCAGGAAGGCGATCGCCGCGGCGATTTCTTCGGGTTGACCTATGCGTTGCAGGGACAGCGAGCTGAGCAGGGCCTTGAGGGTCCCGGGGTCCGGCGGTTGCATGCCGCCCTCCATCAGTCCGGCCTCCACGACGTTGGCCGTGATGTCCCGGGGCCCGAGGTCGCGCGCGGCCCCCATGGTGTACCTCTCGATTCCGGACTTGGTCGCCGAGTAGTCGGCGAGGCCGGGGGCGCCGACCCGGGAGCCCAGTCCGGAACTCACCGTGATGATGCGGCCGCCCGTGCGCAGCACTCGTGAGGCGGCCCGGATGACGGCGATCACGCCGAGGTAGTTGGTGGCGTGCATCCGGTCCAGTGCGGCGGTGTCGGCGTCCGGGTCGTCCACCGTGCCAGCCACGGAGATCGCCGCGTTGTTGACGAGGATGTCCAGGCCGCCGAAGTGCGCGACCACGTCGTCGATCAGCGCCGGCGCCCGACTCGTGTCTGCCTGGTCGGACTGGAAGGCGACAGCCTTGGCTCCCTTGCCGTGCACCTCGTCGACGACGGCCTGCGCTTGCTCCTCGGAGCTGACGTACGTGAAGGCGACGTCGGCGCCCTGCTCGGCCAGCAGCCGTACGGTCGCGGCTCCCAGTCCGCGCGACCCCCCGGTGACCAGGGCGACCTTGCCCATGAGTGGCTTGCTCATTCTTCTCACCTCGTTGATTGATCCTTCCCGGCAGTCGCAACGTTAATTGTTACGACAGCCTGTTGCAACCTTTGCTGTTACGACTGCGCCGTCGTAACATGAAGCGTTGCGGCCGAGAGGAGGAGTCCATGAGCGCCAACAGCAGGCTGACCATTGCCGCCCACGCGCTGGCCTGGATCGGTCTCTACCAGCGACAGGGCCATGAGGTCGCCACCTCCGAGCAGATCGCGACCAGCGCCAACACCAACCCCGTGGTGATCAGGCGGCTGCTCGGCGAGCTGCGCAGAGCCGGGCTCGTGGAGTCCCGGCGGGGCGTGGGCGCGGGCTGGTCGCTGGCGCGCGAGCTGGAGTCGATGACCCTGCTCGACGTGTACGAGGCAGTGGAACCCGGCCCGCTGTTCGCGATGCACCGCACCACCCCGGACCAGGGATGCGTGGTGGGTTACGGCATCCAGCCGGCGATGCAGGGCATCTACGAGGGCATCGAGGAGACCCTGAGACACGAGCTGGCCCGCGTCACGCTCGAGAACGTACTCCGGGACGTACTCGCGGCACCTCGCTAGCCTCCCCGCTACGCCCTGACATCACCAAGATCCACATCCATGTTCATGTCCATGTCCAAGTCGGTGTCACTGCGGACCGAGGTCCCCATGGGTCACACGGATCTTGGACTGGCCGTGCGGGAGTTCCTCCCAGTCGTCCATGAAGCGCGCCCGCAGTCCGTGTTGTTCGGCCAGAGCCGTGAGCGTCTCGGTGCGGTAGTAGAAGTCCTCCCTCAGGACGTGGTGTTCCTCCCCCTCGGTGCGGTCGAAGGTGAAGTCGAACCAGCCGCCCGGCGCGAGCACCCGGCCGACGTGGGCCAGGCATTCGTCAATGACGGGGAGCGGCGAGTGCGAGAAGACGCTGTGGGCGTGCACCACGTCGAAGTGGGCGTCGGGCAGGAACCGCAGCGTCAGGTCGCGGACCGGGGTCAGTGTGGGGAGCCGCTGTTGCAGGCCCATCTCCACGACGGTGTCCTGGGCGGCGACGAGGATGTCGGGCGAGATGTCGATGCCGTGGTAGTGCCCGGGCTCCAGGTGCCGGATGAACCGCCAGCCGCCCCGCAGGTTGCCGCAGCCGATCTCCAGCATGCGGTGTTCCCGGCGCAGGCCGTGGCCGAGCAGGTAGTCGAACTGCATCGCGCCCAGCGCGAGCCATCGCTCCCGGCTGCGGCTGCCGACCGCCGCGTCCGGGTCGGCCCGGGTGTCGGAGCGCATCACGGCACGGTAGTAGGAGACGTGGTCGGTGTGACGGTGGCGCAGCCACAGGTCCCGGGCGGCTCGGGTCAGATGGCGTGGCACCCGGTCCGGGTGACGCAGGGCGTAGCCGATGCGGTGGCCGAGGGCGGCGCGGTTGGCGGTCAGGTTCTTCGGGGGCATGTGGTCGCTGCCTTTCCGAGGGGTACGAGGTGTGGTTTCAGCCTCGGTGCGGGAGCGGTGCGGTCGGCTCGGTCAACAGGCTGCGTTCCTGCGGAGGTTCGGGTGACGGCCGAGTCAGCCGATCGGTTGATGCGGTGCCGCGTCCGACGCGTTAGACACGGAGGATGAGGATGAGGACGAGACACAGTGATCCGGACGAACGCTGGCTGGACGCGGTCGTGCACGCCGCGTTCTTCCTGCTGCTTGGCTCCTCGTTCGTCCGCTTCCTGACCCGCGACGCCGGCGGGGCGCGCACCGGGTGGGTGGTGGCCCTGTTCGCGGTCTTCTGTCTGCTGTACGTCCTCGGTCGCTTCCTCGCTCCGGCGCCGCCCTCCGGCTCGCGCCCGACCCGGCGTCATCTGGTCTGGCTGGGCTCGGTGTCCGCGGTCTGGGTCGTGCTCCTGGCCCTCGCGCCGAGCGCCACGTGGTGCGCGATGCCACTGCTGTTCGCGGGCCTGCACGCGCTGCCCCCGCGGATCGCGGTGCCGGTGGCGGCCGTGCTCACCGCGCTGGTCGTGGCCTCCCAAGTACGCGTCGCCGAGGGCGCGTTGAACCCCAACATGGTGATCGCCCCGCCCGCCGTCGCCGCGGTCGCCACCGCCGTGATGGTGCATCTGCAGCGTCAAGGGGCCCGGCAGCGCGTCCTGATCGAGGATCTGATCCACACGCGTCAAAACCTTGTTGTCACCGAACGGCGGGCGGGTGTCCTGGCGGAGCGCCAGCGGCTGGCCGCGGAGATCCACGACACGGTCGCGCAGGGCCTGTCGAGTCAGCGGATGCTTCTCCAGGCCGCCGGGCGCGTCTGGCGGACCGACCCGGACGCGGCCCGCGAGCACGTTCACAGGGCGGCGGAGATCACCTCCCGCAGCCTCGCGGAGGCCCGTCGCTTCGTGCACGACCTGGCGCCGGCCGACCTCGCCGACGACACCCTGCCGGGCGCACTCGCCGTACTCGCCGAACGGGAGAGCGGTCCTGGGCTGACCGTGGAGTTCCGGCTCGACGGCGAGCCGGGCAGGCTGCCGGAACGGGTCGAGGCGGCGCTGCTGCGGATCGCCCAGGGGGCGCTGGCCAACGTGCGCGAACACGCGGCGGCGACCCGGGCCGCGCTGACCCTGACCTGCCTGGACGACCAGATCTCGCTGGACGTCGCCGACAACGGGCGCGGATTCGAGACGGACCCCTCGCGCGGCTCGTCCGGCCCGGCCCCGGACAGCGCGCGCGGGCACGGGCTGCCCGCCATGTACATCCGGGCCGCACAGGCGGGCGGCACACTCACCGTGGAGTCCACGCCGGGCGAGGGCACCGTCGTGTCGGCGGCGATCCCCCTGGCACCCCTGGCGTCCGTGCCCCTGTCCCCTTCGACGACCCCCAAGGAGCCCGTCCTGTGACGCCCGTCCGGCTGTTGTTGTGCGACGACCACGCCGTGGTACGTGCGGGGCTGCGCGCCCTCCTGTCCAGCGCCGACGGCATCGAAGTGGTCGGTGAGGCGGCCACCGGCGAGGAGGCGCTCGCGATGGCTGCCCGGCTGAGTCCGGACGTTGTGCTGATGGACCTCCAACTCGACGGCGGGATGGACGGCGTGACCGCCACCCGACGCCTGACCTCCGAGTGTGGTGGGACGGGCCCCCGGGTCCTGGTACTCACTATGTTCGACACCGACGCCGACATCACCCGGGCCATCGAGGCGGGCGCTACCGGCTACCTCCTCAAGGCCGAACACCCTGACGAACTGTTCACGGCGATCCGCCACGCGGCGTCCGGCCGCACGGCTCTGTCGGCCCCGGTGGCCGACCGGTTGATGACCCGGCTGCGCAGCCCGAGCCCCACCCTGTCCCCGCGCGAGCACGAGATCCTCGGACAACTCGCCCACGGCTCGGGCAACCGGGAGATCGCCCGAGCTCTGTTCATCAGCGAGGCGACGGTCAAGACCCATCTCGGGCGGATCTACGGCAAGTTGGGGGTGGAGACGCGGGCGGGAGCCGTGGCGGTCGCCAAGGAGAAACGGCTGCTGGAGTGAGCACTTTCAGCGTGGCCACCGAGTCCCGATCAGGTTGTCAGGCGGCTGTGGTGACATGCGGCGAAGACCCCATGTCGCTGCGGCACCGGCGCGGGCGGAGGCGCGTTTCGGCCTCAAGGTGGTGGCCGGCGTCATCGAAGGGACGTCGCGACATGTCCCAGCGCGATGGGGCCGACACCGACCCTGGAGCGGCGGAGAGCCCTGCCCAGGGCTATGGCTATGGCTATGGCAGCAAGCTCCGGGCTGCAGACCTACGATTCGGAGCGCAATCCCAGAGCGCTGTGCTGCACCACACCCGAGGGAAGATCACTCGTTCCCGAAGCCCTGGCAGTCAACTCAACAAGGCCGGCCCGGAGTTCGGCGGCGGGCTCACCGAGGACGATCGCGCTGATGACCAGCTCCATCATCAGACAGTCGTACTCGTCGCCCATGTTCCGGTAGCGCTTCCCATCGGCCTCCACCACAGCAGAGGCGATCTTCCTCCCACGACCAGCAGCGGGGGCAAAGGACACCTCATAGACGCCGCGACCGGTCCAACTCCGGTGCAGAAAAAGGACATCGCCTTCAACGAAGACGTTCCACTTCTCATCCATGTCCCGGGCTCGATATCCGCGCCGGATCCGGTCCCAGTCCTCGTCGGTCCAGACAGGCTCCGGCAACTGAGACACCGGCCGGGGTGTGCTGATCGGGTGGAGGCGCCGGAACGACTCTCGGGTGAGCGGGGCATCAGCAGTCATGACGCGATCTTATGAAAGCACCACTCCGCCAGGACAGCGGATTACCTCCAAGCGCAGGCAACCTGGGTGGAGGACCCCTTCAGCCGCCTTCCCGACGCGTCGGCAGAGTCCTGAACAGCAGCTTGGCAAGAACTCCTTCACCATAAACCCAGATAGCCGGAGCGGCTTGGCTCCGCCGACCACCGGCAACTCGCCTCAGCCGCAATACGTGTTGCTCAACAGCATGTTGATCCGCTTGCCGTCAGCCATGGACACCTTGTGGTCCCCCCTGCTGAAACGTCGGGCGGCGACCTGGTCCGGATTGGCGACGTTCCGTTGGAGGTCGGTGCACTGGGCATCGGCTTTGTCGATGTCCTCGGGTGCGCCCAGTGCGGGATCGATGTAGCGCAGGTTGCCTTGCAGCGCGACGACGCCTGCCGCGCGAAACGCCTCGTCGACCTGCGCGCTCGCGTCCGTAGCAGGGTCCGCCGGAAGAGCGTCGTCGGTGGGGCGGGGCGAAGCGCTCGGACTCTCGTCGGGCGTGGCGTCGGGATCCGACGATGGCGCGGCTGCCGTCGCCGACGTCCGGGGCGCGCTCGATCGGTCCTGGGTGGCCTTGTCCGTACCGTCGCTCCCACACCCTGCCAGCAGTAGTGCCACACCAGGGGTGAGGAGTGCGACGAGGACTCCTGGGCGTCGAGTGGAAAGCATCTGGCGCATGGGCTCCGCTCCGCGGTCAGGACCGGTGGCTGTTCCGGGCGAGCTCATGGTGAGGCACGGCAACCGGGACCGCTCCCGAGTAGGCCCAACTCGTCCACCACCAGGATCAGTTGGGACACAAGGCGTGACTCGCGGACTGTCCGGCGGGCATCATCTGGGGGTGCACCGGCGGCGCGGACACCGACAAGGGTGTACGCACCCGCCCGCGGCACCGCGCCAGGTCTGCACGCACCGGCCAATGGAGGGTCCTCATGATCGAGTCCGAGCTGAAGCGAGCCCTGCACCCCCATCTGCGCAAGGAGACACTGAAGGTGGCCCTGTCCGGGTACCTCGGTGCCGGATTCCGGCGTGCCGTCCTCGGGGTGACCGACCGTCGGGTGCTTCTGGTCAAGAGCTCCTACTGGTCGGTCAGCAACAAGGGACTCATGTGGGCGGATCCGCTCGACGAGGTGGCTCTCGGCAACAGACCCAGGGAGCTGCACATGAGCGGCGCCTACACGGGCAACACCTACGTCCGCATCCGCCGCGCGGACGGCAGCACGTTCCGTCTGAACCCCCGTACGAACTTCATCGGCGGGGGTGACGGCACCCGGCGCAGCGTGGAAAGCCTGTACTCATCGGTCAAGGGCCGCTTCTGAACCCATCCGTGCTCAGAAGACCAACTCGCCGACGCCCAGCAGGTTTCCCTCGCTGTCACGGAACCAGGCACCGCGTTCACCCCGTGCGCCCTTGCTCGGATAGTTCCCCTCGATCTCGGCGATGCCGTTCGTGGTGCGGAGTCCAGGCACGTCGACCTCCTCGAACACCACGCCACGCCGCTTGAGTTCCGATACGACCGTCTCGATGTCGTCGACCTCCAACGCCATCTGCGTAAAGGTCCCGGGCGAGGCCCCCGTCGACTGGAACACGACGAAGTCCGCGCCTGCGCACCGGTACAACAGCCCACCCGGCCGCTCGTCTACGGGATCCAGACCGAGTTTCTCGGAATAGAAACGTCGCGCCCGGTCCAGGTCCTGGGCGGGAAGCCTCGTCGCCACCCGTGCCCCGGCCAGAATGTTTCTGTCGTCTGCGTTCGTGTCTCCACTGTGCCGTGGGCAGCGGCCGGACGGGCGGAGGCGACAGCGGCGAGCCATGGCGCACGCCATGTGGAACCGCGCCCGTTCGCGGTGGAAGCAGGCCCGCGTCAGGCGCGCAGCGCACCGGCCGTACTCGCCATGTCGACCAAATCAGCAAGCGCGCTCGCAAGCGCATCGAGGCCGGGGCCCACCGGGCCGCCCGGCTCGGTCATGTAGACGTCCCGCCGGATCTCGATCATCAGGGCGCTGACCCGGGGGTCGGTCCCGTAGTACTTCAGCGGGACGTACGTCCCCTCGAAGGGGGTGTTGATGCCTGTGCCTCCGAAGCCCGCGAACGCCTTCTCGGCGTGGGCCAGCAGGTCGGCCGGGGTGTGGAAGGCGTCCCGGCCCAGGCAGATGGGCGGCCGGGGGCCGTCACCGTGCAGTTCGTAGGGCAGGCGCTCGGTCGGGTAGGAGTGGACGTCGATGATCACGGCCCGTCCGCCTGCTTCCAGCCGCTGTGTCACGGCGTCCGTGACGGCGGCGGCGTACGGGTGGAAGTAGCGCTCGACGAGCCGCTGTCCGTCGTGGTCGGCCGGGCGGAGCTCCTCCCGGTGCGTGGTCCGGGTGTAGACCGCGCCCATCCCGACGGCCAGCATCTCCTCACGCTCGTCGGGGAACCGTTCGGGGTCGACGACAAGCCGAGACAACTGGTTGACGAACTGCCAGGGCTCAGTTGCGCAGCGTTCGGCTGCCGTCGCCGCGATCCGGGCGGTGTGCGAGTCGGTGATGTGGCCCAATTCCCCTTCCAGGGCGGCATCTTCGAGCACGATGCCTCTCCGCACGTCCTGCGGAATCACGCGCGATGAGTGCGGGACGTGCAGGATCACAGGGGAGTCCGGCGCGCCGGCCACGAGACGGTAGGAAGCCGACAGGTCGTTCATTCTGGAGTCCTCGATGCGGGCGCGTGGGGATTGGCGGTGGGCGCTGGTGCGGGTGCGGGTCATGCGTCAGGGCATGTGCACCCTTCCTACTACACCGACCAGTCGAGCCGGAGGGGTGCGCGGGCCGCACGGCGGACCGGCGGGAGTGGCCACCCCTCCAGCAGGGGCCGGGTTACAGGCCGTCGCGGACCATGGCTGCGACGATCTGGACGTGGCGATTGGCTGCCGTGCCGGAGAACTCGTTCTCGTAGTTCAGGCCGTAGGGCCAGAAGTGGCCGCCGCCGGTGGACAGCGTGGCACCGGAGCCGTCGAACTGCTTGACGAGCGCTGTGGCTTGGGCTCCGCGCCAGGTCCCGCTGCCTCCGAGGGAGGACCAGCCGGAGCTCGTACCCACGCCGATGGTGTGGGCGATCTCGTGCAGCGCGGTCCGCTCGGTCATGTAACTGCGGTTGCCGAAGCGGATGGTGCCGTTGATGTTGCCGTCGGCCGTGGGTACGCCCGGGTCGTAGCGGACGGTGATGGTCTTGCCGAGGTCGCTCACGTTGTTGTAGCGGGACACCGCGGCGTTCATGGCCGTCGTGATGAGGTTGTACGCCGTCTGCTGGTCCTGGGTGGGGTTGGCGGCCCGCTCGAGGGTCCACGTGATGGTGGCCGCCGCCACCTGTTCCTTGGGGGCCGGGGCCGCCTGAGGTGCGGCCTGCGCGACGCCGGGCCCGACCACTAAGGCTCCCGTCAGCGCGGCTATGGCCACCTTCCTTCGCCAGGGCATGGTCGGTCGCACAGTGGGCTCCGGGGTCTGTCGTGGGGTCATGGAGAGGTGCTCCTGTGTGTGGGGGGGATGTGGAGGTTGAGCCGTCGGGTGCGGAGATGACGGCTTGAACAGTCCATGCCGTGGCCGACATTTCAAGCGTTGTTCGAAATGCCGATCAGACGTACTGCTGTCAGAACCTCCGTCAGTATCCAGTCGTTGACCGCGACGTCAAGTGCCCCAGCCCATCCGCCACTTCCCCGGTTTGCTACGCTCCCGTCGCTGCCTGTGGGGGAAGTCCGGTGAGAGTCCGGCGCTGACCCGCAACGGTGTGCGTGGCGAACCCGTCGTTCGTCGCGCGAGCCCGATCGCCCGTAGGTGGTGCGACCCGTTGACTGCTCGCCGTGGACTGCGAGAGGGGACCGCACGGCTGGCGTGTCGTACGGGCTGCCTCTTTTCTTGACGTTCAGGCGGCCTCAGATGAAGGACCGCCCCCGACCGTGCGCCGAAGTCCGAGCTCGATCCCGAACCCAACCCCGAACCCGAGCCCGAGCCGAATATTCGTCGTGCCGTTGGTCGTTGGGCTGGGACTGCTGCTCCTCGTGTCGATCGTGTGCGGGGTGGCTCTCGGGGCCGCGGGGGTCGGCTGGGCGGACGTGCAGCGGTTTCTGTGGGCCGGGTTCACCGGCGGGACGGTGCATGCCGGGGATGTCGCCGCGTACACCATCGTCTGGGAGATCCGTCTGCCGCGTGTCGTGCTCGGTGCTGTCGTCGGAGCGGGGCTCGCGGCCGTCGGTGTGGCGGTGCAGGCGATGGTGCGCAATGCGCTCGCCGACCCGTTCGTGCTGGGTATCTCCTCGGGCGCGGCCGTGGGTGCCAACGCCGTCATCCTGCTCGGCGCGTTCGCGGGGCTGGGGGTCTGGGCGCTGTCGTTGTCTGCGTTCGTCTCGGCCCTCGCGGCGATGGTGCTGGTGTACTCCGTGGCCCGGTCGGCGCACGGGTTGACGCCGCTGCGGCTGATCCTGACGGGGACGGCTCTGGCGTACGGCTTCGAGGCCGTCACCACCGTGATGGTGTTCGGCGCGGCCCGGGGCGAGGCGGCCCGGTCGGCGATGATGTGGCTGCTGGGAAGCCTGGGCGGCGCGACGTGGGCGCAGGTCCCGCTCGCCGCCGTGACCGTGGCGGCCGGGTGGGCGTGGTTGCGGTGGCGCGCCGAGGCGCTCAACGCGCTGGCCATGGGTGACGAGACCTCGGCCGCGCTCGGTGTCCAACCAGGGCGGCTGCGCCGGGAGTTGTTCCTTGTCAGCGCGGCTGTGACCGGGACCGTGGTCGCGGTCAGCGGGGCCATCGGGTTCGTCGGACTGATGGTGCCGCATGTCGTGCGGATGCTGGTCGGTGCCGATCACCGGCGGGTACTGGCGGTGGCTCCGCTCGCCGGCGCCGTCCTGCTCGTGTGGGCGGATCTGCTGTCCCGGCTGCTGTTGGCGCCCGCCGAACTGCCCGTCGGGGTGATCACAGCGGTGGTCGGTGTGCCCGCCTTTCTGCTGCTCATGCGGCGCGGCGGCTACGCCTTCGGGGGCCGCTGATGGCCACCGAGTCAGATCTGAGGAGGGTGGGCGGCCATGCGGCTTGACCTGGAAGGCGTGGCGGTCGAGGCCGCCGGGGTCCGACTGGTCGACGACATCCGACTCGCCGTCGACAGCGGTGAGTTCGTCGGTCTTGTCGGCCCGAACGGCAGCGGCAAGTCCACACTCCTGCGCTGCGTGTACCGGGCGCTGAGCCCGGCGGCGGGCACCATCCGGATCGACGGGGACGACGTACACGCCATGTCGCCCAGGGCCGCCGCCCGGGTGCTGGCCGCACTGCCGCAGGAGTCGTCGGCCGAGTTCGACTTCACCGTCGCCGAGGTGGTCGACATGGGCCGGCTGCCGCACCGGGACCGTACGGCCGCCGGGGACCGTTCCGTGTGCGCGGACGCCATGGCCCGCACGAGTGTCGCGCACCTCGCCGAGCGCGGGTTCCTCTCGCTGTCCGGTGGTGAGAAACAGCGCGTCCTCATCGCCCGCTCCCTCGCCCAGCAGCCCAAGGTGCTCGTCCTCGACGAACCCACCAACCACCTCGACATCGCCCACCAGTTGGACGTGCTCTCACTGGTACGAGGCAGCGGCCTGACCGTGCTGGCCGCCCTGCACGACCTCAACCTGGCCGCCGCGCACTGCGATCTCCTGTACGTCATCGACGGCGGCCGAATCGTCGCCTCGGGACCACCGCACGACGTGCTCCAACCGGACCTGCTCGCCGGGGTGTTCGGGGTCCGCGCGCATCCCGTACGGCATCCGGAGACCGGCGCCGTACAGCTCCTCTTCGACCGGCTCCCGCTCACCACCCCGTAAGGATCCCCATGCGCAAGTTCCTCTCCGCTGCCCTGTGCCTCGCCGCGACCGTCACGACCGCCGGTTGCGGCGCCAGTATCGAGTCCTCCGGCGACGCGAAGTCCTCGTCGGTCGGCCTGACCAACTGCGGCCGGAAGGTGACGTACGACGAGGTCCCGAAGCGGGTGGTCACGAACGATGTCGGGATCACGGAGCTGATGTTCGCGCTCGGCCTTGAGGACCGTATGGCCGGGTTCGCCATGCCCGACGACAAGGGCGATCTCAGCGGCGTGCCCTGGAAGGACGGCTACGACAAGGTGAAGTGGCTGTCGAAGGACCAACTCACCAAGGAGAACGTCCTCGACGCCCGCGCCGACCTCGTCTTCGCCGGCTGGAACTACGGCTTCCGCGACGACAGCGGCTTCACCCCCGAGGCGCTGAAGAAGCTCGGCATTCCCTCGTACATCCTCACCGAGTCCTGCCGCAACGGCCGCACCAAGACCTCGCGCGGCCTCATGCCGCCCCTGGACGCCCTGTACGCCGACCTCACCAATCTCGGAAAGCTGTTCGGCGTCGAGAAGCGGGCGGCCACGCTGATCGCCGACTTCAAGAAGCAGATCGCCGACGTACGGGCAAAGGCACCCGAGGGCGCCGAGCGGCCCAAGGTCTTCCTCTACGACAGCGGGCAGGACCAGCCCTTCACGTCCGGCCGTTACGCCGCCCCCGAGCAGATCATCAGCAAGGCAGGCGGCGTCAACGTCATGCACGACGTCGCCGACTCCTGGACCACCACCGGCTGGGAGAGCGTCGTGGAGCGCGACCCGGATGTCATCGTGATCTGCGACTACGGGGACGTGAGCGCCGAGCAGAAGAAGAAGTTCCTGCTCTCCTACGCCCCGCTGCGCAACGTCTCCGCCGTCAAGCACCGGCGGATCTTCGTCCTCGACTACGTCGACCTCGTCGAGAGCCCGCGCAACCCGGCGGCCATCGCCCGCCTCGGTGCGTACCTGCGGACGACGGTCGAGTGACCCGACCCTCCCCTAGTCCCTGGCCCTGGCCCTCGCCCTCGCCCTCGCCCCTAAGAAGGTCCGTCGGACGGAATACTCTGCTGGTATGAGTGAACGAGGAATGCAGGAGCTGGCCCTGCTGCTGCTGACGGCGCTGGCAGATGCGCCTCGGCACGGATATGCCGTCGCTCAGGAGGTCAAAACCATCACCGACGGCCGGGTGGTGCCGCGTACCGGGGCGCTGTACGGGGCGCTGGACCGGCTGTTGGCGGAGGGTTTGATCCAGGTGGAGCGTGAGGAGGTGGTGGGCGGCCGGGCACGCCGGATCTTCGCTCTCGCTCCCGCCGGGCGGGAGCGGCTGGAGGCCGAGGCGGAGCGGTTGGCCGCCACCGCCCGGGAGGTCAGGCGGCGTCTGGGCACCGGCGGGGCGGCGGCGCTGACGTGACCGACCCTCTCCTGCGTCTGTATCCGGCCGCGTACCGTGCCGCGTACGGGCAGGAAATCGTCGATGTGCACCGGGAGATGACGGCGGACATGCCGCGCGTGGCCCGGCTGCGTGCGGACGCCGACCTGGCCGCGCACGCCGTACGGGTTCGACTGGGCCTCGACTCGGCGTCGCCCGC
This sequence comes from Streptomyces sp. 2-1, assembly GCF_048564895.1. Classification (NCBI taxonomy): domain Bacteria; kingdom Bacillati; phylum Actinomycetota; class Actinomycetes; order Kitasatosporales; family Streptomycetaceae; genus Streptomyces; species Streptomyces sp. 2-1. The sequence continues at coordinate 637,618 of NZ_CP183383.1, forward strand.
GGGACGCTTCTTCGCCCTGGCCGCCCCGTTCGCCCTGGCGGCCGGTGCGGTGGACAGCGGGCTGCACCTGACGCGCTGGTACGCAGGACTCGTTCGCTCGCCCGCCCCGGTGTGGATCCAGCTCTCCACGATGGATGGCGCCCGGACCCTGTACTTGCTGCTCTCACTGTTGGTGTGCCTCGGCGCGGTCATCGCCTTGGCCGGGCGATGGCTGCCGGGTGCGGGGATGGCCGTGTTCGGGCTGGTGGGGACGGCCGTGCAGTGGGCTGTTGCCACGCCCTCGCCCGGCGGGGGGGCGATCGCTCCTGTCACCGCGGCCCTGCTGACCACCGCCGTCGTGCTCAGCTGCCCTCCTGATCGACGCGGTGACAGGCAACTGTCCACGGCAGCCGGGGTGATGGCCGCTGCTGCGTGGTTTCCCGTCGTGGTCGTGGACACCGGGGCCTTCGGCGTGACGACGGACTATGGCGCCTGGCCGATGCTCGTGCTCGCTCTTACGGGGGCCGTCCTCGCCGTACGCGCGCGTTCCTCCGGTCTGCGTGAGCTCGGGGCGATGGCGGTGGCTTCTCCGCTTCTGGTCGCGCACGCGTACACGGATGCCTGGCTCGAAGTCCGGCCTGTATTGGGACTGTTCCTCCTGCTGCCGATCGCGGCGGCGCTCACCGCGTGCTTCCAGATCGTTCGCCGCCGGCGCTGACACAGCCGCATCACCCAGGTCGACGGCCGCCGGCGATTCGACCGCGCTTGCGATAGTCCGTTGAAGTGAATACTCTCCCCGGTGTTCTATTCGTGAGTTCCTTCGGGAGCTCCTTCGTGAGTTCCTTCAGGCCAGGGAAGACCATCGAATTGCCATTCACCGTGTCCCACCCCGCCGCCGTGCTCCCGCTGATGCGCCGCCCGTTCGTTCCGGCTGCTCTGGTCGCGGGAGCCGTGGCACCCGACGTCCCGTACTTCCTCGCCCGCATCGGCGTATCGGAGACCGGCCCCCATGACTGGTACGGGCCGCTCCTCAACGCCACTGAGACCCACTCCTTCGATGCGGGCCTGTTGGTCGGCTTGCCCCTTGCCGTCGGCTTGGTCGCTGCGTACCGGATGCTGCGCGCGCCGGTCACCGCCCTGTTGCCGTCGCGCTTCGGCCTTCCGGAATCGGAGCGGGTGCCCGGCCTGCGCGCCAAGGCCGGGCACACGATGTGGCTGCTGGTCTCCGCGCTGATCGGCATCGCCTCCCACCTGGCATGGGACTCCTTCACGCACGGCGACGGCTTCCTGGTCACCCATGTGGAGGCGCTACGAGCGTCAGCCGTGGGTGGCCTGACGGTCGCTCGGCTGTTGCAGTACGTGAGTACCGTCTTCGGCCTGGCGGTCGTCGGTCGGCATCTTTGGCGGCGTCGCGACCGGCTGCGCGCCCAGGGCGGCACCGTGGCCCGCCTGGGTCCTGTCATGCGGTGCAGCGTGGTGGGTCTGCTGGTCCTGTCCCCCGTGCTGGGCGGCGCCGCGCATGCCCGCGCCGACTTCAACGCCTACCGCCATGTGACCGAAGTGGACTACGGCCACCCGACCACCGTCGACTTTGGAGACGGTGCGAGCGAGACCACTTACCCGTCCAAGACGGTCCGGGCCCCCTGGGGCACCCTCGCCGAAGGCGTGCTGACCGGGGTCGCCACGAGAGCGGGCGCCGCCTTCGCGGGCGCTGTGCTGTTGTACGCCGCTGTCTGGCAGATCGGGGATGCCACCCGCCGCCGCCCGATGAGGAGGACCAGCTCCACGCTCTCGGTCCGGTCCTCCACGCCGCCGTCCTCTGGATGACCCGCCACCTCGTCGCGACCCGCGCTCGACGATCGCGGTGTCTTCTGCGGGGTCTCAGCCGTCGGTCTGGGCGGACTTCCATGCGCGGTAGTGCTGCTCGGGCGCGTCGGTGAAGGAGGCGTGGCGTGGGCGCCAGCCGAGCAGGCGGTGGGCCTTGGCGCTGGTGACGAGTTCGTCCTGGTCGGCGGCCATCTGCATCATGCCGCCCGCTTCGGCGGTCTCCAGGGTGATCTCGCCGGTGAAGCCGGCGGCACGGACGGCGGTCTGCTGTATGTCCAGGGCGCGCAGACGCTGGTCGTCGGCGATGACGAAGACCTCGCCATCGACGGCTGTGGGGTTGTCGAGGATGCGTACGTAGGCGTCGGCGAGGTCGTCGACGTGGATCCAGCTCCAGCGCTTGGTGGTGTCGCCGTAGAAGACGGGCTTGCCCTCCTCGGCGGCGGCGAACCACTGGCCGGTCATGGAGGTGGTGGCCGGGCCGCCGTACATGAAGCCGGGACGGACCACGGTGTGCGCGAGGCCGCCGGCGGCAAGCTCCTTCTCCAGGGCGAAGCGGAAGCCGATGGGGCTCTCGGGGTTGCCGGGGGTGTTCTCGTCCATGAGCGCGAGTCCGGTGCGGCCGTAGGAGGAGATGCCGGTCGTGAAGACCAGGTGGCGGTGGCGCCCGTCTCGCTCCTGCGCCGCGGCCAGTTCGGCGAACAGCCGCTGGTCGCCGCCGACGGGGTCGCTCATGTCCATGAGCAGGTGCACCACCGCGTCCGTGCCCTCCAAGTGGGCGCGCCACGTCTCGGGTTCGGAGAAGTCGCCCCGTACAGGGGTGACTTCATTGACGGCGAGCTCCCGGGCGGCCGGGCCGTCGGTGTCGCGGGCCAGGCCCAGGACAGTGTGTCCCGCGCGGGACAGGGCGGTGGAGACGCGGCGGCCGGCGTAGCCGGTGGCGCCGATGACGAGGACCTTCATGACAACGTGCTCCGTTCGGTGTGGTGCGGATTCCCGCGTCAGACGGCCGGGGTGGTGGTGAAGAAGCGGGCCAGGCGTTCGGCGGTCCATTGCGGGTTGTCGGCGGCGAAGGTGTGAGCGGCGCCGGGGACGATGTCCGCGCGCACATCCGTCGCGGCGTCGCGGGCGCCGTCCAGCAGAACCCCTTGGGGCAGGCCGTGTTCGCCGTTCAGGACGAGGACCGGCATGCCGACCGGACCGTACGCGCGGGCCGCTCGGCCGTCCTCGACGAGCGTGGCGTAGTGCTCGAAACCGCCGCGCATCGCGTCGGGCCCCGTGTAGACGCGCAGAAGGTCGGCGCGGTCGGCGTCCGTGATGCCGCCGCGGGTCATCATCGACCAGAACCCGCCCAGGTACTGCTCCTCCTTGCCGTCGGTGAGCATCGCGGCCAGGTCGCTCTGGGCGTGGAAGCCGAAGTGCCACGAGCCTCCGGTGGCATGGTTCATGTGATCTTCGAGGCCGTATCCGGGCAGGAACGCCTCGCTGAGCACGAGACGTGTCACGTCCTGCGGATACGCCTGGGCCCAGGCGTGGGCGGTCATGGTGCCGACGTCCGTGCCGACCACCTGCGCCTCGTCGTGCCCCAGGTGGTGGAGGAGCTGGTGGAGGTCCTCGGCCTCGTCCCGTTTGGTCCAGCGCCCGGCCGGGATCGAGGAGTCGCCGGAGCCGCGAAGATCCGGCGCGATGACGGTGAAGCCCCGCTCGGCGAGCAGCGGCATCAGCGCGCGCCACTCGATCCAGCTGAACGGCCAGCCGTGCAGCAGCACGACGGCGGGTCCGGACCCACCACTCACGTAGTGCACCCGAACGCCGTTGACCTGGGCATATCCGTGACTGAACCCGTCCGGCACCACAGCCTGAACCGGGGAAATGGGTGATGTTGTCGGTGATGTGGGTGGTATGCGAGAGCCTCCAAAGTTGCTTGCTTCAGCAACAATGACTCCTGATTGCTTGCTTCGTCAAATAGACTGGGCGCATGCCTGCCGACACCGACCCCGCACCCTTGTCCCCGGACGAGCTTCAGCTCTGGCAGAGCCTGGGACGCCTCGTCCACGCGCTGCCCCGCGCGCTGGAGGACGACATGTCCCGCACCGGCGTCACCATGACCGAGTTCGCCGCCCTGCTGCTCCTCAGCTCCGCCCCCGACAGGCGGATGCGCATGTCGGCCCTGGCCGACGCCGCCGGGCTCACTCCCTCGCGCATCACCCGCGTCGTCGACGGCCTGAGCAAGCACGGGCTGGTCCGCAAGGAACGCCACGGCGAGGACGGCCGGGGCAACGACGCCATACTCACCGAGTCGGGGCTCCACGCCATGCAGGCGGCGCAGCCCGCCCATCTGGCCAGCGCCCGTCGCCGTTTCCTGGACCAGATCCCCGACGAACTCGTCCCCGCTCTCGCCAGCACCTTCGCGAGCCTCGCCGACTCACTGTCCCAGCCCGGTCGAACGGCGCCCTGACTCCCCCGCTACGCCCGGAAGCCGCGGCGGGCTCCCTTTCCGGCAGTCAGTGCCGCGGCCGGTCAGTGGCGTGGGCGTCGGTGAAGTCCCAGAGCACCGGCAGGAGTTGCTCGGGCGTCTCGGCCTGGGGCATGTGGCCGGTGCCCTCAAGCAGCCGGAACTCCGCGTCGGGGATGGCCTGTGCGTACGCACGCCCGTAGTCGGCGTCCACGACCTGATCGCTCGCACCCCACGCGACCAGGGTGGGGTGGGCGACCTTGGCCAGGCGGTCGGTCAGGGTCGGGTCGGCCATGGCGTGCGGGCCCGAATAGACCTGCAGGGTGGCCCGGTTGGCGGCCATCACCGTGCGCTGCGCCTCGGTCAGCGCGCTGGGGTCGAAGCTGAACTTCGAGGGGTCGTGGAAGGAGAGACGGGACAGTTCGACGGGCGTCAGGGAGAAGGTGTCGGCTATCGGGTGGCCGGGGACCTGGATGCCGACGGCGTTGACGAGGGTGAAGCTGCTGATCCGGTCGCTGCCCAGGGCCGCCAGTTCGGCGGCGATCCAGCCGCCGATCGAGTTGCCGACGACGGCGACGTCGCGCAGGTCGAGTGCGTCGAGCAGCCGAGCGTAGACCTGGGCCAGCGTCGTGACGTCGGTCAGCCAGTCGGGGCGGTCGGTGCCGTCGAAGCCGGGATGGACCGGCGTGAACACCCTGGCCGGCCGCTGCTCGGCCAGGAGTCCGGCGAACGGCGTGACGGTCTGCGGGCCGCCGCCTCCGTGCAGGAGCAGGAAGGGGTGCCCCTGCTGTCCGTGGAGGTCGACGGTGACGTCGAGGGTGCCCTGGTCGAGCGTGAGGGTGTGGGTGGTGCGTGTCATTCGGTGCTCCTCAAGTGGGCCGTGCGGTAAGGAAGATGAGGTGCCGTCACACGAAGTCGGTCGCGGGGACCGTGGCGTATCGGCTCATGACCTCGACCGTCGATTCCGGGGTCAGTTCCCCGCCGCCGGCGATCATGTTCCGCAGGTCGCGGAAGTACTGGACGTACAGGTCGGGCGTGAAGGTATTGATCATCACCGCGGGTGTGTCGCCGAGGTTGGCGAAGGTGTGCGGGGCGCCGGGCGGGATCATGGCGAGCGTGCCGGCCGGGGCGACGTGGGTCGCCTCCCCGATGGTGAAGTGCACGGTGCCGGAGACGACGTAGAAGCCCTCGTCGTGCTGGGCGTGGCGGTGCTGCGGCGGGCCCTGGGTGTGCGGGGCGAGCGTGATCTCCCCGATTCCGAGGCGGTGCCCGGTGGTGGTGCCGTCCTCGATGATGCGCATCTGTGTGGGGCCCAGCTGGATCGTCTCGCCGTCGCCCGGGCCGACCACCGAAACCGTGCTCATGGTTCCTCCTGCGCAATCCTTCGTGAGAGTTGACTCTCATGAGAGTAGAGAAGCCGAGCCTCGTTATGCAAGTGAACTCTCATAACGCGTGTCGGCTGCTAAAATGCGTGTGAGCCAACAGGAGGAGTCCCACGATGACGGCGCAGGCGGGTACCGGCCGCACCAACCAGAAGCAGCGCACACGGATGGCGATCGTGGCGGCCGCCCGGGACCTCATCGGCACGGGCGCCGAGGTGACCATGCCCGCGATCGCCCGGGCGGCCCTGGTCTCCGAGGCCACCGCCTACCGGTACTTCCCCGACCTCCCCTCGCTGATCAGCGAGGCACTCGCCGGTGTCTGGCCGCCTCCCGCAGAGGCGCTCGCACCGGTCGCGGACTCCCCCGACCCCGTCGAACGCGTCGCTTTCGCCTGCGAGTTCCTGTTGCGCGGCATCCACTCCCGCCAGGGCTCGGTCCGCGCGATGATCGCCGCCACCATCGCCCGGCCCGAGACGGTGACCACGCGCCCGGGGATCCGCTTCGGACTCATCGACCATGCGCTCCTCCCCCTGGAGGGCACCCTCGGCGCGACGGCCCCGGACGCCTTCGCGCAGCTCAAGAGGGACCTCGCGGTGGTCGTGAGCGCCGAGGCGTTCTTCACCCTCACCGATCTGTGCGGCCTCGACCCCGACGAGGCCATCGCCAGTGCCGTACGGACCGCGACCACCCTCACCGAGGCGACAGTGCGCTCGATCGCCTGACGCGCCTTACGGCCGACCGCCCGGAGTGCCGCGGATCGCTATTCGAGGCCCTCGGCGAGACGGAAGTCGTCGTCGACCAGGCCCAGTCGGTGAGCCACGACCGCCGCCTGGACACGGTTGCGCAGTCGCAGTTTGTCCGTGACGGAGGCGACGTGGGTCTTGACCGTGGTCACGCCGAGGTGGAGGGATTCGGCGATCTCGGCGTTGGACTGTCCGACGCCGACGAGGGCGAGTACGTCTCGTTCGCGGGGTGTGAGGGTTGCCAGAATCGCCGGGTCGGCCGTGTCGCCGGTGACGTCCTGGTGGTGTGACTGGACGGCGCGCCGGACGACACGCGCCATGACCGCGGGAGCGAGCAGCGACTCGCCCTGCGCCGCTCGCCGTACGGCGGCGAGCATCGCGTCGGGCTCGCCGTCCTTGAGCAGATAGCCGACGGCCCCGGCGCGCAGGGCACCGTAGACCTCGGCGTCGTCGTCGAAGGTCGTGAGCATCACGATGCGCGTCGCCGGGAGGGTCTTGAGGATGCGGCGGGTGGCCTCGATCCCGTCGACTCGTGGCATGCGCAGGTCCATGAGGATGACGTCCGGGCGCAGCCGCTCGGCCATGCGTACGGCTTCGAGCCCGTCCGTGGCCTCACCGACCACGTCCTCCCCGGCCGTACGCAGCAGGAGGGTGACCCCGGCCCGTACGAGGGTCTGGTCGTCGACGACGAGTACGCGGATCATGAGCGGGCTCCGAGGGGCAGCGTGACGCGCAGTCGCCAGCCGCCGGTGCGGGTGGGGCCGGCGGCGAGGGTGCCGCCGAGGATCTCGACGCGTTCGCGCATGCCTGCCAGGCCGTGGCCCGACGCGGGCAGGGTGGGGTGCGGGCCGACCGGGCCGGAGTTGGCCACCTCCACCGACAGTTGGGTGTCGTCGACGTCCACGGTGGTTTCGACCTCGGCGCCCGGGCCGGCGTGCTTGAGCGCGTTGGTGAGTGCCTCCTGCACCACGCGGGCGGCCGTCACCCGGAGCGTGAGCGGTGCCTCTGTCGTGCCGTCGTCGAGGTGGGCGACCACGTGCAGTCCGGCGGTACGGCTGCGCTGGACCGCGTCGGCGATCATCTGCTCGGGGTCGACGAGGGACTCCTGCTCGGAGGGGTTCCGCAGCACGCGCAGCAGGCTGCGCAGGTCGACGAGGGCCTGGCCCGCGCTGGTGTGGATCGCGCCCAGAGAGTCGACGGCCACGCTCAGGCGCTGTTCGGGGTCGGGTGCGTGGGTGGCGGCGTACTGGGCCGTTCCTGCCTGCAGCGCGATCGCGGACACGTGGTGTGCCACCAGGTCGTGCAGATCCCCTGCGATCCGGGCGCGCTCGGCCAGCCGGATGGCCTGCATTTCGGCGTCCCGCCGCTGCTCGGCGTCGCGGACCCGCTCCTCGGCGACGGCAGCGGCCAGGCGGACGCCGGCGAGGTAGCGCCCGAAGGCGACCGGCGCCGCCACCGTCAGGGCCAGCGTGACGATCCGCACCAGCCCGTCGACGCCGGTCAGCAGCCCGCCGTCGTCGCTGCCGAACGCCACGAGGATCGTCGCGTACCCGACGAGGTACGCGGCGGCGGTGGCGAGCCAGCGGTGCCGGTACGCCACCGCTCCCAGCGCCACCACCCCCGCCAGCGGGGCGACATGGCTGCCCTCGGGAAGGACGGAGTCGCCGACAAGGGTCAGGACGACCTCGACCGCGAAGACGATCAGGGGCACATGGCGTACGAGGCCGAGCGCCACGGCAGCCGTCCCGACCAGGACCCACTCCGTGGCCCCGCCGCCGGACGATGGGCCCAGGACGATGCTCACCGCACCGAGCCCGCCCGCGACGGCCACGATCGCGGCGTCGAGCCAGGACCACCGAGCACGGAATCTCTCCACCTGGCCAGACTACGGCGCGATCGCCGACGGCCCCCTCCTCCGACCGGTCGCCCCGTCTCCTCCTTCTGGCCGCGGATGCGGCCCCTGGCACGAAGCCGGCGAGGGCGCGTCTCCCTAGCGTCGATGCCCTGACCACCGTCGCCGCGTGTCCCGCGGCGGCCGTTCACGAAGGGCACGTGACGTGACGTTTTTCGGGGAGTTCCTGCGCAGTCCACTGACCGTGGGGGCGGTCGCGCCGAGCAGCGGCGCGCTCGCTCGGGTGGTCACGGCGCCGGTGCCGGGGAGCGGCGATCCGGTGGTGGTCGAGCTGGGCCCGGGTACGGGCGCGTTCACCGGCGCCATCCAGCGACGTCTCGGCGGCCGGGGCCGGCACATCGCCGTCGAGATCAACGAGCGGTTCGCCGCGCGGCTGGCGGCCCGGCATCCGGGCGTGGACGTGGCGCTGGCCGACGCCGGGAGCCTCGCCGGAGTGCTCGGCGAGCGCGGCATCGAGCGGGCCGATGTGATCGTCAGCGGCCTGCCGTGGGTGGCGTTCGGCGAGAACGAGCGCCGTGACGTTCTCGCGGCGGTGGTGGACGGGCTGTCGGAGTCCGGGGCCTTCACGACGTTCGCGTACGTGCATGCCCGCTGGGCGAGTCCGGCGCGGCGGCTGCTGCGGTCGTTGGAGACGCGCTTCGACGAGGTCGTGGTGGGCCGGACGGTGTGGGGCAACCTGCCGCCGGCGCTTGTCTACCACTGCCGTCGACCTGCCTGGTGATCCACGTCGCTGGTGATCCGCATTGCTGATGAGAAGGCCAGATGGCACGTCATTCCTGATGGCACGTCAAGGAGAGGGATTGTGATGGCAGACATCGACGACCGGAGCCCGGTGGTGGGTCCGTTGGGCCGGCTGGGCCGGTTCGCGTACCGGCGTCGTGGCCGGGTGTTGCTGTTGTGGCTGGCCGGGCTGGTGGCGGCCGTAGCGCTGTCGGCGGCGTTCGCCGGTGAGTTCACGGCGGACTACTCGGCACCCGGATCGGACTCGAAGAAGGCCCAGCAGGCGCTGGAACAGCGGTTCCCGAGCCAGTCTTCCGCCGTCGTCACCGTGGTGGTGCGGGCGGACGCCGGTGTGCGGGACGAGGGTGTCCGGCGCGAGGTGACCGAGCTGCTGGACGAGCTGGCAGCGGTGCCGCACGTGGCGGGAGCCAACGATCCGTACGCGACCCCGGGCGCGGTGTCCGACGACGGGCAGACCCTGCTGGCGAACCTGCGCCTCGACGTGGTGAACGCGACGGACATGCCGGTCGAGGACAGCACCCGGCTGATCGACGTCGCCGAGGAGAGCAGTACGGCCGGGATGCGGGTGGCGCTCGGCGGGCAGGCGATCCTCCTGGCCGAGGGCGGCTCGGTCGGGTCGGAGGCGATCGGGCTGGCGGTCGCCGCCCTGATCCTGCTGCTGACCTTCGGCAGCGTGGTCGCGGCCGGGCTGCCGCTGCTCGTCGCGGTGGCGGGGCTGGTGGTCAGCGGCGCGCTGACCGGTGTGGTGATCCGGTTCGTCGACGCGCCCGAGTGGTCGACCTCCCTCGCGGCCATGCTGGGCATAGGCATCGGTATCGACTACGTCCTGCTGATGGTGACCCGGTTCCGTGAGTGGCGGGCGGCCGGGCTCGACCCGGAGGCCGCCACGGTGGCCGCGCTCGACACGGCCGGACGCTCGGTCGTGGTCGCCGGGATCACGGTCGTCGTCAGCCTGCTCGGCCTGTTCGCCATGGGTCTGTCGTACATGCGTGGCGCCGCGCTGGTGGCGATCGTCGGGGTCCTGGTCGTGCTGGCCGCGAGCGTGACGCTGTTCCCGGCGCTGCTGGGCTATCTGGGTCGTCACGTGGACCGGTTGCGGCTGCCCGGTCGTCGCCGTACGGCAGTTGTGAGCGCCGACGGGCACGTCAAGCCCAGCCGGGCCTGGATGCGGTGGAGTGGGCTCGTCCAGCGACACCGGTATGTGGCGGGTGCGGTCGGCCTGGCCGTGATGCTCGCGCTGGCCGTGCCGTTCCTGAACGTTCAGTTCGGCTTCCCGGACGCGGGCAACAACCAGGCAGAGACGACGACCCGGCAGTCGTACGACCTCATCTCCGACGGGTTCGGGATCGGCGCCAACGGGCCCGTCCGCCTGGCCGTCCAACTCCCGGACGGCGACGACTCGGTTCTGACCCGGTTGAGTGACGCCGCCACCGACACACCCGGCGTCGCTTCGGTCGCGCCGCCGTTGCTCAACCAGGCCGGTGACACCGCCGTCCTGACCGTCACACCGACCACCGGCCCGCAGGACCAGGCCACGCAGGATCTGGTGCATCGCCTGCGGGACACCACCGTCCCGGCGGCCGTCGAGGGTACGGACGCGACGGTCCTGGTCGGCGGGACCGCGGCGACGTCGATCGACAGCACCACCGATCTGGCCGGCCGCATCCCCTACCTGATCGCCGGAGTCGTCCTGCTGTCGATGCTGTTGCTCCTCGTCGCGTTCCGCAGCATCGCCGTCGCGGTCAAGGCCGCCGCGATGAACCTGCTGTCCGTCGCGGCCTCGTACGGGGTGGTCGCCCTGGTCCTGCAGGGCGGCTGGGCAGGGCAGTTGATCGGTATCGACACCCCGACTCCGTTGCCGCCGTTCGTCACCGTCCTCATGTTCGCGGTGCTGTTCGGGCTGTCCATGGACTACGAGGTCTTCCTCCTCAGCCGGGTGCGCGAGTCGTGGATCCGCACCGGTGACAACGCCCGGGCGGTGACCGAAGGTCTCGCCGGTACCGGCCGGGTCATCACGGCAGCCGCCGCGATCATGATCGCGGTGTTCGTGGCCTTCGTGCCGAGCCCGGACGTCGTCCTGAAGCTGATCGGTGTCGGCATGGCCGCCGCCATCCTCCTCGACGCGACCGTCGTACGGCTCCTGCTGGTCCCGGCGGCGATGCACATGCTCGGCCGGTTCAACTGGTGGATCCCGCGCCGACTCGACCGCAGGTTGCCGCAGTTGCACGTCGAGGGCCACCCGGAGCACCACACCAAGGCCCTGGCCGGCCCGGCGCCCGTACGCGTCTGACCCGTCTCGCGGCAATGAGACACCAGGTCGGCCATCACACGTCTGGTGGCCGACCGTTCAGCAAGAGCAGGAAAGGACCGAGATCATGACAGTGCGGAGAGCCAGGCAGGTCGCCACGTCGCCGGCTGCGGCGGGAACCACGTTCGGCCGCTTCGGCCGGCCGACGGAGGAGGAGCAGTGACGGAGAAAGTGCTGGTCACGGGCGGCACGGGGTACGTCGCCGGCTGGGTCATCGTCGGGCTGCTCGAGCGCGGCTACGAGGTCCGTACGACGGTGCGCGGCCCCGCCAAGGAGAAGGCGGTCCGCGACGCGGTGTCGACGGTGACGGTTCCGGGCGACCGGCTGAGCTTCGCCGTCGCCGACCTCACCTCCGACGAGGGGTGGGATGCCGCGGTGGCGGGCGTCGACCATGTGCTGCACGTGGCCTCCCCGCTCGGGGACGAGAACACGCGCGACGCAGAGGCGCTCATCGTCCCGGCCCGGGACGGTGCTCTGCGCGTTCTGCGGGCGGCGACGGCGGCCGGCGTGAAGCGGGTCGTGATGACATCGGCGGCGAATGCCGCCAGTCCGTCCTCCTACACGGAGGAGGGCGTGACCGACGAGACGTTGTGGACCGACCCGGACGATCCGACGTTGATTCCCTACCGCAGGTCCAAGACGGTTGCCGAGAAGGCGGCCTGGGACTTCGTCGCCGACCACGGAGGCTCGACCGAGCTGACGACGATTCTGCCCGGCGCCGTGTTCGGCCCGATCCTCACCACCCGCAACCTCGGCTCGGTCAGGATCATCCAGCGCATGGTGGCGGGCAAGATGCCGGGCACCCCACGGATCGGGCTGGAGATCGTCGACGTCCGCGACCTCGCGGACATCCACATCCGTGCGATGACATCGCCTGAAGCCGCGGGGCAGCGGTTCCTTGCCACGGGAGAGTTCACCTGGATGCGGGAGGTGGCTCAGGCGCTTCGGGCCGGGCTCGGTCCGGCCGGCGCCAAGGTACCCACACGTCAACTCCCCGACTTCGCGGTCCGGTTCGCGTCGTTGTTCGACCGGCCGCTTCGGGCGATCACCGTCTCGCTCGGGCGCCGCAACCGCCACAGCACCGAGAAGGCGAAGCGCGTCCTGGGCTGGCAGCCCCGGCCGGCGGCCGAGACCGTTGTCGACTGTGCGAGGAGCCTCATCGACTGGAGGGTCGTCTAGGCCCGGCAACTCGGCACCACCGAACCGACCCGAGGGGACACGGCGGTTGCCTCCGGAGGGCAGACACCACCACCCACGCCGGTCCTTCAGCCCCCGGTCTCCGGATAGGTCCTCAACTGCCTTGCCCCTTGGGGCCCGTGGGAAGCAGACACGGGCCCCAGTCGGCTGCCCCTCGTTACCCGAACTGCCCGGGCTGGTAGTCCCCTGCGGGCTGCTGGACCATGACGTTCAGACGGTTGAAGGCGTTGATGATGGCGATGATCGACACCAGAGAGGCGAGCTGCTCCTCGTCGTAGTACTTGGCGGCGTTCGCCCAGGCCTCGTCCGTGACGCCACCGGCCGCGTCGGCGATGCGGGTGCCCTGTTCCGTCAGTTCCAGGGCCGCTCGCTCGGCGTCGGTGAACACCGTGGCCTCACGCCAGGCCGCGACCAGGTTGAGGCGCACCGAGGTCTCCCCCGCGTGGGCTGCGTCCTTGGTGTGCATGTCGGTGCAGAAGCCGCAGCCGTTGATCTGGCTGGCCCGGAGCCTGACCAGCTCCTGGGTCGCGGCCGGCACTGTCGACTCCCCCATCACCTTGCCCGCCGTGACGATGTGCTTCAGGGACTTCACTGCGAGCGGGATGTCGAAGAGGTTCAAACGGGCTTCCATGATGCACTCCTTGCCGTTGCTGGCGGATACACCTCTACGACGGCCCGGCTCGGCGAGATGTGACATCGCCGAATGTGACCCGCGTCTCAGTAGGGGAGAATCGGGGCACGTCCACTCTCGCCCGTCAGCAGGAGTCGCCCATGTCCATCCGCCGAGTCATGCCCGACATCCGATCGGACGCCATGGAGGAGAGCCGGGACTTCTACGGCCTCCTGGGATTCGAGGAGGTCATGAACCTGGGCTGGGTCATGACGCTCGCCTCTCCTTCCAACCCCACGGCGCAAGTCACCTTCATGAGCCAGGACAAGAGCGCGCCGGTCGTGCCCGACATGAGCGTCGAGGTGGACGACGTGGATGCGGTCCATGCGGCGATGCGAGAGAGCGGCGCGGAGATCGTGCACCCGTTGCAGGACGAGGAGTGGGGAGTACGCCGGTTCTTCGTCCGTGACCCCAACGGCAAGGTGGTCAATGTGCTGAGCCACCAATGACAAGCGGTGCTGTTCCGCGCCGTCAGGACTGAGGTGCCGTTTCGAGTTCCCGCTTCAGGTTCCGCAGGGTCCTGTCGATGTTGCGCACCTGGAAGTCCGCGAACGTGCGGCCTCCGGTGGCCACGCGGTCGAAGACGTTGGTCACGAAGGTCGGCCAGGATCGTCGGTCGTCGGTCCAGGTCTCGGTGACCCGCGTGGCATCGCCGTCCTGCTCGAAGCGGTACTCCCAGGTGGCGATCGGGGCTCTCAGGCGAGGGCGGCTGAGCCCGATCGCGTGGACCCGGAAGGCGAAACGGCTGCCCGGCTCTGCCGCAGTCACCGTGCATCGAGTCACCCAGCGGAAGGCGCCACGCTTGTTGCGCCCTTCGAAAGTCATCCCGAGCGAAGCCGATTCATCGGGCGCCGACACGGTCGCACCGAGGTTCTCCGGACTCCAGCGCCCCATGTCGGCAGGGCGGCTGATCGCGTCGTACGCGACAGCCGGTGGCACCTCTATGAGGACGCTGCGGGACACGGTGAACGTACGGGCCACGATGGACTCCTTTTCCCGGCGCACTGATTACTCGCCGGTAACCATCATGGCACAGGGTCCTCAACGGAGGGTGACGCCTATGAACTGGGCTTTCAGGGACGGCCGTCGGCCTCTGTCTCCCACTCGCGTGCGGGGAGGTCGAGCAGCCGTTTGATCCAGGCGGCGTCCGGCAGAGGGCCATGGTCACCCGTCACCTTGAGTGCCGACGCGGCCGTGATGTGTCCGAGCCGCAGCGCGCGCTCCATTCCCCCTCCGCGCAACAGACCGGTCAGGAATCCGGCGGCGAATGCGTCACCCGCGCCGACAGGCTCCACCACGTCCGTGCGGAGAGCGGGCACCGTCCACGAACCCTCGTCGCCGAAAACGGTGGCCGCACGACCGCCGTCCTTGACGACAAGGAGACGCGGATGCGGCAACAACTCCCGTACGTCGGCCACTTCGAGGCCGGCGTCCCACAGGTCCTGTGCCTCGTCGAGGCCGACGAAGGTGATGTCGGCGCGGTCGGCCAGGTCGCGCAGCACCGAGGCAGCGGTCCTGGGCGGCCACAGGGCAGGACGGTGATTGACGTCGAAGCTGATGGCGTACGGGCGCTCGGCGGGCGGAACGGCGAGCGCCGCCACGACCAGGCTCCGGCAGGACGGGGAGAGTGCCGGGGTCACGCCCGTCAGGTGGACGACGGAGGCCGAGCGCAGTCTCTCGTCGTCCAGTACGTCGGGTCCCAGGGCCGAGGCCGGCGAGTTGCCGCGGTAGTAGTGGACGCGGGTTCGGGTGCCGGTCGGCTCCTTCACGAGCAGGCCCGTGGGCCGTTCCGGGTCGGTTCGTACGCCGCCGACGTCGACGCCCGCCGCGCCGACCGCGGCACGCACACGCCGTCCCAACGCGTCGTCGCCCAGCGCCGACAGCCAGGAGACGGGGATGCCGAGGTCCGCCAGGTACATCGCCACGTTCGACTCGGCCCCGGCCACCGACACACGCAGGTCCTCGGCGGTCTCCAGCGATTCGGAGGGGCCGGGAGCCAGGGCGGCCATGGTCTCCCCGATGCAGACCACCGATCCTTCGGCAGGCTTCCAGCCGTCCTTCATGACCTCTCCCCCGCGAACGAAGCCGATCCGTCGTAGCGGTAGGCAGTCGCCGGCCGGCCCGGTACCTCGACTCGGGCGGTGAACACCGCGCCGTCGTAGGGGCCTGGTTCGGCTAGTCCCACACGAGCGGTCGTGATGTGGAGAAGGTCCTCCTCCAGGCACACCCCGGCGGGCTGTCGTGCGGGCAGAGTCAGCGTGCGGTCCAGGCGGCCGTCCGGCAGATACCGGCGTACGGATCCCGTGCCCCACACCGCCACCCATAGGGCGCCTTCGACGTCCACCACCATGCCGTCGGGGCTGCCGTCGTCGACGGTGACGAAGACCTCCGGGGGCCCGAGTTCGGCGGTGTCCGGGTCAACCGGGTAGCGCCTGATGACTCCCCGGGCGCTGTCGGCCAGGTACATGGTGGCGCCGTCAGCCGTGAAGGCCGGCCCGTTCGGCACCGTGATGTTGTCGAGGACACGGGTCACCGTGCCGTCGTGGTCCACCCGGTAGAGGGAACCGGCTCCCTCGTCGGCGTCGTACGCCATGGTGCCTGCCCAGAAGCGGCCGAACGGGTCGGTGGTCGCGTCGTTCATGCGCATGGGTCGCGCGGCATCCGCTTCGGGCTGTGCCAGCCACCGCGTCGATCCGTCGGGCGACAGCAGGCAGATCCCGGTGCCCGCGGCGGCGATCCAGGTGCCGGGAGCTTCAGCCACGGGGGCCACCGCGCCCAGGGGAACGGGCAGTTGGACCAGTTGCCGCAGGGGGTCGGTGGGATGTCCGACGGCGGTGAGCAGGCGGCCGGCGAGGATGTCCACGAGCACGAGGCCGCGGTCCGTCCAACGGATGCCCTCACCGAGCTCCAGACGGTCGGGGCGGAGAGCTTCGGCACCGCCTCCGACCTTGAGTCCGGCTCCGGCTCCGGCTCCGGCTCCGGCTGAGGCTGTCGCGCTCCCAGCTCGGCCTTCGGTGTGCGATGCGGCTTCGGTCACGGTGTGTCTTTCCGTACGACGGTCAAGAAGGCGCGGGCTCGTTCGCGCAGCGCGGTCAGGCTGCCGCCGTCGGCGGCGTCTCCGATCAGCGGCGAGCCGACTCCGACCGCGGTCGCGCCGGCGGCCAGATATGCCCGGGCGGCAGCCTCGTCGACACCGCCCACCGGCACGAACAACTCGTGCGGGAACGGGCCTCGCAGAGCCTTGAGGTAGGCGGGGCCGCCGGACTCGGCGGCCGGGAAGATCTTCAGCGCGGCGGCGCCGAGGGGACGTGCGGCCAGGATTTCGGTGGGGGTCATCACTCCGGCCACGACGGGCAGGCCGAGTTCGCGTGCCGAAGTGACGCCTTCACCAAGTGCGGGCGTGACGGCGAAGTTCGCGCCGGCCCGCTGGGCCGCGCGGGCGTCGTCGGCGGTCAGGACCGTGCCGGCTCCGAGGGGCCGGTCGGGGCCGAGCTCCTTGCGCGCCTGCTCGATGACGGACAGGGCGTCCGCGCCGGTCAGGGAGACCTCGATCAGCTCGACGCCTTCCTCGGCGAGGGCAAGCACGGTGCGTACCGAGGCTTCGGGGTCGGTGCCGCGGATGATCGCGACCAGGCGGTGGGCGGCCAGGGCCGCTCGCAGATCCATGGACGGGCTCTCCCTTTCACGTGGATTCAGACAGGTTCACAGGGTCGGTTCAGGCAGGTCGGTTCAGGTGCAGCAGTTCACGCACAGCGGCAGTTCGCGGTCAGTGTCAGCCGCCATCGCACCTCGCCGGAGTCGGGTACGCGGGCAGCGTCGCCGGGGCCCGCCTCGGCGAGGTCGAAGACGCGGCCGAGCATCGGTTCGACGCCTGTGCTGCGGTAGGGGTGCGCGGCGGGGAAGCCGCCGAGGTTGCGCCACAGGGCGATGGACATGGGCTGTCCGTCGGCTTCGAGGGCCAGCGACAGGTGGTCGGCCCGGTCGTGGACGCAGCAGCGGGCGGCGTCCACGACGGCTCCGACGGCGGTGCCGTCGTCCGGACCGAGTTGGTCGAGGCGCAGTCCGCAGGGTGCGGGCCAGTTCCCTTCGACCCAGGCGGCGCCTTGCGGCCACGTCCCCTCCAGCAGCGGTGCCGCCTCGGGGAAGAGGCGGGTGTTCGCTCCGTCGCGGATGTGCAGCGTCGCGCGGCCGGAGAGGTCGAGCAGAGCGTGCGCGGCCCACACGAAACGGAAGCCCGCGTCGGCCTTCAGCACGTAGTCCGCCTCGGCCCCCTCCGCGGTGCCACGGATCGTGCGGGTCAGGGTGAAGCGGTCGCAGTGGAGGACGTCGCTGTCACCGTCGCGTGTCCAGGGCCGTGACCAGGCGTCCCCGTGGTCGGGGGTGCCGCGGACCGTGGGGATGCACTCCTCCAGTCCGCCCGCGTCCACGAAGGTGTCGCCCGGTGACACGTTCTGCCGCTCGGGTGCCTCGCGCCGCCAGAGCCATTCGCGCCCCGGGGTGCGCAGTGAGGTCCAACGGCCGCCGTGGGCAACGTCGGTGACGATGTCCATCGGTGCGGTCACCACTCCGCGAAGGAACCGTCGGGGTGCCGCCACACAGGGTTGCGCCAGGCATGACCGGTGCGGTCGGCGGCGCGTACGGCGTCCTCGTCGACGGTGATACCGAGGCCGGGGGCGTCGCCGCGCGGGGCGTGCCCGTCGACGAACCGGAACGGCTCAGGGTCGACCACGTAGGACAGCAGGTCGGCGTCCTTGTTGTAGTGGATGCCGCGGCTCTGCTCCTGGATGAGGAAGTTCGGGGTGGCGAAGGCGACTTGGAGGCTGGCCGCGAGCGCGATGGGGCCGAGCGGACAGTGCGGGGCGAGCTGGGCTCCGTAGGTTTCGGCGAGCGAGGCGATGCGGTGCACCTCCGAGATGCCGCCGGCGTGGGACAGGTCGGGCTGGGCGACCGCGACCCCCGCGGCGAGCACGGGCAGGAACTCGGCGCGTCCGTAGAGGCGTTCACCGGTGGCGAGCGGTACGGGGCTCGCGGCGACCAGGCCTGGCAGCAGATGGCCGTGCTCCGGGAGGACGGGTTCCTCGACGAACAGCGGGTGCAGTGGGGCGAGTTCGGCGAGGACGCGGCGGGCGCCGGCGGCGGTGAAGCGGCCGTGGAAGTCGACGGCGACGTCGCGGTCCGGGCCGAGTGCCTCGCGGGCGGCGGCCACGCGGTCGACGACCGCGGCGGTTTCTGCAGCGGTGGGGACCGGTGACGTGGCTCCGGCGGCGTTCATCTTCACGGCGGTAAAGCCTGCTTCGACCTGGGCGGCTATCTGCTCGGTCAGCTCGGCCGGTTCGTCGCCGCCCACCCAGGCGTAGACCCGGATGCGGTCACGCACCGGGCCGCCGAGCAGGGCGTGCACAGGAGCGCCGTACGCCTTCCCGGCGATGTCCCACAGGGCCTGGTCGAGGCCGGCGACGGCGCTGGAGAGGACCGGGCCGCCCCGGTAGAAGCCGCCCTTGGTGAGGACCTGCCAGTGGTCCTGGATGCGCAGCGGGTCCTGTCCGACGAGGTATTCGGCCAGGACGTCGACGGCGGCCCGGACGACTTCGGCGCGCCCTTCGACGACCGGTTCTCCCCAGCCGACCACGCCCTCGTCGGTCTCGACGCGGCAGAACAGCCAGCGGGGCGGGACCAGGAAGGTCTCGATGCGGGTGATCTTCACTGGGAGCGGGAGCCTTCCACGGAATCGGAATCGGACACCGAATCGGAGTCGGAATCGGAGTCGGAATCGGAGTCGGAGTCGCCGACGCGGTCCAGATCGCGGCCGGCCTGGTCGAGCAGGGCACGCATCGCTGCCTCGGCGGCCCCCGGGTCCCGGTCGCGTACGGCGTCCAGGACGGCGCGGTGGGCCGGGACCGGGTCCTCGCTGTGCGGGGAGCTGTGCACGATGCGGTCGCGGTGGGCCAGGCCCGACTCGATGACCATCTCCATGCGTTCGAGGAGTTCGTTGTGGGTGGCGGTGAGCAGGGCACGGTGGAAGGCGAGGTCGGACTCGACCGCGTGGGCGGCGCCGTTGTCCCGCTCCCCCATCGCCTCGATGGCGGCGTCCAGGGCGGCCAGGTCCTCGTCGGTGCGACGCTCGGCGGCCAGGCGTACGGCGGCGGGTTCGATGATGGCTCGTACTTCGGCGAGGTTGTGGAGCAGCGCCCGGTCGGAGGCGTTGGTGCGGCCTCCCTCGAACTGCCAGCGCAGCACGTCGGCGTCGAGCAGGTTCCACTCGGCGCGGGTCCGTACGAAGGTGCCGCGCCGCTGGCGGGCGTCGACCATTCCCTTGGCGGCGAGCACCTTGAGCGACTCGCGCAGCGCGGTCAGGCTCACGTCCAGCTCGCTCTGCAGCGCCACCAGGTCCAGCGTGGCCCCCTCGGGGATCTCACCGCCCAGGATGCGGCGGGCGAGGAGTTCCACGGTCTGGCCGTGCACGCCGCGACGGGCATAGGGCGTCATGTCGTACAGCCTTTCTGCTGTTGAGGGAGCGTGGTCATGCGGAGGCCTTGACGACGCTCCAGCCGCCGTCCACGACGAGACTCGTCCCCGTGATGTAGGAGGCCTCGTCGGCGCTGAGGAACGCGATGGCCGCGGCGACCTCCTCGGGCGAGCCGAAGCGGCGCACCGCGGTCTCGGCGATGCTGCGTTCCCGGTCCTCGGGAGGGACCCTGTCCCAGGCGGCGGTCAGGATCGGGCCCGGGACGACGGCGTTGACGCGTACCTCGGGACCGTATTCGACGGCGAGTTGGCCGCACAGGGAGAGCAGCGCGCCCTTGGAGGCGGCGTAGGCGGGATGGCCGGGGATGCCCTTGTGGGCGTGGACGGACGAGGTCAGGACCACCGCGCCCCGCCGCTCCCGCAGATCGGGCAGCGCCGCCCGGAAGCCGAGGAAGCTGCCGGTGAGATTGACGTCGAGCTGCCGCTGCCACGAGGGGAGGGACATCTCGTGGGCGGGGGTGACGTCGACGGTGAAGGCGTTGCTGACGAGGACGTCCACGGGACCGTAGGTGTGCGCCGCGGCGACCACCCGGGCCCAGTCATCCTCGACGGCGACGTCGGCGGTCACGAACCGGGCCCGCCCGCCGTCCTTGCCGATCCGCTCCGCCACGGCCTCGCCCCGCTCCTCTGCCAGGTCGACGAGCACGACGGCGGCTCCCTCCTCGGCGAGGCGTACGGCCGTGGCGGCTCCGATGCCGGAGGCCGCTCCGGTGACCACGGCCGTGCGGCCGTCGAAGCGGGCGCCGTGCCGTCGTAGGGGCTGGTCCATCTTGGGGTTCGACTCCTTCGCGGGCGTGGGACGGTTGATCGGCCGTCTTAAGAACATATGCCGGACCGGGCTCACTGCCGTATCAGCACCACCAGTTCGGCGTCGTGGTCGGCGCTCCAGGCGAAGGGCAGTCCGTAGTGGAGCAGATGTGCTCCGCTGTACGTCGTCCCCGTCGCGGTGTCCCGGTAGTGCGCCGTCGGATCCATGCCCCGCAGCCGCAGCCGGTCGGGCCGTCCGGGCACGAGCGGGGCCCCGTCCAGGCGACCGGTGCCGAGGGCGGCGACGACCGTACGGTCGTCGAGGTCGTACTGCACGCCGCAGGTGCTGTCGTGCGGCGTGCCGAGGAGGCGGGCCTCTCCCCGATGGACGACGTCCCGCACGTTCTTGTACCGGGCGATCCACCCGGCGGCCTCGGCCCGCTCCTCCGGTGTCCAGGTACGCAGGTCGGCGCCGATGCCGAGGACCCCGCAGATGGCGTTGACGAAGCGGAAGGCGAGGCTGCGTGGGCGTGGGTCGAATATGCCGGGGGCGTCGGTGACCCAGGAGCTCATGACGTGCGGGGCGTGGGCGTGCAGGAACCCGTGCTGGATCGAGAGCCGGTCCAGGGGTGCTGTGTTGTCGCTGGGCCAGACGACGTCGGTGCGGGCGATGGTCGCGTGCTCGATGCGGGCGCCGCCGCCCGCGCAGCCCTCGACGGTGACGTCGGGGTGGACGGCACGCAGATGGTCCAGGACGCGCAGATAGCCGGCGACATGCTCCGCGTCCAGGTCGACAGGTCCGGCACCGGGGCGCCCGCGCTCGGTGGGCGGGCGGTTCATGTCCCACTTGAGGTAGCTGATGTCGTGGGCGCCGAGCAGCCGGTCGAGCGTGCCGATCACGAAGTCCTGGACGTCCCCGCGGCCCAGGTCGAGCAGCAGCTGGTTGCGGACCAGGCGGGCGGGGCGGCCCTCGATCCGGTAGACCCACTCGGGGTGTTCGGCGTACAGGCGGCTGTTCGGGCTGACGGCCTCGGGCTCGACCCACAGGCCGAAGTCCAGTCCGAGCGCCCGGATGTCCTGGACGAACGGGCCGAAGCCCTGTGGGAACGCCGCAGGGTCCGGGTACCAGTCGCCCAGGCCCCCGGTGTCGTCCCCTCGGCCGGTGAACCATCCGTCGTCGACCACGAAGAGTTCGGCGCCGATGTCGGCGGCCAGCTTAGCCAGCTCCAGTTGGCCGGCCGCGTCGACGTCGAAGCCGGTGGCCTCCCAGGAGTTGTAGAGCACCTTGCGGGGGCGGTGCAGTCGCTCGCCGGAGAGGTGGCGTTCGTAGCGGTGCCAGACGCGGGAGAGGCCGTCGAGGCCGTCGGCGCTGAAGGCGCAGGCCAGGCGGGGGGTGGTGAGGGTGTCGCCGGGGGTCAGGTGGACGACTCCCTCGTGCGGGACCCGCCCGGCGCGGACGCGCACGCTGCCGCCCGGCTCCGCCTCGGCGGTGATGTGCCAGTTGCCGGGCCATGCGAGGGCGATGCCGTAGGCCGCCTCGGCCTCCCCGTCCTGTACGGCGAGCCAGGGTGCGTACGCGTGTCCGGGTGCGCCCTGGAGGCTGCCCATGGTGAACGTGCCTCGTGCCAGGTCGAGTTGGGTGCGCTGGAACTCCTGGGACCACTGTCCGGTGAGGTAGGTCAGCCGGGCGGTACCCGTGACGGGGATGTTCACGGCGGCCGAGTCGTGCCGCTCCAGGCGGAGTTCTTCCGTGGAGGTCAGTTCGGTCCAGCGGAGGATCACGTCCGTGCCCGGCACGGTCTCGTAGCAGAGGACCGTACGCAGTCCCAGTACGTCGTCGGTGAAGGCGAGCCGCAGGCTTCCCTCCCCCTCCTCCGCGCCGTCGAAGTCCCACCACACGCCACGGTCCTGACCCGGGCGTGCCGCGACCAGCTCGGATCCGGTGAACGGCCTTAGCCCGTACGGCAGATACTCGGCGGGCGCCGCGTCGGCGGGGGTGACGAAGTGGGTGCGGTGGGACCAGTCGAGGGCGGAGGGGCCGTCTTCGACGCCGAGCGGGCCCCAGGCGTCGAGTTCGGCCCAGGGTCCGTCCGGGGACAGGCGGACGGTGTAGCTGGTGTGCTCGGTGCGCAGCGTCCAGCGCGGGTACGACGTCACTTCACCGCTCCGAGGTTGAGGCCGGCCACGAAGTGCCGCTGGAACCGCAGGAACACGATCACGGTGGGCGCGGCGGCGATCACGGAGCCGGCGGCGATCACGTTCCACATCGATACGTACTGTCCCTGAAGTCCGATGAGGGCCGCGGTGATCGGCATCTTGGTGTCGCTGCGCAGCACGGTGATCGCCCAGAGCAGGTCGTTGAAGATCCAGGTGAAGGACAGGGCGCTGAGGGCGGCCAGGGCGGGGCGGGTGAGCGGGAGGATGATCCGCCAGAAGATCTGCCAGGGCCCGGCGCCGTCGACGACGGCCGCCTGCTGGATCTCGGCCGGTATGGAACGCATGAAGCCGTGCAGGACGAAGACGTAGAAGCCGACGCCGAAGCCGATCTGTACGCCGATCAGCGCGGGCAGCGTATCGAAGACGCCCATCTGCTCGCTGAGCTTGGAGACCGGGATGAGCAGGATCTGCGGCGGGAGCAGGTTGCCGCCGAGCATGAGCAGCAACAGGGAGCGCCGGAAGGGCATTTCGTAGCGGCTGAGCGAGAAGGCGGCCATGGCGGCGAGCGCGAGGGTCACCAGGACGCAGGGCACGGTGACCAGCAGGCTGTTGATGAGGGCGCGCTGCTGGCCGCCGTCGTTCCAGGCCTGGCCGAAGTTGTCGAGGGTGAAGGACTGCGGCCAGCTGCCCAGGCCGTTCGCGGCGATGTCGTCGAAGGAGCGCAGGCTGGTCACCAGGACCAGGGCGATGGGCAGCAGCCACAGGAGGGCCAACGTTCCGGCACCCAGGTGGAATCCGGCGGTCGCGGCCCGCTTGCGGCGCAGGGCCGTGGACGTGGCGGACATCAGTCGGCCTCCCGGAACGCGCGGACGAGATAGGAGCAGATGACGCCGAAGGCCAGCACGAAGATGACGACGGCGAGTGCGGAGCCGTAGCCAAGTCGCAGGGACTGGAAGGCGGTTGAGTACATGTAGGTGCTCAGCAGCTCGGACGAGTGGTAGGGGCCGCCGCGGGTCAGCGACCACACGACGTCGAAGGAGCGCAGCGAGTCGATGACGATGACCGACAGAACGACCGCGTTGACGCTGCGCAGTTGGGGCAGGGTGACGTGGCGGAGGCGTTGCCAGGCGCTTGCGCCGTCAACCTTGGCCGCCTCGTACAGGGCCGGGTCGATGCCCTTGAGGCCGGCCAGGTAGAGGACCATGACGTAGCCGATCTGCCGCCAGAGCGCGGGCACGATGACCGCGTACAGGGCGGTGTCCTGGTCGGCGAGCCAGGCGTGGCGCAGGTTGCCCAGGCCGACCGATTCCAGGAGTTGGTTCAGGACGCCGTCGGGCTGGTAGATCGCCTGCCAGACGAGGGCCGTGGCGACCAGGGAGAAGACGACGGGCAGGAACAGGGCCGCGCGGTAGAAGCCGACGCCGCGCCGCTCCTGCTGGAGCAGCAGCGCGGCGGCCAGGCCGAGCAGGGCGGAGAGGCCGCCGAAGAGGACGAGCCACAGGACGGTGTGGCCGGCCGCGCTGCGGAAGACCTCGTCGTTGGCCATCTCCCGGAAGTTGTCCAGGCCGACGAACTGCGGCGGGGAGACACCGTCCCAGCGGGTGAGGGCCAGGTAGAAGCCCTGCAGGGCGGGCCAGAACACCCATACCGCTTCGGCGAGGAGCGGGACGAGGACGAACGCGAGCACCAGCGGGGGTGTACGGCGCGGGCCCCCGGTCCGCCTGCCGCGGGGCGACGGCGGGGCCGGGGACTTCCGTTCGGGCGCGGTCAGGACTGCCATGTCAGGCGTTCCAGATCTTCTCGGCGTCGCGCTGCCAGCCGGTGAGGATGCTGCCGATCTCCTTCGGCTTGGCCAGGAACCTGGTCAGTGCGGTGTCCGCGGTGGGCTGGAGGGCGTCGCTGGAGTCCCGGTTGAAGAACTGGGTGATCTCGGCGGCCTCCTCGACGTGCGCGCGGCCCTTCTTCACCAGGGCGGTGCCGGCGTCCTTGGCCTTCGGGTTGCACGGCAGGACGGTGCCCGACGAGCCCTTGATGTAGATCTCCTGGGACTCGGCGGTGGCGAGGTAGCTCATCAGGTCGACGACCTGCTCGCGGCGGCCGGTGCGGGCGCTGGCGAAGTAGCCGTCGACCGGGGCCTCTTCGGCGAGCGGGATCTTCGGGTCGATGACGGGGAAGCGGAAGAAGTCGATGTCGTCGAGCGCGTCCTTGGGGGCGGCGTCGGCGAAGAAGGTGCCGATGAGCATCATGCCGGTGCGGCCGTTGAGCAGGGCGGTCGTGGCGTCCTGGAAGGGGACGGCGTCGCCGTTCGGGTCGAAGTACGGCAGCACCTCCTGCCAGCGGTCGAAGACCTTGCGCACCTCGGGGTCGTCGAACCGGTGCTTCCCGGCGAGGAGTTCGCGGTGGTACTCGGCGCCGTTGATCCGGATGTCGAGGTAGTCGAACCAGGCCGAGGCCACCCAGGCGGTGTTGCCGCCCGCACCGAGGCCGATCGGGTCGACGCCCTTGCTCTTGAGCTTGTCGCACAGGTCGAGGAAGTCGTCCCAGCTCTTGGGCTCGCTCACGCCCCACTTCGCGAAGTTGGACTTCCGGTAGAACATGCCCCACCAGTAGTAGGTGGCGGGGACGAAGACCTTCTTGCCCGAGGTCGCGGTGCACAGGGAGTTCAGTGCCTTGGAGTAGCTCTTGAGGTCGGGCGAGGAGCTCCAGACCTCACCGAGGTCGAGGAGCAGGTCCTTCTTCGCGTAGGCGTCCGCCACCGAGCCGGGGTACCAGGTGTACACGTCCGGCGGGTTGGCGGAGGTCAGGTAGGTCGGCAGCTGGGTGCGGAAGGTCTCCGCGGCGACCGTGTTGAGGCTGGCGCGCGCCGACCCCTTCTTGCCGTACGCGGCGACGAGGTCCTGCATCGCGGCCTTGGCCTGCGGTGCGGACACGTTGGACTGGAGGGTCACCGCGCCCTTGGAGGAGCTCTTGCCGGAGGAGGTGGAGGTGACACAGCCGCTGAGCAGCGCCGCCGTCCCGGCGGCACCGAGTCCTGCAAGGAACCGGCGTCGGCCGGTCTGATGGTTCGTCATGGATGGCTCCCTGTGGATCCGCGCGAGCGGGGCGGCCCTCCTGACGGCCGGGCCCCGCTCGCGCGGATACAGATTCGCGTGGCACTCACGCCACGTCAAGAATAATTACTAATTTATTTGAACTGGGTCCGGTGCACGTAGCCGTCGACTCCGCGGAACACCGCGTCGACCGTGCCGTCCGGCCCTGTCACCGCTCCGAGCGCGCCCTCGATGGCCGCGCTGGGGAACTCCTGCCGCTTGGTCCAGCCCTGCCAGCCGCCGTTCTCGTACCGCTGCTGCCAGAGCGTGTAGTCGGAGGCCCGCGCGTACAGCACCACGGCGTCCCCTACGGCGACGAGCGTCGGACTGCCACCGACGGTCCCGCCGAGCGACGTCCACGGCGACCACTCCCCCGACGCCGCCCGGGACCGCGTCCACACGTCGTCCGCCGCGGAGCGCACGGCCACGTGGACCCGCCCCTGGGAGTCGACGGCGGCGGACGGCCGCCCGTACACCGGCCGGTCACCGGGCATGCCGAGCGAGGTCCAGCCGGACGACGGGCCGCGCTGCACGACCTGCCCCTCGGAGCCGGTGGCGAACAGCGTCCAGTGGCCGGGGTCGGTGAACGCCACCGACGGCGCGTCGGTCACCCGGCCGCCGAGGTTCTGCCACGTTCCCCAGCGACCGTCGGCGAAGACCCGCCGGTACACCCGGGAGTCGGTGCCGCGCACGAAGACGTCGATCCGGCCGCCGGCCGAGGCGTACGCGGCGGGCTGGCCGAGGATCCTGCCCTTCGTGGGGCCGCCGAGATCCCTCGACCGGGCCTTGCCGTCGGCGGTGGCCGTGTGCTGGACGAGGGAGCCGTTCGGTCCGCGCAGGAACGTCGTGAGCGTATCGCCGTCGCGCACCACCGCCGGGCTCGCCGTGGCCTTCTGCCCCAGGCTGGTGCCGGGCAGGGCGTCGGCGCCGGTCAGCTTCAGGAACGCGGTGCCGTGCGCGGGGACCTCGACCGTGTACGACTCGGTGTGGGTACCCCGGTCCGCCCTGGCCCGCAGGTCACGCACCTTCACCCCGCCGCCGAGCCCGACGTCGGAGAACTTGACCGTGCGCTCGACCGCCTTGTCGGAGCGGTTGAGCAGCACGACCGCGCGCCTGCCGTCACCCGCGAGGACCTTGCTGTAGACGTCGCCGACGGAGTCACTGGCCACCCGTACGCCCTGGATGGCGAGGGGGTCCTGGTCGACGGCGATGATCTCCGGGTTGCGCAGCGTCTCGATCATCGAGTCCGACAGGGTGCGCGGATCGGATCCGATGACCAGCGGCGAACCCATCTCGGCCCACATCACGAACTGCGTGGTGGACTCCTCCTGCGTCAGCTCCAGGGTTCCGTCGCCCATGCGCCGCATGGGGATGAGGTAGTCCGGGTCGTTGTAGTGGCCCGGCCCCTGCGCCTCGGGGTGCCAGGCGTTCGCGTCCATGTTGCGCAGCACGTTGGGCCACTGTCCGGGGCTCGGGGTGCCCCAGGCGATGTCCGTGCCGGTGCGCCAGGAGTCGGCGATGGTCGGGGCGTAGACGTACGAGTTGTGCGCGTCCTGCTCGGGTGTGTGCGGCACGCCCCAGTCGTCGGTGAGCGGGTTGCAGAGGTTGAGCAGCATCTTGCGGCCCGACTTGGCCACCGCGTCGCTGAACTCCTTGAACGCCGGGCCCGGGTCGAGCTTGGCGCCGATGCCGCACAGGAAGTCGACCTTGACCGCGTCGATCTTCCAGCCTGCGAACTGCCGGGCGTCCTCCTCGTAGTGACCCCTGCTGCCGAGGCCGCAGGTCTTGCCGCCGTCGTAGGCACCGGCGTCGGTGTAGATGCCCGCCTTCAGGCCGCGTTTGTGCAGGTAGGAGACCAGCGCCGGGATGCCGGAGGGAAAGCGGTCCGGATGGGCGGCCAACCGCCCCTTCGCGTCACGTGGGTTGTCGGCCTGCCAACCGCCGTCGAGCCACACGATGTCGTAGCCACTGTCGCGCAGACCGCTGCTGACCAGCTTGTCCGCGACGGAGCGCACCGCCTGTTCGGTGGGTGCGCCCAGGCCGTAGTAGGTGTTCCATCCCATGTAGGGCGTGGGCGCGAGACCACTGTCGTAGTACTCGGGCGCGCCCTGGTCGGCGGCGCCCCGATCGGGGCCGGTCTGCGCCGTGGCCACCGGGGCGGCGGTCACCGCCAGCACGGTTGCGATCGCGACCGCGGTGGCACGGCGCGTCAGTCTGAACGCCGCGGGTGTGCGGACCTGCGGGTGTGAAGTCACTTGCCTCTCCCGAGGGTTGGGAAGCACGAGGACGTGACGCGGGCCGCGCTGCGACAGGGGGCCACCGACGTCACGGCGAAGACTGTGGCGCGCGGCCGAAACCCTGTCAATATTAATTCCTAATTTAATAGAAAGACGTCCGGTGGCGCCTCACCCACACCGACGCCCGGGCAGCCACTTCGCCCTGCTCAAGCACCCGACGGAGCCACCCGAGGCGCCGGGGCACAACCCCGACCAACCAGGCCTCAAGAGACGAACTCCGCACCAGGGGTTGACAGAAACCCTCCCGCGTCACAGCCTTTGGCAACGTTGTCATCCGTTGGCATCACGTGCCGTGTCCTACCCGGCCCGCACCGCTGTCTTTTGATGGGACATCACGCTCATGACAGATCAGTCGAGCTCGCCACGCCTGTCGCGACGCTCCCTCGTCACCACGGGTTCCACCCTGCTGGCGGGGTTCGGACTCGGTTCCCTGTTGCCCGCGTCGACCGCCGCCGCGGCGGGCACCGACGCGCCGGCCGCGCCCTCCTCGCCCCGCGAGCTGGCGCTCTACCGCCCCGTCACGGTCTCGTCGACGGCCTACGCGCCCACCCCGGGCTCGTTCGTGGTCGACCGGCTCGCCTCACCGGGAGTGCGGGGCAGCGGCTGGCGTGCCGGGGCGGGCGACCCGCAGTGGATCTCGATCGATCTGCAGGCCGCCTGTGACGTCACATGGATCCGCCTCACGTTCGAAGCCGACGCGAGCGACCCGGTGTTCACTCCCCCGACCACGGGAAATCCGGCCAGCGGCACCACGGGCAAGGAGATCCAGTCGAGCTACTCGGTCGAGTACGTGGTCGAGACGTCCACCGACCGCGAGTCCTGGACCAGCGTGTACCGCACGACGGCGGGCACCGGCGGAGTGGTGAACATCCAGCTCCCGCGCCCGGTCACCGCGCGCTATGTGCGGATGACCTCGCGCAAGCGCTCCAACCCCAATCCCCTCGGTCTGAACGGCTTCGAGGTCTACGGCAGCCCCAAGGGGCACCGGCCGTCGGCCACCGGCTGGACGGACTGGGGCAAGCACTCCGGGCCCGCGCCCAAGCTCGTGGTGGCCGACGACGGCACGGTGCCGGTGGAGTCGGGCTGGCGGCTGACCCTCGACGACTGGGCCGACGCCGACGGCAAGGAGCTGTCGAAGACGACTGTCGACACCAGCGGTTGGCTGCCTGCCACCGTTCCCGGCACGGTCCTGGCCTCGCTCGTGGACCAGGGCAAGCTGCCCGACCCCGTCGCCGGACTGAACAACCTCCATGTCCCCGAGGCCCTGTCACGGCACGCATGGTGGTACAAGCGGGACTTCGAGCTGCCGCGCGGTCTGCGCACCGGAGCCGGACGGCGGATCTGGCTGGAGTTCGACGGCATCAACCACAAGGCCGACATCTGGCTCAACGGCAAGCAGGTGGGCGACCTGACGTTTCCCTTCGCCCGCTCGTCCCACGACGTGACCAAGCTGCTCTCGACGGGCGACGCCAACGCGCTGGCCGTGAAGATCACGCCGATGCCGGTGCCCGGCAGCCCGGGCGACAAGGGCCCCGCCGGCGAGGCCTGGGTGGACGCGGGCGCCAACCAGATGAACCTCAACTCGCCCACCTACCTGGCCTCTTCGGGCTGGGACTGGATGCCCGCGGTACGCGACCGGGCCGCCGGCATCTGGAACCACGTCCGGCTGAGATCCACCGGGCATGTCGTGATCGGCGATCCCCGTGTCGACACCCTCCTGCCGAAGCTGCCCGACGTGTCGGTCGCCGAGCTGACCGTCGTCGTCCCGGTCCGCAACGCCGACACCGCCGACCACAGGACGACGGTCTCCGCGGCCTTCGACGGCGTACGGGTGTCCAAGGTCGTCACCGTGCCCGCGGGCGAGAGCCTCGACGTCACGTTCACCCCCGACGCCTTCGGGCAACTGCGGCTGCGCAACCCGAAACTGTGGTGGCCCAACGGGCTCGGCGACCCCGTGCTGCACGATCTCACCCTGGTCGCGTCACTCGACGGCGCCGAGAGCGACCGCCGCACCACCAAGTTCGGCATCCGCCAGTTCGGCTACGAGTACGAGGTGCCGCTGCCGTTCACCGCCTCCGAGGACGCCTACACCCAGTCCGTCACCTTCGACCCGCAGCAGGCCAGGTACGTACGCGTCAAGTGCCTGACCAGGGCGTCCGGTTGGGGCAACTCGCTGTGGACGCTGTCCGTGTCCGACAGCGCACGCCCCTCCGTCGACCTCGCCCTGCACGCACCCGCCGACGCGTCGAGCAAGGACGGGGACGACCACGGCCCGGCCAACGCGACCGACGGCGACCCCGCGACCCGCTGGTCCTCGTCCTACGAGGACGACCAGTGGATCCGGGTCGACCTGGGGTCCTCTCAGTCGTTCGACCGGGTCGACCTGACCTGGGAGCAGGCGTACGCGAAAACCTACGTCGTGCAGGTCTCCTCGAACGACGCCGACTGGACCGATGTGGCGTCGGTGGACAACAGCGCGGTGCCGCTGCCCTTCAACAACGGCAACGCCAGCCTCCAGGTCGAGGACTTCGCTGCGCGCACCGCCCGTTACGTCCGTATCGCCTGCGGGGTACGCAACACCAGCTGGGGCAACTCCCTGTGGTCCCTCGGCGTCATCGACAGCGCCAAGCCCGGAACCGACCTCGCCCTGCGCCAGAAGGCGACCGCCTCGACCGAGGAGTCCGACCACCCGGCCGCGCACGCCACCGACGGCGACACGGGAACCCGCTGGTCGTCCCAGTACGAGGACCAGCAGTGGATCCAGGTCGACCTGGGCGCCGCGAAGAGGTTCGACCGGGTGGCGATCGTGTGGGAACCCGCCTACCCGAAGACCTACGTGATCCAGGTGTCCGACGACGGGGACACCTGGACCGACGTGAAGTCCGTGTCCAACACGCCCGACCCGCTGAAGATCAGCGTGAACGGAGTGCGGGTCCTCGCCCGCGGCGGCAACTGGGGCTGGGACGAACTGCTGCGCCGCATGCCGCCGGAGCGGATGGACGCGGCCGTGCGGATGCACCGCGACATGAACTTCACCATGATCCGCAACTGGGTCGGCACCTGCGACCGGGAGGAGTTCTTCGCCGCCTGCGACGAGCACGGGATCCTGGTCTGGAACGACTTCCCCAACGCGTGGGCCATGGACCCGCCGGACCACGACGCCTTCAACTCGATCGCCCGGGACACCGTCCTGCGCTACCGCATCCACCCCAGCGTGGTGATCTGGTGCGGAGCAAACGAGGGCAACCCGCCCGCCGCCATCGACAAGGGCATGCGCCAGGCCGTCGAACAGCAGGCGCCCGGCATCCTCTACCAGAACAACTCGGCCGGCGGCATCATCACCGGCGGCGGTCCCTACGGCTGGGTCGAGCCGGAGAAGTACTTCGATCCGTCCACGTACGGCAGCAAGGACTTCGGCTTCCACACCGAGATCGGTATGCCGGTCGTCTCCACCGCGGCCAGCATCCGGAACATGACGGGCGACGAACCGGAGTGGCCGATACGCGGCGCCTGGTACTACCACGACTGGAGTGAGCGCGGGAATCAGGCACCGCACACCTACAAGGCAGCCGTCGAGGCCCGACTCGGCGAGACCGAGGACCTGGACGACTTCGCCCGCAAGGCCCAGTTCGTCAACTACGAGAACACACGCGCCATGTTCGAGGCATGGAACGCGAACCTGTGGGACAACGCCAGCGGACTGATGCTGTGGATGTCCCACCCCGCGTGGCACAGCACGGTCTGGCAGACCTACGACTACGACTTCGACGTCAACGGTACGTACTACGGGGCCCGGACAGCATGCGAGCCGCTGCACGTCCAGGCCGACCCGAAGGGACAGGTCCTGGCCGTCAACCACACGCGCAAGGACCTCAAGAACGCCACCGTCTCAGCCCGGCTGTTCGACCTGTCGGGCCGACAGCTCGGCAGGACCAGAAGCACACGGCTGGACGTGGCGCCGGCCGCCACCGCGAAGGCGTTCACCAGCGCCTGGACCGACGACCTGCCCGACCTGCACCTGCTGCGCCTGACTCTGGAGAGCAGCGACGGCCGCGTCCTGTCGAACAACACCTACTGGCGCCATCGCACCGCGGCAGCCATGCGTGCGTTGACCAAGGCGCCGCAGACCAGGGTGTCCGGAACGGTGACGCGCCTGTCCCGGTCCGGAGCCCGTCACGAACTGACCGCCACCATCCGCAACCACGGACGGTCCGTCGCCGCCATGGTCCGGCTGTCCCTGCTCAACGACAAGACCGGCCATCGCGTCCTGCCGACCCTCTACAGCGACAACTACCTGTGGCTGCTCCCCGGCGAGTCACAGACCGTCACCTTGTCCTGGCCCGCCCGCGCGCTGCCCTCGCACCGGCCGCTCCTGAAGGTGGAGGCGTACAACAGCCGCTCTGCGACAGCGCGCCCGTAGGTTCCTGTCCGACGCACACCCGGCCAGGTCCCGGCCAAGTCAGGTCAGGTCAGGTCAGGTCAGGTCAGAGGGGCTTGAGCCGGGTGTGCAGGAGGCAGAACTCGTTGCCTTCCGGGTCGGCCAGAGTGTGCCAGTTCTCGGCGCCGGTCTGGCCGACGTCGGCGGGCCTGGCGCCGAGGGCGAGCAGCCGCTCCAACTCGGCGTCCTGGTCGCGGTCGGTGGCGTTGACGTCGATGTGCAGTGGGAGCTTGCCCCTCCGCGGATCGCTGCTCGGGCTCAGGACGAGCGTGGGCTGCGGGCCGCCGAAGCCGACATCGGGCGGCCCGATCTCGATGCTTCCGTCGTCCTCCCGGTCGAGTTCGACGTAGCCGAGGACCTCGCACCAGAACGCGGCGAGCCGCTCGGGGTCGGCACAGTCGAGAACCAGTTCACTGATGCGGCATGCCATGCCGGGGAGTGTACATAGACCGCCCGAGAGTCGGTCGTGGGCCGCGATTGAGCAACCGCGGCATCGCGAGGTCGCGGCAGGGGACGTACGTGCTCAGCCGCGTGCCTCGCGCGCCTCACGTGCTGGGGAAGCGAGCGCCTCCGCACGCTGTGCGAGGCGCTTGAGGGCCACCTCGCCCCAGGTCAGGTTGTCCCGTTCGAGGGACAGGCCGCGCAGGCAGGTGAGATAGGGCCCGATGCGATCAGCGGTGGTGAAGTACTCGTCCTCGGTTCGTCCGGCCAACAGCCATTCCCGTACCCGCTCGTAGCGCGCGATCTTGGTCGCGGCCAGCTCCATGCGCTGGGCGATGGCGGTTCGTACGGCCTCCATGTCGCCGACGTCCACGCACTGGACCTTGACCAGCAACTCGTCCCGGATGGCGGTCGGTTTGGCGGGCGGTTCGGCGGTGTAGGCCCGTACGGCGGCAAGGCCCTCGTCGGTGAGCGAGAACAGCCGCTTGTTCGGGCGGCGCTCCTGCTGAACGACGCGGGCGGCGACGAGGCCCTCGCCTTCCATACGCTCCAGCTCGCGGTAGATCTGCTGCGGTGTGGCCATCCAGAAGTTGGCGACCGATGCCTCGAACCCCTTGGCGAGGTCGTACCCCGACGCCTCACCCTCCAGAAGCGCCGCCATCACCGCGTTGCGAAGAGCCATGGATCCAACCTAACAGCCTGTTGATTACTCAATGCGACGACTATGAGGGGCCCTCACGAGGGGTCTTCGACGGCGTGGGCCACCGGAAGCAGGGTGGGGCGCTTGGCCTCCCGGCCGTCACCCGACGAGCGCCCGCGCAGTCGACGGGCGAGCCAGGGGCCGAGGAAGGAGCCCGCCCAGCGCAGTTCGGTCCCGACGACGCGCAGCCTCGAATGCCTGGGCGCGTCATCGGACAGGGGCCGGATCCAGCTGTCGTCGCTTCCCGGTACGGCGAGTGCTTCGGCGACCGCGGCGGCGATCAGGGCATGTCCGCGGGGGCTCGCGTGCAGGCGGTCGGGGCTCCACAGCCGGAGGTCGGTGACCACCGGGTGAGGCTCAGCGTCGGCCACCACGACACCGTGGCGTCGGGCCGCCTCGCGAATGCGGCTGTTCAGTGCGGTGACCCGGTGGGCGATGGGTCTGGCGGCCGGGACGATCCGCGCGAAGTCGGGGAAGGTCAGCGTCGCGACGCGGGCACCGCTCCCGGTGAGCGCGGCGAACATCGCCTCCAGGTGCTCGGCCACCTCGTCCGCGTCGAAACGGGGGCGCAGCACGTCGTTGACACCGGCGACGACCGTCGCCAGATCCGGGCGCAGCGCCAGGGCGGGCTCCAACTGTTCGGAGCGCACCTCACCCGCGAGGCGCCCACGGACGGCGAGGTTGGCGTACAGCAGACCGGGGTCGGTCCGCGCGATCTGCTCGGCGAGCCGGTCCGCCCACCCTCTCGGGTTCCCGGTGCCGTCGTCGTCACCGAGTCCCTCGGTCTGGCTGTCGCCCAGGGCGACGTACCGCGCGTAGCCACCGTTCGCCATGATCGCCCGCCTTCTCCGAGCTCGGACCCCCGCCGCCTGCAGAGCGAGAGCGGATGAGATGACTAACTAGTCGGCTATTAAGATAGTTGACTATCCCAGGAAGTGCACATGCCGGTACGGGGCAAGACTCCGCCGAACTTCGGCACCGGTGGCCCTCGGCATCACACCGACCGCGCCGACGGGTAAGTGGCGGTCGCTTCGGAACTCGTATCTCCGTTCGCTCCGCAATCCGTCGGTTCGGGAACCACCACTTCCCGGAGCGTCGGTTTGCGGATCAGGAGCAGTGCCGCGTCGTCGTGGAGGCGACCGCCGACGTGGGCCAGCAGTTCGTCATGCAGTGCGGTGAGGGTGCGGGCCGGTTCGTCGGACACGTGGCGTGCCAGCCCTTCGGCGAGCTGGTAGAACTCACGACCGCGGTCGCGGGCCTCGGTGACACCGTCGGTGTAGAGCAGCAGTTGATCCCCGTCGGCGAACGGTACGACGTCAAGGGCGGGGGCGTGCTTCGTGAGGGCGCGCAGGCCGAGGGGTGGGGCCGGATGCGTGGGCTCCACCGGCTCGACGCCTCCGGACGCGCGTATCAGCAGCGGAGGCGCGTGTCCGCAGTTCACCACCTCCAGCAGCCCGGCCTGTGAGTGGCCGGCGATCACAGCGGTGACGAAGTCGTCGCAACCGAGGTTGCGCGCCAGGCTCCGCTCGATCCTGTCCACGACGGCGAGGAGATCCGGCTCGTCGTAGGCGGCCTCACGGAAGACACCGAGCACCAGCGCGGCCGTCCCCACGGCGGCCAGTCCCTTGCCGCGCACATCGCCAACGATCAGGCGCACTCCGTACGGGGTGGGTATCAGCGCGTAGAGATCACCGCCGATACGGGCCTCGGCCGCCGCGGCGCTGTAGCGGACGGCCACCTGGAACGGGCCGACGGTCGCCGGTACGGGCTTGAGCAGCGCGTGCTGGGCGGTCTCCGCGACCGAACGGACGGCGGCGAGCACCCGCTCACGGCGCCCGCGCAGCACGCTGGCCAGGCCGCTCGCCACGGTGACGGCGGCCAGGGCGAACAGTACGGCCGCCAGTTCACGGCCCGGAACGCCGTCCCGGGCTCCGAGCGTCGCCCCGAGCACCGCGGCGAGGACACCGACGCACACGACACCGCGCGGCCCGTTCGTGGTGGCCGCCAGTGCGGGCCCGGCCGCGAGGAGAGGCAGCCAGACCATGCCCGCTCCGCCGACAAAATCGGCGAGCACGACGACGGAGACGATCAGCACGGGCAGTGCGTGCAGTAAGGGCATCCCGACGGCCGGCCGTGCGGTGGTCCGGCCGTGTGCCGGAGCTCCGGGATCGGTCACCCGGTTCCTGGGTTTCCGTATGGACCAGTGATCGAGTATCCGTACAGAGCAGTGATCGAGTATCCGTACGGACCAGTGGTTGGGTGTCCGTATGGACCGGTGGTTACCGCCATGATCACGGGCCTGACTCATACTTCGTCCGCTGTCCTCACCTGTGCACGGCGCACATTCCTGAAATGCCGGTTTCATCCAGGAAACGGTGTCGGCCCGGACCTTACAAGAAGCTGATTTTCAGATAGTGAGCGACAGGCTCCTGGTCACGCGGTTCGCGGTCGGGATCAGCCGCGCCCGGATGTCCGGCAGCCGGGAAAGCCGGTCCACCGGCATCGAGACGCCGAGCGAGCCGAGGATGTCACCGCTGTAGACGGGCACGGCGACGCAGACCGTGCCCAGGGCGTACTCCTCCAGGTCCGTGACGGCCGGGGCCACGGGTGAGGTGTCCAGGCGCCGGAGCAGTTCCGGCCTGCTGGTGATCGTCCGCGGTGTGAGGTCGGCGAGGTGGTGCCTGGAGAGGTAGTCCTTGCGGTTCTCCTCGTCCAGTTCCCTGAGCACGGCCTTGCCCAGCGCGGTGGCGTGGCCCGCGTCCTCGAACCCCACCCAGAGGTCGACGCGGGGCGCCCGGGGGCCGTCGACGATCTCGGCGACCCGGATCTCGCCCTCCTCGTAGAAGGTGAGATACGCGGCGGTCGTGAGCTCGTCACGCAGAGCGGCGAGCGTGGGGCGGACGCGGCTCAGCAGCGCCTGCCCACGGCCCGTGCTCTGCATCATCTGCAGCTTGTCGCCCAGGACGAAGCCGCCGTCGTCCAGCTTCCGCAGGTATCCGTCGTGGACCAGTGTCCGGAGCAGGTGGTACGCGGTGGCCAGGGGCAGGCCTGTCTCACGTGCCAGCTGCTTCGCCGGCGCCCCGTTCTGGTGCGCGCTGACGGCTTCCAGGAGGCGGAAGGCCCGCTGGACGGACGTGATCAGGGTGGGGCCGTCGTGCTCGCCCATAGGACCAGCGTGCGCCGGACTGGCGACGGGGGCAAGGCGAGCGAAGTCCTACCCGCGAGTGACGAGGATCCCGTCGGCGTCGCTGTAGAGGTGGCAGCCGGGCGTGAAGGTCACCCCGCCGAACGAGACCTCGACGTCCCTGTCCCCGACACCTTCCTTGCGGCTCTTGCGGGGGTTGGAACCGAGGGCCTTCACACCAAGGTTGATCTTGGACAGCGCCTCGACATCGCGGACGGCGCCATTGATGACGACACCCTCCCAGCCGTTGGACGCGCCGAGATCCGCGATGAGATCCCCCATGAGAGCGGCGGCCAGCGAGCCACCGCCGTCGACGACGAGTACCCGCCCCACGCCGGGCTCACCGAGGGTGGCCTTGAGGACCACGTTGTCCTCGTGACACCGCACGGTCGTGACAACACCCTCGAACGACGTCCGGGCACCGAAGAGCCGGAACTGGGTGGTGCACGACTGGAGGTCGTCCCCGTGCTCGTCGTAGAGGTCGGCTGTGGGCTTCATCGGATTCCCCTCGTTGAGACTCAGGTGCCCTGGGGCGGCCCGTCGGCGCTCGGCGAACCGCCGGCCAAAGCCTACGGGGACGCGGCGAGGGCGTCGGCGGCAAGTCGTTCCGTCAGCGGTCAGCCCCCTCGCGACGGGCAGGCACTCCTGCGACCGGCACTGTCCCCGAGGTCACGAAGAAGGTGACGGCGTAGGTGAAGCGTCCAGCGCTGACCGCCTCGTCGAACTGGACGACGAACCGGTCGGCGTCGGCGGCGTCGAGGTGTCCGCGAGCAGCAGCGGTGTGAGCCCAGCTCCGGAGTCCCATCACGTTGTCGACGGCCCTCGGGTCGCGGACGACGAGGGTGTGGGCCTCCACCGCGATGTCCTCCAGGGCACGGGCGGCGAGCATGCCCGCGTGTCGATGCGCCAGGGTGCCGTTGCGCAGGTTGACCTCGGCGCGGAAGCGCAGCACCTGGGCGGCGAGGTGCTGGTCCTCGATGTCGAGGACCTGGGTGGCGTAGTCGGGGTCGGCCAGCACGACCCGGCCGCCGGGACGGACCACCCGGGACATCTCGGCGACCACCCGCGCCGGATCCTCCACGTGCTGGAGCACTCGATCCGCGCAGGCGCCGTCGAAGCACGAGTCCCGGAACGGCAGACGGTGCCCGTCCGCCACGACGACGTGTCCGAGGCCCGCGTCCTTCATCGCGGTGGCCATCGTCAGGGAACTGTCCGCCCCCACTACCTGTGCTCCCGATTCGGTACGCAGAGCCAGCGCGCCGTCTCCCGCTCCGGCGCCCACGTCGAGGAATCGGCCTCCGGGACGGGCGCGCAGGAGATTTCGCAGCCGCTGTTTGTAGGTCCCGTAGAAAGGCTCGGCGGTCAGCCGCTTCAGGACCTCGACGAGTTCGGACGGCCGGGCTTGGCTGTCGACCGCGGTGAAGGCGTGTGGCACGTTGCGGCGGCTCATGAATGAAAACTAGCGCTGAGCAGGACAGTCGTGGCCTCCCCCGTCGGGTCGGCCGGATCGGTCGGCGGCATCACCGTGCCGTCCGCCGGTCTGCGGTCGCGGAGCCTGTAGCCTGCGCGAGCCCCGGCAGGGGGCTCTCAAGAGGGGCTCTCAAGACACCGAGCCGACTCGCGCGCGCCCTGTGCTTCTGCTCACACCGCCCCCGCCTCCTGTAATTTACTAGGACGTCCTACTATTTAGTCAGTCAGCGTTCCCCTGACCTGTCTGGGAAGGCCCCCATGAGCGACCTGCACCGCCCCGTGCACCCCATCCGTCTGGTCACCGCGTCGGCGCTGTTCGACGGGCATGACGCCTCGATCAACATCATGCGGCGGATCTTCCAGTCCCAAGGGGCCGAGGTGATCCATCTCGGGCACAACCGGTCGGTGCAGGAGGTCGTGGACGCGGCCCTTGAGGAGGACGCTCACGGCGTGGCGGTCTCGTCCTACCAGGGCGGGCACGTGGAGTACTTCGAGTACCTGGTCGACTCGCTGCGCCGGCAGGGAGCCGAGCACGTGCGCGTGGTGGGCGGCGGGGGCGGTGTCATCGTGCCCGAGGAGATCACCCGGCTGCGCAACAGCGGCGTGACCATCTTCTCCCCGGAGGACGGCCAGCGCATGGGCCTCGCCGGGATGGTCAACACGGTGGTGAAGGACTGCGACTTCGACCTCTGGGACGGCAAGCCCGCCGACACCGCCGCCGTACTCGCGGGCGACCGGTTCGCGATCGCCCGCGCCATCACGGGTGCGGAGCTCGGCAAGCTGCCCCCGGACCTCCTGGAGCAATTGCGTGCCGCCGGGGCCGTACGCAACACGCCGGTGGTCGGCATCACCGGCACCGGCGGCTCGGGCAAGTCCTCGCTGACCGACGAGCTGGTGCGCCGGTTCCGCCTCGACCAGCAGGACAAGCTGCGGATCGCGGTGATCGCGGTCGACCCGACGCGGCGCCGTGGCGGTGGTGCGCTGCTCGGTGACCGGATCCGGATGAACTCCCTCGACGGGAACCGGATCTTCTTCCGCAGCCTTGCCACCCGCGGCAGCCACGAGCTGCCCAAGCACCTGTCCGAGGTGATCGACGTGGTCAAGGCCGCCGGCTTCGACCTGGTGATCGTGGAGACGCCGGGTATCGGCCAGGGCGACGCGGCGATCGTGCCGTTCGTCGACACCTCGATGTACGTGATGACGCCGGAGTTCGGCGCCGCCTCGCAGCTGGAGAAGATCGACATGCTCGACTTCGCCGACGTCGTGGCGATCAACAAGTTCGAGCGGCGCGGCGCCAAGGACGCGCTGCGCGACGTGGGCCGCCAACTGGTGCGTAACCGCGAGGCGTTCGGGAAGCGGCCCGAGGACATGCCGGTCATCGGCACCTCGGCGGCCACGTTCAACGACGACGGTGTCACCGCGCTCTACCAGTACGTGAAGGCGGCGCTGGCCGAGCACGGACTGCCGTTGTCCGAAGGCACGCTGGCGCCGGTCGACGTGCGCCACTCCTCCGGCATCCGGCAGGTGGTTCCCGCCGACCGGGTGCGCTACCTCGCCGAGATCACCGACTCGGTCCGCGGGTACCACGCCGCCACCGAGCTGCTGGCCGAGGCCGCCCGGCGCGTGCAGCGCCTGGAGGCGGTCGAGGGCGA
This sequence comes from Streptomyces sp. 2-1, assembly GCF_048564895.1. Classification (NCBI taxonomy): domain Bacteria; kingdom Bacillati; phylum Actinomycetota; class Actinomycetes; order Kitasatosporales; family Streptomycetaceae; genus Streptomyces; species Streptomyces sp. 2-1. The sequence goes on from NZ_CP183383.1 coordinate 677,529, forward strand.
GCTGGTCGCGGCCGGCTCCGAAGCGGGGAACGTACAGTCGCTGCTCGACGGCGCCCGCAAGCAGCTCCCGCAGGACGTCAGGGAGCAGATCACCAACTGGCCCGCTGTCGTGGCCTCGTACTCCGGCGACGAGCTGGTCGTGAAGGCGCGGGACAAGGAGATCCGCACCCAGCTCACGCGCGAGTCGCTCTCGGGCAACAAGATCCCGCGTGTCTCGCTGCCCCGGTTCGCCGATCACGGGGAGCTGGTGCGGTTCTGGCGCCGGGAGAACCTGCCCGGCCACTTCCCCTTCGCCGCAGGGGTGTTCCCCTTCAAGCGCGACGGTGAGGACCCGGCGCGGATGTTCGCCGGCGAGGGGGATCCGTTCCGCACCAACCGACGCTTCAAGCTGCTGTCCGAGGGCCAGCCGGCCACCCGGCTGTCCACCGCCTTCGACTCGGTCACCCTCTACGGCCGCGACCCGGACGAGCGTCCCGACATCTACGGCAAGGTCGGCACCTCCGGCGTGTCGGTGGCGACCCTCGACGACATGAAGACGCTGTACGACGGCTTCGACCTGATCGCGCCGACGACCTCGGTGTCGATGACGATCAACGGCCCGGCCCCCACCGTGCTCGCGTTCTTCCTCAACACCGCCATCGACCAGCAGATCGAAAGGTTCCGTACCACCGAGGGCCGCGCCCCCTCCCCCGAGGAGACGGACGAACTGCGCGCGCACGCACTGGCGAACGTGCGGGGCACCGTGCAGGCCGACATCCTCAAGGAGGACCAGGGCCAGAACACCTGCCTGTTCTCCACCGAGTTCAGCCTGCGGATGATGGCGGACATCCAGGAGTGGTTCATCGCCAACAAGGTGCGCAACTTCTACTCGGTGTCCATCTCCGGCTACCACATCGCCGAGGCCGGGGCGAACCCCATCAGCCAGCTCGCCTTCACCCTCGCCAACGGCTTCACCTACGTGGAGGCCTACCTCGCGCGGGGCATGCACATCGACGACTTCGCCCCCAACCTGTCGTTCTTCTTCTCCAACGGCATGGACCCCGAGTACTCGGTCCTGGGCCGGGTAGCCCGCCGGATCTGGGCCGTCGCGATGAAGGAGAAGTACGGCGCCAACGAGCGCAGCCAGAAGCTGAAGTACCACGTCCAGACGTCCGGACGCTCCCTGCACGCCCAGGAGATGGACTTCAACGACATCCGCACCACCCTGCAGGCCCTCATCGCCATCTACGACAACTGCAACAGCCTGCACACCAACGCGTACGACGAGGCCGTGACCACCCCCACCGAGGACTCCGTCCGCCGGGCCCTGGCCATCCAGTTGATCATCAACAGGGAATGGGGCCTGGCGATGAACGAGAACCCCCTCCAGGGGTCGTTCATCATCGACGAACTCACCGATCTGGTCGAGGAGTCCGTCCTCCAGGAGTTCGAGCGGATCAGCGAGCGGGGCGGCGTGCTCGGTGCCATGGAGACCGGCTACCAGCGCGGTCGCATCCAGGACGAGTCGATGCTCTACGAGCAGCGCAAGCACGACGGCACCCTGCCCCTCATCGGCGTCAACACCTTCCGCAACCCGCACGCGGACACCGCCGAACCCGTCGTTATCGAGCTGGCCCGCGCCACGGAGGACGAGAAGCAGTCCCAGCTGGAGCGCGTGCGCGACTACCAGTCCCGCCACCGCGACCCGGCCCACGCCGCCCTGGCCGCCCTCAAGGACGCGGCCGTGAGCGGCGACAACGTCTTCGCCGTCCTCATGGAGACCGCCCGGGTCTGCTCGCTCCAGCAGATCACCGACGCGTTCTTCGAGGTGGGGGGTCAGTACCGGCGCAACGTGTGATCCGGCGCCGGTCGCCAACCGTCAAGTGCCTCGCACAGCGGCCGGGTGGCGTGGATCAGCCCGCGGCGGAGGGCGAGGTGGCATCGCGTACGAAGACGGGCTTGAGGTGCTTTCCGGGTAGCGCGTCGGGCAGTTGTTCCCAGTCGAGGACGTGGGAGACGACGCGCTCGGGGGCGACCTTTCCCGAGGCGGCCAGCTCCAGTGCGTCCGGCATGTGGTTGCGTACGTTGTCGCGGGCCACGCGCAGGGTGACGCCGGTGAGGTACATGTCGAGCAGGGGCAGTTCGCCGGGGCGGAAGTGGTTGCCGGCCGACTCGCAGATGCCTTCGGGTGCGAGGGACTTGACGGCCAGGGCCAGTTGGTCGACGCGGCCGGTGGCCTCGACGGCGAGGTCGAAGGCGTGCCGCATCGGCTCGATGGTCTCGGCCGTGGAAGCGCCGTAGCTGCGGGCGAGGGCGCGGTGCTCCGGGTCCGGGTCGACGTACAGCACCGAGGAGGCGCCGAGTGCGCGGGCCATGTCGCACACGTACAGGCCGATGCTGCCGCGGGCGACGACGAGTACGCGGGCTCCGGGGCGGGCCTTGAGGTGGGGTGCGACCAACCGCCAGGACAGGGACCAGTTGTCGCTGGCCGACGCCATGGCGACGGGGTCGAGGCCGTCCGGCAGCGGGACCAGCATGGCGTCCGCGTAGGGCACGCGGACCAGGTCGGAGAAGAGCCCGCCCCAATTGCCCCCGAGCGGGGCGCCGTACATGGCCATGTGCGGTACGTCGGTGCAGTGGGCGGTGAGTCCGGCGCGGCAGTTGTCGCAGGCTCCGCAGTTGATGGACCAGGGCACGACGACCAGTTCGCCGGGGACCACTGACGTCACCGCGTCGCCGATGTCGACGACCCGGGCCACGCACTCGTGGCCGAGGGCGAAGGGCGGGTCGATGAAGCCGTGTCCGGCCAGGATCGCGGAGTCGACGTCGCAGGAGGTGGCGGCCACCGGCGCCACGATCGCTTCCCGGTCGGACCGGAGCTTGGGGTCGGGTGCCTCGCGCCACTCGACGGTGTGCCGCGCGATGTAGGTCAGTTCACGCATCGGTCTTCTCCCCCTTGACCGGCTGGGCGAGGGCGACCAGGTCGGCGTACCGGACGACGGAACCGCCCGCGCCCCACGTGCCGTCCGGCTGCTCGTGCACCAGCACCCAGACGCGCAACGCCTCGTCCGGGGACAGTCCGGCGGCCTTCAGGACGGTCTTGGTCGCGTCCTCGACCAGGCCTGCCTTTCGGCGCTCGGACACAGCGCCCGCGGGCACGGTGACGTCCACGAGGAAGCGCGGTGCGTCGTCCTCCGCGGTGGCCTGCGCCCCTTCGGGCAGCTCGATCAGATAGCTCCACGCCTGGGCACGGAAGAAGGCGGTGTCGGGTGCGCCTTCCCAGCGCAGCAGCACGGCGGCCAGGTCACGCTGGACCGTGGCACGGCCTTCCTCGGTGAGTGAGCCGGTGGGCACGGTCAGCCGGATCATCGGCATGGCAACTCCTGTGCGAGGTCGACGACGTCTCTTTATAACAGTCGTTATAGACGGAGGTAACGCTAGACTATGACGGTCGTTATAGCCAGGTGTTCGAGTCGGAGAGGAGCGCCACGTGCCCAAGAGCAGCCCGCAGGCGCGCGAGCGGATCGTGGCCGGTGCGGCCGACATGATCAGTCGGCGCGGCCTGAGCGCCACGAGCATTCGAGAGATGGCCAAGCACGCGAAGGCACCGCTCGGCTCGACGTACCACTACTTCCCCGAGGGCAAGCAGCAGTTGGCAACGGAGGCCGTCCAGTACGCAGGCGACACGGTCGCCCGGCTTCTGAGCAAGGAACTGGAGGCGGGCCCGGCCGCGGGACTCGGGGCGCTCCTGGCCCTGTGGCGCAAGATCGTCGTCGGGACCGGCTTCCGCGCCGGCTGCCCGGTGCTGGCCGTCTCCATCGAAGAGCCGCCGACCGACGAGATCCCGCCCGCCGTACTGGCCGCGGCCGAAGCCTTCGACTCGTGGGAGAAACTGCTGGCCACCTCACTGCGGGAGCACGGCGTGGAGGCCGAGCAGGCCGCTCAGCTCGCGACCCTCGTCGTCGCGGCCGTGGAGGGCACCGTGGCCATGTGCCGCGCCAAGCGCAGTACTCAGCCCCTCGACCGCACAGCCGAGCAGCTCCAGGCGCTCATCGCCGCCGCGGTCAAGGGGTGAGCGGGTCGCCGGGCAACGCCTCGGGCCCCATGGCCGTCGAGGCGACGACGGCACCACGTCCGCCGAAGCGCCCGGCCCACACGATGTGAGCGTGCCGGGGCCGACCTTCCCTCAAGCGTCGAGCGCCGAAATGCCCGATCGGGCCAAGGGTGCGTGTGCGTCGATCGTCACGCATGACCCGCCGGGCACCACAAGGGGCGCCGAGAGCCTTGACGTGCAGAGGGGGCGACCACAGAATGACCGCACACTCTGACAACGTTGTCGAAAGGTTGCGTCCATGTCGCAGCGCGCCGTGGGGTTCACACGCCGTCAAACCATGCAACTCCTCGGCGCTTCCGGCATCGTGACCGGCCTCCCGCTCGCCCTGGGTTCGGGCCGGGCCTCCGCCGCGACCACCGCGGCCGCCCCAGGAGGGGACCCCGTCTCCGACACGTACTACCGCGTCCTGCTCTCCCACACCCGATGGTCGGAACAGCAATGGGACGCGGCCCAGGGCCACTACACCGACAAGGACTTCGGCTTCGCCGTCGTGCTCGGCAACGCCGTCCTGCTGACCCGGGGCCCGTACGACGCCGAGCGTGCCGGAGTCGACAAGGACACCCTGCGCGCCAGGACCGTCGCCACCGTGAAGCACTTCGCGGCGTCCAACCGGCTGACGGGCGGCACCAAGTGGGGGCGGCGGCTGTTCTGGGACACCACGTTCCAGTCGTACTTCGTGCTCGCGGCCCGTCTGTTGTGGGACGACCTCGATGAGGCGACGCGCCGGAATGTCGACACCATCGCCCGCGAACAGGCGCAGTTCACCACGCAGTTGGGCACGGGCGACGATCCCGACTCCGGTGGCTGGACCCCGCACGGCCTGAGCGGAGGGTTCGTAGGCGACACCAAGTTGGAGGAGATGGGGGTCTACACCCAGTCCCTGGCCCCCGGGCTGGCCTGGGCGAGCGACGATCCGCGGTACGAGGCATGGCGCGCCGCGTTCGGCCGGTGGAGCCGCAACGAGGCGGGGCTGCCGGCCGCCGACCTCGCCAACCCGGCCCGCGTGGACGGGGTCGCCGTCAGCGCGAACACCGCTCAGAACCTCTATGACACGTTCATCGTCGAGAACCACGGTTCGTTCGGCCCGCACTATCAGGAAGAACTCTGGCGTACTTCGGGACGCAACAGCGCCCACTTCCTCGCCGCGGGCCGCGCCCTGCCCGAGGTGTTCACGGCACAGCCGAACGCCGGGCCGTTGTGGCGCACCCTGCTCGGGGTGATGAGCGACGCCGGCGAGCCCCTGATGCCGATGGTCGCCGATCGCGAACACCTCTACGGACGGGACGTCATTCCGCTCGCCTTCCTGGCCCAGGTCGTCGGCGACCGTGCGGCGGCCCGCTGCGAAGTGGCCCTGGCCGAGCGCCTGGAGGCGTATCAGGAGTACCCGCCGCAGTACCGCCTCGCGAAGTTCTCGGGCGAGTCCAAGTACGAGCCGGAGGCCCGGGCCGAACTGGCCATCAGCTATCTGCTGCACGAATGGCGGACCCGGTCGGGGCAGGCGCCCGTGCGTCCCCTGTCGCAGCGCGAGCTCTTCGAGCAGGCGAGCGGCGTCACCGACTACGGCCCGGGGCCCGGTCTCGTCTCCCATCAGTCACCGGGCGCGTGGTCCGGAGCGGTCAGCAAGTCCGGCTTCGTGAAGTTCGCCTGGCAACCGGCCCATGACGACTGGCTGTTCGCACTCAGCGGTCCGACACCGATGTTCCTGCCGAGCACCGGCGCCAAGGTCACCGGGCGTTCGGTCGTCACGTACTCGCGTACGCGGGACGGGTTCCACGGCAGCGCGAGCCTGCTCACGCTGGACCGCGGGTACGCGGGGTTCACCACGCTGCCCTCCGGCGCCGTCGTGTACGCGACCTCCGGAACGGCGTACGGCGAGGGCCACTTGGAGGTGCGCAACCTGACCATGCCCGGGATGCCGGGGCTGGACGGGAAGCGCACCTATCGGGCGGCCGAGGGAAGCACGACGGTCGTGGCCGGGAGCGGTGGCACGTCCGCCGGCCCACGCGTCGACGAACTCACCTTTCCGCGTGCCCGGTTCCGTCATCTGCGCATGCTCGGGGTGCGCCCCGACCCGTCGTACGGCTATTCGCTGTACGCCTTCGAGATACGTGACGGAGCCTCGGGCGGCGACCTGGCGCGCGAGGCCGGGGCGACAGCCTCCTCCTTCGACCCGGGCAAGGAACCAAGGCTCGCCGTCGACGGCAACGCCACCAGCCGCTGGGCGGTGTCGCGCGCGGACCGTCCACGGGCGGACAGCTGGATCGCGGTCGACCTGGGCGCGGCTCGGGACGTGGACCGGGTGACGCTTCGATGGGAGGCCGCGGCGGGCCGTGCGTACCGGATACAGGGATCGGCCGACGGGCAGCAGTGGACCGACCTTGGCGCCTGGCCGCGACCGGACCTCACCAGCCGCGGCGGATGGCTGGACATCGACGGCCGCGCGGGTCTCCTCGTGCGAGGCGGCACCAACCCGATCTCGGTGTACGGAGACACGGTCGTCCTCTCCGACGGACCGGCCGAGAGCGTGCTCATCGAGGCACTCCCCGGGGCAACGCCCGAGGAACTGCGTACGGCGGCCGCCCGTAAGACCCCCTCGACGCAGACCGCTCAGATGAAGGCAGCCGTCACCGACCACTACCTGAGCCTGTTCAACCTTTCGTCGGACGCCGTGACCACCACCGTGACGATCCCGGGTTCGCCTGCCACGGGAATCCGTCTCTACCAAGGCGTTCAGACCGTCACCGAATCGGGCACGGCCTTCCACGCCGAACTGGCCGCCGCCTCTGCCGTCCTGGCGCCTGCACGCATCGTCCTCTCCGGCGGCCGCATACCTGTCGGGCTCCGCGCCGAGGTGCGCGACGGCCGCACCGTCCGGCTCTCCGGCCCCTCCTGCCACGTGACCGTCTCGGCGCAGGGCAGGAGCGTCGATGCCACGGTCCGGGCAGGCCGGACGACCACCGTCACCGTGCCGCGCGCCACGGCGTACCCCTTGTCCGACCTGGCACTCGGCCGCACCACCTTCCCGACCGCGCCGTTGCCGCCCGGTATGACGGACCCCGGGGCCGCGGTCGACGGCGACGCGGGCACCGCATGGAAGCCCGGTCCCGACGGTCGCATGGTCGTCGACCTGGGTGCCGAACAGCACATCACCGAGATCCGGACCCAGTGGCGAGGAGGCCATGTCCCGTCGTCCCAGGTCGAGTTCAGCCTGGACGGCCGTACGTACAGTGGCGCGGCGCGGCTGTCGGCGCGTGGCTTCCTGCGCACCGACCGTACCGCCCGCTACGTGGCACTACGGGTCACCACATCAGCCGCACGCCCTGCCTCACTCATCGCTCTCACTGTTGCGTAGGAAGGATAGGAAGGAATCGCACCGGTGAACTTCAGCAACACCCCCCGTCGGCACCGCCGTTGACCGCATCAAGACGGCAGAAGCACGACGCCTCGACCGCTACGTCCGCCAATGCCGTGGCCATCTTCAGTTGCTGGGCCACGATCCGGGCCTCCCCCGTCCTGCCCAGGCGGACGAGGCATTCGTGGAAGCCGTGCAGGGCCCAGACGTTGCCGGGGTGTTGGAGGGCGCGCGGAAGACTGTCGTCCAGGCCCAGGTCGGCCCGGTAGACGGCTTCGGCCTCCTCGACTCGGCCCTGTTCTAGGAGCAGGGCGCCGTACGCGTGGCGGGTGGGCTGCATCCAGCCCCACGGTTCGTCGTAGGGGAGGTTGTCGTCCAGTTCGATGGACCGTTCCAGGGCGGCGAAGGCGGCCTCGTGGTTGCCCTTGCGGTACTCCAGTTCGCCGTCGAGCATCGCCGAGGCGATCGCGAGGATGTCGGCGCAGGTGTTGTTGAACAGCATCCGGGTCTCCGGGACCCGGGTGACCGCCTCGCGGAACAGTTCGCGTTCGGCCTCGGCGGCGGTGACCCGGCCGGTGGCCGAGAACGCGACACCGCGGGCGTAGTGGAGCATCGCGGTCGTCGCGCAGTACAGCTTCGGGTCGGCGGGCAGCGGCAGTTCCACGATGTCGGACCAGCGGCCGAACCGGATCAGTGCGTGGACCCGCATGGCGAGGAAGGCTTCCAGCCAGTCCGCCATGGGCGGGCTCTGCACCCTCAACAGGTCCTCGGGGATGGAGGCTTCCAGCTGGGCCGCGGTCTCCAGTGCGGTCTTCGACTGGCCGAGGAACATCGCGCCGTAGATCTTGAAGTGGTAGTTGTGCGACCGGTACAGCGTGTAGAAGTTCATCGCGCCGGCCCGCGCGCGGTACTTCTCGTCGGCGACGATCGCCGTGCTGTTGTCGGACACCACGCGCCGGTAGTCGCCGCAGAGCACGTCCAGGTGTGTGGGCATGTGCTGCAGGTGGCCGGCGTCGGGGACCAGTCCGCGCAGCCGGTCCGCGACGGGCAGCGCGGTTTCGGGGGTCGAGGACATCTCCATGAGGTGGATGTACATGTGGAGGATGCCGGGGTGCCGGTCCCCTGCCTCGGTGGCGATCGCCCGTTCCAGGACCGCCTTCGCGTCGAGCGTGCGCGCGCCCTCTGCCGGTTCGCCGGTGCGCAGGTCCCACAGCTGCCACGGCGTGAGGTTCATGAGCGCGTCGGCGTAGAGCGTGGCGACGTCGAGGTCGTCGGGGGCGAGTTCGTACACGGCGCGCATGCTGTCGGCGTAGGGCTCGTTCCACACCGAGCAGTCCTCGACCGCGTCCGCCTGCGGATAGCGGGCCCGCAGCGCGCCGATCAGCGCCTGCTCGACGGGGGTGGCGCCGGCCGCCTTCTGCTGCGCGAGTTCCACGGCGGCGTGGGTGCGGTCGACGGTACGGGCCAGGTCCTCGCCGTCGAAGAACTCCCAAGGCTTGTTGTAGTTGGGGCCCAGGGCGTAGGCGATGCCCCAGTGGGCCATGGCACAGTCGGGATCCGCCGCCACGGCCGCCTCGAAGCAGGAGACCGCTTCTTCGTGGTGGAAGGCGTACGACCAGACCAGGCCGCGGTCGAACCACTTCTGGGCCTCGGCGGACGATGTCGTCACGGTCCGGTTGTGGGTGCCGAGATCGTAGTAGTCCATCGGTCCGCCTCTCCTGTGCTGCCTGTACGCCGAGGGACATCTCTACCACCGAGATTAGAGGCGATACCGGACACATCGCGGCGACAGCGGGCGACCGGCACGTACGGCTGGAAGGTGCGACGCGAACGCCCGCCCGGACCATGGCTCGGTCCGGGCGGGCGTGAGAGCGGGCGGTGCGTCAGGGAGTGATCCTCCACTGCTGGATGTAGCCGACGTCGATCGACGCCACGTCACGGACCCGCAGCTTCCAGGTGCCGTCGACGGGCTGCGCCGAGGCGTCCACGACGAAGGTCTGGTTCACGTTGTCGGCCGAGCCGCCGCTGCGGTTCAGCAGCGAGTACACGGTCCCGTTGGGTCCGACGAGATCGACCGTCAGGTCACCCCGGTAGGTGTGCACGATGTTGACGTACACCTCCGTGGTCGCCGAGGCGTTGCCCGGGCGGCCCGTGATGGTGATGGGCGACTCGACCGCCGCGCCGACGTCGGGGATGTCGACCCGGGTGGAGTTGCCGTAGACGTACGCCACCCGCCACTCGAAGGTGTCGGACACGGACGCACCCGTGCTGTCGGTCACCGTCACGGTGACGTCACTGGTACCGGTCGTGGTCGGGGTCCCGGAGATCAGCCCGCTGTCGCTCGCGGTCAGGCCGTCGGGCAGGCCGGTGACCTCGTAGGTCAGCGTCGCGTCCGCGTTGGTCGTGTACGCGTCGATCTGCAGGGACACCTCCTGGCCGACGCCGGAGGTCTGGTCGTCGATCGGGGAGACGTTGACGCCCAGCGCTATGCGGTCACCGACGTTGATGCCCGCCCAGGCGGCGGCGACGGCGAGGTAGGTGTCGCTGTAGGCGCCGAAGAGGTCAGTCGCGGCCTGAAGGGTCGCGACCCTGGCGGCCGCGTAGTTGGTCGACGACGTCATGTACGTCGTCAGCGCGCGGTACCAGATCCGGGCCGCGTTCTCGATGCCGATGCCCGCGACCGGGACGCCGTCGGCGGTGGGGCTGTCGTAGTCGACCCCGTTGACGGTCTTCGCTCCGCTGCCCTCGGACAGCAGGTAGAAGAAGTGGTTCGCGGGACCGGAGGAGTAGTGGACGTCGATGCTGCCCAGCGAGGCGTCCCAGTTGTCGCGGGACTGGCCGTCCTTGGAGGGCTTGTCCATGTACCGCAGCGGGGTGCCGTTGCCGTTGATGTCGATCTTCTCGCCGACCAGGTAGTCGGGGACGTCGGCGTCCAGACCGGCGTTGAACTCCACCGCCGCGGCGAAGATGTCGGAGGTCGCCTCGTTCAGGCCGCCCGACTCCCCCGAGTACGTCAGGTTGGCGGTGGCGCTGGTGACGCCGTGGGTCATCTCGTGGGCCGCCACGTCCAGCGAGGTCAGCGGCTTGGCGTTGCCCGACCCGTCGCCGTACGTCATGCAGAAGCAGGAGTCCTGCCAGAAGGCGTTGACGTAGTTGTTGCCGTAGTGGGCGCGGCTGTAGGCGGCGACACCGTCGTTGCGGATGCCGTTGCGGCCGTAAACGTTCTTGTAGTAGTCCCAGGTCGCGGCCGCTCCGAAGGCGACGTCGACACCGGCGGTCTGCCGGTTGGCCGGGGTGCCGTCGCCCCAGACATCGTTGTCATCTGTGAACAATGTGCCGGTGCCTGAGGTTCCCTGGTTCAGGTCGTACGTGCGCTGGCCCGCGCGATCGCCGTCGACCATCTGGTACGACGATCCGGACGCCGTGGTGCCGACCGAGACCGAGCCGTTGTACTGGCCCGTGCCCGTGCCGGTGTGCACGCTCTCGTACTTCGAGGCGACCTTGCCGGAGGCCGCGTCGGTGACGACATGCAGCTCGCTGGGCGTGCCGTCCTCCTGGAACCCCTCGACGACGGATTCCCAGGCCAGGACCGGCTTGGACCCGGCGGCGGCCCAGACGACGAGCCGGGGCTTGCCCTCGACCTCGGACCGCTCCACGTCGGCCGCCTTGCCGATCGCGAGTGCCTTGGTGGCGGCGCGGGCCGCGGTGATCTTCGGCGTGGTGGTGGGCACCGTGATGGTGGCGCGGGTGGCCTTGGACGTGGTGGTCCGGCCGTTCTTCACGTGCAGCACCAGGTCACCGCCGAGGACCGGAAGCCCTGCGTAGGTGCGCTCGTACCGGGTATGGGTCGTGCCGTCGGCGTCCTTGATGACGTCCTTGACGACGAGCTTCTCCCGCGAGCCGAGGCCGAGTTGATCGGCCGTGTCGCCGGCGTTGGCGGTCGCGCTCTTGAGGAGCGCGGTGCGCTTGGCGGGCGACAGCTCGGTCTGGGCCGCACCGGCACGCGGCGTGGCGGTGATCTTCGAGGAACCGGGATCCGCGGGCGCGGCGGACACGGGTCCGGCCTGGACTCCGAGGACGAGCATCGAGCTCGCGGTCGTGAGGGCCAGGGCCGCGGCGCGTCTGCGCCGGTGGGTGGAACGGTGATACCCGGACAAGGTCTTCTCCTCCTGCGACAGCCGGCCCCTGGTGAGGGCCGACGGCGAGCGGACCGACTGGGTGCAGCCGGTCCGAAATGGGGGGTGGAGCGGGAAGGAGCTCCGCACCTGTCCGACACGCGCAGGCGCCCGAGGACGCGGCGACGCGTGCGACATGAGGGTGCGGGGATGTACGAGTGGGGGACATGGGAGGTGTGACAGGTGTGGCGATGTGAACGAACAGTGAATGTTCCACAGCAGAGTGACACCACTCGCACAGGGTTGTCATGGAAGTGACAAGACAACGGCTTGAATTCACCATTGCCTGCTGCGAGTTCATCACCGCCGACGAGCGGATTCAGCCGCTGCCGGGTGAGGGCTGATCCGCTCGACGCAGGGCGATCACCGGCTCGGTCCTCGGCACGAGCACGGACTTCGGCGCGGGTGCGTACCCGGCCGCGAGGCTGCGCCTTCTCAGAACTCGCTGTCGATTCCGGTCACGACCGGCTGCCCGAGCGGGGCGTCGTCCTCGGCGAATCCGCTGTCGCGCAGCGCCTTCGACACGAGCCCTACCGCCTCGCTCTCGGCACTGGCGCGGTCCGCCGCCTCGACCTCGATCCTGGCCGAGAACATGCCACCCTCCTCGACGGTCAGCAGGCTCAGTTCCTCGCTCTCGCCCAAGTCCGTGTTCTGCGGATCACGAGGCCGGAGCCTGTCCTCGATGTCTGAGCGCGCGGCGTCGGAGACACTGCGGACGAACGTGCCCGGAACGGTGATGACGTACGTGGTCACTGGAACTCCTTACGAGGCTGACCGGTCCGTCGGGGACTTCACGAGCAGGACGGGCAGACGGCATGACCCGTGCGCCCCACTCGCGTGCAGTGCTCCCGACTCCCATGTACCCCACGTTCCCCGCCTCCGGCCAGGAATGCGAACACGTCGTGCGCTCGGACAGTGGTTCGATACGGAACCCCGTTTGAGTATGCGTACTCATGAAACGGGACACAGCCTCCGGCAGGCTCCCGAATGAACGAAAGGACGAGGTCAAGGACCTTCGGCTCGCCACCCGGCCCGACCCACCGCTGTACCGGTTCAATTCACCCACGCTCGAACGAACGGACCCATGAAGACTGCATCGCTGTTTGACGTACTGCTGGACGCAGCCCGCCAGGCCCCTGATCAGGTCCTCGTACATGTCCGTGGGGACGGCAGCGAACTGGCGGTCACCTTCCGGGAGTTGCTCGACAAGTCCCTGCGCGTCGCGGGTGGCTATCGCGACGCGGGCATCGAGCCCGGCACCTGCGTGCCGCTGCTCGCGGACCGCAGCGAGGACTTCCAGCCCATGTTCTGGGGCGCTCTCGCCGCCGGCCTGGTGCCGGTGCCGCTCGCGCCCGACGCGCGGCGGGTCGCCCCGGTGTGGGAGCACCTGGGCCGTCCGCCCGTCGTGGTGGACGCGGCCTGTGCGAGCGTGGCGGCCGAACTGCCCGACGGCGTAAGGGTGTTGCGACTGGAGACGCTGCGCGAGTGCGCCGAACCGGTGTCGCCCGCCATGCCGGGCCCGGACGATCTGGCCTTCCTGCAGTTCTCCTCCGGAAGTACCGGGTCACCCAAGGGGGTTGAGCTGACGCATGCGGCGGTCCTGGCGAATCTGGGGCAGATGGCCACCGCTTCGGGGCTCAACGAGCAGGACGTCGTGGTCAGTTGGATGCCCTACTTCCACGACATGGGTCTCATCGGCACCCATCTGGCACCGCTGGCCGTGCGGGCCAAGCAGGTGAAGATCGGTCCCCTGTCGTTCGCGAAGTCGCCGCGCCTGTGGTTCGACGTGGCCGCCGCGCACCGGGCCACGGTGCTGTCGGCCGCCAACTTCGCGCTCGCCCTGACCGTCCGCCGGGTCCCCGACGAGGTGCTCGCCGCTGTGGACCTGAGCGCCGTACGGCTGATGCTGGTGGGTGCCGAGCCGATCTCGGCGACGGTGTGGCGGGACTTCGCGGCCAGAATGCGGCCGACCGGACTGGACCCTCGCGCGGCCACGCCCGTGTACGGTCTCGCCGAGTCGACGCTGGCCGTCACCTTCCCGCCGCTCGGTGAAGTGGCGGCACCCGTGGTGCTGGACCGGGCCGCCCTCAGCCGTGGCCGGGCGGTGGAACGGGAGCCCGGCGGCGACTCCGAGGAAGCAGCCGTGGAAGTGATGGACGTCGGCGTACCGGTGCCCGGCTGCTCAGTGCGGATCACCGACGACCTCGGCCGGCCGCTCGGTGACCGGCGGGTGGGTCACATCGAGGTCGGCGGCCCCCAGATCGCGCGCGGCTACCACCGCCTTCCCGAACCGACCGCGCAGACCTTCGCGGACGGCTGGCTGCGCACCGGGGACCTCGGCTTCCTGCGGGACGGCCGGCTGTGTGTCAGCGGCCGTCACAAGGACGTCCTCTTCCTCAACGGCCGTACCTTCCATGCCCCGGACATGGAAGAAGTGGCGGCCTCGACGCCCGGGCTGCCTGCCGGAATCACGGCTGTGGTCGGGTCGACCGACCCGGTGACCGGGAGCGAGCGCGTGGTGGTGTTCGTGTCCTGGAGCCGCCCGCCGCGCACCGCGACGGAGGTGCTGGACCAGGTCGCCCGGCGGGTCCGTGGAGCACTGGGCCACGACGACGTGCACGTCCTCGCTCTCCCGCCGTCCGCCTTTCCCCGCACCACGAGCGGCAAGCTGCAGCGGCAGCGGATGCGGGCCCGTTTCGAGGCGGGCTCGTACCGGCCCGCGGCCTCTTCCAGCCCGCTGCCCATGCCGACGGCTCCCTCGCCTCGCGTCCCGGTCACCCACTCGGCCGTTGTCCCGTCCGCCGCCTCGACTCCGGCCCCGACAGGCGCAGCGGCGCACGGGCCACGGCGACCTGACGACGTTCCCCCGTCATCGGCTCCACCCCGTTCGCGCGCCGACGTGCGGCAGCTGGTGCGCGACGTGTGGACGCGCGTACTGGCACGACCGGAGACGTCCTTCACGGACCGGGACCGGTTCACCGATCTGGGCGGCACCTCGCTCAAGGCCATGGAAGTGCTCGCCGAACTGGAGCACGCCCTCGACGTCACGCTCGCCCCGGCCGTGATGCGCAATGACACCGTCGACACGCTCACCGACCATCTGCTGGCGACAGGCGACACGGCCGTCCGGCGGTCGTACGCCGCCGACGGGCAGGTGTCGGTGCCCGCCCGAGCCGGCACACCCGGGACGGCGATCGTCGCGATGGCCTGCCGGTTCCCCGGCGCGAGCACGCCGGAGGAGTTCTGGGACCTGCTGGCCGCCGGGCGGGACGCTGTCACCACAGTGCCGCCGGGACGCTGGGCAGGCGCGCCCCCGGCGCAGGCGGGCGAGCAGGCATCGCCCGGCGGCTCCGGCGGACGCTGGGGGGCCTTCCTCGACGACCCGGCCGTCTTCGACGCCGGGCACTTCGGCATCGGCGACGAGGAGGCCCGCACACTCGACCCGCAGGCACGGATCTTCCTCGAACTCGCCCACGAAGCACTGGAACGGGCGGGCTACGCGGGAACCCGCCGCCGCGGCCTGCGCGTCGGCGTCTTCGCAGCCGTCGGGGACAGCGGCTACCGGCAGATCCTCGCCGACGCGGCCCCGCCCGGTACACCACCCGCGGCCACGGCCCTGACCGGGAACCTGCCCAACCTGGTCGCCGCCCGTGTCGCGCACTGCCTCGAC
Source organism: Streptomyces sp. 2-1 (assembly GCF_048564895.1). Classification (NCBI taxonomy): domain Bacteria; kingdom Bacillati; phylum Actinomycetota; class Actinomycetes; order Kitasatosporales; family Streptomycetaceae; genus Streptomyces; species Streptomyces sp. 2-1. The sequence continues at coordinate 692,819 of NZ_CP183383.1, forward strand.
CTCGACGGGCCGGCGCTCGCCGTGGACACCGCGTGCTCCTCGGGTCTGGTGGCGCTGCATCTGGCCCGGCGCAGCCTCGCGGACGGCGAGTGCGACATCGCCGTGGTCGGCGGCGTCAACCTCCACCTCACGCCCGACGGGTACCAGGCACTGGAGTCGGCCCAGGCACTGTCACCGACCGGGCGCAGCCGCGCCTTCAGCACCGCGGCCGACGGGTTCGTACCCGGCGAGGGCGGAGCTGCCCTCGTCCTGCGGCCACTTGAGGAAGCGCGCCGCACCAACGACGAGATCCTGGCCGTCGTACGCGGCACTGCCGTCAACAACGACGGCACCTCCCTGAGCCTGATGGCACCCAATCCGCTGCGACAGCACGAGGTGATCGGCCGGGCGTCCGAGGTCTGCGGCGTCGATGCCCAGTCGGTGACGTATGTCGAGGCCCACGGGACGGGTACGGCCGTCGGCGACCCGATCGAACTCCGGTCCCTGGCCCAGGCTTTCCCTGCCCTTCAGGACGGGCGCCCGCGGCTGCTCGGCTCGGTGAAGACGAACGTCGGGCACCTGCTCAACTCGGCCGCCCTGCCCTCGCTGGTCAAGGTGGTGCTGGCTCTCGGGCAGGGCCGACTGCCGGCCTCCCTGCACCACACTTCGCCCTCGCCCGCGGTCGAGCGGTCCGGGTTCGCGCTGGTCACCGAGCTGACCGACTGGGAGTCGCAAGGTCCGCGCAGGGCGGGCGTCAACGCCTTCGGCTTCGGCGGCACGAACGCGCACGCGGTCCTGGAGCAGGCACCGCCGACCCCGGATCCCGCCCCCGCACCGCGCGCGGCAAGCGGTCCCCACCTGCTGACCCTCTCCGCACGCAGTGCGGACGGTCTGGCCGCCTGGACATCCCGTCTGGCGGACCATCTGCTCGACCACCCGGAACTCGACGAGGGCGATGTCTGTCTGACGGCGGCCACGGCACGAGACGAGGGACCGCACCGGCTGGCCATGGTGGCCGACGGGGACCTCCGGGAGCGGCTCGCTGCGGCAAGCGCTGCGGGTCACGGCCGACCGACGGGAGTGGTCACCGCCGGGACGGTGGCGAACCGGCCGCGGACCGTCTTCGTCTTCCCCGGCCAGGGCGCACTGCGGCCGGGCCTGGGCAGTGCGTTGTACGAGACGGCACCGGTGTACCGCGACACGCTCGACGAGGCGTCCGCCTGCGTCGGCGCCGTACACGGGCGGCAGTTGACGTCCTGGTGCGTGGACGCGCAGGTGGATGCGCGGGCGCAGGCCGCCACCGAGGTGGCGCAGCCGCTGCTGGTCGCCCACGGAGTGGCCCTCGCCCGGCAGTTGATGGCCTGGGGCGTACGGCCCGACGCTCTCGTCGGACACAGCGTCGGCGAGCTGACGGCCGCCTGTGCCGGCGGGGCCCTGTCGCTTGCCGACGCGGTGGGGTTCGCGGCGGAACGCGGGCGGCTCATGGGCAAGTTGACCGCGCCGGGCGCGATGCTGGCCGTACGGGGAGCCGACGAACAGGACGTGGCGGCCCTGGTTGCCGCATCACCCGACGAGCTCGCGGTGGCCGCGTACAACGGTCCCGGCCGGCTGGTGATCTCCGGCACCCCCGACGCGGTCGAGCGGGCGGCGGAGAAGCTCGCCGGGCTGGGAGCAGTGGTGCGCCCGCTGCGGGTGTCGCACGCCTTTCACTCACCGCTGATGGAGCCGGTCGCGCAGGCTCTGGCCGACGCGGCACGTGGTCTGTACGTCACGGCTTCCGACCTGCCCGTGATGAGCACGCTCACCACCGAGTGGCAGCCGCGCATGGACCCGGACCATCTGCGCGAACACGCCCTGCGGCCGGTGCGGTTCGGCCGGGCCGTGGCACGGCTGCTCGACGAGGGCTACGACACGTTCGTCGAACTCGGGCCGGACGAGAACCTCGCGGGCCCGATCCGCGCGGCGGCGGCCCATCACCGGGCGGACGGCACGGACGGCAGTCGTGTGCTCGTCGTGTCCGCGCCCGGGGAGCCAGATCGTTCCGAGGGTGCCAAGGGCAGTGTCCCGGGCGGGGCGCGGGAGTTGCTGGCGACGGTGGGTCGCCTGTGGACGCGGGGCGTACCGCTGGACCGTACGACGCTCGACGCGGGCCGTCGGCGTGTGCCGCTGCCGCCCTACCCCTATCAGCGGCGCCGGTACTGGCCCGACACCGCGGCGCACGGGCTCCTGCATCGCGTCGCGTGGCAGGCGGCGCCCCTGGCCGACAACGCTCCCGTCGGACCCGTACTCGTGACGGGCGTGGACGCGACGGCGGTGCGCGAGCTCGCGGAACAGCTCGCGGGGCGTGGCGTGGCTGCGACCGCGGACGCCGGAGTCGCCGCGGCGCAGACGGTGATCCTGTTCGCCGGGCCAGCCGAACACGGCACGGTCGACGAGTTCGAGCGGACGCAGCGTGGGTGGGTGGCCGCGTTCCGGGAGGCGCTGGCGCTGTTCGACCGGACCGGGGCCCGCCGGCTGCTCGTCGTGACCGAGGACGTGCACGTCACGGGACACGGCTCCGAGCGACCGGACCCGACACAGGCCGTGTTGGGCGCCCTGGCTCTCGCCGTGCCCGAGGAGTTCCCCGGAGCGGTGGCGAACTGGGTCGACCTCGCGTCCCTCGACGACGCCGGGCAACGGCTCCGGGCCGTCCTCGCCGAAGCTGCGGCGCCGCAGGCGGCCGGGGTGGTCGCCTGGCGGGACGGGCGGCGGCTGGTACGGACCGTCGTCCCGCAACCGGCCGAGGCGCCTCACGGTGGGGAGCGGCTGCCCGCCGACGGCACCTTCCTGATCACGGGCGGCTGCGGGGGCATCGGTTCCGCTCTGGCCCGGGACCTCGCCGGCCGTGGGCGGCCGGTGGTCATCCTCACGGGCCGTTCTCCACAGCCGCCCGAGGGCCTGGTGGAGGAACTCGCGGCGCTCGGCGCCGATGCCCGCTACCACCCGGCCGATCTCGCGGACCGGGACGATGTCGACAAGCTCGTCGCCGAACTGCCCCCGCTGGACGGTGTCTTCCACGCGGCGGGAGTGGTGCGCCCCGGAGGCCTGCGCTCAACTGACGTACAGGAAGCGGTGGATGCGCTTCAGGCGAAGACGCTCGGCACGAGGCTGCTGGCGGAAGCACTGCAGCGGCACGGGCAGCGTCCCGGGGCGTGCGTCACGTTCTCCTCCGTGTCCTCGGTGCTGCCCGGGCTGGCCGGGGCGCTCGGGGTCTACGCGGCGGCGAACGCCTTCCTCGACTCCTTCGCCGCCGCCGAGCGGCAGGCCGGACGACCCTGGCTGTCGGTGAACCTCGGGCCGTTCGCCGAGACGGGACTCGCCTCGTCGCTCGCCTCCTCGCTCGGCGCCGGCGCCCCGGCGCGTGCCGGAAGCCGCCCGCTGGCGACCGCGCCCGCGCTCGCCGCGCTGCGTTCGGCGTGCGACACGGACGAGGCACAACTGGTGCTTGCCGACCTGACGTCCGTGCGAGGGCCGGTCCTTGCCGACTCGCCGCAGCTGAAGCGGTCTGCCGCAATACCGCCACAGCAGGCCACTTCAGCTCCCGGAGCACGGCAGCCCTCCGCCGCGGACGGGCCGGCGTCCGTGTCCGTCCCCGTCTCCGGCGCCGCTGCCGTGCTCCGGGAGCTACTCGCGCAGTCGCTGGGCGTACCGGCGTCGGCCGTCGACGACGACGCCCCGTTCCTGTCGCTCGGTCTGGACTCGCTGGGCGCCGTCGATCTCGTCAAGCGGCTGGAGCGCAGGACGGGCCGGCCGTGGCCCACCACGCTCTTCTTCGAGTACCGAACCGTGCGCGAGCTGGCCGCCCACCTCGACACGCAGACCGCGGCGGAAGCCGGAGCCGAGGCCGGTGCTGATGCCGCCGAGTCGGGGCGGGACACTCACCGCGCCCCGCTACCGACCACGGCGGACGACGGCACACCCTTCGCCCTCACCCCCGTCCAGCTGGCCCTGTACACCAGCAGCCGGCTGCACCCGGACGTCCCGGCCCGTGGCCATCTGCGTCTGACGATCCGCGGCCCGCTGGACACCCACGTCCTGGGCCGGGCGTTGACAGCTCTGGCCGAGCGGCACGGCATGCTGCGGCTGCGGATCGACGGCGCGGGTGCCACGCCGATGCAGCGGCTGGCGCCGACGATGCCCCTGTGGACGTGGTACGAGGTGCGCGAGGGGTCTGCCCAGAGCGTGGCGGATACCGAATCGGCCCTGTGCAACCGGCCCTTCGACCTGGCCGTCGAACCGCCGGTGCGGGCCGTCGTACTCCGCCAGGAACCGAGCCTCTCGCACCTGCTGCTGGTGGTCCATCACGCGGCGGCGGACGGGTACAGCCTCAACGTCCTGGCCGAGGACCTGTGGGACCTGTACACCTCACTCTGGCGAGGAGAACACCCCCAACTGACCCCGCCGTCACTGGACTTCGCGACGTTCGCGGCAGCGCGCGTCCACTCCCGCGGTTCCAACAGTTCGGAAGACACACGGAGTTACTGGGCCGAGCGTCTGGCCGGGCGGGGCGAACCGCTGCGGCTGCCGTACGACGGCGATCCCGACGCACCCCCGTCCGGCCCGCTCGTGCAGCACCACGGCGAACTCGACGCGACCCTGACCACCGGCCTGGAACAGCTGGCCGCCGCACATGACGTATCGCTGTTCCACCTGTTGCTCGCCGCTTACGTGCGCTGTCTGGTGCGGTGGACTGGCCGCCGGGACATCGCGGTGAATGTGGCCCGGGCCCGGCGCGAGGACCGGTTCGACGGGGTGGACCGGCTCGTCGGTCCGCTCGCCGACACGCTTCCGCTGCTGTGCGAGGCGGACCCGGAGGAGCCGCTCGTGGCGCTGGCGGCGCGACTGCGCGAGACATGGCTGGAGAGCGAGCGGCACGCCAATCTGAGCAGCCTTGACCTGGCCGGTCTGTTGTCCGGTGCCGACGGCGGCCCTCGCACGGCGAGCCCGGCGGGCTTCAGTTTCGCCCGCTTCCCGGCCCGCCTGGCGGCGGACTGCCCGGTGGACGTACGGGCGACCGCGGCCGGCACCGGCTCGGCCGCGACCCGGCTGAGCCTGCTGTGCTGGGCGGACGGCCCTGTGCTGCGTATGTCGTGGAACTTCCCGCTGCCGCTCTTCGAGCGGGAGACGGTGGCGCGTCTGGACCGGGAGTACCGCGAGGAACTGGCCGCGCTGTGTGCCGTTCCCGCACCGCCTGCGCCTGTTACGGGCCTCTCCCCCGTTTCCCTAGTGGCTTCCGTACCGCTCACTGGATCGGACGGCGGCCCGAGCCTGGTCGCCCGGCTGCTCGAACGGTTCCGTGCCACACCCAGGGCAACCGCGGTCGATGACGGAACGACGACACTCACCTACGCGGACCTCGACCGCGCGTCGGCTCTGCTCGCCGCGCGCCTGCGGGCCCTCGACGTACGTCCGGGCGACCTGGTCGGACTCCTCACCGAGCCGGGCCCGGAGACCGTGATCGGCGTGGTGGGCATCCTGCGGGCCGGTGCCGGCTGGGTTCCGCTGGATGCGGGCCACCCCACGGCACGGCTGGCGGATCAACTGGCCCGCACGGGCGCGACCGTCGTGGTGTGCCATGCGTCCACATCGTCAACTGCCAGCGCTCTGCGAGGAGTTCGAGCCCTGGCCGTCGACGACCTGCCGAACTCACTGGCCTCCATAGGTGAGGACTCGGCAGCGGAGGCCGAGGCGATCGCATACGTCATCTTCACCTCCGGATCCACCGGGCGCCCCAAGGCGGTACCCATCACCCACCGGGCGATGGAGAACTACCTCGACTGGGCAGTCGCCACGTTCGGCTACGGCCCCCAGGACCGCCTGGCCCAGACGGCGTCGCCCTGCTTCGACGCCTCCGTACGGCAGTTGCTCGCACCCCTCATGGTCGGCGCCACCGTGGTGACCGTACCGAGGGACCTGCGGCGCGACCCCGAACTGCTGCTCGCGTACGTGGAGCGGGCGCGGATCACCGTATGGAGCTCCGTGCCGACGCTCTGGGAGCAACTGCTGTCGGCCGCCGAGGAGCAGGTGCGACGCGGGGCGGCCCGACCGGACCTGTCGGCACTGCGATGGGTGCACGTCGGAGGCGAGGCGCTCCCCGCCCCGCACGTACGCCGGTGGTTCGACCTGTTCGGAACCGGCACGCGGATCGCCAACCTGTATGGACCCACGGAGGCGACCATCAACGCCACCTGCCATGTCATCGACGTCCGCCCCGACGACGACGTGCAGCTGCTGCCGATCGGACGGCCCGTCGCCGGTACCGAGTTGGAGGTGGTCGGCCCCGACGGCACGCCGTGCGGGCCGGGCGGGTTCGGTGAACTGCTCATCGCGGGCGTCGGGTTGACACCCGGTTACCTGGGCGAGCCGGACCTGACGGCCCGCGCGTTCGCCGTACGCGACGGTCGCCGGTGGTATCGCAGCGGGGACCGGGTACGCCGTGGTGAGGGCGGCACGCTGGAGTTCCTGGGCCGAGTCGACGACCAGGTGAAGATCCGTGGGAACCGGGTGGAACCGGGAGAGGTCGAGGCGGCCCTCCAGACGCATCCCGGCATCGCACGGGCCGCCGTGACCGCGTACGAAGGGCGGCTGCTGGCGTTCGTGACCGTCCGACCCGGTTCCGGCCGACCGGACACCCGTGACGTACGCGGGCACCTGTCGGACATCGTGCCGCCGTACATGATCCCGGCGCGCATCACGGTCGTCGACGCGCTGCCGCTGACCGGGACCGGCAAGGTCGACCGGCGCGCTCTGTCCGACCGGGCAACGGCCTCGGTGGACCGTGCGGGCAAGGCATCGACTGCGCTGCCGCTGACCGCCGGTCGTGGTACTCCCCCGGCGACACCGACCGAACGGCGGCTGGCGGCGATCTGGTCCGAACTGCTGGAGGCCGGCTCGGTCTGCCGGGAGGACGACTTCTTCGAACTTGGCGGCGACTCGATGCTCGTCCTCCAGGTGTTCGCCCGGCTCGGGGAGCAGGAGGGACCGTTGCCCCGGCCGACCGCGATCTACCGGCACCGCACGCTCGCCACGCTCGCCGCTGCTGTGGACGCGGCGGTGGACGCGGCGATAGACACGCCCGCCGGGCAACCATGCGGGACGCGAACGCCGACGGGGACGGTCACGGCCGCGGGCTCTCGCCCGACGGGAGAGGACCACACTTCCCCCTTCCCCCTCACGCCGGGTCAGCGCGGCTTCCTCCTCGCCGAGGAACTCTCACCGGGCGGCGGTTCCTGGCTGGCGCGGCTGAGGTTGTCCGGCCCACTGGACCAGGAGGTCTTCCAGGCCGCGGTGGACCTGCTGGTGGAACGCCACGCGATGCTGCGCACCGTCTTCCCCTCCGGCGCCCGGCCGCCCGTCCAACAGGAACTGCCGCGCTCACTGCGGCTGCCGGTCGTCTTCGAGACGCTCCGCGACCGCGGTGACGTGGACGAGCGAGCCGCCGCCGAGGCCGGCCGCCGCTTCGAACCGTGGACCTGGCCCCTGCTGCGACTCCGCGTGCTCACACTCGCCCCGCACGAGCACGTACTCCTCGTACACGCACACCACCTCATCGGCGACGGGTACAGCGCCGCCCTGCTCATGCAGGAACTGACGGACGCGTACGACTTGCTCACCGCCGACCGCACAGCGGAACTGTCCACACCTCGCGCGACCTTCCGCGACCACTGCCTGCTGCTGACCGAGACGGGCGTCGAATCCGAAACCGGATCCGGAGCGGGAGCGGCGGCGGCATGCGGCTCAGCGCCGGACGCCGCGGCACGCCGAGCCCGGCTGAGTGCCCCGTACCAGCCCCCGGTCCTGCGCGCCCCCGACGACGGCAGCGGAAGCGGAAGTACGACCACGGGTGGCGCAACCCCCGCGTTCCATTCGGCGGAGTTCGTGCTCGACGCGACCCGCACGGCAGCGCTGCGCGCGCTCGCGGCAGAAGCAGGCGCGACCCTGTACGCGCCCCTACTGACCGCGTACTACCAGCAGTTGGCGGAGGCGACCGGCCAAGCGGACCTGATCCTCGGGCTGGCGGTGAGCGGGCGGGACCGTCCGCTGCCGGACGTACACCGGATCTTCGGCCCGTTCGCCGAGGCCGTACCGGTGCGGCCAGCCTCCGCGAAGGGCCATGAGTCAGCCGAAGGACACTTCGGCGACGCCCTGCGCCGGATCGTCGCCGAGGCCGAGGAGGCACGGACCCACGACGACGTCCTGCCACGGCACGCCAACGGGCTGCCTGTGACGTCGCAGTTCTTCTTCACCTTCCTGGACTTCTCCGCGCTGGCCGCGCCGAACGGCGGCACGCTGATGGTGTCGTGGGAGGACGCGGACAGCGCGTTCGCTCCGCCGTCGACGGCGACGGACGTGTTCATGGCGGTGCGGCCGGACGAGGACGGGCTGCGTGTGACGCTCCGTGGGTCCGCGAGGGCTTTCTCGCCACTCTCGCTCGACGGCTTCGCGCACTCGATCCGCGCCCGGCTGACGCGGGCGGCTAGCCCTGAGCCCGCAGTTCGACGGCAGAGGCCTCGGGAGACGATGGACGCGGCGCTGGTCGGGTACCTGCCCGCCCCCGACCATCTGGCGCGGCTGGCAGGCCTGCCCGACGGGGCGCTGCCACGCGCCGAGTTGCGCACGATGCTGTTCCCCGACGGCGCGCCGCGCCTTCTGGAGACGGTTGACACGCCGCTGGGCCGATCGGGCTTCGTCTGCGTCCCGCTCTTCGCCGACGAACTCGGCCGGGATCCCGGCCTCGTCCGGCATGCCGGACGCGCGGTTTCGCTGGCTTCTTCGCTCGGCGCGCGCTGCGTCTCACTGGCGGGGATGATCCCGTCGCTGACCGGTTACGGCTTCGACGTGCTGTCCTCCGTCGAGGGACCGGCGGCCGTGACGACAGGCCACGCGGCAACCGTTGTGTCGGTGGTCAAGACGGTCCAGGCGGCCCTCGACGCCACCGGCCAGAAGCTCGCGGACCTCGATGTCGCGTTCGTGGGGCTGGGTTCGATCGGCTCCTCATCGCTGGAACTGCTCCTCTCAGGGGCCACCCGTCCACCACGGCGGCTCCTGCTGTGCGACGTACACGGCAGCGGACCGCGACTGACGGAACTTGCCCGGAATCTGCGTGAGCGAGGGCTGGCCGACGAGGTCGAGGTGGTGGAGTCCCGGCAGGCACTGCCGGACGCGGTGTACGGGGCGGATCTGCTGGTGACGGCGATCAGCGGCAGCGCCGCGGTCCTGGACGTGGACCGGCTGAGGCCCGGAACCACGGTGATCGACGACTCTTTCCCGCACTGCTTCGACACCGCCCGAGCACTCACCCGGATGCGGGATCGGCAGGACGTACTGGTCCTGGGCGGCGGCCTGCTCCACATCGGCCGCACCCACCGTGAACCCGCCGAGGCACTGCCCGCGGCAGCAGCGGCCGGCTACCTCGCCCAGCCCTGGATCGAGGACACCCTCGCCTCCTGTCGTACGGAGTCACTGCTCCGAGCCGCGTTGCCCGAACTGCCGCTGGTGCACGGCTTGGTGGACCAGGAGACGGCTCATGCCTATGCCCGGGCCGTGGACCGGGCCGGAGTGACGGCGGCGCCGCTCCACCTGCTCGGACACGTCGTCGGCGCCGACATGGCGGCCCGTGTGCCGGGGAAACGCTGACCGGCGGGGGCCGCGAACAACCCTCCGCGACTGCCCTCGGTTCCCCTGCGGGCCAGTCGAGTGGCCGGTCCCGTACCCGCTGGTCAAACGGGCGGGCCCGCCAGAGCGGAAAGCTCTCGCGGGCCCGTGCCGAGGAGCGCCTCGGTGGTGTTCTGCTGCTCAGAGACGGCCGCCGCTGAGGCGGGAGAGCGGTCCACGCCGACGCAGACCGGCACGGCGGCCCAGCGTGTAGGAGCAGAGGACCACGGTGGCCGTGCCCGCTCCGGCGGCGACAGCCAGGACCTTCCTGGCCTTCAGGAGGGTCCATGCCATGCCGGCCTTGCCGATCGTCTGCTGGGCGGCCGAGGAGACGGTTCCCTGCACTGTCCTGGCCGCTTCCCTGGCCTTCTCCGACGCGGCTCCGCCGAGACTCACCACGACTTCCTTGCTGCCGCGTCCTACGGCGGTCGCCGCCTCTCCGGCGCTCTCCGCCGCCTGGGCGGCAGCCTGCTGCGACTCCTTCGCCGGCGCCGCGGCGCCTTCGGTCACGGTCTTCTTCGCCGCTCGCGCGCTCGCGGTCGGCGACTGTCCGTTCGTCGTCTTGTTGCTTGCTCCAGCCATGCGCGTCGGGTATCCAGCCCCGCGGTCGGCAAACAGCGACCCTCGTCGCACGGACGGCGACCCGCGTACAGAGATCCGCGTACAGAGATCCGCGTACAGAACAGAGGGCGGCCCGCGGACCGAAATGCGAAATCATGTCCAAAGCCGTGTTTCACCCGGCGGATCGCGCCTACCGGTACTACATGGTCCAGTCGATGCGCGAGACAGAACGAAAGTACGCCGTCCCTTCGTCCGCCGACACGTCCTGGCTGTCCGATGCCTCCTGGCTGTCCCGGTTGGAGCGTGTGGAAGGTGTCACGGCGGTCGTCGACCGGGGACCCGAGGAGTTGGACGCGGTCTACTACGACACCGCCGACCTTCGTCTGTCCGGTTCTTCTGCCACGCTGCGCCGCAGGACCGGCGGCTCCGACGCCGGGTGGCATCTCAAGCTGCCGTTGCCGGGCGACAGTCGGGAGGAGATCCAGTCGGCTCTGACCGACGCCGACGCCAGTACCACTACCGCTACCGCTACCGCTGCAGACACGTACGCCGTCCCGGACGCCATGCTCGACCTGACCGTCTCCCGCACGCGCGGGGCAAAGCTGACCCCGGTGGTTCGTATCCGCTCGACCCGCGAGGTGCGGCATCTTGTCGACGCCGAGGGCACTCTCCGTGCCGCGCTGAACATCGACATGGTCCGCGCTGAATCCCTGCGTACGGAGGGCAGGCGTACCGCGTGGAACGAGGTGGAGGTGGAACTGGCCGAGGGCGCCGATCCCGCTCTGCTGGATGCCGTGGACAAGAAGCTGCGCAAGAGGGGCATCGCTCGCGCGCAGTCCCCGTCGAAGCTGGCGCGGGCCCTCGACGAGACGGAGCCCGCCGCCCGAGCCATCGGCAGTGACCAGTCCGGCGACCTGGGGCTGAACCCTGGCTCGGCCGGCGAGCAGGTCCTGGCGTACGTGCGCGAACAGATCCGTGTCCTCACCGCTCTCGACCCGGCTGTACGTCGCGACCGGCCCGACTCGGTTCACAAGATGCGTGTCGCCTGTCGCCGTCTGCGCAGTTGTCTGCGCTCCTACCGGTCAGTCCTCGACCGCGATGTCACAGACCCGATCCGGACCGAACTGAAGTGGCTGGCGGGCGAGTTGGGCGCCGAGCGCGATCAGGAAGTGCTGATGGAGCGCCTCACCCACCGGATCCATGTCCTGCCCGAGGAGCTAGTTCTCGGCCCCGTCGTGGCCCGGCTGCAGACGTGGAACGTCGCCCGTGGCGCCGAGACCCGTCAGCGCACTCTCGATGCCCTGAGCTCGCGCCGCTACCTGACCCTGCTCGACTCCCTCGCCACGCTGGTGGAACAGCCTCCGCTGCGTGCCAAGGCCCGCAAGAAGGCGGGCAAGGTCATGGCCAGGGCCGTCCTCAAGGAGTACGACCGCCTGGCCGGGCGCATGACCCCCGCTCTGGACCTGTCGCCCGGCCCGAAACGCGACGTGGCGCTGCACCAGGCCCGCAAGGCGGCGAAGAAGGTGCGCTATGCCACCGAGGTGGCCCGTCCTGCCCTCGGCAAACCGGCCACGCGTCTGGGCAAGCGGGTCAAGGCGGTTCAGAAGGTCCTCGGCGATCATCAGGACAGCGTGGTCGCCCGCGGCACGATCAGGGATCAGGCCGTGGCGGCCCACGCCGTCGGCGAAGCCGGTTTCACCTGGGGTCTGCTGTACGGCGCGGAGCAGGCCGTCGCCCACACCAGGGAACAGGAGGTGCCCGCGGTGTGGGAGAGCGCCTCGGCACCCGCGCTGCGCAAGCGGCTCCATCGGTGACGGACAGTTCGAGGGATTGCCTACCAGGTGACGGGTAGTTGCGAAACGCTGCAGACCCGGCTTCCGCTGCTCCAGGTGAGTTCCTGGGCGCTGCCTGCGAGTGCGAGGCCGGGCAGTTCCCGGATCAGCGAGCCGATGGCGACCTGCAGTTCGACTCGCGCGAGGTTGGCGCCCAGACAGAAGTGCGGACCGTGTCCGAAGGTGATGTGCTTGTTGTCGGCACGCCGGACGTCGAACGTGTCCGGGTCCGGGAAGTGCTGGGGATCGAAGTTCGCGGCCACGACCGGGGCGAGAACTCCCTGTCCCTGGCTGACAGTTCCCCCTGACGGGAGCGACACGGTTTCGGTGGCAACACGCAACAGCCCTCCGTGGCCCGGGACTTCCATGCGGAGGATCTCCTCGACGGCGATGTTCAGGAGCGCTGGATCGTCGCGGAACACGGCGAGTTGGTCCGGGTGCCGCAGGAGCGTGAGGATGCCGCGGCCGATGACGTTGCCGGTGGTCTCGTGTCCCGCGATGATCAGCCCCCGGACCATGCGGGCCAGCTCGACTTCGTTGAGCCGGTCGTCCGCGTCGTGGGCGCTGATGAGGTCGTCGAGCAGATCCTCGCCCGGGGCCCGGCGGCGCACGGCGATCAGGTCGTCGACGTACGCGGCGAACTCCGCGCCGGCTTTGGCACGTTCCGGTGCGTCGGCGGTGCTCGTGGACAGGAACAGGTCCGACCAGCCGCGGAAGTGCGGGCTGTCCTGGGCCGGGACGCCGAGCAGTGTGCAGATGATGTCGATCGGCAGCGGGAACGCGAAGGCCGTCATCAGGTCTGTCGGGCGTGCCCCGGCGCGCATCTCCGCGAGGAGCTCGTCCGCGACGGCCTGGATGCGGGGCCGCCAGGTCTCGGCCCGCCGAGGAGTGAAGGCGGCCTGAACGATGCGCCGCAGCCGCGTGTGCTCGGGCGGGTCCATATTGACCAGTGCGTTCGGATCGTCGGAGAAGTCGGCGGCGGCCAGCATGCGCGGCGCGCCCGCGTAGCGCAGATTGCGGCTGAAACGCAGGTCTCCGAGGACTGCCCGCACGTCGTCGTACGTGGTCGCCAGGAGAGCTTCGTCCCCGCTGGGCAGGACCACCGGGGCCAGCGGGCAGGCACTCCGCCTGCTGCTGTAGTCCCGGGGCGGGCTGCCGTGAGGACCCGGCGGGAAGGGGAATGACGTCCCATCGTGGGGTAACTCGTAATCCGGCACCCTTGAACCCCTCTCTCGAAATCACTCGATCCGTCCGACGTGACTGACGAACCGTGACTGACGGACCATGACTGACGGATCGTCAACTACCTTTGAGAGTCCTCAGGTTCACGGAGATCGTCAAGGCTGAGGCGACTGAGGGCGGCGGGGCCGGCCAGACCCGCTCCGGCCGCTAAGCGAACGCGTCCGCTCCCCCTTCCACCCACACACGCACATGGGAGGGGTGTTCGGCATCCATGTGCACGGTGTTCGCGGCCACGGCGGTGCGGCGGGCGGCGGCCTCCGGTTCGCCGGTGTTCGTGTTGACGTCGAAGCGGGGGAAGTTGCTGGAGGAGATGTCGAGCCGGATGCGGTGGCCGGCGGCGAAGCGGTTCGCCGTGTCGGGGGCGGTGACCTCGATCTCGTACACCTCGCCGGGAGTGAGCAGCTCCGGCTTCTCGTAGGAGCGGTGGAAGCGGCAGCGGACGATGCCGTCGGTGATGTTCATGGCGAAGCCGTGCGGATAGTCGGGGTTGGGCGGGTGGACGTCGATCAGCTTGATGGTGAAGTCGGTGTCCGGGGCCGTCGTGGAGATGTGGAGCCGTGCGGACACCGGGCCGGCCAGCACCACGTCCCGCTGAAGCGGCGGTGTGGTCAGGCTGATGACGTCCGGGCGGGAGTCCAGCGGCAGGTACGGCTCGCGCGCCCCGTACACCCGGGCGTCCGGGGCGTTCTGGTCGTACGCCCCGCCGGTCATCACCGGCTCGCCCGAGGTGACCTGGCCTCCCATGGTGGGTACCGGGTGGTGCGGGTCGAAGTCGTAGGTCACCGACGCGGCGGCCGTGGTGGGCGGGTCGAGTGTGAGGGCGCCGTCGGTGGTGAGGTACAGGGCGACGGGGGCCGTCGACGTCGGCGGCCACTGGGTGTCGGTGCGCCACACTCCGCCGTGCCGCATCCGCCCTGCCGCATCGCGTCTGCCGTCACCGCCGCCCATCAGGAAGTACTGGACGGCGGGAAGGTCTCCGCCCTCCGGACTCCCCTCGTCCTCCCGGCCCAGCGCGCGGTCGAACCAGCGGCGGCGGAATTCCAGGTAGGACGGGGCGAGGTTGCCGTCCAGTGTCGCTCGCGGTCCGAAGTCCACTTCTCCGGCGTGCGTCTCGCAGCGGTGCCCGTGCGTCCAGGGGCCCATGACCAGGTAGGAGGGCGCAGACTTCAGTTCCCGCAGGGCGGTGAAGTTCTCGATGGTGGAGCGGACGTAGGGGTCGTACCAGCTGCCCATGTGCAGGCTCGGCGCGTCCGGGAAACGCCCGTAGAAGCCTCGCCCGTAGAGCGCCGGGGTGCGGTAGAAGTCCCCGAAGGTGTCCTGCCGCCACTGCTCCAGGAGGAAGTCCTCGTACGCCGACAGGTGCCGCAGCGGCGTACAGCCCGGCCGCCATGGCATCGCACCGAACCAGCCCGGCACGTCCACTCGCAGGAGTGCCTCGCGCAGCACCGGATCAGCCGCCGCCTCCGGGCTCTGCAGCGCGTGCCGCAGTGCCCAGGTCACCTGCTTCAGCTCGAAGGCGCCGCCCATCCGCATCCCCGCGTCGTACGCACAGGAGAAGCCGCCCGAGTCCTGGAACATGGCGGCGAGCCCCTGCGTCCCCTCGGCGGCCGCGGCCGCCTGGACGTGGGCGGAGTAGGACACCCCTGTCATCACGACCCTGCCGTCGCACCACGGCTGGTTCCTGATCCAGGCGATCGTGTCCGCGCCGTCCGGGCCCTCGCCCAGGTACTTCACGAACGTTCCCTCGGAGTCGCCGCGGCCCCGGCAGTCCTGCCGTACGACGTGGTAGCGGGCCTCGGTGAAGTGCCGGGCGATGTCCTCGGGCTGCGGGACGGGCGCGTCGCTGCGGTCCTGGTCGGAACCGCGCTGCGTGCGCCGGCCGTACGGCGTGCGCTCCAGGAGCACGGGAAGCGCGGTCGCCTCCGGCTCGGGTGAGGCGGAGTACAGGTCGGCGGCGAGATGGACGCCGTCCCGCATGGGAACGCGCAGGCTGCGGCGCCACAGGGCCCCGTCCTGGAGGGGTTCGGGCGGGCAGGCGTGGGGGGTGTCGTACGAGATCACCTCCGTGACGCTAGGCAGTTGCACACGTCATGGCGATCACTTGACGTCATGAGGTCAACTGTTCCGCAGGACGGTGACGGGACCGGACGCGGGACCTACTGTGCAGCGCAACCCGGCAAACACCCCGCGTGCCGTCGCGACGGATCGTGCGCGGCCCTGGGTCCCCGTTTCCCACACAGCGCCCGCGACGCGGTCGCGTCGTGCCCTCGTTCCACCGTCCTCACAGGAGTCCGCCATGAGCACACCCGACAGCCGCACCCAGGAGGTGCAGGCCGACGAGCCCGACGAGGGGGGCCGTGGCTCCCGCCTCCTCGACCTGGTCGAGCGTGCCGGAAACGCACTGCCACATCCGTTCTGGCTGTTCTGGATCCTGGGCGGGGTGGTCGCCCTCGTCAGCTGGGCCCTCAACGTCTCGGGTCTGCAGGTCGAAGACCCCTCGTCGGGCGACCTGGTCGGCGTGCGCAGCGCCCTGTCGGCGGACGCCGTACGGGATCTGATCACCGGCGCCGAGGAATCCTTCGTCACCTTCGGCCCGCTCGGCACCGTGCTCATGGTGATGCTCGGCGTCGCGGTCGCCGAGCGGTCGGGGCTCTTCGAGGCGCTGGCCCGCCGCATGCTGTCGGGCCTGTCCCCGCGCGCCGTCGTCCTGGGCGTGGCCCTGGGCGGCGTACTGGGGAAGTTCCTGTCCGACTCCGCGTACGTCGTCCTCATCCCGCTCGGGGCGGTGGCCTTCCGCGCCGTGGGCCGCTCCCCCATGCTCGGCATGATCGTCGCGTTCGTCTCCATCAACGCCGCGGGTGACGCCAACCCGCTGATCGCCCCCGGTGACGCGCTGTTCGCCTCCGTGGCCACCGAGGCCGCGCAGCTCGTCGACAAGGACGTGGTGGTCCGCGCGACGGACAACATGTACTTCACCACCGTCTCGGCGTTCGTACTGGCCGGCACGATCGCCCTGGTCGTGGACAAGATCCTCGCCAAGCGCGAGCACCACCTGCTCCCCGACGCGGACCTGGAGGCCGCCGCGGCACAGCAGGTCGTCGCCGCCGAGGTCGACGACGCCACCGAGGTACGGGCCCTGCGGACAACCGGACTGGCCGTCCTCGGCTACGCCGCGCTGATCGTGCTCGCGATGCTGCCCGCCTCGTCGCCGCTCCGCGGAGAGGGCGGCGCGATCGTGGAGTCCACCTTCATGAACGCCATCGCCGTCTTCCTCACCGTCTTCTTCCTCCTCATCGGCGCGGTGTACGGGCGGCTCACCGGGCGGATCAGGGGAAGCCGCGCGATACCGGAGTTCATGGCGGAGGGAGTGCGGTCCATCGCTCCGCTGCTGGTGCTCTTCTTCGCCGTGTCGCAGTTCCTCGCCCTGTTCAAGTGGACCAACATCGCCACGGTCGTCGCGGTCGAAGGCGCGGACTTCCTGGAGCAGTTGGGCGCGCCCACTCTGGTGCTGTTCTCCCTGCTGATCCTCACGGTCGCGCTGATGAACCTCCTCATCACCTCCGGCTCCGCCCTGTGGGCCCTGGTGGCCCCGGCACTCGTACCGATGCTGATGCTGCTCGGCACCAGCCCGGCCACCACCATGGCCCTGTACCGCATCGCCGATTCCTGCACGAACTCCATCACCCCGATGAGCACCTCGTTCATGCTCTGTGTCGGCTATCTGCAGACCCTCCGCCGCAAGGCCGGCATCGGCACCCTGGTCTCCTTCACGCTGCCCATCGCCGTGATCATGCTGGTGGTGTGGGTGCTGCTGTTCTTCGTCTGGTATCTGCTGGGCATCCCGCTCGGTCCGGGCGCGCCGGTGCGGTGACCTCGGCCGTACGCTGACGGCGTGAGCATCGTTCTCGACCTCGGAGGGCTCGGCCCCGCGGACCTCGCGGCAGGGCCCTCCCCGCTGTCGGAGCTGATGGCGGGCCTGCATGTGCTCGCCGAACCCGAGCACCACCCGGAGGCCACCGGCTGGGCGTCCCGAGCCGTCGCCGCGAGCCCCGAACTGCGCGACGAGTTGTCCACGTTCGCTCCCCTGTGGGCCCGCTTCCGCTGCCGCCTGTTCTTCCCCCGTGCGTTGCCGCTCGCGACGAGCCTGGACGAGGAGCTGGCGGCGATCGCGGAACTGCGGACCGAGGACTTCCTCGAACTGGTGGCGCCCGGAGTCCTCGGCACCAACGCGCAGGCCATGCCGCCGGTTCGCGAGTTGCGCGCCGGCACCGCCGCCGCGGAGGACTACGCACGCAGCTGCCAGCGCCGCTCCTACGCCCGCGGTGAGCTGGCGCGACAGTTGGTGGCGGCACCGCTCGATCTGCGGGACCGGCTGCTGGCGGTGCTGCGGGCCGCCGACACCGCGTTCTTCGCCGAGGACTGGCGCATCCTGCGCCCGGCCCTGGAGGAGCACGCCCGGGAGGTACGTCGCCGACTGGCGTCCCGCTCCCCTGCGGATGTGCTCACCGAACTGCTGCCGACCGCGGCCCGGGTCGGACCGGGGGAACGAGTACGCCTGGACAAACTGCAGATCGACGAGGTGAAGGTGGCCCCGCGCCCCCTCGTCCTCGTGCCGTCCGCCCGGGTGTGGCCGCATCTGACCGTCAAGCACGAACACCCGTCGTGCGTGGTGGTGCAGTACGCGGCGCGCGGCACCACCCCGACCGCGGACCTGACCGTACGGGATCTGCATCAGCGGCTGATGGCGCTCACCTCGCCCGCGCGGATGGAGCTGTGCCGCCATCTGCTGGGCGAGCCCATCACCACCTCGGAGCTCGCCACCCGACTCGGCTCCACCGAACCGCAGGTCTCGCGCGCGCTTCGGACTCTGCGCGACGCGGGCCTGGTGCGCTCCACCCGGGACGGCAAGCTGGTGCGTCACCGGCTCGCCACGGACGTCATCCAGCGGCTGGGCCACGACGTCCTGGCGACCGTGGCGCGGTGAGCCCGGGTCATCGGCGAAGGCTGCGCGTCGCGTGTGGTCGGGTGCCGGGTGGTCGGGGCCGGGTGGCGGGTGCCGGGTGGTCGGGGCCGGGTGGCGGGTGCCGCGAACGCGCTCATGGCGGCGGGCCCGGGCAGCCTCACATCCGGGATCTCAGTACGTCGACCTCACAGCCCGGGGCGGACGGGTCGAAGCCGTGCTCGGCCAGCCAGCGGACCGCCAGCAGGCTTCGCAACGACCACCACGCGCGGATCACGTCGAGGTCTGGGTCGACGTCGGTGCCGTAGCCGGCGATGACGTCGCCGAGGTGCTCCTCGTGTCCGAGCGTGAGGGTGGCGAGGTCGTACAGGGCATCGCCCTGGCCCGCCTCGGACCAGTCGATGATGCCCGTGATCTCGTCGCCGTCGACGAACACGTGAGCGATCTGCAGGTCGCCGTGCGTGAACGCCGGAGTCCACGGCCGGAGAGCGGCCTCGGCGACGTGGCGGTTGCGACTGACCAGGTCGGCGGGCAGGACGCCGTCCGCCACGAGCCGCTCGCACTCGCCGTCGAGGTCCGCCGCCAGCTCGTCGAGATGCCGGCCCGCCCGGCCGGGCCGGGGCGGCAACGGAGCGTCGTGCAGCTTCCGGACGGCCGCACCCGCCGCGGCCCATGCCGCCGGGGACGCAGTCGACGGCTCGCCGAGGCGGCCGAGAGCCGTCCCCGGGACCGCGGCGATCGCGAGCACGGGCGGCCTCCGCCACAGGACCTCCGGAGTCGGGACCGGCGCCAGGGCCATCGCCTCGACCTCGACGTCGATGCGCGCCTGATCGGCGTCCACCTTCAGGAACACATCGCCGACGCGCAGGGTCGCGCGCTCGGAATGGGCGACGACGACTTTGACCTCATCCATGGGCCACCACTATCCCGGGGCTGATCGTCCGCGTCGCCGGGTTTATCGCGTGCGACTGCGCGGCTGACCGCGTCCTGCCGCCCGGTGGCCTCGGGCACGACACCGACCGCAGGCCGCCAACCGCCGACCGCCGACCAGGTCAAGCCCACCGCTTTGTCAGGAGGCCTGAGTCGGGCCGGGATCGTCGGCGAAGTGCGGCACAACCATCTCGACCAGTGCGTCGACGTCGGCATCGACCATCGGCTCGCCGGTCATCCCCATCCGGTGGAGCAGGGCACCAACCACGACGTCGATGAAGAACAGGACCCGGGTCTCCGGCTCGCCGAGCGCGTCCTGGAGGGCGAACCGGTACGGGTCCTGCAACCGCGTGGACAGGATCTCGCGCAGGGCCGGGTCGCTGACGGCGTCACTGAACACGCCCGCGAACGCGTCCCCCACGCCGGGTTCACCGATCTTCGCCGCGGCCCAGCGGATCGACGAGGACATGAGCTCGGCCCGGCCGGCGCCCTCCAGCGGCACCGGGCCGAACGCGTCCAGGAGGCAGTCGACGATCAGTTCGCCCTTCGACGGCCAGCGCCGATAGACCGTCGACTTCGCGACACCGGCCACCGCGGCGATGCGCTCGACGGTGGCGCGGGCATAGCCGAGCTCGCGGACCGTGCTCAGCGTCGCGGCGAACACCACGGTGTTGACGCCCGCACGCGGGCGCCCGGGGGGTCTGGCGGATGCGGTCGAAGCCATTCCCACACGGTACCTGTTTTCGCTACCTTAGGTTTCGATACCTGAAGTCGCGAAACCATCCGAGCGAGGAGAAAACATGAGTGAGGCAACTGCTGTGGAGCGACCGCCGGAGCCGGACTGGTCGGCGATGACGACCCAGGAGCTGATCGCCTATCGCGACGCGGAGAACCGCTTCCGGGCGTCGAGCGCGGCGCGGGCGTTCACCGGGGAGCCGGACCCCGGCACCGAGATTCAGTGGCAGAACGTAACGCTGCCGGGCCGCGAACTCCCGGTCCGGGTGTACCGGCCGTCCCCCGGACGGGAGGGCGACGACGCCGGCCGGACCGGCCTGCCACTCGTCCTCCACGTGCACGGAGGAGGGTTCGTGGGCACGGCGGTGCAGAGCGACTGGGTCAACAGCCACCTCGCCGCCCAACTGCCCGCACTCGTCGTCTCGGTCGAGCACCGCCCCATCGCCCCGGACAGCCCGATGACAGACGCCGTCGACGACGGCTGGGACGTACTCCGGCACGTGGTGGAGCATGCCTCGCAGTGGGGCATCGACCCGGAGCGGACGGCGGTGTTCGGCGAGAGCTGCGGCGCGTTGATCAGCGCGCTGGCCGCGATCCGGGCCAGGGAGACGGGTCTGCGCCTTTCGGCGCAGGTGCTGGTCAACCCCGCCGTCGACGTGACCGGGACCATGCTCGACCACGACTCGGTCACCGAGCACGCCCGCACCCCGACGCTCGCCGTACCGCAGCTGCGCCTGTTCCAGCGGCTCGCCGTTCCACCGGGAACCGACCCTCGCGCACTCTCGCCGCTCTACGCCGACAACCTCGACGGGCTGGCCCCGGCGCTCGTGGTGGTACCGACCCACGACCCGGTGGCCGACCACGGCCGCCGCTACGCCGAACGGCTCCAAGCGGCCGGAACACCCACGCGGCTCACCGAATATCCCGGAGCGGGGCACGCGTTCCTCAGCATCCCGGGCCTGGCACAGCAGGCCGAGCCCGCACGCACGGAGATCCTCGAGTTCCTCCGAGCCGCCCTCGCCAGGTGAGGCAGAAGCAAAGCACTACCGAGGTGCGGCCTCTGATCGACGGCGCCCTGTGCGTCACCATGCGCCGCCAGAGCGATCGCATGGTCTGGGACGCCTGGGAAACACCAGCAACATCACTGCCGTGCCGACGGACTTCCGCTGAGATGCCGCCCAGCACGAGGCTGAGCTCCGCGAGCCACGGCCGACCGTAGTTGGCCCGAGGTGTTCACCAGGTCCGAGGGTGTCGATGTCGCGTTCCGCCAGGCCCGGGGGTCGAACGATCCGCGGAAGACCGCTGAGAGTCTCCAACGCTGAGCACCGGCTGCGAGAAGTCACGACCGAGAGCGGCCCCGTCACCGACGGGGCCGCCTTCTGCCGCGGCACCTGCGCCTTGATCGTTTCCTTGCCCCGGAAAAGCCAGAACCTCGATTCGATGTAAATATCGATTCGATGCACCTGTGAGACGATGGCCCCATGCTGGAACTCGCCATCCTGGGCTTCCTGGCCGAAGGCCCCTTGCCGGGTCATGAACTGCGCAGCCGTGTCTCCCATCTGACCGGCTACACCCGCCCGGTCAGTGACGGCAGCCTCTACCCGGCCATCAACCGCCTCGCCAAGGTGGGCCTGCTGGAACGGCAACCCGACCCGCGCGCGGGTGCCGCCCGCTACCTGCTGAGCCTCACCGAGGCCGGCCACGCCGACATGCTCCAGCGCCTGCGCAATCCCGCCGACCACGAGATCACCGACCACACCCGCTTCTACACGGTGCTGTCCTTCCTCTCACTGCTCCCCGACGTGACCGAACAGCACGCGGTACTGCGCCGACGCCTGGCCTTCCTGGAGGAGCCCGCGAGCTTCTTCTACGACGGCGACCGGCCGATACGCGCCGAGGAGATCACCGACCCCTACCGGCGCGGCCTTCTCCTCACCGCCCGCGCGACCAGCCGCGCCGAACGCGCCTGGCTCCGCGAGGCGCTGGGCGAGGAACCCCTCGAGAAGAACTCCTGAACCACACCGGAGGTACGTCCATGCTCGCGTCCTGGTACGACCAACAAGGCCCCGCCGCCGACGTGTTGTGCGTCGGCGAACTGCCCGACCCCGAGCCCGGCCCCGGTGACGTGCGGATCCGCGTGAGCGTGTCGGGCGTCAACCCCGGCGACACCAAGAAGCGCCGCGGCTGGCTCGGCTCCTCGATGCCCTACCCGAGGGTGATCCCGCACAGCGACGCCGCGGGTGTCATCGACAAGGTGGGTGACGGGGTCGACGCCCGCCGCGTGGGAGAGCGGGTCTGGGTGTACGGCGCCCAGTCCTACCGGGCCTTCGGCACCGCAGCCCAGTACACCGTCGTACCCGACCAGCAGGCCGTCCCGCTCCCCGACCACCTCGGCGACGAACTCGGCGCGAGCCTCGGCATCCCCGGGATCACCGCCCACCGCGCAGTGTTCGCGGACGGCCCGGTCGACGGCCGGATCGTACTCGTGCACGGAGTGCTCGGCGGCGTCGGCTCCCTGGCCGCCCAGCTCGCCCGCTGGGGCGGCGCCACCGTCATCGGCACCGTCCGCCGCAGCGGCGACCTGGACAGTGTCGACGCGGCCGTCGTCTCCCACGCCGTCGCCCTGGACGCCCACGACCCCGCAGCGGAGATCCGCGCCTACGCGCCCGACGGCGTGCACCGCGTCGTCGAGGTGTCCCTGTCGGCCAACGCCGACCTGGACAACGCGGTCACCGCACTCGACGCCGTCATCGCCGCCTACGGAACCCACGCCGACCGCACCGAACTCCCCTTCTGGCCCCTGCTGTTCAACAACGTCACCCTGCGCCTGCTCGGCAGCGACGACTTCCCCGCCGCGGCCAAACGGCAGGCAGCCCGCGACCTCACCGCGGCAGCCGCAGTCGGCGCCCTGACCGTCGACATCGGTGACGCCTACCCGCTCCAAGACATCGCCAAGGCCCACGACCGGGTCGACGCGGGCGGGCGCGGCCGGGTGCTGGTCACGGTCACCGGCTGACGAGCAAGCCGACAGCCGGCGCGCTTGGAAGCGCATCACCTCTCCTCGGAAGCGCCCTGTGCTTCGTCGGCTCGAGACACCCGTCGTACCAGGTCGACCCAGGTGGACTGGAGCAGTGCGGCGGGGACTTGGTGTTCGTTGCGGAGGTGGTCGGCGGTTTCGAAGTTCACGAAGGCGAGCAGGGCGTGGGCGAGCATGTCGTGGTCACCATCAACTCCCGTTTCTCTAAGGAGCGTTGATACATGGCGGTGTAGGGCACTGGCGGTGTCCGACGCGTGGCGGCGTGCGTGCGGCAGGCGGCGTCCCAGGGCAGCGCCCGGGTCCGCGTCGGCGGTGTTGCGCTCGATGAGGGCGCAGCCGAACGCCTCCAGGCGATCTCTCGCGGGTGCTCCCGGCCCCAGCGGCGGCGGACCCGACGTGTACGCCTCCTGGAATTCGGCCTCCGCTTCGGCGAGGAGGGCGAGCAGGAGGCCGTCACGGTCGCCGAACCGGCGGAAGAGCGTGCCCTTTCCCACGCCGGCCGCCTCCGCGACCTCGTGCATCGTCACGTGCTCGACGCCCCGCTCGGCCACCAGCCGGGCAGCCACCTCCAGCAGCCGGGCACGGTTGCGGGCGGCGTCGGCCCGCTCGCCGCTGGGACCGGGACCGTCGGGTGCCCGTGTCACTGTTCGGTCCGCGGTGTGGCGCGTACGTACACGGATCCGTCGTCGATCCGAACCGGATAGACCGGGACGGGGCGGGTCGCCGGTGGGTCGAGGGGATGGCCGGTGCGCAGGTCGAAGCGTGAGGCGTGCAGCCAGCACTCGACCGTGCAGCCGTCGACTTCCCCTTCCGACAGTGAGACAGCGCTGTGCGAACACACGTCGTGGATCGCGAAGACCTGCTGCTCGGTCAGGACGAGGGCGACAGGGACGCCCTCCACCTCGAAGCGTCGCGGGACGCCCTCCTTCAGTACGTCGAGCTTGCAGACGAACGTGTAGCCGCTGCCGGGCATCGCTCTCCTCGGGTGCATCCATGACGCCGGTGGTACGTCATCCGGTTCACAGGGGTGCATCGGGCGTGCGGCGACGCTCGGCCCGGAGCGGCACGTGTGATCGTGTCTGATCACCGAGGTTAGCGACGCGGACCGGGCCCCGGACCCGACTCCGGTCCGAGTCGGCCTCGGCAGATGGGCCTAGGCCTCGCGCGAAGACCGTCCGCAGAACGTCCAGATCAGGTCCGGCGGACTCGGGCGTCGGGGCTGGGATGGACGCCCCTTGTGGTCAACCGGCGCGAGTTCAGACGCCGGCGAGCATCGTCAGAACGTCGTCGTACGTGCCGTTCGCCTCGGCGTGGCGCACGAACTTGGCGCGTTCCACGACGATTTCCTTGGCGTCGGGACGGTCGTGGAGCAGAGCGAGGGTCTCGTCGAGGAAGTCGTCCAGGGGCATGGCGTTCTCGTCGTCCTGCTGGCCCAGCAGGGTGGTCCGTACGCCAGGCGGGGCCACCTCGATCACCTGGACGTCTCTGGCGGTGAGCTGCACGCGCAGGCTCTCGGAGAAGGAGTGCAGCGCGGCCTTGGTCGCGTTGTAGGTCGGAGTGATCGGCAGCGGCACGAACGCCAGCGCGGAGGTGACGTTCATGACGACCGCGTCCTTCTTGTCCTCCAGCAGCGGCAGGAAGGCATACGTCATCCGGATCGTACCGAGCAGGTTGACCGTGACGTGGTCCTCGGCGATCGGGAGGGAGGCGGGGTCGAGGAGGTTCTCGGGCAGCATGATGCCCGCGTTGTTGACCAGGACGTTCAGCTGCGGATGGCTCGTCGCGACCGATTCGGCGGCGCGAGCGATCGAGGCGGGGTCGGCGACGTCGAGGGCGAGTGCCTCGATGCCCGGGTGCTCGCTCGTGATCCGGTCGAGCAGTTCCTTGCGCCGCCCCGCGACGATCACCTTGTTCCCGGCCTCGTGCAGGCGCAGCGCCAGGCCGAGCCCGATTCCCGAGGTGCCGCCGGTGATCAGGATCGTGTTGCCGGTCATCTTCATGTGGAGGTGTCCTCTTCCTTCGCCGACAGGGGGCCGGTGATCGCCCCCTCGCTCCGACCGTAGGAGCGCCTTCGATGAGGTGGGAGAGGACGGTTTACCCATGGATCGGCGATCCCTGGCTGGGAGAACGGAGGGTGGTCATGATGGTGGGCATGGACAAGAAGGAGCTGGCGGAGTTCCTGCGCCGACGGCGCGAGACGCTGCGCCCCCATGACGTCGGGCTGGTCGAGGGCCCACGCAGGCGTACCCGGGGGCTGCGCCGCGAGGAGGTCGCCTCGCTCGCCGGGATGTCCACCGACTACTACGCCCGCCTGGAGCAGCAGCGCGCCCCGCAGCCCTCCGTTCAGATGGCCACGGCCCTCGCCCGGGCGCTTCGACTGACGCTGGACGAGCGCGACCATCTCTTCGGTCTCATCGGTCACAACGCCCCGGCCCGCTTCCACCGCTCGGAGCATGTCAGCCCGACGCTGATGCGGGTCCTGGACCGCCTGGACGACTCCCCGGCCCTGGTGCTGACCGACATGGCGGACACCCTCGCGATGAACCCGCTGGCCATCGCACTGCTCGGCGACCAGACCCGCCACACCGGGCTCGCCCGCAGCGCCTACTACCGCTGGTTCATGGATCCCGCCGAGCGCCTGGTGTACCCGGAGGAGGACCACCCACACCACGGTCGCGCCCAGGCGGCCCGTCTGCGGGTCGCGCTGACAGCGGGCAGCGACACCCCCAGAGCCGCCCGGATCCTCGCCGAACTCCAGGAACACAGCCCCGAGTTCGTCCGTCTGTGGGAGTTGCAGGAGGTCGCCCAGCGCTACGACGAGAGCAAGACGATCGTCCATCCCGAACTCGGCCGCATCGATGTCGACGGCCAGGTCCTGTTCACCGAGAACCGCGCGCAGACCTTGGTCGTCCTGACCACACGCCCCGGCACGGAGAGCCACAGCAAGCTCGAACTGCTCTCCGTCATAGGGCACCAGCAGCTCACCACCTGAGGGCGTCAGTGGCCGACGTCGTGGTCGCCCGCTTCCACGAGGCCGCTCTCGTAGGCGAAGATCACGATCTGGATCCGGTCGCGCAGCCCCAGTTTGGTGAGGATGCTCGACACGTGTGATTTGACGGTGGCCGCGCCGATCGACAGTTGTTCGGCGATCTCCGCGTTGCTCGCGCCGCGGGCGACTGCGGTCATGATCTCGCCCTCGCGACCGGTGAGCCGTTCCAGGCGGGCCGCCGCGACGGTGTTGACGCGGCGTTGCGTGAACCGGTCGATGAAGCGGCGAGTGATCGAGGGGGCCAGCAGTGTCCCGCCCTCGGCCACGGTGCGTACTGCGGTGGCCAGTTGTTCGGGGGGAATGTCCTTGAGGACGAAGGCGCTGGCGCCGGAGCGCAGCGCCTCGTAGACGTACTCGTCCGGGTCGAAGGTGGTCAGGATCAGCACCCGGGTGTCCCAGTCGGCCTCCTGAAGGATCCGCGAGGTCGCTTCGAGGCCGTCCATCTCGGGCATGCGGATGTCCATGAGGATCACGTCCGGGCGGTGGCGGCGTACGGCCTCGATCGCCTCGACACCGGTCCCCGCCTCGGCCACGACCTCGATGTCGTGGTGGACCCGGAGAATCATGGCGAAGCCGCGGCGTACCAGCGCCTGGTCGTCGGCGACGACGACGCGGATGCTCATGTGGGCTCCCCCTTGGTGGGCAGCCGGGCGGTGAGCCGGAATCCGCCGCCGGGACGCGGCCGGGCGTCGAGGCTTCCGCCGAGCAGGAGGGCTCGTTCCCGCATGCCGACGATGCCGTGGCCGGGCAGGCCCTCGTGCGCGGCCGACACCGACCGGACGGCGGTGCCGCGGCCGTCGTCGAGGACCTCGATGGTGATGCCGTCGCCTTCGGCGCGCAGGCGCACCTCGGTGCGGGTCTGCGGTCCGCTGTGCTTGAGCACGTTGGTCAGGGCCTCCTGGACGATGCGGTACGCCGACAGATCCACGCGGGCCGGGAGTCGATCCTGGATGCCGCCGGTGACCGAGACGTCCAGACCCGCCTCCCGGACCTCCGCCACCAGACGGGGCAGGTCGGCCAGGCCCGGCTGAGGACCAAGGCCGTCGCGCTCGGCGTTCGGCCGCAACACTCCCAGCAGGTGGCGCAGTTCGTCCAGCGCCTGACGTCCCGCTTCCTCCACCGCCGCCATCGCCTCCAGGGCGCCCTGCGGATCCTCGGCGGCCACCATCCGGGCCGCACCGGCCTGCACCGTCATCATGCTCACCCGGTGGGCGACCACGTCGTGCAGTTCACGGGCTATGTGGGTGCGCTCCTCGGCCACGATCCGCCGTGCCTCGGCGGCCTGTTCCTGGTGGAGCCGGGCAGCGCGCCCGGCTCGGAGCCGGAGGCGTCGGCCGAGATACCAGGCCCCGAACATGCAGACATAGCCGAAGCCGATGTCCTCCCAGGGCGTGGAGAGGAGGAAGCCGTCGATCGTGAGCGCGACGACGGCCGCGCCGATACCGAGAGGGCCCCACCGGTTGTCGTCGTCGTGCCGCCCGACACTGTAGAGCGCGACTATCACCATCCCGCCCAGAACGGAGTAGTTGCTTCCCAGCGTCGGGAGCCACGCGACGAGTGCCACGCACAGAACCGCGACCGGCCTGCGCCGACGCAGGTAGAGCGCCGCGCCGGCCACGGTGACGAGGAGGAGGGCGGGCTGGAGGACTCGGGTCATCGGGCGGAGGAGGAGGGAGTCCCCCGGGCCCTCTTCCAGGAGTGCGGTCAGCAGGAACATGACGGTCGCGAGGACGGCGTCCGAGCCCTGCGGCCAGCGCGTGAACGGGCCGCGGAACCTGCCCGGCGCCGTGCGGCCCGGCGTCCCGGCATGCGGAGCCGTACGGATCATCGTTGCTCCA
Source organism: Streptomyces sp. 2-1 (assembly GCF_048564895.1). Classification (NCBI taxonomy): domain Bacteria; kingdom Bacillati; phylum Actinomycetota; class Actinomycetes; order Kitasatosporales; family Streptomycetaceae; genus Streptomyces; species Streptomyces sp. 2-1. The sequence goes on from NZ_CP183383.1 coordinate 720,675, forward strand.
TCGAGAGGCGGCCGGTGCCCTGGCCGGGAAGCGTCCCGTGGCCTGGCGCAGGCACCGCGACGCGCCGGGCAAGCCATCGTAAGTCCAGCTCCGAGGCACCGTCACCCGCCTGCGGGGGGATGCGGTCCTCCGTCGCCGGACGGAGATGTGGGCCCTTGCTCCCCGTCGCGCGTGGGGCCGTCCGACCCCTCTGACGGCGGGAGACGGCACCGGCGTCGGCACCCACGATGGGAACCGCTCGAAACTCCTGCCGCCGCTCACCGACCGGTGCCGCCGGACGGCAGCCGTCCCGCACGAACCCGGCCGACAGGTCCAACGGTCGGCAGCTCCCGCACGAGCCCATCCGACAACTGCCGCCGGTCGGCGGCCGTCTCCCAGGAGTTGCAGCCATGAATCGACTCACGCGCCGTATCGGCGACGCGAGCACCCGCCGACCATGGGTGACCATCGCCGCCTGGGTGGCCGCCCTGGTGCTCGTACTGCCTCTTGCGGGCCTGGTCGGCGGCTCGTTCGTCGACGACCTCGTCGCTCCCGGCAGCCAGAGCGAGAAGGCGATGGAACTGCTCGAGGAGCGCTTCCCCGAAGCGTCCGGCGGCAGCGCCGTCGCCGTCTTCGCCGTGCCGGAAGGGGAGCGGATCGATCGCCACCGGACGGCTGTCGAGGCGGCCGTCGGCCGCGTCGCCGAGGTGGAGCACGTCGCCACGGTCACCGATCCCTTCGCCGCGGGGACGGTCTCGCCCGACGGACGGATCGGCTACGTCCAAGTCGCCTTCGACGTACCGGAGATGGAGGTGAAGCCCGAGCAGGTCGATGCCCTGAACGACGCGATCGAGCCCGTACGCGGCGACGGTGTCGTCGCCGAAATCGGGGGCGACGCCGTGTTCATCAACGCCGAGACGCCCACATCGGGCGCGGAGGCGGCGGGCCTGCTGACCGCCCTGGTCATTCTGGTGGTGGCATTCGGCACGATCGTGGTCGCGCTGGTGCCGATCGCGCTCGCCCTGGTCGCAGTGGCCGCCGGTCTGGGCAGCATCGTGCTGCTGGCCCATGCGACGGACGTGTCCACCGCCGCGCCGACGATCGGCGCGATGATCGGCCTGGGCGTCGGGATCGACTACGCCCTGTTCATCGTGGCGCGCTGCCGCGAGAACCGCGCGGCCGGCCAGGATAATGCCACCGCGCTGTCGAACGCCATGAGTTCGTCCGGCGCGGCCGTTCTGTTCGCCGGCGGCACCGTGGTCGTGGCGATGAGCGCGCTCGCGCTGACCGGCCTGGGCTTTCTGACCTCGATCGGCCTGAGCACCTCGCTGGTCGTGCTGTTCGCCGTGGCGACCGCCCTGACGCTGCTGCCCGCCCTGCTGTCCCTGTTGGGCGACCGCATCCACAAGGGCCGACGGCACCGGGGGCTGCGTACCCGCCGTGCCAAGAAGTCGAAGGAGTCGAAGGAGTCGAAGGAGTCGAAGGAGTCCGAAAACACCGAGAACCACAAGAGCCCTGAGCAGACGGCATGGTGGCGGTTCGCGCACCACGTCTCCGGTCGGCCGTGGCCGTACCTGCTGGCCGGGTCCGCGGTGCTACTGGCCCTGGCGATACCGGCGTTGCGTATGGAGACGGGTTTCCCCGATGCGGGCAACGACGCGACCAGCACCACCCACCGCCGCGCCTACGACCTGCTGGCGGAGGGCTTCGGTCCCGGCTTCAACGCCCCACTGCTCATCGTCGCCGACCTGGACAGCCCCGGAGTGGACGCCGCGGGCATCCCGGAGTTGGCCCGGCGTGTCGCCGACGACGCCGGCGTCGCGTCGATCGGCGAGCCCCGGTTCTCCACGGCGGGTGACACGGTCGTACTGCCCGTGCTGCCCACCACCGCCCCCGCGGACGCCGCGACCTCCGACACCCTCGAACGCATCCGCGGCATCATCCCCGACAATGTCGCCGTGTCGGGCCTGACCGCCATGACCGACGATCTCACCCGTCAACTCTCCGACACCCTGCCGGTGTTCATCGCCGCGATCCTCGTGGTGTCGTTCCTGCTGCTGATGCTGGTGTTCCGCTCCGTCGCGGTACCGCTGAAGGCCGCCGTGATGAATCTTCTGTCCATCGGCGGCGCGTACGGCGTCGTGGTGGCCGTCTTCCAATGGGGCTGGCTGGGAGGGCTGTTCAACCTCCACGAGACGATACTGATCGCCTCGCCCCTGCCAACGATCTTCTTCGCGGTGCTCTTCGGCCTGTCCATGGACTACGAGGTGTTCCTGCTCTCACGTGTGCGCGAGGAGTACGACGCCACGGGTGACCCCACCGAGTCGGTGGCACGCGGTATGGCGGTCACGGGCCGTCTGATCACCTCCGCCGCGCTGATCATGACGTCGGTCTTCCTCAGCTTCGTCGCCAACCCCTCGCCACTCGTCAAGATGATGGGCCTGGGGCTGGCCACGGCCATCGTGCTCGACGCCACGATCGTCCGCATGGTGCTGGTGCCCGCGTCCATGGCGTTGCTGGGGCGCGCCGCCTGGTGGCTGCCCCGGCCGCTCGACCGGCGGCTGCCCCGCATCACTGTGGAGACCATGGAGAGCGAGGAGAGCGAGGACACCGTGGAGAGCAACGAGAGCGACGACCTCCCGCCTCCGCCCGAGCCCACACCGGCCCCCACTGCCCGGATCAGCTGAAGCCACGGCGCATACGCGCCCCGCTCCACGCCCGCGAAGTGGTCTGCCTTACAGCCTGTCACAGGGTCCGGTCGGGCGGCGTCTTGAGGCCGAACCCACCGCGAACGAGGGAGACACCATGGCTCAGAACACCGAAGTGGTCGTACTCGGCGGCGGATACGCCGGCGTCATGGCGGCCAATCGCCTGACGCAGCGCGACGACGTGAGCGTGACTCTGATCAACCCGCGCCCGGTCTTCGTTCACCGGATCCGCCTGCACCAAGTGGTGGGCGGATCCCACGACGTGGTCGTCGACTACCGAGAGGTCCTGGCCAAGAGCGTCCGGCTGGTGGTCGACACGGCCGCATGGATCGACACGGCCGAGCACGGCGTGGCGTTGGCGGCGGGCGGCACCGTTGGCTACGACTACCTGATCTACGCGGTGGGCAGCGGCAGCGCCGACCCGCGGGTGCCCGGAGCCGCCGAGTTCGCCCATCCGATCGCCTCCCTGGAGGAGGCGCAGCGGCTGTTGTCGGTCCTCGACGCCGCGCCTGCGACGGCCGCGGTGACGGTCGTCGGAGCCGGTGCGCTCGGCATCGAGACCGCCGCCGAACTGGCGGAGGCGGGCCGCACCGTGACCCTGGTGTGCGGTGAGGTGCTCGGGCCGTATCTGCATCCCCGCGTTCGGCGCTCGATCGCCAAGCGACTGGCCAAGCTCGGTGTGACCGTGCTCGAAGGCCCCGAGACGAAGGTGACGGCCGTGACGCGCGACACCGTGCGGCTCGGTGGCGACCGTGAGCTGCCGAGCGCGGTGACCGTCTGGACCGCCGGGTTCGGCGTGCCGGACCTGGCCGCGCGCAGCGGGCTGAGCACCGACGCCCTGGGCCGTCTGCTCACGGACGAGACGCTGACGAGCGTGGACGACGTACGCATCGTCGCGGCCGGGGACTCGGCGGCGCCGTCGGATCTGCCGCTGCGGATGAGCTGCCAGGCCGCGGGCCCACTGGGCGCCCACGCCGCCGACACCGTGCTCAGCCGGATCGCGGGTGGGCAACCCGCGTCCATCGACGTGGGGTTCTTCGGCCTGTGCGTCAGCCTTGGGCGTCGCGCCGCCACCGTTCAGCTCGCCTCCAAGGACGACACCGCGAACAGGTTCTCCATCCGTGGCCGCGTTGCCGTGAAGATCAAGGAAAGCAGTTACAAGGGCTTGCTCAAGCATCTGGCGGACGAGGCGCGCAAGCCCGGTTCGCACACATGGCCCTTCAAGGACGCCAAGCGCCGCCGACTGCTGGAGGCCAAGCGCGACAAGGCACCGGCCATACGGACAGCGCATCGCCTTACGGACTCGTGACGTGATGCGCGCGGCCCGGGGGCGCGACCGGTGTGCCGCCCTAACGTGGGCGCATGCGAGTACTGGTCACCGGCGGTGCCGGGTTCATCGGGTCCCATGTCGTCGAGGCACTTCAGGCGCGCGGGCACGAGCCCGTCGTGTTCGACGTACGTGATGATCCGGAAGCGGACGTCCGCGACCCGGAGGCGGTGGGCCGCGCCCTGGCCGGTGTGGACGCCGTGTGTCACCAGGCGGCGATGGTCGGCCTGGGTACCGGATTCGCCGACGCGGCGGAGTACGTGTCCCGTAACGACCTCGGCACGGCCGTACTGCTCACGGCCATGGCCGAGAGGGGCGTACGACGGCTGGTGCTGGCCGGCTCGATGGTGGTCTATGGGGAGGGCAGGTACACGTGCGCGCGGCACGGGGTGGTGCGGCCCGGGCCCCGGGACGTCACCGACCTGGCGGCCGGGCGGTTCGAGCCGCGGTGCCCGGTGTGCGGGGAGGAGTTGTCGCCGGGGCTGGTCGGGGAGGACGCGCCGGTGGACCCGCGCAACGTGTACGCCACCACCAAGCTCGCCCAGGAGCATCTGGCCGCCGCGTGGGCGCGCTCGACGGGTGGGGCGGCGGTGTCGTTGCGCTACCACAACGTGTACGGGCCCCGGATGCCCCAGGACACGCCGTACGCCGGGGTCGCCTCCTTCTTCCGATCGGCGCTCGCCCGGGGTGAGGCCCCGCGTGTGTACGAGGACGGTCGGCAGCGGCGCGACTTCGTGCACGTACGGGACGTGGCGGCTGCCAACGCGACGGCGTTGGAGGCGGATTCGGCCGCCGGAGCGCTCACCGCGTACAACACCGGCAGCGGTGAGCCGCACACGGTGGGAGAGATGGCGACGGCACTGGCGGCGGCAGACGGTGGGCCCGAGCCGGTCGTGACCGGCGAGTACCGGCTGGGCGACGTGCGGCACATCACGGCGGACTCGTCCCGGCTGCGGGCCGAGCTGGGGTGGAAGCCGGAGGTCGGTTTCGCGGACGGCATGCGGGAGTTCGCACGGGCCGGGATGCGTGGCGCGTAGGACCGCCTTGGACCGGTGGTGCTGCCCGCTTCAGGAAGCGGCCGCGGGCAGCACCACCTCGAAGCGGCAGCCACCGGGGATGTTGCGTACGGTGGCCCGGCCCTGGTGGGCCTCCACGATGCCGCGGACGATGGCCAGGCCGAGGCCGGCACCAGCGGGTGGGGTACGGGCGTGGGTGCCGCGCCAGCCGGTGTCGAAGACGCGGGGCAGGTCCTCCTCGGGGATGCCGCCGCAGCCGTCGGTCACGGACAACACCACGCCGTCGGGCAGGAGTTCGGCGGCCACCATGACGGTGCCGTCCGCAGGGGTACGCCGGATCGCGTTGACCAGGAGGTTGCCCAGCACACGGCTCATCTCCTTGCCGTCCACCTCCACCGGCAGGGGCTCGACGCCGTCGCCGACGAGTCGCACGCCGTGCTCGCGGGCCAGGGGATACACCCCGGCGAGAGCATCGCCGACGAGGTCGTAGACGGACATCCGGGAGGGCGACAGAGCCAGGCTGCCGGCGTGGATGCGGGAGAGTTCGAAGAGGTCGCCGACCATCTCGTTGAGGCGCTCGACCTCGGTGCGGATCTGCTTCAGATAGCGGTCCGGATCGGTGGCGACACCGTCCTCCAGCGCCTCGGCCATCGCGCGCAGGCCCGCGAGCGGGGTGCGCAGGTCGTGCGAGATCCAGGCCACGAGTTCACGGCGCGAGGTTTCCAGGGCGCGCTCGCGCTGCCTGGATTCGGCGAGCTTCGCGCTGGTGGCCTGCAACTCGCGGCTGAGCGCGGCCAGTTCGGCGGTGGCCGCACCGTGGGGTGCCGTGAAGTCGCCGTCGTCTCCGAAGGAGCGGGCGGCGAGGGCGAGTTCATGACTGCGGGCGACCACCCAGCGGCCCAGCAGCAGGGCGGCGGCCAGGGAGACGACGGCCGCCATCGCGACCACCGTCGTCACAACGGACAGGTCGTGTGCGGACAGAAACATCGCCTGCGCCACGGCCAGAGTGCCCGCGAGCATCGCGGTCACCGCGACGGCGGCCACCACGGTGAGGGAGGTGGTCAGTGAGCGGCGGCGCAGCATCCACAGTGTTCCCGCCCCGAGCAGCCCGGCCGCGCCGGCGCCCAGGAAGGCGTACAGAGCGATGAGGAGGGTGGCGTGCATGATCACTCCTCGCCCTGGCCGGAAGGGCCAGCAAGATCAGAAGAACCGGAGGGGCCGGAAGGACCTGCGGCTTCGAATCGGTAGCCGACGCCCCACACCGTCTGGATCAGGCGCGGCCTGGCGGGGTCGTCCTCGACCTTGTTGCGCAGTCGTCGGACGTGGACCGTGACGGTCGAGAGGTCGCCGAAGTCCCAGCCCCACACCTCACGCATCAGGTCCTCGCGGCTGAACGCCCGGCCCGGATGACGCAGGAAGAACGCGAGCAGGTCGAACTCGCGCAGGGTGAGGGCGAGTTCGCCGCCGTTTTTGGTGGCGCGGCGGGCGGCCGGGTCGACGGTGAGTCCGGCCGCGCTGTGGGTACGCGTGCCCGCGCGGGGCCGCGTGCGGCGCAGGACCGACTCCACCCGCAGCACCAGCTCCCGAGGGCTGAACGGCTTGGTCACGTAGTCGTCCGCCCCCACCTCCAGGCCGAGGATGCGGTCGTCCTCGTCCCCGCGGGCGGTGAGCATGATGACCGGCACGGGGCCACGGCCGCGCAGTCGGCGGCACACCTCCAGGCCGTCCATGCCGGGCAGCATCAGGTCGAGTACCACCAGGTCCGGCCAGTGCGCGGCGGCGCCGGCGAGGGCGGTCGGCCCGTCCTCGGCCCGGTCCACCAGGTACCCGGCGCGATCCAGGTAGCCCGAGACGACCTCGGCGACCGTGGGGTCGTCGTCGACGACGAGGACGCGTGCCGTCCCGGTCCGTCCGTCGGCGGAGGCGCCGGCCACCGACTCGTGCGGTTGCTGTTCCATGCGGCCAGCCTCGCACCACGCGCCTTCGAGCGTCACTCCGCGAGTGGCTCGTCGCCCTGACGTCCGTGTTTCGTAAGGAGCCGAAGCCCGATATGTACGTTTCGCGTTCGTAGGGTGAGAGCCGTGATGACCTCTTCCACACCCGAGGACGTTGATGTCGTCCTCCCCTGCCTGAACGAAGCCGAGGCACTGCCCTGGGTTCTCGCCCGCATTCCGTCCGGCTGGCGTGCCCTTGTGGTGGACAACGGCTCCACCGACGGCTCGGCGGACATCGCCCGGGACCTGGGCGCCACCGTCGTCCACGAACCGCGCCGCGGCTTCGGCGCCGCGTGCCATGCGGGACTGACCGCGGCCACGGCCGGCATCGTGTGCTTCTGCGACTGCGACGCCTCGCTGGACCCGGCCCTGCTCATGCCGTTCGTGGACGAAGTCCGGGGCGGCGAGGCCGACCTGGTGCTCGGTCGGCGCCGTCCGCAGGGCCGGGGAGCCTGGCCCGTGCACGCCCGGGCGGGCAATCTCGCCCTCGCGCTGATGCTGCGCCGCCGCACCGGTCTGCGCCTGCACGACCTCGGCCCGCTGCGCGCCGCCCGCCGCGAGGCGCTGCTCGCCCTGGACCTCACCGACCGGCGCAGCGGCTACCCGCTGGAGATGGTCGTGCGGGCCGCCGACGCGGGCTGGCACGTCACCGAACACGACGTCCCGTATCTGCCGCGGTCCGGTGCCTCGAAGGTGACCGGGACCTGGCGCGGCACCTGGCAGGCGGTGCGCGACATGAGCCGTGTCCTGGCCGAGCGACCCGCCGTACCCACGGCCGCCATGGCACAGGCCCAGGCACAAGGAGGATCCCGCCGGTGACCACCCTGCTCGTCATCGCCAAGGAACCGCGGCCGGGACGGGTGAAGACCCGGCTCACGCCGCCGTTCACACCCGAGGAGGCGGCGGCGCTCGCCGAGGCCGCCCTCACCGACACCCTGAGGGCGGTTGCCGCGGCACCTGCCCGACGCCGGGTCCTGGTCCTCGACGGGAAGCCCGGACCCTGGCTGCCGCCCGGCTTCGACGTCGTACCGCAGTGCGCGGGCGGCCTCGACGAGCGACTGGCCGCGGCCTTCGCCGGCTGCGACGGACCGGCCCTGCTGATCGGGATGGACACACCGCAGGTCACCCCCGGCCTGCTCACTGTGGACCTCGACGGGTACGACGCCTGCTTCGGCCCGGCCGAGGACGGCGGCTTCTGGGCGCTCGGGCTGGCGGAGCCGGACCCGGAGCTGCTGCGTGGGGTTCCGATGTCGACGCCCGTCACCGGCGCCGTACAGCGCGCCCGGCTCGTCGCCGCCGGATTGCGGGTGCGGGACCTGCCGTGCCTGCGGGACGTGGACACGTCCGCCGACGCCGAAGCGGTCGCCGCCCTGGCACCGTACGGCTGCTTCGCCACGGAGTTGTCCCGGCTGCGGACGGCCGGCCGCCGATGAGCACAGCGCATGAGGTGATCGCGCGGGATCCAGGCGGGCACAGCTGGTCGGCCGACCCCTACGCCGACGCCCTCCGGGCCGGCCGGGGACCGCTTTTCCTCCGCCGTGGCGACGGCTGGCTGCTGCCGCTGGACGTCGAGCGGTGGTGTGCGCGGGCCGACGCCGTGGACCGGCAGGTCCTGGACCGGTGCGAGGGTACTGTCCTCGACGTCGGATGCGGGCCGGGACGGCTGGTCACGGAACTCGCCGCCCGGGGCCGGACCGCGCTCGGTGTCGACGTCAGCGAGGCCGCCGTCGCCCACACCCTGGGCCTCGGCGGGCCTGCCCTGTGGCGCTCGGTCTTCGAACCGCTGCCGGGCGAGGGCCGTTGGAACACCGCCCTGCTTCTGGACGACAACCTCGGCATCGGCGGCGACCCACGCGCCCTGCTCCGCAGAGTGGCCCAACTACTGCTGCCCGGGGGCCTGTTGATCGCCGAGACCGCCCCCGTGGACGTGGACGAGCGCGCCGACGTCCGTATCGTGCGCGGCACCGACACCCAGGGGGCCACCGGCGCCGCGTTCCCCTGGGCCCGGCTCGGCACCCGGGCGCTGCTGCGGTACGCCCGCCCGCTGGGCTGGCGCACCGCGGATCAGTGGTCGGCCGGTGACCGCTGCTTCGTCTCCCTGCGCAGCCGCAGCACCAGCAACAGGGCGGAACCGCCGAACAGTACGGCGGTGATCAGCAGCCAGCGGGCGAGGAAGCCGTCCGCGGAGAGGCCGGTGGCGGACTCGTAGCTGTCCGCCACCCGGCCGCTGATCAGCGGGAACCACACCAGCAGCAGCAGCCCGGAGAAGGCCGCCGGCACCCGGACGTACACGGTCCAGGCCCGGCGGCCGACGGCACCGAGCGCTCCGGTGACGGCCCGGTCCACGGCGGCGTACAGCGGCAGGAACACGAGGTCGTGCAGCACGGCCGCCCCCACGAACCACAGCGTCACCCCGAGCCAGTCATCGGACAGCAGACGCACACCCGCGTATCCGGCGAGCGCGAACGAGCAGGCCAGGAGCAGCAGTTGCAGCGGGCTGCCCAGCGGAGGAATCGCTCTGCGCATCACAGGTCTCCGAACGTCATCCGGGCCACCCACTTGGTGTTGAGCACACCGGGCGCCGCGGGCACGATCATCCGGGCCGGGTAGCCGTGATCGGGGGTCAGTGGCTCGCCGTTGACGTCCAGGGCGAGCAGGGAGCGCTGGTCGCGCACCTGGTTGGACCGCAGTGCTGCCCTGCGGAAGGCGCCGTGTCGCTGGAGGGACTCCACCATGACGTCGGGGGCCGAGTCCGCGTCGTACCCGACGAGGTGGGCGAGTTCCCGCAGCCGTACGCCTCGCCACCACTGGTCGCCGGTGGACCAGCCCTCCACACAGGCGATGGGCAACGCCGAACTGTGCAGCGGCAGTTCGAGCAGTTCGGCACGGCTGAGCCGGACGGTTCCGGAGGGTCCGGTGAGGACCAGCCGCCACACGTCCTCGCGCGTCTCCCGCGCGCTGATTCCCCGGGACGCGGCTGTCTTGTTGATCTGGAAGCCGCCGGGACCGCTGCCGGGATCGGCGGCGCCGTGCGGTGCGAGGAGGGCGGTGCGCCGCAGCGGACCGTCGAAGTTCTGTCCGGCCGTGGTCCCGAACAACAGCAGGGAACCGCCACCGACGAACCACAGCGCGCCACGCCGGGACACGGTGGGCTCGGCCGGCCGCGGGGAGACCAGCGGGAAGTCCTGCTCCCCGCCCGCCTCCTCCTCAGGGCCCTCCCCCGCCCGCATGCGACGCAGGTTGCGTACGGCGGCGGGGGCCCGGAGCACCACGTGCACCACAAACCCGGCGATGAACACCCAGGCGCCGTAGAAGTGCAGCGGATAGAAGGAGCCGGGGAAGAGGTAGTCCAGCTGGACGTTGAGCACTCCCGTCACGAACTCGAACAGCACGCCGCCGACGAGGAGCAGCAGGGAGATCCGTTCCAGGGCGTGCGTGAGCGACCGGGCCGGCGGCAGCGCGAACAGCTTCGGAACGACCGACCACAGCTTGGCCAGCAGAACGGGGACGAGCGTGATGCCGAGCGTGACATGGATGCCCTGGGTGAGCCGGTACAGCCAGTGCGGATGTGTCGGCCAGGCAAAGAGGTAGAAGCCGAGCAGTCCCTTGTCGGGGGTCTTGTCGTTGACCGGCGCGAGGTCCGGGTTGTACGCGGCGTACGACAGCAGCCCCGTCACGAACAGCGCGGTGATACCGCCGAGCAGGACGATTCCGAGCACGGAGGTGAACCACGGACCGCGTACGGAACTGCGCCAGAAACCGGGGGACGTGGGCAAGGGAGGCGGGGTGTGCAACCGTGACATGCGCCGACCGTAGGCCGCCGCACCTGCGAAAAGGGGCCTTGAACACATGACGAAACGCTGACATCCGCACGCGCATCCGCCTCGGCGCCGTCCCCGCGGCCTAGCGTTCCCCCGTGACCCGTGATCTTCTCCGAGACCTGTACGCGACCGCGACCGCCGCGCTGCTCGTCGTGGCCGCCGCGCTGGTCGGCACCGCGATCGAGCGGGACCACGGCACCCTGCACGTGGGGTGGCCTCCCTTGTACTCCAACTGGGGTCCCCACGTCGGCCCCGGCACCCCCGCAGCACTCGTCGTCGCGATCGGCGTCGTGGCGTACGGGCCGCGAGTTGCCGCCCGGCTGCCGTGGCGCGCGCTGCTGGGCGCCGCCTGGGGTACGGCCATGGCGTGGACGTGGTCACTGGCGCTGATCGACGGCTGGCGGCGCGGTATCGCGGACCGGCTCACGACCAAGTACGAGTACCTCCAGGTCATCGACCGCTTCCAGGACATCCCCACGACGCTGCGCGACTTCACCGGCCACATCCTGCTCCACTCCCCCGACCACTGGCCCCCGCATGTGGCGGGTCACCCTCCGGCGGCGACGGTCACGTTCGTCCTGCTCGACCGGGTCGGACTCGGCGGCGGGGGCTGGGCCGGAGCCTTCTGCATCACCGTCGGTGCGTCGGCGTGCGTGGCGGTGCTGGTCGCCGTGCGGGCGCTCGCGGACGAGGCGCTCGCGCGCCGGGCGGCGCCGTTCCTGGTGATGGCGCCGGCCGCGGTGTGGATGGGGACGTCCGCGGACGGCTACTTCGCGGCGGTCGCCGCCTGGACGATCGCCTTCCTCGCCCTCGCGGTCACCGGACACCGGCCACGGCTCACCGGTTTCGCCTCCGGCCTCCTCTTCGGCCTCACCTGCTACCTCTCCTACGGGCTCACCCTCTTCGCGCTCATCGCGGGCGCGGTCCTGCTGCTCGGCCCTCGACGAACCCGACCCCTGCCCTACGCACTCGCCGGAGTCGCCGTCGTCCCGGTCGTGTTCACCCTGGCGGGCTTCAACTGGTGGGAGGCGTACCGACTGCTCGTCGAGCGCTACTACCAGGGAGCCGGCGGCATCCGGCCTTACGGCTACTGGGTGTGGGCCAACCTCGCCTGCACGGTCCTGATCGTGGGGCCGGCGACGGTGGCGGGCCTGCGCCGCACAGGCGCCGCGCTCCTGGAGACCCCGAGACGACTCACGGCCCGTTCTTCCCCCGACGCTCCGCTGCGCGGGCACACCCCCGACCGCCACGGCGGATCCGTACGGGTCGGTCCGGCCCTGCGCCGACGGCTCCTGCCCTGGGCGGACATGCCCGGCGCCTCCGCCGAACTCCGCCTCGCCGTGCTGGTCGCCGCCGCATTCGCCGCTCTGCTCATCGCCGACCTGTCCGGGATGAGCAAAGCGGAGACGGAGCGCATCTGGCTGCCGTTCGCCATGTGGCTACTGGCCTCATGCGCGTACCTGACCCGCCCCCGCACCTGGCTCGCGGCGCAGGCCGTGCTCGCCCTGCTTCTCAACCACTTGCTGCTGACCGGTTGGTGACGGACGGCGCCGGGCCCGGCAGGCAGGTCACCCTCCAGTCCCAAGATCGCCCGCCGCGTGGCGAGGAAGCATGCCGGTCTCGCCGAAGCGCTCGCGCCCCGCTGTTCCCCAGGCGAGCAGCGCGAAGCCCAGGGCGAAGCCGAGCATCGTCCAAACGCCGCGTGGCCAGAAGATGTGGCTGTCGACGAAGGACCAGCCCGCCGCCAGGAGCACCACCGTGCCAGGAAGTACTCGGACGCCGTGCTTCGGGAGCAGCACGACCGCCGTGGCCGCGATGGCTCCGATGAGGGCGTAGGCGCCTGCCTGCCCCAGCGCCTCACCCGTGTCGTAGAGCGGGCGCTTGATTGGTCCGAGGCTCGCTGTCGCGTCGGCGTGCTCGACCGCGGTTCCGGCCGCGATGCCGGCGACCGCGTCGAGGCCGGTGTAGAAGGCCGCGTAGACGAAAGCGCCCGCCCAGGCCACCACGGTGGCGAAGCCCGCGAGGCAGAGCCGGGGCCGATGCCACAGAGGGACCAGGAGACCAATCGTGAGCAGCGGAAAGACCGGCAACAGAGCGATGTGGAGGTGCGCCCAGTCGGAGGCTGTCGATCTGGACAGCCCATGCGGATGCGCGATGCCCGCCGCACTCAGCACGAGTGGGGCGGCGGTGACTAGGGCAATACGTCGGATGGTCAACACGCCTGCGAGCGTAGGCGCGTGGTGTCGTCCAGAACGGCTGCGTAAGGGTTCCGTAAGATGCTTGCCGTCCTCGGGCCCGGACTCTCTTACGAGAGTCTGACGCGGCCACCGTTCCGCATCGGCACACCGTTCCCACTGTCCACTCTGGTGCCGTCCACAGCCGTGGACCGCACCGCAGAAACAGAGGAACGGGACGTGACCATGCACACCAGCCGCAAGACCCACCGTCGCGCGAACCGGCCCGCCGACATACATGGCGGTCACCGGGTGAAGTCCAGGACACGGCGCATCGTGGTCGGCGGCGGGGCCCTGGCCATCGCCGGGGCGGCCACGGTGGCTGTGTCCCTGGCCTCGGCCGGCCAGTACTCCGGGAGCGCCGCCGGGGCCGACCACGCAGTCTTCGTCCAGGGCAACGAGCTGGACGGCAACACCATCCATGTGTTCGCGCGGGGCGACGACGGCAGCCTGCGCCCCTCGGGGACCTACGGGACCGGCGGCCAGGGCGGTGACCAGGTCGACGCGCCCACCGACTCGCTCGCCTCCCAGGGCTCGCTCGTCTACGACGACGCCTCAGGCATGCTGCTGGCCGTCAACGCGGGCAGTGGCACGGTGACCTCCTTCCGCGTCGAAGGGCAACAGCTCAAGGACCGGCGCGTTGTGGACTCCGGCGGCGAGTTCCCGGCCGGCCTCGCGGTGCACGGCAGGATCGCGTACGTGATGAACGCGGGCGGCGAGGGCAGCGTCCAGGGGTTCAGGATCACCGGAAAGGGACTGGAGCCGCTGAAAGGGTCCTATCGTTCCCTTGGCCTGAGCAACAAGGACATACCGCGCTTCGACACCTCGCCGGGCGAGGTCGAATTCGCCCCGGACGGCCGCAGTCTGCTGGTCACCACCAAGGGCAACAACACCGTCGAGGTCTTCCCCATGAAGCGCAACGGCCTGCCGGCCGTCGCCGAACCGGTCGTCAACAAGTCGGCCGGCGGCGTGCCTTTCGCGATCAGCTTCGACAGGACCGGGAAGCGGATGCTGGTCGCCGAGGCCGAGAAGTCCACCGTCTCCACGTACGCGGTGCGGCGCGACGGCAAACTGAAGGTCCTTCAGCAGCCCCTGGCCAACGGCCAGGAGACCCTGTGCTGGCTGGAGCGCGCGGGCAACTTCTTCTACGGCGGCAACACCGGAAACTCCACCGTCACCGGGTACCGCATGGACAAGCGAGGCAAGCTTGCCCTGACCAACGACGTGGGCATCGCCACCCCGCCCTCCGCCGACTCGCAGGGCGTGATCGATCTCGCCGTGACCGAGGACGAGAAGTTCGTCTACGTCCAGAACGCCGTCTCCGGCACCGTCGACGGCTTCCGCGTCGAGTCCAACGGCGCCCTCACCAAAGTCACGACGGCCGAAGGTCTGCCCGCCTTCGGCGAGTCCGGCATGGAGGGCATCGCGGCCGTCTGACACCGGGACACGACGGCCAGGGAGAGCCATCCCGAGAGGCCTGGCCGACCTGCACCGTCTCGTCGAGCTGCTCGACGAGACGGACCCCCTGAAGGCGGTCAGCCGCTGGCTGGAGGCCTTCATCGATCAGTGCAGCGTGTACGAGGGCCTGGCCCAGGCCCTCGCTCGCACACCGGTTCACGAGAGCGACACCTGTCGGCTCTCCCTTGATGCCGGCACGGCGCTCATCCGCCGCGCCGCCGAGGCCGGCACGCTCCGTGCGGACATAGACGCCGACGACGTACGGCATCTGGCCGCCGCCATAGCCTGGGTCGGCGGGCAGCTGCCGCCCGACCCGGACCGGCGGACCCGGCTGTTGCGGATGATGCTCGACGGGCTTCGCCCCCGCTGACGGAAGAACCTGGGCGCCGAGACGCGGCCACCGGGGCACGAGGCCGTCAGGGCCCGGCCGACGGTTCCCGTCCGCCGCGGCGAATGCCCCCTCCTTGCCCCATGTTCAACTCCCTTGTGCGTCCGTACCGTTGACGCTCCCTCTCCCCCTCACTACCTTCCGAGAGCGCTCTCATGTTCATTTCCCGAGCCCCAGACCTCGCTCGCACCGGTGTCCTCCGCGAAGGAACGAGACCGGTCCCACGGCAAGGACCAGGGGCGTTGCCCTGACAGAGAGGCCCCATGACTCTCCTTCCAAGACTCCGAATCCCCAGACGGACGGCGACAGCCCTCACCTTGGCCCTGCTCGCGGGCCTCGCCCCGCAGTCGGCGTCCGCCACCGAGTCCACCGCCGCGGCGACCATCTGCAACAAGTACTGCGACGCCCGCGACCCCGCCCTCTCCCCCGGTGACCGGACTCCGGTCACGGCGGCCGTCCACGGGCGGTCGATCGCCCTCCACTTCGACGACACCGACGCGATGGGCTGGGCGTCCATCGGCAACGGCAATCCGGGCGACGAGGTCTGGCTCGACCGCTCCTTCGACGGCGGGCGCACCTGGAGTTCGGGCAGCAAGCTCGGCGACACGACCGTCCCGGCAGGTCAACGCGGCTGGCGCACGCTCATGTACAACGTGGACGACTGGAACAACCGCGGCGTCGGCGCCCTGCGCGCCTGTGGCAAGGCCGGGGACCGCACCGAGATCGCGTGCACCCCGTGGGCCCGCACGACATGGAACGCCGGCAACCGGCGCACCGCGGCGGCCACCGGGCTGATGACCTTCTACAACTACGGAACCGGCCTGTTCGACACCACAGGCTGGTGGAACTCGGCCAACGCCCTCAACGCCCTCGTCGACAACATCCGGGTGACGGGCATGAACAGCTACTCGTACGCGATCTCCCGCACGTACGACCTGAACCTGAACGCGAAGGACGGGCAGTTCCGCAACGAGTACATCGACGACACCGGCTGGTGGGGGCTCGCCTGGGTCGCCGCATACGACCTGACGGGTGATCGCCGCTATCTGGACACCGCCCGTGCCGACGCCGACCACATGGCCGCGTACTGGGACGGCACGTGCGGCGGCGGAGTGTGGTGGAGCACGGCGAAGACGTACAAGAACGCCATCGCCAACTCCCTCTACATCCAGCTCAGTGCCGCCCTGCACAACCGCATCCCGGGCGACACGACGTACGTGAACCGGGCCCGGGCCGGGTGGTCCTGGTTCCAGGGCACCGGCATGATCAACGGCTCGAACCTGGTCAACGACGGGGTCGACCTGTCCACCTGCCGCAACAACGGCCAGGCCGTCTGGTCGTACAACCAGGGCGTCCTGCTCGGCGCCCTCACCGAGCTCAACAGGGCGACCGGCGACGGCCAACTCCTCACCCGCGCACGGCAGATCGCCGACGCGGCGACCACGACCTCCTCGCTCCACACCGCCGACGGCATCCTGCGCGACCCGTGCGAGGGCGGCGACTGCGGCGGCGACGGGCCGTCCTTCAAGGGCGCGCACGTGCGCGGTCTGGGCAAGCTCAACTCCGCGCTGCCGGACCATCCGTACACCGGCTACCTCCAACGCCAGGCGGACCGTGCCCATACGAGCAACCGCAACGCCCTCGACCAGTACGGACTGCGCTGGTCCGGCCCGGTCGACAAGCTGGACGCGGCGCGGCAGCAGAGCGCCCTCGATCTGTTCAACGCGGCGCCATGAGGCGGGAGTTCATCGATCGTCCGACAACGTTGTCTGCCTTTGGTCTGGACAATTGGCCGGGTGAATGCTGTGGTATTCGTGCCACAAGTTCTCCCGTGTTGAACAAGTTCCACCGTCCTGCGGGCGGCGTTCCTCCGTGCGCCACCGAGACACTGGAGCGATCACCGTGCTGAGACCCATACCGACCTGGCGGCGCGTCACGACCGCCGCCACGGTGCTGGCACTCGCCGTCACCGGCCTCCTCGCCTCCGGCACGGCCCCCGCCGGCGCCGCCGCGGCGGCCTGGACCCCCAAGCCCGCGCCCATGACGACGCCGTGGACCGACCAGGTCCCGGTCGACAACCCGCTGCCGGAGTATCCGCGACCGCAGCTCACCCGCCCCGACTGGGCCAATCTCAACGGCATCTGGGACTTCGCCGTCACGTCTCGCGACGCCGGTCAGCCGTCGTCGTTCGGCGAGCAGATCCGGGTGCCGTTCGCACCGGAGTCCGCGCTCTCGGGCATCCAGCGGAAGATCACCGAGAACGACAAGCTCTGGTACAAGCGCACCTTCACCGTCCCGTCCGGCTGGAGCGGCCGACGCGTCCAGCTCAACTTCGGTGCCTCCGACTGGGAGACCACGGTCTGGGTCAACGGGCAGCAGGCCGGGGCCGTCCACCGAGGGGGCTACGACTCCTTCTCGTACGACATCACACCGCTGCTGAACAGCGGTGCCACCAACACGATCGTCGTGTCCGCGTACGACGCCACGCAGACCGGCGGCCAGGCCGTCGGCAAGCAGCGCATCCAGGACGTCACCCCGCACGCCGGGCGCAGCATCTTCTACACCGCCACGTCCGGGATCTGGCAGACGGTCTGGCTGGAGCCGACCGCCGCCGCGCGCATCACCCGGCTCGACATGGTCCCGAACCTCCAGGACAACACCCTGCGGGTGACGGTGCGTGCGGCTGGGGCCGACGGCGCGAGTGCCAAGGTCACCGTCACTACCGGCGGCACGCAGGTCGGCAGTGTCACCGGCACGGTCGGCCAGCAGTTCTCCGTACCGGTGCCGAACGCCCGCCTGTGGACGCCGGAGGACCCGTTCCTCTACGACGTCACGGCCGAGCTCTCCGGCAGTGCGGGCGCCGACCGGGTCGGCTCGTACGCGGGCATGCGGTCGATCGCGGTGCGGAACGTGGACGGTGTCCAACGCCCCGTGCTGAACGGGTCGTTCGTCTTCCAGAGCGGCACCCTGGACCAGGGCTTCTGGCCGGACGGCCTCCACACCGCTCCCACCGACGCGGCGCTCAGGTACGACCTGCAGAAGCACAAGGACCTGGGCTTCAACATGGTCCGCAAGCACATCAAGGTCGAGCCGCAACGGTGGTTCTACTGGGCGGACCGTCTGGGGCTGTTGGTGTGGCAGGACATGCCGGCCATGGACAGCGGGAAGACCCCGTCCGCCGCGGCCCGCACCCAGTGGGAGAACGAGTACCGCGCCGTCATCGACGAGCACCGCAGCTCGCCCTCGCTGATCCTGTGGGTCAACCAGAACGAGGGCTGGGGCCAGTACGACCAGGCCCGCATCGCGGACATGGTCAAGTCGTACGACCCATCGCGCCCCGTCGACAACATGAGCGGCGTCAACTGCTGCGGCGCCCAGGACGGCGGCAACGGTGACGTGGTCGACAACCACAACTACGTCGGTCCCGGCAACACACCGACGGAGCCGGTCCGCGCCTCCGTGCTGGGCGAGTACGGCGGCCTCGGCATCCGGGTCACCGGCCACGAGTGGTATCCGGGCGGCGGGTTCAGCTACGAGGACCAGCCGAGCCTGTCCGCCCTCAACGACCGCCTGGTGGGGCTGCTCGACGGCATCCGGGAGAACTCGATGCCCGCGGGCGGCCTGTCGGCGGCCGTCTACACCCAGATCACGGACGTCGAGAACGAGGCCAACGGCCTGCTGACCTACGACCGTCAGATCGTCAAGGTCGACGAGGCCCGCGTCCGGGCGGCCAACCAGGCGCTCATCACGGCGTCCCGCACGGCCGGACCGACGGTCAAGCTGCCGGTGGAGCAGTACGTGTCGATCCGGGTCACCACGCCGGGCTACACCGACCGCTACGTCCGCCACCAGGACGGGCTCGGCTTCACCGAGGTGGTGAACTCGGGCAGCACGGCCCTGTTGAAGGAGGACGCCACCTGGAGGGTGAAGCCGGGTCTCGCCAACCGGCTCTGCTACTCCTTCGAGTCCCGCAACTACCCGGGCGAGTACCTGCGCCACCGCGAGTTCCGCGTCCGGCGCGACGCCAACGACAACTCCACGCTCTACAAGGAGGACGCGACCTGGTGCCCGGTGCAGGGCAGCGGCGGCGTCCGGATGACGGCTTCCGGCTTCCCCCGCCAGTACCTGCGGCACATCAACGCCGAGCTCTGGCTGGCCCAGCAGGGCGGCACGCACACCTGGGACAACCCGGCGAGCTTCGTCCCGGACACCACCTGGTCGATCTCGGCACCCTGGGCTCCCTGAGCACGACCGCTCACGAACAGCAGGCGTTTCAAGGTGGCCGCCCTCCACGGGCGGCCACCCCTCCCTTCCGCGCACAGCCCCCCACACGGATTGGCGGTACGTCATGTCGGCGCGGCCCCACCCGGTCCTCGGCGGACCCCTGACCCTGTTCCTGGCGCTGCTCCTGGCCCTGACCGGCCTCGTCGCCCTCCCCGCTCCAGCCGCCCATGCGGCGACGCCGGTGTGTGCCCTGGCGTGCGACACCCTGGACCCCTCGAAGGCCCAGCAGGACACCTTCCCGGTGCCGAGCAAGACCATCAACGGCCGGATCGTCCGGCTGCATGTCTCCGACCCGGACAACATGGCCTGGGCGAGCATCGACAACGGCACGACGGGCGAGTCGGTCTGGCTGGACCGCTCCTGGGACCGGGGCGCCACCTGGGAAGGCGTGCTCGGCAAGGCGAGCATCCCCGGCACCTGGACCGGTACCCGCACGCTGATGTACAACATCACCGACCCGGTGGGACACCGGCGCGGCTGGATCCGTGCCTGCGGTGACGCGGCCGGTGTCACCTGCACCGACTGGACGTACCCGAAGGTGTGCGACGGCTCGTTCTGCGACGGCGCCGACCCCGCCACCGCGTCCGGCGACGACACGCCCGTACCGTCGACCACCCTCTTCGGGCGCACCATCAGCCTGCATGTCGACCAGCGCAACGGCATGGCCTGGGGCGTCGTCGGAAGCGGCGGGGCGGGCGACGAGATCTGGCTCGACCGCTCCTGGGACGCCGGCGCGAGCTGGCCGGAGGGCGCTTCCCTCGGCCGTACGAGCGTGCCGTCGGGTGCGGCTTCGACCCGGACCGCCATGTTCGCCACCCGGGACCCGCGGGGCCTGCTGTATGGCGGGGCTGTCCGCGCCTGTGGCCGTGAGGCCTCCCACCAGGAGGGCAGTTGCACCGCCTGGGCCAGGCCGGCACCGACCCGGGCACGTGCGGGGGCGGACGCGCTGATGGCTTCGTACCAGACGAACGAGGGCTGGTGGCGCAGCAGTTGGTGGAACTCGGCCGTCGCGATCACCTCGATCGTCGACTTCGCCGAACGCACCGGGCGGCACGACTACGACTGGGCGATCTCCCGTACCTTCGAACAGAACCGGGGTGTCTTCCCCGCGGGCGTGCGCAGTTCGGACCCGATCGAGGGGCACTTCATCAGCCGTGCGATCGACGACGCGGGCTGGTGGGCCATCGCCTGGCTGACGGCGTACGACTACACGGGCGACCGGCGCTATCTGGACGAGGCCGTGACGATCGCCAACTACGTGCACCAGTACTGGGATCCGAACACCTGCGGCGGCGGTGTGTGGTGGGACCGGGAGCGCACGTACAAGAACGCCGTGACCAACGGGCAGTACCTGTGGCTGACCACCTCGCTGCACCAGCGGATCTCCGGTGACACCGTGTGGGGTTCGCGGGCGACCACGGCCGCGAACTGGTACCTGGGCAGCGGGCTGATCAACTCCTCCGGCTTGGTCAACGACGGGCTGAACGGGAGCTGCGGCAACAACGGCCAGACCGTGTGGAGTTACAACCAGGGCCTCGCCATCGGCGCCTTCACTCAGCTGTGGCGGTCAACCGGGACCAGCCGTTACCTGGACACGGCGAAGCGGCTGGCCGACTCCGCGATGTCCTCGTCGGTCCTCACCCGCGGCGGCGTGCTGACCGAGTCCTGCGATGTCGGCACGGGTTCCTGCGACGACAACCAGAAACAGTTCAAGGGCATCTTCATGCGGCACTTCGCCGACCTGGCGGACGCCACCGGGTCCACCACCTACCGGGCCTACGTGACGAAGCAGGCCGACTCGATCTGGAGCACCGACCGGGACCGCCTCAACCGCCTGGGCCAGCGCTGGGCCGGCACAACCCCCAACCCGTCGGACTGGCGCACCCAGGCCAGCGCGCTGGGTGCGCTGACGGCCGCGGAAGGTCTGCCGGCCAGGCGATGAACTCCTTTGCCATAGAAGGGATGTGAAGGGGTGTCAGCCGGTCCAGGTCCAGTCGGCGACCTCGGGCAGGTCCGTGCCGTGTTCGCGGATCCAGGCGTGGTGGCGGGTGCGGGCGTCCGCCATCCGCTGGCGTACGGCGGCGGCACGGACGCCGAGGCCGGGGACCCGGTCGATGACGTCCATGACGAGGCGGTAGCGGTCCATGTCGTTGCGGACGACCATGTCGAACGGGGTAGTGGTGGTGCCCATCTCCTTGTAGCCGCGGACATGGAGGTTGGCGTGGCCGGTGCGGCGGTAGGCGAGGCGGTGGATCAGCCAGGGATAGCCGTGGTACGCGAAGATCACCGGCTTGTCGGTGGTGAACAGGCCGTCGTACTCGAAGTCGCCCATCCCGTGCGGGTGTTCCTCCTGCGGCAGCAGCCGGGCCATGTCGACGACGTTGACGACCCGGACGGCCAGCTCGGGCAGATGGCGCCGGAGCAGATCGGAGGCGGCCAGGATCTCCTGGGTGGGGACGTCCCCCGCGCAGGCGAGGACGACGTCGGGTTCGCGGTCCCCGTTGGCCGAGCCCGCCCACTCCCAGATGCCCGCTCCGCGTGCGCAGTGGACGCGGGCCTGGTCCATGGAGAGCCAGTCGAAGCAGGGCTGCTTGCCCGCGACGATCACGTTCACATAGTCGCGGCTGCGCAGGGCGTGATCGGCCACGGAGAGCAGGGTGTTGGCGTCCGGCGGCAGATAGACCCGTACGACCTCGGGACTCTTGTTCAGGACGTGGTCGACGAAGCCGGGGTCCTGGTGCGAGAAGCCGTTGTGGTCCTGCCGCCACACGTGCGAGGTCAGGAGGTAGTTGAGCGAGGCGATCGGGGCCCGCCACGGCAACTCCCTCGATGTCTTGAGCCACTTGATGTGCTGGTTGACCATCGAGTCGACGATGTGCACGAACGCCTCGTAGCAGGAGAACAGACCGTGCCGTCCGGTGAGGAGATAGCCCTCCAGCCAGCCCTGGCAGAGGTGTTCGGAGAGGATCTCCATGACCCGGCCGTGCCGGTCCAGGTGTTCGTCCACCTGGAGCATCTGTGCCTGCCAGGCCTTGCCGCTGGCGTTGAAGACGGCGTCCAGCCGGTTGGAGGCGGTCTCATCAGGGCCGACCAGCCGGAAGTCACGACGGCCCGATGTGTCCGTCATGATCTGTTCGAGGAGGTCGCCCAGGACCCTGGTCGGCTCGTGCGAGGTGACGCCCGGCTTGTCCACGGGGACCGCGAAACGGTCGAGCGACGGAACGGGCAGGTCGCGTACGAGAAGACCGCCGTTGGCGTGCGGAGTGGCGCCCAGGCGGCGGGCCCCCGCGGGGATGCAGGCCAGGACGTCCGCGGTGGGCCGGCCGTCGATGTCGAACAGTTCCTCGGGCCGGTACGAGCGCAGCCACGACTCCAACTGCCGCAGGTGGTCGGGGTTTTCACGGACGCCCGACAGCGGGACCTGATGCGCACGCCAGGTTCCCTCGACCGGCTCCCCGTCGACCTCGCCGGGGCCTGTCCAGCCCTTCGGGGTGCGCAGCACGATCATGGGCCAGCGGACCCGCTCGGACACGCCGTCCTCACGTGCCGTGCTCTGCATCAGAGCGATGCGGTCGAGGGCGTGGTCGAAGGCGCCGGCCATGGCGCGGTGGATCTCGCGCGGGTCGTCGCTGGTGACGTGGATCGGCTCGTGTCCGTATCCCCGCAGCAGGTCGTCGAGTTCGTGCTCGGGGATCCGGGACAGCACGGTCGGGTTGGCGATCTTGTAGCCGTTGAGGTGCAGGATCGGCAGGACCGCGCCGTCGTGCACCGGGTCCAGGAACTTGTTGGAGTGCCAGGACGCAGCCAGTGGCCCGGTCTCCGCCTCGCCGTCACCGATCACGCAGGCGACCAGCAGATCGGGGTTGTCGAAGGCGGCCCCGTACGCGTGGGCGAGGGAGTAGCCCAGCTCGCCGCCCTCGTGGATCGAGCCCGGTGTCTCGGGGGCCACATGGCTGGGCACGCCGCCGGGGAAGGAGAACTGCCGGAACAGCCGGTCCATGCCGGCCGCGTCGCGCGAGACGTCCGGGTAGGTCTCGCTGTAGCTGCCCTCCAGCCAGGAATTGGCGAGGACGGCCGGACCGCCGTGGCCGGGACCCCAGACGCACAGGGCGTCGATACCGCGAGCCTTGATCACCCGGTTGAGGTGCGTGTGCACGAGGTTGAGGCCGGGCGAGGTACCCCAGTGGCCGAGCAGCCGGGGCTTGATGTGCTCGGGGGTCAGAGGTTCGGTCAGCAGCGGATTGGCCAGCAGGTAGATCTGGCCCACGGCAAGGTAGTTGGCGGCCCGCCAGTGGGCGTCCAGGGTGCGCAGTTCCTCGTCGGTCAGTACGGTGCTGTCCTGGTGTTCGACGTTGGTCATGGTGACTCCGTATGTGTCATCGAAGGACGTCATCGAGCGGAGGAGGCGGCATGGCCGACAAGAAGACGGCGAAGGTGCCGCGCGCGGCGTACGAGCAGGAGCTGCTGCGGCTGCAGACGGAGCTGGTCAAGCTCCAGGAGTGGGTACGGGCCGAGGGCACGCGGCTCGTGGTGGTCTTCGAGGGACGGGACGCGGCGGGCAAGGGCGGCACGATCAAACGGGTCTCGGAGCACCTCAACCCGCGCGTCGCGCGGACCGTGGCGCTGCCGAAGCCGACCGAGCGCGAGCGCACCCAGTGGTACTTCCAGCGGTACGTCGAGCATCTGCCCGCGGCCGGGGAGATCGTGCTGCTCGACCGCAGCTGGTACAACCGCGCCGGTGTCGAGCACGTAATGGGTTTCTGCACCAAGGAGGAGTACCAGCTCTTCCTCCGTCAATGCCCGATCTTCGAGCGGATGCTGGTGGAGGAAGGGATCCTGCTGCGCAAGTACTGGTTCTCGGTGAGCGACACGGAGCAGCAGAAGCGGTTCCGCCAGCGACTGAAGGACCCGACGCGGCGCTGGAAGCTCTCCCCGATGGACCTGGAGTCGATCACCCGCTGGGAGGCGTACTCCCGGGCGAAGGACGAGATGCTGGTGCACACGGACATCTCGGAGGCCCCGTGGTTCGTCGTGGAGAGCGACGACAAGCGCCGGGCCCGGCTGAACATGATCGCCCATCTGCTGAGTTCCGTGCCGTACCACGAGGTGCCGCCGCCGGTGCTGGAGCTGCCGCCCCGGCCGCCCTCGACCGGCTACCAGCGCCCGCCCCGCGATCTGCAGACATACGTTCCCGATCACGCGGCGAGCCTCTGAGCCGGTCATGCCTGTTGGGGGACGACGGCGACGGGGCAGGCGGCGTGGTGCAGGACCGCGTGGGCGACGCGGCCCAGCTGGAGCCCGAAGTGGCCGTGGCGCCGCCGGGCTCCGACGACGAGCAGATCGGCGTCGACCGAGGCGTCGAGCAGCACCTTGCGGGCCGGGCCCTCGATGATGCGCCGGTACAGTTCCACCCCGGCCGGGGCGTCGCGCAGTGCCGCTTCCAGGGTTTCCGTGGCCTGCTGCTCGTACAGGCGGGCCGGTTCGCCGGCCAGCAGCGGGTGGTCGGTGGTCTGGTGCGCGGGGCAGCGCCAGGCGCGTATCACCTCCAGCGGTACCCGGCGTTCCCGCGCCTCCTCGAACGCGAACCGTGCGGCGGCCGAGTTCTCGGGCTCCTCACCGACGCCGAGCACGACGCGCCGACGCATCCTGGACGTCACCTGAGGGTCGTGGCCGCCGCGCAGCACGATCACCGGGCAGTGGGCGCGGGCGGCCACGGCGAGGCTGACGCTGCCGAGCAGGAGCTCGGCGATTCCGCTGCGGCCGCGGGTGCCCAGGACCAGTGCGGAAGCGTTGCGCCCCTCCCGCAGCAGTGCGGGCACCGGCTCCTCGGGCAGTACCTCGGTGGAGATCTTCAGGTCCACCTCGCGGCGGTGCGCACGCTTGGCGGCGGCCTCGACGATGCTGTCGGCCAGCACCTGCTCCGAGGATCTGCCAAGACCCTCGGCCAGCGCGGCGCCCTCGTAGCGCTCCCACAGTGAGGCGTAGACCAGCCGCAGCGGTACGCCGCGCAGGGCGGCCTCGTCCGCCGCCCAGTCCACGGCGCGCATGCCGGGTTCGGAGCCGTCGACACCGACGACCAGGGGAAGCTCCATCGTCCTCACCTTCCTTCGCCGAGGTCGAAGACGATCCTTGCCTTGATCTCGCCGCGCAGCACCTCGTCGATCGACTCGTTGACGCTCGCGAGCGGCCGGGTCTCCTGGATCACCCTGGTCCGGCCCGCCGCGTGCAGTCGGAAGACCTCGGCCAGGTCCTGCCGGGTACCGACGATGGATCCGATCACGGAGGTGCCGCCCAGGACGGTGTCGAAGATCGGGACCTGGATCGTGCCGTGCGCCGGCAGTGCGACCATGACGAGCTTTCCACCGCGCCGGAGCCCTGAATAGGCCGCGGAGAAGGCGGCCTCGTTCACCGCGAGCGCGATGGCGGCGTGCGCGCCTCCGTGCCGCTTGAGCACCTCGCCGGGATCGTGCTCGCGGGCGTCGATCACGATGTCGGCGCCGAGTTCCGCGGCGAGTTCGAGCTTCTCGTCGGTGACGTCGATCGCCGCCACGGTCGCGCCGGCGATCTTCGCGTACTGCACCGCCAGATGGCCCAGTCCTCCGACACCGGAGATGGCGACGAGCTGGGTGGGCCGAACGCCTGCGACCTTGAGGGCCTTGTACGTGGTGACGCCTGCGCAGGTGAGCGGGGCGGCGTCGAGCGCGGAGATCCCCTCGGGCACCGGCTGCGCGAAGTCGGCCCAGGCCAGCATCTTCTCGGCGTACGCGCCATCGCATCCGTATCCGGTGTTGATCTGCTGCTCGCACAGCGTCTCCCAGCCGGACAGGCAGTGCTCGCACCGTCCGCAGGTCCTGCCGAGCCAGGGCACGGCGACCCGCTGCCCGAGGGCCAGATGGGTGACGCCGTCGCCGAGGGCCTCGACGAGACCGACGCCCTCGTGGCCGGGGACGAACGGCGGGTTCGGCTTGACGGGCCAGTCGCCGTGGGCGGCGTGGATGTCGGTGTGGCAGAGCCCGGAGGCCTCGACCCGGACGCGGACCTGGCCGGGGCCGGGCTCGGGATCGGGGCGCTCCTCGATGACCAGGGGCTCGCCGAACGCTCGTACGACCGCTGCCTTCATGGTTCTCGTTCTCCTCGGGAAGCGTCAGCCGTGCGCGACGACGGCGACGGGGGCGGTGGCGTGATGCAGCACGGCGTGGGTGACCGAGCCGATGTGGGCACCGAGCGGGCTGCGGCGGACGCGGCGGCCCACGACGACAAGGGAGGCCTCGTGGGAGGCGTCGACCAGCTGGTTGGCCGGGCTGCCCGAGCGGGACTCCTCGACCACCTCGACATCCGCGTACTTCTGTCGCCACGGGTGCAGGGTCTCGGTGAGCCGGGCGGTCTGCTGCCGGACGATCTCCTCGTGCAGGCCGAGGTCGGCGGACAGTCCGTAGGCGTAGTACGGCGGAAGGTTCCAGCCGTGTACGACCCTCAGGATGGTGGCGCGACGGGCCGCCTCCTCGAAGGCGAAGGCGAGCACCGAGTCGTCCGGGCTGTCGGGGTCCATGCCGAGCACGACGGGCCGGAAGGGCGTCGCGGATGACGGGATGCCGGACGGATCCATCACGTGCTCGTCGGCGGCCTGTTCCCCGGCACGGACCAGCACCACGGGCCGCTCGGCGTGCGCCACGACGGTGAGGCCGACCGAGCCCACCAGGAACCCGCCGATCCCGCTCATGCCGCGCGAGCCCAGGACGAGCAGCGCGGCGTCCTCGGCCAGATGCGTCAGGATCTCGCCCGGCCGGCCGTAGACCTGCTCGGCGGTGATCTCGACACCGGGGTGCCGCAGACGCAGGCCACCTGCGGCCTCGCGGGGAATCCTGCCGCTCCAGTGCTTCTGGGTCTCGGCGCCGTGGACCGGGTCCTGCGCCATGGGCGCCGGATCGGGCTCCCAGACGTTGACGAGCTTCAGCGGCAGGCCGCGCAGCCCGGCCTCCCGGGCCGCCCATTCGGCCGCGGCCTGGCTCTCGGGCGAGCCGTCGAGTCCCACGATGACAGTTCGGGGCATGGTCTCCACCTTCTGGTTCGGGATCGGATCGCACCGGATCGGGATCGCATCGCACAGTCCGGTCCGATCCCAGCGTCGTGTCGATCGAGTTCGTGGGGCAGGGGCCGCAGGTCCCTGGCTGGGGCCGATCGGCCCCAGTCGGGTCGGCGGGCGCGGCGGGCCCGTTTACAAGTCCCGCCGCATTCCTCGTGGTCAGCGCAGCCAGCGGTTGGCGCGGACGAACGGCAGCCTGGCCCAGAGCCGGCCGATGCCCCAGGTGTCACCGGCGGAGGCCAGGGCAAGGGCGATCAGGACGACGGCGTAGATGAGGTGGTAGTCGACGAACGGGTTGCTGGACATGCTCGGCGACCCGTCGGACAGGAGCTTGGCGGGCGGCCACTCGGCGACCCACATCAGCGCCATCATCGCGGTGCCCGCGACGGCCGCCAGCCGTAGCGCGAACCCGCCGACCAGAGCCAGTCCGATGCCGAGCAAACCGGCCATGAACAGCCAGTTCGCCCAGGTGGCACCGGCCCAGGAGTGGAAGGTGGACTCCATCGGCCCGGCGGCCACGCCGCTGAGGAAGCCCATGGTCGGCGAGCCGCCGTCGATCCAGCCCTTGCCGGACGGGGTGGCGTAGCCGAAGCCGAAGGTCTTGTCGAGGAACGCCCACAGGAAGACGAACCCGGTGAGCAGGCGCAGCGACACCAGGGTGTAGGCCCGCGCCGTGTGCGTGTCGGTACGGGCCGACACGGCGGACTCGGAGGTGGCGGCGGTCCGGTTCCTGCGCAACGCCGGCAGGTGGAACCCCGGGCTCCGCTGAGGCTGCTCGTGCACGGCCATGGTGATGGTCCCTTCGAGGATTCAGAGATTCGGGGACGGTCGGGTGGGTCGTTGTCCGTCACCGCTCACTCTGGTCGCGTCGGTCGAGCGTCGCCGGATGCCGAAGGTCCGCGGCGACGGGGCTGAACGGCCCTTTTCGCAGGGCCGGTTGGGCTGCCGGTAAGGGGACCGCGGTGCCTGTAGGTTTCCTTCGGCCGGCTCGGCGTATCGCGGCCGACCGCCCCTCGGTGGATCCTGAGGTCACGCGGCAGAAGGAGACTCATGGCAAGGAGCGCGGGCGGGCACGATCCGGGAGGCCGTCCGGCCCAGGGGCTCGGCCCTCTCCTCGGGCACCTCGCACCCGGAGTCGGCACGCTCCTCGGCTACCGGCGCTCGTGGCTGAAGGGCGACCTGCTGGCCGGGGTGACCGTGGCCGCGTACCTCGTCCCCCAGGTGATGGCCTACGCGGGCGTGGCCGGTCTGCCGCCGGTCGCCGGACTGTGGGCGATCCTGCCCGCACTCGCGCTGTACGCCGTGTTCGGCTCCTCACGCCTGCTGTCGGTCGGCCCCGAGTCGACGACCGCGCTGATGACGGCGACCGTGGTCGCCCCGCTGGCCGCCGGGGACCCGGACCGCTACGCCGCGCTGGCGGCCGCCCTCGCACTCACGGTGGGCCTGTTGTGCGTGGTGGCGTGGGCGGTGCGGCTTGGGTTCCTCGCGGACCTGCTCTCCCGGCCCGTTCTGATCGGCTACCTCGCGGGCGTGGCACTGATCATGATCGTGGACCAGCTGCCCAAGCTCACCGGAGTACGCACTACGGGTTCCGCGTTCTTCGCCCAGCTCTGGTCCTTCGTACGGCACCTGACGCAGGTCCATACGGCGACGCTGCTGTTCGGCGCCGTCACGCTCGTGTTCCTCTTCACGGTGGCGCGGTTCCGGACGGTCCCCGGCCCTCTGCTGGCCGTGGTGCTCGGCACGGCGGCCGTGGCGATGTTCGACCTCGACGACCGGTACGGCATCAAGGTGATCGGCGAGGTCCCGTCGGGGCTGCCCGGCCTCGCCGCACCCGACCTGACCGAACTGGCTCATCTGGTCCTGCCGGCCCTCGGCGTCCTCCTCGTCGGCTACACGGACTTCATCCTCACCGCGCGCGCCTTCACCGTCCCCTCCTCCGACGACGAGGGCCCGGGCCTCGACCCCAACCAGGAGTTCCTGGCCCTCGGCGCGGCCAACCTGGGTGCGAGCGCACTGCACGGTTTCCCGGTGAGCAGCAGCGCCAGCCGGACCGCGCTCGCCTCCTCGGCAGGCGCTCGCAGCCAGGCGTACTCGCTGGTCGCCGGTGCGGTGGTCCTCGCGGTGCTGCTCTTCCTGAGCCCGCTGCTGGCCCGTACGCCCTCGGCCGTCCTGGGCGCGCTCGTCGTGTACGCCGCCGTCCGCATGATCGACCTGGCGGGCTTCCACCGGCTGGCAGGCTTCCGCCGCCGGGAACTGCTGCTGGCCCTCGGCTGCCTGGCCGGGGTACTGGCCCTGGACATCCTGTACGGCGTGATCGTCGCCGTCGCCCTGTCGGTCGCGGAGCTGCTGGTCCGCGTGGCCCGTCCGCACGATGCCATCGAGGGAGTGGTCCCCGGTGTGGCCGGCATGCACGACATCGACGACTACCCGCAGGCCCGCACCATCCCCGGACTGCTGGTCTACCGCTACGACTCGCCCCTGTTCTTCGCCAACGCCGAGAACTTCCGCCGCCGGGCCCTGGCCGCCGTCGACGAACAGGAGGACCCGGTCCGCTGGTTCGTCCTCAACACCGAGGCCAACGTCGAGGTCGACATCACCGCCCTGGACGCCGTCGACGCGCTGCGGCTCGAACTGGCCCGGCGCGGCATCGTGTTCGCCCTCGCCCGCGTCAAACAGGACCTGATGGACGACCTCGACGCATACGGCCTGACCGAGTCGGTCGGCGCCGACCTGGTCTTCCCGACGCTGCCCACCGCCGTCGCGGCGTACCGGGAGTGGACTCGCGCCCGGGGCGACACTCAGTAGGCCGCCGGCCCGTACCCCCGGCGCACGACGCGGCGGACTACTTTCAACGGGCCGAGGGCGGAGCGCTCTCCGGCCCGGCGGGAACGACCAGCACCGGGCAGTGGGCCCGATGCAGCAACGTACGTGTCAGGGAACCGAGTTGGCGGCCGTGCCCGCTCCGCCTGGGGCGGCAGCTGGTCACGACGAGGTCCGCCGTACGTGTGGCCTCCAACAGCGTCTGCGTCGAGGCGGCGTCTTGGCTCCCCGTCCGGACGGGAGGATGCCGCTCGCCGAGCTCCGCCGACGGGTCACCGGCCGGGAGATATGACCCAGTCGACTCGCTCCGTCGGTGCGGCATCGGTACCGCGACCGGAACCGGGTGCCGATCCGCCGAGGACCGGAGGATCCGCAGTGCAGCCCCACGGAGTTCCGCCTCCTGGAAGGCGAACACCGCCGTGTCCGCGTCCTCCTCCTCGTCGAGGACGAGCAGCACCTCGTTGTGCAGGTGCGGCGGAGAGTCGCCGCGTACGACCAGCAGCGGGCCCGGCGCGTGCGCGGCCAGGCGCCGGCTCACCGAGCCGAACATCGTGCCCGCGAGCCCGCCGAGACTCCGGCAGCCGACGACGGTCAGCGCGGCCTCGCGTCCGTGTTCCGCCAGAACGGCAGCCGAGTGCCCCTCGACAGGGACGGTGACGACCGGCAGGCCGGGGTGGCGGTGGCCCACCCGTGAGGCGGCGGACGCCAGCACGGGGCCGGCTTCGTCGAGGTCGGGCACGGCGTACATGACCTCCAGCGTGGTGGCGCGCAGGGCTGCCTCGTCGGCGGCCAGGTCCAGTGCTCGTACGGCGATGACGGAGCCGTCCACCCCGACGACCACGTGACGTGCTGTCATGACTGTTCCCTCCCTGGGGCCGTTGGTGCCCGGAGCACCGTCACGGCGCCGGTTCAGTCGTGCGGGACGACGGCGACGGGGCAGCCGACGTGGTGCAGCACCGCGTGCGTGACGGCTCCGATGTGCGTGCCGAGATGGCTGTCCCGGGTCCGGCGCCCCACGACGACGAGGGAGGCACCGGACGACGCCCGCACCAGCGCGGTGGCGGGCCGCTCCTCGGAGACGGTCTCGACCACGGAGACCTCCGGGAACTTCTCGCACCACGGGCGCAGGGTCGCGACCATGGCGTGTTCCTGTGCCGCGATCAGCTCCGGCCCGGTCACGGGGTCCCACGGTCCGTCGGCCGGCTGGACCCGCGGCGTTCCGAAGGCGTGGATCACGTGCAGCGTGGCGCCGCAGCGGCGTGCGGACTCGAAGGCGAACCCGATCAGCTCGTCACTGGGGCGCCGGGTGTCCAGGCCGAGGACGACATCGCGATACGGGGTCCGGGGTATCTCCTCGGGCGAGACGCCGTCCGGGGCGGTGAAGTGTTCGTCGGCGGCACTCTCGCCCGCACGTACGAGCACCAGGGGACGAGGAGACCTGGCGACGACCCGCTGGGACACCGAGCCGACCATGAACCCCGCGACCCCGCTGAGGCCACGGGACCCGAGCACCAGCAACTCCTCGTCCTCGGCCGCCGCGAGAAGGGCGGCTACCGCGGAGTCGGCCACCAGCCGCTCGACGACCCGCAGCCCGGGGTGCGCGGCACGGACGCTGCCCGCAGCCCGGTCCAGGGTCTGTTCGGCCCAGTCGCGCTCGGTCCTGTCCGCGGGGACGGAGGGGGCGGGGCGTGGGTGCCACGTCCAGGCGTGCACGAGGTTCAGCGGGACACCGCAACGCAGTGCCTCCCTGGCCGCCCAGTGCGCGGCGGCGAGGCTCTCGGCGGATCCGTCGATTCCTGTGGTGATGTGCCGAACCATGGTGGGCACCTCCTGTGTCCTGTCCGGTCCTGCCCGATCTCATACAGAGCCTCGTACAGGAACGCCCGCGTGCGCAGGGGCCGCACAGACCCTCCCTGGGGCCGGATGGCCCATGGTTCGAGCCGATGCACGGGCACACGCTGGAAGTCGTAGGGTCCGAACGTCCGTCCTGGAGGCCGGTCATGAACGCTTCGCCC
The DNA here is from genome assembly GCF_048564895.1 of Streptomyces sp. 2-1. Classification (NCBI taxonomy): domain Bacteria; kingdom Bacillati; phylum Actinomycetota; class Actinomycetes; order Kitasatosporales; family Streptomycetaceae; genus Streptomyces; species Streptomyces sp. 2-1. Next base: position 752,805 of record NZ_CP183383.1, read on the forward strand.
ACGCCCAGCATGCTGCGGGCACTGCCCGCCGAGCACCGGCAGCGACTGATGCACATCGCCCGGGAGGTGTCGTTCCCGCAGGGAACGCGCCTCTTCGAGGAGGGCGGTCGCGCCGACCGGTTCTGGATCATCCGCACCGGCACGATCCAGCTCGACATGCATGTACCCGGCCGCCAGGCAGCGGTCATCGAGACCCTCGGCCACAACGAACTCGTCGGCTGGTCCTGGCTGTTCGCACCGCACTCCTGGCACCTGGGCTCCGAGACGACGAGCCCGGTCCGCGCCTACGAGTTCGACGCCAAAGCCGTACGGGCGATGTGCCAGGACGACCCCGCCCTCGGCCACACGGTCGCCCTGTGGGTGGGCGACATCCTCGCCCACCGCCTGCGCTCGGCCCGCACCCGGCTGCTGGATCTCTACGCCCCGTACGGCAGCGGCAGCCGCCTGTGACCGCACAGGGCGCATTGTGGGTTGGAGTGGGGCCGGTCGGCCCTAGTACATCCGGTCCCGGCGAGTGACGATCGTCGTCACGGACAGCCCGCAGTCCGTACAGTCGCCGGGGAACGAGGGGTCGCCATGGCCAAGACACGCACCTTTACGGAGCAGGACCCGATCCGCGTCTTCCTGCTGGACGACCACGAGGTCGTACGACGCGGACTGTCCGACCTCCTGGACTCCGAACCGGACATCTCGGTGGTCGGCGACGCCGAGAACGTCGAGCACGCGCTCGCCCGCGGCCCTGCCCTCCGCCCGGACGTCGCCGTACTCGACGTACGCCTGCCCGACGGCGACGGGATCACCGTCTGCCGTGAGCTGCGCAGCCAGATGCCGGAGCTGGCCGTTCTGATGCTGACCTCGTTCGACGACGAGGAGGCCCTGCTCGACGCGATCATGGCCGGGGCTTCGGGCTACGTACTCAAGCAGATCAAGGGCTCCGACCTCGTCTCGGCGGTACGCACCGTCGCCTCGGGCCAGTCCATGCTCGACCCCGCGACCACCGCCCGGCTGATGGCCTCGCTGCGGGCGGACCCCGCCGGCACCCCGGCCGTCGCCCCCGAACTGGCGAGCCTGTCCCCCCGCGAACGCGACATCCTCGCCCTCATCGGAGACGGACTCACCAACCGCGAGATCGGCAAGAACCTCTTCCTCTCGGAGAAGACCGTCAAGAACCACATCTCCCGGCTGCTGGCCAAGCTGGGCGTCCAGCGCCGAGTGCAGGCCGCGGTCCTCGCCTCCCACCTCGAACAGCCCGGCTCCGGCCCCGGTGAGCGTCCCGCGAGGTGAAGCGCATCCGGGCCGTCCGGCACAGCACAGGGCCGTACGGCCCCTGCCGCCGCGACACCCGCTGACCCCACGCTGAGAGCGGTCACCGAAGAGCCCGGCCCGCCAACCGGCCCAGGGCGGGGAGGAGTTCGCGATGAGGTCCATGACACTCGACGCTCCGACCCTGGAGAAGCTGATATCCGCGGCCGTGGCCGCCCCCTCTATCCACAACACCCAGCCCTGGCGCTTCCGTCTCGACCCGGACACCGTCACCCTGGAGATCCGCGCCGCCCCGGACCATGGCCTGCGCCACATCGACCCGACCGGGCGTGCCCTGCACCTCTCCGTCGGGTGCGCGCTCCTCAACCTGCGGGTGGCGGTGGCGCACTTCGGCTGGGAACCGGTGCCCCGTCTGCTGCCCCGGCCCGACGAGCCGGATCTGCTCGCCGCCGTCCGCTTCGGCGGCACCGCCGGAGCCTCCTCTTCGCAGCGCCTGTACGACGCGGTGTGGCGTCGGCACAGCAGCCGCTTCCCCTTCTCCGAGCGGCCGTTGCCCGCTGCCGTCCTCACCGAACTCGCCGAGGCCGCGCACAGTGAAGGCGCGCTGCTGAGCCGTCCCGTGCCGCGCGAGACCGACCGCCTGCTGCAGCTGACCGCGGAAGCGGAGCGCCGCAGCACGGCCGACGCCGACCGGGCCGGGGAGAGCCGCCTGTGGGTGCGCGATCCGAACCACTCGGACCTGGGAGTGCCGCCGGAGGCGCTGGGCCCGCACGATTCCCGGGAACAGGTCCCGATGCGGGACTTCGGCGCCCAGCGGCACCCGGCCGTGCCTGCCTCCCGCCCCTTCGAGAAACGGCCGTCGATCGCCGTACTGTCCACCCGGCACGACACCCGGGCCGACTGGCTGCGCGCCGGGCAGGCCCTCGAACGCGTCCTGCTGACGGCCACCGCTCATGGCCTCCGGGCATCGCTGCTGCACCAAGCGCTGGAGTGGCCCGACCTGCGCGAACAACTCGTGCCATGGCCGAGCGACCGGCGCGATCACGCCCAGATGGTGATCCGCCTGGGGTACGGCCCGCAGGGACCTTCCTCGCCCCGACGCGGAGCGTCCCGAACCTTGGCCGAAGGAGCGCGGTCAGTCCCGCGCTGAGCCTGTCGGTACGCGCCACACCAGACGTGTACCGCCGCCCTGCGGCCGTTCGCCGAGCGTGAGTGTTCCGCCGAGCGCGCGGGCCCGGTCCTCCAGGTTCTTGAGTCCGCTGCGCGCCACACCGGCGGGCACTCCGCACCCGTCGTCCGTCACCGTCAACGCCAACTCGCCCCGGGCGCACTGCAGATGGACGTCCACGGAGTGTGCCCCCGAGTGCCGGACCGCGTTGCTGAGCGCCTCGCCGAGGACCGCGAGAGCGTGGTCGGCCACCTCACCGGGGACGTCCGTGTCGACGAGCCCCTCCACCCGCAGCGCGGGAGCGAAGCCGAGGGAGGTGGCGCAGGCCTTCACGGCCTCGGACGCCCGGCCGCGCAGACCGCTGTCCTCCTTCGTCCCACCGCCATGGACACGCAGGCCGAAGATCGTCGACCGAATTATCTTGATGGTGTCGTCGAGATCGTCGACGGTCCGCGACAGCCGCTCCACGGCCTCGGGATGGTCCACGAAGCGCTGCGTGCTCTGCAGGGTCATACCGGCCGCGAAGAGCCGCTGGATCGCCAGGTCATGCAGATCGCGCGCGATCCGGTCCCGGTCCTGCAGCAGCGCGATCTTCTCCGCGTCCCGACGGCGTTCGTCGAGCTCCAGTGCCAGCGCCGCCTGCCCCGCGAAGCCGAGCAGAGGCCCGCTGTCGGATTCGGAGAAGGGCGTACGGCCCGCCAGCCGCCCCAGCAGCAGCACCCCGCGGGCCTTCCCGCCGGCGCCGAGCGGCACCGCGACCACGGGCCCGAGCCCGGCCCACTGCGACTCCCCCTCGCCGGTGCGCGCATCACGCTCGATATCGGCGCTGACCACCGGCTCCGCCGTGGTGAGCGCGGCCGCGACGAATCCGTCCTGCGCGGAGAGGACCAGCCCGCTGCGCCGCTCCGCGTTCGGCCCCACCGCGAGTACCGGCCTCAGTTCCTCCGCCCCGGTCACGTACTCCGCGATCATCCCCACGTCCGCGGAGGCGATCTCCCTGGCCTTTCCGACGATCAGCTCCAGCACCTCGGCGCCGGACGTTCCCGACAGCAGAGTGCTCGTGACCTCCGCACTCGCCCGCAGCCAGCGCTCGCTCAGCCGCGTCTCCTCGTACAACCGCGCGTTCTCGATGGCCACTCCGGCCGCCACGGCGAGGGTGGAGAGCACCGACTCGTCCTCGGCGTCGAACTCCGCCGCGCCCCGCTTCTCGGTGAGGTAGATGTTCCCGAACACCTTCTCCCGCACGCGGATCGGCACGCCCAGGAACGAATGCATCGGCGGGTGGTGGTCCGGGAAGCCGTACGAGGCCGGGTGCTCCGACAGCTCCGGCAGCCTCAGCGGCACCGGGTGCCGTATCAACTCGCCGAGAATGCCGTGACCGCTGGGCAGTTCACCGATCTCCTCGCGCCGTTCCTCGCCGATGCCCACCGTCAGGAACTCCGACAGCCTGCTGTCGTCGCCGATCACGCCCACTGCGCCGTACTCGGCGTTCACCAGCACCACGGCGGCTTCCACGATGCGCCGCAACACGTGCGGCAGATCTAGCTCCCGCCCGACCGACAGAACGGCCTCCAACAGGCTGTGCACCCGGTCCTGCGTCCCCCGGGCCGCGTCGATGCGTGCCTGGAGCTCGTCGAGCAGCTCGTCCAGCCTCAGCTTGGGCAGCTGTTGCCCGGAGCCCCCTTGACCTTCCCCGCTCATCGCTTCCTCCGACACACGCAGCCAGGGTGCCGTTCATCCGGTAGGCCTCATGCCCACCGTACTGGCTGAAGGACCAGGTCGAGGGTCTTACCTCTTTCGGACGCCTAGGCGGCTCCACGGACCGCGGCACGCGACGCGGCCGGGGTGATGCCCGAGAGGTCGCGGCTGGTGACGCTGTTGCGGTCGCAGACCGAGCGGCCGAGGGCGTGCTGGGGCCACAGGCCCGCGGCCACGCGTCGGCTGCGCTCGCTCCACTCCCGGGCCGGTCCGCTGCTGGTCTTGTAGTAGTTGAGGGCGTAGCCGCCCGTGTGGATCCGGAGCAGGCAGAAGCCGCCCGGGTACTCCTTCACGGCGCTGACCTCCTGCAGCGTGACGTGCCGCGCTTGTGGGAGGACGGTGCGCTTGTTGCGGTGGGTGTGACCGGCGTGGTGGAGGAAGACACCGGGAGCGACGGAGTAGGCGTCGAGGATCGCGCGGGCCTGGCGGCGGTTGAGGCGCTGCCCGCTCATCACGGGGAACAGTGAGTTGCGTACGGTCAGCGGGTGGTGTCCGAAGACCATGGTCGGCTGGTCCCTGTTCTCCCTCAACCGGTCCCGGAACCAGGCCAGTTGGTCGGGCGAGAGTCCGCCCGAGTCGCTGCCGTTGCCCCGCTTCTCGTAGGTGTCCAGTCCGACGATCCGTAGCCCGCCGAGATCGCGTGCGAAGTACGCGGGTCCGTCGCCACCGGGGAATTCGTCCAGGAAGCTGTCGCCGGACGAGGCGTGGCCGTTCTTCGGTCTGGGCCGGTCGTGGTTCCCGCGGACGACGAAGTAGTCCTGTCCGTGCGTGCCGAAGCCGTCCAGGATCTGCCTGGCCCCGGCCAGATCGCGTGGCGCGCCGCCGGCCGAGATGTCACCTGCGGCCAGCAGATGGTCGGCTCCACGCCGACGTGCTTCATCGACCAGCGCCCGGCCCATGATTTCCGGATACGGGGCGAGGCCGAGCCGCTGCGAGACGCCCCGCATCAACGGGACTCCGGCCACCAGACCGGCCGTCGTCTCCCCCAGGTGCAGGTCGTTGCAGAGAGCGATCGTCCTCAGATGACGGCCCGGCGGAGGCTGGGGCGTCGTGAAGGAGTACGGGCCGCCGCGCGAGCCGAACCCGTGCGGCGAGGTTCCGACGGCGTTGCCCTTCACGAGGTGCAGCGGTGTGGGTGTGGCCGCCGAACCCCGGGAGCGGGCCTGGTAGTAGTACGTCTGGCCGGGTTCCAGATCGGTCAGTTCCACGTAGTGGTGGGCGGTGCGGCGGCCTTCGGAGGCGGTGCGGTTCAGCCGGGCGGGGTGGGTGCCGTAGACGACTTCACCCTCGGTCACCGCGGGGAGCAGGTGGCCGAATCCGTCGTCGCTGCCGGTCACGCCGGTGTACCAGGTGATGACGGCCAGGTCCTCGGTGAGAGTGACCAGTTCCAGGTTGACGGCGGACACGGCATCCGGGTCGCGGGGGTGGCGTATCTGTGTCGTGCCGCGGCGGGCGGCGGCGTGGAGGGCTCGGAGCAGGGCGGGGGCGAGGAGTGCGGCGGATCGCAGGCCACCGTGGGGAGCGGAGAGGCAGCAATACATGTCTGATTCGTGCCCGCTGGTGGTGAACCGCAACAGTGCGGCGGGCGGCGGCCACTTGAAACGCCGGCGTGCGCGGCTCTCTCGACGACGGCGCGCGGGTCTCACAGCAAACCGAGGTCCCGGGCGCGCAGGGCCGCCTGGGTACGGTCGCGCAGGGCGAGGCGGGTGAGGATGCGGGACACGTGGTTCTTGACCGTGCCCTCGCTGAGGTAGAGCCGCGCGGCGATCTCCCGGTTGGTGTGGCCCTGGGCCACGAGCCGCAGGATGTCCGTCTCGCGCGGGCTCAGAACGGCGGCAGTGGTCTCGGCGGGCTTGGCGACAGGGGCGGGAGCAGGCAGGGAGGCGGTGAGGTGGCGGGCGACGGACGAGTCGAGCTGGGTGACGCCCGCGTGCGCCAGGCGTACCGCGTGGGCGAGTTCCTCGGCCGGCAGATCCTTCAGCAGGTAGCCGTGGGCGCCGGCCCGCAGCGCCTGCACGACGTACTCCTCGTCCTCGAACGTCGTCAGCATGACCACCCTGCACTCCGGGGCCCGGCCGCGCAGCACGGCGACCGCCTCGATCCCGTCCATCTCCGGCATCCGGACGTCCATGAGCACGACGTCCGGGCCCAGTTCGAGTGTCTTCGCCACGGCATCCCGCCCGTCCACGGCCGTACCGACGACCTCGATGCCCGGCCGGATGGCGAGCAGCGAGGCGATGCCGTCGCGGATGAGCCGCTGGTCGTCGACCACCAGCACCCGGACCGGCGGCGCCGGCTCCTGGTCGTCCATGGTCATCTCCGCCCACGTTCGTACATGCTCATCCCCGCGTGGTCTTCCCGCACGGCACGGTCACCGTAAGCCGGGTTCCGGCATCCGGGCCGCTGTCGATGTCCACGTTCCCCGCCACCAGGTGCACCCGTTCCCTCATCCCGAGGAGCCCGAACCCGCTGACGGCCGCGTCCGGTACGAAGCCACGGCCGTCGTCGGTCACCACCAGCCGCGCGGTGTCCTCGGCCAGCAGGACCGCCACCGTCACCCGCGTGGCCCGCGCATGGCGGCGCGCGTTGGTCACCGCCTCCTGTGCGGCCCGGTACAAGGCGGTCAGTTCGGCCGCGCCGAGGCCGTCCTCGTCGCCCGTCACCTCGACGGTGACCACCGGCCGGGCCTCACCGCCGTGGACCAGGCCGGCGAGCGCGGCCGAGAGCGTGGGGTACGCCGCCTCGCCGCGCAGCGCCCGGACCGACTGCCGTACGTCGCCGAGCGCGAGCTTCACCGAGCGCCTCGCCTCGTTCAGCGCCCGCTGGGCCGCGTCGGGGTCCAAAGCCCTGAAGTCGGAGGCCATCTCCAACTGCACGGACATCGCAGTGAGATGGTGACCGAGGCTGTCGTGGATGTCCCGGGCCAGCCGGTTGCGTTCGGTGGCGGCAGACAGTTCGGCAACCTGCGCCGCATAGTCCTCCAGTTCGCGCCGGGCACGCTGTTCGCCGACGGCCACGGCAGCCATCGAGAGCGCCAGCACCAGGCCGACGGTGAGCATCAGCAGGTCGGAGACGTGCTCCAGGTCGCGGTACCAGCCGGGAGCGGTCAGCACGTACAAGGTGAGCAGCCCGGCCAGGCAGAGCGCGCCCAGCGCAAGCGCGGTCGTACGGCCGAAGGCGAAGTAGGCGGTGAACGGCAGCAGCACGAACAACACTTGGGCCAGATCCGAGGCGTCGAGGACCACCGCAGCGACGATCAGGGCGCAGCGCGCGAGCAGCAGCGGCAACCGGGCCGTGGGACGGCGGTGCCCCGCGACTTCCAGGGCGAACAGCGCCCCGATCACGGCGACGAAGCCGACCGTCCGCCACACCGACGGGCCTGGGCCGTCGCCCAGTCCGGCCGCCGCGTAGTACAGACCGCCCACGAGCACGGCGCCGTACAGCAGCGGTGGCACCCACCGCACGGGCCCGTACGCCGCCACCATGAACACTCCCTCGCCGTCCTCACCCGATGCCGTCAGGCTAGGCCGGACTGGGCGGCCCAGCAGCGGCGCCGCGGAAACTCCGAACGGTTCGGGCCGAACGACACGTGCCGAACGGCTGGACGGCGCGCGGGAGATGGTGACTTCCGGCCGTCGATGTCCCCGTTCTGCACCTCCTGCCGCTGATCGGCGGCTCTCTACGGTTGCGGCCTGTCCCACTGTCAGAGCCGTCGGAGCAACTGGAGTTGGCCTCATGTCCTCGCCCCTCACTTCACCCGTCACCCCACCCACAACCTCATCGGCATCTCGCGTCGGCGCCCTGTGCGGAGCGCTGTCGGGTCTGCTGATCGCCCTGCCCGCGCTGGTCGAGGCGTTCACCGGGGAGACCACCGCGACCAGCGTCCCGCTCGCCGTCTCCCCCGCGCTCGCCCTTCCTCTGCTCACCGCACTGCAACTGCGACAGCGCCCGGCCACCGGCCGCTTCGCAGAGGTGGCGCACATCGTGAACCTCATCGGTCTCGGCCTGTTCGGCTCTGCCGCGTTCGCCTCGAACCTGGTGCTGTTCTACTTCGACGACGACGTCATCGACGAGGTCCTGACCGGCCCGACGATCCCCGCCCTCATCGGCAGTGCGGCCGTGTTCGCCGTGGGCTGTGCGCTGTTCGGGGCGGCGATGATCCGCGCCCGGGTGTTTCCGAGGATTCCGGCCTGGGGCTACGCGGTAGTGCTGCCGCTGTTCGCGTTCCTCACGGGCCTGTCCGACAGCCTGCTCACGAGCGGGCTGCACATCCTGGTCGGCGCCATTCTGATGTGGCTCTCGGCGGCGTTGTGGCGCATGACGCGGGACACCGAGCACGCCACGGCCTCGGCCCGGGTGTCGGTCTGAGCCTGTCTTTCAACCTCTGAAGCTGTCGCGCTCAATGACGCTCTCAGGGCGCCGGTCGTCCTTCGTAAGAGTGGTGAGCGGAAGGGCTGCGGCGTCTTTCGCGGGTCGTGAGAGGTGCAGTGCGGTGTGGAAGTAGCCGTCGGTCTCCTTGCCCCGGGGATCCTCGCCGGCGGCGGTCACCTCGGTGATCGCGTACCGCTGCTCGTGCTCGCTCGTGAAGCGGCGTTGCGGATAGGTCGGAATTGCCGCTTTCTCGGTGATGAGGCCGTACGGGGTCAGCCCGTCCTCGATGTGGCGGTAGGAGCCGGTACGCAGAACCAAGGACGCGATCCACACCGGTTCGTGAGCGGCGGCGAGGAGCGGTTGAAAGGTGCGCGGGGACAGGAAGCTCGCTCCGCCCGTGACGGTGACCAGGAGGGTTGGCTGCGCGGCACGCAGGAGAGCGGGGGTGGGCGGAGCCGCTTCGAGGTTCTCGGTGAAGCCTTCGTCCAGCAGACCGGCGGCGAGAGCGTAGGAGATGGCGTTCGCAGCGATGTCGAGTCCAATCACCCGGTGCGCGTCGGGACGTCGGTGGGATGCGTAGTAGGCGCGGTCCCACTCGATCAGCTCCGCCGTGGTCAGCGCAGCGGCCTGCGGGGACGTGTAGTGGGCGTACAGGTCTTCCAGGGTGAGGTTGTGGTTGAGAAGGGCCGCGTTGATGCCGTACGAGCAGCAGATGTCCAGCACGGTGACCGGGGCGGCGGCGCGGGCGGTTCGCGTGCGGGCGGCGGCCAAGCGCCGGAAAAGCCCCTGCGCGTGACGAGGCGTCTGATAGTCCCAGTGGCCCAGGACGCGGAAGAAGTGTCTGGGGTCCGGCTGGTCGTACACCTCGTCGAACGAGGTCATCTCCGCCTGGCCGTCGACGGCCGGATCGCCGGGGGCGGCATTTCTCAGGTCCTCTTGGACGTAGCGCCGCGCATGAGTCATCGCAGTGTCCCTTCCCTGCCTGGGGCCGCCCCGCATCTCGGCAAGGAGTACCGCTTGGCCTAGAGGCGGGGAAGAGGGCATCGGCGAATCCAGCCATAGGCCGGTGTGGCGGAGGGGGCGCGGGTTGGCTGGCCGGGCGGACTTCGTCCCGGCTCGGCTCGGCTCGGGTCAGGTCAGGTCAAGCGGCGCTCAGGACCGCCTTGCCGCGCAGGCGGCCGGCGGACATTTCTCGCAGCACCGGGTCGGCGCTGCTCCAGTCGCCGCGGTGGCCTAACTCGACCCGGAGCCTGCCCTGCGAGGCCAGGCCGAGCAGCGCCCCGATGTCGGCGGCGTCACGGCTTCCGTTGCCGTCGGCGTAGACGAAGTGGCGCAGGGTCAGCGAGGTGCCGTCCTGCAGCAGGCGGAAGAAATCCAGGGTCTGGTTCATCTACCAGACGATCGAGCCGACCTGGCTGACCACCCAACGGCCCGACCTCAAGTACGGCTTCACCGGTTGCAGCCTGGCCACGGCAGCCGGCAGCGTTCCGTGTGCCGGCACCGGACCCACCAACCTCGGTACCAACTACGGTGCCACCATCCCGCCCGGTCAGAGCCGGACCGTAACCCTCACCCTGCAGGTCGCCGCCGACTCCGGCTGCAACGGGAACATCGGCTTCTACTCGTACTTCTACGCGGAGTTCAGCGACAGTGCGAACACCAGCGGCGGTCCGGTCTACACGCCCGAGACCCGCGTCCTCTGCGCCTGATCGCGTAGCCGTCGCCACCTCGGGGGGAGACCACCCGGGGCTGCACCATGACACACCGCCGGCACCACATGACATCAATGGCGGCCGGCCCACATGGGCCGGCCGCCACAGCTGCTGCACGTCTTCCGACGCGGGTCACGGGCGCCGGTGGGAGAGCCGGCGCGCCACCACGGGAATGATCACAGCGGCCGCGACCAGATGGGACACCGCCAGGACGACCTGGGTGGAGGTCGCGGTGTGCGGGGCCACCGCCGGACCGGCCATGGACAACGCGGTGAGCACGACGGTCGTCACCACGAAGGTGCGAGCGGGCCGCTTCGCCCAGCGGGCCAGGGCCACCGCGAGGACGATGCCGACGACCGACCAGAACAGCACACCTCCGAAGAAGCCGCCCACTGGGATCTCCGCCGCTTCCGTGGCGCCGGGACTGGCCGCCTCCATCGGCACTCCGACGCCTCGGGCGATGAGCCCGAACGCCTCGGTCACGACGGCACCGGCGAGCGTGGCGAGTACGCCGACCAGCCACACGGGGCGCGTGTCGAGCAGCCGCGCGGACCGAGCGGACCCGGTGGACCGAGCGGACCGGGCGGAGGACAGGGACGAGGTGGCGGGACGGGTCTGGGGCGTGGTTGCGCTCATGGCACTGACTCCTGCTTCGTTGTTGGGTGTTGATGCCTTTCGCAGGGGTAGACCACGGCCCGCCCGACAACTCATCGGTCGCCAGGCAACTTCTTTCGGGGTGCGTACGAGGGGAGTTCACGAAAGGGCTCGTCGAGATCCACTGAGATGCTTCGGCAGGAACGGATTTCACGGTTGGATGGCTTCATGACTGAGGCTGCCGAGCGCTTCGATCCCGCGGTCCGGGAGATGATGCAGGCCAACCGGGCGAACTGGGACGCGCGCACTCCCGTACACCTGGCCAGCCGTTTCTACGACGTCGAGGAGCAACCCGATCCGTTCCGCTGGTTCGCTCCCTTCGAGTGGGAGGACCTCGGCGAGTTGGCGGGGCGGGAGGTCGCGCATCTGCAGTGCCATCTGGGCACGGAGACCCTCGCGTTCGCGAGGCGCGGAGCGCGCACGGTCGGGCTCGACATCTCCGGGGCGTCGGTGGCGGCGGCCCGGGACCTCGCGGCGAAGGCGAACTGCGCCGTCGACTACGTACGCGCCAATGTGTACGACGCGGTGGACGCGCTCGGCGACCGACGCTTCGACGTGGTCTACACCGGCAAGGGGGCGCTGTGCTACCTGCCGGATCTGGACCGCTGGGCGGAGGTAGTCGCCCGTCTCCTCAAGCCGGGTGGACGGCTGTACCTCGTCGAGTTCCACCCCCTGCTCAACGCCCTCGGTCCCAGGCCCGCCCCCGACGAGGGCCCTGACCTTCTGCTGCGCCACGACTATCTCCAGGGGCGCGGCGCCATCCGCGGCAACTCCACCCACACGTACACCGACGGCCCGGCCGTCGACGGCGCGACGGAGAGCTTCGAGTGGAGGCACGGCCTGGACGAGGTGATCAACGCACTGGCCGCAGCCGGTCTGCGTATCGTCCGGCTCCGCGAGAGCGAGGAACTCCCCTGGCCGCGCTTCCCGCAGATGATCCGCACTCCTTCCGGCTGGTGGCGGCTGCCGGACAGCGCACCGCGCATCCCGCTCCTCTACGGGCTGCTCGCTTCTCTCTAGGTGGGGTCGGCTCTGCGGAAGCGGTCAGTTCCCTGCCGATCTCCGCCGTGAGAGCCGATCTCCGCCGAGAGATACGTCAGGACCTCCCGCCGACGATCGGTCCGGTCCACCTACACTTCCGCCCATGATGCCTTTGGACGACCCGCGCTGGCCCGCCCTCGACCACCGGGGTTGGTCCAAGGGCCAGGGCAGTGCGCCCGACGCCCCTTTCGTTCCGGACGAGTTGCGCCATCTGATGGCCGACCCCATGAACGGCGGGCACTTCAACGACCTTTGGCCGTACCTGTGTTCCGAGGGCACCGCCTGGCCGGCCGCCTACGCGGCCGTGCCGTACATCGTCACGATCGCGCGCGGGCTTCCTCCGGCCAAGCGGGACGACTACCTGTACGTCGTCGGCCTCGTGGCGATGTGCTCCGGTGACCTCGGCGAGACTCCGGCCGACCTGCCCGACGACATCGCGGACGCCTACCGTCAGGCCCTCCCCGAGGCCATGACCCTGCTGGCCGACACGTTGGCCACGGCGGAGCACGACCAGATCACCACTCGCTATCTGCTCGCCGCCGCGGCCGCCCTCAAGGGTCACCCCGAGTACGCCGAGATACTCAACGATCTCGATGTCTTCGCCGAATGCCAGTCCTGCGGTGAACCCATGCTGGAGCTTCCGGAGTAGCCGCGTAGGGCGAGCGAGCCGTCCGGAGTCACTCCGTCAACTTGCCCTTGCGCAGGGTGAGTACGCGATCCGACTGGGATGCCAGGCGCTGGGAGTGGGTGACGACCACCACGCACTTGTCCTGTTCGTGGGCAAGTTCGCGGAAGGTGTCGATGATGCCCTGTGCGGTGTCCTCGTCGAGGTTTCCGGTGGGTTCGTCGGCGAAGAGGATGTCGACGTCGCAGGCCAGGGCGCGGGTGATGGCGACTCGCTGCTGCTGGCCGCCGGAGAGCCGCATGACGTTGCGCGTCGCCATGTGTTTGTCCAGGCCGACCCGCTCCAGGAGTTCCAGTGCGCGCGCCCTGCGGCCACCAATGCCCGGCTTCACACCGGTGATCTCCATGGCTGTGGTGACGTTCTGAAGGGCGGTCATGTAGGTGAGCAGGTTGTAGTGCTGGAAGATCGTGGCAGCGTGCTTGTTGCGGTAGCGGCCGAGGCCCAGCCGTGTCAGATCCTCGCCGTTGAAGCTGATGGTGCCCCGGGTGGGTGCGTCGAGGCCACTCGCGAGGCTGAGCAGGGTGGTCTTGCCGCTGCCCGAGGGGCCCAGGACCGTGTAGAAGGTGCCTCGCCGGAAGCTGTAGTCGATGTTCTTGAGCACGGTGGTCCGGCGGCGCTGGCCGATGTAGGTGTGGCTGACACCGTCGAGCCGGAGGACGGGCGGGGGTTCGGTGGCGGTGGTGGTAGCGATGGTCATGGTGGCTGTCACTTGCCCTTCGTGAGGATGGTCCGCGGGCTGAGCCGCACTACGGAGGCGGCCGGGACGGCGGTGGCGAGCAAGCCGAGGCCCAGGCCGACGGCGCCCACGGTGGCGAGGGCCGCGGGGTCGAGGCGTATGTCGATCCTGTCGATGGGGTCGGCGTTCTCCACCGGCTTGTCGTTCGGGTCGATGCCCTGGTCGATGCCGGTGGTGCCGGGAGCCGGGGGCTGCCAGGATTCGAGCTTGTGCCGGGCTTCGGCGGCCTCTTCGCCGAGCAGCGACCGGCTCGCGCTCTGGGTCAGGCCCTGGGTGAACAGGGAGCTCAGGCCGATGGCGAGGGCCGCGACCGCGACGATCTCCAGGGCCTGCTGCGCGATGAGCTTCCACTTCTTCTCGCCCATGGCCAGCAGTACGCCGTACTCCTTGCGGCGCTGCTTGACCGCTAGGTTGACGAGGAGGACGAGGACGGCGGCGCCCGCGATGCCGATCAGCCACATCGCGAGGGTGGCGCTGGAACCGATGCTGTCCAGAGGGCCCGTCATCTGCCGGATCGCCTTGTCGTTCGCGTCCAGTTTGAAGCCGTCGAGCTCGGACCCCGCTTTCCGCTCGGCCTCCTCCTTGAACCGCTCCAGGTCTCCGGCGTCCTTGAGGAGGAAGGTCGCGTTCCTGACCTGGAGGGACGCGTCCTTGGTGTCGTTGAGTCCGGCGAAACCGCCGATGGACGCGTAGAGCATGTTGGCCGGGTCGACGAAGTACTCGGGCTCGGGTTCGGAGCTGGGACGCGGGTCGCGGAAGATCCCGGCCACCGTGAACTCCGCTGTGGCAGAGCCTTCGTTGGCCCCCAGGGTGATCTTGTCGCCGGTCTTGAGGCCGTTCTTCCGGGCCAGCCTCTCCTCGATCAGCAGCAGGTGCTTGTCCTTGTCGGCGGCGGTGATGTGCGCTCCGGACAGGAGTTGGAATTTGCCGCTGCGGAAGTCGGGCAGGAGTGCGGTGTCGAGGACTCCGATGGTCGGGGTGCCGTCGGGCCCCATGCCGGACGCCTTGGTGTCCACTCCCCCGGTGACCAGCTCGGTGCCGCCCTTGACGACGCCCCGGTCGAACATGGAGTAGTTGTACTTCTGGACCAGCGTGGACGCGCCCAGCTTCTCCACCGTCGCGGCGCCGATCTGAGGGGCCACCAGACCACCGGCGGCGTTCTGGCCGCTCAGGTCCATCCCCAGGTTGACCTCCGCGCCCACGGAGCGCTTGGCCTCGTTCTTGGCCTGGGCCGTCGCGTCCGCGATCAGTACGCCGGCCAGCACCATCACGGAGATGACGAGGAAGGTGCAGAGGGTGAGCAGGGTCCTGCCCCTGCGGGACCACAGGCTCAGCCCCGCGCGTTTGACGAAGTTCATGTCGGTCGGCTCTCCAGGTCTGTGTGGGTGCGGTGCTTATTCGCTGTCGGTGAGGATGGAGCGGGGGTGGAGGCGGAGAATTCCGATGCCGGGGACGACGGTGGAGACCAGGGAGATCCCGAGACCGATACCGGCGACCTTGCCGACATCGGACGGCTGGACGCGCATCTCGGGCGAGTCGTCCGCTGCGTCCGGCGAACGGGGCCGAGGCAGGGAAGCGGACTCCTGGTGGCCCAGCAGTGCGTCGCCCGCCTGCTGGGCGGCGATCTGACCGGCCAGGGCGGCGACGGCCACCGCGGGCAGGGCGACCGCGGCGACTTCCACCGTGTGCTGGCCGATGAGCTTCCACTTCTTCTCGCCCAGCGACAGCAGCATGCCGAGTTCGTCACGGCGCTCCCGGATCTGCAGCATCACGATGAGCCCGAGAACGAGCGCCCCGGCCACGGCGATGAGCTGGACGATCAGCCTGGCGAAGGTACCGACCCGCTGGATCGGACGGACCTGGTCCTTGTACGCCTTGTCGTTGACGCGGAAGTCGAACGACCCCGTGCCGAGGAGCCGCCGGGCCTCGGCATGCAGCTGCTCGGCCTGTTCCGGGGAGCCGATCCTGAAGACCGCCTCGGCCAAGTCCGCGGCTCCGGAGCTCAGTTGCTGAGCTGCGCGGACCGGTACGTACAACGTGTTGCCCGGCAGCAGGTGCGGCGGCGTCCACCTCGTCGGGTCGGGCGTCGAGTCGCGGTAGATCCCGACGACCGTGAGCGGCACGGTGCTCTTGCCGCCGGCGGACAGGGCACGGATGGTGTCGCCCACCTTGAGCCCGTTCTTCGAGGCCAGCCGCTTCTCGACCATGGCGACCCGACGGCCGGCGTCCTCAGGGGTGATCCCACGCCCGGCTGTGATCTTGTTCGAGCCGTAGGAGAAGGGCAGCAGCAGGCCCGAGTCCCGGACGCCGTTCAGTGCCAGGGGACGCGGGATGTTCGTCCCGGCGCGCTTGCCGCGGGGCCTCGGGATGTCGGACTCCAGCGGCTCGATACCGCAGGCCCCGGCCTCGATCGGGAGCCGCGGGTTGTACCGGTGGACCTGCGGGGACGAGCCGAGCCGGTCCGCCAGCGCCGGGGTGAGGGCCTTGCCCTTCAGCGTCACGTCGACGCCGATCGTCCGCTGTGCGTCCGCCTCCTGACGGGCGGTGGCGCCCTGCAGCAGGAAGCCGCCCAGCAGCAGGGTGCAGATGACGACGAAGATCCCCAGCAGGACGGCGGTCCTGACTTTCCTGGCGCGCAGGCTCAGCCCGGCGCGCTTGACGAAGTTCATGGCCACGACAGAAGCAGGGCGCCCTGTACAGCGGGATAAGCGCGTGACAGGGACGTAAGAGCGCTGTACGTGCGATGCGGGGACGAGCCGCCGCGGCCACCGTCCTTACTCCGCTGCAATGCCACGCCGGGTTTCATGGGGCGCATGAGAGTTCTGGTAGCCGAGGACCATCGTGTTCTCGCCCGTACGATCGCCACCGGTCTGCGTCGGCAGGCGATGGCCGTCGATCTCGCCGTCTCCGGCGACGAGGCCGAGCGCATGTGCCTGCTCACCGAGTACGACGTGCTCATCCTCGACCGCGACCTGCCGGTCATGACGGGCGACGAGGTCTGCCGACGGCTGCGCGAACTCACCGACCCGCCAAGAATCCTGATGCTGACCGCGGCCGGCGAGGTCTCGGACAAGGTGTACGGGCTCACGACGCTCGGCGCCGACGACTACCTGGCCAAGCCCTTCGACTTCGCCGAACTGGTCGCCCGGATACGGACGCTCGGCCGCCGTGTGCCCAAGTCGCCACCGGTGGCGCTGCGGCACGAGGGCATCACCCTGGACCGGGCACGGCACGAGGTGTGTGTGGAGGGTCGGCTGCTGGAACTGACACCCAAGGAGTTCGCGGTCCTGCGGCTGCTGATGGAGGCACAGGGGGTGGCGGTGCCGCACGACGAACTCGTACGCACCCTCTGGGACGAGAACCTCGACCCGCGCACCGGCGTGGTACGGGCCGTCGTCAGCCGGCTGCGCCGCAAGCTGGGCGACCCCGGTCTCATCACCGCCGACAAGGGTCAGGGATACCGGCTGTGCGACTGAACCCGCGGGCGCTGCTGCGGGGCATGCCGTTCCGTGCCCGGCTGACCGCGGCCTTCTCCCTGCTCTTCCTGCTCGCGGGCGCGGCGCTGCTGGCCTTCGTGGTGCTGCTCGCACGCTACGGAACGGCCCAGCAGGTCAAGGGAATCGAGATCACGAAGGGCGAGGTGCCGAGCGGCGGCGGCTTCGCCACAGTGGGCGCGCAACCGACTGATCCCCAGGGGACCCTTCCGCCGCTGGTCGGGCCTCGCGACGACTTCGCCATGATCCGGCAGATGGACCAGACCGTACAGGCCGTGCAGGACACCGCCCTGCGGCAGATGGTCCTCTGGTCGGCCGTCGGGCTGCTCGTCATGGCAGTGCTGGCCGGACTGCTCGGCCGGTGGCTGGCCGGGCGGGCGCTCGGGCCGGTCGCCGCGATGACGGCGGCCACCCGTCGGATCAGCGAGCAGAACCTGCACCAGAGGCTGGCGCTCACCGGTCCCGACGACGAACTCCAGCGCCTGGCCGACACGTTCGACACCATGCTCGACCGGCTGGAGAAGTCGTTCGAGAGCCAGCGGCGCTTCGTCGCCAACGCCTCCCACGAGCTGAGGACTCCACTCGCGGTCCAGCGCACCAGCCTGGAGGTCGGCCTCGCCGATCCCCTCCCAGACGGTCTCGCCGACGTACGCGAGGACTTGCTCACCGCCAACCGTGAGGCCGAGCGGCTGATCACCGCGCTGCTGTTGCTCGCCCGCAGCGACCGCGGCCTGGACGAGACCGAGACCGTGGACCTGTCGGCCGCGGCCCGGCTGGTGGCGGCCGAGCTCGCCCCCCAGGCCGAGGGAGAGCAGGTGGACGTGGAGGTGTCGGCAGACCGGCCGTTGACCGTCCTCGGTGATCCTGTGCTGCTGCGCCACCTGCTGACCAACCTCGTCCGCAACGCCATTCAGTACAACCACCCCGGGGGCCGGGTCCGGGTGTTGATCGACGACCGGACGCTGACCGTGGCCAACACCGGGCCTCCGGTGCCCGCCGACCGGGTGCCGGACCTTTTCGAGCCGTTCCGCCGCCTCGGCCAGGACCGCGTCGGCACCACGGGGCACGGACTGGGCCTCGCCATCGTCCGCTCCATCGCCGAGGCCCACGGAACCGGGGCGACGGCGGAGCCCGGCCGGTCGGGCGGCCTCGTCGTGACCGTCCGTTTCCCGTGATTCGTGATTCTGGGTCGCCGCGTCGCCGTGCCAGCCTGCGGGGCAGTGGCGCAATGCCCTGGCTCCGCCCCATGAGCGGTGCGGCAAGCAGCCGCCAGCGCCGGGAGGCAGACGCCAATCCGGTGGGGTCGCGGTCCTTTCGCGATGAAGACGCCAAGGACGTCGCGCGTGCGCAGTGCCGACCGCGCTTGAAGGCGCCTGCGCCTGCGTCGGCGTGCGATGAGTCAGCCCGCGGGGGTGTTGTAGTTGACGATCTCCTCAACCATGAGAGCGACCGCTCCGGCCAACGGGTTGGTCGCTCCTGTGCCCACGACGTCGGGCAGCTTGTGCGCCTCGCTCTCGGTGACGGCCACCATGCCCCAGAACGCGTTGAAGCCCGAGGGATCCGTCGGCTTGTCGGTGGCCGCCCCCACGGTCAGAACGCCTTCCGCCTCAGCGACGGCCAACGCGCCCATCTGGCGGAGCGTGTCGTGATCCCCCTCCTCGGCGGCCACTACGCTCCAGCCCGCCACCTCCAACTGCCGTAAGGCGTCGAGGAGTTTGCCAGGCGTGTCCGCCCCTGAGACAACGATGTCGGGCAGCACGAGGGCCACCGGCCCCTGGGTCATCGGCAGAGCGGCCCGGATCGCCCCGTCGAGACCGGGTCCGAACGACTCGTCCTGGTGGACGAAGACCATCTGGAAGGTGTCGGCATAGCGAAGGAGATAACTCACGGTGTCCATCTTGTGTGTTCCGAACACGACGACCAGGCGCACCTTGAGTCCGCTCTTGGCGAGCTCGACGACGGCTTCCAGGCTTCGGTCCAGCACCGTGACCCCAGGAGCCAGACAGTGCAACTCCTTCGGGTAGGGCGCCCCGAAACGTGTTCCGTATCCGGCGCAGGGCAGGATGACCGAGACATCAGGTACGGGTGTGGACGGACTCTGCATCGCGTAACACTCCGGTTGTGTGGACGATGGGGGACCTTGCACACCTCGCCAAGCACAGACTGCCCAGAGCCGGCCGACGCCGAACCTCCGGCCTCACGCGCACCGTAGCCACCGAGATGGCCGCTCCAGCAACGCCCGAGGGCCGAAGTCTGTTGCGAGACGGCCGAGTTGACCGACGCGACCAAGCGCGATGATGCGCGGCGGCCCTCCCCTTCCCTGAGCGCATGGACGACCCGACGAAAGAGGACGCTGAATGCGGGTGCTGTTGTCTACATACGGGACACGTGGCGACGTCGAACCGCTGGTGGCACTCGCGGTGCGGCTGCGGGCGCTCGGCGCGGAGGTGCGGATGTGCGCCCCGCCGGACGAGGAGTTCGCCGAGCGGCTCGCGGGTATCGGAGTGCGGCTGGTGCCGGTCGGGCCGCCTGTCAGGGAGTTGATGCGCGGCAACACCCTGCCCTCGGCAGAGGACCTGGCCCGCTACAGGAACGAGTTGGTCGAGACACAGTTCGACGCCTTCCCTGCGGCGTTCGACGGATGTGACGTGGTGGTGGCGGCAGGTCTGGGGCAGGTCGCCGCGCGATCCGTGGCCGAGGCCGCGGGTGTCTCCTACGTGTACGTGAGTTAT
The DNA here is from genome assembly GCF_048564895.1 of Streptomyces sp. 2-1. Taxonomy (NCBI): domain Bacteria; kingdom Bacillati; phylum Actinomycetota; class Actinomycetes; order Kitasatosporales; family Streptomycetaceae; genus Streptomyces; species Streptomyces sp. 2-1. Next base: position 772,419 of record NZ_CP183383.1, read on the forward strand.
GCGGCGGTCCACCTGCCGTCGCCGCACCACGCGCCACCACCGCGGCCGGGCTGGCCGGAGCCCGAGGTCGCCGACAACCGGACGCTGTGGGAGTCGGACGCCCGGAACGTCAACGCGCAGTTCGGGGAGGCACTCAACAGCCACCGGGCAGTGATCGGTCTGCCACCGGTGGACAACGTGCGCGATCACATCCTCACCGACCGTCCGTGGTTGGCGGCGGACCCTGTCCTGGGACCGTGGCGGGAGACCCCCGGGCTCGACGTCGCACAGTCAGGCGCGTGGACCCTCGCGGACGAACGGCCCCTCCCGGCGGACCTGGCGAGGTTCCTGGACGCGGGCACCCCACCGGTCTACGTCGGCTTCGGCAGCATGTCCCCGGCCGAAGGCGTCGGAGTCATGGCCGTCGAGGCGATCCGCGCACAGGGGCACCGCGTGCTCGTGTCCCGCGGGTGGGCGGACCTGGATCTCGTCGACGACGGGGACGACTGCTTCGCCATCGGCGAGGCCAACCATCAGAACCTGTTCGGCAAGGTGGCCGCTGTGGTCCACCACGGCGGCGCGGGTACGACGCTGACGGCGGCCCGTGCGGGCACGCCCCAAGTGGTGATACCTCTCCAACTGTCGGACAACCCCTACTGGGCAGGCCAGGTGGCGGCCTTGGACCTCGGTGCGGCCCTCGACGCTCCGACCACGACCGTCGAATCCCTGGGCATCGCGCTCAAGACCGCTCTGTCGCCCGAGACCCGGGCGCGCGCGAAGTCCCTGAGTAGCCGACTCCGCACCGACGGAGCGGAGGTGGCCGCACGCCGGTTGGTCGACGAGTCTCAGTGAACGACGTCGGCCCGTAGTGCTCGGGAGCGCTCGGACCGGTCCGAGCGCAGGGGCCCCGGACGGGCTGAACCCGTCCGGGGCTAACCCGTCCGGGGCTTCAGCAAGTGAGGACCGTGAAGTGAGTACCTTGGCCTCGTGGTTGATCGTGCTGCGGCCGACACCGCACCCTCGGTTGCCGGCGTTCGGGCTCATGACCTTCTGCCTCCGGATACGCCGTCCCCGACGGGGAGAGCGCGGCACGACCGAAGTGAACCATTGACCCCGTGTGGTCCGCTATCTTCAGGCAATTTCCTTAATGTCGCACGCCGAGCGCAAACAGTATTCCATCACTCAACGGGTGTGGCATTGGTCACGGTTGACCACTCAATCGAAGCGCATTTAGCATCAGCGGAATTGAGCCACCGTGCGGGTGGTCGAATAGACAGAACCGTTCGCAATCGCCACTCCGTAAGTACTTCACTCAACTCCACAGAACAGCGTTGACCAGGCCGGACAGTCGCTCGCGCTTTACCCGATTTTCGCCGCGTTCTCTTCTCGTGAAGGGTAACCCGTGTTTTTACCCCGAATCGCAGTCAGTAATCATTCCGGCGAAGAGACAAAACCCGCGCCTTTGTCACTGGCACAGGAGCGTCTGTGGGTGATGGCACGCATGGACGGCGACGCCAGCGCCGCCTACAACGAGCCGATGCCCTTCGATATCCGGGGACCGCTGGACCGGGACCTGCTCATCAAGGCGCTGCATCTGCTCGCGGCCCGCCACGAGGCCCTGCGCACCCGGCTGGTCCCCTTCGAGGGTTCGGCTCTGCAAGTCGTCGATCCGCCGGACACGGGGTTCCCGGTGACCTTCGAGGATCTGACGGGACTGCCGGACGGGGCCGAACGATTCGCGCGCATACGGTCGGAGGTGGAGGGCACCCCGTTCCGGCTGGGCGAGGAGCCCATGGTGCGCGGCTGCCTGATAGCGCTCCAACCACACCATCACGTACTGATCCTGACGGCGCATCACATCATCTTCGACGGCTGGTCCCGCTCCCTGCTGCTGAAAGAGCTGGGCGTGATGTACTCCGCGCTTCAGCGGGGGCAGGACGTCCCACTGCCCGAACTCACCTGGCAGTACAGGGACTACACGCGCTGGCAGTGGGAGTGGATGTCGGGAGACGAGCCCGCCTCGCACGCCGACTACTGGACCACCGCACTGGCCGACATCCCGGCCGTGATCTCCCTTCCCACCGATCGACCCCGCCCGCCCGAGCAGGGCTTTCACGGCGACCGGTTGCCCGTGACCGTCGACGAGGAACTGACGCGAGCCCTGCGCGCGCTGGCCGCAGACAACGATGTCTCCCTCTACGCGACCGTACTCACCGGCTGGTCAGTGCTGCTGTCCCTGCTCTCCGGGCAGGACGACATCGTTGTCGGTGCCCCCACGTCGAACCGCCGACGCGGCGACGTCGAGGGCCTGATCGGCTTCTTCGTCAACACCCTCGCCCTACGCGCGGACCTCTCCGGCTCACCCAGCGTCAAGGACGCCCTGAAGCGGGTGAACCAGCGGATCCGTGACGCCCTCAAGCACGTCGATCTGCCCTTCGAGCGGGTCGTCGAACTGGTCAACCCACCGCGGAGCCCCTCCTACACAGCCCTGTTCCAGACCATGTTCGCCTGGGTTCCCTCCATGCGGCAGGAGCTCGAACTGCCGGGTCTGCAGGTCGAGTTACGGGAGGACGCCGCCCACGTACCCGCGAAGTTCGACATGGTCCTGGCCCTGGCCGACGAGGAGCGGCACCTCACCGGGGAGATCGACTACTCGGTGGCGCTCTTCGACCGGGCGACGATCGAACGGCTCATACGTCAATTCCTGCGCGTGCTGCGGCTGATGACCGAGCGGCCCGACGCCGAGATCGCCGACCTGACCCTGCTCGACGAGGATGAGCAGCGGGCGCTCCTCGCCGACTTCAGCACAGGGCCCGCCGTCTCCGACCCGGCGTCGGCGGACGTACTGGAGCGCTTCGCCGCGCAGGTCCGCGAACGACCCGGGCAGTGTGCGGTGGTGGCCGATGGCGTGGAGCTGGACTACGCGACACTCGACCGCCGGGCCAACCGTCTCGCCCATGCTCTGATCGCCCGTGGCGCCGGTCCCGACCGGGTGGTGGGCCTGCACGCCGGACGTACGGCCGAACTCGTCATCGGCGTGCTCGGGATCCTCAAGTCCGGTGCCGCCTACCTGCCCCTGGACCCCGGCCAGCCCTCGGAGCGGCTCGGCGCCATGGTGAGCGACGCCGCGCCGGTCCTCGTGCTGACCGACGAGAAGGACACCGCGGACGACCGCGGACGGCTGTGGGAGCACCTGGCGGAGGTGGAGGCAGAGGGGTCGCACGACGAGGCACCGGTCATCGACATGGACCGGACCCGGCTCGCCTACGTCATCTACACCTCGGGGTCGACCGGCCGCCCCAAGGGCGTGGCGGTGACGCACGCCAGCGTCGTCAATCTCTTCGACCACTGGCGCGAACTCATGGGGGATGCCCCCGGCGAGGCGTCCTCCGCCTGGTCGAGCATCGGCTTCGACGCGTCGGTGCATGAACTCCTCGTCCCGTTGGCCACCGGCGCCGTGCTCCACCTGGTTCCCGACGAACTCCGTGGAGACCCACGGGCGTTGCTGGACTGGATGCGCGAACGCAAGGTCACCCAGGCGTTCCTGCCTCCGTCCTACGTCCTGTGGATCGGCGAGGATCCGGCCGCACGCCTGGCCGGATCGAGCCTGCGCCAGCTCCTCACCGGAGTGGAATCCCTGCCTGAGAACACCCTGCACCGCATGCGTGAGCTGCTGCCCGGCCTGCGCATCTGCTTCGGCTACGGCCCGACCGAGGCCACGCTCTACTCCACCGCCTACACCGACCCACAGCCCTACGAGCGATCGTGTCCCATCGGGCGGCCACTGCGCGGCACCCGCCTGTACCTGCTCGACGACCGCATGCGTCCGGTGCCCGTGGGAGTCCCCGGAGAGGTCTACCTCGGCGGAGCGAGTCTGGCCCGTGGATATCTGAACCGCCCCGACCTCACCGACGAACTCTTCGTGCCGGACCCCTTCGTCCCCGGTGAACGCCTTTACCGCACAGGCGACTTGGCACGCTGGCTGCCGGACGGCAACGCCGAGTACGTCGGCCGCCGCGACGACCAGCTCAAGCTGCGCGGATTCCGTATCGAACCCGGCGAGGTCGAGGCGGCTCTGCTGGCGGTACCCGGAGTGCGGGAGGCCGTCGTCCTGGCCGACCGCGACGCCCCCGGCGGCTCCCGCCTGGTCGCCGGCGTGGGATGTGACACCGGGGCCACGCGGCTGCCGTACGAGTGGCGTGCGGCCCTCAAGGACCGACTGCCGGACTACATGATCCCCGCCGTGGTGGCCGAGTTCCCGCGACTGCCGTTGAACCGCAGCGGCAAGGTGGACCGGACCGAGGTGCTGCGGGCCACGGCGGGAACCCGCGCCGGGCAGGTCAACACGGCCGCGCCCCGCGACCATGTGGAGATGGCGCTGTACCGGGTCTGGCGCGGGGTGCTGCTGCACCCGGACATCGGTATCGGCGACAACTTCTTCGAGCTGGGCGGCACTTCGATATCGGCGATCAAGATGGCGTCCGCCGTCCAGGAGGAACTCGGCGTCGCCCTGCCCGTCCGGGACGTCATGCTGCACCCCACCATCGAGGCGCTCGCCGAGCGGGTGCGCGGCAACGGGAGCGATGCCGCGCGGTCCACGGAACCAGGCAACCTGGTCGAATTCCGTGCGGGCGGCGGGCGACAGCGCGTGGTGTGTGTGCACCCCGCCGGCGGCACCGCGTTCTGCTACCTGCCGCTGTCCGCCGAACTGGCCGACGACATCGGCGTGGTGGGACTTCAGGCACCCGGCATCAATCCCGGCGAGTCCACCCTGCCCGGTGTCGAGGCGATGGCCGAGGAGTACCTGCGGCTCGTCGCTCCCCGCAGCGACGAGGCACTGGTGCTGTGCGGGCTCTCCTACGGCGGCCTCATCGCGTACGAGATGGGCCGCCTCCTGGTGGCGTCCGGGCACGAGAAGGTGAGCGTGGTCCTCCTCGACACCCACGGCGCCCAGGACGACGAGCAGCGCGCCGCGATCACACCGGTCGGCATGGCGGAGTTCCGGGAGAAGCTGGTGCGCTTCAACGGCATGTACCCGGGTATCGACGACGACCAGGTGGCCCGGTACCTGAACGTCTACAACCACCACCGCGAGACGGGGCGCGACTACGCCGTACCCCGATCGCCCGCCCGTGTCGTGCTGATGCAGGCCACGGCCGTGGAGGACGAGGAAGCGGACGCCGAGAACGCCGCCGCTCGTCTACGCGCGTTCTGGCGGCATCGCGCCGACGGCGAGTTCGTGGTCGAGCCGGTTGCCTGCGGCCACTGGGACATGCTGGAGAGCGACGAACTGCCCCGCGTCGCCGCCGTCCTCACCGCCGAACTGCACCGGCTGACCTCCGACCCCGGCCAGGGCGAGACGGAGTGCACCACACCTTCAGGCACGTCGGAGGCGCGATGAAACCGCACGTCGAAACGTCCCCCACCGACGTGGCGCAAGAGTTGAGCGCCTCGGCCGGGATAGCCCTTGAGATTCACCACCGGGCTCTTCGCACACCACACGCCGAGGCAGTCGTCGACGGCGAAGTCGGCCTCGACTACACGACGTTGAACGCGGCAGCCGCCGACGTCGCCCAGGAACTGGAGCACCTGGGCGTCACCGCGGGGCAGGCCGTGGCGGTGGCGCTGCCGCGGTCATGGCGGCTGGTCTGCGTGATGCTGGGCATTCTGCGACTGGGGGCGCAGGTCGTGCCCCTGGACACGCAAAGCCCCGCGGAACGCCGTCACTTCATCCTCCGGGACTCCGCCGCGGTCGCCCTGGTGCACGACCTGGTGCACGAGACGGCCGAGAGTGTCACCGGGCTCCCCCAGCACGTGAAGGCGCTCGCCGCGGACACCCTTCTGCCCGAACTCCCGGACGCCGCAACTGCCGTGGCCGCCATGGCCACCGTCGAAGCACCGTCCGCCCAGGGCGAGGTGTCCTTCCTGTTCTACACCTCCGGAACGACAGGGCAACCCAAAGGAGTTGAGGTCCGTGACGCCGGGGTCCGGCGACTTGCACAGCCCGGCTACATCCGCGCCGAGCGCGGTCTGCGCTATGCCTGCATGGCCAACCCGGCCTTCGACGCGCTGAGTTTCGAAGTCTGGGTGCCCCTGCTGACCGGTGGCTGCTGCGTCATCCTGAACGACGGGGACGTACGAACTCCCGAACGGCTCGCCGCGACACTGCGGCACGAGAGGGTGGACACCCTCTTCGTCACCGCCGCGCTGTTCAACGCGGTGGTCACGGCCGTACCGGACTGCTTCGCCGCGGCCGGCGAGGTTCTGGTGGGCGGTGAGCAGCTCGACGCCCGGACGATACGCCGCTGGTACCGCGACAACCCCGACAGCGGCACCCGGCTGCTCAACGGCTACGGACCCACGGAGGCCAGCACCTTCGCCCTGTGCCATCCGATCCCCCGCGACTTCGACAGGGCCGTGGTGCCGATCGGCCGGCCCCTGCCGCAGACCGGTGCCGTCCTGGTCGTGCCGGGCCAGGAACGGGTCGCCGCACCCGGTGAGGTCGCCGAACTCCTGCTGAGTGGACCCGGACTCGCCGCCGGATACCGCAACCTCCCCGAGGAGACCGAGCGGCGCTTCGTGCGGCTGGCCTGGCTGGACGGCGGCACAGAACGGCACTACCGCACCGGTGACCTCGTACGGGTCGACGACGAGGGCCTGGTGGAGTACGTCGGCCGAACCGACCGCCAGGTCAAGGTCCGTGGCTTCAGGATCGAGCCCGGCGAGGTGGAACGGCGCGTTCTCACCCACCCGGCGGTCCAACGGGCTCATGTGTGCACGCGCCGCGCGGGCCAGGAGGGGCCCAACGAACTGCTGGCCTTCGTCGTCCTCCGTCAGGAACTGTCCTACGAGGAGTTCGACAGCCACCTGGCGGCCCACCTGCCCACCTACATGCGCCCCCACCACATTCATCTCGTGCCCGAGCTGCCGCTCAACGCCAACGGCAAGATCGACGAGGCCGCCCTGCTGCGGCAGTCCGACCGGCCCTGGCGGCCTGCCTCCCCCGGTCCCGAGGGGCCGGCCATGACGGAGACGGAGCACCAGGTCGTCGAACTGGCCGAGGAGATACTCGGCACCACCGGACTCGGGCTCGGCGACCGGTGGATCGCCAGCGGCGGTGACTCGTTGAAGGCGCTGCGGTTCTGCTTCGCCGTACGACAGCGATGGGGCTACGCGCTGTCCCAGGCGGCCGTCCTGCACGGCGACTTGGCCGCCGTCGCCCGGTCGGTCGCCACGGTCCGTCCCGGCGAGGAGCCTGCCTTGCCGACACCGGTGGTCTCGGGTGCCCGCTCGGCGCCCGCCACCAGCGAACAACAGCGGCTGTGGCTGCTGCAGCGCCGTACCCCGGAGTCCCGGGCCTACTCCGTCAACCAGGTCTTCCGCGTGGACGGACCCGTCGACACCGCAGGCCTTCGGCGAGCGCTGCGCGGCCTGGTGACACGCCACGAGGCGCTGCGGACGAGCTTCGGCCTCGGGCTCGACGGACTGGAACAGACCGTCGGAGAGCCGTACGACCCCTGGCACGAACCGGGTCCCCAGCCCGCCTGGGACGAGGAAGAAGCGCACGCCTTCGCCGACGAATTCTTCGCCGAGCCCTTCGACCTCGCCGTCCCCCGCATGCTCCGAGCCTGCTGGCTGCCGCGTGACGACGGCGGCACGCTCTTGCTCCATCTGCACCACATCGCCGTGGACGGCTGGTCGTTGAGCGTCCTGCTGGACGACCTGTCGGCTGCGTACTCCGAGAGCGGCCGGCCCGAGGCGCCCGCTCCGACGCCGCTGGACTTCGCCGTCTGGCAGAGCGACCGGTTCGCCGGCCCTGCCTACCACGCTCAACGCGATGAACTCCTCGCGTTCTACCGGGGTTTGGAGGAGCCCCTGGATCCACTGGATCCACTGCCTGCCCAGGACTCGGGTCCGGCACCGCGGGCACACCTGCTGCACACGTCGCTCGACGTCGTTCGGCGGGCCCAAGTGGACCAGCTGTGCGCCGAGTTCGGACTGACCCGGTTCCAGGTCCTGCTGAGCGTGTTCTCCTGGTGCCTGTACGGCGTGACCGGTCTGGTCCGCCCGCGCGTCGCCGCCCCGGTCGCGGGCCGCCCGGTGCGCGAGTTCGAGAACAGCACGGGCATGATGGCGAACACCGTGCTGCTGCCTCTGACGGTCGCGCCCGGTGAGGACCTGCGCTCGCATCTCGCCCGTACCGGGACCGACACGGGGCGGGTACTGGGATGCCAGGACGTGGCGCTCACGGATGTCCTGACCGGCTGGGAGGGCGTCGGCGACAGCACGCCGTTCGACTTTCTGTTCGTCCTGGAGAACACCGACTTCGGTGCGCTGCGGCTGCCCGGATGCGTCCAGCGCCCCCTGTGGTGGGCGGCGCCGGAGGCCAAGTGCCCGATGACAGTCTCCGTGGTCGAGCACGCGGACGGACTCGACGTGCTGTGGGAGTACGCCGAGGACCGGTTCACCGGCGAGGACGTCGAGGCGATGGCGGAACTGTTCCGGCGAGGCGTGGACGCGCTCGCGGCCGGTGGTCGCTCCACCGCCCGGGAGCTGGTCCTGCCGTACCGGCGGTCCCTTCCGAAGCACGGGCGAGGACCCGCCCCGGAACCCGGCTTCACCACGATCGCCGAGGGCTTCGGTCGGCAGGTCGCCCGCACTCCGGACGCCCCCGCCGTCGTCACGGCCGACGGCGTCACCCTGAGCTACGCGGCCCTCGACACCCGGGCCGCGGCACTCGCCACGGAACTGGCCGACCGCTACCCGATCCCGGCCGACGGCAGCCCCTGCCGGGCGGCCCTGTACCTGGATCCCTCTGTCGAGCACGTGGTGGCACTGCTGGCGCTGGCACGGCTGAACGTCACCGCCGTGCCCCTGGACCCCTCCTACCCGGCCGACGTGCTGCGCCGCGTCCTGGAACAGATCGACCCGCTGTGCGTCCTGACCACGCGGGACAGCTCGACGACGCTGGACACGCTGCTCCCGGACGGGGTGGTGCGCCACCTCGTCGTACCACCCGTCGAGAGCGACGGCACGAGCCCCTCGTACGACGGCGGGCACACGTACGACCGACACCCGGACCACGTGCCGACACACGACGGCGCCCGCCCCCTGTACACCCTGTTCACCTCCGGCTCCACCGGTGTCCCCAAGGGCGTGCAGATCCACGACCGCACGCTGTGCGACCTGATCAGGTGGCAGTCGGGGCCCGGCGGCCTGACCGTCCCCGCGGCCACCCAGCAGTTCTCGATGCTGGCATTCGACGTGTCCTTCCAGGAGATCTTCGGGACGCTGTGCACGGGTGGCAGCCTCCAGCTCGTTCGTCCCGAGTGGCGTCAGGACGTGCCCGCGCTCCTGGACCGGCTGGACTCCGCGGGCACCGAGCGGATCTTCATGCCCTATGTGGCCCTGCATCTGCTCGCCGAGTACGCCATCCGCCTCAACAGGTATCCCTCCCGGCTGCGCGAAGTGGTCACCGCGGGCGAGCAGTTGGTGTGTACGGACAGCATCCGGCGCTGGTTCTCCGGACTCCCCGGCGCGCGTCTGTTCAACCACTACGGACCGACCGAGACCCATGTGGTGAGCGCCCTGTATTTGGAGGGCGATCCCGGACAGTGGCCCGAGCGGCCCGCCATCGGACGCCCGGTGTCGGGCGCCGATCTGCGGGTGGTGGACGCCCAGGGCGACCCGGTCCCGGCCGGGCGCACCGGCGAGCTGCTCATCGGCGGCACCATGACCACCCGCTGCTACCTCGACGAACCCGCACCGGACGACACCCGCTTCGTCGAACTCCCCGGCGCGGGCCTGTTCTACCGCAGCGGCGACCGGGCGTTCTTCGACCGCGAGGGCCTGCTGCACTACGCCGGCCGCGACGACCAGCAGATCAAACTGAGCGGGCACCGGCTCGAACTCGGCTCCGTCGAGGCGGCCCTGCTGCGCCATCCGGCGGTGGTCAACGCCGTCGTCACACGTGACGGAGAGCAGCTGACGGCCGGTCTGGAGATCCGTGGCGAAACGCCGTCCGCCGACGAGCTGACCGCGCACCTGTCCGCCCTGCTGCCCTCCTACGTACGTGTGGACCGCTTCCGCAGGCTGGAGAAGCTCCCCCGCACACCCAGCGGCAAGCTGGACCGGCAGTCGGTCGTCCGGGCACCGGGAGAAGAGATACGTCGTTCCGCGATCACCCGCACGGGCCTGTCGGCCGAGGAGGAGCGTCTCACCGCTGCCTTCGAGGAGGTGACCGGGTCGGTGATCGCGCCGGACCAGACCTTCTTCGAGGCGGGAGCCTCCAGCCTCGCCCTGATGCGCTTCCACCTGCGCTGCACCACGACACTCGGTCTGCGCTTCAGCGTCGCGGACCTGTTCGAGCACGTCACCGTCCGCGCCCTGGCCCGCCACCTCACCGCCCCGCCGCCGCTCACCCCCTCGCTCACCGCTCCGCGAGCACTCACCCCCTCCGCCGTGGAGCACGACGGGCCCCCCGAACCCGGCGAGCCGATCGCGGTCGTCGGCATGGCGGTACGGGTGCCCGGCGCCCCGGACCTGGCCGCCTTCTGGGAGCTGGTGGTCTCCGGCGGCACCGGAATCCGCCGTATCGACGCGCCGGAAGGAGTCATCGGCGCGCACAGCACGCTCGACGGCATGCTCGAATTCGACCCGGGCCACTTCGGCATCAGCCCCCAAGAAGCACGTCTGATGGACCCCCAGCAGCGACAACTGCTGATGGCCGGCGTGCAGGCCCTGGCGCACGCCGGAGTGGCGGACACCTCGGCCACCCGGGTGGGCATGGTGGCCGGAGCGGGCGAGAACACCTACTTCCAGTCCCTGCTGCGCGAGGCCGACCCCGACCGGCTGCCCGACGGCTTCCAACTCGCCCTCCACCACGAGAAGGACTTCCTGGCCACCAAGGTGGCGTACCACCTCGGGCTGACCGGCCCCGTCTTCAGCGCCCAGACGGCCTGCTCCAGCTCCCTGGTCGCCGTGCACCTCGCCGCCGGTCTGCTCCGGCAGGGCGAGGCCGACGTGATGCTCGCCGGAGGAGTACTCATCGACCCCGGGCTGACCGGCGGCTACCGCTACCGCCCGCAGCACATCTTCTCCGCGGACGGCGACTGCCGGCCCTTCAGCGACGACGCCACCGGCACGGTCGGCGCGAGCGGCGTCGGCGTCGTGGTCCTCAAGACGCTGCGGCGGGCACGGCGCGACGGCGACACCGTCTACGCACTCGTCACCGGCTCCGCGATCAACAACGACGGTGCGGCGAAGATGAGTTACACCGCGCCGTCCCTCGCCGGACAGCGGGAGGTGATCCGGACCGCCCTGTCCCGCGCCGGACGCACGGGCGCCGACCTCGGCTATGTGGAGGCACACGGCACCGGCACCCGGCTGGGCGACCCGATCGAAGTGGGAGCGCTCCGGCAGGCGTTCGACGTGAGTGAGTCCGGCCGCTGCGCTCTCAGCTCCGTCAAGAGCCAGCTCGGCCACATGGGCGCCGCCGCCGGTGTGGTGGGCCTCGTACGCGCGGTCCTCGCCGTGCACCACGGGACGCTCCCGCCCAACCTCAACTTCCGTGCCTTCAACCCCGAGATCGGCCCCGACCCTGCTCCCTTCTATGTCCCGGCCGAGGCCACGCCCTGGCCCGAGGGACGCGAACGGGTGGCCGCGGTCAGCAGCTTCGGGATCGGCGGCACCAACGCCCACGTCATCGTGGAGCAGGACACCGCGCCCGGGCCGGTGGCGACCGGCGAGGTACCCGCGTGCCTGGTGCTGTCGGCCTCCATCGCGGACGCCCTCGCCGCCGACGCCGCGCGGATCGCCGACTACCTCCAACTCCAGCCGGAGCGTTACGAGTTCGTGCTGCGCCATCTCCAGGCCGGGCGGGTCGCCCGCCGCTTACGGGCCGCGGCACCCGTGGCGGACGCCGCCGCGGCCGGGCGCTGGCTGCGCGCGGTGGCCGCGGGAGCGGTGCCGCCCGGTACGGCGGACCCGGACGCCGTACCGGTCTCCGCGGCCGGTCGCACGGCCCACGACCTCGCCGAGGACTGGGCCGCCGGACGCCCGGTCGACTGGGAGGCGGGCCCCGCTCCGGCGCCCTGGGACTTCCCTCCCCCGTCCTTCTCCCTCACGGAACACGACTTCGACCGGCTGCCCGAGAAGCCGCGCGAGGCCCCAGCCACCACACCCCTGCGGCTTCCCCGGGAGAACTGGCTGCACCAGCCGCACTGGGTCCGGCTGCGCCGCGCCGCCGTCGCCGACACCGGCGTGCCGGCCGGCCGCGCGTCCACTGTGTTCGTCGTGGCCTCCGAGCACACTCCGCGGACAGCGCTCACGCCCTTCGAGGCGCTGGCATCGCAGGTGATACGGGTGCACCCGGCCGGCGCCTTCGCCCGCAGAGGACCGAATGCCTACACCGTGGACCCCGCCGACCCGGCGTCTGTGCGTCAGCTCCTCGACGCGTTGTCCGAGGACGGCGTCCCCGCCTCCGCCGACACCGAGTGGGTGCACGCCCTGCCCCTCGACGTGACGGGGCCGGTCGGTCCCGTCACCCTGGAACACGCCCGTCACACCTGCCTGGACAGCACGGCCGCCCTGGCCCAGGCCCTTGCCGGGCGAAACGGCTCCCCCCGTGTGTGGTGGCTCTCGTACGGCGCCCGGCCCGTGACCGGAACGGTGGACAGACCCGAACTGGCCCTCCTCGCCGGGCCCGTCGAGGTCGCCCCTCAGGAATCCGCCCTGAACGGACACTGGCTCGACCTCCCCGACGGCGACCTCACCCGCTGGGCCGGACACGTGGCCTCGGTCATCGCCGGTACACGTGAAAGCGGTCATCCCGACGGACCGGATCTGCCTCGCCAGCTCGCGCTGCGGCAGGGTTACTGGTGGCGGCCGGGCACCACACCCGTACCGGAACCGGAGGGGACGCGGTCCCTCGTACCGGCCGGAGCGGACACCGTCCACCTGGTGCTCGGCGGCACTGGCGGCATCGGCCGCGCCATCGCGGCCTGGCTGCTCGAACACACCCGCGGTCGCGTCCTGCTGCTGTCGAAAAACCCGCGGCTGCCCGAGGAGTTGAACGGATGGGCCCACCGCATCGGCCTCGTCCCGGCGGATCTCGCGACCATGACCGTCCACGAAGTGGCGGCGGCCGTCGCCGGCCACACGGCACGGCTGGACGGCGTCATCCACGCGGCCGGTCTCGGACACGGCGCACTGCTCGTACGACGTGACGCCACCGCCATGCGTGACGCCGCCGCGGTCCGCGAGCGGGGCGCACTCGTCGTCGAGCACCTGATCGGAGCCTTCCGCCCGGAGATCGCGGTCTACTGCTCCTCGATGTCCGCCCTGCTCGGCGGTGTCGGCCAGAGCGACTACGCGGCCGGCGCAAGCCTCCTCGACGGCTTCGCCCACCACCGGGCCACCGAGACGGAGACGACCGTCCGGATCGGCATCGACTGGGACATCTGGAGCGAGACCGGAATGGCGACCCGGGTCCTGAACCCGGACAGCCGCCATCAGGCCCACCTCACGGTCGGCCTGACCACCGAGGAGGGCAAGGCTGTCTTCGCACATGCCCTGGCCCTGCAACTGCCTCAACTCCTCGTGTCCACCACCGACATCGATGTCTCCCGGGCCTTCTACGCTCCGACCGGGATCGCGGCCCCGCCGTCGCGTTCCGGACCGGTGCACCCGACGGACGGAGAAGAGGAAGCCCTCGTCGTAGGCTCCGACGTCGGCGGTTCCGGAGAGCGGGCGGACACCATGGCTCGGGTGATCCGGGATCTGCTGGGCGTGGACGAACTGGACCCCGAGGACTCCCTCTACGACCTGGGTGCCGACTCGCTGACCCTGATCAGCCTGATCGCCCGGATCGAGGACGACTACGGCATCGAGTTCGACCTGGCCTCCTTCAGCCACCGCGTCAGCCTCACGGAGATCCTCAAACACATCGAGGCAGCCCTCACCTCCGCCGAGCCCACCACCGAAGCCACCACCGGGGCCACCGCCGAGGCGGCCGGGGGCACCTCCCGGGTCGTCCTCGACATCTGGCAGGAGGGAACCGGTCCGGCCGTCCTGTGCCTGGTGCACCCCGTGGGCGGAGACATCCAGGCCTACCGCTCCCTGGTGGCAGCGCTCGGCCCCGCGCCGACGGTGTGCCTCATCGCCGACCCGGCACTCCGCGACACCGGAATGCCCGCGTGGTCACTGACCGAGCAGGCCCGTCACTACGACGCGGAGCTACGTGAGCGCTTCGGCGGACCGGACCACCGGCTTCACCTGGCCGGATGGTCCTACGGCGCCCGTGTGGCGATGGAGATGGCGGGCCTCGCCGAGTCGGCCGGCCGACCACTGGAGTCGCTCCACCTGCTGGATCCGCCACCGCCCGAGGCGGAAGTACTGGTCGCCGCCTACGACGAGGCTCACCTGGACAGGGTGTTCGCCGCCGAACTCGGCGCCGGCGCCTCCTCGTTGCCGTCCGAGCACGCACAGGCGTACGCCGAGAGGCTGGCCCGCTGCTGCCGCGCGAACCTGCACAGCCTCGGGGAACACCGCGTACGGTCACTCGTCTCCGTCCCCACGTATCTGTGGCTGGCCAAACACCCCGCGCCGGACATGCCCACCCCCGCGGACCCTCAGGAGTCGGACCGGCAGTGGAACACCTGCCTGCCGCCGTCCGCCGTCCGCAGGTATCTGCCCACGGACCACTACGGCATCGTCGCGGCGCCCCACGTGGACACGGTGGCCGAGACCATCAGGACGACGCTGGCGTCCCCGGGTGCCGGTGACCGCGGCACCGCCGACCTGTAAACCCCGCCCCGCCTCTGGAGGTTGACATGGAGTCGTACGAACTCGAAGCGCTGGAAGCGGTGACCACTCGTCCCGCGTACCCCTACCGCACGCTCACCGTCGAGCGGATCACTCCCGTTCTGGGAGCGGAAGTCTCAGGCCTCGACCTGTCGCAGGAGATCCCGGCGGAGCAACTGGAAGAGATCCGGGCCGCCTTCCGCGACCACCACGTCCTCGTCTTCCGCGATCAGACGATCACCGCCGAGCATCACAGGCGCTTCGCCGCCGCCTTCGGTGAACTGCGCCTCGTCAACCCGCCGCCGCCCGAGGGCGATCCCTACATCCTGGAGATCCGCACGACGTCGGCCGCGGCGAACGTGGCGGGCAACGGCTGGCACGCGGACGGCACCGCCGACGCCGAACCGTCCCTGGGGTCGATGCTCTACATCACCGAGACCCCCGAGCCGGGATGCGGCGGGGACACCCTCTTCGCCAACATGCACCTCGCCTACGACATGCTCTCACCGGTGATGCGCGCCCTGCTGGACCCGCTGACCGCGATACACGACGGCGCACAGGCCCTGGCGGGATACGCGCTGCCCGCGGACTACGTCATCCCCAAGAGCGAACACCCCCTCGTCGCCCGGCATCCCGAGACCGACCGCAAACTGCTGTACGTCAACAAGGCCTACACCAGCCGCATCCCGCAGCTCTCCCCCGACGAGAGCCGGGCGGTGCTCGACGTGCTCTTCGACATCATCGCCCGCAGGCCGGTCCTGCACTGCCGCGTCCGCTGGACCCCGGGCACGCTCGTCTTCTGGGACAACCGGTGCGTCCAGCACCACGCGACGTACGACTACTACCCCTACGCCCGCTACGGCCAGCGCATAGCCATCAACGGCGGCCCCATCAAAGGCTGATGCCCTGAAGGAGTGCGGCGTGAGATCAGGAGCTGTTCCTTGACCCGCGGTGTGGGGCCGGAGCCGCCCGGCGAACGGACGTGAGCCGTTCGCCGGGTGGTCCGGTCAGGCGCAGCCGGCGGGAGTCGGCCGCGACACGTCGTTGATCAGTGCCTCGTGGGCCGCCTTGACCCGTGGCACATCGGGCTTGACGACCTTGCGGTCGTATGTGATCAGCCCGTTGAGCTCGCCCTCGACGTCCGCGATCTGGGTGTAGACCGCGCCGTTGCCGCCCTTGCAGGCCAGGGCGTGCACCTCGGCGAGCTTGGTGAGGTAGTCGTCGGTGTACGTGGCCGGGTCGACGTCGACGTAGGACTGCTGCACCGACCAGGCGTGTCCGGGTACGGCGAGGCCGAGGCCGCCGTACTCGCCCATGACCGTGGCCCGTTTACCGTCCGGGCGTGGTGGCAGCGCGGGGCTCGGGTAGCCGTGCTCGTCCATGATGTCGCCGGTGCCGCCGTCGGCGCCGAGGTTGAGGCCGGACTGGTTGTTGACCAGGCGGGTCGGGTCCCAGGCCTTGGCCTGTGTGGCGATGCGGCCCACGTCGTACTGGCCCCACCCTTCGTTGAAGGTGACCCACATGACGATGGACGGGCTGCTGATGTGCTCGTCGATCATCTGCTTCATCTCTAGTTCGTACTCGGCGCGGGCGGCGGTGGACGGGTTGACGCCCGCCGTCATGGCCGGCATGTCCTGCCACACCAGCAGGCCGAGCCGGTCGGCCCAGTAGAACCAGCGGTCGGGTTCGACCTTGATGTGCTTGCGGACCGAGTTGAAGCCCATCGCCTTGTGCATCTTCAGGTCGTAGGCCAGGGCCTTGTCGCTGGGGGCGGTGTGCAGACCGTCCGGCCAGAAGCCCTGATCGAGCGTGGCCATCATGAAGACGGGCTTGCCGTTGAGGACGGTTCGGGGGGTTCCGTTGACGTTCTCCACGGTGATGGACCGCAGACCGAAGTAGCTGTCGACGCGGTCGGCGCCGACGCTGACCTTCAGGTCGTACAGGAACGGGTCGTCGGGCGACCACAGCCGGGGGTTCTTGATCTTCAGGGTGAGCGGGCTTCCGGTGCGTCCGGTGACGGTCGCGACCTTCCGCTTGCCGTCGTACGCGGTCGCGGTGACGGCGAGTCCGGGGCGTACGCCCTGCGCCTCGACGGTGAGGGTGCCCGTACCGGCGTCCGGGGTGAGCTTCAGGGAGTCGACGTGGTCGGTGGCTACGGGCTCCATCCACACGGTCTGCCAGATACCGGAGGACGGGGTGTACCAGATGCCGCTGGGGTCGAGGCGCTGCTTGCCGATGGGCGGGTTCTCGCCGCTCGCGGCGTCGGTCGGGTCGTAGACGCCGACGATCAGCTCCTGGGTGCGGCCTGGCTTGAGGGCGTCGGTGACATCGGCGCTGAACTTGTCGTAGCCGCCCTTGTGTTCGGCGACCTTGGTGCCGTTGACGTAGACCTCGGAGCGCCAGTCGACCGCGCCGAAGTTGAGCTGCAGGCGCTTGGCGGAGCCGATCTTCCAGTCGGACGGGACGGTGAAGGTCCGCCGGTACCACATCCGGTCCTCGTGTCGCTCGATGCCCGACAGCTGGGACTCGACGGGGTACGGGACGAGGATCTTCTCGGCGAGTTTCCGGCCCACCGGGGGCTGTTCGCCCGCCTTCGCCGCGGCGAACTGCCAACTCCCGTTGAGGTTCTTCCAGTCGCTGCGGGTGAGCTGCGGCCTGGGGTACTCGCGGTGGGCGTTGGCCGGGGTGACTTTCTCGCCCCACGGGGTGGTCAGCTGGTAGGTGGACTTGTTGGCGCCGCTGCTCCAGAAGGCCTTGACAACGTTGCCGTCCTTGCCGGAGAGGCCGCCCGATCCGTCGTAGCGCACATCGGCGGCGCCGCGCGCGGTGCCGGTCTTGTTGCCGACCACGGGTTCCTTGAGCGTGACCAGCAGCGATCTCGGGTTGGCCGGATCCAGTCGCGTCCGGCCAAGCGGCCAGGTGGCTCCGCCGATCACGGCGTCCAGGTGGTCGGTGAGACCGGCCGGGGCTGCCGCGAGCGCCTGGACGAAGTCGAGCCGCAGGGTGCGGCCGTCCTTGAGGACCGTGGCGGCGATGGCCCCGTTGTAGTCGTAGTCCGCGGGCAGCAGGAACGCCGACTGCGGGACGGCGGTCTTGGTGCCGCCGGGCGGTGTCCACCGCACGTGGAGGTTGGAGCCTCCGTAGTGCTCGAAGTACTCGATCTTGATGTCGTAGGCCTTGCCGGCTGTCAACTCCACCGGCTGGCCGGTCTGTTCGCGGTCCCAGTCGTCGACCCAGTGGTCGATGACGGGTTTCCCGTCCACCCAGAGGCGGAAGCCGTTGTCGCCGATGATCGAGAAGGTGGTGGGGCCGGTCTTCTCCGGCACGATCCGGCCGGTCCAGCGGACGGAGACGTCGTCCGACCGTCCGGTCGCCGAACGGAGACGGGGTTCCAGGTTGTCGAAGTCGAGTTGCGGGTCGAATCCGGTGGCTTTGAGTTCGTGGAAGTCGAAGGCGCCGGGGGCGGACTGGGTGTAGTACTCACCCTTGAGGCCGTGGATCTCGGGATCCTCCGCGGCCGTCGCGGCAGGTGCTGCGGCCAGTCCCGCGGCACCCAGCACTGCTGCGACGAGCAGGGCGAGGCTGTGTGTGAATGGTCTGATGCGCACGAATCCTCCTTGGTTGAGGAAGGGTGGCGGCTCGGTGCTTCAGTCTGTACAACGTTGGAAGCAGAGGCAGTTGGCATGAGAGCACGGGCTCTCGGCCGCTGTCCAGGTCCATGACAAAGCTCCGGTCGCGGAGCCCCTGTCGATGCCGAGGAGATTCCTTGCGGGTCAGCCTGAAGGACGTGGCCGAGCGGGCCGGCGTCTCGATCAAGACCGTTTCCAACGTCGTGAACAACTATCCGCACGTCACACCGGCGATGCGCGCCAAGGTGCAGGAGGCGATCGACGAGCTCGGCTACCGCCCGAACCTCACCGCGCGCCATCTCCGCAAGGGTCGTACGGGGATCATCGCGCTCGCCGTTCCCGAGCTCGGAAATCCCTACTTCGCCGAACTCGCCGGCGCGGTGATCGACGCGGCGGCCCAGCACGAGTTCACGGTCCTGCTCGACCACACGCGCGGCGACCGTGAGCAGGAGCTGCTGGTCAGCCAGGGTTTCCGGGCCCGGGTGATCGACGGGCTGATCCTGAGCCCGCTGGAACTGGAGGCCGAGGACCTGCACGGCCGGGCCGACGACGTGCCACTGGTGCTGCTCGGCGAGCGCGAGTACGACCTGCCCTTCGACCACATCGCGATCGACAACGTGGCCGCCTCGCGCGAGGCGGTGCGTCATCTGATCGGCCGCGGCCGGACCCGGATCGCCTACCTCGGCGCCCGCACCGACTCCGCGAACCGTCCCGCCCATCTGCGACTCGACGGCTGGCGGGCGGAGTTGACGGCGGCGGGCCTGCCGACCACGGACGACATGGTCGTGCCCGTCGACGGCTGGGACCGGGACGACGGGGCCAGGGCCATGGCCCGGCTGCTGGACTCGGGCATCCGGCCCGACGCCGTCTTCGCGTACAACGACCTCATCGCGATCGGCGCCATGCGGGTGCTGCACGAGCGTGGGCTCAGGGTGCCGTGGGACGTCGCCGTGGTGGGTTTCGACGACATCGCCGAGAGCCGTTTCGGAGCCGTCTCGCTGACCACGATCGCGCCGGACAAGCAGGCCATCGCCCGCCTCGCGATGGGCTCACTGCTGCGCAGTCTGTCGGGCCGTCAGGATCCCGGAGGACGTGAACTGACCGCGGAATACCGGCTGGTGGAGCGGGAGAGCACCCTCGGGCGACGCTGACCACGGTCCGGACCAACTGGCCGAGATTTCGGACGGAAGGCTTTACAGCCTCCTTCCAACGATGTAAAAAACTCCCCTGAACGACGTGCACGCCATGTTGACCGCAAGTGCCGAACTCCCCGGGAGCGCTCTCAGCGCCGGGGCCGCGCCGTTTGGGGAACTCCCATGAAGCCCACCGCACTTCTCCGTCGTACCTCCGCTCGAACCCTCCTCGCCACCGGCCTCCTGACAAGCCTGGTCCTGACCACCGGATGCACCAAGTCCGAGGACTCCGACAGCGACAAGGCCGCACCCCAGCAGGGTGACTCCGGCCAGCAGGTCGCCTCGCCCAGCGCCGGATCCGGGCCCGCCTGCACCATCGACGCGTACGGGGGCGAGAAGCTCGACCTCAAGAGCGCCACCGTCGGTTTCTCCCAGTCCGAGAAGGAGGCCAATCCCTTCCGGATCGCGGAGACCGCCTCCATCGAGGCGGAAGCCAAGAAGCGGGGCGTCAAGCTCCTCACCGCCAACGCCCAGTCGCAGTTCTCCAAGCAGATCAGCGACGTCCAGGACCTCATCGCCAAGGGCGCCGACCTGCTCGTCATCGCGCCGCTCAACTCGGACGGCTGGGAACCCGTGCTGCGTACGGCGGCGGCCAAGCACATCCCGATCGTCACGGTGGACCGCAAGATCAACGCCACCGCCTGCAAGGACTATGTGAGCTTCATCGGCTCCGACTTCGTGGAGCAGGGCAAGCGGGCCGCCGACGAGATGATCGAAGCCACCGGGGGCAAGGGCGACATCGCCATCCTGCTCGGTTCGGCGGGCAACAACGTCACGACGGAACGCACCAAGGGCTTCGTCGACCAGATCAAGGCCAAGGCGCCCGGTCTCAAGGTGGTGTTCCAGCAGACCGGCGAATTCGCCCGCGAGAAGGGCCAGTCGGTCACCGAGAACCTCATCCAGTCCAAGCCCGGGATCAAGGGCATCTACGCCGAGAACGACGAGATGGGCCTCGGTGCCGTGAACGCCCTCAAGGGCGCGGGCAAGAAGGCGGGCGCGGTGAAGATCGTGACCATCGACGGCACGCGCAACGCCGTACAGGGCATCGTGGACGGCTGGATCCACGGCGTCATCGAGTCCAACCCGCGCTTCGGGCCGCTCGCCTTCCAGACCCTGGACACCTTCACCAAGGGCTCCGAGGTGGCTCAGGACATCGTTATCAAGGACAGCGCGTACACCGAGGCCAACGCCCAGTCGGACCTCGACAAGGCGTACTGAGATGCTCGCTGTCACCGGCGTGTCAAAGGTCTTCCCCGGCGTGAAGGCGTTGTCCGACGTGGACTTCACCGCCCGCGCCGGGGAGGTCCACGCCCTCGTCGGCGAGAACGGCGCGGGCAAGTCGACCCTGATCAAAGTACTCACCGGCGTCTACCGGCCGGACGCGGGCGAGGTCGTCCACGACGGCACGCCGGTCCGCTTCACCACACCCCTGCAGGCCCAGCAGGCCGGCATCTCGACCATCTACCAGGAGGTCAACCTCGTCCCGCTGATGAGCGTGGCCCGCAATCTCCTCCTCGGCCGCGAACCCCGCGGCCGGCTCGGCCTGATCGACTTCCGGCGCATGCACCGGGAGGCGGACGAGGCACTGCGCGGCCTGGGCATCCGCGTCGACGTGCGCCGCCCGCTGCGCGAACTCGGCGTCGGCGCCCAGCAGATGGTCGCCCTCGCCCGTGCCGTCGCCATCGACGCCCGTGTCGTCATCATGGACGAGCCCACCTCCTCGCTCGAACCGCGTGAGGTGCGCACCCTGTTCGACGTCATCCGCATGCTGCGCGAGCGCGGTATCGCCGTGGTCTACGTCAGCCACCGCATGGACGAGCTGTACGAGATCTGCGACACGGTCACCGTGCTGCGCGACGGCCGCGTGGTGCACACCGGCCGCCTCGCCGACCTCGACCGGCTGCGTCTGGTCTCGCTCATGCTGGGCCGGGAGATCGGTGAGGTCCGCAGCGAGGGTCTCACCAAGTTCACCGGATCCCACCACGCCTCGGCCGAACCCATGCTGCACGCCGAGGGATTGACGGTCCGTCACCAATTGCGGGACGTATCGCTGTCCATCCGCCCGGGCGAGGTCGTGGGCCTGGGCGGGCTGCTCGGCTCGGGCCGCAGCGAGACGGCCAGGGCCGTCGCCGGGGCGCTGCCGACGGACTCGGGCCGGGTCTCGGTGGGCGGCGCCGCCGTGCGCACCGGCTCGACACCGGCCGCGATCCGCGCCGGCATCAGCCTGCTGCCGGAGGACCGCAAGGCCGAGGGCATCGTCCCCGGTCTTTCGGTACGGGAGAACATCGCACTCGCCGCCCTGCCCTCGCTCTCACGGTTCGGCCTGGTGGACGACGCCCGCATCGACCGGATCGTCGACACCTTCGTGAAGCGGCTGCGCATCAAGTCGTCCGGCCCGCACCAGAAGGTGGGCGAACTCTCCGGCGGCAACCAGCAGAAGGTGCTGCTGGCCCGCTGGCTCGCCCTGCACCCGAAGGTGCTGCTGCTGGACGAGCCGACCCGCGGGATCGACGTCGGCGCCAAGGCGGAGGTACAGGCACTCATCGACGAACTCGCCGAAGACGGACTGGCCGTGCTCCTGATCTCCTCCGACACCGAGGAGTTGATCGAGGGCAGCGACCGGATCCTCGTACTCAAGGACGGGGCGGTGGTGGACGAGTTGACCGGCGACGCCGTCACCGAGGACGCGCTGATGCGGGCCATCGCGGCCGAACCCGCCGGGAGCCTCCATGACTGAACTCACCCTCGCGCAGGGCCGGGTGGACCGCGACCGGCTGCTGCGCCTGCTCCAGGAGTACGGCGTCTACGCGGGCGTCGCCGCACTCCTGGTCTTCAACTTCGCCTTCACCGATCACTTCGTCTCCGCGGAGAACTTCCGCACCCAGGCCGTCCAGGTCGCACCCGTGCTCATCGTCGCGCTGGGCATGGCGCTGGCGATCGGCACCGAGGGCGTCGACCTGTCGGTGGGGTCCGTGATGGCCCTGTCCACCTCCCTGCTGTCCCTCTACCTCGGCTACGGGGTGTGGGCCGCCGTTCTCGTGGCGGTGGCGGGCGGCATCCTGATCGGGCTCGCGAACGGAACACTGGTCGCCCACCTGGGAGTTCAGCCGATCGTCGCCACGCTCGCCCTGATGGTCGCCGCTCGCGGCCTCGCCCTGGTCCTGCTCCCCCAGCTCAAGGACGTACGCGATCCGGGCATGACGGCGCTGGGCTCCGGCGACGTGCTGGGCGTGCCGTATCTCGTCCTCATCGCCGTCGGCCTGGCCCTGTTGGTGGCCTTCGTGGTGCGCCGCACGACCTTCGGGCGGCAGCTGCTCGCCATCGGCGACAGCCGGCCCGCCGCCCGGCTCGCCGGCCTGCCCGTCCGCCGGGTCCTCATCGTGGTGTACGCCTGCTCCGGCGCGCTGGCCGCGGTGGCGGGCGTCCTCGCCACCGCCCGGCTGACGGCCAGCGACCCGACCTCGCTGGGCACTCTGATGGAGCTGTCGGCGATCACCGCCGTGGTCGTCGGCGGCACTCCCCTGTCCGGCGGCCGGGTCCGGATCGGCGGCACGGTCGCCGGTGCCGTCCTCATCCAGCTGCTGACCACCACGCTCGTCAAGCACGACCTGCCGCCGTCGTGGACGCAGATGGCCCAGGCCGTGGTGATCGTCGGTGCCGTCTACGCGGCCCGCGAACGGGGGAAGCGATGACCACCGAGACCACGGAAGCCGACATGCAGCCCGACGCCGTCCGGCAGATCACCGACGAGGACCGCGGACCGGGCCGCGCCGACCGCTTCAGCGCCCTCGCCCAGCAGCACGGGGCCCTGGTCACCCTCCTGGTGGCCATGGTCGTGGCGTCGCTGAGCTTCGACACCTTCCTGACCGGCGACAACCTGGAGAACATGGCGCTGTCCTCGGCCTTCCTCGCCGTGGTCGCGCTCGGCATGACGTTCGTCATCGTCACGGGCGGGATCGACCTGTCGGTCGGCTCGCTCTTCGCCCTCGGCGGAGTGGTGGCGGCCTGGGGCTCGCAGTACGGCTCGGCGGTGGCCCTGCTGCTCCCGCTCGCGGTGTGCGGGCTGATCGGCCTGGTCAACGGCCTCCTCATCGCCCGGTCGGGACTGGCCCCGTTCATCGTCACCCTCGCCGCCATGCTCGGCGCGCGCGGCATCCTGCTGGCGATCACCGACGAGGGCTCACGGACCTACCTCGTGGACAAGGACTCGTTCCTCGCGACACTCGGCCAGGGCTCACTGCTCGGCATCGGCGTGCCCGTGTGGATCACGGTGGCCCTGTTCGTACTGGGAGCCGTCGTACTGCGGCGCACCAGATTCGGCCAGTACGTGTACGCGGTCGGTGGCAACGAGGACGCGGCGGCCCTGATGGGTGCCCCCGTGGCACGGACGAAGATCGCGGTGTACGCCGTTTCGGGGCTGTGCGCCGGGCTCGCGGGCGCGCTCAACGCCGCCTGGCTGCTGTCCGGCGTGACGATCCTCGGCTCGGGCATGGAACTGGAGGCCATCGCGGCGGTCGTCATCGGCGGCACGCTGCTGTCCGGCGGTTTCGGCTTCGTCAGCGGTTCGCTGGTCGGTGTGCTCCTGCTGAAGGTGATCCAGAACGTCATCAACCAGATCGGCTCCCTCGACTCCGCCTACCAGCAGGTCGTCAGCGGCGCCTTCCTCGCCGTCGTGGTGGTGGCCCAGACCTGGCTCGGCCGTAGACGCCGCGTCCTGTGACCGCGAAGCCGCGGTCCTCTGCATGAGTTCCTGACCGACGACCTCGACGTGCGGCGCGGGCTGCCACCGGGCAGCCCGCGCCGACGTGTTCAGCTGTCCCGCGCAGCCGCGCCATCCGTGGTGAACCGGTGACTGCCGGAGCCTGCCCGGTACACCACGCAGCCCTCCTCCTCGCGCAGGAACGTCGCGCGGGTGTGGGTGACCGAGTCCGGACCGTCCGCGGGGATCCATACCTCGGCGGTCGTGTTGGCGGGCACGGTGCACGTCAGGACGAAGCCGCCGGACCGCAGTTGCCACCGCGTCGAGATCGGACCGTGGACCGAGGTGAACGTGGCGCGGGCGGAGGTGACTTCCCCGCCCGGACGGGGACGGATGACGATCTCCCGGTAGCCCGGCCGGCCCGCCGAGATGCCGGCGATGTTCGTGTACATCCACTCCCCCACCGAGCCGTACGCGTAGTGGTTGAAGGAGTTCATGTCCGGTGTCTGGAAGTCGCCGTCGGGCTCGATGGAGTCCCAGCGTTCCCACATCGTGGTGGCGCCCTTGTCGATCTGGTAGCCCCAGCTGGGGAAGGAGCGCTGCTGGAGCAGCCGGTAGGCGACATCGGTGTGCCCGGACTCGGTGAGCACGGGCAGCAGCCGGGGCGTACCGAGGAACCCGGTCGACAGATGCCAGTCCTTGGCCTCGATCAGCGCGACGAGCCGGTCGGCCGCCGCCTTCCGCAGGGCGTCAGGCAGCAGGTTCATCGACAGGGCGAGGACGTACGCCGTCTGCGTGTCGCCCTTCACCCTGCCGTCGGCGGTGACGTAGGCGTCCTGGAACGCCTTGCGGACGCGCTCGAAGAGGTCGCGGTAAGGGGCGGGGTCCTTGCCGATTTCCTCGGCCGTCCGGGCCGCGAGGTCGGCGCTGTGTGCGAAGTACGCGGTGGCGATGACGTCCTTCGGTGTCTCGTCGGAGATGTTGAGCCAGTCGCCGTACCCGCTCGCGGGCCGCAGCAGGCCGGTGCTGTTCTTCTCCAGGTACTTCAACCAGGCCTGGATGGACGTCCATGCGTCCTCCAGCACCTGCCGGTCGCCGTACGCCTGGTACAGGGACCAGGGGACCGTGACGCCCGCGTCGCCCCATCCGGCGACGCCGTTGCCGACCGTCCCGACCATGGGCGCCACATCCGTGAAGGAACCCTCGGCGGTCTGTGCGTCGCGCAGGTCCACGAGCCACTTGGTGAGGAAGCGGGCCGATTCCATGGTGTACGCGGCCGTGGGCGCGAAGACGTTGATGTCGCCCGTCCATCCCAGGCGTTCGTCGCGCGCGGGCGTGTCCGTCGGGATGGAGAGGAAGTTGCCGCGCTGCCCCCAAGTGATGTTGCTGTGCAGCTTGTTGAGCATCGGGACGTTCGTCTCGAACTCGAACGTGAAAGGCGCGGCCGTGTGCATGACGCGGCCGGTCATGGCCTTCGCCGAGGGAGTCCCCGGGAACCCCGTCACCTCCACATAGCGGAACCCGTGGAAGGTGAAGCGCGGCTCGTACGTCTCCTCGCCACGGCCTTTCAGGATGTACGTGTCCGTCGCCGCGGCGGTGCGCAGGTTCGCCGTGTAGAGGGTGCCGTCCGGGTTCAGGACCTCGGCGTGTCTCAGACGCACGGCCGTTCCCGCGGGGCCCGCGACCCGCAGCCGGACCGAGCCGACCATGTTCTGGCCCAGGTCGAAGACGAAGACCCCCGGCTTGGGCTCCGTCACCTTCTTGACCGGGAGTTCCCTGGCCACGCGGACCGCGCCGTCCACCTGGGCGACGATCAGATCGGGAGCGGCCTCGCCCGCGGCGCGCACGGCAAGCCACGTCCGGTCGTCGAAGCCGGGCGAGGTCCAGCCGGCGGTCTCCTTGCGGGCGTCGTACGTCTCGCCGCCCAGCAGGTCGGCGGAGACGATGGGTCCGGAGGCGGCCCGCCATTGGGTACCAGAGGTGATGCGCTCACTCGTGCCGTCGACATACTCGACCTCCAACTGCGCCAGCAGCGCCGGGCGTTCACCGTACTGGTGGGGTCCGAACATGCCGACGTTGCCCGCGTACCAGCCCGGTGCCACGTAGGCGCCGATGGCGTTTGCGCCCTGCCTCACGAGCTTGGTGACGTCGTACGTCTGGTACTGGACGCGTTCGCGGTAGTCGGTCCAGCCTGGGGCGAGCTCGTCGCGGCCCACGCGGCGGCCGTTGAGGTGCGCCTCGTACAGGCCGAGGGCCGTGGCGTACAGGCGTGCGCGTGACACCTTCTTGCGCGGCAGCCGGAACTCGTGCCGCAGTTGGTTGGCGGCGTACACGACCGGAACGACCCTGCCCCACGGGCCGGCGCCCCACGCGGCTGCCTTCTTCGCCGTCGGCCAGCCGCTGTCGTCGAAGTCTGCGTCGCGCCAGTCGTCGGCGGGTTCCTTGTCCGTCGACTTCCAGGCGGTGTCGGTGACGATCCTCTGCTCACCGGCGGGCGTCCGGACGGTCAGGACGGCGACCAGGCCGGCGGGCCCGACGGTCGCGTTGGTCACCGAGACCGCGAGGGTGTTGGTCCCGGAACGCACCTGGGCGAGTACGTCGACGACGGCCGGGCGGCGCCAGCCGTCGTGATCCGTCTCCAGGTCGGTGCGGGCCACCTCGGTGCCGTTCAAGGAGACGGTGTACACGTTGTCGGCGGTGATGGTCAGGGTCGCCGCCGTGACTCCGGCCGGGAGGTCGAGGGTGCGACGGAACCAACGGGTCGCCGCGGGCGCGCTGTTGGCCGGTTCGCCCTCGGGGAACCAGATCCAGTCAGCGCCTTCGAGGGACGGCGCGTCCGTGAGGGCCGCGGGAGCGGAGATCCAGTCCGCGGACCACTGCGCGGCGCCCATGAGTCCCGTTTCCCACCAGGAGGGCGCGCTCCAGCCGGACGCCTCGCCGTCGCCGTCCCACACCCGCACTGACCAGAAGTAGCGTGTCCGCGGCTTGAGTTGAGGGCCCGCGTACGGGACGAGTGACGAATCGCCGGAGACGACCTTCCCGCTGTCCCACACATCCGGGCGGGACAGGCGCGACTCACTGGAGGCGACGCGCACCTGATAGGCGCTCTGGCGCGAACCCGGCTTCTCCGAGGCCATCGGCCAACTCAGGCGCGGGCGTTGCGCGTCGAGGCCCAAGGGGTGCTGAACGTACTCGACGGTCGGCGCGGTGACGCGCAGGGCGCCGCGTTGCGCGGACGCCTGAGCGGATGCGGACACCGGCGCGGCGACGGCCGGCCCCGCTCCGGCGGCCACACCGGCAACCGTGGCCGCCGCGCTCGCCAGGATGTTCCTCCTACTGATCACTACAGGCCCCTAACGCAGAATGATGAATCGATTCACGGCGTTGGACTTAGGTGAACGTAGGGGCGCCCGAGACGAGGGTCAATGAGTGTGCAGGGATTTCTTGACGGACAGTCGGGTGAGGGGGTGTCTTCAGCCGGGTCTGCCGCAGCCACGACCGGAGTCGATTGAACGGTTTCAATCCCCAGCGAGTAGGCGCCACACCAGGCCTGGGACGATGATCCCGACACGTACGCGACGGAACGATCAGGGTCGGGGACGGCCCGCCGAAGGAGTTCAGCTTGAGCGACACGACGACGGGCACCGCAGGCAGGCGGGTCTTCATCGACAAGCAGAGCCCCAAGGCCTATCACGCGCTGGTCCAGGCCTCCGAAGCCGTCCGTGCGACCGCCGCCGACGCGGGTCTTGACCGCATCCTCGTGGAGCTGATCAACCTCCGCGTGTCCCAGATCAACGGCTGCGCCTTCTGCCTCGATGTGCACACCAAGGCCGCACTGCGCGCCGGCGAGACCACACAACGCCTGGGCGTACTGCCCGCCTGGCGTGACACCGAACTGTTCGCGCCACGAGAGCGGGCCGCACTCGCCCTGGCGGAAGCGACCACCGACATCGCGAACGCGACCGCCCAGGAGGACGCCTACGAGGACGCCCGTCAGGTCCTGACCGAGGACGAGATATCCGCCGTGATCTGGGTGGCCCTCACCATCAACGCCTTCAACCGGGTCTCGATCATGAGCAAGCATCCGGTGCGCCGACTCCCTCGGCAGTGACGGGTACGCGCTGGTCGGGGCCGCTGTCGTACCCGACCGAACCGGGCACAGGATGTCGGGTCCGGCAGGGTGGGTTCTTCCTAACGTTGGTGATCGAAAGGGAAGGAGACCGGGGTGCTGGAGCGGCTCAACCAGGCCATGGAGCACATCGAGTGCCACCTCGATCAGCGCATCGAGGTGTCCGAACTGGCGCGGATCGCGGTGACGTCGGAGTACCACTTCCGGCGGCTGTTCTCGGCGCTGGCGGGGATTCCGCTGTCGGAGTACATCCGGCGCAGACGCCTGACCATCGCGGGTGCCGAGGTGCTGGCCGGTGAACGGACGCTGCTGGAGATCGCGGTGCGCTACGGCTACACCTCGGGGGAGGCGTTCGCGCGTGCGTTCCGCACGATGCACGGCGTCGGTCCCGGCGAGGCCAGGCGGGTCGGTGCGAGTCTGCAGTCACAGCCCCGGATGTCCTTCCGACTCGTCGTCGAAGGGAGCAGCAGCATGCGATACAAGGTCGTGGAGAAGGAGGAATTCCGAGTGGTGGGCAGGAAGGCGCGTGTCCCCCTCGTGCATGAGGGGATGAACCCGGCGATCGCCGACTTCATCCGGGGCATCGGCAAGGAGACGATCCAGCGCATCGAGCAGCTGTCCGATCAGCAGCCGGAGGGCATCATCTCGGTGAGCGACAACCTGGACGAGAGCCGCGCCGAGGGAACCGAACTCGACTACTACCACGGCGTGGTGACCCACGCCGCCGTGCCCGAGGACATGGACGCGCTCACCGTCCAGGCCGGGACATGGGCCGTGTTCGAGAACTCCGGGCCGTTCCCGCAGGCGCTCCAGTACCTGTGGCGGGACGTGTTCACCCAGTGGTTCCCGTCCAATCCGTACCAGAGCCGGCCCGGGCCCGAGATCCTGCGGACCCGGCTGTCGGAGGATGCCACGCACGCCGACGCGGAGCTGTGGATCCCCGTGGAGCGGACCGCGGTCTGAGAGCCGGCGTGCGGCCCGGGCCGGGGGGTCGGGCCGCGCGTCGGCACGTCGGCTGTTTCCGCAGGCGACGCGTCCGACGCCGTCCGCACGTTCCGGCGGATGCCGGAACGGCGGCTTCAAGGGTCTATCGTGTCCGCATGTCCGTCCCTGAACTGATCCGTATCGTCTCGCGCGACTCGCCCATGGCGCTGGCCCAGGTGGCGCGCGTCCAAGGTGAACTCGCCGCGCTGTACCCGCACTTGCGCACCGAAGTGGTGCCCGTGAAGACGACCGGCGACAAGTGGATGGGCGATCTCGCCCAGGTCGAGGGCAAGGGGGCGTTCACCAAGGAGGTCGACGCCGCACTCCTGGCCGGCGAGGCGGACCTGGCGGTGCACTGCGTCAAGGACGTGCCCGCCGACCGGCCGCTCCCGGCGGGCACGATGTTCGCCGCGTTCCTCAAGCGGGACGACATCCGCGACGCCCTCATCCACCCCGACGGACTCACCCTCGACGAGCTGCCGGACGGAACCCGCATCGGCACCTCCTCGGTGCGCCGCATCGCCCAGTTGGCCGCATCCCACCCGCATCTTCAGTGCGTGCCCTTCCGCGGCAACGCCAACCGGCGCCTGGCCAAGCTCGCGGCCGGCGAGGCGGACGCGCTGCTGCTCGCGGTCTCCGGCCTGGAGCGCATCGACCGCACCGATGTGATCAGCGAGATCCTCTCCCCCGAGACGATGATGCCGCCGATCGGCGCGGGCATCCTCGCCCTGCAGTGCCGCGAGGGCGACACGACGGTCATCGACACCGTCAGCGCGCTCGGCGACCCGGACACCCACCGCGAGGCCACCGCGGAGCGCATGTTCCTCCACGTCCTCCAGGGCCACTGCAACTCCCCCATCGCCGGCTACGCCACTGCCGCACGGAACGGCGAACTCTCCCTGCGCGCCTGCGTGTTCACCCCGGACGGCAAGACCCAGCTCAACGCCCACGAGTGGGCCGGGCCCCTCGACCCCGCCACCCTCGGCACCTCCGTCGCGGTCGCCCTGCTGCGCCAGGGCGCCCGGGACCTGATCGACGGCATCGCCCACTGACGGCTCGGGCTCAGAGCGACTCGCCGGGCGCCAGATAGCGGTAGCCGCTGTCGGTCGACTCGGCGATCCAGACATTGACGCTGTTGAGGCCGCGATCGTTGATCTGGGCGTCGTGTATCGGGAACGCCCTCTGCGGCTTGATCGCGTTGGCGAAGTCGATCACCTCCGCCATCTTCAACCACGATCCCTGGGCCGGGACCAGGAGCGTCTCGACCGGCTGCTCGGGGACGTGGAGCGAGTCACCGGGATGGTAGACCGACTCGTCGACGATGTAGCCAAGGTTCGCGCAGTCCGGCTCGCCGTCGTAGATGAACGCGTGACGCCCGCCGACGGCCCGTACGCGGAAGCTGGCGGCGGTGAACTCGGTGCCGGAGGACACCCCGATCGTCTCCAGCCGTGGAATGTCCGCGTCGGCCGGGGCGTACACCGGCACGCCGAGCCCTGCTAGGCGAAGGACGTCGATGTGATCGGCGTGCTCGTGCGTCACCAGCACGGCGTCCGCGCCGTCCAGAGCCGCTGGCTCGCTCCACGTCCCGGGATCGATGACCAGCACCCGGCCTTCGTGTTCGAGCCGCACACATGCATGGGTGTACTTCGTGATCCGCATGGAGTCCCAACGTACGCCGTACGCCTGCTGGTTCCACGATCGCTACGCGGGCGGGTGCGCGGGGGTCGAGGGTGTGCGAACGGGAGTCGTAAGGCGGGGTGAGCCGTCACGGGGTGGCGTCCGTGCCGCCCGGGTCGTTGGGGTGGGACTGGAGTGCGGTGACCGTGAAGGTCATCCACGGCCGAAGCGGCAGCGTGCCGAGCACCTTCGCGTGGAGTTCCTCCTCGTCGGAGGCCCGCCAGATGCCGAGGCTGCGCAGTTCGCCGACCGGGCGCCACAGCCGCGCCAGATTGCCGGTGGCGGCCAGTTCCCGGGCGCGGACGGCTTCGGCCGCGCGTCGCCGGTCGACCTCGTCCTGGCTGGTTCCCTCGGGGACAGTGGTCGTGATCTCGACCAGGAACTCTCGCATGGTCCTGCTCCGCTCGATGGGATGTCCGGCGGCTACCGGATCGCCGCGCTGGTGATCGCATCCTGTGGTCGTCATCGTCCGCCTGCCACCAGGCCCGACGCCACGATCGGCTTCCTCGCTGCTGGTAGGTACAGCCTCCTACCGGACGTACGATGGCGAACGTGGAGTTGCGCCAACTGCGGTACTTCGTGGCGGTGGCCGAGGAGCTGAACTTCGGCCGGGCCGCCGAGCGGCTGCTCATCGCCGGCCCGTCCTTGTCCCAGCAGATCAAGGCGCTCGAACGCGATCTCGGGGTGCGTCTCTTCGACCGTGACCGCCGTTCGGTGTCGCTCACCCCGGCCGGTTCGGCCCTGCTCCCCCACACCCGCGTCCTGCTGGAACGGGCCGACGACCTCCAGCACCGCGCCCGCCGCCTGTCCGGATCGGATCCCGTGCGGCTCGGTTACGTCAACTGGCTGCCGGCGGACCTGACCGCCCGCACCTCGGCCGTGGCCCAGCTGCACATCGACGCGTGGATCGCGCCCTCCCACACCCAGGCCGCCCGGGTGGCCGACGGCAGCCTGGATCTCGCCGTGTGCTGGGTGCGGTCCGAGGATCTGGAGCGGCACGGCCTGGAGGCCCGGCTCATCGGCGCCGACCGGCTCTACGCCGTCGCGGTGGGCGACGACACCGGCGAGGTGGCCGCCGAGGACACGGTCGTCCTCCTCGACGACGACACCACCTCGTGGTCCTCCTGGAACACCTACGCCGAGCAGCTGGCGCACGACACCGGGGCCCACGCGGCACGTATCTTCGACGGCGGCATCACCGGCCCCGCCTTCTTCGACCACGTACGCCGCAGCGACCGCCCGGTCATCAACTCCCCCAAGGGCCAGACCACCCCACTGCCGCCCGACCTCGTCCAACGCCCGGTCGTCACGCCGGAGATCTACTGGACCTGGTCCCTCGTCCGGCGAGCCGGTGAGGTCCGCACCGCGGTTCTCGCCGTCACCGACGCGCTCTGCGACGAAGTCGGAGACCTCGGCATCCACGGCCCGGCCGCTTGGCTGCCCGAGGGCGACCCGCACAAGCTCTAGCCGATTCCGACGCCAGCCCCGGCCCCGACGCCGATGGCGGCTCCGACTCCAGGCGTCTTCCCGAACGGTGTCCCGCCGACCTGCGCTGGGAGCCCAGCCCTACCAGCTGGGAGGAAGCCGGTCCTGGCCGTCACCCCTCTGACCTTTGACTTCTCCTCCTGAGGGCGCCTAGTTTTCAAATAGTCGACCGGTTGACTAGTAGGAAATCGGTCGAGGAATTCGCACCCAGAACACCCACAACCGGAGAAGGTCATCATGAGCACCCAGCACCAGAAGGTCGCCGTCATCACCGGGGCATCGCAGGGCATCGGCGCCGGACTGGTCGAGGCCTACCGCAAGCTCGGCTACGCCGTCGTCGCCACCTCACGCACCATCGCCCCCTCCGACGACGCGGACATCCTGACCGTCCAGGGCGACATCGCCGACCCCGCGACCGCCGAGCGCGTCATCGCCGCCGGCGTGGAGAGGTTCGGCCGCATCGACACCCTGGTCAACAACGCGGGCGTCTTCGTCGCCAAGCCCTTCACGGACTACACCCTGGACGACTACGCCACCGCGACGGG
Organism: Streptomyces sp. 2-1; assembly: GCF_048564895.1. Classification (NCBI taxonomy): domain Bacteria; kingdom Bacillati; phylum Actinomycetota; class Actinomycetes; order Kitasatosporales; family Streptomycetaceae; genus Streptomyces; species Streptomyces sp. 2-1. Next base: position 805,541 of record NZ_CP183383.1, read on the forward strand.
CGTGAACGTCACCGGCTTCTTCCGCATCACCCAGCTGGCCGTGGAGCACATGCTCGCCCAGGGCGGCGGCCACATCGTCAACATCACCACCAGCCTGGTCGACAACGCCGACGCCAACGTGCCCTCCGTGCTGGCCTCGCTGACCAAGGGCGGCCTGCAGTCCGCCACCAAGTCCCTCGCCATCGAGTACGCCACCCGCGGCATCCGCACCAACGCCGTCGCCCCGGGCACCATCAAGACCCCCATGCACCCCGAGGAGACCCATGCGACCCTCGCCGGCCTGCACCCGGTCGGCCGGATGGGCGAGCAGAGCGACATCGTCGACGCTGTGATCTACCTGGAGAACGCGCCGTTCGTCACCGGCGAGATCCTTCACGTCGACGGCGGCATGAGCGCCGGTCACTGACGGACCCATCGCTCCTCTCGATCCCGTGAACCCCATCGGCAAGGAGAACCCGATGAACAGCACCACAGACACCACGTCGGTCCTGCGCGGCGTCCTCGACCGGTGGAAGGCAGCCGTCGACGGCCACGAGCCGCAGAAGGTCGCCTCCCTGTTCACCGAGGACGCGATCTTCCAGGGACTGCACCCCTACAGCGTCGGGCGCCAAGGCATCGCGGACTACTACGAATCCCAGCCCCTCGGTCTGACGGCCACGTACCGGATCGTCGAGACCAGACGCCTCGCCGACGACCTCGTACTGGGCTATCTGAGCGTGGACTTCTCGTTCTCCGACCGGCCCACACTCACCGTCAGCCTCGGCGTGGTGGTGAAGCGGGCGGAGGACGACTGGTACATCAGCCACTACCAGGTCTCTCACCTCGACTAGTTGCCGTTCGCCGAGGCGGTCGTGGGTGTTCCGGACGGCTGGGAACCGCCCGGAACACCCACGACGCCGGAGCCGGAGCCGGACCCGGAGCAGTGGCAGTGGCAGTGGCAGTGGCAGTGGCAGGCCTACCTGGAGAGTTCGGACCGCACATCCAGCCGTGTCAGCTTCTGCGGGTTTCTCACCAGGTAGATCCGGGTGACCCGCCCGCCGTCCACTACGAGGCTCACCGCGGCCGGCTCGCCGTCGACCTCGACCCGGCCCGCGGGGGCGCCGTTGAGCCACACGGTCGTCGTCTCGAACGTGGTCACCGCCCGATCCGCGCGTGCGAGCAGCTTCGCCACCAGTTCGACGCCGTGGATCGGCGCCTGAACGGCTGCCACTATCCCGCCGCCATCGGCGATCAGGACCACGTCCGGCGACATGACGGCCATCAGCTCCTGCAACTGACCGGTGCGCAACGCGAGCAGGAAGCGCTCCACCACGGCCTGCTGCTCCGACCGGCTTACCCGTACCCGCGGCTGTCGAGCCGCCACATGTTCGCGGGCCCGCCGACCGATCTGCCGTACCGTGGCCGCGGACTTCCCGACGACCTCGGCTATCTCGCCGTACGGCATCTCGAAGACCTCGCGGAGTACAAACACCGCCCGCTCCGTCGGCCCGAGCGTTTCGAGGACGGTCAGCATCGCGATCGAGACGCTCTCCGCGAGTTCGACGTCCTCGGCGACATCGGGGCTGGTCAGCAGCGGCTCGGGGAGCCACTCGCCGACGTATTCCTCGCGGCTGCGCGACAACGTCCGCAGCCGGTTGAGCGCTTGGCGTGTGACGATCCGGACGAGATACGCCCGTGGGTCACGCACCTGTGAAGGGTCCACGTCGGCCCACCGCAGCCAGGACTCCTGCAGTACGTCCTCCGCGTCGGCCGCCGAGCCGAGCATCTCGTAGGCGACCGTGAACAACAGGCTGCGATGGGCGAGGTAGGGATCCTCGGTCATATCGCCGTCGACACCACGCCGGGATTCTCCGAACGCGCTGCGAGCGGAATCCCGCATGCGTCGGAGAAGCCCTGCGAGGTGATCCCGTGCGCCGTGTTGTTCCTGGTCGACATGTTGGCGAAGCCGACGACCGCGGTGAGTTCCACCATCGCCGCCGGGCCGAGCCGGTCGAGCAGGCTCGCGTAGAGCTCGTCGGTGACGGTCGTCGGCGTGCTCGTCATCGCCTCGGCGTACTCCAGTACGTCCCGCTCCAGCGGCGTGAACACCTCCGACTCCCGCCAGCGCGGCACCTGGCTCGCCTTGGTCAGGTCCAGGTTCTTGTTGAGCGCCTGGAAGTAGTTGATGTCGAGGCACCAGCTGCAGCCGACCTTTGCCGCGACCGCCATGTGCGCGAACGTCTTGAGAGACTCGTCGGCCATGTCCCACTGGCTTATTTTGCCACCCATCTCCGTGGCGTCCTGGGCGACTTTGGGATTGTGCGCCGTCACTTCGAACGGTTCGGGCACGGCACCGAACTGCTCGATCGTGGTCTCCCTGAGCTCGGTGGGGAGCTCGGCCTTCGGGATGCGCAGTGTCACGATGTTCTCCTTGTCCGTCGGCCTGTTCGGCCTCGTTGGCCTGTCGGCCTGTTCGGCATGAAGACACCGGCGGGCGCGCGAATGTGACACCTTCATCGCTGCCGCGCTCAGTGGCCGTGACGGTTCAGGCGGGCGTGGAGCAGGTTGGGGTCGGTGGCGGTGAGGTAGGCGGCGCTCGGCACGTAGACGTCCTTGCCCCGGATCGCCACGGAGGTGGGGTTCTGCAGTCCGTCGGATGAGTCCAGGACAGTGGTGTGCGTGCCGTCGTCCGCGATGCGCACGACCGTGCCGGGCCCGTTGAGCGCGGCGAGGATCTCGTTGCCCCGGCCGGTGAAGGCGAAGTCGTCGATGCCCTCAAGTCCGGTCGCCCTGACGGTCGGTGTGCTCGCTCGGTGGCCGCCGCGAAGGGGAAGGCTCAGCACGGTGCCCTGGTCGAGGTTGGTCACCCACAGCGCGCCCTCGTGCACGCGGGCGCCATTGGCTCCGAGGAATCCCTGTGCGGCGAGCTCCGGTGCGGTCGACCATGCCGTCGCTCGTCCGCCGTTCGCGGGGACTCGCCATACGGTGCCGAGGACCGAGTCCGTGATGTAGAAGGCGCGCGAGCGGGGGTCGAAGGCAAGTCCGTTGGGCAGGCCGTCGGCGGGGAGGGCGGCGATCCGTTCCGGCGCCCTGTGCCCCGGCTTCAGCCGCCACAGCCCTGTCAGGTCCGCGGTGCCGGTGGCGTAGAGGACGTACAGGGTTCCGTCGTCGGTACGGACGAGCCCGGTCGTCAGGGGGAAGCCGAGCACCGGGGTCTGGACGCCGCCGTCGGAGGGAGCCGGCAGGGTGGCCAGGATCTGCGTCGCGCCGCCCCGGTCCATTCGCGCCACTTGGCGAGCGGCGGCGAAGGTGACGTCCACGGAGCCGTTCGGCTCGATGACGGCGTTCTCCGGCATCTGCCCCTGGGCCAGGTCGAAGTGGGTGACGATCCGGGCCTGGGACAGCGGCGCCGTGGCGGCGACCGCCTGCGTCGCCGTGGCGACCGTCATGAGGGAAAGACCGGCCGCGGCGGCGGCGAGAACAGCGCTCTTGAGGTTCTTCTTCATGATTCCTTCAGGTTTTCGGGCATGGCAAGGAAACGCAGCGACGCAAATGCTTCTGCGCGTAGGGCGATTGATGCGGGATCAGAACCGGATCAGACCCGGATCAGAAAAGGGTTCTCCGGCGTGAAGTCACCGTGGAGCCGGACCCGTTGCGGGAATCGGAGTGTGGGGTGCGGGCAAGGAATGTGCGGCGCGGGAGAGCAGGGCGAGTGCGTGGGCGGAGGCCGAGCCGGGTGCCGCGGTGACCATGACGATCCGCTGGTCCGATTCGGCCTGGAGGGTCTGCTGGGTCACCTCGATCGAACCCACCAACGGATGGCGCATGGTGTAGACCGCGACAGGGCAGGCACGGACCCGGTGGTCGGCCCACAGCGACTCGAACTCATGGCTTTTCAGCAGGAGATGCCCGACGAGTGAGGCCATTTTCGGGTCGTCCGGATGGCGGCCCGCCACGAGGCGCAGCGTTCCGACCACGTCGCGGGCCTTCTGCTGCCAGTCGGCGTACAGATCACGCGTATGGCCGTCGCAGAACACCAGCTCCGCCATGTTCGGCCGCTCCGCGGGCCGGTCCGGGCTTTCCGGGTCGAGGTGCCCCGCGAACAGCAGGTGCCCCGTCCGGTTCCAGGCCAGGACGTCGCAGCGCCGGCCGAGGACGACCACGGGCACATCGGTCAGGGCCGACACCAACTGGCGGACCGACGCCCCCACGTGCTCGGGCGGCACCCTGCGTGGTTTCGCCGGGCGGCGCTGCGCCACGGCGAGATCGTGCAGGTGGACGCGGTCGGCGTCGTCCAGGTCCAGGGCCCGGGCGATGGCGTCGAGGACCTCTGGTGAGGCGTTCGACGAGTGCCCCTGTTCGAGCCTGGTGTAGTACGAGGAGCTCACCCCGGCCAGGAGCGCCAGCTCCTCGCGGCGCAGACCGGGTACCCGCCGTCGTTCCCCGTACGTGGGGAGCCCCACATCGTCCGGCCGCACCTGGGACCGGCGTTTCTGCAGGAACTCCCCGAGGGGCCGCTTTCCGTTCATGGCTCATAGTCTGGGGCGCCGCTTCAGGACCAACCATCCCCTGCGGTGGATAGGCAGGGGATGGTGAGGCAGAGATGGTGAGGCGTGGAGGGTGAGGCGGGAGACGGTGGGCAGGGAACGGTGAAGCAGCCGCCTCGGCCGACGGACTCGCCTCCGCATGTCAGCCACCGAGGCGAAGCGCCACATTTCCTGAAATCCGGTGGCGGCCCCGTCCCGCTGCGGTGACCATCACGGCATGGGCATCTTCCTGGAGACCGACCGGCTCGTGCTGCGGCCGTTCACCGTCGCCGACGTCGACCATCTGCTCGCGCTGGACGGCGATCCCGACGTCATGCGCTTCATCAACGGTGGCCGTCCGGTGAGCCGCGAGGAGATCCGGGCGAAGACCCTGCCACGGCTCCTGCACGATCATCCGGGGCTCGGGACCCGCGGCTACTGGGCCGCAGAGGAGAAGGCCACCGGGCTGTTCCTGGGCTGGTTCGAGTTCCGGCCGCTGGACGACGACAGCCCGGCCGTCGTCGAACTCGGCTATCGGCTCAACAAGGCCGCCTGGGGCCATGGTTACGCCACCGAGGGGTCACGGGCCCTCATCGACAAGGGCTTCACCGACCTCGGAGTAGAGCGGGTCACCGCGAACACCATGACGGTCAACACGGGATCCCGGCGGGTGATGGCGAAGGCGGGCCTGTCCTTCGTCCGGACCTTCACCCAGGACTGGCCGGACGCGCTCGCGGGCTCCGAGCACGGCGAGGTCGAGTACGAACTCACCCGGACCGAGTGGCAGCGTCAGCAGTAGGCGCGTCGATGGGCCGTGGCGGCCCACCGGGCTCATCCCTCACTCCAGGCCGACACGGGCGGGCATCACCGCGGCGCCGGCCGCCCGACCGGCGTCCCACCACCCCGCTACGGCTTCACGCCCACCCCGGTCCACAGGCTGACCTCGGCGTCCGTCGGCTGCTGCTCCGTGGCAGCGTTGTCATCCTGTGCGTCGGGGCGCCAGCGGTGGCCGACGGTGATGCCGGGGTCGAGGAGGTCGAGGCCGTCGAAGAAGCGGGCGACGTCCTTCTGGGAGCGGAACTGCACGGGGGTGCCGGCGCCCGTGTAGATCGCGGTGACCTTCTCCCAGGTGGGCGGGTCGAAGTCGGGCGTGCAGTGGCTCAGGGCCAGGGCGCTGCCCGAGGGCAGGGCGTCCAGCAGGCGGCCGACGATCCCGTACGGGTCCTGGGCGTCGGTGACGAAGTGCATGAGGGCGTTCAGGGACAGCGCGACGGGTCGGCCCACGTCGAGCACCTCGGCCAACTCGGGTGCGTTCAGGAGCGATTCGGGGTCGTTGGCATCCGCCTCGATGTACGTGGTGCGGCCCTGGGGGGTGCTGCGCATCAGGCGCTCGGCGTACTTGAGGACGAGGGGGTCGTTGTCCGCGTAGACCACCCTGGCCTCGGGGACCACACTCTGGGCGACCTGGTGAAGGTTCGGCTCGGTGGGGATGCCGGTGCCGATGTCGAGCCACTGGCGGATGCCGTGCTCCCGTGCGAGGACCCGGGTGGCGCGGTGCATGAAGGCCCGGTTCTCGCGGGCGCACACGAAGATGCCGGGATAGGCCGCCGCGACCGACTCCGCCGCCTGCTTGTCGATGTCGAAGTGGTCCTTGCCGCCCAGGTAGTAGTCGTACATACGGGCGGAGTGCGGCCTGCTGGTGTCGATGTCCCGCGCGGCCTGGGAGTTGCTCATTCTTTCCCCTTCAGTGGTGTACGTCGGCATGCCGGGCAGGTCTCGGCCGGGGCCGGCCCGAGGTCTTCCCGTTCGTGGTGTGGTTCAGCCGGCCGCCAGATGATCGGCGAGGCCCTTCTTGACGCCGGCGACGAACGCGGCGATCTCCTGCGGTGTGTAGATCAGCGCGGGACCGGCGGGATCGTTCGACTGCCGCAACGCCACGCGACCGTCGGCGAGTTGCTTCGTCTCCACGCACTGCCCCCCGTTGGGGCCGCTCCACGGACGCTCCCAGCCCTGCTCGCCGAGTTCCGACGCGGGCATTCCGTTGTACACACTTCCGTCGGTGGTGGTCATGAGTACTCCTTGCGCATGCGGTTCAACAGGGCCTTGCTGTCCGCGGACGAGGTGAGCAAGGACATCCGGTTGTGCGCCTCCAGATGACCGGCGACGTCGGAGCGCTGGTCCAGGTACACGGAGGCGGAGAGGATCTCGCTGTAGACGATGTCCGGCAGTTCCCGCTCCTCGAACCGGAAGTAGGTGAAGGGGGCGCAGGCCCCGATGTGGGCCCCGGCGGTGAACGGCACGACGTCGACGCTCACATGGTCCAGCTCCGAGACCTCCAGGAGCCGCTCGATCTGCTCCCGCATCACCTCGGCACCGCCCACCATCCGGTGCAGTACGGTCTCCTCCATCACGACCCATAACGTGGGCGCGTCGGGTCTCTCCAGCAGTCCCTGCCGGCGCAGCCGCAGATCGACCCGCCGCCCCAGGTCCTCGTCGCTCTCGTTGGGGAAGCCCCCGCGCAGCACGGCACGCGCGTAGTTGTACGTCTGCAGCAGCCCGGTGACGTAGTGCGGTTCATAGGTGCGCAGTGTCTTGGCGCCGGTCTCCAGGCTCACGTACGCGCTGAACCAGTCGGGCACCACATCGCGGTACGCGTGCCACCAGCCGGGCTCGTTGGCCCGCTCGGCCAGGGTGACGAACTCGTCGACCTCCTGCTGCGCGGCCCCGTAGGTCTGCAGCAGCTTCTCCACGTAGAGCGTCTTGAGCGCGACCTCCGCCTTCTCCAGTCTGCGGATGGTCAGCGGCTTCACATGCAGGGCCTTCGCCGCGTCGTCCAGCGACACCCCCGCGCCCTGCCGCAGCTCCTGCAGCCGCTTGCCCAGGATCATGCGGAGAACGGTGGGTGCACTGGTGCCGACGCCCGAACGAGCTTCGCTCACGCCCTACCTCCTGAGGAACTGTCACCGGTACGAGTCTGACAGCGACTTGCTGATGGCACCAGGCAGATACCGCCTTGCTGAAATTATCAGGGAGACGGTTGCAGCGTGAACTGGGCTACGAGCATAGTTAGTTCTGTGAGCGATCCCACCGAACGCGCGCGCATCGCCGTCAACACCCGCCACGCCCCGTGGAGTTGGCGCACCTCAGCGTTCGGCCCGCAGGCCGCCGGAACACCCCGCCGGACGGAGCCGAAGGTCGTGATCCCCAACTCCCCCAGCGCTCCTCCTTGTTGGAAGGCAATCACCGTGTCCCCCCACACGACTCCCTCCCTTCGGCTCTTAGGCTCCACGAACACGGACACCGCACACTGGCTCGAGCTCCCGGCGCACCGGACCAGCGTCAAGGTCGCCCGCAACACGCTGGGCGAGCGGCTCACCGCGTGGCGCCTGCCCTGCGAGTTGCGCGACGACGCCGTACTGCTCGTGTCCGAGCTGGCCACGAACGCCGTACTGCACACGGCCAGTACGCGGATTCTGTGCGGCGCCGGGCTCACGGCGGACGGAAGCCTGCGCCTGGAGGTGCACGACGAGGACCGCACGGGCCGCCTCCTGCCGCGATGCGATCCGGGCCCCGACGACGAGAACGGTCGCGGGCTCCTCCTCGTACAGCACATAGCCGACACCTGGGGAGTCGACCGCTCCCCGCTCACCGGGGGTCACGCGGTCTGGGCGACCCTGACCGACGGCGTCTGAACCCACCAGGTTCGAGGTCCCCTCCCGGATGCCGGCGGGCAAGGCGCCCGTCGGCATCCGCCGCGCCCCCGCGGAAGCCGCCCCACCGGAAGCGGACCCATCCGAAGTGCCCCGAGGTCCGCACAGCCCGCGACCTCTCGGATGCGTTCAGTAACCACTGTGACACCTGAGGCCCCTGATCACGCTGTCGGAGTGGTGGCCCGCGCCGAGGCGCGATGCCCCGCGCCCGGATCTCCCCGCCAATTCCGTGACGTCTTCGCCGGACAACCACTGCTGTGTTGGGAGATGGTGAAGGCAGACGAGAACGGCACCGGAGGAAACGGTGGGCACGGTAGAACAGGGGACAGTCGGCACAGGGAACGGCGTGCCGCGTAAACGGGCGAAAGCGGTGCCTGCAATGAGCGCAGCCGGAATTCCCGTGTCCGACGACGACGAACGGGTCCGCGGGCCGTTACGGCCGAGCGCGCTGCTGGACGTGCTGGGCGTGGCCTCGGTGGTGCTGGACACCGAGGGCCGCGTCGTGCTGTGGAGCCCGCAGGCCGAGGAGCTGTTCGGCTACACGGCACGAGAGGCGCTGGGTGAGTACGCGGCCCGGCTGATGGTGCACGAGCAGCACGTCGACCTGGCCGTGAAGCTGTTCACCGACGTCATGGACACCGGTCGCGGCTGGGCCGGCGGCTTTCCGGTCCGGCACAAGGACGGCACCACGCGGCTCGTGGAGTTCCGGAACATGCGGCTCCTGGACGACCGCGGTGGCGTCTACGCCCTGGGTCTCGCGGCCGATCAGTCGACCGTGCACCGCCTCGAACGGGATGTCGCGCTCTCCGTGCAGATGGTCTCGCAGTCCCCGATCGGGCTGGCGGTCCTGGACAGGGACCTGCGGTACGTGTCGGTCAACCCGGCCCTGGAACGGATCAACGGCATCTCCGCCGCGGAACACGTCGGCCGGACGATCCGCGAGGCCCTGCCGTTCCTGGACGTCGAGGCCATAGAGTCCGCGGCGCGCCAGGTCCTGGATACTGGTGTCCCGCTTGTCGAACAGCCCACGATCGGCCGGACCCCGGCCGATCCGAACGAGGATCACGCCTGGTCGGCCTCGTACTACCGGCTGGAGGACTCCCTGCAGACCGTGCTGGGGGTCGCCGTCTCGGTCGTCGACGTGACCGAACGGCACCGCTCGGCGATCGAGGCGGAGACCGCGCGACGACGCCTCACGGTCATCGCCGACGCCTCCGCCCGTATCGGCACCACCCTGGAGCTGGACCGCACCGCCTGTGAACTCGCCGACGTCGCCGTGCCGGAGCTCGCCGACATCGCGTCCGTGGACCTGCTGGAGGCGGTGGTGGAAGGCCGCCGCAGCGACCTCGGTCCGACCGAGCACACGCTGATCCGCACGCTGGCCGTCCGGACCGATTCCGCCGCCACCGAGACCCCCGACGAGGCCGCCCCTCACGGACAGGTGGCCCGGTACGGCTCCGACCGTCTCGTCACCCAGTGCATACGTACAGGCAGCCCGGTCATGGTGTCGCAGGTGAAGGACGAGGACCTGCTGCGTATCGCCCAGGACCCGCAGGCGGCCGTGCTGCTGGGCCGGGCGGGTGTCCACTCGTACCTGGCGGTGCCGTTGGTCGCGCGCGGCGAGGTGCTCGGCGCCCTGGATCTCAAGCGGACCCGCAACCCGCGGCCCTTCAGCAACGACGACCTCGTACTGGCCCGGGAGCTGGCGGCCCGGGCGGCCGTGCAGATCGACAACGCCCGCTGGTACCAGAACGCCCGCAACACCGCCGTCGCCCTGCAGCGCAGTCTGCTGCCCAGCCACCCGCGCATGACCACCGGTCTGGAGGTCGCCTCCCGCTACCAGCCCGCGGGGGCGGCCGGTGAGGTGGGCGGCGACTGGTTCGACGTTCTCCCGCTGGACGGCGACAAGACCGCGCTCGTCGTGGGTGACGTGATGGGCAGCGGCATCAACGCGGCGGCGACCATGGGCCGGCTGCGCACCGCAACGAGCACCCTGGCCTCGCTCGACCTCGATCCCGCGCGGCTCCTCGAACACCTCGACAAGGCCACCGGGGGCCTGGACGAGTCCATCGCCACCTGCGTGTACGCCGTCTACGACCCCCACCGGCACCAGTGCAGGATCGCCAACGCCGGACACCTGCCGCCGGCCCGTATCCGCCCCGGCCACCCTCCCGAACTGCTCGACCTGCCCACCGGGGCACCGCTCGGCGTGGGCGGCGTCGCCTTCTCCACCACCACCGTGGACCTCGAACCCGGCGACCAGCTCGTGTTCTACACCGACGGGCTCGTCGAAACGCGCCAGCACGACCTCGACGACCGCCTCAACACGATGCTGGGCCTCCTCGACGACCCCACGCGCCCCCTGGAAGACGTCTGCGACCTCCTCCTGAGCACCCTGCACCACCCCGACAACCACGACGACGTGGCCCTGCTCATCGCCCGCGCCCGACCACAGGCGTAAGGATCCCTCGCTCATGACCAGCCTCGCCCAGCTGCGCAGGACGGCGCTCTCGCTCCCCGGGACGGCGGAACGAAGCACCGGCTCCGGCACGAAGTCGTTCACCGTGCGCGACAAGCGGTTCGCCTCGCTGGGCAAGGACGACTACGTGCAGCTGCACCTCCCCACCGCGGACGCGGACGAGGTCCTCGCCGCGCACCCGACCGCCGAGCCGCTGACCCGCGGCACGACACACATCGGCGTACGCCTCCCGATCGGGGACATCAACGGTCAGCAGCTCAACCACTGGGTACGTCGCGCCTGGCTCGCGCACGCGCCCGGGCGACTGGCGGCGCAGGCACAAACCGCGGACACGGCGGCTGCCGGTGAGGTCGGTGACCTGCCCAGGGCCATCGGAAATCCCGCCACTCGGGCGCTCGCCAACGTCGGCATCACCACGCTCGCCCAGGTCGCCGAGATGAGCGAGGCCGAGCTGCTGGCCATGCACGGAGTCGGCCCGAAGGCGGTTCGCCTGCTCGGCGAGGCGCTCGGCGCGGCGGGACACCGTCCCAAGGGCTGACGCGGCGGTTGCCTCCCGGCAGGGTCCGGCGCGCGGCGGGTCCGCGGTCTCAGGGTTCGATGACGAGGCGTTCGACGAGGCCGGCGCGGAGCGTGAACCGGTAGTGGAGATCGACGGTGCCGCCGGGGAAGTCGCCTTCGAGGTGCTGGGTGGCGATGTAGTGGTCCGCGTCGGTCTCGCGGGCGTCGGTGAGCTGGACGGTGTAGGTGAACTCGGTGGCGGCCCGGTCCAGCCATCCCTCGATCGCCGCGGTGCCCGCGTAGGTGTGGCCGTCGTCGACCACCGTGGCGTCGCCGGTGAACGCCGTGATCGCGATGGCGGTGTCGTGGTTGCGGTGGGCCGTCAGATAGCGGGTGATCACCTCGGGCAGGGCATCCAGGGCGATGGTCCGGGGCTGGTTGTCGTGCATGACGCTCCTCGTGGAGGGGGTGATGGGTGGTCGCGGGATCAGACGGTGGGGGTGGTGCCGCCGTCGATGACGTGCTCTGCGCCGACGATGGCCGAGGCACGGTCGGAGACGAGGAAGGCGACGAGTTCGGCGACTTCCTCGGGTCGGTTGGGGCGGCCGAGCGGGATGCCGCCGAGGGAGTCCATGAGCCGGCCCAGTGCCGCCTCCTCGGTGATGCCCGCCTCGTGGGCGATCCGGGCGACAAGGTCGTCGGCGGCCGACGTCTGGACGAAGCCGGGCGAGACGGCGTTGACACGGACGCCCTGCGGGGCGACCTCATTGGCCAGGCCCTTGCTGTACGTGGTCAGGGCGGCCTTGGCGGCGGCGTAGGCCAGGGTTCCGTTCCACAGCGGCATGCGGCGCTGGATCGAGGTGACGTGCACGATCGCGCCCTTGCCGCCGGCGATCATGTGCGGCAGGAGAGCTCGGTCCAGGCGGACGGCGGCCAGCAGGTTCGTGTTCAGTTCTCTGGTCCAGTCGTCCTCGCCGAGCGCCGCGAAGCCGCCGGCCGGTGCCTCGGATCCGCCGAGGGTGTTGACGAGGATGTCGACGCCTCCCAGGCGGGCGTCCACCTCCGCGACGACGTGGGCGGCGCCCTCGGCCGTGGACAGGTCGGCTCCGACGAAGGTCTTCTCCTCGACGTCGTCGGGGCGGCTGCGGGCGGTGACGAGCACGGTCGCACCGGCTTCGGCCAGGCGTCGGGCGATGGCGGCGCCGGTGCCTTTGGTGCCGCCGGTGACCAGGGCGCGCCGGTCTTCGAGGGATTCGCTGAGGGGTGTGGTCACGGTGTCCCTTTTCCGAGTGAGGGCATTCAGGGTCGGGGTGCGGGCATGGTGCGCCACCGCTCCCGACTAAACTGCTAAAATAGAAGCTACTAACTTCGACTTTAGCAGTAACTGAAGGGACGGTCGCCGTGGCAAGCCGGATCAGGCTGGAGGACCGGGAGTGCCCGCTGTCCACGACGGTGCAGCACGTCGGCGAGTGGTGGACTCTGCTGATCCTCCACGACGCCTTCGACGGCTACACCCGCTTCGACCAGTTCCAGGAGAGCCTCGGCATCTCCTCCAGCATGCTCACCACCCGGCTCAAGACCCTGGTCGAGGACGGGCTGCTGGAGCGCCGGCCGTACCAGACCAACCCCGTCCGCCACGAGTACGTACTGACCGAGCTCGGGCACTCCCTGCGACCGGTGATCGTCACCCTGGCCGCGTGGGGCAACTCCCGCCTCCCGGCGGCGGAGCGCAGCATGATCCTCGTCGACGCGCACAGCGGCCAGGAGGTCGAGCCCGTCGTCGTCGACGCCAGGACCGGCCGCCGGCTCGACGACAGCGACGACTACGTCTTCGCGGCAGGGCCCGCGGCGAGCGATGCCATGCGCGGCCGCTACGCCACGCGGCCGGGCAGCCCGGCACAGGAGGCATAGGGCGAGGGCGCCCAGCGGTGTTGCCGGGCGCGTCCTCACATGTCGACGCCTCAGCTCGTGAACATCGCGGTCCCGTTCACCCACGTTCCGGTGACCGCTCCGGCCCGCTCCGAGGCGAGGAACGCGGCCAGTTCCGCGACCTCCCGCAGCCGCGGCGACGCCGGGAGCATGCGCAGGCCGTCCAGCATGTCGAGGATGCCCCGCAGTGCCTCGGGGCTGGCCATCGCGGGGTTCACGGCTCCGAGCTTCTCCGGTGTCAGGGTCTCCGGCACTCCGGCCACCCACAGCCCCAGCGCCCGTACGCCCTTCGGGCCGAGCTCCTGTGCCAGGGCACGGATCAGCGTGTCGATCGCCGCGTCCGCGGGGCACGTACCGCCCATCATCGGACTGGCGTGCGCGGAGCCGCTGTTGAGGGCGAGGATCACTCCGGAGCCCTGCTCCGCCATGCGGCGGCCCGCCGCGCGGGCGGTGATGAAGTTGGTGGTGATGCCGGTGGTCACCGGGGCGATGTAGTCGGCCACCGACATGTCCACCACGGGTGTGCCCTGCACGTCGTTGCGGGTGATGAGGTTGAACGAGATGTCGACCGAGCCCGCCTCCGCCAGCACGGTGTCGGCGTGCTCCTCCACCGACCGCTCGTCGAGCGCGTCGACCACGGCCACGTGCGCCCGGCCGCCTGCCGCCTCGATCTTTTTGGCCACCGCCTCCAGCTTGGCGGCCGTCCGTCCGGCGAGGAAGACGCGGGCGCCCTCGCGGGCGAAGGTGCGGGCGACGGCACCGCCGATGCTCCCGCCGGCGCCGTAGATGATCGCGTTCTTGTCCTGCAGCAGCATGATGGCTCCTGGTCCGCTGTCGTGATCCGAAGATGTCGGCCATACAGACGCACGGCGAGCGCGTCAGTCATCGCTCCTGTTCGGAAATTTTCAGCGGCAGCCCGAAAGCCGGCAGCAGGTGCGGCTCGAAGGTGGTGATCTCCGCGATGCGGCCGTCCTCGATACGCAGAACGTCCAGGTTCTGGGCGCGGTAGACGGTCGTCCCCGGCCGTTGGACGTAACCGCCCACCGCCGGGAGCCCGTTCGCCCAGGTCGGCAGGTGCCGCCACCGGCCGAAGTACATCGGGGAGGCCGGGTCGAGACTCTGGCCGACGAAGGCGAGAATCGCCTCGCGTCCGACGAACCAGAGCGGGTTCGGCGGCATGGTGAGCTTGGCGTCGGCGGTCAGCAGTTCAGCCATCGCGGACAGATCGAGCCGCTCGGCAGCGTCCCGGTAGCGCTCGACCACCTCACGCTCCTCGCGGGTCGGTGCGGCTGACGGAGCCCATTCCGTACGGCGGCCCGCCGGGAGATGCTCGCGCAGTGCGGGCCGGGCGCGCTGCAGGGCGCTGTTGACGGAGGCGGTGGACAGCTCCAGCAGCCCGGCGGTCTCCGTGGCCGGCAGACCCACCACGTCCCGCAGGATCAGCACCGCCCGCTGCCTCGGCGGCAGATGCTGCAGCGCGGCGAGGAAGACCAGCTCGACCGTCTCCCGCGACAGCGCCTGCGACTCGGGGCCCGCCTCCTCGGCGGGGATGTCGGCGAGCAGCTCGTCGGGGTACGGCTGCAGCCACTCGATCCGTGTCGGCGGCTCGCCCTTGCCGTGTTCCATACCGGGCAGCCGCTCGTACGGGTGCGGAGTGCGCTGGTGGCGGCGCAGATGGTCCAGGCAGGTGTTGGTGGCGATGCGGTACAGCCAGGTGCGCATGCTCGCCCGGCCCTCGTACGCCTCCCGGCTCCGCCAGGCCTTCAGGAACGTCTCCTGGACCAGGTCCTCGGCCTCGTCGTACGAGCCGGTCATGCGGTAGCAGTGCACCTGCAGTTCGCGGCGGTACGGCTCCAGGAGCTCGGCGAAGCCTGCGTCGGTGTCGGTCTGCTGCGGCACGACGGAGCCTTTCGGGCGGCGACTCGGGTCTGATGCGCCGTCATTGTGCCAGCCCCGTGCCAGCCGGGAGGTTCCGCGAGGCGGGTCGGGCCGTGGTGCCGTGCGCCCGCCGCGAACCGCGGGCTCACCGAGGCGGCTCAATGCATGGACGGGTACGCCGCCACCGGGGCGTTGTCAGTGGTGGCAGGCATGATGACGGGCATGACGACACCAGTTGCAGTGATCGTGGATGCCGCCGCCTACGCGCAGGCGGTCGAGGACGCGGTGAAGGCTTCGGCCGCCTATTACGCGGGCGGCACCTCGGTGCTGGACGACGACTCCTACGACCGGTTGGTGCGCGGTATCGCGGCCTGGGAGGCCGACCACCCGGACGAGGTGCTGCCCGATTCCCCGACGGGGAAGGTCGCCGGCGGCGCGGTGGAGGGGGATGTGCCGCACACGGTGGCGATGCTGAGCCTGGACAACGTGTTCTCGGCCGAGGACTTCACCGCCTGGACGGCGTCGCTGGCCCGGCGCATCGGGCACGAGGCCGAGCGGTTCAGTGTCGAGCCGAAGCTGGACGGTCTGGCGATCGCGGCCCGCTACACGCGCGGGCGGCTGGACCGGTTGATCACTCGGGGCGACGGGACGGCCGGGGAGGACGTCTCGCACGCGATCGGCACCATCGAGGGCCTGCCCCAGGAGCTGGCCGAGCCGGTGACGGTGGAGGTGCGCGGTGAAGTCCTGATGACCACCGCCCAGTTCGAGCACGCCAACGAGGTGCGCACCGCGCACGGCGGGCAGCCGTTCGCGAACCCGCGCGGCGCTTCGGCGGGCACGCTGCGCGCCAAGGAGCGTGCCTACACGGTGCCGATGACGTTCTTCGGCTACGGATTGCTGCCTCTCGCCGACACCGAGGCGGAGCTGGCGGAGCGGCTGGGCGAGAGCGCGCACAGCGACCTCATGGTGCGGGCCGCCGGGCTCGGGGTGAACACCACCGCTACCACTGCCGTGCCCGGCATCGTCGCGGAGACGGCCGAGCAGGTACTGGACCGGGTGCGGGAGATCGCCGCGCTGCGCGCCGAGTTGCCGTTCGGGATCGACGGCATCGTCATCAAGGCGGACCTGGCCGCCGACCAGCAGGCCGCCGGTTCCGGTTCACGTGCTCCGCGCTGGGCGATCGCCTACAAGCTGCCCGCCGTGGAGAAGATCACCCGGCTGCTGGAGGTGGAGTGGAACGTCGGCCGCACCGGCATCATCGCCCCGCGCGCGGTGCTGGAGCCGGTGGAGATCGACGGCGCCACCATCACGTACGCCACCCTGCACAACCCGGCCGACATCACCCGCCGCGATCTGCGTCTGGGCGACCATGTCATGGTTCACCGGGCCGGTGACGTCATCCCGCGTATCGAGGCCCCCGTCGCCCATCTGCGCACCGGTGCCGAACAGCCCATCGTCTTCCCCGAGGTGTGTCCGCGCTGCGGGGCCGGCATCGACACCAGCGAGCAGCGCTGGCGCTGTGAGAACGGCCGCAACTGCCACCTGGTCGCCGCCCTCTCGTACGCCGCCGGCCGCGACCAGCTCGACATCGAAGGCCTGGGCCACACGCGGGTCGTCCAGCTCGTCGAGGCGGAACTGGTCAAGGACCTCGCCGACCTCTTCTCCCTCACCCGCGACCAGTTGCTGGGTCTGGAGCGGATGGGCGAGACCAGCACCGACAACCTCCTCGCCGCGCTCGACACGGCTAAGGGGAGACCGCTGTCCCGGGTGCTGTGCGCGCTCGGGGTCCGTGGCACCGGCCGGTCCATGTCTCGCCGTATCGCCCGGTACTTCGCCACGATGGACCTCATCCGCGCGGCCAACGCCGAAACGATGCAGCAGGTCGAGGGCATCGGCACCGAGAAGGCCCCGTCGATCGTCGCCGAGCTGGCCGAACTGGCCCCGCTGATCGACAAACTCGCCGCGGCCGGGGTGAACATGACCGAGCCCGGCGCCACACCGCCCCAGCCGGCCGCGGAGAGCGGCGAGGACAACGGCGAGGGAAGCGTCGAGGAGAAGGGCGAGGAGAGCGGTGCGGGCGAGGCGGCCGGTCCGCTCGCGGGGATGACGGTGGTGGTCACCGGTGCGATGACCGGGCCGCTGGAGAAGCTCAGCCGCAACCAGATGAACGAACTCATCGAACGCGCCGGGGGCCGTTCCTCCTCCAGCGTCTCCAAGAAGACCACTATGGTCGTCGCCGGTGAGGGCGCCGGATCCAAGCGTGCCAAGGCCGAGTCGCTCGGCGTCCGGCTGGCCACGCCCGACGAGTTCGCCGCCCTCGTCACCGACTTCGTCGACTGATCCCGCCCCGGGCGGTGGGACCGATGAGTTTCTGCCGCCGAGGTCGTCCTACATCCGATGGGCGTCGACGATCGACGGGCGATCGACGAGGAGGAGATGTTCACCATGGACGGATCGGCACGGCAGGAAGCCTTGGAGAGGCTGGACGTTCTGGCGGGCGAGTGGGTGGTGGAGGCCGACTTCCCCGGCCTGGACACGCCTGCCGCGCGCTGCGTGTTCGAGTGGACCCTGGACCGACGGTTCCTGGTCCAGCGCACCGAGATCTCGCTGGCCGAGGCGCCGGACAGCATGGCGATCATCGCGACCGACCTGGAGACGGACGCGTACACACAGCACTACTTCGACTCGCGGGGCGTCGCCCGGTTGTACGCGATGAGCTTTGCCGGCGGGGTGTGGCGACTGCTGCGCGAGACGCCGGACTTCTCGCCGCTGGACTTCCGGCAGCGGTTCACCGGACAGGTCAGCGAGGACGGCACCACCATTCGTGGCAGCTGGGAGACCTCGCACGACGACTCGACGACCTGGGAGCACGACTTCACGCTCACCTACCGCAGGAGCGGTTGAGATGACAGTCAGCGGATCATCGGGCGAGGTCGCACGGGACATCGTCGACGCGAACAGGTACATGGTGCTCGCCACCGCCGACCAAGCGGGGATGCCGTGGAGTTCCCCGGTGTACTTCGCCCATCGGGGGTACCGCGAGTTCTTCTGGGTCTCCTCGCCGCGGGCCACCCACTCGCGCAACATCGCGGTACGCACTCAGGTGGGAATCGTGGTCTTCGACTCCTCGGTAGCGATCGGTACCGGACAGGGGGTGTACATGTCCGCCGTCGCAGCGGCGGTGGACGCTGCGGATACGGAGGAGGCGCTGGCAGTCTTCTCCCGCCGGTCGGTCACGCACGGCGGCCGGGTGTGGACGGCCGACGACATCCAAGACGCTCAAGGCGTCTCAGGTCTGGCCCTGTACCGCGCGGTCGCCGATGAGCATTCGATGCTCGCCAAGGACGGACAGCCGGATCATCGCGTGCCCGTCCAGCTCGCTGACTGATCGTTTGCGCACATCAGATTCAGGGCTCGAACCTGATGCCGGCGGCGATCGGGAGGTGGTCGCTGCCGGTGGCGGGCAGGGTGCGGATGGCGGTGACCACCATCGAGCGGGTCATGACGTGGTCGATCCGGGAGACGGGGAAGGTCGCGGGCCAGCTGAAGGCGAAGTTGCGCCCTGCCGAGTCCATCCGCTCGGTGACCGGGTCCAGTCCGCGGTCGTCCACCGTGCTGTTCAGGTCGCCGAGCAGGATCACCT
Source organism: Streptomyces sp. 2-1 (assembly GCF_048564895.1). Lineage (NCBI taxonomy): Bacteria > Bacillati > Actinomycetota > Actinomycetes > Kitasatosporales > Streptomycetaceae > Streptomyces > Streptomyces sp. 2-1. The sequence goes on from NZ_CP183383.1 coordinate 824,183, forward strand.
TGGCCAGCTTCTCGGCCGCGAGGGCCTCACCCAGCAGGCCGGCGCTCTCGTCCCGCCAACCGGAACTGAGTCCGTTCCATCGGATGCGAACCGAGGGCAAGTGGGCGACGTACACCGCGATATCGCCCTGCGGCGTGCGTGCCGTGGTCCGCAGGCCGCGGTTCCAGCCCTCCGGGATCCCCTCCGGTTTGATGTCCACCGGCCGGACGTCCGACAGCGGATACTTCGACCAGAGTCCGACGGTTCCTTCGACCGCGTGGTGGGGGTAGTCCGCCGCCAGGGCCGACTCGTAGGCGGGCAGCGCGGAGGGCGTCAGCTCTTCCAGAGCGATGACGTCCGGTGCGGCTTCAATCAGGTCGCTCGCGGTGCCGCCGGGGTCGCGGTTCTCGTCACTGACGTTGTGCTGGACCGCCACGATGTCGTGCGGGCCACTGTCCTCGTCGGCCAGCACCAGCCCGCCGAAGAGGTTCCCCCAGACGGCCACGGGCAACAGCAGGGCCACCAGCGCGAGGGCCGAGCGCCGCAGCAACGCCAGGACCAGCAACAACGGAACGGCCAGCCCGAGCCAGGGCAGAAACGTCTCCAGCAGGCTGCCGAGTCGCCCCACCGCATTGGGCACAACGGAGTGGAACGCCATCAGCCCAGCGGTCACCACGGCGAGCGAAGCGAGAACACGCCCACGAGCCCAGGCCGACCGGCTTCCCGTGCCCTTCCCCCACCGCCACCGTTCAACGGCCCTCAGCCACCGGCGGGCCACCACGGCCTTCTCCCCCGCCACCACCCGACCGCCCGCCTGCTCCCCCACGCCCCACCCATCTGCCCCGGCCCCGTCCCCGCGCCATATCCATGAGCACGAGGTGCCTTGTACGACGCACGGTCCGAAGATCAGGTTCCAGTTGGCGAAGGTGAGCACCTCGCAGCAGACGGCACCTTCCGCGCGGTGAGAATGTGGACGCCCTCCGCCGAACAGATCGCCGTGCACGAGACTGTCCTTCGTGAGCGCGCCTCGCTGCTCGTCGACGGTGTGTCGGCGGGCGTTGACCCGGGAGGAAACGACAGCATGATCATCTTTGGGACCAAGGGATATCTGTACCAGCTCGCGATACTGACGCTGGTGTGTGGGCATTGCGGCAATCCCTCCGCGCACACGCTCAGGAAGCGGGTCACGAAGTTCACGTTGTTCTTCGTGCCGCTGTTCCCGTTCTCGACGAAGTACCAGACGCAGTGCACCTTCTGTGGTGCGGAGCAGAAGGTGACGAAAGAGCAGGCGGAGCAGTTGCAGGCTCAGGGTGCGGGCGGCCAGGGTGGTCAGCCGTACGGGCAGCCGCAGCAGCAGCCGTACCAGTCCTGAACCGGGCCGGGAGCGAGGGCGGAGGCAGGTCGTCGGCCTGGGCGAATGGCGCCCAGGCCGGGTGTGGGTCTGGAGCTACGGCCCGATCGGGCGGTCGGACAGTTGGGCGAGCCTGGTGAAGTAGGCACGGTAGAGGGGCTCGTCGGTGGTCGGGATCTCGATGGTGACGAGTAGGCGTCCCGGGTCGGTCCTGGGTGCGTAGATCGGCTCGTCGAGCTGGGCGATGTTGCCGAAGTGGAGCCGGGTCACGCCACCCCTGCGGGCATCGGCGCGCACCTTGATCCAGTTCAGCGGGGCCCGGTACGAGCCGATGACGACATTGCGCCGGAACAGCTCGAAGATTCCGTGGTCGACCCGCATGTGCACATCTCCGTGTTCGAAGACCGCGGGTTCCATGTCGGACCACCCGCCGGCCCTCACAGCAGCACCGCTCCGACGACGACCGCCGCCACTCCGAGGAGCAGCGCCACGATGCTGCAGGTCATGTCGAGTGAGCGGGAGCGGGGTTCAGCCGCGAGGTCCGGGGTGAAGACGGCGGGGTCGTCGGGCCTGTAGTGGATCGTGACGTCCCGACCGTACGAGTTCGTCGGGTCCGGCAGTCCGTCGGGGCAGTAGGCGATGACGGACGTGCCTTCGTGGGTGGTGAACCTGATGACCGGCGTGTGGCTGGTCATCGTGTCCCCGTCGGCATCGGTGTCGGTGTCCGTGAGCACGGCGATGACACGGCCCTGAACAGGGGGTTGGGAAGTCAGCGCGTCCATACGGCGGTTCGCCACGCGTGCGTTCTGGGGCATGTAGAACACGCCGGAGAGGGTCCAGGGTCCGCCGAAGCCGACCAGGGCCCACGGCCAGCCCCAGTCGATCGCGGCATAGACCACCAGACCGGCGTAGATCAGGAAGACCGCGAAGTTCGGCCACCCGAGCCCGCGTCGGCCTGCCCAGAGGTCACCGACGAACCGGTAGGCGTGCGGTCTCCCGCGCGGAAAGCGGACGCCGACCTCCCTGCCCGTCCAGGCAGCCGCGATCCTCTCCCCGAGGTCGGCGTCGTTCGTCACGGTGAACTCCTGCCCGGTGGACGGGTCCTGGAAGGAGACGACCACGGGTATCCCGTCGCGCTGCGAGCTTCCGTGCCTGGGCTCGCGCACCCGCTCGATCCGTCCCATGACCCGGACCGCCCGCTGGGCCGGGGTCAGCCCGGCCAGCGACAGGCCGTACCCGACCAGCGCCACGGTCCCGAACGCCCCGCACCACAGCGCCAGATATCCCTGAAGGTCCATGTGTCTTCCTCTGCTTCTACGTCAGCGAGATGCGGCCGACGCGGCGTACGTCAGTGTGCGGGGGTGCGCCGCACCACCTTGCCCTGCCCGTTCGCCTCCAACGACGCCGTACCCTCGGCACCCGTCACCACGACCCTGATGGTGAGCGAGCCCGTGAGGCGTTCGACGGTGAGCTGCCAGGTCTTCGGGGAACTGACACCCAGGCCACTCCTCGCCTCCTCGACCAGGGCGGGGAAGCGGTCGTACGGCAGGGAATCCCGGTCGAACGTCGGGGCCTGCGAGCCGGTGGGCGCGTACACGATCGAGAGCAGCCGGTCCTGTACGACGACGGTGAGCGCCGTGCGCGCCTCCGTGCCCTTGGTGAGCAGGCCGACGGCCTTGCGCAGCTGCCCCCTGTCGAGGAACGACTGGTTCGGGCCGAGGGTGACCGTGCCGTAGGCCGACGACACCACCATGCTCGACGAAGACGAAGGGGCAGAGGTAGCGGTAGACGAGGAGGAGACCTGCGGCTTGTCGGAGGCGTCCCCGTCGAACAGGTCGGCGCGGAACAGCAGGACCACAGCAGCCGCGGCCAGCAGCAGGCCGAACAGCCTGACGAAACCGACGCCACACCCCTCGGAGGACTCACTCACCAGGACCGGCCCCGGCGCCGAGTCGAGGCGGGCGTCGGCCGCCCGTTCCTCCCATTCCGGGGTCGGCCGTTTCACGATCCTCACCCGCCACGGCCGGTCCGGCGGGTACTGGACCACCACGACGACGCCCTGCCGGTAGTCGGGCAGGTCCGCGAGGTGGATGTCCTGCGAGAACGCGACGCGGTACGCAGGTACGTCGTCCGGCGCGACCGTCAGGTCGAACCGCACCGTCACATCGCTCGTCGCGGCGCCCCCGACGGCCTCCCGACTCTCGACCACCGCGAGCGCGGTGCGCGGCACGACCGCCGCCTCCCGGGCACGCCTCGGCGCACCGGCGAGCAGAAAGAGCAGACCGTAGACCGCCGGCAGTCCCACACCCGCGACACACAACGGCACGCTCCCGATGACACAGCCGACGACGAAGGCGGCCGGCGACGCCCCGATCACACCACCCGTGAGGAAGCCCAGGGCGATGGCGACGGGGGTGCTGCGCGCGGGCGGCGCGCTCGTGGTGATCGTCATGCGGGCCTCACTTGAGGCCCGAGTGGGCGAGGCCCTCGACGAAGTGGCGCTGGGCGACGACGAAGACGATCAGGACCGGCAGGACGGTCATGGTGGCGGCCGCCAGTTGGGTGTTCCACATGTCGGCCCCGTAGGAGTCGGTGAACCGGGTGAGTGCCTGCGGCAGCGTGAACAGCTCCGGCGAGGTGAGGTAGACCGTGGGTTCCAGGTAGAGGTTCCACGAGGTGAGGAACGTAAGGATCGCGACCGCGGACAACGCCGGCTTGGCCAGCGGCAGGAAGATCCGCCACCAGAGCGCGGGGCGGCCCAGGCCGTCCAGCCGGCCCGCCTCCTCCAGTTCGGCCGGCAGGGCGATGAAGAACTGCCGCATGATGAAGGTGGCCAGGACACAGGGTCCGGCCAGCGCGGTGACCAGGATCAGCGGCCAGTGCGTGTTGATCATCCCGGCCCGCTTGAACATCTGGAACAAGGGCACGATCGTCACCTCGCTGGGCACCAGGAGGCCGGCCAGCACCACCAGGAAGAGGGCGTTCGCTCCGGGGAAGCGGATCCGGGCGAAGGCGTACCCGGCGAGGCTGGAGACCAGCAGGGTGATCAGGGTGACCAGGACGGCGATGTACACGCTGTTCACGTACTGCCGGGCGAAGGGCTGGAAGCTGAACGCCTCGGTGTACGCGGAGAGCGTGGGGTCCGGGGTCCACAGTGACGGCGGGGACTTGAAGATCTCGGGCAGCGGCTTCACCGAGGCCGCCACCATCCAGATGGTCGGCACCACGAACGGGATGGCCAGTACGCCGAGCGCCGTCACCAGGAGCACTCGCCGGAGGACGGATTTCGACTTACTGCTCATGGAACACCCATTTCCGGCGCAGCTGCCATTGCAGCAGGGTCAGCAGCATGACGAAGGACAGCAGCATCAGGGCCAGCGTCGAGCCGTAGCCGATGTCGTTGAACTCGAAGGCCTGCTGGAAGACGTAGTACACGAGCACCGTGGTGCTCAACTCCGGGCCGCCACTGGTCAGTACGGCGATCTGCGCGAACGACTGCAGTGCCCCGACGATGGTGATGATCGAGGTCAGCAGGACCGTGGGTGAGATGAGCGGCAGGGTGATCCGGGTGAAGATCACCCTGCTCCCCGCGCCGTCGATCCGGGCGGCCTCGTACAGGTTCGACGGCACGCCCTGCAGGGCGGCCAGGAAGAGCACCATGTTGACGCCGACGCTGCGGATCACCTGCGTGACGATCACCGACACCATCGCGGTGTCGCCGCGCTGCAGCCAGTTCGGCCCGGTGATGCCAATCGTGTCGAGAAGGCCGTTGACACCGCCGTTGTCCTGGAGCAGGAAGCCCCAGACCAGGGTCCACGCCACCACGGAGACGACGACCGGGGAGAAGAACAGGGTGCGGAAGAACGTCGCTCCGCGGAACCGCCGGTTCAGGAGTACGGCGAGAAGCAGGCCCAGGCCGATGTTCAGGATCACGACGCCGACGCAGAAGACGGCGGTGGCCCCCAGCACCGAGGGCAGTTGCGGATCGTTGGCCAGGGCTGCGTAGTTGTCGGTTCCGACGAAGGTCTGCTTGCCGGTGAAGACGTTCCAGTCGCTCAGGCTGTACCAGATCGCCAGTCCGACCGGGATCAGCACGAACAGCACGACCCCGACGAGCTGCGGAGCGATGAACAGGTAGCCGGCGAGCACGTCCCTGCGCCGACTCGTCCAGAACGGTGGTCCGGAGGTGCTCCGGGCTCCTGTCGGTGCCCGGGAGGCATCCGGTGTCGTCGTGGGGGTCTTCGTGAGGGCGGCCATGGTTACTTGGCCAGGATCGGTTCGATCGCGGAGCAGACCGATTTCAGTACGGCGGGGATGTTGGCGTCGGCCTTCCACATGGCGTCCAGTGCGGTCTTGCCCTTCTGGGCGATCTCGGCGGGACTGGTGTGGTTGGGCAGGGTGACGGCGTTCGGCAGCTGGTCCACCACGGCTTCCTGCAACTGCGCCGCGGTCAGCACCTTGTTGTCGGCGGCGAGCTTGGCGCCGGTGAGCAGCGACTTGCGCGGCGGCGGGAAGAACTGCGCCAGCTTCTCCGAGTTCGCCGGATTCGTCAGGTAGGCGAGGAAGTCCGTCGCCTGGTCCCGGTGCTTGCTGGTGGTCAGGACGCCCACCCCGGCCTGGCCGATGACGGCGTGCCGGCCGGCCGGGCCCGCGGGCAGGGGGTACAGCGCGTACTTGAACTTGTCGGTGAGCAGCGAGGAGCGGGAGACCTGGGCCACGGTGAAGGCGGCGTCACCTGCGAAGAAGTCGGCCGTCGTACCGGGCCCGGGCATGGCCTTGGTCTTGAACGCGGCGTCGTGCAGGAAGGTGAAGGCCTGCTCCATCTCGGGGCTGGTGAAGGTGCACTTCTTGCCGTCCGGGCTCCAGGCGGCGGCGCCGAAGCCGGTCCATACGGTGGCCAGCGTGTTCCACGACTTGTAGTCGAAGTCCCGGACGACGAAGCCGGCCTTTCCGGTGGCCGAGTGGACTGCCGCGCCGGCGGCGGCGACCTGGTCCCAGGTCAGGGACTTCGGGTCGATCTTCTGCTTGGCCTTCGCGAGGAGGTCGGTGTTCACGTACAGCGCGAAAGGCGAGGTCGAGAACGGGTAGGCGTACAGCGTGCCGTCCCGGCTGAACTCCTTGGTCGCGCTGCCCTCCAGGTCGTCGTACTGCCAGCCGTCGGTCGCCTTCAGCTTGTCGGTGAGGCCGACCAGCGCGTCGGAGGCGATCAGATCCCTCGACAGGTCACCCATCCACGCCATGTCGGGAGCGTTGCCGCCGGCGATCTGGGTGGTCAGGGTCGAGTTGTAGTCCTCGAAGGGCAGGCTCTCGAACGTGATCGAGGAGACCTCGGGGTGCTTGGCGCGGTACGCGGCGGCGATCGTGTCGAACAGCTTGAGCTGGTCCTGGTTCGAGGTCCAGACGGTCATCCGCAGCTTGACGTTCTTGGCGTTCGTCGCCCCGGACCCGTCGTCGGACGCACCGCAGGCGGCCGTCAACGCCAGTGCCGTCGTCAGCGCGACGGCGCCGAACAGCTTTCTTGCTCTGTTCATGGGAGTGGTTCCTTCGTGCTCTCGGCGCGCGCTGCGCCTCGGGTTGGCTAGTAGCCGGCTATGTGCGGCCAGTGGAGTTCGATCCCGGCCGCGGTCAACCTGCCCTGGAGTCGGTCGACGAGGTGCTCGTCGATGGCGACCTGCCGCGGGCTCAGGCCCAGATCGAGGCAGTACGCGACGAGCTCGCCGGCCGATTCACCGACGTTCCACTCGACCGGATGCAGCCGGTAGGCGCCGTTGGTGATGTGCGTGGTGCCGATGTTCTTGGCGGCCGGCACCAGGTTCTGGGTGGCCACCGGGATCAGCGCCCCGAGTGGTATCTCGAACGGCGCGCACTCGACGTCGATGTAGTTGTCGCCGCCGGTGGAGGGATGCAGATCGATGCGGTACATCCCCACCCCGACCGAGCCGTCGAACCGGGCCGGTCCGGCGTCCCCTCGGGCTTTGACGGAGATGTCCTGCTCACGCACGGTGGTGAGTGCCTTGATCCGCCGGGATTCACGGATGTACGGGGCCTGCGCGAACCCGTCGGCCGTGCCGACCAGGTCGCCTCGCAGGCGCAGCCCTGGCCAGCCGCGGCCACCGTCCGGGCGGGGCGCCTCGGTCTGCAGCCAGTACACGTAGGCGCGAGACTGTGCCTTCGCGGCGTTCAGGTGGTGCTGCCGGTCGTCGGTGTCGATGATCGAGCCGTTGACGTAGTCCAGTTGCGGCCAGTTGGCCAGCACGATGTCGCTTTCGTAGAAGCCGTCGGCGAAGTTCTGCCGGGCGGCGATCCGCCGGAACTGCCACAGGTCCTGGTCGCCGGCGTCGAACCGGGGGTCCCCGGTGGCGTCGCCGCCCGGGTTGACGTTCATCGTTCGTTCCTCCGGCACGAGGGTCCGGGGGTTCGGCGCGACGAAGGACAGCATCGGCGCGCCCCAGTAGGGCAGTTCGAACGAGCGCCAGTAGTCGTAGTCGTCCGGTCGGGCGATGGTGTGGTCGCCTGCGACATGGTCGAAGACGAAGCACCACGCGATCGACTGCACGTTGCCCGGATCGGCGACCTCGGGAGCGCTCGGCTCACCCGTGTCGGATTGCCCCTCGGCCCCGACGACGTACTCGGTTCCGGTCAGTGGCAGCAGGTCGCCGGTCTCGGTGCCGTCGAGGACGTACTCGGCGGTGATCACGGTCTCGGCTCCGGTCCGCGGGTCCGTGACGGTGACGGTACGGACGGTCGCGTCGCTCACCTCGGCTGTGATGGGCACCGCGGGCTGCAGGACGGTGAGCCGCCCGGTCGACCGGTACGGCGCGAGCAGGGCGGTGATCACCGCGTTCGCGACCCTCGGTTCGTGGCACAGCCTGCTCACCCGGCCGCGGCCCGGGTTGAGTTCCCGGTCGGCGCGAGCGGCCGCCGTCAGCGGGTAGTGGTCGCGGTAGTAGCGACGGATGTCCTCCCGCAACGCGCGGTAGCGCGCGGTGACGCCGAACTGTTCGACCCAGATGTGCTCGTCGGGCGGCACGGCCTGCGAGGTGAGCTGCCCGCCGAGCCAGGCGTACTCCTCGGTCATCACCACGCGGCGACCGCGTTGCAGCAACGCCAGGGCCGCGGCGACGGAGCCGAGTCCACCGCCGATGATCGCCACCTCGGCCGTGATCCGGTCGGTCATGACGACGCGTCCGTCCGCGCGACGATCGTGTCGCCCGGTTCGACCTCGGCGACCAGTAGCCGCTCCGTGTCCAGGCCGGCCCACTCCTGCGGGTCCGTGGTGATCAGGAGTTGCAGGAGATCGAGTGCCTCGGCCGCCAACTGCTGCCTGGGGATGTGGAATCCGGCCAGTCCCCGGCCCTCCACGCGATGGCCGCGCACCTCACCGAGGGCGGCGAGCGAGGTCTCGTCCGGTACGGCGACTCCGGCGCCGGACAGCGCGTGCGCGACGTCCTCGGCCAAAAACGCGTCCTCCGCGATGATCAAGGTGGCTCCGGTCGCCCGGGTCAACCGGGGCAGGTCGGCGATTCTCTCCTCACCGACCAGCAGGAATGCCAGCCTGCCTTCCGCCGAGGCGGCTTCGACGGCGCCGCGCCTGTCCCGCGCGGTCGGCGTGTCGCGGCCTCGGTGGACGTACAGCGCCTGCTGGTGCCCGTCGGCCGCGGCCTGGTCGATCAGTGCGGTGGTCGGGGTGACGTAGTCGATGGCCACGTACGGCACCGCGGCGGCGGTCTCGTCCCGGCGGCCGATCGCGACGAACGGGAACTGCTCGGCCACCAGCCGTTCCAGCTCGGACGCGACCATCTGCTGGCCGAGCAGGACGCAGCCGTCGGTCAGCCGCAGCCGCGTCTTGCGGTGGAAGAGGCTCCGCGTGCCGTTCTCGACCGGTGAGGAGGTGAAGAACAGCAGGTCCCAGCCGATGTGTTCGGCGGCCCGCTCGATCCCGTTCAGCAGTGGACCGTAGAAGTCCATGCTCTCGGGGGACAACGCCGCCTCGTAGGTGAAGACGCCGATGATCTGGTTGTCCAGACCGGCGAGGCGACGGGCCGCGGGGTCGGCGACATAGGTGAGTTGCTCGATGGCCGCCTTGACCCGCGCTCTGGTGGCCTCGGGCACCCGCACGTTCGAGCCGTCGCGGTCGTTCAGCACCACCGACACGGTGGTCTGACTGACGCCCGCCAGCTCGGCGATCTCGCGTTGGGTGACGCGGCGAGGTCTCGGCGACATCGATCCTCCATCTGATAATGCCTATCTTCACTTGCCGGAGATGACCGTATTACAGGGAGGCTCACCCCGGCAAGAACCTGTTGACACCAAAGTATCGGCCTGGAAACGTGTCGTTCACGGAGTTGAAGATACGCATTATCAGCCCGGTGCGCTTCCGAGCGCTGGACAGGAGCAGACGATGACCTCCGAAGCCTTCTCCAGACCCACCCTCAATCGCCGGGGCTTCCTCGGCGCGGTCCTCGCGGCCGGTGTCGTGCTCGTCGCCGAGTCGGCCCCGACCTCGGCGCACGCCGCGGCCGGCGACGTCACCCTGACCGCCGGTGGCATCAGCCTGCTGGCCAGTCCGGGCGGCAGGCTCGCCATCCGGGACGCCGGTGGCGTCACCCGGTCGGCCGGGTCGAAGTTCCAGGTCAAGGACAGCGTCACCGGCATCCACGTGTCCACCGGCGGCACCCCGGTCCTGAGCACGCTCCCGGACGGGACGCCGGCGATCCGGATGGACTACACGTTCGACGCCGCCGCCGGCCCGACCGGCGTCACCGGCTGGTTCAGCGTCGGCACCTCCCATGCCGTACTGGAGTGGCGAATCACCGGAGCGTCCACACTGGTCCCGGACGGCTTCCTGTTCAGCCGGGCGATCCAGGCACCGACCGCGCCCGACGACTACATCGCGATCACCGAATGGGTCCGCGACACGGGCGGCGGCATCCCGTACGAGGACACCCTCGGCGTCGCACACACCTCCACCTGGGGAAGCAGTCTGCACGGCCTGTTCCTCCTTGACCGCTCCCGCCAGGCCTGGACGAACGCGACCTGGGTGCACGCGCCGGGCGTGCCCGACCCGGCCGGCGGCTGGACCAGCCGGGCCGACTTCTTCTTCTCCGAGACCCGCCCGTCGGCCACCGCCACCATCGGCCGGGGCCGTGAACTCGGCCTCGAACTCACCACCGACCGCGACTTCAACCTGTACGAGTCGGCCGGTGAGCCGATGGAACTCACCGCCCTGGTGGCCAACGGCGACGCGGCCCGATCGGTCGACCTCGAACTGTGGGTGCGCGGCTTCGACGGCGCACTGCTGGCCTCCACGACCGCGACCGGCAGCGTCGCCGCGGCCGGCACCTGGCAGCACACCTTCACCCTGACCGCACCCGCCGGTGGGATCGCACTGGCCGAAGTGGTGGTCAGATCGGGCGACGACGAGGCGTTCGCCCGGACCAACCTCGCCGTCCTGCCGCCGTACGACTACCAGGCCGGCGCGGACAGCATGTTCGGCATCGCCAACTACCCCTGGCTGCAACGGCCGAGCGCCGACGCCCTGTTGGACCTGTGGCAGAAGGTCGGCATCGGCCTGGTCCGGATCGCCTACGACGGTGGCCCCGGGCTGCCGCCCGCCGCCTTCGACGCGCGCGGCATGCGGCACAACATCGAACTCCAGCCGTCGCTGGATGTCACCGACGCCGAGGCGGCCACCTGGGCCACGGACAAACTGGCGGTGGCGGTCGGTGCCGGTGCCGGCTACTTCGAGGTCGGCAACGAGCTGAACAGACCGTTCAACACCGGCGACGCCGCGCAGACGTACCTGGACAAGGCGCTAAGGCCGGTCTTCGACCGACGAGCGGCCACCGGCGACACCGTCAAGCTGATGAACAACGGGCTGGCAGGCATGGACAAGCCGTGGGTGGAGAACTTCATCGCGGCAGGCGGATGGGACCTGATCGACGCCTTCGCCTACCACCCGGGACGCGGCAACTTCACCCCGGACTACATACCGCCGGGCGACGACTGGAGCACCGGCGCCGACGGCACCTACTGGAACTTCCACGGCGGCCTGCGCCAGCTGAAGGCGCTGATGGCGGAGCACGGCGAGAAGGAGATCTGGCTGACCGAGGCCTACGCGCCGACCAAGCCCAACAGTTGGTGGCACGACACCTACCGGCATGCCGCGGAGAACGTGCTGCTCACCCTGGCGCTGGCCAAGGCCGAGGGGGTCCGGTGCGTGTGCTGGTACCAGTTCCACGACAGCGTGCTCGGCATGCCGCAGGTCGCCGACCCGGACAACGTCGAGTACCACTACGGCCTGACGAACCGCGACCTCAGCCCGAAGCCGTCGCTTCTGGCGTACGCGACAGCGGCCCGCACTCTCGACCAGGCCACCTTCCGGGGCCGGCTGACCTTCGCCGACCCGCAGACGTTCGGCCTGTGGTTCGACACACCCGCAGGACCCGCGGTCGTGCTGTGGAACCGGGCCGACGGCTACCTGCTCAACACCGCCGGTCAGCGCACCGACTGGCACTTCCCCGCCCCCGAGGTGTGGGTCGACCCCTGGCCGACCAAGACCTCGATCGTGGCAGCCGCCACGACCGCCGTACGGCAGGTGGACGCGGTCGGGCAGGTCCGGCAGATCCCGGCCGCGGGCGGCAAGGTGACGCTGAAGCTCGACGGGGCGCCACGGATCCACTACGGCCTCAAGCCGCGCACGGACAGCCAGGGCCGGCACACCCTGGCGCGTGCGCGACGCAGGAAGTGAGGCGGGCGAAGTGCCCCGCCCGCAGTGCCGTCATCTACCAGGTCTGTTGGATCCGGCCTCGGAGCAAGGAGGTGCCGCCCTGCCAAGCCATCCGTCCGGGGCAGACGGACCGCGCGTACCCCGATCGCCCGCTCGGGCAGGCGCTGTCCGGCGTAGGACGGGGCCTGCCCGAGCTGGTCGGCAGTTCGCTGACGGGGTGCGGGTGCCCACTGGCGGTCCATTTCTGCGGTGCCAGGGTCCGTAGGACGTCGAACTCGTTGCCCTCGAGGTCTGGCACGACCACCCATTTTCGGTCCGCGGCCCGGCTCACGCCGAACGGATCACCGACAACGTCAAGGCCATCCTCGCCCTCCACCTCAGCGTGAGGCTGAAAGGGCTGCCGGTGGCCATTCCACCTCTCATTGGCTACGGATTGCAGCTGACGCGGACCTCGCCGTCGCAGGAGTCGATGCCCGTACCGCCGTCCAGCCGATCGAAGCCCAGATCGCCGTTCAGCGAGTCCCGCCCAGTTCCCCCGAACAGCTGGTCGTTGCCGGAGCCTCCGCGCAGCGTGTCGTTCCCCGAGACCCCGTTGAGCCGGTCGTTGCCGGAGCCGCCGCTCAGCGTGTCGTCGCCCGCGCCCCCGTTGAGCGTGTCCTTGCCGGAGCCGCCATTGAGCTGGTCGATGCCCGCGTCGCCGTTCATCGTGTCGTCGCCGGAGCCGTCGCTCAGTGTGTCCCTGCCCGCGCCTCCGGACAGCCGGTCGTTGCCGGAGCCGCCGTTGAGCCGGTCGATGCCGTCGTGCGCCGCGAGTTCGTCGTTCCCCGCGCCTCCACGAAGCAGGTCGCGGCCCGAACCGCCGGTCAGGGTGTCGTTTCCGATGCCCCCGCTGAGGGTTGTCGGGATGTGGACGTTCGTGCTGACGACGACAAAGTCGTTCAGGTTCAGGGTGTTGACCTCAATCCGCTGGACACCCGCGCAGCGCACCTTCGTCACATCCGCGCCGACGCGCCGACAACCGGCCCCCGGCGTGATCCGACGACGGTCGTCGACCTCGTAGGACGCCACCCCGATACGGCTGACGGTGACCCGGTTGACCTGATTGACGCGTGCGTCGTACGTGAGTATCCCGTTGGAGACCGAGGCGGTGCCGGGCGCGGCGGGCAACGCCATGGCCGGCATCACCTGGGAGGCGGTGACCGCCCCCGCCGCGATCGCGGTGGCCAGCGCCATCTTGCATGTGTTGCGCATATCCGATTCCCCCTGTGGGTGGGTCCGCGGCGGCACCCCCCGTGGACGCCGCCGTCGGACCCCCACAGCCTCGCCTCCTCCCGTCGGCAACACATCGGGAGAATCCTTGGTTCCGCCCGTCCCTCTACCTCATATGTCCATTGACGGGCAGGGCCCCGAGTCCTAGCTTCGGCCTCGATGCCGAACCCCTTGTACTCCTCGCCGGTGATGGTGGGACGGTCGGTGGAACTGGCCGTTCTGGACGCCGCGCTGCACCGGGCCGACGGCGGCGAGGGTCGGCTGGTGGTGGTCGAGGGTGACGCCGGCATCGGCAAGACGAGGCTCGTGGACAGCTTCGCGCGGTCCGCCGCCGAACGTGGCGTACGGGTGCCGGTGGGGTACTGTCCGCCGCTGGTGGACGACGTACCGTACGCGCCGATCCTGGACATCCTGCGCGGCCTTGACGCCTCGCCGACATCCGCCCGGATCCGGGACCGCGGGCGCTTCTTCCGCAAGGTCGCGGATCTGCTCTCCGGACAGGGCACGACCACCGTGGCGGTCGTCGAGGACCTGCACTGGGCCGACGGGTCCACCCGCGACCTGCTGGCGTTCCTCTCCCGCGTACTGCGCAAGGACTCCGTCCTGCTGGTCGTCACCGTGCGAGGCGACGAGCTGGTCCCCGGCCATCCGGTCGGCGCGCTGCTCGCCGAACTGACCCGCGACCGGCAGGTGGACAGGCTGCGGCTGTTGCCGCTGACACGTGCCGAGGTGGAACGACAGGTGTGCGAACTCCTCAGGGAGCGCGTCTCCGCGTCTCTCGTGGACGATCTCTTCGGCAGGGCTGAGGGGAACCCCTTCTTCACGGAGGAACTGCTCGCCGCCGATGGCGGGACCGGCCGCCTTCCGGCGACCGTGAGCGATGCGCTGCACGCCCGCTTCGCCCGGCTGGGACCGGCCGCGGGACAGGTGCTGCGTGCGGCCTCGGTGATCGGCCGCTCCAGCGACCACCTGCTGCTCGCCGCCGTCGCCCATCTGCCGGACGACGTTCTGGAGGAGGCGCTGCGCGAGGCGGTGGACCACTTTCTGCTGGTGTCGACGTCCGACGGCTACCGTTTCCGCCACCAGCTGGCGCAGGAAGCGGTCCTCCGCACGGTACTGGCCGGCGAGCGCGCCCGGTTGCACGGCCGTGCCGCCCGGGCTCTCCAGGACCGAGGTCCCTCACCGGCGGACGTCGCGCCGGCGCATGCCACGGAGCTGGCCCGGCACTGGGAGGGCGCGGGTGAGTCCGCGCAGGCTCTGGCGGCCGCCCGCCGGGCGGCGGACCTCGCGGTCGGGGCCAGTTCCCCGGCGGCGGCCCACGTCCAGTTCGAACGGATGCTGCGGATGTGGCCGCACGTTCCCGGCGCGCCGGTGCCCGCCGGTATGACGCGTCATCAACTCCTGCTGAAAACAGCCGAGTCGGCCGCCGGAGCCGGTAACAACCCGCGAGCCCTCGCGTTGGTATCGGAGGCCCTGCTGGAGGTCGACAGAACCGCCGAGCCGGCACGTGCGGCAGTACTGCTGGAGCGCCAGGGGTGCTATGCGCTGACCTCCGCGGACCAGAAGACCTCCCGTACCGCGTACGAGGAAGCGGCCCGCCTGGTGGCGGGCGCGCCCGCCTCACCCGAACGCGCCCGGGTACTGGAGTCGATGGCCCAGGGCCTGATGCTGCGCTCCTACGACGAGGCGGCGATCGGCTACGCCAAGCAGGCCATATCGGACGCCCGGGAGACCGGTGCCACCCCGATCCTGTCGCTCGCACTGTGTTCCCTGGGATCGTCCCTGTTCAAGCTCGGACGGCTGGAGGAAAGCCTGGACCGGCTTGGCGAAGCCGTCACACTCGCCCTGGAGGCCAACGAGCCGTCGGCGGTCGCGCGGAGCTACTGGTCGCTGTGCGAGAACCTGGTGTCAGTCGGGCAGCCACAGCTGGCGCTGCGGCGGGCCGGCGAGGGCGCGCGGCTGACCAGGGACCTCGGCCTGACCGGAACGTTGGCGCCCGCCATCGAAGGCTGCGCGGTGCGTGCTCTGGTCCGGCTCGGGCGGCTGCGCGAGGCGTCGGACGTCGCGGAGCGGGCGCTGGGGGAGGTCGTGGAGCGCTTCTTCTGCCAGCAGATCGAAATCCAGCTGGCCGGGCTGGAGATCAGGCGCGGGCGACTGGTCGCGGCCAAGGAGTTGCTCGGCGGACTCGACGCCATCTTCACCACAGAGGAAATGCTGTGGAGCGTCGGCGTGCTGGGACACCGAGCCGAACTCGCCGTTGCCGGCGGAGACTGGGCGGACGCACTCGCACTGGCCGAACGTGGACTCGGTTCGCGTCATACGAGCGGACACGAGTCGCTCGGCCCGCGGCTGTGCGCCATCGCCGTACGCGCTGTCGCCGAGATGGTCGAGGAGGACCGCTGTCACGGCCGCCGCCCCGACCCGGCTGCGACGTCGGCCAAGGCCCGCCGGTTCGCCGACCTCGCGGATTCGCTGGTCGCGCAGGTCCGGGCCCGCGGTGGCCGGCCCTCGCCCGACCACCTCGGCTACGCGCTGCTGGCCCGCGCCGAGTGTTCCCGGCTGGACGTGTCCGGGCCGGATCCCGACCTCTGGGAGCGGTTTTCCGCGGACCGGGACCGGGAGTTGGACCCCTACCTCGCCGCATACGCACGTCGGCGCCTCGCCGAGGCGCTTCTCATGTCCCGCACCCCACGTGCCACCGCCGCGCCCCTGCTGTACGAGGCCCACCGCAGCGCCCGGGAGATCGGTGCCGAGCCGCTGGCCCGGGACATCGGCGACTTCGCCGGGCGCGCGGGTATCGCTCTCGACCGGCCGGTCCCCGCGGACCCTGGCCGGGCGTCGGTCGGCGCCGGGTTCGGCCTGACCGACCGCCAAAGCGAAGTCCTCCGACTGCTGGCACGCGGCCTGACCAACGGTGAGATCGCCCGCGAACTGTTCATCTCCGTCAAGACCGCGAGCGTGCATGTCTCGGCGATCCTGCGAAAACTGGGCGTCACCAGCCGCATCCAGGCGTCCACGATGGCCAACGGCATCCTTGGCGACGACCGGGACTGACACCAGCGCGGCGTCTCTGTACTGAAACCAGGGCGCCTCCTCGTGGCATGCGAGAGAACCGCCCCGGCACGCGGACACCGAGCTGCACCAGGGCTCCGAGCGCCCCGAACGGCGTCCTTTAGCCGTTGTCGGTCGTTCCTATCCCCCGAATCCCCAGGGCCTGTCCGGTCCCACTCCCCGCCGACCGGACAGGCCCTGGCAGTGCCACACGAGATGCGAACCTGGACCGGGACCGGCGGTTCTCGGTAGAACCCGTAAGGCTTCGGGGCGTGGTGGACATTGCTGGGCATGAACGCGGATGAGCGGAGTGAACGGCTGGAGCAGTTGTTCCGGCAGACCTTCCGCCGGGTGATGGCGTACTGCCTGCGCCGGGTGAGTGAGGCGGCGGCGCACGACGCGGTGGCCGAGGTGTACGCGGTGGCCTGGCGCAAGAGGCGGCAACTGCCCGCCGATGACGAGGAAGCGGTGCTGTGGCTGCTCGGCATCGCACGCCGGGTGCTGGCCAACCAGGCCCGCAGTCAGCGGCGTTGGGCACGGCTGTTGATGCGGGTGGCCGAACGGGCGGAGCCTGATCCGCCGCCCGCCGCCGACCCGTACGGCGCGGAGGACGCGGGGGACGCGGGCGATGGCCTCGCGGCGGCTCTCGCACAGGCCTCCGACGCCGACCGGGAGCTGTTGCGCCTCGCGTACTGGGACGACCTGTCCCGCGGCGACATCGCGACCGTGCTGGGCATCTCCGTCGGCGCCGTCGACACGCGCCTGTACCGGGCCAGACAGCGCCTGCGTCAACGCCTCGCCTCGGCCAACCCGCACCAGGATCCGGCAAAGGAGAAGGACCATGCTGAGCGATGACGTGCTCGATCGAATGCTCCGTAACAGCGATCCGGCTCCCGGCGACTCGGCCACGGACCCCAACTCGCCTGCTGCGGAACGGATTCTGGCCCAAGTGCGCCGACGCACCCGGCAGCGGCGCAGGCGCACCCTGATCCTGGCTCCGGTGGTGGCGCTGGTCGTGGCGGGCGCGACCGCGGGGACGTATGCCTGGGTGGCCGGCGACGGCAAGGGACACACCCTCGATTCGACGGGACTGGTCTGCGTAGGACCCGACCAGGGAGATGCCATCGTCGGCTTCGACCCCGGGGCGGACGATCCGGTCGCCGTATGCCGACGGCAGTGGCCTGAGATGTTCGGCCAACCGGTGCCCGACGCGCTCACCGCATGCGTGGACAGCTCACAGCAGGGTTCCATCAAGGTCTACCCCGGCGGCAAGGACCAGTGCGCTCGCCACCGTGCCGACCCCTACCTCGGGCCGACGCGGGAACAGCTCGGCCTCTCCCGCCTCCGTGCCGACCTCAGGGAACACTTCGCCGATCGCACCTGCATCCCTCACCCCGAGCTCCGGAAGGTGATCGGCGGGCTCTTCGCCCGGCACGGCCTCGACGGCTGGAAGGCAGCCCACTTCCAGACGGCCGACAAGGAACCGGAAGGCCCCTGCGCGGACATCGGCTTCATCGACGAACCGGAACGCGTCATCTGGCTCGGGGACCACCAGGACGGCGCCCCCATCAACTGGCCGTAGCCCGGCCCATGCCTGTCCGTCACGGCGTCCGGCCCGGAGGTCCCGGGCCGGACGCCGTGCGCCATGCAGACCACGCCCCGGTCCGGACCCACTCGATCGGCGGTTCAGCCCTGCACCGGCAGGAAGTAGCGGAACTTCTCCTTGGCGCGTGCGCCCAGGCGGTCGTAGAAGCGGATCGCGCCCTCGTTCCACGCGGGGGTCTGCCACTGGACCTCGGTCAGACCGAGGTCCCGCGCCTCGGCCACCACGGCGTCCATCAGCGCCGCGCCGAGGCCCAGGCCCCGGTTGCCGTCGCGTAGGAAGAGACAGTCCATGGTGAGGTACTCGCGGCCCTCCCAGGTGGAGAGTTCGGGCGCGCAGGTGGCGTAGCCGACGACCTCGCCGTCGGGCAGCTCCGCCACGAGGCACCTCAACCGCGGTGCCGGCGTGTCGAAGAGGAGGACCCCGAGCCGTTCGGCGAGGTCGGGGACGGGCGGTGCGGACTTCTCGTACGAGGCGTGCTCCGCGGCCAGTTCGGCGACACGTGGCAGGTCGTCGGGGCGTGCGTGCCGTACGCCCGGAGCGCCCGTCATCGGACGTCTCCCGCCGTCGTGTCCGCACCCCACGCGGTCAGCCGGTCGGCGACCGGGCCGTTGCCGTCGAGAACATGCCGTGCGAACGCGTCGCGCTCATGGGCCAGGACGGCGGCTTCCCAGACGCAGGGTGCGAGCCCCACCCGCCCGGGCCGCAGCAGTTCGGGCTGCCCGGCCGGGCCGGAGAAGACCGCCAGGTCGGACATGTATCCCTCGATCCAGTTGCAGACGAGGACATAGTCCCCGTCGCCTCCCGCGTGCACGAGCAGTACGGCGAGCCCCAGCGACCCCCGGGCGCGTCCGAGCGCCAGGTGTGCTCCGGCGATCCGCAGTGCCGCCGCCTCGTCCCGCTCCGTCACGACGCGCCCGGGCGCCTCGATCGCGTACACCTTCACCAGATGCCCACTGGCCTCGCGGGTGCCCAACGCCCGTGTCCCGCGCGCGTGGTACCCCTCGGCCAGCGCGAGCAGCGCCTCCGCGTCGACCGCCGTCGGCAGTTCCTCACGATCACTCATCCGGCCATGATGCAGGGGGCAGGCCTCGTCCGTCTCCATCACCCGGACACCAGGTCCGCCAACGCCCTCAGTGTCCGCTCCCCCGCCGGGTCGCCCGCCGTGGCGGGGACCACGGCGATCTCGTCGAGGCCCGCCTCGGCGTAGGCGTCGATGCGGGCGCGGACGGTGTGGGCGTCTCCCAGCAGGGCGAGCGTGTCGGCGGCCTCGGGTGGGAGTGCTGCGAGGAGGGTTTCCGGGGTGGCATCGGAGCGGGCGAGGTCGACCGCCTCGCCGAAGCCGGCCGCGGTGAACACGTCGCTGTATCCCGGGACGGTCAGGTAGCCGACGAGGCTCCGCAGGATCTGCCGGACGGACCCGGGCTCGGGGTCGACGGCTGCGGGAAGCCAGGCGGCCAGCCGCGGCGGTGTCCGGCCCGCGAGCTCGGCGGCGGCGGTCAACTTGGCGCGCAGGGCGCGGACTTGTTCCGGGGAGACGACGTCGAGGAGCATGCGGTCGGCGTGTGCGGCGGCGACAGCGATCGCGCGGTCTCCGAACGCCGCCACGGTGAGAGGGCCGCCGGGCGGCTTCTGACGTCGGCGGAAGGTGCTTCCGGGCACGATCGCCTCGCCGGTTTCGCCGTGCATGAGACCGCGTACCGCCTCGGCGGACTCCGCCAGTGCGGCGGCGGGCCTGCTGCGGGGCCGGCCGTGGACACCCTCGACCACCCGCTTGCTGGATGTCCCCAGCGCCACCCCGACCGGGCGGCCGATCACCGCGGCGGCCGACGCCGCGCCTCTGACGATCGTCAGCGGATCTCGTACGGAGACCGGGACGGGTCCGGCCGTGAGCGTGACGCGCTCGGTGGCGAGCCCGATCGCCGTGGCGAGTACGAACGCGTCCCAGGTGGGTCCCTCACCGGCCCACACCTCGCGGTACCCGAGCCGGTCGGCCACCGCGGCCACCCGCAACGGCTCGTCGACCGGGCTGTCGTCCTCTCGTGCCGCGGCAACCACGCTGATGTCCATAGGCATCACGGTAGTTGGTGCCCGCCCTCCCCCGACGGCCCCACTTGGATCACCGGACGAGGGCGTTGTTACCGTGCACCGATGTCACACTCTTCACGCGACACCGCCGAGGGCGCCGGCTGGGGCACCGCGGAACGCGGCGACTACAAGCAACTGATGCCGCACCGGGTCGAGAAGCTCTCCTGGCTCAACCCGAAGACGCTCTGGCCCGCCCGCAACGGCGTACTGGCCTCCTGGTTCGGCGACCCCACCGGCCGGACCCGCAGCCGCTGGGTGGAGCAGCGGACAGTCGCCGGGGCACCCACCGACAAAGTGGTCCGGCGCGACGACCCGGACCACTTCTCCTTCATGGTCATCGGGGACACGGGAGAGGGCGACGACCCCCAATACGCCGTTGTCCCGGGCTTTCTGAAGGTCAGTCAGGACACCCGGTTCGCGGTGCTCGCCAGTGATGTGGTCTATCCGGTCGGCACCGCCGACGACTACGGCACGAAGTTCCATCGCCCGTACAAGGACTACCAGGCACCCATCTACGCGATACCCGGCAACCACGACTGGTACGAGGACCTCCAGGGCTTCATGCGGGTCTTCTGCGAGGCCCCGCCTCTCGCGCCGGAAGCCGCGCACCGCCCCATGACGCCCGCCTGGCTGCGGTCACTGCTGTGGCACAAGCCGCGTACCACCGACGAGCAACGCCTCGCCGAGGCACGGAAGTTGCGCTCGGCACCCGCCCAACAGGCCGTCCAGCCCGGCCCGTACTGGGCCGTCGACGCCGGGCCGGTGCGCATCATAGGGATCGACACCGGTCTACTGGGGACCGTCGACGCCGAGCAGGGCCGCTGGCTCCGGGAGGTGTCCAAGGGTGACACCCCGAAGATCCTCATCACCGGCTCACCCTTGTACGTGGACGCCGAGCACCACCCCTGCCAGATCGACGGCGGCGGAACCGTCGACGACATCGTGCGCGACCCGGACCATCACTACGTGGCCGCGATAGGCGGTGACATCCACAACTACCAGCGCTATCCGGTAACGGTGGACGGCCGCACCATCCAGTACGTGGTCGCCGGTGGCGGCGGAGCCTTCATGCACGCCACGCACACCGTCCCGCGCGTCTCCGTCGCCGGTGTCTCCGAGGACGCCTTCCGCTGCTACCCGCTGCGCGGCGACTCGCTCGCCTTCTACAGCAGGCTCTACGGACGCCGGCTGCGCATGCGGCGCTTCTTCACGCTCACCGAGGCCGAGGCCACCGCCGTCATCGCGAAGCGGCTCGGTATCCGCCCGACCCGCGCTCAGGTCTCGCCCGCTCGCGTCACTCTGCGTACCCGCCTGGTCGCGAGCCTGCTGGGCGCCGGCGGTCGCCCGGACCGCACCTCCCGGTTCAGGCTCCCCGTGCGCAAGGCGTACACGCAGCTGCTGTCCCCGGGCTCGGCGACGTACAGCCCGCCGTTCTTCAAGTGTTTCCTGCGGCTGGACGTCACTCCTGACTCGGTCCGGTTGCGCTGCTTCTCGGCCACGGGCAATCGGCAGCAGGAACTCGACCCGCCGGTCGAGGACGAGGTGACCATCTCCCTGTAGGGGCGCCCGCGTCTCCCCGCTGCTGCCTCCCGCCGGGCTTCCGTCCCCCGAATGGCGGAGCGGGGCGGACGGGCAGACGATGGAGTGGAGGGGTTCGGCCGGGTCGTCGCGAGGCGGTGACCGACCGCCCGCCAATGCTGGGCAAGGCCAGATGGGAAGGAGCCGTCATGATCGAGGTCAAGGCGGTCGAAAAGCCGGACGAGCGGCGCGATTTCCCTCGTGGCCACCTCGAAGCGGTCCACCTCACCGGGCTCGACTTCGCCGTGGCGACGTTCGAACCGGGCTGGCGATGGTCCGAGTCCGTGGCTCCGATCGCGGGCACCGAGAGCTGCCAGGTCCACCACAACGGTTACGTCGTCGAGGGCCGGATGCGGATCCGGATGGACGACGGCGCGGAGTCCGAAGTCGGGCCCGGCGACGTCTTCGTCTGCCCTCCCGGTCACGACGCCTGGGTCGTGGGGGACGTACCCGCCGTGGTGTACGACTTCGCCGGAGGCATGGCGACGGACTATGCGAAGGCCAAGGAGGGCTGATCCGGCAGGCTGTGGGACGCCTCCTCGGGTCACTTCCGCACATCATCTTCGCCTCGGTCCGGGGCCATTCAGGGCCCCCGCGTCTATTCTGAGGACGCATGGACGGGGCTGCGGACAGAGGTGCGACCGGTGAACTCCCGGAATCCAGCGAGCCGTTCTTCATCGCGCCACAGCAACCGGTGATCCTGCGGGCCGCGCGCGTCGAGCTGCCCGAGGAGAGTCCAGATCCCGTCCTGCTGCCCTCGATCACGCTGCTGGAGCGCGCCGCCTCCCGTGGAAGCGACCCGGCGGGCCTGCCACTGCCACCGCCGCACATGCTCGCGGGGCAGTACCGGATGATCCGCCCCCTCGGCTACGGCGGTATGGGCGAGGTGTACCTCGCGCTCGACACCAAGGTCGACAACCGCGAGGTGGCGATCAAGGTGCTGCGCGGCGAGCAGGCGGCAGCCGCGGCGGAGGCCCTGGCACAGGAACGGCGGGCGCTGGTCGACCTCAGCCACGACGACATCATCCGTGTCTTCAACTATGGCCACCATCCCGAGATCGGGGACTTCCTCGTCCTCCAGTACGTGGACGGGCTCACCCTGGAGGAAGTGCGGGCGCGGGCTCAGGTGAACCCGGGGGAATTCGGCGGCGGCCGTTTCCACGAGTTCGTACTCGCCTACGGGATACGGCTGTTGGCCGCGCTCGGGTATCTGCACGGTGACTGGCCCGGCAAGGTCTACGGCGACCTCAAACCGGACAATGTCATGCACGACGGCACCACCACGAAGATCATCGATGTGGGAAGCGTCCGCATGGCCGGTCTGCCCGGCCACACCACAGAGGGGTACCGCGCGCCGAACGTCGGGCGCAGCGGTGAATCCACCGGCCAGGACGACCTGTTCAGCCTGGGCGAGACGCTGCGGCGGCTGAGCGGGCTCGGCGGATCGCCGGACGATCTGGCGGAACTCGGCCATCTGGACGTGATCGGCGGGCTCGGCGCACCGGGCGGCGAGACCGAGACCGCGCAGACGTATCCGATGACGGCACCCCCTCCCGTGGGGCTCGGGCTGGTGTCGCTCGCCCGGGTGCTGCACCGCGCGACCCGGAGCGAGCGGGCCGAGCGGTTCGCCACCGCACGGGAGATGGAGGAGCAACTGCGGGGAGTATTCCGGGAGTTACGGTCCCTGCGGACCGGCCTCGAGACCTTCGAACCGTCGCCGCTCTTCCTCCAGTCGTCGTACGCGCTGGACGCGGCCCTCGGATCCGCGCCTCCCCTCGCCCGGTGGGCCACGCCGAACGCCCCCGCCCCGTACGCGCCGCCGTCGCCCTCCGAGGCCGCGCAGCGGCTGCCCGTACCTCGGCCCGACCGGCACGACTACCACCACGCGCAGTTGAGCAGGCTGGCCGACGCCGCGCCGGAGGCGCTACTGCAGCACACCGGGGACTGGCGCGACTCGCCGGAAGTGCATCTGCTGCGCTGCCGACTGCGGTTGCGGGGCGCCGGGGGCGGGACGGCTGCCGCCGAGAGTGAACTGCGGTCCGCCGAGACGCTGATCGGCGCCGAGCGCGCACCTCATGACTGGCGGCTCGGCTGGCACCGTGGGCTGCTCGCACTCGGCCGGGACCAAGTGGCCGCGGCCCGGGGGCACTTCGACGAGGTGTTCGCGGCGATCCCTGGCGAGTACGCGCCGAAACTCGCGCTCGGCTACTGCGCCGAACGGCTCGGCCGGTGGCAGGAGGCGCTGACGTTCTACGAGGCCGTCCGACTGCGCAATCCGTCGCTGGGCAGTGCGGCGTTCGGCGCGGTACGGGCGCGCCTGGCACTGGGCGGCGAGCGGGCCTGGGACGACGCCGTGCGGGCCCTGGACGTGGTTCCGCAGCACTCACGGCACCGAACTGCCGCACGCACGGCCGCCGTTCGCGTCTGCGTCGAGCACGTGCGGACCGCCGAGCGCCCCGACGAGGTGACCGAGCGGCTCCGCGAGGTGCTGGAGCGGCTGGCCCGGCTCTTCCACGCACACGGGCTGACGGACGAGCAGGCCCGGGTCCGTATGACGGCGGAGGTGTGGGAGGCCGTGCAGGGCGCGCTCGCCCGGGGTGCCGTCGACGCGGCGGGCCTGGCCGCACTGGCCGCAGGCGCCGACGAACGGCTCGGCCTCCCGTCCGACGGGCCCGGTCTGCGCAAGGCCCTCTCCCGCCTCTATCTCACCCTCGCCCACCAGGCCGCCCGTTCCGCCTCGCCCGAGGACGCGGCCGTCGCCGAGACTCTGCTGGACCGCGCCTACGAGGTCCGTCCGCTCGCCTTCCGACACCACAGGGACAGCCCATGGCTCGGAAAGAGAGTCACGACCTGGCTCAGGACGATCGCCCGTACGCCGACACCACCACCGGAACCGCCCTCGACGCCGGCACCCGGGAAGAGCGCCCGGACGGACCGCGAGTGACTGAAGCCGCGCGCCCGCAGACCGCGGGGGACGATGCCGCACCGCCCGCACGCGTCCTGCGTGCCGCGCGGGCGGCACGTCTCGTCGCGGCCGAACTCGCCCGCCGGGTCTGGCTCTACATATGGCCGTCGGCGGCCGGCCGTCGCAACCGCGCCTATCTGCGGGAGCGGCTCGTCGCGCTGCCGCTGCTCGCCGTGGTGGCGTTCGGATCGCTCGGATGGGCGTACTCGGGTGTGCGGGACGACTCCGCGTACGTACGGGACCGGCTGGCGCCCGCGCTGGTCGGACTCGCGAACGCCAAGGCGTCACTGTTCATCGCGCAGGGCGAGGCCGAGGAGAACCTCGCCGAAGAACAGGCCGCCGAGCTGGGCGGGCTCAGCGAGCGGTACCGGACGCGGGTGGCGCGGGCCACGCAGAGCCTGAACCAGGTCACGCGCAGCGGAGCCCTGACCGTGGCCGAGGAACAGGAACTGCGCGTGGTGTCCGCGCTGGTGGTGGACTACACGGGCTGGATCGGCCGGGCCCAGAACCACGTGGCCGACCCCGTGCTGCGGGACGCGGAGCTGACGTACGCGCGCAGCATGCTCTGCTCGACGCCGGTCGCCGCAGCTGACCGGCAGGACCGCTATCCGCCGTGCAGCCCCACGGTCGGTTCCGCCGCGACCTCCATCGTGGACCGGGTCGCGGGGCTCGAACGGCAGTTGCGGGAGCGGCTCGTGGACCGGGCCGCCTGGAGCGCGCCCGTGCTCGTCGCCGCCGTGGTCTGCGGACTCGCCCTGGTGCTGCTCGCCGCCGGGCTCTGGCGCACGGTGTTGTTCCTGCGGCGTCGTTTCCGGATCCGGCTCAGTGTTCCGCTGGCGGTCGCCGCGCTGCCGTTGCTCGCCGTACCGCTCCTGACGACCGACGCGCTGCTCGCGCGGCACGCGCAGAAGGAGGCCGTCCCCGTGGCGGACGCGCTCGCGACTCGGACCTCGCCCCGGACGGAGACGATCGCGGAGGAGCGCCCGTTCGACGGCCCTGATCCGCAGGCCATCGAGGTGCTGCAGGCACGCATCGACGACGGGCTGTCCAGCGGGCGGCTCGCCTTCCTGGACGGCGTCGCGCCCTTCGTGTTCCCCGCGGGCCTGGTCGGCGCGGTCGTCTCCGGCGCCGCGCTGCACGCCTACCGGCGCGAGTATCTGGTCGTCGCCCGCCCGGGAGCCGTGTCGTGAACCGACCTGTGAACCGACCCGTGAACCGTGCCGTCGGCCGTGGCCTCCGCATCCTCCTCGCGGTCTGTCTGCTCACCCTCGTCCCCGGCTGTACGTCGGACACCCCCGACCCGCTCGTCGTGCTGGGCCCGTGGACCGGCAAGGAGGGCAACGCCTTCGAAGCGGCCCTGAACCGGCTCGACGACGGGACCGGCAGGACGTACACGTACGAGGGCACCCGCTCGCTGCGCGAGACGCTCGTCTCGCAGCTGGAGGCGGACGCCCCACCGGACGTGGCGATCCTCAACAGCATCGGCGAACTCACGGAGTACGCGCGCCGCGACAAGCTGAAGCCCCTCGTCGAGGAGGCCGCCGAGCGCGCGTACGCGCCCTGGGCACCGACACTCCTCGTGGACAACAAGCGCCGCACGTACTGGGTGCCGCTGAAGGTCGATCTGAAGAGCCTGGTGTGGAGCAAGGAGGGTACGTCCAGCGACGATCCGACCTGGTGCATCGGGCTCGCCTCGCAGGCCACCTCCGGCTGGCCCGGCACCGACTGGATCGAGGACATCCTGCTCCACCAGGCGGGCCCCGACGTCTACGAGAAGTGGGCCACCAGCCGGCTCAGCTGGCGCGATCCGGCCGTGCGACGCGCCTGGACGACCTGGGCGGGGCTGCTCGGTGACCGCTCCCCGAAGTCGATCGAGCGATCCCTGACCACGTCGTACGAGGGCACGCCCGGGCCCGACGAACCCCTCGGGCTGCTCGCCTCCCCCGGCTTCGACTGCACGCACGAGCACCAGAGTGCCTTCATCCGGTACGTGTACGCGGGCGACGACGTCCGGGTGGAACCGTCGGCCCGGTTCCTGGGCGGGTCGGCCGAGTACCGCGACGCGTACGAGGTCGCGGGCGACATGGCCGCCGTCTTCAGCGACGACCCGGCGGCCCAGGAACTGGTGGAACGGCTGTCGAGCCCGGCAGGCCGGGAGCGCTGGCAGGCGGAGGCGGACCCGGCGGTGCGCCCGCTGTTCCCGAACACCACCGGCCTGCCGGCCACGGAGTCCGCGAACCCGATCGAGCAGGAGATCGACGGCCTGCTCAACTCACGCGCCCGTACCCTCTGCTTCGACGCCTCGGACGTGATGCCGCCCGAGCTCCGGGACGCCTTCCACCGCGCGGTCCTGGAGTTCTTCCGGGACCCCGCGGAGAAGCATCTCGCCTCGCTGCTAAGGCAGTTGGAGACCGTGCGTGCCCAGGTGGACGAGGAGTCGGCGGACGACCGCTCGTTCCGGCCGCCCGAGGACATCTGCGCGTGACGCGGCGGACCCGAACCTCGCGCTTTCAGGCCCGGGCCGCTGCCGCGATGTCCAGTGCCGCGATGTAGCCGAAGGTCATCGCCGGTCCGATCGTCGAGCCCGCGCCGGCGTAACTGTGGCCCATGACCGCCGCACTGGCGTTCCCGGCGGCGTACAGGCCGGGGATGACGGATCCGTCCGGGCGCAGCACGCGGGCCCGGGCGTCGGTGCGCATACCGCCCTTGGTGCCCAGGTCACCCGGGACGATCTTGAAGGCGTAGTAGGGGGCCAACCACAGTGGTGCGAGGCAGGAGTTGGGGAGGATCGCGGGGTCGGTGTAGTAGTGGTCGTAGGCGCTGTCGCCGCGGTGGAAGTCGGTGTCCGTGCCGTTGCGGGCCAGGCCGTTGAAGCGGTTGACCGTGGCCCGCAGGGCGGCCGCGGGCACACCGATTCCCGCGGCGAGGGCGTCGAGGGTCCACGCCTTGTGGGCGGCACCTGACGTGTACCAGGCGTCGGGGAACGTGAACGTCGGTGCGATGTCCCTGAACAGGTAGCGGTTGCGGTAGTTCTGGTCGACGATCAGCCAGGCCGGGATGTCGGGGTCGGTCTCGTTGCGCTCGTACATGGTGTGTACGACATCGCTGTAGGGGGCCGCCTCGTTGACGAAGCGGGCTCCGGCGGCGTTGACGAGGAGCCCGCCGGGCAGGGTGCGTTCGGCCAGGCAGAAGTAGGGCTCGTCGGGCAGCGGGATCGCCGGGCCCCACCAGGCGTCGTCCATCAGGTCGAGCGCGGCACCGGCCCGGCGGCCCGCCTGGATTCCGTCGCCGGTGTTCTCCTTGGCTCCCACGGTCCACTCGGTGCCGATGGGCTGTTGCTGGTACTGGGCGCGCATGGCCGCGTTGTGCTCGAAGCCGCCGGAGCCGACGATCACTCCGTGCCGGGCCCTGATCAGGCCCGGGGTGCCGTTCTTCGTGACGACCGCTCCCGCGGTGGTTCCGTTCTCGGTGTACAGGTCGGTGAGCGGGGTGTTCAGCCAGACCGGCACCTGGGCGGCGAGCAGTCCCGCGCGCAGGCCGGCCGCCAGTGACTGGCCCATGGTGAGGGGCTTCTGGCCGAGGAGGGCCGCCCTGGTGCCGCGGGCGAGGCATTCGGTGGCGACGGCGGCGCCCTTCACGCTGACCGCGGAGAGCGCGAGCCACTTGTAGTCGGCGCTGAAGACGACCATGCCGCTGGGAACCGTCAGGTACGGCGGGTTCAGCCGGGCGAGTTCGGCGCCGAGGATGTTCCCGTCGAGCTGGGCGGGTTCGATGGAACGGCCGCCCGGCAGCCCGCCGGGCAGCTCCGGGTAGTAGTCGCTGTACCCCTCCATCCAACGGAAGCGCAGCGGGCTGTTCGCCAGTACGAAGGAGATCATGGCCGGGCCCTGGCCGAGGAAGGCCTGCCGTCGCGCCGCGGAGACGTCCGGGCCGACCACCGCGGCCAGGTAGGTGGCGGCCTTCGCCGGGGTGTCGGGAACGCCTGCGGCGAGGATCACCGGGTTGTTCGGGATCCAGATTCCCGCGCCGGAGCGGGCGGCCGAACCGCCGAAGGTGGCCGCCTTCTCCACGACGACGCAGCTCAGTCCTTGTTTCGCGGCCGTGAGCGCGGCGGTCATCCCCGCCGCTCCTGATCCGATCACGACGACGTCGTACGTGCCGAGCAGGGGCAGTGCGGCCGCGTCGGCGGCGCTCGGGAGGCCGGCCGCGAGGGCGAGCCCGCCCGCCGTCGCGGCGCCGAGCACCCGGCGCCGCGACGGGCCGGGAAGTGAAGGACCGGGCTGTGAAGGGCCGGGTCGTGAGGTGGCTTCGGTACGTCTCGCAGGATCCGCGGTTGTCGACATGGCAGCACTCCAACAGGGCGATGGAAGACGAGGACGTGCTGTGCCCCGGGAGGCAACTGGCCTGTGGGGTCCCGGTTCTGATGCGGAGTCAGGAATCTGGCGCGAGGGTCTTGTGAAGTCAAGAGGCACGCCGGTCCCGCGGCCGGGAGCGGGCGCGCGGGCGGGTCGCATCCTGACAGATGACAGGGACCGGCAGGCGGGTGGAGTCCGTACGTTCGCGGGAGGCCACCGAGACCAGGGGGAGTGCGTGCCGTGATCTACAGAGTTCGCGGAATCCGAAGAACCGGAAGAGCAGGATCCGGAAGAACAGGGGCCGGAAGAGCAGGGTCCGGAAGGACCGGCTCCGGGAGAACGGGATTTGGGGGAACGGGATTCGGCGTACCGGGGTGGGGCGCGCGCTCATGGGGTCGCCGGGTACGGCTCCTCGTGGCCGCGCTCGTGACGGTGGTGAGCCTCGGTCTGCCGGCCGTCTCGGCCACGCCGGCGACCGCCGCCGCGGGGTGCGCGCCGCTCCAGTCCGGTGCGAGCGCGGCGGCAGAGGCGGCCGTCGAGGTGGCGTGCCGGTACGTCGGTAAGCAGTACGCCTGGGGTGGCGGTCACGCACAGGGCCTGCCCGGTCCGAGCCAGGGCCAGATCGACCGCACGGACCCCGCGTCGTACGCGGACCCGGAGCTGTGGAGCTTCGACTGCATCGGTCTGGTGCGCTGGGCCTGGTACAAGGCCACCGGCCGGGACCTCATCACCGAGCGCACGACGCAGGCGACCTTCGCAGCACCCGGGTACGCGCACACGAAGTTCCTGAAGTCGCAGGGGTCGGGTGTCCTGCTGCCCGGCGACATCATGTACTTCGGCCCTACTGGCCTCGGCCCGACGCACGTCGCTATCTATCTCGGCAACGGCAAGATGGTCGAGGCGCCGCAGTCGGGCGCGCAGATCCAGGTCAACAACATCAGCGCGCGCTGGGAGCGCTACCAGGGCGCGTTCCGCCCGCACGCCGACGTCACTCCGATGGTCTGGTCCTGGGACGGCCGCGGCTCGTACCACAAGACCTGGGGTCAGCCCAACCTGCGGCAGGACTCGAACACGAGCAGCCGCATCAACTTCACCAACGGCAACGGCATCTCCGTACAGACTCGGGTGCTGTGCCAGCGGGTGGGCGAGCGGGCCACGGTCGACGGCATGGTGAACAACGTCTGGTCGTTCCTGCCGGACTACCACAGTTGGATCAGCAACCTGTTCGTCCAGGGTCCGGCCGTGCTCAAGGATGTGCCGTCGTGCGGTGACTTCCCGGAGATCGGCGGGACACTGGCCGGCGCGGAGGACAACACGTCCTGCGGCGACGGTACGGAGCCCAACTCCACGGGCGCCTGGACGGCCAAGTCGACCACCGTCTTCGGCCGCACGGTGGAGCTGCGCTACAACGGCACCACCGAGTGCGCCTGGGGTCGTATCACCGGCGGCGCGCCCGGTGACGAGATCTGGGTCGACCGCAGCGCCGACGGGGGCGCGACCTGGTCCCCGATGCTCGGCTTCACCACCATCACCTCGGGCAACGACGCGTACACCACCCAGTGGAACGACGCCGGCCTCGTCATGCGGGCCTGCGGCACCAACGGCCCGGGCGGCGCCATCGCGTGCACCGGTTGGTTCTGACCGACCCGCCGACAGCCAGGCCGGCCGGGTCCGGGAGTGGCCCCTTCCACCCCCGGATCCGGTCGGCCGCTCCGCGCGGGCTGCCGGCGATACGACGCGTACCACTCCCCGGGTGCTTCGGGTCGGCCATGCGCGATCATGATCCGAATGGACACTCGTTTCCTCGGCATCGCCGATCTGGTCGACACTCCGTCAGTGGCGGTCGTGGTCGACGTCATGCGGGCTTTCACCGTGGCCGCCTGGGCCTTTGCCCAGGGGGCGGAGAAGATCGTTCTCGCCGAGTCGCTGGACGAAGCCCTGGCGCTCAAGACCCGCCACCCGGAGTGGGTGGCGCTCAAGGACGGACCGCCCGCGCCCGGGTTCGACGCCGTCAACTCCCCCGGCCTGCTGCGGTCGATCGACCTCGGCGGACGGACCGTCGTGCAGAAGACCACGGCCGGAACGGTCGGCGCCCTGGCGGTCAAGGAGGCGCCGCTGGTGCTGTGCGCGAGCTTCGTGGTGGCGGAGGCGACGGCTCAGCTCTTGCGTGCCCGCGGGAGTGACAGTGTCACGTTCGTGGTTACCGGCGAGGACGGGCAGGCCGACGAAGATCTGGCGTGCGCTCAGTACATCGCCCGCAGGGTCACCGAGCCTGGGACGGATGCCGCTGAATTCCTCCGCCGCGGCGCCCAGTCACGCGCCGCCTCCGAACTGGCCAAGGGGGTGCGCCAAGGAGTCCATCCCGATGACGTCGAGCTCTGTCTTGAGCTCGACCGGTTCCCCTTCGCCATGGTGGCGACCTTGGAGGGCTCACTCATGGTCCTGCGTAGGCGGACGGTCCCGGCCGTCGGGTCGCACATCCGTCAGCCGTCGTAGTCATCCGCATCGACGGGACCCAGGAACTCCCCGGCGCCGTAGTTCAAGCTGCGCGCGGTTTTCACCAGCGGCGCCAACGGGTCTCTACGAGGAAGCCCGGAGCGAGAAGGCCCGAAACGGGGAAATCGGAAGCGTCGAAGGAGACTTCGACGGCAGGTTCGCGCCACCAGGGCCGGCGAGGCGAACGCGGCCATCGCGACGACGCTCCCACGCACACATAAGGATCGTACTCGCGTCCGAAGTTCGGGTGTTCTACGGACAAACGCCACGGCGCGCCACCCCTTCCACTGGATAGATATATCTACGAATATGACTCTGGGCATCGCCTCGGGAATTGCACACGGAGCCGCGCCCGCGGAGGGGGTATCACTGTCCGCTCACCACGGACCAGCGGTCGAAGAGGAGAGACATGAGAAGCGCTCCCCACCAGCAAGCCGTGGAGTGGCTGGCAGCAGCCGCGGTGGACCCCCGGGCCTGCAAGCGCGAATGGGAACACGGGGCGAGCGGCGCCGCTTTGCTGCCGGCCGGCCGGTTCTGGGACGTCCTCAGCGTTCCGGAGGAGATCGGCCTGTTCGCCCTGGACGCCCTGCTGCGCCTCCCGCTGCCGATGCCCGGCCCCACGCTGGCTGATTTCGGCTCCCACCGGGTCGGGTTCTTCCTTCCTCCGGACCCGGAGAGCTACTGGGTGGGGCAGGACATCCGCTACTCCGGGAAGGGATCCTGGATCGCCGTGCCGTCGCCCCGCCGGACAAGCGGCACGCTGCGCTGGCTGGTTCCGCCCGACGGCCAGGGCGCCCTGCATCTCCCGACCGCCCTGGAAGTGGCACTCCATCAGGCCGCCGAGATGCTCTCCGCCCTGGTGAACGGGGAACGGGCACGCCCTGTCGGCAACGCGGTGCCTCCCGGGGCGGGTCGCGACCGCCTCGGCTGAGCCGGCTTGACCGGACGACCGGCCGAGCCGGGTCCCGGGCCGAGCCTCTCAGGACCCGCTCGACCCCTGACCGTCGTCTCGACGGCGGCCGGGACCGGGGAGGCGAACGTCGGTGACGCGCAGGGAGGCGAAGCCGGGCCGACGCGCCTCGTGCCGCCGGGGGACCACGCGTCCGCGGGCCTGCCAGTCGGCGACCAGCGCCGCGTAGATGGGCGGGTCCGTCCAATGGGCACCGGCAAGTTCGACGGACGGCCGGTCCTGACCCTCGCGGCCCAGGAAGGGCCCCGTTGTGGCGAATGTGCTGTCCATGTCCGTGCAACGGGGCGCGTGCGCCGGTGGTACGCCCTCACCCACCAGGGGCACCGGATCGAGCGAGCAATCACCCCTCGTTCGGGGCCATGTTCTCATCGGACCAGACGATGTTTCCGCCGGACCGGGCGACGTATCCCTCGGCCGGACGACATATCCGGTCGGCGGCCACGAACGCCGATCGGGGCGTAGGCGCGCTGATGCCGCGCCTTGGCCGACTCCGGTGCGGTGGAGCCGGCCAAGGCGGTCAGGTCAGGAGCTGGGGCACTCCTTCCAGGCCAGGTGATAGATCGTGCTGATGTCACCGTCGGTCGAGTCCATGGTCATGAAGCTGGTGCTGCCGGGAGCGGATGTGCCCGCGTTCACACGGAGTTCGGTGTTGATGTTGAAGTTCCGCTGCACACCGCAGGGCGCCCAGACGAGCTGCGCCCACTCCGTCGTGTCCGTGGCCTGCCAGTTGTCGTCGTAGGGGCCTCTGAAGGGGTGCGTGATGGAGGCCGTGTTCGGCGAACCCTGGAAGTAGTACGAGGCCTTCTCGGTGCTGGTCGCCCCCGCCTTGAGCGAGGCGAAGCCGCGGTAGTCCGCGCTGGCGATGGCGTACGTGAAGCCCCCCGGCACGGCGACCGTCAGGTTGAGCTGGCAGTTCTTGCGGAACGCGGTGGGGTCCGAGTTGCCTCCCACCTGGGCGAGGTAGTCGCTGTAGGTCACCGTGAACGCGGTGTTGTCCGGGGACACGGCGATGGCGGCGGTGCCCTGGGGGCAGCCGGAGCCGTTCACCGTGGCGACCTTGATGACGATCTTGTCCGGGGGCGGGTCGACGATCCCGGTTGACGGGTCGTGCGCGGGGAGTGCGGTGGCGAAGAGAGCGGCAATGGCACCGCTCAGAAGCATCGCACCAGCCATGGTGCTCCAATCCGTTGCGTCGGTGTTCCGGCGGCGGGCGAACGTGTCCCGCCGCGAATTGGGGGGTGCGGCCTTCGCATGCGCGAAGAGCCGTCGCGGACCAGGTGCGTTGGATCAGACGTCGAGCACAGCCGTGTAGCAGTCATGCACATGCCAAACGCATGACCGTATGAACCCCGGCCCTGTGAAGGAGCTGTGAAGACCGGAGCGGTCGCATCGTATGTACGTCCGGTGGAAGCAGCCAGGGCGAACTCCGGCCATTCCTCGCTGTCTTCCAAGCCACAGTGGCCTCTTTCTCCAAGCCACGGGGCTTCTCGTCCAAGCCACGAGTCCCCGACATCGCGCCCTTCCGGCCGCGCGCCCCGGGCGTACCGGGTCGGCGTTCCGCGCGCCGCACCGGGCCGGTGGGCCCTCGGCGAGCCTCGGCCGTTACGCCGCCCGCGCTTCGCGAGGCCGCGCCTGCCGGGTTCATGATCTTTATCTGATTAGCATTCACAAGCCCCGCAGCGTCCGTTGCCGGGGCTGCCCTGCGCCATCACCGTGAGGGGATAGAGCCATGCCCCCGGGCCGCCAGAGTCCGTCGTCGCAGCACGCCCCCGAACTGCGTGCGGCAGCGCGCCATCTCGCTCGCCGCCGCTTCCTGACCGTCACCGCGGCAGCCGCCGCGCTCGCCTTCGGCACACAGCTGCCCGCCACAGGCGCCGCGAGCGCCGCCGAGCTCGACGCGGCGAGGATCGCCGACGACCCCTTCACGCTCGGTGTCGCCTCCGGCGACCCGTGGCCCGGCTCCGTCCTGCTGTGGACACGGCTCGCGCCCGAGCCGTACGAGGCCGACGGCGGCCTGGCCCAGCAGCGTGTCGTCGTCGAATGGGAGGTGGCCGACGACGAGCGGTTCGGCACGATCGTCCGGCGCGGCGCCGCCATCGCCCACCCCGAGGTGCACCACACCCTGCACGTCGAGGTGGACGGTCTCGCCTCCGGTCGCGTGTACTACTACCGCTTCCGGACGGGCACCTGGATCAGCCCGACGGGCCGTACTCGCACCGCTCCCGCCGCCCTCGGCCCCGCCTCCGCGCTCACCTTCGCCGCCGTGTCCTGTCAGGCGTACCACGAGGGGTACTTCACCGTTCACCGCCATCTCGCGGGCGACGACGTCGACGTGGTCTTCCACCTCGGCGACTACCTCTACGAGTACGCGGTCGACGCCGCCGGCGGCGCCCGTAAGTACACCGACCGTGTCCTGCCCGACCTCTTCAACCGGGAGACGGTGACGCTGGAGGACTACCGACTGCGCTACGCCCTCTACCACCGGGACCCTGACCTGCAGGCCGTGCACGCCATGCACCCGTTCGTCGTCACCTGGGACGACCACGAGACGGAGAACAACTACGCGGCCGACAGCGACGAGAACGGCACCCCGCCGGCCGCGTTCCTGCTGCGGCGCGCCGCAGCCTACCGGGCCCACTGGGAGAACCAGCCGCTGCGCGCCTCCCAGCTGCCCAACGGGCCCGACGCCCAGCTCTACCGCCGTCTGCACTGGGGCACGCTGGCGCAGTTCGACGTCCTCGACACCCGCCAGTACCGCTCCAACCAGGCCTACGACGACCGGCCGCACATCCCCGGCCCGGAGTCGGACGACCCGGCACGCACGATCACCGGTGCCGCCCAGGAACGCTGGCTGCTCGACGGATGGCGCACCTCCGACGCCGTGTGGAACGTGCTGCCGCAACAGGTCTGCTTCTCCCAGCGGAAGCTGGACCTCAGCCCTGTCGCCAAGGTGTCCATGGACGCCTGGGACGGCTACCGGGCCTCGCGCGACCGGGTCCTGGCCGGGGCGAGGGCGACGGGCATCGACAACCTGATGGTGCTCAGCGGGGACGTGCACGTCGGGTACGCCTTCGACATCAAGGACGACTTCGACAACCCCTCGTCCAGGACCCTCGGCACGGAGATCGTCACGCCCTCCATCGCCAGCGGCATGGACGGCATCGTTAAACCCACGAACTGGGCCACCTATCTGTCCGCCAACCCCCACCTGAAGTTCTACAACGGTCAACGCGGTTACGTGAGAGTGCAGTTGACACCCCAGGCGGCCCGGGCGGACTTCAAGACCGTGTCCGCCGTCACCACGCCCGGGGCTCCGATCACGACCGCCGCGTCCTTCGTCACCGAAGCGGGCGATCAGGGGCTCAAGCCCGCCTGAGCCCGTGCACGTGCCCAAGCTTGTGCGCGTGCTTGTGTGCGTGCCTGTGCCTGTGCCCGTGCTTGTGCCTGCGACCGGCGGCCCTCATGACTCGGCCCGGCGGCGGACCGCCGCGAGCAGGCGCCGCACACCCACCGCGTGCCCTCCTGTCCCGAGGACGAGCAACCGGTAGAGGCCGCCTGCCGGGCCGGGAAAGGTGGCCCGGGTCTCGGCGGTCAACCGTGACCGGCCCGGGCCCGCGGGCTCCAGGCGAAAGATCAGCGCGTACGACGAGAAGCGGTGGCGCCCGCCGAGGACCAGCTCCCGCCCCGGGACCGCGGCGGCCACCCGGAACCCGGGAAACGTCGAGCCCTCGGCGAGCGGCCTCGGACCCGACGCCGTGCGGTCGGCGCATCCGACCAGCCGTGCGTAGCGGTTCGCGCCGGGGCGGGAGAAGGACCGGTCCAGGGTTTCGCCCAGACTGCGCCACACGTCATCGACTCCCGCCTCGACGACGGTGGTGTGCTCATCGCGGTACGGGAGCGAAGGGATCTGCATCGTGGCCTCCATGGCGGTCCGGTGACGGTCGGCCGCCCGGTCGTTCGGTGCCCCGCCGAGGGGCTGGTCAGCCCTCGAACTCCGTCAGGTCGATCCCGTACATCCGCACGTCGTGCCCGTAGGCCGGGTCCACTGTCGCGCCTTCCGCCTGCATGCCGAGCTTGTCGAGCACGTTCGACGATGCGGTGTCGGCCGTTCGGCACACGGCGACGACCCGGTCGATGCCGCGGTCCTGCAGAGCGAATTCGAGTGTGGCGTGAGCCGCCTCCGAGGCGTAGCCCTGGCCCCAGAAGACCCGGGCCATTCGCCAGGTGATGGCCACCTGGCCCGCGACCTCGGGCGGGGAATCAGGAACGTACAGCCCGACCGCCCCGGCCAGCTCCCCCGATCCGAGAAGTTCGACGGCGAAGACCCCGAAGCCCTCCTCGTCCCACTCCTCCTCCCAGGCCTCGATGTCCTCGGCGGTCTGTTCCAGGGAGCGGGGCGTGCCGTCGCCGATCCAGCGCATCACCGTCGAGTCGGCGTGGATCTCGGAGAGGGGTACGAGGTCGTCGTCCTGCCAGCGGCGCAGCAGAAGACGGGGGGTATGGATGTCGGTCATGCCCCCATCATCGCGTGAGCCAGACGACAAGAACGACCACGACCACGGCGAGGACGATCGCCGCCGGAAGAGCGCGTTTGAGTACGGCACCGCGTGCGACGCTCATCAGGTCCAGGGGCTCCGGTGCGGGCGCGGCCTGCGTACGGGAAACGGCGGGCGCTTCCGCGGGGCGGACGCCGTTCGAGGCGGGGGTGGTCGGGGCGGTTGGAGAGCTTGGAGCGGTCTTCCTCGGGGCTTCGGCGGCGGGGGATTTGTCTGCTGCGGGCCCTCCGGCGGAAGCGGATTCCGGCGTGGCGCCCGATGCGATCCCGGCGCTGACCTCGGGCTCGGACTCAGCCCCAGCCACCGATTCCTGCGCCTGCCCCTGCCCGTGCCCCTGCTCCTTCTCCGTCGCGAGTTGCCCCTCCAGGTTGTCGACGAACTGGGCCAGCAGCTTGCCGCTGACCTCCTCGATCACCCCTCGGCCGAACTGCGCGATCCTGCCGGTGATGGTGAGGTGGGTGTCCACCGTCACCCGCGTCCCGTCGCCGTCGGGGACGAGCCGGGCGGTGACGCGGGCATCGGCGTTTCCCTGGCCGCGGGTGTCTCGGCCGCGCGCGTGGAGTACCGCCGTACGCGCTTCGTCGTCCTTCTCCTCGAAGGAGACGACTCCCTTGTACTGGACGGTCATGGGGCCGAGCTTCACCTTGACGACGCCGTTGTAGGTGTCGCCGTCCACGCCGGTGAGCTGGGCCCCGGGCATGCAGGGAGCGATCCGCTCCACGTCGGTCAGCAGGGACCAGGCCTGGTCGGGCGGCAGGTTCACTCGGAACTCGTTCGTGAAGTCCATGACGGACACACGATGGGCGCGGGCGGCCGGGCCGTCAATGAGCTCTTCAGAGTTTGCTTAAGACGCCGGGCCCGTGACGCCGGAACCCCTGATCCGCCATGCTCCCCCAGTCCCGTCCAGTTCCATCCGGTCCCCTCCACTCCCCTCCAGTCCCGTCAGCTCCAGATCGTGACGTGGACCGGTGGTCGGAACTCGTTCATCGGAACGCCCTTGGACCGGGTGAGCACCGCCTGTGTCGCGGCGGGTGTCGTGGCGAAACGGCACAGCGCGGCGGCGGTCGTCGAGCGCCGTTCGCCGGAGAGCGCGCTCGCGTACAGCATGCCGCCGAGCCGGGCGCCGGAGACGTCGAGGACGGCCAGTGACCCGCGGCGCAGTTCGTCGCGTACGACGTGGAGGAAGGCGATGGACAGCCCGGCCCCGCCTGCCACCGCGTTGAGAGAGGCCGTGACGCTGGGGAACGCCTTGGCCTTGGCGGCTTCGACTCCGACGTGGGCGAGAAAGGCGCCGGAGAGGGTGTCCGGGTCGAGTCCGGCCGGGCCCAACATCCATGGTTCGTGGGCGAGTTGGGCAGGTGCCAGCCGCTTCCGGTGTCCGAGCGGGTGGTCCGGCGCCGCGACGACGACCAGTTGGAAGCGCAGGAAAGGGATCGACTCGATGCCCGGTTCCGGGCGCGGCGCCGGGCCGATCGTCACATCGGCACGGCGGTCGCGCAGCAGGTCGCCGAAGACCGCCACCGGCACGGCGAGGGTGTCGACGTCCAAGTCGGGCTGTCGCCGCCCGAAGGCCGCGAGCAGGGCGGGGAGGACCTGTTCGGCGCCGGCCTCGGTGGACGCCACCCGCAGCTGGGCGGTGCCCGAGCCGGCCTGGCGGACCCGGTGGCGGGTCTCCTCGGCGAGGCCGACGATCTCGGCGGCTCCCGCGGCGAGGCGTCTGCCGCCCGGGGTGAGGCTGATCCCGCCGGCGGCCCGGATGAAGAGCAGGTCACCGAGTTCGCGGCGGAGCGCGGCGACCGCGCCGGAGACCGCGGCCTCGGTGACGCCGAGCGCCCCCGCGGCGGCCTTGACCGAGCCCAGACGGGCCACCGTGACGAATGCGCGGAGCTGAGTCAGCGTCATGTCCGCCATTACAACGGCTGTTCGACCGGTAGGACCCCTTCCGTGCCCAGGTCTCTTAAGCATTCGCTTGAGTCGCCGTTGACCGCCTCATCCCTTCGCGCAATTGTTCCCCCCGGACCGCCGGAAACCGGCCAGGTCCTCAATCGACGGACGGTTCCCCCGCGCGCTGCCTCGCCCGGGCGTGCCGGGAGGGCCCGTTCCGGGAGGGAGCGTGCCGTGCAGGTACCCGCTTCGTTCGACTACCAGCGCGCCGAGAGCGTGGACGAGGCGCTGGAACTGCTGCGGCGCTACGGCGAGGAGGCCCGGGTCGTGGCCGGAGGACACAGTCTGCTGCCGATGATGAAGCTGCGCCTGGCCGCCCCCGAGGTCCTCGTCGACATCAACGACCTGCACGAGCTCGACCACATCGTCCTGGTCGGCGACGAACTGCGCGTCGGCGCCCTCACCCGTCACCGCACACTCCTGGAGTCGGAGCTGGTCGGCCGGTACTTTCCCATCGTCCACGACGCGGAGAAGGTGATCGCCGACCCGCCGGTCCGCAACCGGGGCACGATCGGCGGCTCCCTGTGCCAGGCCGACCCTTCGGAGGACCTCTCCGCGGTGTGCGGCGCGCTTCACGCCCTTGCCGTCATCCGCGGGACGGACGGCGAACGGATCGTCTCCATGGCCGACTTCCACCAGGGCCCGTACGAAACGGCCGTGGGCGTCGGCGAGATGCTGACCGAGGTGCGGCTGCCGGTCCTGCCGGGTGCGGGCAGCGCGTACGAGAAGGTCGAGCGCAAGGCCGGGGACTGGGCCGTCGCCGCGGCCGGGGTCGCCCTGACTCTGCGCGAGGGGCGGATCGCCGAGGCGGGCGTCGGTCTGGCGGCGGTCGGCGCCGGTGCGCTGAACCTCCACGCGGTCCAGACGCTGCTGAACGGCAGCGAACCCTCCGAGGCACTGTACGAGGAGGCGGGCCGGGTGGCGTCCGACAGCTGTTCGCCGGTCACCGACGGCCGGGGCAGCGCCGAGTACAAGCGGCATCTGGCCGGCGAACTCACCCGGCGGGCGCTGCGACGGGCGGTCGCCCGGGCCGGGCGGCCCATCGGGTCCACGGCAAGGGAGGCGTGAGGCGCATGCGGATCACCGTCAACGTCAACGGCGACGACCACACCCGGGAGGTCGAACCGCGGCATCTGCTCGTGCGCTTCCTCCGCGACGACCTGGAACTGACAGGCACCCACTGGGGCTGCGACACCAGCAACTGCGGAACGTGCGTGGTGCTGATGGACGGTGAGCCCGTCAAGAGCTGCACTGTCCTGGCGGTCATGGCTGCCGGTCATGAGATCCGTACGGTCGAGGACCTGGCGGACGGAGACCAACTGGACCCCGTTCAGCAGGGGTTCATCGAGCAGCACGGTCTGCAGTGCGGGTTCTGCACCCCGGGGATGATGCTCACCGGCCGGGCGCTCCTGGACCGCAACCCGGATCCGTCCGAGCAGGAGATCCGCGAGGCCATCTCCGGCCAGCTGTGCCGGTGCACCGGCTATCTGAACATCGTCCGCTCCATCCAGTGGGCGGCGCGGCAACGGGCCGAGGCCGATGGAGTCGCGGAGACAGCAGGGGGCCGGACATGACCGCCGTCGACGAACCCCCGGTCGCCCCCGTCGCCCCCGCGCCGGACGAACGGCCCATCGGCTTCGGCCGGATGAAGCGCAAGGAGGACCCCCGCTTCGTACGCGGCAAGGGCCGCTACGTCGACGACATCCACCTGCCCGGCATGCTGCACGGAGCCGTGCTGCGCAGCCCGTTCGCGCACGCCCGCATCGTCTCCATCGACACCTCGGCCGCCGAGGCCCACCCCAAGGTCAAGGCGGTGATCACCGGCGAGACGCTCGCGGGGCTGGGCCTGGCCTGGATGCCGACGCTGTCGATGGACACGCAGGCCGTACTCGCCACCGACAAGGTGCGCTTCCAGGGGCAGGAGGTCGCGTTCGTGGTCGCCGAGGACCACTACGCGGCGCGCGACGCCATCGAGTTGATCGACGTCGAGTACGAACCGCTGGATCCGGTGGTCAACGCCCGGCATGCCCTCGACCCCGGCGCGCCCGTCATCCGGGACGATCTGGAAGGCCGTACGGACAACCACATCTTCGACTGGGAGGCGGGCGACAGCGCGGCCACCGACGAGGTGTTCGCGCGGGCCGACGTCGTGGTCGAGCAGACCATGCTCTACCCGCGCGTCCACCCGGCCCCGCTGGAGACGTGCGGCGCGGTCGCCTCAATGGACCCGGTCGACGGCAAGCTCACCCTCTACTCCACCACCCAGGCCCCGCACGCCCACCGCACCCTCTACGCGATGGTGGCCGGGATTCCCGAGCACAAGATCCGGGTCGTCTCCCCCGACATCGGCGGCGGTTTCGGCAACAAGGTCGGCATCTACCCGGGTTACGTCTGCGCGGTCGTCGGCTCGATCGTCACCGGGCGGCCGGTCAAGTGGATGGAGGACCGCTCCGAGAACCTGATGAGCACCTCCTTCGCCCGCGACTACCACATGACCGGCGAGATAGCCGCGACCCGGGACGGCAAGATCCTGGCCGTACGGGTCAAGGTCCTCGCCGACCACGGCGCGTTCAACTCCACGGCGCAGCCCACCAAATACCCGGCCGGCTTCTTCCACATCTTCACCGGCTCGTACGACATCGAGGCCGCGCACTGCTCGGTCACCGGCGTCTACACCAACAAGGCACCGGGCGGGGTCGCGTACGCCTGCTCGTTCCGGGTCACCGAGGCGGTCTATCTGATCGAGCGGATGGTGGACTGTCTGGCAGCCGAACTCGGCACCGATCCGGCCGAGTTGAGGATGCGCAACCTGCTGCGACCGGAACAGTTCCCCTACGAGAACAAGACGGGCTGGACGTACGACTCCGGCGACTACCCCGCTTGTCTGCGCAAGGCGCTGGACCTGGCCGGGTACGAGGAGCTGCGCAAGGAGCAGAGCGAGAAGCGGGCCCGGGGCGAACTCATGGGCATCGGGCTGTCGTTCTTCACCGAGACGGTCGGCGCCGGGCCGCGCAAGCACATGGACATCCTCGGCCTCGGCATGGCCGACGGCTGCGAGCTGCGCGTCCATCCGACCGGCAAGGCAGTGGTCCGGCTGAGCGTGCAGACGCAGGGACAGGGCCACGAGACGACGTTCGCGCAGATCGTCGCCGAGGAACTGGGCATCCCGCCCGAGGACATCGACGTCGTGCACGGCGACACCGACCAGACGCCGTTCGGGCTCGGTACGTACGGAAGTCGGTCAACTCCCGTGTCGGGAGCGGCTGCTGCCGTGGTCGCCCGCAAGGTGCGGGACAAGGCGCGGATCATCGCCGGGGCCATGCTGGAGGTCTCCCCCGACGACCTCGAATGGACCAAGGGCCGCTGGTCGGTCGCCGGCGACCCGGCGATGACGAAGACGATCCAGGAGATCGCGCTCGCCGCGCACGGCTCGCTGGAGCTGCCGGAGGGGGTGGAGGGTCATCTGGAGGCGACGACCGTTTACAACCCGCCCAATCTCACCTACCCGTTCGGTGCGTACGTCTGCGTGGTCGACGTCGATTCCGGCACGGGCACGGTGAAGGTGCGGCGGTTCATCGCGGTGGACGACTGCGGGACCCGTATCAACCCGATGATCATCGAGGGGCAGGTGCACGGCGGGCTGGCCGACGGGGTCGGTATGGCGCTGATGGAGTTGATCAGCTTCGACGAGGAAGGCAACTGTCTGTCCGGGTCCTTCATGGACTATCTGCTGCCGACCGCGCTGGAGGTCCCGTCCTGGGAGCTGGACCACACCGTCACGCCCTCCCCGCACCATCCGATCGGCGCGAAGGGCATCGGCGAGTCGGCGACGGTCGGTTCGCCGCCGGCCGTCGTCAACGCGGTCCTCGACGCGATCGGCGTCCGCCACGCCGACATGCCGCTGACGCCGAGCCGGGTGTGGCAGGCGCTGCACCGGGGCGAGGTGGAGGCACCGCAATGAGCCCCACCGCACCGCCACTTGAGGCACGCATGGCCGAACTGACGGGCCGCCA
This sequence comes from Streptomyces sp. 2-1, assembly GCF_048564895.1. Taxonomy (NCBI): domain Bacteria; kingdom Bacillati; phylum Actinomycetota; class Actinomycetes; order Kitasatosporales; family Streptomycetaceae; genus Streptomyces; species Streptomyces sp. 2-1. The sequence goes on from NZ_CP183383.1 coordinate 867,130, forward strand.
CGTGCCGTTCGTCAAGGCCACCGTCGTTCGTGCCCGCCGTCCGGCGAGCGCGCGGCCGGGCGACACCGCGCTGGTCCTCGCGGACGGCCGGGTCGAGGGCTTCGTCGGGGGCGCCTGCGCGGAGGCCACCGTACGGGTGCAGGCGCTGCGGACGCTGCGCAGCGGGGAGTCGCTGCTGCTGCGGATCTCGCCGGAGGAGACGGCGGACGGCACCGGGGAACCCGTCGTCGAGGAGGGCGCGGTGAGCGTCGCCAATCCGTGCCTGTCCGGCGGCGAGTTGGAGATCTTCCTGGAGCCGTTGCGGCCCGTGCCACGCGTGGTGGTCCTGGGCGAGTCCCCCATCGCCCGCGCGTTGGCGGCCTTCGGGCCGGTGCTCGGTTACGAGATCACGGAGGCGGCAGGCGCCGACGGGATCACGCCGGAGGAGCTGGCCGGGAGTCAGGCGCTGGTGATCGCCTCCCACGGCCGGGGCGAGGAGCCGGTGCTCGTCTCGGCCGTGCGCGCCGGGGTGCCGTACATCGGGCTGGTGGCCAGCCCCAGGCGCGGGGCGGCGGTACTGGACGCACTGCCACTCGGTGCAGAGGACCGCGCGCGGATCCATACGCCCGCGGGGCTGTGGATCGGTGCCCGCACGCCGGGCGAGATCGCGGTGTCGATCCTCGCGGAGGTGATCCAGGCGGTGAGGGGGCGCTCCGTGGAAGTGGAGGTGGAGGTGGAGGCGCCTCCGGAGACTCCGGGGACCGGCTCGGTGACCGCCGTCGACCCCGTGTGCGGGATGACGGTCTCCGTCGTGGACAGCACCCCGTACTCCGACGAGGGCGGCGACGAGCGCCGCTGGTTCTGCTGTGCCGGTTGTCGTGCCGCGTACGAGAAGGACCCCGCCCGCTATGCGAAGGCCGACGCCTCGTGAGCGAGTACGTCGAGCGCTGTCTGCCGGGCGTGGAGAGTCTGCGCGCGGCGCTGGACTCGCTGGGCTATCTCGCCGACGACGGTCTGGCCACTGCGCTCTTCCTCGCCCTTCGCCTCCCCCAGCCGCTGCTCCTGGAGGGCGAGGCGGGCGTCGGCAAGACCGAGGCGGCCAAGGCGGTGGCCGCGATCCTGGGCAGCCCGCTGATCCGGCTGCAGTGCTACGACGGCCTGGACGCGGCCGAGGCGCTGTACGAGTGGAACTATCCGCGCCAGCTGCTCGGGATCCGCCTGGCCGAGTCGCGGTACGAGCAGCTCAGTGAGGCCGATCTGTTCAGCGAGGAGTACCTGCTGCGGCGGCCCGTGCTCGCGGCGCTCACCCACCCCGGCCCGGCCCCCGCCGTGCTGCTCATCGACGAGATCGACCGCGCCGACGACGACTTCGAGGCGTTCCTGCTCGAAGTGCTGGCCGAGGCGGCGGTGACCATCCCGGAGATCGGCACCATCCGGGCCGCCGTGCCGCCCGTCGTGCTGCTCACCTCCAACCGCACCCGTGATCTTCATGACGCGCTCAAGCGCCGGTGCCTCTACCACTGGATCGACTATCCGGACACGGAACGGATCGTCGAGATCGTGCGCCGCCGGGTACCCGGGACGTCCAGGGAACTGGCGGTCGCGGTGTCGGCGGCCGTACGGCGACTGCGTGCCCTGGACGTGCAGAAGGCACCGGGCGTCGCCGAGACCATCGACTGGATCTCCGCGCTGAACCTGCTCGGCGTGCCCCGTCTCGACGCCGAGATCGCCGGGCGCACGCTCGGCTCCCTGCTCAAGTACCGCGAGGACCAGGAGCTGGTGCGCGAGCGGGGTCTGGACTGGCTGGTCGCGGGCCGACAGCCGTGACCACGACGCCGGTTCCGCTCTTCGACCGGGCCGAGTTCGCGGGCCGGCTCGGCGCGGAGCTGCGGCGAGCCGGGGTGGCGGTGACTCCGGAGCGGTCGGTGCGGTTCCTTCAGACGCTGGTGCTGCTGCCGCCGGTGGACCGTACGGCTCTGTACTGGGCGGCGCGGCTGGCGTTCGTGACGGATCGCGAGCAGATCGAACCGTTCGAGAGGGTCTTCGACGCGGTCTTCGCGGGCGGGACGCGCTCGGTGGCAGTCCGCGGAGCCGGTGCCGAATCCGAGCCTGCGCCAGGCACCGCCACCGAACCCGGTCGGCCCCCACCGCTCTCCGGCCTCGGCCCGGATCCCACCCGCGCTCCCCTGTCGGGCGGCGCCTTCGGCGAGGCATCGGACCGCGACCGTGCACAGCCCCCGAACGAGGACCGGCGGACCGAGGAACTGCCGACGGCGGGCAGTACGGCCGAAGTCCTCGCCCACAAGGACTTCGCCGCCCTCGACGCTGCCGAGCTGGCCGAACTCAACCGGCTCCTCGCCCTGTTGACGCTGAAGGCACCGCTGCGCCGTGGCCGCCGCCAGGAGACCGACCGCCGGGGCCGCCGCATCGACCTGCGCCGAACCCTGCGCACCGGACAGCGCACCGGCGGCGAGGCGGTACTGCTCGCCCGCACCCGCCACCGCCAACGACGGCGACGACTGGTGCTGCTGTGCGACATCTCCCGCTCCATGGAGCCGTACACACGCGCCTACCTCCGCCTCTTCCCACGCGCGGCGGCCGGCGCGGCGGCCGAGGCGTTCGTCTTCGCCACCCGCCTCACCCGGCTGACCCCCGTCCTGCGACACACCGGTCCCTCCGGCGTGGACGCGGCGCTGCGCCGAGCGGGCGCCGCCGCGTCCGACTGGTCCGGCGGCACCCGCATCGGCCACGCACTGGCCGAGTTCAACAACCGCTTCGGCCGCCGGGGCATGGCACGCGGCGCCGTCGTGGTCATCTTCTCCGACGGCTGGGAGGGCGAGGACCCCGCCGCCGTCGGCCGCGAAATGACCCGCCTCGCCCGCCTCACCCACCGCATCATCTGGGTCAACCCCCGCAAGGCGGCCCCCGGCTACACCCCCCGCACCGCCGGAATGACCGCCGCACTCCCCCACTGCGACGCGTTCATCAGCGGCCACAGCCTGGCGGCTCTCATGGAGGTGGTGGAGGCGATCGCGGGCAACGAGAAGGCTCTCGGTGTGTAGGGCGAGCCGACTTCGGAGGCGGGATCTACGCTGGCGTTTCGTGGTGTCAGGTGTCCGGACCAAGTCCCGCGTTCGACCAGGAGGTACTCATGGAGTCATCCGGCGACAACCCGCAAGCCGTTCCGGTTCTCCGCCGTCCGACCCGTCGAGCCGACAGCCTCCTCTGGGAACCCAGCGAGCGCTGGGTTCGCGGCACGAAGGGTGATGTCACCGTCGTCGACAGTCGGCGGCCGGTCCTGGTGTGGGAGCCCGGTCGGCCGGTGCCGTTGTACGCGTTTCCGCGTGAGGACGTGCGTACGGATCTGTTGCGGGAGACGGAGAAGTCCGCGGGGCGGCCGCACGCCGGGACGACGCTCTTCTACGACCTCGACATCGGCGGCGAGACCATTGCCGGGGCGGCCTGGACGTATCCGGGCGAGGAGTTGGGCTCGTACATCTCCTTCGAGTGGTTCGGGCGGGAGGTGCTCGACCACTGGTACGAGGAGGACGAGGAGATCTTCGTCCATCCGCGTGACCCGCACAAACGCGTGGATGCGCTGCCCAGTTCGCGGCATGTCCAGGTCGAGATCGACGGCACGGTCGTCGCGGACACGCGCGCGGCGGTCCTCCTCTTCGAGACCGGGCTGCCCGTGCGGTACTACCTCCCGCGCGAGGACGTACGCCTCGATCTGTTCACGACCAGCGACCTCACGACCCGCTGCCCCTACAAGGGCGTGGCGACCGAATACTGGTCCTGGCCAGGCGAGGACGTACCGCCGAACATCGCGTGGAGCTATCCCGACCCTCTCTCGGCCGTGGGTGTCGTCAAGGACCGGGTGGCCTTCTTCAACGAGGCCGTCGACATCACGGTCGACGGGGAGCGGCTGGAGCGGCCTGTCACCGAATTCATCAAGCCTCGGAAGTGATCAAGCCCCGGCAGTGATGAGGGTGGTCGTCGCGGGCTGCGTCGTCCTCAGCCCGTGTCGGGTGTTGGGTCTCCTGGAGCGATCAGGCCGGTCTCGTAGGCGAGTACGACCGCCTGGACGCGGTCTCGGAGGTCCAGCTTCGACAGGATGCGGCCGATGTGGGTCTTGACGGTGGTGGGGCTGAGGAAGAGGCGGTCCGCGAGTTCGGCGTTGCTGAGGCCGGTCGCCAGCAGCCGAAGCACCTCCAGTTCGCGTGGAGTGAGGCCGGACAGGTCTCGGTGGAGGGTCGGCGGCCGGGGCTCCTCCCTGTGGGCGAAGCGTTCGATCAGCCGGCGGGTGATGGTGGGCGCGAGGAGCGCGTCGCCGGACCGCACCAGGCGGACGGCGGCCACCAGGTGCTCGGGGGTGACGTCCTTGAGCAGGAAGCCGCTGGCGCCGGCGGTGAGTGCCGCGTAGACGTAGTGGTCGAGGTCGTACGTGGTGAGGATGATGACCCGGGTGTCGCCCCGGCCCTCGTCTCCGAGGATGCGCCGGGTCGCCTCGATGCCGTCCATCCGCGGCATCCGGATGTCCATGAGGACGACGTCGGGGCGGGTCCGCCGGACGGCGGCGACCGCCTCGGCGCCGTCTGCCGCCTCCGCCGTCACCTCGATGCCGTCGGCGGCGAGGATCATCCCGAAGCCCGTACGGACCAGGGCCTGGTCGTCGGCGATGACGGCGCGCAGGGGCGGCCCGTTCACGCGGTCCGCCACGGGACTCGGGCTCTGATGCGGTAGCCACCGGCGAGGGTCGGTCCGGCCGTCAGTTCGCCGCCGTAGACCGTCAGCCGCTCGCGCAGTCCGATGAGTCCGCGGCCGTTGCCACCGCCGGTACCTGGGCCTGTGCCGTTGGTGCCCGTCCACGGGGCGTCGTAGGCGGCTCCGGTGTCCGTGACTTCGATCTCCAGGCAGTCGTCGGTGTGGCCGATCGTGACGGAGGCTTCGGCGCCGGGTGCGTGTTTGATCGTGTTGGTCAGTGCCTCCTGCACCACCCGGTACGCCGCGAGGTCCACCCCGGGCGGCAGCGGCTCAGGTGGCAGGGACACCGCGATGGCGACCGGTGTCCCGGCGGCGCGTACGCGTTCGATCAGGGCGTCGAGGTGTCCGAGACCGGGCTGCGGTTCGAGCCCGTCTGCGGGGCTGTCGGGGCGGCCGGTGTCCGGGGCGGCGAGCAGCCCCATCACATGCCGGAGTTCGGACATGGCGGCCCGGCCCCCGGCCTCGACCGCCAGCAGTGCCTCTTTGGACCGCTCGGGCGCCGTGTCCATCACTTTGCGGGCCGCACCCGCCTGGATCACCATCACGCTCACATTGTGGGTCACGACGTCGTGCAACTCAGCGGCTATACGGGCGCGTTCCTCCTCGACGGCCCGCCGCATGGCCTCCTCCTGGTCCCGCTGCAGCCGGGTGAACCGGTCCCGGCTGGCCGTCAGCCGCCGGCCGCCGACGCGGACGAGCCCGGCCAGCACCCCGGCGACCAGCAGGACGACCGCGGGGCTCGACCAGCCCGGGAGTACGGGATCCGTCTCCCGGAAGGCGAATCCGGCCAGCACGGCGGCCACCACCATTCCGGCCAGCGCCCGCACTTGGTAGCGGCTGTACATGACGGCGCTGTAGGCACCGATGACGCAGGTCAGCACGTTGATCCAGGAGGTGTCGTCGCCGATGGGGAGCGCCGCGCCCATCACGATCCCGAACGTGACCAGCGGATACCGCCGCCTGGCCGCGAGAGGCAGCGCCGACAGGACGACCAGCGGCCACGGCACGGTGCGGGGCTCCGGCATCACAACTCCCCCGCCGGGTACGGGCGGTCGTGGCGGGACCGGCGGGACGGGCGGGACGGGCGGCACCTCGGTCCGGCGGTCGGTCCGTTGCTCGGTCCGCTGCTCGCTCTTGGCCGAGACGCGGGCCGGCCCGTCGCCGGGAAACTGCGCCGCCACGATCAGCGCGACGACGGTCAGCACGATCGCCAGCACCACGTCGGCGCGTACCGCCCACCGCGACAGCGGGGCGGGCTTCTCCTCCGGCCGTAGCGCGTCACGCAGTTGCCGAAGCCTGTCGCGGCGGTCCTCCGTCTCCATCGGCTCATTGTGTGGCTCCCCGCCCCCGGTCCGCGTCCGTCTGCGCGACCAGAGTCCCGTCCCGCAGGTGTACGTCGCAGGGATGACCCCGCGGCCGGGTCCTTCGCGGGGAGGTCCTGATGTCGGTGCCGCGGCCGACGCGCCCCAACACCCCGCACTCCTAGGTTCGCTGGACCCGGCAAGGCGCCTCACGAACCGGCCCCGACCCGACCGGGCCAACCCGGCCCCACCAACTCGATCAGCCCAACCGACCAACCCACCCACCCACCCGATGCGAACCGATGCCATCCGAAGGACGGTCGACTCCCATGACTCAGGTGATCCAACTGGAGGGCGTGGCCAAGCGCTACGACAGCGTCGGCACGCCCGCGCTGGGCCCTCTCACGCTCTCCGTCGAGAAGGGCGAGGCCCTTGCCGTGACGGGCCCGTCCGGCAGCGGCAAGTCCACGCTGCTGAACCTCGTCGCGGGCCTGGACAAGCCGACCGAGGGCACCGTGTCCGTGGGCGGCCGGCGGCTGAACGATCTCAGCGAGCACGCACTGGCCCGGTTCCGCCGCGAGCAGATCGGCATGGTGTTCCAGTTCTTCAACCTGCTCGACGACCTCACCGTCGCCGACAACATCCAGCTGCCTGCCCAACTGACCGGCACCGCACGGCGCAAGACGGCGGCCCGTGCCGATGAGCTCATGGAGGTGCTCGGCATCCAGAAGCACGCCCGCGCCTACCCGGGCCGGCTCTCCGGCGGCGAACGCCAACGCGTCGCGGTCGCCCGGGCATTGGTCAACCGGCCCGCGCTGCTGCTCGCCGACGAGCCGACCGGCGCCCTCGACACCGCTTCGGGCCAGGACGTACGCGAGCTGCTGGTGGAGCTGCACCGCGGCGGGCAGACCATCGTGCTGGTGACGCACGACCTGGCGCTCGCCGAGGCGTGTGCAAGCCGGACGATTCACCTGGTCGACGGTCATCTCGCCCTCGACACACGGGCGGAGGCCGTCCGATGACCCGCTTCGGCGGCGGTGCGCTCGGCCGGGTCATACGTTCCGGTGTGGGGCGGCGCCGGGTGCAGACCGTGGTGATCGCCGTGGCCACGATGATGGCCGTTGCCTCGGCGGTGGTCGCCGGGTCGCTCATCGTCGCCGCGAACGCGCCCTTCGACCACGCCTTCGCGAAGCAGCAAGGCGCCCATCTGACGGCCCAGTTCGATCCGGCCAAGGTGACTGCGGCGCAGCTCGAGGCCACCCGAGAACAGACGGGCGTCACCGCGACCGCGGGGCCGTATCCCTCCACGACGATCCAGCCGGAGGACTCGGTGGGCCTGCGCATGCCGAAGCTGACGCTCGTCGGACGGTCCGGTCCGAAGGCCGACGTGGACGATCTGGATCTCAGGTCCGGCCGGTGGGCGACGAAGACGGGCGAGATCGTGCTCAGCGAGTCGTTCGCCGGCCCGGCCTTCAAACTCGGCTCCACTCTCAAGACCTCCGACGCGGAGGGCAGTTCGACCCTGACCGTCGTCGGTCTCGCCCTGTCGGTCAGCAAGACCGCCGACGCCTGGGCGACCCCCGCGCAGACCAGGGCTCTCGCGTCGGCGGACAACCCGCTCACCAGCCAGATGCTGTACCGCTTCGACTCGGCCGGAACGGACAAGCAGATCACCGACGGCCGGAAGAAGCTCGCCGCGGCCGTGTCGTCCGGCGCGCTGCTGGGCAGCCAGTCCTATCTGGAGACCAAGCGCGCCGCCGACCAGGGCGCCGCCCCGACCATCCCCTTCCTCATCGCCTTCGGCGTCCTCGGCATCGTGATGTCGGTGATCATCGTCGGCAGTGTGACCAGCGGCGCGGTCGGCTCCAGTCTGCGCAGGATCGGCATCCTCAAGGCCATCGGCTTCACCCCGCGTGAGGTCGTACGGGCCTATGTGGCCCAGGCGTTGATCCCGGCCGCAGTCGGTATCGCGCTGGGCGTCGTGCTGGGGAACCTGCTGGCCGTGCCGCTCCTCGACGACACGGAGCAGGCGTACGGCAGCGCCTCATTGACGGTGGCCTGGTGGGTGGACGTCGTGGTGCCGCTCGCCGCGCTGGTGGTCGTGGGGGTCGCCGCGCTGGTTCCCGCGCTGCGGGCCGGGCGGCTGCGCACGGTCGAGGCGATCGCGGTGGGCCGGGCCCCGCGCACGGGTCGCGGCCAGTGGGCGCACCGGGTGGCGGGGCGGCTGCCGTTGCCGAGGGCGGTGACGTACGGTCTCGCGAGCCCCTTCGCGCACCCGGTCCGCACGGTCGCGATGCTGCTCGCGGTGGCCTTCGGTACGGTCGCGGCGACTTTCGCGGTGGGGCTCACCTCGTCCCTCACCGCGGTCGGCGAGGCGCAGGATCCCGAGGACCGCGCCGCGGTCACCGTGTTCGCCGGCGGCCCCGGACCCCAGCCGGTCGAGGTCAAGCCCGAAGCCCCGGCCGAGGGCAACTCCGAGGCCCCGCCCGCCGATCCGACACGGATACGCGCCGCGGTCGAGGCTCAGGAAGGCACCGCCTCGTACTACGCCACGACCCAGGAGGACGCCACCGTGGCCGGGGTCACCGGCTCGGTCTCGCTCAGCCTCTACGAGGGGGATTCCCGGCCCGGCAGCTACGAGATGATCACCGGCCACTGGATCGACGGTGCGGGGCAGGTCGTGGTGGCCTCGGGCTTCCTGGAACGGACCGGCACCCAGCTCGGTGACAGCGTCCGGGTGACCCTCCAGGGAGACACCCGGACCCTGCGGATCGTCGGCGAGGCCTTCGACACGGAGGACGACGGCATGCAACTCCACGCGGGCATGGCCGACTTCCCCAAGGCCGAACCCCGGACGTTCCTCGTCGAGGTGAAGTCGGGCGTCTCTCCCGCCGCCTACGCCGAGAAGCTCGCCGAGGTGGTGCGGCCGCTGGGCGGCGACGCCATGGCCAACTCCCCTTCGCAGCAGGACAACTTCGTCCTCATCCTGCAGTCGATGGCGGCACTGCTCACCCTCATGCTGGTCTCCGTGGCCGGCCTCGGCGTGCTCAACTCCGTTGTCATCGACACCCGGGAGCGCGTCCACGATCTCGGCGTCTGCAAGGCGCTCGGCATGTCGCCGCGGCAGACCGTGGGCCTCGTACTCGCCTCGGTGGCCGGGATCGGTGTGCTCGGCGGTCTGATCGGCGTGCCCGCCGGCTTCGCGCTGCACGGCATCGTGCTGCCGGTGATGGGGCACGCCGCGGGCACCGATCTGCCGCCCTCGGTCCTCGATGTGTACGTGCCTTGGCAGTTGGTGCTGCTCGGACTGGCCGGAATCGCGATCGCCATGCTGGGCGCGCTGCTCCCGGCGGGCTGGGCGGCCAAGGCCCGTACGGCTGTGGCTCTGCGGACGGAGTAGCGGTCCTCGGCGGCCCGGGAGTGCAACCGGCAGCCGGAGGGGCGGCCCGGCGTCCTTGGCACGCCGGGCCGCCCCGGCCCTCCGGTGGTGAACTCCGAGTCAGCAGCAGCGGCTCTGCGGATGGTCCTCCCGGTGCCGGGCGCGCAGTGCCTCGTATTCGCGTGGTGTCGGTACCGGGGCGAGTGGGTGGTGGCGGAGATGGCGCTCGCAGTAGCGGTCGTACTCCGCCTCCCCCGTCAGCTCGCGCAGGTACCAGCGCACGGCCCGTGCCCATCGCCGGACGCTCATGTCCGGGCTCCCGCCAGGGGTTCGGCGGACTGCTCCGGGAGGTCGATGCGGGACTCGACGTACGGCGTTTCGGTCGTCGGCAGCGGGACGGGCGACCGTACGGCGCGTACGCACACCACGGCCGCGTTGACGATCACCACAGCGACCAGGAGCAGGAACAGGGCGATCAGGACGCCGTCGACCGTGGAGTTGGTGACCACGGTGTGCATGTCGTCGAGGGTCTTGGCGGGCGGCAGGACCTGACCGGCGTCGATGCCGTCGGCGTACCGCTCGCGCTGGGCGAAGAAGCCGACGCGCGGGTCGGCGGAGAAGATCTTCTGCCAGCCGGCAGTGAAGGTGATCGCGACCACCCAGGCCAGCGGGACCCCGGTGACCCAGGCATAGCGCAGCCGCCCGGACTTGACGAGGACGGTTGTACATACGGTGAGGGCGATGGCGGCGAGGAGCTGGTTGGCGATGCCGAAGAGCGGGAAGAGCTGGTTGATTCCGCCGAGGGGGTCGGTGGCGCCGGAGTGGAGGAAGTAGCCCCAGGCCGCCACGACGAGGGCGCTGCACAGCCAGATGCCCGGCTTCCAGTTGACCCGGCCGATCGGCTTCCAGACGTTGCCGAGCATGTCCTGGAGCATGAAGCGTCCGACGCGGGTGCCTGCGTCGACCGTCGTCAGGATGAACAGCGCCTCGAACATGATCGCGAAGTGGTACCAGAAGGCCTTCATCGCGCTGCCGCCGAAGACTCCGGAGAAGATCTCCGACATGCCGACCGCGAGGGTCGGTGCTCCGCCCGAGCGGGCGATGAGGGTCTGTTCCTCCACCGCCTTGGCCGCCTGCGTCAGTTGGTCGGGGGTGATGGTGAAGCCGAGGCCCGCCACCGCCTGGGAGGCGGACTCGGCCGTCGTGCCGAGCAGCCCGGCGGGCGCGTTCATCGCGTAGTACAGGCCGGGTTCCAAGGTGGCCGCGGCGATCAGCGCCATGATCGCGACGAACGACTCCATCAGCATGGCGCCGTAGCCGATCATGCGGACCTGGGATTCCTTCTGGATCAGTTTCGGGGTCGTCCCGGAGGCGACCAGCGCGTGGAAGCCGGAGAGCGCGCCGCAGGCGATGGTGATGAAGAGGAACGGGAAGAGGGATCCGGCGAAGACCGGGCCCGTGCCCGAGGAGGCGAAGTCGCTGACCGCGTCGGTCCGCAGCACGGGCGCTGCCACGATCACACCGACCGCGAGCAGTGCGATGGTGCCGATCTTCATGAAGGTGGAGAGGTAGTCGCGCGGCGCGAGAAGCATCCACACGGGCAGCACGGAGGCGACGAAGCCGTAGCCGACGAGACAGAAGACGAGGGTCGTCGGACTGAGCGTGAAGGTGTCGGCCAGCGAGGACTCCTGGACCCAGCTGCCGCCGACGATGGCGAGAAGCAGCAGCGCCACACCGATCAGGCTGGTCTCGACGACCCGGCCCGGCCGGATGCGGTGCAGCCAGAAGCCCATGAACAGGGCGATGGGGACGGTCATGGCGACCGAGAAGGTGCCCCACGGGGAGTGGGCGAGCGCGTTGACCACGACCAGGGCCAGCACCCCGAGCAGGATGATCATGATGGCGAAGACGGCGATCAGGGCGGCGGCTCCACCCGCCCTGCCGATCTCCTCCCGGGCCATCTGCCCGAGCGACTTGCCGTCCCGCCGCATGGACAGGAACAGCACGACCATGTCCTGTACCGCCCCGGCGAAGATGACTCCGGCGACGATCCACAGGGTGCCCGGCAGATACCCCATCTGGGCCGCGAGCACCGGCCCCACCAGCGGCCCGGCGCCGGCGATCGCCGCGAAGTGATGCCCGAGCAGTACCCGGCGGTCGGTCGGCTGGAAGTCGACTCCGTCCTCCAGGCGTTCGGCGGGGGTGGCCCGCCGGTCGTCGGGCTTCAGTACGCGCCGCGCGACGAAGCGGGAGTAGAAGCGGTAGGCGATGGCGTACGAGCCGAGGGCAGCCACCACCAGCCAGACCGCGGAGATCTCCTCGCCGCGGGCCAGCGCGAGGACGCCCCAGCCGATCGCGCCGATCAGGGCGACCGCGGCCCACAGGAGCATCGACCGCGGTGTCATCCGGGAGCGTGCGGGCGGCGGCTCTTCCGGCGCCGGGCGACCGGATTCGGGCATGACTGACGTGGGCATGGCGGCTCCTCACCTCTACGGTGATGTGTGGTGGTACGGATGCGTACGGGTCGGCGGTGCGGGTTGCGGAACGCGTACGAGCCAGGGGTCGTGGCGGTCGTACGTAGGCCTAGGGGTCGTGGCGGTCGTGCCTGGTCAGCGCGTACGCGGCGAGGAGGCACAGGCCGCAGCCCGGCACCCAGGCGAGCTGGTACCAGTAGAAGAACGGCGTCCCGGCGAGCCGTGGACTCTCACCGGCGTACCAGGGGACCCACAGCAGACCGGCGGCGGGCGCGAGGAGCAGTACGGCGATCGCGACGCGCCGTAGCCGGTGATGATCCGTGGGTGCCATGACCTGCGCTCCTCTCCCCCTGCTTTTCGGTCTGTGCAAGAGTTGCCCACCGGCCGGAACTGGTTGACAGCGAATTTCCAGAAGATTTCCCGCCGGTTCTCTGTCCTCCGAGTGGGGTGCCCGCGCAACTCTCCGGCAAGGGCACAGGCACACCAAGGACGGTGACCCATGGCGGATGTCGCCATGACCGCGACGTTTCTCGCCGTGATCGGCGGAGCGTCGCTGCTCGCCGTCACGGCACGCCGGCTGCGCCCCACCGACCGGCTGCCGTCCCTGGAGGGCTGGGCGCTGGCCGACCGGAGCCTGGGTCCGGTGTGGACCTGGCTGCTGCTGGGCGGCACGATCTTCACCGCGTACACCTTCACTGCCGTCCCCGGCCTGGCGTACGGCAACGGGGCGCCCGCCTTCTTCGCGGTCCCGTACACGGTGATCGTCTGTCCGCTGGCCTTCGTCCTGTTGACCCGCTTGTGGGCGGTGGCCCGCCGCCACGGCTATGTGACGGTCGGCGACTTCGTCCGGGGACGGTACGGTTCACCGCCGCTGGCCCTGGTCGTCGCGCTCACCGGGATCCTGGCGACGATGCCGTATCTGGCGCTCCAGTTGCTGGGGATACGAGCGGTGCTCACCGCCGGGGGCGTCTATCCGCGCGGCGCGGCGGGCGACCTGGTGATGGTGGCGCTCTTCGCGGGTCTCGCGGTGGCGACGTACCGGCACGGGCTGCGGGCACCCGCCGTCATCTCCGCGCTCAAGGCGGTGGCCGTCTTCGTCTCGCTCACCGCGGTCTGCTGGCTGGTCCTCGACCGGCTCGGCGGCCCCGGCCCGCTCTTCGACCGGGCCGCGCAACGGCTCGGCGGTACGGACACCGCGCACTCCCCTCTGCTCCTCTCCCCCGAGCAGCAGCCCGCCTACGCCACCCTCGCCCTCGGCTCGGCGCTGGCCCTGCTCATGTACCCGCACGTGCTCACCGCCGGATTCGCCGCCGACAGCCCGCGCACCCTGCGCAAGGTCGCCGTGGCCCTGCCCGCCTGGACGGGCCTGCTCGCGCTCTTCGGCTTCCTCGGCGTCGCGGCCCTCGCGGCGGGCGTTCAAGCGCCGGAGGGAGGCGCCGAGGCGGCCGTGCCGATGCTGGTCGACCGGTTGATGCCCGGGCCGCTGGCCGGGCTCGTCTTCGGCGCGATCGTCGTGGGGGCACTCGTCCCGGCCGCCGTGATGTCGATCGCCGCCGCGACCTGCTTCGTACGCAATGTGTACGTCGAGTACGTGCAGCCGACGGCCACGCCGAAACGCCAGGTGCGTATCGCCAAGGCGGTCTCGCTCACCGCGAAGGTGGGGGCGGTGGCCTTCGTGTTCGGGCTGCGCGACCAGGACGCGATCAACCTCCAACTGCTCGGCGGCGTATGGATTCTGCAGATCTTTCCCGCCGTGGCCGTCGGCCTGTTCACGGGCCGGTTGCATCCGCGGGCGCTGATCGCCGGGTGGGCCGTGGGCATGACGGCCGGCACGTTCCTGGTGGTCCGCGAGGGGTTCTCGTCGATCGTGGCCTTCGGTTCCGCCGACCGGCCGCTGGAGATCTACGCCGGACTCGCGGCCCTGGTCCTCAATCTGGCCGTCGCCCTGCTCGGCACCGCGGCCCTCGAACGGCTCGGCGTCCCGCGCGGCGCCGATGTCACCGACCTACCGTCGCGCCTGACCGTCAGGCGCCGCCCCGAGACGGGAGCCACCAACCCGTGAGACGCAGACAGCACACCCGCTCGACGGTGGCGCAGGCTGTTCCGGCCGCCGTCCCCGAGCCACGCGTTCCGCGCGCGGCGACGGCCCGGCCGCCGGGCGCGGACCGTCCCGGACTCGAAGAAGAGTCCCGCCCCGACGGCGTGCGCGAAGGGGCGCCCGAGGAGACGACGCCCCTGTCCCCCGCGGTCGGGGATCCCGTCGACCTGGAACGGGAAGCCGCCCTGGCCCGGCTCTTCGAGGTGCACTACTCCTCGATGCTGCGCCTGGCCGTGCTGCTCGGCGCCGACGATCCGGAGAACGTCGTGGCCGAGGCGTACTACCAGATCTACCGGAAGTGGCGCCGGCTGCGGGACTCCGAGGCGGCGGAGGCCTATCTGCGGTCCACGGTGTGCAATCTGACCCGGATGCGGATACGCCACCTCCAGGTCGCGCGCAAGCACGTCGAGAACCCTCCGAGCGATGTCGTGGCCTCCGCCGAGAGCACCGCGCTGCTCCACGACGACCAGCGCGTACTGATCGACGCGCTGCAGCAACTGCCCGCACGGCAGCGCGAAGCGCTCGTGCTGCGCCACTGGCTCGGCCTGAAGGAGAGCGAGATAGCCGCCGCGATGGGAATCTCCTGCGGATCGGTCAAGACACACACCGCACGCGGCATCGCCGCCCTGACCCAGGCGATGGAGGCCCGGCGATGAACGACACCTCTCCGGACCGTACGGAACACGAGCCGGACCGTACGGAACAAGAGCTGCGCGAGGCCCTGGAGGCGCTGGCCGGCGGGGTGCACCCGGCCCCCGACGCCTACCGCACGGCCCGCGGCGCCTGGCTGCGCCGTGAGCGGCGTCGCCGGCTCGTGCTCGCGGTCCTGATCGCGGTCGTCTTCACGCTCGCCACCCTGATCGGTCTGTGGGTCCTGAACCAGGCACCCTCCGAGCCCGGGGTCATCTTCTCCGGCGCGGGGAGCCAGGTCACTTCCAGCGGTGTGGCCGCCGTCCCGGGGTGATGGACGGCCGCGGGGTCGTGCCCTCCCGGCCGTCCCGCCGTCGAGAACTCGTACGGCACCTCTCGTAGCGGCCGATCGGGGGGATACTGGCCGTATGCGGTTTCGGAGCATGGCCTGTGGTGCCGCGGGGCTGGTACTGGTGGCCGCTGTCGGCTGCACCGGGGACGGCGACCCCGAGCCCACGAGCCCGCCGACCTCGGCCCGGGCCTCCGCCAAGACCCCCAGCGCGACGCCCACCCCCACGCCCACCCCGACTCCGGCCAACCCCGTGTCGATCCCGGGGCTGATCCAGCGCGAGCACCGGGGCTCCGACCTCAAGCTCGGGAACGTACGCGTGCGGACCGACGCCTACACCCAGTACGCGGTCACGTACGAGGCCAACGGGCTGACGATCTCGGGGATCATGAACATTCCCAGGGGCAAGGGGCCCTTCCCGGCTCTGGTACTGGCGCACGGGTACATCGACCCGGCCGTCTACACCAGCGGACGCGGACTGGCCCGGGAGCAGGAGCTGCTGGCCCGCAACGGCTATGTCGTCCTGCACACCGACTACCGCAACCACGCGGGCTCCGACGACGACCCGGACAATGACGTCAACCTGCGCCTCGGCTACACCGAGGACACCATCGGTGCCGTCAAGGCTCTGCGCTCGTCGGGGCGTCCGGAGATCGACGGCGAGCGGATCGGTCTGCTGGGGCGGTCGATGGGCGGCGGTGTCGTGTACAACACGCTGGTGGTCGCGCCCGGTCTGGTCGACGCCGCCGTGGTGTTCGCCCCGGTGAGCTCTCGTCCGGACGAGAACATCGACCACTTCCAGCGCGGCGACGGCGACGCGGTCGTCGCGGAGATCGACAAGACACACGGCACCCCGGAGGAGAACCCGAAGTTCTGGAGGGAAGCCTCCCCGATCACCTACGTCGACCGGGTGACCGAACCGCTGCTCATCCACCACGGCACGGCCGACGAGAGCTGCCCCATCGTCTGGTCGGAGCGGACCACCGCCGCGTTCGAGAAGGCGGGCAAGGACGTCGAGCTGGTGAAGTACAAGGGCGAGCACCACACGTTCGCCCCGCAGTGGCCGGCCTCGATGGACACAACGATGGACTTCTTCGAGAAGCATCTGCGCTGATCCGCCCCGGTCGGCTGTCGGCACTCACCGGATGCCGAGCGGCTACTGGAACCTTCCTCTACCGTTTGTACGGTCCCTCCCGAATCGGGAGCGATTGGCATGTCGAGCGACAGACCCAGACGGAAAGGCCGTGTCATGAAGTTCGCAGTGATCGGCGGTACCGGACTGATCGGTTCGCAGGTCGTCACGAAGCTCAACGAGGCCGGGCACGACGCGGTGCCCCACTCCCAGTCCACCGGAGTCGACGTCATCACGGGCAAGGGCCTGGAACAGGCCGTGGAGGGCGCCGACACCGTCATCAATCTGACGAACTCCCCGACCTTCGACGAGGCCTCTCCGGCGTTCTTCCAGACCTCGATGGACAACCTCCTCGGGGCCGCCCAGAAGAGCGGCGTCCAACACTTCGTCATCCTCTCGATCGTCGGCGTGGACCAGGTGCCCGAGCTGGACTACTACCGGGCCAAGGCCCTCCAGGAGGACGTCCTCAGGTCCGGGCCTGTCCCTTACTCGATCGTCCGGGCCACCCAGTTCATGGAGTTCGTCGACGCGGTCCTGTCCTGGACCTCCGACGGCGACACCGTCCGCCTGCCCAGCACACCGATCCAGCCGATCGCGGCCAAGGACGTCGCCGCCGCGGTCGCCGAGGTCGCCGCGGGCGCCCCGTTGCGGGGCATCCGCAATGTCGCGGGCCCCGACGTCTACCGGCTCGACGAGCTCGGCAGGATCACGCTGGACGCCCGTCCGGACGGCCGCACGGTCATGACCGACGAGAGCGCGGGCATGTTCGCGGCCGTGCGCGGTGCCGTCCTCATCGCCCCGAAGGACGCGCACATCGCGCCCACCCGCTACACCGACTGGCTCTCCTGAACCCATCGGCGGTCCCGACCGCAGGAATACCCACGGCGGGAATACCCACGGCTGCCCGGCAAGCCTGCGGTCACCGCCGGATGAACACCTGCGGTCACCGCCGAATGAACACTATGAACGCAAATGATCAAGCCATGGGTTTTCAGCCTGCCTCTCCTTAGCATCGGCCCCGCTGCGCAACGGTGCGCCGATGAGGAGAAGGAGTACGCCCATGGACCGGCCGAGACTCGGAACGTCGGGTATCCCTGACATCCACAACGGGGCCAAAGGACTTCGACGCCGCCGTGCCGCGTTGGCCGCGGGCCTCGCGGGAATTCTCGTCGGCGCACTCGCCGGACCGACGTCGGCCGTCTCCTCCGCCTCCGAGACCGCGGGCGGTCCGGCTTCCGTGGAGTGCCCAACCACCCTGACCGGAAAGGCCACTTGTTACACGGGGCAGGATTCCAACGGCGCCTATTACGCGATCGCCGTCCCGAAGGACTGGAACGGCTCGCTCGTGATGCACGCGCACGGAGGCCCCGATCTCGGCGCGGATTCCGACCCGGAGCGCAGCATCGGCGATCTGGAACGCTGGTCGGTGATGGTGGACGAAGGCTATGCGTGGGCCGGCTCGTCGTATCGCCGCGGTGGTTACGGGACGCGGATGGCCGCCGCCGACACGGAGAATCTGCGCCGCCTGTTCGTCGAGGAGTTCGACAAGCCGAAGCGGACCTTTGTGCACGGTCAGTCCTGGGGCGGCAACGTCGCCGCGAAGGTCGTGGAGACGTACGGCGCGAAGAAGCACGGCCCCTACGACGGCGCCCTGCTCACCAACGGCGTGCTCGGCGGCGGCTCCCGCGGCTACGACTACCGCGTGGACCTGCGGGTGGTCTATCAGTACTACTGCCAGAACCACCCTCGCCCCACCGAGCCCCAGTACCCGCTGTGGGAGGGGCTGCGTGCGACCTCGACCATGACGAGCGCGGGGCTGCGCGCCCGACTGGAGGAATGCACGGGATTCTCCTCCCCCGCCGAGGAGCGGACCGCTCTGCAGCAGCAGAACCTGGACGACATCCTCGCGGTCACGGGCATTCCGGAGCGCACCCTGGAATCGCATCTGCGGTTCGCGACGTTCACGTTCCGCGACATCGTGCACACCCGGCTCGGCGGGCGAAATCCGTTCAGCAACAAGGGTGTTCGCTATTCCGGGTCACATGACGACAAGGCGCTGAACGCGGGCGTCGAGCGGTTCTCCGCGGATCCGACCGCCGTTCGCGATCTGTCGTACGACAGTGATCTCACGGGCAAGGTCTCGATTCCCGTCCTCACGCTCCACGCCATCGACGATCCGACGGCGTTCATCGAGCACGAGGCGGCCTACCGCGACAGCCTTCGGGGTGCGCACCGGGACAAGAAGCTCGTGCAGTCCTTCACCCGGGAAAGCGAACACAGCGGGCTGAGCAATTCCGAGTACGCCAACTCGATCTCGGCTCTGAGCACTTGGGTGCGCACAGGAAAGAAGCCGACGCCGAAGTCGCTCGCGGCGTCCTGCGGCGCGTTCGACAAGAAGTACGGGACCGGCTGTTTCTACGACGCGGGTTTCTACCCCCGTTCGTACGCCACGCGGGTCAACCCCCGCCCGGGCGGGCTGCATTGGCCCGCGATGAGCGCCGCCCAGGAGAAGTCCTGGAGCCGGATCAACGGCGTGGGCATCGCCCCCTGACCTCCTGAGCGTGACGGGGCCCTCGGGCAACTGCTCCGCCTCCCGGCCGACACCGATGGTGCCGACCGGGAGGCGGAGCCTCAGGTGTGCGCTACGGCACGAGGACGATCCCGTGCGCGTCCGTCACGAGCGACGCGAGCGGGCCGCGAACACCGCACCGGCGCCCAGGGCGATCACCACGGCAGCGCCACCGGCGATCAGACCGACCGGCGCGCCGGCGCCGGTCTCCGCCAGCGGCGGCGTGCTGTCGCTGGACGACGGCTCCGGGGTGACGGGCGGCTTCGACGACAGCGGCGGCACGTCCGGCGTCGTGGGAGGCGTCGCGGAGGGCTTGGGGGTGGGCGGCGGAGTCGTCTCCTCCGCGGGCGGCGTGCTGCCCGCGGGAGTCGACGGGGTCGGCTCCGAAGGGGTCGGAGTCGGGCTGGGCGAGTCCGACGGCTTGTCGGCGCACTCCTTCTCGCCTCCGTTCCACGCCGCTATGAGGTGGTACGGAGTGTTGACGCCGTCGGGCTGGTAGGGAGCGGGGCCGTGCCCCTCGCCCGTCTTGCCGTCGTACGCGACGTCGTCGCCGTACAGGTCGATCTGGCCGTAGCAGTCGGGCAGCTTCACGGCCAGCTTCTGCCAGGTCCGCTTCGCGTCGTCGTCACCGGCCACGTCCGCGGCGGTGAGGTAGACGGTTGCCTTGTCCACCATGGTCTGGCGACCGGAAGTGGCCCAGTTCGGCCCCTCGGTGGTGTATTCGGCAAGGGAGACGGGGTACTTGCAGCCGTCCGCGACCTTCTGGCCGGGGGCCAGCCGGACCTCGACGGGGCCGGGGATGGTGTCCCAGGAGCGGAATCCGCCCTGCGAGGTCCAGTCCTCGCCCACGACACCTCCGTCGGCGCCGACGAGGCGGTACTGGACGGTGGCCGACTCGCAGGTCCCGCCGGGCGTGGCGTGTGCGACGCCGGCCCCGAACACGGGCACGGCGGCGACTGCGAGGAAAGCGGACGCTGCGAGGGCAGCCGGAATCCTGGGTTGTTGCGAACGCGACAAAATGGGCCTCTGTGGATCGAAATGTGTGGGAGGTGGCTGAGCGCATGTGACCGACGCGGGAGGACGCAACGAAGGCGTGCGCGACCGAGTCACTCGCGCCACTTCACTCGCTTGAGACACAGCGGAGTGGAGTGATCCGAATTCTTGTCACCTTTCACAACTCTCGTCAATCCTTCACGAGTTCACCATGTTTCGACTTGATCACGACCCGCCTTCCCCGGCCCGGAAGGGCGTGATCCGGAGGTGGACCGCGAGGCGGGAGCGGGCTCCGGGGCCTCGCGAGGCGGCACCGAAAGATGCGACGTGCGAACCGAATGATGCGAGGGGTATTGACGGTCCTGGTGAGGCTCCTATCATCCCAGGCGTCCAACTGGCCGGTCCATGTTCGACTGCACGAACAAAGACATGGCAGTAACGGTTCGTGCGGCGAGCCCCGACCTCCCCTGGGAGCCCCCATGCCCGCACTCGCACACGGTTTACGCCCGCACCATCACCACATCCGGCACATGCACCACGCCCATGGCGTCCATCGCGCCCGTCGCGCGGCCATGGTCTTCCTGCTGGGCCTGGCGATGTCGCTGCTCGCCGTTCCCACACGGTCGTACTCCGCTCCGCCTCCGAAGGAATCGGCGGTCGCGGCGCAACTTCCGAGCAGCTTCACGTGGTCGTCCAGCGGCCAGTTGATCTCGCCCAAGCCCGACGCGAGCCACCCCGTCGTCTCCGTCAAGGACCCGACGGTGGTCCAGGCGAACGGCAAGTGGCACGTCTTCATGACGACCGCGAACACGGCCGGGTCCTGGAGCCTGGCCTACACGAGCTTCACCGACTGGTCGGGGGCTTCGGCGGCCCCGCTCACCTACCTGGACACCAATCCCAACATCGGCACCGGTTACCGGGCCGCCCCGCAGGTCTTCTACTTCGCGCCGAAGAACCTGTGGTACCTCGTCTACCAGACCGGTCCGCCCTCGTACTCCACGAGCACGAACCCCGGCAACCCGCAGAGCTGGTCGGCGCCCAGGACGTTCCAGAACGCCGCCCCGTCGGGCACGCTCGACTACTGGAACATCTGCGACAGCGCCATGTGCTACCTGTTCTCCGCGGACGACAACGGCCATGTGTACCGCTCCGAGACCAGCGTCGGTGAGTTCCCCGGCGGCTTCCGCAACACCCAACTCGTGCTCCAGGACTCCAAGTTCGCCCTGTTCGAGGGCGGCGCCGTCTACCGCGTACAGGGCACCAACACCTATCTGCTGCTGTGGGAGGCCTTCGCCGGCGACGGCAGGCGGTACTACCGCTCCTTCACGGCCCAGGGACTCACCGGTCAGTGGCAGCCGCTGGCGGCCACCGAGGCCAACCCGTTCGCCCGCGCCACCAAGGTGACGTTCCCCTCCGGCGCGTGGACGAAGGACATCAGCCACGGCGAACTCATCCGCGCGGGCAACGACCAGACCATGACGATCAACCCCTGCCGTCTGCAGTTCCTCTACCAGGGCCTCAACCCGTCGGCCACCGGCGACTACTCCCAACACCCCTATCGCCTCGGCCTGTTGACCCAGACCAACTCGGCCTGCTGACCGACCGCGGGCCCCTGCGGAGGCGGGGGCCCGCACCTCCCGTACGGATCGCGACGACGCCCCGCCCGTTCAGCCGTGGTCGCCGTTCAGTCGTGGTCCCCCTCCGGATCCACGTGCGGCATGATCCGGTCCAGCCAGCGCGGCGTCCACCAGGCGTGGCGGCCGAGCAGGGTCATGACGGCCGGAACGAGGAGCAGGCGTACGACAGTTGCGTCGATCAGCACGCTCACGGCGAGGCCGAGCCCGAGCATCTTGACGACGATGTTGTCGCTCACGATGAACGCGGCGAAGACGCTCACCATGATCAGGGCGGCGCAGGTGATGACGCGGGCGGTGATCTCAAGGGCGTGCGCCACGCTGGCCTTCGCGTCCCCGGTGCGCAGCCAGGCCTCGTGGACACGCGACAGCAGGAAGATCTCGTAGTCCATGCTGAGGCCGAAGATGATGGCGAACATCATCATGGGTACGTAGCTCTCGATCGGCACCTTGCCCGACACGCCCAACGCCGGTCCGCCCCAGCCCCATTGGAAGACGGCGACGACCACGCCGTACGAGGCGGCGATGGACAGGACGTTGAGGACGGCCGCCTTGAGAGCGACGAGCAGGCCCCGGAAGACCATCAGGATGATGAGGAAGGCCAGGGCGACCACCACCGCGATGATCAGCGGGAGGCGCTCCGCGACGATGTCACGGAAGTCGACCTGGGCGGCCGTGGTGCCCGTGACATAGCCCTTGGCGTCGGTGCCGGAGACGGCCTGGGGCAGGGTCTCGTCGACCAGGCGGTTCGCCAGGTCGGTGGTGTCCGCGTTCTGCGGGGCCTCCTTGGAGTAGACCGTGCCCACCAGCACGTCACCGTCCTGGGTGGGCGTGAGCTGTGTGCTCGTGGCCGCGCCCTGCACATCGGTGAGGGACTTCTGCGCCTGGGTCGCCAGTGACGAACGCTGGTCGGACGGTACGGAGGTCTGGTCGATGACGACGGTCAACGGGCCGTTGGAACCGGGTCCGAAGGCGTCCGACATCAGGTCGTAGGCCCGTCGGTCGGTGAACGACTTGGGGTCCGCGCCGTCGCCGATGTGGCCGAGCTGGATCGAGAGCACCGGGATCGCCAGGACGAGGACCGTGACGACTCCGCCGACCAGGAACCACCAGGGGCGGCGCTGCACGCGCTGGGCGTAGCGGTGCCAGGTGCCCTCGACGGGCTCGCCCGGGGCGGCGTTCGTCTCCGCGACGGGGCGGCGTACGCGGTAGCGGTCGATACGGTGGCCGATGAGCCCGAGCAGGGCGGGGACGAGGGTCAGCGCGCCGATGACGGCCGAGACGACCGTCACGGCCGCGGCCACGCCCAGCAGGCCGATGAAGCTGACTCCGGAGACCGAGAGACCGGCCAGCGCGATGATCACCGTGCAGCCGGAGACGAGCACGGCCCGGCCGCTGGTGGCGGTGGCCCGGCCCGCCGCGCGGACCGGGTCGTCGCCGTTCATGAGGTTCTGCCGGTGGCGGGTGATGAGGAACAGCGCGTAGTCGATGCCGACGCCGAGGCCGATCATGGTGGCCAAGGTCGGGGACACCGTGGCGAAGGTGAAGGCCGAGGCGAGCAGCCCAAGGCAGGCCAGCCCTCCCACGGCGCTGATCAGGGCGGTCAGCAGCGGGATGCCGGCCGCGAGCACGCTGCCGAAACCGACGAGGAGCACGACGATCGCCACCGCGAATCCGATCAGCTCGCTGATCCGGTCGTCGGGGGCGGGCCTGGCGAGTTCACCGAGGGGGCCGCCGTACTCGACCTCCACGCCCGCCGACCTCAGGGGCTGGACCGAGCTGTCCACTCCGTCGAGGTACGAGTCGCCGAGCGTCGACGGCTGTACGTCGAAGCGGATGGTGATGTAGCCGGTCTTCCCGTCGCTGGACAGCGGGCCCACGTTCGGCTGCTGGGACTGGTCCGAGGACTGCGACGACTGCTGGGACGGGGCCGTCAACGGGTTCTGCGCCGAAAGCACATGGGGAAGTTTCTGCAGGTCGGTGATCGTCTGGCCCATCTGCGAGCTCACCGACGTCAGCGACTGCTTGTCGTCGCGCAGCACGATCTGGCTGCTGTAGCCGCCCGCCGCCGGGTCGTGCTCCTTCAGTACGTCCAGGCCCTTCTCCGACTGGACACCGGGGAGCTGGAAGTCGTCCGAGTAGTCTCCGCCGAACGAGCGGTCCAGCACCTGCAGGGCGGCCAGCACGACCAGCCAGGCCACGATGACGATCACGAAGTGCCGGGCACACCACTCCCCCAGCCTGCGCAGCCGCCCGGGTGCGTCCTGCCCGTCCCCTGTACTGGACCGCGTTGGCGACATGGGCTGCTCCCGCAGTGAATGATCACGATTTTCCCCATTAAACGACGCTTTGATCACACCGTCATACGGAGCGTCGCTTGGAGGCGGGAGGCCCGTCGAGTGCTCCAGGAGTCAGGAACCGTCGGCGGCTTCGGTGGCCAGCCACTCGCCGAGGGCGTCGAAGTCCGCGTCGGTGAGGCCGTGGCGCGGGTCGACCCGGTGCAGCAGGGCATGCCTGCGGTGGTGTGAGGCGACCCAGGCCCGATCGGTGTCGGTGATCTCGTCGTCGACCCAGACGAACGCCCGGCCGGCCGCCCGGTCGACCAGGGCGCGGGTCTTCCAGTGCAGTCCGCGCCGCGCGTCCCGCTCGGCCTCTTCGTCGTCCGGCTCCGGCCAGGTCACGACGGCCAGTTCGGGGAGACCGAGCAGTGGGGCGACGGTCTCGTTCGCCTCGGCCATCCAGGTGGTGGCCCAGACCAGCTCGCACGGCAGAGCCATCAAGCGGGGTCCGTGCGCGGGGTTGATCCTGGTCAGGAGCGGATTCTCGTCGGGCCCCACCGGGTCCGTCCCGTAGGCCGGATACCCGCCCGGGTACTGCCCCGAGGGCGCCCCGAAGGGAATGAGCGGACCGTCGACATCGAGGAAGAGCAACGGACGCTCGGCGGATCGGGTCATGGCCGCACAATAGCCGTCCTGCCAGGAAATCGTCGCACGACTATTCGCACAGTTTCCGTTTCATGGAGTCCACAAGGCGGATAGAGTCGACCCATGCCCAAGATTGAATCCACACCCCGCGTGGCCCTGAAGAAAATAACCCCCGACGTATCCGGAGCAATGGGCGCGCTGCACGGCGCGGCCGTTCTGGCGGCACAGGACGCCAAGGTCGAGCCGGAGATTCTTGAACTCATCCGGATTCGCGCCTCGCAGATCAACGGCTGCGCGTTCTGCATCGACATGCACACGAAGGACGCCCGCGCGCAGGGCGAGAGCGAGCAGCGTGTGTACGCGCTGAACGCCTGGCGGGAGACACCCTTCTTCAGCGAACGGGAGCGCGCCGCACTGGCGTTGACCGAGGCGGTGACGCTGGTGCACGACGGACACGTCCCGGACGAGGTCTACGCGGAGGCGGCCGAGGTCTTCGACGAGGCACAACTCGCGGCACTGATCTGGGCGGCCACCGTCATCAACGCGTACAACCGCATCGCTATCGCGACTCGGATGGTTCCGGGCGCCTATCAGCCGGCCCAGAAGAGGGCCTGAGCGATCCCAGTGACCCCATCGATCACATTGATTCCAGTGATTCAGTGATTCCAGTGATCTCTGAGAAGCGATCTCCGGAATTTACCGAATCCGGATATGGATAATCGCGCCGGGCCGAATACAGTCGGTCCGGCGCGAATCCTTCCCCGATTTATGGGATGAGTTATCCGATCAGGCGGCCGGCAGGGGCTCCATCAGGCCATCCAGCCAATCCCGCCATTCCTTGGCGTAGAGGTCCTGACCCGCTTCCATGGGGCGGCCTTCCCAGCCGATCACCGGCCGGATTCCGTGCAGGGCGTTCACCAGCCACACCTCCCGCCCGGCGAGCTGCTCCAGGGTCCGCTCGCGGTGGGCCATCCGGATCCCGGTGTGCACGGCCCGCTCCTGGATGAGGCCGGTGGTGACGCCGGCCAGGATCGGCAGTTGCTGAGGGGGCAGGCACAGGGTGTCGTCCTCCCACCACAGCACGCTGGAGGTCGCCCCCTCCAGCACCAGGCCCGAAGGGGCGATCAGTACCGCCTCCTCCGCGCCCTGTCCCCTCGCCCGCTGCCGGACCCGGGCCAGCACGTCCAGGTCGGGTCCCTTGCGTCGTGGCACGGTTCTCGGGTCCGGCTGGCCGGCCGCCCACACGCGTACCTCCGGGGAGATCGGCGGAGCGTACCGCAGGAGCAGCCGCAACTGCAGGGAGCCTGCGACGAGTTCGACGCGGGGAAACCACGATCCCGTACGGGGCAGCGCGGCCGTCATGTCCCGCCAGAACTCGTCGAGTTGATCCGGTGACGGACCTCCGCAGTCGCCGCAGGCTCGCAGGAACCGCTCACGGTGCCGGTCGAGTCCGCGCACCTGCCCGTCCCGGACGAGCCAGGAGTCCGCGACCAGCAGCTGTGTGTCGGCCGCCAGGCCGGCGATCAGACCACGGCCGGGCATCCACGCCAACAGCCCCTCTGCGGTTGCTGGTTGTGTCATCAAGATACTTTCCCCTCTCAGTACGTCCATCAGTACGTGCCGGTGCGTCAGGTGCTTCAGGTGCTCCGGTCAGTACTTCCGGCCGGCGCTCGCCGGTGATCCGTGCCTGGGACCGTACGGTGCGTGTTCCAACCAGGCTCCGCACCAGGGCAGTACGGGTGCCAGGGCCGCCGCGGCCCACTGTTTCGCCCGTACGCTCCGGCGGCTGGGCCGCAGATGGTCAAGGGCAGTACCGGCCGCCGCGCTGTTGAACAGGGCCGCCGTCCGCCGGGCCGCCGCGAACTCCGCGACCGCCTCCGTGGTGCCGGCGGCCACGGCCGTCGCTGCCGCCGCCGCGTCCGCGATGCCGCTGTTCATGCCGCGGGCGCCGAAGGGCGGGAAGAGATGGGCCGCCTCGCCGACGAGCAGCACGCGATGCTCCTCGTCGGTGAAGGAAGCCGCGACCTTGCGGAGGAAGTGGTACGTCGACACCCACAGGATCCGGTCGGTGTACCCCTCCCCCACGACCGCGGGCAGCCACTGCCGTACCGCCTCCTCGGTGCCGTAGGACTCCTGCGAGTCGTCGCCACGGCACTGCAGGTCGACCTGGAAGCCACCGGTGAACGGGACGCGCATGACGCTGCGTCCGCCGACGCCGGGGTGCTCGTAGTGGAAGACGCGCTCCAGCGGCAGGTCGGCGCCGGGGATGTCGGACACGTCCACCACTACGTGGAAGCCCTCCGAACGGGTGCCCTCCATGGGGATGTCGAGCTCCCGCCGGACCGCCGAGCGGGCGCCGTCGGCGGCGATGACGTGGGTGCCCGTCCAGCCGCGTCCGTCGTCGCTGCTCACCTCGACTCCGGAGTCGGTGACCTTGACGCCTGTCACGCGCGCGCCCCAGGCGATGTCCACCCCGGCCGCCTCGCAGGCCGCGAGCAGGAACCGCTCGGTGTCCACCTGGCGCAGGCTGGTGAACGGAGGCGGGAAGGAGGGCGGCGGGAACGTCCTGGCGTACACCTCGCGGCCCCGGTACAGGGTGCGGCTGGTCTGCCAGGTCCGTCCGTACGACGCGATGCGGGCGGCAAGACCCGGGCGCATCCCCTCAAGTAGTTGCAGGGTCTCCTTGTGGACGAACAGGGCGCGGCTGCCCGGCCGTTCGCGTCCCTGCGGGTCCGCTTCCACGAGGGTGACGGGGAGTCCGTGGGCGCGCAGGCCGAGTGCGGCCGACATGCCCACGGGCCCGGCGCCCACCACGATGACAGGGCTCACGTCAGGCGCCACCGGGATGCTCGGTGGTCGCGGTGGCGGTGGTAGTCGCGCTCTCGGTGAGCATGCGGGTGATCTCCACCCGCTTGACCTTCCAGGTGGAGGTCATCGGCAGCTCGTCGAACCGCCACTGCCGCGGGTAGGTCATCTTGGGGAGGTCGGCGGTCGCCTCGTGCCAGCGTTGCAGGTCGAGGGGCTGTTCGCCCCGCACGCACACCACCGGTACCGGCTCGCGGTCGACGCCGGGCACGATGACGACCTCGCGCAGTTCGTCGAGGCGGGACATCAGCGTGTCCTCGATCTCCAGGTTGCTGTGCACGGAGTCGATCTGGTCGATCTCACGGTCGATCAGATAGAGCGCGCCCCACCGGTTCCGGTAGCCCATGTCGCCCATCTGCCACCAGCCGCCGCCCAGTTGACGGTCGTACTGGTCCTGGGCGCCGAGGTAGGTGAGGATCCGGCCCCTGGTGCGGGCCTCGATACGGCCCGCTGTACCCGGCTGGGTCCGTCGTCCCTCGCTGTCGGCGATCCGGGTCCGGGTGAAGCCGGGGATGGCGATGCCGACGCGGCGGCCGTCCGCCCTGGCCGCGCTGCGTCGCGTGTACCACTGGAAGGCGACCGGGCCCGTCTCACTCTGCCCGTACAGCTGCATCAGCCAGGGCGAGCGCCGGTTCGACGCGCCGAGCAGCCGCTGCACGGTACGCGGGTGGATCGCGTCGAAGGTGCTGCCGTACGAGCGGACGCGGGCCAGCGGTGCGCCGGGCGCGTCGGCCAACTCCTCCCACAGCACGAAGGTGTTGGGGTGGGTCTCGACGATTCCGGGGCGGTGCCGGGCGAGCAGCGGGCCCGCCGCGGCGGGCTCGGGGTCGGTGATGAACAGCAGCGGGCTGCCGAAGTGCAGCAGTACGCCGAGCAGGTGGTAGAAGCGCGAGTGCACGAAGGACATGTGCAGCGCCGCCGTCTCGCCGCGGGTGGGCCAGCCCATCGCCTTCTGGGGTACGAGCCGGTTCCACATGGTGTTCGGGCAGTGCACGGCGAGCTTGGGGGTGCCCGTCGTGCCCGAGCTGTGGGTGATCAGCGCGGGTTCGCGCGGGTGCAGCCGGACGGGCCCGTGGGGCGGGGCGCCCGCGTACTTGTCCAGCGGGACCGCTCCGGGCGCGTCGTCCACGCTGAGGGTCCCCCGGACGAGCCGGCCGACGCCGATGTCCTTGAGCAGCCCGGTGAGCTTCGCCCGGTCGGTGACCAGCCACGGCTCGTGGAGCCGCTTCAGGAGCTGGCCGACGACGGGACCCTGCAGACCCGGCGAGAGCAGCACGGGGACGGCACCGATCCGAGAGACGGCACAGGTCAGCAGCACGATGTCGACGTTGTCCGTCTTGTGGACGACGACCTGCTCGGAGGGCCGGACGCCGGCCTCCCACAGCCGCCCGGACAGGTCCTCGACCAGGGCGGCCAGCACCGGGTAGCTGAGGTCGAGACCGAGGTCGGGGTTGACGTCCAGCGGCCGGTCCAGGGTGACCGGGACGGCGCCGTGGCGGGCGGTGGCCTGCTGGAACATCGGGCCGAGATAGAACCCACGATCGGAGAGCAGGGACTGCGGCTGTGGCATGTGCCCTTTCCTTTCTGGGGTGTTCGCGGTTGTGCCCACGGTCACCACGCGCCCTGGCGTACGAGGTGGCGGCGGAGCTTGCCGGTCGGGGTGCGGGGCAGCGACGGCACGACGTGGACGGTTCTGGGGGCCTTGAAGGGAGCGAGGTGTGTGCGGGCCAGGGCGATGAGCTCGGACTCCAGGCCCGACCTGGTCGCCGCGAAGGTGGGGGCGGTCGAGGGCGACACACCGATGACGACGTAGGCCCGCAGAGCGGTCGCGCCACGGTCGTCGGTGACGGCCGCGACGGCTACCTCGCGTACCGCCGGGTGCTTGCGCAGCACGGCCTCCACCTCCAGCGGGGAGACGTTGATGCCGCCGACCAGCTCCATGTCGTCGGCGCGGCCCAAGTGCCGGTAGGTGCCGTCCGGTTCGCGCCGCGCGCGGTCCCGGGTGTTGAGCCAGCCGTCGACGAGGACGCGGTCCGTCTCCCCGGGCAGGTTCAGGTATCCGGGCGTCAACGTCGGCCCCTTGACCCAGAGTTCGCCCTCCGAGCCGTCCGCCACGGGGTGTCCGGCGCGGTCGCGCAGCTCCACGTCGAAGCCGGGAACCGGGCGGCCGACGGTGCCGGGGGTGTTGGCGTCGAGGCTGTTGGCGCAGAAGGCGTGCCCGGCCTCCGTCGAGCCGATCTGTTCCAGGACGGGTGCGCCGAGCAGTTCGGTGACGCGTTCGCCGAGTCCGGCGGGCATGCCCTCTCCGGCCGACACCGCCGCACGTACGGAGGCGAAGCAGGCGGCGTGTCCGTCGGCCCGGTCGGCGACCAGGGCGGCGTACGCGGAGGGCACGGAGTAGAGCAGGGTCACCCGGTGGCGGGCGACGAGTTCGTCGACGGCGGCGGGTGAGGGGCGCCGGTCGACCAGTACGGCGGAGGACCCCGAGAAGAGCGGGAAGACGAAGGCGTTGCCGAAGCCGTACGCGAAGAACAGCTTCGACACCGAGAGGGTGACGTCGTCCGGGGTGATCCGAAGGAGCGGGTCGCCGATGAGCTCGTGGTACGTCCCGGGGTCGCCGTGGCAGTGCACAACTCCCTTGGGGGTGCCGGTCGTTCCGGAGGTGTACTGGATGTAGAGCGGGGTGCGCGGTCCGGCCGGGTGGGCACCGGTGGTCGGCGGTGTGCTGCGGGTGAGCGCGACGAGCTGGTCGGCGCCCAGCCGGGTCCGGCCGACGAACCGCTCCTCCAGGCCCGGCCCGGTCACGCACAGGGTGACTCCGGCGTCCTCGGCCATGAACTCGTGGTCGGCCGGGGGCAGTTCGGGATTGACGAGGACCGCGACCGCGCCGAGCCGGGCGGCGGCCAGGAACGCCGTGACCCAGGCGAGGGAGTCGGGCAGCGCGAGCAGCACCCGGTCGCCGGGGCAGACACCGTGGTCGGCCAGCACACTGGCCGCGCGGGCGGCGAGGTCGTGGATCTCGCCGTGGGTCCAGGCCCGGTGGCCCTGGTGGAAGGCGGGCCGGTCGGTCCAGCCCTGGCCCTCGGCAAGCGCGGCCAGCCCGGAGGCCAGGTTCCCGGCCTCGGTCTCGGTGCCATCGGCCGTGTCGGTGGGGCTCGGGGCGGAGGTCGTGGGCGTCATCGGATCTGCTCCTGCAGGGAGACCGGCTCGGCGGTCGTGGACTCGCGGAGGGCGCGTAACTGCGCGGCGGTCTTCAGCAGCATCTCGTCGTACTCCGCTTCGGGATCGGAGCCGAGGACGATCGCGCCGCCGGCTCCCAGGTGCATCCGGCCGCCGGTGAAGACGGCGGTGCGGATGACGATGTTGAGGTCGGCTCCACCGCTGCAGCCGAGATAGCCGATGGCTCCGGAGTAGATGCCGCGGGCGGCGGTCTCCAGTGAGTCGATGATCTCCATCGTGCGCAGCTTCGGCGCTCCGGTCATGGAGCCGCCGGGGAAGCAGGCACGTACGCAGTCCACGGCTTCCGTGTCTGCGCGGAGGCGGCCCTCGACGGTGGAGACCAGTTGGTGCACGGTGGCGTAGGTCTCGGTGGCCATGAGGCGCGGCACCCGGACCGTGCCGGTCTCGCAGACCCGGCCCAGGTCGTTGCGGAGCAGGTCGACGATCATCAGGTTCTCGGCGCGGGTCTTGGCGTCCGCGGCGAGCGAGTCCCTCAGCCTGGCGTCCTCCTCCGGCCGGTCGCCGCGGGGCGCGGTGCCCTTGATGGGCTTGGCCTCGGCGAGGCCGTCCCGGGTGATCCGCAGGAAGCGTTCGGGGGACGCGCCCGCCACGGTCAGGTCGTCGAACTGCAGGAAGGCCGCGTAGGGCGCCGGGTTGATGCGCCGGAGCGCCCGGTAGTAGGCCAACGGGTCGGGCGGCGCCGGTAATTCGGCGGCGTTGGTCAGACAGATCTCGTAGCTCGTGCCGGCGTGCAGCTCGCGCTTGCACGCCTCGATGTCGGCGAGATAGGTCTCACGGTCGCGCACCAGCCAGGGTTCGGCGGCGTGCAGATCCGGCTCGGAGGCGGCCGGCGGGGTCACGGCGGGCCCGGCCGCCGCCACGAAGCTCAGCTGCGCCACCGCGCTGTCGAGCCAGTCACCGGCGTCCCGCGCGCCCTGCGGGGTGTTCTCCGCCAGACAGACGGCATAGGTGAAGCCGTCCTGGTGGTCGACCGCGATCAGCCGGTCGGCGAAGAGCCAGGAGGCGTCCGGAGTTTCGGCCCGGTGACGGTTCGGCGAGCCGCAGTCGGCCTTGAGCTCGTATCCGAAGTAGCCGACGTATCCGCCGGTGAAGTCGAAGGGCAGCTCGTCGGCGTCCACCCGGCGGGTCGCCAACTGCCGCTTCAGATAGTCGAAGACGCTGGCCCGCACCTTCCGCGGGGGCCTCCCGGGCCGCTCGACCTCACAGACACCGGACTCGACGTCGTACCGTACGAACTCGGCCAGCGGGCCGGTGCCGTCGCCGAAGAACGAGAACCGGGACTGCCCCTCCTCGACCCGCGAGCTGTCCAGCCAGAACGCTCTGGGCGCGTCGGCGCACATCCGGGTGAAGGCCGCCTCGGTGTCCACGGCGGTCGCGATCCGGCGGGTGTGCAGCCGGTACCCGACGGGCGCGGAGCGCCGGGGTCGGGGTACGAACGCCGTGGCAGTGCCGCCTTCGGTACGGGACTCGCGTGTACGGGCGTCGCGCGTACGGGACTTGGTCAGGCGGACCCCGCGACTGCGCGCCGCTGTGAGGCCCCGGAAGTTCAGGAGCAGCCGGTGGCCGTACTCGGTGAGGATCGACTCGGGGTGGAACTGCACACCCCACAGCGGCCGGGTGCGGTGCCGCAGCCCCATCAGGACGCCGTCCTCGGCCCAGGCGGTGCCCTTGAGGGCGGCCGGCAGCGGTTCCCGTACGGACAGCGAGTGGTAGCGGACCGCGGTGAAGTCCTGCGGGAGTCCGCTGAACAGGCCCTCGCCCGTGTGCCGGATTCTGGAGAGATGGCCGTGCCGGGCCTCCGGTGCGGCCGTCACCCGGGCGCTCTCGCCCGCCGCGATGCCCTGGTGTCCGAGGCACACACCGAGGACGGGGATCGTGGCCTCGCCGATCACCGTGGCGCTGATGCCGATGTCGCGGGGGTGAGCGGGGTGTCCCGGTCCCGGGGACACCACCACGTTGTCGAATCCCCGCAGGTCCGGAAGACCGTCGGCCGGGGCGTCATTGAGGATCACCACCGGCTCCTCGCCGTTGACCTCGGCAATCAGCTGGAACAGGTTGTATGTGTACGAGTCATAATTGTCGATGAGCAGGGTCTTCACCCGCCCACCCCCCTTTGGTCGTTCTCAGCCTTGTGCGGCCCGCCGTTTGTGCCGTCCGCGGATCGCCTGCAGCGGCGGGTACAGCCATTTCTTGAAGAAACGCTGCAGCCGCGGCATGAGAATCCACGTGACAATGGCCGTCACGGCCAGGCAGAGGAACAAGGTGCGGATGAGAGGGTTGAAGTCACCGAGGTAAGGAAGTACCAACAAATTGAATATGAGTACAGGCGGGAAGACCGCGCTCATATTCACGAACCATAACTTCCACTTCGGTGGCGGACGTGGTGCCGCCGCGGTCGCGGAAGGAGTTTCGGTCAGGGACTCGAAC
Source organism: Streptomyces sp. 2-1 (assembly GCF_048564895.1). Lineage (NCBI taxonomy): Bacteria > Bacillati > Actinomycetota > Actinomycetes > Kitasatosporales > Streptomycetaceae > Streptomyces > Streptomyces sp. 2-1. The sequence continues at coordinate 899,888 of NZ_CP183383.1, forward strand.
CACGCCTTCGAGCCCCGCACGGTCCGTCGGCCCGTCTCACGGGCCAGCGTCTCCGCACGGGCCTGCCAATCCGCCCTCTCGGCCGAGTTGTCCCAGGCCAGGGCGGAACCTTCACTGGTGAAGCGGTAGACCACATGCCACTCCGCCTCTCCGTCGACAAGTACACCACCGCCGAGGAAGCCCGGTTCCTGCGCGGTCGCACGCAGCACGCCCCACCCCCAGGAGTGGAACTCGGCCTCGCGGCCCGGTACCACTCGATACGCGACGGTGACGGTAACGGGATTCCTGGTCACGCCTCTGAATACGGAAAGGCAAGAGTTGATGTTCAACTCTCAACGGAGTTTTTGTGTGCAGCCGGGAAAGCGGCCCTTTGTCACCCTTCTGCCCGCCTTGGCAGCTTTTGTCACACGGTACTTCGGGTAACCTTTGCGAATTCCTGAAATCGCTTGCCGGGTTCTTGAAAAAGGCGGCACCATCGGTCTCGGGGGCAGCGTTCGCCGGCGACGTGAAGAGCCGAAAGTCGAGCCGAATGAGCCGGATCCGAAAGAGCAAGAAGGAGACCCATGTCCAGGTATGACTGGAGCATGACCCACGAGGGAATCGACCGGGTACGCGCCGAGATCGAACCGGCCCGAAAAGAAGTGACCGCCCATCCGATTTACCAGCGGATAAGCACCCGGGAGGACATGGCGACCTTCATGGAGCACCACGTCTTCGCGGTGTGGGACTTCATGTCGCTCCTGAAGTCCCTCCAGCGGGAGCTGACGTGTGTGGACGTCCCCTGGCTGCCGCGCGGCTCGCAGGTGAGCCGGCGGCTCATCAACGACATCGTGCTGGTGGAGGAGAGCGACGAACTGGACGGCGGCTTCACCAGCCACTTCGAGCTCTACCGGGGCGGCATGGTCGAGGCGGGGGCGGACACCGCACGCCTCGACACGTTCCTCGCCCTGCTCGGGGAGGGCCACGACGTGCAGGCGGCGCTGCGGGCCGCCCAAGTACCGGGCCCCGCGGCCGAGTTCGTCACCACGACGTTCGGGATCATCCTCGACAGGCCGCTGCACTGCCAGGCGGCCGCCTTCGCCTTCTCCCGGGAGGACCTCATCCCGGACATGTTCGACCAGGTGATCAAGAAGGAGGGTGCCGACCGGTTCCCGATCTTCTGCGACTACCTGGCCCGGCACATCGAGGTGGACGGCGAGGAGCACACCCCCATGGCCATGGCCATGGTCGCCGACCTCTGCCAGGACGACGACACCCGCTGGAAGGAAGCCGCGGAGACGGCAACCCTCGCCCTGGAGGCCAGGTCCCGTCTCTGGGACGCGATCGTGGGGGCCATGGAGAAGTCGGCCACCTGATCCGGCCGACGGCTCCCCTGGCCGCCCCTTCAGGGGCGCGGGGAACCGCGCACCCAGCCACGACTCAGCCGTACACGACAACGCACACCACGCCCCGTGCCACGCACGACGGACCCGCGGCCGACGACGCACACCCCGCGGCGCGACACGCTCACCGCACCCGCGGCGCCGCCGTACTGTCCCGCACCACGAGCCGCGTAGGCACCAGCGTCGTCCCGTGCTCCGCCGCATCGTGGCGCATCTGCCGCAGCACGCCCTCGACGCAGCGGCGACCCACCTCGGCGAAGTCCTGGTGGACGGTGGTCAGGGGAGGCAGGAAGGACCCCGCCTCGGGGATGTCGTCGAAGCCGATGACACTGACGTCCTCGGGCACGTACCGGCCCTGCTCGTGCAGGGCCCGCAGCAGGCCCAGCGCCATCTGGTCGTTGGCCGCGAACACCGCCGTGCAGTCCTGCTGCGCGGCGAGTTCGAGGCCGGCCCGGTAGCCGGACTCGGCCGACCAGTCGCCGCGTACCAGCGGTGGCGCCGTGCAGCCCGCCTCGGTGAGTTCGGCACGCCAGGCGTCGGCGCGGCGCTGGGCCGCGAAGGACTCCTCGGGACCGGCCAGGTGCCAGACCGTGCTGTGGCCGAGGTCGAGCAGATAGCGCACCGCGGCACGGGTCCCGCCGGCCTGGTCCGTGTCGACCACGGTGTAGCGGTCACCGGCGTCCGAGTCGGCCACGACGACCTGGATGTGCGGCGGCAGGGTGAGGGCCACCGCGTCGAGCAGGTGCACCTCGAGGATCACGATGACGGCGTCGACGGCCAGTTCGCCCAGCCGGGAGAACGCTCCGCGCACCTCGTCCTGCGTGGGAACGGCAACGGGCAGCAGGGTGACCGCGTACCCCTCGTGCGCCGCCGAGGTGGCGATCGCCTCCAGCGTGCGCACGTTGCCCGTGGTGGAGAGGCCGAAGGTGATGACGCCGATGGTGCGGAACTCGCCGCGCTTGAGCGCCCGGGCGGCACTGTTGGGCCGGTAGCCCAGTTCCCGCATGGCCGCCAGGACCTGCTGCCGGGTCTCCTCGTTCACACCCGCGTAACCGTTCGAAACGCGCGAGACGGTCTGCGAGGAGACGCCCGCCAGTCGGGCGACATCCGCCATGGACGCGCTCTGCGTCCGGCGGGAGGCTCGTTTTCCGGCACGTGCCGACGCCTTCGGCCTGCTCACCGAGGCGTTGTCCGCTGTGTCCACCCGTCTCCCTCGTTGTCCGAGCCGTAGTTTCCTCAAATGACCCTTGACCACCGTCAACGGGGCAGTGTAGACATGCCGCCATCAGATGTTTACGTAAACATAACAGGCCACGACCTGCTTCGGGACTGGATGTTTACGCAAACATCAGCGGCGCACGACGCCGGGTTCGCGAGAGGGACGAGCGAGGAACGACATGACGACGCTACAACCGCCGGCGGCAGCCAAGCGGCGCCCGGACCGGCCTCCGGCGAAACGGGACCGCCGCTCCTGGACGGGGTGGGGTTTCATCGGTCCCTTCGTGGCCGTGTTCGCCCTCGTCTTCCTGGCCCCGATCGTGTACTCGATCTACCTCAGTCTGTTCCGGGACCAGTTGATCGGTGGCACCACCTTCGTCGGCCTGGACAACTACACCCAGGCCCTCAAGGACGAGCAGTTCTGGGACTCGCTCGCACGGGTCTCGCTCTTCCTGGCCGTACAGGTTCCGATCATGCTCGGCATCGCCCTGCTGATCGCCCTCGCGCTGGACAGCGGACGCCTGTACGGCAAGGACTTCTTCCGCATCGTGATCTTCCTGCCGTACGCCGTGCCCGCCGTGGTCGCCACCCTGATGTGGGGCTTCATGTACGGCACGAAGTACGGCCTGGTGGGCGACATCAACTCGGCCTTCGACATCACGCTGCCCGACCCGCTCTCGTCCGACCTGGTCCTGGCGTCGATCGGCAACATCGTGACCTGGGAGTTCATCGGCTACAACATGCTGATCTTCTACTCCGCGCTACGGGTCATCCCCAACTCGCTCTACGAGGCCGCGGAGATCGACGGCGCCGGGCAGTTCCGGATCATCTCCGCCATCAAGCTCCCCGCCATCCGCGGCGCGCTCGTCATCGCGACGATCTTCTCGATCATCGGCAGCTTCCAGCTCTTCAACGAGCCGGCCATCCTGCGGCCGCTGGCGCGCAACGCGATCACGACGGACTTCACCCCGAACTTCTACACGTACTCGCTGTCCTTCAACGGCCAGCAGCACAACTACTCCGCGGCGGTCGCCATCATCATGGGCCTGATCACCATGGTCATCGCCTACGTCGTGCAGCTCCGCGGCATGCGCAAGGGAGCGTGAACATGAGCAGCTCCGTCACCACCTCCCAGCCCGCACCCGCCCAGAACTCCGGCGGCTCCAAGGGCGTGCCCCGCCTGCGCTCGCGCAAGGAGCACGTTCCCGGACGCCCCAAGCGCAGCGTTCTGCTGACCGTGCTGACCGGCCTGATCCTCCTCTACACCGTGGTGCCCCTGGTGTGGCTGGTCATCAGCGCCACCAAGACCCAGGAAGGACTCGCCGACTCGTCCGGGCTGTGGTTCAGCAACGACTTCGCCCTCTGGGACAACATCAGCGAGACGTTCTCGTACCACGACGGCATCTTCGTCCGCTGGCTCCTGAACACCCTGTTGTACGTGGTGCTCGGTGCCGGTGGCGCCACCCTCCTGGCGATCCTGGGCGGCTACGCGCTGGCGAAGTTCAAGTTCCCCGGGAAGCGCGGCGTGTTCGCCGTGGTCATCGGTGCCGTCGCCGTCCCGGGTACCGCGCTGGCGGTGCCCACCTTCCTGATGTTCAGCAAGATGGGGCTCACCGACACCCCGTGGGCGGTGATCATCCCCTCGCTCGTCTCGCCGTTCGGCCTGTACCTGATGTGGGTCTTCGCCACCGAGGCGATCCCCAACGAACTGATGGAGGCCGCCCGGATCGACGGAGCGGGCGAGATCCGCACCTTCTTCCAGGTGGCACTGCCGCTGCTCGCCCCCGGCACCGTGACCGTTCTGCTGTTCACCACGGTCGCCACCTGGAACAACTACTTCCTGCCGCTGATCATGCTCAAGGACCCGGACTGGTATCCGCTGACCCTGGGTCTGGACGCCTGGAACAACCAGGCGCAGACGATCGGCGGTGACGTGATCTTCAACCTGGTGATCACGGGTTCGCTGCTCACCATCATTCCCTTGATCGCCGCGTTCCTGCTGCTGCAGAGGTTCTGGCAGTCCGGGCTCGCCGCCGGAAGCGTCAAGGAGTGACCCCGCCCGCAAGGCCCCCTCGGTCCCGTCTCTTTCACCTTCATCCCTTCACCCTCACCCTGTCCCACCCACGAAGAAGTGGAAGCACCTCCATGCGCAGAACCACACGCCGCCTGATGCGCGGCCTCGCCGTCCTCTCCATCCTCGCCCTGGGCGCGACCGCCTGCGGTGGCTCCGACGACGACAGCTCCGGCCAGAAGCCGGTCTCCGCCGACGACATCCAGGCGGCCCTCAAGAAGGGTGGCTCGATCACGGTCTGGGCCTGGGAGCCCACGCTGAAGTCGGTCGCCGCCGACTTCCAGAAGAAGTACCCCAAGGTCAAGATCAACCTCGTCGGCGAGCGCTCCGGCGACAAGCACTACACGGCCCTGTCGAACGCCATCTCGGCCAAGAAGGGCGTCCCCGACGTCGCGCAGGTCGAGTACTTCGCGCTGAGCCAGTACGCCCTCACCAAGGGCCTCAGCGACCTGGCCCCCTTCGGCGCCGACAAGCTCAAGTCCAAGTACACCCCCGGCCCGTGGAACGCCGTGAGCGAGGGTGACAAGGTCTACGGCCTGCCGATGGACTCCGGCCCGATGGCGATGTTCTACAACAAGAAGGTCTTCGACAAGCACAAGATCGCCGTCCCCACCACCTGGGACGAGTACGTCGAGGCGGCCCGCAAGCTGCACAAGGCCGACCCCAAGGTCTACATCGCCAACGACGCCGGCGACGCGGGCTTCACCACCAGCATGCTGTGGCAGGCCGGTTCGCGTCCCTACAAGGTCGACGGCACCAAGGTGTCGGTCAACTTCGACGACGCGGGCGCCAAGAAGTACACGGACACCTGGCAGAAGCTGATCGACGAGAAGCTCGTCTCGCCCATCAACGGCTGGACCGACGACTGGTACAAGGGCCTGGGCGACGGCACCATCGCCACCCTGACCACCGGTGCCTGGATGCCCGCCAACTTCGTGACCGGTGTGCCGAACGCCGCCGGTGACTGGCGCGCGGCGCCGATGCCGGCCTGGACCAAGGGCGACAAGGCGACCGCGGAGAACGGCGGCAGCTCGCTCACCCTGCCCGAGCTGGGCAAGAACAAGGAACTCTCCTACGCCTTCGTCGAGTACGCGAACTCCGGTGACGGCGTCGCGACCCGCATCAAGGAGGGCGCCTTCCCGGCGACCACCGCGGAGCTCCAGGACAGCACGTTCCAGAACAAGGAGTTCGAGTACTTCGGCGGCCAGAAGGCCAACGAGATCTTCGCCGAGTCGGCGGCCAACGTCGGCGCCGACTGGTCGTACCTGCCCTTCCAGCAGTACGCCAACTCGATCTTCAACGACACCGTCGGCAAGGCCTACGTCAGCAGCACCAAGCTCTCCGCCGGCCTGAAGTCCTGGCAGGACGCCTCCATCAAGTACGGCAAGGAACAGGGCTTCACCGTCGACTAGTCCGACACACGACCCCATGCCGCCCCCTTGTGTCACACCGGAAGGACCACGATGATCTCCACCCTCCTGTCCCAGCTGAACGGGCCGGACGGTGACTCCACCCCACGTCTCGCGTACGGCGCCGACTACAACCCCGAGCAGTGGCCTCGCGAGGTGTGGGAGGAGGACGTACGGCTGATGCGTGAGGCCGGCGTCAACCTGGTCTCCGTGGGGATCTTCTCCTGGGCCCGCATCCAGCCGGCCCGGGACCAGTGGGACTTCGGCTGGCTCGACGAGATCATGGGCCTGCTGCACGAGGGCGGCATAGGGGTCGACCTCGCCACCGCCACCGCGTCCCCGCCGCCCTGGCTCACCACGGCGCACCCGGAGATCCTTCCGGTGACCGCCTCCGGTGAGACGGTGTGGCCGGGGGCGCGGCAGCACTGGCGGCCCACCTCGCCCGTCTTCCGCGAGCACGCGCTGCGCCTGGTGCGGACGATGGCCGAGCGGTACGCGGACCATCCCGCGCTGGTGGCCTGGCACATATCCAACGAGCTGGGCTGCCACAACATCTACGACTACTCGGACGACGCGGCCCGTGCCTTCCGCGACTGGCTGCGCGACCGGTACACCACCCTCGACGCCCTCAACCACGCCTGGGGCACGGCCTTCTGGTCGCAGCGCTACAGCGACTGGGAGCAGATCCTGCCGCCCCGGCTGGCCGCCTCCCACCCGAACCCCACGCAGCAGCTGGACTTCAAGCGCTTCTCCTCCGACGCGCTGAAGGAGTACCTGCGCGCCGAGCGGGACGTGCTGCGGGAGATCACGCCGGACGTGCCGGTCACCACCAACTTCATGGTGATGGGCAACACCAAGGGCATGAACTACCCGGACTGGGCGGGCGAGATCGACTTCGTCTCCAACGACCACTACGTCCACCCGGGCCCGCAGGACCGCGACGAGCTGTCCTTCTCCGCGAACCTCACCAGCGGTATCGCGAGCGGCCGTCCGTGGTTCCTGATGGAGCACTCCACCAGCGCCGTCAACTGGCAGCCCGTCAACGTGGCCAAGCGGCCGGGCGACCTGGCCCGCGACTCGCTGCTGCACGTCGCGCACGGCGCCGACGCCGTGTGCTACTTCCAGTGGCGCCAGTCCGCGGCCGGCGCCGAGAAGTACCACTCCGCGATGGTGCCGCACGCCGGCGCCGACAGCGAGGTCTTCCGCGCGGTCACCGCCCTCGGCCGAACCCTCAAGACGCTTGCCCCGATCGCGGGCACCGAGCGTGAACCGGCCCGGGTCGGGATCGTCTACGACTGGGAGTCGTGGTGGGCGAGCGAGCAGGACTCCCACCCGACCGCCCTGCTCGACTACCGCCAGGAGGCGCTGGACTGGTACTCCGCCCTCCTCGCCCTCGGCGTCCGGGCGGACGTCGTCACCACCACGGCCGACCTCGACCGCTACGACGTGCTGATCGCACCCGTGCTGCACGTGATCCCGGCGCCGCTGGCCAAGGAGCTCACGCGGTACGCCGAGACCGGCGGCCACCTGGTCACCACGTACTTCTCCGGTGTCGTCGACGAGAACGACCATATCTGGCTCGGCGGCCACCCGGGAGCGCTGCGCGACCTCCTCGGCATCCGTATCGAGGAGTTCGGGCCGCTGCTCGACGGTGACAGCGTCGACCTGGACGGCGCCGGCCCGGGCACCCTGTGGACCGACCGGATCACCGTCACCGACCCGACGGTGGAGGTGCTGGCCCACTACCGCACCGGTACGTACGCGGGCATGCCCGCCGTCACCCGCCGTGCGGCGGGGCAGGGCTCGGCCTCGTACGTCTCCACCCGCCTCGGTGTCGACGGGCTGGCCGGTCTGCTGCCGGAGCTGCTCGGCCCGGCGGGCGTCCGGAGTGAACTGCCCGCCGACGCACGGGGATCGGTCGAGCAGACCGTGCGCCGCGGGCCCGACGGCCGCTTCCTGTTCCTGGTCAACCGGACCGACGAGAGCGTGCCGCTGACCGGCCTCCCGGGTGAGGTCCTGGTCGGCGACACCGACGCCGAGGGCGGTCTCGTCCTCGGGCCGAGGGACGTCGCCGTGGTGCGACAGCCCGCCGGCTGACCCACTCCCCCGCACACCGCCGACTCCTCGAACGGCACCGCACTCGTTCGAGGGCCATCCCTCCTGCCCGACGGGCGGGAGGTCAACCGCAGCTACCACCACCGCAGTTGGGAGCACAGATGGCACGCCGCACCCGCAACAGACGGCTCCTCGGAGCCGCCGGCCTCACCGCACTGGCCACCGGGGCCGCCCTGGTCTCCGCCCCGTCGTCCACCGCACAGGTCACGGCCGCGGACACCGCCGCCGTCACCGTGCGGCCCGACCCCTCGTACGAGCAGGAGAAGTTCGAGGGCTGGGGCACCAGCCTGGTCTGGTTCGCCAACGCCACCGGGGACTATCCCAAGGAGATACGCGAGAAGCTCGCCAAGCTCCTGTTCGGTGACGACGGCCTGGCGCTGAACATCGCCCGCTACAACATCGGCGGTGGCAACGCCCCGGACGTCGAGGACTATCTGCGCGCCGGAGGTGCCGTCGAGGGCTGGTGGAAGGCCCCGGCCGGCACCACCCGCGAGGACACCGACTGGTGGAGCGCCGACGACCCGGCGGACTGGAACAAGGACGCCGACGCGACCCAGCGCTGGTGGGTCGACCGCATCAAGAAGGACATCGACCACTGGGAGACGTTCAGCAACTCCCCGCCGTGGTTCATGACGAAGAGCGGTTACGTGTCGGGCGGGTTCAACGCCACCGAGGACCAGCTCAAGACCGAGTCGGTCGACGACTTCGCCGCCTACATGGCCGGCGCGACCAAGCGTCTCGAGAAGGCCGAGGGCATCAAGGTCGACACGATCGACCCGTTCAACGAGCCCAACACCAACTACTGGAGCACCCGTCTGGGCGCCGACGGCAAGCCGGTCGGCGGCCGTCAGGAAGGGGCGCACATCGGCCCCGAGCTCCAGCAGAAGGTCATCAAGGCCCTGGCTCCGGCGCTGAAGAAGGCGAAGACCAAGGCGGAGATCTCCGCGATGGACGAGACCAACCCGTCCATCTTCTCGACGAACTGGAACACCTACCCGCAGGAAGTGCGGGACCTCGTCGGCCAGATGAACGTCCACACCTACGGCACCGGCCAGCGCACCACCGTACGCGACCTGGCGAAGGCGGCCGACAAGCCGCTGTGGCAGAGCGAGGTCGAGGGCGACTGGGGCGACGGCCAGAGCTTCACGGACATGCGGCCGGGCCTCGGTCTCGCCCAGCGCATCGTCGACGACCTGCGTGAACTGGAGCCCAAGGCCTGGGTGTTCTGGCAGCCGGTCGAGGACTACGACAACATGAAGCCGGGCGGCGAGTCGGCCAAGGGCGGCAACTGGGGCAGCATCCAGCTCCCGTTCAGCTGCACCTCGAAGGACACCCTCGAGTCCTGCCCGATCTACACGAACACGAAGTTCGACACGGCCCGCAACTTCACGCACTACATCAAGCCCGGTGACCGGCTGATCAAGACCGACGACACCTCCAGTGCCGCCGCCGTCTCCAGGAAGGGCAACGGCGCGACGGTCGTCCACGTCAACAGCACCACCGAGACCCGCGCGGTCACCGTCGACCTGTCGAAGTTCGGCAAGGTCAGCCGTAGCGCCACCGTCACCCCGGTCGTGACCAGCGCCGACGGCAAGCTCGAACGCCACAGGGCCGTCGAGGTCAGTGACCGCAAGGCCACCTTCACGGTGCCCGCGCAGTCCGTGACCTCCTTCGTCGTCAAGGGCGTCTCGGGTGTCGCGAAGGACGCGGCCGAGCTGCGCAAGGGCCACTCCTACGAGCTGACCGGCGTCCAGAGCGGCAAGGCGCTCACCGTCGCCGACAACGGCACGAGCCTCGTCATCAGGACCTCGGCGGGAGACGCGGCCGGCCAGGAGTGGAAGCTGCGGCAGATCTCCGGCGACACCGGCAACCGGCAGCGGTACGTCTTCACCAACCCGGTGGAGGGCAAGCGCCTGGCGGTCCGTGACGGCGCCCCGGTGCTGGAGGCCGACTCCGGCCCGCGCGACAAGGCCACCCAGTGGATCATGTCGACGACCGGCGACGGCACCTGGACCCTCGTCAACGCCGCCACTGGACGGCTTCTGGAGGTCGGCGGCCAGGCCACCAACGACGGAGCCGCCGTCACGCTGTGGACGCCCAACTCCGGCGCCAACCAGCGCTGGAGGGTCACGGACGTGACCGACTAGGACCGGCCGCCGCACGGGCAGACGCCCGGACGGACGCACCCTCTGTCGCACAGCTCTGTGCCCGCCGTCGCGCACGGCGGGCACAGAGGTGCGTTCAGGGACGTTCCTCCTGTGACCACTCCGTCGAGGGCGACCTCATGGTGTGATGCCCGATGAAGAGGCCCATCTCTGATCAAGATGGCTGAAGAAGCCGAACCACGCCCCGGGAGAGCCAGTGGATCTGCGGCAGATGGAGGTCGTCATCGCGGTGGCCGAGGAGGGCGGCTTCACCGCGGCGGCGCAGCGGCTGCACGTCGTCCAGTCCGCCGTGTCGAGCACGGTCCGCGCGCTGGAACGCGAGCTGGGGACACCGCTGTTCGACCGCACCACGCACCGCGTCTCCCTGACCCCGGCCGGTGAGGCCTTCGTACCAGCCGCCCGGGCGGCGTTACGGGCCGCGGACCAGGCACGGGCCGCCGTCGACGTCGTACAGGGGCAGCTGCGGGGGCGGATCACGGTGGGCACGATGCAGGGGGTCTGGGCCGAACTGCACCGCCCGCTGGCCGCCTTGCGGGCCGAACATCCGGGCGTGGTGGTGCGGCTGCGGCAGGCGGCCGTGGTCGACATCCGCCAGGCGCTGCGCGAGGGCACGGTGGATCTGGCCGTGGTCGCCCTCGACCGTCAGCAACAGCGGGGACTGGTCACCCGGCTGCTGTCCCGCGAGGAGATGGTGCTGGTGAGCGCTCCGGGGCGGACGTTCCCCGTGACGGACGGGAAGGTCGCCCTCGCCGACGCCGCCCGGCTGCCGCTGGTGGACTTCACGCCCGGCTGGGCGATCCGGCTCGCCGTGGACAAGGCCTTCCGGGCTGCCTCCGTCGACCGCGAGCCGACCTTCGAGGTCAACGACATCGTCGCGGCGTCCGAACTCGTCCGCAACGACCTGGGTGTGTGCGTCATGCCCGTCTCGATCGCCGACCGGTTCCCCGATCTGACGACCCACCGTTTCGACCGTCACGCGCCGAACTGGAAGGTCATGGTCGTCCGGCCCCGGGGCGAGGCACCCCCGGCGGTCGCCGCGCTCCTGCGGCACATGGCCTGACGGACGCCGCGGATCGTGCCATGGCTTGACCGGCCCCGGGTCGCTCACCGCTCCGGACTCCATCTCCTTCGGAGATGACTGACATCTCGAACCATCGCCGCGACGAGGGAAGCACAGAGGTGCCCCCGAACGCTGACGGAACCATGAACGTCCTCCAGAGCTCGCGCGACGACCACACCTCGGGCCGGTCCACCGGCACGGCCGCACTCGGTGTGCCGGGATGGCTGGTCGTGCTCCTGGCCACCGCCTCGGGCATGACGGTCGCCAACCTGTACTACGCCCAGCCCCTGTTGTCCTCGCTGCGCGACGTCTTCCACGTCGGCGAGACGGCCGCCGGCGGGCTGATCACCCTCACCCAGGTCGGCTACGTCCTCGGCATGCTCCTGCTCGTCCCGCTCGGCGACCGGCTGGAGAAGCGCCGCCTGATCACCGTGCTGCTGGCGGTCACCACGCTCGCCCTCCTCGCCGCCGGTCTCGCGACGAGCTTCCCCATGCTGCTGATCGCGTCCCTGATCAGCGGCGGCACGTCCGTCGTCGCCCAGATCCTCGTGCCCTTCGCCGCGAGTCTCGCCCCGGACCACACCCGCGGCCGGATCGTGGGCCGGGTGATGAGCGGTCTGCTCACCGGCATCCTGCTGTCCCGCACCCTCAGCAGCCTGGTCTCCGACGTGGCCGGCTGGCGCGTCGTCTATCTGGGCTCCGCCGTCCTGATGGCCCTGCTGGCTGTCGCCCTGCACGCCGCCCTGCCCCGCCAGGCCGCCACCACGGCGATCCCGTACGCCCAGGTGCTGCGCTCCACCCTCCGACTGGTGCGCGTCCACCCGGCGTTGCTGCGCCGCGGGCTCTACCAGGCGGCGATGTTCGGTGCGTTCAGCGCGTTCTGGACCACCGTCTCGTACGTCCTGACGGGTCCGCGTTTCCACTACTCCCCCGTCGGCGTCGGTGTGTTCGCCCTCGTCGGGGCGGCCGGGGCGGCCGTGGCTCCCTTCGCGGGCCGTTGGGCCGATCGCAAGCTGGTGCGCCCGATGACCGGGGCAGGGCTCGTCGCCGCGGCTGTCGCCTTCGCGGTCGCCGGGTTCGGCCAGGGTCACATCCTCCTGCTGGCGCTGGCCGCCGTGCTGCTCGACATGGCCGTGCAGACCACGCTGATCCTCGGTCAGCACACCGTCTACCAGCTCGACGCGAACGCGCGGGCTCGGCTGAACAGTGCCTTCATCGCCCTCTTCTTCGTCGGCGGCGCCCTCGGTTCGCAGTTCGGCTCGCTCGCCTTCCACGCCGGCGGCTGGACGGCGGTGTCCCTCCTCGGCACCGCACTCCCCGTACTGGCTCTCCTCTACTGGGCCACGGAGTTCCGCGACCGGACAGGGGTGGCCGAAAACGCATGAGCTGAACATCCGTTCCCTACGATGACCCGGTGACCAGTGACATCGCGGTGCAGGTGGGCGCCGACACCGACGCCCACCCGAAGACGGATCCTCCTCCCTGGGCGAGGCGGCTGCGCCGGTTCGGCTACGAGGCGCGCCCACGGACCGACACCCGCGACCTTCTGGTCCCGCCCTTCCCGGAGCCCGGCACGCGCGTCGGCGAGGCTCTGGGGCTCAGCACGGCATTGACCCACCGCGTCATGAAGGCGATGGGCTGGGTCGGTCCGGTCCTCGTCGCGGTCCTCGCCGGAGCGATCCGCTTCTGGAACCTGGGCCGGCCGCGGTCCGTCGCCTTCGACGAGACGTACTACGCCAAGGACGCCTGGGCGTTGCTGAAGCTCGGCTACGAGGGGACGTGGCCGGACCGCAAGATCGCGGACCCGCAGATCCTGGCGGACCCCCAGGTGATCCCGCTGTCCGACACCGGGACCTTCGTGGCGCACCCGCCGATGGGCAAGTGGGTGATCGCCCTCGGTGAGTGGATGTTCGGCCTGAACCCCTTCGGCTGGCGTTTCATGACGGCGGTGCTCGGCACGCTGTCGGTGCTGATGCTGTGCCGAATAGGCCGCCGGCTGTTCCGTTCGACGGCGCTGGGCTGTCTGGCCGGGCTGCTGTTGGCGGTGGACGGCCTGCACTTCGTGATGAGCCGGATCGCTCTGCTCGACCTCGTCGTCATGTTCTTCGTGCTGGCCGCGTTCGGGTGCCTGCTGGTCGACCGGGACCGGGCGCGGGCCCATCTCGCGGAAGCCCTGCCGGTGGACGCGGACGGCTTCGCGGGTCCGCATCAACACACCGGCGAGCACGCGGGGATGGGCGTTCGGCCCTGGCGGATCGCGGCCGGCGCGATGCTCGGCCTGGCAGCCGCGAGCAAATGGAACGGCCTCTACGTCCTGGCGTTCTTCATGGTCATGACCGTGCTGTGGGACGTCGCCTCCCGCCGTGTCGCCGGCGCGCGTCGCCCGTATCTGTCGGTGCTGCGCAAGGATCTCGGCTGGTCCGTGCTGTCCCTCGCGCCGGTCGCCCTGGTCACGTATCTGATGACCTGGACCGGCTGGTTCCTGTCCGACAAGGGCTACGGACGGCACTGGGCGGACGGCCGGGGCGGCCCGTGGTCGTGGATCCCCGCCCCGCTGCGCAGCCTGTGGCACTACGAGCACGGGGTCTACGAGTTCAACGTGGGGCTGGACTCCTGGCACCGCTACGAGTCCAACCCGTGGAGCTGGCTGGTCCTCGGACGGCCGGTGGCGTACTCGTACGAGACGGACTTCGCACAGGACGGCTGCCGTACCGCGTCGGGCTGCTCCCAGGCGGTGCTCGCGCTGGGCACCCCGCTGCTGTGGTGGTCGGCGTGCTTCGCGCTGCTCTATCTGCTCTACCGGTGGGCGCTGCGCCGCGACTGGCGCGCGGGCGCCGTCCTGTGCGCGGTGGGCGCCGGCTATCTGCCCTGGTTCCTGTACCAGGACCGTACGGTCTTCTCCTTCTACGCGGTCGTCTTCGTGCCGTATCTGTGCCTGGCCGTCGCGATGTCGGTAGGCGCAATGCTGGGGCCGCCGGGGTCGAGTGAGAGACGCCGGGCCATGGGAGCAATGAGCGCGGGTGTCCTCGTACTGCTCATCGTCTGGAACTTCATCTACTTCTTCCCGATCTACACGGGTGCGACGATCCCGTATCCCGACTGGCATTCGAGGATGTGGCTCGACACCTGGATCTGAGGGATACGGGATCGCGCTCCGTATGTCACCTTCGGCGGCCCCTGGTCGCCAGGCCGCTGCCGACGCCGGCGAGGTGCAGGGCCAGCACGATCAGCCCTATCAGCATCACGTTGGTCGAGGTGAAGACGTCGTTGGTCGAGATCTCCGCGGCGTTGATCAGGAACGCGATGAGGAACAGGACGGCCGCTGCCATGCCGAGCATGGATTCCCCTCTCTGGGTTTCCGGAATGGGTTCAGTTCCCACTCCCACTCGACGAGTGCCCCGGCCGGGCCGGATCAGACACCCATGACCCGGCCTGATCGTGGTACTCGCCGACCACAGCGGAATCCCCGCAGACCGCCGCATTCCGGAGTCCCTGCCATCGTCTCCGGAACCGGACGAGTAAGCCCTTTGCCGTCGGGAAGCAGCAACGGTGGAAGCAAAGCAAGCACCACAGCCCCACAGGGAGTGGGCTGGGGGAAGCCGTGATGGCGATCGAGCCGCGTTGGGACGACAAACTGCCTTCCGAGGAGACTTACACCCAGACCACCGAATTCGCCGGCGAACCGTCCGATGTGACGGGCTCACGACTCGCCGCGGAGGCGTTCCTCCTTGCGCTCACACGCGCGTCGCCGCCGGCGGAACCCGAGCGCTGGGACGACATCCTGCTGGTCGTCACGGAGTTGGCCGCCAACGCGGTGCAGTACGCGCCGGGCCCGTTCACGCTGTATCTGCGGCGCACGTTCGACGGTGTGCACGTGACGATGCACGACACCAGCACCACACCACCGGCACCTCGCCCCTTCCGCCCCGGCCGGAACGACGGGGGCGTGGGGTGGCATCTGATCCGTACGCTGTGCGACCAGGTGAGTGTGGTGCCGGCCGAGAAGGGCAAGGACATCCACGTGTTCATGCCCTGGTGAGGTCTGTTCATGCCGTGGTGAGGTCTCCCGGCGTTCCCCTGGATCGCTCTACGGCTCCCGCGGCCCCTACGGCATGGTCTGGAGCGGCACCAGGACGCTGATCGTCTTGCCGCCTCCCGGACGCCTTTCGATGGCGATGTCGCGCGCCAGCCGGATGATCAGCGGCCAGCCGTAGCCGTTGCCCAGATGCACCGGGGGAAGGCCGCCCGAGCCGAAGGCGGCGGCGGGGACGACGTCACTGTTGTCGTGCACGGCCAGCCGCACGCCCTCGCTCGTGGGCGTCGCCTCGACCCCGACCAGCCCGCCCCCGTGCCGGACGGCGTTCGCGGCCAGCTCCGAGACGACCAGCAGGAGATCGATGACAGCGGTCTCCGTCGCTCTGCGGGACGGGGTGTTCCACTGTTCCAGCACCACGGCGCGGACGTGGGCACGGGCCATCGCCGCGGTGGTGATCGGAATCGCCGTCATCGATGTCCTACCGGACGTGCGGTCGGACGACGCGAAGGCAGTCGTGTCGATTCGGTCCATATCCGTCGTGCCCCTGAGATCTGCTCGATCGATGCCGGGTCCCGGAAGGGGTCCGTCGACATCCGTCTTCCCACTGAGCGCACGACCATGGGTGCGAATCCCCCGACCGTCGTGCCGGGTCAGGGCGCGGTCGCCTGTCGTGGCGGCAGACTCCGGTAGTAGTCGCCGACACCGGCGAGGTACTCGGGGTCCAGCGTCTCGCGATCGGTCTTGAACCGCGGCGCGGCCTTTATCTCCTCCTCGGTGCACGCCACCCTGACCTCCTTGGCCTGGGCGTCGACGGCGGTGACGACGCCCACGGGTATCAGCACGCTGCTGCCGAACAGCCAGACTCCGGTGTCCACGATCAGATGGCGCAGGCCCGAGTCGTCGGCCTGCCGGCCCACATGCCCGATCGTGCCGTCGGACGCCACCACCGTGAACCCCGTGAGCTGCTGCCCCTCCGTGTGCCCGCTGTCCCCTGCGTACGACCAGATTCTGTCGGTGACCACGCCGCTCCTTCCGTCCCGTGTGCATTCCGTCTCGTCTGAGCCCGGGTGGAGCACCGCGGCCGGACATCCGCCGCCCGTCATGCTCCACGGGCAGCAAATACCCTGCCGACGGACTGGCATTCGCAACGATTTCGCCGAAAGGGCCTTCCGGCGTGCTTCAGGCTTCAGGCGCGCGCCAAGTAGCTGCGGATCGTCGTGCCGCACTCATCGGTGTGCGTGCGGACCAGATCCGACAGGTGGTGGACGAGGAGGAGGCCTCGGCCGCCGAGTTGGTCGGGGGGTGCCGGGCGGCGGCCCACGAGGAGGTCGGTCAGCCGTCCGGTGTCCTGGACCTCGCAGACGATCTGCTCGCTCTCCGCCCACAGGCGCAGCGTTCCTCTGCCGCCTGCGTGCACCACGCTGTTCGTGGTCAACTCCGCCACGACCAGCGCCAGATCCTGGAGGCGGACGGCTCCCATCCCCCGCTCCCGCGCCTCGTGGAGCGCGAAGTCCCGGGTGACCGGCAGGGCTTCGGCGTCGAACCGGAACGTCGCCGCCCCGGGCGGACTCGGCAGCGGCTCGTTGCAGCGGTCGAGGACCTTCACCGGGTCGTAGGCGCCGCTGACCGACTGATGGCCCGCGGTGATGAGCAGAGGGTGCGTGGCGTGGGCATCGGCGAGGACGTCGTCCGGGAGCGACCGGGCGTCGTACGGACAGAGGATGGTCACGTCCCGCCCGCGGAACGCCGTGTTGATCAGGGCCTCGTGCTGGACGCAGGCGGGATACTCCGTGGCGGTGCGGCCGGACCAGATCGGTTCGCCGATGATGCGCACAGGGCCGCCGCGCCTGGCGTCGGCGAAGGCCCGGAGGACCGACGGGATGATGCGGCCGGGGTTGCGGCCGGCTCTGGTCATGTCGACGAAGTGCACGGACTCGGCCGCCGTTCCCAGCGCGGCCGAGATCACTTCCAGCCGCGGGACGGGGGCGGCCACCGCGACGGGCTCCGACGCCGCCAGTCCCTCCAGGAGGAAGGGCACGGTCCCGGCCACGTACTCCTCGTCACCGCGGTAGAAGAGCGCGGGATGCACGAAGGGGGCGTCCTCCGTGGCCGTCGTCGTCATGCCGCCCCACCAGTCTTCGGGGGTAGGGGCCGAGAGGTCTGGGACATCCGCCACCGCCCGGCCCGGGTCTCGTGGGCACCGGGCACGAAGCCGACCGTCGGCCGACTCGGCCGGGGCGGCCCACCGCCGCGGGACCTCGACACGGACAACGATCTGTCCGTGCTGCCCATCAGGTCCACCGGTGCCGCCCCGGGGGCCACAATACGCCGTCGCACTGGCGTTCCATAAACATGTCCGCATCGGTGTCGCGCACCCCGCGGGCCGGTCGCACGTCTGCGCGCCCGGCCCGCGGGGTTCACCTGGTGACTGCCTCTCCGCCGTCACGCGCCTCGGGACCGCCCGCACCGGGAGGCCGCGAAGCCATCGGCGCCACCGGCTCCACGGGTGCCATGGGCCGCGTCGGCGCCACGGGCTGCCGTACGGCCGCGAGATGGCGGCGCGCCCTCTCCAGGGCACGCCTCACGTCTCGCGTGCCGGTCGACACGCAGAGCGTGTACGCGAGGTCCTGCGCCCGCTGGTCCGGTTTCACCACGGCGCCGCTCTCGCCCTCAGGGACGATCAGCGCCTCGTACTCGTCCACGAGCCTGCGCAGGGTCGTGGGATGGGGCATCAGCATCGGGCTCACTCCTCGTGTCTCCTCGACCTCCTCGGCTTTCCGCGTCACGCGGCCCTGCGCCCGTCGGTGTCGGTCCGCCCGTCGGCATCGGGGTGACCGGCTCCGGACTGCTGCCCGCCCATCGCCTCGTCCCTGACACGCGCGCAGCTGCGGCTGATGAGACGTGAGACGTGCATCTGGGAGATGCCGAGCACATCGGCTATGCGCGTCTGCGTCATGTCCTCGAAGAAGCGCATGTACAGGATGGCCCGCTCGCGTTCGGGCAGCCGGCGCAGTCCCTCCCTGGCCGCTTCCCGGTCGACGACCAGCTCGTACGAGGAATCGACGTCTCCCAGCGTGTCCGCGAGGCTGTAGTTGTCTTCCGCGGAGGCGAGTTCGGCGTCGAGGGACAGCGTGCTGAAGCTCTCCATCGCCTCCATCCCCGCGCCGACCTCGTCCTCCGTCAGCCCGGTGTGCGCCGCGATCGCGGCCACCGTCGGCTCCGGGGATCCGGGATTCAGCGTGAGATCCCGACGGGCCAGCCGCACCTTGTTCCGTAGTTCCTGGACCCGGCGGGGCACTCTGAGCGCCCACATCCGGTCCCGGAAGTGGCGCTTCACCTCACCGGTGATGGTGGGCACGGCGTAACTCTCGAACGCCCCGCGCGAGGGGTCGTACCGGTCGACGGCCTTCACCAGCCCCATGGCCGCGACCTGGCGCAGGTCCTCGACCGACTCGCCCCGGTCGCGGAACCGGCCGGCGATCCGGTGGGCCATGGGCAGCCATACGGTCACCAGTTCGTCGCGTACGGCGTCCCGTTCGGGGCCGTCCTCCAGTTCGGCGAGCCGGGCGAACGCGGCCGCGGCGTCAGGAGCATCGTCGTGCGAGTGCTTCGCGTGGGTGGACGGGTGCTTCGCATGGGCGGACGGCCGGGTGGATGAGTCCGGCCGGACAGCCGTCTCCGTGCTCATGGGCTCGCCAGGTCGATTAATCGACAAATCGCTAGACATATGGATTCGCTCCTGAGCATTGGCTTGCGGGGGAATGCCGCAGGAGGAGTGGTGTCGCCCGAGACGCCCGGAGGCCCCCGGAGCTCACACCTACTCGCTCCTACGGACGTGCCTCCGGTCCGAAGCACGAAATTCCGCTTGCCCGTGCTTCCCGAGGGAAAACACCGCTTCTCGAAATCGACCACGCGGTGCGGCGGCGGGATTCACGTCCCGTCACGGCTCCGGCCTGGCCTCGTCTCCCGTCGGCGCCCGCCCGAAACCCCCTCAAGAAAGGGAACAAAGGGGCGACTTCCGGCCAGATCCTCCCGGCGACTTATTTCTCTTACCTCTTTGAGGGAGTGGGCGGCCCGAAGCAGGGCATGCGGGCTTTGACACATCAGCGCCGACGAGTGGGGTGGACGGCATGACAGCCGTGACGGCAGGCGAAACAACGGCCACGGCACAGCGCACGCAGACGATCGACGAGACGGCACTGCCTCTCATCGACGAACCGTCGCTGATCAAGCCGAAGGACGCTCGCGAGCTGTCCCGACAGTTCTTCGACCGCCTGGCCGTGCTGGAGGAAGGCACGCGCGAGTACCAGTACGCGCGCAACACCCTGATCGAGATGAACCTGTCCCTCGTCCGGTACGCGGCCTCCCGGTTCCGCGGCCGGGGCGACTCGATGGAGGACATCGTCCAGGTCGGCACCATCGGGCTCATCAAGGCCATCGACCGGTTCGAGCTGACCCGCGAGGTGGAGTTCACCTCCTTCGCCGTCCCCTACATCGTCGGCGAGATCAAGCGGTTCTTCCGCGACACGAGCTGGGCCGTCCATGTGCCCCGCCGTCTGCAGGAGGCCCGGGTCGAGCTGGCGAAGGCCACCGAGGAACTGCGGACGCGTCTGGGGCGTACGCCCACGACCGCCGAGCTGTCGCAGCTCATGTCGCTGCCCGAGGAAGAGGTCATCGAGGCCCGCAAGGCGGCGAACTGCTACAACTCCTCATCGCTCGACGCGGCCCTCACCTCCGACGGCGACTCGCAGGGCGAGACCGTCCTGGCCGACTTCATCGGCGAGGACGACCACGCGCTGGAGCTCGTGGACGACCTCCACTCCCTGTCCCCCCTCATCGCCGACCTCGACGAGCGCGAGCGCCTCATCATCCATCTGCGGTTCGTCGAGGAGCGGACCCAGGCGGAGATCGGTGAGGTCCTCGGCATCTCGCAGATGCATGTGTCGCGACTGATCAGCCGCATCATCAAGCGGCTGCGCGCCGGTCTGCTCGATCCCTCGGTGGCGTGAAGCACCGTCCCGTCGGCAGCCTGACGCCGCACTGAATCGTCGAGCCCGCCGTCCCGCTCTCGCGAACGTTCCCACCTCGCGACAGCAGGGCGGCGGGCTCCGTCGTGCGCGGCTCCGGTGGCGTTTTCCAGGCAAGATCACCCTCCCCGGCACCAATCTGGCTCGAGCTTTGTTCACGGCATGACCTTCGGGTTAGCCTGCGGCGTACTTCTTCGACGGGCGGCCCCCGATTCACGGGTCCGCGCCGACGAGGAGGGGTCCGGCAGTGGGCCTGAAGTTCCCAGTCCCCCCTTTCACGGGACTCTTGTCTTGAACGGAACGAGGGTGCGCATGACCAGCCAGACGACCGACCCTGTCGGCCGCACACCGGGCGAACCGGAGCTGCGCCGGCTCCTGGCCGGACTGACCGCGGTACGGGACGGAGACTTCGGCACACGGCTGCCGGACGACGGCGGGGGTCTCCTGGGCGACATCGCCACCGTCTTCAACGGCATGGTCGACCAGTTGTCCGTGTTCACCTCGGAAGTCACCCGCGTCGCGCGTGAGGTGGGTACCGAGGGCACGCTCGGCGGACAGGCGGAGGTGCCGGGCGTCTCCGGCACCTGGGCCGATCTCACCGACTCGGTCAACGCCATGGCGGGGAACCTCACCACCCAGGTCCGTGACATCGCGCAGGTGGCGACGGCGGTCGCCAAGGGTGACCTCTCCCAGAAGATCGACGTGCCGGCCCGCGGCGAGATCCTGGAGCTCAAGAACACCATCAACACGATGGTCGACCAGCTCTCCGCGTTCGCCGACGAAGTGACCCGGGTGGCCCGCGAGGTCGGCACGGAGGGGCGGCTCGGCGGACAGGCGGACGTCAAGGGCGTCAAGGGCACCTGGCGCGACCTGACCGACTCCGTGAACTTCATGGCGAGCAACCTCACCGCCCAGGTCCGCAACGTGGCCCAGGTGGCGACCGCGGTGGCCAGGGGCGACCTCTCGCAGAAGATCACCGTCGACGCCCGGGGCGAGATCCTCGCGCTCAAGGAGACCATCAACACGATGGTCGACCAGCTCTCCGCGTTCGCCGACGAGGTGACGCGCGTGGCCCGCGAGGTCGGCACGGCCGGCAATCTCGGCGGGCAGGCCACCGTCCGCGGTGTCTCGGGCACCTGGAAGGACCTCACCGACAACGTCAACGTGATGGCGTCCAACCTGACGGGCCAGGTCCGCTCGATCGCCCAGGTCGCCACCGCCGTGGCCCGCGGCGACCTGTCGCAGAAGATCACGGTCGAGGCCAAGGGTGAGGTCGCGGCCCTGGCGGACGTCATCAACACGATGGTCGACACGCTGTCCGCCTTCGCGGACGAGGTCACCCGGGTGGCCCGCGAGGTCGGCACCGAGGGCCGCCTGGGCGGGCAGGCCCAGGTGCCGAACGTGGCGGGCACGTGGAAGGACCTCACCGAGAACGTCAACTCGATGGCGAACAACCTCACCGGCCAGGTGCGCAACATCGCGCTGGTGACGACGGCGGTGGCCAAGGGCGATCTGTCCAAGAAGATCGACGTGGACGCCCGGGGCGAGATCCTGGAACTCAAGACGACGATCAACACGATGGTCGACCAGCTCTCGGCGTTCGCCGCCGAAGTGACCCGCGTGGCCCGCGAGGTCGGCAGCGAGGGACGGCTCGGCGGACAGGCCGAGGTCGAGGGTGTCTCCGGCACCTGGAAGCGTCTGACGGAGAACGTCAACGAGCTCGCGGGCAACCTGACCCGGCAGGTCCGCGCGATCGCCGAGGTCACCAGCGCCGTCGCCGAGGGCGACCTGACCCGCTCGATCACCGTCGAGGCGTCCGGCGAGGTCGCCGAGCTCAAGGACAACATCAACTCGATGGTCGAGTCCCTGCGCGAGACCACCCGGGCCAACCAGGAGCAGGACTGGCTCAAGACCAACCTCGCGCGGATCTCCGGCCTGATGCAGGGCCACCGGGACCTGTCCGTGGTCGCCGAGCTGATCATGGACGAGCTCGCGCCCCTGGCGTCGGCGCAGTACGGCGCGTTCTACCTCGCGGAGGAGGCCGGGCGCGGCCACGAGCTGCGGCTCGTCGGCTCCTACGGCTGGCCCGACGACGACGGGCGTCCCGTCCGCATCCCCTTCGGCCGCTCGCTGGTCGGTCAGGCCGCGCGCAGCCGCCGCACCATCTCCGTGGACGAGCTGCCGCCGGGATACGTGACCATCTCCTCGGGGCTCGGCCAGACCGTGCCGACCGCCCTGGTGGTGCTGCCCATCACGGTCGAGGACCAGGTGCTCGGAGTCATCGAGCTGGCCTCGGTCACCCGCTTCACACAGATCCACCAGGACTTCCTGGGCCAGGTGATGGAGACCATCGGCGTCAACGTCAACACCATCGTGGCCAACGCGCGGACCGACGAGCTGCTGGACGAGTCCCAGCGCCTGACCACCGAACTGCAGGCCCGCTCGGAGGAGTTGCAGGTCCAGCAGGACGAACTGCAGCGCTCGAACGAGGAACTGGAGGAGAAGGCCTCACTGCTGGTCGCGCAGAACCGTGACATCGAAGCGAAGAACCTGCAGATCGAACAGGCGCGACAGGAACTGGAGACCCGCGCCCAGCAGTTGTCGCTGGCCTCCAAGTACAAGTCGGAGTTCCTGGCGAACATGAGCCACGAACTGCGGACCCCGCTGAACAGCCTGCTCATCCTCGCCCAGTTGCTGGCGCAGAACCCCTCACGCAACCTCACCCCGAAGCAGGTCGAGTACGCGGGCATCATCCACTCCGCGGGATCCGACCTGCTGCAGTTGATCAACGACATCCTCGACCTGTCGAAGGTCGAGGCCGGGAAGATGGAACTCGCTCCCGAGCGCGTCCCGCTGCGGCAGCTTCTCGAGTACGTCGAGGCGACCTTCCGGCCGATGACGACGCAGAAGAGCCTCAACTTCACCGTGCGCACCGCGCCCGGGGCGCCCGGCGACCTCCTCACCGACGACTCCAGGCTGCGTCAGGTGCTGCGCAACCTGCTGTCGAACGCGGTCAAGTTCACCGAGCAGGGCGGTGTCGAGCTGCGTATCGAACCGGCGGCCGACGACGAAGTGCCCGACGGTGTGCTCCGGGGCGGCACCATCGTGGCGTTCCGCGTGCGGGACACGGGGGTCGGGATCCCGGAACAGCATCTGGAGACGATCTTCGGAGCCTTCCAGCAGGCGGACGGGACGACGAGCCGCAAGTACGGCGGCACCGGCCTCGGTCTGTCCATCACACGGGAGATCGCGCAGCTGCTCGGCGGTGCCGTCACCGTCGCCAGCACGCTCGGCCAGGGCAGTACGTTCACGCTGTTCCTGCCCGTGGCGCGCGCCGACTTCGAGGACCTCCTGAGCGGCGACCGGTCGTCCGAGAAGGCCCTCACCGCGGCTCCGTCCGAGGAGTCGGCGACGCATGTTCCGCCCTCGGGACCGGGAGCCCTGCCCCGGAGCCGCAGGCGTCGGCTGCTGGTCGTCGAGGAACGGCAGCGCGGCCTGTTGACCCTGGTCGCCGAGAGCACGGTCGCGGACGTCGCCCATGGTCCGGACACCGGTGATCCACGCGGCACGGTCGACGTCATCACCGCCGTCGGGGCACAGGAGGCGGCGAGCGCGCTGGCCGCGGGACCCTGCCACTGCGTCGTTCTGGAACTCGGCATGCCGGACGGCGAGGCGACCCGGTTCCTGGACGCCATGCACGGCGACTCCGCGCTCGCGAACGTTCCGGTCCTCGTCCACAGCGGTCACCGCGCGGATCTGGCGCAGGAACAGGCGCTGCAGGCGCGTGCGGGCACGCGTGCCCTGGAGTTCCTGTCGAGCCTCGACGAACTGCGCGAGCGCATCGCCCTGCACCTCTCCGCGGAGGAACTGGGAGATGTTCCCTCCCTGGCCCGCGCCGAGGGACCGCAGCCCGAGACACCGCACCCCGTCGAGGACGCCTTCCTCGGCCGCACGGTCCTGGTGGTCGACGACGACGCCCGCAACCTCTTCGCGCTCAGCGGGATCCTGGAACTCCAGGGGTTCCACGTCCTGCACGCGGACAACGGCCGCAAGGGCATCGAGACGCTGCTGCACCACCCGGACATCTCGCTCGTCCTGATGGACGTGATGATGCCGGAGATGGACGGCTACACGGCCACGGCGGAGATCCGGAAGATGCCCCAGTACGCGGGGCTTCCCATCATCGCCGTCACCGCGAAGGCGATGCCCGGCGACCGGGAGAAGAGTCTCGCCTCCGGGGCGAGCGACTACGTCACCAAGCCGGTCGACACCAACGACCTCATCGCCTGCGTCCGCCAGTGGCTGCCCGCGTGAGCCGCACCGAGCAGTGCCCTGATCCGGCCGGGGAACGGTCGCCGGACGAGTCCGCGGAGGAGCCGGCAGACGAGACGGAGGACGAGACGAGGGACGAGACGAGGGACGAGACGGGGGGCGGGTCGGGGGACGAGTCGTCCGAGGATTCGGCCGCCCTTCTCGCGACCTACCCGGTGGGCAGGCTCGCCGCCACGGTGGAACGCCTGCGCCGCGAGGTGCGGGCGGCCCAGGTCGAGGCCGACGGACGTGCCCTGATCGAACTGGCCAAGGGCATCCTGGTGGAGCGGCTGGGGTGCGGGCCCGCACAGGCCGCCCGCCAGCTCGCCGAACTCACCGAGCAGGCCGGTGTGAGCACCCTCGAACTCGCCGTCGAGGTCATCAACCAGGCTGCCCGCGACCGGCTTTCGGAGGTGGCCGACGCCTTCCTGACCGCCGCGAAGTCCACCGCCGCCGCCACGGGCGACGGGTCGTCGAACGCGCACTCCCCCGCCGTACGGATGCGGGAGGCCGAGAGCGGCGCCCTGGCCGCCCCCGACACCCAGGCGGTCGCCGACTCCCTGCTGCAGCACGCCCTGACCCCGCTCGGTGCGGTGGCCGTGGCCATCTGGACCGTGCGCTCCGACGGCTCCCTGACATTGGCCGGCAGTGCCGGGTTCTCCCCGGCGGAAGCCGGGCGCTGGCACCACGTGCCCCCGGGCGTGGTGACGGTGGCACGCACCAGCCTCTCCGAGCGCGCCGGGCAGTGGATCGGATCACTGGCCGAGACCGGTCTTCCCTCCATCGGCCAGCACCAGTACCCCGACGGCGGAAGGGCCGCCGTTCCCGCCGGCACCGGAGGCCGCATCCACGGGGCCCTGGAGATCGTCTGGCCCTCCCGCCTGGAACCGCAACCGCCTCAAGTGGTCCGGCAGGTCGAGGCGCTGGCGGAACTGTGCGCCCGCACGCTGGAGACGTACGCCTTCGTGCACGGCGACGAAGCCCTGCGCGAGCCGCGTGTCGTCCCCGACGCCACCGAGCTGGTGGACCTGGCCGACGGGCTGCACGACCCGGCCCTGGTCCTCGTCCCCTATCTCGACGGCGGGCAGCTCGTCGACTTCCACATCCATCACGTCAACAGCCGTTTCCTCGATCCGGCCGGCCGGCCGCGCGGGCTCGTCAACGGCGCGATGCTGCTGGAGGCGTACCCGATGGCCGCCGGGGAGAGCGACCTCTTCCAGCGGATCGAGCGGGTCTACGCCACGGGCGAGCCGTTCCGCGCGCAGCGCATGAACCTCACGGCTCTCGTCGACCAGGTGCCGCTGTCCGCCGTGGCGGAGATCAGCATCAGCCGGCACGCCAACAGCGTGCTGCTCATCTGGCGCATCGAGGACGAGACGGCACGGCTCGCGAGCATCCTGCAGCACGCACAGCGCCTGGGCCGCATCGGCGGCTTCGAGGAGAATCTGCTCACGGGCGAGATCACCTGGAACACCCAGCTCTTCACCCTGTACGGCAGGTCCCCGTCGAGCGCGCCCGTGCCGTTGGAGGAGCTGCCCGTCCACGCGCATCCGGACGACGCCGTCGCCATCGGCCGCTTCCTGCGCACCGTGCTCCATCACCGGCGACCCGCGTCCGCGTCGTTCAGGCTCCGGCGTCCCGACGAGGTGACGCGCCACATCCGGGTGGTGGCCGAGCCGGTGCTCGACACCGATGGCCGGCTGTTCGTCGTACGCGGGGCATACCAGGACATCTCCGCCCAGCACTGGACGGAGGTCGCGCTCGCCGCCACCCGTGTCCAGCTCGCCCACACCGAGCAGCAGGCGACCGAACGCAGCCGCCTCACGCTGCAGCTTCAGCACGCGATCATGCCCCCGACCCAGGACCCGTTGCGGGCCCCCGGAATCGACGTGGCGGTCCGCTACCGGCCGGCCGAGACGGAGCATCTGGTGGGGGGCGACTGGTACGACGCGGTCGTCCTGCCGTCCGGTCTCGTGCTCCTGTGCGTGGGTGACGTGGCCGGTCACGGCATGGAGGCGGCGACCAGCATGGTCGTCCTGCGGAACGCGCTGCGGGGACTGGCCGTGACGGGCGCGGGCCCGGGTCAGCTGCTGACCTGGCTCAACAGCGTGGCGCACCATCTGACGGGCACCGTCACCGCCACCGCGGTCTGCGGTCTCTACGACCCGCAGAACCGTACGTTGCGGTGGGCCAGGGCCGGTCATCTGCCGCCCGTGCTGGTACGCGAGACGGGGGCGACGTCCCTGCCCCTGGTCAAGGGGTTGCTGCTGGGCGCGGCGCCCCAGGTGACGTACGAGGAGGACGAGGTCCAACTGGCCGTCGACGACACGCTGTTGATGTACACGGACGGCCTGATCGAGCGCCGGGACCGCTCGATGGAGGAGTCCATGACCCAGCTGCTGACGATGGTCCGTACGGCCCCGTCCACGCTCGACCAGCAACTGGACCGGCTGCTCACGTACAGCCGGTCGGACACCGACGACGACACCTGCATCATCGGCATCCGCGTGTCGTAGCCGCGACGCCGACGAGAGTCTGATCACGTCGCGCCGGCGGCCGGCGGGGGCATCGAATGCGCACAGGGGGGTAACCGGCCCAAGCCGTCAATTCTTCGGGAGGTACCTGTGTCCATTGCCCAGAACCCGCTGTCCGTCGAGGTCGCACTGCCTCGCGAGGGCATCGCCCTGCTCACGGTCGAGGGCCATCTGGACATCGACACCGCAACAGGGCTGCAGCATCACCTGGCGAACCAGTTCCAGCACGGCCGTCGGCACTTCCTGCTCGATCTCTCGGCGGTGCCCTTCATGGACTCGTCCGGGATGAACATCATCATCAGGGCCTACCAGCAGACCCGGGAGTCCTCGGGGAGCGTGCACATCATCGGGCCACCACCTGCCGTGCTGCGGATCCTGGACCTCACCGGGGTCAGCATCACCGTGCCGGTGTCGGACACCGTCGACGAAGCACTCGCCCTCGTGGACAAGCCGCGGGACGAGCCCGAGTTCTGAACAACGGGAGCGCGAACGGTACGGCGGCGTGGAGAGGAGGTCAGGGATGGGGCGATGGATGACGACGAACAATCACACGGAGCGAGTTCCGCGAGGCGGTCAGGCCGTCCTGGCGTCGGCGACGTCGTCCTCGTGGATCTCCTGCGCCGCGGCGGCACAGAACGCGACCAGGCCCTCCAGCAGTGCGGTCCGTTGCTCGGCCGGCATGTGCTCCAGTACGGACTGCAGAGCCCGCTCGCGGCGGGACCGCAGATCGACCAGGAAGGCACGTCCACGGCGGCTGAGGTACAGCCGCAGTTCGCGACGACTGGTGGCACCGGGTCTGCGTTCGACGAACCCCACGGCCTGGAGGCGGTCGCAGAGCCGGCTGGTCGAGGGTGGCGTGGACCCCAGGTCGTCGGCGAGCGTGCGCAGGTTGATGCCCTCGTGGTGTTCCAGGATGAACAGCACACGCAGCTGGGACGCCGAGACCGGAGCCGTCGAGGCACGCCCCCACAGGACTTCCAGCAGTTCCGCCGCCTCCGAGGTGACGCGCGCCACTTCCTGGGGCCGCGGGCGCGCGTAGGAGGAAGTCACGGTGACACTCTCCCAGGCTTCCCGGACGCTGTCAGCCCGCCGCCTCGGGCGGCCGGCCCCAATGACCGACTCACACAACAGACGTCGGCGTCGTGTACCCGACGAAACGGACCCGACACCGACGCGGAGAGAATGGCATATCCACCATCGTGAACAGATTCGTGGCAGCCGAGCGCGCACTGCGCTCCGCGGCACCGCACCAGTTGCTGGACGCGGTCCGCGAGGTGCTGTGCAACCAGTACGAGGCGCAGGATGCCGAACTATTCCTCGCCGACTACGGACTGACCCTGCTGCAGCCCGTGTCCGCGGTGCGGCGCACCCTGGCCGACCCGCTGCCGGTGCACGACAGCCCGGCCGGCCGGGCCTTCGGGGCGCAGGAGCCTTACACGGAGGACCACGGCGGCGGCAGCGTGCGTCTTCATCTGCCGGTCACCGTGCGCGGCGACCGGCTCGGAGTGCTGACCGTCACCCTGCCCTCGGCCGAGGCGGCCGGGGAGTGCCGGACCGAACTGGCCGAGGTGGCCGAGGTCCTGGGCCACGAGGTGGTCGTCGCCGACCGCGACACAGACCTGTATCTGCTGGCGCGGCGCAGGGACCGGCTCACCCTGGCGGCGGAGATGCAGTGGCAGCTGCTGCCCGCCCGCTCCTGCGCCCGGCCCGAGTTCACACTCGGCGCCCAACTGGAGCCCGCCTACGCCGTGTTCGGCGACAACTTCGACTGGTGCGTCACCGCCGACCGGCTGACGCTCTATGTCACCAACGGCATGGGCGAGGGCATCGACGCCTCGCTGCTGACCAGCCTCGGCATCAACGCGCTGCGCAACGCCCGGCGGGCGGGCATCCCCATCGCGGACCAGGCGGCCCTCGCCGACCAGGCGGTGTACGCCCACTACCGAGGCGCCGCGCACCTGTCCGTACTGCTGATGGACCTCGAACTGTCCACCGGACGCCTGCGGATCGTCGACGCCGGCTCGCCCCGGATGCTGCGTCTTCGCGACCGGTCCGTCACGACCGTGGACATGGAGGCACAGCTGCCACTGGGCATGTTCGAGGAAACCGACTATGTGGCACAGGAGTTCACCGTCGAGCCCGGCGACCGGCTCGTCGTCGTCAGCGACGGGGTCCACGCGGTCGTGGCCCCGGGCGGCGAGCGGTACGGCGACCGGGCGCTGGCCCGCGCCGTCACCTCCACGAGCCTGGTGCCGGCCCCCGAGGTGCCCGGAGCGGTGCTGCGGGAGCTGACGGGGCATCGCGGCGGACCCGAGCCGGACGACGACGCGTTGGTGGTCTGTCTCGACTGGCACGGAAAGCAGTCGGCGCCCTAGGCGGGCACCCGCACCGTAGGTGTCCCGCCGGACGGCGCCACGGCTACAGTTGTCATCCGGCAAGCTTTACATCGCTTTCTCGTTGCCCTCGGCAAGTTCGGAGCGATACGACGCACGTGACGCACGTAAGGAGTGGAACAGGTGCCGGAGCACGAAACGGCAGGACAGCACGGATCGCCCGCACGGGAGGTCGGGGACTTCCTGCGGCGCCGCCGCGAGCAGGTCGCCCAGCGGTGGGCCGACACCCCCTTGTTCCGGACGGTCTTCACCGTGTCCAGGGACGAAGCGGTGGAAGCGGGCAAGGCCGTGATCGAGGCACTGGCCGCGGTGGCCTCGGCCGGACGCGTCGAGGACACCGAGGCGGACGGATTCACCGTGGTGCGCGAGCAGTTGACGCGCACGGCGGCGGCCCGGTCACGCGCCGGCGCCGGCTCGGCACAGGTGTCGAACGAGGTGGACGCCCTGCGACCGCCCGTCGTGGACCTCCTGGTCGCCGACCTGTCGCAGTCGTCCGCCGAGCACGTACGGGAGTGCGCCACCGCGGCGACCGTACTGATGGGCACGCTGCGGCTGGTCGTCATGGAGTCGGCGCTGAACGAGGGCCGGGCCCTCATCGACCGGCAGCGGATGGAACTGCTGGAGACGGCCACTCCGGTGATCAGGCTCTGGGACGGCATCGTCGCCGTACCGCTGATCGGCACGCTCGACAGCGCCCGCAGCCAGGTGGTGATGGAGACGCTCCTGGAGTCCGTCGTCGACCAGCACGCGCGCTTCGCGATCCTGGACATCACCGGTGTGCCGACCGTCGACTCCCTGGTGGCGCAGCACCTGATGAAGACGGTCGCGGCGGCGCGACTGATGGGAGCGGAGTGCATCGTCTCCGGCATCCGGCCGGCCATCGCGCAGACCATCGTCCACCTCGGTCTGGACCTGGGCACGGTGGTCACCCGCGCCAGCCTCGCCGACGCTCTGGCGTACGCGCTCGACCAGCAGGGCTCCGGCATCGTGGACCCGGTGTCCCGCGGGGCGGTCGCGCGGTGACCCACGCGCACACGGGACCTCCGTGGGGGTCCGTCCCGGTGCTGCGGCTCGGCGACGTCCTCCTCGTGACCCTCCAGGGCGATCTGCACGACAGTACGGCGGAACAGCTCCAGCAGGACATCAGCGAGACCATCGCGAGCAGTTCGACCACCGGTGTGGTCATCGACCTCTCGGGCGTCGAGATGGTCGACTCGTTCCTGGGGCGAGTGCTGGCCGAGATCGCTGCCAAGGCGAGTCTCCTCGCCGCGCAGACCGTGGTGGCCGGCATGCGGCCCGCGGTCGCGATCACGTTGGTGGAACTGGGGCTGACACTGCCGGGTCTGCGCACCGCGCTCACCACGGAGGACGCCCTCGGCCTCCTGGCCGGGGAGGCCTCGCCCTACCGTTCCCACGGCACACGGCGGGAGCATCCGTGATGCAGACAGCCGGCTGTGTCGACGCCCGCCTGCCGATCCACTCGGACATGGATCTGGTGTGGGTACGGCAGCATGTGCGGCAGACGGCCGCGCAGCTGGGCTTCGGCCTGGTGGAGCAGACCAAACTGGTCACCGCGGCGAGCGAACTGGCCCGCAACACGCTGGTGCACGGCGGGGGCGGCGAAGTGGAGGCCACTGTCCTGAAGAACGGTCACGCACCGGGGCTGCGGCTGGCGTTCATCGACGAGGGACCGGGCATCGCGGACCTGGAGCGCGCTCTGAGCGACGGCTACACCTCGGGTGACGGCCTCGGTATGGGTCTGGGCGGCGCCCGGCGGCTGGTCCACGAGTTCGCGGTCGACAGCAGCCCCGGAAACGGCACCACGGTCACGGTGACCTCGTGGACCGTCCGTCCGCCGCGGTACCGGGAGGAGACCTGATGCCCCGCGTCTGGGACGTCCCGGTCCACGACTCGACACGCGTACGCGACGCCAGGGTCGCGGCGGAGGGCGCTGCCGCCCTGGCCGGGCTGGACAGGAACCGCACCGCCGCCGCCGCGCTCGTGGCCACCGAACTCGCCACCAACCTGCTCAAGCACGCCAAGGGAGGCCAGTTGCTCATAGAGACCGTGCCCCCTCCCGTGCTGCCGGCCGGGCAGGAGGCGACCTCCGTGGTGCAGATCGCCGCGATCGACCACGGCCCCGGCATGGCCGACGTGCCGGCCGCCCTGCGCGACGGTTTCTCCACGGCGTCCACCCTGGGCGCCGGCCTCGGCGCCTGCCGCCGCATCACCGACGACTTCGACCTGCACAGCGTGCCGGGCCGGGGCACGGTCGCGCTGGCACGGATCGGCGCCACCCGCGGTCGCGGCCACGCGGCCCTTCCCACCCCGGTTGCCGCCGCGGCCCGGGCCGGAGGGGTCAACATCCCCTTCGCCGGCGCGGAGTTCTCGGGCGACGCCTGGGCGTGGGTCCGGTCGGGCCACCGTACGACCCTGATGCTGGCCGACGGACTGGGCCACGGCCCCGAGGCCGCCCGGGCCTCGTCCGCCGCGGTGGAGGCACTGCGCCGCTCGGGCCATCTGCCGCCGGCCGAAGTGCTCCGGTACCTGGACGCGGAACTCCGCCCCACCCGGGGCGCCGCGGTCGCCGTCGCCCAGCTCGACACCGAAACCGGGCGGCTTACCTTCTCCGGGATCGGGAACATCGGTGCCCGGCTGCGCACGGGTGAGGGCTGGCGGCCCCTGCTGTCCCGTCCCGGCATAGTCGGAGCCCACCGGCCCACGACCATCCCGGAACACCGAGCGACGTGGGGAGCGGACTGTCTGCTCGTCCTGCACAGCGACGGGCTGCCCAGCCGCTGGACCCCGCCCGCGGACGCCTGCCTCGCGTCCTTCGACCCGGCTGTGATCGCCTCCGTAACGGTGCGCGACGCGAGCAGCTCCGCCCGGCCGGTACGGGACGACACCGCAGTCGCCGTACTGAGCCCCGTTCCGCCGGACGGCACACCATGATGCGTACCTGGCACATCACCACGGTCACCGACGCCGCACGGGCCCGTATCGACACGGCACGTCTGACGGCCGCGTTCGGGGTGCCCGGTCTGGAGCGGACCCGGCTGACCACCGCGCTCAGCGCGCATCTGCGGCAGTGCCTCACGAAGGGCGGCACATGGCGGCTCCGTCTGGAGGCGACGCCCGCGGTGCCGCCCGGGGACGGTCTCCTGCAGGCCGTCGTGACCTCCTTCGACGACGCCGGCGCCGACGGGCAGCCGCCATGGCACATGACGGTCACCTGCCCGGAGGGCGCGGACCTGTCGGACGTCGGCCCCGTGGCGGACGATCCCGCGATCCTGGCCGAGGCGCTGCTGGGCGCCGACGAGGACACGGCCCTGGTCCTGGAGAAACTCGGCGAGCAGGAAGGGCTGGTGGACTTCCACCGGGAGGAGCTCCACCAGACCAACCAGGGTGTGCTGGCGCTGCACGCGGAACTGGACGCGGCGGGACGGGCCCAGCGCGAGCTCTTCGCCGCCGAGCGGATGGCCCGTACGGAGGCGGAGAGCGCCCGCCGCAGGCTGACGTTCCTGGCCGACGCCAGCGCCGTACTCACGGCCTCGCTCAACCACGACGAGATCGTGCGGCGGCTGCCCAGTCTTCTGGTGCCGGAGTACGCCGGCAGCGTCGACGTGTGGCTGTTCGACGGCGAGGGCAACGAGCCGCGGCAGAGTCCGCGTCCGGCCGCCGCCGTGGTCGCGGCCCGCAGCGGGCGCCCCCAGTACGCCGCCGACCATCCGGGCGGCCTGCCCGGCGTCGACGACCAGCCCCCCTCGGCGCTGCATCCCACGCAGCCCCTGCTCTGCGTTCCGCTGCCGACGCGGCGGGCGCCGCTGGGGGTGCTGATCCTCACGCCGCCCGGCGAACGCTGGGACGCCGACGACGCGGTCATGCTGATCGAGCTCACGCGCCGCGCCAGCATCGCCATCGACAACGCCCGGCGCTTCGAGCACAACCGGGACATCGCCGAGACACTGCAGCGGGCCCTGCTCACGGACCTGCCCACCACTCCGGAACTGGGCCTGGCGGCCCGCTATCTGCCGGCCACCCACGGTCTGAACATCGGCGGGGACTGGTACGACGCGTTCCGCCAGCCCGACGGCAGCCTGATCACCGTCATCGGCGACGTGACGGGACACGGGCTGCACGCCGCCGTCATGATGAGCCAGTTGCGCACGGCGCTGCGCGCGTACGCCGTCGACGGAGGCACCCCCGGCCAGCTCCTCACCCGGCTGCACATCCTCCTGCACCACCTGCAGCCCGATCTGTACGCGACGGCCGTCATCGCGCGCTTCCACCCCGACGATCCGACGCTCACCTGGGCCGCCGCGGGCCACCCGCCGCCGGTGCTGCGTACCCCCGACGGGCAGGTGCACACACTCGACGCCAAGCCCGGTGCCATGCTCGGCATCCCACTGCGGCAGGAGATCGGCGACCACACCGTGCGCCTCGCCCCCGGTTCGACGCTGGCCCTCTACACGGACGGGCTGGTCGAGCGCCGCGCCCACGGCATAGACCCCGGTATCGAGCGTCTGGCCGCGTCGCTCGGGGCCTTCCGGTCCGAGGACCTCGAGGCGGACCTGGACGGCTCGGCCGACCGTCTCCTGCAGCCGTTGCTGAGCGACTCCGAGCGGGACGACGACGTATGTCTGCTCCTGTGCCACCTCCCGAGCCAGCGGGCGAAGTCCGCACGGCGCTCCCCCACCGGACTGCCCGTCTGACGGGCCTCAGCCACCGGCCGCCGTTCCTCCCCCGCCGCCTTGCCCGTCACCTCGCGGTTGCGGACGTGTGCGGGCACGGGCCTGCTGGAAGGCTCCCAGTCCCCGTTGCAGAGAGGCGCGTTCGCCGGGTGTCATCGCCTCGAACACGGTCGCGAGACACAGGGATCGCCGCTCGGTGATGTCCGCCAGGAACCGCCGCCCGTCGGCGGTGACCACCAGCCGCACCTCACGGCGGTTGTGGGGCTGGACGGTCCGCTGGAGCAGCCCGGCGGAGACGAGCCGGCCGCACAACCTGCTGGCGGTGGGCAGCCCTATCTCCAAGTGCTCGGCCAGAGCGGTGAGATTGAGCTCGGGCCGACGGCGGACCGTCTGCAGGGCGAACAGCTGACGCGCTGAGAGCTGCGGGACGACGTCCTCGGCCGCCGCGAACCAGAGCGTCACCAGACTCTCCACCGTGTCGACGACGTGGCGGGCAAGCGTCTCCGGCTCGTTGACGGGGTTCTGGTCGCGGCCCGTGGGCCGGTCGGTCTCCACAAGCGCTCTCTCAGTGAACTCCGGACAGGGCAGCTGTCATGTAGGTCGGCCCTACCCGAAGAACCGGGCGGTACACGGCCCGACTCCCGCTCGTTGTACGCGTGCCCGTGCCGCTCGGGGCCGAACGCCGTCCGGCCTCCCGACCCTCCGCGCGGTGCGCGGGGTCGGGAGGCCGGGTCGATGGCCGGATGCCTGGTCAGCCGGTGGCGAGAGCGCTCCTCAGCACGGTCACGGCCTGACTGATGGCGGCACGGGCCGCGTGGGTGTCAGAGAGGGCGTTGAGCATCACGAAGTCATGGATGATGCCCTGGTAGCGGACCGCCGTGACCGGGACGCCCGCCTCGCGCAGCTTGTTGGCGTAGGCCTCGCCCTCGTCGCGCAGGACGTCGGCCTCGCCGGTGATGACCAGGGCCGGCGGCAGGCCGGTGAGCTGCTCGGTGGTGGCGCGCAACGGGGACGCGGTGATCTCGGCGCGCTGCTTCTCGTCGGTCGTGTACTGGTCCCAGAACCACTGCATGGCGTCCCGGCGCAGGAAGTAGCCCTCGGCGAACTGGTGGTACGAGCCGGTGTCGAAGGCGGCGTCGGTGACCGGGTAGAAGAGGACCTGCTGGACGAGCGGCACGTCACCGCGTTCCTTGGCCATCAGGGTCAGGGCCGCGCTCATGTTGCCGCCGACGGAGTCGCCCGCGACCGCGATACGGGAGGCGTCCAGGTCGTGGCCGGCGCCGTCGGTGACGACCCACCGGGCGACGGTGTAGTTCTGCTCGATGGCGACGGGGTAGCGGGCCTCGGGCGAGAGCTCGTACTCGGGGAAGACCACGGCCGCGTTCGCGCCGACGGCGAGTTCACGGACCAGGCGGTCATGGGTGTGGGCGTTGCCGAAGACCCAGCCGGCGCCGTGGATGTAGACGATCACCGGGAGGACGCCGGAGGCACCCGCCGGGCGGACGATGCGCGCCCGGACCTGTCCCGTGGGGCCGCCGGGGACGGTGACCCACTCCTCGTCGACGTCGGGCTTGGCGATGTCGCCCGACTGCACCTCGTCGACGGTCTTGCGGCCCTCTGCCGGGCCGAGGTCGAACAGGTAGGGCGGGTTCGCGGTCGCCTCGGCGAAGGCCGCGGCGGCGGGTTCGAGGACCGGGCGGGGGCCGGTGGTGTCGGTCATGGCGATCTCCTCGGATCAGGTGCCGTGGGCAGGCTCCGTCGGCTGTCTTCGCCGGAGCGGCGGCACACCAAGAAAGTAGCGCGCTATTCAGTCGTGCGCAACTCATTTGGGCCCGATAGAATCGAGGAGACTCGAACGGTAGAGTGGAGGTCTCCGTGCGACGCACCGGAGCAGGCACAGGAACAGGGAGCGACACCGTGAGCGCACCAGGGGCCGAACCGACCCAGGAGGGTTCCCTGCTCCTGGACGACCAGCTCTGCTTCGCCCTCTACGCGGCCTCACGCGCGGTCACCGCCCGCTACCGGCCCCTGCTCGACGAACTCGGACTGACCTATCCGCAGTACCTGGTCATGCTCGTGCTGTGGGAGCAGGACCAGATCTCCGTACGGGACCTGGGCAACGCCCTCCAGTTGGAGTCCAGCACCCTCTCCCCGCTGCTCAAGCGCCTTGAGGCGAACGGCCTGCTGCGGCGCGAGCGCAGGGCGGACGACGAGCGCTCCGTCGCCCTGCGCCTCACCGACGCGGGAGCCCTGCTCAGGGAACGGGCGGACACCGTCCCCCTGGCCATCGGCGACGCCATGGGCCTGACCCCCGAACAGGACGCCACGGCAAAGCAGTTGCTCCGCCTACTGACGACGAACGTCACCCGCTGAGAACAGCCCCGCGCCCCCTAAGGGGCGCGGGGAACTGCGCGCTCAGCCCTCACCGGGCCGCAGACTCGTCACCGCGCCCCGGCGAAGGACTCACCCGACTACTGCCGAGTCCACTTCTGATTCGCGCCCCCACCACACGTCCAAAGGACGATCTTCGTGCCGTTGGCGGTCGCAGCGTTGTAGGCATCCAGGCAGAGCCCGGCATTGACATTGGTCACGGTCCCGTCGGCGTTCACGTTCCACTTCTGGTTGTTGCCGCCGTTGCAGTCCCAGATGACGACCTTCGTGCCGTTGGTGGTCCCCGCCTGGTAGGCGTCGAGGCACTTGTTTCCGTAGACCACGAGTTCCTTGCGCGCGGTGTACGTCCAGGACTGGTTGACGCCGCCCGCGCAGTCCCACAGCTGCGCCTGGGTCCCGTTGGTGATGGTGTTGTTGTCGACGTCCAGGCAGCGGCTGGACTGCTGTCCCGTGAACTGCGTGCCGTTGGTGCCCGGCAGCGGCCGTACCTCGATCGCGTCCAGATCGGGCGTCCAGGCGGAGGAGTTGGAGAACGTCAGAGTGTTCGCCGAGCCCTTGGTCAGGGACACCTCGACCGAGACGGTGCCGGGCGTGGTCCAGGAGCCGGTCGGCGGGAAGGAGACCTTGGTGGCCGTCTGCCCGTTGACCTGGAGGACCGCCGTTCGGGCCGCGCTGTCGCCGTTGACGTAGGCGATGTCGACGACCTTGGTGCCCGTGTCGGCCGCCGAAACGGCGTTGAACCGCAGGGTGTTGGCCGCGCCGTTGCCGACGCCGCCCACCTTGGTGCCACCGGAGCAGTTGACACAGGCGGCGTCGGCCGCGAAACCGCTCTTGGTGTTGGCGGAGGCCTCGGCCTCGTACGTGGTGCTCGCGGCCTCGGTGGCGCCGGTGACCGTGAGCATCACGGAGTCCTTGGCGGGGACGTTGACCGTGTAACTCGTCCCGAAACTGCCCACGTTGGCCCGCGTCCAGAGGTTGCGGACCGTCGCCGACGCGTTGGTCAGGCCCAGGTCCGACCAGCGGACGGTCATGTTCTGCGCGCTGGAGGTGCGGTTGAGCAGGACGACGGCCCGCTTGCCGGTGCCGGACAGGACCTTGCCGTACACCTGCAGCCCGGAGGTGTCCTCGGCGACCTTGACGCCCTGGAGGCCGCGCGAGTCCTGGTCGACCGCGATAACCTCGGGGTTCTTCAGGATGTTCGCCGATTCGGTGCTCATGGTCGCCAGGTTGTTGCCGGCGAGGAGCGGTGCCCCGGACACGGCCCAGAGGTTCATGTGGCTGCGGTTCTGGGCGGCGGTGAAGCCGTCCATGCCGACCATCAGCATGTCGGGGTCGTTGTAGTAGCCGGTGTGCTGGGCGGTGGGGTGCACGTTGGTGTCGAAGTTGGTCAGCATGCTGTCCCACGAAGGCGAGTTGCCGTGGAAGATGATGTCGGTATTGGTCCGCCACAGGGCGGCCATTCCGGCACCCCAGTTCCACGGGTTCTGCTTGCCCCAGTTGCAGATCGACAGGGTCAGCGGCCGTCCGGTGGTGGCCGTCGCCTGCGCGGCAGCATCACTGATGGCCTGGTACGTGGTCCTGGCGTCGAGCCCCTCCACATCGCCGCCGCACCAGTCGACCTTGACGTAGTCGAAGCCCCACTGCGAGAACTGGAGCATGTCCTGCTCGTAGTGACCCTCGCTGCCGCTGCCCGGGGCCGCTGGACGGCCGGTCGGGAAGTAGTAGCCGCAGCCGTCCCTGCCCGCGTCGGTGTAGATGCCCGCCTTGAGGCCCTTGCTGTGGATGTAGTCGGCGATGGCGCTCATCCCGCCGGGCCACTCGGACTCGTCGATGGTGATGTTGCCCGCGCTGTCGCGGGTGCCCTGCCACCAGCCCTCGTCGAGGTTGATGTACTTGTAGCCGGCCGCAGGCAGGCCCGCCGCGACGAACGCGTCGACCTGCGCCTTGATGACGTTGTAGTCGATCTTTGCGGCGAAGGTGTTCCAGGATGCCCAGCCCATCGGCGCCGTGGGCACCGGAATCTGATTCGACGTCACCGCGACCGGCTGCGCCCGGTCGAGTTCGACAGCCCCCTGCTGCTCCTGGAGACCGACCAGGGCACCGGCGGCCAGGGCGAGTACGGCGGCGCGGACAACGACGGCTCTGCACAGACGTCTTGCACGGGGGACGAACTGCTGAAAAGGCATGGGGTTCCTTCCGGGGGCGCGGCAACCCAGCACACAAGGATGGTCGATATACCGAACGCTGCACGAGTTGTCGAACCAATGGGACGCCGAAGCTAGGCCCGCACCACATGGAAGTCAACGGATCGTCACCACTGGATTTCCATCAGCCGCACAGGCCCCGGGAGGCCGACGCCCACGACAGACACCCGTGGTGCGAAATTAACCGGAGCCGAACGCGCCGGAAGCGTTGACGTGTCCCCACCCCAAATCTATGTTTTGGTCGAACTTCCGCACGCCGTACGGTATTTCGAACGCCTTCGACGCCCGTTCCTCCGTTCACCAGTTCATCCGTACGCCCGTGAACCCGTCGCCCGGTCCCGCCCCCTCCGCGCAGAGACGAGGAACGAATGGCCCCCGCCCTTCCCAGACGGAGACTCCTCCAGGCCGCACTGTTCGCCACGGCGACACCGGCGTTCTCGTACGCGGCGGGAGGCGGCTCGGCCGCTGCGGCAACGCTGCCCGCGCCCTCCGCGTGGACGCTCCGGCCGTTCGAGCTCAAGGACGTGAAGGTCGGTCAGGGCGTCTTCGCCGCCAAGCGTCAGCTGATGCTCGACCACGGCCGCGGCTACGACGTGAACCGGCTGCTCCAGGTGTTCCGCGCCAACGCCGGGCTCTCCACCGGCGGGGCGGTCGCCCCCGGTGGCTGGGAGGGCCTGGACGGTGAGGCCAACGGCAATCTCCGCGGCCACTACACCGGCCACTTCCTGACCATGCTGTCCCAGGCGTACGCGAGCACCGGCGACCAGGCCTACGCCGACAGGATCCGCACCATGATCGGCGCCCTGACCGACGTGCGCGCGGCCCTGCGCAAGGATCCGGCGGTGCTCAGCGCCACCGGAAAGTTCGGCACCGCCGCGGAGAACGTGCGCGGCTCCTACCAGTACGTCAGCCTGCCGGCCGCCGTCCTCAACAGCTCCGCGACGATCACCCTGTCGGCCTGGGTGAAGCCCACCCACAACGCCAACTGGACCCGGATCTTCGACTTCGGCAACAACAACACCCGGTACATGTACCTGGCCGCCCGCAACGCGAGCGGCGTACCGCGCTTCGCCATCTCGACCAACGGGCCCGGCGGGGAACAGGGACTCAACGGCACCGCCGCGCTGCCGCTGAACCAGTGGAGCCACCTGGCGGTCACCATCTCGGGCAGCACCGGCACCCTCTACGTCAACGGCACCTCCGTCGCCCAGAACACGTCGATGACCCTCAACCCGTCGTCCCTGGGCGCCCTGACGAACAACTGGCTCGGCCGCTCGAACTTCGACGACCCGATATTCGCGGGCGTCTACGACGAGTTCAACGTCTGGTCGCGGGCGCTGACCGCGGCCGAGATCACGTCGCTGCAGAGCAATCGCGCCGCCGCCTCCTCGGCGGGCCGCGGCACCCTGGCCTCGTACACCTTCGACGAGACCACGGGCGGCACCTTCGCCGACGCCTCGGGCCGTGGGCTGACCGCGACGCTGCGGCGCACCTGGGGCGGGCCGAGCCACGCCGGCTTCCTCGCCGCCTATCCGGAAACGCAGTTCATCGACCTGGAGTCGCGGACCAGCCCGGACTACACCAAGGTGTGGGCGCCCTACTACACCGCGCACAAGATCCTCAAGGGCCTGCTGGACGCCTACCTGGCCACGGACGACGCGCGGGCACTCGACCTCGCGTCCGGCATGTGCGACTGGATGTACTCCCGGCTGTCCAAGCTGCCCGAAGCCACCCTGCAGCGCATGTGGGGCATCTTCTCCAGCGGCGAGTTCGGCGGCATCGTCGAGACGATCGTCGACCTGTACACGATCACCGGCAAGGCCGAACACCTCGCGCTGGCCAAGCTGTTCGACCTCGACAAGCTCATCGACGCCTGCGCCGCGAACACCGACACGCTCGACGGACTGCACGCCAACCAGCACATCCCGATCTTCACCGGCCTGATCCGGCTGTACGACGCGACGGGCGAGGCCCGTTACCTCACCGCCGCGAAGAACTTCTGGGGCATGGTCGTGCCCCACCGCATGTACGGCATCGGCGGGACCAGCACGGCCGAGTTCTGGAAGGCGCGCGGGGTCATCGCGGGCACGATCAGCGACACCACCGCCGAATCGTGCTGCGCGTACAACCTGCTCAAGCTCAGCCGGATGCTGTTCTTCCACGAGCAGGACCCGAAGTACATGGACTACTACGAGCGGGCCCTCTACAACCAGGTCCTCGGCTCCAAGCAGGACAAGGCCGACGCGGAGAAGCCGCTCGTCACCTACTTCATAGGCCTGACGCCCGGTCATGTCCGGGACTACACCCCCAAGCAGGGCACCACCTGCTGCGAGGGCACAGGTATGGAGAGCGCCACCAAGTACCAGGACTCGGTGTACTTCAAGAAGGCCGACGGGAGCGCGCTGTACGTCAACCTCTACAGCCCGACCACCCTGACCTGGGCCGAGAAGGGCGTCACGGTCACGCAGACCACGGACTACCCGAGGGAGCAGGGCTCCACCCTCACCTTCGGCGGCAGCAGCGCGGCCTTCGAGCTGCGGCTGCGCGTGCCGTCCTGGGCGACGAGCGGCTTCCGGGTGACGGTCAACGGCAGTGCGGTGAGCGGGACTCCGGTCGCCGGGAGCTACTTCGCCGTCTCACGGACCTGGCAGAGCGGTGACGTCGTGAAGGTCGCCATCCCCTTCCGGGCCCGGGTCGAGAAGGCCCTGGACGACTCGGGACTGCAGACCCTGTTCTACGGTCCGGTCAACCTGGTCGCCCGCAACTCCGGTACCAGCTATGTGCAGTTCGGGCTCTACCGCAACGCCGCCCTCTCCGGCGACCTGCTGCCGAGCCTCTCCCCCGTGTCCGGCAAGCCGCTCCACTACACCCTGAACGGCACGGAGTTCGCCCCGTTCTTCGAGGGCACCGAGGACCCCACCCACGCCTACTTCCGGCGCTCCGAGCCCAAGGTGGTCTTCGGCACCACCGATTCCGGCGTGAACAACCCAGCCAGGTCCGACGGCACCACACTCCTGGACGAGATCTGGGCAGGAGCCCCCTTCAGCACCAAGGCCGCCCTGGTCTCGCGCGCGCAGAGCACGGTGAACTCCTGGGTGTCGGCGGGCCTTCTCGCCCAGGCCGACGGCCAGAAGGTGGTGACCACGGCACAGAACGCCTCGTACGTGTCCTGACGCCCTGGCCATGCACGTGATCCTGACGCCCTGGCCGTTCATGGCCCGACGTCCAGGGCTCCGCGGAACCGAGCACCTACCGCGGTCGTGGGACGATCAGGCCATGCTGCTGGAGACTCCCAGGCTCGTACTGCGCCGCTTCCGTGCCGAGGACGCGGCGCCGCTGGCCGCGTACCGGTCCGATCCGCTGGTGGCCCGCTACCAGAGCTGGACCGCGCCGGTGTCGCTCGACTCGGCGGCGCGGATGGTGCGGGGCCTGGCCACGGGGTCCCCCGAGGAACCGGGATGGTTCCAGTACGCGATCGAGCTCAAGGCCGACCACTGTCTGGTGGGAGACGTCGGGGTCTGCCTGCACGAGAACCGCATGCAGGCAGAGCTCGGCTTCACCCTGGCCGGCGACCGGCAGGGGCACGGCTACGCCTCGGAGGCCGTACGGGCTGTCCTCGGCGATCTCTTCGAGCGCCGGGGACTGCACCGAGTCTCCGCCGAGTGCGACGCGCGCAACGACCGCTCGGCCCGGCTGTTGCGACGGGTCGGCTTTGTCCAGGAGGGCCTTCTCCGGCAGGCCAGTTGGCTCAAGGACGAGTGGACGGACGACCTGCTGTTCGGCCTGCTGGCCTCGGACTGGCAGTCCTCCGAAGGGCTCTAGTCCGGTCTGTCACGCGTCGGCTGCCGCGTACACCCGGCGGCCGTCGACGAACGTCTGGAGCACCCGCGTGGCGGCGATCTCCTCCGGCGGCCCGGCGAACGGGTCGCGGTCCAGGACGACGAGGTCGGCGAGCCTGCCGACGGTGATGCTGCCGGTGGTGTCGTCGAGGTGGTTGGCGTGGGCGCTGCCCGCCGTGTACGCGGCGACGGCGGCGCCGAGGTCGATCTTCTGGTCCGGCAGGAAGGCAGGGGTGCCCTCGGGTGCGTCGGGGGCGACGCGGTTGACGGCGACGTGGAGGGCCGCCAGGGGGTCGGGGCTGCTGACCGGCCAGTCGCTGCCCCCGGCGAGGGTGGCTCCGGCGCGCAGCAGGTCGCCGAACGGGTACTGCCAGGCGGCCCGTTCGGGGCCGAGGAACGGGATGGTGAGTTCGTCCATCTGCGGTTCGTGGGCTGCCCACAACGCCTGGAGGTTGGCGGTCGCGCCCAGTGCGCGAAAGCGCGGTACGTCCTCGGGGTGGACGACCTGGAGGTGGGCGAGGTGGTGGCGGGTGTCACGCCACCCGTTGACCGCGCGGGCCGCCTCCACGGCGTCCAGCGCCTCACGCACCGCCCGGTCGCCGAGCGCGTGGAAGTGCACCTGGAAGCCAAGCGCGTCGAGTTCGGTGACGTACTTCTTCAGCTCGTCCGGCTCGACGAAGCTGAGGCCTGAGTTGTCGGAGGCGCAGCCGCAGCGGGTGAGATACGGGCCCAGCAGGGCGGCGGTGTGGTTCTCGGCGATGCCGTCCTGCATGACCTTCACGCTGGTGGCCCGGAACCGGCCCCTGCTCAACTCCTCCCTGCGCGCGGCGAGTTCGGGGATCTGTTCGCCGCCCCGGCTCCGGTCCCACCACAGCGCGCCGACGACCCGGGCGGTGAGCAGACCGCGGTCGACGGCCTCGTGGTAGGCGGGCGTCGGATCGGTCATGTTGGCGTACTCGCCGACGATGGCGTCCTGCCAGGCGGTGACCCCGTACGAGTGCAGCACCGACTGGGCCCGCAGCAGCGCGGCGAGTTGTTCCTCGGGGGTGGGGTCGGGCATCAGCCGGGACACCAGGTGGGCCGCGCCCTCCTGGAGCATGCCGGTGGGGTTGCCGTCGGCGTCCCGTTCGATGCGGCCGTCGGACGGGTCGGGGGTGCGGGCGTCGATGCCGGCCCGTTCCAGGGCACGGGAGTTGACCCAGGCGCCGTGGTGGTCGCGGTTGGGCAGGAACACGGGCCGGTCGGGGACGACCGTGTCGAGCAGGGCGGCGGTGGGCGTGCCGCCGGGGAAGGCCTCCATGGACCAGCCGCCCCCGGTGATCCACTCGGCGTCCGGGTGCTCGTCGGCGTACGCCCTGACGCGCCGCAGGTACTCCTGCGGGTCGACGG
Organism: Streptomyces sp. 2-1; assembly: GCF_048564895.1. Lineage (NCBI taxonomy): Bacteria > Bacillati > Actinomycetota > Actinomycetes > Kitasatosporales > Streptomycetaceae > Streptomyces > Streptomyces sp. 2-1. The sequence continues at coordinate 944,123 of NZ_CP183383.1, forward strand.
TGTCGTTCAGGTGGCACAGGCCCAGTTCGGTGCCCGCGCCCTGGGGGTGGACGTGGGCGTCCTGGAAGCCGGGCAGCAGCAGCCGTCCGGCGAGGTCGACGACCTCGGTGCCGGTGCCGATCAGCTCGTGGACCTCGTCGTGGCCGACGGCCACGATCCGCCCGCCGCGCACGGCCACGGCGGTGGCCCGGCTGCGCGCGGCGTCGACGGTGTGGACGGGTCCGCCGGTGAGGACGAGGTCGGCGGCCTGGGGGTGGGACATGGGTTCAACGCTCCAGAGGGGAGGGGATCGGACGGTCCATCGGGAGGAGATCAGACGGCGGTGCGGTCCATCGGCAGGGCGAGGGCGTCGGCATCCGTGCCGCGCCCGGTGGTGAAGTAGGGCGAGCGGCGGGCGTACTTGGCGACGGCCGCCATGACGAGTCCGCTCAGCACGATGGTGACGGGCAGGGAGAGCATGAACCAGCCGTTGTCGGGGCTGAGTTCGATGTGGTCGGTCATGGTCAGGTACGAGTATCCGAGGTAGCCGCCGAGGCCGAGCAGGACCAGTCCGGAGGCGGCCGGCACGCCGACGGCCAGCAGTGCCTCGCGGGGCCCGTCGTGGCGGGCGGCGCGGAAGCGGACGGCGCAGGCGAGCGCGGTGAGGCCGTAGTAGAGGGCGACGACGAGGCCGATGGCGTTGACGGCGGCCAGCAGCATGTCGCTCAGCTTGGGGATGGCCATGGCGAGGAGGGCGATGGCGGCGGCGATCGACATGACGAGGACGGTTCCGATGGCGGGCGTGCCGTACTTGGGGTGGATTCGGGTCCACACCGGGCCCATCGTGCGGTCGCGGCCCATGGCGAGCAGTCCGCGGGCGGTGGGGATGACGGAGGACTGGACGGAGGCGACGGCCGAGAACATCAGGGCGAGCAGCGGGAGGCTCGCCCAGGGTTCGGCGGCGAGCTTGGCGCCGAGGTACGGGAGGGCCTGTGGGCCGTTCTCGATGAGTTCGGGCAGGCTCATCTCCCGCTGGAAGGCGACCGAGGCGAAGATGAAGAGCCCGAGCATGGCGAACAGGGCGATGAATCCGCCGCGGGCCGAGTCGCCGGGGCTCCTGGTCTCCTCGGTGACGCTGAACGCCGCGTCCCAGCCCCAGAAGAAGAACACCGCGAGGACCATGCCCTGCGCGAAGGCCGTGCCGCTGGAGATCTCGAAGGGGTTGAACCACGCCCAGGAGAAGTCCTGATGGCCGGTCGCCAGGGCCCACGTACAGAAGACCAGCAGGACGGCGTACTCGAAGACCAGCAGGCCGAACTGGAGCCGGGTGGCACTGCGCACCCCGGTGATCGCGAGGACGGTGACGGCGGCGAGGACCACCAGGCCGACGACCGTGCTCACTGCGGTGGACGTCGGGTCGAGGGCGATCCCGGCGAGGGAGTCCAGGCCGGCCTTGTTGGCGAAGATCAGCACGACCGAGCCGGTCACCGCGCTCGTGTAGGCGAGAAAGATGATCGAGCCGACGAGGGTGACCCAGCCGGCCAGGAAGCCGGGCCAGGGGCCGAGGGACTTGCCGACCCAGGTGTAGCCGTTGCCGCAGTTGGGTTCCGAGCGGTTGAGGCGGGCGAAGGCCGTGGCGATGCCGAGGACGGGCAGGAACGCCAGGAGCAGCAGGGCCGGGGCCTGGAGACCAACGATCGTGCCGATGGCGCCCATGCCGATGGCGATGCTGGTGGTGGCCGCCGTACTGGAGGCGGCGATGGCGACGCCGTCGACGACGCCGAGCGAGCGGCGCAGTTCGGCGGGCGGACGGTCCGGGGCGGACTGGCCTGGAGCGAGGGAGGACATCAGGGCTCCTCACGAGGAGGGAGAGGGACGGGAGGAAGAGCCTTGTGGGGGATGCGAAGGATGGAACAACGGCCGAACACCTTGCGTCAATGCTGTTGACATAAGGCTGGGGTGAGCCGTTCACTGAGCGTGCACAGGCCCGTCGACCGTGCGAAGGGATCCGCCCTCATGCCCACCCGCGCCCCGCAGGAACGCCGACGCCGCCGCCCGACCGCCTCGGGCGTCGTGCTGTCCAAGGAGCTCATCACCGAGACCGCGCTGCGGCTGATCGGCGAGCACGGTCCGGAGGCGCTGAGCGTGCGCCGCCTCGGCGCGGCCCTCGGCTGTGACCCGAGCGCGCTGTACCGCTACTTCCGCAACACCGACGATCTGCTGCTGGCCATCGCCGACCGGATCATCGGGGACACCATGGTCGGATTCGTCGCGGGTCCCGACTGGGTCGCCTCGCTGCGCGACATGGCGATGCGGGTACGTGCCGGATACCTCGCCCATCCGCGGGCTGCCGCCATGGCCTCGTTCCGGGTCACGCGCCGTGAGAACGAGTTCCGTGCCGTGGAGACCGGGGTCGGTCTGCTGCTGTCCGCCGGTTTCCCGCCGGCCGACGCCGTCCGCCTCTACCTGGCCTTCATCGACACGGTTCTCAGCCACGCGGCCCTCGACGCGGCGTGCCATGCGCTTCCCCGGGAACAGCGCGAGGCCGACGAGCGGGCGTGGACGGAGGCCTACCAGTCGGTCGACCCGGCGGCCTACCCGGCGCTGAGCGAGGTGCGGGGCGAGCTGCACGCCATGGCCGAGAGCTCCTTCGAGCTGGCCGTGGACCTGCTGCTCGACGCACTCGCCGCCCAGGCCTCCGCCCTTCGCACGCGGACGTGAACCGCTCTCCCGAGGCGCACTGTCGCACTCCGGACGGAGCGGTCATGCTTGCCCCGACCAGTCGGAACGAGCGATCGACGGAGCCCGTATGACGACGGACAGGGACACACAGGTCGAGGTGAAGCCGGTCGCGGGACACATCGGCGCGGAGATCACGGGCGTCGACCTGGCCGGGGACCTGGACGACGCGGTGGTCGCTCAGATCAGGGCGGCAGTGCTGCGCTGGAAGGTGGTGTTCTTCCGGGGGCAGCGCCTGGACCACTCCTCGCATGTCGCGTTCGCCCGGCGGTTCGGCGAACCGGTCCGCCTCGGCAAACGCGGCAGCGCGTCACCCCCGGACTTCCCGGAGGTCGAGACGACGGCCGACCGGCTGGAGCTCGGCGGGCGCTACGGCATGGACCACGACGAGTGGCTGCGCAGGCGCCGGCATTCGCTGCTGCGCGGCTGGCACTGCGACCACGGCGCCCGCGTCGATCCGCCGGCCGCGACCATCCTGCGCGCGGAGGACGTGCCCCCGTACGGCGGCGACACGACCTGGTCCAACCTGGCGGCGGCGTACGCCGGGCTCTCTGCGCCCCTGCGGGACTTCGTCGACGGGCTGCGCGCGGAGCACCGGCTGGGGGTCGGTTATCAGCCACGGCCCGGCGACGACGCGTACGTACGGCATCTGCTGGACCGGCAGATCGCCACCGACCATCCGCTGGTGCGGGTGCACCCGGAGACGGGTGAGCGGGTGCTGTTCGTCAACGGCTACTACGTCGAGCAGATCCTGGGACTGTCCCGCATGGAGAGCGCGCCGCTGCTGGAGATGCTCCTCGGGCAGGCGACCCGGCCCGAGTACACCGTGCGGTTCCGCTGGGAGCCGGGGAGTGTGGCCTTCTGGGACAACAGGGCCACCATCCACCTGGCCCCCAGCGACACTGCCCATCTCGATCATCCCCGGGTCATGCACCGGGTGATGCTCGCGGGCGACGTCCCGGTCGGCGTCGACGGCAAACCGTCGGCACCGATCGTGGGGAGCGAACCACAGCGCTGGTGAGAACGACGGGGCGGGCCGGGCAGTCCGCGGGGCTCAGCCGGCCTTGGCCTGGGCCGAGATGCCGCCGTCCACCGGCATCGCCACACCGGTGACGAACGACGAGCGCCGGCTGCACAGCCAGGCCGCCGCCTCGGCGATCTCCCGGGGCGAGGCCATGCGCTTCTGGATCTGCGGGGCGATGAACGCCTGCTCCAGGTCCGGGTACTGCCGCACGGCCTCCTCGATCATCTCGCTGCGCGTCGTACCGACGACGAGCGCGTTGACGCGGATGCCCTGGTCCCCGTACTCGGCCGCCGCCGCGCGGGTGATCCCCAGGATGGCGTGCTTGGACGCGACGTACGGGACGGAGGCCCCGGTCGCGTAACGGCCCGCCGTACTGCTGGTGTTGACGATGGAACCGCCCCTGCCCGACGCGAGCATCACGGGCAGCTGGTGCTTCATGCAGTTCCACACACCCCGGACGTTGACGTCCATCGTACGGTCGTACACCTCGTCGTCGGTCTCGTGCAGAAGAGTGCCGACAGTGGCGTAACCCGCGTTGTTGAAGGCGGAGTCGAGCCCGCCGAAGTGTTCCACGGCCGCCTCGACCGCGCGGCCGACATCCGCCGCGACGGCGACGTCGCCCGGAACCGCGAGCGCCCGCCCACCGGCCGCACCGATCTCCTCCGCGAGCGTGTTCAACCGCTCCGCGCGGCGCGCCGTCAGAACGACCGCCGCGCCCTCCTCCGCGAACAGACGTGCCGCAGCCGCGCCGATGCCGCTGGACGCACCCGTGATCATGACCACCTGGCCTGCGAGCAGGCCCTGGTGGCTCCCCTGTGTGATCTCTTGTCCGGTCATCGGGCGAGCATACGCATCACGACATCGGCCGTAGCAGGGGCGAATCGGCCCCTCCGGTCAGCCCCTCCGGTCAGCCCTTCCGGCTGCTGAGCCGACGCCAGACGAGGTCGATGAGCCACGCGTTGGCCATGGCGGACGCGGCGAGTACGGCGTACAGCCAGGCCACCGATCCGTCCGGTACCGCCAGGAACAGCAGGCTGGTCGGGGCCGTGAAGAGGATCGGGATCACCGCGGCGAAGGAGGCGTCGCCCGTGGGCTGCGACGACACGACGGCCAGCCAGACGATCAGTGCGGCGGACACCGCGAGATACAGACGAGCGGGCCAGGTGCCGAAAGGAGCGCCCAACGTCTGGCCCCCGGTGACTGAACTCATCGTGCTTGCTCCCTCGTACGAGAGGTTCCGGCCACTCCGGCTCCCCGCTGCGCTCCAGTCTCTTCGGGTGGGTCCGGTGAGGCATGAGTTCACATACTCAGGTCGGCGGGGTGGGTACTCACCCGCGCGCGGCCTCAGCTGCGCAGCGGGATGTCCAACGACCGTACGAGCTGGGTCACTTCCTCCCGGAAGAGCTTGTCCGGGCTGGTCGTCTGGGTGCGCAGATGGCCGTAGACCTCCAGTGACACCAGGCCGTGCAGGCGCCCCCAGATGCGCAGGGCGAGCGCGACGGCGGCCGGCGGCAGGCCGGGGAAGTCCGCGCGGACCTTGTCGACGAGCCCGGCGTCGAAGTCGGACCACGCGAACTCGCTGCTCTCATGGAGGTGTTCGGCGTACGGCCAGGCGGCTGCCGCGAGCGCGGTGAGCCCGGCGCAGACTCGGTGGGCGGCCTCCGGGGCGGCGCCTCCGTGGGGGGTGTCGTAGCCGGGAACGGGGTCGCCGTAGACGAGCCGGAAGCCCTCGGGGTTGGCCAGGGCCCAGTTCCGGAAGGCGCCGGCCCAGCCCTGGATCCGGGTGGCCGGGCCCTCGGCGGAGGCGCTCTCCCACGCGGTGTCCACGGCGTCGGCCAGCTCGGTGTACACGTCGCCGATGAGCACGGTGACCAGGTCGTCGCGGGTGGCGAAGTAGCCGTAGATGGCGTTGGCCGTCATACCCATCTCGCGGGCGATGGCCCGCAGGGTGATGGCTTCGGGCCCGCCCGAGGCCATCAACTCCAGTGCCACGTCCTTGATTTCGGCCGTCGTCTCGGCCCGGAGCCGCTCGCGCCGCCCCGTGCTTCCCGCCCTGCTCGCCGTACCTGCCACCCGGGCACTCTACAGCGTCACCGGAATTGATGGCCGTATAGAAACTTCACACCGTATAGTCACCGCACGGGCGCAACCGATCCGGTTGACCGCGCCCTCGTGCCGCACGCGAGTAGGGGGAGAACCATGCACATCGGAGTCGTCGGAGCCACGGGGACCATCGGCAGCCGGGTCGTTGCCGAGGCTCTGGAACGGGGGCATCACGTCAGGGCGTTGAGCCGCGACGCGACACGGCCACGGGCCGACGAGAAGAGGGAGAACATCACCTGGGCGAGCGTCGACGTCCTGGACGCGGCGAGTATCACGGCCGTACTGCCCGGCCTCGACGTGCTCATCAGCGCCTACCAGCCCGGCAACGCCGCCAAGGACTTCGAGGACACCGTCCGGCGCTCGATCGACGACCCCACGACCCACTCCACCGTGGCGCACGCCCTGACGAAGGCGCTGGAGAGCCACCCGCGGACCCGGCTGATCGTGATCGGCGGCGCGGGCAGCCTGGAGGTCGAGCCCGGACTGGCGCTCGCCGACTCGGACGAGCGCATGCACGAGATCCTCGACCGGCTCGGACTGCCCCGCGCCTACGCGGCGGCGGCGCGCGGCGCCCGTGACGGCTTCGACGTCCTGCGCACCTCGAACCGGCTGTGGACCTACTTCAGCCCCGCCCTGGAGATCGCCCCCGGCGAGCGCACCGGCCGCTTCCGCATCGGCGGTGACCAGGCGGTCCGCGACGCGGAGGGGCGCAGCCGCATCTCGGCGGAGGACGCGGCGGTCGCCCTGATCGACGAGGCGGAGCTGCCGCGGTTCGTGCAGCGGCGCTTCACGATCGGCTACTGAAGAGACGTGTTGCTCCAGGCCCCGGCCCGCGTCATCGAGTGAGACCGCCGGCGAATTGGCCCAGTTCACTTGCGACGGGGGCCAGTTCCTCGGAGACGGGACACCGGGACACTCGGGTGTCGCTGTTGCGACATGTCCCACCTGTGCCACCGGAATCGAGTGACATGGCATTCCGTACCACCGGATTCTGTCCAGCGCATGAACTTCTCCGCGCGTACGACGGAAGGCACGGGACTGATGAGACGGATCCGCCTGGTGGCGGCGATATCGACAGGACTCGCTCTGGCTGCCGGTGCCGTGGCGCCGGTGGCCGCCGGTACCGGCACGGGGCCCACGGCGACAGCGGCGGCCGACGCTCCCGCGTCGAAGAGCCTCGGGACCGTGCGCCTGATCACGGGTGACCGGGTGACCGTGGGCACCGACGCCGAAGGGCGGCGGACCGCCTCGGTCACGCCCGGTGCCGGGCGGCGGCACATCCTCTTCAGGACCTACGAACAGGACGGGCGTCTGACGGTCCTGCCGTCCGACGCCGGGGACCTGGTCTCGGCGGGGCGCCTGGACCGGAAGCTGTTCGACGTGAGCGCGCTGCTCGCCCAGCGGTACGACGAGGCGCACAGCGACGCGCTGCCGCTGATCGTGGCGGGAGGCGAAGGCGCGGCGGAGTCCGCCGTGCGCAGGCTGACCGGCCTCGCCGAGGACGGTTCGCCGGTCCGCCGGCTGGACAGCATCGGCGCGAGGTCGGTGCGGGTCGCCGAGGCGGATCTCGGCCGGTTCTGGAAGCAACTAGCCCCGGAGGACAGCCCGTTGAGTGCCGCACGGGCCGCCGCCGGCACCCCGCGGGTGTGGCTCGACGGCCGGGTGGACGCCGCGCTGGACCGCAGTGTCCCGCAGATCGGCGCGCCCCCCGTGTGGAAGGCCGGCTACCGGGGCGAGTCCGTCAAGGTCGCCGTCCTGGACACCGGCGCGGACCAGTCCCATCCGGATCTGGCCGGACGGATCGCCGAGGCCAAGGACTTCTCGGGCAGCTCCGGCACCGGGGACGCCTTCGGGCACGGCACCCATGTCGCGTCGATCGTCGGAGGCAGCGGAGCCGCGTCCGGTGGCGGACGCAAGGGGGTGGCGCCCGGCGCCGACCTGCTCGTCGGCAAGGTTCTCGGGGACGACGGCTTCGGAACCGAGTCCCAGGTGATCGCCGGCATGGAGTGGGCGGCGGACGCGGGCGCCAAGGTCGTCAACATGAGTCTGGGCTCGGACAGTCCGAGCGACGGCACGGACCCGATGAGCCTCGCCCTGAACGAACTCACCGAGCGCACGGGCGCGTTGTTCGTCGTGGCGGCGGGCAACAACGGCGAGCAGGGCACGGGCACCATCGGCTCCCCCGGCGCCGCGGACGCCGCCCTCACCGTCGGCGCGGTCGACCGGAACGGCGGCCTCGCCCCCTTCTCCAGCCGCGGTCCACGGGCCGGTGACGACGCGGTCAAGCCCGATCTGACGGCGCCCGGCGTCGGCATCGTCGCGGCCCGCGCGACCGGGACGACGATGGGCGACCCGGTCGACGCACACCATGTGGCGGCCTCCGGTACGTCGATGGCCGCCCCGCACGTGGCGGGCGCCGCCGCGCTGCTCGCCCAGCGGCATCCCGACTGGAGCGCGGCCCGGTTGAAGGACGCGCTCGTCAGCACGGCCCGTACGGCCGACGGTCAGGAGGTCACCGAGCAGGGCGGCGGCCTCGTCGATGTGGAAGCCGCCGCCCTGGGGCCGGTCACCGCCACGGGCACCGTCGCACTGGGCCCGTTCGAGACCGGCGGCGGCAACACCCGTACGACGCAGCTGCGTTACACGAACACCTCCGACACCGACGTCACGCTCGCACTCACCACCCGGCTGGCCACGGCGGGAGGCCGCGAGCCGGCGGAGGGAGCGGTACAGCTCGGCTCCGCCTCCGTCCGCGTACCGGCCGGCGCCACGGCCGAGGTTCCGCTGACGGTCGATCCGGCCCGTGCCCAGCAGGGCGACTACTACGGGTACGTGACGGCGGCCTCCGCGGACGGGAAGGTCACCGTGCACACCACGGTGAGCCTCGTCGTGCAGGGGCCGGTACACCGGCTCACCGTCAAGACCGTCGACCACAAGGGCAATCCGGTCGAGGCCCTGCCGACGATCTGGGGAGCCGACGGCTTCGTGGGCTACACCGGCACCGACCCGGCCGTCGCCGAAGTCGAGGAAGGCACCTACCAGTTGGACTACTCGTCCCTGGACCCGGCCGCCGACGGGCAGGAGTTGCGCCATGTGGTCGTGCCGGAGGTGAAGGTCACCAAGGACATGTCCGTCACGCTGGACGCGCGCAGGACCACCCTGGTCGACATCCGCACACCCCGGCCGGCCGAGCAGCGCGGCATCCTCAGCTACCAGACGTACCGGAAGATCGACGGGCACAGCCTGCTCCAGGGGACGATGTACTTCGACGTCGGCAGGCGTCTGTACGTGAGTCCGACCTCCGCCGTCACCGACGGCACCTTCGAGTTCGCCTCGCGCTGGCAGTTCGTCGCGCCGCTCCTCGACATGACGGTGTCGGGCGGCAAGGACCCGCTGGACGCCTACTACATGCCCTCCTCGCCCCTCTTCGACGACAAGGGAACGCGCCTGACCGCGGTCGACGCGGGCGATGCCACCGCGCCCGACTTCGGCCGGGCCCGCGGAAAGCTCGCGGTCATCACCAACGAACAGGGCCTCAACGAACGGGAGTTGGCCGAGCGGGCGGCAGCCGCCGGGGTACGGGGCATCGTGCTGGTCCACTTCAGCGACATCGCGTGGACCCGCTGGCATCCTGAGGGCGACCGCTGGGGCGTGCCCACCGTCCGGATCGGCGCGAGCGCGGGAGCCGCTCTGCTGAAGCGGATCGGCAAGGGGCACACCACGGTGAAGTTCACCGGCACCGCGCGCAGCCCGTATCTGTACGACGTCATGCAGGTGTCCTCGCAGCGGATTCCGGAGAAGGTCGTGCACACGGTCTCCGAACGCAACAGCGCGGTCGTACGGGCCAGGTACGCCGACAACGGCGGCACCCCGTGGGCCAGTGAGCAGCGCTTCGCCCGGCGGCCGTACCAGGACACCGCCTGGCTGCAGTACACCCGTTACGTGCCGACCGGCTTCGAGCGGACCGAGTACGTGAGCTCCGGCGACACCGCCTGGCAGCATTTCGTGCACCACGAGACGACGTTCGACGTGGACACTCCGCTGCGCGTCGGCATGGCGGACGCGCAGCGCACGTACCGGGCGGGCGAGCGGACGAGCGACACCTGGCAGGGAGCCGTCGTCCGGCCGTCGATCCCGCGCGGCACCGCGACTCCGTCCGTGCGCAGGGGTGACGTACTGAGCCTGCGGATCCCGGAGTTCACCGACTCGCAGGCAGGTCACCGCTCGCGGCTGCTCGTGGGCGGCGGCGGGATCGGTACCTCGGGCGGGGCGAAGGCGGCGCAGGGCGACTCGGCCGCCGCCGTGCTCTACCGCAACGGCCGGAAGACCGCGGAGGCCGACAGCGCCTGGACGGACTTCGAGGTCCCGTCCGGTGCGGCCGACTACCGGCTCGATCTCACCACCTCGCGCGTGTCACAGGAGTGGGCGTACGGGACCGGCACCGAGACGTCCTGGTCGTTCCGCTCGGGCGGCACGGGCGGAACGGACGCGGCGACAACGCTGCCGCTGCTCCAACTCGACTACGACGTACCGGTCGACGCGTACAACGCCGTACGTTCCGGCCGCACGCACACCGTCGGACTGTCGGTCCGCGCCCAGGACGCGCTGGCCGCACCGCGCGGGGTGAGCGTCCACGCCGAGGCCTCGTACGACGGCGGCGGGAGCTGGAGCCGGGCCGAGGTGAAGGACCGCGGGCACAACGTGTTCGAGGCCGTCGTCAAGAAGCCGTCGCGGGTACGCGGTGACGCGTACGTGACACTGAGAGTGACGGCGCGCGACGGCGCGGGCAACTCGGTGCGGCAGACCGTGCAACGGGCCTACCTGCACCGCGGATAGGTACTGCGTGCACATCCGGGGGTGAGCGGGCGCAGGACGGCCCGCTCACCCTCACCGCCTGTAACACCCGTGCAGTACGGTGTTCGAACATTGAAGCCGGTCGGTCTCGGGGAGGGGCGCTTTGGCGCTGGAGGCGGCAGGGGTGTCGGAGGCCGAGGAGTCCGTCTACCGACATCTGGTGACGACGGGTCAGGCCTCGGCCGGTGATGTCGCCGCGCGCACAGGACTGAGCCCGGCCGAGGCCGAGCGGGTGCTCGACGCGCTGGCCGTCAAGGGCATGGCGAGCCACACCGACGTGCTGCCCCGGCACTTCCGGGCCACTCCCCCGGACGTGGCGCTGATGCCCCGGCTGAAGCGGAACGCCGACGCGCTCGACCTCGCCCGGGCCGAGGCCACCAGCCTGCTGCAGGTGTACCGCGACACGATGCGCCGCCGGGACGCCAGCGAGCTGATCGAGGTCATCACGGGCGCCGAGGCGCTGCGTCAGCATCTGCGCCAGATCCAGGCGAGCGCCCAGGACGAGATGCTCTGGTTCTGCAAGGCCCAGTACGTGGCGATGCCGTCGGGCAGCAACAGTTCGGAGTTCGAGGCGTTGGCGCGCGGCGTGCGCTACCGGGTGCTGTACGAGAAGGCCTTCTTCGACGACGAGGGAGCCGTTGACAACGTTGTTGCGGGCGTCCGCGCAGGTGAGGTGGCCCGTGCGGTTCCGCATCTGCCGCTGCGCCTCGCGGTCGCGGACCGTGCCATCGCGGTCTGCCCGCTCGTCCCCGGCGGTCCCCACGGCAGCCCTGACGAACCCACCGCCGCACTCGTACGGGACAGCAATCTGCTCGCCGCTCTCATCGCCCTGTTCGAGCGCTACTGGGAGGACGCCGTCCCGCTGGACGTCGACGACTCGGGCGCGGTCGCCGGGACGGACGGAGTCGGCGGGCCCGACCCGCTGTCCGCGATCGACCGGCGGCTGCTCGCCCTCCTGGTGGCGGGCGTCGCCGACAAGGCGGTGGCGACCCAACTGGGCCTGAGCCGCCGCACGGTGCAGCGTCACATCCAGCGCATGATGGAGCTGGCCGGCGCGGCCACCCGTATGCAGCTGGCGTGGCAGGCCGCGCGCCGGGGGTGGCTGTGACAGGCCACTTGGGCGGTAGGGCGGGAAGTGGCCAAAGTGGCTGACGGAAGCCGTGTTGCCGCCAGGTAAAGGCCCATGTGATCCGCCACGTGCGGCGACGGACACAACAGATGCCCACTGACCGTATTTCGGACAACGATCTCCGCAGTGGTGACAGTCGTCCCGCACGCTGAAACGATCCAGTGACCGCACGGTCGCCACTCGCACCTCTCCCGCCGGAGGCGTCCCGCCCTCCGGCTCCGCACTCTGACGGGCTGTCACCAGACAGCCGGACACTAGGAGTTGCAGCAGTGACGGACACCTTCCGTACGATCGGGGCGGCGCCGTCGCCCCAGAATCCTCCGCCATCCCGACGTCGCACCTCCGCTCGCTCGCGCATGGCGACGATCGCGGTCGGCACGATGGTCGCGCTTCTCGGTTCGACGCTCCCCGCCTGGAGCGCCGAGCCCGTGACCGGGACCGCCCGCTCGGATCGGGCTCCCAGGCAGATCGAGGCGGAGCCAAGACCCGGCGCCAGAACCGTCGGACTCTCTCCCGCGCAGCGGAGGAAGATGCTCTCGGTGGCGGCCGACTCCCGTACGGCCACGGCCCGTTCCCTGAAGCTGGGCGAGCGGGAGAAGCTGATACCGAAGGACGTCATCAAGGATGCCGACGGAACCGTGCATACCCGCTACGAGCGCACGTTCGCCGGGCTGCCCGTACTCGGCGGCGACCTGGTGATTCACGAACGCGGCGGCACCCGTACAGTCTCCAAGTCCTCGCCCACGACGATCTCGGTACCCACCACGAAGGCCTCCGTCCCGGCCGCGAAGGCGGAGAAGTCGGCGCTGGACGCGGCCGAGTCAAAGAAGACGGACGAGGCCTCGCCGGAAGGCGCACCGCGGCTCGTCGTCTGGGCGGGAAGCGGGGCCGCCGAACCGGCGCTCGCCTGGGAAACCGTCGTCACCGGCGTGCAGGAGGACGGGACTCCGAGCAGTCTGCGGATCGTGACCGACGCCAGGAGCGGCGCGCTGCTGGGGAGTTTCGAGCAGGTCCACTCCGGTACGGGCGTGAGCCAGTACAGCGGCACCGTGCAGGTCGGCTCCGTACGCGGCGGCGACCTCTATCAGCTGACCGACCCCCAGCGCGGCGGCCACACGACGTACGACGTGAGCGCGGGCGGGCTCGGCACCCTCCTGACGGATGACAACGATGTCTGGGGCGACGGAACGCCCGCCGACCGCCAGACGGCCGCCGTGGACGCCGCCTACGGCGCGCAGAAGACCTGGGACTTCTACCACGACCGGTTCGGCCGCAACGGCATAGCCGACGACGGTGTCGGCGCCCGCTCCCGGGTGCACTTCGGCGACGGATACGCCAACGCCTTCTGGGACGACCTCTGCTTCTGCATGACCTACGGGGACGGCCTGGACGACGCCCGTCCGCTCACCGAACTCGACATCGCCGCCCACGAGATGACCCACGGCGTCACCTCCGCCACGGCGGACCTCACGTACTCCGGTGAATCCGGCGGTCTGAACGAGGCCACCAGCGACATCATGGGCACCGCCGTGGAGTTCTTCGCCAACAGCGCCAAGGACGTGCCCGACTACCTGGTCGGCGAACTGGCCGATGTGCGCGGCACCGGGAAACCCCTGCGGTACATGGACGAGCCCTCCAAGGACGCCTCGGTGAAGGGCACTTCGCAGGACCACTGGACCGAACAGACCCGCAAGCTGGACCCGCACTTCAGCTCCGGCGTGGCCAACCACTTCTTCTACCTGCTCGCCGAGGGCAGCGGGAAGAGGACCGTCAACGGCATCGCCTACGACAGCCCCACCTACGACGGCCTGCCGGTCGCGGGTCTGGGCCTGCACAACGCCACCAACGTCTGGTACCGGGCGCTGACCCGCTACATGACCAGCAGCACCGACTACGCGGGGGCCCGCACCGCCACGCTCCAGGCAGCCGCCGATCTGTTCGGCGTGTCCAGCGACGCGTACGAGGCGGTCGGCAACGCCTGGGCGGCCGTCAACGTCGGCCCCCGCTACGTCAACCACATCGCCGCGAAGGCGCCCTCCGCCCGGGACTCCGCCGTCGGTCAGCCGACCAGCCGTCCGATCGAGGCGACGAGCACACGACCGGGCGCCCTGACGTACTCCGCCAGAGGCCTGCCTGATGGCCTGTCCATCGACTCCGCGACCGGGCTCATCTCCGGCACCCCGACATCGGCCGGTGCCTTCACGACCGCCGTGACGATCAGGAACTCCGCCGCGGAGACGCGCACGCTGCCCTTCACCTGGAAGGTCCTGGCCTCCGGCGGCGACCACTTCGTCAACCCCGCCCGATTCGACATCCCCAACTGGCGCACCATCGAGTCGCCTATCACCGTCACTGGCCGCGAGGGCAACGCCTCCAGCGATCTCAAGGTCACCGTCGACCTGATCCACGACTTCATCGGCGGCCAGGTCATCCATCTGGTCGGCGAGGACGGCACGGCGCTGCTCGTGAAGGACTTCGTCTGGGACACCGGTTCCGAACTGCACACGACCTTCACGGTCGACGCGTCGGCGATACCCGCCAACGGCACATGGAAGCTGCGTGTCACGGACAACACGCCCGGCATCTTCACCGTCGACCCGGGCTACCTCGACAGCTGGAGTCTCACCTTCTGAGTCACCGCCTCAGAGACACCGCCGCGCTCGGAAGCCGACCGGGCGCGGCGGCGACCCCCGACGACAGAGCATGGACGGGACAGCCCCTCCAGCCGCTGAGCCGCCCTGACGGGACCTAGGCGCCCGAGTCGAAGGTCCCGTACTGGGGCAGGCCCGTCGTCTCGTAGATCTGGGACGTCACGCCGCTCGGTGTCGTCTCGCTGTGCAACAGCCGCAGCCCGGACGGCGCACCGTTCTCCGGGAACAGCCGGCGTCCGCCGCCCACGACCACCGGCGCGATCATCAGGCGCACCTCGTCGACCAGCCCGGCGGCCAGCAGGGACGCGCCCAGGCGGGCGCTGCCGTGGATCTGCAGCTCGCGGCCGGGCTGCCGCTTCAACTCGGCGACCTGGGCCGGTACGTCTCCGGAGAGGATGGTGGTCGGGTCCCAGTCGGCCGTGGTCAGGCTGTGCGAGGCCACGTACTTCGGCAGGCCGTTGAGCTTGGTGCCGATCGGGTCGTCCGGGTCGTTCATCTTCGGCCAGTCCCTGGCGAAGCTGACGTAGGTGCGGCGGCCGAACAGGAACGCGTCCGCCTCGTCGAGCCAGCCCGTGACGATCCGCATGTACGCGTCGTCCAGGTGCGGCACGAGCCAGCCTCCCCGCGTGAACCCGTCGCTGGTGTCCTCCTCAGGGGAGCCGGGGCCCTGGGCCACGCCGTCCAGCGACAGGAACTCCTGCAGAATCAGCCTCACGGTGCACTGCCCTTCCTCGGTTCGAGGCGCTCGCCGCCTCCGCGCCAGTACCGACTGTGCGCCGCGCCGAAACTCATCGGCCGGTGACACGCTCATCGATGTAACTCCCGCGCCGGCGATATCCACCGCTGCCACGGGTCGCCGTCACCGTTCGGCCGACACGCGGGGAACGCCCGGTGACACGGACCGCCCGCGCACCCAGCCGTACATCACCACCGAGCACAACGCCGCGAACGCACACCACGTCGAGACGAACTCCAGCTCCCACAGCGCCCAGCAGACCACCGCGCCGACGGCGACCAGGCCGCCCAGCAGCACAAGCACCCGGTCGCCGGAGAGCAGCAGGGAGCCGACCGTGGCCAGCAGGTAGCCCGCCACGAGGAGTTCGGCCCGAGGCAGATCGATGACGTATCCGACGGTGTGGCCGCGGATGTCGGCGGTCACCGAGTGCGTGGCGAGGTTGTACGAGAGGGTCGCCGCGGTGGCGAGACCGGCGGCGAGCGGGATGATCAGCCGGTGGCGGGCACCCGGCGGCGTCGCGCACAGAACGGCCACCGGTACCCACAGCGCGAGCAGCGGAAGCGCCATCGCCGCCCAGGCCACGGTGGCGGGCCCGGTGCCTCCCCCCGACCGCCAGACCAGGGACTCGACCACCTGATGAGCCCCGAGCAGCAACGGCAGCCCGGCCAGCGGAAGGTCACCGACCCGGCGGGTCCGCGCCACACAGGCGACTCCGACGGCGGCGATGCCGCAGCCCGCCACGAGATCGGCCGTCGCGCTCCAGCACATCACGCCACCAGGTGTTTCGACTCACGGGTCCGGCCTTGCGGTGGCCACCGTACGGCCCGGCCCGCCGACGCCCGCGCTGACACGACCGCCATGCCCCTGACCGGCGGCAGGACCGGCGACAGGGCCAGCGGTAGAGGCGGTGGGCAGGGGCTGAGGCAGAGGGATTGCCGGGAGCAGTAAGCGCTCTCTAGACTCGACTGCGATGAACTCGGAAGGCTCGATGGACGACTCCTACTTCGACTACTGCCCCTGGGACTTCGTCCGTCGTGCGTCCGACGAACAGCGCGCCGCGCAGGCAGCCCTCCAGAAGCGGCTGACGGCCGGCGGCGCGACTCTCGGCCCGCGCACCTACGTCTCCCCCGCCGCCGGGGTGTTCACCGACGTCCTGCGTCTGGGCGAGAACTCCTGCATCGCCGGGCACGCGTACGTCACCG
Source organism: Streptomyces sp. 2-1 (assembly GCF_048564895.1). Lineage (NCBI taxonomy): Bacteria > Bacillati > Actinomycetota > Actinomycetes > Kitasatosporales > Streptomycetaceae > Streptomyces > Streptomyces sp. 2-1. The sequence continues at coordinate 960,540 of NZ_CP183383.1, forward strand.
GCGAAGTGACGGCCGGCGCCGACTGCACGGTCAATCCGTACGCCACCGTGCGGGGCCGCGTCGCCCTCGGGGACGGTGTGCGGATCGGTGCCCACAGCTCCCTGCTCGGGTTCAACCACGGATTCGCGCCCGACCGGCCCGTGCACCGGCAGCCCCTCACCAGCAAGGGCATCACCGTCGGCGACGACGTGTGGATCGGCTCGAACGTCGTCGTCCTCGACGGGGTGACGATCGGGGACCACTGTGTGGTGGGCGCGGGCGCCGTCGTGACCAAGGATCTGCCGCCGTGGACGGTCGCCGCGGGGAACCCGGCCCGCCCGCTCCGGGACCGCCGTGGTCAAGGGTCCCCGTCCTCCGCAGGCCCGGTTACGGCCGACGCCCTGGGGGACGCCGTCGCCCGTTTCGCGGACCGGGCCCGGAGCCAGGCCGCCGACCTCCTCGCCCGTGGCTGGAACGCGGACACCGGCCGCTACAGCGACCGGCCCGGAGCGCCCGAGACCGTCCGCGCGCACTGCGACGCCGTCGAGATCGCCGATCTCCTCCTGCACTCCCATCCGCCGCAACTGTCCGCCACCGAACACGCCGAGCGGCTGCGCGCGCTGCAGGACCCGACCAGCGGACTCGTGCCCGAACTCGCCTCGGACGGCGATCCCGGTGTGCTGCCCGCCCCGGCGTCGGACGGCTGGATCGACGACGGCACCGCGGAGTACCACGTGCTGTCCGTCGGCTACGCGCTCGACCTGCTGGGCTCCCATTTCGCCCACCCGGTCCACGTCGTACGGCGCATGACGGCCGATCGGCTCGTCGCGCGCCTGGACTCGCTGCCGTGGCGGACCCGGGCGTGGTCGGCCGGTGCGTGGGTCGACTGCTGGGCGACCGGCGCGCACCGGAACCTGGAGCTGGGTGCCGAGGCGGCAGCGCCCGGCGCATTGGAGGCACTGTTCGGCTGGCTCGGCACCCGGGTGGATCCCTGGACGGGGATGTGGGGCGAGGCGGCCTCACCCGCAGCGGGCCGACTGCAACTGGTCAACGGCTACTACCGGCTGACGCGGGGCTCGTTCGCGCAGTTCGGGCTGCAAGTGCCGTATCCGGAACGGGTGGTGGACACCGTGCTGGACCATGGCGGTGATCCGCGCTGGTTCGCGGCTGGCCGTCAGAACGCGTGCAATGTGCTGGACGTGGCGCATCCGTTGTGGCTGGCCGGGCAGCAGACCCGCCACCGTGCGGCCGAGTCGCGGGCCTGGGCCGGGGAACAACTGGCCCAGGCGCTGGAGCGCTGGCGGGACGGGGCCGGTTTCGGGTTCGGCCCGCCGGGCGAGGGCGGTGCGGGTCCCGGTCGGGACCCGGGTCTCCAGGGCACCGAGATGTGGCTGGCGATCATCTGGCTGCTGGCCGATCTGGTGGGTGTGGCGGACCGGCTGGACTACCGGCCGCGCGGCGTCCACCGCCCGGAGGCCGCCCGCTCACCCGTTTCTCGGATCCCTGCTCAGCCGATCCCCATCGACAACTCGCTGTAGTAGAAGTCGTGGTCCGAGTGGACGGTCGGGCGGGTGCCTGTGTCGGCCCAGCGTGCGGCGCCCCGCTCTCCCCACACGAACAGGTAGTCGAGCTTGCGGCCGTCCTCGTAGGTCGGAAAGGCGAACGGCGGCCCGGACTCACGAGGGCCGCTCGCCTCGATGCCGTCGTACATGACGTCCAACTCCGGTGCGTCGGGCGGAGCGTTCAGGTCACCGGCGATGACGAGCGGGCCGTCCGCACCCAGCGTGTGTGTGCCGTCCGGTTTCCAGCCGTGGCGGATGAACGCGGCCTGGGCCTCCCGTTCACCGTCCTTCGTGACACCGACGATCAAGTGCGTGCTGCACGCGGTGACTTGGGGTCCCGAGGGACCCTGGTTCCCGGCGGCTCGTACGACGGCACAGATGATTCCCCGCTCCCCGCCCCTGTTGTCCAGGTTCGGCAGCAGGGCCGGTGGCAGGATCTTCGTGGCCGAGTGGAACAGGATGGCGTTGCCGTACGGCTGGCCGTCGGCGCAGTCCGTACCGGTGTCGATGAAGGCGCTGCGCAGGCCCAACTCCCGCGCGAATCGCTCGCCTTGGGCCTTGCAGACCTCCTGGAGGCCGATGAACAGCCAGCGGCCCATGCCGCCGCGCCTGAGGTTTCTGATGGCGTCGGCTTCTTCTTTGATCCAGTCGCCGGCGTCGCCTCGATGGCCGATGTTTCCGTAGATGTTGAAGGTGCCGACGTAGTGGCCCTGGGTGACTTTCGGTCGGGCGGCAACGTCCGGTGCGGCTTCCGCGTCGGGGGTGGCACCGCTTCCCGAGGGGATTGCCACCAGAACGCACAACAGGGCCAGCACAATTGCTCTGGCCCGGCCGCGTCTCCTCGTACGACGCGTTGTCATGACATCGAAGATACCGTCGCAACCTGTGACCCGGCCGGACCACAGTGCCAGATGTGAATGGCCCAGTCTCCCGTGGCAGTTGGGCGCTCAGCGTCGCCGGTAGAGCGTGATCGAGTGGCCGACGTCGTCGAGGGGTGTGCTGGTGTCGAGCAGCGCGGCCAGCCGCCCGTCGGCCTTGGCCGCCGAGGAGTTGGACACGACGAGCAGCCCGTGCACCTCGCCCAGCGGGGCTTTGAGCGGGTTGGCCGAGTTGATTCCGTAGTACGCGGGCACACCCGCGCCCTTGTAGACGAGCCACGCCCGCTCGCCCGGGTGGTCCCGGTGGAGGCGAGCGGCGAGGCGGCCGAGGTCCTGCCCCCAGTCGACGTTCGAGTCGTGCAGCCGCAGATGGGTCTTCGAGGGCCCGCCGAACGCCTCGTTGGAGTACGGCAGGTAGTACGGAAACGTCCGCAGCGAACTGACGGCCACGAAGCACACCAGCGCGGCCGTCACGCCGTACACCCACCGGCGGCGCAGGAGCGTGACTCCGGCGGCGGCGACCGCCGCGAACATCGGTACGAAGATGGCGTACCGGACGCCCAGGTCGCGGGCGCCGTTCATGGACACGGCCAGCAGCAGGCCCGCGGGGACGAGCACGTACGGCGCCGCGGGCCGCAGTCGACGCATGGCCAGGACCGCGACGGCGCCGGCGAGCCACAGGGCGAGCATGCCGAGCGGAGTCTTCACCAGGAGCGCGGCCGGCAGGTAGTACCAGAGCGAGCCCTCGTACAGCCGGCCGAACAGGAAGCCCTGCCAGATGTCGTACTCGAAGCCGAACTGGATGCGCATGCCGTCCCGGTACGCCTCCGGGAAGGGCAGCCATGCGGCGACACGGCCGCGCATGCCGCGGATGTCCGGCACGTTCTCGGGCTGGGTCCAGCGCAGCCGGGGGTCGACGACGAGGTAGGTGGCCCACACGACGGCGACCGCCACGAGCGCCATGCCGACGGCGACCGCGGCGCCCTGCGCGAGGATCCGCAGCCGTTCGCGTGTGTCGAGCCCGGGTGTCCGGCGGGCGTACCAGAACGACAGGACGGCCAGCAGCATCAGGACCGGAACCACCGCGAGCATGCTCATCTTCGTGGCCACGGCCGCGCCCAGCGCCACCCCGGCGAGCGGGAGGCAGAGGTGGGGCCGTTGCCGCGCCCGCCACAGCAGCCAGACGGAGGTGAGCAGGAAGCCGGCCGCGGGGACGTCGAGTGTGGCCAGCGATCCGTTCGCGATGACGTCCGGCGAGAACGCGTACAGGGCGAGGGCCACCAACCCGCCCGCCGGACCCGTGAGATCGCGGGCGAACGCGAGGACCACGAGCCCGAACAGCAGCGTCAGCACGATCACCGGGAGCCGTGCCCACAGCATGAGCCGCTCCGGATCGTTGCCCGACTCGTACAGCACGCTGCGTCCCAGGGCCATCTGGCTGCCGACGAAATCGGAGTCGAGGTGCGCGTCGGTGAACACCAGCCCGGAGGCGATGATCAGCTTGCCCAGGGGCGGGTGTTCGGGGTTGTAACGGAGGCTGTGCTCCTTGAGGTAGACCTCGGCCGTGGCCACGTACACGGGCTCGTCGATGGTCGGGGTCTGTTCGACGGCCGTGGTGACCATCGCGACCGTCATCTGGGCCAGGAGCGCGACGACGGCCAGCACGTAAAGCGAACGCCGGTGCCGCAGAAAGCGCTTGAGTCCATCGAATCGGCCTGGCCACCCGCCCGTTGCCTTCGGTGCGGGCAGGTCGGGGGCGGTGTGCTCGTCACCGTCGAGCCCGGCGGTCCGCGGCGCGCTCATGGGGCCCACCTTCCCATCAACCCCACCCTGCGTGGCGCACTTTTCCGACGCGAGGCCCAAGTGTTGGGCCGTCCTTAACCAATGTGACGCCTGCGGCCTCTTGGCACGCGAGTGAAAACCCGGGACTCTGAACTGCACATGTCACAAAGGGCGTTGGCCTGCGCAGGGCCGATCAGGAGGACACTTTGAACGGCAGTCCCGCATCGAAGCTTTCCGGATCCCGGCGTCTGCGCCGGAGGTCACTCGGCGTCCTCGCGGGCGCCGCCGCTCTGGTCTTCGTCTTCCCGTCCACGGCCCTGGCGGCCCCGCCCGGCGCACTGCCCGCCAACGCCGACGGGCTGGACCAGACGTTCCAGCCCGCCTACGACTACGACACGGACGGCTGCTACTCGACGCCCGCGATCGGCCCCGGCGGCGTCGTCAACGGCGGCCTCAACCCGAGCGGCGCCCTCAACGGCCAGTGCCGTGACGCCTCGGACCTCGACAACACCAACGGCTACTCGCGCTCCAAGTGCAACAACGGCTGGTGCGCGATCGTGTACGCCCTCTACTTCGAGAAGGACCAGGCGCTGGCCGGCAGCAGCCTCGGCGGACACCGGCACGACTGGGAGCACGTCGTGGTCTGGGTGCAGAACAACGTGGCCGAGTACGTCTCGACCTCCAATCACGGCTCGTTCACGGTCCACAACCGCTCGGCGATCCGCTGGGACGGGACGCACCCGAAGATCGTCTACCACAAGGACGGAATCAGCACGCACTGCTTCCGCGCCGCGACCTCCGGCGACGAGCCGCCGGAGAACCACAAGGGGACCTGGCAGTACCCGCCGCTGGTCGGCTGGAACGGCTATCCCGCGGGCGTGCGCGACACGCTGACCTCGTACAACTTCGGCAGTGCCACGCTCGGCATCAAGGACAGCACGTTCAACTCGCACCTGTCCTCGGCCAAGCCGTCCGGGATCGCGTTCGACCCCAACGCCTGACCTGACGTCACGCGGAAGGCCCGCCCCCGTCGCCCTGTGACGGCGACCTCCCGGCCCTGCCGGGAGCGTCGCCGTCGGGGCGGGCCGGCAGGACCCGGGCGGCGAAGGCGACGACGTCCTGGACGACCCGTTCCGGCTCCTCCCAGTACAGAAGGTGCCCGGCGCCCTCGTACACGACGAGGGCCGAGCCGTGGATCGCGTCGAGGATCCGCTGCTGGTCGGCGCGCGGCAGCACGCTGTCCGCGTCGCCCCAGATCACGAGCGTGGGTACGAGGATTCCCCGCAGTGTCGCGGCGAGGTCCGCCTCCAGCAGGCCGCGCATGGTCTCCTGCCACACAAGTGCGGGCACCTTGAGGTTCTCCTCGGCCATCGTCGCCAGGAGTCCGCGGCCCAGCGGCCGGTTCGCGAGGTCGCCGAGCAGGTCCTCCGCGAAGGCGCGCGGCACGGGGTCTTCGAGTGCCTGGACCTTCTCCCACAGAGCTGTGATGCCGGGCTTGTCGGCGAGTGTCGCGGGGACGCCCACCAGGACGAGGCCCGCCACCCGGTCGGGATGGCTGCCCGCCACCATCCGTGCGGCCACCCCGCCGCTCGACGCCCCGACCAGGACGGCCCGGCCGATTCCGGCCGCGTCGAGGAATTCCACCAGGTCGCCCGCGAAGTCCTCCGGCCGGTAGCCGTCCGGGGGCCGTTCGGCGTCGCCGTGGCCCCGCTGCGTGGGGGCGTATCCGTGCACCGCGGCGGGGAGCTGCCGGAGCAGCGGTTCGAACGTCCACCAGGAGTCCGCGAGGCCGTGCACGAAGACCACGGGAAGGCCGTCCGGATAGCCCGCCTCGGCATAGGGGAGCACCAGCCCGTTCCTCAGCTGGGCGGACTTCACCGCGATCGTGCTCACGGCGGCCCTCCTGACGTCGGTCGGCCCCCTCGCACGCGGACCCGCGGGGCGGCGCCACGATCTCTCTCATCGTAATGACGGGCACGGCGGACCGCCTGTCCGCGACGGGAAAGTCCGCCGCTCTCCCGGCCGCGCTCCCAGCCGCCTTCCCGGCCGCCCTCCCGGCTGTTCGCCGGCGACTTCTCAGCGAGCTTCCGGTGGCTCCTCCGGGTGCGCCGCCTTCAACTCCTTTCGGGCGAGGGGCGATTTCTTGCTGTCCTTGCTTCAGATCTTGACGAGCTTGGTTCAGACCTTTAGGTTCACCGATCGCTGAGGTCCCACGCATGCGCTCATCGTTCATATTCATGAACAGCGATTCTTCAACCCCCCACTCGCTCAGGAGAATCCGTGCTCAGATCGAAGAGATCACCCGGCCGTCGGATACCCACGCTCCTCGCCACCCTCGCCCTGGTGGCGTCGGCCGCGACCGCCGTGGCCGCCGCCCCGCCCACGGAAGCCGCTCAGGCCGCCGCCCTCCCCACCGGCTGGGCCACGGTCGTGAACGCGGGCAGCGGCAAGTGCGTGGACGCCCGCGCCGCCGGAACCGCCAACGGCACCGCCGTCCAGCAGTACGCGTGCAACAGCAGCCAGGCCCAGCAGTGGCAGCTCCGTGACACCTCCGACGGGCGGGTCCGCGTCGACAGCCGCGGCGACGCCACGAAGACCTGGGACGTCGCCGACGTGTCGGCCGCGGACGGCGCGGCCGTGCACCTGTGGACGTACGGCGGCGGCGCGAACCAGCAGTGGCAGGCCGTCGCGGAGAGCGCCGGGACCTATCACTTCGTGAACCGGCACAGCGGCAAGTGCCTCGACGTGCCGAGCGCCTCGACCGCCGACGGCACCCAGCTCCAGCAGTGGACCTGCAACGGCTCGGCCGCCCAGTCCTTCCACGTCAACCCGGTCGACGTCCAACAGCCGCCCGGGACACCGGACTTCGGCCCGAACGTGACCGTCTTCGACCCGTCCACCCCGGCCGCCACCGTCCAGAGCAGCCTCAACGCGGCCTTCGCGCAGCAGGAGACCAACCAGTTCGGCACGGCCCGCAAAGCCTTCCTCTTCAAGCCCGGAACGTACAACGCGGACGCCAACGTCGGCTTCTACACCCAGGTCGCAGGCCTCGGTCTCTCCCCCGACGACGTCACGATCCGCGGCGCGGTGCACGCCGAGGCCGACTGGTTCCAGGGCAACGCCACCCAGAACTTCTGGCGCTCCGCGGAGAACCTGTCCGTGACGCCGACCTCCGGCACCGACCGCTGGGCCGTCTCGCAGGCGGCCCCGTACCGGCGGATGCATCTTCGCGGCAACCTCCAGCTCGACGACGGCGGCTGGTCGAGCGGCGGCTACATGGCCGACACGAAGATCGACGGACAGGTCAGGTCGGGCTCGCAGCAGCAGTGGCTGTCACGCAACACCGAGTGGGCCGGCTGGACGGGCTCGAACTGGAACATGGTCTTCGTCGGCGCGCAGAACGCCCCGGCGACCACCTTCCCCAACCCCCCGTACACGACGGTCGACCAGACGCCCGTCTCCCGTGAGAAGCCCTTCCTGTACGTCGACACGGCCGGCGCCTACAAGGTGTTCGTGCCCTCCGTACGCACCAACTCGCGCGGCACCACCTGGGCGTCCGGCGCACCCGCGGGCGCCTCGCTGCCCCTGTCGGACTTCTTCGTCGTCAAGCCGGGCGCGACGGCGGCCCAGCTGAACGAGGCGCTCGCCCAGGGCAAGAACCTGCTGGTCACCCCTGGCGTCTACCACCTGAACCAGACCCTCAGGGTGACCCGCCCCGACACCGTCGTGCTCGGTCTGGGCCTCGCGACGCTCATCCCGGACAACGGCATCACCGCGATGACGGTCGCCGACGTGGACGGCGTCAAGCTCGCCGGGATCCTCGTCGACGCCGGAACGACCAACTCGGCGCAGCTCCTCGAGATGGGGCCGAGCGGCTCCTCCGCGGACCACGGCGCCAACCCGAGCTCCCTGCACGACGTGTTCTTCCGCGTCGGCGGCGCGGCCGTGGGCAAGGCCACCACCAGCCTCACGATCAACAGCGACGACGTCATCGGCGACCACCTGTGGATCTGGCGCGCCGACCACGGCAGCGGCGTCGGCTGGAACACCAACACCGCCGACACCGGGCTCGTGGTCAACGGCGACGACGTCACCATGTACGGCCTGTTCGTCGAGCACTACCAGAAGCACCAGACGATCTGGAACGGCAACGGCGGGCGGACGTACTTCTACCAGAACGAGATGCCGTACGACCCGCCCAACCAGGCGGCCTGGATGAACGGCTCCACCCAGGGCTACGCCGCCTACAAGGTCGCGAACTCAGTGACCAGCCACCAGGTGTACGGCTTCGGCAGCTACTGCTACTTCAACGTGAACCCGGGCGTCACCGCGGAGCACGCCATCGAGGCGCCCAACAACGCCAACGTGCGCTTCCGCAGCATGGTCACCGTCTCGCTCGGCGGCACCGGAACGATCCGGCACGTCATCAACGACCGCGGTGGCCCGTCGAACTCCGCCACCAACGTCGCCAACCTCGTCAGCCACCCGTGATCGTGAAAAGGCCTGTGATCGTGAAAAGGAAGGAACGTTCCATGCTCGGAATCAGATCCTCCGGTCCGGCGCGCGTCACTCCGCGGGTCCTCGCCCTACGAGTCCTCGTACTGCTCGCGACTCTGCTGGGCCTCGCCGCGCCGCCTGCCCAGGCGGCCTCCACGGCGGCCCCGTTCAAGGTGCTCGCCCTCTACAGCGGTACGTGGGACGCCGCGCACATCAGCTTCGTCCGCGAGGCCAACCAGTGGTTCCCGGCCCGGGCCGCCGAGAACGGCTTCACCTACACGTCGAGCACCGACTGGAACCTCCTGGCCAACGGGGGCGTGAACGCGTACCAGGTCGTGCTGTTCCTCGACGAACTGCCGCAGACCGCCAACCAGCGCGCGGGCTTCGAGCGGTACATGCGCGGGGGCGGCGGCTGGCTGGGCTTCCATGTCTCGGCGTTCACGACCGCGGCGCAGAACTGGCCCTGGTACCACCAGCAGTTCCTCGGCAGCGGGAACTTCAGGTCCAACACCTGGGGTCCGACGACCGCCGTCCTGCGGACCGAGGACCGCACGCACGCCTCGACCAGGAACCTGCCCGCCACGTTCACCTCGTCGGTCAGCGAGTGGTACAGCTGGTCCAACGACCTACGGCGGAATCCGGACATCAAGATCCTTGCGTCGGTCGACGCGAGCAGTTTCCCGCTGGGCACGGATCCCAACCAGACCTGGTACAGCGGGTACTACCCGATCCTGTGGACGAACGCGAAGTACCGCATGCTGTATGCAAACTTCGGCCACAACGCGATGGACTACGCCTCCAACACCCCGCTGTCCTCCACGTTCGCGAGTGCGACCCAGAACCGCTTTCTGCTCGACGGGCTGAAGTGGCTCGGCACCACCTGAACCGCTCTTTCCCGAAAGGACATCAAGCCAGGCGTTCGACGGTTCGTGCTCCACCCACCGCCGCCGTGGGCTAGATTTCGAACGCCTCGATTCCGGACTTCATCGGAGGGGCGCTCTGCGCGGAATTTCTGGAGCGGCACATGCACCCCTTGGAAGTAGTCAGACCGGCTCGGCCATTGATGCAGGGAGGGCTCGCGGACAGTCTCTTCGAGACGGCTGAACGCGATCCCACCCTGTCCCAACTGGCCCGTCGTTCGGACGCCGCTCCGGGGGCCTGGGAACCGGTGGCCGCGGTGGAGCTGCGGGACGAAGTCGTGGACGTGGCACGGGGCTTCATCGCCGCCGGAATCTTCCCGGGCCACCGCGTGGCCGTCATGGCGCGCACCCGCTACGAGTGGACCGTGCTCAGCTACGCGCTCTGGTCGGTGGGCGCCGAGATCGTGCCGATCTACCCGACGTCGTCGCACGAGCAGGTCGGCTGGATCCTCAAGGACGCCGGCTGTGTCGCCGTCGTGGTGGAGGACGAGCAGGGCATCATGACGGTCGGCTCCGTGTGCGCCTCGCTGCCGGCCCTGCAGCACGTCTGGCAGCTGGACTCCGGAGCCCTCACCGACCTGATGGAGCAGGGCCGTTCGGTACCCGTCACCACCGTCGAGTCGATGCGCCGGATCGTGCTGCCCGACTCGACCGCGGTCATCGCCTACACCTCGGGCACGACGGGACCTCCCAAGGGATGCGCCCTGAGCCATCGCAGCCTGGCGAGTTCCTGCGACACCCTGCTCGCCGGCTGGGGCCACACGGTGGCACCTCCAGGACAGCAGCCGGCCATCCTCGCCTTCCTGCCGTTCTCGCACGTGTACGGCCTCATGATCCAGGGGCTGTGCATGCGCGGCGGGATGCTGATGGGGCACGTGCCCGATCTGCGCCCGGAGACGCTGTCCGCCGCCCTCCTGTCCTTCCGGCCCACGTTCCTCTACGCCGTCCCGTCCGTCTTCGAGAAGATCTACAAGAATTTCCTGCGCAAGGCTCAGGAGGCGGGCCGCGGCGCCCTGTTCGAGCGCGCGGTCCGCACGGCGCAGGATTTCGCCGCGGCCTCCGAGCGGCAGCGGCTGGGAACGGGTCCGGGCCCCGGTTTCGATCTGCGGCTGCAACACGCCCTCTACGAGAAAACGGTGTACCGAAAGCTGCGTGCGGGGCTGGGCGGAAGAGTCCGCGGCGCGGTGTCGGGCGGCTCGCCCCTCAACCGTGAACTCGCCCTCTTCTACTCGGGAATCGGGATTTTCGTCCACGACGGATACGGGCTCACGGAAACCAGCGGAGGAATTACGGCTCAGCCGGTGGGCCGGGAGAAGTTCGGAACCGTCGGACGCCCCCTGCCCGACATGGAGGTCCACGTCGCCGAGGACGGGGAGATCCTGGTGCGGGGACCCTCGGTCTTCCAGGGCTACATCAACGACGAGGCGAGCACCCGGGCCGCGCTGTACAACGGCTGGCTGTCCACCGGCGACATCGGCCGGATCGACAGTGAGGGCTATCTCAGCATCACCGGGCGCAAGAAGGACATCGTCATCACGAGCAGCGGCAAGAGCGTGGCTCCCGCGGCTCTCGAAGAGCGGCTGCGGGTCCATCCGCTCATCCATCAGGCGGTCGTCGTGGGCGACAACCGGCCCTGTGTGGGAGCGCTGATCACCCTCGATCCGGACTTCCTGGCGCACTGGCGCTCGGTCCTCGCCATTCCGGGCGAGGTGCACGACCGCGAGATGCGCGAGGAGAACGCCCTGCGCGAAGAGGTCAAGCGTGCCGTCGCCGCGGCCAACAGCACCGTGTCGCGCTCGGAGTCTATCCGCGTGTACCGCGTGCTCCCCGAAGCGTTCGACCAGGCCAACGGCATGCTCACCCCCTCGATGAAGCTGCGCAGGGACGCCATCGCGGACCGCTACGCCGCCGAGATCGAGGCCATGTACCAATCGTCCTCGCGAGTCCCCCGTAGTCTCTCGGCCGGTGATCCCTACAGCTGGGACGACGCGGACAATGTCTTCAGGTGAGCTTCGTGTTCACCTGAAGACATTCGTACGACGCCTGACGTGGTCGGGTCCGGGAGACAGATATGCGACGAGTACACGGGGTCCGGCTGCCGGCGTTGGCCGGGGTGACGGCATTGCTGGCGGCCGTCGTGGCCTGTGGGAGCACGGAAGCGGGTGCCGGGGACGCCTCGCCCGGCTCCGACACCACCCAGGCCTCGCCCACCTCCCCCAGCACCCGCCCCTCGCCGTCGCACGCCCGCTTCGTCGAGGAGATCGAGTGGGCCGACGGGCGTCGCGTGGGCATGTACTACGCGGCGAAGCGCGGGCTCATGGAGCAGCACCAGGACACCGCGGGCGGGGCCTGGAGCAAGCCCCGCCTGGTGTACGCGACCAAGTCCGATCCGTGCCAGAGCATCATCCTCAAGGCGTTCGACGGCGGTACGGTCGCGGCCATCGCGAACTGGGGTCCCTACTGCTCCGACGGTGAACCGCCGATGGAGTCGATCGCCGCGGTCGGCACCAAGAACCTGTCGAAGTGGGACACGAAGCTCAAGGAGAGCTTCGACGGCTGGGCGAAGGTCGAGGCGTCGGACGGCGCCGAGCGCCTGACGTTCACCCGCTCGTCCACCGAGTGGCTGACCCGGCTGCGCTGGAGCCGGACGGACGGCTTCGGCGAGGTGGAGGAGACCCGCCGGTAGATCCACGGGGTCACCAACGACAGCCTCACCGCCCGGCCGGCTCTCCTCAGGAATTTGCGTCGTGCACGCTTCTTGACGCCTCTTGATCGAGAGACTTACTTTCGCAGCGATTAAAACGATTCAACCCACCAGGCCCCTCAGGGGGTCTCTTCGTGCTGCCCTCCGGGAGTGACAGGAACCATGGACGACCTCACCGCAGTTCACCGGCCGGGCATTCCACGCCGTACGCTGCTCGCCGCCGCCGCTGCCACGACGGCAGCGGCGGGTGCGCTCACCTGGGCGGGACCCGGGAGCGCCGCGGCCGCCTCCGCCACCGGGGCCTCCTCGGGCTTCGCCGAGCCGGGCCGCGCGGTGCGGCCGAAGTTCCGCTGGTGGTGGCCCGACGGCCTGGTGCGGCCCGACGAGATCAGACGGGAGATCGACCAGATCGCCGACGCGGGCTTCGGCGGCGCCGAGATAGCCGCCGTGCACCACAGCGTCGCCGACCCGTCGGTGCTGGACACCGAGCGCCACGGCTGGGGCAGCCCCTCCTGGGTCGCCGGTGTCGAGGCCGCACTGAGCCAGGCGGCCCGACGCGGCCTCACCATCGATCTCACCGTCGGCCCCGCGTGGCCCGCGGCGGTACCCGGCATCACCCCCGACAGCGAGGCCGCGGTCAAGGAACTCGCCCACGGGGCCGTCACGTTGGCCCCTGGTACCGCCTACTCCGGCCCGGTCCCCGAGCCCGTCCACGAGGCGGCGTCCGGCGTCACCGGGCAACGGCTGCTCCTGGTGCAGGCGGCGCGGGTGAACACCGCGAACTCCACCCGCAAGGAGACCGGCCTCGACCAGGACTCGGTCCGCGACCTCACCGCCGCCGTCTCCGACGGCACGATCGGCTGGACCGCGCCCGACGACGGCACCTGGGTCCTGATCGCGTACTGGGTGCGCGGCTCCGGCCAGACACCGGAGGCCGGCCCGCACACCGACCCGCCCTCCTACGTCGTCGACCACTTCAGCGCGGCCGGCACCCGAGCGGTGACCGACTTCTGGGAGGCCCACCTCCTCACCCCGGCGATCCGCCGCCTGCTCAAGGTCTCCGGCGGCGCGCTCTTCGAGGACTCCATCGAGCTGGAGACCGACGGGCTCCAGTGGACGCCCGGCCTGCCCGACGCGTTCCAGGAACACACCGGCCGTTCCCTGCTGCCGCTGCTGCCCGCCGTGATCCTCGACAACAGCAACCAGGTCTTCGCCTTCGAGGCCGCCGCCACCCGACAGATCCGGCACGACTTCTGGGAGACGGTCTCCACTCTCTTCAACAGGCACCACGTCGGGGCGCTGAGCACCTGGGCCCACTCGCTGGGCCTCCAACTGCGTTCCCAGCCGTACGGGTTGCAGACCGACGCCATCGCCTCGGCCGCGATCCTGGACATCGCCGAGGGCGAGTCCCTGGGCTTCAAGAACCTCGACGACTACCGCTGTCTGGCCGGCGGCCGTGACATGGCCGGGCACACCGTGCTCTCGTGCGAGGCGGGCGCCTACTCCGGCAGCGCCTACAGCACCACCTGGCAGCGGTTCCTGCGCACCATGGGCGGCGCCTACGCGGCCGGCGTCAACCAGACCGTCGTGCACGGCTTCTCCTACGCCGAGCTGCCGGGCGTCAACTGGCCGGGATACGCGGCCTTCACCCCGTACAGGGGCACGGTCGGCTACGGCGAGTCCTGGGGACCCCGCCATCCGACCTGGAAGCACGTGCCGGACGTCTCCGGCTACCTGGGGCGGGTCCACCAGGTGCTGCAGACCGGCCGGCCGAGAGCCGATGTGGCGGTGTTCCGGCAGACCGGCTACACCGCCACCGGCATCGGCGCCTCCTGGTTCACCGCCACGGGCATCACCATGGGCTGGACCCATCAGTTCCTCAGCGGCCCGCTGCTCGACCTGCCGGCCGCCACTGTGCGCAGGGGACGGCTCGCACCCGACGGCCCGGCCTACAAGGCACTGTTCGTCGAGGGTGACTTCTTCTACGGCTCCACGGTGACCCTTGCCCTGCGGGACGCCCGGGCCCTGCTGCGGCTCACCCGCGCCGGACTGCCGATCGTGCTGCTCGGGGCGTGGGACACCGTCGTGCCGTCCGGCGTCCCCGACAGCGGCGAGACCGACGAACTGCGTGCGGTGGTCGCGGAGTTGCTCACCCAGCCGCGGGTCCGTCGCGTCACCGACAAGACCGCGGTACCGGCCGCGCTCACCGAGCTCGGCGTAAGGCCCGACGTCGGGTACGCGTCCGCCTCCACTCTCCTCAACGCCCACCGGGTGGCCGACGGCGTCGACTACTACTACCTCTGCAACGGCAAGCACGCCGAGACCGTGAAGCCGCCGGTGGCCGCCATGGACCACGAGGTCACCCTGCGTCGCACGACGGCCAAGGGGGTGCCGTATCTGCTGGACCCGTGGACCGGCGGAGCCGAGCGCATCGCCCGGTACACGGAGGACGGCGACACGGTCACCGTGCGGGTCGCCCTGCAGCCCGCGGAGACCCTCGTCGTGGCGATCGGCCGCCCCGGCCTCTTCGGCGACCGCAACGGCGGCCGCCCGCACGCGGTCGCCAGCGAGGCCGAAGAGGTGCGCTTCACGGACGCCGGGCTCACCGTCCGCGCCACGACGGCGGGCACGTACCGGACCGATCTGTCCCACGGACGCACGGTGCGTACGTCCCTCAAGGACGTGCCCGAGCCGACGGAACTCACCTCCTGGCGCCTGCGCGTACAGGACTGGCGGCCCGGCGCCACGGCCGCCGGAACCACCGTCGTCGAGCACGACCTGACCCTGGACGCCCTGGTGCCCTGGTCGCAGATACCGGAACTGGCCGACGTCTCGGGCATCGGCCGCTACCGCACCACGGTCACGCTCGGGGACGCCTGGACGGGCGGCCGCGGCGCACGCCTCGAACTGGGCGCCGTCACCGACACCTGCCGCGTCACCGTCAACGGCCACCGCCTCGACCCGGTCGACCAGATCCACCCGGTGGTGGACTTCGGTGGCCTGCTCCGCCGCGGGCAGAACGTCATCGAGGTCGAGGTGGCGACCCCGCTCGCCAACCGGCTGCGGGTCAGCGATCCCGGGGTGTACGGCGGTCTGGCACGGCAGGCGTACGGGCTGATGGGGCCGGTACGCCTCGTGCCGTACGGAGAAGCCCGCGTCGGCACGCCCACTCGCTAGAAGCTCGCCGTGGTGTTCCGGAGGCCGGGCTCCCCCTGCCCCGGCCTCCGGAACCCCACTCGTCCGGCACTGTCCCCCGTCCGGTGTCGGCGGGCCGGCACCGCGGAACGTTCCCCCGTTGTTCCCCCGTGCTCCCCCGTACGCCCACGTCGGTCGCACCGGCCCGCCATGACCTCAGCCTTCAGGTTCGGGCCATTGTCCGGCAGTCCCCTGTCGCCACTTCAGACAATTTCCCGGCGCGAGTGGTGCGTTCTCGCCATGCCCCTTTCCCCACCGCCGCCAGGATTCGTAGCGTGCGGGGCGAACGGTGCACACAGCGACGGGGGATGCGATGGGACGTCGTGAGCGGCCACTGGACCCGGCCGACGGACCTGTCGCGCAATTCGCTTACGAGCTGCGGAAGTTGCGCCGGGAGGCGGGCGGGATCACCTACCGCGCGATGGCCAGGCAGGCGCACTACTCAGCGGCCACGCTCGCGCACGCGGCGGCCGGGGAGCGGCTCGCCTCGCTGCCGGTGGCCCTCGCCTATGCCGAGGCGTGCGGCGGGGACCGCGACGAGTGGGAGCGACGGTGGCACCAGGCCGCCCAGGACACGGCCGAGGAGAGCCGCGCGGCCGACGACGACGCGGAGGCTCCCTACCCCGGTCTGACCCGCTTCGAGGCGAGCGACAGCGAACGCTTCTTCGGCCGGGACCACCTCGTCGGCCAACTCGTCGACCTGGTCCGGGAGAAGGACTTCGTCGTCCTGACGGGCCCGTCCGGCAGCGGCAAGTCCTCACTGCTGCGCGCCGGCCTCATCCCGCGCCTCCAGAAGAGCGACCCGCCGCGCGTCCGGCCCGCGACGATCCGGATCCTCACCCCGGGACCGCACCCGGCGCGCACCCACGCCGACGTCCTGGATCCGGGCAACACCCGCCCCGGGACCGTCATCGTGGTCGACCAGTTCGAGGAACTCTTCACCCTCTGCGCCGATCCCGCCGAGCGAAAAGGCTTCCTCGACCTGCTGTTCACCGCCGTCCGACCCGATCACGGCAGCCGCGTCGTCGTCGCGGTCCGCGCCGACTTCTACGGCCACTGCGCCCGGTACCGCCGGCTCGCGCAGGCCGCACAGGAGGCGACGCTCCTGGTGGCTCCCATGAGTACGGAGGAGCTGCGCGAGACGATCGTGAAACCGGCCGCGCTCGGGGGTCTGATCGTCGAGCGGACGCTGACCTCGCGGATCGTCGCCGAGGTCCAGGACGAGCCCGGTGGCCTGCCCCTCATGTCGCACGCCCTGCTGGAAACCTGGCGCAGACGCCGGGGCAGAGCGCTGGGCGAGGCCGCGTACGACGCGGCGGGAGGCATCCACGGGGCGATCGCCCGCACCGCCGAGGAACTCTACGAGAGCCTCAGGGGCGGGCAGGCCGACACCGCCCGTCGCATCCTGCTCCGCCTGGTGAGCCCGGGTCAGGGGACCGGGGACACGCGCCGTCCGACCCGGCGCACGGAGCTCACCGCGCTGGGCGGCGGCACGGACGCCGACACGGATGTCGTACTCGAACGGCTCGCCCGCGCCCGTCTCATCACGCTCGACGAGGACACCGTCGACCTCGCCCACGAGGCCGTGCTCACCGCATGGCCCCGGCTGCGCACCTGGATCGACGAGGACCGCGAGCGGCTCAGGTCCCAGCACCGGCTCACCGAGGCGGCGGCCACCTGGCACGACCTCGGACGGGACGCGGGCTCCCTCTACCGGGGCGTACGGCTGTCCACCACCGAGGAGCAGTTCGGCGCCACGGACGATCTCACCCCGCTGGAACGGGAGTTCCTCGACGCCGGCCTCGACGCCCGCCGGGGCGAGCAGCGAGGCCGCAGGACCCGTACGGTCATCCTGTCCGTCCTCGTCGTGCTCAGCCTTGTCGCGGCGCTCGTCGCCTGGCAGCAGAACCAGTCGGGCGAACGGCGGCGGATCGAGGCGGAGGCCCGTCGGCTCGTCGGAGTCGCGGAGAGTCTGCGCCTGTCCGACCCGGTCACGGCGATGCGGCTGAGCCTCGCCGCGTGGCGTGTCGCCGACCTTCCCGAGACACGCTCCGCGCTGCTCGGCGCAGCGGCGCAGCGGAACCAGGACGTGTTCACCGATCCCGACGGCACCGACGAGACCATGCGGCATCTCAGCGCCGACGGCCGCACGCTCCTCAGCGTCGGCACCGATCGGGTGACCCGGTGGGACGTGGGGACAGGACGGCGTACGGCCACCTGGCCCGGGCTCGGCGGGGCCGCGAAGGACGTGGGGTTCATCCGGGCGGACGCGTCATGGATCCCCGAGTTCGACAAGGGAAGGGCCGCGCTGCGGAACCTCGCCACGGGGCGCCGGGATGGGACGCCGCTGGCGGTCGCCGACGGCGGTGTCGAGATGGGGCCGAGCGGTCGCAGCCTCCTCGTCTACCACGCCGAGCGATCCGAGCGCCGGGTGCAGCTGTGGGACGCCCGGTCCCGGCGGAAGCTCCTGGAGATCACGCGCGACACTGACCCGAAGACGGACGGGGCGACCGGCGCCCAGATCGAGTGGGCGAGACTCACGGCCCACATGAACCGGCAGCGGAAGGACGGCCGAGGTACGGCCCTGACGGACGACCCCGCCTTCACGGATGCCGCGGTCAGCGCGGACGACCGTCTGCTGGCCCTGTGCGTCCCGGGTGAGCGCTTCGAGTTGTGGGATGTCACCGAGAAGCGCCGCCTTCCCGCGCCCTGGCTGCCCAGGGCGACCATCGAGCAGTGCGTCAAGGAACGGATCGAGTTCACACCCGACGGCCGGTATCTGGGGCTGATCGACACCACCGGATTCCGGGCGTGGGAGGTCGCATCGGGCAAGGAGCTGCCCGCTGTCGCGTACCCCGGCCTGAAGGTCGCTCAACTCAGCGCGGACGGCGCCTTCTTGGTGGCGTCGGACGGCGAGGAGATCCTGGTCTGGCGGACGGACTCACCCGACTTCCCGGTCGTACGGCACCAGCTGGCCGGCGAGACCGTCCAGGAGATCCGGATCGACACGGAGGCGGGCATCGTCCGGTACCTCGGCGGCCCGGAGGGCTCATGGGGACCCGCCGTCCACACACTGAACGTGGGCAGCGCGGTGAACACCCGCTGGGATCAGTCCCCCGCCCTGGCCGTCGAGTTCGGCCCTGACGGCAGGACGCTCGCCACGGCCCGCCCGACCAAGGACGGGACGTACCTTCGGTTCCGCCTGGTCGACGGACGTACGGGACGACTGCTGGCCGAACCTCCGCGGATACCGTGCCGACCCCCCTCGAAGGATGTGCTGTTCCCCAGCTGCGACGCCCTCCTCGCCTTCGATTCCACCGGCAGGACGCTCGCGTACGGCGTGGTGAACTACGAGTCGGCGCCCACGGCGACGCAGCTGTCCCTCTACGACATCCCGCGGCGACGCGTCACCACCACCCTGGACAGCGACGCGCTGGGCATGGGCGCCCTGACCGACATCGCCTTCGGCGCCGACGACCGGTCGCTGCTCCTCTCCCCGCTGCCCGGGTCCGTACCCGAGACCACCCGCATCTGGGACCTGCGCCGCCGGACCACGACCGGCACGCTCCCCGGCTCCGTCGGCGCGGTGACCTCACATCCCGACGGCGACCTGCTCGTCACCGAGCGCGGCCAGGCCTATCGCATGCCCGCGGGCACCCGGCTGCCGTCAGTCAGAAGCCCCGGCAGGTCCACGGCTCTGGCGTTCAGCCCGGACGGTGATCATCTGGCCGTCGGTGACGGCTCCGGCCGGGTCGTCCTCTGGGACGGGCGCCTCGGCCGACGGCTCGGTGTCCTCGCCGACCCGGACACGACCACCTACCAGTACGTGTCGGCCCTGACCTTCTCCCCCGACGGCCGCACCCTCGCCGTCGCGGGCGACGAGGGCACCCTCCAACTCTGGGACGTCTCCTCCCGCCGACGGATCGGATCCGCACTCGTCACACCGGGCGACACTGTCCGCGCACTGGCGTTCGGCACCGACAGCGGCACCCTCTACGCCGCCGGGGACCACGCCCCCTTGCAGACGTACGAGATCACCCCGGACCGTGCGGCGGGGACCGTCTGCCGTCGCGTGACCACCGGGCTGTCGCGGGAGGACTGGGACCGTTACGTCCAGGGCGTGGCCTACAGACGGAGTTGCCCGAGTGGCTAGACGGACCGTCGGGGCGCCCCCGGCGAGGAACGCCACCGGCCCGCGACCGCCTGAGCGGTTGCGGGCCGGTGCGGCGTTCTCCCCGGAGACCGGATGGATCCACAGGGCCTACCCGGAGGCCGCCGCGACGACCTCGTCCTCGATCGAGCCCACGGGCGTGGAGAACGCCATCGCAGGTACGGGCATCTCGCGGGGCGTCCGCCGCGCCTCGCGCAGACTGGGCGCGGGGCCGGCCGGGACCAACGGGGCGCGCTCGATGGCTCGGGCCCGGCGCGAGAACCAGACGATCTTTCCGCCGGTGTCCGTGCCGCAACAGCCCCATCCGTCGCTCAGCGCGGCGATGCGGGCCAGACAGCCGGGCGTGGCGGACTCCGGGTGGAACCCGCCGTCGGTGTCGGCGACGGCGGTGATGAGGTGCTGGCCGTTCCACCACATCTCGATCGTGGTGTTCTTGTCGGCCGCGTGCTCCCCGATCGAGCGGAGCAGCACATCGGCGCAGTGACAGACGGGCTCGACGAGGTTCTCAAGGTTCCAGTACCGGAGATGGGCGGCCAGAATGCGCCTTACCTGGTCGACCCGCTCCGGACTGACTTCCACGTCGAGGTGGTAGTAGCAGGGCACTACGGTCTTCATCGTCGTTGGCTCCTCACCGGCGAAGCTCTTGCTCCTCCTCGCCCCCTGCGGGCCGAGCCCCGAACACGAAGCGTGAGCAGTGATCGCTCCTGAGTCAGTCCCAGAGTGGGATCGGTACTCCATTCGTGCAACACGAGAGCGCGCCTGATGTAGTTGAAGCGACAACAGGACGTTGAGTGTCACCGCGTGCACCATGGGTGAGGGCGTCGGCCGCTGTAGTCGGTCGATGCCTCTCCGTGCACGGGCCTCACGCACGATCCGGGCGAACCGTGCACATTCGAGGGAGTGGAAGGTGACCAGTGAAATGCTGCTGCCTGCCAAAACCGAGGTCGCCAGGCATCTGGAGCTGTACCGAGCCTGGGAACGCATGATGCTCGCGGCCCCCGCCGACCGTGCGGCGCGGGGCAATTTCGAGGACACGGGATACACGCTGTGCGTGCTCATGGGCAAACGCTGCGCGCGGGAGGCCGTACACGCCGCCGAGCGTTATCTGTCGGTCGGGCCGGGCGCCCGCCGCCGCGACCGGGCCAAAGGCGGCTCGGCCAACGGCAGACGCCCCGCCAAGTCCGGCAGGCCCGGCCGTTCCGACGGTCTCGCGGCAAGCCCGGTGGCGTAACGGGATCTCCGACGCTGCTGCCCGGCTCGGACCGGGCGCGAGGAACGACGAGAACGACGAGGAACGGCGGGAGCGGCGAGGACGGCGCGAACGCCGAAGAAGCAAGCACAGCGAAGAAAGCGCAGAAGTTCGCAGATGACGACGGAGGTGAGATCCATGACCGACAACCCGGCCGACGGCCGTGTCCCCCCTGTTGGCCGCGTGCCCATCGTCCCGATCGGCCGCGTCCCTGTGGTGGATGTCCGACCGGCCGTCGACCGCGGCACCCGCCCGGCGAAGGCGGTACCGGGCGAAACGTTCCAGGTCACCGCCACCGTCTTCGGCGAGGGTCACGACGCGGTCGCCGCGAACGTCGTCCTGCGCGATCCGCAGGGCCGTACGGGCCCCTGGACCCCGATGCGCGAACTGGCCCCCGGCACCGACCTCTGGGGCGCCGAGGTCACCCCCGGATCGGTGGGCGACTGGGTCTACTGGGTGGAGGCCTGGTCCGACCCCGTGACCACCTGGCGCCGCGCCGCCGGCATCAAGATTCCGGCGGGCATCGATGTCGGGCTGGTCCTGGAGGAAGGCGCCGAACTGTACGAACGGGCCGCCTCCGGAGTCCCGCACGAGGCCGGGCGAGCGGCGGTACTGACCGCCGTTGCCGCCCTGCGCGACGAGTCCCGGCCGCCCATCGCCCGCCTCGCCGCCGTCCTGACCCCGGACGTGGACACGGCGCTGGCGGACCACCCCCTGCGGGAACGGGTCTCCCAGTCGGCCCCGCTGCCTTTGCTGGTGGAGCGGGAGCGGGCGCTGTACGGCTCCTGGTACGAGTTCTTCCCGCGCTCGGAGGGCGCGGTGGTCGAGGACGGCAAGCCGCCGGTCACCGGCACGTTCCGGACCGCCGCGCGACGGCTGCCCGCGATCGCGGAGATGGGCTTCGACGTGGTGTACCTGCCACCGATCCACCCCATCGGTACGACCTTCCGCAAGGGCCCCAACAACAACCTGTCGGCAGGCCGTCAGGACGTCGGAGTCCCCTGGGCGATCGGCTCACCAGAGGGCGGGCACGACGCCGTCCACCCGGATCTGGGCACGATCGACGACTTCGACGCCTTCGTACGCACCGCGGCGGAGCTGGATCTCGAAGTCGCCCTGGACTTCGCGCTCCAGTGCTCGCCGGACCACCCGTGGGTGGAGAAGCACCCGGAGTGGTTCCACCACCGCTCGGACGGCACGATCGCGTACGCCGAGAACCCGCCGAAGAAGTACCAGGACATCTACCCGATCGCCTTCAACAAGGACATGCCGGGTCTGGTCGCCGAGACCGGGCGGATTCTGCGGTTCTGGATGGACCACGGTGTACGGATCTTCCGCGTGGACAATCCGCACACAAAGCCGGTGCTGTTCTGGGAGCAGGTCATCGCGGACATCAACCGCACCGACCCCGATGTCATCTTCCTGGCCGAGGCGTTCACCCGCCCGGAGATCATGCATTCCTTGGCGCGCGTGGGTTTCCAGCAGTCGTACACCTACTTCACCTGGCGCGACACCAAGGCCGAGCTGACCGAATACCTCACCGAACTCTCGAGCGACGACGTCGCCGCGTATATGCGTCCCAACTTCTTTGTGAACACGCCCGACATCCTGCCCGGGTATCTCCAGCACGGCGGCCGGCCGGCTTTCGAAGTGCGGGCCGTTCTGGCGGCGACCCTTTCGCCGGCCTGGGGAATGTACGCCGGATACGAGCTGTGCGAGAACACCCCGTTCCGGGCGGGCGGTGAGGACTACCTCGACTCGGAGAAGTACCAGCTGCGGCCCCGGGACTGGGCGTCGGCCGAGCGTGACGGGCGTTCCATCGCGCCTCTCATCGGTTCCCTGAACCGGATCAGACGGCAGCACAGCGCACTGCGCCGGCTCAGGAATCTCCACTTCCACGAGACCGACAACGATGCGGTGCTCGCGTACAGCAAGCACGACGAGTCCGACAGGGTATTGGTGGTGGTGAATCTCGACCCTCACCACACCCAGGAGGCCACGGTCTCGTTGGACATGCCACGACTCGGCCTCGACTGGCACGAGTCGTTCCCGGTGCGCGACGAGCTCACCGGCGAGACCTACCACTGGGGCAGGACCAACTACGTACGCCTAGCGCCCGGGCACCAGCCCGCGCACGTACTGACCGTCCTGCGACCGTCCTCACCGCCAACCGGAGGGTCACCCACACCATGATCGTCAACGAGCCCGTCCCGGACACCTTCGAAGACACCCCGCAGAAAGACCGGGACCCCGAATGGTTCAAACGCGCCGTCTTCTACGAAGTCCTCGTCCGCTCCTTCCAGGACAGCAACGGCGACGGCATCGGCGACCTCAAAGGCCTCACCGCCAAACTCGACTACCTGCAATGGCTCGGCGTCGACTGCCTCTGGCTCCCCCCCTTCTTCAAATCCCCGCTCCGCGACGGCGGCTACGACGTCTCCGACTACACCGCCGTCCTCCCCGAATTCGGTGACCTCGCCGACTTCGTCGAATTCGTCGACGCCGCCCACCAACGCGGCATGCGCGTCATCATCGACTTCGTCATGAACCACACCAGCGACCAGCACCCCTGGTTCCAGCAGTCCCGCAACGACCCAGACGGGCCCTACGGCGACTACTACATGTGGGCCGACGACGACAAGCAATACCCCGACGCCCGCATCATCTTCGTCGACACCGAAGCCTCCAACTGGACCTTCGACCCCGTCCGCAAGCAGTACTACTGGCACCGCTTCTTCTCCCACCAACCGGATCTGAACTTCGAGAACCCGGCCGTCCAGGAGGAGATCGTCTCCGCGCTGCGGTTCTGGCTGGACCTGGGCATCGACGGCTTCCGCCTCGATGCGGTGCCGTACCTGTTCGCGGAGGAGGGCACCGACTGCGAGAACCTCCCCGCCACCCACGAGGTCCTCAAGCGGGTCCGCGCCGAGATCGACGCCCACTACCCCGACACCGTCCTCCTCGCCGAGGCCAACCAGTGGCCCGAGGACGTCGTCGACTACTTCGGCGACTACAGCGCCGGCGGCGACGAATGCCACATGGCGTTCCACTTCCCCGTCATGCCGCGCATCTTCATGGCCGTGCGCCGCGAGTCCCGCTACCCGGTCTCCGAAATCCTCGCGAAGACGCCGGCGATCCCCTCCGGCTGCCAGTGGGGCATCTTCCTGCGCAACCACGACGAGCTCACCCTCGAAATGGTCACCGACGAGGAACGCGACTACATGTACGCGGAGTACGCCAAGGACCCGCGCATGCGCGCCAACATCGGCATCCGACGCCGGCTGGCCACCCTGCTGGACAACGACCGCAACCAGATCGAACTCTTCACCGCCCTGCTGCTGTCCCTGCCCGGCAGCCCGATTCTGTATTACGGCGACGAGATCGGCATGGGCGACAACATCTGGCTCGGCGACCGCGACGCGGTCCGCACCCCCATGCAGTGGACCCCGGACCGCAACGCCGGTTTCTCCTCCTGCGACCCGGGACGCCTCTACCTGCCGACGATCATGGACCCGGTCTACGGCTACCAGGTCACCAACGTCGAAGCCTCCATGAGCTCGCCCTCGTCGCTGCTGCACTGGACCCGGCGGATGATCGAGATCCGCAAACAGAACCCCGCCTTCGGCCTGGGCTCCTACACCGAACTGCCCTCCTCCAACCCCGCCGTCATCGCCTTCCTGCGCGAACACGGCGACGACCTCGTCCTGTGCGTCCACAACTTCTCCCGCTTCGCCCAGCCCACCGAACTGGACCTCCAGGCCTTCAGCGGACGCCACCCCGTCGAACTCATCGGCGGCGTCCGCTTCCCCGCCATCGGCGAACTCCCCTACCTCCTCACCCTCGCCGGACACGGCTTCTACTGGTTCCGACTCCGCGCGGTAGCTCCCCACACCAAACAGCGCTTGATGGTGTGCGCCTGAAAGGACGGGTCGCCATGCGCAAGGTCGTATCACCCCGCCCCAGCAGTCACAGTCCGGCTCTTCTGCTGACGTCTCTCGCGGGACTGCTGCGGACGTGGCTGCCGGAGCAGCGCTGGTTCGCGGGCAAGGGCCGGCGGGTCACGGAGCTGGCGCTGCTGTCGGCGACCGAGCTGCATCCGGGATGCCTGCATCTCCTGGTCAGTACGCGGCACGACACCGCCGCTCATCTGCCCGGGGACTGCTACCAGTTGCTTCTCGGTGTCCGGGAGGTCCTGCCACCACGGCTGGCCCACACCCGTATCGGCCGGGCAAGCGAGGGACCGCTGGCCGGAATGATGGTGTACGACGCCCTTCAGGAGCCCCGGTCGGCGGACCTGCTCCTGGAACGGCTGCGCACTCCGGGGACGGTGGGCCCACTGCGGTTCGAGCGCGAGGCGCATGTGGCGATCCCCGCCGGTCTCACCCCACGTCTCCTCGACGCGGAGCAGTCCAACTCCTCGCTGGTGTACGGGGATTCGTACATCCTGAAGATCTTCCGGCGGGTCCAGCCCGGCATCAACCCTGATCTCGAAGTGCCCTGGGCGCTGGCCCGGCAGGGCTGCACCCGCGTACCCGCACCTGTGGCATGGTTCCGGACCTCGCAGCCGCAGGAGGCGACCCTCGGTGTGCTGCAGCCCTTCCTGCGCGATGCCGACGACGGATGGACCCTGGCACTCGAATCGCTCGCCGCGGGACGGGACTTCACCGACGAGGCGTACGAGCTGGGCAAGGCGACGGCCGAGGTGCATCTCGCACTGGCCGGTGCGTTCGCCCTCGGCGTCCCGGTCGGACGCCGGAGCAGACGGCTCGCGGCCTCGATGAACGAGCGGCTGGACGCCACGAGCCGGTCGGTGCCGGACCTGCTGCCGTACGTGGACGGGCTGCGGGGTGCCTTCGACGCACTGGCCGCCCTCGACTCGGGCCGTCCGGTGCAGCGGATCCACGGCGATCTCCACCTCGGTCAGGTGCTGCGGGCCGGAACGCGGTGGTTCGTCATCGACTTCGAGGGCGAACCGGCCCGGCCCATCGCCGAGCGACGGCACCCCCAGCCTCCCGTACGCGATGTCGCGGGCATGCTCCGCTCCTTCGACTACGCCGCCCGCAGCCGTCGCCCGTGGCGTCCGGAGTGGGCGCGGCGCTGCCGGGACGCGTACTGCGCGGGGTATGCCGCCCAGGCACGCTGGGACCCGCGCGCCGAGCCCGAGTTGCTGCGCGCCTACGAGACGGACCGGGCCGTGTACGAGGTGCTGTACGAGGCCCGGCACCGACCCGACTGGCTGCCCGTACCGATGGCGGCGATCGCCCGCCTCGCCGAGCTCGCCCCCGCATCCTCCGGCACTGGTCCGCAGAAGCCGGTCCCGTCCTTCCACTCATTCCACAGCGCTCAAGGAGGCTGAACCCGTGGCCCGCAACATCACCGCAGCCGTGACTCTTCCGGTGACCGAGGACGTCCGGCCCGCAGCGCGGCCGTCGGCGTTCCCCATGGACGTGACGGATCGGGAGCGTCTGTTGTCGGGCGCCCACCACGATCCTCACGCGCTGCTGGGGGCCCATCCCGTGCAGGACGGGGTCGTCTTCCGCGCGTTGCGGCCGTTCGCCATGGCCGTGGCCGTGTTGTTGGCGGACGGGCGGCGCATGGAGCTGGACAGCGAGGGGGATGGTCTCTTCTCGGGTGTACTGCCGCTCGATTCGTTCCCCGAGTACACGTTGCTGGTGAAGTACGAGGGCGGCAGCGAGCTGGCAGTTCAGGATCCCTACCGGTTCCTTCCCTCGCTCGGCGAGTTCGATCTGCATCTGTTCGGCGAGGGACGGCACGAACAGCTGTGGAAGGCGCTCGGCGCCGAGCCGATGGCCCACCAGGGTGTGGCCGGCACGCGCTTCACCGTCTGGGCACCCAACGCGCGGGGTGTCCGGGTGGCCGGGGACTTCAGCCACTGGGACGGGACCGCGTTCCCGATGCGGTCCCTGGGTTCGTCCGGGGTGTGGGAACTGTTCCTGCCGGGCATCGGCGAGGGCGCGCGGTACAAGTTCGAGATCACCTCACGGCACGGCCACCGGTTCCTCAAGGCCGACCCGATGGCACGCCGGACCGAGGTGCCGCCCGCGACGGCGTCGATCGTGACGGCGTCCCACCACGAGTGGGGCGACCAGGAGTGGCTGGCGCACCGCGGGGACATCGCCGTGCACGAGGCGCCGTTCTCCGTCTACGAGGTCCATCTGCCGTCCTGGCGACCGGGGCTGTCGTACCGTCAACTGGCGGAGGAGCTCCCGGAGTACGTCAAGGACCTCGGCTTCACCCATGTTCAGCTGATGCCGGTGGCGGAGCACCCCTTCGGCGGTTCCTGGGGCTACCAGGTCACCGGCTTCTACGCACCGACCTCCAGGCTTGGTACACCCGACGACTTCAAGTACCTCGTCGACGCGCTGCACCGGGCCGGGATCGGCGTGATCATGGACTGGGTGCCCGCCCACTTCCCGAAGGACGACTGGGCGCTGGCCCGCTTCGACGGGGAGCCGCTGTACGAACCGGGCGACTCGCGCCGCGCCGAGCATCCCGACTGGGGGACCTACGAGTTCGACTACGGTCGCACCGAGGTGCGCAACTTCCTCGTCGCCAACGCGGTGTACTGGTGCGAGGAGTTCCACATCGACGGCCTGCGGGTCGACGCGGTGGCTTCCATGCTCTACCTCGACTACTCCCGCGAGCCCGGGCAGTGGGCGCCCAACGTCCGTGGCGGGCGCGAGGATCTCGCCGCGGTCGCGTTCCTCCAGGAGATGAACGCGACGGTCTACCGACGAGTGCCGGGTGTGATGACCATCGCCGAGGAGTCGACCGCCTGGGAGGGGGTGACCCGTCCCACCGACAGTGGTGGTCTGGGGTTCGGTCTGAAGTGGAACATGGGCTGGATGCACGACTCTCTCGAGTACATCGCGCACGAGCCCGTCCATCGCAAGTACCACCACAACGAGATGACGTTCTCGATGGTGTACGCGTACAGCGAGAACTACGTCCTGCCGATCTCCCACGACGAAGTCGTCCACGGCAAGCAGTCGTTGGTGTCCAAGATGCCGGGTGACTGGTGGCAGCAGCGGGCCACGCACCGGGCGTATCTCGGCTTCATGTGGGCGCACCCCGGCAAGCAACTCCTCTTCATGGGGCAGGAGTTCGCGCAGGGCGCCGAGTGGTCCGAGGCGCACGGGCCCGACTGGTGGCTCCTCGACCCGTCGTACGGGGCCGCCGCCGATCACCAGGGTGTGCGGGACCTCGTCCGGGAGCTCAATCGTCAGTACGGGGTGACGCGGGCGCTCTGGGAGCGGGACTGTGACCCCTCCGGGTTCGCCTGGGTCGCCGGGGGTGCGGCTGAGGACAATGTCTTCGCATTCATGCGGTTCGACGCGGATGGCTCGCCGTTGCTCGCCGTGTCCAACTTCTCGCCTGTGGTGCGGCACGAGTACCGGCTCGGGGTTCCGGATGACGTGCCTGCGTGGGGGGAGGTTCTGAACACCGATGCGGTGTCCTTCGGAGGCAGCGGTGTGACGGGGCTCGGCCCCGTCAAAGCCGAGGCTCAGGGGGAGCAGGGGTGGGCGGCGAGTGTGCGGCTTACGCTGCCGCCGCTGGCGACGGTGTGGCTGCGGCCGGCATAGCGTTTCTCGCCCCCGCCGCCCCTACCCATTCCCGTCCCTTTTCAGGGGCTCCGCCCCCGAACCCCCGCTCCTCAAACGCCGGAGAGGCTGGAGGGAAGTGGCGGCTGGGTGGGTGGGGGCTTGCGGGGTGGATGTGCGCGGGTGAGTCGTGGCTGGACTGCGCAGTTCCCCGCGCCCCTAGAAACCTAGGGGCGCGGGGAACTGCGCAATCTTTTGGGGGTTCGGGGGCGAAGCCCCTGAGTACGGGATGGGAATGGGTAGGGGCGGCGGGGGCGAAAAAAGCCCTACACACTCCCCCGGTACCGCCGCAACGCCGGCATCGTCGCCGCCAGCACCAACATCGTGACGACCACAAGCAGCCCGCCACCGGCGACAGCCGTACGGGCGCCCAGGGCGGAGCCCGCCGTCCCGTGGAGGACGTCGGCCAGGCGCGGACCACCCGCGACGACGACCGTGAAGACGCCCTGCATACGGCCACGAAGTTCGTCGGTGACGGCCGACAGAAGGATGGCCCCGCGGAAGACCATGGAGACCATGTCGGCAACCCCCGCGGCGGCGAGAAACGCCACCCCCACCCACAGATTGGAGCTCAGGCCGAACCCCGTGATGGCTACTCCCCAGGCGACCACCGCGGCGATGACCATGAACCCGTGCCGCCGCGCACGCGAGAACGTACCGGACATCAGTCCACCAAGCACCGCACCGATGGGAATCGCCGCGAAGAGAAGCCCGAGCGCGAGCCCCTCTCCGTACGGGGCGTACGTCTGGGCGGCCAGCTGCGGGAACAGGGCGCGCGGCATGCCGAAGACCATGGCGACGATGTCGGCGAGGAAGGACAGCAGGAGCACCTGATTGAGGGAGATGTAGCGGAAGCCCTCCGCGATCCCCCGCAGCCCTGCCCGCCCGGCGGCAGCCGTGGTGGTGCCCAGGGGCGGCAGCGCGGGGAGCCGGTAGACCGCCCATACCGTGGCGCACAGGGCCAGGGCGTCGATCAGGTACAACTCGGCGAGGCCCACGACGGGGATGAGCGCTCCGGCCAGCAACGGGCCGGCGACGAGGCCGGTCTGCATGACGGTCGAGCCGAGCGCGTTCGCCGCGGCCAGTTCGTCCTTGGGGACCAGCCGGGCGATGGAGGCCTGGCGGGCCGGGGAGTTGAGGCCGAAGAACGCCTGCTGGACGGCGAGCAGCACCATCAGGACGCCGACCGATTCGAGTCCGGTGACGGCCTGTATCCAGAAGAGCAGGGACGTGACTGCGATCCCGATGTTCGTCACAAGGAGGAGCTTGCGCCGGTCCACGCTGTCGGCGATCGCACCGCCCCACAGCGCGAAGACGACAAGGGGCAGGAGTCCCGCGAAGCTCGCGTAACCGACCCAGGCCGAGGATCCGGTGATGTCGTAGATCTGCTTGGGTACGGCGACGGCGGTGAGCTGGCTGCCCACGGCCGTGACGATGGTCGAGGACCAGAGGCGGCGGTAGGCGGGGCGGCGCAGCGGCCGGGTGTCCATGGCCCAGCGGCGCCAGCCGCCGCTTCTCTCCGGTTCTGCCGGTTCAGCCGGTACCGCCGACCCCAGCGCCCCGGTCTCCGATTCCGCGCTGTTTTCCGCACCGCTCTTGCTCGTGTCCACGCCCGTCCTGGTTCCTCGACCCGACCACTCGACCTGATTGCTCGATACATCTTTCGATTCGAGGATCACTATCGCCGATACGGGGCCGCCTTCGCCCGGCGGACCGATCCGTGGACGGGACGGGGCACCCGACAAAGCGGGCAGGCGAGCGCGTCAGCCCGTCGTGCGTGAGTCCTCGACCGTCGCCAGAAGCGCTGCCGCCTGCTCACGGGCGTGGTCGAGTGCGCCGGGAAAGATGCGGAGACCGTGGGCCACGAGGGCGCCCTCGTGGAGCAGCATCAGAGTGCGGCCCAGGGAGTCGGCCGAGGCGGGCGCGAGAGGGCGTACGAGGTCGGTGAACAGGGTGAGCATCCACTGCTTCTGGCCGGTGATGATCGCGTACGCCGGGTGGGACGTGTCGTCGATCTCCGCGTGGGCGTTGACCATGCTGCACCCGCGTGGGCTGGACGCGTCCATCCAGTCGCGCGAGGCCTCGAAGACGGCGAGAACGCCGTCGTGCGGGGTGTGGGCCGCGTCGAGGCGGGGCGTGAGGAAGGCCCGCCAGCGCTCGTCACGGTCGGCCAGGTACTCGACGACGATCTGATCCTTCGAACCGAACCGGTCGTAGAGCGTCTTCTTCGTGACACCGGCCTCGGCGGCGATGAGGTCGACGCCGACGGCGTGGATACCGCGGTCGTAGAACAGCCGCCCGGCCGCCTCCAGCGCCCGGCGGGCGCCGGGGGTCAGCGGCACTCGGCGCGGCCCGTTCGAGGCGGTCGACGAGATCGGCGTATTCGACGTGCTCGGCGTGCTCGGCGTACTCGATGGGTTCCGCGCGCTCTGCGTGCCCTGCGCGCTCTGCGTCTTCGAGGTGCTCATTCCTCCAGAGTAGACCGATCTGTATACTCGGTGCCAGGTATACAGATCGGTCTACTCGTGTCGGTCGTCCGGCCTTGGAGGTGTGCGGTGTCGTGAACATCCTGTTGTCGATCGCGTTCGTCGGGGCCTGGAGCTCCGGTTTCATCGGGGCCAAGCTCGGATCGGGCAGCGCCCCCACCGTCACGCTTCTCATGTGGCGCTTCCTGCCACTCGCCGTTGTCCTGGGCGTCATCGCGCTGACCGCGACGCGGGCTTCGTGGCGTGGGCTCACACCCCGCGTTCTCGTCCGGCAGGCCGCCGTGGGGGCGCTGTCGCAGAGCGGCTATCTCCTGACGGTCTACTACGCGATAGAGCTGGGCGTCTCCAGCGGTACTACGGCTCTGATCGACGGCACACAGCCCTTGGTGGCCGGAGCGCTGGCCGGGCCGCTGCTGGGCCTGCCGGTGTCGCGCAGGCAGTGGCTCGGACTGGGGCTGGGCGTGACCGGTGTCGCCGTCGTCACCGTGGCCGACGCGGGCGCCGGGACGGGCGTCGCGTGGTGGGCGTATCTCGTGCCGTTCCTCGGCATGCTGTCCCTGGTGGCGGCGACCTTCCTGGACCGCCGGTCCCGTACGGACGTCCGTCCGATGGTGTCGATGACGGTCCACGCCGTCACAAGTGCCGTCGTGTTCACAGCACTTGCCGCGGCCACCAGCGCGGTGACACCACCCGCGAGCGGTTCCTTCTGGACCGCGGTGGTGTGGCTCGTGGTGCTCTCCACGTTCGGCGGGTACGGGCTGTACTGGCTGATCCTGCGGCGGTCGGGGGTGACCAAGGTCAACACCCTCATGTTCCTGATGGCCCCCGTCACGGCCGTTTGGGGTGCGCTGATGTTCGGCGAACCTTTCGGGACGCAGACGGTGGTGGGACTGGCACTCGGCCTCCTGGCCGTCGCCGTCGTCCACCGAGGAGACCGCCACGACCACCACGACCACCACAGCCATCACGACCGCGACGACCGCCACCTTGACGACCAGGACCGCCAACAGCCTCCGGCCCCGGGGCCGTTCACGCCCCGGCGATCAGGCTGGCACCGAGCGCGATCATCATCGCGGCGACCAGAGCGTCCAGTACGCGCCACGCCGACGGCCGGGCCAGGAAGCGGCTGAGCAGCCGGGCGCCGAAGCCCAGGGCGGCGAACCAGACCAGGCTGGCGAGGACGGCACCGAGGCCGAAGGTCCAGCGCAGCGGGCCGCGGTCGGCCGCGATGGAGCCGAGCAGGAACACGGTGTCCAGGTAGACGTGCGGGTTGAGCCAGGTCATCGCCAGACAGGTGAGTACGGCCCGCCGTCGCGAGCCGGCCGTCCCCGTCTCCACGATCAGCGCCGAGGGCCGGAACACCCTGCGTACGGCGAGACAGCCGTAGGCGATGAGGAAGGCGCCGCCGATCAGCGCGACCGCGGTCAGCGCCTCCGGCCAGGCCACCACCACCGCCCCGACACCGCCGACGCCGAGGGCGATGAGTGCCGCGTCGGACAGGGCGCAGATGCCCACCACCGCGAGCACGGCGTCCCTGCGGATGCCCTGCCGCAGGACGAAGGCGTTCTGTGCGCCGATGGCGACGATGAGGGAGAGGCCGGTACCGAACCCGGCGGCAGCGGCGGTCAGAGTGCTGGTCACAGGGACACGCTAGGAAGGCGGCCGTCAAGAGTACAGCTAAAGATTCTTACGTATCATTAGCGCTCGTGATGACAGAGCTTCCCCTCGACCAGGTGCGTACCCTGCTGGCCGTCGTCGACGAGGGCACGTTCGACGCGGCGGCCATGGTGCTCCATGTGACGCCGTCGGCGGTGAGCCAGCGGGTCAAGGCGCTCGAACAGCGCACGGGGCGTGTCCTGTTGATGCGCACGAAGCCGGTCCGGCCGACCGAGTCCGGCGAGGTCGTCGTGCGGTTCGCGCGCCAACTGGCCCGCCTCGAGGACGAGGCCAGGACCGAACTCGGCATGTCGGGGTCCGCCGAGCCGACGCGGCTGTCGATCGCGGTGAACTCCGACTCGCTGGCGACCTGGTTCCTGCCCGCGCTCGCCCGCGTACCGGAGGAGCTCGGCCTCTGCTACGAGTTGCGCCGCGAGGACCAGGACCACACTGCCGCGCTGCTGCGCGAGGGGCTGGTGATGGCGGCGGTGACCTCGTCGCCGGAGGCGGTGACGGGTTGTTCCGTGCGGAGTCTCGGGCGTATGCGGTACGTCCCGGTGGCCGGCCCCGATTTCGCCGCGCGGCGGCTCGGCGGGTGGCCGGACACGCCCCTGCGGGATGTGATCGGCGACGCGCCCGTGGTGACCTTCGACCGACGTGACGATCTCCAGGACGCGTTCGTCCGGGGGCTCAAACGCGGTCGCGGCACGGCGAGTTCACTGCGGCATCTCGTGCCGACCTCGGAGGGGTTCGTCGACGCCGTCGCGGCCGGAATGGGATGGGGCATGGTTCCCGAGGTACAGGCGGCGCCGCTGCTCGACTCGGGACGGCTCGTCAATCTCGCGCCGGAGTCGAAGATCTACATTCCCTTGTACTGGCAGCAGTGGAAGCTCGACTTCCCGGCGCTCGCCGCCGTGTCAGAGGCCGTCGCGGCTGCGGCCTCCGAGGCCCTGGACTCGGGACGAGGCCGCTGATCCTCGACCAGAGCGGCTCCGACCAGAACGGCTCTGACCAGAACGGCTCTGCCTTTCCAGGCGTCAGGAAGCCGGGCCCTGGCCCGCTTCCCTCTCCAGGAAGCTGATCACCTGGGCGGCGAGACCGTCTGCCGCGGATTCGGGGCGGGCGCCGACGCCGACCGCCGGCTCGTGCAGGCCGATGCCGCCGGACCAGAGGTAGCGCTCGGTCCACTCGTCGTCGACCTTCAACTGGACCTGGATGTCCACGTAGGAGAGGCCGCTTTCGGGAGCCGCGGCGAACAGGACCGCGGTAGCCCGCCGCAGTGGATAGACGTCGAAGCCCTCGATGAACTGCGAGTTGCGCCAGTCCAGAAACGCGCTCTCGCCGTCGGTACCGATACGGATGTCGAGCTGGCCGTCTTCGAGATGAATGCCGAAATGCTCGGTCGTCCGGTTTTCGACGGTCACCCGGAATCGGAAGTAGATCAGGCCCTCGGCCGCGTCGTCACGCCCGCGCGGCGGCTCCGCCTTCTCCAAGCCATGAACGCGAATGCGCAGGCCGGCATGCTCATCGTCGTACTCCTGCCAGTCCCCGACCACATTCGGCTCGTACACGGTTCACCTCTCGACCTCAGAGGGCTGCTGTCTATCCCTGAGCGCGACGAGGTGTCAAATGAGCAGAATGGGCGTTGGCCAGGGATTTTACCCGGCTTGATCGCTGATCAAGCCGTGCCCAGCCAGAACCCCTCTCACAGGCGTCACGGCCGCCGCCGCGGCGTGCTGCACATCACGTCCCCCGGCCCGGGCCGGCGACGCGGCGCCCGGCGGCGCCGGTGCCGGCCAGGGCCCCACCTCCGGCGCCAGATGCTGTGCGCTGCATTTGAGCCAACCAAGTGGACTTCGCAGGCCGAATAAGGCCGCTCGCATTTCCCTCACATTTTCGCTGTTGATTATTGAATCGATTGAATGCCAGAATCCGTTCAGCCTCGCCGACATACCCCATCGGCCGGGCCGTCCCGGTTGATCGGGTGAGGATTTCAGTGGCAATTCTGGCCGATTCCCGACCCGCTCGATCCAGAAACTTGAGCCGCGTTCAGCAATGCCTCTTGAGCTGCACTCTTATTTGATAAGGCACGGTATGCCACAACACCCAAGCCCGTACTACGGTTCCCCTCCGGACAGCACGCAGTCCGGAACCGTGGCCCGGAACAAGATCGGTTCGCATCCCGACTTCCGCTCCCTGCGCGGCGCCCAGCGCAGATTCGGGGCGGTGGCGCTGTCGATCTCGGTGGGCGGGTTCCTGCTGTTCGTGCTGCTGTCGAGTTTCCTGCCCGACGTGCTCAATCGGCCGCTGTTCGGTCATGTGACGCTGGGACTCGCGGGCGGGGTGGGGCAGTTCGCCGTGATGGCCCTGACCGCGTGGCGGTACCTGGTGCACATGGAGCGGCGGGTCGACCCGGCCGCCGACCGTCTGCGCGCCGAGATGCACCGCGACGCTGCCGCGCGGGCCCGGGTCCCTCAGCAGCAGAGGCGGTTCGGCGGATGGTGACACTCCCCCAGGACCACCTGGTCACTCTCTCCGCGGGCGTAGTGGGCGGCTTCAGCCTGAAGCTGACCTTCATCCTGTTCGTGTCGGTCGTCGTGGTCAGCATGTTCACCGCGCTCATCATCGCGCCGCAGGGTGACGAGATCAGCGAGTTCTATCTCGGCAACCGCACGATGACACCGCTGCGCAACGGCCTGGCGATGTGCGGGGACTATCTCTCCGCCGCCACCCTGCTCGGCAGCACCGGTCTGGTCGCACTGACCGGGTACGACGGCCTGCTGTACCTCGTGGGCACCAGCGTGGCCTGGGTGATGGTGCTGCTCCTGATCGCCGAACCTCTGCGCAACTCCGGCAGGTTCACGCTCGGCGACACCCTGGCACTGCGTCTGCCGCGCAGCCGGCGCTCCGTCCGCCTCGCCCTCGCCTTCTGCACGCTGACCATCACCGTGCTGTATCTCGTCGCCCAACTGGTCGGCAGTGTGGCCCTGTTGACGCAGTTCCTCGGCGAACCGTCCAGCGCCACCCGCACCCTGTGCATCGTGGCCATCGGCACCTTGGTCGTGCTGTACGTGGCGCTCGGCGGTATGCCCGGCGCGACCTTCATCCAGATCGTCAAAGCCGTCATGCTGGTCGTAGGTGTCGCGGTGACCGCCGTCATGGTGCTGCACCGCTACCAGTGGAACGTCGACGACCTGCTCGGCGGAGCCGCCTCCGGCAGCGGGATCGGCCAGCGGTTCCTGGAGCCCGGGTTGCGCTACGGCGGCAGCACGGCCAGCAAGCTCGACTTCTTCAGCCTGCAGATCGCCATCGTGCTGGGGCTGGCCGCACTCCCCCACGTGATGATGCGGCTGCTGGCCCCGAGTGCCACCCGGGTGCTGCGGCGCTCCATCCTGTGGGCCATGGGCCTGGTCGGTTTCGTGTGCCTCGCCGCCGGCGTACTCGGCCTCGGGGCGACGGCGATCGTCGGCCGTGACGTCATCGCGGACATCGACGCGAAGGGCGACGCCGCGGTGCTGCTGCTCGCCCAGGACCTCGGCGGCGCCCTGCTCACCGCGCTCATCTCCTGTCTGGCGTTCGTGACGCTGCTGGCCGTGGCCGCGGGCCTCACCCTCGCGGCGGCCTCCTCCCTCGCGCACGACCTGTACGCGGAGGTGATCCGCAAGGGCCGGGCGAGCCAGCGGGAGGAGCTGACCGTGGCCCGGCTGTCCGCCGTCGTGATCGGTGTCCTGGGGATGCTGCTCGCGCTCGTCTCCTGGGGGACGAACACCGCCACCCTGGCGTTCCTGGCCTTCGCCATCGCCGCGTCCGCGATCCTCCCGACGATGGTCTACAGCCTGTTCTGGCGCCGCTTCAACGCGCGCGGGGCCCTGCTCAGCCTGTACGGCGGCCTCGTCACGTCCGTGCTGCTGGTCGTCTGCTCGCCCGTCGTCTCCTCCAGGCCCGGCTCGTTCTACCCGGACGCGGACTTCGCCTTCTTCCCGCTGCAGAACCCGGGCATCGTCTCCGTCCCGGCCGGGTTCCTGCTGGGCTGGCTGGGCACCGTCCTGGCCTCCCGCCCCAAGGACACCGAGCCGTCCGAGACGTACGAGAAGTTCGAGGTCCGTGCGGTGCTGGGGGTGGATCAGCCGGTCTGAGCCGAGTCGCGGGCGCATCTCCCACCGGGGTCCAGCGGGTGACAAAACAGACGTCCATGTTGACGAAGGGGACGTCGAGGTGCGGAGATGCTCCTGCGACATGACGGCCGACCATAAGGGCAGGGCAAGCGAGCGATGGCATTGCAGATCAGCGCCACCAACCCGGAGCATCCCGCGCTCCTGCTCGACCTGCCGTGGCAGCTGCCCCTGGAGGAATGGCCGGAGCACTATCTGGTGCCGCTGCCGCGGGGTATCTCGCGGCACGTCGTGCGTTACGCGCGCGCCGGGGCGGAGGTCGTGGCGGTCAAGGAGCTCGCCGAGCGGCCCGCCCTGCGGGAGTACGAGCTGCTGCGCAGTCTCGACCGGCTCAACATCCCGTCGGTGGACCCGCTCGCCGTGGTCACCGGCCGCACCGACGAGGGCGGCGAGCCGCTGGAATCCGTACTCATCACCCGCCATCTCGGCGGCTCGATGCCCTACCGGTCGATGTTCGAGACGACCATGCGGCCCGCCACCATGCACCGGCTCATGGACGCGCTGGCCGTGCTGCTCGTCCGGCTCCACCTCGCCGGGTTCGCCTGGGGCGACTGCTCGCTGTCCAACACGCTGTTCCGGCGGGACGCGGGCGCGTACGCCGCGTATCTCGTCGACGCCGAGACCGGGGAGCTGCATCCGCAACTGAGCCCCGGGCAGCGCGAGTACGACCTGGACCTCGCGCGCGTGAACATCAGCGGGGAGCTGCTGGACCTGGAGGCGTCCGGCGCTCTCCACCCGTCGGTGGACCCGATCGAGTTCGGTATGGAGATCTGCGCGCGCTACAACCGGCTGTGGGAGGAGCTCACCCGCACGTCCGTGTACCCGGCGGGCAAGCACCACTACATCGACCGCCGCATCCGCCGCCTCAACGACCTCGGTTTCGACGTCGCCGAGATGCAGATCGCGCACTCCTCCAACGGTGACACCGTCACGTTCGTGCCGAAGGTCGTCGACGCGGGCCACCACCAGCGCCAGTTGCTGCGGCTGACCGGGCTCGACGCCGAGGAGAACCAGGCGCGGCGGCTGCTCAACGACCTGGAGGCCTGGATGGCCACCCAGGACGACTACGCGCCCGGCGACCCGCTCGCCGCCCGCCCGGAAGTGCTGGCCCACCGCTGGGTGCGGGACGTCTTCCGGCCGACCGTGCGCGCCGTCCCGCGCGAGCTGCGGGGCTCGATGGATTCGGCCGAGCTCTACCACGGGCTGCTCGAACACCGCTGGTACCTGTCCGAGCGGGCCCAGCACGACATCGGCCTGGACACGGCGGTCGAGGACTACGTCAAGAACATCCTGCCCCCGATGCGGGACGCGCTGCCGCCGCCGACGGACGACGCCGCGCCCTCGGTCTGAGGCGGGCGGTCAGGCCGGCGGGACGACCGCCACCGGGCAGGGCGCGTGGTGCATGGCCGCGTGGGCCACCGAACCCACCCGCGCGCCGACGGCGGAGCGGTGCGCGCG
Source organism: Streptomyces sp. 2-1 (assembly GCF_048564895.1). Lineage (NCBI taxonomy): Bacteria > Bacillati > Actinomycetota > Actinomycetes > Kitasatosporales > Streptomycetaceae > Streptomyces > Streptomyces sp. 2-1. The sequence goes on from NZ_CP183383.1 coordinate 998,871, forward strand.
CCGGCCGACCACCAGCAGCTGGGCCGGCGCCGCCGCCGTGAGCAGTACCTCGCCAGCGCTGCCCATCTCGACGTGCCGCGTCACCCGCACGTCGGGGAACCTCTCCGTGAAAGGCAGGAGCGCCTCCGAGAGTGCCTTCTCCTCGTACTGCTCAAGTCCCCCGGCCTCGTCGGCGAGCCTCAGCGAGCCGGGGCTGAAGGTGAAGACGGTGGGCAGGCTCCAGGCCCGTACGACGCGTACGGCGGCGCCACGTGCCGCCGCCGTCTCGAACGCGAACTCCAGTGCCGCCGCGCTGTCGTCCGGGCCGCCCTGCTGCCCGACGACGATCTCGCGCCCTGCCGCCTCGGACTCGGCGAGATCCCCGGCGCGTACGAGGACGACGGGCCGCGCGGACTCGGCGACCACCTGCTGGCCGACGGAACCGAGCAGGAAGCCGACGATCGCCCCGTGCCCGCGGGTGCCGAGCACCAGCGTCTCGGCGTCCGCCGCCTCGGCGACCAGCGCCTCGACCCGGTCGCCTTCGAGGAGGTCGGTGGTCACCGGCAGGTCCGCGTGCCGGTCGGTGACCTCGCGTGCGGTCTCCGCCAGCGCGTCCCGCACGTCCCCGGTCCGGTCCTCGCCGTCGGACTTCTCCCAGGCGTGCACCACACGCAGCGCCAGTGAACGGCGTACCGCCTCCCTGGCCGCCCAGTGCACGGCGGCCAGGGATTCGGCGGAACCGTCTACTCCCACGGTGATCGGGCGGGTCATGTGACAGCCTCCGTCGCGTTGGTTGATGTGCCCACGCTACAGAGCCATTACGCCGGCCCGCACGGCGGTGCTGTCAGCTCGTCAGCAGGGCGAGTTCGGTGCCCCCGAGCAGGAAGGCCCCCACGCCGAAGTCCGAGGTGCTGTCGTACGTGACGGGCTGGCTGGACTCCGGGCGGTCACCCACCTTCTGTACGTAGCCGAGGAAGCCGTCGGGGTGGACGGCCGTGGTGACGAGGCCCTGCCATGCCCGGGTCGCCACCGGCAGGAACGCCGCCCGGCGGACGAGGCCGGCACGGATCGCGTACGCCGTGCCGTACAGGAAGAAGGACGTACCGCTCGTCTCGGGGCCGGGCAGATGCTCCGGGTCGGCGAGGTTGACGTTCCAGAAGCCGTCCGTGCGCTGTGCGGCGGGCAGGGCGGTGACCAGCCGGGTCAGGGTGTCCCGGTACTCGCCGGTGTGCCGCTCCGACCGGGGCAGGGCCTTGAGGGTCTTGACGTGCCCGCCGGCCACCCAGCCGTTGCCGCGCGACCAGACCACCGGTTTGCCGGTGGGCGAGACGATCGCGCCGGGCAGGAACCGCTTGTCGCGGTACCACAGGCCGGTGCCCGGATCGAGGAGACCTGGCCCGCCCTCGACGCGCTTGGTGTGGCCGTAGAGGGCGTACAGCTTCTCCCAGTACCGCGGGTCGTTGCGGAGGACGCCGAGGCGGGCGAACGGCGGCATGCCCATATGGAGGGCGTCGTCCCACCACCAGTCGTCGTTCTTGCCCGGCTGGTCCGTGAGAACCATGCGGCGCAGGGACGCCTCGATCGCGGCGAGTTTCCCTTCCTCGGGCTCGATCTCGTAGAGGTCGAGGTATGCCTGCCCTGCGTTGTGGTTGTCGGCATGGCGGGTCGTCACCCCGCCCCGCAGGCCGTACGCGTGCTTCTCGGCCCAGCCGCGCGCGTACGCCAGGTAGCGGGGGTCGCCCGTCAGCCGGTGCAGCGCGAGGAGTCCGCTGAAGAACGTCGCGTTGGCCCAGCCGTTGTCCCCCGGGTCCGTGTGCGTGGCGATCCAGTGGTCGGCGACCCGGCGCAGGACGGCGAGGATCTCGGCTCTCGTCGGCAGCGCCGGGGCCGTGCGGGCGGTCGCGGTCGGGGTGGTGAGGAGGGTGGCGGAGGCCGCGAGGGCGGTCCCGCCGGTGAGTAGGCGACGTCGGTTCACTGGGTCAACTCCTCTGTGTGTGGGGCACATTGGGGCGATGTGTCAGTGCGGTGCGTCAGTGCGATGCGTCAATGCCGTATGTCAGTGCGTTGCCGCGGCGCTCCTCCTCGGCGCGGTGCTCATGCGGAGCATTCGAGGCTCTTGAGGTCAACGGCGTCGGCCATCGCCTGCATGCCCTTGTCGTTGGGGTGCAGCCGGTCGCCGCCGTCGAAGACGGGGAGGATGCGCTCGTGGTCGTAGGGGCTGCGGAGGATGCGGTCGAAGTCGGTGACGGCGTCGAACTCCCCGCTGTCCCGGATGAATTGGTTGATCTCCTGGCGTACGGACTCGGCGGCGGTGTCCCACTCGTACCAGCCCTTGAAGGGCGCGACGGTGGCTCCGACGACGCACTTCCCGGCCTCGTGGGCGCGGGCGATGATCTCGCGATAGCCCTTGATCATGTCCTGGGCCGTGACGCCGGAGTGGGCCTTGATGTCGTTGACGCCCTCGAAGAGGAACACCGTGCGGACGCCCGGGAGGGAGAGGACGTCCCGGTCCAGCCGGTTGAGGGCGCTCTGCCCGGCGCCGTCCGCGAGGACCTTGTTCCCGGAGATGCCCTCATTGGCAACTCCCCTGACCTGACCGGTCGTTGCCCGCAGACGACGGGCGAGGTAGTCGGGCCAGCGGCGGTTCAGATCGCTCGTGGACTGCCAGCCGTCCGTGATGGAGTCGCCGAGCGCGACCACGGCCCCGGTGGCCGAACTCGTCCGTACGGACACGGCGTCGAGGTAGAACCAGGAGCCGATCGCCTGGGTCCAGGAGGCCGCGGCCTCCTCGCCCGTGTGGTCGCCCTCCGCCGCGTACGAGGTCTGCATGGCCATGGAGTGCCCCGTGGCCGTGCCGCTCGCCTCGCTGGTGTGGATGCTGACGGCCAGGTCGGTCGCGGCGGGCAGCTTGCCGGGGAGCGGGTCGCTGTACGCGGTGGCCCCGGCGGGGACCGTGACGGAGCGGGAACCGCCGAAGGTCAGCCGCTTGTTGGTGCCGCGGACCACCGTGGCGCCCTCCTGCCGGATGCCGGCGTAGACGCTGTCGAACGTCAGCGGCCGGTCGCCGAAGGCGTTGGAGAGCCGGATGCGCAGGTCGTCCCCGGCGACGCTGGTGCGCACGATCAGGCGGTAGCTGCGGTCGTTGACGGCGTCGCCGATACGGTCCGCGCTCGCGCCCCAGGTGACCACGTCGTGCCGCTGCGCGGCGGCTTCGGCCGTGGTCGTGTGCGTATCGGCCGGCTGCGCCGCCGCGGGCGTCACCTGGACGCCCGCGGCGATCAGCAGCAGGACGGCCAGGCGGCCCGCACGAGCGAACCGGGCCGTCATCGGGCGAAGTCCCGCAGCGTGACGGACCCGCCGGGCTTCAGCGTCACCGTGCGGGACGTGTTGCCGTACGCCACCGTCGTGGTCCGGCCGCCGACGCTGTGGATCCGGGCCTCGGTGGGCTTCCCGTCGCGCCAGCGCAGGTCGATGGTGAATCCGCCGCGGACGCCGACCCCCGTGACGGAGCCGGACTTCGCCCAGGCGTCGGGCAGGGCCGGGAGCAGTTCCAGGTGGCCCGGTCGGGAGTACACGAGCATCTCGATCATCGCCGCGGGTGTGCCGAAGTTGGCCTCGATCTGGAAGATGCCGCGCCCCTTCTCCACTTCGTAGATGTCGAAGAGGTTGGGGGCGGTGCCGTTGCCGCCGTCGATCGACGGGCGGAGGTTGTTGACGACCAGCTGGTAGGCCTTGTCCGCGTCCTTGAGCCGGGCCCAGCACAGACTGCGCCAGGCGTTGGCCCAGCCGAAGCTCTCCATGCCGCGCGCGGCGAGCAGGGCCGTGGCGCCCTCCACGATCTCCGGCGGGGTGGAGTCGTCGGGGCGGATCCGGTCCCCGGGGAAAAGCCCGATCAGCGGGGACAGGTGGCGGTGGGTGGTCTCGCCGAGGTTGTCGGGCGACATCCACTCCTCCAGCCAGCCCGTCTTGGGGCTCACCTTCGGCATGTACAGCCGCTTCTGGAGGCCACCGATCTTCTTCGCGTAGGCGGAGTCCTTCTTCAACTCCTTGGACGCCGTGAGGAAGTGGTCGAACAGCACCCACACCAGTTCCTGCGCGTACGTCATGCCCTTCGCGTCCTGCGGGCCGTGCTCGGGCGACCAGTCGCTGTCGTCGATGAGCACTTCCTGCGAGGTGCCGGGGAGCGTCGTGGTGATCAGCCGCGCCTCCCAGAACTCGCAGGCACCCTTCAGGAGCGGGTAGATCCTCGCCAGATGGGAGCGCGACCGGGTGAACTCGTAGTGCTCCCACAGGGTCGTGCACAGCCAGGCGTTGCCGGCCGGATGCCACCACCAGCCGCTTCCGCCATGGATGTTGGTGGAGAAGGCGACGGCCCAGCCGGCGACCTTCCCGGTGGAGTTGCGGAAGCGGTTGCGCGGGTCGTTGTAGAGGTCGTTGGTGAGCTTCGTCCAGGACGGGAACTGGGCGAGGCAGTAGTCGGTGAGCGCGTCGAAGCACTGGGACAGCCCGGCGCGGTCGGCCATCCAGTAGTTCATCTGGATGTTGATGTCCGTGTGGTAGTCGCCCATCCAGTCCGGGTCGTTGCCGTCGAGCCACAGCCCCTGGAGGTTGAGCGGGAGGCTGCTGCGGGACCCGGAGATCATCAGATAGCGGCCGAACTGCAGGTAGGCGGCCTCCAGTTCGGGATCGGGCTCACCGTCCCGGGCTCGCGCGCCGAGACGGTCCCAGGTGTCGAGTGAGCGCTGCTCGTCCGACGACGTGCCGAGCGAGATGTCCAACTGCTCGAACAGCTCGCGGTGGTCGGCGACATGGGTGCGCAGCAGGGTGTCCGCCGAGTGGTCCGCCGCGTCACGGACCTTCGTACGGGCCAGCCGCTCGGGGTCGAGGGACGGATCGCGGTAGCCCTTGGCGGCGTCGGGCGCGTAGTTGGTGCCGCCGCTCATCACTACGGTCAGTTCCCTGCAGCCGGAGAAGTCGATCCGCGGGCCGTTCACCCGGACGCTGCCGCCACTGCTCGACGCCTTCACGGCCGCGCCGTAGCGCAGACCGTTGGGGAAGGCGGCCCCGAAGGAGGTGCCCGTCACGCTCTCGTCGTGCGTCCCTTCCAGGGTGATGCTGCCGGTGTATCGGCCGCCGCCGCTCTGCGTGAAGTGCAGGACGATCGCGTCGTCGGGCCGGCTGGCGAAGATCTGCCGCTCGTACGTCACTCCGGAGCGGACGTACGACGTGGTCACCACGCCCTGCGCCAGGTCGAGGGTGCGGCGGTAGCCGTTCACGGCGCCCAGGTCGTGGTCGGGGATGTCGACGGTGAGGCGGCCGAGGAGCGTGAAGGACCCGAAGTTCTCGCGGTCGTAGGGGAATTGGCCGTCCGAGTCGAGCTTGTCGTTGAGGCCGCCGGTCCACATGGTGGCGTCGGTGATCAGGAGGAGCTCACGGCCGGGGTCGTTGCTCGCGAGGGCGCCGAGGCGGCCGTTGCCGACGGGCAGGCCCTGTTCGATCATCGAGTGCTCGTCGCCGGGCGCCTGCCACCACAGCTGGTTCCGTGAACTCCCCTTCGGGAGCGGGGCGTCGACGGGCCGCTGAGGTGCGGCCGACGCGGTGAAGGCGGGCAGGCCGCCGAGGGCGGTGGCGACGCCGGCCGCCGCGGCCAGTGAGAGAAGTCTTCGCCTGCTGGGCTCGGTCGGGTTGCTGTCCATGGTGCGGCTCCAGGGAGATGAGAACGGCGGTCAGGACGACGACTTCGGGACGTCGATGCGGTCGATGTCCGGGGCGTAGCCGGTGCCGCTGTCGAAGGTGATGGTGTTGGCGCCGGCCTTGAGGGTGACGGGCACGCTGACGGTCTCGGCGGTTCCCCAGTCCCCGGTGGAGGGGAACTTGTGGTGCCTCGCGCCGTTGCCGTTCGCGGAGACGTCGATGGAGCGCGCGTCACCGCTGACGTAGCCGACCTTCACCATGTACGTACCGGCCTTGGCGACGACGACGTCGTTGAAGCGGAGCTTGCCGCCGACGTAGAGGTTGCCGACCTTCTTGCCGCCCGAGCAGGCGGAGCAGTCGGCGAGGGCGGCGTTGCCGCTGAGGGTGTTGGTGGTGGCTTCGGCCTCATAGCCGGTCGAGGCGAGGGCGGCGCCGCGCGGGGTGACGGTGAAGAGGCGGGAGCCGTGGGCGGGCAGGGCCTGCGTCACCTTGTTCGTGTGCGTGCCGAGGTTCTCGCGGTTCCACAGGTCCCGTACGGAGGCCTTGCCGGTGAAGCCGAGGGTCGACCAGTCGGCGGTGACGGCGGCGGGAGAGTCGGCGAGGTTGAACAGGGCCACGGTGTAGCTGCCGTCGGCGTTCTTGGCCGCCCACACCTGCTGCGGGTCGGACGGGGTGACCGGACGGGCGGGCGGCGTGCTGCCCTGGTTGAGGGCGATGACCTCGCGATTGGTCAGCAGCGACACGCCGTAGGAGTCGAGCTTGGTCAGGTCGTCACCGGTGTAGAGCGGGGACTTGGCGATGGCCCACAGGGTCGCGTAGCTCTGCCGCTCGGCCTTGGTGAGGCCGTCCATCTGGCCGTTGCCGACGTCCAGGGAGTCCAGGTCGTTCCAGCCGCCCGCACCTGCATGGCGGGTCCAGCCGGGGGCGTCGTCCCAGCGGTCGTCGACCGAGTTCTCCCAGCTGACAAGGGTGTTGCAGTAGCACTCGACGTCGGTGTCGATGCGCCAGCCGTTGGAGTACTTCTTCCAGTCGGCGACCCGGCCGATGTCGAGCGACCAGGAGATCTCCAGGTGGATCGGGCGGCCGGTGGCGGCGATGGCCTTCTGCCAGGCGGCGACGTCGGCAACGTTGTCGTACTGGTCGCCGTTCTTGCCGGAACCCGGTCCGACCCCGTCGAGCTTGAGGAAGTCGTAGCCCCAGTCGGCGAAGAGCCGGGCCTGCGAGTCGACGTACTTCTGGGCGCAGGGGTTGGAGAAGTCGAGCTTGTAGGCGCTGTCCCAGCCGTTGGTGGTGCGCAGGTCGCTGTACACGATGTCGGCGGTCGTGCAGCCCTCGGCGTTCCAGATGGGGGTCTTGCCCTCCCCGTACGCCTCCTTCTCCAGGCCGACGGGCAGGTAGATGCCCGCCTTGAGTCCCTTGCCGTGGATGTGGTCGGCGACGGGCTTCATGCCACGCGGGAAGCGGTTCGGGTCCGCCTTCTGGCGGGCGTACTCGTCGAAGCCGGGCTTCCAGTCCTTGGCACGCCACCATCCGGCGTCGAGGTTGACGTACTCGTATCCGTACGGCTTGAGCTTGGCCGCCAGCGCGTCCGCCTGCTTGAGGACGTTCTTCTCGGTGAGGTAGCTGTAGTCGCCGTCGGGGTTCAGTCCGGGGTACTTCGAGGACTGCATGCTCCAGCTCGACCAGCCCATGTAGGGCTTGGCCGCGACCGCCTCGGCACCGGCGGCGGCCGTGGACTTGGACGTGGTCGTGGGAGTGGTGGCGGTGGGGGTGGCGGCCTGGGCTGCCGGGAGGGTCGTCGCCATGGCCGCGGTGAGGGCCACGACGAGCACGGCTCTGGTGGAGCGGCGGGCGGGGGTTCCGGGGGCGTACGAGGATGACCTCATGGGTCGGACCTCCAGTGATGGGTTCGGCTCTACGCGGGTGCGGGTGCGGGTGCGGGTGCGGGTGGTGAAGTGATGCGGTGGTGCTCGAACTTCCTTGGAGGCCAAGGAGCTTGACGGTTCATCAGGAGTCCGTCAGCAGTTGAGGCGGCTCATCCCTGGCCGCGGGTCGGACCACTGATGAAGGACTGGATGGCGGTGGCCGCGGCTCCGCGCGCCCACTCGTCGAAGGGCAACGGACGCGTCAGCAGGTCGCATCGCGCGGCCGTGCCGAAGGCCGAAGCGGTGAAGGCCTCGCGGATCTGTTCGGCGAACAGGTCGTAGGCGGCGAGGCCCTCGCCGGAGATGATCACGCGCTGGGGGCCCATGAGGTTGGCGACGGTCGCGATGGCCCGGCCGATCGCCTCCCCGGCCCGCGCGTACACCTCACGGGCGCCGGGGTCGCCCCGGCGGGCCAGGTCGACGGCCTGCGCGGCGTCGGCCACCGGCAGGCGGGTCGCCTCGCGTACCGCGGCGACGATCGCGGGGTCCGCGGCGATGGCCTCGGCGCACCCGCGGTTTCCGCAGTGGCACGGTGGTCCCGTCGGGTCGATGACCACGTGCCCGATCTCGCCGGCCACCCCGTGCGCGCCCGAGACGACCTTGCCGTGCACGACCAGGCCGCAGCCGATGCCCGCACCGACCGTCACCACCGCGAAGTCGGAGAGGCCGATGCCCGCGCCGAACCACTGTTCGGCGACGGTCAGGGCCCGGACGTCGTTGTCGACGGTGACCGGCAGTCCGGTCGTCATCTCCATGAGTTCGGCGAGGGGAAGGTCACGCCACTCCAGGAAGGGCGAGAAGCGCACCTCTCCGGCGGCGCGGTCCACATCGCCTGAGACGGCTACGCCGAGCCCCTGGACCTGAACGCCGAACCCGTCGGCCTCCGCGAGGAGTTCCTGCGCGAGGGCGGCGACCGAGGCGAGCACGGCCTTCGGTTCGCGGTCGTTCAGGGGTACGTGCCGGGCGACGCGGATGCGGCAGCACAGGTCCGTCAGTACGGCGATGATCTCGTTGCCGGTGATCTTTACGCCGATGAACAGGGCCCGTCCGCCGTCCACCCGTACGGGGTTGGCGGGCCGCCCCAGGGACGGGCGTGCCTCGTCTCCCGCGTCCTCCACCAGGTACCCGGCCTCGATCAGCGGCCGGACCGCCTTCGTGACCGCCGCCGCCGAAAGGCCGGCGCGGCCGGCCATGTCCGACCGGGTGAGCGGGCCGTGGGACAGCACGGTGGTGAAGATCTGGGCAGCGGCCGGCGTGTGTGCCGGGAACGCCTCCGTACCAGGAGTCGAGCGCATGCCCGGAACCTAGGTCCGTTCTTTTCCGCCGTCAATAAAAGAAGCAAGGTTCCTTTGAAGAGGGGGGATTTGACGCTTTAGCCCTACGGATGCGCCCCATCACCGGATATCGCACCGGCACTTGCCCGGCACCGCCCCCGCTCATGCGTGAAGTCCATGGTCTCCTGGCATGCTGCCTCCATGCCGATACCGACAGGGCCCCGTCCGCCCGTTGCCACGTCTCTCGCTCCGGTCGACGGTCTGCGGATCCGGGCGCGTCGGCTCACCCAGGAGGTGCGCGGAGCGGGGCGCGTACTGGACGACGTGTCCCTCGATGCCGCCCCCGGGCGGATCGTCGTGATCGCCGGCAGCAGCGGCGCGGGCAAGACGGTACTGCTGGAAACGCTCGCGGGACTGCGGTCGGCCGGCGAGGGTTCCGTACTGCACGACGGGGCCCAACCGGGCCCGCCCGGACCGGAGTTCGGGTTCGTTCCGCAGGAGGACATCCTGCATCGCGACCTCCCGCTGCACCGGACGCTGGTGTACGCGGCGGGTTTGCGGATGCCACCGGGGACGTCGGCCGAGTCGGTCACCGCGGCCGTGGACCGGGTCCTGGACACCCTGGGGCTGGCGCACCGGGCCGGTACGCCCGTCCGTGCACTCAGCGGCGGCGAACGCAAACGGGCAAGCATCGCCGCCGAGTTGCTCACCAGACCGCGGGCGCTCTTCCTCGACGAACCCACCTCCGGGCTCGATCCGGTCACCGGGGCGGCCCTGTTGCGGACCCTGCGCGCCCTCGCCGAGCACGGCACCACCATCGTGCTGACCACGCATGTCCTCGCGGACCTCCTCCGCGGCGACGACGTCGTGTTCCTGGCCCCGGGCGGACAGGTCGCTTACACGGGTGAACCGGACGCCCTGTGCCGGGAGTTCGGGGTCGCCACGGTCGAGGAGGTGTACGAAGCGGTCGCCGACGGCGCGCGCATCGAACCCGCGTTGCCCCCTGAAGAGCCCACGGAGTCCGAGGACAGCGCGGTCCGTCCTCAGCGGCCGGGGTCACGGCCTCGCGTCGGCGCCGTACGCCAGTGGTCACTCCTCACCCGGCGCGGAACGGCTCTGCTGCTGCACAACCGGCTCTCGGTCGCCGTGCTGGCCGGTTCGCCCGTAATGATCGTGGCGATGTTCGCGGTGCTGTTCCGCGCGGGCGCGTTCGATCCGGCGGACCCGGATCCGGGGTCGTCCGCGATGATCATGTTCTGGATCGCGTTCGGCGCGTTCTTCTTCGGGCTGACGTACGGCCTGCTGCAGATCTGCACGGAACTGCCCGTGCTCCGCCGCGAATGGCTGGCCGGGCTGCGGATCGGCCCATACGTGGCGTCCAAGCTCACCACCATGCTCCCGGTGCTGGCCGCCGCGGACGCCCTGCTCCTCGCCGTGCTGCGCGCCCTGGACCGGCTGCCCGCGGCGGGCTGGGACACGTACGTCTCGCTGTTCGTGTCGAGCGTGCTGGCCTCGGCCGCCGCGCTCGCCCTCGGACTGCTCGCCTCCGCCGCCGTGACGGACCCGGGGCAGGCGACGCTGATGCTGCCGCTGCTCTGCTTCCCGCAGGTGCTGTTCTCGGGGGCGTTCGTGCCGGTGCCCCGGATGACGGCGGCCGGAGAGGCGATCAGCTGGGCGATGACCAACCGGTGGGCGTTCGAGGCGCTGGGCAGCGGCGTCGGCCTGGAGTCGCTGTGGCGCGACGGTGCCTCCCGGCTGGGACCGCCGCTGCTGGACTCGTACGGCGACTCGTTCGCCCATCCCGCGAGCCGGGGCTGGCTGATCCTGGCCGGGTTCGCCCTGCTGTTCCTTGCGACGACGTGGGCCGTGCTGGTGCGCAAGTGCCGGAACGGGGTGGTGCGCGGACGGGCGGGAAGGTGAGCCGACGCCCGGCGAGCGCTCAGCAGCCCGCCCTCGCCTCCAGTCCGGTGGCCCCTGGCACCCGGTCCCGGTAGGTCTCCCGTACGAACGTCAGGAACGTCTCGATGTCCCTGGGCTGTGACGACAGGCCGAGCGAGATCCGGACCGCGCCCGCCGACGGCAGACGCAGCAGCTCCAAGTACTCCTCCAGGGACGCGACTTGGCGGCGTGCGGCCGAGCGGAGTCGGCGCGGTGCCAGGGCGAAGGCCGCCTCGCCCGCGCCCGGGTTGCAGAAGCAGCCGGTGCGCAGCGAGATCCCGCGCCGGGCGCTGTCGCGGGTGACGACCCGTTCGTCGATGACACGGCCGTCGGCACCCAGCAGGTTCAGCGCGACCGTTCCGCCGCGGGCCACGAGGTCGACGGGGCCGTACATCCTGACCATCGGTGAACCATCGCTGTGCCGCAACTGTCTTAGCCCCGCGAGGAGTTGACCGGTCAGGGCGGTGACGTGGGCGTGCACGCGGTCCATGCCGATGTTGTCGATCCACTCCAGCCCGGCCGTCACATCGGGGACGGACAGGAAGTTGACCGTACCGTCCTCGAAGGCCGCCTCGTCGTCCGCGAGGACGTGCCACTGCGCCTGCGCGCTGACCGCGTAGATGGTGCCGCCGGAGAACCAGGGGCGTCGCAGCCTGGCGAGCGCGTCCCGGCGGGCGATCAGGCTGCCGACGCCGGTGGGGTGGCCGAACACCTTGTACCAGCTGACGACCGTGAAGTCGGGGTGGTACAGGCTCAGGTCGAGGGTGTTGGCGGGTACGTACGCGGCGGCGTCGAGCAGCACGTCGTAGCCGCGTGCCTGGGCCGCCGCGATCCAGGTGAGCGGGTGCTGGACGCCGGTGAAGTTGCTCTGCGCCGGGTAGGCGAGCAGGCCGTGCGGGCGGTCGCCGGCGCGGCCCCGCCGCGGGCCCGGGCCGAGTCCGAGTCCGAGTCCGGGGCCGCGTTCGCGCGCGGGCAGGGCGGCTCTCAGTCGCTGCTCGTCCATCCGCAGCCCGGGGCCGCTCACGGGTACGTACGCCGTCGCCGCGCCGCGCGAACGCGCGTACTCCCGCAGGCCGTTGACCGAGTTGTGGTTGTCCAACGACATCACCAGCCTGCTGCGGCGGGTGAAGGGGTACGCCTCGCCGACCAGGCGCAGGGCGCCGGTCGCGTTGGCGGTGAAGATCACGGCGTACTCGGCCGGGTCCGCGTTGAAGTGGCGGAGCACCGCGCGGCGGGCCTGGGACAGCAGCTCTCCCGAGGCGCGGGAGGCGGGGCTCTCGGAGTGCGGGTTCCCGAAGAGTCCGCCGGTGATGCGGGCGGCGCTCCCCCGCACCAATGAGGTCGGCGGAAGGCCCGCTCCCGTGTGGTCGAGGTAGGTGTGCCCGCCGGCGTCGAGGTAGTCGAAGTCCTCGTCCCGTAAGTCCGCCAAGTCCCCTGCGTGGGCGTCGCCTTCGGGTATGTGGCCGGTGGTCTGCGCCTTGTCCACTGATCCTCCCGCATGAGAGGCCCGGCCCGTCCCCGAGTCCTGGGCCGGGCACGGTCTCCCAACATCATGCTGCTATTCGTCCCGGTGGGAAGGGGTTGCCGGGAATCGGCGCGATCGTGCCGCTGGGGCCGGAGCGACCCGGTCAGTCAGAGGGTGCCGACGGGCTCGGCCAGGACGGTGGTGACTCCGCGTGCGCGCAGTTCGGCGAGGATGCCGGGGTCGGCCGTCTCGTCCGTGACCAGGGTCCAGCCCTCGGGGAGGGTGGCCCAGGCGTGGAAGGGACGGCGGCCGAGCTTGGCCGCGTGGGCGAGTACGTAGACGTGGTCGGCGCGGCGGGCCATGAGTTCCTTGAGGCGGGTCTGGCGCAGGTCCGCCTCGCAGATCCCGTGCTCCGGCGAGACTCCGTCGGTGCCGAGGAAGACCCGGTCGAAGGTGAGCCGTTCGAGGGCGGCCTCGGTCAAAGGGCCGACGAAGCCCTGGCTGAGCGGTCTGAGGGTGCCGCCGAGGCACTCGACGTGCACCGTCTCGACGTCGGCGAGTTCCTGAAGCGCCGTCAGCCCGGTGGTCGCGATGGTCACGTCCTTGGCCGTACGCAGCTCGTGTGCGAGCGCGCCGACCGTGGAGCCCGCGTCGAGGAGCAGGGTCTCGCCGGGCTGGACCTGGGCCGCCGCCCAACGGGCGATGGCACGCTTGGCGTCATAGGCCTCGCCGGTGCGCTGACGCAGCGAGGCCTCCGGGTGCGCGGACAGGGCCATCGCGCCGCCGTACGTACGGGCGAGCCGTCCGTCGGTGGTGAGCCTGGCGAGGTCGCGGCGAATGGTGGAGGCCGTGACGCCGAACAGCTGGGAGAGCTCCTCCACACTGGTCAGGCCGGTGGTGGTGGCGAGCTGGACGATCCGGTCGCGCCGGGCCTTGGAGCCGATCGCAGACATCAGTCTCTGTCCTCTGGTGTCCTGTGGTGCCGATGGTGCCGACGGGCCGGGGTCAGCGGGCGGCGGCCGGAGCGGATGACATCTCGGCGGCCTGGCGCAGCGCCTCGACCATGCTACCGGCCTCCGCGCGGCCCGTTCCTGCGATGTCGAAGGCGGTGCCGTGGTCGACGGAGGTGCGGATGACCGGCAGGCCCACGGTGAGGTTGACGCCCGCCTCGATGCCGAGGACCTTCACCGGGCCGTGGCCCTGGTCGTGGTACATGGCGACGATGAGGTCGTAGTCGCCGCGGCCGGCGAGATAGAAGGCCGTGTCGGCGGGGAGCGGGCCGCGGGCGTCGATGCCGTCGGCGCGCAGGACCTCCAGGGCGGGGACGATCTTCGTCTCCTCCTCGCCGTAGCCGAACAGACCGTTCTCGCCCGCGTGCGGGTTGATTCCGCACACCCCGATCACGGGTGCCTCGACGCCGGCGCGGACCATCGCGTCGTGGCCGCGGCGCACGGTGCGCTCGACGAGTCCGGGCTCGATCCGGTTGACGGCGTCGATCAGGCCGATGTGCGTGGTGACGTGGATGACCTTCACCTTGGGCGTGGACAGCATCATCGACACCTCCTCGACGCCGGTGAGATGGGCGAGGAGTTCGGTGTGTCCGGGGTAGAGGTGTCCGGCGGCGTGCAGGGCCTCCTTGTTGAGGGGGGCGGTGCAGATGCCGTGGACGTCGCCGTTCAGGGCGAGTTCGGCGGCGACCCGGATGTACTGGTACGCCGCGTCGCCGGCCTTCGCCGAGAGGGCACCCCAGGGGAGGTCGGCGGGGAGCAGGCCGAGGTCGACGACGTTGATGCGGCCGGGCGTGAACTCGGCCTGGGCGGGGCCGTCGACGGGCACGATGTCGCAGGTGACGCCGAGGATGCGGGCCGCCTCGCGGAGGCGTTCGGCATCACCGACGACGACGGGACGGCAGCCGCGCAGGGTGTCGGCGTTCAGCAGGGCCGGGACGATGACCTCCGGTCCGATTCCGGCGCCGTCGCCCATGGTCACCGCGATGATCGGGAGCGGACGTCCGGCGGTCCCGGACTGCTCGGCGGGCGCGGCGGTGGGGGCTGCGTTCACGTGGGTTCTCCTAGCGGGGCGGGCGGGACGGGTGGGACGACCGGCTGGCCGGAGGGCGCCTGGCCGGAGGGCGGCGCGAGACCGGGGCGCAGTGCGCGGGCGATGCGCAGCAGGGAGTCTGTGGCTCCGTAGCTGCCGGGTCGGGTGACGACGTGGCGGCCGTCGACGGTGCGGGAGCGGACGGCGCCGTGGTGGATCTGGTCGAGCGGCAGGAGTTCGCGGATGCCGAGTGCGTCGAGGACGCGGCGGGCGGTCTCGCCGCCGGTCAGGACGAGGTCGCTGTCCTGCGCGGCTTCGGCGACCGCGTGGGCCAGGCCAGCGGCAAGGCTGCGGGCCGCGCCGGGGTGGACGGCATGGGTGCCGTCGATGCTGACGACGGTGACGCCGTCCGGCGTTCGGCCGCCTTCTGTACGGATGTTCAGGGGCGGCAGGGTGGAGCGGTCGGTGAGAGTGTGCGCGGGCAGCGATACGTGGTGCGCACCGGCCGCGACGAGTTGCGCGATCTGCGCAACAGCGGTGGGTTCGGCGGTGCCGACCACCACCAGTAGAGGTCTGGAGGGGGTGCCGTCGGGGGCCGGTGACACGTCGTCGGCTCGGGCAAGACCAGCCCGATCGGCCGCGTGTGTCCTGCTTGGGCGGTCCAGGTCGGCTTCCGTGGAACGATCCCGCACGGGCTCCGTGGAAAGGTCCGGCTTCGCCGCCATGGGATGACGGTGACCGTCAATTCCCGGGGCCCCCGACCCGCCCCCGTCCGCTCGCGCGAGCCTGCGTCCCAGTGCCGCCGCGAGCCCGCCCGTGCCCATCAGCCGTATCCCCGGCCCGAGTTGGAGCGCCGCCTCGGAGATCGCGTCGAGGTCCGTGTCCGTCTCCGCGTCGCACACCGGGTGGTACCCCTCGGCGACGAGCGCCTGCAGCCGGTCGTACAGCGCGGGCGCGGGCGCGCGCACCGTCGCCAGTGGCACCACCCGCGTGGGTACGCCACCCAGGGCGGCCCCCACCGACACGGGCGCCGTGCCCCGCTCCGCACGCCAGGCGTCGGTCGTGTGCAGGGCGGTGCCGTGCAGGTTGACGACGCCCTCGCGGACGGTACGGCCGGCCACGGGCAGGGCGGGCGCGATCACGACACCCCTGGCGCCGGTCGCGTAGGCGGCCGCCTCGGCGGCGAGGTTGCCCCGCAGCAGCGAGTCGATCTTCTTCAGGACAACGCCCCCGTCGGCGTACGCCAGCGCGGCCCGTACCGCGCTCGCCGCGTCCTGCGGGGCCGACTGCCGGGTGTCCAGGTCCAGTACGACCGACTCGCCGTCGCGCGGCGGCGCGGTGGCGGGGCCCAGCACGATCCGCCCGCGCAGGCCGAGCGCGGCGGCGACCTCGGCGGCGCCGGACAGGTCGTCCGCGAGGGCGAACACGCGGGGCGCGAGCACCGTGCGGGTGGTGCGGGACACGCGGACCTCCTTCGGCGGCTAGCTCTTCGGGCGGTCCGGACGGGCGGACGGCCTCGGCGCCGATGATGACACAGCTTGCGCGAAGTGCGCGAGACCTCTTGCGCACTTCGCGCAGTCGTGCCACCTTTTCCGGCGCGACACCTGTTCGTCGCCCGGTGTCCGGGCGACATCAGCAAGAGCCGGTCGCCCTCCAGAATCCGAGAAGGTCGACGATGACCCCAACTCCTCACCTCCTTCCCCCGCCCGGACCGCCAAGCCGCCGGACCGTACTGCGCTGGGGCGCCCTCGGCGGCACGGGCGTCGCGCTCGGTCCGCTGTCCGCCTGCGCAGGACCCACCGGAGCACCCGGCCCCGGGACACTCACGCTCGGCCTGAACCGATCCCTGGTGAGTCTCGACAACAAGCTGAACCAGTTCGACGCCGCGGTGACCGTGCAGCGCGCCGTACGCCAGGCGCTCACCTGGATCGGCCCGGACCTGCAACCCCGGCTCGTGCTCGCCGACCGGTTCGAGATGACCTCTCCGACCGCGTGGAGCGTGCGGCTGCGCGAAGGTGTCCGCTACTCGGACGCCAGCCCCGTCACCGTCAGGGACGTGGACACGGCCCTGCGCATGTACGGCAAGGTCAACGGCTCGTTCCTGCTCGGCCTCTTCCCCGAGATGCCGACGGTCGAGGCCACCGGCGAGCGGACGTTCCTCCTGCGCACCGAACGCCCGGTACCGGTGCTCGACCGGCTGATGGCCAACATCCACATCACCCCGGCCAAGGCCAACCGGCCCGAGGAACTGCAGTCGGGGCTCGGCTCGGGCCCGTACCGCGTCGTCAGCGCGAACGGCGGTGCGGGCGAGTACACGCTGGCCCGCAACACCGAGTACTGGGGGAAGCAGCCGCCCGTCGACAAGGTGCGGGTCCGGTTCGTGCCCGAGGAGTCCAGCCGGGTCATCGCCCTGCGCAGCGGCGAACTGGACGTCGTGGACACCCTCACCCCCGACTCCGCCGAGCAGCTCGCCGGCCTGCCCGGCGTCGCCGTCCAGGAGACCCCCGGCGTCCGGATCTGCCAGCTCTTCTACAACTTCCGCAAACCCGAAGGGCATCCGCTCGCCGACGCGCGCGTGCGCCACGCGCTCACCTACGCGATCGACGGCGAGTCCCTGATCCGCGACGTCCTCATCGACTCCGCCGAGGCGGCCGAGGGAGTGGTGCCGCTCGCGCTCCAGGGGGCGGTGCGCACGGGCACGTACGCATACGACCCGCGCAGGGCCAAGGCGCTCCTGAAGTCGCTGGACGCCGAGGACCTGCGGATCACCATCATGTGGGAGTCGGGCGAGTTCGCGGGTGACACCTCTGTGATGGAGGCCGTCGTCGACATGCTCAAGGACGTCGGCGTACGCGCCTCGCTGCGGCAGTTCGAGCCCGGCGGCGACATCCTGAAGTGGCGGCAGGGACGCGGCGGCGACTGGGACGTCATCGGCAACGGCTTCCCCGGCACGACCGGCCAGGCCCTCACCTCCCTCCAGGGCATGTACGGGGGCACGGCCGAGAAAGAACGCACCCGCGACACCTACATGGGCTATGTAGTCCCGCGCATCGAGCGGCAGCTCTCCGACGCCGCGACCGAGACGGACGCCGCCGAACGCGACAGGAAACTGGCCGCGCTCCAGCACGCCGTCTGGGACACCTGGCCCAGCCTGTGGGCGTTCGCGCCCAAGACGCTGCTCGCGCGCCGCGACCGCGTCCAGGGCCTGGCGCTCCAGCCGGTCAACTCCTATGACCTGACCGCCGTACGGCTGGAGGGCTGAGCCGTGCCGACGTATCTCGCCCGCCGCATCGGGCAGAGCCTGCTGACCGTGTTCCTCACGCTCACCACCGTCTTCCTGCTGGTGCGGCTCGCGCCCGGCGATCCCGCCTCCGCGTACGCCGCGCCCAGCGCGACCAGCGCCGATCTCGCCCGGATCCGCGAGCAGTTCGGCCTCGACGAGCCGCTGTTCGTCCAGTACGGCTACTTCGTCCGCGACCTGTTCACCGGGGACCTGGGAACGAGCTACTCCTTCCACTCCCCCGCGCTGGACGTGGTCCTGGACCGGATGCCGTACACGATCACGCTCGCCGTCTCCGCCATCGCGGTCACGACACTGGTCGCCGTGCCGCTCGGTGTGTGGATGGCCCGCCGCGCCGACACGCGCCGGGAGCTGGGCGCGAACGTGCTGACCATCGCCGGTCAGTCGATGCCGGACTTCTGGACCGGAGTGATGCTGCTGACCGTCTTCGCCGTGCTCGTGCCGGTGCTTCCCGCGTCCGGGTTCACCTCGTGGAGCGGTCTGGTGCTGCCGACGGTGACCGTGGCCGTACTCCAACTCGCCCTGATCTCACGGCTGGTGCGTCGCGAGATGTCCACCGCCCTGGCTTCCTCGTACGTCACGGTCGCCCGCTCCCGGGGTGTCTCGGAGTCCGCGCTGACCTGGCGCTACGCGCTCGCGAACTCCTCGGTGCCACTGGTCACCGCGCTCGGTACGCGCTTCGCGGCTCTGTTGAACGGTGTGGTGGTGGTCGAGGTCGTCTTCGGCTGGCCCGGGGTCGGCTCCCTCGTCGTACGCGCTCTGGAGACCCGCGACTATCCGCTCATCCAGGCCACCGTGCTGGTCACCGCGACCCTCGCGATCCTCGTCCAACTCCTCGTCGACCTGGCCTATCCGCTGCTCGATCCGCGGGTACGCCTCGGAAAGGCGGCCTGAACCATGAGTACCGCCGTAGGCACCGGGCGGCCCAGTGCCGTCACCGCCCGCGATCTCGCCCGGGCCACCGCGACCCGGCAGCGGCGCGGCGCCCGTTTCAAGCTGTGGGCCGGAGGCGTGTGCACCGCGCTCGTCGTGCTGCCCGTGGCCCTCGCCGGACTGCTGCCGTTGCCCGGGGCGAACGCCCAGGACCTGTCGCGGCGGAGGCTGCCGCCGCTGAGCGAGGGCCATCTGTTCGGGACCGACCAGCTGGGCCGCGATCTGCTGTCGCGGGTCCTGCACGGCGGCCAGGTCTCCCTGACCGTCGGTGTACTCGCCGTGCTGGTCTCCGGTCTGATCGGCATCGCGGCCGGCTCGGCGGCCGGGTTCTTCGGCGGCTGGGTCGACGCGCTCGTCTCCCGGTTCCTGGAGGCCCAACTCGCCCTGCCCCTGCTGATGATGCTGCTTCTCGTGGTCGCCCTGTTCGGGCCGTCCGTCACCGTCATCACCTGTGTGATCGCGGTCGCGCAGTGGCCGGAGGTGGCCCGGCTGACCCGTTCGCTCGTCCTCGTCGAACGCGAGAAGCCGTACGTGGCCGCCGCCCGCGTCCTAGGACTGCGCTCCTGGTCGGTCCTCGTACGGCATGTGATCCCCAACGTCGTCCGTCCGGCGAGCCTCGTCGTTCTGCTGCTGCTCGCGCAGGCGGTGCTGCTGGAGAGCGCGCTGAGCTTCCTGGGTGCGGGCCCGCAGCGGCCGTTCGCGACCTGGGGCCGGATCATCTCCGACGGCCAGGACTACATCACCACCTCGTGGTGGCTGGTGACTCTGCCCGGACTGGTCATCGTGGTGCTGGTGGTCGGGGTCAATCTGCTCGGGGACGGGCTTCGGGACCGTACGCGCACCGGGTCGCGTGCCCGCCTGCGGAAGGGAGCGTGAGCCATGGCCGAGGACACACCGCTGCTCGACGTGGCGGACCTACAGGTCGAACTCATCACCGGGCAGGGCGTGGTGCGCGCGGTCGACGGGGTGACGTTCACCGTCCGCCGGGGCGAGACCGTCACCCTGATCGGCGAGTCGGGGTCGGGGAAGTCGACCACGGCGATGGGCGTGCTGCGACTGCTGCCCGAGGGCCTCGCCGTGCTGTCGGGGAGCGTCCGGATCGCGGGGCGGGACGTCGTGGCCGATCCCGACGCCGCGCGTGCGGTGCGTGGGCGGACGGTGTCGCTGATCCCGCAGGATCCGATGACGGCCCTGAGTCCCGTGCACACGATCGGCCGTCAGCTGGGCGACGCGCTGCGGCTGCGCCACCCGGACCTGACCCGAACCGAGGCCCGGGACAAGGGAGTCGAGCTTCTCGGCCGGGTGCGGATCTCCGAGCCGGAGACCCGTTGGAAGGCGTATCCCCACCAGTTCTCCGGCGGCATGCTGCAGCGCATCCTCATCGCGACCGCGCTCGCCGCCGAACCGGAGCTGCTGGTGGCGGACGAGCCCACCTCCGCGCTGGACGCCACCGTGCAGGCGAGCGTCCTCGATCTGCTGATGGAACTTCAGGAACACACCGGCATCGGGATGTTGATGATCACGCACGACCTCGGGGTGGCACGGCTCGTCTCCGACCGTATCCATGTGATGAAGGACGGGCGGTTCGTCGAGTCGGGCTCCGCCGAGGAGATCGTCGAGCGGCCGGCCGAGCCGTACACCCGCGAGCTGCTCGCCGCCGTGCCGCGCCTCGGCGCGTGGGACGAGGACGGCGACGGCAACGGGCGGATCGAACCCCTGGTGCAGGGAGCAGCGTCATGACCGACAACAGCGCCGTGACCGACGGGACCGCTGACGGGACGACCAGTGGCAGCTCCTCGGCGGCCGGGCCGCTGCTCTCCGTCGAGAAACTCGTCGTCGAGTACGCCACCGCGAAGGGGCCGTTCAAGGCTGTCGACGGGGTCGGCTTCCAGGTGTCGCGCGGGGGTTCGCTCGCCGTGGTCGGCGAGTCCGGCTGCGGAAAATCGACCCTCGCCCGGGCCCTCGTGCGGCTGCTCAAGCCGGTGAGCGGCCGGATCGTCCTGGACGGCACCGACATCGCGGCCCTGCCCGAGCGGCGGCTGCGTCCGCTGCGGCGGCGGGTGCAGATGGTCTTCCAGGATCCGTACGGTTCGCTGGATCCCCATCTCACGGCCCAGCAGATCGTCGCCGAACCGTTGCGGGTGGCCGGAGTCTCCGACAGAGCCCAACGCGCCAGACGTGCGACCGAGTTGATCGACCGGGTCGGCCTGCCGTCCTCGGCCCTGGACCGACGACCGCCCGAGTTCTCCGGCGGCCAGCGCCAGCGCATCGGCATCGCACGGGCCCTCGCCTCCCGGCCCGACCTCCTCGTCTGCGACGAGGCGACGTCCGCCCTCGATGTCTCCGTACAGGCCCAAGTGCTCGATCTGCTGCGGGAGTTGCAGGCGGACACCGGCATCGCCTATCTCGTCATCGCCCACAACCTCGGTGTCGTCCGGGAGATCAGCACCGATGTGGTGGTGATGCGCGCGGGCCGGGTCGTGGAGACAGGACCGACAGCCGCCGTGCTCGCCTCGCCCGCCGACCCGTACACCCGCGCGCTGCGCCGCGCCTCCCTCGACCCGACCACGATCCGAGGTGTGAAGCCCCGGGCCGTTCTGTCTGCCGCGCCCGACACGTCGTCCCCGCCCTCTCCGACCTCCCCGTCTCCTGTGGCTTCTGTGGCTCCCGCTTCTCCTGCTTCATCTGCCTCTCCCGCTTCTCCCACCACACCCGCATCGGAAGGAAACCGCTCGTGACCACCGGCATCACCCTGCCGAACATCCCTGTCCCGCTCTCCCGGCTCGTCCTCGGCACCATGACGTTCGGCGACACCGTGGACACCGCCGGAGCGGCGGCCATGCTCGACGCCGCGCTCGACGCCGGCATCACCGGCGTCGACACGGCCAACGGCTACGCGGGCGGCGAGAGCGAACGCATCCTCGCCGGGCTCCTGCCGGGCCGGCGCGACCGGATCGTCCTGGCGACCAAGGCCGGGATCCCGCATCCCGACCAGGGCGAGCACGCCCCGCTCTCCGCCGCCGGCCTGCGGGCCGCCCTGGAGGGCAGCCTCAAGCGGCTCGGCACCGACTCGGTCGACCTCTTCTACCTCCACCAGCCCGACCGCGCGACACCGATCGCCGAAACCCTCGCCACCGTTGCCGAGTTCGCCGCCGAGGGCAAGATCCGTGCCCTCGGCGTCTCCAACTACGCGGCCTGGCAGATCGCCGAACTCGTGCGCACCGCCGAGGAGGTGGGCGCGCCGCGTCCCGTCGTCGCCCAGCAGCTGCACAATCTGCTCGCACGCCGCATCGAGGAGGAGTACGTCGAGTACGCCGCCGTGAGCGGCTTGCGCACGATGGTCTACAACCCGCTCGGCGGGGGCCTGCTCACCGGTCGGCACCGCTTCGAACAGGCCCCGGAATCAGGGCGGTTCGGGGATTCCCGGGTGGCCGCGATGTACCGGGAGCGCTACTGGGACGAGCGCCTCTTCTCCGCCGTCGACCGGCTCGCCGCCGTCGCGGAAGCCGCCGGCATGCCGCTCACCGACCTCGCGCTGCGCTGGCTCCTGAGCCGCGACTCCACCGACGCGTTGCTGCTCGGCGGGTCGAAGACCGCGCATCTGCTCGCCAACATCGCCGCCGCGCAGGCCGGTCCGCTGCCGGCCGATGTGATGGCGGCCTGTGACGAGGTCGGGGTGGGGTTGCGTGGGCCAATGCCTGCGTACAACCGGTGACCGTCACGCTGTGGTCCCGCTACCGGGCAGCACTCCGGGCGCGGGTCGTTCGTGGCTGGTCGCGCAGTTCCCCGCGCCCCTGAAGGGGCGTCCCCCTCCACAACCGCGAAGCCGCCTGTCGGTCGCCCGAAACGCTTGAACCGTACGAATCCCGAAGGAGCCCTCATGTCCACCCCCTCCCCCGGAACCCCCGCCGCGTTCGCGGCCGCCTTGCGCGCCCGTGAGCCGCTGGTCGGCTACTGGTCCGTCCTCGACTCGCCGGTCTCGACCGAGCGCATCGCCCGTCTCGGCTACGACTATGTGGCGCTGGACGCCCAGCACGGGCTGTTGGAGTACGCGGGCGTGCTGGCCTCCCTGACCGCGATCGACACCAAGGGGTCGACCGCCGTCGGTCTGGTCCGGGTCGAGGCCAACGACCCGATGCCGATCGGCAAGGCGCTGGACGCGGGCGCGGCCGGTGTCATCGTCCCGCTCGTCGACAATGCGCAGGACGCCGCCGCGGCGGTGGCCGCCGTACGCTATCCGCCGCTCGGCAGGCGCTCGTACGGGCCCATGCGTTCGGGCCTGCGCATCGGACCCAACCCCGCCGACGCCCACGCGCAGACCGTGGTCCTCGCGATGATCGAGACTGCCCAGGGCCTCGCCAACGTGGACGAGATCTGCGCGACCGACGGGCTCGACGGGGTCTACATCGGCCCCTCCGACCTGCGCATCGCGCTCGGCGGCGCCACCTCCACCGACCCCGCGATCGCGGACGAGTTCGAGGCCGCGCTGGTCAGGGTGCGGGAGGCCGCCGCGGCTGCCGGGATCGCCGTCGGCGTTCACAACGCGGACGGCGCGAGCGCCGCCAAGCGGCTCGCCGAGGGCTTCACGTATGTCACCGTCGCCTGCGATCTCGTACATCTGGAGCAGGCCGCGGGTCAGCACCTCACCGCCGCGCGTGCCTCGGGGCTGGTCCGATGACGTCGCCGCCGACGCTCGCCGACGGCGTCGTGCACCCGCATCCCACCGAACCCGGCCGCGCCGAGGCCCAGTTGTCGGCGCCGGCCGTGCAGAACCACGCCGCGAACCTCACCGTGCTGCCGGGCGGCGGGCTGGGCTGTGTCTGGTTCGCGGGCACGCAGGAGGGCGTCGCGGACATCTCGGTGTGGTTCTCGCGGCTCGACCCCGATAGTGACGTCTGGTCGACACCTGTGCAGCTGTCGCACGACGACACCCGGTCCGAGCAGAACCCGGTGCTGTCCATCGACCCCGCCGGCGACTGGTGGCTGCTGCACACGGCACAGCGGGCCGGACACCAGGACACCGCCGAGGTACGGCTGCGCGTCAGTCGCGACGAGGGTGTGACGTGGGGCCCGTCCCGGACGCTCTTCGACGGCGGGGTCTTCGTCCGGCAGCCGGTGACCGTGCTGCCCTCGGGCCGTCGGCTGCTCCCCGTCTTCCGCTGCGTCGCCGCGCCGGGCGAGACCTGGTCGGGCGACCGGGACACCAGCTCCGTGATGGTCAGCGACGACGCCGGGACGAGCTGGCGCGAGGTTCCGGTGCCGGGCTCGACCGGACTCGTACACATGAACATCCGCCCGCTGCCGGACAGTTCACTCCTCGCCCTGTTCCGCAGCCGCCGGGCGGACGCCGTGCACCGGAGCGTGTCGTACGACGACGGGGAGAGCTGGACCGAGCCGCGTCCGCTGGACGTGCCTAACAACAACTCCTCCATCCAGTACGTGCCGTTGGCCGACGGCCGGCTCGCCCTCGTGCACAACCACAGCAGCGCCGCGGACGCCGTCGCGCGCCGCGTCTCCCTGTACGACGAGATAGGCGAGGAGGGATTGAGGGAGACCGGGGACCATGAACCCGGTGACGGGGCGGCCGGTGACGACGAACCCACCGCAGCCGCCGCGACAGGAGCCGCCTTCTGGGGCGCACCCCGTGCCCCGCTCACCCTCTCCGTCTCCTCGGACGGCGGGCTGACCTGGCCCGTACGCCGTGACCTGGAGACCGGTGACGGCCACTGCCTCACCAACAACTCCCGCGACGGCCTGAACCGCGAGCTCTCCTACCCGTCCGTCGTCCAGACCCCGGAGGGCACGCTGCACATCGCGTTCACCCGGCACCGCCGCACGATCAAGTACCTCCGCCTGAGCCCGACTTGGACGGACCGGGAGCTCCCCGTATGACGACGACGCTCATCACCACGCCCACCTTCTCCCGCCACTCCCCCGAGCCCTGGCGGATCCTGGAACAGGCGGGCGCGGGCCCGGTGCGCCCGTACGACAACACCGCGTTGCCGGGCAGCGAGCTGCGTGAGCGGATAGCCGAGGTCGACGCGCTGGTGGTCGGCATGGACGCCGTCACCGCCGAGGTCATCGACTCGGCCGACCGGCTCAAGGTCATCGCGAAGCACGGCGTCGGCGTCGACACCATCGACGTGGCCGCCGCGCAGGCCCGAGGCATCCCCGTGGTGTGCGCGCCCGGCAGCAACTCCCGTGCGGTCGCAGAGTTCACCTTCGGGCTCATTTTGGACGCCACCCGCCGCATCACCGCGTCCCACCAGCGGGTGGCGCACGGCGAGTGGCCGAAGCTGTTCGGGCCCGAACTCGCCGGAAGGACCCTGGCCGTGGTGGGCTTCGGCCGCATCGGACGCCTGCTCACCACCTACGCGCTCGCCTTCGGCATGACCGTCCTCGCGCACGATCCGTACGTCGACGACGCGGACATCCGCGCGCTCGATGCCACGCCCGCCCCGCTGGACGACTGCCTGGCCCGTGCCGACGTCGTCAGCCTGCATCTGCCCGCGACGTCCGGCGCGGGCCCGCTCCTGGACCGTCGCCGGCTCGCCGCCATGAAGCCGGGCGCGTTGCTGGTGAACGCCGCCCGGGGCGGGCTCGTCGACGAGGAGGCACTCGCGGCGCTCCTCGTCGAAGGCCACCTGGGCGGAGCCGCGCTCGACGCCTTCGCACACGAGCCGCTCGGCGACAGCCCGCTGCGCACCGCCCCGAACGTCCTGCTCACCTCGCACATGGCGGCATGCAGCCACGAGGCCAACCGCACGATGGGCGCGATGATCGCCGAAGACGTCGTACGGGTCCTCGCGGGCCGGCAACCGCTGCGCGCTGCCCACTGAACCGTCCGTCCTCCCCGAAGCCCCGCAGCGCCCTCCCCTCCCCCGTCCCCGAGTCCGGGCAACGACGCCGGACACCTCGAAGGACCCCGCCATGCCTGAAACGACTGCCCGGACGGCATCCGCCGCCGTCCCGACCGAGCCCGACCCGTACGCCCTGCGCGCCGAGGACGTCCGCGAGGCGCCGACCACCTTCACCGGGCGGCTGCGCCATCTCGGCCCCGGTTTCGTCCTGTCGGCCGCCGTGGTCGGCTCCGGCGAGCTCATCGTGACCACCTCGCTCGGCGCGCGCGCCGGGTTCGTGCTGCTGTGGCTGGTCGTGATCAGCACCGGGGTGAAGGTGTGGGTGCAGATGGAGCTGGCCCGCTGGACGATCCTCAACGGCCGTACCGCGCTTGAGGGTTACCGCGAGGTCGGCCCGCGGATCGGCCCCGTGAGCTGGATCAACTGGCTGTGGATCGGGATGGACTTCGCCAAGATGTTCCAGCGGGGCGGCATCATCGGTGGCACCGCGGCCGCCTGCTCCGTGATGTGGCCGGTCACCGGCGAGGCACTGAGCTACCGCTCGCTCGCGGTGTGGACGGTCGTCGTCACCGCCCTAGCCGTGGTGCTGCTCAGGACGGGCAAGTACAACGTCGTCGAGCAGCTCTGCGTGGCGTCCGTGGTCATCTTCACCGTGGCCACGGTCGCACTGGCTCTCGGGCTTCCGCTGACCGAATTCGGTTACGGGACCGGCGAGTTGGGCGAGGGCTTCAGCTTCCTGATACCCGCGGGCACGGCCGGGGTGGCGCTGGCCATGTTCGGGATCACCGGTGTCGGCGCCGACGAGATGACCACGTACACCTACTGGTGCATCGAGAAGGGCTACGCCCGCTGGACGGGTCCGGACGACGGGACCGAGGAGCGTGCGCGGCGGGCCGAGGGGTGGCTGAAGGTGATGCGGCTGGACGTCGCCGCCGGCTGGCTGGTCTGCACGCTGTGCACCCTCTCGTTCTACGTCATCGGGGCGGCCGTGCTGCATCCGCAGAAACTGGTGCCCGAGGGCAACTCGATGATCACCACACTGTCCCGCATCTACACCGACACGATGGGTCCCTGGGCCGAGTATCTCTTCCTCATCGGTGCGTTCACCGTGCTCTTCTCGACGCTCGTCGGGTCGACGGCCAGTGTGCCGCGGCTGTGGACCAACACGCTCGGGCTTCTCGGAGTGATCGACTGGCACGACGTCCGCGTACGGCGGCGCACGATCCAGATCCTGACCTGGTGCCTGCCGGCGGTGTGGGCGTCGTTCTTCCTGTTCGTGCAGTCGCCGGTGCTGATGGTGCAGATCGGTGGCATCGGCGGCGGTGTCTTCCTGCTCGCCGTGGTGATCGCGGCCTGGCGCCTTCGGTCCACCGGCGTCGAGAAGCGTTTCCGGGGCAGCCCCTGGCTGACCGTGGCACTCGCCGTCAGCAGCGCGGCGATCGTGTTCCTCGGTGTCTACGGCGTCCTGGACGTCTTCGGCATCAGCCTCACGGGATCCTGAGCCGGCCGGTTCCGTACGGAGCAAGGGGCAGGTCGGGCGGCCGGAGTTCCCGATGGCCGCCTCCGACCAGCCGACGGAGAATGGACTGGTCGGCGCGCGGCGGCCGTGCCCCTCGGCAGGTCGCGGGAGAGAGGTGAGCGGCGATGACCGACCTCCTGGGCTCGCTGCCCGACCACCACAGACGGCTGCTGCGTGACGCGCCTCCCGGTGTGGAACTGGCCTCCCGGCCGATGCTCGCCACGCTGAGCGACCGGCGCGACTTCCCCGGCGAGTGGCTCTTCGAGCGGAAGCTGGACGGGGTCCGGGTCCTGGCGGTCCGGGAGAACGGGCGGACGCTGCTCCTCTCCCGCGCCGGCAATCGCCTCAACGACACCTACCCCGAGATCGTCGAGGCGCTCGCCGCGCAGTCGTGCACGGACTTCACCGTCGACGGCGAGATCGTCGCGTTCTCCCGCGGCCGTACCGACTTCTCCCGCCTCCAGCAGCGCATGGGGCTCACCCGGCGCCGGGACATCGAGGCGAGCGGGGTCGCCGTGACGTACTACGTGTTCGATGTGCTCCGTCTGGAGGGCGCGGACCTGACACGGCTGCCGTTGCGCACGCGCAAGTCTTTGCTCCGACGGACTCTGATGTACCGCACGCCGCTGCGCATGACCACGCATCGCAACGAGGGCGGGGCCGAGTTGCTGGCCGATGCGTGCGCCCGGGGCTGGGAGGGGCTGATCGCGAAACGGGCGAAGAGCCTTTACCAGCCCCGCCGTTCACCGGACTGGCTCAAGCTGAAGTGTTCCCGGGCCCAGGAGTTCGTGATCGGCGGCTTCACCGAAGGGGGCGGCACCCGGGCCGGGTTTGGCGCACTGCTGCTCGGCCACTACGAGGCGGACCGGCTGCGGTACGCGGGCAAGGTGGGCACGGGCTTCGACCGCCGTACGCTCCTGGGACTGCGCGAGGTTCTCGACGAACTCCGCGTCCCCGCATCGCCGTTCGGCGACCGGGTGCGCGAGGCGGGCGCCCACTGGGTGGAGCCGAGACTGGTCGCGCAGATCGCGTTCACGGAGTGGACCCGGGACGGCATGCTGCGGCATCCACGGTTCCTGGGGCTGCGCGACGACAAGGCGGCACGGGACATCGTGCGCGAGCGGCCTTCCGCCTGAGCGGCCCGGGGGCGGCGGAGCGGCGGGACGCCCCCGCCAGGCGCGGAGCCGAAGCCCTGTGCGGCCGTCCGGGGGCGTACCAACGCGTGGGGTCCTGCGGCCTACCGCTCGGACTTCTTGACGCGCTCGGAGGCCTTCGCGGCGAGTTCCTGGGCACGGCCCGTCATCTGCTCACCCCGGCCCTCGTTCGCCATGGGCATGTCGCCCATGGCCCGGCCGGCGGTCTCCTTCATCTTGCCCTTCATCTGCTTGGCCTTGCCCTTTGACTTACCCATGGTTTTCCGTCCTTCGATGAGGGTTGGACTGGCGTAACCACCCTGCGCCCGACACCCGCCCTTCGCAATCCGTGAGCGATCCGTCACTGTGCGTATTCCGATGGATTCGGGGTAGGCATCGAGCTGGCATGCGCCCGGTCGAGTGGTGACGATGGACTGGAACCACGGAGTCCCGCGGTGGAGCGACGACGAGAGACCGTGCAGGAGTTCCGACCTCGGAGGGGAACGAATGACCTCGGACGCCGGCTCGAAGGCGAATGAGCCGGGGCGCGACCTGCCCGACCAGACCGCGCTCGACCAGACCGCGCTCGACCAGGACGCGCCCGACGAGGACGCGCCCCGGATCGCCGAACTGCAGGAGGAGATCGGCCAGTTGAAGGAGGCCGTGACCTCTCACGCCGTCGTGGACCAGGCGATCGGCATGATGGTGGCACTCGGGCGGGTGACGCCCGAGGACGGCTGGGCCGTGCTTCGTGAAGTGTCCCAGCACACCAACATCAAACTGCGGAACGTCGCGGAGATGATCCTTGTCTGGGGACAGAAGGGCGATCTCCCGCCGGATGTCCGAGCCACGCTGGAAGACACTCTCGACCGCTATGGGCCCACATCGCTTCCGGAAGATTCACCGCCACTGCGATGAGGGTGTTTTATTCAGCGCGCACTGGTTAGTTCGAGAGGTGGCAGTTCACTGGCAAACCGCTCCCGGGAGGGTTCGGCAGTGAGCTCGCCACTCAGCCGCCCGGCCCGGGAAGTCCCGTGACGGGCGGTTGACTCATCCCCTCCGCCTTCAGCCGCCGCCACGGCTTCCGCGAGGGCCTCGTCGCGCACCTTGGCGCAGCAGCCGTTGAGCAGCCGGGAGACGTGCATCTGCGAGATGCCGAGCTGCTCCGCTATACGACTCTGGGTCATACCTCGGAAGAAGCGCAGGTAGAGAATGGTTCGCTCGCGTTCGGGGAGCGCCGCCAGACACGGCTTCACGGCCTCCCGGTCGATGACGAGATCGAATCCGGAGTCGGACTCCCCCAGGGCGTCCCCGAGCGCGTAGCCGTCGTCGCTGCCGGGCAGTTCGGCGTCCAGGGAGAGGGCGGTGAAGCTGTCGAGGGCCTCGAATCCGGCCCGTACGTCGTCCTCGCTCATGTGCGTGTACGCGGCGATCTCGGCGACGGTGGGATTGGCGCCCGGTGTCGTCTGTGACAGCTCCTTCACCGCGGCGCGGACCCGGTTACGCAGGTCCTGGACCCGCCGCGGCACATGGAGGACCCACATGTGGTCGCGGAAGTGGCGCTTGATCTCGCCGGTGATGGTCGGGATCGCATAGCTCTCGAAGGCGTTGCCACGCTCCGGGTCGTAGCGGTCGACGGCCTTGACCAGGCCGAGAGCCGCCACCTGACCGAGATCCTCGACGGACTCGCCGCGCCCCCGGTAGCGCAGGGCGATGCGGCTCGCCATGGGCAGCCAGGCCCGGACCAGCTCGTCACGCAGGGCTTGCCGCTCCGGTCCGTCCGGCAGGGCGGCGAGGCGCACGAAGTCCTCGGCCGAGTCGGGGGCGTCGTCGTGCGGGTGCTGCTTCGTTCTGACGGTGATTCGCATGGTGCGTCGCATCTCCCTCAGAGGGTGCTGACGGGACAGTCACCATGGGAGTGAGCACGCACACGGACCGCTCTGGACACACCCGCGATCTGGCGGAGCCAGCTCCCACGGACGTGCCTCCTGTCCGAAGCACTAACAGTCCCACTTCCCACACCCGGACATTTCAAAACGAAACATCGAATATCGAGGACCAGCCGCGACAATCAATAATCGACCGGTCGCGCAAAGTGACGAACTGGCAAGGTCGCGAAGCGGAGGAGTGAATCGAATCGGCGGGGTACGAATTTCGGCGGAGGTGCCGACGGAGTCGCCTGGAGACACGCTCCCCTGAATTTTCCGCGCGGATATCAAAAGCCGATTCGGAAGGCATGCGACGGTCGCGTCCGGGCCTCGGCGGCCGGACCCCTGTTTCGGCCGGCGACGCCGGGTACTCGCCGGGGATGGACAGAGAAGCAACACAACTGGCCCTTTCCGGCGCGGTGGTGGGCGGAGTCGTGCCGTTCCTGGTGGGCCTCGTCCTCGTCGGCGGACTGATCTGGGCCGTGTGGTGGGGCCGTCGGGTCCGCGCCCAGGAGCCCGGCCCGCCCCGCCCCGAGGAACAGCCCCGGCTGCCCGACTCGGGCCCCGTGGGCGAGGTCCGCGAACGGCGCGACCCCGCCGAGATGCCCCGCGGCGACCATCGGCTGACCTCGCACCGGCTCCCCGGCCACGGAAACAGCCCCACCCGCCGCGCGGCGAAGCAGAAGCCCCCGACCTGGAACGAGAACAACGGCGGAGGCCACGACAGCGGAGGCCCCGGCCGAACCTGAGGCGAACGACGCGCAACGCACATCCGGACCCGGACCTGCCACCTACACACGCACCCGCACCCGCACCCGCACCCGCAGCGGGGCCTGCAGCGGAACGCCAAAAAAGGAGCCCTCTCGCCGGCGGGCATCTGCTTCACTCGGCGCATGCTGAAGATCGGATCCGTGGTGTTGGGTGTAGAGGACGTGCGGCGCGCGACCGCATTCTGGACGGAGGCTCTCGGGTACGTCCCGCGCGAGGAGCCGGAGGACGACTGGGTGGTGCTGGTGCCCCCACAAGGGGCCACCGGCCCCCAACTGGCGCTCGGCCTGAGTGAGACGCCGGTGCAGGAGGTCCCCCGCGTCCATCTGGACCTCTACGCCGGGGACGCGGCGGATCAGGCCGCCGAGGTCGACCGGTTGGTGTCC
Organism: Streptomyces sp. 2-1; assembly: GCF_048564895.1. Lineage (NCBI taxonomy): Bacteria > Bacillati > Actinomycetota > Actinomycetes > Kitasatosporales > Streptomycetaceae > Streptomyces > Streptomyces sp. 2-1. The sequence continues at coordinate 1,030,014 of NZ_CP183383.1, forward strand.
CTCGGCGCCCAGCCGGTCGACTGGCACCTGTATCCCGAGGACCCGGACTTCGTGGTGCTGGCCGACCCCGACGGAAACCGCTTCTGCGTCATCGACACCAGCCGGGAGTAACATCCACGGCCGCTCGGCCCACGGAACGAGGGGCAGCCGATGGCAGGGACGCCGATTTGTTCAGGCCTGTTACTCAGTCCTGTTGGTCAGTCCTGGTGGATGTCCTGGACGATTCGGTCGACGAACTCCGCGGCCCGCTCCGGCTCCTCCTCGAACCATTTGCCAAGGTGTTCCCGGACGGCCTCCCCCACACAGTTCCGCACCTCGGTGTTGCCCAGCAGCCCGCGCGTGGCGCCGAGGAATTCGGGCTGGTCGAGCTTCACCGCCACGACTGCCCTGAGGCTCCTGCAGATCCGGTCGGCGCGGGGATCCGGGCCCGCTGCCAACAACCCCTGTTGCCGTGCGTACGCGGTGACCGCGGCCGCCACTCCGTCGCGGAAGCCGTCCACGTGCGTGCCACCCTCGTAAGTGGCCCGGCTGTTGGCGAAACCGCGTATCCGTTCCTCGCGGGAGCCGGTCCACAGCAGGGCCACTTCCATCGTCCCCGCCATCCGCGGGTCCTCCCGCTCGAAGCCGATGACGTCCGGTTGGCCGGCCGTCCCGGCCTCCGCTTCGAGGGCGGCCACGAAGTCCCGTACTCCCTCCGGGAACCGGAACGACACCGCCCGGGTCCCGCCCGCCGGGCGCTCGTCGGTCAGCGAGATCCGCAGGCCCCGGTTGAGGAAGGCCACCTGCCGGAATCGCTCCGCCAGCACGGCGAACGAGCACCGTGTTGTCTGGAAGATCTCGCTGTCGGGCCAGAAGGCGATGGTCGTCCCGCTTCCGGTCGCGGATCCCACATCGGCGGGCGGGGCGACCTCGACACCTCGCGCGTACTCGTGGACCCGGCGGCCCCCCTCACACCGCACCTCGGCTGTCAGCCGGCTCGACAGGGCGTTGGCGACGAACAGCCCCGCACGGAATTGGCCCACGTCCGTGATGTGCCGGCCACTGAGCTCGGGCCCGGCGTGGAAGCTCGTCAGCAGCGCTTCCAGGTCAGGGCCGGCTGCGCCCCCGGCGGCCTCGAAGGGACCCCCCGTCCCGTCGTCGGCGACCCGCACGCCGCCGTCGGACGTGAGCGTGACGTCGACGAAGCCGCTGCCGTTGCCGCCGACCAGGACCTGATTCACGGCCCGGCCGACGACCTCGAACACCAGTTGATGCAGACCGCGTTCGCCGGTCGAGCCGACCCACATCCCGGGCCGTTTCCGGACGGCTTCCCGCCCCTCGAGCACCTCGATCCGGGCAGCGTCGTACCCCGTGTCTTCTCCGCTCACAAAGACCCCTCCCATGGCGTCCGGTAGACCTACCCAGCCTAGGAGAAATCCAGGAAAACACCAGGTCAGAGCGGTTTCACCGAGGCCGCGGACGGGCGGATGACGGCCCGCCCGGAAACGGTCGACTCAGGGCCCGCGCACCACGCCCTGAACGCGCCGGAGGGGCCACCGAAGCCGCGTACGACCCCGTTCCGCGCGCCTCTGAGCCCCTCAATTCCAATACGTGGGAAAGCCACTTGGAGCACGACGAGCCAAAGGGAACGTACCGCGGCCAACGCCGCGTCAGCCGACCATGTCGAAGTGGGCCCGGGCCCGGTCGAAGTGGCGGCCGGCCAGGTCGTCCCGGCGAATCACCCAGTGGACGACGCCCAGATCACCCTCGGTCACGCCGTCACCCCCGACCTCCGCGAGCATCACCCAGTCGCCCGGGCCGTGGTCGTGGTCCGTGAGGGGATCCGAGTTCCAGACCCAGGGGAAGCCGCCTATCTGCACCGGCCCGTCCGTCGTCATCTCGCCGCAGGTCTTCCACCACACTGAACCCAGCTCGCCGCCGTGCGGGAACTCCTCGGTGTCCGAACCGCGGTTGGGCAGCGAGGGTTTGATCGTCAGATGCAGGTCCCGGGCCGGCCGGACCTCCGGCAGCCACTCGCAGGCGGACTCGCGTTCGGAGACGGGCGTGCCGACCGGGACGTACACGAGCCGGTGCCAGTCGTCGCCGCTCCACGGGTCCTCCGTGTCGGCGAAGAACAGCAGCGTGCCGTCCTCGGGCAGCAGGAGGTCCGTGGTGCCCGGTGGGACGGCCGCGAGGTCGACCGAGGCGAGGAACGGCAGGTCCGGAACGGGCTCGTCATTCGGCATCGGCGGCAATCCGCCGAGCCGTCCGGCGAGCGAGCCTTCCGGCGGGCCGGCGAGAGGCGCCTCAGCGGCGAGGCCCAGCATCGCGCTGCGACGGGCGGTGTCGAGCCACCGCTCGACCTCGTCCTCGGGTAAACCACGGCTGCGGGCTTCGTTTCGGAACGGATCCATCGATGTCATTCGCAGAGTATGCCAGCGCCGCTCACGCCCCCTCCCGCGACGAAGTGGACCGGTCGCGGGCCCCGCAGGCCGACGCCGCTCCGGCCCAACCGGCAGACACCGGCGACGTGTTGGGGTCGGTCGCAGCAGCGTGGGCACGAAGCCCGGTCGCTTCGTCACTTCGTCACTTCGTCACTTCGTCACTTCACGAAGCGGTACTTCAGGTGGGTGGCCAGGGGCGTGCCGACCACGCTGACCGGCTCAAGGCGCCGCCCGGCGCCCAGCCCCTCGAAGAGCCGCAGTCCCTCTCCGAGGAGCGCGGGCACCACGTGCAGCTGCAGCTCGTCGATGAGCCCCTCCTTGAGGTACTGCTGCACCGTGCTCGCCCCGCCCGCGATGTCGACGTTCCGATCGCCCGCGGCTGCCTTCGCCTGGTCGAGCGCGCTGTGGATACCGTCGGTGACGAACATGAAGGTGGTGCCGCCCTCCTTGACGAGGGTCGGGCGGGGCCGATGGGTGAGGACGAAGACCGGGGCGCGGAACGGTGGGTTGTCGCCCCAGAACTCCTCGCCGGTGTCGTACATCATCCTGCCCATGACCACCGCTCCGGTGGCGTCGAACCACTCGCGCATCAGCTCGGAGTCGCGGTTCTCCTCCCCGCCGGTCATGCCCTGGCGCTCCCGCCAGCTCGCCAGGTTGTGGATCCATTCGAAGAGCGGCTCGGCGCCGTCGCCTCCCGGGTTGTCGATGGCGACGTTGGCGCCGGCGATGTAGCCGTCGAGGGAGATGGCCATATCCGCGGTCACGGTCACGATGGGTGCTCCTGAGTCCTGGAGGTGCTGCCTTCACCCTTGCGTCGATCGGGACCCGGCGCATTCGACAGGCTCCCTGACTTTGTCCCAGCCACGATCCCAGATAGCACACACATTCGAATATGTGGTTACCCTGGAGGCATGTCCACGCACCTCCAGGGTTCACTGTTCGACCAGACCGACGAGGTCCGCCTCGGCCCGCTCGACGGGCTGCGCCGGACCGTGCTCGGCGACGGGGCGTGGATCGATCTCCTGCCGGGCTGGCTGCACGGGGCGGACGCACTGTTCGCGCGGCTGGCCGACGAGGTGCCCTGGCGGGCCGAGCGGCGACAGATGTACGAGCACATGGTGGACGTACCGCGACTGCTCGCGTTCTACGGTGCCGAGGACGCGCTGCCGGACCCCGTCCTGGACGAGGCACGCGACACCCTGTCCGCACACTACGCCGACGAGCTGAGGGAACCGTTCACCACCGCCGGGCTCTGCTTCTACCGGGACGGCCGGGACAGCGTGGCCTGGCACGGGGACCGGATCGGCCGGGGCGCTCGCGAGGACACGATGGTCGCCATCCTGTCCGTGGGCGCTCCGCGCGACCTGCTGCTACGGCCCAGGCGGGGCGGCACCCCGGTGCGGCGCCCTCTAGGGCACGGCGACCTGATCGTGATGGGCGGCTCCTGCCAGCGCACCTGGGAACACGCGATCTCCAAGAGCGCTCGGGCGGCGGGTCCCCGGATCAGCGTCCAGTTCCGCCCCCACGGCGTGCAGTGACCTTCCGCAGGGGCGCCGCCCGACACGGCGCCCCGACGCGCTACGGGTGAGGGACCGGCTCCTGCCGACGACGCCGCCACGAGCGGGCGCGCCGCGGTTCCTGGTCGGGCAGCCAGCCGAAGGCCAGGCAGCTGCCGACGACACCGAGGACGAGCCCGATGAAGAAGCCGCCCAGGTTCGAGGTGACCCAGGTCCCCAGGGAGAGCAGGGCACCCAGGATCGAGTAGAAGAGGCGCTGGGTGGGGTTGAAGAGGATCAACAGGCCGAGGATCAGCATCAGGGTCGGCAGGAGGTAGCCGGCCAGGCCCTGCATGCCGATGTGCATGACGACCTTCAGCGACGCCTTCTCCGTGACCAGGATCTCCGCCCCGCCCAGGGCGAGCAGCAGCCCGCCCCAGAAAGGACGGGCCGCACGCCAGCGCCGGAAGGCGACCATCAGCAGCCCTTGTCGCTGAAGCTCAGCTTCAGACCGGGAAGCTTGAACACCGCCGCGGTGGTGGCGTAGTTGGTCTGCCGCAGGTTGCCGATGTGGACGGTGTCGGCCTGCTGGCTGAAGACGCCCTTCGGGCCCTGCGCATGGGACTTGTCGAGCGTGCTGGCGTCGTTGCCGATCTCGATGTTGTCGAAGGACGCGTCGCCCGACAGCTCGGTGGAGTCGGTGGTGAGGTTGACCGCGGACACCTTCTGGCTGCCCTCGCCGGCCCTGATGAGCAGGTTGGTGCCGCCGAGGTCGACGCTCTGACAGAGCTTGGTGAGGGTCGCCTTCTTGATCGCGGAGACCACCACCAGGACCTGGCCGCCGGTGTCACCCTCGTTGGGGCTGCCCGGGGCCATCTGGTCGAGACCGCCGAACTGTGCGAAGCCCTCGCCGTCGAGGTTGGTCGCGGTGACGGTGAACGGCATGCCGGAGATCGCGAACTGCACGCCCAGGGCCCCCTGGGCGGTCAGGATCATCAGGCCGGCCGCGACCGCGGTGGCAGGCACCGCCATCACCGCGGCGCGGCGCAGACGGACCCGCCCGCGTCTCTCGGCACCCTCGGGGCTCTCCGAGATGGAACCGCTTTCTGACCCTTCGGAGGGCTCGGGGGTGGAACCGGCTGACGAGGTGGCGTCCGAGGACGAGGCCATTTTCTGCTCCCATGGGCATGTATCAGTGCGGGTAGGGCTTCAGTGGCACGTTGTCCTGGCGCGGACAGCGCCTACGGCGTACGCCTCCTCACACCTCCCGGCGGGCGCAAGGGCTTTCTCGTTACGCAGCAGTAACCGCGACGGAAGTTACCCCCGGTAAGCGACGAGGGTCAAGCACCTTGTGGAAAAAGGAAGTCGGAGATGTGACGGAGGCGTGGAGAGCCACCCTCCGCCGCGTGCCCAACGTCAACTCCCGTACTGCGCGCGACATTTGAACATTAGTCAACTTCCTTGCCGGACCTTGACGTTGAACATCACTCAGGTCTACAACTCTCCCTGGTTAGCACGGATCCGTGGCGCCGGATCCGTCCTGCGGCGCACGTCGACTCCCGGGCTCCATCCCGTCACACGGTCGGCAGGCCCGGTCACGTGGTCGGCAGACCCGACCCACGGCCGGCCGATCGCACGTGCGGCCCGCATCCACTCCTCCATGGCACCGGCACGGTCAATTTCCCCCTCCTGGACCGCGCCCGGTCGCCCTACCGCCGGTCCCGCGCCGGAGGCCGTCCATCGACGCCTCCGGCCGATCTCCCGGCAGCCACCGCCGGTCCGTCGCGTACGGAGAAGGCGCGACGGGCCGGTGGCGGCCCAACTCCCCCACCCCACTCTCGGAATGAGGCACCCGCATGCGTACTCGGACTTCCCTCGCACTGTCCGCCGCCGTCACGGCGCTCGCCCTCTCGGCGGCCGGTCCGGCCTCCGCGGCGGACGGCTCGGTCCTGACCACCGGTGGCGCCGGTGGCACGGCCGTCGCGGCCGGAGCCGTACTCAACTCCTCGCTCGCCGCCGGCACCAGCGCCACGCTCTACTCCAGCAGCACCGGCACGAGCGGCCTCTCCTGCACGTCGTCGAAGTTCGTCGCCTCGGTCGTCGACAACCCGACGGCGCCCGGCACGGCCACCGAGTCGGTCACCGAGCACACCTTCGACAGCAGCAGTTGCACCAGCAACGTCATCGGCGTGCTCGGCGTCACCAGCATCAAGGTCGACAACCTGCCCTACACCTCGGCCGTGGGCTCCGACGGCTCGGTCACCATCACCCCGCCCGCCGACTCGACCATCCAGACAACCGTCGTACTGCGCACGCTCCTCGGCAGCATCACCTGTGTCTACCGGGCGCCCAGCCTGTCCGGCACGGCCGACAACGCCGACAACAGCATCTCGTTCAGCAAGCAGCAGTTCACGAAGTTCTCCGGCTCGTCGCTGTGCTTCAGCAACGGATTCTTCACCGCCAAGTACGCCCCGGTCACCGACACCACGCAGGCCGACAGCCCGGCGGTTTTCGTCAACTGACGCCGACCGGCAGCCTTCATGACGAACGCCTGTGGGGCGGGGAGAATTCTCCCCGCCCCACAGGCGTTCACGGTTCACTTCACCTCAGGTCACTTCACTTCAGGTCGCTCTTCTTCATGTAGCCCGAGTCGATGAGCACCTGCTCGTAGTTGCCCTTGTCGACACTCACGGGCTCCAGGAGGTACGCGGGCACGACCTTCTTGCCGTTGTCGTACGTCCTGGTGTCGTTGACCGCCGGCTTCTTGTCGTGGACGACGGAGTTGACCATGTACGAGGTGACCAGTGCCAGCTCGCGGGTGTCCTTGTAGATGGTCTGGGTCTGCTCGCCCTTCACGATCGACTTGATGGAGGGCGCCTCGGCGTCCTGCCCGGTGACGATGGGCAGCGGCTTCCCCGCACCTCCGTACCCGTGCTCCTTCAGCGCGTTGAGGATGCCGAGGGACATTCCGTCGTACGGCGAGAGGACCGCGTCGATGGTCTGGCCGTTGTACTTCGAGTCGAGGATCTTGTTCATGCGCTTCTCCGCCGTGGGGCCGTCCCAGCGCTGGGTGGTGACCTGGTCGAGATCGGTCTCCCCGGATCTGACGATCAGGTCGCCGTTCTGGATGTACGGCTCCAGCACCTCCATCGAGGCGTCGAAGAAGTAGCGCGTGTTGTTGTCGTCGGACGAACCCGCGAAGAGCTCGATGGTGAACGGGCCCTTGCGGCTGCCGTTGACGAGTCCCAGCTGCTCCACGATGAAGTCGGCCTGCTGCGAGCCGACCTTCACGTTGTCGAAGGACGCGTAGTAGTTGACGGCGTCGCTGCCGAGGATCAGCCGGTCGTAGGAGATCACGGGGATGCCGGAGTCCTTCGCCTTGCTCAGGACGTCGGTGAAGGCGCGTCCGTCGACCGAGGCGATGACGAGGGCGTCCACGCCGTCGTCGATCATGGCCTGCACCTGCGCGACCTGGTTCTTCGGGTCGTTGTCGGCATACTTCAAGGTGGTGTTGTAGCCGAACCCCTTGAGCTCGTCGACCATGTTCCGACCGTCGTCGATCCACCGCTGGGACGTCTTCGTCGGCATCGCGATGCCCACCGATGCGGTCTCGTCACCGCTGCCGGCGTCGGAACCTTCACCGCATGAGGCGAGAGAGAGGGTCAGGACCGTGGATATTGCCGCAGCTACGGTGGTGCGGGCGCGCATGCTCATTGTTCCTCACTGGGTGACAGGCAGTCGGTGGGACTCGGCGGCCGCGTGTGCGCCGGGCGGCCGAGGGCCGTCGTCCACGTTCGGCCGGTACGGCAGATCGTGAGGGAGACGTCCGCAGCGCACGGTTCCAGGGCGGAGGCCGTTGTGCGTTGTTCGGTGCCGAGGTCGCGCCGGGGCTGCCTTGACAAGGGGGTTCGGGGCGCCGCACCGGAAGGGCTCGTACTGCTCGTACGTACCGGTGGCGGACGCCAAGGTTGGCCGGTGCCCGGGCGCGTGGAGCCTTCCGGGATCGGCCGATCTCACCGGGTCTCGGTGAGGGGTTGAGCGTCAGACCGGACGGTATGTCTCTCGCGTTCGGGCCCCGCTGAACCCGCACACGACCAGGCCGGGGATGACCGGCCCCCACGGGCGCGGACTCGAACGTGGGTGCGCGGGGAGCGTATCCCGGTGCACGCCCCCCGTGGCGCTCTTTCATCACATTAGTTGCGACGGCGCACGATCGGTCTGGCCAGGGTGATCGCCACTTGCGACCTTATGTGGACGATCCGGTTCCTAGCGCTCGTCCCGCTCGGCTAGTTGCTCGATCGCGCGGACAACGACATCGACGTGCGCACGGACCGCCTGCATCTCACCGTCCCACGACTCGCTTGCGGGCACTTCGGAATCGGAGGGCTCCGCGAGGCTGTCCCGGCCGCCGAGGTAGAGGGAGCGCGCGCGGACCAGTACGGGCCGGTGCCGGTCCGGGAGGCGGTCGAGCGCCCAGGAGGTCGCCGCGTCCTTCGAGGTGACGGTGCCGGTCGCGAGGGTCGTCCAGACGCGGGCGAGCGTCAGCAGGACGTTGCGGGTGTCCGACGCGAGGTCGGCCAGCAGTTCCGGCACCCCGGCGACGATCGCGCGCCGGAGGTCGTCGTGCGGCACGGGGTCGAGGAGCCGCGCGGGCGGCGGCCCGAAGAGCGGGGTGTCCCCGAGGAGGACCATCGTGATCAGCGGCGCCAGATCGGGCATGACCGCCGGGGCGGGCACCTCTCCCCGTTCGAACTCCTCGCGCAGCCACTCGCCGTAGAGGAACTCGCAGCGCGGCGGATACCGCCAGGGCCGGACGTCCCCCTGGGCGACGACGATCAGCTCGACCGGCCGGCCCGGCTCTCCGTTCCGGGCGCCGCGGCCGGAGATCCAGAGCAGCCCATCGAGCAGGTTCCGTCGCTCGCGGTCCGTCATGCGTCGCCGGGCGACGACGAACACGTCGAGGTCACTGTCGGGCCGCAGGCCGCCGAGGACGGCCGAGCCGTGCAGAAAGACGCCTGCCACTTCCGCACCGAGCACGTCGTGCACCAGGCGGAGGACCTGGTCGAGCTGGGACTGGTCGTCGGTCACGGCACGGATCGTAGGCGGACCGAGGGTGGGCATTCACGTCAGTTTCCGGGCGTGATCGACACCACGGGATGCGAGGGAACCCGGAAGATCACCGCCACGAGCCGTGCCGAGAAACAAAGTTCCCTGGCAGGAGCCCCCGCGAGCCCTCTCCACAGCAAGATCACCCTTGTTCAACCTTGTATGACATGTAGCCAATTGTCCGGATCACAGCCAACCGGGTCGACGCGGTTTCCCCGCTCCCCCAAGGGCCCGATAGGCATACGAATCGTCAATTGACCCAATTCCGGCGGCATATGCGACAGCACGTGCCGCCGGACCGAGTACAAGGACGTATCCGCATGACCGATCCCACTCGCCGCCGCGCACTGCGGGGCGCGGCCGGACTGGCCGTCACCGTCGGCGCGTTCACCGCGGTCTCACCTTCGCGGGCCTCCGCCGCGGAGCACCACCACGGCGGGCCCACCCCCGCACCCGCCCCCGCACCCTTCGACTTCGACGAGGTCTACCGGGGTCGTCGAATACAGGGCCGGCCGTCCGGCGGAGGCCATCATCACGGCGCCGGTTACGCGGTGTTCGTGGACGGCGTCGAGCTGCACGTGATGCGCAACGCCGACGGGACCTGGATCAGCGTCGTGAGCCACTACGACCCGGTGCCGAACCCGCGCGCGGCGGCCCGTGCCGCCGTCGAGGAGCTCCAGGGCGCCCCCCTCGTCCCGTTCAACTGACCGACAAAGCACCGGAGTTCACTGCAATGACCGTACGCAAGAACCAGGCGAACCTGACGGCCGACGAGAAGCGCAGGCTGGTCGCCGCGCTGATCGAGCTGAAGCGCACCGGCCGGTACGACAGCTTCGTCACGACCCACAACGCGTTCATCCTCGGCGACACGGACAACGGCGAACGAGTCGGCCACCGTTCACCCTCCTTCCTGCCCTGGCACCGCAGATTCCTCCTGGAGTTCGAGCGGGCGCTGCAGTCGGTGGACGCCTCGGTGGCACTGCCGTACTGGGACTGGAGCGCCGACCGCACAACCCGGGCCGCCCTGTGGGGGCCGGACTTCCTCGGCGGCACGGGCCGCTCCGTCGACGGACGCGTCACGGACGGCCCGTTCGCCGCGTCCACCGGCAACTGGCCCATATCCGTACGCGTCGACACGCGCACGTATCTGCGCCGCTCGCTCGGTGTCAGCGGCCGGCAACTGCCCACTCCCGCCGAGGTCGATTCCGTACTGGCCATGTCCACCTACGACATGGCGCCGTGGAACAGCGCGTCCGACGGCTTCCGCAACCACCTGGAGGGGTGGCGGGGAGTCAACCTCCACAACCGCGTCCATGTGTGGGTGGGCGGGCAGATGGCCACCGGCGTCTCCCCGAACGACCCGGTCTTCTGGCTGCACCACGCGTACGTGGACAAGCTGTGGGCCGAGTGGCAGCGCAGACACCCGGCCTCCGGCTACCTGCCCCTCGCGGGCACCCCGGACGTCGTCGACCGCGGCGAGACCATGAAGCCGTGGAACGACTCCACACCCGCCGACCTGCTGGACCACACGAGGCACTACACCTTCGACACGGCCTGACCGCCGCAGCCTGACAACAACGCGGGCCCGCCCTCTGCCTCACAGCACGGGCGGGCCAGCCGCATCGCGGCGGTCAGAAGCCCGGGTCGCAGCAGCCGTCCCGGCGCATCAGCCGTCCGACGTCCAGCCAGTCGTCCTCGCCCGCCGCGTGGCGTGCCGCGCGTTCGGAGACCGGCTTGTACGCGGCTACGAGGTCGACCGTCGTGTACGGCACCCCGCCCCGGAGTACGGAGACGGTTCGTACGAGCGTGTCGAAGTTCTCGAACGGGTCGCCGTCCACGATGGTCAGGTCGGCGAGTTTGCCGGGCTCGACCGTGCCGAGGTCGTCGTCGACGCCGAAGAGGCGGGCGGGCAGCACGGTCACGGTGCGCAGGGCCGCCGCCGGGGACAGGCCGCCCCGGTGCAGCGCACGCAGGCCGATGTGGAGCGAGAGGCCGACGGCGACGAGCGGCTGATCGGTGCCAAGGGCGACGATGCCTCCGGCGGCCAGGATCCGCCGATAGATGTCCGTCTCCGTGCGCAGGGTGGCGAGTTGGGCCGCGGTCGGTGGCACGCCCGCACCCTGCCGGACCAGAGCGGCGTCCCAGGGCGGCATCACGGCGGTGACCCGGGGATCGTCGGCGAGCCCGGGATCCGCGCCGAGGAGCGGCGCGGAGGTGAACGGCGTGGCGATCAGGCCGAAGTTGACGCCGCGTGCCGTGTAGATCTCCAGCAGGTCCTGGTAGGCGCGCCCGGAAGCGGTGATCGCGTGCCCGGACTCGTAGCGCTGGGTGGCCTGCAGATGGGTCGTCAGATCCTGGCCCAACTGCACGCCGGGCGAGAGCAGATGGCTGCCCGAGCGCACACCGAGCCGCTCGTGACCGAACCGGGCCGCCTCCTCCATGACCCAACTCGGTGCCCGTACATAGGTCTTGACGAAGTCCCAGTCCAGCGCGGCGCCCCGTTCCAGTGAGCGCCGCAGCCCGTCCCGGGTGCGGTGGGCCCGCCCCATGCTGTACGCGACCCGGGAGCCGTCGAGCAGTTCGCCGGTGGTCAGGAGGCGGGGCCCGGCGAGCTGACCCGACGTCACCGCCTCGCGGATACGGGCCTGTTCGTAGGCGAATCCGCCGAGGGACACGGCGGTCGTGATGCCGTAGGTGAGCTGGCCGACGGTCTGCCGGCCCCCGTAGGTGACCTGCCACGGGTGGGTGTGCGTGTCCCACAGCCCGGGCACTACGGTCCGCTCGGAGGCGTCGATCTGGCGGAGCGCCGCGCGTCGGCGGTGCGGTTCGACGGCGGTGACGCGTCCGCCGCGTACGACGATGTCGACGTCGTCCCGTACGGACTCGCCGGTGCCGTCCCACAGTTGGCCGGCGTGCACCACCGTGTCGGCCGGTGCGGGTCTGCGCTGGTCGAGCGGCACGCGGACGGTACGGGCCGGGCCGCCGTCGACGCCGATGAGCCGCAGTCGGGTGCCGGAGAGGTACAGCAGGGTTTTCGAGTCGCCGGACCAGGAAGGGTGGTCGGCCGGTTCGGTGGTGAGGGTACGCAGGGCGCCTCGCGGGGTGCCGTCGGGTTCGACGGGCAGCAGGCACAGCGCGGACTCGGCGATCACCGCCATCCAGTGTCCGTCGGGCGACCATACGGGCCCCGAGTCGTACCGGTCGGAGAGCGAGACGTGCGAGTCGACCGTGTGCAGACCGTCCGTGCCGGTCGTGGTGTCGACGACGCGGACGAGGTTGTAGCCCTCCCGGAAGCGGAGGTTGAGGCGGTTGCGGTCGCAGAGGGCGAGGTAGCGGCCGTCCGGTGACCAACTGGGCCGGCCGGGCAGTCCGCCCGCGCCGAGCGGCGCGGCCAGCACCTGTTCCGCACCGGCCGCGAGGTCCCGGACGACGAGCCGCCCGCTCATGTCGAGGCAGGCGAGCCGTTTCCCGTCGGGCGAGAGCGCCGGGTGCACCCGGCCGCCGGTGGCGAGCGCGGTCTCCTCGCCGGTGGCCAGATCTCGCCGGTACACACCGAGCAGCCCGTCGCGGTCGTCCGCGTACAGCAGTGAACGGCCGTCGCGCGCCCAGGAGGGGCCCAGCAGGTAGGTGGTGGGCTCCGCGCGACGCAGCCGCTCCGGCGGTCGGCCGCCCGAACTCTGCCCCAGCCACAGCGAGTTGAGGGCGGCGAAGGCGATCTGCCGCCCGTCGGGCGAGAGCGCGGGCAGGTGGATGCCCCGCACCGGCCGCGCCCGTCCCGCCTCCCCCAGGTCGTACTCCTTGATCCTGTAGCGCGGCCGGTCCACGGGCAGTACGCCCTCGAAGGGGATCGCGTCCACCTCCGCCGGTTTCTCCGGTCGCACGACGGTGAAGCGGCCGTCCACCGTGAGCAGCAGCTCGCCCTCGGGCGTCCAGCGGGGCGGCACCGGCGCGATGTCCCCGGCGACCGCGACGGGTTCGCCGTCGACGACGAGCGTGCATGAGCCGTTGGGTGACGCGGTGGTCCGCAGATACGCCAGACGGCGTCCGTCGGCCGCGAGGGCGGGGGTCAGGATCTGGGCTGCCGCTGTCTCGGTGTGCTCCACGACGACCGGGCCCGCGCCCGAGGCGGGGACGGCGGCGACGGTCCGGGCGTCGAGTCCGAGGCCGTTTGCGGTGGTGACGCCCTTCGCCCGGACGAAGAGAATCCGCTTCCCGTCCGGCGACCAGGTGGAGTCGAAGTCCTCCCAGGCCCCTTCCTGCGACGGACCCTCCTGGTCCGGCAGACCGGTCACCCGGGCGATGTCACCGGTGCGCAGGTCCAGTACATGGATGCGGTACGGGCTGCCGGTCACCTGGTCGCCGCCGCGCTCGGAGGCGAAGGCGATCCGGGTGCCGTCGGGCGACCATGCCGGTCCCCGGTCGTCCCAGGGCCCGTCGGTGCGCTGTCGTACGTCCGAGCCGTCGGGCCGCATCGTCCAGATGTGGAAGCCGCCGCCCCGGTAGGCGCAGAAGGCGATGAGCTTGCCGTCGGGGGCGTGCACGGGCCTGTTCGGTTCGAGGTCCGCGGGGGTGAGCGGGACGGCCTTGCCGCCGGCGCGCGGGAGGGACCACAGCACGTTCTGGACCTCGGCGATCAGCCGGTCCCCGCCAGGCGCGAGGGTCGCCGAGCCGTTGGTGGCCGCCGTGAAGGACAGCGAGAGCTCGCCGGGCGGCTGCGCCGCGGCCGGTGCGACGCCCATGGCGGTGACGGCACCGGCGGCGCCCGCGGCCGCGAGGAGTTGACGACGGGAAAGGGAGAGGGGGAGGGAGAAGGCAGGAGTGAAGGCGGCGTTGCTCCGGTCACGGTCCATGACTCAGAACGCTCGCGCATCTCCCGGCGCGTGAGCAACACCGCCATTCTCGCCAAAAGGGTGGGACGTTGACGAGGCGTCAGCCTCTCTTCGAGTGCAGGGTCCGCGCGACCTTCGGGCCCAGCCACCGCTTGAGTCTGCGCAGTGCTTCGAGCTGTCCCGCCGCCCGGTCGATCCGGTAGTACAGCTGCGGGGGGACGTACGGCAGCAGCGGGGAGTGCCGCTGACCCAGGAGCGCGAACATCTGCGCCGGAGGCAGGCCGATGTAGCGCGGCAGGCTCTCGTACCACTGGGCGCTGTGCCGGGCCGCGCTCTGCACCGACAGCAGCTCCGCTTTGCGCTTCTTCTCGTACGCCACGAGGGCGGGGGCGAGTTCGGGCTCCGCGCGCAGGGAGTGCGCGAGTGCGATGGCGTCCTCCAGGGCGAGGGTGGTGCCCGCGCCGATGGAGTAGTGCGTGGTGTGGGCGGCGTCGCCGAGCAGGACGACGTTGCCGTGGGACCAGGCACGGTTGGTGAGGGTGCGGAAGTTCAGCCACTGCGCGCTGCCACCGGTGTTCGCCCGGCCGATCAGCCGATGGCCGTCCAGCAGCTTGACGAAGAGCTCTTGGAGGCGGACGAGGCCCTCCGTCTCGTCGGCCCCGTCGAGCCCGAGGCCCGACCAGGTCTCCGGGGAGCACTCGACGACACAGGTGCTGTGGTCCGCGCTGAACCCGTAGGCGTAGCACCAGATCCAGCCGTGCGGTGTCTCCACGAAGGCGAAGGTGAACGCGTCGAAGACCTTCGTGGTGCCCAGCCAGATGTACTTGTTCCGGCCGAGCCCGACCTCCGGGCCGAAGTGGTCGGAGTGCCGCTCGCGTACCCCGCTGTGGACGCCGTCGCAGGCCACGACCAGGTCGGCGTCGGGCAGTCGGTCACCGTCGGCGATCTCGTTCTCGTACTCGACGCGTACGCCCAAGGACCGGGCGCGCTCGGCGAGGAGGTCCAGCAGCTGCCGGCGGCCGATGCCGAAGCCCTCGTCGCCGTGGTGCGTCGTCGTGCGGTCGCCGACGTGCGCGACCCCGTCGCTCCAGCGGACCGAGTTCTCCTTGACGGCGCGCGCCGACTCCGGGTCGCCCTCGTGCAGTTTGTCGAGCAGGCTCCCCCAGTACGTCACCCCCCATCCGTAGGTCGAACCGGCCGGGTTCCGTTCATGGACCGTGATGTCGTGGTCCGGGTCCTGAAGCTTCATCAGGATCGAGAAGTACAGACCGGCGGGCCCACCGCCGACGCAGGCGATCTTCACACGCGCACCCCACTGTTCGCTCAAGGTGATCAATCGACAGCACAGAGTAGGGGGGCGACCGGGGGCATGCCGACGTCCCGCGCCGCGTGTCGGACCGGCTCGCCGGTGGTGAAGCGGGCGAACCTGGGCATTCGAAGAGGAGCAGCGGACGAGTCGGGGAAGGGCTGATGGACACCAACACATGGATTCTGGTTCTCGTCGTCGCGGCCGTGCTGGCGGTGGCCCTCGGGGCGGCGGTCGTCCTGCTGGTCCGGCTGGTCCGTACCCGCCGGGACCTCCGTCGGGCCGGGCTGCCGACCGGTCCCCGCTGGGTCTTCTGGGGAGCGGTCGCCTACGTCGTGCTGCCGACCGATCTCATGCCCGACCCCGCCTATTTCGACGACATCGGCGTACTGCTCCTGGCACTGCGGTCGATGCGCGCTTCGTCCGACCCCCTGCGCTGAGGTGCCCGCGGATCTGCTTGGCTGTGTTCCGTCAGGCAGGACCTCTAGGTCGGGACGATCATGCAGGCAGACATCCATCAAGTCGCCGACGGCATCCATCTGGTACACGGCAGCAACACCAACTGGGTGATTCTCACGGAGGGGGACGCCGTCACCCTCGTGGACACGGGCTACCCCGGAGACCGCGAGAGCGTCCTCGCCTCCCTGTCGGCCGTGGGCAGTTCACCCGAAGCGGTCGCGGCCGTACTCGTCACGCACGCCCACAACGACCACATCGGCTCGGCGGAGTACCTCAGCAGTACGTACGGCACGCCGGTGTACGCCCATGAGGCCGAAGTCCCGCACGCGCGCCGGGACTTCCTCCATCAGGTGACCATCGGCAAGGTGCTGCAGAACGCCTGGCGGCCCGGCGTGGTGCCGTGGGCCGTGCACGCGCTGCGCTCCGGCGGCACCGCCCACGTCCCGGTGACCGAGCCGCAGCCGTTCCCCGGTGAAGGCGCTCTCGACCTGCCCGGTCGCCCCGTTCCCGTGCACACCCCCGGCCACACGGCGGGCCACTGCGCCTTCCATCTGCCGGACGCGGGCGTCGTCATATCGGGCGACGGGCTCGTCAGCGGACACCCCACCTCACGGGCGAGCGGCCCGCAGTTGCTGCCCACCATGTTCCACCGGGATCTCCCCGGTGCGCTGTCCTCACTGGACACCTTCGAGGCGCTCTCGGGTGACGTCCTGCTGCCCGGTCACGGTCCCGTGCACCGCGGTTCCGTACGCGAGGCGGCCCAGCGGGCCCGGGAACGGGCCGCCTGACCCGATATCAGGCTTCCACGGTCCGACCGTCGCCCATCGGCCGACCGTCGCCGCGTACCACTTCCAGGTATGCGGCGATCGCGTCCCGGTTGCGGGCGAGGCAGTCGATGCGACGGGTCATGCGGTCGAGTTCGAGCTCCAGCGTGGTCAGCATCTCCGGGGTCGGATCGGGGAAGTGGATGGTGCCGGGCCCGTCGAGGCAGGGCAGGATCTGCTTGATGATCCGGGTCGGCAGTCCGGCGTCGAGCAGTCCCCGGATCTGCTGGACACGGTCCACGAGGCGTTCGTCGTAGGAGCGGTAGCCGTTCTCGCAGCGCTCGGGCGTGATCAGCCCCTGCTCCTCGTAGTAGCGCAGCAACCGCCGTGGGATGCCGGTGCGTTCCGACAGCTCTCCGATCCGCATCCGACCGACCTCGCACTTCGCCGCTTGACCTTCACATCTATGTGAGGGTTCGAGCATACGCGGCATGAGCACCCACACCACAGAACCGACCGGTTCCTCCGAGCCGGCCGAGGGAGCCGAGAGGCACGGCGGGCTCCCTCTCGCCGCGCTCCTCGCCCTGGCCACGGCCGTCTTCGTCACGAGCCTCACCGAGACGCTGCCGGCGGGCGTGCTGCCCGCGATGAGTGCCGACCTCGGCGTCGGTGAGTCCGCGATGGGGCAGTCGGTCACCGTCTACGCGATCGGCACCGCACTCACCGCGATCCCCCTGTCCGCAGCCACCGCGGGATGGCGGCGCAAACGGCTGCTGCTCACGGCGATGGCGGGGTTCGCCGCCGCCAACACGGTGACCGCGGTCTCCACCGACTACTCCCTGACCATGGCGGCCCGGTTCGTCGCCGGTGTGGCCGCGGGCCTGGCCTGGGCGCTGCTCGCCGGGTACGCCCGCCGGCTGGCGCCCGCCCATCTGCAGGGCAGGGCGATAGCGATCGTGATGACGGGCATACCGGTCGCGCTGTCGCTGGGGGTGCCCGCGGGGACCTTCCTCGGCGAAGTGCTCGGCTGGCGGGTGACGTTCACGCTGATGACCGTGCTCGCGGTCGCGCTGCTCGGCTGGATCGCGGCGGGCGTTCCGGACCAGCCCGGTCAGAGGCGAGGGGCGGCGGGCCGGGTCCCGGTGCTGCGGGTCCTGACGGTTCCGGGTGTGACACCGGTCCTGTTCGTCACGCTGGTCTTCGTCCTGGCCCACACGATCCTGTACACGTACATCGCCACGTTCCTGGACGGGCTGGGCATGCGCGGCTCGACGGATCTCGTACTGCTGGTGTTCGGCGTCGCGTCCCTGGCCGGCATCTGGTTCGTGGGTGCGCGCATCGACCGGCGGCTGCGTGCCCTGACGCTCGCGAGCGCGCTGCTCGTCGCCGTGTCGGCCGCACTCCTGGCCGTGCCGGCCGACAGCCCCGCCCTCGTCTACGCCGCCGTGGCGCTGTGGGGCCTCGGCTGGGGAGGTGCCCCCACTCTGTTGCAGACGGCCGTGACCGACGCGGGCGGCGACTCTGCCGACGCCGCGCAAGCCGCGCTCGTCACACTGTGGAACGCGGCTATGGCCGGAGGCGGGGTGGCCGGAGGCGTCCTTCTCGACCACCTCGGCACGGGTTCGCTCCCGTGGAGCGTGTTGTTGTTGCTGATTCCGGTGGTGGTTGTGGTGGCCCGGGGGCGGGGGTTCCCTGCCGGGGGCGAGCGGTAGTTCTGAGGCTGCGGGGCTTCCATGGCTTGTGGCGCAGTTCCCCGCAGGCCCCCGACAAGGGGTGCGGGGAACTGCGCGCTCAGCCCAGAACCACCCGCGGACAACAGTCCACGTTCGGCCCGGAACGACCCGCGCGGCCGACAACTACCAGCGCGCTTCCACCTGCTCCTTGATGCGCCGGTCGTACAGGTCGGAGATCGCGGTCAGCGTCTCCGACGACAGGGGCGCCAGCTTGCCGGCCGCCGCGTTCGCGCGGGCCTGCTCGGGCGAGCGGGCGCCGGGGATGACCGTGGTGACGCCGGGCTGCTGGACGATCCAGGCGAGCGCCAGCTGGGCCGGGGTGACGCCCTCCGGGGCGAGCCCGGAGAACTCGGCGGCAGCCTCGACACCGGTCGTGTAGTCGACGCCGGAGAAGGTCTCGCCCTGGTCGAAGGCCTCACCGTGGCGGTTGAACGTACGGTGGTCGTTCTCCGCGAAGACCGTGTCCTTCGTGTACTTGCCGGAGAGCAGCCCGGAGGCGAGGGGCACGCGGGCGATGATGCCGACGCCGGCCTCCCGCGCCGCGGGCAGGACCCGCTGGAGGGGCTTCATACGGAACGGGTTGAGGATGATCTGCACGCTGGCCACACCCGGCCGGGCGATGGCGGTCAGCGCCTCGTCACAGGTCTCGACGCTCACGCCGTACGCGGCGATCCGCTCCTCCTCGACCAGGGTGTCGAGGGCGTCGAACACCTCGTCCGACGAGTAGACGGGGGTCGGCGGGCAGTGCAGCTGCACCAGGTCGATGCGGTCGACGCCGAGGTTGCGGCGCGAACGGTCGTTCCAGGCACGGAAGTTGTCGAGTACGTAGTTCTCGGGAATCTGGTCGACCCGGCGGCCCATCTTGGTCGCGACCAGCACATGCAGGTCGGGCCTGCTCTGCACGAAGGTGGCGATGGTCGCCTCGCTGCGCCCGTCCCCGTACACGTCGGCCGTGTCGAAGAACGTCACGCCCGACTCGGCGGCGGCCTCCAGGACCGCGAGGGCTTCCTTGTCGTCCACGTCGCCCCAGTCGGCACCGAGTTGCCATGTGCCGAGTCCCACGACCGATGCCTGCTGTCCTGACCTGCCGAATACGCGCTCATCCATGGGGGCAGTCTGGCACCCGGTCCCGGATTCCTCGGACTCAGCCCCCGTACGGCGGGCCCGTTCAGGCGACGGCCGCGGTGAGGGCGACTCCGGTGAGGCGCTCGGCCTCGGTCCACAGCCGGCGGTTCGCCTCGGTGTCGAGGGCGCGGCGCGTGATGCGGGCGGTGGCGGTCGGGCCGACCAGCCCGAACCTGCCGCCCGGGCCGTAGTACGCGCCTGCCGTCGCCTCGGGGCTCGTGGCGGCGTACAGCAGCGGTTCGGCGCCCTCCTCGACCTGCTGCTTGGGCAGGAAGTCGAGCGCGGTGAGCAGCGATCGCTTCGGCTTGTCACGGCCGAGGCTCGCGCCCGCGCTCTGGAGGTTGGTCACGGTGTAGCCGGGGTGGGCGGCCGTGCTCAGCAGGTTCCAGCCGCGCTCCGCGGCGATGTCGGCCAGCTGCCGGGCCATCATCAGGTCGGCGAGCTTGGACTGGGCGTACGACAGGTTGGAGCTGTAGCGGCGACGCTCCCACTGGAGGTCGTCGAAGTGGATGCGGCCGTAGTTGGCCGTGCCGCTGCTCATGGTGGCCACGCGCGGCGCGGGTGCGGCGAGCAGGGCGGGCAGCAGCCGGACGGTGAGGGCGAACGGGCCGAGGTAGTTGCTGCCCATCTGGAGTTCGAAGCCGTCGGCGGTGGTCATCCGGGTGGGCGGGGCCATCACTCCGGCGTTGTTCACGAGCAGGTCGAGCGGGGTGCCGTCGGCCAGGATCCCGTCGGCGAACGCCTCGACGGAGGCCAGGTCCGCCAGGTCGACGCGCCGCACCTCCAGATGTGCGTGCGGGTGCCGGGCCAGGATCTCGGCGCGGGCCTGCTCGCCCTTGGCGACGGTCCGCACCGCCAGGACGACGCGGGCACCGGCCTCCGCGAGGCGACGTGCGGTCTCCTTGCCCGTGCCGCTGTTGGCACCGGTGACGACGGCGAATTTCCCGGTCTGGTCGGGGACGACATATGAGGTGGCCACGATGACTCCTTCGGTGTTCGCACGGCACTCCAAGGGATAGGAGACCGGCGGTCTGTTGCATTTCAAGTTAGCAGACCGCCGGTCCGATAACAACAGACCGGGGGTCTGTAGACTGCGTGCATGGCAAACACCTTCCAGCGCGCCCGCAGCGAGGAGCAGCGCGCCGTGCGCCGCAAGGCGATCCTGGACACCACGGCCGCGATGCTCGGCGAGATGCCCGTGGCGCAGGTGAGCCTCAACGAACTGAGCCGCCGGGTGGGGCTCGCGAAGTCGAATGTGCTGCGCTACTTCGAGTCCCGCGAGGCCGTCCTCCTGGAGCTGCTCGGCACCGCGTCGCAGGAACTGCTGGAGCACCTCGGCACCGCGCTGCCCGAGGCCGTCGACGCCGACGCGCCGGTGACCGAGCGGGCCGACCGGCTCGCCGCGGTCATGACGGACGCGTTCGCCGAGCGTCCGGTGCTGTGCGACCTGATCAGCGCACAGGCCGCGGTCCTGGAGCGGAACGTGTCGACGGAGGTCGCCGCCGAGTACAAGCGCGCCACCATCGCGCATGTCTTCGCCCTGGCGCAGCGGGTCCGCGCGCACGTGCCCGAACTCGACGAGGAGGACGCCGTACGGTTCATCGCCGGTGCGCTCATGGTGGTCACGGCCGCCTGGCCGCACGCGCACCCGTCGCCCGCCGTGCTCGCGGCCTACGAGTCCGATCCCGAACTGGCGGTCCTGCGCCTCGACTTCACCACGGCCCTGCGGGAGTCGCTCGAGGTCCTGCTGTCCGGCCTGTTGGCACGGGCGGCAGGCTGACAGAAGCGGGGGCCGGGGCTCAGGAACCCGCGCGCACCCGTGGGACGTTGTCCGTGCAGCGCCCCTCGGGGCGGGCACAGTGACCAGCACCCCGACAGGCGGCACGATGAGCGAGTTGGTTCCCGGCGGCAATCTGCCCCTGCCCGGCGGCACGCTGACCCTTCATGTGCCCGGTCCGTTCGACGTGTCCGCGCTCATCACGGACGACAGCGGCAAGGTGCGCGGCGACGGCGACTTCGTGTTCTACAACCAGCCGACCGCCCCCGGTGCGCGGCTGCACGGCGAGACCCTCACCGTGGACCCGCCCGCGCTGCGAACCGGGGCTAGCCGCGTCACCGTCGTCATCAGCCCCGCCGAGCCGGGCACCGCACTGGGCCGGCTGCCCGCTCCGACCCTGCGCGTGACCGGCCCGGGCGGCGCTGTGCTCGCCCGCTTCACCCCGCCCCGCCCCCAGCAGGAGACCGTGCTGCTGCTCGCCGAGATCTACCGCCGCGGGACCGCCTGGAAACTGCGTGCCCTGGGACAGGGGTACGCGGACGGACTCGCCGGGATAGCCCGGGACTTCGGGGTCGACGTGAGCGAGGACGCCGACGCCGACGCGGGGGCGGGCGGCGGTACGGCTCCCGGGAGCTCCGGCGCCCCCGGTTCCAGGGGCGCCGGTGTCGCGACGGCCCTCAACGCCGCGCGTGCCGGGCTCGGACGGCTCCGGGGCTCGGGTCCCACTCCGGCCGGGAGCTCCGGTCGCACTCCGACGGCCAGCACGAGTCGTCCCACGGCCGGGAGCACGGCTCGTCCCCCGGCCGGGGCCACCGGACGCACGCCCGCCGGGAACGCCGCCTGGAACACCGGCAGCGCTTCGGCCGGAGGGGCTTCTGCCGCCGCTCCCGCTGTCGCGGGGCCCGCCGCCGACGGCTTCCTCCGCCTCGTGAACTCGGCCCGCGCCTCCGTCGGCGCCCCGCCCGTGTCCCTCGAGGCCCGCCTCACCGCCGCGGCGCACACGCACGCCGCGGGCATGGCCGCGCGGGGCAGCCTGGGCTCCGAGGGCGCGGACGGGCTCTCGGTCTACCAGCGCCTCACCGCGAGCGGCTACGCGTATCTCACGGTCGGCGAGCACCTGGTCTCCGGCCCGCGCGACGCCGCGGAGTTTGTGGAGTACTGCCTGTCCGGAGAGCAGTCCCGGCGCACGATCCACGACCCAGCGTTCACCGAGGCCGGTGTGGCGTACGTGCCCGACGGCCGCTCCGGCACCCTCTACTGGACGGCGCTGTGGGCCCGGCCCCTCACCCCCGCCGGGCTGGCGCAGACGGCCGCGGAGGTCGTCACGCTCACCAACGCCGAGCGGGCCCGGGCCGGTCTGCGACCACTGTCCGTGGACCCCCTGCTCACCAACGCGGCGCAGGCGCACAGCGCGGACATGGTGGCCCGCGCGTTCTACTCCCACACCTCCCCCGACGGCAGCGAACCCTGGCACCGGGCCGCGGCGGCCGGCAGCACCCGCCGCACCATCGGCGAGAACATCGCGTGCGGCCAGCGCTCCGCCGCCGAGGTCGTACAGGGCTGGATGGACAGCCCCGGCCACCGCGCCAACATCCTCAAGCCGGCCTTCACCCACATAGGCGTCGGCTTCGCGGGCGGCGGCTCGGCGGGCACGTACTGGACACAGCTCTTCGGCGCCTGACCCGACCCCGCCGGGAAATCTTCGCCGCAGGTCAGAGGCCTGTTAACGATGATGACAACGGTCACCGGTGCAGCCTTTGCCGATCTCCGCGAGGTGCGCTTCACTGCGGGAGTCGGACACCGCATCGAGGGGGACACACATGACCAGCGCGCACCACGACCACCACGGGTCGGACGGGCACGCGGGGCACTCGCACGGTGTGTCGGTGGACGCCGACCGCCGCTGGCTCGCGATCGCGCTGACGCTGATCACCACGTTCATGGCGGCCGAGGTCGTCATCGGCATCCTGGCCCAGTCGCTCGCCCTGATCTCCGACGCGGCGCACATGCTGACGGACGCCGTGTCCATCGTGCTGGCGCTCATCGCGATGCGGCTGGCCGCGCGGCCGGCCCGCGGCGGCTTCACGTACGGCCTCAAGCGCGCCGAGATCCTCTCCGCGCAGGCGAACGGGCTCACGCTGCTGCTGCTCGGCGCCTGGCTGGCGTACGAGGCGGTGCGGCGGCTGATCGACCCGCCCGAGGTGGAGGGCGGGCTGGTGTTCGGCACGGCCCTGGCGGGGATCGTGGTGAACATCGCGGCGGCCTGGTGCATCTCGAAGGCCAACCGCTCCTCGCTCAACGTCGAGGGCGCCTACCAGCACATACTCAACGACCTGTTCGCGTTCATCGGTACCGCGATCGCCGGTCTCATCGTGCTGCTGACGGGATTCGCGCGGGCCGACGCCATCGCCACGCTGGTCGTGGTGGCCCTCATGTTCAAGGCAGGCTACGGACTCGTACGGGAGTCGGGGCGGATCTTCCTGGAGGCGGCGCCCGCGCACCTCGATCCGGACGACATCGGTGACCAGCTGGTCGCGCACCCCTCGGTCTCCGAGGTGCACGACCTGCACGTGTGGACCATCACGTCGGGGCAGCCGGCACTGTCGGCGCACGTCCTGGTCGAGCCCGTCGCGGACTGCCACACCGTGCGCCGGGACCTGGAGAAGATCCTGCAGAGCGACCACGAGATCACCCACACCACCCTCCAGGTCGACCACGCCCCGTCCGAGGTCCTGGAGGTCCGCACCGGGGCCGCCTACGACGACGGCTCGCACTGCGAGGCCCCGCACGGCCCGGTACACCGCGACGAACCGCACGCCCACTGAAACCTGAGAAGACGGGCGGGAGTTCACGAGCCCGGGCTTCACCGGACGGACTTCACCGGACGGGCTTCGCCGAGGGCAGAACGCGATGGCCTCCCCGAATCGCACCGCGCTTTCTAGGGTGGAGAGGTGAGCAGCCACGCGTCCGACGAAGCCCGTGTCATTCCCCTGCGACCCGTACCGGCCGCGCCGGTGAAGCCGGAAGCGCCGGAGGCGCCCGCACCCAAGGAGCCGTTGTGGCGTGACGTCGTGGGTGACGTGCTGCGGCGTGAGCGGCTCGCCCAGGAGCGGACGCTCAAGGACGTGGCCGACGCGGCCCGGATCTCGATGCCGTACCTCTCCGAGCTGGAACGGGGCCGCAAGGAGGCCTCGTCCGAGGTCCTCGCTGCCGCCGCGCACGCACTCGGGCTCGGCCTCGCCGATCTGCTCGCCCTGGCGCACGGCCGGCTCGCGCGACCGGCCCAGCCGCTCAGGTCCCGGCCCCTGACGTCCCAGCCCCTCAGGTCCGGGTCCCGCACCGCGCCCCGGCGCACCGAGGCGCGGTCCCGGCTGGGCGACATCCGCCTCGCCGCCTGAGGCCCAGAGGCCGCTGGGGCTCCGCGGCGGCGGCCCCGTCACCCGTCAGGCCGCCGCGGGCACCAGCCGTCGGCTGAGCACCTCGTCGGCCAGTCCGTACGCCACCGCCTCCCGCGCGGTGAAGATCTTGTCGCGGTCCATGTCGGCGCGCAGGGTCTCGACGGGGTGGTGGGTGTGCAGGGACAGGACCTCCTCGACCTGGGAGCGGATGCGGATCATCTCCTTGGCCTGGAGGCTCAGGTCGGAGACCGTGCCCCGCGCACCGCCGCTCGCGGGCTGGCCGAGCAGCACCCGCGCGTGTTCCAGGATGAAGCGCCGGCCGGGATCTCCCCCGGCCAGGAGCACCGCGGCGGTCGAGGCGGCCTGGCCGACGCAGAACGTCGAGATCGGCGCGCCCACGTAGCCCATCGTGTCGTAGATCGCCATCAGTGAAGTGAACGATCCGCCGGGCGAGTTGAGGTAGATCGCGATCTCCCGCTCGGGTGCGGACGACTCCAGGTGGAGGAGTTGCGCGATGACGACGTTGGCGACGCCGTCGTCGATCTCGGTACCGAGGAAGATGATCCGCTCGGACAGCAGCCGGCTGTAGATGTCGTACGCGCGCTCGCCCTGCGGGGTGCGCTCGACCACGCTCGGGATCGTGTACTGGCTCATGTCAGAGTCCCATCCGTCGCTTCGAGGAGGCCGGGCGGACGTCGTCGAGGGACTCGACGACCCGGTCGACCATGCCGTACTCCCTGGCCTGTTCGGCCGTGAACCAGCGGTCGCGGTCGCCGTCGCGGCCGATCGTCTCCACGCTCTGGCCGGTGTGTTCGGCGGTGATCCGCTCGATGGTCTCCTTGGTGAACTGGAGGTTCTCGGCCTGGATGGCGATGTCGGCGGTGGTGCCGCCGATGCCTGCCGAGGGCTGGTGCATCATGATCCGCGCGTTCGGGAGCGAGTAGCGCTTGCCCGGGGTGCCGACGGTGAGCAGGAACTGCCCCATGCTCGCGGCGAAGCCCATGGCGAGGGTCGACACGTCGTTCGGGATGAGCCGCATCGTGTCGTAGATCGCCAGGCCCGCGTGCACCGATCCGCCCGGGCTGTTGATGTAGAGGCCGATGTCGGTGCGCGAGTCCTCCGCGGAGAGCAGAAGCAGCTGTGCGCAGACGCGGTTGGCGGAGACCTCGTCGACCTGCGTGCCGAGGAACACGATGCGCTGGTTGAGGAGTTGGGCGGCGAGGTGGTCGTCGAACCGGGACGGCGGGGTGTCCCCCTCCTCGGCCCTGGGTTCCAGGGTGCTGCTGAATCGTGCCATCGCTCCTCCTTGTGGTGACGCGGCCGGGATCACCGCTGTGTCTCCACCCTCGGCCGGACGACGGCGGCGCGGAAGGAATCTCGGCCCGCAGCAGATTCGCCAACAGCAGAGCTGCCGCGAAGCCCACTCAGCCCACTGGGTCCACTGGGTCCACTGAGGCCCCAGAGGTCACAGGGCTCTCGGAGCAAGGAGGGGCTACTTCGTCACCACCAGCGAGAACTCGTACAGATCGCCGCGGCACAACGACTCGCCGTACTCCACGACATGCCCCGTGTCGTCGAACGCCGTGCGTCGTACGAGCAGGGCGGCGGAGCCCTCCTTGACGCCGAGGAGGCGGGCCTGGCGGCCGGTCACGTTCACCGCCCGGATCTGCTGGGTCGCCCGGACCACCCTGACTCCGTGGGTGTTCTGCAGCGCTTCGGACAGGGAGCCCTTGAGGAGTGACTCGTCCAGGCTCGGGAAGCGTTCGGCGGAGAGGTAGACGGTCTCCAGGCAGATGGGGAAGTCGTCGCCGAGGCGAAGCCGTTCGATGCGGTGCAGGGCTGTGCCGGGGTCGACGCCGAGGGCCGTGGCGTGGTGCAGGTCGGCCTCGACGACCTCGGCGGCGAGGAGTTCGGCGCTGGGGTGGTAGCCGCGCGAGCGCAGGTCCTCGGAGAACGAGGTGAGCGTCGACGTCTTGGTGATCTGGGGGTGTGAGACGAAGGTGCCCACGCCGCGCACACTGCGGATGAGGCCGTCCTCGCGGAGTGCCTGGAGCGCGCGCCGGGCGGTCGCTCTGCTGACGTCGTAGTGCTCGGCGAGCTGCCGTTCGGTGGGAAGTGCCTCGTCGGGCCGCATCCGGGCGATGTCGGCCTGGAGCAGCCGACGCAGCGCCTCGTGCTTGAAGGACTCCGTCTTGTAGGAGTCCGCGTCCGGGCCGTCGTCCCTACGGCTGTCTTTGAGCGTCACAATCAGCGCCTGTCCTTGAGCATCACGATCACTCCGCGGTTCGCACGTGTCCGCTAACCCCGAAAGGCGCGGTAACGGGGCATCAGCGTACGCACCACGGCCAGGGTCGTCCCGGCGGTGTCCGGGCCGGGCGTCGCCTTCTCACTCCGTTCAACGGTCCGGTCACTCCGTTCGGTGGTCCAGCGCTCCTCCCATTCGATCAGGGACGCCTCGAACTCCTGGGCCCGGTAAGGGGATCCGGTTTCGAGTGCCTCGGCGATGTACGCGTACCAGCGTCGCCAGCGCGGGAGGTAGAACGAACCGACCAGGCCGGCCCAGTGCCGGCCCGAGTAGTCGTGCAGCTCGCTGCGGGAGTGTCCCCAGACCGTGAGGATGCGTCGCGCGTTGGCCTCGTACAGTTCGGCCTCGGCGGGGGTGGACGCCCAGCTGTGCGCTTCGGCGAGCCAGGTGTCCAGCCGGTACTCGGGGCGGGTGGCCAGCAGTGTGTCCAGGTCCTCGATGGTGGTGAGGAGTTCGGTGGCGGCGGCTCGGTAGCGGTCGACGTCGCGTGCCAGGGCCGCGTCCGCCGCCCTCCGCTGCTGGTCGCACGCCACGTGGGTGAGCACCTGCGCGGTGACGTCGCACAGGTCCCGGCCGAGCGGCCCCGCGCTGTCCGCCTCCGTCGCCTCACCGACCAGGAGTGTCCACGCCTCGGCCAGGCCGGGTGGCACGGACGGAGAGGGCGGCGCCGCCAGGTGCACCGGCAGCTCCGGGCGCAGGTCTCCCTCCAACGTGGGACGGCAGACGACGACGGAGCCCGGTGGTCCTGGGCCGTCCGCGTCGTAGACGGTGGCGTGGAGCAGTTCCCAGGCGCGCAGCAGGCCGGGGGGTCGCCGTCCGTACCGGGCCTCCGCCCAGTTCTCCAGCCACGCTCGTACGTCCTTGACCGAGCCGTGCCAGGCGATGTCCGCCAGCAGCTCGTACAGGACCGGGTCGCCGCCGAAGGCCTCCATGCTCGCGCCGACTCCGGAGAGGGAACCGCCGCGTGCGTCGGTGCTCGCCTCGGCGGGGCCGGCGGCGATCTCGTCCAGCTTGCCGTAGAGCCCGGGCCGTCCGCCCAGGCTGTGGAGCATGCACCACACCCAGGGCTTTCCCTGGTAGCCGTCGGTGTGCCGCCAGACCGGCTTGTGCTCGGCCCACAGGTCCAGGATCAGCATGCGGTCGTCCGGGATGGCGTCGAGGAAGGCCCGGGTCCGGTCCGGTGTCCAGTAGTCGGAGCGGTAGGAGAAGGGCCATGCCTGGAGCACCCAGGTGGCCTCGTCGTCCACCGCGGTCATGGCGCCGTGCACGGCCCGCGCGACCCGGGCGATGCCGACGGGGTCGGTCACCGGTGGAATCGTCTCGATGAAGGGGTCGGCCGCGTAGAGGTGGTCGGTGCCGAAGAGGCGGGTCTGCTCGGTCAGGAGCGCGGTGCCGAACTCCTCGAACAGTGGGTCGCGCGGGTCCAGGACTCCGACCTCGAAGTCCCACCAGGGAAGGGTCGTCGAGCGGGCGCCCCGGTCGGCGATCAGTTCGCGGGGCACATGGCCGGAGAAGCCCTGGAGGACGGGGCGCATGCCGAGCGCGCGTTCCCGGTCCAGGATGCGGCGGCCCAGGTCCGCGTGGCCGTCGATCCAGCTCTGCGGCAGTGGTCCGCCCCAACTGTCGAGCGAGGCGAGCCAGTTCCACGGGAGGTGGGCCGGGCCGCCGAGGAAGCGCCGGGCGGTGTCGTCGTCGAGGCCGGTGCGCAGGAGGGCTCGTTGCCAGGCGGCCTCCGCGCCGGTCATCGCGAGCGGTGTGGTCACGCCGTGCAGCGCCATCCAGTCGATGTGGCGCTCCCAGCGGGCCCAGTCCCAGAACGCCGTGGTGTAGCCGAAGGTGCAGACGTTGAAGTGGTAGCGGTGGAGGTAGGGAGAGGTCGTCCGGGCGGCCGTGCCGGTGCGGGGCAGACGGTCCGGCAGCCGGGGCACGGGGGCGTCCCAGGTGATCTGCGTCCGGCAGGCGGTGCGCAGATACCAGCGCAGCGCAGAGGCGACCGCGACACCGCTGGACCCGCGCAGCGCCACACCGCCCGGCCCGGCGTCGACCTCGAACCAGTCGGGCCTGCCGACGTCGTGCCCGTCCCCTACGGGCACGACGTCGGCGGTGAACTCCGCGGCCCTGTCCCCTAGGAGCCGCTGGAGAAGTTGTCGGGCGGTCTGGTTCTCCGATGCCTGTGGTCCGTACCACATGCGGCTCAGGTTAGGACGAGTGTGCGGGGTGGTCAAGGAACAAAGCTATTGCGACAGCACACTTGTCCGGAGGACTGGGCAGTCGCACGGCCCTCTGGTACGGTCCACAGCCACGCGGACGGCTCCCGCAGCCACGCAGACGGCCCTCGCAGCCATACAAACGGCTCCCGCTCGACACCCCAGGTGGTCTCGACACGATGAACGCCGATCTCGCCTACTTCGCCGCTCTCCAGGAGAACCTCACCGCGCTGGCCGACGCCGAGCGGCCCGCGATCGAGCGCGCCGCCGCTGCCATCGCGGACAGCATCGCCGCCGGAGGTGTCGTCCACTACTTCGGCAGCGGCCACTCGCAACTCGTCGCCATCGAACCGCTGTTGCGCGCGGGCGGCCTCGCGCCGGTCAACGTGATCGCCGACCCGGCGCTGTCCCCCGCCGCCCCTCGGCACGCGGGCGCGGCCGAGCGCGTCAGCGGCTACGCGGCGGCGATCCTGAGTACGGCGGACATCCGGGAGGGCGAGGTGGTGGTCGTCGTCTCCAACTCCGGTATCAACGCCGTGCCGGTCGAATTCGCCCTGGGTGCACGTGCGTTGGGGGCGACGGTCGTCGCCGTCACCAGCCGGGCCCACTCGATGGGCGCCGAGTCCCGGCATGTCGACGGGCGGCGCCTGCTCGACGTGGCCGACATCGTCATCGACACGCACGGCCGCCCGGGTGACGCGGTGGTGCCCCTGGGCGACCTCACCGTGGGTGCCCTGTCGACCGTCGTCGGGGCGGCGATCGTCAACGCCCTGACCTGCCGGGCGGCCGAGCTGCTCGTCGAACTTCACGGCCAGAAGCCGCCGTTGATCGTCAGTCAGAACACCGGCGGCGACGCCGAGCGCCACAACAGCGCCCTGCTGGAGAAGGTCAGGGACCGCTGTCCGCGGGGCTGACACACCGATCCGCACACCGAGACGCCGAGACGCCGACATTACGCAAGGAGGCCGATGATGGAGAGGACGCACCGGGTGCGCCGCCGCGTCGCTGCGACGGTCTGTGCCGCCGCCCTCGTGCTGCCGCTCACCGCCTGCGACGCCCTGACCCCCGGGAGCGCGGCCGCGGTGCCCGGTCCGCGCAGTGTGCCGTCGTCGACCGCCGTGCCGGACGGGGACACCACCCTGCGTCTGCAGTTCGCCGATGCCCCTTTGATGGTCGACGCGCTGATCGCCGCGTTCGAGAAGGGCCACCCCGACATCAGTGTCGAGCCGCAGTACAAGACGTTCTCGGACTACGTGCAGAACCTGAAGCTCACCATGACGTCCGACACCGCCCCCGACATCGCGCAGTACGCGGTCGGGATGACGGATCTCGCGGCGGACGGCCACATCCTCGACCTGGCGCCCTACCGGGAGGCGTACGGCTGGGACAAGGCCATTCCCCCGGTCAGCCTCGACCAGTTGACGGCGGGCCAGACCAGTGAGGCCACGGGCGGGCGCGCCCTGTTCGGGGTCCCGGCCGGTCTGTCGATGACCGGCATCTACTACAACAAGGAGCTCGCGAAGAAAGCCGGAATCGACGGTCCGCCCAAGACCGTGGCGGAGTTCGAGGACCAGCTCGCCGCGGCCAAGGACGCCGACCTGACGCCGCTCGGCGTCGGCGCGCTCGACTCCGGTGGCCTGCACCTGTGGGCCGCGCTCCTCAACCAGTTGATGCCGACGGATGATTACTGGGACTGGGTGAACGGCACCAAGGGCGCGACCATCGAGACGCCGGCCGCCGTCACGGCCAGCAAGATGGTCATCGACTGGGGCCGCAAGGGCTACTACAACGACTCCGCGAACGGCACCGCACAGGTGGACTCCACCGCCCAGTTCGCCAAGGGCGACAGTGTTTTCCTCATCAACGGCAACTGGGCGGCGGGGCAGTTGGCGACCGTCATGGGAGACAACGTCGGCTTCTTCCCGATGCCGGGCGAACAGGCCTCCGCCCCCACCGTGGCCTCGGGCTTCAGCGTCTCCTACGCCGTCTCGTCCAGGACCGAACACCCCGAGGCGGCAGGCGCGTTCCTCGACTTCCTGACCACTCCCGAGGCCGGCCAGATCATCAGCGACAACGGCTTCATGCCGCCCAACCCCGACGCCGTGAAGAAGCCGGAAGGCGTGCTCGCCGACATCGCGGAGGGCCACCGGCGGGCCGTCGCCGACGACGGGATCACGACGTTCCCCGACTTCGCCGCCCCGGCCATGCTCGACCGGCTGCGCTCGGGTGTCCAGAAACTCATCGCGAACCGCATAGATCCCTCGGACTACCTCGACTCACTTCAGGACGAGTGGGAGGAACACCATGCCGAGTAGGCCGCCGGTCCAACAGCCGCCCGACGTCCGGGTCCGGGCGCCGGAGGTCCGGGTCGAGTCCCAGGGCCCCCGCAAGCGCAGCGCGTATCGCGGCTATGTGTATGTGCTGCCCGCGTTCGCCGTCTACTTCTGCTTCGCGGTGCTGCCCGCCCTGCACACGGCGTATCTCTCGCTGTTCGAGTGGGACGGCGTAACACTGGGCGACTGGGTCGGGCTCGGCAACTACCAGGAGATCTTCCAGGACTCCATCCTGCGCCGGTCCGTGCTCAATGCCCTGGTGCTGGTGGTGTTCTTCTCCTTCATTCCCATCGTGGTCGGCCTTGCGATGACCGGCCTGCTGGCCCGTTTCCGGCGGCCCGGCATGGGGGCGTACCGCTTCCTGTTCATGCTGCCGCAGGTCGTCCCGCTCGTCGCCGTCGGCGTGACCTGGCGCTGGCTGTACGGGGACGACGGGCTGGTGAACCAGACGTTCCGCGCGGTCGGTCTGGACGGCGTGACCCGGGCCTGGCTCGGCGACTTCGGCGCCGCGCTGATCGCCGTGGGCCTCGTCGGCACCTGGGTGCTGAGCGGGCTGTGCATGATGCTCTTCCTCAGCGGCGTACAGAAGGTGGATCCCAGCCTGTACGAGGCGGCCCGGCTCGACGGGGCAGGGCCCGTCCGGGAGTTCGTCTCCGTCACCCTGCCGCATCTGCGCGGCGAGATCGCCGTCGCGATGACCGTGACCACGGTGGCCGCGCTCGCCAGTTTCGACATCGTGTACGTGACGACGAACGGCGGCCCCGGCGAGCAGACGACCGTCCCGGGCCTGCTCGTGTACCGACTGGCGTTCTCCGAGGGCAAGGTGGGGCTCGCCGCGGCCCTGGCCGTGGTCCTCGGCTGTCTGATACTCGGGATCGTCTATCTCATCAATCGTCTGTCGAGGTCGGAGTCATGAACACCGCCACGCGCCAGGAACGCTGGTCGGGTTACGCGCTGCTGACGGTCATGGCGATCGCCGTCGTGATCCCGTTCCTCAGTGTCTTCCTCGCCTCCCTGCAGCCCGCGGGCACTCCGGTGGTGGGCCTGACCTGGCCGGAGCGCTGGAGCTGGGACAACTACGAGCAGGCGTGGTCGGTGGCCGGGTTCTCGGACCTGATCCAGCACAGCCTCACCATCGCGGTCGGTGTGGTCCCCGCCTCCCTGGTCCTGGCGGCGCTGGCGGGCTACGCGCTCGGCACGATGAAGCTCCCGGGCGGCAACGCGGTCGCGGCCTTCTTCATCGCCGGACTCACCATCCCGGTCGAACTGATCGTGGTCCCGCTCTACTTCGACCTGCGGGGTCTCGGTCTGACCAACTCGTACCTGGGTGTGATCCTGGTGGAGATCGCGCTGTTCATGCCGTTCAGCGTGTTCTGGATGCGCACCCACTTCCAGTCGACCCCGCCGTCGCTGGTGGAGGCGGCCCGGATCGACGGTGCCTCGTCGGCCACGATCCTGCTGAGGATTCTGCTTCCGCTGGCCCGGCCGTCCCTGATGACGCTCGGGCTGCTGGTCTTCATGTGGTCGTGGAACCAGTTCCTGCTGGTGCTGGTGCTCATCCAGGACACGACCAAGCACACGGCACCCGCGGGCCTCGGCTTCTTCGTCGGTCAGAACAGCACGGACATCCCCACGCTCGCGGCGGGGACGATCATCGTGATGCTGCCGATCCTGATCCTCTTCGTGATCTTCCAGCGCAGCTTCATCGCGGGCCTGCTCCAGGGGGCGATGAAGGGCTGACGCCAGGCGCCCGGAGGGCGGCTCGCCCGGTCAGGCCGCCTTCGACGAGTCCGTGTGCGAGTGGGCGGAGTCCGTGTGCGAGTGGGCGCGCGGAGAGGCCGCCGCCCACTCCAGGACGAGGCGCTGGTACACCCGCCGCTGCTCGCCGCTCAGCGTGCCACCGCTCCGCAGCCACAGGGCTCGGATCTCCTCGTTGACCTCGGCGGCCGATCGCTTCGGCGCGACCGACGCGCGACGGTGGGTGGTGGACATACCGTGAATCATACGGGCCCGCGCGTGAAGACCATGTGAGGAGTCACTGTCAGCAGGACTACTTACCGGTAGCCATCGCATGGCCATGTCCGGTGGCCACCGATTGCCTGGTCCGACAGCCGTTCCACAGCAGGTCAGGACGCCCCCGCGCCGAGGACGAGCACCTGGATCGCCAGTACAGCGCCGCCCCGCGCCCAGTCGTGGAAGTCGGACACCTTGGTCTCCAGATTGACCGGCTCCGCGTGCGGATGACGGTTGGCGAGGATGGCCTCCTCGACGGCCGGTCCCGCCACGTCCACCAGGCCCACCCCCTCGCCGGCCAGGACGATCTTCTCCGGGATGGCGAAGTTGGCGATCTGTGCGACGAGGGTGCCCAGGGCGCGGGCCGCCTCGCCGACGACGCGGGCGGCCATGGGCTCACCCTCGGCGGCCAGGGCGAGGATCTCGTCGTATGTGATGTCGCGGCCGGTGGCGGCCCGGATCTGGTAGCGGATGCTGGGGATGGACAGCAGCGAGATGGCGCTGCCACGCTCGCCGTCGGGGGTGAGAGGGCCGCTGGAGTTCACGATCCAGAAGCGGCCGACGCCCAGTCCGTCCTCGGGGGTCCCGACCCGCTTGCCGCCGCTCACCAGTCCGTAGCCGATTCCCGCGCCGATGGTGAGCACCGCGAACCGCTCCAGGCCGCGGCCGGCGCCGAACCACCGCTCGGCCTCGACGAGCGCGGCCACGTCGTTGTCCACGACGACCGGCAGTCCGGTGCGCTCCTCGACGAGCCGGGCCAGGGGGACTTCGCGCCAGCCGAGGAAGGCCGACTCGTCGACGACGGCCCGGTCCGAGGCCCGGCCGCCGAGGCCGATGCCGATCCCGGCGAGACCCGGGAAGTCACGCGCGAACGCGCCGGTCAGCTCCCCCAGCACGTCCACCACATGGGCCGGGTCATGGCTGGTGATGGGCAGGTCGCGGCGGGCGACGATATCGCTCTTGAGGGTGGTGACGACGCCGTAGACCATGTCCTGGGTGATCTTGAACCCGGCGAAGGTGCGGGACTCGGCGACGATGTCGAGGGGCTGGGACGGACGGCCCTGGCGCACCTCGGGAAGTGTGGTGCCCTCGGGGACCTCGATCAGCAGACCAGACTCTATGAGCGGCTTCGTCAGCCGGGTGAGACTGCCCGCGGAGAGGTCGAGCCGGCGGGCGATGTCGCTGCGCGACAGAGGGCCGTGCGTGAGCACCTCGATGGCGACGGCACGCTCACCGGGACTGAGTGGCAGCCAGCTGGCGGCACGTGCGGTCATGAACGAACCCCCACATTGTTTCTTTCGACGCAGAAGTAATGACACCACCCTATGTCGTCGAACCTCCTCAGGAAAAGATGTGTGCACACCTCTTGACGGCTGGATTCTTTCGGACCAAAAGTAAGTGGCCCGAGGATGAGCCGCAGACGAGGGAGTCTCCTGATGACCGTCGCCTCCAGCCCTCCGTCGCGTCTGCCAGTGCGCGACATCGAGGGGACACAGCCGAAGCCGAGAACCCGCGAGAAACGAGAACGTGACGGTGGCGGACGTGGTGACGGCGCCCTCGCGGCCCTGTTCATCGCTCCGGCCATGCTGGGCTTCCTGGTCTTCCTGCTGTGGCCGACGCTGCGGGGCATCTATCTGAGCTTCACCCGCTTCAATCTGCTGACCCCGGCGGAGTGGGTGGGCCTCGACAACTACGTCCGCATGGTCAAGGACCCCATCTTCTGGGACTCGTTGACGGTCACCGTCGAGTACGTCTTCATCAACATCGGCATCCAGACGGTCTCGGCGCTCGCCATCGCCGTGCTGCTCCAGCGGTTGACCCAGTCGGCGATACTCCGCGGGATCGTCCTCACGCCGTATCTGATGTCGAACGTCGTCGCCGGCATCGTCTGGCTCTGGATGCTCGACACCCAGCTCGGCATCGGCAACGAGATCATCGCCGGGCTCGGCTTCGACCGCATCCCGTTCCTCGCGGACGAGACCTGGGCGATACCCACGATCGCCCTGATCAACGTATGGCGGCATGTCGGCTACACCGCCCTGCTGCTCTTCGCCGGGCTTCAGGCCATCCCCGGCGACATGTACGAGGCGGCCAAGGTGGACGGTGCCAGCGAGTGGCGGATGTTCTGGCGGATCACCATGCCGCTGCTGCGACCGGTCCTCGCGGTGGTCCTGATCATGACGGTGATCGGTTCGTTCCAGGTGTTCGACACGGTCGCGGTGACCACCGCGGGCGGTCCGGCGAACGCGACCAACGTCCTGCAGTACTACATCTACGGCGCCGCCTTCGGCCGCTTCCAGTTCGGCTACGCGTCGGCGATGTCCGTGGCCCTGCTCGTGGTGCTGAGCGCGATCACCTTTGTCCAGTACCGGCTCACCCGCGCCGGCCAGACCGACCTCGGCTGAAGAAGGGAGCGACCGACATGACTGCCGTGACGGCAACGACGACGAAGGTACGGCGCACGCAGCGCCCGAGGATCACCCCCGGGAAGGTCGTGGCCTGGACGGTGATGGCCGCGATGGTCCTCATCACCCTGCTGCCGTTCTACTGGATCCTGCGCACCGCGCTCTCCACCAACACAGCGCTCGCGGCCCACCCGGGCGATCCGCTGCCCGTGGACCTGACGACCGGTGGTTTCGAACGGGCCCTGGGCCTGCAGTCCACCGAGGAGGCGATCGCTCAGGGCGGCTCCGGCGGCGGGCTCAAGTTCTGGCGCTATCTGATCAATTCGACGGTCGTGTCCACCCTGATCACCGTCTTCCAGATCTTCTTCTCCGCCATGGCCGCGTACGCCTTCGCACGGCTGCGGTGGCGCGGCCGGGACACGGTGTTCGGGCTGTTCCTGGCCGGGCTGATGGTGCCGACGATCTTCACGCTGCTGCCGAACTTCGTGCTCATCAAGCAACTCGGCCTGGTCGACTCCCTGTTGGGCATCTCCCTGCCGACGATGTTCATGACCCCGTTCGCGGTGTTCTTCATGCGGCAGTTCTTCATGAACGTGCCGCGGGAGGTCGAGGAGGCGGCCCTGCTCGACGGGGCCGGGAAGATCCGGATCTTCTTCCGCGTCATGCTGCCGATGGCGTCCACCCCCATCCTCACGCTGGGCGTGCTGACGTACATCACCTCGTGGAACGACTACTTCTGGCCGCTGATGGTCTCCTACAGCGACAGCTCACGGGTGCTCACCGTGGCACTGGCCATCTTCCGGGCGCAGACCCCGCAGAGCGGCTACGACTGGTCCGGCCTGATGGCGGCCACGCTCATCGCCGCGCTGCCGATGCTCGTGCTCTTCGGCTTCTTCGCGCGCCGCATCGTCAGCAGCATCAGCTTCACCGGCATCAAGTAAGGGGACGGGCATGCGAATTCGTACACGTACGGTCGTGGCACTGACCGGGGTGCTCGCGCTGTCCCTGGTGACGGGCTGCGCGCAGGGCGGGGCCGCCGGAGCGGGCTCCAATTCGGTGACCTACTGGCTGTGGGACGCCAACCAGATGCCCGCCTACCAGGCGTGCGCCAAGGGCTTCGAGAAGCAGAACCCGGGCCTGAAGGTGAAGATCACCCAGATGGGCTGGGCCGACTACTGGACCAAGCTCACCGCGAGCTTCATCGCGGGCACCGAGCCGGACGTGTTCACCGACCACATCCAGAAGTTCGGGCAGTTCGCCGACCTGAACGTGCTCGAACCACTGGACGACCTGGGCATCGACGACTCCGCCTACCAGCCGGGTCTCGCCGCCAACTGGACCGGCCAGGACGGCCACCGCTACGGCGCTCCGAAGGACTGGGACACCGTCGCGCTCATGTACAACAAGAAGATGGTCAAGGAGGCCGGGCTCTCCGCGTCGGAGCTCAACGGCCTCGCCTGGAACCCGAAGGACGGCGGCACCTTCGAGAAGACCATCGCGCACCTGACCATCGACACGAAGGGCAAGCGCGGCGACGAACCGGGCTTCGACAAGAACAACGTCAAGGTCTACGGACTCGCCACCGGCGGCGCGGGCGACAGCGACGGGCAGACCACCTGGAGCCCGTTCACCGGCTCGGCGGGCTGGAAGTACACGGACAAGGCACGCTGGGGCTCCAAGTACCAGTACGACAGCAAGACCTTCCAGACGGTGGTCGACTGGTACTTCGGCCTGGCGAAGAAGGGTTACCTCGCGCCCTTCACCGACTACACCGACGGCGCCAACCCGGCCAACGCCCAGGTCGCCTCCGGCAGGGCGGCGACCTCGTTCGACGGGGCCTGGATGATCTCCACCTACTACGACACCAAGGGCCTCGACGTCGGCACCGCCCCCACACCGACCGGCCCGACCGGCAAGCGGGCCACCATGATGAACGGCCTCGCCGACTCCATCACCAAGAACGCCCCCAACAAGGCGGGCGCCAAGAAGTGGGTCCAGTACCTGGCCTCCAACGAGTGCCAGAAGATCGTCGGCAGCTACGGAATCGTCTTCCCCGCGACCCCGGAGGGAACCCAGGCCGCCGTGGCCGCGTACAAGAAGAAGGACATCGACGTGTCTGCCTTCACCGAACCGGTCACCGACAAGAAGGACTCCACCACCTTCTCCTTCCCGATCACCGACTACGCGGCGGACGTGTACTCCCTGGTGCGCCCCGCGATGCAGGACGTCTACGCCAACGGCGCCCCGGTGAGCGATCTGACCAAGACCAACGACCAGGTCAACTTCATCCTCGGACAGTGAATCCTCGGACAGTCAGTCCCCGGACAGTGAAAGGCACACACTCCATGACGTTCTCCCTCGGCATCGTCGGCGCCGGCCAGTTCTCCGGCCAGTTCGCGAAGCTGTTTCTTGCCCACCCGGGCGTCGGCGAGGTCCACGTCACGGATCTCCTGCCCGAGCGAGCGGAGCAACTGGCCGCCGCCGAAGGCCTGTCGGGAACCTTCCCCTCGTACGAGGCGATGCTGGAGTCGGACGCGATCGACGCCGTCGCGATCTTCACCCAGCGCTGGACCCACGGCCCGCTGGTGCTCCAGGGGCTCAACGCCGGCAAGCACGTCTACTCGGCGGTGCCCATGGCGATCACCCGCGAGGAGATCGCGGCGATCATCGACGCGGTTCGGGCCACCGGACTGACGTACATGATGGGTGAGACCAGCCAGTACAACCCGGCGACCGTGCACGCCCGCAACCAGATCGCCGACGGCGCCTTCGGACGGCT
This sequence comes from Streptomyces sp. 2-1, assembly GCF_048564895.1. Classification (NCBI taxonomy): domain Bacteria; kingdom Bacillati; phylum Actinomycetota; class Actinomycetes; order Kitasatosporales; family Streptomycetaceae; genus Streptomyces; species Streptomyces sp. 2-1. The sequence continues at coordinate 1,068,472 of NZ_CP183383.1, forward strand.
CTTCTACGCCGAGGGCGACTATGTGCACGACATGGACCTCGGGTTCTACGAGGCCTACCAGTACAGCGGCGGCGAGAACTGGAAGGAGACCGCCAGCTATCCCCCGCTGCTCTACCCCACGCACTCGGTGGGCGGGGTCCTCGGCGCCTGGCAGACGCACGCGGTGAGTGTGTCCGCGATCGGGGTCAAGGACGATCGCGGGGACGGGGTCTTCGACGAGGACGTCAGCCAGTTCGGCAACGACTTCTCGAACGCGACCGCGCTCTTCGAGGTGGCGGGAGGCGGCTCGTTCCGTACGAACGAGTTCCGGCGGGTCGGCTATCCCTCGCACATCCGGGAGTCGCGTTTCCGGTTCTTCGGCACGGACGCGAGCATGGAGCAGCTTGCGACGGTGGCCTTCTGGCAGGACAAGAAGGGGGTCAAGGACATCAGTGAGCTCCTTGAGCCCAAGCCCACCATGTCTCCGGACGACCCGTCGCTCCAGCACATCGCGCCGGACCTGCGGGCCGCCTTCACCTCCGGCTCGGCGCCGGTGCACGACCGGGCGCGGCTGCCCCGGGAGTTCGACAACCTGCACAACGGGCACGAGGGCAGCCACCACTTCCTGGTGGACGACTTCGTCACCGCGGTGAACACGCGCACACTGCCGTCGGTCAACGCGTGGGTGGCAGCCCGCTACACCCTGCCGGGCATCGTCGCGCACGACTCGGCGCGGCAGGGTGGGACGAGGCTGGAGATCCCGGACTTCGGGGACGCCCCGGAGGCGTGACGTTTCTGCCCGGTCCGGCCGTTCTCAGGAGCGGCCGGGCCAGGTCCGGTCACCAGTCCGGTCAGGTGCCCGGCTTGCGGCCGTACACGTAGACGTCGTCGTTCTTCTTCAGGAGCGACCAGTATTTCTTGGCGTCCGTCTTCGTCATGTTGACGCAGCCGTGCGAGCCGGGCGGGTTCCACATGCTCACGCCGACCGAGTGGAAGGCCTGGCCTCCGTCGAAGAACTGGCTGTAGGGCATGGGCACGTCGTAGATCGTCGAGACGTGGTCGATGTTCCGCCAGTAGATCTTCTTCAGACCGGTGCGGGTCTCGTACCCGTTGCGGCCCGTGCGGACCGGCACCGGACCGTACACGAGGGTATTGCCGTCCTGGATCCAGCTGAGCTGGAGCGTGAGGTTCACACAGGCGATGCGGCCCTTGTTGACGGGGCATTTGCCGTCCTTGTTGGGGTTCTTCCCGACGGCCTTCTGCTTGTTCATCAAGTCCATCACGCCCCAGGTGACGGACCCGGCGTAGCCGATGTTCGGGGTGATGCCGTGCTTGGTCTGGAAGGCCTTGATCGCCTTGCAGTCGGCGGCCGACTGCCTGCCGTCCACCGGCCGGCCGAGGAACTTCTCGACCTTCTTCTGGTACGGGCCGGTCTGCGTCGTGCAGCTCGCCGCCTGGGCCGGGCCCGCGCCCAGCGCGACGGCCAGCGGCGCCATCAGTCCGGTGACCCCCAGTACGACGGCTGCCCGTCTGCGTGTGTCCCCCATGATCAGGCCTTTCTCGTTCGTTCCGGTCAATCTCTGCCAGCTAGACCCACGCGGGGCGGCATGGGTTGTGGGGGCGGCCGGGCTGAGACGAAACGATGACATTCCATGCCGTGGAGTACTCGATAGTGAGTAGCCGGGAGGGTTGACGCGGACGACGACGGGACAGGGCCCGTCCGGAAAGGCTGGAGAGGTTCCCGAGAGCAGATACGGAGTCCTCTTCCATGGCGACCTTCCTTTATCGACTGGGCCGTTGGGCCTTCCGGCGGCGCCGTTACGTCGGGCTGCTGTGGGTGGCGGTCCTGGGCGTCGTCGCCTTCGGAGCCCTCAACGCCTCCGACCCTCCCGACGACTCGTCCTCGATGCCGGGGATCGAGGCCCAGAAGGCGTTCGACCTCATCAACGAACGGTTCCCCGGGACCGAGGCGGACGGGGCGGACGCCCGGATCGTCTTCGTCGCCCCGGACGGGCAGAAGATCACCTCGGCGGCGAACCGCTCGGCCATCGACGCGCTGGTGACCGGGACGGCCGACGGACCGCAGGTCGCGGACGTGGTCAGCCCGTTCGACGGGCGCGGGGTGAGCAAGGACGCGTCCACGGCGTACGCCACCGTCACCTACGACGTGAAGGCCGACGACCTCACCGACGCGAGCAAGCAGAAGCTCGAGAACGCCATCGAGGAGGCCCGGGATTCCGGCCTGACCGTCGAGGCGGGCGGGAGCGCCCTGGAGACCGAGGCCGCGTCCGGGATGGGCGAGGTGATCGGCATCGCCCTGGCCGCCGTGGTGCTGGTGATCACCTTCGGGTCGCTGGCCGCCGCCGGTCTTCCGCTGCTCACCGCCCTGCTCGGCGTCGGCGTCAGCATGGCCTCGATCATCGCCCTCGGCAGTGTCCTCGGGCTGTCCTCGACGACCGGCGAGCTGGCCATGATGCTCGGGCTCGCGGTCGGCATCGACTACTCCTTGTTCGTGGTCTCCCGCTATCGCGAGGAGCGGGCCAAGGGGCACGATCCCCAGGAGGCGACCGGACTGGCCGTGGGCACAGCCGGTTCCGCGGTGGTGTTCGCCGGACTCACCGTCGTCATCGCGCTGGCCGGACTCTCGGTGATCGGCGTCCCGATGCTGACGCAGATGGGCCTGGGCGCCGCGGGCGCGGTCCTCACCGGCGTGCTGATCGCGCTGACCGTGGTGCCGGCGTTGCTCGGCTGCTGGCCGAACGCCGTCCTCGCACGCCAGGTCCGCAAGGGCGACGGCCGTGTCAGCACGGCCGGTGGCCGTGGACGCGTGGCCAGTAGCCGTGTACGCGTGAGCCGGGGCCGTATCCGCTTGGGTCGTGGCCGTATCCGCTTGGGCAGGGCGGGCGGCTCGGTCGACGGGACGCAGAGCCTGGGAACCCGCTGGGCCCGGTTCGTCGTCCGACGCCCAGTGCCAGTGCTGATCGCCTCGGTCGTCGGCCTGGGCGCACTCGCCGTACCGGCGATGGATCTGCGGATGGGCATGCCCGGGGACGAGGCCAAGTCGACCGCCACGACGGAACGCCGGGCCTATGACGCCCTCGCCGACGGTTTCGGCCCCGGGTTCAACGGTCCCCTGACCGTCGTCGTGGACGCCGAGGGAGCCGACGACCCCGAGGCCGCGGTGTCGGAGATCTCCGGGAGGCTCGCAGGCACGAAGGGAGTCGTCTCCGTCTCTCCCGCCCGGTTCAACAAGGCGCAGGACACCGCGGTGCTGTCCGTCACGCCGTCCACCGCGCCCGCCGACGAGCGGACGAAGGACCTCGTCCACACCATCCGCGAGGAGCGTCCCGCGACCGAGTCCGCCGCCGACGCGACCTTCGAGGTCACCGGCACCACCGCGCTGAACATCGACGTCGCGCAGAAGCTGCAGGACGCACTGGTCCCCTACCTCGCGGTCGTGGTCGGCCTGGCCTTCCTCCTCCTGATGCTGGTCTTCCGCTCCGTGCTGGTGCCCCTCAAGGCCGCACTCGGCTATCTCCTGTCGGTCCTGGCGTCCCTCGGTGCGATCGTCATGGTCTTCCAGCAGGGCCACGGAGCCGGACTGTTCGGCGTCGAGCAGACCGGGCCGATCATGAGCATGATGCCGATCATGCTGGTGGGCATCGTCTTCGGGCTGGCCATGGACTACGAGGTCTTCCTGGTCTCCCGGATGCGCGAGGCGTACGTCCACGGGGAACGGCCGGGCGAGGCCGTCGTCACCGGCTTCCGCCACAGCGCCCGGGTCGTGACGGCTGCCGCGCTGATCATGATGGCGGTGTTCGCCGGCTTCATGACCGGCGGCGAGTCCATGGTCAAGATGGTCGGTTTCGGTCTGGCCAGTGCCGTCCTGTTCGACGCCTTCGTCATCCGCATGGCGTTCGTGCCCGCCGTCCTGGCGCTGCTCGGCAGGGCGGCCTGGTGGCTGCCGCGCCCGCTGGACCGGCTGCTGCCCCGCGTCGATGTGGAGGGCGAGGCGCTCGCCCACCGGACCGCCGCTCTGGCGGCCCCGGCTCCGTCCTCGACTCCGGCTCCGGCCTCCTCCGACGGCGATCAGCAGGACCCGGTGCGCGTCTGATCCGCACATCCGGTGAGGGTCGCCCCTGTCCGACACGGGCGACCCTCACCGGCCGTGGTCGGCCATGAGCCGGGCTCGTCGTCCACCGCATGACCGACCATGGGACCAGATCCCCCGACCGGAGGACCCATGCTGACCAGCTGGCGGCGATTCGCCGACCACCACGCCCGCCTCGTCGAGGCGGCGTTTCTGCTGCTGCTCTACGTGGCCACCAGCAGGCAGTACGGCAGCGGCGGAGCCGGCTGGTGGCCCGGGCTGCTCATCGCGACCGCCGCCTGTCTCTCCCTGCTGTGGCGGCGCGGTCACCCGCGCGCCGTCGTCGCGGTCACCGCGGTGTGCGCCGGCGTCTCCGGCGCTCTGGGCTATCCGATCAATCCCCTGCTGCTGCTTCCGGTCATCGTGGCGCTCTACGAACTGACCGTCCGCACCCCGCAGAAGACCGCGCGCACCTACTGCCTCGCCATCATCGCGCTGGTCGTCCTCGCAGCGCTGTTCTCCGACCGGAACGACCAGCCCTGGACGGACAAGACGATCCCCACCGCCTTCTGGATCGCGATGCCGGTCGTCCAGGGCTCGGCGGTCCGGGCGCGGCGCGCCTACCTCGACGCCGTCCGCACCCGCGCCGATCACGCCGAACGCACCCGCGAGGAGGAGGCACGCCACCGCGTCGCCGAGGAACGGGTGCGCATCGCCCGCGAGCTGCACGACGTCGTCGCCCATCACATGGCTCTCGCCCATGCCCAGGCCGGAACCGCCGCCCACCTCACCCGCAGCCGCCCCGAACAGGCGGAGAAGATCCTCTCCGACCTGACCGGCACCACCGCCTCCGCGCTGCGCGAACTCGAGGCCACCGTCGGCCTCCTGCGCCGGCCCGACGAGCCCGACGACGACAACTCCCTGGAACCGGCCCCCGGACTCGGCCGGCTCCCCGAGCTGGTCTCCGCGTTCGCCTCCGCCGGGCTCAAGGTCGTCGTGACGGTCGACGGCGAGGAGCGGCCGCTGTCCCCCGGGGTGGACCTGACCGCCTTCCGGATCGTGCAGGAGGCGCTCACCAACGTCGCCAAACACGCCGGCGCGAGGACGGCGCAGGTGGAACTCGCGTACGCCCACGACCGGCTGACCCTCACGGTCAGCGACAACGGTGGCGCCACCGCGCCCCCACCGGCTCCCGGCGGCAGGTTCGGTCTCATCGGCATGCGGGAGCGCGCCCGGTCCGCCGGCGGCCGACTCCAGGCGGGCCACCGCCCCGAGGGCGGCTTCGCCGTCACCGCCGAACTCCCGATCCACTCCTGACTCCCCTGTCCACTCCTGACCTCGGAAGGGCCCCGATGACCATCCGTGTGCTGCTCGCCGACGACCAGACCCTGCTGCGGGCGACCTTCCGGATACTGATCGACTCCTGCGAGGACCTGGAGGTGGTCGACGAGGCCGACGACGGCGGGAAGGCCGTCGAACTCACCCGTCTCCACCGCCCCGACGTCGTCCTCATGGACATCCGCATGCCCGGCACCGACGGCCTCGCCGCGACGGCCGCCATCTGTGCCGATCCGGATCTTGCGGCCACGCGTGTCCTGATCCTCACCACGTTCCAGACCGACGAGCACGTCGCCCGGGCGCTGCGCGGCGGTGCGAGCGGCTTCCTCGGCAAGAACGCCACCGCCGACGCGCTCCTCGACGGCATCCGTACGGTGGCCTCCGGCGAGGCGCTCCTGTCCCCCGCCGCCACGCGTTCCCTCATCACCCGCTTCCTCGCCACCCCCGACTCCGGCGCCGACCCGGCACTCCTCGGGGACCTGGCCGCCCTCACCGCCCGTGAGCGCGAGGTGATGGCCCTCGCCGCGGACGGCAAGTCCAACACCGAGATCGCTGAGGAGCTGTTCCTCAGCCCGCTGACCGTACGCACCCACATCCAGCGGGCCAAGACGAAACTGGGCGCCCGCGACCGCGCCCAACTGGTCGTCTTCGCCTACCGGTCCGGGCTCGTACGGCCTCCGCGCTGAGACGTGACGGGGGCCGATTCGTGACGGCACCTTCGGGCTCGGTCCCGTACGGGGAGCCGCGCCCGGGCCCTCTTGTGGTGGGCGCCACACCCGGGCCGTGGAGCTCCACCCGGCCGACGCCCGCAGGGGCCGTCGCCAGCCCTTTCCGCGCGCCGAGGCCCACGACATCGGGTGCGTGGACAGCCCTGTGGCCGCCCAACTGCCGTATCAATCGGTCAAGTTCAGCCATTGCCGGGTGCGGCGGCGGCATGATGTGCGGCATGGACCAAGCCAACACGGTCATATGGGCGACCGCCCTCGGCATCGGGGGGACCTTGGCCGCCGGGCTGACCGGACCGCTTCTCCACGCCAGGTCCTCGCGTCGGCAGGCACAGGAGCAGGAGACCTTCCAGGTCCGGCACCGTCTGCGTGACGAGCGGCGTGCCGCCTTCGCGGCCGTGCTCGACGAGTGTGAGGCGTTCCGGCAGAGCATCAACGCCGTCATCGAGGCCCGCGTGGCTCTGGAATGGCGGAGCGAGGACGAGCATCGGGGGCTGTGGGAACCGGCCATGGCCGCGCTCGGCGCGCTGAGCCGGGCGGCCACGAACGTCGCCATCACCGGCCCCGCGCCGATGGGCGAGCTGGCCGACACCGTCCACGCGGCGGCCGTCCGGCACGCGGACGTCTGGCGCATGCGGCTGGATCTCGACGACCGCCTCGTGCGGAACGGTCAGGCGGACAGTGACCTCATCGACGCCCGCAGACAGTTCATCGCCGCGGCGGAGAAGGTGCTGGCCCCGCCCGACCGGGGCGCCCGGCCGCGGGGAGCGCCGCGGCGTTCACGGTGAGGCCGCGCAAAGAGCCAATTTCCCTCGATTGGACCGGGATTTCCGTGCGGTGGCCTGCCTACGCTGCCGCTCATGGACCGCGTACTCGCCGATGATCTCTCCCGGCTCCCCGAGCTTCTCCAGTCCGCCCGTGACTTCGCCGCCCGTGAGGTGTCGGGGCTCGAGGCACGGCCCGTGGCCCACCTGGGCAAGGCTCCGGACGCCGAGCCGCTGCCGGCTGGGGGCGCGGGTGCCGAGGGCGCGCTCGCGCGGTTCGCCGAGCGGTGGGCGCCGGGGTTCTCCGCCTCCGCGGGCCCGCGCTATCTCGGCTTCGTGACCGGGGGCGCGACTCCGGCCGCGCTCGCCGGGGACTGGCTGACCGGCGCGTACGACCAGAACGCCACCGGCGTCGGAGACTCGTCGGCGACAGCGCTGGAGCACGAGACGCTGGGCTGGCTGCGGGAACTGTTCGGGCTGGGCGAGGCACACAGCGGCGCGTTCGTGACCGGTGCGACCGTGTCGAACACCGTCGGGCTGGCCCTCGCGCGGGAGTGGCTGGGCGAGCGTCTGGGGGTTTCCGTGTCCGAGGCGGGAGTCGCCGCCCTCGGGCCGGTCGACGTACTGTCCGGCAGCCCGCACTCCAGCATCCCCAAGGCCCTGTCCGTCCTGGGCATCGGCCGCGACCGGCTGCGTACGGTGCCGGTGCTGCCCGGCGGCCGGGAAGCCGTCGACGTGGCGCGGCTGGCCGAGGCGCTCGACGAGCTGGACGGGCGCCCGGCCGTCGTCGTGGCCAATGCCGGGACCGTGAACACGGTCGACTTCGACGACCTGCGGGCGATCGCGGGGCTCAAGGAGCGGTACGACTTCTGGCTGCATGTGGACGCCGCCTTCGGCGGTTTCGCCGCGCTGTCCCCCGAGCACGCGCATCTGACCGACGGCCTCGACGCCGCCGACTCGGTCTGCGTCGATCTGCACAAGTGGCTCAACGTCCCCTACGACGCGGCCGTGCAGTTCACCCGCCACCGGGACCTCCAGGTGCGGGTCTTCCACAACTCGTCGCCGTATCTCGGACTGCCCACCGGCGAGCCCGACTTCGTCCACCTCACACCCGAGAACTCGCGCCGGCTGCGCGCGCTCCCGGCCTGGTTCTCGCTCGCCGCGTACGGCCGCGAAGGACACCGGGAGATCGTCGAACGGAACATCGCGCTCGCCCGGCACCTCGGTGACCGGATCACCGACGCACCGGGTCTGCGGCTGCTCGCGCCGGTCCGCCTGAACGTCGTCTGCTTCACCCTGGACGGGGACCCCACCCGGGAGCGAGTGCATGCGCTGGGCCGGGCCGTCGCCGAATCCGGCGAGGCGTTCATGACGCCGACCTTCTTCGAGGGGACGCACGCGCTGCGGGCCGCGTTCAGCAACTGGCGTACGACAGAGGCCGATACGGACCGGGTGGCGGCTGCCCTGGAGCGTGCGGTCAGCTCTTTGTGACGGGTACTGCCCCGAGGGGCTGTTCGTGGGGCAGTTCGCGGCGTCCGCGGACCGGCGAGAGGAACACCGGCAGGAAGGCCGTGGCGAGCAGTGCGGCGCCGACCCACAACGTGGCGCGCACACCGGCGAGTTCACCGATCAGCCCCGCCACGGCCGCGCCGACGGCGAGGGCGCCGGTGAGGACGAACCTGAACGTCGCGTTCATTCGGCCGAGGAGCGCGTCCGCGGTCATCCGCTGGCGCAGGCTCACTCCGAGCACGTTGTCCACGCCCGTCTTGAACAGGACGAGGACTCCCCCGGCGCCCGCGAGCCACAGCCAGGGTCCGCGGTCGATGAGCGGGACGAGCAGTCCGGCGGGCGCGAAGCACAGGCCCAGGACGCCGAGGGTGCGGCCGTATCCGAGGCGCCCTGCGAGGGGGCGGGCGCAGCGGGCGCCGAGCAGGAGGCCGACGCCGCCCGCCGCCCAGTACAGGCCCAACGCGCTTGCGGGCAGGCCGAGTTCGCGCACGAACAGCACGGGGAGCATGGTGTTGATGATCTGCGAGCCGAGGTTGGTGAGGGCGGCGGTGAGCGCGAGGGCGCGCAGTTCCACGTTGCCGAGGACGTGGCGGACCCCTTCGCCGATCTGCTTGCGCAGTCCGACCGTACGGACCGGTGCGGGCGGCGCCTGATCGGGGCGGATCCGGGTGAGCTGGAGTGCGGAGGCCAGATGGCTGGCCGCCGTGCAGAGGACGGCCACCGGTGCCGTGAGGAACTGGACCAGCGCGCCGCCCGCGCTCCGGCCGGCGACGTTGCTCACGGCCATGAGGCTCATCATGGCGGCGTTGGCCTGCACGAGCGCGTCGCGGCCGACGACTCCGGGCAGGGTGCTCTGCGAGCCGACGTCGAAGAAGACGGTGGCGCAGCCGTTCAGCAGCACGACGGCGTACAACTGGCCCAGGGTGAGCGCGTCCAGCCACCAGGCCAGCGGGACGGAGGCGAAGAGCACGGCCCGCGCCAGGTCGGCCACGATCAGCACCCTGCGGTGGCGCATCCGGTCCACCCAGGCCCCGGCGGGCAGGCCGATGAGCAGGAAGGCGAGCGTGCTCAATGTGGCCAGGGCGCCGACCTGGCCCGGGCTCGCGTCGAGTTCGGCCACGGCGATCAGCGGGACGGCGACATAGCTGACGTTCGTGCCGAGCTGGCTGAGCGCGGTCGCGCTGAAGAGGGTCCTGAAGTCGACTGTCCGCCATGGGGAGTTGGGCTGCATGATCCACAACGGTGCCCGACCTCGACAGCGCAGCACAAGTGAAGAGTTCTCCATATAGCTTTAAGCAGAGCTACGTTGTTGCGGTCCGGACCGCCTCCGAGCGGGTCGCGGCCTGAACGGCTCTTCCCCCTTGGGTCCCGCTGTGCTTGTCTGGGGGCCGTTTTCGGTGGCCGGGGCGGGAGTTGCCGTATGCGCAAGCCGTGGATGGTCGGGGTACTGGCCGGGTTACTGCTCCTCGGCGCGTGCGGGGACCCCTCGTCCGGCCCCGAGTCCGCGGCGCCACCCGTCCCCTCGGCGCCCAAGGCCTCCTCGACCACGCATCAGCGGCCGGCCGCCACCCCCGAAGCCGGGACCGACACCGAGTCCGAGCCCGAAACCGGAGCAAGTAGCGGGGCCGGCACCGGGGCCGGCGCCGATTCGGGGGCACCCCCACAGCGCGCCCGCCCCACCGTCCTCTACCTCGGCGACTCCCTCGCCATGGAGAACCAGAAGGTCCTCGGCGGCCTGATGCGCGACGAGTTGAAGGCGCGCTACACCAGCGCCCCCTACTCGGGCACCACCCTCTGCGATTACTTGGAGGGCACGGGTGAGGACTCGCTCGTGCCGCCCAAGGACAAGGCCGCCGCGCTGGTGCGTACGCTGCGGCCGGACTTCGTGGTGCTGCAGTTCTGGGGCAACGCGTGGGGCTACACGCCATGCATGGACGGCATCACCCATGGCAAGGCGCAGGACAAGTACTTCGCGCGCTACACCGCCGACGCGCGGCGGCTGACCGACCAGATCGCGGGCGCGGCGGGCGGGGAGCGGCCGAGGGTCGTCTGGGTGCTCCAGGGCCCGGACCCCATGACGCCCGACCGGGTCCGCCGCGTCAACGCGATCTACGAGCGGCAGGCCGCCGCCTCCGGGGACCTGCTCGCGGACGCCGGCAAGGCGGTGAGCCCGGCCTCGGCCCGCTACACCTGGAGCCAGTACCTGCCGTGCACCGCCTACGAACGCGAGCACGCGGCGTACTGCACACAGCCGGGCAACGGCCGGACGGCCCTGCACATCGACGACGACTACCTGCACTTCTGTCTGGTCCCCACCACCAAGACGCCCAGGCCCTGCCCGGTGCGCTCCCCCGGCATCCTGCGCATCACCCAGGCGATCACCCGGGCTGTGGCCTCACAACTGGACTGACCCCTGCGGTCCGGTCCCAGGTGTCGGCAGTGACGCCCCGTTCGCGCAGTACGGTCTTGCGGACCTTGCCGGTCTCCGTGAGCGGCAGCTCCGGGACGGTCTCGATGAACCGGGGCACGGCGAAGGCGGGCAGCTCACGCTCGCAGTGGCGTACCAGGTCGTGGGGGTCCAGGACGCTCCCCGGTCGCGGGAGCACCGCCACCATGACCTCGTCCTCCGCCAGTTCGGAGGCCACCGGGAAGGCGGCGGCATCGGCGACCGCGGGATGCGAACGGACCGCCGACTCCACCTCGTACGAGGAGATGTTCTCGCCGCGGCGGCGGATGACGTCCTTGACCCGGTCGACGAAGCGGTACGAGCCGTCGGCTTCGCGGACCACACGGTCGCCCGTGCGTAGCCAGGAGGCGGGTTGCCGTTCGGGGCCTCCCAAGTAGCCGGTGGAGAAGGCGAATCGCTGATGGCTGCGGACGACCAGCTCTCCGGCTGTGCCGTCCGGGACGGGAGCGAGGTGTTCGTCGACCACCCGGGCGGAGAAGCCGTCGCGCAACGTGCCGATGTGGCCGGGGCGTTGGGTTTCCGGGGTCGATCCGATGACGAGGTTCGTCTCCGTCGAGCCGAAACCGTCGACGAGGGTGACGCCGAAGCGCTCGCGGAACGGCTGCCACGCGGAGGCGGGAGTGGCCGGTGAGAGGCCGCGCCAGGCGCGGTGCGCCCTGTCGTGCGGGCCGGGCGGCTGCGCCAGCAGCATGGGCGCCATCGCGCCGAGCAGATACACGGCGGTGGCCCCGGCCTCGGCCACCTGGTCCCAGTACCGCGTCGCGGAGAACCGCTCCCCGATGACGCAGGTCGCCCCCACGGTCATGGCGTGCGCGAGCGTGTTGAGGGCGTTGGTGTGGAACAGCGGGAGGCAGGTGTGGAGCACGTCGTCGGCGGTGAGGCGCAGCGAGTCCGCGACGTTGCGGCCCCACCAGACGGTCTGGGCGTGGGGGCAGCGCACACCGCGCGGAGTGCCTGTGGTTCCCGAGGTGAACAGGACGAAGGCGGTGTCCTCCGGGCGGACGGGGGTCGACGGGACCGCGGGGGCCTCACCCTGTCCCGGGACGTCGTCCTCGCCCACGATCCACAGCGTGCCGCGGAAGCCTGCCTCCACGACCCGGTCCGCCGACTCGGCCTCCGCGAGCAGGAAGGACGGCTCCGCCTCGCGCAGGATGTGCCGGAGTCCCTGGCCGCGCAGGCCGGTGTTCAGCGGAATCAGGACCGCGCCGAGCCAGGCGCAGCCGAGGATCAGATCGACGAACTCGATCCGGTTGCCGGCCATGACGGCGACGCGGTCACCCGGCCGACAGCCGCACGCCACGAGGGCTCCCGCCGTCTCGGCCGCCGCCCCGAGGGACTGCCGGTACGTCCGTGTCACGTCCCCCACACGCAGGAAGACCCGGTCGCCGAACTCCTCGGCGGCTGCGGCCAGGAGCCCCGGCAGGGTCATGGCGCTCGCCGCGGCACCGGGGTGTCCGTTCGCCTCACCACTCAGCTGTGCGGTGGGCTCGCCTCTCGGTTGCCCATCCACCTCGCCACGCGGCTGTCCGATCACCTCAACACGCCGTCTGCGCGCAGGTGTTGGATCCGTTCCGGGGTCAGTTCCGCCACTTCGCGCAGTACCGCGTCGGTGTCGGCGCCGAGTACGGGCGCGGGCTCGCGGATGCCGCCGGGTGTACGGGTGAGGGTGATCGGAACGCCCTCGTGGAGGAAGGCTCCCGCGACCGGATGCTCCTTGCGCACGTAGAAGCCACGGGCACGCAACTGCGGGTCGTGTTCCACGAGTTCACGGCCGTCCTGTACGGCTCCGGCGGGGATGCCGCGTGCCTGGAGCAGTTCGGCCGCGGAGTCGGCGGACATCGTGCGGACCCAGGTGCCGAGCGCGCCGTCGACCAGCGCGGACTCGCGCCTGCGCGCCTCGGCGGTACGGGTCCGCTCGTCGGTGGCGAGTTCAGGGCGGCCGATGACCTCACAGAGGGCCGTCCATTCGGTGTCGTCGCGCACGCTGACGGCCAGCCAGCGGTCGGCGCCCAGGGATCGGTACACGCCCTGCGGGCTCCACGCCGGGTGGGTGTTTCCGGCCGGCCCCACCTCCGTCCCGCGCAGGAGGCTCGTGCCCATGTGGGCCGCGATCGCCTCCAGTTGGGACAGGTCGATGTGCTGACCGCGCCCTGTCTCGGCGCGGTGTTCCAGCGCGGCGATCGTGGCGAGCGCCGCTTGGAGGCCCGCCACGATGTCTCCGTGGCCGTAGATCACCCCGACCACGTCGTCCGGTCCCCAACCGGTCAGCCCGGTCAGCCCCGAACTCGCCGACACGGTGTCCGCGTACGACACCCAGCCGTTGCGGGGGCCGGTGTGTCCCATGCCCGACATGCTGACGTACACGATGTCCGGGTTGATGGTGCGCAGCGCCTCGTATCCCAGACCCAGCTTGGTCATGACCGTGGAGCTGAAGTTCTCCACGATGACGTCGCAGTGGGCGATGAGGTCGCGGAGTACGGCGATGCCTTCCTCGGTGCGGGTGTCCAGGGCGATGCTCTGCTTGTTCCGGTTGACCTCGTTGAAGTAGCCGTTGGTGTTCGGGTCCGTGTGAGGGCCCCGGGACAGGTGCATGAAGGGTGCGAACCGTGTGGGGTCGGGTCGGCCCGCGGACTCGACTTTGATCACTTCGGCGCCGTGGTCGGCGAGGATCTTGGTGCAGTACGGGCCCGCGAGCACCCAAGTCAGGTCCAGGACGCGGACGCCGTCCAGGGCGGGTCGTACGGGCCCGTCGGCCGCCGGTTCCGGTGCCGGTACCGCTTCCGATGCCGGTGCCGTACGCGCCGCGCGGGGCGGGTCGTCGAGCAGGCCCTGGTCGTCCCCCGGGCCCGGTACGACGAGCTCCGTCCTGCGGCGGCCCTCGGGGAACGCGAAGGGGAAGCCGAGATCGGTCCGCTCGCCCTCGGGTGTGGTGACCCGGGTGAAGAAGTCGCGGGCGGCGAGCTGCGGGTTGTCGGGCAGTTCGTGGGGCAGGTCGACAGCAGCCCAGGGCAGCTTTCTGGCCTGGGCCTGCCGGGCGAACTCGGCCTTCGGCCGGGTGCCCACGAAGTCCTGGACGACCTTGAAGACATGGTCCTGGTGCTTCTTGCGTTCGACCGGGTCCTGCCAGCGCGGCTCGGCGAGGTCGGCGTCCGCCTTCTCCTCGCGCAGCCAGTCGAGCAGCGCGTCCCACATGCGGGGGCTGCCGCCGAGGCCTCCGCCCAGGTGGCCGTCGGCCGCGCGGAACAGCCCGTGCGGCACCAGCGGATGCACGCTGCCCGGGCGCGGCGGGACCCGGTCCTCGTGCAGGTAGGCGAGGGCTCCGGCCTCCAGGGCCGCGGCCACGCACGCCTGTGCGGAGACGTCGATGAGCTGCCCCGGTCCGCTGCGCCGGGCACGCAGACCGAGCAGGGCGGCGATCGCCGCGTTGACGCCCGCGAGTTGCTCGGCCTGGTTCTCCGGGAGCCGCAGCGGCGGGCCGTCGGGATCGCCGACCTGCGCGAGCATCCCGCCGAGCGCGGCCACCACGAGGTCGGTGCCCTGCCAACCGCTGCGGGGGCCCGCCAGCCCGAACGGGGTGACGCGGACGTGCACGAGCTGGTCGAGTCCCTCGGCGGCCGACTCCGCGCCATGCTCCGTGCCGTCGAGCAGGATGTCGGCGCCCCGCAGCAGTCGGCGCAGTTGCGCGGTTCCGTCGGGCGCGGCGAGGTCGACGGTCACCGAGCGCTTCCCGGCGTGCCAGTGGACGAACGCGTCACCGCCCTGTTCACGGCGGGTCTCGTCTCCTTCGGGGGGCTCGACCAGCACCACCTCGTGCCCGAGCCCGACGAGCAGCCTGCCCGCGAACCGGGCGAACGGGCTGGACAGTTCGACGACACGCGGAGCCTGCTCGCTCACGTTTCCTCCACGGAGAGTCGGTTGAGCGTCAGTTGTGGTTCTGGTTCAGGAAGCCGCTGACCACGCTGTGGTAGTCGTACGGCCGTTCCTCCTGCGGGTGGTGGGAGGCCTCGCTCATGATGTGCAGATTGCCCTTGGGGATCATGCGAGCCAGCATCAGCGGATAGTCCGGGGTCAGGAACGCGTCGTACATGCCCCACAGGAAGAGCGTCGGCGCGGCGATGAGGCCGAGTTCGGCGGTGAGGTCCTGCCAGTCGCCGCGCGGGTTGTCGGAGGCGCCGGCCAGCGCGGTCTCCTCGGGGTCCAGGCTCTGCTCGAAGCGGAGCGTCACCGTGCCGTCGGGGACGGCGTCGGCGTCGTACCACTCCAGGCGCGCGATCAGCTCGCGCATCTTCTCCCAGGTGGGGCCGGTGCCGCCGTAGTACACGTCGCGGGCGTTGCGTCCGCGTCGGCCGCCTTCCGGCAGGGGAGCGAGCGGGCCGTGGAACACGGGCATGCTGCCGGTGATCACCAACGACCGTACGCGCTCGGGGTACTTGGCAGCCAGGTTGAGCGCGATCGTGCCGCCCCACGAGTTGCACACGAAGTCGGCGCGCTCCACGCCTAGGGTGTCGAGAAGCGCCACGGTCTTGGCCGCGTGGTAGTCCCACATGGGGCCCTCGATGACGGGCTTCGCGGACTTCCCGTACTGCAGGATGTCGACCAGCAGGCACCGGCGGTCGGCGGCGAACAGGGGCGCCACCTGCCCGAAGTCGGACCAGCCGGTGCACCCGGGACCGCCGCCGTGCAGGAAGACGGTGGGGCTGCCGCCGCTCTCCCCCAGCTCGACGTAGTGGTACTTGACGCCGTCCGCTTCCGCGTAGCTGCCCTCCGGGGGCGCCTGGATGTCCATAAGATCCATGTGTTCCATGCTCCGATGGTGTGGTGAGGGCTGGTTGCGCCCAAGTGGATCGGTCTGCTGAGCGGGCCGGCGCTTCACCCGAGGTCGAGGACGACCTTGCCGACGGCCTCTCCCGTACGCAGCCGCTCGGCGGCCTCCGCCAGTTCGTCGAGGCCGTGGCGCTCGATCGCCAACGTCAGCGTTCCCGCCCGCAGTTCCTCCAGCAGCCGCTCGGCGTCCGCGGCGACCTCCTTGCCCCGCGTCATCAGGTTGACGGGCAGCAGCGAGACATCGGCCAGGAGGAAGTCCGCGAGGTCCACGCCGAATTCGCGGCCCGCGGTGTAGCCGACGAGCGCGGCTCGTCCGCGTGGCCGGATCAGCGGGAGGGCGTCCCGCAGGACCGGGCCGCCCACGGTGTCGACGAGCACGTCGACCGGACCGCCTATCGACTCCGCGGACAGGTCGGCCGCCAGGACCGCCTTGGCGGGGGCGGGAACGTGGTCGAGCTTGGCCGGTCGGCCGACCACTCCGACCACCTCGGCCCCGGCCCGTGCCGCGACCTGCACGGTCAGCGCGCCGACGGCACCCGCCGCGCCGGTGACCATGACCCGCTCCCCCGGCTGTACCGCCGCGACTGTGTGCACGGAAGCCCAGGCCGTGCCGGCCGGTGAGAAGTAACTGCACGCCAGGGCAGGGTCGATGTCCTGCGGGACCAGCTCCACGGCGGCGTCCGGTACAAGTGCGTGCTCCGCCCAGCAGCCGTCCCGCCGCATGCCGAGCCCCTTGCCACCGAGCCTGACCAGGCTGCCCTCGGGGTGCGTGTCCGAGGCGAGCACGACCCCGCATCCGGTGGTGCCGGGCACGGCCGGGAGTTCCGGCAGGACACCGAACCTGCCGTCGACGATGTTGAGGTCGAGGTGGCCGACCTGGGCCGCCCGCATCCGTACGAGGGTGTGGCCGGGCCGTGGCTCCGGCACCGGCCGTTCCAGCAGCCGCGGCAGCGAGCCGAACCGCTCCAGGACCAGGGCACGTGACGTCCGGTCGCCGACGACTTCGTTCACAGTTTCACTCCGTACCTGCGCAGGACCCGGGAGGCGACGATCCGCAGTACCCGGTCGAAGAGGAACCCGAGGATTCCCAGGGTGATGATTCCGACGAAGACCCAGTCGATCCGCCCGTAGTTGCGGGAGGTCCAGATCAGCGATCCGAGCCCGACCTGGGCGGCGACGATCTCGGCGGAGACGATGGTCAGGAAGCTGTTGCCCATCGCGAGCCGGGCCCCGGTGACGATGTGCGGCACGGTCGACGGCAGCACGATCCCCCGCAGGATCTGGCCACGGCCGGCGCCCAGGCTCGCCGCGGCGCGCAGCTTCGACTCGCTGACCGCCATCACACCGGCGCTCGTGTTCAGGGTGACGATGAAGACGGCCGTGTAGAAGATCAGGACGACCTTCGAGGACTCGCCGATGCCCAGCCACACCACGGCCAGGGTCACGAAGGCGACCGGCGGGATGAACCGGAAGAACTCGATGTACGGCTCCAGGAACTGCCGCACGATCTTGATCTGTCCGACGAGCAGGCCGACCGGTACGCCCACGAGTACGCCGAGTCCCCAGCCGATCAGGATCCGGCGGGCGGAAGCGATGACCGAGTTGGCGAGTGTGCCGTCGCGCGCCAGCTCCTCGGCGGCGGCAAGCGTCTCCCGGGGAGAGGCGACCAGGGTGGAGCCGTACGACATCGCCAGCAGTTGCCAGATGCCGATTCCGACGAGGACAGACAGCGTGTACACGCCGAGCGACCGCAGATTCCTCGCTGTCGTCCCGACCGGGCGTCGCCGGGTCTGCGGGGTGGCGGCGCCTGCCGCGGCGACGGTCATCGGACGTTCCCTTTCAGGTCGACGTCTTGGTCGGGGCCCTGGTCGAGGCCCTGGTCGCGGAGGGCCTTGCGGACCTCCTCGCCGATGTCCGCCCGCAGTGCGCGGCGCAGTTCGGCGGCGGCCGGGTCGGCCTCGTCCCGGGGCCGGGCCAGGTCCACCGGGTACACGGACTTGACCGAGGCCGCCGGGCCCGCTGTCATGACGGCGATCCGGTCGGCCAGCAGGATCGCCTCGTCGATGTCGTGGGTGACGAAGACGACGGTGCAGCCAGAGGCGCGCCAGATGCGGTCCGTCTCCTCCTGCATCACCTGCCGGGTCTGCGCGTCGAGCGCCCCGAACGGCTCGTCCATCAGTACGACGCCGGGTTCGTTGGCCAGTACCCGGGCGATCTGCACGCGCTGGCGCATGCCGCCGCTCAGCTGATCGGGAAACCGGTCCGCGCAGTGGCGCAGCCCCACCAGGCCGAGGTACTCGTCGGCCAGCTTCGTCTGGGCCGCGCGTGTCGCACCGCGCATCCGCGGGCCGAACGCCACGTTCTGCCGCACCGTCATCCAGTCGAACAGCGCCTCGCTGCTCTGGAACACCATGCCAAGGCCGGGTTCGGGCCCGGTGACCGGGGCGCCGCCCACCTCGAGGTCTCCCTCGTCCACGGTCACGAAGCCTGCCATCGCGGACAGCAGGGTCGACTTGCCGCAGCCGCTCGGACCGAGCAGACAGAGGAACTCCCCGGCGGCGATGTCCAGGGAGATGTCCCGTACGGCCTGGAAGGAGCCGAAGCGGATGCCCACTCCGTCGACGGACACCGCCGACCCGCGCCCCGGCGCGGAGCCGGTCTCCGGGCGATCGGTCTCCAGACGATCGGTCTCTGCACGGTCGGCCTTCCGAAGGCCGGTCTCGGTGGCCTTGGTCATCACGACCCCTTCGTGTGCTGGGTGGACCACCCGCGCCGAACGGTCTCGGCGGTGGTGAGTGCGGCGGAGCCGGCGAAGGGGTGGCCCGCGTCGGAGCGTTTCTCCATGAGCACCTCGGTGATTGGCTCGGTGGTGGGGAGAGACCGCCGGTTCCGGCAGCTCGTCGGGTGCGGCCCGTCGGGGTGCGGCCCGGGACTGCCGCACCGTAGAACGCGCCGCACCGCACACGCATCGACAGGGGTCCGCTGAGCGGGACACACAAGGCAAAACGTCTGGACGGCCGGCTCCTCCACGTCCGCCACCTGGTGTTTTCCCGGCATCCACACCGCGCGGTCTGCTCAGCGGGACAGGTCCCTTGGGCGGATCGGCCGGTCCGCGCATGCTCGCAATCACCGTTCACCCGGCAGCAGGAGGACACGCACGATGACGGTCGAGGACTCGCCCGACGCACCACCCCCTGTCCGGAGCCGCCGCAGACCGGCTGAGCCCGGCCGGCAGGACTGGAAGTCGTGGCCCCACTACGACGCGGCCGGAGCGGGTTTCCGCGGCTACTGGTATCCGGTCACCTGGTCCAGCCAGATCACGGACAAACCGCTCCCGTTCACCATCTGCGGCGAGAAGATCACCCTGATCCGGGACGGCGGCACGGCGTACGCGCTGCACAACCGCTGCCCGCACCGCGGGGTTCCGCTCTCCGAGGGCGACCAGCAGTTCCCCGGCACGGTGAGCTGCCCGTACCACGGCTGGACCTTCGACCTGCCGACCGGGAAGCTGGCCGCGGTCATCACCGACGGGCCCGGCTGCCGGCTGACCGGCAAGGTCTCGGTGCGCACGTACGCGGTCGAGGAGCGCCTCGGCATGGTGTGGGTCTACATCCCCCTCGCCGACGAGGAGCCGCACCCGATCGACTCGCAGCTGCCGGAGGAGCTCGTCTCCAACGCCTTCGTGATGGGGGGCCGGATCGACCCGCGCGGCGGCAACTGGCGCTTCGCCTGCGAGAACGGCTTCGACGAGGGTCACGCCAAGTACCTGCACCGCACGGCTCTTTGGCGCCTGTTCAAGCCCATGCCGACCTGGAACATCACCCGGATCGTGCCGAAGGGCCGCTGGATCTTCCGGGTGCAGGACGAGGTCTACTGGGAGGCGGAGTTCCCGGGAGTCGGCCGCTGGACCAACAAACGCTGGTGGAAGTTCCAGCCGCCGAAGGAAACCTTCAACATCGGCAACACCGGTAAGGCCGACAAGATCAACCCGACGATCGAGGCCCAGGAGTTCCCCGGCTTCGCGTCCCTGTCGATGCCGGGCGTGCTGCGCATCGCCTACCCGAACTTCATCCACTACGAGTTCTACGTCCCGGTCGACGAGGACAACCACCGCTACGTCGGCGTGATGGTCAACTTCACCGAGGGCTGGGACACCCTGCGCTTCTACGGCAAGTACCTGGGCGCGATCCGCTGGCTGTTCCACGGCCAGTTCTCCGGCCAGGACGCCTGGATGGTCGACATCACCGACGCGCCCCCGGAGAAGCTCTACCGGCCCGACATCTCGCTGACCGCCTGGCGGAACCTCAGCGAGGAGGAATACGGCAAGAAGCTGGCCGGCGCCGGAACCCACGAGAAGGAGGCCTGACCATGGGCCGCACGCTGCTGACGCTGCTGATCGGGGCCGGGATCGCGATCGGGCTTCCGCTCGCGAAGAAACGCTTCGAGCGCACCACCATGACCCAGGTCCACAGGATCAACCAGTGAGCCCCGCCGAACTCGCGGGTGCGGAGCGGCCGTTGACCGCCGACGGGCTGGCAGGCCTGGACGACCGGCGGCGCGGCTGGGTCGAGGACGCCTGGCGGCACGTCACCGCCGACCGGCTGCGCGACCTCATCATCGGACTCGTCGACATCCCCAGCCCCACGGGGGACGAGGCCCCGCTCGCCGAACACATCGCCGCCACCCTCACGGCCGCCGGCTGCCGGGCCTCGGTCCAGCCCCTCGACGACCGGCAGGCCAACGCCTGGGCCCGGCTCGAAGGCGACGGCACCGGCCCCGATCTCATGCTGTACGCGCCGGTCGACACCCTGACCGTGGGCGAGGAGAGCGAGGACCTGCCCTGGATCGGTCCGGAGCTGCGGGACGACATGCGTCCGCGGGCCACCGTGTACGACGACCTGGTCGTCGGCCTGGGAGCCTCCAACCCGAAGGGGCACGCCGCCTGCGTGATGATGGCCGCCGAGGCGATCACCCTGGCCGGCATCCCGCTGACCGGCGACCTGGTGGCGGCGTTCGGCGCGGGCGGCATGCCCACCAACTCCCGGCCGGGCACGCCGAGGCTCAACACCGGTCAGGGCGTGGGCTGTTCGTTCCTCCTGGAGCAGGGCGTGTGGACCGACTACGCGGTCATCGCCAAGCCGGGCTGGACGGTCTCCTGGGAGGAGGTCGGCCTCGTGTGGTTCGAGGTCACCGTCCGCGGCACGCACACCTATGTCGGCTCGCGCCACCGGCTCCCGTACGACAACGCGATCACCCGCGCCGGTGAGGTCACCCGGCAACTGGAGGAGTGGTTCGTCGAGTACGCCGGGCGCCACACCGGTGGAACGGTCGCGCCGCAGGGCATCGTCGCTTCCGTGCAAGGCGGCTGGCCGCGCATGGCGGCGGTGACCCCCGCCTCCTGCACGCTCATGGTGGACCTGCGCATCGGCCCCGACACCACGCCCATGCAGGCCAAGCGGGAGTTCACCGCCGCCCTGGACGCCATCCGCGCCAGGACGCCCGGGCTCGACGTCACCGCGGAGATGGTCGTGGCCATCCCGGGCACACGAACGGATCCGGACAGCTGGATCCGCCGCAGCGCGACGGCCGCGTGGGAGGCGTTCGAAGGGCGCCAGCACGAGGTCGTACGGGGCAACAGCGGCGCCACGGACGCCAACATCCTGCGCGGACGCGGCATCCCCACCGTGCGGGTCGGCATGCCGAAGGTCACGGACGCCCCGTTCGACATCGACTTCGCACGCGGCATGAACTCCGTCTCCGTACGGGCCATGGAGCGGCTGACACGCCATCTGATCCGTACGGCCGTCGACACCGTCACCCGCTCCCGCGCCGAACTGGACCTGGAGCCGGAGTTGGAAGGAGAACCGGCATGAGCGAGATCGTCCTGGGTGTGGGCGCGTCGCACAGCACGCTGATGAACACCCACTGGGAGGAGACCTTCCTCAAGGACCGTGCCGAGCGGTTCCGGGACGCGCTCGCCGAGGCGCGCGAGGCGCTCGTCGCGGCCCGCCCCGACACAGTAATCCTCGTCGGCTCCAACCACTTCCGGGGCTTCTGGCTCGACCTGATCCCCAGCTTCACCATCGGTGTCGGCGAGTGCGTCGCCAGCGGCGAGTCCGGCACCCCCAAGGGTCCGCAGCCGGTCGACATCCCCCTGGCCCGCCACATCGCCAACTCCCTTGTGGAGGACGGCGGTTTCGATCCCGCCTTCTCGGCACGGCTGCAGATCGACCACGGCCAGTCGCACGCCATCCAGTACCTCCTGGAGGGCCTGGACGTGGAACTCGTACCGATCGTCGTGAACGTCTTCGCCCCTCCGCTGCCCACGCTCTCGCGCTGCGAGGAACTGGGCCGCGCGATCCGGGACGCCGTACTGGCCTTCCCCGGCGACCGGCGCGTCGCCGTGGTCGGCTCGGGCGGGCTCTCGCACCGGCTGCCCTGGCCCGACTGGCGTGAACCGCAGGGCGACGACGAGGAGTTCATGGTCGGCGCCTGGCTGAACGGCCGGGAGAACTGGCAGGACTACGACGTCAGGCGCCGCGAGATCATCCGGGCCGCCGAGGCCTCGCTCAACCCCGAGTTCGACGAGGAGTTCCTGTCCCTCGTCTCGCGCGGCGAGATACGGAACATCACCGCGTACTCCACCGAGGAGCTGGAAAAGGTCGCGGGCAACGGGGCGCAGGAGCTGCGTACTTGGCTGCTGATGTCGGCCGTTCTCGACCACGTCCCCGGCCGTCGGCTGGCGTACGAGCCGATGCCCGAGTGGCTCACCGGGATGGCCGTCGCCGTCCTCGACCCCGCACATCCCCAGGAAGGGCAGTCATGAGTATCTGGACCGAACTGTCGGGCATCGACTACCGCCACGCGTACGTCGAGACCGGCGATGTCACCACGCGCGCCCTGCAGGCCGGCCCCGAGGACGGCGAGCACGTGGTCTTCCTGCACGGCACGACCGGCCATCTGGAGGCGTTCGTCCGCAACATCCCGGCGCACGCCTCGGCCGGCTACCGCTGCCACGCCATCGACATGCTCGGCCACGGCTACACCGGCAAGCCGGACCGACCGGGTGCGATCCCTGCGTACGTCGACCACTTGATGGCCTATCTGGACGCGGTGGGCGCCGAACGGGCGCACCTGGTCGGCGAGTCGCTGGGCGGCTGGGTCGGGTCCTGGGCGGCGAGCGAGTACCCGGAGCGGGTCGCCTCCCTCCAACTGCTGTGCATGGGCGGTACGAAGGTCAACCCGGCGGTGATGGAACGGCTGAAGACCTCCACCCGGGCCGCCGCCCTCAACGAGGAGATCTCCTACACACGGGACCGGCTGCGGCTGCTGTGGGCCGAGTGGGACGAGGAGCTGGGCGAGGAACTGACCCAGGTGCGCTACGAGATCTACCACCACCCCGACTTCCAGAAGAACCTGCACAACCTGCTGGCGTTGCAGGAGCTGGAGGCCCGCGAGCGCAATCTGCTGCGCCCCGACCGTATGGCGCGGATCAAGGCCCCGACGCTGGTGGTCTGGGGCAACAAGAACCCGCTCGGCGACGTCCCGGAGGCCGAGGCGATCGCCGCCGCGATTCCAGGGTCACGCCTTGAGGTCTTCAACGAGTGCGGGCACTGGCCGCAGCACGAGAAGGCCGATCTCTACAACCCGCTCAGCCTGGCGTTTCTCTCCAAATCGTCGTGAGGTGCCTGCCATGACCGTCATCCCGATCGATCACGCCGTATCGCCCCCCGCGTCCACGGATGCGCCTGCCTCTCCCTTTCCCGACCCGATGAACTCCGTCCTCGGCAAGGTCCGGCCGATCCTCGAGGCGTTCACCGTCGACGACAGTTCCCTCTCCCTCGCCGACCTGGTGCGGCGTACGGGCGTGGCGAAGGCAACCGTGCACCGGCTCTGCCAGGAACTGGTCGTCTGGGGGCTGTTGGAGAGAGCGGGCTGCAACTACCGGCTCGGGCTGCGGCTGTTCGAGATCGGTCAGCGGGTGCACCGGCAGCGGATCCTGCGCGAGGTGGCCCAGCCGTACATGGAGGACCTTCTGCTGGCCACGCAGGAGACCATCCACTTCGCGATCCACGACGGGCTCGACGTCGTCTATCTGGAGAAGATCCTGCCCCACCGGGGGCTGAGCGAGGAGTCCCGGGTGGCGGGCCGGCTCCCGCTGTACTGCACCGCCACCGGCAAGGCGATCCTCGCCTTCTCCCGCGCCTCCCTGTTCGGCGAGGTGGTCAGGAACGGGCTGAAACCGTTCACGCGCCGCACGATCACCTCACCCGGCCTGCTGCGAGGGCAGCTGGAGCGGATCAGGGAGCAGGGCATCGCCACCGAGGCGGAGGAGATCCGGCTCGGCTACATGAGCATGGCCGTGCCGGTCTTCGGTCTGCAGGAGACGCCGGCAGGCGCACTGTCCATCACGGCTCCCACCTACCGGGTGGACGCCGCCGCACACGCGAGCGCGCTGCGCGCCGCGGGCCTGGGCATCGGCCGGTCGCTGCGGGCCGCCCTGTGAGCGCGCTGGACGAGGTGCTGTCCCGGGCCCGAGGCCTCATCGGCCGCTGGGAGGACGAGGACTGCGGCACGATGGCCGTCAAGGAGTTCTGCCGGTACGCGGCGGCCGTCGACGACGTCGACTATCTGCGGCGGGCGCGGGCCCGGGAGGCGGCCGGGGAACCGGTCGAGGCTCCGCCGCTGTTCCTCGCCGCGACGATGAGCTGGGAGGACGGGCCCGCCGAGGAGGAACTGCAGCCGGACGGCCTGGCCTTCAGGGAAGCACCCTGCACTCAGGGCCTCCCGGTCCGGCAGGTGCACGGCGGACAGGCGGTGCGCCTGAGCCGGGCCCCGATCGCGGGCACCCGGGTCACCGCGTCACGTGCGGTCACCTCGGCCGAGCGGAAGCACGGCCGGTCGGGCGACTTCGTGCTCCTGGGCTTCTCCACCCGCTTCACCTCGCCGGACGGGACCGAACTGACCGCCGTGGACGAGACGATCGTCGTCCTGGACGCCCTGACGAAGGGAACCTCCGCGTGAACACCCCTGCCGTCGTCGGAGATGTCTGCCCACCGCGCCGGTACACGCACAGCAGGGTGCAGCTGTTCCGGTTCAGTGCCGTGTCGTGGAACTCCCATCGCATCCACTACGACGCCGAGTTCGCCGCGTCGGAGGGCTTCTCCGACGTGGTCGTGCAGTCGACGCTGCACGGTCAGACGCTCACCCGGTACGCGCTGGAGTGGGCCGGATCCGACGCCTGCCTGGAGTCGGTGAGCTGGCGCAACGTCGCGACCGCCGTGGCCGGCGAACCGCTCACCTGGAACGCCACCGTGCGTGCGGTCGCGCCCTGCGACTCAGGGGTGCGGGTGACGCTCGACGTCTCCGTGGTCCGGGACGACGGCGCTCCCTGCGTCACAGGGCACGTCGACCTCACTTGCCGTGCTGCTCGTACCAGCCCTTGAGCAGAGCCGTGTCGAGGTCCGGCGACTTCTTGATCAGCTTCTGTGCCAGCAGGAAGTCGACGATCTTGCGGGACTCGGTGACATCGGCGTCGTCGATGCCGCGAGCGGCGAAGGTGATCTCCGGCAGCACCTTCTTCGTGTCCGCCACGGGCAGTTTGACCTGCTGGTTGGATGCCTTGGCCGCGGCATCGGGGTCGTCGGTGACGAGCTTGTCCGCCTCGGCCACCACCTTGAAGATCTTGCCGGCGACCTCTTCGTTGCCCTTGAGCCACTTCTGGTCGGCGATCAGCCACTGCACGTACTTCACCCCGAAGTCGCCGATGCGCCCCGCGATGTGTCCGCCCGCCGCATCGCCGCGCGCCGCCCACGGCTCGAACAGGACGTACGCGTCGATCGAGCCCTGTTCCAGCAGTCCGGGGATCTCCGGCGGTGAGCTCTGCAGGATCTTCACGGACTTGGGGTCGATGCCGTTGTGGCGCAGGTACGAGTGAGTCGCGTAGAGGCCGAGCCCCGCGATCGACGCCATGGTCTTTATCTGTTTCGGCGATGTGATGCCGTCCCGCAGGACGACTTTGAGGTAGCGGTCGGAGGACTGGAAGACGCCCAGCGCCCGCAGGCCGGGGCTGCCGACCATGAGCGAGAGGGCGGTGGAGTCGGCGTTGGCCGCTATCTGGGCGGTGCCGGCCGTCACGGCCTCGGTCGCCGCCGGGCCGCCTTCGGTCTTCACGAGCTCGACGTTCACGCCCGCCTTCTCGAACAGGCCTTGCTCCTCGGCCAGATAGAACGGGGCGTACGAGGCGTCGACTCCCAGGGCGACACGTACCGTGGGCTTGCCCGCCGCCGCCCCGCCCGCCGAGTCCACCGCGCCCGCCGTGCACGCGGAGGACAGGACAAGGGTCATGAGGACGGCCGGCAGGCGCCCCCTTCTGACGTTGAGTGCATCCATGAGATTCGTCCTCCCGGAACGGTGGAAGCGTCGTGTTCGCGCCACGCTCCCATCACCGGGCCGCTCCCCTTAAGCGGTGCGTCCCGTCAGGCGGACCGGTTCCATTGGGCGGTGGTCGGCCCGTCCATACGCTCCTGGACCATGAGCGTTCCTACTGATGAGCCGGTCGCCCCGGACGAGTCGTCGGTGATCGAGACCGACATCCTGATCATCGGCGCCGGCCCGTCGGGCCTGTACGGCGCCTACTGCGCGGGCTTCCGCGGCCTGAGTGTCGCGGTCATGGACGTCCTGCCCCAGCGCGGCGGCCAGATCAGCGCGATGTACCCCGAGAAACCCATCTTCGACATCGCCGGCTTCCCGGCGGTGCGCGGTCGCGACCTGGTCGAGAGCCTGGTCGCCCAGGCAGAGCCGTACGGTCCCCGCTACCTCCTGGGACACCGGGCACTCCACATCACCCACGCGGCCGACGGCCGGCCGGTGGTGCACAGCGACAAGGGAACTGCCGTGCGCGCCGGGGCAGTTGTGATCACCGGCGGAGTCGGGACCTTCACCCCCAGGCAGCTCCCCGCCGGCGAGGGCTATCTCGGGCGCGGCCAGGTCTACTTCGTGCCGGACCCGGTCGAGCACACCGACCAGGACGTCGTGGTCGTCGGCGGCGGCGACAGCGCCTTCGACTGGGCGGCGACACTGGCCCCGATCGCCCGCTCGGTCCGGCTCGTCCACCGCACGGAGCGCTTCCGGGCCCATCGGGCGACGGTGGACAAGGTACGGGCCCTGGGCATCGAGATCATCACCGACTCCGAGGTGAGCGCCCTGCACGGGGCGTCCCGGGTCGAGCGGATCGAGGTCCGCCACCGCACCACGAAGGCCACCCGGCTCCTGCCGGCGCACACCGTCGTCGCCGCTCTCGGCTTCATCGCCGACCTCGGCCCGCTCAAGGACTGGGGGCTGGAGCTCCGGGCGCGGCGGATCGCCGTGGACACCCGGATGGCCACCAATCTGCCCCGCGTGTTCGCCGCGGGCGACATCACCGACTACCCGGGCAAGGTCCGCCTGATCGCCGTGGGCTTCGGCGAGGTCGCCACCGCGGTCAACAACGCGGCCACCGTCATCGATCCGGAGGCGGCCCTGTTCCCCGGGCACTCCACGGACAAGGAGAACTGACATGGCGTACGTCATCGGGTCGGCCTGTGTCGACATCATGGACCGGTCCTGCATGGAGGAGTGCCCCGTCGACTGCATCTACGAGGGCGAGCGCAAGCTCTACATCAACCCGGTGGAGTGCATCGACTGCGGCGCCTGCGAGACGGCCTGCCCGGAGCAGGCCATCGCCGTCGACCGCCTCGCCGACCCCGAGTCCCGCGCGGACAACCGCCGCTTCTTCGAGGAGCCGCTGCCGGGGCGTGCGGCTCCGCTGGGTACGCCCGGTGGGGCGACCGGCCTCGGTCCCGTGGGCGTCGACACCCTGCTCGTCACCTCCACTACGGGCGGGGCACGATGACCGCCGCGGAGGTGGCCAAGGCGGCCGACGAGCTGCGGGAGGCCGCGTACACGAACACGGCCTGCTCTCCGATACGCACGTACGTCACCGGCGTGGAGTCCGCCTATGCCGTGCAGCGCGTGAACGTCGAGCGCGGTGTGGCGGCCGGACGACGGATCGTCGGCCGCAAGATCGGTCTGACCTCGCCCGCCGTACAGGCCCAACTCGGCGTGGATCAGCCGGACTTCGGGACGCTGTTCGCCGACATGGCCGTGGCGGAGCATGGCTCGGTCCCGGCCGGGCGGCTGATCCAGCCGAAGGTCGAGGCGGAGGTGGCCCTCGTCCTCAAGGCCGATCTCCCGCACCGGGACTGCACGGTGGTCGACGTGCTGCGGGCGACGGACTTCGCGCTGCCCGCGCTGGAGATCGTGGACAGCCGGATCGCCGGCTGGGACATCAGCCTCGTGGACACGGTCGCGGACAACGCCTCCAGCGGACTGTTCGTCCTCGGGGGAACTCCCGTACCGCTCACGGGACTTGATCTGCGGGGCGTGCGGATGACGATGACCCGGGGCGGCGAGGTGGTCTCCGAAGGCACCGGCGCCGACTGTCTGGGCAGCCCGCTCAACGCGGCGGCCTGGCTCGCCTCCACCCTGGCCGCCATGGGCGATCCGCTGCGGGCCGGGGACGTCGTGCTGACCGGAGCCCTGGGCCCGATGGCGGTCGCCGCCCCGGGAGACCGCTTCGAGGCACGCATCAGCCAACTCGGCCGGGTGGCAGTGGAGTTCGCGACGGAGGGAGACAGGTCATGAGCACCCGTACGAAGGTGGCCGTCATCGGCTCCGGGAACATCGGCACCGATCTCATGATCAAGGTGCTGCGGTTGTCCGAGGAGCTGGAGATCGTCGCGATGGCGGGCATCGACCCGGAGTCGGACGGCCTGGCCCGCGCCCGCCGGCTGAAGGTCGCCACCACGCACGAGGGCGTCGACGGCCTGATCGCCCTCGACGAGTTCGCCGACGTCCGGATCGTCTTCGACGCCACCTCGGCCGGCGCCCACCGCCGCCACGACCAGGTGCTGCGGGGTCTCGGCCGCACGGTCGTCGACCTCACGCCGGCCGCGCTCGGCCCGTACGTGGTGCCGCCGGTCAACGCCGACGCCCATCTCGACAGCACGAACGTCAACATGGTCACCTGCGGCGGACAGGCCACGATCCCGATCGTCGCCGCCGTCTCGGCCGTGACCCCCGTCCACTACGGGGAGATCGTCGCCTCCATCGCCTCCCGTTCCGCGGGTCCCGGCACCCGGGCCAACATCGACGAGTTCACCGAGACCACCGCCTCCGCGATCGAGAAGGTCGGCGGCGCGGCGCGCGGCAAGGCGATCATCGTGCTCAACCCGGCCGAACCGCCCCTGATCATGCGCGACACCGTGCACTGCCTGGTCTCCGCATGCGACGAGCAGGCGGTGACCGCGTCGGTCGAGGAGATGGTCGGCCGCGTACAGGCATACGTGCCGGGCTACCGCCTCAAGCAGAAGGTGCAGTTCGAGCAGGTCGGCACCGACGACCCGCTGCGCACGCTCGTGCCCGTCGGCGCCACACCGCTCAAGGTGTCGGTGTTCCTGGAGGTCGAGGGCGCCGCCCACTACCTGCCCGCCTACGCCGGCAACCTCGACATCATGACCTCGGCCGCGCTGCGCACCGCGGAACGCCTGGCCGCCCACCAGAGTGCGGAGGCAACCAAGTGACCGCCCTGTACGTGCAGGACGTGACCCTGCGGGACGGCATGCACGCCATCCGCCACCGCTACACCGTCGACCAGGCCCGCACCATCGCCGCCGCCCTCGACACGGCCGGAGTCACGGCGATCGAGGTCTCCCACGGCGACGGACTCGCGGGCTCCAGCATCACCTACGGAGTGGGCGCGCACACCGACTGGGAGTGGATCGAGGCGGTCGTCGGCGCCGTGCACCGGGCAACCCCGACCACCCTCCTGCTGCCCGGCATCGGAACCGTCCACGACCTCAAACAGGCCCACTCCCTGGGCATCCGCTCGGTACGGGTCGCCACCCACTGCACCGAGGCCGACATCTCCGCCCAGCACATCGCCGCCGCGCGTGAACTGGGCATGGACGTCGCCGGGTTCCTGATGATGTCCCACATGGCCGAACCGGCCGAACTGGCCCGCCAGGCCAAGCTGATGGAGTCGTACGGCGCGCACTGCGTGTACGTCACCGACTCCGGCGGCCGTCTCACCATGGACGGCGTCCGCGACCGCTTCCGCGCCTACCGCGACGTCCTCTCGCCCGACACCGAGCTGGGCATCCACGCCCATCACAACCTCGGCCTCGGCGTCGCCAACAGCGTGGTGGCCGTGGAGAACGGCGTCACCCGCGTCGACGCCTCGCTCGCCGGCCAGGGCGCCGGAGCCGGCAACTGCCCCCTCGAAGCGTTCGTCGCGGTGGCCGACCTCATGGGCTGGGAGCACGGCTGCGACCTCTTCCCGCTCATGGACGCGGCCGACGATCTCGTCCGCCCGCTCCAGGACAGGCCGGTACGCGTCGACCGCGAGACCCTCAGCCTCGGCTACGCGGGCGTCTACTCCAGCTTCCTGCGCCACGCCGAGACCGCGGCCACCCGCCACGGCCTGGACACCCGGGCCATCCTCGTGGAGGTCGGCCGCCGCCGGATGGTGGGCGGCCAGGAGGACATGATCACGGACGTGGCCCTGGACCTGGCGGCAAGGAGCCAGAAATGACAGCGGCCTACAAGGGGCGCGGGGAACCGCGCACCCAGCCTCCTCCGACCCGCAGCCATGAAACAGCCCTCGCAGCGGAGCCCTCGGCGCAGCCGCAGAACGCAGCGAACGCCAACCGGCCCCCGCTGCGCATAGGCATCCGCATCCCCCCGTGCGACCGCGCCGACCGCGTCGTCGAAACAGTCCGCCACGCGGAATCCCTCGGCTTCGACGACGCCTGGTTCCCCGACTCCCAACTGCTGTGGCGCGACGTGTTCACCACACTGACCGCCGCAGCCCTGGGCACCGAGCGCATCGGCCTCGGCACCGCGGTCACCAATCTCGCGACGAGGCACCCGGCCGTCGTCGCGTCGGCCGCCCGCAGCGTGGCCGAACTCGCGCCCAGCAGGTTCAAGCTCGGCCTCGGCGTCGGCAACAGCTCGGTCGGTCCCGTCGGTCTTCGGCAGACGACCTCGGCGGAGATGCGTGAAGGCCTCGGCCTGCTGCGCGCCCTGCTGAACGGCGAGGAGTGGGAGTTCGAGGGCAAGGTCCGCTCGCGGCTGCGCGACCCCGGGGCAGGTGTACCGCTCCACCTCGCCGCGAGCGGGCCCAGGAACCTGCGGCTCGCCGGTGAGATCGCCGACGGTGTCATCCTCCTCAGCGGCATCTCGCCGGCCACGCTCGCGACTGCCACCGCCCGGGTCCGGGAAGGCGCCGAGACGGCAGGCCGCGCGGCCGACGCGATACCACTGACCGTGTCCGCGTTCTGCGCGGTGACCGACGACGTGGCGGCCGAGGCACGGCTGCTGAAGCCGATCTGCGCGTCGATCGCCCAGAACGGCGGCGCGTCCTTCCTCGCCCTGGCGGGGATCGACGTCGACGTACCGGCACACGTCGAGGGGATCTACCCGGACCTGGTGCACGCCGAGGACTGGCCCAAGGCAGTCGAGATCTGCTCGGCCTGGATCAGCGACGAGAACGCGCTCCGCTTCGCCGAGGAGTTCTGCCTCTTCGGCACCCCGGCCCGGATCGCGGAACGCCTCCAGGCCCTGCACACCGAAGGGGTCACCGGCGTCCTGCTCCAGCACGTCGGCTCGTACGACCCGCCCACCCAGCTCATCGAGGCCATCGGCGAGGCTGTACTGCCGGCCCTCTCCCCCTCCAGTCACGGAAAGGCGGACCCCAGATGACGGACAACTCCCTGCGACGAGGCTATGTGCCCAGTCCCTTCGGGCAGTTGCACTATGTGGAGTGCGGTACCGGCGAGCCCGTCCTGCTGCTCCACCAGACCCCGCGCTCCTGGACCGAGTACCTCGACGTGCTGCCCCTGGTCGGCACGGCGCACCGGGCCATCGCCATGGACACCCTGGGCTTCGGTGCCTCCGCGAAGCCCGCGGGGCCGCACTCCATCGAGCTCTTCGCCGACGCCGCCGGTGCGCTCGTCGAAGCGCTGGGACTGGAGCGCTTCCATCTGGTCGGGCACCACACGGGCGGAGTCGTCGCGGTGGAGCTCGCCGCCCGCTACCAGGACCGTGTCGCCAGTGTGCTGCTCTCGGCCACGCCCTTCATCGACGACGAGAAGCGTCGTACGGCCGCCGAGCGCAAGCCCGTCGACCACGTCGTCCCCAAGCCGGACGGCTCACACCTGCTGGAACTGTGGAACCGGCGCCGCGGCTTCTACGAGGAAGGCCAGGAGGCCGCCCTCAACCGGTTCATGGTCGACGCGCTGACCGTGCTCGACCGGGTGGAGGAGGGTCACGAGGCGGTCCGGCGGTACGGCATGGACCAGCGGCTGCCGGACATCACGGCCCGCACGCTCGCCGTCTGCGCCCCGGGGGACCACTACTCCCTGCCCGGTCTTGAGAAGTTCGCCGCTGCCCTCGGATGCGAGACCCGGGTCCTCTCCGGAGGCCATGTCCCCGTACCCGAGCAGTTGCCCGAGGAGTTCGCGAAGGTCGTGCTGGACTGGACGGCTCGCACCTGAGGCGAGGCGGCGCGGCCGGCGTACGGGAAACCTCTGCGCCGCCGCGCGGGCCGACCGCACATGGCCGACTCCACCGGATCTCACCGGTGGAGTCGGCCTGTTGTGTGCGGGGGTCACTTCAGACCGATGTCGGCACCGGGTCCGAGCGGCAGGTCGAAGCCGTAGAAGACACCCAGGATCGCCAGCCACACCAGCATGAACGGCACCACGAAGATGGCGAGCCGCGAGATGAGCGTGCCGAGCTTGGCGTCGGGCTCGTACTGGCGGAGCATCGCCAGGATCAGGAACACATAGGGGTTCATCGGGGTGATCACGCCGGTCGCCGAGTCACCGATCCGGAAGGCGGCCTGGGTGAGCGCCGGGCTCATCCCCATCAGCATGAACGCGGGGACGAAGACCGGGCCGACCAGCGACCACAGGGCCGAGCCGGAGAGGATGAACAGGTTGAGGCAGGAGACCAGCAGAACGAACACCAGGATCGCCCAGAAGCCGGTCACGCCCATCGAGTCGAAGAGCGCGGCGCCCTTCACCGCCAGCAGCACACCGACGTTCGACCAGGTGAACAGGGCGATGACCTGAGCGGCGACGAACATCATCACGAGGTAGCCGGACATGGTCTTCACCGACTCGGTGACGGCGGTGGTCACGTCCTCGGCCTTGGTCAGCTGCTTCACGCTGAAGCCGTACGTCAGTCCGGCCAGCAGGAAGGCGCCGAACAGGACGGGGACGATGCCGGAGAGCAGCGGCGAGGGCACGAAGGCCCCGCCCTCGCCGCGCAGCGGCGCGCCTTCCGGCAGCCACAGGGCGAGCACGCCGGCCAGGTAGACGAGGACGACCAGCGCGGTGCGCAGCAGCGCCCGCCGCTGGACCGGTGTGAGGGCGAGGTCGCGGTCCTCGGACTCCTCGCCTGCGGGCTCGTAGGCGCCGAGCCGGGGTTCCAGGACGCGGCTGATGAGGAATCCGCCCACCGCGGCCAGTACGAGGCTGCTCGCGGCCGTGAAGAAGTAGTTGATGAGCAGATGGATGTCGAGGCCGTCGCCGGCCGGGAGCACCGCGGCGGCCTGCTGGGTGATGCCGACGTACAGGGCGTCGAGGGAGCCGACGGTGAACCCGGCCGCGTAGCCGGCGGTCACACAGGCGAAGCCGCCGATGAGGCCCGCGACGGGGTGACGTCCGGCGCTCTTGAAGACCAGGGCGGCCAGCGGGGGCAGCACGATGCAGGCGACGTCGCTCATCATGTGCGCCTGGCTCGCGATGAGCGCCACCGCGTACGGCAGCACCGCGCGGGGCACCCTGGCCAGGGTCGCCCGCATCAGCGTTTCCAGCAGGCCGGTCTTCTCGCAGAGCCCCACCACCATGATCAGCACCAGTACGGCGCCGATCGGCGGGAAGGTGGCGAAGTTGACGACGAGGTTCTCGACCAGCCATTTCACGCCGTCGCCGGTGAGGAGGCCGGTGATGTGCTTGGTCTCGTCGCTGCCGGGGACCTTGACGGACACGCCGCCCAGGTCGAGCGCGGTGGAGGCGCCGGCGAGGAGCAGGAACAGCACGGAGAACAGCACGACCGGGTTGGGCAGGGCGTTGCCGGCCCGCTCGATGAGCGAGAGCACCCGGTCGAGAGGGGTGGCTCTCCCGGTCTCAGGGGATTTGGTGGGTGGCGCGGGGAGGTCGGTCTGTGAGGACATCAGGGCCGCCTTCCGGTGGGGTGGGTGTCGGTGGCCGGGGCCGCGGCCGGGAGGTTCAGGAGGTCCTTGCGGACGATGCCGTCCTGGACGACGCACACGATGTTGGCCGGGTCGCCGAGGACGCCGATGTCCTGGAGCGGATCGCCGTCACAGAGGACCAGGTCCGCGGTGTGGCCGGCGGTGAGGGTGCCGAGCCGGTCGGCGATGCCGAGGAGCTCGGCGGAGGTGCGGGTGCCGGCGACGATGGCGGCCATGGGGTCCATGCCGAGGTCCACCAGATAGCTGAGTTCCATCAGGTTCACGCCGTGCGGGCCGACCGCCGCGTCGGTGCCCAGCGCGATGCGGGCACCGTACTCGATGGCCCGTGCGATGTTCTCCTTCGTGGTGCCGGACCAGCGGACCTTCTTCTGGTAGTGGTAGTCCGGCATCGTCTCCTTGTTGATGCCGGCGTACACGGTGGACAGCGTCGGTACGACGAAGACGCCGCGTTCGCCGGCCATGTCCAGCGCCCGGTCGTCCAAGCCGTAGCCGTGCTCGATGCTGGTGACTCCGCCGCGGATCGCGGTGAGGATGCCCGCGTTGCCCTGGGCGTGGGCCGCGACCGGCTTGCCGCCGTGCCGCCCGGCCTCGTCCACGACCGCCCGGATCTCCTCCTCGAGCAGGCCTTCGTCGTCGGGGTCGTCGTAGGGGCTGCCCATGCCGCCCGTGGCGCAGACCTTCACCAGGTCGGCGCCGTCGCGCAGGACCCGGCGCACCGCGAGCCTGGCCGCGTCGGTGCTGTCGGCGATCTCGGACATCCCGGCGCTCAGATCGGTGCCGTCGGGCATGCGCACGTCGGCGTGGCCGCCGGTGTGACTGATGATGCGGACGGCCGTGTGCAGGCGCGGGCCCACCGTCCGTCCGGTCTCGACGGCCGTGCGGTAACCCGCCGACAGACCGCCCAGATCGCGGGCGGTGGTGATTCCGGCGTCGAGGGTCTGACGCAGCCGCGCGGCCGTGTCCAGGGTGACCAGGACCGGGTCGAGTTCCGCGCGGCGGCTGGGCGGCGAGCCCTGCGCGTAGGCGAGGTGGACGTGGCAGTCGAAGAAGCCGGGCAGTACGGTGCGTCCACCGGCGTCGACGACACGGACCGAGGAGTCGGTGACGGCCGGGGGCTCGGTCGCGGCCGCTCCGGCGTAGGTGATCGTGCCCTGGGCATCGATGGTGACGACGGCGTCGTCCACGGGGGCCGAGCCGGTTCCGTCGATGAGCCGGACGTTGTGGATCCGCAGGGCGGTCCGCGTGGTCTCCGGGGGCGTGGCGGGGGTCATAGAGCGGGGTCACTCCTCCGTAGTGGATGCAGGCGAAGGGAGTGTGGAATGCAAAGAAAAACCTGGTGTGACGATGCAGATTTCTCGCCGGATTCCGTCGGCGTGCGCAGAGAAGCGCCGCCCAAGGGCGTGCAGGATTCTGCCGCGCCGGATGCCTCGGCCGGGGGCGCGGCGGGGACGGCGGCAGGGGCCACCATGGAGCTCGACGAACTCGACCGGGGCGTCGTGCACGTCCTGCAGATCCACCCGCGGGCCCCGTGGACGCTCGTCGGCGAGGTGCTGGGGGTCAACCCGGTCACGGCCGCGCGGCGCTGGCACCGGCTGGAGGAGGCGGGCCTGGCCTGGGTGACCGCCTATCCCCGGCTGTCCAACTCGCGGATCGTGGTGACCGGCGTGGTGGAGATCGACACCGAGCCGGGCGTCGCCGAGGACGTGGCGATGGCCTTCGCCCAGGACCCGTCGGTGGCGAACATCAAGCTCACGGCGGGCGGCCGGGATCTGGTGACCGCCGTGCAGGCCCGCAGTCTGGACGAGCTGGGGCGCCTGTCCACGCAGCTGTTCCAGCGGACACCGGGGGTACGGGCGACGCGTACGCATGTGTCGACGGGGGTCCCCACCGAGGGGAGCCGCTGGCGGCTGCGCAGCCTGGACGAGGCGCAGAGCGCGCGGGTCGAGGCTGCGGCCCCGCCGGCCGTTCTGCCCGCCAACGCGGCCGAGAGCCGGTGGGACGACCTGGACACACGTCTGCTGGAGCTGCTGGGCACGGACGGGCGGATGTCGCTGCGCGACCTGTCGACGGCGACGGACACGAGCCTGACCACCGTGCGCCGCAGGCTGCAGTCGCTGCTCGCCGCCCGGCTGAGCCTGCGCTGCGATCTGGCCCGGCCCCTGTCGGGATGGCCGCTGTCCGCCGTGTACTTCGCCTCGGTCCCCGGCCAGTACGTGGAGGAGACCAGCCAGGTGCTGTCCGGGGTGCGCGAGGTCCGCTCGTGCGCCATCACGACCGGCCCGCACAACCTGGTGATCGACGTCTGGCTGCGCGATCTCCACGACGTGCACGCATTCGAGGCGCACCTCTCGCGGCGGCTGCCCCGCCTCACCATCAGCGACCGCTCGGTGGTGCTGCGCACGGTCAAGCACATGGGGCGGCTCCTGGACCGGGACGGCCGCTGCGTGGGCGTCGTCCCGCTCCGCCACCCCCAGGCACCTCACCCCGCCGTCGAGAACGTCACAGCGAGTACATCGCCACGAAATTGAGAAGCGCCTATATTTCATTTCCTCGTTCTGGTGGACACCCCCTCCGGGGAACGCGCCACCGAGGTGAGGAGGAAAAATCGTGACAACCGCAAGCTCCCACCGTGAACGCGAGGATGTGGCCGGAGGGGACGGAGAGCCTCCCAAAACGGTCCTCGGCAAGGTCGGGCTCATCCTGGGTGCCTTCCGTGAGGACGACTTCTCGCTCAGCCTCACCGAGCTCACCGCCCGCACCGGGGTCGCGAAGGCCACCGTCCACCGCCTCTGCCAGGAACTGGTCGCCGGCGAACTCCTGGAACGCGAGGGCTCCCACTACCGGCTCGGGCTGCAGCTGTACGAGATCGGCCTGCGCGCACCCCGTCAGCGCACCCTGCGCGAGGCGGCACGGCCCGTCGTCGAGAACCTCGCGCAGAGCCTCGACAACGCCATCACGCTGTCCGTGCCGAACGCGTCGGAACTGCTGTGCATCGAGAACGTCGGCGGGCACCGCAACCGGGCCAGGTCCAGCCTGACCGGGCGGCACATGCACCTGCACAGCACCGCCGCCGGAAAGCTGACCCTCGCCATGCTCCCGGACCAGTACCCGCTGCCCGCGCTCGTGCCGCTGATGCTCCGCCGCACACCCCGTACCCTCACCGCCGCCCAACTCCCCGACGAGCTGGCCCGCATCAGGGAGCAGGGCTACGCGACGGAGATCGAGGAACACCGCCAGGGCTATCTCGCCGTCGCGGTACCCGTGCGGGGCACCGACCATCCGTTCGTGGGTGCCCTGTCGGTGATCGCTCCGACCGCGGGAAGCAACATCGCCCGGATGCTGGTGGCCCTGACCACGGCATCACACACGATCACATCCCGACTGACTGTCTTCGAGGCGTACCGCGCCCCGCTCTGACGACGTAGGTAACGCGACGGACCGGGCCGACCGTCAGAAACGTCCGAAGCGCGCCTACTGACCGTCCGTCCGCAGCTCGGACTCGACCAGCCGGTACAGGTGTCGGCGTGCGTCCTGCGTGCTCAGTTCGGGCGACTGGCGCAGTCGCTGGAGGGCCAGTCCGTCGGAGAGGGCGGCGAAGCGGACGGTGAAGCCGGCCGGGTCCTCGCAGGTGAACTCCCCGTCGGCGACGCCCCGTTCGACCAGGGCGCGGATCTGGCTGTGCCAGTCCTCGTACCGCTTGGCCTGGCCGCTCGCGAAGGCCTGCTCGGGGTCCTGGTCGCGGTCGCCCGCGCTCCAGTAGTCGAACCACATGCGCCAGTGCCGGTCGGTGTCCTCGGTGAACAGCGCGTCGATCAGCAGCCGCAGCGCCTCACCGCTGCCGGCCGCCTGCTCGGCGGCCTCGTTCAGCGCCGCGTAGTAGCGCTCGATGTGCAGCACCATCGCCTCGGAGAGGATCTCCTGGACGCTGCCGAAGTGGTACGTGACCGTCCCCACCGACACCCCGGCCGCGGCGGCGACGTCCCGCACCCCCACGGACGCGTACCCGCGCTCGGCGATGAGCGGGACGGCCGCCTCGACGATGAGCCGACGGCGGACCTCGGTGGGCTGGCGGGTGCGGTCGGCGGCGGCGACGGCACGGCGGGGCGTCTTCGCGGCCTTCACGCCGACGTCCTCGGGGTGGTGCGGTGCCATGCGCGCTTGACCACTGTCTCTCCGTCCGCCCGTGTTTCCATGCGACTGTCCATGATGAACTCCGTGGCCGTGGCCCGCAGCTCCGTACGCGTCATGATCTCAGCGTCCCAGTCGTCGCCGCGCCGCAGCCGGATCGTCCACTCGGACACGGCCACCGCCGACAGCGGATCGTCGGCCCGTATCCGGTACGTCTCGCGGGCGCTCTCCTCGTAGCGCAGCCCGTCCGGGTAGACCCGCGATCCGCCGTAGTTGGGGTCGACCTCCAGCGTCCACTCCCCCTTCGCGACGTCGTACGTGACCAGCCGCTCCGGTGTCGCCTCGGCGGGCCGCTCGTAGGTGACGGGCAGCGGCGGAGCCTGCTCGGGCTCTTCGAACCAGATGGGCCCCCGGCCCTCGTGCTCGTACTCGTGCTCGTGCTCGTCCTCGTGCTCGTCCTCGTGCTCGTGCTCGTCCGACGCGGGGTCTCGTACGGGCAGGAGCAGCGCGCTCTCGGCGGGCAGGACTGTCAACTGACCGCGCTCGCCGTGCGGCCACACCCAGGGCCAGTACGTGTCCGAGACGGCGACCCTGATGCGGTGGCCGGGCGGGAAGGCGTACCCGATGCCGTTGAGCTCGAACTCCACGGTCTCGTACGTGCCCGGGGTCCACTCCACGGCCCGGTCGCGCCCGTGCCTGCTCAGCAGGTTGAGAACGCCACGAGTGACGAGGGTGGACGAACCGTCGGGCGCGACATCGCAGACGCGGGCGACGACGTGGGCGCGCGGAGTCGCGCTGTCGAGCCGGAGCCGGACGCGCGGACGCCCCAGGATCTCCACCCTCGCGTCCAACGGCGCCGAGTCGAAACAGACCGAACGGCCGTCCTCCTCCCGCTGGTCGGGCGGCAGATCGCTCGCGTTGCCGAAGGGGAAGAAGCGCCCGGCGTCGAGACCGGTGTGCTGCGGAGACCGTACGAGTACGGGGGCGGCGGCGCCCATGCCCGTGCCCCCGAGAGGCCTCTCGTCCCAACTGACGGATGGCGAGGGCCAGTTGTCGTCGCCCACCCAGCGTCCGGGCATCACATCGTACGAAGTGGCGGGCGGGACCGGGTCGTTCAGCCAGGCGCGGAGCTTCGGCTCGCGCATGATGCCGGTGTCCTCGCCCTTCAGGTGCTGGTCCCACCAGCGGAGAGTCTCCTGGAGGAACCCGATGGCCGGGCCGGGCGGCAGGCCGCGGTCCGGATACTGATGCGACCAGGGCCCGACGATCCCCCGTACGCGGTCGTCCGGCAGGTGCTCCACCAGCCGCAGCACGGTGTCGCGGTAGGGGTCGTTCCAGCCGCCGACGGCCAGGACCGCCGCGTCGATCGCCGTGTAGTCCTCGCAGACGCTGCCGTGCCGCCAGTAGTCGTCGCGCTGCTGGTGCGCCAGCCAGGTGTGCAGGAACGGGTCGAGCGCTTCGAGGCGCTCGCGCCACATCGGCAGCCAGCGGTCCTCGCCGACGCTCGTCGGGTCCGGCGGGCGGGCCGCGAACGCCAGCATCGTGCCTGCCCAGGCGAGCATGTCGATGCCGAGGACTGCGCCGCCCGTGTAGTGCACGTCGTTGTCGTAGCGGTCGTCCGTCGAGCAGACCGTGACGATCGCCTTCAGCGGTTCGGGGGCGAGGGCGGCGATCTGGAGCGAGTTGAAACCGCCCCACGAGATGCCGAACATGCCGACCTTGCCCGTGCACCAGGGCTGCTCGGCCAGCCAGTTGACGACGTCCACGCCGTCCGCGAGTTCCTGTGCGTCGTACTCGTCGCCGGGGGTTCCCTCGCTGTCGCCGTGGCCTCGGATGTCCACGCGTACGGAGGCGTAGCCGTGGCCGGCGTACCAAGGGTGGCGTTGGGCGTCTCGGGGGGCCGTCCAGTCGGTCTTGCGGTACGGGAGGTATTCGAGGAGGGCGGGCACGGGGTTCGTCTCGGCGTCGGTGGGGCGCCAGATGCGGGCGTGCAGGTGCGTTCGCCCGTCCCGGGTGGGGATCCAGACGTCCTCACGGGTGACCTGCCGGTCGAAGTGCTCGCGATATTTCACGGGGCTCCTTGTGGGTGCGGGTTGCGGCGAGCGGTGGGGTGGCTGGGTGTGTTTTCGCCCCCGCCGCCCCTACCCGTCCCGTCCCTTTCGGGGGCCAGCCCCCGAACCCCCGCTCCTCAAACGCCGGAGGGGCTAAAGATTTCGCAGCCCGGGCCGACACACTCAGCCCGTCCGGCGTTTGAGGACGAGGCCGTTCAGGCCGATAGCGGGGGTCTGGGGGCGCAGCCCCCAGAAGGGACGGGAACGGGTAGGGGCGGCGGGGGCGAAATCCCCTACCCCACCCCCTCCCACCGCCGAACCCGATGCCCATCCCCCCGGTCGACCCACAGATCGTCCGGCCCCGCGGCATCAGCCCAGTCCTCGACCCCGTCGACACCAGACCCCGCCCCCGGCAAAGGCTCAAGCACCGCAGCCATCAACTGCCGCGTATACGGATGCCCAGGCGCAGAGAACACCGCATCGGTAGGTCCCTCCTCCACCACAACCCCATGCCGCAACACAACAACCCGATCGGCAAGCCCCCGCACGACCGCGAGGTCATGGCTGATGAACAGACAGGCCAACTCCCGCTCCCGCCGCAGATCATCGAGCAGCCGCAACACATCGGCCTGAACGGACACGTCCAACGCGGTCGTGATCTCGTCCGCGATCAACACATCCGGCTCACCCGCAAGCGCCCGAGCGATCCCGATCCGCTGCCGCTGCCCACCGGAGAGCTGCGCGGGCAACCGCTCGGAGAGAGCAGGCTCGAGACGCACGTCGGAGATGAGCTGCCGAGCCCGATCGACGGCCTCCGCCCGCGAACCCACCGTGCCGAAGAACCGCAACGGCCGCCGCACGGCGTCCCCCACCGAACGACGCGGATTGAGCGACGTATCGGCGTTCTGGAACACAAGCTGAACCCGCCGCCGCAGCGACAGCGGCCGCTTCCCGGCGGGCCGGGCGAGGTCGCCTGCTCCATGTGCACCCGACTCATGAGTCATCGTGCCGCCCGACGGAGTCCGCAACCCCGCGAGAGCCCAGGCGAGCGTGGACTTCCCGCTGCCCGACTCCCCCACCAGAGCCAGAACTTCACCGCGCCGGACGTCGAAGGAGACACCGTCCACGGCACGTGCGGCCCCGTAGTCGATCGTGACGTCCCGAGCGGAGACGGCGACAGGCGCATCGCCGGACACGACGGCCCTCGGCCGCACCTCCCGCTCCCCCGCCACCCCCACGAGCGCGAGCCCCTCGTCGTCGAGCCGCGGCACACTCGCCAACAGGCGTCTGGTGTACGGGTCCTGGGGTGCCGCGAACAACCGACCAGTCGGTGCCGCCTCCACGACCCGGCCGGACCGCAACACAGTCACCTCGTCGGCCATGTGCGCGACGACGCCGAGGTCATGGCTCACCAACACGGCAGCGAGGCCGAGTTCGTCTCGAAGCGCCCCGATCAGGTCGAGGACCCCACGCTGGGTGATGACGTCGAGCCCAGTCGTCGGCTCGTCGAGGACGAGGACCTTCGGGCGGGCGGCGATGGCCATGGCGATGGCGACGCGCTGCTGCTGGCCGCCGGAGAGTTCGTGCGGGTAGCGGCGGGCGAGTTCGGCGGGGCGGGGCAGCCGGACCTGATCGAGGAGGTCCACGACGGGGACGTCTCCGCCCGCCTCGGCGATCTGCCGTCCGATCCGCATGGAGGGGGTGAGCGCGTGGCCCGCGTTCTGCGCGACCATGGCGACGGTCCCGCCCCGCAGACGCCTCAACTCCCGTGCGGGCAGGGCGAATACGTCGGCTCCGCCGACCCTCACCGAACCGCCCGTCACACGCGAACCGTGCCGCAGGTGTCCAAGGAGCGTCGCCGCGACGGTCGACTTGCCGCTGCCCGACTCACCGACCAGCGCGTGCGTCTGTCCGGGCAGCACGTCCAGGGACACTTCACGCACGACGAGCACATCGCGTCCGCCGGAGCCACCCGAGCGATAGGCCACCGACAACTCGGTGACCGAGACGATCGCGGTCATCAGGACCCCTCCCTGATCCGGTCGACGCCCCACGCCTTGGACAGGCCGTCGGCCGCGAGGTTGAGCCCCACCACGAGTGTGGCCAGGGCGATGATCGGTGCGAGGCTCGCCATCGGGACGACGGTGATGGCCGTGCGGTTCTCGGCGACCATCAGGCCCCAGTCCGGAGTGGGCGGATCGGCGCCGAAGCCGAGGAAGGACAGCGAGGAGATCAGCAGCACGACCCAGGAGGCCCGCATGGCGAACTCGACACACACCACGTCGGTGATGTTCGGCAGGATCTCGCGCCGCAGGATCGCCCAGGTGGACTCGCCCCTGGCCCGCGCCGCGGTCACGTAGTCGGCGGGTACGACCGCCAGCGCGGCGCCCCGCACGACGCGTACGACCTGGGGGACGTACACGACAGCGATCGCGAGGACGATGACCGAGGGGCCGGTGCCGAGAGCGGTGACGATGACCAGCAGCGCCAGGACCGACGGGACGGACAGCACCGCGTCGAGGACCCGGCCCAGTACGTCGTCGAACCAGCCGCCGCGCAGGGCCGCGGCGCATCCCACGACCGTGCCGATCAGCAGCGTCACGAGGGTGGCGGCGACGGAGACGCCGAGGGCGTAGCGGCCGCCGTACAGGACGCGTGCCAGGACGTCACGGCCGTACTGGTCGGTGCCCGCCCAGTGTTCCCCGCTCGGTCCGAGCAGCGCCTGGTCGGCGTTGTTGGCGATGGGGTCGTAGGAGGTGAGGACCGGTGCGAGGAGCGCGATCAGAACGTGCACGGCGACGATCGCGAGGCCGATGGTGGCCGCTCGCGAGGAACGCACCGTGCGCCAGGCGCGGGCCGCGGCGGAAGAGGGTGCGACGGGGACGGCGGGTGCCGCCGCCGGGGTGTCGAGGGTGGTCATCGGGTCCTCCCGCGCGTACGGAGCTTGGGGTTGAGGGCCATGGCGCCGAGGTCGGCGGCGAGGTTGCAGACGACGTACACGACCGCGCTGATCAGTGCGATGGCCTGGATGACGGGCAGGTCCCGGTTCTGCACGGAGGCGAGCATCAGCTTGCCGATGCCGGGGTAGTTGAAGACGTTCTCGACGACCGCGACCCCGCCGGCCAGCCAGGCGACGTTCAGCGCGATGACGTGCAACGTCGGGAGCAGGGCGCTGGGCAGCGCGTGCCGGGTGACGACCCGCCAGGTCGACAGGCCCTTGAGGCGGGCCGTGGTGACGAACTCGCTGGCCATGACGTCGATGACGGACGTGCGGGCCATCCGGACGATGTACGCGGCCATGACGACGGCGAGCGCGAGGGCGGGAAGCCATACGGCGGGCATGAGTTGGCCGGCGCTCGCCTCGGGGCCGTACAGGACGACCGCCGGGAACCAGGGCAGGGCGACGGAGAAGCAGAGCACCAGGACGGTGGCGACGACGAACTCGGGG
Organism: Streptomyces sp. 2-1; assembly: GCF_048564895.1. NCBI lineage: Bacteria > Bacillati > Actinomycetota > Actinomycetes > Kitasatosporales > Streptomycetaceae > Streptomyces > Streptomyces sp. 2-1. The sequence goes on from NZ_CP183383.1 coordinate 1,112,114, forward strand.
ACGCTCATCCCGACCAGGCTGACGGTGGAGATGAGGTGGTCCGGCCAGCGGTCGCGGTACAGGCCCGCGAGGATGCCGAGGACGATCGAGCCGGTGACGGCGAAGAGGACGGTCACCAGGGCGATGAGCGCGGAGTTGCCGAGATACATGCCGACTTCGCCGCCGACCGCCTTGCCGGACACGAGGGAGAGGCCGAAGTCGCCGTGCAGGGCGCCGCCGATCCAGTCGATGTACCGCTCCCAGGCGGGCTGATCGAGTTTCAGTTTCTCGCGGAGGGCGGAGACGGCGTCCGGGGTCGCGTCCTTGCCGAGAACCTGGGTGGCGACGTCGCCGGGCAGGGCCTGTACGGCGAGGAAGACGAGGATCGAGGAGAGAAACAGCGTGCCGACGGCGGCGCCCGCTCTGCGGGCGATGAAGGAGAACATGGTGGTCAGGCCCCCTTCAGGCCGATGCCGAGGTAGTCGAACTCGAAGCCGTGCTCGGCGTATCCGCGTACCTTGCGGGAGATGCCGACGAGCCGGTCGGCGAACATCGGGGTCATCGCCCCGCCCTTCTCGATGACGAAGGTCTGCGCCTCGCCGTACAGTTCACGCCGCCGCTCGTCGTCGGTCTCCTGCCGGGCCCGGTCGAGCAGCGCGTCGAACTTCTTGTCCGACCAGGCGGTCTCGTTGTAGGAGGAGCCGCTGCGGAAGACCTGGGTGAAGAGCTGGTCGACGGGTCTGCCGGTGTACCAGTAGGTGGCCATGAGCGGCTTCTTCATCCAGATCTGCGTGTAGTACGAGTCCGCCGAGGCCGTCTTCACCCGGATCCGGATCCCGGCCCGCCTGGCCGAGTCCTGGTAGGCGAGGGCCATGGGCGTGAAGACCGGGTCGTACGAGGACGTGTAGAGGTCGACGGTCAGGCCCTCGTGCCCCGCCTTCTTCAGCAGGTGCCGGGCCTGTTCCGGGTCGTGCTTCGGGTGCGCGGTGATGTGGGCGGGGTCGCTCGGCGGCACGGGGTTGTCCCAGCCGGCCGTGCCCGCGCCCTGCAGCGCGACCTTCACGACGTGCTCCGGGTCGTAGGCGAGCTTCATCGCCTGCCGGACGCGTACGTCGGTGAAGGGCTTCTCCGTCGTCAGCATCGGCAGCACGTACCACTGGGCGTTCTCGACGCGGGCGATCGTGGCGCGGTCGGAGGCGGCGACGACACGGGCGGTCGCGAAGTCCAGGTTGGTCTGCGAGAGGAGGTCGACCTGCCCGGCGAGCAGGGCGTTCGAGCGGGCCGACATGTCGGCGACGGAGTAGAAGTCGATGGCGTCCAGGACCGGGCGGCCCGCCCAGTGGTCCTCGTACGCGGTGATGCGTCCGGGGCCGGCAGGCGTGAACGACTCCAGTTTGAAGGGGCCGGTGCCGACGCCCGTGCGGCCGATGCCACGCGCGCTGCCGTCGGGGATGACATAGCAGTTGTAGTGCGTGAGGAGGCTCGGGAACTCCGCGTTGGGGGTCTTGAGCGGCACCACGAGTGTGCGGGCGTCGGGCGTGCGCAGCTTCCCGGGGTCGATGAGCGGGGCGAGGACTGCCGCCTGCGGGGACGCGGTCTCCTTGGCGAGGATGTGGCGCAGTGTGTACGCGGCGTCGGCGGAGGTGAGTTTGCGTCCGTCGTGGAAGGTGACGCCCGCGCGGATGCGGAAGGTCCAGGTGCGGGCCTTGGCGTCCGGTTCCCAGGACTCGGCGAGGTCGGGGACCAGGTCGCCGTTGGCCCCGACGCGGACGAGGCGGTTGTAGAGGGCGCCCAGGTACTCGTACGCGGACAGGGCGCTCGCCGGGTCGAGGGTCTCGGCGTCGGAGGCGGGCGGCCGGGCGATCCGGAGGGTGCCGCCGCGGTCGGGGCTGCCCCCTTTCGCGTCCGTGGGCAGCACGGGGGCGGCCGAGGCCCCCGTACAGCCGGTGAGCAGCCAGGACGCACCGAGCGACGCGGCGCCCGCCGTGGCCGCGGCGAGGACGGAGCGCCGTCCTGGGTGGTGGATGTCGGGCATGGACCGACCGTCCTTCTCGCTATTCGTTCAGCGGAACGATTGAGTGAAGTGCGTGAACGATAACCAGCCAATGCCTCCGCGCCAACCCTCGGAACCCGGAAATTAACCGGGGAAACCGAGCCGTTACGCGGCCCGGGGGAGATCGGACCCGCCGGGTGTAGGCGATCGGGGCAGGGGAAGAAAGCGCTTGCCACATCCGCCACTCCCTGGGGAGGGAAGGCCACCATGGCCTCGTGGGAGAAACCGCTCGACCACCGCTACCGCGGCGAGCACCCCGTCCGTACCCTCGTCTACCTGTTCCGCGCCGACCGCTGGAAGGTCGCCGCCGCGTTCGCCGTCTTCACGGTCAAACACAGCCCGATCTGGCTGCTGCCACTGGTCACGGCGTCCATCATCGACACGGTCGTCCAGCACGGACCGGTCGGCCGGCTGTGGCTGAGCGCCGGATTCATCCTCTTCATCCTGCTGATCAACATGCCCCTGCACCTGCTGTACGTGCGGCTGCTGTACGGCAGCGTGCGCCGCATGGGCACGGCCCTCAGGTCCTCCCTGTGCACACGCATGCAGCAGCTCTCCATCGGCTACCACTCACGCGTCAGCGCGGGCGTCCTGCAGGTCAAGGTCGTTCGGGACGTGGAGACGGTCGAGCAGATGGTGCAGCAGACCGCCGAGACCGGGCTCGGCGCGGTCACCGTGCTCGCGGGCGGGCTCGTCATCATCGCGATCCGCACCCCCGAGTTCGTGCCCGTCTTCCTGCTCGTGGTCCCTGTGGCGGCGCTGCTCGTCGCGCGGCTGCGGACCCGCCTGCGCACGCACAACGAGGACTTCCGCCACGAGGTCGAGCAGCTGTCCTCCCGGGTGACCGAGATGACCCGGCTGATCCCGGTCACGCGCGCCCACGGCCTGGAGGGCAAGGCCCTGCGCCGCATGGACGGCACGCTGCGGAAGGTGCTCAACTCCGGGCTGCGCCTGGACCTGCTCAACGGGCGCTTCGCCTCGCTGGCCTGGGTGTTCCTGAACGTGATCGGGGTGCTCTTCCTGACCGCGGCGGCGCTGGTCTCGTACTACGGCGTCTGGGGCGTCTCCGCCGGTGACGTCGTCATGCTCAGCGCGTTCCTCACCACGCTCACCAACTCCACGACCACCCTGGCGGGGCTTGCTCCGGTCATCACCAAGGGCCTGGAGTCCGTACGGTCCGTCGGCGAGGTCCTCCAGGCACCCGAGCTGGAGGAGAACGAGGGCAAGGCGCGGCTCGACTCGCTGCGCGGTGCCGTGGAGTTCGAGGGCGTGGGTTACGCGTACGAGGACGCCGGCCGGCCCGCCGTGCGGGAGTTCAACCTCTCCGTCGCGCCGGGCGAGACCATCGCGCTCGTCGGTGCCTCGGGGGCCGGGAAGTCCACGGTGCTCAGTCTCGTCATCGGGTTCATCCGGCCGACCTCGGGCCGGGTGCTGCTGGACGGGGCCGACATGAACACGCTGGACCTGCGGACGTACCGGCGCTTCGTGTCGGTCGTGCCTCAGGAGTCGATCCTGTTCGACGGGACCGTGCGGGAGAACGTCGCGTACGGCATGGACGACGCGGACGCCGACGAGGCGACGGTGCGTGCGGCACTGCGGGACGCCAACGCGCTGGAGTTCGTCGACCGGCTGCCGCGCGGGCTCGACACCGTGGTGGGCGAGCACGGGGCGCGTCTTTCGGGCGGACAGCGGCAGCGGCTGGCCATCGCTCGGGCCCTCATCCGTAATCCGCGGGTGCTCATCCTGGACGAGGCGACGTCCGCGCTCGACACGCGGTCGGAGGCGCTCGTGCAGCAGGCACTGGCCCGGCTCATGCGCGGGCGCACCACCTTCGTGGTGGCGCACCGACTGTCCACGATCCGGGGTGCGGACCGGATCGTGGTGATGGGGGACGGTGCCGTACGGGAGATCGGGTCGCACGAGGAGTTGCTGGAGCTCGGGGGTGCGTACACGGCACTGCACAGCGGCCAGCTCGCCTGAGCCGGTGGGTCACCAGGACTCGCCTGGGCGCCTCAGCTGGGCCGGTGGTGCGGGGGGAGGTGGCCGGCCGCCGTGCCGGTCGCCTCACTCGCCCGCGTACGCCTTCTCCAGTTCGGCGACGTCGATCTTGTGCATCTTGAGCATCGCCTGCATGGCCCGATCCGCCTTCTGCTGGTCCGGGTCGCTGATCATCTCGACCAGCCTGACGGGGGTGACCTGCCAGGAGACGCCGAACCTGTCCTTCAGCCAGCCGCAGGGGCCCTCCTCGCCGCCGCCCTCGGTGAGCGCGTTCCAGTAGAAGTCCACCTCCGCCTGGTCGTCGCATCGGACCTCGAAGGAGATGGCCTCGTTGAACTTGAACTGCGGGCCGCCGTTGAGGGCGTAGAACTTCTGGCCGTTGGCCTCGAACTCGACGGTCAGTACGGTTCCGGGCACGCCGTGCCCTACCTCGCTGTAGCGGAGGATCGTGCCGATGCGGGAGTTCTTGAAGACCGAGACGTAGAAGTTCGCGGCCTCCTCGGCCTGGCCGTCGAACCAGAGGCAGGTGGTGAATCCGTCGGTGGTCATGGGTACCTCCTGGGGCGGGAACGCTGTCACCTATGTAGACGGATCCTCTTGCGAAAACTCATCGGTGGCCCGGAAAGCGGGCTGGGCGGGTGACAGCAGAGTGACGAGCGACGCGACGGCGCAGGCGGCCCCGGCGGGTTAGGACGGGCGGGCGGTCGGCCCGTACGGCGAACCCGGCGGCCTGCCCTCGTGACCGTCCGACCGGCCGGTGACCACGGCTTTTATTCACGCGACCGGATGCCGGTGCCGAACTAGCATGGCCCGCCATGACCTCCCCGCACGACGACACGATCCACCCTTTCGTCCTCGACATCCCCCAGTCCGACCTCGACGATCTGAACGCACGCCTCGACCTCACCCGCTGGCCGGACGAACTGCCGGGCGTGGGCTGGGAGTACGGGGTCCCGCGCGACTATCTGAAGGAGCTCGTGCGGTACTGGCGGCACATCTACGACTGGCGGGCGGCCGAGGCCCGGCTCAACGAGTGGCCCCAGTTCACGACGACGATCGACGGCGCGAACATCCACTTCGCGCACATCCGCTCGCCCGAACCGGACGCGACGCCACTGATCATCACCCACGGCTGGCCGGGCTCGATCGTCGAGTTCCTCGATGTGGTCGGGCCGCTGACCGATCCGCGTGCCCACGGCGGTGACCCGGCCGACGCGTTCCACGTGGTGCTGCCGGGCATTCCGGGGTTCGGTCTGTCGGGGCCAACGCGGGACACGGGCTGGGAGCTCAGGCGGGTCGGCGCCGCGTTCGCCGAGCTGATGGACCGGCTCGGCTACCGGCGCTTCGGCGTGCAGGGCGGAGACTGGGGAGCGGGAATCTCCCGTGAGCTCGGCCGCGCCTTCCCCGACCGGGTGATCGGCGTCCATCTGAACCTCCTGCCGGGCGCCCACGCGAGCACCGAGCCCACCCCCGAGGAGCTGGCCGCGCTGAGCCCTCCGGAGCGTGAGAAGACGCTCGCCTCGTGGCGGCGCAACGAGGAGTGGACCCGCGAGCGACTGGGGTACGCCGTCGTCCAGATGACCCGCCCGCAGACCCTCTCCTACGGGCTCACCGACTCACCCGTCGGCCAACTCGCCTGGATCGTCGAGAAGTTCAAGGAGTGGACGGACTCGCACGAGCGCCCCGAGGACGCCGTGGACCGGGACCAGCTGCTCACGAACGTGATGCTGTACTGGCTGACGGGGACGGCGGGTTCGTCCGCGCGGATCTACTACGAGCGGGCGCACGCGGCCGGTTGGGGCGAACCCGTGCAGCCGTCGACGGCACCCACCGCGCTCGCCGTCTTCCCCTGGGACAACTTCATCCCGCTGCGGCACATCGCGGACCGCACGGAGAACATCGTGCGGTGGACGGAGTTCGACCGGGGCGGTCACTTCGCGGCGATGGAGGAGCCGGATCTGCTCGTCGGAGATGTCCGGGCGTTCTTCCATGAGCTGCGGCATGACCGAAGTGACGGCAGCGACCGGAGCGTTCGGATCGGCGGCGACACCGCATGACCCGCTCACTACGAGGCATCTTCGACGAGGACGCCGAGCTGTACGACCGGGCCCGGCCCTCCTATCCACCCGCTCTGGTAGAGGCGTTGGCCACCCGCGTGGGCCTCGACGCGGACAGTCGGGTCCTGGAATTCGGCCCCGGGACCGGCCAAATGACCGTGCCCCTCGCCGAGTTGGGCTGTCACGTCATCGCCGTGGAACTGGGCCCGTCGATGGCGGCGGTGGCGCGGCGCAACCTGCGGGCCTTCCCTCGGGCGCACGTCGAGGTGGCGGAGTTCGAGCAATGGCCGCTGCCCCGGGAGCCGTTCGACCTGATGGTGGCCGCGACGTCGTTCCACTGGCTCGACCCCGCGACGCGCCTCACCAAGGTGGCGGAAGCGCTTCGCCCGGACGGAACGCTCGCCGTCGTCATCACCCACCACACAGCGGGCGGCAGTCGCGACTTCTTCGTCGAGGTCCAGGACTGCTACGAGCGCTGGGATCCGGCCACACCCCCGGGGCTGCGGCAGTCGACCGACGCCGAAACGGCCACGGACACAAGGGAGTTCGAGGTGCTCGGCCGGGTCGAGACGCTCCGGTTCCCACAGGAGATCACGTACACCACCCAGACCTACATCGACCTCCTGCTGACGTACTCCAACCACCGCGCGCTGGAACCGACCGCTCGCAAGGGCCTGTTGGACGGCATCCGTAAGCTGATCGACACCCGCCACGGAGGCAGCATCACGAAGCGGTACCTGCACGAGCTGATCCTGGTGCGGCGGGGTGGGGGCCACTGACCGACGCGTCCGGGGCTACTGACCGGCGCGCCCGTCGATGCGCGCTGGAGATCCGCCACCGCCTTCCGCTCACCGCGGTGTGCCGTCCGCCCGCTTCAACCCCAGCCGATGGTGCAGGGCCTCAGGGTCGGTGCGTCGCGCGACGGCGTACGCGTCCTCGCAGAACGGAAACACCACGCTGCCACGTCGGGCGCGCTCGGCCTGGATGTACGGCTCCAGGACCTCCCAGGTCCGCATCAGGCGGTAGTGCGTCAGGCTGGTCAGAATCTCGGCGTTGACGATCTCGAAGCGCATCATGATGGAGACGGCCTCGAAGACGACGGCGACGTTCCACGCCCGGTACTTGGCATCGTCCGGCAGCAGGTCGATCCCTTGGTCCGGGCTGTGCGCCGAGGCGAGCTCGAACAGGACCCAGCGCTGATCCCGCTGAAACTCGGGGTCGCGGATGTGCGTCAGCAGCAGTTCGGTCGTCATGGCGAGATCGCTGTCCGCCCGGGCCCGTCCGATCTGCTGGCTGACACCCCACGTCGAAGCCGCCAGAGCCATGACCGACATCACGAGCGAGATGATGTTGAACACCATGAGTCGCCTCCCCCTGGCAGACCACACGGACACGCGTTCCTCCTTGATACGGCGGTCGGTCGGGCGCGTCCACCTCGTCCGGCACCCGCGCGAAATCCCCGTACAACCCTTGAGCCCCATCCAGTGTCAAACACGGCGCCGGACAAGGAACGGGCCCTTTCCGGACACCCCCGCGCTGCCCGGTCGTCCTTTTCGTCAGGAGCCGAATCATGCGCAAGAACCGTTCCGCCGCTCTGGCCGCGGCGTCATTTCTTCTCGTGGCTGGTCTGGGGATCGCCGCCGCCCCGTCCGCGTACGCCGGAACGCCGGGCGGTACGCGCGCCGACGACCGGAACAGCGACTTCAACGGCGACGGGTACGAGGACGTGCTGGTGGGTGCGCCCGGGGCGACCGTCAGTGGCAAGAAGGGTGCCGGTCTCGTGACCGTGCAGTACGGCTCGTCGAGGGGCATCGGGACGAGCGACGTGGCGCGGTTCAGCCAGTCCACGGGCGGTGTCGCGGGCGCCGCCGAGGCGGGGGACGGGTTCGGCAAGGCGGTCGCGACCGGTGACCTGGACGGGGACGGGTACGACGACGCCGTCGTCGGCATCCCCGGCGAGGACCTCGGGACCGTCGCCGACGCGGGTGGCGTGGCGATCCTGTGGGGCTCGAAGGCGGGGCTCACCGGCGCCGCCAGCGACTGGCTGGAGACTCAGGAACCCACCGCGGGCGAGCAGTTCGGCAGCGGGCTCGCCGCGGCGCACTTCACCGACGAGACACCGGGCGACCTGCTCGCCGTGCTCGACCACGACGACCTGGAGCTGTTCGCCTACGACTCGACGGCCCCCAGCTCGCTCAAGGAGCAGTCGCCGACCCGGCTCTCCGCACGGGCCGAGCAGCGCCACATCCTGCCCAATTCGCTGACCACGGGCGACTACGACAACAACGGCTACGCCGACCTGGTCGTCTCGGGCGTGACGATCGGCGGAGAGGAGCCCGGCCACGGTTGGTCCACGTACCTGTCCGGAAACGCCGACGGGCTGAAGTACGAGCGGGATCTGCGCGGCGGCCCGGTCAGCGCCTCCGGGGACATCAACCACGACGGCTACGACGACCTGGTGACCGGCGAGCCGAACTCCCCCGACGACGGCGGCGAGACCCTCACCGGCGGGCTGGTCGGCGTGCGCTACGGCGGCGAGAACGGCCCCGCGGACGAGGCCCAGTGGTGGACGCAGGACTCCCCCGGCGTCCCCGGCACCGCCGAGCGCGGCGACGGCTGGGGCACGGACCTCTCGGTCGCGGACACGGACGGCGACGGGTACGCGGACGTGGCGATCGGCGCCGCCGGCGAGGACATCGGCACGGTCGCCGACGCGGGCGCGGTGTGGGTGCTGCGCGGCGCGTCCGCCGGACTGACCGCGACGGGCGCCAAGTCCTGGGACCAGGACTCCGCGGACGTGTCCGGTGTCCCCGAGAAGGGCGACAAGTGGGGCGCCCAGGTCCGTCTCACCGACCCCAACAGGGACGGCCGCTTCGGCCTGCTGGCCTCGGCGCCCGGCGAGAACGCCGGTGACGGGTTCGTCTGGGTGCTCTCGGCCGGCGCGGGCGGCATCACGGCCACGGGCTCGTGGACGTACGGCGCCGACACGCTCGGCGCCCCCTACCTGGGCGCGGCCTTCGGCGCGGCGATCGACGAGTAGTCCGCCGGAGCGGACCGGCGCTCAGAGCCCCGGGGAGGTCTCGGCCGACTCCGGGGCGCTGTTGCTGGCGGCCGACTCCGTCGTGGTGTCGGCCGACTCCGAGTCGGAGGTCTCCGCCGACGGAGGCTCGGACGAGGGCGGCTCGGTCTCCGGCGACGGTGACGAGGGTGGCGCCGAGGACGTCTCCGGGCAGGGGCTCGCCGAACCGTCGGGCGGCGCGGTCTCACCGGGCGGCAGGGACACGCACGGCGAGGCGGAGCTCGGCGACAGCGAACTGTCGGACGGCGAGGGCCGGTCCGTCGGCGGATCCGTCTTCTGGTCCTTGTCCCCGGTGTCGCCCTTGTGCCGCTTGAACCAGTCGCCGCTGTCCGGGTCGTAGATCACGAAGACGTTGATGACCTGGGTCGCGGGCGCGACGACCACGACGTTCGACGCCCGGTACGACGGCCAGGAGTCACCGGTCTGCTTGGGCGTGGACTTCAGCGCGACCGGCGGCGTCAGCGGATTGCCGCACGCGCACCGCACCCTGGGCACACCGCGGTCGTCGACGAGGACGGCGGTGCCGGCCTGCAGAACCGCCTGGTAGCTGGTGGCCTTGCCGTCGCGGTAGCCGTGGTTGGTGACGCGGGTGTCCATCCGCAGCTGTACGGGGGTGAGCGAGCGCAGATACGCGGGGACGCCGGACGGCTGGAGGCCCAGGACCGAGGCGAACGCCTGGTTCTTGGCCGGGGCCTTCTGCAGCGCGGAGATCTGCTTCTCGACGTCGCAGCTGGCCACCTTGCGCGTACCGCCGTAGAGGCCGGGCGCCGAACCCTCCACGCCCCGCGTCACGTTGCCGGACTCGGCGGTCTCGGTCGGCGAGGGCGTCACGGGCGGAGCGGAACTGTCCTTCGCGGTCGACTCGGTGAACGGGTCGGGACCCGACTTGCCCGCGGCCTGGAGGAAGACCTCACCGCCGCCCGCGCCCGAGGTGCCACCGTCCGAACGGGTGAAGACGACGACCAGCGTGACGGCGACGACGATCGTGGCGGCGATGACGGCGACGCGCGGGGCCGACTGCCACCAGGCCCGGTCGGGTCCCTTTCCGGGACCCTGACCCGGCTCGTCCGGACCGGACGGACCTCCGGGTCCACCTGCACCACCGCCGGACGGACCCGACGGACCTGAGGGACCCGACGGCCCGGAAGGACCACCACCCGATCCGCCACCCGAAGGGCCCGACGGCCCCGAGGGGCCCTGGTCACCCGGAGGTGGCGGCGTGGGGCTCGGCTGGGTCGGCCCCGACAAGGGGCCGGACGGCGGTCCTGTGGGGCGGCCGGACGACGGCGGTTCGACGCTCACGAGCTCTTCTTCCCGGCGTAGGGATGCTGCGGCACTTCTTACGATTAATGCCGCTTTCTTCCACAACGAGCCCATTGTGTGCTCCTGTCCCGCACAGCTCGCAAGCCGACGCGGTCGGCCCTCTCGGCGGGCGCACCTCCGAAGGCCTGCTTAGCGTGGGCAGGGTGAGCCTCCAGACAGTCCCCGAGCAGGCAGTGGCGCGGCACGGCTGGATCCACGCCCTGGTGACGGTCCTGGCCGGGCTGATCGCCATGATCGTGGTCGCCGCGCTCGGCCTGTGGGCCGCCGGGGCCGCCGATCTGCCGGACGGCGCGTTCCCCCGGGTCGTCGCGGCCACCGTCGTGGTGGCGGTCGGCGGTTCGATCGAACTCACCGGAGACGCCGGAGCGCTCGCCGAGACCAAGGCGGGGATGTCGGTCACTCCCCTGTCCGTCACCCTCACCGGTGTCCTGGTCGTCGCCGCCGGATTCCTCCGGCCACTGCGGCACCGGGCCGTCGCGGGCGCCCCCGAACTGGCCGGCTGGGCCGCGAGAATCGCCGTCCTGTGGCTCCTCGCGCTGACAGGTCTGGCGCTGTCGGCCCGTCAGACCTTCGCGATCTCGCTCGGCGAGGGCACGCTCTCCGACATCGGTGACATCTTCGGAGCCTCGTCGCCCCGGGTCGGCTTCAAGGCCGACGTGCCCGTGACGCTGGCCTTCGGCCTGCTGTGGCTGGCGGGCGTCCTCGTCATCGCGCTGCTCGTCTCGCCCAGGGCCCCGCTCCCGGCCCGGCTGCTGCGCTTCCAGGAGTCGGTACGGCCGGCCGCGTACGCCATGGTCGTGCTGCTGCTCGCCTTCGTCGCCCTGGGCGTGGTGATCGCGCTGGTGGTGGCGGTGACGCGCGGTCGTGCGCCGGAGACGCTCGCCGTGATCCTCCTCGGGCTGCCGAACCTCGTCTGGCTGGCCTTCACGATCGGTCTCGGCGCCTCCTGGGAGGGGCGCGTCGAGGGGCCGTTCGGGCTGCCGATGCCGCGCGTGCTGGACAGCGTGCTGCGGACGCCCGACATCTCGACCCTCAACCTGCGCACGCTCTCCGAACTGGACGGCAGGGTGTGGTGGCTCGTGGTCGTCGACGCCGTGCTGCTGCTGGCCGTCGCGTTCCTCATGGCCAAACGCTCACCGGCCCGGACGCGGGCCTGGCAGCACGCAGTACACATGGCGGTGGCGCTCGCCCTCACGGTGCTCACGGTCTGCCTCGTCGGCCGGATCGACGCGCACTACGGCCTGTCGCTGCTCGGCATCGGCGACGTCGGCGGCGGCCTGTCCGGTGAACTCTTCCTTCGGCCGCAACTGTGGGGGGCGATCGGCTTCGCCCTGCTCTGGGGCCTGGTCACAGGCTTCCTGGGCGCACTGCTCGCCTCTCGCGTACGCCACCGCGGCGAGGTGGAGAACCCGCAGGCCTGATGTCAGTGGGGCGTACTACGGTACGCACCCATGATCGAACCGGACTTCCTGCGCACCACCCGAACGGCCTACGACTCCATGGCCGACCTCTATGCCGAGCACTTCGCCAACGGCCTGGAGGAGCATCCACTGGACCGGGCCATGCTCATCGCGTTCGCCGACCTCGTGCGGGCGGACGGCGGCGGTCCGGTCGCCGACCTCGGCTGCGGACCGGGCCATGTGACCGGGCTACTCCACTCGTTCGGCCTGGACGCGTCCGGTGTCGACCTCTCGCCGGAGATGATCGCGATCGCCCGGGCGGCCCATCCGGAGCTGCGGTTCGAGGTGGGTTCGATGACCGCCCTGGACCTGGCGGACGGCAGCCTCGGCGGTGTCCTGGCCCGCTACTCGATCATCCACACCCCACCGGAGCAACTGCCGCAAGTATTCGCCGAGTTCCACCGGGTCCTCGCGCCCGGCGGCCGACTGCTGCTCGCCTTCCAGGCCCACGACGACCCCTCGGAACTCGCCGAGTCCTTCGACCACAAGGTGGCACTCGCCTACCACTGGTCCCCCGACCGCGTAGCCGACCTGCTGATCAAGACCGGCTTCACCGAGACGGCCCGGCTACGACAGACAGCCCCGCCGGAGGCCGAACGCCAGTTCCCGCAGGCTCATTTGCTGCTCAGCAAGGACTGAGTCCGTTGCCTTGAAAGTGGGCCCGCCCGAACCCACCGGTCCAAGCAGGTCCTCACCCCGCCGAGCCGGGAAACACGGGCCGGGCCCACCCCGGCGGCTCCGGCGGCGGTCCCGGGTGCCGAGACGCCTCCGCGACCCGCAGGTCCACCTGTGTGGGGGCATGACCACCTGCCACCACACCAGTGGCAGCCGCACGCAACGCGGTCACAAAGGCGAGACACGACTCGTACCGGTCGTCGGGACTCTTGGCGAGGGCCTTCGCCAGAACCCCGTCGACCGGCTCGGCGAGTTCGGGCCGTTGCGAGGTCAGCGTGGGCGGCTGGTCGTACTGGTGGGCCCACAACAGGGCCATGTCGTCGTCCCGTTGGAAGGGCGGACGGCCCGTCAGGGTCTCGTGGACCACGCAGGCGAGGCTGTAGACGTCACAGCGGCCGTCGACCGGACGGCCGGAGATCTGCTCGGGCGCCACATAGTCGAGCGTGCCGACGAACTGGCCGACGGATGTGAAGCCGGTCAGGGACAGCGACTTCTTCGTCAGGCCGAAGTCGGTGAGGTAGACGTGCTCGGGGTGGTCGCTGTCCGTGCCCGCCGCGACCAGGATGTTGCCCGGTTTGACGTCCCGGTGGACCAGGCCGTGGTCGTGCGCCGCGTCGAGCGCGGACGCGACCTGGATGGCGATGCGGGTGGCGTCCGCGATCGCCAACGGGCCCTCGCGGTCCAGGAGATGACGCAGGTCGCGACCGGCGACGTACCGCATGGCGATGTAGAGGACGCCGTCGGTCTCGCCCGCCTCGAAGACCGGCACGATGTGCGGGTGGTCGATCGCGGCGGCCACCCGTGACTCGTGCGTGAAGCGTTTGCGGAAGGTGTCGTTGCGGGCGAGTTCCGGGGCGAGCAGTTTCAGGGCGACCGTGCGGTCCAGACGCAGGTCCTTGGCGCGGTAGACGACGGCCATGCCGCCACGGCCGACCTCGCGCTCGATCCGGTAGCCGGCGATCTGCTTGCCGATCAGATCGGAGGGCCGCCCCGAGTACAGGCTCGTGTCGTGCGGCATCAGCCGTCACCGTCGCCCTTGACGAACCGGGTGGGCGCGTGGCTGCGATCTCCCTCGGCGTCGGGCGCTTCCGGACCTGTGTTCTCCACGACCCGCGTCGGTTCCGGACCTGTGTTGCCCACGACCTGTGTCGGTTCCGGATCCGTGTCGCCCACGGCCTTCGTCGGTTCCGGATCCGCGTTGCCCACTGCCTTCGTCGGGTCCGGCCCGATGCCCGGTACGACCTGGGTGGGCTCGGGGTCGCCCGACGCGGGCGGCGTGGGTCGGGCCGAGGCGGGCGGCTCGGGGCGGGCCGCGGCAGGCGACTCGGGTCCGGCCTCGTCATGGGGCTTCGGTCCGTCCTCGACCGACTTCGGAGTCGCGTACGTGCTCAGCCGGTTGCCGTCGCAGTACACCCACCGCTCATGCTCGGCCTCGTACAGCCACACGGCCTCGCCGTCGACGACGATGCCGACCCGCATGCCCTGCGTACGGCCGTGGAACTCCTCCCCGTCGAGGCGTCCGGCCGCCAGTTCCTCGACCGTCTGCCGGTAGCGGCCGACCGTCTCCTCGACGCGGGCGAGCAGGGGGCGCGGGTCGGCGGTGCGGGCGAGGGGCTGTCCGGCGGCGGGCGGCTCCTGCGGTACGGCGAGGAGCAGGCGGCCGTCGACCCACGCGGACCAGCCGTTGGCGCACAGGACGTGCCCCCAGTCACCGCGCCGCTCGACGAGACGGACCGGCAGGAGGGCGTCGAGCGGCACGGTGGGCCTGGTCGGGTCCGGGGCCTCCCAGGCCGGCAGGCCGTCCTGCGGGACCACGTGGGTGGGGCGGAAGTCCTCGGTCGTCGTCATCGCGCCTGCTTCCTGCGGGCTACTTCCGCATGACTTCGGGTTCGTGCCGCCTCAGCAGCCGGGCGACCAGATAGCCGAAGACGGCCGAGAGGACGACGAGCATGCCCATGTTGAGCAGCCACACGCCCACCGAGTGCTTGAACAGCGGGTCGGCGGTCAGGTCGCCCGGGACGAGCCGGGCCAGGCCGATGGTGCCCGCCATGGCGCCGAGGGCCCAGCGGGACGGCACCAGCCAGGACAGCTGCTCGATGCCGGGGACGCCGTCGAGCTTCAGCAGTGCGCCGCAGAACACGACCTGGACGATGGCGAGGAGCACGAGCAGGGGCATCGTGACCTCCTCCTTGCGCACCAGGGCGGAGACGAGGAGGCCGAGCATCATCGCGGTGAAGGAGAGCAGGGCGACGGCGACCGTGATCTCGACCAGGGGCGACATGAGCACGCCCTCGCCGCCTGGCGCGTTCAGGTCGACGCCGAGCAGCGCCACCAGGGTCAGGACGACGGCCTGGAGGACGGTGATCGTGCCGAGGACGACGACCTTGGACATCAGGTACGCCGATCTGGACAGGCCGACGGCCCGTTCTCGCTGGTAGATCACCCGTTCCTTGACGAGTTCGCGTACGGCGTTGGCCGCGCCGGTGAGGACTCCGCCGACACAGAGGATGAGCAGCGCGTTCATCGCCGTCTCCTGCGTCAGCTTGCTGCCGGCCAGGGCCCTGGCCATGGCGCCCATGACGAACGGCAGGGCGATCATGATGGCGAGGAACGTCCGGTCGGCGCTGAGCGCGGCCGCGTACCGGCGCACGAGCGTGCCCAGCTGCGAACCCCAGCTCTGCGCCTTGGGCGGGCGGGCGACCGTGCCCGGTGTCGGCGCGGCCTGGCCCATGTGCGGCTGGGCGGTGGAGTTCACGATGTACTGGCGATGCTGGAGCGACGCCAGGTAGTCGCCGGCCCAGTCCCGTTCGCGGTCCCGCTCGAAGGCCTCGAACGCCTCGGGCCACTGTTCGTAGCCGAAGAAGGCGAGGGTCTCGTCGGGCGGCCCGTAGTAGGCGACCTTGCCGCCGGGTGCGAGGACGAGCAGCCGGTCGCAGACGTCGAGGCTGAGGACACTGTGGGTGACCACGATGACGGTCCGCCCGTCGTCGGCGAGGCCGCGCAGCATGTGCATCACGGAGCGGTCCATACCGGGGTCGAGGCCGGAGGTCGGCTCGTCGAGGAAGAGCAGCGAGGGCTTGGTGAGCAGTTCCAGGGCCACGCTGACGCGCTTGCGCTGGCCGCCGGAGAGGCTGTGGATGGGCTGCCCGACACGCTGTTCCAGGCCCAGCTCCTGTACGACCTCGTCGACCCGGGCCCGGCGCTCGGCCTTCGCGGTGTCCTGCGGGAAGCGCAGCTGGGCGGCGTAGGTGAGGGCGCGGCGCACGGTCAGCTGGGCGTGCAGGATGTCGTCCTGCGGTACGAGTCCGATGCGCTGGCGCAGCTCTGCGTAGTCGCGGTACAGGTCGCGGCCGTCGTACAGGACCGTGCCGCGGTCGGCGGGCCGCTGGCCGGTCAGGGCGTTGAGCAGTGTGGACTTTCCGGCGCCGCTGGGCCCGACGACGGCGAGCAGGCATTTCTCGCCGACGGGGAAGGAGACCCGGTCCAGGAGCGTCTTGCGGCCCTTGTCGACGGCGACCGACAGGTCCTGCACGTCGAGGGAGACCTCGCCGGTGTCGACGTACTCCTGCAGTTGGTCGCCGACCAGGCAGAACGCCGAGTGGCCGATGCCGACGATGTCGCCCGCGTCGATGGGGGCCCGGTCGACGGGCTGCCCGTTGAGGAACGTGCCGTTGTGGCTGCCCAGGTCGACGATCTCGTACGTCCCGTCCGGCAGGGCGCGCAGTTCCGCGTGCCGTCTGGACACGATCAGGTCGTCGACGACCAGGTCGTTGTCGCCGCCGCGGCCGATGCGGACCATGCGGGCGGGCAGCGGGCGCACGGTCGTGGGCTGCCGGAAGGTGCCGGTCGCGGCGGGCAGGGAGACGGAGGAGGGGCGCTCGGGGGCGGGCGGGGGCCGGTCGGCAAGCACCACGGTCGGTCCGTCGGCGGGGTTGCCGAAGCGGATGACGCTGCCGGGGCCGACGTCCCACTCGTGGACGCGGCGGCCGTCGGCGTACGTACCGTTCGTGCTGTTCTCGTCCCAGAGGGTCCAGTGGTCGGCGTTGGGCCGCAGGACCGCGTGGTGCCAGGAGACCCGGGCGTCGTCGATGACGATGTCGCTCAGCGGGTCTCGGCCGACGTGGTAGTCGTGGTTCGGGGTCATCACCGTGGACCCCGTCTCGGTTTCGAGGACGAGTTCGGGCGCCGCTGAACGCTCTCCCATGCCTGAATTCTAGCTATTCGTCCACATGTGCGCCTGCTGCGACCGATCGGCGGGGGCCGCGCCCGAGCGGCTCCGCCGGGAGCGGGGATCAGGCGGCCGGCATGGAGAGGAAGGGGAGGGTGCGCTGCATGCGCAGGGCGTCGACGGACTCCGCGAGCAGTTCGTACTCGGTGGTCTCGTCACTCGTGGCGATGCGGACCAGATGTCCCGCGGCCAACTCCTGGGCGGCCAGCTCCTGCTGGAAGATGTCGCCGCACCACGCGCGCAGCACGCCGGGCACGTCGGGGGCCGTGACCGAGAGGGGCATCATCGAGTTCGGCGGGAAGTACGGGGCGTCGGGGTTCGGATCGAGGCGCTCGGCCATCCATGACGCCCGGTCCCGTAACCACCACATGGCCAGCGCCAGGGTGGGCGCCCGGTAGGTGCCGAGCGGTACACCGACCCACATGCCTCCGCACACTCCGTACGCGGTGACATGGCAAAGGAATTCGTCGTGCACGATCGCTCCCCCATTGCATCCGCTTGCTGCCGGTCCGGCCTCTCTTTCCTGCGGCTCGCTGGTGGTGCACGATGGCGCTGTTCTTCGGTCGGTCAGCCGGGTGGATCCCCTGGCGATTCCCGAGCCGTTCTCAGGGCTGTGAATAGCCCTAGCATTCAAGTATCGCCACTCCTGACACACTGTCACCATGCCATTCCAGCCAGTCTCCTGGCATATTCCTCACGGTTACTGGCTGAAATGACACGGCCGTGGAGATCGCGGTCCTCCGGGGGCATCACCGGAGGGGTGTCCGCGGGCATTACCCGAGGGGTAATCGACGGGTCCGACGACGCCCGGCATGGTTGCGGTACCGGATCCCGACAACGTCCGATCCGGGCCCTGACCAGTACGTACGAGCACGTACGACCTCGATGGAGGCTGATCTCCCATGTCCGCGAACCAGGACCGCTACGAAACCGCCGTCGCCCGTTACTTCGAGGCCTGGAACGCGGGCGAGGAGGAGGCCCTGACGAAGGCCGTGACCGCCGCCTGGACCGCGGACGGCACGTACACCGACCCGCTGGCCGACGTCCGCGGGCACGAAGGGATCGCGGCCGTGATCGCCGGGGCCCACGAGCAGTTTCCCGGATTCGAGTTCCGGCTCACCGGTGCCGTGGACGGGCACCACGACCTCGCCCGCTTCGGCTGGGAACTGGTCGCCGTCGCGGACGGCTCGGCGCCGGTCGCAGGCTTCGATGTGATCACTCTGAGCGACGACGGGCGGATACGGAGCGTGCACGGATTCCTGGACCGGGTGCCCGCCGGGGCGTGACACCACGGCTGTCGCGATGAGTTTTGCCGCGCCCGGTGGTCTCGTATAGGAGAGCCCACCGGGCAGCAGAGATCACCGGGACAGCGGAGGACATCATGAGCACGGGCACCGAATTGGACCAGCAATTCACCGCGATACTTCTGAAGAGTCCCGAGAAGGGCGGCTGGACCTATCTCGTCTGGCCGGAGTCCGTCGGATTCTTCGGCACGCGCGGACTGGTCAAGGTCCGCGGGACGATCGACGGCCATCCCTTCCGGAGTTCGTTCATGGCCCTCGGCGACGGAACCCACAAGCTTCCCGTCAAGGCCGACGTCCGCAAGGCGATCGGCAAGGAGGCCGGGGACACCGTGACCGTCCGGCTGGAGGAACGCGTCACGGACTGACCCCCTCGCCCACGGCTCGGGGGTCGGTCCGTCGGTCCGTACCCGGCACTCAGGCCTTGGACGCCTGCCGCACGATCTCGTCGATACGGGTGAGCTCGTCCTCCGAGAAGTCCAGGTTGCCCGTGGCCGCCACGCTGTCCTCCAGCTGCTGCGGGCTGCTCGCGCCGATCAGGGCGGAGGTGACCCGGCCGCCGCGCAGTACCCAGGCCAGCGCCATCTGGGCCAGGGACTGACCGCGGGACTTGGCGATGTCGGCCAGGGAGCGCAGGTTGCCGACGAGGTCCTCGGTCACCGTGTCGGCGCTCAGGAAGGGGCTGTCGCTCGCGGCCCGCGAACCCTCCGGGATGCCGTCGAGGTAGCGGCCGGTGAGCAGGCCCTGCTCCAGCGGCGAGTAGGCGATGGAGCCCACCTTCAGCTCGTCGAGCGCGTCGAGCAGCCCCTCCTCGGGGCGCCGGTCGAGCATCGAGTAGCGCGGCTGGTGGATGAGGAGCGGGGTGCCCAGCTCGCCCAGGATGCGGGCGGCCTCGCGGGTCTGCTCCGGCGAGTAGTTGGAGACACCGACGTACAGCGCCTTGCCCTGCTGCACCGCCGAGTGCAGCGCGCCCATCGTCTCCTCCAGGGGAGTCTCCGGGTCGGGGCGGTGGGAGTAGAAGATGTCGACGTAGTCGAGGCCCATCCGTCCCAGGCTCTGGTCGAGCGAGGACAGCAGGTACTTGCGGGAGCCCCACTCGCCGTACGGGCCCGGCCACATCAGGTATCCGGCCTTCGTAGAGATGACCAGCTCGTCGCGGTACGGGCCGAAGTCCGCCTTGAGCGCCTCACCGAGGGCCGACTCGGCGGCGCCGGGCGGGGGCCCGTAGTTGTTGGCGAGGTCGAAGTGGCTGACGCCCAGGTCGAACGCCCGGCGCAGGATCGCACGCTGGGTCTCCACGGGACGGTCGGGGCCGAAGTTGTGCCACAGGCCGAGGGAGAGCGCGGGAAGTTTCAGGCCGCTGCGTCCCGTGCGCCGGTAGGGCATGTCCGCGTAACGGTCGGTGTGTGCGGTGTACAACGCGTTCTCCAGAGGGGTCGGTACGGAGTGGACCGGTGTCCACTCTCGCCTGCCCGCTGGACAGCGGTCCAACAGGAGAATCGGATGGGATTCAGCGGATACGCTTCTCAATCATGGAATTGCGCCACCTGCAGCACTTCGTCGCGGTCGCCGAGGACCAGCACTTCACCCGGGCAGCGGAACGCCTGATGGTGTCCCAGTCCGGTCTGTCGGCATCGATCCGCGCGCTGGAGCGGGAGCTGCGGGCCCCGCTGTTCGTCCGTACGACCCGCCGCGTCACGCTCACCGAGGCGGGCCGGGCCCTGCTGACCGAGGCGGAGCGGATCCTGGCCCAGGTCCGTGCGGCCCAGGACGCGGTGGCCGCCGTACAGGGCGTGCTGCGCGGCACGCTCTCGCTGGGCACCGAGCAGTGCATCGCCGGGGTGCCCGTCGCACAGCTGCTGGCCGCGTTCCGCAGGCAGCATCCGGACGTGGAGATCCGGCTGCGGCAGGCCGGCTCTGGCGCGCTCGCCGAGGACGTCGCCGCCGGCCGCCTGGACCTGGCCTTCGCCGTGACGACCCGCGCCGACACGGAGCAGCTCCGCTGTCTGCCCCTGACCAGCGAGCCGATGACCGTGCTCTGCCACCCCTCGCACCGGCTGGCGACCGGAGGGCCCGTCACCCCGGACGAGCTCGGCGGCGAGCCCTTCGTCGACTTCCACCCCGACTGGGGGCCGCGCCGCACCACCGACGCGGCCTTCGCGGCGGCGGGCGTGCACCGCACGGTCGCCCTGGAGGTCAACGACGTGCACAGCCTCCTCGACCTCGTCGAGGAGGGCCTCGGCATCGCCGTCGTACCGCGCCACTTCGCCCACAAACGGCGGGCCCTGCCCGCACTGCCCCTCAAGGCCGACACCGAGACGCCGTACGAGACCGTCGCCATGCTCCCGCCCCCGGAGGCGACCAGTCCGGCCGCCCGGGCTCTGATGTCGCTGCTCGAAACAGGGGGTCTGGCACCACCCCAGGAGGGGCTCCAGGACTCCTGACCGGGCCCTCTCCCCGCCGCAGACTCGTGCACATCGATCACGACAACTGCGGCACGGGAGTGCGGAGATGACTGAGCACAGCCGACGGAACGTACTGCGCGGGGCGGCGGCCATCGCGGCGGCGAGCGGACTCGTAGGAGCGACGGGAGGACTCGCCGCCGGTGCTCCCGCCACCGCGAGGGGGCGCCATTTCCCGTTCCTTGAAGGGGCGTTCGCCCCGGTCACCGAGGAGCTGACCGCCTTCGGCCTTCCCGTCACCGGACGGATCCCGCGCGAGCTGAACGGCCGCTACCTCAGGAACGGGCCGAACGTCCTGGGCCTCGAGGACCCCCGGGCTCACCACTGGATGCAGGGCGACGGCATGGTGCACGGCGTCCGGCTGCGGGACGGCCGCGCCGAGTGGTACCGCAACCGCTGGGTCCGCTCCTCCCGCGTCGCCGAGAAGCTAGGCGAGCCCTACCCGGGGCCGGTGCCGCCGGACGACTTCCCGTGCAACACTCACGTCATCGGTCACCGCGGACGGGTCCTGGCCCTCCAGGAGAGCGGCCCGCTGCCGTACGAACTCGACTACGAGCTCAACACCGTGGGCACGTACGACTTCCGCGGCACCCTGGAGGGCGCGTTCACGGCGCACACCAAGCTCGACGCGGAGTCGGGCGAGCTGCACGCGATGACGTACTACCCGACCTGGAACCACATCCGGCATCTGGTGGTGAACGCCGCGGGGAAGGTCGTACGGACCACGAGGATCCCGGTGTCGGACAGCCCGATGATCCACGACTTCGCGCTCACCGAGAAGTACGTCGTCATCTTCGACATGCCGGTCACGTTCGACCCGGCGGGCGCCGAGCGGGGCGATCTGGTGCCGTATGTGTGGAACGAACGGCACCCCTCGCGGGTCGGTGTCATGCCGCGGTCCGGCGGGCGGGTCCGCTGGTTCGAGGTCGAGCCGACGTACTACTCGCACACCCTCAACGCGTACGACGAGGGGTCGTCGGTGGTCGTCGACTTCACCGCCTATCCGGCGCCCTTCTTCGTCGCGGGGCGTGGCTCCGGCGGGCCCTTCGGGGCCGGGACCGTCCGGCTGCACCGCTGGACGATCGACCGCGACCGGGGCCGCGTACGGACGAAGGTCCTGGACGACCGGCCGCAGGAGTTCCCGCGCGTCAACGAGGCGTTGGTCGCCCGCAGGCACCGGTATGGGTACACGACGGCCGCCGCCGAGATGTCGCTGGCGTATGTGACCGCCGACGGGAACCCGCCCGACCGGGCCTTCAGCAGCGAGCTGGTCAAGCAGGACCTGCTGCGCGGCACCTCGCAGGTGCACCGGCTGCCCCGGAACGCGGCGGTGGGAGAGGCGGTGTTCGTGGCCTCGAACCCGACGGACGCGAGGGCGGCCGAGGACGACGGCTACGCGCTGGCGTACGTGCACAATCCCGAGCGGGACGCGGCCGATCTGCTGATCCTGTCCGCCCAGGACTTCACGGGTGAGCCGGTGGCCCGGGTCCATCTGCCGGGGCGGGTGCCGCTGGGCTTCCACGGGAACTGGGTGCCCGACGCGTGAGAGCGCACAAGAAGCCGGCCGGAACCGCTGAGCGGTCCGGCCGGCCTCGGAGTGATCAGAGCTCGTAGCCCGGCAGGACGACGTCCCGGATGAGGGCGGCCCGCTCGTCGAACGGGATGAACGCGCTCTTGAGGGCGTTGACCGTGACCGTGCGCAGGTCGTCGAGGGTCCAGCCCGCCTCGTCGACGAGCAGGGACATCTCGCGGGTCATGGTCGTGCCGGAGACCAGCCGGTTGTCGGTGTTGAGGGTGACGCGGAAGCCCAGGTCGCGCAGGTGCGTGATCGGGTGGTCGGCGATCGAAGTGGCCGCGCCCGTCTGGAGGTTGGAGGTGGGGCACATCTCCAGGGCGATGCGGCGGTCGCGCACCCAGCCCGCGACGCGGCCGAGCTTGCCGTCCACGATGTCCTCGGTGATACGGACGCCGTGGCCGATGCGCTGGGCGCCGCAGACCTGGAGGGCCTGGTGGATGCTGGGCAGGCCGTGGGCCTCGCCGGCGTGGATGGTGAACGGGACGTTCTCGACGCGCAGGTGCTCGAAGGCGGCGAGGTGGTCGGCGGGCGGGAAGCCGTCCTCGGCGCCCGCGATGTCGAAGCCGACGACGCCCGCGTCCCGGAAGGCCACTGCCAGGTCGGCGGCTTCGCGGACCCGGTCGAACATGCGCATCCCGCACAGCAGCGTGCCCACGCGGACCGGCGTGCCCTGGGCCGCCGCCTTGGCCATACCGGCTGCCAGCCCCTCCTGCACGGTCTCGACGACCTCGGCGAGGGCCAGCCCGCCGTTGACCAGCAGTTCGGGGGCGTAGCGCACCTCGCCGTAGACGACACCGTCCTCGGCCAGGTCGAGCACGTACTCCTCGGCGGTGCGCAGCAGTCCCTCGCGGGTCTGCATCACGGCGAGGGTGTGCTCGAAGGTGGCTATGTAGCGGACCAGGTCACCGGAGTTGGCCGCCTCGTAGTACCAGGCGGCCAGTTCGTCCGGGTCCGTGGTGGGGAGCGTGTGGCCGACCGCGTCGGCGAGTTCGACGAGCGTGGTGGGGCGCAGGCCGCCGTCGAGGTGGTCGTGCAGGACGGCCTTGGGGAGCCTGCGGATGGTGTCGATGTCGATGCGGGACGCGGTCATGCGGTGTTCCTCGGCAGGTTCTCGGTGGATGTCGTCGGTGGATGGGGAGTGCTGATTACTGAGCAGCTGCGTCGGGGGCGGCCGGTTACAGGTCGGGCGCGGCGGGCTGCAGCAGGTCCCACCGGTTTCCGTACAGGTCCTGGAAGACGACGACCGAGCCGTACGTCTCGTGCCGGGGCTCCTCAAGGAAGGTCACTCCCGCCGCGGTCATCCGTGCGTGGTCGCGGGCGAAGTCGTCGGTGTGCAGGAAGAAGCCGACGCGTCCGCCGGTCTGGTCGCCGACCCGGCCGCGCTGTGCCTCGTCCTTGGCCCGGGCCAGCAGGAGCCCGGTGCCGTGCCCGCCGGTGTCCGGCTCCACGACGACCCAGCGGGACCCGTCGGGTCGCGGGGTGTCCTCGGCGAGCCGGAATCCGAGGGCCTCGGTGTAGAAGCGGATCGCCTCGTCGTAGTCGTCGACGACGAGGGTGACCAGGGCGACGCGTTTCATCGGAGCCTCTCGGGGAGTGAGGGGACAGGACACGAGGTGGGTTATACGTAACACGCGAGGATACGGCATCGGCGGGAGTGGTCGTGCGGGATGGTTTCGGTCGGTGACCTCCGATGCCGCCAAGGCAGGGGGCCGCGTGCCGTCGCCGTACCCGCCTCCTGCATGCTGGAGTCAAGATCAAGCGACAGGAGTGACACACCATGTCCGAGACGCCCAGGTCGACCGGAGCCCCCGCCCACCAGAACGTCACGTTCCCGAGCGGCGGCACCACCGCGCACGGCTATCTGGCGCTGCCGCCCTCCGGACAGGGGCCCGGCGTCATCGTGATCCAGGAGTGGTGGGGTCTCACCGACCACATCGCGGACGTCACCGAGCGCCTGGCGAAGGAGGGCTTCGTGGCGCTGGCTCCCGACCTGTACGGCGGCAATGTCGCCCACGACAGCGCCGAGGCGTACCGCATGATGCAGGACCTGCCCGTGGCGCGTGGCGTCGAGCTGCTCTCCGGTGCCGTCGACCATCTGCTCGCGATGCCCGAGGTCACCTCCGAGACCGTCGGCTCGGTCGGCTTCTGCATGGGCGGCGGTTTCGTCCTCTACCAGGCCGCCACCGACCCGCGCGTCCACGCCGCTGTCCCCTTCTACGGCGTCATCCAGGGCGAGACTCCCGACTTCTCCGGCCTCAAGGCGCAGATCCTCGGGCACTACGGCGAGCGCGACTCGGCCATTCCCGTCGACTCCCTCGCCCCGCTCCGCGACACGATCCGCGAGCAGTCCGGCATCACCCCGGACTTCCGCGTCTACCCCGCCGACCACGCCTTCTTCAACGACGGCCGCCCCGAGGTCCACGAGCCCGAGTCGTCGGCCCTGGCCTGGCGAAGCACGGTGGACTTCCTGCACGCACAGCTGGGCTGACCGGAGCGGCGGCACGGCAGTGCCGTGACGCGGGTCGCGAGGACCCGCGTCACTCACGGGTGGGGCGCTCCCGGCGCGCCTGTCTCTCCTGTCGTTCCTCAGGAGGACGCGGCGATCCGTACGCGGTGGCTGTCGCCGTCGGAGAGGAACCCGGCCAACTCCCGCCCCTGCTCCGCCACATCGGTGCGTTCGGCACGGGAGAGGCGGCGCAGCGGGGCGACCAGCACGGTGTCCGCCTCAACTTGCCAGGTCGCGGAGACCCGGCCGTCGACGAGAACGACGCGAGCGCCGGCGACCGACAGGCCGCGGTGGGCATCGTCGATGATCCGGCCGCGGTCGTGGTAGCCGAGGATCGCGTTGTCGAACGCGGGCAGGAACCGCGCCGGGGCGGGGGTTTCGGGGTCGGGGCGCGGTGCGTCGGGAAGGTCCAGCAGTTCCCGGCCCCGCTCGTCGCGGAAGCTCACCAACTCCTCGCGCACGGCGGTGATCGCGGCCGGCAGTCCGGCGAGGCCGCACCAGGCGCGCAGGTCGGCCGAGGCGGCGGGGCCGAACGCGGCCAGATAGCGCCGCACCAGCTGCCGGCCCACAGGATCGGAGCCGTCCTGGGCCGGCGGGTCGACCTCGCGCCCGAGCCAGGAGGAGATCGGGGCGTTGCGTACTCCCGCCCGGGTGCGCCACAGTCCGCGCGGGGGCAGTTGCACCATCGGGATGAGGGCGGAGACCAGCATTTCGCCCAGTGGCCGTGATCCCGGCTTCGGCCAGCGGTCGGCGAGGGCTCGCGCGAGTTCGCTCATCGAGCGGGGCTCGCCGTCGGCCATGACGGCCCGGCCCGCTGCGGCGAGTTCGTCGAGATCCACTCCGGCGAGTTCGTTGCGGTAGACCCCGAGGACCCGTTGGCGCAGCATGGCGTCGTGGCGGGCCCGCCAGGCCAGGGCGTCGTCGGCGGTGACGAGGTGGACGGTTCGGCGCATCAGATGGGTGCGCACCACGCT
This sequence comes from Streptomyces sp. 2-1, assembly GCF_048564895.1. Taxonomy (NCBI): domain Bacteria; kingdom Bacillati; phylum Actinomycetota; class Actinomycetes; order Kitasatosporales; family Streptomycetaceae; genus Streptomyces; species Streptomyces sp. 2-1. Next base: position 1,137,785 of record NZ_CP183383.1, read on the forward strand.
CCGCCCGGTCAGCAGGTCGGAAAGCACCGCCGGGTCGAACGCGCGCAGCCGCGACCAGAGCCCGATGAACGGCTCCTGCGGTTCCTGCGCCTGCACACCGCCGAGGTGCGCGACGGCGTCCAGCACCGGCAGGTCGGCGCGGTCGAGCAGCAACTGCCGTGCGAGCGTTGCCCTGTTGAGCGCCCGGGCGTCGAGAACGGTCATCGGGTCACCCCTGCGGCCTGTCCGAACCTCATGGTGCGCTCTTCCCTTCAAAAACGGGCTTCGGGTACGGGCTTCGGATACCGGCTTCGAATACGCACGTCGAATACGTGCAGGATTCCGAGGTCGGGACCGGGTCGGGCGGTGGCCCGACCCGGTCGGGATCCATCGGGGTCAGGTCGACTTCTGCCCGTCGAGCGTCTCGCGCAGGATGTCCGCGTGCCCGGCGTGCTGGGCGGTTTCGGCGATGACGTGCGTCAGCACCCGGCGCACACTGCGCACGGCTCCCAGCTCGTGCCAGGGCGCCTCCGGCAGCGGATGCGTCACCGAGAGGTCGGGCAGGGAGAGGATGACCTTCTCGCTGTGGGCGGCGACCTGTTCGTAGCGCTCCACGATCCCGGCCAGCGTCTCGCCGGGCAGCATCAGGAAGTCGTTCTGGTGGTCGATCATCCACTGCGGGAACTCGCGTGCGGTACCGGCCGCGATGTCGGCCCAGGTGACGCCGTCGGGCAGGTCGTGGCGCAGCGCCGACGGGCCGTCGACCACGAAGCGCAGCCATCCCTCCTCGATGGAGGCGACGTGCTTGATCAGTCCGCCCAGACACAGCGCGCTGGCGGTCGGGCGCTCACCGGCCTGCTCGTCGCTGAGCCCGCGCACTGTGTTGGTCAGGGCTGCCCGGGCGGTCGCGAGCGCGGCGATCAGGTCGGCCCGCTCGGCGTCGGGAGTGGAAGGGGGCGTGGTCATGGCGGTCACAGTGATCGGTCCTTCTGCCTCGTTCTCGGTGTTCAGTACGAGAACGACAGTCGCAGGAGAAGCGGTCAGGGAGCGTCCTCTACTCGGGGCAGTATGGGTGTCATGCCGAAGACATCAGCCCGACTGCTGTCCCTGCTCTCGCTGCTCCAGGCGCGCCGGGACTGGCCGGGGGCGCTGCTGGCGGAACGGCTCGACATCAGTCCGCGTACCGTGCGGCGCGATGTCGACCGGCTGCGCGAGCTCGGCTATCCCATCGTGGCCTTCAAGGGGCCCGAGGGTGGCTACCGGCTCGACGCCGGAACCGAGCTGCCGCCGCTCCTGTTCGACGACGAGCAGGCCGTGGCCCTCGCCGTCGCGCTCCAGATCGCCACGACCACCGGCGCCGGCATCGAGGAGGCCGCGGCGCGTGCGCTGACCACCGTCCGGCAGGTCATGCCGTCGCGGTTGCGCCGCCGGATCGACATGCTCCAGGTCACCGCCGTGGGGCGATCCGCGACGACGCGCCCGGAGTCGCAGGTCGACAGTGGCGTACTCATGGCACTCGGCGCCGCCGTCCACGCCCGCGAGGTGCTGCGCTTCGACTACGCCTCCCCGCCTGGAGCCGGTGACGACGATCCCGCCATGGCCGCACCGCGCCGGGTGCAGCCCCATCGCCTCGTCACCTGGGGCGGGCGCTGGTATCTGGTCGCCTGGGACCTCGACCGCGAGGACTGGCGCACCTTCCGCGCCGACCGGATCACTCCGCGCGTGCCTACCGGGCCCCGGTTCACGCCGCGCGAGCTGCCCGGAGGCGATGTGGCCGCCTTTGTGGCCGGCCGGTTCCGGGGTTCCGACGGGTCCCGCGGCTCCGGTGAATGGCCCTGCCGCGGCGAGGTGATCCTCGGGCTCCCCGCCGCAGAGGTGTCCCGCTACTCCCGCGACGGAGTCGTCGAGGAACTCGGCCCGGACCGCTGCCGGCTCGTCCTGGGTTCGTGGTCGTGGGCGGGCCTGGCCGCCGACATCGGGAGGTTCGACGCCGACATCGAGGTCGTCGGACCGGCCGAACTCCGGGACGCCTTCGGGCAGTTGGCCCGCCGCTACGCGAACGCGGCGACGGGCCCACTCGGCGAGAAGAGTCAGTACGTGTAGCCGTTGAGCGTCGACACCGCCGCCGCCGGGTTACCGAGGTCGTACCGGTCCACGGCAAGGAAGTTGGGCTTCTTGCGGGCGGCGGGCTGGCAGAACCGCTGGGCCCGGTCGGTGAGTTTGGTGTTGTCGGTGGTGGCCGTGGAGGCGATCGCGGCGTCACGGAAGTGGTTCATGACGAAGAGCGGCCGGAACGGCGGTGCCGTGGAGGTGAGGGGCACGTTGGAGTTGGCGTCGTACCAGCGGCTGTAGCAGGACCAGTCGGAGCCGCCGAGCCCGGAGCCCATGGACCAGTAGTTCTCGACGGTCCACTCGCGCTGGTACATCACGCCGAAGCTGTCGCGGGTGAGGCCGGCGGACTGGTCGGCGGAGCGGCTGTGGTCGGTGAAGATGAGCAGCCGGTCGTTGGCGGCGATGAGTTCCGACATCTTCGGCCAGCCGTTGGCGCGGACGCCGGTCTGGTCGGGGCGGTACAGCACGTCGGACAGGCCGTTGACGCGGGCCAGTTCGCTGCGCAGGACGCCCGGGTCGACGTAGTCCTCCAGGAAGACGGTGACGAACTCGTTCGGGTTCGCCCTCAGGTAGTCGACCATGCGCTGGATGTCGACCCACAGCGCGACCGGCCGGCTGACGAGGGTGCAGCTGTTGTGGCAGAGGATCGCGCCGTCGGAGGTCTGGTGGATGTCCAGCATGAAACCGCGTACGCCGTCGGTGAGTTGCTGGTTGATTCCCCGGCTCTGGTTCGGGACGAGGTTGACGAAGGGTGGCGCGAATCCGCCGTCGACGCCGTTCGCGTAGGCGTTGTGGGACGTGAGGAACGTGACCTGGTCCAGGGTGCGTTGGTCCGGGGACGGCATCGGAGAGGTCGGGGACGTCGTGGGAGTCAGGTACCAGGAGGACAGGTTCCCCGCCGCGCCCAGGGTCAGCTGGGCGGGGTAGTTGGAGCCGGACGGCTTCGCGGCGACCGTCAAGTACTGGTCGGCGCCCGGGACTTTGAGCCGGTACTGGTCGGTCCCCGTCGCCGTGATCTCCCACGGGGCGTCGCCGCTCGTACACGCCACGGTTCTCGCCTGACCACCGGAGCGGCCGAGGCAACTGCCCGCCGTGTCGGTGCTCTCCAGCACGTACGAGGCACCGCTCGACCTGAGCGTCCACTGCTGCCGGTCCTCGTTGCCCTTGGGGTTGCGCTGGACGACCGCTCCCCCGCTGTCCGCGGCATTCAGGCCGGTGACAGCGCTCTGCACGTAGAACACTCCCCCTGTCGGGACCGCCGCCGAGTGGGCGGGAGCGGCCAGGACGGAGGTGAGTGCCGCTCCGGCGGCGGTGAGGGCGAGCAGGGGGCGATGCATCCGCATGTCGGTAGGGGTCCCTTTCAGCAGCGCGACGGCGCCGGAAAACGGCAGCCGGGAATGGGGGGTCTGCGCGGGACACTCAATCGGCTTGGTATGTACTGGTCAATAGCCAGACCGGCCGGACAGGGCGGCGACATCGAGCCGCCGCCCCACGGCCGCCGGGGATACCCGGGCGGTACCTCAGCAGTACAGGTTGTTGCCCGGCGTCGTGCCGAGGATCTGGGTGAACCGCTGGTAGTTGTTCACCCGGCTCTGCACCTGGGCGGGGTTCTTGCCGTCGCACTCCAGCGAGCCGTTGATGGAGCGGATCGTCTGGCCGAAGCCGGCCTGGTTGACCATGGCGTTGTGCGGGGTCATGGTGCCGGGGCCGTTCTGCGTGTTCCAGTACCAGAGGCCGGTCTTCCAGGCCACGGCGGCGTCGTTCTGCACGAGCCAGGGGTTGCCCAGGAGATCGATGCCCAGCGCGTCGCCCGCGGCCTTGTAGTTGAAGTTCCAGCTGAGCTGGATCGGTCCGCGCCCGTAGTAGGCGGCCTGGCCGGCCGGGCAGCCGTACGGCTGGCCCCAGTCGCAGTAGTGGGGGTAGTTGGCGGTGTTCTGCTCGACGATGTGGACCAACCCGCCGGTCTCGTGGCTGACGTTGGCGAGGAAGGCGGCGGCCTCCTGCTTCTTCACCGTGTCGCTGCCGGTGTTCGCGAAGCCCGGGTAGGCACTCAACGCGGCCTTCAGCCCGCTGTACGTGTAGAACGAGTTCCGGCCCGGGAACATCTGGTTGAACTGAGCCTCGCTCACGACGAAGCCGGAGGGGTTGGTGCCTCCGTCACAGGCGTACGGCTCCCAGTACCAGGTGCTGATGGTGGGGTCGTAGCCCGGGTTGTCGTGCTCGGCTATGTAGGCCTTGCCGTCGGTGTAGCGGACGATGTTGCCGGTGACGTAGGACTTGCCGGCCACCCAGCTCGGGTAGCTCGAACAGGCCGCCGCGGACGCGCTCGACGCCGGCAGGAGCACCGGCGCGGCGCTTGCGAGCATGAGCGCGGCCACGAACGCGGAGATACGACGCCTCGACACAGGACCAACTCCTTCACGGAGCACGGCCACGCCCGTACGCGGGCACAGCGAAGCGGAACCTTGTGCGCGCAGGCCGGTGTGACCGGCCACGGCGTACGGGGCGGCCGTGGTGGGGGGTGAGGATGAACACTCAACTCCCTTGGTCTGGACCAGTCAAGGGTGTAGACCAGTCAACCCGCCCCGCGGCCGCGCCGATTCAGCCCAGCGGCTTCTCCAGCACCGCCTTGCGGTGGCTGAACGTCTCGATGGAGTAGCGGCCGTGGTAGTTGCCCATGCCGCTCTCGCCGACGCCGCCGAACGGCAGGTCGGAGACGGTGAGATGGGCGAGCGGCAGGCCGAAGCCGAGGCCGCCGGAGGACGTCTCGGCGGCCAGCCGCTCGCGCGTGACGTCGGACTCGGTGAAGACGTACAGAGCCAGGGGCTTGTCTCGGTCGTTGATGAATTCGACGGCCTCGTCGAGTCCTGGCACGGTCACGATCGGCAGGACCGGGCCGAAGATCTCCTCGCCCATCACCGGCGAATCGGGGTCCACGTCGGCCAGAACGGTCGGCGCGATGTACTTGGTCGCGCGGTCACTGACACCGCCCACGACGACACGGCCGGAGTCGAGCAGCCCGCTGAGGCGGTCGAAGTGCCGCTCGTTGATGATCCGGCCGTACTCGGTGGAGGTGGCGGCGTCGGTTCCGTACAGGCCCTCGACGGCCTTGGCCAGGGCCGGTTCCAGGGCGCGGGCCGTCTCCGGGTCGGTGAGTACGTAGTCGGGGGCGACGCAGGTCTGCCCGGCGTTGAGGAACTTGCCGCGGGCGAGGCGGTCGGCGACGACGGTCAGGTCGGCGTCGCGGTCGACGAACGCCGGGGACTTGCCGCCGAGTTCGAGGGTGACGGGGGTGAGGTGCTGGGCGGCGGCGGTCATGACGATGCGCCCGACGGTGCCGTTGCCGGTGTAGAAGATGTGGTCGAAGCGCTCGGCGAGCAGGGCCGTGGTCTCGGGGATGCCGCCCTCGACGACGGCGACCGCGCTTGTGTCGAGGTACTCCGGCAGACGCCGGGCCATGAAGGCGGAGGTGGCCGGGGCCAGCTCGCTGGGCTTGACGACGACCGCGTTGCCGGCGGCGAGCGCACCGAGCATCGGCGCGAGCAGGAGCTGCGCCGGATAGTTCCAGGGCGCGATGACCAGGACGACGCCGAGGGGGTCGTACTGCGTCCAGGCCGTGGCGTCCTCGCCGAGGTGCGCGGGAACGGGGGCGGACTCGGGGCGCAGCCACGCGTCGAGGTGCTCCAGGGTGTGGTCGATCTCCCGCACGACGAAGTTGATCTCCGTACGGAACGCCTCGGTGGAGCTCTTGCCCAGGTCGGCGTGGAGGGCCGCGGCCAGCTCCTCGCCGTGCACGGTGAGCAGCTCGCGCAGGCGGCGCAGCTGGGTGGTGCGCCATACGACGGGCTTGGTGCGGCCGGAGCGGAAGGTGGCGCGCAGCCGGGCCACGACGTCGGCGGGCTGCTCGGGGGTGGGCTGGTTCACGGTGCCTCGCTGGTCGGAGTGGGCCGGTGGCCCGCGTGCGGTGGGGTCGAGCGGCAAGCTCGATGTATATGGCAACCATTTATACGGCATCATGATTCCGCAGCACGCGAAGCAACTGGTCATGAGCGTCACAGATCACACCGAGGGCGCAACGGCCACTCGCGGCGAGGCCCTCCGGCGGCCTACACCTACACCTACACGGAGGTCTCGGCCGCCGCCCCGTCGAGCGTGTCCGCCAGCCGGTGCAGGAGCCCCCGCAGCAGTTCGTCGTCGCCGTCGCTCAGGACGGGCCACTGGACACGGACCTCGCGGTCGACGCGCCGCCAGTGGTCCTCGCCGCGCGGGGTGAGGTGGGCGAGGATGCGGCGCCGGTCCAGGGGATCGACGCGTCGGTAGACGAGGTTCTGGTCGACGAGCTGGTCGACCAGTTTGGTGAGGGTCGGGGGCGGCAGGAAGGCCGCCTCGGCGACCGCCGCCATCGGGTGACCCTCGCCGTCGGAGAGCAGGGAGAGCACACGCCAGGCGTCGAGCGAGCAGCCGTGCTCGTCCAGGGCGGCCTGGAGCCGGCGCGCCGCCAGTCGTTCGGCCCGCGTCAAGAGGTGCGTGAGGTCCTGAGACCGACGCGGAGGTGGGGTCGGCATCCTTCTCCTCGCTCCCGGGGGTCAGCACATCGTACAAGTCCCGCTTCCCACAGGGATCTCCCACATCTGCCGCCGCACGCGCGCACCGCGTGGCAGGCCCCGGCCGCCGCACATCCGTCGGGCCCCAGGTCTCTGCCGCCGCGGGCGCGGACCGTACCCCGAGACGGATTGGAGTTCACCGGGTGTTCCCGGAATCATGCCCCCATGGTCCGGCTCGACCCGCCTCCGCTCGACTGGTTCACGGCAGACGACTCGGTCGTCAGCGTGGCGCTGGTCTTCCCCATGCAGGGCGCCGCAGGGATCTTCGGGCCCACGTGCGAGTTGTGCGCGCGCCTCGCCGCGGAAGAGGTCAACCGCTCGGGCGGGGTGCTCGGCAAGGAGCTGCGGCTACTGCCGGTCGACGGCGGCGCCGAACCGCACCGCATCGCCGAGAACGTCGAGGCACTGGTCGACCTCGGCATCGTGCAGGGCGTCACCGGCTGGCACATCTCCTCCGTACGACAGCAGCTGGCACCACGGATCGCGCACCGCGTGCCGTACGTGTATACGGCGCTGTACGAGGGCGGCGAGGACACGGCCGGGGTGTTCCTGACGAGCGAGACCCCGAACGACCAACTGCGGCCCGCCATGCGCCTGTTGACCCGTGAGCACCGGGTGCGCCGGTGGTTCGTCGTGGGCAACGACTATGTGTGGCCCCGCCGTACGGCCCGGGCGGCACACCATTACGCGCGCGAGTCGGGCGGCGGTATCTGCGCGGAGGCCTATCTGCCGCTGGGCACCCACGACTTCGACGGAGTGCTGCGGCGGATCGAGCGGTCGGAGGCGGACGCCGTACTGATGCTACTCGTGGGCAGCGACGCGGTCCGGTTCAACCGGGCGTTCGCCGCCTCGGGCCTCGACGAGCGGTGCCTTCGGCTGAGCACCCTGATGGACGAGAACATGCTGATGGCGAGCGGCCCCACAGCCACCGCCGGCCTCTACAGCACGGCGGGCTTCTTCGCTTCCCTCGCCAACCAGGACACCCTCGACTTCCACGGCCAGTACGCCGGACGGTACGGAGTCGAGGCACCGGTCCTCGGCAGCCTCGGCGAATCGTGTTACGAGGGCGTCCTGTTGCTGGCCGCGCTCATCGACCGGGCCAGGACCCTGGACGTCTCCGCGATCGGCGCGGCGGCGGACACCGTCTCGTACGAGGGGCCGCGCGGGCTGCTGCATCTGCGCGGCAGTCATGTGCGCCAGCGCATCTACCTGGCCCGGGCGGACGGCGTGGACTTCGACGTCGTGGCCCAGCTGGATCTTCACGAAACCCGGCCTTGACATGTCCGCGCATCCGCGAAGATACTTCCCGCAGGAAGTAATTAGAATGCCTCGGGCGAACTGTGAATTCATGCGAAGAATTCCGCCCCGGGCATTTTTTGTTTCCCGGTGAGAGCCGGAAGATACCGCCGGGAAAGTACCGCGAAACACCGTGGAAACAGGGTGACTTGAGGCTGTGGACCGCACTTCAGGAGGAGGTTGTCCTCCCAGCCCGAGGGGGTTCTTTTGTCCAGCGGTTCCAGCGACTTCAGCCGTTTCAGGGGTTTCAAGGGGTCCGGTCCTTCCCGACGCCGGGTGATGGCGGGCGCCGCCGCGCTCACCGCCGTCGTCGTACTCTCCGCGTGCGGCGCCAAGACCGACTCGGCGGGCGGCTCGTCCGACGCGGCGGCCAAGGCCGACACGAGCGGCGACACGGTCAAGGTCGGCCTGCTCAACTCGCTCTCCGGCACCATGGCGATCAGCGAGGTGACCGTACGCGACTCGCTGAAGCTGGCGATCGACGAGATCAATGCCTCGGGCGGAGTGCTCGGCAAGAAGGTCAAGCCGATCAGTGAGGACGGCGCCTCCGACTGGCCGACGTTCGCCGAGAAGGCGAACAAACTCATCAAGGAGGACCGGGTCACGGCCACCTTCGGCTGCTGGACCTCCGCGAGCCGCAAGGCCGTGAAGCCCGTCTTCGAGAAGAACAAGTCCCTGCTGTTCTATCCCGTGCAGTACGAGGGACTTGAGGAGTCCCCGTACATCTTCTACACGGGTGCCACCACCAACCAGCAGATCGTCCCGGCACTCGACTACCTCAAGAGCCAGGGCAAGAAGAGCATTTACCTCGTCGGCAGCGACTATGTCTTCCCGCGCACCGCCAACAAGATCATCAAGGCGTACGCGAAGGCCAATGGCATGAAGGTGCTCGGCGAGGACTACGCGCCGCTTGGTTCCACCGAGTTCAGCACCATCGCCAACAAGGTGAAGGCCGCGAAGGCCGACGCGGTGTTCAACACCCTCAACGGCGACTCGAACGTGGCCTTCTTCAAGGAGTACAAGTCGGCCGGCCTGACCGCCAAGAGCATGCCGGTGGTCTCGGTGTCGATCGCCGAGGAAGAGGTCAAGTCGATCGGATCGCAGTATCTGGCGGGCCAGTTGACGGCCTGGAACTACTACCAGACGACCGCGGGCGAGGCGAACACCAAGTTCGTGAAGGCGTACAAGGCCAAGTACGGCCAGGACAAGCCGACCAGTGACCCGATGGAGGCCGCGTACACCTCGGTCTACCTGTGGAAGGCGATGGTCGAGAAGGCCAAGTCCTTCGACCCGGAGAAGGTGAAGGCGGCCTCCGACGGCATCACCTTCGACGCTCCCGAGGGCGAGGTCACCGTGGACGGCGCGAGCCAGCACATCTACAAGACCGCCCGGATCGGGAAGATCGGCACCGACGGGCTGATCGAGCAGGTGTGGGACTCCGGCAAGGCGATCAAGCCGGACCCGTACCTGAAGGGCTACGACTGGGCCTCCGGCCTCTCCTGACCGACCGTCACGTGCGGGCCGGCCTTCTGAAGAGAGGGCCGGCCCCGCGTCCCGCCTCCCCGGAGCCGCCGTATGACCGTGATCCTCGGTCAGACCTTCACCGGTATCAGCATCGGTGCCGTCCTGCTGCTCATCGCGCTCGGTCTCTCGCTCACCTTCGGCCAGATGAACGTCATCAACATGGCCCACGGCGAGTTCATCATGGCCGGCGCCTACACCACATACGTCCTCCAGAAGTCCATCTCCAGCGCGGGCCTCTCGCTGCTCGTCGCGCTGCCGGTCGCCTTCCTCGTCGCCGGTGCGCTCGGCGCGCTCCTCGAGTGGGTGCTCATCCGCCGTCTGTATCTACGGCCCCTCGACACGCTTCTCGTCACCTGGGGTGTCTCGCTGATGCTCCAGCAGGCGGCCCGGGACATCTTCGGCGCACCGAACGTGCAGACCCGCGCGCCCGATCTGCTCACCGGGAACATCACGGTCATCGGCGGCGACGATCCGCTGACCTTCGCCAACAGCCGTCTGTTCATTCTGGGGTTGGCGATCGCGGCCGTGGTCGCGCTGTCGCTGACGCTGCGGCTGACTCCGCTCGGCCGCCGGATCCGCGGGGTCGTGCAGAACCGGGATCTCGCCGAGGTGTCCGGCATCTCCACCTCACGGGTCGACCGGACCGCCTTCTTCATCGGGTCGGGGCTCGCGGGTGTGGCCGGTGTCGCGCTGACGCTGGTCGGCCCGATCGGTCCCACGATGGGCACCAACATCATCATCGACGCGTTCCTGGTGATCGTGGTCGGCGGCATCGGACAGCTCAAGGGAACGGTCATCGTCGCCTTCGTCCTCGGCGTCCTGCAGTCCGTCCTCGAATACTCCACCACCGTCAGCGTCGCGAAGGTGCTCGTCCTCGTGGCCATCGTCGCGTTCCTCCAGTGGCGGCCCCAGGGGCTGTACACGCTGCGTACGAGGAGTCTCGTATGACCCTGCAGACTCGGCTCAAAGGCCGGTCGGCGCGCGCCTGGGGCGGATTCGCCGCGGCCGCGCTCGCCCTGTTCGCCGTAGCCCCGCTGGCGCTCTCCGACTTCCGGCTCGGGCTGCTCGCCAAGTACCTGTGCACCGCGATGGTCGCCGTCGGCATCTGTCTGGCCTGGGGCCGCGGCGGACTGCTCACGCTCGGGCAGGGTGTGTTCTTCGGGCTCGGCGGCTACGCCATGGCGATGCATCTGAAGATCGCCGACGCGGGTCCTGGCAACCTTCCCGACTTCATGCAGCTTTACGGCACGGCCACCGAACTCCCCTGGTGGTGGCGGCCGTTCGAGAACCCGCTCTTCGCGCTCGCCGCGACCGTGCTGCTGCCGATGGCCGTGGCCGCGATCCTGGGCTCGTTCATCTTCCGCCGCCGGGTGAAGGGCGCGTACTTCGCGATCCTCAGCCAGGCGCTCGCCGCGGCCTTCGCGATCTGGCTGATCGGCCAGCAGGCCACGACCGGCGGGACCAACGGACTCACCGACATCCAGGGCTTCTTCGGCTACGACCTCAACGACCCGGTCAACCAGCGGATGGTGTACTTCATCATCGCCGCCGCTCTGTTGCTGCTGATCGCCCTCGCCCGGCAGCTGATCCACAGCCGCTACGGCGAACTCCTCGTCGCCGTACGGGACTCGGAGGAGCGGGTGCGCTTCCTCGGGTACAACCCGGCGAACGTGAAGCTCGTCGCGTACGTCGTGGCGGCCGGCATGGCCGGGCTCGCGGGCGCGCTGTTCGTGCCCGCGGTCGGCATCATCTCCCCCGCGATGATCGGCATCGTGCCGTCGATCGAGTTCGTCATCGGTGCCGCGGTCGGCGGCCGGGCGAGCCTGGTCGGTGCGGTGCTCGGCGCGGTCGGGGTGGCCTGGGCGAAGACGGCCCTGTCGGAGGAGTTCCCGGCGGCCTGGACGTACTTCCAGGGGCTGCTGTTCATCGTGGCCCTGGCGTTCCTGCCGGGTGGTCTCGCCTCGCTGGTGGGGATCGTACGGCGGCGCAGGTCCTCGCGCGCGACCGGCGACGCGGCCGGCGACGGGACCGGGGAGAAGACGCCCGCCCTTCCTCTTGGAGAAGCAGCATGAGTGCTCTTGGAGACGCAGCATGAGTGAACTCTCGAGTCTTGAGATACGCCGACTGCGGGTGTCCTTCGACGGGTTCACCGCGGTCGACGGTGTGGACCTCGACGTACGGCCGGGCGATCTGCGCTTCCTGATCGGCCCCAACGGCGCGGGCAAGACCACACTCGTCGACGCCGTCACGGGCCTCGTGAAGGCCGAGGGCTCCGTGCTCTTCGGCGGCACGGAGCTGCTGGGGCGGAGCGTGCACACCATCGCCCGGTCGGGGATCGGCCGCACGTTCCAAACGGCCACCGTCTTCGAGGAGTTGACGGTCCTTCAGAACCTGGACATCGCGGCCGGTGCCGGACGCGGCTTGCTGACGATGCTGCGGCGCCGCAAGGGCGTGCCGGAGCCCGTCGCACGTGCGCTGGAGACGGTCGGGCTCGCGGAGCTGGCCGACTCCCCCGCCGGGACGCTCGCGCACGGGCAGAAGCAGTGGCTGGAGATCGGCATGCTGCTCGTCCAGGACGTGCGGCTGCTGCTGCTCGACGAACCGGTCGCCGGGATGAGCCACGACGAACGGCAGGCCACGGGTGAGCTGTTGGAACGCATCAGCGAGGAGCGGACCGTGGTCGTCATCGAGCACGACATGGACTTCATGCGGTCCTTCGCGCGCAGCGTCAGTGTGCTGCACGCGGGCAAGGTGCTGAGCGAGGGGACGGTGGCCGAGGTGCAGGCCGATCCCAAGGTGCAGGAGGTGTACCTCGGGCACGCGGCGGTCCAGGACGCCGAGTTGATGCTGCCTGAAGAGCCCGAGCCCGCGGCCGGCGCGGCGCCGAGTCCGGTCGTACAGGAACAGGAGGCGTGAGGCGGACATGAAGCTGGAGATCGACGACATCCGGGTCGGCTACCACCGCAGTCTCGTCCTGCACGGAGTCTCCGTGGAGGTGCCGGACGACGGGGTCGCCGCGGTGCTCGGGCACAACGGCGCGGGCAAGAGCACGCTGCTGCGGGCGGCCGTGGGGCTGCTCACCCCGTCGAGCGGAGCGATCCGTCTCGACGGCGAGGACATCACCCGTCGCAAGCCGCACGAACGCGTGGCGCGCGGCATGGCGTACGTGCCGCAGGGCCAGCAGGCCTTCCCGCATCTCACGACGGCGGAGAACCTCCAGCTGGTCGCGGACGGCCGCAAGCGCGGCAGGGCGGCGATCGACGAGGCGCTCGACCTGTTCCCCGCGCTGAGGACTCTGTCGGGGCGGCGGGCAGGACTGCTCTCCGGCGGTCAGCGGCAGCAACTGGCCATCGCCCGGGCTCTGGTGACGGAGCCTCGGATACTCCTCCTCGACGAGCCGACCGAGGGCATCCAGCCCTCTGTCGTGGCCGAGATCGAGGAGACGATCCTCGCGCTGGCCGCCCGCGGCGGACTCTCGGTGCTCCTCGTCGAGCAGCACGTCGGCTTCGCGATGCGGGCGGCGCAGCGCTACTACGTCCTGGAGGCCGGCCGCGTCACGTCGTTCGGCGAAGGCGGGCAGGAGGCGGAGCGGTCGGTGCGCGAGGCGCTGAGCGTGTAGCGGTTCGCATCAGGATTCCCCCAAGCCTTCTCCAGGGCTGCTGCACGGATTCACTCCACCTGGAGTTCCGTCCTGCGGCGCTCCAGGTGGGCGCGCTCGGCCGGGTTCTCGGTGAGGGCGACGGCCGCCTCGTACGCCGCTGCCGCTTCCGTCGGTCGCCCGAGGCGCCGCAGCAGTTCGGCTCGTACGGCGTGGAAGGCGTGGTAGCCGTCGAGGTCGAGGGTGTCGACGAGGGCGAGGGCCGTGCGCGGGCCCTCGGTCTCGGCGACCGCCACCGCGCGGTTGAGGGCGACGACCGGGTTCGGGGCGAGGGCCATCAACTGGTCGTAGAGCGCGAGGATCTGGCCCCAGTCGGTGGCGTCCGCGGTGGGCGCGTCGCTGTGTACGGCGTTGATCGCGGCCTGGATCTGGTAGGGGCCGGGCTGGTTGCGGCGCAGGCAGCGGCGTACGAGGGACTGTCCCTCGGCGATCAGGTCGCGGTCCCAGAGGCTGCGGTCCTGGTCGGCGAGGAGGACCAGGTCTCCGTCGGGGGTCTCCCGGGCCGGGCGGCGTGCCTCGATCAGGAGCATCAGCGCGAGCAGCCCGAGGACCTCCGGCTCGTCCGGCATCAGCTCGGCGAGGACACGGCCGAGGCGTACGGCCTCCGCGCACAGGTCCTCCCGGCCCCCGTATCCCTCGTTGAAGATGAGGTAGACGACGGCCAGCACGCCCCTGACCCGGTCCGGAAGGTCGGCGTCTCGCGGGACGCGGTACGGGATGCGGGCGTCGCGGATCTTGGCCTTGGCCCTGACCAGGCGTTGGGCCATGGTGGGCTCGGGTACGAGGAAGGCGCGCGCGATCTGTGGCGTGGTGAGCCCGCCAAGGAGTCGCAGGGTGAGAGCGACCTGGGCCTGGGTGGCGAGCGCGGGGTGGCAGCAGGTGAAGATCAGGCGGAGCCGGTCGTCGCGCACGGGGCCCTCCTCGGGCGGTGCGTCGGGGGCGTACAGCTGGGCCGCCTCGGCGTGCCGGGCCTCACGCGTGGACTCGCGGCGCAGCCGGTCGACGGCCCGGTTCCGGGCGGTGGTGATGATCCACCCGGCCGGGCTGGGCGGGATCCCCGTCTCCGGCCACTTCCGCACGGCCGTGGCGAACGCGTCCTGGACCGCTTCCTCGGCGAGGTCGATGTCGCCGAGGAAGCGGACGAGGACGGCGACCGCGCGGCCGTACTCCGCGCGGAAGACGGCCTCGATGCCGGCCTTCGCGGTCATCGGTCCTCAGCCCTCACTCCCGGCTCCCCACTCGCCCTGTTCTCGCTCCCCTGCCCTCAGCCCTCGGCCTCGCCCATGAAGGGCCGCACCTCGATGGGGAGCGTGGTCGCCAGAGTCGCCTTGCGGCCCCATTCGAGCGCCGCGTCGAGGTCGGGTGCCTTGATGAGACAGATCCCGCCGAGATACTCCTTGCTCTCGGTGTACGGACCGTCGGTGATCAGTACGTCCCCCTTGTCGGCCCGCAGCACGGTGGCCGTCTCGGGCCCGTGCAGCCCCCCGGCGAACACCCACGCGCCGGCCGCCTTCAGCTCGGCGTGGAAGACATCGAGGTCGCGCATGATCCCTTCCAGGACCTCGGGCTCGGGCGGCTCCCCCACCGGCTGCATCACGCTCAACAGGTAGTGCTTCATGACGTGTCCTCCTTGGTGGTCTCTCACTGACTACACGAAGGGGGAACCGCCGGATCGACACACGCCACGACATCCGCGGAAGATTTTTCCGGTCACCGCCCGGACGCACGCGCCGGCGTGGAGTCCGGCGTGTAGTGGTGGGCCCGGACCCGGCGCAGCCACGCCTCGACGGGCGCCTCGTCCGGCTGCTCCGGCAGGGCGCTGCGGGTCTCGTCGAAGGCCGACTCGTAGTGCTGGAGCAGCGGCAGCGCGGCCATGGCGTCGGCTGCCACCTGTTCGCCGAAGCGGTGGTACTCCTCCGGGTTCTCGACGCGGATGCTCACGCGGCCGGTGGCGTACAGCTCGAAGCCCTGGTGGCACAGGCGGCGCAGATGCCGGGCGTGCTTGGCCGTGCGTTCGCGGGTGTCCGCGGAGAGGGAGCTGTCGCCACGGTCGTAGAGGCGCTTGAACTGCTGGGTGGCGTACCCGAGATAGGCATCGCGGACGCGCTTCGCTGACAGCAACGTCGTGCGGATGCCGATGAGTTCGTCACCCAGCGGAGTGCGGACCTCGTACAACTCGTCGGGAAGCCACACCAGTTCGGTGACCGTCGGATTGCCGCGCAGGGCGAGTCGGCACCACTTGGCCGCTTCATGGAGGGTGCTGTCGGGCTTGGTCGTGACGTGGGACTCCTTCGGCGGGTGCAGGCCGTGGAGGTCGTCGGTGGGGGCGGCGAACATGCCGAGTCGGTCCACGTCCGAGCCCTCGTGGGCCAGGCCGTAGGCGGTGGATCCGACGATGCCGGACAGCAGGATGTTCGAGGTCGTCACAGCCGTCCCCCCTTGTTTGTGTGAGTTCCCTTGTACGGGCCGGGCAGCCGGTTTCTGTCGGGCCCGCGTCAAGGTCATCACCTGGGAGGCGTCGGAGTACAGCGGTTTTCCGGGGACGAGCAGGGGCCGCGCCCCCGGATCCTCAGCTCGCGAACGGCACCTGCGCCGCGGGGGCCGACCGCTCGGCGAACGGGTGCCGCCACAGGCCCTGCGCGGCGAGCCGGGGCAGGACGCCCTCGCCGAACCAGTACGCCTCCTCCAGGTGCGGATAGCCGGAGAGGACGAACTCCTCGATGCCGATGGCCTGGTACTCCTTGATCCGTTCGGCGACCTCGTCGTGGCTGCCGACCAGGGCGGTGCCTGCGCCGCCGCGCACGAGACCGATGCCGGCCCAGAGGTTGGGGTGGATCTCCAGGCCGTCGCGGTTGCCGCCGCCGTGCAGGGCGAGCATCCGCTGCTGGCCCTCGGACTCGCTGCGGGCGAGACCGGCCTGTACGGACTTCACGGTCTCCGGGTCGAATCCGGCCAGCAGCCGGTCCGCCTCGGCCCAGGCCTGCTCGGAGGTGTCGCGGGTGATGACGTGCAGCCGGATGCCGAACCGGACGCTGCGGCCCTCCTTCTCCGCCAGCGCACGGACCCACGCGATCTTCTCGGCGACCTGCGCGGGCGGTTCGCCCCACGTGAGGTACACGTCCACGTGCTTGGCCGCGACCTCGCCCGCGATGGGCGAGGATCCGCCGAAGTACACCTCGGGGACCGGGTCGGGGACGCGGGCGAGCCTGGCGTCCTCGACCTGGAGGAACTCGCCGGACAGGTCGACGGTCTTGCCCTCCCACAGGTCCCGGACGATCTGCAGGAACTCGCCGGTACGGCGGTAGCGGGCGTCCTTGTCGAGGAAGTCGCCGTAGGCGCGCTGCTCGTGGCTCTCGCCGCCGGTGACGACGTTGAGGAGGAGCCGTCCGCCGGACTGGCGCTGGAAGGTGGACGCCATCTGCGCGGCGAGCGTCGGGGAGACGAAGCCCGGCCGGAAGGCGACCAGGAACTTCAGCCGCTCGGTGTTCTGGCTGACCATCGCGGTGGTCAGCCAGGCGTCCTCGCACCAGGCGCCGGTGGGCGTGAGCGCGCCGACGAAGCCCAGGTCCTCGGCGGCGCGGGCGATCTGGCTGAGGTAGGCGACCGTCGGCGGCCGGTCCCGGCCGGACACCGTGGCCGGGGTGCCGTGGCCGCCGCCGACGACATGACGGCTGTCGCCGTTGGTGGGCAGGAACCAGTGGAAGGTGAGGGACACGGGTCCGTTCTCCGATCGGGGCGGGTGCTGGTGGGGTTCGGTCTCAGAGCAGTCCGTGCCGTGGAGGCAGCGTGCCGTTCAGTACGTACCGGCCGATGTGCTGGATCTTCCAGCGGGCCGGGTCGTGCAGTGTGTGGGTGCGGGCGTCGCGCCAATGCCGGTGCAGATTGAGGGAGTTGAGGGCGGACCGGGTGCCGGACACCTCGAAGAGCGCGCCCGACACCTCGACGGCGGTGCTCGCGGCGTGCGCCTTCGCCGCGGCCACGGCGATGGACGCCTCGGCCGCCGAGGCTTCGGTCAGGTCGGCTCTGGCCGTGTCGACCGCTCGGGCCGCCGCGCCGAGCAGCGCCTCGGTGGCCCGCACCTCAATGGCCAGCTCCCCGAAGCGCTGGATGAGCAGCGGATCCTCGGCGGCGGTCTCGACACCGCTCTCGAACCACGGGCGGCTCTTCGTGCGGACGAACTCCGCGGCCTCGGCGAGTGCGCCCGCCGCGATCCCGGCGTCGATGGCGGCGTGCAGCAACTGGGCCACCGCACCATGGAGTTGGGGGCCCTGGAAGGTGAGGTGGTGCGGAAGGACCCGGTCGGCGGGCACGGGCACGGCGTCGAGCCTGACGGTGCCGCTGGCGGTGGTGCGCTGGCCCATGCCGTCCCAGTCGTCGACGACCGTGAGGCCTTCGGCGCCCCGGGGTACGTACGCGACGTGCAGGTTGTCGTCCTCGGTGCGGGCGAGCACCGGAATCCAGTCGGCGAAGAGGGCGCCCGTGGAGTAGTGCTTGACCCCGGTGAGGATGTACGAACCATCCGCGGCGCGCTCCAATCGGGTGCGGATGTCCTGGACGTGCTTCGTGCCGGCCTCCGACTGGGCGTTGCCGAAGCGACGCCCGGCCAGCACCTCCCCGAAGAAGAACTTCCGCTGCTCCGGTGTTCCCTGACGGCGGATCACATTGACGTACACGAAATGGCTCTGCGGGATCTGGGCGAGGCTGGCGTCGGCCGAGGCGAGGAGCCGGAAGATCTCGGCGAGAGTCTCCTGCCGTACGTCGGCGCCACCGTGCTCGGCGGGCACGGTGACGGCGAGCAGGCCGGAGTCGGAGAGCCGGTCCAACTCCTCGCGGGGGAGCCTGCGTTCGGCGTCCCGCCGGGAGGCCTCGGCCCGGAACTCGTCGGCCAGTGCGGCGGCGACGGTCAGGGCCTCGGCATCACCGGCGATGGTCTTGGCCGACATGGTCAGCTCGCCGCGGCCAGGATCGGCGTACGGCCCAGGGCCTCGGAGAACTGGTCGAGCACCTGGGTCAGTGCCTCGGCGGCAGCGGGTGCCACGGTGAGTCCGCCGTCCTCGCCCACCGCGATGTCCTTGTCGAGGGTGAACCAGCCCTGGACGATGTGCCGGGCGCCCATGGAGCTGAGCACCGGACGCAGGGCGTAGTCGATGGCCAGCACATGTGCGGTGGTGCCACCGGTGGCCAGGGGCAGCACGGTCTTGCCGGTGAGGGCGTACTGCGGGAGCAGGTCGAGCAGCGCCTTGAGGACGCCGGAGTAGGCGGCCTTGTAGACGGGGGTGCCGATGACGATTCCGTCGACGCGGTCGAAGAGCGCGGTGGCCTCGACGATCGCCGGATGCCTGAAGTCGGCGCCGAGCAGGGCCTCGGCGGGGATCGTACGGACGTCGAGCGGGATCACCTCGTGGCCCTGCGCGGTCAGCCGGTTGTCCAGGTGGCGCAGGAGTCGGTTGGTGCGGGAGGAGGCTGAGGGACTGCCGGAGACGGACAGGACGGTGGCCATGGGTCCTCTTTCGGGACGGGGGATGCCTCCGTGCGGGAGGCGACCGGGGCGGGCGGTCAGGCGTGGACGGGCGTGGACTCGGGCTCGGTGTCCGGGAGTTGGGCTTCCAGTTCGCGTACGAGGGGCAGCACGCGGCGGCCGAAGTACTCGACCTCCTCGTGGTAGTGGAGGAAGCCGAGAAGCAGGAGGTCGACGCCGAGGCGCTTGTAGGCGACGATCCGCTCGGCGATCTGCTCCGGGGTGCCGATCAGACCCGTACGGAAGCCGTCGTTGTACTGGACGAGGTCCTCGAAGGAGGAGTCCTGCCACATGCCCTTGCCGTCCGCGGCGGACTGTCCGGCCTGTTTCACGGCGGCGCCGAATCCCTCGACGGCCTCGCGGTCGGCGTGGGCGACGATCTCGCGGAGGGTCTCGCGGGCCTCGGCCTCGGTGTCGCGGGCGATCAGGAATCCGTTGAGGCCGAACTTCGGTGCGGTGCGGCCGACTTGGGCCGCCGATGCCCTTACGTCCGCGAGCTGTTCGACGACCCCGTCGAAGTCCTTGCCGTTGGAGAAGTACCAGTCGGAGACCCGGCCGGCCATGGCGCGGGCGGCGGTGGAGTTGCCGCCCTGGAAGATCTCGGGGTGCGGGCGCTCGACGGTGTTGAGGGGCTTGGGCTTGAGGGAGAAGTCGCGCAACCGGTAGAAGTCACCGGCGAGTTCGGTGTGGTCCTCGGTCCAGATCTGGCGCAGGGCCTGGATGAACTCCTCGGAGCGGCGGTAGCGCTCGTCGTGCTCCAGCCACGGCTCGCCGAGGGCGGTGAACTCGCCCTTGAACCAGCCGGATACGACGTTGACCGCGAAGCGGCCGTTCGACAAGTGGTCGGCGGTGGCGCCGAGTTTGGCGAGGACGCCCGGGTGCCAGAGGCCAGGGTGGACGGCGGCGATGACCTTCAGGCGCTGGGTGGCGAGCAGCAGGGCGAGGCTGAAGCTGGTCGACTCGTGCTGGAACTCGGCGCCGTAGCTGGCCATGTAGCGGACCTGGCTGAGGGCGTAGTCGAAGCCGTTGTTCTCGGCGAGAACGGCGAGCTTGCGGTTGTACTCGTAGCCCCAGTCGGTGCGCTGCTCGATCTTGCTGGTGACCAGGCCGCCGCTGACATTGGGCACCCAGTAGGCGAAGCGGACGGGGTCTGCGGACGGGTTTTCGGCAGGCATGTGGAACTCCTGTTGCGGGGAATTCAGGCACGCCGAATTCGGCGAGAGGCGGTGGATTGCCGAATTCGGGCGGCGGAAAGCGACTCACGGCTTTACGGCAGCCGTGGGCGTCGGAAGAAGAGGGGGGTGAGAGGCGCAGCGGATCCGGTGGATCAGGCCGCGGAGCAACAGGCGGCGCTGGAGACACGCGCAAGGTCGACATGGCGTCGCCGCGTGAGGTCCAGTCGCATCATCATGTTCTCGATCGTGACAGCCGTCGGTCCGGACCGTCAAGGAATACCCGATCGGTCTCGCATCGCGGACCGGCGAATTTCACGAAGGTGTGACAGGGCAGCCCTTGAACAGGGTGGTGCGCGCACCACATTCTGCTGGGGTGCGAATAGAGCAGCTGGAATACATCACGGCGGTCACCCGGCTCGGTTCGCTGCGCCGCGCGGCCGAGGAACTCCGCCTCTCCCAGCCCGCGTTGAGCGAGACGGTGCGGAATCTGGAGCGGGAACTCGGGGTCGATCTCCTGGAGCGCAAGCGGTCCGGCGCGAAGATGAGCGCGGAGGGGCGGGAGCTGCTGCCGCACATCATCAACGTCCTCGACGCGGTGGACCGGCTGCGGGGCGCCGCGGGCGAGCAGCACCGCATCAGTCGCATGGTGCGCGTCGGCACGGTGAACGCTGCGACGGTCCCGCTGCTCATTCCGGCCGTACGGGAGTTCCGCGCCACGCATCCGGCGACGCAGGTGGAGGTCGTCGGCGCCCAGCAGTCGGAGATCCACCGGACGCTGTTGGAGGGCGGCTTCGACCTCGGTCTGGTGAATCACCTGGAGGGTGACGACGTGGCCGCCGACTTCGACTCCACGGAGCTGCTGCGCGGGCGGCCGGTGGTGTGCGTGCGGCCGGACAGTCCGCTGGCGTCGCTCCCGGTGGTGTCCGTGTCCGACCTGCTCGCCGAACCGCTCATCGCGATGCGCTCCGGCTATGTGATGCACCGCTACGTCCACCGGCTGTTGGGCGACCGTGAGCCGTCCTTCTCCTACTCCACCGACGGCGCGGAGATGGGCAAGCTGATGGTGGCGGAAGGGCTGGGGGCCACGGTGCTGCCCGACTTCAGCGTGATCGACGATCCGCTGGAGCGGCAGGGCTCGATCGTCTGCCGTCCGCTGGCCGACGACTCGACGCGGGTGCTGTTGATGCTGCAGCGGCGCAAGGCCGACTCGGTGCCGCGGGCCGCCCACGATCTGCACGAGGCCTTCGTGCACCGGGCTGCGGCACTCGGGGGAACGGTGACCGGCCGGCCGTGACGCGGCGCCGGCCGGGCTCGCCCCGAGACGGCGCCCACCCCTGTCGGATCAGTCCTCGTCGAGCGCCGGGACCACCACGAGGAAGGCGTCCGACTCCAGGTCCATCACGACCGCTGCGGGCTCACCCTCGGCACGACGCCGTGCCGCGTACTCCTCCGCGGGCCACGAACCGCGCGGGGCTCCCGCGGGAAACCGCTCCAGCACCTTGGCGCTCATGACGGCAGCCACCTCCAGCATCGACCAACGACTCTCTTCTGGACGCCGTCTGCCCCCGATCTGCGAAAACATGTGCCGACCTCCGTGACCCGGATGGCCGCAGTGCCCCGGCCGGCGCATCCGTCGAGGCCTTCACGAGGGAAGTGATCAGCAGGGGGACACCGAAACGGAAGGCTGAGAGCTCATGAGCGGTGACGTCTCCGAAGGCGGACTGCGGTGCCTGGTGACGGGCGCGACGGGGTACATCGGCGGCCGGCTCGTCCCGGAGCTCCTCGCCGCGGGCCACCGGGTGCGCTGCATGGCCCGCTCCCCCGGCGCCCTCCGCGACCACGAGTGGGCGGCTGACGTCGAGGTGGTGCGCGGCGACGTCACGGACCCCGAGTCCGTCGCCGGGGCGATGAAGGACATCGACGTCGCGTACTACCTGGTGCACGCGCTCGGCACGGGCAAGGGCTTCGAGGAGACCGACCGCAGGGCGGCGCGCACCTTCGGGGAGCGGGCCCTCGCGGCGGGCGTACGCCGGATCGTCTACCTGGGCGGACTCACCCCCGCCGGGGTGCCGGAGGAGGAACTGTCGCCGCATCTGCGGTCCCGGGCCGAGGTCGGCCGCGTCCTGCTGGACTCCGGTGTGCCGACGACCGTGCTGCGCGCGGCGGTCATCATCGGTTCGGGTTCGGCCTCCTTCGAGATGCTGCGCTATCTCACCGAGCGGCTGCCGGTGATGGTCACTCCGAGCTGGGTCCGTACGCGGATCCAGCCCATCGCGGTACGGGACGTGCTGCGCACGCTGGTGGGCGCCGCGCGGATGCCGGACGACGTCAGCCGGGCCTTCGACATCGGCGGCCCGGAGATCCTGACGTACCGGGAGATGATGGTCAGGTATGCGGTGGTCGCGGGTCTGCCGCGCCGGCTGATCGTGCCGGTGCCGGTGCTGACGCCCCGGCTCTCCAGTCACTGGGTCGGACTGGTCACGCCCGTGCCGAACTCCATCGCGCGCCCGCTCACCGAGTCCCTGCGCCACGAGGTCGTCTGCCACGAGCACGACATCGCGAGCTTTGTGCCCGACCCGCCGGATGGGCCGATCGGCTTCGAGGAGTCGGTGCGGCTGGCCCTGCGACGCGTCCGGGAGGCGCGAGTCGCCACACGCTGGTCGTCCGCCTCGGTGCCGGGTGCCCCGAGTGACCCGCTGCCCACCGACCCGGACTGGGCGGGCGGCAGCCTCTACACGGACCGGCGCGAGCTGAAGGTCGACGCCGCGCCCGAAGCTCTGTGGCGGGTGATCGAGGGCATCGGCGGTGACAACGGCTGGTACTCCTTCCCTCTCGCCTGGGCTGTGCGCGGCTGGCTGGACCGGCTGGTCGGCGGGGTGGGCCTGCGCCGAGGGCGCCGGGACGCGGCACACCTGCGGGTCGGCGACTCGCTCGACTTCTGGCGCGTCGAGGAGATCGAACGCGGGCACCTGCTGCGGCTGCGCGCCGAGATGCGACTGCCGGGCCTCGCGTGGCTGGAGATGTGCGTCGACACGGACGAGGACGGCGGCGTCCGCTACCGCCAGCGTGCGCTCTTCCATCCCCACGGGCTGCTCGGCCACGCCTACTGGTGGAGCGTGTCGCCGTTCCACGCGGTCGTGTTCGGCGGTATGGCCCGCAACATCGCGCGGACTGCGGCCAAGGCGGATGCCGTTGCGGCGGCTCGGCTCGGCTCACCCGGTGACTGATGCTCGGTGCCCGACGCCCGATGCCTGTTCCCGTCCCGCCCCCTCGCCCGGCCCGACGCCCCTTCCTCTCCCGCCCAGCACCGTCCCGTCCCGGAATTCCGGAGTCAAGCCATGAACGTCTCGGTCGTCCTGTTCACCTCCGACCTGCGGCTGCACGACCATCCGCCGCTCCGCGCGGCGCTCGACGGCTCCAGCGCGGTGGTGCCCCTGTTCGTCCGTGACCGGGCCGTCGACGAGGCCGGATTCACCGCTCCGAACCGACTGGCGTTCCTCGCCGACTGTCTGCGGGACCTCGACGCGGGACTGCGTGAGCGCGGCGGCCACCTCGTGTTCAGGTCCGGCGATGTCGTCGACCAGGTGTGCAGGGTGGTCACGGAGGCGGACGCCGACGATGTGCACATGGCGGCTGGTGCGAGCGCCTACGCCCACCGGCGCGAGGAACGGCTGCGCACCGCCCTGGAGTCGGAGGGGCGCCGGCTGCACGTCCACGACACGGTGATCACCACGGTGGCACCGGGGGCCGTGACCCCGGCCGCCTCGGACCACTTCGCCGTCTTCACGCCGTACTTCCGGCACTGGGCCCGGCAGCAGCCACGCAACGTGTTCGGCGCACCCCGAGCCGTGCCCGTACAGGAGGGCATCGGTTCGGAGGCACTCCCCCGGCGTGAGGATCTGTCCGGCCTGTCCGAGGGGCTGGCCGCAGGCGGTGAGACGGAGGGCAGGAAACGGCTGACCGCCTGGCTGCGGAGCGGGATCGGCTCGTACGAGGACCGCCACGACGACCTTCCCGGGGACGCCACTTCGCGCCTCTCCCCGCACCTGCACTTCGGCACGCTGTCCCCCGTCGAGCTCGTCCACCGGGCGCGCAAGGCGGGCGGACCGGGCGCCGAGGCGTTCGTACGGCAGCTCGCGTGGCGGGACTTCCATCATCAGGTGCTGGCCGCACGACCGGACGCGGCCACGGCGGACTACCGCACCCGGCGCGACCTGTGGCGGTCGGAGACGTCGGCCGCCCGGGAGATCGACGCCTGGAAGGAAGGGCGGACCGGCTATCCCGTCGTCGACGCGGCCATGCGCCAACTGCGGCACGAGGGCTGGATGCACAACCGGGGACGCCTGCTGACCGCGAGCTTCCTCACGAAGACGCTGTACGTCGACTGGCGGGTCGGCGCCCGTCACTTCCTCGAACTGCTGGTGGACGGCGACATCGCGAACAACCAGCTCAACTGGCAGTGGGTGGCGGGAACCGGCACCGACTCACGGCCCAACCGGGTCCTCAATCCGGTCCTCCAGGGCAAGCGGTACGACCCGGACGGCACGTACGTCAGGCGCTGGGTGCCCGAACTCGAGGGGCTCGACGGGGCAGCCGTGCACGAGCCGTGGAAGCTCAAGGGGGTCGAACGCGCCGCCTACGACTATCCGGGTCCGATCGTCGAACTCGCCGACGGGCTGGCCCGTTTCAGACATGCCCGAGGGCGGGCCTGATGCCCCGCCGCCGCTCCGCCGATCCGCCAGTCCGCCGATCCATCGATCCGCCGACCCGACGGCACGTCAGTCCGCGGGTCCCGGCACGCTGTTCTCGTAACGGGCCCCGAGGACGGCCAGCGCGTCATGCAGGCTCGATGGTCGCAGCATGCCCTGCGCCGATCGCCCTGCCCATCCCGGGCCGCCCAGTACGAGCGTCGGATGTCTACGGGCTCCCTTCACGCCCCAGTGCGTGGCGGCCAAGTGGCGGGCCAAAGGGATGCTCGCCGTGGAGCGTGCCTGGGCCCACAGGACGACGGCCGAGGGCCCCAGGCGTCGTACCGCCGCGGTGAGCGCCTCAGCGGGCACGGCCGCGCCGAACATCCGGGTGGGCAGGCCGTGTTCGGCGAGTCCGGCGTTCAGCGCCTCCAGCGGCAGGGTGTGCTGCTCGCCGGGTACACAGGCCAGGACGACCGGCCCCTCGGCGGTCTCCTGCGGGCCCGGCCGCGGGGACGGAGACGGGGACAGGGAGGGGGTGACACGCCGGAGCGCGGTGGAGATGTGCCAGGACAGCAGGTGCTCGACCTCGACATACCGGTCGCCGGACGACTCCCATCTGCGGCCGACGGCGTGCAGCGTCGGGACCATCACGTCCTGCCAGGCGACCGTGAGGCCGTACCGCTCGACGGCCGAGGTCAACCGGCCGTCCACGGCCGGGGCGTCGAGCCGGACAGCGGCCCGGGCCAGGCCACGGCACTCCTTGCGGATGCCGATCGACTCCTTGACGGCCTTCTCTCCGGCGCCCCACTCTTTCAGGGCTTTCGCAGCCCCGGTGTTGACCGCGCTCTCCTCGAGAGCCCCCTGCCTGGCGGCGCGTGCCGCCTCGGCGGGCGGGACCCCGGCAGAGGTCAGCCGGCACATCGCCTCCAGCATCGCGACGTCCCGGGTGGTCCAACGGCGGTGGCGGCCGTCGGCACGAACGGCGGGGCCCAGGCCGTAGCGGCGGTCCCACGAGCGCAGTGTGGTCGGCGACACCCCGAGCCGGCGGGCCACTGTCCCGGTCGTCATGGCCGTGTCGGGCGCCTCGACCGCTTTCGGAGTGGTGTCGTCCGGGCGGTTCCGCCCGCCCGTCGGCTCGTACATGGGCCGACTATACGACGCGGACATACGACGCAGAATCGATGCGGATTGATCACGCCATGACCCTGCTCCGACGATGGCCGCACCGGGGCGCGACGTGAGGAGCCATGGTCATGACCGGAGATTCGATGCCCGGACCGCCGGTGGTCACGGCGGAGGGCGACACCCCCTCTTGGGTTCGTCCGAAGGAGTCGTTCGGCGACGAGGAACCGCTCACCGACGAGGAGTTGGCCCGCGGCCTGGCCGACGGCGACGAGGCCTGTCTGGCCGCCGTCCAGCGCAGGTGGTCCGCGCTGGTCCACACCCTCGCCCGGCGTGCGCTGGGTGACGCGGGAGAGGCCGAGGACGTCGCCCAGCAGGTCTTCCTGGGGGTGTGGCGCGGCCGTCACGGTTACCGGCCCGAACGAGGCGCGGTCGCCGCCTGGATCGTGGGCATCACCAGACGCAGGATCGCCGACGCGCTGGCGGCCAGGACGCGCCACGCGGAGCTCGTCGCCCGGGCCGGATCCGTCCTGGCACTCGGCAATCCCGCGGACGAACAGCCCGAAGCGGTCCTCGACCGGATCCTGATCCGGCGGGAGATGGCGAGGCTGCCCTCGGCCCAACAGCGCGTCCTGCGTCTGACGTTCTACGAGGACCTCACCCAGACCCAGATCGCCCAGCGCACCGGCTGGCCGCTGGGGACGGTCAAGAGCCACGCCCGACGCGGGCTGTACCGGCTGCGTCACTGTCTGCGTGCGGACTACGCAACTCCCGCCTCCTCCAACCCGCTCACCTCTACACATAAAGAAGAAATAAGAGCAGAATGTACATACGCGGCGTCTACCGCATACCGCACAGTCGCGGTCAGGCCTGCAGAGACAAAGGAGTCGAGTCATGGCCAACGTCTCGAACACCAGGGGTGACATAGCCAGTCACCCCGATGTGCCCGAAATGCGGGATCGCTACGCCCGCATGCTCGGTGGTCGCGATGTGGCGCTCGTGGACGGACCGGTGTTCCTGCTCGGTCTGTACTGCGCCACCTCCCCGTGGATACTCCACTACACGACAAGCCAGCCCGCACTCGTGACGCACAACCTCATCATGGGCATCGCGATAGGCGTCCTGGCCCTCGGATTCACCACCACCCCGACCCGGATGTACGGCCTCAGCTGGGCCATGTGCGCGATGGGTACGTGGATGATCATCTCGCCGTGGATCGTCGGCGAGAGCCCCGACGCGGGTGTCGTGCTCAACAACATCATCATCGGCGTTCTCGCCGTGGTGCTGGGGTTCATGTGCGCGGCCACGTCCGCGAAGAACACATCACAGACGTAGCAGGACGTCTGCGCCGATGAGGACCGCCGGCCGGTCCGCGCGTCCACACCGCGGACCGGCCGACGCACGCCGGGCCGGCACTTCGGCACCGCGGCCCTTCCGCACCAAGGCTCTACGGCGCCACGGCGCTTCCGCACTTCGGTGCTACGGCACCAGCCACGGCTCCTGCGGCAGTGGACTGCCCGTCTCCAGGAGGGACTTCAGGTTGGCCAGGACTGCGGGCCAGCCGGCCGACACCTCCTTGACCGCGGTCTCGTCGGCGAGGTCCTCGTGCGTGACGGTGAGCCGGACGATCCCGCCGTGCGGCCGGATGTCGTAGGTGACCCTGGAGTACTTGTCCTCCTTGCCCTCGTCCTCGGGCGAGGCCCAGGTGGCCACCAGTCGGGTGGGCCGCTCGCTCTCCACGACGGTGCCGACCACGTCGGCGATCCCCGATCCGTCGATGCGCCGGTGCTCCCACCGGGATCCGGGGCGCCAGTCCTCGGAGACGTTGCTGTGGCCCCAGTACGAGGCCGTCAGGTCGGCGTCGGTGAGCGCGTCCCAGACCTTCTCGGGTGTGCTGGCGATGTAGGTGACGTACACGAATGTCGGCTTGTCGCTCATGTCTTCCTCGGCTCGTCGTTTGACCGCACTGAGCGCGCGCAGACGCGGGCGCTCGAACTTGTCGATCCAGCGCTCCTGGATCTCGTGGAGCGGTACGGGGTTGAGGTAGTGCAGCTTTTCCCGCCCCCGCCGCACCGTGCTGACCAGGTTGGCCGCCTCCAGGACAGCCAGGTGCTGGGTGACCGACTGGCGGGTCATGTCGATGTGCTCGCACAGCTCCCCCAGCGTCTGTCCGCTGTGTTCGTGGAGCCTGTCGAGCAGCCGTCTGCGCGTCCCGTCGGCCAGGGCCTTGAAGACCTGGTCCGTCTGCGCATCCTTGCCCGGCACTGGTCGGCTCCCCGGCTCTGGTCCCTCGTCCGATCGCACACTCAACGTTATGCAGGCAATTACCTGCATGTCAATCGTCCGATGCCGTCTGCCGTCCCGTCGGATGCCGTCTGCCGTCCCGTCCGGTGCTGTCCGCCATGCCGTTCGGTGCCGTCTGCCATCTCGTTCGACGCCGTCTGCCATCCGGGGTACCCCGGCGATATTCGCTGGCCGCGGGCGGGCGGCTCGCTCAGACTGTCGCGGTGAGCCGAACTTTCAGTGCGTGGGTGACGTCGGGTGAGGACTTTCTCGGCGCCGTCGGCCCCTTCTCCGTCGACGTGCCGTGGTGGTCCGAGGTCGAGCCGGTCGTCCGGCGTCTGCAACAGGCGCTCGGGGTGCGGGTGTTGGTGGTCCGCCTGCTGTCCGTGGACGGCGGTGAGGGCGGGCGCGACGGCCATGTGACGTACCACGTCGAGGCATTGGACCGTCCGGGCATGCTGCTCCAACTCCCGGCGGATCCGGGGATGTTGTACGGACTCGACCCGCTGCGGGCTCCCTGGGCACGGATCGACGGGCTCAGGGAACTGCTCGACTGGTCGACGCACACGCTGGCCACGGCGGGCCGGCCGGTGACCGGGCCGGTGGAGCAGCGCCGCACCTGGAACCTGGCCGGGCTCTTCCGGCTGCCCACCGACCGGGGCCCGGTCTGGCTCAAGGCCACTCCGCACTTCGCTTCGGACGAGGCGGAGGTCATCGCCGCGTTCGCCCGCGTCGATCCGGGGCTGGTCCCGACCGTCCTCGGCTCGTCCGGCGGGCGCATTCTGATGGAGCACATTCCCGGCGAGGACTGCTGGAAAGCGTCGGCGGACACCGCCGCCTCCGGAGTGCGGCGCTTCGTCGCGGCGCAGGCGGCCCTCGCCCTGCGGCCGGAGGAACGGCCCGCGAGCCTGCCCGACCGTCGTACGTCCGTCTTCGCCGAGCGGGTCCGGGAGTTGCTCGACGGCCCTGTCTCCGGCGGGCTCACCGCCCATGAGCTGGCCGTGGCACGGGAGTTGACGGACCGTTGGCGGCTGCTCGACGAGTGCGGTCTGCCGGACACGGTGGTGCACGGCGACTTCCACCCCGGCAACTGGCGCAGCGACGGCGGGCCGCCGGTGGTCGTCGACTTCGCCGACGCGCACTGGGGCAACCCGGTCCTTGACGCGCTGCGCGTCCACGACTTCCTTGCCGAGGACGTACGAGCCGGTGCCGCCCGCGTCTGGGCGGACGCGTGGCTCGAGCAGGTGCCGGGCAGCGATCCGGCCCGCGCCCTGGCCGTAGCCGAGCCGCTCGCGCATCTCGCGTACGCGGTCCGCTACCAGGAGTTCCTGGACGGCATCGAGCCGTCGGAGAGGATCTACCACCTGGACGATCCCGTGTCGGTGATCCGCGAGGCCGTGCGCCGCGCGACCGCTCCCGACCAGGGGCTCGCCGATCTGGGGCGCTCCGTCGTGCGGTGAGCGACGCTCACGCACCCTTGGCCGCCGGTCCGCGCGCGGGCAGGATCGCCTCATGGACAGCCCGCTGACACTCGCCCAGCCTCCGTACCTGCGGCTCGAAGGAGAGGGTATTCACCTGCGCGAATGGTCCGAGGAGGACATCCCCGCCCTGGTCGAGCTGTACGACGACCCGGAGATCGCCCGCTGGACGCCGGTGGCCTCGCCGTTCGACGCGATGGCGGCGCAGGTCTATCTCACCGAGGCCCAGGAGGCGCGGGCGCAGGGACGCAAGGTGCAGCTCGCGATCACCACGGACGGGGTCCTGCCCCGGGGCGAGGTGCTGCTGTTCCGCAGCAAGGCCGACGAGCGGGACCTCGAGATCGCCTACGGCGTGGGAGCCGCCCACCGGGGCCGGGGTCTGGCATCCCGGGCCGTCCGTCTCCTCTCCGAGTACGCCGTGCGGCACACGGGAGCGCGGCGCGTGGTGCTGTGCATCGAGGAGGGCAACGCGGCCAGCATCGCCGTCGCCCGGTCCACCGGCTTCACGCTCACCGACGACGAGCCCGTCCTGCGGGCATCACGGGGGCGGCCGATCACCCTGCGGACGTGGAGCCTCACCGGCGGAGCCGCGTAACCCTTCGGGCGGTTCTCGATCGCGGGAGCCCGGCCCCGGCTGGCAGGCTGCTCCCATGGATCATGCGGAGGTTCTGCTCATCGGTGGGCGCGCGGGTGTCGGGAAGTCGACAGTGGGCTGGGAGGTCTCGGCCCGGCTGCGGCGGGCGCAGGTCGCCCACGCCGTGCTGGAGGGCGACTTCATGGGGCAGGTGCATCCGGCGCCGGACGACGATCCGCACCGGGCAGGGATCACCGAACGCAATCTGGCGGCGGTGTGGGCGAACTTCGCCGAGCTCGGCCACCGGCGCCTGATCTATACGAACACCGTGAGCGTGCTGACCGAGGCCGCGGGCATGTTCGAGCGGGCGATGGGCGAGGACGTACGGCTCGTACGGGTGCTCCTCACCGCTTCCGACGCCACGGCCGCCAAGCGGCTGAAGGGGCGCGAGCTGGGCTCCGAGCTGGAACAGGAGCTGCGGGGCAGCGCGAACAAGGCCCGCCTGCTGGAGGAACGGGCGCCCGCGGACACCGTACGGGTGGTCACGGACGACCGCGAGGTGATCGACATCGCGCGTGAGGTGCTCGGAGTCACCGGCTGGACCGGAAACGGCGTCGGCTGAGGGAAACCGCCCGGACTGCACTCACGACGACGGGGCACTTGTATTCGTAAGGAGCATGACGAAGAGGGGCGAAGAGGGGCTGAGATGGAGATCTCGGGCATTATCAGTGCCATCGTGATCGGCATCATCATCGGTGTGCTGGGCCGGCTCGTTGTTCCGGGCCGTCAGCGCATCGGCATTCTGTGGACGATCGCGGTCGGCATCGTCGCCGCGCTCATAGGTTCGGCGCTGGCCAACGCGTTCGACGTGTCCGACACCAACGGAGTGGACTGGATCGAGTGGCTGATCCAGATCGGTCTCGCGGCGCTCGGTGTCACGGCCCTGGACCGGTCGAAGGCAGGGCGCCGCTGACCACGACAGATCGCGGCGCACCGCATGCCGGGGCCCCACGGGGCGTCCGCCGCCTACCGCATGGCGCGTCACGGTATGAACAGCAGGAGCAGCAGGAGCAGTAAGAACAATAGGAAAAGCTGTTGCAGGTCGTTCTCCGTCACGGCTAGCGTCTGCGGGTTTCCCCCCGCAGCCCGCACCGCACCTCAACCGTGACGGAGACACCTTGCCGCACCGCATCACCGCGCTCACCGACCCCCAGCCCAGCGCGTCGAGCCGCCGTCTGGCGTGGCTCGCCTCCGACGACGAGGGGGCGCCGGTCGGGTCCGCCTTTCTGCGGCTCTTCACCAAGGAAGGGCAGGAGCATCTCGCCGAGTTGGAGATCGCCGTGCACCGGGCGGAGCGCCGGCGCGGTGTCGGCGACGGCCTCCTCGACGCGGCCGTCGCGGCGGCGCGGGACGACGGGCGCCGCTCCGTTCTCGCCCAGGCCGAGGCCGGTTCCCCCGGTGATCTCTTCCTGGCGGCGCGCGGCTTCCGCAGGGTGCTGGCGCTGACGTACGCCCGGCTCCCGCTGGCCGACGCCGATCTCCACCGAATCGACGGGATCGTCCAACAGCCCCATGAGGGCTACCGGTTGGTCCAGTGGGACGGCACGGTACCGCCCGAACTGGCCCTCAGCTTCGCCCACTCGCGCCGGGCCATGGACGACATGCCGATGGACGGCACCGACTACGGCACGGTCGTCTGGGACGTGGACCGGGTGCTCTCGGCCGCCGAGGCGATCGCCAAGCGGGGCGAACTGCTGCACACCGTCGCCGTGGTGGACACGGCGAACGGTTCGGTCGCCGGCTTCTCCGAGCTCGTCGTTCCCGGTGACGGCCGGGGGGACGCACAGCATTACGGGACCGGTGTGCTGCCCGAACACCGAGGCCACGGTCTCGGCCTCTGGATGAAGGCGCAGTCCATCCGGCAGGCCCGCGAACACCACCCGGAACTCGGCGGCCTGCTCACGGACACGGCCGACAGCAACGCACACATGCGCGGCATCAATGACACGCTCGGCTATCTGCCCACGCACCAGGCGGTCGAGTACCAGCTCGATCTGTGAGCCGGCGGCGTCACCGCCTTGCGACCGGGTGCACGTACGGCGTGGTCGTCGTCAGTGGGGCGAAGCCGAGTCGTTCGAGGATGGGGCGGCTCTCGTCGGAGGCGTCGACCTGGAGGTAGCGGTAGCCGCGGTCGGCGGCGATTCGGGCGCGGTGGGCGACCAGGGCGCGGTAGATGCCACGACCGCGCCAGGCCTCCACGGTCCCGCCGCCCCACAGTCCCGCGAACCGTGTGCCGGGGATGAGTTCCATACGGGCCGAGCTCACCGGCACCTCATCGGCGAGGGCCACGACGGCCACCACGGTGTCCGGCTCTTCAGCCAGCTGCGTGAGCAGCAGGTGGCGGAGCTGGGAGCTGTCCGAGCCGAAGGCCTGCTCATGGACGTCGGCCACGAGGTCGACGCCCGCGGCGTCGTTGACGGGCCTCAGCTCGATGCCCTGCGGCGGCAGGACGTCGAGGTCCAGCTCGCCGACCTCGACGATCATCAGCGTCTCCTCGGGTTCGGCCGTGAAGCCGGCCGCGCGCAGCCGTCGGCCCAGGTCGACGGGCCGGTCGTGCGCGTACAGCTTCCACTCGAACTCCAGGCCCAGGCTGGTGAAATGGCGTACCTGTTCGGCGATCGCCGCGTCCGCGTCGGTCTCCGAGAGGTCGGACCAGAGCACCCCGTTCCAGCCCTTCTCGGGTCCGACGTGCCGCACCACCCCTCCGACGCGCTCCACCACGGAGTCGAGGCCGAAGGGGCGCGCGCCTTCGCGCATGTCCCGGTCGAACAGTGCCAGTACCGATGCGTGATCCATTACGCCACTCCAGCACCCATGGGACGGGCAGGCAACGGGGTTTCGGGCGAGTGGGTGTTCCGGGCGCCGACCGGGTGATCATTTGGCGTCGTGGAAGACCAGCCCCAGCGTGCGTCGCCGCCCGGAGCGGACCGTGCTCACCCCGTGCCGCATGGGACCGATGGACCAGCCCCGCCTGGAGGCCACGGGCCGGTCGCGAGTGGTGAAGATCAGGCCGTGGCCCTGGGGCAGGGTCGTGGACGATCCCCTCGACTGAGCGCGCGGGCGCTGCTCGGTCATGATGAACTCGCCGCCCGTGAAGTCGGCTCCGGGGGTGTCGAGACCGATCACGACCTGGAGCGGGAAGAGCAGCTCGCCGAACACGTCCCGGTGCAGGGCGTTCCAGTCGCCCGGCCCGTAACGCAGCAGGATCTGGGCGGACTTGGACTGTCCGGCCGCGTGGCACTGCTCCACCCACTCCCCCAACGTGTCGGGCCAGGGCGCGGGTTGCCCCAGCCTCTCGGCCCAGTCGCGGGCGACGGGCAGGAGCCGCGGGTACAACGCCTCGCGCAACTCCCGCACGTGATCCGGCAGTTCATGCGTGAAATAGCGGTACTGGCCGGAGCCGAAACGGTGGCGGGCCATGTCGACGGTCGCGCGGAAACGGTCGTCCTCGTCGTACAGGGCGGCGATCTCCTGGCACTCCCCAGGGGTGAGGAGCTGTCCGGTGAGTGCGTTGCCGTGCTCGTCGAGTTCGTCGGTCAGGGCGGCCCAGTCCTGCGCCTCGACCCGGGCCGCCGGATATCCCGCCGGGTATGTGGTGTCGTTCATGGTGAGAGGTGCCTCAGGGGTCAGATGAGTCAGATGAGGGTGGGCTGCAGGACGCCCTCGTGGGTGAGGAGCTGGACCTTGCGCTCCACACCGCCGGCGTAGCCGCGCATGGTGCCGTCCGCTCCGATCACCCGGTGACAGGGGCGCACCAGCAGCAGGGGGTTCGCTCCGATCGCCGCGCCCAGCGCCTGGATCCGCTCGCGGGGCACACCGAGCCGCTCGGCGAGCGCACCGTACGTGGTCGACGTGCCGTACGGGATCTCCTCCAGCGCATGCCATACGCGCTGCTGGAAGTCCGTGCCGCTCGGGGTGAACTCGATGTCGAACTCGGTGAGTTCACCGGCGAAGTAGGCGGCCAGCTGCCGGGTGACGTCCGCGAAGCGGTCGGGGTCGCGCCGCCAACTGGCCTTCACAACAGGGGCGTTCCGTTGCCCCGGCATGGACAGTGACGTCAACGTCACATCGTCCAGGGCCTCTTCACCGACCAGTAGCAGTTCGCCCAGCGGGCTGTCGATCGTCGCAAAGGCGGTCATCGTGGCCTCCCTGTTCATACGCTTTCGTTCCACTCCTCATGGTGGAGTGCACCGATCACGGATGCTGGCGGGATTCGGACGCCACGCTGGGCTGCCGGTGGAGGTCACCCTGGCCCGACGCTCCGAGGGAGGGGCCGGGCCAGAGTGACCCCAGGGATCACTTGAAGAAGCGCAGCGGCACCGCCCGTGCCATCGCCTCCCGGCCCGCGTCGTTGGTGTGCAGGTGGTCGCCGCTGTCGTAGGCGGCGAGGAGTCGCTCGGGATCGGCCGGGTCGCGCAGCGCGGCGTCGAAATCGATCACACCGTCGTACTCGCCGCTCGTGCGCAGCCAGTGGTTGAAGGTCTGGCGCGCCGCCGCGTTCTCGGGCGTGTAGAAGCCGAGGGTGTCGTTCTTGAAGGGCGTGATGGTGGCTCCGTAGATCCGCAGTCCGCGCTCGTGGGCGCGGGCGATGAGCTGCCGGTGGCCGTCGATCAGGTCCTGGCCGGTCACCTTCTCGGAGAGCGGGGCGATGTTTCCGGGGTGGCCGAGGTCGTTCACGCCGAGCAGGACGAGAACATGGCGGACTCCTGGCTGGGCAGTCACATCACGGTCGAAGCGTTTGAGTCCGCTCTCACCGAAGTACGCGGCGTACGCCTCGGCGGGGTGACCGGCCGGCGGGTTGGGGTCGTGCAGCAGACGGTTGCCGCTGATGCCCTTGTTGAGGACGCCGACGGGGTGGCGCGGGCCGCCGGGGCCCTGGAGCCGCTGGGCGAGGTAGTCCGTCCAGCGGTGGTTGGTGCCGAGGGTGGTGTCGGCCGTGATGGAGTCGCCGAGCGCGACGGCGGCCGATGCCTTGCCCGTGGCGGCAGGCCCTGCGGAGGTGGCTCGGACGCTCACACCGGTCAGGAAGTACCAGCGTTCCGTGACGGACTGGGGCTCGATCTTGGTCTCGCCCGTCACGTTGCCCGCCGCGACGTAACTGCGCTGCGCGGCGAAGGAGTTGACCGTCGATTGCGGAGTGCTCTCGGGCAGGTGGAGGCTCACGACAAGGTCGGAGCGCGCGGGTACGCGGAGTGTGACGGGGTCGCTGAGGGCAGGCGCTCCGGCGGGGATCGTGACCGATGACTTGCCCGAGAAGGTCAGTTCGCGGTCCGTGGCGGGGTCGATGGTCGGCTCGTCCGTGCCTTGCGCCCGGCGGGCGACGTGCACCTCACCGATCTTCAGCGGCTGTTTGCCGAACTCGTTCGAGAGGCGGATACGCAGGGCTGTTCCGGCGATGCTGGTGTGGACGATCTGGCGGATCGTCTGGTCGTTGAAGGTCGTGGTGTCCGTCTTGGGGACGGTGGTGGGGGCGGTGGCCCAGGTGCCGGTCCACGTGGCTGGCGCGGGCGCCTGGGCGGAGGCCGAGGCGGAGGGACTGAGGGCGGCTCCCAGCAGGAGGGCTCCGGTGAATAACGCGGCGAGTCTGTGGCGAACAGTCAGGTGTTTCATGTGCGGCTCCTCGTCGTCCGGAGGAAGGGTTGGCACCCCTGGCGGGGGCCGTCGAGGCCCGGCCTCCGACAAGGGCGGCCGGGCCTCGAACAGGCAAGCACGTGCGAAAGTTTCGGGACACTTTACGAATGAGCGGTCGTGACGATAGAGACGGCTGTTACTCCCGTCAAGACATGAACGTCAGGACGTGGAGGCGTGCACCGCGGCCCTGCCCGGGCCCTCCGGCACAGCCCACGCCGCGGTGAACCCGCGCCCTGCGGCGACCAACCCCATGCGCTCACCCAGGAAGTAGCCGCGCGGACTGGCCTCCTCGGCGATCCTCGGTGCCCGGAGGACCCGCCTCGGGCGCCCGGCGGCAGGCTTGCTTGCCCTCACACTGATGTGAACGTTTCAGCATGGCCCGTATGGCAACCGCACCGATCGCCGAAGGCCCCGGCACGCCCACGCCCACGCCCACATCCAAGCCCACGTCCACGTCCGCACCCGCACCCACCAAGCCCGGTCTACCGCTCTCAGGGCTGCTCGCCCTGTCCACGGCCGCCTTCACCGCCGTCCTGACGGAGCTTCTTCCGGCGGGTCTGCTGCCGCGGATGGCACCGGATCTCGGGGTCTCCGAGTCACGGGTGGGCTTCCTGGTGACCGGCTACGCCGTCGCGTCGTTCCTCGCCGCGATCCCGCTCACCGCCGCACTGCGCGGGCTGCCGCGCCGGCCCGTCCTCGTCGGCGTCCTGCTCGGTTTCGCGGCTGCCAACGCCGTCACCGCGTTGTCGTCCTCGTACGGGCTGACCTTCGCGGCACGGCTCATGGCCGGGGCGATGGGCGGCACGCTGTGGGCGATGCTCGTCGGGTACGCCGCCCGGATGGTCCCCGCCGAGCGGCGCGGCCGGGCCATCGCGATCGTGCTGGCGGGCATCACGCTCGCGCTCTCCCTGGGACTTCCCGCGGGCACGGCGCTGGCCGACGCACTCGGCTGGCGTGCCGCCTTCGCCGTCCCGGCGCTGCTGGCCGTGCTGCTCGTGGTGTGGATACGACGCCGGGTGCCGGGCTTTGCCGGTGAGGCGCGGGGCGAGCGCGTGCCGTTGCCCCGCGTCGCCGCGCTGCCCGGCGTCGGCACGGTCCTGTCGGTCACGCTGACGCTGCTCGTCGGCCATCAGGTGATGTACACGTACGTGGCACCGTTCTCGGAGCACGCGGGCTTCGGCCGCACGGGGCTGGTGCTGCTGGTGTTCGGTGCCGCGACCGTCGTCGGGATCTGGCTCACCGGGCTGCTGATCGACCGGTATCCGCGCCGGACCCTGCTGGGTGCGCTCGCCCTGCTCGCGTCCGCGATGCTCGCGCTGGGTACGTACGCCGGTCATGGAGCCGTACTCCTGGCCTCGGTCGCGCTGTGGGGCATGGCGTTCGGCGGCGCGCCGACGCTCATCCAGACGGCGCTGGTCGACGCGTCCGGTCCCGCGAACGCCGACGTGGCCACCTCACTGCAGGCCACGGTCTACAACGCGGGCATCGCGGCCGGTTCCCTCACCGGCGGTCTGATCCTGGAGGGCTCGGACGTCGACGCCCTCCCCTGGACGACATTCCTGCTGGTCACGGTGACGCTCGCGATCGTGGCCGCCGGGCGTCGGCACGCCTTTCCCTCGCGGCGCCGCACGGAGTTGAGTACGGTCGGTCCAAGGTCAACAGGAGGGCGGGTACGGCATGGTGAGTGAAGCCGAGCTGAAGCATCTGCGCCGGTGTGTGGAGCTCGCGACCGAGGCCCTGGAGTCCGGCGACGAGCCGTTCGGGTCGGTCCTCGTGGGCGCGGACGGCACGGTCCTGGCCGAGGACCACAACCGGGTGGCCTCCGGTGACCGCACCCGCCACCCGGAGTTCGAGCTGGCCCGCTGGTCGGCGGCGCATCTGACACCGGAGGAGAGGGCCGCGGCGACCGCCTACACCTCCGGCGAGCACTGCCCGATGTGCGCGGCGGCACACGGCTGGGTGGGCCTCGGCCGCATCGTGTACGTGGCATCGTCCGAGCAATTGTCTTCCTGGCTCGGGGAGTTGGGCGTCCCCGCTGCCCCGGTCCGCCCGCTGCCGATCCAGGAGGTGGCGCCCGGAGTGCTCGTCGAGGGGCCGGTCCCGGAGCTGGCCGACGAGGTGCGGGCCCTGCACCGGCGGTTCCATCACGCGGAGGGATAGGCCCCCTTGGCGGCGACCAGCCGTTCCAGTTCCTCCCAGAGTTCGGCCTCGCGGGCGGGGTCGTACGACGCGGGCGCGGACCGGACGGGACGGCCGCGGTCGAGATAGCTCCCGGACGGGGCGACCGGCTCGGCGACGGCCGCCCGGGCGAGTTTGCGGCCGGACGCGCGCGGGTTGGTCGAGTTGGGATGGACCCGGGTGAGGTGCAGCAGGCTGTTCCATGCGAGGCGGCCCAGCGGTCCCGCCTCACGGGCCAGGCCGGTGCCCGGCATCAGACCGGGGTCGAAGGTGTAGACGCCGATGCCCTCGGGGGTGCGGCGGTCCAGCTCGTGGGCGAGGTGCACGGTGGCCAGCTTGCTCGCCGCGTACGCGGACCGGCCCGCCCCGGCGGAATCGGCGTCCGGGGTCGTCCAGGGCAGCGCGAGCTCGGCGACCGGTGCGGTGCGCGGCGGAGGAGTCAGCCCCCAGGTGTGCCGGAAGTCCCCGAAGTGCGTGCCACTGCCGATGAGGACTATGCGTCCCGGCGCCGTCAGCCGGTCCTGAAGCCGCCGGATCAGCAGATGGTGCCCGAGAACGTTGGTGCCGAAGGTGACTTCGAACCCGTCGGCCGTCCGGTCCGTGGCGGTGACGGCCTGCGTGCCCGCGTTCGCCACCACGGCACGCAGCGGCGGGAGTTCCCCGGAGTCGAGCAACTCCCTTGTGGAGTCGGCCGCTTGGTGTACGGATTCGAGTGAGCCCAGGTCGCAGGCGACGCCGCGCACCCGCGGTGAGCCGGTCTCGGCGGCCAGCCGTGCCGCGAGTCCGTCCGGATCCGAACGGACGGCGACGAGGAGATGGAGGTCGGGACGGTCGCGCAGGAGCGTCAGGGCGGTGGCGTGTCCGAGACCGCGGCCCGCGCCGGTGAGGAGGACGGTTCCGGGAGAGGGGATGGCAGACATGGCTTGCTCCGACCGTGAGAGAGGAGGTGAGGCACGCGCGTACGGAGAATCGATCCACCCGAGGAAAAATCGGATCTCAGTTCCAAACGGTACTCGATACCAATATGGATCGGGTACCCCGCGGCCCGATATCCTGGCCCCATGGACGACGGCAAGCCGCTGAGCAGCGACGATGAAATCCCTCTCCGGGAGCGCAAGCGGCTGCGGACCCGCGGGGCTCTGATCGACGCGGCCATGGAGCTCTTCGTCGAGCACGGCTTCGAGGCGGTCACGGTCACCGACATCGCCCGCCGCGCCGAGGTCGGCCGGACGACCTTCTTCCGCTACTTCACCGACAAGCAGGAAGTGCTCTTCGCGGACGAGGACCAGCACCGCGAGGCACTCGTCT
This sequence comes from Streptomyces sp. 2-1, assembly GCF_048564895.1. Taxonomy (NCBI): domain Bacteria; kingdom Bacillati; phylum Actinomycetota; class Actinomycetes; order Kitasatosporales; family Streptomycetaceae; genus Streptomyces; species Streptomyces sp. 2-1. The sequence continues at coordinate 1,176,976 of NZ_CP183383.1, forward strand.
CGGCTGTCGACGAAGCCGCCGCCGTCCTCGCCCCCATCGGCGACTCACTCGACCGCGCGCTGGACGCGGGCCGCGCGGGCCTGATCGCGTTGGTGGGCAGCATCGCCGAACACACCACATGGCCGGCCGAGCGCGAGCGCCTGATCAACGGGGATCCCGCACTGCTCGCCCGCAGCCTGCTGAAGCAGCGCGCGTACGCGGCAGCGGCGCTCGACGTGCTGGAGCGCCACGGGGCCGACCGGGAGACGGCCGTGCTCGCCGCCGCCGTCTGCCAGGCCTGCTACGAGGCCGCCGTCGTCCTGACGGACGCGGACCCGGACCTGCTGCCGGGCGCCATGATGGCCAATTTCGAACGGTTGTCCGCGCGGCGCGCGAACACACGCGACGACTGAGCCGTACGAGAGGGGGCAGGCGGGACGGATCGGTTCCCCGCCCCGAGGCCAGGAGATGTGGTGTCGCAAGACTTATCGGCCCCCGCGCCCGTCGCTCCGCGGGAGCGCCTGCCGGAAAAGCGGGCCAGGCCGGCGTCCGTCCGCAGAGACCCGTACTTCGACAACGCGAAGTACCTCACCATCGTGCTGGTGGCCTGCGGTCACGCCTGGGAGCCGCTGACCCACGGCAGCAGGGCCGCGACGGCGGCGTATCTGACCGTGTACGCCTTCCACATGCCGGCGTTCGCGCTCATCTCCGGCTATTTCTCCCGGAGTTTCGACATGGCGCCGGGCCGGGCGCGCCGGCTGCTGACGAGCGTCGTCGTGCCGTACCTCGTCTTCGAGACCGCCTACACGCTCTTCTACCGCTGGGCGCGGGACGATCCGGGCTATCCGCTGAGCCTGCTGGATCCCTGGTACGTGATGTGGTTCCTGGTCGCGCTGTTCGTCTGGCGGCTGACGACCCCGATCTGGCTGGCGCTGCGCCACCCGGTGCCGGTCGCGCTGGGTTTCGCCGTGCTGGCCGCCGTCTCACCCGAACTGGGCGGGGACATCTCCATCCAACGGATCCTGGGATTCCTGCCGTTCTTCGTGCTCGGACTGACCCTGCGCGCCGAGCACTTCGAGCGGCTGCGCACCCGGCGCGTACGGCTGCTCGCACTGCCGGTGGTCGCGGTGGCGCTCGGTGCGGCGTACGCGGCGGCGCCCTGGTTCGGCGCCGGGTGGTTCTACCACCGGGGCAGCGTCACGGGCCAGGGCGCGCCGGCCTGGGCGGGGCTGTTCACGACCCCGGCGCTGTTCCTGCTCGCGCTGGTCCTGACCGGCTGCTTCCTGGCCTGGGTGCCGGGCCGGCACCTGTGGTGCACCGCTCTGGGGGCCGGGACGATGTACGGCTATCTGCTGCACGGCTTCGTCATCAAGTCGTCCCGCTTCTGGGACTGGTACGACCACGCATGGGTGCGTACCCCGCTCGGTGAACTGGCCGTCACGGCAGCCGCCGTGGGGCTCATCACGGTGCTGTGCTCGGGCCCGGTCCGCTCCGTGTTCCGGTTCGTCGTCGAGCCCCGCATGGCATGGATGTTCAGCCACGGCGGCGAGACCACGACGGCCGGCAGACGGCCGACGGACACCCGTCCGGCTAGCCCAGTTCGAGAGTCGTGACGCCGTAGACCCGGTCCGTGGCGTACGGGCGGACGGGCCCGGTGTACATCCGGGCAGTCTCGAACGACGGGGTCAGACCGTACTCCTCGGCCAGGGCGACTCCCGCCGCGCTCGTCTCGGGGATGTCGACGGAGACCGGACGGCCGTCGGCCTCGGCGGCCAGTGCGGCGAAGAGGGCGCGGGCGTCCTCGGCGGTGTCGGCGAACAGTGGTCCGATACGCAGTGAGGTGAGTGCGGGCCGGATCACGCTGTAGCCGGTGAGCCGCCCGTCGACGATCCGGACCAGGGCGCGGTGCCCGGCCTCGGTGAGCCAGTGCTCGACGAAGCGTGCCCGGTCGGCGGGGTAACAGGCTCTGTCGTAGGTCGTGATCGCGTCGAGGTCCGCCGCCCCGGCCGCGCGGACGCCGGTGCCGGCGGACTCCCCCGTGGCCGGGACGCCTCCGAACCGGAAGGTCTTGTAGGCGAGTTCGAACCCCGACTGTCGGTAGTTCCCCTGCTGGGCGACCACGCCGTCGAGCCCGACGGTCCGGCCGCCCGCGTGGGCGAGGGCCGTCTTCCAGGTGGTGAGGCCGTAGCCGCGGCCCCGCACATCGGGGCGTACGAGATAGCAACCCAGGAAGGCGTAGTCGGCGCCGTAGTTGACGACGGAGATCGCGGAGACCGGCTCCCCGTCGATCCTGCCGAGGAAGAACCCCTCGGGATCCTGGGTGAAGAAGCACGCGCCGTCCGACTCCCCCGGATCCCACCCCTCGTCCGCCGCCCACCCCTTGATCACCGGCCAGTCGTCGAGCGAGGCCTGCGTGACGACGAGGCCTTCGGGGCTCGGAGGGGTCATCTGTGCGCTCCATTCGTCGGAAGGGGGTCGGAGGGGCGGAACACGGCAGCGGAGTGCGGTGGTCGGCCGCACCGCGCAGCATCCTTCCCGATGTCCTCCGCGCGTGGCGCGGCAATGAGCCAGTGTCCTTCCCAGGAGGGAGTACAGGCCCGGTGGCCGCGCCTAGGCTGGCCCTTCATGGATCACGTGACACTGCGCCCTGTGGACGAGGACGGCCTGACCGTGATGGAGCGGTTCCTGACCGACCCGGAGGAGGCCTCGCCCTTCCAGTGGTACGGCTGGTGGGACACCGGACGCTGGCGACGGCAGTGGGCCGAGACCGGCCTGATCACGGACGAGGCGGGCCATCTGATCGTGGAGCTCGACGGGGAGACGGTGGGCTTCGTGGCCTGGCGCAAGATCGTCGCCACCCGCACCTCGTACTACTGGAACATGGGCATCGCCCTGCTGCGGGAGACCCGCGGCAAGGGCGTGGGAACGCGGGCGCAGCGGCTGCTGGTCGAGTACCTGTTCGCGCATACGCAGGTGGTCCGGATCGAGGCGGACACCGAGGTGGAGAACATCGCCGAGCAACGGGCCCTGGAGAAGGCGGGGTTCACCCGGGAGGGCGTGCTGCGGAGTGTGGGGTTCCGCGATGGGCGGTGGCGGGACGGCGTGCGGTACAGCGTGCTGCGCGACGACGTGGCCCCGGCCGACTCCTGAGCGCCGGGCCCTGAGGGGGCTCTCGGGCATGAGGGGCGTGCGGGCGCCGGCAGAGGGAGACCCCACCGGTTGGTGTGCCCGGTGGGGTCTTCCGTCCTCGGAGGTGTCACTCGGCTGAGAATCGACGCGGTGTTCTGCCGCGGCGCGATTCAGCGCACTGCCGAGGGGGCGGTACGCGGACGACCGTGGGTACGGGTCCGTCCGCGACCGGGACCACGTCCGCGGGCCCGGTCCGGCTGGGCGACCGCGGGCCGGGTCGACGTACGGTCACCGGCTCGGGGCCACGACCGGCCACGAGCCCGGCGGACCGTCCGCGGGCTCGGGTCAGGAGCCGTCCGCGGACTCCGGTCCGGCCGCACCGGCGTGCCCGGAACGGGGCGCGACAGCCGTCCGGAAACGCCGGTACAGCGCGGCGCCGCCCAGCATCAGCGCGGCGCTGGCCGCGACCGTCGGGCCCATCAGGTCCGTGCCGGTCTGGGCGAGGGACGCTCCGGGCCCCTGGGCCACGGCCCGCGGCGCCTCGGGCTCCACCGGCTCAGCCGGCTTCGCCGGTCGCTCCGGCTTCTTCGGCGGCTCCACCGGCTTCGGGGCGGGCGGCGACACCGGCTTGTCCGGGTGGTGCGGCCGCTCCCTCGACGTGTTCGTGGACTCGTTGCCGATGGCGGGATTGCCGATGCCGACGACGCTCACCGAGTTGCCGGTGACGTTCACGGGGAGCTGGATCGGGAGTTGCACGCCGTTGCCGGAGATCGCACCCGGTGAATCCTTGGCCCCTCCCTCGGCGACCGCACCGGCGGAACCCGCATGGGCACCGCCCTTGCCGTCGCCGCCCTTGCCATCTCCCTTGCTGTGGCCGCCCTCGTTGGCGCAGCGGTTGCCCGCTGCGGGGTTGAGGAGTCCGACCACGTTCACCGTGTTCCCACACACGTTCACGGGAACGTGCACCGGGAGCTGAATGGTGTTGCCGGAGATCACCCCCGGCGACTTGGCCGTGCCGCCGTCCGCCGCGGAGTCCGCGTACACCGGCATCGTCACGGCCACGGCGCCGGAGGCGGCGGCCGCGATGATCAAACCATTTCGGGCAACCCGTTTCATAGGTTCCCTGCCTTCCAGACATGGTCGCGGGCACTCACCCGCACCGGATAAAACGCCGGTGGGCGATGCGGGTTAGTGGGTTGCGGATTTTTCACCCCAACGGGCGGTGCCCCAGTCGAACTGTCCGGCGCGATGCCGTGACCCCGCGCCGTGGGGCGCGCGGTGCGCAGAGTAAGGCCTCCGGCGCAGGTCCGCCCGCCGGGAGGCGTGGCCGGGAGTGCCCCCTTATCGTGATCGAGGGGGAATTCCCGGCTGCGCGCCGGGGCGTTCCGGGAGGCCTTCATGCTGTCCACGCATCAACGCCGCGCGTTCACCGGCGCCGTGACGCTGGCCCTGCTGGGAGCCGGGCTGCCGACGGTCGCCGCGGCGGACACCGACCGTCCCGATCTGTCCCGCTTCTACGACCAGCGGATCAAGTGGTCCGCCTGCGAGGGCGACAGTCTGCCCAAGGGCCTGCAGTGCGGGAAGGTGACCGTCCCGGTCAACTACGCGAAACCCGCCGACGGAACACTCGACCTCGCCCTGGCCCGTATCCGGGCGACGGGGAAGTCCAGGGGTTCGGTGGTACTGAACTTCGGCGGTCCCGGCGGGCCCGGGGTGAGCGAACTCGCCGCGGGCGGCGAGGACTTCATGGGCCTGACCGACGGCTACGACGTGGTGACGTTCGACCCGCGCGGCGTCGGCAGAAGCTCCCCGGTCAGCTGTGGCGAGGGGACGGGCGAGTCCGTGGAGGAGGCGGATCCCGACACGGACGACGGCAACGACCCGCGGGCCGCACTCGACGTGCTGCGCAGGGCCGCCGCCGAGTGCGCGAAGCACTCCGGGCCCGTGCTGTCCCACATAGGCACGGTCAACGCCTCGCGCGACCTGGACGTGCTGCGCGCGGCTCTCGGCGACAAGAAGCTCAACTACCTCGGTTTCTCGTACGGAACGCGGCTGGGCGCGGTGTACGCGGCCCAGTTCCCCAAGAAGACGGGCCGGTTGGTGCTCGACGGCGTGGACACTCTCACCGAACCGCTGAGCGAGCAGGGCATCGTCGGCGCGCAGGGCCAGCAGACGGCTCTTGAGGGCTTCCTCGACTGGTGCACCGAGGACATCAACTGCGCGTTCGGACAGGACACACGCACCGCCCGGCAGGATGTGGTCCGGCTGGTCGATTCGCTGGACGAGGACCCGGTGCCGGGGGACTTCGGCGAACCGTTCTCCGGCCAGGACCTGGTCGGCGCCATCGTCCAGGCCCTCTACAGCAAGGAACTGTGGCCGGCCCTCTCACAGGCGCTGACCTCGCTCGTCCAGGACGGCGACACCCGGGGCATCATGCGGTTCGCCGGCGGCGGTATCTCCCTGCCCGGCGGCATCACGGTTCCCGGCGACGGCGGGCTCGCCGAGGACGGGGAGGGGGGCCTGGTCGACGAGGGCGACATCCCGGTCGACAACCTCCCGGCCGCGCTGATGGCCGTCAACTGCGCCGACGACCCCGACCGGCCCACCGCCGACCAGATCACCGAGAACATCGACCGACTGCGCGCCGAGTACGAGGCGGCGTCACCGGTCTTCGGCGAGTACCGCCTCACGCAGGTCCTGATGTGTTACGGCCGCCCGAAGGGCACCACCTACATCCGCGACGAGGTCCGCGACGTGGACTCCCCGAAGCTGCTCCTCGTCGGCACCCGCGGCGACCCCGCGACCCCGTACCGCTGGACCACGGAGACCGCGGCCCGGCTCGGCTCGTCCGCGGTCGTCCTCGACAACAAGGGCGAGGGCCACACCGGGTACGGGTCCTCCAAGTGCGTGCACCGGAAGGTCGACGACTTCCTGCTGTACGGCTCACTGCCGGCCGACGGGAGCTCGTGCGGGGCGGAGGAGTGAGGATCGTGGTGGGCGCGGCGCCCACCTCGCGCCGGTTGCCCGATCCGGTTCCATTCCTCCGCGTGCCCGTTCACCCATTCGGCCATATGGTGCATATATGGAGCAAGTTCTGAGCCCCACCACACTCACCGAACTGCGCCGCCCGCGGCCCTATCCGGCCGTTTCGGTGCTCACTCCGACCCATCGCCGCGAGCCCGACAACGCGCAGGATCCCGTCCGGCTGCGCAACGTCCTGACCAAGGCGAAGAAACAGCTGGAATCCGACCCCGCGGTCACCCGTGAGCTGCGGATGGATGTCGTCGGGCAGCTGGAGCAGGCGCTCGCGGAGGTCGATCTGGCACACGCCGAGGACGGCCTCGCGATCTTCGCCGCCCCCGGGGAGCACCAGGTGTGGTCGCTGGCCCGGACCGTGCCGGAGCGCGTCGTCCTCTCGGACACCTTCCTGACCCGCAACCTCGTCGCCGCGCAGGCCGCCGAGCGTCCGTTCTGGGTGCTGGCAGTCTCCGCGGACCGGATCTCCCTGTGGAGCGGCGGAGGCGGGCATGTCGTCGAGTCCGAGGCGGCCGGTTTCCCGCTCACGCGGAGCCTGGAGGACCCGGACGCGGAGCGCAAGGAACGCGTCGGCGACCTGCCGAGCACCTTCCGCGACGAGCGGACCCGCCACTTCCTGCGGGACGGCGACACCATCCTCGCCAGTGTTCTGCGCAGCGACCCGCGACCGGTGTACGTCACCGGCGAGCAGGCCGCGCTCTCCCTTCTGGACGAGGTCGGCACCGTCACCAAGGACGCCGTCCACGTCGCGCACGGCGGTCTCGCGCACGCGAATGCCAACGCCGTATGGCAGGCGGTCAGCCCCCTGGTCACGGCCGAGGACCGCAGGAGCGCCGACACCGTGGCGCGGGAACTCGAGACGGCCAAGGGCCGACGGGCCTTCGCGGCCGGCGTCGACGAGGTCTGGCAAAACGCGACCGCCGGCCGGGTCCGGCTGCTTGCCGTCGAGGAGAACTACCGCGTGACCGTACGCGACGACGGCGGCGACCATCTCGTCCCGGCCGACACCGACGACCTGGACGCCCGCGACGACATCGTGGACGAGATCGTCGAGCAGTGCCTGGACACCGGCGCACAGGTCCGCTTCGTCCCGGACGGCATGCTGGGCGACGCGGCGGGCATCGCGGGAGTGCTGCGCTACTGACCGCGGAAGCGGCAGACCCGGTACTGGAAAGGCAGCTGGGCCCGGTCGACCCGAAATGCCCTGCCGGAATATCCGGCATAAAGTTCATTTCGTCGACAGACCCGGCAGCGATCAACCAGGCACCGAGAGCAAGGACAGCGCGCGATGAGCACACCGCCGCCCCGTGGCCCCCGTCGGCCGGGCAGGACTCGTTCGGCTGCTGTCGCGGTGGCGGCGTTCGCCGCGGCCATGAGCACGCTCGCGGCGTGCAGCACCGACAGCGACTCCGGCGATTCCGACCCGTCCTTCAGCGAACGGCCGTCCCCGCCCGACACGGCGTCGTTCTCGGGTACGGCCCCCTCCGTCAACGAGTCGGCCGTCGAGTCCGCGCGCGCCCGGGCCTCGGCGGCGGCTTCCTCCGCCTCGGCCGCGGCGTCCTCCTTCGAGGCGTCCGTGTCCGCGGAGGTCGCCCGCGCCAACGAGGCGGCGGAGAACGAACTCAAGGACGTCGACGGCCAGGGCAACGCGATGTCCGACGTCTCCATGACCGGCAAGCCCAGGTCCGAGACGGGTGGCCTGCTCGCCGTCGTCGTGACCATCACCAACAAGACCGACACGCAGGCCTCGTACGCCGTGCAGGTCGACTTCCTCGATTCCTCCGGCAAGACGGTCGAGACGCGGTTCGTGGGCGCAGAAGACCTCGACCCGGGTGAGCGCGCCCAGCCGCTCGCCATCAGCCGCAAGCCGGCCGAGCCGGTGCTCACACCTAAGCTGGTCAAGGCTCAGCGGTACTGACGCAGAGTTCAGCAGCGTCGAGGCGGCGAAACCTCGATCGAGCACCGCACACATGCTCGCCGAACATACGATTGACTGAGTCGCAGCCACTGCCGTCACTCCATCAACTCGCCTATCCTGTCTGCGACTTGACCGACCGGTCCGCGTACTGAATTCACCCTGCCCGCATCCTCCATGAGGACTGCGACATATGCCACAGGCACCACCGCATCGTGTGTTGCCAAATCCCTTACAGGGCGTCGCAGGCTGTGCGACAGTCGTAACCGGTCCTTCCTTCAGCCTTGGTCGTACCGTGCCTGTATCGGAGTACGTCATGCCGTCCCATCTCTCGGCGGACCACCCTGCCGCCCAGCCGCCCCCGCGCGGCTCGGTCGACGCGCTCATTTCGCAGACGCGCCGGCTCCGGGGCGAGGTGGACGCCGTACGGCGCGACGCGCCGGCCGACGGCACGGATCCGGAGGGACGCTGGCAGCGCGCCCTGTGCGATCTGGCGATGCATCAACTCAGCGACCTCGACGAACACTTGGCACAGCTGAGGGACGGCCCGTCGGCCGCTCCCGTCGAGCACGAGGCGGCGGCTCCCACCGTACGAGCCGTGCCGACCGCACCCCGGCACGGCTCACTGCTCAGCCGGGTCGGCAGCGCCGAGTGGAACCTGCTGACGGACGAGGCGACCTGGTCCGGCGAGCTCTACCAGATCCTCGGCCGTGACCCCGCCGCTCCCCCGCTCACCCTCGACGAACTGCCCTCCGTGGTCCTGGAACAGGACCGGCCGAGGCTGACGGCGATGGTCACGGACTGCCTCATCGACGCCAAACCGATCGACGGCGAGTTCCGCATCGTCCGGCCCGACGGAGACGTACGGACCGTGCATGTGATGGGCGAGCCCGTGCTCGACACGGACGGCAGCACCGCCTCGATGTGGGCGGTTCTGCGGGACGTCAGCGAGCTGCGCCGCAGCCAGCGGACCGTCAGTGAGACCCGGGACTCCCTGCAGCACCAACGGCACTTCGCGCAGACTGAGCGCCGGCTCGCGGTCGAGTTGCAGGAGGCCGTGCTGCCGCCGTGGCGAGGCTCCCTGCGCCTCCCGCGCCAAGGGCCCGAGACGCTGGACCTGGCCGCGCGCTATCTGCCGTCCTCGACGAGCGAACTCATCGGCGGCGACTGGTACGACGCACTCGAACTGCCCAGCGGGGACACCCTGTTGAGCGTCGGTGACCTCACCGGCCGCGGTGTGACCGTCACCTCGGGCATGGCGATGATGATCGGTGCCCTGCGCGGTATGGCCGTGGCGGGTACCGAGCCCGGACAGCTCATGGCGTGGCTCAACCAGTTACTCGACGCCTCGGTCCAGCCGGCCCTGGGCAGCGCGATGTGCTGCCGCTACCGGCCCGAGAGCCGCACGCTGACCTGGGCGCAGGCAGGACACCCCGCCCCGCTGCTGTTCCGCAACGGGACGGGGCGCGTGCTCTCGCCGCCGGACGGCGTCCTGCTCGGCGCCACCTCCGGAGCTGTCTACGGACAGGCCGAGGAGACGCTCGAACCGGGCGACCTGCTCCTCCTTCACACCGACGGACTGGTTCCCCGGCGCTGGGTGTCTCCCCAGTCCCAGTCATGGGACCGGTCCCAGTCATGGGAGTCCCACGACTCGAGCGAGGTCGAGGGTGTAGACGACACCGCGGCCGTCAGCCGTCTCCTCGACCTGGCCCCCCGCTTCGGCGAGGCACGCGCCGCACAGGACTGCGTACGGATGGTCGTGGAGGAGTTCGGCGAGACGGAGCGCGAGGACGACGCCTGCGTACTGATCGCCAGGGTTGCCACCTGACGCGGGCAGGACCCGACGACAGCACGCGAGCACAACCCGGTGGCAGTGGTAGGGATGTACAGCCGCACGGGCCCCCTATGCCCGTGCGCTGTTGCCGCCCCTGGCCTTCAACGAGCCCTTGGGCAGCGCCAGTTTGATCTCCTCACGCAGATCGTTGATCTTCGGATAGCTGGAGTACTGCCCTGTCAGCCGGTACATCTCACGCAGCCGGTCCCAGGTGCGATGGGAGGAGTTCGAGCCCATCGAGGTCAGGGCCAGGCGTGCGTACCGGTCGGCCTGTTCGGGGTCGTCGGCGATGAAGCAGGCGGACGCGAGCGAGATGTGGTCGAAGATCTTCGACCGGTCCCGGCCCTTCTCCCGCAGCTCCAGGGCTTCCTTGGCGTGGCGCTGTGCGACGGCGGCGGCCGACGGGTCGTGCTCCGCGAGCGTGCGGTAGGCCAGGGCCTGCATCCCGTGCATGTCCGCCTCGTCGAACAGCTGCATCCAGCTCGGCGGCGGCACGTCACCCTTGTCCGAGACGAAGAGGTCCTCCGCCTCCCCCAGGGTGCGCCGCATGGCCTGGCCCTTGCCCAGCGACGCCTGTGCCCAGGCCTCGATGGTGTAGAGCATGGCCTGGGTGCGCGGCAGGACCTCGTCGCCCGATCCGGACTTGGCGAGCTTCATGAGGTCGAGCGCGTCGTCGGGCCGGCCCAGGTGCACCATCTGGCGGGCCGCTCGGGAGAGCGCCTCGCCCGCGCGGGGCCGGTCACCGCCTTCTCGGGCCGCGTGCGCGGCGATGATGAAGTACTTCTGGGCCGTGGGCTCCAGGCCGACGTCGTGCGACATCCAGCCCGCGAGGACGGCGAGGTTGGCGGCGACGCCCCACAGGCGCCGCTGCAGATGGTCGGGGTGTCGGTAGGAGAGCATGCCTCCCACTTCGTTGAGCTGTCCCACGACAGCCTTGCGTTGCAGTCCGCCCCCGCGGGCCGCGTCCCAGGCCCGGAACACCTCGACCGAGCGCTCCAGTTCCTCGATCTCCTGCGACCCGATGGGGGCGGCCTCGTAGCGGTCGAACCCAGCGGGGTCGGCGTGCAGGGGATTGTCGATGTCAGGGGCGTCGGCCGCGAGGGCCGGATCGGAGTGCAGCCAGTCCTGCATGGCGCTGCTGATAGCGGATCCGGCGGCGAGCGCGGCGCCCGCGCCCACCAAGCCGCGTCGGTTGAGCATGAGGTCCATTCCCGTGAATTCGGTGAGGACCGCGGCAGTCCGCTCGGGCGCCCACGGCATGCCGTCGGGATGTTCCACACTCCCGCCGCCCGGCCGTTTCCCCGTGCGCCCGTGCCGGACCAGACCGAGATCCTCGATGGTCACGACACGGCCGAGACGCTCGGTGAACAGTGCTGCCAGCACCCGCGGCACCGGATCGCGCGGGATCTCTCCCGTGTCGATCCACCGCCGCACCCTTGAGGTGTCGGTCGCCAGCTGGGGGTGGCCCATGGCCGCCGCCTGCCGGTTGACCATCCTCGCGAGTTCCCCCTTGGACCAGCCGGCCAGGCCGAACAGGTCCGAAAGGCGGGTGTTGGGTTGTCCGCTCACGTCAAGCCCCCAGGTTCTCGGCTGAGTTGACACTAACCGTCTGTCAGTTGCTGAGCGACTATTCGCCAGGGTTCGCCAGGGCACGCCAGATGGTGTGCCACTGGGCATCGGGTGTCAGGTAGGAAAGCGCCACCCCGACCCGGTCGCCGAACGGACACTCCCCAGGGTGCACCAGGGCGGCCGGGGCGGGTAGCGCAGCAACTCGCAGGCACACGAAGGGATCTGTTTCGCCCATGTACGCAGCATCGTCCTCCGTGTCCGCTCCGCCCCGGTCACTGCACGCCCGCCCGGTCGGCAGCGGCCCCTATCTCGACCCCGCACGCCCGGGGGCGGCTCCCGTGCTCGGTGCCGGTCGGTCACGGCGCGTGCCGGGGCTCGGTACCCAACCGCTCAGCGGGAGACTCGACTTGTCCGGCCCCCAGGGGGCGCAGCTGCGCACGGCGATCGCGTCGGTGCACCGGATCTGTCCGGAGTTCTCTCCGGTACAGGTGCTGCGCCGCAGTGGCCGCTCCGTGCTCCTTGTCGGTACGACAGGGCGCAGCACCGCCGTCGCCAAGTGCTTACTGGACCACTCTCCGGTGTGGAGCGAGCGGATCCGTCATGAAATAGCGGCGTACCGCTCGTTCGTGCGCCACCGGCCACCGGTGCGGGTGCCACGCCTGATCGCGGCGGACCCGGACAACTGCACACTGGTGATCGAGCGGATGCCGGGACGGGTGGCGGCGCTGCAGCGGCACCCGGCGGAGTCCCCGCCCCGCGCGGACATCAGGGCGGCACTCGGCGCGATCTGCCGGCTCAACGCGTGGCGGCCACCGGCGGGAACGTTCGACGCCCCGCTGGACTACGCGGCCCGGATCTCCCGGTATCACGAGCTCGGATTGCTCACCGACCGGGACATGGGCGATCTGCAGAAGCTGGTGCACGGCATCGCGCACTCGGCGGGCCGCCAGGGCATGGGCCAGTTCTGCCACGGCGACGCTCTCCTGTCCAACATGCTCCTGTCACCGGCCGGTCCAGTGCTGGTGGACTGGGAGCACGCGGGCTGGTACCTGCCGGGGTACGACCTGGCGACGCTGTGGGCGGTCCTCGGGGACGCGCCCGTCGCCCGGCGGCAGATCAGCCAGCTCGCGCAGTCGGCGGGACCGGCGGCGCGCGACGCGTTCCTGGTGAACCTCATGCTCGTCATCACCAGGGAGATCCGTACGTACGAGACGGCCGTGCAGCGGTCGATGCACGAGACGACCCCGGCGGCACCGGGACCGGCCCACCCGGGTGCTGCGCCGTCCGGCGAGGAACAGCGGCTGCTGCTGAGGCGGCTGCACGACGACTGCCAGATGGCCCGCAAGGCCGTCCGAGCGGCGGTCGGCACTCGCTGACGGGGATGGTGGTCCGCGGTGCGCCCAGGACAGGGCGCATCGCGGACCTTCGTCATGTCGGGCCGCCGTTCGCGCCCGGCACTCCTCCTTTGAAGGAGGTTCACCCGAACAAGCCAAAGGTCCACTCCACTGACGCCTCGCAGGCCGGGTCGCCGTCGCCGCGAAACCCGCGACACCCGCCGCTGACGTGGGAAATCAACTGTCTCTGGGCATGATTGACGGATCGTCGGGGACCCGGTACCGCTGACGCACGCCCGGCCCCGCACGCACCATCGCGACCGATCGTCCCAGGAGGCCTGCTTTGCGAGGATCCCCCACCGACTCCAGCCCCTCCACCGGGCACAGACGAGCGCGCAGGACGGCCGGTGCCGTCGCCTCGGCCGCCCTGCTGCTTCCGCTGCTCGGCGCGGCCCCGTACGACAGCGGCGCCCAGACGTCCTCCGCACGTCTGCAGAGCGCGTTCACCGACGCGGCCGCCCAGTACCGGGTACCGCGGGATGTGCTCCTCGCCGTCTCCTACCTGCAGTCCCGCTGGGACGAGCACGGCGGGGCGCCGAGTGTCACCGGCGGCTACGGTCCCATGCATCTGACGGACGCCCGCACCGCGATCGCCCGCACGGTGGCACCGCACCACAGCGAGGGCACCGAGGACGCGCGCGGCGACGACTCACGCACGCCGCTGCTCCCCGACACCAAGGTCCCGGAGAACACCCAACTCCCCGCCCGCCTCAAGACGTTGACGAAGGCGGCCGAACTCACCGGCATTCCCGCGGAGCGGCTGCGTACGGACGCGGCTGCCAATGTGGCCGGCGGTGCCGCGCTGCTGGCCGCCGCCCAGAAGCAGCTCGGCGAGCCGCTCAGCGACGACGCGGCCGACTGGTACGGGGCGGTGGCACGCTACTCCGGCGCCGACGACACGGCGACGGCGGCGACGTACGCCGACGACGTCTTCGACGTGATCCGCCGCGGAGAGCACCGCACGACGGACGCGGGCCAGCAGGTCGCCCTCGCGGCTCAGCCTCAACTGCGTTCCACCACACGGCAGTTGAGTGAGACGGGGCTGCGGGCGGCCCGCGCGGCCGGCACCGAGTGCCCGGCGACCGTGTCCTGCGAGTGGATTCCGGCACCTTACGAGGAGTTCGGCGAGGGCGACTACGGCAACCACGACCTCGGCAATCGCCCCAAGTCCCAGAGCATCAAGTACATCGTCGTGCACGACACGGAGGGTGCCTGGGAAGGCGTCCTCAACATGGTGCAGGACCCGACCTATGTGTCGTGGCAGTACACCCTGCGCTCCACCGACGGGCACATCGCCCAGCATGTGAAGGCCAAGGACGTGGCCTGGCACGCGGGCAACTGGTACGTGAACGCCAAGTCGATCGGCCTGGAGCACGAGGGGTTCCTCGCGGCGCCGGACGCCTGGTACACGGAGGCGATGTACCGGTCCTCGGCGCGCCTGGTGACGTATCTGGCGAAGAAGTACGGCATCCCGCTGGACCGGCAGCACATCCTCGGCCACGACACCGTGCCGGGACCGACGTCGGCGAACATCCCCGGGATGCACACGGACCCGGGCCCGTACTGGGACTGGCAGCACTACTTCGCTCTACTCGGCAAGCCGCTGCGCGCCACTCCGGGATCGAACGGCGGGCTCGTGACCGTGCTGCCCCAATTCGCCAAGCACAAGCCGAAGTTCACGGGCTGCGTCACCAAGGGCGAGCCCTGCGAGGCGCACGGTTCAAGCGCCGTACGGCTGCACACCCAGCCGCGCGCGGACGCGCCGCTCGTCAAGGACATCGGGCTGCGGCCCAAGGGCGAGGACTCCACGATCGATGTGAACGACGTGGGTTCGCGTGTCTCCACGGGCCAGCGGTACGCGGTCGCCGGGCGCGACGGCGACTGGACCGCGATCTGGTACCTCGGCCAGAAGGCCTGGTTCAAGAACCCGGCGAAGCAGCCGACCGCGGTGAACGCGACCGGTCTGGTCGTCACACCGAAGGCCGGGCTGACCGAGATCCCGGTGTACGGACGTGCGTATCCGGAGAAGGCGGCCTACCCGGCCGGCGTGCCCGTCCAGGACGTTTCGCCCCTGCCGTACAAGCTGCTCAAGGGGCAGAAGTACTCGGCGGGCGACAAGGTGCCGGGCGAGTACTTCTACGCGCCGACCTTCGACACGACGCCGCACCGGGTGGTGCGCGGCAAGGACATGTACTACGAGATCCAGTTCGGGCACCGGGTGGCGTATGTGCGCGCTGCCGACGTACGGGCGGTGCCGTCGGCCTCGTAGAAAGTCACTTCGGCGGCTCGTGGAGTCCGAAGGCGGAGCCCTGGTCGTCGCGGCACAGCTTGAAGCGGCCGAACCGGGCGGCCGACTCCTCGCTGTCGCCGCCGTCGCCCAGGTCCTCCACCGTGCCGCCCAGTTCACGGACCCGGGCGACGGCGGCGTCGAGGTCGTCCACCCGGAAGAAGAGGTAGGGGGAGGCTCCGGCGTCGCCGCCGTGCATTCCGCCCGGCACTCCGTCGGTGGCGATGGCGAAGCCTCCGCCTTCGGACGTGCCGGGTTCGAAGGTCCAGCCGAGGAGGGATCCGTAGAAGGCGCGGCCCCGCTCGGGGTCTGCCACGCCGATTTCGAAGAAGGTGGGTTCGCCGCTCATCGCGCGTCTCCTGCCGTGAGACATGTGCCGGCCGCCTCAAACCACCGTACGCGGGACGGAACGCGGGCGCCCTCCGTGCAGGTGCCGATCGTGCGGCGGAGGCGCGCCGTGTGGAGGGCCCGTCGTGTGAGGGGCCCTCGCGTGACCGGGTTCAGTCCTCCTCGATCCGCCGCAGCCGTTCGGCGTCGCAGGTGCGGGGGCAGGTGGAGCAGGCCTCGGCGGGGCGGATCGTGTAGTACATGCAACAGCCCATGCGGGTACGGGTCGTGTGCTGCCGTCCGTCACTGCCGGCGAGCCGGCGAAAGTCGGCTCCGCCGGGGTAGGGCGCGACGGCCGAGGGCAGGAGCGCGGTGGCCGCCCGGACGGCGACAGGCTCCTGGCCGAGCATGCGGCCGAGGTACCAGATGCCGGATACGAGGTCGTCGGTGACCATGCCCCACAGGGCGCGCGGGCCGCGCCGGATGTGCGGGGCGATCGCGGAGAGCAGCGGTTCCATGTGATCGGCGACGGCCACCCTCAACTCGGCACGCAGGGCCTCCTCGTGAGGGGCCGTCAGTGCGCCGGGGAGTGCGGCGGCCGGGTCGCCCGGGAGGCAGGTGAGGTCCGATCGGGGGCTGATCTCGAACACGCCGGTCGTCAGGTCGATCCGTACGTCTTCGGGGTGTACACGCGGCACCCGGCCCGTGAGGTACCAGACGCCGCTCATCAGCAGCCCGACGGACCACGCGTAGTCGTGGAGGGCGCGCGAGGCGGCGACGTCCCGGCGTGGGGTGTGGTCGTAGCGGTCCTGGATACGGGTGGACTCCGCCAGGAGGAAGGCATCCAGGGCATCCTGATTTTTCGTCAACTCAGCGCCGGTGACGCCCATTTGAGTGACTGTCGGATCCGGATCGGCGACCCGCACGGTCAACGCCTCGCACACCTCGCCCAGTTGCCGGTACGTGCCCGCGAGCAGGCGGGACACGGACGTGACCGCACCGGTCGACAGAGTCTCCACGGCCACGGTCATTGGCACTCCTGTGCATGGGGGGCAAGCGAGTGAAGCAGGTAAGCCTTACCTTAGTATAGAGATCACCGACGACAGCGCGTGACCGCACCCCTGGAGCAGCGATCAAGGGAGGCGCATGTCACAGCCCCTCCATAGCTGGTTGAAAACCAAAACATGCCTAACTCAAGCTCACGTACCGTGACTGTGCCCCAACGGGCCGCACCGATGGGTGTGCCGCCGTGTGCCCCACGGCTGCCGCGTACCGCCCTCGGGCTCACGGTGGACGCCGCGCTCGCGGGACCCGGGACAGACCTCGCGGGACCTGTGAAAGGCGGGCCCGGGACAGGCGCGCAGGGCATCATGCGCGATCCACCGGCCTCGTCACCGACGGCCCTCGGCATCAACGCCGGTGCGGGTTTCGCGGACGTGCCGAAGGCCACCGGCGTGGAGCTTCCGAGGAAGTAACTCTCACCGCCAGGGGCGTGCCCGTCATTCCGAGCATGCCCCTCAACCCTCCACCCACGAGCGGAAGTTGTCGTCGCGCATGCGTATGTATCTACTGGCCCTCAACCCGACCGACTCCGTCACCGAAGGATTTCTGCCCGCCGCGGCACGGCTCGGCCTGGACGTCACGCTCCTCACCGACCAGCCGGACGCCCACCGGCGCGTGTATCCGGAGATCGAGATCCTGGAGTGCGACGTACGCGACTTCCGCGCCGTCGTCACCCGGATATCGACTCATCACCGACCCGACGCGGTCTTCACCAACAGCGACCATCTGCAGACCCAGGCCGCCCTGGCCGCCGACTACTTCGGCCTGTCCGGCAAGGACTGGTGGGTCACCCTGCGCACCAAGGACAAGGCCGAGATGCGTCGCCATCTCGCCTCCGTGGGCGCGGACACGGTGTGGTCGACCGAGGTCACCGATGTCCCGGGGCTGGCCGCCCTCGACCCCCCGTACCCGTGTGTCGTCAAGCCGCGCGAGGGCGTGGCCAGCGAGGACGTCGTGCTCGTCGACGGTCCCGAGGAACTGCTGGCGCGCTGCACGGAGATCCAAAGCCGTCGCTCCGGGGCAGCTCTGGTCGTCGAGGAGTATCTGCCGGGTGAGCTGTACACCCTGGAGACGCTCGGCGACGGTCACGTCCGACATGTCCTGGGCGGGTTCCACACGAGGGTGTCACCACCGCCGTACTTCATCGAGGAGGGGCTGACCTTCGTCGCGGCCCATCCCGAGCCGGTCGTCGCCCAAGTGCTGGCCCAACTCGACGCGCTCGGCGTGGGATTCGGCGCCTGCCACACCGAATTCGTGGTCCACGAGGGCCGGGCACGGATCATAGAGGTCAACTACCGTGCCATCGGCGACCAGTGCGATCTGCTGCTGGCGCGCCTGCTGGAGATCCCGCTCTTCGACCACATCCTGCGTACGCACCTGGGTGAGCGGCTACCGGCGGACCTGGGAGCGCGGGGTGACGGCGCGGCTCGACTCGAGTACCCCTGCGCCGAGAGCGCCGGGACGCTGACCGCAGCCCCCGCTGCCACCGAACTCACCGTCGACGGAGTGCAGTTGGCATACCGCCCCCTTCGGGAGGTCGGCGAGCGGCACGAGGTCTATCACACCAACCGCGACTTCCTCGGCGTGCTGCGGGCGATGGGCACCGACCAGGAGGCCGTGGACAAGGTGGTCGCCGAGTTCCTGGCCGGGCAGCGGTGGGAGATCCAGCGGTGACGGGCCCGACTGTGACGATCGGGGACTCCATCGACACCGGCAGCACCGGTGACACTGGCGCCGGGCACGGCGTACGGCCGGAAACCGGCCCCGTCGAGGGCAAGTTGGTGACCCGGGTGCTCAGCGCTCTGCTGCGTGAGGACGTGGTGGGCCTGCGTACGCGCAGCACGCTCGCGCACCGGCCGGACGGTGCGTGGCTGCAACGGGCCGACGGGCAAGGGGGGTTCCTCCTGCTGCCCGTCGTCGAGGACGGGTTCCAGTGCGAGTTCGCGGCGCGACTGCCCCTGCTCGTCGGGGCATCCAAGGGAGCCGCTCCCGTCCCGTATGAGACGTGTGACGAGATCCTTGGTGTGCTGCGCGTCCTGGCCGACCCCGTCGACCAGGACGGTTTCGACGCCTTCGCCTCGGAGTGCCGTCAGACGCTGGCCACCATGCGGCTGCACGGCTCAGTCCGGGCAGAGGTCGCCGAGCAGCTGACGGACCGCTTTGGTGCGGACCCGGCCGACTGGACCGGGCTGACGGCCGGGCTGGCGTTCGACACCCTCGCCGCCCATCTCGACCATCCCGTCTACCCCACGGCACGTGGCCGATCCGGGCTCTCCGATGAGCAACTGCGGGCGTATGCACCGGAGTTCCATCCCCGTTTCGCGCTGCGCTGGCTCGCCGTGCCCCGGGAAGCGGTCACCGGCACCTTTCCGGACCACTGGCCCACGCCCGCGCTGCTCGGGCTGGGGGAGCTCGACCGTACGCATGTGACTCTGCCCGTACACCCGTTGACGGTCGGTGCCCCGCTGGAAAAGGCCCTACGTGCCACCGGTCTGACTGAGCGCGCGGTGCTCGCCGACCGCGCCCACCTCGAAGCCGTGCCCACCCTGTCGATGCGTACCGTCGCCCTGTCCGCCGACCCACTGCTGCACGTCAAACTCCCCCTGGCAACCGCCACGTTGGGCCTGCGCAACCGGCGGACCATCAAGCCCGGGACACTCGCCGACGGAGCCGCGGGACAGCGTCTGATCCAGCGGGTCGTCGCCCGTGAGCCCCGCTTCCGGGACACGATCCTGCACGCCGACGAGACCATGTACGCGCACGCCGGACACGAACTGCTCGCCGCGCTCTTCCGGCGCTACCCCGCCGGTCTCCAGGACTCCGTCGTCGTACCGATGGCCGCACTGCTCGCCGAGGCGCCCGCCGGACGACTGGTCGTCGACCACCTGACCGACCGCTTCTTCGGCGGCGACCCGCTCGCCCTGTTGGACGCCTGGCTCGCGCTGCTCTTCGACTGGCAGACCACGCTGTTCGGCTACGGGATCGCGCTGGAGTCGCACCAGCAGAACATCTCGCTCGTCCTCGACCGGCCAACCGACGGCCTCACCCGGCTGCGGCTGTTGTTGAAGGACAACGACGGGCCGCGTATCAACGCCGCGCGGCTGCGTGAGCGGTTGGGTGAGGAATTCAGTGGGGGAACGGGTGAGCGGTTGGGGGACGACGCCACCGGCCTCCTGGGCTTCGATGACGCCCGGACCTTCGCCAAGGGCGACCAGCCCGTCGTCGACCTGTTCACCACCATCACGGTCCATCTGTGCGCGGGTGCCTACGCGTTCGGGCTCGCTCGGCACGGTCGTGCCCCGCTTCCGGTGCTGCTGCGGCTCGTCCGCGACCGGCTCGCCGAGGCGGTCGAGCGGCTCGGGACAAGAGCGGGCGAACCCGGTGCCGTACTGCGGGCCCAGGTGCTGGACTCGCCCTGTCTGCCCGTGAAGGCGATGGTCACCGCGGGAACCCTGCTCACCAAGGAACGTTCGGGCGCGGCGGACATCAACAAGCACTACACGACCGGGCCCAACTACCTCCTGTACACGGGGAATTCGGCATGACGGCCGGTGTCCTGCGGATGCCCCACCCAGGGTTCGGTCCGCGGCACGTACACGCGGTCGCGGGCTGCTACTTCGTGGCGTCGTTCGCGGCACTGGGGCTGCCGCCGTTCCTGACCGAGATCCTGCCGGAGCTCGGTGACCGGACGGCTCGGTGGGCGGGTCTGCTGTATGTCGTGCCCACCGTGTTCGGCGCGCTCGGTGCCCCTCTCTGGGGTCGGCTCGCGGACCGCTTCGGGCGTAAACGGCTGTTGCTGCGGGCCCAGTTGGGGCTCGCCGTCGCCTTCCTGCTCGCGGGGTGGGCCGATTCGCTCGGCACGTTCACCGCGGCGCTGGTGTTGCAGGGCATCCTCGGCGGCACGTTCGCGGCGTCCAACGGCTACCTCGGTGCCGCGCTGGAAGGGTCTCACCTGTCCAGGGCGCTCACCCTGATGCACGGCAGTGCGCGGGCGGCGCTGGTCGTCGCGCCGATCGTCGTCGGTTCACTGTCGTCCTGGCTGTCACCCCATCGCCAGTACGCGCTGCTCGCCCTTCTCCCGCTGGGCGCCGCCCTGTTGCTCGCCGCGCTGCCCGAACCACAGGCGGAGGAGGCCGACTTGACGGAGGTGGCGGAGAGTGCCGAGCCCGTCCCGGCGGCGGCCCTGCGCTCGCTGTACGCGCTCGAATTCGCCTTCGTCTTCTCCACGGTCATCTCCTTCCCCTACCTCATCGCCCTTGTCGAGGAACGAATACCGGGCGCGTCACCGACGCTGGCGGGCGTGCTGTTCGCCGTGCCCCACCTCTGCTACCTGATCGCCGCCATGCCCGTACACACCGCCTTCCGGGACCGTCCCCGGGCCGGCATCGTGATCGGTTTCGTCTGCGTCGCGATCGGACTGGCCGGTCACAGCGTGGCCGACTCCCTCGCCACGCTCATCGGCGTACGGCTGATCCTCGGCGTGGGGCTGACACTCGGCCTGGTGTGTCTGTCGGTGCTGGCCGCCGACTGCGTCAAGGGCCGTTCCCCAGGCGGGCTGTTCGGCTCGCTGGAGTTCTTCTCGAAGGCCGGCGCGGTCGCCGCCGGCCTGGCCGCGGCGGCGGGCAGCGCCCGCTACGGCCCGACCGCACCCTTACTCACCGGCGCGGCCGTCGCACTGATCACCGTATGCGCGACCATCCTCCGCTCTCTTTGCACCCGCTGGAGCCACACATGCCCTCGCTGACCGAGTCGCTCGGTAGCACCCCCGCCGTCACCACCCCCCTCGCGACGGCCGAACTCCCGTCCCTCGACGAGGCCGTGGCGCACACCCTCCTCAACTGTCTGCTGCGCGAGGTGTCGGCGCCCGAGCGCCAGACCGCCTTCACCGACGGCCGTCTGCTGCTGCGGCTCCCCCGCCGAGGTGTGCTGCTGCGGGTCGCCCTGCGCCGTAGGTCGCTGCTCGGCGCGCACCGCTTCGCCGGCCCGGTGAGCGAGCAGACGGCCGACGGTGGCTGGCACGTGGTGGGCTGGCGGCGGCTGGCCGAGTACACGCAGGACGAGCTGTCGCTGCGTACCGGCGTGCACAACGAGGAGTTCCTGGAGCAGATCGACTCCAGCCACCGAACCATCGCCGCCTCTCTCGCCGTACGGGCCGGGGCCGACCCGCGCGCGATCCCCGTACAGGCGGGGGTCGATTCGGTGCCGAAAGACACGCCCGTCGCCGCCTACCTCGCCTCCGAGCAGTCGCTGCTGTTCGGGCACCGCTTCCACCCCACGCCCAAGGCGCGCACCGGGGACGCGGACTCGTGGCTCGCCTACTCGCCGGAGGCCGGCGCGGCCTTCCCCCTGCGCCACCTGGCCGTACGCGAGCACCTGATCGCCGAGGAGACCGCGGAGCCCGGCGCCCTGGACGTGCTCGACGGGCAGGACCGGCGAGATCGGCGGGACCCGTGGGACCGAAAGGGCGGCGCCGACGTGCCCGACGGCTACCGGCTGCTGCCCGCCCACCCCTGGCAGTACGCGATGCTCCGCGATCACCCGAAGCTGCGCGCGGCCCTCGGCCGCGGGGACATCCTCGACCTCGGCCCGGGCGGCAGGCCCTTCGCCGCCACCGCGTCCGTACGGACGCTGTACGACGGCGAGTCGTTCCTGAAGTTCAGCCTGAACGTCCGGATCACCAACTGCCTGCGCAAGAACGCCAGTTACGAGCTTTCCGGCGCCGTCGCACTCACCCGCATCCTGGGCCCGGCCCTCGCCGACCTCGCCGAGCGCTTCCCCGGCAGCGCGGTGCTCCGCGAGCCCGCGTACCGCAGCCTCGCCCTGCCAGGACCGGACGGCACCCCGGACCGCGAGCTGCTCGAAGGCTTCGGCGTCATCGTCCGCGAGGGCCTGACCCGGCACCTCCTGCCCGGCACCACCCCGCTCCTCGCGGCGGCCGTCGCGGACGAGTACCCGACGAGTCCCGCGCACGCCTCCCGCCTCCTCGACGGGGCCGGTCCGCAGGCCGCGCTCGAATGGTGGTCGGCCTACCTCAGGCTGCTCGTGCCGCCGGTCCTTGCCGCCTACTTCGACCACGGTCTGGTGCTGGAACCCCATCTGCAGAACGTGCTGATCTGCGTCGACGGCGACGGCATGCCCGCCCAGGTCCTCTTCCGCGACCTGGAGGGCACCAAGCTCGTGCCCGAGCATCACGCCGAGACCCTCGCCGCGCTGCCGCCCGAGGTCGCGGGCCCGATGACGTACGACGCGCAGCGTGGCTGGGACAGGGTGGTCTACTGCCTGCTCGTGAACCACATCGCCGAGCTGCTCGCCGCGCTCGCCGACCTGCACCCCCATGCCGAGGCCGCGCTGTGGGCGGAGGTCCGCATCACCCTCCAGAAGTACGCCGACCGGTACGGCTGCCCGCCGCCGCTGGCCGCGCTGCTCGCCGGCGTACCCCTGCCCGCCAAGGCGAACCTCCTCACCCGCTGGGAGCGCAAGGCCGACCGCGAGGCCGGATACGTCCGCCTGCCCTCACCGCTCGGCGAGGACATCCTGCGCCACACGACCGGGAGCACCCGATGACCAACCCCACCGCGGCCGTACGGGACCGCGCGCTCTCCCTGCCCTCCGGCGAACTCCCCGCCTACGTCTATGACTTGGCGGCGCTACGCGAACACGCCGCTCACGTGCGAGCCACCCTGCCCCCGCGCGTCGAGCTCTACTACGCGGCCAAGGCCAACCCGGAGCCGGAGATCCTGGCCGCGCTCAGTCCGTACGTCGACGGCTACGAAGTCGCGTCGGGCGGCGAACTCACCCATGTCGCCAAGGCGGTTCCGGGCCGCCCTCTGGCCTTCGGCGGGCCGGGCAAGACGCCCGCCGAGATCACGGCCGCGCTGGAGCGGGGCGTGGAGCGTTTCCATGTGGAGAGCGAGTACGAGCTGCACATGCTGGCCGAACTGACCCGGCGGATCGCGCCCGACAGCCGGGTCGCGGTCCTGCCACGCTTCAACCTCCCCGTGGCGTCAGGCTCGTTGGCCGCGAGCTCGCTGGCGATGGGCGGCCGTCCCACACCCTTCGGCCTCGACCCGTCCGAGGCGGACGCAGTCGTGCGTCTGCTCACCGACGGCACGTACCCGCATCTCGAACTCCGGGGCGTTCACGCCCACTTGGCCAGCGGGCTTCAGGCTCCGGAGCAGCTCGCGGTGGCCGAGTCCATCGTGCGCTGGGCCGTGGGGCTGGCCGAGCGGCACGGAGTGCGGCTCTCAGAGGTCAACGTCGGTGGAGGGATGACGGTCGACTACGCCGCTCCCGAGGACCGTTTCGACTGGGTCGCGTACGGCGAAGGGCTCGGCGAACTCACCTCCCGGCACCCGGACCTGACGTTGCGTATCGAACCGGGACGGGCCATGACGGCGTACTGCGGCTGGTACGTCACCGAGGTGCTGGACGTGAAGCAGAGCCACGGCGAGGAGTTCGCGGTTGTGCGCGGCGGCACGCACCACATGCGCACTCCCGCGACCAAGGGGCACAACCAGCCCTGCACCGTGCTTGCGGTGGAGGACTGGGCTCACCCCTGGCCCCGACCGGCCGCAAGACGCGAACTCGTCACGCTCACGGGCCAGTTGTGCACTCCGAAGGATGTCCTGGCCCGGAACGTCCCGGCCCCGGGGCTGAGGGCGGGCGACCGCGTGGCGTTCTCATTGGCTGGCGCCTACGCGTGGAACATCTCCCACCACGACTTCCTCATGCACCCACGGCCCGGGTTCCACTTCCTGGACGGTGTGCACGCCGAATCAGCCGCGGGTGAGGGGGCTCAGGGCTAGGAGGTTCGCGCATTGAACGTGGTCTCGCCGTCCGCCGGCGGTTCGCTGCGGACGGCGGGGGTTCAGCCCTGCTGGAAGAGCTCCGCGGGCAGGGGCTTCAGGAGCGCGTACAGATCGTCGGTGATCGGGCGGTCCCAGGCGGCGATCGTCACCAGGACGTTGTCGCTGCGGTCGAACTGGACGCAGGAGATCCGCGTCTCGGAGAGCTTGAGGCGGCGCACGATGAGGAGGTTGTCGCCCTGCATCACCGGCATGTCCTCGGCCCCGACGACCGTGACCTCTTCCTCGTTCTCCAGCGCCAGCAGCAGCTGCGCCACCTCGAACGGGACCTCTCCCTCGGCGACGTCCCGGGCCGGTGAGCCCTCCGGAAGATTGCCGATGATCATCGCGGGGCCGCGGCCACCGAACAGGTCGTAACGCAGGAAGACGCCCTGGCAGCTTCCGTCGGGCGCGGGCAGCAGGCCCGCGCCGAGATTGCCGGGCCAGTCGCCCGGGTCCATGGCCAGAACGTCGAATTCAGGCCCGGCGGGAGTGGCGCTGCGGCGGCGGAGGAAGGACATGCCGCAATGGTACGTGCCCCGAGGGGTGGACGGGCGTGGGGTCGACGGCCGTTGGCCAGCGAATGCCAGGCCATCACGTGTTGGCCGGGGCCGGTCCACCGACGGGCGTTGACCGTCGCGTGGCAACTTCGAGCCGTTTCCGTCACCGCCTGTTTGCCAACGCTCGTTTCCCCGGGCCTGGCGGACGCCACCGAGCGTTTGCCAACGGGCGTTGACTTCTGCTCGGTCCTTCGCTCTACACCCGTGGGCCAACGGGTGTAGGCCCACACTGGTAGGCCAACGTCTGTGGGCCGACACCAGTAGGCCAACGCCCGTAAGCCAACTCCCATGGGCCGACACCCGTAGGCCCACACCCGTTGACTAGCCCCTCGCCCCCACCCCCGGTCCCTCTCCCACTGTCGCCGCCGTGTCCGCTGTGTCCGTCGCCCCCGCCTCCCCCAACGCCGCCCCCAGCCCCGCCCGATCCGTCCCCACCTTCCGGTAGACCGCCGACAGCAGTCGCACCACCGTCGGCTCCTCGGTGTGCAGCTCCTCGGCGATACCGGCCAGGGTGCGACCGCGCACGGTGAGTGCCGCGGCCGCGCGTTCGCGGGCGGTGAGCGTGTCCGTCTCGGTGCTGTGGAGACGGCGGGGCCGCAACCCGGCGGCGGCGAGTTCGTCGCGCGCGGCCTCGACGAGCCCGTCGGCCCCGCACTGCACCGCCGCCTCCAGCCCCCGGTAGAGATGCTCGGCGGCTTCCTTCGGGCGGCCCGTGCGCCGCAGCTCCGTGCCGAGGGCCACGAGGGCGCAGGCCAGTTCGTACGCGGCCGGTGAGCGTTCCAGGTGGCCGACGGACTCTTCGAGGAGTTTCACGCGGGTCGAGCCCGAGGAGACGTCGGCCGCGGCACGCAGTGCCTGGCCGATCGCCGACGGGGCACCGAAGAGCCGAGCCCGTCCCACGGCCTCGAACGCCGTGGTCACCGCCCGCTCCGGCGCATCGTGGCTCTCCGCACGGGCGAGGTGCAGCTGCCAGGGGCACCAGGACGGATTCCGCATGCCACGCGGGTCGAGGCGGCGCCCGGCGGCGGCGAGTTCTACGGCGGCGTCCTTCGTCAGCCCCCTGGCCAGCAGCAGCTCGCCGTACACGGTCTGGGCGTCGGGGAAGACGACGGCGGCGGGGAAAGGCTCCCCGAAGGCGTACTCCTCGGCGGTCCGGGTGGCCTCGGTGATCCGGCCGCGGGCGAGCAGGATCTCGATGAGGGTGCCGACGGCGTACCAGTGGGCGGGGGTGCCGGGCCCGACGCGTTCGGCGAGCCGGAGCCCCGCGCGTACGAAGTCCTCGGCCTCGGCGAGACGGCCGCGGCGGAAACGCAGGTACCCGAGGAGGGTGTAGCCGAAGGACAGGTGGGCCCCGTGCCAGCCCTGCCGTTCGAAGTCGGCGATCCCGGCGGCGAAGAGTTCTTCGGTGCGCCCGGGCCGGTCCGCGTACATGAAGGTGAGGGCGACGAGGACGGGGACCTCGAAGCCGCGGTCCGCCTCGGCCCAGCCGAAGCCGCCGGCGAGGGCGCGTTCGGCGTGCCGGATCGCGATGTGGGCGGGTTCGCCGCGCAGGGTGGCGTCCCAGGCGCGCAGGCCGATCACATAGCGCTCGGTGAGGTCGCGGCCGGTCAGCCGGTCGGCGAGCCGGGCGAGGCGGCGGGAGCGGGCCGGTGAGTCGGGCTCGTCGGCCCGGAAGGCGTCCCACATGAACTGCTCGGACTGCATGCGCAGCCGTACGCGGGCGTCGCCGGTCACCTTGATCTCGCGGCAGAGGGCGTCGGAGGCCTCGGCGAGGCGGTCACTGTGGGCGAGGACCTGGGAGAGCCGATAGACGATGTTGTGCCGCAGCTCGGTGTCGGCGATGGGCTCTTCGAGGGCGGCGCGCAGGTGGTTGACGGTGGTCGCGGGTTCGGTGAGGAGGGAGGCGCTGCCGAGTTCGTACAGCACGGCGGCCCGTTCGCCGCCGGGCGGGGGTTCGCGCAGCGCGCGGGCGAGGTGGCGGCGGGCCGCGTCCGGGGCTCCGGCGCGCAGGGTCTCGCGGGCGGCGGCGCGCAGCTGCTGGACGACCCAGACGTCGCCGTCGGGGTGGGTCTCCATCAGGTGCCGGGCAGCGGCGGCGGAACCGAGGCCGGCGTCGACGACGCACCAGGCGGCCTGGCCGTGCAGGGCCACCCGTACGCCCCGGGGAATGGCCCGGTAGACGGCGGTGGCGATGAGCGGGTGGACGAATTCCAGGGTGTCGGCGCCGGTGAGGATGCGGGCGCCGCGCAGGGCGTCGGCCGCGTCGGCGGCCTCCTCCGAGCCGAGGCCCGCCACGGCCGCGGCCAGCGCCGGTGGGATCTCGGTGCCGAGGACGGCGCAGGCCCAGGCGAAGCGGACGGTCGAGGTCCCGAGGCGTTCGAGGCGGGCGACGAGGCCGCTGCCCTTGACCGCGGCGGCCAGGTCGCGCAGCAGATGTGCCCCGGCCTCGGTGGGGGTCAGGCCGCGATCGCGTACCTTCGCGGTGAGTTCGACGGCCTCGAACGGGTTGCCCGCGGTCACGGCCCAGCATTCGCGGCAGAACGCGTCGTCCGCCTGGGTGCCGAGGGATTCGCGCACCAGATCGGCGACGGCGACCGCGCTGAGCGGTTCCAGGTCGAGGGGACGCCCGCCTGCCCGGCCGGGCAGGCCCCTGAACGGCTCGGCGTGGTCCGGGAGTTCGTCGGGACGGTAGGCGACGACGAGCAGCAGGGGCAGTTCCTCGGCGCGGGGTGCGAACGCGGCTAGCCACTGCAGTGATTCGGCGTCGGCCCAGTGCGCGTCATCGAGGACGAGCACCATCGGGGCGCGCCGCACCGCGAGGTGTGTGAGCACCCAGTCGAGGCCGTCGCGCAGGCCCTGCTGGTCGGGCGGTGCGCCCTCGGCGGGGGCGCACAGGCCCAGTGCGGGGCCGACGATGGCGTACCAACTGCCCAGTGAGGTACGGAGTTCGGCCTCCGGGATGCCCGCGAGCTGGGGCTGCAGAAGCTGGCGTGCGACGTGGAAGGCGACGCGCTGCTCCTGGTCGCCGCCGCGCGCGGACAGGACCGTGCAGCCTTTGGCGGTGGCGCGCCGGCGTACTTCGGCGAGAAGGGTGGTCTTGCCGATTCCGGCGCGTCCGGCGAAGGCGAGCAGCCCGCCGTGGGGCCGGTCGTACGGTTCGGTGACGTCCCGAACTGGGCCGATGCGGTCCCGGCGAGGTTCGGTGACATCTCGACAGGGCCCTGTGGCAGCTCGCTGGCCGTCCGAACGCGGGCGTCCACCGTCCGTACCGAGCCCGGTGACCTCGTCCAACGCCTCGTCCACAGCAGCGAGTTCACTCTCGCGCTCGAAGAGCGTCCTTCTGCTCCGCATGCCGCGCTGACCCATGCCGCACCCCCTGCCACGGTGATGCGACCGGCGCGGGGAGACGGTGCGCTCCGTGACCTACAGGCACCTCAGCGTACGCCCGGAGCCAGTGGCGTGGACCCGTTCGGCCGTTACTGACCGGAGCGGTCGGCCAGGTGTTCCAGCAGGGCGACGGCCTCGGCGGCACGCTCATGTGGCACGAAGAGGTGATCGTGGTGGAAGCCCGCGACGACGTTGCAGCTCAGGCCCGCTTCGGCCAGTGCCTGGGCGACGGCGGCGGTGAGGCCGACGGCGTCCAGCGCGGAGTGGATGCGCAGGGTGATCCATCCGGCCACGAAGTCGTACGTCAGACGCGCGGCGTCGGCGTCCTCCTGCTGGACGACGAGGGTGAGGCCCTCGTCCTCGACGACGGTGACGACCGGTGAGAGTCCTGGGGGCGCCGTGGTCCCTGGGACGGTGGTGAAGACGAAGCGGCCGGGGTGCAGGGCGGGTGCCATACCGCTCAGCAGTCGACCGAGATCACGTTCCGCGTTCTTGCCGCCAGGACCGCCCATACGCGAAGGCTATGCCGTTTTCTTGTGTCGTTCGTGGTGGCGGGCGACCCGGGCACGGTTGCCGCACGAGGGCTTGCACCATTCCTGACGGGGGTGGTCCTTGAGGAAGTAGCGCACACAGCGCGGCGCGTGGCAGGCGCGCAGCCGCTGCCGGTCGGGGCTCGCGAGGAACGCGATGGCCGCGCGGGCGAGGGCCGCGGTGAGCTCGGCCTCGCCGTGCGCGGGTTCCTGGCGTACGACGGGGTCGGCGCCTTCCGTCCACGACAGGACGGGGACGGTCGGGGTCAGGGCCGCGCGGGTGTTGAGCCGCTCGACGGCGTCAGGGACGGGCATGAGCCGGGCGGCGTCGGCCGGGCTCGGCTCGCCGGGGAGCACGGCGCGGGCGAACAGGGCACGCACGGCGGCGCGCACATCCCGTACCGCGGCCAGATCTGTGTCGTCGGCCTCGAACCCGTGGGCGCCGGTCTCCGGACGCTCACGCACCCAGGCGGAGAGGCCCTCCGCGGTGGCCAGGTCGTCGGCGACTCCGCCGTGGCCGTCGTGGCGGATGGTGAGGGCGAGATCCAGGGCGAGACGTGCGTCCACGCCGATCGAGGCGGTCATGGGCTAATGATACGGTCAACCGCATCCATTAGCGCACGGGCACTCTCCTTGGCGCCCGAGCGCGGCCCATGAGCGCCCGAGCGGGGAGTGTGTCGGTGCAGGATCTGCGTCAACTGCTGCGTGGCCTGGAGGTGTTCGCGGGCGAGCTGCCCGTGTTCGACCCGTCCGAGGCTCCGGACACACCGGCGGAGCTGTTCGCCGAGTGGCTGCTCGCCGCCGTGGAGGCCGGGGTGCGCGAGCCGCACGCCATGACCGTCTCCACGGCCGGTGCCGACGGGAATCCCACGGCACGGACCCTGATCCTCAAAGGGCTCGGTCCGGACGGCTGGCAGTTCGCGTCGGACAGCGGCAGCGTCAAGGCCCGAAACCTGGCGGAGCGGCCCTACGCGGCGCTCACCTTCTACTCGTCGCCGCTCGCACGGCAGATCCGGGTACGTGGACCGGTCGCGCCGGAGAGCCCCGAGGACAGTGCGGCCGACTTCCTGGCACGGAGTGCCGGTGCCCGCGCGGAGGCGCTGCTCGGCCGTCAGTCGCGGCCTCTCGCGGACCTCGCCGAGCGCGACACCGCGGTGAAGGAGTCGCTGGCCCGGCTGGAGGCCGAGCCGGATCTCGTGGCACCCGGCTGGACGCTGCACTCGTTGCGCCCCGAGTCCGTCGAGTTCTGGCAGGGCGACAAGGAGCGACGACACACGCGGCTGACGTACGTGCGCTCCGGGGAGGGCTGGGTCAAGCAGTTGCTGTGGCCCTGAAGGGGACGGCTGCCGCGTAGCCGTGACGAGGCGGCCGGCGTGCGGCCGTGACCGGGCCGAGTGCCCGCGAACGGCCCGTCGGCGACCTCGGTTTCCCGGGGCCGGCCTCGCACAGGCCCCGCCCCGGGAAACGGCCGAAGATCGCGTGGCCCGGACAGGGGCGGAACAGCACCCCTCTCGTCGGGTCAGGCTCCCCCACGTGCTCTCACGTGAGGTCGAACTCCCCTTCCCGCGCCCCCGACACGAACGCGCCCCATTCCGCGGGCGTGAAGATCAAAGAGGGGCTTTCCGGGCGGCCACTGTTGCGCATCGCGATGAAGCCTTCGACAAAGGCGATCTGGACATCCCCTTGTCCACGGCTGCTGGAATGCCAGTCGGCGCTGCTGAGGTCAAGCTCCGGCTTGTCCCAGCCCGCGAGCGGGTGCTGCTGGATGGTGCTCTCGGCCACGTCCGTGCTCCTCCCGGTTCGTCGTCCGCGGCCAGCCTAGCTTTCGGTCACTGCCGCGCACAGGCCACGTGAGGGGGACACCGTCACGAGGTGGGCGGCGTGGCTCCGACCAGCCACATCGAGAAGAACTGGGACCCGCCGCCGTAGGCGTGCCCGAGGACCCGGCGGGCACCGTCGACCTGGTGCTCTCCGGCCTGTCCACGCACCTGAAGTGCGGCTTCCGCGAAGCGGATCATCCCGGAGGCCCCGATCGGGTTGGTGGAGAGAACGCCGCCCGACATGTTCACCGGAAGGTCCCCGTCGAGTTCCGTGACCCCGGATTCGGTGAGTTTCCACCCCTCGCCCTCCGCGGCGAAGCCCAGGTTCTCCAGCCACATGGGCTCGTACCAGGAGAACGGGACGTACATTTCCACCGCGTCGATGTCGCGGCGGGGGTCGGCGATACCGGCCTGCCGGTACACGTCGGCCGCGCAGTCCTTGCCGGCCTGCGGCGAGACGAAGTCCTTGCCCGCGAAGAGAGTCGGCTCGCTGCGCATCGCGCCGCCGTGCATCCAGGCCGGCGGGCGCGGCGAACGGGCCGCTCCCGCGCGGTCGGTGAGGATCATCGCGCAGGCGCCGTCGGAGGACGGGCAGGTCTCCGAGTAGCGGATCGGGTCCCAGAGCATGGGCGAGGCCTGGACCTTCTCCAGCGTGATGTCGTGCTCGTGGAGATGCGCGTAGGGGTTCTTGAGCGCGTTGCGGCGGTCCTTGTACGCGACGAGGGAGCCGACCCCGTCGGGGGCGCCGGTGCGTCGCATGTAGGCGCGTACGTGCGGGGCGAAGAAGCCGCCCGCGCCGGCGAGCAGGGGCTGCTGGAAGGGGATCGGCAGGGACAGACCCCACATGGCGTTCGACTCGGACTGCTTTTCGTAGGCGAGGGTCAGTACGGTGCCGTGGACGCGGCCCGCGACGAGGTTCGAGGCGACGAGCGCGGTGGATCCGCCGACCGAGCCCGCGGTGTGGACACGGAGCATCGGTTTGCCCACCGCGCCGAGGGCGTCGGCGAGGTAGAGCTCGGGCATCATGACGCCCTCGAAGAAGTCGGGCGCCTTGCCGATGACGACGGCGTCGATGTCCGCCCACGTCAACTCGGCGTCCGCGAGCGCGCGTTGGGCGGCCTCGCGGACAAGTCCGGCGATCGACACGTCCCTTCGGGCCGCGACGTGCTTGGTCTGGCCGATCCCGACGACGGCCACGGGCTCCTTGCTCATCGCGGGTCTCCCTCCAGTACGGCGACCAGGTTCTGTTGCAGACACGGGCCCGAAGTGGCGTGCGCCAGCGCCCGGTTGGAGTCTCCGCGCTGGATCCGGGCGGCTGCCTCGCCGATGCGGATGAGTCCCGCGGCCATGATGGGGTTGGCGGCGAGCGGTCCCCCGGACGGGTTGACGTCGACGCTGTCGTCCAGCCGCAGGGCCTTGCGCAGCACCACTTCCTGCGAGGTGAACGGGGCGTGCAACTCGGCGGTGTCGACGGGCCGTTCGAATGCTCCGGCCCGTTCCGCCGCCAGCCGCGAGGACGGCGAGTCGGTCAGGTCCCGTACGCCGAGACCGTGTGCCTCGATGCGGTGGTCGATGCCCCGGATCCAGGCGGGCCGCTCGCACAGGTCACGGGCCCGCTCCCCCGCGGCGAGGATCACCGCGGCCGCCCCGTCGCCGATGGGCGGGCAGTCGCCGGTACGCAGGGGGCGTACGGCGTAGTCGCCCCGCTCCACCGAACCCCTCAGCTGAGCATGGGAGTTGTCGGCGGCCGAGGCGCGGCTGCGGGTGGCGACGGCGGCCAGCGCGGGCTCGTCCGTGTCGCCCGCGTCGATGAGTGCCTGCGCCTGGAGAGCGGCCATGGCTATGGAGTCCGGCCACAGGGGCGCCACGTAGTACGGGTCGAGTTGCCGCGTCAGCACGTCCCTCACCGACCCGGGGGACGACTTGCCGTACGCGTACACGAGCGCGGTGTCGGCCTCGCCGGTGAGGAGCTTCGTCCAGGCCTCGTACAGCGCCCACGCCCCGTCCATCTCCACGTGCGACTCGGAGATCGGCGGCCAGGCGCCGACACCGTCGAGCGCCATCGTGAAGGAGAAGGCCCGGCCCGCGAGATAGTCCGTGGACCCCGAGCAGGTGAAGCCGATGTCACTGGTCTTCAGCCCGGTCTGCGCCAGCACTTCGTGCAGGACGGGCATGAGCATCTCCACCTCGGAGAGCTCGTCGGAGGTGCGCAGATGGTCGGTCTGCGCGAAGGCGACGACGGCGATGTCCCTCAGCGGCCTCGGCGCGGGCATCTACACCAGCTCCTTGTACGTGTCGTAGTCCGCGTCGGGTTCGCCGGTGGGCCGGTAGTGGTCGGGGAAGCGGCCCCCGTCGGTCCACACCGGCTCGACGCGCAGGCCCATCCGGACCTGGTCGTAGGGGATGCCGCCGATGCGGCCGTGCAGGGCGAGGTCGGCGCCGTCCAGGGCGATGTGCCCGTAGACGTAGGGCACTTCGATGTCGAGGTTCTTCGCCTTGATGTTGACGATGCAGTACGTGGTGAGTGTGCCGCGCGGCCCCACTTCCACCTGTTCCGATGTGGCCACACCACATGTGGGGCACGCACCCCTCGGCGGGACGTACACCTTGCGGCAGGACGGGCACCGCTCGCCGACGGCCCGCCGGTCCGAGAGCGCGTTGATGTAGCCGGACTGGGCGCGGCCGGGCGAGTAGGTGTAGTCGAGGCGGGCGGGAGCGACGATGCCGGTCACCATGTCCTCGAACCGGCCGTCGCTGCCGGTGAGTTCGGCACTGTCACCGTCGTACGGTTCGAAGCAGGCGATGTCCGTGATGGCGCCCGAGCGTTCCTCGGCCCACCGGACGCGGACCCGCATCCCGGTGTGTACGGAGTCGGGGTCCGGGGCGTCGAGGGCGTGCAGCAGGCCGGTGTCGGCGCCGTCGAGTTTCACCAGGACCCAGGCGAACGGCGTGTCCAGCGGCTGGCCCCGGCGGGGTTCGTGGTTCCAGGCCCACGTGGTGACGGTCCCGGTGGACCCGACCTCGACCAGCTCACCGATCTCTTCCGAGGTGACGGGGTCGTACTCGACGGGCGGCACCAGGGTCCGCCCGTCCCGGGTCTTCACCCCGAGCACGACCCGCTCACGCAGCCCGGTGAGAAACGCGCTCTGGACGGGGCCGAGGGACCGAGTGAAGGGAAACTCGACGACGAGGGGTGCTTTGAGGACTTCGGGCACGGTATCTCCTCATGGGACGGATGACCGCGTCCCGTCTGGGGGGGGCGCGGGCTGTGGCACCTGCGGCGCTGTCGCATGGGCACGACCGGCGCCCCTTCCGGGGCGCGGGGAACTGCGCGACCAGCCACAACGAGCCCGCAGCTTCAAACCGGCCGCACGCGGAGCTCACTCCCTCCGATACACCGGCGGCCGCTTCTCCGCGAAGGCCCGCGCCCCCTCCTTCGCATCGGCCGTGTCAAAGACCGGCCACCCCCTCTTCAGCTCGGCCGCAAGCCCGTCCCCCTCGCTCATCTCGGCGGTCTCGTACACGGACGCCTTCACGGCCTCGACGGCGAGCGGACCACAGGCGTTGACCTGCCCGGCGATCTCGAGGGCCTTCTCCAGGGCCGTCCCGTCGGGGACGACATGCCCGATCAGACCGATGTCGGCGGCCTCCCGCGCCGAGTACGCACGGCCGGTGAGCAGCATCTCCAGCGCGTGCGTCCGCGGAATCTGCCGCTGGAGACGGACCGTCGAGCCACCGATCGGGAACAGACCGCGCTTCACCTCGAAGAGCCCGAACGTGGCGGACTCCCCCGCGACCCGGATGTCGGTCCCCTGGAGGATCTCGGTACCGCCGGCCACACAGTGGCCCTCGACCGCGGCGATCACGGGCTTGCGCGGGCGGTGGTGGCGCAGCATCGCCTTCCAGTGCAGATCGGGGTCGGCCTTGAGGCGGTCCCGGTACTGCTGGCCCTCCATCCCCTTGCCCGCGAGGGCCTTGAGGTCCATGCCGGCACAGAACGCGCCGCCCGCGCCGGTGAGGACGATCGAGCGGATGGCGTCGTCCGCGTCGGCCTCGACCCAGCCGTCGTACAGGCCGACCAGCATCGGAAGCGAGAGCGCGTTCTTGGCCTCGGGCCTGTTGAGCGTGAGCACCAGTGTGGCGCCTTCGCGCTGCACGGTGAGGTGTTCCGTACCACCCATTGCCGTCCTCCCGTCTCAGGAACGAGAACAGGTTGCAGGAGTGGAGGGGCCAGTTCAAGGGTTTTCTGACAGTCAGTCAGATTTCTTCTGCGCGGACCCTTCACAGTTGTGGCGGGCTTTGCTCTGATGACCGGCGAAGCGATGACGCACGTCCATTCGTCGAAGCTTGCCGGGGTCAGGAGGAGCGGTGGAGTACAACCTTGCCGACCTGTTCGAGTCGGTCGTCGACGTGGTCCCCGACCGCGAGGCGCTCGTCTACATCGACCACCCCGGTACGGGTGCGGAGCGCCGGCTCACGTACGCGGAACTGGACGCGGCGGCCAACCGCGTCGCCCACCACCTGATCGACAGCGGCATACGCCCCGGTGAGCATCTCGGGCTGCACCTCTACAACGGCATCGAGTACCTCCAGACCGTCCTCGGCTGCCTCAAGGCCAGGATCGTGCCGGTCAACGTCAACTACCGCTATGTGGAAGAGGAGTTGGTCTACCTCTACCGGGACGCGGATCTGGCGGCGCTGGTCTTCGACACGGAGTTCACCGAGCGGGTCGCGGCGGCCCTGCCACGCGCCTCGGCACTACGGCATCTTGTCCGGGTCGGCGCTCCGGCCCCTGACGCACCCGCGCTGCCGACGGTGGTGGACTTCGCCGACATCGAGGCCTCCGGATCGTCCGAGCGTGGCTTCCTGCCCCGCTCCCCCGACGACCAGTTCATCATCTACACCGGCGGCACGACCGGGATGCCCAAGGGTGTGATGTGGCGTCAGGAGGACCTGTTCTTCTCGGGGTTGGGCGGCGGCGCTCCGACCGGTGAGCCGGTGAAGACGCCGGAGGAGGTCGCCGAGCGGGTCGCGGCCGGCGGCGAGGGGATCACCTTCTTCCCCACGCCCCCGCTGATGCACGGCACCTCGACCCTGACCGCCTTCATCGGCTTCAACTTCGGCCAACGCATCGTGATCCACCGCAAGTTCGTGCCCGAGGAGGTGCTGCGGACCATCGAGAAGGAGAAGGTCACCAGCGTGTCGCTGGTCGGCGACGCGATGCTGCGGCCCCTCATCGACGCGCTGAACGGGCCCATGAAGGGCACCGACACCTCGTCCATGTTCAGCGTCTCCTCCTCCGGCGCGATCATGTCGGAGACGGTGCGCGCGCAGTTCCAGGCGCTCATTCCGAACGTCATGCTGCTCAACAACTTCGGCTCCTCCGAATCCGGCTTCAACGGCACGGCGACGGAGGACTCCGGCCCCGACCGCGGGTTCCGGATCCGCGTCAACTCCCGTACGCAGGTGGTGGATCCGGCGACGTACGAGCCGGTCCCCGTCGGCGAGGTGGGGCGCGTCGCCCAGCGCGGCCATGTGCCCCTCGGCTACTACAACGACCCCAAGAAGACCGCCGAGACCTTCTACGAGAAGGACGGCGCGCGGTGGGTGCTGCTCGGCGACATGGCGACCGTCGACGAGGAAGGGGTCGTCACCGTCCTCGGGCGCGGCTCGCAGTGCATCAACACCGGCGGCGAGAAGGTGTACCCGGAGGAGGTCGAGCAGGCGCTCAAGTCGCATCCCGACGTCTACGACGCGCTGGTCGCCGGAGTGCCCGACGCGAAGTGGGGCAACCACGTGGCGGCCGTGGTCCAGCTGCGCACAGGCGCCGGGCAGCCGTCCCTGGACGACATCCAGACCCACTGCCGCACTCATCTCGCGGGCTACAAGATCCCGCGCCAGCTGGTGATCACGGACTCCATCCAGCGCTCCCCGAGCGGCAAGGCCGACTACCGGTGGGCGCGCTCGGTGGCGGCGGAGGCCGCCCACTAGACCGAACCCCTCGAGCTCGGCGTGGACCCTACCTCTTTCCTGTGTGGCCGCCCTCATGTCTTGACGACCGCCCGTGCCCCTGAATTACTGATCCAGAGCAGAGCGACCGAATGATCGGTCGCCCGTAATGGATCGTTTGGTGAGGGAGCGGCCCCATGGCGGATTCGACGGACCTGCTGGACGAGGGCGAGCGGCTCGACGCGGAGGGGCTGCGCGCACTCCAGCTGGAGCGGCTGAGGGCATCGCTGCGGCACGCGTACGAGAACGTGCCCTTCTACCGGGACTCCTTCGACAAGGCGGGGCTCCGGCCCGAGGACTGCCACTCGCTCGCCGATCTGGCGCGCTTCCCGTTCACCACGAAGGCGGACCTGCGCGAGAACTATCCGTACGGGATGTTCGCCGTGCCGCAGGACCGTATCCGCCGCATCCACGCGTCGAGCGGTACCACCGGGCGACCCACGGTCGTCGGCTACACCGAGAACGACCTTTCCATGTGGTCCGACATGGTGGCCCGCTCGCTCCGCGCGGCCGGCGCCCGGCCCGGTGACACGGTGCATGTGGCGTACGGCTACGGGCTGTTCACCGGCGGGCTCGGCGCCCACTACGGCGCCGAACGGCTCGGTTGTACGGTCATTCCGGCGTCCGGCGGCATGACCGCGCGCCAGGTGCAGCTGATCCAGGATCTGAAGCCCGGGATCATCATGGTGACGCCCTCCTACATGCTGACGCTCCTCGACGAGTTCGAGCGGCAGGGCGTGGACCCGCGGGGCACCTCGCTACGGGTGGGCGTCTTCGGTGCCGAGCCCTGGACCGAGGAGATGCGCCGGGAGATCGAGGAGCGGTTCGCGATCGACGCGGTCGACATATACGGGCTGTCGGAGGTGATCGGCCCGGGAGTCGCCCAGGAGTGCGTCGAGACGAAGGACGGACTGCACATCTGGGAGGACCACTTCTACCCGGAGATCGTCGATCCGTTCACCGGCGAGGTGCTGCCGGACGGCGAGGAGGGCGAGCTGGTCTTCACCTCGCTCACCAAGGAAGCCATGCCCGTGATCCGCTACCGGACCCGGGACCTCACACGGCTGCTGCCCGGCACGGCCCGGAACTTCCGCCGGATGCAGAAGATCACCGGGCGCAGTGACGACATGGTCATCCTGCGCGGCGTGAACCTCTTCCCCACCCAGATCGAGGAGATCGTCCTGCGCACACCGGGCGTCGCCCCGCACTTCCAGCTGCGGCTCACCCGCGACGGCCGTCTCGACGCGCTCACCGTGCGCGCCGAGGCCCGGGCCGGCGCCACGCCCGAGATCCGCGACGAGGCCGCGCGCTCCATCACGGCGGCCGTGAAGGACGGCATCGGCGTCTCGGTCACCGTCGAGATCGTCGAACCGGAGTCGCTGGAGCGGTCCGTGGGGAAGATCAAGCGGATCATGGACCTGCGCCCGCGCTAGACCCTCCGCCTGCCGCCTGCCGCCTGCCGCCTGCCGCCTGCCGACGGGATCAGCCTGATGGGGCCCGATCCCGTCAAGTCGACCACTCCCACCGTGATCCCGTAGCGCTGCCACAGCCCAACAGGGAGTTGTCGGTGATCGCAGGAGCATGGTGAATGCGTCTGCTTCGGTGCGGTCGCGTCGGAGGCAAGGGTCGGGAGCCGCATCCGGCCGGTGGCCCGATGCGGCTCCCTGGGGATGCCTCAGATCGCTCAGTTCACACCGAGAGCGTTCAGGATCGCGACGGCCACGTGATCGGAGGCGTTCTTGTGGCCCTTGGCGTTGGGGTGCACGAAGGCCACCTCGGTCGGGAAGGTGGCGAAGACGCCCTCGACCCACTTGCCCGCGTCGCAGACGCTGTGGTTCCGGGAGGAGTCGGCGAGGCCGACGAACGTGTCGCCGCGCTCACCAGCCCTCTTCTCGATGGTGGCGTTGAGCGGTCCCAGGACGTCGTCACGCAGCCAGTCCAGGTCCCCCGCGGTGATCGAGGCGAACTGCTCCCAGTCGTTGTACCGGCACTTGGAGGTGTCCTCGGGGATGACCGTCGGGTAGCCGACGTTCACGATCTTGGCGTGCGGTGCGCGCTCGTGCAGGGTGGCGAGCATGGCGTCGTAGTCCTGGCTCACCTTGGCCAGCCGGCCGGGGATGTCGCCGGCCAGGTCGTCGCGGCACGGCGTGCCGACGCCGCCGCTGCCGTCGCCGAGTTGCAGGCAGGTGAAGAGGATCTCGGCGAATCCGAGGGTGTTGCCGCCGACGCCGACGGTGATCACGTCGGTGCCCGTGTGGGCCGCCTCGGACTGGGGCGGTACCGGGGGGAACGGGTAGTCCGGGTCTTCCGAGAAGGGCGGCAGGTGGCGGCCGATCGGCTGCTGGGCGTTGAAGGTGACGTCCTCGATGGTGGCGGCCCCGCAGCTGACGTTGGTCAGCTCGATCAGCGAGCCGAGGTCACGGTCGATGACCTGCGGGTAGGACTGGTCGGTGCGTTCACAGCCGTCGCGGGGCACTTCGAATGTATCGCCCGCCGCCGGGATGACTCCGGCGGTGTAGGAGTCACCCAGGGCGACCCATTCGTAGGACGCCGCGGCTGCCGGGGTTGCGCCGGCGAGTTGTACGGGGACGAGTGCGGCTGCGGCGAGTGCCGCGGCGGAACCCAGGACAGCCAGTCGAGTACGCACGTTTGCCACGAATCCTCCATTGATACGAGAGATGCGGTTTTGGCGACGCTATGACCGTACAAAGGTGATAACTCAGTGCACTAGATCCAATACGGACAGTTACTGTCCGTCGGATCTCCCGGGCTCCCTCGATCACGGGCGACGTGTTCCGACCGGTCGGGCTCGGAATGGGTACCGAGCACGTCCTCCAACTGACCGTTCTGGCATGGTTCTTGATCGCCGGTAAGGCGCCACTGGGCGATTCGCCAGACGCCGGCCCGGCGCGGGATCCCCGCCCGTTGTCTTGTTCGCGTCTTCCGGGGGGGCAGCACTTTCAAGATCACCCTTACGTGCTGTGACGAGTTCTCGAAGGCGCCGACGCTCCAGGGCATGCTCCGGAACGGATCATCGGCCGCCGGCCGACGTCCATCGAGCAGAGGACCTTCCCCCGTGCGTTTTCGTCATGCGGTCGGCGCCGCCATCGGTGCCCTCGCCCTCATCGTGACCGTCCCCACCTCGGCCAACGCCATCGACGGCAACTTCTTCTACCAGTACGGCGACTCGGCCGGCCCGACTGCCGGAACACTGGAGAATCCGGAGCAGGGCGTGTGCATCAACATCCCCGAGGTCGAGGGCAAACCCGGCACCGCGTTCTCGCCGAGGAACCAGCTGCCGGACGCCGACGCCATGGTCTACAGCGAAGAGGACTGCCAGGGTGTGGGCACGAAGCTTGACCCGGACGCAGAGCTCGGCCCCGACGTGAAGTTCAAGTCCGTGATCTTCGAAGTGGCCTGAGCCGCACGGTCCGCCCCGGTGCGCCGCCACCGTCCGCACCGGGGCGCGGCCATGGTCGCGACGCGAGCGACGGAGAAGGCACAGGCCCCGCGGTCCGGGACCCGTGCCATCGCCGACGGCAACGCCTCTACCGCTTGACGGGCGTCGAACCGTACGCGGTCAGGAAGCGGTCGCGGAAGGAATCCATCCGCCACACCGGCGCCGTCTTGTCGGGCTTGATGCCGTCCGTCCAGCCCCAGTCGTCGATCTTGTCGAGTACGGACTTGTCGTGGGCGACGATCGAGACGGGCACGTCCCGGCTGGCGTTGCTGCCGCTGACGCTGGCCAGCGGCTGGTGGTCGCCGAGGAAGACGAGGACCGTGTTCTTGCTGCCGTACTTCACCACGTAGTCGATGAGGGAGTTCACCGAGTACTGGATGGACTTGCCGTACTCCTCCTTGACCTTCTTGGAGTCGTAGAACACGTCCGCGGGGTCCTTGCCCGCCTTCTCGATGCCCTCGTAGACCGAGCCGTCACCGACCTGGTCCCAGGGGATCATCTTGGGGATCGGGGCCCAGGGCTGGTGGCTTGAGGTCAGGATGATCTCCGACATCAGCGGCTTGTCGCGCTTCTTGCCGTGCTCAAGGCGCTCGAAGGCGCTCAGGGCGTACTGGTCGGGCATGGTCGACCAGCTGAACTTCGGTCCCTCGTAGCCGAGTTCGCGGGAGTCATAGACGTTGTCGAGGCCGTAGAACTTGCCCTCCGGCCAGTTCTTCTGGATGCCAGGCATGACACCTACGGTCCGCCAGGCGCCGGTGCGCTTGAAGGCGCCGGTGAGGGTCAGGTGCTCGCCCGCGGTGACGGTGCGGTAGCGGTTCTGGTTGTTGATCCACAGGCCCGACAGGAAGGTCGAGTGGCCGAGCCAGCTGCTGCCGCCGTACGTCGCCGAGGTGAGCCAGCCGCTCTTGGCGGAGTAGCCGGCCTTGGTCAGTGCCTCGTTCTTGGCCGTGAGCGTCGCGTCGACGCCCGCGGCGGTGGCCTCGTCCTCGATCGCGCTGCGGCCGTAGCTCTCGATAAAGGCGATCATGACGTCCTTGCCGCGCAGGTCGGTGAGCAGCTGGTCGCCGGGGGTG
Source organism: Streptomyces sp. 2-1 (assembly GCF_048564895.1). Taxonomy (NCBI): domain Bacteria; kingdom Bacillati; phylum Actinomycetota; class Actinomycetes; order Kitasatosporales; family Streptomycetaceae; genus Streptomyces; species Streptomyces sp. 2-1. Next base: position 1,218,191 of record NZ_CP183383.1, read on the forward strand.
CCGCCGAAGGCGTCCTTCTTGGCCTCCTTGGCGAACGCCGCCTCGTCCTTGAGGGTCGCCTGCACCCGGTTCACCCGGTCCTCGACGCGGGCGACCGTGGTCCTGGCCGCGATCCCCGGACCGGACAGCTGCAGGCCGAGCGCCGCGCAGGTGACCCAGGCGGTGCCGACCACCAGGGTGACGCGGCTGGCCGCGTCGCGATTGCGGGTCATGACGTTGCTCACCCGGAGCACCGCCAGGGTCATCAGGACGAGGACGATGAGGACGAGGGCCACGACCGCGACCACGGCGCCGATCGCGCCGCCGTTGCCCATCGTGTCCTTGAGGTACGACTGCGCGTCGTCGAACAGGACCCAGTCGAGGACCACGTTGAACCCTCGGCCGAGGAACATGTTGAAGCCGACGTCGAGGAGGTTCAGGACGGTCAGCACGCCGAGGATCGCGCCGGACAGGATCGCCACCACTATCCGCGGCCTGCGCGGCAGGACGATGAGCACCGCGGCGCCGAGGACCGCCTCCACCGGGATGCGCAGGAAAACGCCGGGCGTGAACTTGGGGGCGGAGGTCGGCATGAGAAGCGCGAAGCAGATCAGCAGGAGGGACAGCCCCGTGACGGTCCATCCCACGTTGCGCGCGGCGACAGGGTGCCGGTCCCGCCACTTGCCGGGGGCGGCGGGCTCGTCCGGGGGCCCGGCGGGGCCGTCGCCGGCGGAGGTGTCCTCGTCGGTGCCGGTGTCGCCCTCGTCTGCGGGGTCCGTCTCGGCGGCCGGGCTCTCCTCGACCGCGAGGTCCTTCGCGGCGGCCTTGCTCTCCTCGACTGCAGGAGCCTCGCCGGAGGGCGTCTCCTTCTCCCTCGCGGAAGCCTCTTCGGCAGGCGCTTCCTCCTGCTCCCCGGAAACCTTGTCAGAAGCCGTGTCCGTGTCGATGTCGGCGACAGGTTCCTCTTCGGAGGCGGTGGTCCCCTCCTCCGCAGGCACCTCCCCCGCAGCCCCCTCATCGGCGGCGGTGGCCTTCTCGGCACCGTCCCTCTCAGCGCTCTTAGAGCTCTCAGAAGAAACGGCATGCTCGGCCGCAACGCCCTCTGCGGGGGCGACCTCTTCGAGCGGGGTGCTGTGCTGGATGTCGTCGGAGGTGTCCGCCGGAGGGGCCTCCGGTGTCACTTCGGGCTCCGGGGTTGTCCGGTCCATGTCCGGCAGCTGGTGAGAGTTCGTGGTGCGCGACAACCCGAAGGTCCTTCCGTGCGAAACCCGGTGGTGATCCGGCGGACCAGGCTCGGGTAGTCGGGCCGCCGTTACTGGTACGGCTCACCGGCGGATTCAGTTCACCGGCCGAGGATCCGACCACCAGGGATTCAACCACCGGGAGTGCGAACGTCGTGCCCGGCAAAGGTCAAGCCTCTCCCAACCGGTCCCGCAGCTCCCGCTTGAGGATCTTCCCGCTGGCGTTACGGGGCAGTTCGTCCACGAACACCACCCGCTTCGGCGCCTTGAAGTGGGCGAGGTTCTCGCGCGCGTGGGCGACCAGTTCGTCCTCCGTGACCGTGCCGCGGGGGACGACCACCGCGGTCACGGCCTCGATCCAGCGGTCGTCCGGCAGCCCGATCACCGCGACCTCGGCCACCTCGGGATGTGTGTAGAGCGCGTCCTCGACCTGTCGTGAAGCGACCAGGACGCCCCCGGAGTTGATGACGTCCTTCACCCGGTCGACGACGGTGAAGTACCCCTGGGCGTCCCGCACCACGAGATCGCCGGAGTGGAACCAGCCGTCCCGGAAGGCCTCGGCGGTCTCCTCGGGCTTGTCCCAGTAGCCCTCGCACAACTGCGGTGACCGGTAGACGACTTCACCGGTCGTGCCGTCGGGCACGTCCTTGCCGTTCTCGTCGACCACTCTCGCGTCCACGAACAGCACCGGACGTCCGCAGGAGTCCAGGCGTGCCTTCCGGTGCTCGTTCGGCGCGAGGACCATGGACAGCGGGCCGATCTCGCTCTGGCCGAAACAGTTGTAGAAGGCCAGTTTGGGGAGCCGTTCCCGCAGCCGTTCCAGGACGGGCACCGGCATGATCGACGCCCCGTAGTAGGCCTTGCGCAGTCCGCTCAGGTCGCGGGTCGCGAAGTCGGGGCGGTTCGACAGGCCGATCCACACGGTGGGCGGCGCGAAGAGGCTGTCCGCGCGACCGGCCTCGATCAGGTCGAAGAGCTGCTCGGCGTCGGGTGCGTCGAGGATGGTGTTCCGCGCGCCGACCGCGAGATACGGCAGGAGGAACACATGCATCTGCGCCGAGTGGTACAGCGGCAACGAGTGGACGGGCAGGTCGCCCGCACTCAGGTCGAGCGCGGTGATCGCGCTCAGGTACTCGTGCACCAGCGCGCGGTGCGTCATCATCGCGCCCTTGGGCAGGGCCGTCGTCCCGGAGGTGTAGAGCAGTTGCACCAGATCCTCGGTGCGCGGCTCGGGACCGTCGTACGGAGGTGTCGACTCCAGCCGCGCGAGCAGCGAGTCGTCGGAGTCGCGCAGCGGCATCACCCGTACGCCGTCGGGGAGTCGGTCCGCGAGGTCGGGGTCGGCCAGGACGAGCGTGCTGCCGGACTGGCCGACGATGTACGAGAGGTCGTCGCCCGTCAGGTTCTGGTTGACCGGTACGTGTACGAGCCCGGCCCGGGAGCAGGCCAGGAAGCCGATGAGGTACGCGTCCGAGTTGTGGCCGTAGGCGCCGACACGGTCGCCGGGAGCCAGGCCCGAGGAGGTCAGCACCTGGGCCGCGCGGGAAACGGCCTCGTCGAGTTCGGCGTACGTCCAGGAGCGGTCGCGGTAGGTGACCGCTGTGCGCTCGGGGGTACGTCGGGCACTGCGGCGCAGCACCCCGTCAACCGTGCTGCCGTGTCCAGGCGTCATGACACGTGATCCTCGTTCCGTTCGGCGAGCGGGGTCAAGTCCCGTACCCGGAGGTCAGGACCCGGGCGCCTGCCCGGCGTAGCCCGTTGTCACGCTCAACCGCCCCTTCCCTCAATGATGTTGGGAGGCACGATGCGCACCCGCCTGAGACAGCTTCTCGTCACGGCCGTCGCCCTGGCGACCGCCTCGGCCGCGCTGCCGGCCGCTACGGCTCAGAGCCAGGACCGTCAGGAACGTCCCGCCCACGGTGGTCTGTCCGCCGTCGTCCGCTACACCGAGTACGGCATTCCGCACGTCGTCGCGAAGGACTACGCGAATCTCGGCTTCGGCACCGGATGGGCGCAGGCCGCCGACCAGGTGTGTGTGCTCGCCGACGGCTTCGTGACCGTCCGCGGCGAGCGTTCCCGCGTCTTCGGCCCCGAGGCGGCGCCGGACGGCTCGCTCTCGTCGGCCGGCGAGAACCTCTCCAGCGACCTGTACTTCCGCGGGGTGCGGGACGCCGGCACCGTACAGAAGCTCCTCGACCAGCCCGCGCCCCGAGGGCCGAGCCGTCAGGTGAAGGACCTGATGCGCGGCTGGGCGGCCGGCTACAACGCCTGGCTGAAGCAGAAACGGATCAGCGACCCGGCGTGCAGGGGAGCCTCCTGGGTGCGGCCGGTCACCGCGCTCGATGTGGCCACCCGTTTGTACGCCTTGGCCGTGCTCGGCGGCCAGGGAGGCACCGTCGACGACATCACCGCCGCTCGGCCGCCCACCGGCTCCGCCGCCCCGGGCACCCCGGCTGCCCGCACCCCGGACGCCGAGGACCTCGTCCGAGCCGTGCGCGAACTGCTGCCCGACGGCTCCATGGGTTCCAACGCGGTCGCCTTCGACGGCAGCACGACGGCGAACGGCCGTGGTCTGCTGCTGGGCAACCCGCACTATCCGTGGCACGGCGGGCGCCGGTTCTGGCAGGCGCAGCAGACGATCCCGGGCGAGCTGAACGTCTCGGGCGGCTCGCTGCTCGGCACACCGACGATCTCCATCGGCTACAACGCGCATGTGGCGTGGAGCCACACCGTCTCGACCGGTGTCCCCTTCACCATCCATCAGCTGACGCTGGTTCCGGGCGACCCGACGGCCTATCTGGTCGACGGCACGCCCGAGCGGATGACCGAGCGAACCGTGACCGTCGCGGTCAAGGACGGCTCACCGGTGACCCGGACACAGTGGTGGACCCGCTACGGCCCGGTGCTCTCCTCCCCCGACGGCGAACTGCCGCTGCCCTGGACCACGACGACGGCGTACGCGCTGAACGACCCGAACGCGGCTAACCTGCGCTTCGCCGACACCTCCCTCGGTTTCAGCAAGGCGCGCAGCACCGCCGACGTCCTCGGATCACTCACCCGGAACCAGGGATTGCCCTGGGTGAACACCGTCGCGGCCGACTCCTCGGGGCACTCCCTGTTCAGCCAGTCGCAGGTACTGCCCCGGGTCACGAACGAGTTGGCGACCCGCTGCTCGACCGCGCTCGGCAAGGCCACGTATCCGGCCGCTGGGGTCGCGGTCCTCGACGGCTCGCGCGGCGACTGCGTACTGGGCAGTGACGCCGACGCCGTACAGCCGGGGATCTTCGGGCCGGCGCGGATGCCGACGCTGAAGGACGCGCCGTACGCGGAGAACTCCAACGACAGTGCCTGGCTGGCCAACGCCGACCGGCCGCTGACGGGTTACGAGCGGATCTTCGGCACGGTCGGAACCCAGCGCTCGATGCGCACCCGCGGCGCGATCGAGGACGTGGCCGCGATGGCCGAACGCGGTGAGCTGACCGTCAAGGACCTTCAGCGCCAGCAGTTCGCCAACCGGGTGACCGCGGGTGATCTCGCGGCGGACACCACCGCCCGCGCGTGTGCGGCGCTCCCGGGAGGCTCGGCAACAGGCAGCGACGGCAAGGCAGTTGACGTCACGGAGGCCTGCGGTGTGTTCAAGGCGTGGGACCACTCCATGGACACCGACAGCAGGGGCGCGCTGCTCTTCGACCGGTTCTGGCGGAAGCTGATCAGGGCGGTGCCGGGTGCGCAGCTGTGGAAGGTGCCGTTCTCGGCGGCGGACCCGGTCCGCACCCCGAACACGCTGAACACGGACGCGCCGGGCTTCGCCAGGGCCCTCGCCGACACCGTGGCCGAACTGCGTACGGCGGGGATCACCCTGGACGCGAAACTCGGGGCGAACCAGTTCGTCGTACGCGGTGGTCAGCGCATCCCGGTTCCGGGCGGCACCGAGTCGCTCGGCGTGTGGAACAAGATCGAGCCGGTGTGGGACTCGGCGGCCGGCGGCTACACCGAGGTCTCCATGGGTTCGAGCCACGTCCAGGCGGTCGGCTGGGACGGCAGCGGCTGCCCGGTGGCCCGGACGCTCCTCACGTACTCCCAGTCGTCGAATCCGAACTCGGACCATTTCGCCGACCAGACGCGGCTGTTCTCGCGCGAGAAGTGGGCGACGTCCCGCTTCTGCGAGAAGGACATCCTCTCCTCGCCCGCGCTCAAGGTCGTGCGAGTGCACGAATAGGCAGGCGCACATGTGGTCCCGCCCCATGTGGGACGCCGTTGGCGAATTGGGGCCCTGTGCGTGACGTCGGCCTACACGACCTGGTTGTGGTCGTGTAGGCCGACGTTGTGTCTGGGGAGGGCGCGTCCGTGTCGTTGCATGTTCAGGAGCCGGGTGAGGTGCCGGCCGAGACGGTCCGGGTGGCGCGGAAGGCGTTCCCGAAGGGCAGTCTGGCGATCCGGGTCCGTGATGAGTTGGGCGTGTTGTTCCGGGACGAGGCGTTCTCCGGGTTGTTCCCGGCCCGGGGCAAGCCTGCATGGTCGCCGGGCCGGCTGGCGCTGGTGCTTGTGCTGCAGTTCGTCGAGGGCCTGTCGGACCGGCAGGCCGCGGAGGCCGTGCGGGCTCGCATTGATTGGAAATATGCCCTCGGGCTGGAGCTCGGCGATGCGGGATTCGACTACTCGGTCCTCTCGGAGTTCCGGGACCGCCTGGTCGCTGCCGAGGCAGGACGGGAGTTGCTCAACGCGGTGCTCAAGGCAGCCGGTGTGCGGGGGCTGCTGAAGACCGGCGGGAAGGCTCGCACCGACTCCACGCACGTGCTTTCCTCGGCACGGGAGTTGTGCTGGCTGGAGCAGATCGGGGAGACCCTGCGTGCCGCCTTGAACGCGGTGGCCCACGCGGCGCCGGACTGGATGGAGGTGATCGCCTTGCCCGACTGGTTCAAGCACTACGCCACCAGGCTGGAGGACAGCCGGTTTCCCAAGAGCCGCAGCGGCCGGGACGCAATCGGACTGCGGATCGGGGGTGACGGTATGCACCTGCTTCAGGCCGTGCACGGGGCGGGGGCGCCACCTCATCTGCGGGAACTTCCTGCGGTGGGAATCTTGCGGCAGGTCTGGGTTCAGCACTTCCAGCTTGTCGACGGGGAGGTGCAAAGGCGTGGCCCAAAAGACCGTCCACCAGGCGCGAAGCGGCTGGTCACACCGTATGACCCGGACGCGCGCTGCGGCGTCAAGCGCGACACCATGTGGGACGGCTACAAGGTCCATCTGACCGAGACGTGCGAGACGGGGGCGCCGAACCTGCTCACCCACGTCGCCACCACCGTCGCCACCGTCCCGGACATCGCGATGACCACCGTCATCCATGCCCAGCTCGCCGAACGGGAGCGGCTGCCGACCGAGCATTTCCTTGACGCCGGTTATGTCGACGGACCCACGCTGGTGGCTACCCGCCGTGATCTGGGCGTCGAGGTGGTTGGACCGATGCCCTCCAACACCAGCAGCCAGGCCGACTCGCACAGCGGCTCCTACTCCCTGGACGCGTTCTCCATCGACTGGGACAACAAGACCGTGACCTGCCCGGGCGGCAGCACCACGAGCGGGTGGAAGAACCGAATCCACAAGGGCAACCCGAGCATCCGCATCTGGTTCTCCAGGAACGACTGCCAGCCGTGTCCAGTCCGCAGTGCCTGCATCAGCTCTCCCACAGCCAAACGCCGCGAGCTTGAATTCCGTCACCAGGACGAGCACGACGCGATCAGAGCAGCCCGAGCCACCCAGCAGACTCCCGAATGGAAGCAGCGATACAAGACCCGCGCCGGCGTCGAGGGCACCATCTCCCAAGGCGTCCTTGCCTTCGGCCTGCGCAGATCCCGCTACCGCGGGCTGGGCAAGACAAGCCTCCAGCACCAACTCACCGGAGCAGCGATCAACCTCGCCCGCATCGATGCCTGGCTCACGCACAGACCCCGAGCCCGAACCCGGACCTCCCACCTGACGGCACTTCGACCCGCCGGATAGACCGGCGGGCCGAATTAGCCAACGGCGTCCCATGTGGGGCGGGACCACACGCATGTGCACCGGCCCCGAGCCGTCGTTGACCATCGGCGACAAAGGGCGCGTAATGGTAGTTATGGACATCAGGCCAGCAATCCGGCCTCCCGCCCTGGAACAGTCACCCTCCGCATCCGCGCAACTACCCACGCCACCACCCGCGCCTCGGACGTCGGTCGGTCCACGACGGTTGGCCTGGCTGGACGCGTTGCGTGGCATCGCGGCACTCGTCGTGGTGTTCGAGCACGCGTCGTACTCCTTCATGCCGGAGTTCCGCCAGGAACTGATGCCGCAGTTCAACACCGGCCGCTACGGCATCCTGGTGTTCTTCCTGGTCAGCGGCTACATCATCCCCGCCTCGCTGGAGCGCCGAGGCTGTGTCCGGACGTTCTGGATCGGGCGGGTGTTCCGCATGTACCCGCTGTGGGCGACTGCCGTCGCCGCCGTCCTCGCCGTCAGCGTCCTGGGCCTCGCGGACATGCGCGACCTCGGTGGCCAGGGCACGGCCACGGCGACGGTCGCCCATGCCGGTCTGCTTCAGGAGCTGCTGGGCACGCCCAGTGTCCTGCTCGTCCTGTGGACGCTCTCGTACGAGATGGCCTTCTATCTGCTGGTCGTCGCGCTCTTCACGGTCCGGCTGCACCAGCGGTCGGCGGCGGTCGCCGTCACTCTGGCCGTACTGGCCGCCGGGAGCGTGGCCGCAGGCGTCACGCTGCCTGACTCCGCCCTGTCCGGCCTCGTCGGCACGGGCCCGCTGATCGCGCTCGCCTCGGGAGGCCTGGTGGTCGCGATCTGCTGTGCGAGCTCCGGGCAGCCCGCGCTTCGCGTGTTCGGCGGGGTGCTGGGCGGGGTGCTGGCGCTCGTCCTGGTCCCGTTCAACGGCACGGTTCCCCTGTGGGAGGGCCTGATCATCCTCGCCGTGATGTTCCTCGGCACCGCCGTCCACCGGGCCGAGAAGGGTCAGAGCTCCTGGTGGTGGGCGGGCTGCACGGCCGCGGTGGTGGTCGCCTGCGCCGTGGCCAGTGCGTACTGGAACAGCGACGAGGCGCCCTTCACCCGGCAGGGCTGGATCGTGGCGTTCCTGCTGGCCGTGCTCACCTTCGGCGTCGCACTGGCGTCGCGCCACCGGCGGATTCCGCGTGGGCTGATCTGGCTGGGGATGATCAGTTACTCGGTCTATCTGCTGCACCCGGTGCTGCTGGCGGTGAGCGACGGCACGATCGGCCGGTGGCCGCGCGACAATCCCGTACTCGTGCTGGCGTTCCTCGCCGTGCTCCTGCCGCTGTGCGCGCTGACCTATCGGTACATCGAGGCTCCGGGCCAGGCCTGGGGCCGGAAGCTGGCACGCCGTGTCGAGCCGTCGCGACGAGCGCCCGGGCAGCACCTGCGTCCCGAGAAGCCGCAGGTACGCCCCGAGAATCCACCTGCGGCACGTCACACCGCGCAGCACCCTGCACGTCACACCGCACGTCCCGTCGCCCCGGACCCGGACCGGGCTGAGGTCCAAGGCGACGTGCCCGTCGGATCCTGAGCTCACACGGGACGGGTCCGCCCCTCCCAGTACGGGTCCCGCAGTCGCCGTTTGTAGAGCTTGCCGTTGGGATCGCGCGGCATCGTCTCGATGAAGTCGACACTCCTGGGCCGCTTGTAGCCGGCCAGCTGCTGCTCGCAGTGCTCCAGGATGGCGGCGGCCAGCGCCTCGCCCGCCTCGAAGCCGGGGGCCGCCTCGACGACGGCCTTGACCGCCTCGCCCCAGTCGTCGTGCGGAATCCCGAAGGCGGCGGCGTCCGCGACGGCGGGGTGAGTGAGCAGGGCGGCCTCGATCTCCGCGGGGTAGATGTTGACCCCGCCCGAGATGATCATGTCGATCTTGCGGTCGCGGAGGAAGAGATAGCCGTCCTCGTCGAGATATCCCAGGTCACCGACGGTGAAGAAGTCCCCGATGCGGTTCTTCTTCGTCTTGCTCTCGTCCTTGTGGTACGAGAATCCGCCTGTGCTCATCTTCATGTAGACGGTGCCCAGTTCACCGGGTGGCAGCCGGTTTCCGTCGTCGTCGAAGACGGCCAGCTCGCTGATGGGCCAGGCCTTGCCGACCGTGCCGGGCTTCTTCAGCCAGTCCTCGGCGGTCGCGAAGGCGCCGCCGCCCTCACTGGCCGCGTAGTACTCCTCGACACTGTGGCCCCACCACTCGATCATGGCCCGTTTCACGTGGTCCGGGCACGGGGCTGCGCCATGGATGGCATGCCGCATGGACGACACGTCATAGGCCGCCCTCGTGCGCTCCGGCAACGCGAGCAGGCGGTGGAACTGGGTCGGGACCATATGGGTGTGCGTGCACCGGTGGGCGTCGATGAGCCGGAGCATCTCCTCGGGCGTCCATTTGTCCATCAGCACCAGCCGATGGCCGATGTGCAGGGACGCGCCCGCGAACTGGAGGACAGCCGTGTGGTAGAGCGGGGAGCACACCAGATGCACGTTGTCGTCGAACGGCTTGATGCCGAAGATGGCGAGGAATCCGCCGAGATACGACTCCTCGGGGAGCTTGCCGGAGAGGGGCCGCCGGATGCCGCGCGGGCGGCCGGTGGTCCCGGAGGTGTAGTTCATGACCCAGCCGAGCGTGCGGTCCTCGGGCACCGACTCGGGCTGCCCGTCGAGGAGTTCGGCGTACGGCCGGAAGCCCTGAACCGCGCCGACCGCGTACCGCCGCTCCTCGGGGAGCTTCGCCTCGTCGGCCGCGTGGCGTGCCGCGTCGGCGAACCGCTCGTGGGCGATGAGCACCTTGGCGCCGGAGTCGGAGACGATCCAGGCGATCTCGGGGCCGACAAGATGGTGGTTGACGGGCACGAGGTAGAAGCCGGCCTGCGAGGCGGCCAGGTACGCGGTGAAGAACTCGACGCCGTTGGGCAGTACGACGGCGAAGGCGTCGCCGCGTTCGAGCCCGGCGGCGCGCAGTCCGTGCACCAGCCGGTTGGTCTCGGCGTGCAGGCGTCCTGCGGTCCATTCCTCGCCGTCGGTCGCGATGAGCACGGTGCGTTCGGGGTCGGCGGTGGCCTGGGCCCAGAAGCCGTTGGGGGGCTGGCTCACTCGGGGCTCCTTCCGGCGATGCGGTTGAGTCGGTCGACGGCCTTCTCGAAGTCGCGGGTGAGGTCGTCGACGACTTCCTGGACGCTGCGTTCGCTGTTCATCCGGCCGACGATCTGTCCCACGGGCGTCCCGAGCAGCGGTTCGACCTCGTGCCGCTGGATCCGCGAGACCGCGTCGGCGACCAGCAGCCCCTGCAGGGGCATGGGGAGGGTGCCGGGTCCGTTGGGGTCGTCCCAGGCGTCGGTCCATTCGGTACGCAGCTGACGTGCGGGTTTCCCGGTCAGCGCGCGCGAGCGGACCGTGTCGCCCGACCCGGCGGCGAGCAGTTTGCGGGTCAGGGCACGCGAGTGCATGTCCGCCTCTGTGACGGTCAGCCATATGGAGCCGAGCCACACACCCTGGGCGCCGAGCGTGAGCGCGGCGGCCATCTGCTGTCCGCTGCCGATGCCGCCCGCCGCGAGCACGGGCAACGGATCGACGGCCTCGACGACTTCGGGCGTCAGGACCATCGAGGCGATGTCACCGGTGTGGCCACCGGCCTCGTACCCCTGCGCGACGACGATGTCGATGCCCGCCTCGGCGTGCTTGCGCGCGTGCCGGGCGCTGCCCGCGAGCGCGGCGACGAGCACGTTCTGGTCGTGGGCGCGCTGGATGACGTCGGCGGGCGGTGACCCGAGCGCATTGGCCAGCAGCTTGATCGGATAGTCGAAGGCGACGTCGAGTTGGTTGCGGGCGACCTGTTCCATCCAGCCGGTGATGCGCCAGCCGGAGGCCTCGCCCTCGGCGAGTTCGGGCACCCCGTACTTGGCCAGGGTGTCCTTGACGTACTGGCGGTGCCCTTCCGGGATCATCGCCTCGACGTCCGCCTCGGTCACACCCTCGACCTTCTTGGCGGGCATGACGACGTCCAGTCCGTACGGCATTCCGTCGACGTGCGCCTCGATCCAGTCGAGGTCGCGTTTGAGGTCGTCGGGGGCGGTGTAGCGGACCGCACCGAGCACGCCGAACCCGCCGGCCCGGCTGATGGCAGCGGCGACGGCGGGGAACGGCGTGAAGCCGAAGAGGGCGTGCTCGACTCCCAGTTTCTTGCTCAGCTCCGTCTGCATGGGCGCAGGATGCCGCAGTCCTCCGGACGAGGGAAGACTTTTTCTGATGGACCGTCAGTTTCCAGTGATTTTATCGAACCGGAACCGGTCCGGACGACACCGTTGACACGTCCCCCGTCTGACACAAAAGTTCCACCGAGCACGGCGAACTCGGAAAGATACTTTCAGGCGGCCACAGCGGCACAGCGTCTCAACGGAAGGCTCCTCGATGACGGACAGAGCGGGCGGCGGGCCGACCCGACGTCAACTGGGCCGGGGTTTGACGGCGTTGGGCGGCGCGTTGATCCTCGCGCCCCTCCCGGCGGCGTCGGCGGCACCCGACGCCGACGAGAGCAACGGCGACGCTCACGGCCACCCGACGCTGCGGCACGGATCCGCCGAGCGCGCCGGACTGCTCCCCGCCCACCTGCGCCAACTCGTCACCGACGCCGAGGCGTTCCTCGGCCCCTCCCCCAAGTACCCCTGGTACGCGGGCGCCGTGCTGCTCGCCGGACGCGGCGGCACGGTCGCGCTGCACCACCCGATCGGCAAGGCGGTGCGCTACTCGGCGTACGACGAGAAGACCGACACCGCCGTCGAGTTCCCCGCCGACCAGCAGATCGCGATGGCCAAGGACACGGTCTTCGATCTCGCCTCGGTGTCGAAGCTGTTCACGTCGATCCTCGCCGTGCAGCAGATCGAGCGCGGCGAGTTGGAGCTGGAGGGGAAGGTCGCCTCCTACCTCCCGGACTTCGGCGGCGCGGGCAAGCAGGACATCACGATCCGTCAACTGCTCACCCACACCTCGGGGTTCCGCGCCTGGATCCCGCTCTACAGCGCGCCGACGCACGAGGAGAAGCTCCAGCTCATCTGGAAGGAGGCGCCGCTCAACCCGCCGGGCACCAGGTACCTCTACTCGGACCTCAATCTGATCTCGCTCCAGCTCGTCCTGGAGAAGATCACCGGTCACGCCCTGGACGCCCTGCTGCGCAGCGAGATCACCGACCCGCTCGGGATGCGCCGCACCCGCTTCAACCCGCCTGCCTCCTGGAGGCCGAAGACCGCCGCCACCGAGGACGCCCGCAAACCGTGGTCGGGGCTCGACCGCGGCCTCGTATGGGGCGAGGTGCACGACGAGAACGCGTACAGCCTCGGCGGTGTGGCGGGCCACGCCGGTGTCTTCTCCACCGCATGGGACCTGGCGATCCTCGGCCGGACGCTGCTCAACGGCGGTGTGTACGGCAGGGCGCGCATCCTGGAGTCCGAGTCCGTGGAGTTGATGTTCACCGACTTCAACACGGCCTTCCCCGGCGACGAGCACGGCCTCGGCTTCGAGCTCTACCAGCACTGGTACATGGGCGCGATGGCCACACCGCGCACCGCGGGTCACACCGGCTTCACCGGCACGTCGCTCGTCCTCGACCCGACGACCGACTCGTTCCTGATCGTGCTCGGCAACTCCGTTCATCCCGTGCGCAGTTGGCGGTCGGGGTCCGCTCCCCGGGTGGCCGCCGCCAACAACCTGGCCCGCGCCGTGCCGGTCCGGCCCGCGCGAGGACGTACGGCCTGGTTCTCCGGCATGGCGACCGCCACGTCCGCCACGCTGACGCTGCCCGCGCTGGACCTCGGCGCGGGAGGGCGTCTGCGCTGCGCCCTGTGGTGGGACACCGAACCGCAGGCGGACGCCCTCTTCCTGGAGTCCTCGACGGACGGCGGCACGACCTGGCGGCCGGTGCCGTTCACCACCGCCCGGCACGGCGAGGCCGCCCAGGATCACCCCACCGGTTCCGTCACCGGCTGGTCGGGCCGGGTCTGGCACCGGCTCTCCGCGGATCTGCCCGAGGCCCGCCGACTCGTCCTGCGCTGGCGGTACGCGACGGACCGGCTCTACGTAGGCCGGGGCGTGTACGTGGACGCGCAACGGGTCGCGGACGACGACCGGGTCGTGTTCGACGAGGCCAGGCCGGCGGACGCGGCACGGATCGAGGTGGTGGGCTGGACCGCGGCCAAGAACTGACCGGCCGGTGACGGCGACGGCGACGGCGACGGCGACGGCGACGGCGACGGCGTGAACGAGCCGTCGCCGGACGCTACTTGGCGGCCACGGAGACGGTCACGGATTGGGTCACGGAGACGCCTCCAGCAGCGCCATGGCCGCGTTGTGTCCCGGCACTCCGCTCACCCCGCCGCCGCGCACCGCGCCCGCGCCGCACAGCAGGACGTTCGCGTGCGCGGTCTCCACACCCCAGCGGCCGGTGTCCTCCTGCACGTAGGGGAAGGCGAGGTCGCGGTGGAAGATGTTGCCGCCCGGCAGCCGCAGGTCGCGCTCCAGGTCGAGCGGTGTCTTGGCCTCGATGCAGGGGCGGCCGTCCGCGTCGGTCGCCAGGCAGTCGGCGAGCGGTTCGGCGAGGTGCGTGTCCAGTTGCGCGAGCGTCGACTTGAGCAGTTCCTCGCGTACGCCGTCGTTGTCGTGGGCGAAGAGCCGGGCGGGTGTGTGCAGGCCGAAGAGTGTGAGCGTGTGGTAGCCCTGCTGAACCAGGTCCGGGCCGAGGATCGTCGGATCGGTGAGCGAGTGGCAGTAGATCTCGGAGGGCGGCGCCTCGGGCAGCGCACCGGACGCGGCCTGGGCGTGCGCGGTCGCCAACTGCTCGTATCCCTCGGCGATGTGGAAGGTCCCGGAGAAGGCCTCGCGCGGATCGACGGACGTGTCGCGCAGCCGGGGCAGCCGCTTCAGGAGCATGTTCACCTTGAGCTGGGCGCCCTCGGCCGGGGCGGGCGGCTCGTCGCCGGTGAGCCGGGCGAGCTCCTGCGGGGAGGCGTTGACGAGGACGTGCCGGGCCGCGACCGTCCGCTCTCCTTCCGCGGTCCGGTACGTGACCTCGGCGGCCCGTCCGTCGGTCTCCACGCGGACCGCCTCGTGGCCGGTGGCGACGACAGCGCCCGCGGCGCGCGCGGCTCCGGCGATGGCGTCGGTGAGCGCGCCCATGCCTCCTACCGGCACGTCCCAGGCCCCCGTACCGCCGCCGATCACGTGGTAGAGGAAGCAGCGGTTCTGCCGCAGGGACGGGTCGTGGGCGTCGGCGAAGGTGCCGATGAGCGCGTCGGTGAGGACGACACCGCGTACGAGGTCGTCGCTGAAGTTGTCCTCGACGGTCATCCCGAGCGGCTCCTCGAAGAGGATCTTCCACGCCTCCTCGTCGTCGATGCGGCGGCGCAGCTCGTCGCGGGTGGGCAGCGGTTCGGTGAGGGTGGGGAACACCTTCTTGGCGACGCGGCCGGTCATCCCGTAGAAGCGCTGCCAGGCCTGGTACTCGCGGGCGGACCCGGTCAGCTTGGCGAAGGCCTCCCGGGTGCGCCGTTCGCCGCCCCCGACGAGCAGTCCGGTCGGCCGTCCGTCACGTTCGGTGGGGGTGTACGAGGACACAGTGCGACCGCGGACCCGGAAGTCCAGGCCGAGGTCCCGCACGATCTTCCGGGGCAGCAGGCTGACCAGGTACGAGTACCGCGACAGCCGGGCGTCGACACCGGCGAACGGCCGGGTCGACACGGCCGCCCCGCCGGTGACCCCCAGCCGCTCCAGGACCAGCACCGACTTCCCGGCCCGCGCCAGATAGGCAGCGGCGACCAGCCCGTTGTGTCCCCCGCCGACGATGACGACGTCCTGCTCCCGGTATCCCTCGAATGCACCCATGGTTCTTGGTAACACGCGATGATCTAGGTCGGCCAGACACACGCGGCAACCGGCCCCTTAAGGGGCGCGGGGAACTGCGCGCCGAACCACAGCCGACCCGCACCCGACCAACAACCTAGGCAGGGGGCCTGGGGGCGCAGCCCCCGGCCTGGAACCCACGCACCCCAGCGGAGCGTCACCGCTGGCGCAGCGCCGCCACCCTCCGATACAACTCCACCGCCTCCGCGCCACGCCCCAGCTGCTCCAGGCAGTGCGCCTCGTCGTTGCGGCTGGCCAGCGCGTCGGGATGGTCGCCGCCCAGGACCCGCTCGCGCGCGGCGGCCACCTGGCGGTACTCCGTGAGCGCGTCGGCCCACCGGCCGAGCCAGCCGAGCCCGACGGCGACCTCGCGCCGGCTGACCAGGGTGTCCGGGTGGTCGGGGCCGAGCACACGCTCGCGGATCGCGCACACGTCACGGGACTCGGCGAGCGCCTCCTCCCACCGGCCGAGCCTGCCGAGGTTGACGCCGAGCCCGTGCCGGGCGCGCAGGGTCTCGGGGTGGGCGGGACCGTGGACGCGGGTGCGGTCGTCGATCAGGGCGCGGTACAGCTCCAGTGCCGGGGCGCTGCGCCCGAGCCGGCCGAGGCTGATGCCGACCTCGTAGCGCGCGGCGAGTGTGTCGGGGTGGTCGGGGCCCAACGCCTGCGCCCGCGCCTCGGCGACCTCCTGATAGGTCTGCAGCGCCTCCGGCCAACGGCCCAACTGCCCGAGCGCGTAGGCGACTTCGTACCGGGTGACGAGTGTGTCGGGATGGTTCGGGCCGAGCACCCGGGCACGGGACGCGGCCACCTCGCTCGCCATCCGGTACGAGTCCTCCAGGCGGCCGAGTCTGCTGAGGTTGAAGGCGAGGTTGTGGCGGCAGCGCAGGGTGTCGGGGTGCTCGGGCCCCATCGCGCGTTCCCGGGCCGCCAGTACGGCCGTGTAGACCTGGTGTGCTTCGAAGTGGCGGCCCAACTGGCCCAGCACATAGGCCATTTCCTGGCGGGCGGCCAGGGTGTCCGGGTGGTCGGGGCCGAACACGTGCTCCCTGGTCTGGGCCACGTGCCCGTATTCGCGCAGCGCGTCGGCGGGGCGGCCGGTGCGGCTGAGGGTGAAGCCGACCTCGTAGCGGCTGGCCAGCGTGTCGGGGTGGTCGGGGCCGAGCGCGTGTTCGCGTTCGGCGGCGACCGCGCG
This sequence comes from Streptomyces sp. 2-1, assembly GCF_048564895.1. NCBI lineage: Bacteria > Bacillati > Actinomycetota > Actinomycetes > Kitasatosporales > Streptomycetaceae > Streptomyces > Streptomyces sp. 2-1. The sequence goes on from NZ_CP183383.1 coordinate 1,234,517, forward strand.
GTGCACCTCGCCCGCCTCCGCCCAGCGACCGAGCCGCCCGAGGCTCAGTCCGGCGTTGTGCCGGCCGGTGAGTGTGGTGACCAACTCCGGTGACGGTGTGGGCCGTTCGGCGGGAATCGGGTCCTGCGTGCCGCGTGTGTCGGTGCGGGCGATCCAGTCGCCGGTGAGGCCCGCGGCGGCGTCGGGCGGTGTGGTGCGCAGGCCCGCGCCGGTCGCCTTGTGGCCGGTGGTCATCCCGCGGGTCCAGGAGGGCAGCCGCTCCTCACGGGCGGCGGGCCGCTCCGGCGCCGATGGCCGCACAGGACGCGACACCACGGTCGGCACGTACGCCGGAGCCGTGCGGCCCGCGCCGATGCGGCGGCCCAGCTCACGGGCATCGTGCGGGCGCTGCTCGGGTTCCTTGGCCAGCAGGTCCAGGATGATCCGGTCCAGGAACTCGGGGAGTTCGGCGCGATGGCGGCGCGGCGGCTCGGGAACCGTGTCCCGGTGGCCGACCAGGACCGCCCACGCGTCGTCGAGGTCGAACGGGGGCGCCCCGGTGGCGATCTCGTACAGGACGCAGCCGAAGGAGTAGAGGTCGCTGCGGTGGTCGACGTGGTCGCCGCCGATCTGCTCCGGCGACATGTAGTGCGGGGTGCCCATGGCGATGCCGGTGCCGGTGAGTCTGGAGGTGAAGCCGATGTCGTGCCCGAGGCGAGCTATGCCGAAGTCGCAGATCTTCACCGTGCCGTCGCCGAGCCGCATGATGTTCGCGGGCTTCAGGTCCCGGTGCACGATGCCCTGTTGGTGGGTGTACGCGAGGGCGGCAGCCGCCTGTTCGCCGATCTCCACGATGTCTGCGACGGGCAGCGGATGCTGTTTGTTGTCCTCCAGGAGCTGGCTGAGGTTGCGCCCGTCCAGCAACTCCATCACCAGATAGAGCACGCCGTCCGACTCGCCGAAGTCGTGGACGACGGTCACTCCGCGGTGCTGGAGTGCCGCGGCCACCCGTGCCTCGCGGCGAAACCGCTCCCGCAGGACACGGGTGAACGAGTTGTCGTGGTGCTGGCCCAATGGTTTGAGGCACTTCACGGCGACCTGTCTGCCCAGCGACTCGTCCCGGGCACGCCACACCTCTCCCATCCCCCCTCGACCGATCAGGTCGAGCAACCGGTACCGGCCCTGGATCAGCCTGGTGTCCCCCATCTGCTGCGATCGCCCCCGTCGCTCGGCCCCGCCCTCCCCTGGCTCGTCCAGTATGGCGAGCTATCGTCCGACTTTGTACGGGGCCCGCCGCGAGCCGGGGCCGAGCCGTGACATCGTGCGGATAATGTGTTTGGACGGCAGTTGCCGGTGTGGACGTGCGGGAACACAGTGCAACACGGTGCCGGTGAGGCGCAGTTGTCGCGTCACCGTGCCGGGCGACCGTACGGATCTTCCGTACAACTCATCGGCGTACGGCTGCAGTGAGACGTACACCGGCTGCGCCACCCGCCGCCACGACGACGCGCGCGGCATCCTCAGGAGACGGGCTCGGGTTCCTTGTGTTCCGCCGGTGCCGTCTTCTGGAGGCTGCTTCCTTCGACGTCGAGGTCGGGCAGGATCCTGTCCAGCCAGGCCGGCAGCCACCAGGCGCCCCGGCCGGCGAGAGCGAGTACCGCCGGTACGAGCGTCATCCGGACGGCGAAGGCGTCGATGGCCACGCCGACGGCCAGGGCGAACGCGATGGGTTTGATGAGGGAGTCGTCCAGGGGGAAGAACCCGGCGAAGACGGTGAACATGATCAGGGCAGCCGCGGTGACGACCCGTACGCTGTGCCGCGCGCCGTCGACGACCGACTGGCGGGCCCGGCCGGTGTGGGCCCATTCCTCCCGCATCCCGGAGACGAGGAACACCTCGTAGTCCATGGCCAGTCCGAACAGCACGCCGATCAGGATGATCGGCAGGAAGCTGACGACCGGACCGCTGTGGGGCACGCCGAGGACGTCGGCCAGCCAGCCCCACTGGAAGACGGCGACGACCAGACCGAGCGAGGCCCCCACCGAGAGCAGGAAGCCGACGGCGGCCTTGACGGGGATGACCAATGACCGGAAGACGATCATCAGCAGGAGCAGGCTGAGGCCGACGACGATGGCGACGAAGGGCAGCAGGGAGTCGCTGAGGCGGTTGGAGACGTCGATGTTGACGGCGGTGGTGCCGGTGACAGCGACCGAGGCGCCGGTGGTGTCACGGAGGTCGGGCGCGGCCTCGCGGATGTCGCGGACCAGTCGGTCGGTGCGGACGCTGTCGGGTCCGGAGGCGGGCAGGAGGGTGATGACGCTCTGCGTCGGGTCGCTGGTGGGCTGGGGCGGCAGGACGGCCTTGACGTTCTTGAGCGTGCTCAGCTTCTGGGCCACTTGAGCGCCGGCCTGTGAACTCGCGTCAGCCGTACCGTCGTCGGTCTCGGCCAGTACGAGCAGCGGGCCGTTGAAGCCGGGTCCGAACTTCTCGCTGATGGTGTCGTAGGCCTTGCGCTCGGTGGAGGCGTGCGGGGCGGCGCCGTTGTCGGGAAGCGCCAGGCGCAGGTCCGTGACGGGCAGGGCGAGGGTCACCAGGATGCCCGCCGCGGCGAGCACGGTCAGCAGCGGCTTGGCGATGACCCACTTGGTCCAGCGGGTGCCCATGGTGGTGCGGCCGGTGGCCCCCTCGGCGTCGGCGGCCCGCCGGGCGGCGCGAGTGCCGGGCTTGGGGGCGAGCCGCGAACCGGCGAATCCCGCGACGGCCGGGACGAGGGTGATCGCGGCCAGCACGGCGACGAGGACGGCGCCGGCGGCCCCGAGGCCCATCGTGGTCAGGAACGGGATGCCGATGACGCTGAGGGCGGCGAGCGCGATGATCACGGTGATGCCGGCGAAGACGACGGCGCTTCCGGCCGTACCGACGGCCAGCGCGACGGATTCCTTCGGATCGGTTCCGCGGGCCAGTTGCTGACGGTGGCGCGAGAGGATGAACAGGACGTAGTCGATGCCCACGGCCAGCTCCAGCATCAGGGCGAGCGTGACGGCCGTGGAGGAGATGCTGACCGCGGGTGCGAGAGCGAGCAGGCCGGCCAGACCGACCGCCACACCGATCAGGGCGGGCAGCAGCGCCATTCCGGCGGCCAGCAGTGAGCCGAAGGTGACGACGAGCACGAGCAGCGCCACGGCCACGCCGATGATCTCCGACGGTCCGACATGAACTCCCTTGCTGTTGAAGACGGAACCGCCGACCGAGGTCCGCAGCCCGTCCTTCTCGGCCGCGCGGGCCGCGTCCTGGATCGCGTCGACGGATGACGTACGGACCTCCGCGGTCTGCACGGGGTACTGGATCTGGACGATGGCCGTCGTCCGGTCGCCCGAGACGGCGCCGGAGGACCGGGGGTCGACGACTTCGCTGACCTGGGGTGCCCGCTCGGCCTCCGCCACGGCCCGGGCGATGGCTGCCGTGTAGGGGGTCTCGGTGACCCGGTGGCCCTCGGGCGCGGTGAAGACGATCTGGGCACTCGCGCCCGATGCCTCCGGAAGGGTCTTGCTCAGGCTGTCCAACGCCCGCTGCGATTCGGTGCCCGGCACCGAGAAGCGGTCGTCGAGCTTGCCGCCGAAGACGCTGACGCAGGTGATGAGCGCGGCCAGGACGAAGAGCCATATACCCAGGACGAGCTTTCGGTGGCGGTAGGCGCTGAGGCCCAGCCGATGAAGCAGGACGGCCATGACGAACTCCCTCGAACGGAATCGATGGGCCGACTTTATCACCTGCTCAAGTCGCTCGACCTAGTCCATGGACCGTGACGCACGCCATTCGCTCAAAAGGGCAGGTCAAACACCTAGCGCGAGCGACAGAATCATTCGACATTGTCAGACGACCATGTCGCCTGTAAGTTACTCGCCGACCCCTCCATCCCCCTGAGCCAGGGAGTGACCGTGCCCCAGACCCCGCCCCGGACACACAGCAGGCGAGACACCGACGTCGTCGTGATCGGCGCCGGACTGGCCGGACTCACCGCGGCGCGTGAACTCGTCGCCGCGGGCAAGTCCGTGGCCGTCCTGGAGGCCCGCGACCGGGTCGGCGGACGGCTGCTCAACCACGACCTCGGCGACGGCCGGGTGACCGAGATCGGCGGACAGTTCGTCGGCCCGACCCAGGACCGCGTCCTGGCGCTGGCCATGGAGGTCGGCGTGGCCACGTACGAGGCCGCCGTACCCGGTGATCGTGTCTACGTCCGTGACGGCAGGGCCAGGCGGTTCGCCGGACACACTCCCCCGGACCTCCTCGCCCTCCCCGACATGGGCATCGCCCTGGCCCGCATCGGCCAGGCGGCGGCCAAGGTGCCCCCGGCGGCGCCGTGGCGGGCCCCGAACGCACGTGACCTGGACGGCATGACGTACGAGACCTGGCTGCGCAGGGCCGAGATCACCGGCGACGCGGTCGACTTGATCAACATCTTCCTCAACTCCGCGTACGGCGGCGAGGCGCGCGACGCGTCGGCGCTGTTCAGCCTCTGGTACGTCTCGACGTTCGGCGACGAGACCCACCCCGGCACCATGGAGCGCGGCACCGGTACCTCCGGCGGTGCCCAGGACAGCCGGTTCGTCGGCGGCTCGCAGCTCGTCGCGACCCGGCTGGCCGAGGAACTCGACGGCCGCGTCCAACTGTCGGCCCCGGTACGGCGGATCAGCCAGGACGCCGGCGGAGTCACCGTGGTCTCCGACGCCGGTGACTGGCGGGCCGACCGCGTGATCGTCGCCGTACCGCCGCTCCTCGCCTCGCGCATCGTCTGGGACCCGCTGCTGCCGCCGCAGCAGGACCAGCTGTTCCAGCGGCTGCCGTTCGGCACGCTCATGAAGTGCGTGGCCGTCTACGACACCCCGTTCTGGCGGGCCGAGGGCCTGTCCGGCATGGGGCTGCTGCGGGGCGGTTCACCGATCCGGGAGATGTTCGACAACTCCCCGCCCGACGGCGGACCGGGCGTCCTCATGGGTTTCCTCGGCGGCAAGGAGTGGCGCAAGTGGGCGCACCGCCCCGCTCGCGAGCGCCGTGGCGCGGTGCTGCGCTCCTTCGCCCAGGTCGTCGGGGAACGGGCCTACGACACGGTCGACTACGTCGAGCAGGACTGGACCGCCGAGCAGTGGACCCAGGGCGGGCCGACGTCCGTCGCCGCCCCCGGAGTGCTGACCGAGTACGGGGAGTGGCTGGGCCGGGCGTTCGGGCGCGTGCACTGGGCCGGATCCGAGTTCTCCCCCTACTGGAACGGCTTCATGGACGGCGCGGTCCGCTCCGGCCTGCACACCGCCACCGAACTCCTGCACCAGAGCTGACCGGGACCAGCCAGTACGCGATCACAGAACGAAGAAGGAGAACTGCTCATGACCAGGTTCCACGTCACCGAACACGCCGTCGTCGACGCCCCCGTCGAGCGCGTCTGGGAGATCGTCTCGCGCACCGACCGCTACGCCGAGTGGGTCGCCGGTGCCATCGAGGTCACCGACCACCACGGCATCGCCACCCTCGGCAGGACGTACGCCGAACGCAACCGCACCCTCGGCCCGTTGCGCACCGACTCGGTGTGGACGGTGGTGGAGATCGATCCCCTGAGGCGCCGCGTCGACACCGGCGTCGGGTTCGCCCCGCTGAAGGAGGTGACCAGCATCTTCGAGTTCGCGCCGGTCCGGAGCACGGAGGGGAGGGAGGCCACGCAGATGACGTACAAGGTGGAATACGTCATCGGCCTCGGCCCCGTCGGACTCCTGCTCGACCGAATACAGCAGCCGGGCATGCGCGCGAACATGCGCACCTCGATGGCCAACCTGAACGTCTTGATCCGTTCCGAGACCCTCGACACACGCAGCTGACCGACCACAAGCCAAGGGCGCACTCGTACCGTACGAGTGCGCCCTGTGGCGTTGTCAGTTCGCGGGTACGGGCACCAGCTCCAGCCGGCCTCCGGCCATCGCCACCACCGCGGAGACGAAGGCCTGGAGGCAGGTGCGTTCGGCCTCCTCGTCGGGGAGCGCGAGGTGCTGCAGCGTGAGCCCGTCGAACCCGGCGAGGAAGAACCGCGCGATCGCGTCCACGGGCTGGGCGAGGGGTTGGCCGGTGCGTTCGGCCGCCTCGATGATCAGTCGCGCGGTCACCTCGGTCACCCCCCGGTAGTGGGCTTCGAGGGCCTCGCTCAGAGCGGGCGAGCGGAGCGCGAACATCGTCAGTTCCGTGAGGAGTTGATGGCTTTCGGGCTGCTCACGCACCGTCCGCCACAGTGCGGCCGCCAACGCGCTCGCCGTCTCCTCGAACCCTCCGTCGGCCGGTGCGGCCCCCTCGACCTGGGCCACCAGATCCTGGGTGAGCTGCTCCATGACCGCGAGGTACAGCCCTTCCTTCGTGCCGAAGGTGTAGTGCACCGTGGCCTGGGCCACCCCCAGCTCTGCGGCGATGGCACGCGTACTGCCGGCCGCGACGCCTTCCCGCGTCATGAAGTCGATGGCCGCTTTGATCAGCTGGGGGCGGCGCTCGGCCGCGGAGACGTGAGCCATGCCGACCATCATAGCGACTGAGTCCGACGAACAAGTCATGCGAACAAGTCGGATCTCCCACAGGGGAACACCGAGGTGACTCGGCCGCCGGCGTCTGTAGGCACCCGGGCATCACCGGCCGTGACCGCTGGCCCCCGAAGTCCCCTGTACGGCCCCCGGCGTCCTGCGTCCGCCCCGCCGCGGCTGGCTACGTCCTGCGCATGTCAGTCAGTGCTCCAGGCCGGGCAGAGACCGGGCGCCCTGCCTCCAAGGCCGGCGCCCGAAGGGTCGCGACCCTCGTGTTCGCCGCGCAGGGCGTGTCCATCGCCGCCGTGTACACGACCGTCCCCGCGGTAACCGAACGCCTGGGGCTGGCTCCGCTCCTGACAACCACCCTGATGGTCACGGTGGCGCTGATGGCCGGGGCGGGCAGTTTCCTCGGTCTGGCCGCGATCCGTGTCGCCGGACCCGTCGCCACGATGCGCGGTGCCCTCCTGGCGGCCGTCGTCGCACTGACGCTGATCGGCGTGGCCCCTGGCCGGTCGACCGCCATCTGCGCGTACGTCCTCTTCGGGATCGCGATCGGTGCCCTCGACGTCGGGACCAACACCCGGGCAGCCGCGATCGAGCGCGCCTACGGACGCAGTGTCTTCGGCTCCTTCTACCTGGCGTGGAGCGTCGGCGGAGTCGTCTCGGCCCTGCTCACCGCCGCCGCGGCCCGGCTGGGGTGGCCCGTGGCGGGCGGTCTGGCCGTGCAGGCAGGGATCCTGCTCGCCGTCGCCGTCTGCGTACGCACGCACGCCCTGCCCGCCGCCACGGAATCGCCGTCCCCGTCGGCGCAGCCGCCGCTCGGCCGCCGCCTGTGGAGCCGGCTGCTGCCCTTCGGTCTGGTCCTCCTCGTCGTCTACGTCGTGGACTCCACCGTCTCGGCCTGGTCCGCGGTCTACCTGCGCCGGACCCTCGACGCGTCCCTCACGGTGGCGCCGATGGCGTACGCGGCCTACCAGGCCGGCACTGTGGTCGGCCGCGCCGCCACCGACCGGCTCGTGCAGCGGTTCGGTGCGGGCGCCGTCGTCCGTACCGCCGCCCTGCTGGTCGCGGGTGCTCTGGCGGGCATGGCCGCCGCGCCGAGCTGGCCGTTCGCCGTGCTCGCGGCCGGGGCGGTGGGGCTGGGGGCGTCCGTGCTGGCCCCGCTGTGTCTGGCCTCTGCCGCGCGGCTGCGTCCGGGCGCCTCGGAGGCGGTCCTGGCCCGCCTGAACCTCTTCAACTACGCGGGCGTCGTCACCGGTGGCGCCGTGAGCGGGCTCCTCGGCTCCACTGGCGAGTTCCGCCTGGCCTACGCGGCACCGGCCGCCCTGGCAGTGCTCGTCCTGGCCGCGGCCCGCCATTTCGCCCAGCCAACACACACGGCCGTACGGGAGCCCGCGACGCCGAGCAGCGTTCAACCGAAGAGTTGAACGAGGTGCGTGCCGATGGGCGACGCGCGAACGCCTGTCCGGGCCGGAGACTCGTCTCGCCCGCGGTCGACCCGGATCAAACCCGAGCCGCTTCGACCCGGATCAAGCCCGGGGTCGCGATGTGCGGGACCAGGGCTCGGCAGGCGGAGAGAGGACCCCCCACCCATGTCCAGCAACATCAGCAGGCGCAGCATTCTCGCGGTCGGTGCCGGAGCGACGGTGGCCGCGGCGACCGGGGCCGCCACCGCGAGCGCCGCGGAGAACACGCGCGGCGACAGGAGCGGCGCCGGATCGTCCTCCGGCGCCTTCGTCCGCGAGGAGACCCGGTCGCTCGACCAGCTGTACAAGGCCGCGCTCGCCGAGGGCGGAAAGCTCGTCGTCTACGCGGGCGGTGACGTCGACGACCAACTGGCGGGCGTCCGGGCGGGGTTCGGGAGCAGGTTCCCCGGCATCGATCTGACGATCGTCGTGGACTACAGCAAGTTCCACGACGTCCGCATCGACAACCAGCTCGCCACGGACACCCTGGTCCCGGACGTCGTCCAGCTCCAGACCCTCCAGGACTTCACACGCTGGGGGCGACAGGGCGAGCTGCTGTCCTACAAGCCCGCCGGGTTCTCCGCAGTCAATCCGAAGCTCAAGGATCCGGGCGGCGCCTGGACGGCGGTCATGGCTGTCGCGTTCAGCTTCGTCTACAACGTGGCGGCGGTCGGCGCCGATGCGCCCCGTACGCCGCTGGACTTCGTCGACCCGCGTTGGAAGGGCGCCATCGCCTCCTCGTACCCGCATGACGACGACGCGGTTCTGTACCTGTTCTCGCTCTATGTGCGGAAGTACGGCTGGAAGTGGGTCGCGAAGTTCGCCGCGCAGCAGCCGCAGTTCGCGCGCGGCTCCCACAAGGCGGGCGTCGCGGTGGGCGCGGGCCAGAAGAGCATCGGTGTCGGTTCCTCGGGCAGCCTGCTGGCGACCGGCGGGGCGTCGAGGTGGGCCCTTCCCACCGATGGTCACCCGTTCATGGCGTGGGGGCAGCGGGCCGCGATCCTGAAGCAGGGCGCCCACCCGACGGCCGCCAAGCTGTACCTGAACTGGATGCTGTCGCCCGAGGTCCAGGGGTCGTCGTTCAGCGGCTGGTCGGTCCGTACGGACATCCCGCTGAAGAGCGGCCTCAAGCCCATCTGGGAGTACAAGGACGCCAACATGGACGGCTTCCCGGTGTTCATGGAGGACCGCGCCGGGGTCGAGCGGCTCAAGCAGACCTTCGCGCTGTACTTCGGCGAGGTCCAGGGCGCCCCTTCCCCCGGGGTCCTGGGCCTGCACCCGGGCCGCTGACCCCGGGTGCCCCCGGCGACGGCTCCCTGCCGGTTTACGCCGGTCACACACTGGTTCGGGTTAAAGTCTGCCGCTCCTGTCGTGACCGTCACCCAGCAGGGAGCCGCCGCCGTGCCGCCCTCTCGATCCACCCTGCGCAGGCTTCCCCTGTCGGCGCGGCAACTTCCGCACCTGGTCTTCCTGGCGGTCGTCGTCGGCACCCTCGCCCGGCTCATCACCGTGCACACCTGGCTGTGCTGGGTCGTCGCCCCTCCCATCGTCGTACTGGCCCTGGTGTACGTGGGCGGGCTGATGCGGTGGGACCGGCTCGGCACCCGGGGCAAGCCAGCCTGGCTGGCGCTGCTCCTGCTGCTGTGGGGATGCGTCTGCTGGATCCTGCCGGCCGATCTCACCACCGGGTACGTATGGCTGGCCGTCCCGCTGGCCGTGGTGGCGCAGCGGATGCCCGGCCGCCGACTGCCTCTCGCGGCGCTCTGGGTGACGACCGTGGTGCTCGTGGCGACTCTCGTCCGGATCAGGGGCGGGTTCGACCTCGAACTCGTCGCACCGCCGACAGCGGCCGTCTGGGCGACCGTGGCCCTGCACCGCACCCAGGACCGGCTGATGCGTGAACTGACCGCCACGCGAGGCGAGTTGGCGGCCCGCCAGCGCGAGGCCGGGCGCCTTGCCGAGCGGGCCCGCCTCGCCCGGGACCTGCACGACACCCTGGCCCAGGAGATCGCGGGGAGCCGCATGCTGCTCCAGGCCGCCGACCGGGACTGGGACCGCAGGCCCGATGTGGCGAGGCGACAGGTGCGGGCCGTGGTCGACGCGCTCGGCACGCACCTCGCGGAGACCCGCGGAATCATCCACGACCTCACCCCGCCCGGTCTGGAACGCGACGGCCTGGAGACGGCACTGCACGAGCTCTGCGCTCGCGCGGACGCGGCTCCAGGAGCCCCCGCGGTCTCCGTCTCCACACGGGGTGAGCCCTGTCCGGTGCCCAACGACCGGGCCGTCGCCCTACTGCGCGTGACCCGCGGGCTGCTGGCGAACGCGTGCGAACACGCTCGCGCCTCACATGTCCGGGTCACCCTTCAGCACGCCGACGGGGCCGTGGCGGTCGAAGTCAGCGACGACGGAAGGGGGTTCGATCCCTCGGCCGCGCTCCCCGGCAAGGACGGGCGGGGATTCGGACTGGCCGCCGCGCGCGAACGGCTGGCCGAGCTGGAGGGCTCGCTCACCGTCGACGGCGTACCAGGACGCGGGACCTGGGCCAGAGCGACCCTCCCGGTACGGGCGCGTGTCACCGCGGGCGCGGCATGAACGAGACTGCCGCGGGCGCGGCGGTACGGATCCTGATCGTGGACGACCATGTCGTCGTACGGGCCGGTCTGCGGGCCCTGCTTGAGGGTGAGCCCGGGTTCGACGTGATCGACGAGACCGGCGACGGCGAGAAGGCCGTGCTCCTCGCCGACCGGCACCGACCCGACGTGGTCCTGATGGACCTGCGGCTGACGAACGGCGACGCGGCTGCCGACGCCGACATGGGCGGCATCGCCGCGACCCGCCGGATCACGGCCGCCGTTCCCGGTGTCAATGTCGTCGTCCTGACCAGCTACGGCACCAGAGGAGACGTCGTCCGGGCCATGGAGGCGGGCGCTCGCGGCTATGTCCTCAAGGCGGGCCCGCCCGAAGAACTCTTCCGCGCGGTACGCGCCGCCGCGGCCGGGGGCATGGGCCTGGCTCCCGAGGCCACCGCCCACCTCGTCGGCGGGACGATGGGGACCGACCCGGTGCTGAGTGAGCGCGAACTCGAAGTCATCGGGTTACTCGCCCGGGGACACAGCAACCGGGCCATCGCGACAGCCCTGCATCTCGCCGAGGCCACGGTCAAGACGCACCTCGTCCGCATCTACCGCAAGCTCGGCACCGAGAACAGGGCCGGCACCGTGTCCGAGGCCGTGCGGCGGGGACTGCTCGAAATCGGTGGATGAGGCGTCCGACGGTCGCTCCCACGAGCCCGCCGCACAAGCCCGCCCTCGGTTGACCGAGGCGTAACAGACACCCGAAAGCGATGCGCACGCAAAGCCCGGGGTCGGGCCGGAAATGTGCGATTTCCCTGACGGCCCGTCATGAAATAACCGTGTTAACTCGGCGCGCGACCCCTTGCCAAGCCGAGATAGTACGTGTTCGGATTATCTCTGTCGGGCGGCACCCACCGTCCCGAAACCGCTGCTCAACTCATGCGCCGCGGGGTCGGTCGACCCTGCCTCCGCTCCCCGTCTCCCCTCTTCGCTCCCCCTCTCCGTCCCCTCCCCCGACTGTCGCTCTCCCCTTCCGTCGCCATGCCCGGAGCGTGTCTGCGCCATGCCCGCAGCCTGCGGGAGAACGCGATCGGCAACCCTCAGCGAACCCTGGAGGAAGCACGTGTTCGACCTTTCGTCCGTCGACCTGCTCGACGCCTTCACACGCGAGCTGCGGCTGTGCAAGGTACGCAGCGGCGAGCACGTCGTGGTGCTGTCCGAGCCCGGCAGCCGCGGCGACTACATCGCCGCCGCCTTCGGCGCCGCCAAGGCGTGCGGAGCGCATGTCATCTCCGCGACCGTGCCCGGCGGCAGCCCCGCGCCGATGCCCAGCACCCACACCGGTGCCGGTCCCGGCCTGGTCTCCGTACTCAATGACACCACCGCGCAGGACCTGCTGAAGTCGGCCGACCTCGTCGTCGACCTGACCCGCGAGGGCTTCATCCACGCGCCGGTCCAGCAGGAGATCCTGCGCGCCGGCACCCGCATCATCTTCGTCTGTGACGCCCCCGACGTACTGATCCGCAACCTGCCCAAGGAGGGCGACAAGGCCGAGGTGCTGGAGGGCGTCGACCTGCTGAAGCGGTCGTCCGTCATGCGGGTCACCTCGGACGCGGGCACCGACCTCACCGTTCAACTCGCCGGATCCAAGCCGGAGTTCCAGTGCGGCTTCGCCGACGACCCGGGCCGCTGGGATCACTGGCCGAGCACGATGGTGCTGTGCTGGCCGGAGATCTCCGACGGGCAGATCGTGCTCGCCGAGGGCGACATCCTGCTGCCCTTCAAGGAGTACGTCCGCTCCCCCGTCACCCTGCAGATCGAGGGCGGGCACATCGAGAAGGTGTCCGGCGGCGCCGAGGCCGAGCTGCTGTCGACCTTCTTCGAGGACGCCCAGGACGAGTGGGCGCGCAGCCTCTCCCACATGGGCTGGGGCCTGATGCGTACGGCCGACTGGTTCGCCACGGCGATGTACGGCAAGGACGACCTGATGGGCATGGACGCCCGCGCCTTCGCCGGGAACTTCCTGTGGTCCACCGGCCCGCATCCGGTCCTCGGGCGGGAGTCGTACGCCCACCTCGACATCGCGATGCGCGGCTGCACCGTCACCGTCGACGAGGTCGAGGTCGTCACCGGCGGGAAGCTCACCGACGGCTGACCGCGCCCGCCCTCGCGCCCGCCGCGCGACCGGCCCGCGCACGAACCACCCGTACACGCCCGCCAGTTGGAGGAAGAGTGGCGTCCAGTCAGTCGTACGAAGTCACCGTCGTCGGGGGAGGTCTCGGCGGGCTCACCGCCGCGCTGGCGCTTCGGCAGCGTGGGCTGCGGGTCACCGTCCTGGAGCAGGCGGCCGAGCTCGGCGAGGTCGGCGCGGGCATCCAGACGGCGCCCAACGCGAGCCGGGTGCTGATGGGGCTGGGGCTGCGCCGGCAGATGGAGGCCATCCACACCGAGCCGCTCGATCAGGTGCGGCGCCGGTGGAAGGACGGCGGCATCGTCGGCCTGACCTCGCTAGGGCGGCGCGTCAAGGAGCAGTTCAACGCGCCGTACTGGCACTACCACCGGGCCGATCTGCACCGCGTCCTGCTGGACGCCTGCGTCGATCCGGACGGCCCCGGCCCCGTCGTGGACGTACACACCGCGAGCAAGGTCGTCGAGCTGGACCGCAGCGACCCCGCGCGTCCCGTGGCGGTCACCGACGACGGGCGCCGCCACGCCGGCGACGCGCTCATCGGCGCCGACGGCATCCGCTCGCGGACACGTGACCTGATGGGCTTTCCCGACACCCTGGTGTTCTCCGGTGAGATGGCCTTCCGGGCGCTGATCCCCGGCGATCTGATCGCCGCCGACCCGGCGACGCGCTGGCTCATGGACCGCTTCCAGAGCACCATCTGGTACGGGCCCGACCGGCACCTCGTGCACTACGTGATCCGCGGCGGCGAGTATCTGAACGTGGTGGCGTGCGTGCCCTGCACGGACGAGGTCGCCGAGAAGTGGAGCGTGTCCGCGACCGCGCAGGACCTCGTGGAGGCGTTCCCCGGCTGGGACGACCGCGTACCGGCCATGCTGTCCAAGGCGAAGGAGGACGTCTCCGCCTTCGCGCTCCACCACCGGCGCCGCGACCCGGTGTGGATGGACGGCCGAGTGGCCCTCCTCGGCGATGCCTGCCACGCGATGCTCCCCTATCAGGCGCAAGGTGCCTCGCAAGCCATGGAGGACGCCGCCGTACTGGCCGAGGAACTCGGCGCGGTCACGGCCGCCGGCGTCGAGGGAGCGCTGCGCCGCTATGTCGACCGGCGCGCCAAGCACGCCGGAATGGTCCAGGACGCGTCCCTGCGCAACAAGACCTTCTACCACCTGCCCGACGGCCCCGAACAGCGGGCCAGGGACGAGAAGTTGAGGAACTTCGACGGGGAGTCCGACCTCTCCTACGACTGGCTGTGGTCGGGCACCCCGCTCAACGACCCGGATCTCGGCGCGTTCTCGTACCAGTTCGCCCGCTGAGCCCCCGCCTCCCCGCCCCCTCTCAGAACTGCCACCCCCCTGCACATCCGGTCCGCACGCCGGAGCCCCGCGAAAAAGCGCGCCCGCAACCGTGCGGCACGTACCAGACACGCAACACCGTGGAGCGAACGTGAAAACAGGCGATCAGATAGTTCAGGAACTGCCCTGGAAATGGCCCGTCCAGGGAAAGATCTTCATCATCGGCGGCCTCGGCTACCTGTTCGACGCGTACGACATCGCCCTGAACGGCTTCCTCATGCCGCTCGTGGGTGAGCAGTTCGACCTCTCCCTGAGCGATCGCGGGCTCGTCGCGACCGCCAACCTCGTCGGCATGGCCGTCGGCGCCATCGCGTGGGGTTCGGTCGCGGACCGGATCGGCCGGAAGAAGGCATTCAGCGTCACGTTGCTGATCTTCGCCCTGTTCTCCGTCCTCGGTGCCCTCTCGCCCACGTACCCCGTCTTCCTCGCGCTGCGCTTCCTCGCGGGTATCGGCCTCGGCGGCTGCATCCCCGTGGACTACGCGCTGGTGAGCGAGTTCTCGCCGCGCAAGTACCGAGGCCGGATACTCACCGGACTCGATGTGTGGTGGCCGGTGGGCGTCACACTGTGCGGGTTCGTGTCGACGGCGCTGCTGACGGTCGACGGCAACTGGCGGTGGATGCTCGCGACGATGGTCCTGCCCGCGCTGCTGCTGTTCTGGGCCCGCCGCGGCATCCCGGAGTCGCCCATCTACCTGACCAAGAAGGGCCGCGAGGTGGAGGCCCGGAAGGTCATCGACGACCTGGTCGCCCGCACCGGAGCACCCGTCGTGCCGTACACGATCCCGGAGCCCGTCCCCGAGACCAGGCCGCGCGGGGTGGCCGCCGCGGCCGAGCAGCTGCGCCGCATCTGGAGCTTCAGCCCGCGCATCACCTCCGCGGCCTGGCTGCTGTTCGCCACGATCATGCTGGTCTACTACGCGGCGCTGAGCTGGATGCCGACGATCCTGCGGGAAGAAGGCCTCGGTGACACGGCGGCCTTCATGAAGACCACCCTCATGAGCGGGGTCGGCATCATCGGCGTGCTGGTGTCCACGGCACTCGTCGACATCGTCGGCCGCAAGTGGCTCATCGGAGTCTCGGCGCCGGTCGCCTCCCTCGCGCTGGTCGTGTTCGCACTGGTCATGGAGATGCCGACCGGGTCCGTCGTGGCGATCGCCGTCTTCGGCTTCCTGATCCAGCTCACCATTCCCGTCTTGTACGCGTACGCCTCGGAGTTGTACCCCACCGAACTGCGGGCCAGCGGCTTCGGCTGGGCCTCGTCGGTCAGCCGGGCGCTCACCGGATTCGCCCCGATGCTGTTCGGATCGCTCATGTGGCCCGTGCTGGGGCTGCCGATGACCTTCGCGGTACTGGGGATCGCGGTACTGCTGGCCGTCGTGTGGATGGCGTTCGCGGCACCGGAGACGAAGGGCCGGGTCCTCGATGCCGACGAGGAGGAGACGCCGGCCGCCGTTCCCCGGGCCGTCCCCGAGCAGGCGACCCTCTGAGCACGGCCCGTACTCGGGTACGCCGGCACAACCCCGTACGGAACTCACGGAACGTACGACAGGAGGACCATGAAGCCCGCCCCCTTCCAGTACCACCGGGCCCGTGACGTCGACGGAGCCGCGCGGCTGCTGGCCGAGCTCGGCGACGACGCGAAGGTCATCGCCGGCGGGCAGAGCCTCGTCGCGATGATGAACTACCGGCTGGCCCGGCCGCGCCACCTCGTCGACATAGGCGGACTGCGCGAACTGGACCGGATGCACCGGGACGCCGACGGCGGACTGCGCATCGGGGCGCTCACCACCCATCACACGGTGGAGAGCGACCCGGCCGGGGTGCTGGGGGCGGGCTTCGAGGTCCTCAAGAGGGCCATGACCTGGATCGGGCACCTGCCGATCCGCACCCGTGGCACGGTCGGCGGCAGCATGGCGCACGGCGACGCCACCGCCGAGTGGTGTCTGCTCGCGATGACACTCGGCGCGGAGTTCGTGGCACGCGGGCCGCGGGGTGAACGCACGATCCCGGCCGGGGACTTCTTCCTCGGCTACTACACGACGGCCCTCGACCCGGACGAGCTCCTCGTCGAGGTCGTCTTCCCCCGTCCCGCACCGCACGCCGCACTCACCGAATTCGCCGAGCGGCGCGGGGACTTCGCCCTCGTGGCCGCCGCGGTCGACCTCGATGTGGAGGACGGCGAGGTGCGTTCCGGACGGGTGGCGCTCGGCGGCGTGGCGTCGGCCGCCGTCCGAGTGCCGGAGGCGGAGGCCGTGTTGGCCGACGGCGGTTCCTTCGAGGCGTGCGCGTCGGCTGCGGCGGAGGCCGTGGAACCGCCCGCCGACGCGTCGGGCAGTACGCACTACCGCAAGGAACTCGTACGGACCCTGGTCCGGCGCGCCTGTGAGGAGGCCATGTCGTCGTGAACGACAGGAAGTTGGTGGGCAAGGCGGTTCGCCGTCGCGAGGATCCTCGCCTGCTCACCGGGCGCGGTCGCTTCGTCGACGACATCGCACTGCCCGGCATGCTGCACGCCCAGTTCGTCCGCAGCACGGTCGCGCACGCCGAGCTGGCCTCGGTGGATGTGTCGGCGGTGCGCGAAGTCCCGGGCGTCGTCGCGGTGTTCACGGCCGAGGATCTGGAGTTGGGCGACATCGTCGCTCAACTGGGGCGCCCGCTCTCGGAGTTCGTGCCGACCGCGATGCCGGTCCTCGCCCGCGACAAGGTCCGCTACGTCGGTGAGCCGATCGCCATTGTCGTGGCCCGCGACGCGTACGCGGCGGAGGACGGCCTGGAGGCGGCGAAGGTCTCCTACGCCACGCTGCCCCCGGTGATGTCCGAGGAGGCGGCGTTCGCGGAGGGCGCCCCGCTCGTCCATGCCGAGGCCGCGCGCAACACCCTGGTGGACGTCTCGCTCTTCGCGACGGAAGGCATCGACCGGATCTTCGCGTCCGCACCCTGTGTCGTCGACGTCGACACGAGAACAGGACGGCAGAACGCGCTGCCGCTGGAGACCCGGGGTGCCGTGGCCCAGTGGGACGACCGCGAGGAGCAACTCGTCCTGCACACGTGCACCCAAATCCCGCACCAGGTAAGGACGGTGGCATCCCGCTGCCTGCGCCTCGACGAGCGTGCCGTGCGGGTCGTGGTGCCCGACATGGGCGGCGGGTTCGGCCAGAAGTGCGTCGTGGGCCGCGAGGAGATCGCCACCGCGGCAGCAGCGCTACGGCTCCGGCGGCCGGTGAAGTGGATCGAGGACCGCAAGGACGCGCTGACCGCATCCTTCCTCGCCCGGGAACAGCACTACCGGGCGCGGGCAGCCTTCGACGCGGAGGGCAGGATCCTCGCCCTCGACACGGACGTGGTCTGCGACATGGGCGCCTACTCCTGCTACCCCTTCACGGCGGGCATCGAGCCGCTGATGGCGTCCGCCGAGATGCCCGGCGTCTACCAGCTGCCCGCATACCGGGTGCGGGGCCGGGCGGTCACCACCAACAAGGCGCCCACCGGACCGTATCGCGGGGTGAGCCGACCGCAGTACGTCATGGTCATGGAGCGGCTCTTCGAACGCGCCGCCCGCGAACTGGGCCTGGATCCGGTCGAGATCCGCCGCCGCAACGTCATCACCGACTTCCCGTACACGGGCGTCAACAACATCACCTACGACCCCGGCTCCTACCTGGAGTCGCTCAACCTGTGCGAGCTGCTCGTCCGGGAGGAGGGCTGGTACGAGAAGCAGGCAGCGGCGGCTGCCGAGGGCCGGCACCTCGGCATCGGCTACTCGTGCTTCAGCGAGCGCACCGGCTACGGCTCGGCGGCCTTCGCACAGCGCAAGATGCAGGTGGTGCCCGGCTTCGACATCTCCGAGGTGCGGATGGACACCAGCGGCGCGGTCACCTTCACCACCGGCACCATGAACCACGGCCAGAGCCACGAGACGACGATGGCGCAGATCGTCGCCGACGAACTCGGCCTGGACATCGCCAAGGTGAGACTCCATCAGGGCGACACCGACCGCATCACGTACGGCTTCGGCACCTTCGCCAGCCGCTCCATCACGATCGGCGGCAGTGCGGTACGGCTGGCGGCGGCGAAGCTCGGTGACAAGCTGCGGGCAATCGCCGCTTCCCGGTGGGGAGTTGCCCCGGACGGGGTGGAGTTGGCGGCAGGCGCCGCCCGTCGCCGTGACTCCCAAGACGTCCTCGGTTACGAGGAGATCGCCGACATCGCCTATCTCCAGGCGCACTTGCTGCCCAAGGACATCGAACCGGGGCTGTCGGCCACCGCCACCTTCGACGTCTTCAACGACGGCACGTTCTCCAACGCCACGCACGCCTGCGTCGTCGAACTCAACGCGGGCACCGGGCAGGTGGAGATCCTGCGGTACATGTGCGTCGAGGACTGCGGGGTCGCGATCAACCCGCAGATCGTGGAGGGGCAGTGCCGGGGCGGTATCGCACAGGGCATCGCGGGCGCACTGTTCGAGCAGGTGACGTACGACGCCCAGGGCGAACCGTCGGCGACCGGCTTCATGGACTACAAGGTGCCGACCGCGCACGAGATCCCCGACGTGCTGATCCATCACCTGGAGACGCCCTGCACGTTCACCGAGACCGGCGCCAAGGGTGCCGGCGAGGGCGGCACGATCGGGGCGCCCGCCGCCGTACTCAACGCCGTCAACGACGCCCTGCGCCCGACCGGCGTCGAACTCGACCACACCCCGATCACCCCCGAGACCGTGCACCGCGCGCTGAACGGCGCCCCGAGCCTGGAGTTGTCCTCATGAACACCGACCCCGTGGCGACGCATCCGGACCTCCAGCTCATCGCCCTCGATGTCAACGGCGAGCGGTACGACGTCGTCACCGAGCCCCGCCGCACCCTCGTCGACGTACTGCGCCACGAACTGGGGCTGACCGGTACGCACGTCGGGTGCGAGCACGGCATCTGCGGGGCCTGCACTGTGCTGGTCGACGAACAGCCCGTACGCGCCTGCCTGATGTTCGCGGCGCAGGCGGAAGGGGCGCGGATCCGCACTGTCGAGTCGCTGTCGGACGGCGACAGCGGGCTGAACGATCTGCAACGGGCGTTCACCGAGCACCACGCGCTGCAGTGCGGATTCTGTACGCCCGGGTTCCTGATGCTCGCCGAAGGGTTCCTCGGCGAGCGGCACGAGGCGAGCAAGGAGGAGATCCGCGAGGTGGTCGCCTCGAACCTGTGCCGGTGCACCGGCTACCAGACCATCGTCGAGGCGATCGACGCCTGCGCGACGGCTCGGCGCGGGGCGTGCGCCAACCCCTGCAACAGCCCTGCCGGCAAGGAGCACTGACTCATGCAACTCACCAACACCGTGCCGATCAAGGCCTCCCCCGACGACGTCTTCGCCCTGATGAACGATGTCGAACGGGTCGCCTCCTGCATGCCGGGCGCCGCGCTCGACGGGCAGGACGGTGACACCTGGCGGGGCCGGGTGAAGATCCGGGTGGGACCCATCAGCGCCTCCTACGCGGGCACCGTCCGCTTCCTGGAGATCGACGCCGAGAAGCGGCGCCTGCGGGTGCACGCGCGCGGTACCGACACCCACGGCAGCGGGGACGCGGAGGCGGAAGTCGCTCTCGAAATCCTCGCAGCGCCGGAGGGAGCGCTGCTCCAGCTCTCCACGGACCTGGTGATCCGGGGCAAGATCGTCCAGTTCGGCAAGGGCGCGATCGTCACGGTGTCGGACCGGATCCTCCAGCAGTTCGCGCGGAACCTGGGGAGCCTGCTGGACCAGGACCGGGGCGTCGGAGCCGCCTCACCAAGCGCCCCGCCCACGAATACATCTGCATCCGCTCCCGCCGCCGCACAGCCGGCCCTCGCGCAGGGTTCCGATCTCGACGGCCTGGCGATGCTGCTCGGCCCGCAGGCCGCCAAATACGGCCTGGTGGCAGGGGCGTTCGCCTTCGGTGTCCTGGAGGGCTGGCTGCTCGGCCGACTCACCGCCCAGGCACGGGAGTTGCGAACCCTTCGGAGGACGTCATGAGCGACGCTCAGTACGGGCGGGAGACCGAACGGACCTACGAGCAGGCCGGGTTCGGAGCACCCGTGCGTCGCGGGAGCCGTCCCGCGATCATCGTCGTCGACCTCACGCGCGGCTTCACCGAACCGGGGTTCCCCTCGGGAGCCGACCTCACCGAAGTCGTCGACTCCACGGGCGAGTTGATCGCGGCGGCGCGCCCTGCCGAGGTACCGGTGGTGTTCACCGCGATCTCCTACACACCGGCCGAGGCGACGGGCGACGCCGTCACCTGGCTGCAGAAGGCGCAGGGCATGCGGAGCCTCGTCGAAGGCAGCGAGGAGGTCGCGCTCGACCCGAGGCTGCCACGCGCACCGCAGGACCATCTGATCGTGAAGAAGGGCGCCTCCGCGTTCTTCGGTACGTCCCTGGCCGCCCTGCTGACCGGACTCGGCTGCGACACGGTACTGGTCTGCGGGGCGACAACCAGCGGCTGCGTACGGGCCACCGCCGTGGACGCCGTGCAGTCCGGTTTCTCGGTGCTGGTGCCGAGGGAGTGCGTCGGCGACCGCGCGCCGGGCCCGCACGAGGCGAACCTCTTCGACATCCAGGCCAAGTACGGCGACGTGATCGGCGTCAAGGAGGCCGTCGGGTACCTCGACGGCCTACCGAGGACAGCCCCGTAGCCCCATCCGCTCCGCACCATTGGAGAACCCCATGCCCCCACCCCCGCCCACCCGCCTGCTGGCGCAGTCCGCGCTGGCCGATCTCGCGGACGTTCCCGCCATCAGCCGCTGGGTCCGCTCCGGCGGCACGCGCCTGCACGTCCTGGACTACGGGGGTGACGGCGTGCCCCTCGTCGTGCTGCCCGGCATCACCAGCCCGGCCGTCACGATGGACTTCGTGGCCCGTGAACTGACCCCCCTGGTCCGGCCGTTGGTCGTCGACGTCCGCGGGCGCGGGCTGTCCGACGGCGGCGGATCGTACGGTCTTGAGGACTACGCCGAGGACACCGAGGCCGTCGTCGCGGGCCTCGGTCTCCACCGCCCGGTGCTCTTCGGGCACTCCATGGGCGCGCGGATCGCGGCCGTGACCGCCGTCCGGGCCAAGGTGGGACTGCGGGGCATCGTGCTGGGCGACCCGCCGATGAGCGGCCCGGGCCGCGGGCCCTACCCCACCCCCCTGGACGCCTTCCTCGACCAGCTGGCGCAGTCGCGGCGCGGCACCGACGCGGACGAGGTGGCCCGGTCCTGGCCTCGCTGGCCGCGCCGTGAGCAGGAGCTGCGGGCCCGCTGGCTGGCGAGTTGTGACACGGAGGCCGTCACGGCTACGCACCGCGGCTTCGAGAGCGAGGACTTCTTCGACTGGTGGCCGTCCGTTCCCGGGCCCACGGCACTCTTGTACGGCGCGGACAGCCCCGTAGTCACCACCGAGGGCGCGGCGGAGGCGGCCCGGCTGCTGCCGTCGGCCGTGCTTGCCGAGATCCCGGACGCCGGCCACATGCTGTTCTGGGACAACCCGCCCGCCGCGCTCAAGGCCCTGCGCGAGGCACTGCGTCCGATGCCGGCGTGACATCGGCGTGCGGGTTCACATCTGTGCGCGGCTTCCCGGAGATCGCCGGTCCGGCTGACGACACGATCAAGTGCCGTGCTTAAGTGGGCTCCATGGGTGACGAAACCTCAACCCCGACGTCCACGCCTCCTGGCCCGCCCCCCGCGCTCACCGCCGCGCCCGGCTACCAGGTCCGCCGGCTCTACCAGGCGTATCTCGCGGCCTGGATCCGTGCCGTCGACCCGACGCTCACGGGCCCGCAGTTCGCGGTGCTCCAGGCCGTCGAAGCGGCACCGGGGAGCGACCAGCGCTCCATGGCGTCCGCGGTGTCCCTGGACACGTCGACGATGGCGGACGTCGCGCGGCGGCTGGAGAACCGGGGCCTGATCGTACGCAGGACGGCCGCGGACGACGGTCGCCGCAAGCTGCTCCATCTGACGGAGGAGGGCGAGCTGGCCCTCCAGGGCGCGAACCGCCGCGCGCGCGAACTCGACGAACGGCTGCTCGGACCGTTCGACCCCGAGCGGCGCGAAGAAGTCATGCATCTGCTCACGTCCCTCGCCGACCACTGGGAGGGACTGGCCGAGGACTCGTAACCCACCGCGGAAGCGGATCCCCGGCCGCCGACCACCGTACGTATCCCACGTACGCCGGACACCCGGAGGATCCCGTGACCGAGACCGTGAACGCGACCACGACCGATCACCACATCGGCATGATCGTGCCCAGCTCGAACCTGACCATGGAGACGGAGCTGCCCCGCATGATGCGGCAGCGCGAGTCCCTGCTTCCGGAGGACCGGTTCGTCTTCCACAGCAGCCGCATGCGGATGCGGCACGTTACGCCCGAGCAGCTGCGCGCCATGAACGCGCAGACCGGGCGTGCGGCGCTGGAGCTCGCCGACGCCCGGCCCGACGTGGTCGCCACGGCC
The DNA here is from genome assembly GCF_048564895.1 of Streptomyces sp. 2-1. Taxonomy (NCBI): domain Bacteria; kingdom Bacillati; phylum Actinomycetota; class Actinomycetes; order Kitasatosporales; family Streptomycetaceae; genus Streptomyces; species Streptomyces sp. 2-1. The sequence goes on from NZ_CP183383.1 coordinate 1,257,089, forward strand.
TGCCTCGTGGCGATCATGGCGCAGGGGCCTGGGTACCACTGCACCGCCGAGGACGAGATCACCGGTGTGCTGCGCGCCGAGGGCTCCCGGGCGCCCGTGATCTCGAGCGCCGGCGCCCTGCTCGACGGCATCAGGGCCCTGGGCGCCGGGCGGGTCGCGATCGTCACGCCGTACATGAAGCCGCTCACCCGGCTGGTCGCGGACTACATCGAGGACACAGGTGTCGAGGTCGTGGACGCGCTGAGTCTGGAGGTGCCGGACAACCTGGCCGTCGCCCGCCTCGACCCGGCCGATCTGCGCGAGCACTGGAAGCGGCTCGACCTGTCACGGGCCGACGCGCTCGTCCTGTCCGCCTGTGTCCAGATGCCTTCGCTGCCGTCGATCCAGCCGGTGGAGGAGGCGGCGGGGCTGCCGGTGCTCTCGGCGGCCACCGCCACGGCGTACCGCATCCTCGTCGAGCTGGGCCTGCCCACGGTCGTTCCCGGCGCGGGCAGCCTGCTCGGCGGCCAGGTCCCCAGCCCGGTGGGCGCCTGAGCCGATGCGGGACATCGTCCTCGCTCCTACTTGACCGCACCGGCCAGCCCGTTGATGAAGAACCGCTGGAGTGCGACGAAGATCAGGACGATGAACAGCCCGCCGATCGAAGCATTGCGCGAAGCTCAGCAAAGTCCCAAGCCCTTGGTCGCCGCCATCGGACAGTTGCAGACCCCCAGCAACCACAGAGGAGCCGGACTCCGTTTCCTTCAACGCATCAACGAATACGCCGATGGACTCCTAGCTTGGAGCAGATGTCTTTTCAGAAATCAGAGCGGCAGACCAGAAGAAGGAACCAGCGCTGACACCATCGTCAGTCCTGATGAGCCTGACCAAGGCTCTGGCCGGGTCTCCTGCAACTCTTCCCGCACAGCTGTCAGTCGGGCAGTACCAGTTGGCACGTCTCCCCCGGCTGCACGGAAACCACACGATCGCGCAGCCGGACATCGATGGCCGACAGGTCGGACGAGGGCACCTCGATCTCCAGGCTCCCTTGCACCATTCGCAGCCGCACTCCCCAGTGCCCCTGGTAGCGAAGGGCGAACCCGTAGGAGGACAGCTCGGGCAGGGGCACCGGGTCCAGCCACAGGGCACCCTGGCGCGTTTCCAGTCCGGTCAGTCCGCGCTGGACCAGATCGAGAGTGCCGGCCATGGCGCCCAGGTGGATTCCCTCTCCGGTGGTCCCGCCCTGGAGATCGGCGATGTCGCCCTTGAGCGCCTCCTGGCAGAACGTCCACGCCTCGGCGCGCCGGGCCCGGGCCAGCACCCAGCCGTGGACCAGTCCGCTCAAGGTGGAGCCGTGGCTGGTGCGGCGCATGTAGTAGTCGACGGTGCGCCGCCAGGTGGCTTCGTCGAGGCGGTGGCCGAGTCTGCTGAACAGACCCTGGAGTTCGGCGGGTGAGAAGAGGTAGCCGAGCATGAGGACATCGGCCTGCTTGGACGCCTGGTAGCGGTTGACGGTATCGCCTTCCGCCTCCAGGATCCGGTCCAGCCGACGGATGTCGCCGTACCGGTCGCGGTAGGCGTCCCAGTCGAGTTCCTCCAGGTCGCCGTAGCCCTCGAACTGGCTGATGACGTCGTCGTGGAAGGGCACATGGAGCGTGCGGGACACGTCCTCCCAGAGTTCGAGTTCGCCGCCGTCCAGAGCCGTCCGTTCGACGAGTTCCCGTCGGCGCGGTTCGGGAAGTGCCTGGAGTACTTCGAGCGTGCGGGTCAGCACCCATGCGGCCGTGACGTTCGTGTAGGCGTTGTCGTCCAGGCCGGGCTTCTCGGCACCGGGGTAGGCGTCGTGGTACTCGTCGGGGCCGACCACGCCACGGATGCGGTGTCGTCCGAGGCTCTCGTCGTACGTGGCCGAGTCCGCCCAGAAGCGGGCGATCTGCAGGAGCATCTCGGCGCCCTTGGTGTGCAGGAACTCGGCGTCCCCGCTCGCCTCGCAGTACTGCCACACGTTGTAGGCGACGGCCGAGCCGACGTGGTGCTGAAGGCGTGAGTGGTCGGGCAGCCAGCGCCCGGAGCGTGGGTTGAGATGCAGCTCCTGTGTCTCCTCGCGGCCGTCGCTGCCGCTCTGCCATGGGTAGAGCGCACCTGTCCGGCCGACGGAACGGGCCGCGGAACGGGCCTGTTCGAGCCGACGGTGGCGGTAGCCCAGCATGGCGCGGGACACCTCGGGGAAGTGCAGGTTGAGATAGGGGAGGACGAACAGCTCGTCCCAGAAGACGTGACCCCGGTACGCCTCACCGTGCAGACCTCGGGCCGGTACGCCCACGTCGAGGTCGGCGGTGTGCGGGGAGAGGGTCTGCAGGACGTGGAAGAGGTGCAGCCGCAGGATGCTGCCCGCCTCGCCCGGCACGTCCAGTTCGGCCCGGCGCCACAGCTGGTCCCATGCCGTGATGTGCGACTCCAGCAGGTCGTCGAAGCCGGGTGCGGCGCTCACGCGGTCGATCGCCGCGCGCAGCGGGTCGCTGATCGCCGAGTCCCGCGAGGTGTGCAGAGTGACGGTCTTGTCGACGGTGACGGTGCGATCGGGGGCGAGGGGCAGGCGCGTGTGCTGGACGGCGCGCAGGGCCCCGTGATGGGTGGATACAGGTTCGTGCGCGGTGAGGCGGGCCGCCATGCCGACGCGGATGTCCGACGTACGGGTGCGGCAGCGCAGCCACACCGTGTCCGGGGCGGCGGTGTCGGTGTGCACGTGGGTCAGATGGCGGCCGTCCAGGTCCCGGTAGCGCGCCACGCCCGCGTTCGTGACGGCGCCGTCGAGGACCGCCTCGACGTCGAGTTCACCGGAGAAGTTCTCCGCCGTGAACTCGGTGCGCAGCGCGGCCAGATGGGGGTCGGCCATGTGCACGAGGCGCAGTTGGCGTACGGCCAGGGTGCGGCCCCCGTCGTCGGCGTACCGCGTCCGGCGCTCCAGCAGACCGGTGGACAGATGGAGAGTCTGGTGGTGTTCGAGGACGGTCGCGGTGTCCGGGGTGAGCCACGGTCCCGGGCCGTCATCGCCGTGCAGACGGAATCGGAGCGGCAGCCAGTTGGGCAGGTTGACCATGTCCTCGTTCTCGACCCGGCGTCCCGCCACGTCGGAGGTGAGCCGGTTGTAGCAACCCGCCGCGTACGTCCCGGGGTAGTGCACGTCGTCCGACGCGCACTCGGGGATCGACCCTCGGGTGGCGAAGTAGCCGTTGCCCAGCGTGCACAGGGACTCCCTGAGCCGCTCGTCCGCGGGCTCGTAGCCCTCGTAGTCCCAGGTCCAGCCCGTCACGTCGGTGCTCCTGCCTCGATCAGTTCACCCAGGTCGTGTACGACCAGGTGGGCGCCGTGCCGCAGGAGTCTGTCCCCGGTACCCGGACCGGCAGTGCGATCCACACCGATGACCAGGGCGAACCCGCCCCGACGGCCCGCCTCCACGCCTGCCAGGGCATCCTCGACGACGGCGGTGCGGTCGGCGGGGACACCGAGCCGGCGGGCCGCTTCCAGGAAGAGGTCGGGCTGCGGTTTGCCCGGCAGGCCGAGCCTGGCCGCCTCGCCGCCGTCGACCAGCGCGTCGAAGAGGTCGAGGACGCCGGCCCTGGTGAGGAGTTCACGGGCGTGGCGGGACGCGGAGGCGGCTGCAAGGGGCATCGCCTCGCGTCGCAGGGCGCGCAGCAGCCGTACCGTGCCCGGGTAGGCGTCGATGCCCTTCTCACGCAGCCGCTCGGTGAACAGCCGCTCCTTGTCGGCGGCGACGTCGCGGACCGTCCCGGCGGGCAGGTCGAGGCCGCGTGAGGCGAGGAAGGCCGCGGCGCCGTCGAGGCGGGACCTGCCGTCCACGTACTTCAGATAGTCGTCGCGTGTGTCGAACGGACGCCGCTGGTGGGGGTCCTCGGGCGGATGGTCGCGCAGGAACGCGTCGAAGGCCGTCTTCCAGGCGGCGGCGTGCACCCTGGCCGAGTCGGTGATCACTCCGTCGGTGTCGAGGACGACGGCGCGAACGCCCCGCAGCACGGGTGCAATACCGTCGCGGGAGTTCCCGGGCCGGGCGGGCGGCCGGTTCACAGCTGCTCCGCCACGTGGCCGGTGAGATCGAGCAGCCGTTTGCTGTAGCCCCACTCGTTGTCGTATCGGCCGAAGACCTTCACCAGGTCGCCGTGCGCCCAGGCCGGGGCCGCGTCGAAGACGCAGGAGGCGGAATCGCCGATCACGTCACGGAAGACGACCGGCGCGGTGGTCACCCGCAGGATGCCGTGCAACCGCCCGTCGGCCGCCTCGGCGGACGCCGACCTGCCGGATTCGGCACGCTCCGGTGCCCGGAGCAGGTGGGCGCGACCGATGCGGCCGGATCCGTTGATACCCACTCGGACGGTCATGGACAGCTCCTGAGCGAGAAGGAATGAGGGGCGTACGGGGCGTTTTTCCACGGTCACACCGGTTGCGGCACGATCGCCACCGGGCAGCCCGCGTGGTGCAGCAGGGTGTGGCCCACCCGGCCGAGCTGGAGGCCGAAGTTGCCGTGCCTGCGCCGGGCTCCGACAACCACCAGGTCGGCGGCGGCGGAGCGGTGCAGCAGGACCTTGCGGGCCGACCCCTCGACCGTCGTTCGGCGCATCCGCACGTCCGGGTGGTCCGCGACGGCGTCGTGGACCACCGCGTCCAGCAGGGCCGAAGCCCGCTCCTCGTGGTACCGCGCCGGTTCGTTCGCCGATGCCGGATGATCGGCGGTCTCGTGCGCGGGGCAGCGCCAGGCACGTACGACATCGAGCGTGCTCGCGCGGGCAGCGGCCTCACGGAACGCGAAACGCACCGCCTCACCGCTCACGGCGGGGTCCCCGGCTCCGAGCAGGATCCGCTCGTGCGTGCCCTCCATGGCGACCTTGTCGCCGCGCACCACGATCACCGGGCAGTGGGCCCGGGCCGCCACACCCAGGCCGACCGAACCCAGGAGCAGTCCCGCCAGCTCGCCGCGGCCACGCGAGCCCGTCACCAGCGCCGCGGCATTGCGGCCCTCCAGCAACAGCGCGGAGACCGCCTCTTCGGGCACCAGCTCGGTGGAGACCCTCACGGCAGGGTTGCGCCGCCAGGCGCGTTCCACCGCGGATCCGACGATGTTCTCGGCAAGCACCCGCCCGGAGGGCCGACCGAGGTCGCTCCCGAGGTCGATGTCCTCGTAGCGCTCCCATAGGAAAGCGTGCACCAGGCGGAGCGGCAGGCCGTGGAGGGCCGCCTCGTCCACCGCCCAGTCCATCGCGCGGAGGCTGGACTCCGATCCGTCGACACCCACAACCAGGGGCAGCTCCATCATCGTCACCGCCTTCGGTACGGCCTTGGACATCCCGCCACGGTCGGGGGGACCACGTTCACCGTCCCACCGGCGTCCGGTCGGCAGTAGGGGCGGTTCGGCCCTTGTCTGGGACGTTCGGCACTGTTCCGAGGCGCGGCTGCCGGCGAGTGGACAGCCGGCGCAACAGCCACACGAGGGCCCCGTCGGCCACCGCTGCTACGACAAACGTCACGGCCATGGCCGCGACCAGCAGCACGGCGAACAGCTGGTAGAACTCCGGCGTGAGAGTCGTACGCACTGCTCTCACCTCCTGTCGGGAAACGCATCGGGAAGTTCCTTCACTCATATCCAACTCCCCTTTGAAGCAGGGCACTTGAGCCGAACGGTGCGCAATCCCGTGCCGGACGGCCCTAGTGGCCGGACAGAGCCGGGCCGATCCTCGGCAGAGGTCGAAGGACCTCTGCCGAGGATCGGCCCGGTATCGCCGCACAGTGACAGAGACGAGGTCACGTGCAGGCATCGCTGTCGTCGGCGTCGGGGCCGAGCCCCGGCGGGAAGACGGAGTGGGGTGGGTGGGCGTCGCCCGCTGTGGGAGCGGGCCGAGGCCGCGTCTACTGAGGTTCCTTTCCTAGAGAGGGCGTGATCAGCTGTGCGGCGATGCCCGTGGCCCAGGCCTCGATCTGCTCGAAGTCGCGGAAGTCTCCGCCCTTTCCGGAGGAGACGATCATCCGGGCGATACGCCCCTTCGCGCCCTCTTCGAGGCAGCCGCCGAAGGTGATGTGTCCCTTGGCGCCGAGCCGGGCCATGGCCCGGCGGACACCGGGCACAGGTGGGATGTCCCGTTCCGAGGCCGTGGCGTCGAGCGGGCCGCTGCTGAAGAACCACAGCGGGCGCCCGGTCAGCGCGCGGCGGTGGCGACGGACGAACCGTCGTGCGTCACGGTGCCACCGTCCCGCGTAGAGCCCGCCGCCGACCACCACTGCGTCGTACGCCTCCACGCTGTCGACGGACCGGGCGGGCAGTGCCTCGACCGCCAGCCCTTCCTTTCGCAGGACGTCGGCGACCGTCTCGGCGATCCGGGCGGTTGATCCGTTCGTCGTTCCATAGGCGACCAGTACCTTGCTGAGCATGGCGGTCCGCCTCCTCTCACAGCCGGCGCAGCCAGTCGTCGGTGACTCCGTGCATTGCCTGCTCGTCCGGCCTGATGCGCGCGTCGTCGAGCCGGTAGGTGAGCATGTCGACCACCGCCACCACTCCGTCGATGTGTTTTGTCATGGAGACGGCGATCTCCGTCTCGCTCTTGCGCTCCATGTGACCCGCGAGCGTGACGACGCCCTCCCTCACGGTGATCGTCACGCTCCGGGGCGCCAGCCACAGCGTGCGGACCAGGACCTCCTCGATCACCTCGTGGCGGATGTCGGCGTCCGGGCGCAGGAAGACCTGGAGCAGGTCGCGCCGGGTGACGATGCCCACGAGCCGGTCCTCCTCGTCCACGACGGGCAGCCGCTCCACGCGATGCCGCGCCATGGTCCGGGCGGCCTCGGCGATGGTGTCCTCGGCGTGCACGGTGACGGGTGGCTGGGACATCAGCCGGCCGGCCGTTCGGGCATGGGCCTTCGCCGCCTGCTTCCGGGCACCGCGGCTCAGAGCAGCGAGCCGGAAGCGGCGCCTTGGACCGGGGTCCTGCGACTGCCGGGCCATCAGGTCGGTCTCGGAGATCACCCCGATGACCTTCTCGTCGTCGTCGACCACGGGCAGTCCGCTGATGCGGTGGTCTGCGAGCAGCCGAGCCACCTCCTTGAAAGGGGTGCCGTACTCGGCGCGGACGACGTCGGCCGTCATGACGGTGCCGATCCTGCTGTGCTTCATGTCTGTTCCTCCTCAGCGCAGTCGGCGCAGATAGGGCTCCTGGGCCCTGCGCGGCAGCAGGCGTACCCGCGCGTCGAGCACGGTGACGTGGCCGGGCGTGGCAAGGACGGGGTTGAAGTCGGCCTCGGCGAGCTGCGGCAGGTCGCTCGCCATGCGGGACAGGCGCAGCAGCAGTTGTTCGAGGCCTTCGAGGTCGACGGGCCCGCTCCCGTGCGCACCGAACAGCAGCGGTGCACAGCGCGGCGCGGTGATCAGGTCGTGCACGTCGTGATCCGTCAGCGGGGCGAGACGAGCGGCGTGGTCGGCCAGCACTTCGGTCGCGGTACCGCCCAGCCCGAACAGCACCAGCGGGCCGAAGACCTCGTCCTGCACCACGCCGGCGAACAGCTCGGTGCCGCGTGCCGCGAGCGGCTGGACGACCACTCCGGTCATGAGCCCCGCGAATCGCGTCTCCAAGTCCCGGAAGGCGGCCCGCACTTGGGAGTCTCCCTGGAGGTCGAGATGGAGGGCGTGCTGTTCGCTCTTGTGCAGCAGGCCGGGCCAGTGGGCCTTCATGACCACGCGTCCGTCGGGGCCGCGCAGCCGCTCTGCGGCGATGACCGCGTCGTCCTCGGTCTCCGCCCAGGCCCAGGCCAGTTGCGGGATGTCGTAGCAGGCGAGGAGTTCGGCGCAGGTGCGCGGGTCGAGCCAACCGCCGTCCGGGTGGGCGGCGAGGAAGGTCTCGGCGACCGTGTGCGCGCGGCCGGTGTCGACGCCTGCGAGGTCGGGCATCGTGCCCGCCGGCCGGCTCAGCCATGCCGAACGCCGGGCCGCGTGGGCCAACGCCCTGGCGGCTGCCCCCGGTTCGGCGTACGAGGGGACGGCGCCGCCTTCTGTGGCGGGCAGCAGCTTGACGGGCAGGTCCTGCTCCAGCCGTACGACGGCCACGGTGCGGGGGCGGCGTCCGGGACCGTTCGTGAGGGCCCGGACGAGGTTGTCACCCGTCGCGGCGGCGACGGCCGTGGGGACGAGGGCCAGCAGGACGGCGTCGATGCCGGGGCACCGCACCATCCGCTCCACGCAGTCCTTGAGCTGCTCCTCCGTCACCGCCGCCGTGGCGTCGACGGGGTTGCCGACGGCCGCGCCTTCGGGCAGGACGGCGAGGAGGTCGTCGATCACCTCGGGGGTGAACGAGGGCAGGGACAGTCCTGCCTCCGCGCAGGCATCGGCTGCCAGGACACCCGCGCCGCCCGCGTTGGTGACGATCGCGACACGGGTGCCGGCCGGGAGCGGCTGGGAGTGCAACAGTGCGGCGGTTTCGAGAAGTTCACCGACCGATCCAGTGGCAGTGATGCCCGCCTGGGTGAACAGCGCCTGACGCGTCATGGTCCGGGTCGCGGCGGCCGCGGTGTGCGAGGCGGCGGCACGTCGGCCGGCATCGGTGCGGCCGGCGTCGACGGTGAGCACCGGCATGCGCCGGGTCACTCGCCGGGACGTACGGGAGAACGCTCGCCGGTTGCCGAAGGACTCCAGGTGCAGCAGGGCGAGTTCGGTGCGGCCGTCGCTCTCCCACCACTGGAGCATGTCGTTGCCGCTGACGTCGTACTTGTCACCGAGCGAGACGAAGGTCGAGACACCGACGCCGAGCCGGGAAAGACCGTCGAGCAGGGCGATACCGACGCCGCCGGACTGCACGGCGACACCCGCCGTGCCGGGGCTCGGATGATCGGCGGCGAAGGTCGCGTCGAGGGAGAGCGCCGGATCCGTGTTGGAAACGCCCAGGCAGTTGGGCCCGACGAGACGCATGCCGTAGGTCCGGCACGCGGCCAGCAGCGCATGCGCCTCATTTCTGTCGAGCCCCGCCGACACGACGAGCAGCGCCCGTACGCCGGTCTTGCCGCACTCCTCGGCGGTGGCGGGTACCGCCGCCGCGGGCACCGCGAGAACCGCGAGGTCCGGGGTTTTGGGCAGGGCGCCGACCGACGGATACGACGGCACGCCGAGCAGCGAGGTGACGCTCGGGTTCACGGCGAACAGGCGCCGTGTGAAGCCGCCCGTGCGCAGATGGTGGAGCAGGGCCCGGCCCACCGACCCGGGCCTGCGTCCGGCGCCGATCACGGCGATCGAGTCCGGCCTCAGCAGGGGTTCCAGGCTGGCCACGTCGGCGGCCCGGCCGCGTGCTTCCACCGCCGACAGATATGTCTCGTCCTCTTCGAGTTCGATGGTGCAGCGCACTTCCGGGCCCTCGAAGTGGCGGGACGCGCGCAGCCCGAGGTCGGCGAAGAGCTGGAGCACTTCGTGGTTCTCCGCGAGTGCGTCGGCCGTGAAAGCGGTGATGCCTTCGGCTCGGGCGGCTGAGACCAGATGCTCGAGGAGTAGCGTGCCGACACCCCGGTGGTGCAGTCCCTCGGCCACCGCGATCGAGATCTCCGCGCGGCCCGTGTCCTCGCCGGTCTCGTACTCGGCCAGGCCGATCACCTGGTGCTGCGCCTCGGCGAGGAGCGCACGGTGTCCGGGGCGCGGCGGTGCGCAGGCGTGGTCGGCCGCCACCTCGGCGGACCGGCGGCTGGCTCCGAAGAACCGCAGCCGGAGGTTCTCCGGGGACATCTCCTCGTACAGCCCCTGGAGGGGTTCGTGGTCGCCTGGCTCCACGGGACGTATGCACACCGTGGTCCCGTCCGCGAGCAGTGCGTGAACCGTGTGGGGGCCGTGCTTGTCGTCCGTCATCGTGGTCCTCCAGCCTTTCGTCAGTTCGAGCATCCGGCGGACCGGGGGCTCACCCCAGGGGCTGTCCGGGGTCGGCTTCTGGGCCGGTCAGCCCTGAGTCCTGTCCGGACGGGGCAGACGGAGGGGCCGTTGAGCTCCGTTCGGATCCGTATGGCCCCTATGAACCGGGCAGTGCCCTGGCGGACCGTGGACGCAAGAACTTCCGTATGCCAGAAGGGCGAACCGCCATGGAGCGAACGATCGTTGTCGGCATCGACGGCTCCGCGTGCAGTCGCGTCGCGGTCGACTGGGCGGTGGGCGAGGCGCGGGTGCGTGGCCTGCCGCTGCGGGTCGCGCATGTCTCGTCACTGTCCGCCGAGGAGGCACTCGCGATATGGCCGTACTGCCGTGAACCCGCCCCGGACGCGTTGGTGAAGGCGCTTGCCGAAGATCACCCGGCGCTCCGGATCGAAGGCGTCGACCTCACCGGAGAGACCGTGCCGGCGCTGCTGTCCGCGGGAAGGCGGGCCGACCTCGTGGTTCTCGGTATGCGCGGTGCGGGAGGCTTTGCGGGACTGGCCGTCGGCTCCGTGGCGCACAGTGTCGCCGCGCTCGGGAACCGGCCCGTGGTGCTCGTCCCCGACCGTCCCGCCGTCGGCGGGCGGTCACCCCGCGCAGTGGCAGTCGGCATCGACGCGCGCCGTCCGGCGGCCGCCGCGCTGAGCTTCGCGTTCGACGCCGCGGAGCGGCGCGGGGCACTGCTGCGCGTCGTCCATGCCTGGCGGCTGCCGTCCTCCGCCGAGCAGTGGATGCCGTTCGCCCTTCCCGAGGAGGACCGAGGCGCTTGGGAGGACCAGGAGGTCCAGCAGCTGTCGGACGTGCTGCGACCGTTGCGGGAGAAGCATCCACACGTCCGCGTCCATGAGGACGTGCGCCTGAAGAGTCCGTCTTCCGCCCTGGTCCAGGCATCGGCCCGCGCCGAGCTGCTGGTCGTGGGACGGACCGGCCCGTCGCTCGGCCCCACCCTGCATGCGGTGGTGGATCACACCGAGTGCCCGGTGGCGGTCGTTCCGTCCTGAAGGGGACAGCCGCCATCGGGTACCCATGGGCGGCACGGCCTGCAGGAGGACGGCGAGGGTGCCGCGCGCGGCGTACGAGCAGGAGCTGCCGAGTCTGCAGTCGGAGCTGGTGAAGCTCCAGGAGTGGATGGTGCACACGGACGTCTCGCGGGCCCCGTGGTTCGTCGTGGAGGAACGACAAGCGCCGGGCCGGCCTGAACATGATCGCCCATCTGCTCGGCTCCGTGCCGTAACCACGAGGTGCCGCCGCCGGTGCTGAAGCTGCCGGCGGCGGCACCTCGACCGGCTACCAGCGCCCGCCCGCGATCTGCAGACATACGTCCCCGATCACACGGCGAGCTCTGCGCCGACCCCGGTGTTCACACCCGCTGCGGTACCACGGCGACAGGGCAGGTGGCGTGGTGCAGGACCGCGTGGGCGACCCGCCCGAGTTGGAGGCCGAAGTGTCCCTGCCTCCGGCGTGCGCCGACGACGAGCAGGCCGGCATCGGCCGAGGCGTCGAGGAGCGCCGCGCGCGCCGTGCCTTCGACGACGCGCCGTCGCAGTTCGACGGAGGGGTGATCCGCCACGGCGTCGCGCAGTGCCGCCTCCAGGGTCTCGGTGGCCCGCTGCTCGTGGTGGTGGGCCGGCTCTCCGGCCAGCAGGGGATGGTCGGCGCTCTCGTGCGACGGGCAGCGCCAGGCACGTACAGCCTCCAGGGCGACCCGTCGCTCCTTCGCCTCCTGGAAGGCGAACCGCACGGCCTCCGTGGTGTGCGCCTCCTCGCCGACACCCACCACGACGGGCTGCCGCATCCCGGCGTCGGCCTGAATGCCGTGACTGCCGCGCAGCACGATCACGGGGCAGTCCGCACGGGCGGCGACGGCGAGGCTGACCGAGCCGAGCAACAGCTCGGCGATGCCGCTGCGGCCGCGGGCGCCCAGGACCAGCGCGGAGGCGCTGTGGCCCTCGCGCAGCAGTGCGGGCACCGGCTCCTCGGGCAGCACCTCGGTGGAGATCTTCAGGTCCACCTCGCGGCGGTGCGCACGCTTCGCGGCGGCCTCGACGATGTTGTCGGCCAGCACCTGCTCCGAGGATCTGCCAAGACCCTCGGCGAGCGCGGCGCCCTCGTAGCGCTCCCACAGCGAGGCGTACACCAGCCGCAGCGGTACCCCGCGCAGGGCGGCCTCGTCCGCCGCCCAGTCCACGGCGCGCAGACTGGGCTCGGATCCGTCGACGCCCACGACCAGGGGAAGTTCCATCGCCGTCACTCTCCTTCGGGGAACTCGAAGACGATCCGCGCGTCGACCTGGCCGTGCAGGACGTCTTCGAAGGACTCGTTGACCGAAGCCAGCGGGCGGGAAACAGAGATCACCCGGGTGCGGCCGGCCGCGTGCAGCCGGAACACCTCGTCGAGGTCCTGCCGGGTGCCCACGATGGAACCGATGACGCTGACGCCCTTGAGGACGGTGTCGAAGATCGGCAGCCGGATCGTGCCGCCCGCGGGGAGCGCGACCATGACGAGCTTGCCGCCGCGCCGCAGCCCGCCGTACGCGGCGGCGAACGCGGCCTCGTTGACGGCGCAGACCAGCGCGGTGTGCGCGCCGCCGTGCCGCTGGAGCACCTCGGCCGGGTCCTCCTTGCGGGCGTCGATCAGGATGTCCGCGCCGAGTTCGCGGGCGAGTTCCAGCTTCGCGTCCGTGACGTCAATGGCCGCCACCGTCGCACCGGCGATCTTGGCGTACTGCACGGCGAGATGTCCGAGGCCGCCGACGCCGGAGATCGCCACCAGTTGGGTGGGACGCACCTGCGCGACCTTCAGTGCCTTGTACGTGGTGACGCCCGCGCAGGTCAGCGGGGCGGCGTCGAGCGCGGAGATCCCCTCGGGCACCGGCTGCGCGAAGTCGGCCCAGGCCACCATCTTCTCCGCGTAGCCGCCGTCACATCCGTAACCGGTGTTGATCTGCTGCTCGCACAGCGTCTCCCAGCCGGACAGACAGTGCTCGCACCGCCCGCACGCCTTGCCCAGCCAGGGAACGGCGACCCTCTGCCCCACGGAGAGGTGGGCGACCCCGTCACCGAGGGCCTCGACGAGACCGACGCCCTCGTGACCCGGGACGAACGGCGGACTCGGCTTGACCGGCCAGTCGCCATGGGCGGCGTGGATGTCGGTGTGGCACAGCCCGGAGGCCTCGATCCTGACGCGGACCTGCCCGGGACCGGGTTCGGGATCGGGGCGCTCCTCGATGACGAGGGGCTCACCGAACGCTCGTACGACTGCTGCCTTCATGGTCTGTCTCTCCTCGGGGTGGTCAGTCGTGCGGGACGACGGCAACTGGGGCGGTGGCGTGATGCAGCACCGCGTGGGCGACCGGCCCGATGCGGGCGCCTATCGGGGAGCGGCGGATCCGACGTCCGACGACGACCAGGGAGGCCTCGTGCGAGGCGTCCACCAGGTGACTGGCGGGCTTGCCTGACCGGGACGCCTCGACGACCTCGACAGCCGGGAACTTCCGCCGCCAGGGCCGCAGCACCTCGGCCAGGGAGGCGGCGTCCTGCTTGGCCAGGTGGGCGTCGAACTCGGGGTCCACCGACATGCCGTAGGCGAAGTAGGGCGGCACGTTCCAGCCGTGGACGACGCGCAGGGAGGTGGCACGGAGTACCGCGGCCTCGAAGGCGAACTCGATCACCGAGTCGTCGGGACTCTCGATGTCCAGCCCCAGCACGACGGGCCGGTACGGCGCCGAGGCGGAGGGAATCCCCGCCGGATCCGGCATGTGCTCGTCGGCAGCCTGCTCCCCTGCCCGTACGAGGACGACAGGACGCTCGGCGTGGCCGACGACAGCCAGTCCGACGGAGCCGACCAGGAAGCCACCGAGCCCGCTGAGGCCCCGGGACCCGAGGACCAACAGCTCGGTGTCCTTCGCCATCTCGGACAGCACCTCGCCGGGCCGGCCCGGAGGCTGCTCCACGGTGACGTCCAGGCCGGGGTGGCGCAGCCGGATGCCGTCGGCCGCCTCGCGGGGAATCCGCTCGGTCCAGTGCTGCTGCGTCTCTGCGCCGAGCAGCGGGGCCTGAGCCATGGGCTCCGGTACCGGCTCCCAGACGTTGACGATCTTCAGCGGCAGGCCGCGGAGGTTCGACTCCCGGGCCGCCCATTCGGCGGCGGCCTGGCTCTCGGGGGAACCGTCGAGGCCTACGGTGACGGTGCGGGACATGATGCGTACCTCCTGAACAGGGGATCTGATTCCAGACTCGTGGTCGGGGCGGTCATGGTGCAGGGGCCGCAGGTCCCCGAAGGGGGCCGACCGGCCCTATGCGCGGGCGGGCTCGACGCGTGGGTGCGGGGTTCCGATCCGGACCCCGCACCCCTCCCGTGGTCAGCGCAGCCAGCTGTTGTGGCGCACGAACGGCAGCTTCGCCCAGAGCCTGCCGGCACCCCAGGTGTCACCGGCCGAGGCCACGGCCAGGGCGATCAGGACGACGGCGTAGATGAGGTGGTAGTCGACGAACGGGTTCGTGGACATGCTCGGCGATCCGTCGGAGAGGTGCTTTGCGGGCGGCCATTCGGCGATCCACATCAGCGCCATCATCGCGGTGCCCGCGACGGCCGCGAGCCGCAGCGCGAAGCCTCCGACCAGGGCGAGCCCCACGCCGAGCAGACCGGCCATGAACAGCCAGTCGGCCCAGGTACCACCGGCCCAGGAGTGGAAGGTGGACTCCATGGGCCCCGCGGCGACACCGCTCAGGAACCCCACGGTCGGCGAACCGCCGTCGATCCACCCCTTGCCGGAAGGGGTCGCGTAGCCGAAGCCGAAGGTCTTGTCGAGGAAGGCCCACAGGAAGGCGAAGCCGGTCAGCAGCCGCAACGACGCGAAAGCGTAAGCCCGCAGCGAGTACGTGCCGGTGCTCGCCGACACGACGGACTCGGAGGTGGTCGCGGTCCGGTGCCCACGCCAGGTGGGCAGGTGGAACCCCGGGCGCCGGTGAGAGTGCTCGTGCAGGGCCATGATGGTGATCCCTTCGGGAAGTAACGATGCCGGGCCTGTGCCCTGACACCACTCACTCTCGTGGTGCGGGAGGGGGCGCCGCCGGATGCCGAAGGTCCACTGCCGTTGGGCTGAACGGCCCCTTCCACAGGGCCGGTTGGGAACGGTGCCGGCGCCGCCGACCGCCGTGGCCGCATACCGGCACTGGTTCCGTACTCGGGACGAAGCTCAGTAGGTGACGAGACCGCGTTCCCTGAACTGCTCTCGGACCCGTTCGGTCAATGCCGGTTCGGGGACGGGGTTGTCGCGCAGCGGGAAGGGGATGTCCAGGGCTTCGTACTTCGAGGCGCCCAGCTTGTGGAACGGCAGGACGTCCACGCGGTCGACGTTGCCGAGGCCGGCGACGAAGCGAGCCAGTCCGTCGACCGCTGCGGGGTCGTCGGTCCAGCCGGGGACGAGGACGTAGCGGATCCACACCGGGATGCCCAGGCGGTCCAGGCGGGTGGCGAAGCTGAGCGTGGGGGCGAGTTCGCCTCCGGTCAGCTTCCGGTACCTGGCGATCTCGAATGCCTTGATGTCGAGCAGCACCAGGTCGGTGTCGGCAAGGAGTTCGTCGGTGGCCCGGGCGCCGAGGAAGCCGGAGGTGTCCACGGCGGTGTGCAGTCCGGCCTCCTTGCAGCGGCGCAGGACCGAGGCGGTGAAGGCGGGCTGGAGCAGTGGCTCACCGCCGGTGATCGTCACCCCTCCCCCGGCCGTCGTGATGAACCCTCGGTACTTCTCGATCTCAGCCATCACCTCGTCGACGGTGGCCTCCCGGCCGTCCCTCATGTGCCAGGTGTCGGGGTTGGCGCAGTACAGACAGCGCAGCGGGCAGCCGTTGACGAAGAGGACGAACCGGGTCCCGGGGCCGTCCACGCCGGTGGACAGGTCCCAGGAGTGGATCCGGCCGGTCGTCATCGCCTTCACGGTGCTCACAGCGTTCCGTGGAAGGTGCGGCTGATCACGTCGAGCTGCTGCTCGCGGGTGAGGCGTACGAAGTTGACGGCGTATCCGGAGACCCGGATGGTCAGCTCCGGGTACTTCTCCGGGTGTTCCATGGCGTCCTCGAGCGTCGCCCGATCGAGGACGTTGACGTTCATGTGGAAGCCGCCGGAGGCCGTGTACGCGTCGAGAATGCCGACCAGATGGCCCGCGCGCTCGGCGGGCGCGTGCCCCAGCCCCTCCGGTGTGATCGTCGTGGTCAGCGAGATCCCGTCACGTGCCTGCTCGTAGGGGAGCTTGGCGACCGAGAGCGCGGAGGCGGCCACCCCGTGCCGGTCACGGCCGTTCATGGGGTTGGCACCGGGTGCGAAGGGCTGTCCGGCTCGCCGACCGTCGGGGGTGTTGCCCGTGTGTTTGCCGTAGACGACGTTCGAGGTGATCGTCAGTACCGACTGGGTGTGCTCGGCATCGCGGTAGGCGGGGTGTGCGCGCACCTTCGCCATGAAGGACTTCACCAGCTCGACGGCGATGGCGTCGACGCGGTCGTCGTTGTTGCCGTACGCCGGGTAGTCGCCCTCGGTCTCGTAGTCCACGGCCAGCCCGGCGCCGTCGCGGATCACCTTCACCCGTGCGTACTTGACGGCCGAGAGGCTGTCGGCCGCGACCGAGAGCCCGGCGATGCCGCACGCCATGAAGCGATGCACGGGGTGGTCGTGCAGCGCCATCTCGATGCGCTCGTAGGCGTACTTGTCGTGCATGAAGTGGATGACGTTGAGCGTGTTGACGTAGGTGGCGGCCAGCCAGTCCAGCATCCCGTCGTACGCCTTCGACAGTTCCTCGTACTCCAGGTACTCGCCGGTCAGTGCGGGCGCCTCGGGGCCGATCCGCTCGCCGGTCATCTCGTCCCGGCCGCCATTGATCGCGTACAGCAGGGCCTTGGCCAGGTTCACCCGGGCCCCGAAGAACTGCATCTGCCGGCCGACCGCCATCGCCGAGACGCAGCAGGCGATCGCCGTGTCGTCACCGGTGCACGGGCGCATCAGCTCGTCGGACTCGTACTGGACCGCGCTGGTGTCGATGGACACCTGGGCGCAGAACCGCTTGAAGGCGTCGGGCAGCCGGGGCGACCACAGCACTGTCAGGTTGGGCTCCGGGGCGGGGCCGAGGTTGTAGAGCGTCTGGAGGAAGCGGAAGGAGGTACGGGTGACCAGCGGACGTCCGTCGGTGCCGATGCCGCCGATGGACTCGGTGACCCAGGTCGGGTCGCCGGAGAACAGCGCGTCGTACTCGGGGGTGCGCAGGAACCGTACGATCCGCAGCTTGATCACGAAGTCGTCGATCAGCTCCTGGGCCCGGGCCTCGTCGATGCGGCCCTCGGTCAGATCGCGTTGGAGGTAGACGTCCAGGAAGGTCGAGGTGCGGCCCAGCGACATCGCCGCGCCGTTCTGCTCCTTCACCGCGGCCAGATAGCCGAGGTAGAGCCACTGGACGGCCTCGTGCGCGGTGGCGGCGGGTCGGGTGACGTCGCAGCCGTACGAGGCGGCCATCTCTGCCAGCTCGCCCAACGCCCTTGTCTGCTCGGCCAGTTCCTCACGGTCCCGGATGACGTCCGGTGTGGAGGGCCGTGCGTCCAGCAAGGCGCGCTCGGCCCGCTTGTCCTCCGCGAGCCGGTTGGTGCCGTAGAGCGCCACCCTGCGGTAGTCGCCGATGATCCGGCCGCGGCCGTAGGCGTCGGGCAGACCGGTGATGATCCCGGCCTTGCGCGCGGCGCGCATCTCGGGGGTGTACGCGTCGAAGACTCCGTCGTTGTGGGTCTTGCGGTAGGTGCCGAAAACCCTGGTGACGAAGGGGTCGGCCTCGTAGCCGTACGCCTTGAGTCCGTTCTCGACCATGCGCAGGCCGCCGTTCGGCATGATCGCGCGCTTCAGCGGGGCGTCGGTCTGCAGGCCGACGATCAGCTCCCGCTCGCGGTCGATGTATCCAGGCGCGTGCGAGGTGATCGTGGAAGGGGTCGCGGTGTCGACGTCCAGGATGCCCCTGCGCCGCTCCTCCGGGAACAGCGCGACGATCTTCTGCCACACGGCGCGGGTGCGCTCCGTGGGACCGGCGAGGAAGGCCGCGTCGCCTTCGTACGGCGTGTAGTTGGCCTGGATGAAGTCGCGCACGTCCACGTGGTCGCGCCAGTGCCCGCCCGCGAAACCATGCCACGCGGACCCGGGTGCCTGCACGCTGGTTGGTGCCACCGTCGCCATCACTGCCTCCGCATACCTTCATGACGCGTCCGCGGAATCCCGTGGACGTCTCTGCTGTCGATACTCGTCCGCGCGACAGGCGCGGAACAGGGCCGTCGGGAGCCCTCAGCGGCGCCGATCGGCCCAGGACAAAGCAGGTCGTCCGGGCCGGTGTTCCCGCCTCGATGGGGCCGATCGGCCTTCTCCCACCAGACACCCGGCACCCCGCGCGGCGACACGACGTCGCTGTGCCACCGACAGCTGCCCCGTGGTTCCCGCGCCCGGGCCCATGGGTGTCCCATCTCATGAGACGGGACACCTAGACGATGGGCAGTTCGGGTCGGATGAGGGTGCCGGCATTTCCGTGGATGATCTCGTCCGCCGCGTCGAGGGCTCCGATCGCGGCCAGGCCTCCTGTGCGTTCGACGAACCGGGCGGCCGCCTCCGTCTTGGGCTTCATCGAACCGTCCGGAAAGCCGCCCTGGCGCAGTTCGTCGGGGGTGGCGTCGAGGACGGGCCGCTGCTGCGGAGTGCCGAAGTCGGTGTACACGTTCGGGACGTCGGTGAGAATGAGGAGGAAGTCGGCCTTCAGCTCTTCGGCGAGCAGGGCCGCGGTGAGGTCCTTGTCGATGACGGCTTCGGCCCCGCTCAGAGCGCTGGTGTCGTTGTCGGCCGTGACAGGGATGCCCCCGCCGCCGGCGCAGATGACGAGGGTGCCGCAGGTGAGCAGATCGTGGATGGTGTCGCTCTCCACGATCCTCTGGGGAGCCGGAGAAGCCACGACGCGGCGCCAGCCGGTGGTGTCCTCGGCGATGTGCCAGCCGCGTGCCCGGGCAAGTGTCCGGGCCAGGTTCTGGGGGTACACCTGGCCGACGAACTTGGTGGGACGGCCGAAGGCGGGGTCGTCGGCCCTGACCACGGTGTGGGTGACCAGTGCGGCGACCCGCCGTCCGGGCAGAACGCCACGCAGGGTGCGGGCCAGCAGTGACCCGATCATCCCCTGGGTCTGGGCACCGAGAACGTCCAGTGGGTACGGGACGGTCAGGGCGGGGTCGGCGGCGCTTTCGACGGCGAGCAGACCGATCTGGGGCCCGTTGCCGTGGGTGATGACGAGATCGTGCTCATGCGCGAGCGTCGCGAGTGCGGTGACCGCCCGGTCGATGTTGGCCCGCTGGATCTCCGCATCGGGGCGTTCTCCCCTGCGCAGAAGGGCGTTGCCGCCCAGGGCGACGACGATCCGCATGGTTCAGTCCTCCAGGGTGGCGACGAGTACGGCCTTGATGGTGTGCAGCCGGTTCTCGGCCTGGTCGAAGACGAGGGAGGCGGGTGAGGAGAAGACCTCGTCGGTGACTTCGAGTCCGTCCAGGCCGTAGGTGTCGAACAGTTCGTGGCCCAGCCGGGTGCGCCGGTCGTGCAGGGCCGGCAGGCAGTGCATGAACTGCACGTCGGGGTTGCCGGTCGTCGCCAGCGTCTTGTCGTTGACCTGGTAGGGGATCAGCATCTCGATCCGCTCCCGCCAGGTCTCGGCCGGTTCGCCCATGGAGACCCAGACGTCGGTGTGCAGGAAGTCGGCGTGCCGTACGGCCGTTTCGACGTCCTCGGTGAGAGTGACACGAGCTCCGCTGCGTGCGGCGAGTTCGTGGCAGGCGGTGACCAGCCCGGGCTCGGGCCACAGCGCCCGGGGAGCCGCGATGCGTACGTCCATGCCGAGCAGGGCGCCCATCGAGAGCAGCGAGTTGCCCATGTTGTTGCGGGCGTCTCCGAGATAGCAGTAGCTGATCTCCGTCACGGGTTTGGGGCTGTGCTCGCGCATGGTGAGGATGTCGCACAGGCTCTGCGTGGGATGGGCCGTGTCGGTCAGGCCGTTGAAGACTGGAACGCCGGCGTATTCGGCGAGTTCGGCGACGACGGACTGGGCGGAGCCGCGGTACTCGATGCCGTCGAACATCCGGCCGAGGACGCGCGCGGTGTCGCGTACGGACTCCTTGGTGCCCAAGTGGGTGTCGCCGGGGCCGAGATAGGTGGTGGCGGCGCCCTGGTCGGCTGCGGCGATCTCGAACGCGCAGCGGGTGCGTGTGGAGGTCTTCTCGAAGACCAGCGCAAGGTTCCTGCCGACGAGGCGGGGTCGCTCGGTGCCTGAGCGCTTGGCTGCCTTGAGGTCGGCGGCGAGGTCCAGCAGGTGGTGGATCTCGCGTGCGGTGAAGTCGAGTTCGCCCAGGTATGAGCGGCCTCGCAGATCGACGGCCATGACGGGTCCTTGTCAGCGTGTCGTGTGTCGGTGTGGTCAGATGACCGGATCACGTTCGACAGGGCAGCTCATGCAGCGGGGGCCGCCGCGGCCCCGGCCGAGTTCGGCCCCGGCGACGGTGATCACCTCGATGCCCTGTTTGCGCAGGTAGGTGTTGGTCGTGACGTTCCGCTCGTAGCCGACGACGACTCCGGGGGCGACGGCGAGGAAGTTGCTTCCGTCGTCCCACTGTTCGCGTTCGGCGGCCCGGACGTCCTGCGGCGCGGAGAGCATGCGGACCTTGTCCAGGTCGAGGGCCTCGGCCAGGGCGGTGGCGAGGTCCGAGTCGGGTACGACGTCGAAGCCGGTCCCACGTTCGGCGCTCGGCAGGAGTGTCCAGGAGCGGAGGGAGTCGGCGAGGCCCGGGTAGATGGCGAAGGCGTCGCGGTCCACCATCGTGAGCACGGTATCCAGGTGCATGTAGGCGCGGCTGGACGGGAGTTGGACTGCGATCAGCCGACGGGCCGTGCCGTCCGCGAAGAGGCGGGCGGCCAGGATCTCCACGGCCTGGGTGGTGGTGCGTTCACCCATGCCCACCATGACTGCCCCGTTGCCGAGGACGTGTACGTCGCCGCCTTCGAGGGTGGCCGATCCTCCCGATGTCGAAATCCCCTCCAGGACCGGGGCGTTGGCGTTCGCTGCGAACATCGGGTGGAAGCGGTAGATCGCCGCGGCGTGCAGGCTCTCGCGCCGCCGGGCCGGTTTGGCCATGGGGTTCACGGCCAGCCGGTCGTAGATCCAGCAGGAGTTGTCCCGTGGGAACAGGTGGTTGGGCAGCGGTGCGAGGGCGAAGTCCTCCGAGTCCAGTGCGTTCCAGACCAGGCTGTGCGGGGCGGCGAGCGGAAGGTCGTGCTTGAGCAGGCCGCCGATCAGGTAGCCCGCCAGGGTTTCCCCGTCCAGTTGGGTGCACAGTTCCCGTACCGGCTCGGCCAGCGCCGGGCCGACGGTCGCCGAGGTGACCACCTGGTCCAGCAGCCAGGTGCGGGCTTGCGGGATGTCCAGGGTCCGGGCGAGCAGTTCGGCGAAGTAGTGCACGCGAACGCCCTGGTCGCGCAGGGCCTGGGCGAAGGCGTCGTGCTCCTCGCGGGCTCGCTTGGCCCACAGGATGTCGTCGAAGAGTAGTGCGTCGACGTTGCGGGGGGTCAGCCGGGACAGTTCGAGTCCGGGCCGGTGCAGGATCACCTGTCGGAGTCGGCCGACCTCGGAGTCGACGTGGAAGCCGGTCATGGCGGAGTGCTCCTCAGGGAGTTGGGGGATACGAAACGGGGGGTCAGTCATGGTGACGGCGGTTGATCCGGTTGAGCTCCATGACGGGCGCCGAGTGGTCGCCGCGAGGTGCGCGGTGAGGACCCGCCACGGTCTCTGGCGCCCGCCCCCCGGACTCGGTCTCGGGAGCCGGAGCCGACGGGTCGACGGAGGCCGAAGCCTCTGCTGTTTCCCCGAACTCACCGCGGGCGCGCTTCAGCCAGACGTAGACCGGCAGCCCCAGCAGGAGCACGAACAGCCCGTAGTAGACGGTCTGGTAGCCGCTGCCCTGGATCGACCAGTAGGAGAAGGCCATCGCCAGCGCGGAAACGGTGACGTCCCGCGCGAGCCGCCGCTTGCTGAGGCTTTCCCGACCGCGCACCAGCAGCCAGTACAGCTGGGCGGCGGCGGAGAACAGATACGGGATCACCGCGGTGAGCACACTCAGCAGCACGATCTTGGTGAAGACGTCCTCGAAACGCGTGTAGCTGAACACCGTGATCAGCGAGGCGAGGACGGTGGACGCCACGATGCCGAAGACCGGGACGCCGGCGGCACCGCGCAGCTTCGCGAAGGCCCCGGGAAAGAGTCCGTCGCGGGCCGCCGCGTACGGCATCTCGGCGCAGATCATGGTCCAGCCGTTCAGCGCGCCGATACCGGAGATGATCGCGGCCACGGCCACGGCGTCGCCCGCCCAGGTCCCGCCGAAGATGTTGTTCGCGGCGTCGGTGAACGGTGCGGTGGATGCGCCCAGTTCGCCGTGCGAGACCGTGCCGAAGACGGCGAGGGTGCCCAGGATGTAGATGACGGCGCAGGCCAGGGTGCCGTACACGGTGGCGCGCGGCACATTGCGTCCCGGCTCGCGGACCCGCCCGGCGACCACGGAGGCGGCTTCCAGGCCCAGGTAGCTGAACAGGGCGATGGCCGCGGCCGCCGAGATCGCGCCCAACGCGGACTGCCCACTGGCATTGAAGGTGCCGAAGTTGTCCGGGTCGATGAACAACAGACCGATCGAGGCCATGAAGACCAGCGGAATGAACTTCAGGACGGTGGTGACCACTTGGAAGGCACCCGTGTTCTTCGCGCCGGTGAGGTTGATCGCGGCGGGGATCCACAGGCCGATCAGGGCGATGAACACCGAAGTCCCGGTGCGGTGACCGGTGTTGACGAAGACCTCGACGTACCCGACCCAGGCCACCACGATGGCGGCGTTGCCCGCCCAGGCGGTGATCCAGTACGACCAGGCGTTGAGGAACCCGGCGAACTCACCGAAGGCCTCTCGGGCGTACACGTACGGACCTCCGCTGCCCGAGGCCCGCTTGGACAACGACCCGAAGGTCACCGCCAGCGCCAGAGCTCCGAGGGTCACGGCGACGAAAGCCACCAGCGAGATCGGCCCGTACGGTGCGAGAGCCGACGGGAGCGCGAAGACTCCGGTGCCGATGATGCTGCCGATCACCAGCGCGGTCGCCGCCGGAAGTCCGAGCGCCTGTTTTCTGTCGGGGGGTTGGGCCACCGCCCCCGTGCCGTCGGCATGTTCGGGTCCTCGCTCGGTCGCGGACATGGCTGCGCTCCTTCATCTGACCGTTCCAGCAGGGGAGTTGATCTGGGACTGATCCTGCTGCGCGGGGAGCATCCGCGGTCAGTGGCCACTTGTCCCCCAGCGGGACCGTTGGTCCCTACGCCCTCGTCCCGATCGGCCCATCGGTGACAGAGGTGCGCCCCGCACCAGCCAGGTGCGGGGCGCGTGGCGCAGTTGGTTCAGGAGGAGAGGTCCACCCCGTAGATCGTGGGTCCGCCGACGAGTTCACGACCGGTGACCAGCTCGGCCTCGATGCGCACGAAGACCTCCTCGGGCACGGCGACCCAGGAGCGCGGGCCGGTCAGGGACAACCGCGTGTG
This sequence comes from Streptomyces sp. 2-1, assembly GCF_048564895.1. Taxonomy (NCBI): domain Bacteria; kingdom Bacillati; phylum Actinomycetota; class Actinomycetes; order Kitasatosporales; family Streptomycetaceae; genus Streptomyces; species Streptomyces sp. 2-1. The sequence continues at coordinate 1,280,623 of NZ_CP183383.1, forward strand.
CTCGGCGGCATCGGTGACCACGGTGGCGTGTCCGGTGACGACGACGCTCCAGCCGGAGTGCGCAACGGTGTCGACATCGTCCGCCTCGAAGGCGACCACCGCACCGTCGACGGCGCGGGACAGTTCCGAATCCGCCGCGGTGCGCAGCAGCACGGCGGAATCGCTGTCCAGGCCGAAGTTGACCGGCAGGACCGCGGGCAGGGCGTGACGGGTGTGGACAATACGGCCGACGGGCGCCCCGGCCAACAGACGCAGGCACTCCTGCCGGTCGAGTTCGCGGAATCCGTCGTTGGGATGCATCAGGCGCTCCAGCTCTCACGTGGTGCAGCGGTATCTGTCCCATGCTGTGCGCCGGTGGCGGCGGGGACGAGAGCCCACCGGTCCACGACTGCCGGAGAGTGGCCCCGGCGGTGTCGCCCACGGGCGCGCGCCTGAGCATTCCGCCGTTTCGTCGTGGGCGGGCCGGGCCCCCCGACGAAACGGCTGTACCGGCCGCGTCTCCGCGCACACCGCGCGCGGGTCTCAGCGCACCGTGATCGAACGCCCGGTGATATCGGCGAGGTCGACACACACCCATGTGTTCCGCTCGCCGCCCGCCCATGGGCCGCTGTACGCCCGCTCCTCCAGCCGACGTACGGCGTCGGGCTCGGTCACCTCGCGTGCGCGTCCGCGCACGAGCACGCTCCAGCCTCGGCTGAGCGCCTCGTCGATGTGGTCGACCTCGAAGGCGACCTGGTGCCCGGCGGCGGACGCGGGCGCCGAGCCGGGAGCGGTCCGGAATACGACCGCATCGTCGACGACGCTGTAGTTCACGGGGACTACGACTGGGCCGGTGGGCGTGGACGTGGCGAGTCTTCCGACACCGTGCGTCGACATCCGTGCGCGGCACTCCTCAGTGCTCATCTCCACGAGCTCCGGGTGACCGGCGGCCCGGCCGACACCCGGCGGCAGGTCGGCGTCACCACCGCGCAGAGCGGTGACCGTGGTCTCCAGGGCGTCGGCGAGCCGGATGAGGACGCCGGTGCCGGGCGTGGCGGTGGACTGTTCCTCCAGGTACTGGAGGTAGCTGGGGACCGTACCCGCCCGCTCGGCGGTCTCCTGCCGGGTCAGGCCCAGTTCCCCGCGGCGCTGGGCGATGCGCCGCCCGATGTCGCCCCGTGCGGCGCCCGCCGCCGCGGACGCCGTGTTCGGTGGTGTGTGTTCCGGCATTACCGGTCACTTCCTCCTGTCAGGACGCCCTGACCGTCAGGACGTCGTGCGGCTGCCCGCCGAGGACGACTTTGAGCGCGCCGGTGTCGGCGGCCCGGGAGAAGACGTCGTACGCCTCTTCCATCTGCTCCAGCGGGAAGGTGTGAGTGACCATCGACGAGGCGGGCAGGCGGCCCCCCGCCATCATGCGCAGCAGGGTCGGCGTGGAGGACGTGTCGACCAGCCCGGTGGTGATCGTCACGTTCTTGATCCACAGGTCTTCGAGGTGCAGCACGGCGGACTTGCCGTGCACACCGACGTTGGCCACGTGTCCGCCCGGCCGCACCATGCGCGTGCACATCTCGAAGGTCTCCGGGACTCCGACCGCTTCGACGACGACATCGGCCCCGAGGCCTTCGGTGAGGTCGGCGACCAGCGATTCGGCCTCGTCGGCGACGGCCACGGCGTCGGCACCGAGGCGCTTGGCCGCGTCCAGCCGAGCCGGGGCGAGGTCCACCGCGATGATCTTCTCTGGCGTGTACAGCCGGGCAGTGGCGATCGCGGCGAGACCGATGGGACCGGCACCCACGACGGCGACGGTGTCTCCGGGCCGTACGCGGCCGTTCAGCACACCCACTTCGTAGGCCGTGGGGAAGATGTCTGCCAGCAGCACGGCGTCCTTGCTTTCCAAGGCGCCTGGAAGCAGGTGTGTGGACAGGTCAGCGTGGGGCACGCGGACATACTCGGCCTGCGTGCCGTTGATCAGGTGGCCGAGGATCCAGCCTCCTCCGCCGCGGCACTGCCCGTACGATCCCTCCCGGCAGAAGCGGCAGCGGCCGCACGCCGTGATGCACGAGACGAGCACCCGGTCGCCGGGACGAACGGTGCGTACGTCGCTGCCGACCTCGACGATCTCGCCGACGGCCTCGTGACCGAGGACCGTTCCCGGACGTACCTCGGGTACGTCGCCCTTGAGGATGTGCAGGTCCGTTCCACAGATGGTGACGGTGTCGACGCGGACGACCGCGTCGGTGGCGTCCTGGATACCGGGGTCCGCGACATCCTCCCAGGCGGACTGTCCGGGGCCGTGGAAGACGAGTGCCTTCATGACGATCCCTTTCCTCGGTGTGCCGGCCGGCCGTGGTGACCGCTTCGATGCGAGGCCCCGGTTGCGGCCAACCGGTACCGCCCCACATGTCCAGCCTGACCGGGATGGCTGCCGCCCGCATGGGCTGGTCGGCCCCCACCTCAGGAAGACCGGCAGGGCCGGTTCGGGCCGTTCGGCAGCAGGCGGGGCCGATCAGCCCCTGCAGAACCGTGCCGGGGCACCGGACAGTGGGCAGCGAGAACGCTGAGAACCATGTCGAAGGAGGCAGGAGCCATGAGGCACCGCATCGTGAGCGAACTGATGACAACCGAGGTCGTGAGCGTGCGGCAGGACGCGTCTTTCACGGAGATCGCCAAACTGCTCGCTGAGCACGACATCACCGCGGTTCCGGTCGTGGACGACGGCGACCGCCCCGTCGGAGTGGTGTCCGAGGCGGACCTGCTGCGCAGGGAGGCAGGCCGACTCGACACGGCGGCGGGGCCCGGCCTCGACCCCTGGCCCGCCGAACCGGCCAGGGCCGAAGCGACCACGGCCAGTGGGCTGATGACCAGCCCGGCCGTCACCGGCCGTCCGGAATGGACGGCGGCCGAGGCAGCCCGGACGATGGAACGGAACCGTGTCAAGCGACTGCCGGTGGTGGACGCGAGCGGCCGGCTGATCGGCTTGGTAAGCCGTGGCGACCTGCTGCGGGTGTTCCTGCGCGGGGACCGTGCCATCCGTGAGGAGATCACCGGGGACATACTGGTGCACACGCTGGGTATCCCGCCCACAGCGGTGACCGCTCACGTCGTGGACGGCCGGGTCACACTGCGCGGAACCGTTGAGCGCATGACCACCATTCCCGTGGTTGTACGGCTGTGCCGCAGCGTGGACGGCGTGGTCGAGGTCTCGGAACACCTGGATCACCGGGTCGACGACACGGACGACCTGGCATCGGGCATCGACTCCTCGCGACGCGACCAGTTGTCGCCCTGACGAACCGCGAGACCGGCACGGCTGCGCTGCGACGGCCCTCCCCATCTGCACGCGTCCCCTCCGAGAAAAGTCCCCCAAAGGGCAGGAAAGGGTACCGAACGGCCCTACCTACCGCGTAGCCGTCCGGGATCTCCTGAGCGCATGAACGAACTCGGACCCCAGCCGGTGCCCTGCCTGAGCACACACGTCGTCGACGGCGTCACTGTCGTACGGCTGCGCGGCGAGATCGACATTCTGACCGCGACACCCTTGTCGGTGCGTCTCGATGTCCTGACCGCCGGTCCGAGTCCCGAGCTGGTGCTGGACCTGCGATCCATAACATTCATCGACTGCAGTGGTCTGGCGGCGTTGTGCCGCGCCCGGAACCGCACGAAGATCCGGGGCGGACGGCTCCGCCTCGTGACCAGCCGCCCGAGCATTCTGCGCTTGCTGCGCCTGACCGATCTGGCCCACGCCTTCGAGGTGTACCCGCGCCTTTCCGACGCTCTCGCCCGTACTCCGCGCAAGGGCGGCACCCTTCCCGCCACCGCCGGATGATCATGTAACGGATCTCGCCGAACGGGTCGGGGTGAGCACGGTCCGACCCACCCTGCCGGCAGAAGACAATTCGGCGACCCTTCGGACTTTTGCCGCCGGTCACAGCGATCAGCCGGCCCGCAACGGAGCCTTACGCATCACATCCGCCCCGCAGTCCGGACTGTCCGGGGAGCCGCGGCCCTGCCAGCTGCGCCCCCGCGCTGCACCGTCCACTCCACGCTTCCACCAGCCACCGGGGATCAGACCCGAGCTGGCGTCCTGAGCGCGCGGCTCTCGGCTTCCAAACGACATCCGGCGATGCCTCACCGACGACGATTCCCCATCGCCGCCCGGCGGGCCGAGGCGTCACAGCAACGTCGGCACGTTCGGCATCGAGCACACCAAAACAGAGCCCCTCGGCCCCTCCGCCTTCCCTTTCAGCCCATGCCGTCCGTGCCCCGTCCCGATGGACGATGAAACACGAGCCCCGGAAGGAAGGTGTGCGATGACCGGCCTCCAACACGTGCCCACGCACGACCTGCTGTCGGACGGCACCTCGATTCGGATACGGCAGGCCGGTCCCGACGACCGTGAAGCAGTGCGGCGGCTCTACGAAGGGATGTCGCCGGAGCACCTACGGCTGCGGTTCTTCTCGAACTGTGATGGCTCCGCCCGGCAGGCCACCGACCGCGTGACACAGCCGGGCCGCCCGGGCAGCTTCGCCCTGGTCGCCGAGCACGCCGGAGTGATCGTCGGTCTGGCCGAGTACGAGCCCACGGCCAGGTCCTGCGCCGCGGAGATCGCGCTGACGGTCGCAGACGCATGGCAGCGCCGCGGCATCGGCACCCTGCTGCTGGAACACCTTTCGGATGCCGCCCGCATGGCGGGCATTTCCGTTTTCACTGCGAAGACCCTCGCGGAGAACCATGGCATGAGAAAGGTCTTCACCAATCTGGGCCCGCGCGTCAGGTGGCGCCTCGACGGCCCTCAGGCGTACTACAAGGTCGACCTCTACGAGAACGAGGACTGCTTGAGCGCCGTCGGCATCCGCACTGCGTCGTCGGCGCCCTGCGACCGCTGCGAGATCCAGATCGCTTCTGCGGCCCCTGAGCCACTGCCAAGGGCCAACGCACGACGTTGAGCAACGTCGAGATGGGCCTCGGCGTCACACACGCGGCGTTGTACCGGAACTACCCCGACCAGACCCAGTGGTTCGAGGAGCACGTCGCTGACCGGGGCGAGGCAACGGTCACCGGACACCTCGAAGCGAGAAGGCGGCCTTGCCCGGATCCGAGGCGAGAACACCGACCTCTGCAAGCAAGTGAGCAGCCCCGAGGAGCGCCGCCACTACCGCTCGTGGCGTTCCTCTGTTCCGTAGGGCGGACGACATCAGTGCGGGAGCACAGCAGGCGCGTCGTCAGGACCGGCCCGCGGCACCGCTGCATCCTCGGCTGTCCCACCGTCCTGGTCGATGAAGTACGCGGCAACGCAGTCCGACAGAGGCCCTCCGTCGGCTATCGGTGTCTTGGGCAGCGATAGGGACCCATGAAAAACCCGGCGTCCGAGCAGAGGAGGCCGTGTCGCCTGTGTGTGGGCCGACCGGCCCTCAGGGGACCCGGTCGGCCCTGTCGGCCGGCCGTCCGGCCACTCCTCGCGCTGGTGCGGTCGCGGCCGCAACTCAGCTCTGCGGGAGTCGGGCGGCGACGTACTCGGTGAGGTCGAGCAGGCGGTTGGTGTAGCCCCACTCGTTGTCGTACCACCCGAAGACCTTCACCAGGTCGCCGTGCGCCTGCGTCAGCGGAGCGTCGAGCACACACGAGGCGGGGTCACCGACGATGTCCCGGGAGACGATCGGGGCGTCCGAGACGCGCAGGATTCCCTTCAGCGGGCCGTCGGCGGCCTCGCGGAACGCGGCGTTGACCTCGTCCGCGGTCACGGGACGCTCGAGCACCACGCTCAGGTCCGTCAGCGAGCCGTCCTCGACCGGCACCCGAACAGCGATGCCGTCCAGAGTGCCTGCGAGCTTCGGCAGGACGAGCCCCACGGCACGGGCGGCTCCCGTGCTGGTCGGGATGATGTTCACGGCGGCGGTGCGACCGCGACGCGGGTCCTTGTGCGGGCCGTCCAGGACCACCTGGTCGTTGGTGTAGCCGTGGATGGTGGTCATCAGGCCCTTGACGAGGCCGAAGTGCTCGTCCAGCACCTTCACCATCGGTGCCACACAGTTGGTCGTGCACGAGGCGTTGGAGATCACGTGGTCCCGCTCGGGGTCGTAGACGCCCTCATTGACGCCCATCACAACGGTGGCGTCGACTTCCTTGCCCGGTACGGACAACAGCACCTTGCGTGCGCCGGCCTTCAGGTGCAGTCCGGCATCCTCACGGCTGCGGAAGCGGCCGGTGGACTCGATGACGACGTCCACGCCCAGCTCACCCCATGCCAGGGCCGCGGGGTCGCTCTCGGCCGTCACCGCGATGCGGTGACCGTCCACCGTCAGCGACGTGTCGTCGTGCTCGACGCTGCGGCGCAGCCGCCCGAAGGTCGAGTCGTACTCCAGCAGATGGGCCAGCGCCGCCGGCGAGGTGAGGTCGTTGACCGCCACCACCTCGACGGCGGTACCAGTCCCCGCCTCCGCACGCTCCAGCACGCAGCGAAGGTAGTTGCGCCCGATACGGCCGAAGCCGTTGATTCCTATGCGCACGGTCATGTCCGTCGTCCTCCCCGGTCGGTGTCTGGTGTGCGCTGCCAGCCTGCGCAGCCCGTACCGAAAGCGGCATGGGCCGTACGGGGACGAAGCGAGGGACGTTCGGCCCCGTGTACGGGGCCGGGTCGTAGCCGTCTCATCGCCTGGGTGGTGGCACGGGAACCGAGCAGGAACCGGCCCACCGCCGCAGTGCGTACGGACCGTCGCGAGAGCGGGACCAGATGGCCGCAGCTCGGGACCTCTGGCCCATGGAGGAGGTGACCGCGTCGGAGCGAGGCTCGGAGCGAGTACCGGCGGCCGCTGCCGCCCACCCGTCGTACCGGACCCGGAGGTATCTCCCATGCTTCGCCCCATCACCGTCGGCCTGGACGGTTCTCCCGAGAGTCTGGCCGCAGCCGACTGGGCCGCCGGCGAGGCTCAGCGCCGCGGCCTGCCGCTGCACTTGGTCAACGCCTGGCTCTGGCAGCCGCACGACGTGCCCGTCGCCGACGACCGGAAGACCCAGAAACGCTGGGCCCTACGCCTGCTGCTCGAGTCCGAGGAGGATCTGCGTGCCCGGTACCCGCAGCTGACGATCGACACCGAGCAGGTCTCCGAGTCGGCCACCGAGGTTCTGCTGAGCCAGGCGGAGAAGGCCGAGATGCTGGTGCTGGGCTCCAGCGGGCACGGCGCCATCGCCGGGTTCCTCCTCGGCTCCGTCGGCCAGCACGTGCTCGCCAAGGCGAAGTGCCCGGTGGTGATGGTACGAGCGAAAACGCAATCCGCGGCCGAGGCGAACACCGGGGAAGTGGTGGTCGGGCTCCAGGATCTGGGCACACAGTCCGGCCCCCTTCTGGAGTTCGCGTTCCGTGCGGCGGCCACCCGCGGAGCGACGCTCCGTGCCGTACACGCCTGGGATTTGCCTCCGCTGTACGGACGCGGCCCCGAGGCCGGACAGGCGGCGGTCAAACCGGGTGGCCTGGCCGAACAGCAGGAGAAGGCACTGTCCAAGGCCCTGCAGCCGTGGCGGGAGAGGTTCCCGCAGGTCACAGTGGTTGAGACAGTCGACCTCGCCTTCGCCTCCGGAGTCGTGCTGCAGGCCGCAGCGGATGCCGCCCTCGTGGTCGTGGGCCGCCGCGTACACCGGCCCGCGCTCGGCATGCGCATCGGCCCGGTCGCGCATGCCGTGCTCCACCACGTGGCCGCCCCCGTCGTCATCGTCCCGCACGACTGACGGACAGGTCCACCGGCCTCGGGAACGTCCATGGCACGGGCGCCCTGCAAGAGCCCGTACGAGCGGTACCGAGCGGAAGACCCCAGCACCTCATATCCCTCCCGGAGAGCCGGCTCCACGTCCAGCGACTCCCCCGAATCCGAAGGAAGAGCACACCGCCATGGCCCACTACGTGTACGAATTCACCGAGGGCGGCCGTGACATGGCCGACCTGCTCGGCGGCAAGGGCGCCAACCTGGCCGAGATGACCCGGATGGGTCTGCCCGTGCCGCCCGGGTTCACCGTCAGCACCGAGGCCTGCCGTGCTTTTCTCGCGACCGGCAGTGAGCCGGACGGGCTGTTCCGCGAGGTCTCCCGCCACCTGACCGCCCTGGAGCAGGCCGCTGGGCGGCTTCTGGGGCAGCCGGACGACCCGTTGCTCCTGTCAGTCCGCTCCGGCGGCCGTTTCTCCATGCCCGGCATGATGGAGACGATCCTCGACATCGGCCTCAACGACGACTCCGTACTCGGTCTGGCGAAGTCCTCAGGGAACGAGCGCTTCGCCTGGGACTCCTACCGCCGCCTCGTGCAGATGTTCGGCAGTACCGTCATGGGAGTCGAGAGTGCGCTGTTCGAAGGCACCTTGGCCCGCCTCAAGGACATGCGCGGCGCGGCCGACGACCTGCATCTGGACGCCACCGACCTCGCCGGGCTCGTCGAGGCCTACAAGGACCTGATCCACCACGAGACCGGCGAGGACTTCCCGCAGCTCCCCGCCGAGCAACTGCGGCGTGCGATCCTCGCCGTCTTCGAGTCCTGGAACGGCGAACGCGCCCGGCTCTACCGCCGCCGCGAGCACATCCCGGACGACCTCGGCACCGCGGTCAACGTCCAGACCATGGTCTTCGGCAACCTCGGGCCCGACTCCGGCAGCGGCGTCGCCTTCACCCGGGACCCGGCCACCGGCGCCCCGGGCGTGTACGGCGACTACCTGCCCAACGCCCAGGGAGAGGACGTCGTCGCGGGCATCCGCAACACCATCCCGCTGGACGGGCTGAGGGACCTGGACCCGACCTCGTACGCGCAACTGCGCGACCACATGCGGACGTTGGAGACCCACTACCGCGACCTGTGCGACATCGAGTTCACCATCGAGCGCGGCAGGCTGTGGATGCTGCAGACGCGGGTCGGAAAGCGCACCGCCGAGGCAGCGTTCGCCATCGCCGCCGCGCTGGTCGACGAGGAACTGATCACCGCGGACGAGGGCCTGGCACGGGTCGGCGGGGACGGACTGTCCCGGTTGATGTTCCCCCGCTTCGACACCTCGAAGGTCGGGCAGGCACTCGCGCACGGCATCCCGGCCTCACCGGGCGCCGCCGTGGGCGCCGCGGTCTTCGACTCCGCCGAGGCCGTCCGCCGCGCCGCGGCCGGGGAGAAGGTGGTCCTCGTACGCCAGGAGACCACCCCCGACGACCTGCCGGGCATGATCGCCGCCCAGGCCGTGCTGACCAGCCGCGGCGGCAAGACCAGCCATGCCGCCGTGGTCGCCCGCGGCATGGGCAAGGTCTGCGTCTGCGGCGCCGAGGAACTCGCTGTCGACACCGGCGCGCGGCGCTTCACCACCGACGGCACCACGGTCGAGGAAGGCACGGTCATCTCGGTGGACGGCTCCGAAGGCGCCGTGTACCTGGGCGCCGCCCCGCTCGTCGACTCCTCCGTGATGCGCTACTTCGAGACCGGCGAACACTCCGTAGGACTGGTCGAGGCCGTGGCCCGCGCCATGAACCGGGCCGACGGAGTACGACGGCTTGGCGTGCGGGCGAACGCCGACACCCCCGAGGACGCGGCCCGGGCCCGACGGTTCGGTGCCGAGGGCATCGGCCTGTGCCGCACCGAGCACATGTTCCTCGGCGAGCGCCGGCAGTTGGTCGAGGCGATGATCCTCGCCCGCACGGACGCCGAACGCGAACGGGCCCTCGACGGGCTGCTGCCCCTGCAGCGAGAGGACTTCGTCGGCATCCTGGAGGCGATGGACGGCCTGCCCGTCACCATCCGCCTCCTCGACCCGCCCCTGCACGAGTTCCTGCCCGACCGCACGGAACTCGCCGTACGGCTGGCCGCCGCCGAGGCCCACGGCAACCCGCCGAGCGCACACGACTTCGAGCTGCTCGAGGCCGTGAACCGTATGCACGAGGAGAACCCGATGCTCGGCCTGCGCGGAGTACGCCTGGGCCTGGTGGCGCCGGGCCTGGTCGCCATGCAGGTACGGGCCATCGCCGAGGCGGTCGTGGAGCGCAAGCGCGCGGGCGGAGATCCCCAGGCGGAGATCATGGTGCCGCTGATCGACACCGTCGAGGAACTGCGGCTCGTGCGCGAGGAAGTGGAGCAGGTGCTCGCCGAGGTCTCCAGTGCGTCGGGCGTCCCCGTCCAGTGCCCCGTGGGCACGATGATCGAGCTGCCGAGGGCCGCGCTGACTGCGGGCCCGATCGCGCGGGAGGCGGAGTTCTTCTCCTTCGGCACCAACGATCTGACCCAGACCACCTGGGGCTTCTCCCGCGACGACGTGGAGGCGGCGTTCTTCTCCGCCTACCTCGACAAGGGCATCTTCAAGGTGTCCCCGTTCGAGACGATCGACCGGGAAGGTGTCGGCCGCCTGGTCGAGATCGCGATCACGGAGGGCCGCGCCGCGCACCCCGGACTGAAGATCGGCGTCTGCGGCGAGCACGGAGGCGACCCCGAGTCGGTCCACTTCTTCCACACAGTGGGGCTCGACTACGTCTCCTGCTCCCCGTTCCGCGTCCCGGTCGCCCGACTGGAGGCCGGACGGGCCGCGCTCCACGGGCCCGCGGACAACGACGACAGCAAGTGACGAAGAGCCGGGCTCCGCTCCGGCAGGGAGGTTCGACCCCGGTCGCGGGACACTCGGCCCCTGCCCCGGCCGGCAGCCGGGCGAGAGGCTGAACAGGCACCGGAAGCCGGGCTGCCGGAGCCGTCCGCAGGGGCGGCCCCGGCCGGTCCCACCGCTCGGGCCCGCGCTTCCGGCCCCCGGACACCCGCCGCGGGCGACAGCTCCCGCCGGAGTCCGACGCCGCCCACAGGTGCGCGACTCGGAATCAGCCGCTCTCCTGTACCCGTAGAGGAGGAAATGCCGTGAAGACCCGCACCGTCGGCGAGGTGATGACCAGCGAGGTCGTCGAAGCCCGCCCGGAGACGTCGTTCAAGGACGTGGCACGGCTGCTGGACGGGCATCGCATCAGTGGGCTGCCCGTCGTGGATCACGACGACAAGGTCCTGGGAGTGATCTCCGAGACCGACCTGATACACCAGCAGGCATTCCGCGCCGACCACGGCCGGGAGCGCCGCTTCCGGATGCCCGCGCTGCGGCGCGCGGCCCGCGCGGCGGCCACCAAGGCGACTGCCGTGACCGCGGAGGAGCTGATGTCCACGCCCGCGATCACCGTGCACCCGGAACAACGCGTCGCGGACGCCGCACGTGTGATGGAGCGCCACCACATCGAGCGACTCCCGGTGGTGGACGAGGAGGACCGCCTCATCGGCATCGCCACGCGCCGCGACCTCCTGCTCGTCTTCCTCCGCACGGACGACGAGATACGGCAGGAGGTGATCGACGAAGTCCTGACCCAGGCCATGCTCCTGCCGCACCAGAGCGTATTCGTCTCGGTCAACGACGGGCTGGTCACACTGGAAGGCCGGCTGGAGCGCCGCAGCGACATTCCACTGACGATCCGGCTGACCTGGCGGGTGGACGGAGTCATCGGCGTGATGAACAGCCTCACGTTCCGCCTCGACGACACCCGCCCGCCCGAGAATCACCCCTCACCCACGATCGACCACCACTGGCTTCCGGAGCGGTGACACCCGGCACTCACGGACCGGGGCCGGTCGGCCCCTCAAGGGGACCATCGGCATCTGCGGAACGGCACGGGGCCGGGGAGACCGTAGTGGTGGGAGCGGTACCGATCCCCCGCGGTGCCGCTCCCACCATCGCTCCCCACACGCCGCGCACGCACCGGCCTCGCTCGAATCGCTGGCCTTGCGCAACAGACTTCAACAACGGAGGCAGATCCCCATGACCCGGCATGACGACAACCGGCCCCGGCCCGCTTCGGACGACGGTGCGCCGTCGGACATCGCCATCGCCGTCGACCGGTTGGTCACGGACGGGCTCAAGGCGCTCGCCGACTACGAGTCCATGGACCAGGAGCAGATCGACCACATCGTCAAGAAGGCCTCGGTCGCCGCCCTGGACCAGCACACCGAGCTGGCCCGCCTCGCCGTGCAGGAGACCGGACGCGGAGTCTTCGAGGACAAGGCCGCCAAGAACATGTTCGCGTGCGAGCACGTCACCCACAGCATGGACCGCATGAAGACGGTCGGGGTCATCGCCCGCGACGACATCGACGACATGGTCGAGATCGCCGAACCGGTCGGTGTCCTGTGCGCGATCACACCGGTCACCAACCCGACCTCCACCACGCTCTTCAAGGCCCTCATGGCACTGAAGACCCGCAATCCGGTCGTCTTCGCCTTCCACCCCTCCGCACAGCGCTGCAGCGCCGAGGCGGCCCGCATCGTCCGGGACGCGGCCGTCGCCGCGGGAGCCCCCGAGCATTGCGTGCAGTGGATCGAGTCCCCCTCCATCGACGCGACCGGCGCACTGATGCACCACCCAGGTGTCTCGCTGATCCTCGCGACGGGCGGGAATTCAATGGTCAAGGCCGCCTACTCGGCCGGGAAGCCCGCGCTCGGGGTGGGCGCCGGCAACGTCCCCGCCTACGTCCACAAGAGCGCCCGCCTGCGCCGCGCCGTCAACGACCTCGTCCTGTCCAAGGCGTTCGACAACGGCATGATCTGCGCCTCCGAGCAGGCCGTCATCCTGGACACGGAGATCTACGACGCGGCCCTGGCCGAGTTCCGCATCCTGCACGCCCACCTGGCCACCGCCGAGGAGAAGCGGAAGCTGGAGGCGTACCTCTTCCCCACGGACTCCTCGAACCGGGGGCACCCCCGGCCTTCGGCCGGCGGCGGCTGTGAGCCCAAGGTCAACTCCGCGGCCGTCGGGCGGAGCCCGGCATGGATCGCCGAACAGGCCGGCTTCACCGTGCCCGTAGACACCTCGCTCATCCTCGTCGAGGCCGACCATATCGGCCCGGACGAACCCCTGACCCGCGAGAAGCTGTGCCCCGTTCTGACCGTGCTGCGTGCCAGTACTCAGCGACACGGCTTCGATCTGGCCGCCGACATGGTCGCCTTCCACGGCCAGGGCCACAGCGCCGTCATCCACACCCAGGACGCGGCACTGGCCGAGGCGTACGGCACACGCATGAAGACGGTACGGGTCATCGTCAACGCCCCGTCCTCGCAGGGCGCGATAGGCGGCATCTACAACAGCCTGCTCCCCTCGCTGACCCTGGGCTGCGGCTCCTGGGGCAGTACCTCGGTGTCCAACAACGTGTCCGCCGCCAACCTGCTGAACATCAAGCGCGTCACCGGTCGCCACAACAACCTCCAGTGGTTCAAGGTGCCGCCGAAGATCTACTTCGAACCGGGATCCATCAGCTACCTCGCCTCCATGCCGGAGGTCCACCGCGTCACGATCGTCACCGACGCGACCATGACCCGGCTCGGCTTCGTGGACCGTGTCGGCCGCGTCCTGCAGCGCCGCGCCCAGCCCGTGACGGTGCAGATCATCGACAACGTCGAGCCCGAACCGAGCATCGACTCCGTGCGGCGCGGCGCCCGTCTCATGCACGACTTCCGCCCGGACACCATCATCGCTCTGGGCGGCGGCTCACCCATGGACGCCGCCAAGGTGATGTGGCTGCTCTACGAGCAGCAGGCCGTCGGCAGGGAAATGGACTTCGCCGACATGCGGCAGAAGTTCTCCGACATCCGCAAACGGGCCTTCCGCTTCCCGGTCCTGGGCGAGCGCGCCCGCCTGGTGTGCATTCCGACCACCTCCGGCACCGGCGCCGAGGTCACCCCGTTCGCCGTGATCTCCGACCCCGCGACCGGCAAGAAGTACCCCCTTGCCGACTACGCGCTCACCCCCAGTGTGGCCATCGTCGACCCGCTGCTCACCGCCGACCTGCCCCCGGCCCTCGCGGCCGACAGCGGCTTCGACGCCCTCACTCACGCCATCGAGGCGTACGTGTCCGTCTACGCGAACGACTTCACCGACGGCCCTGCCCTGCACGCCATCAGGCTCGTCTTCGACAACCTCGAACCGGCCGTGAACGACCGCGACGCCCGGCCCGACGCGCGGGAGAAGATGCACAACGCGGGCACCATCGCCGGCATGGCCTTCGGCAACGCCTTCCTCGGCATCGTCCACGCCATGTCCCACACGCTCGGCGCGACCTTCCACATCGCCCACGGCCGCACCAACGCCGTCCTGCTGCCGCACGTCATCCGCTACAACGGCACCGTCCCGACGAAGCTCACCGGCTGGCCCAAGTACGAGCACTACCGCGCCCCCGAGCGGTTCCAGGACATCGCCCGCACCCTCGGCCTGCCCGCGGCCACCCCGGCCGAGGGCGTCGAGTCGCTGGCCGCCGCCGTGGAACGGCTGCGCGACGGCGTGCACATAGAACCGTCGTTCCACGCCCTCGGCATCGACGAGCAGACCTTCCTCGACGCGCTGCCCCAGCAGGCTCTCAACGCCTACGAGGACCAGTGCGCGCCCGCAAACCCGCGCATGCCCATGCTCGACGACATGCAACGGCTCATGCGCACGGCCTACTACGGCGAGGCGGGCGCTCCCGGCGAATAGGGTCGACCGGTCGGCGACATGGACCGAACGGCCCTAGTACGGCGGGATCAACCGCCGTTCCATTTAGATCCACTGCCCGCACCCGGAATCGCTCCGTGGCTGTGGCAACCGTTCCTCAACCCGCCGAGACACGTAGTGAGCGACGAATCCGTACGGAAGTTCATCATGGCAACCGAGAACGCCCAGCAGCCCGCCGCAGGACCGCGGCAGAGCGTCGAGCTCGACAGCGCCGAAGCCCTGAAACTGCTGGGCAGCGTGTCGCTGGGCAGGGTCGTCTTCACCCAGCACGCGCTGCCGACCATCCGTCCGGTCAACCACGTCCTGGAGGACGGCGACATCATCATCCGCACCCACGAGGGCGCGGCCCTGACCTCGCACACGCGGCACGCGGGAGGTGAGGGCGTCGTCGTCGCCTACGAAGCCGACACCATCGACCCGAACACGCACCTCGGCTGGAGCGTCGTGGTCACCGGATACGCCCACCTGGTCACCGACGCCGCGGAGGTGGCCCGCTATCGGGCGATGCTCCGCCCCTGGATGAACCGGGCCATGGACTACACGGTCCGCATCCGTCCCGACCTGGTCACCGGAATCCGTCTCACGTCCGCGCCCGGGCCGGACGGCGGGCACGAAGCGAGCTGAGCCGTCGAAGGGCCGACAGGCCCAACGGGACAACCCCACTCAGCCCTCGCGGCCGCGACCGTGCGCGGCGGACGCTGGTCATGTGCCGGTGGTGTACTTCGGCCGGCGCGGGACGAAGGAGCTGATCTCCATGACGACCCTCGTGGGATTCCCGGACCGCCCGGTCCGGGTGAACGCGGACCTGGACGCGCCGCTGTCCCGGTGGCTGTGGCTGGTGAAGTGGATCCTGGTCATTCCGCACTACGTGGTGCTGTTCTTCCTCTGGATCGCCTTCGCCGTGGTGAGCGTGATCGCGTTCTTCGCCATCCTCTTCACCGCGCACTATCCGCGCGCACTGTTCGACTTCAACCTGGGTGTGCTGCGCTGGAGTTGGCGAGTCGCCTACTACTCGTACGGCGCCCTGGCCACCGACCGCTACCCGCCCTTCAGTCTGCGTGCGGAACCCGACTACCCGGCGCGGCTGGACATCGCCTACCCGGAACGGCTCTCCCGGGGCCTGGTGCTGGTGAAGTGGTGGCTCCTGGCCGTCCCGCACCTCATCGTCGTCGGCTTCTTCCTCGGCGGCTACCACCTCGGGTGGTGGTCGGGCGGACTCGTCGCCCTGCTGACCGTCATCGCCGGCGTGACCATGGCCTTCACCGAGAAGTACCCGAAGGACCTGTTCGACCTGATCCTCGGTCTCAACCGCTGGGTGCTGCGCGTCGCCGCGTACGTCGCCCTGATGACCGACTCGTACCCGCCGTTCCGGCTGGATCTGGGCGGCACCGAACCGGCCGATGCGGAGGAGTTGTCGTGACCACCATGCTGGTGACCTTGTTCCTGATCGCGCACGGGCTGCTGCACCCGGGCGTCTGGACGGCGCCGGCGCAGCCCGGCAATCAGCTCGCCTTCGACCCCGGGCACTCGTGGGTTCTCGAAGCGGCGCACGTCTCCGCCGCCCCGGCCAGGGCCACGTCGCTGGCGCTTGCCTGGTACGTGGCCCTGGTCTACGTCGTCGCCGGGGCCGGGGTGGCTGCCGGAAGCGGCTGGTGGCCCACCGCAGCGATCGTGGCGGCCTCTACCGGGCTTGCCCTCAAGGCGATCTGGTTCGATCCGTGGCTCAGCGTCGGAGTACTGCTCGACGTGAGTGTCATCGTCGCCGTGGCCGGCACCTGGCCCGCGTCCCTCTACTGAACCGACCACGCCACCCGCCGGCCCGGGCCCGTCGGCGACAGGCACTACAACACGAGGGTGAACCACGTGGTCTTGCCCTCGTCGGTGGGACGGACGCCCCAGGTGTCGGCGAGGGCCCGGACGAGGATCAGTCCTCGTCCGGATTCATCGTCCTCGGCCGCGAGCCGTGGCTGGGGCAGATGCGGGCTGTGATCACTGACCTCGACGGTGAGTTCGGTGGCGGTGCGGCACAGGTGCAGACCGAGGGGGCCCTGGGCATGCTGAACGGCGTTGGTCAGGATCTCGGAGAGCAGGAGTCGTGCGTCGTCCGCGGTCGTGGTGCAGTCCCAGGAGGTGAGGGCCTTGGTGAGGAAGGCGCGGCCCTCGGGTACTGATTCGGGGACGGCCGGCAGGTCGGTGGTGACCGCGGCCAGGGGCGCGTCGGGGAGCTGGGTCAGCAGCAGGGTGACGTCGTCGTTGTGGCCCTCCGCGTCGGGCAGCAGGGCGGCCAGGACGCGATCGGCGGCGACTTCCAGGTCGGGGGCGGTGGTGAAGAGGTCACTCAGTACGTCGGTGAGCTGCGCGAGTTGGTCCTCGATGTCACTGCCCGGGGTTTCGATCAGGCCGTCCGTGTAGAGCACGAGTGTGGCACCGGCCGGGATCTCCGCGCTGGTCTGCTCGTAGAGGACTCCGCCGACACCGAGGGGTGCGTTCACGGGTGCCGACAGCGCCCGGGCGCCTTCACCGGGTGCGGCGATGAGGGTGGGCAGGTGTCCGGCCGAGCAGATGGTCACCTCACCCGCGTCGGCCGCGATCACCAGGTAGCAGCAGGTGACCAGCTGGTCGGGCACGTCCAGATCGGCGACGACCGTCTCCAGGGCCTGCATGAGCTGTCGGGGCTGCATGCCGGTCTTGGCCAGGGCATGCGCGGCGGAGCGCAACTGGCCCATGACGGCGGCGGCTTCCAGGCCGCGGCCCATCACATCACCGATCAGGACGCCGACCCGGCCGGCTCCCAGCGGAACGAGGTCGAACCAGTCGCCGCCCACCCCGGCCCCCTGAGTGGCGGGCCGGTAGCGGCTGGCGGTGGCCAGCCCCGGGATGGCGGGCGGTGTGCCCATCAGACTGCGCTGCAGGGTGAGGGCGATGTGGCGTTGCTGTTCGTACAGGACGGTCAGTTCCGCTTCGGCCCGCTTGCGGTCGCTGATGTCGCGGACGATGGCGCACGCCCCGATGACCGTTCCGTCCGGGGAGCGGGTGGGCCACAGCGTGATATCGACGTCCAGGAGGCAACCGGAACGCGTCAGCCGCAGGGTCTCGAAGTGCTCGATCCTCTCGCCGTCGCGCAGTTGGTCCATGAGCGCGTCGATCTCGTGTCGGCGTTCGGACGGGGCGAGCAGGGACACATGGCGGCTCATGACGTCGTCCCGGGTGTACCCGTACAGCCGTTGGGCGGCGGCGTTCCAGTAGGTGATGTGACCGTCGAGGGTCTTGGCGAGGATCGCGTCCTGGGAGGACTCGACGAGTGCGGCCAGCTCGTTGATACGTTCCTCGGCCCGTCTGCGGTCGCTGACGTCACGGACGGCGGCGGAGACGAGCAGGCCGTCGGCGGTCTCCAGCGGGCTGAGGCTGATCTCGACCGGGAACTCGGTGCCGTCCCTGCGCAGCCCGTGCAACTCCAGGCCCGCTCCCATCGGGCGCACCTGACGGTTGGCGGCATAGCCGTCGCGGTGCTGGACGTGGTGGGCACGGAAACGGCCGGGGATGAGCAACTCGACGGGTTGGCCGAGGAGTTCTTCGCGTCGGTAGCCGAAGAGCGCCTCGGTCTGCGCGTTGACGAGTCTCATGGTTCCCATGTCGTCGACGATGACCATCGCGTCCGGCGCCGCCTCCAGCAATCCCCGGAACCGCTCCTCGGCGCCTTCTGAACCGCCCTTGAGCGCTCCCGCACAGCATTCGCGCCCTCCGCGGCAGGCCACTGGGGCTGCCGGGATTGACGCCGGTCCGACCGTGTCACGCATGTCCGCCCCCAACGACCCGCATCTCGATATCAGTTGGGCCATCCCAGCGTGTTTCGGTCACAGCGACTCCGGCATGTTCCTTACTGTCCGTACAACGGCCGAACCTGTTCCCTGTGAGAGCACGCAATGCCCGTCTGCCGACGCCTCCGCCCCTGCTGTGAGCGGTGCCGCCCTCGTGGTCAGTCGTGCGGGACCACCGCTACCGGCGCGGTGGCGTGATGCAGGACCGCATGGGCCACAGGGCCTATGTGAGTGCCGAACTGCGCGTTCCGGGTACGGCGGCCGACGACCACCAGTGCCGCGTCCCGTGAGGCATCCACCAGGTGCGCGCCCGCTCCGCCGATCACAGTCTGCTCGTTCACCTCGACGCCGGGGAACTTTGTCCGCCACGGTCGCAGTACGTCGCTCAGCTCGTGCCGTACCCGGGCGGTCAGTTCGGCGTCGTACTCGGGGTCGACGATTCCTCCGTAGCCGCGGGAGGAGACCGGCAGGCTCCAGCCATGGAGAACGCGCAGGTTCGCGGCACGGCGTGAGGCGGCGTCGAACGCGAACTCGATCACTTTGTCGTCGGGGTTGCGCAGGTCCAGCCCGAGCACGACGTCGCGGTACGGAGTGACCGTGGACGCGACTCCGGCGCCGTCCGGCAGGTGCTCGTCCTCGGCGCGCCCACCGGCCCGTACGAGGACGACGGGCCGGGTCGTCCTGCCCACGACGGCCAGTGCGACGGAACCGAGCAGGAACCCGGTGACTCCGTTCAGGCCCCGGGACCCGAGCACCAGCACGTCGGCGTCCTCGGCGGCGGCGAGCAGCACGGGTACGGGCTTCTCCGCCATGCTGTCAGTGCCGATCCGCAGGCCGGGGTACCGACGCGCAAGTCGGCTCTCGGCCTCACGCGGCATGTGCGCGGCCCAGTCGCGGTGCGCGTCGCTCACGGACCGCGGCACACTGACTCCGCCCAGCGGTGCGTATGCGTACGGCTCCCATTCTCGGGCGTGCACGAGCCGCAGAGGCATGTCACGGAGCAGGGCTTCACGGGCGGCCCAGTCGACGGCGGCAAGGCTCTCGGGCGAGCCGTCCAGACCGGCGGTTACATTGCGGGGCATGTCAGAACCTCCTTGAGGGGGATGTGGATTCAGTTTCCGGGCCGGGCAGTTGCGCCAGGAGGGGCCGCTGGTCCCTGGTGGGACCCATTGGTCCCGGGTGGCATCACGATCGCGGGGCGCCACCGCGTCGTCGCGGTGGCGCCCCGGGCCGAGCCGAGTGGTCAGAGCAGCCAGCGGTTGCGGCTGACGAACGGCAGGCGTGCCCACGCCTTGCCCAGGCCCCACGTGGCGCCGGCGCCTGCGGCCGCGAGGGCGATGAGGACGACGGCGTAGATCAGGTGGTAGTCGGCGAAGGGGTTGGTGGACATGCTCAGCGAACCGTCGGACAGGTGCTTGGCCGGGGGCCACTCCGCGATCCACATCAGCGCCATCATTACGGTGCCCGCGACCGCGGCGAGCCGCAGCGCGATGCCGGAGACCAGAGCGAGACCGATGCCGAGCAGGCCGAGCATGAACAGCCAGTCGGCCCAGCCGGCCCCGGCCCAGTCGTGGAACGTGGACTCCATCGGTCCCACGGCGACGCCGCCGAGGAAACCCTTGGTCGGCGAGCCGCCGTCGATCCAGGCCTTGCCGGAGCCGGTCGCGTAGCCGAAGCCGAAGGTCTTGTCGAGGAAGGCCCACAGGAAGACGAACCCGGTCAGCAGGCGCAGCCCGGCGAAGACGTACGAACGGGTCGCCGTGACCGTCGCGGTCTCGGCGTCGCCGGACGCGGTCCTGGTCCGGCGCACCGACGGGAGGTGGAACCCCGTGTGCCGGTGGGGGTGCTCGTGGACTGCCATGATGCTCATCCCTTCCAAGGGCCGGTGGACGAGGCCTTGGTGGCTCTCGTTGCGCCTTCAATGTCCCGCTGCGGCAAGGGAGTTCGGAGGGGCTGCAGGGCCCCTGACGACGGGCCGAAGGTCCCTCGTCCAAGGGGCCGGTCAGCCGCTCCAGGTCCAGTCGGCGACCTCGGGCAGATCGGTGCCGTGTTCGCGGATCCAGTCGTAGTGGCGCAGCCGGGTGTCCTCCATCAACTGCCGGACGGGGGCGGCGCGTACGGCCAGTCCGGGGACCCGGTCGATGACGTCCATCACCAGGCGGTAGCGGTCGAGGTCGTTGCGGACGACCATGTCGAAGGGCGTGGTGGTGGTGCCGATCTCCTTGTAGCCGCGGACGTGGAGGTTGGCGTGGCCGGTGCGCCGGTAGGCAAGCCTGTGGATCAGCCAGGGATAGCCGTGGTAGGCGAAGATCACCGGCCTGTCGCGGGTGAACAGTGCGTCGTACTCCGATCCCGGCATGCCGTGCGGGTGTTCCTCCTGCGGCAGCAGCCGGGCCAGGTCGACGACGTTGACCACACGGACGGCAAGGTCCGGCAGGTGCTGTCGCAGCAACTGCGCGGCGGCCAGCGTCTCCAGGGTGGGGACGTCGCCGGCGGCTGCGAGCACCACGTCGGGCTCACGGATGCCGTCCTCGGTACCCGCCCACTCCCAGATCCCGGCGCCACGGGCGCAGTGGGCCCGCGCCTGGTCCATGGTGAGCCAGTCGAAGCTGGGCTGCTTGCCGGCCACCACGACGTTGACGTAGTCGCGGCTGCGCAGCACGTGGTCGGCCACCGACAGCAGGGTGTTGGTGTCCGGCGGCAGATAGACCCGTACGACCTCGGGGCTCTTGTTGAGTACGTGGTCGACGAAGCCGGGGTCCTGGTGCGAGAAGCCGTTGTGGTCCTGGCGCCAGACGTGTGAGGTCAGCAGGTAGTTGAGGGAGGCGATGGGGGCGCGCCAGGGCAGCCGGCGAGTGACGCGCAGCCACTTGATGTGCTGGTTGACCATGGAGTCGACGATGTGCACGAAGGCTTCGTAACAGGAGAACAGACCGTGCCGTCCAGTCAGCAGATAGCCCTCCAGCCAGCCCTGGCAGGTGTGTTCGGAGAGGATCTCCATGACCCGGCCGTGCCGGTCCAGGTGCTCGTCGACGGGCAGGGTCTCGGCCTGCCATGCCTTGCCGCTGGCGTTGTAGACGGCCTGGAGCCGGTTTGACTCGGTCTCGTCGGGACCGACGATCCGGAAGTCGCGGCGGCCGCTGGTGTGGTGCATGACGTTCTCCAGCAGGTCGCCGAGGACCCTGGTGGGTTCGTGCAGCGTGCCGCCGGGCTTGTCGACCTGGACGGCGTACCGGTCCAGCTCCGGCAGCGGCAGCTCGCGCAACAGCAGACCGCCGTTGGCGTGCGGGGTGGCGCCCAGGCGCCGGGTGCCCTCGGGGATACAGGCAAGCACCTGCTCGCGGGGGCGGCCGTGCTCGTCGAAGAGCTCTTCGGGCTTGTACGAGCGCAGCCAGGTCTCCAGCTGTCGCAGGTGCTCCGGGTTGTCGCGGACCGCCGACAGCGGGACCTGGTGGGCGCGCCAAGTGCCCTCCACGGGAAGGCCGTCGACTTCGGCCGGCCCGGTCCAGCCCTTCGGGGTGCGCAGCACGATCACCGGCCAGTGAGGCCGCTGGGTGACGCCTTCCTCGCGTGCGGTGCGCTGCAGGAGTTCGATCCGCTCCATGGCGTCGTCCATGGCGGCGGCCATGGCACGGTGGACGGTCATCGGGTCGTCACCGGTGACATGGATCGGGGCGTGGCCGTATCCCCGGAGAAGTGCGTCGAGTTCGGACTCGGGCAGCCGGGCCAGCACCGACGGGTTGGCGATCTTGTAACCGTTCAGGTGCAGGATCGGCAGCACCGCCCCGTCGTGAACCGGGTCGAGGAACTTGTTCGAGTGCCAGGAGGCCGCCAGCGGCCCGGTCTCGGCCTCACCGTCGCCGATCACGCAGGCGACCAGCAGATCCGGGTTGTCCAGTGCGGCGCCGTACGCGTGCGAGAGCGAGTAGCCGAGTTCGCCTCCCTCGTGGATGGAGCCGGGTGTCTCGGGCGCGACGTGGCTGGGCACCCCGCCGGGGAAGGAGAACTGCCTGAAGAGCCTGGCCATGCCCGCGGCGTCCCGGCTCACATCCGGGTACGTCTCCGAATAGGTGCCCTCCAGCCAGGAGTTGGCCAGTACCGCGGGTCCGCCGTGTCCGGGGCCCCAGATGCACAGGGCGTCCTGGCCACGGGCCCTGATGACGCGGTTGAGGTGGGTGTGGACCAGGTTCAGGCCCGGGGAGGTGCCCCAGTGGCCGAGCAGGCGGGGCTTGACGTGCTCGGGGCGCAGGGGCTCGGTGAGCAGCGGGTTGGACATGAGGTAGATCTGGCCGACGGCCAGGTAGTTGGCGGCACGCCAGTGGGCGTCCAGAGCCCGCAGTTCGTCGTCCGTGATCTGGGCGGGCGCCTGCTGTGGGACGTCGCGCATGGTGGATTCCCTTCCGGTGGAAGTCACGTGCCGGTGCGTGCTGCCTCCCACCCTCGGCCCCCCGATGGGCCGTCAACAGGGCCGGTCGGCCCATACCGACGCTGGATCAGGCCCTTTCGGCCGGTCCGAGCGGCGGCGGTGGATGGTCCGGGGTTCGAGGTCCTGGCGGCTTGGGGTCCGACGGCATCCGGCAGCCCCGGCGGCAAGTTCCCTCAGCGCCGTCGCGGACTGCCGCCGTGCGCCTGTGGTTCAGCGAGTGATCGCGGTGGCCTGTCCCGTGGGGACGACCAGCACAGAGCAGTGGGAACGGTGCAACAGGGCGTGGGTGACGGGGCCCAGTTGTGGGCCGAGCCGGTTCGGGTGACGGTGGGCGCCGATGACCACGACGTCAGCGTCGCGGGTGGCCTCCAGCAGCGCGTACGCCGGACTCGAACGGACCGCGCGGGTCTCCACCCCGACCCCGGGGTGCTGCTCCCGAAGGCCGGCCACCGCGAAGCGGGGCACCGCCTGTTCGGTCCGTGCCTGCCGGACGAGGTCGTCCTGCAATCGGTGTGTGGGCAGCGGGTCCGGTTGCTCGGGTGTGAGGTGCCGATAGGTCCACGCGCGCAGGATGCGCAGCCCGGATCCTCGGCGTTCGGCCTCTGCGAAGGCGTATGCGGCCGCGTCCGTGTCGGCTTCGCTCTCCAGGCCGAGCACCAGCACCCCGCCACGGCGTGCCGGCTGATGATCCCCTCGTACGACGAGCAGCGGGGTGTGTGAGCGGGCGGCCAGGCGCAGGCTCACCGAACCGAACAGCCGACCGGCGACGCCTCCGAGGCCGCGGGTGCCGACCACAATGAGGGCCGCGTCCTGCCCGTGGCGCAACAGGGCCTGTACGGGACTGCCCTGGGCCGCTGAGGTGGTGACCATCAGGCCGGGGTGGCGGGCGCGGGCGCGTAACGCCGAGGACGCCAGGATGGGTCCGGCCTCGTCGATGTCGTGAACGGCGTACACGATCTCCAGAGCGGTGCCTCGCAGTGCCGCCTCGTCGGCGGCCTGGTCCAGCGCCCGTACGGCGATGAGTGAGCCGTCCACTCCGACGGTCACATGGGGTGTGGTCATGTCCGTCCCTTCCTGTGGGTCGATGGCCACCGGGCAGGCACGGATATGGCGTCCCTGCCCGGTTCGCGAGGTCGGCGCGACGCTGCTTCAGGCATGCGGGATCACGGCGACGGGGCACCCGGCGTGGTGCAGCACCGCGTGCGCGACGGAACCGATGTGCGTACCGAGCCGAGCCTCCCGCGTCCGCCGTCCCACGACGGCGAGGGCCGCTCCGGAGGCGGCCCGCACCAACTCATTGGCCGCACGCCCTTCGACAACCGTCTCGGCAACGGCGACCTCGGGGAACTTCTCGCACCACGGTCGCAGTGCCGCGACCACGGCGTGTTCGTGCTCCGCCAGCAGTTCGGGTCCGGACTGCGGAACGAGCCGGTCGGCCGCCGTGTGGGCCGAGGGGGCGCTGAAGACGTGAACAACCCGCAGAGCCGCTTCGCAGCGCCGGGCCGTCTCAAAGGCGAACTCGATCAGCTGGTCACAGGGCCGGCCGGTGTCGAGCCCGAGAACGATGTCGCGATACGGGGTCTCGGAGATCTCGTCCGGCGAGACTCCTCCAGGGGCCGCGAAGTGCTCGTCCGCGGAACTCTCCCCCACCCGTACGAGCACGACGGGACACGTCGACCTGGCGACGACCCGCTGGGACACGGAACCGACCAGGAAGCCCGCGACACCGCTGAGTCCACGGGAGCCGAGGACCAGCAGCTCGGCTTGCTCGGCGGCCGCGAGCAAGGCGGCGACCGGCGACTGCGGCACCGGCTCGTCGATGATGCTCAGCCCGGGGTGAGCGGCGCGGACGCTGTTCGACGCCTGCGTCAGGGTCTGCTCTGCCCACTCACGCTGGGACACGCCCATCGGTACCGACGGGGCGGGGCGCGGACGCCATTCCCAGGCATGCACCAGATGTAGCGCGACGCCGCGCCGAAGCGCGTCCCGGGCCGCCCAGTGCGCGGCGGCGAGGCTCTCGGGCGAGCCGTCGATCCCCGCGGCGACGTGTCGAAGCATGATCCGCACCTCCTGCGTTTGTACGTACCTGTCCTTGTAGAACTTCGTACGAAAAGGGCACGGCGAGTAGGGGCCGACCAGGTCCTCCCGGGGGCCCTTCGGCTCAACCTCGGTGGGCCCGTCGCTCCGAGGCCGGAGCGACGGGCGCAAAGCACGACGGTCCGCGCGATGCCGCGCGGCTCCGGGCGCCTGCCCCATACCGGTCCGGTGCCGTACGGCCCGGTCTCTGGGCCGGGTGGCCCCTGGTGAGAGCGGGCCCGCCGAAAGAGGCTGGAGTCGACAGGTCCGTACTCCCCTCCCGGGCAGGAAAGACACACTCCACCCAGCGCGGCGCACTAGTGGTCCCGGCCGCCTTCACCACGGCTGCGGCTCCGGCCCGGCGTCGTAGCGCTCGTCGATCTCACGAAGCGGTCCACGTCCTCCAGGAAGAAGCCAGGGTCATGAACACTTCCACCACACTCAGCATGCTTCGTGCACTGCCCGCCGAGCACCGCGAACGGCTGATGCGCACCGCACGCGAGGTGTCCTTCCCTCAGGGAACCCGCCTTTTCGAAGAGGGCACACGCGCGGACCGGTTCTGGATCATCCGGACCGGCACAGTGACCCTCGACATACATGTCCCAGGACGCCGGGCGGCCGTGATCGAGACCATCGGGCACAACGAACTCATCGGCTGGTCCTGGCTGTTCGCGCCACACGCGTGGCATCTGGGCGCCGAGGCGACGAGCCCGGTCAGCGCCTACGAGTTCGACGCCACGGCGGTCCGGGCGATGTGCCAGGACGACCACGCCCTGGGCCACGCCGTCACCCAGTGGGTGGGCGACGTCCTCGCCCACCGGCTGCGGTCGGCCCGGACCAGGCTGCTGGACCTGTACGCGCCGTACGGCAGCGGCAGCACCCTGTGACCGGGCCTCGAATCCGACGCGACCAAGGAGAGTCACCATGCACGGCACACCGCACATCGTGAGCGACGTCATGACCCACACGGTCGCCGCCATCGGCCGAGGGGCGCGCTTCAAGGAGATCGTGCAGATGATGCAGGAGTGGAAGGTCAGCGCCCTGCCCGTCATGGAGGGCGAGGGCCGCGTCGTCGGCGTCGTCTCCGAGGCGGACCTCCTGCCCAAGGAGGAGTTCCGCGACAGCGACCCCGACCGGTACACGCAACTGCGGCGCCTCTCCGACCTCGCCAAGGCCGGCGCGGTGACCGCCGGCGAGCTGATGACCACTCCCGCCCTCACCACGCGCCCGAACGCGACGCTCGCCCAGGCCGCACGGACCATGGCTCGCGCCAAGGTCAAACGGCTCCCCGTCGTCAACGAACTGGGCAATCTGGAGGGCATCGTCAGCCGCGCCGACCTGCTGAAGGTGTTCCTGCGGGACGACGAGGAGATCGCGGAGGAGGTCCGCAGGGAGGTCGTGGCGTACCTCTTCCCCACGCCGGCATCCACTGTCCGGGTAGAGGTCCGGGACGGAATCGTGAAGCTCGGCGGGCACGTCCGGGACACGTCCTTGGTCCCCGTGGCCGCGCGCCTGGTCCGGGCCGTCGAGGGTGTCGTGGACGTGGAGTTCGAGCTCAAGGGGCATGGCCGCTCCTCAGAGGCGACGCCTGCCACGTAGGGACAGTGACAGGGGGAAGCCCTTAGTCCGCTGCACCAGGCGCTCCAGGTGACAGTGTGGGCGCGTTTCTACAGCGTTCCGAGAGGGACGAAGCGGAACCTGACCGCATCAGCTCCTCAACCGGCCTTGCGCCCCCACTGCGGCCCCACCAGATCCCACTCCTCGCCCCACCGCTCGGTGGCGCGACGCTCCACACGCAGGCGCACCGTAAGCCCGCCCACGAGGATCACGAGGCATCCGGCCATGGCGACCCCCGTGCCGGCCAGTGCCACGCGTGCCGTCGCCTCCGCGGAACTGACAGGTTCGGACACCACACGTCCTTGTCCGTCGGTCCACACCGTCACCTCGGTGTCCGCCTTGGCACCTGGCTTCACGCCTGCCTTGGCCGTGTGGGTGACTCCGTTGCCGTCGGTCCAGCGCACCTTCGCCTTCACGTGGTCGTACTTGATTCCGGTGGCCACATCACGCACACCGGTCGGCGCGGTCTCCAGCAGTACGGCGGCGACCGGTTGCCGACCCGCTCGTTGCCGCTCGACCGCGCTCTCCATGGCCTGCGCGCCGATTACACCGACAGCGGCACCCCCGGCCATCGCGGTCGCCCAAGTGGCCAGCACGACCCATGCCTCCACGGCATCACTGTGGCGCCGCAGGGGATTGTTCCGCCACCGCCACCCCCGGACCTTCGTGCGCCTGACCTTCCGCATCGGTCACACCCCCTCATGGGCACAACAAGCACGAGCAATGCAAGGACGGTGTCACCGCGTGATCGCCGCCGGGAGGGGCCGCTGGTCCGTGGCCAGTAGGCCGGTCAGGGCGCATTGTGGGTTGGAGTGGGGCCGGTCGGCCCTAGTGCATCCGGTCCCCGCGAGTGATGATCGTCGCCGCGGGCAACCCGCAGTCCATCAGTCGCCGGAAAACAAGGGGTCGTCATGACCGAGGCACGCACCTTCACGGAGCAGGACCCGATCCGTGTCTTCCTGCTGGACGACCACGAGGTCGTACGACGCGGCCTGTCCGACCTCCTGGACGCCGAACCGGACATCTCGGTGGTCGGCGACGCCGAGAACGTCGAGCACGCGCTCGCCCGCGGCCCTGCCCTCCGCCCGGACGTCGCCGTCCTCGACGTACGCCTGCCCGACGGCGACGGGATCACCGTCTGCCGTGAGCTGCGCAGCCAGATGCCGGAGCTGGCCGTTCTGATGCTGACCTCGTTCGACGACGAGGAGGCCCTGCTCGACGCGATCATGGCCGGGGCTTCGGGCTACGTACTCAAGCAGATCAAGGGCTCCGACCTCGTCTCGGCGGTACGCACCGTCGCCTCGGGCCAGTCCATGCTCGACCCCGCGACCACCGCCCGGCTGATGCGCTCCCTGCGGGCGGAGCCGGCCGACACCCCGGCCATGGCCCCCGAACTGGCCAGCCTGTCGCCGCGCGAGCGGGACATCCTCGCGCTCATCGGTGACGGACTCACCAACCGCGAGATCGGCAAGAACCTCTTCCTCTCGGAGAAGACCGTCAAGAACCACATCTCCCGGCTCCTGGCCAAGCTGGGCGTCCAGCGCCGGGTCCAGGCCGCGGTCCTCGCCTCCCACCTCGAACAGCCCGAGTCCGGTGAGCGTCCCACCAGGTGACAGACATCAGGGCCGTCCGGCGTCGCAGGAGGCCGTACGGCCCCTCCTCCCGCCTCCACCGGTAACCGCACGCTGGGAACGGTTACCGAGAAGCCCCGCCGACCCGTCGGCTCAGGGCGGTGAGGAGTTCCCCATGAGGTCTGCGACGCTCGACGTCCCGACGCTGGAGACGCTCGTCTCCGCAGCCGTG
This sequence comes from Streptomyces sp. 2-1, assembly GCF_048564895.1. NCBI lineage: Bacteria > Bacillati > Actinomycetota > Actinomycetes > Kitasatosporales > Streptomycetaceae > Streptomyces > Streptomyces sp. 2-1. Next base: position 1,308,857 of record NZ_CP183383.1, read on the forward strand.
GCCGCCCCCTCGATCCACAACACCCAGCCCTGGCGCTTCCGCCTCGACCCGGACACCGTCACCCTGGAGATCCGCGCCGCCGCAGACCGCGGTTTGCGCCACACCGATCCGACCGGACGCGCCCTGCACCTCTCGGTCGGCTGCGCGCTCCTCAACCTGCGAGTGGCGGTGGCGCACTTCGGCTGGGAACCGGTGCCCCGTCTGCTGCCCCGGCCCGACCAGCCGGATCTGCTCGCCGCCGTACGCCTCGGCGGCACCGCCAGAACCGCCTCTTCGCCCCGCCTGTACGACGCGGTGTGGCGCCGGCACAGCAGCCGCTTCCCCTTCTCCGAGCGACCGCTGCCCGCGCCCGTGCTCACGGAACTCACCGAGGCCGCCCACTCCGAAGGTGCGCTCCTTAGCCATCTCTCGCCAGGCGAAACCGACCGTCAGCTGCGGATCACCAGAGAGGCGGAGCATCGCAACACAGCCGATCCCGACAAGGCTGCGGAAAGCCGCCGTTGGGTGCACGAACCCAACCACGAAGCCCTCGGGATGCCACCCGAGACGCTGGGGCCGCAGGACTACCGGGAACAAATCCCGATGCGGGACTTCGGCGCTCACCGGCACCCGGCCGTGCTGGCCGCCCGCCCCTTCGAGAAACGGCCGACAATCGCCGTGCTGTCCACCACTCACGACCGGCGGACCGACTGGCTGCGCGCCGGCCAGGCACTCGAACGAGTCCTGCTCGTGGCCACCGCCAACGGCATACGGTCGTCGCTGCTGCACCAGGCGCTGGAGTGGCCCGACCTGCGTGAGCAGCTCATACCGCAGCCGAGCGACAGGCGCGGTCACGCGCAGATGGTGCTCCGCCTGGGGTACGGCCCGGAGGGACCCGTTTCTCCGCGTCGGGCGGCTCGGCAGGCCCTGGTCGACGGCGCTCCTTCAGGCCCCGGCTGAGCCCGTCGGCACGCGCCACACCAGCTGAGTGCCTCCGCCGTCCGGCCGTTCGCCGAGTGTCAGCGCGCCACCGAGCGCGTGGGCCCGTTCCTCGATGTTCTTCAGTCCACTGCGCGCGACCCCGTCCGGCACTCCGCAGCCGTCGTCCGTCACCGTCAGCGTCAACTCGCCCCCGGCGCACCGCAGGTGGACGTCCACAGAACGCGCGCCCGAATGCCGGACCGCGTTGCTGAGTGCCTCGCCCAGTACGGCGAGCGCGTGGTCCGCGACGTCGCCGGGCACATCGGTGTCGACGAGGCCCTCGATCCGCAGTGCGGGAGCGAACCCGAACGAGGTGGCGGAGGCCTGCACTGCCTCGGACATCCGGCCGCGCAGACCGCTGCCCTCCTTGGCCCGTCCCCCCTGCGCACGCAGCCCGAAGATCGTAGAACGGATGATCTTGATGGTGTCGTCGAGGTCATCGACGGTCCGCGACAACCGTTCCGTGCCCTCGGGATGGTCCATGAACCGCTGGGCGCTCTGCAGCGTCATGCCGGCCGCGAAGAGCCGCTGGATCGCCAGGTCGTGCAGATCGCGCGCGATCCGGTCCCGGTCCTGCAGCAGCGCGATCTGCTCCGCGTCCCGGCGCCGTTCGGCTAGCTCCAGCGCCAGCGCCGCCTGGCCCGCGAAGCCGAGCAACGGCCCGGTGTCGTCGTCCGAGAACGTCGTACGGCCCGCCAGGCGTCCCAGCAGCAACACCCCGCGAGCCTTCCCGCCGGCGCCGAGCGGCACCGCGACCACGGGGCCGAGCCCGGCCCAGTGCGACTCCCGCTCACCGGTACGGTCGTCGTGCTCTATGTCGACGCTGACCACCGGCTCCGCCGTGGTGAGCGCGGCCGCGACAAACCCCTCCTGGGCCGGGAGCACCAGCCCGCTGCGCCGCTCGGCGTCCGCCCCGACAGCGAGCACCGGCCGCAGTTCATCCGCTCCCAACACGTATTCCGCGATCATCCCGACGTCGGCCGAGGCAATCTCCAGGGCCTGCTCGACGATCAGCTCCAGCACCTCGTCGCTGGAGGCACCCGACAGCAGCGTGCTCGTGACCTCCGCGCTGGCCCGCATCCAGCGCTCACGCAGCCGGGTCTCCTCGTACAACCGAGCGTTCTCGATCGCCACGCCGGCCGCCACGGCAAGCGTCGAGAGCACCGCCTCATCTTCGGCGTCGAACTCATCGGCGCCGCGCTTCTCGGTGAGGTAGATGTTCCCGAACACTCTGTCGCGCACACGGATGGGCACACCCAGGAACGAGTGCATCGGCGGGTGGTGAGCCGGGAAACCGTACGAGGAGGGGTGTTCCGAGAGCTCCGGCAGCCGCAGGGGTACCGGATGCCGGATGAGTTCGCCAAGGATGCCGTGGCCGCTGGGCAGGTCACCGATCTCCGCGCGCTGTTCGTCGCGCATGCCCACCGTCAGGAACTCCGACAGCCGACTGTCGTCGCCGATCACGCCCAGTGCCCCATACTCGGCGTCCACCAGCACCACGGCGGCCTCGACGATGCGCCGCAGCACCTGTGGCAGATCCAGCTCCCGCCCGACCGACAGCACCGCCTCCAACAGGCTGTGCACCCGGTCCTGCGTCCCACGCGCAGCGTCGATCCGAGACTGCAACTCGTCCAGCAGTTCATCGAACCGCAACTTGGGCAGATGCTGCTCGGGCCCCCCGCGCACTTCGCCGCTCATCAATTCCTCCGACCGACCCGCGCAGACAAGGTGCAACACAACCGCTAGACCTCGTTCTCACCGTACTGTCTGAGGAACTGCGCCGAGGGTCGTACGTGCAGACAGTTACGTCATGGCCAAGACGTGAGAGGTGCGACCGCCAGAGCCTTCTCCGCGTCAAGCGGGCACCAGTCGCCGCACGGCACGCGTCAAGGCGCCACGCATCAGGTTCTGGCCAGGAGACGGCTGACCATGCCCTCGTGCTCACACCGTTCCAGCGCCGGATCGGGCCCCGAGCAAGTCCGTCGCGCAGCTGCAGGATCCAGTGCCACCGCGGCACAGGAACCGGACAGCAGGTTCCGATGACCTCTGCGTGCACCAAGGCGGCGTCGCAGGGGGCGGTGACAGTGGGAGCGCGCGCGGCTACGACGATGCCCACGGGCATGCCATCGGCGGCACGTGAGGCGAGCCCCGGCCGCACCTCCTGGATGCCGTGCAGCCGGTCGGGGATCTCATGCCGTCGGCGGTGAACCTGGGGCCGCCGCGGACGATGGATATCGAGAGACGGTCTCGCCGTCCGCCCGCGCGCGGGTGGGGAAGGCGCCGACGCAGGTCCCGCGGCTCATGCCGACGATATGAAGCTGCCGGGCTGCGGAGGGAGCAGTCCCCGGGCCCCGTGGCGTGTTCGCTCCTATCGTGGAACGGCACGGTGACCTTCGACATCGAGGCAGGCAGGACATGAGGGAACCGCAGATCGACTACGCGGCGGTCTTCCAGGCCCTGCCCGGCATGGTGGCGCTGCTCACCCCCGACCTGGTGTACGCCGATGCCAACGACGACTTCCTACGGCTCGCCGGACGCACCCGCGAACAACTGCTGGGCCGCTACATCTTCGACGTATTCCCCGAGAACCCGAACGAGCCGGCCGCGGCCGGCATGCGGGAGACCCGCGCGTCGATGCTGCGGGTGGCGGCCACCGGCGAACGCGACACCATGGCCCTGCTCCGCTACGACATCGAGGACCCCCAGCGCCCCGGCCACTGGCAGGAACACTATTGGAGCCCGGTCAACGCACCCGTCTGCGGCCCCGACGGCCAGGTGGTACTGGTCGTACACCGGGTGGAGGAGGTCACCGAACTCATCCGCGCCCGCGGCGGCCCGGGCCGCGACAGCCGGGCCCGGGTGCTGGAGGCCGAGCTCTACACCCGATCCCGCGAGCTGCAGGAGGTCAACGAACGGCTACGCACGGCGCACGCCCACGAACGCGAGGTCGCACTGGCCCTGCAGGATGCGATGCTGCCCGCCCCCAGACCCCTCGGACACCACCGGGCGGCCGTGCGCTACCAGCCCGCCATCGGCTCCCTGAACGTGTGCGGCGACTGGTACGACCTGGTCGACCTGCCCGGCAAGAGCCTCGCGGTCGCTGTCGGCGACGTCGTCGGCCACGGTCTCGCCGCTGCCTGTGCCATGGGTCAGCTGCGCAGCGCCCTGAGCGCGGCCTGCCGCGTCGCCGACGGGCCGGCCCGGGCCCTGGACGCCCTGGGCCTGTACGCCCGCTTCGTCGAGGGCGCCGAGTCGAGCACCGTCGTGACCACCTTCATCGACTGGGAGGACCACACCATCACCTACAGCTGCGCCGGCCACCCTCCGCCGGCCCTGCTCCACCCCGACGGCACCGTGATCTTCCTCGACCAGGCCACCGACCCGCCTCTCGGTGCCCGGCCGGAACACGTGCCCCGCCCCCAGGCTCGCGCGCCGTTCGCCAAGGGCGCCACCCTTGTCCTGTACACCGACGGGCTGATCGAACGCCGTAGCGAGGACATCGACATCGGCCTGGGCCGCCTCGCCGCCTCCCTCACCCACCACCGGCAATCCGACCCCGAGGCCATGGCCGATGCCCTCCTGGCCGACCTCCTTCCCCCCACCGGCAACACCGACGACACCGCCCTGATCGTCATCCACCTGTGACCCGTCCCCAGCCGGTCGACGACGGGGCACAGACGGGAGCGTCGTCGCGCAAGCCTGACGACAAAGCGGGCCCAGCCCGGTCGGCCGCACGACCGGGCAGTAAGCACCACGTCCTCACCGACGGCCAGGGCATCCCGCCCCGGTGTCGCTGACCGGCGGCAACCGGGCCTCTGACCTGCACAGGTAGGGACGGCAGACGAGCCAGGCTGTACGCCGGGTTCTGTGCTCGGACGTATGCCTGCTCGTGACGCACCTATCACCGCCCACCATGAGATCCATGCGAGACCGCCGAGGTCCCGCTGGTGGCGGGCGCGAGTTACCGCGACGTAGGCGAGGCGTGCGCCCATATCGCTCACGGGTTCGGGAATCGGGCGGCCGCTGCCGTCCGGTTGGTCGCTGTCCGGCGGCGGGGGAAAGTCGTCGGCGATTCTGACTTCGGGCAACTCCCGACCCTTGGCCTTGTGGGCGGTGGAGACCGTGACCTCGGCTCTACTCTCGTGGGTCACCGCATCGACGGCGGCGATGATGGCTTCGGGTCCGTGTGTGTCGACAAGCTCCACAAACGGCTGGAGATCTCGGCCGGCCGGATCGTGCTCCGCGTAGTCCTGCAACTCACCCCAGGATGGGAAGAGAACCAGTTCGGGGTGGGATGTGCGACGGCCGTCCTCGATGTCCCGGGCGGCCATCGCCAGTGCGATGAGTATCTGCCCACCCCGGGGCAGAGCGACACGACGTCCAGCTTCCAACTGCCTCATGGCTTCGGTCATGGCGCCGATGTCGGTGCGGCACAACACCGCGTCCGGACAGGTGACCACTCCCGCTTTCGACGGGATCATGTCGGTACCGGTCAGCCGGATCGGCGCGTCGGTGAACGCGAGCCACCGATTGGCCTGTTCGGCGAGGAGAGGGCCGAAGCGGAAGGAGCGGGGCAACGTGAGGTGGGTGGCGTCGAAGCCTGTCATCACGTCCGGGGCACCGCGCCACCCGTAGATGGCCTGGGCAGAGTCGCCGACCATCACCAGCTGGGCGTGGCCGCGTTGAGCGGCGAAGACCCGCTCAAGGACGGGATTGGTGTCCTGGGCTTCGTCAAGGAAGAGGAAGTCGGCCCTGATCTTCGGTTCGGTCAGGGCCCACATCTTCAGGTAGTGGTCGTGATCGAAGCGCACCACACCTTCCTCGGGATTCTGCAGATCTGTCCAGGCCTTTCCGACGAACGGCATGACTGCGTGGGCGAGTTGGGCGCGCTCGTCCGGTGTTCCGAGCCTGCGCAGGGCCGGTACGCGGCGGGGTGCCAGAGCCCCATCGGCGGACTGGCAGAAGCGGGTCACGGTACGCAGCACGGCGTGTGACAGGGTCCTGCGGCTGATCTCGTGGGACGACACCAACGTCGTCTTCGCCCGCACCGTCCGGCTGCTGAAGCACTGGAACGGTACCCACAGCAAGCCCATGTGCTCGTGGAACATCAAGGCCCTCTGCCTCGGCTGCCTCGACGAGCCCATGCCACTGATCAACGCGCTGCAGATCTTCTTCACCTACGCGGCGGACGAGATCGACAAGGGCCCTACGCCCGACCCGGCCGATGCGGCGGGCCCGATCCCGCTCAACAAGCCGCGCGTCGATGTGCACAAGCGGCTCCGCACCGCCCGGAAGTACATCGACCTCGCGATCGAGCACGAGATGGCCGGACGCCCGCTCAGCGCGCAGCATGCGCTGCACCAGGTCCTTCCGGAACTCGTGCCCGACGCGGACGGCACGCAGGAGGAAGCCGACCGCCTCGCGAGGACCGTCCGCTCGGGCGGTACGGCCGCCACCGGACTCGGGCTCGCCACCGGGCCGGTCACCCCTACCCGGGCCTGGGGAGATTGACGCCGTGTCGGTCTGGTGCGGGGCCCAGCCAGTCTGGTGCCCCGCTCGAACGGGAAGCCCGGCGACACTTCGGTGACGCCCTCCGCCATACCTACCACCGGGACTCGTTCGACGACGCTCTCTGCCTCTGGTACCGCTCGACCCGGAAGAGCGGCGGTGGACGAGTTCGAAAGGACTTCTGGACCTCATCGAGATTGTCCGCACACACTTGTTCCTCGAGCACTACTGGCGGCTCACCGGCGGTGAGTCCGGCGGCCAGTGGTTGGTGGAGGATGCCCGCACGGCATCCCAGGGAGTGACGTGTGCAGGCCATCTCGGCGACAAGCGACAGACAGCGGCTGGACCTGGGCCCAGACAGCCGCGCTGATCGTCCCGTGCATCGCCCTCCTCGGCGCCTTCCTGACCTACGCCCGCAGCCAACGGGTCGTACGAAGGGAACACCGAGCCAAGAGCTTCGCCGAAGCGCTGACGGCGGTCGAGGAGTACCTGGAGATGCCATACCGCATACGGTGCCGACCGGATTCCTCGTCCGCCGTACAGCAACAGCTCACAGACGAGGTCAGCAGCCTGCTGGCACGAATGGCCTTTCACCAGGCATGGCTCCAGATCGAGGGACAGCAGTATGAACCTCGGACTCCCGTACCCCCGGGACCGGTCGAACGCAGCCCGCGCCACGTGCATCGAGGTGATGCGTCGACACCTGTGACAACAGCCGTGATCTTGGTGCCAACCATCCCTCTTTTGTGCCAACTAAAAATCCTCGTCACACCCGGCTACCGCCGCACCCTCGGCATGCCCAGACCGATCCACGAGATGATCTCCCGCTGGATCTCGTTGTTGCCGCCGCCGAAGGTGAAGATCACGGCCGAGCGGTAGCCGCGCTCCAGTTCGCCATGGAGCACGGCTCCCGCGGAGCCCTCCTTGAGCACACCGGCCACGGCGACGACCTCCATGAGCCAGGCGTAGGCGTCCCGGCGGACCTCCGAGCCGTACACCTTCACGGCGGAGGCGTCCTGCGGGGTGAGCGTGCCCTCCTGGACGGCGTTCACCATCTGCCAGTTGAGGAGTTTCATCGCGTCGAGCTTCGTGTGGGTTTGGGCGAGGCGGCGGCGCACCCAGGGGAGGTCGACGACGCGGCGGCCGTCGGCGAGCTTGGTCTCCATGGCCCAGCGCTGTACGTCGTGCAGGGCGCGGATGGCCATGGTGCCGTGCGCGGCGAGGGTGACCCGCTCGTGGTTGAGCTGGTTGGTGATCAGCCGCCAGCCCTTGTTCTCCTGGCCGACCCGGCGGGACGCGGGGACTCGGATGTTCTCGTAGTAGCTCGCGGTGGTGTCGTGCGAGGCGAGGGTGTTGATGATCGTGCAGGAGTAGCCGGGGTCGGAGGTCGGCACGAGGAGCATGGTGATGCCCTTGTGCGGCGGGGCGGCGGGGTCGGTGCGCACGGCGAGCCAGACCCAGTCCGCGGTGTCGCCGTTGGTCGTCCAGACCTTCTGGCCGTTGACCGTGTAGTGGCCGGTGTCCTCGTCGCCCTCCCTGACCGCCTTGGTCTTCAGGGCGGCCAGGTCCGTGCCCGCGTCGGGCTCGCTGTAGCCGATCGCGAAGTCGAGCTCGCCGGAGAGGATCTTCGGCAGGAAGTACCCCTTCTGTTCGTCGGTTCCGAACTGCATGATCGTCGGCCCGACCGTGTTGAGCGCCATCAGCGGCAGCGGTACGCCGGCCTGGGCGGCCTCGTCGAAGAAGATGAACTGTTCCATCGGGGTCAGACCGCGCCCGCCGTACTCCTTCGGCCAGCCCACGCCGAGCCAGCCGTCGGAGCCGAGCCGGCGGATGGTCTCGCGGTAGAAGCGCTTCTGCGCCGCCGGGTCGCCGTACCTGGCGTGTACGTCGTCGGGGACCAACTCGGCGAAGTAGGCGCGCAGTTCCGTGCGCAACCGCTGCTGCTCCGGCGTGTATTCGAGATGCACGGCGCCTCCTGGCTCCCACTGGCCCGCTCGTTCGGCCACCCGGACCTGACGGCGCACACCGTAGAACGTGTTCCAGAAATTGGGAATGCCGACGACGTACGCACCTGCCGCACCCGCACATACGAAGGGCCCCGGGATGGTGCTCCAGGGGCCCTTCGAGGTGCGAACGGATCAGTGCGCGACGGGAGTTGCCCGCCCCTCGGGCGCCTTCTCGCCCTCGGCCCGGGCCGGCTTGGGAGCCAGCACGCGCTCCGCGAGCAGCCCGAAGAACAGGCCGTACGCGGTCCACAGGGTCACCTGGATGGCCAGGGTCGCCAGTCGGTACTGCCACAGCAGCGTGGCGGGGAAGCCCGCCGGCGCCTCGTTGAACGACGGCAGGAACGCGTACGCCAGGCCGACGGCCAGCACGAAGGACGCGCCCGCCGCGAGAGTGGCGTTCCAGTTGCCCAGGCGCGGTGCGAGGCGCTTGCCGAGGATCACCGCGGCGACGGCCAGCAGCACGCTGAGCACGATCATCAGGAGGAACAGCGCGGTGCGCTGGTTGAGGGTGTCGGGGTCGCCGACGGCGGGCGGGTTCGCCGGGTACTTGAGGAACGGCACCAGGTAGACCGCGACCAGACCGGCGCCCGCCAGCAGCAGCGCGCTCGCGCGCGGCCCGAAGCGGCCGATCCTGCCGAGGGCGAAGCAGTACGCGAGGGCGGCGATGCCGCCGAACGCGACCCCGTAGACGAGGACGCCGGTGGACAGGCCGCCGGTGGACTGCATGGCACGGCTGACGAGTTCCTCGCCGCCGTGTTCGTGGGCGTGGGCCTCCTCGAACGCGATGGCCTCGTCCACCCGGGGCTCGCCCAGGAAGTAGGCGACGACCAGGGCGAGCACGCCCGCGGCAAGACCCGCGAGCATGCCCCGCACCAGGAGATTTCTGACGGTGACGGAGTTCATTGGGTTGTTGTCCTGTCGGTTCTTTGTCGCCGTCAGTGGCAGGGGAAGCCGAGCAGGTGGCGGGCGTCGTGCACCCACTCGTGCACGCCTTCGCCGGAGACCAGGGAGGTGGCGCCCTGTTCGGCACCGACGAAGTAGAGCAGCACCAGCATCAGGATGCCGAGGAAGACCGCCCAGGGAGCGATCGCGCCGATCGGCAGCTTTGCGGGCATGTCGGGGGTGGTTACGGTCGGCTGAGCGACGGCGGACTGCGCCATGGCAGGACCTCCTGGGGGAACTCGCGTCCCATCTCGGTGGTGCACAGGACGACGGCCACGGGTCTGACTTGCTCGACCTCCGCCTCCCCCAGTGGAAGGCGGTTGTTCGGGGCTTACAGTGGCGCGACCGTGCCGGATTCTCACCGGCTTCCGTCGTACCGTCGTCAATATCGACGAGAAGGTACCGCGAAGCGGAGGCGCGGCCAAGGGCGCACGGAATGCCGGGGGCGCGCCGGGGCCCTGGTCACGCCCCCAATTCCCGGTACGGACAGGGGTGTTGAGCACGTGTGGAACGCGAGGGCGGGCCGATGACCAGCCGAGTGATGTTGATCTCACCAGCGATGAGCGCGGCGTTGCGGGAGGCGCGTTTCGACGACGGATGCCCCCTGGACCCGGCCGGGCTGCGGCTCGCCGAGGCTGCCGCGGGCTCGCTGCCGGCCGCCGACCAGGTCCTGGTCTCGCCCACGGTTCGCTGCCGGGAGACGGCGGCGGCCCTCGGACTCGACGCCCTCGCCGTCACCGAGCCGCCGGAGCTGGCCGGCCTGGACGTGGGCCGCTGGCGCGGGGCGACGCTCGCCGAGGTGAGCACCGGCGAACCGGAGGCCGTGGGGCGCTGGCTGGCGGACCCGTCGTCCGCTCCGCACGGCGGCGAGTCGGTGGCCGGGCTGTGCGAGCGCGTCGCGAAGTGGCTGGAGACGGTGGCGGATCCGGGTTCGGGGGCTGCGGGGTCCGGCACAGGTTCGGCCGGGGGTTCAGGACCGGGCTCGGTCCGGATCATCGCCGTCGTCGAGCCGGAGATCGTACGGGCCGGGGTGGTGCGGGCACTCGGGGCCCCGGAGTCGGCGTTCTGGCGCGTCGACGTGCCGCCGTTGGTCGCCACGGAGTTCAGCGGGCGGGCCGGGCGCTGGAACGTACGGGTCGGGACATCGCTCGGAGAGTGAGGCCACGGCGGGCGCCGCCCGACTGAACGGCTCTTCGGGACGCGGCACCTCAGCTCGGGACTCACCGCGCCGGACCTCACCTCAGCAGGGCGAGGAACTCCGTACAGGCACGCGCGCAGGCGCGGCAGACCTCGGCGCCCTTCTCGGCGCCGGGGTTCCGGTCGAAGACGTGGGCGGTCTCCAGGCAGACGGCACGACACCACTCCACCTGGGCGCGCATCCCGGCCTCGGCCTGCGTGACCTGCTCGGCAAGGGCGCGGCAGGTCGCGTCGCAGACCTCCGCGCAGAGGATGCCCTTGCGCCGCAACTCCTGCTGGTCGTCGGGGCCGTCGAGTTCGGCGAGGCTCGCGCGCAGGGCGCAGACCCGTGCGCACTCGGTACAGGCCTGCGCACAGGCGAACCGGTCCTCAAGGAAACGAACGAGTTCCTGCTGCTCTGTTAGTGACACGCGGCTCGAGTAGCCGGGCAACGCCACACCAAACCCGCCTTCGCACGGCACGGGCCCGGCACAGGCATGGGCACGGCGGGGCCAGAAGTGGCTGAGCATGTCGAAGTTATTGACGTGGTCACGACCGCACTCTACGTTCTGACCGGTTTACCGAACCATGTTCGGTATATCGATCCGCTCGTGGCGGGTGCGCACACCCCGGCAACCAACCCGGTGTGTGCGACCACTGACCCGCGACAACCTTCGGATCGGCAGACAAGGAGGCCTCGTGCGCATCGCGGGCATGCTCACCGGGACAGTGTTGAGTGCCGTGTTGGCGACGATGGTGCTACCGACCCCGGCAGCCGCGGCGTCGACCATCGTCGTGGCCGTCAACGGGAACGACTCGGCCGCCGGCACCCTCGACCAACCGCTGCGGACCATCCAGAAAGCCGTCGACAGGGCGAAGGCGGGCGACACCGTCCTTGTACGGGGCGGCACTTACGCCCTGACCGACAACATCACGATCACCACCTCGGGCACAGCGTCGCAGCCGATCTCCCTCGGCTCCTACCAGGGCGAGCGCGTCGTCATCGACGGCGAACAGCTGCCGGCCAGCCACACCCCGGTCGGCGGCAGCATCCCGCGGGCCGAGCGCGGGGCCGTCCACCAGGAGGCCTCCTACTGGAAGGTCTCCGGTCTGGAGATCGTCAACGGCCCGTACGGCTTCTACTGCGACGGCTGCAACAACAACGTGTTCTCCCGCCTCACCACGCACGACAACTACGAGTCCGGCTTCCAGCTCCAGGGCGCCTCCGCGGGCAACCAGATCCTGAACCTGGACAGTTACGGCAACCGTGACCCGCGCAAGAACGGCGAGAGCGCGGACGGGCTGGCCATCAAGGAGGGCAGCGGGAGCGGCAACGTCGTGCGGGGCGCGCGGCTGTGGAACAACGTCGACGACGGTTACGACGCCTGGAAGTTCACCTCACCGATCGTCGTCGAGAACACGATCGCGTACGGCAACGGCTTCAACCGGTGGAACTTCCCGGACTTCGCGGGCGACGGCAACGGCTTCAAGCTGGGCGGCGGGAGCCCGGCACCGGCGGTGGCCCACACCCTGCGCAACTCGCTCGCGTACCGGAACGCGGCGCACGGAGTCACCGACAACGGCAATCCGGGCGCGCTCGCCCTCAGCCGCACCACCACGTTCCGCAACACGGGCACGGGCTTCGACGCCGACGGCTCGGGCGGAAAGGCGGTCCTCACCGCCAACCTGTCCGTCGCGGACGCACGGGCCGCGGCACTCGGCTCCGGTACCACGTCCACGGGCAACTCCTGGAATCTGGGCGGAACTTGGGACGACTCGTCGGTCGTGAGCACGAACACGGGCGCCATCACGGGACCGCGTTCGTCCGACGGCTCCCTGCCGCCCGCCCGGGACCTGCTCGTCCCGAAGAACGGGACGGCCATCGGAGCCCGCTTCTGAACCACCCCGTGGGCCCCGGGACGGACGACCCCGGGGCCCACGGGACTGGCACATCCAGCAGCACCAGCAACACAGTCCGAACGAGGAGAGCCGCACATGATCACGCCAGACAACTCCCACAGACCCGCCACCGCCCCGGACGCGACCGGCGTCTCCCGCCCCTTCGCGCCCTCGCGTCGGAGCCTGCTGCGGGCGATGGCCGCCCTGCCGGTCTCGGCGCTCGTCGTGGGCGGGCTGCCCGGTCTGCTCGGCACGGCCTCCGCCGCCGCGCCGCCCCGCGGATCGGCCACCCGCTACACCATCGTGCCGTTCCTGAACAGCAACGACGGCACGGTGAACGTCTACCAGTCGGACGACGCGACGGACTTCCGGCTCCTCAAGGCGTCCGCGTACACGCCGCCCTCGGGCCGCATCCGCGACGCCAGCGTCTTCAAGCACACCGACGGCTACTACTACATCACCTACACCACGCACACCTGGCAGGACACCAGCACCACCATCGGCTTCGCCCGCAGCTCGGACCGCAGCAACTGGACCTTCCTGTACGACTACACCGTGCCGATCGCGAACCTGTCGCGCGCCTGGGCGCCGGAGTGGTTCGTCGACAGCGACGGCAGCGTGAACATCATCGTGTCCTGCTCGGTGACCAGCAACGAGTGGATCTTCACCCCGTATCTGCTCAAGGCCACCAACTCCGCACTCACCGGCTGGACTTCACCGGTGGCACTGTCCGGCATCGGCGCCAACCACATCGACACCTTCATCGTGAAGATCGGCTCGACGTACCACGCCTTCACGAAGAACGAGACGTCCAAGTACATCGAGTACGCCACGAGCACCGCGCTCGCCGGCCCGTACACGATCAGCAGGACGGGGAACTGGGCGGGCTGGGGCGGCACGCGCGAGGGCGCCGCGCTGATACAGCTCGACAACGGCGCGTGGCGGATCTTCTTCGACGGGTACGGCGACGGCAGTTACTACTACAGCGACAGCTACGACACCTTCGCCACCTGGAGCGCGCCGAAGGCACTGCCGAGCATCTCGGGGACGGCACGCCACTTCACGGTGCTCAAGGAGACGGTGTCCGGTGGTGTGACCCTGCCGACGGGCGTCACCCGCTACCTCCAGTCGGGCAACTTCACCACCCGCTACTGGCAGGAGCAGTCAGCCCTGCTCAACCTGCCCGTGCTGACCAGTTCCAGCACGACCGCGGAGAAGCAGGCGTCCACGTTCACGATCGTGGCGGGCCTCGCCGACGCGAACGGCTACTCGTTCCGCAACGCGGCCGGCAACTACCTGCGGCACTGGGACTTCCGGGGCCGCTTCGACGCCAACGACGGCTCGTCGACGTTCGCCAGGGACGCCACCTTCATCGCCCGCACCGGCACCTCCGTACGCCTGGAGTCGTACAACTACCCCGGCTACTACCTGCGCCACTACAACTACCAACTCCGCGTCGACCCGTCGAACGGCACCGACCTGTTCCGCCAGGACAGCTCGTTCGTGGCGGTGACGCCTTTCTGACGGGTCTGTTGAGCAGAACAGTCGCGTTGCCCGTCCTCCAGGGGCAACGGAGTATGTGGCCTCCCCGCTCCTTCCCGCCTCTCGGGAGGTTTCGTGCACTCCGTTGTCCTACGAGGGCTTGCGGCCCTGGTGAGCCTGCTCGCCCTGTTGAACGTCGTATCGGCCGTGCCCGCGTCCGCGGCCCCTCACTCCCTGACGGTCTCCACCGACAAAGGCGCTGTCGCGGGAACCGCGGCGGACGGAGTGAACCGGTTCCTCGGCATCCCGTACGCCGCCCCGCCGACCGGTGTCAGACGCTGGCAGCCGCCCGCACCGGCTTCCGCCTGGCCGGGCGTACGGCCGGCGACCTCCTACGGCTCGCGCTGCCCGCAGTCGGCCACCGGCAGCGGCAACAGCCCGGGCATGAGCGAGGACTGCCTCCATCTCAACGTCTTCACCCCCGAACACCGGACGAACCGCCCGTTGCCGGTGCTGTTCTGGATCCACGGCGGGGGCTTCGCCGGCGGTTCGGGTGACCTCTACGACGGCTCGCGGATCGCGAGGACCGAGAACGTCGTGGTCGTCACGATCAACTACCGGCTGGGCGTGTTCGGATTCCTCGACCTGCCCGGGCTGAGCCGGCAGGGCGCGGGCAACTACGGCCTGCTCGACCAACAGGCAGCGCTTCGCTGGACGCAGCGCAACATCCGCGCCTTCGGAGGGGACGCGGGCCGGGTGACGATCGCGGGCGAGTCGGCCGGCGGCCACTCCGTCTGTGCGCTGCTGGCCTCACCGCCGGCGCGCGGCCTGTTCGCCGGCGCGATCATCCAGAGCGGCGGCTGCCCGAGCCTCACGACCGCCCAGGCCCTCGCCAAGGGCAAGGACTACGCCACGGCCGCCGGGTGTTCCGACCCGGCGACGACCGTCGTGTCCTGCCTGCGAGCCAAGCCGACGAGCGAACTGCTGGGCGCGGGCGGCGGGTTCACCGGCGGCATCCTGACCGGTGTCCTGCCCGTGTCCGGAGTTCCCGAGCTGCCGCTCGCCCCGAGTGTCGCCGTACGGACCGGCCGGATCCACAACGTTCCCCTTCTCATCGGCAGCACCCGCGACGAAGTACGCCAATGGGCCCTGCCGT
The DNA here is from genome assembly GCF_048564895.1 of Streptomyces sp. 2-1. Taxonomy (NCBI): domain Bacteria; kingdom Bacillati; phylum Actinomycetota; class Actinomycetes; order Kitasatosporales; family Streptomycetaceae; genus Streptomyces; species Streptomyces sp. 2-1. Next base: position 1,323,986 of record NZ_CP183383.1, read on the forward strand.
TCGCGAACGCGACCAGGGAGCAGTACGAGCGGGCGGTCAGGCTGGAGTTCGGCCCACGCTCGGCGGACGCCGTACTCGCGCACTACCCCTACAGCGCCTATGACCGCCCGTACGCCGGCACGTACGCCATCAGCGCGCTGTGGGACGACAGCAGCGTCTTCTACGGGCTGGGCGGCTGCCAGTACCAGAACCTCACGGCACAGTTCGCGGCTCGGCAGTCGAGGACGTACTTCTACCAGTTCGACGACCCGCACCCGCCCACCCTCGCAACGACTCCGCCCGGCTTCGACTCCGGAGCCCCGCACGCCGGCGAGCTCGGCTACCTGTGGCCCATGGAGACCTCGAAGTTGCAGACTCCGGAGCAACGGCAGCTGTCCACGGCGATGGTGGGCTACTGGGGCGCGTTCGTGAAGCACGCGAACCCCACGACCGCGGGACTGGCGGCCTGGCCGTCGTACCGCAGCGGCAAGTACATGTCTCTGCTGCCCGGTGACGACAGCCAGGCCCTGAAGTCCGAGGTGTACGCGGACCGTCACCAGTGTTCGTTCTGGAACAGCGTCAGCTACGACTGGCTCACCACCAACCCGGACCGCCTCGCCGCACAGGCAGGCGTTCCCACGTCCTGATGGCCGCCGGGCGTAGTTGTAGTTCAGAGGTCGATATCGCCCCCGGTGTTCCGGTGTTCCTGCGTTCCGGACCACCGGGGGCGATATGCCTACCGGCTCATCGCGATGTCAGGCCGGCGATCCGCCACAGGCCCTCGCCGCCGCCGCTTCCGGTGGTGTACGCGTCCCCGGACGCCGCCAGTGAGAAGCTGAAGCTGTTGATCCCGTTGATGTTGGTGACGTGGGACTGCACCCCGGTGGCGGCGTTCACCCGCTTCACCTCGCCGGCGACCAGGAAGTAGACCAGGCCGTCACCGCCGACCGAGATCGACGTGGGTTCGTAGGCCTGACTGGCCAGCACACGCGTCGCACCGGTGGTCACGTTCGTCTGCAGAATACGGCCGGTCATCATGTCCGCGGTGTAGGCGGCACCCGCCTTGTCGAACGCGATGCCGTAGGAGAAGCCCAGCCCCGTCGCCACCACGCGCGGTGTCCCGCCGTCCGGGACGGCGACGATCTCTCCCTTGCCGTCGGTGACATAGGTGGTGCTGCCGACGCGGGCCACGCCGAAGAGCGAGGGCAGACCGGCCGCCAGCGTACGGCGACTGCCCGTGGCAAGGTCGACCTGCTGAAGCATGCCGTCGAAGTTGGTGATGTACGCGCTGCCGCCGGCGACGGCCACTCCCCGGAGGTTGCCCAGACCGGTGGTGACCGTGGTGAGCGCTCCACTGGCCAGGTCGAGCTTGAGCAGATCGCCTCCCGAGTACGCCAGATACACGGCGCCGGCGTTGTCGGGGGCGATGGCGACCGGGGAGCCGGCCGCCGGCGCGATCCGCACGCAGTCCGTGGACGGGCAGTTGACGTCACCCGCCGCGGCAACTGCCGGAGCGGCGAGGGTCATTGTCGCGCCCGACGCCAGTAACGCGCCGAGGGCCAGCGCCACGCCCAGCGCGCGCCCGCGTCTGGTGAGCGAGCGGGCGGGACGGTCGAGCGGGAGTCGCGTCGCGGTGCCAGATCTCATCAGTTGAGTCCATCCGTTCATGTCCGTCGACGATGGGTGGGCCCACGGGATCGCCGCGGGCACTGCACTGGACACGTACCGGGGGCCCGGGGAGGTTCACCGAGGGGACCCGGACGTGCGGCGCGAACTCCGCCGGGCCAAGCGGGAGTTGGCCCTCCTCCGTGTCAACGCGTGTTCCAGTCATGCTCTGTCGTCGCGTGTTGCGCGTGATGCCCAATTTGTGATTGTTTGAAAGTTACCTCAGGGTATGGCGTGACTTCTTATGGGGGTGGCATTAGAACCCGTTTCACTCTATGGAGAGTGAGGAGCCGCGCATGAACGACGATCCCCCACGTGGGACGCGCCTTAGAGGCGTATCTCGTCGGAGATTCATCACTGGAACTGGTTCTCTTCTTGGGTCGGCGGCACTCGCCGGCCAGGCACTGCCGGCGCACGCCGCCACGACGGCCGCAGCCGCCGTCATCGAGCCGGGGGCGCATGTGCCCGCCCTCGTGATCGGCACCGGGTACGGCGGTTCCGTGGCCGCTCTGCGCCTGGCCCAGGCAGGTGTCGACGTCCACATGGTCGAGATGGGCATGGCCTGGGACACCCCCGGGTCGGACGGCAAGATCTTCGCCAACACGACGAGCCCCGACTACCGCTCCTACTGGCTGCGCACCAGGACGAAGCAGCCGCTCAGCAACTTCCTCGGCTTCCCCATCGACAAGGACGTCCCCCGCTACACCGGGATCCTGGACGCCGAGGAGATGGGCGGCATCATCGTCTACCAGGGCCGCGGCGTGGGCGGCGGCTCACTGGTCAACGGAGGGATGGCGGTCACCCCGAAGCGGGAGAACTTCGGCGCCGTCCTGCCGTCGGTCAACGCGGACGAGATGTACTCCGTCTACTACCCGCGCGCCAACTCCGGCCTCGGGGTCGGCACGGTCGACCCGACCTGGTTCGACACCGCCGACTGCTACCAGTACGCCCGGGTCGGCCGGAAGCACGCCCAGCGTTCGGGCTTCCCCTTCGTCTTCGTGCCCGACGTGTACGACTGGGACTACATGGAACAGGAGGCCGCCGGGACCGTACCGAAGTCCGCGCTCGCGGGTGAGATCCTCTATGGCAACAACTACGGCAAGAAGTCCCTGCAGAAGACCTATCTCGCCAGGGCCACGGCGACCGGCCGGGTCTCCATCTCACCGCTGCACAAGGTCACTTCGGTCGCTCCGGCGACGGGCGGCCGCTACACGGTCGTCATCGACCAGCTCGACACCGGCGGCAACACCACGGCCACCAAGACCGTCACCGCGGACCGGGTGTTCTTCGCGGCCGGCAGCGTCGGCACCAGCAAGCTGCTGGTCCAGCTCAAGGCCACGGGCGCGCTCCCGGGCCTCAACAGCGAGGTGGGCAAGGGCTGGGGCGACAACGGCAACGTCATGTGCGGCCGTGCCAACCACCTGTGGGACCCCACCGGTGCCGTGCAGTCGTCCATCCCGTGTTCCGGCATCGACAACTGGGCCGCGGGCGGCGCGTTCGCCGAGGTGGCGCCGCTGCCCACCGGCATCGAGACCTTCGCCTCGTTCTATCTGTCGATCACCAAGAACCCCAACCGCGCCCAGTTCTCGTGGAACGCGTCGGCGGGCAAGGCCGAACTCAACTGGCAGACCGCCTGGAAGCAGCCGTCCATCGACATGGCCAAGACGATCTTCGACAAGATCAACGCCAAGGAGGGGACGATCTACCGCACCGACCTCTTCGGCGCCTACAAGATCTGGGGCGACCACCTGACGTACCACCCGCTGGGTGGCGCGGTGCTCAACAAGGCGACGGACAACTACGGCCGCCTGCACGGACATCCAGGCCTGTACGTCATCGACGGCGCACTGATCCCGGGCAACACCAGCGTCAATCCGTTCGTCACCATCACGGCGCTCGCCGAACGCAACATCGAAAAGATCATCGCGACGGACCTGTAGCGGCGACCCGAGCGACCAGCGGGGGACGAGAGGGGACTGGATCGGGGCCGTCCGGACCTGCCGGGCGGCCCCGGTCCGGTTCAGTGCCCCGGCAGTACGCACATGGCGTCGAGTCCCAGGACGCGGTTGAGTCGTCCGAAGGCGAGCCAGGAGCCCAGGCTCATGGTCAGTTCGACGATCTCGGTCTGGCTGTAGTGCGCGGTCATCCGGTCCCAGAACTCCTCGTCCAGGCCATGGTGGTCCAGGGCGTAGCGGTCGGCGTATTCGGCGGCCAGGCGGGTGCGGTCGTCGAAGGCGTCGGTCGTCCGCCAGTGCTCGACGGCGTCGGGGAAGTCGTCCTCGACCTTGTGGCCGTCCCGCTCGGTCCGCCAGTCGAGGCAGAAGAGGCAGCCGTTGATCTGTGCGATCCGAAGCCGCGCGGCCTCGAACTCCCGCAGTCCCAGGGTCGTATGGGCGTAGACGGCCAGCGAGAAGTTCGCGGCGGCGGGCCCGATGCCGGGGACCATGTCGCCCCACACGTACTCGATCGGGTTCTTGCCCTCGGGGATGTCGACGTTCATCCGGGACTCCTTCGTCCACGTTCCCGGCCTCGGCCGGGGCCGCAGGCGCGTCCTTGGGGTGCCGACAGGGAGTGTCGGCGTCGATGTCACTTGGGTCACTTGGTTCCGAGTGCTCCGAACGGTCAGGGTGCCCCGAGCGGGGAGGGCGCTACGAGCGGCGAAGGTGCTCCGAGTGATGCAGGCGCGCCGAGTCTGCCGACCGCCGGGCGCAGCGGGACGTCGAGGGCGTCGTAGAGTCCGGGTTCCGCGTCGACGAGCCAGTCGATGGCTCCGACGAGACGGCCGACGGCGGTGGCGTTCCCGCCGGCGGAGCGGTTGTCGCCCTCGTCGGTGGCCTCGACGGTGATCTCGATGCGCGGGCGGCCCTCGATGATCACGCGGTGTGCTCCGTCGCCGTTGGGCGGTGACGGCCAGTCCGGGGCGCAGCTCGGGTGGATGCGGGTGATGTGCTCGATGACCAGGCGGGGTTCGCCCTTCACGATGCCCTGCACCTCGAAGCGCACGGCGCCCTGTGTGCCGGCCTCGAAGTCACCCATGGTCCGGGTGGTCACCGTGGTGTCGAGCGCGCGTCGCTCCAAGGTCTCGCGGATCTCGTCGAGTTCGACGTCGAGGGCCCTGGCCATCAGCCGTATCTGGCCTCCCCACACCATGGTCGGGATCGAGGGCGCGAGCATCAGCGGCTGGTAGTCCATGGGGTGACCCATGCCGATCAGATGCCTGACCGACTCCTCCTGCTCGTACGTGGAGTAGTCGAAGATCTCCTGGCAGCGGACGGCGTCCACGACGGTGCCGAGTCCGCTCATGAGCAGGGGCAGTACGTCGTTGCCCCAGCCGGGGTCGACGCCGGACACGAACAGCGACCCGCCACCGTCCGCGATCGCCGCGAGCACGGGGTCGCGGAACTCGGGCGGGGCGTTGCGCTGGTCATAGAGGGGATACAACGAAGGAGTGACGACCACCGCACCCGCCCGGATCGCCGCGCCGATGTCGGTCAGTGCGTCGTCGGGCCGGATGTCGCCCGACGCCGCATACACCACCGCCCCCGGCCCCGCTGCCAGCACCGCGGCGACATCGTCCGTCGCCGCGACACCCAGAACCCGGTCCAGGCCCGCGAGTTCACCCGCGTCACGGCCGACCTTCCCGGGACTGTGAACCAGTACCGCCGTGAGATCGAGCGCCGGATGCGCGTCGACCGCACGGATCGCCGCACGGCCGACATTTCCGGTTCCCCAGACCACCGTGGAAATCATGCGCGGAGCGTAACCTGACGAGTCGTCAGTTTCCATACCCTTGCGCCACCTTGCACCGGCCTACCGCGGCGAGACCGCGGAGGGCCGTCCGACAGTGACAACAGGCCTCCCTAGCCCTTGCTCAACTGCTCGTGGAATCGGTGTGCCAGGTCCGTCAGCTCCTCGGCGCTGTGCGCGGTCTGCTGCAGGTCGATGAGGACCTCGTCGACCCCTGCCGCATGGGCGGCGAGCAGGTAGTCCGACACCTGCTGGACCGTCCCCCGGTGCGGAACGGCCTCGCTCGGCGCGGCCTCGGCCGTCACCACGGGGTTCACCCGCACGACGGTGCGCAGGGCGTCGGGGTCACGTCCGTTGGCCTCGGCGATCTGCCGGATCTCGCTGATGACGTACGCCAGTTGGGGCACCGGCAGCCCGACTCCCGCCCAGCCGTCCGCGCGACGACCGATACGTTCCAGAGTGGCCGGAGTGAAGCCGCCCAGGAGCACCGGCGGACGGGGACGCTGTACGGGGAGCGTCTCGATGTGCGCACTCGGGATCGTCCACAGAGCCCCCTTGTACTCGTCCGACGAACCCGACCAGACGTGATCCAGGACGTCCAGGATCTCCTCCATCCGTGCCCCGCGTCCCCGCCACGGCACACCGATGGCCTCGTACTCGTCGGACGACCAGCCGAGCCCGAACCCGATGTCTAGCCGCCCCTCGCTGAGGACGTCGACGGACGTCAGCGAACGGGCCAGCAGGAGCGGGGAGTAGAAGGGCGCGTTGAGCGTGCTGGTCCCGAGGCGCAGCCGTCGGGTGGCGTGCGCCAGGAAGGACAGGGTGACGACGGGGTCCAGGAAGTTGCGGTACTCCTCCGGTACGGGGCCGCCGCCGGGGTACTGGTCACGGGGCTCCGTCGGCACTAGGGCCCGGTCGCCCACCCACAGGCTGTCGAAGCCGATCTCTTCGACGGCGGAGGCGAACCCGGAGATCGTGCCGGGGTCGGTGAACGAGCCGTACTGGGGAGAGCCCAGGCCGATTTTGAGCATGTCTGTCACCTGTTCGAGGAGGTTGTGAGGTTCGTTCCCGGATCACCGTGCGGGACACGGATCGACGCTCGATCCCACGGCGCGTGAACGCGGGGCCGGCCCAACGAACGGACACCCTCAGCGCTACGCCGCTTCCCACCGCAGGCGATCACTCACCTCGTACACGTGCCACGCCGCGAAGGGGTTCACTTCGGCCCGGTCCGAACTCGGCGCGGTGACGGATCCATACCCAGCTCGGCCACCACGGCCTGGCGGACCGCGGCGCAGACCGCCAGGGCCTCCGCCGCCCGACTGTATGTCTGCAGCGGGCTGCCGAGATCCACCTCACGCCCGTCGTGGCGCCCACTCAGCGGCCCCAGCAGCCCGAACTCGTACCCATCCACCGCCGTTACCCCTCGCCGGAGTCCGGCGGCCCGAACGGGCACGTCAGACGGCTGCCGGGCCGCACGACGGACCGCGGAAGCCGGTCCGGCGGCGACAGTCGTCCGGAGTGGCTGTGGTCATGGCCGTTCGTGCGGCGCGAGGGGCGCGCGTCAGCGGCGGCGCAGAATCATGACGACAGCGATGATGACAATGATCACGACGATGGTACCCAGACCTATGTACACGATCTTCTCTTTCCTTCGAGGACGGGCACCCATCGGTGCCGCAGAGAGCCGAGTGCCCCTGTCGGGGCCTTTCAGCCCGCTCGTCGCCTTTCTCTTCTCCCAGCGCGCACTGGACTCCGGCATGCTCGCGGGCGCGACGAAGGAGTGACCGTCTCCGAGCTCTCCGTCCGCTCTACGAACTTCGTGCCGACCCGTCCTGATCCGGGTGGCGGGCCAGGGACGCGAGGACGATCTCGCGCGCCGCACGGACCGTGGCCGCGAACGCGGACGGGTCCCGGCCGATGCGCTCGGCTCCCGCGCGCATGGCGCCGGACAGCAGCTCCACCGTGAGGTGTACGTCGCCGATGTCGCGGAACTCCCCGCGCGCGATGCCGTCGCGGACGACGCTCTCCACCTCGACCACGATCGCGTGGAACGGGTTGTCCTGGCCCTTCGGCAGTTCGGCGACCAGCGGGCCGGAGCCCGGCCGGAACATCGGCCCCATGGCCTGGTCCATGGGCGCCTCCATGATCGCCTCGATGATCTCCCGCATCCGCTCCGCGGCCGGGTCCGCGGACCGCGCGGCGATCGCGGCCACCCGCTCGACCAGGGGTCGGCTCGCCCGCTCGGTCAGCGCCAGAACCAGGGCTCTCTTGTCGCGGGCGTAGTTGTACAGCGTGTTGCGCGCGAGGCCGGCCCGGGCCGCGATGTGGCCCATGTTGATCGAGTCGTAGTCGCGTTCGAGCAGCAACTGCCGTGTCGCCTCGGCGAGATCGGCCCACACCATCTCATGGTGTTCCTCGATGCTGGCTCCCCGGATACGCGGCATCCGGTCATTCTCCTTCCCCTGCGGCTTCCCTGTCGCCCGGGGGCGACCTCGGCCCCACCGCCGGTGTGCCTACTCGGAGGGCAGGGTGGCGCTCGCCAGGTGCGCGTTCTCCTGGTACGTCGCGGTGAGCTTCACGCGGTCGAGACGCCAGCCGTCCGCCGTGCGCACCGCCTCGTTGTCGTAGAAGCCGACCACCAGCCAGCGGTTGGACCCGCCGTCGACCAGCTCGTCCGGGAGCCAGTGCTCGGCACGGACGTGCGCGTGGATCGTCGCGCGGTCGCCGTCGATGTCGACGACGTGGCCCGTGATCGCATGGTGGGTCGCCGCGAAGGGTGCGAAGGCGCCCCGGAGGATCTCGGTGTACGCGTCAAGCGGCGTTTCCATCGGGGCCATGCCGGTGACCGACTCGAAGTCGAGCGTGAGCGGGTCGGTGAAGACCAGACGGGGCAGCTCTGTGAACTCCTTCTTGTCCGCGATGTCGGCATAGAGACCGAGCAGTTGGATGATGTCGGCGCGATCGTTGGCGTTCATGAGAAGAGCCCTTTCCACCAGCACTACGGCGACGCTCCTTACGCGACAACCTGTCGTAAACATTACGACAGGTTGTCGCAAAAATCGAGCCGGGAGATCCCGCACGGGCACCTCCAAGGCCGGGCCGTTAGTTCGCCTGAGGTAGGGGCCGTACCCGCGGATCGGCAGGTACGGCCCCTACCCATGCCCTACGACCGCGAGGCGAGAAGGTCTCGGTCGGCTTCCGCCGGACACGCCTGCTGACGGGTCAGCTTCTCGCCCTCGACATCGACGTGCGGCAGCACTCGGTGCAGGAAACCCGGCAGCCACCAGGCCGCGTGTTGCAGCACGGACATCGCGGCCGGCACCAGACACATCCGGACGACGAACGCGTCGAGCAGGACGCCGACCGCCAGGGCCAGACCCATGCCCTTCGTGATCTGCATGTCCGCGAAGACGAAGGACCCGAAGACACTCACCATGATGACCGCCGCCGCGGTGACCACCTTCGAGCCGTGGCCGAAGCCGTCCACCATGGCCGCCACCGGGCTCTTGCCGCGCGCGTACTCCTCGCGCATCCGGGAGACGAGGAAGACCTCGTAGTCCATGGCCAGTCCGAACAGGATGCCGATCAGGAGGATGGGCAGGAAGCTGATCACCGTCGGGCTCGCCTGGGTGCCAAGTACCGAGGAGAACCAACCCCATTGGAGGACGGCGACCAGGACGCCCAGCGAGCCGCCGAGCGACAGCAGGAAGCCCACCGCGGCCTTCAGCGGCACGGCGATCGAGCGGAACACCAGGGTCAGCAGGAGGACCGCGAGACCCATGACAACCAGGCAGTAGACGGGCAGCGCGTCGGTGAGCTTCGCGGCGACGTCGAGGTTCACGGCGGTGGACCCGGTGACGTTGATCTCCGTGGCCGTGGACTTCTCCAGTTCGTCGCGTGCGCCGCGGATGTCGTGCAGCAGTTGCTCGGTGCGCTCGGATTCGGGACCGCTCTGCGGTACGACGCCGACCATGGCCGCGTTGCCCGTGCCGCTGAGCCTGGCGGGAGCCACCGAGGCGACGTCGGGCAGCTCCGCCGCCGTCCGAGCGATCTCCTTGGCCGCCGACTCGGTCGCCTTACGTCCGTCACCCTCGACCAGGATGACCAACGTGCCGCCGTAGCCGGGGCCGAAGGCCTCGTCGGTCATCTTCTGGGCACGTACGGCCTCCGCGTTCGTGCTGGGCAAGGACAGTCCGAGCCGCAGATCGGCGGCCGGCACCGCCAGCACTCCAAGGCCGACCACACCCAGCAGCAGGACGGCCCAGCGGCGCCGGTCCATCAGCCGCGCCCAGCGGATGCCCACGCCGACCGCGCCGGACCGCTGCTTGTCCAGAGCGCGATGCGCGGACCTGCGCAGCGCCGGGATCCGGCTGAAGGCGATACGCGGGCCGAGGAGCCCCAGCACGGCGGGCAGCAGGGTGAGCGCCAGCACCACCGCGACGACAACGGTGAGGGCGGCGCCGAGTCCCATGATGGCGAGGAACGGGATCCGTACGACGGTCAGGGCGGCGAGCGCGATGACCACCGTCGCTCCGGCGAACAGCACGGCCGAGCCCGCGGTACCCACGGCGAGGCCCGCGGACTCCTCCGGGTCCATGCCGTCCCTGACCTGCGTCTGGTGCCTGGAGACGATGAACAGCGCGTAGTCCACACCGACGGCCAGGCCCAGCATCAGGGCGAGCATCAGCGCGGTGCTGTCCATGTCGACGACGCTGGTGAGCGTCAGCAGGGCCAGGACGCCCAGCGCCACACCCACCATGGCCATGGCGAGCGGGACGACGGCGGCGCGCAGCGAGCGGAACACCAGGATCAGGACGATCAGCGTGATGAGGACGCCGACCGCTTCTCCGGCGCCACCAGCGGCCGACTCCACGGGATCGAACGCCCGGCCACCCAGGGCCACTGTCAGCCCATCGGTCCGCGCCTGATCCGCCGCCGCCTCGATCACCTTGACCGAGACCGCGCTGATCTCGTCGGACTTCTCGGTGGTGAAGGTGACTTCGGCTATGCCGGTACGGCCGTCACGGGAGACGTTCCCCGCCTTGGCCGAGGGAGTGGTCACGGACTCCACGCCGGGCGTCTTCGCGATCCGGGCGGTGGCCGTGCGGATCGCCTCGCCCTCCGGACCCGCCGTCACCGTAGTGCCCTGCGCCGCGCGGAAGACGATCTGCCCGGTGATGCCGTCACTGCCCGACGGGAACTCCTTGCCGAGGACGTCGGACGCCCGCTGGGCCTCGGTGCCCGGAATGCTCGTGGAGGAGGTGAACGGCTTCATCAGGGTGACGGCCGCCGCACCCAGGGCGCACAGCACGACGAGCCAGCCGATGATCACCGTCCATTTGCGCCGGTAGGAGAACCTCCCCAGGCGGTACAGGAACGTGGACAAGAGAACTCCCAGGAAGTGAAAGCGCAGACAGGAGGGCCCGTCGCACGGTGAGAAGCCGCGGGGCCCGATCAACCGCGACGCTATGAGCCGTCCCGGCCCGTGAAAGCGGTTCCGCCCCGTACGCGCCTCTTCTCACACGGAACTCCCATGGAACGCACCCGAATCGTCGGGCACCCTTGATCACGTACGGCACGCAGGGAAAGGCCTCACCGATGAACGACCAGGAACCGCGGGTGCGGGGACGCCTGCTGGTGGTCGACGACGAACCGGCGATCGTGGACACCGTCGCCCGGTTCCTGCGGTTCGTCGGGTACGAGGTGCGCACCGCCGCCACCGGCCGCGAAGCACTGGCCCTGGCACGGGAGTTCCTGCCCGACCTGGTCCTGCTCGACATCATGCTGCCGGACAGCGACGGCTTCGAGGTCCTGAGCCGCCTGCGCGCGGACGGTCTGCCGGTCGCCGTGGTCTTCCTCACCGCCCGCGACACGCGCAAGGACCTCGTACGAGGGCTCACCGCAGGCGGTGACGACTACATCACCAAGCCCTTCGGCCTCGACGAGGTCGCAGCCCGCGTCGGCGCCGTCCTGCGCCGCACCCGGGCGCACCGCCCCGACGACCCCTCGGTCCAGGTCGCGGACCTGAGCCTCAACACCCTGACCCACGAGGTGCGCCGGGCCGGTGCCGTCATCGACCTCTCCCCCACGGAGTTCCGGCTCCTGCGGTATCTGATGCTGCACCAGGGCAAGGTGATCACCCGTGCCCGGCTCCTGGAGCACGTGTGGTCGTACGACTTCAACGGCGACGACACCGTGGTGGCCACCTACATCAGTTATCTCCGCCGCAAGGTCGACAGCCACGGGGAGCGGCTGATCCACACGCACCGCGGTGTCGGCTACAGCCTCAGGGCCGCGGAGTGCTGAGGGCCCGTTGGTGGCGGAACCGGCCGCTGCGCACTCGGATCAGCATCCTTCTCATCGTCCTCTTCAACGGCGTGCTGACGGTCACGAGCATCGTGACGTTCTCCGCGCTGCGGTCCTCGCTGTACGAGGAACTCGACCACCGGCTGACCACGACGACCGCGGGCATGGCCACCGCCGATTCCGCGGGTGTCGAGATCGCGGGCAAGGACTCCACCGGTTACGGGTGGCTCAGGTTCGGCGGTGATCTGTACATCGCCCTCCTCAGCGACGACGAACGCCCCCGCGGCCCGGGCCCGCGCTTCCCGGACCCGCCGCCTCCCGCCGACACGCCCGTGACCGTACCGGCGGCCGGGTCGACCAGCACCACGGAGTACCGGCTCGCCGTCGCGCGGCTCGCGGACGGGCGGACTGTCGTGGCCGCAGTCGACACCGCCGCGACCGAGGCCGCGGTCCGCCGGGCCGTCCTGGTGGTCGTCGCCGTCCAGTTGCTCGCCGATGTCGTCCTGGCCGTGCTGGGTGTCCTGGTCGTACGGCGCTCGCTGCGCCCGCTGGAGGATGCCGCACGCACCGCGGACCGTGTCGCCGCGGGCGATTTCGCCCCGCGTCTGGTCGACGCCCGCATCGGACCGAAGACCGAGGTGGGCCGGCTCGCCGGCGCCCTCAACCGGATGCTGGACCAGATCCACACCGCCCTCGCCGCCCGAGACGCCTCGGAGGAGCGGCTGCGCCTGTTCGTCGCGGACGCCTCGCACGAACTGCGCACCCCTCTGCAGTCCATACGCGGCTACGGCGAGCTCTACCAACAAGGCGCCCTGCCCGACAACCGGGCGGTCGACGAGGCGGTGGAGCGCATGCTGGCCGAGGTGCACCGGATGACACGCCTCGTCGAATCGCTGCTCATGCTGGCCCGCTTCGACGAGGACGACCCGAACGAACTGGAACCCGTGGACCTCGGCCGGGTGGTCACCGAGTCCTGCCGCGACGCGGCGGCCGTCGAGCCGGCCCGCCCCTGGACGGTCACGGTGGCGTCCGAGGTGACGGTACGCGGAGACGAAGCCCAACTGCGCGGAGTCGTGGCCAACCTGCTGGCCAACGTACGTATGCACACACCGGCGGACGTGACCTGCTCGGTGGAGCTGTCGGTGGCGGAGGGCCGCGCCGTGCTGAAGGTGGCCGACGATGGTCCCGGCATCCCGGCCGAGGCGCTCCCCCACGTCTTCGACCGCTTCTACCGCGCCGACAGGAGCAGGAGCCGGGCCCGCGGCGGCAGCGGCCTCGGGCTGTCCATCGTCGCGGCCGTAGCCGACCTGCACGGCGGAACCGTCCGCGTCGACAGCCCGCCCGGCGGAGGAACCCTGGTCGAACTGACCCTTCCGGTCCTGTGACCGGCGCCCCGGCCGCGCGACGGACGACGAACAAGGGACTCCAACGGACGGCTACGGAAACCAGGAGGCGGCTCGCTCAGGCGCGCATCGTGGTGCCGCCGTCGACGGACAGGATCTGACCGGTGATCCACTCCGACAGGTCGGACAGCAGGAACGCCACGGTGGCACCGATGTCCTGAGGCCTGCCGTGCCGCGGTGCAGGTGTCGTCGTGAGGATCATGTCGCGGAACTCCTCGGGGAGGTTCAGCTTCGTCGCCTCCGTCATCACCAGGCCCGGCGCGACCCCGTTGGCGCGTATGCCGTCCTTGCCGTACTTGCGCGCGACATGCCGGGTCAGTGCGCCGATCCCGGCCTTCGTAACCGAGTACGCGACCTTGTCCGCCATGCCGCCGTAGGCGGCGCCGGACAGGGTGTTCACCACGGATCCGCCGCCGCCCTCGATCATGTGGGGCAGGGCGTGCTTGAGGGTCAGCAGATAGCCCGTCAGGTTGACGTCGATCGTGCGCTGCCAGGCCGCCAGGTCGATGTCGACGACGTTCGTGTCCTTGGCGACCTCCTCCGGGTGGATGTTGGCGGCCACGTTGAAGAGTCCGTCGATCCGCCCGTACTCCTTCATCGCCCGGTCGATCTGGCTCTTGACCTGCTCCTCGTCCGAGATGTCGACGACCATGGCGACGCCTTCTCCCCCGGCGTCCCGAACGGCCCGCAGCGTGGCTTCGGCCGAGGCCTCGACGACGTCGACGTCGAGGACCTGATGCTGGCCTTCCCCATGGCGGCCGGAGCGATGGCGGACAACGACGTCGTCCACCGCGAGCAGTTGAACGACCGCGTCCGCGCGATGCTTCACCGGGCGCTGTTCATCGACAGGGGCCCGGTCGCCTGACAGCTGCACGCCCGCACTTCAGGCCCGCGACCGCGACGGCCCGCCCGTCGAACGACGCGGAGTACCGCGCGACTACGCGCTACCCCGTTACGGCGTCACCAGCGGCAGCGCGGAGAACGTGTGCTGCTCCCACAGTCGGCGGGAGGCCTCCTCGGGGTAGGTGGCCGTGGTCGGTTCGGTGTCGAGCAGGTGGACGAGGCGCCGCTCGGTGTCGTACGGGGACCAGCCCGGGTCGCCCGTCCTGGCGAACGCGGTCCAGGCGGCGCGGACATGGGCGGACAGCGCCTCGGTCTCGGGGGAGAGTTCGGGGCCGATCAGCAGGCCGCCGAGTCCGCCGGGGACGCCGAAGGCCAGGGGCACGTCCAAGCCGTGACAGGCGCCGAGGGCACCGCCGTCGGCCGGGGCGGGCCAGGTGAGTTCGTAAAGATGGGCCTGGCCTCCGCCGGCGGTCTGAGCCTCGGCCAAGTGCAGCGAGGGCATGCGGAACAGCCAGTCGGACTGGACGAGTTCGAAGAGGTACTCCGCGGAGGCGTCGGGGAACGCGGCGCGGTAGGACCGCTCGGCGTCCGGTGTCGGTCCGAAGAAACCGAGGGCCATCGACGCGAGGCCCTCGTCGACCCGGCCGAGCAGTCCGCCGAGCAGGAGGAAGAGCCGGTACTCGTCACGGTTGTGCCCGGCGATCAGTTCGACGTTCCGCGCGGTGCCGTTCGCCAGCGCCTCCCACGGCGTGGTGGGCAGGACGTCACCGTCGACGACGGGTGAGAACGGGGTCGGGGTGAGCGCGACCGGGCCCCAACGGTCTACGTACTCGCGCATCCTGGCGGTCAGCGCAGCGCCTGCCTCGGGCAGCTTGCGCGGGCCCACGGCGGACAGGTCGGCGACCGTCGGGCGCAGTCCCAGCTCACCCGCGACGACCTCGGCGATGTCGGCGGCCAGCTCGTTCGAGAAGAACGTGCCCGGCACGCTCTGTGCGATGGCCCGCCGGAACAGGCCCCGCGCCCGGGGCATGGACATCAGCGCGGCGATCGACCCGGCGCCCGCCGACTCACCGAAGACAGTGACCTGGTCGGGTTCGCCACCGAAGGCGGTGATGTTGTCGCGCACCCATTCAAGGGCGGCGACCTGGTCGAGCAGACCACGATTGGCGGGCGCCCCCTCGATCTGGAGGAACCCCTCGATGCCGACGCGGTAGTTGAGGGTGACCACGACCAGTCCGCCGTCGCGGGCCAGGCGGTTGCCGTCGTAGGCGGGATCGTCGGCGGAGCCGAACTTGTAGGCACCGCCGTAGATCCACACCATCACCGGGCGGCGGGCCGCCGGATCGGCGTCCGGCGTCCAGACGTTGACGGTCAGCCAGTCGTCACCGGGCGGAGGGCCGTCGGCCGGAGCGGGCTCGGGGCCGAACGGCTCCTGCGGGGGCGGCGGGCCGAACGCGAACGCGTCCCGGACCCCGTCCCGGCGGTCCACCGGCCGCGGCGCCGCGAAGCGTGCCTCGCCCACCGGGGGTTGGGCGTACGGGATGCCACGGAAGACCGCCAAGCCGCCCTCGCGGCGGCCACGGACCGTACCGACCGCGGTCGTGGCTTGGGGAAACTCGTCATTGCTCATGATCACTCCTCAACCGGGCCACCGCTCGACGGCCGCCCCGCACACGGGAACACCTCGCGCCGCACCATTGACACTCGCCCACCCCGACCCGAGACTCACAGCCAACATCAGTGAATCATATTTCACCTGACGAACACCCCGTTCGTGTTCCAAAGGTTCCATCACATCTCCAAGGACGAAGATGAACTCCTCCCACTCGTCTGCCGCATCCCGTTCCCCACACACGTTCCGCACGGTCTTCCCCGTCCTGGCCCTGTGCTGGCTGGCCGTGTTCTTCGACGGCATGGACGTCAACATCTACGGCGCCGTCATGCCCCACATGCTCGACGACAGCGGACTCGGGCTGACTCCGGCCACGGCCGGCACCATCGGCAGCTGGACCACGTTCGGCATGCTCATCGGCGCCCTCACCGCCGGGAACCTCACCGACTGGCTCGGCCGACGGCTCATGCTCGTCACCAGTGTGACGCTGTTCTCCCTCGGCTCCGCGATCTGCGCCGTGGCTCCGGGCGTCGGCCTCTTCGGGGCCGGCCGTTTCGTCGCCGGCCTCGGCCTCGGCGGGCTCATGCCGCTGTGCCTGGCCATGGTCATGGAGTTCGCGCCGCCGCGCCGGGCCGCGCTGACCACCGGGCTGCTGATGACCTCGTACCACTTCGGGGGCATGGCGGCGACCGGGCTCGGGCTGACTCTGGCCCCGGCCGCGGGCTGGCGCTGGGTGTTCTGGGCGGGCGTGCTCCCGGCCCTGGTCGCCGTACCGCTGCTGCTGAAGCTGCTGCCGGAGTCGCCGGGCGTGCTGCTGGCGCACGGCGAGCGCGCCAAGGCCGACGCCGTCGCCGACCGGTACGGGCTCCCCCGGCCCACCGAGGTCGCCGCTCCGGCCGCCGGTGCGGCGGGTCGCCTCGCCGCCATCCGGGCGCTGTTCCGCCCGGAGTCCCGCTGGGCGACCCCGCTGCTGTGGCTGGCCTCCTTCAGCGGACTGCTTCTCGTGTACGGCGTGAGCACCTGGCTGCCGCAGATGATGCGGGCCTCCGGCTACGGGCTGAACTCGTCCATCAGCTTCCTGATGGTGATCAACGCGGGCGGCATCGTCGGCCTGCTGATCGCCGGACGCGCCGCCGACAGGTTCGGCGCGGTACGGGTGTCGGCGATCTGGTTCGTGCTGACGGCCGCCGGAGCCCTGCTGCTCAAGTCCCAACTGCCGCTCGGCGTCACGTACGCCGTGGTCGCCGTGACCGGTGTGTTCCTGTTCAGCGCACAGGTCATGGTCTACGCCGCCACCAACACCGTCTACCGCGACAGCGAACGCGCGGCAGGCCTCGGCTGGGTCACCGGTATCGGCCGCACCGGCGCCGTCGTCGGTCCCTGGCTGATCGGCGTACTCGCCACCAACGGCAACCAGAGCTGGGGCTTCACCACCTTCGCGCTGGCCGGACTGGTCGGCGCCGTCGCGATCGCCCTCGTACCCCTTGCCCGGCGCATCGGCCGAAGCGACGCCCCGGCCGCCCCCGCGCCCGTCGCGGCCACGGTCGGCCTCAGCTGATCAACCGCCGCACACCCTTCGATACGACGCATCGGGTACGTACGTCTGCCACTGGGCCCTCGTCAGGTCGGCGTCGCCGGTGCGGGCGCAGATCCGGGTGATGGCCCGGGCGGGGTCGACGGTGTAGCTCTGGAGCGGGACCTGGGCACCGGCCGCGTGGAGGGTGGCGCTGTCGGTGCTGAAGGCGAGGGAGTCGATGGCGTCGCCCGGGGTGGTCAGGGGGCCGCCGAGAGGTTGCCGCGTGGCGGTGCCCCAGAGTTGGAGCGTGCCGGCGTCACCACCGACGGCGAGGGTGCGGCCGTCGGGGCCGACAGGGCTGGCCGTCGCCGCTCTGCGCTCCGACAGGGACCTCGCCCCGCTCGTGAAGAAGGGTGAGTTCGCCGTGGTCAGCGCCAATTACTCGCTCGACACCGGTCGGGCGGAAGTCCTGTCCGGCACGCCTTCGGCCTGACGGCCCGACCGGCCTCCCTGGCCGTGCGGCGGCACGGCCAGGGAGGCCGGTCGGGCCGTCAGCACTAGCCGATGTTGAAATCGAGATTGGTCACGTACCAGGCGTCGTCGATCTTGGTGGACTCCATGTTGACGTCCAGCTGCCCTTCCTCCACCCCGGTGGAGTGAGACAGGATGATCTTGTCGAGGGTCTTCCCTTCGACCGTGACCTTCTCCGCGGGGACCACCGCCTTGTCACCGGTGGGCTGGACGGAGGCGACTTCCACCTTCGGGTTGTCCGTGGGCGGCTTGGGCATGAACGACGTACGCATCTCTCCGAGGTTGTCCTGCATCTGCCGGACCTCGGGATCGTCGCCGTTGCACCTCTCGGCGGTGCCGGCCCGGGCGGGCGACGAATCGGTGGCCGGCTCCCCCATCAGCAGGCACGCCTGCTTCGGCTCGCCCTTGATGACCGCGGTGACCCACGCGGCAACCGCCTCTTCGGCTGTGGACCGGCCGCCGGCCGAGGGCTGCGTCGACGAACCGTCCTTCTGCTTCCCCTTGTTCGCGTTCTCCGCGTCGGCCGCGGACGAGCTGCTCGCGGTCGGCTCCTTGTCCGCGGCGGGGTCCGAATCGCTGGAGCACCCCGTGACACCCGCGACCATCACCGCAAGCGTGCCTCCGGCGATCCAGCCGACGGTCCTTTTCCTGTGGCTCACTAACACCGTTCCGGCAGTCCTTTCACTGGACGCACATGCGCCTCGTCGGCACCTCGAGACATCTCACGTCTCGGTGCCTTATCGAACATGGAGACGAGTTGGGCAGCGGAACGGTTCGCCTTCGGGTCAGTCCTTGTACTCGGGGGCGACGCGCTCGACCAGCCGGAGCAGTGCCGTCCAGGCGAGTTCGTATCCCATGTCGTCCTGGAGATCCGAACTGTCGTCCTCGCCCGTGAGTTGACGTGCCGTCAGTTCACAGATGTCGGAGCTGGGGATGACGAGCCCGGTGCCCGCGGCGGTGGCCGCGGTCTGGATCTCGCACGCCTTGTCCAGGTAGTACATGCGCAGGAACGCCTGGGCGGGGGTCTCGCCGACGGTGAGCAGCCCGTGGTTGCGCAGGATCATCGCGGGGTGACCGCCGAGGTCGGCGACGAGACGCTGCTGTTCGGCGAGGTTGAGGGCGACGCCCTCGTAGTCGTGATAGCCGAGCCTGTCGTAGAACTCCATGGAGATCTGGTTGAGCGGGAGCAGCCCGTGTTCCTGGGCCGCGACGGCACACCCGGCCTTGGTGTGGGTGTGCAGCACGCAGTGGGCGTCGGACCGGGCGGCGTGGATGGCGCTGTGGATGACGAAGCCGGCGGGGTTGACCGGGTGCTGGGATTCCTCGACGGGGTGGCCGGTCAGGTCGATCTTGACGAGGTTCGACGCGGTGATCTCCTCGAAGAGGAGGCCGTACGGGTTGATCAGAAAGTGCTGCTCCGGGCCCGGGAGCCGGACGGAGATGTGCGTGAAGATCAGGTCGGTCATCCTGAAGTGCGCCACGAGCCGGTAGACCGCGGCGAGTTCGCGGCGCAGACGCAGTTCCTCGGCGGACGCGATCGGGCCGGTGGTGGCACCGGCGGTGCGGTCGGCGGTGCCGTCGGGACGCAGGGACAGCTCGGTCATGTGGGTCTCTCCTTCCGGCGTGGGCCGGTGACCTGGGAGTGGGGGTGCTCTGGGAGTGACACGACGCTATCGGCGTACGCCCCGGCGCCGAAGTGGCGGTTCTATCCAAAATGGAGGCGCTCATTGGATGATTCCGGCACTCCTGCGGGAGGCCGTCGGACCGGCAGGATGTCTCCTCATGACCGAGTCCGAGCAGCCGTCCGTGCCCCTGAGCACTTTGCTCGCCGACCCCGCCCTGGGTCTGCGCCGGATCGCGGGCCCCGCCGGGGAGCACCGGGTCCGGGTCAGTACGGTCGGCACGACGGAGATCGAGGACCCGACGCCGTATCTGGTGGGCGGCGAACTCCTCCTCACCGCGGACGTGTGGCTCCCTCTCGACGCGGAGGGCATCGACACGTACGTACGACAGGTCGTCGCCGCCGGAGTGAGCGCGCTCGGATTCGGTGTCGCCCCCGTGCACGAGGAGGTTCCGCCCGAGCTGATCGCCGCCTGCGACCGCCATGGGCTGCCGCTCCTCAGACTGCCGCCGGCCACCCCGTTCGTGGCCGTCGGGCAGGCCGCGTACGCGGCGATCGCCGAGGCCGCCGAAGTACCCTCCGTCGTCCACACCGAGGACCCGCTCGCCGTGCACGGGCTCGTCCCCGCCGCCGACGCCCGGGATCTGGCCCGCACCTGCTTCGCCCACTCAACCGGGCCGGCGCGCCGGGCACCTCGGTCCTCCTCGACACCCTGCGAACTTGACCTACCCAGCAAGGCAGTTGGGACCGCACGGCCGCGACCCTCCAGGTCCACCGCAACACCGTGCGCCACCGCCTGGCACGGGTCGGCGAACTCCTCGACGTCGACCTGCAGGACGCGGGCGTACGCATGGAACTCTGGTTCGCCCTGCGCTGGTTGCCCGACGGGGCGGCCGAGGCAGACGATTGGCGTCGATGTGGCTGTTCAGGCTGCTCAACGCCGGGGAACAACAACGCACTTGCCGTACTTCGCCTAGGGTGCGGCCCATGCTTGATGACGCGCTTGACGACGTGCTTAGTGCTACGCCCGGTGACGCGCTTCGTGACGCAGCCCTTCGTCAGGTCACGGCCGCCCTGCTTGCCACGCCGCGAGCACTCGACGACGCGACCGCCGCGCTGCCCAGGACCGCGGGCCTGTACGCCTGGTGGGCGCCTCCGAGCGTCCTTGCCGCGTTCTCGGGACCGGCCAACTCGGGTGACCGCGGGCGGCGGTTGCTGTATCTCGGCAAAGCCACCCGGCTTCGCACCCGGATCGCCGGAAACCATCTGAGGCTCTCCGGTGGATCCACCCTGCGCCGCACGCTGGCCGGACTGCTCATGCCGACCGAGGGCTACCGGACGACCTGGACCGACCGCGTCATCCTGGTCCCCGACGACGAGCGGCGCCTCACCGAGTGGATGTACCGCCATCTCACGCTCACCTGGGCCGAGCACCCCGATCCCGTCCCGTTGGAGACCGCGCTCATCTCCAGCCTGTGTCCGCCCCTGAATCTTGACGGCGCGGTGCACGGCCCCGCACGGGACCGAGTCCAGGAGGCACGGAACACGTACTACGCGAGCGCCGGCCCGCGCCCGGCCCAGGTGTAGCCCTCTGGACACCAGCGCCTGACCTCCCTGGCTCCCCGGCGACACCGTCCCGAGGAACTAGGCTGGGAGACGGCGTCTACACGGTGGGAGATGTCTACACAGCGGGAGATGTCGTGGATGTCGATCTGCGCAAGTTGCGCTACTTCGTGGTCGTGGCCGAGGAGCTGCACTTCGGCCGGGCGGCCGAGCGGCTGCACATCACGCAGCCGGTGCTGTCCCGGCAGATCCGCGCGCTGGAGCAGGAGCTGCGCGCGCAGCTGTTCGACAGGAACAAGCAGACCACCGAGTTGACGGCCGCCGGCCGTCAACTGCTGGAGGACGCGCGCCCCCTGCTGGCCGCCTCGCAGGCTCTGCACCGCCGGGTGCAGCAGGCGGCGCACGGATCTTCGGCGTTCACGGTCGGCTTCATGCCCGGGATCACCGTGACCGGCGCGGTGCGTGCCTTCTCCGCCAGGCACCCCGAGCTGAGTGTGCAGGTGGTGCGCACTTCCTGGGCCGACCAGGTCCAAGGGGTGCACGAGGGCCTGCTCGACGTGAGCTTCGTACGCCTGCCCGTCGACCATCGCGGACTGAAGCTGCACCCGCTCTTCCGGGAGCCCCGCGTCGCCGTACTGCCGGCGGGCCACCGGCTGGCGGGCAAGGAGTCCATCGTCATCGCGGATCTGGCGGCCGAACGGCTGCTGCAGGACCCCGACGCCGTCCCCGAGTGGCGTGACCTCCCCGAGCGGACGGGCGGCGAGGAGGCGGGGCCACGGCCCTCCTTCGCCACCGTCGAGGAGAAGCTGGAACACGTCGCGACCTCCGGGGGCGTCCTCGTGCTTCCGCTGTCCACCGCGGCCTACTACACCCATACCGATGTCGCACATGTGCCCATCGACGACATCGGACCCAACGAGGTCTGCCTTGCCTGGAGCGCCGACCGGCGCTCCCCGCTGCTCCCGGAGTTCGCCGACATCGCCGCTGCCCAGCACTGATGTCCTGGGGGCATCAGCGCTGACAGAAGAGGTCTTGGACGCCGGCCGCGGCACGCGGCGAGGGTGGAGGAGCGGCGGAATTCCCCGTCGCTCCTCCACCCACAGGGACCGTGAGAGCGATGCAGATCTTCATCACAGGGGGCTCCGGCTACATCGGCCGCTCCACCATCCGGGCACTGACCGAGCACGGGATCGCCGTGACGGCGCTGGCGCGCAGCGAGCACGCGGCGCGCACCGTGTCGGCCCTCGGTGCCACCCCGGTCGCGGGGGCGCTCACCGACACCGATGTCCTGCGCGAGGCGGCCCGCCGGGCCGACGGGGTCATCCACCTCGGGGTGGACTACGCCGAGGGCACCGCGGACGTCGACCGCGCGGCTGCCGAGGCACTGCAGGACGGCGCGGGAAGCGGCCCGTACGTTCACACGGGCGGGGTGTGGGTGTACGGCGACACCGACGGGGTCGTCGACGAGGACGCCCCGCTGAGCCCGCCGCGCATCACCGCCTGGCGGCTGGAGAACGAGAAGCGGGTGCTCGCCCGGGCCACCACCGGAGAGCGTCCGGTGGTGGTGATGCCGGGGCTGGTCTACGGCCACTCCGGCGGACTGGCGCAGTCGTTCTTCGTCGAGCCGGGGCGCACCGCGGGTGCCGTGCCCTGCATCGGGGACGGCTCCAACCACTGGGCGCTGGTCCACGTCGACGACATCGCCGAGCTGTACGTCCTGGCCCTGAACGCCCCGGCCGGTTCCGTGTACGCCGGTGTCGGCGGCCAGAACCTTCCGCTGGCGGATGTCACCCGGGCCCTCAGCCACGCCGCCGGATGCCCGGACCGGATCGAGTCACTGCCCATCGAGGAGGCCGTGCGGCGGATGGGCCCGATCGCCGAGGCGTTCGCCCTCGACCAGCAGTTCAGTGGCGCCCGGGCGCGCGACGAGCTCGGCTGGACGCCCACCCGGCTCGACGCCCTGGCCGACCTCGCCCAGGGCTGAACGACCAGGACTGAAGCATCAGGGCCATCAGGGAAGGGAATCCGAGCGCCGCAGGGCCCGGCGGCCTCGGTCCCGGTTCGGTCCCGGTTCGGTCCCTGCGCCTGAACCATGGCTGCCGCTCCGCCCCGTGAAGGCGCCGCAACGCGCGGCGCCACTCTCGCCGCGGCACCTCCGGGAGTTCCTGAAGGTGGTCAGCGGCGCGCCAGTTGCCGCTCGCCGGCCGCGCCGGGCTTGTAGGCCAGCCCGTAGTGCTTGAAGATCGCTTCCTCCTGCTCGGCGGGCAGCACGTCGTCGGTGCCGATCGAAGGAGCCTGCTTCACCAGCGTCTTGACGTAGCGGACCTTGAGGTAGTCCGGCCCGACGATCGCGTCGTCAAGGGGGACGAACACCAGACGGTGCCGGGTGGGCAGACCGGTCCGCACCGTGGCCATGGCCGGCTCGTCGGTGGTGGTGTCCACATAGACCGCTTCCAGGACACCGATCTTGTGCGAATCGGTGTCGACGACGTCGAGGTTGCGCCATTCCCTGACATCGGCTGCGTGAATCATGACCTCTCCCTACGAAGGACTTGCCTGGTCGGCGTGGACCTCATCGCGGGTCTGCCGTGCACGGTTCACCGGCGGCGTTCGCGGTCCCGCCGCTCCTCGCGCCTCCAGCGTGCCCGGTGCCGGCGGGTGTAGCGGCGGTCCCAGCGGTCCTGACGGTCCCGGCGCTGCTCGTAGACCCGGTAGTCCCCGAGGTCGGACCCGTTGCTGCGGCCCGGGCCCCCGCCATGATCGCGGCCGTAGCGGGCTGCGCCGAAGACCAGCACCGCCGCGGCCACCCACCAGATGGGATCGAGGAAGCCGAGGCCGAACAGGACCACGATGAGGACGAGCAGCAGGACGAACACGGAGGGCCTCCCCAGGGGCGGGACACAGCGTCGATACCGGGGACTGGGGCCTCATTGCACAGCGTAGTCCTGCCCGAAGATTGCGGATACCGCGCGGCTCGACCGCGTACTGCCCGGCATGGATGGCTCCTTGACACCTATCCGGGAATTGCGGGGAGGGCTAGCGTGCGTTGTGCCGCCCCGGCCCCCGGCAGCGTCGCACCGCCATCGCGCTCCCCAGGGGGCGCACCCTGCGCATCGGTTCCGGAACCCGGCCGCGTCACGAGCGAGGCCGTTCCCGTACGCGCCCGCCGTCCTGTGATCCCCGGCGCGGCCCCGATGCGCTCCGAGCGGGCAACGGTCCGCTGCCCGACGCGTCGCACGCATCCACACCAGGCGGTACACATGTACGCGCTGATCGTTCCGGTCTTGGCTCCCTTCGTCCTGCTCGCCACCGTGATGGGCCTGTCCTGGTGGGAGGACCATGTCCTGCCGCCTCCGCCCCCGCTCACCGAGCCGGCTGCAGCCCCCGTCGAGGCTCCGTTCACCCCAGCGGCACCTGCCCAGCTCCCAGAACTCCCCGCTGTCGAGGCTGCGTTGACAAGAGGGGTGGCCGGCCATTGACCGTTCGAGGAGCAGTCGGAGTTCTGCCGCCGGCGACAGCAGGACGCGCGCTGTCGCCGTGCGGGCCTCAGGGTCCTCAGTGGCTCGCCGGTGCGGATTGCGGCGGCACGAGTGCCGACTCTCCTCGGGGTACCGACTCTCCGTGGGGCGAGAGGCCCGCCTCCCTCACATGGGCCGACCTGCCAACACGCCGAAACAACTGCCCCAGGCTCCGATAGAAGCCGTCGGGCAGGAAGACGGCGTCCGCCACGATCATCGCGCCGGAGAAGAGCGGGAGTCCCATGAGCACCGCGATACCCAGGTGCATACCCAACAGCATGGTGAGGACCGGGTACTTGAGCCGTCCGAACAGGACGAACGGGAACGCGACCTGCAACAGCACCGTCAGATAGCAGGCGATGGTGATCAGTACGTCGTGCTCGTCGGCCAGGAGCGACAGCTCGGGCCAGGGCCGGAACAGGTCGAGGTTCAGGACGTAGTGAAGGGCGGTCCCGTTGCCCCAGGAGCCGCCCTGCACCTTGTAGAGACCCGCGGACCCGTAGAGAAAGCAGACCTGGGCCGCGATGACGAACATGCCGCAGTTGTGGAGCACCGCCGTCAACGTCCGGCGGGATGTGCCCAGTTGCCGCCGGATTTCGCCTGCGTCCAGGCCCGCCGCGCTGTCCTTCGCCGTCCCCGCGGAGGCTCGTAGCCTGGCCCTGCGCGCGTCCAGCGACCAGCGTCGGCCGCACGCGGTGAGGACGAGGTACATGGCCATGAGGAGGATGAGGTTGTCTCCCCCGTCGGTCATGAAGATCGCCCTGGCGTGGAAGGACGCGACCACGACGGCGAAGAGTACGGACATGACCCTGGTCCGCCAGCCCAGCATGAACAGGGCGGACGTGATGAGCGCTGCCACGTAACAGGCCTCGAAGTACGGCCGGCTGTCGGACAGGGTGAGGATGCTGGCCCACCCCGTCTGGTCGAAGAGTTGCCCGGCCAGCTCGGGGGTCCACGGTGATCCGGGGCCCCAGATCTCGTCGCGGTGCGGAAACTCGCGCAGCAGGAAGGCGAGATAGAGAAGTCCGTAGCCGATGCGCAGCACCGCCGCGGCGTAGAGGGAGACCGGCCGCTCGGTCAGGACGGTGAGCAGCGCTCCGATCCGATCCGGTGCGCGGCGCGGCACGCCTGCGTCCGCCGTGCCGGGGAGACGCCCGTGCGGCGAGCGCGTCTGCTCAGTTTCCATGGGAGTCCACCTTCCACCAGGGCAGATAGCGCGTATCGGCAGGCGTCGGAGCGACGGTGGCCGAGCCGGGCCCGCCGGCTGCGGCAGGAGCGGCGGGCGCGGCGATGGGCACGGTCGTCACCCGAAGCTGGACGGACTCGAAGGCGCCGCCGCGATGGCCGGAGATGCGATCCGCCGCAATGTTGGTCAGGTACTGCTGGATCATCAGCGCCCGCTGCGAACGAGGCTGATCGTCGCCACCGTGGGTTTCGAGGTACGAACTCCAGGCCCGCCGCAGCATGTTCTGCGCCGTATGACTGGGGAAGACCTGGTGTCTCACGGCCGAGTTGTCCACGCCGGTCAGATCGAACCAGTCACTCAACTCCACGCTGCCGTCCGGGGCGGTGTGCATGGTCCTCGCCGAGATCTGCCGGTTGACCGATTCCGGATCCGGCGCGAAGAGCCGCCAGTTCTGTTCGAACAGCGGGAGGACCCACGCGTTGACCTGGCGGCTGTACTGCTGAGAGAGGGGGTTCGGGGGTGCCACGTGCAGAAACACCAGGAGCACATGGACCAGGGCTGTCGCCAGGCACAGGACCACGGCGGCTCCCGTTCCCGCCTTCAGGACCTTCACGGGGCGGGGCGAACGGCCCGAACCCCCTTGGGACACGACGGGTCTTCCGCCCCTGTCCGGGGCCGGGCCGGCGCCGGGCCGGTCCGCCGCTTCGTCGACATCCACCATTTCAACGCCGCCTTGCACGGCCCCACCCGGCCTTTCCATTCCGGCTTCTCCGCTTCTGCTGAGATTCGACCGGCGGCGCGCGACGGAATCGATGACGATCCGCCGCGCGCCGCCCGTCCTGCTCGCTCACATGGGGCTAGGCAGACTTCTTGTCGTGGTCCTCTTGATCGCCGCCATGGCCCTCGTGGTTCTCGGGCTTGCCGTGATCGTCGGACTCGCCGCCGTGACCCTCGTGGTCATCAGGCTTGCCGTGACCGTCGTGGTCGTCAGGCTTGCCGTAATCGCCGGGCTTGCCACCGTGACCGTCGTGGTCGTCGGGCTTGCCGTGATCATCCGGCTTCCCGCCCTGGTCGTGGTGACCGGGCTTGCCGGGCTTCTCACCGTGGTGGTCGTGGCCGTTCCCGCCGGTCGCGCCGCCGTGGCCGCCACCCGTGGAGCCTCCCGTGGCACCTCCTGGGGCGCCACCCGACGTGGCACCGCCGGAAGTGGCACCCGCGACGAGGCCGCCCAGCGCGCCACCTGTGGTACCGCCGGACGTCAGGACGCCGCCGAGGAGACCGCCCAGGGCGCCGCCGGTTCCGCCGCCCGTCGGCACGCCGCCGATGACGCCGACCGTCGTGCTGCCCGTGGTGCCTGTTGTCGTGCCGGTTGTGGCGCCACCCGACGTGGCACCGGCGATCACACCGCCCGAGATCAGACCGCCGGTGGTGCCACCAGTGCCGCAGGGCCCCAGGAAGATCCTGTTGGAGTCCAGCGTCACGGCGCCGTCACCGCGGGCGCCCGCATCGGCCAGCAGCCGGCCGTTGATGGACGCACCCGTGGTGGCGGTGATCGACGTGTCGGCCATGATGGTGCCCACGAACGACGTGTTGGTACCGAGCGTGGCCGAACTGCCGACCTGCCAGTACACGTTGCACGGCGAGGCACCGTTGACGAAGCTCACGCTGCTGTTCTCGGCTGCCGTCGTCAGGGACGAGCCGATCTGGAACACCCAGACGGCGTTGGGGTTGCCCCCGGCGTCCAGGGTGAGCGTGCCGGTGATCGCCGCGGAGCTGTTCGCCCTGTAGAGGCCCGGCGTCAGCGTCTGCCCACCGAACTCGTGGGGAGCGTCGTTGTACACCGCATCCGTCAGGGTCTGTCCGGCGGCCTGGTTGTACGCCGTGGTCAGGTCGGCCTTGGCCTGGGCCGCGTGAGCATCGGTGGTGTGCAGAACCCCGGGCGGGGTCACGCTGCCGGGCCCTCCGTCGGACGTGAAGAACCCGGTGATGGCGGGCCCGGGGCTCACGCCGACGTTGAGGCCGTTGACGACGGTGGGGCCGGTGTTGGTGACCGTCGCGCCCCCCAGCACTCCGTAAGTGGCTGCCGTGCCCAGAGGCACAGGGGTGGCAATGGCATTTGCGCGTGTCGGCGTCACCGCGATCACGGCCGCGGCGATTACCACGGACGCTACCGCGGCAACCCACACCGACATGGTTCGCCGTAGTCGAAATTCAGGGATATTCAGCGTCATCGAGGGGCCAACTCCTGTGAGGGGATGGTGCCTGCATGGCGGTTCTCGGTCGCACAGAATCGCCTGTTTCTGTCGCTGGCATATTACTCAGGAGAGAAATTCGATTCCGCTTTGCCCGACTGCCACCACAGGAATCGACGAGCGAATGGCAAAACGCATAGAAATACTTAATGGGCCGAATGGTGCCGCTTCCAACGGACTCGTACCGCGCGAGGATCACGTCACCGCACCAGGCTGTTCGACATGTGAAGGCCCAAGAAGATGACGGGTTGGCACGACACACAATCAGACCCAAGCCACACTGACCGTACTAATATCGAATGTGCGTTGATTCACCCGCGCGTGCAACTGCCCGGAATCAGCGAATCCGGCGTGTCACGCCGGATTCGCTGATTCGGCCGCCGGCACAACGCAAAAGACGCTTCAACACTCATAAAGCGACGTCCCCTCCGCCGACGAAGGCCCGCACTCAAGAGAGTCCGCACCGGCTCGTCACCGCTCATCAGCGGTGGCGTCGGCACTGCTCACGGCATCGCCGCTGGACGGCAGGGACGACACCGAAGGCCTGGAACTGGCGCTGGAGCTGGTGCTTGCGCTGGGGTCGGGGCTGGCCCCAGAGCCGGTCTCCGGCGCCGAATTCTCGTCCGGCGAGGCGGAGATGCTCGTCTGCGACGCCGTGCCACCGGACGCATCCGGGGTGGGTGTGCCGCTCTCGACCGGACCGGGGGTACCCGCCGTGCCACCACCCACCGAGGTTCCCCTGCCCGGCTCGTTCTTGACCACGGCCGCCACCGGCTTGCCCATGATCAGCTCTACCGCGGTCACGGTGACCATCGCAAGGGCGAACACCAGGCCCGTCGCCAGGGCGTACTTCTTCCAACCGATGGACTTCCGGAGCGAGCCACCCCGATAGGTCGTGCCGGACTCATCTTCGGAGGGCGTTTCGGTGGCCGCGTCGGGCGGTGTCGCGTCGGCGGCCGAAGCGTCCGTCACTGAAGGGGCCGTCGCCGAAGGCAGCGTCGCCGGACCGAACGCCGCCCGGGCGTCCGCGCGGTGTTCCGCCCGCTCCTCGCCCGGTGTCCTCGGTACTCCTACGGGCGGCACCCGGCCACGAATCCCCTCGCCCGTTCGTCGGAAGGCATGCGAGAAGACCGCCGCGCCGGTGGTCGCGCTGGTACTGACCACGGCGGCGCCGATGATCGTCCCGGTCACCCCCAGCAAGGACGCCAGCACGGCGCCCACCACAGTCGCGAGTGCGCTCGCCACTACTTGCACAACAGTCAGGTCGAGCACCTTGCGCTTGGGCGCCGGTTCCTCTTCGTCTCTTTGGTTCTCCATCAATGTCCCTTGATAGTTCCGGAGCCCGGCGGTCACAGCGTGATGGCCGGACTTGTCCCGCTCGCGGCGAGGTCGACGCGAGGTTTGATGGACGTCGATGGAAGTCATGGGAGCGATTCGTGGTCGCGTGGAGGCGCTCTCCCGCGTGGTGGAACCGTGCGCACCGGAATACCGAGGCCCATACAGACCGGCCCAAAAGCGAGTCCCACAGGGCCAAATGAGTGTGCGTCAACAGTTCTTGCGGAGGAACCGACGCTGCTCACCCGTGTTGATGCAGCGATGTTCGTGCTTCCCACTGCCGGCGATGGACAGCCGACCCTTTCAGCTGTTCAGCCGCACCTCGGGAAAAGCCGAGCGGCCGCGGGGAAGCACACAGACATGAAGGGCTCCTTCAGTGGTGCCGACAGTACAACGGGACGACTGCCCCGCTGACGGTGTTTCAACTGCGAGCAGGGACCGCAGCCGGTGGGTAACACGGCGAGCCTGTCACACAGTTCGGTAGGCCACTGCCCACCCATGTCCAGAACGGGCCGTATTGG
The DNA here is from genome assembly GCF_048564895.1 of Streptomyces sp. 2-1. Classification (NCBI taxonomy): domain Bacteria; kingdom Bacillati; phylum Actinomycetota; class Actinomycetes; order Kitasatosporales; family Streptomycetaceae; genus Streptomyces; species Streptomyces sp. 2-1. The sequence goes on from NZ_CP183383.1 coordinate 1,353,587, forward strand.
GGCCGCCCGTTCAACGCCGTGTAAACATCCTGGTACCCCTCTCCCGGGCCAACCGCTGGACCGGCCCCGGGACTATGCTGCGTACGGACGTCCCAGACCCTGGCGGACCACCACTGCTTGGTGTACTCGCCTGCGGAGAGCGGATCATTCGTCAGGTCGACCTGCGCATCCCCGAGGGACCGGCTGGATCCCACACCCCGGAACACCCGCCACTGGACCGGCCCTTCACCTGCCCGCACCACAGTACGACCGTGCCCGAAGCCCGGCGCGGTCCCGTGAACCGAGGCACCCTGCCCATGCGCATCCCGCCCGCCCTGAACGTCCACCGGCACGACACCGACAACCGGACACTGGTCACCCTGGCCGGCGAGATCGACCTGAACTCGGCACCCCTGGTGCGCGCCTCACTGGAACGGTGCCTGTACGACGGCATCCGCGCCATCGACGTCGATGTGACCGCCGTGACCTTCTGCGACTGCAGCGGCCTCAACGCCTTCCTGTACGCCTTGCTGCACACCTCCGCGGCCGGAGGGTCCCTGCGCCTGGTCCACCCGAGCCCAGCACTGGAACGCCTAGTCACCCTCACCGGCTCCGGCTCCCTCTTCCTCACCCTCCCGGACGCCCTCGCCGGAAGCCGACCTCCCGCACAACTCCCTCCCCTGTACGAGACCACACACCACCTCACCCCGGCCTTGCCCGCCCGCCTGGGCGGCGTGCTGTGAGGGCCCCGGCCAGCCCGCCCCGGCCACCCACAAGGTCGGGCCGACGAGGCGGCGCGGTCAGGCGATTCCGGTGCCGCGCATCAGTAGTAGTGCCACGTCCACCACCGCCACGGTGACCGCTGCCGCGAACGCCGCTCGTTCCCAGCGGCGTCCCAGTACCGTCCCGGCCACCGCGACCGCGGCGGCCACCGCGAACGCAGCCACACCCCACCGGCCGGGTGGTCCGGCGGGCCCCAGTGCCAGTACCGCGGACGCGGCCACCAGGGGCACCGGCAGCAGCAGCCGTGCGCCGTCCGGGCCAAGCCGGTGCGGCCAGCCCCGTACGCCCGTCGCCAGGTCCCCGCGGATGTCCGGCAGTACGTCTCCCAGGTGGGCGCCGATCCCCAGTAGGGCCCCGGCGGTGACGACCCACCAGGCGGGCCACGGCTGTCCCGGCAGGCCCAATGCCACGAACGCCGGGAGGGCGGCGAAACCCACCGCGTACGGCGCCCAGGACCATGCTGTCGCCTTGAGCCGCAGGTCGTACGCCCATGCCGCCGCCACCCCGGTCAGGTGAACGACGCCCGCCCACAGGCCGCAGGCGAGCGAGAGCGGCACGCACAGCGCCAGCGCGGCAAAAGCGGCTCCCCACACCTCCGTCACACCGACCGTGCCGTCGACGACGGGTTTGCCGCGGCGGCCGGCGGCGATGTCCCGGCTCGCGTCGAACGCGTCGTTGCACCAGCCGACGGACAGCTGCCCGGTCAGCACGGCGGCGGCGGTCAGGACGCAACGCGCGGCGCTCTGACCGGCGGTGACGGCGAGAGCGGCCATCAACGTGGTGACCGCCACGACAGGACCGGGGTGACAGGATCCGGCCAGGCCGCTCATCCGGCCGGCCCAACTCGCGGCCGGGCCGCCCGTAACCTGTTCGGGACTGCTCACCCGGCCGATCGTAGGCGCCCGAGCCCCGTCCGGCCGGAGCACACGCCCCGGGGAGGAACGGCCGGACGGGCGATTCCTGGTGCCGACGTGCCGGGTCGGGGAACCAGTGGGGAGCGACTCACCGGAGTGGGTGGCAACTCACCAGAGCCGCGAATCGGACGGGAACCATATGACGCGGATCGCCGCCGTTCACGGTGTCCTCGCACCGCACCGTCGCACGCAGTCCGAGATCACCGACATAGTGGCCCGCACCTGCCTGCCCGAGGGCACCGACCGCCGGGTCCTGGACCGGCTGCACCGCAGCGCGAAGGTCCGCTCGCGCCATATGACGCTGCCGCTCGAACGCTATGCGGAACTGGACGGATTCGGCGCCGCCAACGATGTCTTCATCGCGGCTGCCACCGACCTGGGCGCCAAGGCCGTCCGGGGCGCACTGGACATGGCCGGTCTGTCCGCAGCCGACGTGGATCTGCTGATCTTCACCTCCGTCACCGGCATCGCGACCCCCTCGATCGACGCACGGCTGGCCGGCCGCCTCGGACTGCGGCCGGACGTCACACGGTTGCCCCTGTTCGGCCTGGGCTGTGCCGGTGGCGCCGCCGGCCTGGCCCGTATGCACGACTACCTGCTCGGCCGGCCCGGCCACGTGGCGGTGCTGTTGTCGGTCGAACTGTGCTCGCTCACCTTCCAGCGCAACGACGCCTCCATGGCCAACCTGGTCGCCACCGGGCTGTTCGGCGACGGCGCCGCCGCGGTCGTCGCCTGCGGTGCGAACCGCCGGGTCCCCCCGGGCCGCCAGGGCCGCCGGGACGAGAGCGCCGGCCCGACGATCGTGGACACCCGCAGCCACCTGTATCCGGACACCGGACGCGTCATGGGCTGGGACATCAAGGACTCCGGCTTCCGGGTCGTCCTCGACCCCCAGGTCCCCGATGTGGTGCGCCGGTACCTCGCCGACGACGTCGAGGGGTTCCTCGGCGACCACGGAATCAAGCCGAAGGACGTCACCGCCTGGGTGTGCCACCCGGGAGGCCCCAAGGTCCTTGAGGCCGTCACCGAGGCCCTCGACCTGCCCGAGGGGGCACTCGATGTGACCTGGCGTCACCTGGCCGACGTGGGCAACCTGTCCTCGTCGTCGGTGCTCCACGTACTGCGCGACACCCTGGCCGAACGCCGCCCACCCCCGGGCACGCCGGGTGTGCTGCTGGCGATGGGCCCCGGCTTCGCCTCCGAACTCGTCCTGCTGCGCTGGTAGTTCGCCCCCCTGAAAGACACGAGGAACACGAAAGACACGAAGGACAGTGGACACATGATCTGGTACGGACTGCTGGTGGCGGCCGTCGCCGGTGAACGCGTCGCCGAACTCGTCGTCGCCCGCCGCAACGAGCGCTGGAGCACCGCCCGCGGCGCGACGGTGGCCGGGCAGGGCCACTACCCGGCGATGGTCGCCCTCCACACCGGCCTGCTGATCGCCTGTCCGGCCGAGGTGTGGCTGGCCGACCGCCCCTTCGTACCCGCCCTGGCCTGGCCGATGCTGGCTGTGCTCCTGGCCTCCCAGGCTCTGCGGTGGTGGTGCATCCACACCCTTGGGCCTCGTTGGAACACCCGGGTGATCGTCGTACCCGGCCTGCCGCTGGTGACCGGTGGCCCCTACCGCTGGCGGTGGCTGCGGCACCCGAACTACGTGGCCGTCGTCGCCGAGGGGGTGGCGCTGCCCCTGGTCCACACAGCGTGGGTCACCGCGACCGCGTTCACCGTGCTCAACGCCGCCCTGCTCACCGTGCGCATCCGCTGCGAGAACCGGGCGCTGACCGCCGCGACTCTCTCGACCACCTCGACCACGCCCGCTCCGGCGTGATCGACGTCCTGGTGGCCGGCGGCGGGCCGGCCGGTCTGGCCGCCGCCATCCACGCCGCGCTCGCCGGCTTGGAGGCCGTCGTCGTCGAACCCCGGACCTCGCCCGTGGACAAGGCCTGCGGCGAAGGCGTCATGCCCGGCGGAGTCGCCGCGCTGCGAGCACTGGGCGTCGACGTCGGTGGCCGCGAACTGCGCGGCATCCGCTACGTGGACGGCACCGCCTTCGCCGAAGCGTCCTTCCGCGGTCGCAGCGGGCTGGGGGTCCGCCGTACGACGCTGCACTCCGCACTGCACCAGCGCGCCCTCGACCTGGGCGTGCGCATGCTGCCGGGCAAGATCGGCGCGGTACACCAGAGCGCGGACGCGGTCACCGCCGCCGGGACCACGGCCCGTTGGCTGATCGCCGCCGACGGCCTGCACTCCCCGGTGCGGCGCGCCTTGGGGCTGGAGTTGCCGAACCGCCCCCACGGCCGGTACGGACTGCGCCGGCACTACCGCGTCGAGCCGTGGACGGACTTCGTTGAGGTCCACTGGTCCCGGCACGGCGAGGCCTATGTGACACCGGTCGGCGACGACCTGGTGGGCGTCGCGATCCTCAGCCGCAGCCGTCGCGGGTACGACGAGCACCTGGCTGCCTTCCCCGCTCTCACAGCCTCGCTGCGCGGAACGGCCGCGACGGCGGTACGCGGCGCCGGACCACTGCGGCAGCGGGTGCGGCGCAGAACCGCCGGCCGGGTCCTGCTCGTCGGCGACGCCGCGGGCTACCTGGACGCCCTCACCGGCGAGGGCATCGCGCTCGCGCTGGCGACCGCCGGGGCCGCCGTCCGCTGCCTGGCCGCCGGGCGACCGGACGCGTACGAGCGCGCCTGGACCCGGCTGACCCGCCGCCACCGACTGCTGACCGGCGCCCTGCTGGCCGCCGGCCGCCGACCTGGCACCGCCCGCCTCATCGTCCCCGCAGCATCCCGGATGCCCCCGGTGTTCTCAGCCGCGGTCCACGCACTGCAGTAGCAGTAGCAGTAGAACGATGTGGCCGACCCTGCCGGCCTACGTGGCCTGTGGCCACCCGCCGGCCTCCAGCCTCCATCCTCCAGCGCCTCATCGAGGGGGCGGAGGCCCGGGGTCACGAACGGGCTGGCCGACCTCGAACGGCCAGTTGGGACGGAAGCGTTCCACAAAGCCGGTGAAGTCGTTCCGCAGATAGTGGGAGTCGGACGGCTTCAGCCGGATCTGCCGGCGGCTGTCGGCCCACCAGATCTCGAAATCGGCAACCGTGCCTTCCGTCGGCCAGTCCTCGGTCTGTTCCGGAAGCAACAGGACGTCGACGAAGCCTCCGACGCTCAGGCCGATGTCCACGAAGATCCCGATCGCACCGGGCCGAGGAACCTTCACGACGGTGCCCTCGAAAACCTGCCCGAACCGCAGCCCCCTGCGAATCCGGGTCCACTCGGCATCTGTCACCACGAGCGCATCCTCGCACCTTCGGCCGGATCACGAGTGGCTGGGCTTGGGCCTCACTCCCACTGGTACGGCAAGTACTTCCCATCGAGGGTGATGACGACCCGGTCGCCCGCAGGGTCGGGAACGCGCTGGATGTCGAGCCGGAAGTTGATCGCACTCATGATGCCGTCGCCGAACTGCTCATGGATCAGCTCCTTGATGGTCGGCCCATAGACCTGGACGACCTCGTACAGCCGGTAGATCGTGGGGTCCACGGGCACGGCGGCGTCCAACGCTCCACGGGTCGGCTGGAGTTGGAAAGCAAGGGCGGCATCGTCGCCGAGTTCGAGCAGTGCCGCCGCCGTGGCCGCCTCATCCTTGCCCATGGGGTGCTGGCCGAGGAGGGCGGCCGTGGTCCAGGCCGGCGGCCTGCCGACCGCTTCGGCCAGTTGGGCCCACGTGACCCCGGTCTTCACCTTGGCCTGACGTACGGCTTCGGCGGCTTCCTGCTTGCTGAGCATGTGCATCTCCCTTGACGGCAGTGGCCTTTGCGGCGCGTCACACCAGAGACCAATGCCCATCGCCACGACCGGTCAGCCATCACAGGACCGTCGCTCGTACGGACCCGGACCTGCCGCCCGCGCCTTTCGGTAGGCGGCCGGCCGCAGCTGGACCGGGAATGGCTTCGCCGCACACCATCGGTGCCGCCGAGGTGATGCGGCATCAAGCCAAAGTGACTCGGGCTTCGTCGGTCACCTTCCGAGATCCGTGCGGCACTCGTATCCTCGTGCGCCAATGGTTACCGACGGTAAGGGGGAGCAGTGGGCGGTACCACGCGCAGAGGGTTCCTGGGTTCAGCCGCGGCTGCCGGCGGCGGAGTCGCTCTGGCGACCTCCCAGCAGGCGGCGGCCCAGAGCAGCGCCGCCCCGCAGACCGTGGCCGTACTGGGCGGGGGCGTCGCGGGCCTCACGGCCGCGCACGAACTCGCCGAACGCGGCTTCCGGGTGACGGTCTACGAGCGCAAGGCGCTGGGCGGCAAGGCCCGCAGCATGGACGTACCGGACAGCGCCACGGGCGGTCGTGGGCCCCTGCCCGGGGAGCACGGCTTCCGCTTCATCCCGGGCATTTACCACAACCTGCCCGACACCATGCGGCGCATCCCCTTCCCCGGCAACGCCAACGGCGTCCACGACAACCTCGTCGCCCCCAAGGAGATGCTGTTCGCCCGGTCGGGAGGCCGCGAGGACATCCGGATCCCGCTCCCCTGGCCCGGCAACACCCCGGCCGAACTCACCCCCGACGAGATACGCCGCGCCCTCACCTCGATCCTGGACACCGCCTTCAACCTCCCCCTCCACGAGGCCCTCTACTTCGCCAACCGCTTCCTCGTCTTCCTCACCAGCTGCGACGAACGCCGCGACGAGGTCTGGGAGCAGATGCCGTGGTGGGAGTTCGTACGGGCCGGCCGGATGTCGTACGACTACCAGCGGATCCTCGCCATCGGTATCACCCGCAACATCGTGGCGACCAAGGCGGAGGAGGCCAGTACCCGTACGGTCGCCACCCTGCTGGAGGCCTTCGCATTCAACATCCTCGGGCGGGGCGCGGACGGACCACTGGACCGGATCCTCAACGCGCCCACCAACGAGGCGTGGATCGACCCCTGGGTGACGTACCTGAAGTCACTCGGGGTGGAGTTCCAGCTCGGCTGGACCGTACGGGACCTGACCCTGGGCTCGGGGCGGATCGCCGGGGCCGTCATGGAGGACCCTGGCGGCGCCCGCCGGACCGTCACCGCCGACCACTACATCTCGGCCATGCCGGTCGAGCACGCGCGCCTCACCTGGAACTCCGCCGTACGCGCCGCCGACCCCCAACTCGCCGAGTGCGACCGACTGGAGACGGACTGGATGACCGGCATCCAGTTCTATCTGACGGAACGTACGCCGATCCTGCACGGCCACCTCGACCTCATCGACTCCCCCTGGTCGCTGACCGCGATCGCCCAGGCCCAGCACTGGCCGGGCCACGACTTCCCCAAGGACTTCGGGGACGGCACGGTCGCGGACTGTCTGTCCGTGGACGTCTCCGAGTGGGACCGGCCGGGCGTCCTGTACGGCAAGACGGCCAAGCAGTGCACCCGTGCCGAGGTCGCGCGCGAGGTGTGGGCTCAGTTGAAGGCGGCGCTCAACGACACCGGCCGTACGGTCCTCAAGGACTCCGTGCTGCACTCCTGGTTCCTCGACCCGGCCGTGGACGGACTCGGCACCCCGAACCCGGTCAACGAGGAGCAGTTGCTCATCCACCCGACGGGGACCTTCCACCACCGTCCGCGATCGGCCACGAAGATCCCCAACCTCTTCCTGTCCGGCGACTACGTGGCCGTGCCCATCGACCTGGCCACCATGGAAGGCGCCAACACCTCGGCCCGGCAGGCCGTCAACGCCCTTCTGGACAGGGTCGGTTCGGCCGCCGAACGATGCACCGTCACCCCGCTGTACCGGGCCCCGGAACTCGAGGCACTCAAACGCCACGACCGCACCCGGTACCTCCTGCGACTGCCGAACCTCTTCGACGTCGGCTGACGTGCTTCTCGGGCTGCCGAGGACTCAGGCCTTCGCTCTCGTGGCGGTGCCGCCGTCAGGCCACGATTCGCAGCTCGGCGTGGCCCGCCACTCCCCCAGCACCGGATCGGCGCGCGTGTCCATCGCCACGATCGCGGCCCGTGCCGGCGGACCGCGGTCGTCGTCGAAGAGCACGGCCTTGGTCACGGTGTGTCCCGCGTCGACACAAAGCACCGGTTCACGCGCCAACGCTCACACCCACTCCGGTTCACGGGAGTCGACTGCCGCGGCGTCGCGGTCGTCGTGTCATCGACGCAGCACCCGGCAGGGTGGAATCGATCACCGACGGCCGGAACGCGCAACGCGCTCTCCTCGCGTGTCGAAGCCACACCGCCCACGAGATCGATCGTCCCGCTCAACGGGCCGTCGCGCCCCGGATCGCCACCTGTGAGAACGGGGGCGACTCGCCGGCCCATGGGTTCGAGTACGCAGGTCACGCGTCCGGCGACGGCCCACCGGTCGCCGCGATGTGCGGCGGAGGTCCACTGGTCCCCCGCACCACGAGCTTCGGATCCAACACCGCTTCCCGCGGCTCCAGCTCCGGGTTCTCCAGTCGTTCCACGGCGAACCGCACCGCGTGTTCCGCCATGAGCAGCGCATCCTGGCGCACGGTGGTCAGGCCGATCGGCATCAGATGGGAGAGGTGACTGTCGTCGTATCCGACGACGGACAGGTCGCGAGGAACGTCGACGCCGGCCCGCGTCAGGGACATCAACAGGCCCATCGCACTGCGGTCGTTGCCCGCGAGAACGGCCGTCGGCAGGGGCAGGCCCCGGTCTCCCTCCGTCAGAAGCAGACGGCCGGTGTCGATGCCCGACTGCTCCGTGTGGTCTCCGGGGATCACCCGCACCTCGGACTCCAGCCCATGGCGGCGCATCGCGGCCCGGTAGGCCCGTCGGCGTTCGGCCGAACCGGGGCCGCGGCCTCCGTCGAGGTGCACGATCCGGCGGTGGCCCAGCTCGACGAGGTGGTCCATGGCCTGTCGGGCGCCCTTGGCCTCGGCCGAGTGCACGAAGTCCACGCGGGCGCGGGGTTCGCGTCGGCCGACCGAGACGGTCACCGCGCGCTGTCCGAGTTCGTCGAGGTAGGCGGCCTCCGCGTCGGGCCCCAGCAGGATCAGCGCCTCGCAGCGGTGGCTGAGCAGGGCCTCGACCGCCTTCGCCTCGCTGCGGCCCTGCGCGGCCGCGGAGAGCAGGACGTCGTAGCCGAGGCGTTCGGCCTCGGGGTAGATCCCCTCGATGAGGTCCGTGTGGAAGGCCTGGTGCACGGTGAACATCACGCCGAGCGTGCGGCTGCGACCGCGGGCCAGCAGCCGGGCCGCGCTGTCGGGGCGGTAGCCGATCTCGTCGGCGACGCGCAGGACCCGTTCGCGGGTCTCCTGGCTCGCCCCCGCACGGCCGCGGAAGACGATCGAGACGAGCGCCCTGGACACGCCCGCCCTCGCGGCGACGTCCGCCATCGTGGGCCGCTGTCTGCCCGACGCATCCACCTTCGAACCACCCTCCGGAGCCGCTCGCCTCGGCGGCGCTCTCGAAATCTCCCAGCAACAAGCCATTGACATGACATTTGGACAGGAGCCATCGTACTCGTACTAGAGCGCGCTAGTAGAGCGCGACAGAGAGCCTTCCCACGAGACATCGCACCGCCCTCGAAGCCCCCTCGAAGGAAACGACCATGACCGTACGCGTAGGTGTGATCGGCGCCGGAATGATCGGCCAGGACCACATACGACGACTCACCGAGGTCGTCACCGGGGCCACCGTCACCGCCGTGACCGACATCGACGCGGGGCGCGCCGCCGAGGTGGCCGCCCGTGTCGGCGCCACCGCGCTCCCCACGGGTACCGACCTGATCGACTCCCCCGAGGTGGACGCCGTCCTTGTCACCTCGTGGGGCCCCACCCACGCCGAGCACGTCCTGAACGCCGTCGCCGCCGGCAAGCCCGTCTTCTGCGAGAAGCCCCTCGCCACCAGCGCCGAGGACTGCCTGCGCGTCGTCGAGGCCGAACGCGCCCACGGCCGACGCCTGGTCCAGGTCGGCTTCATGCGCCGCTTCGACGCGGGCTACCGCCAGATGAAGGAGGTGATCGCCGCCGGTGACATCGGCACCCCGCTGATCGTGCACTGCGCCCACCGCAACCCCACCGTCCCGGAGGCGTACACCTCCCGCATGGCCGCGCAGGACACCGCTGTGCACGAGATCGACGTACTGCGCTGGCTCCTCGACGACGAGATCGTCTCCGCCCAAGTGATCACCCCGCGCGCCACGAGCAAGCGGTTCGCGCACCTCAAGGACCCGCAGATCATGTACTTCGAGACCGCCGGCGGCGTCCGCGTCGACCTGGAGGTCTTCGTCAACTGCCAGTACGGCTACGACATCCAGTGCGAGACCGTCGGTGAGGAAGGCCTCGTACGGCTGCCCGACCCGGCCGCCGTCGGGGTCCGTACGGCCGGGCGCCACGGCACCGCCGTCCCGCAGGACTGGAAGGGCCGCTTCGTGGACGCCTTCGACACCGAGTTCCGCGAGTGGATCGCCTCCGTCGAGGCGGCCGCCGAGCCCACCGGACCGTCGGCCTGGGACGGGTATGCCGCCACCGTCATCACCGGCGCCGCCGTGAAGTCCCTGGAGTCCGGTGGCGCGGTCGTCGCCGTCGACATGAAGCCCCGCCCGGCCCTTTACGGAGGCACCGTATGAAAATCGCCCTCGATCCGTACATGCTCCGCTCCCTGCCGATGGACGAGATGGTGCGTACGGTCGCCGAACTCGGCTACGAGTACATCGAGTTGTCACCCCGCGACGACTTCATGCCCTTCTTCCTCCACCCGCGGGCCGACGACGAACGAATCGCCGCGCTGAAGAACTCCCTGCGCGCACACGGCGTCGGGCTGTCCTCCGTGCTCCCGCTGTACAAGTGGTCCTCGCCGGACGAGACCGAGCGGCAGGCCGCCGTCCGCTACTGGAAGCGCATGATCGAGATCACCGCCGATCTCGGATGCTCCCTGATGAACTCGGAGTTCAACGGTCGCCCCGAGCAGGCCGCCGCGAGCGAGGCCGCTTTCTGGCGCTCGATGGACGAGCTGCTGCCCATCTTCGAGCGCGAGGGCATCGCCCTCAACCTGGAGGCCCATCCGGACGACTTCTGCGAGGAGAACACCCCCGCGGTCGACCTCGTCCGCGCCATCAACAAGCCCTGGGTGAACTACCTCTACTGCGCCCCTCACTCCTTCCACCTCTCCGGGCCCTCGGAGGCCGGGGCGGACATCGCGAAGATGATGCGCCACGCCGGGGACAAGCTGCGGCACGTGCACATCGCCGACTCCTTCAACCACAAGGGCTCTTCCGGTCTTCGCTACATTCTCAACCCGCCCGGCACCACCGCGCGCATCCACCAGCACCTCGACATCGGCCAGGGTGAGGTCGACTGGGACGCCTTCTTCGGCACCCTGCGCGAGCTGGACTTCGACGGAGTCGCCACGGCGTGCGTCTTCGCCTGGGAGGAACGGGCCCACGAGTCCTCGGCCTTCATGCTGGACCGCATCACCAAGGAGCTCGCGGCGTAGCCGCGGTCCGCCGGTCGGTGACACGCAGGCGCCCGACGGCCGAGCGAACCTCCGTGGGGGGAAGGGAAGTTCGTCCGACCGCCGGGCCCTGACTCACCCGTACCGGTTCACCCGGATCGGCTCACCCGGGTCAAGTCACCCGTCACGGCCTACCTGTAGGCGATGTCCGAGGCGGCGTACAGGCAGTTGGTGCTGTCGGGGCCCGTACCCACCGCGGTGTTGTTGTTGTACTTCTGGCAGGGGATGACCTTTCGGCTGGAGTCGTTCAGGATCGTGATGCCCCGCAGTGTCGCCACGTCGTTGCGGTTGACGTTGATGCCGACGAGCCGGGCGGTGGATCCCGTGCCGGTCACCTCGATGTTGCTGAGGTTCACCTTGCGCGTGTACTGGGTGGAGCAGTCGCCGCAGGACCGGTACAGCGTCTTGAACTCGCTGACGGCGAAGTTGGAGATGTTCAGGGTGCCGGGCCCGTTGTGCTGGAAAACCTTGTCGGCCGCCTTCTTGGCGCCGCCGCCGGTCACGGTGTACGTCGAGCCGCCGCGGAAGGTGGCGGCGTCCTCGCCGACGTCCTCCCACCACACGTTCTGCAGGGTGCAGTTGCCCTCGCAGTGGATGCCGTCGGCGCCGGGCGCGCCGATGATGACGTTCTTGAGGGTCGCGCCGGCGGCGAGCTTGAAGATCGGGTCCTGGCCCTCCTCCTGGCCGTCACCGGCCAGGTCGCCGCTGCCGTAGTACCGCACCATGCCGCCGTCCCTGACACCCGAGACGGAGATGGTCGAACTCACGCCCTGGCTGCTGGACGGCGTCGGCCAGGTGGCGGCACTCGCCGGCGGCGCTCCTACTGTCGTGATCATGACAGACGATAGGCCGAGTGCGGTCAGGGTGCCGGTCAGTGCGCGCCGACGGGCGCGCGGGATCGCTGGAGAAGTCATGTCCCTGTGCCTTCTTCCGGTTGTGGGGGTCGGTCTGTGGGGGTCGGTCAGAGCTTTCCGGCGCCCGCGCCGCTCGTCACCGAGGCGACGACGGAGGAGGCGGGCTCGGCGCTGTAGCCGTACGGAGCGGAGGTGAAGGAGCCGACCCGCGAGACCTCGGTGGCGGCTCCGCCCAGGTCGTTGCCGCGCAGGTTGGCGTACCCGTCCACGTCGCTGCTGCGGTTCGTCGTGACCGCGATCTTCGTCGTACGGAAGACGTTGTTCTCGACGAGCATCTGGGCGCCCATGCGCGAGTGCACGGCGGTGTCGGCACCCTCGACGTAGTTGTCGTAGAAGTGCCCGGTGCCGAAGCGCAGGCTGGGGATGCGCGAGTAGACGTTGCTGAAGTGGTTGTGGTGGTACGTGATCTTCAGGTGCCCGGTGTCCTCGCTCGCGTTGTTGTCGCTGTGACCGGCGAGCGAGCCCTTGAAGTGGTCCTTGAAGGTGTTCCAGGACACGGTGACGTTGTCGGAGCCGTGATTGATGTCGAGCAGACCGTCGTAGTAGTCCTTGTCGTGGTCGCGGTCCGCCGAGAAGGAGTTGTGGTCGATCCAGACCTTCGTGGACTTCTGCACGGTGACGCCGTCGGAGGGCGCGAGCGGCTTGCTGATGTTGAGGTTGCGGATGACGACGTTCGTCACTTCCTTCAGCCGCAGCCCGCCGCCGGTGAACCCGGACGACGAACCGACGCCCAGGACCGTGGTGTTGGACCCGATGTCGACCTGACCTGTGAGCGAGATCAGCCCGCTGACCCGGACGACCTTGGCGGTGTTGCCGGTGACGGCCGTCTTGAACGCGGCGAGCGTGGAGACGGTGACGGCACTCGCACCGCCGCCGCCCGTGGTGCCGGCGCCGAAGCCGATGGGGGAGGTTTCGGCGGCACCCGCGGACTGCGGCAGAGCGACGGCGGTGGTGATGGCGAGAGCGGCTGCCGCGACCGCGGAGACGACGAGTCTCCTCGGACGGGAGCGTGGGGGGAGCGGTGGGGGGAGAGTACGCATGCGGGTGCGTCCCTTCGAGAGCGTCCATTTTTCAGATACGTGAACGACGTTCACCATTTGGATCGCCTTGCGGACGCAGCGCCCCCGCGCGGGGCTCGCGGCGACATCCTGGAGAGTGCACGTCCCCAGGCCATGACGCCTCCGGCATCTGGCATCTCATATACGAGATGCCAGCGGCGGGTCACGCTGCTGAACGGGAAACGTAAGGGGCAAGCGCTTTCTAGTCAACGCTTCGCGCAGAACGCATCCGGCCAACTCCCGTATCGGGCAACGTCGTGCTGCTCAAGTCGTGCTGCTCGATGGGGACGCGTGTCTCAACCGGTGCCGGGCTGGACGAGTTTGAAGAGAAGGCGGGCGACGGCCCGTTGGGCGGATTGCCTCAGGCGCGTCGGGGCCGGGCGGGCCGCGATCGGTGCGGCGGCGGTGCCGGCCAGGCGCGGGAAGAGGGCTTCGGCGTTGGTTCGGTTGACGGCCCGGAGAACGGCGGGGTCCACACCGCTGTCGAGGCCGTTGGCGAAGTACTGGCCCGCGACGGCGGGGGCGAACGGCCAGTCGCTGCCGAACAGGACATGTCCCGGACGGGCGAAGGCGAGCAGCGTGGGCAGGGCGGCGGGGCTGGAGGACAGTGCGGTGTCGTAGTAGAAGCCGCGGAAGTCGTCCAGCACGTCCAGGGGGCTGCGCCCGGTGTCGGCCGCGATGGCGGTGGCCATGCGATGGGAGGCGTAGGGCACGAAGCCGCCCGCGTGGCTGAGGACGAACCGGATGCGCGGGTGGCGCCGGACGACTCCGTTGCGTACGAGGAGGTAGGCGGCCCGGGCCGTGTCCAGCAGGAAGTCGGCGGCGAACGGGGGAATGCCCTCGACGGCGGGGGCCGGGAGGTCGGCCGGGTGGACGAAGACGACGGCACCCCGGTCGTTCAGCGTCTGCCACAGTGCGTCCTGGCCGTCCGCGCCGAGGTAGACGCCCTGGTTGTTGGCCAGGAGGGTGACTCCGTCGGCACCCAGGTCGTCCAGGGCCCGGCGGGCCTCGGTCGCGGAGGCGGCGGTGTCGGGCATGGGCAAGGTGGCGAAGTGACCGAAGCGGGAGGGGTGTTCTGCGGCGAGGGACGCGGAGAAGTCGTTGAGCCGTCGCGCCAGGTCGGCGGCCTCCTGCGGATCGGTGAGGAAGGCGGTGCCCGGGGTGGACACGGACACGATCGCCGTGTCGGTGCCCAGCAGGTCCATCACCTCCAGGGCCGCTTCAGGGCTCCAGTCCGGCAGGGCACGGCCGCCGGCCTCGGCGATGCCCGAACCGACGAGACGGTCCCGGTAGAAGGAGGGGACGACGTGCTGGTGGACGTCGATGCGGCCCGCGGCGGCGGTCATGAGCTGGACTCCAAGGCCTCTCGTGCCTCTCGGGCGGTGAGCAGGTCGAGTGCCACGTCGGTGATCATGTCTTCCTGGCCGCCGACCATCCCCCGCCGTCCGACCTCGACGAGCAGACTTCGGGCGTCGATGCCGTAGCGCGCCGAAGCCGCCTCGGCATGGCGCAGGAAGCTGGAGTACACACCGGCGTAGCCGAGCGTGAGCGTCTCGCGGTCGACCTGGACGGGGCGGTCCTGCAGCGGTCGTACGAGGTCGTCGGCGGCGTCCTGGAGGGCGAACAGGTCGCAGCCGTGCTCGAATCCGAGTCTGTCGGCGGCAGCGACGAACACCTCCAGCGGGGCGTTGCCGGCGCCCGCGCCCATCCCGGCGAGGGAGGCGTCCACGCGGTGGGCCCCGTGCTCGACGGCTGCGATCGAGTTCGCCACCCCGAGGGAGAGGTTGTGGTGGGCGTGGATGCCGATCTCAGTGGTTGGGTCCAGGACTTGGCGCAGGGCGTCGACGCGTTCGGTGACGTCCCTCATGACCATGGCGCCGCCCGAGTCGACGACGTACACGCAGGTTGCGCCGTAGCTCTCCATCAACTTGGCCTGGGTGGCCAGCTTCTGAGGATCCGCCATATGACTCATCATCAGGAAGCCGACGGTGTCCATGCCCAACTCCCGCGCGGCCGCGATGTGCTGGGCCGAGATGTCGGCCTCGGTGCAGTGCGTGGCCACGCGGACGACGGACGCCCCCGCGCTGTGGGCGTCGCGCAGGTCGTGCACGGAACCGATGCCCGGCAGCAGCAGGGTGGCGACCCGCGCGCGGGTGACGGCGGAGGCGACGGCCTCGATCCACTCCAGGTCGGTGTGCGCACCGAAGCCGTAGACGCAGGATGAGCCCGCCAGGCCGTCGCCGTGCGCGACCTCGATGGAGTCGACGCCGGCCGCGTCCAGGGCGGTGGCGATGGCGACGGCCTGGTCGACCGTGTACTGGTGGCGGACGGCGTGCATGCCGTCCCGCAGGGTGACGTCACTGATGTAGAGGCGGTTCATCGGAGGGCTCCCGCGGTGGTCTGCGCGTCCTGAGCCCGGAGGGCGTGCTGGGCGTGCTGGGCGATCCGCTCCGCGGCGGCGACGGCCGCGGAGGTCATGATGTCGAGGTTTCCGGCGTACGCGGGCAAGTAGTCGGCGGCGCCGGTGACTTCGAGCATCACCGTCACCTTGGTGCCGGTGAATTCGCCCGTCTGCGGAATGTGCAGGGGGTTGTCCGGGCCGTACGTGTCGAACTGGACCCGCTGCTTGAGCCGGTAGCCGGGCACATATGCGTGCACCTTCTCCGCCATGGCCAGGACACTGTTCTCGATGGCGGTGTGGTCGCAGTCGCCCTCGACGAGGCAGTACACGGTGTTGCGCATCAGCAGCGGCGGTTCGGCCGGGTTGAGGACGATCACCGCTTTGCTGCGCCGGGCGCCTGCCACTTCGCGGAGCGCTCGTGACGTGGTCTCGGTGAACTCGTCGATGTTGGCGCGGGTGCCGGGCCCGGCCGATCTGGCGGCTATGGAGGAGACGATCTCCGCGTACGCGACGGGGGCGACCTGCGCGACGGCGGCGGCGATCGGAACGGTGGCCTGTCCGCCGCAGGTGACCATGTTCAGGTTCGGGGCGTCGAGGTGGGCGTCCAGGTTCACCACGGGCACGCAGTACGGGCCGACGGCGGCCGGCGTCAGATCGAGGACCCGTACGCCGGTGGGCTCCAGCTTGGCCCAGTTCGCCCGGTGGGCGGTGGCGGAGGTGGCGTCGAAGACGAGCTTGATGTCCGCGAACTCGGGCAGGGCCAGGAGTCCGTCGACGCCGTCGGCGGTGGTGGCCATGCCCAGGCGCGCGGCGCGGGCCAGGCCGTCGGAGGCGGGGTCGATGCCGACCATCGCTCCCATCGTGAGCGCGCCGGAACCGCGCAGGATCTTGATCATCAGGTCGGTGCCGATGTTGCCGGAGCCGATGACGGCGACCGGCCAGGGTGCAGCTGCAGGCGCAGTGGGCATGAAGGGGGTGCTCCTTGGGGCGGAAGTCCTCAGACGAAGGTCACCGACACCGGGCCGAGAGCGCTGAAGCGGGCCTCGATCCGTTGGCCGGCGCTGACGAAGGGGGCGGTGGTCATGGTGCCGGGGAGCACCACGTGTCCTGGCTCCAGTGCGGTACCGAAGGCGGCGAGCGTGTTGGCCAGCCACGCGACGGCGGCGGCCGGATGCCCCAGCACCTCCTTGCCGCTGCCCGTCGCGACGACCTCGCCGTCCACGAGCAGCTCGGCGGTGATGGTGGCGAGGTCGGGTGCGTCGGCCAGGGGTGTCCAGGGGCCGCAGACCAGGCCGGCCGCGCTGGCGTTGTCGGCGACCGTGTCGGCGAGGGTGATCTTCCAGTCGCGGATCCGGCTGTCGACGATCTCCAGGGCCGGGGCGACCGCCTCGGTGGCCTCCAGGACGTCCTCGACGGTGACGTCGGGGCCGCGCAGGGGCCGGGCGAGGCGGAAGCAGATCTCCGGTTCGATGCGCGGCTGGCAGTAACGGGCCGCGGGCACCGTGCCGCCGTCGCGGTGGACCATGTCGTCCAGGAGGTGGCCGAAGTCGGGCTCGTCCACTCCGAGCAGCTGCTGCATCGCGGCCGCGGTCAGGCCGACCTTGTGGCCGACGACGGTGGCTCCGGCGGACAGGCGCCGGGCGATGTTGCCCTGCTGGACCGCGTAGGCGTCGGCCACTTCCAGGCCTGGCAGCAGGTCCGAGAGCGGGTCGATCGGCGCGACGCGCCGTTCTGCCTCGCGCAGGAGCCGACAGGCTTCCTCATGCTGCGGTCCGGTCAGGGTCATGCCTTGCTCCTCGATGCCATGCGCGTCGCCGCGTCGTGGACCAGCTGTGCGTGCAGTTCGAACAGCGCCACCAGGTCGACGGCCTCGCCGTTGATCTCCCGGTGCACGAACAGGCCGTCTGCCCCGGCGACGGCGTAGGTGGTGAGGGTGCGTACGGACTCGTCGTCCAGGTCCGGGAACAGGGTCCCGGCCACTTCGGCGACCTTCTGGGCGGCGATGTCACGGACCTGGAGGAACACCGTGCGACCCCGGGGTTCCACGGGCCGCCGCTCCAGGGCGAGCATCAGGCCGAGGCGCAGGAAGTCCGGCGCGTCGACCAGCGACCTCGCCACGTTCGCCGCCATGACCGTGACCCGCTCCAGCGATGTGCCGGTCCCCTCCAGCGGCAGTTCGACGGCCGCCAGCCAGGTCTCGAAGCTGCGCTCGATGACCGCGGCGATCAGGTCGTCCTTGTCCTTGAAGTGCCAGTAGATCGAGCTGGCGGGCAGCCCGCACTTGGCGCTGACGGCCGCGATGGACGTGCCCTCGTAGCCGCGCTCGCCCGCGATCTCCACCGTGGCGTCGAGGATGCGCTGCCTCGACTCCACCCCGTTCGCACGCTTCCTGCGCGCCGTCTGCGGCTTGGTCATGAAGTGCGCCCTTCCTTGTCGTCCCGACACTTGACCGTCTCCTGCACCCACCTTACCGTAGCGGTCATTCCAATTGGAGTAAACGCTACAGCAACGAGTTCGCAACACATCGCGAACAGGGACGACAGCGAGGTGGCCCGGTGAACGGAGTCAGTGGCGAGAGCAACGACTACGACGTGGCGGTGATCGGCTACGGGCCCACGGGCGTGACCGCGGCGAACCTGCTGGGCGCGATGGGCCTGCGGGTCGTCGTGCTGGAACGCGACGCCGAGATCTACACCCGGGCCAGGGCCATCTCCACCGACGAGGAGGTCATGCGGATCTGGCAGCGCGTCGGCCTGGCCGAGCGGCTGGCGCAGGACATGCTGACCGAGCGGCCCCTCGACTTCGTCGACGCCCGAGGCCGCCCCTTCCTCTCCGCGCACCCGACCCCGCGCGGCCACGGGCACCCGCCACAACTGTTCATCTACCAGCCCGCGTTGGAGCGGGTCCTGCGCGACGGGGTCACCCGCCACCCGAACGTCGAGGTGCTGCTGCGGCACGAGTGCCTGCGGCTGCGCCAGTCCGCAGACGGGGCCGGGGCAGGCGTCGAACTGACGGTGGTCGGCACGGCCGACGACTCCGTGCACCGGCTGCGCGCCTCGTATGTGATCGCGGCCGACGGCGGCTCCAGCCTGATCCGTTCGCAGCTGAACGTCGGCTACGAGGGGCGCACGTACGAGGACCGCTGGGTGGTGATCGACACCGAGATGATCAAGCCGTGGCCGGACCACGACCGGCTGCGCTTCCACTGCGACCCGGCGCGGCCCGCCGTGGACTGCCCCACCCCGCTCGGCCACCACCGCTGGGAGTTCCCGATCCTGCCGGGCGACGACGAGACGTACCTGACGACCGACGAGGCGGTGTACGCGCTCGTGGCCAGGTACGGAATCAGCCGGGACAGCATCAGGATCCTGCGGGCCACCGTCTACAGCCACCATGTGCGATTCGCCGCGCGATTCCGGGTGGGCCGGGTCTTCCTGGCCGGTGACGCCGCCCATGCGATGCCGCCGTGGATCGGCCAGGGCATGGCAGCCGGGGTGCGCGACGCGGCCAACCTGTGCTGGAAACTCGACGCCGTCCTGCGCGGCGAACTCCCCGAGTCCGTGCTCGACAGCTACGAGGCCGAACGGAAACCGCACGTCAGGGAAGTCACAAGACGCGCGGTGTTCGTCGGGCGGATCATCACCGAGCGGCGCCGGCCCGTGGCCGCGGTGCGCGACTCCGGACTGCGGGTCCTCAACCGCGTGCCGGGCTTCGGCAACTGGTTGCAGGACTCGAAGTGGATACCCGTCGCCCGCTACGCCACCGGCCTCCAGGCCCGCCCCCGCACCAAGGCCTCCGGCCTCCAGATCCCCCAGCCCTGGGTGACCGGGCCCGACGGAGTGCGCGTACGGCTGGACGACGTGCTCGGCAACCGCTGGCTGCTCCTGCACTCCGGATCGGTCACGCCCCAGCCCGCGTGGGACCGACCGGGGGTCCCCTCGGTCACCGTCACGCCCGCCGGATCCCGGCCGGCCGAGGGCACCCTCGTCGACAGCGACGGCGTCCTGCTGCCCTGGCTGGCCCGACACCGCGCGGCCACGCTCGCCCTGCGGCCGGACGCCTACGTCTACGCGGCCGCTCCCGCGGGTTCCCAACTCCCGCCGCCCCCAGACGGATTCACCCCCGCGGCGCGCCCGACCGTGACCACCACCCAGTGATCCACCCCCAGCAACCCTGCCCCCCCCAGCGATCCCTCCAATGATCCGCCCAGTGATCCAGTCAGTGAGGACACCATGACCACACAGACCGAGTTGCCGTCGATGCGCGAGTCCCTGCTCGACATCGCGGGCAAGAAGATCTTCGTCGCCGAGACCGGTGACGGCCCGCCCCTGCTGCTCCTGCACGGCGGCGGCCCCGGCGCCTCCGGAGTCTCCAACTACAGGCGCAACATCGGGGCCCTGGCCGAGAAGTACCGGGTCATCGTCCCCGACCTGCCCGGTTACGGACGCAGCACCAAAGGCATGGACGCAGCCGATCCGTTCGGGTACCTCGCTGACCACATCCGCGGAGTCATGGACGAACTCGGCCTGGAGCGCGCCCACTTGGTCGGCAACTCCTACGGCGGTGCCTGTGCGCTGCGCCTCGCGCTGGACACGCCCGGCCGGGTCGACCGCATGGTGCTCATGGGGCCCGGCGGTATCGGCACCACCCGCTCGCTCCCGACAGCGGGCCTGAACAACCTGCTCAACTACTACGGCGGCGACGGCCCTTCCCGGCTGAAGCTGGAGACGTTCATCCGCCAGTATCTGGTTTTCAACGCCGCCGACGTCCCGGACTCGGCGATCGACGAGCGCTACCGGGCCAGCATCGACCCCGAGGTCGTCGCCGCCCCGCCGTTGCGCCGTCCGTCGGGCCGGAACGCGCTGCGCACGCTGTGGAAGATGGACTTCACCCGCGACCGGCGCCTGGACCGCCTCCCCGTGCCCACCCTGGTGCTGTGGGGCGCCAAGGACCTGGTCAACCGGCCCGGCGGTGGGCGCATGCTGGCCGACCGCATGCCCGACTGCGACCTGTACGTGGTCGCCAACACGGGTCACTGGGTGCAGTTCGAGCGGGCCGAGCTCTTCAACCGGATGTGCGCCGAGTTCCTGGCGGGCCGACGATGAACACGCCTGGGAACGCGTCCGTGTTCGGTGCCGTCCACCTCGGCTACATCGTCATCGAGACCAACCGCTTCACCGACTGGCGCCGCTTCGGCACCGACGCCATCGGCATGCACCACGACGCCCTCGACACGGACTTGATGCGTTTCCGCCTCGACGACCAGGAGTGCCGCTTCCTGCTCCGGCGCGGCCCGGCCGAGGATGTCGTCGCCACCGGCTGGCACGTCGACGACGAGGTCACCTTCGAACGGATCGAGGCACGCATATACGCCCACGGCGTTCCCATGGCCCACGGCACCCCCGACGAAGCCGCCCTGCGCGGCGTCGAGCGACTGCTGCGCTTTCCCGGCCCCAAGGGCATCACCCAGGAGATCTATACGAACCCGCTGAAGTCGGCGGACCCGCTGCGCATGCGGGCCTCCGGGTTCGTCACAGGTGACTCGGGGATGGGGCATGTCGCGATCACGTCCGCCAAACCGGCCCAGCTCCGGGGCTACTTCAACACGGTCTTCGACGCCCGCCTGACCGACTGCATCGACGAGACCATCAACGGCGTCAAGCTCAAGATCCGCTTCCTGCGTGTCAACGAGCGCCACCACTCCATCGCCGTCGCCGCCGTCCGGGGCCTGCCCGTCGACCCGGTCCGCACCCGCGTCCAGCACCTCAACATCCAGGCGGCCACCCTCGACGACGTCGCCCAGAGCTACCGGCGCGTGGGCGAACTCGGCTTCGACATGGCCCTGTCCGTCGGCCAGCACACCAACGACAGAGAGCTGTCCTACTACGCCCGTACGCCCTCGGGCTTCGAGTGGGAGGTGGGCTGGAACCCCCTCGTCGTCGACGAGACCACCTGGGAGCCCAGCACCCACCAGGGCATCAGCATCTGGGGCCACACCCCCGTCGGCGGGACCATCGTCGACAAACTCGACCAGTTCCGGCTCGCCGCCCGCTCGCTGGCCCACCGGGAGGACACCGTCCCGGCCCTTAGCGGTACGGGCATCCCTGACAGCTGATTCCGGGCCGTCGCCCTTTGGAGGTCCCGGTCGGTCGTCTGCGACATGGGCGTTGCCCCCGAACGTTCCGGGGCTGGTCGGCGTCATAGCGGTAGCCGTCCCGAGGGAGCCACCATGACCGACGTGCGCATGACCACCGTTCACTCCAGTCGTCGTCTTGTGTCCGTCGCCGGGCTGGTCGGAAGGCTGTTGTGGGCGACCGTCGCCTGCGGCACGGAGTCGCCCTCGGGATCCGGATCCGCGCAGGCGGGCAGCCCCGAGCCCGCCACGCCCCCGAGCGGGACAACCTGGAAGGAGCCCGGCTCGTACGTCTACACACTCAAGTCGAGTGAAGGGGAACGGAGTCTGATCGGCACCTTCCGGGTGACCGTCCGCGACGGCAAGGTGGCGGAGGCCGTCGGTCTCGACGCGGACAGCCGGCGGGTGGTGCGGCAGTTGCCCGGTGAAGTGCCCACCATCGGCGAGCTGTTGGAAGAGTTGGAGCAGGCGCGGCGTGACAACGCCGACACGGCCGAGGCGGAGTACGCGTCCGACGGTCACCCGGAGAGGATCTCGCTGGACTGGGACAAGGACGCGGTCGACGACGAAGCCCTGTATGTCATCAGCGCCTACGCACCGACCGGCGGTTAGCGCGCCGATCTCTTCAACTCCGAGGAACCCAAGGGCTCCGGCAGCTCCCGTGCCTCCGAGGGCTTCGAGTCGGCAGGAGACCTGCCGCATCTCGCACGGCTCAGCGAGCTGGAACCCGACTCCCCCGACACGCTGTTCACGTTCTCCCTGGACATCCTCGTCGAGGGCATCGCGGCCCGCGCGGCACACCCCGGGGAGTGAAGGGCCGACCGACCGGACGCGGCCGCGAGCCCAGGTCAACGTGAAACGACCCCTCACGGCCGCGGCCGTGAGGGGTCGTTCGGTGACGAGAACAGGTGCGGGGCTGCCGCCAGGACGGGAGCGCCGCTATGACGAGCTCGGCTCCGGCTCGGGCCCGTACTTCGGCGAACTCTTCGACGGACTCGGGGAGGGCTGCGTCGCGTGCATGGCCTCCAGGTCCTGGATCGTGCCGCCGACCTTCTTGCGCAGCGGGCCGAGCATGTTCGGCTTCGCGCTGATGGCCCAGCGCGGGCCGACGAGGTACTTGCCCCCGTAGATGGCGGCGCTGTCCAGCCAGGTCAGCTTGTACTTCTCCTCGGGAAAGGTCGTGATGAGGTAGTCGCCCTCGGGGGTGTGGCAGACGCCTTCGCGGAGTTCGTCCGCGTCGGTTCGTATCTTGACCTTGCAGCCGGTGAGGTTGGCGATCACCTCGACCTTCGCCGGCGCCACGACGGCGGCCATGGCGGCGGTCGATGGCTTGCTGTCCCCCTCGGCCTTGTCGTCGCCCCCGCCGCTGCAGGCAGTGACCAGGGGAAGAAGGGCGAGGCCGCCGATCAGGGCGGCGCGGCGCACCCCGCAGGCGGTGAAAGTGCGGCCGGTCCGTCCTCGCTGTGGCTGCTGTGACACGTACCTCTCCGAATCCGGGCTGTTCCCGTCCGCGCGAGCGGCCAGGTGTACGACAAGGGGTACGGGTGAACGCAGGCGGCCGTTCACCCGTACCCGACTGAAGGTTGCGTTCCGAACGACGAGATCACCAGATGGCCGGGGACGGGTGCGGGAACGCCTGCCGCCCGAGTGGGCCGACGGGGTTCTCGCCCCGTCGATCCACCTCATCCTGATGAGACGTCAGCTCTTGCCGAGCATCTTGTTCATCTGCTTGATCTCGGCGGTCTGGGCCGTCACGACGGCGTCCGCGAGCTTCGTGGCGGGGCCGTACTTGCCGTCGGCCTTCTCGGTCTCGGCCATCTCGACGGCGCCCTCGTGATGCTCGACCATCATCGTGAGGAACATGGTGTCGAACTCGGCGCCGGACGCCTTCTCCAGCTTGTCCATGTCCTTGCCGCTCATCATGCCGGGCATAGCGGACGACATGTCGTGGCCCATGGCGCCGGACATCTCCTGGGGCACGTCCTCGCCCCACGAGGTGAGCCAGCCGGACATGGTTTTGATCTCCGGGTCCTGCGCTCCCTTGACCTTGGTGGCCAGGTCCTTGACCTCCTGCGAGGAGGCACGGTCGGCTGCCAGTTCGGCCATGTCGACGGCCTGGCGGTGGTGCTGGATCATCTCCTTGGAGAAGTCGACGTCCGCGTCGTTGTGGTCGCCGGCCTTGGCCGAGGCGGTCGCGGTGGGGCTGGAGTCGGACTCCATGGACCCCATGTCGTGTCCTCCGCTGCCGCTGTCACTGCCGCAGGCGGCGAGGACGAGTGCGGCGGCTCCCGCGGTGACAGAGAGGGCGGTACGGCGGACGAGTGCGCGTTGCGCGGTCATGGTGGAACTCCTGGGATGGGAGAGAAGAAGGGCATGCCTGAGCGCGACGCCGCGCCGGGTGGCGTGCGACGCCTCGCGGGCCGCTCTAGATCCGCAGGAGTTGGAGTTCGGAGAGTGAGGGCGGCGCCCGGCCGCCGTCGGGACCACTGCCGGTCGAGTCCGTGCCGGCCCGTGGCACTGCGGCGCAGGCCGCCACGTCGGGCAGCAGCACCGGCACCATCGCGGGCGAACCGGCGACCGACGCGGACGCGCACGTCGGATCCGCGTGCTGGACATGGCCCGTGCAGCCGCCTTCGCCGTGATCGCACGCGTCCGGCATCGACGCCACTACGCTCATGGGCGCGGCCACCGGCATCGGGTCATGACCGGAGCCCATGGGAAGCGGCCCCAGGCCGTGCATACCGACCAGGCCAAGGAGCAGCGCGCTCACGAGCAGCCCGGCGAAACGCGACGTCGATCGCGGTCGAACGAGCTGTCCGAGGCGGTTCACCGCCTCGTCGCGGGCACTGGCCATGGGTCCCTTGCGTCTCGGGTGCCACCGGAGTGGATACGAGGGGATGATACCTACCCGGGGTATTGCGCCGCGCCGAGGGGGGTCCATGTCCGGCCGACTCACCTGGCGGACACCCTCCTCCACCCCGCGGGCCTGCCCCGCGCCATGCCCCATGCCCTGCCGCCCGGTCGGGCCGGGCGGCAGGGCATTCGCTGGGCTCCGGCCGTCACTTGATATGGCGGGTGACGCGTGTGGTGGCGTGGAGCAGGTACTCCAGTGGGCCGCGGCGGAACCGTCGTGTCCAGACGGCCGCCAGCAGCATGGCAGTCGCGATGAAGGCGAACAGTGCGACCAGGGCCGGGCCGGTCTCGTCCTCCATGCCGACCACGTAAATGGCGAGGATGTGCAGGACGTAGGCCGTCAGCGAGATCATGCCGACCGCGGCGACGGGCGTGGCCAGACGCGTGACGCGGGGCATCCGGGCCGTGACGGCGACGCACGCGGCCACCACGAGGAGCGCGGCGCCCGTGTTGCCGAGGATGGAGAAGGTCGTCTGGCTGTGCGGCGCGGCCACCAACAGCCAGGCGGCCGGGGTGCCGTCCGTGATGTAGCCGACGGTGTCGGACCACCAGGCCGAGGCCCCCGAGTCCCCGTCCGTGGCGGCGGCGACGGTGGCGTGCGCGTGCGGGACGAGGCGCAGGGCGAGCCAGGAGCCGCCGTAGCCGAGGACGGCCAACCCGCTGCCGGCCAGGGCGAGTCGGGCACGGACCCTGGCCCGGCCGAGGTCGAGCCGGGCCACCACCATGCCGACGATCATGAACGGCATCCAGGTGAGTACCGGGTACTCGCCGCTGAACAGCAGCTCGACGAGACCGTCCGTGTCGCTGATCCGCGCCAGCGGGTCCCGGCCGATGACGGTGTCGGACCAGTCCCCGTTGTCGATCGACTGGCGGATCACGTACAGGACTTGGGGCATGACAAGCGCGCTCGCGGCGCCGATGGCCGCGAGCGTGCGGACCCGCAGCCGGTACAGCGGGAGCACGGCGAGGAAGGTCAGTCCGTAGAACGCGAGGATCACGTCGACGTCGGTGTCCAGTGCGGTCAGGGCGAAGCCCAGCGCGACCAGGACCACAGAGCGGATGAGGATCCTGCCCACGGCCTGCCGTCCGGTCCGACCGGTGCGGGGGTGCGGGCAGCCGGTGATGAGGACGAGCGAGAAGCCCGCGAGCAGGGCGAAGAGCGCGGAGGAACGCCCGCGCGCCAGCTCCAGGACGAAGCCCAGCGGCCCGCCCACCGACGGGTCCGGGCCGACATGGGCCGCGTACATGCCGAAGACCGCGAGTCCGCGGGCCAGGTCGATGCCTATCAGCCGTCCCGTCGACGGCGCGGAAGCGGTGCTGGGAGTGGCGGTGGGACTGGCGGTGGGATTGGCCGTACTGGTGCGAGTGCTGGTGGGAGTGCTGCCTCGTTCCGAGGCAGGCGCCGGGGTGATAGCCGTTGAGACCGATGGCGCGTCGTGTGTCATGCGTTTCAGGATCGGGCGTGTGCGGGCTCCGACCCATCCGGCAGGTGGCCGGAGTTGCCCCGCCGACCGGCCGGAGCCGCCCCCGTCGCCCGGCGCGCGCCGACGCGAAGGAACCGGCTGAGGCTCCTGGGCGTCGTAGGAGTCCGTTGGCGGCTCCGGGGCGAGGGGAGCGCAGGTGATCCGGGTACTGGTGGTCGACGACGAGGCTCTGATCCGTACGGGATTCCGGCACATCCTCGACTCCGCGGACGGGATCGAGGTCGTGGCGGCGGTCCCCGGCGGCCAAGCCGTCCACTCGGCGCGGGAGTTGCGTCCCGACGTCGTCCTGCTCGACATCCGGATGCCGGACGTGGACGGGCTCACCGTCCTGGCCGACCTGCGCCGGTTGCCGCAGCCGCCCACGGTGGCCATGCTCACGACGTTCGACATGGACGAGTACGTGGCGACGGCACTGCGCTCGGGAGCGGCCGGGTTCCTGCTCAAGGACACCGATCCCGTTCAGCTGCCGCTGCTGGTACGCAGTTTGGCCGACGGCGGTGTCGTCCTGTCGTCCCGGGTCACCCGGACCGTGGTCGACGGGTATCTGGACAACGGCCCCCACGAGGCTGCCGCCCGCTGCGTGGCCCAGCTGACCGAACGCGAGCGTGCCGTCCTCGTCCTCATCGCCGAGGGACTGTCCAACACCGGTATCGGGGCGCGGATGCATCTGAGCATCGGCACGGTGAAGGACCATGTGAGCGCGGTCCTCGCCAAGTTGGAGGTGGGCAGCCGCGTCCAGGCGGCCCTGCTCGCCGAACGCGCGGGCCTGCTCAGGCCATCGCGGGACCCGGAGGACGGATGAAGCCCCTCGCGGGACTCGCAGGACTCAGAGGATTCGCGGGACTCAAGGGCCTCAAGGAACTCACGGGACCGGAAGCGAGGTTGAGGCACCGCCGTGTGCCCGCCCCGCTCATGGACGCCCTGCTCGTCGCGGTGTCCCTGCTGGACGTCTGGATCCACTACGACGGCGAGGAGCGGCTGCGCATGGCCTGTGCGCTGCTCGCCGCGTTCTCTCTCGTACTCCGTCGCCGTCTGCCGTTGCTGACCTTCTTGCTCGCGCTGCCGGCCACCCTGGTAAGTGACGCGGTGCTCGCCACTCTGATCGCGCTGTACACCCTCGCCTCCCTCAGCCGTCGTCGCGTCCTGCTGGCCCTGTGCGCGCTGGCGTTCGCGGCGTGTGACATCACGTGGTGGTCGTGGCCGTCACCGGAGTTCGCCGATCTTTCGGACTCCTCCGACCTGCTCACGGTCACCTACAGCCTGGCCACCGCGGTCGCGCCGGTCTTCCTCGGCCAGCTCGTCCAGACCGGACGCGAACTGTCCCTGCGGCTCTCCGAGATATCCGAGGCGCGGGAGCACGAACGCCGGCTGCTGGCCCAGAGCGTGCTGGCGAAGGAACGCGCGCAGCTCGCACGGGAGATGCACGACGTGGTCTCCCATCAGGTCAGTCTGATCGCCGTACGGGCCGGAGTGCTCCAGGTGGGCACACGGGACCCGGAGGCGAGAGAAGCGGCGGCCACGATCCGGCGGCTCAGCGTGCAGACACTCGACGAACTGCGGCACATGGTCGGCGTCCTGCGCGCCTCGGGAAGCCGACCCACGGAGCTGACTCCGCAGCCGTCCCTGGCGGACCTCCAGCGGCTGGTCGACACCAGCGGCATCGAGGCCGCGCTGCGCACGGACCTGCCCGACGACCTGCCGCCGACCGTCCAGCGCGCCGTCTACCGCACGGTCCAGGAGGCGCTGACCAACGTACGCAAGCACGCCCCCGGGGCCACCGCCACGATCCATGTCCATCACGCGGACGACACCGTCCACGCCACCGTCACCAACGCCTCCCCCACCCGTCCCGCGCTCCCCCTGCCCGGCGCCCACCACGGCCTCGTCGGCCTGCGCCAGCGGGCCGAACTCCTCGGCGGCACCGTCACGTCCGGCCCCACGGCCGACGGCGGATACGAACTCCGGTTACGCCTCCCGGTCCAGGACCAGGACACGCCATGAGGTCAGGGCCGTCGCCAGGCAGCGCTGGTCAGGAAGCCGTCGCCGGGCAGCCGTCTTCAAGCGGCCATCATCAGAAGCATCGTCGCCATCGATCCGCCCATGCCGACGTGACCGGCCAGGCGTGCGTTCGGCACGGTGAGCACCGAGGGATGCCGTCGCGCGTGACGGTGGCGGGTCCGCGTGCCGTCGGCCACGGCCGGCAGCGCCCCGTCCCTGCCGCGCAGGCGGGCGCGTACGGCCAGAGCCATGAAGATCACGAAGTACGCGGCCAGCGCCCAGAAGGCCACACGCCAGGCGAGCGCGCCTCCGCCGGAGCCGGCCGCCTCGGCCACACCGCCGTGACCGTGGGCGCCCGGACTCTCCATGCCGGCCATGCCCAACATCCCTCCGTGCCCGGAGGAGCCGGCCAGCGCGAGAGCGGGTGAGGACGTCGTCCCGGACATGGCCAGCGTCATGAGCACCATCGCGGCACTGCCGATCACGACGTGGCCGCCATGACGCAGGTACTTCAGACCGCCCCGGGCGGCATGCCGTACGGACAGTGCCACGCCTCCGAGACAGAAGGCGCCGAACACCGCGGCCCACCAGGTGCTGTACGTGCCGTAGTGGGCCGCCGTCGGCGGCGCGGCCATCACGGCCATGCCCCCGCCCATCACGGCCTCGGCCGCCGCTTCGAACCGGGCCCAGCCTCTGACGAGAGCCATACGAAGCAGGTTGCCGCCGGCCACACCGACGCCCAACACCACCAACGTCCAGCCCAGGAGCGGTCCCGTCATGACGCCACCCTTCAGGGGAGCCGGGCCCGTTCTCCGGCTCACCGTTCGCCGACCCTACGTACCCACTTAGTACGTCGCGTTCGACGATCCGGCTCAGAACGGAGGGTCCCCTTCAGTGCCCGTGCCCGCCCGAAGTCTCCTCGGTGGCGTCTTCCGCGGCCTCGCTGTGATCGCCGCCGCCCGACATCTCGCCCGCGTGAACGGTGAAGGCGGCGGTCCTGACCACGCCTTGGTGCTTGAAGTCGAGGAAGAGGCGGTACGCGCCCGGGCTCGGCGCGGTGGCCGTGAACGAGATGCCGGGGCCGGACTTGGTCTTCCCGTCGCCGGGTTCGCCGTTGGGGTGGACGTGGAGGTACGCGAGGTCGCCGGAGCGCAGGGCTACCAGGTGGCCGTAGGCGCCGAGATAGGGCTGGAGGTCGGTGACGGGCTTGCCGTCGCGGGAGACGTTCAGCTCCACCTCGCCGGCCGCGCCCGGGCGCAGGCCGCCCGCCAGCTTGACCTCGTAGCCGTCGACCTTGGCCGTCGTGCTCGCCGCCGGCAGCCCCTTCGCCTCGTACGGGCCCGAGGCCGCGAGGTCGGCGCCGAGCGTGAGGTTCTCGGCCCCCTTCTTCGCCGGGGTGAAGTCGGCGAACACCCGGTAGCCGCCCGCCCGGGGCAGCTCGACGGGGATGCTCCAGGTGCCGTCGGCGGCGCGGGTGGGGTGCAGGTGGCGGTAGGTGACCAGGTCGCGCGAGGCCACGATGAGATGCAGTTCCTTCTCGTGTTCGCGCTTGTACGAGGTCACCGCGCGACCCTTCTCGTCCTGGATGGTGAAGCGCAGGTCGGCGCGCCGCCGGGCTTCGATCCGGGGCGTCTTCAGGTCGAGGGTGTAGCCGTTCTCGGAGATCTGCAGTCCGCCGGCCGGGAGCGACTGGCCCTCCTGGGTTGATTCGTGTTCGGCGTGGCCGCCGCCTCCTTCCGGCTCCGGTGACGGTTCCGCGTGGGTGTCGTGGCTCGCGGGCTCGCGGTCCGCGACGACGGGGTCGATGCCCTGGCCCACGCCGTAGGCGGTGCCGAAGGTCGCGGCGAGTGCGGCGGCGAACGCTGTGATCTTCACTCCGGTATGCATGGCCATCTCCTGAGGGACGGGGTCCGATGACTGGGAGGCGAGGCCCCTCCATGCACTTCAACATACCCCTAGGGGGTATAAAGTCAAGGCGGCTTCGAGGCTTGCGCCAGATACCCTACAGGGGTATACAGGAGTCTGGAAGTCATACCCCCACCCCGTATCCAGACCAACTGTCACACCGGGAGGAACCCATGTCCTCGTCCTGCTGCTCCACCGACGGCTCCTGCTCGACCGCCACCACCGACCGCGCGACGGCCACCGAGAGCGTCACCGTCACCACGACCTACGCCGTCTCCGGCATGACGTGCGGCCACTGCAAGGCCACGCTCACCA
This sequence comes from Streptomyces sp. 2-1, assembly GCF_048564895.1. Lineage (NCBI taxonomy): Bacteria > Bacillati > Actinomycetota > Actinomycetes > Kitasatosporales > Streptomycetaceae > Streptomyces > Streptomyces sp. 2-1. Next base: position 1,383,853 of record NZ_CP183383.1, read on the forward strand.
AGGTCATCGGCGAGCTGGACGGCGTGACCGGTGTCGACGTCGACCTCGACACCGGTCGGGTCACCGTCATCGGCACCGCCGAGCCGGACGACACGCTCATCGCCGAGGTCGTCGACGACGCCGGCTACGAGCTGACCGGCCGGGCCTGACCCCGGGCACTCCCCCGCACCGGTCGGGACCGGCACATCGCCGGGTCCCGACCACCCACCCCGTACGAGGAGCAGCCATGACCACCACGACGACCGGCGCCGAGGTAGAGCTCGCCATCGGCGGCATGACCTGCGCCTCGTGCGCGGCGCGTATCGAGAAAAAGCTCAACCGCATGGACGGGGTCACGGCCACCGTCAACTACGCCACCGAGAAGGCCAAGGTCGCCTACGACGGTGACGTCTCCGTCCAGGACCTGATAGCCACCGTCGAGAAGACCGGGTACAGCGCGCACGAGCCGGAGCCTGTACGCACTCAGCCCGAGGGTGACAACGGAGCGGCGGGCGCGGACGACGAACTGCGGCCGCTGCGCGAGCGGTTGATCACCGCGGTGGTGCTGGCAGTGCCCGTCGTCGCGATGGCCATGATCCCGGCCCTGCAGTTCGAGTACTGGCAGTGGCTGTCCCTGACGCTGGCGGCGCCGGTCGTGACGTACGCCGCCTGGCCGTTCCACAAGGCCGCGTTCACCAACGCGCGGCACGGCGCGGCCACCATGGACACGCTGATCTCGGTGGGCACCTCGGCCGCGTTCCTGTGGTCGCTGTGGGCCCTGTTCCTCGGCACCGCGGGCACGCCCGGCATGACGCACCCCTTCGAGCTGACGATCGCCCGGGGCGACGGCGCCGGGAACATCTATCTGGAGGCCGCCGCGGGCGTGACCGCCTTCATCCTGGCCGGCCGGTACTTCGAGGCCCGCTCCAAGCGGAAGGCGGGCGCGGCACTCAAGGCACTGCTGGAGCTGGGCGCGAAGGACGTCACCCTGCTGCGTCCCGACGGCCGCGAACAGACGGTCCCCACCGCCGAGTTGAAGGTCGGCGACCGCTTCCTCGTACGCCCGGGCGAGAAGATCGCCACGGACGGGACGGTCGTCGAGGGCTCCTCGGCAGTTGACGCCTCGATGCTCACCGGTGAGTCCGTGCCGGTGGAGGTCTCCACGGGCGACCCGGTCACCGGCGCCACGATCAACGCGGGCGGACGGCTGGTCGTCGAGGCCACCCGGGTCGGCGCCGACACCCAACTCGCCCGGATGGCAAGGCTGGTGGAGGACGCCCAGAACGGGAAGGCCGCCGCGCAGCGCCTTGCGGACCGCATCTCCGCCGTGTTCGTGCCGGTCGTCATCGCGCTCGCGCTGGGCACCCTCGGTTTCTGGCTGGGCAACGGGTCCGGGCTGACGGCGGCTTTCACCGCGGCAGTCGCCGTACTGATCATCGCCTGCCCGTGCGCCCTCGGTCTGGCCACCCCGACCGCGCTGATGGTCGGCACCGGCCGCGGCGCCCAGCTCGGCATCCTCATCAAGGGCCCGGAGGTCCTGGAGTCCACCCGCAAGGTCGACACCATCGTGCTCGACAAGACCGGCACCGTCACGACCGGTCGTATGACCCTGCTGGCCGTGCACACCGCCGACAGCACGGACAGCACCGACGAGGCCGAAGTCCTGCGCCTGGCAGGCGCGTTGGAGCACTCCTCCGAGCACCCGATCGCCCGCGCGGTCGCCGACGGGGCGCTGGAGAAGCTGGGTTCGCTGCCCACCCCCGAGGACTTCGCGAACGTACCCGGTCTCGGTGTGCAGGGCGTCGTCGACGGTCACGCGGTTCTCGTGGGCCGTGAGCGGCTGCTCGCCGAGTGGGCCATGGAACTGCCCGAGGAACTGGCCCGGGCGAAGGCCGAGGCCGAGGCGGCGGGACGCACCGCAATCGCGGTCGCCTGGGACGGCGAGGCACGGGCGGTCCTCGAAGTCGCCGACGCAGTGAAGGAGACCAGCGCGGAGGCCATCACGCGGCTGCGCGCGCTCGGCCTGACACCGATCCTCGTGACCGGCGACAACCGGGCCGTGGCCGAGTCGGTTGCCCGCGAGGTCGGCATCTCACCCGAGGACGTCTTCGCCGAGGTCCTGCCGCAGGACAAGGTCGACGTCGTCAAGCGGCTTCAGGACGAGGGTCGTTCGGTCGCGATGGTCGGCGACGGCGTCAACGACGCCGCCGCCCTCGCCCAGGCCGACCTGGGCCTGGCCATGGGCACCGGCACGGACGCCGCGATCGAGGCCGGCGACCTGACGCTCGTACGGGGAGACCTGCGCGCCGCGGCCGACGCGATCCGCCTCGCCCGTCGCACCCTCGGCACCATCCGGTCCAACCTCTTCTGGGCCTTCGCCTACAACGTGGCAGCCCTGCCGCTCGCCGCGGCCGGTCTGCTCAATCCGATGATCGCCGGAGCGGCCATGGCCTTCTCCTCGGTGTTTGTCGTAGGCAACTCCCTGAGGCTGCGCTCGTTCCGCGCGGCGAACTGACCGGAGGCAGGTGTCGTGCGTTCCTTACACCCCTGGCTGCTGACATGCTGCCTGCCGTGGTGACCGTCCGAGAGCGATCGTCGGGAAGGGGCCCTTGTGGCGACATCGGACTGGCAACCGGTACTCGTACTCCTCGTACTGATCGTCGCGGCCGTCGTACTCCTCCATGCCCTGTCCGTCGCACTACGGGCGGTCCGCGAGCCCGTGCACACCGGCCCGTTCAGCGGTGGTCTCGAACCTCAGGAACACCCGCTCTCCCGGTTCCACGTGCGCTGGTACCCCGTCACGATGGTCTTCCTCGCCTTCGACATGGAGATGCTCTTCATGTATCCGTGGACGAAGGTCGTCTCGGCCGTCGGCACGAGTGCGGTCGTCGAGATGTTCCTCTTCCTGGGGATCCTGCTCGCGGGCGTCGCGTACGCCTGGCGCGAGGGGGCGTTCCGGTGGAGCTGAAGCGCACACTCGTGCGGGCGGCCGTGTCGCGGCCGGGCGTCCTCCTCGCCACCTCCCCCGGCGCCACGCGGCAACGGCTCGCGGTGGAAGCGGAGTTGGCGCGTCGCGGCTGGGCGTGTGTGGGCGGGCCGGCGGAGGCCGATCTGTTCGTCATCCTCGGTGATCGCGAGGGCGAGGATGAGGATGAGGGTGAGGGCGGGGAGGGCGACTGGGTCGCGGCGCTGTGGCAGGGTATTCCGGCGCCCAAGGCCCGGGTGTGGGTCACTGATCCCGGGCGGGTCGCCGACGCTCTGGACAGCGGACTGGCGGACCTTGTGCGCGGAGAACATGGGAACGATCACGCCCCCGACGCCCCTGACGCCCACCACGCCCTCCACGCCCTCCACGCCCTCCACGAGCACCACGAGCACCACGAGCACCACGAGCACCAACAGAACGGTGACCACCCCACTCCGCCTTCGGACCACGGCGGTCACGACATGCACGGTGGGCATCACGGCCACGCAGGCCACGACATGGGCCTCGTCGAGGGGCTGCCCATGGCGGACCGGGCCGACGACCGGGACGGTCTGCGGCTCGACGTGCTGCACGTCCCGTTGGGCCCCGTACTCGCAGACTGGCCCGCGGGGCTGATCCTCCGACTGACTCTCCAGGGCGACCTCGTTCAGGAGGCCACCGCCGAACCGGTGACCGCTCCCCCGTCGCCGCATCCGCCCTTCTGGGACGAACCGTGGCTGCGGGCGGCCAGCGGCGAGCACATCTCGCGGGGCGACGCGGCGCGACGGCTGTGCGCGGCCCACCTGGACAGCCTGGGCAGGTTCTTCGCCGTGGCCGGCTGGGACGACATGGCCGCGCGCACCCGCCACGTACGGGATCGCGCGCTCGCCGGAGCCGCTGCCGCCGAACTCACCTCCCTCGTACGCCCGTTGATCCGTCGGGCCCAACGCTCGCGGACGCTGCGATGGCTGACGACAGGGCTCGGAACGTTGCCAGCCGAGCAGGCACGTCAGCGTGGGGTGACAGGACCGGCACTGGTCGCGGACGGGGACACGTACAACCGCATGCTCGTGTGGCTCGACGCGGTGGGTCGGAGCGCGGCGGACTGCGATGTCACCGAGGCGCTGGACCCCGCCGAGGTCGTTGGACCTCGCGGGAGACTCGACACACCCGTACCTCCCTCGAAGGCCATGCTGGACAGCCTCCCCAAGCTGCTCAAGGGAACGGAGTTCGCCTGCGCGCGGATCATCGTCGCGAGCCTGGATCCCGACCTCGACGAGCTGACTCACGTACCGGCGCCCGGGACGGTCCACAGCCATGGTTGAGCGCACTCCGCTGTGGGCGGTCTTCGTTCTGCCCGCTCTGCTGCTTGCGGCGGCCCTGGTGACGGCCGGGTTCGACGCCGTGCTCGCGGCCGGGGCCCGGCGCGGGCGGCCCGGATCGCTGCGTGAGACGGTGGTCCGCGCGGCGGAACCCGGCCGCCAGGCCCTCCGGCACCTCGTCCAGCAACCTCGTCGGACCCGGGCGTCGGACCTGCCCCTGGCCCGTATCGGAGCCGGTCTCCTTCCCGTCGCCGCCGTCCTGGCGGCGGTCGTACTGCCGCTCGGCTTCCGGTCGGTGAGCGATCTGCCGGAAGGGATCGTCTGGTTCAACGCGATGGAGGCGTTGGCCTGGGCGGCGGTCTGGCTGGCGGGCTGGGGTCCGAACTCGACGCTCTCGCTCATCGGCGGCTACCGCTTCCTCGCGCAGGGGCTGGCGTACGAGCTGCCGCACATGCTGGCCATCACCACGGCCGCACTGGGCGCCGAGTCGCTCCGGGTCGGTCAAGTCGTGGACGCCCAGGCCGGGTTGTGGTTCGTGGTGTGGATGCCGGTGGCCTTCGGGATCTATCTGCTCAGCGCGATGGCGATGGCGTTCTGGGGGCCGTTCGACCAGCCCGCCGGACGTGACGTGGCAGGCGGCGCGGGCAGCGAACTGTCGGGCGCGGACCGGGTGCTGTTCCTCGGCGGCCGGTGGCTGTTGCTGGTCGTGGCCGCGGCGTTCAGCGTGCCGCTCTTCCTGGGCGGCGGGCACGGACCGCTGCTGCCCGGCTGGGCCTGGACCGTACTCAAGACGGCCGCCGTCCTGGCCTTCCTGGTGGGAGTCCGGCGCGCGATTCCGACCGTGCGCATGGAGCGCTATCTGGAGCTGACCTGGGTCGTGCTGACCCCGCTGGCGATCGTGCAGGCGCTGGTCGTGGCCCTGGTGGTGCTGAACCGGTGAGTTCCCTGACGGAAGCGAGGTGACATACGGCGATGGAAACCGCGGTCTTCTGGGTGCTGGCCGTGCTTGCGGTGGTCGGCGGTGTGATGGTGTTCCGCTTCGACTCCATGGCGCGGGCGACGTTCTCCCTGCTGGCCTCGCTGCTGTGCGTGGGCGGGCTGGTCGTCCTGCTGGGACTGGACTACCTGGGCATCGTCATCGTGCTGATGATGACGATCGAGATGGCCGTCATGGCGGTCTTCATGGTGATGTACATGATGAACCCGGCCGGGCTCATGCCGATGACGATGATCCACAACAAGAAGGGCGCGGCCGTCGTCTGCGGCCTGGTGTTCGCGCTGCTGGCCACCGGGATCCTGCTCGCGCCCTGGCCCGCCCGCCGGGGGAAGGCGCCCGCCGATCCGACCATGGAACTCGGCATGTCGCTCATGGGCCCGCAGATGCTCACCATGATGACCCTGGGCATGGCCCTGTTCGCGACGATCGTCGCGACCGTGGTGCTGGCCACGCGCCGGGGACGGTACGACCGGTTCGGCGACGACCTGCGGGCGCGGCGCGCGGACGATCCCGTACGGGGTGGTGTCGGCCGGTGAGTCTGGAACTGTTTCTGCTGCTGGCCGCCGCGCTGTTCAGCGTCGGTCTGTTCGGTGCCCTCACCCAGCAGTCCATCGTGATGCTGATGATGGGCCTTGAGCTGATGCTCGGCGGGGTCATCCTGGCCGCCGCGGCAGCGTGGCACTACATCGCTCCGGCGGCGGCCGAGGGGCAGGTCCTGATCGTTGTCGCGGTCACGGCGATGGCCCTGGAGATGGCGATCGGGTTCGCCGTCGTCACCGCTCTGTTCCGGTCGCGCGAGATCGACATGACCGACATGGCGGCGGAGTTGAAGGAGTGAGCGCTCTGCTGTGGGCGCTGGTCGCCCTGCCCCTCGGCGCCGGTGTGCTGCTCCTGGTGGTGGGGCGGCGAGCCGATCGTGCGGCGCCGGGCGTGGCACTCGCGGTCGCGGCCTCCGCGCTGGGGCTCGCCGTCACCGCGGCGTTCCGGCACCCGAGCGCGCGGGCACCCTTCCTCGACGGTCTGCCGATGCGACTCACGGTGGACGGTCTCTCGGGGCTGCTGGCGGTCACGGTCACCGCGGTCACCCTCGTCGTACTCCTCTTCAGCGCCGCGGAGTTCGGCTCTGGAGAGGCGCGGGCGCGGTTCTTCGGGCTGATGCTGCTGTTCGCCGGGAGCATGCTCGTCACGGTCACCGCCGCCACCCTCCCGGTGCTGCTGATGGGCTGGGAGGTCATGGGTGCCACCTCGTGGGCGCTGATCGGCTACTGGTGGCGAGATCCGGAGCGTACGAGTGCGGCCGACACAGCGTTCCTCACGACCCGTACCGCTGACCTCGGCCTCTATCTGGCGGCGGGCGCTGCACTCGCGAGCGGTGCCGGTCCGAACTCGTACTCGTCACTCTCGCTCGACGGCCTCGCCCGGGCCGATGAGCCGTGGCTGTCGTTCATCACCGCGGGCGTAGTCGTCGCCGCCCTCGGCAAGTCGGCCCAACTGCCCTTCAGTTTCTGGCTGTCGAAGGCGATGCGGGGTCCGAGCCCGGTCTCGGCCCTGCTGCACTCGGCGACCATGGTCGTCGCGGGCGCGTACCTGCTGCTCCGGACCGGACCACTGCTGGACGCCTCCGGCTGGGGCGACGACGTGGTCGCCTGGACGGGTGCGGCCACAGCCGTCCTGCTCGGCCTCGTCGCGATCGCGCAGACCGACCTCAAACAGCTGCTGGCCGCGTCGAGTTGTGCGCAGATCGGCTTCATGGTCCTGGCGGCCGGAGCGGGCGCCACGACCGGCGGCACACTTCAACTCGTCGCTCACGCGGCGGCGAAGAGCCTGCTGTTTCTCGCGGCGGGTGCCTGGCTGACCGCGCTGGGCACCCAGCAACTGCCCGCACTCCTCGGTGCGGCCCGCCATCACCGTACGGTCGGCACGGCCTTCACCGTGGCCGCGCTCTCCCTGGCCGGGCTTCCGCCGCTCTCGCTCTGGGCCGCCAAGGACGTACTGCTGGCCGGCGCCCTGGAGCGCAGTCCCTGGCTGTACGCGGCCGGGCTCGCCGGGGCCTTCCTGTCCGCGGTCTACAGCGCCAAGGCGTTGTGGTTCGTATGGCGTCCGGCGGTGGCGCGCCCCGATGCCCGGCGCATCCCGGCCGGAGCCGTGTGGCCTCTCGTCCTGTTGGCCTTCGCGTGTGTGGCGCTGGTGGTTCCGGCCTTCCCCCCAGTACGCGACAGCGTGAGCCGTGTCCTTGCCGCCTCCGGTCAACCTGCCCCAGCTGCCTGGGAGTTCGCACTCTCGGCCGGTCTGGCTCTCCTCGCCGCCGCGGGCGCCTGGGGCTGGGGTGCGCGCCCGCTGCCCTTGGCCGCGCGGGCGAAGTCGGGGTTCGCCGACTGGCTGGGCCTGGAACGCGCGGCGCATGTCCTGCTGGTCGCGCCCACCATGCGACTGGCGCGCGCTGCCGCGGCGTTCGACGACCGGGTGCTGGACCGGGCCGTCGAAGGCTCGGCCTCCGCCACCGTCCGGCTCGCCCGCTGGACGGACGACGTCGTGGAACGAGCCGTCGACGGCACGGTCGGCGCGGTCGCCGCCGGAACCCGTGCCCTCGGCCGCTGGGCCCGCCGCCCGCAGACCGGACAGCTGCACCAGTACCTCGCCCAGGCCGTTGCCGCCTTCACCGTCCTCGCCGTCGTCCTCGTCCTCGTGAGGTGAGCCGCTTGCTGTCCGCCCTCGTCTTCGCGCCCACGGCCGTCGCGCTGCTGTTGTTCGCGCTGCCCCGCCGTACGGCACCGGCCGTGTTCCGCGCGGTCTGGGTGACGGCGTCGGCCGTCGAACTGGCCCTGGTCGTCACGGTGTGGGCAGGCTACGAGCCGGGCGGGGGGATGCAGTTCGAGGAACGCGCCCGCTGGATTCCGGGCGCGGGGGTCAGCTACCACGTCGGCGTCGACGGCCTGTCACTTCCGCTGCTCGCCCTGACCTGTCTGCTGTTCCTCGCCTGCGCGCTCTACTCACTGCGCGAGAACCGCCGGATCCGCGAGTTCGCGGCGCTGTTCCTCTTCCTCCAGACGACCTGCCTCGGGCTCTTCGTCGCCCTCGACCTGATCCTCTTCTTCGTCTTCTTCGACCTGTCCATCGTGGCGATGTACTTCGTCATCGCCGGATGGGGCCATCGGCAGGCCGCCCGCGCCGCCCTGAAGTTCTTCCTCTACACGTTCATCGGGTCGCTCGCCCTGCTGCTCGGCTTCATCGGCCTGTACCTCGCCGCGTCGCCGCACACCTTCGACATCGTCGAGCTGACCGAGCAGAACCCGCTCGCCGGGCGATCCGTCTACGGGGCCCTGGTGCTCCTGGCCGTCGTGGTCGGACTGGCGGTGAAGACCCCGACCGTGCCCTTCCACACCTGGCTGCCGCTCGCCCATGTCGAGGCGCCCGCGGCCGGTTCGGCGATCCTGGCCGGGGTGCTGCTGAAGATGGGCACGTACGGATTCGTACGCATCGCCATGCCGATCCTCCCCGAGGCCTGGCGCCGGTACGCCCTCGTGCTGGTCGTCATCGGTGTGGTCTCGGTCCTCCACGGGGCGCTGGTCGCGCTCGCGCAGACCGACTTCAAGCGGATGGTCGCGTACACCTCCGTGAACCACATGGGATACATCGTGCTGGCCCTCGGCGCGGCAGCCGCGACGGCGGACAGCTCCGAGCAGGCGCGCTCGCTCACCGTCACCGGAGCCGTGACCCAGATGGTGAGTCACGGGCTGCTGACCGGTGCGCTGTTCCTCCTCGCGGGGGTGCTCCACGACCGCGGACGCACCTACGACATGGGCGCGTACTCCGGACTCGCCGCCGTGGCGCCCGCGTTCGCCGCGATGACGGGCGTCGCGGCCTTCGCCTCGCTCGGGCTTCCGGGCTTCTCCGGCTTCGTCGCCGAGTTCCAGATCTTCACCGGAAGCCTCGGGCCACAGCCGCTGGCCACGGCGCTCTCGGTGCTCGGCATCGTTCTCACGGCCGGGCTGTTCCTGCGGGCGCTGCGCCAGGTGTTCACGGGGCCGTTGCGGCTGCCCGACGCGCCGGGTACACCGCGGGCGTTCCCCGACATGCGGGGGCACGAGAGCCTCTCCGTGGTTCCGCTGCTCGTCCTGGCCGTCGTCCTCGGGCTGGCTCCGCGCTTCCTGCTGGATGTCGTCGAGCCGGCCTCGCGCTCGGTCCTGGAGTTGCTCGCCCGATGACCGAGATGAACGAGAACCCGCTCGACCTGCTGCCCGAAGTACTGCTGGCGGCCTCGGCCGTACTCGGGCTGCTGCTCGGCTCCTGGCTGCCGCGCGCCCGCCAGTGGGCCGTCGGACTGCTGGCGGTCGTCGCGTGCGTGACGGGAATCGTCGCGGCGTCGGTCGCGGCCACCGAGCCCGCGACGACGGCCTTCGGTGAGGCGTTCGCCGTCGATACCGTGACCGGCGCGTCCCGGATCGTCGTCCTCGGCGGCACGCTCCTCGTCCTCGGTGTCTCCTTCCGCCCCCTGCGAGGCGATCCCCGGGAGAGCGAGTTCTACGTACTCGTGCAACTGGCCGCCCTGGGCGCGCTCATGATGGCCGGGACCCAGGACCTGCTGCTGTTCGCCGCCGCGTATCTTCTGGCGAGCATCCCCTCGTACACGCTCGCCGGGTTCCGCAAGGACGGTCCGGGCACCGAGGCCGCCCTCAAGTTCTACGTGGTCGGCGCCCTGCTCGGCGTGCTCCTGCTGGCCGGTGTCACGGTCCTGTACGCGGCCGGGCGCGCGACCCTCTACCCGATGCTGGGTGACGCGCTGCGCGACGCCCCGGAGCCACTGGTCGCCGTCGGTGCGATCGGGCTGCTGGCGGGGGTGCTGTTCAAGGCGGGTGGCGTACCGGCGCACTTCTGGGTGCCGGACGCCGTGCAGGGCAGCAGTGCGCCGGTCGCCGCGCTGCTCACCACGCTGCCCAAGATCGGTGCGCTCGCCGCGCTCTTCCGTGTCGGTGACGCGGTCTTCGCTGGCAGCCCGTTGCCGTGGCCTGCGCTGATCGCCGTGCTCGCCGCCGCGTCGATGACTCTGGGCAACCTCGGCGCGTTCTTCCAGCAGGACGTGAAGCGTCTGCTCGCCTACTCGACGATCAGTCAGGTCGGCTACCTGCTCCTGCCGGTAGCCGTGGTGGACCGCTCGGATCTCGCTCAGCAGGCGTTCCTGTACTACCTCGCGGCCTACACGGTCACCAACCTCGGGGCGTTCGCGGTCGTCTGCGCCCTCCCCCAGGCCCACACGCTGGACGACTACCAGGGGCTGGGCAAGGACCGCCCGCTGCTCGCGGCGAGCCTGGTCATCTGTCTGCTGGGCCTCGTCGGCACCCCGCCCACCGCGGTCTTCCTCGGCAAACTCCAGGCGTTCAGCGCCGTGTTCGACGGTGGCTACGCATGGCTGGCCGTCCTCGCCGCCGTCAACACCGTGGCATCCCTCTTCTATTACCTGCGCTGGATCGTGCCCGCGGTCTCACGCGGCGCTTCCCCGGGCCTCGCCGAGGGGGACCGTACGGCACGTGTCGTCGCGTACGCGGCCACGGTCGTCTCCGTCGGACTCGGCCTGGCGGGAGGGCCGGTCCTCGACGCGCTGGCCGGGCCGATGAGTCCCTGACCCGGCGGAACGGCTGTGTCTGTGTCTGTGTCTGTGTCTGTGTCTGTGTCTGTGTCTGCGGTGGTCGGGCGGCCACGGCATCGGGCCTTCGGAGAGACGCCATGCCGACGGCCGTGCCGCTCCGCGTCAGGTGGCGGGGCGGTGGCCGTCGGCATGGCTGCTTCGGCAGTGATCCGGTGCCCACGTCAGGGCTTGACCGGCTTCACCTTCCTGTCGACGCCGTTCACCCGCACGGTGACGCTCCCCCGGTTCCGCGCCCGGTCGGCCACGATTCGGTAGGACGTGACCTTCCCGTTCCGCCACTCGCAGTCGATCTCGTAGCCGCCGCGGGCGCGGAGCCCGGTGAAGGACCCCTTGGCCTTCCAGCCGTCCGGCAGGGCGGGCAGCAGGTGGATGACGTCGTCGTGGCTCTGCAGGAGCATCTCCGCCACGGCGCCCGTGATGCCGAAGTTGCCGTCCATCTGGAAGGGCGGGTGGTTGCCGAACATGTTGGGCAGCGTGTTGTAGGTCAGCAGTCCGCGCAGCATGATCTGGGCGCGGTGCCCGTCACCGAGACGCGCGAAGAGGGCCGCCCGCCAGGGCCAGGTCCACGAACGGCGGCTGTCGCCCGACACCGTCCCGGCCGTGAACGGAACGCCTTCCTTCTCGCCGCACCGCGCCTTGAGCGAGACGAGGGCGGCTGCCGCGAAGTCGCGCGCCTTCGGGGTGATCTGGCGGCCCGGATAGACCGCGAAGAGGTGCGAGGTGTGGCGGTGGATGTCGGCGGGGTCGTCCAAGTCCTCCTGCCACTCCTGGAGTTGACCCCACTTGCCGATCTTGTTCGGCGCGAGGCGCGCCTGCATGTCCGTGACCTTGGCCCGGTAGGCGGGGTCCACCTTGAGAGCGGCCTCGCAGTCCAGGTAGTTCTGGAACAGGTCCCAGATGATCTGCTGGTCGTACATCACGCCGTCCTCGCGCGGCCCGTGCTCGGGCGACCAGCCGTTCGGTGCGACGAGGAGTCCGTCCTCCCGCTCCTTGAGATGGTCCTCCCAGAACTCGCAGATCTCCTTGATCATCGGGTACGCGGTGGTCCGGAGATAGCCCAGGTCCTGGGTGAACGCCCAGTGTTCGTAGAGGTGTTGGGCATACCAGGCGCTCGCGACGGTGTTCCACTCCCAGGAGTTGCCGCCGAAGATGCTCTGGCTGGTGCGGGCGGTCCAGCCGCGCGTGTCCTTGCCGAAGGCGTTGCGGGTCGCCACGCGGCTGGGCACCGCCACCTGCTCGATGAACCGGACGAGCGCCTCATGGCTCTCCGGCAGGTTGGTCGTCTCGGCTCCCCAGTAGTTCATCTGGATGTTGATGTTGGTGTGGTAGTCCGAGGCCCACGCCGGTTGGTTGCTGTCGTTCCAGAGGCCCTGGAGGTTGGCGGGCAGGCCGTTCGGGCGGGAGGAGCTGATCAGCAGGTACCGGCCGTAGTCGAACATGGCCTGTTCGAGTGTCGGGTCCTCGCCGCCCGCCGCGTAACGCGCGAGCCGGGCGTCGGTCGGCAGTGCGACGACGGCGTTGTCGGAGGTGCCCCAGGCGACCGAGACGCGGTTCATGAGGGCGCGTATCTCGGCGGTGTGCTCGTCGCGCAGTTTGCTGTACGACCGGGAGGTCGCCTTGTCGAGTGTCCTGGCGACGATCGGTGCCGGATCGGGTCCGCGCCACCCGGCGGCGGCGTCGAGCTTGTAGTCCGTGCGGGCGTCGAGGAACAGGGTCAGGGTCGTGCAGCCGCTGAACCGGAGCACCGATCCGTCGGCGCTGAGGTCGCCGTCGGTGTGGATGGCGCGGACGGTGCATGTGTGCTTGAGTCCGTTGCCCATGACACCGCTGAAGGCGATCCGACCGGCGCCGGCGTCGACGGTCGTCGGGGCCTCGTCCTGTCCGGACGTCAGCGAGATCGCTCCGGAGAGTTCCCGGGCGCCGTCCGATGTGTACCGGAAGACCATGACGTCGGCGGACCGGCTGGCGAAGGCCTCGCGCAGGACGCGCTGTCCGGGCGTGCCGAAGCGGGTGACGTGGACGCCCTTCTCGAAGTCGAGGCTGCGCTGGTAGTCGACGACCGACCGCTGCCTGCGCGTGTCGAAGCCCGCACCCTCCAGCGCGATCTCCGCGATCTGGAAGCCGCGCGAGGACGCGCCGGGGGTCAGGGTGAGCCGATACGCGCGGTAGGCCGTGGTGTTGGTGATCCGGAACGTCCGGGTCTTGCCCCGGTCGGCGAACGGCGCTCCGGGGCTCTGCGTGTCGAGGGTCGTCCAGGCACGCCCGTCCTGCGAGGCCTCCAGCACCCACCGCCGGGGGTCGTCCCGCGGACGGTCCGGGGCCGCCGTCAGCGCGTACGAGGTGATGGCGACCGGGCGGGGCAGTTCGGCCTGCCATACGACCTTCGGCTCGGCGTCGTCGACCCGCCAGACCGTGGCCGGATCGCCGTCCACCGATCTGGAGATGTCCGTGGCACGGGACTTGGCCCCGGAACCGGAAACGGAACCGGCGCCCTTGGAGTGCCCGCTCGGTGACGACAGGTAGATCGAACCGCCCCCGTCGAGGTCGACGCCGGACAGGCCGATCTCGCTCAACTGGAAGTGGCTGACGCCCGACTTGGGGACGAAGTCGAACCGGTAGAAGCGGTAGGCCGCGGCGTCGGAGCCTGTGTCGGCACAGGTGAACTCCTTCGTCTGGAAACGGCTCTCGAAGGGCGCATCCAGCGTGCGGCTGTCCAGCGTGGTCCAGGCGGTCCCGTCGGCGGAACCGGAGAACTTCCACTCCTGCGGGTCGCGCTCCGGCACATCGTTGGCGCTCGTCAGACGGTAGGACGCGACCGCGGCGGGTTCGGGGAGCTCGACCTGCCACTGCACCTTCGAACCGGGCCCGTCGATACACCACTTGGTGCTCGATTCACCGTCGTACGTCCTGTCGACGCCCTCCGACGCGGAGCTGTTGTACGGTCCGCCCGGGGCCGTGATCTTCGGTCTCGCACGGGGAGCGAAGGTGACGACGAGGTCGCCGAAATTCCGGTAGGAGCCGAAGCCGGTCATGCCGGTGTCGAAGTCGCTGTCCGGTTTGCCGGCGAGAGCGTTGTCGTAGTTGTTGAGGCCGCCCCACAGGCTCTGTTCGTTGAACTGGATGCGCTCCTCGTAGGGATCGGCGAAGAGCATGGCGCCGAGTCGGCCGTTGCCGATCGGCAGGGCCTGCGACTGCCAGTCCAGGGCGGGTACGGAGTACTTCAGCGCCTTGCGCGACAGGGTCGGCCACTGGACCGCCGCCGGAGCGCCGGTCCCCGCGGCGACGGCCTGTCCCGCGGGGATTCCGCCGGTCAGCTGAGTGATCAGGGGTGCGACGGCGAAGGCTCCGCCGAACTTGAGGATGCTTCGTCGCTGCGGTTGGGATTCATTGATCACGGTGAGGTCTCCCGGCCCATTCATCGGCTCTATCGCAGAGGAGGTCGCAGCCACATCGACACCTGTCGAGGGCGCGATCATCGTCGCCGGGGAATAGATCGGATGTCTAGAGGTGTGCAGCAGTTGACGAAGCGGGTCGTGAAGTAGCGGCCTCGGGCTGGTCCTCCGCCCGCCCGAGGCCGGCAACTCGTCAGTACACGGACAGGCCGTAGGCGCTCAGCACTTCCTGGATCGGCTGGTAGTAGGTGGTCCCTCCCGAGGTGCAGTTCCCGGAGCCGCCGGAGAGGATGCCGATGACCTTGTCGCCTGCGTAGAGCGGACCGCCGCTGTCACCGGGCTCGGCGCAGATGTTGGTCTGGATCAGCCCGTAGACGATGTCTCCGCTCCCGTAGTTGACGGTCGCGTTGAGCGCGGTGACCCTGCCGCAGCGGACACCGGTGGTCGATCCCCGACGGCAGACGCTCTGGCCGACGTAGGCGGTCGCCGTTCCGGTGACGTCGACGGTTCCGATGGTGCCGGGGTGCGGCACGGCCGGGTTGGAGTACCGGACGACGCCGAAGTCGTTGCCGGGGAAGCTCGTGCCGGTGGTGGGGCCGACCATCGTGGTCAGGCCGGAACTGGTGTACCAGGTGGGCAGGCCATCGGTGCAGTGGCCCGCGGTGACGAAGTAGAAGCTGGAGCCGCTCTGCACGTTGACCCCGACCGAACAGCGCCAGCTCGACGTGTAGATGGCGTCGCCGCCCGACAGGAGGGTGCGCAGTCGGCCGTCGAGCCGCTCCACGGTGGTGGCACCGGCGAAACGGCCGGTGGCCCGACGGACTGCGGCCAGGTCCGCTTCCCCGACCGTGGAGTCGGCGAGCACCCGCAGCTTCCCGGTCCGCTCGTCCACGGACCAGCTCGTCCCGGCGACCCCCAGGGATTCGACAGCCGAGGCCGCGCCGGACACCGAGGCGGCGGATGGTGCGGCGCCGGCCGTGGGCGCCGCAGTGGCGTTGGTGCCGGACACCGCCAGGGCGGCCACGACGAACAGGCTCAGCACCGAGGCGGCGAGCCGGGAACGTCTGATGGTGGTACCGCGTGCTCTCATCACCCGAATCTCCCCGAAGACGGTCGGTCAGGTTCAAGCCCGCCCGACCGGTCGCCGGGCGTGCCGTGCTTCCGTGCCGTGATGCCGGTGCCGTGATGCTGATGCCGTGCTTCCGTGCCGTGGCGCTGGTCCCGTGATCCTGGTGCGTGCGCCCTTGTGAAGGGCGCGGCTGTGTCCCCGACATCCCGTCGGGGACACGTGATGGCTCGCGGCTGCGGTGGGACACGGCCACGTCGTGACCGACGAGGCCCGGTGGCAGCCGGCCAACGCCTCATTGTCCCCGTCGGTGCCCGGCGGGGGTAGGCCGTCTCCGGCCGTAAAGCCCGCAACTGACCGACCTGGTGGGCGTTTTCGTCCCAGGGGCCCCGCCCTCCGACGCCTGTCCCGGGTCTGTGGTGCCGGCGGGCACCACAGACCCGGGAGCGTGGATCAGAAGGTCAGCTTCCAGCTGTCGATGTAGCCCGTGTCGACCTGGTAGCGGTCCTGGACACGGAGCTTCCAGGTGCCGTCGGCCGGTTCGGCGGAGGCGTCGACGGTGTACGTCGCGTGCACGTCGTCGCTGTCGTCGTCGGAGACGTCCTTCAGCCGGTACGCGGTGCCTCCGGGGCCGATCAGGTCGATCACCAGGTCGCCGCGGTAGGTGTGGACGATGTCCACCGAGACCTGGAGGGCGCTCGGTGCGTTGCCGGTGCGGCCGGTCACGATGAGCGGGGACTCGACCGGATCGCCCGCGTCGGGGATCCGCACATTGCCCGGGTTGACGAAGAAGTCGCCGCCGGAGGCGATGACGTTCCAGGTGAAGCCCGCCTCGGCTCCGGATCCGTCCGCGGCGCTCGCCGTCACGGTCGGGGTGAACTCCCCTGCTTCTTCCGGGATTCCGGAGATCAGACCGGTCTCGTGGTCGATGGCCAGGCCGTCGGGCAGGCCGGCGGCCTCGTAGGTGAGGCCGCCCGGACGGCTGGTGTCCGCCGTGATCTTCAGTGTGGCGGGCTGGCCGGTCGCCGATTCCTGGTCGGCGGGCGCTGTCAGCGCGACGTGGTTGACGAAGCGCGGACCGACGTTCACCGCTGCCCAGGTGTTGCCGACGGCCTCGTACGCCTCGCTGGACCGGCCGAACAGGTCGGCGGCGGCCTGGAGGGTCGCGACGCGGGCGCCCGCGTAGTCGGTGGTGGACGTCATGTACGTGGTCAGCGCCCGGTACCAGACGTTGGTGGCGTTGTGCAGGCCGAGGCCGGGGACCGGCTCGCCGTCGCGGGTCGGGCTGTCGTAGGCGACGCCGTTGACGGTCTTCTCTCCGCTGCCCTCGGCGAGGAGGTAGAAGAAGTGGTTCGCCACGCCGGAGGAGAAGTGCGGGTCGAGCCCTTCGGTCTCGGTCGACCAGTAGTCCTGGGACAGGCCGTCCTTGGAGGGCTGGTCCATGTAGCGCAGCGGGGTGCCGTCGCCGTTGATGTCGATCCGCTCGCCGACCTCGTAGTCGGGCACGTCGTTCGGGTTGTTCGTGAAGAACTCCACGGCGGCGGCCATGATGTCGCTGCTGCCCTCGTTCAGACCGCCGGACTCGCCGTTGTAGTAGTACAGGTCCGCCGTGGCGCTGGTGACGCCGTGGGTCATCTCATGGGCGGCGACGTCGAGCGCGGTCAGCGGGTTCGCGTTGTCCTTGCCGTCTCCGTAGAGCATGCAGAAGCAGTCGTCGTCCCAGTAGGCGTTGACAACGTTGTTCCCGTAGTGGACGCGGGAGGACGCGCCGACACCGTCGTTGGCTATGCCGTTGCGGCCGAACTGGTCGTGGTAGAAGTCCCAGGTCTTCTGGGCGCCGTACGCGGCGTCCGCTGCGGCGGTCTCGCGGTTGGCGGGGTCGCCGTCGCCCCAGATGTCGTCGGCGCCGGTGAAGAGCGTGCCGGTGCCACTCGTGGCACCGCCCAGGTCGTACGTCTTGTGGCCGCCGCGCTGGGTGTCGGTCAGTTCGAAGACGTCTCCATTACGTGTGCTGCCGAGGTCGACTTCGCCGCTGAACTGGCCTTTGCCCACGCCGGGGTGGATGGTCTCGAACTCCCGGACCTTCTTGCCGCTCTTCGCGTCGGTGACGACATGCACCTCGCGCGGAGAGCCGTCGTCCTCGACGCCGGTGACCACGGACTCCCAGGCGAGGGCGGGTGCGCCGTCGGCCGCCCAGACGACCAGTCGCGGTGCTCCGTCCGCCTTCAACTGCCCTGTGCCGTCGGCCTTCGCGGCGGCGAGCGCCGACTTCTTCGCCGTCGAGGCGGCGACCGTGGCGTCGGTCGTCGGTACGGACACCGGAGCGTCGGTCGCCCTGGTGACGGTCCGGCCGGCGGTGCGCTGATGGACCACCAAGTCACCGCCGAGCACGGGGAGTCCGGCGAAGGTGCGCTCGTAGCGGGTGTGGACTGTGCCGTCGGCGTCCTTGATGACGTCCTTCGGCAGCAGCTTCTCCTTGGCGCCCAGTTTCAGGGAACCGGCGGTGGCCTTGGCGGATTTCGCCGCCGCCTTCAGAAGGCCGGCGCGCTGGGCGGGGGTGAGCGGGACGGGAGCCGCGCCCGCTCTGGGCTCCGCGGCGATCCGGGCCTGGGTCGCCGGGGCCTGGTTCGGCTGGGCGGACGCGCCGGTCGCCGGCGCGGTCGCGGCGGCGATGAGGGCGGTCACGACGACCAGCGCGCCTCCCGCGACGCGCTGGGGACTACGAGACGGTCCGGGCCTGCGGGGACGTAAGGATCTCGGCACTCCTGCTCCTTCCGGCCGCTCGATGGCGGCCGTGTGGGAAGTCCGGACGGTGGTGTCGGCCGTCCGGGGAGAACGTGCGAATGAGTGCCGCGCGGCGTGGAGATCTTCACACTGAAAGGCCGTCAGTGTCATGGCCTGAACAGACAGTTGTCCGGAATGAGGTCTTGCCGATCACGTCCGAACGGGCAGGGGACAAGGGCGACATGCGCCTTTACACGACGTAAACAATTGCCCCACAGGTGCCTCGTCAGCCACATCAGTTGCCGGGTTGCGCAGAGCGGAGGTAAATCGGCCACGCTCCGAGTCACCCCGTACGTACGCCCTCGATCAGGCGTCCCCCCGGCCCGCGAGGACCGTTTCGCGGAACGAGGCCACCACGGGGCGGAGATCGACCCGGTGCCAGGCCGCCCAGAGCTGAACAGAGCCTCCGTGCCAGGGCAGTTCGCGTACCGCGACGCCGTCGGTCGTGCCGCGCATCATGCTCTTCTGGATGAGCGCGAGGCCGAGTCCGGAGGCGACCAGGCCCAGTGCGGTGAGTGGGTCGGCCGCATCGAGACGGATGTCCGGGGTGAAGCCGGACGCCACGCACGAGGCGACGAACGTGTCGCGCCAGGCCGGGTCGTGGGAGTCGCCCACCGCGATCCACGGCTGGCCGTCGAGGGCTTCGGGGGTCAACTCCCCCTGCCCCGCGAGGGGATGCTCCGCGGGCAGCGCGAGCAGCAGGGGATCCCGCAGCAATGGGGCCGTGTTCAGGTCCGGGTCGTCCTCGGACGGCGGCGTGCGCACCAGCGCGATGTCCAGGCTGCGCTGGCGCAGGCCCTCGAACTGCTCGGCCGACTCCTGGTCGTACAGCGCCACGTGGATGCCCGGGCTCTGATCGCGCAGGGTGCGCAGGGCGGTGGGCAGGATGCCGGTGTGCATGGCGTCGGCCACGTAGCCGATGCACAGGCCGCCCTCCTCGCCCCGGCCGAGCCGTCGGCCGAGGTTCTCCAGCCGGTCCGCGTGGCGCAGCAGGGCACGCGCCTCGGTCAGGAAGACCCGGCCGTCGGAGGTCAGCCGGATGCGCTGCTGGCTGCGTTCGAAGAGGGTCAGGCCCAGGTTCTTCTCCAGCTGGGCGATCTGCCTGCTGAGCGGCGACTGGGAGATGTGCAGCTGCTCGGCGGCACGGCCGACGTGTTCGACCTCGGCGACGGCGACGAAGTAGCGGAGTTGACGCAGGTCAAGCATGTAGGACCTCGGAGGACTCAAGTATGTCGAAGCAAGTCTTGGACAGTCTCATCCATGGATCCTAACCTCGAACACGCAAGGCCGACGGATCGCACATTCAGTGATGATTCCGCCGCAATCGGTATCACCCTCGCTATCGCAAGGATCCCCCCATGAGCATCAAGCCCCTCCTGCCCGGCATCCTCGGCTTCGGCACCGCCCCCCTCGGCAACATGTTCCGCGCCATCCCCGACGAGGAGGCCGCGGCCACCGTCGAAGCCGCCTGGGACCAGGGCATCCGCTACTTCGACACCGCGCCCTTCTACGGCGCCGGCCTCTCCGAGATCCGGCTCGGCGACGTACTCGCGCAGCACCCCCGCGACGAGTTCGTCCTCAGCACGAAGGTCGGCCGCGTCATCTTCGACGAGATCGAGGACCCGGCCGTACGCGACCTCGGCGAGAAGGGCGGTCTCTTCGAACACGGCCGCCCGAACAAGATGGTCAACGACTACACCGCCGACGCCACCCTCCGCTCCATCGAGGACAGCCTCAAGCGCCTGCGGACGGACCGCCTCGACATCGTGTGGGTGCACGACGTCGCCCAGGACTTCTACGGGGACGAGTGGCTGGCCGCCTACGAGAGCGCCCGCACCGGCGCCTTCCGCGTCCTGCAGAAGCTGCGCGAGGAGGGCGTCATCAAGGGCTGGGGCCTGGGCGTGAACCGCGTGGAGCCCCTGGAGCTCACCCTCGACCTGGACGAGCCGAAGCCCGACGCCTTCCTCCTCGCGGGCCGCTACACCCTCCTCGACCACGACCGCGCGCTGCAGCGGCTGCTGCCTGCCGCTGCCGCCCAGGACGTCGACATCGTGGTCGGCGGCCCCTACAGCTCGGGCATCCTCGCCGGAGGCACGCACTTCGAGTACCAGCAGGCGCCCGCGCACATCATCGACAAGGTCGAGCGGATCAAGGCGCTCGCCGAGCGGCACGGGGTCGGCATCAAGTCCGCCGCGCTGCAGTTCTCCCTCGCCCACCCGGCGACCGCAGCGGTGATCCCCGGCGCCACCAAGCCCAGCCGCATCGCCGAGGACATCGCCGCTCTCGGCGAGACGATCCCGGCCGCGTTCTGGACGGACCTGCGCGAGGAGCGGCTGATAGCGGAGGACGCTCCGGTGCCCGCCACGGCCTGACCCGCACGCCTCACACACCCGCACACCCGCACACCCGCACACCCGCACACCCGCACACCCGCACACCCGCAGGAGGATCCCGTGGCCACGACCGCCGCATCCCTCGACATCCCCGCCTCGCCCGACCGCGTCTGGCAGCTCATCGGCGGCTTCGACTCACTGCCCGACTGGCTCCCGTACATCCCCGCCAGCGAACTCAGCGACGGCGGACGTGTCCGCAGTCTCCGCAACGAGGACGGCGGTGTGATCGTCGAGCGCCTCGAAGCCTTCGACGACAAGGCCCGCACGTACAGCTACTCCATCCTCCAGGCGCCCTTCCCCGTCACCGGCTACCTCTCCACTCTCACGGTGCACGAGGTCCCCGGGCAGGACACGTCCCGCGTGGAGTGGTCCGGCACCTTCACACCGGACGGCGTCGGCGACGACGAGGCCATCGCCCTGTTCCACGGCATCTACGCGGATGGCCTCGCCGCACTCGAGCAGACGCTCGCCGCGCACAGCGATCGCGCATAGCCGCGACCACCGCCGTGGAGGAGTCAGCCAGAGGCGGAGCGTGGCTGCCGGCCGGCCAGCCACGCGGTCGCCTCTCGCGGGGAACGCAGGTGGACGACGTTCAGCGGCGCGAAGCGTGGGTCGGTCGTGCGGCGGTCGATCTCGGCGCGGCGGCCCGCGTGCTGGGTCCAGGACGACCACGCGGGGTGGTCGCCGGTGAACCAGGAGGACAGGGTCTCCACATTGCCGCCGAAGACCTTCTCGCGCAGCAGGGTCCGTCGCAGGGATCTGCGCAGTACGCGCGGCATGACGACGGCTCTGGGGTAGTCGAGCCAGATCACGGTGTCGGCGCTGGTCCACAACAGGTCGCGGACGTCGGGGTGGCCGAAGGAGTCGAAGATCCAGGCGGGGGTGGCGGCGATCTTCGCGACCTGCTCGTGAAGGCCGGGATCGACCGTCCAGTCGGGGCCGGTGTACACGAGCGAGTCCATCTCGTGGAACGGCACTTGGAGCCGGGCGGAGAGGGCCTGCGCCATGGTGGTTTTTCCGGCTCCGGTGATGCCGGCGACGAGGATGCGTTGCACGCACGGATGCTACGGGCGTCGGTGGGCCTTCGGCGAAGCCGTTTTCGCCGAGCCTCATGGCGACACGGGTGCTCGATTGCCTGTTCAGGGGGACCCTCCGGGAGCCTCAGGCCTTTCTTGACCTTGACGCAGCGGCAGGGTTTCTACTGAGAGCCGTACGGATCGAAGCGATCACTGCGCTCGCCGGAGTGATCCCCTGGAGAGGACACCGAGATGGCCGAGACGACGACCACCACCGAGAAGAACCTGGCTCTGCTGCGTACGGCCTACGAGACGCTGGAGCGCGGCGAGCTGGACGCGTGTGTCGAGATGCTGACGGAGAACTTCATCGCCAACGTTCCCGGGCTCCCCGACCCGCTGCACGGTCCGGAGATCTGGCGCCTTGGAGCCCAGGCCATGTGGGACGGCTTCCCCGACCTGCGGATCAGCGTCGAGGACATGTTCGGCGCCGACGACAAGGTGGCCGTACGGGTCCTTTTCAGCGGCACGCACCGGGGCACCTTCCAAGGGATCCCGGCGACGGACCGGCGGGTCAGCTTCCGGAGCATCGAGCTCTACCGCGTCGAAGGCGACAAGATCGCCGAGGAGTGGGTCGCCCCGGACATGATCAGCCTCATGCAGCAGATCTCACCCGCGCCGGCCGACCGCTGAGGCCGGGCCGACCACTAATGGCGTACGGGGGTCTGCGCGGGCGTCTCATCGGCCGCCGCCGCCTGGCCGCCCGGGTGGCGCAGGGCGCAGAGGAAGCCGATGCCGAGTGCGACGGCCATGCCGTAGAACACCCACTGGTTGGCCTCGGCGAAGTCCATGCGGATCGAGGACATCGCATCGCGCATGGTCGTCGCGACCGGGCCGTCGCCGGTGGGGGTGCGGGCGTCCGCCTGGCCCGTGATGGACTGCGTCACGTCCCCGGCCACGGAGTCGGCCTGGTCCGCCGGTACCCCGCGGGCCCGGAGGGTGCTCTCCACGTTGTCCGTCATGTTGTGCGTCAGTAGGGTGCCGAAGACAGCAAGTCCGATGCTGGCCGCGTAGTTGCGGACGGTCTGGGTGATGCCCGTGACCTCGCCGTAGGAGGCGTCGATCGCCCGGTTGACGGCGTCCGTCGAGGCCGGGGCGAGGATGAAACCGATGCCCGCGCCGGCGAGCGCGACGTACGGCCACTGGTTGTGCATGGACAGGTCGGTCAGTTTGCCTGCCCAGAGCGCGAACCCGACGGCGCCCACCACGCAGCCGATCTTCAGCGCGGGGCGGGCTCCCCGCTTGTCGAGGATGCGGCCGCCCCACTGGGAGGCGATGGCGAACCCCACGAAGAAGTACAGCAGGTACAGGGCGGCCTGGTTGGCCGAGGCGCTGAGGGACACCTGGGCGTAGACCGAGGCGAAGAAGAACACGGGGACGAACGCCAGCATGGCGAAGAAGAGGACCAGCGAGTCCACGGTGAAGGCACGGTCGCGGAAGACCGACAGGTTGATCAGGGGGTGGCGGGTGCGCAGCTCGTAGCGGCAGAAGACGTACAGAACCGCGAGGCCGCCGACGACGCAGGCCCACGTCGCCACGCTGTCCCAGCCCCAGGCCGACGCCTGCTGGAAGCCGAGCACGCTCGTGCCCATGCCGACGGCGACCAGCACAGCGCCCTTGACGTCCAGCGGTTCGTCGCGTCGCCGGTCGGAGATGCGGGCGAGCGCGGTGAGGATCAGCGCCACGACGGCGACGGGGACGTTCACCCAGAAGATCGCCCGCCAGGTCCAGGTGGTCAGCCAGCCGCCGAGCAGCGGTCCCACGGCGGTGAGGGCACCGGTGAGGCCGAAGAACAGGGCCAGGGCCCGCCCCCGCCGCTCGACCGGGAACACCGCCACGACGACCGCGAGCGCGGCGGGGAAGAGCAGTGCGGCGCCGAGGCCCTGAGTCGCGCGGAAGGCGACGAGCCACGTCAGTGCGTAGTCCCCGTCGGGTACGCAGCCGCACAGTGCGGAGGAGATGACGAAGATCAGGGTGCCTGCCACGACGACACGACGTGGTCCCCACAGGTCGGCGAGGCGTCCGCCGACGGCGAAGAACGCGGCCAGGGACAGCAGATAGGCGTTGACGACCCACTGCATGCCCGAGGCGGAAAGACCGAGTTCGGAGACGATGTCGGGCGCCGCGATCGACACGATCGTCTGGTCGATGAACGTCATCGACACCGCGAACATCATCGCCGCGAGCGCCAGCGGCTGGGAGGCCGCGCGTCCGGCACCGGATGTGCTCTCGTTGTGTTGCGCGTGCGTACGGCTCACCTGGTCAGTCTGCGTCGGAACCGGGGACGCCGCACCCGGAGCGCATCCCCAACAGCACCCGTACGGGGTTCCGGAGGGATGGGAGCCGATCGCCCCGCCAGAGGCCCGAGCCGCGCCGCTGGTGGGTCCTCTCGGCCGCGGGTCCAGCACAGCAGCGCGTTCTCTCGGTGGCGGGCCCAACACACCAGCCCCGTAAGGGCGTTCCAGACGATGGAAAATCGGCATACAGCTTGAAGAGGCGTTGTATATCGGATCATCCTTGGCGCCATGAGTCTCGCCTCCGCCTCGTTCGACGTGCCTGCCACGGACCACTACGCCCACGACTGGGCGTTGGTCGACGTGGAAACCTCAGGGCTCGTGGCCCGTCGGGACCGGGTGCTGTCCGTCGCCGTGGTGACGATCGGTCCGGACGGCGAGCAGACCGGGGAGTTCTCGACGCTGCTCGATCCGGGGTGCGATCCGGGGCCGGTGCATGTGCACGGGCTGACCGCCGAGCGGCTGCGGGGCTCGCCCACCTTCGACCAGGTCGCCGGCCGGATCGGGGCAATGCTCCAGGACCGCGTTCTGGTCGCGCACAACGCCCAGTTCGACTACGACTTCCTGGCCCACGAGTTCGCCCGCGCGCGAATGTGGCTGCCGGTGTCCCAACGCCTGTGCACGCTGGCCCTGAACCGCCAGGTGGATCCGCCCACGGACGACATGAAACTCGGCACCCTCGCCGCTCACTACGGCGTTCCCCAGCAGCACGCGCACGACGCGCTGGACGACACCCGGGTACTGGCCGGGATCCTGCGGGCATCGCTGCGCCAGGCGGCACGGCTCGACCTGCCCCTGCCACTCGTGGCCTGCCCGCCCCGTGCGGAATCCCGGTTCACGCCTCAGCCGCCCAAGACCCCCTGCGCCTACCGCAATCCGGGGCGGCTTGCTCCCGGCGGGCCGCTCCGGCAGGGCATGAAGATCGCGATCACCGGGGAGACCGCGCACGCCCGGGCGGAGCTGGTCGGGCGCGCGGTCGCCGCCGGGCTGAACATGATGGCCTCCGTGAGCCGCCACACCAGCGTGCTGGTCACCAACGAGCCGGCCTGCGATTCGACGAAGGCCCGACGCGCGCTCGCCGAAGGCGTCCCCGTCATCGACGAGCACACCTTCCTGCGGCTGCTGGCCGACGTACGGACCGGGACGGCGCACGAGGCGACGGCTGCGGCGGCCGTGACGATCGCGCCACCGGATGCGGCGACGGCACCGGCTGCGGCACCGGCACCAACCCCGGCTCCGGCTTCGGCTTCCGCTTCCGCTTCGGCTCAAGTCCCGGTCACCGAGCCCGAATCCAACACGGCACCGGTCCCGGCGGAGCCCGTCCTGCCGTCGCCCTCCCCCGGCACGGCCGTCCCCGTCCCGCGTCAACCCGCCGACTCGGTCGGCTCCTTGGACAATCCGCTGGCGGGCCACCGGGTACTGGTGCTCGGTGGTGTCCACGCCGACGCCGCGGCGGCCCGTACCCGTGTCGTCGAACTGGGCGGATCCGCGGCCATCAACCTGTCGGCCAGCGTCACCGACGTCGTCCTTCTCGCCCGCGGGGAGGAGGACCGCCGCATGAGCCGCATCACCGCCCTTGAACTCCCCGTGCACGACGGGCACTGGCTCACCGCGCCGGCCTCCATCGACCGGGGCACGGCGGCCGTACGAGCACAAAAGCCACAGGTGTTGCCGAGGGGCGGCGTCACCGATCTGCCCGTACCGCACGGCAGACCGGCGCCCGATTGGTACATCACGGCCAGCTGGGCTCCGCAGACCGATTGCGAGATCGACGTCGTCGCGTTCCTGCTCGACGAGGACGAACAGGTCACCTTCGACGAGGAGTTCATCTTCTACGGTGCCCCGGAGAGCCCTGCCGGGACCGTGCGGCTCCTCACCGGTGGTCCCGCCGAACAGACCATCGCCGTCGACGTGGCGTCCCTGCCGCCCGCGACCCGCAAGGTCGTCGTCGCCGCGGCCATCGACGGTGTCACCACCTTCGGGACGGTCGGCGCGATCCAGATCGGTGCGGCCGCCGGCAACAGCGGCGCGCCCATCGCCCGGGCAACCCTGGACGCCGCCACGACCGAACGCACCATGCTCCTCGCGGAGATCTACCGCAGAGGTCCACTCTGGCGCCTGCGCACCATCGGCCAGGGCTACGACCACGGCCTCGACGCTCTCGCCCGCGGATACGGGGTCGACATCGCCGACTGAACGCGGTGCCAACGGCG
This sequence comes from Streptomyces sp. 2-1, assembly GCF_048564895.1. Lineage (NCBI taxonomy): Bacteria > Bacillati > Actinomycetota > Actinomycetes > Kitasatosporales > Streptomycetaceae > Streptomyces > Streptomyces sp. 2-1. The sequence continues at coordinate 1,409,975 of NZ_CP183383.1, forward strand.
GTGCCGCAGGGCTTTGCCCCAGCCCCCGGGTCGGCGCCCACTTGGCCGGAGTCACGGAAGATCTGGACGGGCACCGACCCGGCGTCGTCGAGGCGGCCCTGCGCGCCGACGCGGTCCTCTACTCGAGGCAGGCAGGCCCGGAGCAGGAAACCGGAACCGTCCAGGACCTCACCCGCGCGCTGGCGGGGACGGTCAAGGCGCTCGTCTTCCTGTCCGGCAGCGGACGGAAGATCGTACCGCTGAAAGGAATCAGCCACGAACCCATTGACTGTTTGCTATAGCAGGAGTCAGTCTGGGCGGCATGACCAAGGACACCCTCGGCCCCATGGAGACGACCTCGCTGGCCGACCAGGCCTACCGGCGGCTGCGCGACGCGATCCGCGGGGGCGCTCTGCGGCCGGGCGAGAAGATCACCGAGCGGGATCTCGCGGCTCGTCTGGGAGTGAGCCCCACCCCGATCCGGGAGGCGCTGCGCCAGCTGGTGCACGAGAAGGTCGTCGAGCGGGTCGGCCCGCGCTCGCTGCGGATCGCCGACCACTCCGCCGCCGCCCGTGGCGAGATCGTCGAGGCCGAGATCCGCCTCTCCGCCCTGATGGCCAGGCTCGCGGCCCGCAACGCCACGGCCGCCCAGCTCACCGAGCTCGTCGGCCTGCTGGACCACGCCGACCACCTGGTCGCCGGGATCGAGCAGACGCTGGCCGACCAGGGGATCGACGCTCCGGTGGCCGACCAGGTCACCGCCGTGTTCCGGCTGATGCGCGAATTCCACCACCAGGTCGAGGCATGCGTGGCCAATCCGGTGCTGGAGGGCCTGCTGACCCAGGCCCGCGCCTTCAGCGACGAGGAACGCCTCGACCTGACCATGAAGCTGGCCCCCGGCCGGGCCGACAGCTTCCGCAGCCGCTACCGCGAGCACCGCGAGCTGCTGGACGCCCTTCTGGAGCGCGACGAGGACCGCGCCGAAGAGCTTGCCACAGCGCACCACCGCGCGGCACTCGTCCAACTGTCCGCCACCTGATCCCCTTCCTTCAGCTGTCTGCCCGCCGGCCCCTCGGGAGGTCGTCGGCGCGCGGACCTACCACCATTTTGCTATAGCATATGGCATAGGAGCCGCCATGCTGTCCGAGGAACCACGCCAGCCCCCCGCCTCGGTCGCCGCACCGGCCGCGCTCGTCGAGGCCGCCCCCGCGGCCGAACGGCCGGAGCGCATGAACAGGAGCGCCGTACTGTGGGTCGCCCTCGCGATCTTCGCCCAGGAGTCGGTGTGGAACTTCTACGACGCCCAAGTCCCCGCCCAGCTGCGCCAGTTCGTGTCCTCCGCCACCGTCATCGGCCTGATCATGGGCCTGGACACCGGGCTCGGCGTCATCATCCAGCCCTGGACGGGCCTGATCTCCGACCGGCTGGCCCGCAGCCGCACCGGACGCTGGCCCATCGTGGTAGCCGGGGCGTGCGTGGCGGCCGTGCCCTTCGCGCTGATCCCGTGGGCCACCGGCCTGCCGATGCTGATGCTCTGCATCTTCGCGTTCGGCCTGACCGCCAACTCCTTCAAGGGCGTCACCGAGACCCTGGTCTCCGACTACGTCGCACCCCAACAGCGGGGCAGGGCCCAGGGGTTCATCAAGGCTGGCGTCAGCCTCACCATCATCGTCTCGGCCCTCATCAGTCTGCTGGTGGTGGACCACAGCCTCAAGGCCGCCTTCGCCATCCCACCGGTCCTGATGGTCGTCATGGTGGCCCTGTCCTACTGCTTCCTGGGCCGCCGCCACCCCACGGCGCTGCGCCGCGAAGACACAGGCACAGGCACAGGCACTGACACCGACACCGACCAGGCTGACCCGTTCTCCTCGCCGTGGGCGGTCCTCAAGGACCTCGTACGGGAACCGAGCCGGGCCCGGCTGCTGCTCATGGCCGGCATCTTCTGCTTCGCCGGCATGTGGGCGGCGCTGCGCTCGCTGACCACCCCGTACGGAACCGAGGTCCTCGGCATGACCCGGGGCGCGGCGGGCGGGATCGCCCTGCCCGGCGCGATCGCCTTCCTCGTCTGTGTCGTCCCGCTGGCCTACCTCTCGCACCGGCTCGGTGAGCTCCGCATGATCCGCTACGGCATCGCTCTGTTCGTCGCGGGTCTGCTCGCCGGCTTCGCCGAACCCACCCCGGCCTTCACCGCCGCGTCCGTGGCCATCGCCTCGATCGGCTACGCCGTCTTCTCCGTCAACGGCCTGGTCGCCCTGTGGGGTCTGGCGCCCAACAACCGTGTCCTGGGCGCCTACACCGGCCTGTACACGGTGGCCTCGGCGTCCGGCATGGCGCTCGGACCCGCCCTGCTCGGAGCCACCGTCGACCTCACCGGCTGGCGCTACATGTTCCTCAACGCAGCCGTGCTCGGCGCGGTCACCTTCGCCGTCTTCACCCTCGTGGCCCGCCGAGCGGGGCGGCCGCTCGCAGCTGCTTCCTGACCTTCACCCGCACAACAGAAAGCCACTCCTATGGACATGCGTATCCTCGCCCCGACCGGAGCCCTCGGTGCCGGCTTCGACACAGCCGCCCTCGACCGCGGTGTGGCCGCCGGCCCGCACGTGATCGCCTGCGACGCCGGCTCCACCGACTCCGGCCCCGCGGCGCTCGGTTCCGGGACCCCCAAGCTCTCCGCCCAGGCCGTGACACGCGACCTGCGCCTGCTCCTCCGGGCCCGCGGCACCCTCCAAGTGCCGCTGATCATCGGCTCATGCGGCACCAGCGGACGCGACGACGGCGTCGACTGGGTCGCAGGCCTGGCCCGAACGATCGCCGCCGAGGACAACCTGCACTTCACACTCGGCCTCATCTACAGCGACCAACCGGCGGCGCGCCTCCAGCAGTTGTACGACGAGCACCGCATCCGGCCTCTCGCCAACGCCCCCGCCATCGAACGGAAGTTGTTCGAGCGTAGCCACACCGTCGCCATGATGGGTGTCGAGCCCATTCAGGAACTCCTGCGCGACGGCTGCGACGTCATCCTGGCCGGACGGGCCAGCGACACCGCCCTGTTCGCCGCTCTCCCCCATCTGAACGGTGCCGATCCCGGCCTCACCTGGCACATGGCCAAGACCATCGAATGCGGCGCCGCCTGCGCGATCCCGCCCGATGCCAACGGACTCCTGGTGACCCTGCGCGACGACCACTTCGACGTCACCACGCTCGCCGACGGCAGCCGCCTCACCCCTCGCTCGGTCGCCGCCCACACGCTGTACGAGAACGCCGACCCGTTCCGCATCACCGAGCCCTCCGGCACCCTCGACACCACCCACGCCACCTACGAGTCCGTCGACGAACGGACCGTACGCGTCCGCGGCTCCCGCTACATCGAGGCCGACGGCTACACCAACAAACTCGAAGGCGCCGAACTCGTCGGCTACCAGACCGTCATCATCGGCGGCGTCCGCGACAAGGTCGTCATCGAGCGCCTCCCCGAGCTCCTGCCCATGGCCAAGAAGTACTTCGACGCCAAGATCCTCGACGTCTTCGACGGCCGGGTCGACCTGGACACCATCGACATCAACTACCGCCTCTACGGCACCGGGACGGTCCTGGCCGGCACCGAACCCACCCCTCTGCAGCCCCAGGAACTCGGCGTACTGATCACCGTCACCGCGCCCGACCAGGGCACCGCCCACGCGATCTCCACGTTCGTCGCCCACGCCTCCTCGCACCTGCCCATCCCGGAGTACGACGGCCTGGTCTCGACCCTCGCCTACCCCTATTCGCCGCCCGAGATCGATCGCGGCCCGCTCTACCGCTTCACCCTCAACCACGTCGCCACCGGCGTCACCCCCACCGAGCTGTTCCGCACCGCCACCGAAGAGGTCTGACCATGGCCACGCTGCTCGACTACTGCTCCCTCGTCCGCTCCAAGAACGCCGGACCCTTCACCCTCACCCTCGACTTCATGTGTCACGACCAGCGCACCTACGAGGCACTCACCAGCACCGGAATCCTCAACCGGGCGCTGTTCGCCGGGCTGTTCAACACGGACGAGAACGAGATCCTGGTGGTCAACCACCGCCACGCCCTCGCGGTCAAGGTCTCCCTGCCCCGCCCCTCCGTACAGGGCGACCAGCACGACAGCGACTGCTACGCCGGCCAGCAGTACGCCCCACTGATGGAACTCCAACTGCCAGAACTCCCGTGAGCGATGCCGTAGGCAGGCAGCCGGGGCCGGAACACCCCGACCACCCACCCGTCCTGACGGTGTGTCAGAGCATGGCAAGCCGGTCCACCAGCAGTTCCACCCTCCGCTCGGCGTCCCCGGGCGGTAGCCGTCCCGCCCGGGTCAGGGTCGCCAGCCCATGCAGGGCCGCCCAGAACACCTCGGTGAACAGCGCCGGGTGGACGCCGTCCCCGGCGACCTCGCCGAGGTTCTCCAGCAGGGCGGCGAAGGCGTCCTTCAGAGGCGCCGGGGTCTCCTCCTGCGCGAACGCCAGGCCGCCGTCGAGCTGGAACATGGCCTCGTAGACCGCCGGGTTGCGTTCGGCGAAGTCGAGGTAGACGCGGGCGAGGGCGGCGACCCGGGCGCGCGGACCGTCCGCGGCGGAGGCCGCGGCCCGCAGCGCCACGGCCATCTCGGCGGCACCCTCAAGGGCGACGGCGCCGATGATCTCGCGCTTGCCTCGAAAGTGGCTGTAGAGGACGGGCTGGCTGTACTCGATGCGCTCGGCGAGCCGGCGGGTCGTGACCGCGTCCCAGCCCTGCTGCTCGGCGAGTTCGCGGGCCGTCGCCAGGATGAGGCGTTCGCGGCCCGCCCGTTCCCGCTCCTTGCGTTCCTGTACCGACATGAAGGAATCCTAGCACCGCTAGACAATCGAGCGGCAGAAGGTCTAGCGTTGCCTCATCTTCTAGCAACGCTAGATTCAAGGGCGCTGGATTCAAGGAGGGGTCAGCAATGCTCAACGCACTCGAGGTCTTCACCACCGTGGCCGTCGGCGTGATGGTGGGGGTGGAGTTCTCCGTCGCCTTCTTCGTCAACCCGATCCTCGACGGCCTCCCCGGCGACAACGGCCTGCGCGGCCGCACCCACGGGGCCCGGCTGCTCGGCGCCGTGATGCCGTTCTGGTACGTCGGCTCGCTCGTCCTCGCCGCGGTCTGGGCCATCGCCGGCCGGCACGACGAGGGCGCCGGCCTCGTCGTCACCGCCGCCGCGCTGCTGATCCTCAGCGTGGTCATGTCGGTCCTGCTGCTCGTCCCGATCAACAACCGGGTCAAGACGTGGACCGCCGAGGGCCTCCCCACCGACTGGAAGCAGCAGATGAACCGCTGGGACCGCTTCCACTACGTCCGCGTCGCCGTCATCGTCGCCGCCTTCACCCTGCTGGCCGCCGCCCTCGCCTGAGCCCGCGAACCGAGGTCACGCAGCACAGTCGGCGGATCAGCCCCCAAGTTCTGGCAGGCCCAGGAGCGTCCATGCACGTGACCTTCACTGCCACAAGGTCGATACTTCCGACAGAAGCGCTTACTCCGACTCACTCCGACCAGCGGGAACACAGGCAGTCTGCTCGCCTGTTCGGCTCACCAGGAGGTACCCATGAAGATGCTCATCAACGTCGCGGAAACCGTTGTCGCGGACGCGCTGCGGGGCATGGCGGCCGCCCATCCCGAGCTGATCGTGGATGTCGAGAACCGGGTGATCGTACGGCGGGACGCTCCGGTGCCCGGGAAGGTGGGGCTTGTTTCGGGTGGTGGTTCGGGGCACGAGCCGCTGCACGGCGGGTTCGTGGGTCCCGGGATGCTGTCGGCGGCCTGTCCCGGCGAGGTGTTCACGAGTCCGGTGCCGGACCAGATGGTGCGGGCGGCGGCAGCCGTGGACAGCGGCGCCGGTGTGCTGTTCATCGTGAAGAACTACACCGGTGACGTGCTCAACTTCGACATGGCGGCGGAACTGGCCGAGGACGAGGGCATCCAGATCGCCAAGGTCCTCGTCAACGACGATGTGGCCGTGACCGACAGCCTCTACACCGCCGGCCGCCGTGGCACCGGCGCGACGCTGTTCCTGGAGAAGATCGCGGGCGCGGCGGCCGAGGAGGGTCAGCCGCTGGAGCGGGTGGAGGCACTCGCCCGGCAGGTCAACGAGAACTCGCGCAGTTTCGGCGTCGCGCTCAGCGCCTGCACGACTCCGGCGAAGGGCAGCCCCACCTTCGATCTGCCGCCCGGGGAGCTGGAGTTGGGCGTCGGCATCCACGGCGAGCCGGGCCGGGAGCGGCGGGCCATGATGACCTCGCGGGAGATCGCCGACTTCTCGGTGAACGCGATCCTGGAGGACATGAGCCCCCGCAACCCCGTCCTGGTCCTGGTGAACGGCATGGGCGCCACTCCGCTTCTGGAGTTGTACGGCTTCAACGCGGAGGTGCAGCGGGTGCTGACCGAGCGCGGCGTTCCGGTGGCGCGCACGCTCGTCGGCAACTACGTCACGTCGCTCGACATGGCCGGCGCCTCGGTGACCCTGTGCCAGGTCGACGAGGAACTGCTGCGGCTGTGGGACGCGCCGGTGCGTACGGCGGGCCTGCGCTGGGGCGTGTGACGCCGGGGTCTGTGACGATCCCCGCCCCAGCGCCGGTACGGCCGGTCAACTCCCTTACCCAGCAAGGAGATCCAGTGCTCGACGCCGACTTCTTCCGCCGTTGGATGACGGCGACCGCCGCGTCCGTGGACCGAGAGGCGGAACGGCTGACCGCCCTCGACTCGCCGATCGGCGACGCCGACCACGGCAGCAATCTGCAGCGCGGCTTCAGGGCCGTGGCGGCCACGCTCGAGAAGGAGGCACCGCAGACGCCCGGCGCCGTCCTGATGCTCGCCGGACGGCAGCTGATCTCGACGGTGGGCGGCGCGTCCGGGCCGCTGTACGGGACGCTGCTGCGCCGCACGGGCAAGGCGCTCGGTGACGCGGCCGAGGTCGACAAGCAGGAGCTCGCTCAGGCGCTGCGCACCGGGGTGGACGCCGTGATGCAGCTCGGCGGGGCCGCGCCCGGCGACAAGACCATGATCGACACGCTGGTGCCCGCGGTCGACGCGCTCGGCGAGTCCTTCGCGGCGGCACGGACGGCCGCCGAGGAGGGCGCCCTCTCGACCACGCCGTTGCAGGCCCGCAAGGGCCGGGCGAGCTACCTGGGCGAGCGCAGCATCGGACACCAGGACCCCGGTGCCACCTCCTCGGCCCTCCTGATCGCGGCGCTCGCGGAGACGGCAGGTGAGTGACGTGCCGGGCACGACAGGAGGCGGGGAGAAGCTGGTGGGCATCGTGCTCGTGTCGCACAGCGCGGCGGTGGCCGCCTCGGTCGCCGAACTGGCGACGGGGCTCGCCGGCGGCGGTACGACCGCTCCGGTGGCACCCGCGGGCGGCATCGAGGGCGGCGGCTTCGGCACCAGCTCCGAGCTGATCTCGGCCGCCGCCGCGGCCGTGGACCGGGGCGCCGGTGTCGCCGTCCTCACCGACCTCGGCAGCGCGGTCCTCACCGTGAAGGCACTGCTGGCCGAGGGCGACGAACTCCCGGCGGGCACCCGTCTGGTGGACGCGCCCTTCGTCGAGGGCGCGGTGGCGGCGGTCGTCACGGCGTCCACGGGGGCCGACCTGGCGGCGGTGGAGGCCGCAGCGGCAGACGCGTACAGCTATCGGAAGGTGTGAGACGGGCGCCCTCAGCGGGCCTCGTTCCGGCGGATGAACTCCCGGGCCAGTCGCTCGCCCTCGGCGACGGCCGCCCGGGGGTTTTCGATGGGGGACACGCCGGAGCCCTCGAAGAAGATGTACGTGACCCCGGAGGCGGCCCCGCCGCCCTGCGGGTCGGGGCGGATGCCGAGGCCCCGGGCCGTGGCGTACGACGCCTCGCCGATGAGGCCCTCGGGGCCGAGGTCGCCGACGACCGCGTACTGCACACGGTCGCCGTGGATCACGGCGGCGACCGTGCCGCTGCGGACGCCGTGTTCCTCGTGGTCCCAGATGTGGCTGGCGGCGGGCACGACGACGTACGGAAGGGTCTCTGCGCTGAGATAGTTGCCGTCGGACTGCCGGAAGGCGGTGGTGTCGGCGAAGAGCGGGTCGGTGCTCTCGTTGCAGTACGGGCCGCGGCGGCCGTCGCAGTCGATGTCCAGGTCGGCCTTCCAGAAGACCGCGCCGCGCTTTCCGCAGACGGGGATGTCCGCGGGCGCCCCGTCGTCGGTCCGGTAGAGGCCGTGGGAGACGGGCACGCAGTCGCGCACCGCGGCCAGCAGGTCGTCGGCCCGGACACCCCCCGCGGATCCGGCGTTCCCCGGGGGGCCCGCGTTCCCCGCGCGCTCGTGCACGGCATCCGGCAAGGGAGCGACGTCGGAGATCGTCGTGGGGGCGAGCAGGGCAGCGCCGGCCGCGGCCAGCGTCAGCGACTGGGCACGCACGATAAGAGACCCTCTCCTGGGCGGGCACTGACGAACACTCAGCCCAATCTGGTGGGGGTTCGATCACGCGGCCACCGTTGGGGGGCCGTACGGAGCACGCCCGATGACGTCTCGTCGGGGGCCGGGCGGCCGGAGCCGATGTCGGCTCCGGCCGCCCGGCCGCCCTCGCCGGCGCGGGATCAGCGACGACAGCGTTCCGCACCGTGGGCATGAACTTCCCTACGACAAGGGCGAGTTCAGCCGCGAAGAACATCAGCATACGTAACGTCCGATCGATATCGCGAACACGGCCCTCTTGATGTGGTCACGCCGACCAGGTCATATTGGTCCGGACCATTCCCGTCGAGGGAGGGCAGGGCTGTGCGACGCGTACTCCTGCGAGCCGCGGTGGTCTGCGGCGCGTTGCTCATGGTGGTGTCCTGCGGCTGGGGCGGCGAGGGCCCGGGCGCCGACCGGCCGCCCGCGGCCCCGGCGGGCGTCACCGCGGCGGCGGGCAGCTCCACCAGCGTGCACGTCATGTGGAACCGGGCCTCCGGGAAACCCGAGGTCGCCCACTACGAGGTGTATCGGGGCACCACGATGGTGAAGGAAGTGCCGGGTTCGGACCACATGGTCGACATCACCAGGCTCAAGCCGTCGACCAGGTACGCCTTCTCCGTAAGGGCCCGGGACGCCGACGGACGGCTCGGACCGCCCAGCGAGCGGGTGTCGGCCACCACTCCGGCCGCGACCGCCGCCGACGGACGGGCCCCGACCACCCCGGAGCGCCCTCGCGGCAAGGCGGCCGGCAGCCGGGCCGCCCAGCTGTCCTGGGACAGATCCACGGACAACCGTGGCGTGGCCTCGTATGACATCTATCAGGGCGATTCGAAGATCCACAGTGTGGGCGGCGCACAGTCGGCGACCGTGGTCACGGGGCTGCGGCCCGGCACGCGGTACTCCTTCACGGTCCGGGCTCGGGACGCGGCGGACAACGTCTCGCCCGCGAGCGCGGCCGTACGGATCACGACTCCCGCCGGTTCGGGGGACGGGAAAGGCACCGGTCTGGCGCCCACCGGCTTCCGGGCCTCGACGCATCGCACCGATGGGGCGTACTACCTCGACCTCTCCTGGATTCCGCCGGACGCCGAGACGATCGACGGGGTGATCACGGAGTACCAGATCCAGCTCGACCGGCAGCCCGCCACCTCGCTCGTCTGGGGCGGGACGGCCCCGCGCGACAAGGCGACGTACAGCTTCTACGTGGGGCGGGAGGCCGGGGTCACCCAGCGGGTGCGGATCAGGGCGAAGCTGCCCGACGGGACCTGGAGCGGCTTCTCGGCGGAGCGGACGGTGACGACGGGAGCGGCGCGGCCGTAGGGCGGGGCGGCGGCGCCGCGGGGCAGGAGCGGCGGATGCCCGAAGGTGGTCCGGCCATAGACGGAGCCTAGGATTCTCCGTATGCCCCATAGGGAATCCAATGGCACCGCCGCGTCCGCCGCCCCGCTCGATCTCTCGCTGCTGCGGACCTTTCTCGCCGTGCACCGGGCGGGTTCGTTCACGTCCGCGGCGCGGCTGCTGGGGCTTTCGCAGCCGACGGTGACCACGCAGATCCGGTCCCTGGAGGACCAGTTGGGGCGTGAGCTGTTCGAGCGGCGGCCACGCGGCGTGGTGTCGACCTCGGTCGCCGACGAGCTGGCCGCGCGGGTCGCGGCGCCGCTGGACGCGCTCGCGACGGTCACGGACCGCGGCGGGTTCGGTGCGGACGTGGTGCCGGAGCCGGTCCATGTGGCGGGTCCGGCGGAGCTGCTGTGCACGCGGGTGCTGCCCGCCCTGGCCCCGCTGACCGGGCAGGGGGTGCGGCTGCGAGTCACCACCGGACTGACCGACGGTCTGCTGGAGGGGCTGCGCGGCGGCCGATTCGACCTGGCGATCGCCACGTCACGGCCGCGCGGGCGCACACTGAGCGCGGCGCCACTGGCGGACGAGGAGTTCGTCCTCGTGGCCGCCTCCGCGTGGGCCGGGCGGATCGGCCGGGACCGGGTCGCCGCCGAGGGGCCCGCCGTGCTGCACGGGGTGCCGCTGATCTCGTACGCCGAGGATCTGCCCATCGCGCGGCGCTACTGGCGGCACGTCTTCGGCGTACGGCTGACCGGCCAGGCGGCGGTCACGGTGCCGGATCTGCGCGGCGTCCTCGCGTCGGTGGTGGCGGGCGCCGGGATCTCGGTGCTCCCCCGCTATCTGTGCCTCGACGAGCTGGCCTCCGGCGCGCTGGTCACCCTGCTGGACCCGGAGGACCCGCCGATCAACACCGCGTATCTGGTGCGGCGCCCGGGGGTGTCGGACAACCCGCATGTCGCGCTCGTCGCGGAACGGATCCTGGCGGCCGGCCGGACCTGGTGACGGCCGGCGGAAAGTAGCGGGCCGCTCCGGTGGTGCGCCACCGGCGGTCGGCCGGACGAAGGAATTCGTCACCTGCCCGGTCCCGGCCCGCGTGCGGAACCGGTGATCCTCGCATTGGCTCGGTCCGAAGGCGCACGGGCGTTCCCAACCCTCGGCGGCGCATGGGATGTACCGCCAACCGTGCTGTCGGAGGGCAGTTCTATGCGTATGACCCAGATGCTCGTCCGCTCCGGCCTGACCGTGGCCGCCGCCGCGCTGCCGCTGACCCTCACCGCAACGGAAGCGGTCGCGGTGAACACGGCCATCAACGTGACCACCAGCGGCACGACGGTGCAGGTGACCACCAGCGACTGTGCCACCAGGTCCAACGGCTCCATGGGGAATGCCTCGCTGCTCTCCAGCGGTCAGGCCAACTTCGCGCAGGGGCGCCAGGCGACCTTGTCCGGGACCAGCACCAGCCAGGCCGCGGCCTGGTCCAACGTCACCACCGGCACCTACACCGTCATCGTGGTCTGCGCCGACGGCACCACGGCGGGCACCCAGTCCGTCACCGTCTCCCCCGTCTCCAGCCCCACGATCTCCGCGACTGCGACGGCCACGGCCACTGCGACCTCGTCGGCATCACCGTCGCGCGGCGTCATGGGCGGTATGGGCGGCGGTACGAAGGACTACGGCGCCGCCACCTACGCGGCGGGCGGCGTCCTCGTGGCGGCGGGTGTCGGAGCCACCGTCTGGGTCCTGCGCCGACGCGCCAAGCCGCACCGGCTGTGAGCACGGCGGCGGTCCGGAACCCCGACCTCGAAGCCCGGAACCCCGGTCCCGACGGGGAGGCCGGGCCGCCGCCGAGCACCTGAAACAGCGACCACCCGAATCCGGATCACCCGACATCCCGACCGTCAGGACGCCGGATCCTCCGCGGGCAGCCGCTGGAACTCGTCCAGCGCGTGCGTCAGCCAGCGCGTCCAGAAGGTCTCCAGGTCGATCCCGGCCCGCAGGACGAGGTGCTGAAGACGGTCCTGCGGTGCGTCCTTGCCGGGCGGGAAGTCGCGCTCCTGGATCTCCTCGTACTCCGCCAACTGCCGCTGGTGCAGGTCGAGATGGCGTCGCAGGTCCGCCTCGATGCCCTCCGTGCCGACCACCGCCGCGGCGCGCAGCCGCAGCAGCATCGTGTCGCGCAGCGGCTTGGGGTCCTGGGACGCGGCGGTCCATCTGGCCAGTTCGGCGCGGCCCGCGGGCAGGACCTCGTACCGCTTCTTCTGTCCCCGGGCGGGCTGCTGCGTCGGGAGGGCCCTGATGTGTCCGTCTGCCTCCAGTTTTCCCAGCTCGCGATAGATCTGCTGATGCGTCGCCGACCAGAAGTAGCCGATCGACCTGTCGAAGCGACGGGTCAGCTCCAGCCCCGACGACGGCTTTTCGAGCAGGGCGGTGAGGATCGCGTGCGGGAGTGACATGGAGTCATCCTAGGGACGGACCGCAGGGCCCCTACAGCGCCGCCGCCAGCTCCGTGCCCTGCTTGATGGCCCGCTTGGCGTCCAGTTCGGCCGCCACGTCGGCGCCGCCGATGAGGTGCACGCTGCGGCCGTCGGCGCGCAGCGCCTCGTACAGGTCGCGGCGCGGTTCCTGGCCCGTGCAGAGCACGATCGTGTCGACCGGGAGGACGGAAGCCTGACCGTCGACGGTGACATGCAGTCCGGCGTCGTCGATGCGGTCGTACTGGACGCCCGGGACCATGGTGACGCCGCGGTGCTTGAGCTCGGTGCGGTGGATCCAGCCGGTGGTCTTGCCGAGGCCTCCGCCGACCTTGGACGGCTTGCGCTGCAGGAGGTGGACGGTCCGCGGCGGGGCGGGCCGCTCGGGGGTGCCGAGGCCGCCCGGCGCGCGGTAGTCCATGTCCACGCCCCAGTGCCGGAAGTACGTGGCCGGGTCCTCGCTCGCCTTGTCGCCGCCGTCGGTCAGGTACTCGGCGACGTCGAAGCCGATGCCGCCCGCGCCGAGGATCGCGACACGGTCACCGACGGGCACGCCGTCGCGCAGCACGTCGAGATAGCCGACGACGCTGGGGTGGTCGACGCCCGGGATCTCGGGGGTGCGCGGGCTGACTCCCGTGGCGACGACGACCTCGTCGTACGCGGAGACGTCCTCGGCGGTGACCGGGGTGTTCAACCGCACGTCCACGCCGTGCAGTTGGAGCTGCGTGCGGAAGTAGCGGATCGTCTCGTCGAACTCCTGCTTGCCGGGGACCTTGCGGGCCACGTTGAGCTGGCCGCCGATCTCGGGCGCGGCGTCGTAGAGGGTGACGTCGTGGCCTCGCTCGGCGGCGCTGACCGCGCAGGCAAGTCCGGCCGGGCCCGCACCGACCACGGCAACCTGCTTGCGCCGCCTGGTCGGTGAGAGGACGAGCTCGGTCTCGTGGCAGGCCCGCGGGTTCACCAGGCACGACGTGATCTTGCCGCTGAACGTGTGGTCAAGGCAGGCCTGGTTGCAGCCGATGCAGGTGTTGATGGTCTCGGGGCGCCCGGCCTCCGCCTTGGCGACGAAGTCCGGGTCGGCGAGCATCGGGCGGGCCAGCGACACCATGTCGGCGTGGCCCTCGGCGAGCAACTCCTCAGCGAGTTCAGGGGTGTTGATGCGGTTCGTCGTCACGAGCGGGATCGACACGGCACCCATGACCTTCTTGGTCACCCAGGCGTACGCGCCCCGCGGCACCGAGGTCGCAATGGTCGGGATCCGGGCCTCGTGCCAGCCGATACCCGTGTTGATGATGGTCGCCCCGGCCGCCTCGACGGCCTTGGCGAGCGTGATGACCTCGTCGAAGGAGGATCCGCCCGGGACCAGGTCCAGCATCGACAGCCGGTAGATGATGATGAAGTCCTCGCCGACCGCCTCCCGCACCCGGCGGACGATCTCGACGGGGAACCGCATGCGGTTCTCGTACGAACCGCCCCAGCGGTCCTCGCGTTTGTTGGTCTGAGCGGCGATGAACTCGTTGATGAGGTAGCCCTCGGAGCCCATGATCTCGACGCCGTCGTAGCCGGCCTGCCGCGCGAGACGGGCGGCCCTGGCGTAGTCGTCGATGGTCCGCTCGACCTCGTCGTCGGTGAGCGCGTGCGGCGGGTACGGGCTGATCGGCGCCTGGAGCGCGCTCGGGGCGACCAGGTCCTGGTGGTAGGCGTACCGCCCGAAGTGGAGGATCTGCATCGCGATCTTCCCGCCCTCGCGGTGCACCGCGGTGGTGATCCCGGTGTGCTGCTCGGCCTCCGCCTCGGTGGTGAGCTTGGCCCCGCCCTCGTACGGGCGGCCCGCGTCGTTGGGGGCGATGCCGCCGGTGACGATGAGGCCGACACCGCCGCGCGCCCGGGCCGCGTAGAACTCCGCCATACGCTCGAAGCCCCGCTCGGCCTCTTCCAGGCCGACGTGCATGGAGCCCATGAGCACGCGGTTCGCCAACGTGGTGAAGCCCAGGTCGAGCGGTTTCAGCAGATGCGGGTAACGGCTCATGGGCCCCTCCGTACGCGGTGTCGTCATGTCTTTGTAGACGACGGCGAGGGCCTTTTGCAACTAGTTGCACAATGGCGTGCCACACAGAGGGCCGCCGGGGTGTTGCACATGCGGCTCCGCCGAGTGGGCGCGAGCAGCCACAGCCGACCCGTACCGCACCCGCACCCGCAATCCCGCAGCCTCTAGCTCCCCTTCACGCCGATCACGACGTTCGCGTACAGCTCCTCCGAGACCTCCAGCCTCGGTATCAGCCCGGCATCGGCGAGGATCTCGACAGCGAGGCCCGCCTGGCGCTCACTCGTCTCGACGAGGAGACTCCCGCCGGGCGCCAGCCACCGCGGCGCCTCCACGGCGACACGACGCAGGACGTCGAGCCCGTCCCCACCCCCGTCGAGCGCCACCAGAGGCTCATGGTCACGGGCCTCGGGCGGCAGCAGCCCGACCTCGCCGCTGGGCACGTACGGCACATTGGCGGCCAGAATGCCGACGCGCCCGCGAAGGGCACACGGCAACGCGTCGAAGAGATCCCCCTCGTAGACATGAGCACCCGCACTCACGTTCCGCCGAGCGCATCGCACCGCGGCGGGATCGACATCGGCGGCGTGCAGTTCGACCCCGGGAAGCGCGGCGGCGAGCGCCGCACCCACCGCGCCGGAGCCACAGCACAGGTCCACGACGACGGGGGCCTCGGGGGCGAGCGCGACGGCCTGCTCGACCAGGAACTCGGTGCGGCGGCGGGGCACGAACACACCGGGTTCCACGGCTATGCGCAGGCCCCTGAACTCGGCCCAGCCCAGGACGTGTTCGAGGGGCAGGCCCGCGACGCGGCGGTCCACCATCACGGTGAGTTCGGCAGGCGTACGAGCAGTGGAGAGGATCAGACGTGCCTCGTCCTCGGCGAAGACACAGCCGGCGGAGCGGAGCGCGGTGACGACATGTGCGTAAGAAGGTGGCATGGAAGCCGAGAGCCTTTCGGGAAGCCGAAGGGCGCCCTCCAGGTCACCTGATGCCGGTGAGGCCCTGAGGCGAGAGCACCCGAGCTGACACAGCGGTAATGGGGCCCACCTCCTCGGTCCGTTCGCGGCTGGGGCGGTCCGCAGCCGGACGGCAACATTACACGGCGCCGACTCCGGCCGGGACCCGGTCTCCGACCCTCGCCACCTCGCACCCGAGGCACCTCCAGACGCGGCACCCGAGACGCCTCTAGTTGCATGAGGCAACCACTTAGTTGTACGGTGCAACCAGAAGAGGAAGGAAAGAACCGTGAACGCAGCCGACGTGTCCATCGAGACGATCCACCACGAGCTGACGGCCTTCGCCCGCCGCGCCCGGGCCTCGGCGGGACGTCTGCACCCCGAGCTTTCACTGGTCTCGTACACACTGCTCGGCCATCTCGAAGACGTCGGTGGCTGCCGCGCCACCGACCTGGCCGCGCACTACGCCCTGGACAAGTCCACGGTCAGCCGCCAGGTCTCGGCCCTCGAACGCGCCGGGCTGGTCGAGCGCCGCGCCGATCCGCAGGACCATCGCGTCCAGGTGCTCCACCTCACCCCCGCCGGCAAGGAGATCCTCGCCCAGGTGACCGCGAGCCGCCGGGTGGCGTTCCGCGAGCGGCTCGCGGGCTGGCCGGAGGAGGACCTGGAGCGGTTCGCCGGGTATCTGCTGCGGTACAACGCGGCGGCGGGCGGAGTGACGTTCAGGACCGCGCCCGCGAGCGACTGAGGCACGCCGGAACCACGAGCGGGCCGGTGGCAGGCCTAGCGGCCCGCCACCTCACCTATGCGACCCCCAACGTCTCCCGGTCGCCGAGCAGTTCGGGCACCCGCGCCCCCACGAACCGCGTCCTGCGCCGCAGCCGGAAGCCCATCGCCTCGTAGAGCCGGATGGCAGTGGTGTTGCCGGCGGCGGCGTGCAGGAACGGGGTCTCGCCCCGGGCGCGGATGCCGTGGGCGACCGCCAGGGTCAGCCGGGTCGCGAGGCCCTCGCCGCGGAAGTCCGGATCGGTGCAGACCGCGCTGATCTCGGTCCAGCCCGGTGGATGCAGCCGCTCCCCCGCCATGGCGATCAGGTTCCCGTTCCGGCGGATCCCGAGATACGTGCCGAGTTCGACGGTCCGGGGCAGGAACGGGCCCGGCCTGGTCCGCTCGACCAGGTCCAGCATCTCCGGTGCGTCGGCGGGCCCGAGCAGTACGGCCTCCGGCTCGGGTGCGGTGGCCAGGCCGTCGTCCACGAGCTGTACGCCGTCCAGGCTGAACGTCACTTCCCAGCTGTCCGGGATCCCCCCGTCGAAGGCGGGCAGCCCCAGCTCCTCGCCGGGGCCGACGAGTGCCGCGAGATCGGCCCAGTCGTCGGCGTCCGGCTCGTCGGGCAGCGCCAGCCAGGGCGACACGTCGACGGGGTAGCGCAGCACCCGACCGCGCTGCTCGGCGAAGTGGGCGTGCGGGCCGGTCAGCGAGCCGAGCGCGGGGTTGTCCAGCGGATGACGGGCACCGCCGCTCATATGGCGACCTCGATCACGACCTTGCCGCGCGTGTGGCCCTCCTCGACGGTACGCAGCGCCTCCCCGGCCCGTTCGAGGGGGAAGGTCTGCGTCACCAAGGGGTCCAGCCTGCCGTCGGCCACCAGCCGGGCCACCTGGTCGAGCACCGCGGCGGTACGGGCCCGCGCGACGGGCGAGCCACCGAGGCGCGCCACGATGTCCTTGCCGCCCGCGGTGATCAGCTTCGTCCGGTCCGCGACCAGCTCGGCCGCGGCTTCCAGGACCTCACCGCCGACCACGTCGTAGACGGCGTCCACACCGTCGGGCGCCACGGCCCGTACGCCGTCGGCGAAGTCGGGGCCCGACGGCACATGCACGGCGCCGAGCGACTCGACCAGGTCCTTCTTGCCCGCGCTCGCGACACCGATGACGTTCAGTCCGTCGGCGCGGGCGATCTGGATCACCGAGACGCCCACACCGCCGCCCGCGCCCGTGACCAGCAGGGCCGAACCGGCCGGAAGGTCCAGCTGACGGATTCCGTCGTACGCGGTCGCCGCCGCGACGGGCAGGGCGGCTGCGTCCGTGAAGGAGACACCGGCGGGCTTGTGGGCGGTGACCGCCACGGGGAGCAGCACGTACTGGGCGAACGCTCCGGCGACCGGGTTGCCGAAGACCTCGTCCCCGACCGCGAAGCCCGTGACGCCCTCGCCGACCTCCTCGACGACTCCGGCGGCCTCGTTGCCGAACACCGCGGGCACCGCGCGCGGCTGCTGGCCGGGGCGCTGGTAGCCGGTGCGCTGCTTGGAGTCGACGGGGTTCACGCCCGCCGCCCGTACGGCGACCAGCAGCTCGCCGGGTCCGGGGCTCGGGCGGTCCTGGTCGACGAGTGCTTCGGTCTCGGGGCCGCCGTACTGGGTGAAGACGTACGCCTTGGGCATTGCTCCGTCACTCTCCTTCGCACCGGGGTGTCAGTAGCGGCAAGGAAGATCACGGGGTTGCTATTCCCGGGCCGCCGGACTGTTCATGCGGCCGCAATGATCCGGGGAAGGGGCTTGCGGGCTGGCCCGGTACCGTGGAGGGCGTACGCAACGATCAAGGGCCGCCGTCCGGCAGGCCTGGAGGCACCTCCCACATGAACGTCACCCGAGGCTTCACCGGGCGCCCGCGCGTCCGGAACGACGGGCTGCCGCCCGGCCAGTACGACGCGGGCGACGACTGGCCCGTCCTGTCCGCGGAGGTCACACCGGACCTGACGCCCGCGGAGTGGACGTTCACCGTCGACGGCCTGGTCGCCGAGCCGCGCACCTGGACCTGGGACGAGGCGCACGCGCTGCCGCCGTCCGCCTACGAGGGCGACATCCACTGTGTGACGAGCTGGTCGAAGTTCGGGGTGCGCTTCGGGGGCGTGTCGCTCGACGCGTTCCTCGACACGGTCCGCCCGGCGCCGGAGGCCACGCACGTCGTCGCGTACTCGCACACCGGATACACCACGAACCTCCCCCTCGGGGATGTCACCGGCGGGCGCGCCTGGATCGTGTGGGAGTACGGGGACGGGCCGCTGCCCGCCGAGCACGGTGGTCCGGCGCGGCTGATCGTGCCGCATCTGTACTTCTGGAAGAGCGCCAAGTGGATCGCGGGGCTGAGGCTCCTGGACCACGACGAGCCGGGCTTCTGGGAGCAGAACGGCTACCACCACCGCGGCAACCCCTGGGAAGAGCAGCGCTACTCCGGTGACTGAGACCACCATGTCCGTTACGGACTCCACGCCGTCGGCCGGCTTCACGCCGCCGACCCGCTTCGCCGTGCCGGGGCGGATCGCCGTGAGCAACCGCGCGGCGGCCACCTGGCAGCGCGCCACGCTCACCGAGGTCCGCCGGGAGACCCCGCACGCGGCGACCTTCCGGTTCGCCGTGCCGGACTGGGAGGGCCATCTTCCCGGGCAGCACCTGATGCTGCGGCTCCGGGCGGGGGACGGCTATGTCGCCCAGCGGCACTACTCGATCGCCTCGCCGCCCGACGACGCCGGGCACATCGAGCTCACCCTCGACCATGTCGACGGCGGTGAGGTGTCCGGCTGGTTCCACACGGTCGCCAAGCCGGGCGACGAGGTGGAGGTGCGCGGCCCGCTCAGCGGCTTCTTCGCCTGGCCGGGCGACCGGCCCGCCCTGCTCGTCGGCGCGGGCTCCGGCGTCGTACCGCTGATGTCGATGGTCCGCCACCACCGCGCGCGGGGGCTGTCGGTGCCGCTGCGGCTGCTCGTGTCGGCCCGCAGTCCCGAGGAGCTGATCTACGCGTCTGAGTACGGCGCCGAGACCACACCCGTGTTCACCCGCACCGCGCCGGAGGGTGTACCCGTGGGACGTGTGTCGGCCGCACATGTGGCGGCGCTCCTGGCCGACGGGCCCGAAGGTGGGTGGGAGGCCTATGTGTGCGGTTCGAACGGGTTCGCCGAGCATGCCTCGCGGCTGCTGGTGGACGCCGGCCAGCCGGTGGACCGTATCCGGATCGAGCGCTTCGGCTGATCGGCCCGAGTCGTGCGGCCGGTCCGAGACATGTGGCCGGCCCGACTCGCGCGGTCGGCCTCACTCACGGATGCGGCACCACGGCGACCGGGCACGTGGCGTGGTGGACCAGGGAGCGTGCAGCGCGGCCCAGGCCCGGGCCGGCCGAGGCGCGGCGGCCGATGACCAGCAGTCCGGCCCGGGCGGACGCCTGCAGCAGATGGTGCCCGGCGTGCCCGTGGGCGACGCGCTCGGTGACCTCGGTCTCCGGGTACTTGTGGCGCCATGGCCCCAGGGTCACCGCCAGGGAGCGGGACTTGGCGTTCTCCTGCTCGGCCGTGTCGCCGGGCGTCCGACCGCCGTCGAGGTAGCCCCGCCGCGGGGACGGCGTCCAGGCGTGCACGACGTGCAGCGGCGCCGAGCGGACCGTGGCGGTGTCGAAGGCGTGGCCGATGAGGCCGTCGGCGGGGTGGGCGAGGTCGAGACCGAGGACCACCGGCAGGTACGGGGCCCTGGCCGGCGGGGTGGTCCCGTCGACCGGCATCCGCTCGTCCTCGGGGAGTTCGCCCGCGCGCACCAGCACCACCGGGCGCTGGGCCCGTGCGGCCACCGCGAGCGCGACCGAGCCGACGAGGAATCCGGCGAAGCCGCTGAAGCCCCGCGAGCCGAGGACCAGGGTCTCCGACTCCGCGGCGGCGGCGACCAGCGCCGGGACGGCAGGCGTGTCGGTGCGGCGGGCGATGATGTCCAACGCCGGGTGGCCGTAGGAGAGTTGGACGGCGGCCCGGTCGAGGGTGGTACGGACGGGCGCGCCGCCCGGGGGCCGTGCGGGTTGGGCGGGTTCGGCTCCGGCGTGCAGCAGCCGTAGGGCGACCCCGCGTCGCTCGGCTTCTCGGGCCGCCCAGTCGGCGGCGTCGAGACTCGCGCGGGAGCCGTCTATGCCGACGGTGACGGTCCGGGTGTCCTTGTTCATGGCTCGTACCTTTCGAAGCTCATGCCTCCTGCCTTTCGCCCGTGTGTCCCGGGGTACCCCTCTCGCGTGTCGCGCGGATGCCCTCGTGGTGATCGCCACCCCGGTCGCACACACGACTTCCCGGTCGCACACAGGACGCGGGTTCCACACCGGGCGCGGATCAGTCGTGGGCGGCTGGCGAAGTCGCCCGACCAAGAGGACGGTGGAAGGTGGGCGGCGTACGCCGGTGAGGTTGTGACGAGAGGCGGTAACGGTCACGAGCGGTGCCGGGAGGCGCGAGCGGTCGAGCGGTGAGGAGGCCGGGAGATGCGGACGCGGATGCGGGGCTGGCGATGGCGGCGCAATCCGCTGCGGCGCCGCTCGGACGTGGTGGAGGCGTGGACCGCACTGTGTGTCGCGGTCCTGCTGTGCGTCGGCGGCCCGCTGGCCGGGATCGCCGCGGGCTGGTGGGCGTACGACGGAGCGCGGACCAGGGCCGAGGAGCAGCGCACCCAACGGCACCGGGTGCCCGCCGAGGTCACCGAGCACGCGCCCGCCGCGATGCCGGCCTCGGAGGGCGAGCGGCAGCCGACCTACCGGGTGACCGTCCGCTGGACCGAGCCGGGCGAGCAGCCGCGCACGGACAAGGCGCGGGTACCCGCCGGCACCCGGAGCGGCGACCGCACGTACATCTGGCTGGACGACCGGGGCCGGGTCGTGCCCGCCCCCGCGGACGGCACCGCCGTGTGGCAGCACACGCTGTCGGCGGGCGCCTGCGGCACGGCTCTGTTCGCGGGCGGTGTCCTGGCCGGGTACGCCGTCGTACGACGGGTCGCCGCACGCCATCGCCTCGCCGAGTGGGAACAGGAGTGGGCGTACACGGGGCCCGAATGGCGACGTCACTGCACCTGAGCGGATCCGCCGGTGATCAGCCTTCGGCGGGGGGTCAGCCGAGGCGCTGCATGCTCCGCGCGATGCGCCCGTGCTCCCGCAGCGCGTCACGCAGTCCGGGCAGCACCGGCTCGCCGCGGTCGACGAGGACTCGGCCGCCGACCACCGTGGTCCAGGCGCGGCCGGGGCCGCAGCGCAGCCAGGCCTCGACGGGGTCGCTCAGCGCGCCCGCGAGCGCGACCTCGTGGAGGTCCCAGACGACGAGGTCGGCGCAGGCGCCCGGCCGCAGATGCCCCAACTCGTCGGCGCGGCCCAGGCATTGGGCGGAGCCGCGGGCCGCGATGTCGAGGGCGTCGCGGGCGGTCATCGCGCCGGGCCCGCCCCGGTAGCGGCCGAGCAGGAGCGCGCCGCGGGTCTCCATCCACAGCGAGGCGTGGTCCGTGGAGGCGGAGCCGTCGCAGCCGATACCGACGGGCAGGCCCAGCTCGCGCATCTCCTTCACCCGGGCCGTGCCGCCGCCGATGAGCATGTTGGAGCTGGGGCAGTGCGCCACCCCGACCCCGGCCCCGGCGAGGCGCCGCAGCTCGGCGTCGTTCGGGTAGATGCAGTGCGCGACCCAGCTGCGGTCGCTCAGCCAGCCCGTGTCCTCGAAGTACTCGACGGGCCGGCAGCCGTACGTCTCCAGGCAGTACGTGTCCTCGTCGCGGTCCTCCGCGAGATGCGTGTGCAGGCGTACGTCGTACCGTTCGGCGAGTTCCGCGGTCGCCGTCATCAGTTCCTTGGTGACCGAGAACGGCGAGCAGGGGGCGAGTGCGACCCGGACGAGCGCGCCCGGTTCCGGGTCGTGGTGGGCCTTGATCAGCCGCTCGCTGTCGGCGAGGACCTCGTCCTCGGTCTGCGTGACGCTCCTCGGCGGCAGGCCGCCGTCCTCCACCGACCGGGTCATCGAGCCGCGGGTGGCGTGGAAGCGGAACCCGATGTCCCGCGCGGCCCGGATCTCGGCGTCCACGAGGCGCGGGCGCGGATGGACGTAGAGGTGGTCGGAGGAGGTCGTGCAGCCGCCCATCAGCAGCTCGGTCATGCCGACGTACGCCGACACGTAGACCGCCTCCTCGTCGAGCGCGGCCCACAGCGGGTACAGCGTGGTGAGCCAGTCGAAGAGGGAGCCGTTCACCGCGGGCGCGTAGGAGCGGGTGAGGTTCTGGTAGATGTGGTGGTGCGTGTTGATCAGTCCCGGGGTGACGATCCGGCCGGACGCGGACACCGTCGAGCGGGCCTCCGGTTCGGCCCCGGGACCGCCGACGACAGCGACCCGGCCGTCCGTGACGGCCACCCAGCCGCCCGGGATCTCCCGTTCCCCGTCCACGACGAGCAGTTCGGCGTCCTTGACCAGCAGGTCCACGGCAGGCGGCATGGCGTCATCGTAGCCAGGACGGGCCGGCCCGCGGAGGAGGTCTGGCGGCCCTCCGGCCACCCCCGTACGGTGTGATCATCCGCACCCTTATTCGTAGCAAAGGCGGTCTTCCATGGCCTTGTTCGACCTTCCTCTCGATCAGCTCCGGACCTATCGCAGCGCGTCCGTCGAGCCCGAGGACTTCGACGCCTTCTGGGGCAAGACGCTTCAGGAGGCGCGCGAGCACGGTCTGGACGCCCGCTTCGAACCCGTCGAGGCGCATCTGAAGAACGTGAAGGTCTTCGACGTCACGTTCGCCGGGTTCGGCGGCCACCCGGTGAAGGGCTGGCTGACGCTTCCGGCCTGGGCGAACACACCGCTGCCGACGGTCGTCGAGTACATCGGCTACGGCGGCGGACGCGGCCTCGCGCATACGCATCTGCTGTGGGCCTCGGCGGGCTTCGCGCACTTCGTGATGGACACGCGGGGACAGGGCGGCGCGTGGGGCGGCGGCGGTGACACGCCGGACCCGGTGGGCAGCGCGCCCGCGTATCCCGGGTTCATGACGCGGGGCGTCGACGCTCCCGAGAACTACTACTACCGGCGGGTGTTCACCGACGGGGTACGGGCCGTGGAGGCGGCCCGCTCGCACGAGTTCGTCGACTCCGAGCGCGTCGCGGTGGTCGGTTCGAGCCAGGGCGGCGGCATCTCGATCGCGGTGGGCGGACTGGTGCCGGACCTCTCGGCGGTCGCGCCGGACGTGCCGTTCCTGTGCGACTACCCGCGCGCGACGACGCTCACGGACCGCGATCCGTACCGGGAGGTCGGCAACTACCTCAAGACGCACCGCGGTCGCACCGAGCAGGTGCTGCGCACGCTCTCCTACTTCGACGGCGTGCACTTCGCGTCGCGCGGCAGCGCTCCCGCCCTGTTCTCGGCGGCGCTGGAGGACCAGACCTGCCCGCCGTCGACGGTCTTCGCTGCCTTCAACGCGTGGGGGCACGACGACAAGGCGATCGAGGTGTACGACTTCAACGACCACGAGGGCGGCGGCCCGTTCCAGGAGGCCGTGAAGCTGGCCTGGCTGCCCCAGCGCTTCTGAGGCGGCCGGAATGGAGACGCGCGAGGCGGCCGAGCGGTTCGTCCGGGTGTGGGAGCGGGCCTGGGCGCGGCACGACGTGGACGCGCTGCTGGCGCTGTACGCCGAGGGGTGCGTCCACCGGTCGATGCCGTTCCGCGAGCCGCATCGCGGGCGGGACGAACTCGCCGCGTATCTTCGCTGGTCGTTCGCCGACGAGCGGGTCGTCGATGTGCGGTTCGGGCCGCCGGTGATCGGTGAACACGGCCTCGCCGTCGCCGAGTTCAGGGTTCTCGCCGAGGAGGGCGAGGGGCCCTCGACGCTGGCCGGGTGTGTCTTCGTCCGCTTCGACGCGGAGGGCCTCGCCGTGGAGACGCGGGACTACTGGCACTCCGCGCCGGGGCATCAGGAGCCGGCGGGGTCGTCGCTGTTTCTTGGCTGAACGCGCCGACTTCACCGATCCGGCTTCAGAGCCCGCACACGCGCCGTCCGACCGCTTCCCTCCTGTCCGACCAGTCGGTATGTTCAGGGAGGCCGAGCGCCCTGTCGCGCCCGGCTTCCCGGCGGACGACGGAGGAGCCATGTCTCAGGTTCAGGGTCGGTGCGAGACTCGCTTCGAGGCGGTGCGGGCCGCGTTCGAGGCGAACTTCCGGGAGCGCGACGAGCTGGGCGCGGCCGTGACCGTCACGGTGGACGGCGAGACCGTGGTCGACCTGTGGGGCGGCTGGGCGGACGCGGCCCGGACACGCGCGTGGGAGCGGGACACGCTGGTCAACGTGTGGTCGACCACGAAGGGGCCGACAGCGCTTTGCGCGCACATCCTGGCCGACCGCGGGCTGCTCGACCTGGACGCGCCGGTGGCCACGTACTGGCCGGAGTTCGCCGCGGCGGGCAAGGAGGCCGTGCTCGTACGGCATCTGCTGTCGCACCGGGCGGGTCTGGCCGGGCTGCGGGAGCCGCACTCGCTCGAGCAGTCCCTCGACTGGGAGCTGACCACGAAGCGGCTCGCGGCGACGGAGCCCTGGTGGGAGCCGGGGACGGCCTCGGGCTACCACGCCTTCACGTACGGCTACCTGGTCGGTGAAGTGGTGCGGCGCGTCTCGGGGTTGCTGCCGGGCGCGTTCCTGGAGCGGGAGGTGACCGGGCCGCTCGGCATCGACTTCACCATCGGCCTGCCGGAGAAGGAGGCCGGGCGCGCGGCCGAGCTGGTGCATGCGCCGGCCGCCTCGTCCAGTGAACAGGCCGCGATCTTCAGCCAGTTGACGCCGGTGGCGCTGGCCGCCCTGGCCAATCCCGTGCTGGGCGCGGCGGAGGCCAACACGGCAGCGTGGCGGGCCGCGGAGATCCCGGCCGCCAACGGACACGGCACCGCCCGCGCGGTCGCCGCGCTGTACGGAATCCTCGCCGGGCGCGGGTCGTACGGCTCGCAGCGCGTTCTCTCCGCGGAGGCCGTCGAGCGGATCCGTGAGGGACAGGGCGCATGCCGGGACCTGGTCCTCGGGGCCGGTTTCCAATACGAGACGGAGATCGGCCTGGGCCTCTGGCTCAGCGGCCCCGGCCGCTCCTACGGCCCGAATCCGAGGGCGTTCGGGCATGACGGCTTCGGCGGTTCCTGCGGTCTCGCCGACCCGGAGGCGGGTGTCTCGCTGGGCTATGTCATGAACCGCATGGGCACGCACATCGCCGACGACCCACGGAAGATGGCACTCGTCGACGCCGTCTACAGCGCGCTCTGAACACCGACGCGGATTCGGCCCCTCCCTCCTGTCACACGGCTGCTGCGCTTCTCCGGAAGTACAGGCGTACGACGGAGCCCGTGGGGTCCAGCGTCTGAGTGGCCAGGTCGCTCAACTGCCGTACCACCCACATCCCGTGGCCGTTCGGGGCGCGCGGGCCGGGTGGCAGATGTCCCGGGAACGGCGGGGGCGGTGCAGGTGGCGCGGCCGGCGTGCCGGTGTCGGAGATCTCGCAGATCACGTACCCGGAGTCGCAGCGCAGCCGCAGGACGCCCCGACCGCCTCCGTGGCGCACGGAGTTGACCACCGCCTCGTGCACCGCGCTCACGATGTCGTGTGTCAGCTGCTCGGACACGCCCAGGCCACGGGCGTACGCGGAGACCGCGCGCCGCACATGTGCCGACCGGCCCCGCGCGAAGGGAACGTCGTCGCGTCCCGCGGGGAGGACCGGCGGCCGGGTCGTGTCGCACTCGGCGTAGAAGTCGGCCGGGTCCACGTAGCGGCCGCAGTGTGCCGACCGCCTTGGGCCCAGGGCGAGTTCGGGATGGGTGCGGACCGCCGAGCGGATGATGTCCACCGTGAGGGCGCGGGTGTCGTACGGGCAGAGGATCCAGTGGCCGGTGCCCGCGAAGGCGATGTTGAGCAGGGACTCGTAGCGCGTCCACTCCCGGACCTCCAGGGCCGTACGGTCCGACCAGACTGGCTCGCCGATGACCCGGATCCCGCGCGGCCGGCCGGTCGCATCCGTGTCGTGGGCGGCGCAGTAGGCGTTGTAGCGGCCCAGGGTGCGGGACGGACTGCCGTACCAGTCGTTCGCGTCGACGAACTCGACCTCGTCGGAGCGGTGGCCGAGCGCCTCGTCGAGGAGGCCGATGTTGTGGGACGCGACGACGGCGAGGACGGTGTCGCCGGCGTCCAGGCCGTCGCGGGCGAAGGTGAGCGTCCCGTCGAGGAACTCCTCGTCCGAGCCGTAGCAAAGCGCCTGGTGGACGAACCGCGTACGGCTCACGGCGCCGCTCCTTCCGCCAAGTCCTCTTACTGGTGCGCTTGCTCCACGACCAGCCCGGGCACCCGGTCCCAGCCGGTGACCCGCATCAGCCGCTGGATGTGCGGGGCGACGCCGTGCAGGACGAGGGTGCCGCCGGACGCGGACAGGGCACCGCCCGCGAAGACCAGCAGGCGCAGCGCGCCGACGTCGATGAAACGCAGGTCGCGCAGGTCGATCCGGGTGCGCATCCCGTGCACCGGGCGGGCGCGGGCGCGGGCCGTCTCGGCGTGCAGGGCGCGGGCCAGGGCGGTCACGTTCGTGTCGTCGACCTCGCCGGCGAGCGCGAGACCGGGCGGGGCGAAGGTGCGGGTGATGGAGAGCAGTTCGTCGTGCCAGACGAGGTCGGCGGCGACCCGGCCGTGGTGCAGTCCGTCGAGAGGGGCCAGCTCGCCCTCGTCGAAGACCCGGCGGTCGTACTGGCAGATGCCGAGGACCGGCAGGGACGCGAAGACGGGTTCGAGGAGGAGTTCGCTGTCGTGCAGCGTCTTGAGGCCCTTGCCCGCCTGGCCGCGCATGATCTCCATGCTGACGCGCAGGCCGAGGTAGCCGTCACCGACCGCGCGGCGCGTCTCGCGGCGGATCACCTCGTCGAGGTCCCACAGGCCGTCGGGGGTCGCGAGGTGCGGGTCCACGGTCAGCCGTCCGGCGGCGAGTTCGTCGTCGACGGCGCAGCCGCGGGACTCCAGGAAGGTGAGGGCGAGGTCGGCCGGCAGATCGGCCGGGCCCAGCACCAGCCCGCGGTGGCCGCTGGCCAGCCCGTCCAGGAGGAACGCGGCGACCACGGTCTCGCGCTCCTCGTCCGCTTCGTAGCCCAGGAGCAGATGGTCCCCGGCGCGCATCTCTCCGACTGCTCTCGGTGCGGGCACGGTGTCCATCCCCCGCACCTCCCAAGGGCGCCGCTTCGGCGTGCCGGAACGCATCCACGCTACGCCCAATACGGCCTCGGCGTGAGGGCGAAGGCCCTATTACCGGTCACCCGGACAGGTGTCGGACACGGGCGTTCCCGGGCGTTAGGGTGACCGCCATCGGTCGGGTGAGGGGGAGCGATGGTGGCCTCGGTACGCAACGGCATGACCGGCAATCTCCCCGCCGAGTCCAACGCCTTCATCGGCCGCAGATCCGAACTGGCCGAAATCTCCGCCCTGTTGGGGACCGCGCGGCTCGTCACCCTCACCGGCCCCGGAGGCGTCGGCAAGTCACGGCTGGCGCTGCGGGCCGCACACACCGTGAGGGCCGCCTTCCCCGGCGGGGTGTGGCTGGTGGAACTGTCCGACCTCAAGAACCCCGACCTCCTCACAAACGCCCTGGCCGAGGCGACCCGGCTGACCGAGCAGACGCTGCGCCCGCTCCTGGAGGCCGTCTACGAGCATCTCGACGACGGTCCGCTCATGCTCGTCCTGGACACCTGCGACCACGTACTGGACGAGTGCGCGCGTGTCGTGCAGGAACTCCTCGCGCACGTACCCGAGTTACGGGTTCTGGCCACCAGCCGTCAGCCATTGGGCGTGGCCGGCGAGCATCTGCTGTCCGTGACGCCGCTGCCACTCGGCGAACGCGACGACGCGGTGGCGCTGTTCGCGGCCCGCGCCGCGGCAGCCGTGCCGTCGTTCGCGCTGACCGACGCCAACCGGGCGAACGTGGCGGCGGTCTGCGCCCGCCTCGACGGGATACCGCTGGCCCTGGAACTGGCCGCCGTGCGGCTGCGCGGCTTCGCCCTCGACCGGCTCCTGGCAGGCCTCGACTCCCGGTTCGACCTGCTCGTCTCCCCCGCCCGGCCGCGGCTCGCCCGGCACCAGACGCTGCGTACGGCGATCGGCTGGAGCCATGAGCTGTGCACTCCGCTGGAGCGGCTGCTGTGGGCCCGCCTCTCGGTGTTCGCGGGCGGCTGGGACGTGGAGGCGGCCGAATTCGTGTGCCACGGGGGCCCGTTGGACGCGGAGGAGATCCTGGCGCTGCTCGCGTCGCTCACCGAGAAGTCGATCGTGACGCGCGAGGGCGACGGGGTGGCCGGGCGCTACCGCATGCTCGACACGGTCCGCACCTTCGGCGCCGAGTGGCTCGAAGGTCTCGGTGAGCAGGACACCGTACGCGGCCGTCACCGTGACTACTTCCGCTGGATCGCGCGCCAGGGCCAGGCCGAGTGGCTGGGCCCGGGCCAGCGGATGTGGGCCGAGCGGCTGAGCGTGGAGCACGCCAACCTGCGGGTCGCTCTGGAGGAGTGCCTGACGGCGCCGGAGCCCGAGACGGCACTCGAACTCGCGGGCACGCTCTGGTACTTCTGGTTCGCCTGCGGCTTCGCAGAGGAGGGCCGCGGCCACCTGGAGCGCGCACTGCGCCGGGCGCACCACAGCGGCCCCGAGCACACGCTGGCGACCTGGGCACACCGGCTGGTCACGGTCGTGCCGGACGACCTGGACGCCGCGGAGTCGGTGAGCGCGGCGTACGTGTGGCTCGCCGAGGAGCGCCAACTGCCCGTGCCCGCGCTGCCGTTGACCGGGGCAAGTCTCGCGGTGCGCGGGGAGTCGGCACGGTCCGCGCTGCTGTACGGCAGCAGCACGCAGGGGCCGGGCGGTGGGGGCGGAGCGGAGTTCTTCCAGCTCCTGACGCTGGCGCTGCAGGCGTATCTCCTGGCGGGCCAGGGCGCGTTCGAGCGCTGCGCGGCGGTGGCCGAGCGGCTGCGCGCCGACTGCGCCAAGCGCGGTGAACTGTGGATGCGGGCCTGGGGCGACTTCTTCGTCGCCCTCGCCGGGATCGGGCTCGGGCGGCCGGACGACGCGCTGGTCTCCGCGCGCGAGGCGCTGGCCGCCAAGTGGCGCGTCCACGACCGGCTCGGTGCCGCGGCCGTCGCCGACCTGCTGGTCGCGGTGGAGGCCTCCAGCGGCGAGCCCGAACGCGCCGCCCGCCTCCTGGGCGCGGGCACCCGCCTCTGGCACGCGGCCGGACTCCCCCAGCTCGGCGACACCGGGACGACCGTCTTCCGCCGGGAGTACGCACGCCACCTCCGCAAGGCCCTCGGCGAGGAGGTCTTCGCCGAAGCGGTGCGCGAGGGAAGGGAGTTGAGCCCGGAGGCGGCGGTCCTGCTCGCACTGGACGGCGTACTCGACGAACCGGATCTCTGAGCGGCACCGGATCTCTGGGCGGCACCGGGCCTCTGAACGACACCGGTCCGAGAATGCCGTCACGTGACGGATGGCAGATGTGCTGTGCGGGCCTAACCTCGAAGGCATGTCCGAGACGGCCACCGAGATGCCGAATCGGGCCCACTCGCTCACCATCGACAAGGGGCCACCTGCAGAGATCCTTAATGTTCGAAAGGAAAGGCACCCCCATGGGAACCTTCACCACCGGCGACGGCACCGAGATCTTCTACAAGGACTGGGGCACCGGACAGCCGGTCGTCTTCAGTCACGGCTGGCCCCTCAACGCGGACGCCTGGGACGGACAGGCCCGGCTGGTCGCCGACAACGGCTTCCGTGCCGTCGCCCACGACCGTCGCGGTCACGGCCGCTCCGGTCAGCCGTGGCAGGGCAATCACATGGACCAGTACGCGGACGACCTGGCGGAGCTCCTCGACGGGCTCAACCTCACCGACGTGGTTCTGGTCGGCCACTCGACGGGCGGCGGCGAGGTGACCCGGTACGTCGGGCGCCACGGCACCGCGCGGGTCGCCAAGGCCGTGCTGCTGGGAGCCGTACCACCGCTGATGCTCAAGACGGACGCCAACCCCGAGGGCACCCCGCGGGAGGTCTTCGACGGCATCCGGGCCGGCGTCGAGTCGGACCGCTCGCAGTTCTACTGGGATCTCAGCGAGGCCTTCTACGGCTTCAACCGGCCCGGTGCCACGGTCTCGGAGGGCCTGCGCCGCTCGTTCTGGATGTGGAGCATGCAGGTCGGGCTGAAGGCCGCGTACGACTGCGTCGAGCAGTTCTCCGAGCAGGACTTCACCGAGGACCTGGGGCGCATCGACGTGCCCACGCTGATCGCGCACGGCGACGACGACCAGATCGTGCCCATCGTGGCGGCCGCCCAGAAGTCGGCGCAGCTCGTCAAGGACGCCACCTTGAAGGTGTACCCGGGCGCTCCGCACGGCCTGGTCGGCGAGTACGAGAAGGCCTTCAACGCGGACCTGCTGGCCTTCATCAGGAGCTGAGGCGGGTTCTTCGGTAGCTGAGGCATCTTCGTCGGGAGCCGAGGCCCGCGGTGATCGCTTCGCGGGCCCGGCTCAGAGCCAGCCGTTGCGCCGGAAGCCCCGGTGGATGACGAGGCAGAGGGTGGCGATGACGCCGAGGACCAGGGGGTAGCCGTACGTCCAGCGCAGTTCGGGCATGTGGTCGAAGTTCATGCCGTAGAGACCGCAGATCATGGTGGGGACGGCGACGATGGCGGCCCAGGCCGTGATCTTGCGCATGTCCTCGTTCTGGGCGACCGTGACCTGCGCGAGGTGGGCCTGGAGGATCGAGTCGAGCAGCCCGTCGAAGGCGTTGATCTGCTCGGTGACGCGGGCGAGATGGTCGGCGACGTCGCGGAAGTACGGCTGGATGTCCGGGGAGAGGGCCGCCGGCGGCTCGTGGGCGAGGATCTGCAGGGGACGGGCCAACGGGACAACGGCCCGTTTGAGCTCCAGGAGTTCCCGCTTGAGCTGGTAGATCTGGCCGGCGTCGCCGCGTGCGGTGTGCTCGGCGAAGACGGCGGTCTCGACGGCCTCTATGTCGTTCTGGACGGCGTCCGTGACCTCCAGATAGTCGTCGACCACATGGTCCGCGATGGCGTGCAGGACGGCGGAGGGCCCCTTCGCGAGCTGCTCCGGCAGGCTCTCCAGGGCTTCGCGGAGCGGGCCCAGGGAGCCGTGGCTGCCGTGCCGGATGGTGATCACGAAGTCACGGCCGATGAAGACCATCAGCTCACCGGTGTCCACCACCTCGCTCGTCGCGGTGAGCCGCTCGTGCTCGACGTAGCGCACGGTCTTGAAGACGGCGAACAGCGTGTCGTCGTACCGCTCCACCTTCGGCCGCTGATGGGCGTGCACGGCGTCCTCGACGGCCAGCGGGTGGAGGCCGAAGAGTTTGGCGAGGCCCGCGAACTCCTCGTCCGTGGGCTCGTGCAGTCCGATCCAGACGAAGCCCCTGCCCTTGCGGGCCCGCCGGATCGCCTCGGCCGGTGCCCAGTCGCCGGGCTGCCGTCCGCCCTCACGGTAGACCACGCAGTTCACCACCGCGCTGCCGAGCGGGGAGCGGGCGGGATGGCTGAGGTCCACGGTGCGGCGGTAGGCGCGGCGCACCGCTCTGCTCAGGTTGCTGATCATGGGCACGGGTCGGTCTCCTTCGGTGACCGGGTCAGTGTGCCACCGAATTCCGTTCGCTCCGCATATGGGTCACCGGGCCGCTGACCGGGATGAACACCTCCGGGCGGGGCCGGGCCGTCACTCGCCCGGAGGTGGGTCCTCGCCTACAGGCCGACGTCCCGCCTGCGGATGTCCTCCAGCGACTCCCGGCGGACCAGGAGCCGGGCGTGACCGCGGTCGACGGCGACCACGGGCGGACGTCCGACCAGGTTGTAGCCCGAGGCCATGGAGAGGTGGTACGCACCGGCCACCGGCACGGCCAGCAGGTCCCCCGGGTGCACGTCACCGGGCAGCCGGACGTCCGAGGCGAGGATGTCGCCCGCCTCGCAGTGCCGGCCGACCACCGTGACCGGGGCAGGCTCCGCGGTGGAGTGGCGTCCGATCAGCCGGGGCGCGTACCGCACTCCGTAGAGCGCCGGGCGCGGGTTGTCGCTCATCCCGCCGTCCACGGCCACGAAGGTGTGATCGGCGGTCCGCTTCACCGCGAGCACGTGATAGAGCGCGAGGCCGGCCGGTCCGGCGATGGCACGCCCGGGCTCGATCAGCAGCCGCGGCACCGGCAGTCCGGCGGCGGCGCAGCTCTCGACGAGTTCGGCGCGCACCTTGCGGGCCAGCATGGTGAGGTCGAGCGCCTCCTCCCCCGGCCGGTAGGCGATGCCGTGACCGCCGCCCAGGTCCAGTTCGGGCAGGACGACACCGTGGGCGTCGCGCAGGCGGGCCATCAGCCCCACCATGCGTCGTACGGCCGCGAGATAGGGCTTGACGGTGGTGATCTGCGAGCCCAGGTGGCAGTGCAGGCCGG
Organism: Streptomyces sp. 2-1; assembly: GCF_048564895.1. Lineage (NCBI taxonomy): Bacteria > Bacillati > Actinomycetota > Actinomycetes > Kitasatosporales > Streptomycetaceae > Streptomyces > Streptomyces sp. 2-1. The sequence continues at coordinate 1,442,476 of NZ_CP183383.1, forward strand.
TGAGTTCCAGTTGGGGCTGGTCAAGGATGCGGGCGATGGCGTGCTGGGCGTAGCCGTCGGTGAGGGTCAGGCCGAACTTCTGGTCGTCCGTGCCCGTCCGGATCTTCTCGTGGCCGCCCGCGCTGATGCCGGGGACGACCCGCACCATCACCTTCTGGTGTCCGCCGGGGCCGACCGCCGCGGCGAGCCGCGCGATCTCCGACGGGCTGTCGATCACGATGCGTCCGACGCCGAGGCGCAGCGCGGTCTCCAGGTCGTGCGGCGACTTGGCGTTGCCGTGCAGCACGATCCGCTCGGGCGGGAAGCCGGTGGTGACGGCGAGTTCCAGCTCACCGGCGGAGCACACGTCCAGGCCGAGGCCCTCCTCCTCGACCCAGTGGGCCATGGCACGGCACAGGAACGCCTTGGCGGCGTAGAGGACTTCGGCCTCGGGGAAGGCGTCCCGGTAGGTGCGGCAGCGTGCGCGGACCTCGCCCTCGTCGAGCACGTAGACGGGGGTGCCGAAGCGGTCGGCGATCTCGGTGAGCGGTACGCCGCCGACGGCGAGGTCTCCCCGGTCGTGCCGGGCGGTGGAGGCGGGCCACACCGACAGGTCGTCGGCGGCCCGGGTGGTGACGGCGGGCTCATGCAGAGTGGTCATCGCGGGTTCCTCTTCCGGCCTCAGACGGTCCGTACGGCCCGTACGGCGCGGGTGTTCGACGCGCTCGCGCGCGGCATCTCGGCGGCCCGCGGATCCCATGCGCGGGGCGCGGGACCGGGCAGGGGCGCGGAGAACTGGGGGTCCACGGTGACCGTGGTGACGCCGAGCGGTTCGGTGAGGGCGCGGAGCACGGGCTCGGCGAGCCGGATCCAGGCCTGCCCGTCGCCGAGGGTGGCGGTCAGCAGCTCACTGCTGGTGAAGCCGACGGCGGTCCGGGCCCCGAGGGGTGTACGGAACAGCCGGGTCGAACATCCTGCTGGTCCCGGCCGGACGGGTACGTACAGGGGCCCGGCCGGGAACCGTTCTGAGGGCTCGGGGTCTTCGGCGCACGCGATGTCTGTCATGGGATACCTCCTGGAGGATCCGGGTGGTGGGGCGTGATGCCGCCCCGGCGCGGGGAGGCGAACCCGGGGCGTGCCACGAAGGTATGCCCCCTCCCGCCGGCTCCCTTGGCCACCGACGCCCTTCATGACGGGATGCTGACGGCGAACCGCCACGGACTGACGGGACGCTGACGCGAGGGCCCCCGGGGTCAGGCCTTCGCCCCAGCGCCGCGGGCCGCCGGGCGCCGGGACCGGGACCGGCGGTGGCGGTGGCGGTGGCGGTGGCGGTGGCGGCCACGAGACCACGACCGCGACCGCGACCGCGGAAAACGACGAGGTCCCGCCGACCGTAGGGTCGGCGGGACCTGGGACGGGCGTCCGGGCCCGGTTTTCTGCGGGTGGCCCGCTCAGCCCTGTGTCTCGCTGATGTTGACCATCCAGGGGATGCCGAACCGGTCCGTACACATGCCGAACACGTCACCCCACATCTGCTTCTCGAGCGGGACGGCCACCGTGCCGTCGGCGGACAGCTTCTCCCAGTAGCCGCGCAGTTCGGCTTCGTCGTCACCGCTGAGGCTGACCGAGAAGTTGCCGCCCGGTGTGTACTTCATGCCCGGCGGGGTGTCGGCGCCCATCAGCGTGAACCCGCTCGGGGTCTCCAGCATGCCGTGCATGATCTGGTCCGCTTCGGGGCTGTCCGCCATACCGGACTCCCCGAAGGTGTTCAGCGCCAGTGTGCCGCCGAGGACCTCCTTGTAGAACTCCAACGCCTGCCGGGCGTCACCGTCGAAGCTGATGTACGGATTGAGGCGCGAGGCCATGAAAACCTCCCAGATTGGGCCAAACGATCAGATCTGCGCAGACTAGCGCGGGCCACTGACAACGGCCCGTCGTGACTGATGGGCGCCGGACGAAGGACAGGTGAACCGGGGGAGGGTCCCGCCGCGCGGGGCACTTTCGGCCAGGAGGCCGCCGGGGCGATCGGCAGGGACGGTCCGGACGGTCCCTGCCCGGCAGCCTCTTACGCCATCCGTAGCGATCTCGCCGGACCTGACGTGGTCCTGACGCCCCGCCGGGCAGGGCGCCCCGGATTCGGACCGCTCCCGCGCTTACGCTCGCGCCGTGTTCAACGTGACCGGTCTGCTGAAACGCCTGGTGATCGGCCGGGCCAGGCGCAGCGAAGAGCTCCAGGGCACGCTGCTGCCCAAACGGCTCGCCCTGCCGATCTTCGCCTCCGACCCGCTGTCGTCGGTGGCGTACGCGACGCAGGAGATCCTCCTCGTGCTCACCCTCGGCGGGCTGGCGTATCTGCACTTCACGCCGTGGATCGCGGTGGCGGTCGTGTCGCTGATGACGGTGGTGGTGCTCTCGTACCGCCAGGTGGTGTACGCCTACCCGAGCGGCGGCGGCTCGTACGAGGTGGTCTCCACGAATCTCGGCCCGTCGGCCGGTCTGGTGGTGGCGGCCTCGCTGCTCGTCGACTACGTGATGACGGTGGCGGTCTCCGTCGCCTCGGGGGTCGACAACATCATCTCGGCGATGCCCCAACTGGCCGATTACCGCGTCCCGTTGGCGCTGGCCTTCGTGGCAATCCTGACCGCCATGAACCTGCGCGGCACCCGCGAGTCCGGGAACGCCTTCGCCGCTCCGACCTACCTGTTCATCGGCGGCGTACTGATCATGGTCGGGACCGGTCTGGTCCGCTATCTGCTCGGTGACGCGCCCGTCGCGGAGAGCGCGAAGTACGGCGTGACACCGGAGCCCGGGGACGCGAATCTCGCCGGGCTGGCGCTGCTGATGCTGGTCCTGCGGGCCTTCTCGTCGGGCTGTACGGCGCTGACGGGTGTGGAGGCGATCTCCAACGGCGTACCGGCGTTCCGCAAGCCCAAGTCGCAGAACGCGGCGGCCACGATGGTGGCGATGGGGGCCATCGCGATCGTCATGTTCGTCGGTGTCACCACGCTCGCGATCGTCTCCAAGGTGCACATCACCGACGACTCGTGCCGGCTCACGGGCCTGGACGGCAACTGCGAGGACCATACGCAGCGCACGGTCATCGCACAGATCGCCGCCGCCGTGTTCGGCGGTGAGAACAGTGTCGGCTTCTACTTCATCCAGGCGGCCACCGCGCTGGTGCTGGTCCTCGCCGCGAACACCGCGTTCAACGGCTTCCCGCTGCTCGCCTCGATCCTCGCCCAGCACCGCTATCTGCCGCATCAGCTGCACAACCGCGGCGACCGGCTCGCCTTCTCCAACGGCATCATGGCGCTCGCGGTCGTCGCCGGTCTGCTGCTGTGGGGTTTCCGGGCGAACGTCACGAACCTCATCCACCTCTACATCCTGGGTGTGTTCACCTCGTTCACGCTGTCGCAGACGGGCATGGTCCGGCACTGGAACCGTGAGCTGCGTGCCACGACCGACCCGGCGCTGCGCCGACGCCACCACTCCGCGCGCGTGATCAACGCGGTGGGCGCGGTGGTCACGGGCCTCGTCCTGGTGATCGTGCTCGCCACGAAGTTCCTGGAGGGCGCATGGCTGGCGGTGCTCGCCGCGATCGTGCTGTGGGTGATGATGCGGGGCATCCGCCGGCACTACGACGCCACCTCCGCGGAGCTCGCCGTGACGGACCCGCGCGAGGAACTCGTCCCGCCCTCAAGGGTGTTGGGCATCGTGCTGGTCTCGACACTGCACAAGCCGACCCTGCGGGCACTGTCGTACGCGCATGCCCTGCGCCCCGACCGGCTGGAGGCGCTGACGGTGTCGGTGGACCGCGACGAGGCCCTCGCGCTGCGGGAGCGCTGGGAGGAGTACGCCATCGACGTGCCCCTCAAGGTCATCGACTCGCCCTATCGCGAGGTGACCCGGCCGGTGGTCGAGTACGTGCGCTCGCTGCGGCGGGAGAGCCCGCGGGACGTCGTGGCGGTGTTCATCCCCGAGTACGTCGTCGGCCACTGGTGGGAGAACCTGCTGCACAACCAGTCCGCCCTCTGGCTGAAGAGCCGACTGCTGTTCACGCCCGGTGTGATGGTCACCAGCGTCCCCTGGCAGCTGAGCTCCTCGGCACGCGCCGACCGCCCCACCGCCCGGGCACCGGGCTCGGTCCGCCGCGGCGAGCCCGTCTACACGAGGACGCGCGAGGACAGCGACCTGAGCAGGCACTGACCGGCATCCCCCGCACCGACGAAAGGGCGACCACGGACGGTGACGGGTGGTTGCATTCCGGACGGGCGCCGTACGACACGCGTCAATTTCGTCGGCCGGAGAGTCAGCGAAGCATCAAGTCGCTCCCACCGCGTGACGCGCGTGCCTACCGTCGCCGCCATGTCTCGACGTATCGAGGGGCCCGCGTCCGGTCGTTTCCCCGATGTGCCGGCGTACGACGACGGCACCTGGGTGCACGACCGCACGTGGGCGGGTGAGGCGCGCTCGGCCGTGGGTTGTGCCGTGCTGATGCTGGGCCTGTTGCTGGTGTTCGACGCGGGTTCGGGACGCCTCACGGCGGTGCGGTTCCTGCTGTGGGCGGCGCTGGCCTTCGCCCTCTTCGCCGTGCTGCTGCCCGCCCGCGTGTCCGCGTGCGAGGACGAGCTGGTGTGCCAGGGCCTGTTCGCGCACCGTTCCGTGTACACGGACCGGCTCGTCGCGGTGTGCCGCTCGGACGGAGTGGCCCAACGCCTCGTCCTGCGCGACGAGTTCGGCGGACGCGTCGAGTTCGATCCCCGGGTCCTGGTCGCCAACCCCGCGCTGTGGCGGCTCCTGGACGAGGGCGCGCGGGCCTCGGAGGCGGGCGGCTCGCTCGTCTGCGGTACGACGGAGCTGCGAAGCCTGTCGGAACGGCTCGACCGGGAGACGGCACGGACGGTGTTCAGGGTCTCCGGGCTCGAATAGCCCCTCCAGGCGCCCCGGCCGGCCGCAGCTACTCCGCACTCCCCGACTTCGTCGCCACCACCATCCGGCAGCGGGGGCTGCCGTCACTCCTGCGCCCGAACTCGGAGAGCGCGTACAACTCCACCGTGAAACCGGCGCGGGCAAGTTCCCGCCGCACGTCGTCGAGACGGAAATCCCGGTAGTACATGACGAACGGAGGCCGCCACACGGCGTTCCGAACGCGCATCGCCGCGTCGAAGCCGAGCAGGGCCCAGTAGCCGCGCGAACCGGGGCGGGCGGGGGCGCCGATCGGGAAGGCGAACCGTCCGCCGGGCCGGAGCACCGAGTGGACCTGCGCGAACAGCCCCGGCAGCTCCCTGGGCAGGAAGTGCCCGAACGCCCCGAAGCTCACCACCAGGTCGAAGGCCGGCCCGAACGGCAGGGCCCGGGCGTCGCCGCGTACCCAGGCGGTCGGCGGCCCGCCGGGACGTGCCGCCCGTTCCCGGGCCACGGCGAGCATGCCGGTGCTGATGTCGAGGCCGGTGACCTGCTCCCGGCACACCGTCCGCAGCACGTCCATGCCCGCGCCGGTGCCGCAGCACAGGTCGAGTCCGCTCTCGAACGGGCCGATCGTCCTGAGCGCCCGGGCGACGGACCGCAGTACCGAGTCCGGCGTACGGAAGGGGGTGTGGTCGAACTTCGGTGCGAGGAGGTCGTAGCCGTGCTCGACGGACGACAGCGCCTGTACGGCGAGTTCGCGGAACGTGGGGCCTTGCGGAGTGAACATGGCTACTCAGCGTAGGCGTTCCACGGGGGTGCGGGGATTCGTCCGAGGGTTCGTCGTGGCCCGGCGCGCCCCTCGCGGCGGAGCCGTGTGAACACGCGGCCTCGCGCCCCTTCAGGGCTCTGCCGAATACTCGCCCTATGACCTCCTTCCGTCCCGCGCCCGCCTGGCTGGCCGATGCCGTGTTCTACCAGATCTACCCGCAGTCGTTCGCGGACTCGAACGGCGACGGGATCGGTGACTTCGACGGCATCGCCGAGCGTCTCGACCATCTGGAGTGGCTGGGGGTGAACACGGTCTGGCTGAACCCGTGCTTCGTCTCGCCGTTCGGGGACGCCGGGTACGACGTCGCCGACTATCTGAACGTGGCTCCGCGCTACGGATCCAACGACGACCTGGCGAAGCTCGTCGACCTGGCGGGCCGCCGCGGCATTCGCGTGCTCCTCGACCTGGTCGCCGGGCACACCTCCGCCGAGCACCCGTGGTTCAGGGCCTCGGCGAACGATCCGGACGACCATCGCTACATCTGGGCGCCGGAGGGCCGGTCAGGGGATACGCCTGACGGTTTCGTGGCCTCGCCGGGCAGCAGGCCGGGCGCGTATCTGCCGAACTTCTTCGACTTCCAGCCGGCTCTCAACTTCGGTTACGCGCGCGAGAGTTCGGCCGAGCCGTGGCGGCAGCCGGTGGACGCGGAGGGCCCGCGCGCCAACCGTGAGGCCCTGCGCACGGTCATGGACCACTGGCTGAGCCTCGGCCTCTCGGGCTTCCGCGTCGACATGGCCGCCTCGCTCGTCAAGGACGACCCGGACAAGGCCGGGACGAGCGGGATCTGGGCGGAGCTGCGCCACTGGCTGGACCGTACGCACCCGGACGCGGTGCTGCTGTCCGAGTGGGGCGAGCCCGAGGTGTCGGTTCCGGCGGGGTTCCACACGGACTTCTTCCTGCACTTCGGCGGCCCCACCGACGGCCTGGCGCTGCGCTCGCTGTGGAGCAACGGCACCGGCACCGTCAATGAGACCTGGGACCCGCTCGACTGCTTCTTCGACCCGAGCGGCCGGGGCTCGCCGCGCCCCTTCGTCGAGGCGTGGCAGCGGGCTTCGTCCGCCCTGGGTGACAGCGGTTTCATCTCCCTGCCCACCGCCAACCACGACTTCTCGCGCCTCAACTGCGGCCCCCGCACGGCCGAACAGCTCCCCGCCGCCTTCGCCTTCCAGCTCACCTGGCCCACGCTCCCCGCCATCTACTACGGCGACGAGATCGGTATGCGCTACGTCCCGGACCTCCCCGACACCGAGGGCAGCGTGCTCGGCCCGCGCTACAACCGGGCGGGTTCCCGCACCCCCATGCAGTGGGACGACGGGCCCAACGCGGGCTTCTCGACGTCCGACCACCCCTACCTGCCGGTCGACCCCGCCCCCGACCGCCCCACCGTCGCCGCCCAGCGCGCCGACGACACGTCCCTCCTCCATCTCGTACGCCGTCTCATCGCTCTCCGCACAACGACCCCGGAACTCGGGGCGGACGGCTCGGTGGAGGTCCTGCACACCGGCTACCCGTTCGTGTACGTACGCGGCGGACGGTACCTCGTGGTCGTCAACCCCCAACGGGAGCAGGCAAGTTACCGCCTCGACGGCATCCGGCCCGGCCGAGCCCTGGAGGCATCCGGTGCCGGGACCGACGGTGACACCGTCACGGCTCAGGGCTTCGGGTTCGGGATCTTCGACGTGCTCGGGTAGTCCGGCCCGGGGCCGGCAGAGCTGCGCCCGGCAGGCCGTCGCCTCCGGCCGAGAAGGACGAGTGCGACGGCCGTCCCGACCACCGCGAGGACGACACACGCGACGAACGCGGCCCGGTAGCCCGCTGTGAGGGCCGCGAGCCGGTCCGCCCCGCTCGTGTACGACACCGCGACCGAGGAGACGACCGCGACGCCGAAGGCACCCCCGATCTGGAAGGCCGCGGTGTTGATCCCGGAGGCCACCCCCGACTCCCGCTCCCCCACTCCGGTCAGCGCGGCGATGGAACCGGCGACCGCGCAGGCACCGAGACCCAGCCCGAAGACCAGCAGCCCGGGGAACAGGTCGCGCACGAACCCGCCGTCCACCGGCACCCCGGCCAGCAGCAGGCTGCCCACGCCGACCAGCGTGAGCCCGCCGACCGCGACCGGACGCGGGCCGACACGGGTGACCAGGGCCTGTCCTGCGTACGAGCCGATCACGGCCGTCACCGGCATCACGACGTTGTAGAGGCCGAAGCGCAGCGGCGAGTAGCCGAGAACGCCCTGCCCGTACTGGGAGAGCGTGTACGACATCCCGAAGGCACTGCCGCCGAGCAGGAACACCACGAGGTTGCCGCCGCTCACCCCACGGGAGCGCAGCAGTCGCAACGGCACAAGGGGCGCCTTCGACCGGGCCTCGACTCGTACGAACAGCAGCGCCAGTGCGGCGGAGACGGCCAGCAGGCCCAGCGTCTGCGCCGACAGCCATCCGGCCCGGGGCGCCTCGACGACGGCGTAGACACAGGCGAGGAGCGCCGCCGTGACGGCCAGGGCGCCGGCCGGATCGTACGAGCGGGTCCGTGCCTCGGTGCGGCTCTCGCGCAGCAGAACGGGGCTCAGGGCGAGCAGCACCAGCGCGACGGGCACGTTCAGGAAGAACACCCACTCCCAGCCGAGGACGTCGGTGAGCGGGCCGCCGATCAGCAGCGCCGCCGTGGCGCCGAAGCCGCCGCTGCCGGACCAGAGGGCGAGGGCCTTGTTGCGCTCGGTGCCCTCTTCGAAGGTGTTCAGGAGGATGGAGAGCGCGGTGGGTGCCATGACGGCGGCCGACACGCCCTGCACGGCGCGGGCGGCCACCAGCACGCCGGCCGTCCAGGCGAACCCGCACAGCAGTGAGGACATCGCGAAGAGCAGGGTGCCGGTCATGAAGACGCGGCGGCGGCCCAGCAGGTCGGCGATCCGTCCGCCGAGGAGCAGGAGCCCGCCGAAGCTGAGCAGATAGGCGCTCATCACCCACTGGGCGCCGCCCGCGGTGAACCCGAGTCCGTCGGCGATGGACGGCAGCGCGAGGACGACGATCTGTGCGTCGAGGATGACCATGAACCCGGCCACGCAGAGCAGGGCGAGGGCACGCCAGCGGCGCGGATCGGGGGCGGGGCCGGAGGTCGTGCCGGTCCGGCTTTCCGGTGTCGTGGCGGCCATGGTTCAGCTCCCCAGCCGGAGGCCCGCGAGCCAGACGTCCGGGCCGCTGTCCGGGGCGCCGCCGCCCGTGCTGTGGCTGGTCGAGGGTCGCGTCACATGGGACACGGGCCGTCGGCGGCGCGGCGACAGCAGCGCGAGGAGTTTGTCGGTGCGCCGGATGGGGACGGCGGGCACGGCTGGAATGGTCGAGACAGTGGCGGTCATCGGAATCTCCGGTGTCGTCGGGTGCTTTCGCCCCACCGACGAACCGCGCCTACGCCGATCGACACTCCGCGAGCCGCTTTTCCAGAAATCGCCGCTCGGCGTCGTTCTCCACCAGCTCCAGCGCCTTCTCGTACGCCTCGGCCGCTTCTCCCATCCGTCCCGAGCGCCGAAGGAGGTCCGCCCGGGTGGCGGGCAGCAGGTGGTACCCGGCCAGGTCGCCCGCCTTCTCCAGCTCCGCCACGAGGGCCAGACCGGCCTCGGGGCTCTCGGACATGCCGACGGCCACGGCACGGTTCAGCCGGACGACGTCGGACGGCACGTGGAGCGCCAACTCCCCGTACAGCGCGGCGATGTCGGCCCAGTCCGTCTCCTCGGCGGTGGCCGCGGTGACATGGCAGGCCGCGATGGCGGCCTGGATCTGGTACGGCCCCGGCCGCCCGCGGCGCAGTGCCGTCTCCAGCAGGGCGGCGCCCTCGTCGGCCTCCGCCCGGTCCCAGGCCGTACGGTCCTGGTCCTCCAGGGTGACCAGGTCACCGGCCGCGTTCACCCGGGTGTTCCGCCGGGCGTCGTGCAGCAGGAGGAGCGCGAGCAGGCCGAGGACCTCGGGTTCGTCGGGCATGAGCCGGGCCAGCACCCGGGCGAGCCGGACGGCCTCCGCGCAGAGGTTCGTCCGCAGGAGATCGGCGCCGGACGTGGCCGCGTACCCCTCGTTGAACAGCAGGTACACCACGCCCAGCACGCCGGTCGTCCGCTCGGGCAGCAGATGCGCGGGCGGTACGCGGTACGGAATCCCGGCGTTGCGGATCTTCCGCTTGGCGCGCACGAGGCGTTGCGCCATCGTCGCCTCGGGGACGAGGAAGGCGCGGGCGATCTCGGGCGTGGTGAGCCCCGCGAGGGTGCGCAGGGTCAGGGCGACCCGGGCCTCGATGGGCAGCGCGGGATGGCAGCAGGTGAAGAGCAGCCGCAGCCGGTCGTCCGTGACCCCGCTGTCGTTGTCGAAGTCCGGGTCGTGCGGGTCGAACGGTCCCCCGTCCCGTGCCAGCACCGCCGCCTCCCGCAGTTTCGCCGCGCCAACGGCCTCCCGGCGCAGCACGTCCATGGCCCGGTTGCGCGCGGTCGTGGTCAGCCAGGCGCCGGGGCGGCGCGGCACTCCGTCGCGCCGCCACCGGTCGAGTGCCTGGGCGAAGGCGTCCTGCGCGCACTCCTCGGCGAGGTCCCAGTCGCCGGTCACCCTGATCAGGGTGGCGACGACCTGGCCCCATTCCTCTCGGAAGGCGGCGGCGACAGCCTCCTCGACGCCGTCCGCCCGCTCGTCCTCGTTCACTCCCAGACCGGCCGCACCTCCACCGAACCGCCGCCGAGCGCGGCGGGATGCCTGGACGCCAGCGCGATGGCCTCGTCGAGGTCGGCGACCTCGATGATGTCGAAGCCGGCAACATACTCCTTGGACTCCACGAAGGGCCCGTCGCTGAGCAGGACCTCGTCGCCCTGGACGCGCACGGTGGTGGCGTCGGTGGCCGGCCGCAGCCGTGCGCCGCCCTTCACCACGCCGCTGGTGCGCACCTCGTCGATGTACGAGGTGAAGCGGGGGTCGTCGGCGATCTCCTCGGGGCTGAGTTCCTCGCCGCCGACGGGGGTGCAGATGAACATCACGTACTTCATGACCGGTCCTCCTGAATTCCCGCGGTTCGTTCAATTTCGGTGTCACTGCACCCCACCGACGAACGGACCGGCGCCGGATCGACACATCCCCATGATTGTTCGGGATGACTACTCGGGCGAGCGGACTTCACACCCTCGGTGACACCCGCGGCGACACCCGTACGGGAAGCGCCCGGACGCTGTTGCCCACGAAACTGGAGTGGCGGGCGAGGTCCGCCTCGGGCAGGGCCAGGTCGAGGCCGGGGAAGCGGGCGAACAGCCGCTCAAGGGCGATGGTGGACTCCAGCCTGGCCAGCGGGGCGCCGAGACAGTAGTGGGCGCCGTGGCCGAGGGACAGATGCCGGGTGGTGCCGGGCCTGGCGGGCCTGGTGACGTCGAAGCGGTCGGCGTCGGGCCCGTGCGCGGCCCGGTCGCGCCCAGCCGCCGAGTAGCCGGCGAGGACGGGCGTACCTCGAGAAATCACGGTCCCGTCGACCGTCAGGTCCCGCACGGGATAGCGGAAGGGGAAGTAACTGACGGGCGCGTCCCAGCGCAGGGTCTCCTCGACCACGTCCGACCAGCTTGCCTCGCCCTTCCTGACCCGCTCCAGCTGGTCCCGGTGGCCGCACAGGGCGCGTACGGCGTTGGTGATGAGGTTCAGCGTGGTCTCGTGCCCGGCGATGATCATCAGTACCAGGGTGCCGATGAGTTCCTCGTGGGTGAGCCGGTCGCCGCCCTCGTCGCGGGCGGTGATCAGCGCGCTGGTGAGGTCGTCGCCCGGCCGCTCAGTCCGGTCCGCGACCACCGCACCCAGCACGGCGACCAGCTCCCTGTTCGCGGCGAGGGCCTTCTCCGGGCGGATGTCGGTGGCGACGACCTGGTTGGAGAGGTGGTGCAGCCGGTCGCGGTATTCGGCGTCGACCCCGAGCAACTCCCCGATGACGCCCATGGGCAGCGGCAGTGCGAAGTGCTCGCGCAGGTCCGCGACTCCCCCGCCCTGTTCGGCCGCGTGGTGCAGGTCGTCGAGGAGCCTGTCCGTCAACTCCTCTATCCGAGGCCGGAGTTGCTCGACCCGCCGGGCGGTGAACGCCCTGCTGACCAGCGAGCGCAGGCGCCGATGGTCTTCGCCGTCCGCGGTCGTCATCCCCCGTACGGTCGCGAAGGTCGCCAAGGGCCATCCCTTGGCTATCCGCCCCTCCCGCAGCGCGGTGAAGTGCCCTGCGTCCTTGGCGACTTCGGGGTGGGCGAGGAACTCCTTCAGCGCCTCGTGTCCGAGGACCGCCATGCCCTCCACACCGCCGGGCAGGACGACCGACGCCACGGCGCCGCGCGCGAGGAGCCGTGCGTTGTCGGCGTGCGGGCAGCCACCGGCGGGGTCCATCCGATGCGGTGGCGTGGCAGGGGTGTTCATGGCAGGGGTGCTGTCCAACCGAATCTCCTGAGTGTCGTCGCCGAAATCGCCCTGGCCGCCGTCCGTGACCGTCAAAGGAAGGGCGTTCCCGGGTCGACTCCCGACAGGACACGCCCGTAGATCTCCAGGTTGGTGGCCGGGTTCATGAAGGAGTGCAGGGACAGGGCGTTGATGTCGCGGGCGATGCGCTGCATGGGCACCTCCCGCTGGAGCGAGGAGGCACCGGCGGCAGAAGCGAGCAGATCGACGGCCTCCTTGCAGAGGCGTGTCAGATAGCCGCTCTCGGCCCGGATCCTGGCCCGCTCCGCGAGGGTGTACGGGGAGCCGTCGCGGGCCTTGGTCTCGATCTCGGAGGTCAGCCGGGCGGCGACCAGCTCGGCGCTGGAGATCCTCATCTGCGCCTCGGCCGCCTGGAGATGGGTGACAGTGGCCTCGTTCTGCCGCTCGTAGAAGGTGTACGTGATGCCGCGCCGGTGAATGCGCTCGCCGAACTCCGTCATCGCCGCCCGGGCGAGCCCCAGCGCCACCGGCGCGGCCCAGGCGCAGAACAGCAGCAGCACGGGCATGCGGTAGAAGGGATCGTCCGCGTTCGCCTTGGACGGGATCTGCCCGGCGAGCATCGGACCGACCGGAAGCACGCGATGAGCGGGCACGGGAATGTTCCGGGCCACGACGGTGTTGCTGCCAGTACCGGCGAGACCTGTGACATGCCAGTCGTCCAGGATCTCCAGCTCGGACATCGGCACCGCGGCCCAGATCATCTCGGGCGGTCCTTCCGGCGGCGAACCGTCTGCGGGAGTGACCGCAGCCGTCAGTAGATGCCAGTCCGCGTGATGACAGCCGGTCGCGAAGGCCGAGGCGCCGTCCACCCGATAGCCCCCGTCGTACGGCACCGCCGTGGCGCCGGGGACGAGCGTGCCACCGATCCTCGCGTCGGGCCCGCTCGGACCGGTGAAGAAGTCGTCCTGCGCCTCGTCGGGAAAGAGCGCCGCGATGTACGAGACCCCCGCCTGACTCAGTGTCATCCACGCCGTGGAGCCGCATTCGACGGCGATCTCGGCGAAGGCGGCGACCTGTGTGCGCAGCGGAGTCTGGTAACCGCCGTACCGGCGCGGGACGTTCATCCGGTGGACGCCGGTGCCGTTCAGCGCGGCGGCGACCTCGTCGGGCACGCGCCGTTCCCGCTCGGCCCGCAGCGCGTTCCGCCGGATCAACGGCCGCAGTTCCCTTACGCGTTCGACGATCCCGGCATCGACCATGCCGACCACCGTGACGCGAGGCATCTCCCCTGTCAACGCCCTGGGATCCGGCCATCCGGCCCTCGCCGGAGGGAGTAGTGCTACAGTGCCATCAGCACTTGTGTACGCCCCCTTTCTCGGGCGCCGGTGCCGAAGTACCTCTCATCCAGCTGAACCGCCCGTCCCTTCCGACCGGCGAAGCAGCTTCTCCGCACCACCTCTCCTCGTACGGGCACAAGGCGTGCGAGTCGTGCGACTCCTACGGCGTGTCCGGCCACGGGTCTTCCCGCCCGCCGTGCGCGGCGCGGCACGAGAGGTGATGTCTCCGCCGAGCCGGGGTGTGTCCATACCGCCCCCGATCCGGCCTCTCCCCCATCCCTCATGACCACATGAACCGTCCTCGAAAGGACACCCACCATGACCACCACACTCGAACGCCCGCCCACTCCCGTCACGCAGGAGCAGGCCACCGGCGTACTCGACATCACCTCGAACGGGCAGGGCCACCTGCGCGCCCAGAGCCTGCTTCCCGGGCCCTCCGACCTTCAGGTCTCCTCCGCGCTGATCCGCCGACACGGACTGCGCAAGGGCGACCTCGTCGAAGGCGTACGCGGCAAGCAGCGAGCCCTCACCGAGGTCCAGCGGGTCAATGGCCTGCCAGCAGCTGAGCTGCGTGGCCGCCCGCATTTCCATGACCTGACCCCGCTGCACCCGCGTGAGCGGCTGCGGCTCGAACACCCGGCGGGCGGTGCGACCACCCGCCTCATCGACCTGGTCGCGCCGATCGGCAAGGGCCAGCGCGGCCTGATCGTCGCCCCGCCCAAGACCGGCAAGACCGTGCTGCTCCAGCAGATGGCCGCCGCCGTCGCCGGCAACCACCCCGAGGCACATCTGATGGTCGTACTCCTCGACGAGCGGCCCGAGGAGGTCACCGACATGCGCCGTTCCGTACGGGGTGAGGTGCTCGCCTCCACCTTCGACCAGGCTCCCAAGCAGCACATCGCGCTCGCCGAGCTGGCCGTGGAGCGCGCCAAGCGGCTGGTCGAGGCCGGCCAGGACGTCGTGATCCTCCTCGACTCGCTGACCCGGCTGTGCCGGGCGCACAACAACGCGGCCGCCACCAGTGGCCGCACCCTCAGCGGCGGTGTCGACGCGGCCGCACTGCACGGACCCAAGCGGTTCTTCGGAGCCGCGCGCCTCACCGAGGAGGCCGGCTCGCTCACGATCATCGCCACCGCCCTCGTGGAGACCGGCTCCCGCGCCGACGACTACTACTTCGAGGAGCTCAAGAGCACCGGCAACATGGAGCTCCGCCTGGACCGCGGCCTCGCGTCCCGACGGGTCTTCCCCGCCGTCGACATCACCCCGTCCGGCACCCGCCGCGAGGAACTCCTCGTCCCGGCCGCCGAGTTGGGGGCCGTACGCGGTCTGCGGCGCGCCCTGCTCTCCCGCGGGGACCCGCAGGCCGGACTGGAGACGCTCCTGGACAAGCTGCGCCGGACCCCGGACAACGCGACGTTCCTGCGGCAGGTCCAGCCGACCGTACCCACGGGCCAGTAGGGATGGACCTCGCGGGCCCGCCCCGGACCGGGCGGGTCCAGGGACGCTGCGGCATCCGGGTGCTCGATGCCGCCGCCCGGCCCGGGCAGCCGGGGATGTGACCTGCGCGTTCCTAGGTTGGCAGTATGACAATCGGACTTCCTTCGCGTGCGGCCGTCTGCTGCTCCGCCGCCTGTGTGGTGGGTGCGCTGGCCTTCGCGCCGAAAACGGCCGCCGCCCACGACGGAGCCGCCCCGGCCACTCCCCATGTCTCCGCGTCGAAACCCGCCACCGCGCGGCCCTCGACGCTGGACCGGCCCGGGACCCAGGTACGGCCCCGGGCCGGGGCGCCCAAGGTTCCCCAGGACGTCTCCGCGCGGTCGTGGGTGGTGGCCGACGCCGGCACCGGCGAAGTACTCGCGGCCCACAACGCCCATCTCAAGCTGCCGCCTGCCAGCACTCTGAAGACCCTCTTCGCGCTGACCGTGCTGCCGGTGCTGCCCGCGGCGGTCCGGCACACCGTCACGGAGGAGGAACTGGCCGGCGTCGGCCCCGGCAGCAGCCGGGTCGGCATCGCCGCGGGGCGCACCTACAACGCCGCCGACCTGTGGCGGGGCGTCTTCCTGAACTCCGGCAACGACGCCGTGCACGTACTGGCCGAGATGAACGGCGGCTGGGGCAGCACGGCCGCCCAGATGCAGGCCAAGGCCCGGTCCCTGGGCGCCCGCGACACGCGGGTCGTCTCGCCCGACGGGTACGACACGCCGGGCCAGGTGTCGTCCGCGTACGACCTGGCCGTCTTCGGGCGGGCCGGGCTGCGCAACGCGGACTTCGCGCGGTACGCCGCCACGGTCCGCGCCAAGTTCCCGGCCGGCGGCTGGTCCTTCGAGATCCAGAACACCAACCGGCTGCTCACCGGCGCCGACGGGGTCGCGCCCTACAAGGGGCTCGTCGGCGTCAAGAACGGCTACACCTCCCAGGCGGGCAACACGCTCGTCGCCGCCGCACGCCGGGACGGACGCACCCTCGTCGTCACGGTGATGGCTCCTCAGGCGGGCGGCTTCGCCGTGTACGAGGAGGCGCGCTCGCTGCTCGACTGGGGCTTCGGGGCCGCCGGGCGTGTCGAACCGGTGGGCTCGCTCCTGCCGCCGCGCCGCGTGTCCACGGCGGGCCCGACGGCAGTGCCCGCGGCCATGGCGGCCGAGGACGGCTCCGTCGGCTGGCTGGGGGAGGCGGGAACCCTCGCAGGCGCCGCCGGACTGGGCGCGGGTGCCGTGTCTCTGGTCCTGCGCCTCCACGGCGGGCGGTTCACCCGTGCCTGACCGACGGGCAGCCCGAGGAGCAGGCCGAGGGTGATCCACACGTAGGTGTTGCTGCCGACGAAGCCGTCGATGCCGGACGCGTCGTCGAACCACAGCCACACCACGCTGCTGCACAGCAGGACGTACAGGCACCCGGCGATCCACAGCAGCCGCCTGCGCCTCAGCCCCTCACCGAACAGGATCGCGAGCGACGGCAGCAGCCACACGAGGTGATGCACCCAGGTGATCGGGCTGAGGAGACAGGCGGCGAGTCCGGTGAGCGCGAAGGCGCCGAGGACGTCGTCCGCGGCCAGTGCTCGGCGCGCCCTCCACACCCATACACCGAGGACGGCCAGCGCCGCCAACGCCCAGGCGGCGCGGCTCGGTTCGGCAGGGTCGGCGAGGCGGGCCAGTACGCCTTGCAGCGACTGGTTGGAGACGTAGTCGAGGCGGCCGATGCGGGTGGTGTCCCAGACCGCCTCGGTCCAGTAGAAGCGGGAGGCATCGGGCATGACCCAGGCCGCCAGTGCGGTGGCGGTCGCGGCGACGCCCACCGAGGTTCCTGCGGCTCGTGAACGTCTGGCGAGCAGCAGCAGGACGATGAAGATCGCGGGCGTCAGCTTGATCGCGGCGGCGAGCCCGATCCCGACGCCCGCCCAGCGCGCACGGCCCGTCGACAGCAGCCACGCGTCGCCGAGGACGAGGGCCAGCAGCACGAGGTTGACCTGGCCGAAGCTGAAGGTGTCGCGTACCGGTTCGAGCAGGGCGAGCAGACAGACCGTGACGGCGAGCCCGAACCAGCCGTGCCGACGCAGCCTCTCCCCCGCCAGGACGTGCAGGACGAAGGCCGTCGCGGCGAGGTTGAGCAGCAGCCCCACGGCGATCGCGGCGTGCAGACCGAACAGCGCCATCGGCAGCATGATCACCGCGGCGAACGGCGGATACGTGAAGCCGTACTCCGTCCCCGGCACCCGGTAGTCGTAGACGCTGCCGCCGTGGTGGATCCAGGCGTCGACGGCCCCGTGGTAGACCCGCAGGTCGAACCAGTCCCGCAGGAGCGGCACGGTCGCGGTGAAGACGGCAACGGCGGTGGCGAGGGCGAGCACGAAGAGCAGCCGCCCGCGATCTGTGCCGGTCAGCCTCATGCGGTCCGCCCCAGGACGGGCGAGGTCGTCGTCTGGTGGGCCTGCCAGAGCACGACCAGCGCGAGCATCCCGCCGGAGACCGCCAGGGCCAGCTGCTCGGCATCCGGTGGACCACCGCTGGGCAGGACCGCGAGCGCGAGGGCCCCGGACACGGCCGCGACCCGATGGCGTACGGAGGTGCTGGGCGCCGCCGCGGCGATGAGGAACAGCCCCCACAGCGCGTACCAGGGACGGATGGCCGGGCCGAGCACGGCCACCGCCGCCAGGCTGAGGCCCAGTGCGTAGACGGGGCCGAGGCGGGGGCTGCGCAGCCATATGGCGAGTACGGCGACAGCGGTGGCCACGAGGCCCAGGGCGTGCCAGGCGGGCAGCGCGAACGGAGCGAGGTCACTGCCCAGGCCCTGGAGAAGGGCACCGGTGGCACGGCCGAGGACGCTCGTGGGCGACAGGTTCTCCGGCGACACGGGCGTCTTGAGGGCGCCTATCCAGCCGTATCCCGTACCGGCGGCGGCCGTTGCGGCGACGGTGGTGGCCACCGCGGCGACCGCGGTCGTGGCGACGGCTCTCGCCATGCTCCGGCCGGACCGCACCTGGAGGGCCACGACGGCCGCGAGGCCGAGCAGGGCGGGGACCTTGACGAGGGCGGCGAGTGTGACGAGCACGGCGCCCAGGACGGGCCAGCGGCCGAGTGCCGCCACCAGGCCCGCGCCCAGCAGGCCGAGCATGATGGCGTCGTTGTGCGCTCCGGCGACGAGGTGCAGCAGCACGAGCGGGTTGAGCGCGCCGAGCCACAGCGCGGCGGCCGGATCGGCGCCGCTGTGCCTGGCCAGCCTCGGCAGCGCGGCTGCCATCAACGCCACGCCTAGCAGTGCGACGACCCGCATGCCGAACAGCCCGGCGGGCACCTCGCCCCGGGTCAGCCCGGACAGAGCGGAGGAGACTGCGAGGAAGACAGGTCCGTACGGTGTCGCGGTCCGTTGCCACACGGGGGCGACCTCGTCCGCGAGGGGGCCGCCGAGGATGGCGGGGCCGTGCGTGTAGACGTCGATGTGCGCGTCGACCATCGCGCCCTGGGCGAGATAGCTGTAGACGTCACGGCTGAAGAGAGGTGGCGCGAGGAGCAACGGGGTGGCCCATACGGCGAGTACGACCAGGAGCGCTCGGGGACTCGGTGGCTCGGGTCCTCGGATCACGCGTCCCAGCAGGGCCCAGGCCGCTATGAGCAGCACCACTCCGAAGTACACGCCGACCAGCCCGAGCGCCGCCCGTCCGGACGCGAGGGCCGGCAACTCCCTCACGGGCAGCGCCCCGGCCGTCTCGCCTCCCAGCGCGAGGACGACCGAGCCCGTGAGCCCGAGCAGTTGACAGCGACGCAGATCGACGGAGAAACCCTTGGCCAACACTCGGTCAGCGTGTCAACGCGGGGTGGCCGGAAAGCGACGCCTCTCCCTCTGAGCGGCAGCCGCAGTATGGCCGCCGTCTTACCGGACGGCGGCCGGCCTTTCGTGGCGGGCGGATGTTCCCGGAGAACCGGTCAGAACACGGACACGCCGGTGAGGGTCGTGAAGCGGTCCAGGGCCGTTACTCCCGCCACCGAGTTGCCCCGCTCGTCCAGGCCGGGGCTCCAGACGCAGAGCGTGCAGCGGCCGGGGACGACGGCGATGATGCCGCCGCCGACGCCGCTCTTGCCCGGCAGGCCCACGCGGTAGGCGAAGTCGCCCGCCGCGTCGTACGTGCCGCAGGTGAGCATGATCGCGTTGACCTGTTTGGCCTGGCTCTGGGTCAGCAGGCGCGTGCCGTCGGCGCGGATGCCGTGGCGTGCGAGGAAGCCGGTGGCGAGGGCGAGGTCGGCGCAGGAGGCCTCGATGGAGCACTGGTGGAAGTACTGGTCCAGGAGGACCGGGACCGGGTTCTCGATGTTCCCGTACGACGCCATGAAGTGGCCCAGCGCGGCGTTGCGGTCGCCTCTGGTGGCCTCGGAGGCAGCCACGTCCTTGTTGATGGCGAGTTGTTCGTTGCCGCTCTCAGCGCGCAGGAAGTCGAGGAGTGTTCCTGCGGCGTCGCCGGTACGGGTGTGGAGGCGGTCGGTGACTACCAGTGCGCCTGCGTTGATGAATGGGTTGCGGGGGATGCCGTTCTCGTACTCCAGCTGTACGAGGGAGTTGAAGGGGTTGCCGGAGGGTTCGCGGCCGACGTGTTCCCAGAGTTCGTCGCCCTCCCTGGCCAGGTCCAGGGCGAGGGTGAAGACCTTGGTGATGGACTGCGTCGAGAACGGCTGCCGCCAGTCGCCGACGCCGTACACCGTGCCGTCCAGCTCCGCGACCGCCATGCCGAACCTGTGCGGGTCGCATGCCGCGAGTGCGGGGATGTAGTCGGCGGGGCGGCCTCGGTCGGGGGCGGCCGCGATCTCTTCGGCGATTCGCTGCAGGACCGGGTGGAAGGTCAGGGGCGAGCTCATGATCACCATTGTTACGCGGGTTCGCTCCGCGGGGGTGCGGTGGGGTTGGTGGCTGTTCGTGTATGGGTGCGGGTTGGTTGTGGCTGGGGTGCGCGGTTCCTCGCGCCCCTAAAAGATGCGCCTGCCGTTGGGTGTGGGGTCGGGGCCGCGACGGGGCATCCGATCGCAGCTGTGTCATCCCGCACCAACACGTTGCCCATCAGAGGTCGTGCTGCGATCGGAAACCCCGACACGACCCCTTCGTCGGGAGGGCGGCAGCCGGAGGGGTAGGTGGCTGGTTTTTTAGGGGCGCGGGGAACGGCGCAATCTTTTGCCTTTCAGGGGCGCGAGGAACCGCGCACCCAGCCACGGCCCACCCGCACTTCATAGGGGCGCGGGGAACGGCGCAGTCTTGTGTCTTTAGGGGCGCGAGGAACCGCGCACCCAGCCACGACTCACCCGCACCCACACACCAACCTCAGCCCCGCTTTCAGGGGCGCGGGGAACTGCGCGGCCAGCACCGACCCACCCGCACCCCCCGCTCCTCACCCCCGCTGGGAGCCCGCAAGAACCTCCGGGCGGAGTAGCGCCGCCAGGTGGTCCGCCGGGAGTAGGCCCTTTTCGAGGACGAGCTCGGCAACGCCGCGCCCGGTGGCGAGGGCCTCCTTCGCGATGTCCGTCGCGGCCGAATAGCCGATGTGGGGGTTGAGCGCGGTCACGAGGCCGATCGAGTTCTCCACGGTCACCCGCAACGCCTCCGTGTTCGCCGTGATCCCGGAGACGCACCGCTCGGCCAGCGTCATGCAGGCCGCCCGCAGATGCGTGAGGCTCTCGGACAGCGAGTGCAGGATGATCGGCTCGAAGGCGTTCAGCTGGAGCTGCCCGGCCTCGGCGGCCATGGTGATCGTGACGTCGTTGCCGATCACCTCGAAGGCGACCTGGTTGACGACCTCGGGAATCACCGGATTCACCTTGCCGGGCATGATGCTCGAACCGGCCTGTACGGGTGGCAGGTTGATCTCGTTCAGGCCTGCCCGCGGCCCGGACGAGAGCAGTCGCAGGTCGTTGCAGCTCTTGGAGAGCTTGACCGCTATCCGCTTCAGCACTCCGGACATCTGGACGAACGCCCCGCAGTCCTGGGTCGCCTCGACCAGATTCGCCGCCGTGACGAGTGGCAGGCCGGTGATGTCCGCGAGGTGCCGCCGCGCCGCCTCGGCGTATCCGGCGGGCGCGTTGAGCCCCGTACCGATCGCCGTCGCACCCAGGTTGATCTCGTGGATCAGCTCGACGGCCTCGGCGAGCCGGCTGCGGTCCTCGTCCAGCATCACCGCGTACGCGGAGAACTCCTGCCCGAGCGTCATCGGCACGGCGTCCTGCAACTGCGTACGCCCCATCTTCAGGACGTCGCGGAACTCCAACGCCTTGGCCGCGAAGGCGTCCTGGAGGACGGACATCGCCTTGAGCAGCTCGCGCACGGCGAACACCGTGGCGACCTTGACGGCCGTCGGGTAGACGTCGTTGGTCGACTGCCCGAGGTTGACGTCCTCGTTCGGGTGCAGGAACTCGTACTCGCCCTTGGCATGACCGAGGAGCTCCAACGCCCGGTTGGCGACCACCTCGTTGGCGTTCATGTTGGTCGAGGTGCCGGCGCCGCCCTGGATGACGTCCACGACGAACTGGTCGTGCAGCTTCCCGTCCCGGATCTCCCGGCAGGCCGCCACGATCGCGGCCGCCTTGCGGGGCTCCAGCAGACCGAGGTCCTCGTTGGCGCGGGCTGCGGCCTCCTTGACGGCGGCGAGCGCCTCGATCAGGTGTGGGTACGCGGAGATCGGCATCCCGGTGATGGGGAAGTTCTCCTTGGCACGCAGGGAGTGGACACCCCAGTACGCCTCGGCGGGGACGTCGCGGTCGCCGAGCAGGTCGTGCTCACTGCGGACGGTCATGTCGGTGCAGCTCTTCCTTCTGGAGAGGGTGGGGCGAGGCTGTGCACGGCACACGGCTTACTCCGCGAGCGGGTCGAGTGCCCTCGCCGGGCGGATGCTTCCGACCACCGCGCCGCCGCCGAGGAGTGGCGCCCCGGCGAACTCGGTGAGTGCAGCCGGGTCGACGCCGCAGCGGGCGAGCGCTGCCGCGGTGACCGGTACGCGGGCCCGGTCGGCGCCGTCCGCGATCTTCACGGCGACGGCCCGGCCGTCGGGGAGCGCGGCGACCTGTACGCCCTCGAAGCCGTCCTTGGTGAGCAGGCCCGGTACGGCCCGCATCAGCGCGGCGACGTCACGGCCGGTGCCGGACGCCATCTCGGCGTGCTCGCGCATCGCGTCGGCGACCCGTGCCTCGGGAGTGCCGGGCGGCGCCGTCGTGATCCGGGCTGCGGCGCGGGCGAGCCCGTGCAGCGAGACGGAGAACAGCGGGGCGCCGCAGCCGTCGACCGTGACACGGGCGATGGCCTGGCCGGTCAGGTCCTCGACGATCTCCGCGATGGCCTGCTGGAGCGGATGCGCGGGGTCGAGGTAGTCGTCGAGCGACCAGCCGTTCAGGCGTGCCGTGTAGAGCATCGCCGCGTGCTTGCCCGAGCAGTTCTGCGCGAGCCGGGACGGCAGGCGCCCGGCACGGATCCAGTCCTCGCGGACGACCGGGTCGAAGGGCAGGTCCGTGACGTTGCGCAGATCGTCCTCGGCGAGTCCGGCGAGCTCCAGGATCCGCCGGGTGCCGGCGAGATGACGTTCCTCGCCTGAGTGGCTTGCGGCGGCCAGCGAGAGCAGGTCGCCGTCGAGCGGCAGCCCGGCCCGCAGCATGGCCACGGCCTGCACCGGCTTGAGAGCCGAGCGGGGGTAGAAGGCCGCCTCGATGTCACCGATCTGCAGTTCCACGCTGCCGTCGGCGGCCAGCACGACCACCGACCCGTAGTGGATGCCTTCGATGACCCCGCCGCGTACGAGATGGGCGACGGGCGCGTGCAGCGGTTCCCTGATCGAGGGCGCCGCGGCGAGCGAGCAGCCGTAGTCGGCAAGGGCGTTGGGGCTCATGCGTCCACCTCGGGCTTGCGTATGGACTCGACCCTGCGGCGTACGCCGTACCAGCCGGCGACCAGCGCCGCCACGATCAGCGGCAGGCAGAGGACCGTGGTGCGGCCCGCCCCTCCGTCCGCGTACATGAGGACCAGTACGGAGGCGAGGAAGAAGAGGGTCACGAGTTCGGTCCAGGGCGAGCCCGGGAGGCGGTAGCTCGGGCGGTCCAGTTCGCCGTCCTCCGTCTTCCGCCAGAACTGCAGGTGACAGATCATGATCATGCCCCAGGTGGCGAGGATGCCGATCGCCGCGAAGTTCAGCACGATCTCGAACGCGTCGGCGGGGACGACGAAGTTGAGTCCGACGCCGAGTACACAGATACCGCTGGTCAGCAGGATTCCGCCGTACGGGACCTGGCTGCGGCTCATCACGGAGGTGAACTTCGGCGCCGAGCCGGACATCGACATGGAGCGCAGGATGCGGCCGGTCGAGTAGAGCCCGGAGTTGAGGCTGGACATGGCGGCGGTCATCACGACGAGGTTCATCACGCCGCCCGCGGCCGGGATGCCGATGTTGGAGAGCACGGTGACGAACGGGCTCTCTCCGGCGGTGTACTTGTTCCAGGGCAGCAGCATCGACAGCAGCAGGACCGAGCCGACGTAGAAGAGACCGACGCGCCACATGATCGAGTTGATGGCCTTCGGCATGATCTTCTCGGGGTTCTCGGTCTCGCCCGCCGCGACGCCCACCAGCTCGACGGAGGCGTAGGCGAAGACGACGCCCTGGACGATCAGCAGCATCGGCAGCAGGCCGTTGGGGAAGAGGCCGCCGTTGTCGGTGATCAGGGAGGGGCCGGGGGTGGTCCCGTCCACGGGGTTCTGGGTGACCAGCAGGAAGATGCCGATCAGCATGAAGACGACGAGCGCGCTCACCTTGATGATCGCGAACCAGAACTCCAGTTCGCCGAAGATCTTCACGGAGATGAGGTTCACGGTCAGCACGACCGCGAGCGCGATGAGGGCGATCACCCACTGCGGGATGTCGGAGAACATGCCCCAGTAGTGGGTGTAGGTGGCGACCGCGGTGATGTCGGCGATGCCAGTCGTCGCCCAGTTGAGGAAGTACATCCAGCCCGCGGTGTACGCGCCCTTCTCGCCCAGGAACTCCCGGGCGTACGACACGAAGGCACCGGACGAGGGCCGGTAGAGGACGAGCTCGCCGAGGGCGCGGACGACCAGGAAGGCGAAGACACCGCAGACGGCGTACGCGATGAAGAGCGAGGGTCCGGCCTCGGCGAGACGTCCGCCGGCGCCGAGGAAGAGACCGGTGCCGATGGCTCCGCCGATGGCGATCATGTTGACGTGCCGGGACTTCAGGGACTTGCTGTAGCCCGCGTCACCGGCGTCGACATGAACGGCGGCTTTCCGTGTCTGCCCGGTCTCTTTTTCGAGGGACTGCTCGCTCACGCCTTGGGTCCGCCTTCCGTGGGGGTGTCCGCGCCGTCCGTGTGCTCGGAGCGCACGATCGCGGTGAGGGTCGTCTCGACGCGGTCGAGGTGATGTGCCATCGCCTCGGTCGCATCGTGTGCGCTGCCGTCGATCAGGGCCTCGACGATGGCGCGGTGTTCGCGGTTGGACTGCTCGCGGCGGCCTCCGAGCTCGTTCAGGAACGCCGACTGGCGGGCCAGCGCGTCCCGGATCTCCTCGATCACACGGCGGAAGACCGGGTTCTGCGCGGCCTGCGCCACGGCGAGATGGAAGAGCGTGTCCATGGCCACCCACGCGGTGGTGTCGGTCTCGCGCTCCATCCGCTCCAGCAGGTGGGCCAGATGGTCGAGGTCCTCGGGGGTGCGGCGGGCCGCCGCGTATCCGGCCACGGGGATCTCGACATGCCGCCGGACCTCCAGCAGGTCGCTGGCCGCGTAGTCGCCGAAGGTGGGGTCCTCGACGGGGCCGTTGGACAGGACGAACGTGCCCTTGCCGGTCCGGGACACGGTCAGCCCCATCGTCTGCAGGGCCCGGAGCGCCTCCCGCAGCACGGGCCGGCTGACCTCCAGCCGCCGGCACAGCTCCGCCTCGGAGGGCAGCTTGTCCCCCACGGCGTACTCACCGCGCTCAATGGCACCACGAAGGTGCCCGAGCACCGCTTCCATGGCGCTGATGCGCCTCGGCACCGAGCCAGCTGTCTGGCTGTCTGACAGGTTCACGGGGGTGATCCTGGGGGGAACGGGAGGTGACTGTCAAGGGAGGGCCCGGGGCGTGAGACCGGCCCGCGACCCCCCGCTCGGCCGGACGATCAGAGGACCCCTGCGCCCAGCAGCCCGAACAGCAGCAATCCGACGATGATCCGGTAGATCACGAACGCGTTGAAGGAGTGCTTCGCCACGAACCTCAGCAGCCACGCGATCGAGGCGTACGCCACCAGGAAGGACACCGCTGTGCCCACGGCCAGTGGGAGGGCGCCGGTACCCGAGCCGAGGGCGTCCTTGAGTTCGTAGAGGCCGGCGCCGGTGAGGGCCGGGATGCCGAGGAAGAAGGAGAGGCGGGTGGCGGCGACTCGGTCGAGGTCGAGGATCAGGGCGGTGGACATCGTGGCGCCGGAGCGGGAGAAACCCGGGAAGAGCAGGGCCAGGATCTGTGAACTGCCCACCAGCATCGCGTCCTTGAACGAGGTGTCGTCCTCGCCGCGCTTGTGCCGACCCATCTGGTCCGCCGCCCACATCACCCCACTGCCGACGATCAGGGAGCCCGCGACCACCCAGAGCGAGGCGAGCGGGCCTTCGATGAGCGGCTTGGCGGCCAGGCCGACGGCCACGATCGGGATCGTCGCGCAGATCACCCACCAGGCGAACTTGTAGTCGTGGTGGTAGCGCTCTTCAGGGTCCCGCAGGCCCCGGAACCAGGCCGAGACGATCCGCACGATGTCCTTGAAGAAGTAGACGAGCACCGCGGCGATGGCACCGACCTGGATGACGGCGGAGAAGCCGACGACGGCGTTGTCGTCGACGGGGATGCCCATGAGCCCCTCGGTGATCTTGAGATGGCCGGTGGAGGAGACGGGGAGGAACTCGGTCACCCCCTCGACGGCTCCGAGGACGACGGCCTGACCGACGGAGATGGCGCTCATGTGATCCAGTTCTGGTGGACGGGCGTGCCGGCGACGGGCGTGCGCGCGACGGCCGCGGCACGGGCACCGGCAAGCAGTCGTACGTCGGCCGCGGCGGAGCCAGTCCTACTACGCCCAGGTATGACCCCGGGACTACGCCCAGAGAGCCTCGGCCGCCGAAACACCCGCAAACGCCGCACCGAGTCCTACGACCACGCTCGCGATCACGTTGGCGGCGGCGTGGAGACGGGCCCCGTCCTCGGCCAGCCGGAGGGTCTCGAACGAGAACGTCGAGTACGTGGTGAGCGCTCCGCACAGGCCGGTGCCGAGCAGCAGCTGGAGGTGCGAGGAGGCCGCTCCGGCCACGGCCGCGCCGGTGAGGGTGCCCAGGATCAGACACCCGACGACGTTCACCGCGAAGGTGCCCCAGGGGAAGACGGTGTCGTGCCGGGACTGCACCGCGCGGTCGGTGAGATAGCGCAGCGGCGCACCGACCATGCCACCGACGATCACCAGCACCCAGTTCACAACGACTTCTTACCCTTCCCGCCCGTGTCACCGGTACGTCCTCCGGCGGGCTCCGCCCGGCCGACGTACCGCATCGCCGACTCCACACCCGTGGCGCTCATCGGCGCCGCCGCCACGCCAGGACCCGGCGCGCGGCCGTCACCGCGAGCCAGACCGCCGCGAGCGCCGCCACCAGGGTCGCGGCGAGATAGGCGAGGGCGGTGCGGGGATGGCCCGTGTCGACGAGTCTCTGGATGTCGACGGCGTACGTCGAGAAGGTGGTGAAGCCGCCGAGCACCCCGGTGCCGAAGAACGGGCGTACCAGTCGGTGGGCCGCCCACGCCTCGGTGATCACGACCATGAAGGCGCCGATCACGAAGCACCCGACGACGTTGACCCAGAACGTGGTCCACGGGAAGCCGCCCGTGTGCGTGGGCCACAGGAGCGAGGCCCCGTAGCGTGCCGAGGCGCCGAGCGCGCCGCCGACCGAGACCGCCGCCACGACCGGGCCCTGCCCTCGCCAGACCGAGGACCGCCGGGCGGGCGCGGGGAGGTCCGCGGGTTCGTCCGCCGTATCGGCATCGGGGGCAGGCATGGGCGTATGTCTCCTGGTCGTGGCAGGAGATCAGGCTAAGCCCCGGCCGGTCAGGACGCGCCCGACGCCTGCTTCTCGACGGCCTCGAACCGGGCCGCCATCGCCGCCTGGAGTGCCTGGGCCGCCGACAGCGGGCGGACCATGACCGTGAGCTCGTCGACGCGGCCGTCCTCGTCGAAGTGCAGGATGTCGCAGCCCTGGAGCGCCCGGTCGCCCACTCGCGCCTCGAAGACGAGGACGAGGTCCCGGCCGTCCGGGTTCTCGATCTCGCGGATGTAGTGGAAGTCCTCGAAGACCTCGATGACCGCGCCCAGGATCGCCGCGGTGATCGGCTTTCCGGCGTACGGCTTGAACACCACCGGGCTGGTGAACACGACGTCCTCGGCGAGCAGGTCGACGACGGCCGCGTGGTCGCCGTCCTCCACCGCCTTGCGGAAGGGATTCATCTGCCACCTCTTAGGTAACTGTCTAGGTAACTAATTGATTAGGCACTTTGGACAGTAGTGGCCGCTGGTGGCATTGCGCAACGCCGGGGTAGGTACGTATGCATCGCCGACCCCGGAGGTGCTGTCGTGTACTACCCGCTGACCGTCCGTGACTTCCTCGACCGCGCGGCCCACGTCTATCCGGACCGCGTCGCCGTCGTCGACGAACCGGAACAGCCGGGGCCGAGCCTCGGCGAACTCACCTATCGGGAGCTGGCGGCACTCGCCCGCGCCCAGGCCGCCAAGCTCGACCAACTGGACGTACCCGTGGGCGGCAGGGTGGCGGTGATCTCGCAGAACTCGGCGCGGCTGCTCACCTCGTTCTTCGGTGTCTCCGGGTGGGGGCGTGTCCTGGTGCCGGTGAACTTCCGCCTGACCCAGCCCGAGATCGACTACATCGTCCGCCACTCCGGCGCCTCGGTCGTCTACGCGGACGCGTCCTGCGCGGACGTGCTCGACACTCTCGACGTCAAGCACAAGTTCGTCCTCGGCGACGACGAGGACCTCTTCCTGCGCGACACGGAACCGCGGGAGTGGGCCAAGCCCGACGAGAGCGCGACGGCCAGCGTCAACTACACGTCCGGAACGACCGCCCGCCCCAAGGGAGTTCAGCTCACGCACCGCAATCTGTGGCTGAACGCGGCCGTGTTCGGGCTGCACACCACGATCAGCGACCGTGACGTCTACCTCCACACGCTCCCGATGTTCCACGCGAACGGCTGGGGCATGCCGTACGGCGTCACGGGCGTCGGCGGCCGGCACATCGTGCTCCGCCAGGTCGACGGCGCCGAGATCCTGCGGCGCGTCGAACGGCACGGCGTCACCCTGATGTGCGCGGCGCCCGCCGTCCTGAACGCCGTGCTCGACGCCGCCGCCGACTGGGAGGGCGAGATCCCCGGCCGCGACCGGGTCCGTATCGTCTGCGCGGGAGCGCCGCCGCCGACCCGCACGATCGAGCGCGTGATGGGCGAGCTGGGCTGGGAGTTCATCCAGATCTACGGGCTCACCGAGACCTCACCGCTCGTCACGGTCAACCGCGGGCGCGAGGAGTGGGACGACCTGGAGCCCACCGATCGTGCGCGGCGGCTCGGGCGGGCGGGGGTGCCCGCTCTCGGCGTGCGTATCGCTGTGGATGTCGACGGCGAGGTGCTGACCGCGTCCAATCACAACCTGGACGGCTACTGGGACCAGCCCGAGGAGACCGCGAAGGCGCAGGCGGGCGGCTGGTTCCACACCGGGGACGGCGGATACCTCGACGACGAGGGCTACTTGGTGATCTCCGACCGCAAGAAGGACGTCATCATCTCGGGCGGCGAGAACGTCTCGTCGATCGAGGTGGAGGACGTGATCACCTCGCATCCGGCCGTGCGCGAGGTCGCGGTCATCGGGATTCCGGACGCCAAGTGGGGCGAGCTGGTGACCGCGCTCGTCGTGACGGACGGATCGGGCGTCACCGCCGAGGAGTTGATCGCGCACTGCCGTAAGCGGCTGGCCGGTTTCAAGACGCCCAAGCGGGTCGACTTCGTGGAGTCGCTGCCGCGCACGGCGACGGGGAAGCTGCAGAAGTTCAAGCTGCGCGAGCCGTTCTGGCGGGAGTGAGGCAAGGGGCGGGAGGGGGTGACGGACGCGCGGGCCCGCGTGTCCGTCACCCCCTCCCCTTGTCACGCCTTCAGTCCGTCACCGGTGGCTGAACCACGCCATCGCCGGCAGCGCCCTGTCGTCGTAGCCGAACAGGGCCTGGTTCTCCCAGCCGTTGCCGGAGGAGGGGTCCGTCGGGTCCCAGCCGTTGCCGGTGACCGCGGTCCAGGTGGACTCCCAGTAGAAGATGCCGAGTCCGCGGCCGTTCGGGACGGCCTCCACGATGCTCGCCACGTCCTTCATCCACTGCGTCTGGCCGGCCGTGGAGGCCGGGTAGCCGGACACCAGCTCGCTGCTGAGATCGATGATGTTCTCGTGCGAGTCCTTGCTGTCGAGGCGGAAGGGGTAGGCCGTCTCGGCGAGGTACACCGGCTTGCCGTAGCGGGTCGCCGCGTCGTCCAGGGTCGTCTGGAAGTCGGCGAGCGTGCCGTGCCAGTAGCCGTAGTAGGACAGGCCGATGACGTCGAACTTCACGCCGTTGGAGACCGCGCTGTCGAACCACCAGCGGGTGCCCGCCAGATCGCCGCCCTTGGCGAGGTGCAGGGCCACGGTCGTACCGGAGTTGACCGCCTTGACCGCGTCGTAGCCGGAGTTGAGCAGCCCGGCGAGCTGCGACCAGTTCGAGGTGGAACCCTCGTTCCAGAGCATGCCGCCGTTGATCTCGTTGCCGACCTGCACCATGTCGGCCGTGGTGCCCTGCGCCTTCAGCGCGTTCAGCACGTCGTACGTGTGGTTGTAGACGTCGGTCTTCAACTGGCTGTACGAGTGTCCGGCCCAGGCGGCGGGCTTGGACTGGGCGCCCGGGTCGGCCCAGGTGTCCGAGTAGTGGAAGTCGACGAGGAGCTTCATGCCCTGCGCCTTTACCCGCTTGGCCGTCGCCAGGACGCGGGTCTTGTTGTTGTAGCCGTCGGCGGGGTTCACCCACACCTTGAGGCGGGCGTAGTTCTGCCCGGCGGACCTGAGGATGGCGAGCGCGTCACCGGTCGTGCCGGAACTGTTCTTGTAGACGCCGCCCTTGGCCTCGCTCTTGGCGAGCGACGACACGTCCGAGCCCTTGATGGGCAGGCCCGCCGTGCCGGACGTGAACGTCAGGTCGTCCACGTTGATCCAATTGCCCGCCTTCGCATCGGAGTTGATGCTGATCGTGCACTGGTTGTTCGTCACGGCCACGGGGGTGACGATCCGTATCCAGCCGCTGGACGAGACCGGGATGTCGGTGCGCTGTTCCGCACCGCCGCAGTTCTTCAGCGCGAGGTAGGCGGAGTTCTGGCCGCCGCCCGAGCGCACCCAGGCGGTGAGCTTGTAGTTGCCGTTGGTGAGGCCCGAGAGGTACTGGTACGTCTCCACCTTGTAGGCGGAGGCCGAGTAGTGCGTCAGGCGGTAGCTGCCGGCGTGGCCGCCTGCCTCCGTGAAGGAGGCCGCGGTCTGGCCTCCCGCGGAGTAGGTCGACCAGCCGGTCGGGGTGGTGGTGCCTGTGCCGTTCGACTCGAAGCCGGGGTTGGTGAGGGTGCTTGCCGCGCTGGCGCTCTGCGCGGGCAGGGCGGTGAGGGCCAGGCCTGCGGCCAGCGGCAACAGCAGGGCCTTGAGTGTGCGTCTGGGATGGAACATCGTCGTCCGTCGTCCCTTCGACGTGATGATGTGGATGTGCCCCTGAGTGGGGCGTAGGGGGTGGGCGTGGGGTTCTTCGCCCCCGCCGCCCCTACCCGTTCCCGTCCCTTTCTGGGGGCTGCGCCCCCAGACCCCCGCCATCGGCCTGAACGGCCTCGTCCTCAAACGCCGGACGGGCTGAAGTTGTCGGCCCGGGCTGCGAAATCTTCAGCCCCTCCGGCGTTTGAGGAGCGGGGGTTCGGGGGCGGAGCCCCTGAGTAAGGGACGGGAATGGGTAGGGGCGGCGGGGGCGAAATCAATGGGGCGAGTCAGTCGTCGAGGCGTACAACCCGTACGGTCCCCGCCGGCACCGCGAGCCGCCCCGCCGCCCGCTCACCGGTGAGCAACTCAGTGCCATGCGCGTCGAGCGCGACCTTCGCGTCGACACCGGAGTGGTTGATCGCGAAGAGGAACGTCCCCGACTCCCCCACCCGCCGCACCACTTCGACATCCCGAGGCAGATCGGCCCGCGGCGCGATCCGCGCGTCATCGGCGGCCCAGCCGACGAGCGCGTCGAGCCCGTGGGCCCCGAGCCGCGTGGACACGTACCAGGCGGATCCCTCACCGAGCCGGTGACGGGTGACGGCCGGATGTCCCTCGGTGAGCCCGTCGGCGTACGTCCACACGGTCTCGGCGCCGCGCGGCACGACGAACTCGGTCCAGACGTCCCCGGCGAGTTCGGATCCGTCGGGTCCGGTGATGCGGACGTGGTCGCCGGCGAGGAGCGGGGAGAACTCCTCGACGGTCAGCCCGAGTACGTCCCGCAGCGGGCCGGGGTAGGGGCCGTCGTGCACGGCGTCGTGTTCGTCGACGATGCCGGAGAAGTAGGAGACGACGAGGGTGCCGCCGTTCTCGACGTACTCCGTGAGGTTCTGTCCGGCGGCCTCGGTCATCAGGTAGAGGGCCGGCACGACGACAAGGGGATAGGCGGACAGGTCGGCTTCGGGGTGGGCGAAGTCGACGGTGAGGTGGCGGTCGTAGAGGGCTTCGTAGAAGGCGTCGGCGCGCTCGCGCGGGTCGTGGTCCTCGCTGGGGCGCCACTGGAGGTTCTGCGCCCACCAGGAGTGCCAGTCCCACAGGACGGCGGCGTCGGCCTGGGTGCGGGTGCCGCGGATCGTGCTCAACGCGTCGACGGAGGCGCCGAGTTCGACGACCTCGCGCCACACGCGCGAGTCCGTGCCCGCGTGCGGCAGCATCGCCGAGTGGAACTTCTCCGCGCCGCGCCGTGACTGCCGCCACTGGAAGAACATCGCGCCGTCGGAGCCGCGGGCCACATGGGCGAGGGAGTTGCGGGCCATCTGGCCGGGGGCCTTGGCGGGGTTGCGGGTCTGCCAGTTGACGCCCGAGGTGGAGTGTTCGAGCAGCAGCCAGGGGGCGCCGCCCGCGACGGAGCGGGTCAGGTCGGCGGCCATCGCGAGGTTCACATGCGTACGGCGGCCGTCGGTGATCAGGTAGTGGTCGTTGGTGACGAGGTCGACCTCGCGGCCCCAGGCCCAGTAGTCGACGGAGTCGCACTGGCTGAGGGCGGTCATGAAGTTGGTGGTGACGGGGATGCCGGGCGCGAGGCGGTGCAGGATGTCCCGCTCGACGACGAAGTTCTCGCGCATGGTGTCGTCGGCGAACCGCTTGTAGTCGAGCGCCTGGGCCGGGTTGCCGACCGTCGGGGTAACCCGGGGCGGGTTGATCTGGTCGAGGTCCGCATACCGCTGGCCCCAGAAGGCCGTGCCCCAGGCCTCGTTGACCTCGTCCACCGTGCCGTAGGTCTGCGCCAGCCAGCGGCGGAAGTGCGCGGCGCAGCTCTCGCAGTAGCAGGCCGAGACGGGGACGCCGTACTCGTTGTGGACGTGCCACATCGCGAGCGCGGGGTGCTCGGCGTACCGGGTGGCGAGCTCGGTGGTGATGTCCGCGGCGGCCGAGCGGTAGTGGGGGTTGCTGTGGCAGATGGCGCCGCGTGAGCCGAACTCGTAGCGGGTGCCGTCGGCGGTCACGGGCAGGGCTTCGGGGTGCTCGCGGTAGAACCAGGCGGGCGGCGCCACCGTCGGCGTGCCGAGGTCGGCGCGTATGCCGTTCTCGTGCAGCAGGTCGAGGAGCCGGTCGAGCCAGCCGAAGTCGTGGTTCCCGGGCTCGGGCTCCAGCAGGGCCCAGGAGAAGATTCCGACGCTGACCATCGTGACGCCGGCCTCGCGCATCAGCCGGACGTCCTCGGGCCAGACGGTTTCCGGCCACTGCTCGGGGTTGTAGTCCCCACCGAAGGCGAGCCTCGAGAGGCCCTTGGGGGTGGTCTCCGGCATGGATTGTCTCCCGGTCGATCGATCATTTGGGAACGTGCACACACAGCGCCAGCGGCGCGGGGCCAACATAACCGCACAGCAACAACCATTGACAAGTGTCCTGGATGTTTCTCTACTGTGAACGCTCACAGAAGCAGCACGGGCGAGCCGGAGGGGCGCGCCGGTGTCGAGGGTGCGAGCGCGCGGAGGCCCGAAGGGCTGAGCACGGTCGTGATCCCGACACCGGCTGAAGCGTCCCGGAGCGAGCCGCACATGAAAAAAGGGGCAGGCCTCCGCAGCAGGCGGAGACCCAGGTCAGGGAGATACATCCATGCCACACACGAAGCTGCGTCGCCTCGTGACCGTCTCGGTCGCCGTCACGCTCGGCGCCACCGCACTTGCCGCTTGCGGCTCCTCGGACGACAACGACAGCGAGGCCGACTCGGGGCCGGTCTCGCTCACGTACTGGTCCTGGACGCCGGGCATGGACAAGGTCGCCGACCTGTGGAACAAGGGCCAGGGCAAGAAGGACCGGATCACGGTCACGGTCAAGAAGCAGGCGTCCGGCGACACGCTGGTCACCAAGATCCTCACCGCGCACAAGGCCAAGAAGGCCCCGGACCTGGTCCAGGCCGAGTACCAGGCCCTGCCGACGCTGGTCAGCAATGACGCGCTCGCCGACATAGCCGGCGACGTCGACGGCGTGAAGGACAAGTTCGCCGACGGTGTCTGGCAGCAGACCACGCTGGGCTCGGACGCGGTGTACGCGATCCCGCAGGACTCCGGGCCGATGATGTTCTACTACCGCCAGGACCTGTTCAAGAAGTACGGCCTCGAAGTCCCCCAGACCTGGGACCAGTTCGCCGAGACGGCCCGCGCGCTGAAGAAGAAGTCGCCGGAGACCGACTTGACCACCTTCTCCGCCAACGACTCCGGTCTCTTCGCCGGTCTCGCCCAGCAGGCGGGCGCCAAGTGGTGGACCACAGAGGGCCAGAAGTGGAAGGTCGGCATCGACGACGCGGCGACGCAGAAGGTCGCCGACTTCTGGGGCGGCCTCGTCAAGGAGGGCGCGATCGACAACCAGCCGATGTACACCCCGGCCTGGAACAAGGCGCTCAACACCGGCAAGCAGATCGCCTGGGTCAGCGCGGTCTGGGCGCCCGGCACCCTGACCACCGCCGCGCCCGACACCAAGGGCAAGTGGGCGATGGCTCCGCTGCCGCAGTGGTCGCAGGGCGACAGCGTCACGGGCAGCTGGGGCGGTTCGTCCACGGCCGTCACCACGGACTCCAAGCACAAGTCGGCAGCCGCCAAGTTCGCCGCCTGGCTGAACACGGACCCCCAGGCGCTGACCGCGCTCGCGAAGGAGGGTGGCATCTACCCGGCCGCCACGACCGCGCAGACCAGTGACGCGTTCACCGAGCCGCCGGCCTTCTTCTCGAACCAGAAGGACTTCTACACCCAGGCCTCCGAGATCGCGAAGACCACCGCTCCCTCCGCGTGGGGCCCGAACGTGAACGTCGCGTACACCACGTTCAACGACGCGTTCGGTTCCGCCGCCAAGAACAAGTCGGACTTCGGCGCCGCTCTGAAGACGATGCAGGGCGACACCGTCGCCGACCTCAAGAAGCAGGGCTTCGAGGTCGCGGAGTGACAAGCGCACGCCAGAAGTCGTACGGGGTCAAGGGGGCCCCGTACGCCTTCCTTCTTCCCGCGACGATCCTCTTCGCCCTCTTCTTCGCGCTGCCCATCGGCTACGCGGTGTGGCTCAGCCTGCACAAGGTCCAGGTCAAGGGCCTCGGCCTGGGCGCGGGCGCCCGCGAGGAGGTCTGGGCGGGCCTGGAGAACTACACCGACTCCCTCACCGACTCCCAGCTGCTCGACGGAGCCGTGCGCGTGCTCGGATACGGCGCCATCGTGGTGCCGGTGATGCTCGGGCTCGCGCTGCTCTTCGCGCTGATGCTCGACACCGACCGGGTCCGCCTCGCGCCGGTCACCCGGCTCGCGATCTTCCTCCCGTACGCCATTCCGGGTGTCGTCGCGGCGATGCTGTGGGGCTTTCTCTACCTGCCGGACGTCAGCCCCTTCTACTTCGTCCTCGACCGGCTGGGCATGCCGCAGCCGGATCTGCTGGACGGCGGGCCGCTGTATCTCGCGCTGTCCAACATCGCGGTGTGGGGCGGCACCGGATTCAACATGATCGTCATCTACACCGCGCTGCAGTCCATCCCTGCCGAGGTGTACGAGGCGGCGAAGCTGGACGGCGCCACCCCGCTGCAGATCGCGATCAGGATCAAGATCCCGATGGTGGCGCCCTCGCTGGTGCTGACCTTCTTCTTCTCGATCATCGCGACGCTCCAGGTGTTCAGCGAGCCGACCACCCTCAAGCCCCTGACCAACTCCGTGTCCACGACCTGGAGTCCGCTGATGAAGGTGTACCAGGACGCCTTCCGCAAGGGTGACATCCACTCGGCGGCCGCGACAGCGGTGATCATCGCCATCGTCACGCTGGTCCTGTCCTTCGGCTTCCTGCGGGCCGCGAACTCCCGTAACAAGCAGGAGGCAGCACGATGAGTTCTCTTGCCGTCCGCAAGGCGTCCCCGGCCGCGGGCACGACGCCCGGCACCGCCCAAGGGCCGCCGCCGCGCCGCCGGATCGCCTTCGTCCCGACGGTGACGCTGCTGATCGGCGCGATCTACTGTCTGCTGCCGGTGGCGTGGGTGGTGATCGCGGCGACCAAGTCGGGCAGCGAACTGTTCTCGACGTTCACGTTCCTTCCGGGCACGGGCTTCGCCGAGAACGTCACGGACCTGAACGCCTACCGCGACGGCGTGTACTGGAAGTGGATGGGCAACTCCGCCCTCTACGCGGGCCTGGGCGCCCTCCTGTCGACCGTCGTCTCCGCGTTCAGCGGCTACGCCCTCGCGATCTACCGGTTCCGGGGCCGCGAGACCATCTTCAACATCCTGATGGCGGGCGTGCTGATGCCGCCGGTGATCCTCGCGATCCCGCAGTATCTGCTCATGGCCAAGGCCGACCTCACGGACTCGTACGCGTCCGTCCTGCTGCCGCTGATCCTGTCGCCGTACGGCGTCTACCTCGCGCGGATCTACGCCGCCGCGGCCGTGCCCAGCGACGTCGTCGAGGCGGGGCGGATGGACGGGGCGAGCGAGCTGCGGATCTTCACCGGGATCGCGCTGCCGATGATGGTGCCCGGACTGGTGACGGTGTTCCTCTTCCAGTTCGTGGCGGTGTGGAACAACTTCCTGCTGCCGTACATCATGCTCAGCGACGACGAGAAGTTCCCGATCACCCTCGGTCTGTTCACCCTGCTCGAACAGGGATCCAACACCCCGGCCCTCTACACACTGGTGATCACCGGCGCGCTGCTCGCGGTCATTCCGCTCATCGCTCTGTTCCTGGTCATCCAGCGGTTCTGGAGCCTCGATCTGCTGTCGGGAGCCGTAAAGTCGTGACCATGAGCCAATCGGGGGGCCGGCGCAAACCGCCGACGATTCACGATGTCGCGCGCGAGGCGGGAGTCTCACGAGGGACCGTCTCGCGCGTGCTCAACGGCGGGCACTACGTGAGTCCCACGGCCCAGGAGGCGGTCAACGCCGCCATCCGCAGGACGGGGTACGTCGTCAACCGGCACGCCCGCTCACTGATCACCGGACGCTCGGACTCGATCGGCTTCCTCCTCACGGAGCCGCAGGAGAGATTCTTCGAGGACCCCAACTTCAATGTCCTGCTGCGGGGTTGTACGCAGGCACTGGCGGCGCACGACATCCCGCTGCTGCTCATGCTGGCAGGCACCGAGGACGAGCGGCGCCGTATCACCCGGTACATCACGGCGGGTCATGTCGACGGGGTGCTGCTGGTCTCCAGCCACTCCGGTGATCCGGTCGCCGAGCAACTGCGGGAAGCGGGCGTGCCGTTGGTGATGTGCGGCAAGCCCATCGGCGTCGGTTCCAAGGTGAGTTACGTGGCCGCGGACGACCGGGACGGCGCCCGTGACATGGTGCGCCATCTGGTGTCGCTCGGCCGTCGGCGTATCGGCGTGGTGACCGGCCCCCTGGACACACCCGGCGGTGTGGAGCGGCTCGCGGGCTACCGGGAGGTGCTCGCCGAGTCGGGCATCGACTTCGACGAGCGGCTCGTCGTGTCCGGTGACTACAGCCGGGCCAGCGGCGAGGCGGGCGCGGAACGGCTCCTGGCCCAGTGCCCGGACGTGGACGCGGTGTTCGTCGCGTCCGACCTGATGGCTCAGGGCGTACTCACGTCACTGGAACGGGCCGGGCGCCGCGTCCCGGAGGACGTCTCGGTGGGCGGCTTCGACGACTCCTCGGCCGCCCTGGCCGCCCGCCCCCAGCTCACGACCATCCGGCAGCCGTACGACCGGATCAGCGCCGAGATGGTGCGGGTGCTGCTCGCCCAGATCGGCGGGGAGGATCCGGCGGCGGTGATCCTGCCGACGGAACTGGTGAAGCGTCAGTCCACCTGAGACCGGCGCCTCACGCGGCTTTCAATGGTGGACCCAGCAGCAGGTGCACGCCCTCCACCGACAGCGTCACGGCCTCGGGCGAACCCGGGTCGATGGTGAGCGCCAGGCCGCGCCGGGGCCAGTGGGCCGGAATCATGCCCAGGGGTACGAGGTGGTAGCACTGGATGTCCGGCAGGGCCTGAGCCATGCGCTCCTCGGACGTGAAGACGAGGACGGCCCGGCCGATGACCGGCAGGATCAGTTTCCGCGTCTCCGCGTCCGAGGCCGGCACCAGCACCTCGGTGCCGGCCAGCCGCGTCCGCGCGGCGCCGTCCAGGCCGTTGTGGGCGAGGACGCTCAGCGCGCGCAGGATCACATCGGACGTGTCGTCCGAGTTTGTCGCTTCGTGAAGTGAGCCGTTCATGAGGGTTCCGCTCGTGAGTCGCGGGCTGGACCATCCCTTGCCCGTCCGCGTCAAGTGTTCTTCGCATACCCCCGGCCCGCACTCTCATGCGAGGCCCGTATGGGTGTCCTGTACACTGAGTGACTGCGAAGGGGAGTAGTCCTGCGAACCGGTCGTCGACACACTGGAGCCCTCGGGTTCCCGGTGGCCGGGCCCGCGTGATCACACGGGTGGACGAGACCTTCGGCCAGGCATTGATGTGCCCGCGAGTCCTTGCGGCGCACCCGTCATACCGGGCCGATCGGTTCTCCCGTCGCCCCGGTCGAGGGCGCTTCGCGAAGATCCGGGGGCCCGGTCCCAACAGAAAGCCACCCGGAATGCATCTCGACCCTCTGGCGATCCTCACCGCCTTCGGGCTGATCTTCCTCGCCGAGCTGCCGGACAAGACGATGTTCGCGTCGCTGGCCATGGGCACCCGTATGCGGCCGCTGTACGTGTGGTTCGGTACGTCCACCGCGTTCGTCGTGCACGTCGCGATCGCCGTCGGCGCCGGAAGCCTCATCGGTCTGCTGCCCGACTGGACCGTCAAGTCGGTCTCGGCCGCGCTCTTCGCGTTCGGCGCCTTCATGCTGCTGCGCAGCGGAGGGGACGACGACGAGGAGGACGCGGGAGGCCGGACCGTCACCGGCTTCTGGCCCGTCTACACGACCGCCTTCATGGCCGTCTTCATCAGCGAGTGGGGTGATCTGACACAGATCACGACCGCCAACCTCGCGGCCACCAACGGCGTCGCGTCCGTGGCCGTCGGTTCCGCCGCCGCCCTCATGTCGGTCTCCGCGCTCGCGCTGCTGGCCGGGCGGTTCATCGCCAAGCGCGTACCACTGAAGACCGTCCAGCGCATCGGCGGTCTGTGCATGCTCGGGCTCGCCGTCTGGTCGGTCGTGGAGATCTTCGCCGGGTGACGATCCGCGCGCGCCGGTGCGACCGGTCAGGATCCGACCCGTCCGTTCCTGACCGGTCAGGAACGGAGAAGCGTGCTCCCACCCCTCGGCCATAGCGTGTTTCCACCGGCGAGAAACCGGTCCGAACCGGTGACGACCGCCGGTGGAGATCACGACCAGCGGAGGAGCCCGTCATGTCCGAAGGCCTCAAGACCATCACTTATCCCGTCAAGGACCTCGCCCGGGCCAAGGCCCTGTTCGGCTCGCTGCTGGGGGTGGAGCCGTACGTGGACGAGGCGTACTACGTGGGCTTCCGGGCCCCCGGCGGGCCGGAGGTGGGGCTCGACCCCAACGGCCACGCGAAGGGTCTGACCGCGCCCGTCCCCTACTGGCACGTCGCCGACATCAAGGCGAGCCTGGCCGGTCTCGTCGACGCGGGCGCCGCGGTCGTCCAGGACATCCAGGACGTCGGGGGCGGCACGCTGATCGCCTCCGTGAAGGACGCGGACGGCAACGACGTCGGTCTCGTCCAGGAGGCGTCCTGAGCAAGGTGGGCAAGTCGAGCAACTCCATGCAACTGCACTAGTTGCATGGTAAACAATGGCCGCTTTCTCTGTTACCGTGCGGATATGGCAGCAGAGAAGGTCGCTCCCCGGCTCGAGGACCAGTGGCGGGACATCCTGTCGGTGCACGCGCGCACCATGTGCGAGATCGACCGCGAGCTCCATCCGCACGGCCTCGGCGCCAGCGACTTCGAGGTGCTCGACATCCTCGCGTCGACCACGGCGACCTCGGGCCCGGACACCGGCTCGGACACCGGCTCGCGTACGGGCAGGGGCTCGGGCACGAACACGGGCTCGGGCGCGGGTCCCGTCGAGCAGTGCCGGGTGCAGAACATCGCCGACCGCGTCCATCTGAGCCAGAGCGCCCTCTCCCGCCTCATCGGCCGCCTGGAGAAGGAGGGCCTGGTGGAGCGGAGCGTCTGCCAGGAGGACCGCCGCGGGGTCTGGGTGGCCCTCACCGGCAAGGGCCGCGACCTGCACACCGAGGTACGCCCGCTGCAGCGCGCCGTCCTGGCCCGCATGCTGGCCGACAGCTGAGCCACCCTGCCGAGAGCCGAGCCCCCGGAGGGGGCCGAGTCATCCCGCCGGGCGCAGCAGGTCCCGTACGGCCTCGAACGCCGCCGCGACCGTCTCCGGGTCGGCGCCCGGCCGGGCCAGCGCGCTCATCGGGATCGGGGTGACCGACGGCAGTCCGTCGTACGGGCTCAGTCCGTCCGGCGCGGGACCGACCGCGGCGAGGAGCGCCACGCCCACACCCGTGCGTGCCACGTCGAGCACCCCCGCGAGATAGCCGGCGTCGCCGACCACCGTGGCCGCGACGCCGTGTGCGGCGAGGGTCGCGATGGCCCGGCGGCGGATCGCGCACGGGTCCTCGATGGCGACCAGCGGGACCGGGGCGGGTGCGGGCGGCGGCACCCAGCCGGGAGTGGCGTGCCAGGTGAGCGGGAGACCGCCGACCGGAGTCCCCTCGGTGGCCGCCGCCTCCGTCACATACACCGCGACGTCCACGCTGCCGCGTTCCACGGCCTCGACGAGCCGTGCCGAGCGGTCGATGCGGAAGCGCACCCGGCAGCCGGGCCGCACTTCCTGGACGGCCGCGGTCAGGCGGGGCAGGAACTGGTCGGCGGCGTGCTCGGTGGACCCGATGGTGACGGTGTCGCCCTCGGTGTCGAGCAGCACCCGCACGGCCTCGTCGTGGACGGCGAGGATGCGGCGGGCCTGCTCCACGAGGAGCCGTCCCTCCGGGGTGAACCGGGTGCCCCGGCCCTCGCGTTCGACGACCCGGCTCCCCAGCGTCTTCTCCAGCCTGCGCACATGCTGGCTGACCGCGGACTGGCTCAGGGCGAGGGAGTGGGCGGCGCGGTGGAAGCCGCCGCAGTCGGCTATCGCGGTCAGGCTGCGCAGGGCCACGATGTCCAGGACAGGTTGGGGCATACGGCGACCGTAGCCCGTCGCCCTCATCGATCGCGATAGCTGATCGATTTCGATGCGGAATCGTCGTTGGACGGAATCCGCCCCGGCCGGTCATGATGAACCCATGGTTCCCACGACCGCTTCTGCTGCCCTTCTGACGCAGCGCCGAGTCATTGACTTCGGCGTGGCGTGCAGCGCGCGCTGTCGTTGATTCCCCGCCGGTCACCGGCGTTCCCGCTCGGCCTCCACTGATCGTGTCTCCCCTGTCCTGACACGTGTCGGCAGGCTGCCGCGCCTCCCCCTCGCTCCTGCGGTCCTCCTTTCCCCCTGCCCTGAACAAGGGAGTTGCTTCCTCATGCCCTCCTCGCTGCCCACCCCGCCGTCCACCTCATGGGACGAGCCCGAAGGTCTCGCGGCCCGCGGCACGCTGATCG
Organism: Streptomyces sp. 2-1; assembly: GCF_048564895.1. Lineage (NCBI taxonomy): Bacteria > Bacillati > Actinomycetota > Actinomycetes > Kitasatosporales > Streptomycetaceae > Streptomyces > Streptomyces sp. 2-1. The sequence continues at coordinate 1,483,751 of NZ_CP183383.1, forward strand.
TGCTGGCCGGCCGGGGCGAGCACGGTGGTGTGTACGAGCGGTTCGGCCGCCGTCTCGCCTTCGACGCCTATCGCGTACGTGCCCTCGGTGACCCGGTCGCCGATCCGTCCGTGCTCGACGAGGCGGCCAAGCTCCTCGCCGACGAGTCCCTGCCCGGCCCGAAGGTGCTGGTCGGCTCGGACACGGGTGCCCTGTACGCCGCCCGGCTCGCCGCCGAGCAGACTCCGGGGATCGACGCGCTGATCCTGGCCGGTCTGCCCACCGCCCCCTGGGCGTCCGGGAGTTGGGAGACGGAGGTCGAGGCACGCACCGCCTGCCCCACCCACCAGGCACGCCTCACGAACGACTCTGGCTTCCGGCGCGGGGCACTGGACACGGCCCCGGACCTGCCGGAGCCGAGCCTGGATCTCGTACGGGTTCCCGTGCTGGCCCTGCACGGCGCCGAGGACACGGTGAGTCCGCTCGCCGACGCGCTTAGCGCCTACGAGGGGCACCCCGACGTACGGACCGTGACCTTCAACGGCGGCCGGCACGACGTGCTCAACGACGCGCTGCACCGCACCGCCGCCGCCACGGTCGTGCTCTTCCTGGAACGGCTGCGCCTCTCCCCCGAGCTGCCCGCGATCGCGGAGGGTCTCGCATGAGCGCCCGGGTGACGACGACGGTCGAGGAACTGCGCGAGCTGATCGACTCCGGGCGGCCGCCCGTCCTGCTCGACGTGCGCTGGGCGCTGGGCGACCCGCACGGCCGCGACCACTACGAGGCCGGCCACATTCCGGGGGCGGTGTACGTCGACCTGGACCGCGAACTGGCCGGTCCGCCGAGCCCGGAGGGCGGCCGTCATCCGCTGCCGGACCTCGCGGATCTGCAGGCGGCTGCACGGAGTTGGGGCCTCAAGGAGGGGCGGCCGGTCGTCGTGTACGACGACCTGGGCAACACGGCCGCCGCCCGCGCCTGGTGGCTGCTCCGCTGGGCCGGAGTGCCCGAAGTGACCCTGCTGGACGGGGCGTTGGGCGCATGGCGGTCGGCGGGGCTGCCGCTGGAGTCCGCTCCGGGTGCGACAGAGTCGGCTGCGAATACGCCGGATCCGGAGCCGGGCGACATCGTCCTCCGGCCGGGCGGGCTGCCGGTGACGGACGCGGACGGTGCGGCCCAACTGGCCGCAAGCGGGCTGCTGTTGGACGCCCGTGCCGGGGAGCGCTATCGCGGTGAGCAGGAGCCGGTCGACCCTCGCGCGGGCCACATCCCGGGCGCGGTCTCCGCCCCGACCGGCGAGAACATCGCGGCCGACGGGACGTTCCTGCCGCCCGAGGAGCTGCGCAAGCGGTTCGAGGACCGCGGTGCCGGTGAAGCGGCCGTGATCGGCGTGTACTGCGGGTCCGGTGTCACCGCGGCCCACCAGATCGCCGCCCTCGCAATCGCCGGGTTCGACGCGACGCTCTTCCCCGGCTCCTGGTCGGCCTGGTCCGCCGATCCCGCCCGCCCGGCCGCGACCGGGCCCCTGCCGTCCTGATCCGCACCCAGCAGTCCCCAACCGCCTTCGGCCGTCCCGAGAGGAAGACCGCCATGCCGACGAAACAGATCGGGGTGACACCCCCGGTACTGGAGAAGCCCGAACCGCCCGCCGAGCCCACGCCCGCCCGCGTCACCATCCGCGGTACGGCTCATCTCCCCCGCCGCCGCCTGTCCGTCCCCCGTTCCGTACGCCGGGCAGCCGGACCGGTCGGGCTCGTGGTCCTGTGGTTCCTGGGCTCCGTCACCGGTGTGCTCCCGGAGTCCGTACTCGCCTCGCCCGTGGACGTCGTACGCCAGGCCGTCGAGCTGACGAAGACCGGCGAACTGCCGGACGCGATCGCCGCGTCCGGGCGCCGGGCGGCGACCGGGTTCCTCATCGGAGGGACGGTCGCGCTGTCGCTGTCCCTGCTCGCCGGGCTGTTCCGGCTCGGGGAGGACGTCATCGACTCCTCGATGGGCATGTTCCGGGCGATCCCGTGGGTCGGTCTGATCCCGCTGTTCATCGTCTGGTTCGGCATCGAGGAGACCCCGAAGATCGCGCTGGTGGCCCTCGGCGTGACCTACCCGCTGTACTTCAACATCTACGGCGGCATCCGCTCCACCGACGCCCAACTCGTCGAGGCCGCAAGGATGATGGGGCTCGGCAGGTTCGGTCTCATCAAGTACGTCATCCTGCCGAGCGCGCTGCCCGGTGCCCTCGTGGGACTCCGGTACGCCCTCTCCACCGCCTGGCTCGCCCTCGTCTTCGCCGAGCAGATCAACGCCGACGCAGGCCTCGGCTATCTGATGAGCAACGCCCAGCAGTACTTCCGTACGGACGTCATCGTGCTGTGCCTCGCCGTGTACGCGCTGCTCGGTCTGGCCTGCGACTTCGCCGTACGGGTCCTCTCGCGCCGCCTGTTGAGCTGGCGTGCCTCCTTCGAAGGCGAGGCGTGACCATGACCGCGAACACCGTGAACACCCTGAAGTCCCAGCCCGCGCCGGCGACCGCTACGGCAGTGGCGAACAGCGTCGAGATCCGGGGGCTGTCCCGCGCCTTCGACGGCAACACCGTGCTGCACGAGCTCGATCTCGACATCCGTGAGGGCGAGTTCGTGGCCCTGCTCGGCCACAGCGGCTGCGGCAAGTCGACCCTGTTGCGCATCCTGGCCGGGCTCGACGACGAGATCGGCGGCGAGGTGACCGTGCCCGCCCGGCGCAGCGCCGCGTTCCAGTCGCCGCGGCTGCTGCCCTGGCTGAAGGTGTGGCGCAATGTCGTCCTCGGGCTGCCCGGCCGGCCCGACCGGGCGCTGGCCGACAAGGCGCTGGACGAGGTCGGGATCGCCGAGCGCGCCACCGTCTGGCCCAAGACGCTCTCCGGTGGTCAGGCCCAGCGCGTCTCGCTGGCCCGCGCTCTCGTCCGTGAGCCCGAACTCCTGCTCCTGGACGAGCCGTTCGGGGCGCTGGACGCGCTGACCCGCGGCAAGGTGCAGCAGCTCGTCGCCGAGCTGTGGGAGCGGCACGGCTGCGCGATCCTCCTGGTCACGCATGACGTGGAGGAGGCGCTGCTGCTCGCCGACCGCGTCCTCGTGATGGACGAGGGGCGCATCGCCCACGAGGTCACCGTCGAGCTGCCCCGCCCCCGCGATCTGACCGCCCCCGAGTTCGTCACGCTCCGCGCCCGCCTGCTCGGCTGGCTCGGAGTCACCCACACCGGTACCTCCGACGTCCCCAACCCCCGTACCCCCGAAGGGAACCCCTCGTGAAGCGCACCATCTTCCGTACGCTCGCCGCCGCTCTCGGTCTGAGCGCCCTGCTGACGGTGACGGGCTGCGGAGGGGACTCCGCCGCGGACACGGCCGGCGGCTCCTCGGACGTCACGCTCACCATCGGCGACCAGGCCAAGACCCTCCAGACGATCCTCGCCGGTTCCGGTGCCCTCAAGGGGGCCGACTACAAGGTGAAGTGGGCCGAGTTCGAGGGCGCGGCCCCGCTCTTCCAGGCCGTGCAGGCGGGCGCCGCCGACACCACGTACTCCGCGGACCTGCCCGCGCTCCAGGCGCTCAGCGGCGGGGTGAAGTTCAAGAACGTCGCCGCGCTGAAGAACGACGGGCACCACACCGGCATCGTCGTCCGCAAGAACTCGGACGTGAAGAGCGTCAAGGACCTCAAGGGCAAGAAGGTCGTCGTGTCCTCCGCGAAGGGCAGCATCGCCGAGTACCTGCTCGCCAACGTGCTTCAGCAGAACGGCCTCAAGTACTCCGACGTGAAGGTCCAGTACCTGCTGCCGACCGACGCGCAGGCCGCCTTCTCCTCCGGCAAGGTCGAGGTCTGGGCGACCTTCGGGGTCTACCAGGCGGTCGGCCTCCAGCAGGGCGGCAGGCTCCTCGTGGACGGCGCCGACGGACGGATCAGCGGCTACGGATTCATCGGGGCCTCCGAGAAGACGCTCGCGGACAAGGCGAAGAAGGCCGCGCTCGGCGACTTCCTGAAGCGGCTCGGTACGGCCCTGAAGTGGACGAGCACCCATCAGGACGAGTACGCCGACGCCATCGTCGAGCGCAACGGCGCCGACCCCGCGATCGCGAAGACCCTGGCCTCGGCCGCGTACAGCAAGGTGCTGCCCGTCACGCCCGAGGTGAACAAGACCGTCCAGGACGTGGCCGACCTGATGCACGGCATCGGTGTCCTCGACCCGAACGTGGATGTGGCGAAGTCCGCCGACGCCTCCGTCCTCAAGTAGCGGCCCTCAAGCCGCAGCTCTCAAACAGCAGGCCTGAAGCAGCGACAGAAGCACTCTCACGTCGCTTGCCAAGCAAAGGAGTTCACCATGCCTGTCGAGTTCATCAGCGCCGTGCACACCGACTCCGGGGCGTCCGGTCCGGCCGCCGCGAGCCGTACCGGTCTCGATGTCGACCATCTGCGGCGGTACGCCCGGGCGTTGGACGACGGAGGCTTCGACCACACCCTGGTCGCCTACCACTCGGCCTCGCCGGACGCCTTCCAGATCGCCCAGTTCGTGGCCACGCACACCGAGCGGGTGCGTCCGATCCTGGCGCACCGGCCGGGCGTGATCTTCCCGACGCACGCGGCCCGCGCCCTCGCGACCCTCGACCGGATCAGCGACGGCCGCCTCACCGTGCACATCATCTCCGGCGGCAGTGACGAGGAGCAGCACCGCGAGGGCGACTACCTCGACAAGCGGGAGCGGTACGAGCGGTCGGACGAGTACATCCAGATCCTGCGGAAGGTGTGGCAGGCCGACGGGCCCGTGTCGCACGAGGGCACGTACTTCAAGTTCGAGGGCTACTACTCGGACGTGAAGCCGGTGAACGGCCTGGTGCCGATCTCGGTCGGCGGGTCCTCCCAGGACGCGTACCGCGTGGGCGGGCAGCAGGGTGACATCTTCGGGCTGTGGGGCGAGCCGCTGAAGGAGACGGCCGAGCAGATCGCCGCCGTGAACGCGGTCGCGGACGCCGCCGGGCGCCCCCGTCCCCGTATCTGGGTGTCGTTCCGCCCGATCATCGCGCCCACCGACGAACTGGCCTGGGAGAAGGCGCACCGCACCCTGGGCGTGCTCAAGGACCAGGCGCAGAACACCGAGCTGCTGCGCCACTACAAGACGAGCGGCCGACCAGCCAACGTCGGTTCGCAGCGGCTGCTCGACATCGCGGAGCGGGGCGAGGTGCACGACCGCTGCCTGTGGACGGCCCCGGCGGTCGCCACCAACGCGGCCGGCGCCTCGACCGCACTGGTCGGCTCCCCCGAGACGGTCGCGAAGGCGCTGCTCGACTACGTGGACATCGGCTGCGACCTGCTGTCGATCCGCGGCTACGACCCGCTCAACGACGCGATCGACTACGCCCGTTACGTCCTGCCGCTGGTCCGGCAGGAACTCGCGCACCGCGCTTCGGCGGACCGGGCCGCCTGACCGTTCAGGCCCTCACGCGCTCCGTTCCCCTTCCTCTCCCGCCCTCCGTCCCCGTCTGAATCGATTCCTCTCATGGAGACTCCGTGTTCCGTCGCACCCTGCTCACGTCCACCGCCGCGCTCGCGCTGCTGCTGCCGCTCGCCACAGCCTGCGGAGGTGACGCGGAGGCCGAGTCCTCCTCCGGTGTCTCCTCGGTGACGCTGGCCGTCGGCGCCACCGGCTGGAAGAACGAGGAGGCCGTTCTCAAGTTCGCCCACCTCGACGACACCCCGTACAAGGTGAAGTGGAGCCTGTTCCAGGGCGGTGACCAGCAGCTCCAGGCCGTTCGCGCCGGAGCCCTCGATCTGGCTTCCTCCAGCGAGATCCCGCCGATCTTCGCCGCCGCCGACGGCAAGCCCAACTTCGAGGTCGTCGCTGTGCAGCGCGGCACGACCCTCAACCAGGAGGTCATCGTCCCCAAGGGCTCCAAGGTGACGGACATCGCGGGTCTGAAGGGCAAGAAGGTCGGCTACGTCCAGAACACCACCGCCCACTACTTCCTGTACGAGCTGCTGAAGCGGGAGGGCCTTGAGTGGTCGGACATCGACGCCAAGCCGCTCCTGCCCAACGACGGGCTCGCCGCCCTGAACGGCGGCGGCATCGACGCCTTCGCCTCCTACGGCACATCGGTCATCACCGCCCACCAGCAGGGCGCCCGCACGGTCGGTTCCGGCAAGGACGTCCTGGCCGGCAACTTCCTCTGGTCGGCCCGCGACAGCGTGTTGAAGAGCCCCGCCCAGCGGGCCGCCGCGGCCGATCTGATCGCCCGGATCACCAAGGCGTACGCGTACATCCGTGACGGCCGCGAGCACGAGTTCGCGAAGGTCGTCGCCAAGGCCACCCACCAGCCCCTGGCCCAGGCGGAGAAGGACTTCCGTGACGCCCAGGCACAGCGCCCGACGCAGGCCAGGACGGTCGGCGACGACACCATCGCCTCGCAGCAGAAGGTCGCCGACGCCTTCACCGAACTGGGCGCCCTGAAGGAGAAGCTGGACGTGAAGTCCTTCTGGAGCCGCGCACTCGACACCGACCTGGAGAAGGCCCTGTGACCGTGAACTCCCGCGCGAACCCGGACACGAGCCCGGACGCGAACCCGGCCGTGAACCCGGACCTGACCGCGCGCCTCGCCGAACTCGCCGTGGGATACGACCGGTCGGGCGACTTTCCCGCCGAGTCGATCCAGGTGGTGCACGAGGCGGGGTTGCTCACCGCGACCGTCGGGGAGCGGTACGGCGGCCGGGGCGCCCGGGTCGAGGAGACCGCACGCATCCTGCACACGCTCGGCCGGGGCGATCCGTCCGTGGCCCTGATCACGGCGATGACCCTCAACACCCACGCCCGCGAGGCAGTACGGCCGACATGGCCCGAAGAGCTGTACGCGCGCGTGCTCAAGGAGTCCGAGCAGCGGCCGGTTCTCGTCAACCACGCGCGGGTGGAGCCCGATCTGGGTTCCCCCGCTCGGGGCGGACTGCCCGCCACGGTCGCCCGGCGCACCGCGGACGGCTGGTCGATCGGCGGGCGCAAGCGGTTCGTGACGGGCGCGGAGGGGCTGGACTGGTTCCTGGTGTGGGCGACCACCGACGAGCCGGAGCCGCGTGTGGGCACCTTCCTGGTGCCCGGCGGTTCGCCGGGCATCGAGATCACCGACCGCTGGGACCAGTTGGGGCTACGGGCGAGCGGCAGCCACGATGTGACGTTCCGGGACGTGGAGGTCCCGTACGAGCATGTCGTCGGGCTCGGCCCGCACGGTCCCGCGAGCGAGCAGGACAACCGGGCGGGCGCCTCCCTCCATCTCCCGCTCGCCGCCCTGTATGTGGGGGTCGCGCGTGCGGCGCAGGCCTTCTTCCACACCTTCGCGCACACGCGCGTGCCCGCCAATCTCGGTCACCCGGTGGCCCGGACCGAGCGCTTCCGGCGGACGGCCGGGGAGATCGAGGTGCTCCTCGCCACCGCCGAGCAGCTGCTCTTCGACGGGGCCGCGCGGGTCGACGCCGAGGACTCGGCCTACACGCCGGAGCAGGCTCTCGGCGCGCGCGTACTCGCCGACCGGCACGCCGTACGGGCCGTCGAGCTGGCCGTGCGACTGCTCGGCAATCCGGGACTGGCCCGCGGCAATCCTCTGGAGCGGCACTTCCGTGACATCCAGTGCGCGCCCGTGCACGCGCCCCAGGAGGACATCTCCCTGCTCGCCATCGGAACGAAGGCACTCGACCTGTGACCGCTCCCGCGACGACCGCTCTTGAGTCCACGAAGGCCGCCGAGCTGCTCGGGCTGCTCGCCCGTGACCTGGCACCCGACCGGCTGGCCACCGATCCGCGCACACTGGCCGCGCACGCCACCGACCGTTCCGGTGCCCGGTCCGACGGCAGTCCTCTGGCGGTCGTCCACGCCCGGCGCACCGAGGACGTCACGGTCACCCTCCGGCACGCGCACGCCCTGGGTGTGCCGGTCGTGCCGCGCGGCGCGGGCACCGGTCTGTCGGGCGGCGCGACCGCGGGCGAGGGCGTACTGGTCCTCGACCTGTCCGGCATGAACCGCATCCTCGAACTGTCGGCGGACGACCAGCTCGCGGTCGTCGAACCCGGCGTGATCACGGCCGAGTTGGACCGCGCGGCGGGCGCCCACGGCCTGCGGTACGCACCCGACCCCGCGAGCGCCGCCATATCCACGATCGGCGGGAACATCGCGACCAACGCGGGCGGTCTGCGCTGCGCCAAGTACGGCGTGACGCGGGACAGCGTGCTCGGTCTGGAGGCGGTGCTCGCGGACGGCACGGTGGTCAGGACCGGCCGCCGTACGGTGAAGGGCGTCACCGGCTACGACCTGACCGCCCTGCTCACCGGCTCCGAGGGCACCCTCGCCGTGATCACCTCGGCGACACTGCGACTGCGGCCCGTTCCCATGGCGACGGCCACGCTCGCCGCGTACTTCCCGTCCTTCGAGGCCGCGGCCGAGGCGTCGTACGCGATCGGCCGGGCCGGGATCGAACCGGCGCTGGCCGAGCTGGTCGACGGGCCCGTGCTGCACGCCATCGACCCCGAACTGCGGGAGCGGGGCGCGGCGTTGCTGGTCGTCCAGTGCGACGGGGCGGGGGCGTCCGTGGAGGCGGAGGTGGTCGCGCGACTGCTCACGCCCCTGGCCACGACGGTCGAGGTGACCGACGATCCCGCCGAGGCCGAGTCGCTGCTCGCCGCGCGCCGGCTGGCCCTGCCCGCCCTCGAACGGCTGGGCCGGCCGCTGATCGAGGACATCGCGGTACCTCGGTCTCGGCTGGCGGAGGCGGCTCGTTCGATCCGTGCCATTTCCGAACGCCATGGCGTCCCGATCTTCACCATCGCGCACGCGGCCGACGGGAACCTGCACCCGATCATCGTCGTGGATCCGGCCCTGGACCGGCTCCCGGATGCCGCGTGGGAGGCGGCGGGTGAGATCTTCGCGCTGGCGTTGCGGCTGGGGGGCACGCTCACGGGGGAACACGGGGTGGGTGTCCTCAAGCGGCAGTGGGTCGCGGAGGAGTTGGGTCCTGCGGCGCACGCGTTGCAGCGGCGGCTGAAGGAGGCGTTCGATCCCCGGGGGATCCTCAACCCCGGCAAGAGCCTCTGAGTAGCCGTATTCGGCCCAACCTGCCAGGTCGGAGCGTTTGACGGTCTCGCGGGAGCGGCCGCATTCCGGGGTGGAGTCCACGACCCGTACGTCGTCGCTCCACACCGAGGTGGTGGTGGCCAGGATCCGGTTGCCGCTTCGCATCGGACCGGCTGCCTTGCGCGGTCGCTTGTTGTACCGGGTTGCTGGGGCAGGTAGGCGAAGAGGTGGCGCAGGTGGGCACGGGCATGGCGGCGTCATTTGGCCTCGGAGGTGTAGCCGAGTATGGCCTGCATCGTGGCGAGGGTGACCAGTTCGGCATCGCTCAAGCGGGGCGTAATGCCGACGGGCCGGCGCCACGGCGCCAGGTCGGGATGCTCCATCAGCATGTCATCGGTCGTCGCATAGATTGCTGTCGCGAGGGTGGCCACGTCGTTCGTCACAAGACGACCCTGGACACCCTCGTTCTCGTCTCCGCAGGCACCCCTTGGACCACACCACCAGGAGGAACCAGTGTCATACCCGCAACTGCTCACCCCCGAGGAGAAGCTCGCCGACGCAAAGAAGCTGTTGAGCCTCCCGCGTATCGTCGTGATCTGCGGCTCCACCCGCTTCATGACCGAGATGAACGAGGCCGATCTGCGGGAGACCAAAGCCGGAAGGATTGTCGTCAAACCGGGCTGTGACATGAAGTCGCCGCACGAACTCTGGTCCGATCCTGTCGAGGCCGAGGCGCTGAAGGTTCGACTCGACGATCTGCACCGGGCGAAGATCCGCCTAGCTGATGAGGTACTCGTAGTCGGCGACTACATCGGAGACAGCACCCGAGCCGAAATCGCCTACGCCCGGTCGCTGGGCAAGCCTGTGCGGTTCACGCACCCCGAAGTCGACCCTGACGCCTGACCGCCCGCTGCCACCTCGACAACCAGGGTCGGCAGCCCGCCGCCTGACCGTCTCGCGGTGGCTTCGGCCGCCGCCCACCCTCGCACCCTCCGCAGACATCTGTCGGCGCACACCCGAATGTGCCCAACCGGGTACGGATATACGTGCTCGCCCCGGTGCCTGCGTATCCGGTGTCCGCGTGCCGTGACCGTTGCCGTGCAGAGCGTCCTTCGGATCGGTGTTGTCAGCGGCTCGTCGTAGGGTCCCGGCAGAAAGTTCCCCGTCTCTCGGAGTCCTCGTGCCCCAGCCTGCTCGACTCGTGACCACGATCGCTGCCCCTCTGGCTTTTTCCAGAGCCGACGACGCGCCCCGCCTGGAGTTGCGAGACGGAACGCGGCTGCTCATACAGCGCGGTGACACGGAGCTGATCGTGCAGAACCTCGAGCCGTCGGCCACGGCCGAGACCGTCCGCTTCGTGGCCCCCTGGCCACGCCGGTACGGTCAATGCGCGGTCTCGCCCGCCGGTGACCTGGCCGTCTTCGCCGGACTCCACGCGCTGCAGGCCCTCGACCCCGCGGGAAACGTGCGGTGGGAGGTGCGGCACCGCTGCTGGGCAGGCTGCGCGGGGCACGACGCCTTCACCGAATACGCCAACGAGCGAGACCACCGGTACGTCGGCAGCGGCTCGGCCGGGTTCTCCGCAGACGGGACACTGGTGTGGGTGCACACCCGCGGTCCCCTGGCCTGCGACCGGGGCCGAGGAGCAGACGAATGGCTGGTCATCGCCGCCAAGGACGGTACGGTGCTCGCCCGCGCAGCGACGCACACGGCAGCCGCGGGTTCCGACCACATTCCGCATCCGGACCCCGACCAGATGGGCCTGACCATCGGTGAAGGACAGGACGGCGCTGCGCTGCGCTGGGGACGCTGGAACGGACACACCCTCGCCATCGACAGCTTCGGCGACCAGGACCGCGTCCTGCTGGCGGTGAGTCCCATCGGAAACCGCCTGCTCACCGTCACCCACGACCAGGACACCCTGGCCCTCCACCGGGTCACCGACGGCACGGTGGAAGCCGAACTGTCTGCCACCGCACTCCCAAGACACCCCGCGCTGGAAACCGAGCAGTTTGAAACCTTCGAGGACGACGAGGCACAGGCGTTCTTCGACTACGAGGGCGGCTTCCTCGACGAGGACACCGTCGTTGTCGGGACAGTCGAAAGCGACGAAGAGTTCGGCACGGGCCGGCACTGGCTCATCGATGCGGCCCGTATGCGACTGACCGACCAGCTCGTCTACCCCTTCGAGGTGCCCAGCCTGCCAAGGGTCCTCGGCGACGGCACCTGGTACACCGTGTCCGCCACCGAGACCGCTGTTCATCTGTGGACCTTGTAACTGCGCTTCCAGCCATCGCACACCTTCGGCGCTGAGCACGTTCAACCTGGTGCTCGTCCTCAGCAGAGTGCGCACTTCCCCGCGCCCCTAAAGACAGAAGCCAGGGGCGCGGGAGCCAAAGGCATCCCGCGCCCCAGAACACGCCCCGCTCAGGCGTGCGGCCGTACCAGCAGCGCACGCACGCCCTGTGAGCTGAGCGTCAGCCCGTGCGGAGCACTCGCGTCGATGCCCAGCGAGACCTCGCTGGTGGGCCACTGCTCGGCGAGCGCACCGAGCGGCACCAGGCGGTAGCGGGAGACCGACGGCAGCAGCTCGGCCATCCGCACCTCCGAGGTGAACACCGGAACCAGCGGGTCCCCGCCCGGCTGCTCGATGACGGGCAGGGCGACGACAGAGGGATCACCGGCCGCCTCGTCATCGGCGTCGTCCGGCACCGGGACCAGCACGTCACTGCCGGCCAGGGTGTCCAGGGCATCGCCGTCCTCGGCGTTCTCGGCCAGCACGGTAAGCGCTCGCTCGGCCTCCGCCGTGACGTTGTCGTTCGAGGAAATCTCCATGGCACATCCCGACGTAGTAACGAAAACAGGCCGCCCGGACCAGGTTCCGACCCGGGCGCGGCTGGTCGCGTACCCGTCGCGGGAGGTGCCATGCGTGTCTCACCCGGACGTCACCGAACGCTCACGGAATCAGCGGGATGTCGTGCGAGGGCAGCCCGAGCCGGTCGCAGCCGACGCGCCGCGCGAGCGGCTCGGCCATGCTCGGCCCGATGTGCGTCCAGTACGTGGCGGCGTCCCGGAAGTAGCGCTGCATCCGCGCGCCGTCGCGCGCGTGACGAGAACCCGCCGTGCGGAAGAGGATGCTCTGCGTGACGTCCCAGGCCATGCGGCCCGCCGTGAGGAAGACCAGTGCGAGCCGGTTGTCGTCGGCGATGGTGAAGGGCGCCTCCCCGGAGACATTGCGGCGGCAGGTCTCCAGGTAGTCCTCGGCATTGCGCTGGAGGGCCGCCTCGGCGGTGTGGATCGCACCGAGTGCCTCGCCCAGGTGCCGCTGGTAGTCGTGGAGCTCGGCCCGCGTGCGGTCCGGTTCCAGGGTCAGCGGTCGCTCGGCGACGATCCTGGCGTACTCGTCGGCGGCGGCGTACGCGGTGCCGACCATGATGGCGGCCAGTTCCCCGTGGTAGAAGCTGGGGGCGCGGCCCGCGTACAGCGCGTTGCCGTGCAGCTTCGATCCGGGTGTGCCGCCCTCCACCGGCAGGTCGAGCAGGCTCGCCTCCCGGGTGAAGTACTCGGGGATACGGGCCTGCTCCATACGGACGCTGTTGGAGCCGCTGCCGCGCAGCCCGAGGACGCCGTGCCAGTCGTCGAGCAGCGTCCACACGGGGCGCGGCGCGACGAACAGCACCAGCGGTCCGGGCGGGTCCCCCTGTTTCTCCGGGGCGCGCAGGGTCTGGCCGACGTAGTGCGTGGAGTACGGCGATCCGGAGGCGTACGGCCAGGTTCCGTCGAGGACGACATGCCCGTCGCCGTCCGGGCGGGCCACACCGACCGGCATGACGGTGGACGCGGCGCGGAACTCGCCGTCGTCGCCGAAGATCTCGTCCTGCGCCCGCTCCTCGAACTGCGCCGCGACCTGGAGCACATGGGCGGCGGTCAGGGAGAGCGCCCAGCCCGTGGAGGGGCAGCCTCGGGCGATCTCGGTGACCACGCGGTAGAAGGTCGGCAGGCCGAACTCGTATCCGCCGTAGCGGCGCGGCTGCAGGATCCGGTAGAAGCCGGCCCGCAGAAAGTCGTCGTGGGTGTCCTTCGGGTAGCGGGTCAACCGCTCGGTCTCCGGCTGGCGTTCGAGCAGTGCGGGCCGCAGGGCGACGGCTCGGTCGATCAGTTCGCGTTCGGTCAGTCCGGGCTCGGGAGCGGCGATCACGGTGCCTCCTGACGTGTGGGGCCGTCCGTACGTGACGCGGTACACGTGATTGAACACGCCACGGGCCGCTGCTGTACCCACCGGATAGCGCCAAGTAGTTCCGCACTGGGGTGTACGGGAGTGATCCGGTGGCGCGCCGAGGGATGGGCACGGCATCTCGATCCCAGGGTGAAAACGGACCAGTAGTGGTGACCGTCGCCCACGCGTCGAACCGGGTGCGCGCCTAGCGTGGAGCCATGCCGATGCAACCCTGGTTTCCCGATGCCAAGCTGGGCATCTTCATCCACTACGGCATCTACGCCGTGGGCGGCGCCGCCGAGTCCTGGTCGTTCTACACGGGCGAGATGACGCACGAGCAGTACATGAAACAGCTCGACGGCTTCACCGCGTCGCACTACGACCCGGACGCCTGGGCGGAGTTGTTCGCCCGGGTGGGCGCGCGGTACGCGGTGCTCACCGCCCGGCACCACGACGGTGTCGCCCTCTGGGACACCGACCACCGCAACCTCGACGTGGTGCGGGACACCCCGGCGGGGCGCGACCTGGTCACCGGCTTCGTCGACGCGCTGCGCGCCCGGAACCTCAAGGTCGGCCTCTACTACTCGCACTCCGACTGGAACCACCCGGACTACGCGAGTCAGCGGCACCCCGGGCCGATCATCGTGCCGCCCAACGAGTACTCGCACGCCGAGCCCGGCAAGGAGGACCCGGCGGCCTGGGCGCGCTATCTCGCCTACCGCGACGGCCAGGTCGGCGAACTCGTCGAGCGCTTCCGGCCCGACGTCCTCTGGTTCGACGGGGAGTGGGAGCGCACCGAGGAGCAGTGGCGGATGGGCGAGCTCGCCCAGCTGATCCTCTCCGGCAACCCGGACACCATCCTCAACGGCCGCATGCTCAGTTACGGCGACTACGCCACGCCGGAGCAGGGAACCCCGCTTCGGGCCCCGGACGGTCCGTGGGAGCTGTGTCTCACGATCAACGACTCGTGGAGCTTCCGGCCGCAGGACCGCGACTTCAAGTCGGTGCGCCAGTTGGTGCGTTACTTCACGGAGACGATCGGCATGGGCGGCAATCTGCTGCTGGGCGCCGGACCCCGTGAGGACGGGACGATCCCCGAGGAGCAGATCGAACGTCTGGAGGGCCTCGGCGCGTGGATCGCGCGGCACTCCGACGCCGTGTACGGCACGGTCGCCGGGCTGCCCGCCGGGCACCACTACGGCCCCAGCACCCTGTCCGCCGACCGGCGCACCCTGTACCTGGTGTGCTTCGACGCTCCCCGCGACTCCGTCTCGATCCGCGGCCTGCGCAACCCGGTCCGGCGGGCCACGGTCCTCGGCACGGGCGCGGAACTGGGCCACCACGTCACCGGCGGCCTCGACACCGTTCCCGGCGTGACGTGGATCGACGCGCCCACGGCCGCCGATCTGGACGAACAGGCGACGGTGATCGCCGTCGAACTCGAAGGGGAGCTTGACCTCTACACGGGGGCGGGGCGCCTCTGACGACGGTCTTCCGGCGAGGGCGCGTCAGGCGAGGGAGAGGAAGAGCTTCTCCAGGCGCGCCCGCATCTGGTCGCGGTCCAGGTCCTGCTCGCCGCCCTCGTCGGTCATGCAGTGCTGGAGCCCGGTCGCGATGATCGCGAACCCGGCGCGGTCCAACGCCCTTGAGGCCGCTGCCAGTTGGGTGACCACCTCTTCGCAGGACCGCCCCTGCTCGATCATGTTGATCACGCCCGCGATCTGCCCCTGGGCCCGCTTGAGCCGGTTGATCACGGACTTCAGCTCGTCGGCCGCCATCTGCAGTTCCATGTGGAGCGCTCCCTCGGTATATACCCCACCCGGTATCGTACGCCTCGCCCGATGGGGTCTGGGGTGCCGTGTGGGGCCCGTGTTGCTCGGGGGCTCACGCGACCGTCGCTCAGGCGCTCAGGCGCTCACGCGACCGGTGCTCAGGTGCTCACGCGGCCCGGTCGAGCACCTCGGCCACGGTGACCACCCGGATCAGCGGCCGGTACAGGTCCATGATCTGCAGGGCCTTGGCGTGCGAGGCGTCGTCCGCTCCCGCGCAGGCGTCGGCCGCGACCCACACCTCCGCTCCGGCGTCGGCCGCTGCCAGCGCGGTGGAGAGCACGCAGCAGTCCGTACTGACTCCGGCGAGCACCAGACGGCCCTCGGGACCGACCCGCTCGGCCAGTTCCGGGGTCCATTTGCCGAAGGTCGGGGCGTCGACAAAGTGCCGGGCGTGGGGCGCGAGTTCGTCCACCAGCTCCCAGAGACGGTCGTGCGGCGGCCGAAGCGCGAAGGGCCACTGCTCGTAGTACGCCCGCCAGGCGCCGACGGGCTTCTCGGGTGCCAGGAACCGGGTGAAGGTGACGTCTTCCGCGAAGGCCGGCAGCAGGCGGCGTACCCCGTCCGCGGCCTCGGTGAAGCGGGGCGCGGCCCAGGGGCTGTCCGGCTCGGCGAAGACACGCTGCATGTCGATGACGGCCAGCAGGCCCTGGGGTCCCGGTCCGCTCATGCGCCCGGCACCTCCACGTCCAGCGGTCGGCTCGGGGGCGCCGACTCCTGCGTACGGACCCGGCCGCGGCCAAGTGCGAGGGTGCCGAGGAAGCCGAGGGCGAGCGCGGCGAGTACACCGAGGTTGGCGTAGGCCCAGGAGCCGTCCTTGCCGCCGAGGCCCAGCGGGCCGAGCAGATAGCCCTGCCACTCCAGCCAGCCGGCGGCCGTGTTGGTGACCAGGCCCCAGCCGATCGCGGTGGCGGCGAGGGTCAGCACCAGCGGGAGCGGTTCGACGTCGCCGTAGCGGCCGCGGGGGCGGAAGAGGTCAGCCTCGTCGTAGTCGCGGCGCCGCAGCGCGAGGTCTGCCAGCATCACACCGCACCAGGCGGCGACGGGCACCCCGAGTGTGGTGAGGAAGCCGATGAACTGGCCCAGGAAGTCGTCCGTGAGGAAGACGATGTAGATCGAGCCCGCGATCATCAGGACGCCGTCAAGCAGGGCCGCCAGATAGCGCGGCACACGCAGGCCCGCCGCGAGCAGGGCGAGGCCGGAGGAGTAGATGTCGAGGACCGCGCCGCCGACGAGACCGAGTACGGCCACTGCGGCGAAGGGGATCAGGAACCAGGTGGGCAGGATCGTGGTCAGCGCGCCGATCGGGTCGGCGGCGATGGCCGTGTTGAGCGTGGTGGAGGATCCGGCGAGCAGCAGGCCGAAGACCAGCAGGAGCAGGGGTGCCACCGAGGCGCCGAAGGTGGTCCAGCCGACCACGCCCCTGCCGGAGGAGTCGCGCGGCAGGTAGCGCGAGTAGTCCGCGGCGGCGTTGACCCAGCCGAGTCCGAAGCCGGTCATCATGAAGACCAGAGCGCCGATGAACTCCTGGGCGGAGCCGGACGGTACGGCGCTGACCGCCGACCAGTGGATGTGGTCGGCGACGAGCCCGATGTAGACGACGGTCAGGACACCGGTGACGACCGTGATCACCGTCTGCAGCCGCATGATCAGGTCGAAGCCCATCACTCCGCCGATCACGACGAGCGCCCCGACGACGATCAGGGCGATCACCTTGGTCCCGGTGCCGCCGCCCCAGCCGAGCCGGTCGAGAACCGTTGCGGTGGCCATCGTCGCCAGGGCCGTGAGCACGGTCTCCCAGCCGACGGTGAGCATCCAGGAGACGACCGAGGGCAGCCGGTTGCCCCGTACGCCGTAGGCCGCCCGGCTGAGCACCATCGTCGGCGCGGATCCGCGCTTGCCCGCCACCGCGACGAACCCGCAGAGCAGGAACGAGAAGACGATCCCGATCACCCCGGCGGCCAACGCCTGCCAGAACGAGATCCCGAACCCGAGCGCGAAGGACCCGTAACTCAGGCCGAGGATCGACACGTTGGCGCCGAACCAGGGCCAGAACAGCATGCGAGGCGTGCCCTTGCGCTCGGCATCACCGATCACATCGAGGCCATGCACCTCCACCTGGAGCTGCCGAGTGCCTGATCCTCTGTCGGGAGAGTCCGTCATCGTCGACCTACCCATCTGGCGAGCCCCGCGCCCTTTTGGGGGCGCGGGGCTGTATCGATATATGCGGCTCCGCCGCGTGGGCGCGACCAGCCACGACGGACCCGCGGACGACGACGGGCCACCAGCGGAGCGCTACGGCTCAGCTTCAGGCGAGCGTGGCCAGCGCCGCGTTGAGCGTCGCGGACGGCCGCATCACTGCCGCCGCCTTGACCGGGTCGGGCTGGTAGTAGCCGCCGATGTCGGCCGGCGACCCCTGCACCGCGATCAGCTCGTCGACGATCGTCTGCTCCTGCGCGGTCAGCGTCTCGGCGAGCGGGGCGAACGCCTTGGCGAGCGCCGCGTCGTCGGTCTGCTTGGCCAGCTCCTGCGCCCAGTAGAGGGCGAGGTAGAAGTGGCTGCCGCGGTTGTCGATGCCACCGAGGCGACGGCTCGGCGACTTGTCGTTCTCCAGGAACGTGGCGGTCGCGCGGTCGAGCGTGTCCGCGAGGACCTGGGCACGCGCGTTGTCCGTGGTCTGCGCGAGGTGCTCGAAGCTGGAGGCCAGCGCGAGGAACTCGCCCAGGCTGTCCCAGCGCAGGTAGTTCTCCTTGACGAGCTGCTGCACGTGCTTCGGCGCGGAGCCGCCGGCGCCCGTCTCGAAGAGGCCGCCGCCGTTCATCAGCGGGACGACCGAGAGCATCTTGGCGCTGGTGCCCAGCTCCAGGATCGGGAACAGGTCGGTCAGGTAGTCGCGCAGGACGTTGCCGGTGACCGAGATGGTGTTCTCGCCGCGGCGGATGCGCTCCACGGAGAGCTTGGTCGCCTCGACCGGGGCCAGGATGCGGATGTCCAGGCCCTCGGTGTCGTGCTCGGGCAGGTACTGCTTGACCTTCTCGATGAGCACGGCGTCGTGGGCGCGGCTCTCGTCCAGCCAGAACACGGCCGGGTCGCCGGTCGCTCGGGCGCGGGTGACGGCGAGCTTGACCCAGTCCTTGATCGGGTCGTCCTTGGTCTGGCAGGCGCGGAAGATGTCGCCGGCGGAGACCGTCTGCTCGATGACGACGTTCCCGGCCTGGTCGACGAGGCGGACCGTGCCGGTGGTCGGGATCTCGAAGGTCTTGTCGTGGCTGCCGTACTCCTCGGCCTTCTGCGCCATCAGACCGACGTTCGGAACCGAGCCCATCGTCGACGGGTCGTAGGCGCCGTTGGCGCGGCAGTCGTCGATGACGACCTGGTAGACACCGGAGTAGCTGCTGTCCGGGAGGACCGCGAGGGTGTCGGCCTCTCCGCCGTCCGGGCCCCACATGTGGCCGGAGGTGCGGATCATCGCCGGCATGGAGGCGTCGACGATGACGTCGGACGGGACGTGCAGGTTGGTGATGCCCTTGTCGGAGTCGACCATGGCGAGCGCGGGGCCGTCGGCGAGCTCGGCGTCGAAGGACGCCTTGATCTCGTCGCCCTCGGGCAGGGACTCCAGGCCCTTGTAGATGCCGCCCAGACCGTCGTTCGGGGTCAGGCCGGCGGCGGCGAGCGTCTCGCCGTACTTCGCGAACGTCTTCGGGAAGAAGGCGCGCACCACGTGACCGAAGACGATCGGGTCGGAGACCTTCATCATCGTGGCCTTGAGGTGCACGGAGAACAGCACGTCCTCGGCCTTGGCGCGGGCGATCTGCGCCGTGAGGAACTCGCGCAGCGCGGCGACGTGCATGACGGACGCGTCGACGACCTCGCCCGCGAGGACGGGTACGGACTCGCGCAGGACCGTGGTGGAGCCGTCGTCGCCGACCAGCTCGATGCGCAGGGAGCCGGCCTCGGTGATCACCGCGGACTTCTCGGTGGACCGGAAGTCGTCGACACCCATGGTCGCGACGTTGGTCTTCGACTCGGGGGTCCAGGCGCCCATGCGGTGCGGGTGGGCCTTGGCGTAGTTCTTGACCGACGCGGGGGCGCGGCGGTCGGAGTTGCCCTCGCGCAGCACCGGGTTCACGGCGCTGCCCTTGACCTTGTCGTAGCGGGCGCGGATGTCGCGCTCCTCGTCGGTCTTCGGGTCGTCCGGGTAGGCGGGGAGCGCGTAGCCCTGCGCCTGCAGTTCGGCGACCGCGGCCTTCAGCTGCGGGATCGACGCCGAGACGTTCGGCAGCTTGATGATGTTGGCCTCGGGCGTCTTGGCCTGGTCACCGAGCTCGGAGAGGGCGTCGGCGATGCGCTGGCCCTCCTCCAGGAACTCGGGGAAGAGGGCGATGATCCGTCCGGCCAGCGAGATGTCACGGGTTTCCACAGTGACACCGGCCTGCGACGCGTACGCCTGGACCACCGGCAAGAACGAATAGGTCGCCAGGGCCGGGGCCTCGTCAGTGTGCGTATAGATGATGGTCGAGTCAGTCACCGGGTGCTCCGCTCCACGTCTGCAACATTGCTCGACATCAAGATATCTCCTGATCGGACCTGACCGGACAGGAGGCCGCACAAGTACGTCACAGTCCGGCCGGAGCCCGTCTGTGGCGGGCTCAGCGCGCGGCGGGCGCGACGTGGAGGAGCAGGCCGGTGACGCGGTGCCGTTCCCAGGTCCGGGCGAATTCGGGCGCCTGCCCCTTCGGTGTCGTGAGGGCGGCGACCGGCAGCCGCTCGGCGGCCCCGACGATGTCCGCCGCGGTGGTGTTGGCGTTGTGCCCCTGGGTCTGGACGGAGCGGCAGCCCGTGTAGAAGGCGATCGGGATGGCGAGGTGCCCGGTCAGCAGACAGGGCGGCCGTACGCCGAGTCGGTGCAGCTCGGCCGCCGTGCGGGCCCAGTCGCGGTGCGAGGCGGTGGTGCGGTCCACCGTGCGGGTCAGCACCGTGTACTGGACCGCCAGATGTCCGGCGAGACCGAGCGCCACCAGGGCCGCTGCCACCGGTCGCCGTTTGCGGATCGACGCGGTGACGAGGTGGATGAGCGCGTCGGCGACCGGGATGACCAGCAGCGCGTAGTAGGGGAGCAGGAAGCGCGGCGCGGCGTATCCGATCATGAACAGGTACGGGATGCCCGCCGTCGTGGCGCAGGCCAGGGGCAGGAGGGTGCCCGCGGTGCGCCGCGCCCTGACCGCGACCGCCAGCCCGACGGCGGCGAGCAGCGGCAGGACGAACCACCAGACGATCATCTGGGTGGCCGGAATCGACCCGTCGCACGGGCGGCACAGGCTGCGTCCGCCCAGGGTGCGCAGTTGGTCCAGGACGGCGATGTTCCAGCCGAGGCCGCCCTGGATCCCGGAGGCGTCGGCGAGCCGCTCGCTCAGGCCGCCGAAACCGACGTACGCCTCGACGACCCACTGCGCCGCCCCGGTCGCCAGCCCCACGACGAGTGCCGCCAACAGGCGCGGCCGTCGCCGGCGAGGGAGGCACACCAGCACGGCGAACAACGGCAACGTGACCCAGACGGCGTCGGTGGGCCGCATCCACGCCATCAGTGCCGCGCTCGCGCCGACACCCCACAGGGCCGCCCGGTCGTCGGGGTCGGCCTGGGCCCGCAGGAAGTAACCGACACCTGCCAGGGCGCCGATCGCGACCCAGTAGTTGGGCATGGCCTGCGGGCCGTAGAACACGGTCACCCACAGCGTGGCGAACAGGGCACCGCCGGCGCCGAGCACCCGGGCGGGGAAGAGTCCGCGCCAGGCACGCAGCGCCAGGAAGAGGCCGAGCCCGGACAACAGAGCCAAATAGACCCGCAGCAGTTCCGTGGACGAGGACCATGAGGCGATCGGCGCGACCAGCAACGAGACACCGCGGGCGCGCGGGGCGCTGAAGAACGCCGCCGGGGTGTCGCTGCTGACCTGGCTGACGTACACCGACTCGTCCCAGCCGAGGCCCATCCCCGGGCGTACGAGCGCCAGTTGGGCCAGCGTGAAGGCGGCGGCGACCGCTGCCGGCCAGGCCCTGCCTCCGGTGTGTGGACCGACGCGGGCGGCCCGCGTCGATCCGTGGCGCTCTGCCGCGACGAGCGTGTCGTTCAAGGTCTTGGCCATCGCCCACCCTTCGTCCCCGCGTGGGCGCGGGGCCTCTTCCGTCTCCGCCGAGGCAGGCAGGACGAAAGGTGTGATCCGGTGAAAACATGGCCAAATTAACGCGTGATCTTCGGGGGCGCAGTGCGGCAGGAGGGAGGCGTTCCGCTGTCCGGAGCAACGCCTCGGCCGAAACCCGGGCGCGCGGACCGGACGCACGAGAGCCGTGCGGCGCGCTCACTGGCTGCGCCGCACGGCTCACTGCACGGGTTGTCGGAGGGGGCCCTCCGTCGGCTCAGGTGACCGTCGCCGGCTCGCGGGGCGGGGTCCAGCGCAGATGGACGGTCTGGTCGGAGTCGTCGGAGCGCAGCAGCGAGAGGCGGGGGCGTACGGCGTCGGTGCGCGAGGTGGGTGGCTTGCGGCTGCCGGCCCGGTACTGGACCGGCCATTCGCTCGCGGCACCCCGGTACTCCTGCTCGGCCGCCGCGTGCAGCGTCCAGTGCGGGTCGTAGAGGTGGGTGCGGCCGAGGGCGCACAGGTCGGCGCGGCCCGCGAGGAGGATCGAGTTCACGTCGTCGTAGGAGGCGATCGCGCCGACCGCGATGACGGCGGTGCCGGTCGCGGCGGTGACCTCGTGGCGGATCCGGTCCGCGAACGGGGTCTGGTACGAGCGGCCGTACGCGGGGTCCTCGTCCCTGGTGACCTGTCCCGAGGAGACGTCGATGGCGTCCGCGCCATGGGCGACGAAGGCGCGGGCGATACCGACGGCGTCGTGCTCGGTGTTGCCGTCCGGAACCCAGTCGGTCGCGGAGATGCGCACGATCATCGGCCGCTCGGCCGGCCAAACGGCCCGCACCGCGTCGAAGACCTCCAGGGGGAACCGGAGCCGGTTCTGCAGCGAGCCGCCGTACTCGTCGGTGCGGTGGTTGGCGACCGGCGAGAGGAAGGAGGACAGCAAGTAGCCGTGCGCGCAGTGCAGTTCGAGCAGGTCGAAGCCCGCCTCCGCGCCCCGGCGGGCGGCTGCGACGAAGTCGGCGGTGATCCGGCCCATGTCGGCGCGGGTGACCTCGCGCGGAACGGCCGACCCGGGTCCGTACGGCAGTGGCGAGGGGCCGACGGTCTCCCAGTTGCCGTCCGGCAGCGGGTCGTCCATTCCCTCCCACATCAGCCGCGTGGAGCCCTTGCGGCCGGAGTGGCCGAGCTGGAGGCCGATGCGGGCGGTGCTGCGGTCGTGGACGAAGGACACGATCCGCGCCCAGGAGTCACGCTGTTCCTCGGTCCACAGCCCCGTGCAGCCGGGGGTGATACGGGCGTCGGGCGAGACGCAGACCATCTCCGTCATCACCAGTCCGGCCCCGCCCATGGCCTTGGAGCCGAGGTGGACGAGATGGAAGTCGCCTGGCACGCCGTCGACGGCGGAGTACATGTCCATCGGGGAGACGATCACCCGGTTCTTCAGCTCCAGCTCCCCGAGCCGGAACGGCTGGAACATCGCCGGCGCGACCTCGTCGAGGCCCTGCGACTTGGCGAAGGCGGTGTCGACGCGGTCGGCGAACTCCTGGTCGCGGGTGCGGAGGTTGTCGTAGGTGATGCGGCGCGAGCGCGTGAGCAGGTTGAAGCAGAACTGGGTCGGCTCCTGGTGGACGTACATGCCGATGTTCTCGAACCACTCCAGCGAGGCCTGCGCGGCCCGCTGCGTGGACTCGACGACGGGTCGCCGTTCCGCCTCGTAGGCCGTCAACGCGCCCTCGATGTCCGGGTGTTCGTGCAGACAGGCAGCGAGGGCGAGCGAGTCCTCCATGGCCAGCTTGGTGCCCGACCCGATGGAGAAGTGCGCGGTGTGCGCGGCGTCGCCGACGAGGACGAGGTTGCCGTCATGCCAGCGCTCGTTGCGTACGGTGGTGAAGTTGAGCCACTTCGAGTTGTTGGCGAACACCTGGTGGCCGGCGAGTTCCTCGGCGAAGAGTCCGCGCACGCGCTCCACGGCCCGTTCGTCGGAGGCGCCCGGCGGGAACTCGGTCTCCTCGGTGTCGTCGAAGCCGGCCCGCCGCCAGACGTCCTCGTGCATCTCGACGATGAAGGTGGAGCCGGTCTCGGAGTATGGGTAGCCGTGGACCTGCATGGTCCCCCACTCCGTCTGCCTGACGAAGAACTGGAAGGCCTCGAAGACCCGGTCGGTGCCGAGCCACATGTATCTGTTGTGCCGCCGGTCGAGCGAGGGGCGGAAGACGTCCGCGCGGGCCGCCCGGACCTGGGAGTTGAGGCCGTCGGCCCCCACCACCAGGTCGTACGAGGCGCTCAGGTCGTCCACCGGAGGGGCGAGCGTCGAGTAGTGCACGGAGACACCGAGCTTGCGGCAACGTTCCTGCAGCAGCCGGAGCAGGTCCTTGCGGCTCATCGCGGCGAAGCCCTGGCCGCCGACGGTGTGGCTCCTGCCCCGGTAGTGGATGTCGATGTCGGTCCAGCGGGCGAACCGCCGTGCCATGGCGTCGGCGAACTCCGGGTCGGCGTTCTCGATGCCGCCGAGCGTCTCGTCGGAGAAGACGACGCCGAAGCCGAACGTGTCGTCGGGGGCGTTGCGTTCCCAGACGGTGATCTCGTGGGCCGGGTCGAGCTGTTTCATGAGAGCAGCGAAGTAGAGGCCGCCGGGGCCACCGCCAACGATCGCGATCTTCACGGGAGTTCCTCTCACTGCTCGACGGCGGCCTTGGTGGCCTGCTCGTCCTCGACGATCCTGCGGAGCGCGAACCGCTGCAGCTTGCCGCTGGCGTTGCGGGGCAGCGCGTCGCAGAACCGCACGTCACGCGGGTACTTGTAGGGAGCGATGACCTCTTTGACGTGGTCCTGGATCTCCCTGGCCTTGGCGGCGTCGCCCGGCACGCCCTCGCGGAGCACGACGAACGCGCAGACGACGAAGCCGCGTTGGGCATCGGGCTTCCCGACTACGGCCGACTCCAGCACATCGGGGTGGGTGTCCACGGCGGCCTCGACCTCGGGCCCGCCGATGTTGTAGCCCGAGGAGACGATCATGCTGTCGCCGCGGGCGTGGTAGTGGAAGTAGCCGTCCTCGTCCCGGTGGAAGACGTCACCGGTGACGTTCCAGCCGTCCACGACGTAGTCCTTCTGGCGTTCGTCGTCGAGGTAGCGGCAGCCGACCGGGCCGATGACACCGAGCCGTCCCGGCTCGCCGGGTCCGAGCTCCGAGCCGTCCGGGCCGAGGATCGTGGCGCGGTAGCCCGGCACCGGCTTCCCGGTGGCGCCGGGCCTGATGTCGTCACCGGCGGCGGAGAGGAAGATGTGCAGCAGCTCGGTGGCGCCGATCCCGTCGACGATCCGCAGCCCGAGCCGGTCCCTCAGCCGCTCCCACACCGCCTTGGGTATGTGCTCACCGGCCGACACCCCGACCCGCAGCCCGGCGAGCCGCTGCTCCTGCCCCTCCCGCAGGATCGCCTGGTACGCCGTGGGGGCCGTCGCGAGCACGGTGACGCCCAACTCAGCCACGTACTGGGCGAGTTGGAGCGGTGTGGCGGCCTCGGTCAGCAGCGCGCAGGCGCCCGCCCGCAGCGGGAAGACGACCAGCATGCCGAGGCCGAAGGTGAAGGCGAAGGGGGCGCTGCAGGCGACCAGGTCGTCGGGGAGCAGGCGCAGCACATGGCGGCCGAAGGTGTTGTCGATGGACAGGATGTCGCGGTGGAAGTGCATGGTGATCTTCGGGACACCGGTGCTGCCGGACGTCGGCGCGAGGAGCGCCACGTCGTCGGCGGCGGTGTCCACGGCGGTGAACTCGCCGGACTTGGTACCGGCCCGCGCGACGAGGTCGTCCGATCCGTCGCCGCCGAACTCCACGACCGCCGTCAGCGCCGGCGACGCGGCGTCCTGCTCGGTGTGCGCGTCCTGCGCCTCCCGGACGGCGTGCACGTCCTCGGCGAACCGCCGGTCCACCAGCGCGACGGAGGGGCGCGTGCGCTCGACGATCGGGGCGATCTCGCGGGCGCGCAGCGCGGCCATGACGGTGACGACCACTCCCCCGGCCTTGAGCACGCCGAGCCAACTCGCCACCGCCCAGGGGTTGTTGGGCGACCGCAGCAGGACCCGCTGCCCGGGGACCAGCCCCAGGTCCTCGGTCAGCACCTGGGCGACCTGGTTGGCCCGGGTCCGCAACTCGCCGTAGGACCAGGTCTCCCCGGCCGGTGTGCGCAGCGCCGGACGGTCGGCCCCGAACGTCGATACGGGGATGTCGATGAGCTCGGCGGCGGCGTTGAGCCGCTCCGGGTACCGCAGCTCCGGAGTGCTGAACTCGATCGTCGGCAACAGGTGCGCGGGAGGCAGGTGATCGCGCGTGAAGGTGTCCAGGTGCGCGGAGATCGCGGATATCGGGAGAGGCGACGGAGGAGTCAACGCGGGCGTCCTTCCGGGAGCCCACCGGTGGAGGCGGCGGGTCAGGTGGGGCGGATCATGCCCTCCTGGACGACGGTGGCCAGGTGACGGTGGTCGCGGGTGAAGAAGCGACCCGAGCCGAGACCGCGCCCCGCGTCGGCGGCGCCGGCTTCCTGGAGGTACAGGAGCCAGTCGCCGACGGGTTCGGGGCGGTGGAACCACATGGCGTGGTCGAGGCTGGCGGTGACGAGCCCGGGTTTGGCCCAGGGCAGGTCGAGTACGCGCAGAACGGGTTCGAGGATCGTGTAGTCGCAGACGTACGCCAGCGCGGCCAGGTCCCGTTGGGCGTCGGTGAGCCCCTCTACGGACCTGAGCGGGTCGAACGGCTTGAGCCACACGGCCTGTTGGGGGACCTGCTTGCCCTCGACGGTGAGGTAGACCGGGCCGGGCACGTGCCGCATGTCGAAGCCCCGGCCGCCGGACCAGTAGGCCTTCGACTCCTCGGTCATGGAACCGCCGCTGAGCTCGGCGAGATACGCCGCCGAGCCGGGCAGTTCCTCGGGGTCGGGCAAGTCCTCGGCGAGTTCCGGGAGTTCGGCCTCGAAGGTCTGGCCGGGCTCCCCCGCGGCGAAGTTGGCCAGGCAGACGTAGAGGGTCTTGCCGTTCTGGTAGCCACGCACCTGCCGGGTGCTGTAGCCGCGGCCATCGCGCAGCACCTCCACCTCGTAGCGCACGCCCGCCCCGATGTCGGCCGGGCGCAGGAAGTAACTGTGCATGGAGTGCAGGGTCTTGCCGTCGGTCACCGACCGCATGGCCGCGGCGGCGGCCTGGGCGACCAGGTCTCCGCCGTACGCCTTGGGCCACGGGCAGGGCTGGGTGACGGCGGTGAAGGCGAGGTCGAAGTGCTCGGGCTCGGCCGGTGTCAGCGCGACGGCCGCGGTGAAGATCTCCGAGGTGGGCGGGGTCCCGTTCGTCATCGGTCCAGCCAATCCCGCAGGTCGGCGTCCGCGATGTCGGGGAGGTTGACCACGATGTTCTCCGGCGTCCGGGTGGTCATCCACGTCAGCGGCTTGTTGCGGGAGAGGTTGCACTCGATGTGTGGCATGAACGGCGGCACGAAGACCCAGTCGCCCTCCCCCATGTCGACGTAGTCCTCGAACTTCTCGCCGAAGTAGATGCGGGCCCGCCCAGACAGGACGTAGCCGCCCGTCTCCGCCTCGCCGTGGTGGTGGGTGACCGAGCGGTAGCCGGGCTCGTTGCTGACCTTGCCGAACCAGAGCCGCTGTGCCGGGGTGTGCTGGGCACTGACGCCCGAGACACGAACGGCCCCACCGGAGTCGGCGGTGTTCCCGCTCTCGGAGCCGGCGCGGGTCACCACGGGCGCGACGAGCCCGCTGGGCAGCCGGTACATCGAGTTGTCGCCCTCAAGGCGGTACTTGCTGAGGTCGGGCTCCATGGAGAGGGCTCCGTTTCAGTCATGACGGCTCGGACGACTTCGGTTCAAACGGCTTCGGTTCAAACGGCTTCGGTCCCGTTCGCGCTATCTCGTTTTTTTCACGACCGTCATTTACTGTCAATACATGCCACTGTACGGATCGTCGGATCGGACCGCGACCGACCTCGAACCGGAGGCCGCATGAAGCACATCCCCGTGAACCCGGCTGCCCTGCCGACGCCCAGTGGCTACTCCCACGGAACCCTGGCGGGGAACACCCTGCATCTCGGCGGGCAGACAGCCCTCGACGCCGATATGAAGATCGTTCCTGGGGGGATCGTCGAGCAGTTCCGCCAGGCGTTCGGCAACGTCCTGACGACACTCCGGGAGGCAGGCGGCCTGCCGGAGGACCTGGTCAGCGTGACGATCTACCTCACCGACATCCCCGACTACCAGGCCCACGGCAGGGAGATCGGCAGGGTCTGGCGCGAGCTCGCCGGGCCCGTGTACCCGGCGATGGCGGGGATCGGCTGCACCGCCCTGTGGCAGCCCGAGGCGATGATCGAGATCCTCGGCGTGGCCGTGATCCCGGAGGAACGGCTCGTTCGACCGAGTCGGTGAACCGTGGCGGGTCGGCCAGCCACACGACTGCGGCCTCGGTGACCGCCCCTGTGTCGGGGCGGCCACCGAGGCCGCAGGTCAATCGCGAGACGCTCGGTCAGTCCGTCGGCGCCGCCTTTCGCAGGGCCGTGATGCACATGCTGACGGCCTGCTGGAGTTCCTCCAGGCGCTGGAGCATGTCGTCCTCGTAGATGGTGTCGAGGTCGTCCACGTCGTCGAAGGTCAGCTCCTCGAAGACCTTCGTCGCCTTCTGCAGGCTGCTGTAGAACTTCGTCCGGCGCTCCTGGAGGCGGAGTTCCGGGTTGGCCTGGACGGTCTGGGCGACGAGGTCCTTCACCGTGTCGTAGGCGTCGGTGGCCCACTCGCCGGTGTCCTCGTCCTCGTCGAGCTCGTCGATGAGGGACAGGTGGCGCTCGGCCTCGGCGCGGAGTTCGGCGGGAGCGTCGATCGTCTGCCCGGCAGGGGTCTTGACCTGGCCGTTCTCGACGATCTGGCGGACGTAACCGATCCGGCTCGCGGCCTGCGTCTCGGTGGCGACCGCCTTCTTCAGATCGTCGGTACGGGCGATGTCACGCGCCAACTCGGTCTGCAGGGACGGGTCCTCCTTGAGCCGGTCCAGGAGCGCGGCGCGGGCCGCCTTGGCGGTGGAGGGGTCGGCGAGGATCGCTGCGCGCAGCGCGGTGGGGTTCTCGGCGACCTCCAGCGCCTTGGTCGGGCGGATGCCCTCGGCCTCGGCCGCCGCGGCGATCGCGGTGCCGCGGTCGGAGGAGGCGCTGGAACGGGAGATGTAGTACGAGTGCCACACGTCGGAGTCCGGCAGCTCCACGTCCTGGCCCGGGGCCAGCGCCTCGAAGTACGGGACGAGCCCGTCGTCGGCCGCCTTGTCCCACGCCTTGTAGTAGCGCATGACCCGCTCCGGCGAGCAGCCGGCCAGCTCGGCGAACTCCTTCGCGGAGATCTTCGCCGTCTCCCCCGCGGCCTCCCCGCCGGGCCGCACACTGCGGGCGACCTTCAGAGCGAACGCCCAGCCGCCGGCCCTGACGTACGCTCCGAAGTCCCGGGCGTCCTGAGCCACCACGTCGGTCGCGGCGCTCTCTGCCACCACGTCGGTCGCGGTGGCCTGCGCCACGCCATCGCTCGCGGTGGCCTGCGCCACGATGCCGTGCGTGGAGCTGGCCGGAGCACCGTCGTCGGGCGCTCCGGGCTCCTCCCAGAAGGACTCGTCCGCGGGCGTTCCTTCTCCGGGTGTCTCGTCGGCGGACTGGACGGCCGGTGCGGGCTGAGCGGTCTCCACGGTCACTGAGCGACTCTCCTGGGGAAGGTGGTACGGGCTGCAACGGACAGAGCGTGCAGCCTATATGAGCCTGCTCATGATGCTTTGAACGCTCGCGTCGAACACTCGGGAGCGGTCGTGCTCAGGAGTGGTCGTACTCGCCGGAGTCGTCCTGCCGGACCACGCACAGGGCCCAGATGATGAACGCCGAGAAGGCGATCATCACGATCGACCACACCGGGTAGTACGGCAGGGACAGGAAGTTGGCGATGATGATGAAGCCGGCGATGGTGATACCGGCGACCCGCGCCCACAACGACGCCTGGAACAGTCCGAGACTGACCACCACGGCGACGGCGCCCAGGATGAGGTGGATCCAGCCCCAGCCGGTGAGGTCGTACGCGAAGACGTAGTCGCGTGTCGTGACGAAGACCTCGTCCTCGGCGATCCCCATGATCCCCCGGAAGATGTCCAGTACGCCTGCGATCATGAGCATGACCGCTGCGAAGGCGGTCAGGCCGTGGGCCCATGGCCGCCCGGCCGTCTGCGGGTGGTGCGCTGCGGATGATGCGCTGTGTGTGGCGGTCATCTTGCTGCCTCGATTCAGTCTCGTGCGGTGCCCTCGACCAGTGCGAGTGCCGTCAGCTGCCGGAGGCGGTGCCGCCCGCGCGTTCCGACGGGCCGTGGCCGCTCAGGACCAGCTCCTTCGCCCGGCGGAACTCCTCGTCCGTGATGTCGCCACGGCCGCGGATCTCGGACAGCTTGGCGAGTTCGTCTGCACTGCTGGGCCTGCCGTCGCCGCCCTTGGCGGTCTCGCGGACGTAGCTCGCGAAGGCCTCCTGCTGTGCGCGTGCCTGCGCGGCCTCCCGGCGGCCCATGTTCTTGCCACGGGCGATCACGTAGACGAAGACGCCCAGGAAGGGCAGGACGATGGTGAACACCAGCCAGCCGGCCTTGGTCCAACCGCTCATCTTGTCGTCACGGAAGATGTCGACGACGACCCGGAAGAGCAGAACGAACCACATGATCCACAGGAAGAACACCAGCATGGACCAGAAGACGCTCAGCAGGGGATAGTCGTACGCGAGGTACGTCGACCCGCTCATCTCTTTCCTCCGTCCCGGGCCTTCGCCCGCCGGCCGTTGGTCTGTCGTCTCCAGCCTGCGCATGACCACGGCCCGGCGGCCTCACCCGAGGCGGGTGAAGGGAGCCGGGCCGGGCGGGCCTCAGGCGGTCCGGGCGGGGTCGTGCGACCCCGCGATACCGGCCCTGCGGAGTGCGGCGCGCCAGGCGAGGGCGAGGGCCACCTCGGCCACGCCGAGCAGGACGAGCCACAGTCCGAGCAGCCGGGTCAGCGCCCTGGCGGACTCGGAGGGCAGGGCCAGCACCACGATCCCCGCGACGATGCCGATCACCGCGATACCGAGGACGAAGCCCCGGTGGGGCAGGTCCCGGGCGGCGAGGGCCGTGTAGAGGGTGAGGATGCCGGACACCACCCAGACGATCCCGACGATCAGCGAGAGCGCGGCGATGGTCTGCAGCGGGTTCCTGAGGCACAGCACCCCTCCGAGGACGTACAGCACGGCGAGGAGCAGTCCGGGCAGCCGTTCGCCGTGGTCCTCCCGGGCGAAGGTCCCCACGAACCGGAACGCCCCGGTCACGAGCAGATACAGGCCGATGAGGACCGCCACGACGTGCAGGGTCCCCTCCGGCCAGACCAGGATCAGGATGCCCGGCACGAGCGTGGCGATCGCGGAGCCCAGGACCCACGTCCAGGAGCGCCCGAGTTTCTCCAGCACCGCCGCGGGGTCGGCGGCGGGGACGGGGGCCGCCCCGTAGGGCGTGTGGTCCGGCCCGTCGGGTGTGTGTGCCGGTCCGGTGCCCGGTGCGGGATCACGCGACACGGTCATGGCTCCTCCTCGCGCGATCGAGAGGCTCGCTCCCGGGCCGCCGACGGGGCGGCACACGGGGATCGCACGGCCAGCGTCCCGCCCGTCGCCGGTCACCGGGTCACCCTCGGCGGGTGATCCGTGGGGGCCGCCGGAGCGATGAGGTGGGGGCCGGAGGACACGCGCCGACGTGCGGCGCGCGGACGAAGAGACACGAGATGGATGATCGAGCGGCTGCCCGGAACGATCCCGAGGCCGCCCCGACCGAGTCGACCCGGTCCGAGCAGGCGGCGGACCGGAGACGAACGGGTCCGGGGCGGCGGGAGACAGTCGTGTCCGTCGTCCGGGCCGTGGGTATCGCGGCGGGTCTCGTCACCGCGTACTACCTGCTGCCCCTGGACGATCGAGGCACGGCCCGCACCGCGACGCTGCTCACGTGCGGCCTGCTGGCGGTCGTCGTGGTCTTCCTGTGGGAGGTACGGGCCATCACGCGCTCGACCTCGCCCCGTCTGAAGGCCGTCGAGGCACTGGCCGTCACGCTGGCTCTGTATCTGGTGCTGTTCTCGTCCGCCTACTACCTGTTGGACCATTCCTCCCCGGGCTCCTTCAGCGAACCGCTGAACAGAACCGACGCGCTGTACTTCACCCTGACCACGTTCACCACCGTCGGGTTCGGCGACATCACGGCCCTGTCCCAGACAGGACGCGTGGTGACGATGCTCCAGATGCTCGGCGGACTGATCCTCGTGGGCATCGCGGCGAAGGTGCTCGCGGGCGCGGTCCGGGCGGGCCTGCGACGGCAGGGCCGGGAGCCACCGCCGGAGTAGGACGAGCCACCGCCGGAGCAGGACTCAAGGAGCGCTCAAGAGGGCTCAAGGAGTGCGGGCTTCCGGCGGAGACGTCACTCCGGCAGCTGGCGCATCTCCAGGACTCGTAGCCCCAGCGACCGGCAGCGGGCCAGCAGGCCGTACAGGTGCGCCTCGTCGATAACCGAGCCGTACAGGACCGTGTGTCCGGACATCAGCACGTGATCCAGCTCCGGGAAGGCACTCGTCAGCGTCTCCGACATGTGTCCGTCGACGCGGATCTCGTAGCGCATGAGCTGCCCTCCCGCGGGTGGCCTGGGACAGGCGGGCTGCGGCCTTACGCTGCGATCCTCCGCCTCGGCGGACCGCCCGGCCTCACCCCGTAGAGGTGATACGGCGGTCGGCACGCGCTTCACCTGCGTCGATGCTCCCCGCTCCCCGAGGCGGGGCTTCCCGCGCCAACGCCGTCAATGCGTCAGATAGATCTTGAACGCGATGATCAGCAGCCCGAGCAGCAGGTTCACCGTGGCCGTGGTGGCCACCAGGCGCCAGGAGGCCCCGGCCCGTCGTGCCGCGGCGGCCGACCAGCCCACCTGGCCCGCCACGGCGACCGCGAGGGCCAGCCACAGGGAGCCCGACAGGTCGAGGCCCAGGAGGGGGCTGACGGCGAGGGCGACGGCAGGAGGGACGGCGGCCTTGACGATCGGCCACTCGTCACGGCACACCCGCAGCACGATCGCGCGGTCCAGTCTCAGCTCCGCCAGGCGCGCCCCGAACAGCTGGGCGTGCACATGCGCGATCCAGAACGCCACGCCGGTGAGCAGGAGCAGCAGCATCAGTTCCAGACGTGGGAACTCGCCCAGGGACCCGGCCCCGACGATCACGGAGGAGGCGAGCATGGATCCGTAGACGCCACCGGTGTAGTCGGCACGCTCCCGGCGCTCGGCGCTGCGCGATCGGGCCGCGGTGTGCTCGGCCTCGGACATCGCGACCTCCCTCGGAGTCGGCCGGCCGGAGCCGATCGGTCAGTCGGCCGGGCCGGTCGAGCCGATCGCCCCGGTGGGCGCGCCGGTGTCGGGTTGCTTCGGACGGCCGGCCCCTCGGGTCGGCAGATGCGACGTGACCAGGAAGCTGGCGAGGGTGATTCCGCCGGTGGCGAGGATCGCCGCCTTCAGTCCGTTGAGCTGCGCCGACGCGTACGAGTCACCGAGGGCGTCGACCTCGGACGGCGGCAGTCCGGCGCGTTCGGCGGCCGAGCGCACCTGGTCGGTGGGCACGAAGGTGATGCCTGCTTCGAGGGCGACTCCGGTCTGCTGCCGGGCCTCCTCGGACAGCTGCGGGTTCTTCTCCACCTGGGTGGTGAAGGCATGGGCCAGGGCGCCGATGAGCAGCGATCCGATGAGGGCCGTGCCGAGCGCGGAGCCCAGGTTCTGGGCGGTGAACTGCAGCCCTCCGGCCTCGCTGCGTTCCTCCTCGCCCACGCTGGACTGGACGACATTGCCCAGCTGCGAGGCGAGCAGGCCCATGCCCACTCCGAGCAGGGCCATGGCTCCGGCGAACTGCGCGTCGTCGATCACGGGATCGATGGTGGCCAGCAGCCACACGATGGCGCCGGTGAGGGTCAGCAGGGCCAGCCGGACCACCCGGCGCGGTCCGGCCGCCCGCCCCAGCCGGGAGGCGACCATGGAGGCGGCGAGCATGGTGATGGACACCGGGAGCAGCCGCAGACCTGTCTGGAAGGCGTCGAAGCCCTGCACCACCTGCAGATACAGCGGGATGGTGAAGAACAGCCCCAGCAGGATCAGGTTCTGGCTCACCAGTGTCATCAGGCCGGATCGCAGCGCGGGCTTGCGCAGCAGGGGCAGATGCACCAGGGGCTCGGCGCCGCTCGCCTCCCGCCGTTTCTCCCAGTGATGGAAAAGGGCCAGTACAGCGATCCCTGCGGCGACGACGAACAGCGTCGGCGCGAAGCCGAAGATCGTGAAGGGCGGGTTGCGGGGCTGTACCCATCCCCAGGAGCCGCTCTGCAGCACACCGAGGACGCCGAGCGCGAGCCCGGTCGCCGAGAGTGCGGCGCCGACCCCGTCCAGGCGGGGGCTCGGACCGGTCCTGGGCTCTTCCGTGATCGCCCGGTGGAAGCAGAGCACGATCAGGACGACCACGACCTCACCGGCGAACACCAGCCGCCAGGTGAGGTACGTCGTCACCCAGCCGCCCAGCAGCGGGCCGACCGCGATGCCGGCTCCGGCGAGTCCGCCGATGACGCCGTATGCGACGGCCCTGTCCCGGCCCCGGTAGGCCTCGGCCACGAGGGCCGCCATGGCGGGCAGCACCAGCGCGGCACCGAGTCCCTCGATGACCGACCAGCCCAGCGCGAGGACCCACAGGGTCGGGGCCACGGCGGTCAGGGCCGATCCCGTGGCGTAGACGACGAGCCCGAACAGGAACAGGCGACGGCGTCCGAAGATGTCTCCGAGCCGGCCGCCAATGATCATGAAAGCGGCCATGACCAGCGCGTACAGCGTGATGACGGCCTGGATCGCGGTGACCTCGGTGTCGAAGTCCTCCACCAGCTGACTGATGGACACGTTCATGACGGAGGTGTCCAGGACCATCAGGAACTGGGCCGTGCCCAGGACCATCAGCGCCCGCCAGTGCCTCAAGGTGCCCACCTCGCCGAGTCGCCCCGGGACCCGGCGGAGTCCACCGGGTGGCGGCCGGCCGATCGATGCCCGGCCGCCACCCCCATCGCACCCGAAGAACCGGCCCCGCGCCTCACCCCG
This sequence comes from Streptomyces sp. 2-1, assembly GCF_048564895.1. Lineage (NCBI taxonomy): Bacteria > Bacillati > Actinomycetota > Actinomycetes > Kitasatosporales > Streptomycetaceae > Streptomyces > Streptomyces sp. 2-1. Next base: position 1,518,142 of record NZ_CP183383.1, read on the forward strand.
CACGGGCGAGCCGGACACCCCGCGACAGCCCCCGACCAGGCCGGGATCCCCGGTTGAGCAGGGATCCCCGGTCGGGCAGGAGTCCCCAGTGGGGCAGGCCGCGAAGGCACAGCCACCCGCTCACAGCAGCCGCAGCTCCCGCGCGCGGTGCACCGCGTCGTGGCGCCGGTTCACCGACAGCTTCCGGTAGACGCTCTTGAGGTGGGTCTTGACCGTGTTCACCGACACATACAGATCGGCGGCGATCTCCTCCGTCGACATCATCTGGGCGAGCCGTTCCAGTACGTCGTGCTCGCGTCCGCTCAGCTCCTCCACGACCGGTGGCAGCGGCTGGTCCCCAGGGCGGGCCCGCTGCGCGTCGCACGGTGGCGGTCCGGGGGTGAGCCAGCCCTCGGCCAGCCCGCGCAGCGGCACCGTACCCAGCAGGGGCCTGATCCACGGTCCGGCTTCGAGGAAGGGGCGCCGAAGCCGTTCGCGCCGTGCCTCGTGGAGGGCGTGGGCGACGAGTCTGCGCGCGGTGGCGGAGTCCCCCGCCCGGTCCGCGGCCTGGGCCCGCACCAGTGAGGCGCGGACGGTCACCGCGGGACCCGTACGGCGATCGGGACCGGCACCGCCCTCGGGGCGCACGCGGTCGAGCAGGTCGAGCGCCTCGGCGGGCCGGCCGGCGGCGAGCTGTGCCCGTGCGGCCCCCACGACACACGCCGGCTGGTCGCCGGACACCTCTTCCAGCAGTTCGGCTGCGGTCTCCGGCCGGCCTTCCGCCAGATGGACGGCTGAGGTAACCAGCGCCTTGTGCGCCTCCGACCAGGGTGAGACCACGTCGGCGGCGACGCCCGGTTCCGCCGCTTCGAGCGCGGCGTGCGTCTCTCCGCGGGCCAGGAGCAGCCTGGCCGTGGCAAGGGCTCGCCCCGCCCGCATCACCGGGTCCCGCATCGCACGATGGGAGTCGGCCGCCTCGTCGAGGAGTGCCTGGGCCCGGTCGAGTTCGTTGCGGTCGACGGCCACGGCGGCCAGGACGAGGAGCTCGATGCCCGAGCCGGACTCCTCCCTCAGACCGAACCGCTCGGTCTCGGTGACCGCCGCCAGGGCCTTGCGCTCCGCCCTGCCGGGCCAGCCGTTCAGATAGTCGATCAGGGCCAGATGACCGAGGGACTCCTCGCGCGGAAGCGCCGTCGAGGCTCCCCCGGAGCAGGCGACCGCCGTGCTCAGGGCGTCACATGCGTCCTCGAAGTTCCCGGCCCACAGCCGCGTCGAGCCGAGGTGGGTCGACAGGAGGGCGGCGAGTTCGGGATGGGCGTCCAGGAGCTGGGCGGGCACCTCGTGCTGGAGTGCCTCGGCGGTCTCCGCCGCCGTCTCGGCCCTTGCGGGGGAACCGGTCAGCCGGCCGGCCAGGGCTTCCAGCAGGGCATGGCTCAGCCGGGCCGCCGCGAGTCCGGGAGGGCCGTCCCCGGCCGGTGTCCGGTCCTCCTCCGCCAGGCTCTGCTCGGCGTGCCGCAGGTGGGGCAGGCCATGGTCGAGGTCGCTCCGCGCCAGCTCACGGGCCGCCCGGACGAGATCCGTGGCGGGGCTCGTGGCCTCGGGGCCCATCCCAGAGAACAGTTCGGCCAGATGGTCCGAGCGGAGACCGGTGAAGAGCTGGCCGATGGCGAGGCCGTCGACGAGGGCACCGGCGGTGAACTCCCAGTCGCCCGCCGCGGCACCGTGGCCGAGCGTCTCCGCGAGGGGTCCGGAGTCCCGCAGCCATGCCGCGGCCCGTCGGTGGAGTTCGGGCTCCAGACCGGGAGAGCGCATCCGCAGATGGGCGTGGAGGATCTCCCCGAACAGCGGGTGGAGCCGGTACCGGTCGTGCCCGAGATACTCGACGAACGCGTTCTCGCGGTGCAGCCCGGCCAGGACGGACTCGGCATCGGCTCGCCCGGTCAGCGCGTTCGCCAGCTCGGGACCGAAGCGATCGAGGACGCTGACCCGCAGCAGGAGGTCCTGCGCCTCGGGGCTCTGCCGCTTGAGCACCTCCGCCAGCAGGAAGTCGGCCACCGTGGTGCGGTCGACCTCGAACTCCTTCAGATACGTCTCCGGATCCGGGCTCTCCTGAGCGGCCAGGGCACACAGCCGCAGCCCGGCGGCCCATCCCCGGGTGCGCTCCACGAGGGACCGCGCGGCGGACACCGGCACGCGCAGCCCGTGCAACTCCAGCAGCGCGGCGGCCTCCTCGGGGGTGAAGGCCAGCTCCGCGGCCCTGATCTCGGTCATGTCGCCGACCGCCCGGTAGCGGTGCAGCGGCAGCAGAGGCTCGGTGCGGGTGACGAGGATCAGGCGCATGCCCCGTCCCGCGTGGTGCAGGACGAATTCCAGCTGCTCCGCGATCTCCGGCGCCGTCACACGGTCGTACTCGTCGAGCACCACGATCACGGGCCGGTCCCGGTCACTCAGGCTCGCGGCGAGGCGCGTCAGCAGCGTCTGGTCGACTCGGCTCGCGTCGGCCGGCGAACCGACCTCGGCGGGCAGGGGTACACCGGAGGCGCTCAGTGCCTGGAGGAAGTACGCCCAGAACATGCCGCAGCCCTGGGCGGCGGCGTCATTGGTGAGCCAGGCGACGGACCGGTCCTCGCGTGCGGCCCAGTCGGCGGCCAGCAGGGTCTTGCCCGCGCCCGCGGCACCGCTGACCATGGTCAACGGCGTCCGCAGAGCCTGGTCGAGATGCCTGACCAGCCGCTCCCGTCGCAGGAAGGTCGCGGGACGCGCCGGTATCGCGAACCGCGTGTGCAGGAACGGGTCTCCTTGGGGATCGGCGCACGACGTGGTCGGTTCCGGACCGTTCTCCTCCAGCCCAGCCATGGCGCTCACCACCACTGCTCGTCAGGTCATGGGCAGCGCTCCCCCTCAGCATCCCGCGGTTCCTGCACATGTGCACGCCAACCAGACGCCAGTGGCTTCTCCAGGGGCTGCAACGGCATCCGCCGCCGAGTCCTGTGGGTTCGTACGAGGCCCGTGCCCGTCCGGCAGGCGTGGCCCGGTCCTCTGTCGGCAGGACCGCAGTGGTCAGGTCACGGACGTGAGGACCCGCGGCTCGCTCCCCCGCCGGACCGATCTTCTCGGCGACCGGGACGACGTGATTGGTCTAGGCGGGCATCTCGTCGGCGGCGTACGCGTCCGGGCCGCGCCGTCCCTCCCGCGCGAGCGTGTGGACGTACGGGAAGCCGCCCGGGGGCAGCTGCCGACCGTCGGCCGGCGGGACCTCGCCGCGACCGCGACGGAGCGTCCGGCTTCACGACCGTGGCCTGAACTGCCCGCCCGAAAAGGTCACTTACCACTGTCCCCGGCTCCACGCTCGTTACGCTCTCCGGCGTGTGCGCAAACATCATGGTCGCTGAAGACGACACGAAGCAGGCCGAACTGGTGCGCCGTTATCTGGAGCACGAGGGACACACGGTCACGGTGGTGGAGGACGGCCGTACGGCTCTTGAGCAGGTTCGGCACCGGGAGCCCGACCTGCTCGTCCTCGATGTGATGATGCCCCGGGCCGACGGCCTCGACGTGGTACGGATCCTGCGCGCCGAGGGCCGCGAGGTGCTGGTGATGATGCTGACGGCCCGCAGCACCGAGGACGATCTGCTGCTCGGCCTCGACCTCGGTGCCGACGACTACGTGACCAAGCCGTTCAGTCCGCGTGAGCTGGTGGCCCGGGTGCGTACGCTCCTGCGCCGCAACCGGACCTCCGAGGGGCCCGCCCCTGCCGCCGCCGACCCCGCGCCCGGTGCCGCCAAGGACGGGGCGATGTCGGTGGGCGCGCTCAGAGTCGATCCGGACCGGCACGAGGTATCGGTCGGGGGGACGCCCGTCGTGTGCACCCCCGGCGAGTTCCGCATCCTGGCCGCGATGGCGGCGGAGCCCGACCGGGTCTTCACCCGGCAGCGGCTCCTGGAGGAACTGCACGGCTTCGACAAGTACATCAGCGGCCGCACCGTCGACGTACACGTCATGAACCTGCGCAAGAAGATCGAGCGCGCACCCCGGCGGCCGGACCGGTTGCTCACCGTTTTCGGTGTCGGCTACAAGCTGACGGATCCCGCGAGGACCAAGAGGACCGATACGGGTACCAACGCGAAGAGCGTGCGCCGTGCGTCGTCGTGACGAGCGGGCGCGGCTGCCGCTCCGCAAGAGCCTGCTCGGGCGGCTGCTGACCGTGTCGGCGCTGGTGGCCTCGTGCTCGGTCGCCGCCACCGCCTGGCTCGCCGTGCAGACGACCTCCGGCGCGATCCGCCAGGAGCAGGGCCAGAACCTCAGCGCGGATGCCGAGATCTACAACACCCTCCTCGGGTACGCGGCGACCCACCCGGGCTGGGAGGGCGTCGACGGCACCGTGCGCAAACTGGCCGGGAAGTCCCAGCGCCGGATCGTGCTGACCACCCAGGACAAGCGCCCCCTCTTCGACTCCTCCGACGACTCGAACGGCACCTCGTCCCCCGCCCCGCTGCCACCGCAGGCTTCGGCTGTCGTCGACCCGCTGTCCGTCGACACCGTGCTGGTGCCCGACACCGCCTCCGCGGGCGCGGACCGTGTCGATCCACGTGCGGTAGGGCCGTTCCTGCTGCCGGCGAAGGAACGTACGCTCCTGCGGAAGGCCAGCGCCGACAGCGCGGAGTGCCTCGGTGCGGCGGGCATCGCCGCGGACATCGTCGAGAGTCCGAGCGGGCGGTCCCGCGTCCAGTTCGTGAGCAGTGAGACCGACCGCTCCATGGAAACGAAGTGCCTGGCGTCCTACGCGTCCGGTCCCACGCCGACCGAGCGGAAGGCCCTGCGCGCGCTCAACCAACTGGCCGACGCCTGTCTGAAGCGGCAGGGCCGCACGGGTGTGAAACTGAACCTGGACCTGTCCTGGGACCGCGGATTCGGGTCGGGAGGCACGGACACCGGCCTGCCGGTCGCGCTTCCCACGACCGGCCTCAGCAAGCGGGAGGCGGATGCCCAGCAGCGGGCCGCGGAGCAGAAGGCGGTCGAGGAGAAGGCGGCGCTGGCGAGGGCCACCAAGGAGCGAGCGACCGACGACGGGCGCATGCCCGCGGCTCACAGCAGCAAGCACGACCGGGCCATAGCCGCCTGCGTCGGCAGCGCCCGCCGCGAACAGCTCACGTCGTATGTCGCCGCGCCCGCACTGCTGTTCATCGACAGCACCGACGCCGCCGCCGGCGTGCCCGGTTTCGATCTCTCCCCGGCCAACACGGCCCGCATCGCCGGGGTCACGGCCCTGGTCCTCGCCCTCACCGTCGGCGCCTCGGTGATCGCCGGAGCCCGGCTCGTACGCCCGTTGCACGCGCTCACCGGTGCCGCCCAGCGGATGCGGGACGGCATGGACTCGGCGCCCGTACCGGTCGGCTCGGACAACGAGATCGGACGGCTGGCGGCGGCCTTCAACGACATGGCCGCGCACCGGGCCCGGCTGGAGGAGCAGCGCAAGGTGATGGTCAGCGACGTCGCCCATGAGCTGCGTACCCCGCTGAGCAATATCCGTGGCTGGCTGGAGGCGGCACAGGACGGACTGGCCGAACCGGACCCGGCGTTCGTCTCCTCCCTGCACGAGGAGGCGGTGCAGCTTCAGCACATCGTCAACGATCTCCAGGACCTGGGGGCGGCCGACGTGGGCGCGCTGCGCCTGCATCTGGAGCCGGTGCGCGTGGACGACCTGCTCGGCCAGGTCACCGCGGCACACCAGGGGCTGGCCGAGACGGCGGGTGTCACCCTGGCGGTCTCCGCGGTGCCGCCCGACGCGCCCCGACCACCGCTGCTCGACGCCGACCCCGTACGGCTGCGGCAGGCCATGAGCAACCTGGTCTCCAACGCCGTACGCCACACACCGTCCGGTGGCAGGGTGACGCTGCGCTCGTACGTCACCGAATCCGGGGAGCAGGTGGCCGTGGAGGTCTCCGACACCGGCAGCGGCATCCCCGCGGACGACGTCCCTCATGTGTTCGACCGCTTCTGGCGGGCGGAGAAGTCCCGCAACCGCAGCACCGGCGGCAGCGGCCTCGGCCTGGCGATCGTCCTCAAGCTCGCCGAGGCCCACGGCGGCACGGCGAGCGTGGTGAGTACGGAGGGTCAGGGCTCGGTCTTCACCCTGTGGCTGCCGATCGGGCGGGGCGAGACAGCCTCCACCGGACCTGAGAACGGACCGGAAGGGACTGTGCGGAACCGCGGGATTCACGGGGCCGGGGAGACCCCTGGACAGCCCTGATGCGATGACCATGAGCTTCTGACAGCTTCTTCACAAGTGGGCGCGAGTGTGGGGCCATGCCCGGAACCTGGTGCGGCTCGCCAACCAGGTACCACCAAGGCCGGGCTGGAACTGGAGCGATACATGTCCCGCCAACTCACCCTGCGTTTCGCCGTTCTGACCGCCGTCGCGACCGGCGCGATGCTCGTCCCGGTCGGCGCAGCGGTCGCCGACGACCCGACGCCCACGCCGACCGCGGCCACGGGAGAAGACAAGACCGCGGCCGAGAAGAAGGCCGAGGACGCCAAGAAGGCGAAGGAGCTCGAAGCCAGGAAGGCCGCGGCCGCCAAGGACCTTCCGAGGGGCGGCGTCGCCGCGGGCGAGGCCCCGGCCGGAGACACCGGCACCGGCACCCTCGTCGGTTCGGCCACCGGCGCTCTGCTGCTCGCGGGCGCCGGCACCATCGTCCTGCGCCGCCGCGCCGCGGGACGCCACAACGGCTGACGCCCGGCACAGCCCCACCGGGCACAACAGTGGCGCCGCCCGTCTCCGGGCGGCGCCACCGCGTATGGGCCCGGTCCCGTAATCGTTCAGGCCCTCTGCCTCTGCTTTCGGTTCTGCTCCCGGTTCTGCTCTGGAGTCCGTCGTGTCACCTGCACCCCGTCCGGTACGGCGCTTCGGCGCCCTGCCGGCCCCTGCCCGGCTCGCCCTCGTCGTACCCGTGGTCCTCGCCGTGCTCACCGGCTGTTCGTCGGCCGCCGACAAGCCTGCCCCGGCCTCTCCGAACACCCCCGCTGCCGCCGGTACCGCCTCGCAGGGCGCTCCGGAGGCCACAGAGTCGGCCGTCCCTACCGAAGTCGCCATCCCCTCGGTCGGGATCACCAGTTCCCTGATGGAGCTCGGTCGCAACCCGGACGGGACCGTGGAGGTCCCCCCGGCCGAGAAGGGCATGACCGCCGGCTGGTACATCGGCGGCTCCGTGCCCGGTGAGGTCGGTCCCGCCGTGATCATCGGCCACAACGACACCCGCTTCGGCAAGGCCGTCTTCCACGACCTCAAGAAGATCAACAAGGGCGCGGACATCACCGTCACCAACAACCGCGGCGAATCGGCGCACTTCACGGTCACGGACACCGAGAGCGTCAGCAAGAACTCGTTCCCCACCGAGAAGGTCTACGGCCCGACGAAGGACCGCGCTCTGCGACTGGTCACCTGCGACGGAGACTTCGACGCCGAGGGCCATCCGGTGAACAACCTCATCGTCTACGCGAAGTCGACCTGAACCGGGCGTAGTTGTTCCGTTTCGTGCGGTAATCACAGAACGCCGGGCAAGGGGACGGCCACACCGGTACGGTGCCTGCCAGATGGGGAGTGAAGCACCTAACTCGGCCTCGGCGGGATGAATGGTGCCACTGTACGACTGGGGGACACTTGTCGAACATTTCGACGGCCATTGACGCCCTGCTGCAAGCCCGGCTGCGGCAGTTACCCGAAGTGCAACGCGAAAGCGAGCGCTGGCACACGCTCGGCGAACACCTCGCCGAATTGGACGACGCACTCGCCGATCTGCGGGTGCACACCACCATGGACGCCGAATTGGTGACGGCCCTGACACTTCCTCAGCTGACGGAGATCCAGCTGGCCGTCGCGCAAGCGGCGGACTCGTTCAAGGTGATCGCCTCCCGCTTCACCCGGACAACGGTCAACATCGGTGTGAGCGGCGCGGCGCGCATGGGCAAGAGCACCCTGCTGCAGTCGATCTCGGGCCTCGACGACAACCAGATTCCAACCGGTCACGGCATCCCGGTCACCGCGGTCCGCAGCCGGATCTTCCACTCGCCCGCGGTACGGCGGGCCGAGTTGGAGATGCACAGCCCGGAGAGCTTCCTCACGGCGGTGATCTCCCCGCTGCACGCGGCGCTCGACCTCTCCCCCGCACCGCGTACGGTCGCCGAATTCCGCGACTGGGTCTACCCGGAAGCCCACCCCGACACCCGGCACAGGGTGCTGCTGACCCGGCTGCGTGAACTCCACAGCGCCCTGACGTCGTACGAGCCGTTGCTGACCGGCGGCGTCAAGACAGTGCCGCTGGAGGAGGTGCGGCCGTTCGTGGCGTATCCGACCCACGAGGAGATCTCCAAGGCCGGCGAGCGGGTGGAGCGCGCCTATGCGGCTGTGCGCGAGGCCCGCATCGAGTGTGCCTTCCCGCATGAGCATGTGGCCAGGATCGGCATCGTCGACCTGCCGGGCCTCGGGGAGGTCGTCGCGGACGCCGAGCGGCAGCATGTGGCGGGTCTGCGCAACGAGGTCGACGCGGTGCTGGTGGTCAAGCGTTCGTCCGACACCTCCTCGTTCTTCGACGAGACGGACACCGCCGGACTCGGTCTTCTCGACGAGGTACGGGGATTCGTGCGCAGCACCGGAGAGTTCGCCTACCTGGTGCACAACACCGATCCGGACAAGCCCCACCTCGCGGAGAACCTCCGCGGCGACCTGTTGCGCAATGTCAACGGGGGCGAACCGGACCGCTTCTTCACCGTCTTCGAGACCGACGTACGCGACCCGGAGCGGGTCGGCCGGGAGGTGCTCGGCCCCCTGCTGAAGCGGATGGCGGAGGGCCTGCCCGTGATGGACGCCGAGGTGCTCGCCGGCACCCGCACCCAGGCCTCGTCCGTACGGGACCGTACGCGCCTGCAGCTCACCGATCTGCGTCGGGCACTCGACCAGGTGGCCCGGCGGGCCGGAGTTCCGGAGGAGGTCAACGAGGCCAAGGCCGCGCAGTTGCGCAGCACCATCGCCAGGCGGCTGCGCGTGCTGGTCGCCGAACTGGCCGCGGAGGCGCACGGCTCGGTGCTGGACCAGGGCTTCGGCGAGGCCGTCGAGAAGGCGTACGAGGACGTCGTCGGCTGGATCCAGGACGGCTTCGGGAAGGGCCCGGACGCCTGGAAGGAGGAGGCGCTGGCCTGCATGATCACCGAAGGCCACGCGGCGGCGTTCGCGGGGCCTGAGTTCAGCAGGATCCGGGTCGAGATCAGCCGCCGGTTCGCGGCGCTGGACGACTTCTTCACGGCACGCCTCACCGCCGCCTGGGACCGCACGGCCGCGGTCCTCGCGGCCGAGTGCGGAGCGCTCTTCCAGGACGACGGCAGCAGGGAGGCGGACAGTGCCTCCAGCTCCGACGACGCCACCGCCGCACCCGCCGTCGCACCCGCGGCCCAGTCCGGACGTGATGTCCTCGCCGAGCTGGCCGAACTGTTCGCCGCTTCCTCCCAGCCGTGCCCGGGCCTCGCCTCCGCGGTCAACAGCCTGCTGGACGTACGGCTGGAGTACCGCACCCTGCTCTACCCCCGGGTACGCCCCGATCTCGCCCCGCTGAACCTCCAGGTCACTCATCCGGACACGGGCGAGCAGATGCAGCACGTGGCGGTTCCCCTGACCGCGGAGGGCGCCGAGCACCTCCACGAGCTGTTCAACAGCCTTGCCGAGCAGGCGGCGTTCCGGATCCAGAGGTCGCTGTCCCAGGAAGCCGCGGTGCCCGCGGTCGTCATCCACGCGCTGGTGGAGCAGTTCGAGGACACCCTGATCCGGTCCGGTACCTCGGTCATGGAGTTCCGGCGGTTCGTCCGCTCGTACCGCAACGACCTGTGGCCCGCGGAGTTCAAGGGAATCGACGAGGCCAACAGCCGCTTCGCCCGCGTGCTCCGCGTCACACAGGACATCTCCAAGGCGCTTGAGGAGGGGCAGCGGTGATGGACGAGCGTTCTGTCTTCGAGTACAAGATCGGCCTGCTGGCCCCCAGCCGCGTGGGCAAGAGCACGCTGATCGCCAGCCTGCTCACCGAGGGCCAGCAGCAGTTGGCCCAGGACTCCTCGGTACACCTGCTCACCGCGGACCGGCCCACCAAGAACCGGCTGGGGGCCACCTACAACCTGGTCTCCGGGGCACTCAAGGCCCGGATGTTCGAGCCGGGCGTCGTGCCCAGTACCAGCGATCCCTCCTGGTTCCGGCTGCTGCTGGAAGCACGGGGACAGGACCTGCAGATCCGGTTCGACATGCTCGACTACCCGGGGGCGTGGCTGGAAGGAGCCGGCGGAAGCACCGAGGACGAGCAGAAGTGGAACGAGTGCGAAGCGTTCCTCGCCGACAGCTCCGTGCTCATCATCCCGATCGACTCGGTGCTGCTCATGGACTCCGGTGACGACCACGCGCATCTGCTCGCCTCGCACCTCTCCGTGTTCCAGATCAACCAGGCCGTACTCAGGTGGGCGAAGAACCGGCGTGAGCTGTCCGGTGAGCCCGCGATGATCGTGTTCTGTCCGGTCAAGTGCGAGACGTACCTGTCGGACAGCGGCAGTCTGCAGGACCACGCGGGTGCGCTGCGGGACAAGGTGCTCGACCAGTTCAGCGATGTGCTCAAGACGGTCCGGGACGCGGCCCCGCACGCGGCGGTCCGCTACCTCCCGATCGACACCTTCGGTTGTGTGGAACTCGTCTCGGCCCGCTGGATCCGTGCCCAGGGATCTCCCGGCGGCGAGATGCTCATGCCCAAGTACCGGGTCCGCCCGCCTGGCCGGATCGTCCGGAAGGGACTGGACGACCTCCTCACCCTGCTGTGCCGGCAACTGGTCGACACCGCACGGGCGCAGAGCGAGCGGGCGACAGCCTCTAGGCAGACGGCGGCCCTGCATTCCCGAAGCTACGCGGAGTTGAGGGAGGGCTTCTTCCGCGATCTGTGGCTGAACTTCAACGGCGAACGCGACCGTCGCAGGCACACCGCCGCCGCCGACGAGAGGCTGTTCGCCATGTCGCAGCGGACCACCCAGTCGCTCTTCGACGTGCTCACCGCCCTGGCCGGGCGCGAGAGCGGGCCCCGTCTGCACCACCTGAGCTGACCGCCGAAGGGACTACCGTGCACGTCTATCTTCGAACCCGGGGTGCGCCGCGCAAACTGGACTACGCCTTCCTCGGCGCCGCCCCGGGAAGCCGCTGGTGGGACACCTACTCGGAGCTCACCGCCACTGAACGGCCCTGCCTGCTCGCCGTGACGTCGAAGGACCGCTGGCAAGTACTGATCAGCGGGGTGCCCTCGGCCCGGACCGACTCCGTGGGCACGCTCGTCTACTACACCCTGGTCCTCGACGGCTCCCCCTGTCCGCCCGGAGCGACGGCGAGTGGGCAGGACCGGGCCACGGTGCTGGCACTCGCGTCACGCTGGCTGGACGACATCACCCGTCACCCCGAGGGCCGCGGGGTGCTCTCCGAGCTCCTGGACAGCCTGTGTTCCAGCGCCGAGGTGGACCGGCTGCTGGCCGCCCGCAACTCGGAGCTCACCACCGAACGAGCGGAACTCACCGCCCGGCTCGGCGCGGCGCTGGAATCACTGAAACCCGTCCCGTCCGCGCAGGACACCGGCGACCCTTCTCCCGTTCTGCTCACGGAGCGCTGGATCGCCGGACGTACGACGCCGGGCGCGGACGCGGCCTTCCTTGCCCAGCTGTCCTCGCTGCTGTCCGGGGAGGACGGTCAGGCACACCTGCTCAACCTGGTCTCGTCCGCCGAGGACATCACCACACTGCCCCAGAAGTCGGGGCCACTGGCCGTACTCATCGAGGGCGGCATGGTCGGCGACTCCGCGATGCCTGCCGAGGCCCTTCCGAAGCCGACTCCGGAGGTAGTCGTCCGGACCCCAAAAGCACGGTGGCGGGCAGCAGTGGTTCCCACAGTGCTGACCGCCCTGATCCTGCTGCTGGTGGGCCTGGCGCTGATCGCCGGCAACTGGACCTGACCAAATCGTTTCTGGTTCCAGGCCTGAAAAGCTTCCACAGCCCGGAAGGACGCCACGTGCAGGTCTCGGTCGAGCTCCGCGCAACGAGACGGCATCTGACGTTCTTTTCCTCGGCCACCTATCAAAAGGAGTGGCTGGATCCGGATTCCCTGATGGCCTTCCGCTGTGAATTCGTCGCGGCCGAAGCGCGGACCCGGCCCCCCGTCCGGGCCTTCCTTCTCGCCCGGCTGACCGTCGGCCGGGCCCGAGTATTCAACTACGAAACGGCCCGCTACGAATTCGGTGGCGTGGAGGACCTCGACTTCGCCGTCTCCTTGGATGGCGAGACGGTGTACGAGGCATACGGCGCCCGACCGATGGAGGAGGACAAGGGACTTACTTTCAGGGACGAGAGCGGTTCCTGGACCACGATCCGCCCGATAATTCCAGCCCTGAAACAGGCAGTGCGCGACGAGAATCCGTAACAGCATGTCAGCGTGCCGAACGATAGGGCTCATCGTCCAGGGCCGCTCGCGCGGAGTCGGTGAAATCCTTCAACCGCGCTCTGGCTTCGAGTACATGCGCGGCGTGTCTGGTCTCCATGTTTCGGTCCCAGCTCCGCGCACGCTGTCGGCGTGCCAGGAGAAGAGATCGGCCAGGGCGACGCCGAGCGCCGTCATCAGGGCGTCCGCGGACTCGACGACCGCCGTGGACCCCTCCACCGCCACAGTGGAGGCGGCACGGCGAGCGGCGCCCACCAGGTTCTCGGCAGCCCTCATGCGCTCCATCGCCTCATCGAGGTCCACGGGACCAGCCGCGATCAGCGCGGTCCAAGCCCTCCGCAGGCCCTCCTCGGCCGCCACAGCCTCGGTGATCAACGCGCTGTACGCGGCCTGGCGAACTTCTCGGCGCCATCGATGGTGCTCCAAGTAGGCCTGTGACCTCACCTGCCAGCGAGTCGACCAAGCTGCCACGACCGCCGCGACAGTTGTCCCCGCGACGCCGACCGACGAGCCCAGGATTGCCGCCACCCCTGCATCCATCCGTCCAATTCTGGGGTCACCGGGCCGAACGCACCAGCTACTCACAGCAGTTGACGGACACAGCGACGCCGTGCGGCAGCGCGAACGACAAGCTCATCGGCGTACCGGGTCCACCAGGATCGCCGTGGTCCCGTCCGCCCTCGGGTCGCTCGCCGCGTCGGTCCTGCCCGCACGCAGGCGTGCCGTCTGTACGTGGCCGGCCTCGTCGTGCGGTCCTGCCGTCCGGGCGACCTCCAGGCCCAGACGGTTCGCGACGGTGGTCAGGTGGTCCGTGTCGGGGGTTCCGGGTTCGAGGAGGAGGGTGGGGTGCGGGCGGTTCAGGTCGCGGGAGCCGATGACCCAGCGTGGGCGGGCGAGCAGGGCTTTCGGGTCCGGGGCGTCGAGAAGTTCCTCGGCGACCTGCGACAGGATCCACGCCTGGGCCCTGCCTCCCTGACAGCCGAGCGCCACGACATGCCCCGGAGCGGTGGCGAGTGCCGGGCACAGGGTGTGCGGGGGCCGCGCCCCGGGCCGCAGCGCCCCGGGGTGCGCCGGGTCCAGGCTGAACGCCGAGCCACGGTTGTGGAGCACTACTCCGGTGGCCGGCTCCGCGATACCTGATCCGAAGCTCTGGAACACGCTCTGGATCAGGGCTATCGCGTTGCCCTCGTCGTCCACGGCGGTGATGGCCACCGTGTCCCCGGCGGGTCTGGGGCCGGAGGGCAGTGCGGCGATGTCCCGCTCCGCGCGCAGCAGCAGGCCGTCGAGGTCCACGACGCCCGACCGGGGGTCGCCGAGGAGCGCGTCCCGGCTCAGCTCCGCCTGCCGGGCGGCAGCCAGGCGGTCGCCGCCGCGTCCGAGTACGGCCAGCAGGGACGCTCCCTGACTGGGCGGCGGGGCCGCCCACCAGGTGACGCCGTTGCCGGTCGTCGTGCTCAACGGGTCGGTGTTCTCGGCTCGGTGACCGGCGAAGTCCGCAGCGTCGAGCAGGCTGCCGCGTTCCCGCAGGCCCGCGACAAGGCGGCAGGCGGTCGGCCCGGTGTAGAAGTGGCGCCAGTCTTCGGAGAGTTCCTCCAGGGTCGCGGCGAGTGCCGGCTGGAGGAGGGTGGCTCCGACGGCCAGGGGTTCTCCTGCCTTGTCCAGCAGCAGCGCCGACAGTCCCGGGTCGGCCCGTACGACGTCGAGGCGGTTGTGGATCGCCCTGGCCAGGCCCTCGCTCACCGGGACACCGTCAGCGGCCAGGGCGATGGCCGGGGCGAGGCTGCGGGCGAGCGGCAATCGCGCCCCGAGACGGGCGAGTTCGGCCCACCCGGCGACCACTCCCGGAACCGTCACCGTGTGCGGGCCGCCGGCCGGCATCCTCTCCCCCGCCGCCCGCAGAGATGCGGGATCGGTGGCCGCCGCCGCGGCTCCTGCCGAGAGCACCGCACGGACCGTGCCGTGCTCACCGTCACGGACCAGGGCGACGAGGTCGCCGCCGATGGAGCACTGGTGCGGGTAGGCAACCGTGAGGGCGGCAGCGGCGGCGAGTGCGGCGTCGGTCAGGCCGCCGCCGACGGCCGTCACTTGGCGCGCCGCCTCGATGGCCGCGGGATGGGGTGCGGCGATGGCGATCGTGGCCACGGTCAGTCCCGGGTGGTGAGGATGGCGCGGGCGAAGGAGCCGTCGGCGCCGACCAGTTTGGCGGGCAGGCAGGTCAGGTCGTAGGTCCCGGCGGGCACCTGGTCGAGGTCCGCGTTCTCCAGGATGAGCACGCCGGCGCCCAGCAGGGAGTGGTGGACGTCCCAGGTGTCGGTGCGGTGGTGGCTCTCGATGGTGAGGTAGTCGATGCCGATGAGTTCGACCTCGTGCTCGATCAGCCAGTCGGCCGCCTTCGGGGAGAGGCCCACCCACTGCGGGGCGCGCTCGGTCTCCTTGAGGGCGCCCGCGGAGTTGGAGGTCTTGAGCAGGACGCGGGTGTGTCCGGCCGCCCCGCCTTCTTCCAGGTGGTGCGGTTCCACGTCGCCCTCGACGTGGGTGAGGTCGATGACGAGGGCGGGCCCGACCAGCGAGTACAGGGACACCTCGTCGATGGGGGTGGCGCCGTCGCGGAAGTGGGCGGGCGCGTCGACGTGCGTGCCGGTGTGGGCGCCGAGCCGCCAGCGCGTGACGTTGGAGGCGTCGCCGTTGGAGAGGGACTCGACGATCTCCACCTCGGGCTTGCGTCCCCAGTGCAGCATCTCGGGGTGGATGGGCAGGGTGATGTCGTAGATCTTCACGCGGTCGCTCCAGGACGGTGGGTCGGGTCGGGCCAGGGTTCGCGTACGGCGGCCGACACGGCTCGGGCGGTCGTGAGCAGGCAGCGGTCGAACTCCTTCTCGCCGTGCTTGGCGTCGGCGTCGGCGACGTCACGGCCCCAGACGCCGGTCTCGCTGACCTGGTCCATCCGGTAGTCCCAGAAGGAGTCCACGTCGACGTGCGAGGTGGCCTTGTCCATCCGTACGAGCTCGGGGTGGAGGTGGAGCATGACCGAGGTCTCGAAGAAGTTGGCGTGCATCAGTGCCCGGCCGTACTGGACATGCCCGTCGACCTCGGGGCCGGGGTACATCGTCACGTAGCCCAGGGCCCGTACGCGGGCGTCGCGGTGGCGCACCCGGAGCTTCTCCGCGGACACGTCGAGCGCGCCGTTGTTCCAGATGTGCCCGTTGAGCAGGATGAACTGCCGTACTCCGGAGGCGTACAGGGAGTCGATGACGTCCTCCACCACGGCGATCAGCGTTTCCGGGCGCAGCGCCACCGTGCCGCCGAAGTCGCCGTGGGAGGCGGAGACGCCGAAGCTGAGCGGTGGCACCACCGGTACGCCGGTGAGGGCGGAGACACCGAGGGCGACGGCCTCACAGATGAGGGTGTCGACGGCCAACGGCAGGTGGGGGCCGTGCTGTTCGGTGGCGCCGACGGGGATGATCACGGCGTTCTGTGCGGTCGCGGTGGTCTCCGCCTGCTGCCAGGTCAGTTCCTCCCACCGCACCGGGGCCCCGGAGCCGCCCAGTTCGGCGGCGAGTGTGGGAACGTCCAGGCCGGTGGGGACGACGGGCGGCTGTCCGGGGAGCTCGGGGACGGCTGGTGTCATGATGCTTCCTTCTCCGCTGAGGTCACGGTGCTTGCTTCGTCCGGGCTGCCGGGTTCGCGGCCGGGGTTCACCATGCGCGCCGGCTCTTGTCCGGCAGCAGGTCGAGGGCCCTGACCGGGACGACCTCGTTCTCCTCGACCGTGGTGATCCAGACCGTCGCGTCCGGGCTGTAGTCGCTGATCAGTTCCCGGCACACGCCGCACGGCGCGATCACCCGGAACCGTCCGGCGGGCTTGATCTGGACGGAGACGACCGAGGTGACCTCCAGCGGCCGTTCGCCGGGGTACGCCCCGCGGGCCGCTCCCAGGGCGACGCCCTCGGCGCAGATGGAGCTGCGCCGGCAGGAGCCTTCGAGGTGGACCCCGGTGTGCACCGCGCCGTCGGCGGTACGGACCGCGGACGCGACCTCGTGCCGGCCGTCGCGCCAGACGCGGGCCAGCAACTCCTGTGCCAGGGTGAGCAGTTCGGCGTCCTCGTCGCTCATGGACGCGGGCACGGCGACGCGCGCGATCCCGGTGGACGCCGTGCCGGGGAGCGCGGCGCTCATTCGGGGATCCCGAGCAGACGGGCCATGTTGCCGCCCTCGACGAGCGCACGGTCCTTCTCGTCCGGTATCGCCTTCGCGATCTTCATGCGCTCCAGGTCGAAGTCGGAGCCGGGCCACTCGCTGCCCATGAGGATCTTCTCCGGCCCCAGCCGGGCGTAGGCCCGCTTCACGTCGCTCATCAGCGTCGCCGAGGTCTCCAGGTACACGTGGGGCTGCCGCTCGGCGACGATGATCGCTTCGGGAACGTTCCATACAGCGCCCATGTGGGCGATGACCGTGGGGACTTGGGGATGGTCACGGGCGATCTCCTCGATGGCCAGCGGGGCGCAGAAGGAGTCGTCCAGGGCGTTGACCAGGACCATCAGCCCGCGCCGCGCGCATGCTTCGAACAGCGGGTCCAGCAGGCCGTGGTCGGCGACGTGGTAGCCGTGCAGGCTCGGGTGGAGCTTGAGGCCCACCAGGCCGGCGTCGGCCATGCGGTCGATCTCCTCAATGGCGTCGTCGGCCTGCGGGAGGACCTGCCCGAACCCGAAGAAGCGGTCGGGGTGGGAGGCGACCAGGGAGCTGATGAAGTCGTTCTCGATGCGCTGGGCCAGCGAGCAGACCATGGCCATGTCGACGCCGGCGGCGTCCATCCGGTCCAGGATGCGCCGGGGCTCGAACGGGGTGTACGGCGGCGGCGCCTGACCCTTGCGGACGCCGGTGAGGTAGTCCGAGCGTCCCCGGACGTCCTGGGTGGTGTTGTACGCGTCGATGATCACGCGGGATCAGCCTTTCTCGGTGGAGCCGGGCACCAGGGGCAGGTGGCAGCGCACCGTGCGGCCGGGTGCGATGGTCCGCAGTTCCGGCATGCGGGTACGGCACTGGTCCTCGGCGAAGGGGCAGCGGGTCCGGAACAGACAGCCCTCCGGCGGGTTCGCGGGATCGGGCAGTTCGCCCTCCAGGACCCGTCGTTCGCGCCGCCCGCCGGGGCGCAGGGACGGAACCGAGGACAGCAGCGCTTCGGAGTAGGGGTGGGCGGGGCCGGAGAAGAAGTCGTCCCGGGACGCGACCTCGATGATCTGGCCCAGGTACATGACGGCCACGCGGTCGGCGATGTGCCGTACGACGCCCAGGTCGTGGGAGATGAACAGCATGGTCAGGCCGCGCTCGCGGACCATGTCGGAGAGCAGGTTCAGTATCTGCGCCTGGATGGAGACGTCCAGGGCGGAGACCGCCTCGTCCGCCACGACGAACTTGGGCGAGGAGGCCAGTGCCCGGGCGATGCCGATGCGCTGGCGCTGGCCTCCGGAGAACTCGTGCGGCTTGCGCCCGCCCGCCTCGGCGCCGAGGCCAACCCGGTCCAGCAACTCCGCCACGACCGGCCCGGCTTCGGCCCGGCTCGCACCGCGCGCCCGCCGGAGCGGTTCGGCGACGATGTCGGCGATCCTGCGCCGGGGGTTGAGCGAACCGAACGGGTCCTGGAACACCATCTGCAGGTCGGCGCGGGTGCGCCGCAGCCGGGTGCCCCTGAGCCGGGTGATGTTCAGGCCCAGGAAGTCGATGGTGCCGGACGTCGGCTCGATCACCCTCAGCAGGGCCCGGCCCAGGGTCGACTTTCCGCATCCCGACTCACCGACCAGGCCCAGCGTCTCGCCTTCGAGGATCTCCAGGTCGACATCGCGCAGCGCGCGGACCCTGCCGCCGCCCGAGCGTCCGCGGTACTCGACGCGCAGCTTCTCGGCCCGGATGAGCGGCGTCCCGGGCGGCGCCGGAGGCGTCGGGGATGTCGGGCCGGAGGCCGCGGTGGCGGATGCCGATGCGGATGCGGCCGGTGGCGAGGTCATGAGCGCCCCTTCTCGTTGCGTGCCAAGTCCCGTTCCGTCCGCACCGGCTGCGGGGCCGGGTCCCGGTCCGGCAGCGGGTCCGGGTCCGCGTCCGGGCCGGCATCGCGCGCCGCCTGGCGTACGGATCCGGTCAGGACGCAGGCGTCGAGGTGGCCGGGTTCGCCGTGGCGGTGGCGCAGTTCGGGCTGCTGTGCGCACGCGTCGTGCGCGAAGGCGCAGCGTGCGGCGAACGCGCAGCCGCTGGGGCGGTCCACACCGGTCAGCGGGCTGCCGGGGATGGCGGGCAGCCGGTCGGCGACCGGTCCGTCGATCGGCGGAACCGAGCCCAACAGGCCGATGGTGTAAGGGTGTTGGGGGTTGAACAGCACCTCGTCGCGCGAGCCCTGCTCGACGATCCGGCCGGTGTACATCACGGCGACGCGGTCGGCGACCTCGGCGACGACTCCCAGGTCGTGGGTGATCAGGAGAACGGCGGTGCCGTGGTCGGCGGCGGTCTGCTGGAGCACGGAGAGGACCTGGGCCTGGATGGTCACGTCCAGTGCCGTGGTGGGTTCGTCGGCGATCAGGACGGCGGGGTCGTTGGCCAGGCCCATGGCGATCATCACGCGCTGGCGCATACCGCCCGACAACTGGTGGGGCAGGGCGCGGGCGTTGGCACGGGGGTTGGCTATTCCGACCTCGCCGAGCAGGTCCACCGCCCGGTCCATGGCCGTCGCGTACGGCATCCGGTTGTGGGCGCGCATCATCTCGGTGACCTGGGCGCCGACCCGGTGCAGCGGGTTGAGTGCGGCCAGGGCGTCCTGGAAGACGACGGCGATGTCCTTGCCCCGTACCGAACGCAGTTCGCGCTCTGACGCCTCGGCGAGGTTGCGGCCGCCGAAGGCCACCTCGCCGCTGATGTGCGTGCGCGGGCCCCGGTTGAGGCCGACCAGGCTCATGGACAGCGCGGACTTGCCCGAGCCGGACTCGCCGACCAGGGCGAGGATCTCGCCCTGGCGCAGGGTCAGGTCCACGCCGGCGACGGCCGGGAGCCGGCCCGAGGGGACGTCGAACCCGACCCGCAGCCCACGGACGTCCAGGACCACGGGCGGGCTCGCCTGCCCCTTTACGGCGACTGCGGGCCCGCTCACGACGTGCCGCTCACTGCCGTGGCGGCGGTGTGGATCAGGTCGGCCACCCGCTGCGGGTGCACGAGCGTCGTGTAGTGGCTGCCGGGGACGTGCTCGGTGACGGCCCCCATACGGGCGGCCATGTCGCGCTGCGCGTCCGGGCGCAGGGTGCGGTCGTCGTCGGCGACCAGATACCAGGAGGGCAGGGTGCCCCAGGCCGGCTTTCCGGTCGGCTGGGTGAAGATTAGGTTCTCCGCCTTGCGTCCCTCGGCCTCGACGACGGCCCGCTGCGCGGGCGACAGGTCGGGGCCGATCTCGGCCCAGAACTCCTCGCTCGCCTCCGACTTCCACTCCCCGTTCGGGCCGCGCCGCATGTACGCGGAGATCTCCGCGGGCTCGTAGCGTTCGACGATGCCGTTGACGGTCTCGCCCTCGTCGGGGCCGAAGGCCGCGATGTAGACCAGGCCGCGGACGGCGGGGTGCCGGCCGACGTTGGTGATGACCGCGCCCCCGTAGG
The DNA here is from genome assembly GCF_048564895.1 of Streptomyces sp. 2-1. Classification (NCBI taxonomy): domain Bacteria; kingdom Bacillati; phylum Actinomycetota; class Actinomycetes; order Kitasatosporales; family Streptomycetaceae; genus Streptomyces; species Streptomyces sp. 2-1. The sequence goes on from NZ_CP183383.1 coordinate 1,538,244, forward strand.
AGTGCCCGACGAGGAGCAGCGGTCCGTCCGTCTCCTGAATGAACTCCTCGACGACGGCGCCGGTGTGGGCCACGTCCTCCTCGAGAGAGGTCAGGGGGTTGGTGACGGCGACCGTCCGGTGTCCCCGGGCGGCGAGCAGGGGCTGGACCTCCGACCATGTGGTGGGCCGTCCGCCCGCTCCGTGGACCAGCACGATGTCCATGCGGCTCAGCCTTTCCGTATGCGTGGATCGAGGATCATGTAGAGCATGTCCACGGCGTAGTTGACGAGGACGAACAGCAGGGCGATGGCGAGCGCGGCTCCTTGCACGACGGGGTAGTCGCGCTGGAGGACGCCCTGCACCAGCAGCCGGCCGACGCCGCCGTAGGAGAAGACGGTCTCGGTGATCACGGAGCCGCCCAGCAGGGACCCGAACTGCAGGCCGAGGACCGTCACGATCGGCAGCCAGGAGTTGCGCAGGACATGGCGGCGGATCACCGCGGACTCCGTGAGCCCCTTCATCCGGGCGGTCCTGACGAAGTCGTCGCCGAGGACGTCCAGAACGGAGGCGCGCACGATACGGGTGATGTAACCGGCCATGGACAGCGCCAGGGTGGTGGCGGGCAGGATCAGGTGCTGGATCCAGGGGCCGACCAGTTCGAGGCGGTTCTGCAGGATCGCGTCGAGGAGGACGAAGTTGGTCGTGGGGTGGTAGTCGAGCGAGCTCGGCAGCCGTCCCAGCACGGGCAGCCAGCGCAGCCAGACGCCGAAGACGACGATGGCGATCACTCCGAGCGCGAACCAGGGCAGGGAGAAGCTGACGGTCGCCACGGTCCGGGTCGTGGTGTCGATCCAGGTGCCCTTGCGCAGCGCGGCGATCACCCCGGTGACCACGCCCAGGAGGACGGCCACAGTCATCGCCGCCAGGGTCAGTTCGATGGTGCCGGGAAGGGCGTCGCCCAGCAGGCTCAGGACACTGTTGGACCCGAAGAACGATTCGCCGAAGCGCAGATGCACCAGGTTGTCGAGGTAGGTGCCGTACTGGGTGAGCAGCGGCTGGTCGAGGCCGAGCGCCTCGCTGGCCCGGGCCTCGTTCTGCGCTATCTCGGCGGCCGTGAGGTTCGTTCCGCCGCCCGCCAGGGAGGCGGTGGGCGAGCCGGGCAGCAGGCGCATCGCGATGAACACCAGGGTCGCCAGCGCGAACAGGACGACCGGGATGCCGAGGAGCCTGCGGAACATGGCCCACAGGGCGTCGACCCGTTCCGACCGGGGGCGCGGGCGCCGTATACGCGGCAACGGGAGGGCGCTCATACGGTGCCCTTCGGGTCGAGCGCGTCCCGGAGGTCGTCGCCCACGAAGTTGCAGGCCACGACGAACAGCAGGGTCAGGGTCGCAGGCAGCACCACCAGGCGGGGCGCCGAGTAGAGGAACTCCTGTCCGGCCTGGACCATGTAGCCCCAGTCGGGGGTCGGCGGCTGGATACCGAGGCCGAGGTAGGACAGGCCGGCGGCGAAGCCGGCCGCGACCGAGAGGGTCATGACGACCTGGGCCACCATCGGCCCGGCGATGTTGGGCAGGATCTCCTGCACCAGGACGCGCGGTGTGCGGGTGCCTCCCAGGCGTGCGGCGACGATGTAGTCCCGGGCCGTCTCCCTGGCCGCGAGCGCCCGGGCCAGCCGCGCCAGACCGGGGGCGAGGGACACACCGACCCCGACGACGAGGCTGGTGGTGCCCGGTCCGGCCGCGGCGACCAGCAGGATCACCAGAAGGATGGACGGGAAGGCCAGGGCCAGGTCTACGACGCGCATCAGCACCTGTTCCACGACCCCGCCCGCGTAGCCGGCGAGCAGGCCGACGCCGGTGCCGATCACGGCGGCCAGGGCGGTCGAGGCGAACGCCACGAACAGGAGCGGTCGTGCCCCGTGCACCAGCCGGGCCAGTTCGTCCCGGCCCAGGTCGTCGGTGCCGAGGAGATGGCCGGGCGAGCCGAAGGGCAGCATCGCCGAGGAGGTCTGCCGGACCGGGTCGGCCGAGATCAGCAGGGGCCCGACCAGCGCGACCAGGACGATCGCGATCAGGAACACCCAGGACACCTTCGCGGGCCAGGACGTGCCGATGCCGAGTTGCCGCAGTTTCGCCACCGCGCCACGGCCCCGGCCCCGGCCCCGGCCGCCACGGTCCTTCCCCCGGTGGGCACTTCGGATCGCACCGCCGGAAGCGGGAGCCGTCGCAAGCGCCTCAGTCGTACCGGAGGCGGAACCCGTCCGGTCAGACACTGGCTTTCTCCATGAAACAGCGGTGGTTGCCGAGTGCGGCGGTGTTGATGCCCTTCACATCGGCTCCGCTGACCACCAGGTTGGTGGAGCAGGCCAGCATGGCGATCACCATGTACTCCTCCGCCCAGCGCCGCTGGATCTTGGAGTAGGCGGCGGTGCGCTTCTTGCCGACCGGCAGGTTCTTGGCCTCCAGCAGGTCCTCGGCCATGGTGTCGACGCCGTCCAGTGTGTCCAGGCCCGTGATGGTGCTGCCGTAGAGACCGGCGGGGTTGGCCATGGAGCCGACCATGTTGTTGGGGTCGGGGACGTAGGAGTTGCGTTCCCAGATCATCAGGTCGTGGTAGTCGTCCTTGCCGTCGCTGAGCCGGCTGAAGTAAGAGGCGGGGTCGACGGAGGTGGTCTTCACCTTGAAGCCGGCGTCCTCCAGGTTCTGCTTGACGATCTGCGCGGCCTTGGGGTGCCAGGAGTCGCTGGCCGCCATCAGCCCCAGCTCGCGGCCCACCGCTCCGGCCTCCTTCAGGAGCTTCTTCGCCTGTGCGAGGTTCTTCGTGCTCAGGTCGGCGAGGCCGGTGTCGTAGCCGTTCTGGGCGGGCGGGATCGCGTAGCCGTCGGGCTCGCTGCCGACCCCGAAGAAGGCCTGCTGGACGATCGCCTTGCGGTCGATGGCCAGGTTGATGGCCTTGCGCACCTTCAGTTCGGGAACGCGCCGGGCGTCGATCATCAGGATGGCGTCGAAGCCCTCCTTGGTGTCGTGGACGGTGACCGAGGGGTCGGACTTCAGCTGTTCGACGGCCGAGTAGGGGGTGAACTGGGTGGCGGACACGTCCCCGCTGAGCAGCGAGCTGACGATCGCCGAGGGGTCCTGCACCTGACGCAGGACCAGGCGGTCGATCGGCGGCCGGCCGAGCCGGAAGTCGTCGAAGGCCTCAAGGGTGATGGACTGCCCGGAGGTGGCGGAGGCGAACTTGAACGGGCCGGTGCCGACGAGGTGCTTGCCTATCCCGGACCCGTACTTGTCGAGGGCCGCCTTGGAGATGACGCGACCGCCGATGTCGGAGAGCTGGGCCAGGACGGTCCGGTCGGGCGCCTTGAGCACCAGTTTGACCGTGAGGTCGTCCTCGGCGGTCAGCGAGGCGACGTTGTTGCCGAGGGAGGCGAGCGGTCTGGACGCTCCCTTCGGCAGGGTCTTGTTCTCCGGGTCGAACTGCCGGTTCAGGGTGGCCAGGACATCGGCGGAGGACAGCGTCGTACCGTCGTGGAACTTCACGCCGTCGCGGAGGGTGAAGGTGTACGTGAGCTGGTCGTCGGAGATCTTCCAGCTCTTGGCGAGGTCCGGCGTGGGTTCGTTGGACTCGAAGGAGATGAAGGTCAGGCCGCGGCAGATACAGTCCACCGCCATCCAGTCGCCCAGCGTCGTGTAGAAGGCGGGGTCGTTGACCGCACTCGTGGAGTCGATCGCGAGGGTGAGGGTGCCGCCCTTGCCGGATCCGCCGCCGGACTTCTCGGACCCGTCGTCGGCCACACCGCAGGCGGCGAGCAGCGGGGTCAGTCCGAAGCCCGCTCCGACGCCGAGGACACTGGCGCCGCGCAGCACGGTCCGGCGGGAAACCTGCGGTTCGGCCGGGTGGAGTGCGGGTGTTCCCTGCGACTGATCCGGCATGAGGGCCTCCTTGGGGCACCGTTCCTCTGAAGGAATGGATCTAATCTCATCTTGATTGGATCCAAAATCATCGTGTCCGGCTCACAAGTCCGAGCCGTGTCCCGGGTGTTACGAGCGCATGAAACCGGGATCTTGTGTGCTATCTGCAGAGATCTCTTGACAGGCGAGGTATATGACGGTTCGTCAGGTTCCGCAGCAGTGATCCGTGCCGGCCGACGGGTCGGGGATGTCCATGGCCGGGTTGCGGTCGAAGAAGCCGTCGGGCTCGAAGACCAGTCGCACCCGGTCGACCGGCATGACCGGCCACTGCTCGGGCCGGGGGAAGTGGTGGCTGCCCACGACCGGCCACAGCACCAGCTCGGCCCCGTCCAGCGAGCGGTCCTTGCGCTGCCAGACCTGCACGCCGTCCTCGCCGGGCTCCGCCTGGTTCGGGTACTGCCCTCCTACGTAACTCTCCGCCGGGTCGGAGACCGTCGCCCACAGATGCTGGTGGACGAAGGGCGCCCGGCGGGCCATCACCGAATCGGGCCGCGCGAAGGGCCGGGTGGTGTTGGGCAGCAGCAGCCGGTACGCGGTCGGGTCCCCGTAGCGGTTCTGCTTCTGCGCGCTCTCCACCCGCCAGTGCCGGGACGTCGCCGGGTTCGTCCGGCGGGCGGCCTGCGACTCCGACAGCAGGGGCGTACGCACCATACGGACCGCGTTGCCGTACGGATCGTGGCGCGGGTCGTCCTCCGCCTGGGCGTTCTCCTCCACCAGGCGGTTGAACGGGCCGTCGACCGCGGCGTCCAGACGCAGGCCGAAGTAGTGCTGGTGCGTGGGTGTCTGGACGTTGCGCGAGACCACCCGGCCGTGCCGCACCTCCTCCCCCTCCTCGATACCGGAGGCGGACAGCATGCCGGTGAGCTTGATCTCCAGCTCGATCCTGCCGTCCTGGTAGAGCGACCAGTAGAAGCCGTAGTCGTAGTTGGCGACCGTCTGGAAGCTGGAGATGATCAGCCGCCGGGAGCGGCGCACCTCGCTCACCCCGCGGCGCAGGTCGTTGTGCTTCCAGAGGATGCCGTCGTCCTCCTCGTGCATGCAGATCGCCTGGTCGATCTCCTGGGCGGCGCCGTCGCCCGCGAGGTAGGCCGCGTCGAAGTAGTGGATGACGCCCAGGCAGTCGCAGCCGAGCGCGAGCGAGTTGGTCAGCGGGCCCGCGCCGTACTCGCCCCAGTCGAAGAAGTTCTTGCGGAACTGTGTGGAGCTCGGGTCGAGGTAGGGGACGTACATCTCGTTGCAGGCGGCGCGCTTGAGCACCGAGCGTCCCAGGAAGCCGAGGTCGTACAGGACCAGGCCCTCGCGGTGGGTGAAGCCGACCCGGAACTCCCAGCCCTGCCAGCTGACTTGGTGTCCGTCGACGGTAAAGCTGGGCCCCTCGGGCTGCACCACCTCCAGCGGCTTGAGCCCTTCACGGTCCGGGCCGAACCCTCCGGCCGACAGCGGTCCCGGCTCCTCGGAGACCGGGACGACACCGTGGTCCTCGACCTCCAGCACCTCCATCGTCGCCATGTCGATGAGGGGGATGACGCCCTGCACGGGGCGCACATAGGCGTTGTCGTCCTCCTGGACCCGGTGCCAGACCGAACCCCAGGTGATCCTGCGGTCCTTGTACTTCTCCGGTACGAAGCCGCCGATGGACTCGGCGTCGATGACCGTCAGCGACACGTCGTGGATGCCTCGCCGGGCCAGTGCCTCGCGGAACAGCGGGTTCGCCCGGCATGCCTGGGCCGCCGCGCGTGCCTCCGCCGAGGTGATGCCCGGCCGCCGTATGTCCACCGGCCGCCACTCCAGGCAGCGCGGCTCGGCACCGAGTTGCACGTCGATCTCCCAGGCGCCGGGCAGGTCGTGGTCCATCGCCACCAGGCCCACCCGCACCTCCCCCGCCGCCTGCCGGCCGGCCATCACCTCACGGGCGAAGTGTTCGTCCAGTACCGCGCCCCAGAACCTGGTGCGCTCCCCCAGCCGGCCGTCGGCCCGCGCCACGGCGACGGCCGCGTCGATCTCCGCGGGGGACAGCGGGTCGAGAGGATGGGTGCGCTCACGCCGGGCGTGGACACGGGTGCTGACGCTTCCGGGCGGGTTGTGCATGATGTGCGCTCCGCTCATGTGCACGGGCCGCGGGCCTTGGATCCTGCGACCGTTAGAATGGATACATAAAGCTGTTCGGGGTCTGTCAGGACTTCGGTCCCGGCCCTCCCCCGCCCCGGCCACCGCCGGCCATCGCCTCTGCTTTTGCCTCTGCCCCTGCCTTCGCCTTTGCCGACCAGACGGAGACCTCATGGACACCGCCCCGCTCCCCGACGCGGACTCGCCCGCAGGAAAGGGCAAGGCGCTCGTCGACGACACGGCGGCCGCGATCCGCGCGCGGATCCTCTCCGGCGAGATCCCCATCGGGGCGCAACTGCGCCAGGTCGAGCTCGCGGAGCTGCTCGGCGTGAGCCGCACCCCCGTCCGGGAGGCGCTGCGACAGCTCCAGGCGGGCGGCCTCATCGAGGTACTGCCCAACCGCGGCGCCGTGGTCCGCGTCCCCGCCCCCTGGGAGGTCCGCGAGGCCTACGAGATCCGCGCCGAACTCGAAGGGCTCGCCTGCGTCCGGGCGGTCCACGCGGTCACCCCCGACGTACTGCGGGAGCTGCGCGAGGCCAACGAGACGGTACGCGCGGTCAGCAGCGGGGTACGCGACGCCGGCGGCGGTGCGGCGCCCGGCGCGGGCTCCTCGCCCGCCACTCCGAACACCTCTCCGAACGCCTCGCCCTCCACCTCCGCCAACGACTGCTTCCACACCCTGATCCACACCGTCGCCGGCAACAGGCGGCTCGCCCGCGCCATCAAGGACGTCAACGAGGCGTTCCCGCGCAACGTCTCCGCCCTCGTCCTCCAGGACAACCCCCGCCACCGCGAGGACAACATCCGCGAACACGAGCGGATCGTCGAGGCTCTCGCCGCGGAGGACGCGGAGCGGGCCCGCAGTGAGATGAAGGCCCATGTGATCAGCGCGGGCGAGCAGTTGGCCCGCTGGTACGAACAGCGGTCGGCCACCGTCTTCCGCGGCTGACCGGCTGTCGGTGCGGGTGCAGGCGCGGGCTCCGGGGGTCATGCTCCGGCTCCCGGTCCGGGCCGGTCGGTGATGCCCATCGCGGCCGGGGACAGGAAGTCCAGGTCCGGCCGCTCCTTGCCCTCCGCCAGATCCGCGAGCGCGGCGCCCAGCGCGGGCCCGAACTTGAAGCCGTGGCCCGAACAGGCCGCGGCCATCAACACCCGGTCCTCGCCCGGCAGTCGGCCGACGGCGAACCGGTTCTTCGGCGCCATCGTGTAGCGGCAGCTGATCGTCTCCTCCACCGGCCCGTCGGCCGCCGGAAGGAACCGCGAGGCCAGACCCAGGAGCCGGTCCCGCTCGGGCTCGGTGACCGGCCCGGCAGGCGCCGACGGGTCCTCCAGCGGCCCGTGGTCCAGGCCGATCTTGACGCCGGCTCCGCCGAAGGCCGGGATGCCGTACAGCAGGCCGACATCCGGTACGTCGACGGAGAACACGCCCAGCAGCGGGGGCTCCAGCAGGTGCCGCCGCGAGGAGCCGAGGTGCAGGTTCACGATCCGCACCACGCTCAGCGGCCGGGCGAAGGCGGGCAGCAGCTCGCCGGTCCAGGGGCCCGCGCACACGACCAACCGGCCCGCGTGCAGGACGCCTTGGTCCGTGTCGACGCGTACGCCCTCGCCGTCGCGGCGCCAGCGGAGCACGGTACAGCCGTCCCTCCGGTCCACGCCGTGCGCGCGACCGAGCGCCGCGAGCGCGGTGAGCGCGGCCTGTGCGTCGATGACGCCGGCTGCCGGATCGTGGACCGCGGAGAAGCCCTCGCACAGGCGCAGCCCGGGGAAGAGTTCCGCGGCACGGGCATGGTCCACGTTCTCGCAGCCAGGGCCGCGCAGGGTGCCGGGGGCACCGGCCGCCCTGGCGTACAGGCCTCCGGTGGTCGTCACCAGCCGCTGCCCGGAGGCCAGTTCGAGTTCCTGCCAGGCGTTGTAGGCGGTGTCGACGAGGCCGTCCCAGATCTCGGCGGGATAGGCCCGCCGGATCATCCGCGTTCTGCCGTGCGAGGAGCCCTCGGTGTGGCCCGCGGGGAACCGGTCGAGGTGGATCACGCTCGCCCCGCGGGCCGCCAACTGCCAGGCTGCGGACGAGCCGTGGATGCCGGCCCCGACGACGATCACGTCGGCCCGGTCACCGGCGGATCCGGTCGGCCGGGAGGAGAGGGCGGGCCGAGGGCGGACGGAAGCGGGCTCGGGAACGGTGGTCGTACTCGACGCGGATCCGGGCTCGGGGCCGCTGGACGTTGATGCCGGGGACGCGGGCCCGGGACCGGCAGACATCGGTGTAGGGGGTCCGGGCTCAGGGCCGGTGGATGGAGGCGTCGGAGATCCCTGAGTCGCACCCGACGGGAACACGGATGCCGTACGCGACGGGGTTTCGGAGGTCGTACGCGACACGGTCTCCGAGGGCGCCACCCGCGCTCCCCGGCGGCGCCGTTCCCGTGCGGTCAGTGCGGCGACGAGCGCGTCCACGTCGTCCGCGCTGTTGTAGACGTGCAGCGAGGCTCGGGCGACCCTTTCCAGACCGCGCCTGCCCAGGTCCCACTGGCCGTGCGAGGCGGGCACGGTCGTCAGTCTGAATCCGGTGGCCCGCAGGTCCCGTACGGTCTGGCGCGGGTCCTCGTCCTCGCGCAGGAAGGTCACGATGCCCGAGGCCGCCGCCGGCGGATCGGTCCGCCGGATCCCCGGTACGCCCGACAGTCCGGCCCGCAGCCGCTCGGCCAGCTCCGTCACATGGTCGCGGATCAGCGCGACACCGAGGTCGAGCGCCTCGTCCAGGGCCGTGCCCAGGCCCAGTCGCAGGGCGTGGGAGGACTCCCAGGTCTCGTAGCGCCGGGCCCCCGGGACCACCTCGTACTGGTAGGCCGACGACCACTCGGCACCGCGTACGTCCGGGGCGGCGGGCCTGGTTCTCGCCCGCAGTTCCGGGTCGACGTACAGCAGGCCCGTGCCGCGTGGCCCGCGCAGGAACTTGCGGCCGGTGGCGACGACGATGCCGCAGTGCATCTCCTGGACGTCGACCGGGAGTTGGCCGAGCGACTGCGTCGCGTCCAGCAGAAGCGGCACCCCGGCGCGGGCGGCCAGCGCGCCCACGGCGGCCACCGGTTCCACCAGCCCGGAGGACGTGGGGACATGGGCGATGGTCACGAGCGCCGCCGGCTCGCGCAGGGCCGTCTCGAGTGCGCCGAGGTCGACCTGCCCGCTCGCGTCGGCCGGCAGTACCTCCAGCACGATGCCGTGCGAGTCCCGCATCTCCAGCAGGTGCAGGGCGGAGCTGACGTAGGTCGAGGACGATGCCAGGACCCGGTCGCCCGCCTTGAGACGCAGGGCTCCCAGCGCCCGCTGCCAGGCGGTGGAGGCGCTGTCCACCAGGGCGATGTCCTGCGGCGCGGCACCGATCAGCCGGGCGGCCGACTGATACACCCGCTCCGTACGGTCGGCCAGCGCCTCGGCCGCCTCGTAGCCTCCGAGCAGCGACTCCAGGCGCAGGTGGCTGGTGACGGCGGCCAGTGTCGCCGCGCTGGGCAGCGCCGCCCCGGCGGCGTTCATGTGGCGGGCGTGGCGCATGCCGGGTGTGGCGGCGCGCAGTGCCGCGACGTCGAGCGTCGGACTCCTGGGCGTCGGCGGCGGGCCGGGAACCGCGGTGTCTGTACTCATAGTGCGACGACCACCGCCTTGCGCTCGCAGTAGGAGTACAGGGCGTCGTCGCCCAGGTCCCGGCCCAGGCCCGAGTCGCCGAGTCCGCCGAAGGGCAGCGCCGGGTCGAAGATGTTGTAAGTGTTGATCCACACCGTTCCGGCGCGCAGCCGCGCGGCCATGCGGTGGGCGCGGGAGAGGTCCCTGGTCCAGACTCCGGCGGCGAGCCCGTAGGAGGTGTCGTTGCCGATGGCGACGGCTTCGTCGTCGTCCTCGAAGGGGATCACTCCGAGCACGGGGCCGAAGATCTCCTCGCGGGCGATCCGCATGCTGTTGGTGACGTCCGTGAACAGCGCCGGTTCGACGAAGTAGCCCGGCCGGTCCGGTACTTGGCCGCCGGTCACCAGTTTCGCGCCCTCGGCGACACCGGCCTCGACGTACGACAGGACCTGGGTGCGCTGTTCCTCCGAGACCAGGGGGCCGACGGTGATCCCGCCGTCCAGCCCGTTGCCCACGGGGACCTTGCGCACCGCGTCGGCCAGGCGCTCCTCCATCTCCGCCAGGACGGAGCGCTGGACCAGCAGCCTGCTGCCTGCCGTGCACATCTGCCCGGAGTGGCCGAAGGAGGCCCGCATGGCGGTGACGACGGCGGCGTCCAGGTCGGCATCGGCGAAGACGATGTTGGGGCTCTTGCCGCCGAGTTCGAGGGTGAGGCGCTTGACGGTGGGGGCGGCGGCACCCATCACCAGCCGGCCGACCTCGGTGGAGCCGGTGAAGGACACCTTGGCCACACCCGGGTGCGCGGTGAGCGCGGCACCCACCTCGCCGTCACCGGTGAGTACGTTGAGCACTCCTGGCGGCAGGCCCGCCTCCTCGCACAGGGCGGCGACGCGGAGCATGGTCAGCGGGGTCTGTTCGGCGGGCTTGACCACGACGGTGCAGCCCGCGGCGAGTGCGGGGGCCAGCTTGAAGCAGCCGGTCATGATGGGGAAGTTCCACGGCAGGATGAGCGCGGCGACCCCGACGGGCTCGGGCACGGTGTAGACGTGGTGTCCCTGGTCGAGGGGCACGACCATGCCGGTCAGCCGGGCGGGGGCGCCCGCGAAGTGACGGAAGGTCCTGGCGCTCATCGCGGTGTCGGCGCGTGAGCGTTCGACGGGTTTGCCGTTGTCGCGGGTCTCCAGCACCGCCAGTTCCTCGGCGTGCTCCTCGATCAGCTCTGCGATCCGGTTGAGCACGCGGCTCCGCTCAGCGACCGGCAGACCGCGCCAACGGCCGTCCTCGTGCGCCCGGGCGGCGGCGGCCACGGCGTCGTCGACATCCTGGGGCGTGGCCTGTGCGACGCGGCTCAGGACGGTTTCCGAGGCGGGATCGACGACGGGGAACGTCCGGCGGTCGCCGGGGGCGATCCACCGGCCGTCGACGAGGAAGGGTTCCAGCGGCGCGGGTTGGGCCTTGAACGTGGTCATGGCGTCTTCCGTGAGGTGTGGGCCGGCCGTGGGGGCCGGGGTGCGGTCAGACGAGGTCGAAGTACTCGCGTTGCTCCCAGTCCGAGACGTGCGCCAGATAGCGCGCGAACTCCGCGCGTTTGATCGTGGTGAACCAGGAGACGACGTCCTGGCCGAGCGCCTTGGCGAAGACCGGGTCGGCGTCGAGCGCGTTCAGCGCCTGGTCGAGCGAGCCGGGCAGACCGCGGGCTCCGGCGTCGTACGGGTCGGTGGTCGGCGGGCCGGGGTCGAGCCGCCGGGCCATCCCGTCCATCCCGCTCACTACCTGCGAGGCGATGTAGAGATACGGGTTCGCCGCCGGCTCGCCGGATCTGTTCTCCAGCCGGGCGCCTCCCTCACCCCGGGCACCGACGACGCGCACCATGGCGCCCTTGTTGTCGATGCCCCACACCACGCGGTCGGGAGCCAGGGACATCGGCAGGTACCGCTTGTAGCCGTTGACGGTCGGCGTGGTGAAGACCGTGGCGGCGGGCGCGTGTTCCAGCAGCCCGGCGAGGTAGTGCCGGCCCACCGGGGACAGCGGCTCCCTCGGCGCGGAGCCCGACACCGAGCCGGGCGCCGAGCTGGGCTCCGCATCGGGCGCCGGGTCGGGCGCCGGGTCGAAGGCCGCCTCACCGGTCGCCCGGTGGCGCAGTGACTGGTGCAGGTGCCAGCCGCTCGACGCGGTCTCCACCGTGGCGGGCCGCGACATGAACGTCGCGTGGTAGCCGTTCCTGCGGCAGATCTGCCGCACCGCCGCACGAGCCAGCAGCGCGTCGTCCGCGGCCTGCGCCGCGTCCCGCGCGTCCAGGGTCAGCTCCAGCTGGCTGGGCCCGAACTCCAACTCCAGGGAACGCAACGGCAGATCGAGTCCGGTGAGCCCGCGGTACAGCAGGTCCACCAGGTCGTCGAGCCGGTCCAGGCCCTCCTCGTGCAGCAGCTGCGAGCCGCTGCTCAGCGGCGCCACCTCCGGTGCCGGGCCGGGTGCGCCTGGCCGACCCGGGGCCACCGGTACGGCCCCTTCCGCGGCGGGACGGTATACGTGGAACTCCAGCTCCACACCGACCGTGAGGTCGTACCCCGCATCCGCCAGCGCGGCCAGCCTCCCGCGCAGCAGACCGCGCGAGCAGAACGCCGCGGGGGTGCCGTCGGGGTGGTAGAGGTCGCACAGGATCCAGCCGGTCCGCTCGGCCCACGGCAGTACCCGGAACGTCGTCATGTCCGGTACCAGCACGACGTCGCCGGCTCCGGCGAAGCGACCGTCGGCCAAGCCGCCGCCCGAGAAGACGGGGAAGACGGTCCGGCCGGAGGTGTCCTTCAACAACAGGGAGGACGGCGCGGTGACTCCCGAGCGCAGCGCGCCGGGCACCGCCTCCCGGGTCAGGGTCTTGCCCCGCAGCACCCCGTGCTGGTCGGCGAAGGAGAACCGCACCTTGTCCAGGCCGAGTTCGTCGATCACCCGGCGGACCTGCCCGGCGGCCACGTGCTGCCGCTCGTCCCACAGACCGTGCCGCTCGACGAACCCGCCGGCCGCTGCGGCGGTCAGCGGGCGGGCGCCGGGTCCGTCGCCGCCCTGCGCCCGGGGCCGCTCGTCAGCGCTGCGCACCGGTCACCTCCCGCCCGGCCCACGGCGATCGCGCGCGCCGCTCCGACTCCCGTCGCCGCCAGGCCTCTTCCCAGCCGTCCGTGGGCGTGATGGTGTCGATGGCCAGGGGCCCGGTCAGCTCCTCGGCCGCCTCGTCGTCGAGCGGCAGCCCGGGAACGGGATTGCCGCTCTCGAAGGAGGCGATCGCCTTCAGCAGCAGTCTGCGGTTGGCGGTCACGGCACGGTCGGAGACACCGAGCCGCTCGACGGTCCGGTCCTGGACAGGGCCCATACTCTCCACCGCCCACTGGTCATGGACGTTGATGTCCAACCCCATGCCGGTGTACGTGAGTTCCCGCTGCTCCTTGGGATCGAAGCCCCAGTCGTTCGAGCGGTTGCGCAGCGGCCGGTAGTCGGGGAGCGAGACCTCCGCGAGGCGCTGCGCCAGCAATGTGTCCTTGTCGGTGACCTCCTCGAAGTCGTAGAGGATCATGAACCAGTAGTGGTTCTCGTCGTCGATCGGGACGTGCCACTGGCAGAAGACCTTGCCGTTGCCGAAGGGCACCACGAAGGCGTTGGGGAACACCAGGTTGGTGATCCGTACGTGCCTGACGTCCTCGGTGAGTTCGCGCAGCGCGAAGACCCGCAGGCCGTGCTCGGCGCGCTCCACCTCGATGTCCGGCCGGAAGTTGTCGCCGACCAGTTCCGAGAGCTTCTTCCCGGTGCCCTCCACCTCCTCACTGAACTGCTGCCCGTACACCTCACGCGGGTCCTCGCCGACGAAGCGGTGCAGGAAGGAGACGTGGCTCGGGTCGATCCCGCCTTCCACGCCCTGCAGCCAGTTGCACTCCCACCAGCCCTTGAAGGCGAAGGTGTACTCCTCGGGAGCGCGGAAGCAGTCGTACGCCGGGAAGGGCGGCGGGTCGCCGGTGCCGAGGTAGGCGAAGACGATGCCGTTGCGCTCCACGCAGGGGTAGCTCGGGATACGCACCTTGGCGGCGAAGTTGCTGTGCTCCGGTTCCGCGGGCTGCTCCAGGCAGCGGCCGTCCGGGCCGTACAGCCACCCGTGGTAGAGGCATCGCAGTCCGCCGTTCTCCCGGCGTCCGTAGGAGAGGTCGACGCCCCGGTGTGCGCAGTAGCGGCCGACGAGGCCCCACGGGCCGGTCCCGGGGGAGCCCTGAGTGCGTTGCGTCCCGTCGCCGTCCGGTGTCGCCGGTGTCGCCGGTGCCGCCGGTGCCGGAGCGTCGTCCCGCCGGAAGAGGACCAGGTCCTCGCTCATGATCCGGATCGCCTTGACCGGTCGTTCGTCGGACATCTCCGAGACGAGGGCGACGGGCTGCCAGTAGGCGCGCATGAGCTGTCCGAGGGGGGTGCCCGGGCCGGTGCGCGTAGCGCGCTCGTTGTCCTCGCGTCTCAGCATCGCTACCTCATGCATCCGATTCAGTGTTACTTGGATCCAATCCTTACACATCGAGATCCAAAGCAACAGGGTCGAATTCCTCGGCGCCGCACTGCGGCCCTCCCCGACCGCGGCCCCTTTCCCTCAACTCCCGGGCAGCGCACGTGACTTCGGAGCAGGCTCGCCACCGCGACGCCGCCGTCAGGGCAGCCCGAGCATCACGGCCATGGCGGTGACCATGAGCCCGCCGCCCACCTCTCCGAGCAGAAGCGCGCGTCTGCCCGGAGGATGTGCGGCGATCCGGGGTGGCCACGCCTGCCGGACGAGCGCCACGCCCGCCCGGGCCACGCTCCAGCTCGCGACGCAGAACAGCACCTGCCACAGCGCGAGTTCGGCCGACGCGAGGCCGACGGAGCCGTCCCCGCCGTGGTGGCTTTGTTCTACGACCGCCGCAGCCGCCGTCAGCAGCGCCATCGCGGCCAGGTTCACCGACTCGACAGTCCTGCGGCACGCACACCCCGCTCGCAGCTGCCACAGACAGGCGACGACGAGCGCGGCGGTCCCGGCCACCAATGGCGCCCGGCCTCCCGCTCCAGGAGCCATCGCCAACATGACTGCGGGCGCGACGGCCTGCGGCAGCCACTGTCGCGCGGGAGACGGCAGGTGACTGGCGAGGCACAGCACGCCGCCCACCAGCCCCGTCACCCACAGCACCTCATGCACGGGGCAGACACCGGGTGGACCGGTCCACCCGCGCGCGAGCCTTGCCGGACGGTGATTGACGGACGCGGACTGAAGCGCGACGCGCACGCGGACGCCCGGTGCCGGGCAGGAGAGCCGATGAATGGGGTGCCACGCTCACGGCCCTTCCGATGTCACGCGCGCAGGACGACGCCCTCGCAGATACGGACAAAGCTGAGTGATACATGTTTCGTGCCGAACCGGCTTCTGTTTCCCACCAGTAACGGCTCTCGCCGACAACGGGACGGATCATCAGGAGCCGGCGCGCGGTGAGGCCGCGGTGTCCTCATGGTGGTCGCACGCATTTCCCCACCCAGAACCATGGTGCCGAGCAGAGCTGGGACCTGGGGTTTTCGCTGATTTCGCGCGTTCGAGTCGGCACCGGAATCTCCGCTTGCCGGTAGAGACCCGCCCGGCGAATCCCGGGCGCACCCTGCGACGCTCCAGCCAGGCTCGGCCAACGGGCACAGACCGTATTCACATCGCGGAAGTCGCCGATGCAGCCAGGCTCCCCCTTGGGCATCTCCAACGCGCCGCCGCTCTACCTAACCGGCCAGTCGGTCGTCGAGCCGCTCACCGGCCATGCAGACGGCATCACCCACGCAGCGTTCCACCCCGACGGACATCTGCTCCCCACATCCAGCGACGACTGCACCACGCGGCTCTGGGCACAGCCAGGACTGCCGGCCGGCCACTCGCGTAGCGTGGGAGCGCGAGCGCGACTCTCCGGACAGATCAGCAACGGACGACTGTTTGTGGCCAGTTGTGATTCGCCGCCGGTGGCCTCTCGACGGGGAGCCATCTGGCCGCCAGCGGTGACACTGCGTTGATGTTCCGGGATACCAGGCCGATAGTCGCCTCGGCCGACCCGAGCTACGGGCGGAGCACGATCTTGCCGTGGGTGTGTCCCCGTTCCAGCTCACGGAACGCGTCTCGCACCCGCTCCAGCGGGTAGGTGCGGGCGATCGACACCTCCAGCTCACCGCGTGTGGCAAGCCTGGCCAGCTCGCCGAGCACTACCGCGCATGCCGCCGCGCCTTCTCCGTAGGTTTGCGCCCCAACCCTGGCCGCGGCCTGCCAATCGCGGATGGTGTTGATCCGCTCGGGCCGCACACCCAACTCCACTGCCAGCTCCACATAACCGTCGCCGAAAGTATCGATGAACGCGTCGACGTTCCCACCGGAAGCCTCCCGGATCCGTTCGGCCACGCCCTCCCCGTACACGACCGGGACGACACCGCGCTGCTTCAACCAGGCATGGTTCCCCTCGCTCGCCAGCCCGATCACCGTGGCTCCGCGCCGGCGCGCGAGCTGCACGGCAAAAGACCCGACGCCGCCCGCCGCACCGGACACCACGACTGTGTCCGCCGGCCCGGGATCCACCGCGAACACGCAGGCGTATGCAGTTGTGCCGGCCACGTACAACGAACCCGCCACATCCCAGGACAGCCCCGGCGGACGCGAAACCACGTCCACGTCGTCGACGGCGACGAACTCCGCATGGCTCGCCCTATCGTGGGTGAAGCCCAGTACCTCATCGCCCACCGCGAAGCCGCGCACCTGCGGGCCGACCTCCACCACGACACCGGCCAGATCACTGCCCTGCCCGGAGGGGAACGTAGCCGGCCAGCGTCCGTGACGCGCACCCTCGCGGATCATCACCTCGCCGGGCTGGATCCCAGCCGCGCGGACCTCGACCAGCACCTGTCCGGGGCCGGGCGTCGGCCGCTCCACCTCCTCCACCCGCAGCACATCAATCCCGCCGTACTCGTGGAACCGCACCGCCTTCATCGCGTGATCACCGCATTCCCTCGTTCGGACAAGCCTGGACGGGCCACGCGCCGGATGTCACACACCGACCGTGCCATCGCATTCAACGGCTCAGGGACGGGGTTGTCTTCCCAGCACTGCCGCCACCCTTGTCGCTTCACCTCAGCTCAAGCGGAGGCAACCTCAGTTGGGGCAGCGGGCCGTTTAGACGAAAGAGCACTTTCCGCGCCCTGGGGTGCAGGTACACGGCCACACTCCGGGCCATGTCCGGGCCAAGTCGCTGCCCGAAGGCACCAACAGGACCGTTTCCGCAGGTCAGACCAGATGCCTCGCGTGTACCACCAGCAGACGATGAACCTGCTGGTACCAGCTGACGCCACCGTCGACCCATGGCAGACCTGTTGCCAAGCCCAAATCCGGGGCAGCCGTCTACTTCGGAGAAGCGCTCTGCATACGGCGAGGTGACACCTGAGGTTGGTCATCAGGATGTCCCGATCGACAGCAAACGCCCAGAGCCCAGCGCAGCATGGTCAGCACGGGAGTCAGCACCGTGCCACAAAATGATGCCCGAAAAGTACAACTTGGACATCTCGCTTCGTGGCCCAGACGTAGCCCCTGGCAGAGTCCCCATGGTGGCCACGCTCATGCCCGCACCCAGAACTATGGTGTCCCACCACATGTGCCGCTGACCTGCGCCTTCCTACGGTGTGGCGACACGAAAACGTCCCCGCCGACCACTTGGAAGTGGTGCCGATGTCCTCCCCCGCAACCGCTCCCCCACCCCCCGCCAGCCTCAAGCGCATCGTCGCCGCGAGCCTCATCGGCACCACCATCGAGTGGTACGACTTCTTCCTGTACGGATCCGCCGCCGCGCTCGTCTTCAACAAGCTGTTCTTCCCGGACTCCGACCCGCTCGTCGGCACGCTGCTGTCGTTCCTGACGTACGCGGTGGGCTTCGCCGCACGGCCGCTCGGGGCGCTCGTGTTCGGGCACTACGGCGACCGGCTCGGGCGCAAGAAGCTACTGGTCCTGAGTCTGCTGCTGATGGGCGGGGCGACCTTCGCGATCGGGCTGCTGCCCACGCACGCGACCGTCGGTACGGCGGCGCCGGTGCTGCTGACCGTGCTGCGCCTGGTGCAGGGCTTCGCGCTGGGCGGGGAGTGGGGCGGCGCGGTGCTGCTCGTGTCGGAGCACGGGGACGCGCGGCGGCGTGGCTTCTGGGCCTCGTGGCCGCAGACCGGGGCGCCCGCCGGGCAGTTGCTGGCGACGGGCGTGCTGTCGCTGCTGACCGCTGTGCTGTCGGACGCCGCCTTCACCTCCTGGGGCTGGCGCATTCCGTTCCTGCTGTCGGGTGTGCTGGTGATCGTCGGTTTGTGGATTCGTCTGTCTGTCGATGAATCGCCCGTCTTCAAGGCGGCCCTCGCACAGGCCGAGGCCCGCAAGGCGACCCAGGACAGTGCCGCGGAGAAGCTGCCACTGGTGTCCGTGCTGCGCCATCACTGGCGGGACGTCCTGATCGCCATGGGCGCGCGCATGGCGGAGAACATCAGCTACTACGTGATCACCGCCTTCATCCTCGTGTACGCCACCACCTCGGCCGGTCTGTCCAAGCAGACCGCGCTGAACGCGGTGCTCATCGCCTCCGCCGTCCACTTCGCGGTCATCCCGCTGTGGGGCGCCCTGTCCGATCGCGTGGGCCGTCGGCCGGTGTATCTGCTGGGCGCGGCCGGTATCGGTCTGTGGATGTTCCCGTTCTTCTCACTCATCGACACCGGGACCTTCGGGAACCTGATCCTCGCCGTGACCGTGGGCCTGGTCCTGCACGGAGCCATGTACGCGCCGCAGGCCGCCTTCTTCTCGGAGATGTTCGCGACGCGCATGCGCTACTCCGGCGCTTCGATCGGCGCCCAGTTCGCCTCGGTCGCCGCGGGCGCGCCCGCACCGCTCATCGCGACCGCGCTCCTCGCGAACTACGACAGCTCCACGCCGATCTCCCTGTACGTGATCGGCGCGGTCGTGCTGACACTGATCGCGGTGGGCGTGGCGAAGGAGACCCGGCACCGCGACCTCGCGGACGTGGCGGGAGACGGCGGCGCCGGGCCGGACGACGCGAAGGGGTCCGCCCGCACCGCGGACGCCCATACCGTCTGAGCCGGCGGCCCAGGACCGACCCCCGTGCGCCCGCGCGTACGGGGGTCACCCGCTCGTACGGGAGTCAGTGCTGTCCGTTGGACGTCAACAGGTGCAGCCGGAGGGCGAGTTGGATCTCCAGCGTTCGGGCCGGACTCTGCCAGTCGGGGCCGAGCAGGCGGCCCACCCGCTCCAGGCGCTGCGCGACCGTGTTGACGTGGACGTGCAGTTCGTCCTTGGTGCGCGCGGGGCTCATGCCGCAGGCGAAGTACGCGTCGAGGGTGTGCAGGAGATCAGTTCCGCGCTTCTCGTCGTACGTGACGACCTGGCCGATGGTGCGCTCCACGAAGCCGGAGATGTCCCTGCTCCCGGCGAGCAGCAGCCCCAGGAACCCGAAGTCCTCCGCGGCGGCGCCGTCGCCAGTGCGGCCGAGCAGCCGCAGCGCTTCGAGGCATCGCTGCCCTTCGGAGTAGGCCTCGGCCACGGTGTCCGGGCGGGCGGCGAGGTCCTGGACCGGTGCCGAGGCTCCGACAGTGACTGCTTCGTGCACGGCGGTGCCCAGCTCCTTGGCAGTGCGCCGGGCGAGCTCCGTCGCGGTGTCACCGGGGCTCAGGGGCAGCAGCAGGACGGTGCCGCCGTCGCGTGCGGCGGCCAGTCCGTGCCGGGTGGCGGCGAGGTGGGAGGCGGCGGACCAGAGTCTGCGGCGGGCGGCGGCCTCGTGGTCGGCGTCGGCGGCCGTGGCGTCCAGGCGGGAGGCCAGGACCACGTGGGTGGCGTCGAGGTCGGCGTCCAGGCGGGCGGCGCGCTCGCGCAGCAGCCGGGGGTCGCGGTCCCGCGCGTCGAGCAGATCGTCCAGCAGCTCGCCGCGGACGCGCTGTTCGGCCTCGGCGGCCGAGCGCCGGGCGAGCAGCAGGAGCGAGGTGACCATGGCCGCCCGCTCCAGAGTGCGCTGGTCGACGGGGTCGAGTCCTGGATGGCCGCGCAGCACCAGCGCGCCGAGCAGTTCGCCGCCGGCGGTCACGGCCGCGACCCAGTCGTCCCCGTGCCGGACCGCGTGTCCCTCGGCCCGTGACACCTCCAGCGCGTCACCGGGTGCGGTGCCCGCGTCGGCGAACTGCACGCTGCCGTCGAGGATCTCGGAGACCGCGGCGGACACGTCGTGGACCCCACCGCCCCGCAGCACCAGCTCGGCCAGCCGGTCGTGGACGCCTGAGGCCCGCTCGATGACCCCGCTGCGGTCGCGGATGATCTCGTTGGCCCGCTCCAGGTCCGCCAGTGCCTCGCGGGTCTCGGTGAGCAGGTTCGCGGTGTCGATGGCGGCGGCGGCGAGAGCGGCGAACGAGCCGAGCAGCGCGATCTGTTCCCGCTCGAAGACCCGGGCCCGGCGGTCCGCGGCGAACAGGACGCCGATGACGTGCGGCCCCAGCATGAGCGGCACGCCGAGGATCGCCACCAGGCCCTCGTCCCGTACGCCCGCGTCGATGGTCGGGGTGTGCTGGAAACGGTCGTCCCGGAAGTAGTCGTCGGTGACATAGGGACGGGCCGTCTGGGCGACGAGTCCGCCGAGGCCCTCCCCCATGCCGAGCCGCAGCTGCTGGAAGCGCGCCGCGACCGAACCCTCGGTGACCCGCATGTACGTGTCGCCCTCGGCCGGGTCGTTCAGGCTCAGGTACGCGATGTCCGTGCCCAGCAGGGAGCGGGCGCGCTGCACGATCGCCTGGAGCACGGCGTCGAGGTCGCGCAGTCCCGCCAGGTCGTGGGCCGTCTCGAAGAGCGCGGACAACTCAGCCTCGCGTCTGCGGCGCCCCTCCATCTCCGAGCGCACGCGCAGCGCGAGGAGCTTGGCGCGCTCCAGAGCGGAGATCCGGTCGGGCGGCAGCCCGTCCGCGCGGGCGAGCAGCACCGGCTGCTCGTACGCGTCGGCGGACGCGCCGCGGGCCAGCAGCTCCAGGAACGGCGCCTCGGCGCTCGCCTCGGAGCGCTCGGCGGACTGCAATTGATCGCGAGACATGTCCACCAGGATTACCCGTAGCACCGACAGCCTGACCAGCCCTGTGGACAACTCACGCTCAGTGCGCGGTCCAGCCGCCGTCGAGGACCAGTGAGGTCCCGGTGACGAAGGACGCGGCCGGGCCGCAGAGGTACGCCACGGCCTCGGCGACCTCGTCCGGTTCGATGAGGCGCTTGACCGCGCTGTCCTGCAGCATGATCTCGCCGAGCACCCGCTCCTGGGGGATGCCGTGGGCGGCGGCCTGGTCGGCGAGCTGCTTCTCGACCAGTGGGGTGCGCACATAGGCGGGGTTGACACAGTTCGAGGTGACTCCGTGGGCGGCGCCCTCCAGAGCGGCGGTCTTGGAGAGGCCTTCCAAACCGTGTTTCGCCGCCACGTACGCCGACTTGAAGGCGGAGGCGCGCAGCCCGTGGACGGACGACACATTGACGATCCGGCCCCAGCCCTGCCCGTACATGTGCGGGAGCGCCCCGCGGATCAGCCGGAACGGGGCCTCAAGCATCACGGTCAGCACGGTGTGGAAGGTGTCGGGCGGGAACTCCTCGATGGGGCGCACGAGTTGGAGCCCGGCGTTGTTGACGAGGATGTCGGTGCCGGCCGCCGCGGACTCCGCTGCGTCCAGGTCGGTGAGGTCGAGGACGTGCGGTTCGACCGTGCCCGCGAGGCCGCGGGCCTGTTCGGTGAGGGTGTCCAGTCCTCCGGCGTCCCGGTCGACCGCCCGTACCTTGGCCCCGGCCGCGGCGAGCCGCAGTGCGCAGGCGCGGCCGATGCCACCCGCGGCGCCGGTGACGAGGGCGGTACGGCCGCCGAGGTCGAGGGACGGGGCGTGGGGGCCTGCGAAGGCGCTGGGCGCGGTCATGCCCCGACCCTAGGCAGCGGCCACGCCCCGACCGATGTGGCCGCAACCCACACTTCGTGCTCAGGGCATGGGTTCGAACCACGTGGGCTCGTCGGACAGCGCCTGCTTGATCCGGAACAGCCCGTGCTCGTTCAGCTCCGGCAGCGCGTCCACGTCGAACCAGCCGACCTCCAGCGACTCGTCGTCGTTGACTCGGGCCTCACCGCCGACGGCCCGGCACCGGATGGTGATGTCCATGAACTGGCAGATGTCGCCGTTCGGGTACGTGGTCGGCGTCAGGGCCTGTACGAGCACGACGCGCTCGGCGACGCACCGGACGCCCGTCTCCTCGTACACCTCCCGCACGGCACAGGCCGCGGGCTGCTCCCCCGGGTCCGACATTCCGGCGATGACGGCCCACTTGCCGGTGTCGGCCCGGCGCCCCAGCAGCACTCTGCCCGCGTCGTCGAAGACGACGGCGGTGACTCCGGGGAGCCAGAGCAGTTGTTGGCCGGCGGTGGCCCGGATCGTACGAATGAAGTCAGGAGTAGCCATGGGCCGACCCTAGCCGCCCGGATTCGCCGCCTCGGCGCGTTCCGGTCGCGTACTGGCAGCGCACTACGGGCGTACGGCTACGCGTCACCGGCGCGTCGTGCGCGTACCGCTGACGTCACGGCCCAGCCGAGGCCGCCCGCCGCGATCAGCACCAAGAGCATCTCCGGCGCGATTCCGACCCGCGTGGCAGGCGTCTCGGAGGAGCGCAGCGGCACCTTCTGGACGAGGGAGTCCGCCACGAACATGCCGGTCCGCTGGGTGATCTTCCCGTCCGGCATGATCACGGCGCTGACGCCGCTGGTCACCGGGACGGTGACGGTGCGGCTGTGCTCGACGGCGCGGATCCGGGACATCGCGAGCTGCTGGTAGGTCATCTCGCTGCGGTCGAACGTGGCGTTGTTGCTCGGCACGGAGATCATCTGTGCGCCATGGGTGACGGTGTCGCGCACGGCCCAGTCGAAGGCGGCCTCGTAGCAGGTCGCGAGGCCGACCTGGGTGCCCGCCATGGTGAACACACCCGGCTCGGTGCCGCGGCTGAAGTCCTGGCGGACCATGGAGGTCCAGTTGTCGTTGATGGCTCCGATGAGCGACCGCAGGGGGAGGTACTCGCCGAAGGGCTGGACCTGCCGCTTGTCGTAGGTGGCGCCGGGCCCCTTCTGCGGGTCCCAGAGGATCTGCTCGTTGTAGAGCTTGCCGTTCTTCTCGACGACGCCGCCGACCGAGATGGGCGCGCCGATCGCCTTGGCCGCCTTGTCGATCACGGCGTAGGCGTCGGGGTTGCGGAACGGGTCGATGTCGGAGGAGTTCTCCGGCCAGAGCACGAAGTCGGGCTGGGCGACCTTGCCCGCCTTGATCTGCGCGGCGAGGCGCTCGGTCTCCCTGGCGTGGTAGTCGAGGACCGCGCGCCGCTGCGAGTTGAAGTCGAGGCCCGCGCGCGGCACGTTGCCCTGGATGACGGCGACGGTCGCGGTGCCGTTCTCGGCCTTGTCGCTGACCAGGGGCCGCGCGGCGAAGGCACCGAGCACGGGGAGGAGGAAGCTGACCAGCGCCACCGCGGCGGCTCCGCGTCGTACGGCACCGGTGCGCCGCGTCTCGACGGCCAGGCGGACGATCTCGTACAGGCCGAAGCCGCACAGGACGACCGCGAAGCCGAGCACGGGGGTGCCGCCCAGCGCGGCGAGCGGCAGGAAGACGCCGTCCGCCTGGCCGAAGGCGATCTTTCCCCAGGGGAATCCGCCGAACGGGGCACGCGCGCGTGCCGCCTCGCCGGCGATCCACAGGGCGGCGGCCCACAGGGGCCAGCCCGGCAGCTTCGACACGGCCGCGATGCCGGCGCCGACGAGCGCCACGTACACCGCCTCGATGACGACCAGCGCGATCCACGGGCCGGGCCCGACCTCCACGCCGGTCCACACGAGCAGGGGCAGCAGGAAACCGAGGCCGAAGAGGTAGCCGAGACCGAGGCCGGCCTTCCAGGTGCGGCCACGCAGCAACCAGCCGAAGACCGCGAAGGCCGGCAGGGCCAGCCACCACAGCGTGCGCGGCGGGAAGCTGACGTAGAGCAGCACTCCGGAGAGTGCCGCGGTGGCGGCCGGAGCGAGCCGCCGCATCAGCCGGACCACGCGCGAAACGGGCCGGGCCTGCGGTTCGAGCTGTTCCGGCTCGTCTACGGAGGTTGCTGTGACGGTCACCCCCGGAGTGTACGGCGGGTGGTCACGGCGCCGACAGCGCGGCCCTGATCACCTGCCCGGGCGCTCCCCCTCCCACCTGCTGCATCGTTTCTGCGCAACTCGTCCACAAACCGGCGCATCACCCGTTACGGTGTGCCGGAGCCTCTGACGTACGGGCCGTGGCAGGCCGGCCGGGCGGTCGGGGCCCTTCACAGGCCGGGGGCGACGGGGTGGGGTCCACAGGAATGGCGTCGGCGGCCGGTCCGGCGTCGGAGCACGAGAGACGCAGCGCCTCGGACGCGACGGGCGTGGTCGTGCTGGGAGCCTGCGCGGCCTGGTCCCTGATCACGGCAGCGGCACATGGCGGGCGTCCCGAAGGCGTGCTTCTCGCGGTGCTCGCCGTCGCCGCCGGTTACGCCTCGGGGCGGATCTGCGGAGAGCTTCTGCCGGTCGCCGCGCCCTGTGCGGGCGCGCTCGCCGGACTCGGTCTGGCGGTGGCCTCCCCGCACACCACCCAGGGGCCCCAGGTGATCTCGCCGCTCGGCCAGACCGGCGCCACCGCCGCGCTGCTGGCCCTCTCCGCGGGGTCCGCGTGCTGCGCGGCCTGGGCGGCCCGTCCGCCGGGACTGCGGCTCGTGTTCCGTCTGCTGGCCGCCGGTATCGCCGCGACCGCGGCCGTCCTGGGGTCGACGTCGGGCTTCGCGGCCTGTCTGGCGGTACTGCTGTGCTCCCTGGCCGCCGACCGTATGCAACACCGTGGCCTGGGGCTCGGCGGTCTCGCCCTGACCGCGGTCCTGGTCACCGGGGGTACCTGGGCGGTGGCCGAGAACGTGCTTCCGGACGGACTCACCACATCACTGGAGGGGCAGCTCACCCAGCACCGCGTGCTGCTGTGGCAGGACGCGCTCGACATGGCCGGCCGGGAGCCGGGGCTGGGTGTGGGGCCCGGCCGGTTCTCCGAACTGAGCCCGACCGTCACACAGTCGCTGCTGCCCGACGGCAAACCCCACTCGGCACCTTTCCAGCAGGCAGCCGAACAGGGCGTGGTCGGCGTGGCCCTGCTGGCCGCGGTGTTCTGCTGGGTCCTGTACGCCCTGTGGCGGTCGCCGCGCCCGACACCGGTCGTACTCACGGCGGGTGCGGCCCTGACAGCTCTGGCCGCGATCGCCGCGGTCGGCAACGCGCTGAGCTTCACCTCGGTGACGGCGGGAGCCGGCCTGCTCGCGGGGCTCGCCACGGCACGTCCGATGCTCGAAGAGGCGCCGCGGAACGCGATGGAGCCCGGTGGACGTGCCCGAAAGGACCCGCTGTCCCCTTGAGAGCCGCGGGACGCCGAGCTGAGGGCGCGGGACGCCGAGCCCCTTTCCGCAGTCGGTGGGGCGGGATCTGTCCCTCGGTCAGCGGGTCGTGCCCGAGGCTGCCGCCTTCAACCGGCGACGGATGTCCCGTACGGCCGCTTCCGCGTTGTCCACCGTGATCGTGAACGTATGGCCGTCACCCAGCCGGAGCACCAGGCCCTCACCGCGCCGGACGACCACGGCGGTTCCCTGTTCGGGCCGCCAGCGGTAGCCCCAGCCGCCCCACTGCCGGGGCGTCACGCGGGGCGCGAAGTCGGCGCCGATGATGTGCGACAGCGGGATGCGGCGGCGCGGGAGGCCCATGTGGCCGCAGCGCACCTCCAGGCAGTCCTTGTCGACCTTCACGGCGACGTGCACGAACGCGAGGGTGCCGAAGAGCACCAGGAGTCCGGCGGCGATGCAGCCGACCACGGACATGACGAGGGGGGCGACGCCGGACGTCCAGGTCGAGTCGACAGCCAGCTCGATACCGAGCGCCAGACAGGCGGCGCCACCGCTCGCGAGCAGCCACTGCACACGATTGGAAGCGCGGCCGTGCCACACCTCGGGGTGCGGGGCGTCGGCAGCGCCCGGTTCGCCGTGGGGGTGGTCCCTCATGCCAGAGAGCGTACTCAGGTTCCGCGGTGCGGGCACCAGGTTGCGGGCCGTTACTGCTCCGGGTGGACGCCAAGTGTCCGCTTCGTGGCGGGAGGCTCAGCGGGCGGGGCTCATCGCCTGCAGCAGACGGCCCTCTTCGTACGTCAACGCGGTCTCGGGCAGCGTCCCCTCGCGTCCGCCGAGCAACACGGTGAGGCTGCCGTTCGCGGGCGCGTCCGGGGCCGGGTGCTCGCCGATCCGGCGCAGCGCCTGGGCGGCCACCGCGCCTGCGGAGCCGTGCAGGACGAGCGGTGCGACACCGGGCTGTTGCACCGCCGCGCGGATCCGCTCGGCGACCAGTTCGTAATGGGTGCAGCCCAGGACGACGGCCCTTACATCGTCGGGGGTACGTGCCGCGGCAGCGGCGATCGCGGCGTCGATGCCGGCCTGGTCCGCGTGCTCCACGGCGTCGGCAAGGCCGGGGCAGGGCACCTCGGTGACGGTCACCCCGTCGGCGAACTCCCGGATGAGGCCGCGCTGGTAGGGGCTGCCGGTGGTGGCGGGCGTCGCCCAGATCGCGACGGGTCCGCCGCCCGCGGCGGCCGGCTTGATCGCGGGGACCGTGCCGATGACGGGCACCCCCGGCTCAAGACGGGCGCGCAGCGCGGGCAGGGCGCGTACGGAGGCGGTGTTGCAGGCGACGATCAGGGCGTCGGGCCGGTGCGCGGCAGCCGCCTCGGCGACGGCGAGGGCGCGGGCGGTGACGTCCTCGGGTGTGCGGGGTCCCCACGGCATGCTGCCCGGGTCCGAGGAGAGAACGAGCTCCGCGTCGGGCCGCAGACGACGTACCGCGGTGGCCGCCGCGAGCAGTCCGATTCCGGAGTCCATGAGCGCGATCTTCACCCGGTCACCATAGACGATCCGCCTCGACGGGCCGCCGGGGTGGGGCAGACTGCGACGGGTGAGCGCCCTTGTGTGGACCGCCGTCGGATCACTCGCCGCCTGGCTGTGGCTGCTCCTGGGCCAGGGCTTCTTCTGGCGTACGGACATGCGGTTGCCACCGCGCCGGGAGCCGGAGGACTGGCCGTCCGTCTGTGTCGTCGTACCGGCGCGGGACGAGGCCGCCGTGCTGCCGGACAGCCTGCCCTCGCTCCTCGCGCAGGACTATCCGGGGCGGGCCGAGATCTTCCTCGTGGACGACGGCAGTTCGGACGGCACCGGGGAGCTGGCCCGTGAACTGGCACGGCGGCATGGCGGGCTGCCACTCACCGTCGACTCACCCGGGGAGCCGCCCGCGGGCTGGACCGGCAAGCTCTGGGCCGTACGCCACGGCATCGGTCTGGCACGCGCGCGTGCACCCGAATATCTGCTGCTGACGGACGCCGACATCGCGCACGCGCCGGACAGTCTGCGGGAGTTGGTGGCCGCGGCCCGTGCCGGGGGCTTCGATCTCGTGTCCCAGATGGCGCGGTTGCGGGTGGAGAGCGTCTGGGAGCGGTTCGTGGTGCCCGCGTTCGTGTACTTCTTCGCCCAGCTGTATCCGTTCCGGTGGATCGCCGTGAAGGGGTCGCGGACCGCGGCCGCGGCGGGCGGCTGCGTCCTGCTGCGTACTGACGCCGCAGAGCGGGCGCGGATCCCGGACGCCGTCCGGCACGCGGTGATCGACGACGTCGCGGTGGCGAGGGCGGTGAAGGGCTCCGGAGGGCATATCTGGCTTGGGCTCGCGGAACACGTCGACAGCGTGCGCCCCTATCCGCGGCTGCACGATCTGTGGCGGATGGTCTCGCGCAGCGCGTACGCCCAGCTGCGGCACAACCCACTGGTGCTGGCCGGGACGGTGGCCGGTCTCGCCGTCGTCTATCTGGTACCGCCCGTGGCGCTGTTCACGGGCCTCGCGGTCGGCAACGCCACTGCCGCGGTGGCGGGCGGGCTGGCGTGGCTGCTGATGACCGTGACGTATCTGCCGATGCTCCGGTACTACCGCCAGCCGCTCTGGATCGCCCCGTCGCTCCCCGTCACCGCGTTCCTCTACCTCCTCATGACGGTGGATTCCGCGGTGCAGCACTACAGGGGGCGAGGTGCGGCCTGGAAGGGCCGCACCTATACCCGCCCCGATACCCACCCCGACGCGGCGCCCGAGCAGCCCTGAGCGATCACGCCCGGCCCGGACGGCTCCTGCCGGTCACTTCCTGCCGGGCGTCCAGTTCATGCCCCACCCGTACGCGTAGTCGACGGTGCGCTGCGGGCTCACTCCGCGATCGGGGACGAGGAAGCGGGCCTCGCGCTGGACGACGAGGTCGCTGCCGGTGTTGGTGATGAGGGCGAGCGCGCACACCGTCGAGGGGACCGTGCACTCGCCTAGCGAGAAGTCGACGGGCGCCCCGTGCAGCGGCTGGAGGGTCACCGTCGCGTCCAGGTCCGCGAAGGAACGCGCCCCTTCGTAGATGGTCACGAAGATGAGGAGGCGGCGGAAGTTCCGTGTGTGGTCGAGGTTGATGCTGAGGTTCTCGCCGCTCGTCGAGGCCCCGGTACGGTCGTCGCCGTCGAGATGGATGAACGGCGGCTGATGCAGTGCTCCGAAGGCGTTGCCCAGGGCCTGGACGACACCCTTGCTTCCGTCGGAGAGCTCGTACAGGGCGCACAGGTCGAGGTCCAGGTCCGCGTGCATGGCGACGGCCCGGCCCAGCTTGGCCTGCCACCCCGAGAACTGCTTGCGCACCTGCCAGTTGAGGTTCACGCGCATCACACCGGAGGTGCCGCCCTGCTTGGTCAGCGAGACGGACGGGGCCTCCTTGGTGAGCGTGACCTTGGTCAGGCGCACCGGGGCCGTCGGAGGGGCGGGCGGTGCGGGTGGGGCCGGGGGCGGTGTCACCGGCGCGGCCGTGACCGGCGGGACGGTGACCGGTGGGGCCACGGGGGCGGGTGGGGCCACGGGGGCCGGTGCCGCCTGCTGCGGTTCGTCCACCGAGATCCCGAAGTCGGTGGCCAGTCCCGCGAGACCACTGCTGTAGCCCTGTCCCACCGCGCGGAACTTCCAGGCGCCCTGACGGCGGTAGAACTCCCCGAGCACGAAGGCCGTCTCGACACTCGCGCCCTCGCTGTCGAAGCGCACGATCTCCGTCCCCTGCTGTGCGTCGACGACCCGGATGTAGAGCCCGGGCACCTGCCCGAACGTGCCACCGTCCGAGGACGCGGCGAGCACAACCGTCTCGATCGCGGGCTCCACGCGCGCGAGGTCGACGAACAGCGTGTCGTTCACCTGGCCGCCGGCATTCCGCTTGCCCTCGTGCCGCACCGCGCCGGAGGAGTGGTTCGCCTGGTTGTAGAAGACGAAGTCCGCGTCGGAGCGGACCTTCCCGGATGCCAGGAGGAGAGCGGAGGCATCGGCGTCGGGTACGCCCGGGCCCGCCTGCCATCCCAGCTCGACTCGCAGTCCGGTCGTCGGCACCGGAACGTTCGATCCCTTAGGCATTGACATGTCCGCCCCCATCGGGTGTCTCCGCGCACGACCGCGCCTGGTCACGTTCAGTTCATCCGGCTCGTTCAGCCGTTCTGCGCCAACCTAATCCCCCGAGCGGCGAACGCCCATCACCCGGTGCGGGAGATCAACGACCAACCCACGAGTAACCGGCCTGGAACTCGGCTTTTACATGAACTGAGCACCGGCCGCCGCCCCTTTTCGCCAAGTTCGCTCGCATTGACGATCCCACGTCACCGCCGACACGGAAAACAACCCTCTTATCGGTCTCCCCAACCAGCACATCGTGGGCTTAACTTATGTGCCATGACCTCCCCCCGCTCCACCTATGGCGGCGGTTACTACTCCGCCTCCTTCCCGGACACTCCGATCTACGACTCCCTCGTGGCCGAGCGGGGAACCCCGCAGATCGCCCCGATCCGGGTCCCCGCGGCCTATGACACGGGCAGTCACCTGCCCGCGCTGCCGTCAGCACTGCCCGCACTGCCTGCCGGACCCTCCCAGCAAGCTCCTTCGTACGCCTACCCGCAGGCTCAACAGCCCGCTCCGCTGCAGCAGGCCGCGCCGTACATCCCTCAGCAGGCCGGTGCGCCGCGCGGCTACCCGGGCCAGCAGGCTCCCCAGCCGCAGCGTCCGATGGCGGGCGGTACGGGTTACGAGGCGATGCGTCCCGCCGCCCCGCGTCCCGCCCCGGCCCCGTACCAGGAGCCCTACAACAACCAGCAGTACCGCGGTTACTGAGGAAAATCGGCCGAGGTCGTCCGTGTCCGCTGGCACGATGACCTCATGTCGAAGCCGGTGCTGCACTCGATCCACGTTTATCCGCTGAAGGCGGCCGGGGGTCACGCCCTGGGCGAGGCCGTCGTGGAGCCGTGGGGTCTGGCGGGTGACCGGCGCTGGGTGCTGATCGACAAGAACGACAAGGTCGTCACCCAACGTCCACAGCCGCGCATGGCGTTGTCCGCCGTCGAGCAAGGGCCCGACGGCGGCATTTTGCTGTCCGCGCCCGGCCGTGAGCCGCTCGCCGTCCGTGTGCCCGAGCCGACCGGGACGACGACGGTGGAGATCTGGAACGACAAGGTGGAGGGGGTCGCCGCCGACGCCTCGGCGCACTCCTGGTTCAGCGACTATCTCGGCATCGGCGTGCGTCTCGTGCACCTCGACGACCCCGCCGTGCGCAGGCCCATCGATCCGGAGTTCGCCCGGCCCGGCGAGACGGTCAGCTTCGCCGACGGCTATCCCCTGCTGCTCACCACGCTCGGTTCGCTCGACGCCCTCAACGCGCTGATCGCGCGGGGCGACCGGCCCGGCGAGGGCCCGCTGCCCATGAACCGCTTCCGGCCGAACGTGGTGATCGAGGGCACCGCGGCCTGGGCCGAGGACGACTGGTCCCGGATCGCCATCGGCGAGGTCACCTTCCGGGTCGCGAAGATGTGCGGCCGCTGCGTCGTGACCACCACCGACCAGAGCACCGCCGAGCGCGGCAGGGAGCCGCTGCGCACCCTCGCCCGCCACCGCCGATTCGGCGACAAGCTCGTCTTCGGGCAGAATCTCGTGCCGGAGTCCCCCGGCTCGGTCCGCGTGGGCGATCCGGTCAGGCTCCTCGAATAGGCCCTCGCCGTGGGAACACCGACGCCCGGCATGCCCGTTGAGCCTGTGTGAGAAGTTCATGAGAGGCCGGGCGCGAGGGGTGACTTCGCTCTCTCTTCGCCGGCACCGCGCGTGAACGACTCCGGTGGGGGTTATCACCGACGCGGAAGGGGGTCGGAACGTTGCGGGCCATCAGGGGACTCTGGCGCTGGCGGCACAACCCGCTGCGGCGTACGACGGATCTCGCCGAGGCGTGGCTTGCGCTGGGGGCGCTGCTGCTGATCCTCGTCGCGGCACCCCTGGCCGGTGTCCTGATCGGCGGGCTCGCCCAGGACG
Organism: Streptomyces sp. 2-1; assembly: GCF_048564895.1. NCBI lineage: Bacteria > Bacillati > Actinomycetota > Actinomycetes > Kitasatosporales > Streptomycetaceae > Streptomyces > Streptomyces sp. 2-1. The sequence goes on from NZ_CP183383.1 coordinate 1,569,443, forward strand.
CCCTGCAGCAGTCCGTGCGCGAGCAGCGGCTGGACCGCCATCCGGTGGTGGCGACCGTCGTCAAGAAGGCGGACCGCACTCCACTCGACCCCGATCCCGAGACGTCCTCGGGGCGTGACTCGCACACCCGTGTCATCGCCGACTGGAAGGCCCCCGACGGCACCACGCAGCGCGACACGGTCATGGCGGCTCTGAACTCCCCGCAGCGCGGCGACCACTTCACGGTCTGGACCGACCTGCACGGCCGAGTTGTCGGCCGGCCGCTCGACACCGCGACGGCGGCGACGCATGCGGTCCTGGCCGGGTTCGGCACGGCCGTCGCCTGCGCGGGGCTCGTCGAGGGTTCCCGGCGGCTGGTGGTGTGGCGCATGGTGCGGCGCAGGTACGACCGACTCGACCAGGCATGGTCGCAGGCAGGCCCGGACTGGGGCAGGACGGGCACGGGCAGCTGACGGCCTCACCGCTCCGGTCAACCGGCCGGCTCCGCGCACGCTACGGTGGACCGGCCGAGATGTTCGGCACCGTCGTGAGAGGCTGTTCTCGTTCCCCGTGCGCGGAGTTGACGCGGCCGGGTGTCGGGAAGAGCCTCTCAGGACCCGCGTACGACGAGGTGGGGGCACAGCAGCGCCATGGCACAGGGCACGGTCCAGGTGACGCACACCGGTACGTCGAGGTGGCGGCGCCGCACGGGTGAGTACGCATCGCTCGCCGCCGCCCTGGAGGCCGCGGCCGACGGTGACGTCCTCACCGTCGCCGCCGGAACCTACCGGGAGAACCTTGTTGTCCAGCGGGCGGTGACGCTGCGCGGCCCCGAGGGCTCCTCCGGTTCCGTGCGCATCGCTCCCGTCGACGGGGTACCGCTCACCGTGCGCGCCTCCGCCGTGGTCCAGGACCTGCTCGTCGAGGGACAGGACTCGGCCGCGCCCGCCCTGCTCGTCGAGGAGGGCACACCGGAGCTGATGGACATCCGGATCGTCACCCGTTCCGCGGCCGGTATCGAGGTGCGCGGCGGCGCGCGTCCGACGGTGCGGCGCTGCACCGTCGACAACCCCGCGGGTGTCGGTATCGCCGTACTGGACGGCGGGGGCGGGGTGTTCGAGGAGTGCGAGGTCGTGGCGGCCGGCCAGTCGGGCGTCTCCGTGCGCGGCGGCGCGCATCCGCGTCTGGAGCGCTGCCGGATCCACCACACCTCGGGCGCGGGCCTGTCGGCGACCGGCGAGCAGTCCGCACTCGAAGCCATCGGCTGCGAGGTGTACGAGGTCAGGGGCAGCGGAGTACAGGTCACCGCGCGGGCCACGGCGCACCTCACCGACTGCGATGTGCACCGTACGACCGCGGACGGCATCACGCTCGACACGGACGCCGTCCTGACGCTCGCCGACTGCCGCATCCACGACATCCCGGAGAACGCGGTCGACCTGCGGTCCCGCTCGGTCCTCACCATGACCCGTTCCACCGTGCGGCAGTTCGGCCGCAACGGCCTGTCGGTCTGGGACCCGGGCACGCGCGTGGACGCCAACCAGTGCGAGATCCACGACAGTACGGGCGACTACCCCGCGGTGTGGGTCAGCGACGGCGCGACGGTCGTACTCGACTCGTGCCGGGTGCACGACGTGCCGGACGCCCTGTTCGTGCTGGACCGCGGCTCGCGCGCGGACGTCGTCGACAGCGACATCTCTCAAGTCCGCAACACGGCCGTGTCGGTGAGCGACGGCGCGACCGCGCAGCTCGACGACTGCCGGATCCGGGACGCGGCGACGGGCGCCTGGTTCCGCGACCACGGCAGCGGCGGAACGCTGAACGGCTGCACCGTGGACGGCACTCAGACGGGCGTGATCGTCACCAAGGGCGCCGACCCCACCATCGAACGGTGCACGGTCACCTCGCCCGCGGAGGCCGGTTTCTATGTCTCGGCAGGCGGCCGAGGCAGCTTCCAAGGCTGCCGCGTCACGGACAGCGGCGGCTACGGCTTCCATGTGCTCGACGGCTGCCGTACGACACTGAAGAAGTGCCGTACGGAGCGGTGTGCGCGCGGTGGTTACGAGTTCGCGGACGCCGGCGGCGACCAGGCGTCCGGCACGGGCCCCGTGGTCGAGGACTGCACGAGCGACGAGAGCGCGAGTGTGCGGCCTCCGGCACAGGAGACCGCCGTACAGACCACGAGCCAGTCACCCGGTCTGCTGGGGGCGATCCCCGGGCAGCGCATCACCGAGCAGGAGCCGCTCGCCGCTCCCCAGGAACCCGAGCAGCCCACGCGCTCGTCGACGGCCGTCCTCGGTGAACTGGACGCGCTGGTGGGCCTGGAGAGCGTCAAGCGCGAGGTGCGGGCCCTCACCGACATGATCGAGGTGGGCCGCCGCCGCCAGCAGGCGGGCCTGAAGGCGGCCTCGGCACGACGCCACCTGGTCTTCACGGGCTCCCCGGGCACCGGCAAGACGACGGTCGGCCGGCTGTACGGCGAGATCCTCGCCTCGCTCGGAGTCCTGGAGAAGGGTCATCTCGTCGAGGTGTCCCGCGTGGACCTGGTCGGCGAGCACATCGGCTCCACGGCCATCCGTACGCAGGAGGCCTTCGACCGGGCCCGCGGCGGAGTGCTGTTCATCGACGAGGCGTACGCGCTCTCGCCGGAGGACTCGGGGCGCGACTTCGGCCGCGAGGCCATCGACACGCTCGTGAAGCTGATGGAGGACCACCGGGAGGCGGTGGTGGTGATCGTCGCGGGCTACACGGCCGAGATGGAGCGCTTCCTGACCGTCAACCCCGGTGTGGCGTCCCGCTTCTCACGGACCATCACCTTCGGCGACTACGACTCCGAGGAACTGCTGCGGATCGTGGAGCAGCAGGCCGAGGAGCACGAGTACCGGATCGCGCCGGGTGCGGGCGAGGCGCTGATCAAGTACTTCACGGCGATCCCGAAGGGCCCCGCGTTCGGAAACGGCCGCACGGCGCGGCAGACCTTCGAGGCGATGGTGGAGCGGCACGCGGGGCGGGTCGCCCAGCTCCCCGAGCCGAGCAAGGACGACCTCACCCTCCTGTACGCGGAGGACCTGCCGGAGCTGCCCTGAGGCCCTGCCGCATCGCCCGGCTCACATGGACGGGCGATGCGTGCCTCGCCGTCGACCTCACATGGACGTCGGCTCCAGCCGGGACTCCTGGGACTCCTCGGGTCCGCTGTCCTCCCGTGGCCCCGGCACCTCCGGCCTGAGCCGGGCCAGCAGCTTCCTCCGCTCCTCGGCGAAGGCGGGGTCCGCCTGGTAGTCGGAGTGGCCGAGGATCGGCGCGGGGAGCGGGTGGTCCTCGGTGCGGCCGTACGCGAGAGGGTCCTTCAGGGCCTCCCGGTCGACCTGGGGTCCGCAGTCGCCGGGCAGCCGCATAGGGCCGCCTATGGGGTCGGTAGCCCGGTACAGGTTGCGCCAGCAGTCGACCTCGCGGTGCAGGCCGCTGAGCGCGTCGGGCCCGAAGTGGGCCGGGAACCAGCGCCCGTAGAGCCGCTCCAGCGGCGAGCCGTAGGTCAGCAGCGCGACCCGCTTGCGCACCGACGGCTTGAGCTGCCAGGCCGCGGCAGCCGCGAGGACGCTGCCCTGGGAGTGACCGGAGAGCACGAGCCGCCGGCCCTCGGCGGCACTGGTCCAGGTCGCCATGCGCCAGGTCAGGTCCGGCACGGCGCGCTCGGCGTAACAAGGGGGCGCGAAGGGATGCGCCGCGCGCGGCCAGAACGTACCGACGTCCCACAGGATGCCGATCGTGCGCCGGGCCGAGGGGTCCTTGTAGGCGCGCCGGCCCCAGGTGACGAACAGTATGAAGCCGACACCGATCAGCCAGGAACCGAGCGCCTGCGCGGCCTCCGCCGCCCCCTCCACGACGGCGTACGTACCGTGCGCGGCCTCGCCGGGCGTCTCGTCGGTGGTCATCGCGCCCACCAGGGCCAGGGCACCCAGAAGGAGCGTCACTATGGAGGTGATGCCGATGATCCGGGGCGCCCGGTCCGTGAGAGCGGCCATGGCGCGCATGCGGGCGATGCGGTGGGTGCGCCCGGTGTCGGCGGGCTCGTCCTCGTAGTCGAGTTCCACCGCGGCCGTCTCGATGCGGCGCAGCTGTACGGTGCGCCTGGCCAGCCAGCCGACGAGGGCGAGCAGGACGATCAGCAGCGGCGGGATGACGGAGGCCTGCCAGGTCAGCAGGACGGGCGGGCCCTCGATCGTTCCTCCGGTGCCGTCCAGCCAGTCGGCGACTCGCTGGGCCACCCCGCCGGACATGACCCCACCCAGGGCGCAGGCCAGCATCGCGACGGCGGGCCCGGCCAGACCCCGCATCGCGGTACGGGGGTCCGGGTGGGCGCGGTACAGGAGGTGGGCCACCACGCCGAGCACGATCACGAGCAGGCACTGGACGAGTGCGATGCCACCGAAGATCGCGGCGCCACCGGGCAGTTGACCGGCCGACACCCACTCCGGGCGCGACCAGCCGGCGTACAGGAGGGTGAGGGCGAGCAGGACGAGCGAGCCGATGGGCAGCCAGCGCACCAGGGCGGCGTCGAGGTGCCGGTCGAGCCGGTGCTCGCTGCGGCCACGGCGACAGACCACCCACACGACGACGACCCCGCCCACCACTAGCGACGCCTCCACGATCCGGCCGAGTGCCTCCAGGACGGGCGGCCCGCCGGGCTCGCGGTCGTAGCGTGCGGCGGAGGTGCCGACCGCCGCGACGATCGTCAGCAGGCCCGCGGCGGTGTGCGCCGCGCGGAGCCGGGCGACCAGCCGGCGCCCGTACCAGAAGCCCGGGCGCCCGAGTCCGGCTCGACCGGTCTCGTCGTCGGACTCGGACCCGTACTCGATCGGCGGCTGGGACTCGTACGCGCTCCAGGTGCGGTGCGAGAGATACCAGAGGAGGACGGTGAGCGCGGCGGGCACCAGGGCGGCGAGGGCGAGCCGGCGGCCCGGCAGGCTCCACCAGCCGGCGTCGGGGCCGGCCGGGGAGAGGAAGCCCAGCCAGGAGTGCTCCTGGGCGCACCCGCCGGTGCCCGCGCACTGCCAGGCGGCCAGGTCGAGGGCGACCTCGCAGGCGGCGGCGACCAGCAGCACCGTGAGGGTCAGGCCGGCCAGGCGGACGAGTAATCCGTAGAGCCGTACCGTGCGCTTCCGGTTGTCCCTGACCGTGGGGCGCATCCAGTGGGCGAGGTTGACCACCATGAACGGCAGGAGCAGCAGCCACAGGGCGCGGGAGCCGTTGCCGGAGGTGAGATTGCACCAGACGTACGCCTCGGGGACCGGTTTGCCCGGGTCCTCGTCGAGCCGCTTCGCCGCCTGCTTCTCCGCTTCGACGTCGTCGGCGCGACGGAAGACCGCGGCCGTGTCGTCGCCGGTGATCCGGACGGTGCGCGGATCGTTGAGCATCTCCTGGGGCGTCGTACCGCCGACGCCGTGGACCAGGAGTTCGAGTGCGGTGTCGGCCGTCGCGGGCCGCTGTTCGGATTCGTGCGCCTCTTGCGGCGAGGCATGCCTCTGTGGACGCTCCACTGCTCTGCTTCCCCCGTGATGCCCGTACGGCACATGTCATGTTCAGGTACAAGGATCCCGCCTCCGGGACCGTTGCGCACCACTCGTCACGGAATCTCCCCGATCCGTGTGACAGTGACGCACGGAAGATGGCAGCGTGACGTGTGCGCGTCGCCACAGGCAGTGGCGCGACCTGCGGTGACCCGTGCGAGGATGGGGCATCCCATGGACCGGAGGTGAGGGTGAATGTCCTTGTCGGAGGGGGTTCGGGGACTTGCCGGACGTGTCGAGGCGAAGGGAACCGGAGCGGACGTGAGTGAGAATCAGAACCTCCTCGCGGAGCAGCGGCGCGCTCTGATCCTCGACGAGGTCCGGCGGCGCGGCGGTGTCCGCGTCAACGAACTCACCAGGAAACTCGGCGTGTCGGACATGACGGTCCGCCGCGATCTCGACGCGCTCGCCCGCCAGGGCGTGGTGGAGAAGGTGCACGGCGGAGCGGTCCCGGTGGTCGAGGCGAGCACGCACGAGCCGGGCTTCGAGGCCAAGTCGGGTCTGGAGCTGTCCGCCAAGGAGGACATCGCGCGGGCCGCCGCGGCGATGGTCGCACCGGGCACGGCGATCGCCCTGTCGGGCGGCACGACGACGTACGCGCTCGCCCATCAGCTGCTCGACGTGCCGGATCTGACGGTCGTGACCAACTCGGTGCGGGTCGCCGATGTCTTCCACGCGGCGCAGCGCACCTCGGGACAGCGCCAGGGAGCGGCGACGGTCGTACTGACCGGTGGTGTGCGCACGCCGTCGGACTCACTGGTGGGACCCGTCGCGGACCAGGCGATCGCGGCACTCCACTTCGACGTGCTGTTCCTGGGTGTGCACGGCATATCGGTGGAGGCCGGTCTGTCGACGCCGAACCTGGCGGAGGCCGAGACCAACCGGCGGCTCGTCCAGTCGGCACGGCGTGTCGTCGTGGTCGCGGACCACACCAAGTGGGGCACGGTGGGCCTGAGTTCGTTCGCCGCGCTGGAACAGATCGACACGCTGGTCACGGACGACGGGCTGCCCGCCGGGGCGCGTGCCGAGATCTCCGAGCATCTGCGGCGGCTGGTGGTCGCGGGCGAGCCCGAGGACGAGAGCGAGACGGACGACTGAGGGAGACCGACGCCTGAGGGAGGCGAACGCCTGACGGCGGCGGGGCATCGGTGGGCGCTACAGACAGCTCACAGGCCGCCAGCTATGGTGACGATGCCTCGTCAACCACCGCGTTGTGGGGCTGCGTTCGGTTTCGTTCCCCGTTTGTTCCCGCGAGTTGTTCCCGCGAGGGGGTCCGTACATGGCACACCGACTGCGTCCGGTGGGAGTCGACTTCGTCGAGACCGCTCCCCTGCGCCTCGTGTTCGCGAGAAGGATCGCCTCGTCCCCCGAGACCGTCTATCGCGCACTGGCCGAGGACGTGGCCGGCTGGTCCGAGTGGTTCTCGGCGGTGAGAGCGGCCCGCCCCACCGAGGACGGGGCCGGGCGGCAGGTCCGGCTGAAGGGCGGGACACGCTTCGAGGAGACGATCCTCGCGGCCGAGCCCTCCGCGGTCTACACGTACCGCGTCGACGTGACGAACGCTCCCGGCACCCGCGCCCTCGTCGAGGAGTGGCGCCTCACCCCGGACGGCACGGGCACAAGAGTCCAGTGGACCTGGGCAGCCGACGGAACAGCACCGTTCCGCTTCGCGATAAAGCTGGGCCGCGCGGGCCTGGGCCGGGCATTCCGGGACGCGGTGACGAAGCTGGATCGACGGCTCGCTTCCATGCCGGCGTGATCCATGTCCGCGTCACGCTCAGGGGCGCCCCATCAGGGGCGCGGAGAACTGCGCGACCAGCCACAGACGGCCCGCGGACGAGGTCGCACACCCGGCGAACTCCTCAGTCCGGCCAGACCCCCGTCGCCAGCAGCGACTCGATCGCGGCAGCGTACGGCTCGATGTCCAGCCCCTGACCGGCCACCCACTCGTCCGAGTAGTACTTGTCCAGATACCGATCCCCCGGGTCGCACAACAGCGTGACCACGCTTCCGGTCCGCCCCGCGGCCACCATCTCCGCCACGATCTTCAGCGAACTCCACAACCCCGTACCGGTCGAGCCGCCCGCCTTGCGCCCGATGGCCGCTTCCAGCGCCCGCACGGCGGCCACGCTCGCCGCGTCCGGCACCTTCATCATGCGGTCGATGGCTCCCGGCACGAAGCTCGGTTCCATACGTGGCCGGCCGATGCCCTCGATGCGTGACCCGCAGTCGGTGGTGACGTCCGGGTCGCCCGTGGTCCAGCCCTCGAAGAAACAGGAGTTCTCCGGATCGGCCACACAGATACGGGTGTTGTGCTGCATGTAGTGCACGTACCGGGCGATGGTCGCCGACGTGCCGCCCGTGCCGGCCGTGGCGACGATCCAGGCCGGTTCGGGGTAGCGCTCCAACTCCAGCTGGCGGTAGATCGATTCGGCGATGTTGTTGTTGCCGCGCCAGTCCGTTGCCCGCTCGGCGTAGGTGAACTGGTCCATGAAGTGCCCGCCGGTCTCGGCCGCGAGGGCCGCCGACTCCGCGTACATCGTCCGCGGATCGTCCACGAAGTGGCACTGTCCGCCGTGGAATTCGATCAGGCGGCATTTCTCGGGGCTGGTCGTGCGGGGCATGACGGCGATGAAGGGCACCCCGATCAGCTTCGCGAAGTACGCCTCGGAGACGGCGGTGGAGCCGCTGGACGCCTCGATGACGGGGCGGTCGCGGCGGATCCAGCCGTTGCACAGGCCGTACAGGAACAGCGAGCGGGCCAGGCGGTGCTTGAGGCTGCCGGTGGGGTGGGTGGACTCGTCCTTGAGGTAGAGGTCGATGCCCCATCCCTCGGGCAGCGGGAAGCGCAGGAGGTGGGTGTCGGCCGATCTGTTCGAGTCGGCCTGGACCTTCCGTACGGCTTCTTTGAGCCAGTGCCGGTACTCCGCGTCGCTGTGATCGACATCGAGCGTGGCCATCGGCTCATGGGTGCGGGCCTGCTGCGGGGTGGTCACGGCGGGGCTCCTTCGGTTGTGCCGACGCCGGTTCACGCGGCCTGACACCTCGATCATATGCACCTTCCGCACGCTTCTCACCTGCATAAACACACCTTTGAGCACCTCAAAGGAACCCCTGGCGCAGCCCACTTCGGGCGGTAGGGGGGCGCATTCGCGCGAGTGCGCCGGAGAGCACCCGTGACGTCGTCATGCGCACTGGTGCTCGACACCGAAGGCGGGCAGACTGCACCGCATGGGACGCCGGTCCGGGCGGGGACGCACACTGGAGCGGGATCCACCCGGGTCACGACGTGGCCGGACCGAAGCAGGTATGGCCAGACCGAGGACACGGGCCGAGGCACACGGGCCGAAGCGCACAAGGGGGCGGGGCACATGGCGGAGCCGGAGTTCACGGCCACGGGCGTGCGGATCGGAAAGAGGCTGCGTTCGCTCACCCGGGCCGGACAGGTCCGGATCAGCGACGGCAGGCTGGAGTTGCTGACCAGTTACGGCAGCGAGATCGACAGCGCGCCGGTGCAGGCGGTCCGGGCGTCGAAGCCCTGGTTCGCCCATGACGACCGGGCCTTGGCCGACGTCAACGGCACGCGCTATCTGCTGACGCTGGGGGACCACGATCCGGCTCCGGGGGAACCGGGCCCACCGGCTGCCAGCCGGTTCATCGAGGCCGTGCGCAAGGCGGCGGGGCGCGGGCGCTGAAAGCCCTCCCGTTGCCGGTCCGGTTGCCGAAGACATCGCCACGGACACCGCGAGTTGCGAGACCGCACCTCCTGCGTCACGCTGTTCTCACGTCACTCTGGGTTTACCGGCGATAACGCTGCGAACCAGCCCGCCGGGCACCAACCGCGGGCGGTCGTCTGCACTCAGGCCGCCCGCTGGATCCGTACTCCGTCTTCTTCCGGACCTCAATTCGGGGAGTCGCAGCCGTGATCAGCCAGCCAAGCAGGCATTGCACGGTGGAGCTCCAAGCCCTGCCGTCGCGGATCGGCCAGGTCCGCAGAATCGTATCTGCGCAATTGCGCTACTGGCATCTCGATCCGTTGATAGACCGGGCCGCGCTCGGTGTGACGGAGCTGTTGACCAACGTCCACCGGCACGCCGTGCCCGACAAGCTGTGCACCGTGGAGATCGAGCTGCTGCTCGACCGCCTCACGGTCTCGGTGCACGACAACGATCCGCGCCTTCCCGAGGTGCGGGACGCCGACTGCTCCGCAACCTGCGGACGTGGTCTCGCGATGGTCGCGGCCTTCAGCGAGAGCTGGGGTGTGCGGCCGGACGGCGAGTCGGGCAAGGTCGTGTGGTTCACCCTTCCGGCCGCCTCCGCCACGGCGGGTCTGCCGGCCTGCCCTCCGTACGGCGCGGCCGCCGAATCGCCCGCGCGCAGTTTCGCGGAGGTGGAGCACGCCGCCGGCACGCTCAGGACCGGACACGCTCCCGCCCGGTCGGCCGTTGCCGGCTGACCGGGCGGTGACCGGGGCCTCCTGCGCCGATGGGTGGCGAAGGTCCGCCGCTCGGTGGCGAAGGCCCGCTGTTCGGTCCACTCGGTGGCGAGGGCGCACCCGTCCGTCCACTCGGCGGCGAGGGCACGCCCGCCCGTCTACTCGGTGGCGATGGCGCGCAGTACGTCGAGGCGCGCCGCCCGCCGGGCCGGGCGCAGGCCCGCCAGGGCTCCGGCCGCGACCCCCACGAGGGCCACCACGGTGAGCTGGAACGGCGGCATCGCGAAGGCGAAGGCGCTGTCGGACGCTCCGTCGGACGCCTTGACGAGCACCCAGCCGAGGAACCCGCCGAGTGCGAGTCCGCCCACGGTGCCGAAGGCAGCGACCAGCACGGACTCCCAGCGGACCATGGCCCGCAGCTGCGCCCTGGTCTGCCCGACGGCCCTCAACAGGCCGAGTTCGCGGGTGCGTTCGTGGACCGCGAGGGTCAGCGTGTTGGCGATGCCGAGCAGTGCGATGAGCACCGCGAGCGCGAGGAGCGCGTAGACCAGGGTGAGCATCATGTCGATGCCGCCGGCCGAGGACTGCGCGTACTCGTCGCGGGTCTGCACCTCCGGATTGCCGTACGCCGTCGCGACCTTCTCGACCGCCGCCTTGCCGTCGGCCGAGCTCACGCCGTCCTTGAAGGTGACGGCCACGAGCGTGTCGGAGTCCTGGGTGCGGTGCGGGGCCCAGGCGTCGCGGGTGATGACGTAGTCGCCTGCCAGCTCCGACCGGCCGTAGACCGCGCGGACCGTGAAGGTCTGCTTCTGGCCGTCGGTGAAGGCCAGTTGGGCGGTGTCACCGGTCTTGAGGCCCAGCTTGTCGGCCTCGCTCCCGGTGATGGCGATGCCGTCGTCGCCGAGGTCGCCCATCGAGCCCTGGACGTTGCCGAGGTCGAAGGTGCGCTCCAGCGCGACCGGGTCGGTGACGGTCAACGCCCGCCCCTCGCCCTCGACTTCGGCGACCCCGCGGCCGAGTCCGACCGCCGTGTCGACCTCGGGCCGCTCCGCGATCGCGGGGGCGAGCCGCGGGCTCAGTCCACTGCCGCCAGCGCCGAACGACGGGGTGCTCACCGCGACGTCGCCCGCGAAGGACCGGGACACCGTCTGGTCCATGGTCGCCTTCAGCGAGGCGCCGAAGACGGTGAACAGCGAGACGACGGCGACGCCGATCATCAGCGCGCTCGCGGTGGCGGCGGTCCGCTTGGGGCTGCGCAGGGCGTTGCGCCTGGCCAGTCCGCCGGTGACTCCGCGCAGCTTGTCGAGCGGGCTGCCGAGGACGCGTACGGCGGTGGTCGAGGCGACCGGGCCGAGCACCACGAAGGCGGCGAGCGCCAGGATCGCGCCGCTTCCCGCGAGCCACAGGGACGGGCTGACGATGACGCCGGTCAGCGTGACGGCGACCGCCAGCGCGGCGAGAGCGGAGCCCACGACGGCACGGGTGCGGGACGCGCCGGACTGGTCGACGGCCGTCTCCCGCAGGGCTGCCAGTGGCGCGGTGCGCCCGGCGCGTACGGCGGGCAGCAGCGCGGAGCCGAGGCAGACCACTATGCCGACCGCGAGCGGCAGGATCATGGACAGCCCGCTGATCACCAAGTCGCCCTCGGGGAACGGGAATCCGATGGCCGGGAACAGCGCCTGGAGTCCGGCCGCGATGCCGATGCCGCCCGCGAGACCGGCGGCGGACGCGACCACGGCGACGACGCTCGCCTCGACCAGCGTCGACGCGGTCACCTGCCGGCGTGAGGCACCGAGGGCGCGCAACAACGCGTTCTCGCGGGTTCGTTGGGCGACGACGATCGCGAAGGTGTTGTGGATGGAGAAGGTCGCGACCAGCAGCGCCACACCGGAGAACACCAGCAGGAAGGTGGTGAAGAGCGACAGGAACTGTCCGGAGATCATGTCCGTGTTCTCCTCGGCCAGCTCCTGGCCGGTGATCGCCTCAACTCCCTTGGGCAGTACGGGAGTCAGGGCGTCGACGAGTTCCTGCTGACCGGTGCCGGGCCCGGCCCGCACCAGGATGCTCGCGGCCTCACCGGGCTTCGCGGTCAGGTACTTCTCGGCGTCGGAGCGGGTCATGCCGGTGTAGGTCACCTGGGCCATGCCGTCCTCGCCGCCGAAGGTCGCGAGGCCGACGATCGTGACCTTGACCGGGTCGGGGGTCCGCAGGGTGGTCGTGTCGCCGATCTTCAGGTCGCCCTTCTCGGCGGCGCCCCGGTTGACGACGACCTCGCCGGACTTCGACGGGGCGCGGCCTTCGGCCAGTTGGTACGAGTTGAGCTTCGGGTCGTCGATCCAGTTGCCCGCGAGGGTGGGCGGGCCCTGGCCGCCGATGGGCTTGCCGTTGGCGCCGACGAGCTGGCCCGCGCCCTGGATGTCGGGCTCGGCGGCCGCGACTCCGGGTGCCTTCTCGACGGCCGTCACCAGGCCGGTGTCGACGGGCTGCCGTACGCCCTGGCTCTCGCCCGGCGTGGTGATGGTGCCGGCGCTGCGGACGACGGCGTCGGTGCCGCTCGTGGCGTTGCCGAACATCGTGTCGAAGCTGGCGCGCAGGGTGTCGCCCATGACGAGGGTGCCGGCCAGGAAGGCGACGCCGAGGAGCACCGCCAGGAACGTACCGGCGAAGCGGCGCTTGTGGGCGCGCAGGGACGAGACGCTGATGCGCACGGAGGCGTTCACGACGACTGCGCTCCCTCGCTGTTGCTGTCGACGGCGTTCATGACGGCGGCGCTCCCTTGCTGTCGAAGGCCTTCATGCGGTCCAGGACCTTGTCGGCCGTGGGGGCTTCCATCCGGTCGACGAGGCGGCCGTCGGCGAGGAAGACGACCTCGTCGGCGTGTGCGGCGGCGACCGGGTCGTGGGTGACCATGACGACCGTGCGGTCCATCTGGCGTACGGCCCGGCCGAGGAGGTTCAGGACCTCCTCGCCGGAGTGCGAGTCGAGGTTGCCGGTCGGCTCGTCGGCGAACACGACGTCCGGCTGTCCGGCAAACGCCCTTGCCACGGCGACGCGTTGCTGCTGGCCGCCGGAGAGTTCGGAGGGCCGGTGGTGCAGCCGGTCGCGCAGTCCGACGACGTCGACCAGCGCGTCGATCCACTCCTGCGCCGAGGCGTCGCCCCAGCCGCCCGCGAGGTCCATGGGCAGCGTGATGTTCTCCGCGACGGTCAGCGTCGGGACCAGGTTGAACGCCTGGAAGACGAAGCCGATGCGGTCGCGGCGCAGCAGTGTGAGGCGGCGGTCGTCGAGGCTGCTCAGCTCGGTGTCGCCGATGAACGCGGCGCCCGAGGTGAGGGTGTCCAGGCCGGCCGCGCAGTGCATCAGGGTGGACTTGCCGGAGCCCGAGGGCCCCATGATCGCGGTGAAGCGTCCGGCCCGAAAGGTGACGCTCACCCCGTCCAGGGCCCGGACGGCGGTGTCGCCGCTGCCGTACACCTTCACGGCGTCGGCGACACGTGCCGCGGTCCGCGTGGCCTTCGTGGCGGTCGCGGTGCTCATGCCGCACCGCCCTTGCCCGTACCCGGACCCGTACGACCGAAGTCGATGCGTCCGAACTGCTCGTCCAGGACGGAGAGCCGACGCCAGTACTCGTCCTCGTCGATCTCGCCGGAGGCGAAGCGCCGGCCGAGCATCGCGATCGGCGAGTCGCCGGTCGGGCGGACGTCCGCCGCGGTGCGGTCCATGCCGCGCCACGGGCCACGACGGCCGCGCCACACCGTACGGCGCAGGACGGTCACGACGCCGATCACGACGGCCGCCCAGATCAGCGGGAAGAGAAGGATCCACGGGCCGGGCCCGCCGTCCCAGTGCGCCAGGGTCTGCATCTGAAGTCATCTCCTCGGTGGGTGTTCCGGTGATGCTTCGAGACTCGCGCCGGGAGGGGGTCCGGGTCGTCGTACGGCCAGCGGCAGTACGCGTACCTCCGCGGGAGTAGGAACGGGGTGCTCCGCTGCTCCCTCGGCTACGCCCTCGCTCCCTCGAGTACTCCCTTGATTACTCCCTCGATTCTGTACCTACTAGTATGTACAGTGATTTCATGAGCACTCCGGAGCGGTTGATCGAGGCCACGCGCGAGCTGTTGTGGGAGCGGGGGTACGTGGGCACGAGCCCGAAGGCGATCCAGCAGCAGGCCGGGGCGGGCCAGGGCAGCATGTACCACCACTTCGCGGGCAAGCCCGATCTGGCGCTCGCCGCGATCCGGCGTACGGCCGAGGAGATGCGCGCTACCGCCGAGGGAGTACTCGGCGGCCACGGTTCTCCGTACGAGCGTGTCGAGGCGTATCTGCGCCGCGAGCGCGATGTGCTGCGCGGCTGCCCGATCGGGCGGCTGACCATGGACCCGGACGTCATCGCGAGTGAGGAACTGCGAGCGCCCGTCGACGAGACGCTGGACTGGCTGCGCGAGCGGCTCGCGGGGCTCGTCGAGGAGGGCCAGGAGCGGGGCGAGTTCGCGCCCTCGCTGGACGGCGAGGAGATCGCCGCGACGATCGTCGCCACGGTCCAGGGCGGGTACGTCCTGGCCCGGGCGTCCGGCTCGACGGCCGCCTTCGACGCGGGAGTTCGTGGGCTGCTGTCGCTGCTCGCCCTCAACTCCCCTGCGCGTACGGACGCCTAGAGCCGGTTGCAGCCGCAGAACCGTAAAGCCGTCAGCCGTTAGCCGTGGGCCGTCAGCCGTTGGAGGCATCGATGCACGCCATGCAGTACGAGATAACCATGCCCGCCGACTACGACATGGACATCATCCGCGGCCGGGTGGCCCGCGTCGGACACCTGCTCGACGACTGGGACGGACTCGGCCTCAAGGCCTACCTGCTGCGCGAACGCGGAGTGGACGGCTCACAGGTCAACCAGTACGCGCCGTTCTATCTGTGGCACACGCCCGAGGGCATGAACTCCTTCCTCTGGGGGCCCGGATTCCAGGGCCTGGTGAACGACTTCGGGCGCCCGGTGGTGCAGCACTGGACGGGTCTCGCGTACGAGGACGGGGGCGCCGCCGGTGCCACGCCCGAGGTCGCGGTGCGTCGGCGCGTGAGCATTCCGGAGGGCGTGCCGCTCGCCGAGGTGACGGAGGAGGCGATGCGGGTGACCGGGCGGCTGGCCTCGCTGGACGGGGTCGTCGGTGCCGCTGTCGCCGTCGATCCGCGTCACTGGGAGGTCGTGCATTTCTCGCTCTGGGCCCATGACTCGCCCAAGGCGGCCGGTGAGGTGTACCGGGTGCTGCATCTCTCGGCGCCGGAGCGTGACCGGCTCCGGCGGGGGCGGCAGTGGTGAACGACGGCCGGCGCCCGGTGGCCCCGGGCTGCCGCGGTCTCAGACCTGGGCCAGCGCCGCGATCGGGTCGTCGAGAACCGGCTGCCAGGCCAACTCGGCCGCTCCCACCAGGCTGTTGTGGTCCAGTGTGCAGGCGAGGATCGGGACGCCGCCGCTCTGGCCCCACAGGCTCCGGTCGGCCACCACCGCGCGCAGCCGCTCGGGGTCCGCGTCGAGGAGGGTTCGGTGCAGTCCGCCGAGGATGATGCGGTCCGGGTTGAGGATGTTGACCAGGCCCGCGAGGCCCAGGCCCAGCCGGTCGATGAGGGCTTGGACGGCCGTGCGTACGGTCGGGTCGGCGTACTGGTTGCGGATCAGGTCGTTGGACTGCTGGAGCAGCGACACCTCGGGGCCGGGGTCGCGGCCCGCCGCCGTCAGGAACGCCAGCGGGTCCGCCTCGACGTCCAGGCAGCCGCGGCTGCCGCAGTGGCAGGGGCGCCCCTCCGGATTGACGGTGAGGTGTCCGACCTCCAGCGCGAGCCCCGAACTGCCCATGTGCAGACGCCCGTCGAGGACGAGCGCGCCGCCGACTCCCCGGTGTCCGGTCGCCACGCACAGCAGGTCGCGTGAGCCGCGGCCCGCGCCGTGCCGGTGCTCGGCGAGTGCGGCGAGGTTGACGTCGTTGGCCGCGAACGCCGGTCCGGTGATCCCGGCCGCGCGGACGCGCTCCGCGAAGATCTCCCGTACGGGTGCGCCCGCAGGCCAGGCCAGGTGGAGGGGGTTGAGGGCGGTGCCCTCGGGTTCGGCGACAGCCGACGGTACGGCGAGGCCCGCGCCCACGCAGCGGCGTCCCGTCTGCCGGAGCAGTTCGGCGCCCGCCTCGACGACAGAGCCGAGCACCTTGGCCGGGTCGGCGTCGACGGTCTCGCAGCCGGGGGCGGTCGCGACGAGACGGCCTCCGAGGCCGACCAGGGCCGCGCGGAAGCCGTCGGCGTGCACCTGGGCGGCGAGGGCCACGGGGCCGTCCTCGGCGAGTTCGAGACGGTGCGAGGGGCGGCCCTGCGAACCGGCGGCGGCGCCGGGGCGCGCGTCGACGTGGATCAGCCCGAGCGCTTCGAGCTCGGCGGCGACCGCGCCTGCCGTCGCCCGTGTGACGCCGAGTTCGGCGGTGAGTACGGCCCGCGTGGGCGCGCGTCCGGTGTGCACGAGTTCCAGGGCGGGCCCGAGCGCACCCCTTCCCCGGTCCAGGCGTGTCCTGGTGCTTCCTTCTCCCGCCGCTCTGGGGGCCGCATTGCCGCTCATGAGGGCGAGTCTCCCATGATCCGGTCGTCCCGTGGCCAGGGCAACGACCCGAACGAACCGGACGAGCCGGATGAACCCGCCGGTCTAGAGGCCGCTCACCCGCAGCGTGACGTTCAGGCGCCCGGTCAGGCCCAACTCGGGTGGCGCCGTGCCCGCGTGCACGCGCGGCACCCCGTGGTACGCGAGCCGGGCGGCCCCGCCGAACACGAACAGGTCGCCGCTGCGCAGTTCCACGTCCGTGTAGGGGCGGGTCCGCGACTCGGTGTTGCCGAAGCGGAAGACGCAGGTGTCGCCGAGGCTCAGCGACACCACCGGAGCGTCGGACTTCTCGTCGCTGTCGCGGTGCATCCCCATGCGGGCGTCGGCGTCGTAGAAATTGATCAGCGCGATGTCGTACGCCGCCGCCGTGGCCGCCTCCGGTCCCAGCGCGTCGGTGGCCGCGCGGCGGCCCAGCTCCCCCAGCCACTCGGGGAACTCCTTCACCGGCGCCCCGTCCCCGTCGACGACCGTGCGCGCATAGCCGTACGGGTACCAGTGCCAGCCGAGGCAGACCTGCCTGGACGTCATCGTGCCGCCGCCCGGTGTGCGAACCGTGCGCAGCCCCGCGGGCGGGCGTGCCCAGGCGCGGCAGGCGTCGAGAAGCTCGCTCTGGCGCTCGGCGGTCAGCCAGTCCGGCAGGTGCACGGCGCCCGGCGCGATCTCCGTACGGGCCCGGGGAAACAGCTCGGCGTCCATGGCCTCCATCCTCGCGCACGCGCTCGGACGGACGCCGGAAACCCCCTGAGCTGCGCCTCGGATAGCCTGGACCCAATGACCGACCGTATGACGACCCCCTCGGCCGAGCTGCAGCTGGCCCGCTTCCCCGAGGACTCCCGTGACCAGCTCCGTGCGTGGGACGCCTCCGACGAGTATCTGCTGAAGCATCTCGCGGAATGCGACCAGGCACTCGACGGCACGGTGGTCGTGGTCGGCGACCGGTGGGGCGCCCTCACCACGGCCCTCGGGGCCCACCGGCCGGTGCAGATCACCGACTCGTTCCTCACCCGGGAGGCGACCCGCGCGAATCTGGCGCGCAACGGCGCGGACCAGGACTCCGTACGCCTCCTCACCACCCAGGATCCGCCGGTCGAGCGCGTCGACGTGCTGCTGGTGCGGGTGCCGAAGAGCCTCGCGCTCCTTGAGGACCAGCTGCTGCGCCTGGCGCCCTCCGTGCACGAGGGGACGGTCGTCATCGGCACCGGCATGGTGAAGGAGATCCACACCTCCACGCTGAAGCTGTTCGAGCGGATCATCGGCCCCACCCGGACCTCGCTGGCCGAGAAGAAGGCCCGGCTGATCTTCTGCACACCGAATCCGGGGATCACCAGACCGGCCAATCCGTGGCCGCACAGCTACACGCTGCCCGACGGAATCGGTCCCGCCTCCGGCCGTAGGGTCGTCAACCACGCGGGCGTCTTCTGCGCCGAGCGCCTCGACATCGGCACCAGGTTCTTCCTCCAGCACCTTCCGTACGAGGGCGGGGCCGAGCGCGTCGTGGACCTGGGCTGCGGCAACGGAGTCGTCGGTACGGCGATGGCGCTGGCGCGGCCCCGGGCCGAGACGCTGTTCCTTGACGAGTCGTACCAGGCGGTGACCTCGGCGGAGGCGACGTACTGGGCGAACACCGACGACACGGTGGAGTACGGCAAGGCGGAGTTCCGCGTCGGCGACGGGCTGGAGGGCGTTCCGGACGCGAGCGTCGACCTCGTGCTGAACAATCCGCCCTTCCACTCGCACCAGGCGACGTCCGACGCCACCGCCTGGCGGATGTTCACCGGGGCGCGCCGGGCGCTGCGGCCGGGCGGCGAGCTGTGGGTGGTCGGCAACCGTCATCTGGGCTACCACGTGAAGCTGCGGCGGCTGTTCGGCAACAGCCAACTGGTCGCGAGCGACGCGAAGTTCGTGGTTCTGAAGGCCGTCAAGGAGTCCGCGGAGTCCTGAGGGTCGTTCTCAGGTGTCCGGTGAGGTTCAGGCGGCGCTCGTCTCGCCGCGCAGGGCTCGCGGGGACGCTCCCAGTTCGCGTCGGCACGCCTTGTTGAAGGCCTGCAGGTCGGGGATGCCGACCGACGCGGCGACCGCCGGGATCGACAGGGTCGAGGCCCGCAGCAGGTGGTGGGCGCGGTCGAGCCTGCGGCGCCGGATGTACGCGACGACGGTGCCGCCCGTGGTGGCGCGGAAGAGCCGGGTCAGGTGGTTGTGCGAGACGCCTGCGGCGTGGGCCACGGCGGGCACGGTGAGCGGGGCGGCGAGGTTCGCCTCGACGTAGGCGATCGCGGCGGTGACGGCGGGGTGCGGTCCTGGCCGTTCGGCCGCCGGGGCGAGATGGGCGATGCGCCACAGGGCCGTCCAGATCTCCGCCCGGGTGCGCTCCGGCTCACCCGGCACGGAGGCGACCGCCTGGAGCAACAGTCCGGTCAGCATGGGCAGTTCGGGTCCGGCGTCCTGCATCACGGGCACGGTGCGCGGTGACCCGGTGGGGGCGATGCGCAGATGCGCGTACAGGTGCTCGGAGCGGCCCCGGTAGCGGTAACGGACCGTCGTGCCGGGCGGTACGAGGCTGACCCGGCCGGGGCGGATGGCGTGCGCCGTTCCGTCGACGGTCAGCTCGGCCTCGTACTGGTACAGGTGCAGTTGCCACAGCTCCGGCAGCCGGAAGACGTCCGTACGGCTCGCGACGCCGTGCACGCCGACGCCCGCGTTGGCGACGACGGGCGGCTCCCCGAGGTGGATCTCCGTCTCCCGCATGGTGAAAAACTACCAGCGGTGGTGAAACGGGCCAACGCGCCGGACGGGCCCCGCTCCGTACGTTCGGACCATGACGAATCCCGAGCATCCCCCGCCGCCTCTCCCTCCCGCTGCCTCTGCCTCTCCCCCTGTCCCTCCGCTGTTGAGCTCGGTGCGGATGGCGCATTTCGTGGCCCACGGTTCGTTGCGCCTCGACGCGGTGGTGCCGGCGGAAATGAACGCCGAGGCGATCGGGTTCCTGGGGCGGGGTGTCCCGGGCGTGCCCTACGGCAGCGCGGTGGCGGACGCCTATCCCGAGGACTCCTTCGCCCGGCGGCTCCTCGACATCCCGGCGGTGGCCGGGGCTCTGCGCAGCCTCGTCGGCCCGGATCCGCGCGTCGACCATCACGCGGTGCACGTCCGCGAGCCCAGGGAGGGGTCGGCGCAACCGCTGCACGGTGACGCGATCATCGACGTCCGCACCGATGCCTTCGACGTCCAGCTGATGTACTACCCGCAGGACGTGACCCTCGACATGGGCGGCACCCTCAGCGTGCCGGGCAGCCATCTGCGGCGCACGAACGAAACGGACACCGGCCGCTACCAGAACCTGCTCGGCCAGTCCCGGCTCGTCTGCCCGGCAGGAACCGTGGTGTTTCTGCACCACGGCCTCTGGCACGGCGGGCGGCGCAACGACAGCGACGCGGTGCGGTACATGTTCAAGATCCGCTTCAATCCGGCCGTACGTCAGCGACGGCTGTGGGACACCTCGGACCTCGGTGACCCCCGGGTGGCCGAGGAGCTCTCGACGACCTTCCCCTGGTACGAGCCCGCCACCGGCCGGCTGGAGATCTACAACCGCGTGCTGCTGTGGCGGGCCCTGACCGGCGACGAGTCCTTCGACCTGGAGCACTGGGTGACCCGTGTCTCCAACCGCCCTCAGGAGGAGGTCGCATGACGATTCGTCAGCAGGTTCTGGTGCTCTATCTCGCCACGTCGGCGCTGGACTCGCCGGTGGTCGGCTGGTCGGTGTACGACGGCACGGGGCGTACGTCGCCCACCACCGGGGACAGTGACGAACCCCCGTACAGGTCCGGGGTGGACGCCCTGCGGGACGGCTGGCGGCTGTTCCAGGCGGCGCAGTTGATCCCGCCGTACCCCGGGAGCGAGTACGACGTGTCCTTCCTCAAGCACGAGTTCTTCTTCGAGAAGCTCGTGGAGGGATCGGAATCGGAGGAATCGGACGGCACGGGGGTCGTGGAGGTCGTGGACGCGGGCTGAGGTGTCAGCCGGTGGTGCCCAGGACTCGGATGATCCGGGTCACCGTCTCCGCCATCGCCGCCCGTCCCACGGTCAGGTACTTGCGGGAGTCGACCGCCTCGGGATGGGCGGTGAGGTAGTCCCTGATCGCGCCGGTCATCGCGATGTTCAGAGCGGTGCCGACGTTCACCTTGGTGATGCCGCCCGCGACGGCCGCCCTCAGCTCGGCGTCCGGCACACCGGACGAGCCGTGCAGTACGAGCGGCACGTCGAGAGCCGCGGCGAGACGCTTGAGGAGGTCGTGGTCGAGGGCGGCGGTGCGGGTGGTCATGGCGTGTGTGCTGCCGACGGCCACGGCCAGGGCGTCCACGCCGGAGTCGGCGACGAAGGCGCGTGCCTCGGCCGGATCGGTACGGGCACCCGCCGCGTGGGCGTCCAGCGGCGGCTGGCCCGTCTTGCCGCCGACCTCGCCCAACTCAGCCTCGATCCACAGCCCTTGGGCATGCGCCCAGTCGGTGGCGGCCCGGGTGGCGGCGAGGTTCTCGGCGTACGGGAGACGGGCCGCGTCGTACATGACTGAGCTGAATCCGGCGCCTGCCGCCTGTCGCAGGAGCTCGTCGCTCTGGACGTGGTCGAGGTGCAACGCGACGGGTACGGAGGCGTGTTCGGCGGCGGCGCTCGCGGCGTTGGCCAGCGGGAGCAGCCGTCCGCCGCGGAACTTCACCGCGTTCTCGCTGACTTGGAGGATGACGGGCGCTTCCGCGACCTCGGCTCCGGCGACGACGGCCTCGACGTGTTCCAGCGTGATGACGTTGAACGCCGCGACGGCGGTGCGGGACGCGGCCGCCCGGGCGACCAGCTCTCCGGCTGCTGCGAGAGGCACGGGCTCTCCCTTCAGAACGTGGCGACTTCAGGACGTGCGATTTGAGGACGTGGCGACTTCAGGACGTGGCGATTTCAGGGTGTGGTGAGGACGACCGAGCGGGTGAGGTGGCGGGGCCGGTCGGGATCGAGGCCCCGGGCCGCGGCCACGGCCACGGCGAGGCGCTGGGCACGGACGAGTTCGGCGAGCGGGTCGAGCTTGCCCCCGACCCACAACGCGCCCGTGTCACGCACCTGTTGGGCCAGCCCTTCGGGTGCCTCGCCGAGCATCCAGGTCGCGGTTCCCGCGGTGGTCACGCTGATCGGCCCGTGCCGGTACTCCATCGCCGGATAGGCCTCGGTCCACGCGAGCGAGGCCTCGCGCATCTTGAGCCCGGCCTCGTTCGCGAGCCCCACGCTCCAGCCGCGCCCCAGGAACGTGAACTGCGTGCAGTCGACGAGCCCTTCGGGCAGCGGCTCGGCCAGCGCGGTACGGGCGTCGGCGACGACGGTGTCGTCGTGCAGCCCGAGGTGGGCCCGCAGCAGCGTGAGCGCGGTGGTCGCGAACCTCGTCTGCACCACGGACTTCTCATCGGCGTAGTCGAGCACGACGATGTCGTCCGCCGCTTCCATCACGGGAGTTCGCGGATCAGCGGTGATCGCGACTGTCCGCGTACGCCCCTTCAGCCGGCCGAGCAGGTCGAGGACCTCGGTCGTGGTGCCGGAGCGGGTGAGGGCGACCACCCGGTCGTACGAGCGGCCGTGCGGGAACTCGGAGGCGGCGAAGGCGTCCGTCTCGCCCTGCCCCGCCTGCTCGCGCAGCACCGCGAAGGCCTGCGCCATGAACCACGACGTGCCGCAGCCGACGACGGCCACCCGCTCCCCTGCGGCGGGCAGCACGTCCCCGTGGTCCGCCGCTTCACCGGCGGCCCGCGCCCAGCACTCGGGCTGGCTCTTCAGCTCGTTCTCGACATGGCTCACGCCCGCGACCTCCACGCTGGAATGCTTGTTCTTGCAAGATATAGCGAGCTTTCGAGCACAATCAAGCATTCCGAGGTGAACGGTGTGCGTTAAGGTCGCCGAAAGATCAGGGAACGGCCGCTGCACGGAGCGACGCACGGATCGTTCGGATCAATAGGCAGATCGACGGACGGAGAGTGCGGATGTCGCGCGACGCCCGCTGGCAGGCGCTGCTGGAGCTGCTCGTGGAGCGGGGCCGGCTGGATGTCGAGGAGGCGGCGGCCGAGCTGGCGGTGTCGGCGGCCACGATCCGGCGCGACTTCGACCAGCTCGCCGAGCAGCAGATGCTCGTACGCACCCGGGGAGGCGCGGTCGTGCACGGCGTCTCGTACGAGCTGCCGCTGCGCTACAAGACGGCCCGCCATGCCTCCGAGAAGCAGCGCATCGCGAAGGCGGTGGCCGACCTCGTCGCGCCCGGCGAGGCGGTCGGGCTGACCGGTGGCACGACCACCACGGAGGTGGCCCGCGCGCTGGCCGTGCGCAGTGATCTCGCGTCCGGCTCGCCCGCCCTGACGATCGTCACGAACGCCCTCAACATCGCCAACGAGCTGGCGGTGCGGCCCCAGTTCAAGATCGTGCTGACCGGTGGCGTCGCCCGCCCCCAGTCGTACGAGCTCGTCGGCCCCCTCGCCGACGGCGTGCTCGGCCAGATCACCCTGGACGTGGCCGTCCTCGGCGTGGTCGCCCTCGACGTGACCCACGGCGCGGCGGCGGCCGACGAGGCGGAGGCGGCGATCAACCGCCTGCTCTGCGAACGGGCCGAACGCGTGATCGTCGCCGCCGACTCCAGCAAGCTGGGGCAGCGGGCCTTCGCCCGGATCTGCGCGGCCGAGTCGGTGGACACGCTGGTCACGGACGTGGCGGTGAGCGGGGACATGGTGCGGCGGTTCGAGGAGGCGGGCGTCACGGTCGTCGCCGTCTGACGCACCACTCCGGAACCGACTACCCCTGGAACCGATACCGCCGCTCAGGCCGCCCCGCCGCCCCATAGCGCAACGTCACGTCCGCGCTGCCGACGGTGTGGAAGTGTTCCAGGTAGCGGCGGGCGCTGACGCGGGAGATGCCGGCGAGGGTGGCGCACTCGGCGGCGGAGAGGGTGCCCTCGGCGGTGCGGAGGGTGCGTTCGATGAGTTCGGCGGTCTCGACGCTCATGCCCTTGGGGAGGGTGCCGGCGGCGGAGGCCGGGACGGTCGCTCCGGCCAGGACCCGGTCCACGTCGGCCTGGCCGTGCACGACGGTGGCGAGCAGGCGGCCCCGCTGGACGGCGTAGCGCTCCAGGCGGGCGCGCAGGTCCTCGAACTCGAACGGTTTGAGGAGGTAGTCGACGACGCCGTGGCGGACGGCGCCGCGGACCGTGTCGGCCTCCCGGGCGGCGCTGATGACCATGACGTCGCAGTCGTGGCCGGAGGTCCGCAGCCGGGGAATGACGTCGAGGCCGAAGACGTCCGGCAGGTAGAGGTCGAGCAGGACGAGGTCCGGGTGCAGTTCGTCTACGGCGTGCGCGGCCTGCTCGCCGGTGTTGGCGACACCGACGACCCGGAACGGCTCGACGCGCTCGACGAAGGTGCGGTGGACGCGGGCCACCATGAAGTCGTCGTCGACCACGAGCACGTCGATCGTGTCGGTCGCGACGGACGTGCCCGGCCCACGGGGCGTGTCCGGCCTGCCGGACGTGCCTTTCATCCCCTTCGTCCCCTTCATAGGACCGCTCCTTCCGCCACCGCGTCGGTGAGGTGGCTGACGGTCATGCGTGCGGTGAACATGGCCCCCTCGGGGGTGTTGGTCACCGAGATCTCACCACCGTGACGCTCGCAGACCAGCCGGGTGAGCGCCAGGCCGATACCGCGCTCGCCCTCCTGGGCCGCTTTGGTGGTGAAGCCGTGCAGGAAGACCTCGCGGGCGAGTTCCGGGGCGACACCGGGGCCGGAGTCGCGGACCACGATCTCCACGCTGGAGGCGTCTTGGCGCAGTTCGACCTCGACCCAGGCCTCGTGGCCGTCCGCCTCACCCGCGGCCCCGGCGACCCCTGCGACGGACGCGGCGTCGACGGCGTTGTCGACGAGGTTGCCGACCACGGTCGCCACGTCGGCGGCGTCCTCCGGTACGAGCCGGTCGAGCGCGGTGCTGTCGGAGATCCGCAGGCTGACCTTCCGTTCGGCGGCCAGGGAGGCCTTCGCCATGAGCAGGGCGGCGACGGCGGTGTCGCGGACGCGGCGGCTGAGGGTGACGTCCAGCGACTGGCGGCGCTGGTTCAACGCGCGGATGTAGCGCACGACTTCGTCCTCCTCGCCGATCTCGATCAGCCCGGAGATGGTGTGCAGCTGGTTGGCGAACTCGTGGGCCTGGGCCCGCAGCAGTTCGGAGGAGCTGCGGAAGGAGCCGATCTCCCGCTCCAGGCGGGCCAGTTCGGTGCGGTCGCGCAGGGTGGTGACCGAGCCGAGCAGGCGGCCGTCCTTGGTGACGGTCATCCGGTTCATCACCAGCACCCGGCCGTGCCGGATCACGACCTCGTCGCGCTCGTGGGGCGCGCCCTTGCGGTCGCCCACCAGGACGTCCCGCAGCCGTCCCTCGATGCCGAGTTCGGCCAGGCTCTGGCCCACGCAGTCCTCGGGAAGGTCCAGCAGGCGGCGGCCCATGTCATTGGCCAGGGTGAGCCGGTGCTGCGGGTCGAGGGCGATCACGCCCTCGGCGATCCCGTACAGCATCGCCTCGCGGTGCTCGGCCAGTCCGGCGATCTCGCGGGGCTCCAGCCCGAGGGTCTGCCGTTTGACGCGTCTGGCCAGCAGCCAGGAGCCCACCAGGCCGAGTCCGCTGGCGATGCCCAGATAGGCGAGCAGGTACGAGGACGCGCCGTTGAGGCGCTGCCACACCGTCGGGTCGGCCTCGCCGATCATCACCGTGCCCAGGTACTGACCGAGGTTCTGCTGTGTCGCGCCGAGTACCGGCACCTGGGCCACGAGCTGGCGGCTGCCGTCCAGGGTCAGCGAGCCCGACCAGCCCCGGCCCTCGGCGGCGCCCTCGCCGAGCGCGAGCCGGTCGCCGATCGCCGTGGCGTTCGTGGAGCTGACGATCCGGCCGTCGGCGTCCGTCACCGTCACGGAGGTGACCCCGGACTGGGTCTGTGTGGAGTTCACCAGCGGGGCGAGTGCCTCCAGCGGCGCGGGCCGTACGAGCTGGCTGCGGACCAGGGGGTTGGCGGCCAGCTGCTCGGCCAGCGCGGCGACCCGGCGGCCCTCCACGCGGTTGAAGGTCGCCTCCGACTGCGCGAGGGAGACCGCGGCGACGGCGAGCAGCACCACCACGACGATGGCGAGCTGGAGCACCAGCATCTCGCCCGCGAGGGTCTGACGGCGGAAGGTGGCGACCACGACGTACTCAATCTCTCGGGCCGACACGGCGTTGGGCGGCTCGTCCGGGGCGTCGCACCATCATGGACCCCGCTCACGTCGGGGAAAAGGGGCGAGCATGGAGCCGGGACAGAACTCCCGCCGTATCCTCACGACCGGCGGCGGTGGCCACAAAGACCACAACCTCCGTTGGTTCCGGAAGAGAGACAGGCGGCGGGCGTAGGGGCAACATGTGGCCCACGTCACCCTCCCCACAGGGCTTCCCCCCGACCTCATCGACGTACCGACAGGTGGTGGCATTCGTGCGCCTGCGCACCCTCCTCGCCCTGTTCGGGGCCGCCGTGCTCGTGCTCGTGGGCCCTCCGTTGCTCACGGCGGGCAGCGATTCCGCGACGGGCACGCAGATCCCGGGCCTGCGCTTCATGGTCCCCAACACGCCCGGCGGCGGCTATGACATCACGGCCCGTACGGCCGCGAAGAACGCCGAGGACGCCGAACTCACGCACAACATCGAGGTGTTCAACCTGCCCGGCGCCGGCGGCACCGTCGGACTGAGCCGGCTGGTGAGCGAGCACGGCAACGGCAAGCTCGCCATGTCGATGGGCCTCGGTGTGGTGGGCGCGGTCCGCTCCAACGACGCGCCCAAGACGCTCGCCGACACCACGCCGATCGCCCGGCTCACCGAGGAGCAGGACGTCGTGGTGGTCGGCAAGGACTCCCCGTACAAGACGATCGACCAGCTCATCGAGGCCTGGAAGAAGGACCCGGGCAAGCTGCCGGTGGGCGGCGGTTCCTCGCCCGGCGGGCCCGACCATCTCGCGCCCATGCTGATGGCGAAGGCCGCCGGTATCGCCCCGAAGGACGTCAACTACATACCCTTCGACGGCGGTGGCGAGCTGCTCGCCTCGATCCTCGGCAACAAGGTCGCCTTCGGGGTGTCCGGTGTCGGCGAGTACCTCGACCAGATCAAGGCGGGCGAGCTGCGGATTCTCGCGGTCACCGGTCCGGAGCGGGTCGACGAACTGTCCGAGGCGCCCACGCTGAAGGAGTCCGGCTACGACGTGGACTTCACCAACTGGCGGGGCATCGTGGCCCCGCCCGGCCTGTCGGACGCCGAGCGCGACAAGCTCGTACGCCTCGTCGAGGAGCTGCACGACTCCCCCGAGTGGCAGAAGTCGATGCAGCAGAACGGCTGGGACGACGCCTTCCTCACCGGCGAGAAGTTCGGTGACTTCCTCGACGCCCAGGACAAGCGCGTGGTTTCGGTACTGAAGGAGCTGGGACTGTGACGACGCCGACCACCGAAGCCTCCCCGACGCCGCCCACGGACGAACGGCGCTCGTGGCTCCGCGACCACTCCGAACTGGGCGTCTGCGTCCTGCTGTTGGCCCTGGGCGCGCTCGTGCTGGGCGACGCGCTCACCATGGACGTCGAGATAACCCAGCGCGGTCCCGTCGGGCCGAAGACCGTGCCCATCGTGGTCGGCATCGGGCTGCTCGTCATCGCCGCCCTGCTCGCCGTGGACGTACTGCGCGGCGGCCGTGGCGAGGCCGAGGGCGGCGAGGACATCGATCTGTCCGAACCGGCCGACTGGCGCACGGTGTTGCTGCTCGCCGGGGTGTTCCTGGGTACGGCCGTTCTCATCGAGCCCGCCGGTTTCCCCGTCGCGGGTGCGCTCCTCTTCTGGGGAGCGGCCTTCGCGCTCGGCAGCCGCCGCTTCGACAGGGACCCGCTCATCGCGGCCGTGCTCTCCCTCGTCACGTACGTGATCTTCAACAACCTGCTCGGGGTACCGCTGCCCGGCGGCCCGCTGATGGGAGTGCTGTGACATGGACGCCCTCAACTCCCTGATGGACGGGTTCGGTACGGCGCTCACCCCGATCAACCTGCTGTGGGCCGCCATCGGCGTGCTGCTCGGCACGGCGATCGGTGTGCTGCCCGGTATCGGACCCGCGATGGCGGTGGCCCTGCTGCTGCCGGTGACGTACGGCCTGAACCCGATCGGCGCGTTCATCATGTTCGCCGGGATCTACTACGGCGCGATGTTCGGCGGCTCGACCACCTCGATCCTGCTGAACACGCCGGGCGAGAGCGCGGCTGTGGTCGCGGCCATGGAGGGCAACCCGATGGCCAAGTCGGGGCGCGGCGCACAGGCGCTCGCGGCCGCCGCCATCGGCCACTTCGCGGGCGGTCTGATCGGCACGATTCTGCTGGTGATGCTCGCGCCGACGGTCGCCGAACTGGCGGTGGACATCGGTGCGCCGGACTACTTCGCCATCATGGTGCTCGCGTTCATCGCCGTGACGTCCGTGCTGGGCTCGTCCCGTATCCGGGGGCTCGCGTCCCTGCTGATCGGTCTGACGATCGGGCTGGTCGGCCTCGACCAGATGACCGGGCAGCAGCGGCTGACCTTCGGCTCGCTCCAACTCGCCGACGGTATCGACGTGGTGATCGTCGCGGTCGGTCTCTTCGCGATCGGCGAGGCCCTGTGGGTGGCGGCGCATCTACGGCGCAGTCCGGGCGAGCCCATACCGGTGGGCCTGCCCTGGCTGGGCAAGGCCGATGTGCGGCGGAGCTGGAAGTCGTGGCTGCGCGGACCGGTCATCGGTTTCCCGTTCGGCGCGATCCCGGCGGGCGGCGCCGAGATCCCCACCTTCCTGTCGTACGTGACGGAGAAGCGCCTGTCGAAGCACAAGGACGACTGGGGCAAGGGCGCGATCGAGGGCGTGGCGGGACCGGAGTCGGCGGCGTCCGCCTCGGCGGCGGGCACGCTGGTGTCCATGCTGACCCTGGGGCTGCCGACCACGGCGGTCGCGGCGGTCATGCTGGCCGCGTTCCAGCAGTACGGCATCCAGCCGGGCCCGCTCCTCTTCGAGCGCGAACCCGACCTGGTGTGGGGCCTGATCGCCTCCCTCTTCGTCGGCATGGTGCTGCTGCTCGCGCTCAACCTGCCGCTGGCCCCGGTGTGGGCGAAGCTGCTGCGCATCCCGCGCCCGTACCTGTACGCGGGGATCATGTTCTTCGCGGCGGTCGGCGCGTACGCGGTCGGCGGCGAGGTCATCGACCTGGTGATCCTCCTGATCATCGGCCTGATCGGCTTCGGCATGCGACGCTACGGTCTGCCGGTGCTGCCCGCCGTCATCGGCGTCATCCTCGGCCCCAACGCCGAACAGCAGCTCCGGCGCGCTCTGCAGATCAGCGACGGCAGCGTCACGGGCCTGGTCAACACGCCCTTCTCGGTGACCGTGTACGCGGTGATCGTGCTGCTGCTGGCCTGGCCGCTCCTGAAGAAGCTCGTGGTGCGCAAGCGAGCCGAGGCCTGATCGGTTCCCGGTGCCCCGACGGGCACCGGGAACCTCGTTCTCTCACTCCGGGTGGTGCCGCGTCGCCGGGGGCGCGGTCCGCCGGACACTCCAGTCGAAGGTCCCCCGGCACACCAAAGTCCCCTCGGCGTCGGTGACTTCGGCACCGGTGGAGAACCGGGCCCGGTCGGTCTGCCCGTCGAGGAGCGGACGCAGAGCGCGCCGAGCCTCGTCGGTGAGACGACAGGTGGCCACGAGCCGCCCGCGCGCCGGAGCGAGGAACTCCAGGGAAGCGGCAGCTCCCAGGGGCACGACCCCCTGAAAATCCTCGGGACGCGCCGCGGCGGCGATGATCGCTCCCAGACCCGCCGCGTCCACCAGCGCGACGAGGCCGCTGGAGTGCAGCGAGCCGATGACGTTCGTCACGGCCTCGGGGGTGTCCGACGCCACCTCGGCCGCACCGTCGGCGGCCCGGAGCACCTCGACACCCGCGGTCCGGTGGGCCGGTACGGGTTCCAGCAGCGAGCGCGCCAACGGCGTCATGTCCATCGGCGCAGCGTGGCACGCTCCGCTTACGGCCGGGTGTCCCGAGGGTGCCCAGTGCGTGCGGCGCACACGATCCGCCGACAACCACCGGCAACCGCCGGGAACTCCAGGGCATCCCCGTCCGACCACTGCAGCAGAAGCCCCGCACTGACGAGGCCGTTGCGCTGTGGTGTGCGGCTCGTCCGGACCTGGATCGAGGTTGCAGCTGTATGCACTGGTACGAGGACGACGGATTCTGGTCGGACTTCTCCGAGACCATGTTCTCCGGGCGCAGGCGTACGGAGACGGAGGGCATCGTCGCCAAGTCGCCGCTGCTGGAGTTCCCGCCCGGGAGCCGGGTGCTGGACCTGTGCTGCGGACCCGGTGTGTATCTGGTCCCCCTGGCCCGCCGCGGATACGCGGTGACGGGGGTGGACCTCAGTCCGGTCATGCTGGAGCGCGCCGGCGCCGTGTGCGAGGAGGCCGGGGCCGAAGTCCGGCTGGTGCGGGCGGACATGCTTACGCACGTCGAGCCCCGGTCGTACGACGTGGTGCTGAACGTCTTCACGTCGTTCGGCTACTTCGACGCCCCGGACGACAACGAGCGGGTGCTGCGCAACGCGTACGACTCGCTCGTACCGGGTGGCCAGTTACTCGTCGACGTGATGGGCAAGGAGGTCCTCGCGGGCTGGATCGGGCGGCCCCAGGTCGTCGAGCTCGACGGCGGCGCGTACGTGGTGCAGCGCGACACCGTGCTGGACAGCTGGACGCGGCTGCGCACCGACTGGACGCTCGTGCGCGACGGGATGGCGCGGGAGGCGTCGATCACCTCCTTCCTCTACAGCGCGGCCGAGTTGCGCGCGCTCTTCGAGGCTGCCGGCTTCACCGACGTGTGCTGCTACGGCGACTTCGACGGCGGCCCGTACGACAACCACGCGAAGCGGCTGATCGTGCGAGGGACCCGTCCTGAACTCTGCGCCGATGCGCGGGAACTCTGAGGCGGTCGCGGCCGACTACTGGTGAGCGGGCGGCCTTTGCGGCTGCCCGCGCCCGAACTGCCGTACGGACAAAGGGACTTCATGGCCGAAGCCGTATCCGAGACACCCTCCGCGGAGCCCGCAACCACCGAGCCTTCATGCGATGAGGCGCGTCACGAGGAGCCGCGTCAGGAGCCGGACCGTCGTGGTGCAGGGCGCGGCAGGCTGCTGACCGCGCTCGTGGTGCTCTCCGTGACGCTGGTGGTCTCCGTTCTGGCGGGAATCGCGCTGGGGCCGACCGTCGTGCCGCCGGCCGATGTCGTGCACTTCCTGTGGGCCGCCCTCACCGGCGGCGGGATCGGGGCCGACGAGGTGACCGGGTACTCCATCGTCTGGCATGTGCGCACCCCGCGGGTGCTGCTCGCCGCGGTCGTCGGAGCCGGGCTGGCCGTCGTCGGAGTCGCCATCCAGGCGCTGGTGCGCAACGCCCTCGCGGACCCGTTCGTGCTGGGCATCTCGTCCGGCGCGTCCGTCGGGGCGACCGCCGTGGTGGTGTTCGGGGTCTTCGCGAGCCTCGGGGTCTACGCCCTGTCGGCCGCCGCGTTCCTCGGCGCGCTCGGCGCCACGCTGCTGGTGTATCTGGCCGCGCGTGGCCCGCTGGGGCTGACACCGCTGCGGCTGGTGCTGACCGGGGTGGCGCTGGCGTACGGCTTCCAGGCGCTGATGAGCGTCCTGGTCTTCCTCTCCCCGAACGGCCAGGCCGCACGGACGGTGCTGTTCTGGCTGCTGGGCAGCCTCGGAGCGGCCTCCTGGGAGTCGTTGCCGCTGGTGACGGCGGCGGTCCTGGTCGCGATCGTCGTGCTGCTGCGGCAGAGCCGGTCGCTGGACGTGCTGGCGCTGGGCGACGAGACCGCGGCCAGCCTGGGCGTGGACGCCGACGCGCTGCGGCGCGGGCTGTTCCTGCTCACCGCCGCCGTCACCGGGCTGATCGTCGCGGTCAGCGGCGCGATCGCCTTCGTCGGCCTCGTCCTGCCCCACGTGGTGCGGATCCTCGTCGGTTCCACGCACCGCCGGGTGCTCGCGGTCACGCCGCTCGCCGGGGCCTGCTTCATGGTGTGGGTCGACCTGGTGGCCCGTACCGCCTTCGCGCCCGAGGAACTGCCGCTCGGGGTGATCACCGCACTGATCGGGGTGCCGGTGTTCATCACGCTGATGCGCCGCCGCGGCTATCTGTTCGGAGGCCGGTAGATGGTCCTGTCCCTGCGTGACCTGTCGGTCGAAGCGGCCGGGCGTGCCCTGGTGGACCGGCTGAACATCGATGTGGCCGCAGGCCGGATCGTCGGGCTCGTCGGCCCCAACGGCAGCGGCAAGTCGACCGCGCTGCGCTGTGTCTACCGGGCGTTGAGGCCGACGTCCGGGGCCGTCCTGCTCGACGGCACCGACCTGACGTCACTGAAACTGCGCGACAGCGCCCGGTCGATCGCCGCCCTGACCCAGGAGAGTCAGACCGAACTCGACTTCACCGTCGAGGAGGTGGTGGCCCTGGGCCGCGCTCCGCACGCCCGGGGCAACCATCCCCTCACCGCCCGCGAGCGCACCCTGTGCCGGCAGGCGATGGAACGGCTGGACGTCTCCCACCTCGCGGACCGCAGCGTGCTCACGCTCTCCGGCGGGGAGCGCCAACGCGTCCTCGTGGCGCGCGCCCTGGTCCAGGAACCCCGTGTCCTGGTCCTCGACGAACCCACCAACCACCTCGACGTACGGCACCAGGTGGAGCTGCTGTCCTTCCTGCGCGGCTCCGGGCTGACCGTGCTCACGGCCCTGCACGACCTCAACCTGGCGGCAGCCGCCTGCGACCGGATCGCCGTACTGAGCGCCGGCTCCCTGGTCTCCACCGGCGACCCGGCGGAGGTCCTAACCCCCGAGTTGGTCCGCAAGGTGTTCGGCGTCGACGTCACGGTCGTCCACCACCCGCGCACCGGCGCACCCCACCTGATCTACGACCTGACCGCCACGGCATCCACGACCTGACCGCCGCGGCACCTTCCGCACTTCCCGACGCCCCACCAGAAGGACGGCACTCATGATGCGACCACCGTTGCCCCGGACCTTGGCCGCCGTACTGCTCGCGGCCGGGCTCCTGACCACCGGCTGCGGCGCCGAGGTCGAGTCCGCGGCGAAGAACAAGAAGGACGACACCGTCACCGTCTCCAACTGCGGCGAGGACGTCACGTACACCCGCCCGAAGCGCGCGGTGGCCTACGACGTCAGCGGCGCCGAGAAGATGTTCTCCCTCGGGCTGGCCGACCGGATGCGCGGCTACGTCATGAACAAGCTCGGCGACCCGGCCATCAAGGGTTCGCCCTGGCGCGAGGACTACACCGGGGTCGAGCGGCTGGGGACCGAGCGCATCACCCGCGAGATCGTCGTCGACGCCAAGGCCGACTGGGTACTGGCCGGCTGGAACTCCGGCTTCAGCGAGGAACGGGGCATCACACCGGCCCTGTTGGAGAAGGTCGGCGTCGCCAGCTATCTCCACACCGAGACCTGCTGGGACTACGGCGACAAGAGCGTGGACGCCAAACCGCTGGACGCGCTCTACACCGACCTGGAGAACCTGGGCCGGATCTTCGGCGTCGAGAAGCGGGCCGACGAGCTCGTCACCGACCTCAAGGACCGCGTCGCCGCGCTGAAGAAGACCTGGCCCGAGAAGGGCGATCCGGCAAAGGTCTTCGTCTACGACTCGGGCACCGACCAGCCGTTCACCGCGGGCCGCCATGCCGCGCCGAACGACATCATCACCGCCGCCGGAGCGACCAACGTCTTCGACGGGCTCGACAAGGGCTGGACGACGGTCGGTTGGGAACCGGTGATCGAGGCGAAACCCGAAGTGATCGTGATCGTCGACTACGCCGACCAGCCCGCCAAGGACAAGATCGCCCACCTCAAGTCGCTCAAGAGCCTGAAGTCGGTACCGGCGGTGAAGAACAACCGCTTCTTCGTGATGTCGTACGGCGACGCCGTCAGCGGCCCCCGCAACGTCAAGGGCGCCGAGGACCTGGGCCGTTACCTGCGCGCGGTCGGGCGGTGACGGTGACTCCGACGCGTACCCCACCCGAACCAGCACCCGCACCCGCTCCCCCGGTCCACGAGCACATCACCGACGCGATGAAGGCCCCGGACCTGCTGCGACTGTCCGACAACGTGGTGCTGGCCCGCTTCGAGACTCTGAAGGTCTACGCCGCCCTCGGCGCGGTCCGCACCCTGCTGGAGCGCGGGACCGTCCAGCCGGGTCAAACCCTCGTCGACAGCTCCAGCGGCATCTACGCGCTGGCCCTGGCGATGGCGTGTCACCGCTACGGGCTGAACTGCCACATCGTCGCCTCCACCACCGTCGACGCCGCGATGCGCGCCCAGTTGGAGATCCTCGGGGCGACCGTGGACCAGATGCCGCCCTCGCAGGATCTGAGACTCGACCAGGAACGGCGGGTGCGCCGGGTGCGGCAGTTGCTGGCCGAGCGGCCCGGTCTGCACTGGATGCGGCAGTACCACGACGCCGTCCACTACACGGGCTACCGCGAGTTCGCCGACCTGGTCGACCGTGCGCTGCCCGACGCCCCGCTGACCGTCGTGGGTGCCGTGGGCACGGGGTCGTCCACCGGTGGTCTGGTGGATCCGCTGCGCGAACGCGGCCGGGCCGTACGGCTGTTGGGGGTGCAGCCCTTCGGGAGCGTCACCTTCGGCAGCGAGGGGTTCAGCGACCCCGAGGCGATCATCGCGGGCATCGGCAGCTCGATCCAGTTCGACAACGTCCGCCACGACCTCTACGACACGCTGCACTGGCTCGACTTCCGTCATGCCATGGCCGGTGCCGTCGGTCTGTTGCGGGAACATGCCGTGTTCGCCGGCCTGTCCACGGGCGCGGCCCACCTCGTCGCCGGCTGGGAGGCCGCGCGCCACCCCGAGCGGGTGCACGTGGTGATCGGCGCCGACACCGGACACCGCTACACCGAGCGCGTCTTCGCCCGCCACGAGGAGGCCCTCGACCCGAGCGTCCTCAAGCCCCACCAGATCACCGGGCTCGCCGATCTCGCCCCGCCCTGGTCGGTGATGGCGTGGGAACGGCGGCGCTACGACGTACGCGGGACCGCAGCGCCGGCACAGGTACCGGCACCGCTCGCCGCACCGACCGACGTATCTGCCGCCGTATCAACTGCCGCGACGATCAAGGAGGACCGGGCATCGTGACCATCGCCGCCCTGGAAGCACTCACCTTCGGACTGGGCCGCCTGGCGGAGGCGGCCGGCGGGGCCGGGCACCGGCTGTGCCTGCTGACCGGGGACCGGGCCGTCTACCGCCACGAACTCGCCCACCTCACGCCCGAAGCGCTCGCGGTGCTCGACATCATCGAGGTCGACACGTTCGACGAGTCCGCGTGCGCCGCCGCGCTGGCCGCGGTGCCCGATCTGCGGGGACTCGTCAACTCGACCGACACCTGGAGCGTTCCGGGCGCCGACCTGGCCGCCAAACTGGGCCTCCCCGGGCCGGACCCGGCCGCGGTCCGGCTGCTGCGCGACAAGAGCCGGGTGCGTGCTCTTCTGCACGAGCACGGCCTGAGCCGTGGCCGCGCCCTGACCGTCCGCGCCGACCCTGCCGATCCCTCCGACCCCGCCCGTGCCTCCACGGCCTCCGCAGCCGCCGAGATCCTCCGCGAGATCGGTCTGCCCGCGGTTCTGAAGGACTCGGCGGGCACCTCCTCCCGCAACGTGTGGCCGGTACGCGACGAAGAGCAGCTGCACGCCGCCCTCGCCGAGGCAGCCCAACGCGCCTTCGCCGGGCGGCTGTTCGCGGAGCCTTTCTTCTCCGGCCCCGTCTACAGCGCGGAGACTCTCAGTTGGGAGGGCGAGACGAGGCTGCTGGGCGTCCTGAGCCGCCAGATGTCCCACGAGCCGTCCGTCCGGGAGGAGGCCGCGGCGTTCCCCGTGGCCTTCCCGGATCCCGAACTCGGCCTGCTCCAGGACTGGGTGGGGCGCGTACTGGTGACCGCCGGTCATGACACCGGCTTCGCCCACGTGGAGTTCGTCCTCACCGCCGAGGGCCCGGAGCTGGTGGAGATCAATCGCCGAATCGGTGGTGCCCTCGTCGGTGAGGCGTTGTGCAGGGCACTGGGCACCAATGTCTACGAGGCCATGGTCGACACGGCTCTCGGCCGCCGCCCCGCGCTGCTGGACAGCCCGGTCGATGCCTCCTCGGGACCGGCCACCGGCTTCGTCCTCGTCTACCCGGACCGGCGAGGCACGCTCACCGGCTGGACCGGCCTCGACACCCTGTCCACCTTCCCCGGTTCGCCTGAGTGGTACCCAACCGCCGTTCCGGGAAGGCATGTTGAGCACCTGGCCGATCAGCGAGGCTGTACGGGGATCGTGCTGGCCGAGGCCGCGACGGCCGAACTGGCCCTGCACCGGGCGCTCAGCGCGGCCGGGAGCGTACGTCCGGTCGTCGCGGCCGACGACGAGGGGTGACGCCACCGGCCGAGCCGCCAGGCCGACTGCGATCCCGCCCGGCATGGTTCATCGGGCCGAAAAGCCTCAAAGGGCTGACCGGTCTCAGCGGCCCGCAGTACTTCCTGCTGGCCGGATCGTTCCTCATCCCACTGGGCAGCTTCGCGGTGCTGCCCTTCATGTCGGTGCTGCTGCACGAGCAGTTGGGGATGGGGCTCGGCGCCGTCGGCGTGGTGCTCGCAGTCGCCTCGTTCGTGCAGTTCGCCGGTGGTGTGGTGGGGGCGGTGGTCGCCGAGCGCATCGGGCTCCAACGCACCATGCTGCTCTCCCTGTTGATCCGTACGGCGGGCTTCGCCGGCTTCGTCCCGGGGCTCGGCCATCCCGCCGCGGCCGTCACCGCGCTGTTCCTCGTCTCCTGTGGCGCCGCGCTCTATCTGCCCGCCAACAAGGCGTACTTGGTGCACCGCGTGGCGGACGAGCGGCGCCCGCTGCTGCTGTCGGCGAGCGGCTCCGCCCTCAACGCCGGTATCGCGCTGGGTCCGCTCGCCGCCGCCCCCTTCGTACTCAGCGCCTCGGCAGGACTCTTCACCGCGGTCGCCGTACTGTTCGCGGCCATCACCGTGGGCCACGCACTGCTGCCCGTCGAAGCCCCCGACCACCACCCGGAAGAGGAGGCCGTCGAGGCCCAACATCCGCCCCGCCAACGGGAGAAGCCGTTCGCCGGGCTGCCGGTCCTGCCCTTCGCGGTCACCGTCCTGAGCGTGTACGTCTTCATGTTCTTCCAGCACTACCTCGCGGTCTACGCCGTGCCCCGCACCTCGACGGGGTTCTACGGTCTGGTCCTTGCCCTCTACGCCGTGCTCCTGGTGGTGGCCCAGCCGCTCCTGTCGGACCGGATTGCGCGCATGCCGTATCCCCGTGCCCTGCGACTCGGCTTCGCGGCGCTGGCCGCCGGCATGGCCACGCTCGCTCTCGGTCACCCTGCCGCCCTGCTGGCCGGAGCCCTGCTCATCTGCCTCGGCGAGATCGTGCTCTTCCTCAAGAACGACCTCGAAGCTCTCGCCCGGTCTCCCCGTGCCCCGGCCGTCGTCTTCGGCCACCAGCGGCTGGCCGCCGGAATCGGCGCGTTCGCCAGCGGCATCGCGGGAGGCGAGGGCTACGGACTGGCCGAACGCTCGGGGTATCCCGGTCTCTTCTGGGCCGCGGTCGCGGTGCAGTGCGCACTGCTGCCGCCGCTGCTGATCCGCACACTGCGCCGCCTCCGGCCCGGTCCCACGACCGACCACTGAGCCCTTCACATCGGGTCTATCTTCGACCCACCGCCATCATTGACGCCCTAAGCGGCCAGATCTACCCTTCGTCAGGAAATAGATCCGATGAATTGCTCGAAGCACTCGCATCGCTCTCATCTCTCCGAGGATTGGATTGGCATGCCCCCATCAAATCCATCGAGACGTACCGTTCTCGCCGCCGGAGGCTTACTCGCCGGAGGTGTCGCCTGGGCGATGACCCCGTCGACGTCCTCCGCCGCCTCCGCCACCACCTCCGCCGCGTCGCCCACGGACGGCTGGAGCAAGACCGCGTTCACGTACGGCATGCAGAAGCCGTGGAACCTGGACCTGGGCGACCGGTACAGCAACAGCGGAGGCGTCCACCGCATGTGGGTGTACGACACCGACGAGCCCATGTCGCAGGGCAGTTCCACCGACCCGCGCACCGAGATGCGCTGGCGGCAGGAGTACACGTCGGGACAGCACATGTGGGACGCCGACGTGTACCTTCCGTCCGGCACGAACGGCGCGACCTTCGTGCAGATCCTCCGTGTGATCCACCCGTCGGGCACGCCCGCCACTGACTTCATGCTCAACGCCTACAGCGCGAGCGGCGGCACGGTCAGGGCGTACGACAGCACGGTCCTCAGGACCAACGCCTACAACACGTGGTTCAACGTCAAGCTCGAACACAACGCCTCCAGTCGCAGCGTCAAGGTCTACTTCGACGACGAGCTGGTCCTGACGACCCAGGACCGGGGGCCCGCCACCCGCCACTTCAAGAACGGTGTCTACCACCACGGCAGCGGCCGGGCCGAGGCACGCTTCCGCAACCTCACGTACTGGACGCGGTGAACCATGTCGCAGCTTGGAGGCACCCGCGAATGACCTCTAGACGAGTTGTGCTCGGTTCGGTGCTGGGCGGCACGGCAGCCGCCGCACTGCCAGGAGTCGCCGAGGCGGCGCCCGCGCAAGTCCCGGACGCCGTCGGCGAGGATCTCACGGCCGGTTCCACCGGCGGCCGTTGGAAGCTCCGTAACCGCATGGGCTCGGACGGCGCGTGGACCGACTTCCTGCGCAGGCAGGACCTGGTGTGGCGCAGGATGCCCACGCTGTGGCACGAGGGCCCGTTCCTCGGCGACGGCCGGCTGGGCAGCATGGTCTACAAGGAGCCGGGTGCGAACAGCGTCCGCTTCACCGTCCAGCACGGCGAAGTGCAGGACCACCGGCCCGAGTTCGGCAGTGGCTGGGGCACCTGCCGACTGCCCGTCGGACATCTGACCCTCGATCCGGTCGGCACCATCGGCACGGTCGACTGGCGCCTGAGCCTGTGGAACGCCGAACTCACCGGCATCATCACCACCGACAAAGGCACCCTGACACTCTCCGCCCTCATCCACGACGGAATCCTCGCCGCACGCGTCACGGCCGGCGGCGACGAGGAGGTCCGCTGGACGTTCCACCCCGAGGAGGCCGTCAGCCCCCGGAAGATCAGCGAGGCACCGCCCACGGGTTACGTCGCCAACCCGCCCTGGACCACCCGCACCACCGGTGACGTCGAGCAGATGCTGCAGCCCCTCGTCGGCGGCGGCCAGACCGCGACGGCCTACCGCCGCTCCGGCGACACCCTGCTGCTCAACGTGGCTCACAGCCACCCCTCGGACACCCGGGCCGGCGAGGCCTCGCTGAAAAAGATCCAGCGTGCGGCTCCCTACGGATCGCTCCGCAGGCAACACACCCGCTGGTGGCACGCGTTCTACCGCAAGAGCTTCGTCTCGATCCCCGACGAACGGCTGCAGAGCTTCCACTGGATCCAGCTCTACAAGATCGCGTCGGCCAGCCGCGAGGGCGGGCCCGTGATGGCCACCTGCGGCCCCTGGCTCGAACCCACCCCCTGGCCCGCCGTGTGGTGGAACCTCAACGTCCAGCTGGAGTACTGGCTCATCCACGGCTCCAACCACCTGGAACTCGACTCGCTCGCCAGCACCCTGAGGCAGAACCAGGAACAGCTGATCGCGAACGTGCCCGCCGCGTACCGGGCGGACAGCGCCGGAGTCGGCCGCAGCTCCGACATGTTCGCCAACCGCGGCGTCCCCGTTCCGGGCAGCGGCGGCGAGGCGGGCAATCTGACCTGGGCCCTGCACAACGTATGGCTGAGCTACCGACACAGCATGGACGAGGACCTGCTGCGCGACACGGTGTACCCGCTGCTGCGTCGCGCGATCAACTACTACCTGCACTTCCTCCAGCCGGGCGACGACGGCAAGCTGCATCTGCCGTCGACGCTGTCCCCGGAGTATCCGGTGGTTCCCCCGAAGGACACCAACTACGATCTGGCGCTCATCCGTTGGGGCTGCGGCACGCTGCTGGAGGCGTCCGAGCGCCTGGGCGTCGACGACCCGCTCGCGCCGCGCTGGCAGGAGGTGCTGGCCAGGCTGACGCCGTATCCGGTGGACGGCGACGGCTTCATGATCGGCGCGGACACTCCGTACGCGCAGTCCCACCGCCACTACTCGCACCTGCTGATGGTCTATCCGCTGTATCTCGTGAACTGGGACCAGCCCGAGCAGCGCGAGCTGATCGAGAAGTCCCTCGTCCACTGGCACGCGCTGACCGGGTCCCACCGCGGCTACAGCTACACGGGCGCCGCGTCGCTGTACGCCATGATGGGCCGCGGCGACACAGCTCTCTCGTACCTGAAGAAGTTCTTCGACACCACCACTCGCTACCCGTGCCGGGCCAACACCCACTACACCGAGGCCGGGCCGGTCATCGAGACACCGCTGTCGGCGTCCCAGTCCCTGCACGACATGCTCTGCCAGAGCTGGGACGGTGTCGTACGGGTCTTTCCCGCCGTGCCCGACTCCTGGGCCGATGTCACCCTGCACGACTTCCGCACCCAGGGAGCCTTCCTGGTCAGCGCGGTCCGCAGCGGCGGCGTCACCAGCTTCGTACGTGTGCGAAGTCTGGCGGGCGAGCCGTTGCGCCTCCGGCACGGTCTGACCGGCGGGCGGGTGACCGCCGTCCTGGACGACGGCACCCGGGCCCGCACACATACGGCGGACGACGGCACTCTCGCCGTCGAACTGCCCAAGGGACGTGAGGTGTTGCTGTACGCGGGTGAGCGACCCGACCTCGTGATCGCCCCTGTCTCCCCGAGTGAGCCGGGAGAGCCCTGGGGACTGCCGTAGGCGGTTCGGCGTGGCCGGGCGGCCCCCGAGGAGCAACACCGCTGCCCGGTCACGCCGATACCCCCGCGAGCCACGACGCCGGCCGACCACGGCCGTCGCTCAGTGTCCGCGGAACGCCTCCTCCAGCCACCAGGCTCCTCGGTCCGCGACCACCTTGGCGTCGATGAGCAGGGGCGCGGAGCGTGGCCCGGCGAGCCAGTCCTCGACGGCCTTGAGATCCGCCCGCGTGTGTACGGTCACCGCCTCGAAGCCGTAGCCCCGCGCCACGGCGGCGATGTCCGTCGGCGGGAACTCCACGGTCTCCAGGGGATGTCCGTCCGGCCCGAAGTGGTGGACCTCTGCCCCGTAGGCATCGTCGTTGTAGACGACCACCACCATCGGCAGTCCGAGCCTGCGTACGGTGTCGAGTTCCGCGGCGCCCATCATCGCGCCGCCGTCCCCGAGCGCGGCCACGGGAAGCCGGTCCGGCCGCGCCAGTGCCGCGCCGATCGCGGTCGCGAGGCCCAGGCCGATCGACTGGAACGCCTGCGTGAAGCACAGGCCGTTCTCGTCCGGCACCGACAGGTACATGCACGGGTAGCCCATGAAGTTGCCGGAGTCCACGCCGATCACCCGCTCGGCGGGGAGGATGTCGTCGAGCGCGATGCTCAGCGTGCGCGGGTCGATGCGCTCGCGGGTGCTCGTGTCCTCGTACGGAACGTCCCGCCAGCGCACGCGTGCGGCGATTGCCTCGCCGGTGTCGGCGGTCCGAAAGCCCTGTCCTGCGTCTTGGGACTGCTGCCCTTGTCGGGTCTGTTTCCCTTGCTGGGACTGCCGGTTCGCGTCATCCGTCTCCAGCGCGCGCCGGGCCGTGAGTTCCACGTCGCCGGTGACTCCCAGGTGTACTTCCCGGTGCGCGCCGAGCGCCGATGCGTCGTCGTCGACCTGTACGACGGTGGTGTCCGCGCCGATCAGCCGGCCGTGCCGCATGGTCCACATGTTCAGCGCGCAGCCCCAGCCGACGATCAGGTCGGCCTCCTGGATCAGCTCGGCCGCCAGGGGCGAGGCGAAGCCTCCGGACACGTCGAGCGACCATGGGTCGCCGTGGAACAGGCCGCGGGCGACGGCCGATGTCGCCAGCAGCGCGCCATGGCGTTCGGCGAGCGCCACCAGGGCGTCCCGGGCGCCGGGCGAACGCGCTCCCCGGCCGGCCACGAAGACCGGCCGCCGGGACTTGTCCAGCACCCGCGCCAAGGCCTCCACAGCGGCGAACTCGGGCTCCAGCGAGGCCCGTTCGGGCGGTACGACGGTGAGAGCCGACGCGTCGTCGGGTACATCGAGGACCTGTACGCCCAGCGGGAGGTTGAGCAGCACGGTCCGCCGCTCGCACACGGCTCGCCATACTGCGTCCAGGGCTTCCGTGACGGCGTCTTCCGCCGAGGTCACGCGCGCAGTGACCGCGCCCACCGATCGAGCCAACGCGTCCTGGTCGACGTAGAAGTTGGACCGCGGTTCGGTCACCTCGGCCGCCAGCACGAGCAGCGGAGTACGGCTCTTGGCCGCCTCGGCGATGCCGGTCATGGCGTTCGTCAGGCCGGGTCCCTGATGAACGCTGAGCGCGGCCACCGTTCCGCTCATCCGGGCGTACGCGTCGGCCATGGTCGCCGCGCCACCTTCATGACGTGCGGCCACGAACCGCGAACCCGCCGCGACCATTGCGTTGGTGAGATGGAAGTTGCCCGAGCCGACCACGCCGAAGACCTGACCGACCCCGGCCGCGTACAGCGCCCGTCCGACGGCCTCGGCGACCTTCACGAACGTTCCACCAGGGCGAGCACCCGAGCGGGAGACCCGGACCCCGTGACGATCGGCAGCGGCCCCGCGACGACGACGGAGCCGGTCGCCGGCAGCGCCGCCAGGTTCTGCAACTGGGTCAGCCCGTACTTGTCGCTGCCCATGAGGTACGAGTGGCACGGGAAGGCCGGGTCGAACGAGTGGGCCCCGCCGGCGTCGGTGCCCACCGTCTCTACCCCGAGGCCGATGACGGGCGACTCCTGGGCCACCCAACGGGCGCATTCCGGCGACAGGCCGGGGGTGTGCGGGCCGTTCTCGTCGGCGTTCAGGAACGGCTCCTGCGCATGCGAGCGCGCGTCCCAGCCTGTGCGCACCAACAGCCAGCCGCCGTCGGGCAGCGGCCCGTGCTTCGCCTCCCATGCCTTCACGTGGTCGACCTCCACGAGGAAGTCCGGGTTCTCCCGCGCCTCCGCGGTGAAGTCCAGCACGACGGCGGGTGCGACCAGCCGGTTCACCGGTACGGACGCCACGTCGGCCAGGTCCTTGCCGGTCACCCAGTGGTTCGGGGCGTCGAAGTGGGTGCCGGTGTGCTCGCCGCTGCGGAAGTTGTTCCAGTACCAGGCCGGTCCCCGGTCGTCGTACCTGCTGATCTCGTCCAGCTCGAACACCGCCGTCTGGCCGAACTCGGGCGGCAACTGGAGTACCGGCGTCGTCGACGACAACGGCGCCGTCAGGTCGACGACTTCGATCGCCCCACTCCGCAGCGCGGACACCAGCGAGGCGAGGACGGACGGCTCGGGCATGAAGACCTCCATGAGGCAGCGCGGAACTGACAGCATGGCACCGGACATGACGATTACGGTTCCGTGGTACTCACAGTCCGGTTGAGTCGGTCGACGGTGATGGACGGGGGCACGATGTTCGGAGGGCGTACGGCCGCGATGGCGGCGGCGGTGATCGCGGTCGGGGTACTGGGACTGACCGGCTGCACGTCGGGCTCGGGCGGCGATTCGGCGAAGTCACCGGATGCGGCGACAGGCACGGCGAGTACTGCGGTCAGTACCGCGTCTCCTTCCTCCGCCAAGCCGCCGGTCTCACCCACGCCCTACCCGTCCGATTCGGCTTCGGCTTCGGCTTCGAGGAGTCCCTCGCCGGTGCCCGTCACCGGGCCCAAGCAGAAGCTGGTGACCATGACGGTCACCGGCGGCTTCGCGGGGGTCAACCAGAAGGTGGTTCTGCGGGGCGACGGCAGCGTCCTCGCCGAGGACAAGGGCGACCCCGTGGTGCGCCGTACGAGCGCGGCCCAGTTCAGGGAACTGCGCACGCTGCTCGGCGATCCGGCGCTCGCCGATGTCCCCGAGTTCACGATCGACACGGGGGCGGCCGACATGTTCCAGTACGCGCTGCAGTTCAACGGCCGCACGGTCATGACGGACCGCTCCGCCGACCAGCCCGCGCTCGACCGCCTCATCGACGCGCTCAGCGAATGGCTGCCGGGGCG
Organism: Streptomyces sp. 2-1; assembly: GCF_048564895.1. NCBI lineage: Bacteria > Bacillati > Actinomycetota > Actinomycetes > Kitasatosporales > Streptomycetaceae > Streptomyces > Streptomyces sp. 2-1. Next base: position 1,613,307 of record NZ_CP183383.1, read on the forward strand.
CTGACCTCGTAGACCGAGCGAGGCAGGGGCTCATAAGCGAGGCAGATGTTGGGCGCAGGGGCACGTAACTCGTGATCATGCCCCTCGTTGGTCCGGCCGGACATCGAACACGACGCCCGGTCGGGCCCGGAAGACTGCTTGAGGTCACTTCACATGCGCAGCATCACCAAGAAGATCACCGCGGGGATCGGCACCCTTGCCGCGGCACTCGGCTGTGTCGTCGTCGCGGGGCCGCCCGCGGCGGCGTCCGGCAAGTGGTGCAACCACTCCGTCTGCATCGAGACGTACGACACGGGCACCTACCTGGGCAGGGTCGAGGTCTCGGTCACCAACACCAACCAGCCGCACCGCATCAGCGCCCGTGTCTGGACCACCAACGGCTGGGCCGCCAACACGAAGGTGGAGGACGTCTCCGCGTTCAGGACCTACCGGGACCAGGCCTACCCCCAGCGCAAGTTCCCCGCGGGCACCCGGCTCTGCGCGGAAGGCTTCCGCGGCGGCGCGAGCGTGGGCCTGCCCTGCGTCACGCTCACGAACTGACGTCAGTGGTGGAACGACTCGGCCCGTACATGGCGCATCACGCGGCTCGTCACCCGGTACCGGCCGTTCGGGACGGAGGGCGACTTGGTGACATGCACGGCGAGCGGTCCGGCCCAGGCGTAGCCCCGGCTCTCGCCGTGCCGGAGGAGGCTGTCGGTGAGCGCCTGGTCGACGCGACCGCCGTTCCGTTCCAGTTCCTGGTGGACGGACTCGGGCAGTTCGACACCGTAGGCGTTGGGGACGACGACCAGGTTCTCGCTGCACACGACGGCGTGGTCGTCGCACTCCCTGCGCAGGGCGGCGAGCAGTTCGACCGGTTCCTTGTGGCGGAACTGCGCGAGCAGCGACGCTCCGAAGCGCTCCATCGCTCGTTCCAGACCCGTGAGTCTGCTCGCGGCCTCGGGCTGCTCCGGCGCCGGGTCGTTGTTCGCGGTCTTGCGATGTTTCCCTTCGGGGACGGTCACGGCGGGCGGATCTCCTCGGTCGTGTGAATTCGTGTCGTTGTGCTCCATTCGTCTCCAGGTTCCCCGTAAGGGGAGAACGACTCTTCCCCGGCGCGTGCCGGGGCAGGTCCCGTCGGCAGCACTGCCTACGGGACCTGCCCATGACGGAATCGACGACCGGCCCCAACGGGTCAGCTGCTGGCCGGTGTCCAGCGGATCTGGGTACTGCACAGGGACACCAGGACCGCCGCCGCCGCGACCACCCCCAGCCCCCACACCAGGCTGCTGGCGTTCGCCACGAAGCCGATGAACGGCGGTCCGGCCAGCAGGCCCGTCGTACCCGTGGCGGCGACGAGGGCCAGCGCGTCCGAGCCCTGTTTGGCCGCGGCGACGTACACGCACGGGGTGACTGCCGCGCATCCCAGTCCGACGCAGGCGAACCCGATGAGGGCGGGGACCACTCCCCCGCTCACCAGGGCGAAGGCCAGCCCGGCGGCGGCCAGCGCGCTGCCGAGGAGAACGACCCGTCCGTCGCCCCAGCGGCTGCGCCAGCCGTCGGCGAAGAGGCGGGCCACCACCATCATTCCCGAGACCACGGCGATGCCCATGGGCGCCAGTTCCGCCGACGCCTTGGCCACGTCCTTCATATAGAGGGCGGACCAGTCCGTCATGGCGCCCTCGGTCACGGTGCCGAACGCCATGGCGCAGCACATCCACAGCGTCATACGGGACGGAAGGTTCCATCTGCCGCGGGCCTTCCGCTCCTTCTCCTCGGCGGGCGCGTCCTCGGAGAGGAGACCGGGGCGCGCGGCGGCCGTCAGCAGGACGAGGATCACGGCCGCCACGCCGAAGTGCGCCACGATCGACGAGGTCGCCGCGTTCATGCCGGAGGCGAGGAGCGCCGCGAGCAACGAGCCACCGCTGAAGGTCGCGTGCAGTCTGGCCATGGTGTTGCGTTCGTGCCGCGACTCAAGGGCAGCGCCCTGCGCGTTCATGGCGACGTTCAGGCATCCCACGAAGACGCCGTCGACGCCCATGACCAGCAGGGCGACCGGATAGTTGGGCGCCGCGGCCAGCGCCAGGAGCAGGACGGTCAGGCAGAGGGCCGACAGGAGCGCGAGCCGCGCCGATCCCAGCCGCTTCATGAGCACCGGGACCAAGGGGAACGACGCCACCGCGCCGATCCCCGCCGCCATCAGCAGCACGCCCACCTCGGCCGCGGTCAGGCCGAGTTCCACCTTGATGGCGGGGATGCGCGCGGCCCAGGTGGCGTACTGGAAGCCGAGGGAGCAGAACAGTGCGGCGATCGCCAACTGGCTGCGAAGGAAGGGGTCATGGACACGGGACACGCGCATCAGCTCGCTTCGTGGGGACGGAGGGGCCGCGCGGCACCACGCCGGTCGGCTCAGGCTGTGCACCCAGGTCGGTCGGCACCGCCTTGGACATGTAGACGGCGTTCGCGCCGTAGCCGCCGGGCGTGATCCCCGGGTGTGCGGTGTAGCCGCGGGCCGACCAGAACGTGTCGCTGCGGCCGACGGCGATCAGCGAGATCCGTTCGTACCCTCGCGACCGGGCCGTCAGGGTGAAGTGGTGAAGAAGGCGCTGGCCCAGGCCCCTGCCGCGAAGCCCCTCCTCGACAACGATGTCGTGGAGGTGAATATTGCGAGTTGCGGGCGAGGGGTGGGGCGGGACCACCGCCTCCTCCGCCCGTTCCAGGTCCGGATACCTGAGGGCCGGATAGGGCAGCGCCAACAGGTAGCCGGCCGGCCCGGACCCGACGTCCAGGACGAAGCACGTACCCGGCGAGATCTCCGCCCGCGACCGCAGCGCCGCGCGCCCCTCCGACAGCCCGAGCCCGGCGTACGCACGGGACTCGATCGCCACGATGCCGTCCCAGTCGGCCTCGGTGATGTGGCGTATGTGTACGACGTCGGTCACGGCCGTCCCGCCCTCGTCCAGGTGTACGGGAGCGGATCGAAACCGTTGAAGCCCTGGGTCATGTAACTGATCGCGTAGGCCCCGCTGGACATCACCCAGACCGGATCCCCCGACGCCAGGTCCTTGGGTACGTGGACAAGACCGCCGTGTTCATGGAGGTACGCGTCGTCGCTGTCGCAGGTGGGACCCGCCACGACGGCGGGAACGTACTCGGAGTCGGGGTGCGTGGGGAACACGAGCCGGTACTGCAGCGCGTCCATCTCGTAGAGCCCGTTGAACTTGCCGCAGCTCAGGTAGAGCCAGTGCTGCCGCTCGCCGTCCGGTCCCCGCCGCTCGGCGAGCCGGGCCACATGGGCCCGGATGGCTCCCTGGTCGGCGACCAGATGGCGCCCGGGCTCCATGACGAACCGGAGGTGGTCGCCGTGAACGCCCTTCAGGTACCGCATTCCCTCCCGGATCACGGCGAAGATCTTGTCCATCGGCGGATCCAGGGGCATGCCGAACCTGTCGAGGTATCCGAGTGCCGGAAGACCGCCGCCGAGGTTGACATGGTCCAGGGTCATCCCGCGCCGGCCCAGGGCGGTCAGGACGTCCGCCAGGGATTCGACGGCACTGTGCCAGGCGTCCGCCGTCATCTGCTGGGACCCGACGTGCACGGACAGGCCCGAGGGTGTCAGGCCCTGTTCCCGCGCCGCCTCAAGCACCTGTACGGCGTCGGCGGGCGAGCAGCCGAACTTGTTGCTGAGGCCCCACAGTGCCCCTTCCCCGCTGGTCGTCAGCCTGCAGAACACCCGGGCGCCCGGGGCATGGGCCGCGATGGCCGCCACGTCCTCCAGGCTGTCGGTCGCGAAGTCCCTGACGCCGAGGCGATGGGCGTCGGCAATGTCCCGGTCGGACTTGACTGTGTTGCCGTAGTGCATGCGGTCGAGCGGCACCCCTGCCCGCAGCGCCTGTTCCAGTTCACGCGGGCTCGCCCCGTCCACTCCGGCGCCGATTGCCGCCAGACTCGCGAGCACCTCGTCCACCGGACAGGCCTTCATCGCGAACCGCACGAGGACTTCGGGCAGTTCGCGCCGCAGCGTTTCGTAGCGGTCCTCGATACCGGTCAGGTCGAAGACGATCCGGTCGTCGTCGGCGGTCGCCAGTGCAGTGCGAAGGGCCGCGGACCCATGCATCGCCGACCAGTCCCCCGCTGCCCCATGCGTCGTGGCCGCCCTCACCCCGGCCGCCCCGGTGACGGGTTTACGGGGGTGTGCCGGGCCGCGTGCACCAGCGGTCCCCACGCCTCGGTCAGGAGGGCGAAGTCCTCCATGTCGCTGCGGGCCTCGTCGAGGAGCCGTTCGCGGCGCGTGGCCAGGTGGTCGGCGAACTCTGCGTACGCGCCGCCCAGTTTCCGGTACGCCGTGTCGAGGGCGTCCAACCGCTGGACGTTCTCGGTGCGGTCGAGCCGCGTGCTCTCACTCACCAGCCGGGCGATGACGGACGCGCGCACCTGTCCCCGCTCGTCGGTCAACTCCGGGCCGGCCTCGGCCATCCCGTCGTAGATGACGTTGAAGTAGAGCATCGACAGCAGGAACTTGACGTAGCGCAGCTGGTACGCCGTGAAGCCCGCGTCCGTTCTGCGTTCGCCGGTGTAGAAGTTCTCGATGTTCCGGTTGTGCAGCACACCGGGCAGCGCGGCGTCGTGGACCAAGTGGATCAGGAAGTAGTCGCTGCCGATGGTGTCGGTGGCCGGTGGCAGCGGCACGTGTTCGTGCACCCCGTGGAAGCTGATGTTGCACATGTCCACGCGCATGGGGTCGACCAGGGCGAGCGTCGAGTGGTCCCGGACGAACGGGTCCGTGCCCGCGCCGCGGAAGGACTCGTCGACGAGTTCCCTCTTCTGCTCGGCCGACCAGTGGCCGGGAGCCCAGAGGCTGACCAGGTCGAAGTAGACGTCGTGGTCGATCCGTTGGACCTCGCCGATGTCCACGGACAGCTCGCCCACGAAGGAGCTGCCCACCATCGCGACCCGCTTGTCCGCGTGTTGGGCGGCCAGCGCGTTCTCTGTGACGTGGTGCGCGGCGTCGGCCGCGCGTCTGCCGAGCGAGGTGAGTTCATGGTGGACGGGGAAGACGGTCTCGCCGTTCAGGACCTGGTACCGGCTGTCGGAGTCCCTGCGGTGCACGGACTCGCAGCCGAGTGCGGCGGCGATGAGGAACGCCCGGTTGGTGCAGGCACCGTAGGAGAGACCGGCGGGGAGCATCAGTTCCAGCAGGAGGTCGGGCTTGGTGGTTCCGGCCCGGCCGATCGCCCGCTGGAGGAAGTCCCGCTGCCGTGCCTCGTCGAGGTGATGCACGACGATCCGCGGGCCGACGGGGAGGCGGCGTACGGTCTCGGCGTGTTCCGCGTAGGCGGGTGCGTCGCAGGAGTCCAGGATCAGCAGGTGCACCTCGGTGTCGAAGTGCTCGGCCGCGTAGGCCGCCTCCTCACCGATGGCCTCGATCGTCGCGGAGCAGGGCCTGTTGGTGGGAAGGGTCAGACATATTCTGCGCATGCCGCTTCTCCGACCGGCTCGTCCAGTTCCGGACCGTTCCAGGACGCGAGGCCCAGCAACTTGGCTCCCAGTTCGCTGAGTTCGGCCCTGCCGTACCTCAGGGACTCGTGTCGCACGGCGTCGCCGAGCAGGGTCGCGTTCCAGTCCGGTGTGCTGAGGGTGCGCCATGACTCGACCCGTGAGTCCCTGAGGGTCTGGTGGGTCTCCAGCGCAGGCATCATCGACAGGTACTGCACCGCCCGCACACCGTTGCGGGTTGAGGTGTTGGGGGCCACTCCGTGGGCCAGCATGCCGTTGAAGATCAGCAGGTCGCCGGCTTCGAGTTCCGGTCGTACGACGGGGAATTCGGCCTTGTCGATCCTGGGCCGGATCGGGTCACGGTCGTCCGGCTGGAGTGCCTTCCACCGGTCAAGCTGCCGGAACAGCTCGGGGCAGCACTGGAAACCGCCGAGTTCCGGACTGGTGTCGTTGAGGGCGATGATCCCCTGGACCCGCTGCGGCGGTATGCCGAGCGTGGTGTCGACGTCCCAGTGCAGCTCGATGTCGAAGCCCTCGTCCGTGCTCGGGATCAGGGCCCGGTCGCGGTTCTTGACGTTGGGCGGGTTCAGGTTGAGCCGGTCGAGGGTCACCCACAGCTCTTCGCAGTCCCATACGTCGACGAAGGCGTCGTAGACCCGCTGCGCCTGGCGGCTGTCCCAGAGGAGTTGGTGCTGGTAGGCCTCGACGAACCCGTAGATGTGCAGGTCACGGTCGAGGTCCGAGCGGTACTCGCGCTCCTCGTACCAGGTGTCCGGGCGCTCGGGGTCGAGTCCTTGGAAGTCCCAGGTGAAGTCCAGCAGGCGCCGGGCGGCCGAGGCCGGGATGGCCTGCTTCACCACGACGTAGCCGTACGTCTGCCATAAGGCCAGGTCCTCCTCGGACAGCACCCTGAGCGGGATGGTCTTCTTCAGGTCGCGCAGCGGGGTCTGCGCCAGATAGGTCTCGCCGTCCGAACTGAAGTAGGGGACGCGAGACGCGGCTCGATGGAGATACTCGTCAGGCATGGGCGTGCAGTGCTCCGGACCTCGGGGTTCCCCGCCGACGGAGGTGTCGATGAGGACGGGAACGCGGTCACCGGTTGCTCGCGGCACGTGAATCGCGTGGATCCGGACGGGCGGCGGTCTGCGCAGCCCGCTTCCGGACGCGCACCGGCGCGCTGTACGACGGCACCGGAAGCAGCGCACGTCGCACGGCATGAAGAGAGACGGCCGGCCTGCAGGGTCACTGCATCGAGTGCCGCGCCAGCCCCCTCGAACTCGCGTGCCACTAATTTGGACTAGACCAACCGCCGTGTCAAACATGGTCGTTGACTGCGTGTCGCACCCAAATCGCCTGCGCCGAAGACCTGTTGAGGACCCCCGGAAGGCGGATCACCTGGCACAACAGCCCCAGGACAACGCCCACGCGGCGGCCCAACCTGCCTCTTGACACGAGCGGTTAGCCTGAGCGGAGACTCATTGGTCTGTACCAAGCTGTTCTGTTTCAAGCCATGTCGTGGTGTCGATGCGTCGTCATCGGCGGCACCGACACACGGGCCCTACCCGAAAGGCGAACGCACTCGATGGTCTCCAGCAAGCACAGCAAGGAGTTGCGGCGGCTGGCGCTCTCCGTCCTGCAGCCGGGGTTCGTGGGTACCGAGGCACCGGACTGGGTTCTGCGCGAGATCGGCGACGGGCTGGCATCCGTCGTGCTCTTCTCCCGCAACATCGTCTCGCTGGACCAGGTCGCCCGGCTGACCGGTCAACTGCGTGCGGAGAACCCCGAGTTGATCATCGCCATCGACGAGGAGGCCGGTGACGTCACCCGTATCGAGTCCGCCACCGGCTCCACCCGGCCGGGCAACTTCGCCCTCGGAACCGTCGACGACACCGAGCTCACCGAGTCCGTCGCCGCCGGTCTCGGCCGCCAACTGCGCGCCATCGGCGTGAGTCTCGACTACGCGCCCAGCGCGGACGTCAACTCCAACCCCGACAACCCGATCATCGGGGTCAGGTCCTTCGGCGTGGACCCGAAGGTGGTGTCCCGGCACACCGCCGCGTGGATCCGGGGGCTTCAGTCGGCCGGGGTCGCCGCCTGCGCCAAGCACTTCCCCGGGCACGGCGACGTCGCCGTCGACTCCCACCACGGCCTGCCCACCTACGGCGCCGACCGCGAAGAGATCGTCGCCCAGGCCCTGCCGCCGTTCCGGGCCGCCCTGGACGCCGGTGTTCGCGCGGTGATGAGCGGCCATCTCCTGGTGCCCGCGTACGATCCCGACCTGCCCGCCACCCTCAGCCCGCGCATCCTGGGCGACCTGCTCCGCGGGGAGCTCGGGTTCGAGGGGATGACGGTCACCGACGCCATCGAGATGGGTGCCGTCACCGACCTCTACGGCATCGACGGCGCCACCGTGAAAGCCGTCGCCGCCGGTGCCGACGCGGTCTGTGTCGGCGGCGAGAACGCCGAGGAGGCCACCGTCGGCCTTCTCGCCGATGCTCTCGCCGATGCCGTGGTCTCCGGCGACCTCACCCGGGAGCGGCTGGAGGAAGCGGCCGGGCGCGTACGGGAGTTCGCCGACTGGTCGGCCGGCCTGGTCCAGGCCGACACCGTCGACGCGATCAGCAGTGACATCGGTTTCATGGCAGCCCGTCGCGCCATCCGGCTGGCCGGAGCGGCGAGGGACGCCCTGCCCCTGTCCGCCGCGCCTCATGTGGTGGAGTTCGTGGCCACCACCAACCTGGCCATCGGCAAGGAGACGCCCTGGGGTGTCGCCGCCCCGCTGAGCGAGCGGCTGCCCGGCACGACCACCGTCCGGGTGCGGCACCAGGAGCTGGACTCACGGACCGCCGCCATCAGCGCCCTGAAGACCTGCGCGCTGGAACCGGCCGCCGGACGGCCCTTGGTGGTTGTCGTCAGGGACGCCTCCCGGCATGCGTGGATGGCCCGCGCCCTCGCGGACCTCATCGCGGCGCGTCCCGACGCGATCGTCGTGGAGATGGGTCTGCCGAGTGCCGCTGTTCCGGGGGCGGTACGGATCTTCACCCATGGCGCCACCGCTGCCTCCGGGGTGGCCGCCGCGGAGGTGTTGGTGGGGGCTCGGTAGGCCGTTGGGCGCGGCTGGTCGGCCGTGGGTCCTGGTAGGCCCTGCGTCCTGGTAGGCCGTGGCTTCTTGGGAGGCCACGGCCTGTCCCCGCACCGGAGCAGGCCCGTGTGCCGGCGTGCGCTTCGGGGCGGCCCGCGCCCTCAGCCCGATGCGGCTGCCGCCTCCGTCGCCGCTGCCCGGAACGGGCGGAAGAACGCGCGCACCTCTTCCGCGTACGACTCGGGCTCCTCGAACGGTGCGAAGTGCCCGCCGCGCGGGGGTTCGGTCACGCGTACGGCGTTCGTGGTGCGTTCGAGCCAGGCCCTCGGTGGGCGCACGACGTCGCCGCGGAAGAGTGAGAAGCCGGACGGTACCTCGACCCGGCGGGCGAGTTGTGCGGGCGGGATCGCGCCGTTCGCGTTGTACATGCGCATCGACGAACCGATCGTCCCCGTGAGCCAGTAGAGCGTGACGTTCGTGAGGATCTCGTCCTTGGTGAACGCCCGCTCGATGTCACCGTCGCAGTCGCTCCACGCCCGGAGCTTCTCGACGATCCACGCGGCGAGGCCGGCCGGTGAGTCGGTGAGCCCGACGGCGGCGGTCTGGGGCTTCGTGCGGTGCATGGCGGCGTAGGCGCCCTCGGTCGCGCTCCAGGCCCCGACGCCCTCGATCCAGGCGCGTTCCTCGGGCGCGAGGTCCGCCGGGTCTCCGGAGAACACGGGCAGGCCTCCGTCCATGCGGTGGACGGCCACGACCCGGTCGGGGTGGTCGAGCGCGAGGTAGCGGCTGACATGGCTGCCGATGTCTCCGCCCGCCGCACCGAACCGCTCGTAGCCGAGGACGCTCATGAGCTCGGCCCACAGTCCGGCGACGGCGATGGAGTCGAGCGGCGGGCCCGTGGGACGCTCGGAGTACCCGAAGCCCGGCACGTCGGGAACGACCACGTCGAACGCGTCGGCGGGGTCGGCGCCGTGCGCGCCGGGATCGGTGAGGAGCGGGATGACCTTCGTGTAGCGCCAGAACGAGTCCGGCCAGCCGTGGGTGAGGACGAGCGGCAGGACCGGCCCGGTCGGCGCGACGGCCCGGGCGTGTACAAAGTGGATGCCGAGGCCGCCGAGCGGGACGCGGAAGCGGGGCAGCCGGGCGAGCGCCGCCTCCTGCGCGGGCCAGTCGAACCCGTCCGCCCAGTAGGCGATCAGCTCGCGGAGGTAGGCGATGTCGGTGCCGAGCGACCACCCGGCGTCCTCGGGCGCATCCGGCCAGCGCGTCGCGCGCAATCGCGTACGGAGGTCTTCGAGCACCGCGGGATCGGTGTGCGGTGCGAACGGCTCGGGGCGGGGCGAAACGTCCGACATGCGACGCAGCCTACAAGCCGCGCCCCGGCGTGACCGCGCTGCCTCAACGGGGTACCGGGGTCACGGTGGCCCCGAAACCCGCTTCCTCGGGACTCCGACGACGCCGGACACGGCGGCCTTGAGAATGCGGCGGAAGGTGGGGCATTCCATATGGCTCGGCGCGGGGCAGGCAGCGGCATGGCGCAGGGAATCGCGCAGGACGCCCAGTTCGCGGATCGTCCTGTCCAGCTCGTCCGCCTTGTCCGTGAGCATCTGCCGGTCGATGCGCGGCTGCCCGTCGGGCGCGATCATGCGCGCGATCTCGTCGAGCGAGAACCCGGCGGTCCGCCCCAGCGCGATCAGCGCCAGGCGCTCCAGTACGCCGGGATCGTACTGACGGCGCAGGCCCAGCCTGCCGGTCGGGGCGATCAGCCCCTTCTCCTCGTAGAACCGCAGCGTCGAGGCGGGAACCCCGGCGCGGTGCGCCACCTCGGAGATGTCCAGGTCTGTCATTCTCTTGACCTCAAGTCGACTTGAAGTAGCACGCTTTCACCCAGGCCCGTCGAAGGCAACAGTTGAGGGCAAGCAGAGGAGACGACCATGGACGCCGAGCACAGGACCGATGACGAGCAGGCGGCACGCTGGAACGGGCCCGCCGCCGGTGCCTGGGTCGAGGCCCAGTCATTGGTGGACGGCGTGCTCAAGCCCTTCGAGGACCTCCTCGTCGAAGCCATGTCCGCCGATCACGGAGGCCAGGTGCTCGGCGGCGGAGGCCGGGTGCTCGACGTCGGCTGCGGCACCGGCTCCACCACGCTGGCCGTGGCGCGGCGGCTCGGAGCGGCTGGGCACATCGTGGGCGTCGACATTTCCGAGCCGATGCTCACCGCGGCCCGGGCGCGCGCCGAGGAGACGGACACGCCGGCGTCCTTCGTCCACGCCGACGCGCAGGAGTACGCGTTCGAACCCGCCACCTTCGACGCGGTCATGTCGCGCTTCGGCGTCATGTTCTTCAAGGACTCCGTCCGGGCCTTCGCGAACCTGCGGCGTGCCGCGAAGGACGGGGCCGTGCTCCGGTTCATCGCGTGGCGCGGCCCGGCGGAGAATCCGTTCATGACGACGGCCGAACGCGCCGCGGCACCGCTCCTTCCGAACCTCCCCGCCCGCCGGCCGGACGAGCCGGGGCAGTTCGCCTTCGCGGACGCGGACAGGGTCCGGCGCATCCTGGCGGAGGCAGGTTGGACCGGGATCGACATCCAGGCGAAGGGCGTGACCTGCACGCTCCCCGAGAGCGAGTTGATCCGCTACTTCACCCGGTTCGGTCCCGTCGGCCAGCTCCTGGGCGAGGCGGACGAGCAGACCCGTGCGCGGGTCGTCGAAACGGTCCGCGCCGCCTTCGACCCCTTTGTGGAGGGCCCTGAAGTCCGCTTCACGGCGGGCTGTTGGCTGGTCGAAGCCCGGGCATCGTCTGCGTGAACGGGGCGGCGGAAGGACCGACCGGGCCCACTCCTGAGCAGCCAACCATGGCCCCCGGGCGTCGATTCAACGGCGTCCCGGGTCAGCGCTTGGCGAACTGAGCCCCGGTCGACTGCACGGCGTTCGGCGTCAACGCGACCCCGTTGAGCGTGAGTTGCTCTCCGAAGATGTCCGTGACCCTGATCGCGCCGCCGCACCCGCTGCCGTCGTCGGAGATGAAGTAGTTGTACTCGGCGCGCGACAGCTGACGCCAGCCGCTGCCCGCGCGTACTTCGAGCCGGGCCACCGGGTTGCGGTGACCGATGACCTGGATGCCGCACCAGTAGCGGCTGGACCCGGTCTTGTACCGGACCGAGACCGTGTCGGCGGCACTTGGGCTCGACAGCGTCCAGGTGATCGGGATCTTGCCGGCCGAGGGCTGGGCGAGCTTGGCGAAGGCCTCGGCGCTGAGGTCGATCTGACCGGGTGCGCAGTCCCCTGGGCACTCGTTGGTGATACGAACCGTGATCGACGCCCCGTTGGCCGCGCGGACGAGTACGTACGCCCCGCACGCCTTGGCCGTTTCGTAGTCGGTGCTGTTCATCGCCGCGGTCATGACGTCACCGCTCGCGTCGTACATGCAGGCGCCCGAACCGTCCGCGTCGTAGAACGTGGCGACGCCCCGGTACGTGGCACCGGGCCGTATACGCCCTGCCAACGGCGCGGCGGCGGACCCGGTTCGCGGGGTGTCCACGGCCGATGGCTTCGCCGACGTGGCGGTCGGGCGGGCGGACTCCTTCCGCGGAGTCTTCTTGGCCGACGGCTTCGCCGAGGTCTCGGTCGCACTGACGGACGCGGTCGGAGACACCGACGCGGCCGGGACACCCGCCTGGGTACCGGCGGCGGGCTTGGCCTCGGCGTCCCCCGTGTCGGCCTTGCGATCGACGAGCAGCCCCACGATCAAGGAGACGACTATGAGCACCCCGGCCGCCCCGATGAACAGCCACCGTCTGTGCACCGGACCTCCTTGACTGCCGCGACCTGATTCTGCGACCTGATTCTGCGACCTGTTGCTGCGACCTGACTGCCGCGGGCGCGGGGTCAGTGATAGTCGCAGACCCGGGAGCACGGCGGCAAGCCTGAGTTTGTGGGGTGGTTGGTGGTCGGGGCCGCTGCCGCATGGTCTGTCGTGTATGCCGGCGGACATCGACGGTGCCCCTTCGGGCAGGCCACTGTGCCTCGATGACCGGTGACTCCTGCCAGGGGGGCCGCTAGCGTCCGAACGTGAGCCTGAACATTCCGCCGACACCACGCCCAGCCGCACTACCTCCGCGCAGCCAGCCCGGCACGTGACCGAGGAGAGGGAAGGCGCGGCAGCCGTTCGCGAGGCGGCGGGAACGGCCGAACCAGCTGGTACCGAAGAAGCGTTCAGTGGGCAACAACAAGCGCGGCGCCGCGGTCCCGGACCCTTCGCCCTGATCGTGGCGCCCAGTCTGGTAGCGCTGATCGGGGTCTCGGGATACCTGGCTCTGACCGGCGGGCTCTCTCCCGGCCAGTCCGAGGGGCCGGATCCGGCACAGACGTCCGTCGCCAACGTCGATGCCTCGTACGTCCCTTGGCTGCGCAAGGCGGCCGAGGCCTGCACGGTCGTCACCCCTTCCCTGCTCGCCGCCCAGATCGATCAGCGCTCCGGGTGGAGCAACGACAGCGCCAGCCTGTCGCAGCAGGGGATCGCAGGCTTCACTGACGCCGAATGGCGGACCTGGGGCCGGGACGACAACGGCAACGGCCGTTCCTCGCCGCGCGATCCGGAGGACGCCATCATGGCCCTCGGCCGGCAGGACTGCGCTCTCGCCGAGAAGGTGACCGACCTCAGGACCGAGGGCACCGTCAGCGGCGACCTGGTGGACCTCACGCTCGCCGCGTACACGGCCGGGACGGACTCGGTGAAGCGGGCGGGCCGTGTGCCCGCCGACGCGCGCACATTCCTCAAGCAGGTCAAGGCGCGGCTTCCACGGTACGAGGCGCTCGTCCGCCGAACCCCCGAGCAGAACGGCGGCGGCCAGAACGCCTCCGCCGTACTGACCCCTCCCGTCAGCACCCTCACGGTCACCTCGTCCTTCGGATCGCGTACGCATCCGCTCACCGGGGTCACCAAGCTCCACACGGGAGTGGACTTCGGCGCGCCTCAAGGGGCACAGGTGTCCGCCGCGCGTGACGGCCGGATCGAGTTCGCGGGCACGACCTCGGCGTACGGGATCCGTGTGGTGATCGACCACGGCACGATCGGCGGCAAGCGGCTGCAGACGACCTACAGTCACCTGTCGGCCCTCCAGGTCACGACGGGCCAGACCGTGACCGCCGGCTCCCCGATCGGGCTCGTCGGCTCCACCGGCCTGTCCACGGGACCCCACCTGCACTTCGAGGTCCTCCTCGACGGCCAGTACATGGACCCGCTGCCCTGGCTCGGCACCGCCCGCTGACCTTTACAGAAGAGGCGACCGCGACGGCTGTCCGCCGCGGTCGCCTCACGTGTGTACGAGGGCCGGCCTCAGCCGATGCGGTGCACCCGCTGGGTGGTCAGCTCGTAGCGGGCGCCGACGATGGCCAGCGCGCCCGAGTCCACCTTGGCAGCCAGGTCGGGCTCTGCCGCCAGCTGCGACCGTATGAGTCGTATGTTGGCGTCGATCGTCGCGTCGACGCGCGCGTCACCCTCCTTGGTGCGATCGATGGCCGGGCTGATCCGGTCGGCCAGGTACTGGATGTGGGCGGGCAGTTCCTCGCCCGACTCGTCCGCCTGGACCGTGGCCTTCACGGCCCCGCACGACTGGTGGCCGAGCACCATGAGCAGCGGGATCCCGAGTTCGAGCACCCCGTACGCGAGGCTGCCGAGCACGGCCTCGTCGAGGACCTGGCCCGCGCTGCGTACGGTCATCAGGTCGCCGAGGCCCTGGTCGAAGACCAGCTCCGGCGGCACCCGGGAGTCGATGCAGCCGAGCACGAGGGCGAAGGGGTGCTGAGCGGTCGTCAGCGACTGCCGGACGGCGGGAGACTCGTCGGGGTGCCGCTCGCGGAAGGCGCTCCAGCGGCGGTTGCCCGCCGCCAGCTCGCGCAGGGCCTCTTCGGCGGTGGTGGGCCGCTTGCGCGCGGGAGCGGTGGGGGCTGCGGCAGCCGCGGGTACGGCGCCGACGGCCAGGCCGGCGCCGAGAACCGCGGTCCCGGTGAGCGCAGCGCGGAGGAGGGAGCGCCGTGCGGGGGGTGTCGCGCCGGAGAGCGGGGCGACGGAGTCATTCCGCGGCTGGCGGACGGCTCTGTGGGGTGTTGAGTCAGAGATCACGAACGGGAACGTACGTCCGGCTCGACACCCCTCTGTTCGGCTTGCCGAATCATGGATGAGCATTGATGAACCATGATCAAGTGTTGAACCGTTCTTGGGTACTCCGAGGTACTTCCTTGGCCATGGCTCGGCGCCGCTCCCGGACACGACCAATCCAGTTTCCTATATGATTTTGCGGGCACCTTGACCCGCCGAGGAACGCAGACGCCACGCCCTCCGAGGCCTCCTCGCAGCCAACCCGAGCCGCGACTTAGCAGCATAAACCTCCTCCTGCGCCATCGGTCCGTGCCACAAGTCTTGACGCGTCAGCCTTCCTGTCCCACGATCTCCGCATCGATTTCCTATCTGATTCTTCAGGGGTGGGGCATGCGCTTCCCAACCAGATCCGTCCTGCCCGGAGTTGTCGCAGCCGTGGTGCTGGCTTCAGGGACAGCGGCCTGTACCTACAAGAACTCGGGCCCCGAGTCCGGCGGTCAGGCCGCGCCTGCCGCTCGGACCGGCGGCGGGGCCGAACTCGTGGACGGTTCCCGGACCAAGGTCGCCCTCGTGCCCGGCGGCGCCCACCCGTACTTCCAGCCCTGGAAGACGGCGGTCACCACCGCGCGAAAGACCTACGGCCTCGGAGCCGTCACCTTCGACGAGACGGCGGAGTGGGACCAGCAGAAGCAGAACAACCTGCTGTCCACGCTGGCGGCGCGCGGCTACAACTCCTTCGGGGTGTTCGGCGTCTCCCCCACCGACATCAACTCGACCTTCGCGGACCTCAGATCGCAGGGCTTCCCCGTCGCGTCCCTGGGTTCCTGCCCCGCCGGTGACAAGGACGAGGCCGACTTCTGCCTCTCCACGGATGTCGAACTCGCCGCCTACAAGGCCTCGAAGGCGGCGATCGAGGCCATGGGCGGTCGCGGCACTCTGGTCCACCTGACCGGCAACAACGTAGACGCCAATACGCAGTTGAGGATCAAGGGCGTCGCCCGGGCCGTGAAGGAGACGGGCGGCAAGGTGAAGCTCCTGCAGACCATCACCGACATCGACACGGACCTGCAGACCGCGCAGAAGGCGGTGTCCGACCTGATGGCGGCCAAGGGCGACAGGATCACGGGCATCGTCGCCACCGCCTACAACCCGGCGGTCGCCGCCGCGGACGCCGTCAGCACGTCCGGGTCGAAGGCGAAGGTCATCGCCATCGACGACGACGCCAAGATCCTGAGCGGCATCAAGCAGGGCACGGTCACGGCCACCGTGGTGCAGAACCCGGTCGGTCAGGCCGAGGTCGGGACTTGGGCGCTGGCGCTGCTGCAGACCAAGCAGTGCACGGTGCGCTCTCCCGGGGTGGAGGTGGACTCGGGTTCGTTCGTCGTCACCAAGGCGAACGTCTCCGGCTACGACAAGGCACGGCAGGCGAAGACCGCGCAGCTGAAGCAGCAGTTCGCCGACAAGATCCTCTCCTGCGGCTGACGGCCGACCACCGCTGATGGCCAACCACCCCGACAGAAAACGGAATTGCTGAATGAGCAGCATCATCACGACCGCGACCGCCCGGCTGGCCGACATAGCCGTCGAGCAGGACCGTACCGACGCGGTGCAGTCCTTCGTCAAACAGGAGACGGTCCTGGTCGACCTGGAGACGGCGGACGGCGTCGCGGGAACCGGCTACACCTACACGATCGGTACCGGCGGCACGTCCGTACTGGCCCTGCTGCGCGACCATCTGCTGCCCGCCCTCGTCGGACAGGACGCCCGCAACGTCGAGGCGCTGTGGCAGCGGTTGTTCGCCCTGACCCGGGCGACCACCACCGGAGCCATCACCTCGCTCGCCCTCGCCGCCGTGGACACCGCCCTGTGGGACGTGCGGTGCAAGCGGGCGGACGAGCCGCTGTGGCGGCTGGCCGGCGGACACCGCCGACAAGTCCCGGTCTACGACACCGAGGGCGGCTGGCTCCACCTGAGCGCCGAGGAACTGGTGAAAGGCGCCCTGCACGCACAGGAGTCGGGATGGGCGGGCGTCAAGATCAAGGTGGGCCGTCCGCATCCCGCCGAGGACGCGGAACGGCTGCGTGCCGTACGCGAGGCCGTCGGCCCCTCGCTGCACATCATGACCGACGCCAACCAGTCCCAGACGGCCTCCTCCGTCCTCCGGCTCGCGGCGGCGCTGGAGCCGTACGACCCGTACTGGCTGGAGGAGCCGCTGCCCGCGGACGACATCAGCGGTCATGCCCGTCTCGCGGGCGCGACGCGGATTCCCGTGGCCGTCGGGGAGTCCATGTACTCGCTCATGCAGTTCCGCAGCTATCTGGAGGCCGGCGCCGCCTCCGTCGTGCAGGTCGACGCCGCCCGGATCGGTGGCATCACACCGTGGCTGAAGGTCGCGCACCTGGCCGAGAGCCACAACGTCATGGTCTGCCCGCACTTCCTGATGGAACTGCATGTCAGCCTCGCCGCCGCGGTGCCCAACGGCCAATACGTCGAGTACATCCCGCAGTTGCGCGCCGTGACCCGGACCGAGCTGGCCATCCGCGACGGCATGGCCGAGGCCCCGGACGTGCCGGGCATCGGCATCGACTGGGACCTGGACGCGCTCGACGACCGGAGGGTGGCATGACGACGTCCATCAGCCCGCCGGACACCGTCCCGGAGGAGAAGACGGCAAGTCACCGCATGCCGTTCTGGGTCAACCAGCGGCTCGGCCTGCTGGTGCTGGTCATCGCGCTCAGTGTCCTGTTCGGAGCGCTGCGGCCGGCGTTCCTCGACCAGCGCCTGGTGCTCTTCCCGCTCCTGCGGGACGTCGCCACGCTGACCGTGGTGGCGCTCGCGCAGATGGTCGCCCTGTCCGTGGGGCACATGAATCTCGCGGTCGGGCGGATGGCGGCCTTCGGGGCCATGTTCGCGGGCCTCGGGTACGACCGGCTCGGACTGCCGATGCCTGTCGGGCTGCTGCTGTGCCTGGCCGCCGGTGCCGCCATCGGCGCCGTCACCGGCTGGCTCATCGCCCGTACCGGCGTGAGTTCGTTCGTGGTCACGCTGGCGATGGACTTCGCCCTGCTGGGGCTGGTGTCCCTGCTGTACTCGGCACTCACCGAGGACGCTGCCTTCACCACCCGCCCGTCCGGCATCGACGAACTGCGGTCCTACTCGCTCGCCGACATCTGTGCGGGGCCCATCTGCGGCTCGCCCGCCGTACCGCAGATCGCGCAGTTCACCGTGCTCGCCATGGTCGGCCTCGGCTTTCTGTACGGGTGCACGCGCATCGGCAGGGAACTGCTGCTCACCGGTGCCAACCCGGCGGCGGCGGAGCTGTCCGGCATTCCCACCGGGCGCCGTGTCCTGCTCGCGCACACGCTCTCCGGGCTGCTCGCGGCGCTCGCCGGATTCATGGCCGCCGCCGGCACGGGAACGTTCCGCGCCTCCATCGGCAACGACTTCATGCTGCCCTCCTTTCTGGGTGCGGTCCTCGGGGGCACCCTGCTCACCGGCGGGGTGGTGTCCGTGCTGGGCACGCTGCTCGGCACCGCCCTGGTCGGCGTGATCCGCAAGGGCCTCGACCTGCTCGGCGTCGGCCTGGAAAGCCTGAACATCTACCTCGGCTGTGTCCTCCTGCTGGCCCTGTCGGCCGACCGGATACGCACCGTGGTGTCCTATCGCAAGGTGGTGCGCTCGACATGAACCGCTTGAACGTGTTGCGCGGTCAAGGGAGTTGGAGTGGGGTGGCGCTGCGCCGGTTCTCCCGTTCCACGACGGCGATGCTGCTGTGCGTGGTCGTGACGGGATATGTGGCCCTGGGTGTGGCCTCGTCGGGCGCCTTCTTCGAAGGCCCCTCGGTACGCGTCTTCCTCCAGTACCTGGCGACCCCCATCCTCATCGGCCTGGCCCAGATGGTGGCGCTGTGCGTGGGTCAACTCAACCTGGCCGTCGGGGCCTTGGGCGGCTTCACCGCCTGTCTGACGGGCGTCCTCATGGCCGACCATGGGGTGCCCGCCGCGGTCGCCGTGATCGTGGGCCTGCTGACGGCGACGGCCATCGGCCTGGCGACCGGCCTCGTCATCGTGGCCACGCAGATCAACGGGTTCATCGTCACCCTCGCCACCATGACGATCTTCCTGGGAGCGCAGTACCGGCTCACCGGCACCCGTACCGTCGACGGCTACTCGCCCGCGCTGCGCGACCTCGGCACGGCGGCGCCGCTGAACATCCCCCTCGTCTTCGTCACCGCGCTCGTCGCGGCGGCCCTGCTGGCCGCCTTCATGTACCGCACGGTCGCGGGCAGGCGGCTTCTCGCCGCAGGCGGCAACCCCCTGGCGGCCCGGCTGTCCGGTATCTCCACCGACCGGCAGATCGTGGCCGCGCACACGCTGTCCGGCCTGCTGATCGGCGTGGCCGCCGTGACGGCCACCGCCTCGCTGCCCGGCGTCAATCGCAGCGTCGGCGGCGACTGGCTGCTGCCGAGCTTCGCCGCGCCCATCATCGGGGGCGTGGCGCTCACCGGCGGTTCAATAGCCGTGTTCGGAACGGTCCTTGCCGCCTTCGTCACGCGGCTGATCGATGCCGCGCGAGCGCAGTTCTCCCTGGACCCGAGCTGGGTGAACCTCCTGATCGGCCTGGTCGTGCTGGGTACGGTCGCCGGTGGCCGGCTGCACCAGAGTCGCCTGGGGAGGACGGGTGACACCGGATCCCCACCGGCGGAGGGCGGTAAGCAACCGCCCGCAGTCCTGCCGCAGCCGGGAGGTGCCCAGTGAGTACGGTCCTTCTCGAATGCCACGACCTGGTCAAGGTCTTCCCCGGTGTGCGGGCTCTGGACGGTGTCGGGCTGCGGCTCACCGCCGGCACCGTGCACGCGCTCCTCGGTGAGAACGGCGCCGGAAAGTCCACCCTGATCAAGGTCCTCACCGGGGTGCACTCCCCCGACGGCGGCGGACTCACCTGGTGCGGCGAACCGGTCCACCTGCGCTCGCCGTTGGAGGCGACCCGTACGGGCATCGGTGTCGTCCACCAGGAACGCAACCTGATCCCGGGCTTCTCCGTGGCGGAGAACATCACCCTGCAGAAGCCTCCCTCGCACCGCGGCCTGGTCGACCGCGAGGCCATGACCGCACCGGCCCTGGCATGTCTCGCGGAGCTCGGCGTCGACCTCGATCCGCATCAGCCCGTACGTGAACTGTCCGTCGCACAGCAGCAGTTGGTGGAGACGGCCAAGGCCCTCTACACCGAGAGCCGGGTGCTGCTCCTCGACGAACCCACCGCGTCCCTCTCCCCGCAGGAGACGGAGCGGCTGTTCGAGGTGATCCGGCGGCTGGCCGCCCGCGGCGCCTGTGTCGTCTTCGTCAGCCACAAGCTGGAGGAGGTCTTCGCCGTCTGCGACACCGTCACCGTGCTGCGCGACGGGAAGTCGGTGCTGGAGTCCGCGCCGCTGGCCGACCACACCCACGACGACATCGTCGGCCTCATGGTGGGCCGCGCCCACGCGGCGACCGAGATGCGCCCGCGCACGGTCGACCGCACCGCCACCCCAACTCTCGTACTGGACCAGGTCTCCACGGCCGGCGGGCACCGTGACATCAGCCTGGAGGTCCGGCCAGGGGAGATCGTGGGCCTGTACGGACTGGTCGGCGCCGGGCGGAGCGAACTGGTCAAGGCGGTGCTCGGCCTGGACCGCATCACCGGCGGCGAGGTCAGGGTGCACGGCAGGCCGGCCCGGATCACCTCGCCGCGCCAGGCCCTGCACGAGTTCGGCATCGGCTACGTCACCGAGAACCGCAAGGAGGAGGGCGTCTTCCTGGAGCAGCCCATCGTCCGCAACATCACGGTGACGGTGTGGAAGAGACTCGCCAAGGCACTCGGGTTCGTCTCGGCACGCGAGGAACGCGACACCGCCCAGGACCTCGTCGACCGGCTCGGCATCCGTATCGCGGGGCTCGGGCAGAACGCCGGTGAGCTCTCCGGCGGCAACCAGCAGAAGGTCAGCCTCGCCAAGTGGCTCGCGGCCGACACACGACTGCTCGTCATCGACGAACCGACGGTGGGCGTCGACGTCCGCACCAAGCACGCCTTCCACGAACTGATCTGGGACCTCGCCCGCGACGGCCTGCCCATCCTGCTGATCAGCAGCGACCTCGCCGAAATGGTCACTCTCGCGGACCGGATCGTCGTCATGACGGACCATCGCGTCCGCGGCGAGGTCGACAACGACCGCGACTACGACCACATGAGCGGCCAGGTCATCCGCCTGATCCACGACCGCGCGGACTCCACCGCCGACGCGAAGGCGGGAGTGGCGGACTAGGGGCCCCGAACTCCGGCCACCTCGGCGGCCGTTCGCCCTGCCCGCCTTCGGGCGTCTACCGGATCGAGGACGCGGGCGCGGGCTCGTCGCCCTCGTCGCGCTGACGCTCCATGCTGCGCGTGAGATGCTCCGTCATCGCTTCGGCGGCCCGCTCGGGATTGCGGCGCAGCACCGCGCGTACGATCCGCTCGTGCTCCGCGACTGTCGGGCCGCCCGCGCCGACGACGTTGCTGAGCCGGAAGATGTGCAGGTGTGCGTGGAGCCGCTCCACCGCGTCCGCCAGCAGCGGCCGGTGCGCGGCCTGTCCGACGGCTTCGTGGAAGCGCTGGTCGAGTGCGGCGAAGTCGCGGTAGGACGCGTACCGCCCGTTCGGGCTCGGCTGGACCTGCATCTCCTCGACGATCCGCTCCAGGCCGTCGAGTTGCGCCTCGGTGGCGTTCGCGGCGGCCAGCGCGGCAGCCCTGGGCTCCAGCAGCAGGCGCATCTCGAAGAGTTCCTCAAGGCCCTGACGGGTCAGCAACTCCGTGGCCCGATAGCCGGAGAGCGCGCGCTTCACCACCAGACCGTCGGACTCCAGCCGGGCCAGCGCCTCCCGGACGGGGGTCGGCGAGACCTTGAGGGCTCGGGCCAGCGACTCGATGCCCACGCGTGCGCCGGGGGCGATCTCGTGGTCCATGACCATCGCCTTGATGCTTTCGTAGACGCTGTCCGACAGGGCCTGCCGGACGGGCGGCACACTCCGCTCGTCGCCCTCGTCCGGGACACCTGCCGCGGAAGGACTGTGCGGCGGCATCCCGGCTCCTCCTCAAGACTCGGCGTATCCCTCACAGTTTATGCCGGTGGTGGCGGAGCACACCGGGAGTGGGTCAGGAAGCGCTGTCGCGCACGTCCAGGTGGGCCCAGAGATCCTCGGCCTGCGGCTCCGCGGCAGCCTCCTCCGCGGCTGCCGCGGCAGCGGCCTCCACCTCGGCACGCTTCGAGAAGGCCACGGCGCGGCGGGCCTTGGCGATGACCTCGGCCTGCTCCGCACCGAACCTCGCGGAGTCGAGCCGGGCGTTGAAGGCGGTCAGCACCTCGGGGTTCATCACCTCCAGCGCGGCGCGCAACTCGGCGAGCGTCTGGGGGCCCTCGGCGAACTCAAGCTGGTAGGGATCTTCGAACTGGTACGGATCCGAATCGGCCTGCGGGCTCGGCTCGTGCGGTAGCGCGGACATGTGCGTGACCTCCGGTCTTGATGGCTCACACGGTACGCGGTCGGTGTGCCCCGCCGTGCAGGGGTACGAACGATCAGCAGCCCCGCCGGCCTGCTGACCCTGAGGCACCGGGCGAGTGCGGATCGTGACATCCGAGGGAGATCCGGTCGCGGAAACGCCTCATCGCGCCGGAGGTGGCGAAGAACACGTCCGGGCGAAATGCGCGGCCCGCCCGCCGGGGCGCCACTTCTATCCGGTCCGGCTGACGCGCCATCAGACTCCCGCCAAATCCCTTGCGGCACAACCCTGTT
Organism: Streptomyces sp. 2-1; assembly: GCF_048564895.1. Classification (NCBI taxonomy): domain Bacteria; kingdom Bacillati; phylum Actinomycetota; class Actinomycetes; order Kitasatosporales; family Streptomycetaceae; genus Streptomyces; species Streptomyces sp. 2-1. Next base: position 1,635,768 of record NZ_CP183383.1, read on the forward strand.
GGGCCTGTCGGCGAGAGCGCGAAACCTCGGAGAAAGATCAAGTATGTCCGTGATCGTATGACGATGTCGCATTCCATACCGGGCGCCGCATTCGGTATCCCCCCTGGCGTTCACCGCGCGCGGGCACATACTCAGTCATGCGCTGCTGCTTCTCCGCTCCCCTCGCGGCCATGTCGGCCCTGCCCTCTCCCTGTGAAGTCCTACGTTCCGGTGCCCTCCTCGCCCCCACGCTGCTGCGGGCCGCCGCCGGAGCCCTCCACGGGTCCACACGCAAGAGCCACGCCCACCACCCCGACGCCTTGACGGCCGTCCATCTGGAACTGGTCACCCTGACCGAGGACCGCGCCATCATCACCTGGTACACCGGGGTGCCCGGCACCAACGACGGACTGGGCCACATGCTCCCCGCCGTCACGGAGGGTGAGGTCGTCTACGGCACCCACCCCTCCCGGCTGGACCGCAGCGCGGCGGAGGACCGGCCCACGGCGCACCACCACGTCGAGCTCACGGACCTGGAGCCGGGGCAGACGTACTACTACCAGGCCCGCTCGCGGGGCACGGCGGCCACGCCCACGCCGCTGCACCTCATCCGCGGCAACGCCGTCGGCACCAACCGCTACGGGCTGGGTTCGAGCGGGGGCCCGTACTCCTTCACCACGCCGCAGCCCCCGCCGGGGCGGCATCTGCTGTCGATAGCGCTCTGCAACGACTTCCACATCGGGGAGACCACCGCCGGTCTGATGGCCGGCCTGCCCCTGCTGCGCGGGGTGGCGCAGGAGCCGGGGCTCGCGCCGTATCCGGAGATCATGAGCCGGGCCCTGGTCGAGGAGGCCCGGCGCCGTGGGGCGGACCTGCTGCTGGCCGCGGGGGACATCTCGGCCGGGGGCGCGCCGCGGGACCTGGCGGAGGCCAAGCGGATCCTGGACGGCTTCGGCAGCCACGGACAGGACTACTTCGCCGTACGCGGAAACCACGACCGGCCCCGTCACCGCGACGCCGGAGACGCCTTCCGCGACGAGTTCCTCGGCGGCGCGGGGCCCGCGTACTTCGCCCGCGACCTCGGCGGGTTGCGGATCATCGGGCTCGACACTTACGAGAAGGACGGCAACGGCGCCGACGCCGGCGGGCTCGGCGACGAGCAACTGTCCTGGTTCCGGGCCCGGTTGAGGGAGCGCGGCGACCAGCCCACCGTCGTGTTCGGTCACCATCCGCTGACCGTGCGGGACTCCCTCTTCCCGGTGAGCGGTGGGCAGCGCCTCGGCCGCCGCCAGGCCCGCTCCATCCTCGACGCCTACGCCTCCGCGCCCGGTGTCTTCCTCCACCACGCGGGCCACACCCACCGCAACAAGCGCACCCTCCTGCCGCAGGCGCCGCACGTCACGCTGCAGGAGGTCAGTGCCGCCAAGGACTATCCCGGCGGCTTCAGCATGCTCCGGATCCACTCCGGCGGCTATGCCCTCAACCACTACAAGACCAGCAGCGCCCAGGCCCGTGAATGGGGCGAGCGCAGCCGTCGGGTGGCCGGGGGTCTGTGGCCGCACCACGCCCTGGGCCGCTCGGTCGCCGACCGCAACAGCGTGACCGCCCACGATCTGTCCGGCGTCAGCCCTCGCGGCGTTCCGGCCGCGGCACCGGCGGGCTTCCGCCCCGGCCTGGGCACCGCCGCCTCATAGCCGACGCCTCACAGCCGACGCGTCGTAACCGCCCTCTCGTATCCGACACCTCGCAACCAACGCCTCATGCCGGTTCCGGGAACCCGACCGGGCCCGTCGAGACCGGCATGGGGAAGATCAGCCGCAGTTTCTGAACCCTTCTGTTCTCGCGGAACATGAGCCAGGCGAGGGTCGGCGGGCAGATGTGGTCGGCGGCGTGGTCGGTGACGTTGTGCGTGACGTCCATTTCCCAGATGGTGATGTCGCGGCTGGCCACCACATGGCGCAGGCTCTGGCGCACCCCGAACTCCAAGGTCTGCCGCATGACGGGGACGGGATGCGTGCGTTCTCCCGGCCGACTGAGCGGGCCGACCAGTTCGCTGTCCACCGGCCACAACTCGGAGATCTCCTGCGGGAGGTTGCCGCGCTCGGACGCCTCCAGGGTCTCCACGGCCTCGTGCCGGCTCTCCTCGGTGAGCGCGGCGGCGTCGTCGTGCGTCTGGTTGGCGGTCGACAGCAGCACCTGGGCCATCTTCCCCCTGGCCTGGTTGAGCCGACTGCGCACGGTGCCGACCGGTACCTCGCACACGTCGGCGATCTCCTGGTAGGAGGTGATGCCGCTGAAGTGCCGCAGCATCAGCACCAGCCGGAGCTTGGGCGGCAGTTCGTCCACCGCGTCCCAGATCCAGTCCCGCATCGCGTGCTGCTCGATGAGCTGCTCCGGGTGCGAGCTCTCCTGGTCGCGGAGCCGCAGGTGGTCGAGCCCGTCCAGGCCGGGCGTCTCCCGGGTGTCGCGCAGGCGCGTGCGGGAGGCGTTGCGCACGATCGCGCGCAGCCACGCTCCCACGGCCGCCGGATCCCGTACGTCGCCGATGCGCCGCAGCGCGGTCAGCGCGGCGTCCTGCACCGCGTCCTCGGCGTCGGGGCCGTAGCCGAGCAGGCTCAACGCCACCGCGCGCATCGGCGCCTGGTGGCGGGCCAGCAGCAGGCCGAGGGCGCCGGTCTCGCCGGCCTGGGCCCTGCGTGTGAGGTCCTCATCCGTGGGCGGGTTGAGGGGCAACATGAGCTGAACGCCTCCGTGCGGACGAATCACGTACCGTGTGGTGCTTGGCGGACGGGGTCCCATCTTTCCCACTCGGCGATGTACGCGGGGTGGAACCCGGGCAAAAATTCGGGCAGCCCGTGCCTTCGCACTACAACCCCCGGGGACGGTGGACGGACTCCGGCAGCCAGCTTCCGTGGAAGCCGGCCGGGACGGGGTACGGCAGTTCCACCACGGCCTGCACGGCGAGGTCCGTCGCGTCGAGGACGACCAACTCCCCCGCCCGGCCGTCGTCGTCCGAGACGAGCGACAGGAGCCAGCCCTCGTCCTCGCCCGCGCCGTCCGCCGCCGGTACGAAGACGGCCTCCCCGGCGTAGCGACTGCCGGGCGTCCCGTAGGCGTGGCTGGTGCGGCGCGTCAGGTCGTGCTTGGTGATGCCGGCACCGGAGACGGTGTACAGGTATCGGTTCGGGCGCCCGGTGAGGGTCTCGTTGTGCGTGGGGAACTCGGCCGCGCGGTCGTCCAGTTGGGACTCGCTGACGCGGCCGGTGGCCGGGTCCAGTGTCCAGCGGTGCAGGACGGCGAGGGACTGGGAACGGCCCGGCTCCATCGCACCGGCCAGGCCGTTCGGGCCCGCGGGTCCGCCGATGTCCGTCCAAGCGCTCTGGAAGCCGGCATGGTCGTAGCGCACCGCGTCCAGCACGATGCGCCCCCGCGGGTCCTCGTAGGCGTTGCCGACGTGGAAGACATAGCAGGGGTCGACGTCGTACCACCTCACGTCGGTGCTGCCGGGTCTGCGGGACATCACTCCGAGCCGGGCGCCGTAACCCTCGTCCCACTGGTAGGGCATGCCGCCGCGCCCGGCGAACGCGGGGTCGAAGACGACGGGCAGGTCCATCCACAGGATGTGGTGCTCGGTGATGGCGAAGTCGTGCATCATCGTCGGGCCCGGCACGTCGATCCGTCGGCTGTCGAGCAGTTGCCCCTCCGCGGTGACCCGGTGGTAGGTGAGGTAGGGCGGGGCGCACCCGGTCCCGAAGAGGTGCAGTTCGCCGGTGACCGGGTCCTCTTTGGGGTGGGCGGTCATCGAGGTGGCCAGCCGCCCGCCGAAGTCGTACGGCCCGACGGTCTCCAGGGAGGGAGAGACCCAGTAGGGCAGGCCCGCCTCGCACAGCGCCAGCACGGTGTCGGCGTGCCGGATCACGTGGGTGTTGGCGGGTGTCACGGTGAGGTCGACGGTGGCGTTCCCGCGGATGAACGGATGTCCCTCCAGCTTGCGTGTACGGATCCACCGGTTGCGGTACCACTCGGCGCGTCCGCCCCGCAGCCGGATGCCGTGGAGCATGCCGTGGCCGGTGAACCAGTGGCCCGTGTCCTGGCCGGGCAGCGGGTTGGGGCCGTTGCGCAGATAGCGGCCGTCCAGGTCGGCCGGCAGGGAGCCCCGCACGGTGAGACCGGCCGCGCTGTGTTCCTCGGGGACCGGGGCGAAGCGGCCCTGGAGATACAGCGGAAGAGCTGTCTGGTCGGTCATCGCGCTCTCCTCGTGCCCTTGGTGCGGTGGGTTCTTCGGCCGTGCGAGGCTGCCGGAGCCTTGCGGAGGGGACCGCCGGTCAGGGAGCGGCCGCGGCCGGCGCCTGGGCCAGCAGTCGCGCCTGGGCCCGGGCGGGATAGACCTTCGTGAAGATCGCGGGTCCGACGAGGCCCGCGACATGGGCGGAGATGCCGGTCCAGGCCGGGGCGTCGACCGCGCCGCAGACGGCCAGGCCGGCGGCGATGAAGGTGAAACCGGCGCCCCAGGCCATGGTGATGTGGTTGTTGACCCGGATGAACTCCGGCATGTCCCAGTACTCGCGGGGTGTCTGACGCCTGGCGATACCCAGGGTGAAGGGGCGCCCGACCGCCAGGCTGCCCCAGGCGGTGGCGGCCAGCCATGCGAAGGAGATGACGTCGGTGTGGTCCGCCAGGACAGAGTCCGGGTCGGTGACGGCGACGGCGCCGACCACCACGAAGTACACGATGGCGCTGATCTCCAGGACCAGGGCGTCGAGATCGACACCGCGGCGGCGGTCCTGCAGCAGGAGCAGCAGCCCCGTGACGAGTCCTCCTATCGCACCCCAGCGCCAGTCGAAGGACGACACGACGCCGGAGACGATCCAGGGGATGAATCCACGCAGATAACCCATTGAACGTTCCTTGGTGAACAGAAGTGGACGGCCGCGGAGGAGTGGTGTTCCGCGGCCGATCGTTGGCCGGACGCCGACTAGATGCACGGCGGACGCCGAAGTTCGAACTTCGGCGTGTGGCGCTCGTCACAGGTGTTCAAGGGGGCGCTGGGTGAAGGGGGTTGCCCCCGGCCGAGGGGGGTGACCCCGGCCGGAGCGCTAGGAGGTCGCGGTCGCCGGGAGGTCGGGGCGGATCGGGTGGGCGCCGGGCGCGGCCGGGAGGGTGAGGACCATGGTGAGGCCGCCGCCGGGGGTGTCCTCGGCCGTGAGGGTGCCGCGCATCGCCTCCGCGAAGCCCCGGGCGACCGCGAGGCCGAGGCCCACTCCGGCGCCGCGCGGGGCGTCGCCGTACCGCTGGAAGGGTTCGAAGATGCGGTCCTTGCCCGCGTCCGGGACGCCCGGGCCGCGGTCCACCACCCGGACCTCCACGCGGTCGGCCATGGCACTCGCCGACACCAGGACCCGTTCCTCGGCGGGGCTGTACTTCACCGCGTTCTCGACGAGGTTGGCGACGGAACGCTCCAGCAGGCCGGGGTCGACGGCGACCATCGGCAGCGTCTCGGGGATGTCCAGTTCCACGCTGTCCTCGGGGACTCCGCCGAGCGCCATCGGGACCACCTCGTCGAGGTCGATCTCGCGGATCAGCGGCGTGACCGTGCCGGTCTGGAGCCGGGACATGTCGAGCAGGTTGCCCACGAGGTTGTCGAGGCGGTCCGCGCCCTCCTCGATCCCTTCGAGCAGTTCCGCCTGATCCTCCTCGGACCAGGCCACGTCCTCCGAACGGAGCGAGGAGACCGCGGCCTTGATCCCGGCGAGCGGGGTGCGCAGATCATGGCTGACGGCGGCGAGGAGGGCGGTGCGGATGCGGTTGCCCTCGGCCAGCGCACGTGACTGGTCGGCCTGGGACTGCAGCCGCTGGCGGTCCAGGACCACCGCGGCCTGCGCGGCGAACGCGGCGAGCACCCGCCGGTCCTCCGCCGGTAGCACCCGCCCCGACAGCGCGAGAGCCATGTGGTCGCCGACCGGCATGTCGACGTCCGCGTTCTCGGGGCTCTGACAGGGCCGCGGGCCCACGCTGCCCGCGCAGGTCCACGGATCGACGTCGCTGTCCCGTTCCAGCAGGGCGACCGACTCCATGCCGAAGGTCTCCCTGACCCGCTCCAACAGCGCCTCCAGGCTGGTCTCGCCGCGCAGCACACTGCCCGCCAGGACCGAGAGGATCTCCGACTCGGCCCGCAGCCGGGCCGCCTGGTGGGTACGCCGGGCCGCGAGGTCCACCACTGAGGCGACCGACACCGCGACCCCCACGAAGATGGCGATGGCGACGATGTTCTTGGGGTCGGCGATCGTCAGGGTGTGCACGGGCGGGGTGAAGAACCAGTTCAGCAGCAGCGAGCCCACCACGGCCGAGGCCAGCGCCGGGTAGAGGCCGCCGAGCAGGGCCGCGGCCACCGTCAGCGTCAGGAACAGCAGCATGTCGTTGGCCAGGCCGACCGACGGCGTGACGCTGGTGAGCAGCAATGTCAGGAGGGCGGGGCCGCCCACACCGACCAGCCAGCCCCAGATGACCCGGGACCGGCCGAGCCGCGCGCTCCGGGCGACGGGCAGACCGCGGCCCTTGCCCGCCTCGTCGTGGGTGATCAGGTGGACGTCGAGGTCGGGCCCCGACTCCCGGGCGACCGTGGCTCCGACGCCCGGTCCGAAGACGTACTGCCAGCCCTTGCGGCGGGACACCCCGAGGACGATCTGGGTGGCGTTCACCCCGCGTGCGAAGTCCAGGAGTGCCGTCGGTATGTCCTCCCCTATGACGTGGTGGAAGGTGCCGCCGAGGTCCTCCACGAGGGTGCGCTGGACGGCGAGTTCCTTCGGAGAGGCGGAGGTCAGGCCGTCGCTGCGGGCGATGTAAACGGCCAGTACTTCGCCGCCCGCGCCCTTCTCCGCCAGCCGGGCGGCTCGGCGGATCAGCGTACGGCCCTCGGGTCCGCCGGTCAGGCCGACGACGATCCGCTCGCGGGAGCCCCAGATCTTCGAGACCCGGTGCTCGCTGCGGTACTCGGTCAGGTACTCGTCCACCCGGTCCGCCACCCACAGCAGTGCCAGCTCGCGCAGGGCGGTCAGGTTGCCGGGGCGGAAGTAGTTGGACAGGGCCGCGTCGACCTTGTCCGGCTTGTAGATGTTGCCGTGCGCCATCCGGCGGCGCAGCGCCTGCGGGGACATGTCGACGAGCTCTATCTGGTCGGCCCGCCGCACGACCTCGTCCGGCACGGTCTCCTGCTGTCTTACGCCGGTGATGGACTCGACGACGTCACCCAGCGACTCCAGGTGCTGGATGTTGACGGTCGTGATCACGTCGATGCCGGCCGCGAGGAGTTCCTCGACGTCCTGCCAGCGCTTGGTGTTGCGCGAGCCGGGGATGTTCGTGTGGGGCAGCTCGTCGACGAGAGCCACCTCGGGGCGCCGCGCGAGCACCTCGTCCACGTCCATCTCGGTGAAGACCGTGCCCCGGTACTCCAACTCCTTGCGGGGTATCTGCTCCAGACCGTGCAGCATCACTTCCGTACGCGGCCGGTTGTGGTGCTCCACGAAGGCGACCACACAGTCGGTGCCCCGCTCGACGCGGCGGTGCGCCTCGGAGAGCATCGCGTACGTCTTGCCGACGCCCGGCGCCGCACCGAGGTAGATCCGAAGCTTGCCGCGTGCCATCTTCTCGTCTCTTCGTCTCTACGGGCGGGGTGTTGGGGTGCCGGGGCGGGTGCGTCGGGATGCAGGAGGCAGGTGTCCGAGGCGGCGCTTCAGCCTTCGAAGCGGTAGCCCATGCCGGGTTCCGTGATGAGGTAGCGGGGGTGGGAGGGGTCCGTCTCCAACTTGCGGCGCAGTTGCGCCATGTAGACCCGGAGATAGTTGGTCTTGTTGCTCTGGGAGACGCCCCACACCTCCTGGAGCAGGTGTTTCTGCGTGATCAGCCGGCCGGGGCTGGTGACCAGGATCTCCAGCAGATGCCATTCGGTCGGCGTGAGGCGTATGTCGCGCCCGGACCGGGTGGCCTTCTTGGCCAGCAGGTCGATGGTGAAGTCGTCCGTCGTGACCATGGCGGTCTCCTGGGCGAGCGGGGCGGTCTCGGTCCGGCGGACGGCGGCCCGCAGCCGGGCCAGCAGTTCGTCCATGCTGAACGGCTTGGTGACGTAGTCGTCGGCGCCCGCGTCGAGCGCCGCCACCTTCTCGTCGGAGGCCCGGCGGGCGGACAGCACCAGGATCGGTACGCGGGTCCAGCCGCGCAGCGCCTTGATGACGTCCACCCCGTCCATGTCCGGCAGGCCCAGGTCCAGGACGACCACGTCGGGCTGGCGCGCGGCGGCGAGCCGGAGCGCGGTGGCGCCGTCGGGTGCCGGGTCCACTCCGTACTTGCGGGCCTGAAGGTTGATCACCAGGGCCCGGACGAGCTGAGGGTCGTCCTCCACCACCAGTACCCGGGTCATCGGTGTACGCCTTTCCTGTTGCACGGAGGGCCGAGGTCGTACGGAACAAGCTTCATGGCTGCGGGAGTTGACGGAACGGGGTGTCGCCCCGGCCGCCAACTCCCGCATGATGCGCGTAAGGCCATCAGCTCTTCGCCACAAGTTCCTTGAGTGCGATGTTGAGTTGGAGGACGTTGACCGTGGGCTCTCCGATGAAGCCGAGCGTACGGCCGTCGGTGTGGTCGTCGACCAGCTTCTGGACCTGGGCGACGGGCAGCCCGTTCTTCTCCGCGACCCGGTGGACCTGGATGTCCGCGTACGCCGGGGAGATGTCCGGGTCCAGGCCGGAGCCGGAGGAGGTGACCGCGTCGGGCGGCACGCTCTTGACCGTGTAGCCGTTCACGGAGTTGTCCTTGATGACGGCGTCCTTGGCGGCGACGACCCACTGGCAGAGGGTGGCTTCCTCGGCCTTCGCCGGGTCCTTCGGGCAGACACCGTCGACCGCGCCGTTGTCACCGGAGCGGTTGGTGGCGCCGGACAGGATCAGCTTGTACTGGGTGTTGACGCTGTTGGTGCCCAGGCCGTTCTGCGGACGGCCCTGGAACCACTTCAGGTCCGGCTCCGGGGTCTCCTGGCCCTTCTTCAGCGGCAGGTTGTAGGCCTGGCCGATGAGCGAGGAGCCGACGACCTTGCCGTTCGACGTGATCTCCGAGCCGTTCGCCTTGTCGTTGAAGAGGCCCTGGGCGACGCCGGTGATGGCCAGCGGGTAGATGATGCCCGTCACCACCGTCAGGACGAGAAGCGCGCGCAGGCCGGCCCAGAGCAACCGAGCAGTGTTGGATACCGAGTTGTTCATAGCCGATCAGCCGATTCCGGGGATGAGGGAGATGATCAGGTCGATGATCTTGATGCCGATGAAGGGCGCGATCAGCCCGCCCAGCCCGTAGATCCCGAGGTTGCGCCGCAGCAGCTTGTCCGCGCTCACCGGCCGGTACTGCACACCCCGCAGGGCGAGCGGCACCAACGCGATGATGATCAGCGCGTTGAAGATGACCGCGGACAGGATCGCGGAGTCGGGCGAGGACAGCTGCATGATGTTCAGCTTGTCCAGGCCCGGATAGACCGCCGCGAACAGCGCCGGGATGATCGCGAAGTACTTCGCGACGTCGTTGGCGATGGAGAACGTCGTCAACGCGCCCCGGGTGATGAGGAGTTGCTTGCCGATCTCGACGATCTCGATGAGCTTGGTCGGGTTGGAGTCGAGGTCGACCATGTTGCCGGCCTCCTTCGCGGCCGATGTACCCGTGTTCATCGCCACGCCGACGTCCGCCTGGGCCAGCGCGGGCGCGTCGTTCGTGCCGTCGCCGGTCATCGCGACGAGCTTGCCGCCCGCCTGCTCCCGCTTGATGAGGGCCATCTTGTCCTCGGGGGTGGCCTCGGCGAGGAAGTCGTCGACGCCGGCCTCGTCCGCGATAGCCTTGGCGGTCAGCGGGTTGTCACCCGTGATCATGACGGTCTTGATGCCCATGCGGCGCAGTTCGTCGAACCGTTCGCGCATGCCGTCCTTGACGACGTCCTTGAGGTGGATGACGCCCAGCACCCGGGCACCTTCGCTGTCCTCGATCGCCACGAGCAGCGGGGTGCCGCCCGCCTCGGAGATCCGGTTGGCCAGGGTGTCGGCGTCCTCGGACACCTCGCCGCCCTGCTCCCGGACCCAGGCCATGACCGAACCGGCCGCGCCCTTGCGGATCTTGCGCCCGTCGACGTCCACGCCCGACATACGGGTCTGGGCGGTGAAGGCGATCCACTCGGCGCCGGACAGCTCGCCCTGGCTCCGCTCGCGCAGCCCGTACTTCTCCTTCGCCAGGACGACGATGGAGCGGCCCTCGGGCGTCTCGTCGGCCAGCGAGGAGAGCTGGGCGGCGTCGGCCAGGACGGCGTCGGTGGTGCCGCTCACCGGCACGAACTCGGAGGCCTGCCGGTTGCCGAGCGTGATGGTGCCGGTCTTGTCGAGGAGGAGGGTCGACACGTCGCCCGCCGCCTCAACTGCCCTGCCGGACATGGCCAATACGTTCCGCTGCACCAGCCGGTCCATGCCCGCGATGCCGATCGCGGAGAGCAGCGCGCCGATGGTGGTCGGGATCAGACAGACGAGCAGGGCCACCAGCACGACCATCGTGAGGTGCGTGCCCGCGTAGTCCGCGAACGGCGGCAGCGTGGCGACGGCCAGCAGGAAGACGATCGTCAGCGAGGCGAGCAGGATGTTCAGCGCGATCTCGTTGGGCGTCTTCTGCCGGGCCGCGCCCTCGACCAGGGCGATCATGCGGTCGATGAAGGTCTCGCCCGGCTTCGTCGTGATCTTGATGACGATGCGGTCGGACAGCACCTTCGTACCGCCGGTGACCGCGGACCGGTCGCCGCCCGACTCGCGGATGACCGGGGCCGACTCGCCGGTGATGGCCGACTCGTCCACGGACGCCACGCCCTCGACGACGTCACCGTCGCCGGGGATGATGTCGCCCGCCTCGCAGACGACCAGGTCGCCGACGCGCAGTTCGGTGCCGGGCACCTGCTCCTCGGAGCCGCCGTCCTTGGACAGCCGGCGCGCGACGGTGTCGGTCTTGGCCTTGCGCAGGGTGTCCGCCTGGGCCTTGCCGCGGCCCTCGGCCACCGCCTCCGCCAGGTTGGCGAAGATCACGGTGAGCCAGAGCCAGGCGCTGATGGCCCAGCCGAACCAGTCGCCCGGGTCCTTGAAGGAGAACACGGTCGTCAGGACCGAGCCCACCAGCACCACGAACATCACGGGGGACTTGACCATCACCCGCGGGTCGAGCTTGCGACAGGCGTCCGGCAGCGACTTCAGCAGCTGCTTCGGGTCGAACAGACCCGCGCCGACGCGCCCTTCGTCCTTGTGACCGGTCGGCACATCGCTGTGCGGCGCCCGGGTGGGAGTAGTCGTGGACACGGTGTCCTCTTGCTTCTCTATGCGGGTGGTCATGACGCCAGCCCCTCGGCCAGCGGCCCCAGCGCGAGCGCCGGGAAGTATGTCAGACCGGTGATGATGAGAATCGCGCCCACCAACAGCCCGGTGAACAGCGGCTTTTCGGTGCGCAGCGTGCCCGCGGTCGCGGGCACCGGCTTCTGCTCGGCGAGCGAGCCGGCCAGCGCGAGCACGAACACCATCGGCAGGAAGCGGCCGAGCAGCATCGCCAGACCCAGCGTGCTGTTGAACCACTGCGTGTCCGCGTTCAGACCCGCGAACGCCGAACCGTTGTTGTTCGAGGCCGAGGTGTAGGCGTACAGGATCTCGGAGAAGCCGTGCGCTCCGCTGTTCGTCATCGAGTTGCCCGGGGTCGGCAGGGCCATCGCCGCGGCGGTGAAGACGAGCACCAGCGCCGGGGTGATGAGGATGTAGCAGGCGGCGAACTTGATCTCGCGGGTGCCGATCTTCTTGCCCAGGTACTCGGGCGTACGGCCCACCATCAGACCGGCGATGAACACCGCGATGATGGCCATGATCAGCATGCCGTAGAGGCCGGAGCCGGTACCACCTGGCGCGATCTCACCCAGCTGCATGCCGAGCATGGTGATGCCGCCGCCGAGTCCGGTGAACGAGGAGTGGAAGGAGTCCACCGCGCCGGTCGAGGTCAGTGTCGTGGCCACCGCAAAGATCGACGAGGCGCCGACGCCGAAGCGGGTCTCCTTGCCCTCCAGCGCACCGCCGGCGACATCGAAGGCCGGGCCGTGGTGGGCGAACTCGGTCCACATCATCAGGGCCGTGAAGCCGATCCAGATGGTGACCATCGTGGCGAGGATCGCGTAGCCCTGCTTGAGCGAGCCGACCATCCGGCCGAAGGTCCGCGTGAGCGCGAACGGGATCAGCAGGATCAGGAAGATCTCGAACAGGTTGGAGAACGCGCTGGGGTTCTCGAAGGGGTGGGCGGAGTTGGCGTTGAAGTAGCCGCCGCCGTTGGTGCCCAGCTCCTTGATGGCCTCCTGGGAGGCGACCGCGCCACCGTTCCACTGCTGCGAACCGCCCGTGAACTGGCCGACCTCGTGGATGCCGGAGAAGTTCTGGATCGCGCCGCACGCCACGAGCACGATCGCGGCGATCACCGAGATCGGCAGCAGGATGCGGATCGTGCCGCGGACCAGGTCGGACCAGAAGTTGCCGAGCTCACCGGTGCGCGAGCGCGCGAAGCCCCGGACGAGTGCGACAGCCACCGCGATACCGACCGAGGCGGACAGGAAGTTCTGCACCGCGAGGCCGCCGGTCTGTACGACGTGGCCCATGGCCTGCTCGCCGTAGTACGACTGCCAGTTGGTGTTGGAGACGAACGACGCGGCGGTGTTGAACGCCTGGTCCGGGTCGATCGAGGAGAAGCCGAGCGAGCCGGGCAGACTGCCCTGGAAGCGCTGCAGCAGATACAGGAACAGCACGCTCACCGCGGAGAAGGCGAGGACACCGCGCAGGTACGCGGGCCACCGCATCTCCGTGTTGGGATTGGCGCCGATGCCCTTGTAGATCCACTTCTCGACGCGCAGGTGCTTGTCCGAGGAGTAGACCTTGGCCATGTAGTCGCCGAGGGGACGATAGGCGAGAGCCAGGGCCGCTATGAGAGCGACCATCTGGAGCACGCCGGCGAGTACGGGACTCATATCGCTGCTCAGAACCTCTCCGGGAAGATCAGGGCGAGGACGAGATAGCCCAGCAGGGCGACGGCCACGATCAGGCCGACGATGTTCTCGGCGGTCACAGCTTCGTCACCCCCTTGGCGACGAAAGCCACCAGCGCGAACACCGCGATCGTGGTGACGACGAAGGCCACGTCGGCCATCGCAAGCTCCTAGATGAGGTTCGAATCGAACGGACGATTAGAGGAAAGCGCCTCTCTGGCCGGATTCGAGCGCCGTTGACGGCTCCCATACGCAGGTTCGTACGGCTTTGACGGAACCCATACGGCGGGCTGATCCAACTGCGTGAACCAATCCCCCCGGGCGCCTGAACACCGCCGCGGTGAGCCCTCCGGGAGGAGTGCTTCCGGCGCGCGGGATCAGATGCGGAACCGCAGTCGGCAGATCACCGCGTCCGTGTCCTTGCGGACGGCATGGGCGACCACGGCACCCCGCTGGTTCTGCAGCAGCCGCTGCCACAGCCGGTCCGGCTCGACCTCGGGGATCAGGACGGTGACGCGGGTGCCGGGCTCGGCGGCGGCCGTCCCGCCCACGTACGCGGCGATCGGACGGCCCAGGGAGCGGCGCTCGGAGGTGAGCCGGACCAGCGGCACCCCGGGGTCCCAGCGCGCCCAGTCGCGCTCCAGGGCGTACAGCTGGGCGCGGTCCTCGGGGTCGGGGTGGCAGACGGTCACCGCGCGCACCTCGTCGCCGAGCGAGGCTGCGGCGTTCAGGGCCTCGACGGTCAGCCGTGACAGGTTCGACACGGGCACGATCACCACGGAGCGGTCGCGGTGCGGATGCTCGGGGATGCGGCCCAGGCCCAGGCGCTCGCCGATCCGGGCGTACGCGCGGTGCACGGCCGTGAAGGCCGCCACCAGCAGCGGCAGGGCGATGACGATCAGCCAGGCGCCCTCCTCGAACTTGGTCGCCGTCACGACCACGGCCGACACACCGGTCAGGAGGCCGCCGAAGCCGTTCAGCAGGGCCTTCCCGCGCCAGCCTCTCCCCCGCTCCCCGCGCCAGTGGACGACCATGCCGACCTGGGCGATCGTGAAGCCGACGAAGACACCGATGGCGAAGAGCGGCACGAGGGTGTTGGTGTCACCGCCGGAGAAGACCAGCAGCGCGGCGGAGACCAGGGACAGCGCGAGTACGCCGTGGCGGTGGACCTGGCGGTCGGCCTTGAGGGCGAAGACGTGCGGCAGGTAGTTGTCGCGGGCCAGCAGCTTCAGCAGGACCGGCAGCCCGCCGAAGGACGTGTTCGCGGAGAGCGCCAGCAGGATCATCGTCGCGAACTGGATGACGTAGAAGGCCCAGTTGTGGCCGAGCGAGGCGTCGGCCAGCTGCGCGAGGACGGTGACGCCCTCGACCGGCTGGAGGTGGAAACGGGAGATCAGCACGGAAAGGCCGATCAGCATCACGCCGAGCACCGCGCCCAGCGCCACCTCCGCGCGCTGCGCCCGCTTCACGCGCGGGACACGGAAGGACGGCACGGCGTTGGCGATCGCCTCCACACCGGTGAGTGCCGAACAGCCCGAGGCGAAGGCTTTCAGCAGAAGCAGCGCGCCGACCGTGGTCGCGTTGTCCGAGAGCACGGAGGCATGGCCCGCGGCGGCCTCGGTACTGACCGGCGCGGACCGGAACAGCCCGACGCCGATCAGGATCAGGATCGAGACGACGAACACCGCGGTCGGCACGATGAAAGCCCGCGCCGACTCCACGATCCCGCGCAGGTTCACCGCCGTGATCAGCACCAGCACGACCAGGCACAGCCACAGCCGGTCGCCGTACAGCTCGGGAAAGGCCGAGGTCAGGGCGGCGACACCGGCCGTGACCGCGACGGCGACGTTGAGTACGTAGTCCAGGACCAGCGAGGCCGCCGCCACCAGGCTCGTCCGCGCGCCCAGATGGGTCTTGGCGACGGCGTACGATCCGCCGCCGTCCGGGAACGCGGCGATGACCTGCCGGTACGAGGCCACCAGCACCGCGAGCAGCCCGGCGATCGCCAGCGTGACCGGCAGGGTGAAGCCGAGGCCGTGCGCGCCCGCGGCGGCCAGTACGAGGACGATCGCCTCGGGGCCGTACGCCACCGACGCCATCGCGTCGAGCGAGAGCGCGGCCAGGCCGGTGACGGCGGTGAGCCGGTGCCGTTCACCGCTGTCGGGCGGTTCCTCGGCGGCGGGGGCCTCGCCGGGCTCGATAGTCAGGACAGACATGGGATTCGTACTCCTTCACGCACGGAAAGGCCCGTGCATGCGGGAGGGCGATGCGCGGGTGCGCTCAGGTTCTGTCCGGTTCCGGCCGTGTCCGGCCGCTCCTTGCGCCTTCTTCGCGCCGAAGAGCCCAACCTTGACGTGGTCCTGACGGCCCTGTGATGCGCCCGTGCCGTTCCCCGGGGTCAGCGCCCGGCATCAGTTCCCCGGGGTCAGCCGTCCTTCACCGGCCCTGCCGTGTCGAGGGCCGTGCCCGTCTGGTCGGCGAGGGTGACGGCGACGAGGCGGGCCTGGAGGGGCGGTACGGGACCAGGGCCGGGGGTGAGCATGAAGCGGCCGAGGTAGTGACCGTTGCCGTAGGTGCGGAGCTCGATCTCGCCGTCCGGCCAGCCGTCGATGTCGACGTCCCGGTGCCGTCGGCCGACCGCGACGTTCCCGTCCTGTTCCAGGCGGGGCGGCCGGCCCATGAGGGTGCCGTACTCGAAGCGGCAGGCCCGCAGACTGAGCACCTCGGTCAGCTGGCCCCGGACGTGGTCGACGACGGTGTCCGAGGACTTGGCGGACTGGGCGAGTTCGGCGGTCTCGTGGATGCGGCGGAGGTGGTCGGCGTCGGTCACCGTGATCACTTCCAGGCGGCGGGCGCGGGCCGCGAGCTGGGACACGATCAGGCCGACGACCAGCAGAAGTACCGCGGTCTCGGCATCGGCGGAGGTGTTGATGTCGAAGGTCTGGTAGGGACGCGTGAGGAAGAAGTCGAACCAGGCCGCCGCCGACAGTGCCGCGAGCGCGCCCGCCACCCGGCTCCCGAGGGCGGCGACCGCGACGACGGCCACGACGAGGATCAGCGCGGCGTTCGTACGGGACAGGTCGGTGCGGAAAGGCACCAGCAGGAGCGCCGCCAGGAACGGTCCCGCGAGGCCCGCCAGCAGGGCGAGCCGGTCCCGGAGCGGATAGCCGGTCATCACACCGTCACCTCCTGCGTTCGCTCCGGTGCCCGGGAGCCCGGGCCGTCGTATGCCGCTTTCGGAGCTCATGAGCCGCCTCCTGTCCTCTGCGTATCACTGGCGCGCCGCACCCGCACCTGCTCGGCGAAGGGCAGGGACAGCACCATGGTCAGACCCCCGCCCGGGGTGTCCTCCGGGGTAAGGGTGCCGTTCATCGCCTCGGTCAGACCCCGCGAGAGGGCCAGGCCCAGGCCGAGTCCCGTCGTGTTGTCGGTGTCGCCGAGGCGCTGGAAGGGTTCGAAGAGCCGGTCCCGGTCGGTGGACGGGAGGCCGGGGCCGCGGTCGACGACGCGCAGCTCGACGCGGCCCGCGTGGGCGCTGGCCGCGAGCAGCACCTTGCGCCCCGCCGGACTGTGGCGGGCGGCGTTGCCCGCCAGGTTGGCGATCACCCGTTCGAGCAGGGGCGGGTCGGCCAGTACGGCGGGCACTTCCTCCAGGTCCGCCACCTCGACCTCGGGGGTGTCGGCGAGCGCCGCGGGGAGGACCTCCTCCAGGGCGGTGGCGCGCAGGTCGAGGGTGAGTGCGCCGGCCTGGAGGCGGCTGAGGTCGAGGAGGTTCTCGATCAGCCGGTTCAGCCTGGCCATGGACTCGTCGGCGGTGGCGAGGAGTTCGTCCCGGTCCTCGTCGGAGAACTCCACGTCCCGGCTGCGGAGCGAGGACACGGCCGCCCAGCCCGCGGCGAGCGGGGTGCGCAGATCATGGCCGACCGCCCGCAGCAGCGCCGTACGCATACGGTCGGCGGCCTTGACCGGTTCGACCTCGGCGGCGGCCTGGGCGAGCCGGGACCGCTCGACCGCCGACCCCACGTGCGCGGCGAAGGCGGCCAGCACCCGCCGTTCGGAGGACGGGAGGATGCGGCCGCGCAGGACCAGGAAGGCGCCGGGGCCCGCCGGGACGGCCGTCACACCGTCCTCTCCGGGCGGCTCGTCCACCAGCTCCGCGGAGTCCATGCCGAAGGTCTCGCGGGTACGTTCCACCAGGGCGGGTATGGTCGCGCCGCCCCGCACGATGGTGCCGGCGAGCGAGGACATGGTCTCCGCCTCGGCGGTGGCGCGGGCCGAGCGTCTCGACAGCCGCAGCGAGCGGTCCACGACCGCGGCCACCGTGGCGGCGACCACCGCGAAGACCGCCAGGGCCAGCAGCGCGTTCGGATCGTTGAGCGTGAACTGCCCGACGGGTGGGATGAACCAGTAGTTGAGCAGCAACGACGCCGTGACCGACGCGATCACCGCGGACGCGACCCCTCCTATGCAGGCCACCCCCACCACGGTGAGCAGGAAGAGCAGGGCCTCGCTGGTGAGGTTGAGCTTGTCCCTGGCCGCGTCCAGGTCCAGCAGGAAGGTGAGCGCCACCGGCAGCAGCAGACCGGCCACCGGGCCCGCGATCCTTCGTACGGTCGAGAGGGTGCGCCTGCGGGAGGGCAGCAGTGTGCCGCGCCCGGCGCGCTCGTGCGTGACCATGTGGATGTCGATGTCGGCGGAGAGTTCGACGACCGTCTCGCCGGTGCCGCGTCCGGTGGCGAACCGTTCGAGGCGGCCACGGCGGCTGGTGCCGAGGACGAGCTGGGTGGCGTTCTCGGCGCGGGCGAACTCCACCAGGGCGGCGGCGACGTCGTCGCCGATCACGGAGTGGTAGCTGCCGCCGAGGTCCTCGATCAGCCGCCGTTGCCGGGCCAGGGAGGCGTGCGAGGCGCCCGCGGCGAGGCCGTCGCTGCGGGTCACGTGCACGGCGAGCAGGTCACCGCCCGCCGACCGGTCCGCGACTCGGGCGGCCCGCCGGATCAGCGTGTCCCCCTCCGGCCCGCCGGTCAGCGCCACCACGACCCGCTCCCGGGTCTCCCACACCCCGCCGATGTCGTGCTCCGAGCGATAGGACTGCAGCGCCTCGTCGACGCGGTCGGCGACCCAGAGCAGGGCGAGCTGCCGCAGCGCGGTCAGATTGCCGGGCCGGAAGTAGTCGGCGAGAGCCGCGTCGACCTTCTCCGGCGCGTAGATGTTGCCGTGCGCCATCCGCCGGCGCAGCCCTTCGGGCGGGATGTCCACCAGCTCGATCTGATGGGCCCGTCGTACGACCTCGTCGGGCACCGTCTCGTGCTGCGGTACGCGCGTGATCTTCTCGACGACGTCGTTCAGCGACTCGAGATGCTGGATGTTGAGGGCGGTGACGACATCGATCCCCGCCGCGAGCAGTTCCTCGATGTCCTGCCGCCGCTTGGGATTGCGGCCCACCCCGGGAACGTTGCTGTGGGCGAACTCGTCGACGATCGCGACCTGCGGGCGCCGCGCCAGAACGGCCGCGAGGTCCATCTCCTCGAACTCCCCGCCCCGGTAGGCGCCCGAGGCCCGCTCGACGACCTCCAGACCGTCGAGCATCCCTTCCGTGCCGGGCCGCCCGTGGCACTCGACGAACCCCACCACGACATCGACGCCCCGCGCCGCCCTGCGCCGCGCCTCGTCGAGCATGCGGTAGGTCTTCCCCACGCCCGGGGCGGCTCCGAGGTACACCTTGAGACGTCCGGGGCGCCCAGGACGCACGTCACCCGCACCGGCCCCTGCCTCGCTTCCGCCGGTCCGTACG
Organism: Streptomyces sp. 2-1; assembly: GCF_048564895.1. NCBI lineage: Bacteria > Bacillati > Actinomycetota > Actinomycetes > Kitasatosporales > Streptomycetaceae > Streptomyces > Streptomyces sp. 2-1. The sequence continues at coordinate 1,654,609 of NZ_CP183383.1, forward strand.
TCACTCGTATTGGCCCGTACGTCACTCATCGCAGCCGACGTGCTCCGCTCACTGGCGATCAACTCCCCGGGGGGAACGGTTACTTCCCCTACCGAAGCGCTTGTCCAGGGCGTTCGGAGCACTCCTTGACGCATCCTTGTCGCCGGTCAGGAGGACGTTGACACCGCCTTGACGGGGGCTGGGCCGAGTGGGCACGGCACTGGAGTGAACCGGTGACCTCTCCGCCGGAAGACGCGCCGATACCGATCAGCGAGGACGACCGCGACACGGCCGTGCAGCGCCTCCAGGACGCCTACGCCGCAGGACACATCTCGCACGAGGAGATGGACGAACGCCTCGACCGGGCCCTCACCGCAAGGACGCACAGCGAGCTCGTGCCGGCGCTGGCCTCGCTCCCGGCGGAGGCTGCGGCCACCACGTCCACGATCGCCGCCGCCGGGGGACGGATCCATCGGCGCGGCCCCTGGCGGGTACCTCGGTTCCTCAAGGTCGAGTCCGCGTTCGGCAGGGTGCGCCTGGACCTGTCCCGGGCGGTCATCGAGCATCCGGTGGTCGACATCGAGCTGCAACTCGGCACCGGCAGGGCCAAGATCAAGGTGCCTCGCGACGCGGTCGTCGACTTCGAGGGTCTGCAGACCGGGTGGAAGGACTCGCGCTACAAGCCCCGGCGGCGCTCCCCCGGCACCGACGGCCCGACGATCCGGATCTCAGGTGCCATGGGGTTCGGACGGCTGACGATCCGCCACGCGCGGCGTTGAGGCGCCATCCGTCCGGCACCGTGACGATCCCGTTCGCGGCGGCGCACGCCGACTGACTTTCGCGCACACGGCCGGGACCGCGTGCCCATGCACGCCGAGTCACACGCCCAGTTGTGCGCGGATGAGCGTGTCGATCCGCTGCCACGCCGGGGACGAGGCGTTGACCGTGCCCTGGATGAGGGCGGGGACCTCGGAGGGCGCATCGAGCCCGGGCAATTCGTCCGAACCGTAGCGTTCGCGGGTCGCTTCGACCGCCCGGCGGGCGAGCTCGTCGATGCGGGGATCGTCGGCGTCGAGGCCGTACGCCTGGTCGTAGTCGAGGAAGAGCTGCCGCAGCGCCGGGTCGGCCAGGATTTCTGCCTGATCGCGGAACAGTGCGACCGCCCGGTCCGGGTGGGTGGCGAACACGAGGATCCACAGATCGCGTTGCAGGTCCACCCAACGAGGTGTGAATCCCCACCGGGCCAGGTCCTCCAGATGGGCGCCGACCTCGGCGGGCAGCGGCGCCAGATCTCCGGCGGCGAGCCGGCGCAGGCGCCCCTGCGTCGCCCGCAGGCCACGGATGCGGTCGGTGAGCCCGTCGTCGATCTCGCGCAGCGCCCGCTGGAACTCCTCGTCGCTCGCCGATCTCAGGTCTCGGATACGCGCCAGGGGCACGCCCGCTTCGGCGAGCGTCCGGATCTTGATCAGGTCGATGACGTCGTTCGCGCCGTACCGCCGGTAGCCGGACGCGTCGCGGTCGGGCTCGGGGAGCAGGCCCTTGTCGTGGTAGACGCGGATGGTCTTGACCGACACCCCGACGTACCCGGCCAGCTGCCCGATGGTGATCACCCGGCCATCGTGCCACTTGACCCTGCCCCTGGGGCGGGGTTGCAGCATGGCCCCATGACGAACACGAATGCCGATCGGGAGACCCTGCGCGAGCTGGCCGATGCGGGCAACGATGCCGCATTGGACCGCCTTGCCGACCTTGCCGACACGGCCGGTGACCTTGAGGAACTGAGCGAGCTCCTGGACGAGGGATCCATGCACGCGGGCTTCCTGCTCACCCGACGCGCGAAGGCGACCGGCGACCTGCGCGAGCTGCAGCGAATCTCGGACGCCGGGTACGAGGAGGCCGGGAACGAACTGGACCGACTGCTCAAGGCGCCGGGCGACAAGCAGCGCGATTGAGGATCCGCCCGGTCCGCCCGGTCCGCGCGGCCCTCAAGGCGCCAACCGCCGAGGGCCACCCAATTCATGACGTCCAGTCACCTGCCCCGCCACTCCCTGTCCCCGATCCACCTCGGGAACTCATCTCGCGGCAAGCATTGACAAGGTTGCGCAAGCTTGCCGAGTATGGGTAACGCAGAGTTCATGCAGCGGTAACTGCGGAACGGAGTGGCAGCGTGGCCCCCACCTTGACCGACGTCGCGAAGCGCGCGAATGTGGCGCTTTCCACGGCATCCCGGGCGTTCAGCGACCCCCAGCGACTGGGGCCGGAGACCTTGCGCAAGGTTCTGGAAGTTGCGCAAGAGCTGGGCTACGAGCCACCACCGCCGCCACGTCCCGCCGAGTTGCCGACGGACACCGCCACCGTGGCCGTGGTCGTGCCGGACATCGCCAACCCGGTCTTCGGTGCCTTCGTGAAGGCCGCGCAGGCCCAGGGCTGGCACCGCGGGCAGACCATCGTGCTCGCGGACACCGACTTCGATCCCGACCGGGAGCGGGCGGTGATCACACAGCTGCGGGCCAGGTCCGCCGGGCTCGTCGTGTGCTCGCCCCGGCTCGACGCCGAGGACGTCCTCGCGCTCTGCGGCGACACGCCGGTCGTGCTCGTCAACCGGGAGACCACCACCGCGGACTGCGTCCTCGCGGACGCCGGAGACGGCCTGCGCCAGACCGTCGAGTACCTGGCGGCGCTGGGGCACCGGCACCTCGCGTACGTCCAGGGATCCCAGCACTCGTGGTCCAACAGCCACCGCGTCGACCTGGCCCGTGTCCAGGCCGAGCGGGTCGGCCTGGAGCTGGAGGTGCTCGGCTGGCAGTCCGAGACGGTGGCCGGCGGTACCGCCGCGGCGGCCGGCGTGATCGCGTCCGGCGCCTCCGCCGTCATCGCGCACAACGACCTCGTCGCCCTCGGCGTGATCGCCGGAGCACGGCAGCTCGGGGTGCGGGTTCCGGACGACCTCAGCGTGGTCGGCATCGACGACATGCCGCTCGCCGCGACCGCGTACCCCGCACTGAGCACCATCGCGGTCCCCATGGACCGGGCCGGGGCCCTCAGCCTGGAGATGCTCTCCCAGGCCATCGCCGACGAGCACCGGGAGCCGCGCACACTGCGGCTGCCCACCCAGCTCGTGGTCCGCGGCTCCACCGGACCGGTCTCGACGACCCGCACGCCTCCTGTCACCCGGGAGCACGCATGACGACGTACAAAGGTCCGCCCCAGAACAACACCGACGGTCTGAACGTCGTCGTCGCCGACCTCAATCTGGCGCCCCTGCGCGAGCAGTTCGAGGGCGACCTGCCCGGCCGGACCACCGTGAGCTGGCCCGACCCCGCGGACACCGACGCCGTCGTCGCAGCACTGCGCGACGCCGACGTGCTGGTGTCGGGGGTGTGCTCGCCCGAGATGGCGGCGGCCGGCAAGGGGCTGCGCCTGGTGCACGCCGCCGGTGCCGGCATCGACAAGATCGACGTCGCGGCGCTGCCCCCGGGCACGCTCGTCGCCAACACCTTTCACCACGAGGACTCGATCGCCGAGTACGTCGTGGCCGCCACTGTCCTGCTGCGGCGCGGATTCCTGCGTCAGGACGCGGCGCTGCGGCGCGGCACCTGGGACTCGCCCGCCCATTCGCCCGGCACGCCGTGGCCCGACGCGCTGGCGGACACCACGATCGGATTCGTCGGGTTCGGGCACATCGGCGCCCGCACCTGGCAACGTTTCCGGGCGTTCGGCGCCCGGGGCGTGGCCGTCACCCGACGCGGTGACGTCGACGCGGTCGCCGAGAAGCTCGTGTGGGCGGGGCGCGTCGACGATCTGGACGCCCTTCTGGACACCGCGGACGTGGTCGTGGTCTCGGTACCGCTCTCCGAGCGCACCACCGGGCTGATCGGCACGCCGGAACTGGCCCGCATGGGCGAGTCGGCCGTCCTGGTCAACGTCGGCCGCGGCCCGGTCGTCGACGAGGACGCGCTGTTCGCAGCCCTGCGCGACGGCGTGATCGGGGGCGCCGCGATCGACGTCTGGTACGACTACCCGGCCTCGGGCAACACCGGCGCGCCGAGCCGCCACGCCTTCCACGAGCTGCCCAACGTGCTGATGACACCGCACTCCTCGGGGCTCACCCGGCAGACCTTCGCCCGCCGGATGTCCGACATCACAGCCAACATCCGCCGGCTGGCGGCCGGCGAGGGACTGCACAACGTTGTGGAGAGGGTCCGATGAGCAAACACGACACCATCGTCTCGGCGGACGTCATCGTGACCAGCCCGGGACGCAACTTCGTCACCCTCAAGATCACCACCGCCGAGGGGCTGGTCGGCTGGGGCGACGCCACCCTCAACGGCCGCGAACTCGCCGTCGCCTCCTACCTCCGCGACCACGTCGCCCCACTCCTCATCGGGCGCGATCCGGCCCGCATCGAGGACACCTGGCAGTACCTGTATCGCGGGGTGTACTGGCGGCGCGGCCCGGTCACCATGACCTCCATCGGCGCCGTCGACCTCGCCCTGTGGGACATCAAGGGCAAGGCCACCGACCAGCCCGTCTACCAACTCCTCGGCGGCGCGGTCCGCGACCGCGTCCTCACCTACACCCACGCCACCGGCTGGGACGTCCCGCAACTGCTCGACTCCCTCGACGCCCAGCGCGAACGCGGCTTCCAGGCCATCAGGGCCCAGACAGGTGTGCCCGGGCTGGACATCGTCTACGGCGTCGGCAGTCCGGACGCCGGATACGAGCCGGCCGGCCGCGGCGCCGCCCCCGTCGAGGAGGTCTGGGACACCGCCGCCTATCTGCGGCACGCCCCGGGCGCGCTGGCGGCGGCCCGTGAGCACGTCGGGCCCGAGGTGAAGCTCCTGCACGACGCCCACCACCGCCTCACCCCGAACGAGGCCGCACGCCTCGGCCGCGCCCTGGAGGACGTCGACCTCTTCTGGCTGGAGGACGTCACCCCGGCCGAGAACCAGGAAGTGCTGCGCCACGTGCGCCGGCACACCACGACACCGCTGGCCATCGGTGAGGTCTTCAACACCGTCTGGGAATGCCAGACGCTCATCACCGAGCAGCTGATCGACTACGTACGCACCTGCGTCACGCACGCAGGCGGCATCAGTCATCTGCGCCGCATCGCCGCGCTGGCGGAGGTCTGGCAGGTGAAGCTGGGCCCGCACGGCCCCTCGGACGTCTCACCCGTCGCGCTGGCCGCGTCCCTGCACGTCGGCCTGTCCACCCCGAACTTCGCCATCCAGGAGTACATGGGCTACGAGCCGCTGGTCCACGAGGTGTTCCGGCACGAGTGGAGCTACGCCGACGGGCATCTGCACCCCGGTGACGCCCCCGGCCTCGGCGTCGAGGTGGACGAAGCCCTGGCCGCCCGATATCCGTACGAACCCGCCTACCTGCCCGTGGCCCGCCGCCGCGACGGCTCGATGACGGACTGGTGACCGCCGAGATGACGACCACGGACCTTCCCACCCTCAACTCCCGTACAGTGACGGGCTCTTCGCTCCTGCACCGGCGCACGCTCGCCGACACCGGCATCGTGCACCTGGGACTCGGCAACTTCCACCGCGCCCACCAGGCCGTCTACACCGCGGCCGCCCTCGACCACACCGACGGCCCCTGGGGGATCCTCGGAGTGGCGAGCCGCTCGGCGACCGTGGCCGACGCGCTGCGCGCCCAGGACTTCCGCTACGGCGTGGTCGAGATCTCGCCGACGGAATCCCGCGTCACGATTCCCGCCGTGCACACCGGAGCGCTGGTGGCCACGCGGCAGCCGGACGCCGTCCTCGACGCCGTCGCCGCCCCGGCCACCAGGATCGTCTCGCTCACCGTCACCGAGCACGGCTACACCTTCTCGCCGCGCACCGGGCACCTCGACACCGACCACGACGGCGTACGGTCCGACCTGCGCGGCGACACACCGCCGCGGACCACGATCGGCCTGATCGTACGAGGGCTGCAGCGCCGCCTGCGTTCGCACGCCACGCCCGTCACCGTGCTCAGCTGCGACAACCTGGCCGGCAACGGAGGCCAGACCGGGCGCCTGGTACGGGAGTTCGCCGAGGCCCTGCCGGCCGCCGAGCGCGACGAACTCCTCCCGTGGCTGGCCGACGCCGTGACGTTCCCGAACACCATGGTCGACCGGATCGTCCCGGCCACCACCGACGCGTACCGCCGAACGGTCGCCGACCGGCTCGGCCTGCGGGACGAAGTCCCCGTGGCCGCCGAGCCGTTCACCATGTGGGTCCTGGAGGACCGCTTCGCCGCAGGACGGCCCGGCTGGGAGCACGGCGGCGCGCTGTTCACCGAGGACGTCGAGCCGTACGAACTGCTCAAACTGCGGCTGCTGAACGGCACCCACTCGCTCATCGCCTACCTCGGGGCGCTCGACGGCCGGGCCACCATCCCGGACGCGATCTCCCGTCCCGTCGTCGCCGAGGCCGCGCGCCGCGTCCTGCACGACGACTACCTGCCCAGCCTCACCGTCCCCGCCGGCGTCGACCTCGACGCCTATGTGGCACAGCTCTTCGACCGCTGGGCCAACACGGCTCTCGGGCACCGCACCCAGCAGGTCGGCTCGGACGGCTCCGTCAAGCTGCGCCAGCGGGTGCCGGACCCGGCGCTCCGGCAGCTGCGCGGCGGACGGATGCCCCACCATCTCGCGCTGACCGTCGCCGCGTACCTGTGCTGCATGGCGCCACCCACCGGCCTCGACGCCGGTCCGCACGCCGCCGCGATGGCGGACCCGGCGCGCGAGGGGCTGCGGCGGACGGCCGAACGCACCACGTCCGTACGGGACTTCGTCACCGCCGTCATCGACGGCGGCCTGCTCGGCGACCGGCTCGCCGAACACCCCCAATTCACCGAGCGGGTCGCCGAGTTCATCGGCATCCTCGCCCGGCACGGCACGGACGCGGCGGCGGGCGCCGCGGCCGACGCCGCCGACTCGGAGCCGCTGCTGGCGGCCTGAACTCCAACCCAACCCCTCTCACAAGGATGTGAGACCGTGTCAGTTCCCAGAACACCCACCACGACCAGAGCCGCCGTACTGCACGGCCCGGACGACCTCCGTATCGAAGAGGTCCCTCTACGCACCCTCGGCCCCGACGAAGTGCTCGTCGAGATCGACGCCGTGGGCATCTGCGGCTCCGACATGCACTACTTCGCGAGCGGCCGCAACGGTCAGAACGTGCTCCGGCAGCCGACCGTCCTCGGCCACGAGGCATCCGGTGTCGTCACAGCGGCTGGCTCTGAGGCGGGTGTCGAGGCCGGTACCCCGGTCGCGATCGAACCCGCCGTCGGCTGCGGCACCTGCCAGACCTGCCGTTCGGGCCGCTACAACCTCTGTCCGCACGGCACCTGTCTGGGCTCACCGCCGACACATGGAGTCCTCGCCGGACACGTCGTCGTCCCCGCCCGGGCCGTCCATCCCCTGCCGGACGGGGTTCCACTGGAGCTCGGTTCGCTGATCGAGCCGTTGGCCGTCGCGGTCTGGGCCGTACGGCGGGCCGAAGTCGCCTTCGGACACCGGGTGTTGATCACCGGAGCAGGACCGATCGGCATCCTCGTGGCCCAGGTGGCGCGGGCCGCGGGAGCGGCCGAGGTGGTCGTCACCGATGTGAACGACGCCCGGCTCGCCCAGGCCCGCAAGCTCGGCGCCACGGCGGTGGTCAACACCGCCGCACAGGACCTCGAACTCACCGGCATGGACCGGCTGTTGGAGTGCTCGGCCCACCCCGCCGCACTCTGGCAGGGGCTTCGCACCCTGAAGCCCGCCGCACGCGCCACCGTCGTCGGACAGGCCGCTCCCGCCGTCGACGGACTGCCGCTCGCGCACCTCCAGCGGTGGGAGATCGACCTCGTCACCGCGTTCCGCTACGCCCACGCGTTCCCCACCGCGCTGGCCCTGGCGGCCGACGGCCGGGTGGACCTCTCGTCCGTCCTCACGGGCCGCTTCCCCCTCGACCGTGCCACCGACGCCCTGCGCGCGCCGGTCACGGACCCGACGCACCTGAAGGTCGTCGTCCGGCCGCACGGCACCGCTGCCTGAACATCCAAGGCCGACAGCCGCGTTGAGGCGGCCCGGCAGTTCGCCGCACCCTTCCGTACCGCGGTATCCCCCTATCCGTACCGCGCTGTCCCCCTTTAGTACCGCGCTGTCTCCCTTTCGTCCCCGATCCATCCCATTCAAGGAGGCATGGCTGATGGACACGTCCACCGGACCCATAGCAAGCGACTCCGCACTCCCCGCCCCCGCCACGGACACCCCCGCCAACCCGGAAGCCATCCGCCGCGCCGCCTGGGCCGGCCTCGTCGGCACGGCGCTCGAACAGTACGACTTCGTCATCTACGGCACCGCGTCCGCCCTGGTCTTCGGCGACCTGTTCTTCCCCAACGCCACACCGGCGGTCGCCCTCCTGGCCAGCTTCGCCGCCTACGCCGTCGGGTTCGCCGCCCGGCCCCTCGGCGGCCTGTTCTTCTCCCGTTACGGCGACCGGCTCGGCCGCAAATGGGTACTGGTCACCACGCTCTTCCTGATGGGCGTGTCGACGTTCGCCATCGGACTGCTGCCGACGTACTCCCAAGTCGGCCTGCTCGCCCCGGCGTTGCTCGTCCTGTGCCGCTTCTTCCAGGGCTTCGGAGCCGGCGCCGAACAGTCCGGCGGCGCCACCCTGCTCACCGAGACGGCGGTGGTCGGACGGCGCGGGAGGCTCGCCTCACTCGTCATGACCGGCGCCGCCCTGGGCACCGTACTGGGCGCCCTCGCCTGGATCCTCGCCCAGACGCTGTCCGAGGAAGCCCTGATGGCCTGGGGCTGGCGGGTCGTCTTCGCCAGCAGCCTTCTCGTCACAGTCGTGGCCGTCCTCATCCGGCGCAGGCTCAGCGAGAGCCCGGTCTTCCAGGAGCTCAAGAAGCAGCACGAGAAGCCCAAGTCGCCGGTGGCGGAGGTCTTCCAGCACGGCCGCAAGCCCATGCTCCTGGTGCTGTTCATGAACGTCGGCATCAGCGCGCAGTCGTACACCTACCAGGTCTTCATGGCCTCGTACCTGGTCTCCACGGTCGGCGTCGACTCCTCGTTCGTGCCCAAGGTGCTGATGATCGGGGCGACCTGCGGCGGTATCGCGGCGATCGGATTCGGCATCCTCTCGGACCGCGTCGGACGCAGGCCCGTGTACATGGCGATCCTGGCCGCCCTCGTGCTGCTGCCCGGACCGACCTTCATCGCGCTCAACACCGGGTCGCCGTACGCCATCACCGTGGCGATCATCCTCGGCTTCGTCCTGGCCGGACAGGGCGCGGTCGGCGTGCAGATGAGCTACTTCCCCGAACTGTTCGGCAGCCGCTACCGCTACGCCGGAGTCACCCTGGGCCGGGAGTTCTCCTCGGTGCTGGGCGGCGGTGTCGCCCCGCTGATCTGCGCCTCCCTGCTCACCGCGTTCTCCGGTTCATGGGTGCCGGTCGCCGCCTACATGACTCTGATGATGATCATCAGCCTGGTCGCGGCCCGGATGGCGCCGGAGACCCGCGACCGGGACCTCACCCTCCTCAACGATGCGACGGCCCCGCCGAAGCCCATGCCCGAAAAGAGCACCTCGTGACCCACACCCTCTCCGCCCAGCGGACCGAACCCGCCGACGCGCTGCTGCGCACGGGAGTCGTGGCCGTGCTGCGCGCCGACAACCCCGAGCATCTGCTGCCCGCGGCCCGGACGCTGGCCGATACCGGACTCGTCTGCCTCGAACTCACCCTCACCACCCCCGGCGCCCTCGACGAGCTGGAGCGGCTGCGCAAGGACCTCGGCGAGTTCACGGACCTCGGGATGGGCAGCGTGCGGTCCGCCGACGAGGCCCGACGCAGCCTGGACGCGGGAGCGGGTTTCCTCGTCTCGCCCGGCTTCCGCGCCGATGTGGTGGCCGTGGCCCGGCAGGCCGGCGTCCCGGTCTACCCGGCCGGGCTCACCCCGACCGAGCTGGCCACGGCCTGGGACGCCGGGGCGACGGCGGTCAAGCTGTTCCCCGCTTCGACCGTCGGCCCCGCGCACCTGAAGGCGTTCACCGATCCCTACCCCGACGTGCGCGTGATGCCCAGCGGCGGCATCGGCGTCGACGACGTCGGGACCTGGATACGGGCCGGTGCCCTGGCCGTCGGACTCGGCGGCGCGCTGTCCGGCGACGCCCTGGCCGGAGGCGACCTCGGGGCACTCGCCGACCGCGCCCGGCGTGCCCTCGACGCCGTCGCCGAGGCCCGCTCATGAACGGCGGCGGGGTCGTCACCCTCGGCGAGACGATGGGCCTGCTCGCCGCCACGACCGTCGGGCATCTGCAACACGTACCCCATATGGCGCTCGGCATCGGAGGAGCCGAGAGCAACGTGGCGATCGCGCTGTCCCGGCTCGGCACCCCGGTGAGCTGGATCGGCCGGCTCGGCGCGGACTCCGTCGGCGACCGCGTCGTACGCGAACTCGCCGCGGAAGGCGTCGACGTGCACGCCGTACGGGACTCCGACGCGCCAACCGGTCTGATGCTCAAGGAGCGGCTGCCGGGCGGAGCGGTGAAGGTCTGGTACTACCGCGCGCAGGGGGCGGGTGCCCGGCTGGCCCCCGCGGACGTCGACGACGCGCTCGTCGCCGGGGCCGGGCTGCTCCACGTCACCGGCATCACTCCGGCCCTCGGCGCGACCGCCGCCGCGGCGGTGTTCCACGCCGTGGACGTCGCTCGCGAGGCCGGGGTGAAGGTGTCGGTCGACGTGAACTACCGGTCCGCACTGTGGTCGCCCCAGGCGGCGGCACTCGTCCTGCGCAGGCTGGTCGCGCGGGCCGACATCGTCTTCGCGGGCGACGACGAGGCCGCCCTCGTACTGGGCCGCGAGCGTGCCGACGACCCCGAGGAACTGGCCGCGGCCCTGACCGGCCTCGGCCCCGCCGGTGCCGTGATCAAACTCGGCGCCGAGGGGGCGTCGGCCCTGGTGGACGGCGTCCACCAACGGCAGGCCGCCGTCCCGGTCCAGGTCGTCGATCCGGTCGGCGCGGGCGATGCCTTCGTCGGCGCGTACCTCAGCGAGCTGATGGCGGGCGCGGACGTCAAACAGTGCCTCGACACCGCCGCCCTCGCGGGGGCCCTGCTGTGCACGGTCCCCGGCGACTGGGAGGCCATGCCGACCCGGGCCGTGCTCGACGGCTGGACGGGGGTGATGGACGTTCAACGGTGATCCCGGTCGCGACCGCCCGGCCTGGAACGCGGGTTTCCATCCGGTCCGCGAGTACGGCCGCTACGGGGTTGGCGACCCCGTGGGACGGCGTACGCGATGACGCTGGGTGTGCGCGCCGGACCCGCGGTCCTTGACGCCTTTCGAATGGCCCCCACCCCTCCCCCGAAGCCGAAACCCCCTCGTCCTGATGTGCCACAGCCGGTCGCACGGATTCTCTTAACGGAAGCTTGACGCCTGCGGCGGCCTCATCCGTGGGCCTGTGCGTCACTCTCTGCATACGCTGGTGTCGCCGTCCGCGTGATGGCCGAAACGACACGCTGAGCCGCACATCAGGAGCGCGCCGAATGGCCACCACCGAACACCCTCCGCCCAGTCGCCTGCGCGCCTGGATGCTGGAGGGGCTGTCCGACATGGGCAAGGGCAGACAGGCGGCGCCGCGGCCCGCCAAGCCGGAGCCCGTGCACAAGGGACAGCGCTGGTGGCGGGTGATGTGCCTGACCGGCGTCGACTACTTCTCCACGCTCGGCTACCAGCCGGGCATCGCCGCTCTCGCCGCCGGGCTGCTGTCACCCGTGGCCACCATCGTGCTGGTCGTCGTCACGCTGGCGGGCGCGCTGCCGGTGTACCGGCGGGTGGCCGAGGAGAGCCCCCACGGCGAGGGCTCGATCGCCATGCTGGAGCGGCTGCTGACCTTCTGGAAGGGCAAGCTGTTCGTCCTGACCCTGCTCGGTTTCGCCGCGACCGACTTCCTGATCACCATCACCCTGTCGGCCGCCGACGCCTCCACCCACCTGGTGGAGAACCCGCATCTGGCCGACGCGCTGCACGACAGACAAGTGCTGATCACGCTGGTGCTCATCGCGCTCCTCGGCGCGGTCTTCCTCAAGGGCTTCTTGGAGGCGATCGGTGTCGCCGTGGCGCTGGTGGGCCTCTACCTGGCGCTCAACGTCGTGGTCGTGGTGACCGGGCTCTGGCACGTGGCCACCGAGGGGCATGTGATCAGCGACTGGTCCACCGCCCTGACCGCCGAGCACGGAAACGTTTTTGCCATGGTGGGAGTGGCGCTGCTGGTCTTCCCGAAGCTGGCGCTCGGCCTGTCCGGCTTCGAGACCGGCGTCGCGGTCATGCCGCACGTCGAGGGCGACCCCGACGACACCGAGGCCAACCCCAAGGGCCGTATCCGCGGCACGAAGAAGCTGCTGACCACGGCCGCGCTCATCATGAGCGTGTTCCTGATCGCGACCAGCTTCATCACCACGCTGCTGATCCCGGAGAAGGAGTTCGAGTCGGGCGGCGAGGCCAACGGCCGCGCGCTCGCCTACCTGGCGCACGACTACCTGGGCAACGCCTTCGGCACGGTCTACGACGCGTCCACCATCGCCATCCTCTGGTTCGCCGGCGCCTCCGCCATGGCCGGGCTGCTCAACCTGATGCCCCGCTATCTGCCCCGCTACGGCATGGCCCCGCACTGGGCGCGCGCCGTCCGCCCGATGGTGATCGTCTTCACGCTGATCGGTTTCCTGGTCACCTGGATCTTCGACGCCGACGTCGACGCGCAGGGCGGCGCGTACGCGACCGGCGTCCTGGTCCTCATCAGCTCGGCCGCGATCGCGGTGACCATCGCCGCGCGCAAGGCCGGCCAGCGCAACTGGACCATCGGCTTCGCCGTGATCTCGGCGGTCTTCCTCTACGTCACCGTCGCGAACGTCATCGAGCGCCCGGACGGCGTGAAGATCGGCGCCTGCTTCATCGCCGGCATCATCCTCGTCTCCCTCCTCTCACGGCTCGCCCGCGCCTTCGAACTCCGCGTCACCAGCGTGACCATGGACGGCATGGCCCAGCGGTTCGTACGGGACATCGCCAGCCGCCGGATCCGGTTCATCGCCAACGAACCCGACAACCGCGACATCACCGAGTACCGCGAGAAGATCGAGCAGATCCGCGCGGACAACGACGTCCCCGCCCAGGAGGACTTCGTCTTCGTCGAGGTCACCGTCCTGGACCCGTCGGAATTCGAGGCGGGCCTGACCGTACGCGGCGAGGTCCTGCACGGCCGCTACCGCGTCCTCACCCTGGAGTCGTCCTCCGTCCCCAACGCCCTGGCCGCCCTCGTCCTGCACGTCCGGGACACCACCGGCTGCATCCCGCACATCTACTTCGAGTGGACCGAGGGCAGCCCCTTCACCAACTTCCTCCGCTTCTTCCTCTTCGGCCAGGGCGAGGTCGCGCCCGTCACCCGGGAGGTCCTCCGCGAGGCGGAACCGGACCGGGCACGACGGCCGCGGGTGCACGTCGGCTGAACCGGCCCGGGCCTGCGGCACCGGCGCTGAACTGCCCGAAGCCGGTCAGCCGTTGCGGTACAGAGCCGTGAGCAGTTCGATCGCCGCCTGGGTGGCGGGGTGCGGGTCGTCCCGCCACCAGGCGAGGCGTACGGCGATGGGTTCGGCGTCGCGGACCGGCCGGTAGACGATGCCTGGCCTGGGGTACTGGTGGGCGGTGGATTCCGCAGTCAGGCCGATGCAGCGTCCGCTGGAGATCACGGTGAGCCAGTCGTCGACGTCGGACGTCTCCTCGGTCTCCGGGCGGGCGTCCGGCGGCCAGAGGTCGGCGGTCGTGGTGCCGGTGCGGCGGTCGATCAGCAGGGTGCGCCCGCCGAGGTCGGCGAGCCGGACCGAGCGGCGTCCGGCCAGGGCGTCGTCGGCGGCCAGGGCGCACAGGCGCCGTTCGAGCCCGACGATGGCGGAGTCGAACCGCCGGTCCTCCTCCAACGGCCTGCGTACGACGGCGAGTTCGCAGGCGCCTTCCGCCAGACCGGCGGTGGCGGAGTTGACGCGGACCAGCCGCAGGTCCGTCTCGGGCTGTGCCTTGGCCCAGCGGCGCTGGAAGGCCGATGTGTGGCGGCCGAGCGCCGACCAGGCGTACCCGATCCGCAGGCGGGTGTGACCCGACCGGGCCTCCTGGACCAGATCGGCCACCTCGCCGAGCACCCGCCGGGCGTGCGCCACCACGCGCAGTCCCGCCGGGGTCGGCGCCACCTCGCGCGAGGTGCGGCGCAACAGCCGTACGCCCAGGGCCCGTTCGAGCGAGGCCAGGGTCCGGGACACGGCTGCCTGGGAGACGCCGAGCGCGATGGCCGCGTCGGTGAAGGTGCCCTCGTCGACGATCGCGACGAGACAGCGCAACTGCCGTAGCTCCACATCCATGACTGAAGCGTATAGATGGATCGCTGTGTGCATTTTGCGCAAGAGCCGCCGAGTCACACGATCGAAGCATGCGAGCCGCACCCGAATCGGGCACCACCGCCTCCGTACGCCCCACAGTCGCGCCCCGCCCAGCGGCACCCACGCGCCGGGCGGCCCAGGGTCTTCCGGATCCGCAGCCGACCGGACGGCCCCAACGGCTGGCCGGTGTGACCACGATGATCGCCAGTGGTCTGTCCACGCAGACCGGCGCCGCGATCGGATCCCTCGCCTTCTCCGTACTCGGCCCTGTCGGGGTCGTCGCGGTCCGCCAGTACGTCGCCGCGGTCGTCCTGCTGGCCGTCGGCCGGCCGCGGCTGCGCTCGTTCACCTGGTGGCAGTGGCGGCCGGTGCTGCTGCTCGCCCTGGTGTTCGGGACGATGAACCTGTCCCTCTACAGCGCCATCGACCGCATCGGCCTCGGCCTGGCGGTGACCTTGGAGTTCCTGGGCCCGCTCACCATCGCACTCACTGCCGCGCGCCGCCGCGTGGACATCCTCGCCGCGGTGGTCGCCGCCGCCGGCGTGGTGACGCTGATGCGCCCCCAGCCCTCGACCGACTACGCCGGGATGGCCCTTGGCCTGCTCGCCGCCGCCTGCTGGGCGTCGTACATCCTCCTCAACCGGACCGTCGGCCAACGCGTCCCCGGTGCACAGGGTTCGGCCGCCGCGTCGGGGGTCTCCGCCCTGATGTTCCTGCCGGTCGGCGTCGTCCTGGTGCTCCGGCACCCGCCGACCGCCGAGGCCCTCGGTTACGCCGTCGCCGCCGGGGTGCTCGCCTCGGCGGTGCCGTACCTCGCGGACATGTTCACCCTGCGCCGCGTACCCGCCCAGGCCTTCGGGCTGTTCATGAGCGTCAACCCCGTCCTCGCCGCCCTCGTCGGCTGGATCGGCCTCGGCCAGAACCTCGGCCGGCCGGAGTGGGCGAGCATCGGGGCCATCGTCGCCGCCAACTCCCTCAGCATCGTCACGCGGCGCACCTGACCGGTGCGTGGTCCTCACGTGTCGCCCACCGGCCACGACGACCGAAGGAGTACGCGTGAAGGAGTACGCGCGTTCGGGCGGAGACGAGCCCGCTGACGTCGCACCACCTGCAACTCGAAGCCGGGTAGCCTCTGTTCACGTCAAGCGGAAGCAAGTGGACCGCCGGCTCGTGACCCTTCGTGGCGGTGAGTGGGGCGAAGTGCCGACCGAGGGGAGACAGTCAGATGACGAAGCCGTCGACAGACGACTTCGATGCCACCTCCGGTGGGGTTGGCGACAGAATCGGCCGGTACCGGCTGCTCAGAAACCTCGGCGCGGGCGGCATGGGCCGGGTCTGTCTGGCACGTTCGGAGGGCGGGCGCACGGTCGCGGTCAAGCTCATCAAGCCGGAGCTGGCCGCCGAACCCGAGTTCCGCGAGCGCTTCCGGCTGGAGGTGGCGGCGGCGCGCAGGGTGAGCGACCGCTGGACGGCACCGGTCCTCGACGCGGACACCGAGGCCGAGACGCCGTGGGTGGCCACCGGCTACATCGCGGGACCCTCGCTCGAACACATCGTCTCGCCCCAGGGACACGGCCCCCTCCCCGCCCCTTCCGTACGCACCCTCGCCCATGGACTCGCCAGCGCCCTGCTCGACATTCACGGCGCGGGGCTGGTCCACCGGGACCTCAAGCCCTCGAACGTCCTGATCACCATCGACGGCCCCCGGGTCATCGACTTCGGCATCGCGCGGGCGCTGGACGCGGTACCCGGTTCGACCCCGACCAGTTCGGGTGTGCTGGTCGGCTCGCCCCGCTTCATGTCGCCCGAGCAGCTCAGGGACGAGCCGGTGGGCCCGGCCTCCGATGTCTTCTGCATGGGTACGGTCCTGGCGTATGCGGCGACCGGGCAGACCCCGTTCGGCGGTGGCGGTTCCGGCGGGGTCCACGCCGTGATGTTCCGTATCGCGCAGGAGGAACCGGACCTGACGGGGATCGAGGAGCCGGTACGGGGACTGATCGCCGACTGCCTCGCCAAGGACCCGGCGGCCAGGCCGACTCCACAGGAGGTCGTCGCACGGATGCAACCGGTGGGGACCGGCGCCTCGTCGCCGCCGTGGCTGCCTGCCCAGATCATCGCCGAACTGGGGCGCAGCGCCGTCCAGTTGCTCGACACGGACACGCCGCCGCACGCGAGCGCGATGGCGGCGCCGACACCGACCGCCTTCGTGCCGTCGCCCGCACCGGCCACGCCCGCGCCTTCGTCCGCGACCTCGTCCACCGCCTCGCTCGTGACCTGGGAGGAACCTCCCGCATCGGAGCAGTCGGAACGCTCGGAGTGGGGAACCCAGGTCGTGCCGAGGCCGGACAACGAGCGCGCGGAGTCAACTCCTTCGCCGAGCCCTCGCCCTCGCCCGACGGGCAGGGGCCGGCGGGCCGCGCTCGCGCTGGCGGCAGCCGCCGTGGTGACGGGAGGCGTGTACGCCGCGTGGGCCGCCGGTCTCCAACTCCCCGACGGAGGCTCGGAATCCGGCACTGGCTCCGGCTCGAACGCCGTCGGCGGCGTGACATCCGACGTACCCAAGGCGTTCGTGGGCATCTGGGCGGGCGAGGTCGAGCGGGACGGGAAGCCCACCGATCAGTTCCGCCGGTTCGTCGTCTCGTCGGGGCAGGTGGGCGAGGTCGTCGCCACCAGCATCAGCCTCGGCGACACCTACGAGTGCAAGAGCGACGGCAAGCTCGCCGCCAAGCCGTCCGGCGGCGGTACGTCGCTACGGCTGGACACCAAGGTCGTCAACAGCGTCCCCTCCGGCTCGTGTTCGGCCCTCGGCGAGCATGTCCTCACCCGGACCGACGCCAACTCCCTCCGCTGGGAAGCCGCAGGACGCACCGCCGAACTGCACAGGATCGAGGGGTCGGAGAAACTCCCCGAAGACCTGCTCGGCACCTGGCAGCGCCCCCTCGCCAACGGCGGCACGCAGCGCATGACCGTCGAGCGCACGCCGGTGGGCAGCCCGGCCGCCACGCTGGTCTCTGACGGCGGCGGCGAGCACTGCGAGGCCGACATGAACCTGGTCTCCGTAGGCGACGCGAACAGTCCGGCACGCTTCGCCCCACCGGCGATCGACCAGACCGCCTCCTCCGGCCCCTGCCTCCGCGGCGGCTCCTCCACACTCCGCACCGAGGGCGACACACTGGTACGCGAACTGGCCGACGGGCGACGGCTCACGTATACGCGGGCCTGAGGGGCTGAGGGGCAGCCTTGACGGCCGACGCCACGCACGCACGTACGTACGCCCGGTGTCGGCCCAGCCCGCCTCAGCGCCCCACGTCCATACGCTGCGTGCCGATGACCGACAGCAGTCGCAGCGCCTCCTCGGACCGTGAGCCGGTGGCGGCGGTGTAGATCACGACCTGCTGGTCGCGGTCGGTGATGTCGAGGGCGTCGCAGTTGACGGTGACCGGGCCGACCAGCGGATGCTGGAAGGTCTTGCACAGGGTGGGCTCGTGGCTCACGTCGTGGGAAGCCCACAGCCGGGTGAACTCCTCGCTTCCGGCGAGGAGTTCGGCCACCAGCCCGGTCACCTCGGGGTCGTCGGGATACCGGGCGGCGGTGGCGCGCAGCCGCTGCGTCGCGTTGCGGGCGAACGCGTCGGCGTCCGACACTCCGTACAGCCGCCGCCCCTGCGGGTGCGGCCCGAGGAAGACACGGCGTACGAGGTTGCGGTCGCGCCGCGGAAGGGCGGAGAAGTCCTCCATGAGGGCCGCCGCCAGATCGTTCCAGGCGATCACCTCGAAGGACGCGGACGTCACGATGGCGGCGGCCTGGGGCAGCCGGCTCAGCAGGTCGAGGATGCTCTGCCGCACCTCGCGCAAGGGTCCGGGCGGCGGGCCGGGCGGTGCGCCGGCGAGGTGGTGGAGGTGGTCGCGCTCGGCGTCCGACAGGCGCAGGGCCCGGGCCAGCCCGGCCAGCACCTCGCGCGACGGGCGCGGGCCGCGGGCCTGCTCAAGGCGCGTGTAGTGCTCGGTCGAGATGAACGCCAGCTGCGCCACCTCCTCGCGGCGCAGCCCCGGCGTGCGACGGCGCGGCCCGGCGGGCAGCCCCACGTCGGCGGGGGTGATCCGCTCGCGCCTGCTGCGCAGAAAGGCCGCCAGTTCTCGTCTGTCCACACCTCCAGTGTGCGCGGGCGGCGCGGGCCCATCCAGGTATCGCCGGTGCCTGGATGGGCTCCGCGGACCGGCGCACGCTCGCTGCCATGGACAACACACGAACCACCGACACATCCGCCGCCCCTGCCGCCCTCGGCCTGCTGGCCGGCAAGGTCGCCTTCATCACCGGCGCCGGTCGCGGGATCGGCGCCGCTGCCGCGCGGCTGTTCGCCCGAGAGGGCGCCCGGGTACTGCTCGCGGCCCGGACCGAGGACCAGCTGAAGGCGGTGACCGAGGAGGTCCGGGCGGCGGGCGGCATCGCGGACTACGTGGTCTGCGACCTGGCCGACCCGGCCGCCGTACGCGCCGCCGTGGACCGCGCCGTGGACCTGTACGGCCGTCTCGACATCGCCTTCAACAACGCCGGTACGTTCGTGCCGCCCGGCCCGATGGACCAGGTGACCGAGGCCGACTTCGACCACGTCTACGCCGTGAACCTCAAGGGCCCGTGGGTGGCCATGGTCGCCGAGATCGCCGCCATCCGGGCCACCGCCGGGACCGGGGCCATCGTCAACAACTCGTCCGTCGGCAGCCTGATGGGCAACCCCGAACTGCCCGCGTACGGCGCGATGAAGCGAGCGGTCAACAGCCTCACCGAGTCGGCCGCCATCACGTACGGCCCGGAAGGCATCCGCGTCAACGCCATCGCCCCCGGCAACACACTGACCGAGATGATCCGTACCTGGGAAGAGGAATCACCCGGCCTCCAGGAACGACTCCAGGCACACACCCCACTGCGCCGCGCGGCCGACCCCGACGAGATCGCCCAGGCCGCCGCCTGGCTGCTCAGCGACCGCTCCTCGTTCGTGACCGGCACGGTCCTGCGGGTCGACGGAGGTGCGCGAGCCTGAACCGTGGGCACGCATGGCGTTCACCGGATGAGCCCGGGCGACCGGGCACTAGAGTGAAGGGTCCCTGTCAGAAGGATCCGGGCCGGAACCGTCCAGGCGTGCATTGGTTAAGGAGACACGGTGACCCTGCGCGAGAACGATCCGCGGTCAGTCGGCGGCTACCGGATCGAATCGCGGATCGGGAGCGGCGGCATGGGCGTCGTCTACCTCGGCAG
Organism: Streptomyces sp. 2-1; assembly: GCF_048564895.1. Lineage (NCBI taxonomy): Bacteria > Bacillati > Actinomycetota > Actinomycetes > Kitasatosporales > Streptomycetaceae > Streptomyces > Streptomyces sp. 2-1. The sequence continues at coordinate 1,674,258 of NZ_CP183383.1, forward strand.
ATCGGCCTCGGGGCGGGCCGTCGCCGTCAAGGTCGTACACACGAGGTATGCCGACAACGCCGAGTTCCGAGCCAGGTTCCGGCAGGAGATCGTGGCCGCGCGCCGGGTCAGCGGGGCGTTCACCGCGCCGGTCGTGGACGCCGACCCGGACGCGGAACGACCGTGGATGGCAACCGCGTTCGTCCCCGGCCCCACACTCGCCGAACAGGTCGCCGAGGCGGGCCCGCTGGATTGGCGGGCGCTGCGCCGCCTCGGCACCGAACTCGCCGAGGCGCTGCGTGAGATCCACCGCGCGGAGGTCGTGCACCGGGACCTCAAGCCGAGCAATGTGCTCCTGCTGGAGGGCGAGGGCGACGACGGGGCGGCCCGCGTCATCGACTTCGGCATCTCGCGCGCGGCCAGCAGTGACGTCCGCACCCAGACGGGCATGGTGATGGGCTCGCCGCCCTTCATGGCACCGGAACAGTTCAGCCGCCCCCGCGAGGTCGGCCCCGCCGTCGATGTGTTCTCGCTGGGGGCGGTACTCGTGTACGCGGCCACCGGGCGCAGCCCCTTCGAGGCCGAGAACGCCTATCTCGCCGCGTACAACACCGTGCACAGCGAGCCCGAGCTGGGCGAACTGCCGGAGCCGCTGCGCCCGTTGGTTTCGGCCTGTCTGGCGAAGGAGCCCACGGACCGTCCGACGTCGAGCGAGGTGCTGGACGCGCTGACCGGGCTGCCGGAGGAGCCGACTGACGAAGAGTCCGACGAGGAGCCGTCCCGGATCCCGGTGACCGTGCTGTCGGATTCAGGAGCGCTACCGTCACCGGCCTCGGGCGCGAAGCCGACCGAACGGAGGCGCCGTAGGAAATGGCTGTGGACCGCTCTCGTCGGAGCGGTCCTCCTCGGTATGACGGGGGTTGCTTCGGTCACCGTGCTGGACGACGACCCGGCGAGCACGGTCGACCAGGCCGACCAGCGGGTGACGCCCCGTGGTTCGACACCGGCGGGCTGGCAGCCGTGGCACAACGCGCTGGAGCCGGACGAGGACGATCCGATGCCCATGGGTCCGGTGTGCGTTCCGGACGCGCTCGGCGTCTTCTGCTCCTCTCCCCAGGTCGCCCTCATGCGTCTGAGTTCGGCGACGGGCCGTGTGGACTGGACGAAGCCCATGAGCCAGAAGAAGGTCGACGGTTTCTCGCTGCGCGATCCCGTCGTCCGCGAGGGTGTGGTGTTCGTCAACAGCTCGGACCGCTCCGAGGGAGTGGACGCCTTCGATGCCAGGACCGGCACGCGGCTGTGGCATGTGGACGGACCGGTGGGCGACTTCGCGTTCCTGAGCGGGGTGTTGCTCGTACGGCTGGACGAGCTCGGGCCTTCCGACACCGCGCGCTTCGCGGCGTACGAGCCGCGCACGGGTGAGGAACTGTGGCGGCGCAAACTGGCCTCCGCGTCGGCGAGCCCGTTCCACGAGGGGTCCAAGGGGACCCTCTACGCCGATCTGCGCGGCGGCTCCGGCGGCATTGCCCGACTCGACGCACGGACCGGCCGGACCCTGGGCAACGTCGAGGCGCCCAAGGGCGATCTGTGGCTGGCCACCGTCCACGACGACACGGCGTACTACGCCCGCTGGGACGACAACTCCGGGGTCTCCGCCGCCTTCTTCATCCAGGAGCTCGACAGCGGGAAGACCCGCCGGATCGACTTCCCCTGGAGCGTCGAGCCGGAAGCGCCGCCACTGGTCCGCGGCGACACCATGTACATCTTCGACTACGGCAACGAGACCCTGCTCGCCCTCGACCTGAAACGCGGAAAGCCGCTGTGGACCAGCTCGCGCGACCTGCGAGTCTTCAGCGAACCGGCCCTCCACGACGGCCGGTTGTACGTCACGATGCCGGACACCAGCATCCTGGCGCTCGACCCACGCACCGGCAAGGAGATCGGGCGCACCACCTCGTCCTTCGACACGGAGGGCCGCTCCTTCGAGGAACTGACCCCCAATTCGGTACCGCCGCTTCTGGTGGGCGGTGTGCTGTACGGGGTCAGCGGGCCGGGGGTCTTCTCGGTGGCGGACGTTCCCTGAGTACCGCGGTCGCCGGGTGGAGCGGCCCTGGCGCCCAACGCGCCGGAGCGCCCGAACGCCGGAGCACCGGAGCACCCGAGCGCCGGGGCGCCCGAGCACCGGGGCGACCCCCTTGCCCAGCCCCCGGCTCCCACCTAGCCTGAGTTTGTGCCGCAAATAAACAAATCCCGAACGCACAATGACGTGCCGGGCCACAGCAAGGACCTCACCCGACTCCGGATCGCCCTCACCACCTTCTTCGCCCTCGACGGCTTCATCTTCGCGGGGTGGGTCGTCCGCATTCCCGCCATCAAGGAACAGACCGGCGCCTCCGCGAGCACACTGGGGCTCGCCCTGCTCGGCGTCTCCGCGGGAGCCGTCGTCACGATGATGTTCACCGGCCGGCTCTGCCGCCGCTACGGCAGCCACCCCGTCACCGTCGTGTGCGGCATCCTGCTCTCCCTCAGCGTCGCGCTGCCGCCGCTCACCCACTCCACCTGGGCACTCGGCGCGGTCCTGCTGGTCTTCGGCGCCGCGTACGGCGGGATCAACGTCGCCTTCAACAGCGCCGCCGTCGACCTGGTGGCCGTGCTGCGGCGGCCGATCATGCCCAGTTTCCACGCGGCCTTCAGCCTGGGCGGAATGATCGGCGCCGGTCTCGGCGGGCTGGTCGCGGGCTCGCTGTCGCCGACGCGGCATCTGCTCGTTCTCACCGTGATCGGCCTGCTGGTGACGGCCGCCGCGGGGCGCGCCCTGCTGCGGTACGAGTCCCCCGCACCACAGCCGGCTCCCGGACGGCCCGAGGAGCGTGAGCCACGCCGACCGGACCCCCGTACTCGCCGACTGGTCGTCGTCTTCGGTCTGATCGCCCTCTGCACCGCCTACGGGGAGGGTGCCCTGGCCGACTGGGGCACCCTGCACCTGGAGCAGGACCTGGACGCGCACCCGGGCATCGCGGCCGCGGGTTACACGTGTTTCGCGCTCGCCATGACGATCGGCCGGCTCTGCGGGACCACGCTCCTGGAGCGGCTCGGGCGGACCCGGACGGTGGTCGCGGGAGGCACCATGGCCGCCGTCGGCATGCTCGTCGGGTCGCTCGCCCCCTCCGTGTGGGCGGCCCTGGTCGGCTTCGCCGTCACCGGACTCGGCCTCGCCAACATCTTCCCGATCGCCGTCGAACGGGCCGGTGCCCTGGCCGGCCCCAGCGGCGTCGCGATCGCCTCCACCTTCGGCTACGGCGGCATGCTCCTCGGGCCGCCCGCCATCGGTTTCATGGCCGACTGGTTCTCCCTGCCCATCGCCCTCACCAGCGTGGCGACCCTGGCCGCGGTGGCCGCCGTCATCGGATACGGGACGCGCCGGGCGACGGCCGACTGACGGCCTCGCCGGAGCCGCCACCGGGACCGGGCGCGCGGCACGCCCGGCCCGACCTCGCCACGGCGCAGCAGGCCACAGCCAGGCAGGGCACAGTGGTAACCGACGCACCATACGGATCAGGAAAGTTGATGTCATGACCGACAAGCTCACCGTCAGTGTCCTCGGCACCGGGATCATGGGCGCCGCGATGGCCCGCAACCTCGTCCGCGCCGGACACACCGTCCGGGCCTGGAACCGCTCCCGCGACAAGGCCGAACCCCTCACCGCCGACGGCGCGCACGTCGTCGACACCCCCGCGGAGGCGGTCGAGGGCGCCGATGTCGTCCTGACCATGCTGTACGACGGCCCCGCCGTGCTGGACGTGATGCGGCAGGCCGCGCCCGCCCTGCGTGCCGGTACCGCGTGGGTGCAGTCGACGACCGCCGGGATCGAGGCCGTCGGCGAACTGGCCGACTTTGCCCGCGAGAAGGGCCTGGTCTTCTACGACGTGCCCGTTCTCGGCACCCGACAGCCCGCCGAGGCCGGTCAGTTGCTCGTCCTGGCCGCCGGTCCGAGCGACGGCAGGGAGGCCGTGACGCCGGTCTTCGACGCGGTCGGCGCCCGTACGGTGTGGACGGGTGAGGACGGCGCGGCGGGAAGCGCCACCCGTCTCAAGCTCGTGGCCAACAGCTGGGTCCTCTCCGTCACCAACGCGACCGGTGAGGTGCTGGCCCTGGCCAAGGCCCTGGGCGTGGAGCCGCAGAGCTTCTTCGACGCCATCGCGGGCGGCCCGCTGGACATGGGCTACCTGCGCGCCAAGGCCGGGCTCATCCTCAACGACCAGCTGTCACCGGCCGCCTTCGCCGTGGGCACCGCCGCCAAGGACGCCCGTCTGATCGTCGAGGCCGGCGAGCGGCACGGCCTCCGTCTCGACGTCGCCACCGCGAGCGCCGAACGCTTCGCCCGAGCCGCCGCCCAGGGCCACGCCGACGAGGACATGGCCGCCGCGTACTTCGCGAGCTTCGACGAGAAGGACGCGAACACAGAGGGCTGACCGGGCCGCATCCGCCCGGATCAGCGGCGGAAAGACATCACCCCCGTCCCTCCTGAAGCCCGCTCCATCCGGCACACTCCCCTACATGGAGATTGCCGAGCACATTCGAAGCCTGGACCGGGAAGGCGGGTTGCTGGCCGAGGCCGCGGAGGAGGCCGGGGCCGACGCCAAGGTGCCCACCTGCCCGGAGTGGCAGGTGCGGGACCTGTTGCGGCACACCGGCATGGTGCACCGCTGGGCCACGGCGTTCGTGGCCGAGGGGCACACCTCGTACCACCCCGACGGCGGCCTGCCCGAGCTGGACGGCGCGGAGTTGCTGGCCTGGTTCCGGGAGGGGCACCGCGGCCTCGTCGAGACGCTCGCCACCGCCCCTCCCGACGTGGAGTGCTGGAACTTCCTGCCCGCCCCTTCGCCGCTCGCCTTCTGGGCCCGGCGACAGGCCCACGAAACGACCGTGCACCGGGTCGACGCGGAGTCGGCGCGCGGCGGCACCCCGACCGCGATCCCCGTGGACTTCGCGGTCGACGGCATCGACGAACTGCTGCTCGGCTTCCACGCCCGCAGCAGGAGCAGGGTACGGACGGACGAGCCGCGCGTGCTGAGAGTGCGGGCCTCGGACTCGGACGCCGTGTGGAGCGTACGACTGTCGGCCGAACCTCCGGCGGCCGAGCGGGGTGAACCGACGGACGCGGACTGCGAGTTGACGGGGACGGCCGCCCAGCTCTACCTGGCGCTGTGGAACCGCGGCCCGTTCCCGGACGTGACGGGAGACTCGTCGATCGCGACCCTGTGGCGGGAGAAGTCCGCAGTCACCTGGAGCTGACCGGCACGCGACGACAACAGCGGCGGGCGGGCAGCCGACCACATCAGCGGCCCACCCGCCGGGCCCGACCAGTTCAGTCGGCGGAGCCACCCGCCAGCATCCGCCCCAGCACAGCGCGCTGCACCGGCAGCACCTCGCCGTGCAGCGTGCGCCCCTTCGGGGTGAGGGCGACCCGGACACCCCGCCGGTCCTCCGGGCACATGCAGCGCTCGACGAGGCCGTCCTTCTCCAGGCGGCCGATCAGCCGGGACAGCGCGCTCTGGCTCAGATGAACCCGCTCGGCGATCTCCTGGACGCGGTAGGAGATGTCATCGCCGTCGGCCGGCGTGGACGCGGCCAGCACGTCTAGGACCTCGAAGTCGCTTGCACCCAGGCCGTGTTGGTGCAAAGTCCGGTCCAGTTCGCAGAGTGTGCGCGCGTGCACCGCGAGGATGTCGCGCCACTGGTCAACGAGGCCCTGCTCGGCCTTCTCGACAGCCGCCATGGCCCGCACCCTAGCAAAAAACCACCTTTGTTGCATCCGCATTAAATGCACTTGCATTGAATGCATGCGCATGTACTGTGTGGCGCATGACCTCTCCGCTCACCACCTCCGCGGCGCCGTCCCCGGCGGCTCGCTGGACGCCTCGCCTGTGGGGCACCCTCCTGGTGCTCTGCGCCGCGATGTTCCTGGACGCGCTGGACGTGTCGATGGTCGGCGTCGCCCTGCCGTCCATCGGTTCCGAACTCGATCTCTCCACCTCGACCCTGCAGTGGATCGTCAGCGGCTACATCCTCGGCTACGGCGGCCTGTTGCTCCTCGGCGGACGCGCCGCCGACCTCCTCGGCCGCCGCCAGGTCTTCCTGGTGGCGCTCGCCGTCTTCGCGCTCGCCTCGCTGCTCGGCGGGCTCGTCGACTCGGGCCCGCTGCTCATCGCGAGCCGGTTCATCAAGGGCCTGAGCGCAGCGTTCACCGCTCCCGCGGGCCTGTCGATCATCACCACGACGTTCCCGGAGGGCCCGCTGCGCAACCGCGCGCTCTCCATCTACGTCACCTGTGCCGCGACCGGTTTCTCGATGGGCCTCGTCCTGTCCGGGCTGCTCACCGAGGCCAGCTGGCGCCTCACCATGCTGCTGCCCGCGCCCATCGCGGTCATCGCCCTGATAGCCGGGCTGAAGCTCATCCCGCGCAGCGAGCGCGACCGGACCCACCGCGGCTACGACATCCCCGGCGCCATCCTCGGCACCGCCTCGATGCTGCTGCTCGTCTTCACCGTCGTCCAGGCACCCGAGGTGGGCTGGGCCACGGCCCGTACGCTGCTGTCGTTCCTCGCGGTGGCCGCACTGCTGACCGTGTTCGTACGCGTCGAGCGGCGCAGCCCCAGCCCGCTGATCCGGCTCGGCGTACTGCGCTCCGGCAACCAGATCCGGGCCCAGTTGGGCGCTATGGCGTTCTTCGGCTCGTACGTCAGTTTCCAGTTCCTGGTCACGATCTACATGCAGTCACTGCTCGGCTGGTCGGCGCTGCACACCGCGCTCGCCTTCCTGCCCGCGGGCGCGCTGGTGGCGCTGTCCTCGACGAAGATGGGCGCGATCGTCGACCGGTTCGGCACGCCACGGCTCATCGTGGCCGGCTTCGCGCTGATGGTCGTCGGCTATGCCCTGTTCCTGCGGGTCGACCTGGACCCCGTGTACGCGGCGGTGATCCTTCCGTCGATGCTGCTGATCGGCGCGGCCTGCGCACTGGTCTTCCCCTCGCTCAACATCCAGGCCACCAACGGCGTGGAGGACCACGAGCAGGGCATGGTCTCGGGTCTGCTCAACACCTCGGTGCAGGTGGGCGGCGCGATCTTCCTCGCGATCGTGACGGCCGTGGTGACCGCGAACACCTCCGAGAGCTCCTCGCCCCAGGCGGTCCTCGACAGCTACCGTCCCGGTCTGGCCGTCGTGACCGCGATCGCCGTGGCGGGCCTGCTCATCACGGCCACCGGACTGCGCGGACAGCGCACGCGGCAGACGACGATCCTGGTCGCCAAGTCCGAGGACGTACGGGAGGACGAGCGGGAGCGGGAGGACGAGCGGGTGGCGGCCCGCGACTGACCCCCGGGCCCGCGACCGACCTATCTCTCCCCGGACCGACTCCTCTCTCTCGACGACGCGCGCCCGGCGGGCTTCCTTGCCCAGCCGGGCGCGCCTTTCCTTGCCCCGCCGGGCGCTCCCCTGTGAGACTGCCGGTATGGGACAGACCAGGGGGCGGCGGACTCAGTCCGAGCGGGACGAGATGACCGTCGAGATCGGATACGCGTTGTTCAGTGCCGCGTTCGCCGCGGCGGTGGCGTTCGGGGCCCTGGCCGGACCCGCTCTGCTCTTCGACCTGCCGGTCACCATCGAGAAGGTCCAGCTAGCGGCCGGGACCTCACTCGCGGCCGTGCTCTTCATCTTCCGGGTGGCCAGTGTGCTGGTCCGTTTCCGGCAGGCGGCTCAGCCCAGCCAGCCCGGCCGCACCAGCCCCGACTCGTAGGCGAGCACGACCAGTTGGGCCCTGTCGCGGGCGCCCAGCTTCACCATGGTCCGGCTGACATGGGTCTTCGCGGTCAGCGGGCTGACGACCAGCCGGCGCGCGATCTCGTCGTTCGACAGTCCGATCCCGACCAGCGCCATCACCTCCCGCTCCCGCTCGGTGAGTTCGGCGAGGGCTCCGGCTCCCGCGGGCTCCTTGGAGCGCGCCGCGAACTCGGCGATCAGCCGACGGGTCACGCCCGGTGACAGCAGTGCGTCGCCCTCGACCACCGCCCGTACGGCGCGCAGGAGTTCCTCCGGTTCGGTGTCCTTGACGAGGAAGCCGGACGCTCCGGAGCGGATGGCCTCGAAGACGTACTCGTCCAGCTCGAAGGTGGTGAGCATGACCACCTTGACGTCGTTCAGGCCGTCGTCGTCGGTGATGCGGCGGGTCGCGGCGAGGCCGTCGAGCAGGGGCATGCGGATGTCCATCAGGACGACGTCGGGCCGCAGTTCGCGCACCGCGCGCAGCGCTTCCTCGCCGTCGGCGGCCTCTCCGGCCACCTCGATGTCCGGCTGGGCGTCGAGGAGCGCCTTGAAGCCTGCGCGGACCAGTGACTGGTCGTCGGCGAGCAGTACGCGGATCACCGGTCCTCCTTGAGCTCTACGGATTTCTCGGAACTGTCGGACGCCCCGGCCGAAGCCCCCGGCTCGGCGCGCGAGTTCTTGAGCGGCAGCAGGGCCAGCACCCGGAAGCCTCCGTCCTCGCGCGGTCCGGCCTCGATCGTGCCACCCAGGGCCGCGGCCCGCTCCCACATTCCGGCCAGCCCGTTGCCGCTGCCGCCCGCGTCCTCGCCTGTCGCGGGTCCGTCGTCGTCGATACGGAGCGTCAACGCGTCGCGTGCGTAATCGACCCGCACGCGCGCGTGCCGCGATCCGGAGTGCCGTACGACATTGGTCAGCGCCTCCTGGATGACGCGGAAGGCGGCGAGGTCGGCACCGGGCGGCAGGGACCTGCGCTCGCCCCCGCTCTCGACGTCGACCGTCAGTCCGGCACCCGCGGCCTGCTCGACGAGTTCGGGGAGCCGGTCGAGGCCCGGCGCCGGCGCACGCGGCGCGTCTCCGGGCGTACGGAGCGTGTCGAGGACCTGGCGCACCTCCCCCAGAGCCTCCTTGCTCGCGGCCTTGATGGTGGTCAGCGCGGTGCGCGCCTGTTCGGGATCGGAGTCGAGCAGCGCGAGGCCCACGCCTGCCTGGACGTTGATGACGGAGATGCTGTGCGCCAGGACGTCGTGCAGTTCCCGGGCGATCCGCAGCCGCTCCTCGTCGGCGCGCCGCTTGGCCGCCTGCCGGCGTTCCGCCCGGTCGCGGTCCCACTGCTCACGGCGTGCCCGGGCGAGTTCGGAGACCGCGAGGATGGCGATCATCCAGGCGGCGATGGCGACCTCCTCACCCCATGAGGAGACCGGGTCGCCCTTCGGCGGCAGCCACCGGTAGAGCCAGTGCCCCACCAGGAGATGGACCACCCACAGCGTGCCGAGCGCGGTCCAGGCCGCCCAGCGCTGCCCGGCCACGATCGCGCTGAAGCAGGCGAGCGCGACCGTGAGAAAGATCGGCCCGTACGGATATCCGGCGCTGAAGTAGACGAGGGCCGTGGCCGAGGTGCCGAACACCACGGCCACGGGATACCGCTGCCGCCACAGGAGCAGAGCGGCGCCCCCGAAGAGGAGGATGCGCGCGAGGACGTCGAGCTTTTCCCGGTCGGGCTGCTGCTCCGCGGCGAAGTTGCTGCCGACGAGGACGAACACGGTCAGGAGCAGTGTCGAACGCCACGGCCAACGGGGACGGCCGCCGCCCTCTTCCTCCTCGTCGCGGCGGTTCCACCACGGGGGCCCGGGCCACCGGCGCTGCGGCGGTCCGCCCCTGGCCCAGGGGGGTCCGCCCCACCGGCGTGTGCGCTGCTCTTCCATGCCTGCCACGCTAAACGCCGGGGGTCGCCGGAGGCGTCAGCCGAGCGTGGTGATCACACGTACTCCCGGCGGAGTACCTGCTCCGGCTCGGGCTCGGCGGCCTCCCTGATCCGGAACCGGCGCAACGGCTTCGGCGCCCACCAGTTCGCGCGCCCCGCGAGCCGCATCGTCACCGGAAGCAGGACCACCCGGATGAGGGTCGCGTCGACGAGGATCGTCAGGGCCGTGCCGATGCCGAGCTCCTTCAGGAAGACGACGCCTCCGGTGGCGTACGACAGGAAGGACAGCGCGAGGATGCCGGCCGCCGCCGTGATCAGCGGGGCGCTTCGCCGGATGCCCTCGGCGACCGCGCGCCCGGTGTCGCCGGTGCGGTCGTGCTCCTCCTTGATGCGGGACAGCAGGAACACCTCGTAGTCCATCGAGAGGCCGTACGCCACGCAGAACATCAGCACCGGGATGCTCGGCTCGATCGAACCGGTCGGCGTGAAGCCGAGCACTCCGGAGAGGTTCCCGTCCTGGAAGACCCACACCAGGCAGCCGAACATCACGGACAGGCTGAGCAGGTTCAGAACCGTCGCCTTCAGGGGGAGCAACAGACTGCCGGTCATCAGGAAGAGGATCAGGTACGTCGCCCCGAGGACGAGCCCGGCGGCGAGCGGCAGCCGGTCCAGGAGCGTGGCGCGGAAGTCGGTGGTCTCGCCCGGGTAGCCGCCGACCAGTACGCCGTCGGGTGCGGGGACGTCACGGACGCGTTCGACGAGCGCTGGTACGTCCCCGCGCATCGCCTCCTGAGTGGGCACCAGCGCCAGCCGTACGCTGCCGTCGGGCGCCGTCAGCCGGTCCTGGCCCGGCACTCCGGTCCGCTGCCCGTCGCGGTAGGTGCCGGAGGGGGCGTCGACCTGGAACACGCCCGGGACACGGGAGAGTTCGGCGGCGTAGGCGCGCGTGGCGGCCGTGGTCGTGGGCGCTTCGGTGGGCGCACCCGTGGGTGATTTCGTGATCGGTTTCGTGAGGACGACCTGGATGGTGTCGGTGGGCTCGGCGGGGAAGTCCTCGTGGACGATCTCGGAGGTGGTGCGCGAGGAGGTCCCTTCGGGGAGGGTCCGCTCGTCGGGGAGTCCGAAGCGCAGCCCCAGGAGGGGCGAGGCGGCGAGGAGCAGGACGGTGAGCACTCCGGCGCCGGCGAGCAGCGGGCGGCGCATCGCGGCGAGTGCCGTGCGGTGCCAGAAGCCGGACGTCGTGCGTGCGGCGGGCCGTTCGACCCGGTGGCCCCAGCGGGCCAGGGCCGCCGGCAGGAAGACCACCGCTCCGGCCACCGCCGTCACCACGACGAGGACACCGGCGTACGCGAACGAGCTGAGGAAGAAGAACGGGAACACCAGCAGCGCGCTCAGCGACACCGCCACCGTCACTCCGCTGAACACCACCGTGCGCCCAGCGACCGCGGTCGCCCGCACGACGGCGTCGGGCCCCGGGCGCCCGGCCGCGCGTTCCTCGCGGTAGCGGCTGATGACGAACAGGCTGTAGTCGACGCCGAGTCCGAGGCCCAGGACGAGGGCGAGGTTCGCCGCGAAGGCCGACACCTCGGTGAACTGCGCGATCGCGCGCAGCCCGGCGAGGGTTCCGATGACGGACAGCAGACCGACCGCGACGGTCAACAGGGCTGCCGTGGTGCGCCGGTAGACCAGGACAAGGAGGAGCAGGACGGCGGGCAGTGCGAACAGTTCGGCACGCAGGAAGTCGGTGCGCGCCTGTTCGCCGACCTGTCGTGAGATCTCCTCCTGGCCGCCTACCTGGACGGTGAGTTCATCGGTCGTGCGTGTCAACCGCGGTGAGAGCGTGGCGAGTTGCTCGCGTGCTTCCGTGGCGCTGCCTTCGAGGCGGACGAGGACGAGCGCGCGACGGCCGTCGGTGCCGCGCAGGGCGAGGCTGTCGGAGTCCCAGTACGAGGTGACGTCGGTGACCAGGGGCAGCCCCTCCACCTCCTGGGCGAGCGCGCGGGCCGCGTCCCGTGTGCGGGCGCTGTCCACGTCGCCGTCGCGTGCCGTGACGAGCAGCGCCAGGTTGGGGTTGCCGGTGCCGAACTCCTCGCGCAGAACGTCCCCCGCGCGCACCGACTCCGTGCCGGGCGAGCTCCAGCGCGCGAGGTCCAGGTCGTTCTGGGCGCCGGCCCCGTAGGCGGCGAGGCCGAGGAAGGCGAGGAGTACGCCGATGAGGACGGCGCGACTGCGCCGCACCGCCAGGCGGCCGAGCCGGGTGAGCATCGTGGTGTGGCCTTTCTCCGGGGATCCGTAGCGGCCACGGTCGTCGGCGCCGCTGACCGTCCGCTGGAAGATCCACTGGAACGCCGGTGCCGGGATACGCTCGACGCATGGGCGAGGGGACACCGAAGGGCTTGCGCGAGAGCGGTTCGGCCGAGGCCGAGGCCGAGGGAGCGCCCGACGGCCTGCGCTTCGAACTGCTCGGCCCGCTCCGGGCGTTGCGCGACGGTGTCGAAGTACCGCTCGGCCCGCCGAAACAGCGCGCCGTACTCGCCGTCCTTCTCCTCCAGGAGGGGCGCTCCATCTCGTACGACGCCCTGGTCGAGGCCGTGTGGGGAGGCGCCCCGCCCCTGCATGTACGCAACCTCGTGCAGAAGTACGTCTCCGGGCTGCGCCGAGCCCTGGGCGGCGCCGCGGAGTTGGCGTGGACGGGCAGCGGCTACCGGCTCACCGGCGCGGACGCCGACGACCTGCGCGAGCGGCGACGGTGGGTGGACGAGGCACTCGCGGCACGTGACGCCGGTGACCTGCGGCGCGCGGGCGAACTGGTCGAGCGCGCCGAGGAGTTGTGGCGCGGCGAGTTCGCGGAGGGTTTGCAGGCGCCCTACCTGGCGGCGGAACGGCTGCGCTGGGCCGAGAAGCGGCTCACGGTGCTGGAGGCCCGGCTGGCCGGCGAGATCGAACTCGGCAGGTCCTTCGAGTACGTCCATGAACTGGTCCGGCTCGTCGCCGCGCACCCGCTGCGGGAACGGCTGGTGGAGCTGCTGATGCTCGCGCTGTACCGGACGGGCCGCTCCTCGGACGCGCTGACCGCCTACGAGGCCGCACGGCAGCGGCTCGCCGAGGCGCTGGGCGCGGACCCGGGGCCGCCGCTCCGGTCACTGCACACGCGGATGCTCCGTCAGGATCCCGCTCTGCTGCCCCGGCCGCCCGTGCCGGTGTCCTGAGGGAACACGAGGCCCACCCCATGACCGAGTTGGGCGACGGCGTGCCGGAAGAACGGCTCGCGGTCCTCCACGACTCGGTTGAACTGCCCGAACAGCTCGAAGCCGACGAGTCCGTAGAGCTGCGCCCAGGCCGCGACGAGCGCGGTGACCACCGCGGGCGGCAGGTCCGGGGCCAGGTCGTCGGCCAACCGCCGTGCCTCGGGCCCGAGTTCGGCGGGCAGCGGAGGAAGGGCCACACCTGCGCCCTGGTGCGCGTCCCGCACGATGCCGATGAGGAGCAGCCCGACGCGGGAGGCCGCCGGCACGGTGGTGGCGGGTGCGACGTACCCGGGCACGGGCGATCCGTAAATCAGCGCGTACTCGTGCGGGTGCCCCAGCGCCCACTCGCGCACCGCCTCGCACACCGCGGTCCAACGGCGGATCGGTCCGGCGTCGGCCACCTTGGCGTGCGCCGTTTCGGCGGCGGCGCCGAGCGAGTCGTAGGCGTCGATGATGAGCGCGGTCAGCAGGTCGTCGCGGCTGGGGAAGTAGCGGTACAGCGCGGAGGAGACCATGCCGAGCTCGCGGGCCACGGCCCGCAGGGAGAGCTTGGCCGCGCCGTCCTCGGCGAGCTGTCTGCGCGCCTCGTCCTTGATGGCCGCGGTGACCTCGATCCGGGCGCGGGCACGGGCTCCTTTGGCGGTACTCATGCGCGCCAGTGTTCCATATTTTCAGAGCAGTGCACACAAACGAGAGCGGTGCACGCAAACGTGAGCAGTGAGCCATTACGAGAGCACCGCTCTTGCTTTGGATCACCGATCTCGTGCACACTGCTCTCAAGCGAGAGCAGTGCTCACGTTTTCCACTTTCCGCTTCAGGAGGAAGTCCCCATGGCCACGTCCACGCACGTGAAGAAGCCCGGCTGGTTCACCGTGAACGTCCTCAACCGGACCATCGCCTGGATGACCCGCCGCGGCCTCAGCGTCTGGGGCTCCCGCGTCCTGGCCGTCCGCGGCCGCAAGAGCGGCGAGTGGCGCACCACCCCCGTCAACCTGCTGACCTTCGACGGCCGGCAGTACCTCGTCGCCCCGCGCGGCCACGTCCAGTGGACGCACAACATGCGGGTCGCGGGCGGCGGCGAGCTGCACCTCGGCAAGAAGGTGGACGTGTTCACCGCCGTGGAGGTCGCCGACGACGACAAGGTCCCGCTGCTGCGCGCCTACCTCAAGCGCTGGAAGGCCGAGGTCGGCGTGTTCTTCAACGGCGTCGGCCCCGACTCGTCCAACGAGGAGCTGCGGCGCATCGCCCCCGACCACCCGGTCTTCCGGATCACCGTCGAGAGCTGAGCCGCCCCGCCGCCCCTTGAAGGCCCCGGGCAGCCCCTGCCGTCCGAAGCCCCGCCCCTGTCCCTGTCCCCCTCAGGTCACCGGTCGAGCGCGGTCAGCGCACGCCCCGCCATCGGATGCGACCGCACCATCTCGCCGAGCGAGGTGGACCCGCGGGTGATCCCCGTGAACGCCTTCCAGGCGGGCCGGAAACCGGTGAGCGCGGCGTGGAACATGCCGGGCCGCCGCTGGAAGATCGTGAGCATGCTCTTGCCGACGCTCATCTCGACGCCGAGACCCGCCTTGATCGCGAAGGCGTAGTTCAGCGCCTGCCGCCGCGCGTCCACCGCGTCGTGCGCCTCCGCGATCCGCACCGCCCACTCCCCCGCGAGGCGCCCCGAGCGCAGTGCGAAGGAGATGCCCTCACGGGTCCACGGCTCCAGGAGTCCCGCCGCGTCCCCGCACACCAGCACCCGCCCCCGCGACAGCGGTGAGTCGTCGGCACGGCAGCGCGTCAGATGCCCGGACGAGATGCTCGGCTCGAAACCGGCGAGCCCGAGCCGGGCGATGAAGTCCTCCAAGTACCGCTTGGTGGCGGCGCCTTCACCGCGCGCCGAGATCACTCCGACGGTGAGTGTGTCGCCCTTGGGGAACACCCAGCCGTAACTGCCGGGAAGGGGGCCCCAGTCGATCAGGACCCGCCCCTTCCAGTCCTCCGCGACCGTCTCCGGCACCGGGATCTCCGCCTCCAGGCCGAGGTCGACCTGGTCGAGCTTCACCCCGACGTGTGCTCCTATCCGGCTGGCGCTGCCGTCCGCGCCGACCACGGACCGGGCGAGCACCGTCTCGCCGTCCTGGAGAACCACGGCCACCGTGCGCCGGTCGGGGACGGCAGAGCCGTGCTGCTCCACCCGCGAGACCGTGACGCCCGTACGCAGTTCGGCGCCCGCCTTCTGGGCGTGCTCGACGAGCTGCTGGTCGAACTCGGGCCGGTTGATGAGCCCGAAGAGCATCTGCTTGGAGCGACGGGTGCGCGTGAACCTGCCGTCGAGCGAGAACGTGACCGCGTGCACCCGGTCCTGGAACGGCAGCTCGAAGCCGGGCGGCAGCGCGTCACGTGTCGGTCCGATGATGCCGCCGCCGCACGTTTTGTAACGGGGCAGCTCCGCTTTCTCCAGCAACAGGACGCGGCGCCCCGCGACCGCTGCCGCATAGGCGGCCGAGGCGCCCGCGGGCCCCGCGCCGACGACGACGACGTCCCACACCCGCTGTGCGTCGTCCGAAGAGTTCTCGCTGCTCACGATGGTCTGCTGCTCCGATCCAGCCGCCTGCCGCACCTGCTCCACGCATCCTACGGCGACGTCCGGCCAGGACCGCTGTGGGAGGATCTACAGCGAATGCAGCGCGCACACCCGTATGCGCGCATCGCAGACGTACCCAGCCGTACAACGTCGCACCCACGAGGAGCGTGCCCATGTCGTCGAATCCGGTCGCCGAGACCGTCGCCTCGTTGATGCCGAGGGCGAAGGCGGAGCTCACCGAGCTGGTGGCCTTCAAGTCGGTGGCGGACTTCGACCAGTTCCCCCGGAGCGAGAGCGAGGGCGCCGCGAACTGGGTGGCCGACGCGCTGCGCGCCGAGGGCTTCCAGGACGTCGCGCTCCTCGACACCCCGGACGGCACACAGTCGGTGTACGGCAGCCTGCCGGGCCCCGAGGGCGCGAAGACGGTCCTCCTGTACGCGCACTACGACGTGCAGCCGCCGCTCGACGAGGCCGGCTGGGCGACCCCGCCGTTCGAGCTGACGGAGCGGGACGGCCGCTGGTACGGGCGCGGGTCAGCCGACTGCAAGGGCGGCCTGGTCATGCACCTGCTGGCGCTGCGCGCGCTCAAGGCCAACGGCGGGGTCCCGGTCAACGTCAAGGTGATCGCGGAGGGTTCCGAGGAGCAGGGTACGGGCGGCCTGGAGCGGTACGCCGAGGAGCACCCCGAGCTGCTGGCCGCCGACACGATCATCATCGGCGACGCGGGCAACTTCCGGGTCGGCGTCCCCACGGTGACGACCGCGCTGCGCGGCATGACGCTCGTCCGCGTCCGGGTCGACACCCTCGAAGGCAACCTGCACTCCGGCCAGTTCGGCGGCGCCGCCCCCGACGCGCTGGGCGCGCTGATCCGCGTACTGGACTCGCTGCGTGCCGAGGACGGCTCGACGACGGTCGACGGGCTCACGGGCACCTCACGCTGGGACGGCCTGCAGTACGACGAGGCGCAGTTCCGCAAGGACGCCAAGGTGCTCGACGGTGTGGAGCTGATCGGTTCGGGCACGGTCGCCGACCGCATCTGGGCGCGGCCGGCCGTGACCGTGCTCGGCATCGACTGCCCGCCGGTGGTCGGCGCCACCCCGTCCGTGCAGGCGGGTGCCCGCGCGCTGGTCAGCCTGCGGGTGCCGCCGGGCGTGGACACGGTCGAGGCGACCAAGCTGCTCCAGGCCCATCTGGAGGCGCACACCCCGTGGGGCGCGCGTGTGCAGCTCGAACAGATCGGCCAGGGTCAGCCGTTCCGCGCCGACACGACCAGTCCCGCGTACGCGGCGATGACCCAGGCGATGAGCGACGCGTACGACGGGGCGGAGATGCAGTACGCCGGTCAGGGCGGCTCCATCCCGCTGTGCAACACCCTCGCGTCGCTGTATCCGCAGGCGGAGATCCTGCTCATCGGGCTGAGCGAGCCGGAGGCCCAGATCCACGCCGTGAACGAGAGCGTGTCGCCGGAGGAACTGGAGCGGCTGTCGGTCGCCGAGGCTCTGTTCCTGCGCAACTACGCGGCGAACTGACCGAGTCGGTCCGACGGGCGTGCCCCACAGCACAACCGGGGCACGCCCCTCGTCCCTCGTACTCGTACACCCCACGACAGTCGTTTCGTTCGGCCGTCGTCGCCGGGACAGCTAGCTACCCCTTGGGCACCCCGGCCTCCAGGTACAGGGCGGCTCCCCGTTCCCGTGCGCGCAGCGCCCAGCGCAGGCGCTCGTAGCGGACGGGCGGTAGCAGTCCGGCCGCCTCCTCCTCGGTGACGAAGCGCCAGGCGCGCAGTTCGGGGCCCGGCAGCAGCATCCGCCGGGCCTCGTCGCCGTCGAGCCGGCCGCCGTCGTAGAGGAGACGCAGTCCGCCGTAGGCGGGTGGTACCGGTGGCTCCCAGTCGACGACCAACAGGCTGGGTACGTCGACGAGTTGGATGCCCGTCTCCTCGGCGACCTCGCGGACGCCCGCGCGCGCGGGCGCCTCACCGGATTCGACGACGCCTCCCGGGAACTCCCAGCCGGCCTTGTAGGTCGGGTCGACGAGCAGCACCCGGTCCTGCTCGTCGAAGAGGAGCACGCCCGCGGCGACGGTTTCCGAGGTGGGCTCGGGGGTCTGCACGATGTCGCAGACGGGGACGGTCCCGCTGCTCACGGCCCCGGCGATGCGCACGGCGGCCTCGTAGGGGGTGAGCGCGCTGGTGTCGACCGGGTGGGCGTCGGCGGTGAGCCAGCCGGCGAGTGCGGCGTGGTACGGCTCGATGTGGTCGTACGACCACTGCCGCACCCGTATCTCCCCGTCGGGGAGGTCCGGCGGGACCTCCCGGTCGGCTATTCGCTCGCGCAGGATCGTTTCCGCCGGGGCGAGAAGCACATGGCGTACCGCGATCCTGCGGGATGCGAGTCCGCCGAAGATCTCGTCACGGTAGTCCTGGCGGAGCAGTGTCATGGGGACCACGAGTACGCCCCCGAGTTCGGCGAGCATCGCGGCGGCGGTGTCGACCACGAGCCGTCGCCAGATCGGCAGATCCTGGAAGTCGCCGACCTCGGCGAGGCGCTTGGCGGGCAGGAGCTGCGTCAGCCCGGCGCCGATGAGCTCGGGGTCGAAGAGTGTGCTGTTCGGGATCAGGTCGATCAGTTCCCGTGCGGTGGTGGTCTTCCCCGCACCGAACGCACCGTTGATCCAAACGATCACGGTTCCCCCTCTGCTGTTGGCCCCCTGAGGCTTGCCCGCTCCACCCTGCCACGGAAACCAGGCCCTGAAGAGGTCGCGTTCGACGGGCCGGACGCATGCGAAAGCCCGGCCCTCGACGGGCCGGGCTGATGGTCGGGACGGTCCTGACTCGTGGGTCAGCCCCGCTGCTCCTCGGGCTTGTCGTCCGTGGCCAGACTGCCGTCGCTGATCGTCTGGTCGAGGCTGCTGAGCGTGTTCTGTACGTCGAGGCTGCCGAGGGCGTCGCCGCCCTCCGCGGAATGGGACGGCGTGACGGCCGCGACCACGAATCCGGCGGCGAGGGAGGCGATGGCGAGCATGCTGCGCTTCTTCATGCCCGGTTCAACTGCCGACCCGCCCATGGGTCACGGTCGGCCTTTCCGGTACTCCACGGAACAGCCGCGCCACGCAAGAGATTTCGCCGGGACATCCGATGTCCCGGCGGACTTCCGGGCACCGCGGTCACCTTGAGCGATAGCCGTGCCGTCGCCCCCTCCGCAGGACACAAGTCAACACAAACGCACGCGGGGTTTGAATCCCACTCCCTAGTCGGAGCATCGTCTAGGGTTTTGACGGGATATCGAACAAACGTTACCGCACCTCTTCCACCACAGTGCGACAGGTCCTACCGTAAGCGCGCACGGATGACGCGGACATGAAGACATCCAACCTTTCGCGAGTACGGAGGACGTAACGATGCGTCACTTTCTCACCCGCACGACTCGCCGAAGAGTGGTCGGAGCACTCACCGCAGGGCTGCTCGGCACCTTGGGGCTGACCGGGCCCGCCCCGGCCGCCAACGCGCAGACACCGGCCGGAGCCTCGGCCGGAACTCCGGCGGCACCGGCCGCACCCACCCCGGACGACGGTCTCGCCCTCACCCCGCCCATGGGCTTCAACAACTGGAACTCCACGCACTGCCGTGCGGAGTTCAACGAGGAGATGGTCAAGGGGATCGCGGACATCTTCGTCGCCAAGGGGCTCAAGGAGGCCGGGTACGAGTACGTCAACCTGGACGACTGCTGGGCGCTGCCCGCTCGTGACGCGAACGGCAAGCTGGTGCCCGACCCGGTCCGCTTCCCGGGCGGGATCACGGCGATCGCGGACTACGTGCACTCCAAGGGGCTCAAGCTCGGCATCTACACCAGCGCGGGCACGAAGACGTGCAACGACGCGGGTTTCCCGGGCTCGCTCGGCCACGAGTTCAGCGACGCCCAGCAGTTCGCGGACTGGGGTGTCGACTACCTGAAGTACGACAACTGCAACAACCAGGGCGTGGACGCCAAGCAGCGCTACACGACGATGCGTGACGCCCTGAAGGCCGCCTCCGAGACAACCGGCCGCCCCATCGTCTACAGCATCTGCGAGTGGGGCGAGAACAAGCCCTGGGAGTGGGCCGGGGACCTCGGCCAACTGTGGCGTACGACCGGGGACATCAGTGACAACTGGGGCTCGATGCTCTCGATCATGAAGCAGAACCTGCCGCTCTCGCAGTACGCCGGTCCCGGGCGGTGGAACGACCCCGACATGCTGGAGGTCGGCAACGGCGGCATGACGGACACGGAGTACCGCACGCACTTCTCGATGTGGTCGATCATGGCCGCGCCGCTGCTCATCGGCTCGGACCTGCGCTCCGTCCCCGAGGAGACCTTCGACATCCTCGGCAACAAGGAGGTCATCGCGGTCGACCAGGACCCGCTCGGCAAGCAGGGCGCGGTGCTCTCCTCCGAGGGCGGTCGCTGGGTCGTCGCCAAGGAGATGAAGGACGGCAGCCGCACGGTCGCCCTCTTCAACGAGACCGGCAGCGCCCAGCGCATCGCCACGACCGCGAAGGCCGTCGGACTGCCCGAGGCGGACGCCTACACGCTGCGCGACCTGTGGCAGCACAAGAGCTACAACACGGCAGGCGCGATCTCGGCGACCGTCCCGGCCCACGGCACGGTCCTCGTACGCGTCGCGGCGGACGGCCGCTGGGCCAAGAACCCGCCCGCCGTCGAACTCGGCCTGGACGGCAGCACGTTGATCGAGGCCGCCACGCCGACCGCCCTGACGACGTCGGTCACCGACCTGGGCCGCACGCCCGCCAAGCGCGTCTCCGTCGCCCTGACCGGCCCCCAGGGCTGGAAGGTGAGGGCCAAGTCGCCGACCACGACAAGCTCCCTCCCGACCGGCAAGGCGCTGCGCACCAAGTGGACGGTGACCGCGCCGGCGAGCACACCCGCGGGGTCGTACGACCTGACGCTGAAGGCGACCTACCGCTCGCCGAACGGGGTACGGGCCGAGAGCGTGCTGCCGCTGACGGCGTCCGTCGTGGTGGCCCCGCCCTCGGGAGCCTCGAACCTCGGCGATCTCCCCTGGCTCTCGACGACCAACGGCTGGGGGCCGGTCGAGCGCAACACCAGCAACGGCGAGAGCGACGCGGGCGACGGCACCCCGATCACGATCAACGGCGTCGTGTACGCCACGGGGCTCGGCGTCCACGCGGAGAGCACCGTCGAGTACTACACGGGCAAGGCCTGCGAGACCGTCACCGCGAAGGTCGGTGTGGACGACGAGGAGGGCGCGGACGGGTCCGTCGCCTTCGAGATCTGGGCCGACGGCACCAAGGTGGCCTCGACCGGCGTTCTCACCAACGCCCAGCCGGCACAGGCCCTTTCGGCCGACGTGAGCGGCGCCCAGGTGATCCGCCTCGTCGTCACCGACGGTGGAGACGGAGTCACCTCTGACCACGGCGACTGGGCGGACACCCAGCTCACCTGCTGACACCAGCAGACCGACAGGGCTCGACCAAACAGTTCCCCGCACCCCCGAGGGGCTTTCCTTCAGGGGCGCGGGGAACTGCGCGGCCGGCCCCGACCGGCCCGCACACAACAACGCTCGTACCGAATCGCCACCCAAGCGGCACGGGTCGGCTCAGCCGCCGACCACCGCCGTGGTGGCGCTCGACTTACGGCTGAGCGCAGCCGCCGCCGCACCCACGAGCCCGGCGTCCGTCCCCATCTGCGCCGGCGTCACGGTGAGCCGCTGCACGAACGACAACGTGGCGTAGTCGCGCAACGCGGCACGCAGCGGCGTGAACAGGACGTCGCCCGCCTTCCCCACTCCCCCGCCGATCACCGCGATGTCGATCTCCACCAGTGTCGCGGTCGCCGCGATCCCGGCGGCCAGGGCCTGGGCGGCACGCTCGAAGGACGCCACCGCGACGGGGTCACCGGCACGGGCGGAGGCGGCCACCGCGGCCGCGGAGGTGTCGCCCTCGGCCCCGGGCTGCCAGCCGCCCTCGATGGCGCGGCGCGCGATGTTCGGGCCGCTCGCGATGCGCTCGACACAGCCGCGGGACCCGCACGGGCAGAGGTCGCCGTCGAGCTCCACGCTGATGTGGCCGATGTGACCGGCGTTGCCGGTGGGTCCGGGGTGCAGTTGTCCGCCCAGGACGAGGCCGCCTCCGACACCGGTCGAGACGACCATGCAGAGCGCGTTGTCGTGTCCACGGGCCGCGCCCTGCCAGTGCTCGGCCGCGGTGATCGCCACGCCGTCGCCGATCAGCTCGACGGGCAGTCCCGCCGTGGCTGCCTTGACCCGCTCGACCAGGGGGTAGTCGCGCCAGCCGGGGACGTTCACGGGGCTCACGGTGCCCGCGGAGGCGTCCACCGGGCCCGCGCTGCCGATGCCGATGGCCGTGGCCCGGCTCCACAGGGGCGAGACGGTCAGTTCGCCGAGCACCGCGTCGACGGCCGCCATGACGGTCTCGCCGCCCTCTTGGGCGGGCGTCGGCCGCTGGGCGCGCAGCAGGATCCGGCCGTGGCCGTCCACCAGCGCTCCGGCGATCTTGGTGCCGCCGATGTCGAGCGCGGCCACGAGGTCGGTGTGCATCAGTGTCTGATCTCCCGTTTGGATCCCATTTGGACCATGAGAAAAGGGCAAGCCGGTCTCGCAGTGAGGAAGGGTAGGCCGGAGATTGCGATGGACAGTCTCTCCCGCATCTGACAACGTTGTCCAGGCTCTATGCTCGACGCCACACCCCGATCTGGCGACCAACCGAGCATCCTCAGGACCGACGCAGCCCCATGGACTACAGGACAGGACAGCGCATCGTGGCCGAGACCGCCCGCCGAACCGAGAGCCGCTACGGCAACCGTCCCACGATGAAGGACGTCGCGGCGCGTGCCGGGGTCGGTCTGAAGACGGTATCGCGTGTAGTCAACGGCGAGCCAGGAGTCACCCCCGACACCGAGCGACGGGTACAGGAGGCGATCGACGCGCTGGGCTTCCGGCGCAACGACAGCGCCCGCGTGCTCCGCAAGGGGCGTACGGCGAGCATCGGTCTCGTACTGGAGGATCTGGCGGACCCGTTCTACGGTCCACTGAGCCGGGCGGTGGAGGAAGTGGCGCGCGCCCACGGCGCCCTGTTGATCAACGGTTCCAGCGCCGAGGACCCGGACCGCGAGCAGGAGCTGGTCCTCGCACTGTGCGCGCGCCGCGTGGACGGGCTCGTGATCATCCCGGCCGGTGACGACCACCGCTATCTGGAGCCCGAGATAAAGGCGGGTGTCGCCACGGTCTTCGTGGACCGCCCCGCCGGACAGATCGACGCGGACGTCGTCCTCTCCGACAGCTTCGGCGGTGCGCGCGACGGCGTCGCCCACCTCATCGCGCACGGCCACCGCCGGATCGGGTTCATCGGTGACATGCCGCGCATCCACACCTCCGCCGAGCGTCTGCGCGGCTATCGCGCCGCCATGGAGGACGCCGGCATTCCGGTGGAGGACGCCTGGATGTCCCTCGGCGTCACCGACCCGCAGCGGGTGCGCAAGGCGGCCGAGGACATGCTCTCGGGCCCCTCCCCGGTCACGGCGATCTTCGCGGGCAACAACCGTGTGACGGTCACGGCCGTACGTGTCATCGCCGAAGGCTCGCGCCCGGTGGCCCTGGTCGGCTTCGACGACATCGAGCTCGCCGACCTCCTCCAGCCCGGGGTCACCGTCGTCGCCCAGGACGCCGCGCAGCTCGGCCGCACCGCCGCGGAACGCCTCTTCCGTCAGCTCGACGGCTCGCTCGTCCTTCCCGAACGCATCGAACTCCCGACGCGTCTGATCACCCGCGGCTCGGGCGAACTGCCGCCCTCGGCCTGACACATGACGGCACGAGAACCGCATGCCGACCGCACGCTGGAAGCCCTCGGTCTCGACGAGGCGCCGCGCGACCACCCACTGGCCTACCCGGGCGCCTGGCCCGAGGAATCCGGACTCCTGGACGGGGACCGGCTGTTGCCCCTCACCGACCACACGTCCCCGGGCCGCGTCCCGGTCCTCGCGGTCGGCTCCAACGCCTGCCCCGGGCAACTCCGGCACAAGATGCGGGAGTACGAGCTGTCGTCCCCGATCCCGCTGGTGAAGGCGCGGGTCACCGGGCTGGAGGTGGGCGTCTCGGCGCACGTCAGCGCGATGGGGTACGTGTCCGCGTCGCCCTTTCGCGCGCCCGGGCACACTCGCGAACTGTTCCTCACCTGGCTGGACCCCGCGCAACTCGCGGCGGTGGACGCCAGCGAGGGCGTCACGGCGCCGACGGGGGCGTACGACCGTGTGTCGCTGCCCGCCGCCGACGTCCGGATCGAGCTGGAGTCGGGCACCACGCTCGACGGCGCCCATCTCTACGTGAACCGGCGCGGAGTCCTCCACGACGGTACGGGAACGCCGCTGAGGCATCCCGGCGAGCGGCCGCTGCTCACCCAACTCCTCGGCCGGTCACCGCGGTTGCGGGACCTGTTCGGCGCCACGCCCGAGGAGTTCTGCGCCCGGGCGCGCGACGATCTGCGGCTGTGCACCGCGGGCACCCGGCTGTTCGCCGAGGAGGGGTGGACGACGGCCTCCGGACTGGAGAAGTACCTGCCCGGTCAGCAGACCGGCAGCCCCGGAACCGGCGCGTCGTTGTCGCCGCCCTTGATGTAGACGTCGCTGACGAAGACGTTCGTGTTACCGCTGTCGTCGTCGGTCTTCGCCCACCAGACGTTCGTCCACTCGCCGTAGGTCTCGCGGCGGCCGAGGTTCTGCTGGCAGTAGAAGTAGTTGGTGCCCGCGTTGAGGGTGCCCGCCTCGGCGCCGGCCGCGGTGTAGGACGTGGACGTCTTCCAGACCTCGCAGTTGTACTTGCCGCCGCCGATGGCGTGGCAGACCGGGGCGGTGCTGGGTTCGCCGCCTCCGCCGGTCGTGCCGCCGTCCGAACCGCCGCCCGTCGTACCGCCGTTGCTGGGCCTGGACGAGGGGGCCGGGGCCTTGTCCGTGGGCTGCTTGGTGTCCTCTGTGCGGTCCGGCTTCTCGCTCGGCTTCGCCGACTCCTTCTTGTCGCCCTGTTCCGTGGGCTTCGTGTCGTCCGACAGATCGATCGAGCCGCGGCTCGCGCCCTCGGACGGGGTGGCGTCGCCGCCCTGAGAGGCCCTGGGCCCGGCGGTGGGCTTGGACTCGCCGGAGCCGTTCATGAGGGCGACGGTGACGCCGGTCGCGGCCAGTACGACGGTGACCGCTGCGGCGGCGAGAAGGACCCGGCCCTTACGGCGTCGGGGGCCGGCCGGAACGGCGGGCTGAGCCATCGAATCGGGCGGGCCGAAGCCCGGCCCGGCTATCGGGGGTGGTACGGAGGAACCCGCGGTCGGCGGGGTGCCGTGGCCGCCTGCCTGCTGGGAACCCGGTGCTGTCGGGCCCGCTTCCGGGAATCCGGAGCCGTATCCGCTCCCTGCGGAGGCGGAAGCAGCGGCGGATGCAGGGGCAGAGGCAGGGGTCGAGGCGCCCGTACCGTCCGGCGCCGGACTCGCGGACCCCGGCCAACCCTCCCCGGAGGCTCCAGCCCCGGATCCGCCGACTCCCGCGGCGCCGAATGCGGCTGCTCCTGCACCTGCTGTACCCGGCCCCTCAGCCCCGGCCCCGCTCGGTTCCGGGGCTCCGAAGCCCGCATGACCCGTCGCCGGAGCGCCGGGCACCGAGCCGCCGAAGGAGCCGGCATCCGCCCTTGCCTCGCCCGCGGGTCCGAAGCCCGCGCCGCCCGACTCCGGTGGCCCGAAGCCCGGCGGTACCGCCGGCACGCTCCGCTCGGTCGCCTCGCGCGGCCGGGGCGCGGGCGGGCGCAGGCCCGTGGTCGCCGAGTCGGTGCCGGTGGTGGCGTCCGCCACCGCTTGCAGCAGGCGGCTCGCCTCGCCGGCGTCCGGGCGGGACTCCGGCTGCTTGTGCATCAGTTGCCGCAGGACAGGGCCGAGCGGTCCGGCGCGCTGCGGCTCCGGCAGCGGTTCGACCACGATCGCCGTGAGGGTGGACCAGGTCGACGTACGCCGGAACGGCGAGGCTCCCTCGACGGCCGCGTACAGCGTGGCGCCCAGGGCCCAGATGTCGGAGGCGGGGCCCGGTTCGTGGCCCTGCGCCCGCTCGGGTGCCAAGTAGTCCAGGGAGCCGACCAGTTCGCCGCTGCGGGTGAGATGGGTGGCCGAGCCGTCGCCCGGGTCGTCCATCGTGGCGATGCCGAAGTCGGTGAGGACGACCCGGCCGGAGCGGTCGAGCAGGATGTTGCCGGGCTTCACGTCACGGTGGAGCACTCCGGCGCGGTGGGCCGCGGAGAGCGCGTCCATGACCTTCGCACCGATCCCGGCCACCTCGCGTGCGTCGAGGGTGCCGCGCTCGCGCAGGACGTCGTCCAGGGAGGGCCCGTCCACCAGCTCCATGACGATCAGCGGCCGGCCGTCGACCTCCGCCACGTCGTGCACGGCGACGACTCCGGGGTGGCGCACGCGGGCCGCCGCGCGCGCCTCGCGCTGCATGCGCAGCCCCAGGTCGGCCAGTTCGGGCGCGCCCGCGTCCGAATATGTACGGAGTTCCTTGACCGCGACCTCGCGGCCCAGGACCTCGTCGAGTGCCCGCCATACGACGCCCATGCCGCCGCGGCCCAGTTGGGCGACGACGCGGTAGCGTCCGACGAGGAGCCGGCCGATTCCGTCGGGCTGGTCGGGCCCGTCCGGTCGGTCCTTCTCCCCTGGTTGCTGGTTCTCCCCCGAAGACACCGCTGCCCCGTTCCTGAGTGACACCAATGAGTGGCGTCCAGAGTACGGGGCGGAAGTGACACCCGGGGCGGGGGCGCTGTCGCTGTGACCTGGTCGCTACGTGCGGGCCGCCACGGCCGTTTTGAACCTGCGGGGCTGACCCCTACGGAGTCGAGATCGTCAGGTCCGCGCGCCTCGGCGTCGCGAAGGCCTCCAGGTCGGCGCGGGTCAGGCCCGCCGCCCGGGCCACCTCGGCGATGTCGAGGGCGCCGCAGTCCAGGCCGCGCAGGAGGTAGCCGCTGAGGGCCTTGGCGGTGGCGGGCTCGTCCATGACGTCGCCGCCGGCGTGGTTGGCGTACCGGGCGAGACGCCCGGCGGCCTGCTCGAAGCCTTCGCGGTAGAAGGCGAACACGGCCGCGTAGCGCGTGGGGATGTGGCCGGGGTGCATGTCCCATCCCTGGTAGTAGGCGCGGGAGAGCGCGCGGCGGGTGAGGCCGTAGTGCAGCCGCCAGGCGTCGTGGACCTTCGGTGTCGGGCCGACCGGCAGGACGTTCGTGGAGCCGTCCGAGACACGGACGCCGGTGCCCGCCGCCGCGACCTGCATGATCGCCTTGGCGTGGTCGGCGGCCGGGTGGTCGCTGGCCTGGTAGGCGGCGGAGACGCCGAGGCAGGCGCTGTAGTCGAAGGTGCCGTAGTGCAGTCCCGTGGCCCGCCCCTCCGCGGCCTGGATCATGCGGGCGACGGTCGCGGTGCCGTCGGTGGCGAGGATGGACTGGCTGGTCTCGATCTGGATCTCGAAGCCGATCCGGCCCTGCTCCAGGCCGCGCGCCTTCTCGAACTCCTCCAGGAGCCGCACCATGGCCGTGACCTGCTCGGCATAGGTCACCTTCGGGAGGGTCAGCACCAGCCCGTCGGGCAGGCCGCCCGCCTCCATCAGGCCGGTCAGGAAGATGTCGAGCGTGCGGATGCCCCGGTCGCGGACCGGCGCCTCCATGCACTTCATACGGATGCCCATGTACGGGGCCGCCGTGCCGGTCTCGTACGCCTCCGACACCAGCCGTGCCGCACGGGCCGCCGCCTCGTCCTCCTCGGTGTCCGGGCGCGGGCCGTAGCCGTCCTCGAAGTCGACGCGGAGGTCCTCGATGGGCTCGCGCTCCAGCTTGGCGCGCACGCGGTCGTACACGGGCGCGGCGAGGTCGTCGGAGAGGCCGAGGACCGCGGCGAAGGAGGCGGCGTCGGGTGCGTGTTCGTCGAGGGCCGCGAGGGCCTGGTCGCCCCAGGAGCGGATGGTGTCGGCGGCGAAGACGACACCGGGGACGTACACGGTGTGGACGGGCTGGCGGGTGCCGGGGTCGCCGGGGTAGCGGCGCTCCAACTCGGCGTCGACCGGGGCGAGGGAGGCACTGATCTCCTCGCTGACCGCGCCCGCGAGGCTCGTCGCCACCTTCTCCTGCTGGCCCTGACCCATTCCACGCCCTCCTGTTTTCCGCTTCACGGAATCAAATATCCGTAGAGCGAAGTTATCTGCGGACCTTCCCGCCGGTCAACACCCTCCGGCATCCCGAGTCACCCCCAGGGCCGGCGCTCCGACCTCATCGGATACCCTGCCGGGCCACGTCCGTATTCCTTCCCTGGTCGTCGCCGGATGCCTTCCCCGGCGGCCGGGGACTTCCACCGCGGCCGCCCCTGAATTCCCTCGGGGCCGCCCTCGGGACTTCCTTCGGGGTCCACCCCGGGATCTCGACATGTTCACGCCCAGCTTCGAAACTGCGATGCGCACGACTCGCCGCCATCCGCAGCAGAACCGGTGTCCTTCACAGGACCCGGCCTCCGCCAGAGAAGGAGCCACCCGTGCCCCATCGCAGTCGAGTCACGCGTCGCCTGGGCCTCAAGTCCGCTCTCGCAGCGGCGGTCACCCTGCCTCTGTCCAGTACAGCACTGTCGACCTCACCCGCCTCCGCGGCGGACCGAATATCGCGGAGCCGCCGGCTGGAGGTCATGTCGTTCAATCTGCGTTACGCGAGCACCGCCGAACCCAACAGCTGGGCCGTCCGCCGCCCTGTGATGCGCGAACTGCTGCGCCAGGAGCAGCCGCACGTCATGGGCGTCCAGGAGGGTCTCTACCAGCAGGTGCGCGACATAGAGGCCGACCTCGGACCGCACTACGACTGGATCGGCACAGGTCGCGCGGGCGGCAGCCGCGACGAGTTCATGGCGGTCTACTACGACACCCGCAGACTCGCCCCGGTCGAGTACGACCACTTCTGGCTCTCCGACACCCCCAACGTGATCGGCTCGAACACCTGGGGCGGCGGGTCCATACGCATGGTGACCTGGGTCCGCTTCCGGGACCTGGGCGACGGGGAGCGGCAGTTCTACTTCCTCAACACCCACCTCGACAACGCGAGCCAGAACGCACGCGCGCGTGCGGCGTCCCTGATCGCCGCACGGATCGCCGGGCTCGACCGGACCCTGCCGCTCCTGGTGACCGGCGACTTCAACATCGCCGCCCACAAGAACCCGGTCTACGACACGATGCTGGCGGCCGGACTCACCGACACCTGGGACACCGCGGCCGAGCGGAGCACGCTGTACGCCACCTTCCACGGCTACCGGCCCCTGGTCCCGGACGGCGACCGCATCGACTGGATACTCGCCACGCCGGGCGTGACCGCCCACCGGGCGTCGATCAACACCTTCTCCGTGGGGGGACAGTTCCCGAGCGACCATCTGCCCGTACAGGCGTCGCTGACCCTGGCATGAGGCGAGGCCCCGGAGACCGTGACGGTCTCCGGGGCCTCGTACGTCACGGGGTACTCGCAAGCTTCCTGCGAGGTGCCCGCGAAGGCGATCAGCCCTTGCGGGTGTTGATCTCCTCGGTGAGCTGCGGGACGACCTCGAAGAGGTCGCCGACCACGCCGTAGTCGACCAGGTCGAAGATCGGCGCCTCGGCGTCCTTGTTGACCGCGACGATCGTCTTCGAGGTCTGCATACCGGCGCGGTGCTGGATCGCGCCGGAGATGCCGGAGGCGATGTACAGCTGCGGGGAGACCGACTTGCCGGTCTGGCCGACCTGGTTGGTGTGCGGGTACCAGCCGGCGTCCACCGCGGCACGCGAGGCGCCGACGGCCGCGCCGAGCGAGTCGGCGAGGGCCTCGATGATCCCGAAGTTCTCGGCGCCGTTGACGCCACGGCCGCCGGAGACCACGATCGCGGCCTCGGTCAGCTCGGGGCGGCCCGTCGACTCGCGCGGGGTGCGGCCGGTGACCTTGGTGCCGGTCGCCTTGTCCGAGAAGGAGACCGCGAGGGCCTCGACGGCGCCGGCGGCCGGGGCGGCCTCCACGGCGGCCGAGTTCGGCTTGACCGTGATGACCGGGGTGCCCTTGGAGATGCGGGACTTGGTGGTGAAGGAGGCGGCGAACGCGGACTGCGTGGCCACCGGGCCCTCGTCGCCGGCCTCCAGGTCGACGGCGTCGGTGATGATGCCCGAGCCGATACGGACCGCGAGACGCGCGGCGATCTCCTTGCCCTCGGCGGAGGACGGCACGAGCACGGCGGCCGGGGAGACGGCCTCGTACGCGGCCTGCAGCGCGTCCACCTTCGGGACGACCAGGTAGTCGGCGTACTCCGCGGCGTCGTGCGTGAGGACCTTGACCGCGCCGTGCTCGGCGAGCGCGGCGGCGGTGTCGGCGGCGCCCGGGCCCAGCGCGACGGCGACGGGCTCGCCGATGCGGCGGGCCAGCGTCAGCAGCTCCAGGGTGGGCTTGCGGACGGCACCGTCCACGTGGTCGACGTAGACGAGAACTTCAGCCATGGGAATGCTCTCCTGCTTGCGAAAGATGAGGGGCGGTAGGGGAACCTGCGGCGGGCTTGCGTCCTAGATGAACTTCTGGCCCGCGAGGAACTCGGCGAGCTGCTTGCCGCCCTCGCCCTCGTCCTTGACGATCGTGCCGGCGGTGCGTGCCGGGCGCTCGGTGGCGGAGTCGACCTTGGTCCAGGAGCCTTCGAGACCGACCTCGTCCGTCTCGATCTCCAGGTCCTCCAGGTCCCAGGACTGCACCGGCTTCTTCTTGGCGGCCATGATGCCCTTGAAGGACGGGTAACGCGCCTCGCCCGACTGGTCGGTGACCGACACGACGGCCGGCAGGGAGGCCTCGAGCTGCTCGGAGGCGGTGTCGCCGTCGCGGCGGCCCTTGACGACGCCGTCCTCGACGGAGACCTCGGAGAGCAGCGTGACCTGCGGGACGCCCAGACGCTCGGCGAGCAGCGCCGGGACGACACCGGCGGTGCCGTCGGTGGACGCCATGCCGGAGATGACCAGGTCGTAGCCGGCCTTCTCGATGGCCTTGGCCAGCACGAGCGACGTACCGATGATGTCCGTGCCGTGCAGGTCGTCGTCCTCGACGTGGATCGCCTTGTCGGCACCCATGGACAGCGCCTTGCGCAGGGCGTCCTTGGCGTCCTCGGGGCCGACGGTCAGCACGGTGATCTCCGCGTCGTCCGCCTCGTCGGCGATCTGCAGGGCCTGCTCGACCGCGTACTCGTCGAGCTCCGACAGCAGGCCGTCCACGTCGTCACGGTCGACGGTCAGGTCATCGGCGAAGTGCCGGTCGCCAGTGGCGTCGGGCACGTACTTCACGGTGACAACGATCCTCAAGCTCACGCCGGCTCTCCTACTGCATCGTCTTTTTTCTGGGCTGCCTGCTTAGGGGCAGCATAGGCGCCTGAAGCGGCCGTTCCCGGTGGGGGCGAGCCGCGCTCCGGGCGAAATATTACTCGCCAGTACGCACATCTACGCTCCCGCAGGTGGTTCCCTCTAAGCAAGCGCTTTGAACTGTGACCTTCGCAACGCAGCGTAATCGGAACTCGACGCCCACGCAGGCGAGGTGGGCCGTACGGCCCGACGCGTCATTCCCGCAGCGCCTTGAAGTCGCCCTGGTGGTAGAGGAGTGGGCGGCCGGGACCGGCGGGGTCCCCGAGGACCACCTCGGCCAGCACGATGCGGTGATCCCCGGCCGGCACGCGCGCGACGACCCGGCAGACGAGCCAGGCGAGGACGTCGTCGAGTACGGGGACACCCTCGGGCCCCTCCCGCCAGGCGGTGGGCGCACCGAAACGGTCGGCCCCGCTGCGGGCGAAGGTGGCCGCCAGTTCGCGCTGGTGCTCGCCGAGTATGTGGACGCCGACGTGGTCCCTCTCGGCGATCGCCGGCCAACTCGACGCGCCGGTGCCGACGCCGAAGGAGACCATCGGGGGCTCGGCGGACACCGAGGTGAGCGAGGTGGCGGTGAAGCCCACGGGACCCTCGCCGCCCTGGGCCGTGATCACGGCCACTCCGGCCGCGTGCCGCCGGAAGACGGAACGGAGGAGGTCCGGGGAGGCGAGTTCGGGAGAAGTGAGTCGAGGGGTTCCGAGATCGGGCGTGGCCGTCATGGAGTTGTCCTTCTGCGGGAGGCGACGAGCAGGTCCTGGGCTGGTCAACAGCCCGGACAGTGCGCGCTCGCGCAGCGGCCGGGAGCCGCGGTCCGAGGGCGTTCGCGCTCGACGAGAAGGAGTTCCAGGGGCATACGGTCAGGCTGACGATAGGTGGTGCGTGCAGTCAAGTACGTCCCGGCATATGGGAGATGCGTCACCGGCGGCCTCCAGCCTCGTCCAGCGTCACAGGTCAGGGTGTTCCGACCGCCTCGCCGAGCGCGGCGATCACGTCCGCCTTGCGCGGCTGCCCCGTCGCGCGCCGGACCACGCGTCCGTCCGCGTCGAGGACCAGCACGGTCGGCGTCTTGAGGATGTCGAGTTCCCGTACGAGGTCGAGGTGGTCCTCGGCGTCGATCTCGACGTGCGTCACGCCCGGGACCAGGCCGGCGACGTCGCCGAGGACCCTGCGGGTCGCCCTGCACGGTGCGCAGAAGGCGCTGGAGAACTGCACGAGGGTTGCTCGCTCACCGAGGTCCTCGCCCAACTCGGCCGCGCCGAGCCGTTTTCCGCCGTCCCGCCCGCGCACTCTGACTCTCCCGCTCCGCCGTCGGTTCAGCACTCCGAAGGCGCTCGCCGCCACGAGCACCACCACACACACCACGATTCCGGCCATCTTCGGCTTCAGCATTCACGAGACTGCAAAGATTCCCGCGGCGGCGGATCGTTTTCCATGCGGAATGCTTGATCCATGGACATCGATGCAAGAGGGCCGCGTTTCGGCGCGGCCGTGACGACCGTCGTACTGGCGGTCGTACTGATCACCGGCAGCGCCTGGCTGCTGGCCTGGCAGACACTGGCGTTCGCGCTCGGCGCCGCCGGTGGCGTGGCGCGTTCCCCGTATGGCTGGCTGTTCCGCAAGGCGGTGCGTCCCCGGATCGGGCCGCCGACGGAGTTCGAGGCGCCGGAGCCGCCGCGGTTCGCGCAGGCGGTCGGTTTCGCGTTCGCGGCGGTGGGATTGATCGGCTACGGAGCGGGGCCCGAGTGGCTGGGACTCGCGGCAACCGGGGCGGCGCTCGCGGCGGCGTTTCTGAACGCGGCGTTCGGGTACTGCCTCGGGTGCGAGATGTACCTGCTCGTACGTCGGCTCACGGTTCGCGCAGAGTAAAGGCGGCTTAAAACTCCGAGGTGGATCAAGGGGTGACGTGACGAGGATCTCGCCCTTGCGCGGCACGAGGACTGGCCACTCGTCCGTTCTTGGGGCACGATCTGCGCAATGCCGTAAAACCTACGGCAGCGTAACTTCCCGCCGGGAGCCCCCCTTCCCAGGCAGACCAGAGAGAAGGGTCCACTCCGTCCATGGCTGAGCTTGCCTACCGTCCCGCCATCGGTCTCGCCCAGACGTTGTTCAAGGCCTGGGACCTGAAGATCGACCTCAAGGGAACGGAGAACATCCCGCGCTCCGGCGGTGCGGTGCTGGTGAGCAACCACATCAGCTATCTCGACTTCATCTTCGACGGTCTGGCCGCCCTTCCGCAGAAGCGCCTGGTCCGCTTCATGGCGAAGGAGTCGGTGTTCCGGCACAAGATCTCCGGTCCGCTGATGCGCAACATGAAGCACATCCCGGTGGACCGCAAGAACGGCGAGGTGGCGTACGCCCACGCGCTGGACTCGCTGCGCTCCGGTGAGATCGTCGGCGTCTTCCCCGAGGCCACGATCTCCCAGTCGTTCACGCTGAAGAGCTTCAAGTCGGGTGCCGCGCGCATGGCCCAGGAGGCCGGCGTCCCGTTGATCCCGATGGCGGTGTGGGGCACGCAGCGGCTGTGGACCAAGGGCCACCCGCGCCACTTCAAGCGCAGCCACATCCCGATCACCATCCGCGTCGGCGAGGCCATAGAGGCCTCGCGCGACAAGTACGCGGGCGCGATCACCCGCCAGTTGCGCGAGCGTGTGCAGGAGCTCCTGGAAGCCGCCCAGCGCGCCTATCCCGTACGCCCCAAGGGCCCGAACGACACCTGGTGGATGCCGGCCCACCTCGGCGGCACGGCCCCGACCCCCGAAGAGGTCAAGGCCGCCGAGGCCCGCTGAGCGACCACCCGTACCGGGCCGCTACCGAGGCGCGTGGACGGTGATCCGCGCCCCCGGGCTGAACTTCTCCAGCAGTTCGACGAGTTCGGCTCCCGCGGTCTCGACGTCGGCCACCGGCATCGGTGCGAGGCTCTCCAGGAGGAAGACCGCCGAGGTCGACTCCTCGGTGAGGCGGGTGCGCGGGCCCTGGCGCCAGTTCCAGCGGCGGCAGGTCACGCCCTTCTCGTCGCACCACACCACCTCGCCGGCGTCGGGGCGTTCGACGGTCTCCTCCCCCGCCGCGACGGTCACGAAGTCCTCGTCGCCCGTGGCGCGCACGAGACGCATCCCGCCCTGGATGTGGTCGAGGTCCTCCCCGCCGACCGGGATCAGATGGGCGACGCTGATCGCGTTGTAGAGGTCGACCAGCACGTTGATCCGGGGCAGCCCGGCGTCCGAAAGGGCCCTCTTCGCCAGCGCCTCCGCCGAGTTGCGCGTACGCGAGGGCTTGGAGCCGAACGCCGTGTAGACCTCTCGCCACGCGGCCATGTGCGGGTCCTCGTGCGGGGCGCGCCCGTCGAGGCGTGCGGCGAGCCGGCGGGCAGCGTCGTCGAGGAGTTCCGAGGTGCCGTCCGTACTGGGCCCGTTGACGAGTCCGTACGCCTCGACGGTGAGGTGTGTGAAACCGGGCGCGAGGGCTCGCACCTCGTCGGACACGGTGAGCGAGAGGGTCATCTTCTGCCTTGTCTGCCTTGCCTCAGAGTGCGGTGGGGAGGGTCTTCCACAGGTGCGGCCGGTCGGGGGCTGCCTTGAGTGCGCTCAGAACGGCCGGATTCGGTTCAGCGTACAGGACCGGGTAGTCCACCTCATTGGACTGTGGATCGACAGGGAAGGCCAGCCGTTCGCCGTCGAGCGAGAATCGGGCGTCCACACCCGGCTTGTTGCCACGGCAGTCCTGCCGGTGCCAGGCCCCGTTGAACCGCACGGCTACCAGGCCGTGCACGACATGCCCGCTTCCGCCGCCATCGTCGCCGTCGTCGTCATGGAGAAGCGACTGGTAGCAGAAGGCGGTGGGGATGTCCTCGGCGCGCAGCAGCGCGGCGAGCGCGTGCGCCTTGGCGTGGCAGATGCCGGTGCGCAGCTCCAGGACGTCGGAGGCGCGCCAGGTGACGCGAGGGTCGCCCGCGTCCTGAGAGTGCGGGACGGTATCGCGCACGAACTCGTACGCGGCGCGTGCATAGCCATACGAGTCCACCACCCCCTCGGCGAGACGTGCGGCCGTCTCGCGCACGAGCGGATGATGGTGGTCGATCACCTCGTCAGCGGCCAAGTATGCGGACAGGTCGGGGGTGTTCTGGATCAGCTCCATGCCCGCAGAGCATAGGAATGCGATCACCCGATAGTCAATGACTTTTCGGGTGACCGCATATCTATGCATGCTGATATGGCGTGTCGCTAGCGGGCCATTTCCTCCTTGAGCGCCGCCACGAAGCCGTCGACGTCGTCCTCGGTCGTGTCGAAGGCGCACATCCAGCGGACGTCACCCGCGGCTTCGTCCCAGAAGTAGAAGCGGTAGCGCTTCTGCAGGCGCTCGCTCACGTCGTGGGGCAGCCGGGCGAAGACGGCGTTGGCCTGCACGGGATGGAGGATCTCGACGCCGTGCACCGCGCGCACGCCCTCGGCGAGGCGCTGGGCCATCTCGTTCGCGTGGCGGGCGTTGCGCAGCCACAGGTCCTTGGCGAGCAGCGCCTCCAACTGCACCGAGACGAAGCGCATCTTTGAGGCGAGCTGCATCGACAGCTTGCGCAGGTGCTTCATGTGGCTGACGGCGTCCCGGTTGAGGACGACGACGGCCTCGCCGAACAGCGCGCCGTTCTTCGTGCCGCCGAAGGAGAGGACGTCCACGCCGACCGCGTTGGTGAACGCCCGCATCGGGACGTCCAGGGAGGCGGCCGCGTTGGCTATCCGGGCGCCGTCGAGGTGCACCTTCATGCCGTGCGCGTGGGCGTGCTCGCAGATCGCGCGGACCTCGTCGGGCGTGTAGACCGTGCCCAGTTCGGTGTTCTGGGTGATCGACACGACCTGTGGCATCGCCCGGTGCTCGTCGTCCCAGCCGTACGCCTGCCGGTCGATCAGCTCGGGGGTGAGCTTGCCGTCGGGCGTGGGCACCGTGAGCAGCTTGAGCCCGCCCATGCGCTCGGGCGCGCCGCCCTCGTCGACGTTGATGTGCGCGCTCTCCGCGCAGATCACCGCGCCCCAGCGGTCCGTGAGCGCCTGGAGTGCCACGACGTTCGCGCCGGTGCCGTTGAAGACGGGGAACGCCTCGGCACTCGCGCCGAAGTGGCCCCGGATCACCTGCTGGAGGTGATCGGTGTAGTCGTCCTCGCCGTATGCGATCTGGTGCCCGCCGTTGGCCAGGGCCAGGGCGGCGAGCACCTCGGGGTGGGCCCCCGCGTAGTTGTCACTGGCGAATCCGCGGATCTCCGGGTCATGACGCCGCCGGGCGTCGGTCTTCGGAGGGTTCACCGCTTCTCGGTCAGCCACAGACGCTTTCCGTTCACTTCGGAGGCGGGCCGCTCCCAGACGCCGGTGATGGCCTCGGCCAGCTCCTTGACGTCCGTGAAGCCCGCGAACTTCGCGTTCGGGCGCTCGGCGCGCATCGCGTCGTGCACCAGCGCCTTGACGACCAGGATGGCAGCCGCGGACGTCGCCCCGTCCGCGCCCTCGGAGACTCCGGCCTTGCGGAAGTAGTCGCCCATGGCGAGCGTCCATGCCTCGGCCGCGGCCTTGGCGGCGGAGTAGGCGGCGTTGCCCGCGGTGGGCTTGCTGGCGCCCGCCGCGCTGATCAGGACGTACCGGCCGCGGTCGCTGCGCTGCAGTGCCTCGTGGAAGGCGAGGGAGGTGTGCTGCACGGTCCGGATCAGCAGCATCTCCAGGAAGTCCCAGTCGTCGAGGCTGGTCCTGGTGAAGGTCTCGCTTCCGCGCCAGCCGCCCACGAGGTGGACCAGGCCGTCGACCCGCCCGAAGTCCTTCTCGATGCGGGCGGCCCAGTCGTGGCTGGACTGCAGGTCGAGCAGGTCGACCGTGTCGCCGACGACCGTGGAGCCGCCGTGCGCGTAGCGGGCCGCGTCCACCGCCTCCGCGAGCCGCTCGGGATCGTTGTCCGAGCCGACGACGGTCGCTCCCGCCTCGGCGAGCCGCAGGAGCGCCGCCCTTCCGGCGGGTCCGCCCGCGCCGGCCACCGCGATCACCGCACCGCTGAGAGCCCCATTCCCCATGATCTTCGCCTCCTGAGCAGTGATATTGGCGCGGTCGCTCACGCGGCCACCCGCTCGGCACTCTCCGCCGTGATGCCCTTCGTGGAGGCGATCACGTTCTTCAGCTTCTTGGAGAGGGCCTCATAGAACATGCTCAGGGGAAACTCGTCCGGAAGCACGTCGTCCACGAGCTTTCGCGGCGGCTGGTTCAGATCGAGGGCGTCCGGACCCTTGGCCCAGCGGGATCCCGGGTGCGGGGCGAGGTACTGGGAGACCATGTCGTACGCGGCGAACCAGTGGACCAGCTTCGGGCGGTCGATGCCGTCGCGGTACAGCTTCTCGATCTCGGCGCACAGCTGGTTGGTGACCTGCGGGGCGCGCTGCCAGTCGATGTGCAGCTTGTTGTCGGTCCAGCGGACGACGTCGTGCTTGTGCAGGTAGGCGAAGAGCAGCTGACCGCCGAGCCCGTCGTAGTTGCGGACACGGTCGCCGGTCACCGGGAAGCGGAACATGCGGTCGAACAGCACCGCGTACTGCACGTCACGGCCCTGCGGGAAGCCGTCGGCCTCCAGCTTCACGGCCTCCTTGAAGGCGGTGAGGTCGCAGCGCAGCTCCTCCAGGCCGTACATCCAGAACGGCTGGCGCTGCTTGATCATGAAGGGGTCGAAGGGCAGGTCGCCGTGGCTGTGGGTGCGGTCGTGGACCATGTCCCACAGGACGAACGCCTGCTCGCAGCGCGCCTGGTCGCCGACCATCTCGCGGATGTCGTCGGGCAGTTCGAGGCCGAGCGTGTCGACGGCGGCCTCGGTGACCTTGCGGAAGCGGGCGGCCTCGCGGTCGCAGAAGATGCCGCCCCAGCTGAACCGCTCGGGGGCCTCGCGCACGGCGATGGTCTCCGGGAAGAGGACGGCCGAGTTGGTGTCGTATCCGGCCGTGAAGTCCTCGAAGGTGATACCGCAGAACAGCGGGTTGTCGTAGCGGGTGCGCTCAAGATCGGCCAGCCAGTCCGGCCAGACCATGCGCAGGACGACCGCTTCGAAGTTGCGGTCCGGATTGCCGTTCTGCGTGTACATCGGGAAGACGACCAGGTGCTGGAGCCCGTCCTCGCGGTGCGCGGCGGGCTGGAAGGCCAGCAGGGAGTCGAGGAAGTCCGGGACCTGGAAGCCGCCCTCGGCCCAGCGGTGCAGGTCCCTGACCAGCGCCTCGTGGTAGGCGGCGTCGTGCGGAAGGAGCGGGGAGAGCTCCTCGACCGCGTCGATGACACGGCGCACGGCGAGACCGGCGTCGGCCTGGTCCGGGGCGCCCTCGGCGTCGAAGTCGACCGAACCGTCCTTGGACTGCCATGGCCGGATCCGCTCCACGGCATCCTTGAGCACGGGCCAGGCCGGGTGCTCCACCACCCTGTCCCGGGGAGGAGCCTGCTCCTCCGCACCCACCTGCACAAGAATTTCCGTCATGACCCATCCTTCACGGGAGAACCTCGCGTATGGACACCGTATGCGTGGAGGGTTCTCCGCCACAAGTGGAGACTCGGGAGATTATCCTGCCTCCCCCCATCTTCACCGCTCTTTTTCCTGCCGGACGCCACGGGGACGATTACTTCCGCCGATTGCTGGGTAGCCGCCGGAGTTCGGTCAACCCGCCCGGGACTCGCCCACGCAGGAGTGAGGCCGGAGAGGCCCCGCACGGCCTGTTCTCGCCGCTGGAAGGCCTCATTCCCCGCTGCCGGAGCGGGTTCAACGCCGGGCAGGGCCATTAGGCTGCGGCCTTGCCGCGTGGGCACGGGACCGCAGCACGCGGCAGCCGAGCCGCCGTCGACGGAAGCGGAGTCAGCCTTGAAGTTTCTCACCATCGGGCACCGCGGAATCATGGGTGTCGAACCCGAGAACACCCTCCGCTCCTTCATCGCCGCCCAGCAGGCCGGCCTGGACCTGATCGAACTCGATCTGCATCTGAGCAAGGACGGCGCGCTCGTCGTCATGCACGACGCCGACGTGGACCGTACGACCGACGGTTCGGGGTCGATCGCCGAGAAGACCCTCGCCGAGCTGCGGGTGCTCGACGCGGGCCGCGGTGAGCGCATCCCGGTCTTCGAGGAGGTCCTGGACGCTGTCACGGCCCCGCTGCAGGCCGAGATCAAGGACGTGGCCGCGGCCCGGGCGCTGGCGGAGGTCATGAACCGGCGCGATCTGGTCGGCAGGGTCGAGGTCCTGTCGTTCCACGACGAGGCCATCGCCGAGATCGCGCGGCTCGTCCCCGGCGTCCGCACGGCGCTGGTCGCCAGCCGCTATGGCATCGATGTCGTCGAGCGGGCGACCGCGGTCGGCGCCACGAGTCTCGTCCTGAACATCCGCCGTCTGACCCTGGAGGTCGTCGAGCGCGCTCGCAAGGCGGACCTGCGGATCATCGGCTGGGTCGTGAACACCCAGGACCATCTGCGCCTCGTACGCGCCCTGGAGCTGGACGGCGCGACCACCGACTATCCGGAGATCAAGCGCACCGGCCGCTTCACGGCGTGACGGCCGGACCGCGCGGCGGAACGATTATGCGAGCGGCCTGATCAGCAGCCTGATCATGCAATCGGCTTCACCAGGAGCTCGAAGCGCAGGTCGTCGCGCTGCGGGATGCCGAACCGCTCGTCGCCGTACGGGAAGGGAGTCATCTCTCCCGTACGGCGGTAGCCGCGCCGCTCGTACCAGGCGATGAGGTCGTCGCGTACGGAGATCACGGTCATGTGCATCTCCTTGACGCCCCAGGTCTCGCGGGCGAACCGCTCCGCCTCGGCCATGATCACCTTGCCGAGGCCGGCTCCCTGAAGCGTGGGACTCACCGCGAACATGCCGAAGTAGGCGTGGTCACCGCGGTGTTCGAGCTGGCAGCAGGCGACCACCGCGCCCTCGCGCTCGACGGTGAGCAGACGGCTGTCCGGGGACTTGATGACCGCGCGCACGCCTTCCGGGTCGGTCCGCTGGCCCTCCAGGATGTCCGCCTCGGTGGTCCACCCGGTGCGGCTGGAGTCTCCTCGGTAGGCCGACTCGATCAGCACGACGAGGGCGTCGACGTCGGCGTCGGTGGCGTCGCGGAACGTCAGTCCGGTGGCGGCGGTGTCCATGGAGCGGTTCTCCGATCTCGGGCGCGGCTCGGGCACCGCTGAGCGTAACCCTCCTACTAGGCTCCGGGCGCATGGTGCATGTACTGAGCAGCCGGACCTTGCTCCGCCCCACCGACCCCGAGCGCTCCCGCGCCTTCTACGGCGAGAAGCTGGGGCTGCCCGTCTACCGCGAGTTCGGTACCGGTCCCGAGCGCGGCACGGTCTACTTCCTCGGCGGCGGCTTCCTGGAGGTCGCGGGCCGCTCCGAGGAACCCCCCTCCCCCGCCGTCAAGTTGTGGCTCCAGGTCGCGGACGTCGCAGCGGCGTACGAGGAGCTCGTGGCCGCGGGAGTCGAGGTGCGCCGGCCGCCGGTGAAGGAGCCGTGGGGGCTGATCGAGATGTGGCTCGCGGATCCGGACGGAACCGAGATCGTGGTGGTGGAGGTACCGGCGGACCATCCGCTGCGGTACCGGCCCTGAGCGGAGTTCTCAGCCGTGGCTCAGTCCCAGCACAGGCAGAACGGGTGGCCGGCCGGGTCCGCGTACACGCGCCATCCGCGGGTGCCGCCCTTGTCGTCCAGGTCGAGCGGGGTGGCGCCGAGGGCCAGCAGCCGCGGCTCCGCCGCTTCGATGTCCTGCACGGTGAAGTCCAGGTGCAGTTGCTGGGAGTTCTCGTCGGCGCGCGGCCAGTTGGGCGGGCGGTGGTCCGGGACCCGCTGGAAGGAGATGCGGTGGCCGCCGGGCACGTACAGGTCGTACCAGTCGTCGTCGTACTGCTTGACCTCACCGCCGAGCACGCCCGCGTAGAACTCCGCGAGGACGGGTGGGTCCGGGCAGTCCAGGGCTACGAGGCGGTATGCGGCGATGGCCATGATCTTCCCTTCGGTCGGCCGTCCGGAGGTCCCTTCGGGAGCTTGAGAGACCCCTCGGCGGTCCTTCACAGCTCCTTCAGCGCGGGGAGTAGTTTCTTCTCGGCCCAGTCCAGGAAGGGGAGTTGGTGGTCGCCGCCGACCTGGACCAGGGCGATCTCGGTGAAACCGGCGGTGACGTAGGGGCGTACGGCCTCGACGAAGGTGTCGACGTCGTCGCCGCACGGGATCGACTCCGCGACGTCCTCGGGCCGGATGTGCCGGGTGGCCGTGTCGAAGCCCGTCGGGCCGGGCAGTTCGGAGTTGACCGGCCAGCCGCCGAGCGACCAGCGGAACTGTTCGTGGGCCCGCCGGAGCGCCGCGTCCTTGTCGGGGTCGTAGCAGACGGGCAGTTGGCCCACCTTGGGCTTGCCGCTGCCGCCGTGCCGTTCGAAGGAGTCGACCAGTTCGGCCTTCGGCTCGGTGGCGATCACCAGGTCGGCCAGCCGGCCCGCGAGGGCGCAGGAACGCTCGCCGGAGACGGCGATTCCGATCGGGGTCGGCTCGTCCGGCAGGTCGAAGAGCCGGGCGTTCTCCACGTCGAAGTGCGGGCCCTGGTGGTTGACGTTCTTGCCGTCGAAGAGCGCGCGGATGATCTCCACGGCCTCTTCCAGCATCTCCAGGCGTATGTGCGCGGCGGGCCAGCCGCCGCCCACCACGTGTTCGTTGAGGTTCTCGCCGGACCCGAGTCCGAGCCGGAAGCGGCCCTCGGCGAGCAGTTGCGTGGTGGCGGCCTTCTGGGCGACGACCGCCGGGTGGTAGCGGGTCGTCGGACAGGTCACGTACGTCATGAGGGGGATCGTGGAGGTGGCCTGCGCCGCGGCGCCGAGGACGCTCCACGCGTACGGGGCGTGCCCCTGCTCCTCCAGCCAGGGGAAGTAGTGGTCGGACGTGACGGAGAAGTCGAATCCGGCCCGTTCGGCGGCCACCACGTGTTGTACCAGGTCACGGGGGCCCGCCTGCTCGGTCATCATCGTGTATCCGATGTGCGTCATGTGTTCCGAGTGGCCGGTCGGGGGTACCCGAAACGTGCCCGCAGGGCGGCGCCAGGAGTGGCCGCCCGCGATGGTCCAGTCCCCGGACGTGGAGAGGGAAGGAACCCATGCCCAGGCCGCAGATCAAGGACGAGAGCACCTACCAGGCGCTGCGCCGCGAGGGCGCGGGCAAGGAGAAGGCGGCCCGGATCGCCAACAGTC
The DNA here is from genome assembly GCF_048564895.1 of Streptomyces sp. 2-1. Lineage (NCBI taxonomy): Bacteria > Bacillati > Actinomycetota > Actinomycetes > Kitasatosporales > Streptomycetaceae > Streptomyces > Streptomyces sp. 2-1. The sequence goes on from NZ_CP183383.1 coordinate 1,716,446, forward strand.
CGAAGTCCTCCTCGCGCAAGGGCGGCAGGAGCGGTTCGTACGAGGACCGGTCGAAGCAGGATCTGTACGAGCAGGCGAAGAAGGTCGGCGTCGAGGGCCGCTCGTCGATGTCGAAGGACGAGCTGATCAAGGCTTTGCGGAGCCGCTGACTGCAGATCGGCCGTGCTGCCCCCGACCGGACCGGGCGCCGGCGGGAGCGGCGGCGAGCGCGTGATCCCGTGGTCCTGGGGGTCCTCGGAGCCCATGGACAAGGGCGTGTCGACGAGGGCGCATGGACGCGCCGAGGAGTTTTGGCGCCTTATCCGGGCAGAACGCTCCTCATGACACCGCGACTCTCCGTGACAGCCCGCACCGCGGGGCCCGGCGTCCTGCCGCCCCTTCGTCCGATCCCCCTCGGTGGCACGGGTCCCGAGGATGTCGTCGTCGACCGTGAAGGCCGCGTGATCACGGGCGTGGCCGACGGCCGCATCCTCCGCGTTCCGCCGCGCGGTCCCGTCCATGTGGAGGAGATCGCGCGGACCGGAGGGCGTCCGCTGGGGCTCGAAGTCCTGCCGGACGGGCGGCTGTTGGTGTGCGACGCGGAGCGCGGGCTGCTGCGGGTCACGCCGGAGGCCGACACCGGGTCCGGGTCCGGGTCCGGGTCCGGGTCCGGGTCCGGGTCCGGGTCCGGAGGGAGCGTCGAGGTTCTGGCCGACCGTGTGGCGGGTGAGCCGTTGAGGTTCTGCAGCAGCGTGGCCGCGGGGGCGGACGGCACGGTGTACTTCACGGCCTCCAGCAGGCGTTTCGGGCTTCAGGAGTGGCTCGGCGAGCTGATGGAGCGGACGGCGACGGGACGGCTGCTGCGGCTCCCGCCCGGTGGTGGCGAGCCCGAGGTCCTGCTGGACGGTCTCGACTTCGCGAACGGAGTCGTGCTGGCCGAGGACGAGTCCTGGGTCGCCGTGGCCGAGACCGGCGCGTACCGCCTCACCAGGCTGTGGCTGTCCGGGCCGCGGGCCGGACAGCGCGACACCCTGGTCGAGAACCTCCCCGGTTTCCCGGGCAGCCTCTCCCGCGGCATGGACGGCACCGTGTGGATCGCGCTGGCGGGCCCGCGCCCGCGGCCCCTCGACTGGCTGCGCCGGGCGCCCGGGGGCGTACGACGAGCGGCGTGGCGAGCGGTTCGGCCCCTGCCGATCCGCCCTCGCCCGGCCACCCGCGTGCTGGGCATCGGCCCGGGCGGCCGGGTCCGCCACGACCTCAGGCGCCGCCGGGCGGGCTACCGGATGGTGACCGGCGTGTACGAGCACGACGGCATGCTGATCCTGGGCAGCCTGCTGGAGAAGGGGATCGTCGTGTGCGAGCTGCCGGGGCGGGCGTAAGGGCGCCGGAACGGAACCCGGCCGCCTCAGGGCCCGTACGCCCCAATGCCCGAACCACTGAGCGGTGCCCGGGCCCCCTCAGTGGTGGCCGAGCCCGCCGCTGCCGAAGCCGCCGCTGCTGTTGCGGCCCCAGATCGGTCGTGTCTGGTCCTTGGCGCGGCGCGAGGAGACGTTGCCGTGCAGCTCGTGCGGGGTGAGGACCGTGCCGTTGTGCGGCATCTCGTCGGGCTCGCGCATCTCGCTGACCTCGTGGACCGCCCCGCCCGCGGGCAGATGGGGATGATCCTCGGGGCGCGGCGGACCGGGTTCACGGGCACGCACCCGCATCCCCCACCACACCGCGACGACCAGCATCGCCGTGATCAGAAGCCCGACCACGAAGGGTGCCGAACCGGCCACGACTTCGTGAGGAATGGCTATCTCCCTACCGAAGGTGTCCATAAAGGCATAGTACCCACCCATAACATCCCAAACAGAGCCTCACCGGGGTTCCCGCGGCGGTGTGCCAAGGGGCGCCAGGGGTACGGGGAGGGGATGCGTATGGGTGTACTGGACGTCGGCTCGAACACGGTAAGACTCGTCATCGCCGAGACGGACGGAGCCGTTCCGCTCCCCGTGCACACGGCCAAGCGTCGGCTGAGGCTCTCCGACCATGTCGAGCGGGGTGGTCATCTGCCGAAGGACCAGGTGAACCGGCTGGTGGAGGCGGTGGCGGAGGCCCGGGTGGAAGGCAGGCGGTGGGGGGTGACCCAGCCTTTCGCCTTCGCCACGGCGATCGTGCGGGACGCCCCGAACCGCCCCGAGATCCTGGATCGGGTCACCGCGGAGGCGGGAGTGCCGCTGCATGTGCTGCCCGGCGAGGTCGAGGCGGAGCTGACCTTCCTGGCGGCGCGGCGCTGGATGGGCTGGCGCGCGGGGCCGCTGGCCATGCTGGACATCGGGGGCGGCACGCTGGAGGTGGCGTTCGGCCGGAGCAAGCTGCCGGACTTCGCGATCTCGCTGCCGCTGGGGGCCGGCCGGCTGACCCGTGAGTTCTTCCGCGGCCAGGACCCGCCGTCGCTCCGCCGGGGCAAGCTGCTGCGCCGGCACGTACGCCACCAGCTGCGTGACGTCGCGGCCCGTATCCGCTGGGAGGCGCCCCGTACGACGGTCGCCACCTCGCGCACGCTCCAGCAGCTGGGCCGGCTGTGCGGCGCGGCCCCGGGGCGGTCGGGGCCCTTCACCCCGCGCGGCATCACCCGGACCGACCTCCGCGTGGCCGTCGAGCGGCTGTCGGTGCTGCCCGCCGCCGATCGTGCACTCCTGCCGGGCATCTCCCCCGCGCGCGCCGGTCAGTCCCTGGCCGGGGCGATCGTCGCGCACACCACGATGAAGCTGATGGGCGTCGACGAGATGATCCTCTGCCCCTGGGCGCTGCGCGAAGGGGTCCTTCTGCGCTGTATCGAGGACGGCAACGCCGACTGGTGGGACGGTACGGCCCCCAGCCTCCGCGACCAGGATGCCGTACCGCCGCGGGCACTCCGCCCGGTCGGAGGAGTGGACGTGAACGCCACGGTGTCCGCCACCGCGTCGTCCGCTCAACTCCCCACCAGATCAGGGCAGTTCACCTGACGACGGGTGCCGACGGGCAGGTCCCGCCGGCACCCGGTACGCAGGGACTCGACAACCCGCGTCCCCCCGCCTCCTAGGACACCGTGCAGGCCGTTCCGTTGAGGGTGAAGGCGGTGGGTGCGGTATTGCCGCCGGACCAGGAGCCGTTGAAGCCGAAGGTGACCGACGCACCGGGCGCGATCGCCGCGTTGTACGTGGCGTTGGCCGCGGAGACCGCGGAGCCCGACTGGGTGACGGTGGCGTTCCAGGCCTGCGTCACGCTCTGCCCGGCGGGCCAACTCCACGCCAGTGTCCAGCCGTTGACGGCAGCGGTGCTCGTGTTCCTGACGGTCACCTGCGCGGTGAAGCCGGTGTTCCACTGGCTCTGCACGGCGTACGTGACCGCGCAGGCGCCCGCCGGCGGATTCGTGCCGCCGTCGGTCCAGCCCAGCGCCTCGGCGATGCCGTAAAAGGCGGGCTTCGGCTGGAAGTTCTCGTCGTACGGGGTCGCCGCGCCGTAGCCGGGGAACACGTCGGGGATCCAGGAGTCGGAGTCGGTGAAGCCCCAGACGGTGACGCCCTCGCAGCGCGCCACGGCGACGCAGGCGGCGGTGACGGCCTTGTACTCGGCCTTCTGCTGGGCGAGTTGGGCACTGGTCGGCGGGACCGTCGTGCGGATGTCGAGCTCGGTGATCGCTACGTCCACGCCGAGGTCGGCGAAGCGCTGGATGTTGGCCTGCAGTGTCGACGGCACCTGGCCGAGGATCAGATGGGCCTGCAGTCCGACGCCGTCGATCGGAACGCCCTGCTCCCTGAGGGACTTGACCAGGTTGTAGAGAGCGGTGCTCTTCGCGTTGACGCCCTCGACGTTGTAGTCGTTGACGTACAGCTTCGCGGCCGGGTCGGCGGCGCGGGCCGCCCGCAGCGCGTCGGCGATGTACGAGTCGCCGATCGCCGCCTGGAAGACCGACTGGCGGCGGGTGCCGTCCTCGTTGAACGGCTCGTTGACCACGTCCCAGTGGTCGATGCGGTCCTTGTAGCGGCCCGCCTCGGTGGCGATGTGGTCGGTCATGACGGTGCGCAGGGTGTCGGCGGTCCAGCTGCCGTTGCTGACCCAGTTCGGCAGTTGGCTGTGCCAGACCAGGGTGTGTCCGCGGACCTTCTGGGCGTGCGCCTCGGCGTAGTTCACGACGGCGTCGGCGCCGGACCAGTTGAAGCTGCCGCGGGTCGGTTCGACCGAACCCCACTTCATCTCGTTGCCCGGCGTGATCGAGTCGAACTGCTCGCCGACGATCGTGCCGTACGTGCCGGTCAGCTTGGAGGCCGTGACGGCCGTCCCGTAGTAGATGCCCTTGGCGGCGGCGAGGTCCCGCAACACGGGCGCGGCGGCGGCCTGTCGGCCCGAGCCGTCGGTCTGTCCTGAACCCTCGGTGCGCCCCGACCCGTCGGCCGTGTGACCGGAGACGGCTCCCCCGATCACGAGCGACGCCGCGGCCAGGGTCACCGACGCGGCTCTGCGTAAGCTCTGGAGCTTCATGGACGTCCCTCTCATGATGGCTTCACGTCGATCCCGGAATTTCCGGAAGACTTCTGCAAAGTTTCGAGAGTGCGTCCGGAACGGTAGAGGCGTGCGTGGTAACCGTCAACGGAGGTGGGGCAGTTGACCGAGGGGCACGCCGGGGAGAAGGCGATGCGGAAGCGTCGGGGCAAGGTCACCATCACGGAGATCGCCCGGGAGGCCGGTGTCTCCGTACCGACCGTGTCGCGGGTGGTCAACGGCCGGTCGGACGTGGCGCCCGGGACCCGGGCCCGGGTGGAGGACCTGCTGCACCGGCACGGCTACCGCAGACGGCCGGCCGCCACTTCCCGCACCCGCGCCGCGCTGCTCGACCTGGTCTTCAACGACCTCGACAGCCCCTGGGCCGTGGAGATCATCCGCGGTGTGGAGGAGGTGGCGCACGCGGCGGGCATCGGCACGGTCGTCTCGGCGATCCACAACCGCTCGGGCGACGCGCGCCAGTGGATGACGAACCTGCGGGCGCGTGCCTCGGACGGCGTCGTCCTGGTCACCTCCGTCCTGGAACCGGTGCTGCACGAGGAACTGCGCCGCCTCGGCGTGCCCCTCGTGGTGATCGACCCGGCGGGCTCCCCCGCGCTGGACGTGCCGACGGTCGGGGCGACGAACTGGGCGGGCGGGATGGCCGCCACCGAGCACCTGCTGCGGCTCGGCCATCGCAGGATCGGGTTCGTCGCGGGTCCGCCCCGGCTGCTCTGCTCGCGGGCCCGTCTCGACGGCTACCGCGCGGCCCTGGACCGTGCCGGGATCGCCGTCGACGCGTCGCTGATCGTGCCCGGCGACTTCTACCAGGAGTCCGGCTTCACGGGCTGCAACGCCCTCCTCGACCTCGCCGAACCGCCCACGGCGCTCTTCGCGGCGAGCGACCAGATGGCGATGGGCGCGGTCGAGGCACTGCGCCGACGGGGCCTTCGCGTCCCGGAGGACATGAGCGTGGTCGGTTTCGACGACCTTCCGGAAGTCCGCTGGTCGGCTCCGCCGCTCACCACGGTCCGCCAGCCCCTCGCCGAGATGGGCAAACTCGCGGTCCGTACGGTCCTGAAGCTCACCCGGGGCGAGGAACTCGACTCGCCCCGGGTGGAGTTGGCCACCGAACTCGTCGTGCGGTCGAGCACCGCGCCGGTGCCGGCCGGGCGGCGCGGTGGCGTGTGAGGGTGCCCTGGAGGTGTCCTACGGAAGGTGCTCCCACCCGCGATCCGTGCGCGTCAGCTCGTGGAACCCGGCGCCCGTCAGCCGGCTGATCGCTTCCACGGCGCCGGTGGCCTCGTACGCGAAGAGCCTCCGTACGCCCGAGAGCCGCAGCCAGTGGGCGGCCTGGGCGAGGAGCCAGTTCTCCAGGCCGTCCACCGGGTGCTCGATGTGGAGGTTGCCGATGTCGGCGAGTCCGCCGCTGCGTGCGTGACGTTCGGGGCGGTCCAGGGCGGTGTCGATCTCGATGAAGCCGAGTACGCGCCCGTCGGCGTGAGCCGTGAAACGGGTGCCGCACTCGCCGAGCGTGCGGTCGACGGAGACTCCCGGCAGAGGTGTGAACGACGGCAGATCCGCCACGTCGGCGATCAGGATGACCTCGGTGTCGCCCGTGTGCCGGAACCCGGCCCGTTCGTAGGCGGCACGGATGTGCGGCCAGGGCCGTGGCAGTCCGTAGACGACGGGCGCGGGCAGGGATCCGTCGGCGTAGCGGAGGCGTACGTTCCAGCGGGCCAGCTGGGCCAGACAGGCAGCCATCAGCAGATCGGATGCCTGGTCGGAGTCCGGCCAGAACGAGGCGGGCGGATGGCAGACGAACCAGTCGATCGCGCCGGCGTCCCGGAAGCTCTCACCGACCTCGGTGTCGGCTCGGTAGCGCAGGAGATGCGCGCCGGCCACCACGTACCGGCGCTGCTCGGCGACGAGCGTGATCCGCTCGGCCACCCACGGGTCGGTGATGAACTCGTCCGGCTGCCGTGTCATACCGCTGAGCACGGTGTTCACGGAGACGGAGACACCGGGGACGACAGCGGCGACATGCGCGTTGACGAGTTCGGTGAGCTGGTCGCGGTCGTCGCGGTGGAAGGGACGCACCGTGAGCGCGGGCATGCGGAGACCTCCGGGTCGGGTACATGAGGAGGCCGCCATGAGGTGCGGTACGCGGGCGAGAGTACGCCTCACCGAGGGGTCCCGCCATGTGGTTTTCCGTCGGCTCGCCGGGGCGGGTGGCCGGGACTAGCGTGCCAGGAGGAGCTCGTCGCGCTCCTGACGTGCTCAAAGTCGGAAAGCCGGAAAGAAGGTCGGCCATGAAACTGGACAAGCCGGTGCCCGGCGGGCCCTGCTGGACCGAGCTGGGGACCAGTGACCTGGAGGCGGCCAAGCGGTTCTACGCCGATGTCTTCGGCTGGCGTCCGGAGACGGATCCGCGCGCGGAGGCGGGCGGCTACACGCTCGCGCACCTCGGCGACGCGGCGGTGGCCGCCCTGACCCCGCTGTTCCAGGAGTCGCAGCCGGTCGCCTGGAACGTGTCGTTCGCGGTGCCCGACGTGGACACCACCGTGCGGGCGGTACAGGACGCGGGCGGCTCGGTCGTCCTGGAGCCGATGGACGTCTTCGACCTGGGCCGTTTCGCGGTGGTGGCCGACCCGGGCGGCGCGGTGTTCCAGCTCTGGCAGGCGCGCTCCTTCGCCGGTGCCGGGCTGTTCAACGCCCCCGGCGCACTCGGCTGGGTCGAGCTGATGACGCGTACCCCCGGCCTGGTCACGGCCTTCTACACAACGGTGTTCGGCTGGACCGTCAACGCCTCGGAGCACTACACGCAGTGGGGCATCGACGGCGCCGACTTCGGCGGCATGGTGGAGATGGGCGACAAGTTCCCCCACGAGGTGCCCTCGCACTGGCTGCCGTACTTCGCCGTCGAGGACCTGGAGGCCACCGCAGAGGCGAGTACGCAGGCGGGCGGCGGTGTCCTCATGGAGCCCACGGCGGTCCCCGAGGGCCCGCGTATCGCGGTGCTCCGGGACCCGCAGGGCGCGGTGTTCGGCATCTACCGGGCGGCCGACGAGGGCTAGGGAGCCGGACGAGGGACAGGGCGCCGGCGGGAGTCGGAAGCGATCGGGGCTCGACGCCGTCGGCGGTGGGACGTCAGCCGCGCGGGGTGCGCAGCCTGCCCTCCAGCTGGACCAGCAACTCGCCCAGCAGCGCGGCGAGTTCCCGCTGCTCGGCGCCGTCGACCCCGGACAGCACCGCGGTCTCGTACGAGAGCTGCTCGGGCAGGATGGAGTCGACGAGGTCGCGTCCGGCGTCGGTGAGGCGCACATGGGCGACGCGTCGGTCGCGGGTGTCGCCCCGGCGCTCGACCAGGCCGCGCTCGGTCAGCTGCTTGAGCCGCTTGGTGACGGCGGCGCCGGAGGAGAAGGTCTCGCGGGCCAGCTCGCCGGGGGTCAGTTCGAGGCCGGTGCGGCGCAGGGCGCCGAGGAGGTCGAACTCGGGCCGGGTGAGGCCCGCGTGCCGCAGGGGCGCGTCCTCGGCCTGCTGGAGGAGCGCGGCACAGCGGTTGATACGGCCGATGATCTCCATGGGGCCGGTGTCGAGGCCGGGGTGGACCGTCTGCCACTGCCGTACCACCGCGGCGAGGGTGTCTCCCGCGGCCGTCCTCCCGGCCGCCCCTCCATGGACCGCGCCCCCTCCGCCCGCCGTCCGCCCGTTCGCTGCCGTCATGCCCGTTTTCCCTCCAGAACGTGCAGTCCCTGCCGTCGTACCGCAGTCGCGAGCGTACGGTGTCCGGTGCGCTCGGCCAGCAGCACCCGCTCCGTCGGCACGGCGCGCTGCCACCACTCGCCCGCGGCCGCGTCTGCCGTGGCGCGCAGTTCGACGAGCGCCGAGGCCAGCCCGCGGCGGGCCGCCTCCAGGGCGCCGGGGCCGGGTCGCTCGGCGGCGATCAGTCGCGCGGTGTGCTCGCGGGCGCGTTCCACCGTGTCGAGGGCGTTCTCGATGCGGTCTCCGGCCCGCCGGTTGGTGACCACGACCGCCGCGGCGAAGCCGACCAGCGCGCCGACGACCGTGTCCACGATCCGGTCCGTCATCAGCTCGCCGGGCCGCTGGAAGCCCGTGAACTCGGTGATCAGCAGCGCCATCGGGGTCACGCAGATGCTGCCGAGCCAGTAGTTGCGGCTGATCAGGGCCTCCGCGCCGAAGTTGAAGGCGAGGCAGCACAGGACGAGGGCGGCGGGGCCCAGGTGGGCGAGCGGGGCGACGGCCGCGAAGAGGAGGACGCCGACGAGGTTGCCGACGACGCGCTGCACTCCGCGGCTCCAGGTCAGCGTGATGTTCGCTTGGTAGAGCGAGGCGGCGGTGACGATGGCCCAGTACGGGCGGCCGACGCCGAGCGCGAGCGACACATAACCGGCGAGGGCACAGCCGAGCGCGGTGCGCATGGCGAGGGGCAGGAGCGGGCCGAGCCTGTCGGCCAACGGGCGCCTGCCTACGGCCCGTTCGGCGTCCACGCCGAGGAGTTCGTCGGCCGCCGACGCCGACTCCACGCTCGGCACGGGGCCCGTTCCGCGCAGGTCGCGCGCCCAGGAGCGCAGCCGCCCGGCGTCCGTGTCGGCGGGTGCGGCGAGCGCGATCTCGGCCCGTACTACGAGCCGTTCGAGGGCGCGCCGGGGCTCCGATCGGGCGCCGGTGGCGAACAGCGACTGCCAGGCGGCGTGCACGGCGGCGGCCCCGGCCGCCCTGGCGCGGTCGCGTCCGGCGGAAGCTGTGGCCGACGTCTCCGCGGACTCGGCGGCGGAAGCGGACGTCTCGACGAACATCTCGGCGTACGCGGCTGCCGCGTTCAGGGCTCGCGCGGTGGCCCGGCGCTCCGGCCCGTGCGGTCGTACGAGGCCGGGGGCCATGCCGACGAGCCACGCCCAGGCGCCCGCCGCGGCGGCGAGGGCGAGATGGCCGGGGACCTGGCCGAGCGTCTGCGGGGCGAAGAGGGAGGCCGAGCTGATGAAGGCGAAGATCACCGGTCCGGGCGGGCCGATGCGGGTCGCGTCGCACAGCGCCTTCTGGGCGGCGGCGAGCAGCGCGCCGACGGCGACGAGGACCACGGCGGAGGACGTGAGCGACGCCGTGACCAGGGCGACCGCTACCGAGGCGAGCATGCCGAGCACGACCCAGGCGAGGGCCCGGGCGCGGGCCGCGTACGGCAGGTTGTGGGCGTAGAGCGCGCAGAGCGACCCGGCCATCGTGTACATCGCGAGGTCCAGCCGGCCGAGCGCCAGCAGCGTCAGGTTCGGCACGCCGACCGCGACGACCACGCTCAGCGCGGGCTTGAACCAGATGTCGGAGGGGCGGCCGACGCGCAGGACTCCGGCGAGGGGCAGTCGGCGTGCGGGGGTGGGGCTGAGTGCGGCACTGCTCATGGCAATAAGGTTAGCAGGTGTTTTACTCGTGAAAGATACTGAAGGATGACCGCACTCCCGCACGCTCCCCCGTGTACACCCTTGCGCTCGCTTGCGCTCCGCCCTGTCCGGGCATCTCTTCGAGCGGACTGTTCGACACCGTCGAGCGGGGAGGTGCGCGGTGCACGGTCCTGCGTCACCCGGCTGGCTGCTCGTCGCGTTGTGCGCGGCGACCGGGGCCTACTGTCTGCTGCGGATGCGCAGCAGGGTCGAGGAGCAGCGCCGCACCGCGGGCGGTGAGGCGCTGATGGGGTTCGGGATGGCCGCGATGGCCGTGCCCGCGGCGGCGCTCGCGCCTCCGCGCTGGGCCTGGGTCGCCTACGCGGCGGTGTTCGGGGCCGCCGCGCTGCGCGCCCTGTGGGCGGCGCGGAGCAGCGCCCACCATCTGCACCATCTGGTGGGCGCGTTCGCGATGGCCTACATGGCGGCGGTGATGGCGAGCGGGGCTCACGCCGGGGTTCCCGCACTGACGGGGGTGCTCCTCGCCTACTTCACCGCGTATGTGCTGTGGACCGGCACACGGCTGATGCCGGTCGCCGTCACGGGACCTGAACCCGGGGCTTGGCCCGGACCAGGATCCGGAGGGGGTGTCCATGCCGCCGGGTGGGGCGACCGGCTGGAGCTGGCGCGGGCGTGCCGCCTCTCGATGGGCATCGGGATGCTGGCCATGCTTCTCACACTCTGAACCGGCACTTCTCACGTTCCGGACCGGCGCATCTCGCGCTCCGAACGGGCATCTCCCGGGCCCCGGGCCCGCTTTACGAAACCGTGGTGTACGTCACTTGCCTCGGCAGCCCGTATCCGTCGGCGGTGCCCCGCTCATAGGCTGCAGCCATGATGGTCCCCGCGGCACTGCTGCTGCTCGGCGCCCTGGCCGCCGTCCTCGCTCCGCGGCTGCTCGCCCGGACGGACTGGCAGGACCGCGAACCAGTGGTCGCCCTGTGGGTGTGGCAGTGCGTGGTGATGGCCATTCTGCTGTGCTGCGCCCTGTCGATGACGCTCAGTGCGGCGGGCGCCTGGCAGGCCGTCCGCGGTCATGTCTTCGCCCCCGCCCCGCATGCGGTCGTGGAGAGCTACGCGCTCGCCGGGGGTCCCTGGGCCGCGACGACCGCGGTGGCACTCGCGCTCGGCGGTGTCTGGAGCGCCGCGATGCTGGCCCGCGAGATCACCCGGGCCAGGACCCGGCGCCGCCGTCGGCGGGCCGAACTCCTCGTACGTGCCCCGGCGTTGCCAGGCGAGGAGCCCGGCAGCGATCGACTGGTCGTCCTTGAGGGCGAGCGTCCCGACGCCTGGTGGCTGCCGGGGGCGGCGCCCCAACTGGTCATCACCACGGCCGCGTTGCGCCGCCTCAAGGGACGGCAATTGGACGCGGTGCTCGCCCACGAGCAGGGCCACGCGCAGGCCCGGCACGACTGGCTGCTGCACTCCTCGGCCGCGCTGGCCAACGGCTTTCCGCAGGTCCCGGTGTTCGCGGCGTTCCGCGACGAGATGCACCGGCTGGTCGAACTCGCCGCGGACGACATGGCCTCGCGCCGCTTCGGCCGGCTGACGACCGCCCTCGCGCTGGTCGAACTCAACGAGGACCGGGGCGTGTTCGGCCCCTGCCCCACGCCGCAGGCCCATGTTCCGCAGCGCGTCCACCGGCTGCTCACTCCCCCGGACCGCCTCCCGCCCGCCCGTCGGCTGCGGCTCACGGCGACCGCCGCGCTGGTGCCGGTGATCCCGGTCCTGGTGACCTTCGTGCCGGGTCTGCGGGCGCTCGGTTAGCCGTCTCGCGGTGCCTCAGGGACCCCGGGTTCGCCTTCGACCCCACCGGTCGGCGAGGATCGGGGTATGCACTCCCCACCCGTCGACTCGCCGCCCCACGCTCCTGGTCCCGGGATCGCCGTACGTGTAGCGGCGGCTGTCGCCCTTCCGTCCGTACTGTTGCTCGTCCTGGTCGCGATGTCCTGGGACCCGCTCATCGCCCTCGACGGCGACATCGCCCGCACCACCCACCGCTGGGCGGTCGACGACCCCGACACGACACAGACGTTCCGCATCCTCACCGACTGGGTGTGGGACCCCTGGACGATGCGTGCCGTGTGCGCCGTCGCCGTGCTCTGGCTGGTCCTGCACCACTCGGCATGGTGGCTCGCACTGTGGCTGACGGCCACATGTGTGCTCGGCACACTCCTCCAGCAGGGGCTCAAGGCGGCCGTCGACCGGAAGCGCCCGGTCTGGCCCGACCCCGTGGACTCCGCCCACTTCGCGGCCTACCCCTCCGGCCACGCCATGACGGCCACGGTCGTGTGCGGGCTGATGCTGTGGCTCCTGCATCTGTACGGCGCCGGACGCGTCCTGTGGCGTATCGCGCTCACCCTCTCCGTCGTGTCCGTCCTCGGTGTCGGCCTCACCCGTATCTGGCTCGGCGTGCACTGGTCGACCGATGTGCTCGGCGGCTGGCTGCTCGGCGTGCTGGCGGTGGCGCTCGCGGTGGCGTCGTACACGAGGTTCCAGGGGACCGCCGAGCTGCGCTGACAGCGGCGTCGCCCCGTCCTGCGGCCTCCACTTGCGGACGAAACTGTTCAGCCCCACCGGCCCCAGAACCGTGCATACGATCGAACACGGCTTCGGGAGACACCCGGCAGAGCCGCGTAGAGGGGGCAACTTGTCCAGCATTTCGAGACGTTCGCTGCTGGGGTACTCGGGGACCACCGCGGCGGGCGCGGTCATCGGTGCCGCCGGGTCCGCGCAGGCGGCCGAGCCCGATGCAGCGACCGCGGCCGAGTCGTCGTCGGCCGACTTTCCGAGCGGCACCAAGTTCAGTGCCGACTACAGCATCGGCCCCATCGACGCGTACATGACGCTGACCTTCAGCGTCTCGGTAATGGACACGCCGACGGAGAACGTCATCACCCCGATCGAGATCGCGAACCTGCTCAACGAGCTTGCCGAGTCCCACGGTTGGCCGGCCGCCACCTTCTACGGCACCCGGGCTCCGGCCCCACTGACCTGAACCACCCCACGGCGGCCGGGGGTTGGACGGAATCGCCGGTGACGGGGACGTCCGCGTCGTCTGCGGCGCGGCCGGTTCCGTCCCGGCCGATGCCGAGGTGCCCTAGAGTCGCCGGATGCGGCGACGGACAGGACTGGCGATGGCTGGGGTTGCGGCTCTGGCCTGGGGCGAGTGGTTGAACTGGCGCTGGTCCCGAACTCTCGTGGGGAACAGCGAGGGCCCCGCCGAAGCCGTGGTCGTACTGGGTTTCCAAAACCCCCAGGCGACGGCGAACGTCATCAACCGATGGCGGGTCCGAGCCGGCATTCGCTCCATCGCCACCGACAGCGCGCACGGCACCCGCGTGATCTTCAGTGGTGGCGCGCCCAGCGGTGGCGCTTCGGAGGCCAGGTTGATGGCCGACTACGCGAAGTCGGTGCTCGGGTTCGACGGCACGGTGCTCCTCGAGGACCGGAGCACGACGACATGGGAGAACATCACGAACGTGATCCCACTGCTTGAGAACGTCGACCACATCAAGATCGCCTCGCAGCCGGCCCACGCGCTCAAGGCCCGGGCGTACCTGCGGCGGCAGCGCCCTGATCTCGCGGAGAAACTGGTGCGTGCGGATGACTACCGGCCTGGCGAGTGGGTGCTCGTCAAACCGCTGTTTGCCGCGTACGGACTCTGGGCGCTCCGCGGTCTCCGTCTCAAGGCCGACGAACGGAAGATCTCGCCGTAGACGGCAACCACGGACAGCAGCCGTAGCCAGCAACTGGCTCCGGCCTGGTGCCCGCAGGTGCGGGGACCAGGCCGGAGGGTTCAGCGGTGCCGGGCAACGGTCACCGTCGTGGGGTCACTTCACGGGGCGAGCCGATAGGCGTTGGTGATCGTCTCGCGCATGGTGTTGCCGCCCTTGTCCTTCAGGTCCACCCGGAAGGACACGGCCTTGGCGGTCGCCGGGTGCTTGACGGTCACCGAGCGCGCCCCCTTCGCATCGGTCGTCACGGTGAGCGGCTTCCAGGTCCGGCCGCCGTCGTAGGAGACGTTCACGGTCAGCGCGGCGACCTGCCCGGCCGTGGCGGCGGCGCCGCTCAGCTTCAGCGGCACCGTGAGCGTGCTCCCTGCCGGAGCCGTCCCGCTCAGGCTCAGCTTCGGCGCGAGCCGCACCGTCGACAGCGGCAGCCTGGCCGTGGGCTGCGACGTCGGCAGGGCCGAGGTGAACGTCCACACCCCTGTCACCTTGGTACTGGTGGAGGTGTCCTCGGCGGAGCGGCTCGCCTCGACCGTCAGGCGGTACGCGGCGGAGGCGGCGGGGACCTCGGTGGTCATCCATTCCGTGGGCGGGCCCTCTTCGAGGATCCGCCCGCCGGATTCCAGCCGGGTGAAGCCGCTGGTGACGACGGAGGACCCCGGGTTGCCGCTGCCGTCGTTGAACAGCGGGATCCTGGCGCTGAGGTAGTCGCCGGTCCGCTCGGCGCCCTGCAACTCCGGGCTCCCGGCCGCGAGATCGGGTCCTGCCACACCGGTGTTGAACTTCAGCGTGTGGCTGGAGCCCGGCTTGTAGGCCACCCATTCCTTCGTGTGGACGATGCGCTCCTCGCCACCGGCGTTGAGCTGCGCGGCCTTCCAGGACCAGCGCACACCTTCCGCGCTGAGGTAGTGCGTGGTGGTCCGCGGCAGGTTCTGCTCCTGCGGGTCCTGTATGCCGACGCTGATCCCGCGCTCGTCCAGCGGCGTGATGTGGACCAGGCCCTTGGCCCCGGTGACGGAGGCGCCGAAGCCGAGCTTCACCTCGGCGACCTCCGCCCGGGTCACGGTGCGGTTCAGGCCGGTGAAGAAGCTGCCCTCGCGGTTGAAGGCGAGCCGGTAGTCGACGTTCTTGCCGGCCGCGCCGGGCACCTGCCACACCCCGTTGAACTGGGCCCGCATCGCGTCGGAGGCCGGTCCGAGGGCGGCGGTGCGCATCGCCGGCACGCCGTTGCTGGACCAGGTGTTGGACACGCCCGCGGCCTCGTCGTCGTACCCGACGATGGAGGTGACGAGCTTCGCGGCCGGATCGGGGGCCTTCACCGCGAACGGCTTGGCCTCGCGCGCGTCGAGGGTGACCGCGGTGTCCGCGCCGACGTTCAGCACGGGCTGGACGAAGAAGCCCACCTCGTTGTCCTCGGCGAAGACCAGGCTCTCCAGCTGGTAGGAACCCTTGGGCAGCCGCTGGACCACGGTGCCGTCCTCGCTGAAGGGGAGCTCCCTGCGATCGCCGAGCCCGCCCATGGGGGTGATGATCGTCGCGTAGGTGGCCGGGTTCGCCCCGGCGGAGTCGATGTGCCGCACCGTGACGTCGTACGACTCCACCTCCCGTTCGACGATGAGAGCGGTGCGTACCTCCTGGCCGTCGCCCGACGCCAGCACGGTGCCGCCGAAGACGCCGTCGACGGTGCCCTCTCGCGTGTCGGCGGTGACGGTGGTCTCCGCGGTGCCGCCGGCCGGAACGGTGAGCTGGGCGTCCTTGACGGTGAACATGCCGGCCGCGGCGGGGTCGCCCGCCGGGCCGGTCCCGGAGGCACTCAACCGCAGGGTGACCGGCTGGGTGCCGAAGTTGCGGTAGGTGATGGTCTTGGAGGCCGGCTCGTCGTCGGTGTGCGGCCAGGAGTGCGTGCCGAAGTCGACGGAGCCCGACTCGGCGACGACCAGGCTCGTGGCGGCGCGCGCCAGGTCCACGCGGCCGGCGCCCTGCTGGTGGACGTTCAGCAGCGGGCTGGGCTCGGCCGAACCGGTCAGCAGCGCTTTGAGCCGGGCTCCGCTCCAGTCCGGGTGCTGCTGGAGCACCAGGGCGGCGGCGCCCGCGACGTGCGGGGCGGCCATCGACGTACCGGAGTTCGAAACGTAGTCCTCGCTCGGGGGGACCGAGCTCTGCGTGCTCAGGGCGGCGGTGATGTCCACCCCGGGCCCTGTGATGTCCGGCTTGGGCGTGCCGTCGAGGTTCGGGCCGCGGCTGGAGAAGTTGGCGAGCTGGTCCTCCTTGTCCACGGCGCCGACGGTGAGCGCCTCGGGGGCGCTGCCGGGCGACCAGAGCGTGCGGGGCCCGTCGCCCGAGTTGCCCGCGGCCACCACGAACAGGGCCTTGTCCGAGAGCTGGGCGATGGCCTCCTCCTTCGGGTCGACACCCGGGGAGTCGAGGGAGCCCAGACTCAGGTTGACGACCTTCGCGCCCTGGTCGACGGCCCACTGCATGCCGGCGATGACGGTCGAGCTGTCCCCGTTGCCGTCGTCGTCCAGGACCTTCCCGTCCAGCAGCCGGGCGTCGGGCGCCACGCCCTTGTAGCGGCCACCGGACTTCGCACCGCTCCCGGCGACGATGGAGGCCACGTGCGTACCGTGCCCGTAGCGGTCCTCGGAATCGGGCGAACTGGAGAAGTTCTTCTGCGCGATCTCGACGCCCGCGAGGTCCTGGTGGGTCTGGTCCACGCCCGTGTCCAGGACCGCCACCTTGACGCCCTTGCCGGTGTAGCCCGACTTCCACATGACCGGCGCACCGATCTGCGGCACGCTCTCGGCCAGGGAAGCCTTGACCTTCGCGTCCAGCCAGACATGGGCGATGGGCCGCGCGAGCGCGGCGGTACCACGTGCCGTACGGGCCTCGGAGCGGCCTGTGACGGCCGCCCACAGCGCCGGGGCACCGGCCTTGGGCGCCTTGAAGGCCTCGCCGTCGACCGCGGGCAGCGCACGGCGTTCGCGGACGGCCACGCCCGCGAACGGGTCGTCGGCTGCGGCCCTTGCCTTGGCCCCGTCCTGCCGGTAACTGACGATCAGCGGCAGTGTGGTGCGGTGTGCGTCGTCGTACTTGTCCTTGACCAACTGCGCGACATCGAAGAGCCGCCGGTCGAGCACGCCGTCGGCGACCGGCCGCAGGGCGTCCTGCGGGACGACGTACGTGTGGCCGGCCTCGCGCCGCACGGAGAAGCCGATGTCCTCGCGGCCCTTGCCGCGCTTGAGCCGAACCACCCGGCCGTCGGCGCCGACGTCCACGCGGTCGCCGGTGATCAGCGTGACGGTCGCCGGAGGCTTCGCATTCGCCTTCGCCGGGGCCTTCGTCCCGTCCTGCGCGGCGGAGCCGACGGCTTGCGCCGGCTGGCCGCCTGCCGATACCACCCCCGTGACCAGCGCCCCTGCCACCGCGGCGGCCAGTGCCGCCGTTCTCGCGCGTGCTGTGAATCCCACTCGCGTTCCCCCGCCCTCGTGTGCATGCCAACGCGTTCTCCGTTATCACGCACGGAGATCACGTTCGGTTCTCGGCAGTACTCGCGAATCGGTGGAGGGGCACCAGGTACGGCTGCCTGCGGCCATCCGGCCGCAACTCCCCGAACCTCAACGGGAGTTCAGTGCTCGATCGGATGCCGGGCTTGGAGCGGTCATGTGTCAGGTGGCACCGCACACGGGCTAAAGTCCCGCGCATGGCTGCCGTGTTGTTCGACTTCTCCGGAACCCTCTGCCGAATCGAATCCAGCGAGTCCTGGCTGCGCGCGGTCCTGGCCGACTCTCAAGTGTCCTTGTCCGAGCCGGAGTTGATCCGGGCGGCGAAGGAACTGGAGGCCGTGGGTGCGCAGCCCGGCGGAGCTCACCCGTCAGCGCCGGTACCGGCCGACGTGGCCCCCATCTGGGGCATCCGCGACCAGAGTTCCGAGCTGCACCGGTCGGCGTACACCGGTGTCTCCCGTCAGGTGACGCTCCCCGATCCGGACCTGCACGACAGGCTGTACGACCGCCATATGGCGCCGGCCGCCTGGCGCCCGTACCCCGACACCGCCGAGGTGCTGGGCGCGCTGCGCGAGCGCGGTGTCGCCGTCG
Source organism: Streptomyces sp. 2-1 (assembly GCF_048564895.1). Lineage (NCBI taxonomy): Bacteria > Bacillati > Actinomycetota > Actinomycetes > Kitasatosporales > Streptomycetaceae > Streptomyces > Streptomyces sp. 2-1. The sequence goes on from NZ_CP183383.1 coordinate 1,734,212, forward strand.
GCGTGGTCAGCAACATCGGCTGGGACCTGCGGCCGGTGTTCAGGGAGCACGGCCTCGACCCGTACATCGACGCGTACGTGCTGTCGTACGAGCACGGCATCCAGAAGCCGGACCCAAGGCTGTTCGCGACCGCCTGCGACGCGCTCGGGGCCGATCCGCGGGACACCCTGATGGTCGGCGACGACCGGCGCGCGGACGGCGGAGCCTCGGCCCTGGGCTGCGGGGTGCACTTCGTCGACCACCTGCCGGTCGCGGAGCGCCCGGACGGGCTGCGGCCGGTACTGGACCTGGCGGGCTGACCGCCGGGCGGGTCGGTCAGCTCTGGTAGCCCTCGACCTGCGACGACGGACGGACGTGTGCCTCGTCCGGGTTCTCGCCGAACTCGGACTTCGCGCGCCGCTGGCGCAGCAGGTCCCAGCACTGGTCGAGCTCGCGCTCCAGCTGTCCGAGCCGCTCGTGTTCGGTCGCGTTGTCGATCTGCCCGGACGCGACGGCGTCACGGAGCCTGCGTTCGTCGTCGACCATCGCCGTGATCCTGGCCAGGATCTGCTCTTGATCCATGTCCTACGCCTCCTCGGCACTCCAGCCCACTGTAAGGAGCGGGCAGCGGCTCGGCGACAGCTGCTGGTCAGGCCCGGACGGCCGTGCGGGACGGCACGCAGGCGGCGCGCAAGCGGCAGTACCTCCCGTCCGCCCGGGACGATCCCCCGCGTCGCCCCGAGCGGACGGCAGTCCGGAGAAGATCCCTGACGGGGTCGCTCCGGATGCGCTGAGTATAGTTGGCTGGCAGCCAGTCAACGCAGGAGTACATAGGATGTCCCCTCGCAGCCCCTCGGTCAATGAAGAGTTGCGGCGGCGTTCCCGCGAGAGGCTTCTGCAGGCGGCCCTGGAGCTGGTCAGCGAGCGTGGGTACGAGGCCACGACCTTGGGCGACATAGCGGACCGGGCGGGCTCGGCCCGCGGCCTGGTCTCGTACTACTTCCCGGGCAAGCGCCAGCTCGTACAGTCGGCGGTGCACCGGCTGATGCACCGCACGCTGGAGGAGGCGCTGGAGCGCGAGCCGCGTACGGAGGACGGTCGGGAGCGCATGGCGCGGGCCATCGACGCCGTCCTGGGCCTGGCCCGCGATCACCCCATGCTGATGCGCCAGCACATGGCGGGCATCCTTCAGGCCGAGGGGTTCATGCAGTGCCCGGAGCAGCAGCGCCTGGCGGAACTGCTCAGCGACACCATGGCCCGCTACGGCTCGGCGGACGCCGCCACCGACTACCCGATGCTGCGCGCGCTCCTGATGGGTTCGGTGTACGCGGCACTGGTGCCCGGGGTCCCGATGCCGCTCCGGACGCTGCGGGCCGAGTTGTTCCGGCGCTACCGGCTCGACTGGGAGCGGGGTGCCCCGCCGGGCGCCGAGGCACCCGACGGGACCTGCCACGAGGACCTCTCACGGTTCTTCGCTCCCGACAGCCGCGAACAGGGCCGTGAGCACAACCGCGAGACGAACGAGACCGACCGGCCCGGCCGACCGGAGTAGTCCGGCCGACCGACCGACGGAAACGGTCGGGTCGGCCGGAGCCGGTCCGGTCGGCCGGAACTGGCCGATCAGCCGAAACAGTCCGGTCAGTCGAAGTAGTCCGGCTGGGTCTGGACGTTCAGCTCACGCAGCCGCAGCCACTTCGCCGGGTCCGTACGACGGTCGTTGATCTTCAGAACGTCGAAGCCCTTGGCGATGTCGTTCGAGTAGATGTAACCGTTGTAGTAGTACGCGGACCAGGAGCCACCGGTGACCATGGTCGTGGTGCTCAGCGGACCGCGCTCGAAGTAGGCGATCTCCTTGGGCTTCGAGGAGTTGGTGAAGTCCCAGACGGAGACGCCGCCCTGGTACCAGGCCTGGACCATGATGTCCTTGCCCTTGACCGGGATCAGCGAGCCGTTGTGGGCCACGCAGTTCTCGGTGTCGGCCTGGTGGCGCGGGATCTTGAAGTAGCTCTTGAAGACGAGCTTGCGCTTGTCGCCCTTGCCGACGATGTCGTAGATGCCGTCGGCACCGCGGTTCGGACCGGTGGCCTCGTTGCAGGTGGCCGCGCCGCCGCCGCCCAGCTCGTCGGTGAAGACGACCTTGTTGGCCTTCTGGTTGAAGCTCGCCGAGTGCCAGAACGCGAAGTTCACGTTGTCCTGGACCTGGTCGATGATCTTCGGGTTCTCCGGGTCCTTGATGGAGAACAGGATGCCGTCGCCCATGCAGGCGCCCGCCGCGAGGTCCTTGGAGGGCAGCACGGTGATGTCGTGGCAGCCGGTGGTCTTGGAGACGCCCGGGTTGGTGGGCCCGCCCGGGTTGCCGCCGCCGTCAGGTCCCGAACCGGGGAACAGGACGGGGAAGTTGACGATCTTCGCCTTCTGCGGGGCCTTGCGCGGCACCTTGATGACCGAGATGCCGTCGTGCGGCGGCTGGCAGTCGGGGAAGGAGGCGCTGGGCGAGTACGAGGAGACGTAGACGTAGACGTTCTTGCGCTCCGGCACCAGCGTGTGGGTGTGCGAACCGCAGGCGGTCTCGACGGCCGCGACGTACTTCGGGTTCTTCTTGTCGCTGATGTCGAAGACCTTCATGCCCTCCCAGGAGGACTTCTCGGTCGCGGGCTGCGTGGTGCTGTTGCAGGAGTTGTCGCTGCGCGAGGAGTCCGTGGAGAGGAAGAGCAGGTCGCCGGAGACGGTGATGTCGTTCTGCGAGCCCGGGCAGAGCACCTGGGAGACCGTCTTCGGGGACTTCGGGTTGCTGATGTCGAAGATGCGGAAGCCGTCGTAGTTGCCGGCGAACGCGTACTTGCCCTGGAAGGCCAGGTCCGAATTGGTGCCCGCCAGCGTGTCCTTGGGGATGTTGGCGAGGTGCTCGATGTTGTCCGAGTGGACGATCTCGTCCTGCCCGGGTATCTCGCCGTTCGCTATCGCGGCCCGGGCCTCGGCCGCCGCGCTCTTGGAGACCTTCTCCGACGCGGCCGGCGAGTCCCCGGGGTCAGGGGTCGCGACCGCCGGACCGGCCGTGAGCAGCGCGGCCAGGAGGCCCGCCGCGGTGGCGGCAACTCCCAGACGTCTGCGCCGCGTTCGGTGATTGTTCAACAGGGTCACTGCGTCCTCCCTTGTAGCCGTTCGCAGTCGAACGGTTCAGGTTCACCCGAAGTATCGTCTTCATCATGCACAGATCAACAGGCGGCAACGCATTCGTAATGAATGTTTTTGATCAATCACGTTCAGCAGCGTGCTAAGACGGTCATCAACACTCACGAGGTGGTTGTTGTCCCGGGTGACTCAGGAGGTCGCTGTGCCCTTTGGCCGTACGTCCCTGTTCCGCGTCGCGATCGCGGCGTCCGCCGTCCTCGCGCTCGGGGGCTGCACGGGTTCGGACGACGAGACCCCGTCCAAGTCCGCGGCGGGTACGGGCCCTTCGGTCATCGCCCCCGGCAAGCCGGGCGAGGCCGCCCAGACGCTCTCCGCCGAGGACGCGGCGAAGCACCGGGCCGAGGACGACTCCCCCAACACCGCCGACCGCGATTACGCGCGCATGATGATCGAGCATCACACGCAGGCGCTGGAGATGACGGAACTCGCCCCGAAGCACGCCGAGTCGACCCGGGTGAAGGGGCTGGCCGACCGGATCACGGCCGCTCAGCGACCCGAGATCGACGCCATGAAGGCCTGGTTGAAGAACCACGGCGGCGCCGGGAAGAGCGAGTCCCACGACCACGAGGCGATGCCGGGCATGGCGACCGAGGCGCAGCTGAAGAAGTTGCGGGCCGCGCAGGGCAAGGCGTTCGACGAGCTCTTCCTGAAGCTGATGATCACCCATCACGACGGGGCCGTCACCATGGCCACCGACGTGAAGGCCCAGGGCAACAACCTTCAGATCGAGGAGATGGCCGACGACGTGATCGCCCAGCAGACGGCCGAGATCAGCCGGATGCGCGAGATGTCCTGACGGCACCGGCGACCCGGACAACCCTGACGGCCTCGGACCCGGTCAGCGACGGACGTGACGCGGCGTCAGCAGACCCGCGTCCCGCGCTCCGGCGATCAGCCTGAGCGCGCGTCGGCGACTGTGTCCGGTCGCGGACATCACCGCGAGCACCGGGTCCCGGCCCGCGCCCTGAGCCGCCAGATACTCCCCGGCGACGAAGCGCCGGCCCTCGATGCCGCGCGGCCGGGCGGGGCGTGCGTGCCGCTTGTCCGACGATCCGTCGGCGGACGCGGCGTCCACCGGTTCCGCCGCTCCCCCGCACGCCTCCAGGAGCGGGCCCTCGATCCAGTCCGGGAGAACCGCCAGGTCGTCGAGCGAGAGCGCAGGCCGGGCCCGTACGTCCTCGACGGAGACGGATCCGTCGCACACCACGGCGAGCATGTCGACCTGGGCGCCGTCGTCGAAGGACAGCCGGACGTTGCACCACATCGTGGCGGTGTCGCGCTCCTGCCCGTGCTCCCGCACTTCCCAGGCGGGCCAGACGGACACTTCACCATCCGGCGCATATCGATCAAAAAGATTAAGAAAGGATGCTTCCAGCACATACTCAACGTAACCTCATGATCACATTCACTGCGAATAGGCACGCATACGTTCCCGGCGGGGCACCCCGTCGGCGCAGCACCGTGCGCGGCCCCTCCCCGGGCGCGCCGTGCGGTGCGATGCTGGAAGCACCAGCGATCTCCTCGTTCTCCTCGGGGAAGGGGCTCAGCCGTGCTGCAGGTCGCCGTCGTCGGCTCGGGACCGAGTGGGGTATACACCGCGCAGGGTCTCGTCCAGCAGGGCCAGGTGCCGGAAGTCAGGGTGGACGTCCTGGACCGGCTGCCGTGCCCGTACGGACTGGTGCGCTACGGCGTGGCACCCGACCACGAGAAGATCAAGTCGTTGCAGAACAATCTGCGTACGGTCCTGGAGCACGAGCGGGTGCGGTTCCTCGGCGGTGTCCTGGTCGGCCCGGACGGGCTGCCGGCCGCCCGGCTGCGGGAGCTGTATCACGCGGTCGTGTACTGCGTGGGCGCCGCCACCGACCGGCATCTCGGGGTGCCCGGCGAGGAGCTGCCGGGCAGTTGGTCGGCGACCGAGTTCGTGTCCTGGTACAGCGCGCATCCGGACTCCCTGTCCGACGGTTTCGTGGTCGGCGCGCGGGCGGCGGTCGTCATCGGCGTCGGCAACGTGGCGGTGGACGTGACCCGGATGCTGGCCCGCGGCGCCGCGGAGCTGAGCCCCACCGACATGCCCCAGGCGGCGCTCGCCGCACTGGCCGACAGCCGGGTGCGGGAGATCCAGATGGTGGGCCGACGCGGCCCGTCGCAGGCCCGCTTCACCACCAAGGAACTGCGCGAACTGGGCGGCCTGCCGGACACCGAAGTGGTCGTGGATCCCGCGGAGTTGGCGCTCGACCCGGCGTACGCCGACCCCTCCGCGCTGCCCGCCGCACAGCGCCGCAACGTCGAGGTGCTGCGCGGCTGGGCCGAGCAGCCACGCCCTTCCGGCAGCCGACGGATCCGGCTCCGCTTCTTCCTCCGCCCGGTCGAACTCCTCCCGGACGGGGGCCGCGTGGGCGCCGTCCGCTTCGAACGGACCCTCCCGGACGGCCGGGGCGGCGTGACGGGGACGGGCCAATTCGAGGACATCGAGGCCCAGTTGGTCCTGCGCTCGGTCGGCTACCGCGGAGTGCCGCTGGAGGGCCTCCCCTTCGACACGGGCCTCGGCACCGTCCCCCACCTCGCGGGCCGCGTCCTGCGCGACGGCTCGGTCTCCCCCGGCGAGTACGTGGCCGGCTGGATCAAACGCGGCCCCACAGGCGTCATCGGCACCAACCGCCCCTGCGCAAAGGAAACGGTGACCTCACTCCTGGAGGACGCACCCACGCTCGCGCGCCGCGATGTGCTGCCCGATCCGCTGGCCGCACTGAGGGCGGCGGGCCTGCATCCGGTCGAGTGGGAGGGCTGGCAGGCAATCGAGCGGGCGGAGGCAGCCTTGGGCGCCTCCCTGGGCAGGCACGTGGTCAAACTCCCGGACTGGCAGTCACTGCTGGAAGCGGCCCAGGCACAGGGCACCCCGTAAGGGACGCGGGGCTGGGACATATACGGCTCCGCCGCATCGGCGCGACCAGCCACACACAACCCGCGGATAGCCACCCGCACCTCGGGGCATGACACCTGCCGGCAACAGACCGGAAATCAACAAACTGTGTAATCCGCATACGGTCTCAGGCAGTCCCCACTCCCCACGTCCCCGCCGCTCCTGGAGTGCCCATGGCAACCCCAACCCCCGCCCCCGCACGTCAAGTGCACCCCGTGGACGAAGTCCCGCCCGTCCGCCACCTCGCCGCCTTCGGCCTGCAGCACGTCCTCGCGATGTACGCGGGCGCGGTCGCGGTCCCCCTGATCGTCGGCAGCGCGATGAAGCTGTCGCCGGCGGACATGGCGTACCTGATCACCGCCGACCTGCTGCTGTGCGGCATCGCGACGCTCATCCAGTGCGTCGGCTTCTGGCGCTTCGGCGTGCGGCTGCCGATCATGCAGGGCTGCACCTTCGCGGCCGTGTCGCCGATGGTCCTGATCGGTACGGGCGGCGGCGGACTGCCCGCGATCTACGGGTCGGTGATCGTCGCCGGGCTGGCGATCATCCTGCTGGCGCCGGTCTTCGGGAAGCTGCTGCGGTTCTTCCCGCCGCTCGTCACGGGCACGGTGATCCTGATCATCGGGCTCTCGCTGCTGCCGGTGGCGGGCAACTGGGCGGCCGGCGGAGTGGGTTCACCGGACTTCGGCGAACCGAAGAACCTCGCGCTGGCGGCCTTCGTCCTGGCGGTCGTGCTCGCCGTGCAGCGGTTCGCGCCGGTCTTCCTGAGCCGGATCGCCGTGCTGCTCGGTATCGCGGTGGGTCTCGCGGTCGCCGTGCCGTTCGGGTTCACGGACTTCGACGGGGTCGGGGACGCGGACTGGCTCGGCATCAGCACGCCGTTCCACTTCGGCGCCCCCACCTTCGAGGCGTCGGCGATCGCTTCGATGCTGGTCGTGGCGCTGGTGACGATGACGGAGACGACCGGTGACTTCATCGCGGTCGGCGAGATGACCGACCGGAAGATCGAGCCCCGCTCACTCGCCGACGGCCTGCGCGCGGACGGCCTGTCCACGGTCCTCGGCGGTGTCTTCAACACGTTCCCGTACACGGCGTACGCGCAGAACGTCGGCCTCGTCGGCATGACAAGGGTCCGCAGCCGCTGGGTCGTCGCCACCGCCGGTGGCATCCTCGTCCTGCTCGGCCTGCTGCCCAAGCTGGGCGCGGTGGTCGCGGCCATACCGGCTCCGGTGCTCGGCGGCGCGGGCCTGGTCATGTTCGGCACGGTCGCCGCGAGCGGGCTGCGGACGCTCGCCCAGGTCGACTTCAAGGGCAACAACAACCTGACGGTGGTGGCCGTTTCGGTCGCCATCGGGATGCTGCCGGTCGGCGTGCCGACGGTGTACGCGAAGTTCCCCGACTGGTTCCAGACGGTGATGAACAGCGGTATCAGCGCGGGCTGCCTCACCGCGATCGTGCTGAACCTGCTCTTCAACCACCTTCCCTCGAAGGGCGGTTCAGCCGCTCCCGAGGCGGACGGCCTGGCGAGCGGCGGCAGCCAGGACGCTGTCGAGAAGCCCCGGGAAGAGATCGTCTAGGGCGTCGCGCCGCAGTCCGTTCATCTTGGCGGTGCCCCGGTAGATCTGCCGGATCACGCCCGCCTCGCGGAGCACCCGGAAGTGGTGCGTGGTGGTGGACTTGGTGACGGGCAGGTCGAAGCGCGAACAGGAGAGCTCGCCGCCGTCGGCGGCGAGCTCTCGCACGACCAGGAGCCGCATCGGGTCGGAGAGCGCGTGCAGCACGGCTTCCAGCCGGATCTCCGTGCGCTCGGGGTGCGGGAGATCGCGGCTGCTGCTGGCGGGGGCGGCGGTCGTCACGGCGGCTCCAGTCCGTCGGGGCCGGAAATCTGGGGTCTGAGGTCTCCGGAGAACTTCATTGTACGAGAGGTCTCGTAGTTTGACATCCGCCGTACTACGATGCCTATCGTACGAGTCGTAACCCGGCCCCGTCACGAATTGGAGTCCGCCGTGAGCGCGCTCTTCGAGCCCTACACCCTGCGCGATCTGACCGTCCCGAACCGGGTCTGGATGCCGCCGATGTGCCAGTACTCGGCCGTGCCGGAGGGCCCCGAGACGGGCGCCCCGAACGACTGGCACTTCGCGCACTACGCGGCGCGCGCCGCCGGCGGGACGGGCCTGATCATCGTCGAGGCCACCGCGGTCAGCCCCGAGGGGCGGATCTCGCCGTACGACCTGGGCATCTGGAACGACACCCAGGTCGAGGCGTTCCGGCGGATCACGCGGTTCCTGGTCTCCCAGGGCACGGTTCCCGCGATCCAGCTCGGGCACGGCGGCCGCAAGGCTTCGACCGACCGTCCCTGGAAGGGTGGCGCGCCCGTCGGCCCGGACGCGTACGGCTGGCAGCCGCTCGGACCGAGCCCGGTCGCCTTCGACGAGAACCACCCCGTGCCGACCGAGCTGACGGTGGACGGGATCCGGGAGATCGTCGGCCAGTTCGCCGACGCCGCGCGGCGGGCGCTGGACGCCGGCTTCGAGGTCGCCGAGATCCACGGCGCGCACGGCTACCTGGTCGGTGAGTTCCTCTCCCCGCACTCCAACCGGCGCACGGACGCGTACGGCGGCTCGTACGAGAACCGCGTGCGCTTCGCCCTCGAAGTCGTGGACGCCGTGCGCGAGGTGTGGCCGGACGGCAAGCCGCTGTTCTTCCGTATCTCGGCCACCGACTGGCTGGAGGAGAACGGCTGGACGGCCGACGACACGGTCCGTTTCGCCGCCGAACTGACCGCCCACGGCGTGGACCTGCTCGACGTCTCCACGGGCGGCAACGCGTCCGGCGTACGCATCCCCGTCGGGCCCGGCTACCAGGTGCCCTTCGCCGCGCGCGTCAAGGACGAGACATCGATGGCCGTCGCGGCCGTCGGTCTCATCACCGATGTCGAGCAGGCCGAGAAGATCGTCGCCAACGGTGAGGCGGACGCCGTCCTGCTCGGCCGGGAGCTGCTGCGCAACCCCTCGTGGGCCCGGCACGCGGCCCGCGAACTCGGGGGCGATGTGCACGTGCCGGACCAGTACCACCGCTCGGTCTGACGGGCCCCGCCTCGAGCGGGACCCGCCTCTGACTCGAGTCGCCTCTTATACGAGTTGCCTCTTACGCGAGTTGCCTCTTACGCGAGTTGCTTCCGGCGCGGGCTACTTCTGGCGGTCGAGCCAGTCCGTGAAACTCGTGCCGGCAAAGTGGGCGTCGGGGCCGGGCAGCAGCTCGCGCCCCTGGGGGTGCGCGCCGAAGTAGCCGACGGACTCGTCGGTGACGACCTCGCGCGGGTCCTTCTCGGCCGCCAGGCCCGTGCGGACGAACTCGTCGAGGTGGAGCTCCTCGGGGCCCGCCACCTCGGTGGTGCCGTTCAGCGGAGCCGCCTCGGCGGCCAGGGCGACCGCCGCGACCACGTCGTCGGAGGCGAGCGGCTGGAGGAGCGAGGAGGGCAGCCGGACCGTGTCGCCCTCGGTGGATCCGGCCGCGATGCCCTTCACGAACTCGAAGAACTGGGTGGCGCGGACGATGGTGTACGGGATTCCGGAGCCCTTGATCAGCTCCTCCTGGGCGACCTTGGCGCGCATATAGCCCGAGTCGGGCAGCCGTTCGCTCCCCACGATCGACAGCGCGACGTGGTGTCCCACGCCCGCCGCGGCCTCGGCCGCGACGAGGTTGCCCGTGGACGTACGGAAGAACTCCAGCACCGCGCTGTCCTCGAAGGACGGCGAGTTGGACACGTCGACCACGACCGAGGCGCCCTTGAACGCCTCGTCGAGGCCCTCGCCCGTGATGCTGTTGACGCCGGTGTTCGGGGAGGCGGGCAGAACCTCGTGGCCGTCCGCCCTGAGCCTTTCCACCAGCTTCGACCCGATGAGCCCAGTGCCGCCGATGACTACGATCTTCATGGTGCAACCCTTCCGGTTTCGTCCGACGGAATCGGACCTGCTGACCATGTGGACCGGACAGGGTTCGGGTTTGTGACGGCCGCGGCCTTCTTCCTTGCGCGGCCGGGCTCTTCTCCTGGTGCCGCCCGGATCTCCTCCCAGCGCGCCGCCTCCTACGGAGTGCCCCGAGGACCCGACAAGCGACCGGACTTACGGGTCGCTTCGAGCAGCCGCCGGTGCTCGCCCGCGTTCCACCGTGTCCACCGGCTCCCGCCACTCGGCGGCCAGGTCTCGGCGCGCCCGGCTGACCAGTTGCCGGGCGTTGGCCTGCCCCGTTTCGAGGACGGCCGCGATCTGCTCGTACGGGTGGTCGAAACGCCTCGCGGAGGGCGTAGGCCGCTCGTTCCGTCGGGGTCGGCTTCAGCTCAGCCGGTCTTCCAGCCCCACTGGGGACCGACCCGCTCCCACTCCGTGTCCCACTGGTCCATGCGCCGCCGCTCCAGACGGCCGCGGACCATCCGCCCGCCTGCGAAGGGCACGGCCGCGGCGCTCACTCCGATCAGGATGCCGATCATCGCCGCCCGCAGACCGGCCTGGGCCTCCGTCGCGGGCCTGGTGACGAGGAGGCCGTCGGGGTCGGTCCACACGGTGACCGGGGTGCCGGCCGTGCTGCCGGGGTCTACCCGGGTCTGACCCTCGTGGGCCGAACCGTCGGGCGCGGTCCAGCGGACCTTCGCCCACACCCGCTCCACGCCGGCTTCCCTGGTGCCGGGCGCTCGCTCGGTGAGCAGTGCGGGTACGGGCCGCCACTCGACGCGCTCCCTGTCGAGGGTGCGCTCGACCGACTGTGCCGCCGCCAGACCCGCGACCATCCCGGCGAGCATGACGAGCAGCCAGGTGACGAGCACGGCCCAGGCCTCCACCCTGTCGCTGCGGCGCCGCAGCGGATTGGGCCACCAACGCCACAGCAACGCCCTCGGACCTCGTAACGCCGCCATCGCGGGCCCTCCTCATCAGCAGCAGACCGACGCCCTCCCATACGAACGCCGCCGCCCTGTTGCTCAGGAGACGTACCCCACATCGGAGGCACCGCCGAAGAAACGTTCTGACCTGCGCAAATGTCGCGTCCGGGGGTGACTGTCAGTGCCGGGGTGCAAACTGGCCGATATCTGAGACAACGACGTCCGGAGGTGGCCGGCATGGCCGAGGTACTGCTCACGGTAGGCACACGCAAGGGACTGTTCATCGGGCGGCGGCGCGGCGGCGCCTGGGAGTTCGACGACAGTCCGTATTTCAACGCTCAAGCGGTCTATTCGGTCGCGATCGACACCCGTGGTGACGTGCCGCGGCTCCTCGTGGGCGGCGACAGCGCGCACTGGGGCCCGTCCGTGTTCCACTCCGACGACCTGGGCCGCACCTGGACGGAGCCGGCCAAGGCCGCCGTCAAGTTCCCCCAGGACACGGGCGCTTCGCTGGAGCGCGTGTGGCAGCTGCACCCGGCGGCGGCCGAACCGGACGTGGTGTACGCGGGCACGGAACCGGCGGCGCTGTACCGCTCGACGGACCGCGGCGAGTCCTTCGAGCTCGTCCGTCCCCTCTGGGAGCACCCCACCCGCTCGAAGTGGGTGCCCGGCGGCGGTGGAGAGGGCCTCCACACCGTCCTCACCGACACCCGCGACCCGCGCGCGGTGACGGTCGCCGTCTCCACGGCCGGTGTCTTCCGCACGAAGGACGGCGGGGAGAGCTGGCAGCCGTCCAACTCCGGTGTCGAGGCGGTGTTCCTGCCGGATCCGAACCCGGAGTTCGGCCAGTGCGTCCACAAGATCGCGCAGGATCCGAAGAAACCGGACCGCCTCTATCTGCAGAACCACTGGGGCGTGTATCGCAGCGACGACGCCGGGGCGCAGTGGACGGACATCGGCGAGGGCCTGCCCTCCACGTTCGGCTTCGCCGCGGCAGCCCATCCGCATCGCGGTGACACCGCCTATGTCTTTCCGATCAACGCCGACTCGGACCGGGTTCCCGCGGACCACCGATGCCGTGTCTTCCGCACGGCGGACGCGGGCAGGAGCTGGGAGCCGCTCTCGGCGGGGCTGCCGCAGGAGGACCACTACGGCACGGTGCTGCGCGACGCCATGTGCACGGACGACGCGGACCCGGCGGGCGTGTACTTCGGCAATCGCAACGGCGAGGTGTTCGCGTCGGCGGACGACGGGGACAGCTGGCAGCAGTTGGCGTCCCATCTGCCGGACGTCCTCTGCGTACGGGCCGCGGTGATCGATTGAGCCCCCGGACCGAGCCGGGCCGCGCCACCGTCCCGGACCCCAACACCCGCCGCTGTCACCGCACATACCACCCGTGGCCGGGCGGCGACCACCGGTTGATCAACCATGCGCGTACGGCAGTAGGGTGACGCCGTGGCACCACGACCTCTGCATGAAATCGTCGAACAGGGCTGGGCGAAAGCCCTCGAACCCGTGGCCGGACGCATCGCCGAGATGGGGGACTTCCTGCGCGCAGAGATCGCCGCCGGACGCACCTATCTACCGGCGGGCCCGAACGTGCTCCGCGCCTTCCAGCAACCCTTCGACGACGTCCGGGTCCTCATCGTCGGCCAGGACCCCTATCCGACCCCGGGACACGCGGTGGGACTGTCGTTCTCGGTCGCGCCCGAGGTGCGTCCGCTGCCCGGCAGTCTCATCAACATCTACCGGGAGCTGACCACCGACCTGGGCCTGCCCCCGCCGACGAACGGCGATCTGACTCCCTGGACACAGCAGGGCGTGCTGTTGCTCAACAAGGCGCTGACCACGGCCCCGCGCAAGCCGGCCGCCCACCGCGGCAAGGGCTGGGAAGAGGTCACCGAGCAGGCGATACGGGCACTGGCCGCGCGGGGGCGTCCGCTGGTGTCGATCCTGTGGGGGCGCGACGCCCGCAATCTCCGGCCGCTGCTGGGCGATCTGCCGTCGGTGGAGTCCTCGCATCCGTCACCGATGTCGGCGGACCGCGGCTTCTTCGGTTCGCGTCCGTTCAGCCGGGCCAACGACCTGCTGACCCGCCAGGGCGGCGCTCCCGTGGACTGGCGGCTGCCGTGACCCTTCCCGGCGGGACGTCGGGGGTGGCGGGGGTACCGGGCATGTCGGGTGTACTGGCTGTGGATTCCGGGGGTTCGGGGCTGCGGGTCGTCCTGGCCGTCGACGGCGGCCCGGTCACGGCTCCGCTGGCCTCCAGGGAGCCGGTGCGCACCGGCCCTCGCGGCATCGACGCCGGGCATCTCCTCGAACAACTGCTGCCGATGGCCCGGCGGTTGACGGCCGAGACCGGGGTCGAGGGGCTCCGGGCGATCGCGATCGGCGCCGCCGGTCTCACCACCCTGGGCGATTCGCTGCGCGCCGATCTGCCGTCGGCGCTGGCCCGCGAACTCGGCGTGCGGAGGCTCGCGCTGGTCGCCGACGCCGTCACCGCGTACACGGGTGCGCTGGGGCAGCGGGTGGGCGCGGTCGTCGCGGGCGGCACGGGGATGATCGCGATCGGCACGGATCTGAAGAGCTGGCGCAGGGCGGACGGCTGGGGCCATCTGCTCGGCGACTGCGGCAGCGGCGCCTGGATCGGGCGCGCCGGACTCGAAGCGGCCCTGCGCGCCGACGACGGACGGCCCGGCGGCTCGGCCGCGCTCCTCGGCCGCGCCGAGGAGATGTTCGGCTCGGCCTCGGCCCTGCCGGGACAGCTCTACCCGCGCTCGGACCGCCCCGCCGTGCTGGCGTCCTTCGCACCCGAGGTGGCCGCCTGCGCCGGCGACGACCCGGTGGCGGCGGACATCCTGGCCGCCGCCGCCCGGCACATCGCCGACTCGGCAGCCGCGGTCTGCCCGGACGAGGCACCCGGAGAAATCCAGGTCGCTCTCACGGGTGGTCTCTTCAAGATGGGCGACCCCCTCCTCGAACCGTTGCGGGCCGCCCTGGCGCAGCGACTGCCCTACGCCCGGCAGGTCCCGGCGGCGGGCGACCCGCTCGACGGCGCCGTACGCATCGCCGTCGACCTGGCGGACGACCGGCTGACGCTGCCGCGCGACGAGAGCATGCTGTACGTCGTGGCGGACGCCGCGGGGCCCCCGGGCTCCCACCGGCCGACGCACACCCCGTGATCGGTGGACAGCCAGTGAGATCAATCCGTACGTAACTCATCAGACAAAACCGGACGGATACCGCTCACCTGCACCCTCCCCGAACAGGGGAGCCCAGGAAACCAGTAACATTCGGCGCCATGAGCTCCCCCACTGGGCCCGCGTCCGGCCTGCCAGTACGAATGCCGCGACCCCGCCAGCCCGGCCGGCACCGCCGACCGGAACCGTTGGCGGCTCCCGAAGGCGCGCCCGCGCTCGTCCTCGCGGTGCCGGGCCTGCCCAGCGCCGCCACCCGCAGCCTCGCCGAGGAGGTCGTGAGCATCGCGCGCTCCGAGCTTCCCGGCCTCGACGGGCGGATCGGGTACCTCGACGGGGACGACTCGGAGTTCCCCACGCTCCAGTCCGTACTCGCGCACGCCTCCGAGGAGCGCGTGGCGCGCTTCGAGCAGGCCCGCGCCGCCGGTGTGGACGTGGTGGAGCCCGACGGCCCGGTCGCCGTGGTCGTGCCGCTGCTCGCCGGTCCGGACGGCGCGCTGCTGCGCCGGGTCCGCCAGGCCGTCATGGACAGCCGCGTGGCGGCCGAGCTGACCGATGTGCTCGGCCCGCACCCGCTGCTCGCCGAGGGGCTGCACGTGCGGCTGTCCGAGGCCGGTCTGGCCCGCGCCGACCGCGCCCGGCTGTTCACCGTGGCCACAGCCGCGGACGGCATCATCCTGGCGTCCGTGGGCGGCGACGAGGCCGTGCAGGCGGCCGGGATCACCGGCATGCTGCTCGCCGCGCGGCTCGCCGTGCCCGTGATGGCGGCGGCGCTCGACGTGGACGGCGCGATCGCGGCCACCGCCGAGCAGCTGCGTTCCTCGGGCTCGCAGCAGCTGGCGCTCGCCCCGTACCTGATCGGTCCCGAGCTCGACGCGGGTCTGCTGGACGCCGCCGCGAAGGAGGCGGGCTGCTCCGCCGCCGAGGCGCTGGGCCCGTACCCGGCGATCGGCAAGCTGGCGCTCGCGAAGTACACCTCGGCGCTGGGCATCGCGCCCCCGCAGCCGCAGGGCGCGCCGGTCCGCTGACGCGGACCGCGGTCGCACACGCGCAAACCCCGAAGGGCCCGCTCCGTTGTCCGGAGCCGGGCCCTTCGGGGTTTCGGCGTTCTTCCCGCGGATGTCCTGGCGGTCTTCCCCGCCGGTGTCCTAGTCGAGCACCACGCAGGACGCCGCGGGTGCCTTGACCGAGCCGCCCCGCTTCGGGACGCCCGTGTCCTGGTCCACCTCGAACCACGTGACGTTGCCCGAGCGCTCGTTGGCCACGTACAGGAAGCGCCCGGTCGGGTCGAGGGCGAGGGCCCGCGGCCAGGTGCCCCCACAGGGCACTGTGGTGACCAGCCTGGGCCCTTCGCCGGGCGGGCCGGGCACGAGCACGGAGAGGACGTCTTGGCCGCGTGTGGCGGTCCACAGGAAGCGCCCGTCGGGCGACACGACGATGCCGGACGGATAGGCGTCCCCGTCGGGGAGGTCCGGAAGCACGGACGTCTCACCGACCGGCCGGAGCGCTCCCTCGACGGCGTCCCACCGGCAGGCCGTGACGGTCGGCGCGAGCTCGTTGAGGACGTACGCGCGCTCCCCGTCCGGGTGGAAGGCCAGGTGGCGGGGCCCCGAGCCGGGCCGCAGCGCGAACTCGCGGTGCAGGGCGAGCGCCCCGTCCCGCAGCGCGCACACGCGTACCGAGTCGGTTCCGAGGTCCACGCTCACGGCCCAGCGGCGGCTCGGGTCGGGCTGCACGTGGTGGGCGTGCGGGCCCTGCTGGCGCTGCCCGTGCGGACCCGATCCCTTGTGCCGCAGCACACCGGAGGCGGTGGCGAGGCTCCCGTCGTGGCGGATCGGCACGGCGCTGACGCTGCCGGAGCCGTAGTTGGCCGTCAGGACGTGCCCGTCGAAGAGGCTCAGGTGGGTGGGCCCGCTGCCGCCGACCGGCACCAACGGGCCGGCCAGGGACGGTTCGTCGCCCTTCAGCCGGTACGCGGCGATCGCGCCGTCGGCCGTCTCGCTCACCGCGTAGAGCATGTCCCCGGCGGGCGACAGAGCGAGATACGAGGGGTCGGCGACGCTGTTCACGGCGCCCAGCAGCGTCAGGGCGCCGCTCTCCTCGTCCACGGCCGCGGTGAGGACACCGAGGCCCCCTGCCGCCGTGAAGGAGCCGATATAGGCCCGTCGCCGCCGTCCGTCGCCGTCCGCCACTGCCGTCCCCTCTCGGTGCCCAAGCCGTTCGGGGCGACGGTAGCAGCCAATGGCCTAGACCAGACGAGTGGCCTCGGCCGTGTGCCCGCACGCCCAGGCGGCGCGTGCGGCCTATCAGGTGTCACGTCGACCGGGGCCAGGGCAGGTTCGGCAGCGCCGTCTCCGTGCGGGCCAGGACGAACCCGTCGAACAGGGCGCCGTCGCCGTTGCTGCGCAGTGCGAGTTGGTCGACGGCCTTGACCGCTCCGGCGGTGAACTTCCACAGATCGATGCGTACGACCTTCCAGTCGGCGGGGACGGGGCCCTCGAACCGCTTCTCGACCATGGACGTCTGTGGTGGCCAGTGCGAGTCGCCGATGGACGCCGAGAAGACGGGGGCGGACTTCGCGGGCCCG
The DNA here is from genome assembly GCF_048564895.1 of Streptomyces sp. 2-1. Classification (NCBI taxonomy): domain Bacteria; kingdom Bacillati; phylum Actinomycetota; class Actinomycetes; order Kitasatosporales; family Streptomycetaceae; genus Streptomyces; species Streptomyces sp. 2-1. The sequence continues at coordinate 1,750,963 of NZ_CP183383.1, forward strand.
AGCCGGACGCTGATCCCTGAGGTCGCGGGGCTGAGGGCTTTCCAGGCGAACTGGAGGTAGCGGTATTCGCCCGGGGCGCCCGGGTTCTCCACGATCCTGAAGTCCCAGTCGTGCATGGCGTGCCCGAAGGGTGCCCGCGACGTGGGGTAGCGCTCCATCGCCTTCCTCAGCCGCAGGCACCTGGTCCCCACGGCCGCGCCGCCGATGCCGACATGGGGCACTTCGGCCGCCGGGCGATCACCCGGGGCTGGCTGTTCCTCGTACTGCCCGCCTGCGTCCTGAGCTACCTGGGCCAGGGCGCGCTGATCCTCGACGATCCGGACAACATCAGCAGCCCGTTCTTCCTGCTCGTGCCCGAGTGGGGACGGTGGCCGATGGTTCTGCTGGCGACGGCGGCGACCGTGATCGCCTCCCAGGCGGTGATCACCGGCGCGTACTCGGTCGCCTCACAGGCCGCCCAGCTGGGCTACCTGCCGAGGCTGCGTATCGCGCACACCTCCGAATCCACCATCGGTCAGATCTACGTCCCGTGGATCAACTGGCTCCTGATGGTCTCGGTCCTCACCCTGGTCTTCGCGTTCCAGAGCTCCGCGGCGCTGGCCTACGCGTTCGGCATGGCGGTCACCGGCACCATCACGATCACCACCCTGCTCTTCTTCTACGTCGCCCGTGGCAAGTGGGGTACGCCCCGGTGGCTGCTCGCCATCGGTGCGGGCGCGCTCCTTCTCGTGGACCTGCTGTTCGTGGCGGCCAACATGACCAAGCTCGTCCACGGCGCGTGGCTGCCGCTGCTGATCGGCCTCACCGCGTTCACGATCATGACGACCTGGCAGCGCGGCCGCGCACTGGTCACCGCGGAACGATCGCGCCAGGAAGGCCCGCTGCCCGAGTTCATCGACGACCTCCGCACAGGTCAGGAGCCGACGCTCCGGGCGCCCGGCACAGCCGTCTTCCTGAGCCGGGACAAGGAGACCGCGCCCCTGGCCATGCGCGCCAACGTCGAGCACAACCACGTGCGGCACGAGCAGGTCGTGATCCTGTCCATCGGCACCGAGCCCGTGCCTCGCGTCCCGGCCGACCAGCGGATCGTCGTCGACGACCTCGGGTACGCCGACGACGGGATCATCCACGTCACCGCCCGGTTCGGCTACATGGAGACACCGGACGTGCCCGGCACTCTGGCCATGCTCGACCCGGCCGAAACCGAGGGGCCACTGCAACTCGACCAGGCCTCCTACTTCCTGTCCAAGATCGAGCTCCGTCGCGGCAAGGCACCGACGATGGCCCCCTGGCGCAAACGGCTCTTCATCGCCACCTCCTACATCACGGCCGACGCCGCCGAGTACTTCAGCCTGCCCCGCGACCGCACGGTCATCATGGGGTCGCAGATCGAGGTGTAGGCCTGTGCCACCGGGTCAAGGACCGGGCGAGCCCCGCCACCGCCTGGCCTGCGCGATCTGCCACGGCGGTCGGCGCCAGATCCGCCAGGTCGAACAGGCGGAGGCCGGCGTGTTCTCACCGGAACGTACCGTCGACTCGGGGGCGCATTTCCAAGCTCAAGCGGGAGGTGCGGGCTTCGCCGAGTTGCTCGACGGTGTGCTGTCCGCCAATCCCGCCCAGCTCACCGTCCATCGGAACACCGGCCTGCGCCGGATCAGCGCATGGGCCGCGATCATCGCCGTACCCACCATGATCTCGGCGTTTACGGCATGAACTTCGCGTGAGGCCTCCCGCCCCGACCAAGGAGGCGGATCCCCCGCGCGGGCCGCAGGTCAGCCGACGAGTGGGAGGTCGTGCCGGGTCGCTGCGGAGACCACACCTAGGTGCTCGAGCAGAAGCCCTTCCCTGGTCGACCAAGGGCAGATGTCGACGCTCTCGGCCTCGCACGCCTTGAGGAGCGCCTCGGCGACCAGAGCGCCGGCCAGGGCCTGCCCCGCACGGTGCCGGGAGATGCCCGGAAGCCGGGCCCCCCGGGCGGGATCCGTTCCGGCCAGGACCGGGATCCACCGTCGCAACTGGGACAGTGTCAGCTGCCGCCCGGTTTGGGGCTTTCCGCGCCGGGGGCGAGTGCCTGCCAGCAGGGCGAGCTGCTCGAAGGTCTTGGAGCAGGCGACGACGCTCCCGTCCGGTGCGGCCACCGGCAACCCCGGCACCGCGCTCAGGGCATGGCCGAGGTACTCGCGGACCTCCTCCAAACGCCTCGTGGAGGCGACGGTGCCGCCGGGGAACCAGTCCCGGGTCATCCGCCGGGCACCCAACGGCAGCGAAAGTACGCTGCGCGGCTGCGCTCCCCGGCCCGAGGCGATCTCCACGGTGCCTCCGCCGATGTCCAGCATCAGCAGCGGGCGGGGCTCGGATTCCGTCCACTGCCGGGCCGCCACATAGGCCAGGCGCGCTTCTTCCTCACCGGGCAGAACCCGCAGCCGGGTGCCGGTGGCACGGGCCACCTGTGCGATCACCTGTTCCCGATTGGACGCGTCCCGGATGACCGAGGTCGCGAAGGGGAACACGGTCGGCCGGCGACGGCCCCGGACGGCGGCCATCGCTTCGGCCACGGCGCGCTGCACGCTGAGGATTCCGGCCTCGCGCATGCGGCCTCTGCGGTCGACCGTCTCCTGCAGCCGAAGCCGGACCTTGTGCGAGAACACCGGCTCCAGCCCTGCACCCGGCCGCCACCGGACCACCGTCAGCAGCGCGCTGTGGCACCCGACATCCAGTACCGCGGCCTGCTTCGGCCCTCCCCGCCCCATACCGCTGTCTCCCCCGTTTCCACCCGCTCGATTCGATCAAAGACCGGTCGGCAACGACCGCTGCGCATGCTTGCGGGAAAGCAAACGCTCATACACCCTAACCGCGCCTAACCGTGCCGCGTGCCCGCCAGGCACCTTGTGACGCATCGTTGATCCCGCGCACTTCCGCACTGCGGGCGCACGCGGCGGCGTAGTCGCCCCGGGCGCCGGCTCAGAAGGGGGGGCAGCCCCCGCCCCTCCGGGCGGAGGCACCGCGAACCGCGGGTCCCCAGTGGCTGAGACTGCTGCGCGGTGCCACGGTGAACGGCGCCTTTGCAGCGGTCAGGCCGCTCTCACGCGGGAGCGATGGGGCTCCGCAAGGGTACGGCGAGTGCCTTCAGCGCCTGCTCCAGACCGTGCAGATGGCTCAGGGCCGGCTCGCCGCCGGAAGGGTGCACTGCGGCAACGGGCACGTCGGTCTCACTCCGCGCCGTGTCAGGCATGGTCAGGGCCTCCACCGCCGCTTCCACCCGCCAACAGGCGGCAGCGAGCCTCGCGTCGTGGGAGGCGTCAGGATCCGCGGCGACCGATGCCAGGCCTCGCACCTCCTGCGCGCACCGGTCGAGGAGCTCGATGACCTGGCGGGCCCTCGTTCTGCGGGCCCGCAGCGGGCTGAGCGGATGGACCAGTGGGGCCAGCGAGAGCCGCACCCGGCCCAACAGCACTTCCAGCTCGGCGACATACCGGGCCGGATCCGCCGCCGGGGACCCGGCCAGGCGGGCGGCAGCCTCAGAAGTGCAGGCATGGACGCAGTGCAACGCGCGCTGGATCCACGCATCGGTGGTGGTGTGCGTGGTCACCGGCAGCACCAGCAGCACAGCGAGCGCCGCGCCGAGCGCCCCGACCCCTGTCTCCAGCACACGCAGAACGAGCAGACCCGGATCGAGCACCCCCAGCAGCCCGTACAGCAGGCCCGCCATCACCGTCACCGCCAGCATCATCCACGTGTACGACACCGCGGCCGCATAGAAGATGCCGAACACGCAGACCGCGACGAGCACCGCGGTGGGAGCGCCGGCCCCATCCAGCGGAACCGCGATCACCAGGCCGACGGCGATACCGATGACGGTCCCCAGAACGCGCCGAAAGCCCCTCACCAGGGTCTCGCCGCGCGAGGCGGTGTTCACGAAGATCCACCAGGCGGTGCCGACGGCCCAGTACCAGCGCTCGTGGGAGAGAACCTGGCCCGCGGCGATCGCGAACGTGCAGGCCGCCGTCGCCTGGAAGGCCTGACGGGTGGTCGGCCGGGAGAGCCCGCGGCCGGCCGGCGGGGCGGGCGTGACAGGTGGTGCGGTGCGCCGCTCGATGCACCACACGCCGAAACGTACGACCGAGGACGCGGCCAGCGCCAGCGCCATCGCGGCGTACAGCTGCGGGAGTTGGCCGGGTACGGCGTGCAGGAACTGTGTGATGAAGAAGGTCATGAACGCGAAGATGCCGAGCGCGTGGCCGCGGGGCCCCCAGCGGCGGGCGTACACCCCGCAGAAGGTCACGGCGAGCCAGACCGCGTCGCGCACGGTCGGCACCGAGTGCAGGGTGGCCGCGAGGGCGAGCACGGGGAAGCCGACGACGGGCAGCAGGGCGGTGGTGACCGCCTGGCCGCGCACGGTCGGGTCGCCGACCGTGAACAGCGCGAGGAGCGCGGCGAGACCGCCCGTGATCGAGGCGGGCAGCGAGAGTCCGGCCAGCTCCGACGCGGCCACCGCGAGACCGATGCCGAGCACCGCCCGCAGTGAGATCCGCAGCCGTGCCAGGCCCGGATCCGGAGCCATGAACATCTTCTTCACCGTCGGCAGCCCGCCCCCACTTCGCGTCGACCCCACCGTCAGGACGTGCCTGTTTTCCAGGACGTGCCTTCGGGACATGGCAATGGCGCCGCGGGTCCGGATCCGGCTTCCTTGCCGTCCGGCGCTTCGCGGCGCCATGAATGACGCGTGTCCGCGCCATGGATACCCACAAGGTAAGCAGTACGGGGGCAGTGGCTCAACCGGCTCGTGATCGACTGGGCCATTGGTACAGTCGGGAACGATCAGCCCAGACCGCAGGGAGACCAACGGACCATGGCCGTGGACGAGCTCGACACCCGCATCCTGCGGCTGCTCATGGAGCAGCCGCGCACCAGCGTGCGCGAGTACGCGCGCATCCTCGGCGTGGCCCGCGGCACCCTGCAGGCACGGCTCGACCGGCTGGAGCGGGACGGCGTGATCACCGGTACGGGTCCCTCGCTCTCCCCCGCCGCGCTCGGGCACCCCGTACTCGCGTTCGTGCACATCGAGGTCACCCAGGGCCATCTCGACGAGGTGGGGGACGCGTTGGCGGCCGTACCGGAGATCATCGAGGCGTTCTCGATCACCGGCGGCGGGGATCTGCTGACGCGGGTCGTCGCGCGGGACAACGGACACCTGGAGGACGTGATCCAGGCGCTGATCAGCCTGCCGGGCGTCGTCCGCACCCGCACCGAGGTCGCACTGCGCGAGCGGGTGCCGCAGCGGATGCTGCCGTTGGTGGAGTCGATCGGGCGTACGGCCCGGGGGTGACCAGTGGTGCGGCTGCCCGGGGTGACCTTCGGTACGGCCCGGGGTTGATCGTCGGGATTCGGGAACCGGCATCCTGGATCTCATGAGCAATCTCGGCAGCACTTCGGTCATCTTCGATCTCGACGGAACACTCGTGGACAGCGAGCCGAACTACTACGAGGCGGGACGGCAGACGCTCGCCGGGCAGGGCGTCACGGACTTCACCTGGGCGGACCACGAGCGGTACGTCGGCATCAGCACGCAGGAGACGATCGCGCTCTGGAAGGAGCGGTACGCCCTGGAGGCTCCGCTCGACGTACTCCTCGCGGACAAGAACCGGCGCTATCTGGAGCTGGCCCGCGCTTCCACCCGGGTCTACCCGGAGATGCGGAAGTTCGTGGAGCTGCTGGCCGGGGAGGGTGTGCCGATGGCCGTGGCCTCGGGGTCCTCCCGGGAGGCCATCGAGGCGATCCTGGCGGGCACGGGGTTGTCCGCGTATCTGCGGACGGTCGTCTCAGCGGAGGAGGTCGCGTCCGGCAAGCCCGCTCCCGATGTCTTCCTGGAGGCGGCGCGGCGGCTCGGGGTGGTTCCCGGGGACTGCGTGGTCCTTGAGGACGCCCCGCCGGGGGCCGCCGCGGCGCACGCGGCCGGGATGCGGTGCATCGCGGTGCCGTATGTCGCGGGGCAGGCCGATGATCCGGCGTTCGCGACGGTGGGGTTGTTGTTGCGGGGTGGGCAGGATGAGTTCACGGCTCGGGTCGCACGCGAGTGGCTCCGCCGGGTTGGCGGGGAGGCCTAGGTGGGGTGGTCGGTGCGGGTTGGTTGTGGTTTGGTGCGCGGTTCCTCGCGCCCCTGAAAGGTGGGGGGCGCCCTAACACCTGCGGGTTGGTTGTGGTTGAGTGCGCGGTTCCTCGCGCCCCTGAAAGGCGGGGGGGTGGCCTACATGCGCGGGTTGGCCGTTGTTGGGCGCGCCGTTTCCTGCGCCCCTCCTTATGCCACGCCCGCCGCGTCCAGCAAAGCGGTGGCTGTTGTTGTGGTCAGGCCTGCCAGGGTTTCTGCCCTTGCGCCCGCTCGGGCGCTTGCTCCGTCGAAGACGAGGGTGAGTTGGCGGGCGAGGAGTTGGGGGTCGCGGGCGCCGCCGCGCTCGGCCTCGGCGCGGAAGGCCTCGGTCAGGGAGTCCTTGACCCGCAGGGCGACGACGCTCGCCGGATGCTCGGGGTTCTTGAGCTCGACCATGGCGGACAGGAACGGACAGCCGCGGTAGTCGTCCTTCGTCGAGGCCTGCTCCAGCAACTCGAAGATGTGCAGGATCCGGGCCCGGGGCGGCCGGGTGTCGTCGGCATCGAGGTCCAACTGCCGCGCGTACTCCGGCGCACGCCGCTCCAGGCTCGCCGCGAGCACCTCGTCCTTGCTGGCGTAGAGCTGGTACATCGAGCGCTTGGACACCCCGGCGGCCCGGCACAGCGCCTCGACGCCGATGGAGACGCCGTCGCGGTAGAAGAGCTCCATGGCCGCGTCGAGCAGCCGGTCCCTCGTGGATGTCTTGTCCGTACTGGCCATGAGCGGAGGGTACCTCCGTCGTAGAGCGCCCCCAAAACCGATCGGTCTACTGCCGACGCGGCGGCTGGAGGCTAGGCGACGAGCTGCGGATACAGCACCGAGAGATCCGCGGACAGCCCGGACTTCACCTGGCGGGACAGGTCGTCGGCCAGCACCTCGAACGCTCCGCTCTCGATGCCGTCGAGCGCCTGGGCGGCCACGTCCTCGGGCGAGGCCTTGGGGGCGTCGATCTTCGCCGCCATGTCCGTGTCGACGTATCCGACGTGGAGCCCGGTGACACCGATCCCACGCGGCTTGAGGTCGAGCCGCAGGGAGTTGGTCTGGGACCAGACCGCGGCCTTGGACGCGCTGTACGAGCCGGCGATACCGACCCACGACAGCACGGAGTGGACGTTCAGGATGTGGCCGCCGCCGTTGCGCTCGATGACCGGGACGAACGCCCGCGCGGTGAGCAGCGGTCCGTAGAAGTTCGTCTCGAAGTCCCGGCGCACGTCCTCGACCGACCCCTCCAGGAAGGACGCGTTCACGGCGACCCCGGCGTTGTTGATCAGGATCGTGACGTCGCCCGCCTGCTCGGCCGCGGCCGCGACGGACGCGGGGTCGGTGACCTCCAGCGCCAGCGGGACCGCCCGGGGATGCGTAACCGTCCGCGGATCACGGGCCGTGGCGTACACCTTCTTCGCGCCCCGCTCGAAAAGCCCTTCCACCAGCGCCTTGCCGATCCCCCTGCTGCCGCCGGTCACCAGGACGACGGAACCCTCGATCGCAGTCATGTCACTCTCCGAACTCATCACGCAAGCACTTGGAAACCGATCGGTTTCCCTTGACAGGAAGCGTAAACCGATCGGTTTCACAAAGCAAGGCGGTCGAAGCGCGCGCGAACGCGAGTGGGGCCCCGTCGTAGCGACGGGGCCCCACATGGCCGGTGAATCGGTGGCGGTCGGTCGGTGTTACGCGCCGCTCTCCCTGAGCATGTCCTCGCGCTCGACGAGCTTCACGCGCTCGCGGCCCTGGGGCTCGCCCAGCGCCTTCTCCGCGGCGTCCAGGCGGTACCAGCCGTCCCACGTGGTGAAGCGGACGTTCCGCTCGGCGAGGAACGCGTCCACGGCCTCCGGACCGGGCGAAACAGGCGTGTGCAAACGGCCGTTGGCGTGGTCGTCCAGCAGGCTGGCGACCGTCTCGTTGGCGTCACCCTTGGTGTGGCCGATCAGACCGACAGGCCCGCGCCGGATCCAGCCGGTGACGTACGCCGACTGCAGGTGCTCGCCGGTCTCCTCCATCACCCGGCCGGCCTTGTCCGGGACGGTGCCCGTCTCGACGTCCCAGGGCAGCTTGGGCAGCTTGTCGGAGAGGTAACCGACGGCCCGGTACACCGCTCCGAGGTCCCAGTCCTTGAACTCGCCGGTGCCCTTGACGTTGCCGGTGCCGTCGAGGGCGGTGCGCTCGGTGCGCAGGCCGACGACCTGGCCGTCCTCGCCGAGGATCTCGGTCGGCGACTCGAAGAAGTGCAGGAACAGCTTGTGCGGCCGGTCGCCGACGTCGCGGATGGCCCAGTTCTCCAGGGTCTTGGCGACCATGTCGGCCTGCTTGTTGCCGCGCCGGGTGGCGATCGAGCCGTCGTCGTAGTCGATGTCCTCGGGGTCGACGATGACCTCGATGTTCGGGGAGTGGTCCAGCTCCCGCAGCTCCATCGGGCTGAACTTCGCCTGCGCCGGGCCACGGCGGCCGAACACGTGGACCTCAAGGGCCTTGTTTGCCTTGATGCCGTCGTACACGTTCGCCGGGATCTCGGTCGGCAGCAGTTCGTCGGCGGTCTTGGCGAGGATGCGCGCCACGTCGAGCGCGACGTTGCCGACGCCGAGGACGGCGACCTTCTCCGCCTCCAGCGGCCAGGTGCGCGGCACGTCCGGGTGCCCGTCGTACCAGGAGACGAAGTCCGCCGCGCCGTACGAGCCGTCGAGGTCGATACCGGGTATGTCGAGGGCCCGGTCGGCCGTGGCGCCCGTGGAGAAGATCACCGCGTCGTAGAAGGCACGCAGGTCGTCCAGGTTGATGTCGCCCGGGTAGTCGACGTTGCCGAAGAGACGGATCTGCGGCTTGTCGAGCACCTGGTGCAGGGCGTTGATGATGCCCTTGATGCGCGGGTGGTCGGGGGCGACGCCGTAGCGGATCAGGCCGAACGGGGCCGGCATCCGCTCGAAGAGATCGATGGACACGCCGGGCTCGACGGCCACTGCGGACTTCAACAGCGCGTCGGCGGCGTAGATCCCGGCGGGGCCGGCTCCGACTATGGCTACCCGCAGGGGGCGAGACATGTTCAGGTTCCCTTCGAGCGATGATCGATCAGGAGTACTCACCCGGAGCCTAAACTAAGGCATGCCTAAGTCAGTAGTCGGGCCCGATCTATGACCCCATAAGGCCGCTTTATGGGGTCCACGCGCATGAAGAGGCAGGGATCGACTCCCGTGCTGGCTCAGCTGTCGTAGTCGACCGTCAGCGTCTCGGAGACCGGATACGACTGGCACGTGAGGACGTACCCCGCGTCCACCTCGTCGGCTTCGAGGGCGAAGTTGCGGCGCATGTCGGCCTTGCCGTCGGTGACCAGCGCCCGGCAGGTGCCGCAGACGCCGCCCTTGCAGGCGAACGGCAGGTCGGGGCGGGTCTTCTGGGCCCCGTCGAGAACGCTCCGGTCCCGGGCGAGGGCAGCGGTGGTGGAGCGCCCGTCGAGGGTGATGGTCACCTGGCTGACGGCCCCCTCGGCGGCGGCCTCCTCGTGACGCACTTCCCGTACGGGCTCGTCGTCGGCGTAGAACAGCTCCTGGTGGACGCGGTCTCCGGGCACCCCGAGACCGGCGAGGACCTCCTGGGCGTCACGGACCATGCCGTGCGGGCCGCACAGCCACCAGTGGTCGGCCCCCTTCACGTCGACCAGGGCGTCGACGAGCGCCGCGAGCCGTTCGGCGTCGAGGCGGCCCGAGAGCACCTCGGCCTCCCGGGGCTCGCGCGACAGCACGTGGGCGAGCTGGAATCGGGCCGGGTACAGGTCCTTCAGGTCCGCCAGCTCGTCGGCGAACATCACGGTGCCGGTGCGCCGGTTGCCGTAGAAGAGGGTGACGGTGGAGCGGGGGTCCGCGGCCAGGACGGACTCGGCGATGGACACCATGGGCGTGATGCCGGAGCCCGCCGCGATCAGCACGTGATGGCCGTGCGCGGTGAGGTCGGGGGTGAAGAAGCCGGTGGGGGCCATCACCTCGACGGTGTCCCCGGGGCGTACGTCCTGCACGAGCCACGCCGAGAACAGACCGCCCGGTACCACCCGCACCCCGATGCGCGGCGCCGAACCGGCCGGGGAGCAGATGGAGTACGAGCGCCGCTCGTCCCGTCCGTCGATCTCGCGCCGCAGCGTGAGCGACTGTCCGGGCGCGAAGGCGAACTCCTCGGCCAGCTCCTCCGGGATCTCGAAACCGACGGCCGCCGCGTCCTCGCACAACGGCTGTACGGAGGCGACGCGCAGGGCGTGGAAGGCCGGGCGTCGGGTGCGTACACGCGGACGCACCGCCGGACCGGAAGCCGGACCGGACGCAGGACCGGAAGCCGAGCCGGACGTGGGACCGGAAGCGGTAGCAGGACTGGAAGCGGCGGCCGGCGCGGCCGGGTCCTTCAGGCCTCCCATCGGCTCTTCCCTCAGGCCTTCCATCAGATCTCCTTGACGTACTCGAACGGCTCGCGGCAGGCGAGGCAGCGCCACAGCGCCTTGCAGGACGTGGCGGCGAAGCGGGAGGTCTCCTCGGTGTCCGCCGAACCGCAGCGCGGGCATGCCACCGTCCGCCGGACGGGCGACAGCACGAGCGGAACGGGCCCGGCGGTGTGGCGGGGTGCGGCGCCGGGCGGCGCGATGCCGTGCTCGGCGAGCTTGCGCCGGCCCTCCGGGGTGATCCAGTCACTCGTCCAGGGTGGGTCGAGGACCGTACGGATCTCCACGCGCGTGTACCCCGCGTCGCGCAGCCGTGCCGCCACGTCCGCGCGCATCTCGGCCATCGCCGGGCAGCCGGAGTAGGTCGGCGTCAGACTCGCGACCACGGTCCCGTCCGCGGTCATCTCGACGGCGCGCAGGACGCCGAGGTCGGCCAGGGTCAGCATGGGCAGTTCGGGATCCGGCACCTGCTCGGCGATGTGCCGGGCGTGCCGCACGTCCGTCAGTACGGTCACCATGTCGCCCCCGGGTGCGCTCGGGCCACGCTCTGCAACTCGGCCAGCAGCGGCGCGAGATGCTCGGTGCGCTCCCCCGCGCGGCCGGCACCGGGCAGCGGCCGGTACACCGGCATGGGCAGCCCTGCCGCCTCGGTGACCTGCCGCAGCACGGCGACCACCTCGTCCCGCACGTCGTACGCCGTGAACAACTCGCCGAGGTACGGGGCGACCTGCTCCATGGCCGAACGAGTCCGGCGGCGCGACTCGTCCGTGCCGTCGCCGAGGCGCACCGCCCACTCGGCCGCGTACTGCCGGTGGTAGGTCAGCTCCTTGACGCCCTTGGCGGCGATGGCCGCGAGGACGGGGTCGGGGTGCGCCGAGAGCTGCTCGAAGTGCGCGAGGCGCCAGCTGGACAGGACCAGCAGCCGCACGATCGAGAACGCGAAGTCCCCGCACGGGAGTTCGGCCAGCCGGACGTTCCTGAAGTCCTCCGCGTCCCGGAAGTAGGCGTACGCGTCCTCGTCGCGCCCGGTGCCGTCGACCTGCCCGGCGCGTGCGTACAGCAGGCGGGCCTGGCCGAGGAGGTCGAGGCCGATGTTGGCCAGCGCGACCTCCTCCTCCAGCTCCGGGGCGCGGGTGGTCCACTCGGCCAGCCGCTGCGCGGAGACCAGCGCGTCGTCGGCGAGTGCCACGCAGTCCGCGGCCAGCCGGCCGGCGTCGACGCCCTCGGGCACGGTGGTGTCCACGCCGTGCAGCGGGTCCTCGAAGCCGGTGCCGTACGCCCAGCGGGAGTCGTCCTCGTGTCCCTCGGCGAGGGTCATGTAGACGTGGTCGTCGCTCATGCCCTGCTCCTCAGATGTGCGGGACGTCGTCGGGGATGTCGTAGAAGGTCGGGTGGCGGTAGACCTTGTCTGCGCTGGGCGCGAAGAAGGGGTCCTTCTCGTCGCGCGTGGACGCCGCGATGTGCTCCGAGCGCACCACCCAGATCGAGACGCCCTCGTTGCGCCGGGTGTAGAGGTCGCGGGCGTGGGTGAGCGCCATGGCGTCGTCGGCGGCGTGCAGCGAGCCCACGTGGACGTGGTTCAGCCCGCGCTTGCCGCGCACGAACACCTCGTACAGCGGCCAGTCGCCCTTGCCGGTGCCCTGTGTGGAGCCCGGGGTGGTGCCCTGGGTGATGTCGCTCATGCCGTCGCTCCTTCACGCGCGCGTGCCGCCTGCTTGGCCGCGTGGGCCGTGGCCGCCTCCCGTACCCAGGCGCCCTCCTCGTGGGCGCTGCGGCGCCGCTCCACCCGCTCGGCGTTGCACGGTCCGCCGCCGGAGATGACGCGCTTCAGCTCCTCCCAGTCGGGGGTGCCGAAGTCGTTGCTGCCACGCTCCTCGTTCCAGCGCAGCTCCGGGTCCGGCAGCGTGACACCGAGCTTCTCGGCCTGCGGGACCGTCATGTCGACGAACCGCTGACGCAGCTCGTCGTTGCTGTGCCGCTTGATCTTCCAGGCCATCGACGCCGCCGAGTTGGGCGAGTCGCCGTCGGGCGGGCCGAACATCATGAGCGACGGCCACCACCAGCGGTTCACCGAGTCCTGGACCATGGCCCGCTGCGCCTCGGTGCCGCGCATCATCGTCATCAACAGCTCGTAGCCCTGCCGCTGATGGAACGACTCCTCCTTGCAGATCCGCACCATCGCGCGCGCATAGGGCCCGTACGAACTCCTGCACAGCGGAACCTGGTTGCAGATCGCGGCGCCGTCCACGAACCAGCCGATGACGCCGACGTCGGCGAAGGTCGGTGTGGGGTAGTTGAAGATCGACGAGTACTTCTGGCGCCCCTCGATCAGCCGCTCGGTCAGGTCCGCGCGGTCGGCGCCCAGGGTCTCCGCCGCCGAGTACAGATACAGCCCGTGGCCGGCCTCGTCCTGGACCTTCGCGAACAGGATGGCCTTGCGGCGCAGCGAGGGCGCACGCGTGATCCACTCGCCCTCCGGCTGCATGCCGATGATCTCCGAGTGCGCGTGCTGCGCGATCTGCCGCACCAGCGTCTTGCGGTAGCCGTCCGGCATCCAGTCGCGCGGCTCGACCCGGTGGTCCCGCGCGATCGTCGCGTCGAACTGCTGCTGCAACTCCTGGAGCGGCACCTCGGCGGAGTGTGTCGTGGTCATCGATACCAGCTTCCCAACCGACCATTCGTTCGGTATCAGTGTGACGTGTTTCTGCCGACCGGGCAAGACCCGGGCACGATCAGGGGCAGTGTGGCTCTGGACCCGTGAACACCTGGATTCACCCGCGACCGCCGATCATGCGATTGTGGAATAATTCGATTTGAGCTACGAAAGGCTACTTTCGTGACCAAGATGAGCAATGGCGCTGACTACGAGAGCATTCGGTTTGACCGCAGCGGTCAGGCCGAAGCCTTTGACGCCATCGGCGACCGCTACGACGAGGCCTTCCCGCACAAGGAGGGCCAGCTCTCCGCCGGAGAATGGCTTATCGACTCGTTGCCGGCGGGTTCGCGTGTGCTCGACCTCGGCTGCGGCACGGGAGTGCCGACCACGCGCCAGCTGACGGACGCCGGCTTCGAGGTGGTGGGCATCGACCTGTCGCGCAGGATGGTGCAGCTCGCCAGGGAGTACGTTCCCGCGGCGACGTTCCACCAACTGGACATCGCCGACCTGCGCCCCGGCGGCCCGCACGACCTCGGCCGTTTCGACGCCGTCGCGGCCTTCTTCTCCTTGCTGATGCTGCCCCGCGTGGAGATTCCCCTCGCGCTGCAGACCGTCCGGCACCTGCTGGTCCCCGGTGGCCTCTTCGTCCTCTCGATGGTGGAGGCCGATGTGGACAACTACGCGATCCCGTTCCTCGGCAACACGATCCGGGTTTCCGGATACGTGCTGGAGGACCTGCACAAGGTCATCGAGGCCGGGGGCTTCGAGATCGTCAAGGAGGCCTCCTACACCTACGCCCCGGCGGTCGCCGACGTCCCGCCCGAGGAACAGGTCTTCCTCTGCTGCCGACGGCACGACTGAACAGGCACGACCCTTCACCGCGGACCGCGGCCCACCGACGGGACGAAAACGCGTGACGGAGCACCCAACCCCTCAGGGCCCGCGGGTCACCCGGACCCCCCAGCCGCCCCCTCCGCACGGCCGCCGTGCGGAGGGCAGGGGCTCTCAATCCCAGACCCGGTCCCGGTCGCAGTCCCAGGACCCGGTGCCGGACAGCACCCCGGAACCAGCCCCCGACAGGGGTGGCGAGCAGACCGACCGGCTCCAGTACCTGGACGTGGCGACCCGACGGATCGCCCGCGGAATGGACCTGGACGAGACGCTCCGCGAACTGCGCCGGGCCGCCGTCCCCGCCTTCGCGGACGCGATCATCGTCCATCTGCACGATCCGCTCCCCGTCGGGGACGAGAAGTCGGCCGCGCCCGTCGTCCTGCAACTGCACAGCGTCAGCAGGAAACCGGAAGCCCCCGCCACCTCCGGGGCGCCCCTGCTCAAGAGCCGCCCCCTGCACTCGGACATCGCCGAGCGCGTACGGCCGGACACCGCCGGCCGGCTCTCGAAGCTGCTGCTGACCGGGCGGCCCGCCTTCGGTGACGCGCCGGGGATCGCGCCCGCGGTGGCCGAACTGCTCGGGCCCCTGGCCGGGGTACCGGAGGCGATCCCGCCGGGGCGCCGGCTGATCATCGCCCCGCTGCACGGCCGCCGGCACGTCATGGGGACGGTCGTCCTCCTGCGTCGGCCCGAGCGGTCCCCCTTCACCCGTGACGACCTGCTCGTGGCCTCACAGCTCGCGACGCACACCGCCATCGGCGTACAGAAAGCGGTGATGTACGGACACGAGGCCTCCGTCGCGGACACCTTGCAGCACACCATGCTGCCGTCGTCACTGCCGGAGCCCACCGGGATCCGGCTGGCCAGTCGCTATCTGCCCGCCTCGAAAACCGCCCAGGTCGGGGGCGACTGGTACGACGCCATCCCGCTGCCCGGCAACCGCGTCGCGCTGATCGTCGGGGACGTCATGGGGCATTCCATGACCTCCGCCGCGATCATGGGCCAGCTGCGCACCATCGTGCAGACCCTCGCCGGGCTCGATCTGCCTCCTGACGAGGTCCTGCACCACCTCGACGAGCAGGCCCAGCGCCTCGGCAGCGACCACATCGCGACCTGCCTCTACGCGATCTACGACCCGATCTCGCACCGGCTGCTCATCGCGAACGCGGGCCACCCGCCCGCGGTGCTCCTGCACCCGGACGGCCACGGCGAGGTGCTGCGCGTCCCCCCGGCCGCCCCCATCGGTGTCGGCGGCGTGGACTTCGAGTCCGTGGAGATGCACGCGCCCACCGGAGCGACCCTTCTGCTCTACACCGACGGCCTCGTCGAGTCGCGCGAGACGGACGTGGGAACAGGCGTCGAGGCCCTGCGCACCAGCCTCCGCACCGCGGCGGGCGGACGCGCCGCGCCCTCGCTCGAACTGCTCTGCGACCACATCCTGGGCGCCATGGTCCCGGGCTCCCGGGACGACGACATCGCGCTGCTCACCGCCCGGTTCGAGGGCTTCCCTCCGGACAGCGTGGGGTACTGGCACCTGGACCCCCACCCGCTGACCGCCGGACAGGCCCGCCGCCTCACCCGCAGGGCACTTCGCCGCTGGGGCCTGGAATCCATGCTCGACTCCACGGAACTCATGGTCAGCGAGGTCGTGACGAACGCCGTCCGTTTCGCCTCACGGCCCATCGCGCTGCGCCTGCTGCGCACCGACGTCCTCCGCTGCGAGGTGACCGACGACTCGTCCCAGGTGCCCCGGATGCGCCAGGCCCAGCCGGGCGACGAGGGCGGCCGAGGCCTCTTCCTCGTCGACCAGCTCGCGCAACGCTGGGGCGCGACGAGGCTCAGCACGGGCAAGGTCGTCTGGTTCGAGCAGCAGATCCCGAAGAACCAGCGGCCACCCGACCATCGCCGGCCCTGATCGGTGACAGCGGCCCGCCTGCGTGTCCCCCCTGCCCGCCTGCGTCCCTTGCACGCCTCAGTGTCACCGGTCAAAATGGTGACGTGAACCTGGATCATGCCTTCTTCTGCGGGAACCCCGCGCTCGACTTCGCGGCCACGCTCCGCGCCCGCCGCACGCTCCGGTTCGAGACGCTCGTGTCGCCGGACCGACTGGACGCCTGGTACGTCGAGTCCGGGGTCGTCGACACCGTCTCCCCCAGCCGTGCGGCCGACGTCGAGCAGGCGATCGTCGTACGGGAGGCCGTGTACAGCCTCATCACCGCCCGGCGGCTCGGCGAGGCCTACGACAAGGAGGCGCTCGCCGCGGTGAACAGCACGGCTCGTAAGCCCTCCGCGACCCCTCAGCTCACCGCGACCGGGCGATGGACGAGCGCAACGCCCGAAGAGGCGCTGGCCACCGTGGCACGCCATGCCGTCGAAGTCCTCGGCGGACCCGACGTTCCGCTGCTCAAGGAATGCGGCAATCCCGAGTGCACCCGCGTCTACATCGACCGGTCGCGCGGTGTGCGCCGGCAGTGGTGCGGCATGGAGTCGTGCGGGAACAAGGTCAAGGCCGCGGCCTACCGGGCCCGCAAGAAGCAGGCTCAGCCAACCGCGGTTCGCTGAGGTACCGAGTCCCCAAGGTTCAACAGGGCTCTCGTGCCAGGTTGCCGTGCCGCGGCGAGCACACGCGGCAAGCACCCCACGGCAAGCATCCACGGCCTACACCGGCAGCCGGGCCCCGAGGATGGCGAGGCAGTTCCTCCACAGGACGTCGAGGCGCTGGGGGTCGTTGTAGAGCTTGGCGAAGAGCACCTGGCCCTCGAGTTGCGCGACGACGGACCGGGCGGCCTCGCGGTGGTCGCCGACGACGATCTCGCCCCGCTCCGCCGCCTCGGCGACGACCTCCTCGACCATGTCGACCTGCGCGTCGAAGATTCCTTGCAGGCGCGAACGGACGGCTTCGGTCTGGTTGCTCAGCTCCAGGGTCAGATTCCCGAACAGGCACCCTGATACCGTGCCGCAGCTCTGCTGTCCGGCGCGCTGGCCCGCCTCGGTCTCCTCGAACAGCTGCCGCAGCCGCTGGAGCGGTTCACCGTCGCCGCGCAGGACGCGGCTCCAGTCGCCGCGCTGGGTCTCCCAGTGCTCGTCGAGAACGGCCAGGGCGAGCGCTTCCTTGGTCTCGAAGAAGTAGTAGAAGCTGCCCTTCGGCACGCCCGCGACCTTGCAGATCTCCGCGGTGCCGAGGGCCGAGTAGCCCCGCTGCCCGATCAGTGACTGCGCGGCGGTGAGGATCTTCTCCCTGGCGTTGCTGGTCCGTCCCATACGGCCAATATACGACCGATCGACTATTTACCCCGTGGTCAGTCACCGTGGGACCGGTCACCCGTGGGTGTTCCGGCGCGGGTTCGGGTCAGAATCCGCGCCAGATGTTGTCGAAGGCCGCGTCCTCGATGGACCGGCGCTGCCGCACGGCTTCCAGTTCCATCACCGCGTCGTTGACCGCGGCCAGTACCGTCGCCACCGCGTCGTCAGTGATGTCCGGAGCATCCGGGGCGTCCGGCGTTTTCTGGGAGCCCTCGGCGGCCTCGCCGGCCTCGCCGAGGGGATCGCCGTACAGCCCGGCGGCCGTCGCGAGGGCGACCAGAACGGGCTCGTGCGACTCCCAGCGGTCGACGGCCCCGCGGCGGGCGGGTGAGTCGACGAGCGCCACGTCACCGGCCCGGAAGGACACCAGTCGGCGGCGTTGCCGGGTGAGCCCGCCCTCGGTCTCGAAGGCGGTCAGATAGGCCGAGGACAGGTCACGGCCCCGGCGCCAAAGCCAGTCCTCCACCGACTCGTACGGCGCCTGCTGGGTGAGCGCCGACTCGGCCTCGCGCAGCAGGGGGTCCTCCAGGGAGGGCCGGCCGCCGGGCACGATGCGATCGCCGTCCAACTCGACGGCCTGTGCACCGAGGAGGTCGATGACCTCGGCCCCGGCGAGCGCGAGAGACAGGCTGCCCCGGTCCGTAGGGCGGCCGGATTCTCCATCCATGGCGACGATCAACAAGTCCCGCGGTGTGGTCATGAGCCGTTTCCCCTCGGAGGTATGAGCAAGCCTACGTCGCCGACATCCAGGCCCGCCGCTCGGCCGACCGGCCTCACAAGCACGTACGGACGAGCCACTCGTCGGAGTTGTACGTGTCCCTCGCCGGGTCGGGCACGGTCGCCGGCTTCTCCTCGACCATGTCCGCCAGGCTGATGCGCTGCGGCAACGCGCCGAATCGTGTACGGCGTGCAACTTGGGCGGCGTCCGGAGCGTTCTCCTGATGCACCATCTCGTCCTCCTGAGTTCGATCCGGCTGGAACGGGTTGGAACCGGTTCGGTCGCGGCGAAGGCTGCGTCACCCAACTCGTCGCGTCACCTGCCGAACAGGTGATGATGATCCCAGCCATTTTCGTCACCTGTCAAGGTGGTGACGCACCCGACGATCCCCGCCAGAAGCCCCACCGCGGCCGGAATGGGCGCCCCGGCCACCGACGGCCACGATCTGTTCGGCAGGACTTACCAAACCTGGAACCTTCGCTTTCTTGAACTGTTCGTGTTTAGGGCGATAGGTTTGGCGCCATGACCACACCCCGTACTCCGACCACCGCCGAGGAGCTGCGCGGTGTCGGCCTGCGGGTGACGGCCGCCCGCGTCGCACTGCTCGAAACCGTCCGCAGCGGCGACCACCTAGGAGTCGAGGCGATCGCCTCCGGGGTACGCGACCGCGTGGGCCACATCTCCCTGCAAGCCGTGTACGAGGCCCTCCACGCACTCACCGCGGCAGGGCTCATACGCCGCCTCGAACCGCCCGGCAGCCCGGCCCGGTTCGAGGGACGTGTCGGAGACAACCACCACCACCTCGTGTGCCGTTCGTGCGGCGTCGTCGTGGACGTCGACTGCGCGGTCGGCCACGCCCCGTGCCTGACCGCGTCCGACGACCGCGGTTTCGCGATCGACGAGGCCGAGGTCATCTACTGGGGCCTGTGCCCCGCCTGTTCCACCACCAGCAGTTCCTGAGCACCGTGATCCACCCAGTTCGGAAGGACTCTCATGACTGAGAACCATGATGCGATCGTCACTGACCCGAAGCCCGAGGAGGCAGGCGGCTGCCCGGTCGCGCACGGGCGCGCGCCGCACCCGACTCAGGGCGGCGGAAACCGCCAGTGGTGGCCGGAGCGGCTCAACCTGAAGATCCTTGCCAAGAACCCCGCCGTGGCGAACCCCCTCGGTGAGGACTTCGACTACTCCGAGGCGTTCAAGAACCTCGACCTCGCTGCCGTTAAACAGGACATCGCCGAGGTACTGACCACCTCGCAGGACTGGTGGCCGGCCGACTTCGGCAACTACGGCCCGTTCATGATCCGTATGGCGTGGCACAGCGCGGGCACCTACCGCATCAGCGACGGCCGCGGCGGCGCCGGTGCCGGTCAGCAGCGCTTCGCCCCTCTGAACAGCTGGCCGGACAACGGCAACCTCGACAAGGCCCGCCGTCTGCTGTGGCCCGTGAAGAAGAAGTACGGCCAGAGCCTCTCCTGGGCCGACCTGATGATCCTCACCGGCAACGTCGCCCTGGAGCAGATGGGCTTCGAGACCTTCGGCTTCGCCGGCGGCCGTGCGGACGTCTGGGAGTCCGAGGAGGACGTGTACTGGGGTCCCGAGACCACCTGGCTCGACGACCAGCGCTACACCGGCGACCGTGAGCTGGAGAGCCCGCTCGGCGCCGTCCAGATGGGCCTCATCTACGTCAACCCCGAGGGCCCCAACGGCAACCCGGACCCGATCGCCGCGGCCCGCGACATCCGTGAGACCTTCCGCCGCATGGCGATGAACGACGAGGAGACCGTCGCCCTCATCGCCGGTGGTCACACCTTCGGCAAGACCCACGGCGCCGGCCCGGCGGAGAGCGTCGGCGACGACCCCGAGGCCGCCCCGATCGAGGCGCAGGGCCTGGGCTGGAAGAACTCCTTCGGCACCGGCAAGGGCGCGGACGCCATCACGTCCGGCCTCGAGGTCACCTGGACCACCACGCCCACCCAGTGGAGCAACGGCTTCTTCGACAACCTCTTCGGCTACGAGTGGGAGCTCACCCAGAGCCCCGCAGGCGCCAACCAGTGGAAGCCGAAGGACGGCGCGGGCGAGGGCACCGTCCCGGCCGCCCACGACGCCTCGAAGAAGATCGCCCCCTCGATGCTCACGACGGACCTGTCGCTGCGCTTCGACCCGATCTACGAGCCCATCTCCCGCCGCTTCCACGAGAACCCGGCGGAGTTCGCGGACGCGTTCGCCCGCGCCTGGTACAAGCTGACCCACCGTGACATGGGCCCGAAGTCGCTCTACCTCGGCCCGGAGGTCCCGGCGGAGACCCTGCTGTGGCAGGACCCGCTGCCCGCCGCGGAGGGCGAGGCCATCGCCGCCGAGGACGTCACCGCC
This sequence comes from Streptomyces sp. 2-1, assembly GCF_048564895.1. Taxonomy (NCBI): domain Bacteria; kingdom Bacillati; phylum Actinomycetota; class Actinomycetes; order Kitasatosporales; family Streptomycetaceae; genus Streptomyces; species Streptomyces sp. 2-1. The sequence continues at coordinate 1,771,463 of NZ_CP183383.1, forward strand.
CTCAAGGCGAAGATCCTCGGCTCGGACCTGACCGTCTCGCAGCTCGTCTCCGCCGCCTGGGCCTCGGCCTCGACGTTCCGCGGCAGCGACAAGCGCGGCGGCGCCAACGGCGCTCGCGTCCGTCTCGAGCCGCAGCGCGGCTGGGACGCCAACGACCCCGACCAGCTCGCCCAGGTGCTGCGTGTCCTCGAGGGCATCCAGGCGGAGTTCAACTCCGGTGCCAAGAAGGTCTCGCTGGCCGACCTGATCGTGCTCGGCGGCAGCGCGGCCGTCGAGAAGGCCGCCAAGGACGCCGGTCACGACGTCGTGGTGCCCTTCACTCCGGGCCGTGTCGACGCCACGGAGGAGCACACCGACGCGGAGTCCTTCGCCGCCCTTGAGCCGACCGCCGACGGGTTCCGCAACTACCTCGGCAAGGGCAACCGCCTGCCGGCCGAGTACCTGCTGCTCGACCGTGCGAACCTGCTGACCCTCAGCGGCCCCGAGCTGACGGTCCTCGTCGGTGGCCTGCGCGTCCTGGGCGCCAACCACCAGCAGTCGTCGCTCGGTGTCCTCACCGAGACCCCCGGCAAGCTGACGAACGACTTCTACGTCAACCTGCTCGACCTGGGCACGACGTGGACGGCGACGTCCGAGGACGCGACCACCTTCGAGGCCCGCGACGACGCCACGGGCGACGTCAAGTGGACCGGCACCCGTGCCGACCTCGTCTTCGGCTCGAACTCCGAGCTGCGCGCGCTCGCCGAGGTCTACGCGGCCGACGACGCGAAGGAGAAGTTCGTGAACGACTTCGTCGCGGCGTGGACCAAGGTCATGGAGCTCGACCGGTTCGACCTCGTCTGATCAGTTCATCCAGTTCATCGTGACGTCCGGGTCGGCCTGCACAGGCCGGCCCGGACGTTCTCGTTCCGGCACTTCCCCGGCTGCTCCGGGACCCCTCCCCAAGCGGGTCCGTAAAAGTAGGGGCTGATGCCCCCTCGTCCGAAGCGCAGAGCCCCGGCGCTCGGAGCCCGAAGCCCGAAGTACGGAATATGGAGATCGCGGCTCAACGGCGGTGGTGGGCACACGAGTTGATACGCGTTGAAGGGTGAACGGATGAGCATGGGCAGAGGCCGGGTCGGCGTCGCGGGGGCACTGGCCCTCATGGTGGTCCTCACCGGCTGCGGAGGGGGTGGCGGTGACGGCCGGGACGACGGCTCCGGGGAGGGGGCGGAGTCGTCCTCCACACGTACGCCGTCGGAGTCGGCGCGGCCGCCCTCGCCGACGGAGTCGCCGTCCACCTCCGCGTCCCCGTCCCCGTCCCCGAGTGGAGCGGCCACGTCGGACGCCCCCGGCGGCGGCACCGATGCCGACGCCTGCTTCGACGGACGGTGTGAGATCACCGTGTCGAAGCCCATGACCATCAAGATCGACAGCCGGCTCGGCGTCAGCGACCTTGAGATCACGAAGGTCACGGAGGATGCCGTGGTGCTCCAGTCCTCCGGCTCCGGCGTGTTCCTGAGCACGTCGGTCGGCGAGGGCGGCACCGGCGGCCTGAACAGCCTCGGCTTCCGCGTGAAGTCCCTGAAGGGCGGCAGAGCGGTGCTTGAGTTCTTCCCCAAGGGCTGACTCCCGAGAAGGGGCCGTACGAACCTCGTATGGCCCCTTCACGGGATGTTCGCTCCCTCACCCGGCCACCCCGTCGCTCAGCGGACGACCAGCGGTCGGAACGCGGAGCGTACGTCGGCCTTGGACTCGCTGACGTACCTGGTCGTCGGCGGGCCCGAGTCGGAGTCGTTGGAGGCGAAGTACGTGATGCTCGCAGGGCAACTCGACCCGCTGATCTGGATCTTGCGCTTGGCGACGAGTTTGCCGGTGCGCACCTCGTAGACCTTCACCGGGACCGCGATCTTGTGGAAGGTCACGTAGGTGGTGGACCCCGAGGACTTGCCTTGGTACGGGCAGGTGCGGACGGACGAGCCGAAGGTGTCCTCGCCCATGCAGACCACCAGGACGGCGTCGGCCGCGTCGGCCGCCTTCCAGGAGCCGGGGAGTTTGTCGGAGTAGTCCTGGCCGTATGTGTTGCCGGTGTAGAACAGCGCGCGGTTGGTGCCCTTGCCCATGGGCTTGGCCCCGCTGTACTTCGCCGGGCGGGAGCAGTACTCGGGCTGGGAGCCCGTGCCGCCCGGTGTGAGCAGGCTGCGGACGTTGGCCAACTCGATGCTCTGGGTGGCCTTCCGGGCTCCCTTCCTGGCCTTGTCCGCCAGGTCGTCGCCGGGGTAGCGGTCCAGCAGCTGCTCGTAGTGCGCCAGGGCGTTCTGCCAACTGCTGTCCGCCATCAGGTCGTCACCGCATCCGACGAGCGCGGCGGGTGCGGTCCGCCGGGCCTTGTCGGCGGACCGGTCCAGTACGTCGTGGCTGCGTTTCCGCTCGCGGAGCCATTCGGTGACGGTGACGGTGGTGCAGGGGTCCTTGGCGGGCAGGCCCCCGAGGAATCCGGTCAGGGTCGTCTCGACCGTCTTCTCGTTGCCGGGTTCGGCCAGGACCGAGGCGAGTGTGCCGAAGCCCTCGTCCAGGGCGTCGGTGTTCCCGGTCAGCGCGGTGTTCAGTTCGGTCCGGGCCGTCCGAAGCCGGTCGCATGTCTCTACGGTCTCGTCGCCGCGGGCGGCCAGCGGGGCGTCGGCGACTCGATGCCCGAACCACACCCTGTCCTGGGCGCTCAACACCCCGGCGCAGTCGCCTCGTTCGCGTGCCTCGGTGACGCTCTCCTCAATCCTGGACGCGTCGAAACGCAGCAGCGCCACGGCCAGCAGTACCGACAGCGTGATGCAGAGCGCGACCACGCGCTGACGGCGCAACACGACCCCGCTGCCGCCCCTGCTCGCCAGGAACCACCCGTGGGCGACGACCGCGACCCACCACACGAGCACGGCGATCTCGTACGCCGGCCGGGCGGTCGAGACGAGCCGGGAGACGAGCACGACGGTGACGACCGCGGCGGCGACGGCGAGTCTGCGTCGCCGCAGCATCAGGTAACCGACGCCGAGAAGCGAGGCGTTGCCGAGGGCAACGGCCAGCGGGTCGTGCCCCCGGTTCTCGGTGGGCGTGGGCTCCGGCATTTCGGGCAGGGCATGCGTCGGTTCGTTCATCCTGGTCTCCCCCGGTCGCAGAACGAGTCTCGATGTCGCATGGTGCGGCCCCGCCCCCGGGACCCCTCCCGGGGATCTGCGCTCTCAGCGCATGAGCGCGCCGCGCAGTGTGAGGCCGTAGTTGGTACGAAGGCGGCGCAGTTCCCAGAGGCCCACCGCGGTGACCGACAGCGGCGCGCCGAGCGTGACAACGATCCGGACGGGCCCCGGCAGAGTGTCGTAGGCCCCTGTGAACATGTCCACCAATGCCATCTCCCACACGAGCGTGATGGCCAGCAGAGGCGGCACCGTCTCATGGATGTCCGCCGTGCGGAAGACATGGACGAGGGACATACCGACGCCGTAGAAGACGAACGGCAGGACCCAGACGATCGTGAGCAGTATGCCGACCACCGTGACCACCGTCATCACGGGATTGGTGGCAAACCGCCCGCCGGCGAAACCCGTGAGCACGCCCGCGGGAAACACGAACATGGCCCCCATGATGGCCAGGATCGAACCGAAGGGCTTCGCGGTGCGGCGCAGCAACTCCTGACGGGCCGGTGGCCGGGCCACGGCGATCAGCAGACCGACGGCGACCGGGAAGGTCGCCGCGAGCACAAGTACGTTGATCCAGGCCTGGTTTCCGCGGTCACTCGCGATGTCCCCCGCGGACTCGGCGAGTTTGTAGGAGATCGTCACCCACACGACGGCGCACAGGCCGACGATGGTGCGGATCTTCTGGATGCGGGCGACCACCTCGTCGTCGACCCGGCCCGGCCGCGACGGCGTGAAGACCTTGCGCCCGATCGCGATGGGACCCACGGTGCGCCACAGCCGCCCGAGCGGACCCACGCGGCGCGGGGGCAGCGGCCCCGGGTACGGCGGGCGGGGTTGCGGAGGGTAAGGGTGCGGACCGTTGGGATACGGGGCGTTGGGGTACGGCGCGTTGGGCGGGTAACCGCCGGGCGGCGGTGCGGTGTTGTACGGGTATGGCCCCTGGGGCTGCGGAGGCACATTGCCACCGTGCGGGTCGTACGGCGGCGGCCCCTGCGGGTTCCAGGCGTTCATCTCTGCGGCTCCCCCGATTCGCTGAAGTGACGGACGCGTCGCCGCAGTGTATTGGTTGCAGAAGGGAAGCAATTATCGGAGGCCCGAGCTACCGGCAGGTCACTCCCAGACGACGACGTTGCGTCGTACGGGCACCGTCGAGGCGTCGGTGGCGAACAGTTCCGGCGAGTGCGCGCGGATGCGTTCGATGTCGCTGAAGACGGCCCGCAGGTGCGTACGCATGGCCGTGCGGGCGAGCGGGACGTTCCCGCCGACGATCGCCTCGAAGATCTCGTGGTGCTGGGCGGCGAAGACGGCCGGGGACACGTTCTCGTGCAGGCCGAGGCGGCGGGCCCGGTCCAGGTGGCCCTTGGCCGCGGCGACGGTGGTCCACACGTTGCCGTGACCGCTCAGGCGCATCAGGCCCTGGTGGAACGCCTCGTCCAGATCGAAGAACTCCTCCAGGTCGAGGTCAGCGCGCCGCTGGCGGTTCAGGTTGCCCCGCAGTTCCTCGACGACGGCGGGGTCGAGGAGCTCGGGAAGATCGTCGAGCGAGGCGAGCTCGACCGCCTCCCGGAGGAACTGCGCGTCGGCGACCTGTGCCGGATCCACCCGCGACACGAACGACCCGATCTTGGGGAAGACCTGCACCAGGCCCTCCTGAGCCAGCAGGATCAGGCTCTCCCGCACGGGCGTGCGGCTGACGCCCAGCGACGCGGCGAGTTCGTTCTCCGACAGGGCCGCGCCCGGGGGAAGTTCGAGGGTCAGGACCAACTGACGCAATTTCAGATAGATATCGCGCCGACTCGTCCGCCCGTTCGTTTGAGCCATGTGCACATCGTACGTAGGGCGGCGCCACAAGTATTGCCATGCTGCGCGACAGATGCTTGTATACAAGTACTTCGCGACCAGGAAGTAGCCAAGGAGTACCTGTGAGCAAGATCGAACGCGTCGAGGTGTTCGTCGCCTCCCCCGGCCGGACCTTCGTCACGCTGCGTATCACCACCACGGACGGGGTGACCGGGCTCGGTGACGCGACGCTCAACGGTCGTGAGCTGTCCGTGGCGAGCTATCTGCGCGACCACGTGGTTCCCCTGCTGATCGGCAAGGACCCGGCCCGTATCGAGGACATGTGGCAGTACCTCTACAAGGGTGCGTACTGGCGGCGCGGGCCGGTCACCATGACCGCGATCGCCGCCGTCGACACCGCCCTGTGGGACATCAAGGGCAAGACGGCCGGGCTGCCCGTCTACCAGCTCCTCGGCGGCCGGTCCCGCGACGGCGTGCTGGTCTACTCGCACGCCAGCGGCACCGACACGCCCTCGCTGCTGGACGACGTCGAGCGCTACCTGGAGCTGGGCTACAAGGCCGTACGGGCGCAGGCCGCCGTGCCCGAGGTCGGCGGCACGTACGGAGTGCGCAAGGGCAAGGTCTACGAGCCGGCCGCGACCGAGCTGCCGGACGAGCAGCCCTGGGACACCGAGGCCTATCTCGGCTTCGCGCCCACCTATCTGGAGGCGGTGCGGGAACGCTTCGGCTTCGGCTTCCACCTGCTGCACGACGTGCACCACCGGCTCACCCCGATCGAGGCGGCCCGGTTCGGCAAGAGCGTCGAGGGCTGCCGGCTGTTCTGGATGGAGGACCCGACCCCGGCCGAGAACCAGGAGTCGTTCCGGCTGATCCGGCAGCACACCACGACGCCGATCGCGGTCGGCGAGGTGATGAACTCGATCTGGGACGTCCAGCACCTGATCACCGAGCAGCTCATCGACTACGTACGCACCACCGTCGTCCACGCCGGCGGGATCACACATCTGCGGCGGATCTTCGACCTCGCCGCGCTCTACCAGGTGCGGACCGGCTCCCACGGGGCGACCGACCTCTCCCCCGTCAGCATGGCTGCCGCCGTGCACGTCGACATCAGCGTGCCGAACTTCGGCATCCAGGAGCACATGGGCCACCCCGACGAGACCGCCGAGGTGTTCCGTACGGGGGTGACCTTCGCCGACGGCATGCTGCACCCCTCCGAGGAGCCGGGCCTCGGCGTCGAGTACGACGAGAAGGCCGCCGAGCGGTTCCCCTACCAGCGGCGCTACCTCCCGGTCGCCCGCCGTCTCGACGGGTCGGTGCACGACTGGTGAGCGCCGACGACCTGTTGAACCGGGAGGCCCTCCTCCGGCTCGCGCCCGAGCAACGGCCCGCCGTCGATCCGGCCGAACTGCGCACCCATATCGTCCACTTCGGGCTCGGCGCCTTCCACCGGGCGCACCAGGCCGTGTTCACCGAGCAGGCCGCCGCGCGCTCCGGCGAGCCCTGGGGCATCACCGCGGTCGCGCCCCGGTCGGCCGCGACCGTACGCGCCCTGCGGGACCAGGACTGTCTGTACTCGCTCACCGAACGCCGTCCGGAAGGGCACCGCACGCGTGTCGTGGGCTCGGTCGTCGGCGCGCTGGCCATGGGCCCCGACGCCAAGACCGTCGACGCCCTCCTCGCCGACCCCGAGGTGACGGTGGTGACGCTGACCGTGACGGAGAAGGGCTATCACCGTTCCCCGTCGACCGGTGGGCTGGACACCGCGGCCGGGCCCGTCGCCGCCGACCTCGCGGCAGCGGCCGACGGGCCTCTCACCACGGTGGTCGGACGGCTGGCCGCCGGGCTGGCCGCGCGGATGCGGGCGGGCGCGCCCCCGGTCAATGTCGTGTCCTGCGACAACATGGCGGACAACGGTGCCGCGCTGAGCCGTGTGATCCACGACTACATCCGTGCGTCGGCCTGGCCGGACCGCACGGAGATTCTGGACCGGCTGGCCGAGGCCGTCGCCTTTCCCGCGACGGTCGTGGACCGGATCGTGCCCGCGACGAGCGAGGCCGACCGGGCGGCGGCCGAAGCGGCGCTCGGGGTACGCGACGCCCTCCCCGTGACGGGCGAGCCGTACCGGCAGTGGGTGCTGGAGGACTCCTTCGGCGCGCCCCGGCCGCCCTGGGAGCTCGACGGCGCCCTGTTCGTCCCGGACGTCGCGCCCTACCAGCTCACCAAGCTGCGGCTGCTCAACGGCTCCCACTCCGCCCTGGCCTACCTCGGCACCGCCGCGGGGCTCACCACGATCGCCGAGACCATGGCGGCGGACTGGGGCGAGCGCCTCGTGCGGGCGCTGTGCGCGGAGGTAGCCCCGACCCTCCCGGCCGACGGCCCCGATCCGGTCGCGTACGCCGACGATCTCGTCGTACGTTTCCGCAATCCCGCCATGCGTCACCTGCTGCGGCAGATCGGCTCCGACGGATCACTGAAGATCACGGAGCGCTGGCTGCCGGCCCTGCGCGAACTGCGGGCCCGCGGCGCGAGCACCTCCGTCCTCGAACTCGCCCTCGCAGCCTGGGCGGACAGCACCCGACGGGCCGACGCGCCCACCGATCCGGCCGCCGAGGCACTCACCGCCTGTTGGGGGCCGTCGGCCCGGCCCACCGAGGCCGTACGCGCACTGCTGCGCGTGCTCGGTGCGGCGGACCTGGCGGACGACGCGGCGCTCGTCGCCGCGGTCGCGGACCGGCTCCCCGCGCTGCGGGCCGGCCGCGTCGAGATCTGATCCCCCGTCCCTCCCCACAGCCTCCCTCCCCGTCCCCGAACAATGGAGTTCACGATGAAGGACAGCGTCATAGCCGCTCAGCAGACGCCATCCGCTCAGCGCAGCACCCGCGATCTGACCCGGGCAGCCGTCTCGGGCTGGCTCGGCACGGCCATGGAGTTCATGGACTTCCAGCTCTACTCGCTGGCCGCAGCGATCGTCTTCAACAAGATCTTCTTCCCGGACGTCAGCCCGGCCATCGGGCTCATCGCCGCGATGGCCACCTACGGCGTCGGGTACGTGGCCCGGCTCGCCGGCGCCGTCTACTTCGGGCGGATGGGCGACCGGATCGGCCGCAAGAAGGTCCTGTTCCTCACCATCCTGCTGATGGGCGCCTCCACCACTCTGATCGGCGCCCTGCCCACCTACGCCACCATCGGCATCCTCGCGCCGATCATGCTCGTCGTGCTGCGCCTGGTGCAGGGCTTCGGCGCGGGTGCCGAGATCGCCGGGGCGACCGTGATGCTGGCCGAGTACGCGCCCGTGAAGAAGCGCGGCCTGATCTCCTCGCTGGTGTCGCTCGGCACGAACTCCGGGACGCTCGCCGCCTCCGGTCTGTGGGCCATCCTGCTCGCCGTGCTCAGCGAGGACCAGCTGCTCTCCTGGGGCTGGAGGTTGCCCTTCCTGCTGAGCTTCGGGTTGATGATCTTCGCGGTCTGGATTCGCCGCAGTCTCAAGGAGAGCCCGGTCTTCGAGGAGCGCCCCGACGTGGTCGACGGTGTGGCGCTGGCCCGTGACGAGGTCGAGTCCGCGATCGCCACGGCGGACGAGCACAAGGGCAGCGTCCTGGCGGCGGGCATCCGCCAGCGCAAGGGCAAGGCGTTCTTCCTCGCGCTGGGGCTGCGCTTCGGCCAGGCGGGCAACTCCGGGCTGATGCAGACGTTCCTGGTCGGCTACATCGCCACCAACCTGGCGGTCGGCCGGTCCGTCCCGACGGACGCGATCGTGTACGGCTCGCTGCTGGGCTTCGCCACCGTGCCGGTGATCGGCCTGCTCGGCGACCGCTTCGGACGGCGCCCGGTCTACCTCGCGCTCTCAGCTCTGACCGTCGTCCTCGCGTTCCCGGTGATGCTCCTCATCACCTCCGGGTCCACCCCGGGCATCATGCTCGGCATGGTCCTCGGCCTGAACGTCGGCGTCCTCGGGCTGTTCTCGCTCGAAAGCGTCACGATGGCCGAACTCTTCGGCTCCCGCACCCGGTTCACCCAGCTCGCGCTCGCCAAGGAGATCGGCGGCATCCTCGCCACCGCGATAGGGCCGGTCCTCGCGGCCACGCTCACGGCCGTCACCGGCAGTTGGTGGCCCATCGCGGCCATGCTCGTCGTCTACTCGCTCATCACCTTCGTCAGCGCGTTCCTCGCGCCCGAGACACGCGGACGCGATCTGGTCCGGCTGGAGGACGCCGTATGAGGGCGGTTGTGGTGCACGGTCCCGGCGACGTACGCGTCGACGAGCGGGCCCGGCCGGTACCGGGCACGGGCGAGGTGCTGCTGGCCCTGGAGTGGGGCGGGATCTGCGGATCCGACATCGCGTACTGGAAGAAGGGGGCGTCCGGCACCGCCGCGCTCGCCCATCCGCTGGTGCTCGGGCACGAGTTCGCGGGCCGGGTCGCCGCGCTCGGCAACGGAGTCACCGGTCTCCGGGAAGGGCAGCCGGTCACCGTGCACCCGGCCCAACTCGTCGGCGACGGCGTCCTTCCCGAGCGGATCGCCGGCCGGACCAACCTCTACCCGCGCGTCCGCTACTTCGGCTCGGCGGCCTTCGACCCGCACACCGACGGCGGGTTCAGCGAGTACAGGGCGGTTCCCGCGACCCAGATCCGGCCGCTGCCGGACGGCGTCGGCACCGAACAGGGCGCCCTCGCCGAGCCGTTGGCCGTCGCCCTGCACGCCGTCGGCCGGGCCCCCGAACTGCGCGGCCGTACGGTCCTGGTCAACGGCTGCGGACCGATCGGCTCCCTGGTCGTCGCCGCCGCGCGCTACCGCGGAGCGGGCCGGGTCGTCGCCGCCGATCTGGCCTCGTCGTCCCTCGCCGTCGCCCGCGCCATGGGCGCCGACGAGACGTGCGACCTGTCCGCCGGCGACAAGCTGCCCCAGGACGTGGACGTGGTCTTCGAGGCGTCCGGCGCCCCGGCCGCGCTCGGTCCCGTGCTGCGGGCCACGGCACGCGGAGGCACCCTCGTCCAGGTGGGCAACCTGCCCGGTACGGCGGTGGCCGCCGCGCTCGGCGACCTGGTGACCCGCGAGATCACCTGGATCGGCTCGTACCGCTTCGTCGAGGAGATCGACGAGGCGCTGCTCGCACTCCGGGACGGCCTGGACGTGACCCCGCTGATCACCCACCGCTTCCCGCTGGAACGGGCCGAGGAGGCGCTCGCCGTGGCCGCGGATCCGGGGAGCGGGAGCAGCAAGGTGATGTTGCGGCTCGGGGCAGATACGCCCGATACGCCTGACGTCACCGCAGCCGCCGCAGCCGCGGGGTTGTGACGCGGCGGGTCCTTGTGCCCGGGCCCGCCCGCCACGCCGCCACGTCATTGAGTCCGCACTCCCGCCCCGCCCCGCCCCGTCCCGTACGCCAGGAGAATCCCGTGTCTTTGCCGTCCACTCCCCACGTCGCCGACAGCCAGGAGCCGGTGGCCGATGTCGTGTGCGTCGGCGAGACGATGGCGGTGCTCAGCCCGCCGGACGCCCGGCCGTTCGCCGAGCAGGCGGTGCTCAGCATGGCCATCGGCGGTGCCGAGTCCAACGTCGCCTGCGGACTGGCCGGTCTCGGGCACCGCGCCGCCTGGCTGAGCCGACTCGGTGACGATCCGTTCGCCCGTCGCATCCTGGCCGAACTCACCGCGCGGGGCGTGGACGTGAGCGCCGTGGAGACCGACCCGGAGCGGCCGACCGGCGTCTACTTCAAGGACCCGGGCCCGGACCGCACCCGTACGCACTACTACCGCGGCGGATCGGCCGCGTCCCGGATGGGGCCGGAGCTGGCCCGGCTGCCCGTACTCCGCCAGGCCCGGATCGTGCATCTGTCGGGCGTGGCCGCGGCCGTCTCCGACAGCTGCGCCCGTCTGCTGGAGGCGCTGCTGCTCGGCCGGGAGGACCGCGCCGGGCGCGGTCCGGTCGTCTCCTTCGACGTCAACCACCGTCCCGCGCTCTGGCGCGACCGCGGTACGGACGCCGCGCGGAGTCTGCTGGCGCTCGCCCGCGCCGCGGACATCGTGTTCGTGGGACGGGACGAGGCCGAGGAGTTGTGGGGCACCGCCCTTCCGGACGACATCGCGGCCCTGCTCGCTCCCGCGCCCGTCGTGGTCGTGAAGGACGCCGAGCACGGAGCGACCTCGTACGCCGACGGGGTACGGATGTTCGTGCCCTCGCTGCCCACCAAGGTCGTCGAACCGGTGGGCGCGGGCGACGCGTTCGCGGCCGGCTACCTCGCCGGCGTCCTGGAGGACCGCGACGAACGGTCACGGCTGCGCCTCGGCCATCTGGCTGCCGCCGCCGCGCTGCGGACCAGGGACGACGTGCCCGTCATGCCGACGCGCGCGGAGACCGACCGCTGCCTCGCCCTGGACGACGACGCGTGGGCCGCCCCGGCACCTCGCTGAGGATGCTGAGGAAACCGCCGTGCAACACCCCGAGCCGGGCCCCATCACGCCAGGCCCCACGCCTCGGTCCCCATCGAAGGAGAACTCCCGCCCATGACCGCCGACTTCCTCTCCCAGCTGTCGAAGGACCGCGTGATCGCCGTCGTCCGTGCACCGGAGATACCCGACGCGGCGGCGCTGTGCGCGGCCCTGCGCGCCGGTGGCATCCGCTGGATCGAGTTCACCCGCACCACGCCCGGACTCGCCGCGCATCTGCGACGGGCGGTGGCCGACGACGGGGACGGCATCGGCGCGGGCACGGTGATGACCGGCGAGCAGGCCGAGGAACTGATCGACGCGGGGGCCAGGTACCTCGTCACCCCCGGCTGCCGCCCGGAGGTGGCGAAGGCGGCGTCGGCGGCCGGAGTGCCGGTCGTGCTCGGCGCCCTCTCCCCGACGGAGGTCGGTCTGGCGCTAGACCTCGGCGCCGACGCGGTGAAGATCTTCCCCGCGCGCGCCTTCGGCCCCGGCTACCTCCGGGATCTGGCCGGCCCGTTCCCGGACGTACCGCTGGTGGCCTCGGGGGGCGTGAACGAGGACAACGCGGCTGCCTTCCTCGCCGCCGGGGCGCGTGCGGTGTGCGCTGGCTCGAACGTCGTACCGCCCTCCCTGGTGGCCGCCGGGGACTGGCCGGAGATCACCCGACGGGCCCGCGCCTTCACGGACTCCTGCCGATGACGGTCGGGGGCAGTCGGGGGCAGCGTCAGGCGGGCCTGTCCCTGTCCCTGTCCCTGTCCCACAGCACATGCAGGGTGAGCGGCTTGCGGAAGACCAGACCGTACGGAGCGGTGGGGTGCTCGGGGTCGAGGCGCAGGGCGGGGAGGCGTTCGAGCAGCCGCTGGAGCGCGATCCGGGTCTCCAGGCGGGCGAGGTGTGCGGCGAGGCAGTAGTGCGGGCCGTGGGCGAAGGCCAGTTGGAGGCGTGCGTTCTCGCGGCGGACGTCGAAGCGGTCGGGGTCGGGGAAGACGGCCGGGTCGCGGTTGGCGCCCGTCAGGGAGACGGTGACCAGGTCGCCCTTGCGTATCGTGGCCGGGCCGAGGACGGTGTCACACGTGGCGTAGCGGTCCACGACCGCCGCCCCGGGTTCGAGGCGCAGCGATTCCTCGATCGCGCCGTCCAGCACGTCGAAGTCGGCCCGGACCAGGGCGAGTTGGTCGGGGTGGCGCAGCAGATGCAGCAGCGCGTTGGTGATCATCCCCTCGGTGGTCTCGATGCCCCCGAACATCAGGACCGCGGCGTTGGACGCCACTTCGGGCACCGTCAGCCGTCCGGCTGCGGAGACGAGGAGCGACGACGTGCTCCGGTCGGCGACGGTGGCTTCCACGGCGGCCCGTAGTTGCGCGTACGCCGCGGCGCCGGCGGGCGCCGCCTCATGGCCGGCGGTGATGTCGGAGACCGACCGCACGATGGTGTCGTACCAGGAGAGCACTGTCTCCGCGTCCGTGCCCACCAGCCCGAGCGCCTCGGTCACGACGGCGACCGCGAGGGGACCGGCGAAGGCGCGTCGCAGGTCGACGGCACCGGCCGGTTCCAGTTCGGTGATGAGCCGCCCGGTCTCCCGCTCGATGAACGAGGCGAAGCCGTCACGGACCTCGCGCGGGCGGAAGGGCTGGTTGAAGGGCTCGCGGTGGCGGGTGTGCTCGTCGCCGTCCAGCGACAGCATGCTCGGCCCGACGACCTGCGCGGTGGAGAACCGGGGGTCGTCCACGGTGAAGGTCGCCGCGTCCCGCATGACGCTCAGCGCCAGGTCGCGCCGGGTCACCAGCCAGCCGTCCAGCTCGGGCAGCCACGACACGGGCTCCCGCTCACGGAGCTGGGCCAGTCGCGCGTGCGGGTCCCGGGCGAGTTCGGCGAGCGTGGTCGCGGCACCGAGCGGGAAGGAGTCGACGACGCTCATCGCGTACTCCGGCATCGCGTACTCCGGCCGAGTGCAGGGAAACCGATCATAGCCAAGGCTAACCGCTGAACACGGGGGCCCGGATCCGCCCCCGCACACCGAAGCGGCCTGTCCCCTCCCCCGTGAGAGGACAGACCGCGGTTCCTCACCTCAAAGGCCGACGATCCGACTCGGCGTCAGCTTTGGTGTCAGCTTTGGTGTCAGTGCTTCGGCGTCAGCAGGGGAAGAAGACGCTGTTGTCGTTGGCGAGCCGCTTGAACGCGGCCTGGGTCCCCGACCCGGCGATCCCGTCGATGGCGCCCGTGTAGCCCCAGTTGAAGGCCAGCTTGCGCTGCAGTGCCTTGATCGTGTTGGGGCCGACGATGCCGTCGATGGCACCGGTGTAGCCCCAGTACTCCTTGAGCCAGCGCTGGTACGCCTTCCAGCTGTTGGTGCCCAGCAGTCCGTCGATGGCGCCGGTGTAGCTCGCCGGAGCGTTCCGCAGGAAGCACTGCATGTTCTTGGCCTGCTGGGTGCTCAGGCCGAGGTTGTTCGTCGCAAGGATGGTGACGTCCTGGGCGCTCACCGCCGGCTTCGCGGCCGGTGCGGAGTCCGCGAAGGCGGCGCCCGAGCCCGCCAGGCCCCCCGCGGCGATCCCGACGGCGGCGGTGACACTGACGATCGTCCTCGTCAGAGCTCGCATACTTTCCCCTCCGATGCTTCGGTTCCCTCTGTGCCCTCTGTGGGCGGGGCCGACCGTCTGGTCGGCTCGGCAATCAGACTGTGTGGCAGGCGGTGTGCCGCGCCACGGCCGCCGGGAAAGTGACGTCATCGCGGGACGTCCCACTCGCTGACCTGCGACGACCTCACTCGCCCGGACGATCCCGCGGGACGGTCCCGGCCGGGCCGCCGTGGCGGACGGTGGCCGATTCGGTACGGGGCGGAACCGGTGTATGGGGCACATCGTGAAAGCTGATGCAGAATGCGCGGGAAAATCGGACCGCTGACCTCGGTCCGCGAACGCGAGTGGGGGGAACATGTCGCGTTGGAAAGCGCTGCCCGGAGAACTGGATCCGCGTGTACGGCAGTTGGTGGTTCGTCTACGCCGGCTCAAGGACCACAGCGGCCTGAGTCTGCGGCAGTTGGCGGCTAAGACGGGGTACAGCACGTCTTCGTGGGAGCGGTACCTGGGCGGGCGTTCGCTACCGCCACGGGAGGCCGTCGAGGCGATGGCCCGGATCGGCGGTGACGATCCGACCCGGCTGCTCGCACTGCACGAGGTCGCCGCCGAGGCCTGGGGAGAGGGACGCGCGGGCACGTCGGCACCGGACGGACCGAATGCACCAGAAGTGCCGGAGGCATCCGAAATAACTGGCACGGCTGATGCGGCTGGGACGGCCGGTGCGGCTCACACGGTTGAAGTCGCTGGGGCGCTTCAGGCGGCCGGAGCCGATGACACTGGGCCGTACAACCTGTCGGCCCCGAACGAGGAGACACGGCACGGGCGTTCGCTGCGCGTGGCGCTGGTGGCGGGGTCCGTGGCGCTGGTGCTGGCCGTCTCCTCGGCGGTCCTGCTGGCCGTACGGCTCTCGGACGGCGACAGCAGGGCGTCGGCGACCCCTCTCGGCTCGGCCACCTCGTCCGTATCGCCTTCACCGTCGCCGTCGGGCCCGCGTACGTACGCCTGCGAGGTGGAGCGGATCGACGGCCGCTGGTACGCGGGCAACAGCCGGACCCGGGACGCCGTCCTGGCGGAGGGCCTCGCCGGTCCGGAGGTGGCCGAGGCACAGTGTCTGCTGCGCAGGGCGGGTTTCGCGCCGGGGGTCGTGGACGGGATCTTCGGTCCGCACACCAAGAGCGCGGTCGAGCAGTTGCAGAAGCGGGCGGGCCTCGTCGTGGACGGCATCATCGGCCGGCACACCTGGGGAGCGCTACGGCGATGACGCGCCCGACGCCGTCGCCCGAACGGGCACGACTGGCGGCAGCGCTGCGGGACCTGCGGGCACGCACGGGCCTGAGCATGGTGGGCCTGGCGAAACGGACCGCGTTCAGCAAGTCGTCCTGGGAGCGCTATCTCAACGGCAAGAGCGTGCCGCCGCGCGACGCGGTGCGGGAACTGTGCCGGCTCGCCTCCGAACCGGAGGGGCGGTGTCTGGCGCTGTGGGAGATCGCGGAGTCGGAGTGGAGCGGGCGCGCGGCACCGGCCCCGGCACCAGCACCAGCACCAGCACCAGCACCAGCACGGCGTACGGATACGGTCGCGGAGGCGCCGTCGGCAGCTCCGGGACCGGTGGTCCCGCCCGAGGCGTCCGCTCCGGCTTCGCGGGACGACACGCGCGCCGGGCACAGGGGTGCGGCCGTGGCGGTGCTCGCGTCGGTGTGTGCCGTGGTCGTCGGTGGTGTGGCGATCACTCTCTTCCTCGTCCTGGGCCAGGACGCGCCACGCTCGTCCTCCTCCGGCGCCCCGTCCCCGTCCGCCACCGGACCTCGTTGCCGGGGAGCCGCGTGCGAGGGCCGGAACCCGATGGACATGAAGTGCGGGGTCGGGCCGCAGACCCTCGCCTCGTACCGCACCGCCTCGGGAGCGATGCTGGAACTGCGCCACAGCCGGACGTGCGGGACCAGTTGGGCCCGGATGTGGGGAACGCGGATCGGCGACCGGCTGGAGGTGACCGCGGACGGCCGCCCACGTTCCGCCGGGGTCGAGATCGCGGACGAGGCCGACGCGGCGGCGTACGTCTACACCCCGATGACCACCACCCGCTCCGGCACTGTCGTACGGGCCTGCTTCCGTCCGGCGCCGGACGGCCAGCCGGACCGCGAGTCGGGCGGCAGGTCGGACGGCAGGGAGGAGTGCTTCGAGGGCCGTGTCCGCTGAGCGGCCGGCCGCACGTCCCGATATCCGGCCGATATCCGGTCGCATGGCCTCCTGGCCGGTCAGTGGAGGGATGTCAGCCAGGCCGTGATGGCTTCGGCAGCCTGCGGGGCCTGTTCCTCGATCAGGGTGAGGTGGCTGCCGTCGACCTCGGAGACGGTGTGGGCGGTGTCCCAGGAGGCGTGCCAGTCCGCGGTGGCCGCTGTCTCCGCGTGTCCGGCCCATTCCCTGGGCCGGACGAACAGCACAGGGGCCGCGATGTCCTCGACCTGGTGTCCTTCCATCAGCCCGCCGTACCACATCAGCGCCGACAGGCGGGCACTGCTGAACGGCCCGAAGACCGCTTCCCGTTCGAAGACGCCCGCGAGCATCTGGTTGCGCAGGTCGGCCATGCCCTCGGTGTCCGGGTGGTAGGTGTCGAGGAGCACGACCGCCGAGGGCCCGGTGCCGCTGTCCTCCAGGTGGCGCGCCACGGCGTGGGCGAAGAGGCCGCCCGCCGAGTAGCCGGCCAGGGCGAAGGGCTCATCGGCAGCCGCCAGTCGGATCTGTGCCGCGCAGCCCTCGACCACGGTG
Organism: Streptomyces sp. 2-1; assembly: GCF_048564895.1. Classification (NCBI taxonomy): domain Bacteria; kingdom Bacillati; phylum Actinomycetota; class Actinomycetes; order Kitasatosporales; family Streptomycetaceae; genus Streptomyces; species Streptomyces sp. 2-1. The sequence goes on from NZ_CP183383.1 coordinate 1,788,206, forward strand.
GCGAACGATGCCGGCAGGCTCTCCGTCTCGGCGTATCCCGGCAACGGCACCGCCGTGACGTCCAGGATCCCGTTCAGGTTCGCGGCCAGCCGCGCGAACTGGTGGGCGCCCCCGACTCCTGGTGAAGGGAAGCAGAACAGGCCGGGCATCCGCGGGCCTTCCGCCAGCTTCACCAGTGGTGGCAGGGTCTCCGGCTCGACCGGTGAGGTGTGGGTCGGCCGTAGCGCGGCCACCGCCTGGAGCAGCGCGACGCCCTGGTCCAACCGCCCGCTCCGGAACGCCTCCCGGAACATCGCGGCCGGCGAGTCGAGCGACGGCTCGCCGGCTCCCCCGTCGGTGGCCGTGATGGTCGAGCGGTTGTCCAGTTCGGCCAGCAGCCGGGTGGTGAGCGCCCGTGGGCTGGGGTGTTCGAAGACGGCGGTGGCCGGGATGGTGAGGCCGATGTCCGGCTTGAGGCGGTTGCGCAGCCCGAGCGCCGCCACGGAGTCGAACCCCATCTCCAGGAAGGCCCGGTCGGGGTCCACGGCCTCCGGCCCCGGGTGTCCCAGGATGGCGGCGGCGTGGGCGCGGACGAGTTCCAGGACGCGCTGCCGACGTTCGTCCTCGGGAAGCGCGGACAACTGGTCGGCCCGCCCTGGACCGTCGCTCATCGGCCCGCCGACGGCTGCCGTCCGCCGCGCGGGCGGCCGGGCCAGCGCCCGCAGCATGGGCGGCACGCCCTCCGCCCGGCTGCCGACGGCCACCGGATCCCAGTGCGCCGCCACCACGACCGGCAGGGCAGTACGGATGGCCGCGTCCAGCAGGGCCGGCCCCTCGGCGCCGGTCAGTACCCGCATTCCCTGTCGGCCGTAACCCGCCGCGTCCGCCGCCGCGTTGCTCTCGTCCCACTCCCCCCGGACCAGGCACTGGGCGGGCAGTCCCTCGGCGGTCCGGTGCTCGGCCAGCGCGGAGAGGAAGAGACCGGCCGCCGCCGCACTGCCCCGGCCGGGCCCGTCCACCACGGCGGCGGAACCGGAGAACAGCACGAAGGCGGTCAGCGGCAGCTCACGAGTCAGCTCGTGCAGGTGCCAGGCCGTGTCCACGTGGGTCCGCAGCGCGTCCTCGATCTGCTCGGCGCTCAACGCGCCGATCAGATCGCCCTCCGTGCCGCCCACTGCGTGGACGACCCCGGTCAGCGGGTGGTCGTCGCCGACGGTGGCCAGCAGCGCCGCGACCGCCTCCCGGTCGGTGAGATCACACTCCTCGACCCGGACCTCGGCGCCCAGATCGGCCAACTCCCCGGCCAGTGCGACGACTTCTCCGGCCGCCGTACCGTCGTGCCCGGCCAGCAGCAGGTGACGTACGCCGTGCTCTGTCACCAGGTGCCGGGCCAGTAGGGCACCTGGGCCTCCGGCCGCTCCGGCCGCTCCGGCCGCTCCGGCCGCTCCGGCCGCTCCGGCCGCTCCGGCCGCTCCGATGATGAGTACCGTTCCGTCGGCGTTCCAGGGTGTCTCCCCGTCCGGCGCGGCATCCGCCCGTGTCAGGCGCGGCACGCTGATCCGGCCTGCCCGCAGGGCCAGTTGGGTTTCGCCGGAGGCAACGGCCTGGGCGACGGCGGAGGACAGAGCGGCCTCGGACTCCGCACTGTCGTCCAGGTCCGCCAGCAGGTAGCGGCCGGGCAGCTCCGCCTGTGCGGCACGGACCAGGCCCCACACCGCCGAGCCCGCCAAGTCGGTGATCTCCTCGCCCGCCACCGAGACCGCGCCGCGCGTCACGACCACCAAGGGCGAGCTCGAGGGTGGGTCGTCACCGGCTCGGGAGCTCAGCTCGTCGAGTATGCCGAACACCGCCGACCGGACCCGGACAGGCACGTCGGCCCCCTCGGCGACGACCCGGTGCACGGCCGGCTCCTCACCCGTGGCGGCCACGGACGCGCCGGCCATCGGCAGCCACGCCACCTGGAGCAGCGGCCGGCCGCCCTGCGCCCCGAGGGCTCGGATCTGCTCGGCAGTGACCGGGCGGGCGGCCAGCGACTCGACCGTGGCCACCGGGGCCCCGGTGGCGTCGGCCGCGGTCAGCCGCAGACCAGAGCCGGCCGCCGTGACTTTCACCCGCAGCATCGAGGCTCCGGTGGCGTGCAGCCGGACCCCGCTCCAGGCGAAGGGCACGGCGGGTTCCCCGGTCTGTCCGTCCCCGGCGTCCAACAGACTGATCTGCAGGGCCGCGTCGAGCAGGGCGGGGTGGATGCCGAACTCCGCGGCCTCGGCGGCCGACTCCTCGGGCAGCGCGACCTCGCCGAACGTGGCGTCGGCGTGACGCCATACCGCCCGGAGTCCCTGAAAGACCGGCCCGTACTCCAGTCCGCCCGCGCGGAGTTCGGCGTAGAAGTCGCCGAGAGGCAGCGGGTCGGCGCCTTCGGGCGGCCAGGTCTCCAGCCCCGTAGCGCCCGCTGGTCCTGAATCCGAGCCTGCATCCAGGCGGGTCTCCGGACCCGCATCCAGGCCCAGCGTTCCTTCGGCGTGCAGGGTCCAGGTCGCACCGTCCTCGTCCGCCGGGGTCTCGGTCCGCGAGTGGACCCGTACCTCGCGGCGCCCCTCGCCGTCGGGTGCGTCCACTGTCACCTGCACCGCGATGCCACCGCGTTCCGGTACGACCAGCGGCGCGCGCAGGGTCAGTTCATCGACCACTCCGCAGTCGGTCCGGTCCGCCGCGCACATCACCAGTTCCAGGAAACCGGTCGCGGGGAACAGCACGATGTCGTGCAGCCGGTGGTCGGCGAGCCAGGGGTGGCTGTCGAGGGAAAGCCGGCCGGTGAGGACCAGGCCGCCACTGCCACTGCCACTGCCGCTGCCGGGAAGGGCGACGGCCGCGCCGAGCAGCGGGTGTCCGACGGGGAGTTGCCCGAGGCGGGCGGGATCGGCGCCGTACGAGACCGGGGTGTCCAGCCAGTAGCGCCGGTGCTGGAAGGGATAGGTCGGCAGCTCGACGACGCGCGCGGTACCGGGGAAGGACGCCTGCCAGTCCGGGGTGACACCGTGCACGCATGCCTGGCCGAGCGAGAGCAGGAAGTGGTCCAGGCCGCCCTTGTCCCGCTGCAGGGACGAGATCGCCACCGCCGCCGCGCCCGCCTCGTCGGCGTCGTCGAGGGTCTCCTGGAGCCCGACCGTGAGCACCGGATGGGGGCTGATCTCGACGAACACGCCGTGGCCCTGCTCCAGCAGCCCCCGGACCACCGACTCGAACCGCACCGGCTGCCGCAGGTTGGTGTACCAGTACCCGGCGTCCAGGCCCGTGGTGTCCGCCAGCAGCCCGCCGGTGACGGTGGAGTGGAACGGCACGTCACCCTGCCTGGGCGCAATGCCCGCCAGGCGTTCGAGGAGGGTTTCGCGCAGGGCTTCGACCTGAGGTCCGTGCGAGGCGTAGTCGACCGCGATGCGCCGCGACCGCACGTCCTGGTCGTGGCACAGCACCATGAACTCGGCGAGGGCGTCCGGGTCACCGGACACCACCGTGGAGGTCGGGCCGTTGACCGCCGCGATCCCCACCCGGTCCTCCCACTTGGCCAGCAGCCGCTCCACCTCGGCGGCGGAGGCGGCCACCGACACCATGCCGCCCTGACCGGACAGCCGGGGAATGGCCTGGCTGCGCAGCGCCACCACGCGGGCACCGTCCTCCAGCGACAGCGCCCCGGCCACACAGGCGGCGGCGATCTCGCCCTGGGAGTGGCCGACAACGGCGTCCGGCTCGACGCCGTAGGAGCGCCACAGCCCGGCCAGGGCCACCATCACCGCCCACAGGACCGGCTGGATGACGTCCACCCGCTCCAACGCCTCCGGATCACCGAGCACTTCCTCCAGCGACCAGTCGACCCACGGTTCCAGCGCCCGCCCGCACTCGGCGAGTTTCTCCGCGAACACCGGGGACGCGGCGGCCAGTTCCTGGCCCATCCCGACCCACTGCGATCCCTGGCCGGGGAACACGAACACCCGCCTGCCGGCGCGGCCGGCCACACCTGTGACCACGTGTCCGGCCTGTGCGCCGCTGGCGACCGCCGCCAGGCCGCGCAGCAGTTCGGCGCTGTCCTCGCCGATGACCACGGCCCGATGGTCGTGCAGCGCACGGGTGGTGGCCAGGGAGTACCCCACGTCTGCCGGGTCGAGCTCGTGCTCGGTGACGTGCGCGGCGAGCCGGGCGGCCTGCTCCCGCAGGGCCTGCTCGCCGCGGGCGGACAAGACCCAGGGGACGGCCGCCGGAGGGACGCCCCCCGGCCGCTGATCCTGCTCGGTGCCTCCCGGCTGCTGAGCCAGCTCGGCACCTCCCGGCTGCTGATCCTGTCCGGTGTTCCCCGGCCGCTGAGCCGGCTCGGTGTCTCCCGGCTGCTGAGCGCGCTCGGTGTCCCCCGCGTTGCCTGGCCTGGGCGCGGGTGCCTCTTCCAGGATGACGTGGGCGTTGGTGCCGCTGATGCCGAAGGACGAGACGCCGGCCCGGCGCGGGTGGCCGTCGCGCCGCCACTCGCGCGCCTCGGTGAGGAGGTCCACCGACCCGGTCGACCAGTCCACGTGCGAGGAGCGCTCGGTGACGTTCAGGGTCCTGGGCAGCACGCCGTGCCGCATCGCCATGACCATCTTGATCACTCCGGCCACCCCGGCAGCCGCCTGGGTGTGCCCGATGTTGGACTTCAGCGAACCCAGCCACAGCGGCCGGCCCTCGGGCCGCTGCTGCCCGTAGGTGGCCAGCAGCGCCTGGGCCTCGATCGGGTCGCCGAGGGTGGTGCCGGTGCCGTGCGCCTCCACCGCGTCCACCTGGTCGGCGGAGACCCTGGCGTTCGCCAGGGCCTGGCGGATCACCCGTTCCTGCGAAGGGCCGTTGGGGGCGGTCAGACCGTTGGAGGCACCGTCCTGGTTGACCGCCGAGCCCCGCATGACGGCCAGTGTCCGGTGATTGTTGCGCCGGGCGTCCGACAGTCGCTCCAGTACGAGCATGCCCACGCCCTCGGACCAGCCGGTGCCGTCGGCATCGGCGGCGAACGACCGGCACCGGCCGTCCGGTGACAAGGCGCCCTGGCGGCTGAACTCCACGAACATGTCCGGCGTCGACATCACCGCCACACCACCGGCGAGAGCCAGCGTGCACTCCTTCTGCCGCAGTGCCTGGCAGGCCAGGTGCAGACTCACCAGCGAGGACGAGCAGGCGGTGTCCACGGTGACGGACGGCCCCTCCAGGCCGAAGGTGTAGGAGACACGCCCCGAGACGATGCTGCCCGCGGTCGCCCCGGTCGGATAGTCGTGGTACATCATCCCGGCGAAGACGCCGGTCGGGCTGCGCCTCAGCGTGCCCGGCGGGATACCGGCGTGTTCCAACGCCTCCCAGCAGGTCTCCAGCAGCAGCCGCTGCTGCGGGTCCATCCCCTGTGCCTCGCGCGGGCTGATGCCGAAGAAGTCCGGGTCGAACTCCCCTGCCCCGTAAAGGAATCCGCCCTCGCGGACATAGCTGGTCCCGGGTCGGGACAACTGCGGGTCGTAGAGGCGCTCGACGTCCCAGCCGCGGTCGTGCGGGAACTCCGAGATGCCGTCGGCCCCTTCGGCAACAAGCCGCCAGAGTTCGTCCGGCCCCCGCACTCCGCCCGGATAGCGGCAGCCGATGCCCACGATCGCGATCGGTTCGACCGGGTCCGAGGACAGCTTCCTGACCTGCTCCCGCAGCCGTTCTGTCTCCTTCACCGAGGAGCGGAGCGCCGCGAGAAGTTTCTGTTCGTCGGCCGTCACGGCGTCATACCTCCTGGGGGGAGTCACTGCTGTCGGAGCTGCTGTCCGAGCTGATGCCGGAGCCACCCAGCGCCATGCTGATGAGGCTGTCGGCGTCCATCGCGTCGATGTCGGGCACTTCGGCCCGCTCCGAACCGTCCTCGCCGGGTCCTCCCCGGGCCTCTTCCCCACCGAGACCGGCGAGTTCGAGCAGCCCGGCCATCAGACCGGCGTCCCGGAGCCGCCGGAGCGGAATGGCCTGCAGCGCCCTGCGGACGCGCTCCTCGTCCCGGGCCGCCGAACCGTCGTCCCCACGTTCGGGGGCGAGCTCGGCGTGCAGGGATTCGGCGAGGGCGTACGGGGTGGGGAAGTCGAAGACGGCGGTGGACCGGACCGGGACGCCCGTGGCCGCCTTGAGCCGGTTGCGGAGTTCGACCGCGCCCAGGGAGTCGAAGCCCATCTCCTGGAAGGCTCGGTCCGGCGCGATGGCCTCCGCCGAGCCGTAGCCGAGCACGGCGGCCACATGGGTACGAACCAGATCGAGTACGAGCCTCTCGCCCTCGGCCAGCGACAGTCCGGCCAGCCGCTCCGCCAACGCCGGTCCGGCCTGCGCGGACGCCCCGCCCGCCACGGCCCGCCGCACCGTCGGCCGTGCGACGGCCCGCAGCACCGCCGGCACGCCTTCGGCCCTGTCACCGATCGCCACCGGATCCAACTGGGCCAGGAACAGCACGGGCAGCGGGACACGGGTGGCGAGATCCAGCAGGGCCAGCCCGTCGACGGCCGACATCTCCCGCATGCCCCATCGCCGGATCCGTTCCCGGTCCCTGTCGGACAGCCCCTGAACCATGCCGTGTCCGTCGCCCCACAACCCCCAGGCCAGGGACTGGGCGGGCAGGCCCTGGGCGGCCCGGTGCTCGGCCAGCGCGGAGAGGAAGAGGTTGGCCGCCGCGTAGTTTCCCTGTCCAGGGCCGTCCACCACGCTGGAGGACGAGGAGAACAGCACGAATGCGGTCAGGTCCAACTCCCGGGTCAGCTCGTGCAGATGCCACGCCCCGTCCGCCTTGGGCCGCAGCACGTACTCGATCTGCTCCTCGGTCAGCGTCTCGATCATCCCGTTGGCCGCGACTCCGGCCGCGTGCACGACTCCCTTGAGGGGGTGCCCGGGATCGACGCCCGCCAGGAGGGCGGCCAGCGCGTCACGGTCGGCGACGTCGCATGCCTCGATACGTACCTGGGCGCCGAGTTCGGACAGTTCGCCGAGGAGCTCGGTGGCACCGGGGGCAGTCAGGCCGCCGCGGCTGATCAGGAGGAGGTGGCGGATGCCGTGCCGGGTGATGAGGTGCCGGGCGACCAGCGCACCGAGACCGCCGGTGCCGCCGGTGACGAGGACGGTGCCGTGTGGGTCCCAGGGGGTGGGTACGTCGCCAACCTGGGGCTGGGGTTGGGTCCGAGTGAGGCGGGGGACTGTGATCTGCCCCGCGCGGAGGGCCAGTTGGTGTTCGCCGGTGGCCAGGGCGTGGGCTGCTGCGGTGGGCAGAGCCGCTTGGGAGTCGGGGTGGTCGTCGGTGTCGATGAGGAGGTGGTGGCCGGGTGTTTCTGCCTGGGCGGAGCGGACCAGGCCCCACACCGCCGCCGCGGCCGGATCGGTGGGTGGGTCCGTGTCGGTCACGGACACCGCGTTGTGGGTGACCAGGGCGATGGGGGTTCGGTCGGAGGTGGTGTGTTCCTGTCCGGCGGAGGACTGGAGGGTGCGGAGGGTGGTGTGCAGTGCGGACCGGACTCGGGTGGTCATGTCGGGGCCGTCGGCTGTGACGTGGTGGAGGGTGACGTCCTGGGTTGTGGGGGTTGTGGGGGTGGTGGGGGTTGGAGTGGCAGGGGGTGTGGGTGCTGGCGTCCAGTCCAGGTGGAAGAGGGCTTGGTGGGCGTGGTGGGTGGAGTGGTCGGCGGTGTTGGGGGTGGCTGGGGCGGGGCGGGTGGTGAGGGAGCTGACTGAGGCGACGGGGGTTCCGTGCGGGTCGGCGAGGTTGATGGCCGTGGTGGTCGGTCCGGTGGGTCGGAGGTGGACGCGTAGGGCGGTGGCTCCGGAGGCGTGGAGGGTCACGCCCTGCCAGGCGAAGGGGAGGTGGGCGGTGGGGGTTTGCGTGCCGTGGTCTCGGTCGTCGTGCCGGTCGTCGCCGTGGCTGCGGTCCTGGTTGTGGTCCTGGCTGTGGTTGGCGCCGGCCAGGGCGTGCAGGGCGGCGTCGAACAGGGCCGGGTGCAGGCCGAAGCTCGTGGCCTGCTCGGCGCTCGGGGTGGGGAGTTCGACCTCGGCGAACACCTCGTCGTCGCGGTACCAGATCGCCCGTACGCCCTGGAAGGCAGGGCCGTAGTGGAGGCCCTGGCGGGCCAGGTGCGGGTAGAGGTCTTCGATGGGTATGGCGTGGGCTCCGGCTGGCGGCCATTGGGTGAGGTCGTCGGCCGCCGCGGTGGCGGTGGCGCTGGTGGTAGCGGTGGTGAGGGTTCCGGAGGCGTGGAGGGTCCAGGGTGCGGTGGGATCTGGGTCGTTGTCGGGGCGGGCGTAGATCTCCAGGGCGGCACGGTCGGTGCCCGGGTCACGCCGGACGATCACCTGGAGGGTGACCGCCGTGTCCGACGGCAGGACGAGGGGTGCCTCGTGGGTCAGTTCCTCCAGGGTGGGGAGGCCGACGATGTCCCCGGCACGGACAGCGAGTTCGACAAAGCCGGTACCTGGGAAGAGGACGGCGTCGTGAACGGCGTGGTCGGCCAGCCAGGAATGACTGCGAGTGGACAGACGGCTGGTGAGAACCGCGCCGGTCTCGTCCGCGGCAACTACCACCGCGCTCAGTAGCGGGTGCTCGGCGGTCTCCAGTCCTGCCTGCTCCACGTTCACTGTGTCTTGTACCGCGTCGATCCAGTAGTGCTTGTGCTGGAAGGGGTAGGTGGGCAGGTCGATGGGGTGGGTTGGCCGGTCTTCGAAGAGGGTGGGCCAGGTGATGGGGATGCCTCGGGTGTGCAAGTCGCCCAGGGCTTGGAGGAGATGGGCGGGCTCGGGTCGGTTCCGGCGCAGAGCGGGAACCGCGTCCCCGTCCTGATCGGCCAGGGGAGTCAGGGTGGCGTCGGGGCCGATTTCCAGGAAGGTGGTCACGCCTTCGGTGCGGAGGGTTTGCAGGCCGTCGTTGAAGCGGACGGTTTCGCGTACGTGGCGTACCCAGTAGTCGGGTGTGCACAGGTCTTTGGGGTCGGCGAGGGTGCCGGTGAGGTTGGAGATCAGGGGGATGACTGGTGGGTGGAAGGTGACCTGGGCGGCGACCTTGCGGAAGGCGGCGAGCATGGGCTCCATCTGTGGGGAGTGGAAGGCGTGGGAGACGCGTAGGCGGCGGGTGTGCTTGAAGTGGGATGCGGCCTGCAGTACAGCGGTTTCCTCGCCGGAGATGACCACCGCGTCGGGGCCGTTGACCGCTGCGATCGCCACCTGTTCCAGGCCCGCCAGGACAGTGGCGACTTCGTCTTCGGTGGCCCGTACTGCGACCATCGCACCCCCGGCGGGCAGTGCCCCCATCAGCCGGGCCCGGGCTGCAACCAGGGCACACGCGTCGGGCAGGGAGAATACGCCGGCCAGGTGTGCGGCGGTCAGTTCGCCGATGGAGTGTCCGGCGAGGTAGTCGGGCCGTACGCCCCAGGATTCCAGCAGTCGGCCCAGCGCCACTTCCAGTGCGAAGAGTGCCGGTTGTGCGAACTCTGTACGGTCCAGACGGCCGTGGCCCTCCGCCTCATCCTCAGGCCACATGATTTCCTGCAGGGGCAGGCCCAGCTCTTCGGCCACCTCGTCCAGGACGCGGGTGAACACCGGGAAGGTGTCGTACAACTCCCTTCCCATGCCCAGGCGTTGGCTGCCCTGGCCGGAGCAGATGAACGCCAGCTTGCCCGGGCGGGCCGAGCCTGTCTCGACCTCCGGCCCCGCCTCCCCCTCAGCGACCTTGCCCAGCCCATGAAGTAGTGCGGCACGGTCGGAGACGGTGACCACTGCCCGGTGCTCCAACGCGGCACGGGTGGTGGCCAGCGAGTAGGAGAGGTCGAGCAGACCCAGGTCGGGCCGCTTTTCGAGGTGGGACAGCAGATTCGCGGCTTGGCCGCGCAACGCCTCCTCGCTCTGACCCGAGATCAGGAATGGCGGCAGCAGTGTCTCCGCAACAGCCGCCGCGTCTCCCACGACACCATCGGGGTCGGCTTGCGGCGGGACCACCTGCTCCTTGTCGCCACTCTGGGGAGCTTCTTCGAGGATGAGGTGGGCGTTGGTGCCGCTGATGCCGAAGGCGGATACGCCCGCTCGGCGGGGGTGGCCGTTGGGTTGCCAGGGTTGGGCCTGGGTGAGCAGTTCCACCGCTCCAGCCGTCCAGTCCACATGCGAGGACGGCTCGGTGACATGCAGGGTCTGGGGCAGTAGGTCGTGGTGCATGGCCATGACCATCTTGATCACACCGGCCACCCCGGCCGCCGCCTGGGCATGCCCGATGTTCGACTTCAATGACCCCAGCCACAACGGCCGCTCCTCGGGCCGGTCCTGTCCGTAGGTGGCGATGAGTGCCTGGGCCTCGATCGGGTCACCCAACGTGGTGCCGGTGCCGTGTGCCTCGACCGCATCCACATCCGCTGCTGTCAGGCCGGCGTTGGTGAGTGCTTGGTGGATGACGCGTTGCTGGGCGGGGCCGTTGGGGGCGGTGAGGCCGTTGGAGGCGCCGTCCTGGTTGACCGCCGAGCCCCGGATCACGGCCAGGATCTGGTGGTTGTTGCGTCGGGCGTCGGAAAGCCGTTCCAGGACGAGGACGCCCACCCCCTCGGACCAGCCGGTGCCGTCGGCGTTATCGGAGAAGGATTTGCAGCGTCCGTCGGGGGCCAGGCCGCGTTGGCGGCTGAACTCGATGAACGTGTCCGGAGTGGACATGACGGTGACGCCGCCGGCCAGGGCGAGGCCGCAGTCGCCGTTGCGCAACGCCTGAGCCGCCAGATGCAGACTCACCAGCGAGGACGAGCAGGCCGTGTCGACGGTCAGGGCGGGTCCTTGCAGGCCGAGGGTGTAGGCGATGCGGCCGGAGATGATGCTGCCCGCACTCGCCCCGGTGGGGTAGTCGTGGTACATCACCCCCGCGAACACTCCGGTGGGCGTGCCCTTGAGCGATTCCGGCACGATCCGGGCGCGTTCCAGCGCCTCCCACGAGACTTCCAGCAGCAGCCGCTGCTGCGGGTCCAGTTCACGCGCCTCCCGCGGGGAGATCCCGAAGAACTCCGGATCAAAGCCCGCCGCACCCTCCAGAAACCCGCCCTCCCGCACGTAGCTGGTGCCGGGGCGTATGGACTCGGGGTCGTAGAGCCGCCCGAGGTTCCAGCCCCGGTCGGCCGGGAACGGGGCAACACCGTCGACGCCCTCGGCGACCAGTCGCCACAAGTCCTCGGGGCTGTTCACTCCGCCCGGGTATCGGCATGCCATTCCGACGATTGCCATCGGCTCGTCCGTATCGGACACCCGTACCGGAGTTGCGGTGTTGTTGCTGCTGGCTGGGGTGGTGTGGAGGTGGGTGAGGAGGTGGTGGGCGAGGGCGGTGATGGTGGGGTAGTCGAAGACGAGGGTGGCGGGCAGGTGCAGGCCGGTGGCGGTGGCCAGGGCGTTGCGGAATTCGACGGCGGTGAGGGAGTCGAAGCCCATCTCGTTGAATGCCCGGCCTGGTTCGATCACCGTTTCCGGGCCGAAGCCCAGCACCACGGCCACCTGAGCACCCACCAGGTCGGCGACCACGGACAGTTGCTGGTCCTCGTCCAGGCCATGCAGCCGACGCGCCAGTGAGGAGCCGTGAGCGTGGGTGATGGTGTTTCGTGTAGCGGGCTTGATCAGGCCGTGCAGGACCGTGGGAATTTCGTCGCGCCGGGTGTGTAAAGCCGTCGGGTCCAGGCGGACCGGGACTGCGAGGGCTTTCCCGCAAGCCACAGCCGTGTCGAACAGAGCCAAGCCCTCCTGGTCGGTGAGGGGCTGGATGCCGGAGCGGGCCAGTCGGGCACGGTCCTGGCCGGTCAGTCGGCCCGCCATCCCCTCCGCCTGCTCCCATGGCCCCCAAGCGAGCGACTGTGCCGGTAGTCCCAGGCTGTGCCGGTGGTGGGCGAGGGCGTCGAGGTAGGTGTTGGCTGCGGCGTAGTTGGCCTGGCCTGCACCGCCGAAGATCCCGGCGATGGAGGAGAACAGGATGAAGGCCGTCAGGTTCTTGTCCTGGGTGAGTTCGTGCAGGTGCCAGGCCGCGTCGGCTTTCGGCTGGAGGACGGTGTCCAGCCGGTCGGTGGTCAGGGACGGCAGCATCCCGTCGTCCAGAACCCCGGCCGTGTGCACCACACCGGACAGTGGGTGTTCGGGGTCAACACCCGCGAGGAGGGCCGCCAGTGCATCGCGGTCGGCGACGTCACACGCCTCGATGTGGACGGTGGCGCCTAGTTCGGACAGTTCCGCCATCAACTCCGTGGCGCCAGGAGCGGTGATGCCGCGGCGGCTGGTCAGCAGCAGCTGCCGCACCCCGTGCCCGGACACGAGATGCCGGGCAACCAACGCCCCCAGACCACCCGTTCCGCCGGTGATGAGGACGGTGCCGGTGGCATTCCACGGCGTGGGATCTTCAGCTGCCTGGGCCGGGGTGTGGGTGAGGCGGGGGATGGTGATCTGCCCCGCGCGGAGGGCGAGTTGATGTTCGCCGGTGGCCAGGGCGTAGGCGGCGGCGGAAGGCAGTGCTGTCTGGGAGTCGGGGTGGTTGTCGGTGTCGATCAGGAGATGGTGGCCGGGTGTCTCGGCCTGGGCGGAGCGGACCAGACCCCACACCGCCGCCGCGGCCAGGTCCACAGGCAGGTCTGTGTCGGTGACGGACACCGCGTGCTGGGTGAGGACGATCAGCGGCGTGGAGCCGGACCCGCCCTCTGGTTCGGTGCCCGGGGATTGGAGGGCGTGCAGAGTGTCCGACAGTGCCAGCCGCAGAGCAGCGGCCGGGCCATCGCCCGCCTGGTTCGTGACCCGGTGGATACGCAGACCCTCCAGCCCAGCAGCCGCACTGTCATGGCCGCTTGGGTCCGGGATGGGTGTCCAGTCGAGGTGGAAGAGGGCTTGGCGGACGGTGTGGTTGGTCGTTTTGGGTGCGGGGCGGGTGGTGAGGGAGGTGACCGTGCCGACGGGGGTTCCGTGCATGTCGGCGAGGTGGATGGCGGTGGAGGTTGGTCCGGTGGGGTGGAGGTGGACGCGCAGTGCGGTGGCTCCCGAAGCGTGCAGCCGCACGCCCTGCCAGACGAACGGCAGATGCACGCCCGGCTCCTGCCCGCCATCGTCACCGTCGTCTTCGCCGGTGCCCGCCAGGGCGTGCAGGGCGGCGTCGAACAGTGCCGGATGCAGCCCGAAGCCCCTCGCCTGCTCGATGGCCTGGGCAGGGAGTTCGACCTCGGCGAACACCTCATCCCCGCGCTCCCAGAGCGCAGACACGCCCCGGAACACCGGACCGTACGCAAGACCCAGCCCGGCCAGCCGCTCGTAGAAGCCGTCCAACGACACCACAACCGCCCGCTCCGGCGGCCAAATCTCCATGCCCGAGGTTGTCGGCTGGGGGGCTTTCTGCTCTGTAGGTATGACCAGGCCGTCGGCATGCCGGAGCCACGGCTCGTCAGGGACGTTCTCGCCGCGCGAGTACACCGCGACCGAGCGCGCGCCGGAGCCCTCGGGCGCGCCCACGACCACCTGAATCACGACAGCGTCACCCTGCGAGAAGACAAGCGGAGCCTCGATGGCCAACTCTCCGACAACGGGGCAACCCACCTCGTCCCCCGCCCGGATCGCCAACTCCACGAAGCCGGTGCCAGGGAACAGCACATTGCCCATCACCTCGTGATCGGCCAGCCACGGATGTGTACCCACGGAAATCCGCCCGGTGAACACCACACCCTCGGAGTCGGCGAGGGCTACAGCAGCGCTCAGTAGTGGGTGTTCGGCGGTCTCCAGTCCTGCCTGCTGCACATCCACCGTGTCCTGCGTGGCGTCCATCCAGTAGTGCTTGTGCTGGAAGGGATAGGTCGGCAAGTCGATGGGGCGGGTGGGCCGGCCTTCGAAGAGGGCCGGCCAGGTGACGGGGACACCTCGGGCATGCAAGTCGCCCAGGGCCCGCAGGAGATGCGCGGCTTCGGGGCGGTCCCGGCGCAGGGCGGGGATCGCGTCTCCGTCCTGGTCGGCCAGGGCGGTCAGGGTGGCGTCGGGGCCGATCTCCAGGAAGGTGCCAACTCCCGCATTGCGCAACGCCTGCATGCCGTCGCCGAACCGGACCGCCTCACGTACGTGGCGTACCCAATAGTCGGGTGTGCACAGGTCGTTCGGGTCGGCGAGGGTGCCCGTGAGGTTGGAGACCAGGGGGATGACCGGTGGGTGGAAGGTGACTTGGGCGGCGACCTCGCGGAAGGCGTCGAGCATCGGGTCCATCTGTGGGGAGTGGAAGGCGTGGGAGACGCGTAGGCGGCGGGTGCGCTGGAAGTGGGATGCGGCCTGTGCGACCGCCGTCTCCTCGCCGGAGATGACCACCGCCTCGGGACCATTCACCGCGGCAATCGCCACCCGCTCCACGCCCGCCAGGACGGCGGCGACCTCGACTTCGGTGGCCCGCACCGCGACCATCGCACCCCCGGCAGGCAGCGCACCCATCAACCGGCCGCGTGCTGCTACCAGCGCACACGCATCCGCCAACGAGAACACCCCGGCCAGGTGTGCGGCGGCCAGTTCACCGACGGAGTGCCCCGCAAGGTAGTCGGGCCGAACACCCCACGACTCCAGCAGACGACCCAACGCCACCTCCAGAGCGAACAGCGCCGGCTGCGCGAACTCCGTACCGTCCAGGCGGCCGTGGCCTTCAGCCCCTTCCGCAGGCCACATGATCTCCCGCAGGGGCAGGCCCAGTTCTTCGGTCACCTCGTCCAGGGCGCGGGCGAACACCGGGAAGGTGTCGTACAACTCCCGTCCCATACCCGAGCGTTGGCTGCCCTGGCCGGAGCAGATGAACGCGAGCTTGCCCGGGCGGGCCACGCCCGTGACCACGTTCGCCCCCGCTTCGCCCTCGGCGACCTGGGCGAGCCCGTCCAACAGCTCGGTCGTCTTCGCACCGACCACTACCGCCCGGTGCTCCAGTCCGGCGCGGGTGGTGGCCAGCGAGTACCCGACGTCCAGCGGGTCCAGGCCCTGCTCGGTGATGTGGGCGGCCAGTTGAGCGGCCTGTGCCCGCAGCGCCGGTTCGGTACGGGCCGACAGCACCCACGGCACCACCGGGAGAGCCGGGGCGGTCTGCCCACTCTGCTCAGGATGTTCAGCTTGAGGGGCTTCTTCCAGGATCAAGTGGGCGTTGGTGCCGCTGATGCCGAACGAGGAGACCCCCGCACGGCGGGGGTGTCCGTTGGGCTGCCAGGGCTGGGCCTGGGTGAGCAGTTCCACCGCCCCCGCCGACCAGTCCACATGCGAGGACGGTTCGGTGACATGCAGGGTCTGGGGCAGCAGGTCGTGGTGCATGGCCATGACCATCTTGATCACACCGGCCACCCCGGCCGCCGCCTGCGTATGTCCGATGTTCGACTTCAGCGACCCCAGCCACAACGGCTGGTCCCCGGGCCGGTCCTGTCCGTAGGTGGCGATCAGTGCCTGGGCCTCGATCGGGTCACCGAGGGTCGTGCCGGTGCCGTGTGCCTCCACCGCATCCACATCCGCCGCGGAGAGCCCCGCACTGGCCAGCGCCTGCCGGATCACCCGCTGCTGAGAAGGACCATTCGGAGCCGTCAGCCCATTGGACGCACCGTCCTGGTTGACCGCCGAACCCCGAACAACCGCCAGCACCCGGTGACCATTGCGCCGCGCCTCGGACAACCGCTCCAGGACAAGGACCCCCACACCCTCCGCCCAGCCCGTGCCATCAGCATCCTCCGAGAACGACTTGCACCGCCCGTCAGGCGCAAGACCCCGCTGACGGCTGAACTCGATAAACGACTCCGGGGTCGACATCACCGTCACCCCACCGGCCAGAGCCAGAGTGCACTCACCGTTGCGCAGCGCCTGAGCCGCCAAATGCAGGCTGACCAGTGATGACGAACACGCCGTATCCACGGTCAGAGCCGGACCCTCCAACCCCAGCGTGTAGGCGACACGCCCCGACACGACACTGCCCGCACTCGCCCCCGTCGGATAGTCGTGATACATCACCCCCGCAAACACCCCGGTCGGCGTCCCCTTCAGCGACTCCGGCACGATCCGAGCGCGTTCCAGCGCCTCCCACGAAACCTCCAGCAACAACCGCTGCTGCGGATCCAGTTCACGCGCCTCCCGTGGGGAGATCCCGAAGAACTCCGGATCGAAACCCGCCGCACCCTCCAGGAACCCGCCCTCACGCACGTAACTCGTCCCGGGACGTGCGGACCCGGGGTCGTAGAGCCGTCCCAGATCCCAGCCCCGGTCGGCCGGGAACGGCGAGAGCCCGTCAACGCCCTCCGCCACCAGCCGCCACAACTCCTCAGGGCTACTGACGCCACCCGGATACCGGCACGCCATCCCCACGATCGCCACCGGCTCATCCGCAGCAGACACCCGTACCGGGGCGGCGGTGTTGTCGCTGTCTGATGGGGAGTTGAGGAGGTGAGCGAGGAGGTGGCGGGCGAGCGTGGTGACGGTGGGGTAGTCGAAGACCAGGGTGGAAGGCAGGCGCAGGCCGGTCGCGGTGGCCAGGGCGTTGCGGAATTCGACCGCGGTCAGGGAGTCGAAGCCCATCTCGCTGAACGCCCGGCCTGGTTCGATCACCGTTTCCGGGCCGAAGCCCAGCACCACCGCCACCTGAACACCCACCAGGTCGGCGACCACGGACAGTTGCTGATCCGCGTCCAGACCGTGCAGCCGACGTGCCAGCGAGGACCCCTGCCCGGCCTTCACGCTCGCGCGACGGCCCTGCCGCCCGACCAGCCCCGCAAAGACGGTCGGAACCTCCCCGGCCCCCGCGTGCAGACCAGCCAGGTCCAACCGCACCGGGACCACAGCCGGCACCGCATCCGGCAGCGCCAAGGCCGCGTCGAACAGGGCCAAGCCCTCCTCGTCGGTGAGGGGCAGGACGCCGGAGCGGGCCAGCCGGGCACGGTCCTGGCCGGTCAGCCGGCCCGCCATCCCCTCCGCCTGCTCCCACGGCCCCCAGGCCAACGACTGCCCAGACAGCCCCAAGCCCTGCCTGTGCTGCGCCAGAGCATCCAGGAACGCGTTCGCCGCCGCGTAGTTGGCCTGGCCCGCGCCACCGAAGACACCCGCGATCGACGAGAACAGTACGAACGTCGAGAGATCCATCTCCCGGGTGAGTTCGTGTAGATGCCAGGCCGCGTCCGCCTTCGGCCGCAGCACGGACTCCAGCCGGTCCGGGGTCAGATCGGCCAGCAGGGCGTCGTCCAGGACCCCGGCCGCGTGCACCACACCCGTCAGCCGATGATCCGGATCAATACCGGCCAACAGCCCGGCCAGCGCCTCACGGTCGGCGACATCACACGCCTCGACCCGCACCACCGCACCCAGTTCCGACAGCTCCGCCACCAACTCACCCGCACCAGCAGCCGCCATACCCCGACGACTCACCAGCAGCAAACGCCGCACCCCGTGAACGGCCACCAGATGCCGGGCAACCAACGCCCCCAGACCACCCGTACCACCCGTAACCAACACCGTGCCGTCCGGATCCCACGGCGTGGGAGCTTCGGCGGCCCGGGCCTGGACGCGCGCCAGGCGGGAACCGTGGCGGACGCCCTCGCGGATCAGCAGCTCCGATTCCATGCCTGCCGTCTGGTCCAAGGTGGCCAGCAGCGCCTCGGAGTCCGGGTGGCTGTCCAGGTCGGCGAGCAGGATCCGGCCGGGGTTCTCCATCTGCGCGGATCGAGTCAGGCCCCAAACGGCTGCCCCGGCCGGGTCGATGGCCTCTTCAAGGGAACGGGCCACGGCCTCCCGTGTGACGACCACCAAGGTGGAGGTCGAGAACCGTTCCTCGGCCAGACAAGCCTGCAGTGCGTCCAGTGCATGCTGTGCCCTCGGGCCAACCAGTCCTCCGGTCTCCCGGAGGTCGAGGACGATGACGTCCGCCGCGTCCACGGCCGTCACCTCCGACGCGGACCGCACGGTGGCGACACGCCTCTCATTCACCTCGCCGGGAACGGAGGCCGGGGTGACGGGAATCCACTCCATCTGGAAGAGCGAGCGGTGGCCGTCGGACGCTGTCTCACTCAGCTGCCCGGCGGAGATCTCGCGGTAGGCGAGAGAGTCCACTGTCGCAACATGCGCGCCGACGCCGTCGGCCAGCGTCATCCGCAGTGCGGAACCGGCAACCGAGATCTTCACCCGTAGCTGCGAGGCGCCGGTGGCGTAGAGGCGAACGCCACTCCAGGCGAAGGGAATTGCGGGCCCACCGCCCGTATCGCCGCCACCATCGCGCTCGCTACCACCAACGCCGTCGCCGCTGCCATCGCCGCTGCCGTCGTCGCTGCCATCGTCGACAAAGAACTTGGCGTGCAGGGCGGCGTCGAGCAGCGCGGGGTGGATGCCGAATGCGGCGGCGTCACCGGCGGCTGTCTCGGGCAGTTCGACCTCGCAGAACACCGTGTCGTCCAGCTGCCAGGCCGCCCGCAGCGCCTGGAACATCGGCCCGTACGCGAGTCCGTATCCGACGAGCCTGTCGTAGAAGTCGTCGAGTGGCAGTGGGGTGGCGTGGGCGGGCGGCCATGTCTCCATGCCTGTCGGCCCGTTGGCCGGGGCGGTGTCCCGGGCAGTGTCCGGGGCGAGGAAGCCTTCGGCGTGCAGGGTCCATTCCTCGTCGAAGGCCGCGTCCTCGGGCCGCGCGTGTACACGTACCTCCCGACGCCCCTCCGCATCGGGAGCGCCCGCCATCACCTGCACCGCCACCCCACCCCGCTCGGGCAGGACCAGCGGCGCGTGCAGCGTGAGCTCCTCCACCAGCGCGCAGCCCACCTCGTCGCCCGCCCTGACGGCCAGTTCGACGAAGCCGGTGCCGGGGAACAGCACAGTGCCCATCACCGCGTGATCGGCCAGCCACGGCTGCCCCTGGACCGACAGACGGCCCGACAGGACCACACCACCCGAGCCGGGCAGCTCCACCACCGCACCCAGCAACGGGTGTTCGGCGCTCACCAGACCCGCAGCACCCACCTCACCCCCCGCCTGGGCAGAACTCGTCCAGTAGTGCTTGTGCTGGAAGGGGTAGGTCGGCAGGTCGACAGGGCGGGTGGGCCGGCCTTCGAAGAGGGCGGGCCAGGTGACGGGGACACCTCGGGTGTGCAAGTCGCCCAAGGCCCGCAGGAGATGGGCCGCCTCAGGCCGGTCCCGACGCAGAGCCGGAATCGCGTCCCCGGCCTGATCGGCGTCTGCGGACAGTGCCGCAAGGGCGGTCAGGGTCGCGTCGGGGCCGATCTCCAGGAACGTGCCGACTCCCGCGTCGCGCAACGCCTGCATACCGTCGCCGAAGCGAACCGCCTCGCGGACATGCCGTACCCAGTACTCAGGCGTGCACAGGTCCTCCGGGTCCGCGAGAGCACCGGTCAGGTTGGACACCAGCGGAATCACCGGCGGATGGAACGTCACCTGCGCGGCAACCTCGCGGAAGGCAGCCAGCATCGGCTCCATCAACGGCGAGTGAAAGGCGTGCGAGACCCGCAACCGCCGCGTGCGCTCGAAGCGAGCCGCAGCCCGCATCACGGCACTCTCCTCGCCGGAGATCACGACAGCGTCGGGGCCGTTGACCGCCGCGATCGCCACCCGCTCCAGACCGAGATCCTGGTCCGCCAGAACGGCAGCCACCTCGCCCTCGGTGGCCCGCACCGCGACCATCGCCCCACCCGCAGGCAACGCACCCATCAACCGACCACGCGCCACCACCAACGCACACGCATCCGCCAGCGAGAACACCCCGGCCAGATGCGCAGCGGCCAGTTCACCGACCGAGTGCCCGGCGACATAGTCCGGCCGCACACCCCACGACTCCAACAACCGCCCAAGCGCCACCTCCAACGCGAACAACGCCGGCTGCGCGAACTCCGTACCATCCAGACGACCGTGGCCATCAGCCTCTTCAACGGGCCACATGACCTCCCGCAAGGGCAGACCCAGCTCCCCGATCACCTCATCCAGCACACGGGCAAACACCGGGAACGACTCATACAACTCCCGCCCCATACCCAGCCGTTGACTTCCCTGACCGGAACAGACGAACGCCAGCCGACCACCAACCGGCAACCCACCCAACCGCTCACCCCGGGCCACCGCCTCCAGCTCAGCCACCAACTCGGCAGTATCCGCACCAACCACCACCACCCGGTGCCCCAGTGCCGCACGCGTAGCAGCCAGCGAATACCCGACATCCACCACATCCAGATCCCGCTCGCCCACATGGGCGGCAAGACGCGCCGCCTGCTCCCGCAACGCCTCCCCCGTACGAGCCGACAACACCCACGGCACCACCGGCAAAGCCGGGCCAGACCCCTCGGCCTCCTCAGAACCCTCCGCGCTCTCCGTCTCCGGAGCCTCTTCGAGGATCAAGTGGGCGTTGGTGCCGCTGAGCCCGAACGAGGAGACGCCCGCCCTGCGGGGATGGCCGTTGGGCTGCCAGGGCTGGGCCTGGGTGAGCAGTTCGACCGCACCTGCCGACCAGTCGACATGTGGTGACGGCTCATCCACGTGCAGCGTCCGGGGCAGCACACCATTGCGCATCGCCATGACCATCTTGATCACACTCGCGACGCCGGAAGCCGCCTGTGTGTGACCGATGTTCGACTTCAGCGAACCCAGCCACAACGGCCGGTCCCCCGACCGGTCCTGCCCATACGTGGCCAGCAGCGCCTGCGCCTCGATCGGGTCACCCAACGCCGTACCCGTACCGTGCGCCTCCACCGCATCCACATCCGCCGCGGAGAGTCCGGCACTCGCCAACGCCTGCCGAATCACCCGCTGCTGAGAAGGACCATTCGGAGCGGTGAAACCGTTGGAGGCGCCGTCCTGGTTGACCGCCGAACCCCGGATGACGGCCAGTACCCGGTGGCCGTTTCGCCGCGCCTCGGACAACCGCTCCAGGGCGAGGACGCCGACGCCCTCGCCCCAGCTGGTGCCGTCGGCCGAAGCCGAGAACGCCTTGCAGCGGCCGTCGCGGGACAGCGCGCCCTGGCGGCTGAACTCGGTGAACATGTCGGGCGTGGACATCACGGACACGCCGCCGGCCAGGGCGAGCGAGCATTCGCCGCGCCGCAGTGCCTGACTGGCGAAATGGATCGCGACCAGCGATGACGAGCAGGCCGTGTCCACCGTGACCGAGGGTCCTTCCAGGCCCAGGGTGTAGGAGACGCGGCCCGAGATGACACTGCCCTGGACGGCGCTGGCGACGTAGTCGTGGTGCATCAGGCCCGCGTACACGCCCGTCGGGCTGCCCTTGAGTGTTCCCGGGTCGATGCCGGCACGTTCGAACGCCTCCCAGGACGCTTCCAGCAGCATCCGGAACTGGGGGTCGAGCCGCAGCGCCTCGCGCGGGGAGATACCGAAGAACTCCGGGTCGAACTCCGCGGCTTCGTAGACGTATCCGCCGTCGAGGACGTAAGTGGTCTCCGGGCGGCTTAGTTCGGGGTCGAGCAGTCGGTCGAGGTTCCAGCCCCGGTTGGTGGGGGGATCGGAGGTGATGCCGTCGACGCCGTCGGCGACCAACTGCCACAGGCCCTCGGGGCTGGTGACACCGCCGGGGTAGCGACAGGCGATGCCGATGACGGCGATCGGGTCGTCGTCGGCCTCGGTTGACGCGACCATGGGGGCCGCCACGAACAAGTCGGTACCGGATGCCTCGGCGAGCAGGAAGTCGGTCAGGGCGCGCGAGCTCGGATGGTCGAAGACGACGGTGGCCGGCACCCGCAGGCCCGTCGCGGTCTGAAGGCGGTTGCGGAGTTCGACGGCGGTCAGGGAGTCGAACCCCAGCTCCTGGAAGGCGCGTTCTGCCTCGATGGCGTCGGCCGCCGCGTGGCCGAGGACGGCCGCCACATGGGTGCGTACCAGGTCGAGAACGGTCCGCTCCCGGTCGGCGTCGGACAGCCCGGCCAACTGGGCGGCGAGGGCCGGGGTGTCGGCCGCCGCCCGTTCGCTGCGGGCCGCTCGCCGGAGTGGCGCGCGGACCAGGCCCCGCAGGATGTGCGGGATGCCGTCGGTGCGGGCCCGGATCGCCGCGGTGTCGAGGTGGATCGCCACAGGCACGGGCTCGGTCGTCGCGACGGCCGCGTCGAGCAGCCGGAGGCCTTCGGTGACGGTGAGTTCGAGCATGCCCCAGCGGTTGACGCGCGCCACGTCGGCCGCGCTGAGCTGCCTCCTCATGCCCTGGCCCTCTCCCCACAGGCCCCAGGCCACGGTCCGGGCGGGCAGGCCCTGGGCACAACGGAGTTCGGCGAGGGCGTTGAGGAAGAGGTTGGCCGCCGCGTAGTTGCCCTGTCCGGGGCCGTTGACCAGGCTGGCCGACGAGGAGAACAGTACGAACGCGGTCAGGGGCATGTCGCGGGTCAGCTCGTGCAGGTTCCAGGCGCCGTCCACCTTGGGCCGCAGCACGTAGTCCAACTGCTCCGGGGACAGGGCGTCGACGACGCCGTTGTCGGCGACACCGGCCGTGTGCACGACGCCTGTCAGTGGGTGTTCGGGGTCGATGGTGGTGAGGAGCGCAGCCAGGGCGTCACGGTCGGCGACATCGCACGCCTCGACGCGCACCGAGGTGCCCGCTCCCGCTGCGGACAGTTCCGATACGAGGTCGGCGGCGCCGTCGGCAGCCAGGCCCGTGCGGCTGACCAGCAGCAGGTGGCGTACGCCGTGCTCGGCCACGAGGTGTCGGGCCACGACGCTGCCCAGGCCGCCGGTGCCGCCCGTGATCAGCACGGTTCCGGCGGCGGACCACGAGGGGGTGGAGGCTTCTTCGGCGGCCGGTGTCGCGACGGTCTCCAGCCGGGGAACGAGACCCGCCCCGGCGCGCAGCGCGAGCTGCGGCTCGCCCGAGGCTACGGCGGCGGCGACGGCGGCCTCGGAGGCCGGATCGTCGTCCACATCGATCAGCACGTACCTGTCGGGAGTCTCCGCCTGGGCCGACCGCACCAGACCCCAGACCGCCGCACCCGGGAGATCGGTGACCGCCTCGGCGTCCGTAGCAGAGTTCGCCTCGCCGCCCGTAGCGGAGTTCGCCTCGCCGGCCGCGGCGGAGACCGCTCCGTGCGTCACCACGACCAGGCGCCCGGGTCCCTGCCACTCCTGAAGTGCCGCCAGGACGTGGTGAGTTGCGTAGCGGACCTGCTCCGGGACGGGGCCCTCCAGGTTGCGGGGGCTGTGCAGCACGGTGAAGCCTTCGGAGGAGTCAACCGGAGCCGCTCCGGCGTCCGCCGGGTCGAGGGGAACCGGTGTCCAGTTCACCCGGTACAGGGACCCCCCGCTGCCGGTGCCCCGGAACCCGCTGAGCTGTTCCACCGAGACGGGGCGGGCGATCAGCGAGTCGACGGTGAGCACGGGTGCACCGGTGGTGTCGGCCACCGACAGGCGCAGTCCGTCGCCGTGCGGCGAGACCTTCACCCGCACCGCGGAGGAACCCGTCGCCAGCAGGGAGACGCGGTTCCAGGCGAACGGGATCGAGGTCTCCCCCATGCCCTTGTCGTCGTCCGCGTCACCCGAGTCCAGGAACCGGGTCTGCAGGGCGGCGTCCAGCAGGGCGGGGTGCACACCGAACCCGGCGGCGTCGGTCTGCGCCTCGGTCGGCAGGACGATCTCGGCGAACAGGTCCGTGCCGCGCCGCCAGGCCGCGCGCAGGCCCTGGAACGAAGGGCCGTACGCGAATCCCTGCTCGACCAGCCGCTCATAGAGCCCGTCCACCGGCAAGGCGGTCGCCCGCTCCGGGGGCCAGACCACCAGATCCGAGGTCGTCGGCTCGGGGGTCTCCTCCTCTGCCGGCACGACCACACCGCCGGCGTGCCGCAGCCACGGCTCGTCGGGGACGTTCTCACCGCGCGAGTACACCGCGACCGAGCGCGCGCCGGAGTCCTCGGGCGCACCCACGACCACCTGGATCACGACAGCGTCACCCTGCGAGAAGACAAGCGGGGCCTCGATGGTCAACTCGTCGACCACCGGGCAACCCACCTCGTCCCCCGCCCGGATCGCCAACTCCACGAAGCCGGTGCCGGGAAGCAGTACGGTACCCATCACCGCGTGATCGGCCAGCCACGGATGCGTACGTGTGGAAAGCCGCCCGGTGAACACCACACCCCCGGAGTCGGCGAGGGCAACCGCGGCGCTCAGCAGTGGGTGGTCGATGGGCCCCAGGCCGATCGACGCGGCGTCTCCGGCGGGAGTCACACCGTCCATCCAGTAGCGCCGGCGCTGGAAGGCGTACGTGGGCAGGTCCACGGGGCGAGTGGGCCGGTCCTTGAAGAGTGCGGGCCAGTCGACGGGGACGCCGCGGGTGTGCAGGTGGCCGAGCGCCTTCAGCAGGTGGGGAGCTTCTGGCCGGTCCCGGCGCAGGGCGGGGATCGCGTCCCCCGCCTGGTCGGCGTCTGCGGACAGGGTCGCGAGGGCGGTCAGAGTGGCGTCGGGGCCGATCTCCAGGAACGTACCGACTCCCGCGTCGCGCAACGCCTGTATGCCGTCGCCGAAGCGGACCGCTTCGCGTACGTGGCGTACCCAATAGGCGGGTGTGCACAGGTCCTTCGGGTCGGCGAGAGCGCCTGTGAGGTTGGAGACCAGCGGAATCACCGGCGGGTGGAACGTGACCTGCGCAGCGACCTCGCGGAAGGCAGCCAGCATCGGGTCCATCAACGGCGAGTGGAAGGCGTGCGAGACCCGCAGCCGCCGTGACCGCTCGAAGCGGGCCGCGACCAGTGCGACCGCCGTCTCCTCACCGGAGATGACCACCGCGTCGGGTCCGTTGACCGCCGCGATCGCCAGCCGCTGCTGACCGAGATCCTGGTCCGCCAGGACGGCGGCGACCTCGTCCTCGGTGGCCCGTACTGCGACCATCGCACCGCCCGCAGGCAGCGCACCCATCAACCGGCCACGCGCCGCAACCAACGCGCACGCATCCGGCAGCGAGAACACCCCGGCCAGATGCGCAGCCGCCAGCTCACCGACGGAGTGCCCGGCGAGGTAGTCGGGCCGAACACCCCACGACTCCAGCAGACGACCCAACGCCACCTCCAGAGCGAACAGCGCCGGCTGCGCGAACTCCGTACCATCCAGACGACCGTGGCCATCAGCCTCTCCTACGGGCCACATGACCTCCCGCAAGGGCAGGCCCAGCTCCCCGATCACCTCATCCAGGGCGCGGGCAAACACCGGGAACGACTCGTACAACTCCCGTCCCATACCCAGCCGTTGACTGCCCTGGCCGGAACAGACGAACGCCAGCTTGCCCGGCCGGACCGCGCCCGCCGCCACCACGTTCGCCCCGGTCTCCCCCTTGGCAAGCGTGTCCAGCCCGCTCAGCAGGCCGACGCGGTCGGTGGCGGTGATGGCCGCCCGGTGGTCGAACGCGGCGCGGGTGGTGGCCAGTGCGTGGGCGAGGTCGCGCAGGACCAGGTCGGGCCGCTGTTCGAGGTGGGACAGCAGTTGGGCGGCCTGGTCGCGCAGCGCCTCCTCGTTCCTGCCCGAGACCAGGAACGGCGGCATCGATGATTCGGCAGACGACTTGTCACCCGGCTCGGACCGGTGCGGGGTCGTAGACGCCTCTTCCTCGGCCTCCGGGGCCTCTTCGAGGATGAGGTGGACGTTGGTGCCGCTCATGCCGAACGAGGAGACACCCGCCCGGCGGGGACGGCCCTCGGGACGCCATGCCCGCGCATCGGTCAGCAGTTGCACGGCCCCGGCCGACCAGTCCACATGCGAGGTCGGCTCGGTGACATGCAGGGTTCGGGGCAGCAGGTCGTGGCGCATGGCCATGACCATCTTGATCACACCGGCCACCCCGGCCGCCGCCTGGGCGTGACCGATGTTCGACTTCAGGGAGCCCAGCAACAACGGCCGGTCCGTGGGCCGTTGCCCATACGTGGCCAGCAGCGCCTGGGCCTCGATCGGGTCACCCAGGGTGGTGCCGGTGCCGTGCCCCTCGACGACATCGACGTCCGCCGGTGTCAGACGGGCGTTCATGAGGGCCTGACGGATGACGCGTTGCTGGGCGGGGCCGTTGGGGGCGGTCAGGCCGTTGGAGGCGCCGTCCTGGTTGACCGCCGAGCCGCGAATCACGGCCAGTACCCGGTGGCCGTTGCGCCGCGCCTCGGACAACCGCTCCAGCATCACCAGGCCGACGCCCTCGGACCAGCCGGTGCCGTCGGCGCTCTCGGAGAAGGGCTTGCAGCGTCCGTCGGCGGCCAGACCTCCCTGGCGGCTGAACGCGACGAACGGTTCGGGCTTGACCAGCAGCGCCACTCCCCCGGCCAACGCGAGCGAGCACTCCTGGCGGCGCAGCGACTGGCAGGCGAGGTGCATGGCGACGAGCGAGGAGGAGCAGGCGGTGTCCACGGTCACGGCCGGGCCTTCGAGCCCCAGCGTGTAGGAGACCCGCCCGGTGATCACGGCGCCGGCGCTGCTGGTGCTCATGTGCGCCTCGGCGATCTCGGGCCGGGTGGCCACCAGTTCGCCGTACGCCTGGCTGCTCGACCCGACGAACACGCCGACCGGACCGCCGCGCAGTGTGTGGGGGTCGATGCCGGCTCGTTCGCAGACCTCCCAGGCGGTCTCCAGGATCAACCGCTGCTGGGGGTCCATGGTGAGCGCCTCGCGCGGCGATATGCCGAAGAAGCCCGGATCGAAGTCACCGATGTCCGAAACGAAGCCGCCCTCGTGGACGTACGAGGCGCCCGGCCGGTCCGGGTCCGGGGTCAGGAGTGCGTCGAGGTCCCAGCCCCGGTCGGACGGAAAGGGCTCGATCGCGTCGTTCCCCTCGGCGACCAGCCGCCACAGGTCGTCCGCCGAACGGATGCCTCCGGGATAACGGCAGCTCATCGCCACGATGGCGATCGGCTCCTGCTCCTGAGCCTCCGCCTGCCGCAGCCGCTGACGCGTCTGGTGCAGTTCGGCGCTGACCTTCTTGAGGTAATCGAGAATCTTCTTCTCGTCCTCCACCACCGTCACCCCACTGAGCAGATACCAACGGACTCTCGCGAGGGGCAAGAATCCGGTGGGCGTCGAAGGCGCGCCTACCCCTAACCGCCCCTACCGGCCGACCGGGGACTCAGCCCACCCCGAGTTCCTTGTCGATGAAGGCGAGCACGTCGGCGGCGCTCGCCTCCTGGAGACGGTCGGCGACAGCGGCGCTGTCGGTACCGTCCGTGCCGTCCGCTCCGCCGGTGCTCTCGGTGAGCCTGGAGATCAGCGACTGGAGCCGGGCGGGCAGCCTGGTCCTCGCGATCTCCTCGGGCGGAAGGGCGGTCATCGTGGCTTCCAGCCGGGCAAGGTCGGCCAGTACGCCGTCGACGGTTCCCGGTTCGTCGTCGAAGAGTTCCTTGCGCAGGTGCCGGGCGAGCGCGGCCGGGGAGGCGTGGTCGAACACCAGGGTCGCGGGCAGCAGTACCCCTACTGTGGCGCCGATCCGGTTGCGGAGATCGATCGCGGTCATCGAGTCCATGCCGAGGTCCTTGAACGCACGGTCCTGCCCGATCTCTGCCGGGTCGTCGTAGTTGAGCACCTGTGCCACCTGCTCGTTCACCAACTCGACCAGCGCCGGCTCCCGTTCGGCCTCGGGCAGCGCCGCCAGCCTGGCGATCAGGGCCGGATCGCCGCCATTGCCACTACCTTTGCCACTACCGTTGCCGGGTCCGGTGTCGCCTCCGGCGTTGGACGCGCCGGGGCGGTCGTGTGCCGCGAGCGCGGCGGCCACCTCGGGCAGGGCCCGCATCAGGGGACGCGGACGGGCGAAGGTGTAGGTCTCGGCGAACCGCGGCCAGTCGAAGTCGCCTGCCACGAGGTGGGTTTCCCGGTCTTCCAGGGCCTGGCCGAGCAGGGCCAGAGCCGGTTCGGCGTCCAGGGCGGGAGCGCCGAGCCGTCGCAGCTGGGCTGCCGCCTCCTCGTCGACCATGCCGCCCCGCCAGGCGCCCCAGGCGACGGAGGTCGACGCGAGGCCACGGGCCCGGCGCTGGTGTGCCAGCGCGTCGAGGAAGGCGTTCGCGCCCGCGTACGCGCACTGTCCGGCGCTGCCCCAGGCGGCGGCGCCCGAGGAGAAGAGGACGAAGGCTTCCAGCGGTTGCTCGGCCAGTAGTTCGTCCAGATGCGTGGCACCGGCGGTCTTCGATCGGCCGATCTCCGCGAACTCCTCCAGGGTCGTCCCGGACAGCTTCCCCGACTGGTGCATGACTCCCGCGACATGGAACACGGCGGTCAGCGGATACTGCGCCGGCACGCTGTCCAGGAGGGCGGCAAGCGCGTCTCGATCGGTAATGTCACAGGCGGCGATGGTGGATCGGGCGCCCAACTCGGCCAGTTCCACCGCCAGTTCAGCGGCACCTTCCGCGTCGGGTCCTCGGCGGCTGGTGAGCAGGAGGTGATCGGCGCCGTTCCGGGCCAGCCAGCGCGCGACATGGGCGCCGAGGACTCCCGTGCCACCGGTGACGAGCACGGTTCCGTGCGGCTTCCACGGCGGCCACGGCTGCCGGTCGGTGTCGACTGCGCGTGGGGCGCGTACCAACCTGCGGGCGAACGTGCCGGACTGGCGGAGCGCCAACTGGTCCTCGACCGGGTGACCGTCGTGGCCCTGGAGCGCTTCCGCGAGGCGGTCGGCCATGGCGTCGTCCAGTATGCCGGGTACGTCGACCAGGCCGCCCCAGGTGTCGGGGTGGTCCAGCCCCAGCACGGTCCCCATCCCCCACACCACCGCCTGCGCGGGGCTGATCTCCTCGTCGCCCACAGGGACGGCACCGGAAGTCAGGCACCACAGACGCGCGTTCGCCCCGAGCGTCTCCAGTGCCTGGACCAGGGCGACCGTCGCCGCCGTGCCGCGCGAGAGCGTCGGCTGCCGGGGATGCGGCTCCTCGTCCAGGGCGAGCAACGAAAGCACGCCCGCGGGGGCCGCGTCGGTGGCGGCGAAGTGTTCGCGCAGCTGGGCTACGAGCCCTTCCTCGTCCGTGCCCTCCGCGACGACCGGGACCACGTGGGCGCCGCCGCGCCGGGCGAGCCCGTCGACGATCGACGCGGTCTGCGGATGGGCACGGTGTGAGGGCGGCACTACGACCAGCCAATCTCCGGAGCTTCCGGAGCGTGCGGAGTCGGGGGCCGATGGGGTCGCCATACCGGTTGGCGTATCGGGTGACGTGTCGGTTGACGTGTCGGCTGGCGTACCGATCCCCGTACCGGCTGCCGCGCCGACTCCCGTACCGAGCTGGACGGGGTGCCAGGCGATTCGATAGCGGAGGCGGTCCAGAGCGGACCGACCGCGGTTGCGGCGGCGCCAGGACGACAGCGCGGGCAGCACCGGTGCCAGATCGGCGGGCTCGATGCCGAGATCCGCCGCGAGGGAGTCGGAATCCTCGCTCTCGACCGCCTGCCAGAACCCGCTCTCGGCAGGACCGGCAGCCGCTGGAGCTTCGTCCGTCGCCGGGGCCAGCCAATAGCGTTTGTGCTGGAAGGGGTAGGTAGGCAGGTCTACGTGGCTGGTGGGC
This sequence comes from Streptomyces sp. 2-1, assembly GCF_048564895.1. Taxonomy (NCBI): domain Bacteria; kingdom Bacillati; phylum Actinomycetota; class Actinomycetes; order Kitasatosporales; family Streptomycetaceae; genus Streptomyces; species Streptomyces sp. 2-1. The sequence goes on from NZ_CP183383.1 coordinate 1,817,647, forward strand.
TGGTCCTTGAAGAGTGCGGGCCAGTCGACGGGGATGCCTCGGGTGTGGAGGTGGCCGAGTGCGTGGAGGAGCTGAGGGGTTTCGGGCCGGTCCCGGCGCAGGGTGGGGAACGCGTCTCCGTCCTGGTCGGAGAAGGAGGACAGGGTGGAGAGGGTGGTGAGGGTGGCGTCGGGGCCGATTTCCAGGAAGGTGGTTGCTCCTGCGGTGCGGAGGGCTTGTAGGCCGTCGCCGAAGCGGACTGCTTCGCGTACGTGGCGTACCCAGTACTCGGGCGTGCACAGGTCCTTCGGGTCGGCGAGGGTGCCGGTGAGGTTGGAGACCAGCGGGATGACCGGTGGGTGGAAGGTGACCTGAGCAGCAACCTCGCGGAATGCATCCAGCATCGGGTCCATCAACGGCGAGTGGAAAGCGTGCGAGACCCGCAACCGCCGAGAGTGCTCGAAGCAGGCCGCAGCCTGCGTCACGGCACTCTCCTCGCCGGAGATGACCACCGCGTTCGGGCCGTTGACCGCCGCGATGGTCACCAGCTGGTGGTCGTGTTCCTGGCCCGACAGCACCGCGGTGACTTCGTCCTCGGTGGCTCGCACGGCGACCATCGCACCGCCCTCGGGCAGCGCGCCCATCAACCGACCGCGCGCCACCACTAGGGCGCACGCATCCGGCAGGGAGAACACCCCGGCCAGATGCGCAGCCGCCAGTTCACCGACGGAGTGCCCGGCGAGATAGTCCGGCCGCACACCCCACGACTCCAGCAACCGGCCCAGGGCCACCTCCAGGGCGAACAACGCCGGCTGCGCGAACTCCGTACCATCCAGACGGCCGTGGCTCTCGGCCCCTTCCGCAGGCCACATGATCTCCCGCAGGGGCAGGCCCAGTTCCCCGATCACCTCGTCCAGCACACGGGCGAACACCGGGAACGACTCGTACAACTCCCGTCCCATTCCGTGGCGTTGGCTGCCCTGGCCGGAACAGACGAACGCCAGCTTGCCCGGCCGGAGCGAACCCGAAGCAACGACGCCCTCCCCCGCCTCGCCCCCGGCGACCTTGCCCAGCCCAGCCACCAACTCAGCCGTGTCCGCACCGACGACCACCGCCCGGTGTTCCAGTTCGGCGCGCGTGGTGGCCAGCGAGTAGGCCACAGCGGCCCGGTCCAGGTCCCGCCCGGTGACGTGGTCCGCCAGTCGCGCGGCCTGCTCCCGCAGGGCTTGCTCAGTACGGGCCGACAGCACCCACGGCACCACCGGCAGAGACTGGACGGGCTGCTCGGGCTGCTCGGAGTTCTCGGTCTGGGGGGCCTCTTCGAGGATCAGGTGGGCGTTGGTGCCACTGATACCGAACGACGAGACACCCGCTCGGCGCGGATGCCCCTCGGGATGCCACGGCCGCGCGTCGGTCAGTAGTTTCACGGACCCGGCCGACCAGTCGACATGCGGTGACGGCTCGTCAACGTACAGCGTCCGGGGCAACACGTTGTTGCGCATGGCCATGACCATCTTGATCACACCGGCCACCCCGGCCGCCGCCTGGGTGTGACCGATGTTCGACTTCAGCGAACCCAGCCACAACGGCCGGTCCCCGGGCCGGTCCTGCCCATAGGTGGCGATGAGCGCCTGCGCCTCGATCGGGTCACCCAGGGACGTCCCCGTACCGTGCGCCTCCACGACGTCGATGTCCGCCGGGGACAGGCCCGCGTCGGCGAGTGCCTGGCGGATCACGTGTTGTTGGGCGGGGCCGTTGGGGGCGGTCAGGCCGTTGGAGGCGCCGTCCTGGTTGACCGCCGAGCCGCGAATGACGGCCAGGACTTGGTGGCCGTTGCGCCGTGCGTCGGACAACCGCTCAAGGACGAGGACCCCCACCCCCTCCGACCAGCCCGTACCGTCGGCCGAGGCGGAGAACGCCTTGCACCGGCCGTCGCGGGACAGCACGCCCTGGCGGCTGAACTCCACGAACACATCCGGTGCGCACATGACCGTGGCGCCTCCGGCGATCGCCAGCGAGCACTCCTTGCGGCGCAGCGCGGCACAGGCCAGGTGGAGGGTGACCAGCGAGGTGGAGCAGGTGGTGTCGATGGAGACGGCGGGGCCCTGGAGGCCGAGGACGTAGGAGATCCGGCCGGAGAGGACGGCTGTGGAGTTGCCGAGGAGCAGGTATCCGGCGACGTCGTCGGGCACGTTCATGGCCCGGGTGGCGTAGTCGTGGTACATGGCTCCGGCGAACACCCCGGTGCGGCTCTCGCGCAGTGACAGCGGGTCGATGCCCGCGCGTTCCAGGGCCTCCCAGGTGGTCTCCAGCAGGAGGCGCTGCTGCGGGTCCATGGCCAGTGCCTCGCGCGGGCTGATGCCGAACAGCCCGGCGTCGAAGTCGGCGATACCGGCGAGGAAGCCGCCTGCCTGGGCGTGGCTGGTCCCGGGCCTGTCGGAGTCGAGGTTGGGGTCGGTGTCGTGGAGGGACGCGAGGTCCCAGCCTCGGTCGGCGGGAAAGGGTGACAGGGCGTCGTGGCCGCCTGCGACCGTCTCCCACAACTCCTCGGGAGAGGTCACACCGCCGGGCAGCCTGCAGCCCATGCCGACGACGGCGATCGGCTCGTGTGCCCTTTCCTCGGTTTCGCGGAGACGTCGGCGGGCTTCGCGGAGGTCGACCGTGGCGCGTTTGAGGTAGTCGCGGAGTTTCTCGTCGTTCGCCATTCCGTCAGGCACTCCCTGGCAGTCCGAGTTCGGCGTCGAGGACTTCGAAGAGCTCGTCGTCGGTGGCCGATTGAAGATCTGTGGTGAGTCCGGCTGAGCCGTCGGTCGGGCTCGAGTCCGGGTCGGCGTCGGCCAGTCGGCCGTGCCAGCGGCGTAGGAGCGTCTCCAACCGCCCGGTGATCCTGGTGAGTTCGCCGTCGCCCTGGGGCACCGCGGCCAAGGCGGCCTCCAGCCGGTCCGCCTCGGCCAGTACCGAGCGAAGGCTCTGCCCCTGACCGGACGACCACCGGGCGGCCAGTTGCTCGCCGAGGTGGCGGGCCAGCGCGGCCGGGCTCGGGTAGTCGAAGACTGCAGTGGCCGACAGGTGCAGGCCGGTGACCTTCTTGATCTGGTTCCTCAATTCGATCGCGGTCAGCGAGTCGAAGCCGAGGGTCTGGAACGTGTGGTGGGCCTCGATCGCGGTCGCCTCGCCCGTGCTGTGGCCGAGGACGGCGGCGACGTGGCCGCGCACCAGGTCGGTGAGCGCGCGTTCGCGTTCGGTGTCCGAGAGCGCGGCGAGCCGTGCCGTCAGGGCCCGCCCGTTGTCGCCGGCCGCGTCCTGGGCAGTACGCCGGGACGAGGGGGTGGGGACCAAGCCCCGGAGTGCCGTCGGCAGATTCCCTGCCTGGGCCTGGGCCCGCAGGGCGCCGAGGTCCAGCCGCAGCGGCAACAGCGCGGGGTCGTCTCCGGGCGCGGCGCGCACGGCCATGGAGAAGAGCCGGAGGCCATCGTCGGGAGAGAGCGCCTGGATTCCGTTGCGGAGCATGCGGGAGCGGTCGGTCTCGGCCAGGTCTCCGGCCATGCCCAGGCCTCCGCCCCACGGTCCCCAGCCGAGGGACTGGCCCGGCAGGCCGAGGCCGTGGCGGTGGTGGGCGAGTGCGTCGAGGAACGCGTTGGCAGCGGCGTAGTTGCCCTGCCCGGCGGTGCCGAGGGCACCGGCCGCGGAGGAGAACAGAACGAAGGCCGACAGGTCCAGGCCGCATGTCAGTTCGTGCAGGTGCCATGCCGCGTCGGCCTTGGCGTTGAGCACGTTGTCGAGGTGCCGTGGTGTCAGGTCGGCGATCAGGGCGTTGTCCAGGACTCCGGCGGAGTGCACGACGGCGGTCAACGGATGCTCGGCGGGGATGTCGGCCAACAGCCCGGCGATAGCGTCCCGGTCGGTGATGTCGCAGGCCGCGATGGTGGTCCGGGCGCCCAGCTCGGCCAGTTCGGCGACCAGGTCCGGGGCACCGGGCGCGTCCAGGCCGCGGCGGCCGGCCAACACCAGGTGGCGCATGCCGTGTTCGGTCACCAGGTGCCGGGCGATCTGACGGCCGAGACCCCCGGTGCCGCCGGTGATCAGCACGGTGCCGTCACGGTCCCAGTCGGGTGCTTCGTGCCGCTGGTCCGCTTCCACGTCTGTGCCTGCTCGTTGCCGTGCCAGGCGGGGGGCCAGGAGGCGGTCGCCGCGCACGGCCAGTTGCGGTTCGTCGGCGGCCAGGGCGGTTTGGAGAGTGAGCATGGGGGCGTGTAGGGGGGTGTGCAGGGAGGAGGTGTACGGGGTCGGCAGGTCCATCAGTACGATCCGGCCGGGTTCCTCCTCCTGCGCGGCGCGCGCCAGGCCCCACACCGCCGCGTGTCCCAGGTCGGTGACGCTCTCGTCGGTCGCGGTGGCCACCGCACCGCAGGTGGCCAGGACCAGCCGGGTTGCCTCCAACCGGCCGTCGGTCAGCAGCGTCCGGAGGACATCGAGAGCGCCGTCGACCGATGCTCGGACCGTCTCGGGCACGGGGCGGACGGGGTCCTGTTCCGCGACGACGAGGAGTACGGTCTCGGGCACGGGCAGGTCCCCGGAGCCGACCGCGTCGAGCAGGGCGGCCATGTCCCGATAGGTACCGGGTCCGGAGGCGGCGCGGCCCACGACCGCCCAGTCAGGCGCGGCGGGATCGGCGAGGGACGCCGGAGCGGAGACAGGTACCCAATCGAGCCGGTAGAGCGAGCCCGAAGTATGTGTGCCGGTGGCGGTGTTGAGCTGGTCGCCGGTCACCGGGCGGGTGGTCAGCGACTCCACGGTGATCACCGGCGCTCCGGTGGCGTCGGCCGCACTGATGGCACCACCCGAAATCCGGACCCGCAGGGCGGACGCCCCGGACGTGTGCAGTCGTACGCCGTTCCAGGCGAAGGGCACCGACGGGTGCTGTTCGTCGTCGTTCCTCGCGCTCCTCTCGCCCCTCCCGTTGTTCTCGCCCCACCTATCGTTCTCGTCGTTCTCGTCGTCCGGGACGAGGAGCGCGGCGTGCAGGGCGGCGTCCAGCAAGGCGGGGTGGATGCCGTAGGAGGTGGCATCGGTGGTCTGGGCGGGGAGTTCGACCTCGGCGAACACCTCGTCGGCACGGTGCCAGGCGGCTCGTACGCCCTGGAAGACGGGGCCGTAGTGGAGTCCCTGCTTGGCCAGCCGGTCGTAGCAGTCGTCGAGTGGTAGGGGGGTGGCGTGGGCGGGGGGCCACGTCTCCATGTCTGGTGGTGTGTTGGTGGGGGTGGTGTCGGGGGTGAGGGTGCCTTCGGCGTGCAGGGTCCATTTTTCGTCGGGGGTGGCGTGCTCGGGTCGTGTGTGTATGCGTAGGTGTCGGTGGCCGTTTTGGTCGGGGGCGGCTGCCATCACCTGCACTGCCACGCCGCCGTGTTCGGGCAGGGGGAGTGGGTTGTGCAGTGTGAGTTCCTCCAGCACCGGGCAGTTCACTTCGTCGCCTGCTCGGATGGCCAGTTCGACGAAGCCGGTGCCGGGGAACAGGATGGTGCTCATGACGGTGTGGTCGGCCAGCCAGGGCTGTCGCTCGACCGACAGGCGGCCCGACAGGACCACATCCCCCGAGCCGGGCAGCTCCACCACCGCGCCCAGCAACGGGTGTTCGGCACTCTCCAGTCCTGCCTGCTGCACATCCACCGTGTCCTGCGTGGCGTCCATCCAGTAGTGCTTGTGCTGGAAGGGGTACGTGGGCAGGTCTACGGGGCGGGTGGGCTGGCCTTCGAAGAAGGCGGGCCAGGTGACGGGTACGCCCCGGGTGTGCAAGTCGCCCAGGGCTTGGAGGAGATGGGCGGCCTCGGGCCGGTCACGGCGCAGGGCGGGGATCGCGTCCCCGGCCTTATCGCCGTCTGCGGACAGGGCCGCGAGGGCGGTGAGGGTGGCGTCGGGGCCGATCTCCAGGAACGTGGTCACGCCTTCGGCGCGCAACGTCCGTATCCCATCACCGAACTGGACCGCCTCGCGTACATGCCGTACCCAGTACTCGGGAGTGCACAGCTCCTTCGGGTCCGCGAGGCTGCCGGTGAGGTTGGAGACCAGCGGAATCACCGGCGGGTGGAACGTCACCTGCGCGGCAACCTCGCGGAAGGCAGCCAGCATCGGGTCCATCAACGGCGAGTGGAAGGCGTGCGAGACCCGTAAACGTCGGGTGTGCTCGAAGTGGGCTGCGGCCTGCATCACGGCGGTTTCCTCGCCGGAGATGACCACCGCCTCAGGACCATTCACCGCTGCGATCGCCACCCGCTCCACGCCCGCCAGGACGGTGGCGACCTCGTGTTCGGTGGCCCGCACCGCGACCATCGCACCCCCTGCAGGCAGCGCACCCATCAACCGGCCGCGTGCTGCTACCAGCGCACACGCATCCGCCAACGAGAACACCCCGGCCAGGTGTGCTGCGGCCAGTTCACCGACCGAGTGCCCCGCGAGGTAGTCGGGCCGCACACCCCACGACTCCAGCAGACGACCCAACGCCACCTCCAGCGCGAACAGCGCCGGCTGCGCGAACTCCGTACGGTCCAGGCGGCCGTGGTTCTCGGTCTGTTCCGTGGGCCACATGATCTCCGGGAGCGGCAGGCCCAGTTCTTCGATCACCTCGTCCAGCACACGGGCAAACACCGGGAAGGTGTCGTACAACTCCCGCCCCATGCCCAGGCGTTGGCTGCCCTGGCCGGAGTAGATGAACGCCAGCCGACCACCGACCGGCACCCCACCCAGCCGCTCACCCCGGGCCACCGCCTCCAGCCCACCCACCAACTCGGCCGTATTCGCACCGACCACCACCGCCCGGTGCTCCAACACAGCACGCGTCGCGGCCAGCGAATACCCGACATCCACCAGGTCCAGATCCCGCCCGGCGGTGACATGAGCAGCCAACTGCGCAGACTGCGCCCGCAACGCCTCCCCCGTACGAGCCGACAACACCCACGGCACAACGGGAAGACGCACTGCAGGCTCCGCCGGGGTGTCCTGCGGTAGCTCCGGGGCCTCCTCCAGGATCAAGTGGGCGTTGGTGCCACTGATCCCGAACGACGAGACGCCCGCCCGGCGCAGCCGACCGTCCCGCTCCCACGGCCGTGGCTGGGTGAGCAGTTGAACCGCGCCTGTCGACCAGTCCACGTGTGGTGAAGGTTCGTCAACATGCAGCGTCCGGGGCAGCACACCGTTGCGCATCGCCATGACCATCTTGATCACACTCGCGACGCCGGAAGCCGCCTGCGTGTGCCCGATGTTCGACTTCAGCGAACCCAGCCACAACGGCCGGTCCCCCGACCGGTCCTGCCCGTACGTGGCCAGCAGCGCCTGCGCCTCGATCGGGTCTCCCAACGCCGTACCCGTACCGTGCGCCTCCACCGCATCCACATCCGCCGCAGAAAGCCCCGCACTCGCCAACGCCTGCCGAATCACCCGCTGCTGAGAAGGACCATTCGGAGCCGTCAGCCCATTGGACGCACCGTCCTGGTTGACCGCCGAACCCCGAATGACCGCCAGGACCTGGTGGCCATTGCGCTGTGCCTCGGACAACCGCTCAAGGACGAGCACTCCCACCCCCTCCGCCCAGCCGGTGCCGTCGGCCGAAGCCGAGAACGCCTTGCAGCGGCCGTCCGGGGCCAGGCCGCGCTGGCGGCTGAACTCCACGAAATTCAGGGGCGTGGACATCACCGTCACTCCGCCGGCCAGTGCGAGGCCGCATTCGCCGTTGCGCAGCGATTGAGCGGCGAGGTGCAGGCTCACCAGTGAGGACGAACACGCGGTGTCCACCGAGATGGCCGGACCCTCCAGGCCGAGCGTGTAGGCAACGCGGCCGGAGACGATGCTGCCCGCACTCGCCTCCGTGGGGTAGTCGTGGTACATCACCCCCGCGAACACCCCGGTGGGCGTGCCCTTCAGAGTGGCGGGCACGATCCGGGCGCGTTCCAGCGCCTCCCACGAGACCTCCAACAACAACCGCTGCTGCGGGTCCAGTTCACGCGCCTCCCGCGGCGAGATCCCGAAGAACTCCGGGTCGAAGCCCCCCGCGCCCTCCAGGAACCCGCCCTCACGCACGTAACTCGTCCCGGGACGTGCGGACTCCGGGTCGTAGAGCCGCCCCAGGTCCCAGCCCCGGTCGACCGGGAACTCGGTGATGGCGTCCACGCCGTCCGCCACCAGCCGCCACAGGTCCTCAACTCCCGTGACCCCGCCCGGATATCGGCAGGCCATGCCGACGATGGCGACGGGTTCGTCGGTTGCCGCGGGCAGCACCGGGACGGTCGGCCGAGTCCGGTCCTCGGCGCCCGGCACGTCGAACAGCGCCTCGGACAGCACTTCGGACATCAGGTGAACGGCGAGCGCCCGTGCGCTCGGCCGGTCGAAGACCACGGTGGCCGGCAGGTTGGCGCCGGTGACGCCGTTGAGTCGGTTGCGGAGTTCCAGCGCGGTCAACGAGTCGAAGCCCAACTCCTGGAAGGCCCGGTCGGGCTCGATCGCCTCGGGGGACGCGTGCCCGACCACCGCTGCCGTATGGGTGCGGACCAGCTCCAGGACCGTCCGCAACGCCTCGGACTCGGAGAGGCCTGCCAGTTGCTCGGCCAGTCCGCTGCCGGAGACAGTCGCGGTGGCGGGCCGCGCACTTGGCCTGGTCCGGGCGATGGGGCGCAACAAGGGCGGAAGTTCGGTGCCGGTGCCCCTGCCAGTCCCCGTGCCTGCGCCGCTTCGGGTCCCGGTACGTGCACGGGAGCGCAGAACGGCCGTGTCGAGGACCAGCGGGGCGAGCAGCGCATGGCCGGTGGTGAGGGCCTTGTCGAACAGGTCAATGCCCTGGTCGGCGCTGAGGGCGGGGAGTCCCAGGGAGCTGAGGCGATTGAGATCGGTCTCGGTCAGCTGGGCGGTCATTCCGACGGGCAGGTCCCAGGCGGCGTAGGCGAGGGAGGTGGCGGCCAGGCCGTTGGCGCGGCGGTGCTGAGCGAGGGCGTCGAGGAAGGTGTTCGCGGCGGCGTAGTCGCCCTGACCGGCCGCGAGGACCAGACCGCCGGAGGAGGAGAACAGTACGAAGGCGGACAGGTCCAAGTGGCGGGTGAGCCTGTGCAGATGCCAGGCCGCATCCACCTTGGGGTGCAGCACCCGTCGCATCGACTCGGGGGTGAGGCCGGAGATCAAGCCTCCTTCGGCGACCCCAGCGGCGTGCACCACCCCGGTCAACGGGTGCCCGCCGGGGATCTGGGCAAGCAGGCGGGCCAGGGCGTCCTGATCGGCGACATCGCAGGCGGCGACGGTGACATCAGCTCCGTACCCGGTCAGTTCCTCGGCCAGCTCGGCAGCGCCGGGGGCCTCGGTGCCCCGACGGCTGGTGAGCAGCAGGTGCCGTACGCCGTGACGGGTCACCAGGTGCCTGGCCACCAGGCTGCCGAGGCCGCCGGTGCCGCCCGTGATCAGCACGGTGCCCGTGGCGTTCCACGGGGACGCCGGTCGACCCGCTTCGACGGATTCGACGGGATCGGAGGATTCGACGGGATCAGCGGACTCGGCGGGCTCAGCGGGCTCGGTCCTGGTGAGCCTGGGCACCAGCAGGGTGCCGCCGCGCACTGCCATCTCTTCCTGGCCGCTGCCCAGGGCCTCCGCCAGCAGGCGGGGCTCGGGGCGGCCTCCGTCTTCCCGCGCGTCGATGTCGAGCAGGGCGAAGCGGCCGGGGTTCTCCTGCGCGCCCGCTCGTACCAGCCCCCACACCGGTACCTGAGCCAGGTTCGCGATGTCCTCGTCCGGGTCGACGCCCACGCCGCAACCGGTGACCACCACCAGCCGGGAGGCGGCCAGATGGTGGTCGGCGAGCCATGCCTGAAGCACCGGAAGCACCTGGTCGACAACCGTGAGAACGCTGGCGGGGACCGCTGTGTGCCCCGCGTCCGGGGAGAAGCGACGGGCGTCCAGCAGCACGTCGCTCGGTACGGTGGCGCCTGCCTCGATCGCCGCGACGAGTGAGGCGAGATCCGGGTGAACGGCGACCTCAGGCCGACCCGCCAGGCTGTCGTCACCGATGACGGCCCAGGAGTCGACGGGCGTCGCGGGACCGGGGGCAGGTGCCCAGTGGACGCGGTGCAGCGCCGCCCGCTCCCCCGTTCCGCCGCCTAGTTGGGCGGAGGTCACTTGCCGGGCGACGATCCCGGCGATCTCAGCCACCGGTCGGCCCTGGCCGTCGGCGACCGACACGGAACTCCCGCCCGGAGCGACACGGACGCGCAGCTCGGCGGCGCCCGAGGCATGCACGGTCACCCCGTTCCAGGCGAACGGGATCGCCGGGCCGTCCTGCTGTTCCTCACTCAGGATGCTTACGTGCAGGGCGGCGTCGAGCAGTGCGGGGTGGAGGCCGTAGGAGGCGGCGTCGCCCACGGCGTCTTCGGGCAGGGCGACCTCGGCGAAGAGTTCGCCGCCACGCTGCCAGGCCGCTCGCACGCCCTGGAAGAGCGGACCGTAGCCGAAGCCCCGCTCGGCGAGGCGTGGGTAGAAGTCCGACACGTCGGTCTGGACGGCACCCTCGGGGGGCCAGGCCCGTAGGTCGGTGATGGCGGTGTCGGCGGCGGGGACGGTCGGGGCGAGGACAGTCGGAGTCAGGACGCCAATGGCGTGCGGCGTCCATTCCTCCTCGGCGGGCGTGTGCTCGGACCGCGAGTGGATCGCTATCCTCCTGCGCCCCGAGGCGTCGGGGCCCTCCACGACGATCTGGAGTGCGACCCCGCCGCGCTCGGTCAGGACGAGCGGTGCCTGGATGGTCAGTTCGTCGATGGCCGGGGTACCGACCTGGTCTCCGGCGTGGATGGCCAGTTCGACGAATGCCGTGCCGGGGAGCAGGACGGTGCCGAGCACCTCGTGGTCGGCCAGCCAGGGGTGGGTGGCGAGAGACAGCCTGCCGGTCAGCAGCAGCCCGTCCGATCCGGGGAGCGTCACCATGGCGCCCAGCAGCGGGTGTTCGGCGGGCCCCTGGCCCACGCCGACGGGGTCACCGGACGGCGTGGACCCGTCGAGCCAGTAGCGCCTGCGTTGGAAGGGGTAGGTGGGCAGGTCGATGAGGTGCGCGGGCCGGCCTTCGAAAAGGGCGGGCCAGGTGACGGGTACGCCTCGGGTGTGCAAGTCGCCCAGGGCCCGCAGGAGATGGGCCGCCTCGGGCCGGTCTCGGCGCAGCCCGGGGACCGCGTCCCCGGCCTGATCGGCGTCTGCGGACAGGGTCGCAAGGGCGGTCAGGGTCGCGTCGGGGCCGATCTCCAGGAACGTACCAACTCCCGCCTCGCGCAACGCCTGCATGCCGTCACCGAACCGGACCGCCTCGCGTACGTGGCGCACCCAGTACTCGGGGGTGCACAGCTCCTTCGGGTCGGCGAAGGTGCCGGTGAGGTTGGACACCAGCGGGATAACCGGCGGGTGGAACGTGACCGACCGGGCTACTTCGGCGAAGGCGTCGAGCATCGGGTCCATCAAAGAGGAATGGAAGGCGTGCGAGACCCGCAACCGCCGCGTGCGCTCGAAGCGAGCCGCAGCCCGCATCACGGCACTCTCCTCGCCGGAGATCACGACAGCGTCGGGGCCGTTGACCGCCGCGATCGCCACCCGCTCCAGACCGAGATCCTGGTCCGCCAGAACGGCAGCCACCTCGCCCTCGGTGGCCCGCACCGCGACCATCGCCCCACCCGCAGGCAACGCACCCATCAACCGACCACGCGCCACCACCAACGCACACGCATCCGCCAACGAGAACACCCCGGCCAGATACGCAGCGGCCAGCTCACCGACCGAATGCCCAGCCACATAGTCCGGCCGCACACCCCACGACTCCAACAACCGCCCCAGCGCCACCTCCAACGCAAACAACGCCGGCTGCGCAAACTCCGTACCATCCAAACGGCCCTGGCCATCAGCCCCTTCAACGGGCCACATGACCTCCCGCAAAGGCAGACCCAGCTCCCCGATCACCTCATCCAGCACACGGGCAAACACCGGGAACGACTCGTACAACTCCCGCCCCATACCCAGCCGTTGACTGCCCTGACCAGAACAGACGAACGCCAGCCGACCACCAACCGGCACCCCACCCAGCCACTCACCCCGGGCCACCGCCTCCAGCCCACCCACCAGCTCAGCCATATCCGCACCGACCACCACCGCACGATGCTCCAACACAGCACGCGTCGCGGCCAGCGAATACCCAACATCCACCAGGTCCAGATCCCGCCCGGCGGTGACATGAGCAGCCAACTGCGCAGCCTGCGCCCGCAACGCCTCCCCCGTACGAGCCGACAACACCCACGGCACCACCGGCAAAGCCGGGCTGCCAGACCCCCCGGCCTCCTCAGAACCCTCCGTACTCTCCGTCTCCGGAGCCTCTTCCAGGATCAAGTGGGCATTGGTCCCACTGATCCCGAACGACGAGACCCCCGCCCGGCGCAGCCGGCCGTCCCGCTCCCACGGCCGTGCCCGGGTGAGCAGTTGAACCGCCCCCGTCGACCAGTCCACATGCGGCGACGGCTCATCCACGTGCAACGTCCGGGGCAGCACACCCCTACGCATCGCCATGACCATCTTGATCACACCGGCCACCCCGGCCGCCGCCTGGGTGTGACCGGTGTTGGACTTCAACGACCCCAGCCACAACGGCCGGCCCCCAGGCCTCTCCTGCCCATACGTGGCCAACAACGCCTGCGCCTCGATCGGATCCCCCAGGGACGTCCCCGTGCCATGCGCCTCGACAACGTCGATGTCGGCCGGGGTCAGGCCCGCGTCCGCGAGTGCCTGGCGGATCACCCGCTGCTGAGAAGGCCCGTTCGGGGCGGTGAAACCACTGCTCGCGCCGTCCTGGTTGACCGCCGAACCCCGGATGACGGCCAAGACCCGATGGCCGTTGCGCCGCGCCTCGGACAACCGCTCAAGGACGAGGACCCCCACTCCCTCCGCCCAGCTCGTACCGTCGGCAGAGGCGGAGAACGCCTTGCACCGGCCGTCCGGGGACAGGGCACGCTGGCGGCTGTACTCGACGAACATCCTGGGCGTGGACATCACCGTGACCCCGCCGGCCAGGGCGAGGGTGCACTCGCCCCGGCGCAGCGCCTGGGCGGCCAGGTGCAGGCTCACCAGCGAGGAGGAGCAGGCGGTGTCCACCGAGACCGCCGGTCCTTCCAGGCCGAAGAGGTAGGAGACCCGCCCGGAGACGATGCTCGCGACGCTGCCGGCGGCGAGGTACGCCTCGAGGTCTTCGGGGATGTCGGCCGCGGCGGAGCCGTAGTCGCAGTACATGACGCCGCCGAACACGCCTGTGCTGCTGCCGCGCAGTGTCGCCGGGTCGAGGCCGGTGTGTTCCAGTGCTTCCCAGCAGGTTTCCAGGAGGAGGCGTTGCTGGGGGTCCATGGCCTGGGCCTCGCGCGGTGAGATGCCGAAGAACTCGGCGTCGAAGTCTGTGACGCTGTCGAGGAATCCGGCCTCACGGACGTAGCTGTGTCCGGTGCTGTCGGGATCGGGGTCGTAGAGTCCCTCGATGTCCCAGCCGCGGTCGGCGGGGAAGGGGCCGATGCCGTCCTCGCCTGCGGCGACCAGTCGCCACAGGTCGTCCGGGGTGGTGATCCCGCCGGGGAGACGGCAGCTCATGCCGACGACGGCGATCGGCTCGTGTTCCCTTTCCTCTGTTTCGCGCAGACGCCGGCGGGCCTCGCGGAGATCCGCGGTGGTCCGCTTGAGGTAATCGAGAAGTTTCTCTTCGTTCGACATCCCTACACCCGCCTGCTCGATACGTCCGGGAATCCGGCGTCGCCCTTCGCCGACGCACGGGATTCACCGGCTCGGCCAGAATTCCCGCATTTCCTGCCGGACCAAGCTCGTTCGCATGGCGGCCATTTCACGTGATGGTTCTCGTCGATTCGACGGCCCATCGGATGATGTCGCAGACCCCGGAGATTTCTTCGGCGCCTATGACCGATCCGGTCGGGAGTGACAGGACCCGCTCGGAAAGCCCCTCGGTGTGCGGCAGCGGCAGCGGCGCGTGGATCCCGGGGTGGCTGCGGTAGGGCTCGTGCCGGTGGCATCCGGGGTGGAAGTAGCGGCGGGAGCGGACGTTGTGGTGCTCCAGGATTTCGTGGACGCGGTCCCGGTGGATGCCCGCAGCCGTCTCGTCGATCTCGATGACGACGTACTGGTGATTGGCGCGCTCCCCCGGTGCCTGCCGGCGGACGCTGACGCCGGGCAGTCCGTCGAGGCCCTGCTCGTACCTGCGGTGGTTGAGGGTGTTGTGCGCGATGAGGGCGTCGATGTTCTCCAGTGAGGTGAGGCCCATCGCCGCGCTGGCCTCGCCCATCTTGGCGTTGGTGCCGTGGGACTGGACGAGGCCGTCCTCTCCGATGCCGAAGTTGCGCATGGCCCGTGCGCGGGCGGCGATCCCGGGGTCGTCGGTGACCAGCGCGCCGCCCTCGAAGCTGTTGATGAACTTGGTGGCGTGGAAGCTGAACACCTCGACGGAGCCGAATCCGCCGAGTGGCCTGCCGTGGTAGGTGCTGCCGAGGCCGTGCGCGGTGTCGAACATCAGAGGCAGGCCGGCGCCGGCGGCGATGTCGGTCAGTTCTTCGACGGCGCAGGGCCGGCCGAAGACGTGCACGCCGAGGATGCCGCCGGTCGCCGGTCCGATCAGTTCCTTGACCAGGGCCGGGGACAGGTTGGCGGTCTCCTCGTCCACGTCGCAGAAGACCGGGGTGACGCCGATCCAGCTGAGCGCGTGCGGGGTGGCGACCCAGGTGAAGGCGGGGACGATGACCTCCGTCCCCGGCTCGATGCCACAGGCCCGCGCGGCCAGTTGGAGGGCGATGGTGCCGTTGCACGTGGCAACGCAGTGAGCGGTGCCGGCCAGGGCCGCCACCGTCTCCTCAAGCTCCATAACCAGCGGGCCGTTGCTGAGCCAGCGCCGGTCCAGGGCGGTATCGATTCTCTCCTGGAGGCGCTTGCGGTCGCCTATATTGGGGCGGCCGACATGCAGCGGCTCCGGGAATCGCGGTAGTTCGGACACGGGTCGAGCGTAAATAGGGGAACGCCGGACGGATAACCCCTAGGTCGAACGAGCCCACCCCTACCGTGCCGAGTTCACAAGGGGTCGCTCCCCTAGCGCGCCCTCCTCGCCCCCTATTCCGGACCCTGAATAGCGGCTGGGACAACCGACCTGCACCATTCCTCTTTCAACGCCGATCGGCAATTACTACGCTGGCCGCGGTCAGCCACAATTTCCCAGAGTGCCACAAAGGGGTCTCCCATGGCCGATCCATTTTCCGCGCCGCCGTCGCTGAAACCGCCCGACCAGCAGACCGCGGGCAGAATCGCCGCGCGGATCGCCGAGTCGACGCTGTCGGACGAGGGAGTGGTCACCAGCACGGAGGAGTTCCGGCAGTGGTTCGCCGAGCGGCGGCGCCGGGACACGGCGCTCGTGAGCAAGGCTCCGCTGTCCGAGCTGTCCGGCTGGCGGACCGAGCCGGACACCGGGAACCTGGTGCACGACACGGGGCGGTTCTTCACGGTGGAGGGCGTGGAGACGCAGGTGGTGTCCGACGGGCTGCCGCAGACCTGGAGCCAGCCGATGATCCACCAGCCGGAGATCGGGATTCTCGGTTTCCTCACCCGGGAGTTCGGCGGTGTCCTGCACTTCCTGATGCAGGCGAAGAACGAGCCGGGCAACCACAACGGTGTGCAGCTGTCGCCGTCCGTGCAGGCCACCCGGAGCAACTACACGCGGGTGCACCGGGGCAACGCGGTCCCGTACGTGGAGCATTTCCAGCAGGCCGAGCAGCACCGGGTACTGGCCGACGTGCTCCAGTCCGAGCAGGGTTCCTGGTTCTACCGCAAGCGCAACCGGAACGTGGTGGTGGAGCTGGAGGAGGACGTCGAGGTCGGGGAGAACTTCTGCTGGCTGACGCTGGGCCAGATCCATCGTCTGCTGGCCACCGACGACGTCATCAACATGGACTCCAGGACGGTGCTGGCCTGTCTGCCCTTCGTCGGTGCCAGCCTCGCGTCGGCCTTTCCGCTGGCCGACGATCTGCGTTCGGCGGTCACGCGGTCGTGCAGTGACGAGCAGGGCAGTCTGCACTCCACGGCGCGGATCCGCAGCTGGCTGACCGAGATGCGCGCCGAGACCGAGGTGCGCGCCCGTCGGGTGCCGCTGCGCAAGGTGGCCGACTGGCAGCGTTCGGAGTTCGACATCGCGCACGAGGACGGCCGGTTCTTCCGGGTCGTCGGGGTCGATGTGCGGGTCGGGAGCCGGGAGGTGAGGCAGTGGTCGCAGCCGATGATCGAGCCGTGCGGTCCCGGGGTGATCGCCTTCCTGGTCACCCAGTTGGACGGGGTGCTGCACGTGCTCGTCAACGCGCGGGTCCAGGGCGGGCTGGTGGACGGGATCGAGCTGGCGCCCACGGTGCAGTGCACACCGTCGAACTATCTGCCGGGGCCGCGTCCGGCGCAGCTGCGGTTCCTGGAGACGGTGCTCGGCGCGGGCCGGGACCGGATCCGGTTCGACAGCCTCCAGTCGGAGGAGGGCGGCCGTTTCTATCACGCGCGCAACCGCTATCTGATCGTGGAGCTGGATGCCGACCACCGTGTCGAGGACGACTCCTTCCGCTGGGTCGCCCTGCATCAGCTCGCCGAGTTCCTGCGGCACAGCCACTACGTCAACATCGAGGCCCGCAGCCTGATCGCCTGTCTGTACAGCTTGATCGGGTCGACCGAGGAGGTGCGGTGAGATGACCGCCATGCCGTACGTCCAGTTGGGCCGGACCGCGCTGCGGGTCTCCCGGCTCAGCCTGGGCACGCTCAACCTGGGAGTGCGCACCACCAAGGACGAGGCGTTCGCCCTGATGGACGACGCCCTGGACCGGGGTATCAACGTCTTCGACACGGCCGACCAGTACGGCTGGCAGGTGCACAAGGGGTTCACCGAGGAGCTGATCGGCGAGTGGCTCGCCCAGGGTGGTGAGCGGCGCGAGCGGGTGGTGCTCGGCACCAAGGTGTTCAACCCGATGACCGACCGGGTCAACGACCAGGGCCTGTCGGCCCGTCACATCATCGCCGCCTGCGAGGACTCGTTGCGGCGGCTGCGTACCGACTGGATCGATCTGTACCAGATGCACCATGTGGACCGGGCGGCCTCCTGGGAGGAGGTCTGGCAGGCCATGGAGGTGCTGGTGCAGCAGGGCAAGATCCGTTACGTCGGCTCGTCCAATTTCGCGGGCTGGCATCTGGCCGCGGCGCAGGAGGCGGCCCGCCGGCGGCACTTCCTGGGTGTGGTGTCCGAGCAGTGCGTCTACAACCTGGTGACGCGCCATGTGGAGTTGGAGGTGATTCCGGCCGCGCGGGCGTACGGGATCGGGGTGCTGGTCTGGTCGCCGCTGCACGGTGGGCTGTTGAGCGGCGCGCTGCGCAAACTGGAGGAGGGCAGCGCGGTCAAGACGGCGCAGGGCCGTGCCATGGTGGCGATGGAGACGTGGCGGGAGGAGATCACCCGCTACGAGAAGCTGTGCGAGCGGCAGGGCCTGGATCCGTCCGAGGTGGCGCTCGCCTGGCTGCTCGGCCGTCCCGGGGTGACCTCGGTGGTGGTCGGACCGCGCACCGCCGGGCAGTTGGACGGGGCGTGCCGGGCGCTGTCGCTCACCCTGGACGAGGAACTGCTGGGCGGTCTTGAGGAGTTGTTCCCGCCGGTCGGCAACGGCGGGCCCGCTCCGGAGGCATGGGCATGGTGAGCCGGGTGCTGGTCACCGGAGGGGCCGGGTTCATCGGCTCGCACTATGTGAGGACGCTGGTGGCCGGTGGCTATCCGGCATGGGCGGGGGCCGCCGTCACGGTGCTCGACAAGCTCACCTACTCGGGGAACATGGACAATCTGGCGCCGGCCGAGGGCGGGTTCAGCTTCGTGCACGGCGACATCTGCGACACCGAGCTCCTCGCCGAGGTGGTGCCGGGTCATGACGTGGTGATCAACTTCGCCGCGGAGACGCATGTGGACCGTTCCATCACCGCGTCGGGCAGGTTCGCGCAGACCAATGTGATGGGCACGCACCGGCTGGCGCTGGCCTGCCTGGACGCGGGCGTCGCGCAGTTCGTCCAGGTGTCCACGGACGAGGTCTACGGCAGCGTGGCGGAGGGCTCGTGGCGGGAGGATGCCCCCGTCTCGCCCAACTCCCCCTACGCGGCGGCCAAGGCGGGCGGCGATCTGCTGGCGCTGGCCTGTGCGCGCACTCATGGCCTTGATGTACGGGTCACCCGTTGCGGCAACAATTACGGCCCGTACCAGTTTCCCGAGAAGGTGATTCCGCTCTTTGTCACCAGTCTTCTGGAGCGGCGCAAAGTGCCGTTGTACGGGGACGGAATGAACACCCGGGACTGGATCCATGTGGACGACCACTGCCGAGGAATCCAACTGGTGGCGGAGCGCGGCGCGCCGGGCGAGGTCCATCACATCTCGGGGGACACGGAATTGACCAATCTCTCGCTCACCGAGCGGCTGTTGCGGGCCCTGGACCTGGGGCCGGAGATGATCGAGTGGGTTGCCGACCGCAAAGGCCACGACCGGCGTTACTCGCTGAACGGCGACAAGTTGCGGTCCCTGGGCTTCCGTCCCACGACGGGTTTCGACGAAGGGCTGGAGGCCACAATCCGCTGGTACATGGACAATCCGGGCTGGTGGAAGCCGCTGTTGGCGCATCCGCGGTAGCCGCCTGGCCGGATCAGGACCACACCGAACACCCCCTGCGGCACGCCTCCACCCTGTCCATCCCGGCCACCTTCTCGTCCCGTACGAAGGCCTGGCGCACCGGAATCTCGTCCGTACCGCACCGGATCGGAAGGTACCGCTTCTGTATCGCTTCAGGAATTGCGTGATCCATCCATTCAGGAATGACGTGCTCCGCGCAGGCAGGGAATGACATGTTCCGCCCCTTCGGGAATGACAATTGCTCATGAAGATCACTCGGCGCCCGAACGTGTTCCGGCCGGTCCGCCGCTAGATCGCGCGGCCGGGCCCGAGAATTAACCGACGAGTAACGTGCGGAGATCCCTGACGCCCTCGGCCCCCGGGGGGCGTGCTCCGGCGCGCGCGCAACTCCCGGCGGTGTCGCCCCACCGGTTTCCGACCTACTCAACTAGGGCTTGGAGTAGAGGGAATTAGGGGCGTAGGGTCTGGTACCGAGGACGCACGGACGGGGCGTGCGGCTGACTGGTGAGGCAACCGTGCGATGTGGTTGTGCCTGGCTCCGCTTGAGTCGTTGCCGACGCCGTAGCCGTCAGTGTCCTTTTGCAATCAGTCACAGAGTTCACTCGCACCACAGCGACGTCTTCACGTCGTGAGGAATTGACTCAGCAGACCGACCAGAATCGAGGCACTCCCGGGATCATCACAGAACGGGGGCAGGGGGACGCATGTTTCTGATCGAGCGTGCACGAGCGCTTTCACATCTACAGGATCTTCTTCAGGCTGCGCAGGACAACAGAGGCAGCATCGCAGTAATCACCGGACCGGTCGCCGTAGGAAAAACCGAACTGGCGCATTCCCTGGTTCAGACAGCGGAAAAAGAATTGGGAGTAGTGGTACTCAACGCCCAGGCACTCACGGCCGAAGGTCCCGATCAGGCGGGAATCTTCGAGCAGCTCGCCCAGGGACTGGAATCGACATACGGAGAGGCGGCCGACCCCGGTCCGCCCGACGTGAACGGATCGCCGGCGGAACGCAGTGACCGCCAGATCGCGGAGGACATCGTCCGCTTCTCCCGCAGCGCGCCGCTGCTGGTCGTGGTGGACGACCTGCATCACGGCGATCCCGAATCGCTGGCCGGTGTCCTCCATCTGGTCCGGCTCGCCCGGACCGCCCGGATCATGGTCGTGCTGGTGCTTCCGGACTGCTCGCGTCTGGACATCCCGCTCTTCCACGCCGAGTTACTGCGCGAGCCGCACTGCACCCGGTTCTCGCTCTCGCCGCTGTCCTCGGCCGGAGTGCTCGAAGTGGTGGCCCGGAGTCTGGACCCCGGCACCGCGGAGCGCACCGCCGAGGACTACCACCGCTTCAGCGGCGGCAATCCCCTGGTGCTGCGCGCGCTCATCGAGGAGTCGCGCGGCACCGAACCCGCAGCGGCGGAGGAGCATGGACGGGCGGACGAGGGCAGGGTGCGGGCCGGGCAGATCTCGGCGCTGGCCGTCCTGACCTCCCTGCACCGCAGCGGCCCGGAGGCGGTGGACGTGGCGCGCGGCATCGCGTTACTCGGCCCGGTGGCATCAGTGGAGATGCTGGCGCTGCTCCTCGGCTCCAGCACCGACCTCGTCGCCTACCGGATCAGGACGCTGCGGGATGCCGGGATCCTGCACGAGATGCGGTTCCGCCACCCGGGAGCCGCCGAAATGGTCCTGGGAGACCCCGAGTTCGGCCAGCTGCAGGCCACCCATTACCGGGTGGCCCTGTTGTTGGAGGCCGAGGGGTTCAGCCCGTCGCGGGTGGCCCGGCATCTCGTGGCTGCCGGGACCACCACCGGGGCGTGGACCACCTCGGTGCTGCGGGAGTCGGCACAGGAGGCGATCGGCCAGAACGACTGGGCCTTCGCCGCCGTGTGCCTGGAGCTGGCCATGCGCGGACCGCTCGACGAGGAGGACAAGGGCCTGGTCATCACCGAGCTGATCAGGGCCCAGTGGCGGCTGAACCCGGCCCGGGTCATCAAGTACCTGCCCCAGTGCTACGAGTTGCAGCGCAAGGGCATGATCCCGGACCGGGATCTCGTCTCCCTGACGGGGATCTTCCTGTGGCACGGCCGTGCCGAGGAGGCGGCGACCATGCTGGCCGACGCGGCCGGCCGGGCCACCGACCCGGCCGAGCGTGCGGAGCTCCACTGCTTCCTGAGCTGGGCGACGATCAGCTATCCGGAGCTGCGTGCGCGGATGGCCGAGGCCGACGGCTCGCTGTTCGACCGTCTCTCCGAGGCGGTCGACCCCGGCTCCCTGCGCCTGCAGGGGGCGTTGCACGCGGCCTTCGGCGCGCAGGGCCGCAGCGATGTCGGCACACTCACCGAGTCCGTGCTCAGTGAGCGGGTCACCCACAGCGAGGCGGTCGCGACCGTGCTCCAGGTGCTGGTCTACGCCGACGAGCTGGAACTGGCGGAGGAGTGGGACCGCCGGGTCATGGCGGACACGGCGGAGCCGGGGCCGAGCAGTTCACGCGGCGTCCACCACGCGATCCGCGCGGAGATCATGCGCCGCAGAGGGGATCTGACCGCGGCCGAATGGCACGCGGAGACGGCCCTGAAGCACATGGCGCCCCGGGCCTGGGGAGTGGCCCTGGGGCTGCCGCTGGCCGTGCTGGTGTCCGCCCACACGGCACGCGGCAATCTCGCCCAGGCGGACGAGTACCTGTCGTGGATCGTGCCCCAGGAGATGTCCCACACGCTCTACGGTGTGGCTCATCTGCACGCCCGGGGCCGCTACCGGCTGGCCGCCGGTCAGCACTGGGCCGCCCAGCAGGACTTCCTGTCCTGCGGGGAGCTGGTGACGCGCTGGAACATGGACGTGGCCTCGTTCGTCCCGTGGCGGCTGGGTGCGGCCGAGGCCGCGCTCGCACAGGGCGACCGGCCGGAGGCCAGGCGTCTGGTCGAGCAGCACCTGCGACAGCCCCACGGCAGCCTCCCGCAGAGCCGCGGCGCGGCCCTGCGGGTGTACGCGGGCGCCGTGGACGGCCATCGCAGGCTGACCGCGCTGACCGAGGCGGCCGAGCTGCTGTCCGAGGGGAGCAACTGGCACCAGCGGTTTCTGGTGCTGACCGACCTGAGCCTGGCCTACCAGGACCTCGGGGACTCCCAGCGGGCCCGCGCGACCGGCGAGCAGGCGTGGCGCAGCGCGATCCGCTGCGGGGCGGAGCGCCTGGCGCGCACGCTGCTGCCCCACTCCAGCACCGCCGCCCGTCCTGAGCCGACCGAGCTGCCCGCCTGGTCGGTGATCGCCTCGGCGCAGCTCAGCGAGGCGGAACTTCGGGTGGCGGAACTGGCCGCGGCCGGGGACACCAACCGGGAGGTCTCCCGGAAGCTGTTCATCACCATCAGCACGGTCGAGCAGCATCTCACCCGGGTCTACCGCAAGTTGCAGCTCTCCGGGCGGGCGGATCTGCAGCGCTACCTGGCCGGGGACAGCACGGTGGGTTCGGTGGCCGGCCACTCCGGCTGACGACCGTCGCGTCCACGGTTCCCTAGGGGGCAGACCGGCCGATTAGGGGTGGAAGCGGGTGGATGGCGTACGTAGCCTGCGTGCGTCACCCACCCGCATCCCACGGGTCGGTGTGCGTCGCCCACCCGCGCCCCGCGGGTCGGTCCGCTTCCGAGGAACTGAGGTGATCCCCCATGGCCGCGACCACCGGCACCCGAGGCAGGGTGCGGTTCGGGGAGTGGCAGACCTGGTACCGGGTGACCGGCGACCTGGGCTCCGGCCGACCGCCGCTCGTCGTCGCGCACGGGGGGCCGGGGAGCACACACGACTACCTGCTGGGGCTGGCCGCTCTCGCCGAGGAGGGCTGGCCGGTCGTCCACTACGACCAGCTGGGCAACGGCGGCTCCTCCCATCTGCCCGACCGCGGCGCGGACTTCTGGACGGTGTCGCTGTTCCTCGACGAACTGGACAATCTCCTGTCGGGTCTGGGCGTCGCGGACGACTACGCGCTGCTCGGCCATTCCTGGGGCGGAATGCTGGCCGCCCGGCACGCGGCGGGCCGGCCGCCGGGGCTGCGCGGGCTGGTCGTCGCGAGTTCCCCGGCGTCCTATCCGCTGTGGCTGCGGGAGATGAAGGTGCTGCGCGACCGGTTGCCGCCCGGGGTCAACGACACCCTGCTGCACCACGAGGCCGCGGACACCACCGAAAGCCACGCATACCTCAAGGCGATGCGCTGCTTCTACGACCGGCATGTGTGCCGACTGAAGCCCTGGCCGCGGGAATTCATGGCGTCGTTCTACGAGATCTACAACGACCCGACCGTCTACTTCACGATGAACGGGCCGACGGAGTTCCACGTCATCGGGACCCTGCGGGACTGGTCGGTCGTGGAATGCTGTCCGGACATCGCCGTTCCCACACTTCTGACCTCGGGCCGGCACGACGAGGCGACACCGGTCACGATGCAGCCGTTCGCGGACCTCATTCCCGACGTCCGCTGGGAGATCTTCGAGGAGTCCAGTCATGTACCGCACATCGAGGAGCCCGAGCGGTTCCGGACGGTATTGTCCGAATTCCTGAACGGGCTCCTCGCCTGATGCGCGGATCAGACCGCAGGCGCGCTCAGATCGCGCAGTACGGCCCAGAGCGTCGCCGGCGTCGCGAACGTCTCCAGGGTCAGCGCGTCGTCGGCCAGCCTGAGACCGTAGGCATTCTCCAGCGCGCTGAGCAATTCCACCGTTCCCAATGAGTCCAGGCCGAGATCGCGCAGTGTCGCGTCCTCGTCCAGGAGCTCTTCGGGACCGAGAAACGGCAGATACCTGCGCACGATTTCCTCGAACCGCTCATCCCACATGGTGACTCCGTAGAATCGCGAAATCCTCAAAATCCAACGGGTACATCACATCGGGAACGCGCAGGTCCGGGCAACCCTTAACGCCCCCAGAGGGAAATTCGGCCGCATAGGGGTGGCTAGGGGTCTTTCGGCAGGCCACCGCCTCCTTAGTGTGCGGCTTCGGAAAGCTCTCGACAGAACTCCCCCGGAAAACGGGGAGGTCGGCGCGAACGGGAGGGAGCACATGAAGGAACTCGCGGTTTCGGACGTCGCCCCGCGGAAGGCGGCGGCCGACGGCGGGCTGGTCCACGAGCTGCTGGAACAGGCCGTGTTGACGGCGGCGGACGCCCCCGCGGTGCGCGACTCCGGCGGGATGTGGACCTACCGGCGGCTGAGCGGGCTGAGCCAGGCGTTCGGAGCCTGGCTCGACGCCCGGGGCGTGGGCCACGGCGACCGGCTCGTGGTCCAGGCGCCCAGCCGCCGGGAACTGGTCGCGATGTTCTACGGCGCCGTCTCCCGCGGTGCCGTCCTCGTCCCGCTCAACCCGGGGATGAAGGCCTTCCACCTGGAGTCCGTGCTGGCCAACGCCGAGCCCGCCCTGGTGATCGGAGCCGGGCCGAACACCGGGCGGCTGCGGGAACTCGCGGCGGTCCCGGTGCATGACCAGGCCGAGTTGTGGCCGGAGGTGGAGGAACTGGCCAACGGCGTCCCGCCGGCACCGACCGCCGAGGTCCACCCGCAGGACATCGCCGTCCTCGTGTACACCTCGGGCAGCACCGCCGCACCCAAGGCCGTGGTCTGCCCGCACGCCCAGATGACCTTCGCCTCGCGGGCCATCGACGAGGTCCTCGCGTACCGGCCGGACGACGTGGTGTTCTGCCGGTTCCCGATCTCGTGGGACTACGGGCTCTACAAGGTGCTGCTGAGTTGCATCGGCCGCAGCGAACTGGTGCTGGCCGACGAGGAGTCCGACCTGTCCCTGCTGCGGCGGATGCGGGAGACGCGCGCCACGGTGGTGCCGATCGTCCCCTCGCTGGCGCAGATGATCGTCTCGCTCGCCCGGCGCGGTCCGGGCGCGCTGCCGCCGGTGCGGATGTTCACCAACACCGGGGCAGCCCTGCCGACTTCGACGATCCGGGCGCTGCGCGAACTGTTCCCCGGTGTCCGAGTGGTCCGCCAGTTCGGCCAGACCGAGTGCAAGCGCGTCTCGATCATGCCTCCCGAGGAGGACGAGGAACGGCCGGGCTCGGTCGGGCTGCCGCTGCCCGGCACGCGGGTGCTGATCCTGGACGCCGACGGGCAGCAGCTGCCGGCCGGGCAGACCGGCGAGATCGTGGCCACCGGCCCGCATGTGATGCCCGGCTACTGGCGGGTGCCCGAGCAGACGGCCCGCGCGTTCCGCAGCGACCCGGTGACCGGCCGGCCACGGCTGCACACCGGCGACTACGGGCGGCTGGACGACGACGGCTACCTGTACTTCGAGGGCCGGCGTGACGACATGTTCAAGCGCAAGGGCATCCGGATGAGCACGGTGGAGATCGAGGCCGCGGCCCTGGACGTACCGGGCGTGCGGGCGGCCGCCGCCCTTCCTCCCGCCGACGGCACCGATCTGGCGATCGTGGTGGAGGGCGAACCCGAGGTCGAACCACACCTGGTCCTGCGGGAGTTGGCCGCCCGTCTGGAGCCCGCGAAGGTGCCTGCGGTGTGCCGGGTGGTCGCCGAGCTTCCACTGACCACCCACGGCAAGAACGCCCGCCGGGAACTGACGGCGCTGCTTGAGGAGACCGGTCCGTGAACCGCTACGCGGAGCTCGCCGAACGCTTCGGAACCCCGCTGTACGTCTACGACCTCGACGAGGTGGAGGCCGCCAGGGCTCAGCTGTTCGATGCCCTGCCGGAGGGCAGCGGCGTGTACTACGCGCTCAAGGCCAACCCGCACCCCGACATCGCCCGTGCGCTGCGCGAGAGAGGCGGCGGCTCGGGCGGAGGCGGGGCTGCCTGCCGGGCGGAGATCTCCTCCGGCGGGGAGCTGGCCGCGGCCCTGGAGGCGGGCTTCGACCCGGCCGACTGCCTCTACACCGGGCCGGGCAAGACCACCGCCGAGCTGGAACACGCCCTGGCCGCCGGAGTGCGGATGTTCTCCACCGACTCGGTCACCGATGTTCAGCGGGTGGGCGCCGCCGCCGCGCGGCACGGCCTGGTCGCCGACTGCCTGCTGCGGGTCAACGGCGCGCTGGCCGGCGCCACCACCGGCATCCGGATGACCGGCCGGCCCTCGCAATTCGGCTTCGACGTCGAGCAGTTGCCCGAGGCAGTGCCCCGACTGCGCCGCACCGAGGGTGTCCGGCTGGCCGGGCTGCACTTCTTCCCGCTCAGCAACGCCGAGGACGAGGCCGGCCTGATCGGCGAGTTCCAGCACACGCTCGTCCAAGCCGCCAAGATCGAGCAGGAGTTGGACCTGCCCCTGGCCGTACTCGACCTGGGCGGCGGGTTCGCCGCGCCCTACGGGGTACCGGGCACCAGGAGCAGCTACCCGAAGCTGCGGTCCGAGCTCCAGTCGGTCCTGGACACCCATCTGCCGGGCTGGCGCGGCGGCACACCGGCCATCGCCTTCGAGTCGGGGCGGTACCTGGTGGCGTGCGCGGGCACCCTGCTGCTGGGCGTCACCAACGTCAAGAAGGGCCGGGACCGCACCTTCGTCGTCCTGGACGGCGGCATCAACGCCTTCGGCGGCATGTCCGGCCTGGGACGGCTGCTGCCCGCCGCCGTGGCGCTCGACGGTGACGGTGCCCCGCCCGTCACGACCGCCAGCCTGGTGGGGCCGCTGTGCACCCCGGGCGATGTGCTGGGCCGGGATGTGGACGTACCCCTGCTGCGGCCGGGCGACGTGGTCGCCGTGCCCAACGCCGGTGCCTACGGCGTCAGCGCGAGCCTCCTGGCGTTTCTGGGCAGACCAGCACCCACCGAAGTGGTGGTGCGTGGCCGCGAGATCGTCTCGGTGTCGCGGCTGGAGTACCGGCGCTCCCCGCTGCCGACGGACCCGACGGACGCGATGGGCCGGATGGACCGGATGGATTCACCCGACTCGCCCGACTCTCCTGAGCCGACGGAGTCGACGTGGTGAACGAACCGGCGAGGCTGCCCGCCCCGCGCGGCACGGTGATCATCAGCAGCGTCGCCTCCGACGCGCACACCTGGAACCTGGTGCTGCTCCAGCTGCTGCTGGAGGAGATGGGCTACCACGTGATCAACCTGGGCCCGTGCGTTCCCGACGCGCTGCTGGTCGAGGAGTGCGTCCTGCGCCGGCCCACCATGGTGGTCATCAGCAGCATCAACGGCCATGGCTACGCCGACGGCCTGCGTCTGGCGCCCCGACTGCGGGCCCGGCCGGAACTGGCCGCCACGCCCATCGTCATCGGCGGCAAGCTCGGCGTGGTCGAGGACGCCACCGAGCGCGACCGGCAGTCCGCGGTCCTGCTGGAGGCCGGTTTCGACGCCGTGTTCGCCGACGCGCACGCCACCGACCTGTGCCGCTACCTCCGCTCCGGGGATCCCGCTGGAGATCCCGCCGGGGAGCCCGTCGGCCAGTCCACAGGGACGTCCGTAGGGCCGTCCGCCGGGCCGTCCGCCGGACAGGCGGTGCCGCGGACGGTGGCCGGGGCACCGGGCCGGCCGTGAACAGCCGGCACCGCGTCCCCGCGCTCCGCGGCGTCGATTTCGGGGAGTTCGTCAGGCGGCGGGCCGCGGCCGGGACGCTGGTCGTTCAGCCCCGGATGGGCTTCGACGACCCGCGGAAGATGCGGGCCGGACTGTCCGCCACCAAGTCGGCCGCCGCGGCGACCGTGGGCACCGTGACCCTGGACAGCTACACCCGGCTGCGGGACGACACCGCGCTCGCCGACGCCCTGGCCAGGGGCCGCCGGCTGAACGGCTACCCGATCGTCGCCCACGATCCCGCGGTCACCGCGGCAATGCTGGCGGGGCTGTACGGCCCCGACTTCCCGGTCCAGGTCCGGCACGGCTCGGCGGTGCCGCAGGACATCTTCGAGGCACTGGTCGCGCTGCGCCTCAACGCCACCGAGGGCGGTCCGGTCTCGTACTGCCTGCCCTACGGGCGCACCCCGCTGACGGAGTCGGTGCGCAACTGGACCCAGTGCGTGCGGCGGTTCGCGGAACTGCGGGAGGAGGGCGCCGAGCCGCATCTGGAGACGTTCGGCGGCTGTCTGATGGGTCAACTGTGCCCGCCCGGCCTGCTGGTGGCGGTCTCCGTACTCGAAGCGCTGTTCTTCCAGCAGCACGGGGTACGCAGCGTCTCGCTCAGCTATGCCCAGCAGACCCACGCCGGGCAGGACCGGGAGGCGGTGGCCGCGCTGCGGCGCCTGTGCGGCGAGCTGCTCCCGGCCGGGAGCTGGCACGTGGTGGTCTACGCCTACATGGGGCTGTACCCGGTCACCGTCCAGGGCGCCTACCGGCTGCTGGGGGCGGCGGCCGAACTGGCGGTGCGTTCCGGGGCGGAACGGCTGATCGTCAAGACGGTCGCGGAGTCGCGGCAGATCCCGCCGATCGAGGAGAACGTGGCGGCACTGGAGTTCGCCGCCGCCACGGCGGCCCGTACCGTCCGCGACGGCCGGTCCGACGCCGAGGACAGCGAGACCTACCAGGAGGCGGCGGCACTGGTCCACGCGGTGCTCGGCCTGGGCCCCGACCTCGGTGGTGCGCTGGTCCGGGCGTTCGAGCGCGGCTATCTGGACGTCCCCTACTGCGTGCACCCCGACAACCGTGGGCGCACCCGCAGTCACCTCGACGGCGAAGGCAGGCTGCGCTGGGCCGACCCGGGAGCACTGCCGCTGGCACGGCACGGCCGGACCGGCGCGGCCCGCCGGGTCACTTCGGCCGAACTCCACGCCGATCTGCACTTTGTGCGCAGGGCCTTCGACGGCGCCGACGAGGAGCGAGTGGCCCTCACGGGCGGTTCGGCCGCCGTACCGGTTCAGGACGGTCTCCCCAACGGCTCCCCGGAGATCGCCCGGGCAGAGGGTTCCTGACGGTGTGTCGGTGATAATCGGAGTATGTGGCTGTGGGTCCTGGGCGAGTTGAGGGTGCTGCGCGACGACCTGAGCCCGGTCGAGATCCGCGGTCCCCGGGCCCGCTCACTTCTCGTCCTGCTGGCGCTGCACGCCGACCGGCCGGTCACGGTCGACACCCTGATCGACGGCCTGTACGGCAGCCGTCCTCCGGGAGACGCGCTCAACGCGCTGCACTCGCAGGTCTCCAGGCTGCGCCGCGAGTTGCGCAAGGCCGACCGCCGCGAGCTGGTCGAGTCCCATGCCGCCGGGTACCGGCTGGCGGCCGACCCGCAGGACATCGACGCGCACCGCTTCGAGCGGTTGAGCGCGCACGGCAGACGCGAGCTGGCCGCGGGTGACCCCGGCCGGGCCGCCGAACTGCTGCGCGAGGCACTGGCCCTGTGGTCCGGGCCGGCCCTCGCCGGACTGGACGGGGCTCCGTTCGCCCGCGCGCAGGCGGTGCGCCTGGACGAACTGCGGCTGGAGGCCCTGGAGGACCGGGCCGAGGCGGATCTCGCTCTGGGCAGACATCGTGAACTGGTCACCGGGTTACGGCAGTTGGTCGCGGACCATCCGCTGCGCGAGCGCCCGTACGGACAGTTGATGCGTGCGCTCCACGGCTGCGGCCGGCGTGCCGAGGCGCTGGCGGTCTTCCAGGAGCTGCGCCGTACGCTGGCCGAGGAGCTGGGCAACGATCCCTCCGACGAACTGTGCGCGGTGCAGCTGGCGGTGCTGCGGGGCGACGCCTCGCTGACCCCGGCGGCCCCGCCGGTCCCGGCCCCGGTCTCTGTTTCGGCCTCGGCCCCGGTCTCCACCGTCGGCATCCGCACCCCGCTGCCCGCGCAGCTGACCAGTTTCGTCGGACGCCGTGACGAACTGGAGCGGGTGGGCCGGCTGCTGGGGCCGCTGGAGCGCGGCGGGGGCGCCCGGCTGGTCACCGTGGTCGGTCCCGGGGGCGCGGGCAAGACCAGGCTGGCGATCGAGGCCGCGGGCCGGGAGGCGGGCGCCACCGCGTTCGTCGACCTGGGCGGCACCCGGGACAGCCCCGGGGTGCCGCAACTGGTGCTGAACGCGCTGGGCATGCGGGAGGGCGTGCTTGCCCCCGGCGGGCGTCAGGGGCAGCCGCCGGACGCCGTCGAGCGGCTCACCACCGCGCTGTCCGGCACGTCGGTGCTGCTGGTGCTGGACAACTGCGAGCACGTGATCGAGGAGGCCGCGGCGCTGGTGCACCGGCTGCTGAGTTCCTGCCCCCGGGTGCGGGTGCTCGCCACCAGCCGGGAGGCGCTGGGCATCACCGGCGAGATGCTGTGTCCGCTGCCGCCGCTCGCCCCGCCGCCGGAGGGGGTCACCGCGCGGCGGGCGACGGAGTATCCGGCGGTCCGTCTGTTCGCCGACCGGACGGCCGCGGTGCGCCCCGGCTTCCGGGTGGACGAGGAGAACGTGTCCGCCGTGGTACGGATCTGCCGCGCCCTGGACGGTCTGCCGCTGGCGATCGAGCTGGCGGCGGCCCGGGTTCGCGCGCTGCCGGTGGACGCCGTCGCGGCCCGCCTCGACGACCGGTTCCGGCTGCTGAGCCAGGGCAGCCGCACGGCCTCGCCGCGCCATCAGACGCTGCGCGCGGTGGTGGGCTGGAGCTGGGACCTGTTGGAGGCGGACGAACAGCGACTGGCCATGCGGCTGACGGTGTTCGCGGGCGCCTTCACCCTGGAGGCGGCGGGCAGCGTGTGCGGGCTGCCGGACGCCGAGGCGGTGGAGCTGCTCGCCGGGCTGGCCGACAAGTCGCTGATCGAGGGCAACGGCGGGCGTTACCGGATGCTCAGCACCGTACGGGCGTTCTGCGCGGAGCGGCTGGCCGAGGCGGGCGAGGAGGAGCGGCTGCTGCGCCGGCACGCGGAGTACTTCGCCGAGCTGGCGCGGACCGCCGAGCCCCACCTGCGCGGAGCGGGACAGCTGACGTGGCTGTCCCGGCTGGCCGAGGAGCACGCCGATCTCCAGGCCGCGCTGCACTGGGCGGTGCGTGGCGATCAGGAGTTGGCGCTGGCCATGATCGCCGCGCTGTCGTCGTACTGGTGGCTGCGCGGGCTGCGCACGGACGGCGCCTCGGCCTCCGTCGAGCTGCTGCGGGAGATCGGTACGGGACCGCCCGCCGGGCTGGAGGAGGAGTACGTCCTGTGCGTGCTGAACGCGGCGGCCGGAGGCGAGGCGGGCGGGGCGCTCCAGGCTCATCTGGCGCGTGCCGAGACGGTGATGGCCGAGCCGTTCTGGCCACCCCGGTATCCCTTTCTGACCGTGCTCTGGGTGATGGGCACGGGGCTGCCGCGACCGCTGGAGGTGTCCGGGCTCCTGGAGCACTCCGATCCCTGGTCGGGAGCGCTGGTCCGGCTGGGCCAGGGGCACATGGCGCTCTTCGGCGGCGAAGTGGCGGAGGCCGAGCGGCAGTTCGAGCGGTCACTGGGCGAGTTCCGGTCCCAGGGGGATCGCTGGGGAACGGTGCTCTGTCTGGCGGAGCTGGCCATGCTGGCGGGCTGGCGGGGCAGCCCGGAGCGCTCGCAGACGCTGTACGACGAGGCGCTGGAGCTGGCGGGGCTGTTGGGCGCGGTGGAGGACATCGCCGACCTGCTGTGCCGCAAGGGCGACGGGCTGGTGGCCGTTGGCGAGTTCGGCCGGGCGCGGGAGGCGTACGAGCGGGCGGCCGGGACCGCGCGGGAGAACGGGGCGCCGCAGCGTCCCGCGGCCGTCGAGTGGGGCCTGGGCGAGATCGCCCGGCTGGGCGGCGATCCGCGGGAGGCCCGGCTGCGGTACGAGGCGGCGCTGGGGGCGTGTGCCACCGGCTGGTTCGCGGTCGAGGAGCTGCGGGCCCGGGTGTTCGTGGCGCTGGGCCGGATCGCCGAGGCCGAGCGGGATCCGGCGCGGGCCGCCGAGTGGCACCGGCGGGCGCTGGACGTGACGATCGGTCACAACCTGGCCGGTGCCGCGGAGGCCGTGGAGGCGCTGGCCGGCGCCACGCTGCTGACCGGGGACGTGGCGCGGTCGGCGGTGCAGCTCGGTCTCGGCGCCGGTCTGCGGGGGATCTCCCGTGCTCACGACCCGGACGTGGCGCGTATCGCCCGGCAGGCGGCCGACCGGCTGGGCCCGGACGCCTACCGGGCCGCCTACGGGCGGGGCCGGACGATGGACCGGTCGGAGGCCCTGGCCTTCCTCGACCACGCCCCTGGGTGACCGCGGGGGCACCTGGAGGGCGCGGGTGGCGGAGAACACGGGTAAGCCGGCGCCGCCCCTTCCCGGTCAGAGGAAAGGAACTAGCGGCACCGGCTTGCCAGTTGGCCCGGTCGGCGGTTCATGGTCCAGCGCGGTCGTGGACCGTGTTTCCAGGCCGGTCGATAGCTCGTCTTCCCGGGCCGGTCGGTGGCTCGTGCTCCCGGCCCGACCGCTGGTTCACTTTCCTGGCGCGGTCATCGCCGGTGACCCGTCCGAGCCGTCCGCGGCATCCGGCTCGGCCTCGGTGGCCGCTCCGCCGGAGCCGTTCGCGACACCCGCGACACCCGCGACGCCCGCGCCGTCCTTGGCGGCCGGACCGCCCGAGCCGTCCGAGCCGGTCGGGTCAGCCGGGTCGCCGTCGGACGTCTCCGCGATCACCTTGGGCACGTTGCGCAGCGCGACCAGGGCGAACACCGCGACACAGGCGATCACCCCGGCGGCGACGAGCGCGGTGGCATGGAAGGCGTCGATGAACGACTGCCGTGCCGATTCCAGGACTTGGTCCGCCACGTCCGGTGGCAGCGAGGCGGAGGTCAGAACCGCGGTACTGATCGACTCCTCGACGGCCGGCACGGCATCCGCCGGCACTCCGGGCGGCAGGTCCAGCCCGCGGGCGTAGGCGGCGTTCAGCACGCTGCCGAGCACGGCGATGCCCAGCGCGCCGCCGACCTCCATGGACGTCTCCGAGATGGCGGCCCCGGATCCGGCCCGTTCCTTGGGCACGGTCGCGAGGACGGTGTCGCCGGTGACCGTGAACGCCATGCCGAAGCCCAGCCCGGCCGGCACCATGGCCAGTACGAACACCGGGTAGTTGAGCGTCAGACCGGCCATCGTGTAGCAGCTGATGCCGACCGCGGCCAGCCCCATCCCCAGGAAGACCACGCGGGCCCGTCCGATGGCGGTGATCAGGGGCGCCGCGAGCACCCCGCCGAGTGTCGCCCCGGCGGCGCCCGGCAGACCGGCCAGACCGGCCTTCAGCGGCGACCAGCCCAGCACCGACTGGAAGTACTGCGCGAAGATCAGCGACTGGGCGACCATCGCGAACATGGCGAACATGTTGGTGCTGATCGCCCCGGAGAAGGCGATCCGGCGGAAGAGCCGCACATCGATCAGCGGATGGCTGAGCCTGGTCTGCCGCTTCACGAAGACCGTCAGGGCGACCACGCCGACGAGCGCCGTCACGCCCACGCCGACCTGGGCCACCCCGTCCTTCGCCGCCTCCTTGATCGCGTACACCACAGCGATGAGACCACCCACCGACAGCACCACGCTCAGCGGGTCCAGCCGGCCCGGTGAGGGGTCGCGCGACTCGGGCAGGATCAGGAAACCGGCCACGCCGATCGCCAGCAGGATCGGCAGGTTGATCAGGAAGACCGAACCCCACCAGAAGGAGTCGAGCAGCAGCCCGCCGACGATGGGGCCGACCACGAACCCGGACGCCGACACACCGCTCCACACGCCGATCGCCGCGGTGCGCTGTTTGGGATCGGTGAAGACGTTGCGGATGATCGACAGCGTGGAGGGCATGATGGCCGCGCCGGCCACGCCGAGCAATGTGCGCGCCACGATGAGCAGTTCGGCGCTGGGCGCGTACGCCGACAGCACCGAGGCGACCGCGAACGCGCCGGTGCCGAGCAGCAGCAGCCGCTTGCGGCCGATACGGTCGCCGATCGAGCCCATGGTGATCAGCAGACCGGCCACGACGAAGCCGTAGATGTCGGCGATCCACAGGATCTGTGTGCCCGAGGGCCCCAGATCGGTGACCAGGGCGGGCACGGCCAGATGGAGCACGGTGAGGTCGACGGTCAGCAGGAGGACCGCCAGGCAGGCGATGGCCAGTGTGGCCGCCTTCTGGAAGCTCCCGACGGCAGGTGAGGATTCCATGGGACTGAGTCTCCCTAGTTGGTCTTACCGCCCACGCACCGGCCGCTTACCGCTCGCGCACCGTCCGTGCGGGGTCAGGACAGTTCTTCGGCGACTGCGCGCACGTACGCGCCGTATTCGGAGGAGGGCTGCCGGCTGCCGAGTTCGTGGCAGGCCGCCGCGTCGATGAAGCCCATCCGCAGCGCCACCTCCTCGACGCAGGCGATCCGGACGCCCTGCCGCTGCTCCAGCACATGTACGTACTGTCCTGCCGCCAGCAGTGAGCCCGGGGTGCCGGCGTCGAGCCAGGCGAAGCCCCGGCCCAGGTCGACCAGCCGGGCCTTGCCGCGCCGCAGGTAGTGCTGGTTGACGTCGGTGATCTCCAGTTCGCCGCGGGCCGAGGGCCGCAGGTTCTTGGCGATGTCGACAACCTCGTTGTCGTAGAAGTAGAGGCCGACGACGGCCCGGTTGGAACGCGGCCTGGCCGGCTTCTCCTCGATCGTGATCAGCCGGCCGTCCGCGTCGGTCTCGCCCACGCCGTACCGGTGCGGGTCGTCCACGGGGTAGCCGAAGAGCACACACCCGTCGATGTCGTCCGGGGAGTTCCGCTGGAGGGTCTCGTAGAAGTTGTGTCCGTGGAAGATGTTGTCGCCCAGTACCAGCGCGACCGGGTCGTCGCCGATGGCGTCGGCGGCCAGCACGAACGCCTCGGCCAGGCCGCCGGGCACCGGCTGCTCCACGTAGTCCAGCCACAGCCCCAGATCGGAGCCGTCGCCCAGCAGCCGCCTGATCTGCGGCAGGTCGGCGGGGGTGGAGATGACCGTGATCTCGCGGATCCCGGCCAGCATCAGCGCCGACAGCGGGTAGTAGATCATCGGCTTGTCGTTGACCGGCAGCAGTTGCTTGGACACCGCGACGGTCACCGGATGCAGCCGGGTCCCGTGACCGCCGGCCAGCAGGATGCCCTTCATGCGTTTCATGGGTCCGGCCGCGCCCGGCCGCGGGGGCGCCACGGGACGCCCCCCGGTGTCAGGTGTGACCGGCATGGTGGTCACTCCGCCACGGGGCGCCGGCCGCCGCGCTCGGCCGCCAGCCGCTCCAGTTCGGGCACGATGTCGTGCGGGGTGGGCAGGGCCAGCAGTTCCGTGCGCAGCCGGTCGGCGTTCTGCCGGAACCCGGGTTCGGCCAGCAGCCGGGTCAGCTTCTCCCGCAGTGTGTCGGCGGTGAACTCCGACGGGTCGATGACCAGTCCCGCGCCCTGCTGCTCCAGCGCCGCCGCGTTGCCCTTCTCGTCCCACAGCCAGCCGGGGACGACGATCTGCGGAACTCCGTGCCGCAGGGCGTTCTGCAGGGTGCCCATGCCACCGTGGTGGATGATCGCCGAGCAGGTCGGCAGCACCTCGTTGAGCGGCACGAAATCGACGATCCGGACGTTGTCCGGCAGCCCCGACCCGGCCAGTGACTCGGCGGCCTCGGCCCCGGCCGTCGCGATCAGCTCGACCTCCAGGTCGGCCGCGGCGGCGAGCAGGTCGGCGATCGGGAAGCCCTCCTTGTAGGCGCCCGGCAGCGACAGCCCCAGAGTGAGGACGACCCGGGGCAGCTTGGGCCGCTCGTGCACCCAGTCGGGCACCACGGCGGGCCCGTTGTACATGACCGGGCGGACGGGCATCCGGTCCAGGCCGGCCGGGACGCGCACCCACGACGGGAGCGGGTCGATGGTGCGCTGGCCGACGACCAGGTCCTCGCCGAAGACCCCGGCGCCCTCCGGGTCCAGGCCGAGCGAGCTCAGCCGCGCGGCCATCCAGCCCGCCATCGCGTCCATCCTGTCCTCCGGCTTCTGCTCCGCGCCACGCTCCAGGAACACCTCGCGCATCCGGGCCCAGTGGTCGGTGCCGAACAGCAGCCGCGCGTGGGCCGCCCCGCAGGCGCGGGCCACCACCGGGCCCACGTAGGTCATGGCGTCCCAGACCACCAGGTCGGGCTGCCACTCGCGGGCGAAGCGCGCCAGGTCCTCCAGCATGGTCTGGCTGCCGACACCTTCGGCGACGTAGGTGTACGCCCCGAACGTGTCCCGGACGTACTCCCAGGTCAGCTTCTCCGGGTCGGTCTCGGTGAGGTCGTAGCCGGTCCCGTAACCGGGCTCGCTGCTCTCCGCGGACTGCTGGGACCGCTGGAGCAGGGCCAGTTCCTCGCCCACCGGGACGGCGGTGAGCCCGGCACGCGTGATCGTCTCGGTGAGGTCGGGCTGACTGGCGACCCGCACCTCGTGCCCCGCGGCGCGCAGCGCCCAGGCGACCGGAACGGAATTGTAGAAGTGCGAGTCGAGGGCCAGGACTGTGAAAAGCACGCGCATGCGAATTCTCCCGTCGGACACGGAATGCCGAGTTGCGACGGTATGAGGGGTGCCCCGGGCGGCCAACCCCTAGGAGGATCCAGCGGCCCTTAACCCGCCCCCGACGTATGCCCGTTGGCGTTAGGGGTTCTCCCGCGCCGCTCCTTCCCTCATATTCGGGCGCAGCGCAACGGAGGGTGAGTGGATATGCAGGGTGATTCCCGTACGGGTGCCCGGTCGGGCTCAGCGGTGGTGTTCCCCGGTATGGGGGCGTCGTCCTTCGCGGACGTGGGCAGGTTCATGGTGGCCAATCCGTTCGCCCGCCGCCGGGCGGCGATCGCCGGGGAGGTCCTGGGCTACTCCCTGATCGACCGGTACCGCGACTCCGAGCACGACTACACCGAGGCGGCGCAGGTGGCGTTCCTGGCCAACTGCCTGGCGCTGGCCGAGTGGGCCGAGGCGGAGCTCGGCATGGCGCCGCAGCTGTGCGCGGGGCCGAGCTTCGGCGGCAAGACCGCCGCCGCGTACGCCGGCTGTCTGCCGTTCTCCGAGGCCGTGCTGATGACCGCCCGGCTCGCGCGCTGCCAGGAGGAGTACTTCGCCTCCGAGCACCGCGACGTGGTGACGCTCTCGTTCGTCCGCACCCCGCGCGCGGGGCTGGACGAGGTGCTGGGCGAGTTGGACGAGCGCAACGAGTGGCACGACATGGCCTGTTACATCGACGACGACTTCCACATGGTGTCGCTGCGCGAAGCGGCTCTGGAATGGTTCAAGGGCCGGATCCGTGCCCTCGGGGGCATGTCGCTGTACACGATGCGCCCGCCGCTGCACTCCGTCGCGTTCGGCGCGCTGCGCCGCAAGGCCGAGGACGAGGTGCTCGGCAGGCTGCCGTTCGCCGATCCCCGCCTGCCGGTGGTCTCGGACCACGACGGCACTCTGCTGCGCACCGGCGACGAGGTCAGGACGCTGCTGCTGGACGGCATCGTCCGGCCGCTCCGCTGGCCCACCGTGGTGGACACGCTCCTCGGCCGGGGGGTGGGCACGGTCCATGTCGCCGGTCCGGACAATCTGTTCGGGCGGGTCAGGCGCACCACCGCCCACTTCGAGGTCGTACGGGTCAATCCGCGGCTGGCGCTTCAGCCGCGGCGGCCGGCCGCGGTCCGGGCGGGAGGAGACGCACGATGACCGGGGCGACTTCCCAGGCCTTGCTCGGTGCCTACGGTGCTGCCCTGCACGCCCGTTTCCTGCGCGGTCTGGCCGTCGCCCCGCGCCGGGCGGCGGTGCGCGGCCCCGGCTGGTCGCTGAGCTACGAGGCGCTCCACGAGCGGGCTCTGACCTGGGCGGGTGCGCTGTTGAGGGCGGCGGGGCACCGGCCGGCCGCGATCGCCGTGCTGGCCGCCAAGGGCCCGCACGCCTATACCGGGGTGCTGGCGGCGCTGTACGCGGGCGCCGCCGTGGTGCCGCTGAGCACCGACTTCCCCGCCGCCCGGACCCGGCACATGCTGGAGGCGGCCGGGGTGTCCGCGGTGATCGCGGACGCCGCGGGCCGCGCCGCGCTCGCCGAGGCGCCCGGTCCCGCCCCGGGCATCCCGGTGCTGGCCCCCGACGAGGTGCCGGCCGGCTCGGTGCCGGTCGACGCGGCGTACGCACTGGACGAGCCGCTGCCTGCCGACGCCGGGGACACGGCCTATGTGCTGTTCACCTCCGGCTCCACCGGGCGCCCCAAAGGGGTGCGGATCTCGCACGGCAGCACGGACCACTACTTCCAAGTCCTCGACGCGCGCTACGACTTCGGCCCGGAGGACGTCTTCTCGCAGACGTTCGACCTGAACTTCGACTGCGCCATGTTCGACCTGTTCTGCGCGTGGGGCGCCGGCGCCACCGTTCAGCAGCTGCCGGCCGCCGCCTTCCGCGACGTACCGGCGTTCGCGGCCGAGGCGGGGCTGACCGTGTGGTTCTCCACCCCGAGCGCCATCTCGCTTGTCCGCCGCACGGCCGGTCTGGACGCCGGAGCCCTGCCCGGCCTGCGCTGGAGCATCTTCGCCGGTGAGGCGCTGAAGTGCGCCGACGCCGCCGACTGGCAGCGCGCCGCGCCCACTTCAACCGTGGAGAACCTGTACGGCCCGACCGAGCTGACGATCACGATATGCGGCTACGAGTGGTCGCCGGAGACCTCTCCGGGCCTGGCCGTGCACGGCATCGTCCCGATCGGCGCCGTACACAAGGGACATGACCATCTGCTGGTCGACGCGGACTGCGAGCCGGTGTCCGGCGAGGGCGAACTCATCATCACCGGCCCGCAGATGACGGCCGGTTATCTGGACCCGGCCGACCACCAGGGCCGGTTCGTCACGCACGACGGGCGCACCTGGTATCGCACCGGCGACCGTGTCCGCGAGGTCGCCGACGGGGTCCTGGCCTATGTGGACCGGCTGGACGCCCAGGTCCAGGTGCAGGGCTGGCGCGTGGAGCCGGCCGAGATCGACCAGGCGCTGTGCGCATGTCCGGGCGTCGAGGAGGCCGTCACCGTGGCCGTGCCCACGGCCGGCGGCGACCTGGAGCTGGTCGCCTTCTACACCGGCCGCCCGACGCCCGCGAGCCGGCTGGCACGGGGACTGCGCGGCGCCCTGCCCGATCGGCTGATTCCCCGCCGCTACACGCACCTGGCCGCGTTCCCCCTCAACGCCAACCGCAAGATCGACCGGGGCGCGCTGCGGGCCAGGGCCGCCGGGCCGCTCGGCCCGACGGAACCGGCCGACGTCCCCGCACGGGTGCCCCGGCCTGCGCCTAGGGGGCAGTAGGGGTGGGGGTGCCCGGCCGGTGCGGTGACCATGACGACGACCACAGGCCCGTCAGGAGGCGAACCCATGCCGGACACGGCACTTGAAGGCAGCACCACCTGGATCCGGCGGTTCCACCCGGCACCCGCTGCCGGGGCCCGGGTGGTGTGCTTTCCGCACGCGGGCGGCTCCGCGAGCTTCTACCGCCCGGTGTCGACGGCGCTGCGTCCCGGCATCGAGGTCCTCACCGTGCAGTACCCGGGGCGTCAGGACCGGCGCGCCGAGAAGCCGTTCACCGACCTGCGGACGCTGGCCGACCGGACCTTCGACGCGCTGGAGCCGTGGCTCGACACCCCGCTGGCGCTCTTCGGGCACAGCATGGGCGCCCTGATCGCGTACGAGATCGCCCTGCGGATGGAACGCGAGTCGCGCCCGCCGACCGTACTGATCGCCTCCGGGCGGCGCGCTCCTTCGCTGGGCGGCAGCGAGAACGTACACCGGCGCGACGACGCCGGGATCGTCGCCGAGATCAAACGGCTCAGCGGCACCGACGCGCGGCTGCTCGACGACCCGGAGATGCTGCGCGCCGTACTGCCCGCGGTACGCGCCGACTACCAGGCCGTGGAGACGTACACGGGCGACCCCGGGGCGGCTCTGTCCTGCCCGGTCGAGGTCTTCGCGGGCGACAACGACTCCCAGGTGACCGCCGAACAGGCACGCGCCTGGCACCGGCACGCGGCCGGGAGTTTCACCGTCCGGTGGTTCTCCGGCGGGCATTTCTATCTCACGGAACAACCGGCCGCGGTCATCGAACGCCTCGGCGAGACCGTCCGGTCGTACAGCTGAATCCGGCACATCGATTTCACCCGGAGGGATTTCCGAGTCCCTCCGGAAGATCCGTCGGTGCCACGAGCCCGCGAAATCCGTGGAAGCCGTGGAAGCCGTGATCCGTGGAATTCCTGGAATGGTGGAGTACGCGAATGAGCGAGACCCCAGAGTCCCAAGACGTCGTCGTCGGCGGGGCGGCGCTGCCCCGGCGGCTCGCGGGTCTGCCCGCCGGGGCGCGCCGGGCGCTGCTCCTCGACCTGGTGTGCGCGCAGACCGCCGCGGTGCTGGAGACGGTCCGCCAGGAGGCGCCGGGGACCGTGCGCGTGGACGCCGGACTGCCGTTCCAGGAGCAGGGATTCGACTCGCTGGCCGCCGTGGATCTGCACGCCCGGCTGGCCGACGCCACCGGGCTGGACCTTCCGGTGACCCTGGTCTTCGACCATCCGACGCCCGGTGCGCTGGCCCGCCGCCTGGAGGACCTGGCGCTCGGCGGTCCCTCGCCGGCCGAGGCCACCGAGCCGGTACGCGGCCCGGTGTCGTCCGACGATCCGATCGCGATCGTCGCCATGAGCTGCCGCTTCCCCGGCGGCGCGGACACCCCGGCCGAGCTGTGGCGGCTGATCGCCGAAGGCCGCCATGTGCTCTCGCCGCTGCCCACCGACCGCGGCTGGGACACCGAGGGGCTCTACGATCCCGATCCGGGCAAGCCGGGCACCAGCTATGTGCGGCACGCCGCCTTCCTGGAGGGGGCCGGGGAGTTCGACGCCGACTTCTTCGGCATCAGCCCGCGCGAGGCGACCGCCATGGACCCCCAGCAGCGGCTGGTCCTGGAGCTGTGCTGGGAGGCCCTGGAGCGGGCCGGTCTCGACCCGCACTCGCTGCGCGGCAGCCGGTCGGGCGTGTTCGTCGGCGCCGAGCCGCAGGAGTACGGGGTCCGCCTGCACGAGGCACCCGACGGGCTCGACGGCTATCTGCTGACCGGCACCGCGCCCAGCGTCGTCTCCGGCCGGGCCGCCTACGCGCTGGGTCTGGAGGGCCCGACGCTCACCGTGGACACGGCATGCTCCGGTTCGCTGGTGGCGATGCACCTGGCCTGCCAGTCGCTGCGGGCCGGCGAGTGCGAACTCGCCCTGGCCGGCGGGGTGGCGATCATCGGCAGCCCCGGAGTGTTCACCGCCTTCAGCCGCCAACGCGGCCTGGCCGCCGACGGCCGCTGCAAACCGTTCGCGGCGGCGGCCGACGGCACGGGCTGGGGCGAGGGCGGCGGCGTGGTACTGCTGGAACGGCTCTCCGACGCGCGGCGCAACGGCCACCAGGTGCTGGCCGTCATCCGGGGTTCCGCGGTCAACCAGGACGGTGCCTCCAACGGCCTGACCGCCCCCAACGGGCCCGCCCAACAGCGCGTGATCCGCCAGGCCCTGGCCACCGCGGGACTCACCGCGGCGGAGGTGGACGCGGTGGAGGCACACGGCACCGGCACCACCCTCGGCGATCCGATCGAGGCCCAGGCGCTGCTCGCCACCTACGGCCAGGGCCGCCCCGACGACCGGCCGTTGTGGCTCGGGTCCGTCAAGTCGAACATCGGCCACACCCAGGCCGCGGCCGGGATCGCCGGGGTCATCAAGATGCTGATGGCCATGCGGCACGGCACGCTGCCCCGGACGCTGCACGTCGACGCGCCGACCCCACATGTGGACTGGTCCGCCGGATCGGTGGAACTGCTCACCGAGGAACGGGCCTGGCAGGCCGACGACCGCCCGCGCCGGGCGGGCATCTCCTCGTTCGGCATCAGCGGGACCAACGCGCACGTCATCATCGAGCAGGCGGAGGACCTCGCGTCGCGACGGGAGCGGCAGGAGCAGCCGTCGACGTCCGCTCTTTCGGCGGTTGGGCGTGCGGCTGTTCCGGCGGTGGGGCCTGCGACTGTTCCTGCTGCGGTTCCTGCTCCCGTTCCTGCTGCGGTTCCGGCGGTGCCGCTGGTCGTCTCGGCCAGGAGCCGGGAGGCGTTGCGCGCGCAGGCCGCGCGTCTGCACGCCCATCTGTCCGGGCACGACACGGATCTGACGGCTGCCGGATACGAACTGGCCACCAGGGCCGCCATGGAACACCGCGCGGTGCTGCTGGCCGACGACCGCGACCACGTGCTGCGCGGCCTGTCCGCACTGTCCGACCTGTCTGATCTATCTGGCCTGGCCGATCCATCCGTCGGCGAGGGCGGCTCCCCCGGGCTGTTCATCGGCGCTCCGGGGGGCGGCCGGACGGCGTTCCTGTTCTCCGGCCAGGGCAGCCAATGGCCCGGCATGGGAAGGGAGTTGTACGCGGCGTTCCCCGTCTTCGCCGAGGCGCTGGACGAGGCCGCGGGGCACCTCGACCTTCAGCTCGACCGACCGCTGCACGAGGTGATGTGGCCCGCCGGAACCGACGACGCCTCGCTGCTGGACCAGACCGGCTACGCCCAGCCCGCGCTGTTCGCCTTCGAGGTCGCGCTCAGCCGGCTGCTCCGGTCATGGGGCGTGACACCGGACTTCGTGGCCGGGCACTCGGTCGGCGAGCTGGCCGCCGCTCACGTGGCGGGCGTACTGACGCTGGAGGACGCGGCCTTCCTCGTGGGTGCGCGGGCCCGGCTGATGCAGGCGTTGCCCGAGGGCGGCACCATGGCCGCGGTACGGGCTCCCGAGGAGCGCGTTCGTGCCCTGATCGGCGACCGGACGGACATCGCCGTGGCCGCTGTCAACGGCCCCGAGTCGGTGGTCGTCTCCGGCACGCGCGACGCGGTGGCCGCGATCACCGCACAGCTCGGCAGGGCGACCGCGCTCCGCGTCTCGCACGCCTTCCACTCCCCGTTGATGGAGCCGATGCTGGCCGAGTTCAGGCAGGCCGCCGAACTCCTCGACTACGCACCTCCGTTGATACCCGTGATCTCCAACCTGACGGGCGCCCCGGCCGACGCCGATCAGCTGTGCTCGCCGGAGTACTGGGTACGTCATGTCCGCGAGGCCGTCCGGTTCGGCGACGGGATGGCGGCGCTGCGGGACGCCGGGGCGGACACGTACGTGGAGGTGGGGCCGGGCGGCACACTGGCCGCGCTGGCCGAGCAGTATCTGACCGGCCCGGCGCTGTGCACGCCCACGCTGCACCGAGACCGATCCGAACCCGCCGAGCTGCTACGGACGCTGGCCCGGCTCCACACGCACGGCAGGACCGTCGACTGGCTGCCCGCTTTCGCCGACCGCCCGGCGGGGCGGGCCGAGTTGCCGACCTATGCCTTCCAGCGGCGGCACTACTGGCTCCAGGTTCCCACTCCCCCGGGCGACGCGGCCGGGTTCGGCCAGACACCCGCCGACCACCCGCTGCTGGGCGCGGCACTGCCGCTGCCCGGCTCCGACGGGCTGGTGCTCACGGGCCGGCTCTCGTCCACCACCCATCCGTGGCTGGCGGACCACGTCGTCCTCGGCACCGTCCTGCTGTCGGGCACCGCCTTCGTCGAACTGGCCGCGTACGCCGGGGAACGGACTCACTGCCCACGCATCGATGAGCTGGCCCTCCAGGCACCACTGGCCGTGCCCGAACGCGGCGGCATCGGCCTCCAGGTCGTGGTGAACGGCCCCGACGAAACGGGCCGCCGAACCGTGGAGATGTACTCCCGCCCGGCGGACGCCCCCGAGGACGTCTCCTGGACGTTGCACGCCACTGGCTTGCTTTCCCCTGACAGGGGCGCCGACAGCGGTCCCGACGCCAGGTCCGAGGACGGGGAGGGGGCTGGGGCTGGGGCTGGGGAC
Organism: Streptomyces sp. 2-1; assembly: GCF_048564895.1. Taxonomy (NCBI): domain Bacteria; kingdom Bacillati; phylum Actinomycetota; class Actinomycetes; order Kitasatosporales; family Streptomycetaceae; genus Streptomyces; species Streptomyces sp. 2-1. The sequence continues at coordinate 1,861,046 of NZ_CP183383.1, forward strand.
GAGGCTGGGGGCGGTTATGCCGCCTGGCCGCCAGCAGACGCCATCCCTCTCGACGTCTCCTCCCTCTACAGCGACCTGGCCGCTCAGGGTTACGCGTATGGCCCGGCGTTCCAGGGCGTGCGGGCGGCGTGGCGGCACCAGGACAGTGTGCTGGCCGAGGTCGCCCTGGACCCGGAGGCGGCGGCCGAGGCCACCTCCTTCGGCCTGCACCCCGCCCTGCTCGACGCCGTGCTGCACAGCGCGGGCTTCCTCGGCGGCGACACCCTGCCCGCCGACGAACAGGCCACCATCCCCTTCGCCTGGTCGGGCGTACGCCTCCATGCACGCGGCGCGGCCACCGTGCGGGCGCGGATCAACGTGCCGGGCGGACAACAGGGCTCCGGCGCCCTGTCGTTGGAGATCACCGACCTGACGGGCGCCCCCGTCGCCTCGGTCGCCTCCCTGGTGTCCCGGCCGATCACCGCCGACCAGGTCCAGGCCGGTGGCCCTGCCGGCTCCGGCGGCCACCCGGTGTACGCCGTCAACTGGCAGTCGCTGGGAGCGTCCGAACCGCCGGCCGCCTCGTCCGCCCCGCCCGGCCGCTGGGCCGTGGTGCGCGACGCGGCCGAACTGCGCGCACTCACCGACGCGGAAGGCGCAACCACAGCGCCGAAGACGATCATCGCCGACTGCACCCCCGCCGAGGACGGCGAGATGCCGCACCGGCTGCGCGTGGCCACCTCGACCACTCTCGCGCTGCTCCAGACCTGGCTCACGGAGGAACGGCCGACCGCCTCCCGCCTGATCCTGTCGACCGCGGGTGCCGTCGCCCTCCCTCCCGGCACCACGGACGTAGACCCGGCGGCGGCTGCCGTGTGGGGCCTGGTTCGCTCCGCCCAGGCCGAACACCCGGGGCGTTTCCTGCTCGTGGACGACGCCCCCGGCGCACACACCCCACCGGAACGTCTGGCCGCCGCGGCTCTGGCAAGCGGCGAACCGGAGATCGCGGTCCGCGACAACGGCACCTGGATCCCGCGCGCCGAGCGTCTGCCGACCCCCGAGGCCGACACCACGTCCTCGTCCCCATCTCCATCTACATCCCTCTGGGACGCCGCGGGCACGGTGTTGATTACGGGTGGTACGGGTGGTCTGGGGGCGTTGGTTGCCCGGCATCTGGTGGCCGTTCACGGGGTGCGGCGTCTGTTGCTGGTGAGTCGTCGGGGTATGGCGGCTGCTGGTGCGGGTGAGTTGGTGGCGGAGCTGTCGGAGCTCGGTGCGGTGGTGCGGGTCGAGGCGTGTGATGTCGCTGACCGTGAGGCGCTGGCCGTGCAGTTGGCCGGTATTGATCCGGATCATCGGCTGACGGGTGTGGTGCACGCGGCCGGGGTTCTGGACGACGCCCTGCTGGCCGATCTGTCCCCGGACCGGCTGGAGACCGTGCTGCGGCCGAAGGCGGACGCGGCCTGGCATCTGCACGAACTGACCCGGGAGATGGGTCTGTCGACGTTCGTACTGTTTTCCTCTTCGGCCGGTCTGCTGGACGCCCCGGGCCAGGCCAACTACGCGGCGGCAAACACTTTCCTGGACGCTCTGGCCCAGCTCCGGCGGAGTCTGGGCCTTCCGGCGCAGTCCCATGTGTGGGGCCTGTGGACGGGCGACGAGGGCATGGGTGCCGGGCTCGGCGCCCTCGGCCTTCGGCGGATCGCGCGCCAGGGCCTGGCACCGCTGTCCCCCAGCGAGAACCTCGCCCTGTTCGACCGCGCGCTGGCCACCACCGACACGGCCGTCGCACTGACGCTGCGGATCGACCGGGCAGCGGTTCGCGCCCGCACCGACGGCGTTCCCCCACTGCTGCGAGGCCTGGTCCGCGCACCCCTGCGGACCGCTGCCACCACGACCGGAGCGCAGGGATCGACCACGGCCGGGCTGCCGTTCGCACGACGACTCGCCGAACTCACCGAACCCGAGCGCGACCGGTTCGTCCTCGACCTGGTCTGTGGTCGCATAGCCGCCGTCCTCGGCCACGACAGCGCCGGATCCATCGACCCGGACCGATCGTTCCAGGACCTCGGGTTCGACTCCCTGGCCGCCGTCGAACTACGCAACCTGCTCTCCACCGCGACCGGCCTGCAACTACCCGCCACCCTGGTCTTCGACCACCCCACCTCCCGCGCACTGGCCGCCCTCATCACGAACACGGCCCTCGGCACCGCGCCCACGCCGACCGCCACCTCGGTACGAGTGTCTGCTGCGGATGAGCCGGTGGCGATCGTGGGGATGGCGTGCCGGTATCCGGGTGGTGTGGGTAGTCCTGAGGAGTTGTGGCGGCTGGTGGCGGAGGGCGTTGACGGGCTCTCGCCGTTCCCGGCCGACCGGGGCTGGGATCTGGGACGGCTCTACGACCCGGGGTTGTCGCGGCCGGGGACGAGTTACGTGCGTGAGGGCGGGTTTCTGGAGGGTGCGGCGGGTTTTGATCCGGAGTTCTTCGGGATCTCGCCACGGGAGGCGCGTGAACTGGATCCGCAGCAGCGGTTGTTGCTGGAGGTTTCGTGGGAGGCGCTGGAACGGGCCCGGATCGTGCCGGAGTCGCTGAAGGGGACGCCGGCCGGGGTGTTTGCGGGGGTGATGTATCACGACTATCCGACGGGGGCGAGTGCGGGCAGTGTCGTGTCGGGGCGTGTCGCCTACACGCTGGGTCTGGAGGGTCCGGCTCTGACCGTGGATACGGCGTGTTCGTCGTCGTTGGTGAGTGTGCATTTGGCGGCTCAGGCGTTGCGCAACGGTGAGTGCACTCTGGCTCTGGCCGGTGGGGTGACGGTGATGTCGACCCCGGAGTCGTTTATCGAGTTCAGCCGTCAGCGGGGTCTTGCGCCTGACGGGCGGTGCAAGTCGTTCTCGGAGGATGCTGATGGCACGGGCTGGTCGGAGGGGGTGGGGGTCCTTGTCCTGGAGCGGCTCTCCGAGGCGCGGCGCAACGGTCACCGGGTGCTGGCGGTCGTTCGGGGTTCGGCGGTCAACCAGGACGGTGCGTCCAATGGGCTGACGGCTCCGAATGGTCCTTCTCAGCAGCGGGTGATCCGGCAGGCACTGGCCAGTGCGGGACTGACGGCGGCGGATGTGGATGCGGTGGAGGCGCACGGCACCGGCACGACCCTCGGTGACCCGATCGAGGCCCAGGCACTGATCGCCACGTATGGGCAGCACCGGTCCGGGGACCAGCCGTTGTGGCTGGGGTCGCTGAAGTCGAACATCGGGCATGCCCAGGCGGCGGCCGGGGTGGCCGGTGTGATCAAGATGGTCATGGCCATGCACCACGACCTACTGCCCCAGACCCTGCACGTCACCGAACCGTCCACACACGTCGACTGGACGGCCGGGGCAGTGGAACTGCTCACCCGGGCCCAGCCCTGGCAACCCAACGGCCACCCCCGCCGAGCGGGCGTCTCCTCGTTCGGCATCAGCGGCACCAACGCCCACCTCATCCTCGAAGAAGCCCCGAACCTCCCAAACGACACTCCGGCCGGACCCGCTCCGGCCCTTCCCGCCGTGCCATGGGTGCTGTCGGCCCGCACCCAGGAAGCGCTGCAGACGCAGGCGGCGCAGTTGGCCGCTCATGTCGCGGGGCGGGATCTGGACCTGGCCGACGTGGCCTACTCGCTGGCCGCCACGCGTGCCGCGCTGGAGCACCGTGCGGTGGTGGTTGGAGCGGATATGGCTGAGCTGGTGGGTGGGCTGGAGGCGGTGGCCCGGGGTGAGTGGCTGGGTGGGGTGCCGGTCGGTGGTCGGCTGGCGTTCATCTGCTCCGGCCAAGGCAGCCAACGCCTTGGTATGGGACGGGAGTTGTATGACGCCTTCCCGGTGTTTGCCAGTGCCTTGGATGAGGTGATCGGGGAACTGGACCTGCCGCTGCGGGAGGTGATGTGGCCCGCGGACGACTCTGCCGGACAAGGGCGTCTGGAGGGTACGGAGTTCGCGCAGCCTGCACTGTTCGCTCTGGAAGTGGCGCTGGGCCGACTGCTGGAGTCGTGGGGTGTTCGGCCCGATTACCTCGCGGGGCACTCCATCGGCGAACTGGCCGCAGCACACCTGGCCGGGGTGTTCTCCCTGCCGGATGCGTGTGCGTTGGTAGCAGCCCGGGCCCGGCTGATGGGTGCGCTGCCTGTCGGGGGTGCGATGGTCGCGGTGCGGGCCACCGAGGACGAGGTCGCGGCGGTTCTTGAGGGTCTGGAACGGGTGGCGATCGCGGCGGTCAACGGCCCCGAGGCGGTGGTCATCTCCGGCGAGGAAACCGCAGTAGTGCAGATCGCGGCCCACTTCGAGCACACCCGGCGCCTACGGGTCTCCCACGCCTTCCACTCGCCGTTGATGGACCCGATGCTGGCTGCCTTCCGCGAGGTCGCTGCTCAGGTCACCTTCCACCCGCCGGTGATTCCGCTGGTCTCCAACCTCACCGGCACCCTCGCCGACCCGAAGGAACTGTGCACACCCGAGTACTGGGTACGGCATGTACGCGAGGCGGTCCAGTTCGGTGATGGGATACGGACGTTGCGCGCCGAAGGCGTAACCACGTTCCTGGAGATCGGCCCCGACGCCACCCTCACCGCCCTGGCCGACCAGGACGGGGACGCCGTTCCCGCTCTGCGCCGGGACCGCCCCGAAGCCGCACATCTCCTGCGGGCCCTGGGCGACTTGCACACCCGAGGCATCCCCGTCACCTGGCCCACCCTCTTCAAAGACCAGCCCACCCACCCCATAGACCTGCCCACCTACCCCTTCCAGCACAAGCACTACTGGATGCACGCCACCCAGGACACGGTGGATGTGCAACAGGCGGGACTGGAGAGTGCCGAACACCCGTTGCTGGGCGCGGTGGTGGAGCTGCCCGGCTCGGGGGATGTCGTCCTGTCGGGCCGCCTGTCGGTCGAGCGACAGCCCTGGCTGGCCGACCACACCGTCATGGGCACCATCCTGTTCCCCGGCACCGGCTTCGTCGAACTGGCCATCCGAGCAGGCGACGAAGTGAACTGCCCGGTGTTGGACGAACTCACACTGCACGCCCCGCTCCCCCTGCCCGAACACGGCGGCGTGGCAGTGCAGGTGATGGCAGCCGCCCCTGATCAAGACGGCCACCGACACCTACGCATACACGCACGACCCGAGAACGCCGCACCCGACGAAGAATGGACCCTGCACGCCGAAGGCATCCTCACCCCCGACACCACCCCCACCAACACACCAACAGACATGGAGATTTGGCCGCCGGAGCGGGCGGTTGTGGTGTCGTTGGAGGGCTTCTACGAGCGGCTGGCCGGGCTGGGGCTTGCGTACGGTCCGGTGTTCCAGGGCGTGTCTGCGCTCTGGCAGCGCGGGGATGAGGTGTTCGCCGAGGTCGAACTCCCTGCCCAGGCCATCGAGCAGGTCACGGGCTTCGGGCTGCATCCGGCACTGTTCGACGCCGCCCTGCACGCCCTGGCGGGCACCGGCGAAGACGACGGTGACGATGGCGGGCAGGAGCCGGGCGTGCATCTGCCGTTCGCGTGGCAGGGCGTGCGGCTGCACGCCTCGGGAGCCACCGCACTGCGCGTCCACCTCCACCCCGCCGGACCAACTTCCACCGCCATCCACCTCGCCGACGTGCACGGAACCCCCGTCGCCACGGTGACCTCCCTCACCACCCGCCCCGCCCCAGCCACGAACCAGACCAGCCACACCGTTCGCCAGGCCCTCTTCCACCTCGACTGGACACCCATCCCAGCCCCAAGCGGCCATGACAGCGCGGCTGCGGGGCTGGAGGCTCTGCGCATCCACCAGGTCTCGGCCCAGGCGGGCGATGGCCCGGCTGCTCTACGGATGGCACTCTCGGACACTCTGCACGCCCTCCAGTCCCCGGGCACCGAACCAGAGGGCGGGTCCGGCTCCACGCCGCTGATCGTCCTCACCCAGCACGCAGTGTCCGTCACCGACACAGACCTGCCCGTGGACCTGGCCGCGGCAGCGGTATGGGGTCTGGTCCGCTCCGCCCAGGCCGAGACACCCGGCCACCATCTCCTCATCGACACCGACAACCACCCCGACTCCCAGACAGCACTGCCCTCTGCTGCCGCCTACGCCCTGGCCACCGGCGAACATCAACTCGCCCTCCGCGCGGGGCAGATCACCATCCCCCGCCTCACCCACACCCCGGCACATACAGCGGAAGATCCCACGCCGTGGAACACCACCGGCACCGTCCTCATCACCGGCGGCACCGGCGGTCTGGGAGCGTTGGTCGCCCGGCATCTGGTGTCCGGGCACGGAGTGCGGCAGCTGCTGCTCGTGAGTCGTCGGGGCATAGCGGCTCCCGGCGCAACCGAGCTGATGGCGGAACTGTCCGAACTCGGCGCCACCGTCCACGTCGAAGCGTGCGACGTCGCAGACCGTCACGCTCTGGCCGCCGTCCTCGCGGGCATCGCCCCAGAACATGCCCTCACTGGTGTGGTGCACACGGCCGGGGTTCTGGACGACGGGATGCTGCCGTCCCTGACCACCGACCGGCTGGACACCGTCCTCCAGCCGAAAGCCGACGCGGCCTGGCACCTGCACGAACTCACCCAGGACATGAACCTGACGGCCTTCATCCTGTTCTCCTCCATCGCCGGGATCTTCAGCGGTGCGGGCCAGGCCAACTACGCCGCAGCGAACGCGTTCTTGGATGCTCTGGCTCGGCACCGGCTGGGCCTGGGACTACCGGCACAGTCGCTCGCTTGGGGGCCCTGGGAGCAGGCGGAGGGGATGGCGGGCCGGCTGACCGGCCAGGACCGTGCCCGACTGGCCCGCTCCGGCATCCAGCCCCTCACCGACGAGGAGGGCTTGGCTCTGTTCGACACGGCTGTGGCTTGCGGGAAAGCCCTCGCAGTCCCGGTCCGCTTGAACCTGACCGCTCTGCATGCGGTGGATGGGGAGGTTCCGGCCGTCCTACAGGGGCTGGTCGGGCGGCAGGGCCGTCGCGCGAGCGTGCAGGCCGGGCAGGGCTCCTCGCTGGCGCGTCGGCTGCATGGCCTGGACGAGGACCAGCAACTGTCGCTCGTGGCAGATCTGGTGGGCGTTCAGGTGGCGGTGGTGCTGGGCTTCGGCCCGGAAACGGTGATCGAACCAGGCCGGGCATTCAACGAGATGGGCTTCGACTCCCTGACCGCGGTCGAATTCCGCAACGCCCTGGCCACCGCCACCGGCCTGCACCTGCCCGCCACCCTCGTCTTCGACTACCCCACCATCACCGCCCTCGCCCACCACCTCCTCACCCACCTCCACACCACCCCAGCCAGCAACAACAACACCGCAACCCCGGTACGGGCAGCCGACACGGACGAGCCGATGGCAATCGTCGGAATGGCATGCCGCTACCCGGGCGGAGTGAACAGCCCCGAGGACTTGTGGCAACTGGTCGCCGAGGGCACCGACGGGCTCTCGCCGTTCCCGGCCGACCGCGGATGGAACCTCGGGCGGCTCTATGACCCCGAGTCCGCACGGCCGGGGACGAGTTACGTGCGTGAGGGCGGATTCCTGGAGGGAGCGGCGGGCTTTGATCCGGAGTTCTTCGGGATCTCCCCACGCGAAGCACGCGAACTGGACCCACAGCAGCGGCTGCTGCTGGAAGTCTCCTGGGAGGCACTGGAACGCGCCCGGATCGTGCCCGCCACCCTCAAGGGCACCCCCACCGGAGTGTTCGCCGGCGTGATGTACCACGACTACCCCACCGGGGCGAGTGCGGGCAGCATCATCTCCGGCCGCATCGCCTACACCCTCGGCCTGCAAGGACCCGCCCTCACCGTCGACACCGCCTGCTCGTCCTCACTGGTGAGTCTGCATCTGGCGGCTCAGGCCCTGCGCAACGGCGACTGCGGCCTCGCCCTGGCCGGCGGCGTCACCGTCATGTCCACCCCGGACACCTTCATCGAATTCAGCCGCCAACGCGGCCTCGCACCCGACGGACGCTGCAAATCCTTCTCCGAGAACGCCGACGGCACCGGCTGGTCCGAAGGCGTCGGCATCCTCGTCCTGGAACGACTCTCCGACGCCCAACGCAACAACCACCAAGTCCTGGCCGTCATCCGGGGCTCAGCAGTCAACCAGGACGGCGCCTCCAACGGCCTCACCGCCCCCAACGGCCCCGCCCAACAACGCGTCATCCACCAAGCCCTCACCAACGCCGGCCTCACCCCAACCGACATCGACGCAGTCGAAGCACACGGCACCGGCACCACGTTGGGTGACCCGATCGAAGCCCAGGCACTCATCGCCACCTACGGACAGGACCGGCCCGAGGAGCGGCCGTTGTGGCTGGGGTCGCTGAAGTCGAACATCGGGCATGCCCAGGCGGCGGCCGGGGTGGCCGGTGTGATCAAGATGGTCATGGCCATGCACCACGACCTCCTGCCCCAAACCCTGCACGTCACCGAACCCTCCACACACGTCGACTGGACGACCGGAGCGGTAGAACTGCTCACCCAGGCCCAGCCCTGGCAGCCCAACGGACACCCCCGCCGAGCCGGTGTCTCCTCGTTCGGTATCAGCGGCACCAACGCCCACCTCATCCTGGAAGAAGCCCCTCAAGCCGAACATCCTGAGCAGAGTGGGCAGACCGCCCCGGCTCTCCCGGTGGTGCCGTGGGTGCTGTCGGCCCGTACCGAACCGGCGCTGCGGGCACAGGCCGCACAACTGGCCGCCCACATCACCGAGCACGGTCTCGCGCCTGCCGATGTCGCCCACTCACTGGCCACCACCCGCGCCGGACTGGAGCACCGGGCGGTAGTGGTCGGTGCGAAGACGACCGAGCTGTTGGACGGGCTCGCCCAGGTCACCAAGGGCGAAGCGGGGGCGAACGTGGTCACGGGCGTGGCCCGCCCGGGCAAGCTCGCGTTCATCTGCTCCGGCCAGGGCAGCCAACGCTCGGGCATGGGAAGGGAGTTGTACGACACCTTCCCGGTGTTCACCCGCGCCCTGGACGAGGTGACCGAAGAACTGGGCCTGCCCCTGCAGGAGATCATGTGGCCTGCGGAACAGACTGAAGGCCACGGCCGCCTGGACCGTACAGAGTTCGCACAACCGGCACTCTTCGCACTGGAAGTGGCGCTGGGCCGACTGCTGGAGTCATGGGGTGTACGGCCCGACTACCTCGCCGGACACTCCATCGGCGAACTGACCGCAGCACACCTGGCCGGCGTATTCTCCCTGCCCGACGCCTGTGCCCTGGTAGCAGCGCGCGCCCGATTGATGGGTGCACTGCCCACAGGCGGCGCGATGATCGCAGTACGGGCCACCGAACACGAAGTTACCGCCGTCCTGGCGGGCCTGGAACAGGTGGCGATCGCGGCGGTCAACGGCCCCGACGCCGTCGTCATCTCCGGCGAGGAAACCGCCGTACTCCAGGCCGCAGCCCACTTCCCGCACACCCGACGCCTACGCGTCTCCCACGCCTTCCACTCCCCACAGATGAACCCGATGCTCGCCGCCTTCCGCAAGGCCGCCGCCCAAGTCACCTTCCACCCACCAGTCATCCCCCTGATCTCCAACCTCACCGGCACCCTCGCCGACCCCAAAGACCTGTGCACACCCGACTACTGGGTACGCCACGTACGCGAAACCGTCCGCTTCAACGACGGCCTGCAAACCCTCCGCACCGAAGGCGTGACCACCTTCCTGGAAATCGGCCCCGACGCCACCCTCACCACCCTGGCCGATCACGACGGAGACGGAATCCCCACCCTGCGCCGGAACCACCCCGAACCCACCCACCTCATCCAAGCCCTTGCCCGCCTCCACACCCGGGGCATCCCCATCACCTGGCCCACCCTCTTCAAAGACCAGCCCACCCACCCCATCGACCTGCCGACCTACCCCTTCCAGCACAAGCACTACTGGATCGACGCCGTGACTCCCCCGGCCAGTGACGTGGCGGATCTCGGTCAGACCTCGGCAGGCCATCCCCTGCTGGGCGCGGCCATTGCCCTTCCCGGTGCCGGTGGGCTGGTCCTCACCGGTCGGCTGACGAGCGACTCTCCCGCCTGGCTGGAGGATCACCGCATCCTGGGGACGACCCTGCTGCCAGGCGCGGCGCTGGTGGACATGGCCCTGCACGCCGGTGGCCGGGTCGGCTGTCCGGTCGTCGAGGAGCTCATTCAGGAGGCGCCGCTGCCCGTACCCGAGCAGGGCACGCTGGCCCTTCAGGTGGTGGTGGGTGCGGTCGACACGACGGGCCGTCACAGCGTGGAGATCTTCTCTCGCGACACGGACGCCCCGGACACCGGCTCCGACGCGATCTGGACCCGGCATGCGACGGGTGTGCTCCGCCCGGCGACGGAGGCCACCGAGCCGCCACCAACTCACGAAGAGGCGTGGCCGCCGCCGGGCGCCTCCGTCGTGCCGATCGACACGCTCTACGAGGACCTGGCCGCCCAGGGGTACGGATACGGGCCGGTCTTCCAGGGCGTGCGTGCGGTATGGCAGCGCGAGGGCGAGGTCTACGGCGAGATCGCGCTGCCCGAGGGCGCCACGGACGTGGCGGCGTACGGGCTGCACCCGGCGCTGATGGACGCGGCGCTGCACTTCACTGACGTACTGCCTGCGGAGGAGGGCGAGGACAGGGACAGCACCCGCATACCGTTCGCCTGGAACGGGTTCACGCTGCATGCCCGAGGGGCGAGTTCGCTGCGCGTCCGGATCTGGACGACAGGTCCAGGCGTGGTGTCGCTGGACATGCGCGACGCTGCGACGGGCGCGCCGGTGGCGTCCGTCGAATCGCTCGCGATGCGGCCGGTGACATCGCGGCAACTGGACACCGGTCTGCGCTTTCTCCACCGGGTGCAGTGGGTGCCGTTGCCGACCGACGCGTCCCGGGCGGCGCCGTCCAAGTTCGCCGAGCTGGACGAAGTGCTCGCTGCGGAGCCGTCGTCCCCAGTGCCCGACGTGGTCACCCTGTGGCTGCGCCCGGATGCGATCGACAGGACCGACGGCAGCCGGATCAACCACTCCGTGCCGCAGCAAGCATTCCACACCACCACCACGGTGCTGGACGCGTTGCGCGGCTGGCTGGCCGACGAGCGCTTCGCGGCGTCCCGGCTGGTCGTGGTGACGCGGAACGCCGTCCATGCCGCCGAAGCCACCGCCGACACCGACGCCACCGCGGACACCGAAATCGACGCCGACTCCGCGCGGCTCGACGAACCGCTCGACCTCGGCCAGGCTCCGGCCTGGGGTGTGCTGCGGGCCGCTCAGGCGGAGAACCCCGGCCGGTTCATGGTGGTCGATGTGGACGGTTCCGCCGAGTCCGTCCGTGCGCTGCCGGCCGCGGTGGCCACGGGTGAGCCGGAGATCGCCCTGCGCCGGGGCCGTGCCCTGGTCCCCCGGCTGGGCCGGGTGAGGGCGGCCGATGACGGGTCGTCGTGGGACGGTTCGGGGACCGTGCTGGTGACCGGGGGCACGGGCATGCTGGGTGCGCTGGTGGCGCGGCATCTGCTGGTCGAGCACGGGGTACGGCATCTGCTGCTGACCAGCCGCCGGGGGCCGGACGCCCCCGACGCCGCCCGGTTGTCCGCGGAACTCACCGCGCTCGGCGCCACCGTGACGCTGGTCGCCTGCGACACCGCCGACCGGGACGCGATCGCCGGGCTGTTGGCCGACATCCCCGCCGAGCATCCGCTGACCGCCGTCGTGCACGCCGCCGGCGTCATGGACAACGGAGTGCTGGCCGACCAGACGCCGGAACGCGTGCGGCGGGTGCTGCGTTCAAAGGTGGACGGCGCGTGGCACCTGCACGAACTGACCCAGGACATGGACCTCTCGGCCTTCGTGCTGTTCTCCTCCGCAGGTGGCATGGTCCTGGCGGCCGGACAGGCCAACTACGCCGCGGCCAATGTCTTTCTCGACGCGCTGGCCCACCATCGCCGGGCCGGGCAGCTGCCCGCCACCTCGATGGCCTGGGGGTTGTGGGCGGGCACGGCGGCGGCCGGAGAGGCCGGCGGCGCGTCGATCGACGCCGGGCGCGTCGGGCGGCTCGGCGTGCTGGAGCTGGCGCCCGAGGAAGGGCTGGTCCTTTTCGACGCGGCCCTGGCCTGTGGGGAGACCCTCACGGTGCCGGTGCGGCTGGATCCGGCGGCGGTCTGGGCCCGCCCGGACGAGTTGCCGGCGCTGCTGCGCGGGCTGGCACCGGACCGTTCCGCGAAGGACGTCCGGCAGACTCCCGCGGCAGCTGCCGCCGTGGCAGCCGATCAGCCGTTGTCCGCGCGGCTGGTGGGGCTCTCCTGGGAGGAGGCCGGGCGGGTGCTGCTTGATCTGGTACGGACACATGTGGCGGAAGTACTGGGATTCGACGGCCCGGAGGCGGTCGTACCCGAGCGCGGCTTCCTCGACATGGGTGTGGACTCGCTGGCCGCGCTCGAACTGCGCAACCGGCTCTCCAGCGCCACCGGGGAGCATCTGTCCGCGACGCTCATCTACGACTACACGACCATCGTCTCCGTCACGGAGTTCCTGCGTACGGAACTGGTCGGGGAGGAATCGGCGGTGGGTGCGGACCGCGTACTCGACGAGGAGCTGACGCGCCTGGAGTCGGCGCTGCTCGCCGCGGAGCCCGGGGCGACGGACGCGGCCCGGATCGAAGACCGGCTGCGCGCTCTGGCCGCCAGGTGGGCCGAGACCCACCGGCGGGCGGGCACTGCGGCTCCGGCCTCAGGGCCGGGTTCCGCCTCGCAGGACGAGGCGCTGGAAGCGGCCACCGCCGACGAGCTGTTCGACATCCTGGACGAGGAGCTGAGGGACCACGGCTGAGGATTCGAGGCCCCGCCCGACCCGGCGCCCCGAGCGGACGGACCAAAACACCGTCGCCGCCCGGGGCCGGGCCACCTCCTACGCCGTACGGGCCATGCGGGCCGGACCGACCGGGCCGACCGGGCCGACCGGAGAAGCCATCACCTCTCCGAACCGAACCGAACCGACCCGAACGGACCCCTGCGGTCAGCCCAAAGTCACCCGCAGGACGCGGTCCGCGCCATCCGGCTCGCCTCCGTTGGCGTCGGCGTTGGTGGTCGCCAGCCACAGCTGTTCGCGGCCGGGCACCTTGACGACCGTACGGAGCCGGCCGTACGTGCCGATGTAGTACGCCGTCGCCGTGCCCACGTTCTCGGTGTCGCCGTCGATGGGGATGCGCCAGAGGCGCTCGCCGCGCAGGGCGGCCATGTAGACGACGTTGTCGGCGATGGCGATGGCGCTGGGCGAGGCCTCGCCGGTGGTCCAGGTCTTCTTCGGGTTGGTCATCCCGGCGGTCGAGCAGGTGCCCTCGCAGGTGGGCCAGCCGTAGTTGGCGCCGGGCTTGATCAGGTTCAGTTCGTCGAACCGGGTGTTGCCGAACTCGGCCTCCCACAGTCGCCCGTTGCGGTCGAAGGCGAGTCCCTGGGGATTGCGGTGGCCGAGGCTGTAGACGTGGTTCCCGAAGGGGTTGCCGGGGGCCGGCTGCCCGGAGGTCGTCATGCGCAGGATCTTGCCGTTGAGGGAGTTCCGGTCCTGGGCGAGGGCGGTGTTCTGGGCGTCGCCGGTCGTGGCGTACAGATAGCCGTCGGGGCCGAAGGCGAGCCGTCCGCCGTTGTGGTAGCGGGCCTTGCTGATGCCCTGGAGGATCACCGTGTAGCCGGTGAGCGAGGTGCCGTTGTACGTCATGCGGGCGATGCGGTTGCCTTCGGCGGCGGTGTGCATGAAGTACACGTAGTGGTTGGTGGCCCAGCCGGGGTCGACGGCCACGCCCATGAGTCCGCCCTCGCCGCCGGTGGTCTGGCTGTTGGGGACGGTCCCGACCTGGGTCTTGGCGCCGTCGGGGGTGACCTTCCAGACCCGGAAGTCGTCGCGCTCGGTGACCAGGGAGTGGGAGCCGTCGGGCAGCCAGCCGACGCCCCAGGGGACGGTCAGCCCGGTGGTGATGGGGGTGACGCCTGTCGGTACGCCGGCGACTGCCGCCGGGGCGGTGGTGCCCGCGGAGTCGGCGGCGTCGGCGGTGTCGGCCTGGGCCGTGCCGAGTCCGGGGACTCCCGTGAGCAACAGCCCGGTCAGGGACAGGGCCGCGCCCGCGGTCAGTGCTCTACGGGGCATGCGCTTGCTGCTGGTCGTTCGCATCGGTCCTCCAAGTGGGGGTTGGAAGGGATCTGGTGGTGCGTCACACCCGGCGAGGGGCCTGTGAGGCGCCTCGCGGGGGATGGGAACGGGGGACGGCCGGCGGGGCTGCCCGCGGTACGGGCGCGTCGACGAGCGTCCGTACCAGACCGTGGTCGGGGGACAGCTTGCACACTGGATCGGTGCGGGAGGCGTCGCCGGTGAGCGCGTACGCCTGGCAGCGGCAGCCGCCGAGGTCGGTTTCCCGCTCGGGGCAGGAGCGGCAGGGTGCGGCCATCCAGTCGGTGCCCCGGTAGCGCTGGAACGCGGGCGAATAGCGCCAACTCCACTCCAGGGAACGGCCTTTGACGTTCGGGGCGTCGAGCCCCGGCAGTGTGGCGGCGGCCGGGCAGGGAAGCACTGTGCCGTCGGGGGCCACGGTCAGCGAGACGGCACCCCAGCCGCCCATACATGGCTTGGCGATCCCGTCTATGTAGTCGGGCACCACCCACACCACGTCCACCCGACCGGCGAGTTGTTCCCGCCGGGCCTCGACGACGGCCCGCGCCCGCTCGATCTGCTCCCGGCCGGGCAGCAGCCGGTCCCGGTTGACCAACGCCCAGCCGTAGAACTGGGTGTTCGCCAGCTCGATCCGCTCGGCGCCCCAGTCCAGGGCCAGATCGAGGAGGGCGCCGATCGCGTCCAGGTTGTCCCGGTGGAGTACGACGTTCAGACCCAACGGCAGTCCCGCCTCCCGGACCAGGGCCGCGGCCCTTCGCTTGGCGGCGAAGGAGCGGGTCCCGGCGATCCGGTCGGAGGCGGCGGATTCGGCGTGCTGCACGGAGAGTTGGACACTGCGCAGCCCGCGGTCGATGAGGGCCGTCAGCCGCTCCCGGGTCAGGCCGACGCCACTGGTGACCAACTGGGTGTAGATGCCCGCCGCGTCGGCCGCCTCGACGATCTCGGGCAGGTCGCGCCTCAACAGCGGTTCACCACCCGAGAGGTGGGTGTGAACGACGCCCAACTCCCCTGCCTGGCGCATGACTTCGGCCCACTCGTCGGTACGGAGTTCCGCGGATCTCCGTACCAGTTCCAGGGGGTTGGAACAGTAGGCGCAGTGCAGCGGGCAACCGTGCGTGAGTTCCGCGAGCAACGCCCAGGGCGGGGCGATGGGCGCGGCGGAGGTCTCGGTCATCGGATCCAGCCCTCCTCGCGCATCCGCCCGAGAAACTCCGGAACCTCCGTGGCGACGGACGCGCCGGGAAAGCGCTCGGCCAACTCCGCGACGATCGCCGCGACTTCGCGTCGGCCGTCGCAGAGCCGCAGGATCGCGCCCGCGCCGCCCCGCAGCACGACCACCCGTTCCGGCATGAGCAACAGGTCGGTGCCGCGCACCCGATCGTGCCGGAGCATCACGGACCGGCTCAGCGCCGGAGTCCAGTGCCCGGCGTCCGCAACGGCACCTTCACTTGCCTCCGCGCCCGCCCTCGCCTCCACGCCCGCGTCCGTGGCCGAGGCGTGGTCGCCGGGGAACGCCTCCTTAAGAGGCAGGGGTTTCACGGCCCCTCCCCCGCCCCGTCCACGGCGTCGAGCAGCGACCACAGCACCTCGCACTTGAAGGCGAGTGCGGCGACGGCCCGTTCCTGTTCCTCGCGGGTGAGCGCCCACCGTTCGACCAGTGCGAGTGCCTCGGCGCTGTCCCGGCTGCCCTGCTCGACGCGGGTGCGGAAGTAGGCGAGCCCTTCGGCCTCGATCCACGGGTAGTGGTGCTCGAAGGCGGCGATGCGGGTGCGCATGATGCCGGGAGCGGACAACTCGGTGAGGGAGGCGGCGACGGCCTCCAGCGGGGACCTGAGCCGGCAGAAGTTGACGTATCCGTCGACGGCCAGCCGCACCCCGGGCAGTACGTCCTGGGCCGACCACAGCCGTTCCCGGTCGAGCCCGGCCGCCTCGCCGAGCCGCAGCCAGCGCTCGATGCCGCCTTCCCCCTCCCGTACGCCGTCGTGGTCGACGATCCTGCGCAGCCACATGCGGCGCAGTGCCGGGTCCTCGAACTTGGCGAGGATCAGGGCGTCCTTGACGGGGATGTGCCGCTGGTAGTGGAAGCGGTTGGCGATCCAGCGGCGCAGCTCGGCCGGGGTCAGGGTGCCCTCGTGCATGCGTACGTTGAAGGCGTGGCGGTCGTGGTAGCGGGTGGCGGCGATGTCGCGCAGCCGCTCTTCGAACTCCAGGCGGCTCCAGGGGTTCTGCCGGTCCTGGGCGGTCGTGTCCCGTACAGGTGTTGTCGTCACAGCTCGATGACCATTCCGTCGGCGGCGACCTCTAGTCCCCGGTCGGCCAGTTGTTTGTGCCGGTCGTCGTCCGGGTCGGTCAGGGGGTTGGTGTTGTTGAGATGCGTGTACAGGCAGCGGGCGCGCAGCCCTGCCAGTCGGTGCGCGGTGCCTGCGGGGCCGTCGATCGGCAGGTGCCCCATGCCGCTCGCGGTCCTGCTGGAGATGCCGGTGCGTACGGGCTCGTCCTCGTCCCAGAAGGTGCCGTCGACGATGACGCAGTCGGCAGCCTCGGCGGCCTCCTGCAACGCCTGGGGCCAGGCGGCGAGGGCGGGGCCGTAGACGAGGGTCTTCCCCGTGGAGGGTTCGCGGAGCACGAGGGCGACCACCCAGTGGGGGTCGTCGTCGCCCGTTCCGGCCGCGTACCGGGGGCGTTTGGCGGCGACGGGCACGGCGGCGGCCTCCAGTTCCGGGCCGAGTGGCAGGGGAGCCGTGCCCAACTCCCGCCAGAGCAGCTCCGTGTACGGTCCGAGCACGGCTCCGAGGCGCGCGCCTGCGAGCAGTGCCTCGCGTACCGGGGCGGTGGCGACCAGTTCCACGCCGTCCGCCTCGCGCAGCCGCGCGACGCCGAGGGTGTGGTCGAGTTCGGCGTCGGTGAGGACGACGCCCGCGACCGGCGTCTGCCGGGCGCCGGGTCCGGGGTGCAGCGCGGGGGTGTCCTCGATCTGGTCCCCGATGTCGGGGGTGGCGTTGACGATGTACCAGCGACCGGCGTCCGCTCGCACGGCGAGGGACGCGTGGCGGCGGCGCCGCTCCGGATGGGCGCGTGCCCCGGCACAGCCGGGACACGCGCAGTTCCACTGGGGCAGTCCGCCGCCCGCCGCGGTGCCGAGCACCTGCAGCAGCACGTCGGCGGGGTTACCGCGTGACCAGTCGGTACGCCGTCACTTCGAGCGCGGTGTCGACGACCTCGTACTCGGGTGACTGCCAGCCCGTCGCACCGGTGACGGTGGATCCCGACCGGTCCGGCGACTCCTGGGTCCTGCGGATCTCCTGGGGCTCCCGGATCTCCTGCATGTCTGTTCCTGCCTTCCTGCGTGGGGTTCAGGATCGAACAGATCATTACTGGTGTATCTGGACAGACTGGACACGGCGTTCATAAGAGTGCTTCGTGTTCAGTCCTCTGCTCAACAAGCATCACCATCTGACGGAACACGGTCAATCACTCGAACGGAACCGAATCACATCCGACTCGAATCACCGTCCGACTCGAATCAGATCCGGCCCGATCCCGCGCCGGACGGAAAATGCTTCGACACCGCCTCACCGGGCCCGGCAGAGTGACCGGTCGTGACGAGCAGTGAGCTGTGGACCCGTGCGACCGCCGACCGCTACGACACCGAGGAGAGCGAGACGTCCTCGGCCGCATTTCTGGAACCGACCCTCGCCTTCCTCGCCGACCTCGCGGGAGACGGCCGTGCGCTGGAATTCGCGATCGGAACGGGTCGGGTGGGTGTCCCGCTCCGGGAACGCGGCGTGCCGGTGGCGGGCATCGAGCTCTCCGAACAC
Organism: Streptomyces sp. 2-1; assembly: GCF_048564895.1. Classification (NCBI taxonomy): domain Bacteria; kingdom Bacillati; phylum Actinomycetota; class Actinomycetes; order Kitasatosporales; family Streptomycetaceae; genus Streptomyces; species Streptomyces sp. 2-1. The sequence continues at coordinate 1,878,979 of NZ_CP183383.1, forward strand.
ATGGCGGCGGTCCTGCGGCCCAAGATCGACGAGGAGACGCTCCCGGTCACCATCGGGGACATGGCCACGACCGTCGTACCCGGCGATTTCACGCTGGTCTACCTCGTCTACAACACGATCACGAACCTGCTCACGCAGGACGAGCAGGTCGAGTGCTTCCGCAACGCCGCACGTCACCTGGCGCCCGGCGGCCGATTCGTCATCGAGCTGGGCGTGCCGCCGCTGCGGTTCCTGCCGCCCGGGCAGGTGGCGGTGCCGTTCGACGTGTCCGAGCGGCATCTCGGCTTCGACACCTTCGACCTCGTCGAGCAGATCCTCGTCTCGCACCACTTCACCCGCGACGGCGACGACGACCGCTACCGCCGCGACGCTTCACGACACCGGTACGCATGGCCGGCGGAGCTCGACCTGATGGCCCGGCTCGCGGGGCTCGAACTGGAACGGCGTGTCGCGGACTGGTCCGGAGAGCCGTTCACCGAGAACTCCGCGAAGCACATCTCGGTGTGGCGCAAACCGTCACGGTAGATTCGAGTCCGCTCCCCGAAGGAGCTGCGCTTCCTGCCGAAACCAGCTGCCGTACGGGCTGTCCCGAGCCGAGTCCCTCTTGACGACAGGAGGAAGTCCGGAGGCCTCCTGGCCGGGTCGGAGACGGCGGTTCGGCCTCCGGTGAGACCGGAACACCCGGATCGCCCGTACCCTTCGAGGTGTCTACGGCGTCACATAGCGGGCGCCAAACTACTGGAGGCAACACCTCGTGCTCATTGCTCAGCGTCCGTCCCTGACCGAAGAGGTCGTCGACGAGTTCCGCTCCAGGTTCGTGATCGAGCCGCTGGAGCCGGGCTTCGGCTACACCCTCGGTAACTCGCTCCGCCGCACGCTCCTCTCGTCGATCCCCGGCGCTGCTGTCACCAGCCTCCGCATCGACGGTGTCCTGCACGAGTTCACCACCGTGCCGGGCGTCAAGGAGGACGTCACCGACCTGATCCTCAACATCAAGCAGCTCGTCGTCTCCTCGGAGCACGACGAGCCGGTCGTGATGTACCTGCGCAAGCAGGGCCCGGGTCTGGTCACCGCCGCCGACATCGCGCCCCCGGCCGGTGTCGAGGTCCACAACCCCGACCTCGTCCTCGCCACGCTCAACGGCAAGGGCAAGCTGGAGATGGAGCTGACCGTCGAGCGCGGTCGCGGCTACGTCTCCGCCGTGCAGAACAAGCAGGTCGGCCAGGAGATCGGGCGCATCCCGATCGACTCGATCTACTCGCCGGTCCTCAAGGTCACGTACAAGGTCGAGGCGACCCGTGTCGAGCAGCGCACCGACTTCGACAAGCTGATCGTCGACGTCGAGACCAAGCAGGCCATGCTTCCGCGTGACGCCATGGCGTCGGCGGGCAAGACCCTGGTCGAGCTGTTCGGTCTGGCCCGCGAGCTCAACATCGACGCCGAGGGCATCGACATGGGCCCGTCCCCGACGGACGCCGCGCTCGCCGCCGACCTGGTGCTGCCGATCGAGGAGCTCGACCTCACCGTCCGCTCCTACAACTGCCTCAAGCGCGAGGGCGTCCACTCCGTGGGCGAGCTCGTCGCCCGCTCCGAGGCCGACCTCCTGGACATCCGCAACTTCGGTGCGAAGTCCATCGACGAGGTCAAGGCGAAGCTCGCCGGGATGGGCCTGGGCCTCAAGGACAGCCCGCCCGGATTCGACCCGACCGCCGCCGCCGACGCCTTCGGCGCCGACGACGACGCGGACGCGGGTTTCGTGGAGACCGAGCAGTACTGAACCCTGCGCCACGACCGGACCACGGGGGATCCGGGAAACAGTGGAGCCGGTGAAGACTGAGACGGTGAACCGGAGGGCGTCCGCCGCGGCGGGCGCCCTCCGGCGGCTCAGTCGGGATGAGCCGGCCGGCACCTCACCCGCCTTGTCCGCGACGCCAACCTCCATGAGCGCCGCATCGGTTGTTCCGAGATGGACGAGTCCGGCCGAGTCGAGGACCGAGGGTCGAAGACCGAGGCGTAACCCTTTGGGGCACCCTCGAATGTAAGACCGACACCCTCCCGCCCCGCAGCATCTTTTACGTGACCCACAACCGTGAGGCGGCTCGCGGCCACATTCCTCCCCGTCCGCGGCGAGGACCGCGCTGCGGTGATCCGCGTCACGCCATGGCCGGACCAACTGTCCCCGGCTTGTCGCGGACCTTCGTCGTCGTACGCGTCGTACGCGTGCCACGTGCCACCACGGCCGCCCGGTGCGCGTCATGGTGGGCCGGGCAGGGGAGAATGGGGGCCGTACCCAATGGTCGACTCTTGCGGAGGAGCGGGCACATGCAGAACGCGCGAGCGGGGCAGGTCGCCGGGCCCGAGGACCTCATCGATGTGGCCCGCCTGGTCACGGCGTACTACGCGCTGCACCCGGACCCGAGCGATCCCGGGCAGCGGGTGGCGTTCGGCACCTCGGGGCACCGCGGCTCGTCCTTCGCGACGGCGTTCAACGAGGACCACATCGCGGCCACCAGCCAGGCCATCTGCGAGTACCGCGCCGCCCAGGGCACCGACGGCCCCCTCTTCCTCGGCGCCGACACCCATGCCCTGTCCGAGCCCGCGCGGATCACGGCACTTGAGGTGTTCGCCGCCAACGACGTGACCGTCCTCATCGACCAGGCCGACGGCTACACGCCCACCCCGGCCGTCTCGCACGCCATCCTCACCCACAACCGCGACCGCACGTCCGGCCTCGCCGACGGCGTGGTGGTCACCCCCTCGCACAACCCGCCCGCCGACGGCGGCTTCAAGTACAACCCGCCGAGCGGCGGCCCCGCCGGTTCGGAGGCGACCTCCTGGATCCAGGACCGCGCCAACGAGATCATCACCGGCGGCATGAAGGACGTACGGCGCATCCCCTACACCCGCGCCCTCGCCGCACCCGGCACCGGCCGGTACGACTTCCTCGGCACCTATGTCGCCGACCTGCCGAACGTGCTGGACCTGGACGCGATCCGGTCCGCCGGAGTGCGCATCGGCGCCGATCCGCTGGGCGGGGCCTCGGTCGCCTACTGGGGCCGGATCGCAGACGAGCACCGTCTCGACCTGACGGTGGTGAACCCGCTCGCCGACCCCACCTGGCGCTTCATGACGCTGGACTGGGACGGCAAGATCCGTATGGACTGCTCCTCGCCGTACGCCATGGCCTCGCTCATCGAGCAGCGCGACCGGTTCGACATCGCCACCGGCAACGACGCCGACGCCGACCGGCACGGCATCGTCACGCCGGACGGTCTGATGAACCCCAACCACTATCTGGCCGTGGCGATCTCGTACCTGTTCTCGCACCGGGAGCAGTGGCCCGCGGGCGCCGGGATCGGCAAGACCCTGGTGTCTTCGAGCATGATCGACCGGGTCGCGGCGGACGTCGGACGGCAGCTGGTCGAAGTCCCCGTCGGATTCAAGTGGTTCGTGGAGGGCCTGTCCGACGGCACGCTCGGCTTCGGTGGCGAGGAGTCGGCGGGCGCCTCCTTCCTGCGCCGCGACGGCTCGGTGTGGACCACCGACAAGGACGGCATCATCCTGGCCCTGCTCGCCTCCGAGATCACGGCGGTCACGGGCGAGACCCCGTCGCAGCACTACGCCAAGCTCACCGACCGCTTCGGAGCCCCCGCCTACGCGCGCGTCGACGCCCCGGCCTCACGCGAGGAGAAGGCGCTGCTCGCCAAGCTGTCCCCGCGCCAAGTCACCGCCGACACCCTCGCGGGCGAGCCGGTCACCACGGTTCTGACCGAGGCCCCCGGCAACGGAGCCGCCCTCGGCGGCATCAAGGTCGCCACCGCCAACGCCTGGTTCGCGGCCCGCCCTTCGGGCACCGAGGACGTCTACAAGATCTACGGTGAGTCCTTCCTCGGCCCGGACCACCTGCGCCAGGTCCAGGAGGAGGCCAGGTCCGTGGTGCTGGCGGCGCTGGGCACGTGACGCCGACCTGACGACCTGACGTCGACGAGGCTGTCGTGACGGCGCTCAGCCCTCGGCGCTGGTCGCGACCGGGGCCGGGGCCGGGGCCGCGTGAGTGGCGGGCGGGCGCCAGGCCCCGGCCGCCCGGGAGGCCCGCCGCCAACAGGCAACCGCCGCCTGGGACTCCGAACCCGGACAACTCCAGCTGTGGACCACCGCCAGGGCTCTGGCGGCCGGGGGCAGACGCGTAGGAACATCTGCCCTCCGCTTGGCGGGCCTGCCGATGGTGCTTGACGCGGCCTGGAGAAAGCCCGTCAGCGCAGGTCGCTGGGCACTTCCTCGTTTCCGTAGAAGCTGTCCACAGGTGTCCGGCCGGTGGACCCCGGCTCAGGTCGCGGCCCGCTCGGTGGCAGTCGCCGTAGCAGCGACGGGGTCATCCGCCGATAGGCCGCGGGATTGACCGCGCCCAGCCAGTGCGAGGCCCGTACCGTGGCGCCGATGTTGAGATCGAGGTCGCCGAGCACCTCGTCGACGTTGTGCATCGAGAACGGGATGATCTTGGTGCCCCGGCAGTGATGCGTGTCCGTGGCCTCGTCCATGAACGCCAGTTGCTCGACGACGGCCCGCCGCATGGCCTCGGGGTCGGGCAGCGCCACCGCCTCCGCGAGGTCGGCGGCGATCCAGAGGGCCGCCATCTCGGCGTTGAGCGGGCTGAAGAACGAGGAGTTGTAGCCGTTGAAGTAGAGCCCGGGAACACCGAGGGGCAGGATCTGCCGGTAGAGCATGAAGTTCCCGCGCTCGTCGAGGAGTTGGCGCCGGGTCTGCTCGGGCAGGAACGGCACGCCCTGGGTGAACCCGGTGGCGCAGAGCACCAGGTCGGCGCGGAGTGTGCTGCCGTCGCTCAGCTCGGCCGCGGGGCCGCCGTGCCCGCCGAGCAGCCGAGTGATGGTCCGGTCGCGGTGGACGGTGATGCTCCCGTCCGCGACGCCCTCGAAGAAGCCCTCGCTCGCCAGCCCGATGGCTCCGCGGACGATGTCCTCCATGTGGCCGGCCGGAACCAGGCCGAGCTTCGCGAGGCCGAACTGCCGTACCGAGACCGAGCCGATGGAGTTGATCATCCGGCGGCGCAGGCCGTTGCCCGGGCCGTGCAGGAACTTCTCGAAACCGCGCAGACGCAGGTAGCGGAAGAGTCCCTCGCCCAGCCGAGTGAGCAGCAGCAGCTTGAAGTTGAGGAAACCGGCGATCTTGCGCGGTACCTTCCACAGCAGCTGACGTGCGATCACATCGGTACCGGCGGCGACGCCGCTGATCGCCGCCGCGACGTCGCAGGCCGACTTGCCGTACCCGACGACGAGTACGTGCTTGTCGCGGGCCTCTTCGACGTCATGGAACTCGGTGGCCGCGCGCAGCCGCCCGCCCGCCGCGGTGAACTCCTCAAGGCCCGGGTAGGCCGGGACCAGGGGTTCGCAGAACACCCCGTTCGCGACGACGAGCCGGTCGAACTCCTCGACCGTGTCGAACTCTTCAGCCCTGTCGAGTTCCGCGACGGACTCCGCTCCCCCGGCGTCGCGGGTCGCCAGTGCCCAGCGGCCGTCGCCGACCGGGCGTGCCGCCGTCACCTCGGTGTTCAGGCGCAGGACGGATTCGAGGCCGAACTCGGCGGCGTACGCGGCGAGATAGGCCTGCACCTGGGCGCCGCTGGGCCATTCCGGATAGCTCTTGGGCATGGGGAAGTCCGAGAGCGAGTACTGCGCCTTCGGGCTCTGCGTCGTCACGCCCGGGTAGCGCCGGGTGCGGCTCCACACACCGCCGACGTCCGGGGACTTGTCGAATACCCGCACCTCGTGGCCCGCCTGGGTCAGCACCTTCGCGGTGGCGAGTCCGGCGAAGCCGGCGCCTACGATCGCGACCCTCATGCCTGGCCGACCTCGGGCGGCAGCTGCAACTCGATGCCGAAGTCGGCCATGATCTTCTTCATCAGCGAGATGTCCTTGGGGCCGGGCGGCATGTCCGCCAGCGCCTGGTAGTAGCGCTCGAGACCGGCGGGCGAGACCACGGAAATCACCCGCGACTCCTGCTCGTACGGGTTGCGGAAGGCGTGCACCACGTCCCGCGGCAGGAACAGGTAGTCGCCGTGTTCCAGGACGAAGTCCTCGCCGCCGAGGTGGACGTCGAGGCGCCCGGCCAGGCAGATGAAGGACTCGTCCTCGCGGGTGTGCAGGTGCGGGGGCGGCCCGTCGGTCTGCGGGGGGATCGTGTACTCGAACAGCGAGTACGCGTCGCGGGTCGACTCGCCGTCGGTCTTCTTCGTGATGCCGAGCCCGATCGCCGCGATCGCCTGTCCCTCGCGCGAGGGCAGCATGTAGCCGCCGCCTAGAGTCATCGTCGTCTCCTTGAGGTCGCCGCACCGGCCGTCCGTCGGTGTGCCGGCGCTCACAGCGTGCGGGCCGCCCGGCCCGACGGCAATCACGAGTCCCACTGTGCGGGACTCCATGTCCGGTCCGCGGTGGTCGATGACAGTCGGCGACGTCTCTGGTCCGCGGTGGTCGATGACAGTCGGCGACGCATCCGGTCCGCGGCGGTCGACGACAGTCGGCGACGTCTCTGGTCCCGGTGGTCAACGACAGGCGGCGACGGTCACCGGCGAGAGCAGTAGGCCCGGGACGCTGCCGCGGCGGCCAGGCGTACGGCGGGGCCGATCGTCTGCGGCCGGATGAGGCTGGAGGGGCCGGTGACGGACAGCGCGGCCACGACCTCGCCGAGCGGGCCGAAGACTGGGGCGGCCACACAGCTGACCCCGATGTTGCCTTCCTCGCGTTCGACCGCCCAGCCGCGCGGCGGGATCGCGGTCAGCTCGCGCACGATGGCCACCGGATCGGTCAGCGTGCGCGGTGTCCTGCGTTCGAGGCCGGCGGCCAGCACCGCGTCGATGGTCTCGGTGTCGCTGTAGGCGAGGATCGCGCGGCCCAGCGCCGAGCAGTGCGCCGGGATGATCCCGCCGACCTGGGAGAGCATCGGCATCGGCCGATGGCCGGTGATCTTCTCGACGACCAGGATCTGCGCGCCGTCGAGCACTCCGAGCTGCACGGTGACCTTGGTCGCGCTGTGCAGGTCCTGGAGGAAGGGCAGTACCGCCTCCCGCAGTTGGAGCCGGATCGGGGCCAGGCTCGCGATCTCGAACAGGCGGTTGCCGATCCGGTAGCGGTCCTTCGGCTTGTCGAGCCAGCCGAGCCGGATCATCCGGTCGGCGGTGCGGTGGGCGGTGGAACGCGGCAGACCGCTGCGGGCGACGAGGGCGGCGAGGGTCAGGTCGCGGTGGTTCGCGTCGAAGGCGCCGAGGATCGCCGCGGCGCGATCGAGGCCGCCCGCGGCCGGAGCGTCGCTGTCCCGCTCAGCGGGACTCAACGTTGGTTCCCGGGTTCATGCGGCCCACGATAGACCCGTCACGGCCGGTGCCCCGGTCCGGGAACCGCAGAGTCTGTGTCATATCCCCAGCCGGGCGCGCGCCGCCTGACACACCGGCTCTCAGCACCCGCGAACCCCGGCGCACTGAACCAGCGGTGCCCGAAAACTGCTCGAAAACCAGGAGGCTGCCATCAACGCTCGCAACGCCCTCGTCGGCGGGGGCAGCGCCGGAATCGGGTACGCCGTCGCCGAACAGCTCCTGCGGTCGGGCCACCGCGTCGTCATCACCGGGCGGCGGGCCGAGCGGTTGGAGTCCGCGGCGCTGCGGCTCGGCGGGGACACCGGCGGCATCGTCCACGCGCTGGTCAACGACGTGTCGGAGCCCAAGTCGGCCACGACGGCCCTCGACGAGGTGGAGAGCCGGTACGGCGCGCTCGACGTCCTCGTGCTCAATGCCGGCGGGCCTCCGCCCGGCCGCGTCCTGGAGGTCGAGGACGAACGCTGGCAGCAGGCCTTCGAGTTGCTGCTGCTCGGCCCGCTGCGCCTGGCGCGGCTCGCCCTGCCGCGCATGGCCGCGCAGGGCTTCGGCCGGGTCGTCTTCGTGACGTCCGCGGCGGTGCGCCAGCCCCAGTCCGATCTCGCGACGTCCGTGGTCCTGCGGTCCGCGCTCACCGCTGCCGCGAAGCTGCTCTCCCGGGAGTTCGCGGCCGAAGGGGTCACGGTCAACTGCGTGGCGCCCGGCGCCACGGCGACCGAGCGCCGCCGCGAGATCCTGGACGCCCGCGCCCGGATCACCGAGGTCGCGTACGAGGACGTCGACGCGGCGGACGCGGCGGGCATCCCGGCCGGCCGGGCCGGGCGCCCCGAGGAGATCGGGGCGGCCGTGACCTTCCTGGCCTCGGCTGCCGCGGGCTACATCAACGGGACCGTGCTCACGGTCGACGGCGGAAGGACGGAAACGATCTGATGGCCCAGTCAGGAGACGGATTCGCGCTGGCCGACTTCCTCGGCGCGCTCTCCGACACCGTACGGCCCGGCGCCGCGCGCCCGGTCGTCGTGCACGCGGCGGAGCTGGAGACGCTGCCGGCCGACCAGGTGCACAACCCCACCACGCTCTCGATCGCCGGGAAGCTGCCGACGGCCACCTTCGAGATCTTCCGGCAGACCATCCCGCCGGGGCTGAGCTCGGACATGCAGCGGCACCACCACGAGACGGTGCACTTCGTCATCAGCGGCGAGGGGTACAGCGAGGTCGAGGACGAGACCGAGTCCTGGTCGGCCGGCGACTTCGTCTACACCCCGCCGTGGACGTGGCACCGCCACTACAACGCCTCGGCCACCGAGCCGGTCGAGTTCCTGACCATCGAGAACTCCCGGCTGCTCGGCCTGCTGGGCGTCGGACGGCGGCAGAGCGCGGGCCTGGTCACCGTCGCCGAGGCCCGAGCCCGCTTCGGAGAGGACTCACGATGAGCGCACTGCCCGAACACATCAGTCTCTGGGGCGAGTTGGCCGACGTCGACCACGAACTCCTCCACATCGACGTGGGCGGCGTACGCACCCGGGTGCTGCGGGCCGGGTCGGGCCCCGACCTGATCCTGCTGCACGGCACGGGCGGGCACCTGGAGGCGTACGCCCGTGACATCGCGGGCCTTGCCGCGGACTTCCGCGTCACGGCGTACGACATGGTCGGCCACGGCTGGTCCGACCTGCCGGACAGGCCGTACACCATCGACGTCCTGTCCGACCATCTGCTCGGGCTGATGGACGCCCTGGGCATCGACTCGGCGCACCTGTCCGGCGAGTCGCTCGGCGGCTGGGTGACCGCCTGGACGGCCGCGCACCACCCGAACCGTGTCGAGCGGCTCGTTCTCAACACCCCCGGCAACATCGCCGACAAGCCGGAGGTGATGGTCCGGATGCGCGAGAGCACGCTGGCCGCCGTCCGGGATCCGAGCGACGAGACCGTACGCCGCCGGGTGGAGTTCCTGTTCCACCACAAGGAAATGGTGACCGACGAGCTGGTGAACCTCCGCCGCGCGGTCTACAGCCGTCCCGGATTCCTCCAGGCGATCACCAACACGCTCGTCCTCCAGGACCCCGAGGTGCGCAGGGATTTCGCCTGGCGCCCGGCCTGGGTCGGCCAGGTCACCGCGCCGACCCTGCTCCTGTGGACCGACCACGATCCCACCGGCGGGCTCGACGAGGCCGAACTGCTGCTGCGCTGGCTGCCCGACGCCCGGCTCCACGTGATCACGGACGCGGGCCACTGGCCGCAGTGGGAGAAGCCGGGCGAATTCCTGCGCGCCCACCGCGACTTCCTTGTCCTCGGCAAGGACCCGGTATGAGCGAGATCATCGGTCTGGTCGGCATCTCGCACTCGCCGTTCGCCACCATGACACCGCCGCGTGGACCCTCGGAACCCGGCGGCCGGTTCCTCGCCGACACCGCCCGGGTGGCCGAGGCGGTGGCCCGGCTGGCTCCCGACGCCGTCGTCGTCATCGGCCCCGACCACTTCCACGCGAACTTCTACGACCAGATGCCGCCGTTCGTCCTCGGCGTCGAACAGGCCGTGGGCTTCGGTGACTTCGACAGCCGCTCCGGGCCACTCCCGGTCGCCGCGCAGCTGGCCTGGTCGGTGCGCGACACGCTCGCGGAGGCCGGATTCGACCTGTCGCTCTCCTACTCCCTCACGGTCGACCACGGAGTGACGCAGGGCTACGAGATGGTCTGCGGCGGCCGTCCGGTCCCCCTCGTACCGCTGATCGTCAACACGGCCGCCCCGCCGCTGCCGAGCATGCCGCGCTGCGTGCAGCTCGGCAGGGCCCTCGGCGAGGCCCTCCGCGGCACCGACTTCCCTGGGCGCGTCCTCGTCGTCGCCAGCGGCGGGCTCTCCCACTGGCTTCCGTCCAACGACCCACGCGACCCCGCGGTGGCCGGTGAGCGACGGGACGCAGTCATCCACGGACGCGCGGATCTCCAGGCCTTCGCCGCGGCGCGCGAACCCCGGGTCCGGGCCATGGGCGGCGATCCGCACGCGCACGTCAACTCCACCTGGGACCGCTGGTTCCTCAAACAACTGGCCACCACGGACCTCACGCCGATCACCGCCCTGGGCGACGAAGGCCTCGAAGGGCAGGCCGGGAGCGGCGGGCACGAGATACGCACCTGGCTCATCGGACAGGCCGCCGTGGACAGGCCGTTCGTGTGGACGAGCTACGAGCCGGTCCCCCAGTGGATCACCGGTATGGGCATCGGCACGACCTTCGAGGTGAACTGACATGCCCGTACCCGCTTCCACGCTCGACACCGGCGCCGCCGAGGCGCTGAACCGGCTCGGCGAGGCCCGTACGACGCGACGCCCCTGCGCCCCCGTACGCGACCTACTGCCCCCGGGCGACCTGGACGCCGCGTACGCCGTCCAGTCCGCCTGGGCCGAGCGGCAGGTGGCGGCCGGGGCCAGGATCGTGGGCCGCAAGGTCGGGCTCACCAACCCGGCCGTGCAGAAGCAACTCGGCGTCGATCAGCCCGACTTCGGTGTCCTGCTGGACACGATGGCGTGCCCGGCCGACATACCCGTCGACATCGCGCGCACCCTGCAACCCAAGATCGAGGGCGAGATCGCCTTCGTACTGGGACACGACCTGACCGCTCCGGTGATCGGCCCCGTCGAGGTGGCCGACGCCACCGCGCACGTCGTCGCCGCTCTGGAGATCGTGGACAGCCGGATCGCCGCCTGGGACATCGGCATCGTGGACACGGTCGCGGACAACGCCTCCTCGGGCCTGTTCGTGCTGGGCGAGCAGCACGTCGGACTCGGTGAACTCGACCTGCCCGCCTGCCTCATGACGCTCCGGCGCGACGACGAGGTGGTCTCGACGGGCTCGGGAGCCGCCTGCCTCGGGGATCCGCTCGTCGCCGTCGCGTGGTTGGCCACGACCGCGCGGGACCACGGCCGGCCGCTGCGGGCCGGGGAGATCGTGCTGTCCGGCGCGCTGGGCCCCATGGTGCCGGTCGCACCGGGCGACGGTTTCCACCTGCGGATCAGCGGCCTCGGCGAGGTCCGTACGAGCTTCACCGGAGACGCCTCATGAACCACGGACCGGCTCTGAAGGCGGCCGTCATCGGCTCGGGGAACATCGGCACCGACCTGATGATCAAGATGCTGCGATCCGGCCGGGGCCTGGAGATCGCGGCGATGGTCGGCATCGACCCCGCCTCGGACGGCCTCGCGCGGGCCCGTGGACTCGGCGTGCCGACGACCGCGAAGGGCGTCGAGGGCCTGATCGCGCTGCCCGGCTTCGACGACATCCGGATCGTGTTCGACGCGACCTCGGCCGGGGCCCACGTGGCCAACGCCCGCGCGCTCGCCCCGTACCGCAAGCAGTTGATAGACCTCACTCCGGCGGCGCTCGGCCCCTTCGTGGTCCCCGCGGTCAACCTCGAGGAACACGTGGACGCGGACGACCTCAACATGGTCACCTGCGGCGGCCAGGCCACCATCCCCGTCGTGGCGGCCGTCGCGCGGACCGCGCCGGTGCGCTACGCCGAGATCGTCGCCTCGATCGCCTCCCGGTCGGCCGGCCCCGGCACCCGCGCCAACATCGACGAGTTCACGCGGACCACCGCGACCGCGATCGAGTCCGTCGGCGGCGCCGAGCGCGGCAAGGCGGTGATCGTACTCAACCCGGCGGAACCCGCCCTGATCATGCGCGACACGGTGTTCTGCCTGGTGGACGCCCCCGATCCACAGGTCCGCGAGCGGATCGCCGAGGCCGTCGAGCGTATGGTCGCGGACGTTTCCGCCTACGTCCCCGGCTACCGCCTCAAGCAGCCGGTGCAGATCACAACCACCATGAACGGCTCCGTGCGCACGCTCGTCGGCGAGCGTCCGGTCACCCACCAGGTCACCGTGCTGCTCGAAGTCGAGGGCGCCGGGGACTATCTGCCGGCCTACGCCGGGAACCTGGACATCATGACCTCGGCGGCCCTGCGCGTCGGCGAACTGATCGCGGCCCGAACCCCGCAGGAGACGCGATGAGCACCCGGCTGTTCCTCCAGGACGTCACCCTTCGCGACGGCATGCACGCCACCCGGCACCGTATCCACCCCGAGCAGGCCGCACGGATCGCCGCCGCGCTCGACGCGGCGGGCGTCGACGCCATCGAGGTCGCCCACGGCGACGGACTCGCCGGCACCAGCCTCAACTACGGGCCGGGCAGCCACACCGACGCGGAGTGGATCGAGGCGGTGGCGCAGAGCCTGACCACGGCCCGGCTGACCACCCTCCTGCTCCCGGGCATCGGCACCGTCGAGGACCTCAAGCAGGCGTACGGGCTCGGCGTGCGCTCGGTGCGGATCGCCACCCACTGCACCGAGGCCGACATCTCCGCTCAGCACATCGACACGGCGCGCGAACTCGGCATGGACGTCTCGGGGTTCCTGATGATGAGCCACATGGCGCTGCCCGCGGAACTGGCGCGCCAGGCCGCCCTGATGGAGTTCTACGGCGCGCACTGCGTGTACGTGACCGACTCCGGCGGCCATCTGACGATGAACGGGGTGCGCGAGCGGGTCCGCGCCTACCGCGACGTGCTCGATCCCGACACCGAGATCGGCATCCACGCCCACGAGAACCTCTCGCTGTCGGTCGCCAACTCGCTGACCGCGGTCGAGGAGGGCGCCACCCGCGTCGACGCCTCGCTGGCGGGACACGGCGCCGGGGCCGGCAACTGCCCCATCGAGGCGTTCGTCGCCGTCGCGGACCTCGAAGGCTGGGCGCACGGCTGCGACCTGCTCGCCCTCCAGGACGCCGCCGACGACGTGGTCCGCCCGCTCCAGGACCGGCCCGTACGCGTCGACCGCGAGACACTCACACTCGGCTGTGCCGGGGTCTACTCCAGCTTTCTGCGCCACGCCGAGACCGCGGCCGACAGGTACGGCGTGGATGTCCGCACCCTGCTCCTCGAAGCCGGCAGTCGAGGTCTGGTCGGCGGCCAGGAGGACATGCTCGTCGACATCGCACTGGGGATGACGACGGCTCCCCGCGACGGGGCCGGGGCGCGAGAACAAGGAAGTGGATCCAGGGTCTGAGTGGGGGCGGGGACCGGCGCGGTGGCTGACGCTCCGCTCCCAACTCTCAACGGGGCTCAGGACAGCCGTCCCCGCTCCTCAGCCGAGGAACGACAGCCGAACCTGCCGTTCGGGGTTGTCCCGATTCGTGTCGACCAGGCACACCGACTGCCACGTCCCCAGCTCCAGACGGCCCCCCAGTACCGGCAGCGTGGCGTGCGGGGGCACGATCGCCGGGAGGACGTGGTCGCGGCCGTGGCCGGGGCTGCCGTGGCGGTGCTGCCAGCGGTCGTCCGCGGGGAGGAGGGCGTGGAGGGCGGCGAGCAGGTCGTCGTCGCTGCCGGCACCCGTTTCGATCAGGGCAACGCCGGCTGTCGCGTGGGGCACGAAGACGTTGAGCAGGCCGTCGCGACCGCCCGCGACCTCGCGGAGGAAGGCCTCGCATTCACGGGTGAGGTCGACGACCCTCTCCCTGGATCCGGAGGCGATGTTCAGTACACGGCTGGTGAAGGCATCGGACATGGACCAATCCTCGCCGATCCCCCGCCCACCAGGACACCTCACTCGCCCGACCCGTGATACCCGAGGTCCACTCCGCGAGACGCCATTGACCGTACGCGGCCAGGCTGACTACTTTCAGCCGCATGTTGCGTTCAGTCATGCTCACCACGCGCGGTCACATCGACCTGCTGCGGGTGGCCTCCGCCGCGTGTCGCCGCGGACACTGACGCCCTTTCACCCGATTCACCTCTCCAGCGCCTCAGCGCAAGCACACCCCCGCCGTCCGCGCGCCCGTCTGATCTGAGCCGGACGCCGGGACGCTGACGCGCGCCCCGCCCCTCGCGCACCCCGTGCACCCCCGCATCTCTCCTGCGGGCGCCCTCCGTCGCTCTCCTGCCGTGGAGCCCTCATGAGCATCAGCCATGCCCCGCCGGACTCTCATGGACCCGACATTCCGGGAATATCAGAGCTCGCTGACCCCAAGTCCAGTGACCCCAAGTCCAGTGACGCCAGGTCCAGTGACCTCAAGTCCAGCGACACCACGTCCACCGACCACACCCTGCCCGAGCTCGAACCCATCGTCCCCGCCTCGACCCGTCGCACCCGAGTCCCCCGCTGGCTGCGCCGCACCTCCGGTCCCGTACTGCTGCTCGCCCTGTGGCAAGTCCTCAGCAGTACGGGTGTGTTGACGGCCGACGTCCTGGCCTCGCCCGGCACCATCGCGCGGGTGGCGAGCGATCTGGTCTCCGACGGGTCGCTGACGAACGCGATGGGTGTCTCGCTCCAGCGCGTCGCGGTGGGGCTCCTGCTCGGCACCGTCGTCGGCACCGGACTCGCCCTGGTCTCGGGCCTGTTCAGGATCGGCGAGGACCTCGTCGACGCGAGCGTCCAGATGCTGCGGACCGTGCCGTTCGTCGGCCTGATCCCGCTGTTCATCATCTGGTTCGGCATCGGCGAGGCCCCGAAGGTCGCGATCATCACGCTGGGCGTGTCCTTCCCGCTCTACCTCAACGTGTACGCGGGCATCCGCGGCGTCGACTCCCAGCTGATCGAGGCCGGCGAGTCCCTGGGCCTGTCCCGCTGGGGGCTCGTACGGCATGTCGTCCTGCCGGGCGCCCTCCCCGGTGCCATGACCGGTCTGCGCTACTCGCTCGGCATCGCCTGGCTGGCGCTCGTCTTCGCCGAGCAGATCAACGCGGACGCCGGTATCGGCTTTCTGATGGTCCAGGCGCGGGACTTCCTGCGTACCGACGTGATCGTGGTCTGCCTGATCGTCTACGCCTTCCTCGGCCTGCTCGCCGACTTCATCGTCCGCTCCCTCGAAAGGCTGCTGCTGCAATGGCGACCGACGTTCACCGGCCGGTGACCACCGAGAAGGTCACGACCGCCCCCGCCGCGCCCGCCCCCTCCTCGGTGGTACGCGTCGAAGGCCTGACCCGCTCCTTCGACGGCCGCGCCGTCATCAACAACCTCCAACTCGACGTCAGGCCGGGCGAGTTCGTGGCCCTCCTCGGTCGCAGCGGCTGCGGCAAGTCCACCCTCCTGCGCATCCTCGCCGGGCTCGACCGCGACATCGAGGGCACGGTCCTCGTGCCGCGCCGCAAGGCCGTCGCCTTCCAGGCACCCCGGCTGATGCCGTGGAAGAAGGTGTGGCGCAACGTCCTGCTCGGACTGCCCGGCAAGCCCGAACGAGCCGTCGCCGAGCAGGCGTTGACCGAGGTCGGCCTCACCGACCGCGCCGACGCCTGGCCCAAGACCCTCTCCGGCGGGGAGGCCCAACGTGCCTCACTGGCCCGCGCGTTGGTGCGCGAACCCGATCTGCTGCTGCTCGACGAGCCGTTCGGCGCGCTCGACGCGCTGACCCGGATCAAGGCGCAGCGGCTCGTCGGCGAGCTGTGGCAACGGCGGGGCTGCGCCGTGCTCCTGGTCACGCACGACGTCGAGGAGGCGGTGCTGCTGGCCGACCGCGTCCTCGTGATGGACGACGGCGTCATCGCGTACGAGACCGAGGTCGAGCTCGACCGTCCGCGGGACATCACCGACCCGCGTTTCGCCGAACTGCGCGCCGGGCTGCTGGAGCGGCTGGGCGTCGACACCGCCGCCGAAGCCGCCTGAACCTCCCCTACAAACAGCTCAGTTACGCCGCCACCCTCACCTGAACACCCACCGAACGGAATCATCATGCGACGACACCTCGTCCCCGCCGCCCTGCTCCTCCCCCTGGCCCTGCTGGCCGCGGCCTGCGGCGGGAACTCGTCGGCCAATACCTCGACGGGCGACGGAACCGACGGGAAGGGATCGCTCACCCTCAACGTCGGTGACCAGAAGGGCGGTTCGGAAGCGGTGCTGCGGGCCGCCGGAGAACTCAAGAACCTCAACTACAAGATCAAGTGGTCGACGTTCACATCCGGCCCGCCACTCCTGGAGGCGGTCAACGCCAAAGCCGTCGACATCGGCGGCGTCGGCAACACCCCGCCGGTCTTCGCCGCCGGGGCCGACTCCAAGATCACCGCCGTCGCGGCCTACCGGGGCAGGTCCAAGGGAGACGTGATCCTCGTTCCCAAGGGCTCGAAGCTGAAGAAGACCGAGGAGCTGAAGGGCAAGTCGGTCGCGGTGGCGCAGGGTTCGTCCGCGCACTACCAGCTGGTCGCCTCGCTCAAGGCGGCCGGGCTGACGCTGGGCGACGTCAAGGTGAAGTACCTCCAGCCCGCCGACGCCCTGGCCGCGTTCACCTCCGGCAAGGTCGACGCGTGGGCGGTCTGGGACCCGTACACCTCCCAGGTGCTGCAGGCCGAGCAGGGCACGGTCCTGACGGACGGCGACGACGTGGTCAACGGGCTCACCTTCCAGGTGGCGGCGCCCGGAGCGCTCAAGGACAAGAAGAAGGCCGCGGCGATCCGCGACTACCTGGACCGGCTGCGGCGGGCGCAGGACTGGGTCTATGAGCACCCCGAGGAGTGGGCCAAGGTCTGGGCGAAGGACACCGGGCTGCCCTACGAGGTGGCGCTGGCCTCGGTGAAGCGGACCAACGCGACCAGGGTCCCGGTGGCCATCGACAAGCCGCTCATCGCCTCCGAGCAGGAGATCGCGGACACGTTCACCGACCTGAAGCTCATCCCCCGCAAGGTCGACTTCGGCGACTTCGTGGACACCCGCTTCAACGGCGACCTGCCGCCGTCCACCACCACTCCCCGCCCCTCGAAGGAGTCGTGACGTCATGACCGTGCATCTGCACTGGTTCCTGCCGACGGGCGGCGACGGCCGCACCCTGGTGGACCGGCACGCATACGCGGCCAACCCCGTCGACCGCACCCGGCCGGTCAGCGGGGTGCGTGCGCCCGACATCGAGTATCTGGCCCAACTCGCCAAGGCCGCGGAGCAGTTGGGCTTCGAGGCGGTGCTCACGCCTACCGGTACGTGGTGCGAGGACGCCTGGCTGACGACCGTGGCGCTGGCCCAGCACACCGAGCGGCTGAAGTTCCTGGTGGCGTTCCGGCCGGGCGTCATCTCGCCGACGCTCGCCGCCCAGATGGCGGCCACGTACCAGCGCATCACCCGGGGCCGGCTGCTCCTGAACGTCGTCACCGGCGGCGACTCCACCGAGCAGCGCCGCTTCGGCGACCGACTCGGCCACGACCAGCGGTACGCGCGCACGGACGAGTTCCTGTCCGTCGTACGCGGGGTGTGGCGCGGGCAGCCGTACGACTTCGACGGGGCGCACTACCAGGTCGAGGGCGGGCTGACCGCGCTGCCGCCGGATCCGCTGCCGGAGATCTTCTTCGGCGGCTCCTCGGCAGCCGCGGGACCGGTCGCCGCGCGGCACGCGGATGTGTATCTGACCTGGGGAGAGCCGCCGGAGCAGGTCAAGGAGAAGATCGACTGGATCCGCTCGCTCGCCGAGCGCGAGGGGCGTACGGTCCGCTTCGGCATCCGGCTGCACACGATCTCGCGGGATTCGTCGGCCGAGGCGTGGCGGACGGCCGGCCGTCTGCTCGACGACCTCGATCCGGAGTCCATCGCCGCCGCGCAGGCGGCGCTCGGCCGCAGCGAGTCCGTCGGCCAGCAGCGCATGCTCGCACTGCACGGCGGCTCCTCCGACCAGTTGGAGATCTCCCCGAATCTGTGGGCGGGCGTGGGTCTCGTGCGCGGTGGCGCCGGTACGGCGCTCGTCGGCAGCCACGCCGAGGTCGCCGACCGGATCGAGGAGTACCACGCACTGGGCGTCGAGCACTTCGTGCTGTCCGGGTATCCGCATCTGGAGGAGGCGTACTGGTTCGGGGAGGGGGTGATTCCCGAGCTTGCCGTGCGGGGGCTGTTGTCGCGTGTTCCCGCCTCTGGGGCGCCGATTCTGGTCGCCAGTGGTCGCTGAGCGCTCCGTCGAGCGTTTAGCCGGGAGTGCCGGTCGCCAGGTGCGGGCCGTTCCTTGTCTGCGGGCCGACCGTGGCTGGTCGCGCAGCTTCCCGCGCCCTTTACGGGGCGTCCGCAGAGGCCGGGAAGATCCGTGCACGCGGCGGGGTTGGTAGAAGCGTGAACAATACCGGAGCGCAGGCGGGGACCGTGCGGGAAGTCGATGTCGTCGTGGTCGGCGCCGGGCAGGCCGGACTGTCCAGCGCCTATCACCTGCGGCGCACCGGCTTCGAGCCGGAGCGGGACTTCGTGGTCCTGGACCACGCTCCGCGGGCGGGCGGGGCGTGGCAGTTCCGGTGGCCGTCCCTCACGTACGGCAAGGTGCACGGAATGCACGCCCTGCCGGGCATGGAGCTGACGGACGCCGATCCGGCGCGGCCGTCCTCCGAGGTCATCGCGGAGTACTTCGACACCTACGAGCGCACCTTCGATCTGCGGGTGCGGCGGCCGGTCGACGTGAAGGCCGTGCGCGAGGGCGAGGGGGGCCGGCTGCTCGTCGAGACCTCCGACGGTACGTGGTCGACGCGCGCGCTGATCAACGCGACGGGCACCTGGGACCGGCCGTTCTGGCCGCGCTACCCGGGGCAGGACACCTTCCGGGGACGGCAGTTGCACACGGCCCAGTACCCGGGTCCCGAGGAGTTCGCCGGGCAGCGGGTCGTCGTGGTGGGCGGGGGCGCGTCCGGTACTCAGCATCTGCTGGAGATCGCGCCGTACGCGGCCGAGACCACCTGGGTGACGCGGCGACCGCCGGTGTTCCGCGAGGGTCCGTTCACCGAGGACGTGGGCCGGGAAGTGGTCGCACTGGTGGAGGAACGGGTCCGTCAGGGGCTGCCGCCGAAGAGTGTCGTGTCGGTGACCGGGCTGCCGCTCAACGACGCGATCCGGCAGGGCATCGAGGACGGCGTCCTGGACCGGCAGCCGATGTTCGACCGGATCACTCCCGACGGCTTGGAGTGGGACGACGGGCGGCGCGTGGCCGCCGACGTCATTCTCTGGGCGACCGGTTTCCGCGCCGCGATCGACCATCTGACGCCGCTGCGGCTGCGCGAGCCCGGCGGCGGCATCCGTGTCGAGGGGACCCGCGCGGTCGCCGATCCGCGGATCCATCTGGTCGGGTACGGGCCGTCGGCCAGCACGATCGGAGCCAACCGCGCCGGGCGCGCGGCGGTGCGGGACATCCGGCGGCTGCTGGCGGTCGCCCCGGACACCACCTCGACCGCCGCCCCGAATGTCACCTCGAACGCCACCTCGGAGGTCGTGCCGGTGGGGTGACGTCAGCCCGACTTCGCGGGCGCGCTCTTGTTGGTGCGGTTGAACTCCGCCACGTTCCTCCGGTGCTCCTCGTAGTCGGCGGTGAAGCGGGTGTCACCGGGCTTGACGGTGACGAAGTAGAGCCAGTCGCCCTGCGGCGGGGCGACCGCGGCGCGCATCGCCTCCTCGCCGGGGTTGGCGATGGGCGAGGGCGGCAGCCCCATCCGTACGTACGTGTTGTACGGGCTGTTGAGCCGCGTGTCGTTCTCGCTGGTGCGGAGGGTGTTGCGGTTCAGCGCGTAGTTGATCGTGGAGTCCATCTGCAGCGGCATGCCCCGGTCGAGCCGGTTGTAGATCACGCGGGCCACCCTGCCCATGTCCTTCTTGGTGGCCGCTTCGGCCTGGACCATGCTCGCCACGGTGACGGTCTGATAGACGTTCATCGCGTTCCGCTCGGCCCCGGCCGTGACCGTCCCACCGCCGAACCGCTTGTTCGCGGTGTCGACCATGTACGTCAGCAGGGACACCGGGGTCGACTTCTTGTCGATGGGATACGTGGCCGGGAACAGATACCCCTCGGGGTTGCCGCTCGCGTCGTTCGGAAGCTTGAGGTTCGCCTTCTCCAGGGACTTCTTCGTGGTGCCCCCGGGCAGGGCGAGGACCTTGTCCACGGCCTCGTAGACCTGGCCGGCGCGCCAGCCCTCCGGGATCACCAGGGCGAGCGGCTCCTTCTTCTCGTCCGTGCTCAGCAGCGGCACCGCCACGGCGGTGGCCGCCACGACGGCGCCGGTCACGATGAGGGCGGTCCGGCCCCGGCTCGTCAGTCGAATCGTTCTCCGTGGCCGACTGGGCGGCGTGTAGATCTGCATGCGGGCACGGTAACCCGCATATCGCCACAATCTCGACATATAGTCATCTTGTTGGCTCCAGTTGGGCGTCTCTGCGGACCAGTGCGGCGTAGCGGCCCTCGCGCTCCAACAGCTCCTCGTGCGTGCCCCGTTCCGCCGGTCGCCCAGCGTCGAGGACCACGATCTGGTCGGCGCCCCGAATGGTGGACAGCCTGTGCGCGATGGTGAGGGTGGTCCGGTTGGCCGACAGGGCGTCGATGGCCTCCTGAACGGCGCGCTCGGTGCGGGTGTCCAGGGCGCTGGTCGCCTCGTCGAGGATCAGGACCGGCGGGTCCCGCAGGATGGTGCGGGCGATGGCCAGGCGCTGCTTCTCGCCGCCGGAGAACCGGTGTCCGCGCTCCCCCACCACCGTGTCGTACCCGTCGGGCAGCGACGCGATGTGGTCGTGGATCTGCGCGGCCTTCGCGGCCTCGTACAGCTGCTCGTCGGTGGCGTCCGGCTTGGCGAACCGCAGGTTCTCGGCGACCGTGGCGTGGAAGAGGTACGTCTCCTGGGAGACGACGCCGATCCCTCGGGCGAGGGTGTCGAAGTCCAGGTCGCGCACGTCCACCCCGTCGAGCGTGACGCGGCCGCCCGTGACGTCGTACAGACGCGGCACCAGATAGCTGAGCGTGGACTTGCCCGCGCCGGTCGCGCCGACGACGGCGAGGCTGCCGCCTGCGGGGACGGTGATGTCGATGCCGTCGAGGATGGGGCCGCTCTTGTCGTCGTAGCGGAACTCCACGCCCTCGAAGCGCACCTCTCCCTTGACCTGGTCGAGGCGGATCGGGTCCTCGGGCTCGGTGATGTCGATGGGCAGGTCGAGGTACTCGAAGATGCGCTGGAACAGGGCGAGCGAGGTCTGGATCTGGACGCCGGTGGAGAGCAGGCTCACGGTCGGCCGGAAGAGGCCCTGCTGGAGCGAGACGAAGGCGACGAGCGTGCCGATGGAGATGGCGGGTCCGCCGAACTGGAGGGCTATGCCCGCGGTCCAGTAGATGACGGCCGGCATGGCGGCCATGACGATCCCAATGACGGCCATCCGCCAGCGGCCCGCCATGTTCGACCGGACCTCCAGGTCGACGAGGCCCTCGGACTCGTCGGCGAAGGAGCGGGTGAGCGAGTCCGAGCGGCCCATCGTGCGGCCGAGCAGGATGCCGCTGACGGAGAGCGACTCGGTGACGGTGGCGGCCATGGCGGCCATCTGCTTCTGGCGCTCGGTGGTGATCTTCTTGCGTTCGTTGCCGACGCGGCGGCTGATCCACACGAACACCGGCAGCAGGAGCAGCGAGACGACGGTCAGCCGCCAGTCCAGGGCGATCATCGCGACGATCGTGGCGATGACGCTGGTGAGGTTCGAGACGAGCGAGGTGGCGGTCGAGGTGACCGTGGCCTGCATGCCGCCGATGTCGTTCGCGATGCGGGACTGGACCTCGCCGGTGCGGGTCCTGGTGAAGAAGGCGAGCGACATGCGCTGCAGCCGGCCGTAGACGGCGGTGCGCAGGTCGTGCATGACGCGCTGGCCGACCGTCGTGGAGATGAGGGTCTGCAGGACTCCGAAGACACCACCGAGGACGGCACTGAGGATCATGCCGAGCGCGAGCAGGCTCAGCAGGCCTGTGCGGCCCTGCGGGATCGCGGTGTCGAGGATCTCTTTCAGCAGGAAGGGCGTGGCGACCGAGACCAGGGACGCGGCGCCCACGAGGAGGCCTACGACGGCCAGCCGGCCGCGGTAGGGACGGAAGAGCTTGAGAATGCGGCGCACCTGCCGGGGTTGTCCTTCCTCGACAGGTGGCGGTGTCCAGTTGATGTCGTCGCGGGGCATGGGCTCCTACGGAGGGTGAGAGAACGATGACTGACGGAGCATAGCTCATTGTTACCTATACTCACAATGAACGAGGTCCTGATATTGTTCCCGTCATGGACACCCCAGACGCCGACGGCCTGCTCGCCGAGCAGCTGCTGCGGTTGACCCGCCGTGTGCACCGCATCCAGAAGCGTCAGCTGGAGAAGCGCGGGCTCGGCATCACTCCGGCGCAGTCCCGGCTCCTGCGCACCCTCGCGCACTACGGCTCGCCGCCGCGCATGGCCGACCTGGCCGAGCGGCTGGAGGTGGTGCCCCGGGCCGTGACGACGCTGGTCGACGGCCTGGAGGCGAGCGGCAAGGTGCGTCGCGTACCGGACCCCACCAACCGCCGGGTGATCCGCATCGAGCTGACGGACGACGGCCGCGGGGCCCTGCGCGAGCTGCGCGCCGCGCGGCGGACCGCGGCGGAGGACATCCTGGCGCCGCTCTCGGACGACCAGCGCAAGGTCCTCGGGGGGCTGCTGGACACGTTGGTGGACGGAATGGGCGCGGTGGAGCCGCCCAGGCGCGACTGCTGAACGGGGTGGTGCCGGCGGGGGCGACCGGGAGGCGCGCCGACAGGAGTGAGGGGCCCGCTCCCGCTGCGGACCGCGGGTCGACGCATGCCCCGCTCCACCACCGGGCCGGGTTGGCGACGGCCCCGCGCCTCCCACTCGCACACGCACACGCACACGCACACGGAAGTCCAAAGACCCAGCCCCGGAAGTCCAACTCCCTGGCCACTTCGGCCCCTTGCGACCCGGTCGGCCCCCTAGGAGGGTGACAGCGCGCCGAACCCGCGCCCACCCACCGAGGAGGTCCGATGCACGACGAGCACGCGACACCGGAACCCGACGAGAACCCCGAGGGCTACTCCCGACGCTCGGTCCTGCGCACGGCCGGAGCCGCCGGAGCGGGTCTGGGGATCGGCGCGCTCGCGGGTGGGGGCACGGCTCACGCGGCCGAGCCCGGGACGGCGGCGGAGGCCGCACCCGGCGCTGCTCCCGGGGCCGCGGCGGAAGCCGAGCCCGCCGTTCCCGCCGCGAAGGGCAGAACCATGATCGGCGTGCCCTTCGAGGGGCGCGGCACGGTACGGGTGGGGATCATCGGGCTCGGCAACCGTGGCAACGGCATGATCGACCTGTTCCTCGCTCTCGACGGAGTCCGCGTCGTCGCGCTGTGCGACCCGGTCAAGGACAAGACCGCGAGCGCCGCGGCCAAGGTGGTGGCCGCGGGACAGCCCGCCCCGGCGACGTACACGAAGGGTGATCACGACTTCGTCGGACTGTGCGAGCGCGGCGACCTCGACTTCGTGTACGTGGCGACGCCCTGGGACTGGCACTTCGAGATGGCGAAGACGGCGATGCTCAGCGGCAAGCACGTCGGCGTGGAGTGTCCGATCGCGATGCGGCTCGACCAGCTCTGGGAACTGGTCGACCTCTCCGAGCGCACCCGCAGACACTGCATGCAGTTGGAGAACTGCTGCTACGGCAGGAACGAGATGCGGGTCCTGCGCATGGCGCACGCCGGGAAGTTCGGCCGGCTGCTGCACGGCGCCGGCGCCTACAACCACGATCTGCGCGGCCTGATGTTCGACCCGGACTACTACGAGGGCCCCTGGCGGCGGCTATGGCACACCCGGCTGCGCGGCGACCTCTACCCGAACCACGGCTTCGGGCCCGTCGCCAACTACATGGACGTCAACCGCGGTGACCGTGTCACGCACGTCTCCAGCTTCGGCACGCCCTCGCTCGGACTCGCCGAGTACCGGGCGGCGAACATGCCGCCGGGCGACCCGAGCTGGAAGGAGACGTAC
Organism: Streptomyces sp. 2-1; assembly: GCF_048564895.1. Lineage (NCBI taxonomy): Bacteria > Bacillati > Actinomycetota > Actinomycetes > Kitasatosporales > Streptomycetaceae > Streptomyces > Streptomyces sp. 2-1. Next base: position 1,903,103 of record NZ_CP183383.1, read on the forward strand.
ATCGAGAGCGACCGGACCATCAGCCTCGTACAGACCGCGAAGGGACGGGTGATCCGGCTCGAACACGATGTGTCGACGCCACATCCCTACTCGCGGATCAACAGTCTCGGCGGCACGAAGGGTGTCTTCGAGGACTACCCGGAGCGGATTTACATAGAGCCGGACCACACAGATGACGCCTGGGGCGACTTCGGGGCGTATGCCGACTGGGACCACTGGTTGTGGAAGGAGCACGCCAACCCGCCCGGCGGACACGGCGGGATGGACTACATCATGCTGTTCCGGCTGATGCAGTGCATGCGACTCGGGCTCGTCCCGGACTTCGACGTGTACGACGCCGCCACCTGGACCGCGCCGGTGCCGCTGAGCCATGCCTCGATCAAGGCGCACGGGGCACCGCAGGCGATCCCGGACTTCACGCGCGGGCTGTGGAAGAAGGAGCGGCCGGGGGTGGACTCGCAGAAGCCGCAGGGGTGACCGGGCGGGCGTGACCCCCGGTGCGGGTCCTCCTGGAGGCCTTCGAGAGTCTTGCGGGGCCTCCGGGATGGGAGGCGTGGGGCCCGGCGTCGAGCGGATGCGCCGGGCCCCGGCGCTCAACTCACTTCGCCCGCGGGCTCCTTGGTCAACGATGCCTTGGACCCCGCGAGTTCCTCCGCCGTGTCCGCAGGCTCCTCGCTCGCGGCCGCCTTCGGGTCACCGCCGGCGGGCGTCAGGTCCTCCTCCACGAACGCGATCTCGCCGTCGAGCATCTTCTTCGCCCGGTCCATGTCCAGCGCGCCCTCCCAGCGGGAGACGGCGAAGACGGCGACGCAGTTGCCGAGCAGGTTGGTGACGACGCGCATCGAGTCCATGATGCGGTCGACGCCGAGCAGCAGCGCGACGGCCCCTGCGGGGATGGCGCCGAGCGAGGAGGCGGTCGCCGACAGGGCGAGGAAGGCCGAACCGGGGATGCCGGCCATGCCCTTGCTGGTCAGCATGAGCACCAGGATCACGGTGACCTGCTGGCTCAGGCTGAGGTCGACACCCACGGCCTGCGCGATGAACAGGGTGCCGATGGAGAGGTAGATCGAGGCGCCGTCGAGGTTGAAGGAGTACCCCGTCGGCAGCACCAGACCCACCGCGTCGTCACGGGCGCCCGCCTGACGCAGCTTCTGCATCATGCGGGGCATGACCGTCTCGCTGGACGCCGTGCCGAGCGCGAGCAGCAACTCCGCGCGCGTGTAGCGGACGAACTTCCACAGGCTCAGCCCGGTGACCAGCTTCAACGCGACCGCGAGCAGCACGAGGAAGACCATCGCCACGGCGTAGCAGAGAACGATGAGCTTGCCGTACGTCTTCATGACCCCGAGGCCGTACTCGCCCACCAGGTGGACCATCGCGCCGAAGACGGCGAGCGGGGCGAGCTTCATGACGAAGCCGACGATCGCGAAGATGATCTCCTGGGCCTGCTCGATGGCGGGCAGGATCGCGGGCACCTTGGTGTGGCCGAGGTGGAGCAGCGCCGCGCCCGTGAGGCAGGCCAGCACCAGGACCTGCAGCAGCGAGTTCTCGGCGAAGGCGCCGACCGCGCTCTGCGGCAACGCGTTGAGGATGAACTCGGTGGTCGTCGGCAACGCGCCACCGGCGGTCTTGTCGTCGACCGCCGAGGCGTCGAGCTTCGACGGGTCGACGTTCATGCCCGACCCGGGGGCGAAGACGTTGGCGGCGATCAGGCCGATGAGCAGCGCGGCGGTGGAGGCGATCTCGAACCAGATCAGGGCCTTGAGCCCGATCCGGCCGAAGGCCTTCAGGTTGCCGGCCTTGGCGATGCCGACGACGACCACACAGAACACGAGCGGCGAGATCACCGTCTTGATGAGACGCACGAAACCGTCGCCGAGCGGCTGGAAGGTCGTGGCCGTGTCCGGCCACAACCTTCCGACGACGATTCCGAGCACGAGCGCGCAGGCGACCTGCGCGAACAGTGAGGTACGCAAGATGCGTGCGACGCGTCGCGGGGACGGTACAGACGGCGGCACGGGCACTCCTCCAGGGGGACTTCTGGGATGCGGAAAGCGGATTCCGCGGTGATCACTATCGGGGGAGTTTGCTACCGCCGGAGACCTCGATGTGACATGCGTGTAAATCATCGAGGGATGTGGCACGTCCCACACTGGACCTTCAGCAGGCCACGCGGTCCTCGGTGAGCGTCCCCTGCACGGTCACCAGCGTCCGGTCGTGACAACCGCCCGAGCCGTAGAGCCGGTAGCGCTCACTGGTCGTGCCGACCGCGTGCCGCTGGTCGCGCGGCACGTTCGCCGTATACGTGGCGTCACCCGCGTAGCTGTCGTCGAGCCGGGACCACGCCGTGCGCCGGCCGCCTCGCGTCTCCTCGACCGCGGCCCGGTCCCCCAGCGACAGCACCGTACGCAGCCGGTCGCCCGCGCCGAGCGTCGTGGTGCCGTCCATGGTGTAGGTGCGGTGGGTCCGGGTCGACTTGGCGGGCCCGCGTCCGTCCACGGTGACTATCTCGTCGTCGGTCCAGGTCCCCTTCAGCGCGTCGGTGTTCTCGCCGTCCGTCCAGCGGTGCACAGAGGTGTTGGCCAGCCTGCGGTCGATGCTGGTCCTCACGCGACCGTGCGAGGTGTCGACGTACCCGGCCACGGTCAGCCGGTGCCCGGCCGCGGTGTCGAGACGGTGCTCCGAACCCGGTGTGTACGTGGAGGAGTTGTCGAGGTCTCCCGCCCTGTGCGCGGTGAGCTTCCCGGTGACCTGCTTGCTCTTCGCGTCCTGCCAGACGAGGACGTTCACCGGGGTGCTCCAGCCGGCCTGCCCCTCGGGAACGCCCACTACGGAGACGTCGATCCGGTGCGGACGACCGTCGTTGAGGAGCCCGGCGAACGGTGTCAGGTCGTACTCGACGGGCTTGATGTCGAAGGCGCGCGGGCCCGGAATCACATACCAGAGGAAGGGGTTGGACCAGCCTCCGGTCCAGACGGTCGGGAACGGCGCCGCGATGCCCGCGAGCCGGCCGTCGACCTTGATCTGCACCTCGCGGTAGGGGCCGTCGTCGGCCTTGCAGGAGTACGGCGCGGCGTCGGGCACCGTCAGATACCAGTACTCCTCGCAGCCGCCGCCCGACCCTGTGGCGTATACCTCGGCGACGATGCGTTCACTGTTGCGGGGCGTGGTGAGGGCGCCGTCCTGGAGGGTGAGTACGCGGTCGGGGGCCTTCTTCGCGGCGGGCTCGCCCTCGTGGAGAGCCGCGGCCGGCTCGCCCGCGTAGAAGGTGAGCGTGACCTTGACGTCGATGATGCCCGTGTAGGTGTCGTCCACGACGTTCCCGATGAGCATCTCGACGTTCTGGTTCTGCCGGAACGTGTCGCTGTAGCGCGTGACGTCCTTCTCCACCGACCACTCGATACCCTCGGGCGAGGGCTGCGGAGTGGACGTACGGAAGACCTCCACTCCGCCGATGTGCAGATGGCCGAGCCGGTCGAACTGCCGCCCCTTGACCTTCCCTTCGAGGCGCAGGACGACCTTGCTCCAGCGGTCGCCGCAGCCGCGCGGGGGCGCGTATGTGCCCTTGTAGGGCGTGAAGTCCTTGAACTGGGCCTCGGCGACGGTGACGTCGCAGGACTTGGTGTCCGGTCGGGTGACCGGCGGCGCGGCGGTGACCGGGTCGTGCCAGTCGGTGCCGAACTCGGCGGGCGTGTCGGCCGATTGCGCGGGGGCCGCCCCGAGGAGGGTGCTCGCCACGAGGGTCACCCCGGCGAGCATGGACATGATGATCCGTCTTCTCATGGGCGGTGTTCTACGGGGAGTTGGCCCGGGCCGCAATGCGTCCTCGGGTCATGACGGGCCCCCTCGACCGGATCGGTCCCCGTCAGTACGGTGATGCGACCGGTTGGCGGGGGGACGCTATGGATCGGGAACGGGACGACGCGCCGCGCGAGTTACCGAGTTTCGCCCTTGGTCCGGTGGCGGGCCTGGCGGCCGTTCTCGCCACCGTACTGACCGCGCTGTCCGGCCGATACGGGTACCACCGCGACGAGTTGTACTTCCTCGCGGCGGGTGACCATCCGGCCTGGGGGTATGTCGACCAGCCGCCGCTGACGCCGTTCCTCGCGCGGGCTGCCACCGCGCTCTTCGGGGACTCGACCGTCGCATTGCGGGTCCCGGCGACGCTCGCCTTCGTGGCCGCCGTCCTCGTGGTCACCCTCGTGGCACGGGAGTTGGGCGGTGACCGCAGGACACAGGTGGTCGCGGCGGGGCTCGCGGGCGTGTCCGCACAGCCGTTGGCGGTCGGGCACCTGCTCTCGACCGCCGGCTTCGACCTGCTGGCGTGGCTGCTGATCTGCTGGCTGGTACTGCGCCTGCTGCGCACCGGTGACGGGCGCTGGTGGCTCGCGATCGGCCTGTGCGTCGGGGTCGGTCTGCTGAACAAGTACCTCGTGGCGCTGCTGGTCGTCGCACTGCTCGCGGGCGTGCTCGCCGTGGGTCCGCGGCGGGTGCTGCGCAGCCCGTGGCTGCTCGCCGGCGCGGCCGTGGCCCTCGCGGTGGCGGCGCCCAATCTGTGGTGGCAGGCGGATCACGACTGGCCTCAGCTGACGGTCGCGGAGGGGATCGGCACGGACGACGGGACCGAGAACCGGATCCTGTTCGTGCCCGAGCAACTCATCTATCTGTCCCCGCTGTTCGTGCCGGTGTGGGTCGCCGGCTGGCTGCGGCTCTGGCGCGATCCGGCCCTGCGGTGGGCTCGTCCGACAGCGGTCGCGTACCCCCTGTTGTGTGTGCTGGTCGTGGCGCTGGGCGGCAAGGGGTATTACGTCGTTCCGCTGCTGATCGTGCTGCTCGTGGCGGGCTGCGAGCCGGCTCTGGCCTGGACGCGGCGGCACGGCCGTACGTGGCCGGTGGTGGCCGTGCTCGTGACCGTCGCGGTCAACGCGATGGTCACCCTGCCCGTGCTGCCGCCGAGTTCGCTCGCCGTGCCGATGGCGCTCAACAAGGAGCAGGGCGAGCAGGTGGGCTGGCCCGCGCTCGCCGACGCGGCTGCGAAGGGCTGGTCCGCGATTCCCGCGAGCGAGCGGGCGCGTGCCGTGGTCTTCACGCAGAACTACGGCGAGGCGGGCGCCCTGGACCGCTACGGACCCGCGCGCGGGCTGCCTCGGCCCTACTCCGGCCATATGAGCTACGCCGACTGGGGCCCTCCGGCGGACTCGGCCGACGGACCGGTGCTCGTCGTCCGGCAGGAGGACGCGGACGGCATCGAGCGGTACTTCACCGACTGCCGTCGGGTCGCGCGCGTGGACAACGGCCACGGGGTGGAGAACGAGGAGCAGGGCGCGGCCGTGGTGTTGTGCTCGGGGACGACGCGGCCGTGGTCGCGGCTGTGGCCGTCTCTTCGCCACTACTACTGAGGGCGCGCGGATACTTCCCGAGCGCCCTCAGTAGTAAGGGCTCGCAGAGAGCTGCTGAGGGCGCGCGGTGGCCGGTGACGGGCGGTCAGGCGGCCTTGAGGTTCGCCTTGTCGCCCATCACCACGACCGGTTTCTGGTCCGGGTCGAGGGTGCGCAACAGGTACTCCATGCCGGACTTGGGCAGGCTCACGCAGGCCGACGTACCGCTGCCGTGGTCCATGTGCAGCCAGATGCTGCCGCCCTTGGACTGGCCCTGGGGACGGGTCGGGTCGTTCGGTGAGGTGCCCTTGACTCGGTTGTAGTCGATGGCGATGACGTAGTCGAAGTCGTTCCAGTGCGACTTGGCCCAGTAGTGCGGGGCCTGGAAGCCCGCCGACTCGGTGTACGGAAGCTTGGCACCGGGGTCGGTGAGGACGCCGCCCGCGTCGCTGAGCGTGAAGACCCCGACGGGGCTGCGCTTGTCGTTCTCGCGGTGGTTGGTCGTCCAGCCCTTCTTGCCGTTGTGGCCCTTCCAGCTGCGGGTCTTGTCCCAGGTGGAGCCGGACTTGGTGTAGAGGACGATCGTGGAGTCCGCCGAGTTCTCGCCCTCTCCGTAGACGGCGACGACCTGCCGGGAGTCCGAGGGGATCTGCTTCCGCAGCTTGTCCCCGACGTCCGGGATCGTCTTGAGGTCGACGGTGCGCGCCTGCCCGGACCCGGTCCCGCCGTCCGCCTGCCCGTCGCTCTTCTTCCCGCTCCCGCCGTCCGAACCGCCGCACGCCGCCAGGGACATCAGAAGAGCACCGGACACCACGGCCACGGCCGTCGTGCGCATCGCACCGCCTGTTCGCGTCGCACCGCCTATTCGCATCGGTCCATCGTCGCACCACGATCCGGACGATTGCGTCCGGCCCCACGGCTTCCGGTCGATATGCGGGCGGTCCGGGCCGAATCTTTGCCTCGCGGCGGAAAACCGTTTGCCTGCGGACACGCTGTGACGCGAACCTTTCACGGTTTGTTGCCTCCCCCACTCCGTTCAACGAGCCCCCTGGGACGTCATGCAGATTCAAGACCTTCCGTATCCCGACCCGGGTGTGCCCGACGCACGCTCGGGGCCCCGGTTCCTGGTGTGGCTCGGCCGGAATCAGCTCGGCGGACAGGCGAAGGCCCTGGCCTGGGGTCTGCTGCACTTCCTGTCCGTGTCCGGACTGCCCTTCTGTGTGGGCTTCGCCGTCCAGTCGGTCGTGGACCGCTCCGGTGCGCGGCTCGGCATGGCGGGCGGGCTGATCGCGCTGTGCGGGCTCGGCATCGCGCTGGGCGACACCATGCTCCACCGGGCCGCGGTCACCAACTGGATCACCGCTGCCGCGCGCGTCCAGCAGCTCCTGGCGCGCAGGACCGCTTTGCTGGGCTCCGCGCTGACGCGGCGCGTGGCGGCCGGTGAGATCGTCGCGGTCTCGACCGGTGACGTGGAGAAGATCGGCTGGTTCGTGGAGGCCGTGTCGCGGTTCACCGCTGCCGCGGTCACCATCGTGCTCGTCTGTGTCGCCCTGGTCGTCTACCAGCCGGCGCTCGGGGTCGTCGTCGCCGTGGGCGTGCCCGTCCTGGCGCTCGCGGTGCTGCCGCTGCTGCCCCGGGCGACCCGGCGTGCCGACTTCCAGCGCGAGAAGGCGGGACACGCCACCGAGCTCGCCTCGGACACCGTCGCGGGTCTGCGCGTGCTGCGTGGCATCGGCGGCGAGGAGCTGTTCCTCGACCGCTACCGGCGCGCCTCGCAGGAGGTCCGGCACGCGGCCGTGCGCAGCGCCCGTATGTGGGCGCTGATCTCCGCGATCCAGGTACTGCTGCCCGGACTGCTGCTGATCGTCGTCGTCTGGCACGGCGTGAACCTGGCCCGCGAGGGCCGGATCACCGTCGGCCAACTGGTCACCGTGTACAGCGCCGTCATGCTCCTCACCTATCCGCTCCGTCACTTCGAGGAGATCGCGATGGCCTACTCCTTCTCCCGGCCGTCCGCGAAACGCGCCGCCCGGGTGCTGTCGCTGGAGCGCGCGACGGACGGCGAGGGCTCGCGCGAGGCCGTCGTACCGGCCGGTGACCTGTACGACCCTGCGACCGGGCTGCTCGCGCCCAGCGGACGGCTCACCGCGGTGGTGTGCGGTGACCCGGACGCGGCGGGTGTGCTGGCCGAGCGCCTCGGCGGTCACGCGGCGGACTCCTCGGAGCTGCCGTCGGCGCTGGTCGGCGGCGTGCCGCTGGACGAGCTTCCGCTCGACTCCGCGCGCAGCGCCGTCCTCGTCCAGGACAAGGACCCGGTGCTGCTCTCCGGCACCCTGCGGGAACTGCTCGACGTGCCCGCCTCCGGGGACGTCAGCGCCGAGGAGGCACTGGCCGCCGCGCAGTGCGGCGATGTCCTGGACGCGCTCGCCCAGGGGTCGCTGGACGCCGCCGACCCGATGGACGCCCGGATCACCGAACGTGGCCGCTCCCTGTCGGGCGGCCAGCGCCAGCGTCTCGCGCTGGCCCGGTCGCTGATCACGGACCCGGAGGTGCTCGTCCTGGACGAGCCGACGTCCGCTGTCGACTCGCACACCGAGGCACGCATCGCCGACGGCGTCCGCTCCCTGCGCCAGGGCCGCACGACGGTGGTGTTCACCTCGTCGCCGCTGCTCCTGGACCACGCGGACCGGGTCGTACTCGTCCACGAAGGCGAGGTCGCGGCGGTCGGCGTGCACCGCGAGCTGCTGCACAGCGAGCCCCGGTACCGGGCCGTGGTGACCCGTGAGACCGACGAAGAGGCCGCTTCACACGAACTGGGCCGCCTGCGAGAACTGGAAGAAATCGAGGAGACCGCATGATCGGCGTGGCGCCACCGGCCTACGACCCGGCGGCCCCGACGACCGCAGAGACCCTGCCCGTCGGCGCCCCCGCGACCGTACGCGCCTACGTGGCCGAACTGTTCCAACGGCACCGCCGGGCCTTCCTGCTGCTCATCACCGTCAACACGGTCGCCGTCATCGCCTCGATGGTGGGCCCCTACCTGCTGGGCTCGCTCGTCCAGCGCGTCTCCGACGGCACGGCGGCGGCACGCGAGCTGCACATGGAGCGCACCGCCGCGCTGTTCGTCCTCGCCCTCGTCGTCCAGGCCGTGTTCGTACGCCAGGTACGGCTGCGGGGCGCGATGCTCGGCGAGCGGATGCTCGCCGACCTGCGCGAGGACTTCCTCGTACGGTCGGTGGGGCTGCCGCCGGGCGTTCTGGAGCGGGCCGGGACGGGCGATCTGCTGTCCCGGATCACCACGGACATCGACCGGCTGGCCAACGCCATGCGCGAGGCCGTGCCTCAGCTGGCCATCGGTGTGGTGTGGGTGGCGCTGCTGCTCGGCGGGCTCGCCGTGACCGCGCCGCCGCTCGCGCCCGCCGTGCTGGTCGCCGTCCCGATCCTGGTCGTCGGCTGCCGCTGGTACTTCAAGCGCGCTTCGTCCGGCTACCGCTCCGAGGCCGCCGGATACGCCGCCGTGGCCGCCGTGCTCTCGGAGACCGTGGACGCGGGCCGCACCATCGAGGCGCACCGCCTGAGCGAGCGGCGCATCGCACTGTCGGACCGGCGGGTCCAGGAGTGGACCGCCTGGGAGCGGTACACCCTGTGGCTGCGCTCGGTGCTCTTCCCGGTCATCAACCTCACCCACGTCACGGTCCTCGGCTCGGTCCTGATGATCGGCGGGTACTTCGTCCTCCAGGGCTGGATCGGGGTGGGCCAGCTGACGACGGGCGCCCTGATCGCGCAGATGCTCGTCGACCCGGTGGGCCTGATCCTGCGCTGGTACGACGAGCTCCAGGTGGCGCAGGTGTCGCTGGCCCGGCTGGTCGGCGTCCGCGACATCGAGCCGGACGCCGGTGACGCGTCGCTGACCCCCGACGGCCGGGACGTGCACGCCGACCAGGTTCACTTCGGCTACCGCGCGGGCGTCGACGTACTGCGCAAGGTCACCCTGGAGGTCGCACCGGGCACCCGGCTGGCCCTGGTCGGCCCGTCCGGCGCGGGCAAGTCCACCCTGGGCAGGCTGCTCGCCGGGATCTACGCACCCCGGACCGGCCGGATCACGCTTGGCGGCGCGGAACTGTCCCGGATGTCCGCCGAACGGGTCCGCTCCCATGTGGCCCTGGTCAACCAGGAACACCACGTGTTCGTGGGCGCCCTGCGCGACAACCTGCTCCTCGCCCGCACGGAGGCCGACGACGCCGAACTGTGGGCCGCCCTCGGCGCGGTCGACGCCGATGGCTGGGCGCGGGCGCTGGACGACGGTCTGGACACCGAGGTCGGCTCGGGCGGCCTTGCCCTCACCCCGGCGCAGGCGCAGCAGATCGCGCTGGCCCGGCTGGTGCTCGCCGATCCGCACACGCTGGTCCTGGACGAGGCCACCTCGCTCCTCGACCCGCGCGCGGCCCGGCATCTGGAGCGCTCCCTGGCACGCGTCCTGGACGGTCGCACGGTGGTCGCCATCGCCCACCGGCTGCACACCGCCCACGACGCGGACGTCATCGCGGTCGTCGAGAACGGCCGTATCAGCGAGCTGGGCAGCCATGATCAACTGGTCGCCGCGGACGGCGCGTACGCGGCACTGTGGCGGTCCTGGCACGGGTGAGCGGCACTGCCCCCGGCGTGAGCGGGTGCTGCCCCGGGCCGGCCTCTGTGCGGGTCGGCCGGGGCCTGCCGGGGTCAGCTCATGCGGGGGTCGGGGCCGCGCGGCGGCATGCTCCCAGCCCCGGCCCGCGCCCACCGCTGGTGAGTGGGCCGGAGTCCGTCGCCGGGCCCCGTGCCGTTGCGCGGTGTCGAAGAGGGGTGGAAGGGTGGATGTCGGCACCGGCTCGGGGAACGCCCGGGAACCGCCTGGTTCCGTGCGTTCCGTACGCCGTACAGGCGAGGCCTGGGCCGAGCGGCCCGCGCCCCCGCCACCGAACACGGTGACAGCAGGCCGGCCCGCACCACCTGGAGGTACCCGTGGACAGCGCCGACGGTTGGGGAGACGACGTCTACCAGCCCGACGGATCCGAGGTTCAGGACGACGCGGGGCTGCTCGACGCCGAGGACACCCTGGAATCCGACGGCGTGGACGATCCTCTGGACCGGGGCTGGTCACCACCGGAGCGACCCTGGGCGGTGGAGCGCAACGACGTGACCGCCGCCGAGCGGCATCGAGGCGAGACCCTGGACGAGCGCCTCCTGGAAGAGGTCCCGGAGATCGCGGAGCCGGACGGTGACGGCATCGGAGACTGCCCGGACTCGGACGGCGAACCCCTGGACAACGAGGTGGGAGACCTCCGCTCCGGCCGTCTCGTGGCGCCGAACGAAGGAGCGCACGAGGATGGGGAGAGCGGTCTGATCGCCACCGACGTGGGCATCGACGGCGCCGCGGCCTCGGCGGAAGAGGCCGCCATGCACATCGTCGACGAGGACTCCCCGTACGGCTGACGGGGCCGATCGCGTCGACTCCCCCGACCTGTCCGCGCACCCTCTCCCCAGGCAAGGAGCACTCATGCAGCAGGACAAGCAGCCCGACTACCACCCCGTGGTCTTCCGTGACCGCGCCGCCGGGTACGCCTTCCTCACCCGGTCCACCGCGACCAGCGACCGGACGATCGACTGGGACGACGGCGAGACGTACCCCGTCGTGGACGTGGAGATCTCCTCCGAGAGCCACCCCTTCTACACCGGCAAGGCCCGGACCGTGGACACGGAGGGCCGGATCGCCCAGTTCGAGAAGCGGTACGGCAAGGGGAGCCAGGACCAGGCGCCGGGCGGGGGCGACGCGGCCTGATCGTGCCTGGGGGCGAGTGTCGGGCTGTCGGGGATGGCCCTCGCCCAGCCGTCGCCGTCGCCGTCGCCGTCGAGGGACGGTGCTCGCCCAGCGGTCGCGGTCGTTCAGATGAAGTTGAGAGCGGCCGCGCAGCCCACTCCGCCGAGCACCATGAATGCCGGCATCAGGACCTTCAGCTCGACCCAGCTGCCCGCCCGGAACCGCATCGCCTTGGGCGGTCCGATCGGGTACCAGCGCTTGCGACCGACCGGGATCGGCCACAGGATCGGGCAGCCCGACACCGTCAACGCGTCCCCGATGTCGTGCACCAGCGCGCCGAGCAGGATCGGCAGTCCCAGCCACAGGTACTCCTGGCCCGGCGCCGTGAACAGCCAGTCGGCGCCGTTGCCGGGCTTGTCCAGTACTCCCGCGAGGATCCAGGCACTCGTGGCGGCCAGCAGCCACACCAGGATGTCGGCGCTGGAGCCGCGCGTCGCCCGCCAGAGCAGCCCCTCGATCGCGAGCACTATGTGCACGAAGAGGAGTGCCAGGACTCCCCAGCGGCCTCCCGTGATCGCGATGGCCGAGGCCCCGGCGCCGATCATCACCGCCCACAGCCAGGTGTGCGTCAGGGTGCGGTGCCCGCCGGAGCGACGCGGGTCGCCCGCCTTCTTCGTCCCCTTGTAGACGGCGTAGGAAAGCTTGTCGACGATCTCGCACAGCCCTCGCGAGACGGGTCCGAAAGCTCGCGAGATGGTCGCCGCCTTGTGGTCCAGATCCGGGGCGAGTGCCGCGCCCGCGCAGATCAGCGCGCCGACCAGGAGGACCGGCCAGGGCATCGTGTGTCCCGTGGCGGCCGCCGCGGCTCCGACGCCCAGCCAGGCCGCCGCTCCCGACAGTGAGTGTGCTGGTCCCATCATCGCCGTACCCCGCCCCATTCCACTTGTACTGACAGCCAGTTGCCCAGGCGCGCTGACGCTCCGTCGGCGCCACAGCGTAGCGTTCGTGATCTTCCGCCCCACAGCCGATTCCCCCCTGAAGGGCGTTCACAGGCAAGATGGGTGCGTGACCCTTATCGATCAGCTGCCGAAGACCGCAGATCCCGACGCCCTCTACGAAGCCTTCGAGTCGTGGGCCGGGGAACGCGGTCTCACGCTCTACCCCCACCAGGAGGAGGCGCTGATCGAGGTGGTTTCGGGTGCGAACGTGATCGTTTCGACGCCCACCGGTTCCGGCAAGAGCATGATCGCCGCGGGTGCGCACTTCGCGGCGCTCGCCCGGGACGAGGTCACCTTCTACACGGCTCCGATCAAGGCGCTCGTCTCGGAGAAGTTCTTCGAGCTCTGCAAGATGTTCGGCACCGAGAACGTCGGCATGCTGACGGGCGACGCGTCCGTGAACTCCGACGCGCCGGTCATCTGCTGCACCGCCGAGGTCCTGGCGTCCATCGCGCTGCGCGACGGCAAGCGGGCCGATGTCGGCCAGGTCGTGATGGACGAGTTCCACTTCTACGCCGAGGGGGACCGCGGCTGGGCGTGGCAGATCCCGATCCTCGAACTGCCGCAGGCGCAGTTCATCCTGATGTCGGCGACGCTCGGCGACGTCTCGATGTTCGAGGAGGACCTGACCCGGCGCACCGGCCGTCCCACCTCGGTCGTCCGCTCGGCGACCCGGCCCGTACCGCTCTCCTACGAGTACAAGCTGACGCCGCTCACGGAGACGCTCACCGAGCTTCTGGAGACCAAGCAGGCGCCCGTCTACATCGTGCACTTCACGCAGGCCCAGGCTGTGGAGCGGGCGCAGGCGCTGATGAGCATCAACATGTGCACGCGCGAGGAGAAGGACCAGATCGCCGAGCTGATCGGCAACTTCCGCTTCACCACCAAGTTCGGCCGCAATCTCTCCCGTTACGTACGGCACGGCATCGGTGTGCACCACGCCGGCATGCTGCCCAAGTACCGGCGCCTGGTGGAGAAGCTGGCGCAGGCCGGTCTGCTGAAGGTCATCTGCGGCACCGACACCCTCGGTGTCGGCGTCAACGTGCCCATCCGCACCGTGCTGTTCACGGCTCTGACGAAGTACGACGGCACCCGGGTGCGGACGCTGCGCGCGCGGGAGTTCCACCAGATCGCGGGCCGGGCCGGACGGGCGGGCTTCGACACGGCCGGCTTCGTCGTGGCGCAGGCCCCCGAGCATGTCGTGGAGAACGAGAAGGCCCTCGCCAAGGCGGGCGACGACCCGAAGAAGCGTCGCAAGGTGGTGCGCAAGAAGGCACCGGAAGGCTTCGTCGCCTGGACGGAGAACACGTTCGCGAAACTGATCTCGTCCGATCCGGAGCCGCTGACCTCGCGCTTCCGGGTCACGCACACGATGCTTCTGTCGGTGATCGCCCGGCCCGGCAACGCCTTCGCCGCGATGCGGCATCTGCTGGAGGACAATCACGAGCCGCGCAAGCAGCAACTGCGGCACATCCGGCGGGCGATCGCCATCTACCGCTCGCTCCTCGACGGCGGAGTGGTGGAGAAGCTCGACGAGCCGGACGCCGAGGGGCGCATCGTGCGGCTCACCGTCGACCTGCAGCAGGACTTCGCCCTCAACCAGCCGCTGTCGACCTTCGCGCTGGCCTCGTTCGAGCTCCTGGATCCCGAATCGCCTTCGTACGCCCTGGACATGGTGTCCGTCGTGGAGTCCACGCTGGACGATCCGCGGCAGATCCTCGCCGCCCAGCAGAACAAGGCCCGCGGCGAGGCCGTCGCGGCGATGAAGGCGGACGGCGTCGAGTACGAGGACCGCATGGAGCGGCTCCAGGACGTGTCGTACCCCAAGCCGCTGGAAGAGCTGCTCTTCCACGCGTACGACACCTACCGCAAGAGCCATCCGTGGGTGGGCGACCATCCTCTCTCCCCGAAGTCCGTCATCCGTGACATGTACGAACGGGCCATGTCCTTCACGGAGTTCGTGTCCTACTACGAGCTTGCCCGCACCGAGGGCATCGTCCTCCGCTACCTGGCAAGTGCCTACAAGGCCCTGGACCACACCGTCCCGGACGACCTGAAGTCGGACGATCTGGAGGACCTGATCGCCTGGCTCGGCGAGATGGTGCGTCAGGTCGACTCCAGCCTCCTCGACGAGTGGGAGCAGCTCGCCAACCCGGAGGTGATGACGGCCGAGGAGGCCCAGGAGAGGGCCGACCAGGTCAAACCGGTCACCGCCAACGCCCGTGCCTTCCGGGTCCTCGTCCGCAACGCCATGTTCCGCCGCGTCGAGCTCGCCGCCCTCGACCATGTCGGGGAACTCGGCGAGATGGACGGCGAGTCCGGCTGGGACGCGGACGCCTGGGGCGAGGCGATGGACAAGTACTGGGACGAGTACGACGACCTCGGTACGGGCCCCGACGCGCGCGGACCCAAGTTGCTCCTCATCGAGGAGCAGCCGGAGAACGGACTGTGGCGCGTTCGCCAGGCCTTCGCCGACCCGAACGGCGATCATGACTGGGGCATCAGCGCGGAGGTCGACCTCGCGGCCTCGGACGCCGAGGGCCGTGCCATCGTCAAGGTCACCGACGTCGGCCAGCTGTGAGCACAGGAGAACGCGACACATGACGAATCCAGCGGAGCGACTGGTAGATCTGCTCGACCTGGAGCAGATCGAGGTCAACATCTTCCGTGGCCGGAGCCCGGAGGAGTCCCTGCAGCGGGTCTTCGGCGGGCAGGTGGCGGGCCAGGCCCTGGTCGCCGCCGGCCGCACCACGGACGGCGAACGCCCCGTGCACTCGCTGCACGCGTACTTCCTGCGCCCGGGCCGGCCCGGCGTGCCGATCGTGTACCAGGTCGAGCGGGTCCGCGACGGCCGGTCGTTCACCACGCGCCGCGTCACCGCCGTGCAGCAGGGCCGCACGATCTTCAATCTGACCGCCTCCTTTCACAAGCCCGAGGAAGGGAGCTTCGAGCACCAGCTGCCGCCGGCCCGTGAGGTCCCGGATCCTGAGTCGCTCCCGACCGTCACTCAGGAGATCAAGGAGCATCTGGGCGCGCTCCCCGAGACGTTGGAACGCATGGCCAGGCGCCAGCCCTTCGACATCCGCTACGCGGACCGGCTGCGCTGGACCCCCGAGGAGATCGAGCACGCCGAACCGCGAAGCGCCGTGTGGATGCGTGCCGTCGGCCCTCTGGGCGACGACCCGCTGGTCCACACCTGCGCGCTCACCTACGCGAGCGACATGACGCTCCTGGACGCCGTCCGCATCCCGGTGGAACCGCTCTGGGGCCAGCGCGGTTTCGACATGGCGTCCCTGGACCACGCGATGTGGTTCCATCGGCCGTTCCGCGCCGACGAGTGGTTCCTGTACGACCAGGAGTCGCCGATCGCGACGGGTGGCCGAGGGCTGGCCCGGGGCCGGATCTACGACCTGGAGGGACGTCTGCTCGTCTCCGTCGTCCAGGAGGGACTGTTCCGCAAGCTCGAGGGCTGACGCCGAGGGGCTCAGGGGTTTCTGCGGCGCAGCCAGCCGAGGAGGCGTCGAGGGCGTTCCGGTTCGTCGACCGTCTGTCGTACCTCGGCCTGTTGCCGCACTCCTGTCGGCTGCCGTACGTCGGCCGACAGGAACGCTTCGGTCGGCTGCCGCGCGTCAGCGGACAGTCGCCGCTCCTCCATCAACCGCCGCCGCTCCTCGATCAGCTCTGATCGTTCCCGACTCACGACCGGAGTCGCGGGCTTCGGTGTCGGTCGCGGTGCCCGACGGTGTGCGCGCGCCTCCTGCAGCGTGTTGGCCAAGTCGGACCGGAGCCAGCTGATCTCGTCCGGGTCCTCCGCGGTCATGATCCGTGCGGCGACATGGGCGGCGGGCGAGTCGGGCGCGCCGTGCGTGGTCCGTTCCGGATCGAAGCGGTTCATGTAGGCGCGCTCGTACGGATCGGCGACGATCTCCGCGACCTGCGCGGGATCGAGCAGTGAGGCCACCGCCGCGGCCCGGGCCCAGGGATCCTCGGTCTGCCGCAGCAGGAAGCCCACGTGGCGTCCTCGCCAGTTCCGGGCCCTCAGGTCCAGGCCCGCGTCCAGTTGGTCGCGCAGCCCTTCTGGTGTACGCCCGTTCAACAGCGGAGCGTTCTCCTCGGCCTCAGCGAACTGCCGCAGTTCCTCTGCCAGATACAGCCAGACGACAGCCCTGTAGCGGTTCAAATAAAATTTTACGGGCACGACGAATCCCAGGCGTGCGAACCTCGTGAACCGGGCCGCCGTCACATCCATGAGAGCCGCGCCCTCCGACGTACCGACCGCCTCGACGCGTTTCTTCAACCCGTCCGGGAACCCGGCCTCGGACATCACCCGGTCGATCTCCGCGCGGGCCACGCGGCGGCCTCCGCCGCCTTCGTCCGGGACGGTTCGGATGCAACCGAGTCGTACGGCGAGGTCGAACTCGCCTCGTTTGAGGCCCAGCTCTCGTGCCGCGCGGCTCTGTGCGAGTGTCTGCCGGGCCGCCGTGGTGCTGGCCGGATTCACGCCGACGACGGTGGCGGTGGCAGTGGCAGCGGCGTTCACAAGAGCGGCAGCGGTGTTCGCACTGGGCGTTACGGACTGCGTGATGGTGTTGCCGGACATGGTGGTTCTCCCCCGTAGCAGCGGTCTGCGCTTGCGTGCGCTTGCTTCGAGAAAAACCGTAGCCGGTTCACCGCGACTCCCGCCGAGCCTGTGGATAACTCCGGCGGCAGAGCGTTTATGCAGCTCAGAGGTCGATCGAAGAGGTGTGTTCCGGCTGGCGGGCATCGACGTGAAGGTGTTCGCCGACGCGGTTGACGAGCAGCGTCATCTCGTACGCGACCTGGCCGATGTCGGCCTCGGCCGCGCTGAGCACGCACAGACAGCTGCCGGTGCCGGCCGCCGTGACGAAGAGCACGGCGTCGTCGAACTCGATCATCGTCTGGCGCACCCTGCCCGCGCCGAAGTGCCGGCCCGACCCCTTGGCGAGGCTGTGCAGGCCCGAGGAGACGGCGGCGAGATGCTCGGCGTCCTCCCGCCTGAGCCCCGTGCTCGCCCCGGTCACCAGGCCGTCGTTCGACAGCACCAGCGCGTGTCGTACGTGCTCCACACGCTGGGTGAGGTCGTCGAGCAGCCAGCCAAGTCCCTGGTTCTCAGCCATGATCCGTCTCCCCGTGGATATGCGGCTCCCCCTGGCCGGAGGATCTGATCAACCAGCCTTCCCCACCACCGCCGTCCGGGCAAGGAGGATAGGGGCATGGCACACAAGATGACCGATGAGGAATGGCGGGCCTTCGTCTCGAACGGCACCCGCACGGGCAAGCTGTCGACGGTCCGGGCCGACGGGAGCCCGCACGTGGCACCGATCTGGTTTCTGCTCGACGGGGACGACCTGGTCTTCAACACGGCGAAGACCACCGTCAAGGGACGGAATCTGGCCCGGGACGGCCGGGTCGCCGTGTGTGTGGACGACGACCGGCCGCCGTTCGCGTACGTCGTCCTGCAGGGGCGCGCCCGGATCTCGGAGGACCTCGACGAACTCCGGCTGTGGGCGGGGCGGATCGGAGCCCGCTACATGGGCGAGGAGCGGGCCGAGGAGTTCGGCGCCCGCAACGGTGTACCGGGCGAACTCCTCGTACGCGTGAGGATCGAGAAGGTCCTCGCGGAAGGCGGCATCGCGAACTGAGCGGGCCGCGCGGCGGGTGAGCGAGGGGCCCGCGTCGGCCCCACTGCAGCTCTTCGCGTCAACCGACCGAGTCGAGCAGCCGGGCGGTGTGCATCCGTCCGGCGTACTCGACGAGACGTATCAGTACCTCCTTCCCCGAGTCGCGGTCACGGGCGTCGCAGAGCACCACGGGCGTTCCCTTGTCGAGGTCCAGGGCGCGTGACACGTCGTGAGCGCCGTACGTCCGCGAGCCCGTGAAGCAGTTGACGGCCACCACGAAGGGGATGTGCCGGTGCTCGAAGTAGTCCACCGCGGGGAAGCAGTCCTCCAGGCGCCGGGTGTCGGCGAGGACGACGGCGCCGAGAGCACCTTGCGACAGTTCGTCCCACAGGAACCAGAATCGGTCCTGGCCCGGCGTGCCGAACAGGTAGAGCGACAGGCCCGACCTGATGGTGATGCGGCCGAAGTCCATGGCGACGGTGGTCGTGACCTTCTGGTCCACCCCGTCGGTGTCGTCCACCGACTGGCCCGCCTCGCTCAGCAGTTCCTCGGTGCGCAGCGGCCTGATCTCACTGACCGCGCCCACCAGGGTGGTCTTGCCCACGCCGAATCCGCCGGCGACGAGAATCTTCAACGCCAGAGCAGCTGTCTCACCGCTCGTGGCGTCGGAGTGTTCGGAGACCATCGATCACTTCTCTCGGGAGTGCCGACAATGGTCGACATCAGTACATGTGTGCGGATTCAGCAGCATGACAACTGCGGCTCCGCTTCGAGGCTTTTGACAGCAAACTGGCCGTTCTGGCGGTCCCTTGCCCGTTCGGTGTCGGGATGAGCGCGGAACGAGGTGCGGGAGCGTTCGGCAGAGGGTGTGATCCGTCATCTACAGGGCCCTCAGTCCTTCGATGACCTCGCGCAGGATGCGCTCGTCCGGCAGTTGTGCGGGCGGCACCGGGAGGCTGACCTTGACGCAGCCGAGTTCCAGGAGGTCGCCGAGGAGCACGCGCACCACGCCCACGGGCAGGTCGGCGTCCGCGGCCAGTTCGGCGACCGACTGGGTCTCGGTCCGGCAGAGTTCGATGAGGGCCCTGTGCTCCGGGCCGAGGCCGGTGTCGTCACGGACGTCCGGTGCCCCCGTGTCGAGCGAGACGAGCGCGATCAGGTCGAAACGCGCCCCGGTCGGCCCGGACTTGGTGCGTCCGCCCGTCATCGCGTAGGGGCGGACGAGCGGCCCGGCCTCGTTGTCGTACCACTGGCTGCCCGGCTGTTCAGGAGGGCCTGTCCGGTCCTCGGAAAGGTACGCCGGCATCGTCGGTCACCCGGCCGCGGGCGGGTGAGCGGCGGTGCGGGGCGCCGAGTAGAGGTGCTCCCCCACCCGTTTGACCAGGAGCGCCATCTCATAGGCGACCAGGCCGATGTCGGCCGTCACGGCGCTCAGGACGGCCAGGCAGGAGCCTTC
This sequence comes from Streptomyces sp. 2-1, assembly GCF_048564895.1. Classification (NCBI taxonomy): domain Bacteria; kingdom Bacillati; phylum Actinomycetota; class Actinomycetes; order Kitasatosporales; family Streptomycetaceae; genus Streptomyces; species Streptomyces sp. 2-1. Next base: position 1,922,374 of record NZ_CP183383.1, read on the forward strand.
TCCGGCAGCCGCCACGAACAGGAAGCCGTCGTCCATCTCCACCATGGTCTGGCGCACGCCACCGGCGCCGAAGTGACGGCCCGCCCCCTTGGCCAGGCTGTGGAAGCCGGAGGCGATCGCGGCGAGATGTTCCGCGTCCTCGCGCCTGAGGTCGTTGGAGGCACCGACCGCGAGCCCGTCGTTGGACAGCACGACGGCATGCCGTACTTCGGCGACGCGCAGCGCCAAGTCGTCCAGCAGCCAGTCGAGTTCGCCGGACCGCTGGGCGGTCCCCATGCCCGGTTCCTGGATCATGCGGGGTCTCCTTCACTGCTGTCGCTGCCCGCTACGGGGTCGGGGGTGACGCCGAGACCGGGTGCACGGCCGCCGCCGCGGGTCCATCCCGCGCGATAGGCCGCCATGCGGTCCCGTACCGCCTCGGGGGTGCGCTCGTCGTCCTTGCGAGGCGCGGCTTCCGCGGGCTCGTCGGGTCGTCCTTCGCGCAGTTGCGGGGCGAGGCTGGCTTGTCGTACGCGCCGTGGGAGTTCGTCGGATTCCACGGTGTCGTCCTCGGGTCGGTGCAGGCGCAGGGTGGTGACGCCGGGCGGCTTCTGGCTTTCGCGCTTGCCTTCGGAGGAGGCGTCCGCCTCCATCGGTATGGGCGGCACCAGGGCGGGCCGCTCGTTCGGTGTCTCCACGGAAAGCGCCTCCACGGAACGCCGCTCTACGGAGTCGCGTTTCGGGGCGGGACCGGGCACGCGCGCGTACGTGCGTTCCGCGGCCTTGTCCTGGTCCGCCCGGCGGCCAGCGGAACGTTCCTCCGCGGCGGCCTGCAGCAGCGCCGTGGGCAGCAGGACGACCGCGGTGGTGCCTCCGTAGGGCGAGGTCCGCAGGTGGACCTTGATGCCGTGGCGGGCCGCGAGCCTGCTGACCACGAAGAGGCCGAGCCGGTCGCTGTCGAAGAGGTCGAGGGCCTCGGACTGCTCGATGCGGCGGTTGGCCTCGGCGAGTGTCTCCTTGCCCATGCCGAGGCCCCGGTCCTCGACCTCCACGGCGTAGCCGTTGCCGACCGGCTCTCCGGTGACGCGCACCCGGGTGTGGGGCGGTGAGAACTGGGCGGCGTTCTCGACGATCTCGGCCAGCAGGTGGGTGAGGTCCGCCACCGCGGCTCCGACGACCGAGGTCTCCGGGAGCTGTCGTACCTCCACGCGCGCGTAGTCCTCGACTTCGGAGACGGCGGCACGGACCACGTTCGTCAGGGAGACCGGCAGGCGCCAGGCACGGCCGGGAGCGGCTCCGGAGAGGATGATCAGGCTCTCCGCGTGGCGTCGCATGCGGGTGGTGAGGTGGTCGAGCCGGAAGAGGTCACTCAGCTCGTTCGGGTCGTCGGAACGGCGCTCCATGGTGTCCAGCAGGCTCAGCTGTCGATGGACGAGAACCTGGCTGCGACGGGCGAGGTTGACGAAGACTCCGGAGATGCCGCTGGCCAGTTCGGCGCGCTCGACCGCGGCGTGCAGGGCGGCACGGTGCACGGTGGTCAGGGCTTCCGCGACCTGTCCCGCCTCGTCCTCCGCGGGTGGTCCCGGCGGGGCCTCTGCACGGACGTCGATCTCCTCCCCCGCGCGCAGTTTCCGCATGGCGTGCGGAAGTTTGCGCCGGGCGATCTCCAGGGCGGTGTTGCGCAGGCTCACCAGCTCGACGACGAGGCCGCGTCCGATGCGTACGGAGATGACGAGCGACGCGGCCACGGCGACGAGTCCCAGCAGAACAGCGGCACCGGCCGGGGCGAGCAGACCGCGCCGGAGCGGGTCGGCCCGGTCCGCGACATCACTGCCGGCGTCCGCCTCGATCGTTCGCATGTCGTCCTGCACGCGCGCGTGCGCCGTGTTCCAGGTCTCCTCGGGCGCGGCGCCGAGCGCCCTGCCGCCCGGACCGGCCGCGAGCACATCGTTCTCGACGGCGTGTACGCCGGCGTACGCGCTGCCCTCCACGAGGCCCTGCCAGGCAACTCGTTCGGAACCGCGCAGGTCGGCGACGGCCGACTCGGTGAGCAGCCTGCGGGTGTCGACCGCGCCGGTGAACATCCGGAGCCGCTGCCCGTCGAGGGTTCCGGCGAGCCGGGCGCTCACGAGTACCGCGTCCTCCTGCGCGAGGGCCTCGCCCGCCCGGGAGAATTCGAGCAGCACGCGCGCGTCGGAGCCGATCTCCGCGTCCTGGATGCCGGTGAGCGCGCCGCCCACCGAGAAGGCCGTCGTGATGGTCCTGGTGTACCGCTCGTGCGTCTCGTGCCAGCCGGCCCTCCGGTCGAGCACGGCGGTCCGCAGAGAGCGGAGCTGTTCGGCTCCGGTGACGAAGGTTTCGAGGCGTTCAGCCACTCCGGAGGGCAGTTCCTCGCTGTCGGCGACGGTGCTGTCGTCCCCGAGCCGGAGTTTCGCCACGGCCCGGTCGGTGCGTGCCGTCAGCTTCTTGAGGTCGCTCGCCCGGTCGGCGGCGGGTTTGGTCGCGTAGCCGACGGCCACCGTGCGTTCTTCCTGGAGTGCGGCGACGGCCGCGGCGACCGGCGCACGCACCTGGGAGTCCACGCGCTGCAACTGCCGCAGCCTGGAGACGTCCTGGGCGGTCGTGACGGTGGCGTACGCCCAGAGGGCGAGCAGGGAGACGACGGGCACCATCAGCAGGCAGACGATCTTCGCCCGCACGGTCCGGGGACGCAGGCTCCAGCCTCCCGCGCGCGTGGGTGCGTCACTGGGCGCCATGTCGGCAGATTCCTCCGGGCCTGAGCCTTCGTCGGCCGGCGGTCCGGCGTGCGCGCGGCGGCCCCGCACCGGGGTCGGCGCTGTCTGGGAGCCGTCTGTCGGGGTCCTACGGGGTGTACGCATGGCCTCCTCGCTCGGAGTGGTTCGGGGGACGCGCCCGCCGGGTCGCCGGCCGGGGCCCTCCGCTAGCGGGCGGCGCTCTCGACGGGCCGCTGGGCCGAGGCGGAGGCCTCGCGCTCCCCCGCCGTCGGGGAGAGCGCGACGAACGCCGATGTCAGGAAGAGATAGGACCCGAGGCCGACGGCGAGGGGGAAGATGAACTGCATCGCCGTGGCCCCGGGCAGGAGGTCGCCGGAGGGCGAGACCCGCACGCCGACCGCGATCATCCCGGTGTAGTGCATGCTGCTCACCGCCCCGCCCATGACGAGGGAGGCGACGGCGACTGCGATCGGCGACTTGATGTTCAGCGCCGCCCACAGGGCCGCGGTCGCCGCGACCACGGCGATCAGGACCGAGATGCCGACGAGTACCGGGTCGTAGGTGACGCCGCCGTGCAACCGCAGTGCGGCCATGCCCAGGTAGTGCATGCTCGCCACGCCGAGCCCGGTGGTGAGCCCGCCGAGCACCAGTGCGCGTCCGCGGTCGCGGCCGTATCCGACGGCGAACACGCCCGCGCCGACGACGACCATGGCGACGAGCAGGCTGAGGATGGTCAGTGGCACGTCGTAGCGGATGTCGGTGCCGCTGACGCTGAAGCCGAGCATCGCTACGAAGTGCATCGTCCAGATGCCCGTGCCGATGGCGGAGGCCGCGGTGAGCAGCCAGTTGCGGCGCGACCGCCCCGAGGCACCGAGCGCGCGGACCGTGCAGCGCAGTCCGAGAGCCGCGCCTATACAGGCCATCACGTACGACAGCACGGGGGTCAGCCAGCCGAAGGCGGCGTGGTCCAGGTGTCCCATGGCTCCGGGACGCTAGTCCCGCCCGGAGCGCACGAAGGGGGCGCGTTTCGAAAGGTGGTGGAATCTGGCGCAGCAGTACACCGGAACGATCGCGTCACGCTCGAACATGCGCACCGAGCCGTGGTCCGTGTCTGCGTTCGATCGCGTCACTCACCCGTCGGTGCGAGATCATGCGGTGCATGAGCGACGACCACACGCATGTCCAGGAGTTCTTCGGGGCCCGCGCGGCCGACTGGGACGCCCGGTTCCCCGACGACGGTCCGCTGTACGCGGCGGCCGTCACCGAGTTCGGGTTGCGGAAGGGTGACCGGGTGCTCGACGCGGGCTGCGGTACGGGTCGTGCCCTGCCGCCCCTCAGGGACGCCGTGGGGCCCTCCGGAGTGGTCCTCGGAGCGGACCTCACCCCGGCCATGCTGACGGCCGCGGTGCGGGCGGGCCGTGACCGGGTCGGACAGTTGCTGCTCGCCGACGTGGCGGGGCTGCCGCTGCGCTCGGAGTCGCTCGACGCCGTGTTCGCGGCCGGTCTCGTCGCCCACCTTCCGAACCCCTCGGAGAATCTGCGGGAGTTGGCGCGGGTCGTAAGGCCCGCCGGAACACTGGCGCTCTTCCACCCGATCGGCCGGGCGGCCCTCGCGGCGCGCCAGGGCCGGCGGATCACACCGGACGATCTACGGGCGGAGGCCAACCTCCGCCCGCTCCTGTCCGGCTCCGGCTGGCGTCTGACCTCCTACGTGGACGAGGACTCCCGGTTCCTCGCGCTGGCCGTACGCCTCCCCTGAGGCCGCGTATCGGGGCGTTCCTGAGACCTGGGGCGCGTCCGTCGGTCTCAGGCCGTTCCAGCGGCCTCAGGTCGTTCCAGCGATCTCGGCGGCGAAGGCGGCCGGGTCGTCGAACATGATGTTGTGCCCCGCGCCGGGAACCGTCACCACCCGCACTCCGGCGTCCTCCAGGCCTTCCCTGCCCTTGAGTTCGCCGCTGAGGGCGCCCTGGAGATAGACCCGGTCGATCGCCAGCCCTTCGAGTATGCGGCGCATCGTGGGGTTCGATCCGCGGAAGAGTCCGGTCGCGGTGCGGTGGAGGGCACGCGGGTCGGCTAGCCGCATGGTCGCCGCCCACTGCGGGCCGATCTTCTCCAGCACGCGCGCGTGGCCGCCGTTGACGTAGTCGTCCTCTTCGTAGGAGGCGATTCCGCTGCTGCCCGCGGCGACGGGAGGGCGGGGATCGAGGTTGGCCTCGGTGAGGACCAGTCGTGAGACGAGGTCGGGTCGCCGATGGGCGAGCACGATGGCGACGGAGCCGCCCATGCTGTGCGCGATCAGTTCCGCACCGGTGGCGCCCGCCTCGTCCAGCGCCGCCGCCAGCGCGTCCGCGTGGTCGTCCAGGGTGTAGCCGAAGTGCTCCGGCCGGTCGCTGATGCCGTGTCCGGGCAGGTCGACGAACAGGGAGCGCCGACCGGCCAGTTCGGGCCGCGCCGCGATGTGCGCGTGGTAAACGGTCGATGCGGCCCCCAGGCCGTGCACGTACACCCGCGCGGGATCGTCACCCGCCGTCTCCGTCCAGCGGACGCAGTTCCCCTTGCCGTCGAACTCGGCCTGCTTCATCGCCACTCCCCTGTTCCGTCGCATGCTCCTCCAGGAGAATACATCGGATCCGATGTATTGCGAGTTCGATGTACCACGAGAGTGAGGCATAATACGGGCATGCTGGAACTCGCCATCCTCGGTTTCCTGTACGACACCCCGCTGCACGGCTATGAGCTGCGCAAGCGCATCACCGCGCTCGCGGGCCATGTGCGGCCCGTGGCCGAGAGCACTCTGTATCCGGCGATCAAGAGACTGGAGACGGCCGGCCTGCTGGCTCGCGCGACGGAGCCGGGCACGGTGGCCGCCCCGCGTCACGTCCTGACACTCACCGAGGACGGCGGACGCGACCTGCGCCGCAGGCTGACGGAGCCCGTGCAGCGTGACATCACCGACGAGAACCGCTGGTTCACGGTGCTCGCCTTCCTCCGGCATCTCGACGACGCCCCGGCCCAGGCGGCCGTTCTACGGCGACGGCTCGCCTTCCTCGAGGAACCGGCGAGCTTCTTCTACGAAGGTGACCGACCGCTGCGGGCCGAGGAGTTGGACGACCCGTTCCGGCGCGGGATCCTCACCATCGCGCGCGCCACGAGCCGGGCCGAACTGGCATGGCTGCGGTCCATGATCGACTCGCTTGACCCGGGTGGACGGTGACCACCCCACAGCCCGGCCCCTCTTCTGAAGTCGAAGCTTCAACTCTACTTTGAGTAGCAGTACATGAGCGATCGGCTACGGCAACCGCACAGGGGGAAGGTGGCCCGCATGTCCGGCATATTGGCCAGACTCTGGAAGTTCGCTTCACGCCCGCGACCGATCGCGTCCCCGGAGCATCCGCCTCCGGCGAAGCGCCGTCCGGAGAAGCGCACCCACAACCTGTTCGAGGCCGCCGCGGCGTACGTGTCGGCGTGCGCCGAGGACGACCAGGACGGGATCGACGAGGCCGCGACCTGGGTGTCGCCGGAGGCGCTGTCGTTCGGGGTCAACGAGCTGGCCTGCCGGGCCGTGATCGCGATCGCGCGGGAGCGCGACGAGTCGCCCGCGACCGTGGCCCGGACGCTCCTCGGCCTGCCTGCCGTCTGAAGCCGGCCACCACCAGGTCGAGACCTCGGCGGACCCGAGCGGGGACAGGCGCGGGACGGGCGGGGCGGCGACCGGTGGTCGTTTCGCCCCCGTCCAGGGGGACAACCGCAGCTCCGTACGCATTCGGGACCCGTGACAAGCGCCGCAGGGGCGCATTAGGGTGCGCCGACGGACGTAGCGATGGGGAGGCAGGGATGGCCGGGACGGACGATGAGGCCGTCGCCGCCGGGGACGACGACGCACTGTATGTGCTGACGGCGGTGCTGTTGACGCCTGCGCAGTTCCCCAGCGTGCTGGGCGACGACTACCCGGAGGCATGCGCGGCTCTCGCGCTCACGCCGCTCGCCGACGGGTACGGCCTGGTGCTCGGCCAGGACGGGGACGGGTCGCGGTGGACGGTTGTCATCGACGACGTCTCGCTGGTGGCTGTCGCGATCGCGTCCTGGGACTGCGGCATGGAGTACGACCTGTCGCCGGACGAGCGCTCGATGGTCGCGGCGCTGCCCGGGTGGCCGCTCGCGGTGGCCGTGGCAGCGCCCGGTGTGCCCGCCCCGCACGATCCGCCGCCCGACATCGCGGACCAGGCGCCGCTGTCCCCGCCGGACACGTCCGCCTGGGGCGCGGCTCAGCGACGTCTGGGCGCCGACGAGATCGCCCTCCAGTGGGCAGCATGGCGTGAGCAGATCGACGACGAGGAGTTCGCCGGTCAGAACGGCGAGGCGCCGGCGGAGCAGGACGCACAGGGCGACGACTCCGGCAAGGGCGAAGAGGCCGACGACAGCGGGAGCGCACCTCTCAGCGGCGTCCAGCGCGTCCTCGCGGAGGCTCGCTCGTACGTGGACTCGCCACCTCCCCCCGGCCGAGTGCGGTCGTCCTTCGCCTCGGGTGACGCGCGGATGCTCCGGGCCGACGGGCCGGGCTGGTCGATGGTGGCCAGGACCGACGACATCGCCTTCGTGCTCCTCGACGAGAAGCCCGGAGAGGTTCTGCCGGTCGGCCGGGGGCCCGAACTGCCCGGGCTGCTGGAGGCGCTGGACAAGATCGCCGTACGTCCCAGCTGAGCCCGCTGGTCGGCCCGAGGCGGCAGGTGGCCGCTCCTGTGGTGCGTCCTGCCGGTCGCCGTCCGACACACTCAGGACGTGGGTACGGACGCACTCACGACGTGGGTACGGACGCAGTCACGACGCATGGACAGCGGGGCGCGCAGCCGCCCCCGGGCCGTACCGTCGGCAGGCCCGTGGGCGGCGGCATGGTCGACTCCTGCGCTCTGGAAGGGAATCGACCGGATCGGCCCCGCCTCAGCGGCCCAGCTCCTTGCGGGACACACGGCGCAACCTGCGCCGCTGCGAGGGGTCCAGCGTCAGATACGCTGCCGTCGGAACTCCCAGGACGATCAGGAGGGCAGCCCACCAGGGCAGCCAGATGAGCAGGAGAAGCCCGACCGCCACACCCCCTGCGGCGATCTTCGCGTTCTTCGACATGTGCGTAGCCTCCTTCGCGGCCACTGCCGCTCTCTGTCTTGAGAACGGGTCCGTGTTCCCAGCAGTTCCAGGCCGCGACCCTGATACAACCCTGAGTCGCGTCCCCTACTCGACCCTGAGCGGTTCCCCGACCTCGTACATGTGGCGCAGGGCCTGCCGATAGGAGTCCACGAGTCCCGTCTCCGCGTAAGGGATACCCAACTCTCGGCAGTGTGCGCGCACCAGGGGCCGGACGAGCTTCAGATGAGGGCGGGGCATGCTCGGGAACAGGTGGTGCTCGATCTGGTAGTTGAGGCCGCCCAGGAACCAGTCCGTCGCGGCACCTCCTCGGATGTTGCGCGACGTGAGCACCTGGCGACGCAGATGCCCCCATCCCTCGCCATCGGGGTCGGGCATCTCCATGCCCTTGTGGTTGGGCGCGAAGGCCAGGCCCAGGTGCAGCCCGAAGAGCGCCTGATGGAGCGCGGCGAAGGCGAGGGCCGTACCGAGGGGCATCGAGCCGAGCAGCAGTGTCACGTACCCAGCGACGTGCGCCACGAGCAGGAAGCCCTCGACGACGCGTTCCCGCGGAGGCTGTCGACGCAGGTCCTGGAAGCCGTGGATCTTCAGGGCGATGCCTTCGAGGAGGGTGAGCGGGAAGAAGAGCCAGGCCTGGTTGCGGGTGAGCCAGCGCCGGAAGCCGCTGCGGTCCACGGCCTGTCCGCTGGTGAAGACCAGGACGTCGGCCACGACGTCGGGATCCTTGTGGATGTGATTCGGGTTGGCGTGGTGGCGGTTGTGCTTGTCGTTCCACCAGCCGTAACTCATCCCGAGGAGCAGATTGCTGTGGACGAGCCCGATGAGACGGTTCGCCGAGCGGTTGCCCGCGATCTGGGAGTGCCCCGCGTCGTGGCCTATGAAGGCCGTGCGGGCGGACATCACGGCGAGCAGCGGGGCCAGGAGCAGCACCCACCAGGAGTGGCCGATCAGGACGACGCCCGCGACGATTCCGGCCAGGACCAGCGCGTTGCCGGCGATGGCCAGCGCGTACCAGCCCCGCCTGCGGTCGAGGAGACCCTGGCCCTTGACGGTGCGCAGGAGCGGTGTGAACTCGCTTCCGGCGGAGACCCTGGGAGGGCGTTCCACGACGGCTGAGACGTTTTCGGGCATGGCGGGACTCCGGTTCTGGAGGCTGGAGGAGCAGGCTGGAATGAGCGGGCTGCTGCGGACCGGCCGCAGGGAACGCCGACCTCAAGAAACGTACGGATCGGCGACCCTGGGCGACCATGGCGCCACCACCCGTGTCCGGGCGGGGGACAACCTCGGCCGCCCGGTGGACCTGGCAACACCCTCCGGAGAGAGTGGCCCGCGTCACACCGATCGATGGCCACCGAGAGTCACTCGTGCTGTATCCTCGGCGACCCTGACCCCAGGTAGTCAAATTTGAGGAACGCGTCATAGCTGTGCAGAGGATTCCTGCCGCAACTCCCTCCGAGATCTCAGAACTGGCCCGCTGCTGTGCCGTGTTCATGCCTGCCGATCCGGCCCGTACCGGCACCGTCGCCTTCTGGATGCCCGACGGTGAAGACCCTCCCGCGGTCGACTCCGGTGCTGTCGAGGAACTGACGGTCGCCCTGCCCGGCGAGGACGGTGTCGAGCTGGTGACCGTGCCGGCCGTCGTGCTCCCGGTGCGAGCGGCTCTGCCGGTGCTCACGCGCGCGCGTGCCGTCGCGCACGCCCACAGGGCGACCGCCTTCTGGGGTGCCGCGGCCGTGCTCGCGCTCCAACTCGCCGCACGGGGGCTGCTGCTGCCCGGTCTGAGCGCCGGCGACCACGACGCGTGGCGTGCCGGGCCCCTGGGGGCGGCTGACCTGGGAAGAATCCGCGAACTGGCCGCCGCCATGCCGCCGCACGCACACGCGGTGCCCGTCGACGAGGCGGAGCCGCTGCGGCTCCCCGATCCCGAGTGGCTGCTGCGTGCCTTCCTCGACGCGGTCGCCGACACACTGCCCCGCTCCCCCGCCGCGACACTCGCGGCGGGCGGCCCCGCCTTCGCCGCTCCCGAGCCGCAGCATGTGCCCCAGCAACGCGCGTGGGCCGCCGACGTGGCCGCGGGGCACGACGCCGGCGTACGGATCTCGCTGCGCGTCGAGGTGCCGGGCCTCGCGTCGGCCGTGTCGGACGAGACCCGGCTGCCGTTCCGTGCGGTGCCGCAGTTGCACAGCGTCAGCGATCCGGCCCTGCTGGCGGACGCGGCCGAGGTCTGGGGCGGCACGAACCCGGCCTTCGGTCCGCGCGCGCGGATGGACGCCCTGCTCGCGTTGCGTCGCGCCGCACGGGCCTGGGCCCCACTCACTCCGCTGCTGTCGGCGACCGTGCCCGACTCGATCGAACTCGCCGACGAGGAGGTCACTGAGCTCCTCGGCGAGGGCGCCCGATCGCTCGCGGCCGCCGGTGTGGAAGTGCACTGGCCCAAGGAGCTGGCCCACAAACTGACGGCCCGCGCGGTCATCGGTCCACCGGACGACGAGCGGGACCCCGACGGCCTGTCGTCGGACACGCCGTCGTTCCTGTCGGCCGACGCGCTACTGGCCTTCGACTGGCGGTTCGCCCTGGGCGACCAGCAACTGACGCGTCAGGAGCTGGACCGACTCGCCGAGGCGAACCGCCCCATGGTGCGGCTGCGTGACCAGTGGGTGCTCGTCGACCCCCAGGAGGTTCATCGAGCCCGCACCCAGCAGGATCACAAGCTGACGCCCATCGACGCGCTGAGCGCCGTCCTGACGGGCTCCACGGAGGTCGACGGCCAGAGGATCGACGTACGGCCCACGGGGTGGCTGACGACGCTGCGGGACCGCCTGTCGGACCCGGAGGGGCAGGAGCCCGTCGGGCAGCCCGCCGCGCTGGACGCGACCCTGCGCGACTACCAGCTGCGCGGGCTCAACTGGCTGGCCCGTATGACCTCGTTGGGTCTTGGCGGCTGTCTCGCGGACGACATGGGCCTGGGCAAGACGATCACGCTGATCGCGCTCCATCTGCACCGGCAGACCGACGAGTCCGCCGCAGGACCCACGCTCGTGGTCTGTCCGACGTCCCTGATGGGCAACTGGCAGCGCGAGATCGAGCGGTTCGCCCCGGGCACCCTTGTGCGCCGTTTCCACGGCGCGCGGCGGAGCCTCGAAGGGGTGGCCGACGGCGAGTTCGTACTCACCACGTACGGCACGATGCGGCTCGACGCGCCACGGCTGGCCGAGGCGTCCTGGGGCATGGTCGTCGCCGACGAGGCACAGCACGTGAAGAACCCGTACTCGGACACGGCCAAGCAGCTACGGACGATCGGGGCCCACGCGCGCGTGGCGCTCACCGGCACTCCGGTGGAGAACAACCTCTCCGAGTTGTGGGCGATTCTCGACTGGACGACACCGGGCCTGCTGGGCAGGCTCGGCACGTTCCGCAACCGGTACGCCAAGGCGGTCGAGGGCGGGCAGGATCCGGGGGCGGCGGACCGGCTCGCCCAGCTCGTGCGGCCGTTCCTGCTGCGCCGCCGAAAGTCCGACCCGGGCATCGCACCCGAGCTGCCGCCGAAGACCGAGACCGACCGTGCCGTGTCGCTCACCAAGGAGCAGGCGGGTCTGTACGAGGCGGTGGTCCGCGAGACCCTCGCCGAGATCTCGGGCGCCGACAACATGGCACGGCGCGGACTGATCGTGAAGCTGCTGACCGGGCTGAAGCAGATCTGCAACCACCCGGCGCAGTTCCTCAAGGAGGACAGGCCCAAGATCCCCGGGCGCTCCGGAAAGCTGGAACTGCTGGACGAGTTGCTCGACACGATCCTCTCCGAGGGAGCATGCGTTCTGGTCTTCACTCAGTACGTGCAGATGGCGCGCCTCATCGAACGGCACCTGAGTGCACGCGGCGTCGCCTCGCAGTTCCTGCACGGGGGGACTCCGGTGCCCGAGCGCGAGGCCATGGTGGAGCGCTTCCAGGACGGCGAAGTGCCCGTCTTCCTGTTGTCGTTGAAGGCGGCGGGCACGGGTCTGAACCTGACACGGGCGGAGCATGTCGTGCACTACGACCGCTGGTGGAACCCGGCCGTCGAGGCCCAGGCCACCGACCGGGCGTACCGCATCGGACAGACCCGGCCGGTGCAGGTGCACCGGCTGATCGCCGAGGGGACGATCGAGGACCGCATCGCGGACATGCTGGTGCGCAAGCGGGAGTTGGCGGACTCGGTGCTCGGGTCCGGCGAGTCGGCCCTCACCGAGCTGACCGACAGCGAACTGGCCGACCTGGTGGAACTGCGAGGAGGCACCCGATGAGTGACCCTTACGACAACACCCCGGAGCGCACCTTCGCCGCTCTGCCGCCCGCCCACGGGAGGGGCTTCGCGCTGACCTGGTGGGGGCAGGCCTGGCTGAAGGCCCTGGAGGACGCTGCGCTGGACAACCAGCAGGTGAAGACGGGCCGCAGGCTGGCCCGGGCGGGAGCCGTGGGAGCCGTGTCGGTCCGTCCGGGGCGCATCACAGCGGTGGTCCAGGACCCCGACCGCACCTCGCACCGCGCCGACGTCCTGTTGCAGGAGCTGTCGGAGGAACAGTGGGACCGCTTCCTGGGCATGGCCGTCGAGCGGGCCGGGCACATCGCGGCGCTGCTGGACCGCGAGATGCCGACGCATCTCGTCGAGGACGCGGCGGCCGCCGGTGTCGAACTCCTGCCGGGTCTGGGCGATCTGGAGGCGGAGTGCGACTGCGACGCGTGGGACCACTGCGGTCACACGGCGGCGCTGTGCTACCAGGTGGCGCGGCTGCTGGATCAGGACCCGTTCGTGCTGCTTCTCATGCGCGGTCGCGGTGAGCGCGAGCTGCTGGACGAGTTGCAGGTGCGCAGCGTCCCCCGGGCCGGGACCGAGGCGCCCGGGCAGGAGCGGGCGTACGAGGGCGTGGACGCCGCCGAGGCGTACGCGGACGGGGAGATCCTGCCCCCGCTGCCCGACGCGCCTCCCGTGCCCGCTGAGCCGGGGCTGCCGCCCTCGCTGGACACGGAGACCGATCCGGCGCCCGGGGTCGATCCGGCCGCGCTGGAGTTCCTGGCGACGCAGGCCGCCCGCGAGGCGCACCGACTGCTCACCGAGGCGCTCAGGGCGGGCCACGAACAACGCTCCATAGCGGCCGAGTTGACGCTCACGCAGGACGCGGTGCGGCTGGCCTCGGGGATTCCCGACACTTCGGTGGCCGGTCGGCTCGCGGAGGGGTCGGGCCGGGACCGCGAGGGGCTGGCCCTGGCCGTCCGCGCCTGGGAACACGGGGGCACGGCCGCGCTCGACGTGCTGGAGGCCGACCGGCCGGTGCAGGCGGAGACCCTCGCACGCGCGCGTGCCGCCCTGGAGTCGGCCTGGGAGGAGGACCAGCGGCCTGCCCTGCGTGCGTCCCGCAATCGCTGGACCGTGGCCGACGGTCGGACACAGTTGCGTCTGGGGGCGGACGGCCGTTGGTGGCCCTACCGCAAGGAACGGGGACGCTGGGCGCCCGCGGGTCCCGCGTCCCAGGATCCGGCGACCGCGCTCGCTCTGGCGGAGGGGCAGGAGTGACGCCTGTCTGACGGGCACGCAGGGCGCGCAGGAACATGCAGGGCACGCAAGGCACTTGGAGCGAGCAGAGCACCGGGACCGGCACCGCCCACCGGATGAGTGGTGGACGCCCGGTGTTCACTCTCCGGCCGTGCGGCGTTCGGGGAGGGGGCGAACTCTGGCCGCTGTCACCGAATTCGTGCCTCAGGAGGCCCCATGTCCCCGTACGCCGCAGGCCGGCGCAGCGTCCACCGTTCCGTAGCCGCGGGCGTGCCGCTCGCCCTGGTGGCCGCTCTCGCGGTGGCGGGTACCGCGGTCGGGGCGCCCTCCAAGGAGGCGCGTGTCACGGGTTCCGCGACGCTCGGCGACATTCCGCTCGGCACGTTCAGCAACGCGCTGCTGCCCGGCACTGTGGGCGACGACCGGGGCGTGGATCTCGGCGGCATCGGAAGCGACATCTATCCCGCGGGCCGCAAGGGCGAGTTCTGGACGGTCACCGACCGCGGCCCCAACGGCCAGATCAAGGTGGCCGGCGAGAAGCGCCGCACCTTCGCCGTGCCCGGCTTCGATCCGGCGATCGTAAAGATCCGGGTGTCCGGAAGCACCGTGAAGGTGCTGGACGCGATCCCGATCACCACCTCCTCGGGGAAGCCCGTCACGGGCCTGTCCAACCAGAAGGGGCGCGACGAGGCGCCGTACTCGTACGACGCGAAGACACCGCTCTCGTACAACCCGAACGGGCTGGACACCGAGGGGATCGTGCGGGCCGAGGACCGCAGTTTCTGGCTCGTGGACGAGTACGCGCCCTCGCTGATCCACGTCTCCGCGCGCGGGAAGATACTCACCCGGTACGTGCCCAAGGGGCTGGGCCTGACCGGTGCGGACTACCGGGTGGTCGAGGCGCTGCCCGCCGTCCTGCTGCACCGGAAGATCAACCGTGGCTTCGAAGGGCTGGCCCAACTTCCGGGCGGGGATCTGGTGATGGCCGTGCAGAGCCCGCTGTCCCTGCCGGACACGGATGCGGGCGAGGCGTCGCTGACGACACGCCTGCTGCGCTTCTCGACGAAGAAGCGGGCGGTCACCGCCGAGTACGCGTACCGGTTCGACCCGGTGAACGTGGTCGACCCGAGCGAGGACGACACCTCCGAGCTGAAGATCTCCTCCGTGGTGGCCGTCGGCCGCGACCGGCTGCTCGTCGAGGAACGCACCGACAAGGCCGCCCGGTTGCAGGTCGTGAAGCTGACCCGCGGTGCGGACATCCTCGGGGACAAGTGGGACGACGACACGACGTCGCCCTCCCTGGAGCAGCTCGACGACCCCGCGGCCTCCGGCGTTCCGGTGCTGCGCAAGCGTCTGGTCGTCGACCTCGGCGCGGTGAAGGGGGTGCCCGGGAAGATCGAGGGCGTCGCGCGCGTGGATCACGACACTCTCGCGCTCATCAACGACAACGACTTCGGGATGACGGACGGGCCGGAGGCTTTCGACGCCCAGGGACGGCTGGTGGACAGCGGCATCGAGACCACCGTGACATACGTACGGCTGCCGCGCGGGATCTGAATTCCCGCGCCCGCTCGGCGTTTTCACCCCTCCACGCGTGCGTGCCTCACGTCAGCGGTTTGGTGAGCTTGCGTTTTCCGGCACCGACGTCCGCGGCCAGGCTGCAGGCGACCTTGTCTATGCCGAGCTTGAACCCCGTGGGGTCGGGATACTGCACCAGAGTGCCCCGCACGGTGCCTGCGGGCTGCTTGGCCGCCTTGGTGTCCAGGGGTTTCGCGCAGAGTGCCGATGCCGCCTTCTTGAGGGCGGCATCGGTCGTGTAGGTGCCCTCCAGTTCGGCCACCTTCACGACCTCGGCGTCGTGTGCCGCGCGGCACGAACGCTTCGCGGCCTGGCCGGGTTTGGTGTCGTCGATGTTGAAGCAGTCACCGGTTTGCAGCATGTAGTACGGCACGTCGTCGCCCGCGAGGGACGGGAGCAGCGAGTCCAGGTCGGTCGGGACGCCGCTGGGCAGACCGGACGGCACCTCGGTGGGCAGGGAGGGCAGTTCGCTGGGCAGCTCCGAAGGGATGCTCAGCGAAGGCGTCGGCAGTCCCCCTGTGGTGGAGTCGCTCTCCGACGGCGACTTCTTGTCGGACGAACCGTCACCGCTGGTGGCCACCATGGCTACCGCGGAGCCGGCGCCGAGGGTCACGATCACGGCCAGCACGATGAACAGCACCCGGCGGCGCCGTCCAGGACCGCCCGGTCGCCCGGGAGGCGGCGACGGTGGTGGCGGTGGTGGCTGCCAGCCTCCTCCGCCGCCTTGCCACGGCGGACCGTTGCCTCCAGGAGGAGGGCCGTAGCCCGCCGGAGGAGGTCCGAAGCCTTCGGGCAGCGGGCCGAATCCACCGCCGCCCGGAGGAGGCGTGTTGTCCGGCGGCCGAGGAGGCTGGGGCGGTAAGGGCGGCGTGGCCATACCGTCAAGAGTCGCCTCGAACCGGTCACGATGCGACCCCTGCGCGGAACTTGATACGGACTCATCGCGTGGATCGCATGATTCCGGAGGATTCCGCGCAGGAGTTGCCGGGCCGTGCACCGACTGGTTACGACCGGTCGAAATCGGCCGTAATCAGTCGGGACCGAACGAAATCCGAACGGAAGCCGAACAGAAGCCGTACGGAATCAGCCGCGGACGCCCAGCAGGTGGTCCATGGCCAGCTGGTCCAGGTGCTCGAACGCCATCCCGCGCGCGGCGGCCGTCTCGGCGTCGAAGTCCTCGAAGGCCGCACGGTCCGCGAGCAGCGCCTGGAGACCGTCCGAGGCGGTGGGCTGCGCCAGTTCGTCCAGACGCGAGGCACGCAGGGCCTCCTGGACCTCGGGGTCGGCCCGGAAGGCGGCCGTCCGGTCGCGCAGGATCAGGTAGTTGCGCATGCAGCCGGCGGCCGACGCCCACACGCCGTCGTAGTCCTCGGTCCTCGGCGGCTTGAAGTCGAAGTGCCTCGGACCGGCGTAACCGGCCGTCTCCAGGAGGTCGACGAGCCAGAACGCGGACCGCAGATCGCCCGCTCCGAAGCGCAGGTCCTGGTCGTACTTGATGCCGGACTGGCCGTTGAGGTCGATGTGGAAGAGCTTGCCCGCCCACAGGGCCTGGGCGATGCCGTGCGGGAAGTTCAGCCCGGCCATCTGCTCGTGGCCCACCTCCGGGTTGACGCCGTACATCTCGGGCCGCTCCAGGCGCTCGATGAACGCCAGGGCGTGACCGACCGTCGGCAGGAGGATGTCGCCACGGGGCTCGTTCGGCTTCGGCTCGATCGCGAAGCGCAGGTCGTAGCCCTGGGAGGTCACGTACTCGCCGAGGAGGTCGAAGGCCTCCTTCATACGGTCGAGCGCCACCCGTACGTCCTTGGCAGCGCCGGACTCGGCCCCCTCACGGCCGCCCCAGGCAACGTAGATCTGCGCGCCCAGCTCCACGGCCAGGTCGATGTTGCGGATCGTCTTGCGCAGCGCGTACCGGCGTACGTCCCGGTCGTTGGCGGTGAAGGCACCGTCCTTGAAGACGGGGTGCGTGAAGAGGTTCGTGGTGGCCATCGGCACGGTCATACCGGTCGTGTCGAGAGCCTGCCGGAAGCGCTTGATGTGCGACTCGCGCTCGGTGTCCGAGGACCCGAAGGGGATCAGGTCGTCGTCGTGGAACGTCACTCCGTAGGCGCCGAGCTCCGCCAGGCGCTGCACCGACTCGACCGGGTCCAGGGCGGCCCGGGTGGCGTCACCGAACGGGTCCCTTCCCTGCCAGCCGACGGTCCACAAGCCGAAGGTGAACCTGTCCTCGGGGGTGGGCTGGTAGTTCATGCCGCGGCTCCTTGCTTGCTCCGACTATTTCGTCATGGCACTTAACAAATTAGTATGCGGAGGCATCTCTGGGAAGAGACAAGATGTCCTCGAACGGGGACGAGGAGTGGAATGCGCGCCGCGTGGGCCCGGATCCACTCCGAAAACACCAGGTCAGATCCCGCGGAGCCGCGGAAGAGGGAGAGCCCGATGTCAGCAGCCGAGGGTCCGCTCGTCGTCGGCGTGGACACGTCCACGCAGTCCACCAAGGCCCTGGTCGTGGACGCGGCCACCGGCGAGGTCGTGGCGAGCGGCCAGGCGCCGCACACCGTCTCCTCCGGAGCGGGTCGCGAGAGCGATCCGCGGCAGTGGTGGGACGCGCTGTGCGAGGCGCTGCACCAGTGCGGGGACGCGGCACGCGAGGCCGCGGCGGTGTCCGTGGGCGGCCAGCAGCACGGGCTCGTCACGCTCGACGCCCAGGGCGACCCGGTGCGTCCGGCCCTGCTGTGGAACGACGTGCGCTCGGCTCCGCAGGCCCGTCGTCTCGTGGAGGAGCTGGGCGGCCCGAAGGCCTGGGCCGAGCGCACCGGCAGTGTGCCGGGCCCGTCCTTCACGGTCACCAAGTGGGCGTGGCTCGCCGAGCACGAGCCCGACTCCGTCCGGGCGACCGCGGCCGTACGACTCCCTCACGACTACCTCACCGAGCGCCTCACGGGGCTGG
Source organism: Streptomyces sp. 2-1 (assembly GCF_048564895.1). Classification (NCBI taxonomy): domain Bacteria; kingdom Bacillati; phylum Actinomycetota; class Actinomycetes; order Kitasatosporales; family Streptomycetaceae; genus Streptomyces; species Streptomyces sp. 2-1. The sequence continues at coordinate 1,940,282 of NZ_CP183383.1, forward strand.
GCACGACCGACCGCGGTGATGCCTCCGGTACGGGCTGGTGGGCGTCCGGTACGGAGGCGTACGACGAGGAGGTCCTCCGCCATGTGGGGCTCGACCCGGCCCTGCTGCCGCGGGTGGTCCGGCCCGGTGAGGTCGCTGGAACCGTGCGCGACAGCGGCGACCTGCCCTTCTCCAAGGGCACGCTGGTCGCGCCCGGCACCGGTGACAACGCCGCCGCGGCGCTCGGACTGGGGCTGCGTCCGGGTACTGCGGTGCTCAGCCTCGGCACGTCCGGCACCGTGTACGCGGTCTCCACGCGCCGCCCCGCCGACCCGACCGGAACCGTGGCGGGCTTCGCCGACGCGCGCGGCGACTGGCTGCCGCTGGCCTGCACCCTCAACTGCACGCTCGCCGTGGACCGCGTAGCCGCTCTGCTGGGCATCGACCGTGAAGCCGTCGAGCCCGGCACGAGCGTGACGCTGCTCCCCTACCTGGACGGCGAGCGCACTCCCGACCTGCCGCACGCCTCGGGGCTGCTGCACGGGCTGCGACACGACACGACGCGCGGACAGCTGCTCCAGGCCGCATACGACGGGGCGGTCCACTCGCTGCTCGGCGCGCTCGACCTGGTGCTCGACGAGGACGCGGACCGTTCGGCTCCGCTGCTGCTCATCGGCGGAGGCGCGCGGGGCACGGCCTGGCAGGAGACCGTACGACGGCTGTCCGGGCGGCCGGTCCAGGTGCCCGAAGCCAAGGAGCTGGTGGCGCTCGGTGCCGCCGCACAGGCCGCGGGCGTGCTGACCGGCGAGGATCCGGCGGCGGTGGCCCGGCGCTGGGACACGGCCCGCGGGCCGGTGCTGGACGCCGTGGAGCGCGACGAGGCGGCGCTGGCGCGGATCGCCGGGGTACTCTCCGACGCGGCCCCGCTACTGGAGCGGGAGGCTGAGCAGCGCTGATGCCCACGCCCGAGGAGGCGGGGCCGATCAGCACCGGCGGCCCCCTTCCCGGCGGCGTCGCACACACGGACAGATCGGCACGCACGGCCAGCACAGCCCTGAGGCGACCGGCCGGACGAGGACTGGACGAGGACTGACGGAGGCATGACCGCACCGCTGCACGAGGCCCATCCCAGCAGTCCCGGCCGTCGGCTGCCCGATACCCAACAGGGCATGCGGCGCCGCAACCTCTCCCGGGTGTTGCACACCGTGAACGCCGAGGGACCGCTGTCCCGTGCCGCCGTCGCGTCACGCATCGGACTCACTCGCGCGGCTGTCTCCACGCTCGTGGACGAGCTGATCCGCTCGGGGCTCCTTGAGGAGCTGGGTCCCGAGCGGCCCGGGCGGGTGGGGCGGCCCGGCTCGGCGCTCGCCCTCAGCGGGCGCGGTCCGGCGGGCATCGGTGCGGAGGTGGGCGTCGACCATCTCGCCGTGTGCGCGGTCGATCTGCGCGGTGAAGTACGAGCCCGGGCGGTGCGGCACGGCACCAACCGCGGCCGGTCGCCCGAACCGGTGCTGCGGGAACTGACCCGGCTCATACGGCAGGTCGTCGCCGAAGCGGCCAAGGAAGGCCTGCGGCCCGCGGGACTCGCCGTCGCCGTGCCCGGCCTGGTGGCGCGCGACGCCCGGACCGTGGTGCGCGCCCCCAACCTCGACTGGCACGACACGGACCTCGGCGCTCTGCTGCCGGACGAGGTCCCGCTGACCGTCGACAACGAGGCGAACTTCGGCGGGCTTGCCGAACTCTGGCTCAACGAGACCGCGCCGCGCGACTTCGTGCACGTCTCCGCCGAGATCGGCATCGGCGGGGCGGTGGTCGTGGACGGGCGGCTGCTGCGTGGAACGCATGGCTTCGCGGGCGAGTTGGGACATGTCCCGGTGCGTCCCGAGGGGCCTGCGTGTGCGTGCGGCGGGCGCGGCTGTCTGGAGCAGTACGCCGGCGAGGAGGCCGTCCTGCGCGCGGCCGGCCTGGAACCGGGCGAGGACCGCGTCGGCCTGCTGGCCGAACGTGCGGCACAGGGCGACAAGAACGTGCGCCGGGCCCTGCGTGACGCCGGGACCGCGCTGGGCATCGCGCTGACCGGCGCCGTCAATCTGCTCGACCCCGAAGCCGTCGTCCTGGGCGGGGCGCTGTCCGGGCTCGCGCCCTGGCTGCTGCCGTCGCTGGAGCGGGAGTTGGCCCGCAGGACTGCCGGTCCCGCCTGCGCGGTGTCCGTCTCCCGGCTCGGTCCCGAGGGCCCGCTGCTGGGTGCCGCGCACTCGGTCGTGCGGGCCGTGATGGACGATCCGGCGGCGGTGGGGGGCGGCGGGGCGTAGGGCGCTGCCGAAGACGTCCTGGATCTCCTTGGCTTCTTGGGACCCCTGGGCCCCCTGGACCCCTGGCCCCCTGGACGCCCCGGGCTCGGGCTCGGGCTCGGGAGGATGATCTCGGCCTGGTCTTCAGGCCCGTCACAGCGCTCTCTTCGCTGCGCTCTCCTCGTTGCGTCCCGGCGCCTCAATCACCCTTGTGGGTGGCGAAGTTATCCACAGTCACAGCGTTGTCCACGGGCCTGAGAGCGTTCTTCCTCCCCAACCGACGAGAGCCGTACCGTGATTCACGCGAGACGCCACCGTCGGACGAACCGGACGGAGGCGTGTCCGGGCTGGCGGCGCCGGTGTCGTACGTGGATTCGGTGGTCGCTGCCTGGATGATGGCCGCAGTGGTGGTGCTCGTGGTGCCGCTGCGACGTCGTCCGCCACCCTTCGGCAGAACGGAGCTGTGCACCATGAGCGACCCTCGAATCCTGACCGTACGCCCCGAACCCGGCGAGTACGCCTGGACGTTCGGCGGTGCGCCGCCGGTGGCGCGCATCGCGCCGGGCACGGTCCTCGACCTCTATACGGAGGACTGCTTCGCCGGGCGGGTGCGGTCGGAGAAGGACCTGGTGTCCGAGGTGTGCGAGTTCCCGTTCCTCAATCCGCAGACGGGGCCGTTCCATGTGGAGGGCGCGGAGCCGGGTGACACGGTCGCCGTGCACTTCGTGTCGATCGAGCCGGCGCGGGACTGGGCCGCGTCGACGACGGTGCCGCTGTTCGGGGCGCTCACGTCCACGCACACCACGGCCACGCTGCAGCCTCCCCTGCCGGAGACCGTGTGGATCTGGCAGCTCGACCGGGCGCGCCGCACCGCGCTGTTCAGCGCTCGCGACAGCGATATCCGGATCGAGCTGCCCATGGACCCGATGCACGGCACCGTCGGTGTGGCGCCCGCCAACCTGGAGGTGCGCTCGGCTCTCGTCCCGGACGCGCACGGCGGGAACATGGACACACCGGAGATGCGGGCCGGTGTCACCTGCTATCTCGGGGTGAACGTCGAAGGGGCTCTGCTGAGCCTCGGTGACGGGCACGCGCGGCAGGGTGAGGGCGAGACCTGTGGAGTCGCCGTCGAGTGTGCGATGAACACCGTGGTGATCGTCGAGTTGCTCAAGGGGGTCGCCACCCCGTGGCCCCGCATCGAGTCCGACACCCACATCATCTCGACCGGTTCGGCGCGCCCGTTGGAGGACGCGTTCCGGATATCGCAGCTCGACCTGGTGCAGTGGCTGGTGCGGGACTACGGGTTCAGCCAGCTGGATGCCTACCAGTTCGCGACCCAGACCGTCGAGTCACCGCTGGCCAATGTCTGCGACACCAACTACACGTGCGTCGCCAAGCTCCGCAAGGAATGGCTGCCCGAGCGGGAGACCTACCGGGGACTGCACGCCCAGCTACGCGAAACGGCCGCCGCGCTGGGACGTTGAATCGCCCTACCGCCACCGCCAACCCTCCACACCGAGAGGCTCTCCCATGGACCGAGCCAAGTTCCTGCCCACGTCACTTCCAAGCCGCCGGCGCCTGCTGCAGAGTGCGGCCCTCGCCACGCTCTCCACGGCGTTACTGCCCACCACCCGGGCGGGCGCGAAGCCTCAGGGGATCGACTACCCGCCGTCCGAGTGGTCGCCTGCGAGCACGTCCAACTACACGGTCGCCAACCGCCCGACGAGCCATCCGGTCGACTTCGTGATCATCCACGTGACGCAGGCGACCTACTCGGACACCTTGGCCATCTTCCAGAACCCGAAGAAGAAGGTGTCAGCGCACTACGTCGTCCGGTCGGCCGACGGTCACGTCGCACAGATGGTGCGCGAGCGAGACATCGCCTGGCACGCGGGCAACTGGGACTACAACACCCGCAGCATCGGCATCGAGCACGAGGGCTGGGTGGACAAGCCCGCGTACTTCACCAATGCAATGTACGAGGAGTCGGCGAAGCTCACCGCGGCGATCTGCACCAAGTACCGGATCCCCAAGGACCGTTCGCACATCCTCGCTCACTACGAGGTGCCGGGCAGCGACCACACCGATCCCGGCCCGCACTGGGACTGGACGCGCTACATCAGACTGGTCAACTTCGCCTGACCAGCGGTCCGTCGGAAGAAACTCGAAGGAAAGCCGAAACAGAGCCGAAGGGGGGTCGAAAAAGGGGAGCATCGGTAGCCACCACGGCTTGTGGTGGGGGCGGGACTCGGTGTGGCCGCGGTACTTGTCCGCATCCGCCACCGGAGTGACGATGTCCCCAGCCGCACAGCCTTCCGGGGAGGCCGATTTGACCGATCCATGGGTGGCCCTGGAACCGGGTGCCGACCCCGTCGAACGGGTGCGCGTTCTGCGCCGCGCCCACGAGACGTTCACGGAGGCGGGCACGGTCCCGCGGCCGGTACGGTCCGTGGTGGCCGATTCGTGGCGGCGTTCAGCACGGGCGGGGGTGGGGCCGGACGGCTCCGCGTGTGTGGAGCTCACCGACGGGGACCTCGGGTCGTATCGGGCGGAGCACCCACTGGCGCGGGTCATGCCACTGTTCCGTGAACTCATGGGGACATTCGCTGCGGACGGCGAACATCTCCTCGCGGTGTGCGACGCGCAGGGCAGGCTCCTGTGGGTCGAGGGCCATCCCCGGACACGGCAGAAGGCCGACGGGATGAACTTCGTGCCGGGTGCGCGGTGGGCGGAGTCGGCGGTGGGCACGAACGCTCCGGGTACGGCGGTCGCGCTGGACCGGCCGGTGCAGGTGTTCGCGGCGGAGCACTTCATCCGGCGCGTCCAGCCGTGGACGTGCGCGGCGGCTCCGGTGCACGATCCGCGTACCGGACGGCTGCTCGGAGCGGTGGACATCACCGGCGGGGACGGGCTGGCGCATCCGCACAGTCTGGGTTTCGTGCAGGCCGTGGCCCGTGCCGCGGAGTCCCAGCTGGCGCTGCTCACCCCCGCCCCGACCACGACCGACGTGCTCGAACTGACCGCTCTGGGCCGGGACGAGGCGCTGCTCGTCGCGGGCGGCAGCAAGGTGCGCCTGAGCCGCAGGCACAGCGAGATCCTGGTGCTGCTGTCCCGGCACCCCGAGGGGCTGACCGGCGACGAGTTGCTGTGCGCGCTGTACGAGGACGAGTCGGTGACGCCGGTGACGTTGCGCGCGGAGCTGGCCCGCCTGCGCCGCCTCCTCGGGGCGGGTGTGCTCGGTTCGCGGCCGTATCGGCTCACGGTTCCGGTCGAGTCCGACGTCGAGGTGGTGGAGCGCAAGCTCGGCGTCGGTGCGGTCACGGCGGCGGTGGCGGCGTATATCGGGCCCTTGCTGCCCGGTTCACAGGCTCCGGCGGTGGTGCGGCTGCGCCGTCGGCTCGCCGACGGACTGCGCGCGGCGCTCGTCTCCGGCCGCGACCCGGATCTGCTGGCGGACTGGGCGCACGCGCCGTGGGGCGAGGACGACCTCGACGCGTGGCGGGCGCTGGCGGCGATACGTCCGACGCCTCCGGTACGGGCACGCTTGGAGGAGTTGGAGGCCGAGCAGTCCGCGAACCGTGGTCGGACTCCGCGCGCTCCGCGCTGAGTCCGACCACGCCGACGGCCACGAGGCGCGCTCACGCCGACGGCAACAACGGGGCGCTCTCCGGCCTGGCCCCAACCTCATATCCACACGCCCACGCCCCACACCGACGCCCGCACCGCACCACGGACGCCGGACCCCGGGCCGGACCCCGCACCCCGCACCCCGCACCCCGCACCCCGCAAGCCTTGGCCCACGAGCCTCAATCCACAAACCGCAACACAACCCACGACGACCCACAACCCCGACGCCAGGCCGGCGGCGGCGCAACGTACCTGCAACCTCTCCGCACCTACCCTCGCGCCGAGAGCCGTCCAACGGCGGGCGGTCCTTCCACGGGAGGCAGAGCACATGACCCGTTACGCGGCGCCCGGCACCGAGGGCGCGATCGTCTCCTACCAGGCGCGGTACGACCACTTCATCGGCGGCGAGTACATGCCGCCGGCCCGCGGGCAGTACTTCGAGAACCCGAGTCCGGTGAACGGGCAGCCGTTCACGGAGATCGCGCGGGGCACGGCGGAGGACGTGGACCGCGCGCTCGACGCGGCGCACGCGGCCGCGCCCGCCTGGGGCCGTACGTCGGTGACCGCGCGCGCCGACATACTCCTCAAGGTCGCCGACCGGATGGAGGCGAACCTGGAGAAGCTCGCGGTCGCGGAGAGCTGGGAGAACGGCAAGCCGATCCGCGAGACGCTGGCCGCCGACATCCCTCTCGCCATCGACCACTTCCGCTACTTCGCGGGGGCGATCCGCGCCCAGGAGGGCTCGCTCGGCGAGGTCGACGACGACACCGTGGCGTACCACTTCCACGAGCCGCTGGGGGTCGTGGCGCAGATCATCCCGTGGAACTTCCCGATCCTGATGGCGGTGTGGAAGCTGGCCCCGGCACTCGCCGCGGGCAACGCGGTCGTCATCAAGCCCGCCGAGCAGACCCCGGCATCGATCCACTACTGGATGAGCCTGGTCTCGGATCTGCTGCCGCCGGGCGTGGTGAACATCGTCAACGGGTTCGGGGTCGAGGCGGGCAAGCCTCTGGCGTCCAGCGCGCGCGTGGCGAAGGTCGCCTTCACGGGCGAGACCACGACGGGGCGGCTGATCATGCAGTACGCCTCCGAGAACATCAAGCCGGTCACGCTCGAACTCGGCGGGAAGTCGCCGAACATCTTCTTCGACGACGTATGGGCGCGGGACGACGACTTCCGGGACAAGGCGCTCGAAGGCTTCACGATGTTCGCGCTGAACCAGGGCGAGGTGTGCACCTGCCCGTCCCGCGCGCTCGTCCAGCAGGGCCACTACAGCGAGTTCCTCGACGCGGCGGTCGCCCGTACCGAGCAGATCAAGCCCGGCCATCCGCTCGACACCGACACGATGATCGGCGCCCAGGCCTCCAACGACCAGCTGGAGAAGATCCTTTCCTACCTGGACATCGGCCAGCAGGAGGGCGCCAAGGTCCTGACGGGCGGTCACCGCATCGAGTACGACGGTGAGTTGGCGGGCGGCTACTACGTCCAGCCGACGATCTTCCAGGGCGACAACCGGATGCGGATCTTCCAGGAGGAGATCTTCGGGCCGGTCGTGTCGGTCACGTCGTTCGCGGACTTCGACGACGCCATCAAGATCGCCAACGACACGCTGTACGGGCTCGGGGCCGGCGTGTGGACACGGGACATCAACACGGCGTACCGCGCGGGCCGAGCGATTCAGGCGGGCCGGGTGTGGACCAACTGCTACCACGCGTATCCGGCGCACGCGGCGTTCGGCGGCTACAAGCAGTCCGGTATCGGCCGTGAGAACCACAAGATGATGCTGGAGCACTACCAGCAGACGAAGAACCTCCTCGTGTCCTATTCACCGAAGAAGCTGGGCTTCTTCTAGGAGCAGGCAGGAACAGAGAAAAGGGCGCCCGCCCAGGCCAAACGCCTGGCGGGTGCCCTTTGTGGCGCACAGCCGCACAGCGGGTCGGGAACGGCGGCGCAGCCGCGACGGCTGCCAGGAGCGCGAGTAGGCGACAGGTACCACCTGGGGCCGTGCGGCGAGGGTGGCCCGGTGGCTGTTCCGTGCGCACGCAGGGTCACTGGATTGCGGGAGCGCCAACGCGGGGCGAACGGCGGGCGTGCGAACCCCCGCGGGCGGACGAAGCCTGGCCGGAAGCCGTAACTCGCTTCCTTCACAGCTTACTTCATGTCTTGACGAAAGCGGTCCAGACCTTTAGGTTCACGCCTCAGCATCGCACCATGTGACACATCCAGCGTTCACAAGGTGAACGGTGCCCCGGTTGATCATCCCCCCACGAAGGGCCCCTGCGAGCATGCCCAGATCTCTCTCCACAGTTGTCTCCCTCGCCGTTCTCTCCCTCGCGACCGGCCTCCTCACCGCGTCCCCCGCGCAGGCGGCCACCGGCACCATCACCGGCCTCGCCGGTAAGTGCCTGGACGTCGCCGGGGCGAACTCCGCCGACGGCACGGCCGTCCAGCTCTACGACTGCAACGGCACCGCCGCCCAGCAGTGGACGGTCGGCAGCGACGGCACCGTCCGCGCCCTCGGCAAGTGCCTCGACGTCACGGGCGGTTCGACGGCCGACGGCGCCACGGTGCAGCTCTGGAGCTGTACCGGCTCCGCCAACCAGAAGTGGACCGCCACCGCCGCGAAAGACCTCGTGAACCCGCAGGCGAACAAGTGCCTGGACGTCACCGGCAACAACTCCGCCAACGGCACCCGCATACAGATCTGGAGCTGCGGAGGCGGCGCCAACCAGAAGTGGAACGCGCCCGCCCCCGGTGACGGCACCACCCCGTCCACGCCGATGGCCGTGGCCCCGTACCTCTACAACGGCTGGGGCAGCCCGCCGAACCCCACCACGGTCACCAACGCCACCGGCGTCAAGTACTTCACCCTCGCCTTCGTGCTCAGCAACGGCTACTGCAACCCCCAGTGGGACGGCGGCCGGGCGCTGACCGGCGGCGTCGACCAGCAGACGATCAACACCGTGCGGGCGAACGGCGGCGACGTCGTCCCGTCCTTCGGCGGCTGGAGCGGCAACAAGCTGGAGAGCTCCTGCTCCACCGCGAGCGAACTCGCCGCCGCGTACCAGAGGGTCATCAGCGCGTACGGGCTCAAGGCCATCGACATCGACCTCGAAGCCGACGCCTACAACAGCCCGACCGTGCAGCAGCGCACCGTGGACGCCCTGAAGACCGTGAAAGCCAACAACGCAGGTCTGAAGGTCTACGTCACCATCGGCACCGGCCAGAGCGGGCCCGACACCAGCCTGATCAACCGGGCCGCCGCCTCCGGTCTGACCGTGGACGCCTGGACGATCATGCCGTTCAACTTCGGCGGCGTGGGCCAGAACATGGGCAACCTCAGTACGCAGGCCGCCGAAGGCCTCAAGAACGCGCTGAGGAACGCCTACGGCTACAGCGACGACCAGGCCTACCGCCTCATGGGCATCTCGTCGATGAACGGCATCACCGACCAGAACGAGACCATCACGGTGAACGACTTCCGGACGATGCTCGCCTACGCCCAGCAACACCACCTGGCCCGGCTGACCTTCTGGTCCGTCAACCGCGACCGTCCGTGCACCGGCGGCCCCGCCGACAGCTGCTCCGGTGTGGGCCAGTCCGCCTGGGACTACACCCGCGTCCTCGCCGCGTACACCGGCTGACCCGGCCGCCGCGTACACCGGCTGATCCAGCCCAACCCCCAACCCCCCACCGTTCGCCGAAGTCTTCGGCAAGGAGAATCCGTGTTCACACACCTCCCGGGCGCGCTCAAGCGCCGCCGCAGATCCACTGCCGCCGCGCTGGTCACCGCGGCCGTCGCTTCCCTGCTCACCTCCGCACCCGCACCCGCGAGTGCGGCGGCGAGCGCCGCCGCCGCGCTGCCCACCGGCTTCGCCACCGTCATGAACGCCGCGAGCGGCAGATGTCTGGACGCCAGGTCCGCCGCCAGCGCCAACGGCACCGTCGTCCAGCAGTACGCGTGCAACAGCTCGACGGCCCAGCAGTGGAGCTTGACCGCGACCAGCGACGGCTACGTCCGTATCAACAACGGCAACAACACCGGCCAGGTCGTTGACGTCGCCGACACGTCCGTGGCCGACAACGCGCCCGTCCATCTGTGGGCCTACGGCGGCGGCACCAATCAGCAGTGGCTGCCGGTCGACGAGGGCGGCGGCGCCTACCACTTCGTGAACCGCAACAGCGGCAAGTGCCTGGACGACCCCGGCGCCTCGACCGCGGACAGCGTGCAGTTCGTGCAGTACACCTGCAACGGCAGTGCCGCCCAGCGCTTCCAGGTGGTCCCCGTGACCCAGTCCGGCACGAATCCGGACCTCGGCCCGAACGTCGCCGTCTTCGACCCGTCGATGTCGTCGTCGACGATCCAGACCAGGCTGAACTCGATCTTCCAGCAGCAGGAGACGAACCAGTTCGGCTCCCAGCGCCACGCCGTCCTGTTCAAGCCGGGCTCCTACAACGCCGACGTCAACGTCGGCTTCTACACCCAGGTCGCGGGTCTGGGTCTGACCCCGGACGCTGTCACGGTCAACGGCGCGGTGCATGCCGAGGCCGACTGGTTCCAGGGCAACGCGACGCAGAACTTCTGGCGCGGCGCCGAGAACCTGTCCGTCAACCCGACCGGCGGCACGGACCGTTGGGCGGTCTCGCAGGCGTCTTCGTACCGCCGGATGCACCTGCGCGGCAACGTCGCCCTCGACGACAACGGCTGGTCCAGCGGCGGTCTGCTCGCCGACACCAAGATCGACGGTCAGGTCAACTCCGGCAGCCAGCAGCAGTGGCTGACCCGCAACTCCCAGCTCGGCAGCTGGACCGGCTCCAACTGGAACATGGTCTTCGTCGGCAGCCAGGGCGTCCCGGCCACCAGCTTCCCCAGCCCGCCGTACACCACGGTCGCGCAGAGCCCGGTCAGCCGGGAGAAGCCGTCCCTGTACATCGACGGCAACGGCGCCTACCAGGTCTTCGTGCCGTCCGTACGGTCCAACTCCACCGGCACCAGCTGGGCGAACGGAACCCCGTCCGGCAGCTCGCTGTCTCTTGACACCTTCTACATCGTGAAGCCGGGTGCGACCGCCGCGGACATCAACGCGGCGCTGGCGGCGGGCAAGAACCTCCTGGTCACCCCGGGTGTCTACCACCTCAACCAGACGCTCCAGGTGAACCGCGCCAACACCGTCGTCCTCGGTCTGGGACTCGCCACGTTCATCCCGGACAACGGTGTCACCGCGATGAAGGTCGCCGACGTCGACGGCGTGAAGGTCGCGGGCGTCCTCTTCGACGCGGGCACCACCAACTCGCCCACGCTGATGGAGGTCGGCCCGACGGGCTCGTCCGCCGCGCACACCGCGAACCCGACGTCCCTGCACGACGTGTACTTCCGCGTCGGCGGCGCCGCCGTCGGCAAGGCGACCACCAGTCTGGTGATCAACAGCGACAACGTCATCGCCGACCACACCTGGATCTGGCGCGCCGACCACGGCAGCGGCGTCGGCTGGAACACCAACACCGCCGACACCGGCCTGATCGTCAACGGCGACAACGTCACCGCGTACGGCCTGTTCGTCGAGCACTACCAGAAGCACCAGACGATCTGGAACGGCAACGGCGGGCGGACGTACTTCTACCAGAACGAGATGCCGTACGACCCACCGAACCAGGCGGCCTGGATGAACGGCTCCACTCAGGGCTACGCCGCCTACAAGGTCGCCGACTCCGTCACCAGCCACCAGGTGTACGGCTTCGGCAGCTACTGCTACTTCAACGTGAACCCGGGCGTCGCAGCCGAGCGGGCCATCGAGACGCCGAACAACTCCAATGTGCGCTTCACCAGCATGGTGACCGTCTCGCTCGGCGGAGTGGGCACCATCCGGCACGTCGTCAACGGCACGGGCGGACCGTCCAACTCCACGACCAACGTGGCCAATCTGACCAGCTACCCCTAAGGCACACCAGCTCCGCCGACGGCCGTCCCCTCGCTCGGGGGACGGCCGTTCCACCCCCTACACCCAAGGAGCGTCCTCAACCATGCGCAGACCCCGTTTCCTCGGCCGCTTCGCGGTCCTCACCGCGCTGTTGGCGGTCCTCACCGCCCTGCTCACCGTGACGCCGGCCCAGGCCGCCAGCGGCTCGATCACCGGGCTCGCCGGCAAGTGCGTCGACGTCGCGGGCGCGAGCAGCGCCAACGGCACCGCCGTACAGCTCTACGACTGCAACGGGTCGGGCGCCCAGATCTGGTCCAACCCGGGTGACGGCACCCTGCGCGCGCTCGGCAAGTGTCTGGACATCGTCGACCGCAGCACCGCGGACGGCGCGGCGGTCCAGCTGTGGGACTGCTCCGGCGGCTCCAACCAGCAGTGGGTGGTCAGCGGCGCGAGGGACATCGTCAACCCGGCCGCGAACAAGTGCCTGGACGTCACCGGCAACAACAGCGCCAACGCCACCCGGCTGCAGATCTGGACCTGCTCGGGCGGCGCGAACCAGAAGTGGAACGCGCCCGCGAGCGGTGGCGGCGGCACCCCGTCCGGATTCGTCGTCACCGAGGGCCAGTTCAACCAGATGTTCCCGGGCCGGAATTCCTTCTACACGTACAGCGGCCTGACCGCCGCGCTGAGCGCCTACCCCGGATTCGCGAACACCGGCAGCGACACGGTGAAGAAGCAGGAGGCCGCCGCCTTCCTCGCCAACGTCAATCACGAGACCGGCGGGCTGGTCCACATCGTCGAGCAGAACACCGCCAACTACCCCCACTACTGCGACTGGGGCCAGCCGTACGGCTGCCCGGCCGGCCAGGCCGCCTACTACGGGCGCGGACCGATCCAGCTCAGCTGGAACTTCAACTACAAGGCCGCCGGCGACGCGCTCGGCATCGACCTCCTGGGCAACCCCTGGCTCGTGCAGAACGACGCCGCCGTGGCCTGGAAGACCGGCCTCTGGTACTGGAACACGCAGAACGGCCCCGGCACCATGACCCCGCACAACGCCATGGTCAACCAGGCCGGCTTCGGCCAGACGATCCGCTCCATCAACGGCTCCCTGGAGTGCGACGGCAAGAACCCGGCGCAGGTGCAGAGCCGCGTGGACGCCTACAACCGCTTCACCTCGATCCTCGGCGTCTCGCCGGGCAGCAACCTCTACTGCTGACGCCGGCCGCTCAGCTCAACCAGGAGTCCCCATGCGCAAGTTGAGATCCCTCACCAACGCCCTTCTCGGCACGCTCGGCGCGATGACGCTCGTCGTCGCGATCCCGGCGACCGCCCACGCCAACGTCCTGACCCTGCTGCCGCAGAACGCGAGCGGCCTGGAGCAGACCTACTCCCCCGCCTACGACTACGACGGTGACGGCTGCTACGCCACCGCCGCCATCGGCGCCGACGGCATCATCAACCCCGGCCTGAAGCTCGGCGGCGACGTCAACGGCAAGTGCCACGACCCCGCCCAGCTGAACAACGCCAACACCTACTCGCGCGAGAAGTGCAACAACGGCTGGTGCGCGGTGATGTACGCCAGCTACTTCGAGAAGGACCAGGTGACCCTCGGCCCGGCGGCCATCGGGCACACCCACGACTGGGAACACGTCATCGTGTGGATCAACAACAACGAGGTCAAGTACGTCTCGGCGTCCCAGCACAGCGGCTACCAGACGCTCGCACGGTCGGAGATCCGCTTCGACGGCACCCACCCGAAGATCGTGTATCACAAGGACGGAATCGGGAGCCACTGCTTCCGCTTCGCCAACGGCAACGACGAGCCGGCGGAGAACGCCACGGGCAACTGGTTCTACCCGCGGCTCGTCGGCTGGGACGGTTACCCGGCCGGTTACCGCGACAAGCTCAGCAGCGCCGACTTCGGCTCGGCCACCTTCAAGATCGACGACGGCGACTTCCAGTGGGCTCTCGACTACACGAGCCCGGCCGGAATCCCCTTCGACCCGTACGCCTGACACTCCGTCTCGGGGCGTCGTCCCTCCGAGGTCGGCAACGGTCCGCCGAAAGGCCCCCGCAGGCTCTTGCCTGCGGGGGCTCTCCTTTCGCGGGCGGGGTGGTCGGCTCCGGCCATCTCACCGCTTCCTTCAGGCGGTGAGGACTTCCAGTGCGGCGGCGTGCACACCCGGTGCGGCGGCGAGGAAGCTCCCGCCGGCCAGTTCCCACGGTTTGCCGTCGATGTCGGTCACGACGCCTCCGGCCTCCTGGACCAGCAGCACACCTGCCGCGTGGGACCGGACGTTGTCGAACTGCCAGTGCAGGTCCATCCGGCCCGCGGCGACCTGGGCGAGCTGGTGGGTCACCGGTACGGAGACCCGCACATAAAGGGCGGCGTTCGTCATCACGGTGAAGGCGGAGCCCATCCGCTCCGCGAGTTCGGGGTCGTGACCCGGCTGGGCCTGGCCGGTGCCGGCCAGTGCGCCGTCCAACGACGTCTTGACCGAAACCCGCAGCCGTGCGCCGTTGAGGAACGCCCCGCCGCCCTCGGTCGCGGTGAACATCTCGTCCAGGACCGGGAAGTAGACCACCGCCAGCACCGGGCGGCCGTCACGGACGAGGCTCACGCCGATGTTCCAGTCGGGCATGCCGTGCACGGCGTTGACGTTGCCGCCGACCGGGTCGATGAGCCACCACTCGCCCGAGGCCAGCGGTCCCGATCCGTGTTCGTCGTTGAGCCAGCCCGCGCTCGGCAGGGCCTCGGTCAACGCCGGTCGCAGCGTGTCGACGACGGCCGCGTCATTGGCCTGGAGGTCCGCGAGCAGTTCGGGGAGCCCGGGCGGACGGGACTCGGTGGAATAGCGCGTCATCATCCGGGCACCGGCGTGGCGGACGGCGGCGACGGCGGCAAGCAGTTCCTGGTTCATGGATGCCCCTGGAGTTGAGTTGATCGAAGTGAATCTATGACTTGTTAAGATTTACTTTCATGCAACTGGACTTGAATCTGCTGACCGTGCTGGACGCCCTGCTCGAAGAGGGCAGCGTGATGGGCGCAGCCGAGCGGCTGCACCTGTCCTCGCCCGCGGTCAGCCGCACCCTCGGCCGGCTTCGCGCCGTCACCGGGGACGACATCCTGGTGCGCACCGGCCACTCGATGGCCCCCACTCCGTACGCGGTGTCGGTGCGGGAGGACGTGCACCGACTGGTCAGGCAGGCCCACGAAGTGCTCTCGCCGGTCCGCGAGTTGGACCTGGCCGAGCTGAATCGCACCTTCACGATCCAGTGTCACGACGCGGTGGCCGCGTCACTGGTACCGGTACTGATCGGGAGGGTTCAACAGCGGGCTTCCGGGGTGCAGTTGCGGGTGCTGGCGGAGAACTCCGTCGACACCGACGACCTGCGGCACGGCCGCGTCGATCTGGAACTCGGTGGCGGCAGGCCCGGTCTGCCCGAGTTCCGGTCCGAGCCGCTCGGCGACGACCGGCTCGTCGTGGCGATGCGTGCGGACCACCCTTGTGCCGCCGGACTCGACCTGGCCTCCTACGCGGCGCAGCCGCATGTGGTGATCTCCCGGCGAGGCCGCCTCACCGCGTCGATCGACGACGTGCTGGCCGCCGAAGGTCTGCGGCGCCGGGTGGTCGCCGCGGTGGCGACGGTGTCCACCGCCCTGCAGATCGCCGCCCGCGGCGACGCGCTGGTCACCTGCACGGCGATCCTCGGCCGCCCCCTCATCGAGGCGTTCGGGCTCGTCGCCCGGCCGCTGCCGATCGAGTACCCGGCGGCGACGATCAACTGCAACTGGCACCAGCGTTACGACTCCGACCCCGCCCACGCCTGGCTCCGCGAGCAGGTCCGGGCGTCGGCCGAGGAGATCACCGCCTGCTGACCGCTGCGCCTACTCCGCCAATGGCAGGGCCACCGCACCGGGAAAACCAGGTGCCTCGGCTTCGTCGAGCATCGCCGCGGCGACGGTTTCCCGGCTGACCTTCGCACCGAGGTCGAAGGGAGGCGCCGCTTCCAGGCCGACCGTGCGCCGACGGGGGCTTTCCGGCCCGTCGGCGAGCATCCCGGCGTGGAAGACGGTGCCCCCGGCGGCGAGAACGGTGTTGTCGGCTTCGACCTTGTCCGCGAGCCGGTCGCCCAGCACCTTGGCGAGTACGCCCGCACCCTCCCCCGCCGCTTCGGCCGACTTGCCCGTGCCGTAGGCACCGAGCCAGATGACGCGCCGCGGTCCGGCGGCGACGACGGCCCGGGCGCCGGTCAGGAGAACCCCGGCCCGGTCCGTGCCGAGCGCGGAAAGGACCACGGAATCCCCGTCCACGACCGCGGCGATACCGGCCGCGTCGTTCACGTCGCCCGCCACCTTGCGCAGGTTCGGGGAGTCGGGCAGGGCGATCTTCTCGGGATCACGCGCGATGGCGGTCACGGTGTGACCACGTCGCAGCGCCTGTCGGGTGAGGGCAATTCCGGTCTGGCCGGAGGCCGCGAGGACAGTGAGGTTCATGCCGGGAACGTTAGGGAAGCCTCCACTTAACATCAAGTGCATACATCTGACTTGATGAGTTACCCAGACGCAATTGATCCGGCGGAGGGCAGAGCGCGCCGACCGGGAGCCAGTCCGTACTCGGGATGACCCGATCGCCGCCGCGCCGGCGCCCCGGACCGGCTTGGCTCAGCCCGGCGCGTCCATCAGGGCGGTGACGTAGGCATCCAGCCGCTTCTCCACGACTTGCGTCGTCAGTTCCGTCCTCCCTGCCTCCCGCCACGGCTGCGACACCAACTGCACTTCTTCTGAGAACGCCAGCCCGTCTCGCACCCGCCAGTACAGCCGCTCGCTCGCAGCCGCGGCCGGCACCCCGCCGGCCTCCTCGTACGCCTCAGCGAACCGCAGACCCCACGCCGGGCCCCAGGAGGTTGCCACCCAGTCGACGACGCCGGTGATCCGAGCGCCTTCCGGCCATGCGGGCGGCACGTCGGACAGCACATTGCCGGGGTGGAAGTCCCGGTGCAGGAACCGCCCTTCATATGGCGGCACGGACCCTCGGATCACGTCGATCGGCGCGGCCCATGCCGCCACGTCCGCGCCCTTCGGAGTCACGACGGTGTCTGCGGTCGCCAACGTCACGTACTCCCGGGGCCGCTCGGCGGGTCGCAACGCGTGGATCGCCACGAGTTGACGGGCCAGCAGAGGGACGCGCGTCTCCAGTCCCTCGTCGTCGAGGACGGTCCGGCCCGCCAGATGGGTCATGAGGAGCGACGGATACTCGCACTGCGCGGCGGTCGGATCGACCGCGACCAGTCCAGGAGTCGGCACGCCGGTCCCCGTGAGCAGGGTCAGCGCGCCGGCCTCCCCGTTCAGCCAGTCCTGGGCCTGCTCCACGTCGACGAAGGTCCGCAGCACCAGGTCGCGGGTGCCTCCGTCCCGCGTGCCGATGGTCAGCCGCCGTGTTTCGGCGGTGATGCCACCGTGCAGCGCCTCGGTTCCGATGATCCGTTCACCCGCCCCCAGGTGCCGGCCGACCCAAGCCAGGGTCAACGGTCGGACAGCCGCCGCCCCATCGTGGTCGGGCACCATGCCACCCCACCATCCGGACGGCGGCGCACGCAAAGGCCTTTCGTCGGAGTCGGCCGAGTCCACCCGCGACCGGACCCGGACACCATGGACGCACCCGGACGCCATGGACACACCCCCGCCCCGCCGCAAGCCTCCCCCGCCGCTACAACCGCTACAGCACTCTCCCGAGCCGTTCCGCGCCCGGCCCCGAGACGGCCGGCAGTCCCGCAGCTCGGCCCGTCGCCAGGAGGAGCAGGTCGCATACCGGGCCCCGGGCCTCGTCCTGGCCATCGCCCCTCGACCAGTTCGCGTCGGTGGCCACCAGCCGTACGCCCCGCAGACGCTTGCGGGCGCCGTAGAACGGGCTGGCCAGGACGTGCTCCAGGGCCGCGATCGTCTGCTCCTGAGGAGTGGGGCGCACGCGGCCCAGCGGTCGTGCGATGTCCTGGCCGTGGACCAGGACATCGACCAGCGGATCCAACGGCGCGGACAGGGGCGCGCGCCGGGTCGAGGCCGCCGTGTCGCGGAACTGCGCGATGAGTTCCGCGGGACCGAAGTCGGCCGCCCGCCGCCGCGCCGCGTCGAACTCCATCCGCTCCCAGTCGCCCCGCGCCCGGACCATCCCCTTGACCATTCCGAGCAGTGTGGTGCGCGTCGACAGGGTCAGGTGAGCCACCACGTCGTGGACGGTCCAGCCGGTGCAGAGCGATGGCGCTTCCCAGTCGGAGCCTTCCAGATCGTCGAGAAAGTCGGCGAGGCCGAGTCGTTCGGCCTTCGTCCAGGAAAGAACCCGTTCACGGTCCATGGCCGGCTCTCCTCACAGGGGATGCGGGTGATGTCGCCGGTATGACCGGATACCTCGGCCGAACTGATCGACCCTGCCATGTGACCTGGCGCACACATCCCCGACCTCACCCTCGCCCCCACCACCACACGCCCGTTCACACATGAAGACGCTAACAGTGCGCCACCCCATGGATGTTAAGGGCTTGCTGCACACCTCTTGACGCCTTCGACGCCACGGACTCAATAATGAGCGTCCACATATCTAAACCGCGTTTTTCCATGTGGACAAAGTTCGTGGTCGTAGAACAGCCCGGAGGAACAGTGACTGACCCAGGCTCAGTACGCACTCGTTCGACCACCCGCATCCGCCGGGGGCGAACGGCGGGCGCGCTCGCGTCCGTTGGCGTACTGCTCGCCGTCTCGGGATGCTCGGTGGCCGGCGGCGACCCCATCGGCGAGGGCCCCGGCACCCTGCGCGTCGTACTGCCCGAGGAGCCTCCGACGCTTGAGCCCTGCGATGCCTCGCTCACCGCGACGGGCCGGGTGACGCGCGCCAACATCACGGAGGCGCTCACCGAGCGCGACCCGTCCACCGGACGACTGGAACAGGCGCTGGCCACACAGTGGACGCGTAACTCACCCACTTCGTGGACCTTCACCCTGCGCGAGGGGGTCAAGTTCCATGACGACTCTCCGTTCACGGCCGAAGCCGCCGCGTTCTCCATCAAGCGCGCCACGGACTCGGACATCGACTGCAACGTCGACGGATACATCTTCACCGACAGCAAGATCACCGCAAAGGCGGTCGACGACACCACACTTGAGGTCACCACGGCCGAGCCGGACCCGATCCTCCCGCTGCGTCTATCCTTCGTCGAGATCGTGCCGACGAGCACGGATCCCGATTCCAGGGTGCGCGAACCGATAGGCACCGGCCCGTACCGGATCGACGAGTGGAGCCAGGGCCGCTTCCTCCGCCTGAAGCGCTTCTCCGGCTACTGGGGCGAGACCCCCGACTACGCGGCGGCCAAGTACGTCTGGCGCGCGGAGGGCAGCGTACGTGCGGCCATGGTCACCAACAACGAGGCGGATGTGGCGATCGGGCTCGCGCCCGAGGACGGAGCGGGCGACCGGGCGGTCGAGTTCACCACCAACGAGGTCTCGTACCTGCGGATGGACGCCACCAGGGCGCCCCTCGACGATGTCCGGATCCGACGGGCCATCAACTACGCCATCGACAGGGAAGGCCTGGTCACCGCGGTCTTCTCGGGGCGGCCGAGCGGCCAGCTCGTGTCGAAGGGTGTCACCGGATACAACCCACGCGTCAAGCCTTGGCCGTACGACCCGAAGCGCGCCAAGCGGCTGGTGGCCGAGGCCCGCGCCGACGGAGTGCCGACCGACACCACCATCACGATCATCGGCCGCACCGGTATCTACCCGAAGGCCGCCGAGGCGATGGAGGTCGTGCAGGACGGCCTGCTCAAGGCGGGCCTGAAGGTCAAGATCAAGATGCTGGACGTCAACGCCTGGCTGGAGTACCTGCTGCGGCCTTTCCCCAAGGGAATCGGCCCCACGCTCCTCCAGGCACAGCACGGCAACCAGGCGGGAGACGCCGCGTTCACGATGGGACAGATCTACGGCAGCAAAGGCGCCCAGAGCAGTTACGGCACCCCAGAACTGGACGCGCTGACGAAGCAGGCGCAGCTCTCGTCGGGCGGCAAGCGACAGAAGGCCTTCGCTGACGCGTTCGCCCATCAGCACGACGAGGTCGTACGGGACGCCGTGATGGCCAACATGACCGGCATCCTCGCCCTCTCCTCGCACGTCCGCTATCGGCCGGACTCGGCGACCAATGACGAGATGCGGCTCTCCGACATGCGCCGCGCGGACCGAGGAGGGAACTGACCGATGTTCACGATGCTGCGTCGCCGCGCGGTCTCCAGTGTCATTCCTCTGCTGGTCGTGGTCCTGGGAGTGTTCTTCCTGGCCCGGCTCACCGGAGACCCCGCCAATCTGTATCTTCCGCTCAGCGCGACCCCGGAGATGAGGGCCGAGTTCTCCGCCCGCAATGGCTTCGACCAGCCGCTGATCAACCAGTTCGGCGACTACCTGGTCCAGGTCGCCCATCTCGACTTCGGCGAGTCGCTGCGCACCGCCCAGTCGGCGAGCGGGTCGGTCCTGCGGGCCTTCCCCGCCACCCTCCAGCTGGCCGGATGGACGATGCTGCTCGCCATCGTGGGTGCCGTCGTGATCGGCAGCCTGGCGGCCTACCGGCCCAACTCGGCGACCGACCGGGTCGCGAGCTTCCTGTCCTCGACGGCGGCGAGCGTCCCCGACTTCTGGTTCGCCATCATGGGCGTGCTGGTCTTCGCGGTGACGCTGGGCTGGCTGCCCACTTCCGGCACGAGCGGCGCCGCGGCCTGGGTCCTGCCCGTGGCCACACTGCTCATCCGCCCGTTCGGTGTGCTGGTCCAGGTGGTGCGCGGCGCCATGGTCTCCGCGCTCTCCGCCCCGTACGTGAAAGTGGCGCGCAGCAAGGGTGCCAATGAAGTGCGGGTCGTCTTCGGGCACGCCCTGCGCAACGCGGCCGCACCCGCGCTCACCGTCGCGGGCGACCTCGCCGTCGGACTGGTCAACGGCGCCGTCGTCGTCGAGACCATCTTCGGCTGGCCCGGCATCGGCAAGCTCATGATCGACTCGGTTCTGCAACGCGACTTCGCGGTACTGCAGGCCGCCGTGCTGCTGACCGCCCTGGTGATCTTCGCGCTCAACATCCTCGTGGACATCTGCCACGCGGTCCTCGACCCGCGTGTCCGGCAGCGGGCGGCGGCGTGAGTCAAGGAAGTGACATGCTCCAGAAGAACAACGACCAGAGCGACGGTGCCGAGAACGGCGACGTCCCGAAGGACGCGGACGACGGCAGCGGCACGAGTCCCGGAACCGACCAGGTGGTGACGGCTCGGCGGAGGTGGCTCGCCCTGCTCCTCCAGGACCGGTTCGCCTGTGCGGCGGTCCTGATCCTGATCGGCGTCGCGCTGTGCGCCGTACTGGGTCCGCTGCTCATCGGGGACCTGGCGACACGTCAGAACCTGCGCGATCCCGGGCGGTCGCCCTTCAGTCTCGACCACGGCTGGGCCTTCTTCCTCGGCAGCGACTCCCTGGGCCGACCGGTCGCCGCGCGGCTGATAGCCGCGGCCGGGACCACCCTGTCCGTGGCCGTGCCCGCCGTCCTGTGTTCGCTCGTCGTCGGCTCGGTCTGGGGCATGTGGGCGGGCTACCACGGCGGTTGGCGCGAGAACGTGTCCCTGCGGATCGCCGACGTGATCCTCAGCTTCCCGTCGCTGCTGCTGGCCGTGGTCGTGCTGTACGTGTTCTCGCCGAGCGCCTCCGGGATCGTGCTGGTTCTCGCCGTCGCCCGGATCCCCGTGTACCTGCGCACCGCGCGGGCCGAGTCCGCGGAACTGCGCAGTCGCCTGTTCATGGACGCGGCCCGCACCTTCGGCACCAGCAACTGGGCGAGCATCCGGCGCCATGTCGCTCCCACGGTGCTGCCCACCCTGCTCACCGTCGCCGCGCTCGACTTCTGCTTCGTGATGCTGACCGAGTCGTCGCTGAGCTTCCTCGGCATCGGCATCCAGCCGCCGGACGTGAGCTGGGGCCTGATGGTGGCCCAGGGCCGTCAGGAGTTGCAGAGTTCGTGGTGGATCGCGGTCTTCCCCGGGCTCGCCATCGTCGTCACCACCGTGTCGGCGACCGTCCTCGCCGCCTGGGCCCGCCTGGCGACCGACCCGGGCCAACGGTGGCGGCACGGCCTGCGCCGCGGGGGCCGCGGTGGGCTCCGCCGGCCGACCGGGGGGAAGGGGGCCCGTCAGAGTTCGGCCGCCGAGACGGCCGCGGTCGTGGCGGGGGCGGAGCACGGCCCAGCCCCGTCGGGGCCGGAGATCGAGCACGCCCGGGCCGTACCCGAAGCCGCACCTCATCCCCCAGCCCTACCCGAGGCAGAAGCCGAGCCCGCCCCGGCAACGCCGGAATCCGCTCCCGCTCCCGCTCCCGCTCCCGCTCCCGCTCCCGCTCCCGCTCCCGGCGACCGTGCCTCAACCCGAGCCGGCACCCTGACCGTTGACACTCTGACCGTCGACGGCCTGTCGGTCGACATCCGTACCGCCACAGGGCCCGTCCCCGTCGTACGCGGCGTGAGTTTCGCCGTGCGTTCGGGCGAGACGCTGGCTCTGCTGGGCGAGTCCGGGTGCGGCAAGAGCATGACGGCGCACGCGGTCGCCGGGCTACTCGATCCGGCTGCCGAAGTCGTGGGCGGGCAGGCCCTGTTGGAGGGCGAGGACCTGCTCGCGCTCGGCGCACGGGCCAGGCGTCGACTCGCCGGACCTGGCCTCGCCATCGTGTTCCAGGACGCGCTCAGCGCGCTCAACCCCGTCCAGACGGTGGGGGCGCAGCTCGCGGAGCCGTTCCGTATCCACGAGCGGATGTCCCGGCGCGCGGCACGGGCGAAAGCGGTCGAGCTGATGGAACGCGTCGGTATCCCGGAGGCGCGCTCGCGTGCGGGCGCCTACCCGCACCAGTTCTCCGGAGGGATGCGCCAGCGGCTGCTGATCGCGATGGCTGTCGCGCTGCGGCCGAAGGTCCTGCTCGCCGACGAGCCCACCACGGCTCTCGACGTCACCGTGCAGGCCCAGGTCATGGACCTTCTGCTCGAACTGCGGAGCGAGCAGCGGATGGCCCTGGTGCTCATCACCCACGACCTCGGCCTGGTCGCCGAGCACGCGGACCGGGTCGCCGTCATGTACGCGGGTACGGTCGTGGAGACCGGCCCGGTCGCCGAGGTGTTCGGCAAGCCCAACCACCCTTACACGCGGGGCCTGTTGGAGTCGGTACCGGCCGAGCAGCACAAGGGCTCCCGGCTGAACTCCATCCCCGGCAGCCCGCCCGATCCCCGCTCCGTGCCCTCCGGCTGCGCCTTCCGTATGCGGTGTCCCATGGCCCGCGACCTGTGCGCCACACATCGTCCGGTGCTGGAGACGACCGGGGCCGACCGCGCCGCCGCCTGCCACTTCGGGAAGGAACTGGCCGATGCCTGAGCCCGGGACGACACTGCTTGAGGCCACCGGCCTGACGAAGAGCTTCACGGTTCCGCGTACCGCGAAGGGCAGCACCAGGCTGCGCGCGCTCGAAGGGGTCGATCTGCGTCTGGAGCGCGGGGAGACGCTCGGCCTGGTCGGCGAGTCCGGTTGCGGCAAGACCACGCTGGCCCGGGTGCTGCTGATGCTGGAGCGGCCCGACGTGGGCACCGTACGGTTCGACGGAGTGGACCCGTTCTCGTTGTCGGGGTCGAAGTTGCTCGCCTGGCGCCGCAAGGTGCAGATGGTCTTCCAGGACCCGTTCGGCTCGCTCAACCCCCGGCTGTGCGCGGCCGATCTGATCAGCGAGCCGTGGCTCACCCACCGCGATCTCGTGCCCGCCTCGAAGCGCGCGGCACGTGTGGCTGAGCTGCTGGAGATGGTCGGGCTGCGCGCGTCCGACGCACGTCGCCACCCGCAGGAGTTCTCCGGAGGACAACGCCAGCGGATCGGGATCGCCCGCGCCCTGGCGCTGGAGCCCGACGTCATCGTCTGCGACGAGCCCGTCTCCGCACTCGACCTGTCGGTGCAGGCGCAGGTACTCAACCTGCTGGGTGATCTGCGGGACGAGCTGGGGCTGTCGTACGTGTTCATCTCGCACGACCTCTCCGTGGTACGGCATGTCGCCGACCGGGTCGCGGTGATGTACCTCGGCAGGATCGTGGAGACGGGGCCGGCGGAGAAACTGTTCGAGCAGCCGCGGCACCCCTATACCGCAGCGCTCCTGTCGGCTGCCCCCTCCCTGGCAACCGGGGGCGGGACGAAAAGGGAGCGCATCCTGCTCACCGGCGAGATCCCCTCACCGGCCGACCCGCCGTCCGGCTGCCGTTTCAGAACCCGCTGCTGGCGTGCGGAGGACATCTGCGCCGAGACCTCCCCCGCACCGACGCCCGAGGCTGCCCACCACAGGGCGGCCTGCCACTTCCCCCTGGAGGAGGTGACCGCGACCAAGGCAGGCGCGCCCCTCTAGGAGCGCGGGACCGTATCGATATGCGGCTCCGCCGCGTGGGCGCGACCAGCCACGACGCACCCGAGGTGAATCACCACCGCCCAGCGGAGCGCAACCGATCAGCTCGCCGTCCGCCGGATCCGCCCCGCATACCGCGTCTCAAGGTCAAGGTTCCCCTCGAACCCCCCGGGCACGTTGGCCGAGACGTACACAGGCGGTCGCACCCCTGCCGCGAGCAGCAGTGAGGCCGCTTCGGCGACGGCCATCTGGACGAGCATCACGCCGGTCAGCGTGGACAGGGCGCAGACGGAGCCGCCGCCGGGGAGAGGGAGGAGGGCGTCCCCCCGTGGCGCGGCGTTGTCCAGGACGACGTCGGCGATGTCGGCGAGCTTCCGGCCACTGGGGTGGGAGGCGGGGACGGCCCGGGTGTGGCTCAGCGAGGTGATGGCCAGGACGCGGTGACCGCGCTCCTTGGCCCGCAGAGCCATCTCCACGATCACGCTGTTGACGCCCGAGTTGGAGATGATCACGAACAGGTCCTCGGGCCGCGGTTCGGCGAGATCGTAGATCCGCTCGGCGACGCCGGGCTTGCGCTCCAGGAGCGGGTCGTCGAGGACGCTCGGGGCGTCGCCGCCGTACAGGACGAGGTCGGCGATGCTCAGGCGGTTGGTGGGCACGAGCCCCCCGGCGCGTCCGGCGAGTTCCAGGACGAGAGCCTGGGAGTGCCCGGTGCCGAACGCCTGGATCACGCCGTCGGTCCGCACGCAGTGAGCGATCAGCTCGGCGGCGCGCCGCACTTCGCCCTCGGCGCCCTCGGCGGACTGGGCGGACGCGGCGATGCGGTTCAGGGCGTCCAGGCCTTCACGCGCAAACCCGCTGGCGTTCACAGAGTCGACGGTCACGCGGCACTCCCCACCGGTGGATGAAACCACCATCCCTTACGAGCTTACTTGAATGAATAAACCATAGGCCACGAGAGGCGGGCAACGCCCCCTCCACCGGCGCCGTCACCGCACCCCGGGCCCGACCCGGGCCAGAGCCGCATTCGGTCCTGAGATTCAATCTGCGAGATGGTGGGTGGCTGATACATTCTCAGCTGCACAGCAGCAGCCACCACTGAGCTGCACAGCAGGCATCACCGAGCTGCACAGCAAGCACGACCGAGGAGATCGGGTACCCCATGGAACGGACCGGCGCCGGCAACGGAATGCCCCCGACGGACGTCACCTCGCTGATCCGCACCGAGCTGCCCCGGCTGGCCGGCTCGCTCCGGAAGGTGGGCGAGCTGATCCTGGCGGATCCCGCGGCGGTCACCCACTCCTCCGCCGCCGAGCTGGGCCGCCGTACGGGCACGTCACAGGCCACGGTGACCCGCTTCTGCCGTGCCATCGGCCTCGACTCGTACCAGCACCTGCTGATCGAGTTGGCCCAGGAGCGCGGTCGCGGCGAGGTGTCCGACTGGGGCAGTGCGGAGATCGGCCCCGAGATCTCCCCGGACGACGGTCTCGAACGCGTCGTAGCCGTCGTCGGCAGCGCCGACCTGCGCGCGGTCCAGCAGACGATCGACCGGATGGACCTGGACGCGCTGGAGCGCGCGGCCCAGGCCGTCGCCCGTGCCCGCCGCATCGACGTCTACGGCGTCGGCGGCAGCGGCGCCGTCGCCCAGGAGACCGAGACCCGCCTCTTCCGCATCGGCTGCTCGGTGCGGGGCTGGAACGAGGTGCACGGGGCGGCCACCTCCGCCGCGCTGCTCACTCCGGCGGACGTCGCCATCGGCATCTCGCACTCCGGGGCGACCCGCGAGACCATCGAGCCCTTCGAGCTCGCCAAGGAGCGCGGCGCCACCACCGTGGCGCTCACCTCCGACCCGCGCTCACCGCTCGCCCGGGCCGCCGACATCCGGCTGATCTCCGCCACCTCGGAGACCAGCTTCCGCACCGGGAGCATCGGCGGGCGGCACTCCGTACTCGTCCTCATCGACTGCCTGTACGTCCGGGTCGCCCAGCTCTCCTACCAGCGCGCGAGCGCCTCACTGGCGCTGACCGACCACATCACCCCGCAGCACACGGTGAAGAACCGCCGGACCCGCTGACTCCGGCCGCCGATGACTGGCGACGACCGGCGATGCCCGGTGATGACCGAGGATGTATGGATGAACCACCGAGAAAACATGAAGATGGTTGTTTGAACCATCCCCTCGGTGCCACGATGGTGCTCCGCCGAGCATCCTCGTAGGAGCCCCATGCGCGTCACTTCTGTCGAGTCGACCGAGCTCTTCGTCGGAACCACCGAGCAGCCGCGCCAGATCGTGGCCGTCGAGCTGAGCCACACCCCCGGCCGGTCCGTCCGTCTCACCGTCGAGGGATCCGGTGTCGCCGGGGAGGCCCTCGTCACGGTGGCCGACGACGGCACCGCGCGCGCCGAGATACCCGTGCGCACCGGCCTCGCCCCGGGCGAGCGCCGCGACATCTCGGTGACCGCGACCGACGTGATCGCCACCGACCAGGCCCAAGTGGCCGTGCACCCCGCCGAGTTCACGGCGGCGGAGCCGGGCTGGACGATGTTCATGGTCAGCCACTTCCACTACGACCCCGTCTGGTGGAACACCCAGGGCGCGTACACCGAGACCTGGGACGTGGCCGACGACCCGGCGTCGACGGGGTTGCCCGCGCGCACCTTCGACTCCCGCGGCCAGTCCGGCATGAGTCTCGTACGGGCCCACTGCGATCTGGCGCGCCGCGATCCGGCGTACACCTTCGTGCTCGCGGAGGTCGACTACCTCAAGCCGTACTGGGACGCCTTCCCGGAGGAGCGCGCCTTCCTGCGGGAGCTGCTGCGGACCGGCCGGGTCGAGATCATGGGCGGCACCTACAACGAGCCCAACACCAACCTCACCGGCGCCGAGGCCACCATCCGCAACGCCGTCTACGGGGACGGCTTCCAGCGGGCCGTCATGGGCGCGTCGCCGGAGACGGCCTGGCAGTTGGACGCCTTCGGCCACGACCCGCAGTTCCCGGGGCTGATGGCCGACGCGGGACTGTCCTCCAGCTCGTGGGCGCGCGGCCCCTTCCACCAGTGGGGTCCCACGCTGTCTGTGTTCGGCGAGGAGCCCCGGGATCCGAACCGGATGCAGTTCCCCGCCGAGTTCTCCTGGATCGCCCCCTCGGGACGCGGGCTGCTGACGGCGTACATGGTCAACCACTACGGCGCGGGCTGGGCCATCGACAACGCGCCGACGCTGCCCGAGGCCCAGGCCGCCGCGCTCAAGCTCTTCAAGGGGCTCAAGCAGGTCGCGCTCACCCGCAATGTGCTGCTCCCGGTCGGCGGGGACTACGCGCCGCCGTGCCGCTGGGTCATGGACATCCACCGCGACTGGAACGCCCGTTATGTCTGGCCGCGCTTCGTCAGCGCCGTGCCGCGCGACTTCTTCGCCGCCGTACGGGCCGAGTTGGACGCCGAGGGGCGCACGGCGTCACCGCAGACCCGGGACATGAACCCCGTCTACACCGGCAAGGACGTCTCCTACATCGACACGAAACAGGCCCAGCGGTACGGGGAGACGCTGCTCGCGGACGCCGAGGCCTGGGCGACGCTCGCCTCGCTCGTCACCGGGCACCCCTATCCGGACGCGGCCCTCGACAAGGCCTGGCGGCAGCTGATCTACGGCGCCCATCACGACGCCATCACCGGTTCGGAGTCCGACCAGGTCTACATCGACCTGCTCACCGGGTGGCGGGAGTTGGCGGACCTCGCCGAGACCGTGCACGCCGACGCGACCGACGCCCTCGCCCGGCACGTGGCCCCGCTGCCGGGCGGCGGCCCCGACCTGGTGGTGTTCAACTCCGCGACCTGGCAACGGCAGGACGTACTGACCGTCGACGACCCCGGACTCGTACCGCTCGACGACACGGGTCTCCCGTTGCCCGCCGTGCGGGAGAACGGCGAGCTGCGCGTGATCGTGCCGGAGGTCCCCGGCATGGGGATCAAGGCGCTCCCGCTCGCTCGGGGCACCGTCCCCGAGTGGGTGCCGGGCGAAGGCACCACGATCCGCAACGAGTTCTACGAGCTGACCGTGGACCCGGGACGCGGCGGCGGGGTGAGCCGGCTGCGCGCGCTCGTCGAGGGCGGACGGGACCTGCTGCGCGCCGGTGACATCGGCAACGAGCTGGTCGTACAGGAGGAGTACCCGCGGCACCCCCGCTTCGGCGAGGGCCCCTGGCATCTCACTCCGACCGGCACCACGGCCGCCCGCAGCCGCGATGTGACCGCCACCGTCCGGGTCGAGCACTCCCCCGCCGGTTCCCGCATCACCGTCACCGCCGACCTCGGCCTCTTCCGCTACACACAGCGGCTGTGCCTGTGGAAGGGAGTCGCGCGTCTGGACGTGTCCACCACCATCGACGGGTACGACGGCGCCGACCGGCTGATCCGGGTCCGCTGGCCCTCCGACGTGCGGGGCGGACTGCCGGTGCACGAGGTGGCCGACGCCGTGATCGGGCGCGGGTTCGGCTTCGTGGAGGTCGACAGCGAGCGGTTCCCGTGGACGCTGGACAACCCCGCCAACACCTGGTTCGGCCTCGGCTCCACGGCCCGCGCCGAGATCCGCGACGACACGGGCGCGCTGCTCGGCCACCGTTCGATCGGCGTGGCCGAACTCGTCTACGCCTCCTGGGACGAGGCCGGTGAACTCGGCACCCCGCTCGCGGCGGCCCTGGTCCGCGCCGGCGTCACCGCGACCTCGACGATCGCCGACGGACCGCGCTACGGCGACCTGGAGATCGACTCCAACCTGCCCGACATCCGCATCGCCGTCGGCGGCCCCGAACGCAACGCGGTCGTCGCCGAAGCGCTCGGCTGGGACCCGGCCGCCGGACGCGAGCTGCGCCGCCAACTCACCGAGCGGGGCGTGGCGGCCGTCTGGGTCGCGCCACGCGCGAGCCTGCGCGAGGAGTGGGTCCCCGGAGCCGACCTCCGCGACCTCGAACGGCTGCCGCTGCTCGTCGTGGCGGGCGCCCGCCCGCAGGACGACGCCAAGGCGGTCGACGCGCTGGTGGCCGACCTGGACGACGCGGTCCTGCGGGCCACGGCGGCGGGCGGCGGCGAGGCCCTGCCGCCGGGCGACGCCTGGGACGGCCGCAGCTTCGCCGTCCTCAACCGCGGCACACCCGGCTGCGTGGTCACCTCGTCCGGGGACCTCTACATGTCGCTGATGCGCTCGTGCACGGGCTGGCCTTCGGGCATCTGGATCGACCCGCCCCGCCGAACCGCCCCCGACGGCTCGGCCTTCCAACTCCAGCGCTGGTCCCACACCTTCGAGTACGCCGTGGTGGGCGGCGAGGGCGACTGGCGGAAGCTGGGTCTGCCGCGCACGGGCCACGCGTACAACCACCCGCTCACGGCACGGCTGCGCGACGGAGCCGGATCGGACGCGACGGACGCATCGGAGGTGTCGGACCCATCGCCGCAGGCCCCCGTCCTGCCGAGGAAAGCGACCCTGCTGGCACTGGAACCGGAGGGCGAGGTCCTGCTCGACGCGCTCAAACCGGTCGGCTCTCCGCTGGCCCGCGCCAGCGTGGCCCCGGCGGACCCGGGCCGCGGAGTCGTCGTACGGATGCACGAGGTGTCCGGCCGCCCGGTCCAGGCCCGGGTGCGCGGCCCGCTGCCGTGGACGGCCGGAGCGCGCGCCGACGTTCTGGAGAACCCGGGGGCACCGCTGGCCCCTGACCAGGAAGGGGTTCTCGACATCGGCCTGACCGGGTTCGAGGTCGCGACGGTCCTGGCGACTCCCGAGGACGGACGGACACCGCACGGCCCCGGAGTCGCCGCGCACGAGCCCGCGCAACCCGTCCACACCCGGTACTGGCTGCACAACTCAGGCCCCGCCCCGCGCGGCAACATGCCCGTCGCGGTGTACGTCTCGCCGACCGCGCTCACCGTCTCCGGGCACCCCGTGACCGCGACGGTCCGAGTCAGTTCGGAGCTCACCGACGCCCCGGTCTCGGGCACGGTCGCCCTGCGCGTACCGCCCGGCTGGTCCGCCGAACCCGCCGAACTGCCGTACGCGCTGGGCCCCGGCGGATTCACCCTCGCCGAGGTCACCGTCACCCCCGCCCCGGACGCCGCACCCGGCCGCCACTGGCTCGCCGCCCTGCTTTCGTACGGCGGTCAGACGTACGAGGACGTCGTGGCGCTCGACGTGCCGGGCACCGTCCCGGAGGGCGAGCCGGACGGTCGCAAGGGTCCAACTCTCGTGTCCAGACTCGGAGTTGAGCGGATCCGGGTGCGCGCGGGCGAGCTCGGCCGAGTTCCGGTGACCGTCCGCAACACCACCCGCGGTCCGGTCGACGGCACCCTGTGGGCGGTGTCGTCGTGGGGCACCTGGTCGGGGGTGAGTCCGGGGTGCCAGGGCTTCACCGTGCCCGCCGGGGAGCGGCTGGAGTGCGCGATCGAGGTGGACGGCGGTGCGGTGCCCCCGGGTTCGTACTGGCTGATGGCGAAGATCGCCTGGCACGGCAGCGTCGCCTACACCGAGGCCGTACCGCTGGAGGTGCTGCCATGAGCGATCACGTACATGCGCGTTCGCATCCACCCGGCGGGCCCGCACACGTCCACCTGCCCGACGGCGTGGCCGCGCTCGTGGACGGCGACGCCCTCGCCGCGGCGCACGTGGACGCGCTGCTGAGGGTCGTACCGCCGCGCGATCCCGTGACCCGCCCCGACGCGTCGGCGCGTGCCGAACGGCAGCGGCGGCGCTGGGCGACCCAGGTGGTCGTCGTGGACGAACTGGCCCGCCGGGCCTGCGCCGAGCGCGGACTGAGGCCTCCCGATGAGGTCCGGCCGGCGCAAGTGCTCGCCGTGGCCGAGGAGGACGTCGCGGATCTCGGCAGCATCGTCGCCGCGGTGCTCGCCCACTCCCCGGCCGCGCGCGTCCTGCTCGCCGCGCTGGAGAGCGAACAGGACGTGCCGGAGTCGGCGGTACGGGACTACTACGACCGCAACCCGGACCGCTTCCTCACCCCGGACGCCCTGCGACGCGGGGTCGACCCCTTCGGCGGGACCGACACCTCGGACCACCTGCCGTACGAGGGCGTACACGAGGGTGTCGCCCACGAGTTGCGCCGGTCCGCCGGCCGGCGTGCCTTCTTCGCCTGGCTCGACCGGGCGCGCGCCGGGGTGGTGTACGCGGCCGGGCACGAGCATCCCGGCGATCCGTCGCACCCGGACCACGAGCACCGGCACTGACCGCACGACGGCCGCACGACGGCCGTCCACGGGCCGCGCGCCGACGGCGTACCGACCGCGCAGCGACCGCGTCCGGAACCTAAAAGCAACACAGGACCCATTGACCTCCGATGAATTCTGGTCCACCTTTTCATCAATCGGAGTCGAAGTTGGTGAATTGAACCAGCAGCAGACTGGGTCTCAGGAGGGCAGCAATGCGCGCAAGAAGACTGACCGGATCCCTGGCCTGGCTCGTCGTGGTGACGTTGACGGCCGCAGGCTGCGGCCTCTCCGGCGGCTCCGACGACGGTGGCGCCACCGCGGGCGGTTGCAAGGTCGACGAGGGAAACGTCGGGTCGGGCAAGCTCACCGGTGACGTCGAGGGGAAGATCACTTTCCAGACGACCAACCTGAAGAAGGACTTCGGGGGCTTCTTCAACGGGGTGATCAAGGACTTCGAGAAGGCCAACCCCGGCACCTCGGTCAAGTGGATCGACGATCCCGGCGACAGCACGTTCACTCAGCGCACCGTCGCCGACGCCCAGGGCTGCACGATGCCGGACGTGATCAACATCGACGCCCCCACCGCGACCGCCCTCACCAAGGCCGGCTACCTACTGAACGTGGGCGTCAAGGACCCGGACGCCGCGAAGCCCTTCGTCCCGGCGTTCTGGAAGTCCAGCACCTACAAGGACGCCTCGGGGAAGGCGGCGCACACCGTGCTGCCCTGGTACACCGGCGGCGTCCTCCTCACGTACAACACCGACATGCTCAAGAAGGCCGGGATCGACCCGGCGAAGCCGCCGAAGACGATGTTCGGGCTGTTCGCCGACTACGAGAAGATCGCCAAGTCGGCCAAGGGCAAGTACTTCGCGACGATGGCCAACCCGATCTGGCGGATCCCGGCCGACTGGGACCAGATGGACATCAGGACGCTGTCCGCCGACGGCAAGTCGGCCGTCTTCGCCGACGATCCGAGGACCACCCAGTGGGTGGCCTGGATGGCGAAGCTGTACAAGGAAGGCGCCATGCCGAAGGACTCGCTGTCCTCCAGCAACGACCCCTCCACGCCGTACAGCCAGGGCCAGGTCGCCTACGGTTCGACGAACCCGAGCTTCGTGCGCTTCGTGAAGCAGAACAGCCCGTCGGTGTACGCCAAGACCGGCGTCGGCCAGCAGCCCTTCGACGCGCTCGGCCACACCACGGCCGCCCCTCAGTACATCTCGGTCGCCGCGACCAGCAAGCACGCCCCCACGGCGCTCGCGTTCGCCAAGTTCCTCACCAACGCCGAGAACCAGACGGCTTGGTGCAAGGATCCGAACGTTGTGATCTTCCCGACGACCACGACCTCGCTGGACGACCCGTTCTTCCAGAACGCGACCGGCAGCGACCCCTTCTCCCAGGCCCGCAAGCTCGTCGCCGAGCAGCTCAAGACCACCACCGCCTACCAGACCAACGTCTCCCCGGCCGTGCAGAAGGCCATCGTGTCCCAGGTGCAGCTGGCCATGCAGGGCAAGAAGAGCCCCGAGCAGGCGGTGAAGGACGCCCAGGAGAAGGCGAACGAGCTGCTGAAGCAGGCAGGCTGATCGTGGCGACGCAGACCGCGAAGCCGGTGTCCGCGCCCGGTACGGAGCACACAGCCTCCGCGCCGGGCGCGGCCCCGTCCCGCATACGCCGACTCGGCCGGGCGGTGCTGCCCGGCCCCGCTCCCGGAGCCAACGGCGCGGCGCTGTACCGCCGTTGGTGGCTGCCATGGCTGTGGACCGCCCCCGCGATCGTCTGCGCGGTGGTCTTCGGCGTGTTCCCGTTCCTCAACACGCTCCTGCTGTCGTTCACCGACGCCAAGCCGCTCGGCGGCGCCGCGGGCTTCGTCGGGCTCGACAACTACACCCGGATGCTGGACGACTCGGACTTCTGGCTGGCGACCCGCAACAGCATCCTGTACGCGCT
Organism: Streptomyces sp. 2-1; assembly: GCF_048564895.1. NCBI lineage: Bacteria > Bacillati > Actinomycetota > Actinomycetes > Kitasatosporales > Streptomycetaceae > Streptomyces > Streptomyces sp. 2-1. Next base: position 1,973,686 of record NZ_CP183383.1, read on the forward strand.
GATCGTGGTGCCTTTGATGGTGCTGCTGCCGCTGCTGCTGGCCGTCCTGGTGGAGAAGAACCTGCCCGGCATCGGCTTCTTCCGCTCCGCCTTCTACACCCCCGTCCTCGCCTCCAGCGTCGTCGTGGGGCTGAGCTGGCAGTGGCTGCTGGCCGACGACGGGCTGATCAACACCTGGCTGGAGAAGGCCCATCTGATCAGGGACGCCATCCCGTTCCTGTCCGACTCGTGGCTGATCCTGTTCTCCGCGATGGGCCTGACCCTGTGGAAGGGGCTCGGCTGGTACATGATCTTCTACCTGGCCGCGCTGGGGAACGTGCCCAAGGAACTGCACGAGGCGGCGTCCATGGACGGCGCCGGTGCGGTCCGCCGCTTCTGGCACATCACCGTGCCGGGTGTCCGTCAGGCCATGATGCTGGTCGGCACCCTCACCGGCATCGGCTCATTGCGCGTGTTCACCGAGCTCTACATGCTCGGCGGCCCCACCGGCGGCCCCGGTGGCGCGGACCGCACGCTGCCCTTCTACATCAAGGACGTCGGCCTCGACCCGATCACCGGCAACGCCGGTTACGGCTCGGCGGTCAGTGTGGCGCTGTTCCTGCTGACGCTGGGGCTGACCCTGCTGGCGCAGCGGCTCACGAGGGAGGACGAGTCATGACGACCGCGACAGCGACGGCAACCTCGACCGGGACCGAGACACCACGGCGCAGGAGATTGCTCCCACGCTGGCGGGACTACGGCCGCCCCCGCGAACTGGTCGTCCGCTACCTGCTGTTGCTCTTCGTGCTCGGCATCACCGTCGGGCCGTTGGTCTGGCAGCTCCTGGCCTCTCTGAAGAGCACCGGCGAGGACGTCTTCGGCGCGAACGCCTCACTGTTCCCGCACGAGCCGACCCTGCGGGCCTACCGGGCGGTCTTCGACCAGGTGCCGGTGGCCACGTACATCAGGAACAGCATGTTCGTGGTCGTCCTGTCGGTCGGCAGCCAGCTGCTGTTCTCCACCACGGCCGGCTACATGCTCTCCAAGCCCAACTGGAAGGGCCGCAAGGCGGTTTGGGTCGTACTGATCGCCTCGATGATGTTCCCCTTCGAGTCGATCATGGTGTCGCTGTTCCTGAGCATCCGCGATCTGGGCCTGGTCGACAACCTGGTGGGCGTGTGGCTGCCCGGGTTCGTCGGTGCCATCAACGTGCTGCTGATGCGTGCCGCGTTCATGGCGGTGCCACGCGAGATCGAGGACTCGGCGATGCTCGACGGCGCGGGCGAGTGGCAGCGCTTCCGGTATCTGTACCTGCCGTCCGCGTGGGGCGCGATCCTGGTGGTCACCATCAACACCTTCATCAGCGCCTGGGACGACTTCCTCTGGCCGTTGATCGTGCTGCGCTCGGAGGAACACATGACGCTGACGCTCGGTCTCTCGCGCCTGCAGAGCTCGTCGTTCGGCTACGACCAGCGGGTGGTGATGGCCGGTTCGGTGATCTCCGTCATCCCGGTACTGGTGCTGTTCGTGATCACCCAGCGGTGGTTCTACAAGGGGGTTTCGTCGGGGGCCGTGAAGCTCTGACGGGACGTCGGCCGTCGCTGTGGACCGTCGCCGTCAACCGTCGATCCGCAGCACGGCCGGTACGGCGTCCAGCGCGGCCCGTGCCGATTCCGCGACCCGGATCTCCATGGTGCCGGGCAGCACGCCCGTCTCCAAGTCGGCGCCGACCTGCGCGAGTTGGTCGGCGTCGAGGGGGATGGCGACTGTGCGGGTCTCTCCCGGAGTGAGTTCGACGTTCCTGAAGGCACGCAGTTCGAGCGTGCGCGGCCACACGGGTGTGACCAGGCGTCGGATGTAGAGCTGGACGACGGTGCGCCCGGCCCGTTCCCCCGTGTTGGTGACGTCGACCGTGACGGTGTGCCCGGACAGCAGCGACGGCCCGTAGGCGAAGCTCGTGTACGACAGTCCGTGCCCGAAGGAGTAGAGGGGCTCGGCGCTCTCGTCGACGTAGGCCCCGTACTCGGTGTCCTTGTGGTTGTAGTACACGGGGAGTTGGGCGGCCGAGCGCGGGACCGAGACGGGCAGGCGTCCGAGCGGCTCGGCGTGCCCGAGGAGCACCTCGGCGATCGCGTCGCCGCCCCACGGGCCCGGGTACCAGACGGTGAGCAGGGCTGCCGCGCGTTCCGCCGCCTCCAGGACGGCATGCGGGCGACCCTGCACCAGGACCACGACCGTCGGGGTACCGGTCGCCACGACGGCGTCCAGCAGGGCGTGTTGGGCCCTGCCGAGCCGCAGTCCCGCGAGGTCGACTCCCTCTCCGCTGGTCATCTCGGACACAGCGCCGAGGGCCGCGCCGTTGGCGGCGAAGTCGGTCTCGGGAGTACGGGCGCTGCTGCCGCCCAGCGCGAGCACGGCCAGGTCGGAGACGCCGGCCTGGGCGATGGCCTCGGGGATCCCCGACAGGTCGTCGCCGGTGAGGGCGCAGCCGCGGGCGTGGCGGATGTCCACTCCGGGCGGGGCGAGTCGCCGCAGTCCGTCGAGGAGACTGACGCCGGTGTCGGGGCGCTGCGGGGCCGTGTAGTCGCCGAGTTGGTGGGCGGTGGTGGCGGCGTGCGGGCCGAGGACCGCGATGCGGGACACCGTCGGGCGGACGGGCAGGACACCTCCGTCGTCGTGGAGGAGGGTGACCGCGCCTCGGGCCAGGGCGGTGCTCAGTTCCCGGCCTCGGTCCGGGGACGGAGCGGTCAACCGGTCTTCGGCACAAGGCCGTTCGAAGAGCCCGAGACGGAACTTGAGGCGCAGCACCCGGGCGACGGCTGCGTCGAGCACGTCCTCCGTGACGAGTCCGCGCTCGACGGCCTCTTCCAGGTGCGTGAATCCGTGGTCCCAGAGGCTCAGGTCGACACCCGCGTCGAGCGCGAGGGCGCCCGCCGAGACCGTGTCGCCGGTGATCCGGGCCAGCCGGTCGACGGCGAGCCCGTCGGCCATGACCAGCCCGTCGAAGGCCCAGCGCTCACGCAACAGCCCGGTGAGCAGGGCCCTGTTGCCCGCGCAGGGAAGCCCGTCGACCTCGTTGTACGCGGCCATGACGGCAGCGGCTCCCGCCCGGACTCCGGCCCGTGCGGCGGGGAGATGGATCTCGTGGAGTTCACGGGGGCCGAGCTCGGACTCCGCGGAGTTGCGGCCGCCCACGGTGGCGCCCTGTCCGGCGAAGTGCTTGAGCACCACGGCGGCCTTGTCCCCGGCGAACTGCCCATCCCCGCAACCGGATTGCCCCTGCATGCCACGCACGAGCGCCTCGGTGAGGCGGGCGGCCAGATACGGGTCCTCGCCGAAGCACTCCTCAGTACGGCCCCATCGGGGGTCGCGCGCGAGGTCCAGGGCCGAGACGAGGGCGACATGGCCGCCACGGGCCCGCAGTTCGGCCGCGGCATGGGCGGCGGCCTGCTCGTACAGCTCAGGGTCCCAGGTGGCTCCGACGGCGAGATTGACCGGCAGGACCGTGCCGTCCAGGGCCATGAGGCCGTGCGGGACCTCCTCGACGAGGAGCGCCGGGATGCCGAGGCGGCTGCTTTCCATGACGTGGCGCTGCACCAGGTCGGCGAGCGTGGCGCCGTCGGCCGCACCCGCGCCGGTGGAGTGGTCGACGCCCGACCAGGCGTCGGCGCGCAGGAGTCCGTACAGGGCACCGAGGCCTGCGAAGCGCTCGGTCTCGGCGTACAGCGCCTCGGTGAGTTCGAAGCCGTCCGGTGTACGGCGGTAGGCGTCCCAGCCGTACATCCGCTGGTTGAGCTGGCCGGCCTTCTCCCGCAGGGTCATCCGGCCGAGCAGGTCGGCGACCCGGTCGTCGACGGCGGCGTCCGGGTCCAGATAGAGGGGGCTCTGCGTGTCGTGGCCCCGGGAAACCTCGGGTGTCCGCTCGGGCCGGGCGGCCGAGTGTTCCGGAGTCGGCATGCGGCCGGTTCCTTCCGTGCGGTTCTCGCGTGGGGCTACGGGGACGTACGGGGCAGGTGGCCCGGGTTGAGGTCACTCGGGTTCAGGCGGCCCGGGTTCAGGTGGTTCGGGTTCCGAGAGGCCGAGGTCAGGTGGTCCGGGACGTGGGTGGCGGGCCGCCGTGTCCGAGCCGGGCCAGGGCCACGGCGCCGCGGCAGCCGTCCGCGACCCAGTCCAGCGTCAGGCCGAACGCCTTGAGGCGCTCGCTAAGAAGGGCTGTCAGGGGTCCTTCGGGGCCGAGCAGCCCGCCGGTGGCGACGATCCGCTCGCCCTGGTGGGGTGCCAGCGCGCGGACCGGTTCCAGCAGGTGGTCCGCCGCCTCGTCGAGGATCGCCCGCGCGACGGCGTCCTCGTGCCGGGCCGCCTCGGCGACCAGCGGGGCGAGCCGGGCGAGGTGGATCGGAGGCTCGGCCATGACTGCGGGCAGCAGATGCATGCGGTAGGCCGCGCGCAGGTCGGGCGACCACTCCGGCTCCGCGGGGAGGCGCCCGCGGGCGGGCCCGGATGCGCCGGAGGCGCTGACGGAGGCGGAGGCAGAGGCAGAGGCATCAGCGCTCACCGGGCCGACCGCGGGGTTCGGACCGTCGCCCCCACTACGCGGGCTCTCCACACCATCGCGGCTGCCCACACCATTCGGGCCACCCGCATCACTCGGACTTCCCCCACCATCCCGGCCTCCGGAACCACTCGGGCTCCCCACACCATCCCGGCCTCCGACACCGCCCAGGCCACCCTCACTACCCAGGTCACCCAGGTTCACCGGGCCTCCATACGGCCGCTCCTCGGCGTACGGCAGCGCCCCACTCGGCACCCCCAACGCCCGCCCGACCGCATCGGCCAGCGTCGTCGGGCCGCCCCGTCCGTCCGCCATGCGCAGCGCCGCCCGTACCGCGCTGCGGCCGATCCAGAAGCCGCCGCCGTCGTCCCCGAGCAGCCAGCCGTCACCGCCGACGGTCACCGCGCAACGGCGGTCCCTGATGCGCATCGCGACCGCGCCGGTGCCCGCCACCAGGGCAAGGCCGTCGGCGGGGGCGCCGGGTGCGGAGGCGAAGGCCGCCTCGATGTCGCTGCTGACGCCGACCGAATCCGCCGCGATGCCCAGGCGTCGCAGCGCTGCGGTGAGCGCGGCCAGGGCGTTGAGGCGGCCGGGCTCGTCCGGGGAGGTCTCCGCCGCGCCCGCGAAGCCGCCGGCCACGGCGCCGACCCGGGCACGGTCCGCCTCCGGAACCGCCCGCGCGACGGCCTCGGCCAGGTGGTCGGTGAGCAGCGGCACCGGGACGGTCAGGGCGTTGCCGGGTCCGGCGACGCCCTGACCGAGCACGCGGCCGTCCACGGCGGACGCCAGAACAGCGCGGGTTCGGGTACCGCCGGCGTCCAGGCCCACCACGAGATCCCGGTCCCGCACGAGATCCCGCGCCTGATCCCGCACCCGCTTCCGCACCAGATCCGAATCCTGGTTCAAATCATTGTTCATTGGCGACCATGGTGGTTGATACATTCGCCCAGAACAAGCCCCGGCCGCGCGTCGGCACAGGTTTCCGAGGAGGACCCCATCAGCACTCCCCCCGTATCCGGCACGCCCGCGCCCCGCTTCGGTGTGAACTACACGCCCCGCCGCGGCTGGTTCCACTCCTGGCACGACTTCGATCCCGCCCACGCCCGTGAGGACCTGGCCCAGATAGCCGGGCTCGGCCTGGACCACATCCGCGTCTTCCACCTCTGGCCGCTCCTGCAGCCCAACCGCACGCTGATCCGCGGCGCGGCCGTCGACCAGCTGGTGCAGCTCGTGGATCTGGCGGCCGAGGCCGGTCTCGACGTCCTCGTGGACGGAGTGCAGGGCCATCTGTCGAGCTTCGACTTCTATCCGGAGTGGACCCGCAGCTGGCACCACCGCAACGTGTTCACGGACCCCGAGGCCATCGAGGCCCAGGCGGAGCTGCTGCGCGTCCTCGGGCGCGCGCTCGCCGACCGGCCCAACCTCATCGGCCTCCAGCTCGGCAACGAGCTCAACAACCTGGTCGAGCACAACCCGGTGACCATCGCGGAGGTCGACCACTACCTCGACACACTCCTCGCCGCCGCCAGGGACGGTCTGGCCGCCGCCCCGCCGGGCCGTCTCGTCACGCACTCCGCGTACGACGCGGCCTGGTACGGCGACGACCACCCGTTCACACCGGAGGCCTCGGCCCGCAAGGGCGACCTGACCACCGTCCACCCTTGGGTGTTCTCGGGCGACTGCGCACGCCGTTACGGCCCCCTCTCGCCGCAGGTCCTGCACCTCGCCGAGTACGGCGTGGAACTCGCCAAGGCCTACGCCGAGGACGTGACGCGGCCGGTCTGGGCGCAGGAGACCGGTGCGCCCGAGCCGCACATCCCGGCGGCCGACGCACCCGAGTTCGCGCGCGCCACCGTGCTGAACGCCTCCGAGTGCTCGGGGCTGTGGGGCGTGACCTGGTGGTGCTCCCACGACGTGGACCGCTCCCTGGCCGACTACCCGGAGCTGGAGTACACCCTGGGCCTCTTCGACTCCTCCGGTCGCCCCAAGCCGATCGCCACCGCAATCGCCGACGCCGTCGCCGAGGTACGGGCCAAGCCCCGCCCCGCACAGCCGCGCGACCTGGCCCTGGTCCTGGACTGCACGCCCGCCACCAGGTCGGTGTCCGGTCCGGGCGGCGCGTACTTCGAGGCGTGGATGTGGCTGCGCAGCCAGGGCGTCCGCCCGACCGTGGTCCTGGCCTCACGCGCGGACGATGCCGACCACCTCGCGGCCCGCGGCATCACGGATCTCGTACGGAATCCGTGACCGAGCCGGGCACCGAGGCCGACGGCGGAGCCTGCCGACGAGCGGCTACTCGCCCGCCGGAGCCACCGCCGCAGCCTCCACCAGCGCCTCCGCCAGCGCCCGCAGGTTGGCCCGGCCCCGTCCGTACGAGCACAGGTCGTCCCCGTCCTCGGGGAGCCCGGTGGAGACCCGTACGGCGTCCGGTCGCCGGGCCAGCAGGGAGTCGCGGAGGCGGGCCTGCCAGGGGTGCAGCCCGGCGTCGTTCGTGGCGACGATCAGCGGGGAGCCCTCGGCCCATCGCAGGATTCCGGTGACGAGGGCCGCCGGGTCGGCCGGCTCCCCGGTGACCGCGGTTCCCGAGGCTGTGGGGTCGACGGCGCGCAGCTCGGTCAGCAGGTCCTCGCCGCCCCAGTTGAGCGCGGGATGCGGCGGCGGGAACAGGTCGACGACATGGGCGCCGGACACCGGGGGCCTGGCGGGCCCGCTGCGTACAGCCCGGCGGGCGGCCTCCGCTCCGGCGCCGGAGTCCCATGCGGCGACCGTGCCCGGGGCGGCCGGTGTCGCGTACCGCTCGGCGAGGCGGCGGACCCGCCCGGCGGCCTCCCAGACGCGCTCGTCGGGCAGCGCTCCGGTACGCAGCGCGCCCAGGACCGCGTCTCGGCAGGCCAGCGTGGTCTCCAGGTCCGGTACGGCGACGATGACCTGGTCGGCTCCCGCGGCGAGGGCGATCCGGGCCCCGGCGGCCTCTCCGTAACGGTCGGCGATCGCCTTCATCTCCAGCGCGTCGCTGACCAGCACCCCGTCGAAGCCGATCTCGTCGCGGAGCAGATCGCGCAGGATGCGGCGGCTCAGCGTGGCCGGGCGGTTCGGGTCGAGCGCCGGGAACACGACATGGGCGCTCATCAGCATCGGAACGCCCGCGGCGACGGCCGCGCGGAACGCTTCGAGGTCGGGGAGCAGTTCGTCGTACGGCCGCGGGTCGACGGCGGTGTCGTGGTGGCTGTCGGTCTCGGTGCCGCCGTGGCCGGGGAAGTGCTTGGCGCAGGAGGCGACACCGCGGGCCTCGGTGGCGGTGATCCACGCCCGCAGGTGGCGGCCGACGAGCTCGGGGTCGGCGCCGAAGGAGCGGGTGCGCACGATCGGGTTGTCCGGGTGGTGCTGGAGGTCGGCGACCGGCGCGTACGAGGCGGTGATGCCGAGGGCGGCGAGGTGTCCGGCGAGCGCGTCGGCGCAGCGGGCGGTCAGATCCGTGTCGTCGACGACGCCGAGCGCGAAGTTGCCGGGGACGTCGGGTGCGCCCGCGCCCACCAGGTGGCCGATGCCGCCGCCCTCGTTGTCGATGCCGACGATCAGGTCGGGGCGTATGGCACGCAGCTCGTCGGTGAGCCGGCGCACCTGCTCGGCGTCGCGCACGTTGCGGGTGAACAGGATGACCCCGCCGAGCCCCCGGTCGACGAGCCGTTTCAGGGTGGCGGGGACGCTCGCGGTCCCGTCGAACCCGGCGACGAGGCAGCGGTGGGCGGCCTCGTCCAGGTCGACGGGCAGACCCGGACCGTCGAACGCGGCGGGCAGGGGATGGATCACGTCGACTGTCCTCCGGTCGGATGACGGATCGGATGATGCGAACCACCAAAACATAACCCCAAGGTGAATCAATCAACCAGCCCCCTTGACGCAACGCATGCGCCGCACCACGGAGGGCAGCGGCCCGGAACGATCTCCTTACGCGGGCCTGACGCCGGTCCGTGGGGCTCGGTAGGGTCCGCGGCAGCGGTCAGGACCTGGTCCGGTACGCCTCGAAGCGATGAGGAGTGATGCACGGTGATCCCATCCGCCCCGCGCGTGGAGCTGACGCCCGCCGCCGCCGAGCTGCTGCGCCGACTGCGGGCCACCCACGGTCCGCTGATGTTCCATCAGTCCGGCGGCTGCTGCGACGGCAGCGCGCCCATGTGCTACCCGGAGGGCGAGTTCCGGACGGGCGACTCCGATGTACTCCTCGCCTCGCTGGCCGTCGAGGGCGTGGACGAGCCGGTGACGTTCTGGATGTCGCGGAGCCAGTACGAGGTGTGGAGTCACACCCGGCTGATCGTCGACGTGGTGGAGGGGAGGGGCAGCGGTTTCTCGCTGGAGGCACCCGAAGGGGTGCGTTTCCTGACCCGTTCGCGTCTCGTCGGCACGTAGTCGTCGTCAGGCCACCTGCTCTGTGGTGAACTCCCTTGTGTCCTGGGCCATTTGAGGAGACAGCGGAGAGAGCAGGGGCAGCGTGAGACGACGCACCGGACGACTCAGAACCGCACTGACGGTTGTAACGGCATGGAGCGCACTGGCCGGTGCCGCCCTCGCGGGGGCGGCACCGGCCAGTGGCGCGCCGGACGGCGGCCCACCGGGTTTCCACCGGCTCGCACCCGGCGTGCGCTACACCGAGTTCGACATTCCGGCCGCCAAGGGTGTGGCGCACGCACATGTCCTCAGCGTCGATCTCCGCAATCCCCGGGTGAGTGTCGACCTGCTCCACCCCGGCGCGGTGGCGGCGCGGGCCCCCGTGTCACGGCTGGCCGACGCCCAGGGCGCGGTGGCGGGCGTCAACGGCGACTTCTTCAACATCACCGAGACCCAGCATCCGGGGGTGGAGGCGACCGGTGCGTCCGTCGGTCCCGCGATCGCGGGCGGGCGCACGCTCAAGGCGGCGGTTCCGGACGGCCAGCGCTTCGGCCCCGCCCTGCCGCCCGGCACGAGCACCCGGGACGTACTCGGCGTCGGCACGGACCATCGGGCCCGCCTCGACAGCCTCGCCCTCGACGGTTCGGTCACCACCCCCGAGGCACGGCTGCCGCTCGGCGGACTCAACCAGTACGCGCTGCCGGTCGGCTCCGTCGGCGCGTTCACCTCGGACTGGGGCAGCCCCTCCCGCGTGCGGGCCACCTGCGGGACGGACACCGACCGGGCCGCGCCCTGCAGTACGGACACCCATGAGGTGACCGTGCAGGACGGCCTGGTCGTGTCATCGGCCGACACACCCGGCAACGGACCCATCGCTTCCGGCACCACTGTCCTGGTCGGCCGGGAGGCGGGCGCCCAGCAGCTGCGGAAGCTGTCCCTCGGCGAGCGGGTCACGGTGCGGCACCGGCTGGTGGCGGCCTCGTCGAGGATCCCGTACCGGTTCGTGATCGGCGGCTATCCGGTCCTGAGGGGCGGTCAACCGCTCGCGGGTCTGGACACCACGACCGCGGCGGTACGGACCGCCGCGGGCATCTCGGACGGCGGCAGCCGGCTCCTGCTGCTCGCGCTGGACGGGGCACCCGAGTTCCGCACGGGACTCACCATCGCGGAAGTCGCCGACACCATGCGGGAGTTGGGTTCCGTGGACGCCTTCAGCCTCGACGGCGGCGGCTCGACCACGCTGGCCGCCCGGGAGCCGGGCTCGACGACGGCGACCGTGCGCAACCATCCCAGTGGCGGGGCGGAGAGGCCGGTGCCCAACGGGATCGGCGTGTTCTCGCGGTCGTGATCCGCGCGCCCCACCCCCGCGGCGGGCTCACGGCCTGAGGCTGCTGACGACGTCGGCGGTCGCCGTGAGCCCGTTGTGGATGGTCGGCGCCATGCTCGTGCTCGCGAGATAGAAGCCGAGCAGCACACAGACCACGGCGTGCGAGAGCTTCAGCGCGCCGTTGCGGAGGAAGACCACCGCAAGGATCAAGAGCAACAGGACCACAGAGATGGAAATGGCCATCGTCAACCTCCTCCGCCACGTCCACACCGCGGCTTTCGGCCGCAAGTGTGGCGTAGCGGGGGGTTCGTCCGGGCTGCTGACGTGTCCGCCGAACGTGTGTTGACTGCGTGTGAAAGCGCTGGGCTGGGCCCGTCGGTCGGCGATCGCTGGGCTACGCCCGCTCGTGGACCTGCTTGTGGACCTACTTGTGGGCGTCCAGGAACGCTTCGAGGCCCGCGAGGTCGTCGGTGTTGAAGTAGTCGGCGTCGGCGGCGAGGAGTTCACTCCAGACCGCGTCACGGGCGGGGCCCGCCAGATCCGGGGTGGCCCAGAAGCGGACCTTCTGCCTTCGCGAGTGCGCCGCCGCGATGATGCCGCGCAGCTTCTGACGCTCCACCTCCGGGAACGTGCCGACGCCCTGCCAGGTGAAGTTGAGCGTCCAGTTGTCGCTGATCAGCGGGATGAACGAGGCGGGGGCCGGGGTAGGGGCCAGCAGGTCGAGGAGGCGGCCGTCGTAGAAGGCCCGCCGTACGGTCTGGGCCTCCATCGGGACGCGGGCCGCGCGGTCGCCGGAGATCACGGCGGTCACCGCGCCGGGGAAGACCCGCCCGTGGGCGTACGTCGTGAACAGGTGCCGGTAGCGCCGCAGTTGGCGGTCGAGCTCCAGGTACGTGGACGCGCCCTCGGTCTTGATGTCGATGAGCAGTTGGAGCGGCTTGCGCTGCCCCCGGTACACCGAGCCGCGGTTGGCCTTCACGCGGGCGGCGAGGGGGGCGAGGTAGAGGGATTCCAGCGTCCGGGTCGGGTCGAGTTCGACCGGGTCGTGGGCGACCAGCAGTTGCTTCCCCACGAGGAAGATGTCCGACTCGACGCTCCCGAAGCGGTGGTCGAGCGCGTCGAGGAGGGGACGGGTGTGGAGGTAGTCGTTGTGCGCGTGGGCGCGCCACAGCGGGCGCGGCCGGTGCCCGCCCTCGGTCGCCTGCGCGTACGCGGGCACGGCGACGCTGCCCGCCACCGCGGCGGCGAGGGTGGTGAGGGCTCTGCGACGGGTGGTGAGGGCCATGTCTGCCTCCCTGAGAGTGCCGTATGGGCCTCAGCGAGTATCGGCCCTCGCAGGCGTCAAGGAGCAGGGCCGTGCGGGGAGTTGGCCGGACTGCCGCTGTGCGTTCACTTCGACCGACCACCTCCGGCGGACGTTCACACCGAGGTCAACTCGGCCCACCCGACCGTCCGGTCGCACCACCGCTCCAGCAGCACCCGGTCGTGCCCGACGGCCAGCAGTCCGGCCCCGCTCTCCCGCCGGTAGGTCTCCACGACGCCGACCAGCGCGGCCGTGGTCGAGGCGTCGAGCATCGCCGTCATCTCGTCGCAGACGAGCCAGCGAGGCCGCAGGGCGAGCGCCCGCGCGAGACAGGCCCGCTGCAGCTGGCCGTCGCTGACCTCGTGCGGCCTGCGGGCCAGCAGGTCCGCTCCGAGCCCCACTGTTTCGGCCAACTCCCGTACGCCGTCCACCGTTTGCCCGGTGTCCCGGAGCGGCTCGGCGATCAGGTCCGCGAGCCGCAGCCGTGGGTCCGCCGACAGGCGTGGCTGCTGGAAGACGACCCCGAAGGCGGTGCGCTGGGCACGCGGCGCACGATGACGCCAGCCGCGGGCCGGCTCGCCGTCGATGACGACCTCGCCGGAGTCGGGCCGGTGCAGCAGCGCGGCGACCCGGGCCAGCGTGGACTTGCCGCAGCCGCTGGGCCCCTGGAGCCCCACGGCCTCCCCGGCACTCACGGTCAGCGAGACCTCGCGGACGACGGGGGCACGCCGGTCGTACCCGGCCGTGACGGACCGCAGCTCAAGCACGCGCCGCCACCTCCCGACAACGCATGCGCGTTTCCTGGTCACACACGTGCCACCTCCGCCTCATCCAGGTGACCCACGTGGTGGCAGGCCACGCCCGCCACGAACTCCGGCAGCACCCGGCACGCCTCGCTCGCCCGTCCGCACCTCGCCGCGAAGGCGCACCCCTCCGGGAGTGCGCCAAGTTCCGGCGGCATGCCTGGGATCGGGGTGAACTCCCGCTCGGGGAGGGCGTTCAGCAGACCGCGGGCGTACGGATGCCTCGGCCCGGGCGCGCCGAAGAACGCGGACGCGTCGGCGATCTCCACCACCCGCCCCGCGTACATCACGGCGACCCGGTCGGCGATCCGCTCGGCCGCCGCCAGGTCGTGGGTGATCAGCATCAGGGCGCGATGGTCCCCGGTGTGACGGCGGAGTTCGTCGACGGTACGTTCGACGAGGTCGCGGTCCAGCCCGGTGGTCGGCTCGTCGGCGAGCAGCAGGGGCGCGTCCCCGACGAGGGCGAGAGCGGTGGCGGCCCGTTGGGCGAGGCCGCCGGACAACTCGTGTGGGTAGCAGTCGAGATGGTCGAGGGGGAAGGCGGCCCGCTCCGCGGCGGCTATCGCGCCTTCCCTGGACGCCCCCGTCAACTCCCTTACAGCCTCGGCGAGTTGGGATCGTACGGTCCGCACCGGCGTGAGGTGCGCCGCGGGACTCTGCGGTACGAGTCCGACGCGCCGCCCGCGGACCTCTCGGGCGAGCACACGCTCGTCGGCGGCCAGCAGATCGAGCCCTTCGCCGCCGAGCAGCGCCGAACCCGCCACCGAGGCGTTGCCCGGCAGCAGGCCCAGCAGTGCGGAGGCGAGCACCGACTTGCCGCAGCCGCTCTCGCCGACGAGGGCCAGGCACTCCCCCGCCGCGAGGTCGAAGGAGACGTCCGTGACGGCCCGTACGTACGCCCGGTCGCGCATCCGGAAACGCACGGAGAGCCCCCGTACCGACAGGACGTTCGCGCCATCGGCTTCCGGTGTCACAGCATCAGCTCCGATCGGCTTCGCGGGTTGAGCCGTTCGCGCCAGGCGCCCGCGAGCCCCGCGATGGCCAGGGTGGCGGCGACGGCGCACAGCCCCGGGAAGAGGGTGGGCCACCAGTCCCCCGCGAGCAGCGAGCCGCGTGCGCTCTGCACCAGCGTGCCGAGGCTGGCCTGATGGGTGGGCAGCCCCAACCCGAGGAAGGACAGGGCGGATTCGTGCCAGACGGCGTGCGGCACCATCAACACGGCGGCGAGTCCGGCCTGGGGCAGTACACCGGGCAACAGGTGCCGTACCGCCACCCGGTAGCGCGAGGCGCCGCCCGAGATCGCGGCGTCGACGTACGGCCGGGAGCGCAGCGAGAGGATCTCCGCGCGGACGATCCGGGCCGTCGACAGCCAGTGGGTGAGCGCCACCGAGACGACGACCGGCCACACCCCGGGCCGGAACATGGCGACGATGAAGATGCCGAGGAGCAGGTGCGGCACGGACGCGAACACGTCCACCAGCCGCATCACCAGCCGGTCGACCCATCCCCCGAACGCGCCCGCGACCGCACCGACGGCCGTACCGACCACGGTGGACACCACGGCCGCCACCACGCCGACCAGCAGCGAGACCCGCAGCCCGTAGACACAGCGCAGCAGCAGGTCCCGGCCCACGTCGTCGGTCCCGAACGGGTGGGCCAGGGACGGCGGTTGGAGCTTGGCAGCCAGGTCCACGGCCTGCTGGTCGAGCTGGACGAGGGGCGGCACGAGCAGCACGGCCAGCACCATCACGGCCACGACGGCCGCCGATCCGCGCACCCGCCACACGCGCGTGGAACGCCGTACGACCGCACGCGTACGCCACACCTCAACCGTCGCACCGGCCTCGGACACCCCCACAGCGCCGGTCGTCCTGGTCGTCTCAGCCATCGAAGCCCACCCTCGGGTCCGCGAGCCCGTACAGCAGGTCCGCGAGGAGGTTTCCCACCAGCACGGCGATCGTGGCGAGCACGGTCAGCGCGGCCAGCAGCGGGAAGTCGACGGCGGTGGCGGCCTCGACGGTCGCCGCGGCGATGCCCGGCCAGCTGAAGACGGTCTCCACCAGCAGTGCGCCGGTGATGAGTTCGGGCACGCGCGAGCCGATGAGTGTGAGCACCGGCAGCATTCCGGAGCGCAGGGCGTGCCCCAACAGGACGGTGCGCTCGGCGAGTCCACGTGCGCGGGCGCCCCGGACGGGGTCCTCCTGGAGTGCGTCGCCGACCCCCTGTCTGACGTACAGCACGAACCAGGGCAGCTGCGAGAGGGCCAACACGCCTGCGGGCAGCACGAGATGGCGTACGACCTGGTCGGCCGTGACGACCGTGCTGCCGGTGTCCGTGAGGCCGCCCGCGGGCAGCACACCCAGTTTCAGGGCGAAGAACCACATCACGAGCAGGCCCAGCCAGAACGGCGGCGCGGCCTCCAGGGTGTACGCGAGCGAGGTGACGGCCCTGTCGGTCCAGCCGCCCGGTCGACGCGCGGCTAGGACGCCGAGCAGGCCGCCCAGGAGGACCGCGACGAGAAAGGCGGCGGAGGCCAGCAGTACGGACCAGCCGACGCGTTCGGCGATCACGTCGGCGACCGGCTGCCGCAGGGCGCTGGAGTCACCTAGGTCGCCCTGCACGGCGGACGTCAGCCAGTTCCACCACCGGGTGACGAGCGGCTCGTCGGCGCCGAGGTTGGCGCGCAATTGGTCGAGGGTGTCCTGCGAGGCGCTGAGTCCGGCAGTGCCCGCGTACGCCTTCACGGGGTCGAACGGCGAGGCCGCGGCGATCGCGAAGACCCCGAACGTGACGATCCCGAGGACGGGGACGGCGAACAGGGCCCGCCGTCCCGCCAGCCGTGCCATGGGACCCCACGGCGGACGGCTCACGGCCGCCAGTCCTCGACGTTCCACCAGGGGCCGGCCGCAAGACCGTGGTCGTGCGGTTCGACCTGCGTGGACAGGTCGCCGAAGCGGTCGTCGACCACATAGAGGTGGTCGATGTGGGTCAGGAAGGTGTAGCCGGGGTTCTTCACCAGCTCGCGCTGCACGGTGTCGTAGGCGGCCTTGCGCTGGGCCCGGTCGCCGCTCTCGCGGCCGGCCTTCAGGGCGCGGTCGACGGTGGCGTTGTCGTACCAGCCCATATTGTTGAAGCCGTCGCCCGCGAGGTCCGACCTGAGGAGCGGGTACTGGTCGAAGTCGGGGTCGGCAGGTGAGCCGCCGCCCGCGAGCACCGCGTCCTTGGGCATGCGCGGCTCGATGACCTCCCAAGTACCTGCCTGGACCTTGACCTCGACGCCGATCTTCTTGGCGTCGGAGGCGTACGCGAGGGCGTGGTCCTGGCGGAGCTTGTCGCCGGAGACGTACCAGAGCGGGAAGCTCGCGCGGACGCCGTCCTTCACGCGGATCCCGTCCTCGCCCGGCTTCCAGCCGGCCGCGTCGAGGACCTTCCGCGCCTTCCTCGGGTCGTACGTCCGCTCGGTGCCCTCGGTGAACCACTCGCTGTCCGTCGGGACGGGTCCGTACGCCACCTTGCCTGCGCCTTCGAGGATTCCGTCGACCATGGCCTGCCGGTCGACCGCGACGTCGAGGGCGCGACGCACGGCGGTGTTCCCGGTGACCTTGTTGCCGGTCGGCAGGGTGACCGTGCGGTAGTCGAAGCTCTTGGCCGCGTACGTCTTCTGGCCCGAGCCCCGGAAAGCCTTGGCGAGGTTCGGCGGGAGGATCGCGCCGTCGAGGTCGCCGGAGCGCAGCCGGGTGGCGCGTACGTCGTCGTCCTTGATGATCGCCATGGTGAAGCGCTCGATCTTCGGAGTGCCGCCCCAGTAACCGGAGTTGGCCTCCAGCACGAGCTGCTCGCCCTTGGACCACTTGGTCAGCTTGTAGGGGCCGGTACCGACGGGCTTGGTCCCGAACGAGCCCGTGTTGACGTCCTGGCCGCTGGCTATGTGCTCGGGCGCGATGGGCAGGACCGTGCGCTCCGCGAAGGGCGCGTAGGGGTACTTGAGCCGGAAGACGACCGTGTCGTCGCCCTTCGCCTCGACGCTCTCGATCGCGTCGAGCTCGCCCTTGGAGGCATTGTTGGTCTTCTCGTCGAGGATCGTCTCGTAGGTGAAGACGACGTCCTTCGCGGTGAACGGCTCGCCGTCGCTGAACTTCACGCCCTCGCGCAGCGCGTAGGTGTACGTGCGCCCGTCGTCGCTCACCTCGGGCAGCGCGGCGGCGAGCGCGGGCTTGAGTTTCAGGTCGGCGTCGTGGGTGAGCAGCCCGTCGAAGATCTTGGAGTTGCCGTCCTTGCCGAAGCCAAGGAGCGGGCTGAGGGTCTCCGGTTCGTAGGCGATACCGACGACGGCCGAGGTCGCCGCATCCCCGCTCGCCCCCTCACCGGGCGCCGAACACGCGGAGGCGACGGTCGCCAGAGCGGCGGCCGTCGCCAGGGTGCCCATGCCTCGTATCGATCGGGCCCTCATACCGCCCCCACCCCTAATGAACATCAACAGTTATTGCGAACAGTTCGCAATTATGCATGATGAGGGACGTGGGTAAAGCGAAGGCCCGCTCCTGTCCGGGGGGTCGGAGCGGGCCTTCGTGCCACAGGCGGGCGTGAATAACGCGAGATCAGGGGGCCTGGAGGTCCACCAGACCGGCCAGTGCCTCGCGGTGGGCGCCCGCGGTGCCGTACGCGATCGAGTCGGCCTTGGCGCGCTTCAGGTAGAGGTGGGCCGGGTGCTCCCACGTCATGCCGATCCCGCCGTGCAGCTGGACCGCCTCCTCGGCCGCGTGCACCGCGACGGGCGCGGCGTAGGCCTGGGCGACGGCGACCGCCACATCGGCGTCCGGGCTCCCGGTGGCCAGCGCGTCGGCCGCGTTGCGGGCCGCGGCACGCGTGCCCACGACCTCCTGCCACAGATGGGCGAGCCGGTGCTTGAGCGCCTGGAAGCCGCCGACCGGACGGTTGAACTGCTTGCGCTCCTTGAGATAGCGGACCGTCTCCGTCAAGCACCAGTCGGCGAGGCCGAGTTGCTCGGAGACGAGCAGCCCGGCTCCGGCGCGCAGGGCACGCCGTACCGCCGGCACGGCGTCCGGGGTGAGGAGGCGCGCCGGGGCCCCGTCGAGGGTGACGGTGGCGACCGGCCGGGTCAGGTCGAGGGAGACCTGCGGGGTGACCGTGACGCCGTCGGCACCGGCGTCCACGGCGTACAGACCTCCGTCCTCCGCCGGCACGAGCAGCACGTCCGCGGCGACGGCGTCGGCGATGCCGGTCAACTCCCCATGCAGGACGCCGCCTTCGTGCCGTACGGACTTGTAGGGCGCCCCGGGCCCGGCGGACAGCGCCACCGCGAGTGCGCCGATCGTGCGGCCGGACGCGAGGGCGGTGAGCAGTTCGGCGGCCTCGTCGGACCCGCATGCCAGCAGCGCCTCGGTCGCGACGACGGCACTCGTCAGATACGGGACGGGGGCGACCGCGCGGCCCAACTCCTCCACGACCACGGCGACTTCGCGATGCGTGGCACCCTGGCCGCCCTGCGCCTCGGGGACGAGGAGGCCCGCGAGACCCATGCCGTCCGAGAGGGCCTTCCACAACTCTGGGTCGTGCGGCCGGTCCGACTCCGTGCGGGCGATGACGCCCGGTGCGTCGCAGTGGTCCGTGAGGAGGTCGCGGACGGCGGCGCGCAGCGCCTCTTCCTCTTCCGAGTACAGCAGATCGGGGGCGCTCATCGGGCGAGGTCCTTCCAGGCGACGTCCTTGTCGGTGCGCGGCTCGGAGGGCAGGCCCAGCACGCGTTCGGCGACGATGTTCAGCAGGACCTCGCTGGTCCCGCCCTCGATGCTGTTGCCCTTGGAGCGGAGGTAGCGGTAGCCGGCGTCACGGCCGGTGAAGTCGACGAGTTCGGGGCGGCGCATCGTCCAGTCCTCGTACAACAGGCCCTCCTCACCGAGGAGTTCGACCTCCAGGCCGCTGATCTCCTGGTTGAGGCGGGCGAACGCGAGCTTCATGCCGGAGCCCTCGGGGCCCGGCTGGCCCGCGACGAGCTGCTGGCGCAGGCGCTCGCCGGTGAGCCGCGCGACCTCGGCCTCCACCCACAGCGTGAGCAGCCGCTGGTGCAGGTCGTGGGTGCGCAGGTCGGGGCGCTCGCGCCAGGTCTTGGAGACCGGGCCGATCATGCCGCCCTCGCGCGGGATGCGCATACCGCCGATGGAGACGCGCTCGTTCATGAGCGTGGTCTGCGCGACCCGCCAGCCGTCGCCGACCTCACCGAGGCGGTGCGCGTCGGGGATGCGGACGTCGGTGAGGAACACCTCGTTGAACTCGGCCTCACCGGTGATCTGGCGCAGCGGGCGCACTTCGACACCGGGGTCGGTCATGTCGCAGATGAAGTACGTGATGCCGCGGTGCTTGGGCGCGTCCGGGTCGGTACGGGCGATGAGGATGGCCCAGCGGGCGAGGTGGGCGCTGGACGTCCACACCTTCTGCCCGTTGACCACCCAGTCGTCGCCATCGCGGACGGCTCGCGTGCCCAGCGCCGCCAGGTCGGAGCCCGCGCCCGGCTCGCTGAACAGCTGGCACCAGACCTCCTCGCCGACCCAAAGGGGCCTGAGGAAGCGGCTCTTCTGCTCCTCGGTGCCGAAGCCGAGGATCGTCGGCGCGGCCATGCCGAGGCCGATGCCGATGCGCCGCGGGTCGTTGTCGGGCGCGCCCGCGGCCTCCAACTCGGCGTCCACGACGGCCTGGAGGGAACGCGGCGCACCGAGTCCGCCGAGACCCACGGGGTAGTGCACCCAGGCGAGACCCGCGTCGAACCGCGCCTTGAGGAAGTCGAGGCGGTCGGTGGTGGCCGGTGGGTGTGCGGCCAGCAACTCCTGTGTGCGGCGGCGCAGTTCGGCCGCGTCGGGTGTCGTGCTCGCGGCGGCGGTCATCCGGCTGCTCCGTCCTCAAGCGCGGGCACCACGGCGACACGGCCGGTGGTGACGCCGTCGGCGACCCGCTGCACCGCGGCGGCGGCCCCGCTCAGCGGTACGCGCTCGCTGACGAGCGGCTTGATCCCGCCCCGGGCGGCCAGCTCGGTCAGTTCCTCGTGGCAGCGCAGGACCAGCTTCGGGTCCTTGGTGTTGTAGAGGCCCCAGTGCAGGCCCAGGATCGAGTAGTTCTTCACCAGCGCATGGTTGAGGCCCGGGCTCGGGATGCTGCCGCTCGCGAAGCCCACGACCACGATGCGGCCTTCGAAGGCCACGACCTTGGTGGACTGCGTGTAGGCGTCGCCACCGACCGGGTCGTAGATCACGTCGGCGCCCCGGCCTCCGGTGGCCTCCTTCACGGCGGCGACGACGTCCTCGGCACGCCGGTCCACGACGACGTCACAGCCCAGCTCACGGGCGACGGCCGCCTTGTCGGCACCGCCCACGACGCCGATGACCTTGGCGCCCGCGGCCTTCCCGAGCTGCACGGCCGCGCTGCCGACCCCTCCGGCGGCAGCGTGGACGAGCAGCGTCTCCCCTGCCTCCAGACGAGCCCGCCGGTGCAGTCCGAACCAGCCCGTCTGGTAGCCGATGTGCAGCGCGGCGGCCTCCGCGTCGTCCAGCGCCTCGGGGGCCGGCAGCATGGCCGCGGCGTCCGCGACGGCGTACTCGGCGAAGCCGCCGTACGGGAGCGCCGGGTTGGCGATGACGCGCCGCCCGTCCTCGGTCTCGCCGCAGATCTCCACGCCCGGCGTGAACGGCAGGGGCGGCCTGACCTGGTACTGCCCGCGGCACATCAGGGCGTCCGGGAAGTTGATGTTCGCGGCGCGCACCTTGAGCAGGACCTGGCCGTCACCGGGCGTGGGCCGCTCCACGTCCTCAAGCCGCATCACCTCGCTCGGCTCGCCGATCTCGTGCACTTGCCATGCCTGCATGCGGTGCCTCCACGGGACTGCTTCGTCTGACCGGGGTCGATTGCATACTAAGCGGTCGCTTGCCGCCCTGGGAACACTCCACGTAGGCCGTTGTCAGTCGTCTTCGCCACGCTTCTTCGGGCGCGCCCGGACATGCATCCGCTCCCCCTGCCGCCCGAAGAGGCTGAGGAACTCCACCGGCCCCTCCCCCGTCGACCCGAACCAGTGCGGCACACGCGTGTCGAACTCGGCGGCCTCCCCCGGGCCGAGTACGACGTCGTGCTCGCCGAGCACCAGGCGCAGCCGTCCGGACAGCACGTACAGCCACTCATAACCCTCGTGCGTCCGCGGGTCCGGCTCCTGCTTCCGCCGCGGTTCGAGCACCTTGTATGCCTGAAGACCGCCGGGCTGGCGGGTGAGCGGCCAGTGCGTACGGCCGTGCATGACGATGGGCTTCGCCGCGCGGATGCGGGGGTCGCCCACCTCCGGAGCCCCGACGAGTTCGTCGAGGGGCACCTGGTGGGCGCGGGCGATGGGCAGCAGAAGCTCCAGGCTGGGTTTGCGCAGCCCGGACTCCAGACGGGACAGCGTGCTCACGGAGATTCCGGTGGCGGAGGACAGACCCGCGAGGGTGGCGCCCCGCTCCTTGCGGATGCGGCGCAGCCGCGGTCCGACCTCCGCGAGGACCCCGTCGGTGTCGGTATCGGTGTCTGCACCGGTGCCGGTACCGGTGTCCGTGCCGGTCCCCTCGTGCTTCTTGTGCTCGTCGCGCTCGCTCATCTCCTCATTGCAGTTTCGGCAAAGATGTTTGTCAATACGGCAGGAGGTGGGCGACCTTCTCAGTGGAGGTGGTCACCATGACCGAGAGGTACGAAGTGGTCGTCGTCGGAGGCGGCGCGGCCGGACTGTCCGCCGCGCTCGTCCTGGGACGCGCACGGCGGAGTGTGCTCGTGATCGACATGGGCGAGCCGCGCAACGCACCCGCCGCCCACATGCAGGGCTATCTGTCGCGGGACGGCATGTCGCCGATGGAGTTCCTCGCCGTGGGACGCGAGGAGATCGCGCGCTACGGCGTCGAACTCGTCCGGGACCGGGCGGTGGACGTGGCCAAGGACGCGGCCGGGGAGTTCGACGTGACGCTCGAAGGCGGGCGCGCGGTGCACGGGCGCAGGCTGGTCGTCGCCACCGGCCTCGCGGACGAGCTGCCGAAGGTTCCGGGGGTCGCCGAGCGCTTCGGGCGGGACGTGCTGCACTGCCCCTACTGCCACGGCTGGGAGGTACGGGACCAGGCCTTCGGCGTGCTCGCCACGACCCCGATGGGCGTCCACCAGGCGCTGATGGTCTCCCAGTGGTCGAAGGACGTGACCCTCTTCCTGCACACGGTCGCCGAGGACGAACTCGCGGACGAGGATCTGCGCAGGCTCGCCGCAGCGGGTGTCGACGTGGTGCCCGGTGAGGTCGCCGGACTGGTCGTCGACGACGACCGGCTCACCGGGATCCGGCTCGCGGACGGCACGACTCACGAGCGCTCGGTCCTGTTCGTGGCGCCCCGGGCCGTCCCGCGGACCGGCCTCCTGGAGCGGCTGGGCGCCGAGCTGCAGGAGACCCCGTTCGGCACGTACGCCGTCGTCGACGCGACGGGTCTGACCAGCGTGCCCGGCGTCTGGGCTGCGGGCAACGCCATCGGATTCGGCGAGCAGGTCGTGAACGCGGCGAGCGGCGGCTACCGGGCAGGAGCCACGATCAACGGCGAACTGCTCTTCACGGACCTCGACGCGGCCGTGGGGGCGTAGACCGGGGCAGATCCGCGGACGCGGGCCGGCCGAGCGCCGCGAGTGCCGTCCGACGGCGTGGCCGGCCGAAGGCGTGGGCCGGGCGCAGACGCGAGGCAGACGCAGACGAGGGCTGGGCGGGCGCGGGCTGGGCGGAGGCCGAGGAACCCGCCGGTGCCGGCCCGCGGGCCGAAGAAGCAGCCGATGCTGGGCGCGGACCCAAGAAGCAGCCGGGCCAGCGCGGGCCAACGACCCTGCCGTGCCGGTGTGGGCCAATGACCCTGCCGGTCCGGCCCGGGCCGAAGACCCATCCATGCCGGTGCGGGCCGAAGACCTCGCCGTGCAGGCGCGGATCGGGCGCCTCCGTTGCACCATGGCTGCATGCTGCTGCACCGGCTCGCCCGTGTGTCCCAGGAGGTCGCCGCCACCTCGGCGCGGTCCCGGAAGACGGCTCTGCTCGCGGAGCTGTTCCGGGACGCCGAGGCGGACGACGTGCCGATCGTCATCCCGTATCTGGCGGGCCGCCTTCCACAGGGGCGGCTCGGCATCGGCTGGAAGATCCTCGGCACACCGGTCCCACCCGCCGCGGAACCCACCCTGACCGTGCGGGAGGTGGACGCCCGCCTCACGGCCCTCGGCAAAGTCTCCGGCACCGGCTCCCAGGCGGAACGGGCGAGACTGGTCGGGGAGTTGATGGGTGCGTGCACCGAGCCCGAGCAGCGGTTCCTGCTCGGGCTGATCGGCGGTGAGGTCCGTCAGGGCGCCCTGGACGCCGTCGCCATGGAGGGCCTCGCCCAGGCGACGGGCGCGCCCTCCGCCGACGTACGCCGGGCGGTGATGCTGGCGGGTTCGCTGCAGACCGTGGCCGAGCGGCTGCTCGCCGACGGACCGGAGGCCCTGGCCGCGTTCCGGCTCACCGTCGGCCGCCCCGTCCAGCCGATGCTCGCGCACAGCGCCTCGTCGGTCACCGAGGCGATCGACAAGCTCGGCGCGTGCGCGGTGGAGGAGAAGCTGGACGGCATCCGCGTCCAGGTCCACCGCGACGGCGACGACGTACGCCTCTACACCCGCACGCTGGACGACATCACGGACCGACTGCCCGAACTCACTTCCGCTGCACGGGAGTTGAAGGGAGAGCACTTCATCCTCGACGGTGAGGTCATCGCGTTCGACGAGGGCGGGCGGCCTCAGTCGTTCCAGGACATCGCCGGCCGCGTGGGTTCCCGCGTGGACGTCGCCACGGCCGCCGAGGCCGTCCCCGTCTCCCCCGTCTTCTTCGACGCGCTCTCCGTGGACGGCCGCGACCTGCTCGACCTGCCGTTCGCGGAGCGCCACACCGAGCTGGCCCGTCTGGTCCCCGAGCCGATGCGCGTACGCCGGACCCTCGTGGCCGACCCGGAGGACGAGCGGGCGCGGGCGGCTGCCGAGCAATTCCTCGCAGACACGCTGAAGCGGGGCCACGAGGGCGTCGTGCTCAAGGGCCTCGACGCCCCCTACAGCGCGGGCCGCCGCGGTGCCTCCTGGCTGAAGGTCAAACCCGTACACACCCTGGACCTGGTCGTGCTGGCCGCCGAGTGGGGACACGGGCGGCGCACCGGCAAGCTCTCCAACCTGCATCTGGGCGCCCGCAATCCGGACGGCTCCTTCGCCATGCTGGGCAAGACGTTCAAGGGTCTGACGGACGTGATGCTGGCCTGGCAGACCGAGCGGCTCCAGGAACTCGCCGTCGAGGACAACGGCTGGGTCGTGACCGTCCGTCCCGAACTCGTCGTCGAGATCGCGTACGACGGTCTGCAGCGCTCCACGCGCTACCCGGCAGGCGTGACCCTCCGCTTCGCCCGGGTCGTGCGCTACCGCGAGGACAAGACCCCGGCACAGGCCGACACCGTGGAAACCCTGCTCGCCGCCCACCCGGAGGTCACCCCGTGACCGCCCCCGCGAAACGCAGCGCGGGCCTGCTCCTGTTCCGCCGCACCGACCACGGCGTCGAGGTGCTCCTGGGACACATGGGCGGCCCCTTCTTCGCCCGTCGCGACGCCGGCGCCTGGACCGTACCGAAGGGCGAGTACGAGCCCGACGAAACGGCCTGGGACGCGGCACGCCGAGAGTTCCAGGAGGAACTGGGGCTCCCGCCTCCCGACGGCGACCCCATCCCCCTCGGCGAGGTCACCCAGACGAACCGCAAGGTCGTCACGGTCTGGGCCATCGAGGCGGACCTGGACGTGACGACGATGGTCCCCGGCACCTTCACGATGGAATGGCCGCCGCGCTCGGGCCGCATCCAGGAGTTCCCGGAACTGGACAGAGCGGAATGGCTGACCCTGGACCGGGCGCGGGCCCTGCTGGTCAAGGCCCAGACGACGTTCCTGGACCGCCTCGCAGAGCAGACGGCCTGAGGGGAGGCGCCCCTTCTATTAGGGCCGCGGGGAACTGCCTTTCAGGGGCGCGGGGAACTGCGCGACCAGCCACGGCGGACCGCACCTCGGATACCGCCCCCGGGACGCCACACATGCCGGGCCCCCGCACGGGTACGCGGCCCCCGTCCGCGTTGCGCCCCGTCCCGCGGAGCGAGATTGTCGAAGTCACAGCCCGTACCAGGAGGTCAAAGCCATGCCCATCGCAACGGTGAATCCGGCGAACGGCGAAACGCTCAAGACCTATGACGCCCTGAGCGCCGAGGAGATCGAACACCGCCTCGCAACCGCGGAGGCGGCGTTCCACACCCACCGCACGACCTCATTCGCCGAGCGCGCACAGCTGCTGCACCGAGCCGCCGACCTCCTGGAAGGCGACGCGCAGGACATCGCCCGCGTGATGACGACGGAGATGGGCAAGCCGGTCAAACAGGCTCGCGCCGAGGCCGCCAAGTGCGCGAAGGCGATGCACTGGTACGCCGACCACGCCGAGAAGCTCCTCGCCGACGAGGAGGGCGACACGGCCGACGCGCAGGACTCCGGCGCCTCCCGCGTCCTCGTGCGCTACCGCCCGCTGGGCCCGGTCCTGGCGGTCATGCCGTGGAACTTCCCGCTCTGGCAGGTGATCCGCTTCGCCGCGCCCGCGCTGATGGCGGGCAACGTCGGTCTGCTCAAGCACGCCTCGAACGTCCCGCAGACCGCCCTCTACCTGGAGGACCTGTTCCGCCGGGCGGGCTACCCGGAGGGCTGTTTCCAGACACTGCTCATCGGCTCGGGCGCGGTCGAGGACATCCTGCGCGACCCGCGGGTCAAGGCGGCCACCCTGACCGGCAGCGAACCGGCGGGCCGCGCGGTCGCCTCCGTCGCCGGGGACGAGGTCAAGAAGACGGTCCTGGAGCTCGGCGGAAGCGACCCCTACGTGGTGATGCCGTCGGCGGACGTCGAACGGGCGGCGCAGGTCGCGGTGACGGCACGCGTGCAGAACAACGGACAGTCGTGCATCGCCGCCAAGCGGTTCATCGTGCACACGGACGTCTTCGACGCCTTCGCCGAGCGCTTCACCGCGGGCATGAAGGCCCTGACGGTGGGCGACCCCCTGGACGAGAACACGGACGTCGGCCCTCTCTCCACCGAACAGGGCCGCGGCGACCTGGAGGAGCTCGTCGACGACGCCGTCGAGAGCGGCGCGACCGTCCTGTGCGGCGGCGAGCGCCCCGAGGGGTCCGGCTGGTACTACCCGCCGACCGTCCTCGCCGACATCACCCCCGAGATGCGCATCCACCTGGAGGAGGCCTTCGGACCGGTGGCGACCCTCTACCGCGCCGCCGATCTCGACGAGGCCGTGGCGATCGCCAACGACACGCCGTTCGGGCTGAGTTCCAACGTCTGGACCCGCGACGAGGCCGAGATCGACCGTTTCGTACGCGATCTGGAGGCGGGCGGCGTGTACGTCAACGGGATGACGGCGTCCCACCCCGCGTTCCCGTTCGGCGGGGTGAAGAGGTCCGGCTACGGGCGTGAGCTGTCCGGACACGGAATCCGAGAGTTCTGCAACATCACCACCGTATGGCACGGAGCGTGAGCGTTCCGGAGCTACGATCCCCACTGTGAACCGCGAAGTGACCCTGCCTCTGATCGTCGACGACCGCGGTACCTTGCAGGTTTCCGCGGCCGACGTGAGCAAGCTCCTGCGAACGATGGGTGGTCGGTGGCTGCATCTGGTGGAGGCGGGGCAGGACGGCCTCGACGAGGACACCGTCGCCGCGCTCACGATCGAGCTCGCGAAGCTCGCCGACCGTATTGACGTGGCGTGCATCGCGCACAGCAGTGGGAGTGCGCCCGGCTAGGAGTCCGCAGGCCGTCTGATTGCTGCGGGTTCGTCGTGGCTGGTCGCGCCCACGCGGCGGAGCCGCACATCGATGCGGCCCCGCGCCCCTTACGGGGCGATCCGCTGGTCCAGTTCCCACAGTGCGTGCCAGAACTTCGTCTCGTAGGTCTGTAGCAGGCGGCCGTAATGGTGGACTTCGCTCTCGTTCAGCCCTCCGGCGTCGAGGCCTCCCTGCACAGCTGCCAGGGCCCTCTGCTCCAGCCCGGGTGCGGGCTCGGCGAAGAAGTCGAAGAAGCCGCAGGGGGCGTCGTCGAAGCCGTAGTGGCGGCGCAGGGAGTCGGCGATCGTGGCGCAATAGCCGCCCCAGGCCGCGAAGTTGGCGCTGAGGGCGAGGACCACCTCGGCCGGTGAGCCGTTGAGGGCCAGCCAGGCGACGTACGCGGGATAGGCCTGGCAGTCGGCGAGGGGCTCGTACGCCGCCTCCCGTGCCATGTCCACGCCGCAGGCCGCCGCGTAGGCACCGAGCCGGTCCTGGGCCAGCGCCTCGCCCTCCGCGAGCATGCCGAAGAAGGCCGCGCACTCGGGACCTGCGGTCGTCCCCGCCGCGGCCGACCGTTCGGCCAGGTGGAGGAACGCGCGGCGGTCCGCCGCGATGACATGGCGCTGTTCGAGGGCCAGTGCCGCGAGCGTGTCGCGGCGGGCCGCGCCCCGGGCGATCAGCGGGAGGAGCCGGTTGGCGTGGGGGTCGGGGGCGAGCTTTCCGGTGGTGCTCTCCAGCAGTTCCCTGGCCGTCCGCGTCATCGCGTACTCCTTCGGTTCGGCTGACTCGCTGACCCTGCGACCAGGGTGCCACGCCGGCCCCGGGTCCCCGATCTGGAGTAATCCGGCGCGATATCCAAGCCCCGGCGGGTGATCGTGGTGGGACCACCCTTCCGCCGAGGAGAGGGAGTTCCCGGCGGGCGAGAGAAGGCGCAGGCACATGGCGACTTTGTGCAGACCCGCGGTCTCCGTTCCGGAATACGTGATCACGATGGAGCAGACGCTGGAGCTGGCGCGCTCCCGTCACCCCGATCACCCCCAGCTGCCACTCGCGCTCCGGCTGATCGAGAACACCGGCGTACGCACCCGGCACATCGTGCGGCCCATCGAGGAAACCCTGAAGCACCCGGGCTTCGAGGAACGCAACAAGGCCTACGAGGCCGAGGCGAAGGCCCGTGTCCCGGCGGTCGTGCAGCGGGCACTCGACGACGCGGGGGTCCTGGCCGCCGACATCGACGTGATCATCTACGTCTCGTGCACGGGCTTCATGATGCCCTCGCTGACGGCCTGGCTGATCAACTCGATGGAGTTCTCCAGCGACACGCGCCAGCTGCCGATAGCGCAGCTCGGTTGTGCCGCCGGGGGCGCGGCGATCAACCGGGCGCACGACTTCTGCACGGCCTATCCCGAGGCCAACGCCCTCATCGTGGCCTGCGAGTTCTGCTCGCTGTGCTACCAGCCGACCGACCTGGGAGTCGGCTCGCTGCTGTGCAACGGCCTCTTCGGCGACGGCATAGCCGCGGCCGTCGTCCGCGGAAGCGGCGGCGAGGGCATCCGCCTGGAGCGCAACGGCTCGTACCTGATCCCCAAGACCGAGGACTGGATCATGTACGACGTCCGGGCCACCGGCTTCCACTTCCTGCTGGACAAGCGGGTGCCGACCACGATGGAACCGCTCGCCCCCGCTCTGCAGGACCTGGCGGGCCTGCACGGCTGGGACGCCTCCGACCTGGACTTCTACATCATCCACGCCGGCGGTCCGCGGATCCTCGACGACCTCAGCACGTTCCTCCAAGTGGCACCGGAGGCCTTCCGGTTCAGCCGGGCGACGCTCACCGAGTACGGGAACATCGCCAGCGCCGTCGTCCTGGACGCGCTGCGCCGGCTGTTCGAGGAGGGCGGCTCCCACCACCAGGCACGCGGACTGCTCGCCGGGTTCGGGCCGGGGATCACGGCCGAGATGGCACTGGGCCGCTGGCACCGTTCAGACGAAGAAACGGCATGACATGACCATGAGCGAAGAGACGACGGCGGCTCCCCCGGTACGGCACTGGCCGGCCCTGGACCTGACGGGGGTCGACTTCGACCCCGTCCTGTCCGAGCTGATGCGCGAGGGCCCCATCAA
Source organism: Streptomyces sp. 2-1 (assembly GCF_048564895.1). Lineage (NCBI taxonomy): Bacteria > Bacillati > Actinomycetota > Actinomycetes > Kitasatosporales > Streptomycetaceae > Streptomyces > Streptomyces sp. 2-1. Next base: position 2,002,065 of record NZ_CP183383.1, read on the forward strand.
CCGGATCCAGCTGCCCAACGGCGAGGGCTGGGCCTGGCTGGTCACGCGCTACGAGGACGTACGGCTGGTCACGAACGACCCGCGGTTCAGCCGCGCGGAGGTGATCGGCCGCGAAGTCACCCGGCTCGCACCGCACTTCATCCCGCAGCCGAGCGCGATGAACTTCGTCGACAAGCCCGACCACGGCCGTCTGCGAAGGGCGGTGAACACCGCGTTCACCACGCGCGGCATCGAGCGGCTGCGCGCCGGCGCCCAGCAGACGCTGGAGGGGATGGTGGACGAGATGCTGCGGGACGGACCGCCCGCCGACCTCATCGACCGTGTCCTGGCGCCGTTCCCGATCACCGTCATCTGCGAGCTCATGGGCGTCCCGGCCTCCGACCGGCACACGCTCCACACGTGGACGCAGGCGATCCTCTCCTCCTCCCAGGGAGCGAAGGTCAGCGAGCAGGCCAAGCGGGACATGGACGCGTACTTCGGAAAGCTGATCGCCGAGCGGCGCGGCGCGACCGGCGAGGACGTGACCTCGCTGCTGGGCGCGGCGGTGGGCCGGGGCGACATCACCGAGGAGGAGGCGATGGCGCTCGCGGGCCCGATCCAGATCGGCGGCGAGGCCGTCACCAACAACACGGGCCAGATGCTCTACGTCCTCCTCACCCGGCCCGCCCTCTTCGACCGGCTGCGCGACGAGCCGGAGCTGCGCCCGCAGGCGATCGACGAACTGCACCGGTACATCCCGCACCGCAACGCCGTCGGCCTGTCCCGCATCGCCACGGAGGACGTGGTGCTCAGGGGCGTACGGATCAGCAAGGGCGACCCGATCTACGTGTCGTACCTGGCCGCCAACCGCGACCCGGAGGTCTTCCCGGACCCCGACCGGATCGACTTCGAGCGCGGCTCCAACCCGCACCTGGCGTTCGGGAACGGCCCGCACTACTGCGTGGGCGGCATGCTGGCCCGCATGGAGCAGGAGCTGATCGTGAACACGCTCCTGGACCGGATCCCGACGCTGCGTCTGTCCGTCTCGGAGGACGAGGTGCCGTGGCGGCGCGGCGCGCTGATCCGCGGGCCCGAGGCCCTGCCCGTCACCTGGTGACCGCGCTCACGCCGCCGCCCGAAGGCCTGCTGGTCCCGCCCGGTCACGGTCGTACGGTCCGTACCCCGGCCCAGCACGTGACCTTCAAGGTCACCGGCACGCACTCCCGGACGGCGTCCAGCTTCGAGGTCGTCGTCCCGCCGGGCTTCGACGTGGGCGCGCACGTCCACTCGCGCAGCGAGGAGCTGTTCTACGTGCTCGAAGGTGAGCTGGACGTGCTCGCCTTCGAGCCCCTCGTCCGCACACCCGACAACTGGCAGCGCTGGCAGTCCGGTTCGGGCAACCAGGTCGTACGGGCGACACCGGGCACGGTGATCGTCGTACCGCCCGGTTGCCCGCACGCGTTCGCCAATCCCACGGGGAATCCGGCCAAAATGTTCTTCCAGGCGTCCCCGCCACCGGATCACGAGCGCTATTTCGACGAGCTGCTGAAGATCTTGGACGCGGGCGGCCCGCCGGACCACGAGGCGATCGAGGAGCTGCGTTCGAGGTACGACATCGAGCAACTCACGCCTTTGAAGCACCGGTGACCTGGGCGTGCCTTCCTCTTACCGAATCGTCTTACCGAATCGGCATCCCGGAGAGAGTCCGGGCGATCACCAAGCGCTGGATCTCACTCGTACCCTCGAAGATCGTGTAGATGGCCGCATCGCGGTGCATCCGCTCGACCGGGTACTCCCGGGTGTATCCGTTGCCGCCGAGGATCTGGATCGCCTGCCCGGTGACCTTCTTCGCCGTCTCGCTGGCGAAGAGCTTCGACATGGAGCCCTCGGCGGAGGTGAACTGCTTCCCGTTGACGGCCATCCAGGAGGCGCGCCACACGAGCAGCCGCGCCGCGTCGATGGACGTACGCATGTCGGCCAGCTGGAAGGCCACACCCTGGTTGTCGATGATCGGGCGGCCGAACTGCGAACGCGTCTTGGCGTAGTCGAGGGCGACCTCGTAGGCGGCCCGGGCGGTGCCGACCGCCATGGCACCAACGGCCGGGCGGGACGCCTCGAACGTGGCCATCGCGGCGTTCTTCAGCCGCTCGCCGCCGCCGGCCCTGGCCCGCTCACGAGCTCGGGCGAGGCGCTCGTCGAGCTTCTCCTTGCCACCGAGCAGGCACGAGCCGGGGACGCGTACGTCCTCCAGGACGACCTCGGCGGTGTGCGAGGCGCGGATGCCGTGCTTCTTGAACTTCTGGCCCTGCGAGAGGCCGGGCGTGTTCGGCGGGATGATGAAGGACGCGTGGCCCTTGGAGCCGAGCTCGGAGTCGATCACCGCGACCACGACATGGACGTTGGCGATGCCGCCGTTGGTCGCCCAGGTCTTCGTGCCGTTGAGCACCCACTCGTCCTTGGCCTCGTCGTACACGGCACGCGTACGCATCGAGGCGACGTCGGAACCGGCATCGGGCTCGGAGGAGCAGAAGGCGGCGACCTTGACATCGTTGGCATCACCGTACATCTGGGGGATCCAGGTGCCGATCTGCTCCTCGGTGCCGTTGGCGAGGACGCCGACGGCGGCGAGGCCGGTGCCGACTATGGAGAGGGCTATGCCCGCGTCGCCCCAGAACAGCTCCTCCATGGCCATGGGTATGCCGAGGCCGGTGGGGTCGAAGTACTGCTGGGCGTAGAAGTCCAGGGAGTAGATGCCGACCTTCGCGGCCTCCTGGATGACCGGCCAGGGAGTCTCTTCGCGCTCGTCCCATTCGGCGGCCGCGGGGCGGATGACGTCAGCGGCGAACCCGTGGATCCAGTCCCGGACCTCCCTCTGTTCGTCGTTGAGCTCCATGGTGAACTCGGCCATGTCCCCTCCAGCGCTGCATTCATGTGTTACTTGCGGTAACCGTAGCCTGTTACCGGCGGGTAGGAAAAGTCAACTCCCCGTTCCCGCTCGGCAGCCCGTTCGAGGCAGAATCCTGTGTGGGTGTTACGTTGCGCAGGCGTCACCGAATAAGCACGGGTGGGGAGAGCACATGGACACCACACAGCGGACCGATCAACAAAGGTCCGCCGACCGCCGACGGCGCGAGCTGTTGGAGGCCGCCGACCGGGTGGTGCTCCGGGACGGCCCGAGTGCGTCGATGAACGCCATCGCGGCGGAGGCGGGCATCACCAAGCCGATTCTGTACCGCCACTTCGGCGACAAGAGTGGACTGTACGCGGCCCTCGCCAAGCGGCACACGGACGCCCTCCTCGGAGCCCTGCGCGCGGCCCTGGACGCACCGGCCGAGCGCCGGGAACGTGTGGAGGCCACGCTCGACACGTACCTCGCGGCGATCGAGGCACGCCCGCAGGTGTACCGCTTCCTGATGCATCCGTCGGAGGGCGGCCCGCAGAGCGACCAGGGCTTCGACGCCGGGCAGCATTCCGCTCCCCTGCTGCGCCGCATGGGCGAGGAGCTCGCCGAGGTCATCGAGGAGCGCGTCGACCTCGGCCCGGACAGCCAGCAGCTGGCCCGCGTCTGGGGTCACGGCATCGTCGGCATGATGCACGCGGCGGGCGACTGGTGGCTCGGTGAACGCCCTTGCGCCCGTGCGGAGTTGGTCCGCGCGCTGGCCGACCTGTTGTGGGGTCGCCTGGCGGCGGCGGGCGACAAGCTGGGTGGCCCGGCCTTTTAGCGTTCCGCCGGATGTGCGGTTCGTTTGCTGCGGGGCGGTGGGGGCTGGTCGCGCAGTTCCCCGCGCCCCTAAAAGCAAAAGATTGCGCCGTTCCCCGCGCCCCTGAAGGGGCGCAGGGAGCCACCCCTCACCGACCCCAAGAGGCCCTACCCGCCTGCCACATCACCTTCCGGCGGCGCCACCCGCGGACCCGATCCACGTACAGCCCGCCGTCGAGGTGATCGCACTCGTGCTGAAGGCATCGGGCGAACCATCCTGTGCCGTGGATCCGCACGGGTTCACCGTCCATGGTGAACCCCTCCACCACGGCGTGGTCGTACCGCTCGGTGCCCGCCTCCAGCCCGGGCAGCGACAGGCACCCCTCGGGCCCCCGCAGCACCAGCCCGTCCGCCTCGACGAGCCGTGGATTCACCACGTGGCCCACATGCCGCCGCTCGTCGTCGTCGGGGCAGTCGTATACGAAGACCCGCAACGATTCTCCGACCTGGTTCGCGGCAAGACCGACGCCCTGCGCCGCATACATCGTCGAGAACATGTTCTCGACCAGCCGCGCCAGTTGAGGCCCGAACTCCGTGACTTCTTCACACCGTGTGTGCAACACGGGGTCGCCGAGCAAAGACAGAGGAAGAACGCGCCCTCGGGCGCCCGGGATCGAGCCGTGTCGCATGGCGGCAAGGGTACGGTCCTCAATGTCGCGCAGGTGCCGCGGTGGTGCCGCGATTCGGGCCGGTGAGTGGATCTCGATAGGCTGAGGGCCACACGTTGCCGGGAGCAGGGCGCGGCGCCGTACGCAAGGAGGATCGGGAACTGATGGCAGGCAACTCGGACCCGCTGTCGCCGCGGGCCAAGCTGGCCGTGACGGCGGGCAAGGCGGTCGCAGCGGCGTCACGCGCCGCGGGCCGTGGCAGCGGATCGGTGATCGGCGGCCGGGTGGCACTCAAACTCGACCCCGACCTCCTGGCCAGTCTGGCCCAGCACCTGGACGTCATCCTGGTGTCGGCCACCAACGGCAAGACCACCACGACGCGGCTGATCGCGGAGGCGCTGCGCGCGGCGGGCCCCGTCGTCTCGAACGCGCTGGGGGCGAACATGCCCGCCGGCATCACGTCCGCGCTGGCCGGCGGCTCGGAATCGCGGTACGCGGTCATCGAGGTGGACGAGAAGTACCTCTCCGGTGTGGCGCGGGACACGGATCCCAAGTGCATCGCCCTGCTCAACCTCTCCCGCGACCAGCTCGACCGCGCGGCCGAGACCCGCATGATGGCCGAGCACTGGCGTGAGGGCCTTGCGGGCTCGAAGGCCGTCGTCGTGGCCAACGCGGACGACCCGCTGGTCGTGTGGGCCGCGTCCTCCTCGCCGAACGTGGTGTGGGTGGCCGCCGGCCAGATGTGGAAGGACGACGCCTGGTCCTGCCCGTCCTGCGGCGGTGTGATGCAGCGCCCCGGCGACGACTGGTTCTGCGGCGACTGCGGTTTCCGCCGTCCCACGCCGAGTTGGGCGCTCTCCGGCGACCACGTCCTGGACCCGCACGGTTCGGCCTGGCCGATCCACCTCCAGCTGCCGGGCCGCGCCAACAAGGCGAACGCCGCGTCGTCGGCGGCCGTCGCCGCCGTCTTCGGCGTGCCTCCGCAGGTCGCCCTGGAACGCATGTACCAGGTGCAGGCGGTGGCCGGCCGCTATGACGTCGTCCAGTTCATGCAGCGCGACCTGCGCCTGCTGCTCGCCAAGAACCCGGCGGGCTGGCTGGAGACGTTCTCGCTGATCGACCCGCCGCCGACCCCGGTGATCCTTTCGGTGAACGCGCGCGGCGCCGACGGCACCGACACCTCCTGGCTGTGGGACGTCGACTACACGCAGCTGACCGGCCACCCGATCTTCGTGCTCGGCGACCGGAAGCTGGACCTGGCCGTCCGTCTCGAGGTGGCGGGCCAGCAGTTCCAGGTCTGCGAGAACCTCGACCAGGCCGTGCAGATGGCACCGCCCGGCCGCATCGAGGTCGTCGCGAACTACACCGCTTTCCAGGACCTGCGGCGTCGTGTCGGCAACTGAACCCCGGAGGACCAAGAGAATGAGTGACAACAGCCTGCGGCTGGTGTGGATCTACCCGGACCTGCTGAGCACGTACGGCGACCAGGGCAACGCCCTCGTCGTCGAGCGCCGGGCCCGGCAGCGCGGTCTGGACGTGGCCCGTCTCGACGTACGCAGTGACCAGCCGATCCCCACCTCCGGTGACATCTATCTCATCGGCGGCGGCGAGGACCGGCCGCAGCGGCTCGCGGCCGAGCGGCTGCGCCGCGACGGCGGTCTGCACCGCGCGGTCGGCAACGGCGCGATCGTCTTCTCGGTCTGCGCCGGCTACCAGATCCTCGGCCACGAGTTCATCAACGACCTCGGTCAGCGCGAGCCGGGTCTCGGTCTGCTCGACGTGCACTCCACGCGCGGCGAGGGCGAGCGGTGTGTCGGTGACGTGCTGGGCGACATCGACGCGCGGCTGGGTCTGCCTCCGCTCACCGGCTTCGAGAACCACCAGGGCATCACGCACCTCGGCCCCACGGCCCGCCCGTTCGCGAACGTGCGGCTCGGCAAGGGCAACGGCACGGGCGACGGCACGGAGGGCGCGTACAACGACACGGTCTTCGGCACGTACATGCACGGGCCCGTGCTCGCCCGCAACCCGCTGATCGCGGACCTGCTGCTGAAGCTGGCCCTCGACGTCAACGCGCTGCCGCCGATCGACGACCGCTGGTACGAGGCGCTGCGCTCGGAGCGCATCGCGGCTGCTCAGCAGCCCGCCTGACCTCACGGTCAGGGCCCGTCTGGCGGGGCGTCCGCTCACCTGTGCGGGGACGTCCAGCAGGCGGACGCACGATGCGGACCCGCCCCCTGCCGCCGGTAGGGTGGCGGCGTCCCGCCGGACAGCGTGGTCCGGTTCCCGGCCCACGTTGAGAAGGTATTTCGGGCTATGCGTATTGGTGTCCTCACGTCCGGCGGCGACTGCCCCGGCCTGAACGCCGTCATCCGGTCCGTCGTACACCGTGCCGTCGTCGACCACGGCGACGAGGTCATCGGCTTCCGCGACGGCTGGAAAGGCCTCCTGGAGTGCGACTACCTCAAGCTCGACCTCGACGCGGTGAGCGGCATTCTGGCTCGCGGCGGCACCATCCTCGGCTCCTCCCGCGTCCAGCCTGCGCATCTGCGTGACGGTGTGGAGCGGGCCAAGGGGCATGTCGAGGAGCTCGGGCTCGACGCGATCATCCCGATCGGCGGCGAGGGCACGCTCAAGGCGGCCCGACTCCTGTCGGACGGCGGCCTGCCGATCGTCGGTGTGCCGAAGACCATCGACAACGACATCGCGGTCACGGACGTCACCTTCGGCTTCGACACGGCCGTCGGTGTCGCGACCGAGGCCCTGGACCGGCTGAAGACCACCGCCGAGTCCCACCAGCGCGTCCTGATCGTCGAGGTCATGGGCCGCCACACCGGGTGGATCGCCCTGCACTCGGGCATGGCCGCGGGCGCGCACGCCATCGTCGTGCCCGAACGGCCCTTCGACATCGAGGAGTTGGCCGCGAAGGTCGGCGAGCGGTTCTCGGCCGGGAAGAGGTTCGCGATCGTCGTCGCGGCGGAGGGCGCGAAGCCCCGCGAGGGCACGATGACCTACGACGAGGGCCGCAAGGACGTCTACGGGCACGAGCGCTTCGCGGGCATCGCCCGGCAGCTCTCCATCGAGCTGGAGGAACGCCTCGGCAAGGAGGCCCGTCCGGTGATCCTCGGGCATGTCCAGCGCGGGGGGACGCCCACCGCTTACGACCGGGTGCTCGCGACCCGCTTCGGGTGGCATGCGGTGGAGGCCGTTCACCGGGGCGAGTTCGGAAAGATGACGGCTCTCCGCGGGACCGACATCGTGATGGTGTCTCTGGGTGAGGCCGTGGAGACGCTGAAGACGGTTCCGGACGAGCGGTACGCCGAGGCGGAGTGCGTTCTCTGACCACTGCCGAAAGAACCTGCCCCCGGCCGCAAGGCTCGCCGGGGGCAGTTCTAGTCTGGGTGCGGACAGACAGCGCAACTTGTACGAAACAGGAGCCGGCGGATGGATCACAGCGGGCACGGCACGATGATGGATCTGCCGCCGTTCACGCTGGGGCGGGGGCTCGCGTGGTCGCCGGACCCGTTCTTCCTCGTGGCCTGCCTCCTGGGGCTCGCGCTGTACGGGTGGGGTGTGGTGCGGCTGGTCCGGCGCGGTGACGCCTGGCCGGTCGGGCGGACGGTGTCGTTCGTCATCGGTGTCCTGAGCGTCATGCTCGTGCTGTGCACCGGCCTCAACGACTACGGCATGGTCATGTTCAGCGTGCACATGGTGCAGCACATGGTGATCAGCATGCTGTCGCCGATCCTCATCCTGCTCGGCGCGCCCATCACGCTCGCCCTGCGCGCACTGCCGACGGCCGGGCGCGACCGCAAGGGGCCGCGCGAGCTGCTCCTGATGTTCCTGCACAGCCGGTTCATGCGGATCGTCACGCATCCGGCGTTCACGATCCCGCTGTTCATCGCGAGCCTGTACGCCCTGTACTTCACGCCGATCTTCGACTTCCTGATGGACTCCAAGACCGGCCACATCGCGATGATGTGCCACTTCCTCGCCGTCGGCCTGGTGTTCTTCTGGCCGATCATGGGCGTCGATCCCGGTCCGCACCGGCCCGGCTATCTGATGCGGATGCTGGAGCTGTTCGCGGGCATGCCGTTCCACGCGTTCTTCGGCATCGCCCTGATGATGGCGTCCGAGCCGATGGTCCAGACGTACAAGAACCCACCCTCCTCGCTAGGCATCGACGCGCTCGCCGACCAGACCGCGGCCGGCGGTATCGCCTGGGCGTTCAGCGAGATCCCGTCCGTGCTGGTGCTCCTCGCGCTGCTCTTCCAGTGGCACCGCTCCGAGGAGCGGCAGGCACGGCGCTCGGACCGGGCCGCCGACCGTGACGGCGACAAGGAACTCGAGGCCTACAACGCCTATCTGGCCTCACTCAACGCACGCGGTCACTGAGCCCCTTTTCCCCTTTCGGTCACTCCGTACACACTGGGAATTCCCCTTGACTGAAAGGCTTTTCCATTCAGTAGCATGATGCGTGACGCCCTGCTTCCGCTCTGCAGGGTTACGGGGGATCCGCTGGGGGGAGCGGTCATGACAATTCACGCATGCTTGCTGAGGACCGGAAAAACCGTGGTCCGAAGGCTTGCGGTGCTACTCGCCGCTGCGGTGATCCTCAGCGGCTGCACGGAACAACGCCTGTTCGCGGTGAAGGCCGTCGCTGCCGGAGTACCGTCACTCGCACCTTTTTTCGAAGAGGACGGCTCGCTCGGCACCGACGAGACGAAGCTCCGGCCGGAGCAGGCGCACAGTGGCCTGCAGCAGGGCAACACCCCTGGTCTGTACGGGGGTACGCAGAAACCCAAGGTCTGTGACGTCGATCGTCTCAAGGATTTCCTCACCGATCCCAGGAACCGTCAAAAGGCCCGGGAATGGGCCCGCATCGTGGGCATTACGCCTGATCGGATCGAGGGGTACATCGACGACCTCACACCCGTTCTGCTGCGTCACGACACTCTCGTGAAGAACCACGACTACAAAAAGGGCAAGGCTGTCGCCTTCGACGCATTGCTGGAGGCCGGGATCGCGGTATTGGTGAACGACCAGGGACTTCCCGCCGTGAAGTGCTCGTGCGGAAATCCGTTGCAGTCCTTCGACAAGGATCCCGAGAAGATCTCGGTCAAGTTCGAAGACGGCAACAAAAAGTGGGAGGGCTACGAGAAGTCCGACGTGGTGACCGTCAAGCCCTCGCCGCAGCCGCTGGAGCAGATCGCACTGATCGACGTGGACGACCCGGACCAGGGCATCAACCGCCCCGTCGGCAGCTCGGGCGAGAACGACGAGCCGTTCGACGCGACGAAGCAGCACGCGGTGCCGCGCGTCACCGGAATGACCTTCGACCAGGCCAGCCAGCGGCTGTCCGAGCTCGGGCTGGCGGCGATGTCCTCCGACGGGCTCCCTTCGGGCGACGCGGCGGTGACGGGCTCCGATCCGGGGCCGGGCACCGAGTTGCGGTTCGGGGAGGCGGTGACCCTGAGCGTCGCGGACGACGGGGAGGAGCCGGGTACGCCTCCGAAGTCGGACCCGTCCAAGGAGCCGAGCACGGACGACCCGGCATCGGACGACCCGACCACCGTAGGACCGACCACGGACGATCCGACGACGGACGACCCGTCGACGAGCGACCCCACCACGGAGGACCCGGACACGGGCGATCCGGACACGGGCGATCCGTCGTCCAGCGAGCCCACCACCGATCGGCCCACGACTGGCGAACCCACCACGAGCGAACCCACGACGGCCGTCCCGACCACCCCCACCACGTCGAGCACGCCGCCCACAGTCGAGCCGACCTCCGCGGAGCCCACGTCCGCGGAGCCGACCTCCGCCGATCCGACGTCCGTCGAGCCCACGCGGAGCGAGCCGGTGACCAGTGAACCCGCGTCGAGCGAACCCGGCTCGTCCGGTGCGCTGCCCTCGGGCGAGTCCGCTGCCGGCCCGGCGTAAGCCCACCCAGCCGAACCCCGGGAGTGACCGGATGGCATCAGGATCACCGCAGTCGGGAGTCGGCCGGGTCATCGCCGGCCGGTACCTTCTGCTGAACCAGCTGGGCAGCGGCGGCATGGGACATGTCTGGCTCGCCCACGACCAGCGGCTGGCCTGCGAGGTCGCGCTCAAGGAGATCGTGTTCCGCAGCCCGGGCGAGGACGGCGACCGCTCGGCCAGGGTCGCCCGGGCCCGCGCCGAGGCCCGGCACGCCGCGGGGCTGCGCGGCCACCCGCACGTGGTGACCGTGCACGACGTCCTGGAGCACGAGGGGCTGCCCTGGATCGTCATGGAGTACGTGCCGGGCGCGCTCGACCTGCACGCCCTGGTCACCCAGCGGGGGCCGCTGGCCCCGGCCGAGTGCGCCCGCGTCGGACTCGCCGTGCTCGACGCGCTGACCGCCGGGCACGAGCGGGGCGTCATGCACCGGGACGTGAAGCCCGCCAACATCCTGCTGGCCCCGGACCGGGCCGGGTCGCCGTACGCCCGGGTGCTGCTCACCGACTACGGCATCTCCGTGCAGCCCGACGGCGGCGAGACGCGGTACACGCAGACCTCCGTGCTGGTGGGCACCGCCGGGTATCTGGCGCCCGAGCGGGCCCAGGGCGGGCCGCCCACCGCCGCGGCCGACCTGTTCTCGCTGGGCTGCACGCTCTACTACGCCGTCGAGGGCTACGGCCCCTTCGACCGCGACTCGGGACTCGCGGCGCTGACCGCCGTCGTACTGGAGGAGCCGCGTCCGACGCTGCGCGCGGGCGCGCTGGAGTCGCTCCTGGCGGCGATGCTCACCAAGAACCCCGTCCAGCGGATCACCGCGGAGGAGGCCGAGGGCGCGCTGTCCGCGATCCTGACACCGCAGTCGCATCCGCGGACCCAGTTCGACCCCGGCTCGGAGCCGCCCTGGGCGGGTGGGCCCACCCATACGGCCGCACCCCGTGCCCCCGAGCCACCCGGGCCCTCCCAGAGCCACGCGAACGGCTCACAGTGGTACGCGCCGTCCGCCGCCCAGGAGTCCTCGGCGGCGCCGGGCCAGGCGAACCCCGCCATCTGGCCGCCGCCGGGGCAGGGGCCCTCCCCTTGGCCGACCGGGCAGGGGTACGGGCCTCCCCCGGCCACCACCAGCCGGCGCCGCCCGCGCCACCGCGCCCTGAAGGCCGTACTGGCGACCGCGCTGGGGCTGGCCCTGGCGGGCGGCGGGACCTGGTACGCGATGGCTTACCTGCCGGAGAAGGGCGCGGGGAAGCCGTACGGCGAGGCCGTCGGTCTCACCACGCCGCTCCAGGACGGCGACTGCGTCGACGCCGAATGGCCCGGCACGCCCTTCTCGGGTGAGCCCGCCCTCAAGGTCGTGGACTGCGACGCCACGAACACCGAGGGGCAGGTCCTGGCGGTGTTCGAGACCGGCTCCGCCGAGGAGGCTCGCACCGGAGCAGCCGCCCAGTGCGAGCAGCGCACCGGGGAGACCCGTAAGAAGCTGGCGGACATCCGCGCCTTCGCCGCTGTCCCGACCGCCGACGGCTTCGATGCCGCCGACCGTCGCGTCGCCTGTCTGCTGCTGGACGCACGCGGCTTTCCCGTGTACGGCCCGCTCGGGGACAACCGCAAGCCGGGCAGCCTCTTCAAGGACACCGCGACCATGCAGAGGCGGGACTGCCTCGACCAGGTTTCCGGCAACCGCGCCAAGCTGGTCTCCTGCGACGGCCCCCATGAGCAGGAGGTGCTCGACTTCTTCCGCATGCCTCCGGGTACCAGCCTCGACGACGCACACGACAAAGCGCCCGAAACCTGCCAGAAGGAGATCCCGCCACAGGACTACGGCTACGACCCCAGCGTCTACGAGGCCGCCGCCTGGGTGGGTAACAGCGGGTGGAACTCGGGGACGCGTTTCGTAGTGTGCACTGCAATTCGCCAAGACCGGGGCACCATGGAGAAAGACGAACCATGAGGAGGGTGTTGCGATGCCCGGTTCTACTAAGACCATGGGAGTGCTCACCGTAGGCGGACTGGTGGTGGTCACGGCCTACACGGTGGCGCTCGGGAGCAGCGGCTGGCTGTGGTTCGGCTGGGTGGTGCTCGGTCTGATCACGCTGGCCATGGTGGTGTCGCGCCCCACCTGACGCATTCCGCAATCAGTCCCCCGGGCAGCTTCGGCGGTTCTTCGCCCGGGGGGCTCATTCGCGGGGCAGGCGCCCCGCCGAGTGCACGCCCGGCTGGTATTTCGGCAGCCGGGCGGTGATTTTCATGCCCGCGCCGAGTGCGGTCTCGATGACGAGGCCGTAGTCGTCGCCGTACACCTGCCGCAGCCGGTCGTCGACGTTCGACAGGCCGATGCCGCCCGAGGGGCTGACCTCGCCGGACAGGATGCGGCGCAGCCGGTCGGGGTCCATGCCGGGGCCGTCGTCCTCGATGACGACGAGTGCCTCGGCGCCCGCGTCCTGCGCGGTGATGCTGATGCGGCTCTTGTCGACCTTCCCGCCACCGCCTTCGAGGCCGTGCTTCACGGCGTTCTCGACGAGCGGCTGGAGGCAGAGGAAGGGCAGGGTCACCGGGAGCACCTCGGGGGCGATCTGCAGGGTGACCGAGAGCCGGTCGCCGAAGCGGGCCCTGACCAGCGCCAAGTAGTGGTCGATGGCGTGCAGTTCGTCGGCGAGCGTGGTGAAGTCGCCGTGCCTGCGGAACGAGTAGCGGGTGAAGTCGGCGAATTCCAGGAGGAGTTCACGGGCCCGCTCGGGGTCGGTGCGGACGAACGAGGCGATCACCGCGAGCGAGTTGAAGATGAAGTGCGGGGATATCTGGGCCCGCAGCGCCTTGATCTCGGCCTCGATCAGGCGCGTACGGGACTGGTCGAGGTCGGCGAGTTCCAGCTGGACCGAGACCCAGCGGGCGACCTCGCCGGTGGCCCGGACGAGCACGGCCGACTCGCGGGGCGCGCAGGCGACGAGCGCCCCGTGCACCCGGTCGTCGACGGTGAGCGGGGCGACGACGGCCCAGCGCAGCGGGCAGTACGGCTCGTCGCAGTCCAGGCGGAAGGCCTCGCCGCGGCCGGTCTCCAGCGGGCCGCCGAGCCGCTCCATGATCTGGTCCCGGTGGTGTTCGCCGACGCCCTCCCAGGCGAGGACCGTGTCCTGGTCGGTGAGGCAGAGCGCGTCGGTGCCGAGCAGGGTGCGCAGTCGTCGCGCCGATTTTCGGGCCGTCTCCCCGGTGAGCCCGGCCCGCAGCGGCGGGGCGGCGAGCGACGCGGTGTGCAGGGTCTCGAAGGTGGCGTGCTCGACGGGGGTGCCGAGGCCGCCGAGGGTCGACGGGCGGGAGGTGCGCCGGCCGAGCCAGAACCCGGCCGCCAGCAGCGGGAGTACGGCCACGCAGAGCCCGGCCAGGAAACCGCTCATGCCTTGACCTCCGCGCGTACCTGGCCGCCGGCCAGTTCCTCCGGCAGATGGAAGCGGGCGAGGATGGCGGCCGTTCCGACCGGCACCCGCCCGGGTGTCGCGAGGGAGACCAGCACCATGGTGAGGAAGCCCAGGGGCACCGACCAGAGTGCGGGCCAGGCGAGGAGCGCGTGCAGTGAGCCCGTGCCCGGGAAGCCCGCCATGGTGGCGGCGACCGCGAGCAGTGCCGAGCCGCCGCCGACGATCATCCCGGCCGCGGCGCCCGGCGGGGTGAGCCGGTGCCACCAGATGCCGAGGACGAGCAGCGGGCAGAAGGACGACGCGGAGACCGCGAAGGCGAGCCCCACCGCGTCCGCGACCGGCAGTCCGCCGACGATCGAGCTGGCCGCGAGCGGCACGATCATGGCGAGGACCGTGCCGAGCCGGAAGTGCCGTACGCCGCGCGAGGGCAGCACGTCCTGGGTGAGCACGCCCGCCACCGCCATGGTCAGCCCCGACGCCGTGGACAGGAACGCGGCGAAGGCCCCGCCCGCCACGAGCGCGCCCAGCAGGTCCCCGCCGAGTCCGCCGATCACCCGGTCGGGCAGCAGAAGTACGGCGGCGTCCGCGTCCCCGGTGAGGGTCAGCTCGGGCGCGTACAGGCGGCCCAGCGCTCCGTAGACGGGCGGCAGCAGGTAGAAGGCGCCGATCAGGCCGAGGACGGCGACGGTGGTGCGGCGGGCGGCGACGCCGTGCGGGCTGGTGTAGAAGCGGACGACGACGTGCGGCAGTCCCATGGTCCCGAGGAAGGTGGCGAGGATCAGTCCGTACGTGGCGTACAGCGGGCGTTCCTCGCGGCCGGCGGCGAGGGACGTCGACATGCCGCCGTTGCTGCCGCGGTCCGCGACGGGGACCGGGTCGCCCTTGGTGAAGGTGAGCCGGGTGCCCTGTTCGATGCGGTGGACGCCGGCCGGGAGCCGGACCCGTTCGTCCTCGTATCGCTCGCCGTCGACCGTGCCCGTCGCGGTGACGCTCAGCGGTTGGCCGAGCTTGAGGTCGAGTCCGGCGTCGATGCGGACGACGCGGTGCTCGCGGAACGTGGCCGGTTCGTCGAAGGGGCGGTCCGGGGCTCCGTCGCCCTGCCAGGCGAGGACGAGAAAGAGCGCGGGGACCAGCAGGGCGGTGAGCTTGAGCCAGTACTGGAAGGCCTGCACGAACGTGATGCTGCGCATGCCGCCCGCGGCGACCGTCGCGACCACCACGACGGCGACGATGATCCCGCCGAGCGGCTTGGGGGCGCCGGTCAGGACGTTCAACGTCAGCCCCGCGCCCTGGAGTTGGGGCAGGAGGTAGAGCCAGCCGACGCCTACGACGAAGGCTCCGGCCAGCCGCCTTACGGACTGCGAGGCGAGCCGGGCCTCGGCGAAGTCCGGGAGCGTGTAGGCGCCGGAGCGGCGGAGCGGGGCCGCGACGAAGAGCAGCAGGACGAGATAGCCGGCGGTGTAGCCGACCGGGTACCAGAGCATGTCGGGGCCCTGGACGAGGACGAGGCCCGCGATGCCGAGGAAGGAGGCGGCGGAGAGGTACTCGCCGCTGATCGCCGCCGCGTTCAGCCGGGGTCCGACCGTGCGCGAGGCCACGTAGAAGTCGGAGGTGGTGCGGGATATGCGCAGGCCGAAGGCGCCGACGAAGACGGTCGCGACGACCACGAGCGCGACCGCGGGGACGGCGTAGTTCTCGTTCACGGCTTGCTCTCGATCACAGGCTGTTCTCGCTCACGGGCTGTTCTCGCTCACGCGGTGCTCTCGTCCATTGGGCTCAGCGGGTCTCGTTCACGGGTCAGCGGTCCTCGACGAGGCGGACGAAGTCCTTCTCGTTGCGGTCGGCGCGGCGCACGTACCAGCGGGCGAGGAGCACCAGCGGCGGATAGACGCAGAAGCCGAGCACGATCCACTCCAGGCTCGAACTGTCTCCCATCGACGCGAACACCAGCGGCAGCGGGCCCACGAGGAGGACGAGCACGGCGAACACGGTGAGTGCGGCGCGCAGTTGGGAGCGCATCAGCGAGCGGACGTACGTGTGCCCGAGCGTGGTCTGCTCGTCGATCTCGGTGCGCGGCCGGGAGCGGCTCAGCGGGCGTGTACGGCGCGGCGGGCCGGTGACGACGACACGGCGGTCGGTGGGGTCCTGGGGCATCTCGGGCCTCCTCAGCTCGCGGTCCGGCGCATCAGCAGGTCGCGCAGCTCGCGGGCGTGACGGCGGCTGACCTGCAGTTCGACCGAGTCGACCAGGACGCTGACGGTACCCGCGTCCAGGCGGAGTTCGCTGATGTGGCCGAGGGCGACGAGATGGCGGCGGTGGATGCGGACGAAGCCGCGCGAGCGCCAGCGTTCCTCGAGGGTGGAGAGCGGGATGCGGACGAGGTGGCTGCCCTGGGCGGTGTGCAGCCGCGCGTAGTCCCCGTGGGCCTCGGCGTGGGTGATGTCCTCCACGGCGACGAAGCGGGTGACTCCCCCGAGCTCGACGGATATGTGGTCCGGGTCGGGTTCGTGCACGGGTATCAGCGGGGCCGCGTCCATCTGCTCGACGGCCCGGCGGACGGCCTCGGCCAGCCGCTCCCGGCGTACGGGCTTCAGGACGTAGTCCACGGCCTTGAGATCGAAGGCCTGCACGGCGAAGCCCTCGTGGGCGGTGACGAACACGACGAGCGGCGGTTTGGCGAACCCGGCGAGCAGCCGTGCCATGTCGAGACCGTCGAGGCCCGGCATGTGGATGTCGAGGAAGACGACGTCGATGCCCTCGTCGCCGTCGGGGCCGCTCTCCAGGGCGCGGTTGATCCGGCGCAGGGCGGCCGTGGCATCGCTCGCGCCCTCGACGCTGCTCACCCGTGGATCGGCGTCCAGCAGATAGAGCAGCTCTTCGAGGGAGGGCGGTTCGTCGTCGACGGCGAGGGCGCGCAGCATGAACCCGGAGTGTAGGAGTAATTCGCACGCCTGCACATGCGGCGGGCCAGGTCGTCGTCGCTGGATACAGTGCCCGCATGACACCCACGTCCGCCCCCTTCGACGATCTCGACCGCAAGATCGTCACGGCTCTGATGGCGAACGCCCGCACGAGCTTCGCCGAGATCGGCGCGGCGGTCGGTCTTTCCGCCACCGCGGTCAAGCGCCGGGTCGACCGGATGCGCGAGACCGGCGTGATCACCGGGTTCTCGGCGACGGTGGAGCCGGCCGCGCTGGGCTGGCGTACGGAGGCGTACGTGGAGGTGTACTGCGAGGGCGCCGCCCCGCCCCGGCGGCTCGCGGAGGTGATGCGCAACCATCCCGAGATCACCGCCGCCATGACGGTGACCGGCGGCGCGGACGCACTCCTGCACGTGCGGGCCAGGGACGTGGAGCACTTCGAGGAGGTGCTGGAGCGGATCCGGGTGGAGCCGTTCATCCGCAAGACGATCAGCTACATGGTGCTGTCGCATCTGCTGCCGGAGAGCCCGGAGGCGGGGGCGAGCCAGCCGGCTCCGGAGGCGTGAGCCGGCCCGACCCGGAAACGTGAGCCTTCTGCGGCCCGGACAGCGGGAGTGAGCCCCCTCCGGACCACCCACGCAGCAATCGTGCGTGGACCGGTCCGAACACGCAGCATCCCTGCGGTGACGCGCAATCCCCGATTCTTGTCGAGACCGGCCTCCGCTTCCTACCGTTGAGGTATCCCACCCAACACCGCAGGAAAGCGGAGGAACCCCTCTGTGCCCATGAGTCGTGTGCCGCGATCGAGGCGCTTTCTGGTCTGTGAACCCAGACACTTCGCCGTGCAGTACGCCATCAATCCCTGGATGCATGAGGACACACAGGTCGACGTGGATCTGGCCCGAGGACAGTGGGCGGAGCTGGTCCGCGCCTACCGCGCCCACGGCCACACCGTCGACAGCGTGGAACCGGTCGCCGGTCTGCCGGACATGGTCTTCGCCGCGAACTCGGCGCTGGTCGTGGCCGGCCGGGTCTTCGGCTCGCTCTTCCACGCGCCGCAGCGCCGCCCTGAGTCGACCGCGTACGAGACGTGGTTCAAGAACGCGGGCTTCGACGTCTACCGCCCCGAGACGGTGTGCGAGGGCGAGGGCGACCTGGTCTTCGCCGGCCGCTATCTGCTGGCCGGCACCGGATTCCGTACGGAACGGGCCGCCCACCACGAGGTGCAGGAGTTCTTCGGTGTCCCGACGGTCAGCCTCACGCTGGTGGACCCGCGCTTCTACCACCTGGACACGGCGCTGTTCGTGCTCGACGACGGACCCGAGGCGAACATCGCGTACTACCCGGAGGCCTTCTCCGCGGGCAGCCGTGAGGTGCTCCGGCTGCTGTTCCCGGACGCGGTGATCGCCACGCACGAGGACGCGATGGCGTTCGGGCTGAACTCCGTCTCGGACGGCCGCCACGTCTTCATCGCGCCGCGCGCCGAGGCGCTCGCGGGTGAGCTCGCCCGCCACGGCTATGTTCCCGTCCCCGTCGACCTGTCGGAGTTCCAGAAGGCAGGCGGGGGAATCAAGTGCTGCACCCAGGAGATCCGCTCATGACCGTCGCTCCCAGCCGCTCCCTGCGTTCGTCCGCCGAGCTGATCAGCGCCGAGGAGCCCGTCCTCGCGCACAACTACCACCCGCTGCCCGTGGTCGTCGCGCGCGCCGAGGGCGCCTGGGTCGAGGACGTCGAGGGCCGCCGCTACCTCGACATGCTGGCCGGCTACTCGGCCCTCAACTTCGGGCACCGCCACCCGGCGCTGATCGAGGCGGCACACCGGCAGCTCGACCAGCTGACGCTCACCTCACGCGCGTTCCACAACGACCGGCTGGCCCAATTCGCCGAGTCCCTGGCCGAGTTGACGGGCCTGGACATGGTGCTGCCGATGAACACGGGCGCCGAGGCCGTGGAAAGCGCCATCAAGGTGGCCCGCAAGTGGGCGTACGAGGTGAAGGGCGTCCCCGCCGACCGGGCGACCATCGTGGTGGCCGCCGACAACTTCCACGGCCGTACGACGACCATCGTCAGCTTCTCCACCGACGAGACGGCCCGCGCGGGCTTCGGCCCCTTCACGCCGGGCTTCCGCGTGGTCCCGTACAACGATCTCGCCGCGCTCGAAGCGGCGATCGACGAGACGACCGCGGCCGTCCTGATCGAGCCGATCCAGGGCGAGGCGGGGGTCGTCATCCCCGACGACGGCTATCTGCGCGGCATCCGCGAACTGACCCGGCGCACCGGATGCCTGTTCATCGCGGACGAGATCCAGTCCGGCCTCGGCCGTACGGGACGCACGCTCGCCGTCGAGCACGAGGACGTCGTCCCGGACATGCTCCTGCTCGGCAAGGCGCTCGGCGGCGGCATCGTGCCGGTATCGGCGGTGGTCGCGCGGCGCGATGTGCTCCAGGTACTGCGGCCGGGCGAGCACGGCTCGACGTTCGGCGGCAACCCGCTGTCCGCGGCGGTCGGCTCGGCCGTCGTGGAACTGCTGGAGACGGGCGAATACCAGCGCAGGGCCGCGGAGTTGGGGATCGTGCTGAGGGGCGGCCTGGACGCCCTCGTCGGCAAGGGCGTCCAGGGCTTCCGGGCCCGCGGCCTGTGGGCGGGCGTCGACATCGACCCCGCCATCGGCACCGGCCGCGACATCAGCGAACGCCTCATGCGCGAAGGGGTCCTGGTGAAGGACACCCATGGCTCGACCATCCGGCTCGCTCCCCCGCTGACGATCACGGGGGAGGAACTCCGGACGGCCCTGGGTTCCCTGGAAAAGGTACTGACGGAAGGGGCCTGACGGCTCGGGCGCCCCACCAGGGATTTTTTGGGGGGCGCCCATCACTCACCAGGCGGGGGCGCCCGCCTTCTCTTTTAGGGGCGCGGGGAACTGCGCGACCAGCCCCTACCGGCCCGCAGCCAACACCCCACCCCGTCCGAGGCACGCCGGCTCAGGACAGAAGCCGATCGAACCGGAACGGCGCAAGGGCTTCGGGCTTCCGCCCCGTACGGATGTACTCGGCGAGCCGGTGCCCCGTCACCGGCCCGAGCGTGACCCCGAGCATCCCGTGTCCGGTGGCCGCGAACGCGTTCTCGGACCCCGGCACACGGTCGATCACCGGAAGCCCGTCGGGCAGGAAGGGCCGCCCCCCGACCCAGGGATCCCGGATCAGGCTGACGAGGTCGTCCGGATCGTCGAACCAGCGCCCCAGATAGTGCCGACTGGCAAGCGCGACAGCCACGATGCGCCGCCAGTCGAGGCGGTTGTTGTTCCCGCTCAACTCCATCGTCCCGCCGATCCGCGTGGTGCCCCCGATGGGCGACGCGACGGCCTTGCGCTCGCCGAAGTACAGCGTGTGCCGGGGCGCCGGATCCAGGTCCACCGAGAAGCTGTAGCCCTTGCCCGCCTGGAGGGGCAGCGGACTCCCCAGGGCACGCAGCAGACCCGGTGATCGCATTCCGGCGGCAACCACGACGGCCGAGCAGGGAATCTCACCCTGGGCGGTGCGGAGCGCGGTGACCCGCCCGCCCGAGGACCGGAACCCGGTCGCCTCCGCGTTCTCGTGGACCTTCACGCCCAGGGCCGCCAACGCCTCCCCGAGCGCACGCGCGAACGCCTCGGGATCGACCACGCCCTCCCCCTCGACGAGATAGGCCGCCCGCACCCGGGACGACAGCGCGTCGTCCAGCAGCCGCGCCCCGGGACCCGTGGTCACGTCGTCGGGCATCGGATAGCGGCCGTCCGCCATCTCCCGCTGGACCGCGAGATGGTGCCGGGCCTCGGTCGCCGACAGGAAGGCGTGCACCATGCCGGGCCGGGTCAGCGTCGTGTCGACCCCCGCCTCGCGCAGGCCGTCGAAGAGGTCGAACGTGTCCTGGTTGAGCTCGGCGATCGCCGTGTAGCCGCGCCGGAAGGCGGCCGGTGTACTGCTGCGCCAGAACCGCCACAGCCACCGTACGAACGCCGGGTCCGGCAACGGCCGCAGATAGAGCGGCGAATCGGGCCGGCCCAACGAACGCAACGCGTAGCGCACAACCCCCGGGGCGGGCACCGGCGTCGAATGGCTGAGACAGACCCAGCCGGCGTTGCCCCGGGACACCCCGGAGCCGAGACCGCGCCGCTCGACGACCTCCACGGGGACACCGGCCACGGCCAGGTAGTACGCCGTGCACAGTCCGACGACGCCTCCTCCGACGACCACGACGGGGTGGTCGCCGACCGGACCCGTCGTACCGGCCGCGGTGGACGCAGCGGTCATGACGCGGTTCCGTACGAGGCGAGGAACTCCCGGGTACGGGCCTGGGCGGGGCTGTCGAGGACGTCCTCGGGCGTGCCCTCCTCCACGATCCGGCCGCCGTCGACGAAGACGACGTGGTCGGCCACCTCGCGGGCAAAGGGGAGTTCGTGGGTGACCAGCAGCATGGTCATCCCGTCCGCGGCGAGTTCGCGCATCACGCTCAGGACCTCCCGGGTGGCCTCCGGGTCCAGGGAGGACGTGGGTTCGTCGAAGAGGAGCACCTCGGGCTTGAGCGCGAGGGCGCGGGCGATTGCCACACGCTGCTGCTCGCCGCCGGAGAGCTGGTCGGGGTGGGCGAGGGCGCGGTGGGCGACCTTGACCCGGCGCAGCAGGGCGACGGCCCGTTCCAGCGCCTCCTGTTCGGGGATGCCCGCCTTGCGCTGGGCGAGGACGACGTTCTCGACGGCCGTGAGGTGCGGGAACAGGTGGAACCGCTGGAAGACCATGCCGACGGTGCGGCGCAGCCGGGCCAGGTCGCGGCAGACCGTACGACCGCCCTGGTGCACGACCTCTCCGGCGACCTCGACCGTGCCCTTGTCGGGCCGTTCGAGGAGGTTGACGCAGCGCATCAGCGTCGTCTTGCCGCCGCCGCTCTGGCCGATGACGCTCACGATGCGGCCCCGGCCGACCTCCAGGTGGACGTCGTCGAGCACGAGGCGGCCGTCGAAGGACTTGCTCAGCCCGTCGATCCGTACGACCGCTTCGGGGGTCACAGGTGCGGGGGTCTTGGTGGTGATGACGGGCTCGGTCATGCCGTCACCTCCTTCCGGTCGGCATCCACGACTAGGTCGCTCGCGAGCAGCGCGCGGGCCGCCCGCATCCGGCGCCGGCGCCATGGGGACAACGGGACGCCCGCCCGTACCTTCCGCTCCAGCAGCAGGAGGAGCTGGGAGAGCGGGTAGCAGAGGGCGAAGTAGATGGCCGAGATGACCAGGTAGACCTCCAGTGCCCGGAAGGTGGCCGAGGTGATGAGCCGTCCCTCGGACATCAGCTCGGCGGCGGAGACGGTGACGAGCAGCGAGGTGGACTTCAGCAGGTCGACCAGCATGGTGTTGGTGCCGGGCAGCGCCTGCCGCAGGGCCTGTGGCAGGACGATGTGGCTGAAGATGCCGGTCCTGCCGAGGCCGAGCGCCTCGCCCGCCTCCGTCTGCCCGGCGTGAACACCGCTGATCGCGGAGCGGAAGATCTCGGACAGGTAGGCGGCGTAGAAGACGACGAGGCTCAGACAGCCGGCCGTGAAGACGTCCAGCCGGAGCCCGGCGGAGGCCAGGCCGAAGTAGGTCAGGAAGATGATGGCCAGTAGCGGGACGTTCTTGAAGACCTCGGTGTAGACGGCGGCGACGGCCCGCGCGGGCCACGCCTTGCTCAGCCGCAGCAGTGCCACCGCGAGGCCGAGGGCGACCGCGCCGACGAAGCTCACCGCCGTGTAGGAGACCGTGCGCCAGAGTGCGTCGAGGAGGTCGGGCCGGTATTCGGACCACGGGACCTGGAAGAGGCCGGAGGCGATGTCGTTCATGGATGTTCCTCCCCTCACTGCGCGATGGACGGGGGCGTCCAGTCCTGGGGCCGGTCCACTCCCCGGCGCGCGGTGGCGACGTCGGCGGAGGGCTTGAGGAACTGCTCGGGGTCGCCGCCGTACTTCTTGACGAGCTTCTCCAGCTCGCCGTTCTCGTACATGGCGTCGATCTGCGCGGAGATGGCCTTCTCCAGCTTGGTGGCCTTCTTGGGCAGGTAGAAGCCGGTCTGGTACGGCTGGAAGTACTCGTACGCCGGCTTCGCCTTGACCTGTGCGGCAGTTGGCGGCGTCATGTACTGGGTGTCGATCTTCAGCTCCGGGCGTTCCTTCTGTGCCGCGATGATGATCAGCGGGTCGAGGAAGCCGACGTCCACGCGGCCCGCGCCGAGGTCGTCGAACACGCCGTTGGCGTCGGGGTAGGCGTGCAGCTCGGCACCGGGCACGGCCTGGATGGACTTGACCCAGACGTACCCCTCGACCGTCCCGAGCTGCAGGCCCTTCAGGTCGTCGACCGTCTTGTACGTCTTGCCGGACCGTACGGCCATCGCCGGGGGCGAGTAGTAGGGCGGGTCGGTGAACAGGCCCTGTTTCTGCCGGTCGGCGGACCAGGCAACGCCGCCGATGGTGATGTCCACGCGGCGGGACTGCACCCCGGCGAGCATGCCCGCGAAGTCCGTCACCTGGGGCTTGACCTCAAGGCCGAGCTTCTTCGCCGCGTAGGCGAGGATGTCGCCGTCCAGGCCGACGATCCTGCCGCCCTGGACGCTGGTGTAGGGCGCGTACGGCTGGACGGCGACCTTGATCACGCCTGGCGTGATCGTGCCCAGCGCGGCGGTCTTCGCGGAGACGTTCTTCGGTTCGTCGTCGCCGTCCGAACCACAGCCGGCGACCGCCGGCATCAGGAGGATCGCTGACAAAACAGCGACAAGTGAGCGCACACGGATCATCGGCTTGGGCCTTCCGTAACGGCACGGGTATCGGCAGTGAAGGGGCCCGCCGTTCACCGCGCTGTGCCCCCGGCGGGGATGTGATGGGCTCATACGCTAGGGACCGGCCGGTCGTGCGTCACCGTTCACTTCGTACGAACTTGGGGCCGAAATCGCGCGGCCTGCTGTACGGTGCGTCCACTTCGACACCTCGGATCCACCGCCGGTCCGTCGTCGTCCGTCCCCGATCCATCCCCGGTCCGTCCCCTCGACGGGAGGAACGCCCGTGCTGAGTCCGTCGCTCGCTCAGGAGATCGCCGGGGACACCTCCGCGGTAATCGGCTTCAACGTGCTGATCACCGACGCGGACGGGATGGTCATCGGCAGCGGTGACACCCACCGGGTCGGCACGTTCCACGAGGCGTCCGTCGAGGTGATCCGTACACAGGAACCGGCCACTCACAACGCGACGCAGGCCCATCTGCTCCAGGGCGTCCGCCCGGGTGTCACGCTGCCGCTGGTCACCGACGGGCAGGCCGTGGGGACGGTCGGTATCACCGGTACGCCTGCCCAGGTCCGCCGATTCGGCCTGCTGGTGAAACGGCAGACGGAGATCCTGCTCCGGGAGTCGGTGATGCTCCGCTCCCGGTTGCTCGCCGAACGGGCGGCCGAGAAGCTCCTCGCCGACCTCGCCTCGTACGACCCGCAGGTGGTGGAGGGCGACTTCCTCGTCTTCCGGGCCGCCGAGCTGGGCTTCGACCTGCGGCTGCGGCGGGTCGCGGTGGCGTTCGAGGTGACCGTGCCGGACACGGGCGGCCGTCGGCACGGCACGCCGACGCGGGACATGGCACTGGTCCGCTCTGAGCTGCTCCGCACGGTCCGCGAGGTGTTCGCCGACCCGCAGGACATCATCGCCACGACGGCTCCCGGCTGGATCGGCGTACTGCACCGGCTCCAGCCCGACCAGCCCGAGGGCGCCCTGTCCGTCGACTGCCGACGCGTCACCGACCTGATCGCCGCGCAGGGCGGCCTCACGGCGCGCGCGGGAATCGGCGAACCGGCGGCCTCCGTCGGCGCCCTGCACGACTCGTACCAGGACGCGTGCGACGCGCTGCGACTCGGCGCCCGGCTGGCGGGCCGTGCGCCCGTCCATCTGATCACCGATCTGCGGGTCCACCAGGTGCTGGCGGCGGTCGGCCAGCCCGCGCGCAACCGCCTGCTCGCCCTGACCGCCACGGATCTGCGCGCCCAGCCGGACTGGCCGGTGCTCCGCGACACGATCACCGCGTGGTGCGAGAACGGCTTCAACCTCGTACGGGCGTCCGCGGCCCTGCACGTCCACCGCAACACCGTGGTCTACCGCATGAACAAGATCGAGCAGATCACCGGCCGGCCCCTGCGGGAGCACCGGACCACCATGGCGCTGTATCTCGCCTGCCTGGCCGACCAGTTGGGCAGCGGCGACGCGTCAGGATCTGGCCAGGTACTGCCCTGACGGGTGGTCCGGAAGAGGGCAGCGGGGCACCATGAGTGCGTTCGGGGACGGTTACGGAGATCCGCCTCTGCACATACACTGGCGTCCCGCAGCACACCTGTTGACCAGCCAGAACGCGGCGGTTGAGCCGATCCTGTGAAGTGAGGAGCGACCCCTTGTTCTATTACGTTCTCAAGTACGTGATTCTGGGACCGCTGTTGCGGCTGGTCTTCCGCCCTCGGATCGAGGGTCTGGAGCACGTACCGGCGACGGGTGCGGCCATCGTCGCGGGCAATCACCTGTCGTTCTCGGACCACTTCCTGATGCCCGCGATCCTCAAGCGGCGCATCACGTTCCTCGCCAAGGCCGAGTACTTCACGGGCCCGGGCGTCAAAGGCCGGCTGACAGCGGCCTTCTTCCGCAGCGCGGGTCAGATCCCGGTGGACCGCTCCGGCAAGGACGCGGGCCAGGCGGCCATCCGCGAGGGCCTCGGCGTACTGAGCAAGGACGAGCTGCTCGGCATCTACCCGGAGGGCACCCGCTCGCACGACGGCCGCCTCTACAAGGGCAAGGTCGGCGTCGCGGTGATGGCGCTCAAGGCCGGGGTCCCGGTCATCCCGTGCGCGATGATCGGCACCTTCGAGGCCCAGCCCCCGGGCCGGAAGATCCCCAAGATCCACCCCGTGTCGATCCGCTTCGGCGAGCCCCTCGAATTCTCCCGCTACTCCGGCATGGAGAACGAGAAGGCGATCCTGCGCGCCATCACCGACGAGATCATGTACGCCATCCTCACCCTCTCCGAGCAGGAGTACGTCGACCGGTACGCGGCCGTCGTCAAGGCGGAGGAGGCCGCCGAGAAGGCGGCGGCGCAGGCGAAGCGCAAGTTCCCGCGTATGCCGCTGAGGTGACTCCCGCCGGACCGATGCCCTCCGGACCGATACCTGCCGGGCCGATGTTCGCCGGGCCGATGTCCGTCGGGCCGGGACGATCTGCCCAGAGCTAATGCACTGGGATCCCGGCCGCCGGAGCCCTACGGTCGCCGCATGGGACGAGCTGTGGTGATCGGAGCGACGGGACAGATCGGGCGGGTGGCCGTGGGGGCTCTCGCCGAGGACGGCTGGGAGGTGACGGCCGTCTCGCGGGGCGGCGGACAGGACGAGTCCTGGCCCGACGGGGTACGGACGGCGCGGGCGGACCGCGCGGACGACTCCGCCCTGGCCGCCGCGGTCGGCGACGGCTGCGACGTACTGGTGGACATGGTGGCCTACGGGCCGGAGCACGCACGGCAGTTGACGAATCTGGCCGGTCGCGTCGGATCGGCCGTGGTGATCTCCAGTGTGTCGGTGTACGAGGACGACAAGGGCCGCAATTTCGATACGCAGGAGCAGCCCGACGGGTTCCCGGAATATCCGGTGCCCCTGCCGGAGGACCAGCGGACCATCGCACCCGCCGAAACCTCCTACAGCACCCGCAAGGCCGGTCTGGAGCGTGAACTCCTCGCCGCTGCCGACGAGTTGCCGACCACGCTGTTGCGAGCGGGCGCGATCCACGGGCCGCACTGCCGTACCCCGCGCGAGCTGTACTTCGTCAAGCGCAACCTGGACGGCCGGCGTCGGCGCGTACTCGCGTACGGCGGGGAGAGCCGGTTCCATCCGGCCAGCGTCCACAACATCGCGGAGCTGGTCCGCCTGGCCGCGCGGAGGCCCGGCGCCCGGGTGCTGAACGCCGTGGATCCCGACGCGCCCACGGTGGCGGAGATCGGCATCGCCATCGACGCGGTGATGGGCGTCGAGACCGAGAGCGTCCTAGTCGACGGACCCGCGCCCGCCGGGGCCGTGGGCGACACCCCGTGGTCCGTTCCGCACCCGGTGGTCTGCGACATGGCCGCCGCCGAACGGGAGTTGGGGTACCGGGCGGTGGCGCGGTACGCGGAGACGCTGCCGGACACCGTCGCCTGGATCGAGCGGCAACTGGCGGGGCGGGACTGGCGGGAGGCGTACCCGAAGATGTTCCAGAACTACGGCGACCTCTTCGACTACGCGGCGGAGGACGCCTGGCTGCGGGCATGAACGAGGATGAGGGGCGGCCGGGATTCCCGGCCGCCCCTCATCTTTCCTCGTACCGCTACTGCTACGGCTTGGGCGTGGCGTGCGGGGTGCACGTCACGTCGGCCGAGTCGACCTTGCCGGTGAGCAGGTAGGTGTCCACCCGGTCGTTGATGCAGGGGTTGGCCAGACCGGTCACACCGTGCGAGCCCGCGTCCTTCTCGGTGATCAGGCGGGAGCCCTTGAACCGCTTGTGCAGCTCGACGCCACCCTCGTACGGAGTCGCGGCGTCACGCGTGGCCTGCACGATCAGGACGGGCGGCAGACCCTTGCCGGACTTCACGTTGACCGGGGTCTGCTGCTTGGCGGGCCAGGTCGCGCACGGCAGGTTCAGCCAGGCGTTGGCCCACGTCATGAACGGGTAGTTCTTGTGCAGCTTGGTGTTGTCGCGGTCCCACTTCTTCCAGCTGGTGGGCCACTTGGCGTCGGTGCACTCGACGGCCGTGTAGACGGCGTTGCCGTTCTCCGAGGCGATGTTGCCCGCGGTGTCCGACGGGTCGGGGGCCGCGGCGTCGACGAGTGCCTGGGTGTCACCGGCGACGTACTTGCTGAAGACGGTCGCGACCGGCACCCACGACGAGTCGTAGTACGGGGCGCTCTGGAAGAAGCCGATGAGCTCGGCCGGGCCGACGACCCCACCGATGGGGTTCTTCTTGGCGGTGGCACGCAGCTTCAGCCACTGCTCCTGGACCTTGGCCCGGGTGTCGCCGAGGTGGAAGGCCGCGTCGTTCTTGGCGACCCAGTCCTGCCAGTCCTTCCAGCGCATCTCGAAGGCGACGTCCTGGTCGAGGTTGGCCTCGTACCAGATCTTCTCGCGCGACGGGTTGACGACGCTGTCCGCGATCATGCGGCGGACGTGGGTCGGGTACATCGTGCCGTAGACGGCGGCGATGTACGTGCCGTACGAGACGCCCAGGAAGTTGAGCTTCTTCTCGCCGAGCGCGGCCCGGATGACATCCAGGTCGCGGACGGTGTTGGGGGTCGTCATCTGCGGCAGCATGTCGCCGCTGCGCTCGGCGCAGCCGTCCGCGTACTCGGCGGCGAGCTTGCGCTGGGCGCGCTTGTCGGCCTCGGAGTCCGGCACCGGGTCCATCTTCGGCGCCTTCACGAACTCCTGCGGATCGATGCAGGAGATGGGCGCCGAGTGGCCGACGCCACGCGGGTCGAAGCCCACGAAGTCGTATGCCTTCGACGCCTTCACCCACAGCGGGTTCTTGTTGGTGACCCGGGTCGGGAAGCGCAGTCCGGAGCCGCCGGGGCCGCCCGGGTTGTAGACGAGGGCACCCTGGCGCTCCGCCTTGGTACCCGTGTTGCCGATGCGGTCCACGGCGAGCTTGATCTTCTTGCCGTTGGGCTTCGCGTAGTCGAGCGGGACGGTGACCCAGCCGCACTGGATGGGCTTCGCGATCCCCCAGTCGGCCGGACAGTCCGTCCAGTCGATGCCTGCCTTGGCCGCGCGAGCGGCGGCGATCGCGGCGCCGCGCGTCTGGCTGTCCTGGCCGTGGCGGCTTTCCGCGCTGGCCGTCGGGGCCGCGACGGCGCCGGCTATCAGCGTCGCTGTGACGAGCGCTCCGGCCGAGCCGAACGCCGTCGCCCTTCTCAAACCCCTCAAGTGAGTCCTCCCCCTACTGTCTACTGTCGTTGTGGTCAGTAGGGGGATCCTTCCGGCTGTGAGGTCCCTGAGAACAGGGGTGAAGTGGCTTCTTTGCCAATCCGATAACCGGAACATCACTGCCCGTTGAGCGGTGCGGTTTGTTTCAGGCGAGTACGCCGAGTGCCTCGTCGAGGATGCGCCGCAGACGCAGCGCGTCGGGCGCGAGCGCGGTCACAAGCGCCCCGGGACCGGCGAGCGGAGTGAGCACGGCGTACTCCCCCAGCAACCGCGCCTCGACCGGTTTCCGCACGAACTCCGGTCGTACGACGATGAGTTGCCCGAGCGCCCGATGCCCGGCGAGCACGGCGGGACCGTCCCATCCACCCGGCGCCCCGGGCCCGCAGGAGAGCTCCTGGTCGAACAGCGGACGCCCGTCGAGCCGCACGGTGAGCCGACTGGCAAGCCGCCCGGGCTCCTCGTTGGCCCGCCCGAGCACCTGCTCCTCGCGCAGCACCAGCCGCGCACCGGCCGCAAGGTCCACACACGTACTCACGCACAGCTCGCTGCCGTTCGCGGAGATCAACTGCTCGGGCAGCCAGCGCAGTTCACCACCGTCGGCCACGGTGAGCCGTACGTCGTAGCGCGCCTCGCCCTTGGCCTGCCCCGGCAGCGCGATGGTGGCGGCGGCCGACCCGACATGCAGCCGCGCACCGTCACCGACCTCCGCCTCGACGGTGAAGTGGTCACCGCCCAGCGGCCCGCTCATCGCACCGACCAGCATGACCCGCGCCTCGGAACCACTGGCCCGCGTGCGGCGCAGGGCGAGCGGCCCCTGCCCCTCCAGCGTGGGCAGGGCAGTACCGCCCCGCCCGTCGGCCCGCGCCCCGATCCGCGCGAGGGCACGCACCCCGGCCACGCCTGCGTCTCCGGCGGTCATGCCGTCCACGCGGCGAGCTGCACCCGCACCCAGGCGGCGACGTCCTTCACCCCGTCCTCGCCCCGCAACGACTGGAACACGACCGGCAGTTCGGCCCGCTGCGCCTTTGCGTCGGCGGCCATCCGCCCGAGGTCGGAACCGACGTACGGAGCGAGGTCGGTCTTGTTGACGACGAGCAGGTCGGCGGTAGTAACCCCGGGCCCACCCTTACGAGGAATATCGTCCCCACCGGCCACATCAATCACAAAGATCTGAGCATCAACAAGCCCTTTGCTGAAGGTGGCGGTGAGGTTGTCACCCCCCGACTCGACAAGAACGAGATCCAGGGGCCCGACCTCGTCCTCCAGATCCTCGACGGCTTCGAGATTCGCGGAGATGTCGTCCCGAATCGCCGTGTGCGGGCAGGCCCCGGTCTCCACGGCAGTGATCCGCTCGGGCGGCAACACAGCCTCCCGCAACAGGAACTCGGCATCCTCACGCGTATAGATGTCATTGGTGACAACCGCCAACGCCAGCTCATCCCGCAGAACCCGACAGAGCGCCGCCACGGTGGCGGTCTTCCCGGACCCGACGGGCCCCCCGAGCCCGATCCGCAGCGCCCGCCGCCGCCCGTCGGGCCGGTGGGCGTCGGCGCTTGCGGCCGGGGGGCCGTCATGGGTGTGAAGGTGATCGAGGTGCATGGTGGCGGCTCCATTTCTGCTGCTGGGGGAACTCTCTGTTTCTGCTATTGGGGAACTCTCTGAGCCCGGGCCGGCACATTCAGCCCGTCCGGCGTTTGAGGACGAGGCCGTTCAGGCCGATAGCGGGGGCCTGGGGGCGCAGCCCCCAGAAAGGGACGATGGGGGTCCCCCCGCTCGAGCGAAGCCGAGAGTGGGGGAGGGTAGGGGCGGCGGGGGCGAAAAAACCTACGAGGCAAACAACCGCACGGCCCAAGCAGCATGCACCTCCGCACTGATCTCCAACACCGGCGCGGATCCCGCAGGCAACACCCCGACCCCACACTCCAACGCACCCCGCGCCGCCACACTCGCCTGCCCCGCCACCAGATCAAGCTCGGGAGCCAACCGAGCCAACACCCCGGTCGCATCGAACGGATCAAGACTCAGCAACCGCACGGTCGCACTCGCCGGCCCACTGACACTCTCGTACACAGCGCAGTACGCGGCATCCTCCGCCCCGAGCCCCGCGGCCCGGGCGGCCAGCCCGAGAACGACCGGCTGATGGGCGCCCTTGGGGAACTCCCGCGCCAGCGCGTCGAGTTCGGCGGACGGCCACGTCGCCCGAGCGGCCCGCATCAACTGCCGCCCGAGCTTCCGGGCGGCGACCCGCAGGGCGAGGGACGGCGTACGCGCATCCGCGGCACCGTCCAGTTCCACCGGATCGAGCCCGAGGGCGGCGGCAGCGGCGAGCGAGGCCGACACCAGCCCCGCCGTGTGCAACCGCCCCCGGCAGAACTCCTCCAGACTCCCGGCACCGGTGATCCGCCCGGCCTTGACCGCCGCCTCGGCCCCACCGGAGTGGGCATGCCCCCCGGCGGGAAACCGGCCGTCGGCCAGCACAAGCAACGCAGCACGTGACATGACGAGCCTCAGAACGCAGAGTCGAAGTTGACGTCGAAGTCGAAGTCAGAATCGAAGACGAAGCCAGAAGGCCAAAAGGCCGGAAGGTCAGAACAAGAAATACCGCTGAGCCATGGGCAGTTCGGCAGCCGGCGTGGCCTCCACCAGCTCCCCGTCGATCGTGACGGCGAAGCTGTCGGGATCGACCTGCACCCGTGGCCGCGCGTCGTTCTCCCGCATGTCCGCCTTGGTCACCCCCCGCGTCGACTCGATCGACACGAACCGCTTGCCGAGCCCGAGCCGCTCCGGCAGCCCGTCCTCGATCGCGATCGGTGCGACGAAGTTGAAGGAGTTGGAGGCGGGCGCCCGCCCGATCGCCCCGAACATCGGCCGGGGCAGAATCGGCTGCGGCGTGGGAATGGACGCGTTGGCGTCGCCCATCTGCGCGTACGCGATCTGCCCGCCCTTGACGACGAGATGCGGCTTGACGCCGAAGAACGCGGGCTCCCACAGCACGAGGTCGGCGAGCTTCCCGGTCTCGACGGAGCCGACCTCGCGGGCGAGCCCCTGGGCGAGGGCCGGGTTGATCGTGTACTTGGCGACATATCGACGTACACGACGGTTGTCCGCGCGTCCGTCCCCGGGCAGCGCACCCCGCCGCCGCTTCATGACGTGGGCCGTCTGCCAGGTCCGCATGATGACCTCGCCCACGCGCCCCATGGCCTGCGCGTCGGAGGAGATGATCGAGATCGCGCCGAGGTCGTGGAGGATGTCCTCGGCCCCGATGGTGGTGGGCCGGATCCGGGACTCGGCGAAGGCGAGGTCCTCGGGCACGGCGGCGTTGAGGTGGTGGCAGACCATCAGCATGTCGAGGTGTTCCTCGGCGGTGTTGACGGTGTAGGGCCGGGTCGGGTTGGTCGAGCTGGGCAGCACGTGCCCCTCGGAGACCACGGTCATGATGTCCGGCGCGTGCCCGCCGCCGGCACCCTCCGTGTGGTACGCGTGGATGGTGCGCCCCGCGATCGCGGCGAGCGTGTCGGCCACGAACCCGGCCTCGTTGAGGGTGTCCGTGTGGATGGCGATCTGCGCACCCGTCTGGTCCGCCACCGTGAGCGCCGCGTCGATGACGGCGGGCGTGGAGCCCCAGTCCTCGTGCAGCTTGAGGCCGAGCGCCCCGCCGCGCAGCTGGGAGAGCATCGCCTCCTGCGAGACGGTGTTGCCCTTGCCGAGGAGCCCGAAGTTGAGCGGGTACTCCTCCATCGCCTCCAGCATCCGGGCCAGGTGCCAGGGGCCGGGCGTGACGGTGGTCGCCTTGGAGCCCTCGGCCGGACCGGTGCCGCCGCCGATGAGCGTCGTGACCCCGGAGGCCAGTGCCTCGTCGGCGATCTGCGGACAGATCAGGTGCACATGGGCGTCGATCGCCCCGGCGGTCAGGATCCGCCCGTTGCCCGCGATGATCTCGGTCTCCGGGCCGATCACCAGGTCCGGGTGCACCCCGTCCATGGTGTCCGGGTTGCCCGCCTTGCCGATGCCGGTGATCCGGCCGTCGCGGATGCCGACGTCGGCCTTGATGATCCCCCAGTGGTCGATGATCACCGCACCCGTGATGACGGTGTCCGGGGTGCCGTCTGCGCGCGTAGCACGCGACTGGCCCATCGATTCGCGGATGACCTTGCCACCGCCGAACACGGCCTCGTCACCGGCGCGTCCGGGACCGCCGGAGCGGTCCTCCTCGATCTCGATCAGCAGGTCGGTGTCGGCGAGCCGGATGCGGTCACCGGTGGTGGGGCCGAACAGGTCGGCGTACGCGGCACGGGAGATCTCAGGCATCGAGGGCACCTCCGGTCTCGCCGCGCAGGCCGGGCACGACACGGGCGCCGGTCAGCGGGACGAGTTCGACGTCGACGGGGATCCCGGGCTCGAAGCGCACGGCGGTGCCGGCGGCGACGTTGAGGCGCTTGCCGCGCGCTGCGGCGCGGTCGAAGTCCAGTCCGGGGTTGGCCTCGGCGAAGTGGTAGTGGGAGCCGACCTGGACGGGCCGGTCGGCGGCGTTGAGGACGGTGAGCCGGGTGACCTCAAGGCCTTCGTTGAAGGCGACGGGTCCGTCGGCGAACAGGATCTCTCCGGGAATCATGGCTGCCGCTCCCCCGTCAGACGATCGGGTCGTGGACGGTGACGAGCTTGGTGCCGTCCGGGAAGGTGGCCTCCACCTGGACGTCGTGGATCATCTCGGGGATGCCCTCCATGACGTCCTCACGGGTGAGGATCTTCCGCCCGGAGGCCATGAGTTCGGCGACGGTACGGCCGTCCCGGGCCCCTTCGAGGATGTGCGAGGTGATCAAGGCGACGGCCTCGGGGTGGTTGAGCTTCAGCCCCCGGGCCCGGCGCTTCTCGGCCACATCGGCGGCCACATGGATGAGCAGCCTCTCCTGCTCGTGCGGCGTCAGTTGCACGGCGTCCACCTCACAGTCCTCGCTCCGGACCGTGCGGGGTCCGGCTGCCGCAGCCACCACGAAGGATTCGGATGCAGTACGCGACTGCGGTACGCGGCCGGAATGCGCGACTCTGCGCGTCCCGGGCTGCGAAAACCCCTGGTGACATGGTGGTGCAGGCTAGTTGCGCGGGATTTCAGGGACGTTAACCGCCGCGCGGGGATTCGCACGGGGATCACGGAGAACGAGCCGACCGGCCGACAGGAACGTCGGCCTGCGCCGCGGGCTCGGACCGGTCGCCGTCAGCGCGGCGACTCCATACTCATCAACCCCCGCAGACCGTCCTGGATCACCTCGACGGGCGCCGAGCCGAAGAGCGCCTGCTGGGCGGCGAACCCCTGAGCGGTGGCGATCATGGTCCTGGCGACATGGTCGGCGGGGATGTCCGCGCGCATCACCCCGGCCTCCTGATAGCCCTCGACGACCTTCACCCAGGCCGCGCGCACGGTGACGAAGCCCGTACGCAGCACCTGTGACAGCTCGCTGTCACGGAGCGTCTCCGTCCAGACCTGGATCATCAGCCGGGGGAACGACGCCTCCCCGTCCCATGTCAGCCCGTGCTTCACCTCACCCCCGAGGCCGAGCACCTGGGTCATGACACGACCCACGAGGACGTCGGGCGGTGGGGGCGGAGTCTGCCGGGCGGCCTCCTCGAAGGCCTCGCGAATACCTCCGAGAACCTCGGTGACGATGGCCGCGATCAGCTCGTCCTTGCCGCTGAAGTAGCGGTAGACCGCGCCCGCCGAGAGGTCCACCTCCTTCAGTACGTCCTGCATCGACGCGGCATGGAACCCGTTGCGGGCGAAGCAGCGGGCCGCGCCGTCGAGGATCTGGCGGCGGCGGGCGTCGAGGTGTGCCTGGGATACACGAGCCATGACCGAAACATAAAACGAACATTCCTTCTTGACAAGTCGCGGCACTCGCAGGACAGTGACGGAGCAAGCAAAACGAACGATCCTTCTTTTTAGCGGGAACCGCTCACTCGGCCGCTCCCCCACACCCACACACCAAGGGAAGAGATCATGTCCGCCACATCCGCTACGCACACCGGGACCGCGTCACCACGCTCACCGCAGTCGTCACAGCCGTCACAGTCGCCGCAGCAGCCGACCTCGTCGTCGCACGGCCGCCATGTCGTCGCCGTCGTCGTACTGGTGCCCGTGCTGGTGGCCCTGGCCCTGTGGGCGTTCGCCTGGCCCGCGGCCCGAACCGCGCCGCGCGATCTGCCGCTCGGCGTGGCGGGCCCCGCGACAGCGGTCACCCAGGTCCAGAAGCAGCTCGAAGAACACGAGGGCGCCTTCGAGATCCACCGCTACGCCGACGAGGCCGCCGCCCGGGACGCCATCGAGGACCGGACCGTATACGGCGCGGTCGTCGTCACCGAGCAGGGGCCGAAGCTGCTGACCGCCTCGGCCGCGAGCCCGTTCGTGGCCCAGCTGCTCCAGCAGTCGGTCACCCAGCAGGCAGGCGGCGCACAGGTGCGTACCGTCGACGTCGTACCGGCAGCGAAGGACGACCCTCGCGGCTCGGCCCTGACGTCGAGCGTGCTGCCGCTGACGCTGGCGGGCATCGCCGCGGGAGCCGTCGTGACCCTGCTCGGGCTGCGCGGGCGGCGCGCGATCGCCGCCCTGGTCGGCGCGTCGGCGCTCGTCGGCCTGGTGGCGGCCACTCTCGCCGGCAGCTGGCTCGGCGCCCTGACGGGGAACTGGTGGGCCCAGGCGGGCGCCCTGGGCCTGGCCACACTGGCGGTCGGCGCCGCCGTCGCGGGCCTCGCGGCCCTGCTGGGCCCTGCTGGCATCGGACTGGGCGGGCTCCTCGTGATGCTGCTCGGCAACCCGTTCTCCGGCGCCGCCACGGCACCCGAGATGCTGCCGGACCCGGTCGGGACGATCGGCCAGTGGCTGCCGCCGGGCGCCGGCGTCTCCCTGCTCCGCTCGATCTCGTTCTTCGACGGAGCCGCCGCATCCGGCCCGGCCCTCACCCTGGCCTGGTGGGCCGCTCTGGGACTCGGCGCGATCCTCCTCGGCAGCGCACTCAAGGGCCGCAAGGAAGCCAAGGGACCGACCCTCACCGAACACGAGCCCGCCCCGGCGAACTGACCCCACAAAGCCGACCGTGCACCCCTGAAGTAGCGGACAGGGGTGCACGGTCTTACGCATTCAAGGGGTACGAGACGTCGCGCGCCGACCTGCTCAACCCTGCGAACCCCGCCCACCCCGTCTTACTCAGGGGCGCGGGGAACTGCGCAATCCCCCCACCCATCCGCACCCGGCAGAGATCCGCAACCACCCACCCCCAACCCGGCCTAGGGCGCCCCGGGCCCTCGATGCTCCGCAGCAATCCCGAACCGCTGCCGTTCGCGCGGAGCGGAACCCACCTCCCGAACACTCGACACCGCACTGATCACCGGCGACTCCACCCCCGCCTCGATCGCCGCGTCGAGTTTCTCGAGTCGCTCCAGGTCAGCCGCGGACACGAGAGCGACGAGCGGCTTCCCGTGCCGCGTCACGACGACGCGCTCCCCGCCGTACACCACCCGGTTGATCAGGTCGGCGAGCTCAGCCCTGGCTTGCGTCACCGGAATCTCGTAGGCCATGCTCCCCATCATAACGTCATGTACGTCCTGTACATTTTTTACAGGACCTCTCCCGGAGGAGCGTGTGTCATGACCCGACCGTCCGCCCGCTATGTCCTGCCCGAGTTCACCGAACGCACCAGTTCGGGAAGCCGGACCATGGACCCGTACTCGAAGCTGCTGGAGGAGCGGATCGTGTTCCTCGGGACGCCGATCGACGACGTATCGGCGAACGACGTGATGGCGCAGTTCATGCACCTCGAGTACCAGGCGCCCGACAGGGACATCTCGCTCTACATCAATTCACCCGGCGGCTCGTTCAGCGCGATGACGGCCGTCTACGACACGATGCAGTTCGTCAGCTGCGAGGTGGAGACCATCTGCCTGGGGCAGGCGGCGTCGGCCGCGGCGGTGCTGCTCGCGGCCGGCACACCGGGCAAGCGGTACGCGCTGCCGGGCGCCCGCGTGCTGATCCACCAGCCGTCGTTCTCCGAGCCCGTCCAGGGACAGGCGTCCGACCTGGCCATTCAGGCCGACGAGTTGATGCGTACCCGTGGGCAGTTGGAGGAGATGCTCGCCCTGCACACGAGCCAGAGCCGAGAGCGGATCGGTGCCGACATCGAGCGGGACAAGATCCTGGACGCGCGGGCGGCGCTGGAGT
The DNA here is from genome assembly GCF_048564895.1 of Streptomyces sp. 2-1. Taxonomy (NCBI): domain Bacteria; kingdom Bacillati; phylum Actinomycetota; class Actinomycetes; order Kitasatosporales; family Streptomycetaceae; genus Streptomyces; species Streptomyces sp. 2-1. The sequence continues at coordinate 2,038,892 of NZ_CP183383.1, forward strand.
ACGGACTGATCGACCGGATCGTCGCAAGCCGGAAGTCCACCCAGAGCGCACCCGGCGCGAGGTGAGCGGCCCGATGCTCCCACCCGAGTTGCCGCCGCTGCCGGCCCTGACCCGCGCCGAGGCCGAGCTGATCGACCGTTACCTTGAAGTGGTGGACCTGCTCGGCCGGATCAACCCGGCCCATTCCGGGGACACCTACCGGGGGCTGCGCGCCGCCCAGGCCCTGGTCGGCAAGGCTGCCGCGCTGCGTGACGCGCTGGCCCTGATGCATCAGCGCGGGGAGCACGAGGTGCACGCGCCGACCCTGGCGCGGGCGCTGCGCGTCCTCGACGGTGAGCGCCGAGCGGGCCGGATCGCGCTACCGCCGCGCTCCGACAGCTGACGTACCGCCACGGACCCGGCGTCACGCAGGCATCTGACGAGACGTCCGGGTCAGGGTTCAAACGGCCCGAAAGGCGTACCACCGAACAGCGTAGCCAGAGCTGCTTTTACAGGCCCGTGGGAACTGCGCAACACGCGTAGTCTCCGTACGGAATTAGACGTTCCGGTGCTGGTACGAGGGTCGTCGACCCCCTGGACGCCCTCCCGTTGGAATGGCTGTCCACCCGAACGGGTGAGTGGTGAGTAAGCCCACAAATCGCCGATTCCGCTCGGCTTTTGGGACATCCGTGCGTCAAGATCCCTTCCGACGACAAGCCCCCGCCACAAGCGGCGGGGCGATCCGGGCGGACGCCGAGTCCTGCCGCCGCACGGATGACCGGTCGACAGAAGTGGATCGGCAGGAGTGGAGGACCCAAGCACGACGGGTCGCCGGAACGGTCACGCCATGACCGGGCCGAGCAGCCCTTGGGGTGAAGCCGCGTCAGCGGCCGGGCAACTTCGCCAGCCCGAATCCGACAGGTCATCCTTCACAGGCGGCTGACGAAGGGTTGCGCATGACTGCGCTCAATCGTGTCCCGTCGCTGTTCAGCAGGGCCGGTACCGCATCGGCTCTCACCATCGCCGCTGTAGGCGGTGGCATAGTGGCCCCCGGATTCACCTCCGGCGCGGAAGCGGCCACACCCGCGACGAAGGCACTCCAGGTAGCGGCCTCCAAGAAGGGCTCCCCGTACAAGTACGGAGCCGTGGGGCCCAAGCGCTTCGACTGCTCCGGCCTCACGCTCTACTCGTTCAAGAAGGCGGGCAAGTCCCTGCCGCGTACGGCCGCCGCGCAGTACAACAAGACGAACCATGTCTCCGCTTCGAACCGCAAGCAGGGGGACCTGGTCTTCTTCCACTCGGGCCGGAACGTCTACCACGTCGGCATCTACGCCGGGAAGGGACGGATCTGGCACTCCCCGAAGACCGGGGAAGTGGTGAAGCTCCAGAAGATCTGGACGAAGAGCGTCTGGTACGGCCGGGTCAGGTGACCCGCCCGGGAGGGGGCCGCGGTGATCGCCGCGGCCCTCTCTCGTGGCCCGGAGCGTGATTTTCGCGGCTGAGTGGTTACTCCTTCACCCATGGGCGAACCGCATCACCACGAGGAACGCGACGAGACCCGGCTCGAGCGCGCCGACCGCAACTTCAACGAACTGCTCCAGGAACTGCGGGTCACGCAGACCGGGGTGCAGATCCTCTTCGCCTTCCTGCTCACCCTCGCGTTCACCGCGCGCTTCCCCTCCCTGGACTCGTTCCAGCGGGCCACGTACGTCGTCACGCTGCTGCTGTCCGTACTGGCCGCCGCCCTCTTCACCGCCCCGGCCGCGCTGCATCGCCGGCTTTTCCAGCAGGGCGCCAAGCCGCAGGTCGTGAACGCCTCCTCGCATCTGGCCCAGATCGGGCTCGGCGTGCTCGCGCTCGCCCTCTCCGGTTCGGTCATGCTCGTCGTGGACGTGGCGACGGGCCGGGCGGGCGGCATCGCGGCCGGCGCGACCACCCTGGTCGTCTGCGCGGGGCTCTGGGCGCTCCTCCCCCACCTGATGCAGGGTTCCGCCGACAAGGACTAGCGGGCCCCTTCACGCCGCCAACGGTGCCGGGACGAGCCCGACGCCGAGCAGGACGAGCGCGGCAGCGACCTCGATGGCCCGGGCACGGCGCTCAGTCCGCTCTCACAGGCTGCACCGGCGCCGTCCAGGGCAGCATGATCGAGACCGTCTTGCCGCCCTCTCTGGTGGGCCGGACCGTCAGCTTGCCGCCGCACTCGACCGTCAGCCAGCGGACGATCACCATGCCGCGGCCGTTGTCCTGCTGGACGGCGGCGGGCAAACGTTTCGGGAAGCGCGGGTGACTGTCGGTCACGCCGATACGCAGTTGTTCGTCGCGGTCGAGTTCGATGTCCACCGTGAAGGTGGGCGACTGCCCGAACGTGTGCTGTACGGCGTTGGTGGCGAGCTCCGAGACGATGAGCCGGACCGTGTCGGCCGCCTCCGTGTCGGATGGAAGTCCCCATTCGGCCAGCACGTTCATGACATAGGTGCGGGCGGCGTAGACCGAGGCGGGATCGCTCGGCAGAGTGACGGATGCTTCCTGGTGGTCTGCCATGGCGAGGTCGTCCCTTTCCCACGGGACCGGAGTCCGACACGAAGCGGATGACTTCGAGTACGGTCCCGGACTGGTGCTTGCGCCAGAGTGCCACTACCTCGGCGTTCACGGTGCCGATCCACCGAGATATGCATATATCTGTCGCTCGAAGCGGTGAACTCTGCGACGGCCGACCGTATTTGGGCGGGGGGCCGGTTTGTCCTCTACGGTCGGCGTGACGCCGGACGATATAGCGCCGGCGCGACGGTCGGAAGGAGACGGCCATGCAGTACGGTCCCGCTGTGCGCCGCCGGAAACTCGGCGCCGAACTGCGTACCCTGCGTGCCCGTGCGGGCCTCAAGAGCGGCGAGGCGGCCCGGCTCGTGGGCTGGCACCAGTCGAAGGTGAGCCGGATCGAGACCGGCCGCAGCGGGGTGAAGCCGACGGACGTGGAGCTGCTCCTCGACGCCTACGAGGTCCGGGACGCGGAGCTGCGCGAGTTGCTCGTGGTGCTGGCGGGCTCCGACGACAACGGCCGCCACCACTGGTGGCACGCCTACCGGGGTCTTCTGCCGTCCACCTACAGCGACTTCATCAGCCTGGAGTCGCAGGCCAGCGTGATGCGCACGCTGGAGAACTCCGTCGTGCCGGGGCTTCTGCAGACACCGGAGTACGCGCGTGAAGTGACCCTGGCGGCCGTGGACGGGGCGCCGGACGACAAGGTCGACGCGCTGGTGGAGGTGCGTCTCGCCCGCCAGCACGTGCTGCGTTCGAATCCACCGCTCCAACTGAGTGCGGTTCTCGACGAGGCGGCCCTACGACGGACGGTCGGCGGACCGGCGGTCATGGCACGGCAGTTGGAGCACCTCGCAGAGGCCGCGCAACTCCCTCACGTGCGGATTCAGGTGCTGCCGTTCGGAGTTGGAGCTCATGTCGGCGTCACCGGGCCCTTTGTTATTTTTTCGTTTCCGAGCAGATCTGATCTGGATGTGGTTGTTCTAGACCACTTGACGAGTAGCCTCTATCTCGAACGGAAAGAAGACCTTCAGGCCTACAGCGAGGCCTTCGACTCCCTTCAGGTCCACGCCCTTTCGCCCGAGGAAACGTTGGATTTCATCGCCGGTGTAGCTCACGGCGCATAAGGAGGCACCATGCCCGCCCTGCCTCGGCCCCTACCTTCGAGCACCCGTCTGCACGGTGTGCGGTGGCAGCGCAGCAGCCGCAGCACGGGAATGAACAACTGCGTCGAGACGGCCCGTCCGGCCTCCGGACCGTGGGCCGGACTGCTCGCGGTGCGCGACTCGAAGAACACGTCGGGACCCGCCCTGCTCTTCGCCCCCGCCGCCTGGGAGGGTTTTATCGCCGCGCTTCGATGATCAGGCGTACGGCACGGTCGAGTTGCCCGTCGGTGAGGTCCGCGCGGGCGGTGAGCCGCAGCCGTGAGATGCCGTCGGGCACCGACGGGGGACGGAAGCAGCCGACGGCGAGACCGGCCTCGCGGCAGTCCGCGGCCCAGCGCACGGCCCGCTCCGGGGAGGGTGCCCGCACGGAGACGACGGCGGCGTCCGGTCGTACGGCTTCGAGGCCCTCGGCCGTCAGCCGTTCGTGCAGGGTGGTCGCCACGGCACGCGCGCGCGTGGCCCGTTCCGGTTCCCTGCGCAGCAGCCGCAGGGCCGCGAGGGCCGCACCCGCCGCCGCGGGGGCCAGACCGGTGTCGAAGATGAAGGTACGGGCCGCGTTGACCAGATGGTCGATGACGTGGGCCGGTCCGAGGACGGCGCCGCCCTGGCTGCCGAGCGACTTCGACAGCGTGACGGTGGTGACCACGTCCGGCGCGCCCGCGAGACCCACCGCGTGCGGAGCGCCGCGACCGCCTTCGCCGAGTACGCCGAGACCGTGCGCGTCGTCCACGAGCAGGGCGGCGCCGTACTCCCGGCAGGCGGCGGCGAGTCCGCTGAGCGGGGCCGCGTCGCCGTCGACCGAGAAGACCGTGTCGGAGACGACGACGGCCACTCCGGCGTGCGTGCCCAGCGCCTTGCGCACGGCGTCGGGGTCGGCGTGCGCGACGACCTGGGTGGTGCCGCGCGCGAGACGGCAGCCGTCGATCAGCGAGGCGTGGTTGCCCGCGTCGGAGACGACGAGGGAGCCGTGCGGGGCCAGCGCGGTGACGGCGGCGAGGTTGGCCGCGTACCCCGACGAGAAGACCAGCGCGGACTCGAACCCGCAGAATTCGGCCAGCTCGCGTTCGAGTTCCGCGTGCAGCTCCGTCGAGCCGCTGACGAGCCGGGAGCCGGTCGCTCCGGCGCCCCAGGTCCGCGCGGCGCTCGCGGCCGCCTCGGTGACCTCGGGATGCCTCGCCAGGCCCAGATAGTCGTTGCCCGCGAGATCGAGGAGCGGGGAGTCGGCGGGGCGGGGGCGCAGGGTGCGGACGAGTCCGGCCCGGTGGCGCGCCCGCGCCTGCTCGTCGATCCACTCGAAAGGCGATCCCGACATATGTCCTCCGGGCCATGAGGTGAGGGTGTTCCATGGGGCGCCAACACATGACATTTCGCCTGGGCCGTCCCCACCTGCCTTTTGTAGGCAACGCACAGACCCTAGCCGGACCACCAGCCGCCCATGATGTGGCAATACCCACACGTCGAACGGCCTCTGTTGTCCGGTCCCTCCTTGGCCCGGCGCGGTCGGATAGGCCAGGATCGGACCTCATGGACCTGCTGAACACGCTGGTGGACAAGGGGCTTCGGCGAGAGCTGCCGACCCGCGAAGAGGCGCTGGCCGTACTGGCGACCTCCGACGACGAACTCCTCGATGTGGTGACCGCGGCCGGCAAGGTGCGCCGGCAGTGGTTCGGCCGACGGGTGAAACTCAACTACCTGGTCAACCTGAAGTCAGGCCTGTGCCCGGAGGACTGCTCGTACTGCTCGCAGCGGCTCGGCTCGAAGGCCGGGATCCTGAAGTACACGTGGCTGAAACCCGACCAGGCCTCCGAGGCCGCGGCGGCCGGGCTCGCGGGCGGCGCGAAGCGGGTCTGCCTGGTGGCGAGCGGACGCGGTCCCACCGACCGTGACGTCGACCGGGTCTCGGACACCATCAAGGCGATCAAGGACCAGAACGAGGGCGTCGAGGTGTGCGCCTGCCTCGGGCTCCTCTCCGACGGCCAGGCCGAGCGGCTGCGCGAGGCGGGCGCGGACGCCTACAACCACAACCTCAACACGTCCGAGTCGACGTACGGGGACATCACGACCACCCACACGTACGCCGACCGCGTCGACACGGTCCAGAAGGCGCACGCCGCGGGCCTGTCCGCCTGCTCGGGGCTGATCGCGGGCATGGGCGAGAGCGACGAGGACCTCGTCGACGTCGTCTACTCGCTGCGCGCGCTCGACCCGGACTCGGTGCCGGTCAACTTCCTGATCCCGGTCGAGGGCACACCGCTCGCCAAGGAGTGGAACCTCACCCCGCAGCGCTGCCTGCGGATCCTCGCGATGGTCCGGTTCGTCTGCCCGGACGTCGAGGTGCGGATCGCGGGCGGTCGCGAGGTCCATCTGCGCACGATGCAGCCCCTCGCCCTGCACCTGGCCAACTCGATCTTCCTCGGTGACTATCTGACCACCGAGGGCCAGGCCGGCAAGGCCGACCTGGAGATGATCGCGGACGCCGGGTTCGAGGTGGAGGGCGCGGGCCAAGTGACCCTTCCGGAGCACCGGGTCACCGCCGGCACGGGCGGCGGCTGCGATTCCCACGCCGAGGCCGGATGCGGCTCGCACGCGGACGCCGGATGCGGCTCCCACGAGGGCGGCGGCTGCGGCCCCTGCGGCTCGGCCGCCGACGAGCAGGCCCCCGCGGCGGCACGGGTCCCCGAGACGGCCCGCGCCTCCGACGCGCGTACGGACCTGGTCGCGGTACGCCGCCGGGGTGCCGGAACGGACCTCGCGCCCAATGCCTGACCCGCACGTGTCCGGCCTCTCCGGATCCGGCCTCTCCGTGCCCGAGCTGCTGGAGCTCGACCGGCGGCACGTCTGGCACCCGTACGGGCCGATGCCGGGCCGGCAGGAACCGCTGGTCGTGGAGTCGGCGAGCGGGGTGCGGTTGCGCCTGGCCGGTACGGGCACCGAGCTGATCGACGGCATGTCGTCCTGGTGGTCGGCGATCCACGGCTACAACCACCCCGCGCTCAACGAGGCGGCCCGCGACCAGCTCGGCCGGATGAGCCACGTGATGTTCGGCGGGCTCACGCACGAGCCCGCCGTACGGCTGGCGAAGCGTCTTGTCGACATGTCGCCCGAAGGGCTCGAGCACGTCTTCCTGGCCGACTCCGGCTCGGTGTCGGTCGAGGTCGCGGTCAAGATGTGCCTCCAGCACTGGCGTTCTCTCGGCCGCCCGGGCAAACAGCGCCTGCTGACCTGGCGCGGCGGGTACCACGGCGACACCTGGCAGCCCATGTCCGTGTGCGACCCCGAGGGCGGGATGCACGAGCTGTGGCAGGGCGTGCTCCAGCGCCAGGTGTTCGCGGACCCGCCGCCGGTCGCGTACGAGGAGTCGTACGCGGAGCATCTGCGCGAGCTGATCGAGCGGCACGCGGACGAGCTGGCCGCGGTGATCGTGGAGCCGGTGGTGCAGGGCGCGGGCGGGATGCGGTTCCACTCCCCCGCGTATCTGCGGGTGCTGCGCGAGGCGTGCGACGCGCACGACGTGCTGCTCGTGTTCGACGAGATCGCGACGGGCTTCGGCCGTACGGGCGCCCTGTTCGCGGCCGAGCACGCGGCGGTGACGCCGGATGTGATGTGCGTCGGCAAGGCGTTGACCGGCGGCTATCTGACGATGGCGGCCACGCTCTGCACCGCGCGGGTCGCCGACGGGATCTCGCGGGGCGAGGTGCCGGTGCTCGCCCACGGCCCGACCTTCATGGGCAACCCGCTCGCCGCCGCCGTGGCCTGCGCCTCGATCGACCTGCTCCTCGGCCAGGACTGGCAGACCGAGGTCAAGCGCATCGAGACCGGGCTGCGGGAAGGGCTGGCTCCGGCGGCGGAACTGCCCGGGGTCCGGGACGTACGCGTGCTCGGTGCCATCGGGGTCGTGCAGCTCGACCACGAGATCGACATGGCGGCGGCGACCCGGGCCGCGGTCCGCGAGGGCGTATGGCTGCGCCCGTTCCGCGACCTCGTCTACACGATGCCGCCGTACGTCACCGGGGACGCGGATCTGGCACGGATCACGGCCGCGGTGTGCGCGGCCGCTCAGGAGGGCTGACATGTCTTCGGTACTGGTGATCACGGGGACGGGCACGGAGGTCGGCAAGACCGTGACGACCGCGGCCGTCGCCGCGGCGGCTCTCGCGGCCGGTCGGTCCGTGGCCGTGCTCAAGCCCGCGCAGACCGGTGTGCTGCCGGGTGAGCGCGGGGACGCCGACGAGGTGGCCCGGCTCGCGGGCGCGGTGACGTCCGTCGAACTCGCCCGCTATCCCGAGCCGTTGGCTCCCGCCACGGCGGCCCGGCGATCCGGTCTCCCGCCGGTGCGCCCGGCTGAAGTAGCCGAGGCGGCAGGCAAGTTGGCCGCCGAGCACGACCTCGTCCTGGTAGAGGGGGCGGGCGGCCTCCTCGTACGGTTCGACGACGAGGGCGGCACGCTCGCGGACGTGGCGCGTCTGCTGGAAGCACCCGTCCTGGTGGTCGCCTCCGCGGGACTCGGCACGCTCAACACAACAGAGCTGACGGCCCGTGAACTACGGGCCCGACGACTCGACCTGCTCGGTGTCGTACTCGGCAGCTGGCCGAACGAGCCGGATCTCGCCTCGCGTTGCAACCTCGCGGATCTGCCGGTGGTCGCAGAGACGCCACTGCTGGGTGCGGTTCCCGAGGGTTCGGGCCGCCTCCCCGTCGCCGAGTTCCGTACCACGGCGGGCAGTTGGCTCGCACCACGGCTGGGTGGAACGTGGACCGCCCCGTAAGGGGAGCGTTCCGTGAATCTCACTCCTCCGACGCCAACAGCCTCACCAACTCGATCCGCGACCGAATACCGAGCCGGTTGAACACCCCCCGCAGATGGTGATCGATCGTGCGCGGGCTGAGCACCAGTCGGGACGCGATCTCCCGATTGGTCGCTCCGTCGGCGGCCATCCGGGCCACCGTCAGCTGCTGAGCGGTGAGCAGAGCGGCCAAGTCGCGTGCCCCGCCCGGCGGTTGGGCGGGTTCACCCAAGGCACGGAGTTCTCCCCGGGCCTGCGCGGCACACTGCGGCGCACCGAAGTGCAGGAACGCTTCGAGCGCGCTGTGCAGCCGGTCACGCGCCTCCGTACGGTTGCGCTGCCGTCGTAGCGCGCCGCCGAACAGCAGCTCCGTACGGGCGCGTTCGAAGTCGCGGGTACCGCCGGCATGCAGATCGAGGGCGGTCCGATAGTGCTCGACGGCCTCGGGCCCGGTGGCCAGCAGGGCCCGGCAACGGGCGCTGAGGGCAAGGTCGTCGGGGCTGCGGACGGCGCTCGCCCAGCGGTCGTAGTCGGCGTGGGCGGCCCGTGCGACGCGGGTGTCGCCGGTGCGGACGGCGGCTTCCACGTAGTGCGGGGTGGCGAGATGGCGTACGGCCCGGTGTCCGTGCCCCGGGCCGAATCCGGCGAGGGCGCGCAGCCTGGACGCGGACGCCGCGTAGCGGCCGGAGCTGAGGTCGAGGAAGGCGAGCGCCCACAGGGCGAGGGCTGCGGCGAGGCCGAGACCGCGCGCCAGGGCGTAGGTACGGGCCGCCTCGGCGCGGGCCCGGCAGACGTCCTCGTCGCCGGTGACGGCGGCGAACATGGCGAGGGCGGCCTGGAGATGGCAGGCCCCGTTGTCCTGCCCGGTGGCGTACGCCTGACGCAGGGCGTCCAGGGTGGCGGCGCCCGCGGCCCGTGGGCGGCCCGTCCAGAACTCGGCGTACGCCCGGAACTCCATGGCCTGCGGGACGGTCATGGACTCGCCCCTGGCGCGGGCGGAGGCGGCGGCGCGTACGGCCGCGGAGGCGGCGAGGGTGTGGTCGCCGAGCATCAGAGCGGCGATCGAGGAGTGGATCAGCGAGGTGGGGTCGCCGCCGGGTCCGCAGCGCCCGGCGGCTGCCTTCAGGAGGTCGCGGGCGTCCTCGTACCGGCCTTCGAACGCGGCGGCCAGTCCCCCGAGCGTGCCGGGTGACACGATCCCGTAGCGGTCGGCGACGGCCGCGGCCTCCAGACATCGGCGCAGGTCACCGGTGTAGACGGCGGCTTCGGTGGCACGTGCCACCAGGTGCGCGGCAACGTCGGGAGCGGCCGGCACGGCGGGGCGTACGACTCGAATGCCGCCCGCGCCCTCGATCAGCGCGCCGCCGACCGTGCTGTCGCCGTCGGCGCCTCTGCCGGGCTCCCCGCCGAGTGCCCGCTCCCCCGACTCCGCGCCGCGTACCGCCTCCGCGAGCAGCGCGTCGAACGACTCCGTGGCGTTCCCCGCGCGTAGAGCGAGCAGTCCGCTCAGCCCGTCGACGTCGCCGTGGGTGGCGAGGCGGCGGGCCCGGTCGGCGTCGCCGGAGCGCCAGGCGTCCGCGGCGGCCCGGGCCAGCAGGCGTGGGCGTTCCCGTGGGTCGGGGGTCAGTACGGCGGCCCGTTCGAGGAGGGCGCAGGCCAGCGCGTGTTCGCCCGCGGACCGGGCCTCGTGCGCCGATGCGCGCAGCTCCCCCGCGAGCCGTCGGCTGGGCCCGAGTGTGGCGGCGGCGCGATGCCAGGACCGGCGGGGTGCCTCGCCCTCGCCGCGCAGAACGCGGGCGAGCAGCCGATGGGTCTCGCGGCGGTCCAGGGCCGAGGCGGTCTCGTAGGCGGCGATCCGGGTCCAGGGGTCCCGGAACACGACTCCGGCGGACGTCGGATGGGCGAATCCGGCCGCCTCGGCCTCGTCGAGAGGCCCGGTGTCCAGCCGGGCCGCGGTCACCGCTCGCTGGAAGGCATGGGTGGCGAGCGGGTATTGGTCGGCGGCGGCGATCAGCAGGAGCCGCCGGGTGTCCGGCGGGAGGGTCCTGATCTCGCGCCGCTGGGACCGCAGCAGGCCGGGGGCCACGGCGACGGGCTCGGCCGGAAGCGGTTCCAGACCGGCCAGTTGGTGCTCGCCGAGGACGGCGGCGAGTTCCGAGGCCGCGCGCGGATCGCCGTGCACGGCACGCAGCACCCGGACCCGGACGCCTTCGGACATCGGGGTTCGCGGGTGCGTTCGCGGCGCGCCGCCCGGTTGTTCCGGGGCGTTCATCAGGGGCGGTGGCGAATGCTGCGGGAGAGGCGGGGGGTTCACCGAGGTCACCACACCTCTCACGTTACTGGCGAGTTAAGTGGTGCGTAAAGACCGGCGATTTCACCGATGCGGCGCGCGTAGACCCCACCTGACACTCCTGACGAACCCACCCGCATCAGGAGGCACCATGACCCGCCGCACACGCACTGCCGGCACGGTCTTCGCAGCGGTCCTCGCGTCGCTGCTTCTGTCCCTGTCCCTGCCCGCTTCCCCGGCGAACGCCGCCGCCCGCAATCCCGTCGTCTTCGTACACGGTCTGAGCAGTTCGTCGAGCAGTTGGGACGACTGGACCGCCGATTTCAAGGCCGACGGCTATACCAGCTCCGAGCTGTTCGCCTGGTCCTACGACTGGGGCAAGTCGAACGTCACGACCGCCCAGCAGCTGTCCACCAAGATCCAGAGCGTGCTCTCCCAGACCGGCGCGTCCAAGGTCGACCTGGTCGTGCACTCGATGGGCGCCCTGAACTCCCGCTACTACCTCAAGAACCTCGGCGGGACCTCGTACGTCGACGACTTCGTCTCCACGGCCGGGACGAACCACGGGACCACGACCGCCGGCTGGTGCAGCTGGATCTACACGTCCTGCGCGGAGATGTACACCGGCAGTTCGTTCCTCACCTCGCTCAACTCGGGCGACGAGACACCGGGCAGCGTCTCCTACGCGAGCTACTGGTCGAACTGCGACGAGGCCCTGACCCCCGACACCACCGCGATCCTCAGCGGTGCCACGAACGTCGAGGTCGGGTGCGTCTCGCACACCGACATGAACAACGACCACGGTGTCTACGAGCAGGTGCGCGACTTCATCGCCTGACCCGCCCCTCACGGTCTCGCCCTGTGGTCCCCGCACGGCCGGGGCCACGGGGCGAGACCGTGCCCGTCGAACAGGACGGCACCGTGCCCGTCAAAGCAGCACGACCCGCGAACGGGTGAGCGAGCCCGTCCCGGGGGACAATCGCGGTAGGCCCCGACCTTCAGGGGAGGTCCCCATGCGACCGCGTGGCTCCAGCACCGCCAGGACGGGTCAGCCGGCCCCGGCCCAGGTTCACCACCCGCTGTTCGCCCGCTTCTACGCCAAGTGCAGCGTGGCGGCGGAGCCGGCCATCGGCGTCCACCGCGAGGAGCTGCTCGCCGGGCTCTCCGGCCGGGTCATCGAGATCGGCGCGGGCAACGGACTGAACTTCGCCCACTATCCGAGCACGGTCTCGGAGGTCGTCGCCATCGAACCGGAGCGCCGCCTGCGGCACTTGGCGGTGACCGCGGCCCTGCGCTCCGACGTGCCGGTCGACGTGGTCCCGGGCGTCGCGGAGGCGCTCCCGGTCAAGAGCGAGGCCTTCGACGCGGCCGTGGTGTCCCTGGTGCTGTGCAGCGTACGAGACCTGCCGCGGGCCCTCACCGAGATCCGCCGCGTCCTGCGCCCGGGCGGTGAGCTGCGGTTCTTCGAGCACGGGAAGGGCGGCGGCCGCGCGATGAACGCCGGTCAGCGCGCCCTGGACCGCACGGTGTGGCCGCTGCTCTTCGGCGGCTGTCATGTGAGCCGTGACCCCGTCGGCGCGATCAGGGACGCGGGGTACGAACTGGGCCCGTACCGGCAGCTGTTGGTGCCCGCGAAGGGGCCGCGGATGCCGAGTTCGTACTGCGTGCTGGGGACCGCGCGCCGGCCCGGGGCCGAGGGCGCGCCCGATTCCTGAGGCCCAGAATCCGGGGGGCTCACAGACTCCACTGGCGCAGTTCGCGTGCGATGTCGTCCACCGTGGCCTCGCCGGTCTTGACGAGGCGGGCCAGTTCACGGACCTGCTCGGGCGAGGTGACGACCTTCAGGCCGCTGGCGACGAGGTAGGCGTACGCGACGGCCATGGCGAACATCGCGTTGGAGCGTTCGAGGGCCGGGACGTGCAGCAGGAGCTGGAGCAGTGCGGCGGCACGGGTGTGCGGGGTGTCGTAGACGGGGACGCCGAAGATCTCGGCCTCGTGGCGGCCGACGGCGGCGACGAGGGCGCCGAAGTCGGTGACCTGGGGGTCGCCCGGCGTCTTGTGTTCCGCGACCATGAGGAGCCAGGCGAGGTCGACTCTGATGTTCAGGGGTTCGTTCAAGGGCTCAGCGACGGCCTTCTCGCTCCGCGCCGAACTCCTCGACGAAGACGGACTCGTACTGCTTCATGAAGTCGGCGGCGGCCTCGACGAAGGTGTGGCCGGCTTCCCCGGTGTCCTGTCTGACCAGTTCCTCGATGTAGCGGTTGACGCTCATCCCGCGGGCCAGGGCGCGTTCGCGCGCGGCGCGGGCGGTGTCCTCGTCCACGCGCACGTTCAGCTGGGTCTTAGCCATACCTCGAAGCTAGCGCCGATGTGCTAGCAGTGGCAAGAGGACCCCGAAACCCCCCTCCCCTAAGGGTGCCCCTTACATGGATCTCAGGGTCACCGACCTGCGGCGGAGAACGACCGGCACTTCGGGGGGATACCAAGTGTGCCGCGCATCACACTAGGCTCGCCCGCGGACACCGGAGTCCCACCTAGGAGGCGGCCTTGTCCACAGCAGCTGCGGAGCACGCCCTCGGGCGCACGGACGCCGAGGGGATCGCGGCCCGCGCCCGTGGCCTCACGAAGGCGTACGGATCGGGTGAGACGACCGTGCTCGCCCTCGACTCGGTCGACGTGGACATCGCGCGAGGCCGCTTCACCGCGGTCATGGGCCCCTCGGGCTCCGGGAAGTCCACGCTGATGCACTGCCTGGCGGGTCTTGACACCGTTTCGGCCGGACAGGTGTGGCTGGGAGACACCGAGATCACGGGATTGAAGGATCGCGAGCTGACCCAGCTGCGCCGCGACCGGATCGGCTTCATGTTCCAGTCGTTCAACCTGATCCCGACCCTCAACGCGGCCGAGAACATCACGCTGCCCATGGACATCGCGGGCAAGAAGGCCGACGAGAAGTGGCTGAACCAGGTCATCGACCAGCTCGGCCTGCGCGACCGGCTCAAGCACCGGCCCGCGCAGTTGTCCGGCGGGCAGCAGCAGCGCGTCGCCTGCGCCCGCGCCCTCGCCTCGCGCCCCGAGCTGATCTTCGCGGACGAGCCGACGGGCAACCTCGACTCGCGGGCCGGCCTCGAAGTGCTCGGCTTCCTGCGGGACGCGGTCGACGAGCTGGGCCAGACCGTCGTCATGGTCACGCACGATCCGGGCGCCGCGGCCCACGCCGACCTGGTGCTCTTCCTCGGGGACGGACGGATCGTGGACGAGATGGCGCGGCCCACGGCGGAGGCGGTGCTGGAACGCATGAAGAGGTTCGACACGATTCGCGGGACGGTCGAGGGCGACGGCGCCACCGGCCAGGGCATCGTTCCCGACCAGGGCATCACTCCCGACGAGGGCATCGCCCTCGACAAGGACTGAGGCAGGCTGTCGTGCTGAAGGCGACACTCCGGAGTTTCCTCGCGCACAAGGGCCGGCTGCTGCTCTCGGCGCTGGCCGTCGTCCTGTCCGTGGCGTTCGTCGCGGGCAGCCTGATCTTCTCGGACACGGTCACCCGCACCTTCGACCGGCTGTTCGCGTCCACGTCGGCCGACGTGACCGTGACGCCGAAGGAGGATCTCGAATCGCAGATCCCCTCCGGGGCCATCGCGACCGTGCCCACGAGCCTCGTGGCCCGCATCGACAAGGTCGACGGGGTCGCCCTCGCGCGTCCGGACGTGGCCGTCGAGAACATCACCGTCGTCGACAGCGAGAACGAGTCGGTGGGCCCGACCACGGGCGCGCCCACCATCGCGGGCGACTGGTACGTCACCGAGCGCAGCCCTGTGGAGCTGACCTCGGGGCACGCCCCGCGCGGGCCCGCCGAGGCGCTCCTCGACGCGGACACCGCCGACAAGAAGCACGTCGGCATCGGTGACACGCTGACCGTCATCGCACAGCCCGGCTCGTTCAAGGTGAAGGTCGTCGGCATCGCGACCTTCAAGACCACCAATCCGGGTGCCGCACTGGTCTTCCTCGACCCTGCGGTCGCGCGGACCAAACTGCTGGGCCGGGCGGACGTCGCCACCAGCATCCAGGTGGACGCGGCGAAAGGCGTGAGCGACGCACAGCTCAAGCAGCGCATCGCCGCCGAAATCGGCTCGGGCACCTACGAGTTGGAGACCGCCGACGAGCAGGCCGAGACCGCCGCCTCCCAACTGGGCGGCTTCCTCGACGTGATCAAGTACGTGATGCTTGGCTTCGCCGGGATCGCGGTACTGGTCGGGGTCTTCCTGATCGTCAACACCTTCTCCATGCTGATCGCCCAACGCACCCGTGAACTGGGCCTGTTGCGCGCACTCGGCGCCGACCGGCGGCAGGTGCGCCGGTCCGTGCTCCTGGAGGCGACGCTCCTCGGCCTGGTCGGCTCGACGCTCGGCCTGGCCGCGGGCATCGGGCTCGCGATCGGGCTGATCGAGCTCATGGGCCTGTTCGGCATGAACCTGAAGACCGCCGAGATGGTCATCGGCTGGGCGACACCCGTCGCTGCGTACGTCGTCGGGGTCGGCGTCACCTTCGTCGCGGCGTATCTGCCGGCCCGCCGCGCGGCCGGTGTGTCGCCGATGGCCGCGCTGGCGGACGCCGAAATCGCCGGTGTGGGACGGCCGTTGCGGGTACGGGCCGTGGTGGGGCTGATCGTCGGCGCGCTGGGCGCCGCCGCGCTCGTGGGGTGCGTGACGTCCACGGAGACCGGGTCCGCCGCCTCCCTGCTGGGCCTCGGCGTCGTCCTCACCCTCCTCGCGACGGTCATCGCCGGGCCGTTGCTCGTCCGGCCGGTGATCCGTGTCCTCGGCGGCTTCTTCCCCGCCGTGTTCGGCTCGGTCGGCCGGATGAGCCAGCGCAACGCGCTGCGCAACCCGCGCCGCACCGGCGCCACCGCCGCCGCGCTGATGGTGGGCCTCGCGCTGGTCGGCGGCATGTCCGTGGCGAGCGCGTCCATGTCCAAGTCCTTCGACGACCAGATCGACAAGACGCTGGGCGCCGACTTCGTGGTGCAGAACGCCAACTTCCTGCCGTTCCCGCAGGAGATCACCGAGAAGGTGCAGGACACGGAGGGCGCGGGACTCGTCGTACGGCAGCGGTTCACACCGGTCGCCGTGCGGCTGCCGGACGGCAAGCGCGTCGAGACGACCGCGGCGGGCTACGAGTCGCAGCTCGACGAGGTCGCCCGCATCACGTACGCCGAGGGCGACACGGCCGACGCGCTCGCGGACGGCAACATCGCCATGGACGCGGGCTTCGCCAAGGACCACGACGTACGCCTCGGCAGCACGATCCCCGTCGAGTTCCCCGCCGGGCAGAAGGCCGAGCTGAAGGTGGGGGCGCTGACCGACCAGGACGCCGCCGAGGGCTTCGGCACACAGGGCGGGCTCTTCTTCGGCTTCGGCACGATCGAGAAGTACGTGCCCGGCGGGCAGGACTCCGCGCTGTACGTGAACGCGGCCTCCGGCACCTCCGCCGACATCCTGCGCGCGAACCTCGACAAGACGCTCGACCCGTATCCGCAGGTGCAGGTGCGTGACCTGGCCGACTACAAGAAGCTGATCCACGATCAGATCGCCGTGCTGCTCTACCTGGTGTACGCGCTGCTCGGCCTCGCGATCGTCATCGCGGTGCTCGGAGTGGTCAACACCCTTGCCCTGTCGGTCGTCGAGCGCACCCGGGAGATCGGGCTGCTGCGCGCGATCGGGCTCGCCCGGCGTCAGTTGCGGCGGATGATCCGGCTGGAGTCGGTGGTGATCGCCGTGTTCGGCGCGGTCCTCGGGCTCGCGCTCGGGCTCGTGTGGGGCGTGTGCGTGCAGCAGGTCCTCGCCCTGCAGGGGATGAAGGCGCTCGCGATCCCGTGGACGACTCTCGTCGCGGTCGTCGTGGGATCGGCCGTCGTGGGCATCGTGGCGGCGCTCTTGCCGGCGTTGCGCGCGTCGCGCATGAACGTACTGGCGGCCATCGCGCACGAGTGATCGACGCGTGGAGCACGCTCCCCGTGCAGGGCGTGCTCCACGTGCACGGGGAGCTCCACGTACCGGCGAGCTCCCCGTACGCGAGGCAACGTACTCGGCATACTCAAGTCCCGTACCGGTGAGGAGAGTTCATGGCCCGCCCGTTCCGTTTCGGCGTCAATCTGATGAGTGCCGCACCAGCCGACGAGTGGCGCACGAAGTGCCGTCGGGCCGAGGAACTCGGCTACGACGTGATCCTGGCCCCGGACCATCTCGGCATGCCCGCTCCCTTCCCGGCGCTGGTCGCCGCCGCCGAGGCGACCGAGCGGCCACGCCTGGGCACGTTCGTGCTCAACGCCGGGTTCTGGAACCCGGCACTGCTGGCCCGCGAGGTGGCCACGACGGACGCGCTGACGGACGGCCGCCTGGAACTCGGGCTCGGCACCGGCTACGTACAGGCGGAGCACGAGACGGCGGGTCTCCCCTGGGGTTCGCCGGGTGAGCGCGTGGACCATCTCCGGCGTACCGTCGAGGAGTTGGAGCGGCTGCTCGAATCCGAGGGCCATCAGCCACAGCCCGTACAACAACGCGTGCCGTTGCTGATCGGCGCCAACGGCGACCGGATGCTGCGGCTGACCGCCGAGCACGCGGACATCGCGGCGTTCACCGGCGCGCGCACCCGGGACGGCGGTTCGCTGGAGCCGCTCGCGGCGCAGGAGCTCGACGAACGAGTCGCCCTGTACCGGAAGCTGGCCGCCGGGCGCGCGGAGCCGGCCGAGCTGAACCTGCTGGTCCAGATCGTCATCGTCACCGACGACCCCGGTGCCGCGATCCAGCCGTGGCTGCCCCGCATCCCCCATCTGACCGAGCAGCAGGTGCTTGAGCTGCCGATCGTTCTCGTGGGGACCCTGGACGACATCGTCGAGCGGGTGCGGGCCCAGCGGGACCGGTTCGGGTTCTCGTATCTGACGGTTCTGGAGCCGAACATGGAGGTGTTCGCCCCCGTGATCGCGCGGCTGCGCGAGGCCTAGGCCGAGCGGATCCGGTAGGAACTGGCAGCAACTGGCGGACAGGACACGGCAGTTCAGGATGCTCGATCGCCGGAAACTGTCAGTGGGTGCCTCTAATCTTTCGCGGAAGTCACAGTGGGGTGGGCCGATTCGGACCGCCGGCCGCGCTGTGCCGGTTTCCGAACGGTGAAAGAGGCAGAGAAAACCTATGGGTTGGCTGACAGTGGGCGACACCTATGAGATCGCTCTGGTGGAAGGCCGGGTAGTGGCCCGGTCCTCGTCGAAGACGCCCCCGGCAGGGACGTCCCCGGCAGGGCAACTGAGAACGCTGCCGGGAGAGTTACGGGACCGCCCCGAAGTGATCGAGCTGCAGCGGTTCGCCGAGTGGCTGGACCGGCACGCGGCCCAGTGCGCGGCGCAGGTCGACAATTGGATGGTGTCCTCGCTGCCGGTGCCGGCCGGCCTGCTGGCCCGGGTCTGGCCCGACGAGGCGTGGCGGTCGGCACTGCGTGACCTGGTCGTGGTCGGCGAGGGCCCCGACGAGGTCGGTTTCCTGCGGGACGCCGACGCATCGGGTGAGCTCCGGGTGGTGAACCTGGACGGCGAGACCGTCCGCCTCTCCCCCCGTACGGTGACGATGCCCCACCCGGTCCTGCTCCCGGATCTCGACGAACTCCGCGTGTTCGCGGCCGAGTTGGGCGTGGTGCAGGGCGTGGAACAGATTCACCGCGCCACCTGGCACAAGCCGGGTGACGTCGACGGCGGTGCCGAGACGGTCACCGAGTTCTCCGGGGCCGAGTACAGCTCGTGGTTCCACCTCTCCGCCCGTGCCGCTTCGCTCGGCTACAAGGTGTCCGACGGCCATGTCACCGGCCGGATCCGGGACGCCGGGCGGGTCTTCACCGCGTCGGTCGAGATCGGCAACCCGTACTACGAGGAAGAGGGCCACACCGGCGATCTGAGCTGGCGCCATGGACGGGACCCGCGGCTGCGGCTGTCGGAGGTGGGCCCCGTGGCGTGGTCCGAGGGCATGCGCATGGCCGCGGCCCTGCACGCCGGCCGCACCGTGTCCGCGGACCGCACCGCGTGAGCGACACGGTGGCACGAACGACGGCACGGACGGCGACACACCTCGGGAGCACGGCCGTGGCCGGCGCACCTCACACGACACAGACCGACGGGCGCACACGGATGAGCAAGGTCCCGCGGACCGGCCGCACGGCCACGAAAGGCACGAAATCATGAGCGACACGGTGGCCGACGACTCGATGACCCGCGGCGATACGACGGCGATGGCGGAGGCTGAAGCCGAGGAACTGCTGCGAGCCGGCGCGGTACTGCCCCCCGGGACAACCGGGGGCGGCGACCGGGCCGTGCCCATGTTCACGCAGGCCTACCGGCATCCGGGCCTGGACGACCGGATCGTCGTACGGCTGGTCGCCGCCGAGCAGGGAGAGGGCCTGGGACAGGGCCTGGGCACCGGCTTCCTCGGCCTCGAACCCGAGGGCGAGCCGACCGAGGTCGGTCTCGGACAGCCCCGGGCACTGGGCTTCCCCGAATGGGTACTGGTTCATCACCCCTCGGACGGCCACCTGGCCATGTCCCTGGTCGAGGAGATGAACAAGGTGGCGCGGACGGCGAAATCCAGGCCGAAGAAGGCGCGGGCCACCTACGAGTCGATCGGCGAACGGCTCGCGGGTTCCGTACCGCACTTCCTGCCGACCTTCTACGAGCAGGCGGGCCGGGTGTTCCTGGCCGCCGACGAGAGCGCGTACGCGTCCCAGATGTTCGTCAACGCGCGCAAGGCCGAGACGGCGCACGCGCTGCCGTTCGACGAGGAGCGCATGGACGCGGTCTTCCTCGAGTTCGCCCTCGCCGAGGCAGTGCCGACGAAGATGCTCTCCAGCTACGCCAAGGGGCTGTCGTCCCGGGTTCCGGCGGCGACGGCGTTCCGGCACGTTCGCGGACTCTTCGTGCGTCTGGCCGCGCACGGGCTGCCTCCGTCGAGTCCGGGCGCGGGTGATCTGCGCAGACTCGCGAAGGCGGTCGCGGGCAGGAACGCGCTCGTGGAGGAGGTCTCCTATCTGCGCGAGATGCTGACACTGCCCGGCACCGTCAAGGCACCGCCCGGCTGGTGGAAGGCCCACCGGCCGGCCCTGCTGGAGCTGACCCGGCAGGAACCCGCCTTCCGCGGCACCCTGCTGGAGCTGATGCCCTCGACGTGGGAGCGGGAGGAACTCCCCCAGTGGCTCGACCTGTTGGAGAAGTCCGGCGCCACCGCCGGGCTCTGCGACGCCACCCTGCCCGCCGAGGTGCGTCCCGCCGACGGTACGGCCGGATGGACCCGCAGATTCCTGGAGCTGTGGCGGGCCGACTACCACCTCGCTCCGGCAGAGCTCTATCCACTCGTCGACCGTATCGCCGGCACGCTGCGTGCCGAACTGGAGTCCTCCGGCGGCCTGTTGACGCCCCCCGTCGGCGATGTGAACCTCCTCGACCAACTGCTGTCCCTGGGCATACCGGTGGCGGATCCCGAGGAGCGTCACCGCCTCAACCTGGTGTCGTGGGCGGCCTGTGAACACCGGCGCGATCTCGTCGCCCTGGAAGCCGATCACCGCTTCCGCCGGGCGTTCCGGCGCGGCTGCCCCGAGGACGGGCGGGCGGACCACCCGCAGACCGTCGTCACCTTGGCCGGGTCCCCCGGTGGACGGCCGATGCTCGCCGAATGGGTGGGCGAGGTCAGCCGGAGGTACATCACCGCGGAGCTGCCCGCGTTCGAAAGCTACCGCGGCGTTCTCCAGACACTGAGCCGGCTGCCGGGAGAAGTGCTCGCGATTGCCGAGACGGCGGTTCGAGAGGCGCTGAGCACCGGCATGGCCCCGGCGCTCTCCCGCGCCCTGCGGTCCGGGCTCCTCGACGAACTGGGCTGGCCCGCCTGGGAAGAGGCGCTCGAAGGACACGAATCGGGGAATCTGCAGCGGGAGGTCCTCGTCACCGACGCCTGGCCGCACCTGATCGTCCTGGCCGGCCTGCACCTCCGGGTGATCGGTTCGGAAGGCACGGCACTCGCGCACGAGCTGTCGGTCCCCGACCAGGCGGCGCGCTACCGCAGGTATGTCGACTATCACTATGTGGACGGCGAGTTGTTCGTCTGGTGGCGTTCGGTCGATACGAACGGCAGCCAGGGTTACTGGCACCACAACCC
Source organism: Streptomyces sp. 2-1 (assembly GCF_048564895.1). Lineage (NCBI taxonomy): Bacteria > Bacillati > Actinomycetota > Actinomycetes > Kitasatosporales > Streptomycetaceae > Streptomyces > Streptomyces sp. 2-1. Next base: position 2,059,833 of record NZ_CP183383.1, read on the forward strand.
CTCCCAGTGGGTGACGGTCGACGGGTCCGGCTACTCCCGCACCAGCACGGTGGACGGGCGCGACGGGATGGGCGGGAACATGGCCCCCGTCTCGCTCCCGCTTCCCGGCGGCGGCCGGACCACCGGTCACGGGGTGCTGCGCCGCGGGGACACGGTCGTTCCAGGAGCGCGGCAGATGATCGGCGACGGCACGTCGTACTGGGTGTGGTCCATGGTGGGCACCGACTACAAGAACAAGACCTGGCACGCGTACGACCCGGTGAGCGACACCCAGGGCGAACCGGGACAGCCGGACTGGTTCGGCGAGGGTCTGCGTGCCGCGCCGGAGGGAAGCACCTTCGAGGCGGGCTGGCTGCTGCCCGCCCCCTCCGTCGCGCCGGGTCCGATGTGCGCCCCGGTGGACGGGGTGCTCGGCTGGCGGGTGGTGACACTGCCCGACGGCTCGCGGCGGGGCGAGGACCTGGCCGGGCGCTCGGTCGTCGTACCGCCCGGCAGGGGCCGCAGCCGCAGCCCGCGCTGGGTGCTGGAGTTCCCGGGCGCCGACCGGCCGCTGGCCGTGGTCCAGGAGTACGACGGCATCAGGCTGCTCGACGGGAACGGCACGGTGATGGCCGAGATCCCGCGGGACCACACCGCCGGAACCTTCACCGCGGGAACCCCCCTCCTGCCGCCCCTGCGCTACTGGCACCTGCTCCGGCCCCGCGACCCGCAGGGCTCGGCGGCGCTCCGCCGGCTCGACGACAACACCGTGGCGGCGCTTCTGGCGGCGGCCGTGAAGGAGCTGCCCGAGGACACGGAGGGCCAGGACGCTCCGGGGCGGGAGCAGGCCGACGCGGACGCGCTGCCCGGGATCATCCGCAGCCTGCTGCCACAGGTCGGCCACGAGGCGCTGCTCGCAGGCATCTCCGAGGTGGTGCGGTTCGCCGCCGAGCAGCAGTGCGTCCTCGACGCGGCGCGCACCCGGCTCGACATCGCGGTCACGGGCCGCGTCCCGGAGGAGCAACGGCCCGAACTCGGCGACGGCGTGCTCACCGCGGCGCTGCAGGGACTCGGCCTCAACGGCCGCAAGTACCTGGTGCAGGGCAGGGCGTACTACTACCACGATCCCTCCGGCAACATCGTCCGACTGCTGCGGCTGCTCGGGAAGGCACGGCGGGGCCTCAACGAACCGGCCCCGGCGGGCAGTCCGCACCCCGCCCTGCCCGAACAGGGTGCCTTGGGCAACATGGACTGGCTGACCCTGCCCACGCTGCCGTCCCTGTTGGCTCTGCGGTCCGGCTCGACGGCCACCACCGAGGATCACAGGAAGGTGCTGGAGACGTTCCTCGCCGAACTGGACGCCCAGGAACTCGCGGTGCTGGACCCCGATCACTGGCGCCTTGTCCGGCTGCGTCTGGAGCAGAGTCTGTTCCGGGGGCCCGGCTCCCTGAGCAGCAATGTGGCGACGGTGCTGCAGTTGGACGGCGGCGCGTTCCTCGTCTTTCCCAACGAATGGAGCCGAAGCGACGCCGAAGGCCAGGTGTTCAGGGCGGTCTTCCACGATCCGGCCGGCCGGTTCGAGGCACCCGCTCCGTACACGCTGTTGTCGGCCGAGCCCTTCGCCCCGGAGCCGGCACGTGCGCCCGGCTGGTTCACGGCCTTCCTGTCCGAGCTCGCCGCACGCGGTCCGGCGCCCTGGTACCCGGCCGCCGCCGAGGAGTTCGCCCGGCTCACGGGAGTCACCCCGACCATGGCCCGGCTGATGGTCGCCGGAGTACCGATGACCGACGACGCGCGCAGGCCCGTGCCCGCCGAGACGCTGAAGGCCATCGGAGTGAAGTCGGCGGACGTTGCCGTGGCCCGAGAGGCCGTGGGGTGCAAGGACGCCGGCATCTGGCAGGCCGTCATGGCGGCACTGCTGCCCGCCGAGCCGTCCGGACTGTGGACGGACGGCCCGGACGTGGTCGCGGCGGCCGAGGTCTGGAACCGGGAGGTGGGCCGGCGGACGCTCCTCTCCGAAGAGGTGCTCCATGACGCGGTCCGCACCGTGCGGACCACGTCGTGGTGGGCGCCGTCCGACGCGCTGCGCGGGTTCGTCGACGGGGCGGCCGAACCGCGGTTGAACCACGACCTGACCTGGACGACCAGAGGCCACCACCTGGGCAGCGTCGAGAACACGCCCGGTTTCGGCACAGGCGTCCTGAACGGTTCGGTGGCCCTGGCCGCATGGCTCGCCCACCGGCTCCCGTCCGGCGATCCGATCCGCGCTGTCCTCCCCGGGGTACTGACCTCGGTACGCGCCCGGCTGGCCCACCCGGACCTGCTGATCGGCCTCGGCAGACAGGTCGATCTGGAGGCCTTCCGCCGGGGTCCCGGGAGCCCCGCGGAGACCGGTGACGGCTTCGTGCGCTACGGCGCGGTCGTGCTGAGCACCACGGTCCCCGACCCCTACGCCGCCGTCCGCCCCGCGCTGCTGGACGCCGCCGGGAACGATCCCCACCTGGCGGCGGTGGTCCCCGGTGAACGGCCGACCGCCGAGGACGTCGCTCTCCGGCTGGTCCACGACCGGCGGTTCGCGGAGCTGCTCGCCGATCCCGGGGAACCGGTGGCGGGCGAACGCGACGCGGACGGTCTGTGGTGGCCGCAGGATCCCACCCGGTCCGTGCCCGACCTCGTCGGTGAGGTGGCCAAGCGGTACGGCATCGGTGAGGACGCCGCTGTCATCTATCTGATGCTGCTCGCCATGCCGGATCCCACCGACCAGCACACCGCCCGCTGGACCGGCTGGGCGAAACAGCGGGGCGGAACGGCCCGGCTCCGCGCCGCCCGCGCCGAGCTCGCCGCCACCGACCTCGTCCTCGAAGGCAGCCGCACCCGAGCGGGACGCTCACTGTTCCTGCCCGGCGGCTGGACCCAGCTCGCGAAGCCGTACGTTCCGCTGGAGCGGTGGAAGGTGCCGATGTACGACCTGCTCCACGGCGAGGAGGCCGTCCTGGGCGTCGTCGTGCCCACCGGGCCGGTCGCCGATCTCTACCGGGCGGCCTGGCGGCGGGTGCTGGAGGGGGACGAGCCCCGGCTGGAGGAACTCGAGGTACCTCGGCCGCAGCCGCGGAGGGGGCGCCGCTGATCTTTGGTACGGGGGCGGGGCGGGGGGCCGGATGAGGGCTCCGGGGGCGAGGTGGGGGCGGTCGTGGCGGCACGTACGGCCGTCTCCGCCGGGCGGGAGCGGCTCGGGTCGGGAGCGGCTCCGACCGGGAGCGGCTCCGGTCGGGTCTCCCGCCGGGTCTCCGCTCGGGTCTCTGGCCCGGTCCCCAACGGGGTCTCCGCTCGGACTCCGGCGGGGTCTCCGGCCGCGTACGGCTCCGGTTGTTTCGTCCGTCGGGCCGTGCACCCGTATGCCGTACGCCGTTCGGTGGCACGGCCGCTCACGACGGCGGTCCGAGCCGTATCCGCCGTCCCGCGCCCCGTCCTTCGGTCCCCTCTCCCCTTCTCCTCCGCCTGTCCGGCTGGGGAGCGCCCTCGTGGAGCATCCCGATGACCCGTTCCGGCACGACCACCCCACTCCGACTCCCACCGGTCGCACCTGAGGTGTTCACCTCCGCGGTGGAGAGTCTCACCACCCGGCTCCGCGGCAGACTGGACGCGGCCGTCGAGGCGCTGACGGCCACACCGGTCACCGCCGAGGGCGGGACGTTCGGCGTCCGCTGCGGCGAGGATGCCCTGGTGACCCTGGCGCCGGACTCCTCCGGCGTGGTCACCGACACCGAACAGGCCCGTTGCACCTGCCTGTTGGCACCGCGCTGTCTGCATCGGGCGGCGGTGCTGGGCGCCTGCCCGGTCGCCGTCACGGAACCCGCCCGGCCCGTGGTCATCGCCCCGTCCGTACTCTCCGGGCCCGGCGCAGCCGTTCAGCCCACTGGTGCTGGTCCGTCGGCCGAACCGGACCGTTCCGCCGAGCCGGACCGTTCCTCCCAACCGGACCGTATCGCCGAACCCGACCAACCCGCCGACGGGGTCCGCCCCGCCCAGCAGGTCAGCCCCGCCGAGCGGGACCGCCCCACCGAGCCGAACCGGCCCGCGGCCCCCGGCGCAGAGCCCACCCGTCCCCCGGCCGATGCCCCCACGGGCCCCTCAACCGCCCAGATCCGCGCGGCCGTCGGCGTCTGGACGGCTGCGGCAGCCGTGCTCTCCGCCGGAACGGCCGGTACGGGAGCGGTACTTCAGGCCGAGTTGCTGCGCGCCGCCCACACCGCACGCCTCACGGGCCTCCACCGCGCGGAGGCCGCGGCCCTGGGCGTGGTGCGCTGTCTGCGCACGACGCGCGACCCGTACAGCCCGGGCAGACTCACCGAGTTGGTGGCCGCCCTGCGTGAACTCCTCCTCGTCGCCCACCTGTTGAAGGCCGGAGACCCCGAGCCCGCGCTGATCGGCGCCCTCCGCCGCAACCACCGCCCCGACAGGTCCCTGCGGCTCTACGGAGTCTGCCGCGAACCGGTCATCGGCCCCGACGACCTCGGCGGGGTGGTCACGCACCTCCTCGACGACGACGGCCGCTGGTACACGCTCCGCGACGTCCAGCCCGGCGGCCCGGCGCGGGCCGGACGCGCCGGTACCGCCCTGGTCGCCATCCGGAGCTTCCTGAGCGACCACTTCCGGGTGTCCCGCGGCGGCCTGATCATCTCGGGAGCGACCGTCTCCCCGGAGGGCCGCCTGCTTGCGGAGAGAGGCGTCCGTGCCACCTTCGCCGCCGGACGCCCCTGGACCGAGTCCGCGCCGGCGACGGTGTTCGCCCGCCCACTCGCCGAGTCCGCCGCCGTGCGGTTCCCGGCGTCGCTCGTGGGTGACCCCGGAGGGGCCGGTGATCACGAAGTGACCGGTGGCCCCGAGAGCGCCGGGTACGCCCGGCCCCTGATCGGCTGTGACGTGGAGATCGCCGCGACCGACGGCGAGGATCTGCTGGTCCGTGAACTGCCCTGCGGAGGCGATGCGTTCGCGGACGGCCGCCCCAACCCCGGTGCACCGTTCCGGCTGACCCCGGCCCACAGCCACCCCGCCCTCGCCCACACCGCCAACTTCCGGCAGCTGGGCGCACGTCCCGGGCTGCGGATCCGGGTCCTCGGCCGCCTCGACCCCGACCGGGTCACAACCCTCCGCGCGCTCGCCGTCGGCCCCGTACCCGGCACGGAGGCGACCCTGCGTCTCCCGGACGACTGGCAGGGTCGCGCCGATCTCGGCTACGACCTGCTCCTCAGCGACCACTTCCCGCCGGACATTCCCGCTCCTTCGCCGCCCACCGCCTCCTATGCGGCCGGCGACTCTCCGCTCTGGCGCGTCCGGCGTCTGGTCGAACTGGCCGTCACGGGAGGACGCCGGATCGCCGCCGAGTCCATGCGCGGGAACGATCACGACGGCCACGCGGCCGTGCTGCGCCGAAGCGGGCTGGTCACCGGCGCGGACCTGATCACCGCACTCGGCGCGGTGGCCGGGCGTCGCTCCCTCGACGTCTTCGGGCGCCACAGCGGAGCCGACCCGGACCAGTACGCGACCCAGTGGCTCGCCACGGCCGTCTATCTGGCCGCCGCCGAAGCGAACCTGAGGCACGGAACATGGCCCGGGCACGAGCACACCGAACCGACAGCACCACCGGCACCGGCGCAGACACCGCCACCGGCGATTCATGATCCATGAGCTCGATCACTCGGTTCGGAAACCGTTCGCCAGACCCGTCGGCGCTCTGCTTGGCTCGCCCCATGAGTGATCTCCACATCCGCTGTGCCACCCTCGCCGACATCGACACCGTGTTGCGTTTCTGGCGTGAAGCCGCGGAAGGAACCAGCATCAGTGACGACCACGCCGGAGTGGCGGCCCTCGTCACACGAGACCCCGAAGCCCTGCTCCTCGCGGAGCGCGACGGCGCCCTGGCGGGAACGGTCATAGCCGGGTTCGACGGATGGCGATGCTCCGCGTACCGACTGGCCGTACACCCGGACCACCGTCGGCAAGGCATCGCCAGCGCTCTGCTGGAGGCGGCCGAACAGCGATTCGCGGCCCTCGGCGGGCGCCGCGTCGACGCCATGGTCCTGGAGGCCAACGAACAGGCACACCACGCCTGGGCCGCCACTGGCTACCATCGCGAGGACCACTGGCGACGCTGGGTCAAGCCGCTGGCCGACTGACCGAAGCGCGGGGCGTGCGTGATCCTCCGTCCGCGGGGGACCCGGTCGTTTCCCCTCCGCAAAGTCGTCTCCTAGGAAAGGTGTGAGCCTCCGCCCATGGGCGAGCCTCCCGGTACCCGAGGGCACGGCGTCCCGCTGTGCCGTCATCGCGCGATTCCCCCGCCCGTGGCCGATCATGGGACGGAGGTGACCCGATGACCGAAGTGCTCCTCCTCGCCGTGGCGGTGCTGCTCTCACTCGCCTGCGGCGCCTTCGTCGCGGCGGAGTTCTCACTGACCACGGTCGAGCGCAGCGAACTGGAGCGCGCCGTCGAGCGCGGCGAGGTCGGCGCGGCGGGCGCCCTCAAGGCCGTACGGAACCTCACCTTCCAGCTCTCCGGCGCCCAGCTCGGCATCACGGTCACGAACCTGGTCGTCGGCATGCTGGCCGAGCCGTCCGTCGCCAAGCTCATCGCGGGTCCGCTGGAGGCCGCCGGTGTCCCGGAGTCCGCTTCCTCGTCCGTGGCCCTGATCATCGGTACGGCCCTGTCGACGGTCTTCCTGATGGTGGTCGGCGAGCTGGTGCCCAAGAACTGGGCGATCTCCTCACCGCTCGCCGTGGCCAAGCGGGTGGCGACTCCGCAGCGCTGGTTCAGTTCGCTGTTCCGGCCGTTCATCAGTCACCTCAACAACACGGCCAACCGTGTCGTACGCCGCTTCGGTGTCGAGCCCGCCGAGGAACTGGCCTCCGCGCGCGGCCCGCAGGAACTGGTCGCGCTGGCCCGGCACTCCGCGAAGCAGGGTGCCCTGGAGCCGGACACCGCCGAGTTGTTCGTGCGCACGCTGAACCTCGCCGATCTCACCGCGGAGAACGTGATGACACCGCGCGTCCAGGTCATCGCCCTCGACGTCCAGGCGACCTGCGAGGACGTGGCGAACGCGACCCGCGCGACCGGCCTGTCCCGTTTCCCCGTCTACCGCGGCAACCTCGACTCGGTCGTCGGTGTCGCGCACATCAAGGACTGTGTCGCCGTGCCCGCCGACCAACGGGCTCGTACGCGCGTGTCGACGCTGATGCGTGAGCCCCTGCTCGTACCGGAGTCACTGACCGTCGACCGGCTCCTGGACCGGCTTTCCGGCAAGCGCACGATGGCCGTCGTCATCGACGAGTACGGCGGCACCGCCGGGGTCGCCACCCTGGAGGACATCGTCGAGGAGGTCGTCGGTGAGGTGCGGGACGAGCACGATCCCCACGAGACGCCCGATCTGGCCCCGGCCGGCACGGACGACGAGGACCGCACGCTGTACTCGGCCGACGGCTCCGTACGCATCGACCGGCTGGCCCGGGTCGGTCTGCGCGCGCCGGAGGGACCGTACGAGACCCTCGCGGGCCTGATCGCGGCCGAGCTGGGGCGCATTCCCGCCAAGGGGGACACGGTCGAGGTCGCCGGGTGGCGGCTGGACGTGGTGGACGCGTCGGGGCGGCGGGCCGCGCGGGTGCTGATGCACGCGCCGCACGCCGCGGGCGTCCCGTCCGAACGGCCCGGGAAATCTCGTGAAGGGGGCGAGCGATGACCGCCGTACAACTGCTCATCGGGCTGGCGACCCTGGTCGTGAACGCCTTCTTCGTGGGGGCCGAGTTCGCGCTGATCTCCGTACGCCGCAGTCAGATCGAGCAGACCATGGAGGGCAGCGCGGAGGGCGACCGGCGGGCGCGCAGCGTGCTGTGGGGTCTGGAGCACGTGTCCGCGCTGATGGCTGCGGCACAGCTCGGCATCACGCTGTGCACGCTGGTCCTGGGTGTGGTCGCGGAGCCCGCGATCGCGCATCTGCTGGAGCCGGTGTTCCACGCGGTGGGGCTGTCGAAGGGCACCGGACACGCGATCTCGTTCGTGATCGCGCTCTCCCTGGCCACGTATCTGCACATGCTCCTCGGTGAGATGGTGCCGAAGAACATCGCGCTCGCCGAGCCTGTGCGGACTGCGCTGCTGCTCGGTCCGCCGCTGGTCGGGCTGTCGCGGGCGCTGCGGCCGGTGATCTTCACGATCAACGCGTTCGCGAACGGGCTGCTGAAGCTGATGCGGGTCGAGGTGCGGGACGAGGTCTCCGCGACGTTCTCGGACACGGAACTGGCCCGGCTGGTCAAGGACTCCAGCGAGGCAGGGCTGATCGACGACCGCGCGCAGGAGAGGCTGCACGACGCCCTGGAACTGGGACGCCGACCGGTGCGGGACGTCGTACTCCCGCTGGAAAGCGTCGTCTACGCGCGCGTGGGTGTCACGGCCGAGCAGCTGGAGGCGCTGTCCGCCGAGTCCGGCTTCTCCCGCTTCCCCGTCGTGGACGACGGGCGTCGCATCGTCGGCTACCTCCACGTCAAGGACGCGCTCGACGCGATGCCGCGCGACCTGCCGTTCCGGGTCCAGGACATGCGGCCCATCGCCCGCGTCCGGGAGAGCACACCGCTGGACGACGTACTGACGGCCATGCGACGCAGCCGTACGCATCTGGCCGCGGTGCTGGGTACGGACGGGCGGCTGGCGGGGCTGGTGACGATGGAGGACGTGCTGAGGGAGTTGTTCGGGCAGCCGGTGTGACGGGGGCGGGCGTGATGAGAGGAGCGGGCGATGTGAGGGGGCGTGCGCCGGGCGGCAGACCGGTGGGTATGTGCACGGGTTATCATCTCTTCCGCCATGCAGACGAATGCCACCTACACCAGTCTTGTCGCGATCGGCGACTCCTTCACCGAGGGCATGTCGGACCGCCTCCCCGACGGCTCGTACCGCGGCTGGGCCGACCTCCTCGCGGCCCGGATGGCCGCTCGGACCCCCGGGTTCCGGTACGCCAACCTGGCGGTACGCGGAAAGCTCATCGGACAGATCGTCGCCGAGCAGGTCGATGTCGCCGCGGCGATGCAGCCCGACGTGATCACGCTCGTGGGCGGGCTCAACGACACGCTGCGGCCCAAGTGCGACATGGGGCAGGTCCGCGGGCTCCTGGAGGAGGCCGTCGAGCGCCTCGCCCCCGCCTGCAAGCAGCTCGTCCTGATGCGCAGCCCCGGCCGCCAAGGCCCGGTACTGGCACGGTTCCGCCCGCGCATGGAGGAGCTCTTCGCCTGCGTCGACGACCTCGCGTCCCGGCACGGCGCGCTCGTGGTCGACCTCTACGGGGCGCCGTCCCTGGGCGATCCCCGGATGTGGGACGTGGACCGGCTGCACCTGACGGGTGAGGGACACCGCCGGGTAGCCGAGGCGGTGTGGCAGACGCTCGGGTACGACGCGGAGGACGCCGACTGGCGCACGCCCATGCCGCCGTCCCCGCCGCCCGGCTGGGGCGCCCGCCGCACCGCCGACGCACGCTTCGCCCGGCAGTACCTACTGCCGTGGATCGGCCGCCGCCTCACCGGCCGCTCATCGGGCGACGGCCTCCCGGCCAAGCGACCGGACCTGCTGCCGTACGAGACTCCGGAGGCGTAAGCCCTGGCAGGGGCCGGGGCACTGTGTCGAGCCGGCCAGTGGTGGCGGGCCTGCCGGTGGCGCGTGCGGCCCGCGCGGCGCATGATCGGGCTCGCCGACCACCGCGAGCCGCGCCGGCACCGCCGGCCGCCCCAGCCCCGCCGAGGGAACGGAGTCCGCCGTGACCGCCACCGTCATCAACCTCAAGGGCCGCATCCACGACTTCGGCCCCCGCCTGGAGGACGCCCCGGCGGACCTCGTGTACGTCGGCCGCCGCTGGACCATGGGGCACTGGGACCTTCCCCAGCACGCGCTCTACAACCCGTTCGCCTACGACACCGCCACCAAGAAGCGCGACGGAACCCGCGCCGAGGTGATGGCCAAGTACCGGGCGTACCTCCTCGCACGCCCCGAGCTGCTCGCCCTCGTGCCGGAGCTGCGCGGCAGGACGCTGGCCTGCTGGTGTGCGCCGGAGCTGTGCCACGGCGACATCCTGGCGGAGCTGGCCGACGCGGGATCGTAGACCGCCCGGGGACCGTAGACCGCCGGGTCGGAATCCGTGGATCACCGCTGGAGGACCACCAAGAGGAATCCGTGGACGACCACCGACGCCCTCCCGGCCGCCCGCCCGCGCTCTCGTAGCTTCCGACAAACAGGCCCGTGGCGCTGGCCTGCAGGAACCGCCAGTAGAATCTGGACACGTGACTGCGCCCGCAAAGCCCCGTATCCCGAACGTCCTCGCCGGCCGCTATGCCTCGGCCGAGCTCGCCACCCTGTGGTCCCCAGAGCAGAAGGTGAAGCTGGAGCGTCAGCTCTGGCTCGCCGTGCTGCGGGCCCAGAAGGACCTCGGGATCGAGGTGCCGGAGGCCGCGCTCGCCGACTACGAGCGGGTCCTCGACCAGGTCGACCTGGCCTCGATCGCCGAGCGCGAGAAGGTCACGCGGCACGACGTGAAGGCGCGGATCGAGGAGTTCAACGACCTCGCCGGACACGAGCACGTCCACAAGGGCATGACGTCCCGGGACCTCACCGAGAACGTCGAGCAGCTGCAGATCCGGCTCTCCCTGGAGCTGATGCGGGACCGCTCGGTGGCCGTCCTGGCCCGCCTGGGCAAGCTCGCGGGCGAGTACGGCGAGCTGGTCATGGCCGGTCGCTCGCACAACGTGGCGGCGCAGGCGACGACCCTCGGCAAGCGTTTCGCGACCGCCGCCGACGAGCTGCTCGTCGCGTACGGCCGGGTCGAGGAGCTGCTCGCCCGCTACCCGCTGCGCGGCATCAAGGGCCCGGTGGGCACGGCGCAGGACATGCTCGACCTGCTCGGCGGGGACGCGGCCAAGCTCGCGGACCTGGAGCAGCGGATCGCCCGGCACCTGGGCTTCTCGCAGGCGTTCACGTCCGTCGGGCAGGTCTACCCGCGCTCGCTCGACTACGAGGTCGTGACGGCGCTGGTGCAGCTGGCCGCGGCGCCTTCGTCCACCGCGAAGACAATCCGGCTGATGGCCGGGCACGAGCTGGTCACCGAGGGCTTCAAGCCCGGCCAGGTCGGCTCCTCCGCGATGCCGCACAAGATGAACACCCGCTCCTGCGAGCGCGTCAACGGCCTGATGGTGATCCTGCGCGGCTACGCCTCGATGACGGGCGAGCTGGCGGGCGACCAGTGGAACGAGGGCGATGTGTCCTGCTCGGTGGTGCGCCGGGTCGCGCTGCCGGACGCGTTCTTCGCGCTCGACGGTCTGCTGGAGACGTTCCTGACCGTGCTCGACGAGTTCGGCGCGTTCCCGGCCGTCGTCGCGCGTGAGCTGGACCGCTACCTGCCGTTCCTCGCGACGACCAAGGTGCTGATGGGCGCGGTGCGCGCGGGCGTCGGCCGTGAGGTCGCGCACGAGGCCATCAAGGAGAACGCCGTCGCCTCTGCCCTCGCCATGCGCGAGCAGGGCGCCGAGCGCAACGAGCTGCTCGACAAGCTCGCCGCGGACGAGCGCATCCCGCTGGACCGGGCCGGGCTCGACGCTCTGATGGCCGACAAGCTGTCCTTCACGGGTGCCGCCGCCGACCAGGTAACCGCCGTCGTCGCCCGGATCGAGGAGATCGTGAAGCAGCACCCGGAGGCCGCGGGCTACACGCCGGGGGCGATCCTCTGACGCGGTTCACCCCCGCCGAACTGGAGGCCGCCCGCGACCGGCTCGTGCCGGATGTCGTCGCGGACGGTCTCCAGGTGCTGTTCTGCGGCATCAACCCCGGCCTCATGACGGCTGCGACGGGCCACCACTTCGCGCGCCCGGGCAACCGCTTCTGGCCGGTGCTGCACCTGTCCGGCTTCACGCCCCGGCTGCTGAAGCCGTCGGAGCAGGGCGAGTTGCTCTCGTACGGGCTCGGCATCACCAATGTCGTGGCACGGGCGTCGGCCCGGGCGGACGAGCTCAGCGCGGACGAGTACCGGGAGGGCGGGCGGCTGCTCGCCGCCAGGGTGGAGCGGCTGCGGCCGCGGTGGCTCGCCGTGGTGGGTGTGACCGCCTACCGGGCGGCCTTCGACGACCGCAAGGCCAGGATCGGGCCGCAGGAGCGGACGTTCGGCTCGACTCGTGTGTGGGTGCTGCCCAACCCCAGTGGTCTGAACGCCCATTGGACGGCGGCGACGATGGCGGAGGAGTTCGGCCGGTTGCGGGAGGCCGCGCAGGCGTGACGGGTCACGGCGGGGCCAACTCCGTGACCAGCGCGAAGAGTTGGACCTCCAGTCCCTCCTTCGGCTCCGAGACCCCCACGGCGACCCAGCGTCCGGTGCCGTCGGCCTCCCACAGGTCCACGTATCTCACATAGGCGCTGAGGTAGGCCCACGGCTTCGGTATCTGCTCGTCCGGGTCCTCGGCGCGCAGGAAGACACCGTCCAGGCTCGTGGGGTACGCCTCCCCCCAACGCTCGTTCAGTCGCTGTGCGACGCCCTCTCTGTAGGCGATGAACTGGTCCGCGATCTCCGTCCGCTCCCCCTGGTCGCCCGTCCCGAGGCCGTGCGTCGTCTCCAGCACCACCAGGTGGTAGCCGGGTCCCCCCGCGCCGATGTCCGACCAGCCGTGCGCCGCGGGGAAGTCGCGGACGCACAGCTCGTCGATCGTGGCGAGGTGTCGCTCAGTGGTCATGAAGTCCAGTAAAGCGGTCACCACTGACACTTGGCGGCCCGTCAGGTGACAACGGGGGCCGGGTTCAGGCGTCCCGTCGCCGAACGCTCCAGGCTCCGGCCAGGAGTGCGGCCCCCGCCCACACCGCCGTCACCGCGAGCCCGGTCCACGGCCCGAGCGCGCCGCCCCACGTCTCGTGCAGTGCCACCTGCCCCGCCTTGTCGGGCAGGAAGTCGGCGGCGCTCCCCGACACGTCGCCGACCACGAAGGAGACGATCAGGAGGAAGGGGATGAGGATGCTCAGTGTGGCGACGCCGCTGCGGAGCAGCGTGGCCAGCCCGGCCGCGAAGAGGGCCATCAGCGCCAGGTAGATCCCGCAGCCCACGACACCCCGCAGCCCCTCGCCCCAGCTGATCGCGCTTGCCCGGTCACCGAGGACCGCCTTGCCCACGGCCAGGCTCACGCATCCGGTGAGGAGACCGACGGCAAGGACGGGCACGCCGATGGCCGTGGCCTTCGCCGCGAACCACCGTCCGCGGTGGGGTACGGAGGACAGCGAGACCCGCAGGGCACCTCCCTGGAACTCGGACGAGACGGCCTGCGCGCCGAACGTGATCGCGGCGATCTGCCCGAAGCTGACGCCGAAGAACGCCGAGAACAAGGGGTCGAAGTCCGCGTCCGCGGCGTTGTCGAGGCCGGCGAGTGCGGAGAACGCGGCGGTGACGAGGACGAGGGCGCCCAGTCCCGCGACGAGCGACCGCAGGGTGCGGATCTTGAGCCACTCCGAGTGGAGTACGGGTGCGAACGGCACGGTCAGGCCTCCTGAGGCTGAGTCGGGGACTGGGCGGCGAACTCTGCCTCCGTGGCCGTGAGATCCAGGTAGGCCTGCTCCAGCGTGCCCTCCTGCGCCGCGAGTTCGAGGATGGGAAGGCCCGCTCCGGAGGTGAGGCGGCCGATGTCGTCCACGCGCGCGTGTCTCACGATCCACCGTTCCCCCTCCTCTTCCACGGCGTCGTACCCGTGCCGGGCGAGCAGGTCCCGGAGCGCCGCGCCGTCCGTGGTGCGGACGCGTACGCGGGGCTCCACGCGCGCGTGGATGAACTCCTGCATCGGTGTGTCGGCGAGGAGGCGGCCACGCCCCAGGACGACGAGGTGGTCGGCGAACGACGCGGTCTCGTTCATCAGGTGGCTGGAGACGAGCACGGTGCGGCCCTCGCCGGCGAGCCGGCGCATCAACTCCCGGATCCAGATGATGCCTTCGGGGTCGAGCCCGTTCGACGGCTCGTCGAGGAGGACCACCGGCGGGTCGCCGAGCAGCGCGGCGGCGATGCCCAGGCGCTGCCGCATGCCCAGGGAGTACGTCCTGACGCGGCGGCGGGCGACCGAGGCGAGCCCCGCCTCCTCCAGTACCTCGTCCACCCGGCGTTCGGGAAGGCGGTTGCTCGCGGCGAGCACGCGCAGATGGTCCCGTGCGGTGCGCGATCCGTGCGCGGCCTGCGCGTCGAGCAGGGCGCCGACGTGCCGCAGCGGCTCGTCGAGCGTCGCGTACGCGCGGCCGCCCAGGGTCGCCGTGCCGGACGTGGGCCGGTCCAGGCCGAGCACGAGGCGCATGGTGGTGGACTTCCCGGCGCCGTTGGGACCGAGGAATCCGGTGACGCGGCCCGGCACGACGCTGAAGGTCAGCCGGTCCACGGCCCGCGTGGTGCCGTACTCCTTGGTGAGGTCTTGGACGTCGATGCTGGTCATGCCCCAAGGCTGGCTGCCGGGACGGGCCTTGGGCCTCCCCCGCCCGGGGAGAGCGTCTCCCTCGCTCGGGGGAGGCTCGTTGTCAGTGGTGGCTGGCACGATGACGGAATGGCCCGCCTGCTGCGCCCACTGACCCGCGGGACGACGTACACCCGCCTGCTGCACCTGTGGACGCCCGTGCTGCTCGTCAGCGTGTGGATGTACATCTTCCCGTCCCAGCCGTGGGGTGCCGCGCTTCCGCTGATTCCGCTCGGTCTGATCCCTGCCGTGCGTCTGGGAGAAGGGGTCCAGGCACAGCTGCTGTTGACGCCGGGCGAGAAGGACTCGGGGATCTCCGTGCAGCCGTCGGCGACCTGGCGGGACCGCTGGCGCACGGTGCTGTGGCTCGAAGCACGGATGGCGCTGGGAACGGTGGCCGGGTTCGCCACCGTCTGGGGTCCGATGTGCACGTACGACCTGACCGCGGCCGCGCTGGGGCACACGGTTTCGGACAACCCGCTCCTGCCCATCTCGCAGCCTCACTGGGCGTACGGTCTCCTGGCGCCGCTCCCCCTCGTCGTGATGTACGCCTTGGTGGTCGGTGTCGGCGAGCTGATCACGGCTGTCGCACGCCGCCTCCTCGGGCCGTCGCCGGCCGAGCGGGTCGCCGCCCTGGAGGAGCGCACCGAGCGGCTCCTGGAACGCACCCGTATCGCCCGCGAGTTGCACGACTCGATCGGGCACGCGCTGACGGTGGCCGTGGTGCAGGCGGGTGCCGCGCGGGCCGCGGACGACCCCGGCTTCACCGACCGGGCCCTGGTCGCGATCGAGGACACGGGCCGGGCCGCGCTGGAGGACCTGGAGCGGGTGCTCGGCGTGCTGCGGGAGTCGGTGCGTCCCGTGAGCAGCCGGCCGACGCTGGTGGAGGCCGACCGCCTCCTGGAGTCGGCGCGCGCCTCGGGGGCGAAGGTGGACGCCGAGGTGACGGGCCCTGTGGAGACGGTGCCCGGCCCGGTCTCGCGCGAGGGCTACCGCATCCTCCAGGAGTCGCTCACCAATGTGCTGCGACACGCGGGTTCCGTGCCAGTCCGGGTCCGTATCGCCGTCGACGACGGGGCGCTCTCCCTGGAGGTGCGCAATCCGCTGACGGTGGACATAACGGGGCCCGGCCGGGGCAGCGGATTGCGGGGCATACGGGAGCGGGCCGCGCTGCTGGGCGGCAGCGCGCGGACCGGTCCGGACGAGGGTGACTGGCAGGTGCACGCCGAGTTGCCGTTGCGCTGACCTACGCTGGCCGGGTGCCGGTCACCGTTCTGCTTGTCGACGACGAACCCCTCGTACGCGCGGGTCTGCGCGCCGTTCTGGAGGCGCAGCCCGACATCGAGGTCGTCGGGGAGGCGGCCGACGGGGCGGCGGTGATCCCGCTCGTCCGGAAGTTGCGGCCCGATGTCGTCGCGATGGACGTCCGTATGCCGCTCCTGGACGGCATCGAGGCCACGCGCGCGGTGCTGCGGACTGTCGACGACCCGCCGAAGATCCTCGTGGTGACGACCTTCGAGAACGACGAGTACGTGTACGAGGCGCTGCGCGCGGGTGCGGACGGTTTCCTGCTGAAGCGGGCGCGGCCGGCCGAGATCGTGAACGCGGTGCGGCTGGTCGCCGAGGGCGAGTCGCTGCTGTTCCCGGCTTCGGTACGGCAGTTGGCCGCCGACTACGGGGGCGACGGCGGGAATCCCGCGGCCCGGGCCGCGCTGGACCGGGCGGCCCTGACCGAGCGCGAGGCGGAGGTTCTCCGGCTGATGACCCGGGGTCTGTCGAACGCGGAGATCGCCACGCGGTTGATCGTGGGTACCGAGACGGTGAAGTCCCACGTCAGCGCCGTACTGGCGAAGCTGGGGGCGCGGGACCGCACACAGGCGGTGATCGCGGCGTACGAATCGGGGTTCGTGGCGCCCGGCTGAACCGGGCCCCGGGCGTGGAGAGGGTCCCCGGCACTCGCCGGGGGCCGCCGCGCCGAGTACGATCCGCCCAACCAACATGCGCACTAGCTGGGAGGACGGACGTTGGGGCGGTTGACCGGCGGGGATCCCTCTCTGCTTCGGAGGATCAACTCCGCGGTGGTGCTGCACGCGCTGCGCGCCACGGAGTTCGCGACGCTCACGGAGATCACCCGGGTGACCGGGCTGTCCCGGCCCACGGTCGAGGGTGTCGTCGAGGGGCTGATAGAGGGCGGGCTGGTCGTCGAGACGGCGGCCGAGGAGGGCGCTGCCCGGCGCCAGGGCCGTCCCGCGCGCCGGTTCCGCTTCCGGGCGGAGGCGGGCCATCTGCTGGGCCTGGAGATCGGCCCGCACCGCGTTGCCGCGCTCCTCTCTGACCTGGACGGCCGGATCCTCGGCTCGCTCGCCAAGGACGTGTGCGAGACCGCTTCGGCGGACGAACGGCTCGAACGGCTGCGTACGGCCGTCGCGGAGCTGCTGCGCCGTGCCGGGGTGGCGCGGGGGTCACTGCGTGCCGTCGGCGTGGCCACGCCCGGGATAGTCGAGGCCGACGGAACCGTACGCCTCGGTACGGCGCTGCCGGAGTGGACGGGGCTTCCGCTGGGCGAGCGGCTGCGCCGTTCCTTCAAGTGCCCGGTGCTGGTCGAGAACGACGCCAACGCGGCGGCCGTCGCCGAGCATTGGAAGGGCGCGGCCACCGAGTCCGACGACATGGTGTTCGTGCTGGCCGGACTGAGCCCGGGCGCCGGATCCCTCATCGGCGGGCGGCTGCACCGCGGCTTCGGGGGCGCGGCCGGGGAGATCGGCGCGCTCCATCTGCTGGGCCGCGAGGTCACTCCGGAGACGCTGCTGTCCACGACGGACGAGCCGCTGCATCCCCTCGACGAGCAGGCCGTCGCGGAGGTGTTCACCCACGCGCGTGAGGGCGACGAACGGGCCCTGGCGGCCGTCGACCGCTTCATCCAGCGGCTGGTCCACGACGTGGCCGCGCTCGTCCTGGCGCTCGATCCCGAGCTCGTGGTGATCGGCGGCTGGGCGGCGGGCATCGACGGCGTGCTGGAGCCGCTGCGCAAGGAGCTGGCCCGCTACTGTCTGCGTCCGCCCCGCGTGACGCTGTCGCTCCTGGGCGAGGCCGCGGTGGCGACGGGCGCGCTGCGGCTGGCGCTCGACCATGTGGAGGAGCAGCTCTTCGCGGTGGAGGGCACCGTGACGGCACGCCGTTGAACGACTCCGGGACGCGGAAAACAGAACGCGTCGCGACCCGGAGGCCCGGGGCGCGACGCGTACGCAGAGGGACCGTCAGGAGGCGCGGCGCTCCGGGTCGTGGTGGATCTCCACGCCGCCGGAGTCCCCGAACGTCAGCCGGCAGGTGTCGGCGCGGTAGGTGGCGACGGAGACCGCCGCCGTGCCTCCCTCGGCGACGAAGCGGGTCGTGACGACGAGGACGGGCGCGCCGGGGAGCCGGTCGAGTTCCTTGGCGTCGTCCGCGCGGGCCGAGCCCAGCTCCACGGAGCGGTCCTGGCTCTCCAGGCCGAGGCGCTGGAGCTCGCGGAGCACGGCACGCGCGCGTGCGGCTCCCGAGGGCGCGTCGATGCCGGAGAGGTCGGGCACCGACGAGGCCGGGATGTAGAGCAGTTCGGCGGCGACGGGCTGACCGTGCGTCACCCGGGAGCGGCGCACGATGTGCACCGCCTCACCGGGCTCGGTCTCCAGGGCCGTGGCCACCGCCGAGGGCGGGACCGCCAGCGTGCAGTCCGCGAGCTGCCAGGCGTCGCCGACCGCGCCCGGCCACGTGTGCTGCTCGGATCCGACGGCCACGCCCATGCGCGGCGGTGCCACGGTCGTGCCGACTCCGCGGCGGCGCTGGAGCCGGCCTTCCAGTTCGAGCTGCTCCAGGGCCTGGCGGAGCGTGGCCCTCGCGACGCCGAACCGGGCTGCGAGATCACGCTCGTTGGGCAGGATCTCGCCCACCGAGAACTCGGAGTCCAGTGCTTCGCTGAGCACGGTCTTGAGATGCCAGTACTTGGGCTCCGGCACCGTATCCAACTGCGTGGTCCCCACCGTGTCCTCCGCAATCGCCGTGTCCCGGCGGCTTTTAACGCCCTTGTTTATTAAAGGTTCCTGCACTATCCCTGCGACCATATGGCGGCCCCAACCCTTGGTCAAGACCAATCCTCGATCCGTTACAGCTCGCACAGGTGTGTTTGCACAGAGCGTTCATACGGCGTTCGCGATGCGCCGTATTCGTGACACAAAGGCAAAGCCCCCGTCTGATGGACGGGGGCTCGGGCCGGGCGGAGCGTGTCAGTCGACGGCGAGCGACAGCAGCTTCTCAGGGTTGCGGATGATGTAGACGCACTGGATCCGGCCGTTCACGACGTCCAGTTGGAGGACGCTGTCGGGCTTGTCGCCGGACAGCACCACGAGTGCCGGTCCGCCGTTGACCTCCAGGAAGCGGAACGATGCGTCCGCAACGCCCTTCCTCGAGATTCCGGCGATGAAGCGGCCCACCTTGTCGGCCGACTCCAGGACCCGCAGCGGCGCCTGGGCCAGGCCGCCACTGTCTCCCACCAGGCGTACGTCGGGCGCCAGCAGGGACATCAACCCGTCGATATCGCCCTCCGTCGCGGCGGCGAGAAACCGTTCCGTGAGATCGCGCTGCTCGGCGGGGTCCACCTCGTAGCGCGGCCGCTTCTCCTCGACGTGCCGACGGGCCCGCCCGGCGAGCTGCCGCACGGCGGACTCGCTGCGGTCGAGCGTGACCGCGATGTCCGCGTACGGATAGCCGAAGGCCTCGCGGAGCACGAACACCGCGCGTTCCAGGGGCGACAGGGACTCCAGGACGACGAGAACGGCCAGGGAGACGGAGTCGGCGAGCACCGCCTGCTCCGCCGTGTCGGGGACGGTGGCCCCGAAGTCGGTGACGTACGGCTCGGGCAACCAGGGCCCTACGTAGGCCTCTTTGCGGGACTGGGCGAGCCGCAGCCGGTCGATGGCGAGCCGTGTCGTGACGCGCACCAGGTATCCGCGCGGTTCGCGTACGTCGGAGCGGTCGGCGCCGGACCAGCGCAGCCATGCCTCCTGGACCACGTCCTCGGCGTCGGCCACCCGGCCGAGCATGCGGTAGGCGACGCCCGTCAGGACGGGCCGGTGTTCTTCGAAGACCTCGGTCAAGGTGTCGGTAGCCACCGCACCATCCCAACCCGACGTGTCGGGTCGTGTCCAGGCGAATAACGGGTGGTCCCGCACACTGTGGCCTGCATACGAGACCCGTCGGGGGTGCGCGGAAGGCGTCGAGGGCCGTACGCCCGGGAGGTTGGCGGCATCCAGGGGCTACCCGCGGGTAGCAATTGCTGACAAGCTGTCTAGGAGTCAGCCGGTCATCAGACGAGGAGCAGCTCCATGTCCGCCACGGTCTCCTTCAGCGTCCCCTCTCCGCATGGCCCGCGGACCGTGACCCTCGCGTACGCGCGCGTGGGCAGCGGCGAACCGCTCCTGCTGCTGCACGGGATAGGCCACCACCGGCAGGCCTGGGACCCGGTCGTCGACATCCTGGCGGCCGAGCGCGACGTGATCGCGGTGGACCTGCCCGGCTTCGGCGAGTCGCCCGCGCTCCCGGACGGACTGGCCCACGACCTGCCGACGATGAACGCCGCGCTCAGCGGGCTGTGCGAGGCGCTGGACCTCGACCGGCCGCATGTGGCGGGCAACTCCCTGGGCGGGCTGCTCGCCCTGGAGCTGGGCCGCGAGAAGCTCGTACGGTCCGTCACCGCGCTGTCACCCGCAGGGTTCTGGTCCCCCGTCGAGCGGCGGTACGCGTTCGGTCTGCTGCAGGCGATGCGGGCCGCCGCGCGGAGCATGCCGCTGCCGATGGTCGAGCGCCTGTCCCGGTCGGCGGCCGGCCGCACCGTGCTGACCAGCAGCATCTACGCGCGCCCGGGCCGCCGTTCACCCGAGGCGGTCGTCGCCGAGACCCTCGCGCTGGCCAATGCCCAGGGATTCGCCGAGACGCTCAGGGCCGGTGGCTCGGTGCAGTTCTCCGACGACGTCCCCGGACTTCCCGTCACCGTCGCGTGGGGCACCCGGGACCGGATTCTGGTGCGCCGCCAGGGGATCCGGGCCAAGCAGATCATTCCGCGGGCCCGGCTGGTGCGGCTGCCCGGCTGCGGGCACGTCCCGATGAACGACGATCCGGCGCTGGTCGCCCGGGTCGTCCTGGACGGCAGCCGCTGACCTGCCTCGCGTCCACCGGCTCAACGCACCTGATCCCAGGGCGACTCCGGCACCGACCAGGGCGCTGCCGACGGCCTGGGGCGGCCCGTAGGAGCCCGTTCCGACGATTGGGGCCGTGCAGGCCGCCGCGACGGGGATGAGCCCGGAGAAGAGCGTGGCGCGCTCCGCGCCGATGCGCTGCATGCCCATGTACCAGCAGACGAAGCCGATGACCGTGACGATCGCCGCCTGCCACAGCAGGGCGGCGGTCTCGGTGGTGTCGGGTGTCCGCAGCCAGGCGCGGCCGTCGACGACCACCCCGGCCACCGCCGACTCCACGGCCGCGACTGCGCACACGGTGGCGGACAGCAGCCGCGGCCCGAGCGGTCGCAGCACGGGCACGGCGAGCACCGCGAAGCCGACCTCTCCGACGAGCGCGCACAAGGAGAAGGCGATTCCGGCTCCGTCGGCGCGCCCCCACCCCTGCACGGCGAAGGCACCGCAGGCCACGAGCAACGCCCCGTACAGGACGATCCGTTGGGGCCGACGGCCCTCCAGTAGAGGTACGAGAACGGCCACGACGACCGGGGCGCAGCCTACGAAGACACCCGGTACCGCGGGTTCCGCGGAGCGTTCGGCCGCGATCACGGCGAGGTTGAACCCGACCATGCCCACGGCCGCGAGCAGCGCGAGCCGTGTCCACTGGGCTGGCGTCAGGGCGCGCAGGGGTGCCGCGCCGCCCCGTCCGACCAGCGGCAGGAGCAGCAGACAGGCGAGGCCGTAGCGGAGGAACTGGCCGCCCGCGTACGGGTAGTGGCCCAGGACGCTGTTGGCGGTGAAGGAGCCTCCGACGAGGACGCAGGCGAGGGCGGCGAGCAGGGCCCCGCGGGTGGTGGTGGCGTTCATGCCCGTGACGCTATGAAGGGCGGCGGCCCGGTTTAAGGTCCACTTCCATGACGTCATCGGGGACCAATCCGGATACGCCCGGAGCGGCGGAGTGGGCCGCCGCGTGGGAGCTGCTCCTGCCGGCCGCTTCGGCACCGGCACGCGCGCGTGGCCGTTCGCTGCAGGCCGCGCTGCGCGAGGCGGTCCGTTCGGGGCGGCTGGCGTCCGGCACGCGGCTGCCGTCCAGCCGTGAACTCGCCGCCGATCTCGGGGTGTCCCGGGGCCTGGTCACCGAGGCGTACGAGCAGTTGACCGCGGAGGGCTATCTGCGCAGCGACCGGGGTGCCGGGACGTGGGTCGGTGGGGCTGTCCGGGCCGCCCTGCCCCGCGCGCGGGACCTCGCGCCCCGCTCCCCCGGCGCCCGGGCCGACTTCCTGCCCGGCACCCCCGACCTGTCGCTGTTCCCGCGCGCCGCCTGGTCGGCCGCGCAGCGCGGTGTGCTCGCCGAACTGCCGCACCACACACTGGGATACCCGGACCCGCGCGGGCTGCCCCAGTTGCGTACGGCTCTCGCGGAGCTGCTGGCCCGTCGCCGGGGCGTGGTCGCGGATCCGGAGCGGGTGATGGTCGTCTCCGGTGTCGCACAGGCGATGACACTGCTCGGATTCGCGCTCCACGCGCGCGGGGTGCGCACCGTCGGCGTGGAGGATCCCGCGAGCCCGGAGCACGGCACCCTGTACGCGTCGGCGGGCATCGGCACCGTACCGCTGCCCCTGGACGACGAAGGACTGGCCATCGGGCCCCTCCGGGCGTCAGGAGTGCGGGCGGTGGTGACGACGCCGGCGCACCAGTTCCCGTCGGGGATCGCGTACTCCGCGCGGCGCCGTGCCGAACTCCTCGACTGGGCACGCGACATGGACGGGCTGCTCGTGGAGGACGACTACGACGGGGACTTCCGGTACGACAGGGCTCCCGTTGGCGCCCTTCAGGGACTCGACCCGGAGCACGTCGCGTACACGGGGTCGGTCAGCAAGTCCCTGGCACCCGGGCTGCGGCTCGGCTGGCTGCTGGTACCGGCGGCGCTGGCCGAGGAGGTCGTCGAACGCAAGCGCACGATGGACCTCGGCAACCCTGTCGTCGACCAGGCCCTGCTCGCCCGCTTCGTGGAGCGCGGCGACTACGACCGCCAACTCCGCCGCTGCCAGCGCGCGTACAAGGAGCGCCGCGACACGCTCGTCGCGGCCCTGGAGGACCACTTCCCCGGCGCGGAGATCTCCGGCATCGCCGCCGGCCTCCACGTCATCGCCACCCTGCCCGACCGCTACGGACCGCAGGACCACTTCCTGAACTCCATGACCACGGCCGACATCGCCGTCCGCCCCCTCACGGACTACACACGCGCACCGACGAAGGACGACGTCGTACGCCTGGTACTCGGATACGCCCACGTCTCTCCGACACGCATCCAAGAGGGCGTGCGCCTGATGGCGACGGCGGTGAGACCGGCCCCGTAAGGGGCGCGGGGAACTGCGCACTCAGCCCACGGCATGCGGCACATACCCACAAACCTCACCCCCGAAGGGGCACGGGGAACTGCGCAACCAGCCCCCACGCACCTCACCCCGCCCTCCCACCCGCACCCCCCGGCCCAACCCAGCGGAGCGGATCGTGTTTGTTCACTTGTGGTTTGTGTGCGCGCTGCGGCACACCAGTAAGTCTGGCCCTGCACACTGGTCGAACCCGTCCCAGGAGGCGTCCCATGTCACACCGCCCGCCGAACCCGTTCCCCGGCCGCCGCAGCGTCCTGCGCGGCTCGCTCGCCGCGTCGGCGGCGCTCGCCCTGCCCTCTTCCGTGGGCACGGCCCCCGCGTTCGCCCTGTCGGGTCGGCCGAAGGCGCAGTGGGGTGTGCAGGCCGGAGACGTGACCACGAACTCCGGCCTCGTCTGGGTGCGCTCCGACCGTCCCGCGCGCATGATCGTGGAGACCTCCGCGACCGAGTCGTTCCACAGGGCGAAACGGTGGCACGGCCCGCTCCTGGGCGCCGACACCGACTTCACGGGTACGGTCCCGCTGCGCGGTCTGCCTGCGGGCGAGCAGATCCACTACCGGGTGACGCTGGCCGACCCGGACGACTACCGCCGCACCGGTGAGCCCGTTCCCGGCACCTTCCGGACCGCCCCCGCCAAGCGGCGCCAGGGCGTCCGGTTCCTCTGGTCGGGCGACATCGTGGGCCAGGGCTGGGGCATCAACCCGGACATCGGCGGCCTCTACGCGTACGAGGAGATGCGCCGCCTGAACCCGGACTTCTTCCTGTGCAGCGGCGACACGATCTACGCGGACGGCCCCCTGTCGGCGTCGGTGACGCTCCCGGACGGCCGTGTCTGGCGGAACGTCACCACCGAGGAGAAGTCCAAGGTCGCGGAGACCCTCGCCGAGTACCGGGGCAACTTCCGCTACTCGCTGCTCGACGAGAACGTACGCCGGTTCAATGCGCAGGTTCCGACGATCACCCAGTGGGACGACCACGAGGTCGTCAACAACTGGTACCCGGGCGAGATCCTCACCGACGCCCGCTACACGGTGAAGGATGTCGACACGCTGGCCTCCCGTGCCCGCAAGGCGTTCAGCGAGTACTTCCCGATCTCCACGCTCCCGTCCACGGGCGAGGACGGCCGGGTGCACCGCGTCGTGCGCCACGGTCCGCTGCTGGACGTGTTCGTGCTCGACATGCGTACGTTCCGCAACGCCAACTCCCCGGACCGCCAGCCCGACGACACCAACGGCATCCTGGGCGCGGAGCAGCTGGTCTGGCTGAAGCGGGAGCTGGCACGGTCGCGCGCCGTATGGAAGGTGATCGCCTCGGACATGCCGCTCGGTCTGGTCGTGCCGGACGGCGCGACGGACATCGAGGCCGTGGCGCAGGGCGATCCGGGCGCGCCGCTCGGCCGCGAGCTCCAGATCGCGGAGCTGCTGCGGTTCGTGAAGCACCGCAAGATCACAGGCACGGTGTGGCTGACGGCGGACGTGCACTACACCTCGGCGCAGCATTACGACCCGTCGCGCGCGGCCTTCAAGGACTTCGCGCCGTTCTGGGAGTTCGTCTCCGGTCCGCTCGCCGCGGGCGGTTTCCAGGCGAACGCGCTGGACGGCACGTTCGGTCCTGACCGGGTCTTCGTCAAGGCACCCGACAGGGCGAACGTCTCGCCGATGGAGTCCCCGCAGTACTTCGGCGAGGTCGACATCGACGGTGACAGCGGCGAACTGACGGTCCGTCTGCGGGCGACGGGTGGTTCGGTGCTGTTCACGAAGGTGCTGCAGCCGGGGCGTGTGGGGCAGTAGTTCGCGAGCCCGTGTACGAACGGGTCGGCGGGTCCGCTCACGAGCGGGAGCCGGCGAGTTCGCGTCCGGGCGCATCCGCGGATTCGCGTCTGCAGATTCGCGTCTGCGCTGGGGCGCAGGTCCCGTAGCCTCGAACCTCGTGCCGCGTACCGGAGTCATCCCCCGGTGCGCGGCACGGCTGTTGGCTCATTTCTTGGGTTTTCGCAGGTCAGAGCCGATTGTCAGTGGTCGCCTCTACGGTTTTCACATGACGCGATCCTCACAGGCCGTGACCTACACCCAACCCTCCGCGCTGGAGTCCGCACCGGGCGGACGGCGCCTGGGACTTGAGACCTCCCGGGGTGCGACGCCCCGTGGTGTCGAGGACCATCCGCGGTTCTTCGCGGGCTTCCTGACCTCACCTCAGGTCGCCTCGGCGGGTCTGCTCGCGGTGGCCGACGTGGCGGGTGCGCGGTACTACCAGCGGCAGCTGCTCGCTTCGCTGGACCCGGTGGTCACGGGCAACGGCGACCGGCTCCGCTTCGAGTCCTTCTCCGGGTGCGGTGGGGTGTACGCGCGGCTGGACGTGCTGGACACGGGCCTGGACGGCGGCGAGGTGGGCCACGGCACGACGAACGTCGACGTCAACAACCCGCTGCGGGAAGCCCTGTCGAGGATCGGCTCGGACGATCCGCTGCATCTGCGCGTCGGCCCGGACGAGATGGCCGTGACCACCCTTGACGGGCCGGTCGTGGAGAAGAAGGTGCCGCTGCCGGACCGGTGGCTGCGGGGGTTCGCCGAGGCCCAGGTGATAGCGGCCGGCTTCGACCTGCGGGCCGAACTGCCCGCGGCGGAGGCTGTGCGGTTCCTGCGGTCGCTGCCCCGTTCCACGGCGCGTGGCGCCTCCGGAAGCGCGGGGTGGGTCGTGCCGGCCGGACGGGGTCTGCGGCCCACGACCAGGCCCGTGCCCGGAGCCGTGTGCCTGCCGGGCCCGGAGCGCCTGATCGCCCTCCAAAGGGTGCTCCGCCATGCGACGGCGCTGCGGGTGTACGGTCCTTCGCTCGCCGGGGCCACCGCGGCGGCCAGTGCCTGGGAGGTCGTGCTGCCCGGGATGCGGCTCACGCTGACGCTGTCGCCGGAGG
The DNA here is from genome assembly GCF_048564895.1 of Streptomyces sp. 2-1. Lineage (NCBI taxonomy): Bacteria > Bacillati > Actinomycetota > Actinomycetes > Kitasatosporales > Streptomycetaceae > Streptomyces > Streptomyces sp. 2-1. The sequence goes on from NZ_CP183383.1 coordinate 2,085,811, forward strand.
CTTCGCGGGGATTCTCCGGTGAGGGCGGCGTCCTGGACGCGCTGGCCACCGACGAGGCCGCAGAGGACGCCGAGCTGATCTCGGTGCTCCTCGCCTGGGAGCCCCGGATCGACGTCGGGGACCTGTCCGCCGCCTCGGGCCTGCCGGCGGAGCGCGTACGGGCCGCCCTGGTCCGGCTGGGCACCTCGGGGCGGGTGGGGTACGACACGGCGGAAGCGGCCTACTTCCACCGCGAACTGCCCTACGACGCCGGGCGCGTGGAGCGGCACAACCCGCGTCTGCGGGCCGCCCTGGCGCTCGTGGCGGAGGGCGCGGTGGTCCTGGACGGCGCGCTCGGCACGGTGACCGCGCTGGACGGGCACGCGCACCGGGTGCGCGACGACGCGGGAGTGCTGAGCTGCAGTTGCGTGTGGTGGGCCAAGTACCGGGGAGGGCGCGGGCCGTGCAAGCACGCACTGGCCGTGCGGATGGCGCGCCGGGGAGCGGTGGCCGGACAGACTGAGGTTCTGATCGACGGGGGTGCGCGATGAGCGGTGCGGTGTCGGCGAGTGAGGCGTTGCTGGGGGCTGTGCGGGCGGGGCGGATGGGCGAGGCCGCGGGGCTGCTGGACGGGATGACGGATGCCGAACGACGGGCCTGTCTGCCCGCGTTGAAGGACCTCCGCAAGGAGTTGCGGGACGCGCCCTGGGACGCCGCGTCCCGGAAGGCGTATCCCGCGCTGCACGCGGCGGGGGCCGCCTGTCACACCGGAGCGGCCGGGACGGCGACCTGGCTCACCGCCGCGGACCTGCGGTGGTCCCAGGCGTCACCCGGAGTGCTGCTCCATGTGCTGGGCGACCGGGAGCGCGACTGGCTGGGCGACGTGGCGCACCGGCTCGCGAAGCGCCCGCCGCTCGCCCAGGTGCCGTACGAGCTGATGTCGGGCCTGGTACGGCTCTCCGGCTGCCCGGTGCCGACGAGCGAGACGTACGTGGTGGGCTGGATCGAGCAGGTCGGCAGCCTGTGGCAGCGCGGTGACACCATCCTCCAGCGGCTTCGCCAGGACCCGTACACGGCGGAGTTGGTCGCCGCCGTCTTCGAGATCCCGGACATCGGGAGCCGTCTGGACTGGCTGTTCGGTGACGGCCCGGACAGCTGGTTCAGCGCGCTCGCGCAGCTCACCCGCGAAGGCGCCCTCGACCGGAAGGCCACGGTCGACGCCTGTGTGGCCCGTCTGCTGCGCGGCGGTGTGCCGTCCGACTGCCGGGTGTTCCTGCGGCTGCTGACGGCACTGGAGCTGACCCGGGACGAAGAGCGGGAGCGGGCCGCCGACTGGCTGGCGCTCGCCTCCGACGCCGCGTCCACGGTGGCCTCGCACGCCCAGTCGGTGCTCGGCTCCCTCGCGCTGGACGGCGAGTTGACACCCCGGCAGCTCGCGGAGATGTCCGGCGGTGTGCTCTTCCGCACGGAGAAGAAGCTGGTCCGGGCTCAGCTCGTACTCCTCGGGAAGGCGCTCCGGCGCGACCCGTCGAGCGTGGCCGAACTGCTCCCCGCGGTGGCCCAGGCCTTCGGACATGAGGACACGGACGTGCAGGAACGCGCGCTGAAGCTGGTCGAGCGCCACCTCACCACGGCGTCCCCGGAGGTGCGGGGCGAAGTGGCCGACTCTGCCGAGGAGTTGTGCCCGGGCCTGCGCGTGCGCGCCACGGAAGCGCTGGGCCTGGACAGGGCCGAAGCGGTGCCGGAGCCCTATGCGGAGCTGCTCCCGCCCGCGCCCGAGCCGGTTCGGGTCCCGCCCGCGCCGGACTCGGCGGTCGAACTGGCGGAGGAGGTCGGCGCCCTGCTGGCGTCCGGGGGTGACGTGGCGACGTTCGAGCGCACCCTGGACGGCCTGGTGCGGCACGCGTACCGGGACCGGGAGGCACTGGCCGAAGCCCTGAAGCCCGTGGTCGCAAGACGGTGGTGGGACGACGCCGGCCCGCATTACACCTTGGTGGACGGGTACTTCCGCGACAACCCGCGCGGTCTGGAGGTCGTGCTCGCGACCCTGGCCGGCCAGGTGAGCACGGCCACGCTGCGCAAGGCCGTCGAGCACGGGCCGATCGCGGACCCCTGTGCGCACAGCGCGCCGGCCGCCGCCTTCAACGCCCGTCTGTGGGAGGCGGCCCACCGCCTGCGCACCGACCCGCTGCCGTTCCTGCTGGCCGCGCCCACCTGGGGATCCGGACTTCTGGAGCCGGACGAGTTGGTGGCCCGCCTCGACGAGTACCGCCGGCTGGGCGCCCGGGCGGGGGCCGCCGACTTCGCACAGGCGCTGCTCCGGGTGCGGCGCGACGACAGCGCGGCGGCCGGAGCAGCCGCCGAACAGGCAGCGGCACTCGGCACGGCGGAAGGCAACCGGCTGGCGCTGTGGCTCACCACCGACGGCCCGTCCATGCCCAGGAGCAGCCGACGGACCTCGGGGGTCCGCATCCTGCTCGACCTCGGCGAACTCGACGGGATGCCGGGAGAGTTCCCCCCGGCGTTCCGACGGCTCGGCCGGCCCGTGAGTGTCTTCGAGGCGCGCACGTACTGCGCCCACTCCTGGGACCGGACCGAGCGACACCACTGGCTGGCGGTGGTGCCCGGGCGGACGGAGCTGGTGACCGCGCGACTGCTGCGCGAACTCTCCTCGGTCGCGGTCGAGGACACCCGCGGCGATGCCTCCGTACTGCCGCTGATCGCCGAGGCGCCGGGCGAGGCGGGCGAGGCCGTGCGTCTCGGTGTGGCGTACGGGCTGGGCGCGCGTCACCCGGAGGACCGGCTCAGCGCGGTGGACGCGCTGCTGGTGCTGGCCGCGCGGGGGCAGTTGGACGCCGAGGGACTCGGCGCGGATCTGGGGCAGCTGATGCGCCGCGGGGCGGTGAAGCCGCTGAGGCTCGCCGAGTCCGTGCGGACCGCGGCGACGACCGGGGCGTACGCCACCGTCTGGGAGATACTCCGCGCCGCGCTGCCCGTGCTGCTCGCGGATCTCGCGACGGACGGCGCCGCCGCGTCCGCCCGCGGGTTCGGGGAGTTGCTGGCCGTCGCCGCCGAGTGCGCCGAACGGACGGGAGCGCGCGGCTACATGGCGCATCTCGCACAGGCTGCGGACCGGCGCGGTTCGTCCCGGCTCGTCACCCAGGCCCGCCGGCTGCACGCCACGCTGGATCACGGGGTGGCCGCCTGAGTCGTAAAAAATGCAACAAAGAGTACAGAAGCACACTTAACCGATCAGTCACAAAGCGTTCGTGATCACGCAACACCCATCCTTCACAGTGACTGTATGACTCAAGACATGTCTCAAGTGAAGCGTGCGAAAAACGGTCGGCCGGTCCACCACTGGCGCCGGGATCTCGTCGAACTGGCCGCGCTGTTCACGGCGGTGGCCGTGGCCGACGCCGTGGCGAACCTCATCGGGCACGGCCCCGACGGCCCCACACTCCTCCTGATCTCGGCGGTCGTGCTGGTCGCCACGGCGGGATTCCACACATGGTGGTCACACCGCCACGGCCATGCTCCTCCGACAGGCGATACCGGCTCCCGGCCGACCGCCACCGTGCGGAGGGCCGGGGCGTCCGAAGCGGACGCGACCGCACCCGAGCCCGTCGCCGTCACCGGCGCCGGGGAGACCGTGCTGTGGCGGATGCGGACCACAGTTCGCGACGAGCCGGGATCACTGGCGTCCCTGTGCGCGGCACTGGCGGGACAGCGGGTCGACATCCTCAGCCTGCAGACGCACCCGCTGGCCGAGGGCACCGTGGACGAGTTCCTGCTGCGTGTTCCCGCGGAGGTCTCGGCCGCCGACGTCACCCGGGCGGTGTCGCACGCGGGCGGCGCCGGCACCTGGATCGAGCGGGCCGACGCCCACGACCTGGTGGACGCGCCCACCCGGGTACTGGGTCTGGCCACGCGCACGGCCCTGGACGCGGCCGAACTACCATTGGCCTTGCGGCAGTTGCTGGGGCGTTGCACGATCCGGTCGCTGCCCGCCGGGTCGGTGCGCGGTGATCGCGCGGACGAAGCGGCGCCCGTCGAAGGGGCACTTGAGGACACTGTGATGCGGCTGCGTGCCCCGGAAGGCGGAGTGATCACTGTGGAGCGGCCGTACCTGCCGTTCACGCCCACCGAGTTCGCGCGGGCCCGGGCACTGGTCGAGCTGGACGCCCGGCTGGGTCCGCGCGTCCCGCGCAGCCAGGACGTCCTGACGCTGCCGCGGGGCAACGACATCACCGTGCGCCGCGCCGACGCCGGTGACGTGGACGCCGCGAAGGCCATGCACGAGCGGTGCTCGCCGCGCACGCTGAGCATGCGCTATCACGGTCCGGTCGGCGACGCCGACAAGTACCTCAACCACCTGCTCAGCCCCCGTTTCGGGCGCACCCTCGCCGTGCAGACCGCGTCGGGGCGGATCGTCGGGCTCGGGCATCTCCTGTGGGACGGCGACGAGACGGAGATCGCGCTGCTCGTCGAGGACGACTGGCAGCGGCGCGGGATCGGCAGCGAGCTGCTCGGCCGGCTGGTGGCGATGGCCGTCGAGGCGGGCTGCGAGAGTGTGTACGCCGTCACGCAGTCGTCCAACACCGGCATGGTCGCCGCGATGCGCGGCCTCGACCTCCCCCTCGACTACCAGATCGAGGAAGGCACGCTCGTCATCACGGCCCGCCTCGACACGGCACCGGCGACTTCGCGACTGTCGTACGACGAGGCGCAGCAGCACCAGCCGGAGCACTCGGTGCGGGACTGAGGAAGAGACGAGCGATCGCTTCGACCCGCGACGGCGGCAGGCCCGGTGAATCTCGCCGGGCCTGCCGCCGTTTCCACCGGAACCCTCACCCGCGGCCCAACGCCCCGTCCAGATCCCGCCAAAGGTCCTCCACGTCCTCAAGGCCCACCGACAGCCGCAGCAGCCGGTCGCTCACGCCGCTGTGGCGGCGGTCCTCCGCGTCCACGATGCGGTGGCTGATCGAGGCCGGATGCTGGATCAGCGTGTCGACGCTGCCGAGGCTCACCGCCGGGGTGACGAGGTCGACGGCGGCTATCACCTCGTGCGGATCGCCGTGGATCTCGAAGGCGATCATGGCGCCGCCGAGCCGCGGATAGTGGACCCGGGCGACACGCGGGTCGGCGGCGAGGCGCCGGGCCAGTTCGGCGGCGTTCGCGGAGGCTGCCCGCACACGTATGGGCAGGGTCGACAGCCCGCGCAGCAGCAGATAGCCGGCGAGCGGATGCAGCACACCTCCCGTGGCGAACCGGACCTGCCGAAGCCGCCCGGCGAACTCCTCGTCGCAGGCCACCACCCCCGCCATCACGTCACCGTGCCCGCCCAGGTACTTGGTGGCGCTGTGCAGCACGAGCCGCGCGCCCTGCTCGGCGGGGCGTTGCAGCACCGGTGTGGCGAAGGTGTTGTCGGCGAGCAGCGGAACGCTTCCGCAGGCGTGGGCGATCGCCCGCAGATCGAGTTCGGCGAGCGTCGGGTTGGCGGGCGACTCGACCAGTACGAGACCGGTGTCCGGCCGCAGGGCGTCCGCGATGCCCGCCGGGTCGACCCACGTCACCTCGGACCCGAGCAGCCCGGCCGTCAGCAGGTGGTCGCTGCATCCGTACAGGGGGCGTACGGCCACGACATGGCGCAGGCCCATGGCGTTCCGTACGAGCAGCACGGCACTCAGCGCGGCCATGCCGCTCGCGAACGCGACGGCGCTCTCGGTGCCCTCCAGCCGGGCGAGGGCGGTCTCGAACCGGGCGACGGTCGGATTGCCGAGGCGGCCGTAGACCGGCGGGCCCTGCGGCTCGGCCCCGTCCGTGGCGAAGGCGTCGATGCGGGCCGCCTCGCCCCGGCTGTCGTACGACGGATAGGTCGTGGACAGGTCGATCGGTACGGCGTGCAGCCCCTGCCGGGCCAGATCGTCCCGCCCGGCGTGCACGGCCTCGGTGGCCAGCGCGCGCAAGCCTCCGGTGGCCCGGCCCGGCCCGGCTTCAGGGGCCGAGCCCCACACGCCGCTCCTTCTCTGCCCGGCCGCCGCCTCCCCGGCCGTCGCCCGGCCCGCTCCCTCTACGTCGTCACACGTGTCGCGTACATCAACGCTGCCGAAGTCCATGGACAGCAGCCTGAACACCCAACGGGTGATGGGAGCAGAAGTCCGTGTTACGTTCGGGCCATGGCCGAATCTGTCGTACTGGACCCGGTGGATCTTCATCTTCTGCGGCTGCTGCAGAACGACGCCCGGACCACCTACCGCGACCTCGCCGCACAGGTGGGGGTCGCGGCCTCGACCTGTCTGGACCGCGTGACCCGTCTGCGCCGCGCCGGCATCATCCTGGGCCATCAGCTGCGGCTCGATCCGGCCAAGCTGGGGCGTGGCCTGGAGGCGCTGCTGTCCGTGCAGGTCAGGCCGCACCGGCGGGAGTTGGTCGGCCCGTTCGTGGAGCGGATCAGGGCGCTGCCCGAGTCCCGAACCGTGTTCCACCTCACCGGGCCCGATGACTATCTCGTCCATGTGGCCGTCGCGGACATGGCGGATCTGCAGCGGCTGGTCCTCGACGGCTTCACCGCACACCGCGAGGTGGCCCGCGTCGAGACCCGGCTGATCTTCCAGCAGTGGGACTGCGGGCCGCTGCTGCCGCCCGAGCCTCCAGCGATCACGCCCTCGGCGAAAACGGGCTGACGCGGCACCGGGCCCGGTAAACCGGGCTGACGCATCGCCCGTCCCCGTATGAGGATGGCCGCATGTCACAGACGAAGAACCCGCTGCCCCGCGAGGTCGCCGACACCTACGTCGACGAGCTCATCGCCCTCGACCCGGTCACCGGAACGTATCTCGGCGTGAAGGAGAGTTCGGGCTCGTTGCCCGACACCTCGCCCGCCGGCCAGGAGGCGCTCGCGGCACTCGCCCGCGCCACACTGGCGCGGCTCGACGAGGCGGAGCGGCAGCTCGGCGCGGACAGTGACATCGAGCGCCGCTGCGCACGCCTGCTCCGCGAGCGGCTCACCGCCGAACTCGGCGTGCACGACGCCGAGGAGAGCCTGCGGGCCGTCGGCAACATGCACACCTCCGTGCACGCGGTGCGCGAGGTGTTCACCGTGACGCCCACGGACACGGACGAGGACTGGACCGCCATCGCCCAGCGGCTGCGCGCCGTGCCGACGGCCCTCGACGGCTACCGCGAGTCCCTCTCGCTCGGCCTGGAGCGCAAGCTGTACGCGGGCCCGCGCCCCACCGCGACGTTCATCGAGCAGCTCACGGAATGGTCGGACACCGACGGTTCGGGCCGCGGCTGGTTCGAGGACTTCGCCTCGGCCGGCCCCGGGACCCTGCGGGCCGAACTCGACGAGGCCGCAGGCGCGGCCACCGCCGCCGTCGTCGCCCTGCGCGACTGGATGCGTGACGTGTACGCGCCCGCGATCGAGGGCGCGCCGAACACCGTGGGCCGCGAGCGGTACGCGCGCTGGTCGCGGTACTTCAACGGCACGGATCTCGATCTGGACGAGGCGTACGCGTACGGCTGGGCCGAGTACCACCGGCTCCACGCCGAGATGAAGAAGGAGGCCGAGAAGGTCCTGCCCGGCGCCGAGACCCCGTGGGTCGCGCTCGCGCACCTGGACGAGCACGGCAGGCACATCGAGGGCGTCGACGAGGTCCGCGAGTGGCTGCAGAGCCTGATGGACCAGGCCATCGAGGAGTTGGACGGCACGCACTTCGAACTCGCCGAGCGGGTACGGAAGGTGGAGTCCCGCATCGCCCCGCCGGGCAGCGCCGCGGCCCCCTACTACACGGCACCGTCGGAGGACTTCTCACGCCCCGGCCGTACGTGGCTGCCGACGATGGGACAGACGCGCTTCCCGGTGTACGACCTTGTGTCGACCTGGTACCACGAGGGCGTCCCCGGCCATCACCTCCAGCTCGCGCAGTGGGCGCATGTCGCCGAGAACCTCTCCCGCTACCAGGCGACCATCGGCGGCGTCAGCGCCAACTGCGAGGGCTGGGCGCTCTACGCGGAGCGCCTGATGGACGAACTCGGCTACCTCAAGGACGCCGAGGAACGGCTCGGCTATCTGGACGCCCAGATGATGCGCGCGGCCCGCGTCATCGTCGACATCGGCATGCACCTGGAGCTGGAGATCCCGGCGGACTCGCCCTTCCACCCGGGCGAGCGCTGGACTCCCGAGCTGGCGCAGGAGTTCTTCGGCGCGCACAGCAGCCGCCCGGCGGACTTCGTGGAGAGCGAGCTGACCCGCTACCTCTCCATCCCCGGCCAGGCCATCGGCTACAAGCTCGGCGAGCGCGCCTGGCTGCTGGGCCGTGAGAACGCGCGGAAGCGCCACGGCGACGCGTTCGACGCGAAGGCCTGGCACATGGCCGCCCTGTCCCAGGGTTCACTGGGCCTGGACGACCTGGTGGACGAGCTGTCCCTGCTCTGACGGGAACGGCGACCGGGCTCGGCGCAACGCAGTCGAGTGCGCTGAGCCCGGTCGACGAACCACACATCGGCGGACCCCATCTCGGGGCACCCCTCAGCGCCGGAACCCGCTCTCCGAGTCGATCACCTGCCCGGTGACCCACTCGGCCTCGTCCGTCGAGAGCCAGGCGATGAGCCGCGCGGGGTCGTCCGGCATTCCCCAGCGCCCGGCAGGGAACATCGCGGCCACGGCCGCATAGTCGTCGCCCGTCATGTAGTCCGTGTCGACGGGACCGGGGTTCACGGTGTTCACGGTCACCGCGTGCTCGGCGAGCGTGGTCGCCAGGGAGCGGGTGACCGAGGCGAGGGCGCCCTTCTGCAGGGCGTACGCGATCTCGTCCGGCATGCCGCCCGCGATGTCCTGCCCCGACGTCATCATCACCACACGCCCACCCGCCGTACGCGGCGGCAGAGCGGCGCGCAACCGGGCGTAGGCCTGGACGAGGAGGATCACGGAACGGGTGTCGACGGCCCAGTGCGCGTCGAGCATCGCCGCGTCGATCGTGTCGAGCGGGCCGTCCGAGCCGCTCAGCGCGTGGTTGGCGACGAGGATGTCGATCCGTCCGCCGAGCGCGTCGGCGGCCGTGGCGATCAGTTCGGCAGGGGCCGCCGGGTCGGAGAGGTCGCCCGGCCCGTCGACGACCCGCGCCTCGGGATCGGCCAGCGCCTCGCGGATTCCGGCGACCACCTCCTCGGGGCGGTCCGCGCCCCAGGGCATGGCGGCGTCGTGCGGTACATGGTGGTGCGCGTACACACTCGCTCCGTAGGCGGCCAGCCGTCGGGCCACGGCGTAACCGATCCCTCCGCGTCGACTGGCGCCGGTGACCAGGGCGGTACGGCCACGCAGCGGGAGGGGGTCGCGGCGCAGCGCTTCGGGTGTGGGAGAAGGGAGTTGGGGTGGCATGGCGGACCATGATGGGCGGCGGCGATGCCGCGCCGCATGTCATTTTCCGCGGGGGGCAGCGCGATTCGGCTCGCGCCTTCCGCGACGGGCGGCGCGACTCGGCCCGTAAGCCGGAAGATTCGGCTCACGCGGGCTGGACGAATTCGGCTCACACAGGTTGGGCGATTCGGCTCGCTCAAGCGGCTGCGAGCGGACCGCCAGGCACGGCAGCCGGGACATCACGCCCGGCCCTCACCCACCCCTCGACCGGGGCGGGTCCGCCGGCCCGCCCCCAATCGCTGGACGAGGCCATCCATCACTCGGCGCAGCCATCCAGCAGTGGCCGAAGCCATGCGTCATTCGCTAGAGGCCGCGCATCACTGCCCGAGACCACGCGTCATGGCCCAGGGCCACGCCCTACTGCCCGAGCGGCCTGAGTTGCACAAGCCCGATCCACGTCTCCGGCCCCGGCTCGGCATGCGCCGCCCGTACCGCGTACCGCCCCGGGGCGAGCTCGATCCGCAGGTGCCCCGTCTTCGTCGACTCCTCCCCCGGCCATGCCGCGTCGAACAGCACGACGGGCCCGGGGATCTCCCAGTGCACTTCCCGCTCCCACGCCGCGCCCGCGAGGGCGGCCGGAACCCCGGCCAGCAGCTCGCGCTCGGACTCCCCGGCACACCACCGTACGAAGGTGCCGTGCTCCGGCAGATACGCCGTCGCGGCGGGATCGTCGCCCAGGACGAGGGCGGTGGTGTTGCCGACCGGCAGCAGTCCGACGGAGCCATCCACCTCGCACGCCCTGTCGTAGTCGGAGGCGAGCTCGTCGCCGTCGGCCCCCGTCCAGAACGGCAGCACCACTTCCGGTATCGCTATGAGCGGTCCACCGCCCGACTCCACCCACTCGACCGACCTGGGACCCACGTAACTCGCCATGCCCAGAAGTTACATGGCGCGGCGACCCAGAATTGACGATTCCTTTGCACTCCGGGCGAGGTGATACACGACTGAGTCCGTACGACGCCCCGACGCCGACGGTACGGCGGTCAGCAGCCGCAGTCCTCCGCGCCGACCGGGGCGGTCAACGGGTCGGCGGCGCGCCGCTCGTGGCCCTCCCAGGTCTCGAACTCGAAGCCCTCACGCGCCCAGTACTCGAAACCGCCGAGCATCTCCTTGACCTGGAAGCCGAGTTCGGCGAGGGCGAGGGCCGCACGGGTCGCGCCGTTGCAGCCCGGACCCCAGCAGTACGTGACCACCGGCACGGCCTTGTCGAGGAGTTGCTCCGCCTGCCCGGGGATGAGCGCGGTGGGCAGGTGGACCGCGCCGGGCACGTGTCCCTGGTCCCAGGACTCCGTGGAACGGGAGTCGAGGACGACGAAGCCGGGGTCGCCGTCCGCCGCCAGCGCGGCGGCGACGTCGGACACGTCGGCGTGGAAGGCGAGGCTCGCACCGAAATAGGCGGCGGCCACGGCGGGCGACGCCGGGGCGACTCGCAGAACGGGGTTCACGGCAATGGTGCCGTCGGTGCGGATGCCGTCGGTCCCGGTGCCGTCGGTGCGAGTGCCGTCTGTGCGGGCGCCGCCCGTGGTGGTGCTGGTCGCGGTCATGGTCCGGCCTTCCCTCCCGGTCCCGCCGACGCCGTCGCCGTCGCCGTCGCACGACGTTCGGTCCGGTGCCTTGTCTGCACCGTCTGCGCGGGACTCCATGACCAGAAATCTACGGCCGCCGATCCACTTCCTGAAGGAGCGATCCACGGCCCTGCACTTGATCCGCCAGGGATTTCCCTGCTATCCCTCGACCATGACCGCGTATTCCCCGGACGCCACCGACTGGCGCATTCTCGAAGTCCTCCAGCGCGAGGGCCGGGCCAGTTTCGCCGAGCTGGCACGTGCCGTCTCGATGTCCGCGAGCGCGGTCACCGAACGCGTGCGCCGCTTGGAGGAGGCAGGCGTCATCCAGGGCTACGCGGCGGTCGTGGACCCGGAGAGCCTGGGCCTGCCGATCCTGGCCTTCGTGCGGCTGCGCTATCCGAACGGCAACTACAAGCCGTTCCACGACCTGGTCGCCGCGACGCCCGAGATCCTGGAGGCGCACCACGTCACGGGCGACGACTGCTTCGTGATCAAGGTCGCGACGCGCTCGATGAGCCACCTGGAAGAGGTCTCGGGCAAGATCGGCACACTCGGCTCGGTGACGACGAGCGTCGTGTACTCGTCACCCCTGCCACGACGCCCCGTCGGCCGCTGAAAGCGACAACGACCACGCAACCCAGCCAGCGGCCACCGGAACCCGATGCCCCAGCCCCAGCCCATTCCCCAACCCCCGCCACGCGAACGGGCGGTCAGCCACCCCCCTGCCGGACAACCGACCCCGACCGCCCCTTCACCACCTCCAGTTGGGCATGGATCCGGCGTCGCAGATCGGCGACATGGCTGACGATGCCGACGCTGCGGTCCCGCTCGCGCAGTGAGTCGAGGACGTCGAGGACCTCGTCGAGCGTCTGGTCGTCGAGGCTGCCGAAGCCCTCGTCGATGAAGAGCGTGTCGAGGCGTACGCCCCCGGCCTCGTCGGTGACCACGTCGGCGAGGCCCAGCGCGAGGGCGAGGGACGCGAAGAACGTCTCGCCGCCGGAGAGGGTCGCCGTGTCCCGCTCGCGGCCGGTCCACGCGTCGACGACGTGCAGGCCGAGGCCGCTGCGGCCCCGCCCGGCCCGGTCGTCGGAGTGGACGAGGGTGTAGCGCCCCGAGGACATGCGCTGAAGGCGCGTGGTCGCGGCCGCGGCGACCTGCTCCAGCCGGGCGGCGAGGACGTAGGACTCCAGGCGCATCTTGCGTTCGTTGTCCGCGGAGGTGCCGGCCGCGAGCGTGGCGAGGCGGGCCACACGGTCGTACTCCTCGCGCAGCGGGCCCAGCCGGCGCACGGCACCGCCCGCCCGGTGGGTCAGCCGGTCCAGTTCCGTGCAGCGGCGGCCAGCCGCGTCACGGGCCGAGCCCGCCTCGCGCACCCGTCGGCCGGCGGCGGACGCGGCCTGCTCGGCGGCCTGGAGGTCGGCGGGCGGCTGCCCGGCGGCGGCCGTCGTCTCGGCCTCGGCGAGCACCGCGCGGACCGCCGCCTCTTCCTGCTGCCAGGCGTCGAGCCGGTGCTGGAGGTCGCGATGGGCGGCGTCGTCGAGGAGGGCGTCCGCGGCGGCGGACGGTGTGTCGAACCCGGCGCGGAAGGCCGCGTCGGCGAGTCGCGCGTCGGCGTCCTTCAGCCGCTGGGCGGTGTCCGCCGCGACCCGTGCGGCGTCCGCGGCCTCGGTGAGCAGCGCGACCTGCCGCTCCAGCTGCGCGGCCCGCGCGGCGACGCTGCCCGCGGAACCCCGGGCCTGGGTCAACTCCCCCTCCAGGGAGGATCGTTCGCGATCGAGCGCGTCCCGCAGTGAGGCACGGGACGCGACCCGGCGAGCGGCCTCCTGCTGAGCGACGAGCCGCCGTTCGCGCTCACGCTCGGCCTGCACCAGGGCTTCACGGGCCGCGTGCAGTCCGGAAGCCGCGCCGTGCGCCTCGGCGTGCCGCCGCTCCAACTCCTCGGCGAGTTCGGCGAGTTGCCCGGTGGGCAGGTCCCCCGCCTCGGCCGTCGCGGCGGCCAGCGCCTCGCGGACGACCCCGAGCCGCCGCTCCTCCTCGGTGCGCTGCTCATCGGCGCGCTGGTACGCGGCGAGCGCGGTCTCCTCGGCCTGCTGGCCGACGTGTCCGTCGACCTTCCGGGCGGGCGCCGGGTGCTCGGTGGCACCGCAGACGGCGCACGCCTCGCCGTCCACCAGCCCCGCCGCGAGTTCCGCGGCGATGCCCTTCAGGCGCTGTTCCTTGAGGTCCAGCCAGTGGGCGCGCGCGTCCGTCGCACGCTCCCTTGCGGCGAGCACGCGCGCGTGGGCCTCGTCCGTGTCCCCGGCGAGCTGGTCGCGCATCCGGGCGGCCGTGAGCCGCGCCTGCGCGGGCTCGCGCTGGACGGTGAGCTGCTCGGCACGGGTGGCGGCCTCCTGGGCGTCCTCGATACGCGTCCGCAGGTCCGCCCGGGTCGCGTCCCACTCGGCGAGCCAGGTCCCGGCATCGTGCAGCACGTCCTCGTCGGCGCGCTCCTGCCGGTCCAACACGTCGCGTTCGTCGGCGAGTTCGGCGATCCGATGCTCGGCGCGGCGGGCCGACTCCAGCCCGCCCAGCTCCTCGGCGGCCTTCCGCGCGGCAGCCGCGAGGCCCGTCGCCCCCGCGTCGGCGAAGGTCTCCGACAGCAGGGCACGCGCGCGAGCCTCGGTCCCGGCCGCCCGCCGGTGCTCGGCCTCCGTCGCGTCTCGCAGCCCGAGCGCGGGCGCCACCGCCTCGGCCTTGCGGGCCCGCTCCATGCGCGCCTGGGCCTCCCGGTGGGCCCCGGACCGCTCCTCCAGCCGGGCGGCCCGCTCCCGCGCCTCGGCGAACCGGCGCTGGAGCCGCGCCACTTCGCGTACGTCCTCCAGTACGTGATGCGCGGCGGCCTGGGCCGACTCGGCAGCCGCCTGCGCGCAGTGGGCGACCGTGAACCTCTCGCGGGCCGTGCTCCTGGCGATCGCCGCCCATTCCAGTACGGACTCGGCGAGGCCGGGGTCGCCCGGCGACAGGTCGGGCAGCGGCAGCTCCACGATGTCACCGGCCGCCTGCTGCATACGGTGGCCGTCGGCCAGCAACTCCGCGTCCCCCGCGCGGACTTGGGTCTCCGCGGCGCGGCGCAGCTCGGCCAGTCGCTGTTCGACGGCGGCGAAGCGGCGGGTGTCGAAGAGCCGGCCGAGGAGCTTGCCGCGGGCCTCTGCGTCGGCCCGCAGGAAACGCGCGAAGTCGCCCTGGGGCAGCAGCACGACCTGGCAGAACTGCTCGCGGCTCATGCCGAGCAGCTGGGTGATCTCCTCGCCGATCTCCTGGTGGGAGCGGCTGAGGTCCTTCCAGGAGCCGGCCGGCGCGTCGTACTCGCGCAGCCAGCTCTGTGCCTTCTCGGTCGTCGTGCCCGCGCCGCGCTTCTTGGGGCGCTCCCAGGGCGGCTGTCGGGTGAGTTCCAACCGGCGGCCGGCCACGGTGAGTTCGAGGGTCACCTCGGTGCGGGTGGTGGCCAGTGCGTGGTCGCTGCGCAGGGAACCGCCCTGGCGGGCGCCCGGCACGGATCCGTACAGCGCGAAGCAGACGGCGTCGAGGACGGACGTCTTGCCCGCGCCCGTCGGCCCGTGCAGCAGGAAGAGCCCGGCGGCCGACAGGTCGTCGAAGTCGACCTCCTGGGAGCCGCCGAACGGCCCGAAGGCGGTGATGTGCAGCCGGTGCAGCCTCATCGGGCCCCCGCCCCCTCGATGTGCGGGCCGTACGTCTTCACCTGGCGCCGCGTGGGTCCCGCCGCACTCATGGGTCCCGCCCCACCCGTCGGCTCGTACAGCGCCTTCACCGGGCGACCTCACGGACCGTGTCGTCGGCGCGTACGGCGTCGAACACGTCCTGGAGCACGGCCTGTTCGCGTGCGTCGGGTCCGGCGCCGCGCACATGGGCCACGAAGTCCTCCGCGATCTCCTGGTCGCTGCGCCCCGCGAGCCGACGTGCGTACGAGACGTCCGGGTCGTCCGGTGCCCGCTCGGGCTCGAAGACGAGGCTGAGCGTGTGCGGGAAGCGCTCGCTGAGCCGCGCCATGGGGTCGGCCGGGCGCACCGGGTCGGTGAGGGTCGCCTCGACCCACGCCTCCTCGTGCGGGGCCAGGTCCGGATCCACGAGCAGGTCCTCCAGATGCCCCCGGATACGGGCGAGGGCGCGCGGCACCGGGCAGTCCAGGCGCTCGGCCGCGACCGAGCCGTCGGCTCCCAGGTCGACCAGCCACATGGTCTTGCGGTGGTCCGTCTCCGAGAAGGAGTACGGCAACGGCGATCCCGAGTAGCGCACGCGCTCGGTGATGGTCTGGCTGCCGTGCAGATGCCCGAGCGCGGCGTAGTCGACGCCGTCGAAGACCCCGGCCGGTACGGCGGAGACCCCGCCGACCGTAATGTCCCGCTCGCTGTCGCTGGCCTCGCCGCCGGTGACGAAGGCATGGGCGAGAACCACGGAACGGGTGCCGGGCGCGCGCGTGGCCAGGTCGGCGCGGACCCGGTCCATGGCGGCGGCGAGCACGGCCTCGTGCCCCGCCTTCTCCACGCCGAACTCGTCCTTCACCAGCGCCGGTTCCAGATATGGCAGTCCGTAGAAGGCCACCTCGCCGAAGCCGTCCTCCAGCACCACCGGTGTGCCGCACGCCGATGCGTCGGTGCGCAGATGGATGCCCGCGCGGTCGATGAGTCCGGCGCCGACACCGAGGCGGCGTGCCGAGTCGTGGTTCCCGGAGATCATCACCGTGGGCACGCCGAGGTCCGCCAGCCGGTGCAGGGCCTCGTCGAAGAGTTCGACCGCGGCCAGCGGGGGCACCGCACGGTCGTACACGTCCCCCGAGACGACCACCGCGTCCACCTCGCGCTCACGCACGGTCGTGACGAGGTGGCCGATGAACTCGGCCTGGGCACCGAGCATGTTCACCCGGTGGAACGCCCGGCCCAGATGCCAGTCGGAAGTGTGCAGAATTCTCAAGAAGCCGCTCCGACCCGCATATTTCCCCCTATGTCGCCCCTGGACTCAGCACCGGACCAGCACGGTCCCCGCTCTCAGCAGCAACCACGCTAACGCCTGTCAGTACCTGATCCATCACAGACCTCGATCTGCCACCGGCATCCGGTGCCCCGGACGGCCGTGGAACCGCCCCACCGCTACAGCGGCCGTACGTACCCGATCCACGTGTGCCGGGTGCGGAATCCCCACCGCTCGTACAGGCCCAGGGCGCCGGTGGCGTTGGCGCTGTCCACATTGAGGCCCGCCCTGCGGCAGCCCTGCTCCTGAACGGCCCGCAGGCAGGTGGTGAGCAGCGCGGTGGCCACGCCGGTGCCGCGCCAGGCCGGCCGGGTGCCGAGCCTGTCGATCCAGCATTCGCGGATGCCGGACATCGCCGTCTCGGAGTCGTACTCGTGGCTCATGAGGTAGCCGGCGACCTCGTTCCCGTCCAGTGCCAGGAACGACGCGTCGGGCCGGAACGACCGGGCGCCGGTGCTCTGGTGACGCCATCGGTCCGGGGTGGTCGGGATGTGGCCCCAGTGGTCGAGAAACGCTTCGTTGTGCGCCAGCCGGGTCGCGTCGTCGTACGCCGCGGTGAAGGGGACGACGCGCAGCCCGCCCGCCGGGGTCGTCGCCGGGACCGGGTCGCCGTCCAGCGGCCGGCGCATGTCGAAGAACCAGCGCCGCTCCTCGAACCCGGCCTGCCGGTACAGGTCGCGCTGGGCGGTGTTCGGTGCGTGGAGTTGGATGTGCGCCTCGCTAGGCAGGTCCGGGAACCGCTCACGATGCTGCTGCGTCGCCCGGGTCACCAGCCAGTTCACCAGGTCGGTGCCCATGCCCCGGCCGCGCGCGTCGGGTCGCACTGCCCCCTCGACGTACACCCGGTGCAGGTCGGTCGCGTGGGGCAGGGCCGTCGCCTTCGCGTAGCCGATGAGCTCGCCACCGGACCACACCCCCACGGAATCGCGGGTCAGTTCCAGGTGTGGGTCATCCAGTTCCTCGGTGAGGTCGTCGGCATCGTAGTGCTCGTCGGTGCCGTCGGCCGCCTCCACCGCGGCGAACAGGTCGGCCAGGGCCGGGGCGTCGTCCAGGACAAGTGGCCGCCAGGCCGGCGTCGCGTTCATGGACGGCACGATAGGCGTCACGGGGGGCCGCGCACATCTGAGTTTCGGGGCGTGCCGTACGAACCGAAGAAGGGGGCCCGGCTCTTCCGGGCCCGCCTTCTTCGGCCGCGTCACGCCGGGTCGAGCGCCCCCGACTGTCGCGGTCCCGCCGCCTGGCCGACGGTGCGCGGATCGATCGGGCGGCCGACGTACACCGGGGCGTCCGACTGGTAGAAGATGTCGATGTCGGCCTCCTCGCCGCCGACGATCAGCGTGTCCCAGGCGCCGCTCTCCCGCAAGGACCGCAGGGTCGACGGGGCGAGGGTGGACAGGTGGCTGTGCAGTTCCTCGTCGCTGGGCATTCCCGGGAGACGGGGGGCGAGGCGGTCGCGGATCGCGCGCATCCGGTCCAGCAGGAGCTCCAGGTCGGACCCCTCGGCGTCGGGCCCGGCGACGCTCCGGTCCCCTTCCATGCTGTCGGCGATGATGTCCTTGATGGCGCGGGTCACGCCTCGTTCGTCGGTGGTGACCATGGCGTTCCAGGCCCGGCTCTTGTGCCGGTACTGGAGCATGGACATCGCGGCCTCGTGCCGGATGAAGTCGGCGTCGCGCAGCGGACGGCCCTGCCAGACCCGGCTCAGGGAGCGGGCGAGGGAAACAGCCGACGCCAGGCCGCTGTTGAGGCCGCGCCCGGGCCAGAAGTGGATGGCGTTGGCCGCGTCGCCCAGCAGGAAGCCGTACGTTCCGGTGCTCTTGGCGGTGGGGCGGCTGAGCTGGGCCGTGAACCGGGGGCGCTGCACCATGTCCAGCCGGAACGAGGTGATGGCGCTGAGATCGTCCGGGTCGACGCCGAACATCTTCAGGCCCTCCTGGATCCGCTTCCACAGCGGCGAACTGCGCAGCAGGGCGGGCAGGAACAGGGTCCCGTGCGTCGGGCAGACGAACTCGTTGTCCTCGTGGCGGCTCATCAGACAGGGCCGGGCCGCCACGCACTCCTCGAAGACCTGCCGGACGGGGTCGATGCCGATCACGGCGCCGGCCTCCTCGCGGGTCAGCCTCATGTTGAGGAACCCCTCGCCACGCAGCGAGTTGAGCAGGAACCGGTTCTGCGCCACGGTCAGCAGGACGCTCATGGGGTCCGAGAGCCGGGACTTGACCCGCAGTCCCAGCACCAGGTCCTGGAGGTGCTCCCCGTCGAGGGAGTAGATCGAGGAGTCGGCCGCGCCGAAACGGTCCGCGAAGTGCTCGCGGGTGCGCGACCCGCCACCCTCGGCGATCACCAGGACGTGTTCCTGGGAGAGCCGCTGCTGCTGCTCCGACGGGTCGAATCGCTTCGGCACCAGGCGGATCGCGGACTTGGTGTTGGCCAGTGCCAGCAGCTGGTCCTCGATGTAGGCGATCCGGATGTTGCGAGGCGGGCGGCCCTCCACGGAGTCCGGTCCCAGGGGCCACATCTCGGAGAACCCGCCCGCGTCGAACAGCGCCGACTGCATCTCCTCGGTGAGCGCGAGGTACTGGCGGCTCTGGGCGGTGACGACCTGCATGCGCCGGTTGTTGCCGTGGGTCTCGTCCTTCCAGACCACGGTGGAGCCGTTCCTGATCCACCGGCCGTCGTAGACGGTGATGGACACCTTCCCCGGCAGGGCGTCCTCGAGGAGCAGGGCGAAGGCGAGGCCGACCGGGCCTCCTCCGGTCACCGTGACCCGCAGCTCGCCCGGGTTCGCGGAGGCATTGGCACGGGGCAGGTCGAGCTGGGAGAGGTCCATGACCGTCTCCACGGCCTCCTGCGTCTCGAACAGGAAGGTCTCGTCGCCGATGCGTATGGAGTCGCCGGGCACGAGCACGTGACGGGTGACGGCCCGGTCGTTGACAAACGTGCCGTTCTTGCTGCGGTCGTAGAGGACGAACTCGCCGTCCTCCGTGACGATCTCGGTGTGCAGACGGGAGGCGCTGACGCTGACGATGACCACGTCGTTGTCGCTCTTGCGTCCGAATCGCAGCGGAGCGCTACCCAGAACCGCGCTCTGACCGGCGAAGGGACCCGTGCGTCCCACGATGACCGACGACACAGAAACTCCTTGCGAACGTCTGGGGTGCGGACAGAGGAACCACACCCTGCGGTTGATCCGCTACGGGTGGGAGTCGTATGTCACTCCCACAGAACTCCGGTCCAGCGGGGCTCACTTGACCGATGATGCCCGAATCGACCCGACAACGGCCCAACTCGTACTGGTTGAAGTATGGACTATGCAGGCGAGGCAACTCGCCTGCGCGGAGCCGAAGTTGACGCCCGGTCGGCTAGCCGCCGTTCGTCGATGCGCACGTCACCGAGAACGGCACCGAGTTGGACACCGCCTCGAACGGTGAGCGGATCTCCACGGCCATCTCGCTGCGGAGGGTTCCGGACTTCGCGTACGTCGACAGCCGCACCGTCTCCTTGTGGGTGCGGGGGCCGCCGTTCGGGAACGACAGCGTCCGCCACTGCCGGTCGATCACGGACCCGTTCGTCGAGACCCACCGGTACGAGAACTGGAAGGGCAGCTCGGACACCGTGAAGGTCGCGGTGAACCAGGGAGCCTGCGAATCCGCCGGGGGACAGTCCCCGGCGTACGTGGTCGCGCCCCCGGTCGCGGTGACCGAGACGGGCTGCTCGTCGGTGTCGTCCGACCCGCTGCTAGCCGTCCCGGAGGAAGGGGTCTGTGCCTGGCCCGTAGGCGAGCCGGTGCCCTCGTTGCTCTCACCGTCGCCGCCGAGCCCGTAGATCAGGCCGCCCACGAGCAGCGCGAGCACGACCGCTCCCGCCGCCGTCGCGTACCCGATGCGACGTCTCCGGCGCGTGGCGCCGGGATCTGACGCCGTGGCGTCCAAGGGCTCGGTCGCCCCCGGCGAGGCGGGCGTCGCGGATACGACCGTGGGTACGGGCCCTGACACCGGGCCTGCCGATTCGGTGGGCGACTCGGCCGTACCCGCAGCCGGGGCGGACGGTTCGGCGGTGGCCGCCCCGGCCTCGGATTCGGGTACGGCAACGGGAGGCGAGGGCTGCGCCTGGGCGTAGGGGGCGCGGGGGTCTGCCGGGGCCGGGGGTACGGCGGCCGGGGCCGTGGAGGTGTCGGCCGGGGGTATCGCGGCCGTGGCCGTCGGCCCTGCTTCGGGTGCGGCGGGGGCGGTGTTCGCCGACGCCCCGGAAGCCGCGGGTTCCGTTGCTGCGGGAACGTCGACTGTCGCCGTCACATCCCTGGGGTCCGTGGCGGCTGTGGCGGCCGTAGGGTCCGTGGCGGCCGTGGCGTTTCCCGGGACGGGCGAGGACCCCGAGACGACCGGCACCCCAGCCGTGGCCGTAGCAGCGGTCGTAGCAGTGGCCGTGGTCGTATGTGCCGTCTCCCCGAGCTGGGACTCGGCCGTGGGCAGCTCATCGGTGTCCGCCGCGGGCAGCGGGGCGGACGGCGTGGCCGTGTCGGCGCCCGAGGTGCCGTCGGCACCGGCCAGGCGCAGCTCCCGCTCGGCCTCTACGGCCGACATCCGCTCGTCGGGGTCCTTGCGCATCAGGCCCTCGATGGCGGACACGAGGGGTCCGGCCCGATGAGGCGGGGGCAACTCGTCATCGACGATGGCACGCAGGGTGCTCAGCGGGCTGGTGCGACGGAAGGGCGAACGGCCCTGGACGGCCGTGTAGAGCAACGCGCCGAGAGACCACAGGTCCGACGCGGGGCCGGGGTTGCGGCCCAGGGCCCGCTCCGGCGCCAGGTACTCGGGGGAGCCGACGAGCTCACCGGTCATCGTCAGCGCGGTGTCCCCCTCCACGGTGGCGATGCCGAAGTCGGTGAGGATCACCCTGCCGTCGTCCGCGAGCAGGACGTTCGCGGGCTTCACATCGCGGTGCAGCACGCCGGCGCCGTGCGCCGCACGCAGCGCGGCCAGCACCTCGGTGCCTATACGCGCGGCCTCCCGCGGCGTGAGCGCGCCCTCGGCGCCGATCGCGTCGGCCAGCGACCGGCCGCGGACGAGCTCCATGACGATCCAGGGTCGGTCGTCGTCGGTGGCGACGTCGTGGACGGTCACCACACCGCGAGCGCTGATGCGTGCCGCCGCCCAGGCCTCCCGCTCCAGGCGGGTGTACATCCGCTCGATCTGCGCCGCGGCCAGTCCGACGGGAGCGCGTACTTCCTTGACGGCGACCTCGCGGTGCAGCACCTCGTCGCGGGCACGCCACACGGTGCCCATACCGCCCTCGCCGAGAACGGACAGCAAGCGGTAGCGACCGGCGACCAGCCGTTCGGCCCCCGCGTCCGGCGACGCCGAGTTCTGTTGTGGCATGAGGGCCGCTGCTCCTTATTGTGTTGAAACGCCTGATGTTCGTGAAGTGCCTGCGGACTTGGCCGAACGCCCGCCCGAACTACCGCTCGCTGCAGGGAAGTTGTGACGCCGCGGTGGTCGTGCCGTCGGCTCATTTTAGAGGCCCCCGGCAGGTTCGAAAGCCCCGGTCCGGCCGGGCGGCCATGCGCTGGGCCCTATGCGTCCCCGTACGCCTCTCCGCCCAGTTCGAAGCCGGCTGTTCCGGCCGTGACGTCGGCCAACCACCCCCGGAAAGCCTCCACATCGGCGTCCGGCAGCCCGATCTCGATGGTGACGGCCTCTCCGTAGCGCACGTCGCGCACCTCACGGCCGGTCGACCGCAGGTCGTTCTCCACCTTGCCCGCCCGCTGGTGGTCGACCGTCACCGTCACCAGACGAAAGCGTTTACGTGTGATCGTGCCGAGGGTGTCCAGGGCCTCGCCGACCGCGCCGCCGTAGGCCCGGATGAGCCCGCCCGCGCCGAGTTTGACGCCTCCGTAGTAGCGGGTGACGACCGCGACGACGTACCGCATGTCGCGCCGGAGCAGCATCTGGAGCATCGGGACGCCCGCCGTACCGCCCGGTTCCCCGTCGTCGCTCGCCTTCTGGACGGAGGCGTCGGCGCCGATGACGTACGCGAAGCAGTTGTGCGTCGCGTCGGCGTGCTCCTTGCGGACGGCGGCGAGGAAGGCCTGGGCCTCCTGCTCGGTGGCCGCCGGCGCCAGGGCGCAGAGGAAGCGTGAGCGGTTGACCTCGGTCTCGTGCACGCCTGCGCGGGCCACCGTGCGGTACTCGTCCTGCATCGGGCCAGCGTATGCGCTGCACTCGGGCGGGGATCGCCTCCCCTACCGCCCCGACCCGGGCTCCTGCCCCTACTCCGGCTTCCGTCCGCGCGGCACGATCATGTCGGTGAGCAGTGCCGTGCCGGGGCCGAGGGAGCCCCAGTCGTCGCCGTGCCGGACGAGGACCGCGATCGCCGACGTGGGGAACTTCGTCCGTACGTCGTCCAGCGCGTCGTCGAGGCTGTCGCCGGCCAGGGTGAGCACCAGCTCCTCCAGACCGGGGTTGTGCCCGACCAGCAGCAACGTCTTGATGTGCGCGGACACTTCGCGCACCGCTTCGAGCAGCTCGGGAACGTCGGCCCCGTACAGCCGCGGATCGTGGCGTACGGGAGGCGGCGTGCCCCACTGCGCGGCGGTCAGCTCCCAGGTCTGCCGGGCGCGTGCGGCGGTGGAACAGAGCGCCAGGTCGGGCAGGCAGTCGATGTCGGCCAGCACGCGTCCGGCGGCCGGGGCGTCACGGCGCCCGCGCGGGGCGAGCGGCCGGTCGTGGTCGGGAACGCCGTCCGGCCAGGCCGACTTGGCGTGCCGCAGGACGACCAGACGGCGCAGCGGGCCCGCTCCGGCGCGCGCGATCACGAGGGGGTCTCGCGGCCGATGTCACGGGTGAGTTCGAGCCCGAGGAGCCGGTCCGCGTAGGCGTACGTCTCGAAGCGGGCGCCGTCCGGGACGGTCCCCGACGTCTCCACCTTGCGCAGCACGGCGAGTACGGCGGGCACGTCCAGGTCGTCCTCCCAGGCGGCGCGCAGCTGTTGGCGTACAGGGTCGGGGATGGGGCCGGACGGCCGGGTCGCCCAGGTGGCGACGGCTCCGCGCCAGCGCCGCAGGGTGTCCTCGGCGTCCGTGAGGGCCGCCTCGTCGAGCCGGAGGGGCTCGCGGCGGGGGATCGCGAGCAGGGCGAAGCGGAGGGCCGAGGCCCGCTCGTCGTCGTCCGCCACTCCGCTGTCGGCGTCGGCCGGGGCGACCTCGACCCGCAGGCCGTTCGCCGTCTCGTCGCGCCCGGCCCCGTCGCGCCCGGCCGCACCACCGTCCGCCGACCCGGCCTCCGGAGCGCACACACGCAGTACCTGGGCCTCTCCGAGACCCGATCCGCTGTCCCGCTCGTCCTCGAACGGCCGGATGCCGAGCGCCGTGGCCCGGGCCCGGAGTTCCGCACGCCCCTCGGTTCCGGTCAGTACGGTCCAGACGGGCGTCCCGCTGATCTCCAGGGCGCGTACGAGGACGTCGGCGACCAGGAGCACGCGCAGGCCGGTGGTGTCGGGGCGCGGCACATGCGCCTCGACGCGGGTCAGGCCCCTGCGGGCGGGGGTGGCGTCGGTGGGCTCGCCGGTTCGGGCGTCGGTGATACGCAGCACGGGGTGAGCGTAGGCGGGTGCGGGGTCCGGCGCAGGGAGGCTGACGTCATTTCCGGACACGTGTTCGCGAATCACCGGTGCGGCAAGGACGATTCGCCGATGCTCCGGTCAATCCACGGTGCCCAGGAAGCGCACGTGCGGCCGGTCGTCGGGGCCCTCCCGGGTGACGGCGGCCCGGACCCCGTACACCTCGGCGATGAGCCCTTCCGTGAGGATGTCGCCCGGACTGCCGCAGGCCACGACGTGCCCCTCGCGCAGGACGACCAGCTGGTCGCAGTACATCGCCGCGAGGTTGAGGTCGTGCAGGGCGACGACGCTGGTGACCGGCAGCGAGGTGACGAGGGTCAGCAGGTCGAGCTGGTGCTGGATGTCCAGGTGGTTGGTCGGTTCGTCGAGGAGCAGTTCGCGGGGTTCCTGGGCGAGCGCGCGGGCGATCTGCACGCGCTGACGCTCACCGCCGGAGAGGGTGTGCCAGGACTGGCGGGCGAGTCCGGTCAGGCCGGTGCGGTCCAGCGCGTCGCGTACGGCCCGTTCGTCCGCCTCGGACGCTGGGGTCCAGGCGCGCCGATGGGGTGTGCGGCCGAGCCGTACGACGTCCAGCACGCTCAACTCGACCTGAGTGTCTGCCTGTTGCTCGACCACGGCGACCCGACGGGCGATGTCGCGGCGGCCCAGTTCGGCGAGAGGGCTGCCGTCGAGGGTCACGACACCAGAAGCCGGGGCGAGGACACCGGCGAGCAGGCGCAGAAGGGTGGACTTGCCGGAGCCGTTCGGGCCGAGCAGTCCGACGGTGGTGCCGGGGGCCGGGGTGATGCTGACGCCGTCGAGAATGACGCGACCGTCGGCGGTGCGCGAGACGCGGTGCGCGCGGAGGCCCTCTCCGGGTGCCGCCTGCGCGCGCTCGGTTCCCGGTGCCGCCCGCTTGTACTCGGCGGTGTGCTTGATGTCCTCCGCCGTCATCACGCCCTCCGCGTCCGGTACAGCACCAGCACGAACACCGGTACGCCGATCAGCGAGGTCACCACGCCCACGGGCACCTCCTGGGGGTCGAGGACGGTACGGGCCAGTGTGTCCACCCACACCAGGAACACCGCTCCGGCGAGGGCCGTGACGGGGAGCAGCCGGGCGTGCCCGGACCCCACCAACGCCCTTGCCGCATGCGGGAGTACGAGACCGACGAAGCCGATCGCGCCCGCCGAGCTGACGAGCGCGGCGGTCAGCAGCGCCGTGGCGCACAGCAGCACCAGTCGCGTACGGGCCACGGAGACCCCGAGCGTCGCGGCGGCGTCCTGGCCGAAGGCGAACGCGTCGAGCGTCCGCGCGTACCCGAGGCACACCAGCAGCGTGACCGCGAGCACCGCGAAGCACACCCAGACGTCGGTCCAGCCGACCCCGCTCAGTGAACCGAGCAGCCAGAAAAGCACCCCGCGGGTGGTCTCGGCGTCGGCGGAGGTCATCACCACGAAGGAGGTGAGCGCGGAGAAGAGCTGCATCGCGGCGACCCCGCTCAGCACCACCCGGTCCGTCGCCCCGCCCAGTGTGTGACTGAGCAGCAGGACGAGCCCGAACGACAGCACAGCGCCGAGGAACGCGCCCGCGGAGACCGAGAGGAGGCCCCCGCCGACGCCGAGGACGACCACGATCACCGCGCCGGTCGAGGCGCCGGAGGACACCCCGAGGACGAACGGGTCGGCGAGCGGGTTGCGCAGCAGGGACTGCATCACCGCACCGCACACGGCGAGTCCGGCCCCGCACACGGCCGCCAGGAGCGTACGCGGCAGGCGCAGCTCCCAGACGATCCCCTCCCGGATCGGGGTCAACTCCGAGCTGCCCCAGCCGAGATGGGACGCGACCACGGACCAGACGTCACCGACCCGGATGTCCGCAGGACCGATGGTGATGGCGACGGCGACGGACAGGAGGAGCAGGGCGACACCCGCGGTGATGAGCAGTCCCAGGCGCGGCCGTGTCACCCGGCGAGCCCGAACTCCCGCAGGGCGGAGGCGACTTGCTCGACGCCCTCGACCGTGCGGATGGTCGGGTTCATCGCCTGCCCGCTGAGCAGGACGTACCGCTTCTTCTTCACGGCGGTCATGTTCTTGGTGACCGGGTCGGACTCCAGGAACTCGATCTTCTTCCTCGCGGACTCGGCGGTCTGCGACTTGCGCGTGAGGTCGCCGATGACGAGCACGTCGGGGTCGCGGTCGGCGACGGTCTCCCAGTTGATCTGGGGCCACTCCTCGTGCGTGTCGTCGAAGACGTTCTTCGCGCCGAGGGTCCGGGTGATGACGCCGGGCGCGCCGCAACAGCCCGCCATGTAGGGCGAGTCGGAGTTGGCGAACCAGTAGAGGAGGGTGATGTCGGAGGCGTCGATCCCCGAAGTGGCCTTCTTCGTACGCTGCTTGAGGTCGGCGACGAGTCGCTCGCCCCGCTGCTCGACGCCGAACACCTCGGCCAGGTCGCGTACTTCGCCGTAGATGGCGTCCATGCCGAGTGCCTTCGTCCGCGCGCCGTCGCCGCCCGAGGCGTTGTCCTTGCCGACGCAGTCGGAGGGCGAGACGTAGGCGGGCACGCCGAGCTTCTCGAACTGCTCCCGGGTGGCCACGCCGCCCTTGCCGAGCGTCGAGACGAACGAGGCGGCGACGAAGTCCGGGTCGGCGTCCAGGACCCGTTCGAAGGAGGGGTTGTTGTCGGCGATCCGCTTCACCTTCGCGTTCGCCTTCTCCAGGCCCTTCATCACCGGGTCGGTCCAGGTCGCGGTGCCGGCCATGCGGTCGGCGAGGCCTAGCGAGAGCATGATCTCGGTGGTGCCCTGGTTGAGGGAGACGGCCCGCTTCGGCGGGGACTCGACGCGTACGGTCTGTCCACAGTTGTCGAGGGTGACGGCGGCCCCGGAGTTCCCGGAGTCCGTGTCCGACGACGTGTCTCCCGAACCGCAGCCGGTCAGCAGGAGAACCCCGGACAGGGCGAGGGCAGCGGGACGGGCAAGACGTGCGACGGGCACGGGAGTTCCTCAGTCGTCGAGGGCTCGAACGCGGAGCCCGGTCGTACGGTGCTCCCCCGTCGGCGCGTGACCGCGGAGGCCGCCAGCAGGTCTTCGGACTCGGGGTCACCCGGACGAGGCGCCTTCCCGGACCGTCATGTCGGTCCAGTGGCCGATGCCCCGCCCGTCACCCTCACCGCTGCGCGTCAGCTCCGGATTCCCACCGGATTCCCTGACCCACGTACATGGGTTCGACTGGCCTCGGCAAGCTATCACGGCGGGTGTCGCGGACCTGCGGGCGGACCTGCGGAGAGGCCGGGGACGGACCGGCGTACGGCCCTGCCGACGGACGCGGCGAACGGACCGGCAGGACGGGCCCCATCGGCCGCTCCACCTGTTCCGGCCGTGTTCACGGCTACGCCACACCCCTGCCCACGCCGCTGCCCCCACGGCCTGAATGAGTGGTTCCGCTCAGTCAATCTCCAGGAGGCACCGGAGGGCCGCCCCATGACCGGGACCGAAATGGCGGGGACCGCATCCGCAATCAACCGTCGTCGCTTTCTGCTCGCGTCCGGCGCCGTCGCGGTGGGAGCGGCCGGAGGAGCAGCCGCCGTCTTCCCGCGGCAGCACCCGACCCCGACCGTGCAGCCCGCCGCGGAGAGCGCCGCCCCTCAGCCGCCCCTCGCCACCCGACGACCGGCACGCCAGGCGCCGCGACGCGCGGCCCCGTACGCGGCGACCACCCTGGACACGACGGCCCGCCTCGCCGGCCACGCGCACCCCGACACCTACCGACGGCTCGTATCGGGCCCCGGCTGGCCCATGGTCGTACGCGGGGATCTCGCGCCCGCCGCCACCGGCCGCCAGGACCGGCGCACCCCGCTCGCCTGCTTCGTGCAGTTCACCGACCTGCACCTCACGGACGTGCAGAACCCGCTGCGCACCGAGTTCCTGCGGTCGCGCAGGCCCGCCGCGTGGCGGGCCCAGGAGGCGCTGACGGTGGCGGGGGCGGTGGCGCTCGTGGAGCAGGTGAACGCGCTCGGCCAGGGACCGCACACCGACCTCGCGCCCTCGTTCGTGATGACGACGGGCGACAACATCGACAACAACTCCGCGATCGAACTGGACTGGTTCCTCACACTGATGAGCGGCGGCAGGATCACCCCCAACAGCGGGGATCCGTCGGCGTACGAAGGCGTCCAGAACTCCGGTCTGCCCCTCTACTGGCACCCGGACGACGGGGCCCTGCGCGACCTGGACAAGCGACGCGGGCTGCCCCGCATACCCGGCTTCCTCGACGCGGCGATACGGCCCGTGACCAGCCCGGGGCTCGACATCCCCTGGTACTCCACGGTCGGCAACCACGACGACATCCCCGGCGGCTGTCTGTCACCCGCGCTGGGCGACTTCGCCGTGGGCTCCCGCAAGCTGCTGTCGGTCCCGGCCACAGACGCGGCGGCCTACGCGAAGGCGCTGAACTCCGGCGACGACCCCAAGAGCGAGGTGCTCTCGGCGATCCTCAAGCGGCACGCCACCTCGGCGCGGACGGTGACGGCCGACGAACGGCGCCGGCTGTTCACCCCGCACGAGTACCTGGCCGCGCACCTCGACCCCGCCCACGCCGGAGCGGGCCCGGTCGGCCACGGCTACACGGAGAACAACCTGGACGGCGACCGGATGTACTACACGTTCCGGATCGCCGAGAACGTCATCGGCATCAGCCTCGACACGACGTACCGAAGCGGCCACTACGAGGGCTCGCTGGGCACCGATCAGCTCCGCTGGCTGGAGCGGACGCTGGCCGCGCACAGCTCCCGGTCCTACGACGCCGACGGCCGCCCCGTACGCAACGCCGGGGCCGACGACGCCCACGTCCTGGTCTTCAGCCACCACCACAGTCCGAGCATGACCCGCCGCCCCGACGCCGCCCGCACGGAGGAGCCGCGGCACGACGGTGCGGAGGTCCTCGCCCTGCTCCACCGGTTCCCGAACGTGGTGGCCTGGATCAACGGCCACAGCCATGTCAACCGGATCACGCCCCACGCCCACGCCACGCCCGCCCGGTCCTTCTGGGAGGTCAACACCGCCTCCCACCTGGACTATCCGCACCACGCCCGCGTGATCGAACTGGCCGACAACGGGGACGGCACGGTCTCCCTGTTCACCACCCTCGTCGAGTCCGCCGCCCCGCACCGCACCGACCCGGACTTCACCGACCTGTCGGCGGTGGGCCTGGCCTCCCTGTACCGGGAGCTGTCGTACAACGCCCCCGACCTGGCCACGGGCATGAAGGCCGGCGTCCACGAGGTCTGGGCGGGCGGTCCCGGCGACCGCAACGTGGAACTGCTGGTGGCCGCCTCCGCCTCACGCTGAGGCCATCACCCCGGGGCCATCCCGCTGAGGGCGCGGCCCCGGCGCGAGCCCGGTCGCGGACGGGGGGGAATCACCGCGCCGCGCTCACTGTTGTCGCGCGCAGCAGCTCTCGTACGCATCCGGCGTACACATCCCAAGGAGGCCGACCGTGTACGGCGACCCGGCAACGATCCGCAAGATCCTCAGCGAGTCCGGCGACACCTGGGCGATCGTCGGCCTGTCGTCGAACGAGCGGCGTGCCGCGTACGGCGTGGCGGGCGTCCTCCAGCGCTACGGCAAGCGCATAGTCCCGGTCCACCCGAAGGCCGAGACGGTCCACGGCGAGAAGGGGTACGCCTCGCTGGAGGACATCCCCTTCGACGTCGATGTCGTCGACGTGTTCGTCAACAGCGACCTCGCCGGTTCCGTCGCCGACGAGGCGGTCGCCATCGGTGCCAAGGCGGTCTGGTTCCAGCTGGGCGTCATCGACGAGGCCGCCTACGACCGCACCCGCGCGGCCGGCCTCGACATGGTCATGGACCGCTGCCCTGCGATCGAGATCCCGCGCCTGGGCTGACGCGACACGTCGGTGGATGCCTGTGAGTTCGGTGGATGCCGGTGAGTGCGGGATGTGACCCACAGCAGAGCGGGATGTGAACCCATAGCGGAACAGGGGCAGTTGGGCAGGTTATTGGTCTAGGCCAAACCGCCCTGCCCCAGTATCCTCATGCGTGGCCAGCGGCACACAATCCCCCCACCCAGGTTGCGTGCTGGCTCGGGCGACACCCACACAACCCTGCCCCAGGCAGCCGGGTGACTTCCCCATTCCCCGCCTTCTGGAGGGTCACGGTGAAAGTTCGCACCCGAAGCACGGCGTTCATCGGCACCATCTGCCTCGTCGCATCCCTCGCCCTGACCACGGCGTCCGCCGACGAGCCCGCCGCCCCACGCCAGGCGGCGAAGGTCGCGCTCAAGGAAGTGGCCAGAGCCCAGAACCCGATCGCCGGTGCCGCCGGGCCCGGTGGCACGGTCTGGATCGCCGAACGCGCGGGCACGGTACGGGTCCTGGACGACAAGGGGCTCGGCGAGCCCGTCCTCGACATTTCCGACGAGACCACCACCGACGGGGAACGCGGCCTGCTGGGCATCGCGTTCGACAAGAAGTTCGCGCACTTCTACATCTCGTACACGAACCTCGAGGGCACCAGCACCGTCGACGAGTTCGCCGTGCGGCACGGCAAGATCCGGCCGAACACCCGGCGCACCGTCATCACCCAGCCGCAGCCCTACTCGAACCACAACGGCGGTGACATCAGGTTCGGCCCCGACGGCTACCTCTACATCGCGCTCGGCGACGGCGGCTCGGGCGGCGACCCGCACGGCAACGGACAGAACCTCGACACGCTGCTCGGCAAGATGCTGCGGATCGACCCGCAGGGCGGCAAGCCGTACGCGATCCCGCGGGACAACCCCTTCGTCGACGACCCGAACGCGAAGGACGAGATCTGGGCGTACGGGCTGCGCAACCCGTGGCGGTTCTCCTTCGACGCGCGCACCGGCGACCTGCTGATCGCCGACGTCGGCCAGAACGACTGGGAGGAGATCGACTGGGCCCCGGCGAAGAGCAGGGGCGGCGAGAACTACGGTTGGTCCCAGATGGAGGGCACCCATCCCTTCCGGGGCGGCACGGAACCCGCGAACCACGTACCGCCGGTCCACGAGTACGACCGCACCGGGCTGGGCTGCGCGGTGACCGGCGGATACGTCTACCGCGGCAGGGCGATCCCGGATCTCAAGGGGCAGTACGTGTTCAGCGACTACTGCGACGGCACCCTGCGCACCCTGCGGATGAAGAACGGGAAGGTGACCGGCGAGAGCGACCTCGGCGTCAACGGCGGGGAGGTCATCTCGTTCGTGCAGGGCGGCGACGGCGAACTGTACGTGCTCGGCATCGGTGGCAGCGTCTCCCGCATCGACCCGGCGTGACCACTACTCGCTCACTCGCTGAAGCGGACCGACGAATCCGCTGAAGTCGACCGGCTACCCCGCTGAAGCCGACCGACGACCCCGCTGAAGCGGTCCGGCGGGGAAGAACGGCCCGCTGCCCGGCGATCGAGATCCCGCGCCGGGCCGCGGAGCCGGCGCTCGCTCACCAGTTGCGCGGCGCCGGTGCCCCCTGCCCGTACGCGCGTCGACTCGCGTCGGACGGTGCCTCGAAGAGGGAGCCGGACTCCTCGGCCCAGCTCACCTGTGACGCGGGCGCACGTCGGCCGGTGACAGGGCGCCGCCAGTCGCCGTCCCCGAGGACCAGCATCGGGTCGAACATCACCACCACTCCCGCGAGCAGCAGGAAGAGGGCCGGGCCGAGGAGCATGGGGAGCAGGAGCGAGTAGGCGGAGCCGCCGACGCCGGGCGAGCCGGTCGCGTCGTGGAGGTGCACGCTGACGGCCGCCATGCCCGTGTAGTGCATGCCGGAGACGGCGACACCCATGACGAGGCTGGCCGCCAGGCTGGTCATGAAGCCGCGGATCGCGACCGCGGCCCAGAGAGCGGCGGTGGCGGCGACGATGGCGATCACGATGGAGAGGGCCACGGTGGGGACGTCGTACTGCAGGCTGCCGTTCACACGGATGGCGGCCATGCCTATGTAGTGCATGGCGGCGACCCCGATGCCCGTGAAGGTGCCCGCCATCAGGAGGGTCGCCGTGTTGGCACCGCGGTAGCCGACGGCGAAGACGCCCAGGCCGACGACGACAATCGCCACGGCGAGGCTGAGAATCGTCAGGCCGACGTCATAGCGAATTTGGCTTTCCTCGACCTGGAATCCGATCATGGCGATGAAATGCATCGTCCATATTCCGCTTCCGATCGATGCCGCTCCGAGAGCCAGCCAGCCCGGCTTCCACGACTGTTCGTTGCGCAGAGACCGGGTGATGCAGCGCAGCCCCAGGGCCGCTCCCAGGCATGCCATGACGTAGGCCGCCAGCGGCGTGACCATCCCATAGCTGAATCCGTCGACAGTTCCTTGCATATGCCAACATCCCCCCGAAAAACAAGTGTTGCGGGGGACAGATGTACGCGCCGTGACAGGCGGGGGCAAGCGTTTTCGATCGATTCGCAGTGAACTGCATGCCATGTTCATTAATTCCGGACATCGATGGGCTTTTTTCAGCCGGAGGCATGCATTCTGGTGGCGCGATCCCATCGTTCGGGCGGTGCGACTCCGCCAGGCACGGCCCTACTGTTCCTTCCGCGACGCGACCGTGAACTGCGCGCCGTCGGGGTCCCGCAGCACCGCCTCCTGCGAGGACGCGCCCTCCTGGACCGTGCCCCCGTGGGCCAGCGCCGCGCGCACGCACGCGTCGACGTCGTCGACCGCGAAGTGCACCTGCCAGTGCGGCCGGACCGTGGGATCGGGCGCCGCCTCCACCGCACCGGAGTGGATACGGGCCACCACGTCACCGTCACTGCGCAGCACGACCTCGTCGCCGTCGTAGTGGACCTCGATGCGGCCGGGCTCCGAGGTCGCCCACTCCAGCACCTCCCCGTAGAACATCGCGGCGTCGAAGGCGTTCCGCGTGTGCAGTCGCAGGAAGGCCGGGGCAGCCCGGCGCCAGGTCTCCCAGCCGGCGACGAGCCGGCCTTCCCAGATGCCGAAGACGGCGCCGTCGCGGTCGGCCAGCACCGCGGCGCGGCCCGGCGGGAAGCCGATGGGCCCGACCGCCGTCGTACCGCCGCGCTCCTGGGCGCGGGCGACGGCCTCGTCCGCGCTGTCCACGGCGAAGTACGGGGTCCAGGCGACGGCCATCTGCCACATGGAGGCCACGGCGGCGATGCCCGCGACGGGCACCCCGTCCGCGTACGCGATCCGGAACCGGTCCATCAGACTGGCCTCCCGGAAGCGCCAGCCGAGCACCGCCCGGTAGAAGTCCTCCGCGGCCTGCTGGTCGCGCGCCGTCAGGCTGACCCAGCACGGGGCGCCGACCACCGCGTGGCTGGAGATGACGTCGCTTCGGGGTGTTGCGTCGCGTGTTGCGTCGCGGTTCATGGCAGTACCGTCCTGGATCGGGCCGACCGGCGTACGCGGACGTCCGGCAGCGTCGGAAGCACCTCGGGGCCGTGGTTCCGTCACCTCCAGCATCACCCGCATCGGCGTCCCGCGCCCGGAGGCGGTTTCCGGCTCACGCCCCGAGTACCCGAGGGCCCCGCCCGAAACAGGCCGCCTCAGTCGTGCGTCGGCCGGTCGCTGAGCCGGTGATCGGCCAGGTTGAGGGCCTCGTCCACGACCCGGCGCAGGTGGCCGTCGCGCAGGGAGTAGATCACCCGGCGGCCCTCCTTGCGTGTGTTGACGAGCCCTGCGAGCCGCAGCCGCGCCAGATGCTGGCTGACGGCCGGACGGGCCGCTCCGCAGCGCTCCGTGAGCGTCGTCACGTCGGCCTCGTCCTCGGCCAGGGCGTGCAGCAGGACGAGCCGGGTGCGGTCCCCCAGAAGGGCGAGAACCTCCGCGGCGAGGGCGAACTGTTCCTCGCCGGGTGTTCGCGGATGCTCATCGTTCGCAGGTGATAGGTGCAAGCGTGCGCTCATACGCACATAATGGCTCCGTGGGCCTCGCCGAGTCCACCGAGCACACCGGAGAACCGAGCACGCCGGAAACCGGAACTGAAACCGGAAAGGGGACCCATGTGAGCGCCGGGCACCACGGGCACAGCCACCAGGACGAGCACGGGCACGAGCACCACCACCACGGGCATGGGCACGGGCAGGACCGCAGCGCCCCCGGCCACGGGCAGGGCGCAGGGCACCCGCCCCACGCCCGCCAAGGCCTCCGCCGCGACCTCCGTCACCGTCTCACCCACCGCGTCGCCCACCTCCTCAAGCCCCACTCCCACGCGAGCACCGACAAGGTCGACCCGGCCCTCGAATCCTCGGCCCGAGGCATCCGCACCCTCTGGATCTCGCTGGCCGTCCTCGGCGTGACCGCGGTGGCGCAGGCGGCGGTCGTCGCGGTCTCCGGTTCGGTCGCGCTGCTCGGCGACACCGTGCACAACGCGGCGGACGCGCTCACCGCCGTACCGCTCGGCATCGCCTTCGTGCTGGGCAGGAGGGCGGCGACGCGCCGGTTCACGTACGGCTACGGCCGGGCGGAGGACCTGGCGGGACTCGCGATCGTGCTGACGATCGCCGCGTCCGCGGTCTTCGCGGGCTGGACCGCCATCGACCGGCTGTTCGCGCCGCGCCCGGTCGAGCACATCCCGATCGTCGCCGCGGCGGCCGTCATCGGCTTCGCGGGCAACGAGTGGGTGGCCCGCTATCGCATCCGCGTCGGCCGCGAGATCGGCTCGGCCGCGCTCGTCGCGGACGGACTGCACGCGCGCACCGACGGATTCACCTCGCTCGCCGTGCTCCTCGGCGCGGGCGGCGCCGCGCTCGGCTGGCAACTCGCCGACCCGGTGGTCGGGTTGGCCATCACGGTCGCCCTGCTGCTGGTGCTGCGCGACGCCGCACGCGAGGTCTTCCGCCGGGTCATGGACGCGATCGACCCGGAGCTCGTCGACACGGCCGAGCGGGCGCTGCGCGAGGTGCCGGGCGTGCAGGCGGTGGGTGAGCTGCGGCTGCGCTGGATCGGCCACCGGCTGCGGGCCGAGGTGGCGGTGGTCGTCGACGGCGAGGCGAGCGTCCGGCAGGCCCACGGCATCGCGGTCGAGGCCGAGCACGCCCTGCTGCACGCGGTCCCGGGGCTCACCGCGGCCCTGGTCCACGCGGATCCGTCACCCGCGCCGGGCGAGACGGACCCCCACCTCGCCCTGGCCCACCACACGGCCGCCTGACGGAGACGGAAACGGAAAGGGTCAGGCGACCCCAAGTCCCTCCAGCACCACGGCGTTCGGCAGCTCCGCGAACACCTTGCCCGGAACGAGCAGCTTCCCCCGCCGGCGACCGCTGCCGACCAGCACGTACGGGAGGTCGACCACCGCCGGGTCCACCAGCACCGGCCAGTCGGCGGGGAGCCCGATCGGCGTGATGCCGCCATACTCCATGCCTGTCTCGCCGGTCGCCATGTCCATCGACGCGAACGAGGCCTTGCGCGCGCCGAGTTGGCGGCGCACGGCGCCGTTCACGTCGACGCGGGTGGTGGAGAGTACGACGCACGCGGCGAGCGTGCTCTCCCCGCCTCGCTTGCCCGCGACGACCACGCAGTTGGCCGACCGGTCGAGGAGGTCCTGGCCGTAGTGCTCGACGAAGGTGGCCGTATCGGCCCACTCCGGCTCGGTGTCGACGTACACGATCTGGTCGGCGGGGACGCTGCCGCGCCACTGGCGTACGGCGTCGGCGACCGGGCGGGTCAGTGTGTCGAGGCAGTCGGGAGCGGGGGTGGCGTCGTCGAACTGTCCGATGGGTGCGCGCATGACGGCACGCTAACAGCCGTGCGTACGGCGCCGGACGAGGGTCTCAGTGCACGCCCGGGACGGACACGGCCATGACCATCTCCAGCGGTTCTTCGCCTGAATTGGCGTACGTGTGAGGGGTGTTGGCCTCGAAGGAGACGCTCGCGCCCGCGGGGACCCGGTACTCCTCACCGTCGACGGTGAGCGTCAGCTCGCCCTTCGTGACGTGGAGGAGCTCGACCGTGCCCGTGGGGTGCGGGTCGGAGGGGCTGCCCTCGCCCGGCATCAGCAGCCAGTCCCACATCTCCAGCGGGCCGGGGGCCTCGGTGCCCGCGAGGAGCCGGTTGTAGCTGCCCGCGTCGGTGTGCCAGAGCCGCACGGCCTGGTCGGCCGGGACGATCCGGACCTTCGGGCCCTGCTCGTAGTCGAGCAGCGTGGTGATGCTGATGCCGAGCGCGTCACCGATCTTGACGACCGTGCCCAGGCTGGGGTTGGTACGGGCCTGCTCGATCTGGATGAGCATGCCGCGGCTGACCCCGGCGCGGGCGGCGAGCGTGTCCAGGGTGAAGCCGCGCTCGGTGCGCCAGCGCTTGACACTGCGCGCCAGGGACTGGGTCAGGAGGTCGAGGTCCGACACTTTCCGTCCAATTGTTCTCGTGGTCCTCATGAGGCTCGGCCCCCATGAGGCTCGTTCAATATTCTGGATGACAGAGTTCAATGAACTGAACTACGGTGTGGTGCACCGAATCGTTCATCGAACTGTACTGCGAGGCATCCATGACAGCGCTGTTCGCCCTGGCCACAAGCCTCCTGTGGGGGCTGGCCGACTTCGGCGGAGGGCTGCTGGCACGACGTACGCCCGCGCTGACGGTCGTGGTCGTCTCGCAGTCGATCGCCGCCGTCGTGCTCGGCGCGATCGTCCTCGTCACCGGCGCCTGGAGCGAGGCGAGTCCGCAGCTGTGGTTCGCGGTGGCGGCGGGACTAGTCGGACCCGTCGGGATGCTGGCCTTCTACAAGGCGCTCGCCCTCGGCCCGATGGGCGTCGTCTCGCCGCTCGCCTCGCTCAGCATCGCCGTCCCCGTGGCGGTGGGCCTCGTACTCGGCGAGCGCCCCGGCCTGGTCCAGTTCGCGGGTATCGCGGTCGCCGTGGTCGGGGTCGTGCTCGCGGGCGGGCCGCATTTCAGGGGCGCCCCCGTGCAGCGGCAGGCCGTACTGCTCACGCTGGTCGCCGCGTTCGGGTTCGGTGCGGTGATGGCCCTGATCGCCGAGGCGTCGTCCACGCTCACCGGCCTCTTCCTCGCCCTGTTCGTGCAGCGCGTCACGAACGTGGTCACGGGAGGCACGGCCCTGTACGTCGCCGTCCGGCGCGGCAGCGTGGCACGCCTGAACATCGCGTGGGGGTCCCTCCCGGCCCTGGCGTTCGTCGGACTCGCGGACGTGGCCGCCAACGGCACGTACTCACTGGCCGCCCAGCGCGGCCCGGTCACCGTGGCCGCCGTCCTCGCCTCGCTCTGCCCGGTGGTGACGGCCCTCGCCGCGCGCGGCTTCCTCAGCGAGCGGCTGCGCGTGATCCAGGCGGCGGGGGCGGGCCTGGCGCTGGTGGGCACGGTGCTGCTCGCGACGGGCTGAGCGACCACCGGGCCCCAGCCGCGAAGGGGCCCGGAGCACCCCCGTTCGGGCCCGGCCGGTCAGGACTCGGCTCGTACGTCCTCGTGGGCGGCCTCGACGGCCCGCAGACCGGCGATGCTCTCCGCGTCCAGCTCCGCCAGCGCGAGCAGCTGCTCCGGCGTGACCCCGTCGGGGATCGGCACCGGCGCGGGCGTGCGCAGCGGCGGCTGCCAGCCGTCGGCGGGGGTCCAGCGGCGTACGACCCTGGCCGGCGCCCCGGCCACCACCGCATGGTCGGGGACGACACCGCGTACGACCGCGCCGGCCGCCACCACGACGTTCCGCCCGATCCGCGCGCCGGGCAGGATCACCGCGCCCGTGCCGATCCAGCAGCCCGGGCCGATCTCCACCGGCTCCATCCGCGGCCACTGCTTGCCGATGGGCTCGTGGGGGTCGTCGTACGAGTGGTTGGTGGACGTCACGTACACGTACGGCCCGAAGTAGCAGTCGCTGCCGATCGTGACCGTCGTGTCGGCGATGACGTGGCTGCCGCGGCCGAGGACGACGCCGTCCCCGATACGGAGGATGGGGTCCGGGCCGAGGTCGAGGTCGGGCATCAGCCCGGCGGTCAGAGTGACCTGTTCGGCGATGATGCAGTGGGCGCCGAGATGGATCCACGGCTCACCGAAGACGGTGCCCTGCGGGAAGGCCAGCCTGGTACCTGTTCCCATCGCCCCGAAGTGCAGCCGCCCGGGTCGCTCGGCGGTCACCGCGCCCGTCCGTTGCACCCAGGACCAGCCCGCGTGGACGGCGCGCTGGACGAGTCGGCGCCGCCGGGATGAGAACGTGTTCTTGCGCTTGGGCACCCGCTCACCGTACTCAGCGTGACGTCCGGCCATGAGCTCGGGCGCCTGTGATCTTCGCCCCACCGTGGCGTGGCCGCATCCCTTACGGTGCCGGTACCAACGAGAACGAGGAGACGGCGATGACGCACGAGGCGCTGATCGCGGGCATGGGCGGCAAGGATCCGAAGGTGGATCAGGAGGCGTTCGTCGCCCCGATGTCCGTGGTGCTCGGCGAGGTGACGCTGCACCCCGGCGCGAGCGTCTGGTACGGGGCGGTGCTGCGGGCCGAGTGCGGGCCCATCGTCATCGGCGCGGACAGCAACGTGCAGGACAACTGCACGCTGCATGTCGACCCCGGGTTCCCCGTCACCGTCGGGGAGCGGGTGTCCATCGGGCACAACGCCGTGGTGCACGGTGCCACTGTCGAGGACGACTGTCTGGTCGGGATGGGGGCGACGATCCTCAACGGGGCGGTGATCGGGGCGGGTTCACTGGTCGCCGCGCAGGCGCTGGTACCGCAGGGGATGCGGGTGCCGCCGGGGTCGTTGGTCGCCGGTGTGCCCGCCAAGGTGAAGCGCGAGCTCACGCCCGAGGAGCGGGAGGGGATTTCACTGAACGGGACGTTGTATGTGGAACTCGCGAAGGGGCACCGGGAAGCACACGGGGGCTGAGGTTCGTCGCGGGCTGCGGGCCGGCCGTGGCTGGTCGCGCAGTTCCCCGCGCCCCTGGAACGGGGCTGCGCCCCGTCATCGGGTGCAGCCCCTCGGTCGTCGCCTAGTCGGTCGCCGGTACCGGCTCGGCCGCCGTCCGCTCGGCCTCGCGCTCCGCCGAGACCTTCTTCGCCTTGCGCTTGAGGACCAGCATCGAGGTGAGGCCGATGAGGAGGGCCAGGACCAGGCCGAGCCAGGAGAAGCGCTTGAGCCAGGACTCGGCGACCACGCCGACGTAGTAGATGACCGCGGTGGTGCCGCCGGCCCAGAGGATGCCGCCCAGGACGTTGGCGGTGAGGAACTTCCAGTACGGCATGCGCAGCACACCCGCGAGCGGGCCCGCGAAGATCCGCAGCAGGGCGACGAAGCGGCCGAAGAACACGGCCCACATGCCCCACTTCTCGAAGGACTTCTCGGCGGTGGCGATATGGCCCTCGCTGAAGTGCCTGGGGAACTTCGCGCCGAGCCAGGCCAGCAGTGGGCGTCCGCCCTTGCGGCCGATGGCGTAGCCGATGGAGTCACCGACGATCGCGCCGGCGACGGCGCAGGCGCCGAGGATCACGGGGTTGATGTCACCGTGCTGGGAGGCGAGCAGCGCCGCGGAGACGAGGATGATCTCGCCCGGCAGTGGAATGCCCAGGCTCTCCAGGCCGATGACCAGGCCCACCAGCAGATAGATGCTGACCGCGGGCACTGTCTCTAGCCACTCCTGGACGTGCAACGCCGGTTCCTCCCGATTCACCGCGGGCCGGGCCGGGCCCGGCGTGCGCTCGGCCGCGAGCGCACGCCGGGCAGCCTACCCGGTCACTTGGACGGCACGGAGTCCCGTCGGCCTCACACCTGCGCCCTCCCGCTGAGCCGCAGTTCACCCGCGGAGGCCCCCACCCACACGGTCCGCCGCCCGGTGCCGAGGACCCAGCCGTGCCGTTTGGCGTCCCACGAGGAGAGGGTGCGCTCGTCGACGCGCACGGTGACCTTGCGCGACTCCCCCGCCTTCAGCGCGAGCCGCTGATAGCCGCCCAACACCCTTTCGGCCTGGTCGACTTGGAGGTCCGGCGAGGCGCCCACATAGACCTGCGGGATGTCGACCCCGTCCCGCCGTCCCGTGTTCCGCACGGTGAACACCACCTCAAGACCGTCCCCGGTCCGCTCCACGCCCAGGCCCTCGTACACGAAGGAGGTGTACGAGAGTCCGTGCCCGAACGGGAACAGTGGCCGCACGTCCTCCGCGTCGTACCAGCGGTGGCCGACGTGGACGCCCTCCGAGTACTCCTCGACGCCGTTCACACCCGGGTAGCGGCGCGTGTCGCCCGCGACCGGGTGGTGCGCGTCGTCCACCGGGAAGGTCTGGGTGAGCCGTCCGCCGGGGTCGCAGTCGCCGAACAGGACGGCTGCGGTGGCTGCCGCGCCCTCCTGGCCCGGGTAGTACATCTGCAGCACGGCGGCGGTGCGTTCCAGCCACGGCATCGACGTCGAGGAGGAGGTGTTGAGGACGACGGTCGTGCGGGGGTTCACCGCCGTCACCGCCTCGATCAGCCGCCCCTGGTGGCCGGGGAGCGCGAGGGTCGTACGGTCCTGGTTCTCGGTGGCGTCCTCGTACGCGAAGAGCACGACGCTCTCGGCGGCCCGGGCCGCCTCCACGGCCTCGGCGACGTCCTGGGCGCGGGTCGCACCGGTGGCGTGGCGCAGCCGGAACGTCTGCCCCTGGGCGCCGCCCTTCGCGGTGATCTCGACCCGGTGCTCCCCGGCGGCGAGATCGAGCGTCCTGCGGCGCACCGCGAGCCCGTCAGGCGCGGCCGACACCAGACCACCCGTGAAGTGCTCCGCGAGTCCGGTCGCCACCGGGAAGAGGTCGACTCCGTCGAGGAGCACCTTGGGCCGCGTTCCGGAGTAGTGGATGACGAAGGTCCACTCGTCGGCGTCCTCGACGGTGAGCGTCCCCTTGTACGTCCAGGTCTTCCCGGCGGCGACGCGCTGGCCCTCCGGATCGATGCCCTCCGCGAGCGCGTCCTCGGGCAGGGGCTTGCCGAAGAGGTCCTCGCCGAGCGCGTAGGACACCTGGGCGCCTCGTCCCGCGCGGGACGTGATGGCGTCGAGCGGGCGCTCGGCGTGGTCGGGGATCACGTGGGCGCTGCCGCCGCCACTGACGAAGGGCAGCGAGCCGGTGGGGCCGACGACGGCGATGCTGCGGGCGGCCTCGCCGGTCAGGGGCAGTGTGCCGTTCCTGTTGTGCAGGAGGGTCGCGCCGGCCTTGGCGACCTCCAGGGCGACCGCCGCGCCCGCCGAGGGGTTGCGTGCCGGGCGGGGCGGGGCGCTGCCGTCGAGCATCCCGAAGTCGTCCATGGTGGTGAGGATGCGGCGTACGGCCCGGTCGACGTACTCCTCGGAGACGCTCCCGTTCTGGACGGCAGTCTTGAGCGCCGCCCCGAAGTACTTGCCGTTCGGCATCTCCATGTCGAGGCCCGCGGTGAGCGAGGCGACCGTGCTGTGGGCCGCGTGCCAGTCGGTCATCACCCAGCCCTCGAAGCCCCAGCGGTCGCGGAGGATGCCGGTGAGGAGCTCCTTGCTCTCGCAGGCGTAGGTGCCGTTGACCTTGTTGTAGGCGCCCATGACCGCGCGGGCGCCGGCGCCGACGGCGGCCTCGAAGGCGCGCAGCTCGACCTCGTTGAGGGTCTGCTCGTCGACCCGTACGTCGATGGAGTCGCGGTCCTTCTCCTGGTTGTTCATCGCGTAGTGCTTGACGGTCGCGATGAGGCCCTCGCTCTGGATGCCCTTGATCTCCTCGGCCACGAGGTCGGCGGAGAGCAGCGGGTCCTCGCTGAACGTCTCGAAGTTGCGGCCCGCGTACGGGGTGCGGATGAGGTTGACCATCGGGGAGAGCAGCACGTCCTGGCCGAGGGCACGGCCCTCGCGGCCGATGACCTGGCCGTAGCGGCGGGCGAGCCCGGGGTCGAAGGCTGCGGCGAGCAGGACGGGCGCGGGCAGGGCGGTGGCGTGCTGCTTGACGCGGACTCCGGCGGGGCCGTCGGCGAGGCGCAGCGGCGGGATACCGAGCCGTTCCACGCCGGGCACGTATCCGGCCTGGCCGAGGGCCTTGGGGTCGGTGGCACCGTGCAGCATGGAGAGCTTCTCGTCCAGGGTGAGCTTGGTGAGCAGTCCCTCGACGCGGGGGCCCGCGGCCGGTTGTCGGCGGGCGGTGGCCGCGTGTGCGAGGGACGGGGGTCCCGCGGTCGCGGCCAGGGCGACGGCGGTCGCGCCGCTCAGCAGGCGCAGGACGGACCGCCGGGACACGGTGTCGGACATGAGGCGTCACTCCTCGTTGGGTACGGGCACGAGGAGGTGAACCGCGGGGGCGCGCGGGCGGCCGGTCCGGGGTAGACCTCCGGACGCACTATGCGACAAAAGTGACTTAATACCACGTTAGGCACAACGGGCACGGCGGAAATGTGTCGCGCCGCCGCGACGCGACGCCATGCCTCACCGCGCTGCCGGCCCGCTCAGATCTCTGGACCTGTGAGTGACTGCTCGGTCCAGATGATCTTGCCGTCCTGGGTGTAGCGGGTGCCCCAGCGCTGGGTGAACTGGGAGACCAGGAACAGTCCTCGGCCGCCCTCGTCGGTCGTCTTCGGGTGCCGCAGGTGCGGCGCGGTGGGGCTGGCGTCCCAGACCTCGCAGACCAGCGTCCGCGACATGATCAGCCGTAGCCTTATCGGCCCGGAGGCGTGCCGGATGGCGTTGGTGACGAGTTCGCTGACGACGAGTTCGGTGGTGAAGGTCAGCTCGTCCAGGCCCCACTCGCACAGCTGCCGTGACGTCCGCTTGCGTACGTCGGCGACGGCCGCCGGGTCGCTGGGCAGCTCCCAGGACACCGTCCGTTCCGCGTCGAGGCGGCGGGCCCGGGCCATCAGCAGGACCACGTCGTCCGGCGGACGGGCCGGGACCAGGGCCTCCACGACGGCCTGGCAGCGGTCGTCGAGGCTGGGGGCCCGCCGTTCGAGCACTCTGCGCAGCCGTTCCCGGTCGGCGGCGGCGTCCCGCTGCGGCGCGGGCCCCTCGGCGGCGAGCAGGCCGTCGGTGCACAGGGCGAGCACGCTGCCTTCCGCGAGCGGCAGTTCGACCGATTCGAAGGGCGGGCCGCTCACACCGAGCGCGGGTCCCGGCGGCAGCTCGGGGAAGTCGACCGTGCCGTCCGGGGCGACGATCGCGGGCAGCCCGTGGCCCGCGGCGGCCATGGAGCACCGGCCGCCGACCGGGTCGTACACCGCGTACAGACAGCTGGCGCCCTTGGCCCGTACGCCGTCGGCGCGCGGGGCGGCCTCGGGGTCGTCCTCGTATCCGGCCCGGTCGACCAGGTCGTCGAGGTGGGCGAGCACCTCCTCGGGCGGCAGGTCCAGGTCGGCGAGGGTCTGTACGGCGGCTCTCAGCCGGCCCATGGCCGCGGCGGCCTCGATGCCGTGGCCGACGACGTCGCCGACCACCAGGGCGACGCGCGCGCCCGACAGCGGGATGACGTCGAACCAGTCGCCGCCGAGTCCCGTCAGTTCGTCGGCGGGCCGGTAGCAGGCGGCGACCTCCATCGCGTCCTGCTCGGGGAGCCGGTGCGGCAGCAGATGGCGCTGCAGTA
Organism: Streptomyces sp. 2-1; assembly: GCF_048564895.1. Taxonomy (NCBI): domain Bacteria; kingdom Bacillati; phylum Actinomycetota; class Actinomycetes; order Kitasatosporales; family Streptomycetaceae; genus Streptomyces; species Streptomyces sp. 2-1. The sequence continues at coordinate 2,128,902 of NZ_CP183383.1, forward strand.
CGAGGGCCGCGTCGCGCTCCCGGGTGTAGCGGCGGGCGTTGTCGAGGCACAGGGCCGCGCGGCCGACGACCTCCTCGGCCAGGCCCAGGTCGTCCTGGTCGAAGGGGTCCTGCCGGTGGCGCCGGAAGAACGTGGTGATCCCGAGCATGGTGCCGCGGGCCCGCACCGGCACGATCATCGCGGTGTGCAGTCCGAGGTCGAGGAAGGTGGCGGCCCGGTCGCCGGCGATGCCCGTGGCCCATTCCGGGGCCAGCGGGTCGAGCCGCTCCTCGATCCAGGAGGTGCCGCCGGTCAGCGCGCGGATCGGGGGTGCTCCGGGCAGGTAGGCGGCCACGTCGCCGATCCCGACCACGGCCTCGGGGACGCCCTCGTTCACGGACTGGTGTCCGGCCCGCCGCAGCGGCATCGCGTCCGGGCCGCTCAGCGGCCCGGAGACGGGCTCGCCTCCTTCGAGGACGGTCTCCAGCAGGTCCACGGTGACGAAGTCGGCGAGTCCCGGCACCGCCACGTCGGCCAGCTCCTGGGCGGTGCGCATGACGTCGAGGGTGCGGCCGAGGCGCTTGCCGGCCTGGTCCAGGAGGGTGAGGCGTTGACGGGCCCGGTAGCGCTCGGTGACGTCCACCACCGTGTAGTACACGCCGATCGGGTTGCCGTGGTCGTCGTCGAGCCGCGTGAACGACATCGCGTGGGCGGTGTCCCGGTGCGGCGCCGAGCGGACCGTACCGACGTGTTCGTAGCCGACGACGGCCTCGCCGGTCTCCAGGACCTGGCGCATCACGGCCTCCAGGGCCTGGGCGTTCAGGCCCGGCTGGATGTCCGCGAGCCGTTTGCCGATCCGCTGGTGTGCTGGTCCGCCGCCGAACTGCTCCAGGGCGGCGTTCGACCACACGTACCGCAGATCCGCGTCGACGATCGCTATGCCGATGGGTGAGTGCGAGGCCAGCCGTTCCAGCACCGTGCGGCTCATGTCCCAGCCCGCGGCGCCGGTCGAGTCGGCGGCGAGCACCACCCAGCGCGGCGGGCCGGCCGCGCCCTCCACGGCCGGGATGACCCGCACCGTGGTGACGACGGGGTGCCCGTCGCGGTGGCGCACCGCCAGGAGTCCGGTCCAGCCGCCGTTCCGGCCGCAGCGGCGGGTCAGGTCGGGCAGGCGCTCGGCGTCCTCGGGCATCAGCAGCTCGGCCGCGGTCCGGCCGACGACCTCGGCCCCGCGATAGCCGAACAGCCGCTCGGCGTCGCCGGTCCAGCCTGCCACCGCCATGCGCGCGTCCAGCAGCACCACCGCGGCGTCCGCCATGTCGAACCGCCGCCGCGCCACGCCGCTCTCCTCGCTGGTCGCCACTCTGACCCCCTCCGTCCCGGGGAGTGGTCCCTTCCCGTACGCCTCGCTCCGTGCACCCGTGCGATACGGGCCCAACGTACCGCCGCGACCGCCTTCCGACCCCGGCAGCCGCACCCGATCAGGGGCGTACGAGCAGCTGGAAGTCGAACGTGTAGCGCGCGGCGCGGTAGACGTGGGTCCCGTACTCTACGGCCCGCCCGGTGTCGTCGTAGGCCGTGCGGCACATGGTGAGCAGCGCGGCTCCCTCCGGCTCGTCGAGCAGAGTGCCCTCGTCGGCGGTGGCGCAGCGGGCGCCCACGGTCTGGTGGGCGCTGTGCAGGGTGATTCCGGCGGCCCGCATCATCCGGTAGAGGCCGGTCTCCTCGAGCCGTTCGGTGTCGAGTTCGAGGAGCGTGGCGGGCAGGTAGTTGCACAGGTGGGCGACGGGTTCGCCGTAGGTGGAGCGCAGCCTTTCGAGCACGATGACGTCCCGGCCCTCGGGGATGCCGAGGGCCGCGGCGACCTCCGGAGAGGCCGACTCGATCTCGTTGCGCAGCACCCGGGTCGCGGGGCTCTGCCCGGCGGCCGCCAGGTCGTCGTACAGGCTGCTCAGTTCGAGCGAACGCCGGACCTGGCTGTGCACCACCTGGGTGCCGATGCCCCGGCGGCGCACCAGCAGGCCCTTGTCCACCAGGGACTGGATGGCCTGGCGGACGGTCGGCCGGGACAGGCCGAGCCGGGCGGCGATGTCCACCTCGTTGCCCAGCAGGTTGCCCGGGGCGAGCGCCCCGTGCTCGATCGCGGACTCCAGTTGCTGGGCGAGCTGGTAGTAGAGCGGGATCGGGCTGCCCCGGTCCAGGGCGACCTCCAGGCTGTCGAACGCGGCGACGTTCGCCTGACGTACGGTCTCGGTCTCTGCCACGGAGCCCTCTCCCTTCACATGTCCGTCGGTGCGTGGCGTCCGGTCAGGTCGTGCCGGGTGTCACGTACCGCTTCGGTGAGGCCGTACCCGGTCGGGCACGGCCTCCTTCGGGTGTGGCTTCCGTCAAGAGTTGCTGGGGAAGCCGAGGTTGATGCCGCCGCCGTCGGCCGGGTCGGGCCAGCGGGTGGTGATGACCTTGCCCTGGGTGTAGAAGGCGATGCCGTCGTTGCCGTAGATGTGGTGGTCCCCGAAGAGGGAGTCCTTCCAACCGCCGAACGAGTGGTAGCCGACGGGCACGGGGATCGGCACGTTGACGCCGACCATGCCGGCCTGGACCTCCAGCTGGAAGCGGCGGGCGGCGCCGCCGTCCCGGGTGAAGATCGCGGTGCCGTTGCCCCAGCGCGAGCTGTTGATCAGCGCGATGGCCTCGTCGTACGTCTCGGCGCGGACCACGCACAGCACCGGGCCGAAGATCTCGTCCTTGTACGCGTCCGCGGTGACCGGCACCTTGTCGAGGAGCGAGACGCCGATGAAGAAGCCGTCCTCGTGGCCCGGGACGGTGAAGCCGGTGCCGTCCACGACGACCTCGGCGCCCTGGGCGGCGGCGCCCGTCACGTACGAGGCGACCTTGTCGCGGTGCTCGCGGGTGATGAGCGGGCCCATCTCGCTGGCCGCGTCACTGCCGGGTCCGATCTTCAGGCCCTTGGCCCGCTCGGCGATCTTGTCGACCAGCTCGTCGCCGGTGTCACCGACGGCGACGACGACGGACACGGCCATGCAGCGCTCGCCGGCCGAGCCGTAGGCGGCGTTGATGGCCTGGTCGGCGGCGAAGTCCAGGTCGGCGTCGGGCAGTACGAGCATGTGGTTCTTGGCGCCGCCGAGGGCCTGTACGCGCTTGCCGTGCTCGATGCCCTTGAGCTGGATGTACTTGGCGATGGGCGTGGAGCCGACGAAGGAGACGGCCGTGATGTCCGGGTGCTCCAGGAGGCGGTCCACGGCGACCTTGTCGCCCTGCACGACGTTGAGGACGCCGTCCGGGAGGCCCGCCTCGGAAGCGAGTTCGGCCAACCGGTAGGAGGCGGAGGGGTCCTTCTCGCTCGGCTTGAGGACGAAGGTGTTGCCGCAGGCGATGGCCAGCGGGAACATCCACATCGGCACCATGGCAGGGAAGTTGAACGGCGTAATGCCCGCGACGACACCGAGCGGCTGGCGGATCGCGGCCACGTCGACGCGCGTGGAGACCTGCGTGGAGAGCTCGCCCTTGACCAACTGCGGTACGGAACAGGCGAGTTCGACGATCTCCATGCCCCGGGCGACCTCGCCGAGCGCGTCCGAGTGCACCTTGCCGTGCTCGGCGGTGATCAGCTCGGCGATCTCGTCGCGGTGCGCGTCGAGCAGCTCGCGGTACTTGAAGAGGACGCTCGTGCGCTTGGCCAGCGAGGCGGTCCCCCAGCTCTCGAAGGCGGCCTTCGCGGAGGCGACGGCGGCGTCCACCTCGTCCACGGAGGCGAAGGGCACCTGCTTCTCCTGGGCGCCCGTGGCGGGGTTGTAGACGGGGCCGAAGCGGCCGGAGGTGCCCTCGACGGGCTTCCCCCCGATCCAGTGGTTCATGTTCTGCATGGTGTGGATCCTTTTCGTGAGCGGAGGGAGGTCAGAGGTGGCGGCGGCGGTCGACGACGCGCTCGTCGTACCGCTCGCGGGCGCGGGAGGCGGCGTCGCGGGAGGCGACCTCGGCGACCGGTACGTCCCACCAGGCCTCGGCGGCCGGGGCGGTGGGCGTCGGGTCGGTCTCGACGTACACGCACGTCGGCCGGTCCGAGGCACGGGCCGTGGCCAGGGCGTCGCGCAGTTCGCGGACGGTCTTGGCGCGCAGGACGTCCATGCCGAGGCTGGCGGCGTTGGCCGCCAGGTCCACGGGCAGCGGGGCGCCGGTGAAGGTGCCGTCGGCGGCCCGGTACCGGTAGGCGGTGCCGAAGCGTTCGCCACCGGTCTCCTCGGAGAGGCCTCCGATGGACGCGTACCCGTGGTTCTGGATCAGCACCAGGTTGACGGGCAGGCCCTCCTGGACGGCGGTGACGATCTCGGTGGGCATCATCAGGTACGTGCCGTCGCCGACCAGGGACCAGACGGGGGTGCCGGGAGCGGCCTGCTGGACGCCGATGCCCGCCGGGATCTCGTACCCCATGCAGGAGTAGCCGTACTCCAGGTGGTACTGGCGCGGGCTGCGCGCACGCCACAGCTTGTGCAGGTCGCCGGGGAGCGAGCCGGCCGCGTTGATGACGACGTCGTCGTCGCCGACCACGGAGTCCAGGGCGCCGAGGACCTGCGTCTGGGTGGGGACGGCATGCTCGTCGTCCGCCCGGTACACGGCGTCCACGACCTCCTCCCAACGCTCCTTGCCCGCGCGGTACTCGGCCTCGTACGCCGCGTCCACGCGGTGGCCGGACAGCGCCTCGGTGAGGGCCTCCAGACCGGAGCGGGCGTCGGCGACCAGGGTCCGCGCGCTCAGCTTGTGCGCGTCGAAGGCGGCCACGTTGAGGTTCACGAACCGCACGCCCGGCTCCTGGAAGAGCGTGGCGGAGGCGGTGGTGAAGTCCGTGTACCGGGTGCCGACGCCGATGACCAGGTCGGCGGTGCGGGCCAGTTCGTCGGCGACGGCGGTGCCGGTGTGACCGACGCCGCCGAGGTCCGCCGGGTGGTCGTGGCGCAGGGAGCCCTTGCCGGCCTGGGTGGACGCGACCGGGATGCCGGTGGCCTCCACGAACGCCTTCAGGGCCGGCTCGGCCTCGCTGTGGTGGATGCCGCCGCCCGCGACGATCAGGGGGCGCCGGGCGCCGCGTACGGCTTCCACGGCTGCCGCGAGCTCGGCCGGTTCGGGGGCCGGGCGGCGTACGTGCCAGATCCGGTCGGCGAAGAACTCCTCGGGCCAGTCGTACGCCTCGGCCTGGACGTCCTGCGGCAGGGCGAGGGTGACGGCGCCGGTCTCGACGGGGTCGGCGAGCACGCGCATCGCGTTCAGGGCGGAGGGGATCAGCGCCTCGGGGCGGGTGATCCGGTCGAAGTAGCGGGAGACCGGGCGCAGGGTGTCGTTGACGGACAGGTCCGCCTCGACGGGGTGCTCCAGCTGCTGGAGCAGCGGGTCTGCGGCGCGGGTCGCGAAGTAGTCGCCGGGCAGGAGCAGCACCGGGAGGCGGTTGACCGTGGCCAGGGCCGCGCCGGTGACCAGGTTGGTCGCGCCGGGGCCGATGGAGGTGGTGACCGCCTGCGCGGAGAGCCGGTTCAGCTGGCGGGCGTACCCGACCGCGGCGTGCACCATGGCCTGTTCGTTTCGGCCCTGGTGGAACGGCATGGTCTCCTCGCCGGCCTCCAGGAGCGCCTGGCCGATCCCGGCGACGTTGCCATGGCCGAAGATCCCCCAGGTACCGGCGATCAGCCGGTGCCGTACGCCGTCGCGTTCGGTGTACTGCACGGCCAGGAAACGCACCAGAGCCTGGGCGACGGTCAGGCGGAGGGTGGAGCGGCTCATCGGTTCCTCACTGGGACGGGGTGGGTCGGGTCAGCCGGGGGTCGACGGGCTGGCTCGGCCAGGTGTCGCGGATCCAGGCGTGGTCGGGGTGGTCGCAGATCAGCCAGGCCCGGTCGGCGCCGGGGCCCGCCATGACGTTGAGGTAGTACATGTCGTGACCGGGCGCGGCGATCGAGGGGCCGTGCCAGCCGTCCGGGATGAGGACGACGTCGCCGCCGCGCACCTCGGCGAGCACATCGGTGCCGCTGCCGTGGCCGGACGGGGAGACCCGCTGGTAGCCGAGGCCGGGCGTGCCCTCGTGGTCGGCGATCTCGAAGTAGTAGATCTCCTCCAGCTCCGACTCCTCGCCGGGCCGGTTCTCGTCGTGCTTGTGCGGCGGGTACGAGGACCAGTTGCCGCCCGGGGTGATCACTTCGACCGCGATGAGCTTGTCGCACTCGAAGACCCCGGCCGCGCCGAAGTTGCGGACCATGCGGGAGCAGTTGCCGGTGCCGCGCAGCTCGACCGGGACGGACTCGGCGGGCTCGTAGCGGGCCGGCAGGCGCCGGGAGCAGCGGGCCCCGGTGAGCGCGAAGCGCCCGCCGTCGGCCGAGGTGAGCGTCGCGGTCGCGTCCCGCGGAACGTACACGAAGTCGCTGGCCCCGCTGAACACGCTCGCCCGGCCGCGCAGCTCGAACTCGTCGCGGCCGAAGTCGTCCACGACCGTGACGCCGCAGCCGCCGCTGAGCGAGGTCACGATCCACTCGCTGTCCCCGGCGGTGAACAAGTGCGTGCCGCCGGGCGCGAGTTCGAGGACGCGGAGGCTGGAGTAGTCCCAGCCGGCGCTCTCCGGGGTGACGTCCACGGCGTACGGGCCGCTCGCGGCCTTGCCCGCGGGCAGGTGGTGTGCGCTGGTCATGAAAAGTGGATCCTTCCGGTCAGAGCAGGCCGACCGCGGTGTCCACCGCGGTCTCCACACTGCCCTCGGCGGGATAGAGCAGGGACCGGCCGACGACCAGGCCCTGGACGGTGGGCAGTCGCAGGGCCTTGCGCCATCTCTCGTACGCGCCCTCCTGGTCCCTGCCGACCTCGCCGCCGAGCAGGACGGCGGGCAGGGTCGAGGTCTCCAGTACGGCGGCCATGTCGTCCGGGTCGCTGGTGACGGGCAGTTTCAGCCAGGTGTAGGCGGAGGTGCCGCCGAGCCCGGAGGCGATGGCGATGGAGCGGGTGACGGCCTCGGCGGTGAGGTCGTTGCGGACCGTTCCCTCGACACGGCGGGAGATGAACGGCTCGACGAACACGGGCAGCCGGTGCGCGGCCATGTCGTCGATCGCGCGGGCGGTCGACTCCAGGGTGGTCAGCGAGCCGGGGTCGTCGTAGTCGATGCGCAGCAGCAGCTTGCCCGCGTCGAAGTTCAGCCGGGCCATGTCCTCGGCGCGGTGTCCGGTGAACCGGTCGTCCATCTCGAAGACGGCACCGGCCAGGCCGCCGCGGTTCATGGAGCCCATGACGACCTTGTTCTCCAGTGCGCCGAGCAGGAGCAGGTCGTCCAGGATGTCGGCGGTGGCGAGCACCCCGTCCACGCCCGGCCGCGACAGCGCTATGCACAGCCGCTCCAGCAGGTCGGCGCGGTTGGCCATCGCCAGCCTGCGGTCGCCGACTCCGAGCGCGCCGCGTGCCGGGTGGTCGGCCGCCACGATCATGAGGCGGCCGCTGTCGCCGACGAGGGGGCGCCGGGTCCGGCGGGCGGCTGCTTCGGCCACCGCCTCCGGGTGCCGGGCGCGCACCCTGACGAGGTCGGGGATGGTGATGCTCAAGGGTTTGGCTCCGTTCAAGGGGTGGCGCTGTCAGGCGCGTGAGGCGACGAGATCCTCGACCTCGGCGGCGGTGGGCATCGCTGAGGAGCAGGCGAGGCGGGAGGCGACCAGGGCGCCGGCCGCGTTGGCGTACCGCATCGTCTTCTCCAGCTCCCAGCCGGCCAGCAGCCCGTGGCAGAGCGAGCCGCCGAACGCGTCGCCCGCACCAAGGCCGTTGACCACCTCGACGGGTACGGGCGGCACTTCGGCGGTGGTGCCGTCGCGGTGGACGGCGAGGACGCCCTTGGGGCCCTGCTTGACGACGGCCAGTTCCACGCCCGCTTCGAGGAGGGCCTCGGCGCAGGCGCGCGGCTCGCGGACACCGGTGGCGACCTCGCACTCGTCCAGGTTCCCGACGGCGACGGTGACATGCCGCAGGGCTTCGGCGTAGTACGGGCGTGCCTCGGCCGGGTTCTTCCAGAACATGGGGCGCCAGTCGAGGTCGAAGACGGTGGTGCCGGCCTTGTCGCGTGCCTTGAGGGCCGCGAGCGTGGCGGAGCGGCTGGGCTCCTCGCTCAGACCGGTGCCGGTGATCCAGAAGATCTTCGCGTCCCGGACGGCGAAGAAGTCCAGCTCGTCGGTGCGGATCTCCAGGTCGGGCGCCTTGGGCTTCCGGTAGAAGTACAGCGGGAAGTCGTCGGGCGGGAAGATCTCACAGAACGTGACCGGCGTCGGGTACTCCTCGACCGGGGTGACCCAGCGATCGTCGACCCCGAACTCCTTGAGAGCCTGGTGCAGATAGGCTCCGAAGGGATCATCGCCGGTTCGGGTGACGATCGCCGTGGAACGGCCGAGACGGGCCGCGGCGACCGCCACGTTGGCCGCCGAGCCACCGAGGAATTTACCGAAGGTTTCGACACGCGCGAGCGGCACTCCGGTCTGCAGAGGGTAGAGATCGACCCCGATGCGACCCATGGTGATCAGGTCGAAGGACTCGGTCATACGCGTCGCTCCTCGTGTGGCTGCGGGCTTCCGGGGGTGCGGGATGCAGGGGACCGGTGTGTCCTAGGTGTAAGACCGAGGCCGAGCCATGTCAAGACTTTGTACTTACATTCTCACGTGATCCTGAAATGATGTCTTAACAAAGTATTGACAGCGGGGTCTGTCAGGGACTTACATCCCCTCCCAACAGCACAGCCGAGTTTGTCGGTACGTGGCCCTGCGGTCTCCTTCCGTACGGGCCGAAGGACCGGGCACCCTGCCCGGACCGCTGCCCCTGCTCCCTTTCCCCTGTCGCACAGTGAGGTGCCGGAAAGATGGACCGCACGTTTCGCACCCGTTCCCGCAGATTCGCCCTCGTCGCCGCGGCCGCCGCGGCGGCCCTGATAGTCACCGGCTGTTCCAGCGACTCCGGTGGCAAGAAGGCCGAGGAGGACACGGGCAACGCGTCTGCCGGCAAGGCCGACACCCCCCGCATGAAGGTCGCGATGATCACCCACGCGGCCCCCGGCGACACCTTCTGGGACCTCATCCGCAAGGGCGCGGAGGCCGCCGCCGCCAAGGACAACGTCGAGCTGGTGTACTCCAGCAACCCGGACTCGGCCAAGCAGGCCAACCTGGTCCAGAACGCGATCGACCAGAAGGTCGACGGCATCGCGGTCACCCTGGCCAAGCCCGACGCCATGAAGTCCGCGGTCGCCAAGGCCAAGGCGGCCGGCATCCCGGTCGTCGGCTTCAACGGAGGCGTCGACGACTGGAAGGACCAGGGCCTCCTGGAGTACTTCGGCCAGGACGAGTCCGTCGCCGGTGAGGCCTTCGGCGAGAAGCTCAACGAACTCGGCGCCAAGAACAACATCTGTGTCATCCAGGAGCAGGGCCACGTCGCCCTGGAGGCCCGCTGCGCGGGCGTCAAGAAGACGTTCAAGGGCAAGACCACGAACCTGTACGTGAACGGCACGAACATGCCGTCCGTGAAGTCGACGATCACCGCGAAGCTGAAGCAGGACTCGTCGATCGACTACGTGGTCACCCTCGGTGCCCCGTTCGCACTGACCGCCGTGCAGTCCGTGGACGACGCGGGCAGCAAGGCCAAGGTCGCGACCTTCGACCTCAACAAGGAGATGGTCAGCGCCATCGAGGACGGCGACATCCAGTTCGCCGTGGACCAGCAGCCGTACCTGCAGGGCTACCTCTCGGTCGACTCCCTGTGGCTCTACAAGACCAACGGCAACTTCAGCGGCGGTGGCCAGGAGCCGGTGCTGACCGGTCCCGCGTTCGTCGACAAGTCCAACGTCGAGGCCATCGCGAAGTTCGCCGCGAAGGGCACTCGGTGATTTCCATGTCCCAGGCAACGGCACCGGCGACGAGCTCCTCGTCGCCGGCTCCGCCGGCCGCCCCCAAGGACGGCCGGACCTCGGAACGCTCCCTGACCCGCAGGCTGGCGGCCCGCCCCGAGATCGGCGCACTGATCGCGGCGATCGCCGTGTACGTGTTCTTCTTCGCGGTCGCCTCCCCCTTCCGCGAGGCCGGCTCGCTGGCCAACGTGCTCTACGAGTCCTCCGTGATGGGCATCATGGCCCTCCCGGTGGCCCTGTTGATGATCGGCGGCGAGTTCGACCTCTCCGCCGGTGTCGCGGTCACCACGTCCGCGCTCACCGCCAGCATGTGGAGCTTCCAGCTCTCCATGAACGTGTGGACCGGCGTCATCGTCGCCCTCGTCGTCTCCCTGGCGATCGGCGCGTTCAACGGCTACATGCTCGTACGCACCGGTCTGCCGTCGTTCCTGATCACGCTGGGGTCGTTCCTGATCCTCCAAGGCGCCAACCTCGCGATCACGAAGATCTTCACGGGCAACGTCGCGACGGACTCGATCAGCGACATGGACGGTTTCGACCAGGCCAAGAAGGTCTTCGCCTCCGAGATCAGCATCGGCGGCGTCGATGTGAAGATCACCGTCTTCTACTGGCTGGTCTTCGCCGCGGCCGCCACCTGGCTGCTGCTGCGTACCAAGTTCGGCAACTGGATCTTCGCGACCGGCGGCAGCAAGGAATCGGCCCGTGCGGTGGGTGTGCCGGTCACCTTCACCAAGATCGCCCTGTTCATGGGCGTGGGGGCGGGTGCCTGGTTCGTCGGGATGCACATCCTGTTCTCGTTCAACACCGTCCAGTCCGGCGAGGGTGTGGGCAACGAGTTCCTGTACATCATCGCCGCGGTCATCGGAGGCTGCCTGCTCACCGGCGGCTACGGCTCGGCGATCGGCCCGGTCATCGGCGCCTTCATCTTCGGCATGGTCTCCCAGGGCATCGTCTACGCCAACTGGAACCCCGACTGGTTCAAGGCCTTCCTCGGCGTCATGCTCCTGCTCGCCGCCCTCGTCAATCTGTGGGTCCGCCGCCAGGCCACCCGGAGGTAAAGCCCATGACCACCAACCACACCTCCCCCAACGGCGCAGCGGTCAAGGACAAGCCCACGGACGCCAAGCCGATCGTCGAGCTGAAGGGCGCGGGCAAGGCCTACGGCAACGTTCGCGCCCTGCACACCGTGGACCTGTCGGTGTATCCCAGCCAGGTGACCTGCGTGCTGGGCGACAACGGCGCCGGCAAGTCGACGCTGATCAAAATCATCTCGGGGCTGCACCAGCACACCGAGGGCGAGTTCCTCATCGACGGCCAGCCTGTGCACCTCAGCACCCCACGCGAAGCCCTGGACAAGGGCATCGCGACGGTCTACCAGGATCTGGCCACCGTGCCGCTGATGCCGGTGTGGCGGAACTTCTTCCTCGGCTCCGAGATGACCAAGGGCCCCTGGCCGATCCGCCGCCTGGACATCGCCAAGATGAAGCAGACTGCGGACCAGGAACTGCGCAACATGGGCATCATCCTGGACGACCTCGACCAGCCCATCGGCACCCTCTCCGGCGGCCAGCGCCAGTCGGTCGCCATCGCCCGCGCCGTCTACTTCGGCGCCCGCGTCCTCATCCTGGACGAGCCCACCGCAGCCCTGGGCGTCAAGCAGTCCGGTGTGGTGCTGAAGTACATCGCGGCGGCCCGGGACCGGGGGCTGGGGGTCATCTTCATCACCCACAACCCGCACCACGCCTACATGGTCGGCGACCACTTCAGCGTCCTGCGCCTGGGCACCATGGAACTCTCCGCCGCCCGCGCCGACGTCACCCTCGAAGAACTCACCAACCACATGGCAGGCGGCGCCGAACTCGCCGCGCTGAAGCACGAGTTGGCCCAGGTCCGCGGCGTCGACGTCGAAGAACTCCCCGAAGCCGAAGACCTCAAGGCACCCAAACCCACGCCCACGCCCACCACCGCCTCCTCCTCGGAAGGAAAGGCCTCCTGATGGCCAACGCGCTCGATCGCATCCGCGTCGGCTCCGCGCCGGACTCGTGGGGCGTCTGGTTCCCCGACGACCCCCAGCAGGTGCCCTGGGAACGCTTCCTGGACGAGGTCTCCGAGGCCGGTTACTCCTGGATCGAGCTCGGCCCGTACGGCTATCTGCCGACCGACCCGGCCAAGCTCACCGACGAGGTGAACAGGCGCGACCTCAAGGTGTCGGCCGGCACGGTGTTCACCGCGCTGCACCGCGGCCCGGACGTCTGGGACGCCACCTGGGAGCACGTCAGCCAGGTCGCCGAGCTGACCCGGGCGATGGGCGCGAAGCACCTGGTGGTCATCCCGTCCTTCTGGCGGGACGACAAGACCGCCGAGTTGATCGAGCCGGCGGAGCTGACGGTCCGTCAATGGTCGTACCTCACCAAGGGCATGGAGCGCCTCGGCCACGAGGTGAAGGAGCGCTTCGGCCTCGACATCGTGGTGCACCCGCACGCGGACACGCACATCGACACCGAGGAGCACGTCGAGCGCTTCCTCGACTCGACGGACTCCGGCCTGGTCAGCCTCTGCCTGGACACCGGGCACTACGCCTACTGCGGCGGCGACAACGTCAAGCTGATCGAGACGTACGGCGAGCGCATCGGCTATCTGCACCTCAAGCAGGTCGACCCGGCGATCCTCGCGGACGTCGTCAAGAACGAGGTCCCGTTCGGCCCCGCCGTCCAGCGCGGCGTGATGTGCGAGCCCCCTACCGGTGTGCCCGCGCTGGAGCCGGTGCTGGACGCCGCGCAGCGCCTCGGTGTCGACCTGTTCGCCATCGTCGAGCAGGACATGTACCCCTGCCCGCCGGACAAGCCACTGCCCATCGCGGTGCGCACCCGCCAGTTCCTGCGCTCCTGCGGCGCCTGAGAAGGGATCAACCGACCATGGCTCAGCGCGGAACGCTCGGCGTGGCCGTCATCGGCACCGGGAAGATGGGCGCCGATCATGTACGGCGTCTCGCCGAAGTGACCAACGGGGCACGCGTCGCCGCGGTCGTGGACGTCGACGCGGAACGGGTCAAGCGGATCGCGGACGGTATCGAGGGCTGCACGGCCCACACCGACGCCGCCGCCGCGATGGCCTCGGACGGCGTCGACGCCGTACTGATCGCCTCGCCCGGCCCCGCCCACGAGGCGGCGCTTCTCACCGCCTTCGAGCACGACCTGCCGGTCCTGTGCGAGAAGCCGCTCACCCCGGGCTCGGCCTCGGCGCTGCGGGTCCTGGAGGCCGAGCAGAAGGTCGGGCACCGGCTGGTGCAGGTGGGCTTCATGCGCCGGTACGACACCGAGTACGCGAAGCTCAAGGCGCTGCTGAACACCGGGCAGTTGGGCCGACCGCTGATGCTGCACAACCGGCACCGCAATGTCGCGACCCCGCCCGGCTTCACCAGTGAGATGCTCATCAACGACTCGGTCGTGCACGAGATGGACATCACACGCTGGCTGCTCGACCAGGAGATCACCGCGGTCACGGTGCTGAAGCCGACACCCTCGGGCAACGCCCCGGAGGGCCTTCAGGATCCGCAGTTCGTCGTGTTCGAGACCGCCGGCGGCGCGATCGTCGACGTCGAGATCAACGTCAACTGCGGCTTCGGGTACCAGGTGCAGGCCGAGGTGGTCTGCGAACGCGGCACGGCCCGCATCGGTGACGGGCACGCCCTGGTCACCAACCAGGCGGGCCGCTGGGGCGGCACCATCGCCCAGGACTTCGTGGAGCGCTTCGAGGACGCGTACGACCGCCAGGTGCAGGCCTGGGTCGACGCCACCCGCCGCGGCGAGGTCACCGGGCCCAGCGCCTGGGACGGCTACGCCACGGCCGCGGTCTGCGAGGCGGGCGTCCGCGCCCAGACCGAGGGCGGCCGGATCGAGGTCGAACTCGTCGAGCGGCCGGCCTTCTACAGCTGACCGGCCGAACCAGAAACATCCCGGAGGGTGGCCCCGCACGACGGGTCCACCCTCCCGGCGGTCCCGCGCGCCCGCCCCCTCAACAGTCGACGGCGACGGACTGCTCCTCAGCCGTTGGGCCGCAGGGTCCAGATGACGGTCATCTCGCCGGTCACGGCACCGTCCTCGCGCTGGATGGCTACGGCCACGGGGAACTCCGGCCGCTCCCCGGCGTCGAGTTCGGCGACGACGTCCTCGATGGAGCGCCCCAGCGTGGCGGTGGCCGTGACCGGTCCCCTGGCGAGCTTCTTGAACGCGATCTCGGCGGTCACGGGCAGCGGCACGGCCCGCGCGAGCTGGTCCCCGAACGCGGCCAGCACGACCGCGCCGCTCGCCGACTCCCCCAGCGTGAACATCGCTCCGGCATGCGGCCCGCCCACATGGTTGTGGTACTCGCTCTGGTCGGGCAGCGCGAGGACGGCCTTCTCCGGAGTGGTCTCCAGATACTCCAGCTTCAGGGTCCGCACCATCGGAACCGTGGCGGCGAGCATCTCGCCGATCGACATCTGCTCTGTGCTCATGGCGGGCACGTTACCCGCGAGTAGCCAGCCATGACCAGTGGCGAAAAGTGATCGCCAGGAGTGTCGAGGAACTCGCCCAAGGGGCACGGATGTTCGCGTTCGAGAATTTCCGCGGAGCCCAGTCGGTACGGTACGTCGCCATAAGGACCCATCTGGGCCCCGTTCCGGTACGTCCCTGACGAAGGGCAGTGACCCAACCGTGTCCGGGGCGGCACTAGGGTTACTGCCCATGTGGCCAGGAAACCAGCCGCCCGGGGGCGAGCAGAACCCGCAGGACCCGAATCAGAACCCGTACCAGCAGCCGGGGTACCAGCAGCCGAATCCGTATCAGCAACCCGGATTCCAGCAGGCCGGACCTCAGACGCCGAACCCGTACACGCAGCCGGGGCAGCCCGGTTGGAGTGCGCCCGGTGTGCCGCAGCCGCCGGAGACGCCTCAGGGCGGCGGTGACGGGAACAGGACGAAGCTCGTCGCGATCGTGGCGGCCACGGCCGTCGTCATCGCGGCCGGTGTCACGGGCTTCCTGGTCCTGGGCGGCGACAAGGACGACGAGGCCGACGGCGGCAAGGACGGCAAGACGAAGCAGTCACCGTCGGCGAGCGCGTCGAAGGACCCGAGCGCCTCCCCGTCCACCGGCGACGACAACCCGCGCGGTACCGACGGCGAGAAGGCGACCGTCGCGGGCTGGAAGGTCGTCATCAACCCCCGCTTCGGCACGATGTTCGACGTCCCCGCCGACTGGGAGATCGAGAGCACCGACACCAGCGTGGGCTTCGAGTGGGAGGAGAAGGGCAAGACCGACCGCACCACGGTCACCGCCCCCGCCTACCTCAAGTCCAAGTGGTGCACCACGGACAGCGACAAGGACGGCCGCGCCGAGGACACCGCGCTGGCCACCGCCGGAACGCGCGGCGAGAACGGCGCCAAGGACTCGGCCGAGGCTGCCGAGACCCGTGTTCCGTGGTGGATCTTCGGCGGTTACACGCAGCCGGACAAGAAGAGCGTGAAGTTCGACAAGGCGAAGGCGTACACCACGAAGTCGGGCCTCAAGGGCAGCATCGCCACCGCCTACTCGAAGAACACGCCGCAGAACGGCAAGTGCGACAGCGAGGGCAAGGCCATCACCTTCGCCTTCAAGAACGGCGCGGGCGACTTCGTCACCTGGAACCTGTACGGCGCCAAGGGCGTCGGCGACGAGATCCCCGAGGCGACCGTCCAGAAGATCCTGAGCACCGTACGCCTCACCGAGGCCGCGCCGACGGACACGTGACGTCCCTCGCGCGGTAGCGGCAGCCGGAGCGGCCCGCTCGGCCCGAACAGGCCGCTCCGGCCGAGCAGGCAGGCCGGATGAAGGGCCGAGAAGAAGCTCCGCGCGCAGCCGATGTACCGGCGGAGTCAGCCGTCCAGTTCAATCAGCAGCCCACGAATGCGCCGTTCGATCTCGTCGCGGATCGGACGCACCGAGGCGACTCCCTGCCCGGCCGGGTCGTCGAGCTGCCAGTCGAGGTACCGCTTGCCGGGGAAGACCGGGCAGGTGTCACCGCACCCCATGGTGATCACCACGTCCGACGCCTGCACGGCCTCGACGGTCAGCACCTTTGGCGTCTCGGCGGAGATGTCGACGCCGACTTCCTTCATCGCCTCGACGACCGCCGGGTTGACTGTGTCGGCGGGGGCGGACCCGGCCGAGCGGACTTCGACCTTGTCTCCGGCGAGGTGGGTGAGGAACGCGGCAGCCATCTGCGACCGCCCTGCGTTGTGGACACAGACGAACAGCACGGACGGCCGCGGGGCGGGATTGCTCATGGCGGGTGTCTTTCTGGGGAGGGGGCTCAGCGGGCGAAGGGGGCGGCGAGTTCGGTCTCACCGTGAGGAACGACGACGTCGGTCTGGGCGGGAGCCGGTCGGCCGAACACCGCGACCACCAGGCCCAGGCCGACAGTGGCACCGACCAGTTGGGCGGCGATGAACGGGGCGACGGAGGCCGGGGCGATCCCCGCGAACGTGTCGCTGAAGGCACGGCCGATCGTCACCGCCGGGTTGGCGAACGACGTGGAGGACGTGAACCAGTACGCGGCTCCGATGTAGGACGCCACCGCGACCGGCGCGAGGGCGGCGCGACCGGTCCGGGCCAGACCGAAGATCAGCAGAATGAGCCCAGCGGTCGCCACGATCTCGCCCAGCCACAGGTGGCCTGCGGAGCGATCGTGCGCCGACCACTTCACCAACGGTTCGGCGAACATCGCATTGGCCAGCACCGCGCCGCTGATCGCCCCTGCGATCTGAGCAGGGATGTACACGGCCACGTCCCGTGCGGTGAGGCCGTCGCCACTGCCACGCCCGGTGAACCAGGCAGCAAGGGTGACGACCGGGTTGAAGTGGGCGCCGGAAACCGGCCCGAGCAACGTGATCAGCACACCCAGACCGAAGACGGTCGCGAGCGAGTTGGCAAGCAGTTGCACCCCGACGTCCTGCGACAACCCGGTCGCCTGGATGCCGGAGCCGACCACCACCGCGACCAGCGCGGCCGTCCCCACGGCTTCAGCCACGGCACGCCGTCCCAGCGAGGCACTCAAGCGGTCACCCCGGCCGGCTGAGGAGTTGTCAAGAACGCACCCAATCGGTCCAGGACACCGGGCTGCACCCAGTAGTAGACCCAGGTCCCGCGACGCTCGCAGTCGATGAGGCCGGCCTGGCGCAGCAGCTTGAGGTGATGGGAGATCGTCGGCTGAGACAGCTCGAACGCGGGCGTCAGCTCACACACGCACACCTCGCCGCCCTCCCGCGAAGCGATCATCGACAGCAGCCGCAGTCGTACGGGATCCCCCAGGGCCTTGAAAGCCTTCGCCAGCTCGGCGGCCTGCCCCTCGTCCAGGGGTGCGGTCGCCAGCGCCTGGCAGCAGCCGCCGTCCGCGCCCTGACCGAGCACCTCAAGTTCTTGTTTCGACATTCCTCTATGTTGACGTTTTTCGATTCAAGGCGCAAGGTTGCATCGAAGAACGTCAATACAGGCCTCTCGGCTCCCGCCAGGCCCGTCATCCAGGAGTGAGTCATGAGCGAAGTCATGAGCGAGCAGTCCACCGATCTGCGCGAGACGGTCCGCCGGCGGTACGCCGCCGCAGCAGTGCAGGTCACCGAGGGCGGCACCGCCTGTTGCGGACCGCAGCCGGTCGAGATCGACGAGAACTTCGGCTCCACCCTCTACGCCGCCGACGAACGCGATGCCCTCCCCGCCGAGGCCGTCGCCGCCTCCCTGGGCTGCGGCAACCCCACGGCCGTCGCTGACCTCCACGAAGGCGAACGCGTCCTCGACCTCGGCTCCGGCGGCGGCATCGACGTCCTGCTCTCCGCCCGCCGCGTCGGCCCCACGGGCAAGGCCTACGGCCTCGACATGACAGAGGAGATGCTCGCCCTGGCCCTCACCAACGCCAAGAAGGCGGGCGCGACGAACGTCGAGTTCCTCAAGGGCACGATCGAGGCCATCCCGCTCCCCGAGAACACCATCGACGTCGTGATCTCCAACTGCGTGATCAACCTGTCCACCGACAAGGCCTCGGTGTTCGCGGAGACCTACCGCGTCCTGACCCCCGGCGGCCGGATCGGCGTCTCCGACGTCGTCGCCGATGACGTCCTCTCCGCTGCCCAGCGTGCGGAACGCGGCGACTACGTCGGCTGTATCGCGGGAGCCCTCTCCTTCTCCGAGTACCGCGAGGGCCTCGAAGCAGCAGGGTTCACGAACATCGAGATCACCCCCACGCACTCCGTCGCCGACGGCATGCACTCCGCCATCGTCCGTGCCATCAAGCCGGCCCCTGCCGAAGCCCGCGCCGGTGCGACGAAGTCGGCAGACGACTGCTGCGGCGTCAGCGCGTGCTGCACCCCCGCCGAGACTCCCGTAGATCCCACAAGCACCGTCGCCCAGGCCAAGGCCGCCTCAGGCTGCGGCTGCCAGGAGTAGCAGACCCGACGGCCGAGACGCCCGTATCGGATCGGCCGTCGCGCGGCCTCAGCCGTCATCCGTCCTCAGCCGATGCTGAAGGCCCCGTCCGGCGGCTCGGGGGACGGCACCGCGTCCTCGTCCCGTACGGGCCTCGCGTCGCCCATGAAGACCTGGAGCGTGTCTCCGTACTCGACCCGGGCCGGAAAGGCGTCGGCGGCCGTGCGGCGGGTGAGGGCGGGGGTGTCGAGCGGGCGGTGGGAGGCGACGAGCACCGCGTTGCCGAAGCGGCGGCCTCGCAGCACGCCCGGTTCGGCGATCAGCGCCAGTTCGTCGAAGACCGTGGAGAACGTGGCGAGTTGGGAGCGCAGAAAAGCGAAGGGCGTGGCGTCGGCGAGGTTGGCCAGGTAGACGCCGTCGGCGCGCAGGACCCGCTCTGCCTCGCGCGCGTACGCCACCGAGGTCAGGTGCGCGGGCACCCGCGAACCGCCGAAGACGTCGGCGATCAGGACGTCGACGGAGTCGGCGGGGGCGGCTTCGAGCCAGGCGCGGGCGTCGGCGCCATGGACCGTGATGCCCGCGTCGTCGGGGACGGGCAGATGCTCGACGACGAGGGCCAGCAGCCCGCTGTCGGCCTCGACCACGTCCTGCCGGGACCCCGGCCGGGTCGCCGCGAGATACCGGGGCAGGGTGAGCGCGCCGCCGCCGAGGTGCAGCACGTCCAGCGCCCGCCCTGGTTCGGCGAGGGTGTCCAGGACGTGCCCGAGCCGTCGCGCGTACTCGAACTCCAGGTGCGTCGGCGCGTCGAGATCCACGTACGACTGAGGTGCCCCGTCGACCGTCAGGAGCCACGCCCGCTTCCGGTCGACGTCCGGCATCAGCTTGGCGGTCCCGTGATCCACGGCTCGCGTCACGGGTATCGGCTCGTTCACGGGTCCATTGTGCCCGTACGGGCACGGCCGGGCCGGGCCCCGGCAAGATCCCCGCCCCGAAGCCAATCGCCGCGCGCCACTCCCCCTCGTATCACCCGCCCCACGTCACTCGCCTCACACGCCGATCGCCCCGTCGATGCGCTCGCGGAGCAGGTCGGCGTGGCCGTTGTGGCGGGCGTACTCCTCGACCATGTGGATGAGGACCCAGCGCAGCGACACCGGCCCGCGCCAGGGGTCCTCGCCCGCGAGGTCGAGATCGGGCGCGTCGGCGACGAAGCTGTCGGCGAAGGCGACTTCGGCGCGCCAGGCCCGCCAGGCCTCGGCGATCACTGCGGGGTCGGCGGACGCGCCGTCGAAGTCGTCGTCCGGGCACGCCTCCGACGAGAACAGCGCGGGCGCGTCCTGCCGGGCCAGTGCCCGCCGGAACCAGCGGCGCTCCATGTCGGCGAGATGCCGGACGAGACCGAGGAGCGAGAGGGTGGAGGGTTCCACGGACCGCCGGGCCAACTTACCTGTCAGACCTGCGCACTTCATCTCCAGTGTCGCCCGCTGGGCGCCCAGGATGTCGACGAGCAGGGTGCGTTCGTCGGCGGTGGCGGAGGTGCTGAAACGACGGTCGTCGTCCTCGGCGGCGGCGAATATCTCGGCTCTTCGGCGGGGTTGCTGGGTCGTCATGGTCCCCATCCTCGGCCGCGGCCCGGCACGGGCGCACCCGCGTTTCGGTGGCGAGCGCGTGCCCGCGGACACGCCGGTACCCACGGACACGTGAGTGCCCGCCTCCCGTACGTTCCGTACGGGAGGCGGGCACTCACACCGGCCGCGCCGGATTCAGCCGACGACCGCGGTCACCGTTCCGGCGCCGACCGTGCGGCCGCCCTCGCGGATCGCGAAGCCGAGCCCCGGCTCCAGCGGCACCTCGCGCCCCAGCTCGACCGTCATGGTGACGGTGTCGCCGGGCCGCGCGACCGCCCGCTCGCCGAGGTCGACGTCGCCGACGACGTCCGCGGTGCGGATGTAGAACTGCGGCCGGTAGCCGGTGGACACCGGCGTCGTACGACCGCCCTCGCGCGCCGACAGGACGTACACCTGCGCGGAGAAGCGACGACTCGGTACGACGCTGTCGGGTGCCGCGACGATGTGTCCGCGGCGCACCGCGTCACGGGGCACACCGCGCAGCAGCAACGCCACGTTGTCGCCGGCCTGCGCCTCGTCCATGGGCTTGCCGAAGGTCTCCAGGCCGGTGACGACCGTGTCCACGGCGGCGCCGAGCACTTCGACACGGTCGCCCACGCGGACGGTGCCGCGCTCGACGGCTCCCGTGACGACCGTGCCCCGGCCGGTGATGGTGAGCACGTTCTCCACCGGCAACAGGAACGGGGCGTCCAAGTACCGCTCGGGCATGGGCACATACGTGTCCACGGCGTCGAGCAGCGCGCCGATCGCCTCGGTCCACCGGGGGTCGCCCTCCAGCGCCCTGAGTCCGGAGACCCGTACGACCGGTACGGAGTCGCCCCCGTAGCCGTGCGCGGTCAGCAGCTCGCGGACCTCCAGCTCGACGAGGTCAGTGAGCTCCTCGTCGCCCGCGTCGGCCTTGTTGAGCGCGACGACGATGTGGTCGACGCCCACCTGCCGGGCGAGCAGCACGTGTTCGGCGGTCTGCGGCATGATCCCGTCGAGCGCGGAGACGACGAGGATCGCCCCGTCGAGCTGCGCGGCCCCGGTGACCATGTTCTTGACGTAGTCGGCGTGGCCCGGCATGTCGACGTGCGCGTAGTGCCGGGTGTCGGTCTCGTACTCGACGTGCGAGATGTTGATGGTGATGCCGCGCGCGGCCTCCTCCGGCGCGCGGTCGATCCGGTCGAAGGGAACGAACGTGCCGGAGCCGCGCTCGGCGAGGACCTTGGTGATGGCGGCGGTCAGGGTGGTCTTGCCGTGGTCGACATGACCCATGGTGCCGATGTTCAGATGCGGTTTGGTGCGCACGTAAGCCGTCTTGGGCATGGCAGTACCTCGAAGCCTCTTCGGTGTCAGCGGAGCTGAGTGATGGCCCCGGCGTCAGAACGGCCGGGACAGGGACCCCAAGGACTTGCCGACCCTCCCCCTGCGGGGTCCGCCGGACGATCCGGGAAGGGTCAGCTTCGGGCGCCGTCTGCGGCGGCCAAGGTGATCAGGACGGCAGCCTTCGGCGCATCCGCGACTGCGGATGCTGCGAGGTGGAAGGCGTACCGGAACATGAGGAGATCATCGCCGACGCGCAGTGCGGCGTCGAATGGTTTTTCGCTGCCGTGACCTGCGCTGAGTCGGGTGTTTCCACTGGTGTGTGAGGTGCCGATGATCCGGTGCGTCAGGGGGCCGACGATCTCGTGCGTCAGGGGCCGACGTTCTTGAGCGCCTCGCGCACGGACAGCGGTGAGAGCCGGTCCCGCTCGCCGGCGACGAAGTCCCGTACCGCCTGCGGGTCCGTCTTGGCGTACTCGCGCAGACACCAGCCGATCGCCTTGCGGATGAAGAAGTCGGGGTGCCCGGACTGGCGGACGCAGTACGCGAAGAGGCGTTCGGTGTCGGTCGTGTCCTTGTAGCGGAGCTGGTGGAGGAGGGCGGTCCGGGCGACCCACAGGTCGTCGTCCTCGATCCACCTGTCCATGTCGGCCTTCAGCTTGGGGTCGGCCGCCACGAGGCCTCCGACGACATGGGCGGCGAGTGCGTCGACGGTGTCCCACCAAGGGACCGTGGAGACGAGATGGCGTGCCACGGGCAGGAAGCCGGACGAGAGACGCCTCACATGCCGGCGCAGATAGTCGACGGCGAAGTACTGGTACTCGCGCTCCGGCAGCCGCCAGCAGCCCAGCGCCACCGCCGTGCAGTCGGCCTCGTCCGGGCGTGGCGTTCCGTCGAGGACGGTGCGGGAGAGCACGCGGCGATCGGGCGTGGTCAGGCCCAGGAAAGGCGCGATGTCCTTCATGTACGCGCGCATCTCCCCGGCCCGCCGCGGATCGGCCGCCGCGGCGTAGATGGCGGTGAGCCGCTCCAGCACGGTGTCCGCGAGGGCGCTGCGCGGCAGCTCCAAGTGGCCATCTGACGTTCCGGAAGCTGTGACGCCCATGAGACGAACCATACGGCGATCACACACATTGGTCAGTTAGTGTCACCGGATGCTCGATGCCACCACCCGCTCTGGGGGCACCGCCACGGCCGCTCCCCCGGTCCCCGCAACGGAACTCGTCCCCACCGAGTTCACGACCGAGTTCACCACCGCGCCAAGAGGTCTGACCGTCCGCTGCACGAGAGCGCTGCTCTCTCCGTGGGCCCGGCTCTCGCTGCTGGTGTCGCTGCTGGTGTCGGCGGGCGCGACGGTGCTGCTGTTCGAGCCCCAGAAGCTGCTGGCCGACGGCTGGCCGCCCCAGCTGAACGGCGCGGCGGCGTCCGTGGTCTTCGCGGTGGCGTACGGGCTGTGCACGGTCGCGTTCGTACCCCGGCCGCTCCTCAATCTGGCGGCAGGCGCCCTGTTCGGCTCACAGCTCGGGCTCGGGGCCTCGCTCGCGGGTACGGTGCTCGGGGCAGGGATCGCCTTCGGGCTCGGCCGGATCCTCGGGCAGGACGCGCTGCGCCCGCTGCTCCGGGGCCGCTGGCTGAAGGCGGCGGACGGCCAGCTCAGCCGCCACGGATTCCGCTCGATGATGGCGGCGCGGCTCTTCCCGGGCGTGCCGTTCTGGGCCGCGAACTACTGCGCGTCCGTCTCCCGCATGGGCTGGTTCCCCTTCCTCCTCGCGACGGGCCTCGGCTCCATCCCCAACACGGCCGCGTACGTCGTCGCCGGCGCCCAGGCCTCGACCCCGACGTCCCCCGCCTTCCTGATCGCCATGGCCTTCATCGCCCTCCCCGCCCTCGCGGGAGCGATCATCGCCTGGCGCAAACGCCACCACTTCCGGGACCGCTGAGTCGGGCTCCCTCGGGGGCTGCCCCGGGGACCTCCAGCCGCGCCGCGAGGCCGCCGGTCGGCCGGGCCACTGTCCGGCTGGCTGGTTGGCTGGTTGGCTGGTTGGCTGGTTGGCTGGGATCGGTGACACGCGAGGCGCCACACACCACCATCAGGTCGGCAGCGCCATCACAGGGCGGGCAGCGCGGCCGTGTCCGCGCGGCCGTCGCCGGTCACCGATCCTGGGCGGTGCCGGCCGCGCCGCTCACTCCCGGCCCACGGTCCCACAAAGGCCCGCGTGCCTCACCGCATCCGCATCCGCCTCCACATCCGCCTACAACCCCTCCAGCACCATCGCGTTCGCCAGGCCGCCCGCCTCGCACATCGTCTGGAGGGCGTAGCGGGCGCCGCGTGCCCGCATCGCGTGGACCAGCGTGGTCGTGAGGCGTGTGCCGCTCGCGCCGAGCGGGTGGCCGATGGCTATCGCGCCGCCGTGGACGTTGACCTTGGAGAGGTCGGCGCCCGTCTCCTGCCGCCAGGCGAGGACGACGCTGGAGAAGGCCTCGTTGACCTCGAAGAGGTCGATGTCGTCGAGGGT
Source organism: Streptomyces sp. 2-1 (assembly GCF_048564895.1). NCBI lineage: Bacteria > Bacillati > Actinomycetota > Actinomycetes > Kitasatosporales > Streptomycetaceae > Streptomyces > Streptomyces sp. 2-1. The sequence continues at coordinate 2,152,678 of NZ_CP183383.1, forward strand.
GAGCGACGCCTTGCGGAGCACCTTCTCCGTGGCGGGGACGACACCGGTGAGCATCAGTAGCGGGTCGGACCCGGTGACGGCGAAGCTGTGCAGCCGCGCAAGGGGCCGCAGGCCGAGCCGGGCAGCGGTCTCGCTGGACGTGATGAGCACGGCGGACGCGCCGTCGTTGACGGGGCTGGCATTGCCCGCCGTGACGTTCCAGTCGATCTGCGGGAAGCGCTCAGCGAAGGCCGGGTCGTAGTAGGCGGGCTTCAGACCGGCCAGGACCTCCGTGCTGCTGCCGGGCCGGACGCACTCGTCCCGCGTCACACCGTCGAGAGGCGCGACCTCGTCGGCGAACAGCCCGCTCTCCCACGCCTCGGCGGCCTTCCGGTGCGACTCCACCGCGAAGGCGTCCATCTCCTCGCGCGAGAGCGACCACTTGGCCGCGATCAGCTCGGCACTGATCCCCTGCGGAATCAGCCCTTCGGGGTACCGCTCGGCGACTCCGGGCCCGAAGGGGTCCTTGCCCGTCGGCACGTTCGACCACATCGGAACGCGGCTCATGGACTCCACGCCACAGGCCACGACCAGGTCGTACGCCCCCGAGATGACGCCCTGCGCCGCGAAGTGCACCGCCTGCTGGGAGGAGCCGCACTGGCGGTCCACCGTCGTCGCGGGCACCGACTCGGGGAAGCCCGCCGAGAGGACCGCGTACCGCGTGGTGTTCATGGCCTGCTCGCCGACCTGGTCGACCGTCCCGCCGATCACGTCGTCGATCAGCGCGGGATCGACTCCGGAGCGCTCGACGAGCGTACGGAGGGTGTGGGCGAGGAGTTCCACGGGATGGACGTGGGCGAGCGAGCCGTTCGGCCTGCCCTTGCCGATCGGAGTGCGTACGGCCTCGACGATGACTGCGTCACGCATGGTCCGGCCCCTCGAAGTCATAGGGTTTGCTTTCCAAACCCACTAGTGACTCCACGGTAACCCAGTGGGTTGGAAGAACCAACCCACCCCCATAGACTGGATCGCATGAAGGACGCCCGCCCCTGCTCGATCGCCGACACCCTCGCGCTCGTCGGCGAGAAGTACTCCCTGCTCGTCCTGCGCGAGGTGACCCTGGGCGCCACGCGGTTCGACCAGCTGGTCCGCAACATCGGCGCCCCGCGCGACGTGCTGACGAGCCGCCTGAAGCGGCTGGTGGACGCCGGCGTGCTGGAGAAGGTCGCGTACAGCGAGAAGCCGCCGCGCTTCGAGTACCGGCCCACGCGGGCCGGTCTGGAGCTGGAGCCCGTGCTCCTCACCCTCATGGCGTGGGGCGACCGCCATCTCAACGACGGCGATCGCCCCATGGTGCTCGAACACGTCGGCGGCCCCGGACACACGGGCGGCCACGAACTGGTCCCGGTCGTCACCTGCGCCGAGTGCGGCGAGGCGGTCCGACACGACGACCTGACGGCCCACCCGCAGACCCCGGGGTGGACGGCGACGGGGCCCGCGGCGGCGTAGCCCGAACACCGCCGCGCACGTTCCCAGCCGAACCGGGAAGCACGCCACCGGAAGCACGCCACCGGCGGAGCTGGAACCACGTCCGCGCCGGAACCAGAAGCACGTCCCTGGCCGAGCCGGAAGCACGCACCGGCCCGGCACCGGCGCTAAGCCCCCCGGTACACGTCCAACCGCCCGCACATCCCGAACTTCCCGTACGCGGACGGCTGTTCGGCCCGCACGACGGCGTCGGCGAGGTGGGACGCGTCCCCCCGCTCCAGCCGGTCGAGCTGTTCCCCCGTCGCCGCGGCAGCAGCCTCGGCACCCCGCCGCCACCGCTCACGCCACTCGGCGAGCCGGGGGCGTACGAGCTCGGCGGCGGCCCGCTGGAAGGCGGCGAGCGGCTCGGGCCCGTCCGCCTCGCGCAGCGTCCGGTAGCCCTCCAGGGCGAGGTCGCGCCGGGCGCGGGCGAACCGCTCCTTCTCCTCCTCGGGCGCGTCCGCCGGAATGACGGTCGCGGCGGCGTACGTCTCCGGGTCGGTCAGGTACTTCGGCGGCAGGGTGAGCACCGCGTCCCCGGCTTCCGGAAGCCCGCTGTTCTGCATGAGGACGGTGATGCGCAGTTCGTCCTCGTTGACCAGCCGGTGGATCGTGCCGGGTGTGAACCAGGCGACCGTGCCGGGCGCGAGCGGCGTGACCTCGTACCCGGACGTGGTCAGGGTCTGTACCGAGCCCCGGCCGCCGGTGACTACGTACGCCTCCGAACAGGTCAGGTGCAGATGAGAGGTTCCGCCGCACACCCCGTCGTCGGCGGGCCAGTCGTAGACCGACAGATGCGAGACGGCGACACCTCCGGGGAGCCCGGCGAATCCGGTCGAGTCGGGGCCCGCGCTCACCACGGGTGCACCGCCAGGTACTTGGCGATCTCCTCGCGCTCCCAGGCACCGTCGGCAACGACGACGCGGTAACGGCGGGTGAGGGTCTCGCCGGGTGCGAGCTCCAGCTCGTCGAAGAAGGCGAAGGAGGGGGCGACGGCCGCGAACGGCTCGTTGCGGACGAACCAGTGGGCCGGATGGGCACCGCCCTCGCCCGTGTGGTCGTTCTCGGGGGCGTGCGCGAAGACGAGCGTCGCGTACCCGTCGACGACGTCGTGCTCCGCGGAGTACGCGAGCCAGGGCGCCTGCTCACCCATCAGGTCGGGACCCTCGCCGTCGGGCCCGATGATCCGGCCGTCCCGGAAGCCGCGGGGGCCGCGCCAGAACAGGCCCGTGTACCCGGCCATCTCCCGCCCGGCCGTCGTGGGGCTGCCGAACCGCAGGGGCTCGTCACGGCGGTTGGTGACCGAGGTCGAGAAGGTCAGCGCCCAGGAGCCGGACACCGGGTCCACGTCGTGCACCTCGACGCGGCGCTCCTCCTCCGCCCAGAGCGAGCCGTCGTACGGATGCCAGGTGAGTTGCTCGGCGATGACCACACGGTCACCCTCGGCGCGCACCTCGTCGAACTTGACGTGTGTCATCGACCCGACACGCTCAGGGAGTTCGAGATACCCCTCTCCGTGAACGTATGTGTTGCCGCCCCACAGGTTCGCCCCCGACAGATGCGAGGCGGTCATCTGCAGACCCTTGTGCCAGCGGTGGTCGTTGGGCCGGTAGTCCGTGACAACGTTGCCCGCGAGCGTCCTGAGCGGATGCAGATACGGCTTCGGGGCCTCCCAGGCCGCCTCGGGGCCGTACACGTAGCTCAACAGGTCGACACCGGTGGTCCGTTCGGTGATCGTGATGCGGTCGCCGTGGGCGTGGACGATGCGCAGGCCGTCCTGTGCGGTCATGCCGATGCCTCCTCGTGCGTCGTGGGTGCCCAGCCGGGCGCGCCGCCGTGCAGGGCGGTGTAGTAGGGGTCGCCGGGCCCGATCTCACCGGCGCGGACGGTGACGTCCGTGAACGCCGACTTGTAGAGCGCGGTGATCAGCTCCAGGCTGGTGCGCCCGTCGGCACCGCTGCTGCGCGGCCGCTCGCCCGCGCGCATGCTCGCGACCAGGTCACGCAGCTGGGCCAGGTGCGAACTCGGCACGTCGGCGCCGAAGTCCTGCCAGGCCGCCACGTCCTCGATGGGAGCGTCCGGTGCCGGAGTGATGCGCCAGTTCTCGTTGCTGTGCCCGTAGAGATGGGTGAGTTCGACCGTCGCGTGCTCGCAGTCGATGCGGATCCGGCTGACCTCGTCCGGGCTGAGCACGCTGTTGACCACGGTCGCGAGCGCGCCGCTCTCGAAGCGGACGAGCGCGGTCGAGACGTCCTCCGTCTGCACGTCGTGCACCAGGCGCCCGGCCATGGCCCGCACCTCGCTCCACGGCCCGAGCAGATCGAGCAGCAGGTCCATCTGGTGGATGCCGTGTCCCATGGCGGGTCCGCCGCCCTCGGTCTCCCACTTTCCGCGCCAGGGCACGGCGTAGTAGGCGGCGTTGCGGTACCAGGTGGTCTGGCAGTGCGCCACGAGGGGCCGCCCCATGGCCCCGTCGGCGATCAGACGCCGTACGTGCCGGGCTCCCGAGCCGAACCGGTGCTGGAAGACGATGGAGGCGTACGGACCACCCTCGGCCCCTTCCTCCGCCTCCACGGCGTCGAAGTCGGCGAGGGTCGGCACGGGCGGCTTCTCGCACCACACCCAGGCGCCGGCGCGCAGGGCGGCGACGGTCTGGTCGCGGTGCAGGGTCGGCGGGGTGCAGATGGAGACGAGATCAGGGCGCTGTTCCGCCAGCATCCGGTCGAGATCGGTGTAGCCATGCGGAACACCGCCGTCCGCGCAGAAGCGCTTGACCGCGTCGGCGTCGATGTCGACCGCGGCGACGATCTCCACCTCACCCTCGGCGGCGAGCGCGGCGAGTGCGGGCAGATGGCTGCCGGAGGCGATGGCTCCGGTGCCGATGACGGCGGCCTTGATCCGGCGGCCGTCGAGGGGGACGGGCGGCCTGCTCTCGCGCTCGGTGCTCTCGTACTGGTTGCTCGGGTGCTCGATGTCCTCGTGCTCGGTCGTCTTGCTGGTGGTGGCGTCGCGTGAGGTACGCATGGACGTGATCAGCACTCCATCGGACGTGACGGCGGTTCTGGCGGACGCCTGCCCTCCTCGGTGGCCACGAGACGGCCATCGAAGGCAGCAAGCGCTTTCACTCCTCGCGGAAACGTAAGCGGCGGCATCGCGGCGGGTCAACACCCTGGTCACCGTGGCGGGGTCCGTGAGGGGGAGGCCCTGTCGTCACACGCTCCCCGAGGGGCGCTACGCTGCCCCGGGCGCGCCTGATCACCGCAGACGACAACACGGCACGTCCGTCCGGCCTTTCACTCCGCTCCCGCCATCAGCACTTGGATCACGTAACTTCATGTCTTGGTTTGAATCCCTCATCCTCGGACTCGTCCAGGGGCTGACCGAGTTCCTTCCCGTCTCCTCCAGCGCGCACCTGCGGCTGACCGCGGCCTTCGCGGGCTGGGAGGACCCGGGAGCGGCCTTCACCGCGATCACCCAGATCGGTACGGAGACGGCGGTACTGATCTATTTCCGCAAGGACATCGCCCGGATCATCTCGGCGTGGTTCCGCTCGCTGACGAACAAGGCGATGCGGAGTGATCACGACGCGCAGATGGGCTGGCTCGTGATCATCGGGTCGATTCCGATCGGCGTGCTGGGCGTCACCCTCAAGGACCAGATCGAGGGACCGTTCCGCGATCTGCGCATCACCGCGACGACGTTGATCGTGATGGGCATCATCCTCGGTGTCGCCGACCGGCTCGCGGCGCGCGACGAGGCGGGCGGGAAGCACCGGGCGGCGAAGGAGCGCAAGTCGCTCCAGGACCTGAGCGTGAAGGACGGCCTGATCTACGGCGTCTGCCAGGCGATGGCCCTCGTCCCGGGCGTCTCCCGCTCCGGCGCCACCATCAGCGGCGGCCTCCTCATGGGCTACACGCGCGAGGCCGCGGCCCGCTACTCGTTCCTGCTCGCCATCCCGGCGGTCCTCGCTTCCGGCGCCTTCGAGCTGAAGGACGCGAGCGAGGGCGGCCATGTCTCGTGGGGCCCCACGGTCTTCGCGACGATCATCGCTTTCCTGGTGGGTTACGCCGTAATCGCCTGGTTCATGAAGTTCATCACGACCAAGAGCTTCATGCCGTTCGTCTACTACCGCATCCTGCTCGGCATCCTGATCATCGTGCTGGTCAGCATGGGCGCGCTGAGCCCGCACGCGGCCGAGTCGGCGGGCTGACGGCGGCCGCACTCGCAGCACCCCTGACATGACCGAGCCGCCCGCCTGATTTCCCCCGTGGCGGGCGGCTCGTGCTCGGTGTCCAGAGGTCTGACTCGGCGGCGGCGACGTAAGTGTCCTCGGCCGCTGGACGACACCGGCTCGCGCCGGCGACGGGATTCGAACCCGCGTCTCTCTCTTGACAGGAGAAGTAGCCGCAGCCTTCGCACCTGGACGTGAATCACCGTAGCGGGGCGGGCTGTTGAGGGCACGCGATTATCGGCGGGGTGCCGCGGCTGCCCGCGGAGCTCTACAGCTGTCCGCAGGGCCCTACGGCTGTCCACGGGATTCGCGGCCCCGGTCCGGCTCACCCCTCCGGGAACGCCCGCGCCCACGGCTCCTGTTCGATCTCCAGCCCGTTGGCCACGTACGCGATGGTGCGGTACCAGCCCGCCAGGACCAGGAACTCCAGGGCTTCGAGTTCGTCGAGATGGGCCCGGAGCGCGGTCCAGGCATCGTCCGACAGGCGGGCCGTGTCGTGGAGTTCGTCCACGGCCCGGAGCAGGGCGCCCTGACGTGGCGTCCAGGCCGGATCGGCCGGGGTCCCGGTCACGGTCAGGGGAATCCGCTCCTCCCCCAGACCCGAGACCTCGGCGTACGCGGCCATGTGGACGCCCCACTCGTACGCGCAGCCACAGCGGGCGGCGACCCTGGCGATGACCAACTCGCGGTCGGCGTCGGAGAGGAGGCCGTGGACGAGCAGGCCCGCGCCGAGGGTCCGCATACGGGAGGCGAGGTCGGGGTGGCGTTGCAGGACCTTGAAGAGCATCAGGGGTTCCTGGGTGACGCCGGGTGGCATCCAGCGGCGCAACTCGCGTTCGGATTCGGGGCCATAGGGCGGCGTGACGCCGTCGATGCGTTGCTTCATGTCTTGCGACTCTTGCGCTTCTGAAATCGAAGCGCAAGGGTGAGAATGCAAAGGAAGGCATCGGTAGTTGTCAGGCAACCGACGAGGAGGGAAGGCATCTTGGGCACCGCACCCCGTCCCGGCCGGCCCATGCGCGGGTCGGCCACCGGCCGTCCCGTCATGGCCGCGCTGGACCTGCTGGGCCGCCGCTGGATGCTGCGCGTGATCTGGGAACTCCACCGGAGCGGTGCGCCGATCGGCTTCCGCGACCTCCAGCGCCGCTGCGACGCCATGTCGTCCAGCGTCCTGTCCGCCCGCCTGACCGACCTCCGCGAGGCGGGCATCGCGGCGCCCACGGACGAGACGACCTGGCGCCTCACACCCCTCGGCGAGGAGCTCGTGACGGCGATGGGGCCCCTGCTCGACTGGTCCCGCACCTGGGCCGACCAGCGGTGAAGCGGAACGGCGGCAGGCTCTTTTCCCAACCCGTAGAGCCTCAAACGTTTTTGGCGTGACCAACCACATACTGCATGGGTAGCCGTTTGGTAGCGCACTGTCAGTCCTTGGCCCTACGCTTGTGCGCATGTCCCCCAATTCCGTGAGCCCTGGTTCCGCGCGGTCTGCCGCCGTGCTGAATGAGCAGATCCGCGCGTTATGGATACGCGCCGGCGGTTCCCTGTCGGCCCAGGAGAGGGCCGAGTACGAACTGCTGGTCGTGCAGTGGGCAGCGGCGATACGTCATGAGGTCATCGAGGCGGCCTGAGACCGCGGGGTGAGGCCCGCGGAGTGACGACTTCCTGAGCGTGCGGGACCGCCTCGCCGGCCGGATCCCCTCGCCTCACCGGCCCCCTGCCACCCGCAGCACCGCCCCAGTGGCGTACGACGACTCCGGTGACAGCAACCACGCCACGGCAGCCGCGACCTCCGCCGGATCCCCCGGCCGCCCGAGCGGAATCGACGGAGCGAGGCGGGCCGGGCGGTCCGGATCACCCATCGCCGCATGCATCTCCGTGTCGATGAGGCCCGGGGCGACGGCGTTGACGCGGATGCCGTCGGGGCCGAGTTCCTTCGACAGACCCACCGTCAGCGCGTCGACCGCCGCCTTGGTGGCCGCGTAGTGGACGTACTCCCCTGGACTGCCGAGCGTGGCCGCCGCCGATGACACGTTCACGATGGCACCGGCGCCCCTGGGTGCCATGTCGCGCGCGGCCCGGCGCGAACACAGCAGCGTGCCCAGGAGGTTGACCTCCACGACCCGGCGCAGCTCGGCGGTGTCCGTGTCGGCGAGCCGGCCGAGCGGGCCGGTCACGCCCGCGTTGTTCACCAGGCCCGTCACCGCCCCGAGCCGCTCGGCCGCCGTGTCGAAGAGCCGCTCGACGTCCGCCTCGTCGGCGGTGTCCGCGCGTACCGTCACGCACCGCGCCCCGGCCTCGCGCACGCCGGCCGCGGTCCGCTCGGCGGCCTCGTCGTCGCGCGCGTACCCGACCACCAGGTCGTGACCGTCCACCGCCAGCCGCAGGCAGGTCGCGGCACCGATCCCCCGGCTGCCACCCGTGACGACCGTGACGGGACGAGACAGACGAGACATGAGCGCTCCTTCGTGACCAGTTATCAGTGATCCGCGGTCCGCAGTCCGCAGTCCGCAGTCCGCAGTCCGCAGTCCATGATCCGTGGTCCGCGGTCCCGCCCGTGCCGGAACAGGTCGGCTGATCGTCTCCCGGGACCGGATCCGTACGTCCATACGGCGCACGACCGGTGAATATCACTGCACGCCCCTTGGCTCGGACCTCCCCGTGGCCAACACTGAGCCGATGACGCAGCGCGTGGAACTGGCTACGGTAATGGACCGGCTCGCGGTCGACGGACTGGTCACCGAGTACGCGGTGGCGGTCGACGACGGGGACTGGGAGGCGTACCGCGGACTGTTCGCGCCGGACGGGCGGGCGGACTACCGGTCGGCGGGCGGTATCGAGGGGGACGCGGGGCAGATCGCCGGATGGCTCGCGCAGACCATGGAGCTGTTCCCGATGCGGCAGCATCTGATCGTCAACCGGCGGGTGCGGTTCGGGGCGCTGGAGCAGGACACGGGCGACACGGCCCGGATCCAGGCGGACTACGTCAATCCGATGCGGTTCGCGGGACAGGACGGCGGATCGACCGAGCCCGACTTCGTGTGCGGCGGCCGGTACGACTTCGGGCTGGTGCGGACGTACAACGGCTGGCGGCTGCGTGAGGTGGTCGTCCACGAGAAGTGGCGCCGGGTCACGCAGACGCAGCAGGAACCCGCCGCCCATTGAACCCTCGGTCGGCCTGTTCGCGTCTGCCCACCTGAGTGGATCGCCCCCTTACGTAGATCGTCCCCGTGCGCGCACACTGGAGTCACGCACCGTGCTTCGGGGGTCGAGGGAGGCGCTGCATGAAGCTGTCCGCCGCTGACTGGCGCCGACGCCTCGGCTCCCCCTGGTGGCGCGGCGCCGCGGCCGTGCTCGCGGGTGCGCTGCCGATGCTGAGCTTCCCGGCGCCGTCCCTGTGGTGGTTCGCGTATGTGGCGCTGGTGCCGTGGATCCTGCTCGTCCGCTCGGCTCCGACGGCCCGGCGGGCGGCGTACGACGGCTGGCTCGGCGGGCTCGGTTTCATGCTGGCCGTGCACCACTGGCTGCTGCCGAGCCTGCATGTCTTCACCGTCGTGATAGCGGCGCTGCTCGGCGCGCTCTGGGCACCGTGGGGCTGGCTTACCCGCAGGTTCCTGGCCGGTGTGCCCTCGGCGGGCCAGGTCGTCGCCGCCCTGTTCGTGCTGCCCTCAGCCTGGCAGATGGTCGAACTCGTGCGCTCCTGGGAGGGGTTGGGCGGTCCCTGGGGGCTGCTCGGTTCGAGTCAGTGGGACGTGGAGCCCGCGCTGCGGCTGGCCTCGGTGGGCGGGGTGTGGCTGCTGAGCTTCCTGCTCGTCGCCGTGAACGTCGCGGTCGCCGTCCTCGTCGCCGTACGGCAGTCCCGCGTCCCCGCGGTCGCCGGGCTGGTGGCGACGGCCGCGGCCGCCTCGGCGGCCTGGGCGTGGTCGCCACGGCCGGACGTCGACGGCCGGGTCCGGATCGCCGTCGTGCAGCCCGGGGTGATCGACGGCGTCGGCGGCGCGGAGAAGCGGTTCGCGCGCGAGGAGGCGCTCACCCGGCAGCTGGCCGGGCAGGACGTGGACCTCGTGGTGTGGGGCGAGAGCAGTGTCGGCTTCGACCTCGCCGACCGGCCCGACCTCGCGAACCGGCTCGCCGCGCTCTCCCGCCAGGTGGACGCGGACATCCTGGTCAACGTGGACGCGCGCCGCTCCGACCGGCCCGGCATATACAAGAGTTCGGTGCTCGTGGGTCCCGAGGGTCCGACCGGCGACCGCTACGACAAGATGCGGCTCGTGCCCTTCGGCGAGTACGTACCGGCCCGTTCTCTCCTCGGCTGGGCCACGTCCGTGGGCAAGGCGGCGGGCGAGGACCGGATGCGCGGTACCGGGCAGGTGGTGATGAACGTCGGGGACGGTCTGAGGATCGGCCCGATGGTCTGCTTCGAGTCGGCGTTCCCCGACATGAGCCGTCATCTCGCGCGGGACGGCGCCGATTTGCTGCTCGCCCAGTCGGCGACCTCGTCGTTCCAGCAGAGCTGGGCGCCCGAGCAGCACGCGTCACTTGCGGCGCTGCGGGCCGCCGAGACGGGCCGGCCGATGGTGCACGCGACGCTCACCGGTGTCTCCGCGGTCTACGGCCCGAGCGGCGAGCGCGTCGGCTCCTGGCTCGGCACCGACGCCAGCGCGTCCGCGGTGTACGACGTACCGCTGGCACACGGTGTCACCCCGTACGCGCGGTTCGGCGAGTGGCCGGTGTACGCGGCGCTGCTGATCCTGGCCGCCCTGGGCACCACGGAGGGTGCCCGTTCGCTGCGGGTCAGGCGGGCCGGTCCGTCACCGCGCGTACCACCCGCTCGCACAGCTCATGAGTCGCCAGCGCGTCCCGGGCGCTGAGCACCTTTCCGGCGCGTACGGCGTCGAGGAACGCGAGCACGACCTGCTCGATCCCGCGCTGCCGGGCCACCGGCACCCAGTCGCCGCGTCGGCGTATCGTCGGCTGGCCCTTGTGGTCGATGACCTCGGCGAGGTTGACGACCTGGCGCTTGGTGTCCTGCCCGGAGACTTCGAGGATCTCCTCGTTCGAGCCGCTCAGCCGGTTCATCACGCCGAGTGCCGTGAATCCGTCCCCGGCGAGCTGGAGGACGACGTGGTGCAGCAGTCCGTTCTCGACCCGGGCCCGCACGGTCATGTCGTCGACCGGCCCCGGCGCCAGGAACCGCAGGGTGTCCACGACGTGGATGAAGTCGTCGAGGATCATCGTGCGGGGCTGTTCCGGCAGGCCGATGCGGTTCTTCTGCATCAGGATCAGCTCGCGCGGGTGGTCGGCGCACTGCGCGTACCCGGGTGCGTAGCGTCGGTTGAAGCCGACGGCCAGGCTGGTGTTCCGCTCCTCCGCGAGCTTCACCAGGCGTTCGGAGTCGGCGAGTTCGTACGCGATCGGCTTGTCGACATAGGTGGCCACGCCCGCTTCGAGGAGGCGGGTCACGATCTCGGGGTGCGCGTGGGTGGGCGCGTGCACGAATGCCGCGTCGAGGTCCTGCGCGAGCAGCTCGGAGAGGTCGGTGTGCCGCTGCCCGGCCGGCAGGTGGAGGCTGTCCGCGACCCTGGCGAGAGTGGCGGGCGTCCGCGTGTGCACATGCAGTTCGAGCCCCGGCCGGGTGGCGAGCACCGGCAGATAGGCCTTCTGCGCGATGTCTCCGAGTCCGATGCAGCCGACCTTCACAGGGGTCTCCTCAGGGGAACCGACATGTCCAGGGCGTGCTCACCCGTGTCTCCTCGGAAGCATACGGCGCCTGCGGCGGCCGGAGCTGTGGAGGTCCTGGACGGCATGCTGCGGAGCTGATCGCTCACGCCGTCGGCACGGCCTAGAAAGGGTTAGGCCGTCGGTCGGCGCTCCGCGATGATGCGGGCATGACGATTGAGCGCAGTGAACCCGCGATCGACGCCGACGAACGAACCATGCTGGAGGGCTGGCTCGACTACCACCGCCAGACCCTCGCGTGGAAGTGCCAGGACCTGGACGACGCCCAGCTCAGGACCGCCTCGGTGCCGCCGTCCGAGCTCTCCCTGATGGGGCTCGTCCGGCACATGGCGGAGGTGGAGCGGAGCTGGTTCCGCAGAGTGCTGGCCGGCGACGATGCCGGCCCGATCTACTACAGCGACGAGGACCGCGACGGCGAGTTCCACCTCACCGAGAAGGACACCTGGGAGGAGGCGTACGGCACCTGGCAGCGGGAGATCGAGGCCGCCCGGCAGAACGCGGCGCGCTTCGCACTCGACGACCTGTCCGACGGCAGGAGCAGGTTCACCGACAAGCCCTTCAACCTGCGGTGGATCTACACCCACATGATCGAGGAGTACGCGCGCCACAACGGTCACGCCGACCTGGTCCGCGAGCGGATCGACGGGGTCACGGGCGACTGAGGTACGCGCGGGGCGACGGGTCCGTTGGGCATCGGGCCCGGCCACCGGGGCTCGGGCGCAAGTCGTTCACCCATGCGGGGCATCCTCCGCTTGTCAGCTCCCCAAATGGGGGCGGACACAGCAGAGTTGCGCGGGTGCATCGAACCGCGACCACCGCAACGCTCCTGGTCACCGTGGCCGTCTCGGCCGTCTCCGGCTGTGTGACCGTCCAGCGACCGCTCGCTCCCGGCGCCCCGTCCGCGCCCCCTCCGGCCTCGGAGCCCCACCCGGACGGCAGGGCCGAGCCCCAGATCGTGCAGGCGCCGGCCCGGGAGGCCCTGGAGATGATCGGCCCGTCCCGGCGCCCGCCTGCACCCGCGTCCACGTCCCGCCGTACGGCCCCTTCGGCACCCGCCGCGGCCCCGGCGGTCCCTCCCCGTCGTGCCGCCGCCGATCCGCCGCGACGCCCGGAGCCCCAGCGGCCGGAGCGGCCCGCGGTTCCCCGTCAGCCCAGGGCGACGGCTCCGGTGGCCGCGGATGTGTGCGGCTTGGGCAGGCAGTACGGCGGCTGGAACCCGGACAGCCCGCAGGCGACCATCTGCAAGGACGTGTACGGCCGTTGACCGACCGGGGCGCCGATCCGCAGAGGTGGCGGCGGGCGGTCTAGAGGCTCGGACGAGGGCGTCGTGCAGGCCCTGAAGACCCGCGACCGCTTCTACGGCCGCTGCCTCGGCGGCCCCAGCGTCTCGCCACCCGGTCCTCTCCCCTGCCCCGGCGCCGGTTCGGGCGCTCCGCCCGACGGCCCCTCCTCGTCGAGCCTCAGCTCCAGGCGGCCGATGCCGGCCCGGACACCGTCCCCGTACGCGTCGTCGCCGAGGACGTCCACAGTGTCGCGGGCCCGGCGCAGATGGCTGCGGGCGGCCTCGGAGCGGCCGAGGTTCGCATAGTCGACGGCGAGGCTCAGATGCAGGGAGGGGTAGAAGGCCCGCACCGCGATCGACTGCTGTTGCTCCACGAGCCGCGTGTCCGTGAGTGCGTCGGTGAGTGCGTCAGCCGCCGACAAGGCCCGCAGGTCCCAGGCGAGTTCGTCCGTGGGGTCGTCCTGGGCGTCGGCCATGTAGTGCGCGAGGGTGCAGCGGTGTAGCGCGTCGCCGTCCTCGCCGATCTCGGTCCACAGGTCCAGGAAGCGGCCTCGGGCCTCCTCGCGGTCACCGCCGTGGAGGAGCATGGCGACCTGCCCGATCCTGGTCATCATCGCGTCCGCCGCCGCCTGTTCCTGTTGCTCCGCCACCGGATCGTCCTCCACGCTCGTCCGCCGGCCGCAGCGCCCGCGCCGGTCGTTCCGTCACCTCTCCCGACGCTAACGGCAGAGGCTGACAATCGAGCTCAGGCAGCCCCGGGGGCCCCGCGCGCCACTGGGCCAGGCCGGTGACGGACGGCCCACCGACCGGCCGGACCGGTCCCCCGCAACAGCAGAACCCGGCCCGGCATGCAGCCGAACCGGGTCCTCGTGCCGCACGCCGTGGTGACGGGGGTGGCAGGGATGACGGGGTGACGCGATGTCAGCCCAGGTCGGGGATCCGCCAGTCGATCGCGTCGTGACCCTGCTTGGCGACCGCCTCGTTGATCTGCGTGAACGGCTGCGAGCCGAAGAACTTCTTCGCGGACAGCGGCGAGGGGTGCGCGCCCTTCACCACGATGTGCCGCTCCTCGTCGATGAGCGGGAGCTTCTTCTGCGCGTAGTTGCCCCACAGGACGAAGACCGCAGGGTCGGGCCGGTCGGCCACGGCCCGGATCACCGCGTCCGTGAACTTCTCCCAGCCCTTCCCCTTGTGCGAGTTGGCCTCGCCGGAGCGGACCGTCAGCACCGCGTTGAGCAGCAGGACGCCCTGCTGGGCCCACGGCATCAGATAGCCGTTGTCGGGGATCGGTGTGCCGAGCTCCGCCTGCATCTCCTTGTAGATGTTGCGCAGCGAGGGCGGGGTCTTCACGCCCGGACGGACCGAGAAGCACAGGCCGTGGCCCTGGCCCTCGCCGTGGTACGGGTCCTGGCCGAGGACGAGCACCTTCACGCTCTCGTACGGCGTCGCCTCCAGCGCGGCGAAGACCTCCTCGCGCGGCGGGTAGACGGGACCCTTCTCGCGCTCCTCCTCGACGAACTCGGTGAGCTCCTTGAAGTAGGGCTTCTGGAGCTCTTCGCCCAGGACGCCGCGCCAGGACTCGGGCAGCATGGCGGTGTCGGTCACGTCAACTTCCTCCGGTGTGCGCTCACTTCACGGCCGCGGAACACACGGCCGTGGGTGACCGCGCGAGGCGCGGCCACCGTCAGAGCACAGAACCTACAGGCGCCCACTGACAATCGGGCCCGAGTGCCCAAGTGCCCGCGCTACCAGCTGGTCTTCCAGTACAGCTCCCACATCGCCATCATCGTCGCCGGGTCGATGGCGTTCTCGGCGCCGCCGATCTCCTCGTTCGCGGCGACGTGCTGCTTGCCCTGCCACAGCGGCAGCAGGCGGGCGTCGTCCAGGAGGATCTGCTGGGCCTTCTCGAACTCCGGGGCCACCGCCCCGCGGTCGCTCTCCCGGCGCGAGTCGGGTATCAGCTTGCCGGTGATCTCAGGGGTGTCGTACGGCGTGCCGAGCGCGTTCTGCTCGCCCACGAAGGGGGCGATGAAGTTGTCGGCGTCCGGGAAGTCGGGGAACCAGCCGCGCCCGAAGACCGGGTACTCGCCCTTCTGGTAGCCCCCGACGTACGTCTTCCAGGGGCGGCTCTTGAGCGTGACCTTGAACAGTTCGTCGGCCTCCAGCTGCCGCTTCAGCTCCTCGAAGGCCGGCTTGGTCTGGGAGCCGTAGCGGTCGGTGGTGTACCAGAGGGTGAGCGGGACGGGCTCGGTGATGCCGTCGTCCGCCAGGATCTGCCTGGCCTTGGTGGCGCTGGGGTTCCCGAAGTCGTCGAAGAAGCCCGTGGTGTGGCCCACCAGGCCCTTGGGGATCATCGAGTACAGCGGCTCGACGGTGTCCTTGTAGATGTTGTGGGCGAGCGCGGGCCGGTCGACGATCTGGGCGATCGCCTTGCGGACCGAGATCTTCTTGGCCCACGGGTCCTTGGGGTTGAACACCAGGTAGCTGATCTCGGTGGTGGGGTTCTCGACGAGCTGGAGACCCTCGTCCCCGCTGTTGTCCTGGATGTCCACGATGTCGGAGGCGCGCAGACCGCGGTAGACGACGTCGATCTGCTTGTCCCTGAGGGCGTCGGCCATCGCGGCCGAGTCCCGGAAGTAGCGGATGGTGACGGCGTTGTTCTTCCGGTCCGCGATCCCCTTGTAGTTGCCGTTCTTGACGAGCTCGGCCTGCTTGCCCTCTTCGTAGGACTCCAGGTTGTACGGCCCCGAGCCGGTGACCTTGCCGTCCTTGCGGAGCTCGGTCGCGGGGTACTCCTCGGGGTCCACGATCGACATGGCGGGCGTGGAGAGCACGAAGGGGAACGTCGCGTCGGGCTGGTTGAGATGGAAGACGACCTCCTGGTCGCCCTTCGCCTCGACCCGGGAGAGGCTGTTCAGCAGACCGGCGGGGCCGCCGTTGACGTTGATCTTCTTGATCCGGTCGATGGAGTACTTGACGGCCTTCGCGTCCAGCTTGTGCCCGTTGGAGAACTTCAGTCCCGTACGCAGCTTGCAGCTGTACACGGTGCTGGAACCGTTGGTGAACTGGCAGCTCTCAGCGGCGTCGGGTTCGGGCTCGGACGCGCCGGCGGGGAAGTTCAGAAGAGCCTGGTGAACGTTGCGGAACAACTCCCACGAGTTGTCCCAGGAGGCCGCCGGATCCAGTGTGCTGGGCTCACTCGTCGTCCCCACGAGGATCGACTTCCCCTCGTCGGAAGAGTCCGAGGAGAATACGCCGCATCCGGCGACCAGGGATATGGACGTGATCGCCCCCATCTGACGCAGGTATCTGTCCCGCTTGAACACGCGCACGCTCCTCGATCGGCCATACCACAAGGGTGGGCGCACGATACCGCAGCGCCCGGCCGCATGGGCCTTCACACTGGCAGGGCCCTTGATCAGCAAGTATCGCGGAGTGTGTCGGAACGGTCTCTTTCCTGGTGGGCCCCTGGACAGGCGGACGCCCGGGCGTTTTTCGGCCAAGCCGCCCGGGCGTCCGCGATCGAGTTCCGTTGTCAGACTCCGGCGTTGAGGAACTTCCCGCCGTCGACCACCAGCGTCTGCCCGGTGATCCAGTCCGACTGTTCCGAGGTCAGGAAGGCGGCGGTGCCGCCGATGTCCGACGGCACGCCGAGCCGGCCGAGGGGGTAGCCCGCAGCCGCCTCCTCCTCGCGGCCCTCGTACAGGGCCTTGGCGAACTGCGTCTTGACGACGGCGGGCGCGATGGAGTTGACCCGCACCTTGGGCGCGAACTCGTGCGCCAGCTGAAGCGTCAGGTTGATCATCGCGGCCTTGCTGATGCCGTACGCGCCGATGAACGGCGAGGCCTGGACGCCCGCGAGCGAGGAGATGTTGACGATCGCGCCGCCGTTCTCGCTCTGCCACGCCTTCCACGTCCGCTGGGCGAAGCCGAGCGCGGAGACGACGTTGGTCTCGAACACCTTGCGTGCCACGTTGAGGTCGAGGTCGGCGATCGGCCCGAACACCGGGTTCGTACCGGCGTTGTTGATCAGGAAGTCGACGCGGCCGAACGCCTCCATGGTGCGCTCGACGGCGATGGCCTGGTGGGCCTCGTCGTGGGCCTTGCCCGCGACGCCGATCACACGGTCGGCGCCGAGCTGCTCGACGGCCTCCTTGAGCGCGTCCTCGTTGCGGCCGGTGATGCACACCCGGTCGCCGCGGGCGAGCAGCGCCTCGGCGACTCCGTAGCCGATGCCGCGGCTGGCGCCCGTGATGAGGGCGACCTTGCCGGAGAGTTCCACAGTGGTCATGTTCCTGTCCCCCGGCCCTAGTTGAGCGGTCCGCCGGCCACGTACAGCACCTGGCCGGAGACGAAGCCGGCCGCGTCACCCGTGAAGAAGGCGATCGCGTTGGCGATGTCGTCCGGGTTGCCGACGCGCTGGACCGGGATCTGGGTGGCGGCAGCGGCCTGGAACTCCTCGAAGCCCATGCCGACCCGCTCGGCGGTGGCGGCGGTCATGTCGGTGACGATGAAGCCGGGCGCGACGGCGTTCGCGGTGACACCGAACTTGCCGAGCTCGAACGCGAGGGTCTTGGTGAAGCCCTGCAGACCGGCCTTGGCCGCGGAGTAGTTGACCTGGCCGCGGTTGCCGAGCGCGGAGGAGGAGGAGAGGTTGACGACACGGCCGAACTTGGCGTCCACCATGTACTTCTGGACGGCCCGCGTCATCAGGAAGGAGCCGCGCAGGTGCACGTTCAGGACCGTGTCCCAGTCCGACACGCTCATCTTGAACAGCAGGTTGTCACGGAGCACGCCCGCGTTGTTCACCAGGATCGTCGGCGCCCCGAGCTCCTCGGCGACGCGCGCCACGGCGGCCTCGACCTGCGCCTCGTCGGAGACGTCGGCGCCCACCGCGATCGCCCTGCCGCCGGCGGCGGTGATCTTCTCCACGGTGTCCTTGCACGCGGCCTCGTCGAGGTCGATCACCGCGACGGCGCGGCCCTCGGCGGCCAGTCGTACGGCGGTCGCGGCGCCGATGCCGCGCGCGGCACCGGTGACTACGGCGACGCGCTGCTCTGAGGTGGACATTGCTGGTTCTCCTCGCCCTTGGGAAGCCCTTGAAAGACCAAACCTGCGGCTCTCACGGTACGCCCCTCTGGTGAGCGACCGCTTAGTACCTTCAGCAGACGAGACGCTAGAAGCCTTGGCACCCAGTGTCAACGGCCTGCTGGGCCGGTGTGAGCCATTACCTGACCAGCAGGTCGAGCAGCCGCAGCGCCTCGGCGGCGGGATCCGCCGTGAGCCCGGTGTGCACAGGCCCCGGCTGGACGACCGTGGAGCGGGGCGCGATCAGCCAGCGGAAGCGCCGCCCGGCGTCGTCGCGCGCGGCCTGACCCGCCGCCGCTCCCCCGGCGCAGACGCTCTCGACGGCCCGCAGAGCGGCGCGCACCCCGGGCGCGTCCGCCTCCGGATCGAGGGCCCGCAGCTTGGTCTCGTCGAGATGGGTGTGGGCGGCGACGAAGGACTTCGCGCGGCAGTACACGAGCACGCCCGCGTTGAAGTACTCCCCCCGCTCGACCCTCGGCACGACCCGCAGCAGCGCGTACTCGTAGACATCGCGGCCGTCACGGCCGTCGCGCTCGCTCACTTGGTGCCCTCCTGGCTCGTCCGGACGCGCTCGTGAACGGTGGCGGCGCGGGCGAGGAGCGGCTCGGCGTAGGCGCGCCTGAGCGCGTCCGTCGACTCGAACCCCGGCTCGTCCCGCAGCCACTCCTCCGGGATCGCCGCGGTCACCTCGGCGAGCAGTTCCTCGGTGACACGGGGCGCCAACTCCGCGGCGGCGGAGGCGATGTCGGGGCGGAACGGCGCGAGTGCGTGGTCGGAGGCGTCGTACGGCTTGGCCGCGGAGGCCGTCGCGCCGGGCCAGTTGTGGTGCCAGATCATGGTGGCGCCGTGGTCGATGAGCCAAAGGTCGCCGTTCCGGACCAGCATGTTAGGGTTCCGCCACGATCGGTCGACATTGTTGACCAGCGCGTCGAACCAGACGATTCTCCCGGCTTCTTCCGGGCTCACCTGGTGCGCGAGGGCGTCGAAGCCGATCGCCCGGGAGAGGAAATCCATCCCGAGATTCAGCCCCCCGCTCGACTTGAGCAACTCCTGCACTTCCTGGTCCGGTTCACCGAGCCCGATGACCGGATCGAGCCCGATCGTGACCAGGCCGGGTACGCGCAGGCCCAGGCGACGGGCGAGTTCACCACACACGACCTCCGCGACGAGGGTCTTCCGCCCCTGTCCGGCGCCGGTGAACTTCATGACGTACGTCCCGAGATCGTCGGCCTCGACGAGCCCCGGCAGCGAGCCGCCCTCACGCAACGGCGTGACATAGCGGGTCGCGCTGACTTCCTTGAGCATCGCCCCAGGTTACTGGGGCGTTCCCCGTCCACTCGCACGAAGGGATCACCTGTGACCGCCGAAGACCTGCCCCTGCAGCACGCCCGTACGAAACGCTTCTCCCTCGGTGTGCCGCGCGGCTTCACCGTCTCGCCGGACGGCGACCGCGTCGTCTTCCTGCGCACCACGAGCGGCCGGTCCACGACGAGCCTGCTCTGGCTGTACGAGAACGGCGAGGAGCGGCTGCTCGCCGACCCGCGCGCGCTCGGCGACGACGGCGAGGTCCCGGAGGCCGAGCGGATCCGCCGCGAGCGGGCGCGCGAGACGAGCGCGGGGATCGTCTCGTACGCCGCCGACGAGGCCGTCCGCCTGGTCGTGTTCGCCCTCTCGGGCGCCCTGTGGGCCGTACGCACGGACGAGGGCGTCCCGCGCCGGATCCCCACCGCGGGCCCGGTCGTCGCCCCGCGCCCGAGCCCCGACGGCTCCCGCATCGCGTACGTGAGTGACGGCGCCCTGCGCGTAGTACGCATCGACGGCACGGCCGACCGCGCGCTGGCCAGGCCGGAGGGCCCGGAGATCACGTACGGGCTCTCCGATCACGTCTCGGCCGAGTCGCTGCACCGCACGCGGTCGTTCTGGTGGTCGCCGGAAGGGGATGCGCTGCTGGTGGTGCGGGTCGACAACTCCCCGGTCCAGCAGTGGTTCATCAGCGATCCGGCGGACCCGACGCGTCCCCCGCGCGCGATCCGGTACCCGGCCGCGGGCACCGCCAACGCCGAGCTGTCGCTGCACGTGGTGGGCCTCGACGGCGAGCGCGTCGAGGCGCGGCTCCCCAAGGAGGCCTCCGAGGCGCATCCGGCGGGCGAGTGGACCGACCCGGCCTTCGAGTACGTAGTACACGCGGCCTGGGACGAATCCGGTCCCTCCGCCGTCGTCCAGACCAGGGACCAGCGCTCGGCGTATCTGCTCCGGATCGGTGCCTCCACGGGCCTGACCACGACGCTCCATCACCTCCGGGACGCCGCCTGGCTGGAGTTCATACCCGGAACCCCGGCCACCACCGCCACCGCCGGTCTCGTCCTCACCACACAAGAGGGCACGCGCGGACTGCTGTTGACCGGGACGGGCGTGCGCACACCGGAGGGCATGTACGTCCACGAACTGCTCGGTGTGGTGGGCGACCGGCTCTACTTCACGGCGTCCGAGGAGCCGACGGAGACGCACGTCTGGTCGTACGACCCGGAGAAGGGCTTCGAGCGGCTGACCGACGAGCCGGGCGTGCACCGCGCCACCATCGGGGGCGACACCGCCGTCCTGGACAGCACCACCCTCGACGGGCAGACGGTGACGGTGCATCGGGACGGCGGACCGGCCGGGCGGATCCGGGTGCTGGCCGAGCGTCCCGTGACCGAGCCGCGCCCCCGGTTCCTGATCCTGGGCGAGCGGGAGTTGCGGGCGGCGCTGTACCTGCCGACGTCGTACGAACCGGGGGCGGGCCGGCTGCCCGTGATCGTGCACTCGTACTCGGGGCCCGGCGCGCAGAAGGTCGTGCAGGCCGCCGCCTGGCACCACGCCGTGAACCAGTGGTTCGCCGACGAGGGCTTCGCGGTGCTGTGCGTCGACGGACGGGGCACTCCGGGTCGCGACCGGGCCTGGGAGACCGCCATCCACGGGGACCAGCTGATGCCCGTGATCGAGGACCAGGCGGACGCCGTACGCGCGGCAGGGGAGCTCTTCCCCGAACTGGACACGGGACGCGTGGCCATCCGGGGCTGGTCCTTCGGCGGCTATCTCGCGGCGGGGGCCGCGCTGCACCGGCCCGACGTGTTCCACGCGGCGGTCGCGGGCGCGGCCCCGACCGATCTGCGGCTGTACGACACGCACTGGAAGGAGCGGTTCATGGGCCACCCGGACGTCCAGCCGGAGAACTACGAGCGCTGCTCCCTGGTGGCCCACGCGCACAAGCTCACGCGCCCCTTGATGCTCGTACATGGGATGGCCGACGACAATGTGGCGCCCGCACACATGCTGCGGTTCTCGGCGGCGCTGCTCGCCGCGGGACGGCCGCACACCGTGCTTCCGCTGCCGGGAGCCACGCACTCGGTGACACAGGAGGGCGTGATAGACACCCTGCTCAGGCTGGATCTCGATTTCATCAAGAAGTCGCTCAATTCCTGAACCGCCTGAACTGCGCGGGTGACGAACCCGTACCCCCTGTTGGATCAACACACAACTTCACAAACGCGCATCTGCACATCTGTGGAAGGGACCGCCACTATGTCCAGCGAATCGCTCAAGCCTGCGCCGATGCTCTGTCGTCGCACTCTCCTGGCAGCGCTAGGCGGGGCGGGTATCGCCGCCACGCTGACCGCCTGCGGGGGCTCCGACGACAGTTCGTCCGGCTCCTCCGACGCTTCCGAGTCGTCGGGCTCCGGCGGAGGCGCGGCGCTGGCCAAGACCACCGACATTCCGGAGGGCGGCGGCAAGATATTCGCCGACCAGGGTGTGGTCGTCACACAGCCGACGGCCGGTGAGTTCAAGGCCTACTCGACGGTGTGCCCGCACCAGAAACAGCAGATCAACAGCGTCGCCGACGGCACCATCACCTGCCCCGCCCACGGCAGCCAGTTCAACGCCACGGACGGCAGCGTCAAGAAGGGGCCGGCGACCAGTGGCCTCACCGCCGCCAAGATCACCGTCAGCGGGGACTCGATCACGCTCGGCTGACCCGGCGGGGTCGCTTGAGACAGGCCAGTACCTCGTCCGTGGTGGCGATGGTGGCCACCAGGGCGAGCGTGTTGCGGATCATCGCGGGGGTGTAGTCGGAAGGCACCCCCGCGATGGCGTCGCTGGGGACGACGACGGTGTAACCGCGGTTCACCGCGTCGAACACCGCGTTGGGCACGGCCACGTTGGCGGAGACACCGGTCACGATCAGCGTGTGGCAGCCGAGGTTGCGCAGCAGCGCGTCGACATCGGTACCGGCGAGGGGCGACAGTCCGTGCAGACGGCGTACGACGAGATCCTCCTCGGCGACCTCGATGGGCGGCGCGACACGCACCGCGGTGGTCCCCGACAACTGCCGCACCGGCAGACGTTCGGCCGCGCGGAACAGCCGGGCGTTGTGGTTGGCCCCCCGTCCGTCGGGGCGGCGCTCGGCGACCGCGTGCATGACCTGTACGCCGCTCTCGTGGGCCGCCGCGACGAGACGGGCGACCTGGGCGAGCGCGCCCGAGGCACGGACCTCCTTCGCCAGTTCGGGCAGCGCGCTGTCCGGGCCGACGACACCCTGCTGGCACTCGACGGTCAACAGGACCGTGGTCGCGGGGTCGAGGAGTTCGCTGAGCTGCTCATACGACGGCATGGGCTTCCCCCTGTCACGGGCGGTCCCCGGACCCTGCGCGGCCCGGTCGACCTGGTCTGCGGTGGCGGGCGAGCGTAGCCACCATTGCGTACGGAAGGAAGACGGCCCATGCTTTTCTGACGCCACGTCAGAAATGAGGGAACCGTATGGCTGTCACTCAGCGCCGGGGCCGAAGGATCATGATGACACCCGACGAGCTGGACGAGTTCCTGACCACCCAGCGCACCTGCCGGGTGGCGACCGTGTCGGCCGACGGCGCCCCGCACGTCAGCACGCTCTGGTTCGTCTGGGACGGCAAGTCCCTCTGGCTGTACTCGATCACCCGCAGCAAGCGCTGGGCCGACCTGCGCCGCGACCCACGCGTCGCCGTGGTCGTCGACACCGGCGAGGAGTACGGCGACCTGCGGGGCGTCGAACTCTCAGGCACCGTCGAGTTCATCGGCGAGGCCCCACGCACGGGCGAGCCCCACCCCGAACTCGACTCCGTGGAGCGCCTGTTCGCCCGCAAGAACTTCGGCCTCGACGAAATGCCCCACGACGGCAGACACGCCTGGATGCGCCTGGCACCGGAGGCATCGGCGTCATGGGACTTCCGCAAACTGGCTGCACTGTGAGGAGGGCGGCATACGCCCCTTAAGGGGCGCGTGGTGCCGCTTCGCGAGGGTAAGGGGGGCGCCCCTTTTTTTGGGGGGCGCGAGGAACCGCGCACCCAGCCACAACCAACCCGCACTCAAAAACCGACCTAAGAAACCCGCACCCCCGCGGAGCGCAACGCATCCACAGCGGCCCGGAT
Organism: Streptomyces sp. 2-1; assembly: GCF_048564895.1. Taxonomy (NCBI): domain Bacteria; kingdom Bacillati; phylum Actinomycetota; class Actinomycetes; order Kitasatosporales; family Streptomycetaceae; genus Streptomyces; species Streptomyces sp. 2-1. The sequence goes on from NZ_CP183383.1 coordinate 2,175,962, forward strand.
CGCGGGCCGCCGATCCGCATCGGCCCGCCACACCGCATACACATGCCGCGTAACACGCGGCCGAACCGGCACGGTCCGCACCCCGGCCGGAACAGGATCCCGCCCGAGGCGAGGCGCCACGCACACCCCGAGCCCCGCCGCGACCATCGCAAGCTGCGTGTGATGCTCCTCCGCCCGATGCGCGATGACCGGCTCGATCCCCTTGCCGCGCAACGTGAAGAGCAGCCACTCGTGGCAGAACTCCCCCTCGTCCCAGGCGATCCACTCGTCGTCGACGAAGTCCTCCAGGTCCACCTCCGAACGATCGGCGAGGCGATGCCCGACAGGCAGCGCCAGATCGGTGGGGTCGTCGAGAAGCGAGGCCTTGACCAGACCGTCCGGCAGCGGCAACGGCTTGTTGTACCAGTCGAGAACGACCGCCAGATCGAGGTCGCCGCGTGTCACCCAGGCGACCCCGATCTCCGGCTCCAGCTCACGCGAGCGAACCCGCAGCCCGGGATGCTCGGCACGCAGCGAGGCAAGGGCCGTGGGGAACAGCCCGCGCGCCGCCGTGGGGAACGCGGCGAGCCTCAACTCCCCCATCACCTGCCCGCGCTGCGCCTCCAGGTCGGACTGGGCGAGCTCGACCTGGGACAGGATGCGCGCGGCATGGTCGGCGAGCAGCCGCCCCGCGTCGGTGAGCCGCACCCCCCGCCCGTTCTTGGCAAGCAGCTGCTGCCCGACTTCCCGCTCCAGCTTGGACATCTGCTGGGACACGGCAGAGGTCGTCACATGCAGCCCCTCGGCCGCACCGCTGACCGAGCCGTGCCGGGCCAGGGCGTCGAGGGTACGCAGGCGCTCCAGGTTCAACATGTAAGCAATACTACGAGGTACCGCGAGAAAAATCTCGCTTGTGCTACGAGATCACGATCCGTCATCGTGGTCGTCATGAGCGCCGCGACCGAGCCCCAGACCTCTCCCGTCCCCTTGTCCACCGCACCTCCGGGCTCGCTCCACACCGCCCCGCCCCTTCGCCCTCGCCGGGCCCTCGACTGGCGCCTCCGCTTCGCCGGTCTGTCCCTGATCTGGGGTTTCAGCTTCCTCCTCATCAAGGTCGGCACGAACGGCTACGCCCCCTTCCAAGTGACGTTCGGCCGCCTGCTGTTCGGGACGCTCGTCCTCGCAGTCGCCATCGCCTGGAAGCGGGACCGGCTGCCGCGCGGAGCGCGCACCTGGGGGCACCTGGCGGTCTCGGCCCTGCTCGTCAACGCCCTGCCGTTCTCGCTGTTCGCGTACTCCGAGCTGACGATTCCGTCCACGCTGGCGGGTATCTGCAACGCGACCTCGCCCCTGTGGGGCATGGCCCTGTCGCTGGTCGCCCTCTCCGAGGACCGGCCCACCCGCCGCCGGGTCGCGGGCCTCGGCATCGGCTTCCTCGGCGTGCTGACGGTGCTCGGCGTCTGGCAGGGCTTCCACGGCCTGGACGCCGCGGGCACGGCGATGGCCCTGCTGGCGTCGCTCAGTTACCCGATCGGCTGGATCTACATCCGCCGTACGCTGGCCGGCTCCAGCCACTCCAACCTGTCACTGACCGGCGCCCAGTTGCTGCTGGCGACGGCCCAACTGGCAGTCGTCACCCCGCTGTTCACGACACTGCCGACCCACTTCCCGCTCATTCCGCTGCTCGCGATCATCGCGCTGGGCACGCTCGGTACGGGCCTCGCCCTGCTCATCCAGTACGGTCTGGTCGCCGAGGTCGGTCCGACGACGGCCCAGATGGTCACGTACTTCATCCCGGTCATCGCCACCGCCGCGGGCGTCGCGATCCTCGGCGAGTCGCTGGCCTGGTCGACACCGGTGGGCGCGGTCATCGTGCTGGCGGGCGCGGCACTCACCCAGTCCAGGCCCGCCAGACCCGCCAGACCTGCCAAGCCCACCAGGCCCAAGCTCTGAGCCCACCACGCGACCGCGTCACCAGATCGCCAGGTCTCCGGCTCACTGACTGACCGGCTCACCGCGTCCCCGCCTCAGACGTACCGGCGCTCAGGTGCCGGCCCGACCGCGGCGGCGACCGCGTCCGCCAACGTCCCGACCTCGTCCGGCACGAGGGTCGAGACGGTGATCCGCAGCCCCGGTGGCGCGTTCATCCGGAAGCGGGCCCCCGGAGCGACGGCCCAGCCCGCGTGCAGCAGCCGCGCGACGGCCCCGGTCTCGTCCGGCACGGGCACCCACACGTTCATCCCGCTGCGGCCGTACGCCTCGACGCCCCGCTCCGCGAGCGCGCCGATCAACGCGTCCCGCCGCCGTCCGTAGGCCGCCGCCACGACCCGCTCGTCCACCGCGCCGTCGGCCCACAGTCCGGCAACGGCCCGTTGCAGCAGCCGGCTCACCCATCCCGGCCCCAACCGCTGCCGCCCCTGGACACGGTCCATGGTGACGGGGTCGCCGGTGAGCACGGCGAGCCGCAGATCGGGCCCGTACGCCTTGGCGACCGAGCGCAGGAACGCCCAGTGCCGGGTCACGCCGGCCAGCGGATTCAGGGGCAGGTCGACGATGCGATGCCCGTGGTCGTCCTCGACGAGCAGGGTCTCCGGGTGGTCGGCCAGCACGGAACGCAGGGCACGCGCGCGCGTGGCGCTCACCGCGGCGCCGGTCGGGTTCTGCGCACGGTCGGTGACGATCAGGGCCCGCGCCCCGCCCTCCAGCGCGGCACGTACGTCGTCGGGCAGCGGCCCCTCCTCGTCGACGCCGACCGGAACCGCCCGCAGCCCGAGCGCCGGGATCAGATCCAGCACACTGCGCCAGCCGGGATCCTCGTGGGCGACGGCGTCACCGGGCCTGAGGTGCACGGCCAGCACCCGTTCGATGGCGTCGAGCGACCCCGAGGTGACCACGACCGGCCCGTCCGGCACGCCGTCCGCGTCCAGGTCCGCACGCGCGAGGCGCGCCAACTCCGGCTCCACGGCGGCCTCTCCGTAGAGCACCGGCTCCCGGTCCGCGTGGGCCCCGGCCGCCGCGAACACCCCGGCGAGCGCGGGCAGCAGGGCCGGATCCGGATTGCCGTCGGTCAGATTCCGTACACCCGGCGGCACGTCCAGGCGGGAGATCTCCCGGGCGGTCGTCACCGGCTTGGACCGTACGCGACTGCCGCGCCGGCCCGCCGTCTCGATCACCCCGCGCTCACGCAGAGTGCGATAGGCCGCCGCGACGGTATTGGGATTCACCCCGAGCCGACCCGCCAACTCCCGCATCGGCGGCAGCAGTTGACCGGGCTCCAGCTCCCCCGAACCCACCGCACGCTCGACGCTGGCCGCAATCTCAGCTGCGCGTCTACCCTCGATCCGATACTCTTCTAGCACAAAGCAGAGTATGCACTAGTGCAATAAGCCGCGCAAGGCGAGCACGGCGTACGAGCAAGAACACACGACGACGCAGACCTGGAGAGCACCATGACGGAGACGGCCGCCCCGCACCCCGCCACCTACACCCCGACCGACCGCACCGTCCCCACGCGCTCCAAGGAGCGCGCCGCGTACGACCACGAGATGGTGCACTCGATCCTCGACGAGGGGTACGTCTGCCATCTGGGCTTCGTCCGTGACGGGGCGCCGGTCGTGCTGCCCACGCTGTACGGGCGGGTCGGCGAGCACCTCTATCTGCACGGCTCGACGGGTTCGCGCCCGCTGCGGATGGCGGGACAGGCCGACCCCGGTCTGCCGGTGTGCGTCACCGTCACGCACGTCGACGGGCTGGTGCTGGCCCGCTCGGCCTTCCACCACTCGATCAACTACCGCTCCGTGGTGGTGCACGGCGTCGCCCACCAGGTGACGGACCCCGCCGAGAAGCGGGAGGCCCTGGACGCGCTGGTGGACCACGTGGTGCCCGGCCGCTCCTACGACTCCCGGCCCGCCAACGCCAAGGAGCTGGCCGCCACCGCCGTGCTCCGCCTGGACCTCGCCGAGGTCTCGGCCAAGCTGCGCACCGGCGGCCCGAACGACGAGCCCGAGGACCTCGGCCTGCCGCACTGGACCGGAGTCCTCCCCCTCCGCAAGGGTTACAACGCACCGATCCCCGCCGCCGACCTCGCCCCCGGGATCGAGGTCCCCGACTACCTGGCGGTCCTCTGATGCTCGTACATCCCTGGGACGCGCCCCAGGACGACGCCGAGTGGCAACAGTGGCTGGCCGTCCACGACTTCGGCCAGCTCTCCGTGAACGGCCTGCCCGGCGAGCCGCCGCACGTCCAGCCGATGCACTTCGTCCACGAGGCCGAGCCCGGGCCGTACGGACTGGTCCTGGCCCACCTGGCCCGCCCGAACCCGCTGTGGCCGGCGCTCGACGCGAACCCGGTCGTGACCCTGAGCGTGGTCGACGACTACGTGTACGTGCCCGGCCCCTGGCAGGCTCCGCCCGACTCCCCGCCCGAGCACGGCACGCCGACGAGCTTCTACGCGGCGGTCCAACTCCGGTGCACCGCCAACGTGGTGGACGACCCGGCGGAGAAGGCCGAGCTCCTCAACCGCCAGCTCGGCCACTTCCAGCCCGAGGGCGGTTCCGCCCGTGCGACGGTCGGCGAGGCCCCGTACGGCCGTCTCCTCGCCGGGATCCGCGGCCTGCGGCTCGAAGTGACGGACGTACGGGCGAAGTTCAAGTACGCGAATCACCGGCCGGAGGAAATCCAGAACCGTGTTGTGGCCGAACTGACCACAAGAGGCGGTCCGCGTGACACGGCGGCGCGGGAACACCTGCTGCGGCGACGCGGCAGCAGGTGACGCCGAGTTGGCACGGACTCCCTCACAGGTGACCGGCCGTGTGGACCCTACGGGGCGGGGCCCACACGGCCGGTACCGACGTTCTCCGGTGCCCGCGGATCCTCTGCCCGCGCAGTTTCTGCCCGCGGATCCTCAGAGCAGCGCCGGTTCCTCCTCGGGAGCCCGCCGCGCGGCCCTCGTGCCCCGCGCCTCCGCGAGCGCGAGTCCCGCCACCGACCCGAGCATCAACAGCGTGCCCACGACCGTGGCCGCGGTCAGCCGCTCGCCGAGCAGGGCGACGGCCAGGACCGCCGCGCTCACCGGTTCGAGCAGCATGATCACGGAGACGGTGGCCGAGCGGACGACGGCCGCGCCCGCGAAGTACAGGGCGTAGGCGAGGGCCGTCGGGACCGCGGCGATGAACGCCAACAGTGCGATGACGCGGGCGGGTTCGGCGGTGTGCGGCACCAGCCCCTCGACGAGCCCGAACGGCAGCAGACACAGGGTCGTGACGGCGAACGCCCCCACCGTGGTGGACGACACGTCGGTATCGCCGTCGCGCCCCCACCAGCGGGTCAGCAGCGTCATCACCGAGTACCCGACGGCGGACACGACCGCGAGCGCGACGCCGGCCGGCCGGACCGACGCGTCACCGCCGCCCAGCACGAGCACCGCGAGCCCGGCGAGCGCCCCGGCGACGGCGGCGTATCCGGCGCGCCCGAGCCGTTCTCCCATGGTCAGCCGCGCTCCCAGCGCGATGAGTACGGGACCGGCGCCGAGGGTGACGACGGTGGCCACGGCGAGTCCGGTGGCCTCGACGGCGGCGAAGTACGCGGTCTGGAAGACCGCGAGCCCCACGCCCGTGGCTCCGGTCCGCAGCAGCCTCGTACGAAGGTCGGGGCGTGCGGCGGGGCGTGGCCGGCGCCGGAGCGACCGGACGGCGAGCAGCAGGGCGAGGCCGCCCGCGCAGCGCCAGAAGGACAGGGCGACGGGGCCCATGTCGCTGGCGCGGTAGACGAGTGAGGCGACCGCGCCCGCGGTGCCCCAGGCGGCGCCGGCGACGGTCAGATAGAGGAGGCCTCGCCCGATGGGCAGGCCGGAGACAGCATGCGACACGTGTTCTCTCCGCAGATCCGCAGAAGTTCGGGAAAGGACCACGTCACGCGCCGCACGAGCGGCACACCGGCCGGACAGGGCGTACAAGCCTCGTCAGGCGGGTGAGTCGCCGCGACCAGGTCGACCGCAACCACGTCGGTCGCGATCAGGCCGGTCGTCCCGGCGCGGATGGTCCTCGGACTTCATCCGCGGGCAGCACCGTTCCGCCCGACCAGTGGCCGGGCGGTGATTCCGGAGGGCCCGCCTCAGGCAGCCGGAGGCGGAAGAACGAGTGCGCTCGAATGCATGATCGCGAGCCTAGACGGCCGTGCCTCGCGCCGACAACTCCCTTTCGGCGTCGCCCGTGCCGCCCGCCACCGGTGTCTGCGAGGCCTTGGCGGGCGTGGACGACTGGGCGATGAAGGCGCCGCACAGGACGACCGCGCCGCCGATGATCTGCGGCGCCGACAGGTGCTCGCCGAGCAGGATCCAGGCGAGCACGGTCGCGATGACCGCCTCGAGACAGGCCACGACGCCTGCCACCTGCGGCGAGAGCCTGCGTACGGACTTGACGCCGGTCACGTAGGCGACGACGGTCGCGATCAGCACGATCCAGCCCAGCAGCAGGGAGGCCGCGACCGCCGTGCCGTCCATGTCCGCGGTGCCCCCGAGCACCGACCAGTCCATGCCCCACGGCCGCGCCACAACCGTCAGGACGAGCGCGCCGACCAGCAGTCCGTACGCGATGACGCCGAGCGGATCCGGGGCCTCCTCGCCCGCGTCGCTGCCCTGGTCGGACAGGACGAAGTAACCGACCTGGCAGCAGGCGGCGCCGAGCGCGAGCAGCAGCCCGAGGACGTCGAAGCTCAGCCCCGACCACACCTCGACCACGCAGGCGAGACCACCGACGGCGAGGACGACCCCTAGGGCCGCGGCACGGGTCACCGGCCGCCGCTGCACGAACCGCACCCAGCCGAGGACCAGCGCGGGCGCGAGGTACTCGACGAGCAGCGCGACCCCGACGGGTATGCGCGAGATCGAGGCGAAGTAGAAGGCCTGGACACCGGCCACGGCGAGCAGTCCGAAGCCTGCGAGCAGCGCCGGCCGGCTGCGCACCAGCCCCCGGTGGCGCACGGTCAGCGGAAGCATCACCAGCGCGGCTCCGGCGACCCGCAGCCACACCACGTCCAGCGGGTCGAGCCCCGCCTCGATCAACGGCTTGGCCGCGACACCGGATCCCCCGAAGGCGACCGCCGACGCGAGCGCGAGGCCGAGCCCGAAGCCCCTCCCGCGGTTGCCCTGACTGCTCTCAGACGTATGCACCGGCACATGATGACAGGCGACGACATGAGCGTCACCCCCAATGACACCTGTCTCACCGAGTGGACCGGCGACGCCCCCGCACGCCCCGGTCCCGGCTCAGGCCTCGATGCCCCGGCCCGCCGCGGCGTCGATCCGCGCGAGCAGCACCGGCACGTCGACCCCCGCGCGCCCCAGCACCTCCACCGCCCGCGACTCGGGTTCGGCGACGATCGCCGCGAGCAGGTCGACCGCACCCGCGCGTTCGTCGCCCCGGCGCAGGGCCCGCTCACCGGCGACCTCCAGGGCGCCCGCGGCCACCGGCGACCATCCGTCCTCGGTCACCACGGGTATGGCACCGGAGTCCTCGACGGAGCTCTGCCAGCGGAGCCCGTAGCCGATGCTGCGCTGTACGAGGTAGCCGAGCAGCCGGGCGACCTGCGGGCCGCTCTCGAAGGCCTCGCGCACCTCGGGATCGGACTCCAGGAGTGTGTGCAGGAGATGGGCCGTGTCGATCTGCCGGTCCCCGTCCCGCAGCGCCCGTCTGCGCGCACCGATGACCACCGCTGCCAGCTCCGCGCTGAGCCGGGCCTCGATGTCCACGCGGACCGGGTCGTGCCCGGCGGCCTGCTGGTGGGAAGTACGGGATTGCACATCCCTTACCCCATCAGTCCCTTCGGATCGAGTCATCCTCGCGGGGAAGCATTCTCGCGTCCGACACAGGGTGGGCATGGCTGTCCGGCTCCTCCTCCTTACGGATGACATCACGCCGTTTCCCCCGATGGGCGCGCGCCGCCTTGCCCTGCGCCCCTCGCGCAACCGCATCGCACCGGCGCTCGTCCAACGCATCATGGAGAGCAGGTGCTGGCTGGTGGTCCTGCCGGCCATCGACGGCAGGCAGTACGCGTACCGGGTCTACGCCCCCGAAGACGCGCTGCTCGCCGACCTGTTCTGGGACGCCTGGCACTGCCACGACGAAGGGCCGTATCCGCGCGCGTGGGACCTGTTCGACGCGGCGGTGATACGGCGGGTGGACTGAGCGCCCGCCACGAGCGCCCGGCCCCTGCCGCCTCCGGGCCTCCCGTCTTCGCACCCCTCCCCCTCTCCGAACTCCTCCCCTCGCCGCGCTTCTCCCGCCTCCACACTTCCTGGCGGTTCATCAGTATTGAATGTTGAGGGACCTGCGGCTACGTTCCGCGACACCGTAGCCAGCTGCGCCCGGCGCAGCACCCGAGACGAGGGGTGGTCGCATGGCCGAAGTCAGCGCGGAAGCACGGATAGAGGCGCCCGCCGAGAAGGTCTGGGCACAGCTCACGGACTTCTCCTCGTACGGCGAGTGGAACTCCACCCACACCAACTTCCCGAAGGGCGGTCCCGAGACGCTCGAAGTCGGCGGCACCTTCGAGGAGAACATGAAGATGATGGGTTTCCCCGCCGAGGTCAACTGGACCATCGAGGAGGTGGAGGCCGCCCGCACGCTCGCGATCCGCGGCAAGGGCCCGATGGCCGTGGTCGTCGCCACGCGCTACACGCTGACCCCCGACGGCGAGGGCACGACCGTCCGTATCGACGGCGAGTTCACGGGCGCCGCCGTCTCACTGATGGCGGGCAAGCTGAAGGACTCGGCGACGGCAGCCCTGAACGAGTCCCTGCGCAAGCTGGGCGGGCTGGTGGCCTAGAGCCGCACCGGAGTCGCCCTGAGCCGGCCCGGAACGGGCCGTCACACATTCGGCGTCACCCACTCCACGTCACACGCTAAAGGGGGGTACCTCGAAGTCGAAGTACCCCCCATTGGCGGACCATCAGTCCTCGTCGGCGAGGATCAGATACAGCTTCTTGCGCGCGTCGTTGATGACGGTCAGCGCCTTCTCGCGCTGCTCCTTGCTGCCGGTCTTCCAGACCTGCCCGAACGCCTCCATCAGACCGAAGCCGGCCTGCCGGATGTCGCTCAACGCCTCCCAGTCGACCCCACGCCCGGCGTCCTCCCAGGGCGCGTCGGGCCCCTCGTCGGCCGCGGTACGGCCGGCGTCGGTGAGCGAGAACAGCTTCTTGCCACCCTCGGTCGCACTGCTGATCAGCCCCTCGTCCTCCAGAAGCTGAAGGGTGGGGTACACCGAACCGGGGCTGGGCTTCCACGCCCCGCCACTGCGCTCGGCGATCTCCTGGATCATCTCGTAGCCGTGCATCGGCCGGTCCTTGAGCAGGGCCAGGATCGACGCGCGTACGTCGCCCCGCCGTGCCCTGCCGCGCGGTCCGCCCCGGCCTCCGCGCCCGCCCCAGGGGCCCGGGCCGAAGCCGGGACCACCAAAGCCGGGTCCGAAGGGACCGAAGGCGGAACGCCGGCCCTCGAAGCCACCCCGACCGGGGTGTCCGGGTCCGCCGCGTCCGCGGCCACGTCCTTCACCGGGGCCGAACCCCGGTCCGTATTCCTCTCCATGGGAACGCATCGCAATCACTCCATTCGATCGTTGATCTGTCGCGATGCGTCAACGATATATCGGAAGGGTTCGGTCGGCAAGGCCCTCCGCCGAAGAGTCGATGAAAGGGGGCGATGAAAGGGGGCGTCACCGCCACGCCCGCGCGTCCACGAGCCCCATGGCCCCATGGATCCCCCCACGCCCCACCACCGGTCCACCCGCCCCGGATTGGCCTTGGCTCCGGCCTCTGATCAGCGCCTAGCGTCTGCCCCATGCGGATTCGAATCGTCGACGCCTTCACCGACCGCCCCTTCGCCGGCAACCCGGCCGGGGTCCTCCTCCTCGACGCCTCCACGTCCTTCCCGGACGACGCCTGGCTCCAGAACGTGGCCCTGGAGGTCAACCACGCCGAGACCGCGTTCGCCCACCCCCTCCCGGCGGGCGGCGAGGCCGACTGGGCGCTGCGCTGGTTCACGCCCGCCGCCGAGGTGGCGATGTGCGGCCACGCGACACTCGCCACGGCACACGTGCTGGCCACGACGGGCGCCGCACAGGGACCCGTACGGTTCGCGACCAGGAGTGGCGTGCTCATCGCCACGCCGCACGACGACGGTTCGATCACCCTGGACTTCCCGACGGCCCCGCTCACTTCGGTCGAGGTCCCGCAGGGCGTCGCCGAGGCACTGGGGGCCGAGCCGCTCAGCGCCCATGACACGGGCCCGAACGTCGGCGACCTGCTGATCGAACTCGCCGACGAGAAGACGGTCCTGGGTCTCTCCCCCGACCTCGCGTCCCTCGCCCGCTACTCAGAACGCGGCATCATCGCCACGGCCCGCGCCGCGGAGCCCGCCGAGGGCTACGACTTCGTCTCCCGCTGCTTCTTCCCGAACATCGGCATCGACGAGGACCCGGTCACCGGCAGCGCCCACACCGCCCTCGCACCCTTCTGGTCCGAGCGCCTAGGACGCACCGACCTCACCGGCCGCCAGGCCTCGTCCCGCTCCGGCCTCGTACGGACCGAACTCCGCGGCGACCGCACGCTGCTCACCGGCCGCGCGGTCACCGTCATCGAGGGCGAACTGCTCGCCTGAGCAGCGTGAAGGGGGCGTACGAGATCTCGTACGCCCCCTTCGCGCTGTTCACGCGCCCCGCTGCTCACGCTTCCCGCTGTTCAGGCGGTGGGCAGCCAGTCGACCTTCCCCGCCAGCAGCGCGTACCCGACGAACGCCCCGATGTCGAGCAGTGAGTGGGCGACCACCAGCGGCCCGACGCGGCCCCAGCGGCGGTACAGGTAGACGAAGACCACGCCCATCACCATGTTGCCGATGAACCCGCCGATGCCCTGGTAGAGGTGGTACGAGCCGCGCAGCACCGAGCTGGCCGCCATGGCGCCGACCGGTGACCAGCCCAACTGGTCGAGGCGGCGCAGCAGATACCCGACGACGATGACCTCCTCCAGGACCGAGTTCTGGATCGCGGAGAGGATCAGTACCGGGTACTTCCACCACACCTCGGGCAGCGCCTCGGGCACCACGGTGAGGTTGAAACCGAGTCCGCGGGCCGCCAGATAGAAGGCGATGCCCGAGCTGCCGATCACCGCGGCGATCGCGGCACCCCGGGCGAGGTCGGGCCACGGACGGGTGCGGTCGAAGCCGAGCGTGCGCAGCCCCTTCCCCTCACGCAGCAGGAAGTGCGCGACGAGGGCGACCGGCACCAGCGCGGAAGCGATCCCGAACAGCTGCCACGCCAGATCGAGCCAAGGACGGCCGGGCGCTGCCGAGGCGTTGAGCGTGGCCGCCTGGTCCTTGAGACCTCCCGGCTTGGTGACCGAACCGACAAAGCTGATCAGCGCGGAGACGCCGCTGGCCCCGAGCGAAACGCCCAGTACGAGCAGCGTCTCGTCGCGGAGAATCCGCCGCGTCGGCCGGTCCTCGGGAAATGAATCAGCCACCGACCCTGCCTCCACGTGCACTCCTGCCTCCAGTTGAGCAATCCCGCCTCATCCCCATCTTCGCCCCGCTAGGGTCTCGAAAGAAGTTGCGAAGATCGTGCGCGACAAGCCGTCCGGGGAACGGACGTCCTGCGGGCGCTCCTCCCCCGATGCCGTAGCATTCGGCCATTTCACGGCTTCAACGACTCCGGCTCGACCAGGGAAGGGCACGACCGCCATGGGACGTCACAGCTTGCCCGACGGGTTCCGGACGGGCGCCACCGGCCCCCGGCGGCGCGCGCGGCGCCGCAACGTGGCGCTCGCGACGGCCCTCGTGTTCGTCCTCGCCGCCGGCACGGCGGCCGCGGTCGAGGGCGGCGTGCTCTCCTTCGGCTCGTCCTGCTGGGACAGTGCCGTACGCCTGAGGGTCGTCGCCGCTCCCGGCATCGCGCCCGCGCTCAAGGACGCGGCCGGCTACGCCCGCGACAACGACGTGACGTCCGACGGCAGTTGCCTCGACGTGCAGGTGACCGCACGGGAGGCGTACCAGGTCACGGACGACCTGCGGTCGAAGAAGAAGGGCGCCACCGACTTCGAGGCATGGGTACCGGACTCGGGTGTGTGGGTGAACCGGATCCTGACGGACGGCAAGTCGATTCCGGTGACGCCCGCGGGCAACGTCGCCTCGTCACCCGTCGGCGTCGCCATGATCCCGACGGCCGCGAAGTCGCTCGGGTGGCCCCTCAAGACGTACAGCTGGACCGAGCTGGCAGACGCGACGACGAAGAGCGAGCAGCTGAAGCTCGGGGCCGGCGACCCGTCGCGCAGTGCCACAGGGCTGCTCGCCCTGAGCCGGCTGACGAAGGCGGTGGGCAAGGCCAAGGACGGCGACATCCTGGCGGCGGCCACCGCGAAGGCCCTCTCGCTGCGCGCCTCCGACAGCGACAGCCAGGCCCTGGACACGCTGCCGCGGGACCTCTCCGGCACCGAGCAGGGCAACCCGAAGCGCAACCAGGCGCTGATCCTCTCCGAGCAGGCGACGTTCGCGTACAACACGACCGCGGACAGCGGCGACGATCTCGACCTCTTCTACCCGAAGGACGGCTCGCCCCTGCTCGACTTCCCGTTCGCGCTGGTCGACGAACCGGCGCTGACCACGGACGAGAGCCGGGCCGCACTGCGGTTCATGACCCTCCTCGGCGAGCCGGACGGACGCCGGATCCTGGAGAAGCACGGCTTCCGTACGGATGACGACGACATCCCGGACAAGCTGGTGACCCGCGCCGGCGGTCGCGCCCCGCAGCCGTACAAGGAGCTGCCGGAGGAACCGGTCACGGACAAGGAGATCGAGGAGGCCCTCGGCATGTGGACGATCACCGTGCGGAGCACCCGGCTCACCACGGTCGTCGACATCTCCACGTCCATGTCGAAGCCGGTGCCGGGCACCAGCGAGTCCCGTATGGAGGTGACCAAGGCGGCGCTGTCGCAGGCTCTGGCCACCTTCACCCCGGAGGATGAGGTGGGGCTCTGGACGTTCTCCAGGAAGGTCGACGGCGACCGCGACTACCGCGTGCTCGTCCCGACCGAGCGGCTGGGCGGCCGGGCGGCCGGCAGCACCCAGCGGGACCTCCTGTCGGCGGCCTTCGACAGCCTCAAGCCGGTCAAGGACGGCGCCACGGGCCTGTACGACACCACGCTGGCGGCGTACAAGGAGGCCACGGCCTCCTACACGAAGGGCAAGTTCAACGCGCTGGTGCTGCTGACCGACGGCGTGAACGAGGACCCGGGGAGCGTCTCGCGCTCCGCCCTCGTCACCCAGCTCCGGAAGCTGACCGATGCGGACCGCCCGGTACCGCTGATCGCGATCGCCGTGGGCCCTGAGGCCGACAAGAAGGAACTCGACGAGATCGCCGAGGCGACCGGGGGCTCGGCCCACCTGGTCACGGACCCGTCCCAGATCCACTCGGTGATCCTGAAGGCCGTCGTACGGGCCGGCGACCAGCGCTGATCACCTGCTCACCGCCCCACCGCACATCCACCCACCGCACCACCACACGTCACCCCGCCGACCTCACCCGAGCGCAACGGCGGGCGCCGGTAACCCGATCGGCCAGGTGTGCACGGGCTCGCCGAGGTGCATCAGCTCGGCGTACCGCTTCGTCGTGGCGGCCAGCGCGACATCCCGCCCCATGCCGCCCTCCAGCGCCTTGTGGAACGTACGGGACTGCCAGGAGGCCCCGTTGACGCCCCGCTTGCAGCGCTCCTCGATGACGCCGAGGTAGAGGTCCCGGTCGGCCGGCTCGACGCCCCACGCGTCCAGGCCCGCCGCCGCGAGCGGCAGCAGCTCGTCCAGTACCAGCTGTGTCGCGGGCATCCGTGTGGTCCCGCCGTACCTGCCGCGTCGCGGCCACTCCAGCCGCGCGTCGATGCCGTGCCGGCAGGCCTGGTCGAAGTTGGTGGCCGCGGCCTCGAAGGGCAGCCGTGTCCACACCGGCCGTGCCTCGCTCGCGAGGGCCCGTACGAGCCCGTAGTAGAAGGCCACGTTGGCGATCACGTCGGTGACCGTGGGGCCCGCGGGCAGTACGCGGTTCTCCACGCGCAGATGCGGGACGCCGTCGTCGATGCCGTACACCGGGCGGTTCCAGCGGTAGATGGTGCCGTTGTGCAGCACGAGTTCGGCGAGCCGGGGCGTACCGCCCTCGTCGAGGACGCTCTTGGGATCCTCGTCGTCGCAGATGGGCAGCAGGGGAGGGAAGTAGCGCAGGTTCTCCTCGAACAGGTCGTACGCCGACGAGATCCACCGTTCCCCGAACCAGGTCCGCGGACGGACCCCCTGTGCCTGGAGCTCGGGCGGACGGGTGTCGGTGGACTGCAGGAACAGCGGGGGCCGCGACTCGCGCCACAGCTCGCGGCCGAACAGGAAGGGCGAGTTGGCGCCCACCGCGACCTGAGCGGCGGCCACCGCCTGCGCCGCGTTCCACACGTCGGCGAAGCGTCCGGGCGTGACCTGGAGGTGCAACTGCACGGAGGTGCAGGCGGCTTCGGGCGCGATGGACGCCGAGGTGCAGGTGAGCCGTTCCACACCCTCGATGTCGAGCCTGAACTCCTCGCCGCGCGCGGCCACGATCTGGTCGTTCAGCAGCGTGTAGCGGTCCACGTCGGAAAGGTTCGCGGAGACCAGGTCGTCACGGGCGAGGGTCGGCAGAATGCCGATCATCACGATTCCGGCATCGACCTCGTTCGCCTTCCGATGGGCATATGCGAGTGACGTGCGCAACTCCTCGGCGAGCCGGTCGAATACACGGCCGTCGAGCCGATGGGGAGCAATGTTTACTTCCAGATTGAACATGGCGAGTTCTGTTTGGAAATCCCGGCTCGCGATGCGCTCAAGTACTTGCGCATTCATCATTCTCGGCATGCCGTCAGGACCGGCGAGATTCAGCTCGATCTCCAGGCCCATCAGATTCTTGGGGCGGTCGAACCGCTTCTCCGCCAGCAGCCGCGCCAGCCCCGCCAGACACTGCTGGAGCTTTTCGCGGTAGCGCTGCCGATCGGACAGACCGATCTGCCCCGCCACGACCTTCTCCCCCATCGAAGTGTCCCTCCTCGACTGGGCAGCCCGACGAACCGGCCGCTGATGTCCCGGGTCACGTGGGATGATGCCCAGGCAACGTGATCGATAACTCCCTGGAACAGACCCCCGGGCGCTACTCCGAACGCGGATACCCACAGGCACATTCACCAGGCATGCGTCAGTGCGCGCTTTCGGCGATCGACCCAGTCGTGAAAAACGCCGACAGGAACCGGCCGTCCACCCCGGTGGCATATTCCGAGGTCATCGACGGGTACCCCTGGAGAACCAGGACCAAACGCTCGTCACGCCGACCGAATTGTCTCTTGCCCTTAATGCGCGGAACGGCTAGACGAAACACCGTCAGAACACGTGTCGTATAAACTCCGCGAACGAGGCAGAGAGTTGGCGTTCGCCATGGTAGGTCCTGCCGTCAAAGTGCCGCCCGCCACGCGGCCGACCCTTCGGGCGAACGACGTCACTTTGACGACCGGATCTTGGGCCCTCGCTCCTCTGACCCGAGAGCTGACAGCGCCGTCCGCCCCCGCCCTCGCGCCACCATGCCTGTCGAATGAGAGGCGACCCACCATGCCGCTGCATGTGCCCCCGGCTCCCGCGCCCGCGTTGCGCACCGTCCTCACCGCCCTCGGTTCCCCCACCGCGGTCCGTGAAGCACGTACCCCGTCCCTGCGCAACGCCCAGGGACCCGCCACACCCGATCTGCCGCTGCCCGTCCACGTACTCGACCGGATCACCCCGGCGGGCACCTCGGCCACCCGCCTCGCCGGGTGGCGCTTCCTGATCCGCTGCAGCGAACGCGCCGTGGCAGCCGCGGAGACGAGGCTGACCCCCGACGGCTGGGCCTTCTCGCACTTCTTCGAGGGCCCGTACGTCACCGCCACCGAGCGCGCCCTGCGCCAGGCCGAGACGATGACCGGGTCGTACCAGGCCCGTCTGCTGTCCGTACCCGAGCTCTACATGCTCACACTCTGGCTGCACGGCGACTGCGCGGCCGACGGCGCCGAGGGCCATCCCGCGGCCACCGACCTCCTGGTGCCGCTGGCTCCCGCCCCACCCGGCATCGCCGCGCACCGACCGCACCGCGTGGCCGAGCTGCTGCCCGTTCTGACCCATCGGCTCACACCGACGCCGACGCCCGCCCCGCTGCTCGGCTCACCCGCCTGAGCGCACCCCTGCTTCCGTGCCCCGCGGCCACACCCCGGCCGCGGGGCACGCCGCTGTGCGGGACGGTGTCGCCCTGAGGACGATGGGGCTTTGGGGACGGTGTGGCTCTGGGGACGGTGTCGCTCGCTGTGACGCCACATCGACTCACCGCACCCCCGGCCCGTCCGGACTAGCCCCATCCGACCATTGCGAACCACCCGAAGAGGCAGCCCAGTTGGAATGAACCGTCCGCACGGGTGATGCGTCATCAACCTGTGAGGAGCGCTGACGCCAAATCCCTGCGGATTGACGCCCGTAGGGCAACACTGGGTTCCGGACCATCTGACAAACGGGGGGCGGCAATGAGCATCAGTTCGAGCCGCGGAACAGACACGACACCGATCACCGACCTCACACCAAAGCGAAAGATCCCATCAATGTGCCAGCACCAGCCACCGTGCCCGACAGCCGACTCCGCCGACCGGGAGGCCGCGCTTCTCGTGGCGCACCACCCGGAGCAGGGATGGAGCCTGCTGTGCAACGGCGTTCTCCTCTTCGAGGACACCGGTGAGCTCCTGCCGGACGGCCGGATCATCGCTCCACATCGCCCTGTGGCACTGGACGTGATGACCGCCGCCTGAGCGGGGCGGTGCACCAAGGGCGGCGGGGCAAGCCGTCCGGACACATGAGGGGCCGGCCCGGGAAGCAATCCCGGAACCGGCCCCGACGCATGTCTGGCAGTGATTACTCTTCGTAGGCGTCCAGCGGCGGGCAGGAGCAGACCAGGTTCCGGTCGCCGTAGGCCTGGTCGATCCGGCGCACCGGCGGCCAGTACTTGTCCGCGGCCGAGACACCGGCCGGGAACACCGCCTCCTCGCGGCTGTACGCATGCTCCCAGGCGTCGCCGAGCGCGGCGGCCGTGTGCGGGGCGTTCCGCAGCGGGTTGTCGTCCGCCGCCCACTCGCCCAAGCCGACCTTCTCGATCTCCGCACGGATGGCGATCATCGCGTCGCAGAACCGGTCGATCTCTGTCAGGTCCTCGCTCTCCGTCGGCTCGATCATCAGCGTGCCGGCCACCGGGAACGACATCGTCGGCGCGTGGAACCCGTAGTCGATCAGCCGCTTGGCGACGTCGTCGACGCTCACACCGGTCGCCTTGGTCAGCGGACGCAGATCGATGATGCACTCGTGCGCCACGAGCCCGCCGGGACCGGTGTAGAGCACCGGGTAGTGCGGCTCGAGACGCTTGGCGATGTAGTTGGCACTGAGCACGGCGACCTGCGTGGCCCGCTTGAGCCCCTCACCGCCCATGAGACGGACGTACGCCCAGGAGATGGGCAGGATGCCCGCCGAGCCCCAGGGAGCGGCCGAGATCGGGCCCACGCCCGTCTCCGGGCCCGCGGCGGGCTGCAGCGGATGGTTCGGCAGATACGGCGCGAGATGGGCGCGTACCCCGACCGGACCGACACCCGGACCGCCGCCGCCGTGCGGGATGCAGAACGTCTTGTGCAGGTTGAGGTGCGAGACGTCGCCGCCGAAGTGCCCCGGCTTGGCAAGCCCCACCAGCGCGTTGAGGTTGGCGCCGTCGACGTACACCTGGCCGCCCGCCTCGTGCACCTGGGCGCAGATGTCGGCGACGTGCTCCTCGAACACCCCGTGCGTCGAGGGGTACGTGATCATCAGCACCGACAGCTCGTCGCGGTGCTGCTCGATCTTGGCCCGCAGGTCCTCGACGTCGATCTCGCCGTCGTCCGCGGTCTTCACGACGACGACCTTCATCCCGGCCATCACCGCACTCGCGGCGTTCGTCCCGTGCGCGGACGACGGGATGAGGCAGACCGTGCGCTGCTCGTCGCCATTGGCCCGGTGATAGCCGCGTACGGCCAGCAGACCGGCGAGCTCGCCCTGCGAACCGGCGTTGGGCTGCAGCGACACCTTGTCGTAGCCCGTGACCTCGGCGAGCCGCTCCTCCAGCTCACGGATGAGCGTGAGGTAGCCCTGCGCCTGCTCGGCGGGCGCGAAGGGGTGCAGCTGCCCGAACTCGGGCCAGGTCACCGGCTCCATCTCGGTCGTCGCGTTGAGCTTCATCGTGCAGGAGCCCAGCGGGATCATGCCCCGGTCGAGCGCGTAGTCACGGTCGGCCAGCTTGCGCAGGTAGCGCAGCATCGCGGTCTCGGACCGGTACTGGTGGAAGACCGGGTGCGTGAGGTACTCGTCGGTGCGCAGCTGCGCGGCCGGCAGCGTGTCCTCCGTCGCCTCGTCCAGCACGGCCACGTCGCCGTCGACACCGAACGCGGCCCAGACGGCGCCCAGTTGGGCCCGCGTGGTGGTCTCGTCGCAGGCGAGGGACAGGTGGTCGGCGTCGACGAGCCGGAGGTTGACCCCGCCCCGGCGCGCCGCCGCGAGCGTCTCGGCCGCCTTGCCCGGCACCCGCACGGTCAGCGTGTCGAAGTACGCCTCGTGGACGACCTCGACCCCGCCGGCCTTCAGACCCGCGGCGAGGATCGTGGCGTACCGGTGGGTGCGCCGCGCGATGGACTTGAGGCCCTGGGGCCCGTGGTAGACGGCGTACATCCCGGCCATCACGGCGAGCAGCACCTGAGCCGTACAGATGTTGCTGGTCGCCTTCTCGCGGCGGATGTGCTGCTCGCGCGTCTGCAGGGCGAGCCGGTACGCCTTGTTGCCGTCCGCGTCGACCGAGACACCGACAAGCCGGCCGGGCAGACTGCGCGCGAACTTCTCGCGCACGGCCATGTAACCGGCGTGCGGCCCGCCGAAGCCCATCGGCACACCGAAGCGCTGCGTCGTACCGACCGCGATGTCGGCGCCGAGCTCACCGGGCGAGGTGAGCAGCGTCAGGGCGAGGAGATCCGCGGCGACGGTGACGACCGCGCCCAGCTCGTGCGCCCGCTCGACGACGGGCTTGAGGTCCCGTACGGCACCGGAGGCGCCGGGGTACTGGAGGAGCACGCCGTTGATCTCGCGCTCGGCGAGCTCGGCCGGAATGCCGTCGCTCAGGTCGGCGACGACGACCTCGACACCGGTCGGCTCGGCGCGGGTCTCGATCACGGCGATGGTCTGCGGCATGGTGTCCGCGTCGACCAGGAACAGGCCCTTCTTGTTCTTGCCCATCCGCCGCGACAGCGCCATGGCCTCGGCCGCCGCGGTGCCCTCGTCGAGCAGCGAGGCCCCGGAGGTCGGCAGTCCGGTCAGCTCGGCGACCACGGTCTGAAAGTTGAGCAGCGCCTCTAGGCGCCCCTGCGAGATCTCGGGCTGATACGGCGTGTACGCCGTGTACCAGGCCGGACTCTCCATGACGTTCCGCAGAATGACGGGCGGCGTGAACGTCCCGTAGTACCCGAGCCCGATCATGGAATCCAGCACCTGGTTGCGGTCCGCGAGGGAGCGCAGCTCGGCCAGTACCTCGGCCTCGGTGCGGGCGCCCGGCAGTTCGAGCGAGTCGGCGTTCTTGATCACATCCGGGACCGCGGTGGCCGTCAGCTCGTCGAGCGAGCCGTACCCCACGTGCGCGAGCATCTTTGCCCGGGCTTCGGTGTCGGGCCCGATGTGGCGCTGCTCGAAGGGGATTCCCTGTTCGAGCTCTGAGAGCGGAATACGATGGGCGGTCATTGCGGAGGCCTCCTGGTCTGACGACCTTCGAGGGCACCACTGCATGGGTGCCCGGACGGCCTCCCCCTCTGTCATCTCAACCTGAGAGCTTCACCGGCCCGCCCGTGAAGGCGCACCGGCTTTCACCGTCGGTGAGAGCGGAACCCGTCCAAAAAACTCGAACACCGCTCTGCTTTCCAGAGTGACCTCGTCCATGCGGTACGTGGGCCTGAGAGATTCCGGGGAGGATTTGCTCCTTCGGCGCCTCCGATGAAGCCTGGAGGACTCTCCCGCACGGGGTCAGCAGCCGTTGCCCAGCGTACCAGCGGGGTTCCCTCGAGTGGCCGCCCTCCTCAAAGTGCTCTTTCGTAGTGCTTACGGATGAGTTGCGAGCAGCTGGAGGGCCCGTGCAGACCGACATCGATCCGCGCAACCTGATAGGCCGCAAGGCGTTCGACCGCAACGGCACCAAAATCGGCACGGTCGACGAGGTCTACCTCGACGACGCGACCGGCGTACCGGAGTGGGCGGCCATACGCACCGGCCTGTTCAGCAGAGACGCCTTCGTCCCTCTGGAGCCCAGCGAGCTGGCCGACGGGGCCCTCCGAGTCCCCTTCGAACGCGCACTGATCAAGGACGCCCCCGACTTCGGCGTGGGCCGCCACCTCTCCCCCGAACAAGAACTCCAGCTCTACCACCACTACGGCCTGGACGTAGCCCCTCCACCCCCCTTCCCGGACCACGACTTCGGCCACCTGGCAGGCAAGGACGACTCCCAGTAGGGGCCCGCCCGTCACCAATGGGGCGAGGGGCGGGGCTGTGGCCTTAACCCGTCTCCAAAGACCCGAGGGCGGCTGCGGCTTTAACCCGTCTCCAAAGGCGCGAGGGCGGCTACGGCTTGGACCCGTCTCCAAAGACCCGAGGGCGGCTGCGGCTTTGACCGGTCTCCAACGGGCGAGGGGCGAGGCTGGCCTTTTTAGGGGCGCGGAGCGACGCTGGCCTTCTTTAGGGGCGCGGGGCGACGCTGGCCCATTTTTAGGGGCGCGGGGAACTGCGCGACCAGCAACGGCGGACCCGCACCCACAAACACACCCCAGCCCCCTCCGCTTTCAGGGGCGCGGGGAACGGCGCACCCAGCCACAACCAACCCGCACCCACAAACAAGCTCACCAAGGTCACCCCTCCCCGCCCGCCGCAGGCGACCCCGCAGGCGCCCCCACATCACCAGGCCGCCGCTCCACCAACGGCAACGGCTCAGCAACCTCCAACAAAGGATCATCGCTCCGAAACGTCCGCACCCGCCCCGGCAAGGACCCCGGCGTCTCGAACCGCACAGTCACCCGCCCCAGCCCACTCCCCTGCACCCACCCGTGCCCGAACTCGGCATGCCGCACATCGTGCCCCGCATGCCACCGCCGCTCCGCAGGGGGCACCGGCTCCTCGACCGCCTCCTCGGTCTCTTCATGCTCCACATGCTCAAGCTCCTCGGCGGAGGCGGCAGCGGCAGCCGTCCGAGCCTGCGCGAAGAGATCCTCCTGCGTGTAGTCG
The DNA here is from genome assembly GCF_048564895.1 of Streptomyces sp. 2-1. Classification (NCBI taxonomy): domain Bacteria; kingdom Bacillati; phylum Actinomycetota; class Actinomycetes; order Kitasatosporales; family Streptomycetaceae; genus Streptomyces; species Streptomyces sp. 2-1. The sequence continues at coordinate 2,197,324 of NZ_CP183383.1, forward strand.
GCGAGCCCCGAGACCCCCACCCCCAGAAGCCGCACGCCGCCCGTGGTGTCCACGGACTCCAGCAACCGCGCCGCGGCCTCCCGCACCACCGCGGGGTCGTCCGTGGGCCCCCTGAGCGTCTCGGACCGGGTCAGCGTCGAGAAGTCGTACCGCCGGACCTTCAGCACGATGGTCCGCCCCGACAGATGCGCACCCCGCAACCGCCCCACACACCGGTCGGCCAGCCGCTGCACCTCCATCCGCACCCGCACCCGGTCATGGATGTCCACGTCGTACGTGTCCTCGACGGACACCGACTTGGTGTCCCGCTCGGCCACCACGGGCCGCACGTCATGCGCGAGCGCCATGGCGTACAGCGCGACCCCGTGGGCCTTCCCCAGAAGCCGTACGAGCTCGTCCTCGCCCGCCTCGGCGATCTCCCCGACCGTGGTGATCCCGGCCCGCCGCAGATGGTCCCCCGTGGCGGGCCCCACGCCCGGCAGCGTGCGCACGGACATGGGGGCGAGCAGTTCCCGCTCGGTGCCCGGCTCTATCAGCACGAGCCCGTCGGGCTTGGCCTGCTCGGAGGCGATCTTCGCGACCATTTTGGAGGCGGCGAGCCCCACGGACCCGGTCAGCCCGGTGACGGTCCGGATGTCTCCACGCAGCTTCACCCCGGTCAGCCGCGCAGACTCCGCGTCCCAGGCCGTCTGGCCGGCCTCCAGGTCCACGAACGCCTCGTCCAGGCTCAGCGGCTCCACCAGGGGCGACAGATCCCGCAGCAGAGCCATCACCTGCTCGCTGACCTCCCGGTACAACCCGAAGCGGGGTACGAGATACGCGGCGTTCGGCGCCAGCCGGCGGGCCTGCGCCATGGGCATCGCCGAATGCACCCCGAAGACCCGTGCCTCGTACGAGCAGGTCGCCACCACGCCCCGCGGCCCGAGCCCGCCCACGATGACCGCCTTCCCGCGCAGGCTCGGCTTGGCCGCCTGCTCCGCCGAGGCGTAGAAGGCATCCATGTCGAGATGCAGGATCGTGGGCGCGGTTCTCACATCTCCGATGCTGCCCTACGCCACTGACAATGCCCCGGCACGACCTGTGGACCGCCACGAAACCGGACCGCCCGCACGCCGAGCGACGGGCGCAAGGCGGCGGGCAGCAGGTACCAGGCGGCAGGATCTGACGGCCCGGACAGGGCCCGAGCCGGAAAACTCAGCCGGCGCCCGCCGGCTCAGACCGCACGATTACGCCGCCGCGCCAGCTCGTCCGCCGGATTGGGCCGGACAAGTGTCTCCCCCGTGTCGACACGCTCCCCGTGCAGCTGTGAGAGGGCGCTCTCGACGTCCCGCCAGACCACGCCCACCGCGATCCCGAAGATGCCCTGTCCGCCCTGGAGGAGCGCGTGGACCTCGTCGGGCGAGGAGCACTCGTAGACCGTCGCGCCGTCGCTCATCAGCGTCATCCGCTCCAGGTCCCGGAACCCGCGCTCACGCAGGTGCTGGACGGTGGTGCGGATGTTCTGCAGCGAGACCCCGGTGTCGAGGAACCGCTTGACGATCTTCAGGACGACGACGTCCCGGAAGCTGTAGAGCCGCTGCGTCCCCGACCCGTAGGCGGCCCGCACGCTCGGCTCGACGAGCCCGGTTCTGGCCCAGTAGTCCAGCTGCCGGTAGGTGATGCCCGCGGCCGCGCAGGCCGTGGGCCCCCGATAACCGACCTCCTCGGACGCCACCTCGCCGTCCTCGGGCACCGCTGTCGGCCGCTGTACGTGATCGGCCGCGCTGCTGTGAAGCGGGTACGGGCTGCTCTCCCCCAGACCGGGTCCGGGGGCACCCCCAGCCGTACCGTCGCCGCTGCTTCTCACGCCGACCTCCGTCCTTGACCTGCCTTCTCGACGGTAGGCAGCCACCGGGGGTGCGTCAACGACCGCCACACTCGGCACGCCGAGTGATAATCACCCTAGGAGTGGTTTCCCGTGTCCCACCGCGGGGAAAGGCTAGCCGAATGATCTCGGGACGACCGCCGCACGGCCTGTCGTCCGGCGGTCCCGGAGGGTCACCGGAGCGCCTAGGCGAAGGTCACTGGCTGTTGGTCCCGAAGTCCTCGGGCGAGATCTGGTCGAGGAACTCGCGGAACTTCTCCACCTCGTCCTCCTGCTCGTCCGGGATCGCGATACCGGCGTCGTCCAGCACCCCGTCGCTGCCGTAGATCGGCGTCCCGGTGCGCAGCGCGAGCGCTATGGCGTCGGACGGCCGGGCACTGACCTCGACCCCGCTGGCGAACACCAGCTCCGCATAGAAGACGCCCTCCCGCAGGTCCGTGATGCGCACCTCGGTGAGCTCCTGGCCGACGGCCTCCAGCACGTCCTTGAACAGGTCGTGGGTCAGCGGTCGCGCGGGGGCCATGCCCTGCTGTGCGAAGGCGATCGCCGTCGCCTCCCCCGGCCCGATCCAGATGGGGAGGTAACGGTCGCCTCCCACTTCACGCAGGAGCACGATCGGTTGGTTGGAGGGCATTTCGACCCGGACACCTACGACGTCGAGCTCGTTCACACAGCAACCCTAGGCCGTGCCCGGCATCTTTGGGTAGTCGGGCACGGATTGGGCGCCCGATCCCGCGCTCCACGCGACCCACCGGGTCAGGGCAGCCGCACCCCGAGCGCGGACTGCACCAGCGCGGCGTGCAGCTTCACCGCGAGCCCCGCCAGCTCCTTGGTCTGCGCCTCCGCGTGCGCCCTGGTCTGCGGATTGCGGTGACGCCGCAGCGGGGCCACGACCTGGTCGACAAGGCCGGCCTCACGGTCGGCGGCGGCCTTCACGGCACGCAGATGGCGCGGCTCGATCCCGAACCGCCCCAGTTCCACGACGAGACCCGCCACCGTCACCGCCTCGGCGTCGTAGACCCCCTCCGGCAGCGGTGTGATGAGCCCGTACGACTCCCACTCCTCGAGCTCCTGCTCGCCGATCTCCACGGCGGCCAGCAGCTCGGCACGCCCGATCCGGGCCACTGTGGGCCCCTCGGACTCGCAGAGCACCTCACCGTCGCGCTGGCGGCCCACGGACGGCAGCGGCACCGCCTCACCGCGCTCCACGGCGTCCAGGTGCTCGCGGATCACCTTCAGGGGCAGATAGTGGTCCCGCTGCATCCTCAGGACGTGCCCGAGGCGCTCGACGTCGCCCGGGCTGAACTTCCGGTACCCCGACGGTGTCCGCTGCGGCTCGATGAGCCCCTCCGACTCCAGGAAACGGATCTTGGAGATGGTGACTTCGGGGAACTCGTCGCGCAGCACATTGAGCACCGTGCCGATGCTCATCAGTCCGTTGTCCATGGCGGCGGTGCCGTGGCCGACACCGCCGCTCGGTGTTCGAAGCATGGACCTTCCTGAGGGTCCCCCCGGACCAGGTCCGGGGGCGGGTCAGATACCCCGCTGGCTCGCGTAGAAGACCAGCCGGTACTTACCGATCTGCACCTCGTCGCCGTTCGCCAGCGGGACCGAGTCGATCCGCTCCCGGTTGACGTACGTGCCGTTGAGGCTGCCTACGTCCGCCACCGTGAACGAGCCGTCGGAAACGCGACGGAACTCCACATGGCGGCGCGACACGGTCACGTCGTCCAGGAAGATGTCGCTCTGCGGATGACGGCCGGCGGTGGTCAGCTCGCCGTCCAGCAGGAAGCGGCTGCCCGAGTTCGGCCCGCGGCGCACCACCAGGAGCGCCGAGCCGAGCGGCAGCGCGTCCACGGCGGCCTGCGCCTCGGGCGAGAGCATCGGCATCTGCGTCTGGCCGGTGACCTCGGCGTCGTAGGCCTCGAGGCCCGAGATGGAGATCGTCGAGGTGGTCTCCGACGGACGCTCGGGGGTCGCCCCGGCCCGCAGCGGAGCGCCGCAGTTCGAGCAGAAGCGACTCGCCTCCGCGTTGCGGTTACCGCACCTCGTACACACCAGGGCCGACATCGACGGATCCTCCTGCCGCGGCTGCCCCGTGGGGGCGTTGGACGCATACGGGTCGGAGCCGAAACCTATGCGTCCCGACTGGGCAGGGTCAACAGACGGCGCGCCCTGACCACCGGAAATGTCACCACCAGGACCACCGACCTGATCGCGGAACAGCGGGCGGTCCCCCTGGTCCTCGCCCTCCGCGGGGCGTGCGCGATGGCGGGCAGTCGCGTTGTCGCTGCCCTCTCGCGCGCTCTTGCCGAACAACTTCGAAAACAACTTCACGGGCGATTCCCCTTGACCGAAACAGACCCGCCCGTGGGGCAGGACGAACCCTGATTGCACACACCGGCCGAGCCGGACACCCTCACAACGTCCGTATCCACCAGACAGTTTCCACCACGCACCACCCATTCGGTGCGTCGACCCCCCGCAACCTCATGCCCTCGGGGGGCGGCCCCCAAGCACCCCCTGTTCACTGGGAGGACGACCGAGCGTAGTCAGGCCGCTTCGCCGGTCGCAAGGCGTCCACGATGATCTTGTCCGATCGTTCCACCGTGACAGTGGCCTGCTCCTTCTCCAAAGTCTGCACCACTCCGCCCGGGATGTTGAGCGCCGGTTCGAGGTCCTGAGGCTTGCCGATGACCTTGAAACGATAGGGGGCGCTGATCTTGTTCCCGTCTACGGCGACTCCGCCGCTCACATCCGTCAGATAGGTGCCCGCGACGACCCTTACTCCGTTGACCTGGATCGCCTCCGCTCCGGCGGCACGCAGCTCCTGGATCGCGTCGAGCAGCATGTCGGCCTCGACCGTCCCCTTCTGGTCCTCGATGGTCAGCGTGATGCCGGGGCCCTGCGCCGCCACGGTGCCCGCCAGAATGGCGAGTTGCTTCTCCTTCTCGACCGTCTGCTTGCGGGCCTCCTCGGCCTGGTCCGAACTGTTCTCCAGCTCGGTGCGCTGATCCTCCAGCCCCTGCTTCTCCTCTTCCAGACGCTGCGTACGGTCGTCCAGTTCATCGAGGATGCGTACGAGATCCTCCTGACGCGCGCCGCGGAGGGCGCCGTCGCTGTCGCTGTTGGACGCCACCTGGACGGCGAGGCCGAAGCCGAGGCCGAACAGCAGGAGGGCGACGATGAACTGCGCACGCGACACGCGCGGCGGCCAAAGGCCCTTCACCAGCCGCTGCCGACCGGTCAGAACCGGCTTGCGCGGTTCCGCCCCGGCGTCCGGCGACTCCGCGTTCCCCTCGGCCTTCGCCTCCTGCGCCCGCACCTCTTCGGGAAGTTCCTTGCGCAGGCGATTCTCTGAGGCCTCCGGGGCGTCCGGGCCCTTGGGGGTCTCAGGGGACTGTGCGGCCTCAGGGGACTGTGAAGTCTCTGAGTTCTCTCGGTTCTCTGGGGTCTCGTCCTGGCTGCTCATCCGCCTCACGCCCGGAAGACGTGACGGCGGATCGCCGCGGCGTTGGAGAAGATCCGGATGCCGAGGACGACCACGACACCCGTGGACAGCTGGGCGCCCACACCCAACTTGTCTCCGAGGAAGACGATCAGCGCGGCCACGACGACGTTGGACAGGAACGACACCACGAAGACCTTGTCGTCGAAGATGCCGTCGAGCATCGCCCGCAGACCTCCGAACACGGCGTCGAGCGCCGCGACGACGGCGATCGGAAGATAGGGCTCGACCACCGCCGGAACCTCGGGCCGGACCAACAATCCAGCCACGACTCCCACGACGAGGCCCAGTACGGCGATCACGATGTGCCTTTCTCTGTTCTCGGTTGCGCTGTTCGTACGATCACACTCGGTGCGGCGGGCAGCCGGACGTCGTCCTCGACGGAAATCCCTGTCCGGATATGGAAGTTCTTCCGGAGGGCGTCCAGATACTGTCCGTCGCCGCTGTTCTGGAACGCAGTGCTCAGCCGCTCGCCGTCCCCCACCGCCAACACCGTGTAGGGCGGCACCAGGGGCTTGTTGTCGACCAGTATCGCGTCGCCGGCGGCCCGGATCGCAGACAGTGCCGTCAGCCGCTGTCCGTTGATCGAGATGGCCTCGGCGCCCGACTCCCACAGCCCGTTGACCACGCGCTGCATGTCGCGGTCGCGTACCCGCCCGGTGTCGGAGAAGCCCGACGTCTCGCGTGCGTCTCCGTCGCCGCCCTGGTCGGCTTCCTTGGCGTCGTCCACGACGAGCTTCACCCCGGGGCCGTGCACTTCGACCGCGCCGGCCAGGATGCCCACCAACTCGCCCTGGTCCCCGCCGTGTTTCTTCAGCGCCTCGCGCTGACGCGCGCTCACGTCGTCGCGGAGTTTGTCGATGCTGCCCTCGAGCTTGTCGGCCGCCGACGTCTCGCGGTCGATGCGGTCGATGAGTTCCTCGCGCTCCTTGGCGACGACCGGGGCCGCTATCCGCGCCTGCGCGGCCCCCACGGTCACCACGAGGGCCGCGAGCACCAGACCGGCCGCGAGTCCGAGCTTCGCCCGCAGTGTCTTCGGCAGGGCGCCGGTCCCGTCGGCCTTCTTGCGGGCAGCCGCCTCCGCGTACCCGTCGTCGAGACTGTGGTCCATGACGTTGGTGAGCAGCGACATGGATGCGTCCAGGCGCGGGGGGCGCGTAGGAGTGCTCCGAACGGGGGGCTGCTGCGGCATGCCGCACATCGTCGCACGTCGCGGGCAGTACCTCCGAATGGCCCCACCGTCGTGCCGGACGTGCCCCTTTGAGGCACGTCCGGCACGCGCGCGTGCCGCTCAGCGACCGGCGCTGTCCACCACCGACGACCACTCGTCGAGCAGGGCCTGCGCGGACGCGTCGTCGGGCCCTTCGGCCCACAGATGCGTGACAGCCTCCGCCCGGTCGGGAAGCACCATCACCCAGCGCCCGTCGGTCTCCACCACGCGTACGCCGTCGGTCGTGTCCACGAACCGGTCACCGGCCGCTTCGACCACGCGCCGCATCACAAGCCCCTTGACGGCCCAGGGAGTCGCGAGATCACGCTTGAGGACGTGCGCCCGCGGAATCCGCGCGTCGATCTGGCTGAGAGTGAGCTGCGTCCGCGCCACAAGACCGATGAGCCGCACGAAGGCCGCCGTGCCGTCGAAGACGCTGCTGAACTCCGGCACGATGAACCCACCGCGCCCGTCGCCTCCGAAGATCGTCGACTCCTCACGCCCCACACGCGTCAGATCGTCCGGCGACGTCGTCGTCCAGTCGACCTGGGTCCCGTGGTATGCCGCCACCTGCTCGGCGATCCTCGTGGTGGTCACGGGCAGCGCGACCCGCCCGCTCCGTCGTTCGGCGGCGACCAGGTCGAGCATGACGAGCAGCGCCCGGTCGTCCTCGATGATCCGGCCCTTTTCGTCGACGAGCGACAGCCGCTCGCCCACCGGGTCGAACCGCACGCCGAACGCGGCGCGCGCCGACGCCACGATCTCGCCGAGTCGCACCATCCCCGACCTGCGGGCGTCCGCGGTCTCGGTGGGCCGCGACTCGTCGAGACCGGGATTGATGGTCAGCGAGTCGACCCCGAGCTTGCCCAGAAGGCTGGGCAGCACCAGTCCGGCACTGCCGTTCGACGCGTCCACGACCACCTTGAGCCCGGACTCGGCGACCCCGGTGGTGTCCACATTCCGCAGCAGAGAACCGGTGTACGAGTCGAAGACGCTGGCCGGGAAGTGCAGGTCCCCGATCTCACCCGGGAACGCACGCCGGTACTCCTGCCGCGCGAACACCCGGTCCAGCTTCCGCTGGCTCCCCTGCGACAGGTCCGCCCCACGCCCGTCGAAGAACATGATGTCGACGGAGTCGGGAACCCCGGGTGTCGTCCGGATCATGATCCCGCCGGCACTGCCTCGCGCGGTCTGCTGCCGCGCCACCGGCAGCGGTACGTTCTCCAGGTCCCGTACGTCGATGGCACTGGTCTGCAGGGCCGAGATGACCGCCCGCTTGAGCGCACGAGCGCCTCGCGAGTGGTCACGGGCGGTCGTGACGGTCGAGCCCTTCTTCAGCGTTGTCGCATAGGCACCCGCCAGGCGTACGGCGAGTTCGGGCGTGATCTCCACGTTCAGGATCCCGGAGACCCCGCGGGCTCCGAAGAGGTGGGCCTGCCCCCGGGACTCCCAGATGACCGACGTATTGACGAAGGCGCCGGCCTCGATGGTCTTGAACGGATAGACCCGCACATTGCCCTGGACAATCGATTCTTCACCGACCAGGCACTCGTCCCCGATGACGGCGCCGTCCTCGATTCGGGCGGCCCGCATGATGTCGGTGTTCTTGCCGATGACACAGCCGCGCAGATTGCTGTGCTGGCCGATGTACACGTTGTCGTGCAGCACGGCCTTGTGCAGAAACGCCCCTGCCTTCACGACGACATTGGAGCCCACCACGGTGTGCTCGCGAATCTCGACGTCGGCCTCGACCTTGGCGTAGTCCCCGATGTAGAGCGGTCCTCGCAGCACGGCGTCGGGGTGTACTTCGGCGCCTTCCGCGACCCATACCCCGGGCGAGATCTCGAAGCCGTCGAGTTCGACGTCGACCTTGCCCTCCAGGACATCGGCCTGCGCCTTCACATAGCTCTCGTGCGTGCCGACGTCCTCCCAGTACCCCTCGGCGATATAGCCGTAGATCGGCTTGCCCTCCTTCATCAGCTGAGGGAAGACATCGCCGGACCAGTCGACGGAGACATCGGCCTCGACGTAGTCGAATACCTCTGGCTCCATGACGTAGATACCGGTGTTCACGGTGTCCGAGAAGACCTGGCCCCAGGTGGGCTTCTCGAGAAAGCGCTCGACCTTGCCTTCCTCGTCCACGATGGTGATACCGAATTCCAGCGGATTCGGGACTCTGGTCAGACAGACGGTGACCAGCCCGCCCTTTTCCTTGTGGAAATTGATCAGATCAGTGAGATCGAAGTCGGTCAGAGCATCACCGGAGATCACGAGGAAGGTGTCGTCCTTCAGCGCTTCCTCGGCGTTCTTGACACTGCCGGCAGTACCGAGTGGCTTCTCCTCATTGGCATAGGTGAGCTCCATACCGAGCTCTTCACCGTCACCGAAGTAGTTCTTGACGAGAGAGGCCAGGAACTGGACAGTAACGACGGTCTCGTTGAGCCCATGCCGCTTGAGCAGCCGCAGCACATGCTCCATGATCGGGCGATTGGCCACGGGCAGGAGCGGCTTGGGCATGCTTGAGGTCATGGGGCGAAGGCGTGTGCCTTCACCTCCGGCCATCACGACGGCCTTCATGTCGGAAGCGTCCTCCTTGAAGAGACGACGGTCTAGCCGACTTCACCCGTCAGATTGTCCCGCACATTCTGCTTGCGGGCCATCAGAGGCCACTAACGGCCGCCTATTCGGCGAGCTCAGTCGGCCGTGGTGTCCGCGCGGACAAGGCGGCGGACCTGAACCACGTAGAGGATCCCTGCCCACCAGTAGAGCGTTGTACCCCATCCTGCGAACGCCCATCCGAAAATAGCAGCGAGTGACGCAAGCCATCCACTTCCGTCACTGAGCAGCAGCAACGGGAAGGCATACATCAGGTTGAACGTAGCAGCCTTCCCAAGGAAGTTCACCTGCGGGGGCGGATAGCCGTGCCGCCTGAGGATGCCCACCATCACCAGGAGAAGCAGCTCACGCGCCAGCAGGACACTTGTCAGCCACAGCGGCAGAATCTCGCGCCAGGTGAGCCCGACCAAAGTCGACAGAATGTAGAGCCGGTCGGCCGCGGGGTCCAGCAGCCGGCCGAGGCTGCTGATCTGGTTCCAGCGACGGGCCAGCTTGCCGTCCAAATAGTCGCTGATGCCGCTGAGCATGAGCACCAGTAGTGCCCAGCCGTCACTCTGGGGACCGCCGAACTCAGGCCTGAGAATCAGCCACAGGAACAGCGGCACGCCTGCGAGACGCGCCATGCTGAGGATGTTGGGGATGGTGAGGACCCGGTCTGTCTGGACGCGGGTCTCCTGGACCTCCACCCGGGGGCCTCCTGTGGGAACGTGCCAACGATGCCCCCTGACCTTACCCTCAGGCATCTGCCCGCAGCGCGGAGGGGGTTCGGCCGGCGTCCCGGAAAACAAAAAAGCTCCGGTTCTTGGACTGAAAGTCCAAGAACCGGAGCTCTAAAAGGAGTTCGGCGGTGTCCTACTCTCCCACAGGGTCCCCCCTGCAGTACCATCGGCGCTGTGAGGCTTAGCTTCCGGGTTCGGAATGTAACCGGGCGTTTCCCTCACGCTATGACCACCGAAACACTATGAAACAGACAAACCGGAGCCGTGACCATGGCTACAACGGTTGTTCGTGGTTTCAGAACCAACACAGTGGACGCGAGCAACTGAGGACAAGCCCTCGGCCTATTAGTACCAGTCAGCTTCACCCCTTACGAGGCTTCCACATCCGGCCTATCAACCCAGTCGTCTACTGGGAGCCTTAACCAATCTAGTTGGTGGGAATACTCATCTCGAAGCAGGCTTCCCGCTTAGATGCTTTCAGCGGTTATCCCTCCCGAACGTAGCCAACCAGCCATGCCCTTGGCAGGACAACTGGCACACCAGAGGTTCGTCCGTCCCGGTCCTCTCGTACTAGGGACAGCCCTTCTCAATATTCCTACGCGCACAGCGGATAGGGACCGAACTGTCTCACGACGTTCTAAACCCAGCTCGCGTACCGCTTTAATGGGCGAACAGCCCAACCCTTGGGACCGACTCCAGCCCCAGGATGCGACGAGCCGACATCGAGGTGCCAAACCATCCCGTCGATATGGACTCTTGGGGAAGATCAGCCTGTTATCCCCGGGGTACCTTTTATCCGTTGAGCGACGGCGCTTCCACAAGCCACCGCCGGATCACTAGTCCCGACTTTCGTCCCTGCTCGACCCGTCGGTCTCACAGTCAAGCTCCCTTGTGCACTTACACTCAACACCTGATTGCCAACCAGGCTGAGGGAACCTTTGGGCGCCTCCGTTACTCTTTAGGAGGCAACCGCCCCAGTTAAACTACCCATCAGACACTGTCCCTGATCCGGATCACGGACCCAGGTTAGACATCCAGCACGACCAGACTGGTATTTCAACGACGACTCCACAGACACTGGCGTGCCCGCTTCAAAGTCTCCCAGCTATCCTACACAAGCCGAACCGAACACCAATATCAAACTGTAGTAAAGGTCCCGGGGTCTTTCCGTCCTGCTGCGCGAAACGAGCATCTTTACTCGTAGTGCAATTTCACCGGGCCTATGGTTGAGACAGTCGAGAAGTCGTTACGCCATTCGTGCAGGTCGGAACTTACCCGACAAGGAATTTCGCTACCTTAGGATGGTTATAGTTACCACCGCCGTTTACTGGCGCTTAAGTTCTCAGCTTCGCACACCCGAAAGTGCACTAACCGGTCCCCTTAACGTTCCAGCACCGGGCAGGCGTCAGTCCGTATACATCGCCTTACGGCTTCGCACGGACCTGTGTTTTTAGTAAACAGTCGCTTCTCGCTGGTCTCTGCGGCCACCCCCAGCTCAGAGAGTAAATCTCATCACCAGTGATGGCCCCCCTTCTCCCGAAGTTACGGGGGCATTTTGCCGAGTTCCTTAACCATAGTTCACCCGAACGCCTCGGTATTCTCTACCTGACCACCTGAGTCGGTTTAGGGTACGGGCCGCCATGAAACTCGCTAGAGGCTTTTCTCGACAGCATAGGATCATCCACTTCACCACAATCGGCTCGGCATCAGGTCTCAGCCTCAATGTGCGACGGATTTACCTATCACACGGCCTACACCCTTACCCCGGGACAACCACCGCCCGGGCTGGACTACCTTCCTGCGTCACCCCATCACTCACCTACTACAGGTCTGGTCCGTCGGCTCCACCACTCCCCTTTGCCCGAAGGCTCCAGGGCGGCTTCACGGACTTAGCATCGCCTGGTTCAATGTTTGACGCTTCACAGCGGGTACCGGAATATCAACCGGTTATCCATCGACTACGCCTGTCGGCCTCGCCTTAGGTCCCGACTTACCCTGGGCAGATCAGCTTGACCCAGGAACCCTTAGTCAATCGGCGCACACGTTTCTCACGTGTGTATCGCTACTCATGCCTGCATTCTCACTCGTGAACCGTCCACCACTAGCTTCCGCTGCGGCTTCACCCGGCACACGACGCTCCCCTACCCATCCCAGCGGGCGTTGGCCCTCAATGCTGAAATGACACGACTTCGGCGGTACGCTTGAGCCCCGCTACATTGTCGGCGCGGAATCACTAGACCAGTGAGCTATTACGCACTCTTTCAAGGGTGGCTGCTTCTAAGCCAACCTCCTGGTTGTCTCTGCGACTCCACATCCTTTCCCACTTAGCGTACGCTTAGGGGCCTTAGTCGATGCTCTGGGCTGTTTCCCTCTCGACCATGGAGCTTATCCCCCACAGTCTCACTGCCGTGCTCTCACTTACCGGCATTCGGAGTTTGGCTAAGGTCAGTAACCCGGTAGGGCCCATCGCCTATCCAGTGCTCTACCTCCGGCAAGAAACACACGACGCTGCACCTAAATGCATTTCGGGGAGAACCAGCTATCACGGAGTTTGATTGGCCTTTCACCCCTAACCACAGGTCATCCCCCAGGTTTTCAACCCTGGTGGGTTCGGTCCTCCACGACCTCTTACAGCCGCTTCAACCTGCCCATGGCTAGATCACTCCGCTTCGGGTCTTGAGCGCGCTACTAAACCGCCCTATTCGGACTCGCTTTCGCTACGGCTTCCCCACACGGGTTAACCTCGCAACACACCGCAAACTCGCAGGCTCATTCTTCAAAAGGCACGCAGTCACGACCCACCAAGTAAACTTGATGAGCGACGCTCCCACGGCTTGTAGGCACACGGTTTCAGGTACTATTTCACTCCGCTCCCGCGGTACTTTTCACCATTCCCTCACGGTACTATCCGCTATCGGTCACCAGGGAATATTTAGGCTTAGCGGGTGGTCCCGCCAGATTCACACGGGATTTCTCGGGCCCCGTGCTACTTGGGTGTCTCTCAAACGAGCCGTTGATGTTTCGACTACGGGGGTCTTACCCTCTACGCCGGACCTTTCGCATGTCCTTCGCCTACACCAACGGTTTCTGACTCGTCTCACAGCCGGCAGACTGTGAAAGAGAGATCCCACAACCCCGTACACGCAACCCCTGCCGGGTCTCACACGTATACGGTTTGGCCTCATCCGGTTTCGCTCGCCACTACTCCCGGAATCACGGTTGTTTTCTCTTCCTGCGGGTACTGAGATGTTTCACTTCCCCGCGTTCCCTCCACACACCCTATGTGTTCAGATGTGGGTGACAGCCCATGACGACTGCCGGGTTTCCCCATTCGGAAACCCCCGGATCAAAGCCTGGTTGACGGCTCCCCGGGGACTATCGTGGCCTCCCACGTCCTTCATCGGTTCCTGGTACCAAGGCATCCACCGTGCGCCCTTAAAAACTTGGCCACAGATGCTCGCGTCCACTGTGCAGTTCTCAAACAACGACCAACCACCCGTCACAACCCGCCGAAGCAGATTTTTACCGGGGCCGGCACTGAAGATCCAGACACAAGGTCCGTACCCTCAGACACCCAACAGCGTGCCCGACACCCTCGCCACTCATGATCAGCTTTCCACGCCCCAAAGGGACAGTACTTGCAGCCCGAGATGACTGAGAGTGCCGAATAATCAACGTTCCACCCATGAGCAACCACCGTCGAACGTGTGCCGACGTAATGGCCCTGGACCACCAAGCGGACTTGGCGGCCTAGATGCTCCTTAGAAAGGAGGTGATCCAGCCGCACCTTCCGGTACGGCTACCTTGTTACGACTTCGTCCCAATCGCCAGTCCCACCTTCGACAGCTCCCTCCCCACAAGGGGGTTGGGCCACCGGCTTCGGGTGTTACCGACTTTCGTGACGTGACGGGCGGTGTGTACAAGGCCCGGGAACGTATTCACCGCAGCAATGCTGATCTGCGATTACTAGCAACTCCGACTTCATGGGGTCGAGTTGCAGACCCCAATCCGAACTGAGACAGGCTTTTTGAGATTCGCTCCGCCTTGCGACATCGCAGCTCATTGTACCTGCCATTGTAGCACGTGTGCAGCCCAAGACATAAGGGGCATGATGACTTGACGTCGTCCCCACCTTCCTCCGAGTTGACCCCGGCAGTCTCCTGTGAGTCCCCATCACCCCGAAGGGCATGCTGGCAACACAGAACAAGGGTTGCGCTCGTTGCGGGACTTAACCCAACATCTCACGACACGAGCTGACGACAGCCATGCACCACCTGTCACCCGACCACAAGGGGGGCACCATCTCTGATGCTTTCCGGGCGATGTCAAGCCTTGGTAAGGTTCTTCGCGTTGCGTCGAATTAAGCCACATGCTCCGCTGCTTGTGCGGGCCCCCGTCAATTCCTTTGAGTTTTAGCCTTGCGGCCGTACTCCCCAGGCGGGGAACTTAATGCGTTAGCTGCGGCACCGACGACGTGGAATGTCGCCAACACCTAGTTCCCACCGTTTACGGCGTGGACTACCAGGGTATCTAATCCTGTTCGCTCCCCACGCTTTCGCTCCTCAGCGTCAGTAATGGCCCAGAGATCCGCCTTCGCCACCGGTGTTCCTCCTGATATCTGCGCATTTCACCGCTACACCAGGAATTCCGATCTCCCCTACCACACTCTAGTCTGCCCGTATCGAATGCAGACCCGGGGTTAAGCCCCGGGCTTTCACATCCGACGTGACAGACCGCCTACGAGCTCTTTACGCCCAATAATTCCGGACAACGCTTGCGCCCTACGTATTACCGCGGCTGCTGGCACGTAGTTAGCCGGCGCTTCTTCTGCAGGTACCGTCACTTTCGCTTCTTCCCTGCTGAAAGAGGTTTACAACCCGAAGGCCGTCATCCCTCACGCGGCGTCGCTGCATCAGGCTTTCGCCCATTGTGCAATATTCCCCACTGCTGCCTCCCGTAGGAGTCTGGGCCGTGTCTCAGTCCCAGTGTGGCCGGTCGCCCTCTCAGGCCGGCTACCCGTCGTCGCCTTGGTGAGCTTCTACCTCACCAACAAGCTGATAGGCCGCGGGCTCATCCTTCACCGCCGGAGCTTTCAACCCCCACCCATGCGGGCAGGAGTGTTATCCGGTATTAGACCCCATTTCCAGGGCTTGTCCCAGAGTGAAGGGCAGATTGCCCACGTGTTACTCACCCGTTCGCCACTAATCCACCCCGAAGGGCTTCATCGTTCGACTTGCATGTGTTAAGCACGCCGCCAGCGTTCGTCCTGAGCCAGGATCAAACTCTCCGTGAATGTATTCCCGTAATCGGGATGACACCACGAGAGCGGAACAACCAGGCGGAATAAGCCCGATTGTTCACAGCGTCCTCGCTGTGCGCCTACCGGAACAATGCCCGGCAGGACTTTTTCAAAGGAACCTCGTCCCAGCCATGACGGCCGGAGACGGGGTATCAACATATCTGGCGTTGATTTTTGGCACGCTGTTGAGTTCTCAAGGAACGGACGCTTCCTTCGTACTCACCCGAGAGAATCTCTCGCGGCTTTCCTCCGGGCGCTTCCCTTCGGTGTTCCAAACTCTATCAGTGATTTTCCGTCTCTCTGACCACGGTCCTGCGGACATGCAGAACCAGACCCCGAGATAGGATCCGACAAGTTGGATGCTGCCAGGCAAGCACGCTTGGTCGCGTCACTCGGCCTCAAGCAGGTGTACGACTCTACATGCGGCCGCGGAGCGCGTGCAAATCGTTTGTGCTGTGCTCTACGTTCGCCAACCGGGTCCTCTCGTGCGGAACCGGCACTTCATATGACTTACGCTGCTGAGCAGTGCGCCGTCCAGGACAGGCAGCGACGGCCCATCTGAATCTCCGCCCCTGGGAGGCTTCCCATGACCACCGTGACGTCCCCTCTTGCAGGACGCACCATCGGACTCACAGCTGTACCTGATCCGGTCTTCTCCGGAGCCATGGTGGGCCCCGGCACCGCGATCGACCCCGTCCGGGAGGCCTCTGCGGCCGTCGCCCCCATCGACGGCGTTGTCGTCTCTCTCCACCCGCACGCCTTCGTCGTGGTCGACGAAGAGGGGCACGGAGTACTGACGCACCTCGGTATCGACACCGTTCAGCTCAACGGCGAGGGCTTCGAGTTGCTCGTCAACAAGGGCGACACCGTGCAGCGCGGCCAGTCCGTGGTGCGCTGGGACCCTGCTGCCGTCGAGGCCGCCGGCAAGTCCCCCATCTGCCCCATCGTGGCACTCGAAGCCACGGCCGAGTCCCTCTCCGATGTCAGCGTCGACGGAGACGTGAAGGCCGGCGACGTTCTCTTCAGCTGGCACTGACTTCCCTGCCGTCATGAACAGCAGGCACGACAACCATCGCGGCGGCGGGACCCGCCGCTCTATCGGAGACGGGTGACATGGAGACAACGCTGCGAGGCGTCGGCGTGAGCCACGGTGTGGCGATCGGCGAGGTTCGGCACATGGGAACGGCGGTGCTGGAGCCGCCTGCCAAGCAGATACCGACGGAAGACGCGGAGCGCGAACAGGGGCGCGCCCGCAAGGCCGTCGAAGCCGTTGCGGCCGACCTGATGGCGCGCGGCAATCTGGCGGGCGGCGAAGCCCAGGCTGTTCTCGAGGCCCAGGCCATGATGGCCCAGGACCCGGAGCTCATGGCCGATGTCGAGCGGCGTATCGCGGTCGGCAGCACGGCGGAGCGCGGGGTGTACGACGCGTTCGCCTCGTACCGCGCGCTGCTGGCGAATGCCGGTGAGTACCTCGCCGGACGTGTGGCGGACCTCGACGACGTGCGGAACCGTATCGTCGCCCGGCTCCTCGGTGTGCCGATGCCGGGTGTGCCGGACAGCGACGAGCCGTACGTCCTCATCGCTCGTGACCTGGCGCCCGCCGACACCGCTCTGTTGGACCCGACGCTGGTCCTCGGTTTCGTCACCGAGGAGGGTGGGCCGACGAGTCACAGCGCGATCCTGGCTCGGGCGCTCGGTGTTCCCGCCGTGGTGGCGCTGCCGGGTGCAGGTGAGCTGGCTGAAGGCACCTTGGTCGCCGTGGACGGCAGTACCGGTGAGATCTTCGTGAATCCGAGTGCGGAGAAGAAGGCCGAGATGGAGGCCGCGGCCGCTGCACGCAGGGCCGCGCTGGCCGCCACCACCGGGCCCGGTGCCACCTCGGACGGGCACAAGGTGCCGCTGCTGGCCAATATCGGTGGTCCCGCGGACGTTCCTGCGGCGGTCGAGGCCGGTGCCGAGGGCGTGGGTCTGTTCCGTACCGAGTTCCTCTTCCTCGACGACAGCAAGAACGCGCCGTCCGAGGAGAAGCAGGTCGAGGCGTATCGCAAGGTGCTGGAGGCCTTCCCCGAGGGGCGGGTCGTGGTGCGGGTGCTCGACGCTGGCGCCGACAAGCCGCTCGACTTCCTGACGCCGGCCGACGAGCCGAACCCGGCGCTGGGCGTGCGCGGGCTCCGCTCGCTGCTCGACCACCCCGATGTGCTGCGGACGCAGCTGACGGCGCTCGCGAAGGCTTCCGAGGGACTGCCCGTCTACCTCGACGTGATGGCGCCGATGGTCGCGGACCGTGCCGACGCCAAGGCGTTCGCCGACGCCTGCCGTGAGGCGGGGCTGCAGGCGAAGTTCGGTGCCATGGTCGAGATTCCGTCGGCCGCTCTGCGGGCGCGCTCGATCCTTCAGGAGGTCGAGTTCCTGTCGCTGGGGACCAACGACCTCGCGCAGTACACCTTCGCCGCCGACCGCCAGGTGGGTGCCGTGTCCCGGCTGCAGGATCCGTGGCAGCCCGCGCTGCTCGACCTGGTCGCGCTGTCCGCCGAGGCGGCCAAGGCCGAGGGCAAGAGCTGTGGTGTCTGCGGCGAGGCCGCTTCGGACCCGCTGCTCGCGTGTGTGCTGACCGGTCTGGGTGTCACCTCTCTCTCCATGGGTGCCGCGTCGATTCCTTATGTTCGCGCGACGCTGGCCAAGTACACGCTGGCGCAGTGTGAGCGTGCAGCGGCAGCAGCGCGTGCCTGCGACAGCGCCGAGGAAGCGCGCACCGCGGCCCAGGCGGTGCTGTCCGGCGAGTAGTCGTCGGTGCCGTGCACCGTGGTCGAGGGGCGCTCCGCCTGAGGGTGGGGCGCCCCTCGCGTGTTCAGTGCACGTGCCGTGTCGTGGGCCCCTCCTCCCCCAGGTCCGGTGGTGCGCAGTAGTCGACGCCCGACTCCGGGGAGACGAGGTCGCCGGATTCGACGTCGGTGCAGTAGGCGTCGAAGACCTCGCCGGCGGTGAGCGGTTCCAGGCCTTCGCCGCGCAGGCGCCAGCCGTAGACACGGTCGGTCGAATCGGGGGTGCCGGCGCGCATCACCAGGCCGCCGGGGCTCTGGGTGGCGATGCCCAGTGCGAGGACGGTGGTGAATTCGAGGGCCTCGGCCTCGTCCAGGTGAGGTGTTCCGTGCTGGTCGTCGTCGGCCCGGAGGACCGCCACGAGTGTTTCGGGCTCCGTGGAGACGCTGCACACGAGGTGGCGCTCGCCCGGGCCCGAGGCGTCGAGGATCCTGACGAGCAGGTCGGAAGCACGTACGAAGGCGACTCGGCCGATGTCTTCACCGCAGGACGCGCAGGTGCCGATGCGGGACAGCAGCGTCGTCGCGTACTCCCAAGTGGCCTGGCGGACGGCTTCGTCGATGAGGTTCGGGACGAGGTGGTCGAGGGGCTGGCCCTCGTACGGGACAGTCGCGCCTGTCGCGGCCAGTTCCGCGGTGAAGCGGGTGCGGCTGGACGGTGTGTCGGGTTCCAGGCCGTGTTCGGCGCAGAATTCCGCGTACTCCTCGGGATCGAAGAGTGCCACCGTGGTGTGGCCGCCCTGGGAGGAGAGGGTGCGGAGCAGGGCTTCCACCTGCTGGAGATAGCTCGCGTGGCTGTCGAAGGTGAAGGTGCGGTAGCGCCGCCGCATCGCGGTGAAGTCCTGCTCGTCGGTCAACAGGCCGATGGTTCCGGCGATTTCGCGGCGCAGGACGCGTCGCATGGTCTGGTGCTGGGTGTGTGCCATTTTTCCCCCTGCGTGCAGTCGATCAATGCTCACTCACAGTAATCGGCGGCACTGACAACGCCTCCTCGGACGTGGGGGGGGAGCACGTCCGAGGCGACGCTGGAACGCGGGGTCGGTCAGGCGCGCTTGCGGGCCAGTTCCTCGTAGAAGCCGAGTAGGTCGAGGTTGTCGATGGAGCCGGGATTGACCGCCTTCTCCAATGGCGTGCCCTGGAGGAGGCGTTTGACCGGGACCTCGATGCGCTTGCCGGTGAGGGTGTGCGGGACTCCGGGTACCTCGATGACCTCGTCGGGGATGTGGCGAGGTGAGAGTTGCTCGCGGATCGTCTGCTTGATGCGGCTCAGGAGGGCGTCGTCGAGTACGGCTCCCGGAGCGAGGTGGACGAAGAGGGGCATCCAGTAGCCGCCATCGGGCTGTTCGATGCCGATGACGAGGGACTCGCGGATCTCCGGCAGCCGCTCGACGGCTTCGTAGATGTCGGCCGAACCCATGCGGACGCCCTGGCGGTTGAGGGTGGAGTCCGAGCGGCCGTGGATGACGACGGAGCCGCGTGAGGTGACGGTGATCCAGTCGCCGTGGCGCCACACTCCGGGGTACGTGTCGAAGTAACTGTCGTGGTAGCGGCTGCCGTCGGGGTCGTTCCAGAAGCGGATGGGCATCGACGGCATGGGGTTGGTGACGACGAGTTCGCCGACCTCGTCGATGAGGGGTTCGCCGCTCGGGTCCCAGGACTGCAGGTCGGTGCCCAGGCCCGGTGCCTGAAGTTCGCCCACGTAGACCGGGAGCGTGGGGACGGCTCCCGCAAAGCAGGAACACACGTCGGTGCCGCCGCTGACGGAGGCGATCCACAGGTCGTCGCGCACCTCGTCGTGCAGCCAGCGGAATCCGTCGGGCGGCAGGGGCGAGCCGGTGGTGGCCACGCACTGGACGCGGGACAGGTCGAAGTCGCGGGACGGATGGACGCCCGCCTTCCGGCAGGCCATGACGTAGGCCGCCGAGGTACCGAAGAGCGTGGCGCCGGTGCGTTCGGCGATGCGCCACTGGGCGGCTGTGTCCGGGTAGCCCGGGCTGCCGTCGTACAGGACGATCGTGGTGCCCGTCAGGAGGCCGGAGACGAGGAAGTTCCACATCATCCAGCCGGTGGACGTGTACCAGAAGAAGCGGTCCTCGGGTCCCAGGTCGCAGTGGAGGCCGAGCTGCTTGAGGTGCTCGACGAGGATGCCGCCCTGGGACTGGACGATGGCCTTGGGGAGCCCTGTCGTGCCGGAGGAGTAGAGCACCCAGAGGGGATGGTCGAAAGGGACCTCTTCGTAGACGGGTGTTACGTCCGCCGATGTGAGGGCCGACCATTCCAGGGCGCCCTCGGGGGGTTCGGTGCCGAGCAGCGGGATGTGGACGACGGCGCGCAGGGTGGGCAGTTCGCGGCGCAGTTCGGCGACGGTGTCGCGGCGGTCGTGCTCCTTGCCGCCGTAGCGGTAGCCGTCGACGGTGAACAGCACGACGGGTTCGACCTGCTGGAAGCGGTCGAGGACGCTGCGGGCGCCGAAGTCGGGGGCGCAGGACGTCCAGACGCCGCCGACGGCCGCGGTGGCGAGGAGGGCGACCACGGCCTGGGGCACGTTCGGGAGGTAGCCGCTGACGCGGTCCCCGGGGCGTACGCCGAGGGCCCGGAGTTCGGCGGCCAGGGAGCCGACCTGGCGGCGCAGTTCGGACCAGCTGACCGGGGTCGGTTCGTGGGTCTCGTCGACATGGAGGAGGGCCGGTTCGTCCGCTCGGGTGTCGGCCGCTCGCAGGGCGTGCTCGGCGTAGTTGAGGGTGGCTCCGGGGAACCACTGTGCGCCCGGCATCGAGCGGTCGCCCAGCACGCGCGCGTAGGGGGTCGAGAACCGTACGTCGAACCACTCGGTGACGGCTTTCCAGAACGTGTCCAGTTCGTCCACGGACCAGCGGTGCAGAGCGGCGTACCCACCCTCGGCGGGGGCTCCGTGGTGCTCGGCCGCCCAGGTCTGGAATCGGGTGATCTGTGCCTGGGCGATGCGACCCGGGTCGGGTTGCCAGAGCGGCGAGGGGTTCGCTGAGGTCATGGGGCGGCTCCCGGACTGTGCGCGTCGTGTGCGTGTACCGCGCACGGGCTGGGGTGTGCGCGTCACGCGGCTCCCACGGACGATGCCATGTGATCGACTTCCGCACCAGGGCGAGCCCCACATAGTCCAGCTCGTGAAGATGTGGTCCTGCCACGGGTGAACGGAAGTTGAACGACTCACTCAACGGCCGTTTCGGGTGGCAGGCTGAGCAGCATGGACGGTCGTGACCTGGTGCGTTCGATGAAGGCGGTCGGTTCGGTGGGGTCGGCCCAGGGGCTGCGTACCGTGCGGGCCGCGTGGCGGAGGAGGCGTGCCGACGCCTCGGGGCTGCCGCCGCGGGGCGCCGAGCGTGCGCGGGTTCCCGGGCCGGTGCTGAGTGTCGAGCCGGGTCCGGGTGGCGGGGTCGTCCGGTTCACCCGGTCGGAGCTGCGGATCACCGTCACGACCGGCGGAGCCGTCTTCTGGGGCTGGGACGGGGCGGGCCCAGAGCCGTCGTACGCGCTCGCGGGCCCCGCGCCCGAACCGGACCCCCGGGTCCTGCTGGAGCCGGACAAGGACGGCGCGTGGCGGGTCGTGGCGGAGCGGATGACGGTCGTGGTCTCGCGGCACGGGGCCGTGGAGGTGCGTACGCCGGGCGGGGTGACCCTGCGGCGGGATCTGCCGCCGCGGTGGTGGGAGCCGGTCGGTGGTGGGGAGGCGCGCTGGATGCAGCGGTCCGAAGTGGCCGCGGACGCGCGGTTCTTCGGGCTGGGCGGGCGCGCGTCGGGGCCCCGGCTGCGCGACGGAACGTATCGGCTGTGGAACACCGATCCGGGGCACGCCTTCGGGCCCGGCGACGATCCGCTGTACATCACCATGCCGGTGCAGATGGTGGTGGCCGACGCGGCGACCCACCTGGTGTTCCACGACAGCACGTGGGACGGCGGTGTGACGCTGCGCGAGGGTGAGGAGGGTGCCGGGTCCGGGCACGACCGGGCCGGGACGAGCGAACTCCGGATGGACGGCGGGCCCCTGCGCTGCTGGGTGATGGTGGGCAACCCCGCGCGCGTGCTGCACGCCTGGGCGTCTCTGACGGGAGCCGCCGCACTGCCGCCGGCCTGGGCCCTGGGGCACCATCACGCGCGGTGGGGCTTCGGGAGCGAGGAGGAGGTGCGGCGGATCGTGGGCGGCTATCACGAGCGCGGGCTGCCGCTGGAGGCCGTGCACCTCGACATCGACCACTTCGACGCGCATCAGGTGTTCACGGTCGACCGGGACCGTTTCCCGAAGCTGCCGGTGCTCGCCGAGGACCTGCGCCGGGACGGGATCCGGCTGGTGTCGATCGTGGATCCGGCGGTGAAGGCCGAGCCCGGCAACACCGTGTACGACAGCGGGACCGCCGAGGAGGCCTTCGTGCGGGACGCCGCCGGACAGCCGGTGCGGGGTGAGGTCTGGCCGGGTGAAGTGGTCTATCCGGACTTCACGCGCGCGCGTACGCGCCGGTGGTGGGGCGGTCTCTACGAAGAGCGGCTCTCCCAGGGGTTCGCCGGTTTCTGGCACGACATGAACGAGCCGGTGTCGTTCGCCGCCTTCGGGGAGTCGACGCTGCCCCGTTCGGCGCGGCACGACCTGGAGGGTCGCGGCGGTGACCATCGTGAGGCGCACAACGTGTACTCGCTCGGCATGGCGCGGGCCGGCTACGAGGGCCTGCGCGAACTGATGCCCCAGGAGCGGCCGTTCCTGTTCTCCCGCTCCGGGTGGGCCGGTATGCAGCGCTACGGAGGGACCTGGTCCGGGGACGTGGCCACGGGGTGGCCCGGTCTGCGGGCGTCCCTGTCGCTGGTGATGGGACTCGGGCTGTGCGGCGTGCCGTATTCGGGTCCCGATGTGGGCGGCTTCGACGGGAGCCCATCCCCCGAGCTGTATCTGCGGTGGTTCCAGCTGGGTGCGTATCTGCCCCTGTTCCGTACGCACGCGAGTCTGCGGGCGGGGCGCAGGGAGCCGTGGGAGTTCGGTGACGACGTTCTCGGGCACGCGCGCGTGGCACTCGTCGAACGACGGCGGCTGCTGCCGTACTTCATGACGCTGGCGCATCTGGCACGCCGTACGGGTGCGCCCTATGTGCGGCCGGTGTGGTGGGGCGCGCCGGAGGACAGGGCGCTGCGGGACTGCGAGGACGCGTTCCTGCTCGGTGACTGTCTTCTGGTGGCGCCGGTGCTCGACCCGGGCGCCGATAGGCGTGCGGTGCAGCTGCCGCGGGGGCGCTGGTACGACACGGTGACCGAGGAGGCGTACGAAGGGCCCGCGCAGGTGCTGATCGATGCCCCCTTGTCGCGGATTCCGGTTCTGGCCCGTGCGGGGGCCGTGCTGCCGGTGCGGGGCGAGGACGGCGGGCTGGAGCTGGAGGTGTGGGCGCCCGCCCGCGGACGGACCGGGGGCGGGCTGGTGGTGGCGGACTCGGGCGACGGCTGGGACGAGCCGGAGATCGAGCGCTATGTGACGCGCCGGAAGGGGAAGCGGGTGATCGTCGAGCGGTACGGGGAGGACGGCCGCAGCGAGCCTTCGCTGCCCGTTCGGGTGCGGGGGCTCGGAGCGTTGTGACGCGCCCCTGAAGGGGGCCTACAGCCCCCGGCGGGGCCACTCCCGAGTCGGGCGTGGCCCCGCCGGGGGCATGTGAAGAGCTCTCAGACGTACCGGCCCTCGAACCACGACTTCGCCGCCCGGGTGTGCAGCGGGAAGGCGAGTTCGGTCGCCCTGCGCAGCAGTTGCCAGCCCTCGGTCTCGTCGGTCGCGACGGACGGCGGCAGGTCGGACACCGGTCGCTCCGGGAGGGCTCCGAAGAGCAGCAGGTGGCCGTCGGGGGAGCTCAGCGCGTCGACGAGCCGTACGTCGCGGCCGGCCGCGGCGATGCCCGTCTCCTCCTTGAGTTCACGGACGACGGCCTGCCGCCAGTCCTCTCGTTGGTCGATGAACCCTCCGGGCAGGGCGATGCCCCCGCGCGCGGGAGCGATGGTCCGGGTGATGACAACCAGGGCCGCACCCTTGGTGTCGTACACGGGTTGCAGGGCCACCGCGACCGGAATCGGGTTGCGGTAGGCCACGGTGCGGCAGGAGGAGCAGGTGCGGGGCCAGCCGGAAACGCCCTCTCCGTAGGGCGTGCCGCAGCTCGAACAGTGGGAGTCCGGCGCGGAGTTGGCGGACGGGATCTGGGTTGGAGACACGCCCGGGACTGTATCCGATCATCACAAGGACGGCTGCGCGGGCCGCCTCAGTGAGACTGGATGAGGGATTTCGTCGACACCGGGAAGTCGAAGTAGGTGTCGGGGTAGAGCTCGGGCTTGTAGGTGAAGTGCCACCACTCCTCGGCCAGGTTCACGAAACCGAGGCCTTCGAGGGTGTCCTTCAGGAGCAGCCTGTTGGCGCGCTGCTGTCCCTGGATGCGCGGGTCGAGGGTGTGCGACAGGGTGTCGAAGCAGTCGTAACCGGTGCCCATGTCCACGGAGTTGTCCGGGAAACGCTCGCCCTGGGGTGCGAAGCAGGGCACGAGGGGCTCTCCGGGGATGTACGGGCGGGTCGGCAGTGCCGGGAGCTTCACGATGGTGAGGTCCATGGTCGAGCCGCGGCTGTGGCCGGACTTCTCCGCGATGTAACCGTCCTCGAACAGACGGGTCTTGTCGACGTTCGGGTAGAACTCGGCCTTCATGGCCTGGTCTTCGAGGTCCTTGGCCCAGCGGACGAAGTGGTCCACGGACCGCTGGGGCCGGTAGCAGTCGTACACCTTCAGGGTGTAGCCCTGCCTGAGCAGTCGCTGCTGGGCCTGGTGGAGGGCCTCGGCGGCGGGCCTGGTGAGGATGCAGAGGGGCTGCCGGTAGCCGTCGATGCGCTCGCCCACGAAGTTGTGCGGGGTGAAGTAGCGGATCTCCTGGATGATCGTGGGGTCCACGGATCTCAGGGCCACGAAGTCGGCGGGAGCCTTCGGTTCGGTGGTGGCCCGGGCCGTCGCGGAGGCCGCGGTGACGGCCAGCAGGGCGGCGAGGACGGTGACGAGGCTGCGTACCGCCATGGAGAGTCGTGTCATGTTCCCTGCATCTATCAGGTGCAGGTTCCCCGGGGGAAGAGATCGGATACAGTCCGCGCCCGATCGAGTGAGCGGATGCGGCCGGGGCGGAAGGCGACCCGCGTGGCTCAGAGATGAGGGACGGCCGGAACCACCCCCGTGGGCCCCGGCCGTCCCTACCGATACTCCGACGCTCTGGAGGCCTGATCGGTTCTCCTGTGACGACCCGTCTTGTACTTCGTGACGCACTCCGACGCCCTGCCCAATCGACCGCGCCCGTGGCACACTTCTGACGTTCCGTCAGATCCAGTGGGATCCAGTGTCGTGGAGGGATCTTGTCGCGCACCCGTACACCCGTGGTCACCGGCTGGTTCACCGGCGAGGGAGAGGAGTTCCGGCTTCTCGGCACGCGCTGTTCGGCCTGCGCGTCGGTGTTCTTCCCCCGTGAGGACGCCTTCTGCCGCAATCCGGGTTGCCCCGGCGGCGATCTGGAGGAAATCCCACTGTCCCGTCGCGGTCGCGTGTGGTCGTACACGGACAGCCGGTACCGGCCGCCGTCACCGTATGTGTCCGACCCGGAACTCGAATGGCGGCCCTACGCGTTGATCGCTGTGGAACTGGAATCCGAACGGCTCGTGGTGCTCGGACAGACCGTTCCCGGGGTCACCGTCGCCGACCTGACGGTGGGTATGGAGGTGGAGGTCGTCCCGGGCGTGCTGAACGAGGACGCGGAGACGACCTGGACTACGTGGCACTGGCGGCCGACGGGGGTGACGGCATGACGGGTGAAGTGGCGGTGCTCGGCGCGGGCATGCACCCCTGGGGCAAGTGGGGGCGCGGCTTCGTGGAGTACGGGACGGTGGCCGCGCGCGCGGCGCTCGCCGACGCGGGGGTCGACTGGCGGGACGTCGGCTCGATCGTCGGCGCGGACACGGTCCGTGGCGGATACCCGGGGTATGTGGCGGGGGCGACGTTCGCCAAGGCACTGGGCTGGCAGGGCGCCCGGGTCGCGAGCGTGTACGCGGCGTGCGCGTCGGGGGCACAGGCCGTCAACACCGCGCGGGCGCAAATCCTTTCGGGCCTCGCGGACGTGGTCCTGGTGGTCGGCGCGGACGCCGCGCCGAAGGGGTTCTTCCGGCCTGCGGGCGGGGACCGGGCCGACGATCCGGACTGGCTGCGGTTCCGGGTCCTGGGGGCGACGAATCCGACGTACTTCGGGCTGTACGCGCGGCGGCGGATGGCCGTCCACGGGGACACGCTGGAGGACTTCGCGCAGGTCAAGGTGAAGAACGCGGCTCTGGGGGCGCTGAATCCCAACGCCCGCTACCGCAAACGGGTCACCGCCGAGGAGGTCGCTGCCTCGGCCGTCGTGGCCGATCCGCTGCGGCTGCTCGACATCTGCGCGACCTCGGACGGGGCGGCGGCACTCGTGCTGTCCAGCATGGAATTCGCACGCCGTCACGGGGCGGCGGACCCGGTGCGGATCCGCGCGGTGTCCACGGTGACGCCGCGCTATCCCAACACCGTGCTCGACCTTCCCGACATCGCGACGGACTCCGCGGTCGCGGCGGAGCCGGCGGCCGACACTTTCCGCGCGTCGATCGCGCGGGCCGCGTACGAGGAGGCGGGCATCGGCCCCGAGGACCTCTCGCTGGCGGAGGTCTACGACCTGTCCACGGCCCTGGAGTTGCAGTGGTACGAGGACCTGGGGCTGTGCGGCGAGGGCGAGGGGGCCAAGCTGCTGCGGGAGGGTGCGACGGCGCCGGGAGGACGAATACCGGTGAACGCCAGCGGCGGACTCGCCTCCTTCGGAGAGGCCGTTCCGGCGCAGGCCATCGCCCAGGTCTGCGAGCTCACCTGGCAGTTGCGGGGAGCGGCGGGTGACCGGCAGGTCGCGGGTGCGCGCGTGGGGATCACCGCGAACCAGGGGCTGTTCGGGCACGGGTCGTCCGTGATCGCCGTCAGATGAGGAGGCCCGACGTGCTCGGCAGGGGTCGTTCGCACGCTGTGTGATCGGCCAGGAATCGTGCGTGAACAGCTCGTGAACTGCGCTTGGGCGTACGCGGGTGGCGTCATTATGCTTCCGTGCCCTCCTGGACGGATACTGTCCGCTTCGCCTTCCAGCCGGTCGTCAATCTGACGACCGGAGGGGTCACGGCGCTGGAGATACTCGCCCGTCCGGAGTCCGGTGACATCCTCGCGCAGGCGCGCCGGGACCCCGAACTCGACGGCCGGCTGGCCGCGTTGGCGATGCGGGCGGCGGCCCGTCAGGAGACGTTGCTGCCGCTGCACGTCAACGTGTTCGCCGGGACCCTCGCCGATCTCGGAGGGCTCGCCGCGCTCCGCGACGAGGTGCGGCAGGCCGGGCGCATGCCGTGGGAGGTGACGGTCGACATCGGCCCACCC
Organism: Streptomyces sp. 2-1; assembly: GCF_048564895.1. Taxonomy (NCBI): domain Bacteria; kingdom Bacillati; phylum Actinomycetota; class Actinomycetes; order Kitasatosporales; family Streptomycetaceae; genus Streptomyces; species Streptomyces sp. 2-1. The sequence goes on from NZ_CP183383.1 coordinate 2,224,811, forward strand.
TTCACCCACGTACCGCACCAGGCGCTCGTCGAAGCGGTGACGGTGCTGCGGGACGAGGGCTTCCGGATCTGCGCGGACGGCATCGGCGACGGTGACGTACCCCTGCGCGTGCTCGCGGATCTCGCGCCCGACCTGGTGAAGTTGGACGCGTCCCTGCTGTCGAGGCCGGCGGTGGTGCGGGCGATGCGCACGCTGTGCGAGCAGCTGGGGGCGCTGCTGTCCGTCGAGGGCGTGGAGACCGAGTCCCAGTGCGCGGCGGCTGTGTCCGCGGGCGCGCAGCTGGCACAGGGCGAGTTGTTCGCGCCTCCGGCTCGGCGGCCCGCGGCGGATGTGTACGTTCCGGCCCTCTCCCCCGTTGCCGCGGCGACGCCGCCCTACGGGCCGCCCGTACGACAGTTCGTACGGCCTGCCGCGCTGCTGCCCGCCGGGGCGTCCGCGGGGCAGGTGCGGGCGCTGCTGACCGGGTCGCCGGACGTCTCCGGGGTGGTACTCGTGGACGCCGCCGGGGTGCCGGTGCGGTCGGTGCACCGGTCGCGGTTCCTGCTGTCGCTGTCGGGGCGCTACGGGCACGCGCTGTACGCCGACCGGCCCGCCGCGAGGCTGGGCGATCCGCCGCGCACGGTCGGGGTCGACGCGACCGCGTGGGAGGTTCTCGACGTGGTGGCGGACGGGGCTCCGGACCGTACGTCGGACGATGTCGCGGTCGTCGACCGGCTCGGGCGGTGCGTGGGCGTCGTGCGGCTGGCGGATCTCGTACGGGCGCTGGCGGAGAGCCGTGTCGAGGAGGCCGCCGCGCTCAATCCGCTGACGCGGCTGCCCGGTTCGGACGCGATCACCGGTGAGGTGGACCGGTGGATCGCCGACGGGCGGGTGTTCACGCTCAGTTGGCTGGACGTCGACGGCTTCAAGCGGGTCAACGACGGTGCGGGGTTCGCGGCGGGCGACGAGCTGATCCGGGCGGTGGGGCGGGCGTTGCAGGCAGCCGCGTCCGGGGCCACGCGCGTGGGGCACATCGGCGGTGACGACTTCCTGGTCCTGGCGGATCCGGAGTCCCTCGATCCACTGGCCACGTCGGTCCTCGACACACCCTGGTCGGCGGGCGGGCTCGCCGTCACGCTGTCCCTCGCCACCGTGCTGTGCGCCCCTGGCAGCGTCACCGACCACCGCGAGGCCGCCGCGTGTCTGGCGCCCCTCAAGCAGGCCGCGAAGTCCCTCCGGGGGGCCAGTTGGGTGCTGGGCCGCGCGGGTCTGCCGGGCCACGAGATCCGGCGGGGGTCGGGGGCGGCACCGGCGCATGCGGAGAGTTGGGCGGGCGGGCCCGGGCGGGGGTGAGTCGCTCCCGGCTGTGGTCGGCCGGGCGGCGGCGCGGGGTGCCGTGGCGGTGGTGCAGGGTGCCGCGGTGGTGCGTCGGCCGGGGCTCAAGAGTGCCCGCGTCAGGGCGACCGGCTCGCTCGTCGGCGGGCGGAGACGGCCGAGGCTCAGAGGCTGGCCGTGCCCGAGATCAGGGGGTGGCCGCGTCGGGGCGAGCGGCTCACTCACGGGCTGCCGGAGGCTGCCGGAGCAGCGCCGAACCGCCAAGCCACCGGACCGTCGGCCCGCCACACCCGAGCCGGCGCCTCCGCCCCCGGCCGACCCGTTGCGGCACCGGCCGACCCATTGCGGCCCCCGCCGACCCGTTGCGGCCCCTGCCGGACCTGCCGACTCCGGAAGGCCTCACGCCGCACGGACTCCATCGCCGTGCGCACGCCCTGGAACCCGGCCGTCCTCATCGAGCCGTCTGCGCGGGTGCGAACCGTTGTCGCCCGCGACCTTGACGCTCTCACAGCACCGGTGAACACTTCCGGTGTCAGTCGGCATCGCCGCATTCCGGCGTATTCAGGCACTGCGCCGCGCAGGCCCTGGCCTGCGCCAACGGGTCATGCCCCCGCGGGCGATCCGACTACGACGGCACGCTCGTCACGGACGCCGGGCGGGGCGCGGGATCTCCCTGCTCTCGGCAGAAGTAGCCATGGGAACGCACCCTGCACGGTGGACCGGGGCGGATCGCCCCGGGCTTGGGCCTAGGAGCCGCCATGAGCAACGGAGACATATTCGTCGGTGAGGTCATCGGCACAGCGATACTGATCCTCTTCGGCGCCGGAGTGGTCGCCGCGGTCGTACTCAACTACTCCAAGGCGAAGGACGCCGGCTGGGTCGTCATCGCGTTCGGCTGGGGCTTCGGCGTACTGGCCGGTGCCTACACCGCCGCCCCGCTGTCCGGCGGGCACCTCAACCCGGCGGTGACCGTCGGCATAGCCATCGACACCGGGGACTGGGACCAGGTCCACATCTATATCGCCGGACAGATGGTCGGCGCCTTCCTGGGCGCGGTGCTGTGCTGGCTGGTCTACTACGCCCAGTTCCAGGCCAACTCCGACGAGGAGATAGCGCAGCCCACGCTCGGGATCTTCTCCACCGGCCCCGCGATCCGCAATCCCGTGGCGAACCTCATCACCGAGATCATCGCGACCATCGGTCTGGTGCTGCCGATCCTGGCGTTCGGCCTGACCAAGGGGCTGGGCGAGTCCGGCACCGCGATCCTGATCGTGTCGTTCCTGGTGGTCGGCATCGGTCTGTCGCTCGGTGGTCCGACGGGGTACGCCATCAACCCGGCCCGTGACCTGGGCCCGCGCATCGCCCACGCCATCCTGCCGATCCCCAACAAGGGGACCTCGGACTGGAGCTACTCGTGGATCCCGGTGGTCGGGCCGCTGATCGGCGGAGTGCTTGCCGGGCTCATCTTCAAAGCAGCCTTCTGAGGCAGCCGTCCGAAGAATCCGACGAAGGGGACGTCATGACGGACAAGTTCGTCGCCGCAATCGACCAGGGCACCACGTCCAGCCGCTGCATCGTCTTCAACCAGGACGGCGCCATCGTCGCCGTCGACCAGCGCGAACACCGCCAGATCTTCCCCAAGCCGGGCTGGGTGGAGCACGACGCCACCGAGATCTGGTCGAAGGTGCAGGCCGTGGTCGCGGGCGCGCTCGCGAAGGCGGGGCTCCGCGCCGACCAGCTCAGCGCGCTGGGGATCACCAACCAGCGCGAGACGACCGTCCTGTGGGACCGCGCCACGGGCAAGCCCGTGCACAACGCGATCGTCTGGCAGGACACCCGTACCTCCGCGCTCTGCAACGAACTCGGCGGTACGGACGGGCAGGACCGTTTCCGGGAGCAGACCGGACTGCCGCTGGCCAGCTACTTCTCCGGGCCCAAGGCGACCTGGCTGCTCGACAACGTGCCGGGACTCCGGGCCCGCGCCGAACGCGGCGAGATCGCCTTCGGCACGATCGACTCCTGGCTGATCTGGAACCTCACCGGCGGCACCGACGGCGGAAAGCACGTCACCGACGTGACCAACGCGGGCCGCACCATGCTGATGAACCTCGAAACACTCCAGTGGGACCAGTCCATCCTCTCCGCGATGAACGTCCCCGAGGCCGTCCTCCCGGAGATCAAGTCCTCGTCCGAGGTGTACGGGACCGCCGTCGGCCAACTCGCGGGCGTCCCGGTGGCGTCGGCGCTGGGCGACCAGCAGGCCGCGGTGTTCGGCCAGGCCTGCTACGACGTGGGCACGGCCAAGAACACGTACGGGACGGGCAGCTTCCTGCTGCTCAACACCGGGAACCGGCCCGTGCCCTCGAAGAACGGGCTGCTGACCACGATGGGGTACAAGATCGGCACGGAGGCGCCGGTCTACTGCCTCGAAGGGTCCATCGCGATCACCGGCGCGCTGGTGCAGTGGTTCCGCGACCAGCTCGGCATCATCCGTAGCGCCGACGAGATCGAGACCCTCGCCGCGAGCGTCGACGACAACGGCGGCGCGTACATCGTGCCCGCGTTCTCGGGCCTGTTCGCGCCCTACTGGCGCTCCGACGCGCGCGGTGTCGTCACCGGGCTGACCAGGTACGTCACGAAGGGGCACCTCGCGCGGGCCGTCCTGGAGGCGACGAGCTGGCAGACACGTGAGGTCGTGGACGCGATGTTCCAGGACTCCGGGGTGCAGATCACCACCCTGAAGGTGGACGGCGGCATGACCAAGAACAATCTGCTGATGCAGCACCAGGCGGATGTGCTCGGGGTGCCGGTGATCCGCCCGAAGGTCTCCGAGACGACCTGCCTGGGCGCCGCGTACGCGGCGGGTCTGGCGACCGGGGTGTGGAACGACCTCGACGAGCTGAAGACGCACTGGCAGAAGGACGTCGAGTGGACGCCGAACATGGAGGCGTCCGTCCGTGACCGCGAGTACCACAACTGGCGCAAGGCGGTGGAGAAGAGCTTCGGCTGGCACGAGGACGGCGAGGGCTGACCCGGCCGTTTTTCGAGGTCCACGCGCGCGTGGACGTCGATGCCCACGCGCGCGTGCGGCTCATCGGCGGTGCCTGAGGACTGCGGCCCGTACCCCTGTCGGCGGGGGTACGGGTCGTACTCGTGCTCGTGCCGGTATCGGCTGCTCGTACCGCTACCGGCCGCCCGGGCCGGTCGGGTGTCGCCGGCCGGTGTCTCAGGTGGTGACGGTCTGGCGGTGCGCCGTGGCGTACGCCATCGCGTGCTGGACGACCGCGATGAGGACCTCCTTGACCGACTCCCGGCCGCGCGCGTCACACAGGACGACGGGGACTCCGGGGTCCAGGTCGAGGGCCTGCCGGACGTCGTCGATGGGGTAACGGGCCGCGCCCTCGAAGCAGTTGACGCCCACCACGAAGGGTATGGACCGGCGCTCGAAGTAGTCGACGGCGGCGAAGCAGTCCTCCAGGCGGCGGGTGTCGGCGAGGACGACGGCACCCAGGGCACCGGTGGCGAGCTCGTCCCACAGGAACCAGAAGCGGTTCTGGCCGGGCGTCCCGAAGAGGTACAGCACCAGGTCCTCGCGGAGCGTGATGCGGCCGAAGTCCATGGCGACCGTGGTGGTGTGCTTGCCCTCCACACCGCTGGTGTCGTCGACGGGACGGCCCGCCTCGGTCAGCAGCTCCTCGGTGCGCAGCGGCTTGATCTCGCTGACTGCGCCGACCATGGTCGTCTTGCCCACGCCGAAGCCGCCCGCCACGAGGATCTTGAGCGTGACGGGCTCGACGGGGGCCTTGCCGCGCTCAGTGCGCCCGAAGATCATCGTTCTCTTCTCCTGCTTCAGTGGTGTCGCGTGCTTCGGTGGAGCTTGCTTGGCTGGTGGAGCCTGGTTCAGCGGTGGAGCCTGCTTCGGTGGTGCCGGGCGGTGGCGGCCCGTACCCGCCGCCGCCGGGTGTTTCGATGACCAGCACGTCGCCGGGGCCGACCTCGGCCGCGTCGCTCCCGGCGAGTTCGGTGACCGTGCCGTCCGCGCGCTCCACGCGGTTGGCGCCCAGCGTCCCGGGTTCGCCGCCCGCCATACCGTAGGGCGGGACCCTGCGGTGCTGGGAGAGCGTGGAGACGGTCATCGGCTCGTGGAACCGGATGCGACGTACGGCACCGTCACCGCCCCGCCACCGTCCGGCCCCGCCGCTGCCGCTTCGTACGGCGAACTCGTCGAGCTGGACCGGCAGTCGCCACTCCAGGACCTCGGGGTCCGTGAGTCGCGAGTTGGTCATGTGGGTCTGTACGACGGGCGCGCCGGGGAAGCCGTCGCCCGCACCGGACCCGGAGGCCACGGTCTCGTAGTACTGGTAACGCTCGTTGCCGAAGGTGACGTTGTTCATGGTGCCGGAGCCCTCGGCCTGCACCCGGAGAGCACCGTACAGCGCGCCGGTGATCGCCTGCGACGTCTCCACATTTCCCGCCACTACGGCGGCCGGTGGTTCCGGGGCGAGCATCGAGCCGGGCGGTACGACGATGTCGAGGGGCCGCAGGCAGCCGTCGTTGAGCGGGATGTCGTCGGCGACCAGGGTGCGGAAGACGTACAGGACGGCCGCGTTGACCACCGCGAAGGGCGCGTTGAAGTTGGTGGCGAGCTGCGGGGACGTGCCCGTGAAGTCGACCTTCGCGGAGCGTTTTTCGCGGTCTACGGAGACGTGGACCCGGATCACGGCACCGGAGTCGGTCTCGTAGGCGAACTCGCCGTCCTCAAGGGTGTCGATGACGCGGCGGACCGCCTCTTCGGCGTTGTCCTGGACGTGCTTCATGTACGCCTGGACGACGTCGAGCCCGAAGTGCCCGATCATGCGGGCGACTTCGTCGACGCCCTTCTGGTTGGCGGCGATCTGGGCACGCAGGTCGGCGAGGTTGGTCGTCGGGTTGCGCGAGGGGTAGGGCGCCTCGGTGAGGAGGCTTCGGGTCTCGGCCTCCCTGAGACGGCCGCCTTCCACGAGCAGCCAGTTGTCGAAGAGGATGCCCTCCTCCTCGATGGTGCGGCTGTTCGCGGGCATGGAGCCCGGCGCGATGCCGCCGATCTCGGCGTGATGACCGCGCGAGGCGACGTAGAAGAGGATGCGCCCGCCGTCCGCACCGCCCTCTGGACCCTCGCTTTCCGAATCGTGGCGGCCCTCCGCGCCGTCACCCTCCGTGTCGAAGACCGGGGTGATCACCGTGACGTCGGGGAGGTGGGTGCCGCCGTGGTACGGGTCGTTGACCGCGTACGTGTCCCCGGGGCGCATGCTGTCGCCGCGGCGGCGGATTACCTCTTTGACGCTGGTGCCCATCGAGCCCAAGTGCACTGGGATATGGGGGGCGTTGGCGACCAGGTTGCCGTCAGGGTCGAAGAGCGCGCAGGAGAAGTCCAGGCGCTCCTTGATGTTGACGGACTGGGCGGTGGACTCCAGGCGGGCGCCCATCTGTTCGGCGATGGCCATGAAGAGATTGTTGAAGACCTCGAGGAGAACGGGGTCGACTTCCGTGCCGAGATCGGAACTCTCCGTGACCGACACGCGTTCCATGACCAGATGCCCGTCGTCGGTCATGGCCGCCTGCCAGCCGTCGTCGACGACGGTCGTCGAACTGGCCTCGGTGATGATCGCGGGGCCGGTGACGGTGTCGCCCGGGGGCAGTTCCTCGCGGCGGCGCAGGGGTACGTCGCGCCAGGTGCCGCCGGTGTGGAGGCTGACCGTCTCCGGGGTACCGGGCGGGGAGTGCGGGGTGACGAGGGCGGAGAGATCGGGGGGTTCGGTGAGACCGGTGGCTTCCACGGAGAGGGCTTCGACGACGACCGGACGGTCGAGGGTGAAGGAGTAGGTGGCGCGATGGCGGTCTTCGAAGGTACGGGTCATGGCGTCGGGCTCGGTCAGCTCGACGGTGAGTGCCGTGTCCGTGCCGTCATAGCGCAGCTGGGCCCGGCGGGTGACCCGGATGCGGTCCTCGGGGACGTCCTCGGCGAGGAGTTCGGCGCGGGCCGCGCCCTCCAGGCCGTCGGCGGTCTTGAGGATGCCGGGCATCGCGGAGGCCTCCAGGGGCGCCTCGACGGACTGTTCGCGCATGGCCGTGGTGTCGGCGAGCCCGATGCCGAGCGCGGAGAGCACTCCGGCCATGGGCGGCACGAGGACCGTGCGGATGCCGAGCGAGTCGGCGACCATGCACGCGTGCTGGCCGCCCGCGCCGCCGAAGGTGGTCAGCGCGTAGCGGGTGACGTCGTGGCCCTTCTGGACCGAGATGCGCTTCACGGCGTTGGCGATGTTGGCCACGGCGATCTGCAGATAGCCCTCGGCGACCTGCTCGGGCGTGCGGTCGTCGCCGGTCCACTCGCGGATCTCGTCGGCGAGGGCGGCGAAGCGGTCACGGACGAGGGCGTCGTCGAGCGACTGGTCGCCGTCGGGGCCGAACACCCTGGGGAAATGGGCCGGTTGGATCCGGCCGAGTGCCACGTTGGCGTCGGTGACGGTGAGCGGGCCGCCACCGCGATAGCAGGCGGGGCCCGGGTCCGCTCCCGCCGAGTCCGGCCCTACGCGGTAGCGGGAGCCGTCGAAGTGGAGGACGGATCCGCCGCCCGCGGCGACGGTGTGGATGTCGAGCATGGGCGCGCGGAGCCGGACGCCGGCGATCTGGGTGGTGAAGACGCGTTCGTACTCGCCCGCGAAGTGCGAGACGTCCGTGGACGTGCCGCCCATGTCGAAGCCGATGACGCGGTCGAAGCCGGCCAGCTGGGACATCCGCGCCATGCCGACGATGCCGCCGGCCGGCCCGGAGAGGATGGCGTCCTTGCCGCGGAACTGTCCGGCTTCGGCGAGGCCGCCGTTGGACTGCATGAACATCAGTCGTACGCCGTGGAGTTCGTCGGCGACGTGCTGAACGTAGCGGCGCAGGACTGGCGACAGATAGGCGTCGACGACGGCCGTGTCACCGCGCGGGACGAGTTTCATCAGGGGGCTGACCTCGCTGGAGAGCGAGATCTGCGGGAAGCCGGTGCGGGCCGCCAGCTCGCCGACGGCCTGTTCGTGGGCGGGGTGGAGGTGGCTGTGCATGCAGACGACGGCGACGGCGCGGATTCCGGCGGCGTACGCCTCCTGGAGAGGCCCGGCGAGGGCGTCCAGGTCGGGGGCGCGCAGGACGGTGCCGTCGGCGGCGATGCGTTCGTCGACCTCGATGACGCGTTCGTGGAGCAGTTCGGGGAGTTCGATCTCGCGGGCGAAGATCCGCGGGCGGTTCTGATAGGCGATGCGCAGCGCGTCGCGGAAGCCGCGGGTGACGACTAGGAGGGTGCGTTCGCCCTTGCGTTCCAGGAGGGCGTTGGTGGCGACGGTGGTGCCCATACGAACGGATTCGACCGGTAGGCCGTTCTGGTGACCGGGGTCCTGCTGGGCCGCCCGTCCGGTTGAGGCGTCACCGGCTTCGGTGAGGAGTTCTCGGATGCCTGCCACGGCGGCGTCGGCGTACCGGGACGGGTTGTCCGAGAGGAGTTTGCGGGTGAGCAGTCGTCCGTCGGGGCGCTGGGCGACGACATCGGTGAAGGTGCCACCGCGGTCGACCCAGAACTGCCAGCCCTTCACGTCCGTCTCCCCGATGTCGCGCTGCTCCGAACCCTGAGCCAGAGGTGCCTTTCGACGATCGGTCAGATCATATCGGGGTCCGGCACCTCGGCGTTCGATCCGGAGTCGGGGGCACTTCTCGGCGCAAGCGCCATGGCCGACCTCGCGCCCGGTCACTAGGTCGTTCACATAGTGCGACAGCTGCACGGATAATGAGAAGCAGGACCGAACTCAAGCCGGTCTCGTCAGGAGCCAAGGAAATGCGTACGCCCAAGCCCCCTCGCGCAGACGACAGCGCCACAGACACGAGCACCAGCACCAGCACCGCCGGCGGCACCGACAGCACCACCCCACGTGCCACCGAGCCTGGCGGATCGTCCGGCAAGGTCCAGTCCCTGGAGCGGGCCATCACTCTGCTGGAGGCGACGGCGGACAGCGCGCCGGACGGCGAAACGGCGACGAATCTCGCGAGCCGCTGCGGGCTCAACCGGGCCACGGCCTGGCGGCTGCTGTCCACCCTGGAGCAGTACGGGATGGTCGAGCGCGATCCGCTGACCAGCCGTTACACCGTGGGTTTCGCGGTCGCCCGGATGGCCTCGGCCGCCGGGTTCGACGGGCTGATCCGGCGCTCCCACGGCATCCTGCGCCAGGTCAGCGAGCAGACGGGCGAGACAGCCAACCTCGCGGTGGTGCAGCAGCTCGGGCTGACGTACATCGACGAGGTGACTCCCCCGGTGGTCCTCAGCGCCAAGTGGCTCGGGCGGCAGGCGCCGCTGCACGCCACCTCGACCGGGAAGGCGCTGCTGGCCTGGCTGCCGGCGGAGGAGGTGGACGTGCTGCTGGCCGAGACGCTGACCGCGTACACCGACACGACAGTCGTCGACCGGGGGCGGCTGCGCGCGGAGCTGGCCGAGACGCGGGAGCGCGGATACAGCGTGTGCGCGGGCGAGATGGAGCGGAATCTGTACGGGGTGTCCGCGCCCGTTCTCGGCGCCCGCGACCGCCCGTTCGCCGTGCTCAGCATCTGGGGCCCGCAGGACCGGGTGCCCGAGTCCCGCTTCCCGGCGCTGGGTGTGTTGGCGTGCGGTGCGGCCGAGGAGGTGGCGCGGGCGGCGCGGGCGTTGTGACACCTCGGGGCGGGCTGCCGGCTCCGGGGGTGGGCAGGCACCGCTAGTGGGCCGGAGCCGCGGGTGGGCCGGTACCGGCCGCGGAACCCCTACCGGCGGTGGCGCGGCGCCCGTGCCGGTGCCGTAGTTGGGCGCCCTTGACGGACGGCAGCCACAGACGGCATGTTCGTTATGTGCGACGCACGAACGCGATGCGAGCAACCACTCCACCTGAAACCCACCCCCGCACAGCGGAGGCCCCCGTATGACCATGAACCAGGACGTCATCATCACGTGCGCCCTCACCGGCGCCGGCGACACCGTGCGGAAGAGCCCGCACGTCCCCGTGACCCCCGAGCAGATCGCCCGCTCCGCCGTGGAGGCCGCGGATGCCGGAGCGGCCGCCGTCCACATCCACGTGCGCGATCCGGAGACGGGGGCGCCCTCGCGTGACCCGCGGCTGTATCGGGAGGTCGTCGAGCGCATCAGGGAGACCGGCACGGACCTCGTCGTCAACCTGACAGCGGGCATGGGCGGCGATCTGGTCATTGACCCGGAGGAGCCGCTGAGGCACCTGCCCGGCACCGACCTCGTGGGCGGACTCGACCGGCTGCCGCACGTCGAGGACCTGCTGCCCGACATCTGCACCCTGGACTGCGGCTCCCTCAACTTCGGCGACGGCTCGAACCTCTATGTGTCCACCCCGGACATGCTCCGTACGGGAGCGAGGCGCATCCAGGAGCTGGGCGTACGGCCCGAGTTGGAGATCTTCGACACCGGGCACCTCTGGTTCGCCAAGCAGTTGCGGACCGAGGGGCTGCTGGACGATCCGACCGTCTTCCAGCTGTGCATGGGCATCCCGTGGGGCGCGCCCGCCGATCCGGGCGTACTGCAGTCGATGGTGAACATGCTGCCGGAGGGCGCCCAGTGGGCCAGCTTCGCCCTCGGGCGGATGCAGATGCCGTGGGTCGCCCAGTCGGTGCTGCTCGGCGGGCATGTACGGGTCGGCCTGGAGGACAACCTCTACCTGGGCAAGGGCGTCAAGGCGACCAACGCACAGCTGGTCGAGCGCGCGGTGACGATCGTCGAGGCGATGGGGGCCCGCGTCGCCACGCCGGACGAGGCCCGGCTGAGGCTCGGCCTCAAGCCACGTGGCTGACCTGCCGAGTGCCGAGCGCGCCGACCTCTCGCCCCACCGAGACCAAGCGCCCCGCGAACCACCGGCCACAGCCGCCGTCCCCACACGCCACCCACGTCAAGACCCCAAGGAGCCCTTGGTGCCCCACACTTCAGACTCCCCCGACACCGCACGGACCTCCGTGACCCGGCCCGCCCCCCAGGACGTACGCACGGTGGCCTGCGTCGGTGCCGGGGTCATCGGCGGTGGCTGGGTCGCCCACTTCCTGGCCCGCGGGTATGACGTCAGGGCGTGGGATCCGGCGCCCGGCGCCGAGGCGCGGCTGCGCCGTCTCGTGGACGCCGCGTGGCCCGCGCTGGAGCGGCTGGGCCTCGCCCCGGGCGCCTCCCCGGCCCGTCTGACGGTCACCGACACGCTCGAAGAGGCGGTGGCGGAGGCCCAGTTCGTGCAGGAGAGTGCCCCGGAGAAGCTGGAGCTCAAGCGCGAGCTGCTGGCGAAACTGGACGCGGCGACGCCCGCCGAGATCGTCATCGCCTCGTCCACGTCCGGCTATCCGATGACGGACATGCAGACGGAGGCCGTCACCCCGGGCCGGCTGGTCGTCGGCCACCCCTTCAATCCGCCGTACCTCATCCCGCTCGTCGAGGTCGTCGGCGGCGAGCGCACGGACGCGGCGGCGGTCGAGTGGGCCTCCCGCTTCTACGAGGTGGCGGGCAAGTCCGTGATCACCATGGACCGCGAGGTCCCCGGCTTCATCGCCAACCGCCTCCAGGAGGCGCTCTGGCGGGAGGCCCTGCACATGGTCGCCAACGGCGAGGCGACGGTACGTGAGATAGACCGGTCCATCACCGAGGGCCCCGGTCTGCGCTGGGCGTTCATGGGCCCGATGCTCACCTTCGCGCTGGCCGGCGGGGAGGGCGGCATGGCACACATGCTGGACCACTTCGGCCCGTCCCTGAAGTCCCCATGGACTCGGCTGGACGCCCCGGAACTGGACCGCGCGCTCTACGACGCCGTCGTCGCGGGCTGCGAGGACGCCTCCGACGGACGGACCATCGCGGACCTCGTCGCGGAGCGCGACCAGGGGGTCATAGACGTGCTGCGCGCAACCGGCCGACTGCCCGGGACCGGCGCGCGATGACGTCCCTGCCCCTCTTCCGCGAGACCGTGCGCCCCGAATGGATCGACTACAACGGGCACTTGAGCGAGGCGTTCTACGTCCTCGTCTTCGGCCACGCGACCGACGCGATGATGGACGCGACGGGGATGGACGCCATGTACCGCGCGGACAGCGGCTGTTCGCTCTACACCGTCGAGTCGCACATCCGCTATCTGCGGGACGTACCCGAGGGGGCACACCTGGGCGTCCGCACCCGGATCCTCGGGGCGAGCGGCAAGAAGGCGCACTTCACGCATGAGATGTACGTCCTGGACGCGGCGAATTCCACACCTGACGCGGACGCCGCCGTGGTCGCCACGTCGGAACTGCTCGCCCTCCACGTGGACCAGAAGGCCGGACGGGCCACCCCGTTCCCGGAGGGCGTCCTCGACCGGCTCGCCTCGCTGGTGGAGTCTGCGCCCGCGTGGGCCGGGCGTTCCATCGCCCGGGTCGCCTGAGGTCGTCCGACGCGAAGGCCCCGCGCCGTCTGACGCGGAGGCCCGGATCGGCCGGGCCTCCGGGTCGCGTCACAGGGCCCGGAGGCCGCTGATCACATCGCGGAGAATGCTTTCGTCCGGCAGCTCGGCCGGTGGCACCGGACGCGTCACATGGACCAGCTCGTCGTCCACGAGGTCGCCGATGAGGACGCGTACGACCCCGACGGGCAGGTCGAGTTCGGCGGCGAGTTCAGCGACCGACTGGGGGGCGTCACGGCAGAGCCCGACGATGTCCACGTGCTCCGGAGACAGCGAGTGGTCCGCCTCCGGGTCGTCGGCGTGCAGCTCGGTCACGACCACCGCGATCAGGTCGAGGCGGTGCTGGGCCGCGCTGGTGGTGCGGCCGCGTGTCATGGCATACGGACGGACCACGGGTCCGGCCTCGTCGTCGAACCAGTGGGACATCCCCTGACTGTCTCCGCTCATGCCATCCCACTACCCGCCCGAGGGCAATTCGGTGCGCGGAGCGGCGGCCAGATGTGCGCCGACCCTCTTTACCAGCAGTGTCATCTCGTACGCGACCTGCCCGACATCGGAGTCGGAGTCGGAGAGGACCGCGAGGCAGCTGCCGTCGCCCGCGGCCGTGACGAACAGGAAGGCCTCGTCCAGTTCGACGATGGTCTGGCGGACGCTGCCCGCCTCGAAGTGTCGTCCGACGCCCTTGGCGAGGCTGTGGAACCCGGAGGCGACGGCGGCCAGATGTTCGCTGTCCTCCCTCGTCAGGTCGGTGGAGACCCCCGTGGGGAGGCCGTCCCCGGAGAGCACGAGTGCTTTGCGGATGCTGGCGACACGCGCCACCAAGTCGTCGAGGAGCCAGTTGAGTTCCCCCGTCGACGTGCTGGTCGTGGTGTGGCCGGCGGCCTTCGGTGCGGTCATCGACCGTCTCCCTTAGTCGTTCCTGGTGCTGTGCCGTCCTGGGCCTCGTCGCCCTCGGCGTTCTCCTCACGGCCGCGCCGCCAGCCGCGCTGGAGCGAGGCCATACGGTTGCGTACTTCGTCGGCGTCGCGCTCAGTGGGCTCCGCCCCGCGGACCGCGTCGTGCGCGGCCCGGCGGTCGGGGCCGTCCTTGAGCTGAGGGGCCAGATTGGCCTGTCGTACGCGGCGGGGCAGCGCGCCGGTGCCGCCCCCGGCAGCCGCGCCGGGGCGCGTTCCGCCGCCGGCCGGAGTACCGGGGTGGGTGCCGCCGGACTCGGTGCCGCGACGCGAGGCGCGCTGGGGAAGGGCCGGGGCGTCTGCGTCCCGGCGGCCTTCGGCGGCCTCAGGTCCGCGCGTGAGCGCCTCTCCGGGGCCCGCCGGGTCGCTGGGGCCGCCGCCGCGTCCGAGGGCCTGACGGCGCTCCACAGCGCCGCCGTCCGCCGAGTCGGTGGCTCCGGGCCAGTCGTCCGAAGGACCGCGGCGGGAGCCGAGGGAGTCCCCGGGCTCGCGGCGGGACGGTCCTCGCCTGACACTCCGCGACCGCTTCGGCAGGTCCTCCAGCACACCGGGGCGCTCGGACGAATCCCGGGCCGCCTGGGGCAGTTCCGTCACGTCGTCGGCGTCCGCGTGGTCCGTCGCCTCGTCACGCCGCGTCTTGGTCTGGGTCACGGGGCGCCCGTGCGAACTGACGAGCTTGGGGGTCCGGCGGCGCGGGAGCTGTACCGGCACACCGGACGGCTCCTCGGTGTCACCGTCGGCGTGCGACGGCTCGCGCGGATCCTGCCGTACCTGCTGCTGGTCCCCAGGCACCCCGGCGATGGAGCGGCGCGGGCGGAAGATGCCACCGCGCTCGCCGTCCTGGTCGTCGAGGGGGTCCGTGAAGTCGCCGAGGGCGTCCAGGTCGACGGGCGCCTCCAGTTCGACGGGTCCGTCCAGCATCGAGGCGGTCCGGCCGGGCAGCGTGACCGGCACCTGGGACAGGGCGGCCGTACGGCCCTCGTCGCCGTCCTGCTTCGAGGGAAGCGCCCGGTCGAGCCGGAAGCCCATGCCGTTCGTGTCGGGCACGTCGTCCGAGAGGAGCGCGTCCGGGACGAAGACCACGGCGGTGGTGCCGCCGTACGGGGACGGCTGCAGCGAGACGCGGACGTTCTGCCGCTGGGCGAGCCGGCTGACCACGAAGAGACCGAGCCGGTCGGTGTCCGAGAGCTCGAACTCGGGGGTCTCGGCGAGCCGCAGGTTGGCGTCGAGGAGTGCCTCCGCGGCCATGCCGAGGCCGCGGTCGTGGATCTCCAGGGTGAAGCCGTTGGCCACCCGCTCGCCGACCACCTGGACCGCCGTGTGCGGCGGCGAGAACACCGTGGCGTTCTCCAGGAGTTCGGCCACGAGGTGGGTGACGTCGGCGACCGCGGACCCGGTGACGGCCATCCGCGGCAGCCTCCGTACCTCGATGCGCTCGTAGTCCTCGACCTCGGCGACGGCGGCGCGTACGACGTCCATCAGCTGGACGGGTTTGCGCCACTGCCGGGACGGGGCCGCGCCGGAGAGGATCACCAGGCCCTCGGCGTGCCGGCGCATACGGGTCGTCAGGTGGTCGAGGCGGAACAGGTCGGCGAGTTCGTCGGTGTCGTCAGTCCTGCGCTCCATGGTGTCGAGCAGGGTCAGCTGCTTGTGCAGCAGGACCTGGCTGCGGCGGGCGAGGTTCACGAAGACCTCGGAGACGCCGCTGCGCAGCTCGGACTGTTTGACGGCGGCCTCGACGGCGGCCCGCTGGAGGATGTTGAGGGCCTGGCTGACCTCGCCGATCTCGTTCTTCTCGTACTCCAGACGCGGGACCTCGGTCTCCACGTCGACCTGTTCGCCCGCGGAGAGGCGGCGCATCACGCTGGGCAGC
This sequence comes from Streptomyces sp. 2-1, assembly GCF_048564895.1. Lineage (NCBI taxonomy): Bacteria > Bacillati > Actinomycetota > Actinomycetes > Kitasatosporales > Streptomycetaceae > Streptomyces > Streptomyces sp. 2-1. Next base: position 2,240,419 of record NZ_CP183383.1, read on the forward strand.
CGTACGCCGGCGGTCTCGTGGGCCTCCTGGCGGAGCCGGCGCAGGTCGCGGACGAGGCTGCGGCCGATGCGTACGGACATGAAGAGCGAGACCAGCAGCGCGCCCAGGCCCAGCACGCCGGCGATGCCCGCCTTGACGATGACGCCGATCGCGACGGGGCGCACGCGGTCCTGGAAGCGGTCGCTCGCCTGGGTGTTGAGCTTGTCGAGCCCGTCGAGGACATCGCCCGCGACACCGTCCCAGCTCTTCGCGGTGACTCCGCGGGGCTCGCCGGGCGAGGAGGCGATGACGGACTGCTCGGCCACGCGCAGCGGCGCGGTGGAGGCGTTCTTCCAGTAGCGGTCGAAGCGTGCGCGCTCGGCGGTGGGCAGCAGCGGCAGGCCGACCTCGTACATGAGCGTGCGCTGGGCGACGAGGTCGGAGACGTCGCGGGCCTCCTCGCGGGTCACCCGGCCGACGACGAGGGCGGAGCCGAGGAGGGCGTCCTCACGGGCGAGCAGCTCACGGGCGCGCGACATGTTGACGAGGGCGCGGGCCTGCTTGTCCACGTCCACGTTGTCGAGGACCTGGAGGTTGGTGAGGAGGGTGTAACAGGGCTCTACGAGGCGGTTGTAGAGGTCGAGGGCCTGGAGGCGGGTGACGGTGCCGTCCTCGACGCTCTGGCGCAGCGGACCGACGCCGTCGAAGGCGTCCAGGATCGCGGTGAGGCGCTCGGTGGTCTCCGCGCCCATCTCGTCCCGCAGATCGTCGTCCTTGGCGTTCCTGCGGATCTTCGACACGACCTCGTCGGTGGCGGTCCGGGTGCGCCGCAGATCGGCGCGTGCCTCGGAGGCCCGGGGGTCGGCGAGATAGACGAGCGTCTGGCGTCGCTCGTCCTGCAGGACGCTGATGACGTCCTCGGTCGGATAGCCGATCTCCTGGACGATGAACGTCGTGTCGAACAGCTGGTTGACCTCGCGCCCCGTGAGTACGGTGGCGAAGCCCCAGATCCCGGTCAGGGAAACCAGCGGCACGAGCAACAGCGCCACGATCTTCCGGCGGATGGACTTCCCGCGAAAGCGCATGGCCTCCCCCAGCTCGGCCCCCGGCGACCGGGGGCACACATGTGCGTCAACAAACGGCGTGAGCCTACTACCGACACAGTGGTATCTCGAAGGCCTGTCCGGACCGACTCGTTCCGGGACGGTAACAGGACATCAGGAGTTGTCCGTTCATTGCGGGAGATTGCCTCCCCGATTCCGACACGGGACACCGGACGCCATCCGGTCCGCATAGCGGGCCAGTTGGCCGGAATTTTACGGTCGACGGGAATCTTCGGGTTACGTCGATCGTCTGTCTGTACGGAAGTTGGAGGCGGAATCGGCAGCAGGTGCCGCATGCCGCGCCCAGGCAGCGTAAAACAGCGCAAGCCGGGCAACTGATGGGGAGCCGGGGTTCTCGTGACTCCGGAGCAGGCGGTTGTCGGGCGGTTGGGGAGTGACGAGTTGATGGGCACGGCGGAGCGGCACGGGACAGCCGGGACGGGCGTCGCGGAAGCCACGAAGACACGGCGGGGTCCACAGGCACCGGATCACGACATTCCGGCGGGCATCCCGATGAGGGCGGCCGAGAGGGAGTCCCCGACAGGGGCCGGATCGGAAACCAGGGCGAAGGCCGCACGAGGGGCCCGGTTCGTGGCGGGAGCGGATGCGGAGACCGGGACGGAAACCGTCGCGGATACGGAGGCGAACGCGGAAGCGGAGTCGAAGGCCGAGACGGAGACCGGGGCGGCAGCCGTCACGAACGCCGGGGCGGAAGCCGCCATGGAGGCCGAAGAGCAGGGCTATTACCGGCAGTTGTGGGTCGAGGAGCCCGCGACCAGGCGCCGGCTGCCCGATCCCGTACGGGCGTCCGCGGTGCGGGCCGTCATCATCATCGCCGTCACGCTGATCCAGGCGATGGTCGCCTTCCTCTGCACGCTGGCTGGTTCCTGGCTCGCGTTCCCCATGGTGCTGAGCAGCGTGGCGAGCACGGTGGTGGCCACCTGGGGCGCCCTGGACGTCTGGGTGACGCGCCAGGTGTGGAACCAGCGCAACGGCGTGGTGTCGGTGCCCAGCAGCACGGCTCGTGCCCTGCGGCGCGAGCGGCGCAGGGCACGGCGCCAGGAGCGGGCGTCGGAGCGGACCAAGGAGCGGATACGCCGACAGGGCGGCGGCGCGGGCCAGTTGTCGCACTCCTAGCGGCGGCGCGCCCCACCACCAGGACACGGCGACGGCCCTCCCCGTTAGGAGACGGCCGCCTCCGCCACCGTCACCCCGCGCCCGAGTTCGCGCCGAGCGCGCATGAACGGTCGTGGTCGGTCCACGGAGAGCACCGCGGTCGTGCGGCCGTCCCGCTCGTACAGGGCGAGGAAGCCTCCCTCGTCGGGCCCGTCGTCGGTGACGCCGCCCTCCGCGATGCGGACGGTGTCGGTTTCGAGCCGCCGCCCGGCGAACTGGATCCGTGCTCCGTACTGGTCGGACCAGAAGTAGGGCAGCGGGCGCACGGTCTCCGCAGCGTGTCCCGCGAGGAGGTTGCGCACGGCGACCCGGGGCTGCTCGGTGGCACTGGTCCAGTGTTCGGCTCGGGCTCCGCCGACGCGGGCGACGTCACCGACGGCGACCACCTGGGGCAGAGCCGTCACGCAGCCGTCGTCGCACAGCACCCCGTCGTGCAGTGCGAGGGTCGAGCCCGCCAGCCAGTCGGTGTTGGGGGTGGCTCCGATGCCGACGATCACGATGTCGGCGGGGAGCAGCCGGCCGTCGGCGAGTTCCACGCCGGTCACCGCGACCGCGCCGCGCAGCCCGGCGACGCCGGTGCCTGTGACCAGGTCGACGCCGCCGCGCCGGTGCAGTCCGGCGCACACCGCGGCCATCTCCGGGCCGAGTTGGGGCACCAGCGGCAGGGGTGCGGCCTCGACGACGGTGACGTCGTGGCCGAGTCCCGCGCAGGAGGAGGCCGTCTCGGCGCCGATGAAGCCACCGCCGATGACGACGACACGCCGGGTGCCCGCGGCGAGTTCGGTACGCAGCGCACGCGCGTCGTCGAGGGTGCGCAGGGTGTGGACTCCGGCGAGTTCGCAGCCGGGGAGCCTGCGGGCCGAGGCTCCGGTGGCGATGACCACGCCGTCGGTGGAGACGGTGCGGCCGTCGCCCAGGAGGACGGTCCGGCCGCGAGCGTCCAGGCCGCGGGCGCGGACGCCGAGCAGCCACTCGGCGTCGAGCTCGGTGGTCTCCTCGTCGTCGGAGAGGGCGAGTTGGTCCTCGCCGGACCGGCCGGTGAGGAAGTCCTTGGACAACGGGGGGCGGTCGTAGGGGCGGTGCGGTTCGTCCCCGACGACCACCAGTCGCCCGTCGAACCCCTGGGCACGCAGTTCCCGGGCGGCGTACAGCCCGGACAGCGAGGCCCCGACGACGGTCACTGTCCTCATGCCGCCGTGCCCTCCCCTTCGGCCGCCACTTCGGCCAGCACTTCGGCCGCGACGTGGACATGGACCATGCCGTCGTCGACGGTGACGCGGTGGGTACGGACCGCCCGGCGTGCGGGAAGGCACGTCGGCAGGCCGGTGCGGAGATCGAATGACGCGGCGTGGAGCGGGCATTCGACCAGACAACCCTCCAGCCAGCCCTCGGAGAGGGACGCATCCTGGTGGGTGCATGTGTCATCGATGGCGTACAGCTCGCCGTCGGCGTTGAACACGGCGATGGGCGGTGTGGTGTCGATACGGACGGATTCGCCCGCGGGGAGGTCATCAAGGCGGCAGACGGGAATCACGGGCCCCCCTCTCGGTCCAGGACCCATGGTCCGGGACCTCTCAGGTCCGGTCTGGTCCGAGACCTTCCCGGTCACGGACTCTTCGGTAACATGATGTTTCGTATGGCGCACGAGGGAGCGCTATGCGCAACAGAATCCGCGCGGGATGCCCGTCAAGTCAAGGGCTTCCGGCAGATGCGGCTCAATCCGGGCCGCCAGGTGGTGAGAGTTGAGTTATGACCCGCACGCAGAAGCAGGCTGACCGCACAGAGGAGACACCCGGGAAGCAGAGCAGGGGCGCGGGGAGCGCCGTCCAGTCCGTGGACCGCGCCGTGAGCGTGCTGGAGATCCTCGCCAGACTCGGCGAGGCAGGCGTCACCGAGATCGCCGACGAGCTGGAGGTGCACAAGTCCACCGCCTTCCGGCTCCTCGGAGTGCTGGAGAACAGGGGACTGGTCGCCCAGGCCAAGGATCGCGGGAAGTATTACCTGGGCGCCGGCGTACTACGCCTGGCGGGGGCGGCGGCAGTGCGCCTGGACATCTCGCAGGAGGGCGTGCCCGTGTGCCGAGAACTCGCGGACGAGGTGGGCGAGACCGTCAACATCGCGGTGCTCGACGACAACGCGGCGGTCAACATCATGCAGGCCCGCGGCGCCGCGTCCGTGACCGCGCAGAACTGGCTGGGCAGACGCACCCCGCTGCACGCCACATCCAGCGGAAAGGTGCTGCTGGGACATCTGCCGCCGACCCTGAGGGAAGGACTGCTGGCCAGACCGCTCCCACGTTTCACCGAGCGCACGATCACCGGCACGGCCGCGCTGCGCGGCGAGCTGGAGGCCGTGGTGGAGCAGGGGTACGCGTTCGCCCTGGAGGAGCTGGAGCTGGGGCTGGCCGCGACGGCCGCCCCGGTGCGCGCCCACGACGGGAAGGTGATCGGCGCTATCAGCGTCTCGGGTCCGGTGTACCGGCTGGATTCGGACCACCTGCCCGATCTCGCCAAGCGCACGGTGGCTGCCGCCGCCGACCTGTCGCGCCGGATGGGATACGGCTTCTGACGGAAGCGGGACGGGACGCCGACCGGAGCCGGAGACCGGTCGCCCGACGAACACGGCACGAAGCGCGGGGCCAGGAACACCTGGCCCCGCGTTTCTGTGTGTCGGACAGATTTCGTGCCGCCCGTTCCTTTTGCCAAGGATTAACCCGCACCTCTTGACGGCCCCTTGGCGGCGTTCTCACTATGTTCCTCATCGCGCAACCCATAGTGCATTGCGCAACAGCAGAGGAGCTTGGTCGTGCCACACGAGGTCCGTGCCGTAGTCGCTGTGAAGAAGGGCGCACCCGTCGAGGTGCAGACGATCGTCGTTCCCGACCCGGGTCCGGGCGAGGTGCTCGTCTCCGTGCAGGCCTGCGGGGTCTGCCACACGGATCTGCACTATCGGGAGGGCGCGATCAACGACGACTTCCCGTTCCTGCTCGGCCATGAGGCGGCCGGCACGATCGAGGCGATCGGCGAGGGCGTGACCGACCTCAAGACCGGCGACTACGTGGTCCTGGCCTGGCGCGCCCCCTGTGGTTCCTGTCGCTCCTGTCGTCGCGGCCGTCCCTGGTACTGCTTCGACTCTCGCAACGCCACCCAGCCGATGACCCTCCTGGACGGCACCCCGCTCAGCAACGCCCTCGGCATCGGCGCCTTCGCCGAGAAGACCCTGGTCGCGGCCGGACAGGCGGTGAAGATCGACCCGGCGGCCCGGCCCGAGGCCGCGGGCCTCATCGGCTGCGGGGTGATGGCCGGCTACGGAGCGGCCGTGAACACCGGCAACGTCGGCCGCGGTGACACGGTCGCCGTCATCGGCTGCGGCGGAGTCGGCAACGCGGCCATCGCGGGCGCCTGCCTCAACGGCGCCATGAAGGTCATCGCCGTCGACATCGACGACAAGAAGCTCGACCAGGCGGAGAGGTTCGGCGCCACCCACACGGTCAACTCCCGCGGCACCGACCCGATCGAGGCCGTACGCGCACTCACCGACGGCTTCGGCGTGGACATCGCCATCGACGCGGTGGGCCGCCCGGAGACCTTCAAACAGGCCTTCTACATGCGCGACCACGCCGGTCTGCTGGTCCAGGTCGGTGTCCCCTCCCCCGACATGAAGATCGAACTCCCGCTGATCGACATCTTCTCCCGGGGCGGCGCGATCAAGTCCTCCTGGTACGGCGACTGCCTGCCCAGCCGCGACTTCCCGTTCCTCATCGACCAGTACCTGTACGGACTGCTGGACCTCAACGCCTTCGTCACCGAGACCATCGCGCTCGACCAGGTCGAGGAGGCCTTCGCCAAGATGCACCGCGGCGAGGTGCTGCGCTCGGTGGTGGTCCTGTGAGCAGCCAGGGGACCGTACGGATCGAGCGCGTGGTCACCTCCGGCACGTTCAGCCTCGACGGCGAGACCTTCGACGTCGACAACAACGTCTGGCTGGTCGGCGACGACGCTGAGGTACTGATCGTCGACGCCGCCCATGACGCCCGTACGATCCACCGGGCCGTAGCGGGCCGCCAGGTGGTCGCCGTGGTGTGCACCCACGCGCACGACGACCACGTCGACGCGGCGGCAGAACTGGCCGAGCTGACCGGCGCGCCCGTCCTCCTGCACCCCGGCGACCAGGAGCTGTGGGCCGCCACGCACCCCGACCGCAAGCCGGACGGCGAGCTCTCCGACGGGCAGCGGATCGGAGTCGCCGGGATCGAACTCCAGGTGATCCACAACCCCGGGCACACCTGGGGCAGCTGCTCCCTCTATGCCACGTTCCTCGACGCGGTCTTCACCGGGGACACCCTCTTCCACGGCGGTCCCGGCGCCACCGGCCGCTCCTACTCCGACCGGCCGACCATCGAGGCCTCCATCCGCAACCGGCTGCTCACGCTGCCAGGCGACACGGACGTCCACACCGGACACGGCGAGGACACCACGATCGCCGCCGAACGCCCCAACGTCCCCGCTCCATAAGCACGTCCACCTCCCGCTCCATAAGCGCGTCCGCCTCCCCGCTCCCCGAGCGCGTTCACCCCCGCCACGACAACCCCCACCAGGACAAGGAGGGGCATGTCCAGCACGCCCGAAACGAATCCCCGCGTGGTCATCGTGGGCGCCGGCATCGTCGGCTGTTCCCTCGCCGACGAGCTCACCGCCCGCGGCTGGACCGACGTCACCGTCCTCGAACAGGGACCGCTGCCCGCTCCCGGCGGCTCCACCTCGCACGCGCCGGGTCTGGTCTTCCAGACGAACCCGTCGAAGACCCTCACCGAGTTCGCCCGGTACACGGTCGAGAAGTTCAACTCCCTCGAGGTGGACGGAGTCTCCTGCTTCAACCCGGTCGGCGGCCTGGAGCTGGCGACGACTCCCGAGCGGCTCGCGGAGCTGCACCGCAGGGCCGGATACGCCGCTTCGTGGGGCATCCGCGGCGAGATCGTGAGCGCGTCCCGGTGCAAGGAGCTCTGGCCCCTCATCGACGAGTCGGTCGTCCTCGGCGGCTTCCACACCCCCGACGACGGCCTGGCCCGCGCGCTGCTCGCGTCCCGCGCCCAGCTGGCCCGGGCCGAAAGCCGCGGCGCGCGCTTCCTGGACCGGCACACGGTCACCGGGATCGAGCAGGAGGCCGGCAAGGTCACCGCGGTCGTCACCGACCGGGGCACCTTCCCCGCCGACCACGTGGTCTCGGCGGCCGGTTTCTGGGGCCCGGTCATCGGCCGCATGGCCGGTGTCGACGTACCCCTGCAACCGCTCGCCCACCAGTACGCGAGGACCAGGCCCCTCCCCGAACTGGCAGGGGCCACCGAAGAGGCCTCGAAGCCCATCCTCCGTTTCCAGGACCGCGACCTCTACTTCCGCGAGCACACCGACCGCATCGGCATCGGCAGCTACGCGCACAAGCCGCTCCCCGTCGACCCGTTCGCGGTCCTCGACTACGACGAGGCACGCGCGAACGACATGGAGATGCCGTCCTCGTTCCCCTTCACCGAGGAGGACTGGGCGCCGAGCTGGGACGACTGCCGTCAACTGATGCCCGCACTGCGCGAGGCGGAGATCGAGGAGGGCTTCAACGGCGTCTTCTCCTTCACGCCCGACGGCATGCCCGTCCTCGGCGAGTCCCGGGCGCTGCGCGGCTTCTGGCTGGCGGAGGCCGTGTGGGTCACCCACTCGGCCGGAGTCGCCAAGGCGGTGGCCGAGTGGATGGTCGACGGCCGCCCCGAGACCGACGCCCACGAGTGCGACCTCACCCGTTTCGAGGACGCCCAGCGCTCCCCCTCGTACGTCAAGGACCGGGGTTCGCAGCAGTTCGTCGAGGTGTACGACGTGCTGCACCCGCTCCAGCCGATGGAGCAGCCGCGTCCGCTGCGGGTCAGCCCCTTCTACGCACGCCAGCAGGAGCTGGGCGCCTACTTCCTGGAGGGCGGCGGCTGGGAGCGCCCGCACTGGTACGAGGCGAACGCCCCGCTCGTCGACGCCCTCGGCCCGCTCCCCGAGCGGGACGCCTGGTCGGCGCGCTACTGGTCGCCGATCGCGGCGGCCGAGGCGAGGGCGACCCGCGAGAAGGTCGCCCTCTACGACATGACCCCCCTGCGCCGCCTCGAGGTCACCGGCCCCGGAGCCCTCGACTTCCTGCACGGTATGACCACCAACAACCTCCGCAAGAAGCCCGGCGCGGTGACGTACACCCTGCTCCTGGACGAGACGGGCGGCGTACGTTCCGACCTCACCGTCGCGCGGCTCGACCCCGACCGCTTCCAGGTGGGCGCCAACTCCCCGGCGGATCTTGACTGGTTGACCAGGCACGCCCCCGAGGGAGTACAGGTCCGGGACATCACCTCCGGCACCTGCTGCATCGGCGTCTGGGGGCCGCTGGCCCGCGACCTCGTCCAGCCGCTGACCCGCGACGACTTCTCGCACGAGGGCTTCGGCTACTTCCGCGCGAAGGAGACGTATCTCGGCCATGTCCCGGTCACCGCCATGCGCCTGAGCTATGTCGGCGAGCTGGGCTGGGAGCTCTACACCTCCGCCGACCTGGGGCTCCGCCTCTGGGACACGCTCTGGGAGGCGGGCCAAGAGCACGGTGTGATCGCGGCCGGGCGTTCCGCCTTCAACAGCCTGCGGCTGGAGAAGGGCTACCGCGCGTGGGGTGTCGACATGACCGACGAGCACGATCCGTACGAGGCGGGGGTCGGCTTCGCCGTCCGCCTGGACAAGGGGGACTTCACGGGGATGGGGGCGCTTCAGGCCCGGGGCGAACCGGCTCGTCGGCTCACTCCGCTGCTCCTCGACGACCCGGCGTCCGTCGTCCTCGGCAAGGAGCCCGTGTACGTCGACGGCTCCCCCGCGGGTTACGTCACCAGCGCGTCGTACGGATACACGCTGGGCCGCTGTGTCGCGTACGCGTGGCTGCCGGTGCTCCCCACCGGGGCGAGTGTGCACGTGGAGTACTTCGGCGAGAAGGTGCCCGCGACCGTGGCCGACGAGCCGCTCTTCGATCCGAAGATGACCCGCATCCGACGTTGATCGCAAGCTCTGGAGGTCCCCTGTGTCCCCTACCTACGACGTGATCGTCATCGGTCTCGGCGGAATGGGCAGTGCCGCCGCCCACCATCTGTCCTCGCGCGGTGTGCGGGTGCTCGGGCTGGAGAAGTTCGGGCCGGTGCACAACCGCGGTTCCAGTCACGGTGGTTCGCGGATCACCCGGCAGTCCTACTTCGAGGACCCGGCGTACGTACCGCTGCTGCTGCGCGCCTACGAGCTGTACGAGGACGTGGAGCGGGCCACCGGCCGGGACATCGCGACGCTGTGCGGCGGTGTGATGGTCGGGCCTCCCGACTCGCTGACCGTCTCGGGTTCGCTGCGCTCGGCCAAGCAGTGGGACCTGCCCCACGAGATGCTGGACGCGACCGAGATCCGCCGCCGCTTCCCGACGCTCAACCCGAAGGACGACGAGGTCGCGCTCTACGAGAAGAAGGCCGGCCTGGTCCGCCCCGAGAACATGGTCGCGGCCCATCTCCAGCTCGCCACCCGGCAGGGCGCCGACCTGCACTTCGACGAGCCGATGACCCGCTGGGAGCCGTACCGGGACGGGGTTCGCGTCCACACGGCCGAGAACACGTACACCGCGAGCCAGTTGGTGATCTGCCCGGGTGCCTGGGCGCCCCAGCTGCTCACCGACCTCGGGGTGCCGTTCAGTATCGAGCGGCAGGTCATGTACTGGTTCCAGCCGACGGGCGGGGTCCGGCCGTTCCTGCCCGAGAACCATCCGATCTACATCTGGGAGGACGCGGACAACGTCCAGGTCTACGGCTTCCCGTCCATCGACGGGCCGGAGCTGGGCGCCAAGGTCGCCTTCTTCCGCAAGGGCGTCGAGTGCACCCCGGAGAACATCGACCGAACGGTCCACGAGGACGAGATCCAGGCGATGGCGGACCACATGTCCCGCTGTATCCCGGACCTGCCCGGCACCTTCCTCAAGGCCGCCACCTGCATGTACTCCAACACCCCCGACGAGCACTTCGTCCTCGCCCGGCATCCCGCGCACCCGGAGTCCGTGACCGTGGCCTGCGGGTTCTCCGGGCACGGCTTCAAGTTCGTGCCGGTCGTCGGCGAGATCCTCGCCGATCTGGCGCTCACGGGCACCACCGCTCACCCGATCGGCCTGTTCGACCCCCACCGCCTCGCCGCCGCGCCCGCCTGAGGAGCACGCACGTGACGACGACCCCCGTCTCCCCCGCCCCCGCCTCCGCCCCCGGTCAGCTGCCGCCCAGCCTGATCGCCACCCTTCCGGGGCACTACTACACCGACCCGGAGATCTTCCGGCAGGAGCAGGAACGGCTCTTCGAGTCGATGTGGTTCTGTGCGATCCGCAGCGCCGACCTGGCCAAACCGGGCGCGTTCCGTACGGTCCAGGTCGGCCGTGAGAGCGTCCTGATCACCCGCTCCCGCACCGGTGAGCTGCGCGCCTTCCTGAACGTCTGCCGCCACCGCGGGGCCCGCCTCTGTCTGGAGGAGGCCGGCGAGGTCCGGCGCAACCTCCAGTGCCCGTACCACGCGTGGACGTACGACCTCGACGGCAAGCTGATCGCGGCGCCGAACCTGGTGAAGATGCCGGACGTCGACCGGACGGAGTACGGCCTGGTCAAGGTCGCGCTGCGGGAGTGGCTCGGCTACGCCTGGGTCTGTCTGGCCGACGAGCCGCCGTCCTTCGAGGAGACGGTGATGGGCGCGGCCGTGGAGCGGCTCGGGAACGTGGCGGCCATCGAGCACTACGGCACGGAGAACCTCGCCCTCGGAAAACGCATCACCTATGACGTGAAGGCGAACTGGAAACTGATCGTCGAGAACTTCATGGAGTGCTACCACTGCGCGACGATCCACCCCGAGCTCACCGACGTCCTCCCGGAGTTCGCCGACGGCTACGCGGCCCAGTACTACGTGGGGCACGGCGCCGAGTTCGGCGAGGAGGTCAAGGGATTCACCGTCGACGGCAGCGAGGGCTTCGGGAAACTTCCCGCAGTCGCGGAGGATCAGGACCGTCGTTACTATGCGATAACGGTCAAACCAACCGTGTTCATCAATCTCGTCCCCGACCATGTCATCCTGCACCGCATGTTCCCCCTCGCCGAGGACCGGACGATCGTGGAGTGCGACTGGCTCTACGCACCCGAGGTCGTCGAGTCGGGCGCCGATGTCTCGAAGTCCGTGGAACTCTTCCACCGGGTCAACGCCCAGGACTTCGAGGCCTGCGAGCGTACGCAGCCCGCGATGGCGTCCCGCGCCTACCGGAGGGGCGGGGTGCTGGTGCCCACCGAGCACCACATCGGGATTTTCCACGAGTGGCTCATTGGCATGCTGGGAGGCATGGATGGCTGATCTCTATATCGGCGGCACGTGGACGAGCGCGCGGGAGAAGGGCACCCGCGAGATCCGCTGTCCGGCCGACGGTTCACTCGTCGCCGTCGTGGACGAGGCGGGCCCCCAGGACACGGCCGACGCGATCGCGGCCGCGCGCCGCGCCTTCGACGACGGCCCCTGGCCCCGGACGCCCCCGAACGAGCGCGGTGACCTGCTGCTGCGGGTCGCCGACCTGCTCGCCCGCGACAAGGACGTACTCGCCCGCGCGGAGTCCCTCGACACCGGCAAACGCCTGGTGGAGAGCGAGTACGACATCGACGACATCGAGAACTGCTTCCGCTACTTCGGCCGGCTCGTCGCGAGCGAGTCCGGCCGGGTCGTGGAGACGGGCACGGAGGGCGTCGACAGCCGGGTCGTATACGAACCGGTCGGTGTCTGCGCGCTGATCACCCCCTGGAACTATCCGCTGCTCCAGACGGCGTGGAAGGTCGCCCCGGCGCTCGCCGCGGGCAACACCTTCATCCTCAAGCCGAGCGAGCTGACCCCGCACACCGCGATCCATCTGATGCGCCTCCTGGAGGAGGCCGGGGTGCCCGCCGGTGTGGCGAACCTGGTCCTCGGCGCAGGTCCCGAGGCCGGCGCTCCGCTGGGCGACCATCCGGACGTGGACCTGGTGTCCTTCACCGGCGGTCTGCAGACCGGCCGCAGACTCATGGCCGCGGCGGCCGGGACGGTGAAGAAGGTCGCCCTCGAACTGGGCGGCAAGAACCCGAACATCGTCTTCGCCGACGCCGACTTCGAGACGGCCGTCGACATGGCGTTGACGGCCGTCTTCCTGCATTCCGGGCAGGTCTGCTCGGCCGGGGCGCGGCTCCTGGTCGAGGACTCGCTGCACGACCGGTTCGTCGACGAGGTCGTCCGCAGGGCCCGGCAGATCAGGCTGGGCGGACCGTTCGACGAGCAGGCGCAGACCGGTCCGCTGATCTCGGCGGCCCACCGGGAGAAGGTCGAGGCATACGTCGCCAAGGGCCTGGAGGAGGGCGCGGTCCTGCGCTGCGGCGGGGAGCGCCCGGCCGATCCTCCGCACCCGGACGGCTTCTACTACCCCCCGACCGTGCTCGACGAGTGCTCCGGCCCGATGTCGGTCGTCCAGGAGGAGTCCTTCGGGCCCGTACTGACCGTGGAGCGGTTCACGGACGAGGCGGAGGCGGTGCGGCTGGCCAACGACACGATCTACGGTCTGGCCGGCGGGATCTTCACCTCCGACGAGGCGAAGGCCCAGCGGGTCGCGTCCGCGCTGCGGATCGGCACCATCTGGATCAACGACTACCACCCGTACGTCCCACAGGCCGAGTGGGGCGGTTACAAGCAGTCCGGGTTCGGGCGGGAGCTCGGTCCTGCCGGTCTCGCCGAGTACCGCGAGACCAAACACATCTGGCGCACGACCAATCCCAGTCCACAGGGCTGGTTCTCCTGATCCATGTCCCCGGGGCCGGTTCTGCGGATCCACAGCAAGAAACCGGCACTCCTCATGGTCAGAACCGGTCGCAGGCATCGTAAGATCCAGCCTTCTTCACCCCGAGATCCAGCACCCGCGCACCAACGACCCCGCACGAGCCGCACTCCCCTCCCGCCCGGGAGAACTCCCCCTTCCCAGGAGGCGCCTCATGACCACCACCGCTCAACCACCTGAGAAACAAAGTAACGACGACTCCGAGCTCAACGAGTTCGGCTACAAGCCCGAACTGAAGCGCACGCTCGGCAACTTCCACACCTTCGCCGCCGGCATCAGCTACATCTCCATCCTCACCGGCACCTTCCAGCTCTTCTACTTCGGTTACGGCAGCGGCGGGCCCGCCTACTGGTGGTCCTGGCCCATGGTCTTCGTCGGCCAGTTCATGGTCGCGCTCTGCTTCGCCGAACTCGCCGCCCGCTATCCGGTGGCCGGCTCCGTCTACAACTGGTCCAAGAAGGTGGGCAACCCGCACATAGGCTGGCTGGCGGGCTGGACGATGCTGATCGCCTCGATCGTGTCGATCGCGGCCGTGGCCCTTGCGTATCAGTTGACGCTTCCTCAGATCTCTTCCACGTTCCAGTTCGTGGGCGACGGCACCGGCAAGTACGACGTCGCCACCAACGCGGTGCTGCTGGCCTCCGTACTCATCATCTTCACCACCCTGGTGAACGCCCTCGGCGTGAAGCTGATGGCCCGGATCAACACGGCCGGCGTCTTCATCGAGCTGATCGCCACCGTCGTGCTGATCGTGCTGTTCGCCGTGCACATCACCCGCGGACCGGGCGTCGTGCTGGAGACCAACGGCACGGGCGCGGGCCAGCCCGGCGGCTACTTCGGCGCGTTCCTGATCGCGTCCCTGGCGTCCGCGTACGTGATGTACGGCTTCGACACGGCCGCCTCGCTCGGCGAGGAGTCCCTCGACCCGTCGCGCAACGCGCCGCGCGCGATCCTCCGCGCCATCGTCGCCTCGTTCGTCCTCGGCGGGCTCATCCTGCTGCTCGCGCTGATGAGCGTGTCCAGCCTGAAGGGCGACAAGCTGTCCACGGACGGCCTGCAGTACGTCGTCCTCAACGTGCTCGGCGAGGACGCGGGCAAGGCCATGCTGTGGTGCGTGTTCATCGCGGTCACCGTGTGCGCCCTGGCCGTTCACACGGCGGCGATCCGGTTGGCCTTCGCGATGTCCCGCGACAACAACTTGCCCGCCTCGGCCAAGCTGGCCAAGGTCCATCCGCGCTTCCAGACCCCGATCCTGCCCGCGGTGATCATCGGCATCCTGGCGCTGGCGATCCTGGTGGTCAACATCCGCCAGCCGCAGATCTTCACGGTGGTCACGAGTATCGGCATCATCCTGATCTACCTCGCGTATCTGCTGGTCACCGGGCCCATGCTGGTGGCCAGGCTGCGCGGCAAGTGGCAGCCCGCGGGCGACGGCAAGTTCTCGCTCGGCCGCTGGGGACTGCCCGTCAACATCGTCGCCGTGGTGTGGGGCGCGGCCATGATGATCAACCTGATCTGGCCGCGCGCCGCGGTCTACAACGCGGCTGCCCCATACCACTGGTATCTGCGCTGGGGTGCCGTCCTGTTCGTCGGCATCGTGATGGGCGGCGGTTTCGCCTACTACTGGTTCGTGCAGCGGCACCGCACCGGAGTGCTCGCCGAGCACCAGTACAAGTCCCCCGACACACCTCTCCCGCCCTCGTCTCCCGCGGCCACCCCGACGGCCGACTGAGCGCCCGATCCGAAGGCAGAACGTCGCAAGGACTCAAGGAGGTCAACTCCCCATGAAAGAAGACGAGTTCGACTACGTCGTGGTCGGCGGAGGAACCGCGGGCAATGTGGTCGCGGCCCGCCTGTCCGAAGATCCGTCCGTCACGGTGTGCGTCCTGGAGGCGGGGCCCAGCGACGTCGGCGACGACGACGTCATGAAGCTGGAACGCTGGATGGGACTCCTTGAGTCCGGCTACGACTGGGACTACCCGGTCGAGCCGCAGGCCAGCGGCAACAGCTTCATGCGGCACGCCCGCGCCCGGGTGCTCGGCGGCTGCTCCTCGCACAACTCCTGTATCGCCTTCTGGGCACCGGCCGAGGACCTGGACGGCTGGGCGGCGGCGGGCTGTACGGGCTGGAGCGCGGCCGAGCTCTTCCCGCTCTACCAGCGGCTGGAGAACAACGACGCTCCCGGCGAGCACCACGGCCGCTCCGGCCCGGTGAAGCTGCGCCAACTGAAGAGCGACGACCCTTGTGGCACCGCCCTGTTGGAGGCCTGCGCCCAGGCGGGCATCCCGACCACCCCCTTCAACACCGGCAAGACGGTCGTGCGCGGGGCCAACTGGTTCCAGATCAACTCCGACGAGAACAACATCCGCCAGTCCTCGTCGGTCGCCTATCTGCACCCGATCCTCGGCAAGCGTCCGAACCTGGACGTACGGACCGGGGTGCGGGCCAAGAAGCTCGTGCTCGACGGGCGGCGCTGCGTGGGCGCCGAGTACCTGGACCCGGACCTGATCCACACCCGGACGGTACGGGCCAGGCGCGAGGTGATCGTGTCCTGCGGCTCGATCGACAGCGCGAAGCTGCTGATGCTGTCGGGCATCGGGCCCGCCGAGCATCTGCGCGAGGTGGGTGTCGACGTGGTGGTGGACTCGGCCGGCGTGGGCGAGAACCTTCAGGACCACCCCGAGGGCGTCATCATGTGGGACGCCAAGCAGCCCATGACGACCACCTCCAGCCAGTGGTGGGAGGCGGGCATCTTCTACGACACCGAACCGGGCCTGGACCGGCCGGACCTGATGTTCCACTACGGCTCGGTCCCGTTCGACATGAACACCGCGCGCTGGGGCTATCCGACCTCCGAGAACGCGTTCTGTCTCACGCCGAACGTGACGAGCGCGAAGTCGCGCGGCACGGTACGGCTGCGGACGCGCGACTTCCGGGACAAGCCCAAGGTCGATCCGCGGTACTTCACGCACGAGCACGACGCGCGCGTGATGACGTTCGGGCTGAAGCTGGCCCGTCGTATCGCGGAACAGCCCGCGCTGAGCGGGTGGGCCGGGGCCGAGCTTGCCCCCGGGCCGGATGTCCGCACGGACGACGAGCTGCTCGACTACATCCACAAGACGCACAACACCGTCTATCACCCGTCCTGCACGGTGAAGATGGGCGCGGACGACGACGCCTCGGCGCCGCTCGACGCGCGTTTGCGGGTCAAGGGGATCGAGGGGCTGCGGGTCGCGGACGGGTCCGTGATGCCGGATCTCGTCGCGGTCAATCCGTGCATCACGACGATGATGATCGGCGAGAAGTGCGCTGATCTTCTGAAGGAGGACGCCCTGTAGGGGGTTTTGCGGGGAGCTGCGGGTCCGTTGTGGCTGGTCGCGCAGTTCCCCGCGCCCCTTACGGGGCGCTGGTTGCCGGCCTCTTATACATGCGGGTCGCCGTGATCTCGGTGTGAACGGCTTCCCCGGCGGGAGCCTCCCGCGGCAGGCCCGGCCGGAGGTGTTCCTCCACGCTGATGTACTTCAGCCCGGCGCGCAGGTCCGCGTCGTTGCGGAGGCGGATGACCAGGGGGAACTCCGCGAGCGCGGTCGTGTCGAACAGGCCCGTGGTGTAGAGGAGTTGGACACCGAGGGCGTCCGACACGGCCCGCTGGAGCTCCAGCAGATACGTGGCGTTGGCGCGGCCGATGGGGTTGTCGAGGAAGAGCGTGCCGGCGTGACGGTGCTTGTCGCTGCGGCCCCGGTCGTTCGAGCGCAGGGCCGCCATCGTGCAGTACAGCGCGATCGCGGCGGTGAGCAGCTGGCCGCCGGAGAACACGTCGCCCATCTGTCCGACGGGTACGCGCTCGGCGCGCAGTACGGCGTCGGGCTTGAGGATCTCGACGGCGACGCCCTTGGGTTGAAGGGCCGCGCTGACCCCTCTGAGCAGCAGGGACATTCCGTCGCGGCGCATGTCGGAGTTCTTCTTGACGGCGGCGCGGGTCGCCTCGTCGACGACCTCGCCGAGCCGCTCGGCGAGCGTGGCCTGGTCGGGCTCCTCGAAGCGGATGCGCAGGAACTCCTGCCCGGACCACTCCCCGAGGCCCTCGGGCAGACGGGACAGCCGCTGGGCCGACCTGAGCGTGGCGAGCGCGGACTCCACGAGCCCGCGCAACCGGTCGACGATCGAGTCTCGGTTGCGCTCCAGCTGCTCCAACTCGTCGGTGAGGACCCGGAGTCGGGGCGCGAAGGCGTCCGCCCACTTCTGTGCGTGCTCGGGCAGGGAGGACGCCGGCAGCTCGCGGATCTGCTGGCGGGCGGGCGTGCGCACCTGCTCGTAGCGCGTCGAGTTGGCGTGCCGGACGAGTACGTCGCTCGCTTCGCGCACCGAGGTCTCGGCGGCGGAGAGGTCGGCCGCGCAGCCGCGCAGGGAGCGGCGGGACTCGGCGGCGGAGTGCCGGGCCTCTTCGAGGGTGCCCGGGTAGGGATCGGGCTCCTCGTGCTCCTCGTCCGCGTGCTCCCTGAGGAGGTCGCGGAGCAGGGCGGCGGTCTCGTCGAAACCGCCCGCCGCGTCCTCGGCGGCGCGGTGGGCGTCGAGCAGTTCGGCGTGGGCCGCGCGCGCCTGGCTCAACGCCTCGGTGCGGGAGGCGAGTTCACCGGTGGCGGTGCGCAGCAGGCTCTGTGCGTGCTCGGCGTCGCGCGGGACCAGGTCCTCGGGCAGTTCGGTGTGCGCCTCGCCGTCCTCGGGCGCGTGCCGCTCGGCCTCGCCCCGCAGCCGTCCGAGCTGCTCGCTCGCGGTCGACATACGCGTTTCCAGAAGCTGGACCAGTTCCTCGGCGCGGGCCGAGGCTGCCTGCCGGGAGGGCCCGTCGGAGCCGTCGGTGGACTCCAGGAGCTGGGCGGCGCGCGTACGCACCTTGTTGCTCAGCCGCTCCAGCTCCGCGAGCGCCGCGCTCTCGTCGCTCTCCGCGCGGGACTGCTCGGCCCGCAGGTCGGCGCCGACGCCGACCTGTTCGTAGAGCTGGGAGGCGGCGCGGTAGGCCTCGCGGAGGGCGGGCAGCGACGACTTGGCGGCGGCCGGGTCGGCCTCCGGTACGTCGTCGGGGGCGCCCGCGATCTCCGCGCGCTCGCCGCGCAGGGCGCGGGCCGTGCGGCGGGCGTCGTCGGCGGCGCGCTGGGCGCCGCGCCGGTCCTCGTCGGCGGCGCGGGCGCGCTCAAGGCAGGACTGGGCACGGGCCTCCGACTCGGCGGCGTCGTCGGCGAGTTCGCGCAGCTTGACCTGCCAGCCGGCGCGCTCGCGCAGCCGGAAGGCGAGTCCGGCGAGCGCGTCGGCGGCGCGCCGGGCGCGCTGCGCGGCCTCCTGCCGCTCGTCCCGTACGAGGGCCGCCTCGGCCGCCGATTCGTCGGCCTCGGCCCTGACCGTACGCGCCTCGGACAGCTCGGCCTCGGACTCCTCGGCGAACGCGCGCGCGTCGTGGGCCGCCGTGGCGAGCTCGGCGAGCCGACCCGCCGGACAGCCCGTCCGCCAGGAGGCGAGCCGTGCGGCCAGCTCCCGGTCCTTGGCGAGCCGGGCCGCCAACTCCCGGATCTCCTCGTCCCGTTCGGCCGCGCGCGTACGCAGCGTCTGCCGCTCCTCGTCGGCGGCGTGCTCGTCGTGCATGGCCGGGTTCGGCGGTACGAGGAAGACGCCTCCATCGCCCGCGTCGGGGGCCGGGGTCGGGGCGAGCAGCGCGGCGGCCGTGCCGACGGCCACGGCGGAGCGCGGGAGCAGCGCGGCGTCGACGAGCGCATCGCGGGCCCTCGCGTGGGTGTCCGGGTCCGTGATGATCACGCCGTCGACCAGCTCGGGCCGCGCGGCCAGCACGCGTGCGTGGTCGACGGGGTCGACGGCCTGCGCGAGATAGCGCCAGCCGGGGAGCGCGGGGATGCCGTGCTCGCCCAGGTACTCCACGGTGGCCAGCACGTCGGGGCCGGGCGGAAGGAGCCCGCCGTCACCGAGCGCGCCGAGGATCCGGGAGTCGTCGGCCGCGGCGGTCCGCAGCTCGAAGAGCTGCCGCTCGGCGGAGGCCACCCCGTCGTCCAGGAGCTCCCGGAGCTCGTCGGCGTAGTGGTCCAACTCCTCGGCGGAGAGGGGTGTTTCGTCGGAGTCGGCCTCGATGTCCGGGCCGCCCCGCCCTCGACGGGTGCCCGCTGCGTCGGAGCCGGGGCCCGTCCCGGAAGCACGGCCTGCCGTGTTTCCGTGATCGGCCCCGCCTGCTCGCGCGGCGCCCTCGGCTGAAGCCGTGCCCGCGCCCTGGCGCGGCTGCGGCAACCCGCCGCGACCGGAGCCCCCCGAACCGCCGGAGGCACCCGGCAGGCTCAGCAGTTCGGCCAGTCGCTCCTCCCCCGCGAGCGCCCGGGCGGTCCCCCGCTCGGCGTCGTAGGCGCGCTCGGCGGCCGTCGCCGCGTCGGCCGCGCGGGCCGCCGTCAGCTCGGCACGGGACTCGGCGGACGCCGCCTCGCGGGAGTGCTCCGTGGTACGGCGGGACGCCTCGCGCGCGGTGTCCCACGCTGCGACGGCGGTCTTCTCGGCATCACTGGCGGCGAGCGCGGCACGGGCCGGGTCGGCGTCGGGGGCAGTGTCGTCGAGCCACCCGGCGCGCACCGCCTCGGCGGTCTCCTGCTCGACCTCGCTGAGGCGCTGACGCAGATGGCCGATCTCACTGCGGGCGCGCTGGGCCTCGGTGGCGGCGGACGTCGAGTCCCGGTAGGCGACCTCGCCGACCTCCTGGAGCGCGGCGGACCGCTCCTCCTCCTCGTTGGCGACCGTCTCGGCCCCCTCGGCCGCGGCGTGCAGGGCCCGTACGAGATCGGCGGCGGCCTTGGCGCGCGCGGCGAGCGCGGGCGCGGCGTCCCGCTCGGCCTCACGGATGGCGACGGCCACGCGCGCGGAGCGGTCGGCGGAGGCGCGGTGCCGCAGCACCAGCTCGGCGGCCTGCCACGCGGAGTGCAGCGTGCGCGCGTCGGCAAGCTCCCGCTTCTGCGCTGCCGCGCCCTTCTCGGCCCCGGCGAGGGCCAACGAGGCGTGCCGGTAGGCAAGTTGGGCCGAGATCAGCGCGCTGCGCTCCCGGGAACTGTCGGCCTCGGTGACCCGGTGGGCGGCGGCCGTGACCTGCTGCGCGAGGTCGCCGGTGCGACCCCGCTCCTGCCCGGCGCGCGCGGAGAGCCGCCGCGCCAGTGTCCTCGTACGCCGCTCGGCGCCCGCGTGGATGTCCCGGGCGCGCGCACGCGTCGCGGTCGCCTCGACGATCCGCCCGAGCAGGTCCACGGACCCGGCGGTGAACTCGCGCTCGGCGATCAGCTCGGCCCGCCGCCCCAGCTTGTTGCCGAACCCGCCGACCAGGTCCGCGAGCCCGTCGGTGTCCCGGGTGTCGGTGACCGCCCTCAGCAGCAGATCGGTGAAGTCGGAGTCCTTCTTGACGGCGAAGAGACCGGCCGCCTCGCCCTCGTCGGCGTTCATCTCGCGCTGGTAGCGGAAGAGTTCGGGGTCGAGGCCCAGGTCGCCGAGGTGTTCGATCCAGCGGTCGTGGATCTCCTCCCAGTGCACTTCGAGGTGCGGGTACGCCTTGCCCGCCTCGGTGAGCGCGTCCCGGAAGCCCTTCATCGTGCGCCGGCGCCCCTGCGCGCCCGAGGCGCCCTCGACGGACGGCCGCACGGAAGTGGCCTCGGCGACCGGCAGATTGTCCAGGCTCAGCCCGGGCCCGGGCCGGAACGAGTACCAGGCCTCCGCGAACTTCCGCGGATCGTTGGATACCTGGCGCCCCCGCCACTCACTGACCTTGCCGACCACGACACACTCGCCGGTGAGCGTGTGCTGCCACTCCAGCGCCACATGCCCGCAGTCGTCCGCGAGCAGGAACTTCCGCAGCACGCCGGAACTGGCGCCGCCCAGCGTGTTCCGGTGGCCGGGCAGCATCACGGAGAAGATCAGCTTGAGCAGTACGGACTTGCCGCCGCCGTTCTCCAGAAAGAGCACACCGGCGGGCGCGGGGCGGCGCGGCGGCCCGACGGGCTCCTCCTCGAAGAACTCCGCCTGCGTGGGCGCGGGGTCGGGCACGGGCTCGCCGACACCCCGCAGGTCCAGCACGGTGTCGGCGTAGCGCGCACCGGCAGGCCCGATGGAGTAGAGGCGGACCCGGGACAACTCGTACATGGCGGCGGACTCTCGTAGTCGTAAAGGGAGTAGTCGTAAAGGGAGTTGAGGGCGGTCGGTCAGAGGGGCGGGGCGGTGAACCGGGGCCGACGGGTCCCGATCAGTGAGCCGACCGCCGGTTCAGGAGTGGAACGGCAGTCCGGCATCGGCGGCCAGCTCCAGGTCCTCGGTGTCCTCGGCGGGCAGCAGGCTGGCGGTGCCGTCGGTGACCGGCACGATGCCGAGCTCAAGCAGCTCGGCCATCGCGGCACTGCCCGCCATGTCCCGTACCTGGAGCTGGTAGCGGGCGGTCGTCCGGTACGTCCCCCCGCCGTCGTCCCCGGTGCGCTGCAGGAACCCCGAGTCGGTGAGGAACGCGACGGCCTTGCCGATGATGCCGGTGGTCGAACCGGCGAGTCTTCGGGCGTCCTTGGTGGCCCCGGTGGAGCTGCGCCGCGCCCAGATCCGCCAGGCGGCCTCAAGGCCCGGTGCGTCGGTCGCCGGGTCGGTGTTCTCGCCCTGCTCGTCGGCTCGCTCCTCCAGCCGCCGGCAGGCCTGCCGCACGAAGGCGTCGACGCCGTTGACGGACACCCGCCCGATGTACCCGTCGTCGGCGAGGTCCTCCGGGCGCGGGAACGCCATGGCGGCGACGGCGAGATGCGCGAGCCCGTGCAGGAACCGGTCCCCCGAGTCGGCCGACGTCCGCCGCGCGTAGTCGCCCATCCGCACGGCGAACACCGAGTCCTCGGCCGCGGTCACCGCCATCCCCGCCCGCGGGGACACCTCCAACACCACAAGCCCGAGCCCGGTCGCCACGGCATCGGCCAGCCGCGCGAAGGCCGGATCCTCCCGATACCTCCGCAACAACTCGGCGTACTCCTGATCCCGCGCGGGCTGCAACTTGGGCTGCAGCCCAAAGGCCACGAGCCGCGCGGCATCGGCGGCGTCGGCGGGAGTGACGGCGGCGGTCGGCACCGGCACGGCGGCCGGTGCGTCCGGCTCCCCCCACTCAACGTGCTCGGTCACGGCTGGCACTCCTTGCTCTCAAAAACGGGGCTGCTCTGAAGAACGAGGCCACCATCAGGCGCCCCTTCAGGGGCGCGGGGCTGTGACATGTGCGGCTCCGCCGCGTGGGCGCGCCCAGCCACGACCAACCCGCAGCTCACAGACACCCCGCGGTTACCCGGCTCTCCCAGCGAAGCGTTCACGCCGCATCCTTCCGATCCGCGGCCATCCCCACCGCATCCAGCAGAGCCATCCCCACGATCAGATCGGCCCCACCGAACTCCGGATCGTCCAGCTCGGTCCCGTCGTCCACGGCGAACAACAGCTTCTCCTCACCCTGCCGATACGCCGTACCGACCGGCGGACTGGCCGCGTGCACGGCCAGCAGGGCGAGCAGATAAGGCAGCTCGGGGTCCCGGCGCCGCGCGTCGGCCAGCAGCCCGGACAGCCGGCGCGGCGCGTCGGCGGGCAGGTCGAGCAGCTCCATGGCGGCGGCGAGCTGCTCCTCGCTGAACCGGCTGTCGTCCGGTGTGGCGATCAGATCCGGCTCGGGCATCTCGGCACCGAGGTGCTCCCGCTCTATGGGCGGCGTCAGCAGAAGATCGACAAGATCCCCGACCCGGACGGACGCGTGCGTCCGAAGCCCCGTCCCGCGGGCGAAGAACGCGTCGGTCACCCGCAGCGCCTGCTCCACCGGCAACGGCAGTACGGGCGCGACGAGATGCCCGTACAGATCTATCCCGGACGTCGTCATGGGCGTCGCGAAGGCCTGGCGGTCCTGCTCGGCGCGGAACAGCGGCCCGGCCTCCAGGAGACGGGACTGCAGCTGCGTGTGCCGCCGGATGCAGTCCTTGACGATGTCGACGAGTTCGGCGGCCCGGCGCTTCTGCTCGGCGTCCTCCGACTCGTCCCGCGCCTTGCGGATGTTCGTGAGGATCGCGTTCTCGTGCCGATAGCGGTCGGCGACATGGTCGAGCGCCTCGGCGATCATGTCCGGCACGGCCTGCAGCCAGTCCACCGCCCGTACGTTGCGCCGGGTCGCGTCCAGGGCCCTGCGGAGCGTCTCGGAGTACTGCACGGTCCGGTAGCGGGCCTGCTCGGCGGCGAGCTGCGCGTCCGCGAGCCGGCCGCGGCTGATCAGCACCTCGAGCTTGACCTCGGCGGCGATCTGCGCACTGGTGACGTCGGTGTCGAGGGCGCCCACGAGGACGTTGACCGCTTCATCGGTCGTACGGAGATACACGCTCCCTCCGTAGCCGGGCACCTCCTCGATCAGCTTGAAGTCGTAGTCCCGGCGCACATACGAACCGTCGGGCGCGAACGTGCCGTATACGGCCCGGAAGCCGCGGTCGACGCTGCCGACGTTGATCAGGTTCTCCAGGACCCAGCGGGCGACCCGCTCGTGCTCGGCGACGGGCCGGCGCGGGGCCTGGGCGGCGATGCGCGGGATGAGCCTGGCCACTATCTGGTCGTGGTCGGCGCCCGTGTCGAAGTCCATGTTCAGTGTGACGAGGTCGATGGCGGCGAGGGCCACCTCCGCCATCCCGTACACCGAGTACTCACCCGCGAGGTTCGCCTTGCGTACGTCGAGGTCGTGCAGCGGCGCGGTGCAGGCGAGCGCGCGCAGCCGCCGCGCCAGTCCCTCGTCGGCGGCCGGGCCCGGTGCGGGGCGCGGCCCCGCGCTGAGCTGGGGCGGAACGCTGTCCGTCGATGCAGGCGAAGTCACGGTGCACAGACTAGGTCCTGGGTCTGACAACAACCCAAACGACGCGAAGCGCTCCGCCGCAGGCGCCGGGTGACCACGGGTGCTTGTGGCACATATCAGAGCTCCGCGCCCCTAAGGGGCGTCCTCCGCCACTCGGCGGCCGTAGACCTCAACGACCCTTTTGCGCGAATCATCCAGGTATACGCCGAGCAGGCTCTCGGCCTGCTCTCGGTCGCCGTCCTGGAGGGCCTGCAGTATCTGGCCGTTGCGGGCGAGGTACGGCTCGTGGAGGCGTCGCGGGTCGTCCACGAGGTGGAAGGCGAGGCGGAGTTCGGCGAAGACGCTGCGCATCAGCTCGTCGGTGCGGGCGCTGCCGGCGAGCGCCACCAGCTCCCGGTGGAAGTGGATGTTGGCCGTACCCAGGCCTTTCCAGTCGCCTTCGCGGGACGCCCGTCGCCCGTCCGCGACGGCCTTGGCGAGGCCGTCCACCGCGTAGGGCGGTTCGCCGAGTCCGCGTACGACGGCGCATTCGACCAGGCTGCGGGTGCGGTAGATGTCCTCGACGTCCTCGACGGTCAGGACCCGCACGAAGACACCCCGGTTGAGCTGGTGGACCAGCAGCCGTTCGTGCGTGAGCAGCCGGAACGCCTCGCGCAGCGTGTTGCGCGAGACGCCGAGCGCGTTGCCGATGCTGTCCTCCGACAGCCGCGTGCCGGGCGGGAAGAACCCTTCGGCGATCCGGCTTCTGAGGATGTCCGAGACCCGCTCGGCGGTGCTGGTGCGACCCAGCAGCGCGCGGTCGTCCGCCAGTCCGTTCAGTTCGGCCACGCCCGAATTCAATCGCAGATACAAGAACGAAACAACATGGGTATTGAGGGATCGTTCAACGATCCTCTACCTTGCTAGTCAGGCACCGGCCGCTCGTACCGGAGCCGACGGCCTCCGCACGCCACAGTTCGGCACCGCAACCGCTTCCGCACGCCGCAACCCGCAACCCGCAACCCGCAATCCGCTCCACCACTGCTCCCGTACGGCTCAGTCCCTCAAGCACCCTCCCGTCCCTCATCTGCGAGGTGCCCATGAGCACGACCCCTCCACCGCAGGCCCTGAACACCGAGACGCGCCCCGGAGCGGGTGAACCCACCGCCGACGAGGGCGCGTTCGCCTGGCTGCGGGCCCTGGGTCCGCGAGGCCGCCGCGCCTTCGGCGGCGCGTTCGGCGGCTATGCGCTGGACTCGTACGACTACTTCACGCTGCCGCTGAGCATGGTGGCCCTGTCCGCGTACTTCGGCCTCAACAGCGGCCAGACCGGGCTGTTCACGACCGTCACGCTGGTCGTGTCCGCGATCGGCGGCGCGGCCGCCGGCGTGATCGCGGACCGGATCGGGCGCGTCAAGGCGCTGATGATCACCGTCATCACGTACGCGGTCTTCACCGTGGCCTGCGGTTTCGCGCCCAACTACGAGACCCTGCTGGTCTTCCGCGCTCTCCAGGGGCTCGGTTTCGGCGGTGAGTGGGCGGTCGGCGCGATCCTGGTCGCCGAGTACGCGAGCCCCAAGCACCGGGGGCGCACGCTCGGCGCGATCCAGAGTTCCTGGGCCGTGGGCTGGGGACTCGCCGTGCTGGTCTACACGCTGGTCTTCCAGTACTTGGACGACGACCTCGCCTGGCGCGTGATGTTCTGGACCGGGGCGCTGCCGGCCCTGCTCGTCGTCTGGGTGCGCCGCAATGTGAAGGACGCCCCGGAGGCGGCCCAGCGCCGCGAGGAGAGCCCCGAGAAGGGCTCGTTCGCCACGATCTTCAAGCCGGGCACGCCCGCCGCGCCCGGACTGCTGAAGACGACGATCTTCGCGGTCCTGCTCTCCACGGGCGTCCAGGGCGGCTACTACACGCTGGCCACCTGGGTCCCGACCTACCTCAAGACGGACCGCGGGCTGTCCGTCGTCGGCACCGGCGGCTACCTCACGTTCCTGATCTCCGGGGCCTTCATCGGCTATCTGACCGGCGGTTATCTCACCGACAGGCTGGGCCGCAAGCGCAACATCCTGCTCTTCGCGATCCTCTCGGCGGTCTGCATCCTGGCCTACGCGAACATCCCGAGCGGCGCCAACACCCTTGTCCTGGTGCTCGGTTTCCCGCTCGGCTTCTGTATGTCGGCGATATTCAGCGGCTTCGGCTCGTTCCTCAGCGAGCTGTACCCGACCGCGGTGCGCGGCACGGGACAGGGCTTCACGTACAACACCGGCCGTGCCGTGGGCGCGGTCTTCCCGACGGTCGTCGGCTTCCTCGCCGACAGCTGGGGTGTCGGGGGCGCGCTGGTCTTCGGCGCGATCGGATACGGTCTCGCGGCGCTGGCCCTGATCGGTCTGCCCGAGACCCGTGGGAAGGAGCTCCTGTGAACCGTACGCAACACCGCCCCCTGAACCTTCTCGCGGACCACGCGCACGCGTGGAGCCCGGCGGAGGCACGTTCCCGGTTCCGTTCGGGGGTGTCGGGGTCCACCGCGGGCTGCTCGGCGGGCCACACCCAGGCGAACCTGATCTCGGTGCCGGCCGACTGGGCGTACGACATGATGCTGTTCTGCCAGCGCAACCCGAAGCCCTGCCCGGTGCTCGACGTCACCGACGCCGGTTCCTGGACGACCGTCCTGGCCTCCGACGCCGATCTGCGGACCGATCTGCCGGGCTACCGGGTGTGGGAGCACGGCGAGTTGATCGAGGAGCCGACGGACGTGCTGGCCCACTGGCGCGACGACCTGGTGTCGTTCCTCATCGGGTGCAGCTTCACCTTCGAGTCGGCGCTGTCCGACGCGGGGGTGCCGATGCGCCACATCGAGCAGGGGCGCAACGTCTCCATGTACGTGACCAGCCGCCAGTGCCGTCCCGCGGGGCGGCTGCACGGCCCCATGGTGGTGTCGATGCGGCCGGTGCCGCCCGAGCACCTGGCCACGGCGATCCGGGAGACCAGCCTGCTGCCCGCGGTGCACGGCAGCCCGGTGTACTGCGGCGATCCGGGCGGTCTCGGCATCGAGGACCTCGCCCGCCCCGACTTCGGCGATCCGGTGGACGCCGGGCCGGACGACATCCCGGTGTTCTGGGCCTGCGGTGTGACGCCGCAGGCCGCCGTGATGGCCTCGCGCCCGCCGTTCGCGATCACTCACGCGCCGGGCCAGATGTTCATCACCGACGCCCGCGACGAGCAGTACCGCGTCGCCTGACCCGGAGGAACCGCACTCCATGAGCACGATCGATCTGAACGCCGACCTCGGCGAGGGCTTCGGCCGCTGGCACCTGACCGACGACGAACAGCTGCTGTCCGTCGTCACCAGCGCCAACGTGGCCTGCGGCTTCCACGCCGGGGACGCGGCCACCATGCGCCGGGTGTGCGACCTGGCGGCCGAGCGCGGTGTACGGATCGGCGCCCAGGTCTCCTACCGGGACCTGGCGGGCTTCGGGCGACGCGCGATGGACGTGCCGCCCTACGAGCTGGCGTCCGAAGTGGCCTACCAGATAGGCGCCCTGGAGGTCTTCACGCGCGCGGCGGGCGCGCGCGTGGCGTACGTCAAACCGCACGGCGCGCTCTACAACCGTGTCGTGCACGACGAGGAGCAGGCCGGCGCGGTCGTGGCGGGCGTGATGCTCGCGGACGCCACGCTCCCGGTGCTCGGCCTGCCCGGCTCGCGTCTCCTGGACGTGGCCGGGAAGGCCGGACTCCCGGTCGTCACCGAGGCGTTCGCGGACCGCGCCTACACCGACGAGGGCACGCTCGTGCCGCGCGGCCGGGACGGTGCCGTGATCACCGATCCGAACGCCGTCGTGGAACGCTCGGTGGCCCTCGCCCGTTCTGGTGTCGTGACGTCCCACTCCGGGCGTGACATCCCGGTTCGGGCCCGCTCCTTGTGCCTGCACGGCGACACACCGGGCGCGGTGGACCTGGCCCGCCTGGTCCGTGCACGGCTCGAGGATTCGGGCATCCGTGTGGAGGCGTTCGTATGAGGGCACTGCCGGTCGGCGACCGTGCGCTGCTCGTCGAGGTGTCCACGGACGAGGAGGCACAGGCCCTGCACGCCGAGCTGCTCCGCCGCCGCGCTGAAGGCTCGCTCTCCGTCCGCGAGATCGTCCCCGCGGCCCGTACGGTCCTTCTGGACGGCCTCGACGACCCGGCCGGGCTGGCCGCCCGGCTCACCACGTCGAAACTGCCGCCCTCGCCCCCGCGCGCGCAGGAGGTGGTCGAGATAGCCGTCCGCTACGACGGCCCGGATCTCGCGGCCGTCGCCGACCACTGGGACGTGTCCCCGCAGGAGGTCGCGCGGATCCACGCGGCGGCCGAATTCCGGGTCGCCTTCTGCGGGTTCGCCCCGGGCTTCGGCTATCTGACCGGGCTCCCGGCCCGCTACGGCGTGCCCCGGCACGCGACACCCCGTACGACGGTCCCGGCCGGTTCCGTGGGCCTCGCGGGCCCGTACACGGGCGTGTACCCGCGCTCGTCGCCGGGCGGCTGGCAGCTGATCGGGACGACGGACGCGGTCCTGTGGGACCACGCGCGCGTGCCCGCCGCCCTGTTGTCGCCCGGCACACCGGTCCGCTTCGTCCCGGTGGAGTCCTGATGACGGACCGCGCACTCGCCGTCGTACGGGCCGGGGCGCTGACCACCGTGCAGGACCAGGGCCGCCCGGGCCACGCGCACCTGGGCGTACCGCGCTCCGGCGCCCTCGACGCGCCAGCCGCCGCCCTGGTCAACCGGCTCGTCGGCAATCCGCCCGAGGCAGCCCTCCTGGAGACAACGCTCAACGGCTGCGACGTACGGCCGCGTTCGACCGTCACCGTTGCCGTGGCAGGCGCCCCGTGCCCGGTCACCGTGGACGGACGCCCGGCCGCCTGGGGAGCGCCGGTGCGCGTGCCCGCCGGGGCACTGCTCTCCGTGGGAACCGCGGTCTCCGGAGTACGCAGTTACGTGGGCGTGTCGGGCGGAGTGACCGTCGAAACGGTGCTCGGCAGCCGGTCGACGGACCTGCTGTCCGGCCTGGGCCCGCCGCCCCTCACGGACGGAATGGTCCTCCCCCTGGGGACGCCGATGGCCCCCCACGCGCGCGTGGACGTCGTCCCGCAGCCGCAACCTCCCGCAGAGCTCGTCCTGCGGGTGACGCTCGGCCCACGCGACGACTGGTTCACGACCGCGGCGATCCGTACCCTCACCACGCACCCCTACCGGGTCTCCTCGGCGAGCAACCGCATCGGCCTCCGCACGGAGGGTCCGGCCCTGGAGCGGGCCCGACCCGGTGAACTCCCCAGCGAGGGAATGGTCCTCGGCGCCATCCAGGTCCCCCCGGACGGCCTCCCCGTGGTCTTCCTCGCCGACCACCCGACCACCGGCGGCTACCCGGTGATCGCGGTCGTCCGCCCCGACGACCTCCCCTCCACGGCCCAGGCGGTCCCGGGCACGCCGGTGCGGTTCGTGGTGGTGGGCCGCCGCTGACGAGGGCGCAGGCCAGTTGTTGGGGGCGCCCCTTCAGGGGCGCGGGGCTGTGACATTGTGCGGCTCCGCCGCGTGGGCGCGCCAAGCCACAACGGACCCGCACCCAATAGTCCGGCCCACCCGCGGAGCGCTACGCGACGTCCGGCTGCTCCCCGCTCACGGACAACGCGGCCAACGCCGCCGCCACCGCATGGGACGCACTGAGATCGAGCCGCGCGCTCGTCCCCCGCGCCCGATGACGGACCTCGGACGCGGCCAGACTGATGAGTTGGGGCAACAGATCCGTGCAGCGCCGAGCCACCCACCCGGTCCCGGCGGTGGCCAGCCACCACAGGCTGGCCGACCGCGTGGGCTCGGGGAACTCGGGCTCGGCGGAAGGCGCGACCCCCGTGGCGGTGCCCGCCTCGGCGAGCAGCGCGTGGAAGTGGAGCGCGAGCTGCCGATGCCCCCGCTCCCCCGGGTGCAGCCGGTCCGAGCTCCACATGGCCCGGTCGGTGACCCAGTCGCCCTCCGCGGCATGCAGGTGCACCGCTCCGTACCGCTCGGACAGCGCGTGCACGACCGCGTTCACGGCCCGCTGACGCCGTGCCAGCGGGCGGGCCAGCGCCCCGGGCAGCCCCAGCATCGCACCGGGGTCGGGCAGACAGGCGGTGAGCAGGATCGCGCCCTGCCCGGTGAACGCCGCGTACACCTCGTCGAGCCGTTCGGCCACGGCGTGGATGTCGAAGGTGCACCGCAGGGTGTCGTTGACGCCGATGACGACCGAGGCGACGTCCGGCCGCTCGGCCAGCGCGGCCGGGGTCTGGCGTTCCAGGACGTCACGCGTCTGGGCGCCGCTGACCGCGAGGTTGACGAACTCCACGGGCGCGTCGGCCGGTGCGAGCCCGGCGGCGAGCAGCGCGGCCCAGCCGCGCCACTCCTCGCCCACGGGATCACCCACCCCTTCGGTGAGGGAGTCACCGAGCGCCACGAACCGCAGGGGTCTCATGCGACGCCCTCCCGAGCCCGTTCCCCTGTGGGGGCCGCGGCGGGTGCCTCGGGCCGCCCCACGCGGACCTCGGCGTCATGGGCGGTGAGGAACGCCTCGACGGCGGCCGGCCACCCGAAACAGGCGGCACGCGCGCGTGCCGCCTCCCGCCGCTCGCTCTCCGGGCGGTCCAGGAGCATCCGTATCTCGTCCGCGAAGGCCTCTCCGTTGTCCGCGGCGGTGGCTCCGGCGGAGCCGACGACCTCCGAGAGCGCGGAGGAGGCACTGGCGACGACAGGCGTGCCGCAGGCCATCGCCTCCAGGGCGGCGAGTCCGAAGGTCTCGGCGGGTCCGGGGGCGAGGCACACGTCCGCGGACGCCTGGAGAGAGCTCAGGAGCGCGCGGTCGCCGACGTGTCCCAGGAAGGTGACCGGCAGCCGCCGTTCGCGCGCCCGCTGTTCGAGGCGGGCCCGCAGCGGCCCGTCACCTGCCACCACGAGTACCGCGCGCCGCCCGCGGCGCAGCATCGCCTCCAGGGCTTCGAGCGCCGTGCCGGGGCGCTTCTCGACGGACAGCCGGGAGCACATCACGAGCAGGACCTGGTCCTCGCGCGCGTGCCGGGCCCGCAGCCCCGGGTCCCGCAGCGCGGGGTGCCTGCCCTCCAGGTCGACGCCCAGCGGGGCGCGTACGACATTGCGGGCGCCGATGCGGACGAACTCGCGCTCCGCGAACTCGGTGGTGCACACGATCCGTGAGTAGTGGTGGGCGGTACGGATGTTGAGGGCGTCGGAGGTCCGTCGGGCCATGCCCTCGGAGAGGCCCCAGGTACGCAGTACGCCGTCGGCGGTCTCGTGGGAGACCATCACGGCGGGCACCCGGGCGCGCCGCGCCCAGACGCCGGTCCAGCGCAGCGTCGTACGGTCGGACACCTCCAGGCGGTCGGGCGCCAGCGCCTCCAGGAGGCCGGCGACACGCCGCTTGTCGGTGAGGACGCGGTAGCCGCCGGTGCCGGGCAGCAGCGGGCCCGGCAGCGTGATGACCCTCCCCTGTTCGGTCCGGCGGTCCGAGGCGCGCTCGCCGGGCACGATCAGTACGGGCTCGTGCCCGGCCGCCAGGTATCCGGCGCCCAGTTCGCGCAGCGCGGTCCGCAGGCCGCCCGAGGAGGGGGCGACGAAGTTGGCGAGCCGGACGATCCGCAGGGGCCCGCTCATGCCGCGACCACCGCCCGTCCTGCGAGTACGTCGGTGTAGTGCCCGATGAGCTGGTCGCCGACGGCCGCCCAGGTGCGGCCCTCGACGGTCCGCCGCGCCTCGGCACCGTACGCGGCCCGCAGCTCGGGATCGGCGGCGAGCGACCACACCGCGTCGCGCACGGCGGCCTCGTCGCGCGGCGGGACGAGCAGTCCCGTCCGCCCGTGCGCCACCAGGTCGAGCGGTCCGCCCGCGGCGGGGGCGACGACCGGGACGCCGCTCGCCATCGCCTCCTGGACGGTCTGGCAGAAGGTCTCGAACGGTCCGGTGTGCACGAAGACGTCCAACGAGGCGAAGATCCGGGCGAGTTCGTCGCCGGTGCGACGGCCCAGGAAGACGGCGCCGGGCAGGGCCTGCGTCAGGCTCGGCTGACTCGGTCCGTCGCCGACGACGACCACCCGTACGCCCTTCAGGCCGCAGGCTCCGGCGAGGAGTTCGACCTGCTTCTCGGGGGCGAGACGGCCCACGTATCCGACGATCAGCTCGCCGTTCGGGGCGAGTTCACGGCGGAGTGTGTCGTCCCGGTGTTCCGGCCGGAAACGGACGGTGTCCACGCCGCGCTGCCACAGCCGTACCCGGGGCACACCATGTGCCTCCAGGTCGTGCAGGGCCGGGGTGGACGGGGCGAGGGTGATGTCGGCGGCGGCGTGGACGGAGCGGATACGGCGCCAGGCGGCGGCCTCGCCCGCGTGCACATAGGTGCGGGCGTAGCCGGCGAGGTCGGTCTGGTAGACGGCCACGGCGGGGATGCCGAGCCGGGCGGCGGCCGTCATGCCACGGACGCCGAGGACGAAGGGGCTGGCCAGGTGGACGATGTCGGCGCGGTGTTCGGTGATCGCGGCGGCGACGCGTCGGCTGGGGAGGGCGACGCGGACCTGGGGGTAGCCGGGGAGCGGTAGGGAGGGGACTCGGACGACGGGGCACGGCGCGTGGGCGTCGGGCCCGTTCCCGGCCGCGGTGGCCGGGGCGACGACGATGGGGGCGTGACCGCGCTCGACGAGGTGTCGGGCGGTCTGGAGCGCGCAGTGGGCCACGCCGTTCACATCGGGGGGAAAGGATTCGGTCACGATGACGACACGCATACCCGTGTTGTCGTCGGGCCGGACGTGGACGCGTCAACGTGGATCTTTCCGGATGAGGAACGTCCCGTGAGCGTTGCGCTCCGCATGCCCCCGCATCACGGACCGGTCACGCTCCGGCGTCCGGGCCCGTACCAACGGGATACGGGCCGACGACGGAACACTCACACGCCGGTCTCGCGCCGGTCTCACACGCCGGTTCTCGCGCTGTCCCGCTCGGGTGCCTCACACGGCGGACGCGTCCGGTCCGATGCGGCTGCGTACCGCGGTCTGTACCTCGGCCTCCTCGGCCGGATCGGCGGCGAGCCGCCGGAGCTGGTCGACCACACGGGCGTCACCGGTCTCGGCGTGCCGCGCGGCCACCTCACGGGTGGACTCCTCGCAGTCCCAGAGGCACTCGACGGCGAATCCGGCGGGGAACGAGGGATCGGTGGCGGCCAGCGCACGGGCCGCGCGCCCGCGCAGATGGGACGAGGCGGTCTCCCGGTAGACATGCCGCAGCACAGGGGCCGCGTTGGCGATGCCCAGCCGTCCGGCGCCGTCGACGAGGGTCCACAGGGTGGAGGCGTCGGGCCCGTCGCCCCGGACGGCCTCGCGCAGGGCGCCGAGGACGAGCTCGCGGTCCGATGCGCCGCCCCGGCAGGCGAGGACGCGCCCGGCGGCCTCTCCGAGGGCGTCGGGCCGGTGGACCCAGCCGCGCGCCCGCTCCACGGCGGCGATGGACCGCATCCGTTCGAAGGCGTCCACGGCGGCGTCCACCACGAGCCGTGAGGCGGAGGCCTGGGCGGCCTCGATGAGATCCAGTACGTCGGAGTCCTGGCTGTCGGCGAGATAGCGCAGGGCCGTGCAGCGCGCGCCGTCGTCCCCGGTGCGGGCGGCCTCGATGATCTCGGGGCGGTCCTCGGGTCCGGCGACGGCCGTGAGGCATCGCGCGGCCGGCACATGGAGGGCCGCTCCGCGTTCGATGCCTTGCTGGGCCCACTCGAAGACGGCCCGCACGCTCCACCCCGGGCGGGGCCCGGACGGTCGCATCTGGCGTTGCCATCGGTCGAAGGAGCCCGCTTCCTGGGCGGCACGCACACGCGTGCCGATGGATTCGCGGGGATCGTCGGCCCACAGGCGCCAGGGCCGGGGTTCGAAGGAGTCCCGTACGACGACCGCCAGTTCGGCCTCGCCCTCGGGATCGGCGGGGAACCGGGCGAGGACGGGGGCCGCGAGGGCGCGCAGTCCGGCGTCGTCGTCGCGCAGCGCCAGTTCGTCGAGGGCCCAGGCCCAGTTGGCGCCGCAGGCGGCGTACCGCCGGAGCAGTTCGAGCGCGTCCCGCCTGCCGTACGAGGCGAGGTGGCCGAGGACGGCCAGCGCGAGGCCCGTGCGTGACTCCTCGGTGTCGAGGACGTCGTCCGCGTCGAAGAGGTGCGCCTCGATCTCGTCGAGCTCGCCGCTCAGGTCGAGGAAGAGACGGGCGTAGTAGAGGGAGCGGTTCTCCACCTGCCAGTCGTGGCGGGGGTCGCGCAGCACACAGTGGTTCAGTGCCGCGAGCGCTTCGGCCCGCGGGGCGGTGAGCGCGTGCAGCGTGCCGTCGCCGCGGCCCCTCTGGAGCAGGCCGAGCAGCGTACCGCTGGGCGCTATGACCGGATCGAACATGGGAAACAGCCTCACATCAAGCGTCGACGCAACCGGGGATCCTGCTTTACCTGGCCGCGTGACAACACGTCGGGGCGCCCGCCGTTTCCTGCTTGCTGTAGACCATCTTCCTCTGCCTCTCGTCGGTGGCCCGTGCGGGCCGCATCACGGTCCGCGCGGTGCGGCAACACCTGCCCAGCCATCGCGTACGTGAATCACGACGTCATGATGACCCAGCGGTTCTCGCTGCCGCGACCGCATTTCCGGCGGCCCCGTTCCGCCTCCCCCAAAATTGCTGTTTCGCCTGGTCAAGGCGTTTTGTTCAGTGCACGCCGAACAGTTCGAGCAATTCGGCCTTGGCGAACATTCGAGCCGTGTCGACGGCGGAGGGCGTGCCCGCGGAGGGGTCCGCGCCCGCGTCGAGGAGGACCCGGATCACGGCGTCCTCGCCCTTGAACACGGCTCCGGCGAGCGGAGTCTGACCTCGGTCGTTGATGCGGTCGGCCTCCGCGCCGCGCTCCAGGAGGGCGCTGACGGCGTCGGCGTGACCGTGGTAGGCGGCGAGCATCACGAGCGAGTCGCCGCGGTCGTTGGTGAGATTGGCCGGAACGCCCGCGTCCACATACGCCACCAGCGCCTCGGTCTGCCCCTGCCGGGCCAGATCGAAGATCTTGGTCGCCAGCTCCACGACCTCGGGGTCGGGGGCTTCACTCATCGGCGGGACCGCCTCTCACTGCGACAACACATGCGACAACACATGCGACAAGGAACGGGACTGCGGGAACGTGCGGCCGTCAGCGGTGCGGCCGTACGAGTGAATCGCCAGCGTACTGGCTTCGCGGGCACATGACCGGGACCGGCCGAGGCAAAGATCACCACGAATCCGGCAAACCGTCGAGCGGCCGCCCTGGAGGCCCTGTCAGGCAGGGCCATCAGGGTGAAATAAACGGAATTTCACTCTGTTGCACCTTTTATCGTATGGATACATCCTGTGAGCCTGGAAGTACTCATGGTGACTGTCCCCATCGACCAGGAGAACTCTCATGATCCTGTCCATCTCAGGTGTGGTGCTGCTCGGCATCATCGTCTTCCTCTTCTTCCGCAAGGACGGACTCAAGGCCTCGCACGCGCTGGTCTGCGCCCTCTTCGGTTTCTACCTCGCGGGCACGGCCATCGCTCCGAGCATCACGGCAGGCGGCGCGAGCCTGGCCGGGCTGCTCGGCGGGATCAAGTTCTGACGCCCATCCCGTTCGCACGCACCTCCAGGAGACAGCAGTGGCCCGGCGCCCTCTTCCCCGCATTCTGAGTACCGGCAGCGCGCAGATCGCCCGCAGCCGGGACCTGGCCCGGACGGCCGCCGACAGCGCCACCGACGTCCTTCACCCACTGATCACGGTCACCCGTGGACTGCGCCGGCTGGCAGCCGCCGGACGGCGCAAGTGGGCGGACACCCCAAAGGACCGGCGCGGTCCACTGCTGTTCCTGGTGGCTTCGGTCGTCCTGGTCGTGGCCCTCGTCCCGTACGGGCCGCTGCTCGCCATCGTCACCCTGATGGGTGCATCGGCTTGGCACGGCCGGGACCGCACCCCGTCCGGACCGATCGGACCCGACGAGGCGCAGGCCAAGCGCCTCGAATCGCTCTACGAAGCACTCGTCCCCTACTTCTCGGTCCCCGAGGACCCGGCCCCGCTCTACGCCCACGGCGGCGAGTGGGACAAGGCCTTCGCCTCGTACGAGTTCGACGACACCGGCCGTGTCTCGCATCTCTCGCTCCACTACCCCGCGTACTTCACCGACGGGGAGGCGGACGCGCGTGCCCGTATCGAGCAGCTGCTGCACACCAAGTCGGGCCGCGGGCGCGAGTACCACTTCGCGTGGGACGAGGAGGGCAACCAGCTCACGGTCACGGTGCTGCCGCCGCTTCCCACCGATGTCGCCGCCCAGCGCTTCGTCACGGCTCCGGGCGAGACCGTCCTCGGCTTCACCGACCCGGCCGGGGTCCAGCGCACGCTTCCGCTCACCTTCGGCGAGGAGCGGCGGGACGCCCCACCGGTCGTCTGGCGCACCGGCGCGCGCTCGACCGAGCCGCATCTCCTCGCGGTCGGCGGACCGGGCAGCGGCACGACCACTCTTCTGCGCTCCATGGCGCTGCAGGCCCTCCAGCACGGCGACGTACTGATCGTCGAGGGCGGCGGCAGCGGCGAGTTCGCGTGTCTGACCGGCCGTGACGGCGTCCTGGGCATCGAGTGCGGCCTGGCGGGCGCGCTGGCGAGCCTGGAGTGGGCGGCGCACGAGACGGAGCGCCGGCTCATCGCCGCGAACCGCGCCCGGCAGGCGGGCCACACCCCGCCGGAGGACACCAGGCGTCCGCTCTGGCTCCTCCTCGACCGTCCGACGGTCCTCGGCCATCTCGCGGCGGCCGACGGCCGCCAGGATCCGCAGTCCCTCCTCCAGGTGCCGCTGCGCCACGGCCGCGCGGCCGGTGTGACGGTGGTGGTGGCCGAGCAGTTCGACGCCCTGGACTCACTCAGCGAGGCGGTACGAGGGCACACGCGCGCGCGTGTCGTGCTCGGCCCCGCGTCCACGGGCCAGCTCGAAGCGGTGCTCGGGTCTCCCCCGCCCACGACTCCGACGCCCGACGTGCCGCCCGGCCGCGGCTACGCCCGGCTGGGGTCCGGCCCGGTCCACCGCCTCCAGGTCCCGGCGACCCCGGACCCGTACGACGAGGCGACGAGCGAGGCCCACCGTCGGGCGGTGGTCGGTCTGCTGCCGGCGCGCACGACTCCGGCGGACGCCGAGCCGACGGGCCCGGCACCGGCGGACCTCGCGGACGCGGCGCCGGAAAGCCCCGTGCGCTTCACGGCACCGGGTGCGTTGGGCGTCCCGGCGGAGGGCTGAGCGGGCGGAGGGAGGGAGGGCGTCGCGCACGAGGATGCGCGGCGCCCTCCCTCTGTCCAATCCCCTCGCCACCGGCCGGGTGGCAATGGCCCGGAGTGCGGCGGCCTTCGCCGGAGCGCAGGGCTCGGGAGGCGTCTTCACCCAAACCGGACCGGAAGCGTCACGCCACGAACGTGCGTGGCGACTCCGTTCCGCCGTTCGCCCCCGACTCCACCAGCCGGGCAGCCGCGGCCAGACGCGTCGCCGCCTCGTCGGCCACCGCGCCGCCGACGGTGAACGGCAGCCGCACATAGCCCTCGAAGGCCCCGTCGACCCCGAAGCGGGGCCCGGACGGGACGCGCACACCCACCCGCTCGCCGACCTCGGCCAGCCGTGACCCGGACAGACCGCCCGTACGCACCCACAGGGTGAGCCCGCCGCGCGGCACGTCGTACTCCCAGCCGGGCAGTTCCCGGCGCAGGGCCGTCACGAGCGCGTCGCGGTTCTCGCGGGCCTGGGTGCGCCGGATGTCCACGGCCTGCTCCCAGCCACCGGTGCTGAGCAGCCAGTTCACGGCGAGCTGCTCCAGGACGGGGGTGCCGAGGTCGGCGTACGCACGGGCCGCGACCAGGCTGCGGATCACGTCGGGAGCGGCCCGGACCCAGCCGATCCGCATGCCCGCCCAGAACGCCTTGCTGGCGGAGCCGACGGTGATGACCGTGGACCCGGCCGGGTCGAACCCGCAGACCGGGCGCGGCATTTCGAGGCCCTCGTCCAGATGGAGCTCGCTCATGGTCTCGTCCACGATGAGCACCGTGCCTGCGGAGCGGGCCGCGTCGACGAGCTTCCGCCGCTGGTCCTCGTCGGCGAGCGCGCCGGTCGGGTTGTGGAAGTCCGCGACGACATAGGCGAGCCGGGGCGCGGCGTCGCGCAGCACCTGCCGCCAGCGGTCCATGTCCCAGCCCGCGAGCCCCTCGGCCATGGCGACGGGCACGAGCCGGGCCCCGGCCTCGCGCATCAGCTGGAGGATGTTGGCGTACGAGGGCGACTCGACGGCGATGCGCTCTCCGCGCCCCGCGAAGAGGTGGCAGATGGCGTCGATGGCACCCATGGCCCCGGTGGTCACCATGATCTGCTCGGGCATGGTCGGAATGCCGCGCGCGGTGTACCGCTCGGCCAGCATCTCGCGCAGCGCGGGCAGCCCCGCCGGATAGTCGCCGTGCGTGTGGGCGTACGGCGGGAGTTCCTCAAGGGCGCCCTGGACGGCACGGGTGAGCCACGGCTCGGGGGCGGGCAGGGCCGCGCAGCCCAGGTCGATCATGGAGCCGAGGGCCTCGGGCGGCAGCGGTTCCAGGCCGCGCGCGGGCAGCGGGTTCCCTGCCGGTACGGCCGTCCAGCTGCCCGCGCCCCTGCGGGACTCCAGGAACCCTTCGGCGCGCAGCGCCTCGTAGGCGGCTGCCACAGTGGTGCGGCTCACGGAGAGGGAGAGGGCCAGTTCGCGCTCGGCGGGCAGCCGCGCGGCGACCGGGACGCGCCCTTCGAGGACGAGCAGACGCACGCCGTCGGCGAGGGCGCGATAGGCGGGCGGGCGACGGGTGCCGGGGCCCGCCGGGCGCTCCTGCTGGGAGTTGAGCAGCCGCGCAAGCTGAGCGGCACCCACCGCCGAGGTCCACTGCGCCATGATTTCCAGTCCACCTTCCCCGAATTGGCCATGGAAGAGGTTTCTTCTCAAGCCACAGAGTGTCACGAGTCAGGCCACTGTCACCACCAGGGGGCACATCTTGTCCACTCCGCCGCCGGACCGGCCGTCAGGTCCGCCGTCAAGCCCGGCATCGAGCGCGCCGCCGAGCCCGCCGTCGGGGCGGCGCCTCACGCGCCGACTGCTCCAGCTGTACGTGGGCCTGGCCCTGTACGGAGCGAGTTCGGCCCTGCTCGTGGAGGCGGGTCTTGGCCTGGAGCCGTGGGGCGTCCTGCACCAGGGCCTCGCCGAGCTCACCGGGCTGACGATCGGCGTCGTGTCGATCATCGTGGGCGCCGTGGTGCTGCTCCTGTGGATCCCGATGCGCCAGCGCCCGGGCCTCGGCACGGTCTCCAACGTCTTCGTGGTCGGCATCGCCATGGACGGCACGCTCGCCCTGGTCCCGGACGCGCACGCCCTCGGAATCCGGATCCCCCTGCTGGTGGTGGGCATCCTCGTGAACGGCGTGGCGACCGGCCTCTACATAGCGGCCCGTTTCGGCCCGGGCCCGCGCGACGGCCTGATGACGGGGCTCCACGAGCGGACCGGCCGCTCGATCCGTCTGATGCGTACGGCGATCGAGGTGGCGGTGGTGGCGACGGGCTTCGTGCTCGGCGGCACGGTCGGCGTGGGCACGGTGTTGTACGCATTGGCCATCGGCCCGCTGGCCCAGCTCTTCCTGCGCGTGTTCGCCGTCCCCTCGGCATCATCGGGCGGCAGCACGGTCGTTGCCGCCGGGCAACCGGAGCAGGCGATACTGCGCGGGTGAGCACCCGTATACGCCACCCCTACCTCGACCATCCCGGCCCGATCGCCTTCGCCCACCGGGGCGGGGCCGCGGACGGTCTGGAGAACACCGCGGCCCAGTTCCAGCGCGCTGTCGAGGCCGGCTACCGATACATCGAGACCGATGTACACGCCACGGCGGACGGAAAACTCGTCGCCTTCCACGACTCGACGCTGGACCGGGTGACCGACGGGGCGGGCCGGATAGCGGACCTCCCCTGGGAAGACGTGAGCCACGCGCGCGTGGCGGGTTCGGAACCGGTCCCCCTCTTCGAGGACCTGCTGGAGACCTTCCCCGACGTCCGCTGGAACGTCGACATCAAGGCGGAGCCCGCCCTACACCCCCTGCTCGACCTGATCCGCCGCACCGGCTCCTGGGACCGCGTCTGCGTCGGCTCCTTCTCCGAGGCGCGGGTCGCCCGCGCGCAGCGCCTGGCCGGTCCGCGCCTGGCCACCTCGTACGGCACCCGGGGCGTCCTCGGACTGCGTCTGCGGTCGTGGGGGATCCCGGCCCCGCTGCGCCGCTCGGCGGTCTGCGCCCAGGTGCCCGAGTCCCAGTCGGGCATCCCCGTGGTCGATCACCGGTTCGTGCGCGCGGCCCACGCGCGCGGGCTGCAGGTCCACGTCTGGACGGTCAACGAAGCCGCACGGATGCACCGGCTCCTGGACCTGGGCGTCGATGGCATCATGACCGATCACATCGAGACGCTGCGCGGGTTCCTGGAGGACCGCGGCACCTGGGTCTGACGGCCCGGCGCCCCGCGCGGCGTCCGCGTACGGGGACTGCGACGGGGAAGTGAGGGCACGGGTGGGCACCGACACCGTGCGGGAACAAGCGGCCGACGAGGCCGCGGAACGGCGGCGCGAACAACGCGGCTGGTACGTCTACGACTGGGCCTGCTCCGTCTACTCGACGAGCGTGCTCACCGTCTTCCTCGGCCCCTATCTGACATCGGTCGCCAAGGCGGCGGCGGACGCGGACGGGTTCGTGCACCCCCTGGGGATCCCCCTGCGCGCCGGCTCCTTCTTCGCGTACTGCGTGTCGGCGTCCGTCATCCTGTCGATCTTCGTGATGCCGCTGGCGGGTGCGGCGGCCGACCGTACGGGCCGCAAGAAGCCGCTCCTCGCGGTCGCCGCCTACCTGGGTGCAGCGGCCACCGCGGGCATGTTCTTCCTGGACGGCGACCGCTATCTGCTCGGCGGCCTCCTGCTGATTGTGGCCAACGCCTCACTGGCCGTCTCGATGGTGCTCTACAACTCCTACCTCCCCCAGATCGCCCCGCCCGAGGAGCGAGACGCCGTCTCGTCGCGAGGCTGGGCCTTCGGCTACGCGGCGGGCTCCCTGGTCCTGGTCGCGAACCTGATCCTCTACACGGCCCACGACACCTTCGGCGTATCGGAGACGACGGCGGTCCGCATCTGTCTGGCCTCGGCGGGCATCTGGTGGGGCGCCTTCACGCTCGTACCGCTCAAACGGCTGCGCGACCGCCGCACGACGTCCTCCTCGGGTACGTCCACACACGGATGGCGGCAGCTGGCGGCCACCGTGCGGGACCTGCGTCGCCAGCCGCTGACACTCGCCTTTCTACTCGCCTATCTGGTCTACAACGACGGCATCCAGACGGTCATCTCGCAGGCATCCGTGTACGGATCCGAGGAACTGGGCCTCGACCAGTCGACGCTGATCGTCGCCGTGCTGCTGGTCCAGCTGCTCGCGGTGGCCGGGGCGCTCGGGATGGGGCGACTCGCCCGGACGTACGGCGCCAAACGGACCATCCTCGGTTCACTGGTCGCCTGGACCGTGACGCTGGGCGCGGGTTACTTCCTGCCCGCCGGCGCGCCCGTCTGGTTCTTCGTCCTCGCCGCCGGCATCGGGCTCGTCCTGGGCGGCAGCCAGGCGCTGTCCCGGTCCCTGTTCTCGCATCTGGTGCCGCCCGGCAAGGAGGCCGAGTACTTCTCGGCGTACGAGATGAGCGACCGCGGGATGAGCTGGCTCGGCCCGCTTCTGTTCGGTCTGACCTACCAGCTAACGGGAAGTTATCGGGACGCGATCATCTCGCTCGTGGCCTTCTTCGTGGTGGGATTTCTGCTGCTCGCGAGGGTTCCGGTAGCCCAGGCGGTACGCGACGCGGGCAACCCCGTTCCGGACAGGATTTAGCGCCGGAGGCCAAAGGCCGGTAGTGTACGCGTTTGGCCTGCCAGGCGTACCGTTACTGCGCGTCAAAGATACCGAAACGCTGGGTGACATCTGCCCTCAGATGTGACAAACCGGGCGCAGGTGGGTACAACAAGGGGCGGCTACGACGGCGACGCATGACCCGGAACGGGAATCTTTACCGCCGACCGGACGTTGACCGGATGACGACGACAGCGACACCTGTCCTGTGGGCGACAAGCCCGGGAGGCACGATTCATGAGTGAGCGAGCTCTTCGCGGCACGCGCCTCGTGGTGACCAGCTACGAGACGGACCGCGGCATCGACCTGGCCCCGCGCCAGGCCGTGGAGTACGCATGCGAGAAGGGCCATCGATTCGAGATGCCCTTCTCGGTGGAGGCGGAGATCCCGCCGGAGTGGGAGTGCAAGGTCTGCGGGGCCCAGGCACTCCTGGTGGACGGCGACGGCCCTGAGGAAAAGAAGGCCAAGCCCGCGCGCACGCATTGGGACATGCTGATGGAGCGGCGCACGCGAGAGGAACTCGAAGAGGTCCTCGAAGAGCGCTTGGCTGTACTTCGCTCCGGAGCCATGAACATCGCGGTCCACCCTCGGGACAGCCGCAAGTCCGCGTAACCCCTCCGGGGGTTGGGCGGCATACAACGCACGCACCCAACCGCGGGTGCCGTACCTTCGGGTACGGTGCCTGCGGTTTTGTGCGTTTGGGTGGCTTTTGGGTGCGGGTTCTGGGCGGCTTTGGGTGCGGGTTGGTTTTTTGGTGCGGGCTCGCTATGGCTGATTGCGCAGTTCCCCGCGCCCCTAAAAGACTGCGCAGTTCCCCGCGCCCCTGAGGTATCTCAGCCCCTCCGGCGTTTGAGGAGCGGGGGTTCGGGGGCGGAGCCCCTGAAAAGGGACGGGAATGGGTAGGGGCGGCGGGGGCGAGGAAAAAACCCTCGGCGTCAGCCGTTCAGCGGGGGCCTCGGGCCCGAGTCTTCCTGACGGCGGTCCCGGGACGCGTCGTCGCGGATGACCTCGCCCGGAACGACCTTCCCGTCGGGCCGATGGATACGCGCCTGCTGAAAGGCACCCCCGAGCGTCCCAGCACCGGCCTCCCGCATCTTCCGCTCGAACGTCCGCTCCGCATACCGACTAAGCCCCTTCTGAACCGGCGGAACCAGCAGAAGCAGCCCGAGCGCATCGGAGATCAGCCCCGGCAGCATCAGCAGCAGCCCGCCCAGCATCATCAGACCGTTGCCCTCGGAATTCGTACCGCCCTGCGGCAACGCCCCGCTCTGCTGTTGCTGCAGCGTCTCGCTCAGGGCGCGGAAGGCGCGGCGGCCGGCCCGCTTGATGACCACGGAGCCGAGGACGAATCCGGCGACCAGCAGCAGGAAGACGGTGAAGCCGCTCGTGGCACCCGCCACCACGATCAGCAGCCAGATCTCCAGCACCAGCCATGCGGCGATGCCGAGCGGCAGGTACCGGAGCGGGCCGGAGCGCCGGGGCCGTGCGGGGTGGGGCGGAGTCGAAGCGCCAGTCGTCATGCGTCCAGTGTGCCTGGGCACAGCTCAGTACGGGATAAACGCGAGGTCAGCACGACCTGTGAAACCAAGCCGGCTGTCCGGACAGCCGGACCACACAACGAACCGGAATCCCACAACAAACCGGGCCTCAGGACTACAGGACCTCAGCCCTTCCGCCGCCCACGAATCCGATCCGCCCGCTCCCCGACCCCCCACGTGGTCACCCTCCACAGGGCCTCCACCAGGATGTCGCGGCTCATCTTGGAGTCGCCCAGCTCGCGCTCGACGAAGGTAATGGGCACCTCGACCACGTGATAGCCGGCCTTGACGGCCCGGCGCGCCAGGTCGACCTGGAAGCAGTAGCCCTGCGAGGAGACCTCGCCGAGGCCGAGGCCCTCCAGGGTCTCGCGGCGGAAGGCACGGTAGCCACCGGTGACGTCGCGGATCGGCACGTCGAGCATGACGCGCGAGTACAGGCTGCCGCCGCGCGAGATGAACTCACGGGACTTGGGCCAGTTGACGACACGCCCGCCCGGCACCCAGCGGGACCCGAGCACGAGGTCGGCCCCCTTGAGCGCGGTGAGCAGCCGGGGCAGTTCCTCTGGCTGGTGCGAGCCGTCGGCGTCCATCTCGACCAGGACGCCGTAGCCGTGCTCCAGACCCCAGCGGAAGCCCGCGAGGTAGGCGGCGCCGAGGCCTTCCTTGCCCTTGCGGTGCAGCACGTGGACCTGGTCGTCCTCGACGGTCAGTTCGTCGGCGAGTTTGCCGGTGCCGTCGGGGCTGTTGTCGTCGGCGATCAGAACGTGTGCCGCGGGCACGGAGGCCCGCACGCGGCCGACGATCGCCTTGATGTTCTCCGCCTCGTTGAAGGTCGGGATGATCACCAAGGTCGTGCCGAGCGGACCGAACTGTCGCCCACCGCCGTCGTTCACAGCTTCCCCTTAAGACTTCCGTGCGAGGGGCTCCACCATAGCGAGCGTCGCTCTTCAGGCAGGTGAGGCATC
Organism: Streptomyces sp. 2-1; assembly: GCF_048564895.1. NCBI lineage: Bacteria > Bacillati > Actinomycetota > Actinomycetes > Kitasatosporales > Streptomycetaceae > Streptomyces > Streptomyces sp. 2-1. Next base: position 2,284,917 of record NZ_CP183383.1, read on the forward strand.
GAGGTGAAAGTTCCCGGAGGGGGACAGGACTGCGGATCGGGGCCCGGCGCCCTTCGGGCCGACCTGGGACCCGCTGGCTGCGGGTCGACCGAAAGCCGTTGTCTACTGAGCGTCCGGGCCCCACCCGGGTCACACCATCCGAGCCGGAACGTTCCCTCGCCCCGTGGCGCGGGCGCTGGGCCTGGCTCCCAGTGGTGGTGTACCGGTGCGGCACACCACCCCTGACCCAACTGCGCTGCGGCGACTGCGCGGAAGTTCACCGGTCGGACGTCCGGTGGTGGACCCGGCCGAACCTACCGGCCACCTGCTGCTCGCTGTCAACAGCCGTGTGACCTGGGGGTTTTCCGTCAAACCCCTGGTCAGCGCGGAGGATACGCAGGTCGCGCGACGGCGCGCCGGGCCATGATCGACGCCGCGCCACCCCGGGACATCACTCGTCCGGCCGTACGAATACCGTCCGTCCGCCCACGACCGTTCGCAGACAGACGGGCAGTCGCGCGCCGGGCGTGAGGTCGGGCAGTCCGGGCGTGCCGGAGCGCGGGTCGGTCGACCAGCGGGCGACCCGGTCGTCGGGGGCCTGGACGATGAGCTCGTCGGTGCGCCACACGGCGTAGTCGGCGGGCGCGCCGGGTACCAGGAGCCCCGCGTCGTCGCGTCCGACCGCCCGCCAGCCGCCCCGCGTATGCGCCGTGAACGCGGCGCGCACGGACACCCGGTGCTCCGGGGTGCGGTGGAAGGCCGCGGCGCGGACGGTGCCCCACGGGTCGAGCGGTGTGACGGGGCTGTCGGAGCCGAAGGCCAGCGGCACCCCGGCCCGCAGCAGGGCCGCGAACGGGTTGAGCGTCCGGGCGCGCTCGGCGCCGAGGCGCTCGACGTACATGCCGTCCTCGCCGCCCCACAGCGCGTCGAAGGCCGGCTGGACGGAGGCGGTGAGGCCGAGTTCGGCGAAGGCGGCGATCGTCTCCGGGCTGAGCATCTCGGCGTGTTCGACGCGGTGCCGGGCGGCGCGTACGCGGGCCAGGCCGACCTTCTCGGCGGCGGCGCGGACTCCGTCGACCACGGAGGTCACGGCGGCGTCCCCGATGGCGTGGAAGCCCGCCTGGAGGCCCGCCTCGGTGCATGCCACCACATGGGCGGCGACGGCGACGGTGTCCAGGTAGGCGGTGCCGGTGTGTTCGGCGTCGGTGTACGGCTGGTGGAGGCAGGCCGTGTGCGAGCCGAGGGCGCCGTCCACGAAGAGGTCGCCCGCGGCGCCGACCGCGCCCAGCGCCCGGGCCTTCGCCACGCCCTCCTCCCCGTGTTCGGCCCAGTAGCCGACGACCCGGGGCCCGGCCTCCTCCGCGGCGAGCCGCAGCAGCCTGGTGAAGTCGTCCTCGGAGGAGATCTCCGGGCCCGCGCACTCGTGGACGGAGCCGATGCCCAGCGAGGCCGCGTGCTTCAGCGCGGCGCGCTGGGCCTCGGTGCGCTGCTCCGGCGTCACGGCTGCGAACGCGGCGGCGCGTACGGCGTGATGGGCGTCGCGGGTCAGCGGTTCGCCGTCCTCGAAGCCGGCCGCCCCGCGTACGCCCGGCGCCATGTCCAGCAGTGCCGTGGTGACGACGGCCGAGTGGACGTCGATCCGGCTGAGGTAGAGCGGGCGTCCGCCGGTGACCTCGTCCAGCTCGTCCCGCCGTGGATGACGCCGCTCGGGCCAGCGGGACGCGTCCCAGCCGTGACCGAGAAGTACCCGGTCGGCAGGGCGGGCGGCTGCGAACTCCCTTACGAGGGCCATCGCCTCGGTGAGGGTGCGGGCGGCGGAGAGGTCGAGGCCGGTGAGGGCGAACCCGGTGGCCGTGGTGTGCACGTGCGCGTCGGTGAACGCCGGGGTGACGAGCGCCCCTTCGAGGTCCACCACCTCTTCGACACCGTCCGCGAACGCGTCGGCCGCGCCCTCGGAGCCGACCCAGGCGACCTGCCCGCGTTCCACGACCATCGCGGTGGCGAACGGGTCGGCGGGGCTGTGGACCTCCCCGCCGCGCAGCAACATCGTTCGGGGGGTGGCGGTGCTCTCACTCATGGGGAACAGTCTCGCCCCTCGGCGCCCGCGCCCCGCGCACGGGGGCCCACACTCGGGGTCTCACGCGCGCGGGCGTCAGATCTTCGGCGGCCGGGCCTCGTACGGCGTGGAGAGAACCACCGTCGTACGTGTCGAAACGCCCGCCAGCGTGCGCACGCGCGCGAGGAGCTCCTCCAGCTCGTGCGGCGTCGAGACGCGGACCTTGAGGATGTAGTTCTCGTCGCCGGCGACGCTGTGGCAGGCCTCCAGCTCCGGGACGTCGGCCAGTCGTTCGGCGATGTCGTCGGGGGCGCTGGGGTCGAACGGTTTCACCGAGATGAAGGCCGTGATCGGCAGCCCTACGGCCTCCGGGTCGACTACCGCGGCATAGCCGCGGATGACTCCGCGCTGCTCAAGCCGGCGCACCCGCTGGTGCACGGCCGACGTGGACAGGCCCGTGGCCTTGCCCAGGTCGGTGTAGCTCATCCGCCCGTCTTCGACGAGCAGCTGCACGATGTGGCGGTCCAGCTCCTCCATGGCGGAGAACCTACATGCCCTTGATCCCCTCGGGTACTCTGCGGCGCAGGTCATACCCGGTTTGTGATGTGGCCTGAAGAAGCGGACGAGACATCCGGGGGACAAAACCACCGGGTCGGGCACCTGCACGCGGCATGTGACGAACGCCACATCGCGGCGGTAGGTTCCGTGATGTTCTCGTGATTACCGCAGAGACGGGGCGGGAAGTGCTTGCTGTGGTCGAGGTCGCAGTGCCTTGTCGGCCCACCCGAGGGGGAGTAGCCCATGCAGAGTCTGAAGCGCCCTGGTCGCACCGCGCCCAAGCGGCAGCAGCCCGTCGTAGAGCCCGAGCCGGAGGGCGTCGAACCTGACGCCGAGGAGTTCGACGCGTACGACACCTTCGAGATGTACCGGGTGATCTGCCCGGACTGCGCGCAGCCCATCGCGCTCCTCGCGGACGAGGAGATCCTTCCGGAGCACGCGCTGTGCGCGTCGCCGTGGAACCCGTTCGGGCTCACGGTCTGCGCCGGTACGGGCCGCACGGCGGCCGAGGCCCGGCCCGCCGACGAGACGATGGAGGCTCAGGAGCAGGACACCGCCCTGCTGTTGACGCTCCCTCAGGGTCTCGACTGGCGTACGCAGCCCTTCTCGCACGTCGGCGGCCCCGGCTCGCGTCCCATGCGGGTGCCGGTGATGCGCGACCAGGCCGCCTGAGCATCACACGGCCGGTTTCCGTCTGAGCGGTCCTCAGTTCCAGTAACTGCCCTGCACCATGGCTCGCAGGCTGTCGTGGTGCAGGATCAGTGTGTCCGGATCAGCCGGGACGGCGGTCTCACCGAAGTGCACCTGCCGGTAGGCGACGCGCAGCATGACGATCGCGTGCCGCAGGGCCGCGTACAGGATGTGGAAGTCCATGTCCCGCGGTGTGTGGCCGGTGAGTTGGGCGTAGCGCGGCTCCACACGGTCCCGGCGCAGGAAGCCGGGCAGTCCGGGCTGGCCGAAGCTCACGGTGAGGTCCTGGAAGAAGCGGTGCAGGTAGATCATCCAGCCGAGGTCGACCTCGCGCGGGGCCAGTGCCGCCATCTCCCAGTCCAGGACGGCAGCGGGTTCGAAGCCGTCGTAGATGACGTTTCCGATGCGTGCGTCACCCCAGCTGAGGACCGTCTCGCCCTCGTCGCGCGGCCAGAGCGCGTCGAGCCGGTCGAAGGCGTCCTCGATCAGGGGTGACCGCGGCAGCCCGTCAATCACCCATTCGTAGTAGGCGCGTTGGGCCTCGACGTGACGTCGTAGCGGGCTGCCGTCCCCCGGCGAGGCGAGGAAGTCCGCTTCGCGCACCGGGACTTGGTCGTGCATCCGGGCGAGGAGTCCGACAGAGGCGTGCTCAAGTCGCTCCCGTTCGGCTTCACTTGCCGTGTGCAGCCAGTTGCCCTCGTACGTGTAGGGCATGACGTCCGGCGGTACGCGGCCCTCCACGCGCTCCATGACGAAGAAGGGCGCCCCGAGGGGCCCCGGGTCCTCCTCCAGCCACTGCACCCGCGGTACGGGCACGTCCGTGCGGTCCGCCACCAGTCGCATGGTGCGGTACTGGCGCGGCAGGTCGTAGACCGGGAAGACGGTGTACGCCGCCGGGTCCGCGGCGAGCCTCAACGCGCAGGCGCGCAGCGGGGGTTCGGGGTGCTCGATGTCGAAGAGCAGGGTCTCGCTGGACAGTCCGTTGGAGGCGGGGACGCGGACGCCGACCGCCTTGGCGCCGGGCAGCCGTCCGGCGAGCCAGGCGGTCAGCCGCTGCGCGAGTTCCTCCGGGTCACGTGTGGTCGTACGCGGACGGGGTGCCGTTGCCATCGTTCCGCTCCCTTCCTCGCGTCAACTTCCCTATGGCGCGACCGAGTCGAAGCCGGTGAACCCGCTCGGGTCGTGCCGTCCGAACGAGCCGTGCTCGAAGATCCCGTGCCCCACCTGACCGTCGAGCGTGAAGCGGGCGGAGTGGTCGGTCACGCCGTACGCGGCGAGCCCGAGCGCGGCCGGGTCCGAGAGGTCGTACGTACGCCGGTCGGTCCAGCCGCGGCCCCGCCAGGTGCCGTGCTGCCAGTCCTCGGCGGGCGGATAGCCGGCTCCGACGGCGAGCGGGGAGGAGGTGAGGATCTCGACGCCGAGCTCCGACGGTTTGCGGAAGTCGCCGAGGTGGACGGTCGCGCGCTCCGGGTGCCGGGTTCCGCTCCGGTAGGTGATCTCGGCCTGGGGCCAGCCGAGTTGGCGGTCGCGTTCCCCGTTCCGTACGAGCGTCGCGTCGTTCAGGGTCCGGTAGCCGTCGGCGTCCTCCTGGGTGATGACCATCAGGAAGCGGTCCCCGAAGCGGACGGGACACCAGAGCCAGTGGAAGCCCTCGGTGCGGTGCTCCTCGGCGAGCCGGCCGCCCTCCTCGCCGGGCAGGGGGCGCGTGCCCCAACTGCGGTCGCGGGTGCCGGTCCAGTCGTCGCCCGACAGCCGTATCTCCTCCCCCGCGACCCGGATCCAGCCCTCGCACCGCCCCGCCTGTACGAAGCGCCGGCCCTCCAACGTGAGCCGGGCGCCCCGGCGTTGGACGTGATGCGGCTCCCACAGCGCGGGAAAGTCCGCCGACCAGTTGATCTCGTACGACAGTCCGTCCGGGTCGTCGGGGTCGGCCGCGCAGCTCAGGACGAAGTCCTTCAGGGGGCCCTCGACCTGGATCCGCAGCGGGCCGACCGCCATCGTCATCCGGGTGTCGTCGTCCAGCGCGTCCGAGGCGCGTACGGCGTGCAGGGTGTCGCCGGTACGCAGGGTCGCGTACGCGTCGATCACCCCGACGTTCGGGTACACCCCCAGCCCCAGGATGAGCAGTGCTCGCCCCTGGTGGTCGAAGACCTGGAAGATGCACCGGTCGTAGGCGTTCCGGTCCCCCGTCGCCACGTGCTTCATCGAGAGGGGGACCTGGTGCACGGGGTACTCGTCGAGGGCTACGGGGCGGTCGTCGGGCATCGGCTGCCTCCCGGGGCGTACGGCGCGTGACGTCGCCCGGAGGGGTGCGGCCCCCGGCGGCGGAGTTGACGGTACGTCAGAAGACGGCAGGGGGCCAGAGTCCGGTGCCGGAGTCCGGTGCGCCCCTCGTGCGGACCTGCGGCGCCCGCAGCAAGGGGCACCGCGAACTCACTGGCGAATCCCCGCGCCGGTGACCTGTCCGCCCGTGGACCCGTTGGCCTCGGTATGACCCCCACATACGCAGAGGCGGAGCGCCGCCGCCGGATCCCCTTCCCCCCGCCGGCAGAATCGGTTCCCCAGGGGTCCCTCGGAGCCCTGGGACCGCAGGAGACCCAGTGGACGCAGGGAACTCAGTGGACTCAAGGGATTCACTGGACCCAGGGAACTCAGGGATCACAGAGCCCACAGGGATCCCACGCGCAACATCAGCCCCTGGATCCCCCCATCTACCGCGCCCTGCTCCGCACCTGGGCCGACCGGGGCCGGACCCTGCCGGGCCGCCACGACCCGGAGTGGGTCCGGCTCGCGGCGCCCTCGGCGATGTACGGGTACGGGAGGTTCAGCGCGACTCGGGACCCGCGAGGTGACGGGCGATGACCATCCGCTGGATCTGATTGGTGCCCTCGACGATCTGCAGCACCTTGGCCTCGCGCATGAAGCGCTCGGCGGGGAAGTCCGCGGTGTAGCCGTACCCGCCGAGCACCTGGACGGCGTCCGTGGTGACCTTCATCGCGGTGTCGGTGCAGTGCAGCTTCGCCATGGCCGCCTGCTTGGCGAACGGCCGTCCCGCGTCGCGCAGCCGGGCCGCGGCGAGGTAGAGCGCCCGGCCGGCCTCGATCTGGGTCGCCATGTCCGCGAGCATGAAGCGCAGGCCCTGGAAGTCCGCGATCGGGCGGCCGAACTGCTGCCGCCCGGTTGCGTACGCCACGGCCTCGTCGAGCGCGGCCTGCGCGACCCCGATCGCGCAGGCCGCGATGCCGAGCCGCCCCGAGTCGAGCGCGGACAGGGCGATCGCGAAGCCCTGGCCCTCGTCGCCGATGCGCCGGCCGTCCGGGATCCGCACCCCGTCGAAGTGGACCTGGGCGGTGGGTGAGCCCTTCATGCCCATCTTCTTCTCGGGCGCCGCGGCGCTCAGCCCCTCGGCGTCGCCGGGTACCAGGAACGCCGTGATGCCCCGCGCCCCCTCGCCGCCGGTGCGCGCGAGCACGGTGTAGAAGTCGGCGACTCCGCCGTGTGTGATCCAGGCCTTGGTTCCCGTGATCACCCAGTCTCCGCCGCTCTCGGCTTCTCCCCCAGCCTCCGGCCGGGAGGTGCCCCCAGAGCGGGAGGTGCCCCCGTCCCGCACGGCTTTCGTGCGCAGCGACGCGGCGTCCGAGCCGGAGGAGGGCTCCGAGAGGCAGTAGGCGCCCAGCAAGCCGCCGCCGAGCATGTCCGGGAGATGCTCGGCCTGCTGTTCCTTGGTGCCGTAGTTGGCGAGGGCGTGGCAGGCGAGCGTGTGCACGCTGACGCCGAGGCCGACGGTAAGGCGGGCGGCGGCCAGCTCTTCGAGGACCTGGAGGTAGACCTCGTACGGCTGGTCTCCGCCGCCGTATTCGGAGTCGTACGGGAGGCCGAGCAGTCCCGACTCGGAGAGCAGCGTGAGGACTTCGCGCGGGAAGTGCCCGGCGTCCTCCTCCTCGGCCGCCTTCGGGGCGATCTCGCGCTGCGCGATGTCGCGGACGAGCGAGATCAGATCCCGGGCCTCGTCCGTGGGCAGTTGACGGTCCACCGGCTGCGGGGCGCGGTCGGGCATGGCGACGCTCTCCTCCCTGTCGGGCACTTCGGCGAACGCACACCTGGGTGGGGCTGCCCCGCCTGGTCTTACTGGGCACTGTCGATGCTCGGCGCCTCCGGGTCACGGAAGCGGCTGATCAGCGGCTGTGCGCTGTGAGTATGCCCGATCGGCGGCATGGAGTCACCAGTTAACGACCGCTTACTCAAGAGTAAAGGATTCCCGGGCCGAATGGTCCGAACCATTGACCGCACTGGTCTAGTCCTCCTACTGTTTCGCTCCAACGCTTCACCGCGTTCATGCCAATTGGCGCGCGTTCCCCTCTCCCCCACGAGGAGACACGATGTTCAGCTCGCTCCGCCCCCGCGTCCGGTTCCGGGCGCTCGTATCCGCCGCATGTTGTGCCGTTCTGGGCGCGGGTCTGCTCGCCGGCGCGGGTACGGCCACCGCCGCCGGCCCCGCCGAGCAGGCAGCCGCACCGAAGGCGGCCGGATCCAAGGTCGTCGGCTACTTCACCGAATGGGGCACCTACGACCGGAAGTACCTGGTCAAGAATGTCGAGACGTCCGGCTCGGCGGCCAAACTGACACACATCAACTACGCCTTCGGCAACGTCACCGGCGGCAAGTGCGCGATGGGCGACAACTACGCGGCGACCGAGCGGACGCACACCGCGGCCGAGTCGGTCGACGGCGTCGCGGACACCTGGGACCAGCCGCTGCGCGGCAACTTCAATCAGCTGCGCGAGCTGAAGAAGAAGCACCCGAACCTCAAGGTCCTGTGGTCCTTCGGCGGCTGGACCTGGTCGGCGGGCTTCACCGAGGCCGCCAAGAACCCGGCCGCCTTCGCCCAGTCCTGCTACGACCTGGTCGAGAACTCGAAGTGGGCGGATGTCTTCGACGGGATCGACATCGACTGGGAGTACCCGAACGCGTGCGGCGCCACCTGTGACACCAGCGGGCGGGCCGCGTACAAGAACCTGATGTCGGCGGTGCGCGCCAAGTTCGGCGGCTCCGCGCTGGTCACCTCGGCGATCCCGGCCGACGCCACGGCCGGCGGCAAGCTCGACGCGGCGGACTACGCGGGCGCCGCCCAGTACGTCAACTGGTACAACCCGATGACGTACGACTTCTTCGGTGCCTGGGACGCGACCGGTCCCACGGCTCCGCACTCGGCGCTGAACTCCTACTCGGGGATCCCGAAGGCGGAGTTCCACACCTCGGCGACCATCGCCAAGCTCAAGGGCATGGGCGTCCCGGCCTCGAAGCTGCTGCTCGGCATCGGCTTCTACGGCCGCGGCTGGACCGGTGTCACCCAGGCGACGCCCGGCGGCACCGCCACCGGCCCGGCGGCGGGCACGTACGAGCAGGGCATCGACGACTACAAGGTGCTCAAGACGAAGTGCCCGGCGACCGGCACGGTCGGCGGCACCGCGTACGGCAAGTGCGGGAACAACTGGTGGAGTTACGACACCCCGTCGACCATCGCCGGGAAGATGAACTACAAGAACGCGCAGGGCCTGGGCGGCACGTTCTTCTGGGAGCTGAGCGGTGACACGTCGAACGGCGAGCTGATCAAGGCGATCAACTAGCCTCGGCGGCAGGGCGTTTCAGTGGAGGGCGGGGGCCGGTCGGCGGGCTCCCGCCCTCCACTCGTGTCAGGTGTCCCGGCGCGCGGCCGCCGGGGCCGGGTAGGAGGCGTCGAGTTCCTCGATGGCGCGCATCGTGCCGCCGAGCATCTTCACCAGCAGCTCGCGCATCAGGTCGCGCGGGAGGCTGTAGTGGTGGATCCAGTCGAGGGTGGCCCCCTCGACGCTGCACAGCCAGCCGAGCAGCGCCGTCCGCGGCAGCGGGCCGATCTCCCGTCGCCCGTACGCCCCTTCGGCGATCGTCTCGACGATGGCCTCCCGCACGCCCTCCCGGATGGCGTGCACCTCGGCGTCGAAACCGACGCCCCCGCTGATGATGGTGCGGTACGCGGCGTGGTTGTTCTCGGCGTAGCGCAGATAGCCGTCGATGGTGCGGTGGACCCGCTCCGCCGGGGGCAGTTCGAGGCCGCCGGCCGCCCGGGAGACCAGCTCGGCCACCGAGTCGTGGACGATCGCCAGGTAGTAGCCGCGCTTGGACTTGAAGTAGTAGTAGATCAACCCCTTGGCCACCTGCGCCTGTTTCGCGATGTCGTCCATCGACAGTGCGTCGTAGGACGTGTCGGCGAACAACTTCCGCCCGATGGCGATGAGTTCGGCGCGGCGCGCTAAGGAACGGTCGGTGCCGCGCGCTCCGGGGCGGTCGGCACCACTCTGCTGACGGTTACTCAATTCCGGACCTGGTCTCCAACTGCGAGCGGGATCCCCGCAGTATTGCAGAGCGACGCGACCAGCCTGTTCGACTCTCTTCGACCGCGATCAGACGAGGCCGAGCTGTGTCACCAACATCGCCAGCACGACCACGAACGTCCAGCCCACGACGTGTTCAAGGATCTTCGGGCCGTCGTCCTTGGGGCCTCCGGTACGGGCACGGACACGTCCGGCGGTGGCTGAGGTCGTGGTCATGGCAGCTCGCTCACGTCGGTCTTGCGGGTGGACTCCCCCCACCGTTCTGTCCACCTTGCCACCGGATCGGGCTTTTGCGGGGGAGAGCTTCGTCACGCGCGAGGGGCTGGTGTGGCACCCGCCACACCAGCCCCGTCACAGCAATCCGGTCATAGCAATCCGGTCACAGCGATCTCGTCACGGCTGCCGCGTCGCTCAGCCGTCACGCAGCCGCCGCTCAGCGAATGCCCACCGCCGCCAGCGCCGTCCGCTGAGCGGCCGTGGGACGGGCCGGGAAGTAGAGGTAGCAGACCCCGCCGGTACCGGAGACGACCGCCCCGGAGGCGTTGTACCGCTTGGTGCGGAGCCAGATGTTCTCCCACTCGCGCCGCTTGTAGACGCGCCGGACCGCGTTGTTGTCCGGCGAGGCCGGGTCGTTGGCGATCACGTCGCCGTCGGCGGTGAACCCTATGACCGTCATCAGATGGCCCGCGGTGCCGTACCCCGCTCCCGTCAGTTCGGTCTTGAGGAACGACTGGGACGTTATGGCCGGGATTCCGGCGGCGATCAGCGTCTCCAGGTCGGCGAGCGAGCCGAGCCGGGTCACCACGCCCTGGAGGTCCTTGTACGTGGCGGCGTACGCGGCGTTGAAGGGCCAGTTCCCGCAGCCGTTGTACTGGTGGTCGAAGGTGAACCGGGCGGCGTGGCACACCTGCGGGTCCGTGTACTCGGGCTTGACCCAGGCCAGCTGCGCCGCCGTGGGCTTCCGCCCCCAGTACTCGATGATCATCTGGGAGGAGGTGGGGCTGCACCAGGCCTCGCCGCCGTTGTCGTACTCGGGGTACTGGCCAGCGTGGATCTCCTGCGAGTAGCGCGGCACCGTCAGCTCCCGCGCGAGAGCGGGTGTCGAGGCCGGGACGGTGAAGCGGTCCGGGACGTCGGAGCCCATCGCGCCGAGCCGCCACACGGTCGGCGTGGCCGTGATCCCGGGCTTGCGGTACAGGGTCAACCGCAGCCGGTACGACACCAGCCGCAGCCCGGAGGCCGCGTCGTCGATGGAGAAGGTGTCCGTCCAGACACTGCTCTTGCCGTCGCTCTGGTCGTCCACCGACGTCCGCCGGATGTCCTGGTCCCCGGCCGCCCAGCGGCCCATCACGTACCAGGGCGTGGCCGTGCCGTCGGAGTACGTGCCCGACAGCTCGACCTGGAGCCAGGTGCCCGCCGGGGTCCGCGCGTTCCAGGAGGGGATGACCTCGGTCGAGGGGACGGCGAGGCGGTGGACGGGCGAGGTCCAGCGCGCGTACTCCCAGGTGGCGGTCGTGCCGGTGTGCGGGTCCTTGTAGTCGGTCCGGCCCGCGGGCGTCCCGATCGCCAGCCCCGGCCGCACCCCCGGCACGGCGCGGGTCCCTGCCGCGGTACCACCGCGCCAGTCGGTGTACGAGGTCCAGGCATGGTTGTCCACGAGGCGCGACGGGGCTTTCGACGGGGCGGCTGTCCGGGTTCTCGCGGGGCCGGCCGTCGAGCCGGCGGCTGCCGCCGCCGGACTCGCGGCGCCCGCGGTGGCCGCGGCGACCGCCACGGCCAGGAGGCTTCTGCGGGACGGCTGTTCAGCTCTGGTCATGGGCGGGTGACCCCCAGGTGTCCGGAACGGGCAGGTCCAATGCGTGGGTGTGGGGGCAACTATGGTTCGCGATCACGGCTTCTGCCAGCACTTCACGGGTCGCGGCGCCGACAAATATTGGTCGATACCACTGGCATGGTCGCGACAGGGCGACGGCACCTTCTCCCCCGGTCGCCCGAGGGTGGCCTCGCTAGAGTGAACGACACGGCTCCGCACCACACCGGACCGCACCCACCGCACCCAGGGACCCCACATTCACCTCGACGCCCTCGCCTCCCGGCTGCACCGGCTGCCGCCCTCCTGCGGCCCCGTCCGGCTCATCGGCGTAGACGGGCACGCGGGCTCGGGCAAAACCACGTTCGCGGGGCGGCTGGCCGAGGCGCTGGGCGGGGCTCCCGTGCTCCACCTGGACGACATCGCCACGCACGAGGAGCTTTTCGCCTGGACCGGGCGGCTGCTCCGGGAGGTCGTCGAGCCGCTGTCGCACGGCACGACGGCGCACTATCGGCCGTACGACTGGGACACCCGCGGCTTCGGACCGGACCGCGCCCTGCCGCCGGCCCCCGTGGTCCTCGTCGAGGGAGTGGGCGCCGGCCGTCGCGCGCTCAGGCCGTGGCTGGCGCGGCTGCTGTGGATGGAGCTGGCCGACGAGGACGCATGGGCGCGCGGGCGGCAGAGGGACGGGTCGGAGCAGAACGAGTTCTGGGAGGGGTGGGTCCGCGCCGAGCGCCGGCACTTCACCAAGGACCCGTCAAAACCGTTCGCCGATCTTCTGGTGCTGCAGTGTTCAGAGGGGTACGAGGTGCTCCAGGGACCTGCTGGGACGTCAGCGAAGAGCCTCTCGGTCACGGACCGTGACGGCCCAGCGTCTGTGTGCTGAACTTGTGAAGACCCACATCTGAGAAGTTGCCTGAGTGCCCCAACTCGGCTTGACCCGGGGGCCGTACAGGACTTACTTTCTGAATGTGCGGCCTTTTGGGGCCGCCCCGCAGACGCGAAGCCCCCGGTTGTTCCCCCGTGATCGGGGGCTTCGTTCTGCCCACAGCCGTTTTTCGGACGCTCCGAGGCGTGATTCGTTCACCCTGAGTCACCAAACGGAGTGCGCCCCATCTGCTCCCACCTCGGAGAACCTGTCGTGCGGCACCCTTCGGCCCGGTACTGCCCCGCAGGTACGATGCCTCTCGGTGCGACATTCGGACGGCTGCTCTCCGCACCGAACGCAACTCCCGTCCGCGGCACAGCGGTTCGACGAAGACTGCCGACGGGCACCGGCCCGCCCGGCGATCAACGGGGGCACGGTTTGTGGGGGACGTGATGGACTTCGGCACGCAGGGCCCCGAGGCCCCGGCCGACCTCGCCTGGCTGCGAGGTGTGGACGCCTACACGATGGGGGCCTATCCGCAGGCGGAGGAGGAATTCCGCGCCGCGGTCCGGATGGATCCGGGCATGGCCGACGGCTGGCTCGGGCTGCACGCGCTGCGCATCGACACGACTACGGCGCTGCTGCGCATGTTCCGGCACCGGGACCGCTTCGGGGAACAGCGCTCCCGCCACCGGCGGACGCTCAACTCCTGGTACTGGCTGGGCTGGTGGGTACAGCCGGTCCTGGAGTCGCCGCGCGATCTGCTGCTCGCGCACGCCTCGCACTGGCTCGACGGGCGTCATGTCCCGGAGCTGGACCGGGCGCTCGCGAGCCTGCCGCCCGTGGACGCGGATCCGCAGGTGCGGTTCCTGCACGCCTGCCGGGCGTATCTGGTCAAGGACTGGGAGCAGTTGGTCCGGCACACGGATCCGCTGATCGACGATCCGATGCTGGGCATCGAGGCGGGTCTCTTCGGCGGCATGGCACGGGTACGCCTGGAGATGTTCGGGCAGGCCGAGCCGCTGCTGTCGTCGGCGCTGATGCGCTGTCGCAGCGAGCAGCCGCAGCGCAAGGAGCTGCGGTACTGGCTGGCGCGGGCGCACGAGGGAACGGGCCGCTCCGCCGCGGCACTGCCCCTGTACCGGGCGGTCCACCGGGTCGACCCGGCCTTCATGGACACCTCCGCGCGGCTCGCGGCGATCTCCGAGGGCGACGGGTACGACGACACGGCCGACCTCGCGGCGATCACGCTCACCGGTGTCGGCCAGGACATTCTGGACGGCCCGGACGGTGTCGACCCGCTGTTCGGCGGCGAGGGCCGTGATCTCAAGCTCTCGGAGCCCGAACTGCCGCCGCCGGGCGCGCTGCCCTCGGAGGCGGACCGGGTCCGCGAGAAGGCCATCGTGCCGGTACGTCCGCCGCATCTGCCGACCGGGCCCACCGATCCGGCACTGCTCGAAGAGGCGCTCCTGGAGCTGGAGCACATGGTCGGCCTCGAACCGGTCAAGCGCCAAGTCAAGGCGCTGTCCGCGCAGTTGAACATGGCGCGGCTGCGGGCCGGGCAGGGCCTGCCGGTCCAGCCGCCGAAACGGCACTTCGTCTTCTCGGGCCCCTCCGGCACCGGCAAGACGACCGTGGCCCGGATCCTCGGCCGGGTCTTCTACGCGCTCGGCCTGCTCGGCGGCGACCACCTCGTCGAGGCCCAACGCGCCGACCTGGTGGGTGAGTACCTCGGCCAGACCGCCGTGAAGGCCAACGAACTGATCGACTCCGCGATCGGCGGCGTCCTCTTCGTCGACGAGGCCTACTCGCTCTCCAACTCCGGCTACGGCAAGGGCGACGCGTACGGCGACGAGGCGTTGCAGGTCCTGCTGAAGCGGGCCGAGGACAACCGCGACCACCTCGTCGTGATCCTCGCCGGCTACCCCGAGGGCATGGACCGTCTGCTGGCCGCCAACCCTGGGCTCTCGTCCCGCTTCACGACCCGCGTCGACTTCCCCTCGTACCGTCCGCTCGAACTCACCTCGATCGGCGAGGTGCTGGCCGCGGAGAACGGCGACGTGTGGGACGAGGAGGCGCTCGACGAGCTGCGCTCCATCAGCGGGCACGTCGTCGACCAGGGCTGGATCGACGAGCTCGGCAATGGGCGGTTTCTGCGCACGCTGTACGAGAAGAGCTGCGCGTATCGCGATTTGCGGCTGTCGGTCTATCCGGGCCACCTCACCCGGGACGACCTGTCCACGCTTCGGCTGGCCGATCTCATGCAGGCGTACGGAGAGGTGTTGTCGGGGCGGGGACCGCAGGATCCCTCGCCGTTGTGAGCTGCGCCCACGGGCTCGGTGCTTGAGCCCGGCCCCTGAGCTCGGTCCTTGATGACGGGGCGCGGGTGCGGCAGCTTCGTGGCTTGTCGCGCCCAGCGGCGGAGCCGCAGATGTCACAGCCCCCGCGCCCCCCTCAAAAACAGGAGGGGCGCGGGGGCTGCGTCAGCTCGCCAGGGCCTGTTCCGCTGTCTCCGGACCCGGTGCCGGGTCCGCCGTCTCCTTGCGCGGCTCACCGACCCGTGCCGTCGGAGTCTCCCGGTGTGCCGGGTCCCGGACCTCGCCGACCAGGAGTTCCAGTACGTCCTCCAGGGCGACCAGGCCGAGTACCTTGCCCGACGCGTCGGCGACCTGGGCGAGGTGCGTCGCGGCGCGGCGCATCACGGTCAGGGCGTCGTCCAGCGGGAGTTCGGCCCCGAGGGTCGTCATGGGGCGCCAGATCTGCTGCGGCACGGCCCGTTCGGACTCCTCCAGGTCGAGTACGTCCTTCACGTGCAGATAGCCCATGAAGGCGCCGTTCTCGGCGGCCACCGGGAAGCGGGAGTACCCGGTGCGGGCGGTGAGAGCGACGACCTGGCCCGGGGTGACCGAGGGGCCGACGGTCACCAGGGACTCGCTGTCCAGGAGCACATCGGTGACCGGGCGGGAGCCCAGCTCCAGGGCGTCTTCGAGGCGCTCCTGCTCCTCGGGGTCGAGCAGGCCCGCCTGTCCCGCGTCCTCGACGAGCCGGTTGAGCTGCTCACTTGTGAAGACCGCCTCGACCTCGTCCTTGGGCTCGACGTGGAAGAGCCGCAGGATGACGCGGGCGCAGGCGCCGAGGCCCAGTGTCACCGGCTTGCAGAGCCGGGCGAAGGCGACCAGGCCGGGGCTGAGCCACAGCGCGGTCTTCTCGGGGGCTGCCATCGCCAGGTTCTTCGGCAGCATCTCGCCGACGACGAGGTGCAGGAAGACGACCGCGGCGAGGGCTATGACGTACCCGAGCGGGTGGATCATGCCCTCGGGCAGGTGGACGGCGTGGAACACCGGCTCCAGGAGGTGCGCGACGGTGGGCTCGGCGACCGCGCCGAGCGTCAGCGAGCAGACCGTGATGCCGAACTGCGCGGCGGCCATCATCTGCGGCAGGTTCTCCAGGCCGTACATGACCTGGCGGGCCCGTGCGGTGCCGAGCGGTTCGATCTGGCTGCGGCGGACGGAGACCAGCGCGAACTCGGCGCCGACGAAGAAGCCGTTGGCGAGCACGAGCAGGGCGGCGAACAGGAGTTGGAGCACGCTCATCGGACGGCCTCCACCACGGAGGCGGCGGCCGAGGCGGCACCGACGGTCCTGACCAGCCGGACCCGCTCGGCCCGGTAGTGCCCGACCTGGCGCACGGAGAGGCGCCATCCAGGCAGTTCCGCCTTGTCACCGGGTGCGGGGATCCGGCCGAGCAGATCGGCGACCAGGCCGGCGACCGTCTCGTACGGGCCCTCGGGGACGTCCAGGCCTATGCGCTGGAGGATGTCGACACGGCAGCTGCCGTCGGCGTCCCAGGCGGGCCGGCCGTCCTCGGCCGGTGCGGCGGCGAGTTCGGGGACGTCATGGTCGTCGTGCTCGTCGCGGACCTCTCCGACGAGTTCCTCGACGATGTCCTCCAGGGTGACCACGCCGGCCGTGCCGCCGTACTCGTCGACGACGACCGCGATGGGCTGTTCGTTGCGCAGCCGCTCCAGGAGGGGCTGCACGGGCAGCGTCTCCGGGACGAGCAGCGGGGCCTGGGCGATCCTGGTGACGGGTGTGCGCAGGCGGTCCTGCGAGGGCACCGCGAGGGCGTCCTTGAGGTGCACCATGCCGACGATCTCGTCGATCCGCTCCCGGTAGACGGGGAAGCGGGACAGGCCCGTGGCGCGGGTGAGGTTCACGACGTCCTCGGCGGTCGCGGAGGACTGGAGGGCGCTGACCTTCACGCGCGGGGTCATGACGTGCTGCGCGGTGAGGTCGGCCAGCGAGAGCGTACGGACGAACAGGTCGGCGGTGTCCTGTTCCAGGGCGCCTGCCTGGGCCGAGTGCCGGGCCAGGGAGACCAGCTCGCCGGGGGTGCGGGCGGAGGCCAGCTCGGCGGTGGGCTCGACGCCCAGGGTGCGGACGAGCCGGTTGGCCACGGAGTTCAGCCCCGAGATCACCGGCCGGAACACGGTCGAGAAGGCGTGCTGCGGGCCCGCGACGAACCGCGCGACCTGCATGGGCCTGGAGACCGCCCAGTTCTTGGGCACGAGCTCGCCGATCACCATCTGCACGGCCGAGGCCAGCAGCATGCCGACGACCACGGCGACACCGGACACGGCTCCCTCGGGGATGCCGACCGCGGTGATGGGGCCGTTCAGCAGCTCGGCGAGCGCCGGTTCGGCGAGCATGCCGACGACCAGCGAGGTGATGGTGATGCCGAGCTGGGTGCCGGAGAGCTGGAAGGACAGCTCCTTGAGCGAGTTGACGACCGTACGGGCCCGTCGGTCGCCCTCGGCGGCGGCCTTCTCGGCGTCGGGGCGCTCCACCGTGACGAGGCCGAATTCGGCCGCCACGAAGAAGCCGTTGGCGAGGATCAACAGGAACGCCGCTCCGAGGAGCAGCAGGGGGATGGTCATGCCGCCGCCTCGATATGTCGGGAGGGGGCGGCGCAGGTACTACAGGACGATCCGTCCATCGCTGGAGGGAGTCACTCCTCGAAATAGCAGGGGGCCTCTGGATCCCGGGTGGGAAGGCAGAGGCGGAGGCGCAACGAAAACGCCTCCGCCAACAGATTAATCAAGACATGGGCCCGTTCGGCAGGGTGGAAGGCCGAGAGTCAGGCGTGATGTTCGTCGTGCTCGTCTTCCTGATGTCCGTCGGGCTCGTGGACGGAGTGGGTTTCGACGAGGGCCCGCAGCGCACGGGCGTCGCGGATCGCGCGCTGCTTGGCGATGCCCGGCTGGATGCCGAGCGCGGCCAGGCTGGTGCCGTCGCTGAGGTTCAGGAACACCCACGGGTCGCCCGGGCGCAGGTTGACCTGCAGGATCTCCGCCCAGGCCAGCTTCCGGCGGCCGGCGATGTTCACGACGGTCACGCCGGATTCGTCGGCGACGACTTTCGGCCGGGAGAGCAGCACGAGCACCCCGAAGAGCAGGGCCCCGGTGAAGACGAAGCTGGTGCGCTCCCCCGGGCTGAGCTTCTCCAGCAGCATCGCGACTGTGGTGATGACCACGAAGATCGTGGCGCCGGCGGTGAGCAGGACGGCTCGGGTGCGTCCCGGGCGGAAGGTGACCGGGAGAGCGGGCAGCTCTGGTGTGTCGGGCATGGCGGGCGGTCCTCAGAGGCGGCAGGCGTGGATGGCCGTGGTCAGGATGGCCCGCGCGCCGATGTCGTACAGGTCGTCCATGATCCGCTGGGCTTCCTTGGACGGGACCATGGCGCGCACGGCGACCCAGCCCTCGTTGTGCAGCGGCGAGACGGTCGGCGACTCCAGGCCGGGGGTGAGGGCGACGGCCTTCTCCAGCTGCTCGACGCGGCAGTCGTAGTCCATCATCACGTAGGTCCGCGCGACGAGGACGCCCTGGAGGCGGCGCAGGAACTGCTGGACCTTGGGCTCTGTCTCCTCGGTGGCCCCGGTGGCCTCCGCGCCGGTGCGGCGGATGACGACGGCCTCGGACTTCATGATCGGATCGCCGAAGACCTCCAACCCCGCGTTGCGCAGCGAGGTGCCGGTCTCGACGACGTCCGCGATGACCTCGGCGACACCGAGCTCGATGGCCGTCTCGACGGCGCCGTCGAGGTGGACGACGGACGCGTCGATGCCCTTGTCGTCGAGGTACTTGGCGACGATGCCCTCGTACGAGGTGGCGACGGTCTTGCCGGCGAGGTCTGCGAGGCCTGCCGCCGTGCCGGGCTTGCCGGCGAAGCGGAAGGTGGAGCGGGCGAAGCCGAGCGGGAGGATGGGCTCCGCGTTGGCGCCGGAGTCGATCAGCAGGTCGCGGCCGGTGATGCCGATGTCGAGCTTGCCGGAGGAGACGTAGATCGCGATGTCGCGGGGGCGGAGGTAGAAGAACTCGACCTCGTTCTCCGGGTCGACGATCCGGAGCTCCTTGGCCTCCCTGCGCTGCTGGTAGCCGGCCTCATGCAGCATCTCCCCCGCGGGGCCTGACAGGGAACCCTTGTTGGGGACGGCGATGCGCAGCATGAGGTCGGCTTCCTTTGTTCGTCCGTACGGCTGTCGGCTCGTACGGTGCGGGAGTGGGCGTGCTTCTCGGAGGTACGGCTCGGAGTTCGCGGAGTCGCGGCTCAGAGATGGGCGTACACGTCGTCGAGGGAGATGCCGCGGGCGACCATCATCACCTGGACGTGGTAGAGCAGCTGCGAGATCTCCTCGGCGGCCGCGTCCTTGCCCTCGTACTCGGCGGCCATCCAGACCTCGGCGGCCTCTTCGACGACCTTCTTGCCGATGGCATGGACCCCCTTGCCGACCAGCTCTGCGGTGCGGGAAGTGGCGGGGTCGCCGGTGGCGGCCTTGTGCTGGAGCTCGGTGAAGAGCTCCTCGAAAGTCTTCTTGGACATGGTGCTGCCCACCCTACGCGCAACCGCCGTTCGCTCAGCGCCAGGGTTCGGATACTGAGCGGAGGGTGGCCGCCGTCGCCACGGCGGCCGTCACCGCCTCGTGCCCCTTGTCCTCGTTCGAGCCCTCGATGCCCGCGCGGTCCAGGGCCTGTTCCTCGGTGTCGCAGGTCAGCACGCCGAAGCCGATGGGCACTCCGGTGTCGATCGAGACCTGGGTGAGGCCCTGGGTGACGCCCTGGCACACGTACTCGAAGTGGGGGGTGCCGCCGCGGATGACGACGCCGAGCGCGACGATCGCGTCGTACCCGCGGCCCGCGAGGACCTTCGCGACGACCGGCAGCTCGAAGCTGCCGGGGACCCTCAGGAGGGTCGGCTCGTCGATTCCCAGCTCGTGCAGGGCGCGCAGTGCGCCGTCGACGAGACCGTCCATCACCTTCTCGTGCCACTGCGCCGCGATGACGGCGACCCTGAGGTCGCTGCAGTTGCGTACGGACAGTTCGGGTGCACCCTTGCCGCTCACGTGTGTGTCTCCTCGTACTTTTCCGTTACTGGTTGCCGCAGGCGGACACGGTGGTCGTGTCCAGCCAGGGCAGGTCGTGCCCCATCCGGTCCCGCTTGGTGCGCAGATACCGGAGGTTGTGCTCGCCCGCCTGTACGGGCATCGGCTCGCGGTGGATGACCTTGAGGCCGTGGCGGACGAGCGCGTCGGTCTTCTCGGGGTTGTTGGTCATCAGGCGCAGGCTGCGCACGCCGAGGTCCTCAAGGATCTGCGCGCCGGCCGCGTAGTCCCGGGCGTCGGCGGGCAGGCCGAGCTCCAGGTTGGCGTCGAGGGTGTCGTGCCCCTGTTCCTGGAGTTCGTACGCGCGCAGCTTGGACAGGAGCCCGATGCCGCGCCCTTCGTGGCCGCGGAGGTAGACGACGATGCCGCGGCCCTCGGTCTGGATGCGCTCCAGGGAGGCTTCGAGCTGGGGCCCGCAGTCGCAGCGCAGCGAGTGGAAGATGTCGCCGGTGAGGCATTCGGAGTGGACGCGGACGAGGACGTCCTCGCCGTCGCCGATCTCGCCGTGGACGAGGGCGACGTGCTCGACGCCGTCCACGATGGAGCGGTAGCCGAAGGCCGTGAACTCACCGAAGGCGGTGGGCAGTTGGGTCTCGGCCTCGCGGCGGACCGTGGGCTCGGAGCTCTGACGGTAGGCGATCAGGTCCTCGATGGAGATGATCGTCAGGCCGTGCTTGCGGGCGAACGGGATCAGCTCGGGCAGCCGCAGCATCCGGCCGTCCTCGCCCGCGATCTCGACGATGGCGCCGGCCGGGCGCAGACCCGCGAGCCGGGCGAGGTCGACGGCGGCCTCGGTGTGGCCGTTGCGGGTCAGGACGCCGCCGGGCTTGGCGCGCAGCGGGAAGATGTGGCCCGGGCGCACGAGGTCGCTCGCCTGGGCCTCGCCGCCGGCCAGCAGCTGGAGCGTGGTGGCGCGGTCTGCGGCGGAGATGCCGGTGGTCACGCCGTACGCGGGGCCCGCGTCGACGGAGACCGTGAAGGCCGTGCGCATCGACTCGGTGTTGTTCTCGACCATCTGCGGGAGCTGGAGGCGGTCGAGCTCGTCGCCCTCCATGGGTGCGCAGATCAGACCGCGGCACTCGCTCATCATGAAGGCGATGATCTCGGGGGTCGCCTTCTCGGCGGCGATGACGAGGTCGCCCTCGTTCTCCCGGTTCTCGTCGTCGACGACCACGACCGGGCGGCCCGCCGCGATGTCGGCGATGGCCTGCTCGACGGGGTCGAGCGCGAAGTCGGAGGCGTCCTGATCGTGGCCCGTGCTGTACCAAACCGGCGCGGTTGTCATGCCGGGGCTCCTTCCAGGAAGGGCTGCCCGGCCTTGCGGGAGCGCAGCCACCAGTCGCGCATGCCCCACAGGACGAGCGCGCCGTAGATGATGTAGACGAAGCCGGAGAAGGCGAAGCCGTTGGCGAAGTTCAGCGGCACGCCCACCAGGTCGACGAGCAGCCAGGCGAACCAGAACTCGACCATGCCGCGCGCCTGGGCGTACATCGCGACGACCGTGCCGACGAAGATGTACGCGTCCGGCCAGGGGTCCCAGGACAGCGTCGGGTACGCGGTGAACAGGCTGCCGACCGCGAGGGTGCCGACGGCCGCGGCGCCGAGGAGGTACCCGCGCTCGCGCCAGGTGGCGAAGCGGACGGCGATGGAGCCGTCCTGGGCGCCGCCCTTGCCGCGGTTCCACTGCCACCAGCCCCACAGGGCGACGGCCATGACCACCATTTGCTTGCCGGCGCTGCCGGAGAGGTGGGCGGTGGCGAACGCGGCGAGGAGGATGGCCCCGGACAGGAACTGGACGGGCCAGGTCCAGATGGACCGCCGCCAGCCGAGGGCGAGACCGATCAGCCCGATCACGTTGCCGATCATGTCGGCCCACTTGATGTGCTGGCCGAAGAGCGTGAACGCCTCGGAGTTGAGCCAGTTCACGGCGTCGCTCCCTGGGTGCCGGGCAGCCCGGCCGGCTGCTCTCCCCGCGAGCCGAGCAGCCGCTCGACGTACTTGGCGATCACGTCGACCTCGAGGTTGACCGGGTCGCCGGGCTGCTTGAGGCCGAGCGTGGTCAGGTCGAGGGTGGTCGGGATGAGGCTGACGGTGAAGAAGTCGGGGCCCGCCTCGACGACGGTCAGGCTGATGCCGTCGACGGTGATGGAGCCCTTCTCGACGACATAGCGCGTGAGGTCCGCGGGGAGGGAGATCTTCACGATCTCCCAGTTCTCGGACGGCTTGCGCTCGACGACCTCGCCCGTGCCGTCCACATGGCCCTGCACGATGTGCCCGCCGAGGCGGTCGCCGACGGCCATGGGGCGTTCGAGGTTGACGCGGGAGCCGACGGCGAGGACGCCGAGGCTGGAGCGGTCCAGGGTCTCCGCCATCACGTCGGCGGTGAACTCGTCGCCCTCGTGCTCGACGACCGTCAGACAGACACCGTTGACGGCGATGGAGTCGCCGTGGCGGGCGCCTTCGGTGACTACGGGGCCACGGAGCCGGAAACGGGAGGCGTCGCCGAGGTTCTCGACGGCGGTGATCTCACCCAGCTCTTCGACGATTCCGGTGAACACTTCCCGGGTCCTCCTGCCATTTCGGGCACGGACTCCGGGGCCTGTCGATGACGACAGATATGAGCGAGCGAGGACACCGGGGGCGACGCCGCGTAGGACGCGTCCCGTGGGACACGTCGAAACAGACGGCGGCGCGCACGAATGCCCGCCCGCCGCGCACTGCCTCCCATCCGGACTTTAACCGTCGGTCCAGGAATTTCACCTGGTCAACCGGCCGCTGGAAGCGACCGGGTCGCGGACTGTAACCGCCGGTTCGGACTTTCACCGACCCCGGAGTGCGCTGCTTCTGGTACAGACTCAGTGTGCCACGCCTGATCGACGCCCATGCGGGCGAATGTTGTGGGCTGCCTCACAGGGTGTGCCGATGGACTTCACGGGACACTCGTGGCGGACCAGCTACCTTTCAGACACAGCAGCTTAGTATTGGTCCATACCTATTGACGCTTTGGTCTAGTCCTCTTTAGGGTCTGCGTTCACCGACGCCTCTACGGGCTCCGCGTTCGCCGGCCCGCCCCCAGAACGACCCGGCGGCGGTGACGGAGGCCCTTGCCCCGCCGCCGGGTCTCCGCTTCCCGGACATCGACCGTTCCGCCCGCCACCTCTCGGGAACCGGGCGCCGCCCCTCCGGAGGCGGGCGTCACCTCTCCGGAGGCGCGAACAGCTCGTCCTGGGCTCCGTCCCGCGCCATCAGCAGCGCCCCGCGGAGCACGGCGCCGCCGCCCAGGGTGCCGGCCCGCACCTCGGTGGGCAGCGGTGACATTCGGCCGACCCGGTCCTGGACGCGGGCGGCCAGCACCTCGCCGCCCGCCCCGCCGATCTCGCCCGCGAGCACCAGGCAGCCCGGGTCGAGCACGGCGACGACGGACGCGGCACCGAGGGCGACGCGTTCGGCGAGCGTGTCGAGGAAGCCCGAGGCCAAGGGGTCACCGGCGTCGGCCTCGACCCGCGCCACGGCCTCCCGCACCAGCGCCGCCGCATACGGTTCGTGCGGTGCGGCGGGCGCCACGATCCCGTAGCGCCCCGCCAGTTCGGTGATCGCGGCGGCGCCCGCGAGGGAGTGGAAGCCGCCCTCGCAGTCCGTCGCGGACGGCATGCCGCTCGTGCCCGGCACCGGCAGGAAGCCGATCTCACCCGTACCGCCGGAGGCACCCCGGCGCAGGGCGCCGTCCAGGACGACGGCAGCGCCGATGCCGTGGCCGAGCCAGAGCAGGACGAAGGTGTCGCGATCCCGTGCGGCCCCGTCGCGCTGTTCGGCCAGCGCGGCGAGGTTGGTCTCGTTCTCGACGAGGACGCGGGCAGGCAGTCGCTCCTGCAACGCCGCGGCGAGGCGGCGGTGCCATTCGGGCAGGCCCGAGGAGTCGCGCAGCTCGCCGGTGGCGGGGTCGATCAGCCCTGGGGCTCCGACGCCGATGGTGTGCAGCCGCTCGACGCCCGCCTCCTTGGCCGTACGTTCGACCAGCGTGACCGCCTGCTCGACGGCGGGCCCGGTGTCCGTGCCGTCGCCGATCGGCACCGACGCCTCGGCCAGCACCGAGCCCAGCAGGTCCGAGACGAGGACGGCGACGCCCTCGGTGCGTACGTCCAGTGCGGCCAGGTGGGCGCGGTCGGCGACGATCCCGTACAGCCGGGCGTTCGGGCCGCGTCGCTGTTCGCCCGACTCCCCCACGACGCCTACGAGTCCGGCCGCGGCGAGGCGTTCCACCAGGTCGGCGACGGAGGGCCGGGACAGGCCGGTGAGCTGTTTCAACTGCCCTGCCGTCAAAGGGCCTTCCTGCTGGAGGAGGCGCAGGGCGAGCCGGTCGTTGATGGCCCGGGCGGTGCTCGGTGATGCGGGCATGCCGGGATCCTTCCAGATCGGGGGCGCCGGGGCGGCAGAGCCCAATACCGCCTATCTATCAGGCAGGGTTCCTGATAGTTTACGGCGGCACAGTGGGGAGAGGACAGGGAGGGGCCGGAAAATGGGTGAAGTGGTCTACCACCAGCGCGAGGTGAAGCGCTCCCGGTACGCCGTGGCGGTGGTGTTCGCCGTCCACGGTGCCGTCACCGGTTCGTTCGCGACCCGCGTGCCGTGGATCCAGGACCACGCCTCCGTGAGCGCGGGCCAACTCGGCCTGGCGCTCGCGTTCCCGGCGATCGGCGCGTCCGTCGCGATGCCGCTCGCGGGCAGCGTCAGCCACCGCTTCGGCGCCCGCGCGGCCCTGCGCGGCCTGATAGCCCTGTGGACGCTCGCGCTCACCCTCCCGGCACTCGCGCCGAACCTTGTCACCCTGTGCATGGCTCTCTTCGTCTACGGCGCGACGGCGGGCATGGCCGATGTGGCGATGAACGCCCTGGGTGTCGAGATCGAGAGCCTTCTCGACAAGTCGATCATGTCCGGGCTGCACGGGATGTGGAGCGCGGGCGCCCTGGTCGGCTCGGCGGCCGGCACCGTCGCGGCCCATCTGGGCTCGGACGCGCGTCTGCACCACGCGCTCGCCGCCGTGGCGCTCACGCTGATCGGCGTGGCCGCCTGCCAGTGGGTGCTGGACCTGCGTCCCACCGAGGACGAGGAACCGCCCCCGCGCTTCGCGCTGCCTCCTAAGTCGGCGCTGCTCATCGGCGCGATCGGCTTCTGCGCGGTGTTCGCGGAGGGGGCGAGCCTGGACTGGTCGGCGGTGTATCTGCGGGACGTCCTGGACAGCTCGGCCGGGGTCGCGGCCGCGTCCACGACGGGCTTCACGCTCACCATGGCGATCGCGCGGTTCGCCGGCGACGCTGTGGTGGACCGCTTCGGCCCGGTCCGTACGGTACGGGTCAGCGGCGCCCTCGCGACCCTCGGCGCGCTGCTCGTCGTGGTGGCCCGGAACGCCCCGATGGCCATGGCCGGCTTCGCCCTGCTGGGCCTCGGCATCGCCGTCGTCGTCCCGCTCTGCTTCGCGGCGGCCGGTCGCAGCGGCCCCAACCCGTCCCAGGCCATCGCGGGCGTCGCCACCATCACGTACACCTCCGGTCTGATCGCGCCGTCCGCGATCGGGGCCGTGGCGGACGCGACGAGCCTGGTGACGTCCTTCGTCCTCGTGACGGTGCTGACCCTCGGCCTCGCCTCGTTCGCGAACGTACTGCGTGCCAGCGGTCGCACCGCCGGCGGGAAGGTCAGCCCGGCGGACGCGCCGGTTCCGGATCGCCGACCCTGAACCGGCCGCGCCTCCCGCTCCGCCCTACCATGGCGCTGATCTTCACTTACGGATCTTGACGTCGGCCCATCGACGTCAAGATCTCGACGTACAGAGAAAGCGAAGCCCCACCATGGACCTCGGCGTGCGCTGGAAGCTGCACGGTGACGGGCGCACGCCCGCGCCGGGGGCGGTCGTCCGCCCCGACGAACGGCTCTCGTGGCCGCGTACGGCCGGGCTCGGCGCCCAGCACGTGGTGGCGATGTTCGGGGCGTCCTTCGTCGCGCCGGTCCTGATGGGCCTGGACCCGAACCTCGCGATCATGATGTCGGGCGTCGCGACGGTGATCTTCCTGCTCGCGACCCGCGGCCGGGTGCCCAGCTATCTGGGCTGCTCGCTGTCCTTCGTGGGCGTCGCCGCGGTCATCCGCGCGCAGGGCGGCAGCAGCGCCACCGTGACCGGTGCCGTCTTCGTGGTCGGGGTCGCGCTGTTCCTCGTGGGTCTCGCGGTGCAGCGGTTCGGGGCGCGGATCATCCACGCCGCGATGCCGCCGATCGTCACGGGCGCGGTCGTCATGCTGATCGGCTTCAACCTGGCGCCGGTCACCGCCTCCACGTACTGGCCGCAGGACCAGTGGACGGCGCTGCTCGTCATGGTGTTCACCGCTCTGGCCGTGGTGTGCCTGCGCGGTTTCTGGTCACGGATCGCGATCTTCCTCGGGCTGGTCTTCGGGTACGGGATCTCCTGGGTCTTCGACCGCGTCTTCGGGCGGATCCACTCGGTCGACGCGAGCGGCAAGCTCACCGACCACTGGCGGCTCGACCTCTCCGCCGTGGGCCGGGCCGACTGGATCGGGCTGCCGAACTTCCACGGCCCGTCCTTCGAGTGGTCGGCGATCCTCGTGGCGCTGCCCGTCGTCATCGCGCTCGTCGCCGAGAACGCGGGCCATGTGAAAGCGGTCGGCGAGATGACCGGCGACCCGCTCGACGACAAGCTGGGCACCGCGATCTCCGCGGACGGCGTCGGCTCGATGCTCTCCACCGCCGTGGGCGGCCCGCCCAACACCACGTACTCCGAGAACATCGGCGTGATGGCCGCGACCCGGGTCTACTCCACGGCCGCCTACTGGACCGCCGCCGGCTTCGCGCTGCTCTTCGGCCTCTGCCCGAAGTTCGGCGCGATCGTGGCCGCCATCCCGGGCGGTGTGCTCGGCGGGATCACGGTCATCCTGTACGGCATGATCGGCCTGCTCGGCGCGCAGATCTGGCTCAACGCCGGGGTGGACCTGCGCAATCCGCTGAACCTGGTGCCGGCCGCGGCGGGCATCATCATCGGCGTCGGCAACGTCACGCTGGAGTTCACCGACACGTTCTCGCTGAGCGGCATCGCGCTCGGCACGCTCGTCGTCATCATCGGCTACCACGCGCTGCGCGCGATGGCCCCGGCACACCTCAAGTCGCAGGAGCCGCTGCTCGACGAGGGAACGTCCTCGTACGACGACTCATCGGCCGCGGGGGCGGACCAGAGGTCGGACCCGGGGCCGGATCAGCGCGCCAAGTCGTAGGCGTAGTCCGGGGTGAACGTCCCGGGCGCGCCCTTGCAGCCGTCGGACTCGCCGGGCAGCTTCACCCACAGGTAGGCGTCGATCCGTGCCTCTCCGGTGCTCATGGTCGGCGCCTGGCCGAGCTTGCGGCCCGCGGGGTCGCACCACTCGCCGTCGGCCGGGGCGCCGTTGCCGTTGCGGCTGGTGTCGATGACGGCGCCCAGGCTCGCGGGGCCGCCGAGGGCGTCGAGGGTCCGGCGGACGTACGAGATCTCGTCGCCGGTCCGGTTGAAGTTGGAGACGTTGCTGAAGATGCCGTCCGAGGAGGCGGCGGACGCGGCACCGGCCCGGCGCAGCAGCCCGGCCTGCTTCTCCGGGGTGTTCCAGTCGGAGTGGCCCGCGTCGAAGTAGACCCGCGCCTTCGGGTTCGCCGCCTTGAGGACGCGTCCCGCGCGGGCCAGCGAGGCGAACCGGGCGGCCCGGTCGCCCTCGGACAGACAGTCGGACTGGGCGATCGCATCCGGCTCCAGGACCACGATGACCTCCTCGGAACCGAGGCCCGCCGCGAACTTGTCGATCCACCCGTCGTACGCCCCGAGGTCCGGCGCACCGCCCTGCGAGGCCCCGCCGCAGTCGCGGTTCGATATCGCGTACGGGACGACGACCGGGACCCTGCCCTTCGCCGAGCCGGCCGAAGTGACGGCCCTGACGCGGGCGGTGATGTTCGACGGTGTGTAGTCCGCGAACCACACGGCGGCCGGCCGGTCGGCTATCCGGGACTCGATGAGCGGGCGGCGCGGGTCGTTGCGGTGGTCACGGACCCAGTCGAGGACCTGCGACTCGGGGTGGCGGTACAGCTGCACGGACACGGGCTCCGTCCTCGGCTTCGTCGACGCGCTCTTCGAGGGCTTCGGGCTCGGCTTCGCCTTGGACGGGGAGGGCGACGGGGACGGTGAGGCGGACGTCTTCGAGGGCGACGGCGTCGGCACGCCGGGCAGCGGCTGCAGGAGCGGTGAGCTGGTGACGTCGGGCCGCGCCTCGTCGCTGCCGCGGCCGTCGTCGAGCGCGGACATCATCCCCGTCACGGTGCCGACCACGACGACCGCGGACGCCACGGCGACCATGGCGCCCCGCCGGGCGGCGCGCCTGCGCTCGGCCCTGCGTGCGGCCAGGCGATGGGCACGTTGCCCTGACACGTGGTGCTCCCCCCTCCGTCGGGTCCCGCGTGTTCCCCCGTTCTGGGGAAGCGCTCGGCCCGGCGGCCCTCAGCACAGCCTAGGCCTGGGACCCTGCCCCCATGGTGCCGTTGGAACGCTTCGGAGAAGACACGGTTCGCGTGCACAGCGTCGACGCGGTGGTGCACCGGATGCGTGCGCTCGGTGCGGCCTGGCCCGAGCGGGACGGTGTCGCGGTCTTCAACCGTGTCTACCTCGCCGTCACCGAGGAGGTCGACCGGCGCCTGGAGACAGGGCACTTCACCGATGCGCGCGCCGCGATCACGCTGGACGTGCGGTTCGCGGAGCGCTATCTGGACGCCGTCGAGGCGGTGGCGGACGAGCGCCGCCCGCCCGCCTGCTGGCGGCCCCTGTTCCAGCTCCGGCGCCATCCCGGAGTACGTCCGCTGCAGTTCGCCCTCGCGGGCATCAATGCGCACATCGGGCACGATCTGGCGCTCGCGGTCGTGGACACCTGTCGTACTCTCGGCTGCGAACCGGCCGAGCTGGAGGACGAGTTCGATCGTGTGGGTGACGTCCTCGTCTCGCTGGAGGAGCGGATCCGCGAAGATCTGATGCCGGGCCCCGATCTCCTCCAGATCGCCGATCCGCTGACCCATCTGCTCGGCGCGTGGAGCCTGGACCGGGCGCGGGACGCGGCGTGGTCCGCCGCCCGGGCGGTGTGGGCGCTGCGGGAACTCCCCGACCTGGCCGAGGAGTTCGTGGAGCGGCTCGACACGGGGGTTGGCCTGGTCGGCCGTTGTCTGCTCACGCCGTTGGGCGCTCCGCTGGGAGCGTGGTGATCGATCTGCGGGCCGGTCGGGGCTGGTCGCGCCCCGCGGCGGAGCCGCATATCGATACGGCCCCGCGCCCTTGGAGGGCCCTGCTCAGTCCTCGGGGAGTTCCACCGGGGCGATCTCGTCGTAGACGTCGCCCGGGCCCGGGTTGGCCGGGTCCGTGCCGCCGCCGAAGTGGTGCATGACGCCCCATACGGCGTTGAGGGCGGTCTGTACGGCGCCCTCGGCCCAGCCGGCCGTCCAGGAGATGTCGTCGCCCGCGAGGAAGATGCCCCGCTTGTCCTCGGGCAGCCGGTCCTGCATGAAGTGGGTGAACAGGCGCCGCTGGTAGCGGTAGTGGCCGGGCAGGTTGGCCTTGAACGCGCCCATGAAGTAGGGCTCGTTCTCCCAGGAAACCGTCACCGGGTTGCCGATGATGTGCTTCCTGATGTCGACCTTCGGGTAG
This sequence comes from Streptomyces sp. 2-1, assembly GCF_048564895.1. Classification (NCBI taxonomy): domain Bacteria; kingdom Bacillati; phylum Actinomycetota; class Actinomycetes; order Kitasatosporales; family Streptomycetaceae; genus Streptomyces; species Streptomyces sp. 2-1. The sequence goes on from NZ_CP183383.1 coordinate 2,314,395, forward strand.
ATCTCGCCGAGCGACTTCAGCATGACCTCCATCCGCTCGTTCGCGGACAGCGGCAGCCACTTCAAGCTGTCGTCGCACCAGGTGTAGGAGAGGCAGATGACGGCAGGCTTGTCGGGGCCGTCGTCGAGGAGGTAGGTGCCGCGCGTCATCCGGTCGGTGAGCGTCATCGACATGACGTCCCGGCCCGTTTCCTCGTCCTTGTCGAGCCAGAACGGGCGGTCGACCGGCACAAAGAGCTTGCTCGACTCCATGTAGTGGGTGCGCTCGATCGCCGTCCAGTGGTCGATCGGGAAGAGCGCGTCGTCGCAGGCGACCTTGGACAGCAGCATCCAGGACTGGGCGGTGAAGATCGCCGCCCGGTACGTACGGATGTCGCCGGAGGCGTCGGTGACCGTGATCCCGTTGCCGGCCGTGCGGTTGAGGCGGGTCACCGCGGGCCGCGGGGCCCCGTCGTGCAGGGTGGCCAGCGACGTCCCGTACACCCAGTGCACGATCTTCTGCGGCTCGCGCTCCCACAGGCGCAGCGGGAGCTGCTGGCTGCCGCCGACGATGCCGCGGTGGTGGTCGTCGGCCTCGGTGTAGACGACGCGCAGGATCTCCAGGATGGAGTTCGGGAAGTCGGTGTCCCAGCCGCCGGTGCCGAAGCCGACCTGGCCGAAGATCTCGCGGTGCCGGAAGGACTTGAAGGACTCCGACTCGCAGAGGAAGCCGTAGAAGGTCTGGTTGTCGAGCTTCTCGACGAGCTTCGCCCAGATCTCGCGGATGCGCGGTACGTCGCGCTCGCGCATGGCCTGGTTCATGTCGGAGAAGTCGGCTCCGTCCTCGAGGCAGGCGTTCCACGCGTTCATCACGTCGCGGTAGACCTGCGGCAGGTCGTCGACGCTGGTCGCGTAGTGCGACTCGCCCTTGAGGTCGACCACGGTCGAAGGGGTCGCCTCGGCAAGGGGGTTGGGGAACGGCTCGGTCCGCAGCCCCACCAGGTCGATGTAGTGCTGGAGCGCCGTGGAGGACGGCGGGAAGCGCATCGCGCCCATCTCGGCGGTGAGGGAGGGGTCGCAGCCGTCGAAGCCGACCGTCCGGAGCCGGCCGCCGATCTTGTCGGCCTCGTACACAACGGGCTTGAGGCCCATCTTCATCAGCTCGTACGCGGCCACGATGCCGGACAGACCGCCGCCGATGACGGCCACCTCGGCGCCGAGCTCGGTCGCAGGTATCTGGCCCAGACCCGCGGGGTGCGCGAGGAAGTCGTCGTACGCGTACGGGAAGTCCGGGCCGAACATCGTGATCGGCGGCTGCGCGTCGGTGTGCGGGACGGCGGGGGGCACCGTGGACGTCATGGGGTACGGACTCCTTGCGGGGAAAGCTGGTTGGTGAGGCCGCCCGGTGGATCTGGGGCGGGCCCGGTGGATCTGGGGAGATCAGACGAGGGATCCGTAGAGGCCGGGGCGGCGGTCCTTCAGATACGGGTTGGCCTCGCGCGAGGCGGCGAGGAGAGCGGGGTCCACGTCACCGAGGACGAGTTCCTCCCCGCGGCCGGCGCGGGCCCGGGCGCCCCCGTCGGGCCCGGCCAGCGTGGAGAGCCCGACGAACTCGAACTCCCCTTCCGCACCGACCCTGTTGACGTACGCGACGTACATCTGGTTCTCGAAGGCGCGCACCGGTACGACGGACTCGGCGACGAACTGGAACGGGTGCATCTGGGCCGTGGGCACCACGAGGAAGTCGGTGCCGGCGAGGGCGTGCGCGCGGACGTTCTCCGGGAACTCCACGTCGTAGCAGATCATCAGGCCGACGCGGAGGCCGTCGAGCTCGGCCTGGACCACCGGCTCGTCGCCCGGGGTGAACCACTCCTGCTCGAAGCAGCCGAAGAGGTGGGTCTTGCGGTAGTTGGCGAGGCGCGTGCCGTCGGCGGAGATCAGCTGGGCGGAGTTGAAGACCAGGTCGCCCGCGCGCTCCGGGTAGCCGTAGGCGATGGCCACGCCGTGCCGGGAGGCGATCTCGGCGATCTCGTCCGCGGAGTCGCCGTCGGCGGGCTCGGCGAGCCGGTGCACGTCGGCGCCGATCGCGTAGCCGGTCAGGAACATCTCCGGGGCGGCGAGGAGCCCGGCGCCCGCGGCGGCGGCACGGCCCGCGGCCTCGTCGAGGACCTTGAGGTTCTCGACGACCGAGCCGGGACGGCCGGAGCTCTGGAGGAGGGCGGTGCGCATGCGTGTTCCTCACCGGACGGAAGGGTGGTTGTGGGGGCCATGTAGACGGTACGGGCGGCGGGCTCGGGCGGACAAGGAGGAGCCGTTGCGCGCCGGTGAACGAATCGTTGCGTCCGTCGGCGGTGCGGCGGCGATTCGTTGCGCGCCCCGGACCTGCGCCACGGGCATGAGGGCCCGTCCTCCCAGAGGCGCAGGTCAGGGGTGTGCTCCCCCGCCGGACGGCGGAGGCGCGGTGCAGCCTGCGGCGCGATGTGGCACGGCGTCGGCGCCGGGACAGTGAGTGCTGTCAAGCACCCGCCGTCGAACCACCGAACAAACCACCGATCGAACCACGAAAGGGCCGACATGAACCGCCGTACGAAGACCGCCGTGCTCGGGCTCGGTGCCGCTCTCCTCGTGACCGCCGGAGCCACTGGGGCCACGGGGGCCGCCGGGGCCGTCACGTCCGCCTCCGCCGGCGCCACTGACTCCACCACCTCAGCGCCGTCCGTCGCCTCCGCGGCCGGTGAGCGGCAGCGCGAGGCCGCCGCGCTCACCGGCCGGGCGAAGCTGTACCGGTCCGCCGGGGACGACATCACGTTCTCCTTCGACGCGCATCTGGCGGCGAAGGACACGGACGATCCGCTGAAGGCCACCGGCACCTTCGAGTGGAGCCACTACGCCGGCGGCGACGGCGCCTGGGCGAAGGCCGAGGTGGACTGTCTCGTCACCGGCGGCAAGGTGGCCGTCGTCTCCGGGGTCGTCACCGATTCGGACCTGCCGGGCGCCAAGGGCAAGCGGGTCGGCATCACCGTCCATGACACCGGACGGCAGGACCGGCTCGGGTACAGCTGGGCCTCCACCGGAAACCCCGTCGAGACGAAGGACCTGCCCAAGTGTGTCGGCTCCGCGCCCTTCGAGAAGGTCAAGAAGGGCACGGGCGACTTCACGGTCGTGCCCTGGAACCCGAAGTTCTAGCGGCGCGGGCGGCCTTCTTCCCCGATGCCCTCTTCCCGGCGGCCCGCTTTCCGACGGCCCGCTTTCCGACGGCAGCCAGCAGCGCGGCCGTCACCAGGTAGGGCATCGCGAACAGGGCGAACGCGGCGCCGTGCGTGGTCGCCGACCCGATCACCCCGTAGGCGCCGTACACGGCGATGATGGTCAGGTCGGTGCCCACCCCGGCCACCGAGGTCAGGGTGGCCCGGCCGGTTCCGCCGATCCGGTCCTGGAGTCGGGCGTCGGCCAGCACGCTCGCCAGCTGGAAACCGCAGAAGGAGAGCGCCACCAGACCGATGCCGGCCGGGGTCCGCACCCACGCCCCCGCGGCCAGTGCCACCGCGGAGACCGCGAGCAGCCCGGCGAACCCGCCCGTGCCCAGCCGTCGGCCGACACCGGCGAGCAGGCCACCGACCGTCGCCCCCGCCCAGATAAGCAACAGCCAGTTCGGGACGGCGCTCTCCGCGACGCCCGTGTCGCGGACGAGCAGCGGGGTGTACTCGTCGAGGGCGCCCCACACGGCGGTGACGGCCGGGACGAGCAGCAGGGCGCCGCGGACGGACCGGTCGCCACGTGCCTCGGCGAGCCCGGCCCGCAGCGTCCGGGTCCAGCCGCCGCCAGGCGCGTCTTCAGGGCCCTCGCCCAGTCCCTCACCAGGTCCGTCGGCCGGTTCCCGGTGCTCCGGGAACCGTGTCGCGGTGGCCGCGGTCAGGAGGCAGGCCAGCACACTGGCGAGCCCGACCGCCGGGTAGCCGCCGAACGCGTACACCGGCCCGGCCAGCGGAATCGCCGCCATCACGGCCACGAGCCCGGCCGCGCGGGCCCGGCCCATGACGGCCGCGTACCGGTCGGTCGCGCCGAGGCGGTCCAGCTCCTCGTAGACCAGCGCCTCCAGCGCGCCGGAGCCGAGCGCCCCCTTGGCGCCCCAGAGGACGAAGCCGATGGCGAAGGCCCAGTACGACGGGGCGAGTACCCACAGGGTGAATCCGGCGGCCGTGAGCAGCGGTCCGAACCACAGAAGCAGGCGCCGCGAGACGGCGTCGGCCCAGGCGCCGGACGGGATCTCCAGCAGGACGCCGGTCAGCGACCACAGGCAGAACAGCGAGGAGATCTGCCAGACGGTGAGCCCCGTGTCGCTGAACAGCAGGGCGTACACCGGGTAGAGCAGGACGAAGTCGTCGAGGAACGCGTAGCCGTACAGCGTGGCCGACAGCCGCCGGACGGCGGGGCCGGAGCCAGGGCCGGTGCCGGGCACACGCGCAGGTGAGAGAGTCATGAGGCCTTCCCGCAGGGACCGCAGGGACAGTTCGGACGCCGGAGATACGGCGTCCGAGGCGGTCCTCGGGCCCCTCGGGAGGCACGGCTGGTGGATCAATGTCGCCAGGTCATGACGTAAATGCTAGTCCGAACGGACCACCCGGCCCAGCGAGAATGTCGTGATCACCGCCGCGTGGTCCGACGGCCAGTCGTTGTCCTCGACGTCGGGCCAGGTGCGGGGAGCGCCGGTGACGAGGGTCCGGGAGTCGAGCACCTTGAGCCCGGCGCCCGCGTACAGGACGTAGTCGATCCGGTCCTGCGGCTCGGGGCGCCCGCTGCCGTCCTCGTGCTCGGTATGGATCGGCGACCAGGTGTGGCCGGGGCTCCGGACGGGGTCCGGGTGCGCCTCCCGGTAGGAATCGCGCAGACCGGCCTCCTCCGCGGCCCTGGTCACGGGCCACTCGGAGTCGTCGCGGTCCAGGTGGGAGGGCGCGTTGAAGTCACCGACCAGGAGGACCGGAGTGGTGTCGCGGGCCGCCAGGTCCGGGGCCATCGCGGCCAGGATCTCCCGCATCTGCCCCAGCCGTACCGACTCGTGGGCCGCCAGCTCGGGCCCGGCGAGCCCGTCGAAGGATGCCTCGTACGGGCCGTACGGCGTGTAGTCGAGGTGGGCGCTCCACAGCACGACGTCCTGGTCCGGGCCGAGCGTGACGCGTACGCCGGTCCCCCCGTAGAAGCCGGGGTCCGCGGCACCCAGCCGGCCGGTGATCGGAAACCGGCTGATGACCCCGAGGTTCTCGCCCGCCTGGTGGTACTCCCAGCCCAGCGCGTCGGCGAGTTCCCGGGCGGCGGTGCCGTACGTCTCCTGGAGGCCGACCACGTCGACGCCGGACTCCAGAATGATCTTGAGCTGCTTCTCGCGGTAGTGACGGACCTTGGTGCCGCCGAACCAGAGGTTCCAGCTCATCACACGAAGTTCACGCGGGTCGGACGAGTCACGCAGGTCGGACGACTCAGGCAGGTCAGAAGGGTCGGTCAGGTCAGACGGGTCAGAGGGCTCGGGCACCTCACGGGTGGTGATCATGTCGCGCAGTCCGGCCGGGGTCACGTCCTCCAGGCTCTCCCGGACCGTGCGGCCCGGCGCGGCGGCGATCGGGGCGAGCGACGGCACCGCGAGCACCGCGCAGCCCGCCGCCTCCGCCGAGGAGACACCGGTCCGGGTGTCCTCGACGGCCACGCAGGAGGCGGGCTCGACGCCGAGGGCGCGGCAGGCGGCGAGATACGGGTCGGGGGCGGGCTTGGTGCGCGGGGTGTCGTCGGCGGTGACGGTGACCGCGAAGCGGCCGGCGCCCAGACCCTCGACGACGAGGTCCGCGATGACGCGCGGCGAGGCGGTCACCAGAGCGGTGGGCACGCCGTCCTCGGCCAGTGCGTCGAGGAGCCGGAGCGCGCCAGGCCTGGCCACGACACCGGAGCGCACCCGGTCGGCGAACTCCCGGTGCAGATCGGCGGCGACCTCGGTGAACGGGGCGCCCGTGGCCCGGCTCAGCATCTCGGCGGTGTGCTCGACGGGCCGTCCGAGCACGTCCTCCTCGTCGGCCTCCGTGAGCGACCGGCCGAGCCCCGCCGCGACGTGCTCGACCGCCTCCCACCACAGCCGCTCGGTGTCCACGAGGGTCCCGTCCATGTCGAACAGGACGGCCTGGAGCGGCTGTTGGGGAAGGTGGGGGGTGGGCAGAGCAGGATTGGTGTGGGGGGTCACGCGGCTCTCTCTCACAGGCGGTCGGCGACCAGGACGGGACGTTCGGGCAGGCTCACGGTCACGGCGGTGCCCGCGCCCAGCGCGGCGGCCTCGTGGGTCGGCAGGTCGGCCTTCACCTCGGTTCCGTCGGCGAGCCGGACGGTGACGCGGGTGGCCGCGCCCAGGAAGGCGGAGGAGACGACCCGGGCGTCCGAGGCGTCCTCGGCCGTCACCCGTACCGCCTCGGGCCGTACGAGCACGTCGACCTCCGGCGAGGCGGGCGCCTCACCGTCTACCGGCAGCCGCTGTCCGAGCACTTCGACCGTTCCGTCGGTCACCCGCCCCGGTATGCGGCTCATCGTGCCGACGAACTCGGCGACGAACGCCGTCGCGGGCCGCCCGTACAACTCGGCCGGAGCCGCGCACTGTTCGAGCCGTCCGGCCCGCATCACGGCGACCCGGTCGGCCATCGACAGGGCCTCCTCCTGATCATGTGTCACGAACAGGGTGGTGATGCCGAGTTCCTGCTGGAGTCGGCGGATCTCCTCGCGCAGCGTGAGCCGCACCTTGGCGTCGAGCGCCGACAGCGGTTCGTCGAGGAGCAGGACGCGAGGCTGAAGCGCGAGCGCGCGGGCGAGCGCGACGCGCTGCTGCTGGCCTCCGGAGAGCTGGTGCGGGAAGCTCGCGCCCTTGTCTCCGAGGCCGACGAGTTCGAGCAACTCGGCGGCGCGCGCCTGCCGTTCGGTCGTACGCACCTTGCGCATCCGCAGCCCGAAGGCGACGTTGTCGAGCGCGCTGAGGTGCGGGAAGAGGCTGTACGACTGGAAGACCATCCCGGCGTCGCGGCGGTGGGCCGGGACGCGTGTGACGTCCTCGCCGTCGACCAACACCTCACCGGAGTCGGGGTGTTCGAACCCGGCGAGCATCCGCAGGGCGGTGGTCTTGCCGCAGCCGGACGGGCCGAGCAGGGCGAGGAGTTCGCCGGGCCGTGCGGTCAGGTCGAGCCCGTCGAGGGCGACGGTCTTGCCGAACTCCCGGCGCAGGCCCCGGAATTCGACGGTCGCGGCCGTCGTGGCCGCCTTCTCAAGCGTGGTTGCGGTCATGGTTCATCCCCGGGGAGCGGTACGGGAGCGTCCGCCGAACCCGGCGAGCGCGAGAAGGAGTGCCCACGTGACGAGCAGGCTGAGCACGGACACGGCGACGGACAACTGGGCCTGCGAACCACTGACGTTGACGATCCACACGGCGAACGGCTGGAAGCCGAGCAGCTGGGCGACGGTGAACTCGCCGAGCACCAGGGCCAGCGTGAGGAACGACGCGTTGAGCAGCGCCCCGCGCAGGTTCGGCAGCACGGCCCGTACGAGCGCCTGCGGCCAGCCCGCGCCACAGCTGCGGGCCGCCTCGACGAGGGTGCGTACGTCCATCGCGCGCAGCCCGGCGTCCAGGGCCCGGTACACGAACGGCAGCGCCATCACGACGTACGCGAGAACGAGGACGAACGGGAAGTCGGGGTTCTGGATCGACACGAACGTCTGGAACAGCGGGGTGCGGGAGAGGTGTTCGGGCCCCCACTTCAGGACCGTGCCGATCCCGGCGACGAACGCGATGGGCGGGACGACGAGCGGCAGCGAGCAGACGATCTCGACGACGGGCCGCAGCTTCGGCGCGCCGAGCCGCAGGGCGACCATCGCGGGCACCATCAGCAGCAGCACGATCGCGATGGTGGCGGCGGCCAGTTCCAGCGAGAGCAGCAGGCTGGAGACGAACCCGTCGGTGCCGAAGATCTGTGTGTACGCATCGAAGGTGACGCCCTCCCCCGGCACGTCGACGGTGAAGACGACGGACGCGGCCAGCGGCACCAGGAAGTAGAGCGCGGCGCCGGCGAGGACGACCCCGCGCCAGGGACGTACGGACTGGTTCAGTTGTCGAGCCATCGCGCGCTCCGTCGTTGCAGGGGCAGGTACACGGCCATCACCAGGCCCGCGACGAGGACCATGTCGAGGCTGAGGGCGAGCGCCACGTTCTCCTGGCCGACCAGGACGTTGCCGGAGATGGCGTCGGCGATCTGGAGGGTGACCAGCGGAACCGAACTGCCCACCATGGCCGCGGCGGTGGCGTACGCGGCGAAGGCGCTGCCGAAGAGCAGCACGAATCCGCCGAGGAGTGAGGGCGCGAGGACGGGCAGGGCGACGTGCCGCCAGTACTGGACGGCGGTGGCGCCGTTGTTCCGCGCGGCCTCGCGCCACTGGACGCGCAGTCCGTCGAGGGCGGGGGTGATGGTGAGGACCATCAGCGGGATCAGGAAGTAGAGATAGACGATCACCAGGCCCGAGAAGCTGTAGAGGTTCCAGCCCTTGTCGGCGAGGCCCAGATAGCGGGTCAGGACACCGGAGTTGCCGAGCGTGGCGACGAACGCGAAGGCCAGCGGGACGCCGCCGAAGTTGGCGAGCACGCCGGACGCGGTGAGCACGGCCTCGCGCAGCGCGCGGAAGCGGGAGGTCACCACGGCCTGGGCGAGCAGCAGGCCGAACACCGTCGAGACGACCGCCGAGACGGCGGACAGCTTGACGCTGCCGAGCAGGGCGGTGAGGTACGCGCCCTTCAGCGAGGCGGTCAGGTTCGCCGTGGTGTACGAAGTCGCCCCGGTGGCGGGGTCCTTGACGGTGAACGCGCCGTTCAGCATGGCGAGCGCGGGGATCCCGAAGGCGAGCGTCACGAAGGCGAGCAGCGGGACGACGGCGAGCCAGCCGGGCGCGTGGCGCCGCCGCTTCGGGGAAGCGACGGGCGCCACGTCCACACGGGTGAGGGTCGCGGTCATCCGGCGACGGCCTTGCCCCAGCCCTGGCCGAGCACGGTCTTGGCCTTGCTCTGCTGGGCCTCGGTCGGGAAGGCGGGAGTCCCGGAGACCTCGGGGAGCTTGGCGGCGGCGGTCTTGTCGAGCGTGCCGGCCTTCTCCATGGCGGTCATCAGGGCCGGGCGGGCGTACCCCTTGAGCCAGAGGTTCTGGCCCTCGGCGCTGTAGAGGTACTCCTGCCACAGGCGGGCTGCCGCCGGATGCGGGGCGTCCTTGTTGATGGCCTGCGAGTAGTACTGGGAGAACTTGCCGTCGGACGGGACCGCGACCTTCCAGTCGAGACCCTTCTTCTTGAACTCGTCGGCGTATCCGGCGTTGAGGTAGTCCCAGTCGATGCTGATCGGCGTCTCGCCCTTCTCGACCGTGGCGGGAGTCGACTCGACGGGCGTGTAGTTGCCGTTCTTCTTCAGCTTGGCGAAGAAGTCGAGGCCGGGCTGGATGTCGTCGAAGGAGCCGCCGCTCGCGAGGGAGGCCGCCCAGACGCCGCCGAAGGCCGAACCGGACTTGGTGGGGTTGCCGTTGAGCGCGACCTGCCCCTTGTACTGCGGCTTCAGCAGGTCCGCGAAGGTGGTCGGGCAGGTCTTGACTCGCTTGGCGTCGCAGCCGATGGAGATGTAGCCGCCGTAGTCGTTGAACCAGCGGCCCTTCGCGTCCTTCTGCCCCTCGGGGATGTCGGCGAAGCCCGCGACCTTGTAGGGCGCGAGGAGTCCCTGCTGGGCGGCGCTGAGCGCGAACGAACTGCCCAGGTCGAGGACGTCGGGCGCCCGGTCCTGCCCCTTCCGCGACGTCACGGCGTTGATCTCGTCCTGGCTGGCGCCGTCGGGGTTCTCGACCTCGACCTTGATGCCGTACTTCTTCTGGAAGCCGTCGATCAGGGCGCCGTAGTTGGCCCAGTCGCGGGGCAGCGCGATCGCCTGCAGCGTGCCCTCCTTCTTGGCCGCTTTCACGAGGGCGTCCATGCCGCCGAAGGCCTCCGCGGAGGTCGCGGTGGCGGCGCTCCTGCCGTCGGTGGTGGTGGACGCGTCGTCGGGGGCCGCGCCGCAGGCACTCAGGGCGAGTGCGGCGGCGCCGACGAAGACGGCTGTTCTGGGCAGGGACACGGTCACGTTCTTCTCCAGGGGGCGCGCAGGGATCACACGAGACGCAGAGCTGGTCGGCAGAACTTGTCTGAACAAGTTGGCCCAAGTAGGCCCGGCGTTGATGACCTGTTCGTAAACATTGTCGAAACCGTGACCCTTGATTTCCCTGCCACTCGCCGGGCGCACGTGTCACCGGCGATCCTCGTCTAGGCTGATCAAGGGGTACACATCTGCGCACAGAGGGGGAGCATGGCGACGCGACACGAGGAGATCGCCGAGGAACTCAGGCGGGCGATCGACCGCGAGGAGTACACGGTGGGCAGTCGACTGCCCGCCGAGACCGACCTCGCGTCCCGCTACGGCGTCTCCCGCGGTACCGTCCGCCAGGCCGTCGCCGCCCTGACCGCCGAGGGTCTCATCGGTTCCCGGCAGGGCGCGCGCCGCGTGGTCCTCGCGAGCCGCCGCAGCCAGTCCTTCGAGGAGCTGCGCTCCTTCGCCCAGTGGGCCCGCGCGATGGGCCGCGAGGCGACGGGCCATGTGGTGTCGTCGCAGTACCGCCCGGCCACCCCCGAGGACTCCGTCCGCCTCCAACTGCCCACGGACACCCCGGTGTTGCACGTCCTGCGCGTACGCGGCCTGGACGGCGACCCGGTCCTCCTGGAGCGCACGGTCTACGCGGCCTGGATCTCCCCCGCCGTAGAGGCCGTCGAACCGGACTGCCCCTCGGTCACCCAACGCCTGTACGAGGACACGGGCCTCGTCTTCGCCTACGGCGAGCACGTCATCGACGCGGTCGCGGCCGGCGCCCAGGACGCCGAACTCCTCGACGTCCGCCGCACCAGCCCCCTCCTACGCGTCCGCCGCGTCACGACGACCCGCGAGGGCCGCCCGGTCGAATGGTCCGACGACCGCTACCGCCCGGACGCCATCACCTTCAGCGTCCACAACTCCATAGCCAACAACGCCCTGGCCCGCCAATCAGGCCAGTCGGACTTCTGACCCCGGCCCTTCCAGGGACGCGAGGAACCGCGCGCCCAGCCCCCACCCACCCACCCACACGCGACTACGGACCTGGGGGTCGCCCCTTCAGGGGCACAGGGAACGGCGCAGTCCTTGGTCTTTGGGGCACGGGGAACGGCGCAGTCCTTTAGGGGCGCGGGGAACGGCGCAGTCTTTGTTCTTTGGGGGCGCAGGGAACGGCGCAGTCCTTTAGGGGCGCGGGGAACGGCGCAGTCTTTGTCATTGGGGGCGCGGGGAACTGCGCAGTCCTTTAGGGGCGCGGGGAACTGCGCAACCAGCCACAACGAGCCCGCAGCCGCCACACCACCCCGCACAAACACCTACGTGGGCGACCCCGAAGAAAACCTCCGCAACAAAGGCGAAAGCACCAACACGGACTTGGTCCGCTCCACGAACGGCTCCCCCGCGATCCGCTCCAGCACCCGCTCGAAATGCCGCATGTCAGAAGCGAAAACCTGCACCATCGCATCCGCCTCCCCCGTGACGGTGGACGCGGCCACAACCTCCTGATACCGCTCGAGCCCCCGCTGAATCGTCTCCGGCGAGGTGTTCCGCCGGCAGTAGATCTCGACGAACCCCTCGGTCTCCCACCCAAGCGCGGCGGGGTCGACCCGAACGGTGAACCCGGTGATCGCCCCGGTCGCCCGCAACCGGTCCACCCGCCGTTTCACCGCGGGCGCGGACAGCCCCACCTCCTGCCCGATGTCGGCATAGGAGCGGCGGGCGTCCTCGGCGAGGGCGTGCACGATGCGTTCGTCGAGATCGTTCAGCACTGCGGGTGGATCACTTCTCTGGAGTGGCGAGACGGGAGCGGCGATAGCCGTAACTGAAGTAGAACACGAGCCCGACGGCCATCCAGACCCCGAAGACGACCCAGGTCACGGTGTCGAGGCTGCCCATCATCCACACGCAGAAGGCGAAGCCCAGCGCGGGCATCACCGGCGACAGCGGCACCCGGAACGTACGGGGCATCTCGGGCCGCGTACGCCGCAGCACCACGACGGCCACATTGACCAGCGCGAAGGCGAAGAGCGTGCCGATGCTGGTCGCGTCGGCGAGCTGCCCGAGCGGAATCGCCGCGGCGAGGACACCGCAGAACAGGGACACGATGACCGTGTTGACGCGGGGCGTACCGGTCTTCGGGTGGACGCGCGAGAAGACCTTGGGTACGAGCCCGTCGCGGGACATGGCGAAGAGGATGCGGGTCTGCCCGTAGAGCACGGTCAGTACGACACTGGCGATGGCGATGACCGCGCCGGCCGCGAGCAGCGTGCCCCAGAAGGCGTCCCCGGTGACGTCCTTCATGATCCCGGCGAGCGCTGCCTCCGAGTCGGTGAAGCCCTGCCAGGGCTTCGCGCCGACGGCGACGGCCGCGACGAGCACGTACAGCGCGGTCACGATGATCAGGGAGAGCATGATGGCGCGGGGCAGGTCGCGCTGGGCGTTCTTGGCTTCCTCGCCCGCCGTGGAGGCTGCATCGAACCCGATGTATGAGAAGAAGAGGGTCGCTCCGGCGGCACTGACGCCCGCCATGCCGAGCGGCATGAAGTTCTCGTAGTTGCCGGACCGGAAGCCCTGGATGCCGATCGCGCAGAACAGCAGCAGCGCGGCGATCTTCACGACGACCATGACGGTGTTGGCGCGCGCGGACTCGCGGGCGCCGCCGAGCAGGAACGCCATGGCGAGCAGTACGACGATGAGCGCGGGCAGGTTGAAGACGCCCCCGTCACCGGGCGGCGCCGAGAGCGCGTCCGGGATGGTGACGCCGATCGTGCCGTCGAGCAGCTCGTTCAGATACTCCCCCCAGCCGACGGCGACGGCCGCGACGGAGACGCCGTACTCCAGGACCAGACACCAGCCGCAGATCCAGGCGATGAGCTCGCCCATGGTTGCGTACGCATACGAGTACGAGGATCCGGCGACCGGGATGGTGCCCGCCAGCTCGGCGTACGAGAGGGCGGAGAAGAGCGCGGTGAGGCCGGCGATCACGAAGGAGACGGTGACGGCCGGGCCCGCCTTGGGGACGGCCTCCCCGAGCACCACGAAGATGCCGGTGCCGAGCGTGGCGCCGATGCTGATCATCGTCAGCTGCCAGAGGCCGAGGGAGCGCCGCAGGCTGCCGCCCTCGCCCTGGCCACCCTCCGCGACCAGGCTCTCCACGGGCTTGCGGCGCATCAGACGCGCGCCGGCGCCCGGGGGCTCGGGGGTGGGGTGACTGCGGGACTGCGGGGGTGCGCCGTGGTCGAGCACGCGGCTGGCTCCTTCATCGCTGCCGGTCAGGGCGGCGCGGCCCCACGGCAGTCCGAAGGAAGGGGACCACCGTGCACGGGGTCCCCGCCACACTACGTTCAGCGGATGACTCTACGAGGACAGCCTTTCCAGCCGTAATGCAGCAACCTTGCGCGCCTCCGCAAGATCGTTGCGTTGATCCCGGACAGGCGCGTGTTCGTTGCGCGGGGCCTTTCGACCGTTGCGCTACCTCGCCGCCCAGCCGCTCGCGCCCCCACCGTCCGTCCGCCGCCGAGGCCCTTCGCCCGACCGCCACACGGGCCCGGGAGGCCCCTCGCACAGATCCGGCATGCTCTTCGCGCCAGCCCGCCGCCGGGCCCCAAGGCAGGCCCAAGCCACCCACGCCGGACGCCCCTCAGCCCGCCGCCGGAATCCTTCGCTCGACCGCCACACAGGCCCGGTCGCCCGCCCGCACCGGCCCACCGCCAGGCCCCAGGGCGGGCCCACGCCGGACGCTGCCGGAACCGTTCGCTCGACCTCCACGCAGGCCCCGTAGGCCGCTCGCACCGGCCCGCCGCCGAGCCCCAGCGCCGGCCCGAGCGACCCACGCCGGACGCCCCTCCAGCCCACCGCCGGAACCCTTCGCCCGACCGCCACACAGGCCCGGGAGGCGGCTCGCGCCGGGGCCCTCTGCTGGAGCACAGGGCAGCCCCGAAGCCGCCCACACAGGACGCCCCTCCGCCCGCCCCTATCGCAGGACAGACCCCCCGCCCCGCACCCCCTCAGCCCCCATCCGGCTCCCCCGCAATGGCCCGCGCCTCCGCCACGTCGTCCTCGTCGAAACCGATCCGGCCGGGCTGTCCGTGAACCGCCGCCTGCTCGTCGATCCACCGGTTGTGGGCCTCCCAGGCGGCCTGCTTGCTGGTGCCCAGGGCGGCCCCGATCTGCGACCAGGACGCCCCGGCCCGGCGCGCCGCGCGGACGCTCAACTGCCGCCCGTACGCGGCCTTGCGGGCCACCACCTCGCTCAGCGCGAGCAGTTCGAGCAGCTCGCCCCGGTCGAGGGCCTCCTGGTCACTCCCCGCCCCGGCCAGCGACTCCCGCACACGCAGCTCGTCGAGACGAGCCACGGCGGTCAGCAGCGTGTACTGGGGCTCGATGCTCTGCGGTGTCGTCATGGCGCCAGCGTCTCGTCAGGCAGGCTTGACGTCAAGAGGGCCTGACGGCAACTCCTTGACCAGGAAGACGCAGGGGTCGGCGCACACCTGGCGCACACCGTCCAGGTCGAGATACGCCCAGCGGTCGACGTACGAGACGGTGGGCCGGTAGCCGAGCCGCTCGTAGAGCCGTGCGGCGAGCGGGTTGTCGTCGCCCACTCCGAGCCCCATGAGCCCGGTGCCGCGGGCGACCGCCCGCTCCTCGGCGGCACGCACGAGTGCCGTTCCGATGCCCCGCGAGCGGAGCGAGGCGGGCCAGACGAACAACCCGTTGAGCTCGGGACAGCCCGGCCGGGCCGCCCTCACCTCGGGAGCCTCGCAACCGGTCCAGCGGACCTCCGCGTGACCGACGGGCAGGCCGTCGAGCCAGGGGATCAGATAGCTGCTGTCCCCCGCCTCCTGCCGCGCGAACCGCGCCCCATGGCTCCCGTCCACGCTGTGCGAGGGCATGAACCGCTCCAGAAGCGCGATGTCCTCGGCCCTGCAGATGTCGATCCTCATCCGCCCGACCCTAGCGACACCGGGGAACGGCACGGCCCCCGTTTTCCCGGAACGCGGGACAACAGGGGCCGTACGGAAGGGAGTTCCGGAAGCGAGTTACGGAAGGGAGTTGCGTCAGCTCCAGCTGGCGTGCAGCGGCTTGCCCTCCGCGTACCCCGCCGCGCTCTGGATGCCGACGACGGCCCGCTCGGCGAACTCCTCCAGGGAGTTGGCACCGGCGTAGGTGCAGGAGGAGCGGACGCCCGCGATGATCGAGTCGATCAGGTCCTCGACGCCCGGCCGGGACGGGTCGAGGAACATCCGCGACGTCGAGATGCCCTCCTCGAACAGGGCCTTGCGGGCGCGGTCGTACGCCGACTCCTCCGACGTACGGTTGCGCACCGCACGTGCGGACGCCATGCCGAACGACTCCTTGTAGAGGCGGCCGTTGGCGTCCTGCTGGAGGTCGCCCGGCGACTCGTACGTACCGGCGAACCAGGAACCGATCATGACGTTCGACGCGCCCGCTGCCAGCGCCATGGCGACGTCGCGCGGGTGCCGGACACCGCCGTCGGCCCAGACGTGCTTGCCGTACTTCTTCGCCTCGGCGGCGCATTCGAGCACGGCCGAGAACTGCGGGCGGCCCACACCGGTCATCATGCGCGTGGTGCACATCGCGCCGGGTCCGACACCGACCTTGATGATGTCCGCGCCGGCCTCGATGAGGTCGCGTACGCCCTCGGCGGCGACGATGTTGCCCGCGACGATCGGCACCTGGGGGTCGAGCCCGCGGACCGCCTTCACCGCGGCGATCATCGACTCCTGGTGGCCGTGCGCGGTGTCCACGACGAGCGTGTCGACGCCGGCCGCGAGGAGCTGCTTGGCCTTGCCCGCGACATCGCCGTTGATGCCGACGGCGGCGGCGATGCGCAGCTTGCCGTCCGCGTCGGTGGCCGGTGTGTAGAGCGTGGCGCGCAGGGCGCCCTTGCGGGTGAGGATGCCGGCGAGGCGGCCGTCCTTGTCCACGGCGGGCGCGTACCGGCGGTTCGCGTGGTCGAGCCTGTTGAACGCCTCGCCCGGCTCGATGTCCGCGTCGAGCAGCAGCAGGTCCCGGGACATGACCTCGGACAGCTGAGTGAAGCGGTCGACCCCGTTCAGGTCGGCGTCGGTGACCACGCCGACCGGCCTGCCCTCGCCGTCCACCACGACACCGGCGTTGTGCGCACGCTTCGGCAGCAGGGACAGCGCGTCGGCGACCGTCTGGTGCGGGGCCAGCACGATCGGGGTGTCCAGGACGAGATGACGGCTCTTGACCCAGGAGACGACCTCGGTGACGACCTCGATCGGGATGTCCTGCGGAATGACGACGAGCCCGCCGCGGCGGGCCAGCGTCTCGGCCATCCGGCGGCCCGCGATGGCCGTCATGTTGGCGACCACCAGCGGAATCGTGGTGCCGCTGCCGTCCGGCGAAGCCAGGTCGACGCCCTGCCGCGAACCGACCGCGGAGCGGCTCGGCACCATGAAGACGTCGTCGTACGTCAGGTCGTACGCGGGCTGGATGTCGTTGAGGAAACGCACGTGCTGCACATCCCAGTCGTTCAGAGGTGGCCCCCGAACAGGACAGCACGAGGGAAGAGCACGTACCTCATTGTCCCACGCCGGTGGGTGAACACGCCCCGGGCCGATCGTCCAGGCTGGTCAGGGGGCTACTGGTGGGATCCTCCAAGGACCAGTGCCACGGTGAGCTCCGGGGCGCCGTCCGCCGCCTGGGCGAACACGTCCCGCGCGGTCTGCCACTCCTCGGGCCGCGCCTTCGCGTACGGCTGCCAGCCGGTGACGACGACGAGCAGCCCCTTCTCCACGGCGGGCGCGGGCCAGACGGAGGAGTCGCCGAGGCTGTCGGCCAGCGCGTCCCAGTTGCGCCCGAACCAGTCCGGCAGCTCCAGGGCGCGTACGCAGCGCTCCATGAGGCCCGCCTTGTCCGCGACACCGTCGAGGTCCAGCGCGACCACATGGCGGCCCGCCACGTCGTGCGTCATCTCAGCACCGCCCTGAACGAGTTGTAATGATCATCGGTGTAGTAGACCTCGCCACCCCGCCCCGTGACAATGCGCCGGGCTCCGCGGTCCCGCTCGCCGGGCGTCCGCACCGTGTACTCGTGGTAGTAACCGCGCTCGTGGCGCGGCAGTTCACGCTCGAAGTTCCCGAAGACCGAGCCGTCCTTGGCGTACGGGAAGGGGCCGCCCCCGTCGATGAGGTCGAGTGTCCGACGGGCCTCGGCGGGCAGCCGCGCCTCCTCGACCGTCTCCATGCCGTCGGCCCAGGAGGACGCCGAGGTGCTCGTGGCCGACCCGGTGCCGGTACCGGTACCCGTCGTGGTGTCCGCCGACGAACAGCCGGTCAGCAGCACCGCGGCAAGACACGCGACGAGACGGAGAAACAGCCCCGGAAACAGGCGGGGGACGGACCGGAGCAGCATGTCGCCGATGCTGCCACAGCCGTCCCCACGCGGCGCGTTGCCGAGCCGCCGTCGGAGCGTTGCGGGCTCAGGGCCCGTCAGGGTCCGCCCGGTTCAGGGCGGGGCGCGGAGTCGAACCCGCCGTCATCAGATAGTCCGCCGCCGCCGTGTCCGTCACCAGGCTGGTGACGAGGCCGGAGCGCAGTACCGCGTCGATGGCGGCGGCCTTGCGCTGGCCGCCGGCGATCGCGACGACCTCGGGGATCCGCCGCAGCCGGTCGGCCTCGACGGTGATGCACCGCTCGCCCAGGTCCCGGCCGACGCGGCGGCCCTC
The DNA here is from genome assembly GCF_048564895.1 of Streptomyces sp. 2-1. Taxonomy (NCBI): domain Bacteria; kingdom Bacillati; phylum Actinomycetota; class Actinomycetes; order Kitasatosporales; family Streptomycetaceae; genus Streptomyces; species Streptomyces sp. 2-1. The sequence continues at coordinate 2,332,246 of NZ_CP183383.1, forward strand.
GGAGTCGAAGAGGTGCGCGGACATCTCGGCGGCCACACCGAGGGTGGCGTAGTGGGCGCGCTCCTCCTCGGTGAGCATGTCGTGCACCGTCGAGATGCCCGCCTCCCAGGAGCCGATCGACACACAGGCGACGGTGACCTTGTCGAAGTACTCGAAGGCGCGGGCGATCCCCGTCTGGCTGCGCAGCGCCGCCGCGGTGGCCACGTCCGGCAGCAGCATCGGCGCGTAGATGGGATGGGCGTCCCCGCCGGAGACCTGGGCGGCCCGGCGGACGGCCTCGACCGAGCCGCGCTCGGCCGTCCCGGCGTCGTAGACACCCGTCAACTGCACCACCGTGCACGGCGGGAGCCGGTCGAGCGCCGCTGCCATGTGGATGGTGGAGCGGCCCCAGGCGAGGCCGAGCACATCGCCCTCGGCGACGAGTTCACCGAGCAGGTCGGCGGCGACCTCACCGAGGTTCTCCGGGTCGGGCGACTCCTCGGCCTCGGCCGGGGACTCGACGACGACGGCATGCCGCAGGCCGTAGCGGGCGCGCAGCGCGTCCGAGCGCTCCGCGTCCAGCTCGGCGGGGACGCGGATCTCGATCCTCACGAGATCCCGTTCGAGAGCGGTTTCCAGGACCCGGGCCACCTTGAAGCGGCTCACGCCGAACTCCTCGGCGATCTGGATCTTGGACTTGCCCTCGAGGTAGAAACGGCGGGCCATGGCCGCCGCCTGCACCAGCTCAGCGGGTCCCATCCGCATGGCCGACCGGCCCGCCGACATACCCGACACGGCGATCTCCTCACTGCTGTTCACACTCTGGATTCGCCGTTCATCCTTGCAGATCCGGCGTACTTGATCAGCCCTGAGGGGCGGCGTTCACGTTCCCTTGGCTCAGTGGCCGCATGCCCATGCTGCCTGGGCCGTCGCCTCCTCCGCCTGCGTGCGCAATGCACGTACCGCCTGGGCGGGGTCGGCCGCCCCGTACACCGCCGAACCGGCGACGAATACGTCCGCGCCCGCCTCGGCGCAGCGCTCGATCGTGGAGGCCGAGACCCCGCCGTCGACCTGCAGCCACAGCTCCAGGCCGTGCTTGTTGATCAACTCGCGGGTGCGGCGGATCTTGGGCAGCATGATGTCGAGAAAGGCCTGGCCTCCGAAGCCCGGCTCGACGGTCATGATCAGCAACATGTCGAGTTCGGGGAGCAGATCCTCGTACGGCTCGATGGGAGTCGCGGGCCGCAGGGCCATGGAGGCCCGGGCGCCCTTGGCCCGGATCTCGCGGGCGAGCCGCACGGGTGCGGCGGCCGCCTCGACATGGAAGGTGACGGAACCGGCACCCGCTTCTACGTACTGCGGCGCCCACCGATCGGCGTCCTCGATCATCAGATGGCAGTCCAGCGGCGTGTCCGTAGCACGCGCCAGAGACTCTACGACCGGCACACCTAGCGTGAGGTTCGGGACGAAATGGTTGTCCATCACGTCGACATGGAGCCAGTCAGCCCCTTCCACCGCCTTTGCCTCCTCGGCAAGGCGGGCGAAGTCGGCGGACAGGATGCTGGGGTTGATCTGCGCGGCCATGCGTTAAGCCTGCCATGCCCGGCGCCGGTTGTTCTCCCCGGTCGTCGAGGTCCCGGAGGTCCGCGACCCGAACCGGTCGGTATATACCAATCCTGCCGAGGGACTGCACCGCCCTTGCGGCCCGTGCCATCCTTGTCGGCCCACCAGCTCCACACGCGGCTACGGGGGTCGCCATGACGGACGCACAGGGGAAGCAGGGACGCGGGATCGGCTGGCTGGTCTGCGGCCGGCGCAGCAAATGGATCGTGGTGGGACTGTGGCTGGTGCTGCTGTTCCTCACGGCGCCCTTCGCCTCGAAACTCACCGACGCGCAGGACAACGACGCGGCGTCCTGGCTGCCCGGATCCGCCGAGTCCACCCAAGTCCTGGAGATCTCCGAGGACTTCAGGCCGGAACAGATCCCAGCGGTGGTCGTGTACGCCCGTGAGGGCGGCCTGACGGCCGAGGAGCGGGCGCAGATCGACGAGGACGCACGCCAGATCAAGGAACTGCGTGCGCACGGCATCCTCGGCGCCGAGACCCGGGGCCCGATCTACGACCGGGAGACCGATCCGCGTGCGGCCCAGATCCTCGTCCCCATCAGGATGGACGAGAAGGGCTGGGAGGAGATCTCGCCCGCCGTCGACTCGATCCGCGACGTGACCGGCAAGGGCGGCGACGGGCTCGCCGTCCATGTGACGGGCCCGGGCGGTACGTCGGCGGACTTCTCCGAGGCCTTCGAGGGCATCGACTCCACACTGCTGTTCTCGGCGATGGCCGTCGTCATCGTGATGCTGCTGCTGACCTATCGCAGTCCGACCCTGCTGATCGTCCCGCTGCTCGGCGTGGTCGCGGCGCTGTTCACCGCGCAGGCGGTGATCTACTTCCTCGCCGAGCACGCGGGCCTGACCGTCAACGGCCAGAGCGCGGGCATTCTCACCGTCCTCGTCTTCGGCGCGGGGACCGACTATGCCCTGCTCCTGGTGGCCCGCTACCGGGAGGAACTGCGCCGCCACGAGGACCGCCACGAGGCGATGGCGCTCGCCCTGCACCGGGCGGGCCCGGCGGTGCTCGCGTCCGGCGCGACCGTCGTACTGAGCATGCTGGTGCTGCTCGCCGCCGAGATGAACTCGACGCGCGGCCTCGGCCCGGTCGCCGCCATCGGCGTCGCCGTGGCACTGGCCGCGATGATGACCCTCTTCCCGGCCCTGCTGGTGATCTTCGGCCGCTGGATCTTCTGGCCGGTGATCCCGCACTTCGGCTCCTCCGACCCGACCGAGAGCGGTGTCTGGGCCCGCATGGGCCGCCGGATCTCCCTCCGCCCGCGCATGATCTGGGCCGTCACCGCCGCTGCGCTCGCGCTGCTCTCGCTGGGCCTGATCCAGCTCCGCGCGGAGGGCATCAGCAACGCCGACGCCTTCACCGGCAAACCCGACTCGATCGTCGGCCAGGAGGTGTCCGCGCGCTACTTCCCCGCGGGCAGCGGCGATCCGCTCGTCATCGTCAGCAACCGCGCCCAGGCCGAGGACGTCGGCCAGGCGGTCGCGGCCACCCGCGGTGTCGTACCGGAATCCCTCGGCCTGCCACCGGGCACGAAACCCGAGTTCGAGGGCAAGGTCCTCTTCGAGGCCACCATGACCGCCCCCGCGGACAGCGAGGCCGCGAAACAGACGGTGGAACGGGTACGGGACGCCGTGCACGAGGTCCCCGACGCCGACGCCCAGGTGGGCGGCGGCACGGCCTCACTGCTCGACATGGACAAGGCGACGACCCACGACAACATCCTGATCATCCCGTTGGTGCTCATCGTGGTTCTGCTGATCCTGTGCGCCGTGCTCCGCGCCCTGGTCGCCCCGCTGCTGCTGATCGGCACGGTGGTGCTGTCCTTCGCCGCCGCGCTGGGGATCAGTGCGCTCGCGTTCCGGTACATCTTCGACTACGCGGGCGAGTCGACGGACTTCCCCTTGTTCGTCTTCGTGTTCCTGGTCGCCCTGGGCATCGACTACAACATCTTCCTGACCACCCGCATCCGCGAGGAGGCAGGCCGCCAGGGCACCCGCAAGGGCGTGGTGACGGGCCTGGCGACCACCGGCGCGGTCATCACCTCGGCGGGCCTGGTCCTCGCCGGAACCTTCGCCGCCCTCGGCACGCTCCCCATGGTCGCCTTCGCCGAGATCGGCTTCGCGGTCGCCCTGGGCGTACTGCTCGACACGTTCATCGTGCGCTCGATCCTCGTGCCGTCCCTGTTCCTGGACGTCGGCCCGAAGGTGTGGTGGCCACACCGGCTGGCCCACGAGGACGGGGGCGCGGCGGGTCCGCCGACGACCACCGGATCCGGACCGCCGGAACCGGAACCGGCACCGGCACCGGCACCGGCACCGGCACCGAATGGAGGCCCGTCGGCCCCGTCGGCGTAGGCCGGCCTGGCCCGTAGGTGGGGAGGTCGACCGACCTCAGGCGGTCCGGCGGATGAGCGCCAGATACATGGCGTCCGTCCCGTGCAGATGCGGCCACAGCTGTACGTCGGGACCGTCGCCCAGGGCCGGTACGTCCGGGAAGAGCGGCCGGGCGTCGAGGAGTTCGGCCGAGCCGCCGTGCTGCTTGAGCACGTCGTCGACCACGGCCCGGGTCTCGGCGAGGTGCGGCGAGCAGGTGGCGTACCCGACGACACCGCCGACCCGCACCGAGTCGAGCGCGGTACGCAGCAGTCCACGCTGCAACGGCGCGAACCCGTCCAGATCATCCGGCCGCCGTCGCCAGCGCGCCTCGGGGCGACGACGCAGCGCGCCAAGCCCCGTGCAGGGCACGTCCATAAGTACGCGGTCGAACGTCCCCGGGCGCCACGGCGGCCGTGTCCCGTCGGCGGCGATGACCTGGTAGGGCCCCGGGTTCCCGGCGAGCGCCTTGGCGACCAGGCCGGCCCGGTGCGGCTGCTTCTCGGAGGCGAGCAGCAGGGCCCCGCGCTCGGCGGCCAGTCCCGCGAGCATGGCCGCCTTGCCACCGGGTCCGGCACAGCCGTCGAGCCATGCCTTGTCCGGTCCGTCGAGGGGCGCGTTGGCGAGGGCGAGCGCCACGAGCTGGCTGCCCTCGTCCTGCACGCCCGCACGCCCTTCGCGTACGGCGTCGATGGCGCCCGGCTCACCGCCCTCGGACAGCCGCACGGCGTACGGCGACCAGCGCCCCGGCAGTGCGTTCTCGTCCCCGAGCGCCCCGAGGAGTTCACCGGCGGTCGACCGCCCAGGCCGGGCAACGAGGGTCACCTCGGGCCGCTCGTTGTCGGCTTCGAGCAGATCCTCGATCCCGGCCCGCCCGCCTCCCAGCGAGTCCCACAACGCCGAGACGACCCATCGCGGATGTGAATGCACGACGGCGAGATGATCCTCGGGATCGTCGTCGTAAGGCGGCGCGACCAGCTCCAGCCAGCCGTCGAGATCGTGCTGCGAGATCTTCCGCAGCACGGCGTTGACGAACTTCGCCCGCCCGTCACCGAGCACGACCCTCGCCAGCTCGACCGACGCGGACACGGCGGCATGCGTCGGGATCCGCGTCCCGAGCAGCTGATGCGCACCGAGGCTCAGCACGTCCAGCACCGGCGGATCGACCTCGCGCAGCGGCCGGTCGACACACGCCGAGATGACGGCGTCGTACGTCCCCTGCCGACGCAGCGTCCCGTACACGAGCTCGGTGGCCAGGGCCGCGTCCCGCCCGTCGAAGTCCCCCTTCTCCCGCGCCTTCCGCAGCAACGGCGGCAACACGAGATTCGCGTACGCGTCCCTCTCGTCCACCGCCCGCAACGCATCGAAGGCAAGCATCCGCACGGGGTCCTTCTTGGGACGACGGTACGGCTTGCCCTGCTGCCGGGGCCGACGGGACTGCTCGTTCACGTAAAAGGTGCTCCGGATCGTGGAAGAGGTACGGGTCCAGCGTACGTCGCGACGACACCCGCGCTCCTCCTCAGAGCACGGGAAACGACTTAGGGGCGCGGGGAACTGCGCAGTCTTTTGGGGCACGGAGATCAGCGCACCCCTTAGGGGCACGGGGATCAGCGCACCCTTCAGGGGCGCGGGGAACTGCGCAATCTTTTAGGGCACGGAGATCAGCGCACCCTTTAGGGGCACGGGGATCAGCGCACCCTTCAGGGGCGCGGGGAACTGCGCAATCTTTTAGGGGCGCGGGGAACTGCGCGTCCAGCCCCGACCGGCCCGCACCCGACAACCCACCCCAACCCTGACACCCCACCGCCGAAGGCAGACGCTCAGCCCCCAACCACCTCGTCCCCCCCGATCCGAACCCCCCGCGCCCAATCCGCCGCCCGCATCGGCTTCTTCCCCTGAGCCTGCACCCACAGCAACTCAACGGCACACGACCCGGTCCCCACGTACACATTGTTCTTGCCGACCCCCAACGCCCCCGGCGCAAGATCCGTCCGGTCAGGAGCAAGCGCAACCTGGATCAACTTGAGCCGCTCCCCCCGGAACACGGTCCACGCCCCCGGCGCGGGCGTGCACCCGCGTACGACCCGGTCGACGCGAAGCGCGGGCGCGGCCCAGTCCACGTGCGCGTCCTCGACGCTGATCTTCGGCGCCAGCGTGACACCGTCCGCCGGCTGCGGCACGGCCTTCAGCGTGCCGTCCTCGATCCCGTCCATGGTCGCGGCCAGCAGCCCCGCTCCCGCGAAGGCGAGCCTCGTCAGCAGATCCCCGCTGGTGTCGGTGGGCCGCACCTCCTCGGTGACGGTCCCGTAGACGGGCCCGGAGTCGAGCCCCTCCTCGATGAGGAACGTGGAGGCCCCGGTGATCTCGTCGCCCGCCATGACCGCGTGCTGCACGGGCGCGGCCCCACGCCAGGCGGGCAGCAGGGAGAAGTGCAGATTGACCCAGCCCTGGGCGGGGATGTCGAGCGCGACCCGGGGCAGCAACGCCCCGTAGGCGACCACGGGGCAGCAGTCCGGCGCGATCTCCCGCAGCCGTGCGAGAAACGCCTCGTCCCGCGGCTTCACCGGCTTGAGCACCTCGATGCCGGCCTCCTCCGCCCGCTCGGCGACGGGGCTCGCGACAAGCCTCCGCCCCCGCCCCGCCGGCGCGTCGGGCCGGGTGACGACGGCGGCCACCTCATGCCGCCCGGAGGCGATCAGGGCGTCCAGAGCGGGAACGGCGACCTCGGGGGTACCGGCGAAGACGAGCTTCATGGGTGGCAGTCGGCCTCTCGGGCGAATTCATGACGGGCAGCACACCAGTCTATGGGGCGCCGCGGACCGTGCGAGCGGTGCGGGCAGTTCGGGCGGTACGCACTCGTCGCGAGGCGGAAGGTGGGGCCGAACACGAAGGCCGAGGCGAGCGCACACCCAGCCGCCGGGGGCGTACGCATATGCCCCCACGCCCCATAAGCGTGACCACTCACCCTCAAACGCGTTGGTCAAGAAAGAGTTGACCAAAACGGGCCGCACTCGCGGCCCGGTCCTTTTCAACGCCGGTTCGAGAGGCTTGTTCATGGCCGACCACGCAACCCACGACGCCCAGGCTCGGGCCAGCCTGCACTTGCTGGTGCGGGACATCGAGCGGGTCCGCCGGCAGGTGGACGCACTGCGCACGCTGACTGCCCAGCTGGGCAACGTCTACCGCCCGCGCCGCTCCGGCCCGTCCACGGGCTTCGTCGTCTACGGGCGGGCGCCCGCCCCGACCGTCCGCCTCGCGCAGGAGCTGCGGGACAGCGTCGAGACCCTGGTCACGGCCGCCGTGGACTTCGACCGCTCACTGGGCTTCTCGTGGGACGCGGTGGGCTCGGCGCTGGGCGTCACCAAACAGGCGGTGCACCGCCGTTACGGCGCCCGCCGGGCCGCGGCCCAGGCCGCCGCGGAGGCCGAGCGCGCCACGGAACCGTCGGGCTCCTCCCGGACGGTCGCCGTCAACACGGGCCTCCCCACGGTCCCCGCGGCCCGTTCGATGCCGATGCCGATGCCCACGCAGCCGACGGCGGGCAGCTCCACGCTCCGCGAGGAGATCAGGCCGACCGCCTTCCCGGGCCCGCGCAACGGCTGACCCCACACTCCCCTGTCTGCCCCCGACCAGCCTCGGGGGCAGACCTGTTTACCCGAACGAACAGCGACCGCAGACGCCCAGGCCAGTCACCGAGACCCCAGGCGTACTCAACGCGACGCCGCACGCAGCACCCGCACCCGCACCCGCACCCGCACCCGCAGAACGGTCACCCAATATCCGGCGGATCAACCCGAATCCGCACCACGTCACTCCCCCCGCCGCCACCGCTACCCCCACTGCCCCCGCTCCCCCCACGCGCCATCCGAGCCGCCTGAGCGTTCTTCAACGCGGAGGCCAGCGCGGCCCCCTTCCCCGGCGGCACCCTGATCAGCGCCCGCTCCCACGGCTCGCCCACCGGTGGCGCCCCCGTCCGCCGTGGCCGCCCGGGATCCGCCGGAGCCACCGGCACAGGCCCCAACACCTCGGCCTCACGCGGCAGTTCGACCGCGGCCAGGAATCCGGCGAGCGCCTCCGCCGTCCCGGACACGGCAGCCATCCGCGACACGGGCGGGAAACCGAGCTCGGCCCGCTCGGCCAGCTCACGGACGGCGTGCCCCACCGGATCCCACCGCACCAAGGCCTGCACCGGCCGCAGCGTCGGCTCGGCGACGACCACCACGGTCCCGCCGTCCCGCTGGCCCCGCACCAGCGCCGCCGCGCCGATCCACCGCCGCAACGCCTCCTCGCCGGCCCGCAGATCGGGCCGCCCCAGCATGGCCCAGCCGTCGAGCAGCAGCGCAGCCGCGTACCCGCCCTCGGCCACGGGCTCCGCACCCGGCGTGCTGACGACCAGCGCGGGCACCCCCGGCACCGTGTCCAGGACCTGCTCGCGCCCCGACGTCCGTACAGGAACCGCCGGAAAGGCCCGCCCGAGCTCCTCGGCGGTCCGCCGCGCCCCCACGACCTGCGCCCGCAACCGGAACCCACCGCACTCGGGACAGCGCCACTCCGGCTCGTCCCGACCGCACCACCCGCACCGCAGCCCGCCGGTGTCCTGCCCCTCCAACGGCCCGGCACAGTGGCGACACCGAGCAGCCGCCCGGCACTGCGCACAGGCCATCCGCGGCACATAGCCACGCCGTGGCACCTGCACCAGCACCGGCCCCTGCTTCAGCCCCTCCCGTACGACCCGCCAGGCGAGGGTGGGCAGCCGTGCGGCCCGCGCCGCCTCGTCGCGCGCGAGATCCCCGTCCCCCACGGTCCGTACGAGCGGAGCCGCCCCCCGCACCTGCTCCCTCTCGGCGACGATGGGAGCCGCCCAGCCGCTCTCCACGAGCTGTGCGGCCTCGACGGTACAGCTCCAACTTCCCAGCAGGAACGCGCACTTGTCGTGCGCGGCCCGCAGCAACAGCACCTCCCGCGCATGCGGCTGGGGGGCGTGCAGTTCGCTGTGGCTGCCGTCCCCGTCGTCCCACATGGCGACAAGCCCCAGGTCCTGCACGGGCGCGAACATGGCGGCCCGGGTGCCCACAACGGCCCGTACGGACCCTCGCCGCACCGCAAGCCACTGCCGGTACCGCTTCTCTGGTCCGGCCTCGGCGGTGAGCACGGCGTGCCGCCCCTCGCCCAGCACGGAGGTCAGCGCGGCGTCGACCCGGCTGACGGCCCGCCCGTCCGGCACGACGACGAGCGCGCCACGGCCCGAGGCCAGCGTCGCCCCCACGGCCCGGGCCAACTCCTCGGCCCAGCCGGGCCCCGGCAGCGCGTTCCACACGGCCCGGGGCGTCCCACCCCCCGCGAGCGACTCGATGAACGCGGCCCCCCGCGAGTACCGGGCCCAGGACCCCACCCCCGGCGCCTCAGGAACCGGCAACGGCTGGGGAGACGGCTTCTGTTCGGCTCTGGCGTTGCGCGGGGGCACGGCCAGCTGGAGCACATCGGCCAGACTTCCCGCGTACCGATCTGCGACGGCCCGGGCGAGCCCCAGCAACTCCTCACTCAACACGGGCTCGGGCGAGACGACTTGAGCGAGCGCGGCCAGCGGCCCGGAGTAGTCGGACTCGGCCAGCCGCTCGATCAGGTACCCGTCGATCAGCCCCCCGCCCTCGCGTCGCCCCTCCCGCACACGATGCCGCCCGGCCCCGAACCGCACCCGCACCCGCACCCCGGGCTGCGCGTCGGCGTCGAGCTCCTCGGGCACGGCATAGTCGAAGTACCGGTCGAGATGCAGCACACCCTTGTCGACGAGCACCCGCGCCACGGGCAGCTCCTTGGCGACCGCGGCCCCTCGCCAGGTCCGCGGCTTGGCCCGCGGCGCCTTCCGCACGGCATCCCGAATCAGCGCAAGCTGCTCGGGCGGGGCACCCTCGGCCCCACCTTCACCACGCCCATCCGTGCTGCTCACAGCAACATTCCTACCAGACCCCACTGACACCGCCGCGCGCCCTAGTTCCTCTCCGACACCGGCTCGCACCTTGCCCGAGATCACCCCCGTGCGAACCCACAAGTCCGCCCCACCAGCCATTTCCAACCTCGATCTGGACTCCACGGCGAGCCGACGTTGGAGCCAACCTCCGGCCCGGTATCAGAACTGGAAACGGGAAACTCCGTCCCTCACCTTGCTCGTGTCACCGTGCGCGGCAGACGCTGATGCGCGACGACGGGCCAGTCAGGGGCGACCTCGGCATGAGGGGACTCACATGCTGGAGCAGCCGCACGTGTTCGGGCCCGAGCTGCGTCGATGTCGGCTGGCCGCTGGGCTGACCCTGACACAGCTCGCGTCGTCGGTGCACTACAGCAAGAGCCAGATCAGCAAGATCGAGACGGGTCACAAGCGGGCCAGCTCCGAGTTCGCACGGCTGTGCGACAACGCGCTCGACACGGGCGGGACCCTGTCCGCGCTCGTACCCGCCTCCGGCCCCAGTGCTCGTTCTTCGTCCCTCGACCAGGCAGGAGCCATGCGACCGACAGCCGAACCGGAAGAGCCGCCCGTCTTATCCCCGTGGCCGCCGCCCTCCCGCCGACAGATGATGACCGCAGGCGCCGCGGGGCTCGCCGTGGGCACGATGGGCCAACCGCCCTCACCCCCAGAAGTCATGTCCTCGGACGAGACTCTGTTGAGCGCCCATCGCGGTCTGCTCGACCAGTACCGCCGCATCGCGCAGTTGTCACCGCCGGACCCCCTCATCCCTGCCCTCGCGGAACACACGAAGGCCCTCCACACGCTTGCCGCCCAGACCGGCTCTCGCACCGGCGCCGGTCTGCTCTCCCTTTCCGCCCGCTTCGCAGAGTTCACCGGCTGGATGGCCCAGGAAGCGGGCGACGATGCGGCGGCCCTGCGCTGGACCGACCATGCCGTGGCCCTGGCCGACGCATCCGGCGACCACGACCTTGCCTCGTACGCCCTCGTACGCCGCGCCCTGATCACCTATTACCGAGGCGAGTCCGCCGACACCATCGCCCTGGCCGACGGCGCGTTGAGCCATCGGCTTCCACCCCGTATCCGAGGCCTGGCAGCCCAACGCAGAGCTCAGGGCCACGCGCTGGCAGGCGACTATGACGCCTGCATGCGCGACCTGGACCTGGCGCGCGAGCTCATCGTCCGCGCCACCGCGGACGCCGTCCCGACGGCACTCGTCCCAGTGCTCGGCCCGACGCACCTCACCGACCCGGTCTCCATGGTCACCGGCTGGTGCCTCCTGGATCTGGGAAGGCCTCGCGAGGCCGCCGACCTCCTCGACCGCGAATGCGCCCGTCTACCGGCCCACGCCCTCCGCACCCAGGCCCGCTACGGCACCCGCCGAGCCCTCTCTCACGCCGTCGCGGGCGAACTGGACCATGCCTGCACACTCACGGCCGCACTCCTCACCACGACGGCCTCCGTGACGTCAGCAACGATCACCACGGACCTCCGCCGCCTCTCGCGCACGCTTTCCCGCCACCCGCACCACCCCGCCCACCAGACCCTCGCCCCACAACTCGCGGCCGCGCTCGCTCCCCGTGCCCACTGACCGACATGTCATCACTCCCAGCCCAGAAGGGTCACTTCGTCATGCCTGATGTCTTCATCAACTACCGGACCAGTGACAGTGAGCAAGCTGCCGCAACCATTGAGGGCGCCCTGTCCACGCGCTTCGGCACGGACCGGATCTACCGCGCCAGCAAGTCGATACCGCCAGGCGCCCTCTTCGACGAGAACCTCGTCCACAACGTGCGCCGCAGCGGCGTGCTCCTCGCGCTCATCGGTCCGGCGTGGCTGGATCATCCGGCCCTGGGCCTCGAGGGCGACTGGGTACGCAAGGAAATCCAGGAGGCGTTCCTGTGCGAAATACGGGTCGTGCCTGTTCTGATCGGCCGGAGGACCGAACGTCCAGCCAAGGATCAACTCCCCAAGTCGTTGGCCCGGCTCGCGGACTGCCAAACACTTCGGTACGACAACCAGAACAACGAGTACGACCTCAAGCAGATCGGCGACACACTGGCCACGCTTGTGCCGGAACTCGCCGTGGTCGACAACCAGGCACCGGCCGAGCCCAGCTCCGGCGCCGTGCACAACACCGCCCACGACGTCCACGGTACGTCCGTCCAGTCGGGGACCGTGAACGGTGACATCAACAACGTCAGGGGCGCGCATGGCACGGTGCACATCGGCCCCAGCAGTCGGACCGTGCGCCAGACCGGCGCCGGCGCCAACTACGTCGAAGGCAACAACGAGAACGGCATTCACCAGAACTTCGGGGCCATACCTCAGGATGCGGACGACGAGCAGTGAGCGACAGTTTCAGGGACCTGTACCTGACCGTCGTCGGAGCAACCCAGCAATCCCTCTTGAAGCCCTCTGCCGCTGTTCCCCGACGCGTCGCCGAGGATCAGCTCATACGGCTGCAGAGGCAGTTCGCCCGACCGGACGGCATCAACGCCGCATACGACGTACTGGCGGCGGAGCACACCGTCCTCCTGCACGGCGAACCGGGCAGCGGCAGGAGCTCGGCGGCCCGGGTTCTGCTGCGTGAACTCCCGCCAAGTAGAGGGATGTACCACGAACTCGCCCCCGACCAGCCCAAAGTAGGTACTGCGTGGCTCTCCGCCGATCTCATCGGTGAGGAGGACCGCATGCTCCTGGACCTGTCCGCGACGAATGCCGCCACGTGGAACGCCGTCCACGAGGAGCTTTCAGCTTTCCGACATGAGCTGTTACGGAAGGGCGCCTTTCTCGTAGTCGTGCTGCCGCACCGGTTCGAGGACCGGCCGTTCACCGACCTCGTCCACAGGACGATCGGCCGCCCCAACGCTTGGGAGGCCGTTGTCCGCCATCTGCGTCTCAATGGTCTGGAAGACGCGATCTGGCAAGACCATCGGGACGTGCTGCATGACCATCTCGACACACTTCCGCCGATGCGCGAGGTGGCCCGTCTGACCGACCTGATCCTGACGGCTCGTTCCTTCGACCATGAAGAGGGCACGTTCGCGGACTGGTGCGAGGCCGCCATCGCGGCACTGACCGACCGGGACCAACAAGTGGCGGACCTGCTCCCGACGCTGGAGGAGGGCGGGCAACGTGCATTGCTCCTCACGGCGGCCATGCTGGACGGCGCCCGGGGCGAGGCCGTACACCGCGCGACGACGGTCCTCCTGGAGAAGGTGGGGTCGGAGCAGGATGCTCGCCCCCTCCTTGAGCGCAGCGGTCTCTCACACCGCCTGTCGAACGTTCACGCCACGATGGGCACCGACGCCTGTGTGCGTTTCCGCGAACTCGGCTTCGCCCAGGCCGCCCGCCACCACTTCTGGATCAATCTCCCTGACGTACGAGCTCCCATGGGCGAGTGGCTCGGCAAGGTCCTGAAGCTCCGTGAACTGACGGAGACGGACCGCGAACGGCTGGTGGTCCGCTTCACGGAGATGTGTCTGAGCTCGGGCGACACCGAGAGCCTCGCCTCGTTCGTCATTGACTGGACCCGGGACGGCGCCTCCCGCACGGCGGAGGTGCAGGCTGCCGCTCATCTGCTCGGAAAGGCCATCGAGAGCGAGGAGTTCGGCAGCCGTTTCCGCAGATTGACACGCGAATGGAGTGCCAACCGTCCCACAAGAAACCTCCGCGAGGTGCTGGTGGAGGTCTGCGAGAAAGTGATGTCGATCCACCACCCCAATGCCGCGCTCGTACGGCTTCACCATCTCGCCCGGAACGAACCGCAGCCCGGCATGGCCCGCGAGGCCCTGTTGCGCTTTGTGAGCCAGGACAGCAGACTCCAGCGTCGCCTGCTCTGGCGGCTGGCTACCGCCCAGTCCTCTCACCATCGAGCGGACGCCGATCTGTTCCTCGCCTTCTCGGACCTTCCGGACGACTTCCTCCTCGTGTCGGCCACCCGGGAATGGCTCACGGCCTGCTGGCGGATGGCCTTCGACCTGCACACTCCCGAGCGCTGGGCTCCCTGCGCCCGGCACTGGCTGGCAACGGCCGGCGCGGTCGGCGACGGCGACCTCTCCAGCGCGGCATTGGACATCCTCGTCGATGCCTCCGCGTCCCGCTATCCGGTGCTCAGTCGCATCTACGCCGACGCACGGCGAACCGTCTCACCCGCGCTGTCCGCCCATCTGCTGCGGACCATCAACAGGGCGCAGACCGCGCACTTCTCTCGACTGTCGCCCCATCTGGAGGTATCCCCCTCATGAGTTCCGGCCAGAAGACGGTTTCGCTCTTCCTCAGCCTGATTTGCGCACTGCTCATCCTCATCCTCGGGCTGTATCTGGGCTGGCCCGTGTGGGCGTGGGGCAGTGCCATCGTCGTTCTGCTCGCCGCGTGGTCGACGATCTCCGTCGTCACGGCCCGTGCGCGGCGGCGAGATCCGTTCCCACCCGGCACCCTGCCTGAGCTGCCCGCGCCGCCCGTCGTCGAACGACGTGAGCTGCATGTGACCCGTGTCCCGCTGCCCAGCAAGCTGCCCGACTATGACTTCCTCTTCTCCGCGCGGGTGCGTTGGTGTCCCGTGGACCCCATGTCGGGCGACCAGCTGATCAATCCGGGGGCGTTGGCTGTGGAGGCCGTCCTCGCCCGCGCCCGCGCCGTCACGACGGTCCTCGCCCCCTTCAGGAGTTCCTTGGTCCAGCACGAGCTCAACGGGGCGTTGGGCGTGATGGCGCCGGACCGTGACAGCCACGTCCAGGCGATGGCCCTCGACGTGGTCCTCGCCCTCTCCGACGAGGACCAATCGCGACTCGACCGGCTGGCGGCCATACGCAAGGACGAAGCCGTATGGGAACACCAACGCAGGTACGAGCAGAACAAGCGCGAGTATCTCGGGGACGACGTCCTGACGAGCACGGGCAGCGCGGTCGTGTGGTGGCTGGCGAAGAACGACGACCACCTGGAGAAGACCGTGCAGGACATCGGCCTCCTGGCCAGGCTCTCATCGGCGGCGAACAACACCGAGGTCGACGAGCCGTTCCGGTATCTGGTTCCGGAGGCCTTCCCACCGGAGCCTGTCGAACATCCGCTTCCGGAGCCGGAGATGCCGGTCTTCGAGAACCGCGCGCCAGACGCAGCGGACGTGTTCGCCGACTTCTTCCGGCGGGTCGGGTTCCGTCCGGGGGAGGACGAAGGAGCCCTGGTCGCCGATCAGGTCGCGATGGCGATCGCGTCCCGGGATGCAGTGGCCGCGGAGGAGATACGCCGCCGTTTCGGGCAGGCAGCGCCGCCGTACACCAATGGCGCCAACCCCGCCTCCGTGGGAGACGACAGGGACGTCTGACGCAGCGGGCCCGGCGCTCCTCAGGAACGCCGGGCCCCGCCAGAACAAGGGGGAAGGTCTACAGCCCCGCAGCCTTCCGCAGCGCGTCCACCCGGTCCGTCTTCTCCCAGGTGAACTCGGGCAGCTCACGGCCGAAGTGGCCGTACGCGGCGGTCTGGGCGTAGATCGGGCGGAGCAGGTCCAGGTCGCGGATGATCGCGGCCGGGCGGAGGTCGAAGACCTCGGTGATGGCCGTCTCGATCTTCTCGGCGTCGATCTTGGCGGTGCCGAAGGTCTCGACGAAGAGGCCGACGGGCTCGGCCTTGCCGATGGCGTAGGCGACCTGGACCTCGCAGCGGGTGGCGAGACCCGCGGCGACGACGTTCTTGGCGACCCAGCGCATGGCGTACGCGGCGGAGCGGTCGACCTTGGACGGGTCCTTGCCCGAGAAGGCGCCGCCACCGTGGCGGGCCATGCCGCCGTAGGTGTCGATGATGATCTTGCGGCCGGTGAGGCCGGCGTCGCCCATCGGGCCGCCGATCTCGAAGCGGCCGGTCGGGTTGACCAGCAGGCGGTAGCCCTCGGTCTCCAGCTTGATGCCGTCGTCGAGGAGGGCCTTCAGCTCCGGCTCGACCACGAACTCGCGGATGTCGGGGGCCAGGAGGGAGTCCAGGTCGATGTCCGAGGCGTGCTGCGAGGAGACGACGACCGTGTCCAGACGGACCGCCTTGTCGCCGTCGTACTCGATGGTGACCTGGGTCTTGCCGTCCGGGCGCAGGTACGGGATCGTCCCGTTCTTGCGAACCTCGGAGAGGCGGCGCGACAGGCGGTGCGCGAGGTGGATCGGGAGCGGCATCAGCGCCGGCGTCTCGTCCGTCGCGTAGCCGAACATCAGGCCCTGGTCGCCCGCACCCTGCTTGTCGAGCTCGTCCTCGTCACCCTCGACACGCTTCTCGTACGCCGTGTCGACGCCCTGCGCGATGTCGGGCGACTGCGAGCCGATGGACACCGAAACGCCACAGGACGCGCCGTCGAAGCCCTTCTTCGAGGAGTCGTAGCCGATCTCGAGGATCTTGTCGCGCACCAGCTGCGCGATCGGCGCGTACGCCTTGGTGGTGACCTCTCCGGCCACGTGCACCAGGCCGGTGGTGATCAGCGTCTCCACGGCGACCCGGGAATGCGGGTCCTCGCGAAGAAGCGCGTCGAGAATGGTGTCACTGATCTGGTCAGCGATCTTGTCGGGGTGACCCTCGGTCACAGACTCCGAGGTGAACAGGCGACGGGACACAACGCTCCCTGAGGTTGCAGCGGCTGCTGGCTGATCATTGGCGGACGGCCGGGAGCTGCGCCCGGCGTCGTCCGAGAACAGTTTATCGGTCGCGCTCTGCCGCCGGGCTACTGTCTCGCCTCTCGGAAGCGCTGTGACCTGCGGCACGGGCATTCTGCGACACGACGAACCTTCTGCGCCAGGCTCCCACACCCCGATCCGGCGGTTCCAGCGGGTCTGTTGAAGCGAATGAGACATTCACCCGAAGCGACGCGCCACGAGATCCCACACGGTCTCGGCCAGGGCTTCCTTGGGCCCGTACGGCACCGCCGTCTCGCTTCCGTCGGCGCCGAGCACCACCGCCTCGTTCTCCTCGGAGCCGAAGGTCTTGCGTTCGCCGACCTCGTTCACCACGAGAAGGTCGCAGCCCTTTCGCTCAAGCTTCGTCCGGCCGTTGGCCAGTACGTCGTCCGTCTCGGCGGCGAATCCGACGATCACCTGGCCCGGGCGGGCGCGGTCCGCCGAGATCTCCGCGAGGATGTCCGGATTACGGACGAGAACGATCGGCTCCGGTTCCTGGCCGTCCTTCTTCTTGATCTTTCCGGCCGCGTATGCGGCGGGCCTGAAGTCGGCGACCGCCGCAGCCATCACCACGGCGTCCGCGTCCGGCGCGGCCTTGAGCACGGCCTCGCGCAGCTGCACGGCGGTCCCGACCTGTACGACGTCGACACCGGCCGGGTCCGGCATGCCGGTGTTCGCGGCGATCAGCGTGACCCGGGCACCCCGGGCGGCTGCGGTGCGCGCGAGGGCGTACCCCTGCTTCCCGGAGGAGCGGTTGCCGAGGAAGCGGACCGGGTCGAGCGGCTCGCGTGTGCCGCCGGCGCTGACGACGACGTGCCGGCCGGTGAGGTCGGGCTCGGTGACGCCGCGCGCGAGCACCCGGCGACAGACCTCGAAGATCTCCGACGGCTCGGGCAGCCGTCCCTTGCCCGTGTCCACACCGGTCAGGCGTCCCACGGCAGGCTCGATGACGACGGCGCCGCGGCGGCGCAGCGTCGCCACGTTCTCCTGGGTGGCCGGGTGCTCCCACATCTCGGTGTGCATGGCGGGGGCGAAGACGACGGGGCACCGGGCGGTAAGCAAGGTGTTCGTCAGCAGGTCGTCGGCCAGGCCGTGAGCGGCCTTCGCGAGCATGTCCGCGGTGGCGGGGGCGACGACGACCAGGTCGGCCCCCTGCCCGATGCGCACGTGCGGGACCTCGTGGACGTCCGACCAGACCTCGGTGGACACGGGGTGGCCGGAGAGCGCGGACCAGGTCGCGGCGCCGACGAAGTGCAGCGCGGACTCGGTCGGTACGACCCGTACGTCGTGTCCCGACTCGGTCAGTCGGCGCAGCAGCTCGCACGCCTTGTAGGCGGCGATGCCACCGCTGACCCCCAGTACGACCTTCGGCTTGTCCACGTCTCTCCCCGGACCTCGGAAAACGTACGTCCCCATCACACACCACAGGCCCGGCAGTCGCGCTGCCGGGCCTGTGGAAAAACGAACTGCAAGCCGAAAATATTACTGCGCCGGGCCTTCGACGGCCTCCGACGTCAGGAGACCCGCGTTGATCTCGCGCAGGGCGATCGAGAGCGGCTTCTCGTGGACGTGGGTGTCGACGAGCGGACCGACGTACTCAAGAAGGCCCTCACCGAGCTGCGAGTAGTACGCGTTGATCTGACGGGCCCGCTTGGCCGCGTAGATCACCAGGCTGTACTTGGAGTCGGTGGCTTCGAGGAGCTCGTCGATCGGAGGGTTGATGATGCCCTCGGGCGTGGAGATGGAAGAGGACACGCTCTGCCTTCCGAAAGGTGGGATGGGATCGAAAACGATCACACAACTTCCATCAAGGCTAGCAGCTCGCGCGCCACGTCCTCGACGGAGGTGTTGACCAGGGTGACGTCGAACTCCGGCTCGGCGGCCAGTTCGATCTTGGCGGCCTCCAGCCGGCGCTCGATGACCTCGGGCGGCTCGGTGCCCCGCCCGGTGAGTCTGCGCACGAGCTCCTCCCAGGAGGGAGGAGCCAGGAACACCAGAAGAGCGTCCGACATGGACTCGCGGACCTGCCGGGCTCCCTGGAGATCGATCTCCAGGAGGACCGGCTCGCCCGACTCCAGCCGTTCGAGCACGGCCTTGCGCGGTGTCCCGTAGCGGTTGCCCGCGAACTCCGCCCATTCGAGCAGTTCGCCGTTGGCGATCAGCTTGTCCATCTCCTCGTCGCTGACGAAGAAATAGTGGACACCGTGCCTCTCCCCGGGGCGCGGCTTGCGGGTCGTCGCCGACACCGAGAGCCAGACCTCGGGGTGTTCCTTGCGCATATGGGCGACGACCGTGCTCTTGCCGACCCCGGAGGGGCCGGAGAGCACGGTCAGCCGCGGACGTACGTCCGGGGGTACGGGGGTCGTCCCCCGGGGTGTTGCAGCCATGCGGCGATTATCCAGGTTCTCAGGGGTGCCCGAGAACGTCAGGCAGCACCGCCGCCGAACTCGCGCTCAAGAGACGCGATCTGATTGGAGCCGAGACCGCGCACACGGCGGCTCTCGGAGATGCCAAGTCGCTCCATGATCTGCTTGGCGCGGACCTTGCCCACGCCCGGCAGGGACTCCAGGAGGGCGGAGACCTTCATCTTGCCGATGACGTCGTTCTCCTGGCCCTGCTTGATGACCTCGTGAAGGGAGGCGCCGGAGTGCTTGAGTCGATTCTTGACCTCGGCCCGCTCCCGGCGAGCCGCGGCGGCCTTTTCGAGCGCGGCTGCGCGCTGTTCAGGGGTAAGGGGCGGAAGAGCCACGCCTACGTCACCTCGGATGTCGAACTGTCGGATACGGACCGGTGAGGAACCTAGTCGCCCCACACCTGGGGAGCAACGAGCAACGCTCTTGCCCGTTCACTCTGCGTCGGAGACTAGCGGGCAAGTCCGCCGGAGTCAGCGAGAACAGCGGAAAAGTCCTGGTCAGCCTCCATCGAGTCCGACATTCCGGACAAAATGCCCCGGATTTGAGGATGTATTCAGACTCGGGACGCCTGAAGGACGCCCACGAAAACCGCTAGGCAGACGCCACGGCGGCCCTGATCTGCTCGGCGAAGAGGTCCGATGACGCGCGTAGCGAGCCGATTTCGGGTCCGTGACGCAGAACACCCCGGCTCACGTTCGGGACCACCTGGTGCACCGCCGCGCCGAACACGCCCGGCAGATCCGCCGGCGTGGCCCCCTGGGCGCCGATTCCGGGCGCGAGGAGCGGGCCGTTGATGTCGAGGTCGTACGAGGACAGATCGCCGAGCGTGGCGCCGACGACCGCCCCGAAGGAGCCCATCGGGGTCTCCCCCGCGTTCTCCTCGGCGAGATGGGCCAGCATCGTCGCGCCCACGTTGCGCAGGGCCGTGTCCTCGGGGCGTACCGCGTGCTGCACCTCGCCGCCCTCCGGGTTGGAGGTCAGCGCGAGCACGAACAGTCCCGATCCGTTCTCCCGCGCGAGGTCGACCGCCGGCTTCAGCGATCCGTAGCCGAGGTACGGCGACACGGTGAGCGCGTCGGAGAAGAGCGGCGAGCCCTTCTCCAGGAAGGCGGAGGCGTACGCCGCCATGGTCGAGCCGATGTCTCCGCGCTTGGCGTCCATGACGACCAGCGCACCGGCCGCCCGCGCCTCCTCGACCGACTTCTCCAGTACGGCGATACCGCGCGACCCGAAGCGCTCGAAGAACGCGCTCTGGGGCTTGAGCACGGCGACCCGGTCGGCCAGCGCCTCGACGACGGTGCGGCTGAAGCGCTCGAGACCGGCGATGTCGTCGTTCAGACCCCAGTCGGCCAGCAGGGAGGCGTGCGGGTCGATCCCGACGCACAGGGGCCCACGCTCGTCCATGGCGCGGCGCAGCCGCGATCCGAATGGCTCGGTCATACCGTCGTCTTCCTTACGTCGGCGCCGACCGCGTCGGCGAGGGTGGCGTGCGGGCTGGTGCGCAGGCGGGCGGCGAGGCCCTTGTGGATGGCGCGGCCCCAGAAGGGGCCCTCGTAGACGAAAGCGCTGTAGCCCTGGACGAGCGTGGCGCCGGCGAGGATCCGCTGCCAGGCGTCCTCGGCGTTCTCGATCCCGCCGACGCCCACGAGGGTGATCCGGTCCCCCACGCGCGCGTAGAGGCGGCGCAGCACCTCCAGGGAGCGTGCCTTGAGCGGGGCGCCCGAGAGTCCGCCGGTCTCTCCGACCAGGGTGGGTTCGGACTTCAAACCGAGTCCCTCGCGCGCGATGGTGGTGTTCGTGGCGATGATCCCGTCCAGGCCGAGTTCGACGGCGAGGTCGGCGACGGCGTCGACGTCCTCGTCGGCCAGGTCGGGCGCGATCTTCACCAGCAGCGGAACGCGGCGCGTGGTGACCGTCCGGTCGGCGGCCTCGCGGACGGCGGTCAGCAGTGGCCGCAGCGACTCGGTGGCCTGGAGATTGCGCAGCCCGGGCGTGTTCGGCGAGCTGACGTTGACGACGAGGTAGTCGGCGTACGCGGCCAGCCGTTCGGTGGACTTCACGTAGTCGGCGGCGGCCTCAGCCTCCGGAACGACCTTGGTCTTGCCGATGTTGACGCCCACGACGGTCCTGAAGACGGGCGTACGAGCCGCCAGACGGCCCGCCACGGCCTCGGAACCCTCGTTGTTGAACCCCATGCGGTTGATCAGCGCGCGGTCCGGCACAAGGCGGAACAGGCGCTTCTTGGGATTGCCGGGCTGCGCCTCCCCCGTGACCGTGCCGATCTCGACGTGGTCGAAGCCGAGCATCGACATCCCGTCGATGGCGACCGCGTTCTTGTCGAAGCCCGCCGCGAGCCCGAACGGCCCGTGCATCCGCAGCCCGAACGCCTCGGTCCGCAGCTCCTTGTGGCGGGGCGCGAGCACGGCGGCGACGAAGGTCCGCAGGACGGGGACACGGACGGCGAGCCGGATCCAGCGGAAGGCGAGGTGATGAGCCTGCTCCGGGTCCATCCGTTTGAAGAGCAGGTTGAAGAAGAGCTTGTACATGATCAGTGTCCTCACGAAGAGCCTCATGAAGAAGGCTCATGAAGAGGGGGACACCGTTTCCGGTGTCCCCCTCAGGGCTGCTAGTCGCGGGCCGCGGTCAGGTGTTGGGCGTGTTCCTGGAGCGAACGCACGCCCACGTCACCGTGGTTGAGCGCGTCGATGCCCTGGACGGCCGCGGCGAGCGCCTGGACCGTCGTCAGGCAGGGCACGGAACGGGCCACGGCGGCCGTACGGATGTCGTAGCCGTCGAGGCGGCCACCGGTGCCGTACGGCGTGTTGACGATGAGGTCGACCTCGCCCTCGTGGATGAGCTGGACGATCGTCTTCTCGCCGTTCGGGCCCTCGCCCTCGGACTGCTTGCGGACGACCGTGGCGTTGATGCCGTTGCGCTTGAGCACCTCGGCCGTGCCGGACGTGGCGAGCAACTCGAAGCCGTGGGCGACCAGTTCACGCGCCGGGAAGATCATCGAGCGCTTGTCCCGGTTGGCGACCGAGATGAAGGCGCGGCCCTTGGTCGGCAGCGGACCGTACGCACCCGCCTGGGACTTGGCGTACGCCGTGCCGAACACCGAGTCGATGCCCATGACCTCGCCGGTGGAGCGCATCTCCGGGCCGAGGATCGTGTCGACGCCGCGGCCGTGGATGTCGCGGAACCGCGACCACGGCATGACGGCCTCCTTGACGGAGATCGGTGCGTCCAGCGGCAGTTCGCCGCCGTCGCCGACGGCCGGCAGCAGCCCCTCGGCGCGCAGCTCGGCAACGGTCGCGCCCAGCGAGATCCGGGCGGCGGCCTTCGCCAGCGGCACCGCGGTCGCCTTCGAGGTGAAGGGAACGGTGCGCGAGGCACGCGGGTTGGCTTCGAGGACGTACAGGATGTCGCCCGCCATCGCGAACTGGATGTTGATCAGTCCGCGGACCCCGACACCCTTCGCGATGGCCTCCGTCGAGGCCCGCAGGCGCTTGATGTCGAAGCCGCCGAGCGTGATCGGGGGCAGCGCGCACGCCGAGTCGCCGGAGTGGATGCCGGCCTCCTCGATGTGCTCCATGACACCGCCGAGGTACAGCTCGTGGCCGTCGTACAGCGCGTCCACGTCGATCTCGATCGCGTCGTCCAGGAAGCGGTCGACCAGGACCGGCCGGGACGGGCTGATCTCGGTCGACTCCTCGATGTACGAGGCCAGCCGCGTCTCGTCGTACACGATCTCCATGCCGCGCCCGCCGAGGACGTACGACGGCCGGACGAGGACGGGGTAGCCGATCTCGTCGGCGATGGCCTTGGCACCGGCGAACGTCGTGGCGGTGCCGTGCTTCGGCGCGGGGAGACCGGCCTCGGCGAGCACCTGGCCGAAGGCGCCGCGGTCCTCGGCGGCGTGGATGGCCTCGGGCGGAGTGCCTACGACCGGCACGCCGTTGTCCTTGAGCGCCTGCGAGAGGCCCAGCGGGGTCTGTCCGCCGAGCTGGACGATGACGCCCGCGATCGGTCCGGCGAGCGTCTCCGCGTGGACGATCTCCAGCACGTCCTCGAGCGTCAGCGGCTCGAAGTACAGACGGTCGGAGGTGTCGTAGTCCGTGGAGACGGTCTCGGGGTTGCAGTTGACCATCACGGTCTCGTAGCCCGCGTCGCTCAGCGCGAAGGAGGCGTGGACGCAGGAGTAGTCGAACTCGATGCCCTGGCCGATGCGGTTCGGACCGGAGCCGAGGATGATCACGGCGGGCTTCTCGCGCGGAGCCACCTCCGACTCCTCGTCGTACGAGGAGTAGAAGTACGGCGTCTTGGCCGCGAACTCGGCGGCGCAGGTGTCGACCGTCTTGTAGACCGGGCGTACGCCCAGCGCGTGCCGCACCTCGCGCACCACGTCCTCGCGCAGGCCGCGGATCTCGCCGATCTGGACGTCGGAGAAGCCGTGGCGCTTGGCCTCGGCGAGCAGCTCCGGGTCCAGCTTGTCGGCGGCGGCCAGCTCGTCCGCGATCTCCTTGATCAGGAACAGCTGGTCGACGAACCACGGGTCGATCTTCGTGTACTCGAAGACCTCCTCGGGCGTGGCGCCCGCGCGGATGGCCTGCATGACGGAGTTGATGCGCCCGTCGGTCGGCCGGATGGCCTCCGCCAGCAGCTCACCCTTGTCGCCGGGCTCGCCGACGAACGTGAACTGCGAGCCCTTCTTCTCCAGCGACCGCAGCGCCTTCTGCAGCGCCTCGGTGAAGTTGCGCCCGATCGCCATGGCCTCGCCGACCGACTTCATGGTCGTGGTCAGCGTGGAGTCGGCGGACGGGAACTTCTCGAAGGCGAACCGCGGGGCCTTGACGACCACGTAGTCGAGCGTGGGCTCGAAGGACGCCGGGGTCTTCTCCGTGATGTCGTTCGGGATCTCGTCGAGGGTGTAGCCGACGGCCAGCTTGGCGGCGATCTTGGCGATCGGGAAGCCGGTCGCCTTCGACGCGAGGGCCGAGGAGCGCGACACCCGCGGGTTCATCTCGATGACGATGATGCGGCCGTCGTCCGGGTTCACCGCGAACTGGATGTTGCAGCCGCCGGTGTCGACGCCGACCTCACGGATGATCGCGATGCCGATGTCACGCAGGCGCTGGTACTCGCGGTCGGTCAGCGTCATCGCGGGCGCCACGGTGATCGAGTCGCCGGTGTGCACGCCCATCGGGTCGAAGTTCTCGATGGAGCAGACGACCACGACGTTGTCGTTCTTGTCGCGCATCAGCTCCAGTTCGTACTCCTTCCAGCCGAGGATGGACTCCTCCAGGAGCACCTCGGTGGTCGGCGAGAGCGTGAGGCCCTGCCCCGCGATCCGGCGCAGCTCCTCCTCGTCGTGCGCGAAGCCGGAGCCGGCGCCGCCCATGGTGAAGGAGGGCCGGACGACGACGGGGTAGCCGCCGAGCGTCTCGACGCCCTGGATCACGTCGTCCATGGAGTGGCAGATGACCGAGCGGGCGGACTCGCCGTGCCCGATCTTCTCCCGGACGGCCTCGACGACGTCCTTGAAGAGGTCGCGGTCCTCGCCCTTGTTGATCGCCTCGACGTTGGCGCCGATCAGCTCGACACCGTACTTCTCCAGCACACCCTGCTCGTGCATGGAGATCGCGGTGTTGAGGGCGGTCTGGCCGCCGAGCGTCGGCAGCAGGGTGTCCGGCCGCTCCTTCGCGATGATCTTCTCGACGAACTCCGGGGTGATCGGCTCGACGTACGTGGCGTCGGCGATCTCCGGGTCGGTCATGATCGTCGCCGGGTTGGAGTTGACGAGGATGACCCGCAGGCCCTCGGCCTTGAGGACGCGGCAGGCCTGGGTGCCGGAGTAGTCGAACTCGGCGGCCTGGCCGATGACGATCGGGCCGGAGCCGATGACCAGGACGGACTGGATATCGGTGCGCTTAGGCACGCTGGCCCTCCATGAGCTGGACGAAGCGGTCGAACAGGTAGGCCGCGTCGTGCGGGCCCGCCGCTGCCTCGGGGTGGTACTGGACGCTGAACGCCGGCTGGTCGAGGAGCTGCAGCCCCTCGACGACCTGGTCGTTCAGGCAGACGTGCGAGACCTCGGCACGCCCGTAGGGGGTCTCGGAGACCTTGTCGAGCGGCGCGTCGACGGCGAAGCCGTGGTTGTGCGCGGTGACCTCGACCTTGCCGGTCGTACGGTCCTGCACGGGCTGGTTGATGCCCCGGTGGCCGTACTTCAGCTTGTACGTGCCGAAGCCGAGGGCGCGGCCGAGGATCTGGTTGCCGAAGCAGATGCCGAAGAGGGGCGTCTTCCGCTCCAGGACGGCACGCATCACGGAGACCGGGTGCTCGGCCTTCTCCGGGTCGCCGGGACCGTTGGAGAAGAACACGCCGTCCGGCTCGACCGCGTAGATGTCCTCGGCCGTCGCGGTGGCGGGCAGCACGTGCACCTCGATGCCGCGCTCGGCCATGCGGTGCGGGGTCATGCCCTTGATACCGAGGTCCACGGCGGCGACGGTGTACTTCGCGGCACCGATCGGGACGGCTTCGCCGTCGGGGCCGATGGCGGGGACGACGTACGTCTCCTTGGTGGCCACTTCCTCGTAGAGGCTGGCGCCCTTCATCTCGGGGGCCTGGCGCACCTCGGCGAGCATGGTGCCCTCGTCGGGCAGCGCGTTGCCGGAGAAGATGCCGACGCGCATGGCGCCGCGCTCGCGCAGATGGCGGGTGAGCGCGCGGGTGTCGATCCCGCTGATGCCCACGACGCCCTGCTGGACGAGCTCCTCGTCGAGCGAGCGCCGGGAGCGCCAGTTGGAGGGCACGCGCGCGGGGTCCCGTACGACGTAACCGGCGACCCAGATGCGCTTGGACTCGGGGTCGTCGTCGTTCACGCCGGTGTTGCCGACGTGCGGGGCGGTCATCACGACGACCTGGCGGTGGTACGACGGGTCGGTGAGGGTCTCCTGGTAGCCGGTCATGCCGGTGGAGAACACCGCTTCGCCGAAGGTCACCCCCACGGCCCCGTAGGCGCGGCCACGGAAGGTGCGGCCGTCCTCCAGGACGAGTACGGCGGGAGCCGCCTTTCGCCTCCGCGAGGCGGTTCCCTGGATGGAGGTCGTCATCGTGCGCCTTCCGTCTTGTCGCTCTTGTCGCTCGTGTTGATCATGCTGTTCAGGGTGTCGACCCACTCGTTGTGCTCGGCCGCGTGGTCGGACCGGAAGCCCGAGTCGATCAGCCGGTCGCCGTGCTCCCAGGTGATGACGAGGAGCCCGCCCTCGGTGAGGACCTTGCCCGCGATGCCCTTGTCGAGCCGGGCCTCACGCAGTTGCGCCAGAGGTACGAAGAAGTCGGCCGCTCCGGGGCGTACGACATCCAGGCCCACGTCCGTCAGCGTGACCTCGGCCCGGCTGCGGGTGCCCAGGCCGTGCGCCACGATGCGGTCGAGCCACTGCCCGGCTGTGGTGGAGCCGTGGTAGCGGCCGCTCATCGTCAGTTTCGCCTCGCCGGGCTCTTCCGGCGCGGTGTGCAGCTCGGGAAGGTCGCCCTGGAGCGCGCCGCGCCACTTCCAGCCCTCGCGCATCAGCCAGTAGACGAGCGCGATGAACAGGACGAGGCCGACGAGCCAGCCGATCCGGGCGGCCCAGTCGGTCACTTCCGCGGACTTCTGTTCCGCGGCGATGTCAGCCGCGATCTGCGCTGCAATGGGGGTGAGTGATGTCACGCGAGCTTCCCGTCGACGAGCGTGGCCCTGCCCCGGAGCCACGTGTGCGTGACACGGCCCGGCAGCTCACGACCCTCGTACGGAGTGTTGCGGCTGCGCGACGCGAAGCCCGCGGGGTCCACGGCTCCACGGTATGCCGTGTCGACGAGGGTGAGGTTGGCGGGCTCGCCTGCCGAGACGGGACGGCCGTGACCCTGCACCCGGCCGATGCCGGCGGGCTTGAAGGACATGCGGTCGGCGACCCCGGCCCAGTCGAGCAGCCCGGTCTCGACCATCGTCTGCTGGACGACGGACAGCGCGGTCTCCAGGCCCACCATGCCCATGGCGGCCGCGGCCCACTCGCAGTCCTTGTCCTCGTGCGGGTGCGGGGCGTGGTCGGTGGCGACGATGTCGATCGTGCCGTCGGCGAGCGCCTCGCGCAGGGCCATGACGTCGCGCTCGGTGCGCAGCGGCGGGTTGACCTTGTAGACGGGGTTGTACGAACGCACCAGCTCGTCGGTGAGGAGGAGGTGGTGCGGCGTGACCTCGGCGGTGACGTCGATGCCGCGGGACTTGGCCCACCGGACGATCTCGACGGACCCGGCGGTCGAGAGGTGGCAGATGTGCACGCGCGATCCGACGTGCTCGGCGAGCAGGACGTCCCGGGCGATGATCGACTCCTCGGCGACCGCGGGCCAGCCGCCGAGTCCCAGCTCGGCGGAGACGACGCCCTCGTTCATCTGGGCGCCCTCGGTGAGCCGGGGCTCCTGCGCGTGCTGGGCGACAACTCCGCCGAAGGCCTTCACGTATTCGAGCGCGCGCCGCATGATCACGGCGTCGTCGACGCACTTGCCGTCGTCCGAGAAGACGGTGACGCCCGCGGCCGACTCGTGCATCGCGCCGAGCTCGGCGAGCTTCTTGCCCTCCAGGCCGACGGTGACGGCACCGATGGGCTGCACGTCGCAGTAGCCGTGCTCCTGGCCCAGCCGGTAGACCTGCTCGACGACACCGGCGGTGTCGGCGACCGGGAAGGTGTTGGCCATGGCGAACACGGCTGTGTAACCGCCGCTGGCCGCAGCGCGCGTACCGGTCAGGACCGTCTCGGAGTCCTCACGGCCCGGCTCGCGCAGATGGGTGTGCAGGTCCACGAGCCCCGGCAGGAGCACCTTGCCGTCGGCCTCGACGACCTCGGCACCCTCGGCCGACAGGCCGCTGCCCACGGCCGCGATCTCGGAACCGTCGATCAGGACGTCCTGCGGCTCGCCGCCGAGCACCTTCGCACCACGGATAAGGATCTTGCTCATGTGACTTACTTCTCCTCGGTACGGGTGTGGGTGACGGCGGGCTCGTTGCCGCCCAGAAGCAGGTAGAGCACGGCCATCCGGATCGAGACGCCGTTGGCGACCTGCTCGATGGCGGTGCAGCGCTCGGAGTCGGCGACCTCGGCGGTGATCTCCATCCCGCGGACCATCGGCCCGGGGTGCATCACGATGGCGTGCTCGGGCATCTTCGCCATCCGGTCCCCGTCGAGCCCGTAGCGCCGCGAGTACTCGCGCTCGGTCGGGAAGAACGCCGCGTTCATCCGCTCGCGCTGCACGCGCAGCAGCATCACGGCGTCGGACTTGGAGAGCGTGCTGTCGAGGTCGTACGAGACCTCGCAGGGCCAGGACCCGACGCCGACGGGCACCAGGGTCGGCGGGGCGACGAGGGTGACCTCGGCGCCGAGGGTGTGCAGCAGGTCGACGTTCGAGCGGGCGACGCGGCTGTGCAGGATGTCGCCGACGAGCGTGATGCGCTTGCCCGCCAGGTCCTGGCCGAGGCCCGCGTCCCGGCCGACGAGCCGGCGGCGCATGGTGAAGGCGTCGAGCAGGGCCTGCGTGGGGTGCTGGTGGGTGCCGTCACCGGCGTTGATGACGGCGGCGTCGATCCAGCCGGAGGTCGCGAGCCGGTACGGGGCTCCGGAGGCGCCGTGCCGGATGACGACGGCGTCGACGCCCATGGCTTCGAGGGTCTGCGCGGTGTCCTTCAGGGACTCGCCCTTGGAGACGCTGGATCCCTTGGCGGTGAAGTTGATGACGTCCGCGGAGAGGCGCTTCTCCGCGGCCTCGAACGAGATCCTCGTCCGGGTGGAGTCCTCGAAGAAGAGGTTGACGACGGTACGGCCGCGCAGGGTCGGCAGTTTCTTGATCGGCCGGTCGGCGACCCGGGCCATCTCCTCGGCGGTGTCGAGGATCAGGACGGCGTCGTCGCGGGTGAGGTCGGCGGCCGAGATGAGATGACGCTGCATCTGTCAGGCTCCGTAAGGCAGTTCAGGTCGGGAAGCGGAGACCCGGGAGGTGTCCCCTCGGAAGGGCACAGCCGGGCGGACGCGGGCGCGCGGAAGCGCACTCGGGGTCGTACGAGCGGACGCGGGCTGTGTGCCGCTACTGCTCGCCGGGCCGGGCGGTCCGCTTCGCACCGAGCAGCACGGTGTCGCGACCGTCCTCCTCGGCGAGCTGGACCTTGACCGTCTCCCGCAACGACGTGGGGAGGTTCTTGCCGACGTAGTCGGCGCGGATCGGGAGTTCGCGGTGGCCTCTGTCGACGAGGACCGCGAGCTGCACCGCACGGGGGCGCCCGATGTCGTTCAGGGCGTCGAGGGCGGCGCGGATGGTGCGGCCCGAGAAGAGCACGTCGTCGACGAGGACGACCAGGCGGCCGTCGATGCCGTCACCGGGGATGTCCGTACGGGCCAGTGCGCGCGGCGGATGCATGCGCAGGTCGTCGCGGTACATGGTGATGTCGAGGGAGCCGACCGGGATCTTGCGGTCGGTGATCTCTTCGAGCTTGGCGGCCAGCCGCTGGGCGAGGAAGACGCCCCTGGTCGGAATGCCGAGAAGCACCACGTCGTCGGCGCCCTTGGCGCGTTCGACGATCTCGTGGGCGATGCGGGTCAGCACCCGCGCGATGTCGGGGGCTTCCAGAACGGGCCGGGCATCGGCCTCGTACTGCTGCTTGTCCTGCTCTGAGTCCATACGAAACGGACCTCCTTCTCCGCCTCACGGGACGGATCATTAAAGGACGTCGGAATTGCGCCAACCACGGTACCAGCCCGGCAACGCCCCTGATCACCCCCTTGGCACCAGCCGTACCGGGCTCCCACGGAAGGGTCGGTCCGGACCATTCGGCTTGACGAGGCAGAGTCACGCTGCGTAACCTCACAGTGAGTCACCAGCCGCGCGGCCGAGCCGCACGTCGACACAGTGCCGGGGAGCTATATGTCCAGCGAATACGCCAAACAGCTCGGGGCCAAGCTCCGCGCCATCCGCACCCAGCAGGGCCTTTCCCTCCACGGCGTCGAGGAGAAGTCCCAGGGCCGCTGGAAGGCGGTCGTGGTCGGTTCCTATGAGCGCGGCGACCGCGCCGTGACCGTGCAGCGTCTCGCCGAGCTGGCGGACTTCTACGGAGTGCCGGTGCAGGAACTGCTGCCGGGCACCACTCCGGGCGGCGCCGCCGAGCCGCCGCCGAAGCTGGTCCTCGACCTTGAGCGGCTGGCCCATGTGCCGGCCGAGAAGGCGGGTCCCCTGCAGCGCTACGCGGCGACGATCCAGTCCCAGCGCGGCGACTACAACGGCAAGGTGCTGTCGATCCGCCAGGACGACCTGCGCACGCTCGCCGTCATCTACGACCAGTCCCCCTCGGTCCTCACCGAGCAGCTGATCAGCTGGGGCGTCCTGGACGCCGACGCGCGTCGCGCGGTCTCCCACGAGGACGCCTGACCCATACCGGGACTGAGAAGAAACGTGCCGCCGGGGTGGCCGGAACCAGACGGTTCCGGCCACCCCGGCGGCTTTCTGCGGGCCGCGGGGACGCCAGAGGTACGGGAACGCCGGAGGGGCCCCAGCATCGCGCTGGGGCCCCTCCGGCGTTGTTACGTCCTGAGCGTCGTCGGGCGGGCCGACCGCCTACGACCGTGCCCCGTCAGGGGCGCGGAGCTGTGCCATCGTGCGGCTCCGCCGCGTCGGCGCGACCGGCTCCCGCCGGCTCGCACATCACATCGAACCGAGCGGAGCGCCGACGCTCAGGCGTCGTCGCGCCGAAGCGACGACTTGAGCTCCTTGAACCGGCCGAGCAGACCGTTCACGAAGGCCGGCGACTCGTCCGTGGAGAACTCCTTGGCGAGCTGCACGGCCTCGTCGAGCACCACGGCATCCGGGGTCTCGTCGACCCAGATCAGCTCGTAGGCGCCCAGACGCAGGATGTTGCGGTCGACGACCGGCATCCTGTCGAGCGTCCAGCTCACCGCGTACTGCGAGATCAGCTCGTCGATGCGCTTCGCGTACTTCGCGTAGCCCTCGACGAGCTGCATGGTGTACTCGCTCACCGGCGGCTGCCGGGTGTCGGTCCGGGAGTGCCGGATCCAGTCACCCAGGACCGTCTGGACGTCCACGCCTCGCTGATCCCCCTCGAAGAGGATCTGGAAGGCGCGCTTGCGGGCCGTATTGCGGGCAGCCACGGTTAGCTGTTCACCCGGCCGAGGTAGTCGCTCGAACGGGTGTCGACCTTGATCTTCTCACCGGTGGTGATGAAGAGCGGGACCTGGATCTGGTAACCGGTCTCCAGGGTGGCGGGCTTGGTGCCGCCGGTGGAGCGGTCGCCCTGGACGCCGGGCTCGGTCTCCTGGATGACCAGCTCGACGGCGGCCGGCAGCTCGACGAAGAGCACCTCGCCCTCGTGCTGGGCGACGGTGGCGGTGAAGCCCTCGATCAGGAAGTTGGCGGCATCGCCGACGGCCTTGCGGTCGACCATGAGCTGGTCGTAGGTCTCCATGTCCATGAAGACGAAGTACTCGCCGTCCATGTACGAGAACTGCATGTCACGCTTGTCGACAGTGGCCGTCTCGACCTTGACGCCGGCGTTGAACGTCTTGTCGACGACCTTGCCGGAAAGCACGTTCTTCAGCTTGGTGCGCACGAAGGCCGGGCCCTTGCCGGGCTTGACGTGCTGGAACTCGACGACGGACCAGAGCTGGCCGCCTTCGAGCTTGAGCACCAGGCCGTTCTTGAGGTCGTTCGTGGAAGCCACGGTTGCGGAATCTCCTGGACTGACGTGGACGACCCCGGAACACGCGCACAGCGGGAAGCTAGAGCGCGAGCAGCTCCTTGGTCGTAATGGTGAGTAGCTCGGGTCCGCCGTCCGCCTCGGGGCGCACGACGAGCGTGTCATCGATCCGGACACCGCCCCGGCCCGGGATGTGGACCCCCGGTTCGACGGTGACCGGCACGCAAGCGTCCAGTTTACCCATGGCCGCGGGGGCCAGCTGCGGGTCCTCGTCGATTTCGAGCCCCACGCCGTGTCCGGTCAGCGGAGGAAGGCCGTCCGCATACCCCGCTGAGTCCAGGACCTGGCGGGCCGCACGGTCCACGTCACGGTAGGCGGCGCCGGGTACGAGGGCCTCGCGGCCGGCCCGCTGGGATGCGAAGACGAGGTCGTACAGCTCGATCTGCCAGTCGGCGGGCGAGGTCCCGATGACGAAGGTGCGGCCGATCTCGCAGCGGTAGCCGCGGTAGGTCGCGCCGAGGCAGACGGAGAGGAAATCTCCTTCTTCGACCCGGCGGTCGGTGGGCCGGTGGCCGCGGTGCCCGGAGTTCGGGCCCGTGCCGACCGAGGTCGTGAAGGCCGGGCCGTCGGCGCCGTGGTCGACCAGGCGGCGTTCGAGTTCCAGGGCGAGATGGCGTTCGGTGCGGCCGACGAGGATGGACTCCAGGAGCTCGCTCAGCGCCTGGTCGGCGATCTCCGCGCCGATCCGCAGGCAGGAGATCTCCTCCTCGTCCTTGATGACACGCAGCTGCTCGACGGCCGCTCCGAGGTCGCCGAGGCGCAGCCGGGGCGCCACCGAGCCGATCGCCCGGTGCCGGGTCACGGTCAGGTGGTGCTCCTCGACGGCGAGGGAGTCTGCGCCCTGGGCCGCGGCGAGGTCCGCGGCGGCGACGGCGGGGTCGCCTCCGGGGCTCGGCAGCGTGTGCACCCGGAGGGCCTCGTCCGGCCTGCCCTCGTCGAGCGGGCCTTCGGGGGGACCGCCGTACACGAGCAGGTCCTCGGTCTTGCCCAGCAGGAGAACGGCGCCGTGGGGGGCCACGCCCGCGAGGTAGCGGACGTTGGCGGGGCGGGAGATCAGCGCGGTTGCGCTGCCGCTTGCCGTGCAGCGTTCTCTCAGCCGGTCGCGGCGGGCCGCGTACGCCTCTGACATGCCACGAGCGTATGAGCTCTGCGGGGTTGGCGCCGGTTGGGGAGGCCGAGTGGGGGTGCCGACCGGGGGTGACGGGTGTGTGCCGGGTGCGGGTGGGTGGGGGCTGGGTGCGCGGTTCCTCGCGCCCCTGAAAGGCGAGCCTGCGCTCAGCCCCTCCTCAACGGGCCCCTACCACTGCGGGGGGCTCGCGATCGACCGTGCCAGTACGTCGTCCAGGACTCGGGCCGTCTGGGGGACGTCCAGTTGGGAGTTGTCGATGATCGGGAGGCCCGAGCCGTACCAGCCCGCCATGCGGCCGTGGATGCGGGCGACCTCCTCGTCGGTGAGGCGGCGGTTTCCGGAGCGCTCGGCGTTGCGCTCCAGGACTATCTCCAGGCCCGGCAGGAGGACGACCGGCAGCAGGCCGGGACCGACGTGCCGCTTCCAGCCGCCGAGGCCGACGACGGGACGGTCGGGGAAGACCGCGTCGTCGAGGATGCAGGAGATGTTGTTGGCCAGGAAGTTGCGGGCCGCGAAGCCGCAGGTGCGGCGGGCGAGACGATACTGCGCCTCCGAGTGGTCGTTCCACCCCGACTGCGGGTCCGCGAAGCCCGAGCGCACCCATTCGCGTACGTCGTCCAGGCTGATGTGCGCGGTGGGCACCCTGCGGTGGTCGGCCCAGTACTTGGCGACGCTGGTCTTGCCGGCGCCGGCGGGTCCGATGAGCAGGACGGCGAGGGTGGTGGACGTCGGATCGGGCGTGCCCGCGGTGGGCGGCGCGCTCGGCATCGGGACGGGGCCGCCCGGCGGCAGCTGTACGTGGCCCGTGGTGTCCGGCGTCGGCGGCGCGGGAGCGTGGTGCGGGACCGCGTGATGCGGGGCGGGCGCGTGGCCCGGCGGATGGGGCGCGGGGGGCCCGGTGGGTGCTCCGGCGTAGCCGGGCGGCGGGCCCACGGGCGCGGGCCCCTGGGGCGCGCCGGCAGGCGCGGAACCCGGGTGCGCGCCCGGGTGGTGCGGTCCCGGGTGTTGTGCGGCCGGCGACCAGCCGACGGCCGGTCCGTGCCCCGGCTGGTGGGGCGGCGGCAGCGGAGACCCCACTGCGTGCTGCATCCGGTGCCACTCCGTCTCGTGTCTTTGGCTCATTCGCCGCAGGCAATTGGCGCTGGGAGCGGGGCACCCGCCCCACTCCCTACCGAACGGTACCGTCCCCGGCCGCCGTTTGGTGAACGCCGGGGGACGGTCCGAAGTGCCCCTCCGCACAAGGCAAATCAGACCAAGTGTCGCCGCAGGGGGCTATTCGCCCACTTCGCCGTAGGCGGCGAGGAGCACCGCCGGGTCGGGGCCCTCCAGGACGGTGGGCTTGCCCAGGCCGTCGAGGACGATGAAGCGGAGGAGGTTGCCGCGGGACTTCTTGTCGACCTTCATGGTCTCCAGGAGCTTGGGCCACTGGTCGTAGCGGTAGCTCAGCGGCAGCCCGACCGACTCCAGGATCGTGCGGTGCCGGTCCGCCGTCGCGTCGTCGAGGCGGCCCGCCAGCCGGCCCAGCTCGGCCGCGAAGTGCATGCCCACCGCGACCGCCGCGCCGTGCCGCCACTCGTAGCGCTCGTTCTTCTCGATGGCGTGGGCGAGGGTGTGCCCGTAGTTGAGGATCTCGCGCAGCCCGGACTCCTTCAGGTCGGACGAGACGACCTCGGCCTTGACCTTGATGGAGCGCTCGATGAGCTCGGCGGTGTGCGGGCCCTCGGGGGTGCGGGCGCCCTGCGGGTCGGCCTCGATGAGTTCGAGGATCGTCGGGTCGGCGATGAAGCCGGCCTTGATGATCTCGGCGAGCCCGGACACGAAGTCGTGGACCGGCAGCGAGTCGAGGGCGGCCAGGTCGCACAGCACACCGGCGGGCGGGTGGAAGGCGCCGACGAGGTTCTTGCCCTCGGCGGTGTTGATGCCGGTCTTGCCGCCGACCGCCGCGTCCACCATGGCCAGCACGGTGGTCGGGATGGCGATCCAGCGCACGCCGCGCAGCCAGGTCGCCGCGACGAATCCGGCGAGGTCGGTGGTCGCCCCGCCGCCCACGCCGACGATCACGTCGGTGCGGGTGAAGCCGGACTGTCCGAGCGCCTTCCAGCAGTACGCGGCGACCTCGGCGGTCTTGGCCTCCTCCGCGTTGGGCACCTGGATGGCGACGGCGTCGAAGCCCTGCCCGGCCAGGTCGGCCCGCAGCGCCTCGCCGGTCTCGGCGAGCGCCTCGGGGTGGATCACCGCGACCCGCTTGGCCCGCTCCCCGACCAACGTGCCCAGCTCACCGAGCAGTTGGCGGCCGACCAGCACCTCGTACGGCTCGCTGCCCGCCGTGCCGCCGACGTGGATCCGCGTCACTGCCTCGCTCATGCTTCCTTCAACTCCAGTGCGTCGAGGACCGCTTGGGCGACCTCTTCGGGGGTGCGGCCGTCGGTGGCCACCACGGCGGTCGCGACCTCGGTGTAGAGGTGGCGGCGGGCGTCCATCAGCTCGCGCCACTGCCGGCGCGGGTTGACGGCGAGCAGCGGCCGTGCGGTGTTCAGACCCGTGCGCTTGACGGCTTCCTCGACGTCCATCGAGAGGTACACGACGGGCTGTCCGGCCAGCAGCGCCCGGGTGTCCGCGTCGAGGATCGCGCCGCCGCCGAGTGCCAGCACGCCGTCGTACCCGGCCAGGGCCCGGTGCACCGCCTGCTTCTCGATCGCGCGGAAGGCAGGCTCCCCGTCATCGACGAAGATGTCCGCGATGGTGCGGCCCTGCTCGGCCACGATGTCGCCGTCGGTGTCCCGGTAGGCGCAGCCGAGCCGCTCCGCGACCAGCTCGCCGACCGTGGACTTGCCGACGCCCATGGGGCCGACCAGGATCACGCGCGGAGCGCTCACCGCACGACCAGGTTCTGGAGGTACGACTCGACGTTGCGCCGCGTCTCGGGCACGGAGTCGCCGCCGAACTTCTCGGCCACCGCGTCCGCGAGGACCAGCGCCACCATGGCCTCGGCGACGATGCCCGCGGCCGGGACCGCGCACACGTCCGAGCGCTGGTGGTGCGCCTTGGTCGCCTCGCCGGTCGCCACGTCGATGGTGGCCAGCGCGCGCGGCACCGTCGCGATGGGCTTCATCGCGGCCCGTACGCGCAGGAGTTCGCCGGTCGTCAGACCGCCCTCGGTGCCGCCGGAGCGCCCCGAGGTCCGCTTGATGCCCTCGTCGGTGCGCACGATCTCGTCGTGCGCCTTGGAGCCCGGCACCCGCGCCAGGTCGAAGCCGTCGCCGACCTCGACGCCCTTGATGGCCTGGATGCCCATGAGCGCGGCCGCGAGCCGGGCGTCGAGCCGACGGTCCCAGTGCACGTGCGAGCCGAGGCCCACCGGCACGTCGTACGCGAGGACCTCGACCACGCCACCGAGCGTGTCGCCGTCCTTGTGGGCCTGGTCGATCTCCGCGACCATCGCCTTCGAGGCGTCCGCGTCGAGGCAGCGCACGGGATCGGCGTCGAGCCGCTCCACGTCGGCGGGGGTCGGGTAGACGCCGTACGGCGCCTTCGCGGCGGCCAGCTCGACTACGTGCGAGACGACCTCGATGCCCGCCGTCTCCTTCAGGTACGAACGCGCCACCGCGCCCAGCGCCACGCGGGCCGCCGTCTCACGCGCGGAGGCACGCTCCAGGATCGGCCGGGCCTCGTCGAAGCCGTACTTCTGCATACCGGCGAGGTCGGCGTGACCGGGGCGGGGCCGGGTCAGCGGAGCGTTGCGGGCCAGGTCGGCGAGGATCTGCGGGTCGACGGGGTCGGCCGCCATGACCTGCTCCCACTTGGGCCACTCGGTGTTGCCCACCATGATCGCGACCGGGGAGCCCAGCGTGAGACCGTGCCGTACGCCGCCCAGGAAGGTGATCTCGTCGCGCTCGAACTTCATGCGCGCGCCGCGTCCATACCCGAGGCGTCGCCTGGCCAGGTGGTCCGCCACCATCTCCGTGGTGATCGGCACGCCGGCGGGAAGTCCCTCCAGCGTCGCGACTAGTGCGGGACCGTGGGACTCCCCCGCGGTCAGCCAGCGCAACCTGCTCAACGGTGCTCCTCATGCTCGCGCCCTGGTACTGCGTACTGCCTTTGCGTACGCGCGTCCTCGCGTACGGCGACGGCGCGACCGGGTGCGCGGCCCTGGCCCGCCACCCACGATCCTCCCACGTCCGCGCCGTCCGCCCCGCCGCAGGTCCATCAGGCGGACGGCGACGTGGTCAGGTCGTGGCGTCGTCCTGGCGGGTCCGGGGTGCGTAGGCACCGAGGTAGTCGGCACCGCGGCCCTGCCCGTACTGCGCCGCCGCGTGGACGGGCTGCCCCGCGCGCAGCGCCCGTCGGTAGGCGAGCTTGCGCTTCAGCTTGTAGGCCCAGGTCGCGAGAACGGCGACCGCCAAGAGCCCGAGCCCGGTCATCTGCGCCCAGTCCGGCAGGAAGCCGAGCACGGCCTCGAATATCTCCGACTTCCACGACGCCAGCGTCACATGCATGGATCAGCCCCCCGGCTCCCCCGAGTTCCGCCCCCTGCGGAACCGAAGGCCGAATCGTACAGACCGGTCCTACCTGCTCGCGAGCGCCTTCTCGCCCGCTGTCCGCATGGCGTCCAGCGGGGCCGGCACCCGTCCGGTCATCTGCTCGACCTGGAGCACCGCCTGGTGCACCAGCAGGTCGAGGCCGCTGACGACGGCTCCTCCGTACGCCGACCAGCGCGCGGCCAGCGCGGTGGGCCACGGGTCGTACAGCACATCGAAGAGCGTGGCGGGCCGTTCGGGGACCACGGAGGAGAGGACATCGGTGGTACCGGCCGGGGTGGTGGCGATGACGAGCGGCGCGCGCAGGGCATGCTCCGCGTCCGCCCAATCCTCCGTACGCACCTCTACGTCGAGCCGCTCGCCCCACTGCCGCATCTCGGCGGCGCGGGCCTTGCTGCGGACGTATGCGACGACCTCGCCCGTGCAGATCCGTGCGAGGGCGGCCAGCGCGGAGGAGGCGGTGGCGCCCGCGCCGAGGATCGCGGCGGAGTCCACCTGCTCGATGCCCCGCTCGCGCAGGGCGGCGACCATCCCGGGGACGTCGGTGTTGTCACCGAGGCGCCGCCCGTCCTCGGTGAACACCACGGTGTTCACGGCCTCGACGGCGGACGCGGTCTCGCTGATCTCGTCGAGCAGTGGAATGACCGCCCGCTTCAGCGGCATCGTCAGCGACAGCCCGGCCCATTCGGGACCGAGTTTCCCGACGAAGCCCGGCAGAGCCGCCTCGTCGACCTCGAAACGGTCGTACGACCAGTCGTCGAGGCCGAGTTCCTCGTACGCGGCACGGTGCAGCACCGGGGAAAGGGAATGGGCGATCGGGGAACCGAGTACGGCGGCTCGATTTCTCCGGTCTCCGTCAGTCCTTGTTGCGCCGCGCATTGAATTCCTTAACCAGTTTCTCGTGCTCGCTCAAGGTCTTCGTGAAGTCCGTCTTCTTGCCGTCGATGGAGATGAAGAACATCCACGCACCGCCGTCCGGATTCACCGACGCCTTCAGCGCGTCCCCGCCAGGATTTCCGATCGGCCCGGGCGGAAGACCCTTGTAGAAGTACGTGTTGTACGGGTCGTCGTAGTTGCGGATCTCGCTCGTCGCAATGTCGATCTTGCTCTGACCCTTGAGGTAGTTGTAGGTCGAGTCGAATTCGAGCTTCTGGTTGGTGACGTCGTTCGTCGACTTCAGACGGTTGTAGACGACGGCGGCCATCTTCTTGAAGTCGTCGTGCGTGATTCCTTCGGCCTGGACGAGGCTCGCAACCGTGATGACCTGCAACGGGTCGTTCAGGTTGAGTTCCTTGGCCTTCTCCTCCAGGTCGTACTTGGCGTACTCCTGCTTGGCCTGCGACACCATTTCCTTCAGGACCGCCTCGGGCTTCATTCCCTTGGCGGCGGGATAGGTCGCCGGGTAGAGGAATCCTTCCAGCGGGTCCTTGATGTCGCTGTCGTTGTTCGCCCAGTCCGGAAGTCCGAGGCTCTTGTACTTCTTCTCGGCGACATCCGCGGTGGTGCCCTTGGAAAGCCCCAGCTGTTTGTCGATGGCCGCGTAGACCGTGACGTTCCGCTGGCCCTCCCTGACGACCAGGCTGTTCTGGCTCTTGGGGTCGAGCATCAGCGCGACAGCGCTTTCGGCGGACATCTCCTTCTTGAGCAGATAGGAGCCCGGCTGAATCTTGTCGCCGTCCGGATTCTTCCCCTGGGCCGACACGAAGGCGTCCACACTCTTGACGACGCCCGCCGCCTTGAGCTTCTGGCCGATCACCGATCCGAAGGCGCCCTTGGGAATCACGACGGTCACCTGGTCGCTCGTACCGTCGCCCGCGAAGTCCGGGGCCGAGCCGAAACGATCCTGGTAGAACTGGTAGCCGAAATAGCCGACGCCGCCGACCACTCCGGTGAGGACGAGCGTCACGACCAGGCAGGCACTGCCGCTCCGGCTCTTCTTCTCGCCTTTGCCCTTGTTCCCCTTGCCACCTTTGCCGGCCTTGCCGCGCCGACTGCCTTTGTCGTCGTCCTCGAAGTCGTCGTCATCGTCATCGTTGCCGCCCGCGAAGAACGCGTGCTCGCCCTGGTCAGGACCCGGGTCCCAGTCGGTCTGCGGCGGTTCCGGCTCGACTCCGCGGCGGCTCGGCGGCTCCGGCGGCGGATACGCGTCGGGAGTCCCGTAGTAGTCGGGCTGCTGACCGCCGTACGCGGCAGCCTGGCCGCCGTAGGGATCGTTCGGATCGACGCCGTACGGGACCTGCGGCTGCTGCTGGTTCTGCTGGTGCTGTTGCGGGTGCTGCTGGCCCGTGTTGTCCCAGCCACCGTTGTACTGCTGGCCGTTGCCGTACTGCTGACCGTTGTTGAACTGCTGGCCGTC
The DNA here is from genome assembly GCF_048564895.1 of Streptomyces sp. 2-1. NCBI lineage: Bacteria > Bacillati > Actinomycetota > Actinomycetes > Kitasatosporales > Streptomycetaceae > Streptomyces > Streptomyces sp. 2-1. The sequence goes on from NZ_CP183383.1 coordinate 2,372,065, forward strand.
GCCGTACTGCTGACCGCCGTTGTACTGCTGACCGCCCTGGTCGTGGTACCCCTGCCCGCCCTGGCCGTTGTTGTACTGCTGCGGAGCCTGACCGCCGTACTGCTGGTCCTGGACGTACTGCTGCTGGTGACCCTGGGAGTAGTACTGCTGCTGGCCCTGGTCGTAGCCGGCCTGCTGAGCCGCTCCCCAGTCGCCGTACTGCTGCTGCGGCTGCTGCGGCTCCTGCGGGTGGTGCTGCGGCTGGCCGCCGTAGGGGGACTGGGCCGTGTTGGCCTCCTGTCCTCCCCATCCGCCGTCCCCGTACAACGGGTCCTCCGGATGCCACGGTTCGGAGCCTGGGCCCCGGCCATACTCAGTCATCGATCCCCTAGAGCCGCGAGGCGGCGGTCGCGGTGGCTGTGGCTCGGCTCCCGTCCGCCTCTCTCCTGTGCGGAGGTTATTCGAACACCACCGCATCGCGCGGAACGTTACCGTACCGCGATCAGATGACCACTTCGACGCCCTCGCCCGGAGATGTACCCGACGCCCGTTCGGACTCCAGTGCCTGCTGGAGGATGATCACGGCCGCTGCCTGGTCGATGACCGATCTGCCCTTCTTGGACTTCACGCCCGAGGCGCGCAGTCCCTGACTGGCCGTCACTGTGGTCATCCTCTCGTCCAGGAGGCGCACCGGCACGGGTGCGATCCCCCGGGCGAGGTCCTGCGCGAAGGCACGGACCTTGACCGCAGCCGGGCCCTCGCCCCCCTTGAGGGAGCGAGGGAGTCCGACGACGACCTCGATCGGTTCGTACTCCTCGACGAGCTGCTTCAGGCGCCGGTGGGCGGCGGGGACATCGCGTCCCGGCACGGTCTCCACCGGAGTGGCGAGGATCCCGTCGGGGTCGCACGAGGCGACCCCGATCCGGGCGTCCCCGACGTCGATGGCGAGACGGCGTCCGCGGCGCATGACCCGCTCGCCCTCGCTCACTTGGCCGACTCGGCCACGAGGCGTTCGACGGCGTCGACGGCGTCACCGATGGCGGCCGGGTTCTGGCCGCCGCCCTGGGCGACGTCCGGCTTGCCGCCACCGCCGCCACCGAGGGTCTTGGCGGCCGTACGCACCAGGTCACCGGCCTTGAGGCCGCGCTCACGGGCGGCCTCGTTGGTGGCGATGACCGTCAGCGGCTTGCCGTTGACCGTCGTGAACAGGGCCACCACGGCGGCCCGTCCGCCCTGGATACGGCCGCGGACGTCGAGGACCAGCTTGCGCAGGTCGTCGGCGGTCGTGCCGTCCGGCACCTGGCCGGTGACCAGGGCGATGCCGCGTACGTCCTTGGCGGAGCCGGCGAGACCGGCGGCGGCCTGCAGCACCTTCTCGGCGCGGAACTTCTCGATCTCCTTCTCGGCGTCCTTCAGCTTGCCGAGCATGGCGGAGACCTTCTCCGGGAGCTCCTCGGGACGTCCCTTGATCAGCTCCTGGAGCTGGGCGACGACCGTGTGCTCACGGGCGAGGAAGTTGTAGGCGTCGACACCCACCAGGGCCTCGATACGCCGTACGCCGGAACCGATCGACGACTCGCCGAGCAGCTTCACCAGGCCCAGCTGGGCGGTGTTGTGCACGTGCGTGCCGCCGCACAGCTCCTTGGAGAAGTCGCCGATGGTGACGACCCGGACGCGCTCGCCGTACTTCTCGCCGAACTCGGCGATGGCGCCCTGCTTCTTGGCCTCGTCGATGCTCAGGATCTCGGCGTGCACGTCCAGGTCGCGGGCGAGCACCTCGTTGATCTTCTGCTCGACGTCCGTCATCACGGCCGTGGGTACGGCGGCCGGGGAGCCGAAGTCGAAGCGGAAACGGCCCGGCTGGTTCTCGGAACCGGCCTGGGCGGCCGTCGGGCCGAGGGCGTCGCGCAGGGCCTGGTGCGTAAGGTGCGTGGCCGAGTGGGCGCGGGCGATGGCCGTGCGACGGCGTACGTCGATGACGGCCTGGGCCTTGGCGCCGACGGTCACCTCGCCGACCTGGACGACGCCCTTGTGGACGTACACCCCCGGGACCGGCTTCTGGCAGTCGCGGATCTCGACGACGGCACCGGTGTCGATCTTGATGCGGCCGGTGTCGCCGATCTGGCCGCCGCCCTCGGCGTAGAACGGGGTGCGGTCGAGGACGATCTCGACCTCGTCGCCCTCGGTGGCGGCCGGCGAGGAGACGCCGTCGACGAGGATGCCGACGACCGTGGACTCGCCCTCGGTGTCCGAGTAGCCGATGAAGTCGGTCTCGCCGGCGGCGTCCGCGATCTCGCGGTAGGCGCCCATGTCGGCGTGGCCGGTCTTCTTGGACTTGGCGTCGGCCTTGGCGCGCTCCCGCTGCTCCTTCATCAGGCGCCGGAAGCCGTCCTCGTCCACGGAGAGGCCCTGTTCGGCGGCCATCTCCAGGGTGAGGTCGATCGGGAAGCCCCAGGTGTCGTGGAGCAGGAAGGCCTTGTCGCCGGCGAGGACCTGGCCGCCGGCGGCCTTGGTCTCCGTGACGGCGGTGTCGAGGATGTTCGTGCCGGCCTTCAGCGTCTTGACGAAGGCGTTCTCCTCGGCGACGGCGACCTTCTCGATGCGCTCGCGGTCGGTGACCAGCTCGGGGTACTGCTGGCCCATCATCTCGATGACGGTGTCGACGAGGTCCTTGACCACCGGACCCGTGGCGCCGAGCAGACGCATGTTGCGGATGGCGCGGCGCATGATGCGGCGCAGCACGTAGCCGCGGCCCTCGTTGCCCGGGGTGACACCGTCGCCGATGAGCATCACGGACGTGCGCATGTGGTCGGTGACCACGCGCAGGGAGACGTCGGAGTCCTTGCCGCTGCCGTACTCGACGCCGGTCAGCTCGGTGGCCTTCTTGATGACGGCCATGGAGGTGTCGATCTCGTACAGGTTCTGCACGCCCTGCAGAATCATGGCGAGGCGTTCCAGGCCGAGGCCCGTGTCGATGTTCTTGCTCGGCAGGTCGCCGAGGATCTCGAAGTCCTCCTTCGAGGTGCCCTCGCCGCGCTCGTACTGCATGAAGACGAGGTTCCAGATCTCCACGTACCGCTCGTCGTTGACGGCGGGGCCGCCCTCGACGCCGAACTCGGGGCCGCGGTCGTAGTTGATCTCGGAACACGGGCCGCAGGGGCCCGGGACGCCCATGGACCAGTAGTTGTCCTTCTTGCCGAGGCGCTGGATGCGCTCCTTGGGGACGCCGACGACCTCGTGCCAGATGCGCTCGGCCTCGTCGTCCTCCAGGTACACGGTGATCCAGAGCTTCTCCGGCTCCAGGCCGTAACCGCCCTTGTCCTGGGGGCTGGTGAGCAGCTCCCAGGCGTACTTGATGGCGCCTTCCTTGAAGTAGTCGCCGAAGGAGAAGTTGCCGCACATCTGGAAGAACGTGCCGTGCCGGGTGGTCTTGCCGACCTCTTCGATGTCCGGCGTACGGACGCACTTCTGGACGCTGGTGGCGCGGGCGTAGGGCGGCTTGACCTCACCCAGGAAGTAGGGCTTGAAGGGCACCATGCCGGCCGGGACCAGGAGCAGAGTCGGGTCGTCCGCGATGAGCGACGCCGAAGGGACGACGGTGTGACCGCGCTCCTCGAAGAAGCTCAACCAGCGGCGACGAATCTCGGCCGACTCCATCAGTGGTCCTCATTCCGGTTGTACGAGTACGTCGACCTCTCGACATACGTCGGGTTCTTGCTGTACTTCGGGTCGTTGCTGTTCTCGATGGCGGCGACGCGCCGAGGGGAGGGCAGTTCGGGATCCGCGTTCAGCCCGAGCACCTCGCCGAGTTCGGCCTCCCGCTGGACCATTCCGTCGCGGACGTCGAGTGCGAAGTCCTTGATGCGGTGGCCCGCTTCGAGCGCCTTGTTGGCTGCCTGGGCCGCGAGGCTCTCGGGCGTCAGCTGCCGGAGCTTGCGGTTGACCTTGGTGGTGGCCCACACGCCGGCTGCTGCGCCCGCGGTGAACCAGAACGTACGGCGGAACATCGCTGCGTCAGTCCTTCTTCCGCTTTCCCCGTCGCGCCGACGGGACGGTGCGGCCCACGATCACGGTACGTCGCGCGGGCTTGGCGGGCGCGTCCTCGCGACGGCCGCCGATGGCCCGGCGTACGCCGTAGCCGAACGCCGCGACCTTCACGAGGGGGCCGCCGAAGGTGGAGGCGACGGTCGTGGAGAGCGCCGACGCGTTCGACGTGACCTCCTGGACGTCCGACGCGATGGCGTCCACCCGGTCGATCTGGGTCTGTGCGGAGCGCACGGCCGAGGAGGCGTCTGCCAGGAGCGGGACGGCCTGGTCGGTCACGTCCGCGACGAGCTTGGTGGTCGCCCTGAGCGTCTGGGCCAGCCTCGCGAGTGCCACCGCGAGGAAGGAGACCAGGATCGCCCAGAAGACGGCCACCAGGATCCCGGCCACCTCTCCACCGGACACTGCGCACCCGCTCCCTGGATCGTTCCTCAACATCGAAAACATCGAAAAGTCGTCCCCCGAGCCTATCGCGCCGGGGCTGGGGCTCCGTACCGGATTACCGCCCGCCGGGGCCGGAGTTGCCCGAAGCGATTGTACGGAGTGCTTACGGATGAGTACGCTCCGTTCCCCATGCGACGTTCTCAGCGTTCCGGTGCGGGGGCCGGCGGTCACAGGGCCGGGAATCTGCCCCTGGAGCTCAACGCGTTCGTGGGCCGCGCGGCCGAACTCACGCAGCTGGGTGCGGCCCTCGGGGCGGCACGCCTGGTCACCGTGACGGGTCTCGGCGGGGTTGGCAAGTCACGGCTCGCGGCGCGTGCGGCGGCCAGAACCCGGCCGCGCGACGGGGTGTGGCGCGTGGAGCTGGCCGCCGTGCGGGAGGCGGAGCTCGTCGAGTACGCGGTCGTCGAGGCCCTCGGTCTGACGGATCACACGTCCCGGCCGCCGCGTCAGGTGCTGCTCGACCATCTCTCGAAGCGTCAACTCCTGCTCGTAATGGACGGGTTCGAGCATCTGGTGGACGCGTGTGCCTCGCTGGTCGGTGAGTTGCTGCGGCGGGCGCCGGGGCTGCGGGTGCTCGCCGTCGGGCGCAGGCCGCTGGCCGTGGAGGGCGAGCGGCTGTTCCCGGTGGCGCCGCTGACCGAGCGGGAGGCCGCCGAGCTGTTCGCGGACCGTGCGGCGGCGAGCACTCCGGGGTTCACCCTCCATGACGGCAACCGCGCGGACGTGCACGAACTGTGCCGGCGGCTGGACGGCCTCCCGCTCGCGGTCGAGCTGGCGGCGGGACGGCTGCGGACCCTCTCTCCCGCCCAATTGCTGATGCGGCTCGACGACCGTTTCCGGCTGCTGACGGGCGGCGGGCGCGACGCGCTCCCCCGCCATCAGACGCTGCGGACGGCGATCGGCTGGAGCCATGAACTGTGCACGCCGGAGGAGCGGCTGCTGTGGTCGCGGCTCTCGGTGTTCGCCGGGCAGTTCGACCTGGAGGCCGTGGAGTACGTGTGCGGGGGCGACGGCCTGCATCCCGACAACATCCTCGACGTGCTGGGCGAGTTGCTCGCGCAGTCGGTGGTCACCCGCGAGGAGACCCGGGCGGGTGTGCGCTACCGCATGCTGGACACGGTCCGGGCGTACGGCACCGACTGGCTGGCGGCGACGGGCGACACGGCTCGGCTGCGGCGGCGCCACCGCGACTGGTACATGGGGCTCGCCACCTGGTGCGAGCTGGACTGGTTCTCGCCCCGGCAGCGCGAGGTGGCCGCGCGGGTGGAGGCGGAGCTGCCGAATCTGCGCTGTGCCATGGAGCAGTGTCTGTCCGAGCCGGGCGGCGGCCATCTCGGCCAGTACCTCGCGGGCACGCTCTGGTTCTACTGGGTCGGCTGCGGCCGGCTGTCGGAGGGGCGGCACTGGCTGGAGCGGACCGTTCTCCTCGACACCGAGCACGAGCGGTCGCGGCTGAAGGCGCTGTGGGTGCTCGGCTATGTGGCGATCCTCCAGGGCGACACGGCGTCGGCGCTCGCCGCGCTCGCCGAGTGCCGGGAGAAGGCGGAGGACAGCGGCAACCCCCTCGCGCTGGCCTACGCCGAGCACCGCACCGGCTGTCTGGCCCTGGTCACCGACGACATGGCCCGCGCGGAGACGCTGCTGCGTTCGGCGCTCGACCGCTATCAGGAGATCGGCGAGCTCAACAGCAATGTCCTGATGGGCCAGGTCGAGCTGGCGATGACGCTGGCCTTCCAGGGTGATCTGCCGGGCGCGGTCCAACTGTGCGAGGACGTGCGCCGGGTCTGTACGGACCACGGCGAGCGCTGGACCCTCGCGTACGCGCTGTACGTCCTGGCGTACGCGGCCTGGGCCGAGGGCGATCTGTCCGGGGCCCGGCGGCTGCTGGTCGAGTGTCTGGACATCAACCACGTCTTCAACGACCTGCTCGGCACGGTCCTGGCGATGGAGCTGCTCGCGCTGATCACGGCGGCGGAGGGCGACGCCTCCGAGGCCGCGGTCCTCCAGGGCTCCGCGTCCCGGATGTGGCCGTCGGTGGGCCTGCCGCTCTTCGGCTCCGCCTACTACAACGCCCCGCACGAACAGTGCGAGGCGACGGCCCGCGAACGGCTGGGCGACGAGCGGTACGAAGAGTGCGTACGGGCCGGTGCGCGGCTCGGCCGACAGGCGGCGGTGGGGCGGGCGCTCGGGCACACCCGGCCGCGGCTGCTCGGTGCGCTGCCGCCGCCGCGCGGGCTGCCACAACCCCCGGACATGCGAAAGCCCGCCGCCTCGCCCACCCGGAAGGGCGGAGAGACGACGGGCTGACGCACAGGTGGTGCTACATCCGGCTGAGGGTGATCAGCGGGCGTAGTACTCGACGACGAGCTGCTCGTCGCAGATCACCGGGATCTCCTTGCGGTTCGGCTCGCGGTCCAGGCGGAACGCCAGGGCGCCGAGGTTCACCTGGAGGTAGCGCGGGGTCTCACCGTCGGGGGCGAAGCCACCGGCACGGGCGACCTCGAACAGCGTCTTGCTGCGGCTGCGCTCGCGGACCATCACGACGTCGTCGGGCTTGACGCGGAACGACGGCTTGTCGACCTTGCCACCGTTGACCTCGATGTGGCCGTGAACGACCATCTGGCGGGCCTGGTAGATCGTGCGGGCGATGCCCGAACGCAGAACCAGGGCGTCGAGACGACGCTCCAGCTCGATGACCAGGGCCTCACCGGTCTTGCCCTGCGTCTTGGCGGCACGCTCGTAGGCGCGGACGAGCTGACGCTCGGACACGTCGTACTGCGCACGCAGACGCTGCTTCTCGAGCAGACGGACCTTGTAGTCCGAGTTCTGCTTACGGCCACGGCCGTGCTCGCCCGGCGGGTAGGGGCGGGCCTCGAAGTACTTGACAGCCTTCGGGGTCAGCGCGATGCCGAGGGCACGCGACTTCTTGACCTTGGGGCGGGACTGGTTCGGCATGAACCAAACACCTCATGTTTTCTGATGCGAATACGGCTTCACCAGGGTTAGGGGAGGTCGCAATCCGCAGCCAGGGAAACCCCGCGTGGTCCGGTCGGTCGGACCTGCGGGGCAGCCGCTCCCTGTGCTGGGCACATACGTGCAGCACGCGAGTGGCCCACCGACCGTTTCCCGGAGATCCGAGAGGGTGGTGGGCTGCCCGCGACACCTTCGACGGTGCGCGACGCTCCTGGAATCCCCGCCTTGCGGTGAGGGCTCCGGCTGGATGTCCCGTTCTGGTGATGTCGGCTGCCTCGTCAGAGGAGACCGGACACGGGACGCAGCGCTTCGAGGAGTCTACAGGGTGGTCAGGACCGGTCAGGACCGCCCTCGACCGAGGTGCTTCCTGGTCCACTCCACCGCGTCCGCGTAGCGCGCCTCGGCGCCGTGGCGGGTCGGGGTGTAGTACTCGCGGTCCTTGAGCTCCTCCGGCGCGTACTGCTGGGCGGCGATTCCCTCGGGCAGGTCGTGCGGGTACACGTACCCCTGCGCGTGACCGAGCTTGGCCGCGCCCTTGTAGTGCCCGTCACGCAGGTGCATCGGTACGGGGCCCGCGTGGCCCTTGCGTACGTCCTCCATGGCGGCGCCGATCGCCGTCGTCGCCGCGTTCGACTTCGGGGCCAGGGCCAGGGCGATGGTGGCGTGGCTGAGGGTGAGCGCGGCCTCGGGGAAGCCGATCATGGCGACGGCCTGGGCGGCGGCGACCGCTGTCGGCAGCGCGGTCGGATCGGCCAGGCCGATGTCCTCGCTGGCGGAGATCATCAGGCGGCGGGCGATGAAGCGGGGGTCCTCGCCGGCCTCGATCATCCGGGCGAGGTAGTGCAGCGCTGCGTCCACGTCCGAGCCGCGGATGGACTTGATCAGCGCGCTCGCCACGTCGTAGTGCTGGTCGCCGTCGCGGTCGTACTTCACGGCGGCCCGGTCGACCGTCTCCTCCAGGGTCTGGAGGGTGATCTCCGGCTCGCCCTTGTCGAGCGCGGACCCGGCCGCGGCCTCCAGCGCGGTCAGCGCGCGGCGGGCGTCACCGCCGGCGATCCGCAGCAGGTGCTCCTCGGTGTCCTCGGGGAGGGTGACGGCGTCCTTGAGGCCGCGCTCGTCGGCCAGGGCCCGGCGGAGCAGTCCGCGCAGGTCGTCGTCCGTGAGCGGTTCGAGGGTCAGCAGCAGTGAGCGGGACAGCAGCGGGGAGATCACCGAGAAGTACGGGTTCTCGGTGGTCGCGGCGATCAGCGTCACCCAGCGGTTCTCGACGGCCGGGAGCAGGGAGTCCTGCTGGGCCTTGCTGAAGCGGTGGATCTCGTCGAGGAAGAGCAGGGTCTCCTTGCCGAAGCCTCCGGTGGCCCGGCGGGCGCCCTCGATGACCGCGCGGACCTCCTTGACGCCGGCGGTGATCGCGGAGAGCTCCACGAAGCGCTTGTCGGTGGCCTTGGAGACCACGTACGCCAGGGTCGTCTTGCCGGTGCCGGGCGGCCCCCAGAGGATGACCGAGGACTGGCCTGCCGGGCCGCCTCCGTCGCCGACCAGTCTGCGCAGGGGTGAGCCCGGCTTCAGCAGATGCTGCTGGCCCACCACCTCGTCGAGGGTGCGCGGGCGCATCCGTACGGCCAGGGGACTGCTGGACGGGTCCTTCTCCTGGCGTTCTTCGGCTGCGGCGGTGAACAGGTCGGGCTCCACGTCCAAAACCCTATGTCACGCCACTGACAACACCGCCGGCCCGGTGGAATTCAGCTGGTCCAGAAGTCCCACCAGCGCGTCAGGACCAGCATGCCGATGATCCCGATGTGCATGACCGGCAGCACCCAGGCGAACTCGCCGAGGAAGCCCTTGACCCAGCCCGGCGCCGGCAGGAAGCCGTTGCGGACGTTGTGCGAGGTCACGGCCCAGAACATGATGATCGTCGCGACCCAGGCGAGGGAGCACCACAGGCACAGCGAGTTGATGTTGTACAGCGACTGGTACTGCAGCCATGTGCAGAAGCCGACGCCGAACAGCGTGCCCGCGTTGAAGGTCAGCCAGTACCAGCGCGGGAACGTGGCGCGGCCGAGCAGGCTCATGCCGACGCAGATCACGATGCCGTAGGCAACGAGGCCCATCATCGGGTTGGGGAACCCGAAGGCGGAGGCCTGGTCGCTCTTCATGATGTTGCCGCACGAGACGACCGGGTTCAGGCTGCAGCCCGGGGTGAAGTTCGGGTCCTCCAGCAGCTTGAACTTGTCGATGGTGATGACCCAGGAGGCCAGCAGTCCGGCCGCGCCCGTGATCACCAGCAGAACGGCGAGGAAGCGACCGCCGCCCACGGACCGTGGGGCCTCGGCACCTTCCTGGTCGTCGGAGTCGGTGCTGATGCCTTCCCTGACTGTCGTCTTGCTCATCACGCCGTTTCCGTAGCTTGAGGGGGCCTTCCGGGCACGGTCATTGTGCCGCACACGCACGCGTGTCCACCGTTCGCTGGACATAAGGAAGTACGCACGGCGGTCCCGGAACGTTCGCCTCGGCGGGACGCTCGACGGCACGCCAGCACAGGTGCAGCGGCTCCGCGGAGGCGCACCCGCGCCCCTCGCACGTCGACATCATCTGCGAGGACGAATCGGCACGCGCCGAGTTGACGGCGTCCCCGGGGGCTCCGCCCCCGAACCCCCGCTCCTCCAGGCACACCTCAGCCCGTCCGGCGTTTGAGGACGAGGCCGTTCAGGCCGATAGCGGGGGTCTGGGGGCGGCAGCCCCCAGGGGACGGGAACGGGTAGGGGCGGCGGGGGCGAGAAAAAGCAGGCCCAAGCCGACTCAGCTGAGCCGCGACTCCAGTTCCGCCACGATCTCGTTCACGCCGACCGCCACCTGCTCGCCGGACTCCATGTCCTTGAGCTGGACGACACCCTCGGCGAGATCCCGCTCACCGGCGACGACGGTGTACCGCGCCCCACTCCGGTTCGCGTTCTTCATGGCGCCCTTGAGCCCCTTGCCCCCGTAGGAGAAGTCGGCCGCGACCCCGTTCCGGCGCAACTCGGTCACCACCCGGAAGAGCACCCGACGAGCCTCGTCCCCGAGCGGCACCGCGAACACACTGGTGGTCGCGGGAAGTTCGAGGGACACGCCCTCGGCCTCCAGCGCGAGGACCGTACGGTCGACGCCGAGCGCCCAGCCGACGGACGGCAGCGCGGGACCACCGATCATCTCCGACAGGCCGTCATAGCGACCGCCGCCACCGACCGCGGACTGCGAACCGAGACCGTCGTGCACGAACTCGAAGGTGGTGCGGGTGTAGTAGTCCAGCCCCCGCACCAGCTTCGCGTCGTCCTCGAAGGAGACCCCGGCGGCCGTGATCAGCTCGCGGACCTCCTCGTGGTACGCCTTGCACGCGTCGCACAGGTAGTCGCGCAGGAGCGGGGCACCCACCAACTGCTTCTGGACGTCATCCCGCTTGTCGTCCAGAACCCGCAACGGGTTGATCTCGGCCCGGCGGAGGGTCTCCTCGTCCAGGTTCAGCCCCCGCAGGAAGTCCTGGAGCGCGGCCCGGTAGACGGGACGGCATTCCTGGTCGCCGAGGGAGTTGAGGAGGATCCGGAAGTTCCGCAGCCCGAGCGAGCGGTACGCCTGGTCGGCCAGGATGATCAACTCGGCGTCCAACGCCGGGTCCTCGGCCCCGATCGCCTCGGCGCCGACCTGCGAGAAGTGGCGGTAACGGCCCTTCTGGGGGCGCTCGTAGCGGTAGTACGAGCCCGAATACCAGAGCTTGACGGGGAGGTTGCCCACCTTGTGCAGGTTGGCTTCGAGGGCGGCGCGCAGCACGGAGGCGGTGCCCTCGGGGCGCAGCGCCAGCTGGTCGCCGCCCTTGGTCTCGAAGGCGTACATCTCCTTCGTCACGATGTCGGTGGACTCACCGACCCCGCGCGCGAACAGTTCGACGTTCTCGAACCCGGGCGTCTCGATGTATCCGTAACCGGAGTTCCGCAGCGGCGCGGCGATCGCCTCGCGCACCGCGAGGAACGTCGCGCTGTCCGGCGGAATCAGGTCGTACGTGCCCTTGGGGGCCTTGAAGGTGCTCACGGGAAGTCTCGTCACATTCCTCGTCGAGGAGCGGAGGTCGGGTCCGCTCCCGGGCCGGGCGCCGCCACCTGCCGCAAGTACGGGTTGGTGGCGCGCTCCTGGCCGATGGTCGTCTGGGGGCCGTGGCCGGACAGCACCACGGTCGAGTCGTCGAGCGGCAGGCACACACGGGCCAGCGAGTCGAGGATCTCGGTGTGGGAGCCGCCGGGCAGGTCGGTGCGTCCGATGGAGCCGGCGAAGAGCAGATCCCCGGAGAAGAACACGGAAGGGATCTCCGTGTTCTCGGGCATCCGGAACGTCACCGACCCCTTCGTATGGCCGGGCGCGTGCGCGACGGAGAAGTCGAGGCCGGCCAGCTTCAGCGCGGCGCCGTCCGTCAGCTCCTTCACGTCGTCCGGCTCCCCGATGGTGAGTTCGCCCATCAGCGGCATCCCGATGGAGCGGCCGAGCGCCCGCTCGGGGTCGCTCATCATGTACCGGTCCTCGGGGTGGATCCACGCGGGCACGTCGTGCGCGCCGCACACCGGGACGACCGAGGCGACATGGTCGATGTGGCCGTGCGTGAGGACGACGGCGACGGGCTTGAGCCGATGCTTGGCGAGCGCTTCCTCGACTCCCTGGGCGGCCTGATGGCCCGGGTCGATGATCACGCACTCCTCGCCTGCGGCGGGGGCGACCAGATAACAGTTGGTGCCCCAGGCCCCGGCGGGGAACCCGGCAATGAGCACGTTCGTCCTTCGGTATGTCGTACGGGGAATGGCCTGGCTGTGGATCAGAGCCTACCGGCGCTGCCGGAACCACAGCGAACCCATATACGGTACGGGTCACACGCAGGCGGTCGGCTCAACAGACGCACGCGTCCCACCTGACGTACGAGACGCATGAGGAGATAACCCGGTGGTCACCCAGGAACAGCGGCGGCGTCAGCTCGCCCGGGAGAAGTTCTTGCGGCAACAGCAGCGGCGCACGTCCGCTCGGCGCAAGGCCCACGCTCGCAACGCGGTGATCGCGTCGGTCCTCGGCGTGGTCGTCGTGGGCAGCGTGGTGTCGTACGCGACCGGGGTCTTCAAGAGCGACGACAACAAGTCGGACGCGGCGGCCGAGGCCAGCCCGAGCCCCTCCGCGCCCAGCAAGGCACCCGACCCCTGCGAGAAGGCTGCCGCGGGCAAGGTGAAGTCGCTGAGCTACAAGAAGGAGCCGGCGGTCACCATCGACAAGTCGGCGGACTACACGATGAAGCTGCAGACGACCTGCGGCACGATAGACATCGACATGCCGGCCTCGAAGGCCCCGCGCACCGTGAACTCGTTCAACTTCCTGGTGGGCAAGGGCTATCTGGACCACACCAAGTGCCACCGTCTGACGACGAACGGCATTTTCGTGCTCCAGTGCGGCGACCCGCAGGGCACCGGCATGGGAGGCCCCGGCTACACGATTCCGGACGAGAACCTCAAGGACAAGCGCCTCAAGGGCGACACGTACCCGGCGGGCACGGTGGCGATGGCCAACCAGTACAACGCCCAGACGAAGGAAGGCCGCAACTCCGGCGGCAGCCAGTTCTTCCTCGTGTACCAGGACAGTCCGTTGCCGGCCAACTACACACCGTTCGGGACTATTTCCGAATCGGGCATGAAGGTCATGGAGAAAATCGCCAAGGCCGGCGAGAGCACTGGCCAGGGCGACGGCGCACCCAATGCGACCGTCGTGATCGACAAGGCGACCGTGACGAAATCCTGACCTCCAGCAGCGAAATTTCGGTCGCGCGGGATGCGGACAGCCGCCCCGCCGGTCGCCTATGTTGGCCGTGACGAAACTGTGGACGATGCCCGGGGGTAAAGCAGCCCCACGCAGGCATCATGTGGAGGAGGCGCTGTGAGCAGCGACCCGTGGGGCCGCGTCGACGAGACGGGGACCGTGTACGTGCGTACGGCCGACGGCGAGCAGGTCGTCGGTTCCTGGCAGGCCGGTTCTCCCGACGAGGCACTGGCCTACTTCGAGCGCAAGTACGAGGGCCTGGTCGTGGAGATCGGCCTCCTCGAGCGACGAGTGAAGACCACCGACCTGTCCGCGAAGGACGCCCAGATCGCCATCGACCACATTCGCGAGCAGGTGGACGCCCACCACGCGGTCGGGGATCTGGACGCGCTGAAGGTGCGGCTGGACAAGCTCGTCGAGACGGTCGAGGCACGCCGCGAGGAGCGCAAGGCGCAGCGGGCGAAGCAGTCCGACGAGGCCCGGCACTCCAAGGAGGCGCTGGTCGTCGAGGCGGAGGAGCTGGCCCAGTCCGACCAGTGGCGGGCCGCCGGTGAGCGGCTGCGGGCGCTCGTGGACACGTGGAAGGGTCTACCGCGGCTCGACCGGAAGTCCGACGACGAGCTGTGGCACCGCTTCTCGCACGCGCGCTCGGCGTTCTCCAAGCGCCGCAAGGCGCACTTCGCGTCGCTGGACGCGCAGCGCGAGGAGGCCCGCAAGACCAAGGAGAAGCTGGTCGCGGAGGCCGAGTCGCTGTCCGCCTCGACGGACTGGGGTCCGACGGCCGCCCGCTACCGCGAGCTGATGGCTGACTGGAAGGCCGCGGGCCGTGCCCAGCGCGAGCACGAGGACGATCTGTGGAACCGCTTCCGCGGTGCCCAGGACGTGTTCTTCGCGGCGCGCAGCTCGGTCTTCGCCGAGCGGGACGCGGAGCAGACGGAGAACCTGAAGCTCAAGGAGGAGCTGGCCGAGGAGGCCGAGAAGCTCCTCCCGGTGCAGGACCTGAAGGCGGCGCGGGCCGCCTTCCGCTCGATCAACGAGCGGTGGGAGGCCATCGGCCATGTGCCGCGTGACGCCCGCCCGAAGGTCGAGGGCCGGATGCACACGGTGGAGCGGGCTCTCCAGGAATCCGAGGAGGCCGAGTGGCGCCGGACGAACCCGGAGGCACGCGCGCGTGCCGAGGGTCTGACCGGTCAGCTCCAGGCGGCCGTGGACAAGCTGCAGGGCCAGATCGAGTCGGCGCGGTCCTCCGGCAACAACGCGCGGGCCGACAAGCTCCAGAAGGAGCTCGACGGCCGCCAGGCGCTCCTTGAGCAGGCGCTGAAGGGTCTGCAGGAGTTCGGCGGCTGAGTTTTTGCGCTTCTACGTAGAGGGGCTTCCGTACGTGACGTACGGAAGCCCCTCTACGTAGTGCCCGATTACGGCCTGCGCGCCGATGTCACCCGGTACACGTCGTACACGCCCTCGACTCCCCTGACCGCCTTCAGGACGTGGCCCAGGTGCTTCGGGTCGCCCATCTCGAAGGTGAAGCGGGAGGTGGCCACCCGGTCGCGGGACGTCTGGACGGCCGCCGACAGGATGTTGACGTGCTGGTCGGACAGGACCCTGGTGACGTCCGACAGGAGCCTTGAGCGGTCCAGCGCCTCGACCTGGATGGCGACCAGGAAGACCGAGGACTGGGTGGGCGCCCACTCGACCTCGAGGATGCGCTCGGGCTCACGGGACAGCGAGTCGACGTTGACGCAGTCGGTGCGGTGGACCGACACACCGCTGCCCCGCGTGACGAAGCCCATGATCGGGTCGCCGGGAACGGGCGTACAACAGCGGGCGAGCTTGACCCACACGTCGTCGACGCCCTTGACCACGACACCCGGGTCGGCGTTCGACCGGCGCTTGCGGCCTCGCCCGCGCGCGGGCGGGACGCTCTCGTCGATCTCCTCGGTGGCCGCTTCCTCGCCGCCGAGCGCCTGGACGAGCTTCTGCACGACGTTCTGCGCAGCCACATGGCCCTCGCCGATCGCCGCGTACAGGGACGAGATGTCGGGGTAGCGCATCTCGTGCGCGAGCGTGACCAGCGAGTCGCCGGTGAGGATGCGCTGGATCGGCAGGTTCTGCTTGCGCATGGCGCGCGCGATGGCGTCCTTGCCCTGCTCGATCGCCTCGTCGCGGCGCTCCTTGGAGAACCAGGCCCGGATCTTGTTGCGGGCGCGCGGGGACTTCACGAAGCCCAGCCAGTCGCGGGACGGGCCCGCGCCGGCCGCCTTGGAGGTGAAGACCTCGACCAGGTCGCCGTTGTCCAGGGTGGATTCCAGCGGTACGAGGCGTCCGTTGACCCTCGCTCCTATGGTCCGGTGGCCGACCTCCGTGTGGACCGCGTACGCGAAGTCCACCGGTGTCGCCCCGGCCGGAAGCGCTATGACGTCGCCCTTCGGCGTGAAGACGAAGACCTCGTTGCGGGACAGGTCGAAGCGCAGGGACTCCAGGAACTCGCTGGGGTCCTCGGTCTCCTTCTGCCAGTCGAGCAACTGGCGCAGCCACGCCATGTCGTTGACGGCGTCCTTGTCCTTGCCGAGGCCCTTGGGCGCGTCCGTGCGCACCTTGGAGGCGCCGGCGGAGGGCTCCTGCTTGTACTTCCAGTGCGCGGCGATGCCGTACTCGGCGCGGCGGTGCATGTCGAACGTACGGATCTGGAGTTCGACCGGCTTGCCGTTCGGACCGATCACCGTCGTGTGCAGCGACTGGTACATGTTGAACTTGGGCATCGCGATGTAGTCCTTGAACCGCCCCGGAACCGGGTTCCAGCGGGCGTGGACGGTGCCCAGTGCCGCGTAGCAGTCGCGGACCGTGTCGACGAGGACGCGGATGCCCACCAGGTCGTAGATCTCCGCGAAGTCACGGCCGCGGACGATCATCTTCTGGTAGACGCTGTAGTAGTGCTTCGGGCGGCCGGTGACGGTCGCCTTGATGCGGGCCGCGCGCAGGTCGGACTGGACCTCGTCGGTCACTATGGCGAGGTACTCGTCGCGCTTGGGGGCGCGCTCGGCGACCAGGCGCACGATCTCGTCGTACATCTTGGGGTAGAGGATCGCGAAGGCGAGGTCCTCCAGCTCCCACTTGATGGTGTTCATGCCCAGGCGGTGCGCCAGCGGAGCGTAGATCTCCAGCGTCTCGCGGGCCTTCTTCTCCTGCTTCTCGCGCTTGAGGTAGCGCATGGTGCGCATGTTGTGCAGGCGGTCGGCGAGCTTGATGACCAGGACGCGCGGGTCCTTGGCCATGGCGACGACCATCTTGCGGACGGTCTCGGCCTGGGCGGCCTCGCCGAACTTGACCTTGTCGAGCTTGGTGACGCCGTCGACGAGCAGGGCGACCTGGTCGCCGAAGTCCCGCTTGAGGGTGTCCAGGCCGTACTCGGTGTCCTCGACGGTGTCGTGCAGCAGGCCCGCCATCAGCGTGGCCGGGTCCATGCCCAGCTCGGCGAGGATCGTCGTCACGGCGAGCGGGTGCGTGATGTACGGGTCGCCGCTCTTGCGCTTCTGGCCGCGGTGCCAGCGCTCGGCGACCTGGTAGGCCTTCTCGACCTGCCGCAGGGTGGCGGTCTCGATCTTCGGGTCGTTGCTGCGCACTATCCGCAGCAGGGGCTCCAGGACCGGGTTGTACGGGTTGGACCGCTGGACGCCGAGACGGGCGAGGCGGGCGCGCACGCGGTTGGAGGAGCCGCCGCCGGAGCGTGCGGGCTGGCCGGCCGTGGGACGGGCCGCGGACGCGGGGGCCTGGCGCTCGGGGGCGGCCGGCTCGGGGCGTGGCTGCTCAGCCGCCTTGGCTCCGGCCGTGGGCTCGGCGGAGCCGTTCTTCGCGGGCGCGCTCGCGGGTGGTGCGGGCGTGCCTGCGGGCGCCGCGGACTTCTCGGGCTTGGCGGCGGTGAGTGGCTGGGCCTCGTCTGGCAAGAGGACTCCTCGTGCGCGATCCGGGTCCCCGGTCAGGTTCCGGAGACCCCATGGTAGCGATCCTGGGCTCCGGACTCGCCTTCGGCCGGTGAGACCGCCTTCTACGGGAGAAACACGAGAGGCGGGCACCGGATTCCTCCGGGCCCGCCTCCGCGGTGTCCTACAGGCGCCCAGGACGTGTCGTACAGGCGCCTCAGGGGTTGCTCAGACCTTGAGCAGCGCCTCCAGCGGGGCGCCGTCCAGGGCCGGCTCCAGCCGGGCACGGCCGCCCAGGAAACCGAGCTCCATGAGGACGGCGACGCCGGCGACCCGGGCACCGGCCCGGCGGATCAGCTGGAGCGAGGCCTCGGCGGTGCCGCCGGTGGCGAGGACGTCGTCGACGACCATCACGCGGTCGTCCGCGCTCAGGTCCTCGGCGTGCACCTCGATCTCGGCGGAGCCGTACTCCAGGTCGTACGTCTGGCCGAGCGTCGCTCCGGGGAGCTTGCCCGCCTTGCGTACGGGGATGAAGCCGAGCCCTGCGCGGACCGCGACGGGCGCGCCCAGGATGAAGCCGCGGGCCTCCAGGCCGACGATCTTCGTGGCGCCGCTGCGGACGCTGATCTCGGCCAGCGCGTCGGTCAGCGCCGTGAACGCCGCCGGGTCGGCCAGGAGCGGGGTGATGTCCTTGAACACCACTCCCGGCTCCGGATAGTCCTGGACGTCACGGATACGGCTGAGCAGCAGCTCTTCAATACCGGTCATCGGCGCTTCCCCGACGGCCGGCCGCGCCCCCTGCCACGGGACGACGGCTGGGCACGCTGGGCGCGCGGTCCGACGACCGCGGGCGTCGCGTCCTCCGGCTCGTCCTCGTCGTAGCGCTCGTCGACGACCGGGGCCTCCAGGGACTCGCCCTTCGCGGCGGCCGCGGCCCGCTTGGCGAGCACGCGCTTGCGGAGGGCCTTCATCTGCGGCTCGCGCTCCTTGAGGTCGGCGACGAGCGGCGTGGCGATGAAGATCGAGGAGTACGCACCGGCCGCGAGGCCGACGAACAGCGACAGCGAGATGTCGTTGAGCATGCCCGCGCCGAGCACACCGCCACCGATGAACAGCAGGCCGCCGACCGGGAGCAGCGCGACGACCGTGGTGTTGATGGAACGCACCAGGGTGCCGTTGATCGAGCGGTCCGCGATCTCGCTGTAGGTCCAGCGGGTCTGCTTGGTGATGTCCTTCGTCTGCTCCTTGAGACTGTCGAAGACGACGACGGTGTCGTAGAGCGAGTAACCGAGGATGGTCAGCAGACCGATCACCGTGCCCGGGGTGACCTCGAAGCCGACCAGGGCGTAGACGCCGACGGTGATGGTGATGTCGTGGATGAGCGCCACAAGGGCGGCCACGGCCATTCGCCACTCGAAGGCGATCGCCAGATAGATCACCACCAGGACCAGGAAGATCGCCAGGCCCTGCCAGGCCTTGTTGGCGACCTGATCACCCCAGCTGGGGCCGACCAGGTCGGCGTTGATCTTCTCCGCGTCGACCTTCAGGTCCTTGGAGAGCTCCTGCTTGATCTGGTCGGACTTGCCGGTGTCGATGCCGGCGATCTGGATGCGCAGTCCGCCGTTGCCGAGCTTCTGGACGATCGCGTCGTGGCCGGAGGCCTCTTCCGCGTACGTCTCGGCCTGGCTCACCGAGATGCTGGTCTTCTCGGTGGTGAAGACGGCGCCGCCCTGGAACTCGATGCCCATGTTCAGGCCGCGCACCGCCAGGCCGACGATGGCCGTGATGGTGATCAGGATGGAGATGCCGTACCAGAGCTTGCGCTTGCCGACGAAGTCGTAGCCGATCTCGCCGCGGTGGAGCCGGGCGCCGAGGGTGCCGAGTTTCGACATCTCAGGCCTCCTTCGTGTCGACGGGAGCGGACACGCGACGGGTGCGGCGCAGCGGCGGCTGGACGCCCAGTCGCTTCGGGTCGAGGCCGGACCAGCTGTGACCCTCCGCGAAGAACTTCTTGCGGGCGAGGATCGTCATCAGCGGCTTGGTGAAGAAGAAGACGACGACCACGTCGAGCAGGGTGGTCAGGCCGAGCGTGAACGCGAAGCCCTGGACCTTGCCGACCGTGACGACGAAGAGCACGGCCGCGGCGAGGAACGACACGAAGTCGGAGACCAGGATGGTGCGCCGGGCGCGCGGCCAGCCGCGCTCGACCGCTGGCCGCAGCGTACGGCCCTCGCGGATCTCGTCACGGATGCGTTCGAAGAACACGATGAACGAGTCCGCCGTGATGCCGATGGCCACGATGGCGCCGCAGACCGCCGGCAGGTTCAGGGCGAAGCCGATGGCCGGGCCGAGCAGCGACATGATCACGTAGGTCATGACCGCGGAGACCAGCAGTGACGCGATGGCGATGAGCGACAGACCCCGGTAGTAGGCCACCAGGTAGATGATGACCAGCGCCAGACCGATGGCGCCGGCGATCAGACCGGCCTCCAGCTGCTCGCCGCCGAGCGCGGCGGTGACGGTGGTGACGCTCGCCTCCGTGAAGGTGAGCGGCAGCGCGCCGTACGACAGCATGTTGGCCAGGTCCTCGGCCTCCTGCTGCTTGAAGCTGCCGGAGATCTCCGCGCTGCCGCCGGTCAGCGCCTGGCTGACGAACGGGTCGGAGACGACCTCACCGTCGAGGACGATGGCGAACTGGTTCTGCGGGGACTGGTTCTGCGCCAGCTTGCCCGTGATGCTCGCGAACTTCTTGGCACCCTTGGACGTGAAGTCCATGGTGACCTTCCAGCCCGCGGCACCCTGGGTGTCGAACAGGGCCGACGCCTTGTCGACGTCGGTGCCCTCGACCTCGGCCGGGCCGAGGATGTACTTCTGCCACTGGCCCTGGGAGTTCTGACCACAGGCGACGGTCGGGTCGGCGGCCTTGACGCCGTCACCGGCCTTCGCGCGAGCCGTCTTCTTGGTGCAGTCCAGCGCGGTGTACTCCGCCTGGAGCTTGGCGGTCGCCGGGTCGACGCTCGCGGACGGCGAGGCCGACGGGCTGGACGCGGCGGAACCGCTGCCCGACGGGGTGGGGTCGGCCTTCAGCGCGTCGGTGACCGCGCGGCCCTGCGTGCTGGAGGAGGCCGAGGGGGACGTGGAGGGCGACGAGGACGAGGTGGCCTTGTCGGTGGCCTTGTCCTTGTCGGTGTCCTTGTCCGAACCCGTGGAGGCGCTGCTGGAGGCGCTCGGCGAGGGGCTGGCGGCCGGGTCCCCACCGGAGACCTCGGTGGTCAGGACGGGACGGAAGTAGAGCTTGGCGGTGGTGCCGACCTGTTCCCGGGCCTGCTCGGAGTTGGTGCCCTTGGGGATGTTGACGATGATGTTGCTGTCGCCCTGGGTCTGCACCTCCGCCTCGGTGACGCCCAGACCGTTGACACGGCGGTTCATGATGTCGACCGCGGTGTTCATGTTGGTCGGGTTGATCGCGTTCTTCTGGCCCGGCTCGTTCTTCGCCTGGAGCGTGATGCTCGTACCGCCGGCGAGGTCGATGCCGAGGCGCGGCGTCGTGTGTCCGGAGGCGAACATGCCGCCGGTGAGCGCCACGATGGCGATCAGGATCAGGGCCAAGGTGCGCCCCGGCCTGCCCTGGGTGCCCTGTCGGCCCTTCTTAGGTGCTGCCACCTTCTCGTTCTCCCTCTTCGTCCGCCCGGTGACTGACGTCCCTGCGCGGACGGGCATGAATGGTGTCGAGATTCCGTGCGAAGCCACACGTCCCGGGGACCGCGGCGCGCGAGCGGCGCACTCCGCGGTCCCCGGTCATGACTACTTCGCGTCGGACTCGCCGTCGGACTTCTTCAGGTCAGCCTGATCGGCCTTCTTCGGCTCCGCGTCGGCGGACTCGTCGGCGGGCGTGTCCGCCACGTCCTTCTTGCCGAGGTCGATGGGCTTGTCGTCGGAAGCGTCGGCGGGCTCGTCGGTCTCGGTGAGGGAGGAGGCGTCGTCCGGGACGACCGCTTCGTCATCCTTCAGGTCGTGCTCGATGCCGTGCACGAGGCGGTTGTACTCGTCGTCGCTGAGGACCGCGCCGATCGCGTTCTTCGCGAAGAGCAGGTCTACGCCCGGGCCTGCGTCAAGGAGGACCGTGTCCTCGTTGACCTCCTTCACCGTTGCGTACATGCCACCGATCGTGCGGACGCCGGAGCCGGGCTGCATGTCGTTGCGCATCTGCGCAGCCGCATTCTGCTTCTTCTTGGCCGACCGGGTCATCAGGAACATGGCCCCGATGAGCACGATGAACGGGAGGAGGGTCACGAGACTCACGGGACGGAACTTCCTTCATTCGACCGCGATGGTGAGCGGCCTGATGGATGGGGGTATGTACGCCGCCGGCAAAGGCGGCATCGGCGGAGTCTAAGCGAGTCCGCCGTCAAGGAACAACGCTCAGCATGGCACCGGGGTTCCTGACCCCGCGAGCCCCCTCGCCGTCACGCCCCGAACAGGTCCTGTTGTCCGTTTCCACCGGTTGACGGCCGGGGCGGGGTGAGGCCGAAATGAGCCCACGCCGCCGGTGTCGCCACCCGCCCGCGGGGCGTACGGGCCAGTAGCCCCTCCCGGACGAGGAAGGGCTCGGCGACCTCCTCGACGGTCTCGCGCTCCTCCCCCACGGCGACGGCGAGGGTGGACAGGCCGACCGGGCCGCCGCCGAAGAGCTTGATCAGCGCTTCGAGGACGCCGCGGTCCAGGCGGTCGAGGCCTCGGCTGTCCACTTCGTAGACGGCGAGGGCGGCGCCGGCGATCTCGCGGGTGACGAAGCCGTCGGCCTTGACCTGGGCGTAGTCGCGGACGCGGCGCAGGAGCCGGTTGGCGATACGGGGTGTGCCGCGTGAGCGGCCCGCGATCTCGGCGGCGCCCGCGGGGTCGATCTGGACGTCCAGCAGGTTCGCCGAGCGGTGGATGACGCGCTCCAGCTCGGCGGGCTCGTAGAACTCCATGTGGGCGGTGAAGCCGAAGCGGTCCCGCAGCGGGGGCGGCAGGAGGCCCGCGCGCGTGGTGGCGCCGACCAGCGTGAAGGGCGGCAGTTCGAGCGGGATGGCGGTGGCGCCCGGGCCCTTGCCGACGATCACGTCGACGCGGAAGTCCTCCATCGCCATGTAGAGCATCTCCTCGGCGGGCCGCGACATGCGGTGGATCTCGTCGAGGAAGAGGACCTCGCCCTCCTGGAGGGAGGAGAGGATCGCGGCGAGGTCGCCCGCGTGCTGGATGGCGGGGCCGCTGGTGATGCGGATGGGGGCTTCCATCTCGGCGGCGATGATCATCGAGAGGGTGGTCTTGCCGAGGCCGGGGGCGCCGGAGAGCAGGACGTGGTCGGCGGTGGCGCCACGCGCGCGTGCGGCCCGCAGGACGAGGTCGAGCTGCTCGCGGACCTTCTCCTGGCCGATGAACTCGTCGAGGTCCTTGGGGCGCAGGGCGGCCTCGACGGCCTGCTCCTCATGGTCGGCGGACGCACCGACGAGCCGCTCGGCGGTGTCGTCGTCGGCAGTGTCGTCCCAGTTCATTCGGTGTGCCTCGCGGGGTTGGGGGTCCGGGTCGTACGGATGTGGAGCAGGCGGTGCCGCACCCCATGGGGGCTCGGGGCTGTATCGATCGCGGCTCTGCCGCGCGGGCGCGACCGGCCACGACCGACCCGCGGGTTCATGACCCCACCTCCACTACAGCAGAGCGCCGCGCGCTCAACGCGCTTTGTTGAGGGTCTGGAGGGCCGCCCTCAGCAACTGGCCCACCTGGGGCGTCCCGGCCGCCTCCGCCTGCGGCGCCACCGCGGACACCGCCTCGTCGGCCTCGCGGGTCGCGTACCCGAGGCCGATCAGTGCGGCGTGCAGTTGCTCGCGCCAGCCGGCCGTGACGGGTGTGCCGATGGCGTGGCCGCCGGTGCCGAGGGGCTCGCCGAGGCGGTCCTTGAGCTCCAGGAGGAGCTTCTGGGCGCCCTTCTTGCCGATGCCCGGTACGGCGGTCAGGGACTTCTCGTCACCAGTGGACACCGCGCGGCGCAGTGCGTCGGGGCTGTGCACCGCGAGCATGGCCTGGGCCAGGCGCGGGCCGACCCCGCTCGCGGTCTGCAGCAGCTCGAAGGTCCCTCGCTCGTCGTCGTCGGCGAAGCCGTACAGCGTCAGCGAGTCCTCCCGTACGACGAGGGAGGTGGCGAGCTTGGCCTGCCGGCCCATGCGGAGTCCGGAGAGCGTGTTCGGCGTGCACTGGACCGCGATGCCGATGCCGCCCACCTCGACCACCGCGGAGTCGGGCGCGAGGGCGGCGACGGGGCCGCTGACGAAGGCGATCATGCGGTACGGCCTTTCGGTGCTTGGGTCGGTGCTTGGTTAGGCGTTCGGTTCGGTGCTTGTTGCGACGCGAGTTTCGACGCGTGCAGGGCGGCGGCCTGCTGGAGCCGGTTCTGCGCGACGGCCTGTTGCAGGCGGTTCTGGGCGGGCGCGCGCCAGATGTGGCAGATCGCGAGGGCAAGGGCGTCCGCCGCGTCGGCGGGCTTCGGCGGCGCGTCGAGCCGGAGCAGCCGGGTGACCATGGCACCGACCTGCGCCTTGTCCGCACGGCCGTTGCCGGTGACGGCGGCCTTGACCTCGCTCGGCGTGTGCAGGGCCACGGGAATCCCGCGCCGGGCCGCACACAGCATGGCGACCGCGCTGGCCTGGGCCGTGCCCATCACCGTACGGACGTTGTGCTGGCTGAACACCCGCTCCACCGCGACGAATTCGGGCCGGTACTCGTCGAGCCACTGCTCGATGCCCTGCTCGATGGCGACGAGGCGCTGCCCCAACTCCGCGTCGGCGGGCGTGCGTACGACACCGACGCCGTGCATGGTCAGGGGCCGGCCGGCGACGCCTTCGACCACTCCGACACCGCACCGGGTCAGTCCGGGGTCAACGCCCAGTACCCGCACCCGCCCCCTCCTTCGATCTCCTGTTTGTGCAGGCTATCGGGTGCCACCGACATCGCTTGCCAGCGACGCCCGACAAAGCGACGGGCCGACGGGGGTGTCCCGTCGGCCCGTTGAACCCTGCGGCTCGTGGCGGCGCTACGCGTCCACCTTCTCCATGACCTCGTCGCTCACATCGAAGTTGGCGAAGACGTTCTGCACGTCGTCGCTGTCCTCGAGGGCGTCGATGAGCTTGAAGATCTTCTTGGCGCCCTCCTCGTCCAACTCGACCTGCATGGTCGGGACGAAGTTGGCGTCGGCGGAGTCGTAGTCGATCCCGGCTTCCTGGAGGGCGGTGCGCACCGCGACCAGGTCGGTGGCCTCGGAGATGACCTCGAAGGACTCGCCCAGGTCATTGACCTCCTCGGCACCCGCGTCGAGCACGGCACCCAGGACGTCGTCCTCGCCGAGCTCGCCCTTGGGGACGATGACGACACCCTTGCGGTTGAAGAGGTACGAGACGGAGCCCGGGTCGGCCATGTTGCCGCCGTTGCGGGTCATGGCGACGCGGACGTCCGAGGCGGCGCGGTTGCGGTTGTCGGTGAGGCACTCGATGAGCACCGCGACACCGTTCGGACCGTAACCCTCGTACATGATCGTCTCGTAGTCGGCGCCACCGGCTTCGAGACCGGCGCCGCGCTTGACCGCGGAGTCGATGTTCTTGTTCGGGACCGAGCTCTTCTTGGCCTTCTGGATGGCGTCGAAGAGCGTCGGGTTACCGGCGGGGTCGGCACCGCCGGTACGGGCCGCGACCTCGATGTTCTTGATCATCTTCGCGAAGAGCTTGCCGCGCTTGGCGTCGATCACGGCCTTCTTGTGCTTCGTCGTAGCCCATTTAGAGTGGCCGGACATCTGCCTGTCTCCTTCGCGTAACCCAACTCTTTACGAACCCCAGGAATCCTACTAGGACCCCGGAGCCAGGTTCGCGCGCACCAT
Organism: Streptomyces sp. 2-1; assembly: GCF_048564895.1. NCBI lineage: Bacteria > Bacillati > Actinomycetota > Actinomycetes > Kitasatosporales > Streptomycetaceae > Streptomyces > Streptomyces sp. 2-1. The sequence goes on from NZ_CP183383.1 coordinate 2,397,145, forward strand.
CTCGACGAACAGGCCGTGCACGCGGTGGTCGCCGGTCAGTTCCGGGTGGAACGACGTGGCGAGCGCGTTGCCCTGGCGTACGGCGACGATGTGGCCGTCGTGCTCGGCCAGCACCTCCGCCTCCGCGCCCACGGACTCGACCCAGGGGGCACGGATGAAGACGCCCTCTACAGGATCGCCCTCCACGCCCTTCACGTCGACCGTCGCCTCGAAGGATTCGTTCTGCCGTCCGAAGGCGTTGCGGCGCACGATCATGTCGATGCCGCCGATGGTCTCCTGGCCCGAGCGCGGGTCGAGGATCTTGTCGGCGAGCATGATCATGCCCGCGCAGGTGCCGTAGACCGGCATACCGGCCCGCACGCGCGCGCGGAGGGGTTCCATCAGGCCGAAGAGGACGGCCAGTTTGGAGATGGTGGTGGACTCGCCGCCGGGGATGACGAGTCCGTCGACCTCGGCGAGTTCCTCGGGGCGCCGCACCGCCCTGCCCACGGCGTCCGCCGCGGCCAGGGCGACCAGGTGCTCCCGTACGTCGCCCTGGAGAGCCAGGACACCTACGACAGGTACCTCGGTCATGGGTGGTTACCAGCCGCGGTTCGCGTAGCGCTCGGCCTCGGGGAGGGTGTCGCAGTTGATGCCGACCATGGCCTCGCCGAGGTTGCGGGACGCCTCCGCGATGATCTTCGGGTCGTCGTAGAAGGTGGTGGCCTTCACGATGGCGGCGGCGCGCTTGGCCGGGTCGCCGGACTTGAAGATGCCGGAGCCGACGAAGACGCCCTCGGCGCCGAGCTGGCGCATGAGCGCGGCGTCGGCCGGGGTGGCCACACCGCCGGCGGAGAACAGGACGACCGGGAGCTTGCCGAGCTCGGCGACCTCCTTGACGATCTCGTACGGGGCGCGCAGCTCCTTGGCGGCGGCGTACAGCTCGTTGTTGTCGTAGCCGCGCAGCCGGGCGATCTCGTTCTTGATCTGGCGCAGGTGGCGGACGGCCTCGACGACGTTGCCGGTGCCGGCCTCGCCCTTGGAGCGGATCATCGCGGCGCCCTCGGCTATGCGGCGCAGGGCCTCGCCCAGGTTGGTCGCGCCACAGACGAAGGGGGTCGTGAAGGCCCACTTGTCGGAGTGGTTGACCTCGTCGGCGGGGGTGAGGACCTCGGACTCGTCGATGTAGTCGACGCCGAGGGACTGCAGGACCTGGGCCTCCACGAAGTGGCCGATGCGCGACTTGGCCATCACCGGGATGGAGACGGCCTCGATGATGCCCTCGATCATGTCGGGGTCGGACATGCGCGCCACGCCGCCGTCCTTGCGGATGTCGGCGGGCACGCGCTCCAGGGCCATGACGGCCACGGCGCCCGCGTCCTCGGCGATCTTCGCCTGCTCCGGCGTGACGACGTCCATGATCACGCCGCCCTTGAGCTGCTCGGCCATGCCGCGCTTCACGCGCGCGGTGCCGGTGGCAGGGGTGTCGGTGGGCTGGGCGGGAGTGGAGAGCGTGCTGGACAAGGGTTGACCTCACTCGGTGAAAGAGGGCTTCTGCAGACACCGAGGAAACGCTTGAGGACCAGGCCACTGCAAGGGCCAATGGGGAGGCGGTGGCTCATTTTCCGGGCCTGCGGGCGCGTTTCCCGTGGTCAGGCCGGGCGGTCGGGGCTGTGACCAGGGGCGTCGGGTGCTGTGCCCGACGGCGTCGGATCCCGACGCCCGGAGCCCTTTTCGGGGTCCACGCGCGCGTGGACTACGTTCCCGGGCGGTCCGCGAGGGCGACCGGCGCCTCGTCGTCCATCTCGAACGCCAGTGGGAAGGGCGCGTGGCCGGCCAGCCGGAACCAGCGCACCTTGCGGTGGCGGCGCAGGGCGCGGGCCGCCCGTACGGCGTCGTTGTGGAAGCGCCGGGCCATCGGCACCCGGCGGACCGCCTGGGCGAGTTCGCGCGCCGCGTCCTCGCCACCGGGGACCGCCTGCACCGCCTCGACCTGCTGGACCTCTCCGAAGACGGCCCGCAGCGCCTGGCTGAGGTCACTCTCGGCGACCTCCCTGTTGTCCTCCTCGGCCTGGCGGGCCGCGTGCGCCGCTTCGTAGAGCACCATCGAGGCGGCCGGGTCGAGCACTCCGGAGGTGGCCAGTTCCTGTGCCACCGACGCCCTCCGGAGCAACTGCGCGTCGAGCGCGGCCCGCGCCGCGTCGATCCGCGAGTGCAACCGGTCGAGCCGGCCCGCGGTCCAGCTCAGGTAGAGGCCGATCGCCACGAGGGCGACCACGATCCAGATCAGTGTGGAGGTCACGGGCGCACAGGCTACCGGTGAGTCCCGGGCCGCCCGCGCCGGCGTCGGCCCACATGACGATCAGGGGCCGAGCCGCGAGGAGGGGCCGCGGGCCGCTACCCCCGGAGGGCCGCCGCACCGGCTCAAGCCATCCCGGTGATCCGCCGTCAGATCCGGACGCTGCTGCGGCGATCGCGCGGCGGCCAGGACGCGGTCGCTGTACGTCGGCTTCGTCCACGGGGACCAGCCACCGCGCCGCGGCAGTGCTCTCACTGGAGTGCCGGGGCGAGGCAGCGACCTCCCCCAACAACGCGGAAGGCCGGCCAGGCCCTCCGTCGCCGCCGCCTTACGCGGGGCGCCTCCGCGAGCGTCAGTACTCCAGTTGTCCGGGTGCCCCGGCCGCCGGACCGACCTCATAGGCGGCGCCGACGCTCGCGACCGTGAACCGCATGGAGCAGATGTCTTCCGGTACGGCCTCGACCCGGCACCCGAGCCGGCGCTCGATGATCTGCGCGACCGCGAACAGCCGGATGCGCTCCTCCGGAGTGTGCGCCGGAAAGACCGCCCACCCCTGGCGGGCCAGCTGCGCGCCGATCTCGGCGGCGAAGACCGAGCGGCTGCGGAGCTCCTCCTCGGCCGTCAGAGGGGTCCTGGCGCCCTCCTGGGGCACCTCCCGGACATCACGTACGTCCCCCGAGCCATCTGCGTCCCACACGGCGCGCGTCCCCCTCAGTCCCGTACCAGGCCGAGTCGGGCCAGTAGCCCGCCCGGCTCGTCGGGCTCGTCGGCGGCGACCGCGGCGGCGCCGTCGGTGACCGTCTCGTAGACGGACAGGATGTCCGCGCCGACCGTCGACCAGTCGAAGCGCCGCACGTGCGCGCTCCCCCGCGCGCGCAGTTCCGCGCGGCGCTCCGGGTCGCCGAGCAGCCGCAGCGCCGAGGCGGCCAGCGCGTCGGCGTCCTCGTTGGCGAACAGTTCGCCCGCCGCGCCCTGGTCGAGGACCTGGGCGAACGCGTCGAGGTCGGAGGCGAGCACGGGCGCGCCCGCCGACATGGCCTCGACCAGGATGATCCCGAAGCTCTCGCCGCCGGTGTTGGGCGCGACGTACAGGTCGACGCTGCGCAGGAACCGCGCCTTGTCGTCGTCGCTCACCATGCCGAGGAACTCGACGCGCGACCGCAGCTCCGCGGGGAGCTTCTCGACGGCCTCCTCCTCGTCACCGCGCCCGGCGACCAGGAGCCGCGTCCCCGGCCGCTCGGCGAGGATCTTCGGCAGTGCCTTCATGAGGACCGGCAGACCCTTGCGGGGCTCGTCGATACGCCCTATGAAGCCGATCGTGTCGCCCTGCCACTCGGCCTTGGGCTCCGCCTTGGCGAAGAAGTCCACGTCGACGCCGTTCGGGATGACGACGGCGTCACCGCCCAGGTGCTCGACAAGGGTGCGACGCGCGTACTCGCTCACCGCGATGCGCGCGCTGATCTTCTCCAGGGCGGGCTGCAGGATCGGGTACGCGGCGATCATCGCCCGGGACCGCGGGTTCGACGTGTGGAAGGTGGCGACGATCGGCCCCTGCGCGGCCCAGCAGGAGAGCAGGCCGAGGGACGGCGAGGCCGGCTCGTGGATGTGGATCACGTCGAACGTGCCGTCGTGCAGCCAGCGCCGCACCCGCGCGGCCGACAGGAACCCGAAGTTGAGGCGCGCGACAGAACCGTTGTACGGCACCGGGACGGCCCGGCCCGCCGAGACGACGTACGGCGGAAGGGGGGTGTCGTCGTCGGCCGGAGCGAGGACGGACACGTCGTGTCCGAGGCCGATGAGGTGGTCCGCCAGATCGCGGATGTGGAACTGGACTCCCCCGGGCACGTCCCAGGAGTACGGACAGACGATGCCGATTCTCACGGCTGTTCCCCCTCGGCCGGCCCGGAGCGGGGCTCCAGGTCGGCGAGCCACAAGCGCTGCAGCATGTGCCAGTCCTCCGGATGGTCGGCGATACCCGTGGCGAAGGCGTCGGCCAGCGCCTGCGTCATGACAGACGTCTTCTCGGCCCGGCTACCTGACTCGGGGACGTCGACGGGCGGATGGACCCGGCCCCGCATCACGGGCGAGTCGTCGTACCAGAGTGTCACCGGCAGCAGCAGCGCACCGGTCTGCTGGGCGAGCAGCGCCGGGCCCGCGGGCATCCGGGTGGCGTCCCCGAAGAACTTGACCTCGACCCCGGAGGCGGACAGATCGCGCTCGGCGACCAGGCAGACGAGGCCGCCGTCGCGCAGCCGCCGGGCGAGCGTGCCGAACGCGGTGCCGCCGCTGTGCGGCAGGACCTCCATGCCGAGGCTCTCGCGGTAGGCGACGAACCGGTCGTACAGCTTCGCCGGCTCCAGCCGCTCGGCGACCGTCGTGAACGGCGTCTCCAGCTTGGTGGTGACCCAGGCGCCGGCGAGGTCCCAGTTGGCCAGGTGCGGCAGCGCGAGGATGACGCCCTTGCCGGAGGCCAGCCCGTCGGTGAGGTAGTGGACGTCCTTGACGTCGAAGCCGTCCTTGATGCGGTCCCGACTCCATGCGGGCAGCCGGAACGACTCCATCCAGTAGCGCAGGTACGAGCGCATGCCGGCCCTGGAGAGCTCGGTGAGCCGCTCCGGGCTCGCGTCGGGCAGCACGCGCGCGTAGTTGGATTCGAGGCGTCGTACGCCCTTGCCGCGCCGCTTCCAGGCGATGTCGGCGATGGTCCGGCCCAGGCGTACGGCGACGGGCTCGGGGAGCTTCTTGACGGCTCCCCAGCCCGCTGCGTACGCCGCGTACGTCAGCTGGTCCTTCAGACCGCTCACGGTGTCGCCTCGCTGCTCTGCGAGGCGTTGCCCGGGGAGGCGGTGGCGGAGGGGGAGGCCTCGGCCGCGGCATCCGCCTCGGCGGACTCCCGGCGGACCGTGACGACGCGCTGGATCAGCGTGACGACACTGCCGACGGCGACGATCCACAGCGCGATGGGCAGCAGGATCTCGATACCGGGCACGCCGAACGTCTTGTGGAAGCCCGCCAGACCGGCCGCGACCAGCGAGATCACCAGGCGCTCGGCGCGCTCGACGAGGCCGTTGACGGCGACGGGCAGTCCGATCGACTCGCCGCGGGCCTTGGTGTACGACACCACCTGACCGCTGGCCAGGCAGAAGATCGAGACGGCGCACAGGACGTTGTCGTCGCCGCCGCCCGCGTACCAGAGCGCGAATCCGCCGAAGATCGCGCTGTCGGCGACCCGGTCGAGCGTCGAGTCGAGGAAGGCTCCCCAGCGGCTGGAGCGGCCCAGCTGGCGGGCCATGTTGCCGTCGACGAGGTCCGAGAACACGAACAGCGTGATGACGATCGTGCCCCAGAAGAGTTCTCCCCTGGGGAAGAAGACCAGTGCGCCCGCCATCACTCCGGCCGTGCCCAGGAGGGTGACCGTGTCGGGGCTTACCCCCCGGCGGATGAGAAACGCGGCGAACGGTGTGAGGACACGCGTGAAGAATGCACGCGCGTACTTGTTCAGCATGGCCTTCCCGAGGGTCGGTGTGGCCGCGCGGCCCCTGCTGGCCACCGGCTGGCCCATCGTAGCCACGCGTGCGCTTGTGCGACGGTCGGGCACCCGCGCCCCGGGTCACGTCCTGATGACATCCGTGGGACGGCGCGATCGCGTCCGTTGTATGGACGCACTGTGACACGAGTGCAAAGCTCGAAGACACCGCGGGCGTCATCGGAGCCGCCACCGCACGCGGCACCGCGCGTCCGCGCCCACAGTGACCTCACCGTGTACGGGAGGCAAGGCCATGGGCGACAAGGCGAATGCACACCCCGGAGCCGCCGGCAGGGCTACGGCGGCCGACCACCCCGCGTCCGTACGGAATGTGGTGCTGGTCGGCCACTCCGGATCGGGCAAGACGACTCTGGTGGAAGCTCTCGCGCTGACGGCGGGAGCGGTGAACAGGGCGGGCCGTGTGGAGGACGGCGGCACCGTCTCCGACTACGACGAGATCGAGCACCGGCAGCAGCGCTCGGTACAGCTCTCCCTGGTACCCGTCGACTGGGACGGATACAAGATCAATATTCTCGACACACCCGGATACGCCGATTTCGTCGGCGAGTTGAGGGCCGGTCTGCGAGCGGCGGACGCGGCCCTTTTCGTCGTCTCGGCCTCGGACGGGGTGGACGGCTCGACGCGCATGGTGTGGGAGGAGTGCGCGGCGGTCGGGATGCCGCGGGCCATCGTGATCACGCACCTGGAGTCGGCCAGGTCGGACTTCGACGAGATGACGCGGACCTGCGCGGAGGCCTTCGGGGCCGACGACCCCGACGCCGTACTGCCGCTGTACCTGCCGCTGCACGGCCCGCAGGGTCCCGACGGGCACGCGCCCGTGACGGGGCTGATCGGGCTGCTGTCGCAGCGGCTGTTCGACTACTCCTCCGGGGAGCGCAAGGAGTCCGAGCCGGGCCCCGAGCAGCTGCCGCTCATCGAGGAGGCCCGCAACCGGCTGATCGAGGGGATCATCGCCGAGAGCGAGGACGAGACCCTCATGGACCGCTATCTCGGCGGCGAGGAACTCGACTTCAGCACACTCGTGCAGGACCTGGAACGGGCCGTCGCGCGCGGGATCTTCTTCCCGGTGCTGGCCGCCGCGCCCGCCGCCGAGGGCGCCAAGCAGGGGCTCGGCACGGTGGAGCTCCTTGAGCTGATCACCGGCGGCTTCCCGACCCCGCTGGAGCGCGAGGCCCCGACGGTCACCACTCCGGACGGCAAGGCCCGCCAGGTGAAGGCATGCGATCCGGACGGGCCGCTGGTCGCCGAGGTCGTGAAGACCGCGTCCGACCCGTACGTCGGCCGGGTGTCGATGGTCCGCGTGTTCTCCGGGACGCTGCGCCCCGACGAGACGGTGCACGTCTCCGGACACGGGCTCGCCGACCGCGGCCACGAGGACCACGACGTCGACGAGCGCATCGGCGCCCTGTCCGCCCCGTTCGGCAAGCAGCAGCGCGCCCTCACGCACGCCATCGCGGGCGACCTCGCCTGTGTGGCCAAGCTGAACCGCGCCGAGACCGGCGACACGCTCTCCTCCAAGGACGACCCGCTGCTCATGGAGCCGTGGGAGATGCCGGACCCGCTGCTGCCCCTCGCCATCCAGGCGCACAGCAAGGCGGACGAGGACAAGCTGTCGCAGGGCCTGGGCCGGCTGGTCGCCGAGGACCCGACGATGCGGCTCGAACAGAACCAGGACACCCACCAGGTGGTCCTGTGGTGTCTGGGCGAGGCTCACGCGGACGTCGCCCTGGAACGGTTGCGCAGCCGCTACGGCGTCCAGGTCGATGTCGTACCGCACAAGGTCTCCCTGCGGGAGACGTTCGCCGACAGGTCGGCCGGGCGCGGCCGTCATGTGAAGCAGTCGGGCGGGCACGGGCAGTACGCGATCTGTGCGATCGAGGTGGAGCCGCTGCCCGGGGGCTCCGGCATCGAGTTCGTCGACAAGGTCGTCGGCGGGGCCGTGCCGCGGCAGTTCATCCCGTCCGTCGAGAAGGGCGTGCGAGCGCAGGCCGCCAGGGGCGTGGCCGCGGGCTACGCACTGATCGACATCCGGATCACGCTGCTCGACGGCAAGGCGCACTCGGTGGACTCCTCGGACGCCGCGTTCCAGACCGCAGGAGCGCTCGCCCTGCGGGAGGCCGCGGTCGACGCCCGGATCCATCTCCTGGAACCGGTCGCCGAGGTGACGGTCCTGGTCGGCGACGAGTACGTGGGCGCCGTGATGAGCGACCTGTCCGGTCGGCGCGGCCGAGTCGTCGGCACCGAGCAGGCCGGCGGCAACCGCACGCTCGTACGGGCCGAGGTCCCCGAGATCGAGATCGGGCGGTACGGCGTCGACCTGCGCTCCCTCTCGCACGGCACCGCGCGTTTCAACCGCACATACGCCCGACACGAGCCGATGCCTGCGCAGTTGGCGGAGAAAATCCGCGAACAGGCGCAGGGAAACCCCTAGTTGAAGCACATCTCGAATACCCCTCCGGGTCGGCGGGCAGCTTGTGCTGTCCGCCGACGGATGTCGGTCCCGGCGGATACTCTGAGAACCTGATCAAGACGATGACCTGATCAACAGGTGTGCGGAGCACGGAAGTCGGGAAAAGCCGCAGCAGCGGAGCACGGCGGCGATGGGGGCGGCAGTGGCGGACGAGGGATTCGATTTCAGGCCCGGGGCGCAGGTCCCGCTCTCGGGTGCCGCAGGCCAGACGGCGGCGACATTCGCCCTGGCCTCGGCGGCGTACCGGGACAACGAGGTCGGGGAGATCCTCAAAGCCAACAACGAATGGCACAAGTCGAAGGTCAAGGAGGGCAAGCTCAAGCTCTTCGTGCCCAATCTGGGCGAGGCGTTCTCGCGGGCCGTGCACGACCGGATGCTGGGCAGCGGGCGGAACGCGCTGATCCAGTCGTTCGGCACCGAACCCCAGGTCGTCGTCGAGCACTGTCTGGCGGCGAACCGCATCCGCAGGGAGCGCGACAACTGGCTGACGGCGGTGACGGTGCTGTGCGGGCTGATCTTCCTGCCCGGGCTCATTGCCTGGCTGCTGGTCTTCCAGATCCGCACGATGATCGCCAAGCGTGAGGACAAGCGCGCCTCCGCCCTGGCCACCACCCTCCTCATCGCCTTCGGCGCGCTCGCCGTGATCTTCCTGCTCCGGCTGCCGTTCGGCGGTTTCTGGGCCTGGTACGCACGCGCGGCGATCGTCATGCCGGTCGTCGGCTGGTTCTGGGCCCAGCAGATCTGCGAGCGCACGGCCAAGGACCTGCGTGCCCGCTGGGAGGGCCTCCTGTCGGGCGGCGGTGTGGGCGCCAAGATCCCCGAGGCGGTACCGGGCAGCCCCGGCGAGACGGCGGCGGAGTCGCTGCGCCAGAACCTGGCCAAGCTGAGCGCCGAGCAGCAGTCCAACTCCGTCTTCTACGCGGGCCCCAAGGGCATACTCGGCATGGGCACACGCTGGGGCAGCTGGCAGCTCGCCGAGGATCTGGTGCCGCTCGACGAGAGCAAGGAGATCCACCCCTTCCGCAGCTGGGACGTCATCCGGTCGATCCACGACCAACTGCGCATGCTGGAGCGCGGCCCGCTGAACACCGGCGGCTTCCCGCGCCCCTCGATAAAGCACTGGGTGGTCACCCCGATCGGGGAGAACGCGGGTTCGGTGTCCCGGCCCGGCGGTACGGACGTGGACGCGTACCAGGTGAAGAACCACGCCATCCAGGACATCTGCAACAAGCAGCAGTTCGGCAGCGGCGACCGGCACTACCTCGGCATCCAGTGGACGCTCTGGGACGGCCAGTTGGTCATCACCATGCTGATCACGGTGACCGTGCTGCACGAGACCCTGCGCATCGAGGTCACCGGCCACGCGCTCGGGCCCGTGCACTCGCTGTTCACGACCAAGCCCTCGGCGAAGACGAAGCCGATCGCCAAGCCCTTCAAGCCCTGGGAGACCCGCGCGAAGAAGCTGCCGCTCGTCGAGACGGACGAGGTGGTGCGCCTCGCGGTGCGCGCCCCGATCACCTGGTACCCGCCGCTGCTCAACTGGCTCGGCGGCAGCCTGGCACTCCCGGAGCCGTTCGGCCTGCGGCACGCCTGGGCCGATCAGCCCTGGCGGCACCGCTTCATGGCCGACGACGCGCTGCGGGCGGCCACGCCCGTCCTTCGCGTGGTGCACGCGGCGTCCATCAAGGTCCTCAAGGAGAACGGCGTCGACACGGAGAAGTTCGGCAACCGCTCGTCGTTCCTGAGCACGGCGATCCAGGACGCGTCCCCCCGCAAGGCGGACGTCTACGACGCGTAAGCGCCCCTTCAGGGGCGCGAGGAACTGCGCGACCAGCCACAACGGACCAGCGGAATACGACCGGACCGTCGCGGAGGCATCAGGCCGAAGGCCAAGCCTCCGCGAGCATCTTCCGTGTGTCCGCCAGCAGTTGGGGCAGCACCCGTGTGTGCCCCACCACCGGCATGAAGTTGGTGTCGCCGCCCCAGCGGGGCACGATGTGCTGATGCAGGTGCGCTGCGATGCCGGCGCCCGCGACCGAGCCCTGGTTCATCCCGATGTTGAACCCGTGCGCACCGGAGGCGGCCCGCAGCGCGGTCATCGCCTGCTTCGTCAGCTCGCCGAGCTCGGCGGTCTCCGCCACGGTCAGGTCGGTGTAGTCCGCGACATGCCGGTAGGGCACGACCATCAGGTGCCCGCCGTTGTACGGATACAGGTTGAGCACCGCGTAGACCTGCTCGCCACGCTTGATGACGAGCCCGTCCTCGTCGGACTTGGCCGGGATCGAGCAGAAGGGACAGCCGTCGTCGGCCCCGGGACCGGTGGGCTTGTTCTCGCCCTGGATGTACGCCATCCGGTGGGGCGTCCACAGGCGCTGGAACGCGTCCTGTGTGCCGACTCCGATCTGCTGCTCCGGCTCACTCGTCATGTGGTGCAGCATATGGCTTCGCCCGTTCGCGGCGTGTCGCCGGGTACCGCGTGAAAGGGCCCCCGGCCAAGCTGAGCCGATGGACGACGACAGCCGCACGACCCGCTGGGAACACCGCGTGGAGGTCCCGCTCGCCGTGGCCTCGATGCTGTTCCTCACCTCGTACGCGATCCATGTCCTCGCCCACGGTCTGCCCGAGGCGTGGCGGGACCTGTGTCTCGCGGTGACCCTGGGGAGCTGGGCGATGTTCGCCGTGGACTATGCCGTGCGCTGGCGGCTGAGCGGCCAGGGCCACCGCTTCGTACGGACGCACTGGCTGGACACGGTCGTCCTGGTCCTGCCCCTGCTGCGTCCCGTGCGCGTGGTCAAGGTGTACGAGGCCGTCCAGCGCCGGCAGGGACGGCCTCGGCTCTCCCTGCACGCGCGCGTGATCACGTACGCGGGCCTTTCGGTGGCCCTGCTCGGCTTCGCGGGCGCGCTCGCCGTGTACCAGCAGGAGCACGCGGCGCCGGGCGCGACGATCCGTACCTTCGGGGACTCGGTGTGGTGGACCTGCTCCACGCTCGCGACGGTGGGATACGGCGACGTGACTCCCGTGACGGCCGCCGGACGTGTGATCGCGGTGGGCCTGATGGCGTGCGGGCTCGCGCTGCTCGGCGCGGTGACGGGGTCGTTCTCGGCGTGGCTGCTGCAGGTCTTCTCCAGCGAGGACGAGCGCCGGGCAGCGGCCCCCGTGCCGGACGAACGCCCCGCCGCGCCCCCTGTGAACCGCAAGAAGCCCCCGGAGAGCTGAGCTCTCCGGGGGCCTCCGGGCGTCTTCAGGACCGTACGGCCGGACGCTCGCGCACCGGCATCGGGCCTGCGTCCGCGATCAGACCTGGACCCGCTCCTCGACCACCTTCGCGATCTTCGCGATGGCCTCATCGAGCGGGATGCCGTTCTCCTGGGAGCCGTCGCGGTAGCGGAAGGAGACGGAGCCGCCCGCCATGTCCTCGTCGCCCGCGATGACCATGAAGGGCACCTTCTGCTTCTGGGCGTTGCGGATCTTCTTCTGCATCCGGTCGGAGGACGAGTCGACCTCGACCCGCAGGCCCCGCTTCTTCGCCTCGGCGGCGAAGTTCTGCAGGTAGTCCACGTGCGCGTCGCCAATCGGGATGCCGACCGCCTGGACGGGCGCAAGCCACGCCGGGAACGCGCCCGCGTAGTGCTCGAGGAGGACCGCGAAGAAGCGCTCGATCGACCCGAAGAGCGCTCGGTGGATCATCACCGGTCGCTGCTTGGTGCCGTCGGGGCCCGTGTACTCCAGGTCGAAGCGCTCCGGCAGGTTGAAGTCGAGCTGCACGGTCGACATCTGCCAGGTGCGGCCGATCGCGTCCTTGGTCTGGACGGAGATCTTCGGGCCGTAGAACGCGGCGCCGCCCGGGTCCGGGACCAGCGGGAGTCCCTGCTTCTCGGCCACCTGCCGCAGCGTCTCGGTGGCCTCCTCCCAGATCTCGTCGGAGCCGACGAACTTCTCCGGGTCCTTGGTGGACAGCTCCAGGTAGAAGTCGGTCAGGCCGTAGTCCCGCAGCAGGCCGAGGACGAAGGTGAGCGTCTTGTCGAGCTCCTCCGCCATCTGCTCCTTGGTGCAGTAGATGTGCGCGTCGTCCTGCGTGAAGCCCCGGGCACGGGTCAGACCGTGCACGACGCCCGACTTCTCGTACCGGTACACGGTCCCGAACTCGAAGAGGCGCAGCGGCAGTTCACGGTACGAACGGCCGCGCGCGTCGAAGATCAGGTTGTGCATCGGGCAGTTCATGGGCTTGAGGTAGTAGTCCACGCCCTCGTCGAGCTGCATGGGCGGGTACATGCCGTCGGCGTACCAGTCCAGGTGCCCGGACGTCTCGAAGAGCTTCCCCTTCGTGGCGTGCGGGGTGTAGACGAACTCGTAGCCCTCTTCCTCGTGGCGGCGCCGCGAGTAGTCCTCCATGACCCGGCGGACGACGCCGCCCTTGGGGTGGAAGACGGCGAGACCGGAGCCGATCTGCTCCGGGATGGAGAACAGGTCGAGCTCGCTGCCGAGCTTGCGGTGGTCGCGCTTCTCGGCCTCGGCGAGGAACTCCAGGTGCGCCTTCAGCTCGTCCTTCGACGGCCACGCGGTGCCGTAGATGCGCTGGAGCATCGGGTTCTTCTCGCTGCCCCGCCAGTACGCGGCGGCGTTGCGCATCAGCTTGAACGCCGGGATGTTGCGGGTGGTCGGCAGGTGGGGACCGCGGCAGAGGTCCTTCCAGCACAGGTCACCGGTCTTGGCGTCGAGGTTGTCGTAGATCGTCAGCTCGCCGCCGCCGACCTCGACGTCCGCGCCGTCGTCGGTCGAGGCGGAGCCCTTGATCCCGATCAATTCGAGCTTGTACGGCTCCGAAGCGAGCTCCTCGCGAGCCGCCTCGTCGGTGACCACACGACGGGAGAACCGCTGCCCGCGCTTCTGGATCTCCTGCATCTTCTTCTCGATGGCCTTGAGATCCTCGGGCGTGAAGGGCTTCTCCACGTCGAAGTCGTAGTAGAAACCGTCCTTGACCGGCGGGCCGATGCCCAGCTTGGCCTCGGGGAACAGCTCCTGCACGGCCTGCGCCATGACGTGCGCGGTGGAGTGGCGCAGGATGTTGAGACCGTCCTCGGAGGAGATCTCCACGCTCTCGACGGTCTCGCCGTCCTTCACCTCGTACGCGAGGTCCTTGAGCTCGCCCGCCACGCGGGCCGCGACGATGGTGCGCTCACCGGCGAAGAGCTCGGCCGCCGTAGTGCCCGTCGTCACCACGCGCTCTTCCCGCTCGGAATCGCGTTGGATGATCACACGGACGTCTGACACCGGACTCTCCTGCCTGAAGGGAAACGCGCGCGGTCGTCTGGTGCACGCGTAATACAAGGGCGATCGTACCGAGCCCGGGGCACCCCTCGCGAAACGGTTCCCTCTGCCCACCCCTCCAGCCGTCCCGCGCGCGGCACGCCTCCGCGAAGAACCGTCAGTCCCCGCTGCACGCCTCCTCGAAGAAGTCGAGGTTCTCCTGCAGCGACTTCATCAGCCGGTCCCGCTCCGCCTCGTCGACCTGCACGGGTGCCACGCCGGACGCCCCGGTCAGCCGCCGGAACCCGCCCCGGCTCTCCAGCCGCCCGTGCACCCGCACCGGCAGGCCGACGAGATGGGCGTGCCCCGCTATCCGGTACGCCTCCTCGTCGAGCGTCATCCGGACGTGCGGGACCTCGGCCCCGGCGATGACCCGCAGTCGTACGCTCCCGTCGCCGCGCGGCCCCGACCTGCGCATCCGCACCACGGCTCCGGTGATGCGCACGGGCACGGAGGGTTCCTCGCGCAGATAGCGGGCGCCGGCCTCGCGGAGTGCGGGCAGGTCGCCGGGCGAGAACTCGACGGGTTCGGCGGGCGTCGCGCACCCTTCGGGCACCCCGGCGGCGGGCGCCCACTCGACGGCGATCCGGGCGCCCTCGGTGCCGCGCACCAGGGACGCCAGCGCCTCGGTGAGCTCATGGCTCACACCCGCCTCGACGGCTCCGTCGAAGGCGTCCATGCCGCCGGTCGCGCGCTTGTAGTCGATGGCCTCGCGGGCCGCGTACAACGCCTGGTGGAGGCGGACGGCGAGCGGGCGGCCGGTGGCGACCGGCACGAAGGCGGTGAGCTGCCGGCCGCCGGGGGCGGCTCCGACGAGCACGTTCTCCAGGGACGTGGCGGCGGGCCTGCGGTGGCGGGCGCCGTAGTAGCCCGCACGCGCGCGTGCCGCCAGGGCGCCCGCGAGGAGCATCTGCCGTGCCGCCGAACGCAATTGCTCCTCGACGGTCCACGGCGAGACGCCGACGGGACCCGTCGGTACATCGCGCCACCAGCGGATCTCGTCGCTGGGCACGGCGAGGCCGACCAGGACGTCACGGGCGGAGGGCGAGGCGCTGCGGGACAGCGCGACGAGGGCTTCGGCGAGAAGGTCCTCGCTGTCGGGGAAGGCCCGGCTCTCCGGTACCAGCAGGCTGGTGCCGGAGCCGCCGGGCCCTGGTGGGGTCCAGCGGCCGTACCGTCCGGGGGCTCCCCCGCGGCGCTGCCAGCCGTGCCGGTGCAGGAGCGCACCGAGGACGGCCGGGTCGACCTGGTCGGGCCGCGGTGCCTGGTCCCACAGGCCCGGTGTCTCGACGGGGTGGGGCCTGACGGGGCGTAGGGGCTCATCTGTTGGGCGGTGCGTCACGGTCTGCCTCCCGTTCCGACCCGCGTCATGATCTCGCAGAGCGCTCGGTCGTCGAAGACGCGAGAGGTCGGAATCCGCACGGTGGTCCTGCGCCGGCCGGTGATCCGGTGTCCGGCGAGGTTGATCCAGTAGCAGCAGTGCCGCAGATCGAGTCGGTCGTGGCCGGCACGCAGCCAGTCGTCCTGTGATCTGGGCACCAGCATCACGACCAGTATTTTGTGCACCGAGACCGGGGTGCGGGCCAGCTTCTCCAGGTGGGCGTTGTCGAGCGTGAAGGAGAAGGCGGGGCCCGGCGGGTTCGGCGGGATCTGGTACGTGCACTTGAGCTGCACCTTGATGGTGACTTCGTCGTCGACCGTGTGCCCGGGGGCGCTGTGGCTGACGTGCCAGTCGATGCCGTTGTCCGGAAAGGGCTGGGACAGGGAACAGCCCGCGGCCGCCGCGACCGCGTGCAGATAACCGACCTGCAGTGTCTCCATGCACGCCGTGGTGGCCAGTGAGCCTCGATGCGGTGCCGTCCTCTGGGGCAGCAGCCCGCCCTGCTCGGGCTGCGCGAGCGCCATGTCCAACAGCCTTCCGAATCAGGTGAATCCCCGCTGCGGGCCGCTGAACTGCAAAGACCCGTACCTCTGTTGTCTCCTTCCGGCGTACGGCGCAAACAGCCCGGGTATCACAAAAAGGGCAGGGGACGGCGCGTCAACTGCCGAAGGTGAACGAGGAGTTGTGTGCGTATGACGTGCTGGTACGAGGGCCCCTTGACCGCGTTCGACACCGAGACGACGGGTGTGGACGTGGAGACCGACCGGATCGTGTCGGCCGCCGTCGTCGTCCAGGACGCTCCCGGAAGCCGCCCGCGCGTGCGCCGCTGGCTGGTCAATCCGGGAGTGCAGGTGCCCGAAGGGGCCACGGCGATACATGGGCTGACGGATGAGCATCTCCGGCTCAACGGCCGCTGGCCGTCGCCGGTGATGGACGAGATAGTCAGGGAACTGGCCGAACAGAGCGCGGCGGGCCGCCCGCTCGTGGTGATGAACGCGCCCTTCGATCTGACGCTCCTGGACCGGGAGTTGCGCAGGCACCGGGCGTCCTCCCTGGACCACTGGTTCGAGACCGTGCCGATGCGCGTCCTCGACCCGCGGGTCCTCGACAAACACCTGGACCGCTACCGCAAGGGCCGCCGCACGCTCACGGACCTCTGCGAGCACTACGGCGTGGAGCTGACGGGAGCGCATGACGCGGCGGCCGACGCACTGGCCTCACTGGAGGTCGTACGGGCGGTCGGGCGCCGTTTCGCGACACGCCTGGAGCGGCTCTCGGCGGCCGAACTGCACACCCTGCAGGCCGTCTGGCACGCGGCCCAGGCGCGCGGCCTCCAGGCGTGGTTCGCGCGCAGCGGCACGGAGGAGGCGGTCGATCCGGCGTGGCCGCTGCGCCCCGAACTGTCGGCGGCGGCCTGAGCCGTATCCCGTCGGCAGCGACACAAAAAAGCCGGTCCGTCTGTGACGGACCGGCCTTTCCCGGTGGGCGATACTGGGTTCGAACCAGTGACCTCTTCGGTGTGAACGAAGCGCTCTCCCACTGAGCTAATCGCCCGGGAACGCACTGAACAATACAGGTCTCCTCGCGTTTCCTTCAAACCGCTTCACGGTTCCCGCGAAGCGGTGCCCCGGAGGTACGTGACCAGGCCCTTCCGCCCGGCCCGCATCATCAGCGCGTGGTTGGCGCGGAACGCGGGCCGTCCGGGCACTGCGAGCCGCCTCAGCAGCGGCTTGGTCACCTGGACCTCCTGGTCGTAGCGGGCGCGGGTGCCGGTCGCGTCGGTGGCGAGGGTCCACCGCGCCCAGCCGTCCACGTCGCCGGTCATCGCGATCTCCAGGACCCCGGCCGCCGGGTCGCGGCGCACCTCGCGCCCGGTGAACACGAGGTCGTACGGCAGCGTCGAGCGGATGCGGACGACACCACTGATCGTGTCGAGGGGTGTCACCTCGCGCACCTGCGGCCACCAGCGTGGATAGCGTTCGGCGTCGGCCAGCGCCTCGTAGACCTCGCCGAGCGGGGCGGCGAGCCGCCACAGGCTGCGGAAGCGGTAGTGCGTCCAGTCCATGCGCCGAGTCTGCCGGTCCGCGCCCCGGCAGGGGAGAACTCCGCACGTCCGCAACTCGAGGCGTCCTCATCTGAGTACGTCCTGAGTACGTGCGCTCATGCCATACGGCGTGACCCGGACCACACTCCGAAGCATGACGAACATTCCGCCACCGGCCGAGGAGTTGCGGATCCTCGACCACGAGCTGCGGCAACTGGACGCGCGCCGGGCCCAACTGCTGGCCCGCCGCTCCTGGCTGCTCGGTGTGCTCCGGTCGGCCAAGTCACCGGCCCCGGCCTGGGGCCCGGCCCCGGCATCGGCGCAGACCCCGGCCGACTGGCCGGCACCCGCGCCCCGCCCCCGACAGCCGGAGACCACGGCCCCCGGTGTGCAGAACGTGCTGCTCGTGCTCGGCGGTATCCTGCTGACCGTCGCGGCCATCGCGTTCACGCTGGTCAGCTGGGGGCACTTGGGCATCGCGGGCCGGGCGGCGGTCCTCGGCGCGGTCACCTTCGCCGCGCTCGCCGCACCCGTACCGCTGCTGAAGCGCGGACTCCGCTCGACGGCCGAGTCGGTGGCGGGCCTCGGCCTGGTGCTGACGGTGCTCGACGCCTACGCCCTGCACGAGGTCGCCCTCCCGGAGGTGGACGGCGCCGGGTACGCAGCCGCCGCGACCGCGGTCCTGGCCGTGCTGTGGGCGGCGTACGGACGCGCGCTCGGCGCCCTGCGTCTGCCGCTCCCGGCGGCGATGGCGACGGCTCAACTCCCGCTGCTGCTCTGGGTGGTGGCGGTCGACGCGGGCCACCACACGATCACGGCGGCGCTGCTGGTGACGGCCGCGCTCGACACGATCGTGGCCCTCACGGTGTCCGTCCGGTCCGTACGTGTCGTCGCCACCGTCGGCGCGTACGGGACGGGCGCCTGGGGCCTTCTGGCGGCCGGCTGGCTCTCGTGGGAGGCCACCGGTCCGAGCGCCGCCGCCCGTGCGGCGGCGCTCCTCGCCCTCGCCGCGGCGATCGCGCTGGGGGCCGCGTGGCGCGCCCCCGCCGCGCAGGCCTCCCCCGGTCTCTCATTGACCGGCGGCCTGATCACGGTCGCCGCGGCGGGCGGCGTGCTCCGCTCGGTGCTGCCCGACGCGTGGACGGTTCCGGGCTATCTGCTGTGCGGCATCGCGTTGTTGGCCGTACGCGGCACCTGGCTGCCGGAGTCCGTACGCCGTGGCCTGCGATGGTCCTCCGCGGGTGTGCAGGCCCTCGCCGTGGCATGGGCCCTGCCCCTCGTCACCGTGGTCCTCACGGGTCCGGTCGGCTGGGCGGAACGCGCCTGGTCCGGTGCCCCTTCGAACGCCCGGGACGCGGTGACGGTCTCGACGCCCTGGCCGTCGAACACGGAGACGGCTCCGCTGGTGCTGGCCGCGGTCGCGGCGGTCCTGGCCCTGACGTTCCGGGGCGGGCCGCACCGGTCCGTCGCCCTGAGCGGTGCGCTCGGCCTGGCCTGGGCCGCGGTCCTCGTCCTGCCCGCCACCCTCGAACTCCCTTACCAGGCAGGCCTGCTGGCGCTGGGCGTCACCACTGCCGCCACCTTGACGGCGGCGGCGTACAGCCATCACGCACACCCGACCGACGACGGGCCCGCACTCCCAACAGGGCCTCCGGCTCGCCCCCGCCCCTCCCCCATCACCCTGACCGCCCTCGGCCTGGCGCTCATCACGTCCCTCCACCTCGTCGCGCTGTCTCTCGCCGCCGAAGCGGCCACGCTCGCCGTCCTCGGGAGCCTGACCGCCCTGTTCGCGGCGGTAGCCGTCTGGCAGAAGCACGGGATCCGGGCGGTCTCGGCCGCCGCGTCCCTGACGTACGCCACCGCGCTGGCCTGCGCCACGGGCGCGTCGCTGGACTGGCAGCCGCACCACATCGCGCTGCTCGTGCTGGTGGTACCGGCCACGGCCGCGTTCCTCGCGGCCCGGCTCAAGGACGCGACGCCGACGTTGTCCGTCGAGATCACGGGAGCCGTCGCCGCACTGGTGGCGATCAGCCTCGCGGCCATGGAACCGCCCGTGCTCGCCCTCGTGCTGTCCCTGTGCGGCGTGATCGCCGCGGGCACGGCGATCCGGCCGGACCGCAGGCAGCTCGGCTACCTGGCGGCAGCCCTGTTCGTGCTGGCCACCTGGGTCCGGCTGGCGTCCTGGGACGTCGGCTCGCCCGAGGCGTACACCCTGCCGGTGACCGTGCCGGCGCTGGTCGTCGGGTTCGTCCGCAGGAGGCGGGACCCGGGGACCTCGTCCTGGACGGCGTATGGGCCGGGCCTGTCGGTGACCCTGCTGCCGAGCCTTCTGGCGGCATGGGGCGACCTCGACTGGCTGCGCCCGCTCCTGCTCGGCTCAGCAGCACTCCTGGTCACCCTCGTCGGCGCCCGGCAACGCCTCCAGGCCCTGCTCGTTCTCGGCGGCGGCACCCTCGCCCTGGTCGCCCTCCACGAACTGGCCCCGTACATCGCCCAGGCGATGGGCGCGGTACCGCGCTGGGTACCCCCGGCCCTGGCCGGCCTCCTGCTCCTCGCCCTGGGCGCGACATACGAACAGCGCCTACGAGACGCCCGCCGAGTCCGGGATGTGCTGGGCAGGATGCACTGACACAGGCGCGCCCCTTGAGGGGTGCGGGGAACTGCGCGCCCAGCCCCAACGGACCCGCAGCAATCCCCGCACCCCAGCGGAGCGTCACGGCATCTTGTCGCCCACCAACGCCAGATTCTGGATCGCCGCCAGCCCGTACAGCGCCGTCGTGTTGGTCGAGACCCACGACGCCTCACTGCCTGGGACCAGGCCGGTCGGCCCGTCGACCTTCTTCGTGGACCAGTCCGTCGACTCCTTGTAGTCCCACGCGTCGGCGCTGTTGTAGAACTGCCGCCAGGCCCGCGCGGCCAGCGCGTCGTCGCCCAACTGGACGGCGGCGTACGCGTCTTGGCGCGCGTGTCCCTGGAAGAGCAGCAGGGAGCCGAAGTCGGAGCCGTAGCGGGCCCTCTGCTCGGCCTTCGTGGCGTTGAAGTAGCGGCAGTAGTCGAGCCACGCCTCCTTGAACTTCGGCATGTCGATCTGGTCGAGCAGTTCGGCGTTCAGCTCGACCAGGCCGAACATCGCCGAGAGGTGCGAGACGCCGACCACGGCCTTGTCCGCGACGGCGAACTTCCCGGTGTCCAGGTCGTACAGGGCGCTGCCCTGGACGAACCCGTTGGGCTGGGCGGCGATGGTCTCCATCGTCGACAGGACCCGCGCCTTGGCCTTCTCCCACTTGGGGCCGCGCCGCTCCCACTCGGTGAGCCAGGCCGAGACCAGACCGCTCCAGTCCGTGCCGAAGCCGATCGAGAGCGCGTTGCGGTCGGGCTCGTACGGCTCGGTGCGGATCTTGCGGATGGGGTCGAGGACGAGGAACGTCTCGTCGGAGTCGACGTTGGCGTGCATGAGGTCGCCGACGCGTTCGTCCGCCGTGAGGAAGTAGTAGTAGCGGCGGTAGGTGGTGTTGGCGATGCGCTGCTGCTTGGCGCTGTCGGCGTAGTGCTGGACACCGTGGCGGGTGCCGAGGCCCGCCCACTTGCCGAGGTGGTAGACGTCGACCTCGCCGGTGTGCCGGGTCATGGCCTCGGCGAAGCGGAAGATGTCGGCGCGGCCGGAGCGCATGTACGCGAACCAGAGCCACAGGTCGGGCGAGAGCTCGGAGTTGTCCCAGGCGTAGCCGCCGACGTCGTAGCACCACTGGTGCCGGCTCGGGTCGTAGCTGTGCATGATGTCGCCGTAGTCCCAGAAGCCGTACCAACGGCGCATCTCCACCTGGTCCTTGTAATAGGTGAAGAGGAAGTCGAGGTGGTCCTCGATCTTGGCCTTGGCCGCGGTGGAACGGTCCGGCTCGGAGAACAGCTTCCCGAACACGCCCGCCTTGATGAGGTGTTGGGGCGGGGCGACGAGCTGCGCGGGAGTGCGGACGGCGTCCACCTGCTCGGCCATCGCCTCGGCGCTGGGCGTCGACTCGTGGGCCCAGAAGAGGAGTTCGCTGGTGCGGGCGATGCCGTAGGGAGTGCCGAACTCGGGCTCGTAGTCCTCGTAGGTGATGTTGAGGCCTTCGAGCTGTTCGGGGTACGTGTCCTGGCCCATGCCGTCGTGGTAGAAGCGCAGGTCCATGGGCTGCGCCTCGGGCGACCAGAGCCACATGGTGACCTCGGCCTCGTCGGTCTGCGCGTCGCGGATGTCGAGCTGGGCCGGGAACTTCTCCCAGAAGTCCCGCAACCCGAAGGCGAGTCCACCGCTCGCACCGCCGACGTACCCGAAGCCGCTCGCCCGCCGGCCGCCGCCCGCGCCGATCCAGCCGTGCCCCTTCTTGGTGCGCTTGCGGACCGAGAAGCCGTCCGCGGAGAGCTGGGAGAGGGTGTAGTCGCCCCACTCGGGGATGTACTGGAGGCGGGTGGTCACCCGCTGGTCCCAGGTCGACGGGTCGGGCAGCTTCTTGCCCTCGAACTGGGCCGTCCGCACGGCCGTACCCGGGTCCCGGCGCAGGCCGGTGATGCCCTTGACGGCCTCCCGCAGCAGACCGGTGCCCTCGCCGCCGATACGGATGTGCCGGTCGTACGCGGCGTCCCGCATCGGCACCTTGAACCGCACGCCGATGCCGCGGATGAAGTCGCCGCTGGCCTTGCCGGGCTCCTGGGTGCCGTCGAAGGTGATCGTGTGCACCATGCGGAACGACTCGGCGCCCGCGTAGAAGTAGAGGCGGACCGAGAAGGGCAGCCAACTCCGGCTGCCCTTGCGGTGCTTGCCGTCGATACGGACGACGGCACGGACGGGCCCGTCCTGCTCGACCTCCACGTCCGCGATGACGCTCTCGAACCGCTCGTACTTCTCCGCGCCCTGGTCGCCGTCCTCGATCTCGGGCTGCCGCAGCAGCACGAGACGGCCGTCCTTGGCGATCTCCGTCGAGCCGCGCAGCACGGACTTCACCAGCGTGGAGCCGCTCTTGCCGATCTTCGCGGTGATGACACCGGTCGACACGTCGATGGAGCCGCCGCGCTTGTCGACGGTCACCTTCTTGGCGGGCGCGGCGGGCGCCCCCGCGGCGAGCGTGAGTTTGCCGCTCCCCGCCCCCGGCCCGACCGCGTGGGCCGTCCACTTCAGCGAGCCGTCCGGCCAGTAGCCGATCGGCCACGACTGGACGGGCACGTCCTTCCCGTCGCCGTCGGTCAGCGCGAACGTCTGCTCCTTCTCGTACGCGCCCTTCGGCCAGGGCACGCCCACGGTCGAGCCGGGGGCGGCGCCGAGGCCACCGTCCTCCAGCCAGTCCAGGGTCACCGGGTCCGCGTCGGCGGCCTCGGCTCTCGGCGCGGCCTGCGCGTCCTGGGCTCCCAGGGCCCAGCTGAACTGGGCGGCGGCTCCGGCGACGGCAGCCGCCTTGAGGAGGGACCTGCGAGGGATGGGAGACATGAGATCCAGCCTTTCCTTTCCGTGCGGGGAAGTAAGGGAAGTCAGGGGCATGACAGGGAGAGGCGCGGCGCCGGGCGCCGACCTGGTGTGCGCGTGATGGGTGTTGTTGGACGATCGCTCAGCGGTGCCGGCCGCGCTCCTCCACGGCGACGGCCGCCGCCGCGACGGCCCCGAGCACGGGGACCGCCAGCGGCAGGACGAACCAGGCGGAGCAGGCCACCACGGCCACTCCGCCGACCAGCAGGAACGACCCGGCGGGGTCCAGGACGGTACGGCGGCCGGCGGCCCCGAGCAGCTCCCGCCAGGACGCGCCGGGTTCCCAGACCGCCGCCGCGCGCAGCCCGGCGACGACCAGCCCGATCAGGGCGAACAGACCGACGGCCCCCACGACCGGGCCACCGGGAATCCCGGCACGCACGGCCTGGACGTCCACCCACACCGCGAGGGCCGCGGCCCACCCGGCGAGTCCCGCGATCCACCCGCCGCGCAACGCCGACCGGTAGTCCGCGACGAACTCCCGCCAGCCGCCGCCCAGATGGGCCGTACGCCGTCGAAGATGCCGGGACCCGGCGGCGAACGCGGCGGGATAGGTGACCACGGGCAGCGAGGCCACCGCGATCCACACCCCGGTGAGCAGACACTCGGCGAACAGCGCGAACCGCTCGGCGAAGGCCGATTCACCCCTGGCAGCGGCAGCCGTACGAGCTTTCGTGCGCGTCTGGGTCATGACCGGCTCAGCCCTTCAGCCCGGAGGTCGCCATGCCGTCGATCAGGTACCGCTGGAAGGCGAGGAAGAAGGCCAGCACGGGCAGCAGCGCCACCAGCGACATGGCGATCATGCCGCCGTAGTTGGCGACGCCCTCCTGGTCGCGGAACATCATCATGCCCAGCGAGACGGTGTACTTGCCGGGCTCGTTGAGGTAGATCAGCGGGCCCATGAAGTCGTTCCAGGCGTTGATGAAGGTGAAGATCGCGCTGGTGATGAGCGCCGGACGGCAGAGCGGCAGCACGATCGACCAGTAGATCCGCAGATGCCCGCAGCCGTCGAGCCGCGCCGCCTCGTCCAGCTCCTTCGGCAGGTTCCGCATGAACTGCACCATGAGGAAGACGAAGAACGCCTCGGTGGCCAGGTACTTGCCGATCAGCAGCGGTACATAGGTGTTGATGAGCTCCATCTTCTGGAACATCACGTACTGCGGGATGAGCAGCACGTGGTACGGCAGCAGCAGCGTGCCGATCATCAGCGAGAACATCAGGTTGCGCCCGGCGAACCGGATGCGGGCGAAGGCGTACGCCGTCAGCGAGCAGGAGATCAGGATGCCGACGACGGAGCCGAGCGCGTAGAAGAGGGAGTTCTCGAAGAACGTGGCGATCGAGATGTCCGCGATGCCGTCGGCGAGCCCCTTGAAGTTCTGGAGAATGGGGCTGGTCGGGAAGAGCTGCAGGCTGCCGATGATCTCCCGGCTGGGCTTGAACGAGGCGCCGAGGACCCAGACGACGGGGTAAAGGACGACCGCGAGGACCAGCAGGGCACCCAGGTGCCAGGCGAGCGACCCGGTCCGCTTTCGTCCGAGGTCCAGCGACTTGCGCGGGGTGGCCGGGGCCGTGGCCGGAGTCGTGGTGGGGGTCGTGGTGGTGCTCATCGGGAGGCCTCCTCGTAGTGCACCCACCGCTTCTGGGACCAGAAGAGGACCGCCGTCACCAGCGCCACGGCGAGCAGCAGCATCCAGGCCATCGCGGAGGCGAAGCCCATCTGGGCCTCCTTGAAGCCCTTCTGGTACAGGTAGCAGGTGTAGACGAGCGTGGAGTCGGCCGGTCCGCAGCTGGTGTTGGAGACGACGTACGCCGAACCGAAGATCTGGAACGAGTGGATGGTCTCCAGCAGCACGTTGAAGAACAGCACCGGCGAGATCATCGGCAGGGTGATGCTCCAGAACCGCTTGAACGGCCCGGCGCCGTCCACCTCGGCCGCCTCGTACAGCTCCTTGGGCACCTGCTTGAGCCCGGCGAGGAAGATCACCATGGGCGCCCCGAACTGCCAGACGGTGAGCGCCACCAGGCTGTAGAGCACCCAGTCCGGGTCCCCGACCCAGCCGCCGACGTCCCACCCGAAGAACGACTGCGTACGGTCCACGACGGCGTCGTCGGAGAAGAGCGCGCGCCACACGAAGCCGACGGACACGCTCGCGCCGATCAGCGACGGGGCATAGAACGCGGCGCGGTAGAAGGCCTGCCCGCGCCGGCTCTGGGCGAGCAGCAGGGCGACCCCGAGCGCGAGCAGCAGCTTCAGCGGCGTACCGATGACGACGTACTTCGCCGTCACCTCCACCGACTTCTGCCACCGGGGATCGTCGAACATCCTGGTGAAGTTGTCGAAGCCGATCCACTTCGGGGAGTCGAAGAGGTTGTAGTCGGTGAACGCGAAATAGAGCGAGGCGGCCATCGGCCCCGCGGTCAGCAGCAGAAAGCCCGCGATCCACGGGGACATGAAGAGGTAGCCGGCCAGATTCTCCCGGCGGCCCCGCCGCCTGACGGCGGCGGGGGGACCGGGACGCTTCTCCGCGGCATCCGGCGGAGAGTCCTTGACGAGCGTCGTCACTGCGGTTCCCATCAGGCGGCGAGCGCGGACTCGGCCTCGGAGAAGAACTGCTTCACCGCGTCGGAGACCTTGGTCTTGCCCTGGGACATGTCACCCGCGATGCGCAGGAAGGCCGCTTCGACGGTGTCGGCGCCCGCCGGGTGCGGGGTGATGGTCCCGAGGACTCCGGCCGCGGCGACGTCCTCCTCGTACTGGGCGATCGCCTTGTTGGGGGCGTCGGTGGGCTTGTACGCGTCGAACTGCTCGGTGCTGGCGAGGATGCCTCGGTCGTAGCCCATGATCTTGCCGACCTCGGGGTCGTGCACCATGAAGTTGATGAACTGTGCGACTTCCTTGGGGTGCTTGGTCCGGGCGGAGCCGCTCAGCATGAGCGAGGAGAGGTACTGGCCGGTCTCCTTGCCGTCGGTCGTCGGGATCGGCGCGAGCCCGTACGTGCTGTCGCCCTCCGTGGTGTAGCGCACCGTGAAGTTGTCCCAGGTGAACTCGGACGCGCCGTCGCCCGAGGCCAGCGCCGACTTGGGCTTGAGCTGCTCGATCTTCTTCGGGTCGGTGAGGATCCCGGCCTTGACGCGGTTGTAGGCGTCCGTCCACCACTCCGTCAGGTCGGCCTCCTCGAAACCGAGTCCGTCCTCGGTGAAGAACGCCTTGCCGTTCTGCCGGAGGTAGAGGTCGTAGAGGTACATGATCCCGAAGTAGCCGGTGTCGCCGGACACCTTCTGCTTGTCGCGGATCTTCTCGAGGGCGTCGAAGTACTCGTCCCAGGTCCAGCCCTGCTCGGGCTTGATGCCCGCCTTTTCGAAGACCTTCTCGTCAATGACCAACGACATGGTGTTGGAGCCGACGGGTATGCCGAGCAGCTTTCCGTCCACCTCGCCGACCTTCTCGACTCCGGCGCGGAAGTTCTTGAGGCTCAGATTTCCCGCGTCCACTTGGGACTTGAGATCGAGGAGAACACTTCTCTTGTCGTACTTCCGCAGGAATGCGACGGCGTTCTGGAATACGTCCGGCGGATTTCCGCCCGCGGCCTGGGTCTGGAACTTCTCCCAAAAGGCCACGTAATCCTGGAAGTCCGTCTTCACCTTGATCTTCGGGTACTTCTTCTCGAAGAGCGCGATGGTCTGGTTGATGCGCTTCGCCCGCTCCTCCGCGCCCCACCAGGCGAAGCGGATCTCGACGGTTCCGTCCCCCGATCCGCCGCTGTCTCCCCCGCAGGCCGTCGTCGTGGCCAGCCCCAGCGTGGCCAGCGACGCGCCGGCCGCCTTGAGGACCGTCCGCCTCTCAACACTCCCGTTGTCTCCCACAGTCGGGCCTCCCCGCGATGTAGCGTCCGCCGCCATGAATCGTTTCAAGTAAGCGCTTGCTGGCACAAGGTACGGAGGGTCTTAGCGGGCGTCAATGATTCGGACAGGAATCGGTGTGAACGGGGTCGCTGGCGCGACGGCCTGAACTGGGGGGATGTGGCGGGGTGTTGGGCGGGGGTGCTTGGTGAGTGTGCAGGTGGGGTGGGGTTGGTCGGGTGGTCGAACGGGGGTTGGTGGGGTGGATTCGGGAGGGGGTGGGGGGAAGGTTGGGGGTGGGGTGGAGTGGGGCGTTGGTGAGGGGCGGTGGTTGTCGGGGGGTGAGTGCCGAGGGCGGGGGTGGAGGTGGGTGAGGAGCTGTTGGGGGTGCTGATAGCGGGGCGTTCGGGGGCTCGTGGGGGCCTGCGGCGGGGATGCCGATAGCGGGGGGTGGCGGGGGTGGGAGTGGCTGTTGTTTGCGCGTGTCGGGGGCTTGAGCAGGCATGTTGTTCAGGTGGGGCGGCTTGTGCAGGCTTTCGGGTGCGGGTTCGTTGGGGCTGGGTGCGCGGTTCCTCGCGCCCCTGATGGGGCTTGAGGTTGGGCGGGGTGCCGGGGGGGTGGCCGTGCGGGGGGGGTGGGGTGCCAGGAGGGGTCGGCGTGCGCGGGGTAGGGGTGGTGGGGCGGCTTGAGCTTGGGTGCCGGGCGGGGTGGGACTTCGTGGCGGCTGGGCCGTGGGGAGCGTGGTCTGGCGCCTGCTGCTCCTCTGGGGCCCTGGACAGGCATCCGCTTCAGGGGGCCTGGCCGGGCGTCCGGTCCGCGGATACATGACCGGGCGTCTCCAGAGCGGCCCAGACGAGGGCTCACCGCATGAAACCGCAGGCTGGCGCCCTCACGGGGGGGGCCGGGGCCGGCGCCCACTCCGGGAGGCCGGAGCCCAATGTCCGCTCCTCAGAATCACAGGCGAGCGTTCTTTTCGGAGGCCCAAGCCCGGCGTCCACTCCGCGGGATCACGGCCAGGCGTCCACTCCAGGAGCCCGGACCCAGCGCCACTCCGCGAAGCTACAGCTGGGCACCCCCTTGAAACCCGAGTTCAGCGCCGCTCCGCGAAGCCATGGCCGGGCACTCTCACCAGGACGCCGAAGGTCAGCGTGCAGGCCGCGACATCTCAGCCGGGCGCCACCACCGAGGGTCCCGGGCCAGCGCTACTCCGCGACACCTCAGGCGGGTTCCGTCATTGAGAAGCATGCGCCAGCGCCATTCCGTGGAATCGCAGCCGGGCGCCGCCACCGAGGAGCCTGGGCCGGCGCCACCCCACGGGGCCGTAGTCGGGCGCCCTCTCCGAGAGGCCCCCGCCCGTGCCCGATACGGAGATCCCCCGACACACATCCGCCGCGGGGAATCCACGTAGGCGTCCACCCCGGCCCCTCCGGCCAGCCACATACCGAAATGCCCGCTCCTACCAGCCACGCACCCGGGGTCGGGGTGCAGCTGGCCGCCCCTCGGCGTGCTGCGAACCCGGGGCGAAACGGCGATTGGCGGCCGGGGCCACAGAAGACGTGGACTCGGCCGCCAATCGGCACGGTGGGCGATACTGGGATCGAACCAGTGACCTCTTCGGTGTGAACGAAGCGCTCTCCCGCTGAGCTAATCGCCCGGGCGCACGGAGAAGATTACCCCATGTCAGGGGGTGCCTCCGACCGCCTCAGAAGGATGCGGAGGGCTGTTACTCCTTGATCTTCCACGGCATCTCGAAGCCGAACTTCCAGACGTAGATCCCGACCAGCACCGCGATGATCACCAGCCCGATGGACGTCAGGATGATGTTGCGGCGCCGCACCCTGGGGTCGAGCGCCTTCTGTGTCGCCTCGGTGACCTTGCGCTTCGTCCAGCGGAGCACCAGCTGGGCCCAGACGAACTCGGTCGCCCAGATCGCCATGCCGCCGAAGATCACCAGCCACCCCGGTCCGGGCAACGGCAGCATGATCACCCCGGCCACGACGACCGCGAGGCCCACGATGAACACGCCCACCTGCCAGCTCAGGTGCAGCGCCCGTCGCGCCTTGATGAATTCCGGCGCACGGGATCCGAGCGCCGGCTCGCTCTTCGTTCCGTCGGCCGCCGCGACGGCCTCCCCCGTTTCGTCACTCCCCGTATTCATACGGCCAAACCCTACCCGACGGAAACCGGTCACCGGAATGGTGGTACTCCGCGAACGAGCACTCGGCCGGATGAGGTACCTAAAGACACGCAAAACACTCAGAGGGGTTTACAACGGCACCGTAGGTGGCATGTCGATTTCGCCGACGTGCGAATCCCCGAGCGCACACTGAGCGAAAGGCCCTGGCGCTTATGAACACCACGGTCAGCTGCGAGCTGCACCTGCGCCTCGTTGTGTCGAGCGAGTCCTCACTGCCTGTTCCCGCAGGACTGCGGTATGACACGGCCGATCCCTACGCCGTGCACGCCACCTTCCACACCGGAGCCGAAGAGACCGTCGAGTGGGTGTTCGCCCGCGACCTTCTGGCCGAGGGCCTGCACCGGCCCACCGGCACCGGCGACGTCCGCGTCTGGCCGTCGCGCAGCCACGGTCAGGGCGTCGTGTGCATCGCCCTGAGCTCTCCCGAGGGAGAGGCCCTGCTCGAGGCCCCTGCGAGGGCCCTGGAGTCGTTCCTGAAGCGAACAGACGCCGCCGTGCCCCCTGGCACGGAACACCGGCACTTCGATCTCGACACGGAGCTCTCGCACATCCTGGCCGAAAGCTAGGACGAGACTCCGCACCAAGCCGCCCGGCGCCGTCCACTCGGGGAGACGGCTCGGGCTCAGACAACCGCATATGGCGCATGCACAGGCGCCGCCACCATGGATGTTCATGGTGGCGGCGCCTGTGCATGCGCCCACTCATGCATCCAGCTCATGCGCCCAAGGTGGTTCCGCACGGCACGGATGCCACCCGGCTCGCGGCCAGGGGCAGTCCGCCGGGATCCAGCCCGTCCCCCCGGGCCGGTAAGCGGCTAGCATCGGCCAGCATCGGCGGGCGGCTGCCCGACCCCCAGGCCAGGGAGCGAAATGTGCTGATCACCCACGACACCCGGTGCGCCCTCGACGCCGTGGTAGATCTGGTGAACACCGCACCGGAGGACGACACGGCGGACGGGCTCGCGAACCTCCCAGCACTGCACGATTTCGTACGAAACCACAACATCAGCGATGTCGGCACCCTGTCCGAGCTCGATCTCTCGGCGGTGCGCAAGATCCGCGGGCGTTTCGCCGGGATCTTCGCGGCCTCGGATCCCCGGGCCGCCGCCACGCTCATCAACGAGCTGGTCGCCGCCGCGGGCACCACTCCGCGGCTCACGGATCACGACGGCTACGACTGGCACGTGCACTACTTCGCGCCGGGCGCGTCGGTCGCCGACCATCTCGCCGCCGACGGTGGCATGGCCCTGGCGTTCTTCGTGGTGGCCGGCGAGCAGGAGCGGCTGCGCCGCTGTGAGGCACCGGACTGCAGGCGCGCCTTCGTCGACCTCTCCCGCAACCGCTCCCGCCGCTACTGCGACAGCCGCACCTGCGGAAACCGTCTCCATGTGGCCGCCTACCGGGCGCGTCGCAAGGAGGCGGCGGGCTGACGGAGTCCTCGGCGGGTGGCGCCAGGGACTCCGCGTACGGCTCAGAGCAGCAGCAGATCGTGCAGCGAAGCCATGAGCAGCAGACAGCCGATCACCGCAAGGAAGATCATCAGCGGTGGCTGAGAAAGCGCGAAGAGACAACCCCGCCGCTCCTCGGAAGGAGCCGCGGTGTCGCTCTGTGTTGTGTCCAGCATCTCGCCGCGATGATGGCGCAGCGGACTGGCCCTACGCGATCAACACGCCCGGATTATGGGGGAGTTAGCCGAAATCCGTGACACAGCGGTCCACGATCTGGGATAGGTGCCTGCGCCACGCGAGCACCGCCGGCACCGCCCGCATCACTGTGTCGTTTCAGAGCGCCAGATGCCGTGCTGATTCACATGCCGTGCTTCATATGGCGTGCTTCATATGCCGTGCTTCTTCAGGATGGCCTCGATGTCGCTGAAGTCCTCACCCTGCTCGGCCTTGCGGGGCTTCGCGGCGGGGCGGGCCGCCTGGCGGGTGGCCGGTGCCGCGCCCAGCGAGGGCGCCGAGGCCGCGGGGGCCACCGCCTCGCGCTGAGCGGCCCGGGCGGCCTTGCGCTCCTTGCGGGTCCCGCCGGTGCGCCGCTCCACCGCGCGCGAGGTCATGAACAGCAGCCAGGCCCCACCGAGCACTCCGAAGCCCGCCCAGGCCATCGGGCTGAAGGCGGTCTCCGCCGCCCATTCGACGGCCCCGGTCATCACCAGACCGAGAGGAACCAGCGAGTACGCGGTGAGGCGGACCGCCATGAGGAAACGCTTGCGGTACGCGGTGACCGCGGCGATGCCCAGGCCGGCCGCGGCGACAGCGGAACAGACGGTCTCGGCAATCATCCGGTCCTCCAGACATGGCTGGGGCGAGCAGGTCAGATTCGTCCCTTCCATCCTGCACCGCCCGCTGCCCGGTATGCCATGGTCCGGGCAGACCTCAGGGACATCTCCGGGTCGGGTCCTCCTCAGGGCCCGGTCCCCGTACGCGATCAGCAGTGGTTCGGGGTCGGCTCAGGGTCGGAAGGTCCCGGTTGGGCCGCGGGAGCCCCGGCTGGGAGACTGGGACCCATGAGCGACTCCTCCCCCGCACGCCCCACCGCCCCCGTCCTGGACGTCTGGTGCGAACTGCAGTGCCCGGACTGCCGTAGCGCCCTCGACGACCTGCGCGCGCTGCGCGAACGCTACGGCGACCGGCTGGAGCTGCGCCTGCGGCACTTCCCCCTGGAGAAGCACAAGCACGCCTTCGCCGCCGCCCAGGCCGCCGAGGAGGCCGCCGAACAGGGGCAGGCCTGGCCGTACGTCGAGGCGGTGCTCGGGCGCGTACAGGAGCTGGACCGTAAGGGAGAACCCTTCCTGGTCGAGGTGGCCGGGGAACTCGGTCTGGACGCCGAGGAGTTCGACACCGCGCTCATCGACGGCCGGCACATCCTGATCGTCGACGCCGACCAGGCCGAGGGCAAGGCCATCGGTGTGACCGGCACCCCGACGTACGTCATCGACGGCGAGCGGCTCGACGGCGGCAAGAGCCAGGAGGGGCTGCGCGAGCGCGTCGAGGAGATCGTGGACCGGCTGCTGGCCGAGCAGAAGCAGGCCTGACCGCCGCGCCCGCGCCCCCCCTACAGGCACACGTACGGCTACAGCAGGTTCTTGTAGAAGTGGTAGGTCGTCGTCTCGTAGCCGAGTGACTCGTAGAGCCGCTCGGCCGGGGCGTTCCCGTCGAAGACGTTCAGGCGGATGCCGGGGCGTCCGGCTGCGACCGTCTGCGTCTCCGCCAGGAGCATCAGGGAACGGCCGTGGCCCCGGCCCCGATGGCGCTCGTCGGCCTCGACCTCGTAGACGAACGACCAGCCGTCGCGCGTGCCCAGCCACAGCACGCCGACCGGCGTCCCCTCGTGTTCCAGGACGCTGAAGTCCATGCCCGCGCTGCTCATCCCGTCCGGCAGCGAAGTGGCGTGGTCCCGCTCGGACTTGGCGCGGGCCTCGGCCTCGGGCACTCCGCGGGTGATCCAGTCCTTGGTGTACTCCTCCTTCGCCCGCTCCTCCCAGGGCCCGAACTCGGCCTCCGTCATGGGGCGTCCCAGGCTGCCGACGGGCAGTTCGGGTGGTGTGTCGCCGAGCCGCTTCTCCATGTGGCGGTTGCGCAGCACGTAACCGAGGGCCGTGGTCAGCCGTAGGGCGGCGGTGGCCGTGGCGGGCACGGACGCCTCGATCCGTGTACAGCCCCAGCCGCGCGCCACCTCCTCCGCGGCGAGCGCGGCCACGGTGCCGCGGCCACGTCCGCGGTCCGGTTCGTCGATGCCGAGGTCTTGGATCCGGGCGACGGACGGCCCGGCGAGGGAGTTCGCGGCGAGGTGTATCCCGCCGACGGGGCGGCTGTTCACGCACACCGTGTAGTGCCGTGACAACGCCCCGTCGGCGTCGCGCTGAAGCGGCTCGGTCGGCCGCAGGGTCGTGGTCATCAGGGGTGTTGTACCCGTCCGCGAGGCCTACGTCATCCGGTTAAGGGCGCCGACCCTGTCAGGGATCGAGGTCGTCGCCCGACCGCTCGTCGAAGATCCGCATCGCCTTGGCGGTCACCGGGCCCGGCGCGCCCGGCAGTTCACGGCCGTCGGCCCGGTGCACGCCCTGCACATCGCGCAGCGACGAGGTCAGGAAGATCTCGTCGGCCCGCTCCAGGACGTCCAGCGGCAGGTCGGTCTCCCTGGCGCCCGTCCACTCGACGGTGAGGGCCCGGGTGATGCCGGCGAGGCAGCCGGAGGCCACCGGCGGAGTGTGGATCTCGCCGTCCAGGACGACGAAGACGTTCGAGCCCGTTCCCTCGCAGAGCTGCCCGGCCGTGTTCGCGAACAGCGCCTCGGACGCGCCCTGTTCGCGCGCGCGGGCGAGGGCGACGACGTTCTCGGCGTACGAGGTCGTCTTGAGACCCGTCAGCGTGCCGCGCTCGTTGCGGGTCCAGGGCACGGTGATCACGGCGGTGGAGTCCGGGCGCCGGGCGGCCTCGCCGAGGGCGACGACCAGGGTCGGTCCGTGCTCCCCGCGGTCGGAGCCGAGCGGGCCGTGGCCCCCGGTGTACGTGATCCGCAGTCGGCCGAGCGGCATCGGGTTGGCTTCCAGGACGGCCGCGCAGGCCCGGCGCACCTCGTCGTGGTCGGGCTCGGGCAGCCCGAGGCCGAGCGCCGAGCGCGACAGCCGGTCGAGGTGGCGGGTGAGCGCGAACGGACGGCCGTCCACCGTCTTCGCGGTCTCGAAGACGCCGTCGCCCACGGTCAGCCCGTGGTCGAAGACGGAGACACGGGCCGACTCGCTGTCCTGCAGCCGGCCGTCGAGCCAGAGCTTCACCTGTGGGTCCCTTCACTTGCGTCGTACGCCCCTGGGTACACCCCCGACGCTACAGCGAGCAGTCGCGAGGCTTTCAGTTCGGTCTCCTCCCACTCCCGGTCAGGGTCCGAACCCCAGGTGATGCCCGCGCCGGAACCGAAGCGCAGCACGCCCTCCGCCCGGTCGATCCAGAAGGTGCGGATGCCGACGGCCAGCTCCCCGGTGCCGCGGTCCGCGTCGACCCAGCCGATGCCGCCGCAGTACGGGCCCCGCGGCGCCGTCTCCAGGGCCTCGATGATCCGCAGG
The DNA here is from genome assembly GCF_048564895.1 of Streptomyces sp. 2-1. Classification (NCBI taxonomy): domain Bacteria; kingdom Bacillati; phylum Actinomycetota; class Actinomycetes; order Kitasatosporales; family Streptomycetaceae; genus Streptomyces; species Streptomyces sp. 2-1. The sequence continues at coordinate 2,430,773 of NZ_CP183383.1, forward strand.
GCGCTGGACTTCGGCGCACCAGTCACCGAGCCGGGCGGGAAGGCCGCGGCCAGCAGTTCGGGCCAGCCGGCGCCCTCGCGCAGTTCGCCGCGGACGGTGGAGACGAGGTGGACGAGCCCCGGGTGCTTCTCGACGACGCACAGGTCGGGCACGGTCACGCTGCCCGTGGCGCACACCCTGCCCAGGTCGTTGCGGACCAGATCCACGATCATCACGTTCTCGGCGCGGTCCTTCTCCAGCAGGTCCGCCTCGGTCCGGCCGGTGCCCTTGATCGGGCCCGACTCGACCACCGCTCCGCTGACCCGGAGGAACAGCTCGGGTGACGCGGTGGCTATCTCCACGTCGTGACCGGGCAGGCGAATCGTTCCGGCATACGGTGCCGGGTTGCCGCGCGCGAGCAGAGCGGTCAGCGCGTCCACGTCGGCGTCGGGCGCGACGGGCGCGGACAGGACCCGGCAGAGGTTCGCCTGGTACACGTCGCCGGCCGCGATGTGCTCCCGGATGCGCCGGACACCGGCCGTGTACGCGGTGCGGTCGAGCGACGACGTCCAGTCACCGACCGCCGGGCCGTGCCACTCCCCCGGCACCGGCGCGGGGACGGGTTCCCGTCGTACGTCCGCGAAACGGGCACAGACCAGCCGCCCCTCGAAGTCGGCGCTGACGGCCCAGAAGCCACTGGAGTCCAGGGCGGCCGGGTCGCCGGTGACGTCGAGGAGACCGGTCGCGACGATGTTGCCGAAACGGGCGAGAGCTGGGAGGTCGTGCACGGCTGTGAGTCTATGGCGGGTGACCCGCGGGTGCCCTGGCCGTGTCCTGGAGCGGGCGTAGCGCAGCACGCTGCACAAACGCGTTTTTGTGCTGGCCCCGGAATCCGCTAGAGTTCAACACGTCGCCGGGACGCTCACGCGAACCGGAAACGACAAGCGGACGTAGCTCAGTTGGTAGAGCGCAACCTTGCCAAGGTTGAGGTCGCCAGTTCGAACCTGGTCGTCCGCTCGCAGGAAGTGGGGGATCTTCCCGAACCCCCGCACTCCTGGTGGAGTGGCCGAGAGGCGAGGCAACGGCCTGCAAAGCCGTCTACACGGGTTCAAATCCCGTCTCCACCTCCAAGGACGATTAGCTCAGCGGGAGAGCGCTTCCCTGACACGGAAGAGGTCACTGGTTCAATCCCAGTATCGTCCACTGGATCTTCCGGTACGTTCGGCGAGATCCGATCCCGCGCGATTAGCTCAGCGGGAGAGCGCTTCCCTGACACGGAAGAGGTCACTGGTTCAATCCCAGTATCGCGCACGCACTACGCACCACCAGCAGGACCCACGCAGTGCAAGCAGGTCCCACCTGCGCGATTAGCTCAGCGGGAGAGCGCTTCCCTGACACGGAAGAGGTCACTGGTTCAATCCCAGTATCGCGCACCAGCCGAAGCCCCCGGCCGTCTCGTACGGTCGGGGGCTTCGTCGTTCCTCCAGGTCGCCCCCACGGTCGGGAGCGGTCCGGTCAGGAGGAGAAGAGCATGTGGCCGAAGCTCTTGTGACGCTTGTTGTGGCCGTAGTGACCGCCGTGGCCACCGTGACCGCCGTGCGGAGCGCCCCAGGCGGGTGCGGGGGCTGCGGGGTACGCCTGCGGAGCGCCCGCGGACGGGTACGCCTGCGGGACACCGGGGGGCGGCGGCGCGGGCTGCGAGTACTGGCCCTCCAGGCGGGACAGCGACTCCAGCTCGCCGTAGTCGAGAAATATCCCGCGGCAGCCGCTGCACTGCTCGATCTGGACGCCATTGCGGTTGTACGTGTGCATCGGCGCGTGACACTTCGGACACTGCATGCTCGGCTCAACTCCTCGCCGGTCGGTACTGCTTCCGCCAGGACAGACTCCGCCCGGCTTCGGTCGGTTGCACCCTACGTCGCGTATTCTCCCGCCAACTCCGGCGGGTGTATGGCCATTCGGTCACAAGCATCGATGACGGACGATTCCACCTCGTCCAACGGCCGCTCCGCCGCGATCGACTTGGCGATCGCCAGGGCCGCGGTCTGCACGGTCAGGGCGCGGGCCGGGACGTCGAGGGCCGGCCAGGGGTCGCTGTCCGCGGGGACGGCCGGACCGCCGGCCTTCTGGTACGCGGTGAGGAAGCGGGCCCACTCGTCGGGCGGCAGCAGTCCGCAGGCGAACCAGGCCGCCGGGCGGGCCAGATCCCACGCGGGCTCGCCCAGGCCCAGGTCGTCGATGTCGATGAGCAGCCAGTCGCCGTCCCGGCCCTCGGCGAGGGTCCGCACCAGCTGGCCCAGGTGGAGGTCTCCGTGGCACAGCGTGCGCGCGTGCGGCATCGGGGCCTCGTCCCTCGCCCAGGCGGGCAGGACGGCCCAGGCCCGCAGGACCGGATCGGCCGCCGGGTGCGGGCCTGCCGCGTGGAGGCGGGCGACGGCACGGGCCGCTTTGGCCGGGCCGCGCATGGGCGGGATGCCGGGCGGGAGTACGGACCGCGGCGTCCGGTGGAGCCGCGCGAGGAGGGTGGCGGCCGCCTCCCAGGGGGCGGCGTCGGGGTCGTCCCGGTCCACGGGGCTGCCGTACGGCCAGAAGGTCACCGGCCGTCCGTGCGACTCGACCGCGCTCGGCCTCAGCGGGGGCAGGAGGATGCCGTCGAGCCGGGGATGCGCCGCGACCGCCATCCGTGCCGCGAGCTCACCGGGGTCGGTGTCGGCGGCGTGCGCCTTCGCCACGGTGCCGGCGTGCCGGACGACGGTGCCGTCCGGCCGGTCGGCCAGCACGGAGGTCTCCGTACCGCAGACACAGGCCTCCGCCGCCGGATGGGCGACGGCCCGCACCTTCGCCCTGAGCGCGGACAGCACGTCTGCGGTCACTCGGGTCCCCCTCAGGTCGTACGGCGTCGGCTCCCCGTGAGCGTACGCAGGCAAAGCAATGCGGGCGCAGCTCCCCAGCTGCGCCCGCATTTTTGCCGTCCGCCGCACCCCCGTCCCCACGGGGTTTCATGGCCGGATGTCCCCGCCCGGACCGCTCTTCCGGGCCTGGGGCGCCGCTCAGCGCCCCAGCATCACGCCCACGGACGACGCCTGTGTGACCACTGCTTCCCAGCCGCCGAAGACGACTACGAGCAGGGTGGCCAGAGGAAGGACCATGGCCGTCGCCACCAGGGGGTGGCGTCGGCCGGACCGGCTGGAACCGAACGCGGCGCTGTACGCCTTGCGTCCCTGCGTGCGGATCATGGTCCGCGATGCTGTGTCCGCCATGGTCCCTCTCCTGACCGTTCTGTTGAGATCTCTTGGACGAGACCTGTCGAAAAGCTTCTGTTGTCTGGCAGCGGCGGGTGTCTGACCTCGGGGGACGAGTGCTGCACCCGCCGCTTGACAACAAATCTAGGCGTGGGAGGCGTGCGGGTCGTCATGCCCTCGTACCTATTACCGGGCCTCCCGGAGGATGACCGGTGACCTGCGGACTACTCCCCTGGGTGGAGAAGAGGTCCTAGGTCTCAGGGGTTTCCCGGAGGGGACGCCCGGTCTGTTCCGAGCTGTCCTCCCTCGGGACCGGCTGCTCGACGAGGGCGAGCACCCTGGTGGCCATGAAGCGGGCCGTACGGACGACTGATCCGCTGCGGGTGACTTCGCTCACTTCGACCACCCCCCTGCGGACCGCTGTCTCCACCCGGCGGCCCGCCCGGCTCGCCACCACCTCGTACGTACGCGTCGTGTCCCCGGCGTCGACCACTATCTCCACGCGATCACCCTTCACGGGTCCAATCCCCCTTCTGCGACGGTTGGTTGGGGATCCGCGCAGCTCAACGCCGCCCGGCTCCCCCGTCCCCTGACCACCTTTCAAGTTTCCCACCCGGCACTGACAATCGATCGGGCCGTGAGGGCGCGGCCTCTGCGCGCACCCGGCCGCGGAAACGTAAGCTGTGGCTCGTCAAACGGACCGGGCAGCGGGGATGGACATGGCGATGATGCGCCTGAGGCGCGAGGACCCGCGTGTCGTCGGCTCGTTCAGGCTTCACCGACGGCTCGGCGCGGGCGGGATGGGCGTTGTCTATCTGGGCTCCGACCGGCGTGGCCAGCGGGTCGCGCTGAAGGTGATCCGGCCGGACCTGGCGGAGGATCAGGAGTTCCGGTCACGGTTCGCGCGCGAGGTGTCGGCGGCGCGGCGGATCCGGGGCGGCTGCACCGCGCGGCTGGTCGCCGCGGACCTGGAAGCGGACCGGCCCTGGTTCGCGACGCAGTACGTGCCGGGACCCTCGCTGCACGACAAGGTCAACGACGAGGGCCCGCTCTGCGCGGCCGAGGTCGCGGCCGTCGGCGCAGCCCTCTCCGAGGGGCTCGTCGCCGTGCACGAGGCCGGTGTCGTCCACCGCGACCTGAAGCCGTCGAACATCCTGCTGTCCCCGAAGGGGCCACGCATCATCGACTTCGGCATCGCCTGGGCGACCGGCGCGAGCACGCTGACGCACGTCGGTACGGCGGTGGGGTCGCCCGGGTTCCTGGCGCCCGAGCAGGTACGGGGTGCGGCGGTCACGCCGGCCACGGACGTGTTCGCCCTCGGGGCCACGCTGGCCTACGCCGCGACCCAGGACTCGCCCTTCGGGCACGGCAGTTCCGAAGTGATGCTCTACAGAGTGGTGCACGAGGAGGCGCAGCTGCACGGGGTGCCGGACGCGCTGGCCCCTCTCGTACGGGCCTGTCTGGCGAAGGATCCCGAGGAGCGGCCCAGCACGCTGCAGTTGTCGCTGCGGCTGAAGGAGATCGCGGCCCGGGAGGCGCAGGGGATGGGCGACGCCCGTCCGCCGGCGCCCCGCACCGCCGAGGCCGACCGGCCGACCGGGCGGCTCACCGAGAGCTACCCGGAGCAGCGCACCCAGCGGCGTACGCAGGGCACGTCCTCGCCTCGCGGGAACGGCAGCCCTTCACGGTCAGGGGCGCGTCCGGCGCCCCCGCGGTCCGGTACGGGGAGTCGGCCCGGCTCGTCCCGCAGTGGGGCGGGGCGGTCAGGGCCGCGGACCACCGGGACCGGGCGGCGGCCTGCCAATCCGCGACTGCTGCGGCAGCGGCTGTTCGTGTTCGTGGTGGTCACGTTGCTCGTGGCGTTGGGGATCGCGGCGGCTCAGGGGTGCCAGGGGCCCGCCCAGGGGCTTGGGCATGAGGGCTCTGGCGGGGATGTGCGGCAGCAGCAGGTGTACGAGCAGGGCGGGGTTCGTTCGGGCGGGTGAGCGTTGGTGGCCGGCTGCGGGTGCGTCGTGGCTGGTCGCGCCCACGCGGCGGAGCCGCACAAGGTCACAGCTCCGCGCCCCTGAACGCCCCTTACGGGGACGCCCGCTAGTTCTGCGGTCTGCCCGTTGCCACCGCGTAGAACGCCACCGCTGCCGCCGCTCCCACGTTCAGGGAGTCGACGCCGTGGGCCATGGGGATGCGGACCCACTCGTCGGCGGCCACCAGGGCCTGGGTGGACAGGCCGTCGCCCTCCGCGCCGAGCATCAGGGCCACCCGGTCCATCTTGTGCGGGGCCGCCTCGTCCAGGGACTTTGCCTTCTCGTCCGGGGTGAGGGCGAGGAGGGTGAAGCCCGCCTCGCGGACCGTTTCCAGGCCCTTGGGCCAGGTGTCCAGACGGGCGTACGGGACGGAGAAGACGGCGCCCATGGAGACCTTCACCGAGCGGCGGTAGAGCGGGTCCGCGCAGTCGGGGGACAGCAGGACCGCATCCATGCCGAGGGCGGCGGCACTGCGGAAGATCGCGCCGATGTTGGTGTGGTCGTTGACCGACTCCATGACGACGACCCGGCGGGCCGTCTGGAGCAGGTCGTCCGGGGTCGGCAGCGGCTTGCGCTGCATGGAGGCGAGGGCGCCTCGGTGCACGTGGTAGCCGGTGACCTGCTCGGCGAGGTCCGGGCTGACCGCGTACACCGGGGCCGGCAGCTCGTCGATGACGTCGCGCATGACGTCGACCCACTTGGCGGAGAGCAGCATCGAGCGCATCTCGTAACCGGCGTCCTTGGCCCGTCTGATGACCTTCTCGCCCTCGGCGATGAACAGGCCCTCGGCGGGTTCTCGCTTGCGGCGCAGCTCCACGTCGGTCAGTCCCGTGTAGTCGCGCAGACGGGGGTCGGCTGGGTCCTCAACGGTGATGAGATCGGCCACAGGGTGATACTGCCTTGTCCTGGGTGTGGTGCCAACGGCTTGGAACGGGTTGTGTTACCCGGGGTTACTCGGACGCCCGCGGCAGGCTGTCCGGGCGCACGGTCACGACCTCGCCGATGACGATGACCGCCGGGGGCTTCACGTTCTCGGCGAGTACGGTCTCGGCGACCGTGGCGAGCGTCGCGTCGACCCTGCGCTGTGCGGCGGTCGTGCCCTCCTGGACGACGGCCACCGGGGTGTCCGCCGACTTGCCGTTGTCCATCAACGTACGGGCGATGGCGCCGATCTTGTCCACGCCCATCAGGATGACCAGGGTGCCGCGGAGCTTGGCGAGGGCCGCCCAGTCGACCAGGGAGCGTTCGTCGTCGGGGGCGATGTGGCCGCTGACGACCGTGAAGTCGTGGGCGACCCCGCGGTGCGTGACCGGAATGCCCGCAGCACCCGGGACGGAGATCGAGCTGGAGATGCCGGGGACGACCGTGCAGGCGATGCCCGCCTCGGCCAGCGCCTGGACCTCCTCCATGCCCCGGCCGTAGACATAGGGGTCGCCGCCCTTCAGACGGACGACCGCCTTGCCCTGCTTGGCGTGCTCGATCAGCGCGTTGTTGATGGCCTCCTGGGCCATGAAACGGCCGTACGGGATCTTCGCCGCGTCGATCACCTCGACGTGCGGCGGGAGTTCGGCGAGGAGGTCGCGGGGGCCGAGACGGTCGGCGATGACCACGTCCGCCTCGGCGAGGAGGCGTCGGCCGCGGACCGTGATCAGGTCCGGGTCGCCGGGGCCACCGCCGACCAGGGCGACGCCGGGGGTGCGGGTGCGGTGGTGGGGTGCGACGAGGGTGCCGTCGCGCAGGCCCTCCACGACCGCGTCCCTGATGGCCGCCGTGTGGCGGGGGTCGCGGCCCTTCGCGTTCGTCGTGAGGACGGCCACCGTGACGCCCTCGCTGTGGCCGGTCGCCGGGGTCCAGGCCGTCGCCGCGTCCGCGTCGTCCGAGCGGACGCACCACACGCGGTGGGCCTCCGCCTCGGCGGAGGCGGCTGCGTTCGCCTCGGTGTCGCTGGTGGCGATCAGGGCGTACCAGGCATCCGCGAGGTCGCCCGGCTCGTACGCGCGCCTTGTCCAGGTCAGCTCGCCCGCGTCCGCCATCGCCTCGACGGAGGGGGTGGCGGCCGGGGACACGAGGTGGATGTCCGCGCCTGCCGCGATGAGGGCCGGGAGGCGGCGTTGGGCCACTTGGCCCGCGCCGAGGACCACTACGCGGCGGCCGGTGAGGCGGAGGCCTACGGGGTAGGCGGGGTTTTCGGCCATGGAGGTGCGGCTCCTCATGCGGGTGGTGCGGGTGGGGCGCGCTGCAGCCTTGGAGTCTGCCCTGACGTGCGGATTTTAAAGTGCGGAGTGGTGGGTGGTCGGGGTGGGTGGGGGTTCTTTCCCCAAGCCCGCCCCTTCCCGAAACCGGGGGCTCCGCCCCCGGACCCCCTGAGCGTGCGGGTGGGTTCCCGGTTGTGCCCACCCGTTCCGCCCTGCGGAACGCCTGCCCACAACCGGGAGCGGGGCTACTTTTCGGTTACCCCCGCCGAGTCGAACGTCGCCACCTCGTGCATCGCACGCGCCGCGCTCTGGACCACCGGGAGGGCCAGGAGGGCGCCTGTGCCCTCGCCGAGGCGGAGGTCGAGGTCGACCAGGGGGCGTAGGCCGAGCTTGTTGAGGGCGGCGACGTGGCCCGGCTCGGCGCTGCGGTGGCCGGCGATGCAGGCCGCGAGGACCTCGGGGGCGATGGCGCGGGCCACCAGGGCGGCGGCGCCGGCGCTGACGCCGTCCAGGATCACCGGGGTGCGCAGGGAGGCGCCGCCGAGGAGGAGGCCCACCATCGCGGCGTGTTCCAGGCCGCCGATGGCCGCGAGGACGCCGATCGGGTCGGCCGGGTCCGGCTGGTGGAGCTCCAGGGCACGGCGTACGACCTCGGTCTTGCGGGCCAGGGTCTCGTCGTTGATGCCGGTGCCGCGGCCGGTGACGTCGGCGGGGTCGGCGCCGGTGAAGACGGAGATCAGGGCGGCCGACGCGGTGGTGTTGGCGATGCCCATCTCGCCCGTGATCAGGGCCTTGTTGCCGGCCGCCACGAGGTCGCGGGCCGTCTCGACGCCCACCTCGATGGCCGCCTTGACCTCCTCGCGGGTCAGCGCGGGGCCGGTCGTCATGTCGGCCGTGCCCGCGCGGACCTTGCGCGGCAGGAGGCCCGGGGTCGCGGGCAGGTCGGAGGCCACGCCCACGTCCACGACGCAGACCTCGGCGCCGACCTGGTTGGCGAAGGCGTTGCAGACCGCCCCGCCGCCGAGGATGTTGGCCACCATCTGGCCGGTGACCTCCTGCGGCCACGGGGTGACGCCCTGGGCGTGCACGCCGTGGTCGCCCGCGAAGATCGCGACGGCCGCGGGCTCCGGGATCGGCGGCGGGCACATCCGGGAGAGGCCCGAGAGCTGGGCGGAGATGATCTCCAGCATGCCCAGGGCCCCGGCCGGCTTGGTCATGCGCTTCTGGCGCTCCCACGCCTCGCCGAGCGCCTTGGCGTCCAGCGGGCGGATGTTGGAGACGGTCTCGGCGAGCAGGTCGTGCGGCTCCTCCCCGGGCAGCGCCCGGCGGCCGTACGTCTCCTCGTGGACGACCCAGGAGAGCGGGCGGCGCTTGGACCAGCCCGCCTGCAGCAGCTCGGGCTCCTCCGGGAACTCGTCGACGTATCCGACACAGAGGTAGGCGACGACGTCCAGGTGCTCGGGCAGGCCCAGTTCGCGGACCATCTCCCGCTCGTCGAAGAAGCTGACCCAGCCCACGCCCAGGCCCTCGGCCCGGGCGGCGAGCCACAGGTTCTCGACCGCGAGCGCGGAGGAGTACGGGGCCATCTGCGGCTGCGTGTGACGGCCGAGCGTGTGACGGCCGCCCCGGGTCGAGTCGGCGGTGACGACGATGTTCACCGGGGTGTCGAGGATGGCCTCGATCTTCAGTTCCTTGAACTGCTTCGCGCGGCCCTTGGGCAGCGACTTGGCGTACGCCTCGCGCTGGCGCTGGGCCAGTTCGTGCATCGTGCGGCGGGTCTCCGCCGAGCGGATGACGACGAAGTCCCACGGCTGGGAGTGGCCGACGGACGGTGCCGTGTGGGCCGCTTCCAGGACTCGGAGCAGCACGTCGTGCGGGATCGGGTCGCTGCGGAAGCCGTTGCGGATGTCCCGGCGCTCGCGCATGACACGCAGTACGGCCTCGCGCTCGGCGTCGTCGTAGCCGGGCGCGGCCGGGCCGGCGGGCTCTCTCGTCTCTGCCACGGCGGCCGTGCTCTCTTCCTGGTCGGCGGCCCTGGTGTCCAGGTCCTCCGCGTGCTGTGCGGCTACGGGCTCCGCGTCGTGGCCCTGGTCCGGCTCCTGGCCCTGGTCCTCGACTGGGGCTACCGGTACGGGAGTTGCCTCGGCCTCGGGGGCCTGATCGGGCTCCCTGGGGGTGGGCAGGGCGACGACCGGTTCCGGTACCGGTTCCTCCGCGGGCGCGGCTTCGGGCGCGGGCTGCTCAGTGGTCGTGAGCTGGTCGGTGGCCACCGCCGCCGTCTCCTCCGCGGGCTGCTCGGCGAGCTCCTCCGGGAAGGGCGGCACGGTCATGGCGTGCGGCGGGGTCGGGGCGAGGTGCGGGGTGGTCGGGATGGTGCCCTCGACCGGCACGAACTGGCCGACGCTCTGTTCCTCGTGGGCCGCCTCCACGGGGACGGCCGTAGGGGCGGCAGTGGGGAGAGCCGCTTCGTCGTGGGGCTCGTGGCTCTGAAGCGGGACGTCGTGGCTCGGGTCGCCGTAGGTCGGGTCGCCGTGGACCGCGACCGGTTCGGGTGCCGCGACCTGGTCCGGTACCGCCACCGGTTCCGGCGCCTCGGGCTGTACGGCGGCGATGTCGACCGGGGCCGCCTGTGAGTGGTCGACGTCCGCGACGCTCACGACGGGCGCTTCCGCGGGCTCCGCGAACTGCGGGGGCTGGACGGCCTCCTGAGCCTGGGCGGGCTCGTCCACAACGGGCGCCGGTTCCATCAACTGCGGTTGCTGCTCAGGGATCCCGGCCTGCGGACCGGCTTCGGCGAACTGGGCCGCCGGGTCCTCGAACTGCTGCTCCGCCTCGTACGTGGGCTGCGGGTGCGGGGCCTGCTCCTCGTACGCGGGCTGCACCTCGTCGACCGCCTGCGGAGGCTCGTACGCCTCGGGTGTGTGCAAGCCGGAGTCGTCCGACTGCTGCGAGGCGTACGCGGCGACGGGCGCGACCGGGAACGGCGTGGGCTGCGGGAACTGGGCGAGGTCGGGGGCGTGCGCGAACTCGGGGGCGGTCTGGGCGGCCTCGTGGGTCTGGGGTGTCTCCGGGGCCTGCGGGAAGAGCGAACCGTCCGCGAGCAGCGGGGCCTGCGCGTAGTCCTGGACCTGGACCACTTCCGGGGCCTGGGCGACGGCCTGGGCGACAGCCTCCGGTACCTGGACCGCTTCGGGAGCCTGCATTGCTTCGGGAACCTGTACGGCTTCCGGGTGCTGAGGAACGTACGCGGGGTCCGGAGCCGGTACGGCCTCCGGGGCCTGCTCGGCCTCCGCAGCGTCGGCGACGGCTTGGACGGGAGCGGGCCCCGTCTCGGGCATCTCGGCAGCGCTCGGCGGGTCCGGATGTACCTGCTGCACCTGCGGTGCCTGCTCCGCCTGGACCGGTTGGACCGGCTCGGAGGCGGGCGCCTCGGCGGGAGGCTGAGCGGCAGGAGCGGCGTCGCCACCCCCGAGCGGCGCACCCCCGGCATCGGAGGCGGGCGCGGCGTCCGAGGCGTGCGCGGCCTCCGCGACCGGCGTGAGCCCGTCGTCCGGCGTGCCACCGGCGTGCGCTCCCCCGCCCTCGGGGAAGACCGTTTCTGCAGCCATGCCCTCGGCGGCGACCTGTGCCACCGGCGGCGCGACCTGTACCTGGGCCTGCGCTCCCCAGGGAGCCGCGCCCTGCGGCGCCATCTCGTCCCGCGGCACGTCGAGGTACTCGGGACCGACCGTGGGCGGACCGGCCTGGCGTACGGGAACGGCGTGGACCGGTGCTCCCGCCGGGCCGCGGTCGGCGAGGGAGCGGACCGGGCTGCCGGCGCCGTCCGGGGTGGGCGGGCCGAGGTGCAGCGGGCGGCGGGCGACGGGCGGCTGCGGAGCGGGCGAGGACATCCGGACGGCGCTGAGGTCGACCGAGCCGCTGTCGCGGCCCGCCGTCTCGTGCGGTCCCGGCTCGTGGACGGTCTCGACGACCGGCGCCGGAACCGGCGGGGCCACTTCGTTGCCCCACGCGCCCTGGGCGCCCGGCAGCAGCAACAGGTCTTCGTCTTCGGCGGTGCTGTCGGAGAGGTAGGTGTACGCGCCGGGGGCGGGGACGCCCGGCTGCTCCACCATGCCTTGGTTCTCCGGCAGCCCCTCGCCCGGGACCTGGCCGGTGTCGGTCATGCGTACCCCTCGCCCATCGGTTAGTGCTCCAACGACCTGCTCGTCCGGAGCGGCGCACCGACCGCCCGCAATGAAGTAACGAGCATGCGTGCCGGGCGGCACGAACGACCGGTCGACAAAGCCATTAACAGGCATTGTCGCGGTCGGCCCGCCACCGCGACAGGGTGATCCGCCACGGCCCGCTGTGGACTGCGCCACGTTGCGCGTCCTCCGGTTTTCCGCCGTACCACACGCATCCCAAAACAGGTGCGTTTTCCGGACATTGACCGGCGAAATACCGGACAAGCCGAGCGCAGTGCAACGATCGGCCAGCCTACCGCGCGCGGTACGACAACCGGATCACAGGGCGCGGTCGGGCAGGAGTCCGGTGAGCAGGAACGCGACGCTCCGCTCCTTCTCCGTCCAGGCCCGGGTGTCCAGCTCGACGGACTGCAGAAGGGCGCACTCGACCTGGTAGCCGTGCTCCGTCAGGTCCCTGCCGACGAGTTCGGCGGCGTCGCGTGTCGCGGCGTGCGTGACGATCCGCTGCGGGCGCCGGTCGGCGACGGCGGAGACCACGGCTGCGCCGCCGCCCCCGACACGTACGACGTCCGGTTCGGGCAGGTTCTCCAGGATGTGGGGCGCGGTGCCGTGGGTGATCTGGAGCTGGACGCCGAAGTGGCGGGCGGTGGCCATGGTGCGGGCGCAGGCGTTCGGGTCGCGGTCGACGGCGATGACGGCGGCGCCGCAGCGCGCGGCCTCCGTGGCGAAGGCGCCGCTGCCGGAGCCGATGTCCCAGACGAGGTCGCCGACGCGCGGTCCCAGGCGGGCGAGTTGGGCGGCGCGCAGCACTTCGGTCTCGCCCTCGCCGAGGTCGCCGCCGTACATCTCGTCGGGCAGGGCCCAGCCGCGCGGTCCGGTTCCCGGGTCGCGTCCGGCGATCCAGCTGCCGCCCTCGGAGGCGGTGACGGGCCCGCCCATGACGATGACGATGTTCGGGTCGCGCCAGGTGTGGTCGGCGACCTTGTCCGAGGTCAGGATCGTGACGCGTTCGCGCGCGGTGCCCAGTTCCTCGCAGATGACGAAGGTGCGGTGGACCCCTTCGAGGAGGAGGCCCAGCTCGGCGGGGCCGGCTCCGGGCGAGGTGAAGACGGCGACCTTGGTGTGGGCGCGGCACACATTCACCGCGCGTCGCAGCGTCCGCCGGTGTGCGACGACCACCTGTGCGTCGTCCCAGGGCATACCGGCACGGGCGAAGGCGGCGGCGACGGACGACACCGCCGGGACGACTTCGACCTCCAGGCCGAACTCGGGGGCGCGCAGGGTGCGTACGACTCCGAAGAAGCCCGGGTCGCCGTCGGCGAGGACGACGGCCGTGCCGCGGTGGGCGGCGATGCGGCGGGCGGCGAGGGAGACGCTGCCGAGCCGGATGCGCTCGGCGCCCGCGGGGACCTCGGGGAGGACCAGATGATGGCCCGCGCCCGCCACCAGCGTGGCGGCACCGAGAGCCGAGCGCGCCGCGTCGGTCAGCGGCGAGCCGTCCCAGCCGATCACCGTGACCCGGTCGGCCATCGTCGTCAGTCTCCTGGAGTCTTCGCAGGTCTCGGATGGGCATGCGGCCGCCAGGCAGGCATGCGGAGCCCCGTGAGCGTACCCCGGGACCTCCGGGAGTGGGGGCGCGGGTCCGCGGCCGTCCTCCGCACGGTGGCCGTCCGGCCACGGCGTCGGTTCCGGCGCGACCGCGAGGTCAGTTCCAGTCGGAGTACGAGGTGAAGCCACCGGTGTCGGCGAGCTGCTCGGCGATGCCCTCGATGTCCTCGGGAAGCAGGCCCCACACGATGAAGTCGGTGCGCAGGGCGACCCAGCTCCCGTCCTCGGTACGGGTGCGCGCTATACAGGCGTTGCGCAGGACTCCCTCGCTGATGCAGCCGATCTTCTGCGCGACCTGCTGCGAGGCGGTGTTGTCCGCGGCGGTGCGCAGCTCCAGGCGCTCGAACTTCTGGTCGCCGAAGAGCCATTGGGCGGTGGCGAGCGCCGCCTCGGACGCGTATCCCTCGCCGCGCGCCCAGGGGGCGACGATGTAGGACAGCTCCGTGGAGCGGACATGCCAATTCGTTTTACCCAACTGGACGATGCCGACCAGGCGTTGGGTGAGGAACTCGGTGACGGCGAGGTCGAGTCCGCGGCCGGAGGTGCGCTCGCCCGGCGCGTACCGGTTGATCCAGGAGCGCGCGGCGTCCTCGGTGAAGGGGTGCGGAACGGAGGTCCAGGCCACGACCTGCTCGTCGTTCATCATCTCCGTGAGGGCCGGAATGTCCTCGTCCTCAAGAGGGCGCAGCACCAACCGCTCCGTGCTGAGGGAGATGTCGGGGAAGGTGTTAGTCATGCGCCGCTCCGTAACCATCAGGGACCGTCGGGCCTGCTGAACTGCCCAGCATGCAGCATGAAAGCACCGAACTGCACCACGGGGCCGAGCCGTTGTCGACGAATCGACCCCGTGAGTGCGAGCGGAACGGCGTCAGCCGGAGGTGACCGGCAGGACCGACCCCTGGTACTTGTCCTTGATGAACTTCGTCACCTCTGGAGAGGTCAGGAGTTTCGCGAGCTTCTCGACCCGGGGGTCGTCCTCGTTGCCCTTCTTGACGGCGAGGAGGTTCGCGTACGGGTTGTTCTTCGCGGACTCCAGCAGGATGGCGTCCTCGGCGGGGCTGAGGCCGGCGTCCTGGGCGTAGTTGTTGTTGATGACCGCGGCGGCCACGTCGTCCAGGGAACGCGGCAGTTGAGCCGGTTCCAGCTCCTTGAACTTGAGGTTCTTCGGGTTCTTGACGATGTCCGCCGGGGACGCGGTCGTGCCGGCGTCGTCCTTGAGCGTGATGACGCCCTGGGAGGCCAGGAGCTGGAGGGCGCGGCCCTCGTTGGTGATGTCGTTCGGCACCGCGACGGTGACTCCGTCGGCCAGTTCCGTGACGTCCTGGACCTTCTTCGAGTACACGCCCATGGGCGGCAGGTACGCGTCCACGACCGGGACCAGCTCGGTGCCCTTGGACTTGTTGAAGTCGTCCAGGTAGGGCTTGTTCTGGTACAGGTTCGCGTCGAGCGAGCCCTCCTGGAGCGCGGTGTTCGGCAGGACGTAGTCCGTGAACTCCTTGATCTCCAGGTCGAGTCCGTTCTTCGCGGCGAGGTCCTTCTTGATGTACGAGAGGACCTCGCCGGCCGGGACCGCGGTGGCGCCGACGACGAGGGCGCCGTCGGAGCCGCCGCCCGAGCCGGACTCGGAGCCGCAGGCGGTGAGCCCGAGCCCCAGGGCGAGTGCGGCCGCGGCGGCGGGAATTACGGGCTTACGCATCTGTGGTGGTCCTCGATCCTTGGAAGGGGGCTCAGAACGACGCGACGACGGAGCCGGCGTACTTGTCCGCGATGAACTTCTTGACCTCGGGGGAGGTCAGGAGCTTGGCGAGCTTCTTGACGCGCGGGTCGTCCTCGTTGCCCTTCTTGACAGCGAGGAAGTTGCCGTACGGGTTGTCCTTGGCGGACTCCAGGACGAGGGCGTCCTCGGAGGGCTTGAGGTCGGACTCGATGGCGTAGTTGCCGTTGATCACCGCGGCGTCGACGTCGTCCAGGGAGCGCGGGGTCTGGGCCGCCTCCAGCTCCTTGAACTTGAGGTTCTTCGGGTTCTTCGCGATGTCCTTGGGGGTCGCGTCGTTGCCCGCGCCGTCCTTGAGCGTGATGATCCCGTTGGCGTCGAGGAGCTTGAGCGCCCGCGCCTCGTTGACCGTGTCGTTCGGGACGGCGACCGTCGCACCGCTCTTCAGCTCGTCGGCCTTCTTGATCTTGCTGGAGTAGAGGCCGAGCGGCTCCAGGTGGACCGTGACGACGGGCACGATGTCGGTGCCGTTCTTCTTGTTGAAGTCGTCGAGGTACGGCTGGTTCTGGAAGTAGTTGGCACCGACGGAGCCGTCCTGGGTCGCCGTGTTCGGCAGGACGTAGTCGGTGAACTCCTTGACCTGCAGGTCGAGGCCCGCGTCCTTCGCCAGATTGTCCTTCACGTAGGTGAGGATCTCGGCGTGCGGGACCGGGCTCGCGGCGACGACCAGCGGGCCGCTCGTGTCGGCGGCACCGGAGTCCTCCGAACCGCAGGCGGTGAGACCCAGGGTGAGGGCTCCGGCGGCGAGGACGGCGGTGGTGATCTTGGCAGTGTTACGCACGAAAAGTGCCTTTCCTGAGGGTGTAGCGGCCCCGCGGAGGGTGTGCGGGGAGAACTGAGGGGGGTGAAGTGGAGGGGGAGCTGTCGGCGTCAGACGGTCTTGCTGGTCGCGGTGGCGGCCTTCAGGAGCCTGAGCCTCGGGGCGGCGCCCGACTGGCCGCCCCGGCGGTGCAGCCCGCGGGCGGCGAAGTCCCCGGCGAACTGGATGAGGGAGATGACCACGGCGAGGATGCCGACGGTGATCCACATCAGTTCGGTCTCGAAGCGCTGGTAGCCGTAGCGGATGGCGATGTCACCGAGGCCGCCCGCGCCGACCGTGCCCGCCATCGCCGAGTAGCCGATGAGCGCGACGATCGTCGTGGTGGTGCTGGAGATCAGCGACGGCAGCGACTCGGGGACGAGCACCTTGCGGACGACGGTCCAGGTGTTGCCGCCCATCGACTGCACGGCCTCGACGAGCCCGCCGTCCACTTCGCGGACCGCCGTCTCGACGAGGCGCGCGAAGAAGGGGATCGCGCCGATCGCGAGCGGCACGATGGCGGCCTCACGGCCGATGGTCGTGCCGGTGATCGAGCGGGTGAAGCCCATCAGCGCGACCATCAGGATGATGAACGGCATCGAGCGGGCGATGTTCACGATCTGCCCGATGACCTTGTTCAGCACGGTGTTCTGCAGCAGGCCGCCCCGGTCCGTGAGGACCAGCAGGATGCCCAGCGGCAGACCACCGACGACGGCGATGACCGTCGACCAGCCGACCATGTAGAGGGTGTCCCAACAGGCCTGCTCCAGCAGCGGCTGCATCTCCGACCAGGTCACTTGGCACCTTCCTTCACCAGCACGGGCGCCTGGCCCTGGACATCGATCTGCAGACCCTGCTCGCGCAGGAAGCCGATCGGCACGACGTTCTCCTCGTAGCGGCCGGGCAGTTCGATGCGCATCCGGCCGACCTGCTTGCCCCCGACGGTGTCCATCGCGGCGCCCAGGATCGAGATGTCGATGTTGTACGTGCGGGAGAGCTGCGAGATGACCGGCTGGGTCGCGGCGTCGCCGTGGAAAGTGACGTCGATGACCGTGCGGTCGTCGGCGGAGGCGTCGCCGCTCACCGGGAAGAGCGCGGCGGCCAGTTCGGAGCCGGGGGTGGCGAGCAGTTCGCTGACGGTGCCGGACTCGACGATCTTCCCGTTCTCCATGAGGGCGGCCGAGTCGCAGATGCTCTTGACGACGTCCATCTCGTGCGTGATGAGCAGGACGGTCAGGCCCAGCTGCCGGTTCAGGTCGCGCAGCAGCTGGAGGATGGAGCGGGTGGTCTCGGGGTCCAGCGCGCTGGTGGCCTCGTCGGAGAGGAGCACCTTCGGGTCGCCGGCCAGGGCGCGGGCGATGCCGACGCGCTGCTTCTGGCCGCCGGAGAGCTGGGCCGGGTAGGACTTGGCCTTGTCGGACAGGCCGACCAGGTCCAGCAGTTCCAGCGCCTTGCGGGAACGTTCCTTCCCTGACACGCCAAGGATTTCCAGCGGCAGCTCGACGTTGTCCTGGACCGTCCGCGAGGACAGCAGGTTGAAGTGCTGGAAGACCATGCCGATGTGGCTGCGCGCCTTCCGCAGCTCCCGGCCCGCACGCGGGCCGCGCCCGGCAAGGGCCGTGAGGTCCTGCCCGGCGACGGTCACGGTGCCGGCAGTGGGGCGCTCCAGGAGGTTGACGCAGCGGATGAGGGAGGACTTGCCGGCGCCGGACTGTCCGATGACGCCGTACACCTCGCCTTCGCGGACGTGCAGATCGACGCCGTCCAGGGCGGTGACCTCACGGCCGCGCGAGCGGTAGACCTTCTTCAGGCCTGTTGTCGTGATCACTGGGGTTTCCGTCACTGTCGAGTGCAGGGCGTGGGTGTGCGCCGGGCACGGTTGCATTCGGTCGGAACGCGGCACGGTCGTTCACGCGGTGGCGTCGAAAGCCGGGCTTCGGCAGAACTGCGTGCGCGGGGCAGACTCAGGCGCGTACGAAAGCGTCGTACGGGCAGACCTGAGCGGTCTCGCTTCGGGGCGCGAGGCTCTGGGTGGTGCGGGGGCCCTCTAGAAGGCGCACATTCGACACATACAGCGAGCACCGGGCGTCATGGTCGCCTCGGTCGCAAGGATGCGGCTGCTCGTCGTGGTCATGAGAAAAGTAAAGCAGACGTATGCGCGGAACCGGGAACCGCTGTCCGCATCGCGGACAGCGGTGGACACCCCTCAGCCGCCGACGGAGATCTCCACTCCCCCGTCCGTGACCAGCGCCGACACGGCCGAGAGGTCCGTGACGACGACGTCCGCGTGCAGCTCGGCGGCCTGGTGTGTTGTGGTCAATGCCACGGTGGTCATCCCGGCGGAGCGGCCGGCCTGCAGACCCGCGGGCGCGTCCTCGAAGACGACACAGCGGGCCGGGTCCACGCCGAGCCGGCGGGCGGCGAGCAGGAACGGCTCGGGGTCGGGCTTGCCGCGCGTGATGTCGTCGGCGGCGATCAGGGTCTTGGGCCGGATTCCGGCCTCGTCGAGGCGGGCCTCGGCCAGCCGACGGGTGGCGGAGGTGACGACGGCCCAGCGGTCGGCGGGCACGGAGTCGAGGAGCGCCCGGGTCCCCGGCAGCAGGTGGACACCGCCCTCTACGTCCTCGACCTCCAGCTGCTCGATCCGTACGACGGCCTCGGGGACCCGGTCGGCGGGCAGCAGGTCGGCTGCTATCTCGGCGGCGGGGCGGCCGTGCAGCTCGACCCGGGCGAACTCCTCGGCGGTGATCCCGTACTCCTCGGCCCACCTGGTCCAGCACCGGTACACCGACTCAAGGGATGAGACGAGCGTTCCGTCGTTGTCGAACAGCAGGGCATCGGCTTGGATCTTCATGCCCTCGACCCTACGGGGCACCCCGGGGGCGATCGCATCAGGTCTTTTGGCCCGTAATAGGGTCGCGGCATGCTTGATGCCCTGACGGTCGCGACCGCTGTCGCCGCGCTCGCGCTCGCCGCCTGGTGCGGCTGGGCCGCCTACCGCGACCGGCCGACCAAGGACTGGCACTTCATCGGTATGGCCGTGGTGACGGTGCTCACCCTGGTCCAGCTGGTGGTGGGCATCGTCCAGCTGGCCCGCGGTGAGAAGCCGGAGCAGGGCACGACGATCTTCGTGGCGTATCTGATCGGTTCCTTCGCGTGCATCCCGGCGGCGGGCTTCATGTCGCTGGCGGAGCGCACCCGCTGGGGTTCGATCACGGTCGCGGCCGGCGGTGTGGTCCTCGCCGTGCTTCAGGTGCGGCTCTACGACATCTGGGGAGGCTGAGATGGCGGCGACCGACAAGCAGCCCGGACGGACACGGCTCATCGGCGGTCCGGGCATCCTGCTGGTCTGGCTGTACGGCGTGATGGTCGTCGGCGCCGTGTCGCGCTCCGCCGTGCAGATCGCGACGGAGTTCGACAAGGCGCCGCTCGCCTATTCGCTGTCCGCGATGGCCGGTCTGGTCTACGGCTTCATCACGTACTCGCTCGTCCGCGGCGGCGAGACGGCCCGCAAGGCGGCGCTGGTGTGCTGCGCCGCCGAACTCGCGGGCGTCCTGATCGTAGGCACCTGGACCCTGGCGGAACCCTCCGCCTTCCCCGACGCCACGGTCTGGTCGGACTACGGCATGGGGTACCTGTTCATCCCGGTCCTGCTGCCGGTGACGGCACTGTTCTGGCTCCGCCGAAGCAGGGCCGTCACTACGTAGGCATGCGGCAGGTTCGGCGCACCCTCTTCACAGCGTTACGCGCTGGCGACAAAGGCGCTGGCCGACGACCCCTTCGCCAGGGTCACCAGGCTCAGCCGCTCATCCACCCGCTCGGTGGAGACGAGCTGATACCCGTGCTTCCGGTACAACCGCAGGTTGTGCTCGCTGCGGTGCCCGGTGAAGAGCTGGAAGCTCTTCGCACCCGCGTCCGCGGCGACCCGCGACTCGATCGCGTCGAGCAGCCGCCCGCCCAGCCCGTGCCGCCGCATCCGCGGATGGACGATCAACTTGTTGATGCGGGCCGTGCCATCCGCATCCACAGCCGCACGCACCGAGGCCACCACCTCGTCGCCCAGCCGGGCCACCAGGACCGTGCCGCCCGCGAGCTCCGCCTTGAGGGAGTCGAGGGGCTGGGTGAGGGGCTCGATGCTGTAGTCGCCGTACAGCTCGGCCTCGCTCTGGTAGCAGAGGAACTGCAGTTTGAGGATCTGTTCGGCGTCCTGTTCGGTCGCCGCCGAGATGGTCACGCTCATGCCCATGTGTGCATGCCTCCCGCTCACCTGTTCCGCCGTTGTCCCTCACTCCTATCCCCGTGCTTCGTGCGCCGCAACCTCCGACGTAAGCATTCGGCGCAGACAACCCAGGCATCTGGAACGTTCCGGACCCAGACTGCCCTGTGAGATACCCAACTCCCCCGCGATCTCCCGGTATGTGAGGTCCTTCGGGGACAGCAGCGCGGCCATGAGACGCGGACAGCGGCCCGGCAGCCTGCGTACGGCGGAGTGCAGGGCCCGGCGCCGGGCGGCGGTGAGCGCGAGCTGTTCCGGGCCGGGCCGGCTGTCGTCGGCGGGCTCGGACGCGTACGGCAGCTCGACGCTCGCGGTGTGCCGGGTGCGGCTGGCCTCCGAGCGGACGGCGCCGCGCAGCCAGGCGGCCGGGTCGGCGGGCGGGCCGTCCGTGCCGAGGCGCTCCAGGAGGCGCACCCAGACGGCCTGTTCCAGGTCACCGGGCTCCGCGCCCGAGGCATATGCCTCCGCGGAGGCCTCGGCGGCGAGCAGTGGACGCAGCGTGTCGAGCATGTCGTGGGTCATATGCGGCACGACGCGGCCGCCCCGGCACGAGGTTGCCGGGGCGGCCGTCTGTCACCCCAACCGGGGCCGGGGGCTCAGCTGTTGACGAGCGCGGGGTGGCGGTTCGTCGGTGAGGGCTCAGCGCTTCAGGAAGTCCTCACGGGCGAGGACGCCGGTGTCGGGGTTGTCGGTGAAGACCCCGTCGATGCCGGTCGCGAAGTACGTCCTGAAGGCGCCGAAGGCGTCCCCGTAGCCGTCCGCGTCGGTGCCCTTGCGGAAGTTCGCGGGCAGGAAGGGGTTCTCGTTGCGCATCGTGTACGGGTGCAGGATCAGGCCCTCGGCGTGCGCGTCCCGGACCAGGGTGGTCGGGGTGGTGAGGTTGCCGCTCGCGTCCTTGAGGATGATCAGGTCGAGGGTCGGGCCGATGCCCTGCGCGTAGGAGGAGATCTCCTTCAGGCCCGCGGGCTTGACCAGGTCGGCGACCGTACGCGGGTCACCCGTCTCGACGAAGTCCCAGGGGCGGGTGTTGGCGGCGGACAGCAGCACGACCAGGGGGTTGCCGATCAGCTTGTTGAGGCGCTGGATGCTCGTCGGTTCGAAGGACTGGACGATGACGGGCGAGTTCTTCTTGTCCAGGCCGTGCCTGCGCAGCACCTTGGCTACCCGCTCCTCCAGGCCGAGGCCCAGCTTGCGGAAGTAGGTGGGGTGCTTGAGCTCGGGGTAGATCCAGACCTGCTTGCCGCGCTTGCGGCTCTGCTCCTCGCGCCAGCGCAGCACCTCCTCGAAGGTGGGGATCTCCCAGCGGCCGTCGTAGAGCGTGTTGTGCGGGCGGTTGGCCGGGATGCGCTCCTTGGCGCGCAGCGTCTTCAGCTCCGCGAGCGTGAAGTCCTCGGTGAACCAGCCGGTGGTGGACACCCCGTCGAGGAGCTTGGTGGTCTTGCGGCTCGCGAACTCGGGGTGCGCGGAGACGTCCGTCGTACCGCCGATCTCCGGCTCGTGACGGCAGACGAGGTGGCCGTCCTTGGTGGGCACCAGGTCGCCCGCCTCGATGACGTGCGCGCCCATGTCGAGGGCCAGCTGGTACGAGCCGAGCGTGTGCTCCGGCCGGTAACCGCTGGCCCCGCGGTGCCCGATGATCGTCGGCTTCGGCAGGCTCTTGTAGCCGGCGCCGCCGTGCTTCTCGTCGGCTCTCGCCGTGGCCGGTACCCCGAGGACCGCTCCGCCGGCGCCGAGGACCGCGGCCCCGAGCAGCGCGCGCCGTCCCGGGCCGGTCCCGTTCAGTCCCTCGTTCGACTCCTGCGTCCCCATGTGCGCTCCTCCGCATACTGCGCTGCACCAGTCAAAGCGGGACGATCGTAGGTGCGCGGGGGTGACGGAGGGGAGACCTTGGACGGAACACGCGGGTGACGCTGGATGTCGTATGGGGTGCGTGAGTTGGCCGGGAGTCGACCAAGGGCCGGCTGGGGGCCTCCCGGGCCGACTCGCCCTCGGCTGACTTGTCGTCAAACGCCGGACCGGCCGGGTGGGTGGAGGTGGCCGGGCTGGGTACCCGCACCTTGTAGGGCGCGGCGAGCCGCACCCGTGAGCCACACCCACCCCGCACCCGGCCTCCCAAAAGGCCTAACGGGTGAGGACTTCGTCACACCGTGTCGTACGGATGACAGCCGTGCGACAGGGCGCCACCGCAGGTAAACAAGGGTCAACAGTGCGTATCCACTCGGTGAACCCGATGTGCAAGACCCGGGGGGCCGCGAGTATCGTCCTCACCTGCACAGACTTATACCGATCCCTTGACACCGGAGGGCACGTTGTCCCGCTTCGCGCTCATCAAGGCAGTGCTCGGACCGATCATGCGCCTGATGTTCCGCCCACGGGTGGAGGGTGCGGAGCGCATCCCGGGCACGGGCCCGGTCATCCTGGCCGGCAACCACCTCACGTTCATCGACTCGATGATCATGCCGCTCTTCTGCGACCGGCAGGTCTTCTTCATCGGCAAGGACGAGTACGTCACCGGGAAGGGCATCAAGGGCCGGCTCATGGCCTGGTTCTTCACCGGCTGCGGCATGATCCCCGTCGACCGTGACGGCGGCCGTGGCGGTGTCGCGGCGCTGATGACCGGCCGACGCGTGCTGGAGGAGGGCAAGGTCTTCAGCATCTACCCCGAGGGCACCCGCTCCCCCGACGGCCGGCTCTACCGGGGCCGCACCGGCATCGCCCGCCTGGCGATGATGACCGGCGCGCCCGTCGTGCCGTTCGCCATCATCGGCACGGACAAGATCCAGCCCGGCGGTGCGGGGTTCCCGCGGCCCGGCCGCGTCACTGTGCGGTTCGGTGAGGCGATGGAGTTCTCTCGGTACGAGGGGATGGACCGCGACCGCTATGTGCTGCGGGCCGTGACCGACTCGGTGATGGCCGAGGTCATGCGGTTGTCGGGGCAGGAGTACGTGGACATGTACGCCACGAAGGCCAAGGAAGCGGCTTAGCTCCGCTGGTTTTTGGGGTTCCTGGGTGGGGTCCTGGGTGGTGGGGTGCGGGTTTCCTTGTGGCTTGGTGCGCAGTTCCCCGCGCCCCTAAAAGGGCGCTGGCCCCGACGCAAGCCTGTAGGTCGCGGCCCTGAAGGGTGCGCGCCCCTGGTCCTGACCGGGCGCTGGACTCTCGGCCTATAAGGACCGCTGGGCGGCGATGGCTCAATGAGGTTGCTCGTCCGGTGGGGTCGCGTTGGTGTGGTCCGCGGCTGGTGAGGGGAACCAGAGGACGAAGGTCGAGCCCTCGCCGAGTGTTGAGAAGAGGCGGATCTGGCCGCCGTGGGACTCGACTATCTGGCGGACGATCGCGAGGCCCAGGCCCGCGTGGCGGTCGTGGCCGCCGCCGTTGCCCTTCGCTCGCCAGAAGCGGTCGAAGACCCTGGTCTGGTCGTCGTCGAGGATGCCGGGCCCCTCGTCCTGGACCGACGCCCAGAGCCAGCCGTCCGCCCGGCCCGCGGCGACCGTGATTTCGGTGCCCGGCGGCGAGAGTCGTACCGCGTTGGAGAGCAGGTTGCCGACAGCTCTCCGCAGCGCGTCGTGGTCGCCGATGACCGTCAGGCCTGTGGTGAGACGCCGGTGCAGTACGAGCCCGCGCTCGGCGGCGAGCGGCGCGAACTCCTCGCAGGCCTCACCCGCCACCGCGGCCAGATCGACGTCCGCGTCGGCGAGGGCGGGTGCCGTCCGGCGGGCGGTGGCCAGCAGGTCCTCGACCAGGCGGGTCATACGGGTCGTCGCGCGGTCCACGCTACGGACGGCCGCCCTGCGCTCGGCCTCCTCGGACTCCTCCGCCGTCAGCACCGCGTCCAGGTTGGCGCGGATGATCGCGAGCGGGCTGCGCAGTTCGTGGGAGGCGTCGTCGATGAGCTGGCGCTGGGCGCGGAAGGCCTCGTCGAGGCGGTCGAGCATGGAGTCGACGGTGTCGGCGAGGTCGCGGAGCTCGTCCTTGGGTCCGTCGAGGCGGATGCGCTGCGAGAGGTCGGTGGCCTGGATCTCGGCGGCCGTACGGGAGATGGAGCGTACGGGGCGCAGGGCGCGGCCGGAGAGTATCCAGCCGATGGCGAGGCTGGTGACGGCGAGTCCGCCGAGTACGGCGAAGGAGAAGCGGCGGAGGTTGGCGAGGGTCTCGTAGTTGACGGCGGCCTCGACCTCCTGGACCTTCACCACCGGGATCTCGCCGACGTACTCGTCGTTCACGTACTTCGACGCCGAGAACTGCTTGCTGACGGGGTGCGCCTCGCCGCTGCGCTCGACGGCGACATAGGTCGCGCCGAGGACGAGTGCGGTGAGGACGAAGAGCAGACCGGAGTAGAGGACGGTGAGGCGGAAGCGGATGGTGTGGGTGAACGCCGGGAGGCGGAGCCTCGCCCTGACGATCCGCAGCGCGCCGATCATCGTGTCCTGCCGATCATCGTGTCCTGCCGATCATCGTGTCTCCTTGAGGCGGTACCCCTGCCTGATCACCGTCTCGATGAGTGGTTCCTCTTCTCCGGTGATCTTCCGCCGCAGCGAACCGACCGTGACCCGCACGGTGTTGGTGAACGGGTCGGCGTATTCGTCCCAGACGTGTTCGAGGAGTTCCTCGGCCGGTACGACGCGTCCCGGGCGGGTCATCAGGTAGTGCAGGACGCCGAACTCCTTGGGCGTGAGCTGGAGCGGGCGTGCGCCCCGGAAGGCCTCGAACCGGGCGGTGTCCAGGCGGAGTTCGCCGACCTCGACGACCGCGGTTCCGCCGTCCTCGCGGCGGAGCAACGCCCGTATCCGGGCCAGGAGTTCGGGCAGCGCGAACGGCTTCACCAGGTAGTCGTCGGCACCTTCGTCGAGGCCCCGGACCCGGTCGGCGAGACGGTCGCGGGCCGTGAGCATCAGGATGCGGGGACCGCCCGGCGTGGCCCGTACGGCACGGCAGACCGAGAAGCCGTCGCCGTCGGGCAGGTTGAGGTCCAGCAGCACCAGGTCGTAGTCGTTGACGGCCAGCTTCTCCGTGGCCGTGTCGACATCGGGCGCGATGTCCACCGCGTAACCGGCCCGCACCAGCCCGACCTTGAGCGCGACGACGAGGTCTTCCTCGTCCTCGACGACCAGCAGTCTCATCTGCCCCACCCGCCTCGTGCCGCCATCTGTCGATCGAACCGGGCCGCGACCCGTTCATCCATCGATGATCGCCCGCGCGGCGGCCCTCGCGTCCGCCATCGGAATGGCGAACCCGATCCCTATCGAACCGCCCCGCTGCTGGTCCAACGTGGCGATGGCCGTGTTGATGCCGATCACTCGACCGTCCGCGTCGACGAGCGGACCGCCGGAGTTCCCCGGGTTGATCGACGCGTCGGTCTGGAGAGCCCTTCGCCGCTCACCGCCCTCCCCCAGCCGTACGGACCGGTCGAGCGCGCTGACGATGCCCGAGGTGACGGTGCCGCTGAGGCCGAGCGGGGACCCGATGGCGAGGACGGTGTCGCCCACGCCGGGCTTCGCCTGAGCACCGGCGGCCAGGTCGGCGGCGCGCAGCCCGCGGGCGGTCTCCGGTTCCAGGACGGCCACGTCGTTGGCGGGGTCGTCGCCGAGCACGTCCGCACGGAGCCGACGCCCGTCCTGGAGCTCGATCGACACCTCCGAACTCCCCGCCACCACATGCGCGTTGGTGAGGATCCGGCCGCGCTCGTCGAACACGAACCCCGAGCCCTGTCCCTCCGCCGTCTCGATCGACACGACACTCGGCAGCACGCGCGCGGCGACCGCTTCGAGCCCCGTGACGTCCTGCCCGGCCGCCGACGCGGCGGGCTCCTCGTCACCGACGGCCCCGGCCGCGTATCCAGCGGCCCCGCCCGCGAGGACGGCGGCGAGGACTGCGGCCAGGAGGGGGCTGACCTTGCGCGGAGACCGAGGAGGCGGGGCCGGAGGGGGCTGCGGGGTCGGGGTCGCGTACGGGCTCGGGTATGTCGTCTCCGGCGGTGCGGCCGGGGCGAATCCCGAGGGTGGCCGACCCGGCAGAAAGGAGGGCCCGCGCGGCTCGCCGAGGCCCGGGTAGGGGGTGTGGGGCTGCCCGCTCCGGTTCGGGTCGCCGCCGGGCTCCGCCTCGGACCAATGGCCTTCCGCCCTGGGGCCGTTGGGGCCCAGCGGGCCGGGCGGACGGGGTGGCCCGGTGGGGCGTGACGGGCCGAGCGGGCGGGTCGGGCTGGGGTGCGCCGGCGGCCCCGCGCGGCCGGGGAGGCCCGTGCCGCCCGGAAGGCCCGGCCGGCCGGGAAGAACGGGCTGGTCAGGGAGGACCGCGTCGCGCGGCGGTCCCGGGTGACGTGGTGGGCCCGGGTGGCCCTGGAATCGGTCGTACGACACGGTCGTTCCTCCTTGGTCGCGGAACCCTGGACCCGAGGGGCCCGGGCGCGGAACCCGGTGGTGCCGGATGCCGGAAGCCTTGAGCGTGGCGCCGGGAGCCGGAGGGGTTGCGGATCAGGGGAGTCGGGAGAACCAGAGCAGTGAGGTGGCCGCGGTGGCGAGGGCCGTGAGGAGACCGGCCGCGACGAACCACTGCCAGATCTCTCGTTCCTCGGTGCGGTGCCCCACCGAGCTGCCGATGTCCTCGTACACCTCCTGGAGTTCTTCGCCCGTCGCGGCCTCATGGAAGTCGCCGCCGGTGCTGGAGGCGAGGCCCCGCAGGGCGGGACCGTCGACCGGGACGCTCACCGTGTCGCCGGACGGCAGGTCAATGGTCCCGCTTTCCGTGCCGTACGCGATGGTCGAGACCGGGATTTTGTCGTCGGCCGCCTCCCGGGCCGCGGACTCGACGGACCGGCCCGTGGTGTTGGAGCCGTCCGACAGCAGCACGATGTGCGCGGGCGGCGGCTTGGTCTCAGCTTCCCGGTCGAGCATGCGGACGGCGTCACGCGCGGCCACGACGGCCTCGCCGATCGCCGTGCCCTCGCCGGTGGTGAGCCGTTCGATGGCCGAACGCAGGGCGCCGCGGTCGGTGGTCGGCGGGACCGCGACCGTGGCGGAGCCGCTGAACGGTACGAGTCCCGCGTTGAAGCGCTCGGGCAGCCGATCGACGAAGTCGAGCGCGGCACGCTGGGCCGCCTCGAAGCGGGTCGGCTCGACGTCGGTGGCCTCCATGGACGCCGACACGTCGAACGCCACCACGATCGTGGCGCGCTCACGCGGCACCTGCACCTCAGTGGTCGGCCGGGCGAAGCCCACGACGAGCAGTGCGAGCGTGCCGCAGAAGGCAGCCGCCGGAACGTGACGGCGCCAGCCGGGCCGCCGGGGCGCGACCTTGTCCAGCAGTTCCAGGTTGGTGAACCGGACCGCGTACCGGCCGCGCCTGCGCTGCACGAGCAGATAGGCACCGATCAGCAGGGCGAGCGGCACCAGGAGCAGCAGCCAGCCGGGCGAGTGAAGACTCACGGCACCTCCAGCGGACTCATGGCCCCCTCCAGGGGATGCGGGGGTAGGGACGCAGCAGGTACGGGGATCGGAGCGGCGGACACCGGGGCGACGGGCGTGTTCACGCGGCACCGCCTCCCGACCGGCGCCGCTGCTCCTCGACATGGCGTACGACGTCGCGCACCCAGTCGCGGTCCGTACGCAGCCGGAGGTGGGCCGCGCCCGCCCGGCGGATGGACGCCTTGATCAACGCCCGCTGCTCCAGGGCCGCTTCGGCGTACCGCTCACGCAACTTCCGTGAGTGGGTGGGGATTTCACGCCTGGCACCGGTCTCGGGGTCGACGACGTTGAGCAACCCCACGGCGGGCAGCTCCAGTTCACGGGGGTCGACGGTCTCGACGGCGAGGATCTGGTGGCGGTGGGCGATCGTCCGGAGGGGTTGCTCCCAGCCGGTCTCCAGGAAGTCGGAGACGACGGCGACCAGGCCGCTGCCTGGGAGTGTGCGCAGCGAGCGCAGGGCGTCGGCCAGGGAGTGCGGGGCGGCTGCGGACACGCCCGCCGCCACCCGGGGCCGGTCCAGGGCGGCCCGCAGGATCGTGAGGAGGTGGTGGCGCCCGGTGCGGGGCGGGATCCGCTGGATGCCGGCCGGTCCGGTGATCTGCGCGCCGAGCCGGTTCCCGGCCCGTTCGGTGAGGAAGGCGACGGCCGCCGCCGCTCCGACGGCCAGGTCGCGTTTCTCCATCCGTGCCGTGCCGAAGTCCATGCTCGCGGACGCGTCGAGCACGATCCAGGTGGTCAGTTCCCGGTCGGCGAGGGTGAGGCGGACGTGCGGGACGGTGGTGCGCGCGGTGGCGTTCCAGTCCATCCGGCGTACGTCGTCGCCGATGACGTACGGCCGGGTCTCGGACACCTCGGTTCCCGGTCCGGGGACGAGGCCGGGGTGGTCGCCCTGGAGGAGGCCGTCGGGGCGGCGGGTGAAGAGCAACTCCAGGTGTTTCAGGGCCTGTTCGGGGGTGAGTTCGCTGAGGGTCGGGATGCCGCTCATGCCGCTTCGCCCTCCGTTCCCCCCTCGGTGCGGCCCTCTGCGCGTCCTTCTGTTCGCCCGTCTGCTCGTCCCTCGGGGCGCGTGGCGGCCTGGCGCGGGGTGATGCGTGGCTGCTCCACGGCGGCCAGTACCTCGTCGACGATCTCGGCGCCGGTGACGCCGTCGGCGAGTGCGTCGAAGGACAGCACGAGCCGGTGGGCGACGACCTCGTGGGCCAGGTCGTGCACGTCCTCGGGGAGGACGTAACCACGGCCGCGCAGCAGGGCGAGCGCGCGGGCGGCGGCGACCAGGCCCAGTGTGGCGCGCGGGCCGGCGCCGTGCGCCAACCGGCTGCCGGGGCCCGCGAGTTCACGGGTCGAGACGACCAGTCGTACGGCGTATTCGGCGACCGCGTGGTGCACGAACACCTCGTCGGCGGTGCGCTGGAGCGCGATGAGCCGCTCGGGGGTGAGGACGGGGCGCGCCCGGGGCGGGTCGACGCTCATGCGGTAGAGGATCGCGAGTTCCTCGGACTCGCTGGGGACGGCGACCTCGACCTTGAGCAGGAAGCGGTCGCGCTGGGCTTCGGGGAGTTGGTAGACGCCCTCGGACTCGATGGGGTTCTGGGTGGCGAGTACGAGGAACGGCTGGGGGACGGGGATGGTGGTGCCGCCGATGGATACCTGGTGCTCGCCCATCACTTCGAGGAGCGCGGACTGCACCTTGGCGGGGGCTCGGTTGATCTCGTCGGCGAGGACGAAGTTGGCGACGACCGGGCCGGGTTCGACGCTGAACGCCTCCTGGGAAGGGCGGTAGATCCGGGTGCCGGTGATGTCGGACGGGACGAGGTCGGGGGTGAACTGCAGCCGGGCGAAGCGTCCGCCGGCCACCTGCGCGAGGGTCTTCGCGGCGAGGGTCTTGGCGACGCCCGGGACGCCCTGGAGGAGGCAGTGGCCCCGGGCCAGGACCGCGGTGAACATCCGTTCCACCATGCGGTCCTGGCCCACGATCACCCGCTTGACCTCGAAGAGCGCCTCTTCGAGGAGCTTCCCGTCGGTGGCGTCACCGCGTGGGTCGGCGGTGGTCACAGTGCTGCCGCTGGGTTGCTCGGATCCGCGGAGGGGGTGCCGCCGGTGCCGTCCTTGTCGGGGCAGTCCTCGCGGGTCCAGGTGCGGGTTCCGTTGTCGGCCGCGCCCTCCTCGGTCGGGCCATCCTCTGCCGCGTGTTCCTCGACGACGAAGCGGACCGTTTCGCGGGGGGCCTCGTCGCCGTCTGCGGCGAGGGCGACGCCGCCGGCCGCCAGGGCCGCGGTGGCCAGCACGGCGACGACGAGGGTCTTTCGGTTACGGATACGACGGGTCATGGTCGGTGGCTCCTTCGGCCGTGTGGGACGACGTCCGGTACGGAGCCAAGACCATCAGGTGAGGGCGAAAACGGGCTTAAAGGGGGGCGCTGCCTGCGGGTTTGGGGGCGGGGGTGCTTGTTGGCTACGGGTGCGTTGTGGCTTGTCGCGCCCACGCGGCGGAGCCGCAAATCGATACAGCCCCGCGCCCCTTGAGGGGCGCGATCGCCCACAGCCGTACAGAGACACGGGGGTCTCTACGGGTGCTCCGCCCCGTCCCCCAGCTTCTGGCCCCGCAGCAGTACCCATGCCGCCACCGACGCCGCCAGCAGGACCACCGCGCCCAGGCCCGCCGCGAGCGCGATGCCGTCGACGAAAGCTGCGCGGGCGGCGGTGAGCAGGGGCTCGGCGTCGGGCAGGGCCGTTGACGCCTCCACGGCGCCGCCGAGGGACTCGTGAGCCGCGGCGGCCACCTCCGGGGGTGTGCCCGGTGGAGCCGTGAACCCGGCGTAGACGCCGGTGACGATGGAACCGAGCAGGGCGATGCCGAGGGCGGCACCGAGTTCGTACGCCGTCTCGGAGACCGCTGACGCGGCGCCCGCCTGTTCCTTGGGCACGCTGGAGAGGATGACGTCGGCGGTCACGGTGAAGGAGAAGCCCGCGCCCACGCCGACGACCAGCAGGGCCCCGCCGAGCAGCGGATACCCGGTCGACTCGGTGAGCAGGGTCAGCGCGCCCAGGGCGAGCCCGATCGCGGCGAGCCCGCCGGCGGTGACGGCACGCACCGAGTACCGGCGTGCGACCGTACCCGCGACCAGACCGGCCGCCACCGCGCCCAGCGCGGCGGGCAGTTCTGCAAGGCCCGCCTCCAACGGGCCCCTGCCCTGCACGAGTTGGAGGTACTGCGAGAGGAAGAAGACCAGCCCGGACAGGCCGAGGATGGTCAGCAGGTCGGCGAGCACGGCCCCGGAGAAGCCGCGGCTGCGGAACAGCCGCATGTCCAACAGCGGGATGGGCAGCGTGAGTTGACGTCGTACGAAGCCGTAGAGCGCGACCGCGCCGAGCAGTGCGGCGGCGACGGCCGTGACGTTCGGGCCGTGCGAGGCGGCCTCCTTGATCCCGTAGACGATGCCGACCATGCCGATGAGCGACAGCACGACGCTCATCAGGTCCCAGGGGCCGGGCTCGGGGTTGCGGGACTCGGGGAGCAGCTTCACGCCGACGAGGACGAGGACCGCCATCACGGGGAGATTGATCAGGAAGACGGAGCCCCACCAGAAGTGTTCGAGGAGGAATCCGCCGACGACCGGGCCGACCGCCGTGCCGGCCGAGGCGGTGGCGCCCCAGATGCCGAGGGCGAGGCTGCGTTCGCGCGGGTCGTGGAAGAGGTTGCGGATGAGCGCGAGGGTGGCGGGCATCAGGGTCGCGCCCGCGACACCGAGCAGTGCGCGCGCCACGATCATCAACTCGGGTGTGCTCGCATAGGCGTTGAGCACGGATACGAGACCGAACGCGACCGAGCCGATGAGCAGCAGCTTCTTGCGCCCGATGCGGTCGCCGAGGCTGCCCATCGAGACGAGCAGGCCCGCGATGACGAACGAGTAGACGTCTCCGATCCACAACAGCTGCGTACCGGAGGGCTTGAGGTCCTCGCTGATGTAGGGGGTCGCGAGACCGAGGACGGTCGCGTCGACGGCCACCAGCAGCACGGCGAGGACGAGGACGGCGAGCGCGAGCCAGCGGCCCGGACGCTTCTCCGTCTCCTCCGCGAACGCCGGCCGCACCGTGCTGGTCATGATTCCTCTCTCCGTAGTGCGCCGCCGAGCAGCAGCTCGACGATCATGTGGTGGAAGTCGTTGGCGGCCACCCGGCCCTCGGCCACGGCCCACGCCCCGGAGGCGATGAGCCCGTAGAGGGCCTCGGTGAGCCAGGCCGGGGTGAGGTCGATGCGGAACTCGCCGCTCTCCTGGCCGCGCCGGAACACCCCGGCGATCCGCGCGTCGAGCCGGGCCCAGCCCTCGTGCCGCTCCTCGCCCTCGAACAGCTGGTTCTCGGAGTAGAGGAAGGCGAGCAGCCCGGCGGCGCTCTCGATCTCCGCCACCAGACGGCGTACGGCTTCCCGGGCGGTGTCCTCGTCGAGCCGTGCCGCGTCCAGCGCCGCCTCGCACTCGCGGATGCCGAGATCCTCCAGCGCGCGCACGAGGGCGTCGCGCCCGGCGAACTGGCGGTGCAGCGTGGCCCGGCTGATCCCGGCCGCCTTGGCGACCTCGTCCATGGTGGCGGTGGATTTCCGGGTGAGCAGGGCGGCTGCGCTGCGCAGCACGTGGTCACGGTCGATGGCCATGAGACAACCATAAACCATATGAGACATCAATGTCTCACCCGAGGCGCGTGGCGCTCACCACCAGCGGTTCTTCCGGTTCTTCCAGCTCTTTACGGCTCTTTACGGCTCTTTACGGCCTTACGGCTCTACCCGTGACGGCTCAGTGCCAGGGCAGCTGCCCGCGCCGCTCCCAGTACGCCACCGGCTCCTCGGCCAGCGCGTCGAGCCGGGACTGCTGTTCGTCGTCGAGGTCGACCACGGCGGCGTGCAGGTTCGAGGAGAGCTGGACGGCCGTGGCCGCGCCGGAGAGGACGACGCCCGCCCAGGGCTGCCGCAGGACCAGCGCCAGGGCGACGGCGTCGGAGCCGAGGCCGGCCTCTTCGGCGATGGCGCGTACGGCGTCCGGCGCGTGCGGGTCGGCGAGCCGGCCGTTGGCCATGCCCTCCTTGACGATCACCGTGAGCCCGGCGTCGTGCGCCTCGGCGAGTGCGGGGGCCGCGGAGGTCTCCAGGACGTTGTAGGTGGACTGGACGGTACGGAACAGCGGCTCGCCGTCGACCGTCACGGCGAGCGCGGTAAGGATCGCGTCGGCCTGGGCCGGGCCGCTGGTGGAGAAACCGACGGTCAGGCCCTGCGCCGCAGCCTCGGCCAGCCTGGCGTGCAGTTCCTTGTCGGTGAGGGCCGGGCTGTCCGGGGTCACCGAGTGGATCTGGTAGAGGTCGAGCCGGTCACCGAGCAACTCCCCGCTCTCGGCGCGCTGCCTCTCGTACGTGGCGAGGCTGTGGTCCTTGATCTCGTGCGCCTCGGCGTCGGTGCGCCAGTCGGCCGTATACGTGTAGCCCCACTTGCTGCCGACGACGACGTCCCCGATGTCGGACCGCGTGTTCAGCCAGCCGGCGAGGAACTCCTCCGAACGGCCGTACGAGCGGGCGGCGTCGAAGTAGCGCACGCCCTGGGCGTAGGCGGCGTCGAGGAGTTCGTGTGTGCGGGTGCGCAGCGTCTCGACGCTGCGGTCTTCGCCGAGGTCGTGGTCCCGGCCGAGGTTGATGTAGCCGGGGCGACCGACTGCGGCGAGGCCCAGTCCGATGTGGCAGGTGGGGGTTGTTGCTGTGGCCAGTCGGGCGAAGGGCATCGCGGGCTCCGTTCGGTCGGCTCCAGTACGGCTGTCCGACCAACGTAACCCGCGATGACCTTCGGTGAGGGCAGGGCGCCTGAGAGCTCGGCTCGTTCGGCGCCTTGGCGGGTGCGGGTGCGTTGCGGCTTGTCGCGCCCAGCGGCGGAGCCGCGGATGTCACAGCCCCGCGCCCCCTGAAAGGGCGCGCTTCCCCTACCGCTTGTCCTTCGCCGTCGCCCACTCGTGCTGGGCCGCCACGTTCTGCTTCACCTCGGTCAGCTGGATCGCGACCGCGCTCGGGGCCGTGCCTCCACGGCCGTTGCGGGAGGCCAGGGCGCCCGGGACGTTCAGGACGGACCGGACCTCGGGCGTGAGGTGGGCGGAGATCTTCGCGAACTGCTCGTCGGTGAGGCCGTCGAGCTCGATGCCGTCGGCCTCCGCGGCCTTCACGCACTCCCCCGCGACCTCGTGCGCGACACGGAACGGCACGCCCTGCTTGACGAGCCACTCGGCGATGTCCGTGGCGAGCGAGAACCCGGCCGGGGCCAGCTCCTCCATGCGCTCGCGGTGGACGGTGAGGGTCGCCATCATGCCGGTGAAGGCGGGCAGCAGGACCTCTAGCTGGTCGCAGGAGTCGAAGACCGGCTCCTTGTCCTCCTGGAGGTCGCGGTTGTAGGCGAGGGGCAGGGCCTTGAGCGTCGCCATCAGACCGGTGAGGTTGCCGATCAGCCGGCCGCTCTTGCCGCGCGCCAGCTCCGCGATGTCCGGGTTCTTCTTCTGCGGCATGATCGACGAGCCGGTGGAGAAGGCGTCGTGGAGGGTGACGAAGGAGAACTCCTTCGTGTTCCAGATGATGATCTCCTCGGCGATCCGGGAGAGGTTCACCCCGATCATCGCGGTGATGAAGGCGAACTCGGCGACGAAGTCGCGCGAGGCCGTCCCGTCGATGGAGTTGCCGACACTGCCGTGCTCGAAGCCGAGGTCCTTGGCGACCGACTCCGGGTCGAGGCCGAGGGAGGAACCGGCCAGGGCGCCCGAGCCGTACGGCGACACGGCCGTCCGCTCGTCCCACTGCCGCAGGCGTTCGGCGTCCCGGGACAGGGACTGGGCGTGGGCCAGTACGTGGTGGGCGAACAGTACGGGCTGGGCGTGCTGCAGATGCGTACGACCCGGCATCGCGACGTCCGGGTGCGCCTCGGCGAGCCCGATCAGCGCGTCCTGGAGGTCGGCGATCAGCCCGCCGATGATCCGGGCGTGGTCGCGCAGGTACATCCGGAAGAGCGTGGCGACCTGGTCGTTGCGCGAGCGGCCGGCGCGCAGCTTGCCGCCGAGGTCCGGGCCGAGCTGCTCCAGGAGACCGCGCTCCAGGGCGGTGTGGACGTCCTCGTCGGCGATGGTTCCGACGAAGGAGCCGTCCGCGACGACGGTCTCCAACCGGTCGAGCCCCGCGAGCATGCGCTCCAGCTCGTCGTCGGTGAGGAGGTTCGCCTTGTGCAGCACGCGTGCGTGGGCACGCGATCCGGCGATGTCGTACGGCGCCAGCCGCCAGTCGAAGTGGACGGACGCGGACAGCTTGGCCAGGGCCTCGGCGGGCCCGTCGGCGAACCGCCCGCCCCAGAGCCGTACATCACCGCTGTTGCTGCTCACTTGCTGTACTCCTCAAGACAGTTAAGTACGGGACGCGCCCCGTAGGGGCACGAAGAACTGCGCGGCCTGCCCACGACAACCCGCAGGTTACGCACCGGCCCGCGGATCCCCTACGCCAAATCCCTCTTCGCCGCGATCTTCGAAGACAGCGCGAAGATGTCGATGAAACCCTGCGCCTTGGACTGGTCGAACGTATCGCCCGAGTCGTAGGTCGCGAGGTTGAAGTCGTACAGCGACTCCTCGGACTTCCGGCCGGTGACGACGGCACGGCCGCCGTGCAGGGTCATCCGGATGTCGCCGGAGACATGCTGGTTGGCCTCGTTGATGAAGCCGTCCAGGGCGCGCTTGAGCGGGGAGAACCACAGGCCGTCGTAGACGAGCTCGCCCCAGCGCTGCTCGACCTGCCGCTTGTAGCGGGCGAGTTCACGCTCGACGGTGACGTTCTCCAGCTCCTGGTGAGCCGTGATCAGCGCGATCGCGCCGGGAGCCTCGTACACCTCGCGGGACTTGATGCCCACGAGCCGGTCCTCGACCATGTCGATCCGGCCGATGCCCTGGGCGCCCGCACGGGCGTTGAGCTGCTGGATGGCCTGGAGGACACTGACGGGCCTGCCGTCGATGGCGACCGGGACGCCCGCCTTGAAGGTGACGACGACCTCGTCGGGCTCGCGCGGCAGCGCCGGGTTCTGCGTGTACTCGTAGACGTCCTCGATCGGGGCGTTCCAGATGTCCTCCAGGAAGCCCGTCTCCACGGCGCGTCCGAAGACGTTCTGGTCGATGGAGTACGGGGACTTCTTGGTGGTGGCGATCGGGAGGCCCTTCTCCTCGCAGAAGGCGATCGCCTTGTCCCTGGTCATCGCGTAGTCGCGGACCGGGGCGATGCACTTGAGGTCCGGGCCGAGGGCCTGGATGCCGGCCTCGAACCGCACCTGGTCGTTGCCCTTGCCGGTGCAGCCGTGGGCGACGATGCCCGCGCCGTGCTTGTGGGCGGCGGCGACGAGGTGCTTGACGATCGTCGGCCGGGAGAGGGCGGAGACCAGCGGGTAGCGGTCCATGTAGAGGGCGTTGGCCTTGATCGCCGGGAGGCAGTACTCCTCGGCGAACTCGTCCTTCGCGTCCGCGACCTCGGCCTCGACGGCGCCGCACGCGAGGGCGCGCTTGCGGATGACGTCCAGGTCCTCGCCGCCCTGGCCGACGTCGACCGCAACGGCGATGACCTCGGCGCCCGTCTCCTCGGCGATCCAGCCGATGGCGACGGAGGTGTCCAGACCGCCTGAGTAGGCGAGTACGACGCGCTCGGTCACGGGCTTCTCCTCACAATGCATTCACTGACATGCATGAGTATGCAGTGCTCTGCATGGTTCGTCAATCTCGGGGTGTGCCGGAAAGAATTTTCGGCGCCGTTTGAACGCTGGAAACCGCTTTCCCGTACTTCAGCCCGAACGCCGGCGCCGCGTTTGTAAACCCACTCCTGACCCAAGTGAGGCACTCGCATGTCCAGGGC
Organism: Streptomyces sp. 2-1; assembly: GCF_048564895.1. NCBI lineage: Bacteria > Bacillati > Actinomycetota > Actinomycetes > Kitasatosporales > Streptomycetaceae > Streptomyces > Streptomyces sp. 2-1. The sequence continues at coordinate 2,467,205 of NZ_CP183383.1, forward strand.
TCTCCCGAAGTACAACAAGCGCCGTGTGGCCATCATCGGCGGCGTGGCCGCGGTGGCGTTGTCCGGAGCGGTCATCGCCGGATCGGCCTTGGCCGGGGAAACGTCCAAGAGCACCAACACCCAGGCCGCCAGAACAAAGGCGTCCCCCGGCACGGTGAACTGCCCCGCGGTCGCGCCGAGCCTCCCCGCGATCCCCGCCTCCGCGAAGGCCGAGGTCGACCGCAACCTGGCTCTGCTCGACACCCAGATCGCCGAGGCCAACAAGCGTCTCGTCGACACCGTGGGCCAGGGCGGCGCGAACTTCGCCCAGAACGCGATCATCGGCCCGCTCAAGGACAAGCGCGTAGCGACCATCAACCGCATCGCCACCGCCATCGGCCGCACCGCCGCCAAGCCCACCGGCCTCGACTCCCTGGCCCCCTGCACGCTGAACGCGGGCGGAGCGGCCGGAGGCGGTGCCGCGGCGTCGCCGAGCGCGTCCCCCACCCAGCAGGCGGGCGGCAACACCGGGAACACGGGCAATACCGGGAACACTGGGAACACCGGCAACACGAACGCGGCCGGCACGGTGAACTGCCCCGCGGTCGCGCCGAGCCTCCCCGCGATCCCCGCCTCCGCCAAGGCCGAGGTCGACCGCAACCTGGCTCTGCTCGACACCCAGATCGCCGAGGCCAACAAGCGCCTCGTCGACACCGTGGGCCAGGGCGGCCCCAACTTCGCCCAGAACGCCATCGTCGGCCCCCTCAAGGACAAGCGCGTAGCGACCATCAACCGCATCGCCACCGCCATCGGCCGCACCGCCGCCAAGCCCCAGGGCCTCGACTCCCTCGCCGCCTGCACGCTCAACAAGTAACCACCGGCAACGAGCAACACCGATTCACCGACGCCCCCCCACGGGCGCCCCGCACGCCGGCCGGGGCGACTCCGGGGCCCGTAGGCCGCAAGGCCCGCGGGCCCCGGGGATCTCCGGACGCCACCCGGAGACCAGGCACCTCTCCCCCACACCCCCCACACGCGGATGGGCGCAATTCCTTAGACAGCCGAAGGAGTTGCGCCCATAATCGTTAGACATGGGAAAGACTTATGAGCGCATAGACGGCCGCCTGCGTACGTTCATCGAGGCGCAGCCCATCTTCTTCACCGCGACCGCGCCCCTGTCGGGCGACGGCACGGTCAACCTCTCGCCCAAGGGCCTCACCGGTTCGTTCGCGGTTCTCGACGAACTCACCGTCGCCTATCTGGACTTCGCGGGCAGCAACGCCGAGACGATCGCCCACCTCCGCGAGAACGGCCGGATCACCCTGATGTGGTGCGCCTTCCAGGGCCCGCCGAACATCGTCCGCGTACACGGCCGTGGCGAGCCGGTCTTCCGCGACGACCCGCGCTTCAAGGAACTCCTCACGCACTTCCCGGGCATCGACCCGACACCGCACGGCCTGCGCGCGGTCATCGTGGTGACGGCCGAACTCGTCCGGGACACCTGCGGCTACGCGGTGCCCAACATGTCGTACGACGAGGACCGCGATCTGCACGCCAAGCGCTTCGCGCGCGAGGACGACGTCTCGCTGAACGCGTACTTCGAGAAGAAGGAGCACGTGGAGACCAGCCTGGATGGCCTACCCGGGCTGCCGCTGCCCCTGCCTCCCAGTAGCGTCTGAGCATGCGCCCAGGAGCCGCCCTTCTCGCGTCCGTGTCCCTCTTCGTACTGGCCCCAAGTGCCCCCGGTACGGCCGCTGACGCCGAGGGTCCGCCGCCGCTGCCCGAGCGGATGGCGGACACGGGCGGCGGCAGCCAGCTCATCACCGCGCAGGCCTCCCGGACCTCCTCGACGACCGGCACGGTCACCTGGTGGAACCGGCGGGACGGTCACTGGGTGAAGGCCGGTTCCGTGCCCGCGCGCTTCGGCGCCAAGGGGCTCGTCGAGGGCGACTCCCGCAAGCAGGGCACCGACACCACCCCCACCGGCCTGTACGACCTGCCGTACGCCTTCGGGATCAAGCCGGCGCCCGAGGGGACGAGGGCGGAGTACCGCCCGGTGAAGCAGGACTCCTGGTGGTGCCAGGACACCGCCTCCCGCTCCTACAACCGCTGGACCGAGCCACGCCCCGCCGACTGCCGTGCCGCCGAGTCCGAGCACCTGATCACGTACCGGACGCAGTACGCGTACGCGCTCGTCGTCGGCTTCAACTACGAGCGGCCGGTGCGGGGGCGCGGCGCGGGGATCTTCCTGCACGTCAACGGGCGTGGCGCGACGGCCGGTTGTGTCTCCGTGTCCCACGACGCGATGCGACGCATCCTGACCTGGGCCGATCCGGCGCGCAGCCCGCACATCGCCATCGGGACGGACGACGGGCCCACCTCGATCGTCCGCTACTGACCGGGGCCTCCGACTTCGGGCGGCCGTCCGCCGAGGAGACCCGCGTCACCTCGGGTTACCGCGAGTCGCACCAGTTCACGGCTTGCTCCGGGGGCCGTTGAACACTCCGCCGTCCCGGGACGTACCACTGGGCCAAGGGGCCACTCCCCTTCCCAGCGTCCCCCACGGAGGAACCGTGAGCACGATCGCCGGCGGCCGCGCGGCGCGGCGCCAGACGATGCGCCGCATTCGCCCACGTCGCTCCCCCGCCATCCCGTTGCTGATCGCCGTGTGGGCGGGCGCGGCGGGTGTGATCTGGCTGTGGTGGAGCAACACCCCGTCCATCGCGGACGACAAGGGCCGGATCCTGAACGCGGGCCGGATCACCGGTCTGCTGGCCGGGTATCTGATGGCTCTCGTGGTGCTGCAGATGGCCCGGGTGCCGGCGCTGGAACGCCGGGTCGGCTCCGACCGGGTAGCCCGCTGGCACGCCATGAGCGGCCGTTACATGCTCTGCCTCACGCTCGCCCACATCGGTCTGACGATGTACGGCTACGCCCTCCAGGCGAACACGGGGGTCGTCGAGCAGACCATCGAGTCGGTCAAGACCCTGCCCGACATGGGCAAGGCGGCCATCGGCACCGGCGTGCTGCTGTTCATCGGCCTGATCTCCGTCGGCGGACTGCGCAAGCGGATCCCGTACGACACCTGGTACCACATCCACCTGCTCACGTACGTCGCCGTGTACCTGTCGTTCTGGCACCAGCTGTCCACCGGCAACGACTTCGCGGTCGAGCCGGCCGCCACGACGGCCTGGTACGCGCTGTACGGGACCGTGACCGCGCTGGTGCTCTGGTACCGGGTGATCACGCCGGTCCGGCTGAACCTGCGGCACCGGATGCGGGTCGAGGAGGTCGTCGAGGAGGCGCCCGGCATCGTCTCCGTGCTGATCAGCGGGAAGCGGCTGCACCGCATCGGTGCCGAGCCCGGGCAGTTCTTCCGCTGGCGGTTCCTGGCACCGGGCATGCGGCTCAGCTCGCACCCGTACTCGCTGTCGGCGGCGCCCAGGCCCGGTCTGCTCAGGATCACGGTCAAGGCGCTCGGCGACCACAGCACCGCGCTGAAGGGGCTGAAGCGGGGCACGCGGGTGTGGGCCGAGGGCCCGTACGGAGCGATGACCGCGTCCCGGCGCAGCCGCGGCAAGGTGCTGCTGATGGCCGGCGGCGTGGGGATCACCCCGATGCGGGCGCTGTTCGAGACGCTGCCCGCCGAGCGCGGCGACCTCACCCTGCTGTACCGGGCCAACAGCACGCAGGACCTGGCGCTGTGGGACGAGCTGTCCGCGATCGCCGACGAGCGCGGGGCCCGCCTGATGTACGCCGTGAACAGCCCCGACGGAGAGCGCCCGGACATCAACCCGGAGACCCTGCGCCGCAAGCTGCCCGACATCGACGAGCACGACGTGTTCCTGTGCGGGCCTCCCGGCTTCGCCGAGGGCGCGTACACCGCACTGCGCGGCGCGGGCGTGCCGGCCCGCCGCATCCACCACGAGTCCTTCGAGCTGTGACGAACGGGAGTCCGCACCGATGAAGAAGAGCCACCCCCTGCGACGAATCGTGCTGGCCGGTGCCGCCACGGTGTCCGGGATCGTGCTGCTGCTGACGCTGAAGCCCTCCTCGGACCCGGCGGCCGCGTCGGCCGAGGGCACGCCACAAGGTCAGCAGTCGGTCGCGCCCCAGGGCTCCGGCGGCGTGCAGGCCGCGGGCGGAGGTGACCAGACCCTCACCGGTGACGTCGTCAAGACCGAGTACGGCAATGTCCAGGTCCGGATCACCGTGAGCGGCGGGAAGATCACTTCGGCCGCCGCCGTGCAGGCCCCCACCGGCGGGCGCAGTACCGAGGTCAGCACCAACGCGGTGCCCAAGCTCAACCAGGCGGCGACCGCGGCGGGCAGTGCCGACATCGACGCGGTCTCGGGTGCCACCTACACGAGCGGCGGGTACAAGAAGTCCCTGCAGTCGGCCCTCGACAAGGCCGGCTCGTCCTCGGCGACCGGCGGCGGCTCGGGCGGTACCACTGGCGGCGGCTCGGCCGACGCGAGCGGGTCCACGGGCGGATCCACTGGTGGGTCCACCGGTGGGGGTGCCGCTCAGGCGAAGACCCTCACGGGCACGGTCGTCGAGACCGACTACGGCCCCGTGCAGGTCCGGATCACCGTCGCCGGCGGGAAGGTCACCAAGGCCGAGGCGGTGCAGTCGCCCAGCGGTGGCCGCAGCAGCCAGATCAGCGGGGACGCGGTGCCCAAGCTCAACCAGGCCGCGGTCGCGGCGGGCAGTGCCGACATCGACGCCGTGTCCGGTGCCACGTACACCAGTGGCGGCTACAAGAAGTCCCTGCAGTCGGCCCTGGACCAGGCCGGTGGCTGAACCGACCGAGCCGGCCGAACTGGCCGATCCCGCCGAACCCGCCGAGGCGCCCCTCGCGGTGCGTCACGCGGAGGAGGTGATGGGCACGGTCTTCTCCTTCGACGTACGGGGTGGTGAACCCGAGGCCGTACAGGCCGCGTTGGCGGAGGCCGTGGCCCAACTCCACGCAGTGGACAAGGTGTTCAGCACCTACCGCGAGGACAGCCAGATCTCCCGGCTGGCTCGCGGCGAACTGACCGTCGACCGGTGCGACCCCGAGGTCGCCGAGGTGCTCGAACTGTGCGCCGAGGCCGAGCGGTTGAGCGACGGCTGGTTCAGTACGAGATACGCGGGTCTCATCGACCCGACCGGCATGGTGAAGGGCTGGGCCGTCGAGCGCGTGGCCCGGCATCTCGTCGCGGCCGGGGCGAGTGGCGTCAGCGTGAACGGCGGCGGTGACGTGCAGATGTACGGCGTGCCGGGGCCGCACCGGCCCTGGCGGGTCGGCGTCTCCGACCCGCTGCGGCCCGGCGGCTTGGCCGCCGTGGTCTCCGCGGCCGGCGTCGACGAACTGGCCGTCGCCACCTCCGGATCCGCCGAACGCGGCACCCACATCGTGGACCCACGCACCGGCCGCTCCGCGGTCACCGACCTGGTAGCCGTAACGGTGGTCGGCCCCCGCATCACCTGGGCCGACGCCTGGGCCACAGCCGCCTTCGCCATGGGCTCCCGCCAGGCCCTCACCTGGCTGGAGTCCCTCCCGGACGTAGAAGCCCTCCTCATCACAGCAGGCGACGAGGTCAGATGCACGGGGGGCTTGGCCAACCGGCTGGGCTGAGCGGGAGCCATCTTTCAGGCGGGCGGGCAGCCGGGGGTTTCAGGCGCGCGGCTGGCTGGGGCTCTTAGGCGCACGGCCGACTGGGGTTTTTAAGCGCACGACCAGCTGGCGTTTTTGGGGCGCGGTCACCTGGGGCTTTTAGGGGCGCGGGGAACTGCGCACCCAGCCACAGCCCACCCGCACCCGCCACGCAACCTCAATGATGGTTCTGAGCCAACCGCAGCAAGTGGTCCGCCAACGCCTGCCCACCCGTGGGGTTCCGGCTGATCAGCAGCAACGTGTCGTCCCCGGCGATCGTCCCGAGGATGTCGTGCAGCTCGGCCTGGTCGATCGCCGAGGCGAGGAACTGCGCAGCCCCCGGAGGAGTCCGCAGAACCACGAGGTTCGCCGAGGCCTCCGCGGAGATCAACAGCTCCGAGGACAGCCTCCGCATCCGCTCCTCCTTCGCCGACTCCCCCAGCGGCGCGCGAGGCGTACGGAAACCCCCCTCGCTGGGCACCGCGTAGATGAGGTCGCCGTCGTTGTTGCGGATCTTCACCGCGTTCAGCTCGTCCAGGTCCCGGGAGAGCGTCGCCTGAGTGACGTTCAGCCCGTCGTCGGCGAGAAGCTTCGCCAACTGGCTCTGGGAGCGCACCGGTTGCCGGTTGAGGATGTCCACGATCCGGCGGTGGCGTGCGGTGCGGGTCTGCGGGACCGCGGGCCCCGCGTGCTCGTGGTCCTGCGCCTGACTCATCGTCGTCGTCCCATTCCTCAGGATGCTCCGTCCACGTCGGCGTCTCGGGCCTGGTCGAGGACGCCGGGCAGGGCCCGCAGGAACACGTCCACCTCGTCGTCGCTCACGTTCAGCGGCGGCATCAGCCGTACGACATCGGGGGCGGGCGCGTTCACCAGGAGACCGGCGTCCTGAGCCGTCTGTTGCACACGGGGCGCGAGCGGCTCGGTGAGCACGATACCCAGGAGGAGGCCCGCTCCCCGGACATGGTCGATCAGCGGGTGGCCGAGCGTCTCGATTCCGTCCCGCAGCTTCTCGCTCGTCCGCTTCACGTTCTCCAGCAGCCCCTCCGCCTCGACCGTGTCGAGGACGGCGAGTCCGGCGGCGCAGGCGACCGGGTTGCCGCCGAAGGTCGTGCCGTGGTGGCCGGGCTTCAGCAGCTGCGCGGCCCGCCCGAAGGCGACGGTCGCGCCGAGCGGAAGCCCGCCGCCGAGCCCCTTGGCGAGCGTGACGATGTCCGGCAAGACACCCTCGTGGGCCTGGTACTCGAACCAGTGCCCCGTCCGGCCGACACCCGTCTGCACCTCGTCGAGGACGAGGAGCGTGCCGGTGGCGGCGGTGATGGCACGGGCCGCCTTGAGATAGCCGGGCGGCGGTACGACCACGCCGTTCTCGCCCTGGACCGGCTCGATGACGACCAGCGCGGTGTCCTCGGTGACGGCGGCGGCGAGCGCCTGCGGATCCCCGTACGGCACATGTGTGACGTCGCCCGGCAGCGGCAGGAACGGTTCCCGCTTCCCCGGCTGGCCGGTCAGCGCGAGCGCGCCCATGGTCCGGCCGTGGAAACCGCCGTCCGTTGCGACCATGTGCCCGCGGCCCGTGAGCCGGCCGATCTTGAAGGCGCCCTCGTTGGCCTCTGCCCCCGAGTTGCAGAAGTAGACCCGGCCGTCCCGCCCGAAGAGCTGGAGCAGCCGTTCGGCGAGCGCGACGGGCGGCTCGGCGACGAAGAGGTTGGAGACATGGCCGAGGGAGGCGATCTGCCGGCTGACGGCCTCGACGATCGCCGGGTGGGCGTGGCCGAGCGCGTTGACCGCGATCCCGCCGACGAAGTCCAGGTACTCCTTGCCGTCGGCGTCCCACAGCTTGGTGCCCGCACCGCGGACGAGGGGCAGCCGCGGGGTGCCGTAGTTGTCCATCAGCGCGCCCTGCCATCGCTGGGTGAGCTGTTCGTTGGCGGTCATACGGCTTCCCCCTCATGCCTGTTCGGCTCTTGCGCCTGCGGCTCTCGCCCGTGCGGCTCCTGCGCGTCCGGCACGACCATCGTGCCGATGCCCTCGTCGGTGAAGATCTCCAGCAGGATCGAGTGCTGGACCCGGCCGTCGATCACCCGGGCGGTGTTCACGCCGTTGCGGACGGCGTGCAGACAGCCCTCCATCTTCGGCACCATGCCGCTGGCCAGTTCGGGCAGCAGCTTCTCCAGCTCCCTCGCGGTGAGCCGGCTGATGACCTCGTCGGAGTTCGGCCAGTCCTCGTAGAGTCCCTCGACGTCCGTGAGGACCATCAGTGTTTCGGCGCCCAGCGCCGCAGCGAGTGCCGCAGCCGCCGTATCAGCATTGACGTTGTAGACATGTCCGTCGTCCTGGCTACGGGCGATCGACGAGACGACCGGGATCCGGCCGTCGGCGAGCAGTGCCTCGATCGCGCCCGTGTCGATCGCGGTGATCTCGCCCACCCGCCCGATGTCGACCAACTCCCCGTCGATCTCGGGCTGGTGCTTGGTGGCTGTGATGGTGTGCGCGTCCTCGCCGGTCAACCCCACGGCCAGCGGCCCGTGTTGGTTGAGCAGCCCGACGAGCTCGCGCTGGACCTGTCCGGCGAGCACCATGCGTACGACGTCCATGGCGTCCTCGGTGGTGACCCTGAGGCCTGCCTTGAACTCGCTGACGATGCCGTGCCGGTCCAGGGCCGCGCTGATCTGCGGGCCCCCGCCGTGCACGACGACGGGCTTGAGCCCGGCCTGGCGCAGGAACACGACGTCCTGTGCGAACGCGGCCTTCAGGTCATCGTCGATCATGGCGTTGCCGCCGAACTTGATGACGACCGTCTTACCGTTGTGCCGTGTCAGCCAGGGCAGCGCCTCGATGAGGATCTGCGCCTTGGGCAGCGCGGTGTGCTTGCGGGTGGTGCTCATGAGGAGTACGCGCTGTTCTCGTGGACGTAGTCGGCGGTGAGGTCGTTGGTCCAGATCGTGGCGGTCTGAGCGCCCGCGGCGAGGTCGGCGACGATGTGGACCTCGCGGTAGCGCATGTCGACCTTGTCGCGGTCCTCGCCGACGCCGCCGTTCTTGCAGACCCACACGCCGTTGATGGCGACGTTCAACTGGTCCGGCTCGAAGGCGGCTTGAGTCGTGCCGATGGCCGACAGTACGCGGCCCCAGTTGGGGTCCTCGCCGTGGATCGCGCACTTGAGGAGGTTGTTGCGGGCGATGGAGCGGCCCACCTCCACGGCGTCGTCCTCGCTCGCCGCGTTGACCACCTCGACCTTGATGTCCTTGCTCGCGCCCTCGGCGTCCCGGATGAGCTGCTGACCGAGGTCGTCACAGACCTTCCGTACGGCCTCGGCGAACTCCGCCTCGTCCGGGGTGACTTGGGAGGCGCCGGAGGCGAGCAGCAGCACGGTGTCGTTGGTCGACATGCAGCCGTCGGAGTCGACCCGGTCGAAGGTCGTACGGGTGGCGGCGCGCAGGGCCCTGTCCAGTACGTCGCCCTCGACGTCGGCGTCCGTGGTGAGGACGACCAGCATCGTGGCGAGGCCGGGGGCGAGCATGCCCGCGCCCTTGGCCATGCCGCCGACGGTCCAGCCGTCGCCGGTGACCACGGAGGTCTTGTGGACGGAGTCGGTGGTCTTGATGGCGATGGCGGCCTTCTCGCCGCCGTGCTCGGAGAGTTGAGCGGCGGCCTGCTCAACTCCCGGCAGGAGCTTGTCCATCGGGAGCAGCAGGCCGATGAGCCCGGTCGACGCGACGGCGACCTCGCCGGCGTTCTGCCCGAGGACCTCGGCCACCTTCTCGGCCGTCGCGTGCGTGTCCTGGAAGCCCTTGGGACCCGTACAGGCGTTGGCACCACCGGAGTTGAGGACCACGGCGGAGACCAGTCCGCCCTTCAGCACCTGCTCGGACCAGAGCACCGGCGCGGCCTTCACGCGGTTGGAGGTGAAGACGCCCGCCGCGGCGAGTTTGGGCCCGTTGTTGACCACGAGGGCGAGGTCCGGGTTGCCGTTCTCCTTGATTCCGGCGGCGATGCCGGAGGCGGTGAACCCCTTGGCAGCGGTGACGCTCACGGTGCGACTCCGATCGTGGAAAGACTAGTCTCCTCGGCGAGCCCGAGGGCGATGTTCATGCTCTGGACGGCACCGCCCGCGGTGCCCTTGGTGAGGTTGTCGATGGCGCTGATCGCGATGATCCGGTGCGCGGCCGCGTCGAACGCGACCTGCACCTGAACGGCGTTGGAACCGTAGACGGACGCGGTCGCGGGCCACTGGCCCTCGGGCAGCAGGTGCACGAACGGTTCGTCGGCGTAGGCCTTCTCGTACGCGGCCCGTACGGACTCGGCGGTGACGCCCTCGCGGGCCTTCGCCGTGCAGGTGGCGAGGATGCCGCGGGGCATCGGCGCGAGGGTCGGAGTGAAGGAGACGGTGACGGGCTCGCCGGCTGCCGCGCCGAGGTTCTGGATCATCTCGGGGGTGTGCCGGTGGACGCCGCCGACGCCGTACGGGGACATGGACCCCATGACCTCGCTGCCCAGCAGATGAGCCTTGGGCGCCTTGCCCGCCCCGGAGGTCCCGGAGGCGGCGACGATCACGGCCTCTGGCTCGGCGAGACCAGCGCCGTATGCCGGGAAGAGCGCCAGCGAGGCGGCCGTCGGGTAGCAACCGGGCACCGCGATGCGCTTGGACCCCTCCAGCGCAGCGCGGGCACCCGGCAGTTCGGGGAGGCCGTAGGGCCAGGTCCCGGCGTGCTCCGAGCCGTAGAACCGCTCCCAGTCGGCCGCGTCCTTCAGCCGGAAGTCGGCCCCCATGTCGACGACCAGTACGTCAGGCCCGAGTTTCTCGGCGACGGCGGCGGACTGGCCGTGGGGCAACGCGAGAAAGACGACATCGTGCCCCGCGAGGACCTCGGGTGTGGTCTCCTGAAGCACGTGGTCGGCGAGCGGCAGCAGATGCGGTTGCAGCGCACCGAGCCGTTGCCCCGCGTTGGAGTTTCCGGTCAGAGCGCCGATCTCGATCTCGGGGTGCGCCAGGAGCAGACGCAGCAGTTCCCCGCCCGCGTACCCACTCGCTCCGGCCACTGCCGCACGTACCGCCATGGAACCCTCCTCTTGGATGGCATGACTATACGTTTCGCTGCACGTTTATGCAATCTCAGGAGCGTGGCGCCGGACAGGGGCCGCCACCTGCGGATGTCGTCGCGGAGTGGATGCATAGGATCGTCGGCATGGCGCTGCGACCTGTTCAGGTGAACATCAAGGCACTCGACGGCTCGGCGGTCGGCCGGTTCTGGGCGGAGGCGCTCGGCTGGAGCGTCTTCAGCCCCGGCGTGACCACCTACGTCGGACCCGACGATGGCCCCGACGGCAAACTCGTCTGGCCGCACCCGGTCGCCGTCTGTATCGACGTCGTTCCCGTACCGGAGCCCAAGACGGCGACGAAAAACCGTACGCATCTCGATCTCGCCACCACCTCCGCGGCCCATCAGACGGAGCTGATCACGCGCCTGAGGGCTCTCGGTGCGACGCCTGTCGACGTGGGTCAGCGAGACGTGCCGTGGACGGTTCTCGCCGACCCCGAGGGCAACGAGTTCTGCGTGCTGGAGCCCCGGGAGATCTACCGGGACACCGGGCCGATCGCCGCGGTGGTCGTCGACTGCGTGGATCCGCGGGCCATGGGCCGGTTCTGGGGCGAGGCGATGGACTGGACGGTGCACGAGGTGACCGACGATCACGCGTCGTTGCGCTCCGCCAAGAGTGGCGGCCCGTATCTCGAGTTTCTCCGCACGCCCGACGTGAAGACCGTGCCGGACCGCATTCATCTCGACCTGCTGCCGTACCCCGGTGACGACAAAGAGGCGGAAGTGGACCGGCTGCGGGCCCTCGGCGCCGCCGACCTCGACCTCGGCCAGGGCGACGTCCCATGGACGTGCCTGACCGACCCGGAGGGCCACGAGTTCTGCGTCCTCGCCCTGCCCTGACGCGGAGCCCTGGCGACACCCCGGCACCCGGCACCCCAGCACGCATAAGCCCCCGCCCCTGCCCCCCGTCACCGCCCCTTCCGCGCCGCGTACGCCCTCGCGGCCCGTACCCGGTTGCCGCACTTCGTCGTGCACCAGCGGCGGGCCCCGTGGGAGCGCAGGAACCAGCGGGCACAGCCCTGGGCGGCGCATTCCGTGAGCTGCTCGGCCTCGGCGCCGGTGAGGAGCTCCGTGGCGTCCTCGGCGAGGAGGGAGAGCGCGGCCGCGGCCGGGTTGCCGGTGTCGGGCTCGTCGGCGCGGTGCGGCCCGTCGGACGTCCAGGCGAGCCGTGGGGTCGAAGGGGCCGCCCCCAGAGCGGAGTTGAGGGTGTCGAGGCTCTCCCCGGGCGGTACGGCGCCGGCGGCTCGCGCCTCGAACAGGGCGCGCGACGCCTCCCGCAGCCCGAGGAGTCTGCCCGCCTGCCGCCCGTTCAGCGCCACCCGGTCCGGCAGCAGCTCGTGCCGTACGAGCCACAGGTGCGCGGCCTCGGTGCCGTCGAGCAGGTCGACCGGGCCGTGACTCAGCGCAAAACGCGTGTTGACCAGGGCGAGCGAGACGAACCGCTCCTCGCCGGGGACCTGTAGGTGGTGCAGGTAGTGAGGGGCCTCGTGATCCACGGCCTCATGTTAACGCTTGCGATTCTCCGTGAGAATGCCTAGCGTTCCTCACGCTGAACGACCCAAGAAACCGTGAGAGGTGAATCGCCGTGGCCCTCGATGTGGACGCGCTCCGCAAGGACTTTCCGATCCTCGGACGGACGGTGGACAGCGGTGCCCGGCTCGTCTACCTCGACTCCGGGGCCACCACGCAGAAACCGCTCCAGGTCCTGGACGCCGAACGGGACTTCTACCTCCGGCACAACGCCGCCGTGCACCGCGGCGCCCACCAGCTGGCCGGCGAGGCGACGGAGGCGTACGAGAGCGCGCGGCGCACGATCGCGGACTTCGTCGGTGCCGACGAGGACGAGGTCGTGTTCACCAAGAACGCCACGGAGGGCATCAACCTCGTCGCGTACGGGCTGGGCAACGCACACCGGCTCGGCCCGGGCGACCGGATCGTGGTCACGGAGATGGAGCACCACGCGAACCTCGTCCCCTGGCAGCAGCTCGCGGAGCGCACCGGCGCGACCCTGGACTGGTTCGGGCTCACGGACGAGGGCCGCCTCGATCTGTCCCGTATCGACGAACTCCTCGACGAGCGGACGAAGGTCGTCGCCCTCACCCATCAGTCGAACGTCCTCGGCACTCTCAATCCGGTACGGCTGATCGCCGACCGCGCGCACGCCGTCGGGGCGCTGGTGGTGGTCGACGGCGCCCAGTCCGTGCCCCATCGCCCCGTGGATGTAAGGGAGTTGGGAGCCGACTTCCTCGCCTTCTCCGGGCACAAGATGCTCGGCCCGAACGGTGTCGGCGTGCTGTGGGGCCGACGCGAACTCCTCGCGGATCTCCCGCCGTTCCTCACCGGCGGCTCGATGATCGAGGTCGTCGAGATGGACCGTGCGACGTTCCTGCCGCCACCCCAGCGGTTCGAGGCGGGCGTCCCGATGGCCCCGCAGGCGGTCGGACTGGCCGCGGCCGTCGACTACTTGAGGGCTCTCGGCATGGACGAGGTCGCCGCACACGAGGACGTCCTCACCGCGCGGGCCCTTCAACTCCTCCAGGAGATCCCGGGCGTGCGCGTCATCGGCCCGCGCGGCATCGAAGAGCGCGGCTCGGCGGTCTCCTTCGCCGTCGACGGCATCCATCCGCATGATGTCGGCCAGGTCCTCGACGACCGCGGCGTCGCGGTCCGCACGGGCCACCACTGCGCCCGCCCCATCGTCCGCCGCTACGGCGTCCCGGCCACCACCCGGGCGACCTTCTACGTCTACAACACCCTTGAGGAAGTGGAGCAGTTGGCGGAGGGAGTACGGGCGGCCCAGGCGTACTTCGGCACCTGAGCCGCCCGCCGGTTCACCCCTTCCTGATCCGCAGGAAGGTGACCGAGTTCGCCGGGAAGGTGTACGTGAACCTGTCGGCCACTCCGGAGAACGTGGACGTGACCGGTGCGACGGGCGCCTCCGTCTCGGTGTTCACGGCGTCGGGCGCGGCGGCCAGTGTGGTCACCGCGGCCTTCGGGCGGACCTTCGCGCCACCGAGGTCGATCGCCGTACGGGCGTCCGCCGCCTGGGCGTTGACCACCTTGACGATCAGGTCACCGGTCCTCTTGTCCTTGGTGACCACCTGCCGGAACGGCTCGGCCGGCTTGTCGTCGGTGAAGCTGCCCCACTCCTTGCCGTCGAGGAGGAGGGTCACCTGCCGGCCGCGCACCTTGATGTCGATGTCGTAGGCGCGGCCCGTCTCGATGGACCCGGCCTTGGAGACGAGCGTCGACTTGCCGCCGTCCACGGCCTGTTCGACGGCGGACTGGGTGTTGTTCCAGCCGCCCAGGTTCCACCAGTAGTAGTTCCCGGTGTCCTTGACGCCGAAGGCGACGAGGAAGCCCTCCTTGCCGGACTTCTTGGTGGCCTTCACATGCACGTCGTAGTCGTGCCAGGCCGGGTCGCCCGCGGAGACCATGGTGTTCTCGGCCGCCACGTCGCTCTGCACGTACTGCCCGTCCTGGACGCTCCAACTGCCGCCGCCCGTGGGGGTCCACTTGGAGGCGTCACCGGAGAAGTCGTCGCTGAGCAGCGCCGAACCGTCCGCGCCGGTCACCTTCACATCGTCGTACGCGGCGGTCGTCGCCCACGTCGACAGGCCGACCGCGCCCGTGATGGGCCCGCTCAGCGAGGGTGTGCCGGTGGCGGTCGAGGGCACGACCCGGTCGCCGACGTTGCGCATGAAGAGCTTCTGGACCTCGTAGTTGGCCGAGTTCCAGGACGCGTGGTTGTTGAACCAGATCAGGTCGGGCCGCCACTGCACGTAGTCCTCGTTGGCGAGCAGCGGGGCGTACGAGGCGAGCTTCACGATGTCCGCGTTGCGTTCGAGGCCGGTCATGAACGCGGCTTCGGAGAGGGCGTTCTTGAAGGTGTTGCCCTGCGAGGCGTACTCGCCGAGGAAGACCTTGGGCCCCTTCCTGTCGTACGAGTCGTAGCGGTCGTTGTTCTGGAGGAACCACTGCGGGCTGTTGTAGTAGTGCTCGTCGACCATGTCGACGTTCGCTTCCCGGTTGAGCTTCCAGGCCGTGTCGAAGGTCGAACCGCTGTCGTCCGGGCCGGAGTTGGAGACGACGGTGATGTCCGGGTACTTCGCCTCGATGGCCGCGCGGAACTTCTTGAAGCGCTCGAAGTACTCGTTCGGCAGGTTCTCCTCGTTGCCGACCGCGAGATGCGTGAGGTGGAAGGGCTTCGGGTGGCCCGCCTTCGCCCGCTTCCTGCCCCACTCGCTGGTCACGGGACCGTTGGCGTACTCGATGAGGTCCAGGGTGTCCTGGATGTGCCGCTGGAGGAGCGCCTCGTCGTCGACGGCCCTGTTCTGGCCGCAGCCGGTGACGAGCGCGGGCACCACGGGCAGCGGCATCGCTCCGATGTCCTCGGAGAACTGGAAGTACTCGTGGTAGCCGAGCCCGTAACTCTGGTTGTAGCCCCAGAAGTTGGCGTTCGTCGGGCGCTGCTCGACGGGTCCGACGGTGTCCTTCCACTGGTACGAGCGCTTGCGCTCCCAGTTGGAGGCCTCGCTGTAGTCCTGCATGGAACCCGTGTTGACGAGGCAGCCGCCCGGGAAGCGGACGAAGGCGGGGTCCAAGGCGGCGATCTTCTGGGCGAGGTCCTTGCGCAGACCGTGGTCCTTGTACGTGTCGCGCGGGATGAGCGAGATCATGTCGAGCGCGACCGGGCTGCCGGTGGCCACGGTGAGCCGGCCGGTGGCGCTGGTGCGGGTCGCGGTGAAGCGTGCCGTGTACTTCGCCCAGCCGCCGCGGGCGGTCACGCGCCTGGCCTCGGCGAGTTCACCGTCGGCGTCCTGGAGGGTGACCGTGAGAGCCGATCTCTCCTCCGCACGAGCCCACACCGAAAAGTCGTAGACCTTGCCCTTCTCGACCGAAATACCGGTGTTGTAGCCGGAATTGGTGACGGACGAGCCGCCGTCCAGGGCGAGGTACGTGCGGTTGCGGGCATTCAGTCGGCCGTCGTCGTCCGCGGTCTTCGCGGTGCCGGTGGTCGACCAGGAGGTGAGCGGCGTGTACGAGCGGTTGTCGGCCGTCGAGTACTCGAAGGACCGGTTCTGCACGAGCTCCGCGTACAGGCCGCCGTCCGCGGCCCGGTTGATGTCCTCGAAGAAGACGCCGTACATCGTGTCGTCGATCTTCGCGCCCGCGGTCCTCGGGTCGACGGTGATCGCGTAGTCGGTGGTGTCCTCGGCGGTGACGTCCTCGGCGGCGTTCACCGGGGCCGGGACGAGGAAGGACGCGGCCAGCAGTGCGGTGGCCGTGAGGGAGAGTCTCCAGCGGGTGCGGGTGCGTGACATGGATCCTCCGCGGCTCTAGAGGGGGTCAGCAAGCGAGGTCAGCAAACAGAGTTCGTTCGAGATATCGGACGCTGATCAATACTTCGAACGGCAAGATAGGTAGAGGGCAGGAGCACGTCAATGGATTGCGCAGGAGAGGCCGGGGAGGCGGAGGGGATGTCCGAATACTGGCCGGTGACCGATGTGTTGGCGTATCTGGCGGGCAGTTGGCACGTGGAGCGTTCCGTGCGGGATCTCGCGAGCGGGGCCCGGGGCTCGTTCAGCGGGGTGACGGTGTTCGAGCCGCTCGACGACGAGAAGGGGCTGCTCCACCACGAGTCCGGCACCTTCGTGTGGCAGGACGTGGCCCGCCCCGCCGAGCGCACCCTGCGGTTCCTGGCGGACGGCGACGGAGCCGGCCGGGCCGACGTACGGTTCGCCGACGGCCGTCCCTTCCACGACCTGGACCTGACCTCCGGGCACCACGTCACCGACCATCCGTGCGCGGCGGACCTCTACCGGGGCGAGTTCACCGTCCAGGACGCGGACCACTGGCGGACGGTGTGGCGGGTGGGCGGCCCCGCCAAGGACCTGCTCCTCACGACGGACTACACGCGGGACTCGGAGCAAGGGCCCGGGCAGGACTAGAGACGTTCGGACTGCGCCTCGAAGCGGAGGTTCCAGCGCCCGGCCCGCCCGGTGAGCGTGGCCGTCGACAAGGGGCGGACGTCGAGGTTCCAGTACGCCGACGGGTGCGCCTTCAGGGAGTAGACGAGCGCGGCCCGTACGACGGCGGGCTCGGCCACCGCGACGATGCGTCCCCCGTCGTCGGCAGGGCGGGTGTCGAGCCAGCTGCCCACCCGCTGGATGAACTCCACCAGCGATTCCCCGCCGTGCGCCGCGGAGTACGGGTCGGCGAGCCAGGCGTCCACGGCCTCGGGTTCGCGGGCCATCGCCTCGCCGAGGGTCAGCCCGCGCCAGCGCCCCATGTCGCAGTCCCGCAGGGCCGGCTGGGCCAGCGGCGCGAGGCCCAGCGCGTCACCGGTGGCCCGGCTGCGCGGAGTCGGCGAGCAGTACCGCAGCTCGGCCACCGCCAGCGGCACCAGCATGTGCGCGACGCGTTGCACCTCGCCCCAGCCGGCCTGGTCCAGCGGCCGGTCGTCGTCGAAACGCTCGGCGAGCAGCGAGGAACTGCGGGCGGCGGCGACCAGCGTGACCCGAACATGCATGCGGCGATCGTGGAGTGCGGGACTCCGCAGGTCAAGAGGTGATCCGCAGCGCTTACGGAATGCTCACGCACGGTGGATCACCGAAGACCCGGCGCCATCGGATCGCCGGGCCTGAGCCGGGTCCGAGGCGGGCTTGAGCCGGGCCCGGCTCAGGCCCGGAGCACCTCGTCACAGGCCGCCCGCAGTCTCCGTACGCCCTCTGCGATCTCCGCCGTCCCTGCCACCGCCGCGAAGCTCAGCCGGAGGTGGGCGGCCGGGGGTTCGGCGCTGAAGTAGGGGCGGCCCGGGGTGACGGCGACGCCCGAGCGGAGCGCGGCGGTGAACAGGGCCTGTTCCTCCGTGCCGTCGGGGAGGCGGAGCCACAGGTGGTAGCCGCCGGACGGGATGTGCGGCAGGGCGAGTTCGGGGAGGTTCAGACGGAGTGCGGCGGTCATCGTGTCGCGGCGGTTCCTCAGCTCGGTCGACACGGCACGCAGATGCCGTGGCCAGGCGGGCGAGCCGACGAGTTCGAGGGCCGCCTCCTGGAGCGGGCGCGGCACGAAGAAGGTGTCGACGACCTGGATCGCCCGCAGCCGTTCCAGTACGGGGCCGCGCGCGGCCAGCGCGCTCACGCGGAAGCTCGGCGAGGTCGCCTTGGTGAGGGAGCAGACGTGCACGACGACCCCGTCGGGGTCCTCCGAGGCCAGCGGACGCGGCAGCGGCCCCGAGTCCTCGTGCACGAGTCGGCGTACGAAGTCGTCCTCGATGACGAACGCGCCCGCGTCGCGTGCGATCCGCAGGACCTCGCCGCGCCGCTCGGGGGCGAGCACCGCGCCGGTCGGGTTCTGGAAGAGCGGCTGGCAGACGAAGACGCGGGCGCCGGTCGCCCTCAGCGCGTCGGCCAGCAGCGCCGGTTTCACACCGTCCCGGTCCACGGGCACCGGCACGGGCCTGAGGCCGGCGGCGCGGGCGATCGCCAGCATGCCGGGGTAGGTGGGCGACTCGACGAGGACCGGGGCGCCGGGCGGGGCGAGCGCCCGCAGTGCGGTGGTCAGCCCGGACTGGCCGCCCGCCGTGATGAGCACCTCGGCGGCGGTGACGGCACCTCCGATGCCCCGCGCGAACCACTCGCGCAGCTCCGGGAGCCCGTCCACGGGCGGACGCCCCCAGGCGCCGGGGCGGCGGCCGGCCCGGGACAGGGCGGCGGCCATCGCCCGCTCCGGCTGGAGCGAGGGGTGCAGATAGCCGCCGTTGAACTCGACGACTCCCGGCGGCGGGGCGGCGAGCGTGGCGACCACCGCTGAGGCGTCGACCGTGCGCGGTACGAGTTCGGCGGCGGAGTCGGCGCTCAGCGCGACCTCCTGCCAGGAGGTGTCCCCCACGGTCGGCCCGGCATCGCGCGGCGCGGCCCGGAACGCGCCGGCTCCGGGCCGGGTGACCACCAGCCCCTCGGCGGCCAGCTGGGCCAGCGCCCGGGACACGGTCACGGGGCTCACCCGGAACCGCTCGACGAGGGCCCGGCTCGACGGCAGCTTTCCACCTGGAGAGTAGCGGTTCAGCTCACTCTTCAGCTGATTCGCCAGATCACCGACACTGCTACGCTCTTGCATGAGAGCACAGGATAGCGCTACTGCGCAGACCGCGATAGCGGTGCCCGTCGCCCCCGGATCCGATCGGCCCGCCACGGGCCGGGGCTCCGCCGCGAGGGCCGGCACTCTCCAGGCCGCCCTCGGCGTCACCGCGTTCTCCCTCACCTTCCCGGCCACCGCCTGGGGTCTCGAGGGGTTCGGCCCCTGGTCACTCGTCGCCGTACGGACCGTCCTGGCGGCCGTCATCGCGGGCGGCTGCCTGCTCGCCCTGCGGGTGCCGTTCCCCGGCCGCCGTCACTGGGTGGGCCTGGCCGTCGTCGCCGCCGGAGTCGTGCTCGGCTTCCCGCTGCTGACGACCCTCGCCCTGCAGACGTCGACCACAGCACACGCCGCGGTCGTCGTCGGGCTGCTCCCCCTCACGACGGCCCTGTTCTCGGCCCTGCGCGTCGGCACCCGCCCCTCGCGCACCTTCTGGGTCGCGGCGTCCGCGGGCGCGGCCGTGGTGATCGCGTTCACCGTGCAGCAGAGCGGCGGCGCGCTGACCAGCGCGGACGCCTATCTCTTCGCGGCGCTGCTGGTCTGCGCGGCGGGATACACGGAGGGCGGCCGGCTGGCCCGCGTGATGCCGGGCTGGCAGGTCATCGGCTGGGCCCTGGTCCTGTGCCTGCCGGTGACGGTGCCCGTCGCCGCGATCGCGCTGTCGTACGAGCCCGTACAGCTGACCGCGCACAGCGTGACCGGGCTGCTGTGGGTCGCGGCGGGCTCCCAGTTCGTCGGCCTGGTCGTCTGGTACCGCGGCATGGCGGCGATCGGCATCCCGAAGGCCAGCCAGTTGCAGTTGGCCCAGCCGCTGCTCACACTGGTGTGGTCGGTACTGCTCCTGGGCGAGCACCTGACACCCGCCGCACCGCTGACGGCCGCGGCCGTACTCGTCTGCATCGCCGTCACCCAACGGGCCCGGGGTTGACCGGCCCGTACGAGCCGGTATCAACCGGCGTCACGCGCCGTAGAATTACGGCCACCAACCGCTACTCCCGTGCGGAACGAGGAGGCCCTACCGATGCAAGCAACCGTAGGCGACCAACTGCTGATGCACGGCCGGATCGTCGGACAGCACGACAAGGTCGCGGAAGTCGTCGAGGTACTCGGGCAGAAGGGCAGCCCCCCTTACCGGGTCCGCTTCGAGGACGGCCACGAGACCCTCATGTCACCCGGCCCCGACTGCGTGGTCCAGCACCACGACGACACCGCCACCAACCACTAGGCCCTGCGCGCGGGCTTCGCCGGCTGCTTGTAGTGGTCGGCGACCACGCGTGCCATGGCCCCGATGCTGTCGGCCGCCACTTCCCTGGCGGAGAAGAAGACGTGCCCGCGTACCTCGGGATGGTTCCGCGCCAGGGTGAGGTGGCGGGACAGCTCGGCCACGTCCTGCCAGGCCGCGGGCTGCGCGGGGTCACCGGCCTTGTAGAGCGCCTCACCGACGTACAGCTTCGTGCTGCTGCCGCGCGCGGTCTCGGCCCACCAGGGGACCAGCTTCGCGTAGTCCGCGGCGGCGAAGCCGATGTTCCAGTAGAGCTGCGGGACGATGTAGTCGATCCAGCCCTGCCGGACCCACTTCCTGGTGTCGGCGTGCAGGTCGTCGTACGTCTGCACGCCGGCCCGGGTGTCCGAGCCCCGTGAGTCGGTCGTGGCGTTGCGCCACACCCCGAACGGGCTGACCCCGAACTTCGTGCCCGGCCGGGCCTTCTTGATCCGGGCGGCCGTCTCCAGCACCAGCCGGTCGATGTTGTCCCGCCGCCAGGCCGCCCGGTCGGCGAAGTCGTCGCCGTGCGCGGCGAACGCGTCGTCGTCGTCGAAGACCTGGCCCGCGACCGGATACGGGTAGAAGTAGTCGTCCCAGTGCACGGCGTCCACGGCGTACTTCTCCACCGCGTCGAGCATCGCGTCCTGGACGAAGGTGCGGACCTCGGGCAGACCCGGGTTGTAGTACAGCTTCCCGCCGTACGGCACGACCCAGTCGGGGTGCTTGCGCGCGGGGTGCGAGGCGACGAGCTTCGTCGGGTCGGTGTGGTTGGCGATGCGGTACGGGTTGAACCAGGCGTGCAGTTCCAGGCCGCGCGCGTGGGCCTCCTTCACCGCGGTGCCGAGCGGGTCCCAGCCGGGGGCCTTGCCCTGGACGCCGGTGAGGCACTGGGCCCAGGGCTCGTACGGCGAGGGCCACAGCGCGTCGGCCGTGGGCCGCACCTGGAAGATCACCGCGTTCAGCCGGCGCGCCACCGCCTGGTCGAGGTGCGCGAGCAGTTCGGTGCGCTGCTGGGCGGCGGTCAGCCCGGGCTTCGAGGGCCAGTCGCGGTTGGCGACGGTCGCCACCCACATGCCGCGCAGCTCGTCCCCCGGAGCACGGCGCTTGCGGGGCCGGGAGTCGTCGCCTCCGGAGCCCCCACCGGACCCGTCGTCCCCGGAGATCCGCGCCGCCGCCGTCAGTCCCGCCGTCACGAGTCCCGACAGCCCGACCGCCGCGGCCGTCGCGAATCCCCGACGTGACATACGCCCCATGCCGCACGCTCCAAACACTCCGGGTCCGCCTGGTCACGGACCGTTTCCACCGCACAGCATGCCCGACCCGGCCGGACGATCGTGTGCAGTTCCGGAGTAACGTGCGTGGCGGTGACAGGCACCGGACGGGAACCTGTCGGGCCAGTGACGAGTGAGAGCGAAAGGGACGATGTGACCGACATCGAACGCGTCGGAGTGGTGGGCTGCGGCCAGATGGGGGCGGGCATCGCCGAGGTGTGCGCCCGCGCCGGCCTGGATGTGAAGGTCGCCGAGACCACCGGTGAGGCGTTGGAGATTGGCCGGACCCGGCTCTACAACTCGCTCTCCAAGGCGGCCGAGCGCGGCAAGATCTCCGAGGAGGAGCGCGATGCCACGCAGGCGCGGCTCTCCTTCACCACCGACCTCGGCGAGTTCTCCGACCGCGATCTGGTGATCGAGGCGGTCGTCGAGAACGAGCAGGTGAAGACCGAGATCTTCCAGGTGCTGGACCAGGTGGTGACCCGGCAGGACGCGATCCTCGCCTCCAACACCTCCTCGATCCCGCTGGTGAAGCTCGCGGTCGCCACGTCGCGTCCCGACCAGGTCATCGGCATCCACTTCTTCAACCCGGCCCCGGTGCAGAAGCTCGTCGAGCTGATCCCGGCGCTGACCACGTCCGAGGGCACCATCAGCCGGGCGCAGTCGCTGGTCGAGAAGATCCTCGGCAAGCACGCGATCCGTGCGCAGGACCGCTCGGGCTTCGTGGTCAACGCGCTGCTGATCCCGTATCTGCTCTCCGCGATCCGGATGTTCGAGTCCGGCATGGCGAGCCGCGAGGACATCGACAACGGCATGGAGCTCGGGTGTGCCCATCCGATGGGCCCGCTCAAGCTGTCCGACCTGATCGGTCTCGACACGGTTTCGTCTGTCGCGTACTCGATGTACGAGGAGTACAAGGAGCCGCTGTACGCCGCTCCGCCGCTGCTTCAGCGGATGGTCGACGCGGGGCGGCTCGGGCGTAAGTCCGGCTCCGGTTTCTACACGTACGCCTGAGCGCTCCCGCGGGTCGTCCGTCGCCCGCGGGTTCGTTTTACGGGGTTTGGCTACTGTCCGTACAACCTCAGGCCGACGCGGGCCCGGCTCCCTTCGGGGGGCCGGGCCCGCGTCATTCACACACCGTGTGCGCGGCGGGCTCGCATATGCCCCTCGCACACTCTCCCCACGTGTCCACCAGGCGAGTTGACTTTCCGTGCGCATGAAGCGGATGTGCCGACTACGGAAAGGAGCGGACCCGTGACCGCCGACCCGGAGCATCCCGTGGTCCAAGGAGAACTCGCAGAGTTACGCCGCAAACTCGATGTGGCTCATGCCCGCGTCGAGGGCGGCCTGGCTCTGCTCAGCCATCGCGCCGAACAGACCGCCAAGGAGGTGAACGACCTGAGCGCACGGATCGTCACCCTGGAACACACCCGCTGGCCGCTGCGTGCGGTAGCGGTCGTCACGGCCGTGGGCGCACTCGCCGTGGCGGTCTATCAGGCTCTGGGCCGCTAGGCCCCAGGACGCGGTGGGGGGGATCAGGGCAGAGCGTCCTGCCCGAGCCTCAGATGGTGCAGGAGGAGCAGTGCGGCTGCCATATTGGCGGCCGGGACCTCGCCGCGGGCGACCATGTCGGGGACGAGCTTGAGGGGAACCCACTCCCGACGGTCCGACTCGAAGTCGTCCACGGGATGCCCGATGTACGCGCCCTCGTCGGCCCAGTAGATGTGGTGCCGTGCGTCGGTGAGCCCGTTGGAAGGCTCGACGCTCATCAGATGGCGCAGGGGTCCCGGTCGCCACCCGGTCTCCTCCTCCAGTTCGCGGGCCGCCGCGACGGCGATGTCCTCGCCGTCCTCGACGACACCCGCGGGAAGCTCCCATCCCCAGCTGTCGGTGATGAAGCGGTGCCGCCACAGCAGCAGCACCTCATTGGCCTCATTCACCACAGTGGCCACGGCGACGGGCCGCAGCCGTATTAAGAAGTGATCGAGGTGCCGACCGTCCGGCAGCTCGACATCTGCGAGATTGACGCTGAACCAGCGGTTTGCGTACACAGTTTGTTCGTTCAGTTTCGTCCACTGCACTTTTCTGCCACCTTCCGCCGAGTAGATGGCAATATGGCAGCAGGAGCGTCCTCACAGCAGGCTCACAGCAGGCCGCTCGCAGCGCGGCGGTAGGCGCAGAGTTGCCCACCGCGGGGAGGCTCGGGGGCTCCCCGCGGTGGGGTTGGAACGTCTAGAGCGGTACGCGCAGTGCTCCGTCGATGAGTTCAGCGGCCTCGGAGGTGCCCGCGCAGCCGTTGGCCACCAGGTGTTCGCGTACCGCCCGCAGTCTGTCGCGCAGCCGCTGGGACTCCATCCCTCGCGCCCGCTCCGCCATTTCGACCGCGGTGACCACCGCCTTGTCGGCGTTGCCCTGGCGCAGTTCGATCTGGCTCAGCATGGCGAGCCGGTGCACCCTGCCCCGGTCGTGCGCCGGGTTGTCCACGGCCGCCGCGGCGTGCTCCCGCGCGGCCGACAGGTCGCCGAGGCTCAGGAGGGCCTCCGCCACCTGTACGTTCACCAGACCGGGTTGGACATAGCCGGTCTCGTCCGGTTCGTAGCCGCGCCGGATGCGCTCAGCGGCCTGCTCGGCACGCCGGATGCAGGACAGCGCGCTGCTGCCGTCGCCGAGGTGTGCGTACGCCTTGGCCTGCATCGCGTAGAGGTCCGACGCGAGCGCCGGAGTGATGTGCCGTCCCGCGGCACGCAGCGCGGCCTCCGCGAAGGCGACCGCCTGCCGGTGCTCGCGCATGAAGAGCGCCTGGTTGACGAGGAGCGCGATGACATAGGCGCCAAGCCCTCTGTCCCCGCTGGCCTTCGCGAGTCTGAGCGCCTGGTGGAAGTACCGCTGGGCCAGTCCGTGCGCGTCGGAGTCGTAGGCGCAGATGCCCGCGATCGCCACCAGGCCGCCGGTGGCCCGGTGCAGCTGGCGGCCGGTGGCGTCGGTGTAGCTGCCCCTGAGGAGCGGCGCGGTCTCGGAGTTGAGGAAACCGACGATGCGGGTACGGGTCGCCACGCCACCGGCCTTGCGGTACATCTGCTCGTAGTGGGCGCGGGCGGCACGCAGCATCTCGATGTCGGACATGCTCACGCGGTGCCGTCCGCCGCGCGAGACGTCCACGTCCTCGGGCGGGTTCTCCCACTCCCACACGGGCATCACGGCGGGCGTGCCCGTGACGGCGGGGGCTCCGAGGATGTGCGGGCGCTGCTGCTCGTCGGAGCGCCACAGCGCGGTGGCGCGCTCCACGAATCCCGAGAGCGTCGTGCCGTGCGGGGTGGCCGGTTCGCCGGGCACGCCGAGGCCGATGTCGTCGAGTGTGACGGGCCGTTGGAGCCGGCCGGCGAGTACCTCGCAGATCAGGTCGGGTACCTGGCCGCGCGGTCGCTGGCCCTTCAACCACCGCGCCACGGCCGTGTGTTCGTAACGGAGTGCGAGGCCACGTGCCCGGCCTGCCTGGTTCACATGGGCCGCGAGTCCCGCGTGCGAGACACCGGCCTCGTCGAGGATCGCGTCGAGCAGAGTGTTGGGCTGCATGAAGGCCATCCGGTGGCTCGGTGCAGACGGTGCTGCTTAACGTAGCGCCTCCGTCTTCACACGGGGTGTGAACGGAGTGCCCGAATCCGGGCAGTACGCGCGCTGTTGCGGAGAGTTGCTACCCGGTTGACTGAATTGCCTCGTAAGAGGCCGGCCGGGCCGCCGGCTCCCCCTCGTACAGTGCGGCGGCCCGATTCGCGCCGTCCGCCCAGCTGCCTGCCCGACACTCCGTGGCGGGGCGGACGGCTCCGCCGGGTCGCTCGGCTGGGTTGCTCTGCTGGGTTGGGCCGGACGACCGAGCACCGGATGACTAAAGGTGGTTGGTCGGCTGCGGGTCCATCGTGACTTGTCGCGCGGTTCCCCGCGCCCCCAAGGGGGCCCGACCCTGCTGACGGTCGTTGCGCAGGACCAGTACGGCCACGTCGTCCGTCGGGAATCCGCCCGCGTGGCGCAGCAGTTGGGTGAAGACCGTGCGGAGTACGGACTGGGGCGAGAGCGGCTGGGAGCGGGAGGCCTCGGCCAGCGCGGCGCCCAGCGGAAAGAACCGGCCGGCGCCGTCGCGGGCGTCCTCGACACCGTCGGTGTGCAGGAACAGTGCCTCGCCCGGCAGGAAGGGCCCGCAGCGGACGACGGGCAGCTCGGCGGGGAGCGGGAAGAGCCCGAGGGGAGGCAGCGGGTCACCGACGGCGAGGTGCTCCACCTGTCCTCGTACACCGACCGGTTCCGCGTGGTGGCGCAGCAGATACGGCCTCGGGTGACCGCAGTTGAGGGCACGCATCTCGCCGTCGGGGCCGATCTCCAGGAGCAGCACGGTGACGAACTCCTCGGCGACCGGGTTGTCGGGGTCGAGCCCGGACGAGGGGTGCTCGGCCCTCGCGCGCTCCCGCAGATGCCGGGCCATGGCGCGCTCCAGCCTCCGCAGTACGCCCGCGAGTTCGGCCTCGTCGTGGACGGCCTCGCGGAAGCTGCCGAGCACGGCGGCGACGGTACCGAGGGCGGCGAGCCCGTGCCCACGGACGTCACCCATCACGATCCGCACACCGTGCTCGGTGCCGATCACCTCGTACAGGTCTCCCCCGACGCTGGCCCCGCGGTCGGCGGAGAACTGCGCCGCCGCGATGTTCAGCCCGTCGACGCGCGGCGGCAGCGGGCGAAGGAGTGCGCCCTGCGCGGCCCCCGCGACCTTGCGGACCTGCCGGAGTTCGCGCAGCAGCCCACGTCTGACGTGCAGCATCAGGCCCGTGCCGACGGCGAAGAAGACGGCGCAGCTGGCGATCCGGGCGCCGAGCCCGTTCTGCTGGGCGAGCGGACAGGCCAGTTTGTACGTGATCGCCGCCGCGCCCCACACGGCGGGCAGCCCCATCTCCAGCACCCGCCGCAGTCGTTGCTGATCCCGGCCGAGCCGGCGGGCCTCACTGCGGCCCGGCCGGCGGGCCCGGGCGCGGCGCAGTCTGTCGGCCTGTGTGCGACCGAGCGTCCGGGATACGGTTTTCCGCCATCGTGTCCGGTGGCTCGCCTCGGGACCGGCCCGACGGAGACCCCCAGCCTTGGTATGGATCATGCCGATGGCCCCCCTAAGGCCCTGTTCAGCGCAGGCACCGGCCTGTTCGGCCGGGTCGATTCTGTCGACCGCCTGCCCCGATCGGCCCGGATCGCCCACACTTGTCACCCATATGAGTGAGGTGACACGAACAGCGCCCCGAAAGGGGCACAGGGCTGTGAAATTTCGCGGCTCCGCCGCGGGAGCGCGACCAGCCACGGGCCCCTGAAAGGGGCGCGGGGAACTGCGCGACAAGCCACGACGCAGCCGCAGCAAGCCATCAACCCGCAGTTCCCCGGCACCACTTGCAAAGAGCTAGCTCCGAAGAACAGCCCCGGCACGCTCACCCGCGAGGGCAACGGCGGCGTCACGCGCCGCGGAGGCCTCGTCCACGGTCAACGTGCGATCGTCCGCGCGGAAGCGCAACGCGTACGCCAGCGACTTCCGCCCCTCGCCGAGCTGCTCGCCCTCGTAGACGTCGAACAGCCGGATGGACTCCAGCAGTTCGCCCGCCCCCTCGCGGAGCGCGGCCTCGACGTCGGCCGCCGGAACGTCCCGGGAGACGACGAGCGCGACATCCTGCGTGGCGACCGGGAAGGTCGACACGTGCGGGCCCTTGGGCAGCCCCGCGCTCGCCTGCTCCAGCACGTCCAGGTTCAGCTCCATCGCGCAGGCGCGCGCGGGCAGCCCCAGGGCCTTGAGGACACGGGGGTGCAGCTCGCCCGCGTACCCGATGACCCGCTCGGCGCCGTCGACGACGACGGCGAGCTCGGCGCAGCGGCCCGGGTGCCACGGCCCGTACTGGCCCTGGCGCACGAGGAGTTCGGTCCCCGACTCGCGGGCGAGGGCGCGTGCGGACTCGACGGCGTCGGCCCAGTCGGCCGGGCGGCCCTTGCCCCACCAGCCGGCCTGCTCGCGGGCGCCCGCGAGGACGACGGCGGCGTGCCGGGGCTGGACGGGGAGCGCGTCGGTGAGCGACGCGATCTCCTCGTCCGTGGGACGGCGGTCGACGGGCAGCCGCACCGCCACGCGCAGCTCGTCCTGCGGGTGGAAGACCAGGCCCGTCTCGAAGAGCGCCAGGTCGTGCGAGCCCCGCCCGTCGTTGCGGCGCAGGGCCTGGAGGAGGCCCGGCAGCAGCGTCGTACGGAGCGCGGGCTCCTCGTCGGAGAGCGGGTTGACCAGCTTGACGACCCTGCGCTTGGGGTCGTCGGCGGCCAGGCCGAGCTGGTCGAAGACGTGCTCGCCGATGAACGGGTAGTTCAGCGCCTCGACATAGCCGGCGCCGGCCAGCGCGCGGCCGACCCTGCGGTGCAGCCGCTGCCGGCCGGTGAGGCCGAGGCCCGCCGGGGGCTTCGGCAGGGTCGAGGGCAGGTTCTCGTAGCCCTCGAGACGGATGACCTCTTCGGCCAGGTCGTTCGGGTCCGTCAGGTCGGGCCGCCAGGACGGGACGGTGACGATCAGCTCGTCCTGCCCGTAGACGTCGCAGCCGACCTGCTGGAGACGGCGTACGACGGTCTCGCGGCCGTAGTCGACGCCCGCGACCTTGTCCGGGTGGTTCGCCGGGATGCTGATGGTGCGCGGCGCCGAGGGCGCGATGACCTCGGTGACGCCCCCGTCGGCGGTGCCGCCCGCGAGGAGGACCAGCAGGTCGACCGTGCGCTGGGCGGCGGCGGACGTGGCCTCCGGGTCGACGCCCCGCTCGAAGCGCTTGGACGCCTCGGAGGCCAGCTTGTGACGGCGGGCCGTGCGCGCGATGGAGATCGGGTCGAAGTGCGCGGCCTCGACGACGACCTCGGTGGTGGTGCCCTCGGTGTCGTCGATCTCGGTGTTGGCACCGCCCATGACACCGGCCAGGCCGATCGGCCCGCGGTCGTCGGTGATCACCAGGTCCTCGGCGTCCAGCGTGCGCTTGGTGCCGTCGAGGGTGGTGAGCTTCTCGCCCGGCTCGGCCCGGCGCACACCGATCGTGCCCTGGACACGGGAGCGGTCGTACGCGTGCAGGGGCTGACCCAGCTCCAGCATCACGTAGTTGGTGATGTCGACGGCCAGCGAGATCGGGCGCATGCCCGCCTTCTGGAGGCGGCGCCGCAGCCAGATCGGGGAGCGCGCCTCCGGCGACAGACCGGTGACGGTGCGCGCGGTGAAGCGGTCGCAGCCCTGCGGGTCGGAGACCTGCACGGGGTAGCCGAACGCGTTCGGGCCCGGTACGTCGAGCAGCGCCGGGTCGCGCAGCGGCAGGCCGTAGGCGGTCGCGGCCTCGCGGGCGACGCCGCGCATCGACAGCGCGTAGCCGCGGTCGGGCGTGACGGCGATGTCGAGGACCTCGTCGACGAGTTCGAGCAGCTCGACGGCGTCCGTGCCGACCTCGTGCTCGGGCGGCAGGACGATGATGCCGCCGCTGCCGTCGTCGCCCATGCCCAGCTCGTCGCCGGAGCAGATCATGCCGTGCGAGGTGTGGCCGTACGTCTTGCGCGCGGCGATCGCGAAGTTGCCGGGCAGCACG
The DNA here is from genome assembly GCF_048564895.1 of Streptomyces sp. 2-1. NCBI lineage: Bacteria > Bacillati > Actinomycetota > Actinomycetes > Kitasatosporales > Streptomycetaceae > Streptomyces > Streptomyces sp. 2-1. The sequence continues at coordinate 2,496,211 of NZ_CP183383.1, forward strand.
GCGCCGGGCAGGACCACGACGACCTTGTCGCCGACGGCGAAGTTGCGGGCGCCGCAGACGATCTCCTGCGGCTCACCGGTGCCGTTGGCGGTGCCGACGTCGACCGTGCAGAAGCGGATGGGCTTCTTGAAGCCCTCCAGCTCCTCGATGGTCAGCACCTGGCCGACGACGAGCGGCCCCTTGAGGTCGGCGCCGAGCTGCTCGACCCGCTCGACCTCCAGACCGGCGGACACGAGCTTGGCCTGCACATCGCGGCCGGTCTCGGTGGCGGGGAGGTCGACGTACTCCCGCAGCCAGGAAAGCGGGACCCGCATCAGATCTCCATCCCGAACGGCCGGGTGAACCGGACGTCACCCTCGACCATGTCTCGCATGTCTTCGACGTTGTGGCGGAACATCAGCATCCGCTCGATGCCGAACCCGAAGGCGAATCCGCTGTACTTCTCGGGGTCCACACCGCAGGCGGTCAGCACGCGCGGGTTGACCATGCCGCAGCCGCCGAGCTCGATCCAGCCCTCGCTGGAACAGGTGCGGCAGGGGCGGTCGGGGTTGCCGACGGACTCGCCCTTGCAGACGTAACAGAGCATGTCCATCTCGGCGGACGGCTCGGTGAAGGGGAAGTAGTTCGGGCGCAGCCGGGTCTTCATGTCCGCGCCGAAGAGCGACTGGACCATGTGGTCCAGGGTGCCCTTGAGGTCGGCCATGGTCAGGCCCTCGTCGACGGCGAGCAGCTCGATCTGGTGGAAGACCGGGGTGTGCGTGGCGTCCAGCTCGTCCGTGCGGTAGACGCGGCCGGGGCACACGACGTAGACGGGCGGCTCCCGGTCGAGGAGCGCACGGGCCTGCACGGGCGAGGTGTGCGTGCGCAGCACGACACCGGACTCACCGTCGCTGTCAGCACCCTTGGGGCCCTGCACGAAGAAGGTGTCCTGCATCTGCCGGGCCGGGTGGTCGGGGCCGAAGTTCAGGGCGTCGAAGTTGAACCACTCCGCCTCGACCTCGGGGCCCTCGGCGATCTCGTATCCCATGGACACGAAGACGTCCGCGACCCGCTCCATCATGGTGGTCAGCGGGTGCCGGGCGCCGGGCGGTACGCGGTCGTGGGGCAGCGTGACGTCCACGGCCTCCTCGACCAGCACGCGTGCGTCGCGCTCGGCCTCCAGTTCGGCCTGGCGGCCGGCGAGCGCCTTGTTCACCGCGCCGCGGGCCATGCCGACGAGCTTGCCGGCGGCGGCCTTGGCGTGCGGGGGCAGGGCGCCGATCTCGCGGTTGGCGAGGGCCAGCGGCGAGGCGCCACCGGTGTGGGCGACCTTGGCCTCCTGGAGCGCGTCGAGGTCACCGGCGGCGGCGAAGGCGGCGAGCGCCTCGTCCCGCATGCGCTCGATCTCTTCCGGTTTCAGTGCCTCGACCTCAACAGGGTCGTACGACTTGTTCGGTGCCGACATCTCTTCCCGTGCTTCCGATTGGTTGGCCAACGGTCCCCGTCGCGACTCGCGGGACGCCCTGTCCCTGAAAAGGGGACGCAAAGGTGCCAAAGGCCGAGTCTAACGGGGGTGAGGTATGCGAATGCGCCCGTGGGGCCGCTTCGGCGTTACTGCAAGTACGCCGGGGTGCCCACGGGCAACGTAAATCGGAACTGTGCGCCGCCCTCGGGGGCGCGGCCGACCGTGATGGTGCCGCCGTGGGCCTCGACGATGCCCTTGACGATGTAGAGCCCGAGGCCGGTGCCGCCGCGCTTGCTGCCCCGCCAGAAGCGGGTGAAGACGCGGTTCATGGACTCCTCCGGGATGCCGGGGCCTTCGTCGCTCACCGTGACCGACGTGCAGGCGTCCTCTCCTTCGCGGAGGGACGGCGCGGGCTCCACGTCGATGGTGACGGTTCCCTCGCCGTGGCGCACCGCATTTTCCAGCAGGTTGCTGAGCACCTGGTCGACCTTGTCGGGGTCGGCCCACAGATCGGGCAGGGGCTGGCCGATGCGCAGCAGGAAGCGGTCGGCCGACTGGCCGGAGGCGACGTACGCCTGGATGTGCCGGCCGACGGCGGCGCCTATGTCGACGGGCTGGCGGCGCAGTTCGAGGCGCCCGGAGTCGATGCGCGAGATGTCGAGGAGCTCGGCGATGAGGCGGGTGACCCGGTTGGCGTCCGCGTCGACCGTCTCCAGCATCAGCTTCTTCTGGTCGTCCGTGAACCGCTCCCACTTGGCGAGCAGCGTCGCCGTGAAGCCCTTCACGGAGGTGAGCGGCGAGCGCAGCTCATGGGCGACCGTGGCGATCAGCTCGGCGTGACTGCGCTCGGTGCGGCGGCGGGCCTCGGTGTCGCGGAGGGAGACGACGACGCGGCGGATCGGGCCGGTGGGCCGCACCCGCACGTACCGTGCCGAGACCAGGACCTCCCGGCCCCCGGGGAGCAGCAGATTGCGCTCGGGCTGTCCGACCCGGATCGCCAGGCCGCCGTACGGATCGGTCAGCTGCCACCAGCGGCGGCCTTCGAGGTCCTCTAACGGCAGGGCCCACTCCAGATGCCGGCCGAGGGCGTCGGCGGCGGACGTGGCGGTGATGCGGGCGGCGGCGGCGTTGAAGCAGATGACCCGGCCGCGCTCGTCGGCGATCACGAGTCCGTCGGGCAGTTCGTCGGGGTCGAGGCCGAGCTCGGTGAGATCACCGTGCCGGGACGCGGGCGCGCTCCGCACGTCATGTGCCCGCAGTGCGCTCTTCGCACCGCTCGTGCCGACACTCATCCCCGTACCCCACCTCTCGTCTGGCGCAGGGCCCCCGAGCCCGTCACCCTACTAGCTGGGAGTGACGGAACGGACCCCCTCAGGAACCAGCACGGCGGGCACGCTGTGCACGAGCCGACGCGTAGAGACATACGGCGGCCGCCGTCGCGAGGTTCAAGCTCTCGGCCTTGCCGTGAATGGGTACGCGCACAACGGCGTCCGCCAGCGCACGCGTCTCCTCCGGGAGCCCCCACGCCTCGTTCCCGAAGACCCAGGCGGTGGGCCCGCTCATGGTGCCTTTGTCCAGTTCGTCGTCGAGGTCGTCCTCGCCCGCTCCGTCGGCGGCGAGGATCCGCACCCCGGCGTCCTTCAGCCCCTGCACCGCGAGCTCCACGGGGACGCCGACCGCGACGGGCAGATGGAACAGCGAACCGACCGACGCCCGTACGGACTTGGGGTTGTAGAGGTCGACGGAGGCGTCGGTGAGGACGACGGCGTCGGCGCCCGCGGCGTCGGCGCAGCGCAGGACGGTGCCGGCGTTTCCGGGGTCCCGGACGTTCGCGAGTACGGCGACCAGCCTGGGCTCCGCCTTGAGGATCTCCTCGAAGGGCGTGTCCAGGAACCGGCAGATCCCGACGAGTCCCTGCGGGGTGACGGTCGTCGAGATGTCCGCGATCACGTCCTCGTCGGCGAGGTGCACCCGGGCTCCGGCGTCCCGGGCCTCCCCCACGATGTCGGCGTACCGCTCGGCGGCGTCCGGCGTCACGAACAGCTCGACCAGCGTCTCGCCACCGTCCCCCCGGTGCCCGGCGGCCTCCCGCACGGCCTGCGGCCCCTCCGCGAGGAACAGCCGCTCCTTCCCCCGGAAGTTCCGCCGCGCAAGCCGCCGGGCGGCGGAAACACGCGCGGAACGAGGAGAGATCAGCTCGGGGCCGACAGGCATGGGTTCACCTTTTGCTTCACAGGGGCATTTCGAGCGCAGCGCAAACACATATGGACCCGCAAGCCATGAGGCGAGCGGGTCCACAAGCTAGTCCGGCCAAGGCCAGCGCCAGCGTCACGCAGCCTTCGGCGCGTTGACGTCCGACGGCAGGGCCTTCTGCGCGACCTCGACGAGCGCGGCGAACGCGTTGGCGTCGTTGACGGCCAGCTCGGCGAGGATCTTGCGGTCCACCTCGATGTTGGCGGCCTTCAGACCCTGGATGAGGCGGTTGTACGTCATGCCGTTCTGGCGGGCAGCGGCGTTGATGCGCTGGATCCACAGCTGACGGAAGTCGCCCTTGCGCTTCTTGCGGTCGTTGTAGTTGTAGACCAGGGAGTGGGTGACCTGCTCCTTGGCCTTGCGGTACAGGCGCGAACGCTGGCCGCGGTAGCCCTTGGCCGCCTCGAGGATTGCCCGGCGCTTCTTGTGGGCGTTTACTGCGCGCTTGACGCGTGCCACTTGTTAACTCCTTGTAGCGGGGCCGTGGTGGTCGTCACACGGCCCGAATTCGATTGGGTCCCGGTCCAGACGTACGGCGCCGAGGCGCCCGAACGTCACTTGCCGAGAAGCTTCTTGATCTTCTTGGCGTCGCCCGGGGCCATCTCGGCGTTGCCGGTGAGGCGGCGCGTCACGCGCGACGACTTGTGCTCGAGCAGGTGGCGCTTGCCGGCGCGCTCACGGAGCACCTTGCCGGAGCCGGTGATCTTGAAGCGCTTGCTGGCACCGCTGTGCGACTTGTTCTTCGGCATAGCGCCGTTCTCTCCTCGTCAGTGGCGCTCCTGTGCCCGGTCGTGAAACCGGGCACAACGGAACGTCATGTGTATCGGTTGACGTCCCCGGACTCGCGTCCGGGAACCCCCTTGGACTCTCGCCCCGGGATCAGGCCTCGGCGGAAGCCTCGGCCGGAGCCTCGGCGGTCTCCGTGTCGGCGTCGGCGACCTCCCCGTCGGGGATGTCGTCACCCGTGTGGTTCTGCGACTTGCCCGGGTTGGCCTTCGCCTCCGCCTTGCGTGCCGCCTGAGCCTCACGGGCCTCGGCCATAGCCTCGGTCTTCTTCTTGTGCGGACCGAGAACCATGATCATGTTTCGGCCGTCCTGCTTCGGGTTGGACTCGACGAACCCGAGGTCCTCGACGTCCGAAGCGAGACGCTGCAGCAGTCGGTAGCCGAGCTCCGGCCTGGACTGCTCGCGACCACGGAACATGATCGTGATCTTGACCTTGTCGCCCTGCTTGAGGAACCGGACGACGTGACCCTTTTTGGTGTCGTAGTCGTGCGGGTCGATCTTCGGCCGGAGCTTCATTTCCTTGATGACCGTGTGCGCCTGGTTCTTGCGCGCCTCACGGGCCTTCATGGCCGACTCGTACTTGAACTTCCCGTAGTCCATGAGCTTGCAGACCGGGGGACGCGCGCTCGCAGCCACCTCGACCAGGTCGAGGTCGTACTCCTGCGCAAGCTCCAGGGCTTTGGCAAGCGGAACAATCCCGACCTGCTCGCCGCTGGGACCGACAAGTCGCACTTCGGGAACGCGAATCCGGTCGTTGATGCGGGGCTCGGTGCTGATGGATCCTCCTCGGATAGCACCACACGGACTGTCTGGCAAACAGCTCGCATACGTCTCTTTGACTGGACCAACCGCCGCGGCATGAAAAATGCCCCGGACAGGACACAGGCGGTGGCTCCAAGAATGACCGGAGCACCGCCGCGGTGACCCACGGGGCGCATATCCAGCGACTCCATCGTCCGTACGGAACGATGGTGGCCGCCTGACCGGGTGACCCGCCGTCCCGGAGGACAGTCGGGTGGGAGATCGGAGCCTCCACTTGCGGGCCGGGCACAGGAGTGACCGGCCGGTCGTTACACAAGGTTAGCAGCTCCCCCCGGGTGGTGCGAATCGGCCTGCATGCACTGTTCTCCGGCTGTTCCGCGGAGGGAGGCGGAGGGGGGAACAGTGCTCCCGCGGACGGGGGCCGACGGGCCGGGGCCTATCGTGTGGGCATGAGTGAGACCCCTCCTGAGAACCCCGACTTCGACGCCATGACCCGCGACATCGCGGAGGTCCCCGCGGTCGAGGTCCTTGTGACGGTCGCCGTCAACCTGATGAGCGCCGCCGCCGTGAAGCTCGGTCTGACCGAGGAGGGCGACAAGTACAAGGACCTCGACGAGGCACGCAAGCTGGTGCACGCGCTGGCCGGGCTGCTCGACGCGAGCGCGACCGAGATCAGCTCCTTCCACGCGGCCCCGCTGCGCGACGGCCTGAAGTCGCTGCAGCTGGCGTTCCGCGAGGCGTCACTCGTCCCGGACGAGCCGGGCCAGGGCCCGGGCGAGAAGTACACGGGCCCGGTCTTCGGCTGACCCGCCCGTCACCACCCTTTTCCGACGTACGCCCAGCTGTCCGTGGCGTACGTCCGTCACTGGCGTACGTACAGGGGCTCGCCCGGTGGCGTCGCCTCGGCCGGCAGGATTGCCAGGTCGAGGCCGCGTACCAGGCGGGCCCTCAGCGTTTCGTCCGCGGCGAGGCGGCGGGCGACGGCCTGGGCGGTCTCGGCCGGGGCCGCGGACGGGTCCAGTACGAGGGCGAGGGTGCCGTCGGCCCGGCCGGGGCCGAGATGGGCGCGGAGCACCAGCGGCTCGTCGGCGACCGCGGCACGTACCGCTTCGACCACCGCCGGATCGGCCAGCGGGTCCGTCGTGGTGCGCCCTTCGGCGAGCGCGAGCAGGGCCGGGCCCGTGAGCTCGTACGGGACGGGGCCCGCCAGGTCCAGGACGACGGTGTCGGCCTTCTCGTGGGCGGCGGCCTGGAGAGCCTGGTGCAGGGGTACGGCGACGGGGCGGGCCTCGGGGTCCCAGCGGGCCAGCGACTCGGTGGACGTGAAGGCGGGCAGGGCCGTCCTGTTGCCGGCCTTGAGGGTGGGGACGGCCATGTCGCTGGTCTTCTCGCGGCGCAGCCCGTTCTCGTCCTCCTCGACCTCACCGAGCACGGCGACGACCGGGACGAGGAGCCGGGCCCCCTTGAGCGCGGCGAGGACGGGGCCGTGCGCCGACCGGTCCTCGGCCCAGGCCGTGAGCGCCTCGCTCAGCCGGGGGTCGGCGGAGCCGTCGTCGTCGGAGAAGCCGGGGTCGGGGATGTTCTTGTTCGCCACGGGCACCGAGCCTATCGGTGGGCGGGGATGATCCCTCCGGTGGGGAACGTCGGCCCGTCCGGTGGGCCGATCGTGCGGTTTGCGACGCTCGGTAACCCGTCGTTCACGGGGTTCACGGGTTTCTCAGGGATCGCTGACACGCTTCTAACATCCGTCTAACCGGGCGCACAGTGCCGGGGCCCACGATCGCGGCATGTTCCCCCACCGGGCTCGTCTGTGCAGTGGCCGTCCGTCCCGACGCAGGTCTCTCCTGTACGCCTCGGTCGCCTCCGTCGTGCTCGTGGGCGCCACGTCCTCGGGAACCCTGTACGTGAAGGCGCAGGCGCACGATGGCGAGGGGCTCGTATCGTCCTCGGTGTCCCGCGGGGCGGAGGCTTCGTCGGGTGCGACCACGGCGATGGAGGCGACGGTGGAATCTTCGGCGGTGCCCACGGCGGCGGCCAGTTCCAGGACCAGGCCCAGTCCCGCGGTGGACCGGGACGCGCTGCTCGCCGAGGCGGTGAAGGCCGTGGCCGTCGAGGACGGGGCGGCGGTGTCGGTGGCGGTGCTGGAGGTGTCGTCCGGTGAGAGCGCGGTGTACGGGGACGGGGCGTTCGACACCGCGAGCATCGTGAAGGTCGACATTCTGGCCTCGTTGCTGTTGCGGGCGCAGGACGCGGAGCGGGGGCTCACCGCTCAGGAGAAGACGTACGCCGCCGCGATGATCCGGAACAGTGACAACGCGTCGGCGACCGCCCTGTGGACGGCGATCGGGCAGGCGCAGGGGTTGCGGGCCGCGAACGAGCGGTTCGGGCTGCGGGACACCGAGGGTGGGGACGGGGCGTTGTGGGGGCTCACGCAGACCACGGCCGCCGATCAACTCACCTTGTTGCGGCAGGTGTTCGGGGAGAAGTCGGAGCTGAGTGAGGGTTCCCGGGCGTATCTGGCCGGGCTCATGGGGGAGATCGCCGTGGGGCAGGACTGGGGGGTGTCTGCGGCCGCGTCCGGCACGGGGGCCTCTGAATTCGCCCTGAAGAACGGGTGGTTGCCGCGGAGTGCGACCGGGTTGTGGGACATCAACAGCATGGGGCGGGTGAGTGTGGGCGGTCGGGAGTATCTGGTGGCTGTCCTGTCCGACGGCAACTCGTCGAAGGAGAAGGGGGTTTCGGTGGTGGAGGCCGTGGCGAAGGCGGCGGTGGCTTGTTTTGGCGCTGAGGGGGACTGACGCTTCCGCGAGGTCCGGTGGGGATGTGCGGGTCCGTGGGGCTTGGCCCTAAAGGGACTTGGTCGGTTTTCTGCTGCCCCGCCAGAGGATGACGGCCACCACCAGGAGGACGCCGCCGGTGCTGCCGGCCAGGGGGCCGACCCAGGCCGAGGTGGGCCTGTCCTCCTTGGCGGTGTCGGGGCCCTTGCCGAAGTACTTGTTGTTGTGGGCCGCCGCTTTCAGGCCCTCGGGCTTCAGGTCGGCGCCTTCCTTGATGGCTGCCGCGGGGTCCACGAAGCCGAAGCCCCGGGAGTCGTCGCGACCGCCGGTGGGGGCATCGCGGGCCGTGTCCTCCAGGAGCTGCTTGATCTGGGCCGGGGACAGGCCCGGGTGGGCCGCCTTGATGAGGGCGACCGCGCCGGAGACGAAGGCGGACGCGGCGCTCGTGCCCCAGCCCTCGTAGTACTTCCGGTCCGGGTCGGCGATGACGACGTCGACGCCGGGCGCGCTGACCGTGGCGTACCAGCGGCGGGTGGAGAACGAGGCGCGGGTTCCGTAGCGGTCGACGGCCGTCGCGGCGATGACGCCCGGGTAGGCCGCCGGGTACGAGATGTGGTCGCCCTTCTCGCCGCCGTTTCCGGCCGAGGCGACGACGACGGCGCCCTTCTTCAGGGCGTACTGGACGGCGGCGTCCTCGGAGGCCTCGGGGTGGGCGGACTTGGAGTCGTCGCCGAGGGAGAGGTTGATGACGTCGGCGTCGTGGTCGGCGGCCCAGCGGATGCCTTCGGCGAGGGCGTTGCCGCGGGTGTTGCGCGCCTTGCCGCGGGCGGAGTCGCCGTCTTCGAGGATCACGCGGACGGGGAGGATCTTCGCCTCGGGGGCGATGCCCATGACTCCGTCGGAGTCGCCCACGCCATGTCCGTGGCCGGCGATGATGCCGGCCATCGCGGTGCCGTGGCGGGCCCAGGGGCGGTCGCCGCGGCCGGCACCGAAGCCGACCATGTCCTTGCCGGTGAGGACGTTGCCCTCGAGGTCCGGGTGTTCGTCGTCGACGCCCGTGTCGAGGACGGCGACGGTGATGCCCTTGCCCTTCGTCGTCTGCCACGCCTCCTGCGTGTGCATCGCGTCCAGGGCCCACTGCTTGGCGCGGATGCCGTCGGCGTGAGCGGCGGTGGCGGGCAGGAGGGCGATGGCGGCGGCCATGAGGCCGACCACGAGTCCCCTCCCGGGCAGGGCCCTGCGGGTCATGACGGCTTCTCCGTGGCCGAGTTGACGGTTTTCCGGAGGCTTCGCTCGATGCGGTCGGCGAGGCCCTGTGCGTCGTGGCCCAGGCCGCCCTGGGCGGCGGGCGTGGTGGCGTCGGCGTTCATCGCGTCCTCGGCGGGCTGCGGTTCGGTGAAGGTACGGCCGTCGGCGAAGCCGGAGACGGCGTAGACGACGACCGGGGCGTCGGTCAGGACCGACACGGTCCAGGACGCGCGCTGGGCGTCGCCGAACCCGGCGGCGAGGGTGCCCTGTGCCGCGTACGGGCGGGGCATGAGGTCGCGCCGCCGGTCGAGGCCCTGGGCGTTGAACCGGGCGCGCAGGGTGCCCATGGCCGCGGAGTCCGCCTTCGTGAACAGTAGGCCGACCGTGGTGACATGGCTGCGGGTGGCGTCCGTGTAGGTCGCGCGCAGGAGGCGCAGACAGCCCGCGGGGGCGAGGGCCTTGCGCAGGAGCGGGTCGAAGGCGTCCTTGCAGCCGCTGTCCGGGGCCACGGCGATACGGGTCCACGCGCGGTCGGCGCCGCCCGGGCCCGCGCCCTGGCCGTCGACGGTGGGCGGGAAGAGTTCGTCCACGGGGATGCTGTGCCAGAGGGCCCCGGCCGCCGTGAACGCGTCCGGTGTTCCGGCCCCGCCCTCGCTGTCACCGCTCAGCCAACTCCCCGTCACCGCACCGCCGATGAGCCCGAGCCCCAGCACGACGCAGGTCACCACGGCCGCGAGACGGGGACGCGGGCGTCCGCCTCCCGTGTGCGGCCGGACGGTGTCGTTGTCGAACGTGTCGGGGGCCGCGAGGGACACGAAGGGGCGGTGGGCCGGGTCCGGGGCTTCGGCGACGTGCGGGGTGGGGTCCGTGAAGGACTCCGCCGAGCTGGACAGGTGAATGTCTGGGCGGCGCGGGGTGCTGGGTGCCGCGGGCGGCTCGGCCGGAACGGGCCGGAGCCTGGTGGTCGTCTCCGACGGGGTCTCCCAGGGCGCACCGGTGCGCCGCGCGGAGGGATGGAACATGCCCGGCCTCGGCGGCACGGGCGGCCTGGCCGGGCGTTCCGGGGCGCTCGGCCCGGAGGGAGCGGCTCGGCGTTCGGCGGCGCCCGGTCCGCTCGGCGGCGCGAGCCGGGGCTCGGCGGCACCCGGCCCGGACGGTGGCACGGCTCGGCGCTCGGCGGCACCCGGTCGGCTCGGCGACGCGCCCCGGGGCTCGGCAGCACCCGGCCCGGACGGCGGCGCGACCCGGCGCTCGGGTGTGCCCGGCCCGGACAGCGGCGCGGCTCGGCGTTCGGCGGCCCCCGGTCCGCTCGGCGACGCGACCCGGGGCTCAGCAGCACCGGGCCCACTCGGCGGCGCAACCCGAGGCTCAGCGGCGCCCGGCCCCGACAGCGGCGCGACTCGGCGTTCAGCGGCACCCGGTCCGCTCGGCGACGCAACGCGGCGCTCGGCAGCACCGGGCCCACTCGGCGGCGCGACCCGAGGCTCGGTGGCGCTCGGCCGGGGCGCCGGGGACTCCGGCCTCGGTGGGGCGAAGGGGCGCAGAGGCAGACCGGGGGCGGGCCGCTGCTCCGGCGGTGTGCCGTTGGCCGTCCTCGGCTCGGTGGCGGGACGCGGCGGGGCGGACCTGCCCTCGCCGTTCGTCATCGAGTTGCGGGGCTCGGCAGCGGGCCGCGACGGACCGTCGGTCGCCCGAGGGTTCGGGCCGGCGGCTCCCGCCCCTCCCGGCGCGTTCGCGGGACGCGGTGGGACCCCGGCCGCGCCCTCGGCGTTCCTCCTCGGAGCCTGCGGATCCCCCGCCGGACGCTGCGGAAAGCCCGTCTGACCCGTACGCCCCGCGGTCGCCCCGGACCCGGTCGCCGGGCGCGGCGGAGCACCGGCCCGCTCGGCACGCCCTGTACCCATCCCGGATTCCGTCGCCGGACGCGGCGGAACGCCCGTCCGCTCGGCACGCCCCGCGCCCGTCCCTGACCCGGTCGCCGGACGCCGTGGCACATCGGCCTGGTCGGTGGGCCTTGGGGCCGCCCCGGGTTCACGCGCCGGACGTGGCGGAACGCCTGTCGGTTCGGCACGCCTCGGAGTCGCCCCGGGGGCGCCGGCCGAACGCGGCGGGCGAGCCGCGTTCTCCGGACTCGTCGGGCCCGTCGAGGTGGTGCGTGGGCCGGTCGCCGGACGCTGCGGGACGGACGGCGTCCCTGTCCGTTCCACGCGTGGCAGGGCACCCGTGTCGGGCGGCGGGGTGTCCGGGAAGCGTGCCGAAGCGGGCGGCGGCGGGGGTGTCTCCGGTTCGTGTCGCCGGTCGCCGGCGGGACGGAGGTTGGGGAAGCGGGACGACGCGGCCGAGGACGTACCTCGGGGTCCGGTCCCGTCCGAAGCGTGCGGCCGGTGCGGTGCGCCCGGGGCGCCGGAGCCCGGGCGCACCGCACCGCCGGGCCTCAGCGGCACGTCCGTGGGGGTGCGCCTCGGCGGCGGATCCATGTCGTCGGCGTCGGTTGCTCCGGGCCACCGTGGAACACCCACGGTTCCGGGCTCGTGCGGCGCACGCCCCGACCTCGCAGGGCTGAAGGCGTCGTGCCAGGGCCGGCGGTCCGGGCTCCCGGGCGCCTCGGCGTCGGCACGGCCCGAGGGCGTACCCGAGTTGCCCGTGTCTCCCGTATCCCCAGACCCCTCGGACTGCTCGGACTGGTCTCGTCCGCCCTGTCCGCTCTCCGCCGAGGGCTGCTCGGGGGGCGTCGAGGGGCGAGGAGGAATGGAGGCGCGGCGCGCTTCCGTGCTCATGCACCCCCCGTTTCCTCGGCCCCGGCGACCGGCCCGCCGAAGGATCCCCTCCGGACCCGTTCCCAGCTTGCGTGCGCGTCACTCTACGGGTTGACGCTGTGCGAGTGGGAACCAGTCGGCAGGCCCGGGGCATCTGCCCGGAACGTCCCCCTACCCTGCGGTAATCAGGTCTGGCAGGCTTCGCCCATGACTGCCCGCGCCGCAGACCGGGCCCGTTACGACCGGGCCACCGCTCACCTAGACGCTCCCGTCGCCATCGTGGACTTGGAGGCCTTCGACGCCAACGCGGAGGATCTCGTCCGGAGGGCGGCAGGCAAGCCCGTACGCGTCGCGAGCAAGTCCGTACGCTGCCGTGCGCTGCTCGAACGCGTGCTGGCCCGGGACGGCTTCGCCGGGATCATGTCGTTCACGCTCGCCGAGTCGCTGTGGCTGGCGCGCTCCGGTTTCGAGGACGTACTGCTCGCGTATCCGTCCGCGGACCGCAAGGCGTACGCGGAGCTCGCCGCCGATCCGAAGCTCGCGGGCGCCGTGACCGTCATGGTCGACGACCCGGCGCAGCTGAAACTGATCGACGACTCCCGGGACGGCGGACGCGAAGAGGTGCGTGTGTGCCTGGAGTTGGACACCGCGCTGAAGATGTTCGGCGGTCGGGTCCGGGTCGGCGCCCGCCGTTCGCCGCTGCACTCCCCAGCCCAGGTCGCAGAGATGGCTCGTACGATCGCCCGTCGGCCCGGTTTCCGGCTTGTCGGGATCATGGCCTACGAGGGGCACATCGCGGGGGTCGGCGACTCCGTGCAGGGGCGGCCGCTGCGGTCGGGTGCGATCCGGCTGATGCAGGCCACGGCCCGTAAGGAATTGGCGCAGCGCCGCGCGGACGTCGTGCGGGCGGTCCGGGCCGTCGTGCCTGACCTGGAGTTCGTCAACGGCGGTGGCACGGGCAGCGTCCAGCACACCGCGGCCGAGGACTCGGTGACCGAGATCGCGGCCGGGTCCGGGCTGTACCAGCCGCGGCTCTTCGACAACTACACGTCGTTCAGCGGGCGTCCGGCCGCGCTCTTCGCGCAGCCCGTCGTGCGCAGGCCGGGGGTGGGCGTGGTGACCGTCCTCGGCGGCGGCTACCCGGCGTCGGGTGCCGCGGGTCCCGACCGGTCGCCCGTGCCGTACCTGCCCGAGGGGCTGCGGTACGACGCCCAGGAGGGGGCCGGCGAGGTGCAGACTCCGCTGCTCGGCTCGCCCGCGGACGATCTGCTGATCGGCGACAAGGTGTGGTTCCGGCACGCGAAGGCCGGTGAGCTGTGCGAGCGGTTCGACGTGCTGCAACTCGTGGAGGGCGACGCGGTGACGGCGACGGTCCCGACCTATCGCGGAGAGGGCCACACGTTCCTCTAGCCGACAGCCGATTCCGGCCTGTCGCGCAGGCCGGAGTCGGTCACTCGGTGGGGCCGATGCTGCTGCCCACCCCGCCGCCCGTGCCCTCGTCGCCAACCGGCCGGATCCCCTTGGTGATCCGGTCCATGTCGGCGAGGGGCGGCCCCTCCTCGCCCGCGTCGAAGGCGTACCGCACCATCACCATCGACTCCGAGCCGACGCTGGACGGGAACGCCATCGACTGGACGTAACCTCCGGGCCCCGCCTCCGTCTTGACGCGCCAGCGCACGAAGTACCCGGTGCGGCCGGCGACCGCCACCGACCCCTGCTCGACCACCTCGTGGGAGGTGATGCCGTGGAAGGGGCGCTGGTTGACCTTGTTGCGGTCATAGGCGCGGTCGGCCGCCTCGGATATGTCGTCCTTGGCGAGGGTCTCGGGGGACTTCTCGTCGTTCGAGGTGACCGTGCGCGAGATGACCGTGCCGTGGCGGCAGAGGCCGTCGTCGCCGGGGCAGTCGTACGTCCCGGACGTGGTCATCATGATGTCGGTCTCGGTGACGCTCTGGGGTCTGGCCCAGCCGTCGAGGAGCGGCAGGGTGATGCCGTTGAGCTCGTCCACGACGACGGAGGGGTCGTCGGCGGACGGTTCGGAACTGGACTCCGAGGGCGAGGGCGAGGGGTCGGCGCTCGTGGGCGCGGACGACGTGGGCGTCGGCGCGGTCTGCGTCTGCGGGTCGCCGTCGTCCCCTCTCAGGACGACGGCGCCCGTGACGATCGCGGCGACCAGCACGACCGCCGCGCCGGTGAGGGCAATCGCCTTCGCGCGTCCGGAGCCGCGGGAGGTGCCGGAGCCGCCGGTCCCGAGCGGAACCGTCGGCGTCGAAGGCGTGAACTGCGGCTGCGTGTACGGCTGTTGGGGCGTCGTCGCCTCGGGTGAGCGCCGGTGTTCGGTCCAGGCGGTCCCGTCCCACCAGCGCTCCACGTGCGGGGCGGAGGGGTCCCGGTACCACCCGGGCGGGGGCGTCATGCTCATCCCGGCACTCTAGGCGCCACCCGCCCACCGGCACACGGCCGCCTCCTCCGGAGGCCTAGAGCGGGGTCACGTATGCGCCAGAGATGCCGCCGTCCACGAGGAAGTCCGTGGCGTTGACGAACGAGGAGTCGTCGCTGGCGAGGAACGCGACCGCCGCGGCGATCTCCTCGGCCCGTGCGAACCGCCCGACCGGGATGTGTACGAGGCGGCGCGCGGCCCGCTCCGGATCCGTGGCGAACAGTTCCTGGAGGAGAGGCGTGTCGACCGGCCCGGGGCACAGCGCGTTCACGCGGATGCCCTCCCGGGCGAACTGCACGCCCAGTTCGCGGGACATGGCGAGAACTCCGCCCTTGGAGGCCGTGTACGAGATCTGCGAGGTCGCGGCGCCCATCCGGGCCACGAAGGACGCGGTGTTGATGATCGATCCCTTGCCCTGCTGCCGCATGTAGGGGATCGCGGCCTTGCAGCACAGGTACACCGACGTGAGGTTGACCTCCTGGACGCGCTTCCAGGCATCCAGGCCCGTCTCCAGGATCGAGTCGTCGTCGGGCGGCGAGATGCCCGCGTTGTTGAAGGCGATGTCGACGGACCCGTACGTGTCGAACGCGGTCCTGAAGAGCGCCTCGACCTGCTCGGGGTCGGTGACGTCGACCTTCACGAAGATGCCGCCGATCTCCTCGGCGGCCGCCTTGCCGCGGGTCTCGTCGACGTCGCCGCAGACGACGTGGGCGCCCTCGGAGGCGAGCCGGCGGGCGGTGGCTAGGCCGATGCCGCTGCCGGCCCCGGTGATGACGGCGGTGCGGCCGACCAGGCGGCGGCAGATGATGTCGTCGGTCGATGCGCTCACTGTGCGGGGCCCTCCGTGCTGATGAAGACGTTCTTGGTTTCGGTGAAGGCGGCGAGGGCGTCCGGGCCGAGTTCGCGGCCGATGCCCGACTGCTTGAAGCCGCCGAAGGGGGTCCAGTAGCGGACGCTGGAGTGGGAGTTGACGGACAGGTTCCCGGCGCGGACGGCGCTCGACACGCGCAGGGCGCGGCCCACGTCCCGGGTCCAGATGGAGCCGGCCAGGCCGTACTCGGTGGCGTTGGCGAGGCGGATCGCGTCGGCCTCGTCCTCGAAGGGGAGGACCACGGCGACCGGCCCGAAGACCTCCTCGACGGCCACGCGCGCGTGGGCCTCGATTCCGGTCAGGACGGTGGGCGGGAACCAGAAGCCGGGGCCTTCGGGGGCGGTGCCCCGGATTCCGGCCGCACTGCCGGTGGCCTCGCTGACGTACGAACGTACGCGCTCCAGCTGGGACTTGGAGATCAGCGGGCCCATGGCGGTCTTGTCGTCGGCCGGGTCGCCGACGACGACGGACTCGATCGCCGGGGCGAGGAGTTCGAGGAAGCGGTCGTAGGCGGACCGCTGGACGAGGATGCGGGTGCGGGCGCAGCAGTCCTGGCCGGAGTTGTCGAGGAAGGACATGGGGGTGGCTGCCGCGGCGGCCTCGATGTCGGCGTCGGCGAAGACGATGTTGGGACTCTTGCCGCCGAGTTCGAGGGTGACGCGCTTGAGAAGCGCCGAGCCCTTCGCCAACACCTGTTTGCCCACGGCCGTTGACCCCGTGAAGACGATCTTCGCGACGCCGGGGTGCTCGACCAGTGCGTTGCCGGTGATCGCGCCCGCTCCCGGGAGCACCTGGAAGAGATGCTCGGGCAGGCCCGCCTCCAGGGCGAGTTCGGCCAGTCGCAGAGCCGTCAGCGGGGTCGTCTCGGCGGGCTTGAGGATGACCGCGTTGCCCGCCGCGAGCGCCGGAGCCGTACCCCATGCCGCGATGGGCATCGGGAAGTTCCAGGGGGCGATGATTCCGACGACGCCCAGCGGTTCGAGGATCGTGATGTCGAGACCGCCCGGCACCGGGATCTGGCGCCCGGTGAGCCGCTCCACTCCCCCGGCTGCGTAGTCGAGCAGATCACGGACATTGCCCGCTTCCCAGCGGGCGTTGCCGACGACGTGCCCGGCCTCGCGGACCTCCAACTGTGCGAGTTCTTCGAGATGTTCATCGACAACGACGGCGAACCGGCGCAACAGCCGGGCGCGCTCACCGGGAGCCAGGGCGGCCCATCGGACCTGCGCCTTTTCCGCCCGTACGACCGCGGCGTCGACGTCCTCGGGGGTGGCGCCCGGGACGGTGGCGATGACCTCCTCCGTCGCCGGGTTGAGAACTACCAGTTCGTGCAGGTGCGACAACTTCGGCCTCACAGACGTTCGAAGGAGCGGCGGAGCTCCCAGTCGGTCACCGCGGCGTCGAAGGCGTCCAGTTCGACGCGCGCCATGTTGCGGTAGTGCGCGACCACCTCGTCACCGAAGGCGGCCTTGGCGATCGCGCTGTTCTCCCAGATCTCGGCGGCCTCGTGCAGCGTGGTGGGCACGTGCTCGTACCCCGAGGTGTACGCGTTCCCGGTGCACGCCTCCGGCAGCTCAAGCTTCTGCTCGATGCCGTACAGCCCGGCCGCGACGAGCCCCGCGACGGCGAGATACGGATTGACGTCACCGCCCGGGAGCCGGTTCTCGAACCGCATCGAGCGGCCGTGCCCGACGACCCGCAGCGCGCACGTCCGGTTGTCGTACCCCCAGGCCACGGCCGTCGGCGCGAACGACCCGGGCTGGAACCGCTTGTACGAGTTGATGTTGGGCGCGTAGAGCAGCGAGAAGTCCCGGAGCGCGGCGAGCTGTCCGGCGAGGAAGTACCGCATGACCTGCGACATCCCGCCCGCGCCGTCGCCCGCCATGGCATTCGTGCCGTCGGCGTCGGCGAGCGAGAGGTGGATGTGACAGGAGTTGCCCTCGCGCTCGTTGTACTTGGCCATGAAGGTGAGCGAGACGCCTTCCTGGGAGGCGATCTCCTTGGCCCCGGTCTTGTAGATGGCGTGCTGGTCGCAGGTGACCACGGCCTCGTCGTACTTGAAGGCGATCTCGTGCTGACCGGGATTGCACTCGCCCTTGGCGGACTCGACGATCAGCCCGGCGGCACCCATCTCGTTGCGGATCCTGCGCAGCAGGGGCTCGATCCGCCCGGTCCCGAGCACCGAGTAGTCGATGTTGTACTGATTGGCGGGCGTGAGCCCCCGGTAGTTCGCGTCCCAGGCCTGCTCGTACGTGTCCTTGAAGACGATGAACTCCAGCTCGGTCCCCACCTGCGCGGTGAACCCGTGCTCGGCGAGCCGCTCCAGCTGGCGCCGGAGGATCTGGCGGGGTGCGGCCACGACCGGCGAGCCGTTGTCCCAGGCGAGGTCGGCGACGAGCATCGCCGTACCCGCGTTCCACGGCACACGACGCAACGTACTCAGATCCGGATGCATGGCGAAGTCGCCGTAGCCACGCTCCCAGGACGACATCTCGTACCCGTCGACGGTGTTCATCTCGGTGTCGACGGCGAGGAGGTAGTTGCAGCCCTCCGTACCGTGGTGCAGGACCTCGTCGAGGAAGAAACGCGCGGCGAACCGCTTGCCCTGGAGCCGCCCCTGCATGTCCGGGAAGGCCAGGACGACCGTGTCGATCTCCCCGCTCGCGACGAGGGTGTGCAGCTCCTCGACACTGAGGGGTGGTGTGCGGTCTGCCACGGGAAATGCCTCCTTCGGTCAGCCGAGAGCCATAAGGTATTGCCGAGAACCATTGCTTGGGAAGGGGGCACGGCCAGATGCCGCAGCCGGATCCACACGAACTGAACGACCGGTTGACGCCGGTCCTGCGCCCGGTGCGCGCGGGCAACGGCTTCGAGGAGGCCCTGGAGCAGATCCTCCAGGTCGTCCGGCTCGGCCTGGTCCCCGGGGGCGAACGGCTGCCCGCCGAACGGGAGTTGGCGGACCGGCTCGGGATCAGCCGGGTGACGCTGCGCGAGGTCCTGAAGGTCCTCCAGGACCAGGGCCTGGTCGAGTCGAGACGCGGCCGCTACGGCGGTACGTTCGTCCTCCCCCGAACCGCCGCCCCCGGCGAGGCGGAGCTGCGCCGCCGGATCGACGAGGTCGACATAGAGGACGTCCTGCGCTTCCGCGAGGTCCTGGAGGTGGGCGCGGCGGGCCTCTGCGCCACCCACGGCCTGTCCCCCGCCCAGTCGGCTCGCCTGCGCGAGGCCCTGGCCCGTACCCAGGACGCCCCCCTGTCGGACTACCGCCGCCTGGACACCCTCCTGCACCTCACCCTCGCCGAGCTGTGCGGTTCACCGACGCTCACCGCCCAGTACGCGGCGGTACGCGCCACCGTGAACGACCTGCTCGACTGCATCCCCCTCCTGGTCCGGAACCTGGAGCACTCACAGCGCCAGCACGAGGCGCTGGTCGAGGCGGTGCTGGACGGGGACGCGGACGGAGCCCGCGAGATGATGCGCGAACACTGCGCGGGCACGGCGGCACTCCTGCGCGGCTTCCTGGCATAGGACCGTGCGTGGGGCGGTCACCCACATGATCCGATCCAGTCACCCCTGTAAAGGTATGGGGTCGGTCTATTAGCCTCCTCCCGAGGGGCACGAGAAACAGGGAGCGTGGGGATGGCAGGCAGACCGCTCATCGGAGTCAGCACATACATGGAGACCGCACGCTGGGGCGTCTGGGAACTGGAGGCGGCACTGCTGCCGGCCGGCTACCCGCGCCTGGTCCAGTCCGCGGGCGGCCTGCCCGCGATGCTGCCGCCGGACGAACCCGCCCGCGCGGCCGAGACCGTGGCCCGGCTGGACGGCCTGGTGATCGCGGGCGGCCCCGATGTGGACCCGTCCCGCTACGGCGCCGCCCGCGACCCGCGCTGCGGCCCCGAGGCCCGCGCCCGCGACACCTGGGAACTCGCCCTGATCGACGCCGCGTTGACCTCCGGCACACCCCTCCTCGGAATCTGCCGCGGAATGCAACTCCTGAACGTCGCCCTCGGCGGAACCCTCGTCCAGCACCTCGACGGTCATGTCGAGGCAGTAGGAGTCTTCGGCCGACACACGGTGAAGCCGGTCCCGGGCTCGCTCTACGCCGAGCTGATCCCCGAGGAGACGTCCGTACCGACCTACCACCACCAGGCGGTGGACCACCTGGGCACAGGCCTCGCCCCCTCCGCCCACGCGGCAGACGGCACGGTCGAGGCGATCGAACTCCCCGACCCCGGTTGGGTGTTGGGCGTCCAGTGGCATCCCGAGATGGGCGAGGACACCCGAGTCATGGGAGGCCTGATCCGGGCCGCTTCCTGAGCCATTCGAGGGCTGCGTCGCCCTGGGCCCGCTGGAACGCGCGGAGTGTGGGCAGGCCGGGCGGCGCGGGCCGCCGCGACTGTCGGACGAAGTATCCCGCCAGCGCGGCCAAGGTGGCCGTCACCCCGGCCGGGTCCGCTCTCCTCCCCAACGGGTGCTCGGTGAACAGCACTTCGGGATCAGGGCCGCCCTGTGCGCGGACGCACGGCAGCATCACCAGGAGGTCGAACCAGGGGGCGGCCAGCTGGGCGTGCGGCCAGTCGACGAAAAGCACACGATGCGGTGCGTTCTCCGGGGTCGTGAGAAGGATGTTGTCGGCGCGGAGGTCGCCGTGGGCGAGGGTGTCGCCCGAGGCGAACTCGGCCCAGGGCGCGGCGAGTTCGGCGAGCGCGGGAAGATTCCGTACGGTCCAGGGGTCGAGGCCCTCGCCCCTGTCTCCGGCCCCGTGCCCCGAAGCCAACATCTTCTGCCAGCCCCGGAAGGCCCCCGCGAGGGACTCTCCGACCGGCGGGACGTCCACGGGGGACGGCGTGAGCGTGCGGCTGAGCTCCCCCACAGCATCGAGAACGCGCGCCAACTCCCCCTCGTCCCAAGGCACATGCGGCTGCCGCCCGTCGATGTCCTCGAAGACGAGCGCCACCCAGTTCCCGTCGTCGTGCATTCCGAGAAGCCTCGGTGCGGGGGTCTCGGCCGGCAGGGCGGCGGCGTTCCTCGCTTCGCGTCGGTGCATGTTCGGGCTGTCCGGGTTCGCCTCGGAACTGACGGCCTTCACGAATCCCCGTCGGCCGTCCGCGGTCCTCACCCGCACGGCCGGTCCCGGCGAGAATCCACCGGTCTGCGTGACCGCTTCCACGACAGGGGCGCCGAGCAGGTCCGCGACGGCTTGCCTCACCGACTCGGGGACCGCTCCCCACGGGATGCGGACGCCTGTCGCCGACGGTGTGCTCATCGTCATGCCCAGCATCGTCCGTCGGCAGCGCGCCCCGCCGCCACCACATTTCCCACCGCGGGTGCCACGGGGGCGCTGCCCGGGTGGGGTGGGGCGCCTCGGGTGGGGTGCCATGTGCGGGTGGGTGTGGGGCCGGTCGCGCCCCCGCGGCGGAGCCGCACATGTCGCAGCCCCGCGCCCCTACGACCGCGTCAGCGTCAACAAGTCCCGCGCCGGTCCCGTAGGCCGATGCCCCACAGGCCAGACAGCCCGCAGATCCCGGCTCAGCCGAACCCCCTCCACCGGAATCTCGACGAGCCGCCGAGCGGACAGTTCCTCTCCGAGCGCCAGCTCGCTGAGCACCGCCGGTCCCGCCCCCGAAGCCGCGGACGCCTTCACCGCCGTCGTGGACGAGAGCTCGATCAGAGGGCGGGCCAGTCCACCGAGGGCCGCGTCCAGGACCTGCCGTGTCCCCGACCCCTCCTCCCGCAGGATCAACGGCGCCCCCGCCAACTCCCCCGCGTCGAGCGCCCGTCGCCTCCGCGCCCACGCGTGCCCGGGGGCGGTCACCACGATCAGCCGGTCGTGGGCGATCACCACGGAGTCCAGCCCGCTCGGCACGGACACGCCCTCCACGAAGCCGAGGTCCGCCTCGCCGGAGAGCACGCGCTCGGCGACCACCGTCGAGTTCCCGGCGATCAGGGAGACCGCGGTGTCCGGCCGCTGTGCGCGCAGCGCGAGCAGCCACCCGGGCAGCAGGTACTCGGCGATCGTCATGCTCGCCGCGACCCGCAGCCGGGAGTCCCGCCGGTCCCGCAAGGCCTGTGCCCCCGCGTCGAAGGCCTCCGCGGCCTCCACCACCCGCCGGGCCCAGTCCGTCACCAGTGCCCCCGCGTCGGTGAGCCGCGATCCGGTGGGCGAGCGGTCGACCAGGGCGACCCCCAGCTGCCGTTCCATGGACCGGATGCGGCTGCTGGCGGCCGGCTGCGTGATCCCGACCTCCCGGGCGGCCCGCCCCAGACTCCCGAGCCGCGCCACGGCGAGCAGCAGCTCCAGCGCGCCCAGATCGGGGACCCGGTGCGACAGCCCGCCCACCGGTATGGACGCCGTCTCGCGAACCCCCTGGTCACTCGTCCCGTCATCCCGACTCATAAGCCCACCTTATGTCCTCATAGACCGGTACTCCCTGGTGGGCCGTCCCCCACCGAGGCACGGTGGATTCATGGCCACAGCCCACCCGCTCACCGCCACCACGGACAACACCAGCCATGCCAACCCCGGCCGCCCCACAAGGGCAAACGCGGAGGCAGAGGCAAAGTCATCCCCCTTCCGCCACCTCGGCCCCAACTGGTACGCCTCGGTGATGGGCACGGCGATCGTGGCCACCGCGGGCGCGGGCCTCCCCTTCGACGTCCCGGGCCTGCGCACGTTCTGCGCGACGATCTGGGCGCTCGCCCTGGCCATGCTCATCGCCCTCCTCGCTGCCCGAGCGGTCCACTGGACGCACCACGGGGACCAGGCCCGCGCCCACCTCCTGGACCCGTCGATGGCCCCCTTCTACGGCTGCCTGTCCATGGCCCTGCTGGCCGTGGGCGGCGGAGCCCTGGTGGTCGGGCGGGACTGGATCGGCACACCGGCGGCAGTCACCCTGGACGTCGTGCTCTTCTCCACGGGCACCCTGATCGGCCTGGCGGCGGCGGTGGCCGTCCCGTACCTGATGGTCGTGCGCCACCGGGTGGACCCGTCCCAGGCCACCCCGGTGTGGCTGCTCCCGCTCGTCGCACCGATGGTCTCCGCGGCGCTCGGCCCCCTGCTCGTACCGCATCTCCCGGCCGGCCAGCCCCGCGAGACCCTGCTGCTCGCCTGCTTCGCGATGTTCGGTCTCAGCCTGCTGGCCACACTCGTGATGCTGCCGATGATCTTCGCGCGCCTCGTCACGGGCGGCCCGCTGCCGCTCGCGCTCACCCCGACCCTGTTCCTGGTCCTGGGCCCGCTGGGCCAGTCCACGACGGCCGTCGACAAGTTCGCCGTAGTAGCCCCGGGCGTGGTGCCCGCCCCGTACGACCGGGGATTCGCGATCCTTCCGGTGCTCTACGGCGTCCCGGTGATGGGCTTCGCGCTGCTGTGGCTGGCGCTGGCCGCCGCCCTGGTGCTGCGGGCCCGCCGCCGGGGCATGGTCTTCGGCATGACCTGGTGGGCGTTCACCTTCCCGGTCGGTACGTGTGTGACGGGCGCCGAGGGGCTCGCCCGGCACACCGGACTCGTCGTCTACGACGGGCTCGCGGTCGCCCTGTACGCCCTGCTCCTCGCGGCCTGGGCGGTGGCCGCCGTCCACACGGCTCGCGGCCTGGTCAGCGGACGGCTGCTCGCAGCGCCTCGCCGAGCACTCGCGGTGCCTGCACCAACGACGGCCCGTACCACGTGAGATGGCGCCCGCCGACGAGCGCGCAGGGCAGTTCCGGGAACGCCTCCGGGCCGTCGTCGCTCGTGAAGCGGTACGGCTCGTCGGGCAGCACGACCAGGTCGAGGCCGGCGGCGCGCAGTTCGTCGACCGGGATGCGCGGATAGCGTTCGGCATGGCTCGCGTACGCGTTGTCGACGCCGAGGCGCGCCAGCACGTCCCCGGCGAAGGTGTCCCGCCCGACCACCATCCAGGGCCGCCGCCAGATCGGTACGGCGGCGCGCAGGCGCCTCTCCGGGCGGGGCGGGTCCAGCCAGGCCTCCTCGGCCTCGTCCAGCCACCTCGGGCGCGTCCGCAGCCCGCAGGCGCGGACCACCCGGTCCAGTTCCCGAAAGGCCCCCGGCACGTCCCGCACCTCAGTGACGAGCACGTCGAGTCCCGCCTCCCGCAGGGCGATGAGGTCGGGCTCGCGGTTCTCCTCCTCGTTGGCGATCACCAGGTCGGGCGCGAGGGCGACGATCCGCTCGACGTCCGGGTTCTTGGTGCCCTTGACGCGTACGACGTCGAGGCCGGCCGGATGGCTGCACCAGTCCGTCGCCCCGACCAGGACGCCCGGCGCGGACTCGGCGACGGCCTCGGTGAGCGACGGGACGAGTGACACCACTCTCATGACCGAACCACTCTCATGACCGAACCACTCTCATGACCGAACCACTCTCATGGCCGAGTACTCCGGATGACGGTCATCGGCGCGGATCGTCCTCCACGGCCTCGATGTGGTCCGCGACCGCGACGATGAGCACGCGCGTCTCAGCGTCGGTCGCCCGCCACCGGTGCCGTACGCCGCCCGTCAGGTGCAGCGTGTCGCCGCGGCCCAGCCGGTACGCGCGGCCCTCCGCCTCGACCTCGACGGCGCCGTCGGCCACGTACATCAACTCGTCGTTGCGGTGCTGGAATTCGCGGCCGGCGTCGTGGTCGCCCGAGAACTCCATGGCGTGCAACTGGTGGTGACCGCGCACCAGGGGGCGCACTCGGGGCTCGTGGGTGAACTCGGAGTCGTCCGCGCGCACCACGTCGACACTGCGCGCCGGGTCGGCGGCGGCGAGGAGCTCGACACACGTGGTGTGCAGGGCGTCCGCGACCCGCTGGAGGGAACGCATGCTGGGCCGCGCCCGCTCGTTCTCGACCTGGCTCAGGAACGGCACCGACAGGCCGCTGCGCTCGGCGACGACGGCGAGGGTGAGCTCCAGTGCCCGGCGCCGCCGCCTGACGGCCGCGCCCACTCGAAGGGTCTCTTTGTTTTCGTCCATCGCTTCGGCTCCCCCCTGTGCGTCGTCGGTGCGCTGCTCGGTGCATGCGGTGCGGTCCGGTGGCGGCACGTTCGTTGTACGTACACGCCAATTTCTCGCGAGTTCCTGATGTCTTGTCTGCACCCTACGGGTGTTCGGCAAACCGTTTCATGCGCCCGTCACATCGCTGTAAACATCGCCGCACCGATCGCGTGCCCGACCGTCACGGTTCGCGCCGGTGGGAGAGCCGGCGCGGCTGCCGGGGCGCGTGGACGGTGCCGGAAAGCCGGCGTGGCCCATGCCCGGGTCGTATGCACGGGTAACGCCGCGAGGGGCGGGCCTCGCCGTATGGCGCTGCCCACCCCTCGCGGAGGCCCCCAATGGGGATGTGCTTACTGCGGAGTCATCCGTTCCACCATGTCCGGGTGCTCCTTCAGCCACGCGGAGACGGCTTCCTCCTCCTGGCCCTGGCCGCGGTCCTTGATCTCGCTCTCCAGGCTGCCGAGCTCGTCCTCGCTCATCTTGAAGTTCTTGATCCACTTCGTGAGCTGCGGGTACTGCTCCGGGAACTTCTTGCTGGAGATCGTCCGGATCGTGTTGCCCTCACCGAACGTCTTCTTCGGGTCCGCGAGCTTCGTCAGCTCGTACTCGCTGTAGGCCCAGTGCGGCGACCAGAGCGTGACGGCGACGGGCTCCTTCTTGGCGTACGCGCGCTTCAGCTCGGCCAGCATCGCCGGCGTGGAGCCGTCGACGATCTCGTACTCCTTGTCCAGGCCGTAGCCGGGCAGGACCTTCGTCTTGGCGAGGTTCATCTCGCCGGTGCCCGGTTCGATGCCGATGATCTTCCCCTTGAAGAGGTCGCCCTTGCCCTTGAGGTCCGCGAGGGACTTGACGTCCTTCACGTACGAGGGCACCGCGATCTCCAGGGAGGTCGGCTCGTACCAGGTGCCGAGGTCGCGCAGGTTGTTCTTGTGCTTGTCCCAGTAGTTCGCCTGCGCGTACGGCAGCCAGGCGTCGAAGTTGAGGTCGATGTCGCCGGTGGCCAGGCCCGTGTAGACCGGGCCGACGTCCATCTGCTTCAGGTTCAGCTTGTAGCCGCGCCGGGCCAGGACGTCCTTCCACAGGTAGGTGACGGCGACGTCCTCGTCCCAGGGGAACCAGGCGACGTCGACCGTGCGCTTCGCCTCGGCCGGGGTGCCCGAGGACGACTTCTCGACCGGGGCCAGCTTGTCGACGACACCGGGGTTGCTCTTCAGCCAGGTGCGCACGGCGTCCTGCTGCTTGCCCTTGCCGGCCTTGTTGATGTCCGCCTCAAGGCTGGTGAGCTGCTTCTCGGTCATCTTGAAGCTCTTGAGCCACTTGGCGACGACCGGGTTGTCCTGGGCGAAGCCCTTGCGGGAGAGCGTGTGCACGCCGTCGCCCTTGCCCCAGGCCACCTTCGGGTCCTTGAGCTTCTTCAGCTTGTACTCGCTGTACGCCCAGTGCGGCGACCAGAGCGTGCCGACGAACGGCTCCTTCTTGGCGTACGCGCGCTTCAGCTCGGCCAGCATGGCGGGCGTGGAGCTGTCGACGACCTTGTACTCCTTGTCGAGCCCGTACTCCTTGAGGACCTTGGTCTTGAGGAGGCCCATCATTCCGGCGCTGGACTCGATGCCGGTGATCTTGCCGCCGAACTCGCCCGCCTTGCCCTTGAGGTCCTCCAGGGAGTCGATGCCCTTCATGTAGGCGGGCACGCTCAGCTCCAGGGACGTCGGGCCGTACCAGGAGCCCAGGTCGTCGAGCTGCTTGCCGTACTTCTTCCAGTACTGCTCGTGGGTGACCGGCAGCCAGGAGTCGGTCTGGAAGTCGATGTCGCCCTGGGCGAGCGAGGTGTAGAGCGGGCCGGCGTCGAACTGCTTGGTCTCGACCTCGAAGCCGCGCTGCTCCAGGATCTCCTTCCAGAGGAAGGTGGAGGCGACGCCCTCGTCCCAGGGGATGTAGCCGATGCTGACCTTCTTGCCCTGGCCGACGTTCCCGCCGTCGGACGCGGTGGTCTCGCTGTCACCGGAGCCGAAGATGCCCATGCCGCCCGCGACGAGCGCGAGCACGACGACGCCGATCACGGCCACGGAGGGCCGGGGGCGGTAGGACCAGATCTTCAGGCCCTGTGCGGCGCGCAGCTTGGCTGCGGTGCGGCGGCCGAGCGGCGAGACCTGGGTGCCCAGGGCGCTGGTCATGCGGTCCAGGTAGATGGCGAGGATGACGATGGCTATGCCCGCCTCGGCGCCGAGGCCGACGTTGAGCTGGCCGATCGCCTCGTTCACGTCGCCGCCGAGGCCGCCGGTGCCGACCATGCCCGCGATGGCGGCCATGGACAGGCCCAGCATGATGACCTGGTTGACGCCGGCCATGACGGTGGGCAGCGCCAGCGGGAGCTGGACGCGCAGCAGGATGTTGCCTGGGGTGGTGCCGAACGCGTCGGCGGCCTCGACCAGTTCCTTGTCGACCTGGCGGATGCCCAGTTCCGTCATACGGACGCCGGGTGCCAGGGCGAAGATCAGGGTGGCCACGATGCCCGCGGGTCCGCCGGTGCCGAAGAACAGGATCGCCGGGATGAGGTAGATCATCGCGGGCATCGTCTGCATGAGGTCGAGCACGGGGCGGACGATGCCGCTGACGCGGTCCGAGCGGGCCGCCCAGATGCCGACGGGCACGGAGATCACCAGCGCGATGATCGTCGCCACGAGGACCAGCGACAGGGTCACCATCGCGTTCTCCCACAGTTCGAGGGAGTCGATGAAGGCGAATCCCACGAAGGCGAGGACACCGGCGGACGTACCGCGCAGCCAGAACGCGATGACCGCGAAGATGCCCGCGAGGAGAAGGGGTTCGGGCGCCTGGAGGACGTCGTTGATGACGTCGTAGGTGCCCTGGAAGACGGTCTTCAGGAAGTCGAAGAGCCACGCCATGTGGTTGAGCAGCCAGTCGACCGTGTCGTTGACCCAGTCGCCGAAGGGGATCCTAGGCACCGGCCTTCACCGCCTTGACGCTCTTGTCGCGCGGTGTGTCGCATGGCACGGGTTCGCTCTGTTCGTCGCCGAGGAAGCCGACGAGCCGCTGCCGGGGCACGACGCCGAGCAGCTTGCCCTTCTTGTCGACGACCGCCACGGGGTGCGTCAGCCGCGCGCTGATGGCGCACAGCTCGCCGAACGAGGAGTCGGGCCTGGCGGTCTCGCAGCCGCAGTCGGCCTCGTCGCCGCGCAGCTCCGTGTCCATGACGGAGGACGCGGTGAGGACCCGGGAGCGGTCGACGTCCTTCGTGAAGGAGGCGACGTAGTCGTTCGCGGGGCGGACGAGGATGTCCTCGGCGGTGCCGATCTGGACGATGCTGCCGTCGCGCATGACGGCGATGCGGTCGCCCAGGCGCATGGCCTCGTTGAGGTCGTGGGTGATGAAGACGATGGTCTTCTTGAGCTTCTTCTGCAGCTCGATCAACTGGTCCTGCATGTCGCGGCGGATCAGCGGGTCGAGCGCGCTGAAGGACTCGTCCATCAGCAGCAGGTCGGCGTCGGTGGCGAGCGCCCGGGCCAGGCCCACGCGCTGCTGCATACCGCCGGACAGCTCGTCGGGCCAGGACGTCTCCCAGCCGGCGAGACCGGCCAGCACCAGGGCCTTGGTGGCACGCTCCTCGCGCTCGGCGCGCGGCACGCCCTGCACCTCGAGGCCGTACGCGGCGTTCTCCAGGACGCTGCGGTGCGGGAAGAGCGCGAAGTGCTGGAAGACCATGCTGACCTTCCTGGAGCGGACCTCGCGCATCTCACGGTCGTTGAGCGCGGTCAGGTCCTGCCCGTCGAAGACCACGCGTCCCGCGGTCGGCTCCAGGAGTCCGTTGAGCATGCGCAGCAAGGTGGACTTGCCGGACCCCGACAGGCCCATGACGACGAAGATCTCGCCCGGTTCGACCGTGAACGACGCGTCGATCACCGCGGCCGTGGTGCCGTCCGCGCGCAGTTCCTCACGGTCGGCTCCCCCGCGCAGTCGCTCGACCGCCTCGCCGGGTCGTCTGCCGAACACTTTGTAGAGCTGTTCCGCCTGCAGCCTGGATGACACAAGTACCTCTCGGGTCGAACGAAGACGGCCCGCCTCCCCCGCCGGCGGGCCGTGGAGCGACGCGGGTTCCGCCCGCTCGTCCGGTGCGCATATGTCAGATGTGGTTGAAAATGCGACCGGGTTCGCTCCGGATCGGCGCCTGCCCCCGCCTTGATGGCGCAAACGCGACCGTGTCCCAGTTCACAAGGCGTTTACATCCGGACGGTGCGGGCACTCGTTTTCGCCCACTCTCCGCGCCGACCAGTGACTACCGGTGACTGTCAGCGGCGTACGGCATGATGCGAGGCGTGACGCAGCAGACGCAGCAGCCCCGGCGAACCATGCTCCTCGACACCGCCTCCCTGTACTTCCGGGCCTATTTCGGGGTCCCGGATTCCGTACGGGCCCCGGACGGCACACCGGTGAACGCCGTGCGGGGCCTGCTGGAGTTCATCGACCGGCTGGTGAAGGACCACCATCCGGACGATCTGGTCGCCTGCATGGACGCGGACTGGCGGCCCCAGTGGCGGGTCGACCTGATCCCCTCCTACAAGGCGCACCGCGTCGCCCAGGAGACCGAGAGCGGCCCGGACGAGGAGGAGGTGCCCGACACCCTCTCGCCCCAGGTGCCGGTCATCGAGGCGGTCCTGGACGCACTGGGCATCGCGCGCGTGGGCGTCGAGGGGTACGAGGCGGACGACGTGATCGGGACGTTCACCGGCCGCGCCACGGGCCCGGTCGACATCGTCACGGGCGACCGCGACCTGTACCAACTGGTCGACGACAAGCGGGAGGTGCGCGTGCTGTACCCGCTCAAGGGTGTCGGCATGCTCCAGATCACGGACGAGGCCTGGCTGCGCGAGAAGTACGGCGTCGACGGCGCGGGGTACGCGACCCTGGCACTGCTGCGCGGCGACCCGAGCGACGGCCTGCCGGGCGTGCCGGGCATCGGCGAGAAGACCGCCGCCAAGCTGCTGGCCGAGTTCGGCGATCTGGCCGGGATCATGGCCGCGGTCGACGACCCCAAGGCCAAGCTCACACCGTCCCAGCGCAAGCGTCTGGACGAGTCCCGGCCGTACGTCGCCGTCGCGCCCAAGGTCGTCCGGGTGGCCGGAGACGTACCCTTGCCGGACGTAACCACCGCTCTGCCCCGCACGCCGCGCGATCCGGCAGCTCTGGAGGAGCTCGCGACACGCTGGGGCCTGGGTGGTTCGCTGGCGCGGCTGCTGACGACACTTCACAGGTGAAGCAGCAATTCGATTCCCACGGAACGGTAATCGGGTTCTCAAGAAGGGGGCGCCAGTGGGCGGTGAGGTGCTAACTTAGGTAAGCCTAAGCGAACTTCGGGAGGCTGTCATGGCAGAGCGTCCGGCACGGAGGGCCCCCAAGCCCCACGCCGCGAGCGTGATCCGCACGGAGCGACTCACGCCGCACATGCAGCGCGTGGTCCTCGGCGGCGACGGCCTCGCCGAATTCACCGCGGGCACGAGCACCGACCACTACGTCAAGCTGCTGTTCGGGGCCGAGGGCGTGACCTATCCGGAGCCCTTCGACATCGCCCGGATCCGCGAGGAGTTCCCGCGCGACCAGTGGCCCGTGACGCGTACGTACACCGTGCGCGCCTGGGACCCCGAACTGCACGAGCTGACACTCGACTTCGTGATCCACGGCGACGAGGGTCTCGCCGGGCCGTGGGCGACACGCGTCCAGGCCGGCGAGATCGTCCGGTTCCTCGGCCCCGGCGGTGCGTACGCCCCCGACGCCGAGGCGGACTGGCATCTGCTGGCCGGTGACGAGAGCGCGCTGCCCGCGATCGCCGCCTCGCTGGAGGCGATGCCCGACGGTGCGCGGGTGCACGCCTTCGTGGAGGTCTCGGGGCCCGAGGAGGAGCAGAAGATCGACTCCGACGTGGAGGTCGTCTGGCTGCACCGCGGTGACCGGCCGATCGGTGAGGCGCTGGTCGAGGCCGTACGGGGCCTTTCGTTCCCCGAGGGCCGGGTGCACGCGTTCGTGCACGGTGAGGCCGCGTTCGTGAAGGAGCTTCGCCGGCTCCTCCGCGTCGAGCACGAGGTCGCCCGCGAGGATCTGTCCATCTCCGGGTACTGGCGGCTGGGGCACAACGAGGACGGGTGGCAGGCCGCGAAGCGGGACTGGAACGCGCAGGTCGAGGCGGAGCAGGAGGCCCCGCCGGTTGCCTAGGTTCCGACCCGGGTTCGTTGTCGTCTGCGGGTTCGCTGTGGTCCCCCAGCCTTCGGCCGGGAGGTGCCCCCAGGTCGCGCCCACGCGGCGGAGCCGCAAAATGTCACGGCCCCGCGCCCTTTACGGGGCTAGACCGAGCGTTGGTACGACCTGAACGTGCGGATCGACAGCCAGACCGCCGTGATCGCCAGGGCCAGGAGTGCCCCGCTCCTGGTCAGTACGACGGACCAGTCGGGGTTGTCCGACATCGCTGAACGGCCTGCCACCATCGCCCAGTTGAGTGGGTTGTAGTCGGCGATGGTGCGCATCCAGCCGGGCATCCGGGACGGGGCCATGAAGGCGGAGGAGAGGAAGGTCAGCGGCAGCAGCAGGAAGGTGTTGATGCCGATGATCGACTCCCGCTGGCGCACCAGCATGCCGAGCGCGTTCGAGAACGCGCCGAAGACCGTGCCGAGCAGTGAGGCCGCGACCACGAGGACGAGCAGGCCCGCGGCCCCGCCGGGATAGTCCGCGCCGCCGAGCTTGCCGAGCAGGATGATCAGCAGGGACTGCACGGCCGTGGTGAGCGCCTGCTGTACGACGTTGGCGTTCATCAGGGCGCCGCGGCCGACCGGCGTGGTCAGGAACCGGTTGAGCGTGCCGCGCTCGATCTCCTCCAACGTGCCCATACCGGCCCACATGTTGGAGCTGAGCGCGCTCATCACGACGATGCCCGGCACGAGGTAGTCGAGATAGCTGGTCGTGCCGAAGCCGCCGAGTTCGACGACCTCCTTGAAGAGGTTGCCGAACAGGAACAGCCAGATCGCCGGCTGGATCAGCATCATCACGACGTACGCGGGCTGGCGCAGTACCGCAGTCAGTTGACGCTGTGTCATGTACCAGGTCTGGGTGAGGGTGTTGGTGCTCATCGGGTGCCTCCCGTGAGGGCGAGGTCGTCGGTTCCCTCGGCCGTGACCGCTGCCGCGGCCTCGGCTTCGGAGTAACGGCGGCCCGCGTAGCGCAGATAGACGTCGTCGAGCGACGGGCGGGCGACGGTGGCCGCGCTGACGGCGACCCCGGCGCGTTCCAGGGCGGCGAGCAGGGCGGGCACGGCCGCGGCCCCGTCCTCGGCGCGGACGCTGATGCGGCGGCCGTCGAGGAGTGCCTCGTACACGCCGGGCAGGGCGGTGAGGGCGCCCGTCAGGAGCGTACGACCGGCTTCGCCGACGGGGTGGCGCAGTTCCACGTGGACGGCGTCGCCGCGGAGTTCGCCCTTGAGGGCGTCCGGGGTGCCCTCGACGACGACCCGGCCTCGGTCGACGATCGCGATGTGCCCGGCGAGACGGTCGGCCTCTTCGAGGTAGTGCGTGGTGAGCAGGATGGTCAGGCCCTCGTCGCCGGCGAGGCGGGCGATCTCGTCCCACATCGCGGTGCGCGCCTCGGGGTCGAGGCCGGTGGTCGGCTCGTCGAGGAAGAGGACCTCGGGCCGGTGGACGAGGCCGAGGGCGACGTCGAGGCGGCGCTGCATGCCTCCGGAGTAGCCCTTGACCTGGCGGCCGGCCGCGTCCGTGAGGTGGAAGCGGGCCAGCAGTTCGTCCACCCGCCGGCGGAGGTCGGCGCCCTTCAATCCGTAGAGCCTGCCCTGGAGTTGGAGGTTCTCGCGGCCGGTGGCCACCGGGTCGGCGCCGGACTTCTGGGCGACCACGCCGATCGCGCGGCGCACCCGGTCCGGGTGGCGCAGGACGTCGTGGCCCGCGACCGTGGCGGTGCCCGAGTCGGGGCGGGCGAGGGTGGTGAGGATCTTGACGGTGGTGGACTTGCCGGCGCCGTTGGGGCCGAGAAGTCCGAAGACGGTGCCCGCCTCGACGGTGAGGTCCATGCCGCTGAGGGCGGTGACATCGCCGGGGTAGGTCTTGATCAGCTGACGCGCCTGCACTGCGGGCGCACGGGTGCTCATGACGACTGCTCTCCTGGGTGAGCGGATGACGACTGATCCGCGTGAAGAGCGCCGGGCTATCCTGGGTGTGCCGCACCTCGATCGCCTGGCCTGCCTCACCGCGGAGTCGGCTCGGGGTTCGAGACCCTGGCGGAGCTGGTGCAACAGCTCTGCCGGGGTCTGTTCTTCTTGTTCCTGCTTCACTCCTCGTCGAAGTGCTTCACTCCTTGTCGAAGTGGCGGGCCTCCAACTCCTCGAACTCGGGCGGTACTTCCCCGGTCTCGTGGAAGCTCCGCCACTCCTTGATCCCGTCGAGCGCGCCGGACCGGAGCTCCCGCAGGAATCCGCGGACCCACTCGGCCTGCGCCTCGACCATGTGCAGTTGGTACTCGCTCTCGACGAGGAAGATCCGCGGCAGCGTCTCGTACAGCTTCGTGAGGCCGCCGCGGGCGCTGGCCGCCTGCACCTCCAGCACCTTGAGCCGCTCGGTCAGCAGCCGCGCCACCTCGTCGGGGTGGATCACCGCCATCAGCGAGAGGGCGGCCTCGAAGATCGGGAACTCACGCGCCGGGACCGAAAGCAGGTCCGACAGCCACTCCGTCGCCTCTTCACGCCCGGCGTCCGTGATGCCGTAGAGCGTGCGCTCGGGGCGGTTGCCCTGCCGCTGCACCTCGGCGACCTCGACGAATCCGTGCTTCTCCAGGTTCTGCACGACCGTGTAGAGCGAGCCGTAGTTGATCTTCAGGCTCGCGTCCTTGCCGCGGCTGCGCAGGGTCTGGGCGATCTCGTACGGATGCATCGGCCGCTCGGTGAGCAGCACCATGACGGCCAGCGCCAGGGGGTTGCCGAGCTTGCGGCGCTTGATCGCCACCGGGATCACCACTCATATCCTCGTACACGAATATCCGTGGCCGAACATATCGCGTCTCGACAACGAGCGTCAATACACACGATGTATCGCGATTCAGGGTCCAGCGCAAGGGCGTGAGGACTTAGGCCCGGCCTCGACATGGCCGCGTCATGCGGGCGAAACAGGCTCTCCCTAATTTCTGTCACCCGACAGGAATTCCGCCGCGGAGTTCCTCCGTCGCCGCCAGGATCCCGCTCCCCTGCGCCGAAGGCAGGTGCCGCCGCCGTGACCACTACCGCCCCCTCCGACGTACGCCCCGATCCGCCGGAGTCGTCCGGCGACCGCTCCCTCGCCGAGTTCGGCTACCGCCAGGAGCTGCACCGCAGCCTGGGCCGGTACGCCTCGTTCGCCGCCGGTTTCTCCTTCATCTCGGTCCTGACGACCGTCTTCCAGTTCTTCGCCTTCGGGTACGCGTTCGGCGGCCCCGTCTTCTTCTGGGCCTGGCCCGCCGTGCTGATCGGCCAGTTGCTGGTCGCCGCGTGCTTCGCCGAGCTGGCCGCGCGCTATCCGATCTCCGGCGCCATCTACCAGTGGTCGTCCCGGCTCTCCAACCTCACCTTCGGCTGGTTCGCCGGCTGGATCATGGTGATCGGGCAGATCGTGGTGGTCGCCGCCGCGGCGCTCGCGCTGCAGGTGGTCATGCCCGCGATCTGGTCCGGCTTCCAGCTGATCGGCGACGACCCGGCACCTACATCGGCGAGCGGCGCGGCCAACGCGGCGGTCCTGGGCGTGCTCCTGCTGGTCCTGACGACCTTCGTGAACGTCATCGACAACCGTGTGATGTCCCTGATCAACCGCATCGGTGTGACCGCCGAGATCATCGGCGCCGCCCTGATCATCGTGCTCCTGTTCACCCACTCCGAGCGCACCCCCGGCATCACCTTCCACACGGGCACGGCCGCCGAGTCGGGCCTGGTCGGGGCGCTGCTCGTGGGGTCGTTCACGGCGGCGTACGTGATGATCGGCTTCGACAGCGCGGGCGAGATGAGCGAGGAGACGCACCATCCCCGGCGCACCGCGCCCCGCACGATCCTCACCGCGCTCGGTGCCGCGGGCCTGCTCGGCGGCCTGATCATCCTCGGCGGTCTGCTCGCCGCGCCCAGCCTCACCGACGGCCGGCTCGGCGTCGAGGGCCTGAGCTACGTCCTCACCAGCAGCCTGGGCGACGGCGTGGGCCGGGCCCTGCTCGTGGACGTGGTCATCGCCATCGCCGTCGCGACCCTCGCGATCCAGACGTCGGCCTGCCGGATGCTGTTCTCCATGGCCCGCGACGGCCAGATGCCCTTCTCCGGGCGCCTCGCCAAGGTCAACCCGCGCACCGGCATGCCGAGCGCCCCCGCCCTGGTCGTCGGTGTCCTCGCCGCGGCCCTGCTGCTCCTCAACTTCGCCTCCCCGGAGGCCTTCCTGGCCATCGGCACCACCTGCATCGTGATGCTCTACCTCGCGTACGCGATGGTCACCGGCCCCCTGCTGTGGCGGCGCCTGCGCGGCGACTTCACGGTCGAGGGCACCGACGAGACGGGCCGCCCGCTCTTCTCCCTCGGCCGCTGGGGCGTCCCCGTCAACGCGCTCGCCCTCCTCTACGGCCTGTTCATGACGGTCAACCTGGCCTGGCCCCGGGCGGAGGTGTACGACCCGGCGGGCGGGCACTGGTACTTCCAGTGGTTCACGGTGCTGTTCTTGCTCGTCACGGTGGGACTGGGCTGCCTGTACCGGTGGCTGGGGGCACATCGAGGGCTCGCCGCGAAGCAAGAGGCACCGCTGGCAGTGCCCGCGGAATCCAGCTGATCGCCGTCGTGTCCGGCCCGGAGTCCGCTTCTCCGGGCCGGCCGATCGAGCCAACCTGACAGAGGCCGGTAATCCGCCGTCAATCAGGCACTGTCTGCATGCATTCCGCTCGGACCTGGACCCCGTGAGGCGTCAGGGTCATACGCGGTTCGATGTGCGGCGGTTGCTGGTCGACACTCGAGAGGCGCCACTGGGCCACGATCGTGGACAGGGCGAGCGTCGCCAAGGTCATCGCGTAGTTGTCACCGATGCACTTGCGCGCACCTCCGCCGAACGGAATGAAAGCGCCGCGCACGTGTTTCTGCTCGGGAAGCCACCGGTCGGGATCGAAATCGCTCGGGCGTGGATTGAACCGTGCATCGTGGTGGATGAGATACGGGCTGTAGATGAGGGTGGTATCGGCGGGGATCAGGGCGTCCGCCAGCCGGGTTTCGGTGGCGGCCGTTCGAGTCAGGATCCATCCGGGAGGGTAGATGCGCAGCGTCTCCGTGATGACCCGGCGGGCCAGGTCGAGCTGGGGAAGGTCGTCCCAGGTGGCGGTTCGGGTGCCGAGGACCTTGGCTGTCTCGGTGCGCAATCGCTCTTGCACATCGGGGTATTGGCACAGGAGATGCACAGCCCAGGTGAGCGCCACCGCGGTGGATTCGATGCCGGCGACGAGCAGGGTCATGATCTGAGCGTGGATCTCGGTGTCGCCGAGCCCGTTTCCCTCGTCGTCCTGCGTCTTGAGGAGCATCGACAGCACATCACCGTGGCTCTCGTCGTCCTGCCGGTACGAGCTGATGGTCTTGCTGACCTCGGCCCATGCCCGGTTGCGAGCCCGCTCGTAGCGCACGTTCGAGGGGAGCGGCAGACGGTTCAGGAAAGGCGGGAAGACGGCCTGCTGGTAGATACCGCGGAAGATACCCGGCAGACATTCCTTGACGGTGTCTATGGCTGGTCCCGCGGACTCAGCCGTGAATAAGGTCCGAGCAATGGTGTCACTCGCGAACGTGTACATCTGCTCGGCCACATCGATGGGCTGACCATCGCCCCAGTCGATGGCCAGCGTGTCGATCTGCTGGGTCATGATGGCGGCGTATTCGCGCAGGCAGGTGCGGGAGAAGGCCGGCTGCAAGGTGCGTCGCTGCCGTCGATGGGCGCTGTGGGGGCACGCGGCAAGGCCGTCCCCGAGTGCGTTCCCGATCCGCTCGATGAGGGGTCCGCCCTTGTCGTACGTGCGGTCGTGCAGGAGTACTTCCTGGACGAGCTCGGGCCGGCAGACCACGACGGCCGTCTGTGGACCCAGCCGTATCTGTACCAGATCACCATAGGAGGGAAGGGTTTTCAGGAAACGCAGCGGGTCACGGATCAGGGGAAACAGATGCCCGACGATCGGCAGTGCCCCCGGGGCCCGGGTTATTCCTTCAAGGTCCTTTGCCATGGCGTGTTGGCCCTTCTTGTCGATCCACGATGTTGGCGAGCCGGCGCCCCGATCCGCTCTTGGTCGCATCCATGGGGCGGGAGTGTCGTGCAGGCTGGCCCCAGGAAGCCGGGGCGTATTCCTTGCCGATCACCCGTAACTGTGCCGGTACGCAAGATCCTGGCTCGGGAGCATCGCCTCGAGGTGGGCATGCTGTTGATCCGACTCGTCCGAGGCGGTGGGCAGTGCATAGCGGGTGGTGTTCCCGTACCAATGCAGGCATCCATTCGTCCACTGCCGCATTCCGGCCGTGACCTTCAGGATCTCGTCCCGGGTGGCGGGCGGCACACCACGGCTCTTCAGGAAGGGCCGGAGCTGCTCCTCGGCGGCCAGGAAGTCGGCAATTCGCCCCCGAACCTTGGCAACGGCCGAGCGGATGGCTTCCTGCAGCGAGATTCCGCTGGAATGCTGCATGACGATGACAACGTTGTGAAAGTCTCCACGTATGTCGTCCAGGCGAACCGAATGCAAGTCGTTCTGCCAGGCGACCACATCGCTCGCAGCGTCGATGATCTCCCTGAACAAAGCCGACTCGTAGACACTTTCAGGCACCTCCGCGCCCTGGCTGAGTTCGACCAGATCGAAGCCGAACTCCATTCCCACCGACAATCGCCTGGTCTGGGTGAAGCTTTCAATCCCGGGGGGAGTTCCGCGGAACCGATTCCGGGATTCTTCCGTGAATCCCTGGAAGAATAAATCCAGGTGCCGGTTCAGTCGTCCGCGAAGCGTCGGTGAGAGCCTTTTTCCGGTACGGATGGACAGATCCGTGAGTGCCTCGGTGAAAGGAGTCCGCTCCCGTGCGGGGGCAGGGTCCTTCCCGGTGTTGATGATGCCCATCAGGCGTCGGTGGACCGGATCCCAGGCGTCGGGATTGTCGTAGACCTTCAATGTGTGCAGGTCGTCCAGGATGAAGGTGACGAAAAGCCATTCCGCGCAGAGGCAGAGATCCTCGAACGAGGCTTCTGGATAGGTCCAGGCAACAAATTTCCCGTAGCCCGCTTCCAGTCGCTCCCGACCGGCCCGTGTCTCTGCCAGTCCGAGACGCTTTCCGAGTGAGCGGACGTACTCCTCGATCCGCTCGGAGTATGGGCTTTCAGCCGGGGGTGTGGGCTCCGCGTACGTCGGGATCATGGCGAGCATTGAGTCCTCCATGTCTATGGCGCCGGAGTTTGCCAAGGCGGGTGAGGCGTGGGACAGGCTGCCCGCTCGCGCAGCGAGAAGCCGAGGAGTCGGTGGCCGATCGATGCTTCACGAGGTCCTGGGAGGACATCTCCGTCTGCGCTGTTGGCGTGCCCACTCACGGGCGTGCTCCAAGAGGGCCGGGGCAGCGGCGGCCGCGGCGGGAGGGGCCAGGACGGGTGGCGGCACGGGCTCCCCTTCCACGATGGCGCGAGCAGGACGTGCCGCCCACGGCGGTACAGCATCTATCACATCGCAGTTGCGTCCAGACCGGAAGTGGCCGTCTTTGATCCGGACGTGAACATGTTGCACTCACATCTGGATGGTCGCCCGATCAGGATGCGCACGCCCCCTTCTGTTGACTCCGACTGTCAGGACGCCGCCAGGGACGTCGGTGGAGGGCGAGTTGAGCCCGAGACCGGAACAGTTGGACGCGCGCGCAGGGTCAAATCGCCCCGCACGCGCGCGGGCGCTCGGCGCTCCCTCGTACGCTTGATCGTGATGAGACGCAGAAGCCCGGTCCCTCCCTCTCCCCTGCCGCAGCGTGACGGGGTCGATCCAGTGCGGGTGAAGCTGCCGCAGGGGGCGGCGTGGGCGACCGTGCGTGATCATCTGGTGGAGCGGCTCGCGGCCGAGGCGGGGGTGATCGACGGGATGCTGGACGCGGGGCTGATCGTGGACGCCGCCGGGCGTGCCGTGCCGCGCGACATGGCGTACGTGCCGGGCATGTTCGTGTGGTTCCACCGGGAGCTGCCGTACGAGGTGCCGGTGCCGTTCGCGCTGGACGTCGTGTACCGCGACGAGCACGTGGTCGTCGCCGACAAGCCGCATTTCCTGGCCACGACACCGCGCGGCAGTCATGTCGCGGAGACCGCGCTCGCGCGGCTGCGCCGGGAGCTGGGCCTGCCCACACTGGGCGCCGCCCACCGCCTGGACCGGCTGACCGCCGGTCTGGTGCTGTTCACCGTGCGCCCTGCGGAGCGCGGCGCATACCAGTCGCTGTTCCGCGACCGGCTCGTCACCAAGGAGTACGAGGCCGTCGCGCCGTACGATCCGGCGCTCGCTCTGCCGCGCACCGTGCGCAGCCGGATCGTGAAGGAGCGTGGGGTCATGGCGGCGCGCGAGGTCGAGGGTGAGCCCAATGCCGTCAGCGCCGTGGAGCTGCTGGAACAGCGGGACGACGCTCTGGCCCGCTATCGGCTGAGGCCCCGCACCGGGCAGACGCACCAACTGCGCGTGCACATGAGCGCGTTGGGGGTGCCGATCCTCGGCGATCCCCTCTATCCGGTGGTGACCGCCCCCGTGGCGGACGGTGACTTCCGGCGACCGCTCCAACTGCTGGCGCGGGTACTGGAGTTCACCGATCCGGTCACGGGGTGCGAGCACCGGTTCGTCAGCCCGCGCGTGCTGCGGGCCTGGTCGTCGTACGACGAGTGGGCCGGGTAGCCCCCGTGCCCGGTCGGCTCACATGCCGCGCCACCAGCGCTGGAGGCGCCGGAACACGCCCGGTCGGGGGGCCGGTTCGGGCGTTGGCGCCGGCGTCTGGGCAGTGGTCGGAGCCGCGGGCTCCGGAGCCGCCGTCTGCGGCTGGGGCCTGCTGACCTGCCAGTCGCTGGGATTCTGTGACGGCACGGCGTACGCGGGGCGCGCCATGACGTCCTGCTGGGGCTTGGGCGCGAACCTCACCGGCAGTTCCACCAGGTGCCGGTTCGAGATGGACGCTCGCCAGCGCAGCTCGTGCTCCTCGCAGTCGAGTTGGACGTCCGGGAGGCGGGTCAGCAGCGCGTCGACACCGACGTCGGCGATGGCTCGTCCGATGTCCTGGCCGGGGCACTCGTGGGGACCGCCGCTGAAGGCGAGGTGCGAGCGGTTGCCCTGCATGTTGGCCTTGAGGTCGGGACGGACGCGCGGGTCGACATTGCCCGGCTCCATACCGAGGATGAGGCCGTCGCCCTTGCGGATGCGCCGGCCGCCCAGCTCGGTCTCCTGCTTGGCGACGTACGGGAGGATGGTGCTGAACGGCGGCTCGTCCCACAGGGACTGCTCGACCGCCTGGGGCACCGTCATCTGGCCGCCGTTGAGCTGGGCGCGGAACCCCGGGTCGGTGAGCACGACCCGCAGCACGTTGGCGAGGAGGTTGGCGGTCGCCTCGTACGCGACGATCAGGACGACGCGCAGGTGCTGGGCGACCTCCTCGTCGTTGAGCTGCGCCGGGTCGTTGATCAGCCGGCTGGTGAAGTCGCCCTTGGGTTCGGCCCGGCGGCGGACGGTGAGCCGCATCAGCACGTCCATGATGTACGCGTTGCTGGCGATGGCGGTCTCGGTGCCCTTGAGCATGTCGCGAGCGGCGTGCACGATCCGGTCGTTGTACTCGTCGGGCATGCCGAAGATCTCGCACATCACCGCCATCGGCAGGTGCTCGGCGAACTGTCCGACCAGGTCGGCCCTGCCCTCCTCGCAGAACTTGTTGACGAGGTGCTGGGTCGCGCGGTTGATGTGACGGCGGATGCCCCGGTGGTCGATGGTCGACATGGCGCTGGTGACCGCTCCGCGCAGCCGCAGGTGTTCGTCGCCCTCGGCGTGGCAGCAGATGGGCTGCCAGGCGATGATCGGCATGAGCGGGTGATCCGGCTTGACCGTGCCGTCCTGCAAGGCGGTCCACAACCGGGTGTCACGGCTGTACTGCGAGGGGGTGCGCACCATGTGCATGTTCTCGCCGTGGCCGAGCACCACCCAGATCGGCACGTCCTCGTGGAGCAACGCGGGGGCCACCGCGCCGTGTTCGGCGCGGAGTTTCTCGTACACGGCTCCCAGGTCCTCCGCCTCGGGGCCGTACAGCCGGCGCAGGCCACCGGGGCCCTTGCCGTGGGCGGGGCAACCGGGGGGCGGACCGAGCGAGGGGTCGTCCGTACCGGTCAGAGAGTGGGATTCAGGCGTCACGATGATCGCTCCGAGCTGAAGTGGATCCGGTGTCTGGGGAGTTGGTGAAAACCGGGAGGGGACTCCGTGCGGGACGACACGGCTCCCGGCCCTGGGGACTCGTACGGCGTGCGGTTCAGGCGACCGGTGGAACCGGTACCGGGCTCATGTCGACGCCCCCGTCATCGTCAGGGAGTGCAGGAAACGCATGAGGGTCATCAGGACGTCCCGGCTGGAGGCCCGGCGTCGCACGTCACAGCGGATGATCGGGATCTCCTCGGCCAGGTCGAGCGCCTGGCGCAGTTCCTCGACGGCGTACCGGGGTGCGTCCGGGAAGTCGTTGACCGCGACGACGAAGGGCACGCCGCGCTCCTCCAGGCGTCCCATGACGTCGAAGCTGACCTCCAGCCGACGGGTGTCGATCAGGACGACCGCGCCGAGCGCGCCCTCGAACAGTCCGTTCCACAGGAACCAGAAGCGCTCCTGGCCGGGGGTGCCGAACAGGTACAGCACCAGCTCGTCCGTGACGCTGATGCGGCCGAAGTCCATGGCCACGGTGGTGGCCGTCTTGGACTTGGAGCCGAAGTTGTCGTCGACTCCGATGCCGGCCTGCGTCATGGTCTCCTCGGTCGTCAGCGGCTTGATCTCGCTGACGGAGCCCACCATGGTCGTCTTGCCGACGCCGAAACCGCCCACGATCACGATCTTCACGGCGGCCTGCGCGGTGCCCGGCAGGTGGTCCTCGGTCCGTGGCCCCGTGATGGTGTCAGAGTTTTTGAAGTCCATGCATCACCGCTTCGAGGAGGGAACGGTCGGCCCGCGCCTGCCTGACGACCGGTGCGCGCGCCTGTACGAGTTCGGCCGTCAGCAGCTCGGTGAGCAGGACGGTCACCACGCTGATCGGCAGGTTGAGATAGGCCGAGATCTCGGCCACGGACAGCGGGGCCTGACAGATCCGGAGCAGCGCCGACTGCTCCGGCGCGGCGGAGTGCGGCGGATCGGCGCGCGCCACGATTAACGTGACGAGGTCGATGGGAGCCCGCTCGCAGTCCTCGCCGGTGAGGATGTACAGCCGCTCGGGTGGGCGGTCCCCCGCACCGGCCTGGGGCCCTTCCACGGCCGGCGGGGGAGGTTGCTCCTGCTTGGGTTTGCGCCGTCGGCGTTGCGGAGGCGTCATACGGTCTGCCCGTTCCGCCGCGGCGGACTGGTGAGATGGGAGCCGATCCGGTCGACGAGGTCGCGCATGCGGTTGCTCATCAGCCCGGGCTCCGCGGTCTCGTTGGCGAGCACCGCGAGATAGGCGTTGGACCCGGCGGCCATCAGGTAGAAGTAGCCGCCGTTGATCTCGATGATGACCATCCGCATCTGGCCGTCGCTCTGCGGGATCTCGCCGGCGACGGCCCCGGCCAGGCTCTGCAGTCCCGCGCAGGCCGCGGCGACGCGGTCGGCGGTGTCCGGGTCGCCGCCGTAGCGGGCGATCCGCAGGCCGTCGGCGGAGAGCACGACGATCTGCTGGATGCCGGGTACGCCGTCGGCCAGGTCCTTGAGCATCCAGTCGAAGTTGGCTCGCTGCTGGATCACTTGAGATCCCCCTCGTCGTCGGCGTCGGTGCGGGCCGGCTCGTTGTTCACGGTGGAAGCGGTGGACGCCGTCGGGTCGTCCGGGTTCCGGGTGAAGGCGTTCGGGTCCGGGTCGCGCTTGAGGCCGGCCATGAACGCCTCGACCCACATGCCGGGCGGGGGCAGCTCCTTCGCCGGTTCGGGCTCGGGCTGCCACACGGGCGCGGCGGCCATGGCGGCCTCGGCCGCGGCCTCCGCGGCGGCGGCCTCCGCCATGCGCTGGCTGAGCGGGATCGTCACCCGGCTGCGGCGCTGCGGCAGGCCGTTCGGCGTCCACTCGGTGACGACGGGGACGTCGTCCTCCATGCCCGGGTCCATCTCCTCCGCGGAGCTCGGGACCCGCGGTCCGGTGGTGGGGCGACGCCGTTTGGGCTTGCGGTTGGGGCCTTCGACACCACCGGTGTCCATGGTGGGCACGGCGGCCGCGCCGATGCCGTGGGCGAGCCCGGGAGCGGGCTCGATGCTGAGCATGTCGCGGGGTACGACGATCACCGCGCGGACCCCGCCGTACGCGGACTGCCGGAGCGCGATGTGCATCTTGTACATCGTCGACAGACGGCCGACAACGGCGAGGCCGAGACGCGGGCTGTCGCCGAGTTCCTGAAGGTCGACGCTCGCCTGGGCCTTGGCGAGCATGTCCTCGACCTTGGCGCGGGACTCCTCGCTGAGGCTGACGCCGCCGTCCTCGATCTCGATGGCGATGCCGGTCTGCACCTCGACGGCGGTGACGTGCACCTTGGTGTGCGGCGGCGAGTAGCGCGTCGCGTTGTCGAGGAGTTCGGCGCAGGCGTGGATGACCGGTTCGACGGAGACGCCGTTGACGTTGGCCTTGGCGATCGAGTGCAGCTCGATGCGTCGGTAGTCCAGGATGCGGGACATCGCGCCGCGCAGCACGCTGTACAGCGGCACGGGCTTGGGCCACACACGTCCTGGGCGGCTGCCGCCGAGGACGGCGATGGAGTCGGCGAGGCGGCCGATCAGCGCGGTGCCGTGGTCGATGCGCAGGAGGTCGTCGAAGACCTCGGGGTTGCGCCCGTGGTCCTCCTCCATCTCCCGGAGTTCCTTGTTCTGCTGGTGGACGATCGCCTGGACACGCCGGGCGATGTTGACGAAGGACCGCTGCGAGGAGTCGCGCAGCGCTTCCTCGCGGTCGACGATGTCGAGCACCATGTGCACCAAGTCGCGCTGCGACTTGGGGAGTTCGCCCCACTCGGCGTCACCGTCGATTTCGTTGCGAATCACCTCGTCGGGGGATTCTCCGCCGCGCAGGCGGTACAGCGCGGCGGGCAGGATCTCCGTGCCCAGCCTGGTGAACTCCTGGTCGTGGGCAGCGATCCGCTGCTCCAGGCAGGCGGTCCTCCGAGCGTGCTCGGCACGCAGGTCACGGACCATACGGCCGCGGCGCACCGCGACGGCCGCGACCGCGATCACCAGGAGCGTCGCGCCTGCTCCGCACAAGCCGACGGCGATCCGGGCCGACCCCGTCACCAGGGCGACACCGGTCCCGGTCACCGCGGCCATCAGTATCGCCGGCAGCAGCAGCACGCGCGCGTAGGGAAGTTCACGGCCACCGGGAGGCGATTGAACACTCACCATGTATGCCCTCTGAGACAAATCGGCTGAAGGTCGGGGAACTTGCTGGGGTTTATCTGCGAATCAAACTGGATCTTCGGTATCTTTTGGAACAAGCGCACGAATACATCCCAACTCGGTGCGCTGCGGGCGAGCTTAGTCCGACCGGATCATCGCCGTGTCATATTCAGCAAGCACCTGAAATCACCTTCGCGACAGGAGTACGCTCTGCCCCATTTACACGCAGCGACATCATTCGCACACGGTGCGTGACGGCGTACGGGCATACGAAAACCCCTCATCAGAAGGGGTGAGGCAGCGCCCGGAGGCGGCTTCCGGCTCAGATTCCGGCGATGCGCAGGGCCGCGTCCGCGGTGGCTTCGGCGAAGGCCGAGACGGGCCGCTCGGGATCGGAGCGGTGCACGAGGATCACCCCTTCGATGAGACCGAAGAGCAGATCGGTGCGGAGGTCCAGCTCACTCTTGGCGAGCGCGCCGCCCGCCTCGGTCGCGGCGAGCAACTGCCGGTAGGCGTCCTTGAGTTCGGCCCGTACGGCGTGGAAGCCGGCGAAGCGCTCCGAGTGGACCTCGGGCAGCAGATAGAGCCCGCCGAGGTTGTGCGAGCCGCCGCAGAGCAGCTCGACGTCCGTGCGGCACAGATCCCAGAGCCGGTCCGCGGCGGGAGCGTCGACCTCGGCGAGGAGCTGCCGGGCGAAGGCCAGCGAGGGCGTGACGGTGGACTCCAGGAGCGCGGCGAGGAGCTCCTCCTTGCCGGACACGTAGTGGTACATGGACGCCTGGCGCATGCCCGCCCGCTCGGCGACGGCCCGGGTGGTGGTGGCCGCGTACCCCCGCGTCGTGAACAGCTCCGCGGCGGCGGCGAGCAGCTCGTCGCGCGGCGAGAGGCCGCTGTCCGGCCGCTGCTCGGCGCGCGGCCTGCCCACTCGTCGTCCACTGGAACCCATGCGTTCGATCCTCGCACACCGCCCCATCAGGCGATCTCGGTGAGGGATCGGTAACGGGGCCGCAACCCGCGGGCAACGGCGGCGACCCGCCCGGCTCCTAATTTCTGTCGGGC
Source organism: Streptomyces sp. 2-1 (assembly GCF_048564895.1). Classification (NCBI taxonomy): domain Bacteria; kingdom Bacillati; phylum Actinomycetota; class Actinomycetes; order Kitasatosporales; family Streptomycetaceae; genus Streptomyces; species Streptomyces sp. 2-1. The sequence continues at coordinate 2,541,194 of NZ_CP183383.1, forward strand.
GACAGAAATACGAGCACCCGCTCGACCGCACCCATGACCGACCACTGCCGAGCCGGAGGTCCCGCGATGGCGACAGCGACCACTTACGGAGCCCGCGCGCACGCCCGCGCCCAGGAGGGCACCCGCGCCGAGGCCATGCCCGTCGTCCCGGCGAGTGCCTGGCCCGCGCCGCCGTGCGAGGCGGGCCACCTCGTGTGGGCGGAGACGGTGGCGGGCGGCAACTACACGCACAAGGTGCTGGCCCGCGGCACGGAGCTGCGGCTGACCGACCTCAAGGGCGACGCCTGCGCCCATCTGCTCCTCTTCGCCGCCGACCGGCCGTGGGAGCGCCTGAACGTGGCCGACACGGTGAAGGTGCAGTGGAACGCCTACCTCGGCGAGGGCCAGTTGCTCCTCTCCGACCAGGGCCGCGTCCTCGCCTCGGTGATCGCCGACACCTCCGGGCGGCACGACGCGCTGTGCGGCACCTCGGGTCTCGTACGGAACACGGAGCGGTACGGGGACGGGACGCCGCAGTCCCCTTCGCCCGCAGGGCGTGAGCTGTTCAAGCTGGCGGCGGCCAAGAACGGGCTGGCGCCGCGCGATCTGCCGCCGTCGCTGTCCTTCTTCCAGGGCGTGGAGGTACGCGAGGACGGCTCCCTGGACTTCACCGGTTCGGCCGGTCCCGGGACGAGCGTGACGCTGCGCACCGAGCAGGACGTCACGGTGCTGCTGGCCAACGTGCCCCACCCGGCCGACCCCCGCGAGGCCTACACGAGCACGCCGCTGGAGGTACTGGCCTGGCGCGCCGAGGCCACCCGGTCGGGCGATCCGCTGTGGGACGCCACGCCCGAGGGCCACCGCGCCTTCCTCAACACCGCCGAGTTCCTTGCCGCGAGGGGGATCGCATGAGCGAGCAGGTTGTCGAGAAGACCACCGTCGCGGCCCGGGCCGCCTGGTCGGCCGTCGTCCGCGCGGGCGCCACGCTCACCATCACGGACCTGCACGGCAACCAGGCCGTCGACTTCCTCGTGTACGACGCCGGGGACACGGCCGTGCGCTACAGCGCGCCCGACACGATCCAGGCGCAGGGGAACATCTTCCTGACCACGGGCAGTGTGCTCATGTCGAACGAGCACACGCCGCTGATGACGGTCGTCGCGGACGACGTCGGCCGGCACGACACGGTCGGCGGCGCCTGCTCCAAGGAGTCCAACACGCTGCGGTACGGGCACCACACCTGGTCCCAGCACGCCTGCGTGGACAACTTCCTTGCGGAAGGCGCCCGTTACGGCCTCGGCAAGCGCGACCTGGTCTCCAACATCAACTGGTACATGAACGTGCCGGTCGAGAAGGACGGCACCCTCGGCATCGTCGACGGCATCTCGGCGCCGGGCCTCTCTTTGACCCTGCGCGCCGAGCGCGACGTGCTCGTGCTGGTCTCCAACTGCCCCCAGATCAACAACCCTTGCAACGGCTTCGAGCCGACCGCGGTGGAGATGACGATCGGGGCTCCCGAATGAGCGGCCAGGGGACGAGCGGCGACGGAGGGGCCGTCTTCGACACGCTCCTCGTCGCCAACCGGGGCGAGATCGCGGTCCGGATCATCCGTACGGCACGGGAGTTGGGCCTGCGCACGGTCGCGGTGTACTCCGACGCCGACCGCTCGGCGCCCCATGTGCGGCTCGCCGACGAGGCCGTACGGCTGGGGCCCGCGCCCGCCAAGGAGTCGTATCTCGACGCGGATCTCGTCCTGCGGGCGGCGAAGGACACCGGGGCCGGGGCGATCCACCCGGGCTACGGCTTCCTGTCCGAGGACGCGGCGTTCGCGCGGCGCTGCCAGGACGCGGGCATCGTGTTCGTGGGGCCGACGCCGGAGCAGCTGGAGCTGTTCGGGGCGAAGCACACGGCCCGGGCGGCGGCCGAGGCGGCCGGGGTGCCGCTGGCGCCGGGGACGGGCCTGCTCGCGGACGTCGACGAGGCGCTGCGCCGGGCCGAGACCATCGGCTACCCGGTGATGCTCAAGGCGACCGGCGGCGGAGGCGGCATCGGCATGTCCGCGTGCCGCTCGGCGGAGGACCTCCGTGACGCCTGGGAGCGGGTGCAGCGCGTCGCCGCGGCCTCCTTCTCCTCGGCCGGGGTCTTCCTGGAACGGCTCGTCGAGCACGCCCGCCATGTCGAGGTGCAGGTGTTCGGCGACGGCGAGGGCCGCGTCGTCACCTTCGGCGACCGCGACTGCTCGCTCCAGCGCCGCAACCAGAAGGTCGTGGAGGAGGCTCCGGCGCCCGGACTGCCTTCTCACGTACGGGATCAACTGGCCTCTTCCGCACGGGACTTGTGCGCGAGTGTGGGCTACCGCTCGGCCGGCACGGTCGAGTTCGTCTATGACGCGGCGCGCGAGGAGGCGTACTTCCTGGAGGTCAACACCCGCCTCCAGGTGGAGCATCCGGTCACCGAGGAGATCTACGGGGTCGACCTCGTCGCGTGGATGCTGCGGCTGGCCGGCGGCGACTCCGATGTCGTACGCGATCCCGGGGCGCCTCGCGGTCACGCCGTCGAGGCGCGGGTGTACGCCGAGGACCCCTCGCGCGAACACCGTCCCAGCGCGGGCCTGTTGACGCGGGTCGAGTTCCCGCGGGGCGTGCGCGTGGACGGCTGGATCGAGACGGGGACGGACGTCACGACGGCGTACGACCCGATGCTCGCGAAGGTCGTCGCGTACGGCTCCGACCGGGCGCACGCGCTGGAGCGGCTGGACGAGGCGCTGGACAGGACGCGGGTGGACGGCATCGAGACGAACCTCGGCCTGGTGCGGGCCGCGCTGTCGGACCCGGCCTTCCGGGAGGCCTCGCATTCCACGGCCACCCTCGCCACGGTGAGCGATCCGACACCGCGGATCGAGGTCGTCTCCGGCGGAACGCTGACGACGGTCCAGGACTGGCCGGGTCGGACCGGCTACTGGCAGGTGGGCGTGCCGCCGTGCGGGCCGATGGACGACCTGTCCTTCCGGCTCGGCAACCGGGCGCTCGGCAACGACGAGGGCGCTCCCGGGCTCGAATGCACTTTGCAGGGACCGGCGTTGAGGTTCACGCATCCGACGACCGTGTGCGTCACGGGTGCTCCGGCGCAGGTGACGGTCGACGGGACGGCGGTCCCCCAGTGGGAGCCGGTGACGGTGCCCGCGGGCGGTCTGCTGGAGGTCGGCGCACCCTCGGAGCACGGGCTGCGGACGTACGTACTCCTCGCGGGCGGCGGCCTGGACGTGCCGGCCTTCCTGGGCAGCGCCTCGACGTTCACGCTGGGCCGCTTCGGCGGACACGGCGGGCGGGCGTTGCGGACGGGGGATGTGCTGCACGGGGGTTCTGTTCGGGTTGGCGCTGTTCCGGCTGGTGGTTCTCCTGGTGGTCCTGTTCCGGTCGGTGAGCGGCCGGTGTTCGGTTCCGAGTGGCAGGTCGGTGCGCTCGAAGGGCCGCATGCCGCACCGGAGTTCTTCACCGAGGAGGACATCCGCGACTTCTACGCGGCCGAGTGGAAGGTGCACTTCAACTCGGCGCGTACGGGCGTGCGGCTGGTCGGGCCCAAGCCCCGCTGGGCGCGCACCGACGGCGGCGAGGCGGGCCTGCACCCCTCCAACATCCATGACACGCCCTACTCGGTCGGCGCGGTCGACTACACGGGTGACATGCCGGTGCTGCTCGGCCCGGACGGGCCCTCGCTGGGCGGGTTCGTCTGCCCGGCGACCATCGCGAAGGGGCAGCGCTGGAAGCTGGGACAGCTGCGGCCGGGTGACACCGTCCGCTTCGTCCCGGTGACCGTTCCCGAGGCCGCACGGCTGCGGAGTACCCCGGCCGCCGCGCCGGTCGCGGACCGTGCGGAGATCGCCGACGGCGGAGTACTGGCCCGGGACGCCGACGTGACGTACCGGCGCAGCGGTGACGACAACCTGCTCGTCGAGTTCGGGCCCATGCAGCTCGACCTGGCGCTGCGGATGCGGGTGCACGCGCTGATGGAGGCGGCGTCGGCGGCGGGGCTGCCCGGGATCACGGACATCACGCCCGGCATCCGTTCGCTCCAGATCCAGACGGACCCTGACGAGCTCCCGCAGCCCGAACTCCTGCGCCTGGTAAGGGAGATCGTCACCTCACTCCCGCCCGCCGACCAGCTCGTCGTGCCGTCCCGCACCGTGCACCTCCCGCTCTCCTGGGACGATCCGGCGACGCGCGAGGCCATCGCCCGCTATATGGCGGGCGTGCGTGACGACGCGCCCTGGTGCCCGTGGAACATCGAATTCATCCGCCGCGTCAACGGTCTCGACTCGGTCGAGGACGTGTACCGGACGGTCTTCGACGCCGAGTACCTGGTCCTGGGCCTCGGAGACGTCTATCTCGGGGCGCCGGTGGCGACGCCGCTCGACCCCCGGCACCGACTCGTCACCACGAAGTACAACCCGGCGCGCACCTGGACGGCCGAGAACTCGGTGGGCATCGGCGGGGCGTACCTGTGCATCTACGGGATGGAGGGGCCCGGCGGTTACCAGTTCGTCGGCCGTACGACGCAGGTGTGGTCCGGGTGGCAGCAGCGGGGCGCGTTCGAGCCGGGCTCGCCCTGGCTGCTGCGCTTCTTCGACCGGATCAAGTGGTACCCGGTGGACGCGGACGAACTGCTGGACCTGCGCTCCGACATCACCTCGGGCCGCTTCGTCCCGAGGATCGAGGAGGGCACGTTCTCCCTCGCCTCGTACGAAGCCTTCCTCGCCGAGAACGCCGACGCGATCGAGGAGTTCCGCGTCCGGCAGGGCACGGCCTTCTCCGCGGAGCGCGACGCCTGGGAGGCGGCGGGCGAGTTCACCCGTGCGGAGGCGGTGTCGGCTCCGGTGGCCGCCCCCGTGCAGGTGACAGTGCCCCCGGGCGCCCGCCTGGTCGAAGCCGAATTCGCCGCCTCGGTATGGCAGCTCAACGTCAAGCCGGGCGACACGGTCACCCAGGGCCAGCCCCTGCTGGCCCTGGAGGCCATGAAGATGGAGTCCCGAGTCCCCTCCCCCATGAACGGAGTGGTCCTGAACCTCCTGGCCAAACCGGGCGACCAGGTGGAAGCGGGCACGGCATTGGCGGTGGTGGGGCCACCGCCGCCCTGAGCCGACACCTCTTCCGTTGCAGCCCGGCCTGCCCACATACGCCGGGCCGCGCCGTCTGCGGGCAGGCAACCCACCCGCCAGTCTGTGGACAGGCGCCCCGCCCGCCACAGTCTGTGGGCAGGCGTTCCGCAGGGCGGAACGGGTGGGCACAGACGACCACCGACCGGCAGCCGACAACGACACCCCCGCAAGGAGCACAGATGTCGCCCCAGACCGAGCCCCACGCAGTGGCCCGCGTGCGCGCGGCCTACGCCCGTATCGAGGCCACCGCCCGCCCCGAGGTCTGGATCGACCTGCGCCCCCAGGCAGAGGTCGAGGAGGAGGCCCGAGCCATCGACACCCGCCTCGCCGCAGGCGAACCCCTCCCCCTCGCAGGCAAGCTCTTCGCGGCGAAGGGCAACATCGACGTGGCAGGTCTCCCCACCACCGCCGCCTGCCCGGCGTACGCCTACCACCCGGAGGCGGACGCCCCGGTGGTAGCCCGCCTCCGCGCGGCAGGCGCGATCCCCCTGGGCACCACCAACCTGGACCAGTTCGCCACGGGCCTGGTCGGCACCCGCTCCCCCCACGGCCCCGTCCGCAACGCCATCGCCCCCGAAAGAATCAGCGGCGGCTCCAGCTCGGGCAGCGCGGTAGCGGTGGCCCTCGGCATCGTGGACCTCGCCCTGGGCACGGACACCGCGGGCAGCGGCCGCATCCCCGCGGCGTTCAACGGCATCGTCGGCCTCAAGCCGACCCGAGGCCTCGTCCCCACGGACGGCGTGGTCCCGGCCTGCGCCACCCTCGACTGCGTGACGGTCTTCGCCCGCACCCTCCAGGAGGCGGAACAGGCCCTCGCACACATGACCTCCCCGCCCGCCCGCGACCTCCCCGCACTCCCCCAGCGCACCCCGGGCCCATGGCGGATCGCCGTCCCGCCCCGCGAACAGCTCGGCGAGCTGGACGAGGGCTGGGCGGAGGCGTACGAGGAAGCCGCAGCCCAACTCCGCGCGGCGGGCGCCGAGTTGCGCCCCCTCGACCTCGCCCCCTTCACCGAGGCCGCCGCGATGCTCTACGAGGGCGCCTTCGTGGCCGAGCGCTACACCGCCGTGGGGAGCTTTGTCGACAAGTTGCTCTCCGAGGGCGGCGCGGGCCTCGACCCGACGGTCGCCGGCATCATCACCCGCGCCCGTGACATCCCGGCCCACCAGCTCTTCGCCGACCAGGACCGGCTGGCGGCCCTGCGCACCCGCGCGCTGGTGGAACTCGGCGACGCGGACGCCCTGCTCCTCCCGACGGCCCCGGGCCACCCCACGCTCGCCGAGGTCGCCGCCGACCCGCTCGGCTCCAACGCCCGGCTCGGCCGCTTCACCAACTCCACGAACCTCTTCGATCTGGCGGCCGTGGCAGTCCCGGCGGGCGTGGTTGGGGGCCTCCCGTTCGGCGTGATGCTGATCGGCCCGGCCTTCACCGACGAACGCCTCGCCCGGATCGCCCGCACCCTGGAGGCGCCCACGACCCGGATCGCCGTGGTCGGCGCCCACCTGTCGGGCCAGCCGCTCAACGGCCAACTCCTCTCCCTGGGCGCCCGGTTGGAACGTACGACCAGGACCGCGCCCGTCTACCGGCTGCACGCCCTGTCGACCGAACCGCCCAAGCCGGGCCTCGTCCACGTGGGTGAGGGCGGCGCCGCGATCGAGGCCGAGGTGTGGCGGCTGCCCGCCGAGGGACTCGGCCGCCTACTCGCCGCGCTGCCCCGGCCGATGGCCCTGGGCCGGGTCGAACTGGCCGACGGCGACGAGGCACCCGGCTTCCTGTGCGAGCCGGGCGCGCTGGATGGCGCGCGGGACATCACGGAGTACGGAGGATGGCGCGCGTATCTGAACTCACGCGAGGAGTGACACGCCTCCCGGACATGACCGGACGCCGATCCGATCCTCCCGGACGTGACCGGACACCGATCCGCCCCTCCCGGCCTCTGCCGTCGACCCGGCCCACCCGAACGACACGACCGCGCTTGTCCTCGACCCGGCCAGCGCGAGCCGCACGATCCCTGCCCCCGACCCAGCCGACCCTTTAGCCCCTCACCGGACGATCGTCTTTCGCGAGAGCGACCGTCCAGGAGGGCAGGGCCGATGACACCGCAGACATCGCCGACTTCACAGACATCGCCGAGTTCGCCGACCTCTTCGTCACCACAGTCCGCAGCCGGGCCGCGGGGCCGGGTCGCCCGCGCGGTGACCACCCGGCCGCGTCTGCTGCTCCTCCTGATACTGCTGCTCACCGCGGGCGCGGTCGTGGTCGGCGGAGGGGTCGCCGAGCGCATGAGCAGCGGCGGCTCGCAGATCCCGGGCTCCGAATCCTCGTACGCGACAGCCGAGTTGGAGCGCCGCTGGCCCGCCTCGCAGCCCAATCTCCTGCTGCTCGTGTCGCCCCGTGACGGAACGCGGGACGTCGACGACCCGGCCGTCGCCTCCGCGGCACGCGACCTGGCCAGCCAACTCGCGGACGAGAAAGCCGTGTTGGGCGTGGTCTCGTACTGGCAGACCGAGGACACCGCGCTGCGCGCCCGGGACGGCGGCGAGGCGCTGATCACCGCCCGCATCAAGGGGGACGAGGACGCCGTCGACGACGCGCTGGAGGCCCTGGAGCCGCGCTACCGGGGCGCGCACGGCGCGGTCGATGTCCGGCTCGGCGGCCCGGCGGCGGTGCGGCACGCCTCCCAGGAGGTGATCGCCGACGACCTCGTACGGGCCGAAGTCATCGCGCTGCCGGTCACGTTGGTGCTGCTCGTCGTGGTGTTCGGCAGCGCGGTCGCGGCAGCGCTGCCCCTGCTGGTGGGGATCGTGTCGGTGCTCGGCACGAACGCCGTACTGCGGGTGATCACCGAGTTCACGGACGTCTCGGTGTACGCGCAGAACCTGACCACGGCCCTCGGTCTCGGACTGGCCATCGACTACGCGCTGTTCCTCGTACGGCGTCATCGCGAGGAGCTCGCGGCCGGCCGCGATCCAAGGGACGCGGTGGCCGTGACACTGCGGACCGCCGGACGCACGGTGCTGTACTCGGCGCTGACCGTCGCGGTCTGCCTCGCCTCGATGCTGGTCTTCGAGCAGTACTTCCTGCGCTCGCTCGCGTACGCCGGTATCGCGGTCGTCCTCATCTCCGCCGCGGCCTCGCTCGTCGCGCTGCCCGCGGCGCTCGTGCTGCTCGGTCACCGGGTCAACGCCCTGCGGCTGCCGGTCGGCAGGCGCGGCGGGAATCCGGGAGCGGGCTGGGCGCGGCTCGCCCGGCTGGTGATGCGACGCGCCCCGCTGTTCGCGGTCGGCACGGTCGCTGTGCTGCTCGCGCTCGGACTGCCGTTCAAGGACGTGCGGTTCGGCACGGCCGACGACCGGCAACTTCCGTCGAGCACCGAAGCCCGGGTCGTACAGGAGGAGTTGAGGAACGAGTTCCCCGGCAGCCCGGGCAGCGCACTGGCCGTACTCGTCGAGGGAAAGCCGGCCGCCAAGGCGCTCGCGGAGTACAGCGGCAAGGTGTCACACCTGGCTCATGTCGTCCAAGTGGCAAGCCCCGCAGGGCGGTTCGTGGACGGGAAGCGCGTGGACGACGCGCCCCCGGCCGTCGGATACGTGTCCGTGCTGCACTCGGCGGAAAGCGCTTCACCGCAGAGTGTGAGTCTCGTAAAGAAGATCCGCTCGGTTCCGGCCTCCTTCGAGACCTCGGTGACCGGACCGGCCGCCGTGCTCGCCGACACCCAGCACGGTACGGCCGAACGGCTGCCGTGGGCGCTCGCCGTCATCGCCGTCACCACACTGATCCTGGTCTTCCTGCTCACCGGAAGCGTGCTGCTGCCGCTGCTCACCGTCGTCGTCAACGGGCTCAGTCTGACCGCGATGTTCGGAGCCGTGGTCTGGGTCTTCCAGGACGGCCACCTGTCCGGCGCGCTCGGCTTCACGCCCACCGGCGACATCGAGACGGCGCTGCCCGTGCTGATGTTCTGCGTGGCGTTCGGACTGTCCATGGACTACGGGGTCTTCCTGGTCTCACGCATCAAGGAGGAGTACGAGATCGGCGGCGACCACCGTGACGCGGTGGTCCTCGGCATCCGGCGCACCGGCGGGCTCATCACGGCGGCGGCGCTGATCCTGGCCGTGGTGATGGTGGCGATCGGCACCTCGCGCGTGACCAACATCAAGATGCTGGGCCTGGGTGTGGGGCTGGCCGTGCTGATGGACGCGATGGTCGTACGGGCCCTGCTGGTGCCCGCCGTGCTCCGGCTCACCGGGCGGGCCACCTGGTGGGCCCCGGCACCCCTGCGGCGGCTGCAGCGGCGGGTGGGGCTCGAAGAGGAGGCGCGTACGACGTATCCGGACATCCCCACGCGCACCGAGCGCCCCGTGAGTGGCCGGACCTGACCCCGGTACGCCCCTACAACGGACCCCTGCACACAAGTCCTGCACAACTCGGCTATATGACCCAACTAGACTTCCTCGCAAGGGGGTTGCGGAGTCGCGCCCGTAGGAGAGCTGGGGGCGGGTTGATACGGATTCTGCTGGCCGAGGACGTCTCGATGGTGCGCGGTGCGTTGGTGGCACTGCTCAATCTCGAACCCGACCTGGAGGTCGTGGCAGAGGTGGACCGGGGCGACGCGATCCTCTCGGCGGCACTTGCCGTACGGCCGGATGTGGCTGTCATCGACTACGACCTTCCGCACACGGACGGGATCACCGCGGCGGGGCAGTTGCACGAGCGGCTGCCCGGTTGCCGCACGGTGATCATCACCAGCCTCGGCAAGCCGGGGACGCTGCGGCGGGCGCTGGCTCAGCAGGTGGCCGGGTTCGTCCTCAAGGACTCCCCGGCCTCCTACCTCGCCGAGGTCGTCCGTAAGGCGGCGGCCGGTGAGCGTGTCATCGACCAGCAGCTCGCGCTCTCCGCCTTCTCTGACGGCGAGTCTCCCCTCACGGGGCGCGAGACGGAGATCCTCCGGCTCGCGTCGCAGGGTGCGGACGCCACCGAGATCGCCGAGGCGCTTCATCTCTCCGTGGGCACGGTGCGGAATTATTTGACCTCGGTCGTGACCAAGCTCAATGCGCGTAATCGGGTCGATGCGGTGCGGATTGCTGCGGAGTCGGGGTGGTTGATGTGAGGGTTCGGGTGTGCGGGTCGGTGGAGGGTGCGGGTCGGTCGGGGGTGCTCGCGCAGTTCCCCGCGCCCCTGGGTGCGTGGGGGTTGAGGTTGGGGATCGGGTGACGGTTCGTTTGGGCTGAGTGCGCGATTCCTCGCGCCCCTAGGTGGGCGGGGGCGCAGCCCTGTTCTTTTAGGGGCGCGGGGAACTGCGCGGGCAACACCGACCGACCCGCAGGTCATACATCACCGCACGGCGCCTCGGCCACCACCCGGTACCAGCCTCTCTCATCCGTACCGGCGGTCAACCGACCCCCGACGGCCTCCATTCGCTCCGCCAGATTGTCCAGCCCACCCCGCGCCCCGCCACCGCACCCGCGGAGCGCCACCGCATCGGCCCGCACCCCGTCGTTGGACAGGGTGAGCCGCACGAACTCCCCCTCGACCTCCCGGATCTCGATCCGGCACTCCGTGGCCTTGCTGTGGCGGATGAGGTTGGTGACCCCTTCGCGCAGAACGGTCGCGAGGACGGTCCCGACCGGCCCGTCGCAGCCGCAGCGCACGTCGAGGCCGGCCCGGATCCCCGCCGCGGCTAGCAAGGAGCGCGCGGACTCGGCCTCGACGGCCAGGGACAGTTCCCGGTAGCCGCGCGCGACGGCGCGTACGTCGGCGAGGGCCTCGCGGGCGACGCCGAGTATCCCGTCGAGCTCCTCGCGGGTCCGGTCGGGCTGCACGAGCACCAGCCGCCGGGCGAGATCACCCTTGAGGGTGATGGCGGAGAGGCTGTAGCCGAGCAGGTCGTGCAGATCGCGCGCGTACCGCCGGCGCTCCTGCTCGACGGCCCGCCAGGCGAGTGTCTCGCGCTCGTCGTGGGCGGTGGTCACGAGTTCCACGAACCGGGCCGCGCCCAGAAGGACGAGAGCCGTGCCCCCGGTGACGGCCCCCGCGTACAGCCCGTCCGCCCAGTCGGCGCCCTCCGCGCGCCCGGCGGCGCAGATCGCGGCGACCGCGAGCGCGGCGAGCCAACGGCCGCCGGGACCCCGGAAGTTGACCAGGAGCGCGCCGGCGAAGTACCCCGCCGTGCCGGGCCAGACGGCCACGGGTGTCAGGGCCGGCAGAAAGCCCAGTAGCCCCTGTGCCGCGATCGTCAGGGCACGCCTGCGCTCCCTCACCCGGCCCGTCACCAGATGCAGGACGTACGTCCCCAGCAGGGCTCCCACGGCTGCTGCCGCCGCGCCCCGCCCGGGGTGTGTCGTGGCGATCGCGGCCGCGCCCAGCGGAACGAATCCCGCCGTGATCGCGAACGCGGTCCTGAACGCATGCCGAGTGACCGGCACACCGGCGGTCCTGCCGTCGAACTCCCCCACCCATGTGCTGGTCAGCTGCTCAGCCGCACCGGACATCGACTCCCCCTCAGAAGTCCCCCAGAGCGCCCTCTGTGCTGATGCGGGGATGCTAAGGGCAAGCACCTGGTCACGGACAGTGGGCCTCGAAGGGGGCGCATTCGCCGGGGCGTGCCCAGAAGTACCGCCTATGAGCGATTCATGCAGTTTTCGTGGGCACGTCACTGGCGACCGCGGCGCGCCGACTGCCAAGGTCTGGAAGGCAGTTGAACGCCGCACTCTCTGGGGGGACGAGTGATCGAGATCGCCGTGCTCGGACCACTGAACGCACGGGTGGGGCCGGCGTCAGTGGTACCGAGCGCACCGAAGCCACGGCAGGTCCTGGCTCTGCTGGCCCTCAACCGCGGGAACCCGGTGGGGGTTTCGGCCCTGGTCGACGAGTTGTGGGGAGACCGCCCGCCACGCTCGGCCGAGGCCACGCTGCACACCTACGTGAAGCAGCTGCGCAGAATGATCGGCTCGGCGCTCGGTCCCGATCACGTGCTCGGTCCGAAGGACGTGCTGCGGCGGGTGCCCGTCGGCTACCGCCTGGACGCCCCGCCGGACGCCATGGACGTCTCCCGTTTCGAACGGCTCGCCTCGGCCGGACGTGCCGCACTGGAGGCGGGCGCCGACGCCGAGGGTTCGGAGCTCCTGGTGGCGGCGCTGCGGCTGTGGCGGGGGCCCGCACTGGCCGACGTGTCGCCAGGACCCGTACTGCGTGCGGAGGTTCTGCGTCTGGAGGAGCTTCGGCTGACCGCCCTGGAGGAGCGCTTCGGCGCGGAGCTCCGGCTGGGCCGCCACCGTGCGCTCCTCGGTGAACTCACCGCCCTGGCCTCCCGCTACCCCCTGCACGAGAGCCTCCACGCGCAGTTGATGCTCGCCCTGCACCGCAGCGGCCGTTCCTGGCAGTCGCTTGAGCTGTTCCGGGGTCTGCGCCGCGTCCTGTCGGACGAGCTGGGGCTCGAACCATCCGTACGCGTACGGCAGTTGCACGAGGCGATCCTGCGGGGCGACACGTCCCTGGACGCCATCCGCGACCACTCTGATGGGGGGTGGAGCGGCGCCGCGCAGGGGCACCCCGACCGGGCATCGGGGTGGCGCGGCGCCGCGACGGGGGCCCACGTGGTGACGCCATGACGACGACCGAGTACCTGGCGCGGGCACCCCGACCGCACGCGCCGGTACGGCTGTTGTGCTTCCCCTTCGCGGGCGGCGGGGCCTCGGCGTACGCCCGCTGGCAGCACGAACTCGACGCGCGGGGCGCCTCGGTCGACGTCCTGCCGGTACGGCTCCCCGGCCGCGAGGGCCGGTCCGGCGAGCCCCGCTTCACCGAACTCGCGCCACTTGTCGTGGAGTTGGACGAGGAGCTCGACGAGGTGCTGGCCTCGCCCCATCTCATGTACGGGCACAGCATGGGCGCCCTCGTCGCGTACGCCTTGATGCGGCGGCGTCAGGAGCGGGGCGCGCCTCTTCCGCGAGCGGCCCTGCTCGCCGCGTACCGGGCCCCGCATCTGCCGCCGCCGCGCCTTGACTCCGACACCGACACCGGTGCCGGTACCGACGGCTCATGTGCCGCCTCCGACTCCGGCCTGGCCCGCGCGCTCGTCGCACTCGGCGGGCTGCCCGAGGCCCTGCTCGGGCATCCGGAGTGGCTGCGGGCGCTGCTGCCCGTGGTGCGGGACGACCTGGCGCTGTGCGCGAGCGCGGGCCCGGCCGGCGGGCCCGTCCGCGTGCCCCTCCACCTGTTCGCCGGGGCGGACGACTCCCTCGTACGGACCTCCGAGGTGACCGCCTGGCGCCGATACGCGGCGCGCGGCTGCGAGGTACGGGTCCTGCCGGGCGGCCACTTCTTCCTGCGGACGCACGAGGAGTGGCTGCTGGACGAGGTGGCACCCCTGGTCCGCCGCTACGGGGGCCGACGGACGGTTCACGCGGCGGCGTCCTGAGCACCGTCTCCCTGGCCGACGCCCAGCCCTCCACCACCGTCACCCGTACGCGCGCCAACTTCCCCTTTCCGCCGCCGAGTCGACCGCAGCAGCCGTACCAGCGGGACGCCCGCGGTCGCCGTCAGCGGCACGTTCGCCCACAGCGCCCACCGCCACTCGGCGCCGACGACCGCACCCACCACGAGGCCCGTACCGAGGCCGGCGACGACCACGGCGCTCCACGCGAGGAGGAGCCGATCCGAGCGCTGCCCGTCGAGATCGAGAGCGAGGACGAGGGCGAACGCGGTGGCCGTGAGCGCCGCCGCGCCCGCCCCCTGCACCGCCCGGAAGGCGAGGAACGCCGTCGCGCCGGACACCAGCGTCAAGGCCACCGACGACTGGACGAAGAGCCACAGCCCGAGGATCAGCATCGGTAGCGGCCGGATGCGCCGGATCAGCAGGCGCAGCGGCAGGACCAGGAGGCCCAGCGCGAGGGCGTACACGAGAACCGCCCACGGCAGCCAGCTCGCGCGCAGCCCGTTCGCCTCGCGCAGTGCCGGACCCATGGTGGTCACCACGGAGGCCCCGACGGCGACGAGGAACTGGCTCAGCGCGCAGGCGGCGTACAGAACCCGGCCCTCGCCCCCGAACCCACCCCCGGCCGCCGGTCGCTCAGCGCGCGGCATCCTGCACCTTCGCGACCCGCTCCCCCGGTTCCTGGAGCTGGAAGTACGCCCCGGCCAGCACGCGGCGAGTGAGCAACTCGCTGCGGTTCAGGGATCGATAGAGGGTGCGCCGCCAGGCTCCGCCGACGCGGCCGTGCAGCGTGAAGAGGCGTTCCTGGCGGAGCTGGAGGGCCCGGGAGCGGGCCACGGACGCCTCGCGGGCGCGCTGGAACGCGTCGGTCGCGGCGTTCAGCGCCACCGGCCCGCTGTCCAGGGCGTCCGCCACCAGCGGCGCCAGCGTGACCGCGTCGATGATGGCGTGGTTGACGCCCTGCCCGAGGATCGGCGTCAGCGTGTGGGCGGCGTCTCCGACGAGGACGATGCCGGGCGCGGACCAGCGCGGCACGACCGTCGTGAAGATGTCGAGCATGGACGTGTCCGACCAGGACCGCACCTGCTCGCGCACAGCGCCGGACAGCTCGGGGGCGAGCGCGTCGAGCCGTTCGTACAGGCGTGGCAGCCCCTGCGCCCGCATCTCCTTGAGGCCGCCCTTGGGAATGTTGAAGCCGACCCGGACGCTGTCGGGCCGGGTCGGGATGAACAGCCCGTGCTGGTCTCCCCGGATGCGGACGCGATACGTACGGTCGTCCCAATCTCCGTACGGGAACGGCAACTTGAGCCAGATGACGTCCCGCTCCAGCGGCACCGTGCGGTACGCGAGACCGGACATCTCGCGCACCTTGCTGAACCGTCCGTCCGCCGCGACGGTCAGTGTCGCCCGGATCTCCCGCTCGCCCTCGGCGGTCCGCACCCGTACGCCCGTGACCGTGCCGTCGTCGTCACGCAGCAGTCCAATGGCGGTCGCGCCCTGGAGGAGGGTGAAGCCGGGGTGGGCCGCGCCGGTCTCGGCGAGCGCGGACAGCAGTGCGGGCTGCGGGAGTTCGACCGGGAAGGGATGCGGATAGCGGAAGCGCTCGAAGTCGGCGGCGAACACCGTGTGTCCGGAGTCCTGGATCCGCATGTGGTGCATCTGCACGTACTCGCCGTCGAGCCGGTCGAGCAGGCCGAGGCGGTCGAGCAGCCACACGGAGTCGGGCGAGACGGACTCACCGCGGAAGGACCGGTTGAAGTGCCGGCTCGCCTCCACGACGACCACGGGCACGGAACGCCGGGCGAGTTCCACGGCGAGCGTCAGCCCGGCGGGCCCACCGCCCACCACGCACACCTGCGTCGGTACGTCGTCCATCGGCTGCCTCCTGGGAGTCCGTGAGGGTCGGTGTGCCGGAGCCGTTCTGCGAGTGTCATTTCGGCGAACGCCGTTTTCGGCGGACGCCCCTTCGGCCAACTCACCTCGTCGAACCCCACCCTCCGCAACGGTTCTTGTAGCCCCCTTGCGCGAACACCCCTGCCACAAGGCCGCGTTAAGGCCGCTCTCGCACGCTCCCTGGCATGACCACCGCATCCATCACCCCGCGGACTCCCGCGCAGGGCACGCCCCGGACGTTCACCGACGTCGTGCGGGAGCGCACGGACGCCCTCGCCGAACGCGACGCGTTCGTCTTCCTCCCGGACGACGGGCAGGGGTCGGTCCCCGAGCACCTGACGTACGCCGGTCTCGACCGGCGGGCCCGCGGCATCGCCTCGTGGCTGCGCGAGCACGGGGCCGTCGGGCGGCCGGTGCTGCTGCTCCACCCGCCGGGCACGGCGTTCGTCGCCGCCTTCGTGGGCTGTCTGTACGCGGGGGCGGTGGCGGTGCCCGCACCGCTGCCAACCGACCAGGGGCAGCAACTCGCCCGGGTGGCAGGCATTTTGAGGGACTCGGGCGCGTCCGCGGTGCTCTCCACGGGTGCGTACGTGCCGTTGCTGGAGGCCTGGCTGGCGTCGGTGGCCCTGCCGCGGGTGCGCTGCCTCGCCACCGACCGGGAGGACATCGGTGACCCCTCCTCGTGGCGGGCGCCGGACACCTCCCCCGACGACCTGGCCTTCCTCCAGTACACGTCCGGCTCCACCAGCGAGCCCAAGGGCGTCATGGTCACCCACGCCAACCTGCTCGCCAACGAGGCGGCGATCGGCCGCTGGGCGGGCACCCACGAGGGCATGGTGGTCGGCGGCTGGCTGCCGCACTACCACGACCTGGGTCTCATCGGGCATCTCCTCCACTCCCTCTACGTGGGCGGTCTGTCGGTGCAGATGTCACCGCTGTCGTTCCTCAAACGGCCGCGCCGCTGGCTCGAGATGATCGGCGACTACCGCGTAGAGGGTTCCGGCGCACCGGACTTCGCGTACGACCTGTGTCTACGGCGGGTCACGGACCAGCAGTTGGCGCGGCTCGACCTGTCGAGCTGGCGGTGCGCGCCCAACGGCGCCGAACCGGTACGCGCCGACACCCTGCGCGCCTTCGTCGAGCGTTTCTCCCCCGCCGGACTGCGCCGCGAGGTCTTCGCACCCTGCTACGGCCTCGCCGAGACCACGCTCCTGGTCACGGGCGCGGACCCGGCCACCGAACCGACGATCCGCACGGTCGACGCCGCCGCCCTGGAACAGGGCGTCCTGGCCGTCGGCGAGGGGCGCACACTCGCGGGCAGCGGGAGCGCCCGCGACTGTGAGGTGCGGATCGTCGCCCCCGGCACGGGCGCCCCGCTCGCGGACGGCCTGGTCGGGGAGATCTGGGTGCGCGGGCCGAGCGTGACAGCGGGCTACTTCGGCAACGAAGCGGCCACGGCCGACTGCTTCGGGGCAGACGGCTGGCTGCGTACGGGCGACCTGGGCGCCCTCGACGCGGGCGAACTCTTCGTCACCGGACGCCTCAAGGAGGTCATCGTCCTCGCCGGCCGGAACCTCTACCCGCACGACATCGAGCGGGCCGCCCAGTCGGCGGACCCGTCACTCACACGGGGAGCCGGGGCGGCCTTCTCAGTACGCTCCGGTCGCGCCGACGGGGCTGCCGGAGCCGCCCGAGCCGCCACCGAAGCCGTCGCGTCCGTCGGCTCCGAGCGCGAGCATCTCGTCCTCGTCCAGGAGGTGCGGCTCGCCGCGGTGCGCGGCGGGGACCTGCGGGCGGTGGCGACGGCCGCGCAGAGCGCGATCGGGCGGGAGTTCGCCGTGCCCGCGGGGAACGTGGTCCTGGTCAAACCCGGCACCGTACGCCGCACCACCAGCGGCAAGGTCCGCCGCACCACCATGCGCGACCTGTTCCTCGACGGCTCGCTGACCCCGCTGTACGAGGTCCTGGAACCGGCCGTACGGGACCTCGTGGGCGACGCGCCGGACACGGCGGCCTTCGACACATCGGACACGGCGACCCCTTCCAATGGCGCGCCGCACGCGACGGACCCGGGGGTGTCCCCGTGAACCGCGAGCACTCCCCGTACCGCCTCGCCGAGGAGCTGGAGCACGCGCTCGGGGACCCGGCGGACGCCCGCACCCCGTTCTCGTACACGGCCTGCCTGGACCTGGACGCCCGCGAGGAGTTCCCGGCGGGGATCTGCCGGTTCCTGGACGACTGGGGCCTGCCCGACTACTACGTCCCGGTGCGCCACGGGGGACGGCTGCGGGACTACGAGCACGCGCTGCATCTCGTCCGTACGGTGGCGCGCCGCGATCTGACGGTCGCGGTCGCGCACGGGAAGACGTATCTGGGCGGAGTGTGCGTATGGGTCGCGGGCGGCGAGGAACAGGCTGCGCGGCTCGGGAGCGACATCCGTGCGGGGGTCCCCGTATCGCTGGCGCTCACCGAACGGGCGCACGGGAGCGACCTGTTGGCGGGGGAGGTCGAAGCCGTCACGGACGCCGAGGGGTTCACCCTCCGCGGAGAGAAATGGCTCATCAACAACGCGACCCGCGGCTCGGTCCTCTGCGTCCTCGCCCGTACCACCACCGAGGGCGGACCGCGGGGCTTCAGCGTGCTGCTCGTCGACAAGAGGACGCTGACGCCCGGGAGTTGGCGTCCGCTGCCGAAGGTGCCGACGCACGGCATCCGGGGCGCGGACATCTCCGGAATCGTCCTCGACGGGGCGTACGTGGACCGGCAGGCGCTGATCGGTCCGGAGGGCGGCGGAATCGAGACCGTCCTCAAGTCCCTCCAGCTAACCCGCACGATGTGCGCGTCGCTGTCCCTCGGCGCCGCCGACCACGGGCTGCGGATCGCCCTGGACTTCGCCCGCGAACGACGCCTGTACGGCCGACAGCTGGCCGAACTCCCGCAGGCCCGCGCCCTGTTGGCGGCAGCGGTAGCGGACGTCCTGACCCACGAATCCCTGACCCTGGTCGCCTCCCGCATGGTGCACACCACGACCGGCGAGCTCTCCGTCGTCGCGGCCGTGACGAAGTACCTCCTGCCGACCGGCACGGAGGACGTGCTGACCGCCCTCGGAGAGCTGCTCGGCGCCCGAGCCTTCCTGGTGTCGGGCCCCGGCACGGGCCCGTACGGCATGTTCCAGAAGGTCGAACGGGACCACCGCATCGTGGGCCTCTTCGACGGAAACACCCTCGTCAATCTCAACTCGCTGATCCTGCAGTTCCGTTCGCTCGTACGTCACTGGCGGCGCCGGACGCCACCCGCGGACGGCGTGCGCACGGCGTGCGATCTCGCGGCGCCGCTCCCCGAGTTCGACCCGGCGGAGCTGGAGTTGGCCGCCCGGCGGGGCGCGGCCCCATTGGCCGCGCTCCCGGCATGGACGGCGGCCCTGCGTGAACGGGCCGCCGAGGAACCGGTGTTGAAGGACGCGGCCGAGCTGGCCGAGCGCCTGCTGACCGTGACCGACCGCGTGCACGAGGAGATGGCCACCTACGCGGATGTGGTGACCGACGTCCCCGAGGAGGCCTTCGCCGTGGCGCGCCGGTACTGCCTGTGCTTCGCCGCGGCGGCGTGCCTGGGGCTGTGGGTGGAGTCGGGTTCCGCGGTGCCGGGCGGGGAGGGCGTCTGGCGGGACGCGCTGTGGCTGCGGGCCTCGCTGGAGCGGCTGCTCGCACGGCAGGGCGAACAGTCGTCGTCCGACGCACAGGAGGAACTGCTGGAGGAGGCGTTCGCACTGCACGGGCACGGACGGCTGGTCTCACTGCTGCGTCTCCAACTGCGGCGGGAGGTGGCGTAGATGCCGTACACGACTCTCACCGCCGCCGACCGGGCAGCCGAACTCGCCCGGTCCTTCGGGGACTTCTGGGACCCGTCGAACCCACTCGGTTCCGCTGCCCTCCTCACCGCGGACGAGCAGGGCGTGCTGAGCGCTGACGGGGAGGCGCTGCTCGACCGGTTCGGGCTGGCCGCCGAGTACGTACCGGCGGAGCTCGGCGGACGGCTCACCCACCTGGACGGACTGGTCCGGGTGATGCGCGAGGTGTTCCGGCGGGACGTCGGACTCGGCCTGGGGCACGGCATCACGTCGTTCATGGCCGCCGTCAACGTCTGGACGGCAGGCTCGCCGGAGCAGCAACGGCACCTGGCCGACATTCTGTTGGACGGCGGCCGGGCCTCGGTCGCGTACCACGAGCTGGCCCACGGCAACGACTTCCTGCGCAACGAGTTCGCGGCCCGCCCGGCGGCCGGCGGTTATCTGCTGGAGGGCGTGAAGCAGGTCATCAACAATGCCGACCGGGCCCGTGCGTGGGTGCTGTTCGCGCGAACCGGCGACGGCCCGGGCAGCCGCAGCCACTCGGTGCTGCTCGCCGGCCCGGACGACGTGCCCGCCGACCGTGTGCAGCGGCTCGCCCGTTACCGCACCTCCGGCGTCCGCGGCTGCCGCCTCACCGGACTCGCCTTCCACGGCTGCCCGTTGCCCGCCTCCGCGCTCGTCGGCGCCGAGGGCAGGGGCGGCGAAGTGGCACTCCGCTCCTTCCAGGTGACGCGCAGCGCGCTGCCGGGCATGGCTATCGGCACGGTGGACACCTGCCTGCGCTCGGTACTCCGCTTCGCCCTGGACCGCCGCCTGTACGGCCGCCGAGTGTTCGAACTCCCGCATGCGGCCGGTGTGTTGACCGCCGCTTTCGCGGACCTCCTCCTGTGCGACAGCCTGTCGCTGGCCGCCGCCCGTACGGTCCAACTGCGCCCCGAGCAGGCGAGCGTGAGCGCCGCCGCCGTCAAATACCTCGTGCCCCGCCTGCTGAGCCGCACGGTACGGGACCTCTCGGTGGTGCTCGGAGCCCGCTTCTACCTGCGCGAGGGCGAGCACGCGGTGTTCGGCAAGCACCTACGGGACCTCCCGGTGCTGAGCCTCGGACACGCCGGTCCCACGGCATGTCTGGCCACCCTGATCCCCCAACTACGAAGGCTGGCGACGGCACCTCAACTGGAGCCCCTGGCGGCCCTGTTCACCCCGACCAACGCCACGGCTCCACCACCGGGCATCCCCTTCGGCCGCCTCACTCTCTCCGCGACGGCCGACCCACTGACCGCGGCCCTGACACCGGAGGGTGCCCCGGCCTCCGTACGCCCCCTCCTGACCGACCTGGCCGCCGACCTGTCGGCCGTACGCGACAGAGCTCGCGCCCTGCCCCCGGCCGACCGCACGCCACTCGCCTCCCCGGAGGCATTCGCCCTGGCCGCGCGATACGCGGAACTACTCGGCGCGGCAGCCGCCACAGGCGTGGCACGTTCCGCGCGGTCCGGCTTCCTGTCCGAATCCCCCTGGCTGGGCGCGGCCCTGCACCGCACGGCATGCCGACTGGGCCTGCGGGCGGGCCCGGTGCCGGACAGGTGGGCGAGACCACTGCGGCACGAACTCCTCACCCGCTACGAGGAGTTGTGCACCTTCGACCTGTACGACAGCGCCGCCCTCTAGGGCGCGGGGCTGTATCGATACGCGGCTCCGCCGTGTGGGCGCGACCAGCCACAACGAACCCGCAGCCGAAGCACACCACCGAACCCCCCGCCAAAAAGAAAAGGACCACCGGTCATGTCCGTACCGACGGCGCACACCGAGCAGACGCTGACCACCTGGATCACCACCCGCGTGGCCGAGTACCTCCGACGGCCCTCCACCGAGATCGACCCGACGACCCCGCTCGCCGAATACGGCCTCGACTCGGTGGCCGCACTGAGCCTGTGCGGCGATGTCGAGGACCACTACGAGGTGACCATCGACCCGACGGCGGCCTGGGACTACCCGACCGTACGGGCGCTGGCCGGGCACCTGCTGACCGAGTTGGAGGGCCAGGGGTGAACGCGGTGGCCGTAACCGGCATCGACTGCCGGTTCCCGGGCGCCCAAGACCCCGGCGCCCTCTGGGAGTTGCTGATGCGCTCGGGCGACGGGACAGGCCCCGTACCGTCACCGCGCTGGGACCCGTCGCTCACGGGCGGCCCGACCGAGGGCGGCTTTCTCACGGACGCGGACGCCTTCGACCACGAGTTCTTCAGGATCCCGCCCCGCGACGCCGCCGCAATGGACCCGCAGCAACGGCTGATGCTCCAGTGCGCGTGGCGGGCCGTCGAGGACTCGGGAGTGGCGCCCGGGCGGCTCGCCGGATCGCCGACCGGGGTGTTCGTCGGGGTCATGGGCAGCGAGTGGGCACAGCTCACGCTCACCGACCTGCCGGGCATCACCCCGCAGATCGGCTCGGGCAACGGCTACTGCATGATCGCGAACCGGATCTCGTACCACCTGGACCTGCGCGGCCCCTGCATGGCCGTCGACACGGCGTGCTCGTCCTCGCTGGTGGCGGTGCATCTCGCGGTGAACGCGCTGCTGACCGAGGAGTGCGACCGGGCGATCGCGGGCGGGGTGAACCTCGCGCTGACTCCGGCGCTCGGCCTCTTCTACGAGAAGGCGGGCCTCGCCGCGCCGGACGGGCACTGCAAGCCGTTCAGCACGGGCGCGGACGGGATCGGGCGCGGCGAGGGCGTCGGCGCGGTGGTGCTGCGCCGCCTCGCGGACGCGCTCGCCGACGGCGATCCGGTGTACGCGGTGATCCGGGGCACCGCCGTGAACCAGGACGGCCGCAGCAACGGCATCACCGCGCCCTCCCGCTGGTCCCAGCAGGAGGTCATGGCGGCGGCCTGCCGCCGGGCGGGCGCCGACCCGCACGAGGTGTCCTTTCTGGAGGCCCACGGCACCGGTACGGCCCTGGGCGACATGATCGAGACGAGGGCGCTGGGCCACCTGCACGCCGACCGGCCCCGCCCTCGCCCGCTCTCCCTCGGCTCGGTGAAGGGCAACCTCGGCCACACGGAGGGCGCCGCCGGCATCGCGGGCCTCATCAAGACGTGCCTGTCCCTCCACCACCGCACGGTTCCGGTGAGCCGGTACGCAGCCCGCGAGAATCCTCAACTACGGCTCGCGGAGCAGGGGTTGCGCCTCCTGAAGGCCCCCCTACGGTTGCCCACCGGAGAGCCGGTCCTCGCGGGTCTGAGCAGCTTCGGAATGGGCGGTACGAACGCACACGCGGTACTGGAGTCGCCGCCGAGCCGGGCCGGGGCCGGAACGCGGCGGGCAGCCACCCTGCCGAACCGCTCCGACGTCAGCCTGCCTGAGCCGTCGGGCAGCGGCCTCGGCGCCGAGGTGTTCGTCCTCACCGCACCCACCGAGCGTGCCCTCCACCGCAATCTGCTGACGCAGGCCGACACCATCGGCCGGCGGCGCACCCCGATCGGGCCGCTCTGCCGGGCGTCGCAGCGGGTGAAGACGGGGCACGGGCGGCGCGGGGCGGTGGTGGCCGGGGACAGCGCGGAGTTGGCGGTACGACTTCGGGAGGCGGCCGGGGCCCTGGGGCTGGTAGGCCTGAACGGCTCGGCCCGTCGGACTGAACCGGGAGACATGGCTGGCCGGGCCGACTCAGCCGACCCGACAGATCCGACAGATCCGACCAGGTCAACGAGCCCCGCCAGCCCCACGTCCATCCTCAGCAGCTCCACCAACGAACCACCCCTAACCGCCTGGCTGTTCACCGGCCAAGGCGCCCAGTACCCAGGCATGGGAGCCCGCCTCTACCGCGAGTCCGCCCTGTTCCGACGGCACCTCGACGGCGTCGACGCCGCGCTGCTCCCGCACACCGGCCGCTCCATCCGAGACCTGCTCCTCACCGGCGACCCGGCGGTGCACAGGACCGGTTGGGCCCAGCCCGCCCTGTTCGCGATCGGCCACGCACTTGGCGCCACCCTCACGGAAGTCGGCGTACGCCCCGCCCTGCTGCTCGGCCACAGTGTGGGCGAGTTCGCGGCAGCCGTGCACGCCGGTGCGCTGCCCCTCGACGACGCGGCACGACTGGTCGCCGTACGGGGTTCCCTGATGGAGCAACTCCCCGACGGCGGCGGCATGCTGGCGGTGCACACCTCCGCGGACCGGCTGCGCGACCTGGTCGAGCGCGAACCGCTGGTCGGTTTCGCTGCCCTCAACGGCCCCCGCTCGACGGTGATTTCGGGCGACCTGTCCGCGCTGGACCGCATCGCGGAGTCACGCGAGTTGGACGGCGTACGGCTCCGCCGCCTCAAGGTCTCGCACGCCTTCCACTCCCCGCTGATGCGCCCGGCACTCGAAGCGTTTCGCCGGGTGGCCGAGCAAGTCGCGGGAGGGGCAGCGAGGTTGCCGTTCTACTCGACACTCCGCGGCAAGCGCCTGGAGTCCGAGCAGCTGGACGCCTCGTACTGGACCGAACACATCGAGGCCCCGGTGCTGTTCGCCGACGCCGCGGCCCAGCTCCTGGACGAACGGCCGACACACCTCCTGGAACTCGGCCCCCGCCCAGTCCTCACCGCCCTCGCCCGCCGTCTCGACGACCGTTCCGCCGACCCGGTCGCCCTGCACCCACTCCCTGATCCCGAGTCGGACGGCCGTGCCCTCGCCGAAACCGTGGCCGCGCTCTACCGGGCAGGCATCGACATCGACTGGACAGCGGCGGCCCACCCCGTCCGGGACAACACCCCGGCACGCTTGGCCCCGTACACCTTCGCCACTGACAACCGCTTCTGGCACACAGGAGGGCCGACGCGTACGGCGGCACCGGGCGCCCCCGTCGCCGTACGGGAGGAGCCGCAGGCACCGCAGCCGGACTCGCCGTCCACAGAAGCCGCGACAGCGGCAGCGACAGCGCCCACGGCCTCACCCACGCCCACGCCCCAGGACCCCGTAGCCACCGCGGTCTACGAAACCGTCGCCGCCCTCGGCGGCTACGACCCCACCGCCCTCTCCCCCGGTTCCCGCTTCCACGACGACCTCGGCCTCGACTCCGTCGCCCTGGTCGAACTCAAGGAGCGCCTGACCGAGCACCTGCCCGCAGTGGGTGCGCTCCCGGTCCAGGACCTGCTTCCCCGGCTCACCTCCCTCGGCGAACTCATCGGCTACCTGCGGCAGGAGACGTCCGCATGACCACTCCCGGCCCCTCCCCTTCCGTCCACGTGATGTCCGCCGGATCGGCGCTGCCCGGCGAGCCCGTCGACAACACCGCGCTCGCCGCCGCCCTGGGGGTCAACGAGGAGTGGATCGACGTCTTCATCGGCACCCGCACCCGGCACTTCGCCCGCAATCTGACGAGCGGCGACATCCGCTGGACCCTGGCGGACCTGTGCGCGGACGCGGCGGTGAACGCGCTGGAGAACTCCGGGACGGACCCGGCGGAGGTGGAGTTCCTGGTCCTGGGCACCGCGACGCCGGACCATCTGATGCCGGCCACGGTCAACCAGGTGGCCGACCAGCTCGGCCTCGACCAACTGCCCACCTACCAGCTGCAGTCGGGCTGCGCGGGAGCGGTCCAGGCGCTGTCCGTCGCCCAATACCTCATAGGCAGCGGTGAGTTCACTACCGGTCTGGCGATCGGCGGCGACGTCTGCACCAAGCATCTGGACCTGCGCCGCGACCTCTCCGAGGCGGCTCCTGGGGACCTCGTGAACTGCGTGCTGTTCGGCGACGGCGCGGGGGCCGCCGTCCTCAGCTCGCGTCCGGGCGACAGGGCCGTGGCGCTTCGCCGGGTCCTCAACCGTTGTACGGGACTGGGGCGCGAGCCGGGCCAGATCATCGACTGGTTCGGCCTCGCCGACCGCGACGAACCGCGTCAGGCGCTCATCGAGGACTACAAGGCCATCGAGGA
Organism: Streptomyces sp. 2-1; assembly: GCF_048564895.1. Lineage (NCBI taxonomy): Bacteria > Bacillati > Actinomycetota > Actinomycetes > Kitasatosporales > Streptomycetaceae > Streptomyces > Streptomyces sp. 2-1. The sequence continues at coordinate 2,566,403 of NZ_CP183383.1, forward strand.
GTCCGTACCGACGATGGCCGTCGAAATCCTCTGGGAGCTGCTCGACAGCCTGGGCTGGGCGGCCGAGGACCTCGACTTCCTGCTGCCCCCGCAGCTGTCCGGACGCATGACCCGCCTGATCACCGAGCAACTGGGCGTGCCCGAGGCCCGCGAGATCTCCTGCGTGGCCGACACCGGAAACAACGGCAACGCACTCCCGTTCCTCCAACTGGAACGCCTGCTGAGGGAAATGACGAGCGGTCAGAAGGCCCTGGCCGTGGCCGTCGAGTCGAGCAAGTGGATCAAAGCCGGCTTCGCGCTGGAACACCTCTGAACCCCACGCCGGAAGGACATCGCATGCCCGACCGCCACCCCACCGACCACGTCACTCCCGTCCACCACGTCGACCACCTCGACCGGCCGCTCGACGAGCCGCTCGAAGGGCAGGGTGCCTTCCGGGCCCCGCTCGACCACCTGGGTGAGCTGAAGGAGTTCGCCCGCCTCCACGCCCGCAACCAGGGCATAGGCGTCCGCGGCACGGCCCGTATCCTCGCCCGCATCGGCACCGACGCCCCCGACGCGGCCGACTCCTGGACCCGCGTCTGGCGGCTGCGCGGCGATGAACTGGCCGACCGTGGGCGCCTGTTGGCGGCCTGCCGCCACTACACCTTGGCCCGCTTCCCCTACCCGTACGACGACCCCCGACGCCACGCACAGCAGACGGCCGTCGCCACCTTCGACACCTGGCGGCGGGCCCACGGAGGCATCGAGCGCCTCGAACTCCCGCACCCGGACGGCACTTTGCACGCATGGGCGGCGGGCCTGGACACGCACCGCCGGTCCCACCGCCCCCTTCTCCTCATGATGGGCGGCATCGTCAGCGTCAAGGAGCAGTGGGCGCCCCTGCTGCCCCGGCTCACCAAACTCGGCTACGCGGCCGTGGTCGCCGAACTCCCGGGCGTGGGCGAGAACACCCAGCGCTACACGGCCGACTCCTGGCGGCTGATCCCCTGGCTCCTGGACCAACTGTCGCCCAGGGCCCACACCGAAGCCGCCACGCTTCTCTTCCTCAGTTTCGGCGGGCACATGGCGCTGCGGGCCGCCGCCGAGGACCCCCGCGTCCGCCGGATCCTCACGGTCGGCCCCCCGGTCGCCGGCTTCTTCACCGACACGACGTGGTGGGAGCGGGTCCCACGCATCACCAAGGACACCCTGCGCCGACTGACCGGCACCCGGGACGAGACGGAACTCCGTTCACGGCTCCAGGAGTTCGCCCTCACCGAGGCCCAGCTGCGCTCGATCGGCGCGGCGGTCCGTTGCGTGACGAGCGCCCGGGACGAGATCATCCCGCCCCGCGACGCAGACCTCCTGCGCACCGCCGTGCCCGACGTACGCGTCAAGGTGATCGACGATGTGCACGGCTCACCCGGACATCCGGGAGCGGTCCGCCGCTGGCTCGCCTGGAACCTGCGCGCGGCCGGCCGATAGGGGCGGCGACGACAGCCGCGGCAGTGGCGGCGCCGGAGCCCGGCTCGGACGCGTGCGAGCTGAGCACACGCGCGTGCAGCCGTACCAGGGCCGGCCCCGGTGTGACGCCCAACTCCTCGTGCAGCGACCGGTGTACGGCACGGTAGGCGCGCAGCGCGTCCGTGGTCCGGCCCGCCCGGCGCAACGCCTCCATCAACTGGCAGTGCAGCTGCTCGCGCAGCGGATGGGCGCGGGCCAGCTCCATCAGCTCGCCCGTCACCTCGTGGTGGCGGCCGAGCCGCAGGTCCGCCTCGATCCGCAACTCCAGGGCTTCGAACCGCAGTTCGTCGAGGCGTACGGCCGCCGCCGTCAGCACCTCACCCTGCGGGACGCCGGACAGCGCGGGCCCGCTCCACAGCGCGAGGGCTTCCGTCAACTCCCCTGAGGCAGCCGCGAAGTCGCAGGCCCCGAAGGCGGCTCGGCCGCGCGAGAGCAGCCCCTCGAACAGCCGCAGATCCAGTTCGCCGGGCTCGACCCGGAGCAGATATCCGGGCGGCCGGGTCTCCAACGGGCCCCGGCCCTGGCCCCCTTGGGTGAGGGCTTTGCGCAGATGGGACACGTACACCTGCAAAGTCGTCGCGGCGGTGCGGGGCGGCCCGTCCGGCCACAGTTCGTCGAAGAGGGCACCAGCGGGCACGACGGCTCCGGCACGCACCAGCAGGGTCGCGAGCACCGCCCTCTGTTTGGGCGCGGACGGTGTGCGGGGTTCGAGGCAGACAGGACCCAGTACTCGGAAGCGCATGGCAACTCCTCAGCCGTTCCTGACCAAAGCCTCCACCGACGCCAGGTAGCGCCCCGGGAGATCCACTGGAGCCCTGCGGGAGAAGCACGGGAGGACCTGTGCCGGACCGCTCCTCCAGGTCCCGAGCCGGGCCGCTCAGGCAGACCCGAGCGGAGCCGCTCCGGGAGGTCCCGATGGGCACCCGCTCGCACTCGCCCGCACCCACCCCGGCAGACCCCGAAGCCGCCGCGCTGCCCGGCGGACCCCGATTCCATCCGAGCCACCGGCCCGCCGCCCCCGGACACTGCTCCGCCCAACAGGAACGGCCCGGCCGCCAAGCCCGGCACACCTACAGAGGCATCTACCGAGGCCCTTCGCGACGCCCTGCCCCATCCCCGCCGCGGTTACCGCCCCGAACGCCCCGAAGCCCCACGCAGACCCCGACAAGCTCCGCCGTCACCCCGCCGAGGCCACCGCCATCAACCCGCCAGGCCCGAGGGGGCCAGCCAACCCCCGCCGACACCCTCCCGGAAACCGAAGCCACCCCTGACCGCCATCGGCACCAGCGGCACCACGCCGGCCGAAGCCACAGCCGAGGCCCGCCCCACCAGCAGGCCACCCGCGGGCCCAACAACTGCCCCACCAGCAGCCCCCACCACGTCACCCCACCGACGAGTAAGCCACCACTCCCCGCAGCAACTGATCAACCGCCTTGCGCGCGTTCTTCGCCACCGTCGAACTCGCCCCGGACGAAACCGGTGCCGCCGCCGAGATCTGTCCCAGCACGTCGATGACCTGCTTGCACCAGCGGACGAAGTCGCCAGCCGGCATCTCCGCCTCGCGCAGCACCTCGTCGAGGCCCTTGCCGGACGCCCACTCGTAGGCCGCCCAGGCGAAGCCCAGGTCGGGCTCGCGCTGGCCGACGCCCTCGGTCTGGGTGATGCGGAAGTCCTCCTCCAGGGCGTCGAGCCGGCCCCAGATGCGGACCATCTCGCCGAGCGCGGCCTTCGCCTTGCCCGACGGCAGCTTCGGCGCCATCGCGTCGTCGCCGACCCTGGACTCGTACACCAACGCCGATACGCACGCGGCCAGTTCGGCCGGTCCGAGGCCCTCCCAGACCCCTTCGCGCAGGCATTCGCTGGAGAGCAGGTCCATCTCGCCGTACAGCCGGGCGAGCCGCTTCCCGTGCTCGGTGACCTCGTCGGCGCGCAGATAGTCCAGCTCGGTCAGGAGCGCGACGATGCGGTCGAAGGTGCGGGCGATGGTGTTCGTCCGGCCCTCGATGCGGCTCTCCAGCTGGGCGGTGTCACGCCGCAGCCGGTGATAGCGCTCGGCCCACCGGGCGTGGTCCTCGCGGTCGGTGCATCCGTGGCAGGGATGGGCCCGGATCGCCGTACGCAGCTGGGCGATCTCGCGGTCGTCGGCGGCCTCGGCGCGGCGCTTGCGGTGCCGCTCGGGCACGATGTGTCCGGCCTTGGTGCGCAGCGCCGAGGCGAGGTCGCGGCGCGACTGCGGCGAGCGCGCGTTGAACGACTTCGGGATGCGCATCCGCTCCAGCGCCTCGACGGGCACCGGGAAGTCGGTCGTGTTGAGCCGCTTGACCTGCCGCTCGGCGGTGAGGACGAGGGGGCGCGGCCCGTCGTGGTGCTCGAAGCCCCGGTGTCCGTTGGACCTCCCGGCGGGCAGCCCCGGGTCGAGGACGAGGGCGAGGCCCGCGAACTTGCCGGTCGGGACGTGGATGACGTCACCGGGCTTGAGCTTCTCCAGGGAGACGGCCGCCTCGGCGCGCCGCTGCGACGCGCCCTGCTTGGCCAGCTCGGTCTCGCGGTCCTTGAGGTCGCGGCGCAGTCGCGCGTACTCGTCGAAGTCCCCGAGGTGGCAGGTCATGGACTCCTTGTAGCCCTCGAGCCCCTCTTCGTTGCGCTGCACCTGGCGGGAGATCCCGACGACCGACTTGTCGGCCTGGAACTGCGCGAAGGACGTCTCGAGGAGCTCGCGCGAGCGGTGCCGCCCGAACTGCTCGACGAGGTTGACCGCCATGTTGTACGACGGCTTGAAGCTGGAGCGCAGAGGGTAGGTGCGCGTGCCGGCGAGTCCCGCGAGGTGGTCGGGGTTGATGCCGCGCTGCCACAGCACTACTGCGTGGCCCTCGACATCGATGCCTCGGCGGCCGGCCCGGCCGGTGAGCTGGGTGTACTCGCCGGGGGTGATGTCGGCGTGCTGCTCGCCGTTCCACTTGACGAGCTTCTCCAACACCACCGAGCGGGCGGGCATGTTGATGCCGAGCGCGAGGGTCTCGGTGGCGAACACGGCCTTCACCAGGCCGCGTACGAAGAGTTCCTCGACGACCTCCTTGAACGTCGGCAGCATGCCCGCGTGGTGGGCCGCGATGCCGCGCTCGAGGCCTTCCAGCCACTCGTAGTAGCCGAGGACGTGGAGGTCCTCGTTCGGGATGGAGGCCGTGCGCTCCTCGACGAGGGCGCGGACTCTCTCCCGGGCGTCCTCGTCGTTCAGCCGCAGCCCCGCGTACATGCACTGCTGGACGGCGGCCTCGCAGGCGGCGCGGCTGAAGATGAACGTGATGGCGGGCAGCAGACCTTCGGAGTCGAGCCGCTCGATGACCTCGGGCCGCCCCGGCGTCCACACCCTGGACCGCTGCCGCCGCTCGCGCTCGCGGTCGGCGTCGCGCATGGCGCGGCCCCGCTTGCGGTCCTGGTACGACGGACGGCTGGCCTCCATGCGCGCCAGGCGCGTGAGGTCGGGGTTGACGGCCTTCTTGTGGCCCTCGCCCTCCTCGAAGAGGTCGTACATCCGGCGCCCGGCGAGCACGTGCTGGAAGAGCGGCACAGGGCGGTGCTCGGAGACGATCACCTCGGTGTCGCCGCGGACGGTGTCGAGCCAGTCGCCGAACTCCTCCGCGTTCGACACCGTCGCCGACAGTGACACCAGGGTCACCGATTCGGGGAGGTGGATGATCACTTCCTCCCAGACGGCGCCGCGGAAGCGGTCCGAGAGGTAGTGCACCTCGTCCATGACGACGTAACCGAGGCCGAGGAGGGTCTGCGAGCCCGCGTACAGCATGTTCCGGAGGACCTCGGTGGTCATCACGACCACCGGTGCCTCGGAGTTGACGCTGTTGTCGCCGGTGAGCAGGCCGACCTTGTCCGCGCCGTAACGACGGCTCAGGTCGGCGTACTTCTGGTTCGACAGTGCCTTGATGGGCGTGGTGTAGAAGCATTTCTTGCCCTGCTGGAGGGCGAGATGGACGGCGAACTCGCCGACGATCGTCTTGCCCGAGCCGGTGGGCGCGGCCACGAGAACACCCTTGCCAGCTTCGAGGGCCTGACAGGCCTCGATCTGGAAGAGGTCGAGGCCGAAGTCGTACATCTCGCGGAAGTCCGCGAGCGCGGTGGCCTGCTCGACAGCACGCTTACGGGCTGCCGCGTACCGCTCGGCCGGTGAGAGATCCTCTGTCATCGTGCATTCGAGACTACCGGCCACCACTGACAACAGGACGATCATTATCCGATCGGAGCCTGTGGATCCGGCGTCCGACCTGCTCGGGAAGTCCCCCGGGGCGGCCTTCCACTGTTCAGGGCCCCGCGACCCGCACCGCGCCGCGCACGCATTCCGCGGTCAGCGGCAGCGGTCCGAGCGGCTCACCGTCGGCGTATCCGGTGATCCCTTCGGCAGCCAGTTCGATCTTCGCCGCGCGATGCACGGTGATCTTGGGGTGGCCGAGATGCGTGCCCTTGTAGACCTGCGGAAAGACCCGGAGCAGCGACCTGCGGCTGCAGTCCCCGACCACGGTGACGTCGAAGAGCCCGTCCGTGAGATCCGCGCCCGCGCAGATCTTCATCCCGCCCCCGTACGAGGACCCGTTGCCGACGGCCACCAGCGTCGCCTCGATCTCGCGGACCTCGCCGTCGTCGAGGGTGATCCGGAACGGGAAGGGCTTGAAGGCGGCGAGTTCGGCGAGCATCGCGAGGTCGTACTTGAAGCGGCCGGTGGGCCATCTCATGCGGTTGCCGCGGTCGTTGACCCGCGAGTCGAAGCCGGAGGCGAGGACGGTGCCGAACCAGGTGCCGCCGACGCGCCCCAGGTCGATGTCGCGCAGCCGTGCCCCCTTGAGTGCCTCGGCGACCACCCGTCCCGCGGCGGCGGGGTCGCGCACCGGCAGTCCGAGGGCCCTCGCGAAGTCGTTCCCGGTGCCGACGGCGACCAGGCCCAGCGGGGTACGGGTCCCGGCGACGGCCTGGAGCGCGAGGCTGGCCATGCCGTCGCCGCCGACGGCCACCAGGGCGCCCGTGCCGGCCTCGACGGCGGCACGCGCACGCGTGAGGGCGTCCTCGGCGTTCTCCCCGAGGACCGTACGTACGGAGAAGCCTGCCGCTCGCAACGCGGAAGCGGCCGGCTGCGCCGCTCGGGCGCCCCGGCCGCGTCCCGCGGTGGGGTTGACGAAGAGGGTGATCTCGCTGGTCACGGCCACGGACCCTACAACGTCGTCCGGCAGGGCCGTGCGGCGGCGTCAGGTCACGTCGTCGTAGCCGTTGATCCGGTCGTGCTCGGAGTCCGCCTGCGCCGGAAGCGCGCGGTTCGCCGACACGGACTCGATCTCGCCGATGTCCTCGGGCGTGAGGTCGAGCTCGGAGGCTTCGTCGTCGTCCGGTCCCTCGGCCTCGCGACGGGCCCTGCGGCGGTCGTTCAGCAGCGAGAAGCCGGTGGCCGCGAAGTACAGGATCCAGATCGGCCCGGCGAGCGCCATCATCGTCAGCGGGTCGGTGCTGGGCGTGGCGACCGCGGCGAACACGGTGATGCCCATGATCATGCCGCGCCACCAGCCGGCCATGCGCTTGCCGGAGATGATCCCGGTCATGTTGAGCATCACCAGGAGCAGCGGCAGCTCGAAGGAGAGACCGAAGACGATCACCATGCGCGTGACGAGGTCGAGCAGGTCGTCCAGGGGCAACAGGTTGTCCACGCCGAACGGTGTGAACTCGATCAGCACCTTCGCGGTGGTGGGCAGCACCTTGTACGCGAAGAATCCACCGCCGAGGAAGAGCGGGACACCCGTCGCGACGAACGCGTAGGCGTACTTCTTCTCGCTCTTGTGCAGGCCGGGCGCGACGAACGCCCAGAGCTGGTAGAGCCAGACCGGCGAGGCGAAGACGACGCCGGCCATGAGCGAGACCTTCAGCGCCAGCGTGAAGGGGGTGAGCAGACCGTTGATGGTGATCTGCGCGCAGGTGGTGTCGTCGGGCGCCTTCGCCAACTGCTCGAACGACTTCGCACAACCGACCGAGTCGAGGATCGGTTCGGTGAAGAAGTTGATGATGTCGTTGTAGAAGAAGGCGGCGACGACCGTGACGACGACGATGGCCAGCATCGCCTTCGCGAGCCGGTTGCGGAGCTCACGAAGGTGCTCCGCGAGGGGCATCCGCCCCTCCGGATCCTTCTCCTCGGTCTTGCGGGCAGACTTGAGCAACCCACGTTCCCATCTCGTGCAGGGGGCCGGCGGTCACCGGCCCTGCGTCAGCGCTTGGTCGTGTCCGTCGGCTCGGTGACCGGGCGCGAGCTGGTCACGTCACCGGGTGCGGCCTGGATGGTGCGCTGGACCTGGGACTGGTCGTCCTGCGGCGGGGCTGCCGGGGCGGCGCTGTCGTCCTTGCCCTCGGTCTTCATCGCCTTGGCCTCGCTCTTGAGGATGCGGGCGGACTTGCCCAGCGAGCGGGCCATGTCCGGAAGCTTCTTCGCGCCGAACAGCAGGATGATGACGACGAGGATGAGAATGATCTCGGGAGCGCCGAGCCTTCCGAACATAAGCTTTTACCTTCTCACCGAGGCGGCGTGGTTGGGTTGCTGCCCGACCGGTCGGACGTCTGTCCGACAGTCGTGCTGGCAGCGATCGTAACGCTCAGGGGTAAACGCGGGGCAATCCCTGTGCGTACTCCCAGTTTGCGGTCGGCGCCTCGCTCTCCGGGCCGCGACCAGCAGCGTACCTGCCGATCCTGCGAACCAGACAGGTCGGAGTGACTCAAAGCGCACGGACAGGAAGGCTCAGAGGGCGTCCGCGGCGCGGGCCGCACCGGCGGACGCGTGCTCCAGGTCCTCGGCCGCGCGGCTGATCCTGCGTGCGGACTCGGTGACCTGCCTGCCCAGGCGCTCCGCCTCCAGAAAGACACGGACGGCTAGCACTCCGAGCACGGAGATTCCCAGGAAACCCACAGCGATCGCGAACATCGGCCAGAACATGGCTCGACCCTAAGCCCCGTGAACCGTCGCGTGGAGCCGCAGGGCCCGGACCCCTCCGCCGGTGAGGAGTTCGACGATGCGCTCCCCGGCCGGCTTACGTACCGCCGCGCCGCACTCCGGGCAGGTGAAGGAGTAGAAAGTGGTCCGATGTGTGGCGCCGATGACCAGGCGCAGAGCGTTCGCGGAGAGTTCGAAGCCGGCCCGGCAGTCGGGGCACGCGGCCTTGAACACCACGGGATCCACCCTTGTCATCCCCGAGAACGCGGACGCAACGGACATTTCACTGATACCAGACATCGCCGAACCACTCAAAGCCCTTGCTCCTGCCTGCCGTACAGCCCGTCATGAACTCCGTGCGGCCCGTCGTCCGGGCGCTGCGCTCCCCCGCCGCCGTCGAGCGGAGCACCTAGGGCACCGTCGCGAGTCGTACCGGGAACGCCCTGCGGCCGGTCCCCCGGGTCGCCGGCGCCCTGCGGTCCGTCGTACGCCGCGAGGGCCTCACGGGCCGCCTGCCGGGCGCTGTCCGCGACCTCCACCGGCGACACGATCCGGCCTTCCCGGCCGAGCCGCAGCGCGAGCCGGCGCAGCGACGCCGGGTCGGGGGCGCGCAGGGTGATGCGCAGGCCACCGTCGGGGAGCTCCTCGGCGCTGTCGTGCGGGTAGTACTCGGCGACCCAGCGTCCGCCGGGGCCGACCTCCACGACCACCTCGGGATCCTCGGCGGCCGGCTGCACCAGCCCCTCGGAGAGGTCCCGCAGCTCGACCTCGGGCGGCGCGGACGCCTCGTCGAGGATCTTGATCTCGGCGACCCGGTCGAGCCGGAAGGTGCGCCGCGCCTCGGAGCGCCGGCACCACGCCTCCACGTACGTGTGCCCGACGCTGACCAGGCGGATCGGGTCGATCTCCCGCTCGGTGAGCTCGTCCCGCGAGGGCGAGTAGTAGCGGATCCACAGCCTGCGGCGCTCGGAGATCGCCCGGTCGACGTCGGCGAAGACGCCGCCCTCGGACTCGAAGGTGACCGACAGCCGGGCGCTGGCCCCAGCGGCCTCGCCCGAGGCGGCCTCCACCTTCGCGGTGGCCCGCAGCAGCGCCTGACGGTCGCCCTCGCGCAGTCCTGGCAGGGTCGACACGGCCCGGGCGGCCACCAGCAGCGCGGTCGCCTCGTCGGCGGCGATCCGCAGCGGCTCGGCGACATCGTCGGGGTTGTGCCACCAGATCCGGTCGCCGTCGGTATCGATGTCGAGCAGATCGCCCCCGCGGAAGCTGGTCCCGCACAGCGGCAGCACGTCGAGGTCGGAGATCAGCTCGTCCTCGGTGATCCCGAAGGCCCGCGCGACGTCCTCGACCCGAGCACCGGGCCGCTCCCGCAGATACGTCACCAGCGAGAGCATCCGCCGGGTCTGGTCGAGCGCGTTCGTGGGCTTGGCCGGTTTTCCTGCCACTTTCTTACGTTCCCCCTCAGCCCTTGGCCACGGCGCGCAGCCGGTCGACGACGTCGGCCCGCAGCTCGGCGGGTTCCAGGACGACAACGTCGGGCCCGAACTCGACGAGCCAGGCATCAAGACCGTGCCCGTACGGAATCTCCAACTCGTCCCACCCGTCACCGAGTTCCCGTACGGAGGCGGCCTTCGCCCGCAGCGGGTAGCCCGAGCCCGACCGCAGCCGGATCAGCGCGGAGCGGTCGGCGATGTCTCCCGCCCAGCCCGCGACGGTCTCACGCACGGTGACGACGTCGGGCACCTGGGCCGTGTACTTTCCGCCGCGCGTACGGACCTTGCCGGTGATCCGGGACAGCCGGAAGACCCGCTCGGCGCCCCGGTCTCGGTCCCAGCCGGCCAGGTACCAGTGGCCGCGCCAGCACTCGAGGGCCCACGGCTCGACGAGCCGGGGCTCGGGGCGGGCGGCGGTGGCCTTGCGGTAGTCGAAGGCGACGGGCCGCCGGTCGCGGCAGGCGAGCATCAGCGGCTCAAAGGCGGCCTCGTGCACGGGGATACGGGGTTCGAGGGCGCCATGGGCCTCGTACGGATCGACGTTCTCGGGAAGGCCCGCGGCGCGCAGCTTCTGCAGGGCGCCGCTCGCCGCGCCCGCGAGGCGGGCCTGCTGCCAGACCTTGGCGGCGAGGCCGAGGGCCGCGGCCTCTTCGGCGTCGAGGGTGATGGGAGGCAGCCGGTTGCTGTCGCGGCGGGCCAGATAGCCGACTTCGCCGTCGAGGTTCTCCACCGTCTCGATGACCAGGCCGAGTTCGCGCAGATCGTCCTTGTCGCGCTCGAACATCCGGTTGAAGGAGTCGTCCGAGCTCGCCTCCAGATAGGCCTCGATGGACTCGCGGAGCTCGCGCTTGCTGAGCGGCCGCCGGGTCCCGAGCAGACACAGCGCCAGGTTCATCAGCCGCTCTGCCTTGGCAATGGCCATCGATGCCCTTCCCTATGATGCTTCCGACCGATGACCGTACCGCCCCGGGGTGTCGTGGCAAAAGCCGAGGGCCCATGCCCGGACTGGCATGGGCCCCAAGTGATCGGGTCCGGTCGGACCTCGGTCACACGGCGTACGAAGATCGGACCATGATCAGACCTTCGTGATCACCGGGCCGGGTTCCGGCCGTCGTGGTGATCGGATCGTGCTCGGGTCGTGCTCGGGCTCTCGTAGTGACCGGCCGCGGGTCTCCCCCGGCCGGTCCTCCGTGAGGGCTCAGACGGCGATCAGGTCGCAGACGAAGATCAGCGCCTCGCCGGGCGCGATACGGCCGCCACCGGCGCCCCGCTCGCCGTAGGCGAGGTGCGAGGGGATGGTCAGCTGACGGCGTCCGCCGACCTTCATGCCCTGTACGCCCTGGTCCCAGCCCGCGATGACCTGGCCGACGCCCAGCTGGAACTGGAGCGGCGTACCGCGGTTCCAGGACGCGTCGAACTCCTCGCCGGAGGAGAAGGCCACGCCGACGTAGTGGACGGAGACGGTGTCGCCCGCCTTGGCCACCTCGCCGTCGCCCTCCCAGATGTCCTTGATCTCGAGGTCCGCCGGGGGCTCGCCGCCCGGGAAGTCGATCTCGGGCTTGTCGATGCTCACGTTTCTGGCTCCTGCTTGGTTTGCGGCACGTGTTTGCGACGCCTCTGTGTGACAAGGCAACGCGGACAGTCTTGCATTCCCGAAGGGGCTACATCTTCGCGAGGATGTCGACGGAGAAGACGAGCACCGAGTCCTTCTTGATGCTGCTGCCCTGCGGCGGGCTGTCCCCGTAGCCCAGCGCCGGCGGAATGACGATGAGGACCCGGCTGCCGACCTTCTTGCCGGTCAGACCCTGCGCCCAGCCCTTCACGACCTGTGCGAGCGGGAACGACGTGAGCTGCCCGCGGCTGTACGAGGAGTCGAACTCCTTGCCGTCCGCCCACAGCACGCCCTTGTACTGCACGAGGAGGCTGTCGCTCTCGGCGACCTCGTCCCCGTCACCCTCCAGGATGTAGTTGGCGACGAGCTTCTTCGGCGCGGCCTTCTTCGGCACCTCGATGGAGGGGGCCTTGCCGTCGGTGTTGGTGCCGACCTTCGGCAGGTCGATGTTGTCCTGCGCGACGGCCTTCCCCTTGGCGGAGCTCTTGCCGTTGAACGCCTGCTGGATGTCGACCACGAAGACCAGCGTGTCGGTGCCCTTGATGCCCGCCTGCGCGTTGCCCGACGTGCCGTAGCCCCAGGTCGGGGGTACGGCCATCTCCACGCGGCTGCCGACCTTCTTGCCCGTGAGGGCGTAGCGCCAGCCGTCGATGATCTGGCCCTGGGCGAGCTGGATGACCAGAGGGCTCTTACGGTCGAAGGAGTTGTCGAAGACCTTCGCCGAGGACCAGATCTGGCCCAGGTAGTGAGCCTGGACGAAGTCGTTCTCCGCGACCGTCCGGCCGGTGCCCACGATGACGGTCTCGACCGCGAGGTCCTTCGAGGGGTCACCGCTTCCCTTGGCGACGGTGGGCTTCTCACCGAACTTCTCACCGGCGGTGATGCCCGGCAGCGGCCCGTCGACGATCTTCGGCGGTGGGGGCGCCGAGGCCGAGGGCGAAGCCGATGGGGACGGGCTGTCGCTGGACTTGGCCTTGTCCGACTTGTCGTCGTCACCGCATCCGGCGAGAGTGACCAGTCCAGCGGGAACGGCGAGAAGAAGTGAGCGTCGGCGCACGGTGGGGGCCTCGTATCGGTCGATCTTGGTTGATGGCGTGCGCGCAACTCTACGACGTGAGAAGGGCGCCGTACGGAAAACGTACGGCGCCCCGCGTTGCGTTCCGGAAACACTCCCGGACGCGTCCTGACTCACATTCCGGCGATGAGCTTCTCCACCCGGTCGTCGACGGAACGGAAGGGGTCCTTGCACAACACGGTGCGCTGTGCCTGGTCGTTGAGCTTCAGGTGGACCCAGTCGACGGTGAAATCACGACGCTGTTCCTGGGCGCGCCGGATGAAGTCGCCGCGCAGCCGGGCCCGAGTGGTCTGCGGCGGTACGGACTTGCCCTCGAAGATCTTCAAGTCGTTGCAGATCCGGGCGGCTTGGCCCCGCTTCTCCAGCAGGTAGTAGAGACCCCGGCGACGGTGGATGTCGTGGTAGGCGAGGTCTATCTGAGCGACACGCGGATGCGACATCGTCATGTTGTGCTTGGCGCGGTACCGCTCGATGAGCTTGTACTTCATCACCCAGTCGATTTCGGTACCGATCCGGTCGAGGTCCTCGGACTCGATCGAGTCGAGCGTGCGGCCCCACAGCTCCAGGACCTGGTCGACGACGCCGGTACGGATACCGCGGCGCTCGACGAAGTCCACGGCCTTCTCGTAGTACTCGCGCTGTACCTCAAGGGCCGAGGCCTCGCGGCCGCTGGCCAGGCGCACCTTGCGGCGGCCCGTGATGTCGTGACTGACCTCGCGGATGGCCCGGATCGGGTTCTCCAGGGTCAGGTCGCGCATCACCGTGCCCGCCTCGATCATGCGCAGCACGAGGTCGGTGGCGCCGACCTTGAGGAGCATGGTCGTCTCGGACATGTTCGAGTCGCCGACGATGACGTGCAGGCGGCGGTAGCGCTCGGCGTCCGCGTGCGGTTCGTCGCGGGTGTTGATGATCGGCCGGGAGCGGGTCGTCGCCGAGGAGACGCCCTCCCAGATGTGCTCGGCCCGCTGGCTGACGCAGTACACGGCTCCGCGCGGGGTCTGCAGCACCTTGCCGGCACCGCAGAGGAGCTGCCTCGTGACGAGGAACGGGATGAGGATGTCCGCGAGCCGGGAGAACTCCCCGTGACGGGCCACCAGATAGTTCTCGTGGCAGCCGTAGGAGTTGCCCGCCGAGTCGGTGTTGTTCTTGAAGAGGTAGACGTCGCCCGCGATTCCTTCCTCGTGCAGGCGTCGTTCGGCGTCTACCAGGAGTCCTTCCAGAATGCGCTCGCCGGCCTTGTCGTGGGTGACCAGTTCCGTCACGTTGTCACATTCGGGTGTCGCGTATTCCGGATGTGATCCCACGTCGAGATAGAGGCGGGCGCCGTTTCGCAGAAAGACATTGCTGCTGCGGCCCCATGACACGACACGGCGGAAGAGGTACCGCGCCACCTCGTCGGGAGACAGGCGTCGCTGTCCCCTGAACGTACACGTGACGCCGTACTCGTTCTCCAGCCCGAAAATGCGGCGGTCCATGACTGAACATTACGCCTGATGGCCTGTGCTGAAACGGGGTTCGGGGGCACCGTTTCGATCATTTTCCGAACCGCCTTCAACCACCGTGCCCCCGCCCGTAGCTGCGAGGACCCGCCCCGTGGCCAGCAGAACGAGCAGCGCGGCGCCTCCGGCGACAGCCGATACGGCGAAGCCCCGGACGGCTCCGCCCCATTCGATGACCGGTCCCGCGAGGCCCGTCCCGACGGACGCTCCCACGGTGAACGTCGTCACAAGCCAGGAGAACGCCTCGGTGACCGTGCCCCTCGGCGCGTGCCGGTCGACGAGGATGAACGCGCAGGCGATACAGGGTGCGAGGAAGACTCCGGCGAGGGCCATCAGCGCCGTCATGGCGACCACACCCGGCATGAGCATCAGCGGCAGATAACAGACCGCCAGAAGGGCGACGAGCACGCGCAGCCGCCGCTCCGGCGCGCCACCCCACTGCCGCGCCCCGTAGACCGTGCCGCCGATGAGAGCGCCGAGCCCGATGGCGGACATCAGCCAGCCGTAGGTCGCGTCGCCGCCGTGGTCGTCCGCGTACGACACGCTCGCGACCGTGATGGAACCGAGCGCCATTCCGACAAAAAGGAACGCGCCGAGCAGGGCGATGAGCCCGGACGAGCGCAGCGCGCCGAGCCAGTGCGCCTCGCGGGGCGCCGAACGCCAGGCGCGCGAGGGCCGCGAGACGACCACGGAGAGCGCGCCCAGCACCCCGATGACGTTGAGGATGATCAGCGCGGCCTGCGCGGACCACAGGGCCACGCAGAGCGTCACGAGCAACGGCCCGACGGTGAACATGACTTCCTGCGCCACCGCGTCCATCGCGTACGCCGTGTGCACCTGGTCCTCCTTGCGGAGGACGGAGGGCCACAGCGCCCGCAGACCGCCCTCCAGGGGCGGCGTGAACAGTCCGGCGAGGGCTATGAGGGCGTACGCGAGCGGAAGCACCTCGGTGCCGGTGAGGGCGAACACGGTGGTGGCGAGGGCGGAGACGAGCGCGGCGGGCAGTTGGATCCGCGGCTGCCCGTAGAGGTCCACCAGACGGCCGAGCAGCGGCTGGCCCACCGCGTTGGCCACTCCGTAGACCGCGGCGAGTGCTCCGGCGAGGCTGTAGCTGCCGCCCTCGGCGCGGATGAACAGCACGATGGCGATCGCGGAGGTCGCGTTCGGCAGCCGGCCCACCAGGGTGCCGACGAGCAGCCGCATGGCGTGTTTCGCCCGGAGGATCTCCAGATAACCGGTGGCCATGCCCCGCCCCTTTCGGCTCCAGAATGCCCGAGTTCTCCCGTCCGCGCCGCCGGAGACCTCGTAAGTGTTACGTATAACTTCGCTCGTCATACGTACCATGTGCGCTGTCCGCGAGTCCAGCAGAAAGACAGGTCACCGGTGGCAGCAGGCAGCCCCCGCCCCACGAGCCGTGACGTCGCCCAGGCCGCGGGAGTGTCCCAGGCGGCCGTCTCCCTGGTGCTCGGCGACAAATGGCGCGGCCGGGTCTCCGAGCCGACGGCGGAGCGCGTACGGGAGGCCGCGCGGGAGCTCGGCTACCGGCCGAACCTGGCGGCCCGCAATCTGCGTCTGGGCAGCACGCGTACGGTCCTGCTGGTGGTCCCCGCCCTGACGACCGAGTTCTTCGCCGGCGTCTACACGGGCGCGGCCCGGGTGGCCGCCGAGCACGGCTTCGGGGTGGTGCTCTACCCCTCCCCCGAGGGCATCGGTCCGGCCCGGGACCCCTTCGCATCCGCACAGGCCGCCCTGGACGGGGTGATCGCCTCCTCGATGGCCGCCGACGCCCTCACGGTGATCCGCGGCGACCAGCTGCCCCTGGTGATGCTCGACAGCGATCCGGCGGGCAGCACGGGCGCGGCAACGGTCAACCTCGACATCCGCGACGGCGTACGGCAGGTCGCGGAGCACCTGCTGGGCCTCGGGCATCGGCGTTTCCTGCACCTGGCCGCGGACATCCCGTCCTGGACCTTCGAGATTCGCGCCCGTGAACTCGCCGAGCGCCTGGCAGCGGTCCCGGGCACGGAGCTCCGCACGGCCCCCGCCCCGATCTCCATCGACGGCGCCCTGTCCGCTGCCGAGACCGCCCTGGCCGCCCCCGGACCCCGCCCCACCGCCGTGGTCTGCGACGACGACAAGCTGGCCGCCGGCGCCTACAAGGCCGCCCGCCGCCTGGGCCTGCGCATCCCCGACGACCTCTCCGTCACCGGCCTGGACGACCTGGCCCTCGCCACGGCCCTGGACCCGGAACTCACCACGGTCCGCCTCGACGCCGACCTCTTCGGCGAACGCGGCATGGAAGCCCTCCTGGCCGTCCTGAACGCCCGAGAGCCCACCGCCGAGGACATCCCGGTACACCTGGTGATCCGAGCCTCCACAGCCCCACCAGGCGCCCCATAAGGGGCGCGGGGAACTGCGCGCTCGGCCCAGAGCCACCCGCACGCAGAAGGCGGACGGACGCATTCCCAGGGGCGCGGGGAACTGCGCACTGAGCCCAGACCAACCCGCACGCAGAAAACTGACCCGTACCCCGGAAACCCGTGTGCCCCCGGCCTGTGAAAGGCCGGGGGCACACAAGAGACAACTAGGTCGAGGAGGTCACTCCTCGTCCTCCGGGTCCTCGGCCTCCGCCGCGGTGGAAGCCCCACCCTCCTCCAGCAACCGACCGAGCTGCCGACCGGTGATCCGCTTGAACTTGCGCTGCTGCGGCCGCGTACGGTCCAGCACCGCGACCTCCAGCCGCTCCGCGGGAATCTCCCGCTCGGTGCCGTTCGTGTCGCGCGACAGTGCCTGAACGGCCAGCTTGAGCGCCTCGGCGAGCGACATCCCCTCCTGGTGCTGCTGGTCCAGGTAGGTGCTGATCTGCTCGGCGTTGCCGCCGACCGCGACCGAGCCGTGCTCGTCCACGATCGATCCGTCGTGCGGAAGGCGGTAGATCTGGTCGCCCTCGGGGGTCTCCCCCACCTCGGCGACGACCAGCTCCACCTCGTACGGCTTCTCCGCCGCGGAGGAGAAGATCGTGCCGAGCGTCTGGGCGTAGACATTGGCGAGACCGCGGGCGGTCACGTCGTCACGGTCGTAGGTGTAGCCCCGGAGGTCGGCGTAACGGACGCCGCCGATCCGGAGGTTCTCGTATTCGTTGTATTTGCCTGCGGCAGCGAAACCGATCCGGTCATAGATCTCGCTGAACTTGTGCAACGCACGGGACGGGTTCTCGCCGACGAACACGATGCCGTCGGCGAACTGCAGCACGACGAGGCTGCGACCACGGGCGATGCCCTTGCGGGCGTATTCCGCCCGGTCGGCCATGGCCTGCTGGGGTGATACATAGAACGGCGTCGACACCGGCTATCCGTCCCTTTCTGTGGAAGTCACTCGATCACCTTGACAAGAGGTCCGCTGTCAGAGCAGCGCGGCCCGTGGGCCGTCGGGCTGCTCAAGGCGCCGCTCCAGGATCGAGCGGGCGATCTCGGAGGACTCGTCGTCGGTGAGGCGGCGGAATCCGTCTGCGGTGATCACGGTGACGATCGGGTAGATCCGGCGGGCGACATCGGGACCACCGGTCGCCGAGTCGTCGTCGGCCGCGTCGTACAGCGCCTGTACGACGAGCGTCGTGGCCTGGTCCTCGGTCAGGTCCTTGCTGTAGAGCTTCTTCATGGCGCCGCGGGCGAAGATCGAGCCGGAGCCCGTGGCCGCGAAGCCGTGTTCCTCGGAGCGGCCGCCCGTCACGTCGTACGAGAAGATGCGGCCCCTCTCGCGGTCCACGTCGTACCCCGCGAAGAGCGGGACCACGGCCAGGCCCTGCATGGCCATGCCGAGGTTGGACCGGATCATCGTGGACAGGCGGTTCGCCTTGCCCTCCAGGGAGAGCGTGGCGCCCTCCACCTTCTCGAAGTGCTCCAGCTCCAGCTGGAACAGCTTCACCATCTCCACGGCCAGACCGGCCGTACCGGCGATGCCCACCGCCGAGTACTCGTCGGCCGGGAAGACCTTCTCGATGTCGCGCTGGGCGATCATGTTGCCCATGGTGGCCCGACGGTCACCCGCGAGCACGACACCGCCGGGGAACGTGGCGGCCACGATCGTGGTCCCGTGCGGTGCCTCGATGACGCCCTTCATGGGCGGCAGCTGCCGGTTGCCCGGGAGAATGGCCGGCTGGTGTTCGGACAGGAAGTCCATGAACGAGGACGAGCCGGGCGTCAGGAAGGCAGCCGGCAGACGCCCGGTGCTACGAGGGTTGGCTTCCACGCGATGTCCTTCCACGTAGGCGGCGGCCCGCCGGGGACGGCCGAGCCGATCATCAAATCTGTGCACGGACCATACCCGTACCTACGCCAGTCATCCGTCCCGGCGCCGACCCGATGGAACGGGCCGACTCCGGGGCGGACAACCGGGGTTACTCTCCGCCCTTCTGGACGAAGGAACGCACGAAGTCCTCTGCGTTCTCCTCGAGGACGTCGTCGATCTCGTCCAGTACGGAGTCGACATCGTCCGACAGCTTCTCCTGGCGCTCCTTGAGGTCTTCGGATGCCTGCGCCTCGGGCGCCTCCTCGACCTCTTCGGTGTTGCGCGTCGCCTTCTGCTGTCCGCCGCCGGTGTCCTTGGTCGCCATAACCCTCACCCCGCTCGGTTCGACGTTCTTGATCAGACCCTACAAGCAGGGTCCGACATCGGCCCCGCAGTTGCTACAACGTCCGGGGGCCACCTCGATGATTCCCGGACGCCGCCTCTTTCCACCTCGCCCTGCCGCATCGGCCCGAGGGCCTCGGCGGCCCGATCAGCCGCCCGAAAGGACCCTGACCAGGTCTTCCGCCGTACGACAGCGGTCGAGGAGCTCCTTGACGTGATTACGCGTTCCGCGAAGCGGCTCGAGGGTTGGGACCCGCTGGAGCGAGTCCCGGCCCGGCAGATCGAAGATCACCGAGTCCCAGGAGGCCGCCGCGACGTCGTCCGCGTACTGCTCCAGACAGCGCCCGCGGAAGTACGCACGGGTGTCCTCCGGCGGCTTCGTCCGGGCCCGCTCCACGTCCGTCTCGTCCAGCAGGCGCTTCATCCTGCCGCGGGCCACGAGACGGTTGTAGAGGCCCTTCTCCGAGCGCACGTCGGCGTACTGGAGGTCGACCAGGTGGAGCCGTGCGGCGTCCCATTCGAGGCTGTCACGGCGCCGGTAGCCCTCCATGAGCTCCCGCTTGGCCACCCAGTCCAGCTCGCCCGCCAGACTCATGGGATCGCTCTCCAGGCGCCCCAGGACGTCCTCCCAACGAGTGAGTACGTCCTTGGTCTGCTCGTCCGCGTCCGCGCCGAACCGCTCCTCGACGTACTTGCGCGCCAGTTCGAAGTACTCCATCTGTAGCTGGACCGCGGTGAGCGTCCGGCCGCTACGGAGAGTGATCAGGCGCTTGAGGGTCGGGTCGTGGGAGACCTGGTGCAGCGTGCGCACCGGCTGGTCCACGGCGAGGTCCACGGCGATGAAGCCGTCCTCGATCATCGACAGGACGAGGGCGGTCGTGCCGAGCTTGAGATAGGTCGAGATCTCCGAGAGGTTCGCGTCGCCGATGATCACGTGCAGGCGGCGGTACTTCTCGGCGTCCGCGTGCGGCTCGTCACGCGTGTTGATGATCGGGCGCTTCAGAGTGGTCTCGAGGCCCACCTCGACCTCGAAGTAGTCGGCGCGCTGGCTGAGCTGGAAGCCGTGCTCGTGCCCGTCCTGGCCGATACCGACGCGGCCCGCTCCGGTGACGACCTGACGTGAGACGAAGAACGGCGTGAGGTGGCGCACGATGTCCGAGAAGGGGGTCTCCCGCTTCATCAGATAGTTCTCGTGCGTGCCGTACGAGGCGCCCTTGTTGTCGGTGTTGTTCTTGTAGAGGTGGATCGGCTGGGCGCCGGGCAGCTGGGCCGCGCGCTCCGCGGCCTCCGCCATGATGCGCTCGCCGGCCTTGTCCCACAGGACGGCGTCCATCGGGTTGGTCACCTCCGGAGAGCTGTACTCCGGGTGTGCGTGGTCCACGTACAGCCGCGCCCCGTTGGTGAGGATGACATTGGCGAGGCCGATGTCCTCGTCGGTGAGCTGACTGGAGTCGGCGGCCTCGCGGGCGAGGTCGAAGCCCCGCGCGTCCCGCAGCGGGTTCTCCTCCTCGAAGTCCCAGCGGGCCCGCCGGGCCCGGTGCATCGCCGCCGCGTAGGCGTTGACGATCTGGGACGAGGTGAGCATGGCATTGGCGTTGGGGTGGCCGGGGACGGAGATCCCGTACTCCGTCTCGATGCCCATTACTCGCCGTACGGTCATGCGGCCCTCCTTGCCCGGCTGCGTCCTCGGTCGGGGACGCAGCTCAAGTACCGCTGGCGCTCCGGTGCGTGTGCGGTGCCCGTCCCCGCACTGCGCGACTCGGCGGTACCGAAGAGCCTAGAGCGCCTTTGCGCTGGTGGGGAGATCATTTGCGTCATTGCTCAGCTCCAGCTGTGCCCTGGAAAACAGTCGGCTGCGGGTACCCAGTGAGGGCACCCGCAGCCACCCTGTCTTTTACAGGTACTGACCGGTGTTCGCCACCGTGTCGATGGAGCGTCCGGTGTCCGCGCCCTGCTTTCCGGTGATGAGTGTCCGGATGTAAACGATCCGTTCGCCCTTCTTTCCGGAGATTCGGGCCCAGTCGTCCGGGTTCGTGGTGTTCGGCAGGTCCTCGTTCTCCTTGAACTCGTCCACGCAGGCCTGGAGCAGGTGGGAGACCCGCAGACCCTTCTGGTTGTGCTCGAGGAAGTCCTTGATCGCCATCTTCTTGGCGCGGCCGACGATGTTCTCGATCATGGCGCCGGAGTTGAAGTCCTTGAAGTACAGGACTTCCTTGTCGCCGTTGGCGTACGTGACCTCGAGGAAGCGGTTCTCCTCGGACTCGGTGTACATGTGCTCGACGGCGGTCTGGATCATGCTCTGGACCGTGGTGGTCTTGCTGCCGCCGTGCTCGCCGACGTCGTCGGAGTGCAGCGGGAGGCGCTCGGTGAGGTACTTGGCGAAGATGTCCTTGGCCGCCTCGGCGTCCGGACGCTCGATCTTGATCTTCACGTCGAGACGGCCGGGACGCAGGATCGCGGGGTCGATCATGTCCTCACGGTTCGAGGCGCCGATCACCACCACGTTCTGCAGGCCCTCCACGCCGTCGATCTCGGCGAGCAGCTGCGGGACGATGGTGTTCTCCACGTCCGAGCTGACGCCCGATCCACGGGTACGGAAGAGGGACTCCATCTCGTCGAAGAAGACGATGACGGGGGTGCCCTCGCTGGCCTTCTCACGAGCACGCTGGAAGACGAGGCGGATCTGCCGCTCGGTCTCACCGACGTACTTGTTGAGGAGCTCGGGACCCTTGATGTTGAGGAAGAAGCTCTTGCCCGTGGCCTGTCCGGTCACCTCGGCGACCTTCTTGGCCAGCGAGTTGGCGACGGCCTTGGCGATGAGCGTCTTGCCGCATCCGGGGGGCCCGTACAGCAGTACGCCCTTGGGCGGCCGCAGTTCGTGCTCCTTGAACAGATCGGGGTAGAGGTACGGGAGCTCGACCGCGTCGCGGATCATCTCGATCTGGCCGCCCAGACCGCCGATCTGCTCGTAGCCGATGTCCGGGACCTCTTCGAGGACCAGTTCCTCGACCTCGCTCTTGGGAACGACCTCGTAGACATAGCCGGAGCGGGGTTCGAGAAGCAGGGCGTCGCCGGGGCGGATGGTGACATCCATCAGCGGCTCGGCGAGCCGCACCACCCTTTCCTCGTCGGTGTGCCCCACCACGAGGGCGCGCTCACCGTCCTCCAGGATCTCCTTGAGGGTGACGATGTCGCCGACGCTCTCGTACTCCATGGCCTCGACCACGTTGAGAGCTTCGTTGAGCATCACTTCCTGGCCACGCCTGAGCTCTTCGAGCTCGACACTGGGGCTGACGTTCACCCGGAGCTTGCGGCCCCCGGTGAAGATGTCCGCCGTGCCGTCCTCGTTCGCGACGAGGAAGACACCGAAGCCGGCCGGCGGCTGCGCGAGCCGGTCGACCTCCTCCTTGAGTGCCACGATCTGGTCGCGGGCCTCTCGGAGGGTGTTGGCGAGCCGCTCGTTCTGCGCGGACACGCCGGCCAGATTGGTCTGCAGCTCGACGATCCGCTCTTCGAGAATCCTCGTGTGTCGCGGAGAGTCGGCGAGCTTGCGTCGCAGGACGGCGATCTCCTGCTCAAGGTAGGCAATCTGCCCGGACGGGTCGTCGGACCCTCGTCCCGGGCGGATGCCGCGGTTCATGTCGTCGTCGTGGGCTGCCACGGTCCTCACCTCCTCCAAGGGGAGCTGGACGCTTCCAGACCCTACCTGGGTGGGTGTCGATTGAAACCCCTAGATCACAAAGACGGTCGAGGTGTGTCCGATCTTCACCCTTGCGCTCTCCCTCACGCCAGTGGAATACCCACACAACATGGTTGGGAAGCCGACGGAGGTAGGGTCGAAGTGTTCAACACCCGCCAGAGCTGGCCCGATTCCCAAGTCTTCGGATTGCTCGGCGCAGGAAACGTCAGGAGAAAAGACCGTGCAGCAGGAGGCCGGAGTCGACGGCGAGGGGCTTGAGGTCTGGATCGACCAGGACCTCTGTACCGGCGACGGAATCTGCGCCCAGTACGCCCCAGAGGTCTTCGAGCTGGACATCGACGGCCTGGCCTACGTGAAGAGCTCCCAGGACGAACTCCTGCAGGCCCCGGGCGCCACAACGCCCGTGCCCCTGACGCTTCTGCGTGATGTCGCCGACTCCGCGAAGGAGTGCCCGGGCGACTGTATCCACGTACGTCGGGTTTCGGACAGGGTCGAGGTCTACGGCCCCGACGCGGAGTGACCGGAAGGCCACTCCGCGTAACAGATTGTCTGATTTCTCACGCCGGCCCCGCCCTCACACGCTGTGGGCCCCGGACGGTGTCGAGCGTACGAACGCGCCGTTCTTCCACTGCCACTTGGCGCGCTCGGTCACGTCCGGACAGCAACTCGGTACGTCGCGCGACGAGTAGCCGAGGAGGGTCGCGGTGATCGTGGCGTCACGGACGGCGAATTCCTCGACACTCAGCCGCTCCTTCGGGTCGACCAGCGTGGCGACGACGCGTGCCTTCGGGTCGTCCGCGGACCGCGTGACGACGTAGACACCGCTGGGCGGAGTGCCGGAGCCGGCCTCGCAGCGGACCACGGCGACCGTCTCGGGGCGGCCGTCGCCGTCGAGGTCGCCGGAGGCCTGTTTCTGGACAGCGGCCTCGGTGGGGCCGCACTCGATCGGGAATTCGACGCCGGCCGGGTCGGGCGGCGCCACGGCTGCCGGGGCCGTCTTCGACTCGGGGCCGTGCTGGGCGGCGGTGGCCCGGTCGGGCTGCAGGAAGCCGGAGGCCGCGACGACTCCGGCGAGGGCGGTCGCCGTGGCCAGCCAGTGGATCGGACGGGTGTGCGTGTGTGCCAGTTCCGGAACGGCGGATTGCTGCACTAGGAAGTGTCTCCTGTGAGGGCTGTGCCGGTGGGGGTGGCCAGCATGGTGCCACACGTCACACCGTGAGGGAACGGCGGGGTCCGGTGTTACTGGCGGGGTGTCAAGGGAAAAGCGTCGTGGCCGAGTTCCCGAGGTGCTCCCGGGAACTCGGCCACGACGCTTGAGCGTTGTACGCGGCACCGGGCCGCCACGGCGGCCGGGCCTTCGTCGGTCAGCGGCCGGAGCCGCCGTCGGCGTTCGGGCCGGAGTAGTCCTCGCCGTACGCGCCCTTGGCGGGACGGCGGCGGCGCATGGGCGGCTCGACGCCGTCCGCGAGGCGGCGGGCGGTGAGCAGGAAGCCGGTGTGCCCGATCATCCGGTGGTCGGGGCGGACGGCCAGGCCCTCGATGTGCCAGTTGCGGACCATCGACTCCCAGGCGCTCGGCTCGTTGAAGCAGCCGATCTCGCGGATGGACTCGACGGTCCGGGCGAGCTGGGTGGTGGTCGCCACGTAGCAGCAGACGATGCCGCCGGGGACGAGCGCCTTGGAGACAGCCTCCAGGCACTCCCACGGGGCCAGCATGTCGAGGATGACGCGGTCGACCTCGGTGTCGCTGAGGTTGTCCTGGAGGTCGCCGACGGTGAGCTGCCAGGCGGGGTGCGGGCCGCCGAAGTAGCGCTCCACGTTCTGCTGGGCGATCTCGGCGAAGTCCTCGCGGCGCTCGTAGGAGTGCAGCATGCCCTGGTCGCCGATGGCGCGCAGCAGGAAACTGCTGAGCGAGCCGGAGCCCACGCCCGCTTCCACGACGCGTGCGCCGGGGAAGATGTCGGCGAAGGCAAGGATCTGCCCCGCGTCCTTGGGGTAGACCACGGCGGCGCCGCGGGGCATGGACAGGACGTAGTCGGGGAGCAGGGGGCGCAGGGCCAGATAGGCCACGTTCCCCGTGGTGCGGACAACGCTGCCCTCGGGAGAGCCGATCAGCTCGTCGTGCGGGAAGGAACCCTTGTGGGTGTGGAAGTTCTTCCCCGCTTCGAGCGTGAACGTGTAGTGGCGGCCCTTGGGGTCGGTCAGCTGAACCTGGTCCCCGACCTTGAAGGGCCCACGTCGGCGGGCGGCACCGGTCGGTTCGGACATGTGAACAGCCTACCGGTCCCGCCGGAGGCCGCCGACCACCAGGAGGGCCTCGCCGCCGCCTTCAGGAGGGCCTGGCCATCGCCTTCACGAACGCCTTCTCCACGTCCGCCGCCGAGAGGACTCCGTAGATCTCGCCGGAATCCTCCACCACCAGGTACTCGGTCGCGGGGGCCGCGCGCAGGGCGTCGAGGAGGTCCTCGCCGGCCAGTTCGGCGGAGACCCGCATGCCGTCCGTCAGGTCCTGGGCGAGGCCGCTGACGGCCACCCAGGGACGGCGGTGTTCCGGTACGCCGACGATGGCGGCCTCGCGGACCAGGGAGAGGGGTTCGCCGTCGGGGTCGACCACGACCAGGGCGCGGGCGCCGGCGTCGTTGGCCCGGCGCAGCGCCTCCGAGAGCGGGGTGTTGGTCTCCACGGGCACCGCGCGCCGGGTGAGGGCCCGGGCCCTCAGCTCGGGCAGGTGTTCGCGCAGACGGGCCATGCGCAGGCTGTTCCCGGCGCCGGTCCAGATGATCGCGGCCAGGATCGCGGCGAGCAGGGCGTCCATGACGGTGTCCATGCCGCCGATGTCCGCTGCGTCGGTCCCGAGCGCCCCGGACTGGGTGAGCAGGGGCAGTCCGATGAGTACGGAGATCGCGAGGGCGCGGCCGACCCAGGCGGCGGCGATCGTGCCGCTCATCGGCTTGCCGGTGATCTTCCAGACGACGGCCCTGAGCATCCGGCCGCCGTCGAGGGGCAGGCCGGGGAGCAGGTTGAACGCGGCGACGATCAGGTTCGAGATCATCAGGCCGGCCAGCAGGACGCCCGGGACGGTGCCCGGCTCGACGGCCTGCAGGGCGAGGTAGAACAGGCCGCCGAGGATCAGCGAGAGCAGGGGGCCGACGAAGGCGAGGACGAACTCGCGGCCGGGGGTCTCGGACTCCTTCTCGATCTCCGAGACACCGCCGAAGAACTGCAGCTGGATGCGGCGCACCGGCAGTCCGAAGCGCAGGGCGGCGACCGTGTGGGCCAGTTCGTGGACGAGTACGGAGGCGTAGAAGGCGACCGCGAAGAAGAGCGAGACGAGGTAGCGGGTCATGCCGAGTTCGGGCAGGACGCGGTCGAGCTGGCCGCCGAAGACCCAGGTGATGAGCGCGGCGACGAGGAACCAGCTCGGCGCCACGTACACGGGGACGCCGAAGGGGCGTCCCATGAGCAGGCCGCCGCCCGGTTCCTTGCCGCGCCGGGAGGACGAGCCCTTCTTCCGCCCGGACTTGGGCTTGGTGGGCGGGGTGTGTGCCTCGGTGCGGTGGACGTCGTGGGGGTGCGCGGGCGCGTGGTCGTCGGAGCGGGGGGCCGGGGCGGGCGGGTTGGCAGGCGGTGTGGCGGGCGCCTTCCGCAGGTCGGCCGGCGGCCCGTCCGCCCGCTCTTCTCCGGCTTCCCGAGCTTCTCGGGCTTCTCCGACTCCAGCGGCTCCAGCGGGTCGAGCGGCCTGGTCGTCCGCCGGGACCTCAGGGTCGTCCGGGGCCTCAGGGGTTCCCGGGCTCTGGTCCGGGTGTCCCGCCGCCGCTGCCGCGTCTGCCTCGGGTTCGGGTTTCGCCTGGGCGTCGGTGCCGTGCGGCTCCTCCTCGGAGTGCGGCCGGGCCGTCGCGGCGGCCGGATCGCCGGGGCGCGGCCGACCCGTACGGCGCTCGTCCGCCTCGTCCGTGCCGGATCGCGGCTGCCCGCTCCCGCCGCTCTCGTCCACGATGTCCCCTCGTTCGACGCGTCTCCCGCTCGCGATCATGCACGGCGAGAGGTCCTGTGGTCGATGGTATGCGGCCGTCGTGTCGCGTTCGGCCCCGGCACCCCCTCTGTTTCCCACTGCTTGGCGTGCGCGCGCAGGTCACCGTGTGTCGCACTGTCAGTGGCGGGCCGTAAGGTCTGTCGTCATGGAAACCAGTGCCGACGGCGGGACTCAGACGGGCCCGCGACCCGAGCCGACGGGCAGCCCGGCCGTGCCCGCGGACGGGCCCGCGGACGGGCCGGTGCAAGCCCCGTCCTCCCCCGCGGCCGACCCGGTCGTGGCCGCGGAGCCCGCTCGTGTCACCGTCGCCGTGCCACCGGCCTCGTTGTCGCCCTCGCGGGCCGGGGACTTCATGCAGTGCCCGTTGCTGTACCGCTTCCGGGTGATCGACAAGCTGCCCGAGAAGCCGAGCGAGGCGGCCACGCGGGGCACGCTGGTGCACGCGGTGCTGGAGCGGCTCTTCGACGCACCGGCCATCGAGCGGACCGCGCCGCGCGCGAAGTCGCTGATCCCGGGTCAGTGGGACCGGCTGCGCGAGGCGAAGCCGGAGCTCGCCGAGCTGTTCGCGGACGCCGACGAGAAGGCGGCGGGCGAGCGGCTGGCCCGCTGGCTGACCGAGGCGGAGCAGTTGGTGGAGCGCTGGTTCACGCTGGAGGACCCGACCCGTCTCGAACCGGCCGAGCGCGAGCTGTTCGTGGAGGCCCAGCTGGACTCGGGCCTGAAGCTGCGCGGCATCATCGACCGCGTCGACGTGACCCCGTCCGGCGACGTGCGGATCGTCGACTACAAGACGGGCAAGGCCCCGCGCCCCCAGTACGCGGAGGGCGCCCTGTTCCAGATGAAGTTCTACGCCCTCGTGGTCTGGCGGCTGAAGCAGGTCGTCCCGCGCCGCCTCCAGCTCGTCTATCTGGGCAGCGGTGACGTCCTGACGTACGACCCGGTCCCCGCCGACCTGGAGCGCGTCGAGCGGAAGCTGCACTCGCTGTGGGAGGCGATCCGGCTGGCCACGGAGACCGGTGACTGGCGGCCTCGCCCCACCAAGCTCTGCGGCTGGTGCGACCACCAGTCCGTGTGTCCGGAGTTCGGCGGCACTCCCCCGCCGTATCCGCTGCCTGTGAGGGCGCCCGAGTCCGGCGGTGCCGAGCAGGGCAGAATGGGGCCGGACTAACGAAGGAGACTTACGTGGCCATCCGCGTCCTATTGGTCGACGACCAGCCGCTGCTGCGCACCGGCTTCCGGATGATCCTGGAGGCCGAGCAGGACATCGCGGTCGTCGGCGAGGCCGGTGACGGTCTCCAGGCACTGGATCAGGTACGGGCCCTGCAGCCCGATGTGGTTCTGATGGACATCCGTATGCCGCGGATGGACGGGGTGGAGGCGACCCGTCAGATCACCGGCCCCGGCCGGGACGGTCCGGCGAAGGTGCTGGTCCTGACGACCTTCGACCTCGACGAGTACGTGGTGGAGGCCCTGCGCGCCGGCGCCAGCGGCTTCCTCCTGAAGGACGCCCCCGCCAACGAACTGGTGCAGGCGATCAGGGTGGTGGCCTCCGGTGAGGCCATGCTCGCGCCCAGCATCACCCGTCGGCTCCTCGACAAGTACGCGAGCCATCTGCCCTCGGGCGACGAGCCGGTGCCGGACACCCTGCACACGCTCACCGAGCGCGAGGTCGAGGTGCTGAAGCTGGTGGCCCGCGGTCTGTCGAACGCGGAGATCGCCGCCGACCTGTTCGTCAGCGAGACGACGGTCAAGACGCACGTGGGCCACGTCCTCACCAAGCTGGGGCTGCGCGACCGCGTACAGGCCGCCGTGTACGCGTACGAGAGCGGTCTGGTGCGCCCCGGCGCGCAGTGAGCGCCCCCGCCGCTGACCGCTGACCGCTGGCAACAGAACGGCCGCCTCCCTCGAACAACTCGAATGAGGGGGGCGGCCGTTCTGCGTGTGCGCGGGGTGGTGCGCGGACGGGCTCAGTCCTTGCTGATCTCCCAGAAGCGGAACACCGTCGACGCGTCGAGGCAGTTCTCCAGGCCGTACACGCTGTCGCCGACGACCGCGTACTGCTTGGCCTGCCAGATCGGGATGATCGGGACCTGGTCGGCGACGATGTCCTGGAGCTCGCCGTACTGCGGCTCCGTCGAGGCGCGGTCGCTCTCGGCGGCGGTCTCGGGGATGAGCTGCCCGGTGACCGTGCGGTTCGTGTAGTTGTTGCCCAGCACGTTGCCCTCGCCGAAGAACGGGGCCGTGAAGTTGTCCGGGTCCGGGTAGTCCGGCACCCAGCCCTTCACGTACACGCCGTACTTGCCCGCCTCGATGTCCTTCTCGTACGTGTCGTACGCGACGGACTTCACGGTCGCGTCGAACAGGCCGCTCGCGTTGAGCTGCTTGGCGATCGCCCTGAACTCCTGGTCGGTGGAGGGACCGTAGCGGGTCGGCGTCGACCAGAGGGTCAGCTTCACCTTGTCGGTGATGCCGTCCTCCAGCAGCGCGGCCTCGGCCTTGGCGCGCGAGGGGCGGGCGCCGTAGGTGTCGAAGAAGGCCGTGTTGTGGCCCGTGATACCGGCCGGGATGATCGAGTACAGCGGGGTCGCCGTGTTCTCGTAGACCTCTTTGATGAGGGCGTCGCGGTCGAGCAGATGGGCGATGGCCTTGCGGACGCCCGCCTTGCCCGCCACCGGGTCCTTCATGTTGAAGACCATGTGCTGCACCTCGGCGCTGGAGCCCTCGACGACGTCGATCTCCTGGCTGCCGGTGGTGTCCGCCTCGATCTCGGCGACGTCCTCGGCGGCGAGGCCCCGGTAGGCGACGTCGACCTGGCCGTCGAGGATGGCCTTCTTCAGGCCGGCCTGGTCGCCGTGGAACAGCTTGAGGGTCACGCCGTCGTTCTGCGTCTCGGCGGTGCCCTTGTAGTTCTCGTTGACCGTGAAGACGGCCTCGTCCTTGCTGAACGACTCCAGCTTGTACGGGCCCGAGCCGACGGCCTTGCCGTCCTCGCGCAGCCCGTCCGCCGAGTACTCCCGGCGGTTGACGATCGAACCGGCGCCGGAGGCGATCTTGCTCGGGAAGGTGGCGTCGGAGTCCTTGAGCCGGAAGACGACCGTCTTGGCGTTCGGCGCCTCCACCTTGTCCAGCATGGGGAACATGATCGCGGGCCCGGCGTCGTCGTCGATCTTCATCATGCGGTCGAAGGAGAACTTGACGTCCTGCGAGGTGAGGTCGTCACCGTTGCTGAACTTCAGCCCGTCGCGCAGGGTGCACCGGTAGACCTTGGCCTGCGTGTCCGTGAACCCGCACTCCCTGGCGGCCTCCGGCTCCGGCTCGGTGCCGCCCTTGGGGAAGCTGAGCAGGGACTGGAAGACGTTGTTGAAGAGGAGCCAGGAGCCGGGGTCGTAGCCGGAGGCGGGATCCGTGGCCAGGACGTCGTCCGTCATTCCCATGACGACGTCCGAGCCACTGCCCCCGGAGCCCCCCGACTCCGAGCCGCATCCCGTCAGCAGGCCGGCGGACAGTCCCGCCACGACGGGCAGGACCGGCCACTTGGTGCGCATGTTCACGAGCGTGTGCCTTGTCGTTGATCTCTCTTGGGTCCGGTCGGGCGCCGTCGCTTCCGGCTCAGCCGCCCGGTCCGGTCGGGCGCCGTCGCCTCGGCCTCAGCCGCCGACCCCGCGGCCGAGCTCCCACAGCTGAAGCGTCGCCGAGGAGTTGAGCGCGTACTCGGCGCCGGTGATGTCGTCCCGGGCGGCGATGTACTGCTTGCCCTGCCACAGCGGCAGAACCGGGACGTCGTCGGCGACGATGCTCTGGATCTCCTCGATGCTCTTCGAGGCGGTGAGCCGGTCGGCCTCGCGGCGGGACTCGGGGATCAGCTTGCTGCGGATCTCCGGGTTCGCGTACGGCGAGCCGATGGTGTTGTCCTTGTCGAGGAACGGCGCGAGGTAGTTGTCGGCGTCGGGGAAGTCCGGGAACCAGCCCATGCCGTAGACCTCGTAGTCGCCCTTCTGCTCGTTCGGGCGGAACGTCGACCAGTTCTCGCCCTTGATGCTCACCTTGAACAGGCCGCTGTCGTTCAGCTGCTTCTGCAGCAGCTCGAACTCGTCCTTGGTGGCCGGTCCGTAGTGGTCGTCCGTGTAGTGCAGCGTCAGCTTCACCGGCGTGCTGATGCTCTCCGCGGCCAGCAGGTCCTTGGCCTTGGGGATGCTCGGGTCGCCGTACTTGTTGAAGAACGAGTTGGCGTGACCGGTGACGGTGGCCGGGACCATGGAGTACAGCGGGTCGGCGCCGGAACCGTACACCTGCGAGGTGAGCTCGCCGCGGTTGATGACCTGCGCCATCGCCTGGCGGACCGCCTTCGTCTTCACCGACGGGTCGTTGGTGTTGAAGCCGAGGTAGCGGATCTCCAGACCGGGCTGCTCGATCAGGTCGACGTCGGTGTCCTTGGCGTTCTGGAGCTTCTTGATCTGCGCGGGCGACATGGTGCGGGTCATCATGTCGATGTCGCCCTTGTCGAGCGCGGTGCCCATGGCGTCGGCACTCTCGAAGGAGCGCAGCTCGACCTTGTCGTTCTTCAGCTCCGAATTCCCCTTGTAGTTGGGGTTCTTGGTGAAGACGGCCTTGACGACGACGTCGTCCTTGACCTCGGCCTTGAGCGTGTACGCACCGGAGCCGCTGACGTCGAAGCCGTCCCGCAGCTTGTTCTTCTCGTAGTCGTCGGGGTTGACGATGCCCGCGACCGGCGTGGAGAGCTTGAACGGGAAGGTGGCGTCCGCGCTGTTGAGGTGGAAGATCACCTCTCGGTCGCCCTTGGTCTCCACGGTGTCGACGGTGGACAGCAGGGCGAATACACCGCTGTCCGCCTTGATCTGCATCGCACGGTCGATGGAGAACTTCACGTCCTCGGCGGTGATCGCGTCACCGTTGGAGAACTTGAGGTCCTTGCGCAGGGTGCAGGCGTACCGCTCGTTGCCCGAGTCGGTGAAGCCGCACTCCTCGGCCGCCTCCGGAGCCGGGTCACCGCCACCGTTGGGCATGACCATCAGCGT
This sequence comes from Streptomyces sp. 2-1, assembly GCF_048564895.1. NCBI lineage: Bacteria > Bacillati > Actinomycetota > Actinomycetes > Kitasatosporales > Streptomycetaceae > Streptomyces > Streptomyces sp. 2-1. The sequence continues at coordinate 2,597,955 of NZ_CP183383.1, forward strand.
CTGGACGGTCTGGCGGAGGATGTTCCAGGTGCCCACGTCGTACGCGGAGGCCGGGTCGAGCGGCGCCGGGTCCTCCTTCGAGGCGGTGAACCGGTCGGTAGTGCCGACGACGATGGCGTCGCCGCCGTTGTCCCCGCTGTCGGAACCGCCGCACGCGGCGAGGACCGGGGCGAGCAGACCGATCACGGCCGGCAGCACCAAAGTCTTACGGTTCATGCTCGAAGTTCTCCAGAGCTGTCGTCCCGCTAACCCGGCAGGCCGGGTTGCGGCGGTGGGGTCACGGGGGTTACGGCGATGTCTCGATGAGATTAGTCCGCACCAGCAGGACCGTTCGCAGGTACCGGAGTTGAGCTCCCATCACGCTGCGAAACCGGGTGTGGACGCACCGAAAACCCGACAGCGGAAGGATTGGTGCAGCGTTCCATGAATCGGGACACAAGGACGCGTCGAACCGCACCGAAAGGGCTTCCAACACACAGCCGGGGCGGCTTGTCGACGGCCTGTGGCGTGTCGAACGTCACATCCTCAACTATGTGAGGAAGCACTCGAATTCGGCCACCCGGGACACGTGGAAGAGGATCGAATTACTCCGGTGCCGTGACCACGTAGTTTTTCCGGCATTCAATCATTCACCCTGGGTGAAGGATTAGCGCTTTTCCGTCATCAGACCTCGTAGAAAAGACAGGTCGACCTGTTCGAGGGACGGAACGACGGTGCGCCGGAACGCCGGAGCGATGGGTGCCACGGACGGTACGGCGACGACGTGGCAGCCCGCCGCCTCGGCCGCGGCGACGCCCGTCGCGGTGTCCTCGATGACCGCGCATCTGGCCGGATCCGCGCCCAGGCCGGCCGCCGCCAGCAGATACGGGTCGGGGAACGGCTTGGTCCGCTCGACCTCGTCGCCCGCGATCGTCAGGGCGAAGTTCTGAGGGCCGAGCGAGGTCACGACGCGGTCGATGATGCGCCGGTGCGAGGCGGAGACCAGGGCCGTGGGGATCCTGTGCGCGGACAGCTCGGCGAGGAGCCTCGCGGCGCCCGGCATCAGCGGCAGCGCGCGGCCGATCCGGTCCTCGAACCCGTCGTTCAGCAGCACCGTGAGCTCGGCGAGGGTGACGTCCGCGCCGGTGGCCTCGATGAGAAAGCCCGCGCTGCGGGTCATGGGGCCGCCGACCACCACGTGGCGCCAGGAGTCGTCGAGGGTGTGGCCGAGGCGGGCGAACACCTCCACCTCGGCGTCCCACCAGAAGCCCTCGGTGTCCACCAGGGTGCCGTCCATGTCCAGGAGTACGGCCTGCAGGGCGGAGCCCTCGGCCGTTTGGGTACCTAGTGCGGGGACCGTACTGGTCATAGGCGCACCTCCGTGTAGGGACGAGAAGGCCGGTTCCCTCCCGGGGAACCGGCCTGCACTGGACCGACCAGTGTACGTCGCCGTCGGAGGAAGTGCCTCCTGGCGTGGGTGTGTGCGGTGTCCCCTGCGGGGGCTGGGGGTCTTTTCTAGGTGCGGGCCCGCCGTCGTTGCCCGCGCAGTTCCCCGCGCCCCTAGTGGGGCGCCCCCTGCTGAAAGGCGCCCCCCTTGATGGCGGCGCCCGACCCTAGGTGTGGGGAACCCGCCTTACCTCGCGTTGAAGTACTTCGCCTCCGGGTGGTGGATCACGATCGCGTCCGTGGACTGTTCCGGGTGGAGCTGGAACTCCTCGGAGAGGTGGACGCCGATCCGCTCGGGCTGCAGGAGCTCGGCGATCTTGGCGCGGTCCTCCAGGTCCGGGCAGGCGCCGTAGCCGAGGGAGAAGCGGGCGCCGCGGTACTTCAGGGCGAACATGTCCTCGACGTCGGACGGGTCCTCCCCGGCGAAGCCGAGTTCGGAACGCACGCGCGCGTGCCAGTACTCGGCGAGGGCCTCGGCCAACTGCACGGACAGGCCGTGCAGTTCGAGGTAGTCGCGGTAGGCGTTCGCCTCGAAGAGCTTGGCCGTCTCCTCGCCGATCCGGGAGCCGACGGTGACGACCTGGAGCCCGACGACGTCCGTCTCACCGGACTCCTCCGGCCGGAAGAAGTCGGCGAGGCACAGCCGACGGCCGCGGCGCTGGCGCGGGAAGGTGAAGCGGGTGCGTTCGTTGCCCTGCTCGTCGAGGAGGATCAGGTCGTCGTCCTTGGAGACGCACGGGAAGTAGCCGTAGACGACGGCCGCCTCCAGCAGGTTCCCGGTCTGCAGCTGGTCCAGGAGGCCGCGCAGCCGCGGCCGGCCCTCGGTCTCCACCAGCTCCTCGTACGTCGGCCCGTCGCCCGTACGCGCCTGCTTGAGGCCCCACTGGCCCTTGAACAGCGCGCCCTCGTCGAGCCAGGAGGCGTACTCCTTGAGCTGGATGCCCTTGATGACGCGGGTGCCCCAGAACGGCGGCTCGGGGACCGGGTTGTCGACGGACACGTCGGAGCGGACCGAGCCCTCCTCGGGGCGCTCCTCGACGACCGTCTGGGCGGTGGCCCTGACCCGGCGCTGCTTCAGCTCGGGCAGGCTCGCGCCGGGCACCCCGCGCTTGACCGCGATCAGCGCGTCCATCAGGCGCAGGCCCTCGAACGCGTCGCGGGCGTAGCGGACTTCACCCTCGTAGATCTCGTGCAGGTCCTGCTCGACGTACGCCCTGGTGAGGGCCGCGCCGCCGAGGATCACGGGGTAGTCGGCGGCCAGCTTGCGCTGGTTGAGCTCCTCCAGGTTCTCCTTCATGATCACCGTGGACTTGACCAGCAGGCCGGACATGCCGATGACGTCGGCGCGGTGCTCCTCTGCGGCCTCCAGGATCGCGGAGACGGGCTGCTTGATGCCGAGGTTGACGACGGTGTAGCCGTTGTTGGACAGGATGATGTCGACGAGGTTCTTGCCGATGTCGTGCACGTCGCCGCGGACGGTGGCCAGCACGATGGTGCCCTTGCCCTCGTCGTCGGTCTTCTCCATGTGCGGCTCCAGGTGGGCCACGGCGGTCTTCATGACCTCGGCCGACTGGAGCACGAACGGCAGCTGCATCTGGCCGGAACCGAACAGTTCGCCGACGACCTTCATGCCGTCGAGCAGCGTCTCGTTGACGATGTCGAGGGCCGGGCGGGTCTGGAGTGCCTCGTCGAGGTCGGCCTCAAGACCGTTCTTCTCGCCGTCGATGATGCGCCGCTTGAGCCGCTCGTCCAGGGGCAGCGCGGCCAGTTCCTCGGCCCGGCCGGCCTTCAGGGACTTGGTGGTGGCGCCCTCGAACAGTGCCATCAGCTTCTGCAGCGGGTCGTAGCCCTCCGCGCGCCGGTCGTAGATCAGGTCGAGGGCCGTGTTGACCTGCTCGTCGTCGAAGCGGGCGATCGGCAGGATCTTCGAGGCGTGCACGATCGCCGAGTCGAGGCCCGCCTTCACACACTCGTCGAGGAAGACCGAGTTGAGCAGGACACGTGCGGCCGGGTTGAGGCCGAAGGAGATGTTGGACAGGCCGAGGGTGGTCTGCACGTCCGGGTGACGCCGCTTCAGCTCGCGGATGGCCCCGATCGTGGCGATGCCGTCGCCCCGGGACTCCTCCTGGCCCGTGCAGATCGTGAAGGTCAGGGTGTCGATGAGGATGTCCGACTCGTGGATGCCCCAGTTCTCCGTCAGGTCCTCGATCAGCCGCTCGGCGATGGCGACCTTGTGCTCGACGGTGCGGGCCTGGCCCTCCTCGTCGATGGTCAGCGCGATCAGCGCGGCGCCGTGCTCCTGGGCGAGCTTGGTGACCTTCGCGAAGCGCGACTCGGGGCCGTCGCCGTCCTCGTAGTTGACGGAGTTGATGACCGCGCGGCCGCCGAGCTTCTCCAGACCGGCGCGGATGACGGGGACCTCGGTGGAGTCGAGGACGATCGGCAGGGTGGAGGCGGTGGCGAAGCGGCCGGCCAGCTCCTCCATGTCGGCGACGCCGTCGCGGCCCACGTAGTCGACGCACAGGTCGAGCATGTGCGCCCCCTCGCGGATCTGGTCGCGGGCCATCTCCACACAGTCGTCCCAGCGGCCGTCCAGCATGGCCTCGCGGAACTTCTTGGAGCCGTTGGCGTTCGTCCGCTCGCCGATCGCCATGTACGCGGTGTCCTGGCGGAACGGCACGGTCTGGTAGAGCGAGGCGGCGCCGGGCTCGGGGCGCGGGTCGCGCACGGCCGGCGTCAGGTCCCGTACGCGCTCGACGACCTGGCGCAGGTGCTCCGGGGTCGTACCGCAGCAGCCGCCGATCAGGGAAAGGCCGTACTCGCGTACGAAGGTCTCCTGGGCGTCGGCCAGCTCGGGGGCCGTCAGCGGGTAGTGGGCGCCGTTCTTGCCGAGGACCGGGAGGCCCGCGTTCGGCATGCAGGACAGCGGGATGCGGGAGTGGCGGGCCAGATAGCGCAGGTGCTCGCTCATCTCGGCGGGCCCGGTGGCGCAGTTCAGGCCGATCATGTCGATGCCGAGCGGCTCCAGCGCGGTGAGCGCGGCGCCGATCTCCGAGCCGAGCAGCATGGTGCCGGTGGTCTCGACGGTCACCGAGACGATCAGCGGCAGGTCGACGCCGAGGGTGTCCAGGGCCTTGCGGGCGCCGATGACCGACGCCTTGGTCTGCAGCAGGTCCTGGGTGGTCTCCACGAGCAGCGCGTCGGCGCCGCCGGCGATCATGCCCTCCGCGTTCCGCTGGTAGGCGTCGCGCAGAAGGGTGTACGGGGCGTGGCCGAGGGTCGGCAGCTTGGTGCCGGGGCCCATGGAGCCGAGCACCCAGCGCTGCTGACCGGTCGAGGCGGTGAACTCGTCGGCGACCTCGCGGGCGATGCGGGCACCCGACTCGGAGAGCTCGAAGACGCGCTCCGCGATGTCGTACTCGGCGAGGGCCGCGTGGTTGGCGCCGAAGGTGTTGGTCTCGACGCAGTCGACGCCCACGGCGAAGTACGCCTCGTGGACGGAGCGCACGATGTCCGGGCGCGTGAGGTTCAGGATCTCGTTGCAGCCTTCGAGATTCTCGAAGTCCTCCATCGTCGGATCCTGTGCCTGCAGCATCGTGCCCATCGCACCGTCGGCCACCACCACGCGGGTGGCGAGTGCCTCGCGGAGGGCATCGGTTCGGGTCCTGCTGTAGGCGGAGGAGGACGAGAGGGACGGGTTAGGCGACGAGGCCATGGAAGATGCTCCCTGAAGTGCGACGGCTGTCGGCTTTGCGCTTCTCATGGAAGGCGCACGCCGCAAGGGTAGCCCGCGACGGCGCGCCGGGTCAGGGGAGTCCACGGGGCGGACGGGCGACACACACGCGATCTGCGGTGGGGATCACGTGGCTCGTGGTGGGGATGCGGCCGTTCGGCGCCGGGGGTGTTGCGGCCGCAACACATCACTGCAACTCATCCCGCCCACCCATTAGCGGGACATCGACGACGACCGGTAGTGTTCGACATTGCCGAACGGTGGCAGCGAAGCGCCGACCGACGGTGCGAGGGGACGGAGGGCAGGACGGCGATGGCACGGAACATCCAGTCGCTCGAACGGGCGGCCGCGATGCTGCGGCTGCTCGCGGGCGGCGAGCGACGGCTCGGACTGTCGGACATCGCCTCGTCGCTCGGCCTGGCCAAGGGTACGGCCCACGGCATTCTGCGCACGCTGCAGCAGGAGGGCTTCGTCGAGCAGGACGCGGCGTCCGGGCGCTACCAGCTGGGCGCCGAACTGCTGCGCCTGGGCACCACGTATCTCGACGTGCACGAGCTGCGGGCGCGCGCCCTGGTGTGGACGGACGACCTGGCCCGGTCGAGCGGCGAGAGCGTCTATCTGGGGGTCCTGCACCAGCAGGGCGTACTGATCGTGCACCACGTGTTCCGGCCCGACGACAGCCGGCAGGTGCTGGAGGTCGGGGCCATGCAGCCGCTGCACTCCACGGCGCTGGGCAAGGTCCTGTCGGCCTACGACCCGGTGGCGCACAGCGAGGTCCTGGAGGCCGAGCGCAAGGCGTTCACGGCCCGCACGATAAGCGCGGCGGACGCGTTCGAGACCGTCCTCGACCTCACCCGCGCGCGCGGGTACGCGGCCGATGTCGAGGAGACCTGGACGGGCGTGGCCTCGGTGGCCGCGCCCATCCACAACCAGCGGCGGATGCCGGTCGGCGCGGTGGGCGTCACGGGGGCGGTGGAGCGCGTCTGCAAGGACGGCGAGCTGCGCCCCGAGCTGATCGCGGCGGTCCGCGACTGCGCCCGCGCGGTGTCCCGCGATCTGGGCGCCGGGCGGTTCTGAGGTTCACAGGGACGCGGTTCTGAGGTTCGCGGGGACGCGGTTCCGAGGTTCGCGGGGACTTGGCACGGAAACAAGGCCGGTACGTCGACGACGTACCGGCCTTTTGACATGCCCTCGCGACCACACAACGTGCCAGCTCGCACGCGGTGCGCGGCCGTTCCAAGATCGATGTTTCACAGCAATGAATAACGATCGCGTTTTCGACAACGGAAGCCTTGACGGGGTGGTAACGGGAGAGCGAGACTCGCGTCCATCGGTCGGCATTGTCGAACACCTACCGGCAATACGCGTTAGAGTGTGACAACGCCAAGGGCCGGCAACGACCTCACCTGAGGTCGCGAACCACCGGAGGGACCCGGGGTTCGGCTTCCCCTGGACGAAGGACAAAGGAGTCGCGGGTGTCCAGCTCCGACATCTTCATCGGCGAGACCATCGGTACCGCCATACTCATCCTGCTCGGCGGCGGTGTCTGTGCCGCCGTCACGCTGAAGGCCTCCAAGGCACGCAACGCCGGGTGGCTCGCCATCACCTTCGGGTGGGGTTTCGCGGTACTGACCGCCGTGTACACCTCGGCGCCTCTCTCCGGTGCCCATCTGAACCCGGCCGTGACCCTCGCGATCGCCATCAAGGACGACGCCTGGAGCAATGTCCTGACCTACTGGTCGGGCCAGCTCCTCGGCGCCATGATCGGCGCGGCGCTGGTGTGGGTCGCCTACTACGGGCAGTTCCACGCGCACCTCACCGACCGCGAGATCGTGGGCGGTCCCGGCGCGCAGGACACCAAGTCCGTGGAGGCCCGGGAGGCCAAGGCCGGCCCGGTGCTCGGCATCTTCTCCACCGGCCCGGAGGTCCGGGTCGCGTGGCAGAACCTCGCCACGGAGATCATCGGCACGGTCGTGCTGGTGCTCGCGGTGCTCACGCAGGGTCTCAACGACAGCGGCAAGGGTCTCGGCACCCTGGGCGCGCTGATCACCGCCCTCGTGGTCGTCAGCATCGGCCTCTCCCTCGGTGGTCCGACGGGGTATGCCATCAACCCGGCCCGTGACCTCGGTCCGCGCATCGTGCACGCCCTGCTTCCCCTGCCCAACAAGGGCGGGTCCGACTGGAGCTATGCCTGGATCCCGGTCGTCGGTCCGCTGATCGGCGGAGCGATCGCCGCAGGCCTCTACAACGTCGCTTTTGCTTAGAGCCGTACGTCCGCTCGGAGTCGACGTCCGTCCGGTACGGGACGGACGTCGACTCGGAGCCGAGAGCAATACGCCGTAAGCCAGCCCCTTATCCACGGACTTTCAGGAGCACACCGTGACCGACGCGCACACCGCCGCCACGCATTCCCACGGCACCGGCCCGTTCATCGCCGCCATCGACCAGGGCACCACCTCCAGCCGCTGCATCGTCTTCGACCGCGACGGACGCATCGTCTCCGTCGACCAGAAGGAGCACGAGCAGATCTTCCCGAAGCCGGGCTGGGTGGAGCACAACGCCACCGAGATCTGGACGAACGTCGAGGAGGTCGTCGCCTCGGCCATCGCGAAGGCCGGCATCACCCGCGACGACATCAAGGCCATCGGCATCACCAACCAGCGCGAGACGACGCTGCTGTGGGACAAGAACACCGGTGAGCCCGTCCACAACGCGCTCGTCTGGCAGGACACCCGCACCGACGCGCTCTGCAAGGAGCTCGGCCGCAACGTCGGCCAGGACCGCTTCCGCCGCGAGACCGGCCTGCCGCTGGCCTCGTACTTCGCCGGTCCGAAGGCCCGCTGGCTGCTCGACAACGTCGAGGGTCTGCGTGAGCGCGCCGAGGCCGGCGACATCCTCTTCGGCACCATGGACAGCTGGGTCATCTGGAACCTGACGGGCGGTGTGAACGGCGGCCGGCACGTCACCGACGTCACCAACGCCTCCCGCACCATGCTGATGAACCTGCACACCATGCAGTGGGACCCGAAGATCGCCGAGTCGATCGGTGTTCCGCTGGCGATGCTGCCCGAGATCCGCTCCTCCGCCGAGGTCTACGGCGAGATCACCGGCGGCAAGCTGGGCGACCTGCTCGGCGGCATCCCGGTCGCCTCCGCGCTCGGCGACCAGCAGGCGGCCCTCTTCGGCCAGACCTGTTTCTCCGAGGGCGAGGCCAAGTCCACGTACGGCACCGGCACGTTCATGCTGATGAACACCGGTGACAAGCTCATCAACTCCTACAGCGGGCTGCTGACCACCGTCGGCTACCAGATCGGCGAGCAGAAGCCGGTCTACGCCCTTGAGGGTTCGATCGCCGTCACCGGCTCGCTCGTCCAGTGGATGCGCGACCAGATGGGCCTGATCAAGTCCGCCGCGGAGATCGAGACGCTCGCGCTGTCGGTCGAGGACAACGGCGGCGCGTACTTCGTGCCGGCCTTCTCCGGTCTGTTCGCCCCGTACTGGCGCCCCGACGCCCGCGGTGTGATCGCCGGTCTGACCCGGTACGTCACCAAGGCGCACATCGCGCGCGCCGTCCTGGAGGCCACGGCCTGGCAGACCCGTGAGATCAGCGACGCCATGACGAAGGACTCCGGCGTCGAGCTCACGGCCCTCAAGGTCGACGGCGGCATGACCTCCAACAACCTGCTGATGCAGACCCTGGCCGACGTCCTGGACGCCCCCGTGGTGCGCCCGATGGTCGCCGAGACCACCTGCCTCGGCGCCGCCTACGCCGCCGGTCTCGCCGTCGGCTTCTGGACCAACACCGAGGACCTGCGCGCCAACTGGCGCAGGGCCGCCGAGTGGACCCCGAACATGGCCGCGGAGACCCGCGACCGTGAGTACAAGAGCTGGCTCAAGGCCGTCGAGCGGACCATGGGCTGGCTCGAAGACGACGCTGACGAGGAGTAATTCGCAATGACCACCCTGCAGAGTGTCCCGGCTCTTGGGACGCGCCCGGCCAACGGCTCCGCCGCCTACGGTTTCAAGGCAGTGAGCCGTGCCGAGACCCGGGAGCAGTTGTCCAAGGCGACATATGACCTCCTGGTGATCGGTGGCGGGATTCTGGGCATCTCCACCGCCTGGCATGCCGCACAGTCGGGCCTGCGGGTGGCCCTGGTCGACGCCGGCGACTTCGCCGGCGCGACCTCCTCCGCCTCCTCCAAGCTGCTCCACGGCGGTCTGCGCTATCTGCAGACCGGCGCGGTGAAGCTGGTGGCGGAGAACCACTTCGAGCGCCGTGCGGTCTCCCGTCAGGTGGCCCCCCACCTGGCGAATCCGCTCACGTTCTACCTCCCCGTGTACAAGGGCGGGCCGCACGGCGCGGCGAAGCTGGGCGCGGGTGTCTTCGCGTACTCGGCGCTGTCGGCCTTCGGTGACGGCGTGGGGCATCTGCTCTCGCCGTCGAAGGCCGCGCAGGACGTGCCCGAGCTGCGTACGGACAACCTCAAGGCCGTGGCCGTGTACGGCGACGACCAGATGAACGACTCCCGGATGGCGCTGATGACGGTCCGCGGGGCCGTCGAGTCCGGTGCCACCGTGCTCAACCACGCCGCGGTCACGGGCCTGCGCTTCACCCGGGGCCGGGTGACCGGCGCGGAGCTGAAGGACACGCTCTCCGGCGAGGAGTTCGGCGTGTCGGCCCGTCTCGTGCTGAACGCGACCGGGCCGTGGGTCGACCACCTGCGGAAGATGGAGGACGAGCACGCGGCGCCGTCCATCCGCCTGTCGAAGGGCGCGCACCTGGTCCTCAAGCGCACCTCCCCCTGGAAGGCCGCGCTGGCCACCCCGATCGACAAGTACCGCATCACCTTCGCCCTCCCCTGGGAGGACATGCTGCTGCTCGGCACGACCGACGAGGCGTACGAGGGCGACCCGGCGGACGTGGCGGTCAACGAGAAGGACATATCCCAGATCCTCGACGAGGCCGCGTTCTCCATCCGCGACCAGCAGTTGTCCCGTGACCTGATCACGTACTCCTTCGCGGGTCTGCGGGTGCTGCCGGGTGGTCCCGGCGACACGTCGAAGGCCAAGCGGGAGACGGTCGTCACCGAGGGCCGGGGCGGCATGCTGTCCGTCGCGGGCGGCAAGTGGACGACCTTCCGGCACATCGGCCGGACCGTCATGAAGAAGCTGGAGTCGCTGCCGGGCCGTCCGCTCGGCGAGGACTTCGAGCCGATCTCCGAGCTGCCGAAGAAGCTGCCGCTGCCGGGTGTCGCCAACCCGCGCGCGGTCGCGCACCGGCTCCTGGTCGACGGCCCGGCACCCGGCCCCCGCATGGGCGCCGACACCGCCAGGCACCTCTCCACGCACTACGGCTCGCTGGCCTTCGACATCGCGCGGCTGGCCAACGACAACCCGGAGCTGGCCCAGCGCGTCCACCCGGACGCCCCCGAGATCTGGGCGCAGGTCGTGTACGCGCGTGACAACGAGTGGGCCGAGACGGCGGACGACGTGCTGCGCCGCCGTACGACGCTGACGATCCGCGGCCTCGCGACGGACGAGGTACGGGGCAAGGTGCAGGACCTGCTCGACGAGAAGTAGCCGCACCGCCGCACCACGTCCGAAGGGCGGCTCCCACGGGGGGAGCCGCCCTTCGGCATGTCCGTCCCGGCCCGGCCGGTCAGCGGGCCAGCGCCTCGATGTCCTCCGTACGGGTCAACTCGGCCCTCCGCACGATGAGTTCGCGCCCGAGCAGCAGCGCACGGCGTGAGGCCGGCACCGGGTCGGGCAGGGTCGTCAGGTCGGTGAGGTGCGCGAAGCCGATGACGCGGCGGACGATCTCGGTGCCGGCGAAGCCCGCCGAGTCGCTCCGGACCCGGGCCAGGAAGCGGTCGAGATACGCGTCGTCGAAGAAGGTGTCGACGCGGTCCTGCCAGAGGCGGCGGAACTCCGTCTCGAACCCCTCCCAGGTGAGCCGGAGTTGGGCCGCGTGGTCGGTGACCGTACCGAGGGCCCGCGCCCGTGCCTGGGCGACGAGGACGTTCGCCCAGTACAGGCCGAGGTCGTAGCCGATCGGGCCGACGAAGGAGAACTCGGGGTCGAAGACCCGTACGACGGGGGCGCCTTCGCGTTCGCCGACCATGATGCTGCCGGTGTGCAGGTCGCCGTGGAGCAGTGCCTGGGCGGAGGTCATGAAGGTGTGGCGGAGGTCGGCGACCTCGGTGCGCAGGCGGGTGTCGGCGCGGAACTCGGCGGCCAGGTCGTCGAGTCCGGGGTGCCAGTGGTTGTGCTCGTGCTCGACGTACGGCTCGGAGAGGACGACATCCTCGGTAATTTTGCACAGCTCGGGACTGACCGAGGCCGCGATCAGGGCCTTGCGTTCGGCCGACGGCATGCCGAAGTCGCTGGTGGCGAAGGTGAGTTGGGCGACGAACTCACCGATGCGCCGCGAGGTGTCCGGGCCGTAGGAGCCGCCCTCGTTGAGGACCGTGCGCAGCACCTGGAGGTCGGACATGTCCTCCATGACGAGGGCGTAGTTGTCGGCGTCGTAGCCGTGGACGGCCGGGATCTTGTCCGGGGCGACCTTGGCGACCTGCTCGTAGGCGCGGGCCTCGGCGTCGGCGCGCTCGGGGCTCATCGGCCAGGAGGGGCCCGCGACCCGGACCCAGGGCAGGGCCTGCTTGACGGCGAGGCCGCGGGTGCCGTCCCCGTTCGAGGCGAGGAACACGCGGTTCATGTTGCCGTCGGAGACCTCGCGGACGCGGATGTCGCCGGTGTCGTCCCAGTGGCCGCGCTCGCGCAGGTACGCGGGCACGTCCTCGGTCTCCAGAATGCGGTAGCCCATCGTGAACTCCCTTATGCGGTGCGGCGCTTGGACAGGGTGAAGCTGAAGACCAGGGCGAGGATGAGGACCGCGCCCTCGACGACGTCCTGTGTGTAGTAGGGCAGGCCCTTGATGGTCAGACCGGTGGTGATGATGCCGATCAGGACGGCGCCCAGGGCCGTGCCCCACACGTTCGGACGGCCGCGGCCGAGGACGGAGGTGCCGACCAGGGCCACCGCCACCGCTTCCAGCAGCTGGGATGTACCGGCCGAGACGTCGCCCTGGCCGATGCGGGACGCCAGGATCAGCCCGCCGATCGACGCGAGGACGCCGGACAGCACGTATGCCAGGGCCCGGTAGGCGCCGACGCGGATGCCGGCCAGCCGGGAGGCCTCGGGGTTGGCGCCGATCGCGTAGAGGACGCGGCCCCAGCGGGTGCGGGCGAGGAACACCCAGGCGACGACCGTGAGCGCGCCGAAGATCAGCACCGAGACGGGGATGCCGAGGACCGTGCCGCGGTCGATGCGCAGGAAGCCCTCGGTGAACTTGCCGGGCGCGGTGGTGCCGTCGGACTGGGTCATGCCCGGGGTGATGGACTGGCCGTCGACCAGGATGAGTTTGGTGCCCTGGATGACGAACATGGTGCCGAGCGTGGCCAGCATGTCGGGGATCTTCAGGACGACGATCAGCAGGGCGTTGAGGAGACCCGCGAGGGCGCCCGCCGCGATGACGGCGAGGATCGCGACCATGCCGACCTGGTTGTACGAGACCATCGTCTTCGCGGCGACGGTCACGCCGAGCCCGGCCACCGCGCCGACGGACATGTCCATTCCGCCGACGGCCATGGTGAGGGTGACGCCGAGGCCGAGGATCGCGGCGACCGAGACGTACCGGAGGGTGTCGAGGAGTGTCGCCGAGTCGCGGAAGGACGGCTCGCTCAGCGCGAAGTACGTGAAGAGCGTGACGGTGACGAAGATGAAGCCGTACTTGATGACGGCGCTCTGGACGCGCAGGCCGGTGGAGGTCGCGGGTGGGACCGCCGCCTTGGTCGGCACCTCGGTGCTCTGGGTGGTGGTCATGGCGTGCTTCCTGGTGTGGCGTGCTGAGTGGCCGGCATCAGACGGACGCCGAGATGGACTGGATCACGCGGTCGCGCTCCGCGTCGTCGCCGTACGCGTCGAGGCGGATCTCGCCCGCGGTGAGGACGAGGACCCGGTCGGCGATCTCCAGGACCTCGTCCACGTCGGCGGACAGGACGAGGACCGCGGCTCCTTCGGCGGCCAGGGCGCGGGCCCGGCGGCCGATGTCGCGACGGGCGCCGATGTCCACGCCCCGGAACGGCTCGTCCAGGATGAGGACTCGGGGGCGTTCGGCGAGCCAGCGGCCGACGACGACCTTCTGCTGGTTGCCGCCGGACAGTTCCTCGACGGTGCTGTGCTCGTCGCGGGCGACGACGCCGAGCCGCTCGATGGTGGCGCGGCCGAGGGCGTCCTCCTTGGAGCGGTTCACCAGCCCGGCCGCGGACAAGGGGGCGAGGGACTTGAGGAACGGCAGGGAGATGTTCTGGGCCAGCGACCAGCCGGGGACGAGGGCGTCCGCGTGCCGGTCCTCGGGCACCAGGTGGACGCCGCTGCGGATGGCGTCGGCCGGGCGGCGCGGCGCGTAGGGCCTGCCGTCCAGTTCTAGGGCGCCCGCCGGGAACGGCTCGGCGCCGAAGAGGCCGCGGGCCAGTTCGGTCTTGCCCGCGCCCAACAGGCCCACGACGCCGGTGACTTCGCCCTCCCGGATGTCGAGGTCCTGCGGAGGGTGGCCGTCGAACAGCGGCACCCCGCGCAGGGAGAGCGCGATCTCGCCCTGGTCCCCGGCCCGTTGGGGCCGTGCGGCCGTCGCCTCCTGGGCCTGGGCGAGCATCGCGCGCAGGGCGCTGTCCCAGTCGAAGGGCCGGGTCTGGTCCTCGGTGAGAAGGCCGTCCCGCAGGACGACCAGCCGGTCGGCGAGCGCGTCGATCTCGCCGAGCCGGTGGGAGACGTACAGGACGGCGATGCCGTCGTCCCGCATCCGCTCGACGAGCGTGAATAGGCGCTTGGCCTCGGCGGCGGAGAGCGCCGAGGTCGGCTCGTCGAGTACCAGCAGCCGGGGGCGGGTCGCCAGGGCGCGGGCCAGGATCAGCAACTGCCGGTCGGAGATGCCGAGTTCGGTGACATCGCGCCTGAGCACGGTGTCGCTCCAGCCGAGGTCGAGCGCCGACTGGATCTCGCGGGCCCTGGCGAGGAGGCGGCGCCCGTTCAGGAAGGGGTTGCCGCGTGCCTGGGCCAGCTCCTCGAACACGAGGTTCTCGGCGACGGTGAGCCCGGGCACGATGCCCTCGCCGATGCGCTGGTGGACCGTCTGGATGCCCAACTGGCGGGCGGCGAGGGGCGACTGGAGAGCGGCGGGTGAGCCGTTCACCCGGACCTCACCGCCGTGGTCCGTGTGCACCCCGGACAGGATCTTGATCAGCGTGGACTTGCCGGCGCCGTTCGCACCGAGCAGCGCGACGACACTGCCCGCGGCGATGTCCAGGGAGACGGAGGCGAGCACCGTCTTCCCGCCGAAGGCCATGCTGACGTCCCGCAGACCCACCGCGGGAACCGGCTCGGCCGGCCTCACCGCGAGAACCGGCTCAGTGGGCGACATTCGGGATCCAGTCCGCGGTGCTGACCTTGGAGAGGTTGAGGGCGGGCAGCGCCTTCCGCAGCTGGTCCATGTTCTCGATGCCCTTGCTCTTCAGGAAGTCCTGGGTGATGGCGACGGCCGGGAACTCCACGGAGGACTTGTTCAGCTGACCGGCGAGCTCCAGGGCGGTCGTACGGACGACGGCGGCACCGACCGCGGACGGGTCCGTGCCCGCCGTGGCGACCCACGGGCTGCCCTTGGCGGTCATGTTCTGGATGTCGGCGTTGGAGACGTCCGCGCCGAAGACCTTCACCTTGTCCTGGAGCTTCTTGTTCTGGACGGCGAGGACGGTGCCCTTGGCGAGTTCGTCGTACGGGGCGAAGACGCCGGCCACGTCCGAGTGCTGGGTGAGCGCGGCGCTGACCAGGGGCACGTTGTCGGTGGCCGTGGAGTCGGTCACCTTGCCGACCTTGAACTCCTGCTTCCAGCCGTTGGCGTCGGCCGTCTTCTTCCAGACGCTGTCGCGCTTGTCGAGGGCGGCGTACCCGGCGACGTTGACGTAGCCGACCTTCGCGTCGTTGCCGAGCTCGTCGCCCATCACGTCGAGGACGGCCTGGGCCATGCTGGCGTCGTCCTGCTTGGTGCTGATCACCGACTTGTTCGTCGTCTCGACGTCGTAGACGACGACCTTGATTCCCTTCTTCACGGCCTTGTCGATCTCCGGCTGGATCGTGGCGGGGAAGCCGTGGTCGACGATGATCGCCTTCGCCCCGGAGTTGATGGCCGAGGACAGGTCGGTGGCCTGCTTGGCGTTGTCCGCCTGGGCGTCGTACACGGTCAGGTCGATGCCGAGGGCCTTCGCCTGTGCCTTGGCGCCGTTGCCCCACTGCTCGAAGTAGTCGCCGGCGCCGCTCTGCCGGACCAGGGCGACCTTCACCTTGCCCTTGCTGAAGGGCGCGGGCTTCGTGCCGGTGGCCGCGGCGGCGGGGGCGGCCTTGTCGCCCGCGGCCTCGGAGGCGTCCGAGGACTGCGAGCAGCCCGCGAGGAGGAGCGCGGAGGCGGAGGCCAGCGAGAGCGCGGCCAGGGGCAGACGGGCACGGGACATGAGGGGCTCCAGGGGTGGCGCAGGAAGGGAGGGGTGAGGGTGAGGAGGGCGTGCGGAGCCCGGAGCGCCGGGGGCATGAATCAGGCCATCGCCGCGCGGACGTACGCCTCACCGGTTCCGTGGAACTCGCGGTGGGCGGGGGCGCGGAGGGCACTCCGGTTCAGGTCAGCGACAGCGGGCTGTGGTCGACCGGAGCAAGTCCACGTACAGCCGCCGCACGAGCAGCAGCGTCTTCATACGCAGATCATGGGAACGTTTCCGGCCAGCCGTCAAAGCAGGGGAAGCGGTTTCTCAGGGGCTGAGACAACGACTTCGTCACACTCGGCCGATCACCGGCGTGGAGTTACCATCGGCGAACGACCCGGGACAACGAGGCTTCCGATGACGACACCATGCGCGACAGCGGCACGACGCTGTACCGGCGCGGCGTGTCGCGGCTGACCACAGGTTCTCCCGCCTCCCCCGCCCCGGGGGCGCCGCCTCTGCCGCCCGGCCCGACACCCGGTCCCGATGCCCGTCTCGGTATCCGGACTCCCCCCTTCACTCACTGGAGTTGCTCCCATGACCCTGCTGACGACGTGGCCGGAGTCCGGTCCCGAGACCACCGTGCGTCGCACCTCCGACCCCGCCGAGATCGCCGCCGCGCTGGCGCCGCTCGGGGTGCGCTACGAGCAGTGGCCCGTCCGCGAGGACGTCCCCGCGGACGCCGACAGCGACACCGTCTTCGCCGCGTACGGGCCGGAGATCGACCGGCTGAACGCCGAGGAGGGCTTCACGACCGTCGACGTCCTCGGGCTGCACCCGAGCGACGACCCGGAGTACCCGGTGAAGGCGAAGGCTGCGCGGGAGAAGTTCCTCCAGGAGCACACCCACGACGACGATGACGAGGTCCGGTTCTTCGTCTCGGGCTCCGGGATCTTCTATCTGCACGTGAACGGCGAGGTGCACGCCGTGTTCTGCGAGAAGGGCGACCTGCTGGGCGTGCCGCGCGGAACGACGCACTGGTTCGACATGGGGACGACGCCGGGCTTCACCGCCATCCGGTTCTTCCACGAGGAGGACGGCTGGATCGGCTCCTTCACCGGCTCCACCATCGCCGGGCGCTTCCCCGACTACGACACCATCGCGGCGGGGTACGAGCGGGACCGGGCCGCGGCGTGAGCCTGCGGTTCGACGTGGACGCCGTGGTGCTCGACATCGAGGGCACCACGAGCGCCACGGGGTTCGTCGTCGACGTGCTGTACCCGTACTCCCGCTCCCGTTTCGGAGCGCTGCTCTCGGAGCGGAGCGCCGATCCGGACGTCGTGCGGGCGGTCTCCCAGGTACGGGACCTGCTCGGCGAGCCCGACGCCGACGCCGTACGCGTGGAGAAGGCGCTGCACGAGTGGCTCGACGGGGACGTGAAGGCCACCCCGCTGAAGACCCTTCAGGGCCTCATCTGGTCCGAGGGGTTCGCCCGCGGCGACCTGGTCTCCCACTTCTACGACGACGTGGTGCCGGTGCTGCGCCGCTGGCACGGCGACGGCGTACGGCTGCACGTGTACTCGTCCGGGTCCGTGGCCGCGCAGCGCGCGTGGTTCGCGAGCAGCCCGGACGGGGACCTGCTGCCGCTCGTCTCGGGCCTGTACGACACCGAGAACGCGGGGCCCAAGCAGGAGCCGGACTCCTACCGCCGTATCGCCGGGTCGACCGGTACGGAGGCCGGCCGTCTCCTCTTCCTCTCCGACCGGCCCGGCGAACTGGACGCGGCCCGTGCGGCCGGCTGGCACGCGGTCGGGATCCGGCGGCCCGGGGAGCCGTACTACGAGCAGGGCGTCGGCGACCACGCGCAGGCGGGGACGTTCGACGAGATCACCATCAGCACTTCCGGGAGCGCCACGTGACCACCGACATCAGCACACTCGACCTGGAGGAGGCGGGGGCCGTCCTCGCCGCCGAGTCCGCCCGCTTCGCCTCCTTCGGCTGGATGCGGGGCACCTCCGGCAACCTGTCCGTGGTGGTCTCCCGCGATCCCCTGCGGCTCGCGGTCACCGCCAGCGGCCACGACAAGGGCGAACTGACACCCTCGGACGTCGTACTGGTCGACGGCCAGGGCGCCGCGGTGAACGGCGGCAAGCCGTCCGCCGAGGCCGAACTGCACGCCCGCGTGGCCGCGTTGACCGGCGCCGGGGCCGTGGTGCACGTCCACACGGTGGCGTCCGTGGCGATGGGCCGACGTGTGCCGGGCGGCATCCCCTTCAAGGACCTGGAGATGCTCAAGGGCATCGGCCAGCCCGCCCACGACGTCGAGGTCACCCTCCCCGTCATCGCCAACAGCCAGGACATGAAGGTCCTCGGCGACCGCCTGGAGGCGGCCCGCGACCCACGCATGCCCGCGGTGGTCGTGGCGGGCCACGGCCTCTACGTCTGGGGCGACACACCCCGCCGGGCCCGCCACCACACGGAGATCGTGGAGTGGCTGCTGGAACTGGAACTGACGGGCAACTGAGCCCAGTTGGCGCACGAGAGGAGGGTCGAGGCACTGGCCCCGACCCTCCATTCTTACGTTCCCTGCAGCGCCCCTGTAAGGGGCGCGGGGAACTGCGCCGCCAGCCCCTACAGACCCGCACCCAACAAACCGGCCTACTTCAACCGATCCCCCGGCAACTCCCCCTCGGACACCTCCAACACCCCCCGCTCGGTCACGAGCCCCGTGACCAACCGCCCAGGTGTGACATCAAATGCGGGATTGTGCCCACGAGACCCGGCAGGGGCAGTCCGAACCCCGCCCCACTCCAACACCTCACTCTCACCCCGCAGTTCGATGTGAATGTCGGCCCCGGTGGCCGTGGAAAGGTCAACCGTCGTCGTGGGCGCGGCCACCAGAAACGGCACACCGACGTCGGCGCACGCCAGTGCGACCCCCACGGTGCCCACCTTGTTCGCCGTGTCCCCGTTGGCCGCGATCCGGTCGGCGCCGACGATCGCCGCGTCCACCTCGCCCCGCAGGATCGTGCCCGCGGCGGCCCCGTCCGCCTGGACGAAGTGCGGGATGCCCTCCTGCACCAACTCCCAGGCGGTCAGCCGTGATCCCTGCAGCAGAGGCCGCGTCTCATCGGCGTACACGACCTCAAGGCGCCCCCGGGCGTGCAGTTCGCGTATGACGCCGAGCGCGGTGCCCCACCCCGCCGTGGCCAACGCCCCGGTGTTGCAGTGGGTCAGCACCCGCAGCGGCCGGTCCACGCCGACCCGCTTCAGCAGCCAGTCCGCCCCGAACGCCCCCATGCCCCGGTTGGCCTCGACATCCTCCCGCTGCACCTCCGCCGCCTCGGCGAGCACCGCGTCGAGCCCGTCGTCGAACCGCGTCAGCACCCGGTCGACGCACACCATGAGGTTGACCGCGGTGGGCCGCGCCGCACGGATCCGCGCGACGGCCGCGAGCACCTCCTCCCGCGACCACCCCTCGCGCCGCCCCTGGAGCATCGCGAGGGCGACCCCGTACGCACCCGCGGCACCGATCGCGGGCGCCCCGCGCACCACGAGCCGCTGGATCGCGTCCACCAGGTCGTCCACATCGCGGATCTGACGGGTCTCGGTCCGGTGCGGGAGCACGGTCTGGTCGATGAGCGCGAGGCTGTTTCCGGTCCAGTCGACAGCGCGCAGTTCCTGGGGCATAGCGGGACACTCCTGATGTTCCGAAGATGCGCGACACCGTACATGACCTCGGAGAACCACAGTTCGAGACAGTCGAGCGGGTGTCCGGAAACCGGTGTTACAGTCCAGCACCCGCAGCCGGAAGGCCTACGCGAAGGAGGACGTGTGCTGCTGACGATGCGCCGCTTCCTCGACTACGGCCGGTGCGCCAGCGACTGCTGTCGGCGCTGACAGCCACGACGCCGGACCCCCACCGGGCGTCCACCGTGTTCTCCCCTCGCTCCACCCTCCGCTCGCAGCCTCACCTCTGAGCGTTTCCCGCTTGAGCGCGCGCCGCCGCACGCACCTTCCCGGAAGGGCAGTCCCATGCCTCGTAGACCCCGTTCGCTCCGACTCGCCGCCGTCGCGGCCGGCACGGCGCTCCTCGCCACGGCGGCCACCGGCTGCAACGCCGCCGCGAAGAACGACGATTCCGCCGCCGCCAAGAGCGGCGGCAAGAGCTTCACCCTGGTGACGCCGGACCCGGTCGGGCAGAACGAGTTCCTCAAGCTGGCGGTCGACGGAGTGAAGGCCGCGGCCAAGGCTCACGACGGGACGCAGAAGGTCTACCAGTCCTCCGACACCGCCTCGCAGCAGCAGAACGTGCAGGCCGCGGTCGACACCTCGCCGGACGTCATCGTGCTGGTCGGCTTCGAGTTCGCCGACGTGGTCGCGCAGCAGGCCGAGGCGCACCCCGAGCAGCAGTTCCTGGTGATCGACGCGTGCACGACGAAGACGTTCAAGAACGTCAGCTGCGCCGTGTTCCGTGAGCACGAGGGCGTCTACCTGGCAGGCGCCGAGGCCGGACTGCTCAGCAAGAGCGGCAAGGTCGGCGCCGTCGACGTCCTCGACACCCCGCAGTTCCGGCGCTACAGCGACCCGTTCGCGGCCGGCGCCAAGGAGGTCGCCGCGAAGACGTCCGCGAGCACCCGCTTCGTCGGCGGCCAGTCGCCGTTCGACGACTCGGCGCGCGCCAAGGAGCAGGCCAACTCGCTGCTCGCCAAGGGCGCCGACCAGATCATGGCGGCGGCAGCGGCCGGCAACTACGGCGTCTTCGAGGCGGCCAAGGCGAAGGGCGCGTACGCGTACGGCGTGGACGTCAACCAGTGCACGGCCGCGCCCGGCACGGTCGTCGACAACGTGATCAAGAAGACGGACGTCGCCGTGCGGGAGGGCGTCGAGCAGGTCCTCGCCGGCAAGGGCGGCAAGACGGTCTCGTACGGCCTCAAGGAGGGCGGCATCAGCCTGACGGGCCTGGAGGACGGCGTGGAGTCCTCCAAGTGCGTGATCGCCGAGCACGAGGACGTACTGAAGAAGGTCGAGGCGCTGCGCGACCGGATCGTGTCCGGAGAGCTGACGGTCGATGACCCGGCGACCAAGTGACGGACCGGCCGCGGGCGTCGACACCTCCGGTGACGCGCCCGCGGCCGACTCACCCGCGGTTGACGCACTTCCAGTCGACGCGCCCGCGGTCGTCGAGCTGCGCGGTATCACCAAGCGTTTCCCCGGCACCCTCGCCAACGACTCGGTCGACCTGACCGTCCGGCGCGGTGAGATCCACGCCCTGATGGGCGAGAACGGCGCGGGCAAGTCCACGCTGATGTCCGTCCTGTACGGGATGGAGCGGCCGGACGCGGGGTCCATACGGATCGAGGGGCGCGAGGTGTCCTTCGGGAGCCCGGGCACCGCGATGGCCGCCGGACTCGGCATGGTCCACCAGAGCTTCAAGCTGTTCGACTCGCTGACGGTCGCTGAGAACGTCGTCTACCGGGCCGAGCCACGCCGCTTCGGACTGCTGGACCGGGCGGCGGCGCGGCGCCGGGTGCGTGAACTCGCCGAGGAGCACGGCCTCGCCGTCGATCCGGACGCCCGGGTCGGCGACCTGCCGGTCGGGCTGCGGCAGCGGGTGGAGATCCTGAAGCTGCTGCACCGCGGCGCCCGTACCCTCATCCTCGACGAGCCGACGGCCGTGCTCACGCCCGCCGAGGCCGACGCCCTGTTCGCGGTCCTCCGGTCGCTGACCGCGCAGGGCCGCACGGTGATCCTTGTCACGCACAAACTGCGTGAGGTGCTCGAAGGCAGCGACAACGTCACGGTCCTGCGGGACGGGCGGGTCGTCGCGCGGCTGCGCACGGCCGACACGACCGCCGCCGAGATCGCGACCGCGATGACCGGCCGCGCGGTCGACCTGGACCGGGTCCACCCGGAGGGCAGTCCCGGCGAGGTGGTTCTGGACGTCGAGGGGCTGAGCACGTCAGGTGTTCGGGAGCTCCGACTGACCGTCCGTGCCGGGGAGATCGTCGGCATCGCGGGGGTCGCGGGCAACGGACAGAGCGAACTCGTCGAGGCGCTCGCCGGACTGCGGCCGGTCACCGCCGGGCGGGTCGGGCTGCGGGGCGAGGACATCACACACGCCTCGGCGACCGAGCGGCGCGCGAAGGGCCTCGCGTACGTACCCGAGGACCGCCACGCGGTCGGCACCGCGCCCGCCGCGACCGTCGCGGACAACCTCGCGATGGGCCACCACCGCACCACGCTCTCCTCACCGCGCGGGCTGCTCCCGCCCTCGGCGGTACGCGCCCACGCGCGCGCCCTCGTCGAACGCTTCGGCATCAAGGCGTCCACGCCCGACGTACCGGCCTCCGCGCTGTCCGGCGGCAACCTCCAGAAGCTTCTGATCGGCCGCGAACTCGCCCACGGGGCACCGCTGTTGCTGGTGGAACAGCCCACCCGCGGCGTGGACATCGGCGCGATACAGGCCATCCACGACGAGCTCGTCGCCTACCGCGACGCGGGCCACGCCGTCCTCCTCGTCTCCGCCGAACTCAGCGAGATCCGCGGCCTCGCCGACCGGGTCCTGGTGATGTACGAGGGCCGGGTGACGGCGTCGTACGCCAAGTCGGACGCGGACGAGGCGACGCTCGGCCTGGCGATGGCGGGCGGCACCGCCGAGCCCGTGGCCGCGACCGCAACCGCAACCGCAACCGCAACCGCCGCAGCAACCGCCGTCGCGACACCGGCCCCGACAGCCGCCGCGCCCAACACCCCCGCGCCGGACGGAGACTGACATGGCCCGCCCATCGACGGACCGCATCACGGGGGCGCTCCGCTCCCCCGTCACCTTCTCCGTGGTCGCCGGGCTCGTCATCGGCGCGCTGTTCCTGGTGGGCACGGGAGCCGATCCGTTCGCCGCGTACGGGGCCGTCGTCACCGGCTCGCTCGGGGCCGACGGGATCGGCGCGACGCTCAGTACCGTGACCAGCGTGCTGGGGATGGCGCTCGCGCTGGCGATTCCGCTGCGCGCCGGGCTCATCAACCTCGGCGGGGACGGACAGATGGTGCTCGGCGGGATCGCCGCCGCCGTCACCGGGCTGTACTCGCCGCTGCCCGCGCCGCTCACCGTCGTGCTCGCGCTCCTCGCCGGGATCACGGCAGGCGCCGCGTACGCCGCGCTGGCCGCGCTCTGTGAGAACCGGTTCGGTGTGCCGCTGCTGGTGAGCAGCCTGCTGCTCAGCTACCCGGCGACCTCGTTCGCCTCCTATCTGGTGCGGTATCCGCTCAAGGAGCCCGGATCCAGCCTGCCCCAGACGCGGCGGCTCCCGGAGGGCGTGGCGCTGCCCACCTTCGGCACGTCGACCGTGACCTTCGGGCTGGTTCTCGTCGTGCTCGCGGCGGCCGCGTACTGGTTCGCCGACCGGCGCACGGCCATCGGGTACGAGATCCGTATGACCGGCCTCAATCCCCGCTTCGCCGCGTACGCGGGCGTGGAACGCAAGGGGCTCACGCTCCGGTTGATGGCCACTTCCGGCGCGATCGCGGGGCTGGTCGGCGCGATCGGCGTGCTGAGCTTCCCGTACCGCTTCCTCGACGGTTCGCTGACCGCGCCCGGCTACACCTGGACGGGTCTGACCGCGGCGCTGCTCGCGGCGGCGGCACCGCTGGGCACGGTGCTGGCGTCGTTCTTCTTCGCCGTGCTGCAGGTCGGCGGGCTCTCCATGGAGCGCACCACGGAGGTGCCGCGCGAGCTGACGCAGGTGTTGCAGGCCATCGTCATCGTGTTCCTGGCGGCGCGGCCGAGCTTCTCGCGCAGGCGCCGGAAGACGGTCCAAGAGCCCATCGCGCAGGGGGAGTTCGCCTGATGTTCTTCGACTCCGATCTCCTCATGTCGGCGCTGCGCGCGCTGACCCCGATCCTGCTCGCCGCGCTCGGCGGCGCCGTGTGCGAGCGTGCGGGCGTCTTCAACATCGGCCTGGAAGGCATGATGCTGATGGGCTGCTTCACGGCCGTGGCCACCAGCTGGTTCACCGGCAGCCCCTGGCTCGGCGTCCTGGCGGCGGCGCTCGCCGCCGCCGCGTACTCGTTGATCCTGGCCGTGGGCACGGTCACGCTGCGCGGCGACGCGGTGGTCCTCGGCGTCGCGATGAACCTCCTCGCGGTGGGCCTGACCAGTTTCCTGCTGCGTACGATCTTCGGTGTGCAGGGCACTTTTGACGATCCGTCACTCACCGGGCTCCCGTTGGTCGGTGGCTTCTCGCCGCTCGCCTATCTGGCGTGGGCCTCGGTCGCCGTGGCTGCCCTGATGCTGTCGCGGCATGTGTGGGGGCTGCGGCTGCGCGGGGTCGGCGAGGCACCGGAGGCCGCGGCCACGCTGGGGGTGAGCCCGGCCCGGTACAAGTACGCGGCCGTGCTCGTGTCCGGTGTGCTGTGCGGGCTCGCCGGGGCCCAACTGGCCCTGGGTAACGTCACGTTGTTCTCCGAGAACATGACGGCGGGCCGCGGCTGGATCGCCGTCGTCGCGGTCATGCTCGGGCGCGCCCTGCCCTTCGGGGTCCTGCTCGCCGCCCTGCTCTTCGGTGTCGCCGAGGCCGCGGGCTTCCGACTGCAGGGCCTCGGCCTGCCCCAGCAGGCGACCGACGCCGCGCCGTACGTGGTCACGCTCGGCGCCCTCTTCCTCAGCACGGCGCAGCGCCGCCGCCGCACCGGCCGTACGACTGGAGTCGCTTCATGACGCAGGATCTGCTGCCCATCACCCGGATACCCCGCACCGGGCTGCCACCGCACGCCGTCGTGGTCGGCGACCCGGCGCGTGCCGCGGCCGTCGCCGCGCTGCTCGACGGGGCCGAGGAGGTGTCGTACCACCGTGAATACCGGGTGTTCAGCGGGAGTTGGAAGGGGCTGCCGGTCGTCGTCGCCTCGCACGGTGTCGGCGGGCCCGGTGCGATCCTGCTCTTCCAGGAGCTGGCCGACGCCGGGGTGCGCACGATCCTGCGGTTCGGCACGGCGGGCGCGATGCGGCCCGGCATCCGTGACGGCGATCTGGTGATAGCGGAGGCGGCCGTACGCGACGACGGGGTGACCCAGCAGCTGCTGCCGCCCGAGTATCCGGCGGTGGCCGCGCCCGAGGCGGTGCTGGCGCTCCAGCGGGCGGCGCGCGAGCAGGGCGCACCGCACCACCGGGGCTTCGTATGGACGCGGGCCGCCTTCCAGCCGGGGCTGATACCCCTGCCCTCGTACGGCGGGGCGAGGCTCGCCGCCATCGAGATGGAGCTGTCGGCGCTGCTCGTCACGGCCTCGCTGCGCGGGCTGACCGCGGGCGGTGTCCTCGTGATCGACGGCGCGAACGCCGACGAACTCGTCGACGAGGGCGCGACCGGCGGCTACAACCCGCACCGCGAGGTCGTCGCCGCGGGCGTCGAGCGCGGCAGTGTGGTCTCCCTCGAAGCCCTGCGCCTGCTCGCGGAAGGGGAAGCGCTGTGAGCATTCCCGCCCAACGGACCGCCCCCGCCGACCTGTTGGTCCACGGCGGCGACATCCTCACCGTCGACGCGGCCGGCACGGTCGTACCCGACGGAGCCGTGGCGATCCGCGACGGCGAGATCCTCGCGGTCGGACCGGCCGCGGACCTGCGGGCCCGCTACACGGCCGCCGACGACCTCGACGCGACCGGCTGTCTGGTGCTCCCCGGCCTGGTCAACGCGCACACCCACCTGGCGATGACGCTGCTGCGCGGCCGGGCCGACGACGTGACGCTGCAGGGCTTCCTGGAGCGGGTGATCCGCTGGGAGAGCGAGCTGCTGTCGGCGGAGAACGTCGCGGCGGCGATCCGGGTCGCGATCGCCGAGAGCGTACGGGCCGGGGTGACCTCGGCGCTCGACATGTACTGGTTCCACGAGGCGGCCGAGCGGGTCGCGCACGAGGCGGGCTGGCGACTGCACACGGGGCCGACCTTCATGGACGTACCGACCCCGCCCGACGGCATGGCGTACGGGAACCGGCTGGAGTGGGCGCGCCGGGACCTGGCCGGCCGCGCCCGGCGCCCCGGCACGCGTCCCGTGCTCTTCGCGCACTCCGCCTACACCCTCTCCCCCGCCCAGCTCACCGAAATCGCCGCGCTGGCAAGGGAGTTCGGCGCGCTGCTGCACATCCACGCCGCGGAGAACGCCGCCGAGGTCGCGACCGTCGAGGAGCGCTACGGCAAGCGCCCGGTGGAGCTGCTCGACTCGCTCGGGCTGCTCGGCCCCGATCTGCTGCTGGCCCACGCCGTGGACCTGACCGGCCCCGAGATCGCGGCGCTCGCCCGGACCGGCACCTCGGTCGCCCACTGCCCGGTGTCCAATCTCAAGCTGGGCTGCGGCATCGCCCCGGTGCCGCAACTGCTGGACGCGGGCGTGACCGTCGGTCTCGGCACGGACGGCGCGGTCAGCTCCAACACGCTGGACGTCCTGCGGGCGCTCGGCACGGCCGCCCTGGTGCACAAGGCGGCCGGCGACCCGACCGCGGTCGGCGCCGAGCAGGCCGTACGCATGGCCACCGTCGAGGGCGCCCGCGCGCTGGGCCTCGACGCCCACCTGGGTTCGCTGGAGGCGGGCAAGCGGGCCGACCTGATCGTCCTGGACCTGGGCGGTCCGCATCTGGCTCCCCGCCACGATCCGTGGTCGACACTGGCGTACTCGGCGCGGGCCTCGGACGTACGGGACACGGTCGTCGACGGGCGGATCCTGATGCGCGGCCGTACGCTCACGACGCTCGACGAGGCCTCCGCGCTTGCGGACCTGGCGGCCCTCGTGTCAACGTCCGACCTTGTGTGATCGTGATCGTCACCGACGGGCTCTCCGGGGCGACGGAAGCCGCATAATAAGACATCGGATGTCTGAGCGACATATCTGATCGACAGGGAGGCCCGCCATGGCAGTCACCGATGAGGCGATCGAGAAGATCAAGGGCATGATCGTCTCCGGCGCACTGCGCCCCGGCGACCGGCTCCCCAAGGAGAGCGAGCTCGCCGCCGATCTCGGCCTGTCCCGGAACTCCCTGCGGGAGGCGGTGCGGGCGCTCTCCCTGATCCGCATCCTGGACGTGCGGCAGGGCGACGGCACGTACGTCACGAGCCTGGATCCGCAGCTCCTCCTCGAAGCGCTGAGCTTCGTCGTGGACTTCCACCGCGACGACACGGTCCTGGAGTTCCTCGCGGTACGCCGCATCCTGGAGCCGGCCGCGACGGCGATGGCGGCGCTGCGGATCAGCGAGCAGCAACTGGACGCGCTCGGCGCCCAGTTGAACGCGCTCGGCGCCGCGCCCTCGGTGGAGGAACTCGTCGCCTGCGACCTGGAGTTCCACCGGGGCATCGTCCAGTCCTCCGGCAACTCGGTGCTCTGCTCCCTCCTCGACGGCCTGTCCGGTCCCACGACCCGCGCCCGTATCTGGCGCGGCCTGACCCAGGAGGACGCGGTCAGCCGCACCCTCCACGAGCACCGCGCGATCCTCAGCGCGCTCCGCGACCGCGACGCGGAGGCCGCCCGCTCCTGGGCGACCGTGCACATCGCAAGCGTGGAACAGTGGCTGCGCTCGACACTGTGACCGGCCGGCCGGCGACGGCGCCCGGCTCCTCCGCTCCGGCCCGCCGGACCGGGGGACGGTTCGGACATCCGACCTCTGTCGATCGTCCGACGTAGGGCACCACCTCGAAACAACGTCCGGACCCCCGGTGGAAGTTGGCCGGGGACACCTCGGACGACTGCGGGGTGTTCAGGAGTGACGAATGGGGCAGTGATGCGGTCACTCCCCCATACAAGGGGGCTGCGGGCGCTCCCCGCACAAGCCGTAAGGTTGGGGCGTACGCGAGGGCACGTCGGAAGGAGGCGCTGGGTGATCGAGCTCGAGGGGGTTCCCGAGCTGGTCGACCCGGTCATGGTGGCCGCGTTCGAGGGCTGGAACGACGCCGGCGACGCCGCCTCCACCGCGGTCGCGCATCTGGACAGGGAGTGGAAGGGCGAGGTGTTCGCGGCGCTCGACGCCGAGGACTACTACGACTTCCAGGTGAACCGCCCGACCGTGTGGCTGGACGGCGGAGTCCGCAAGATCACCTGGCCGACGACAAGGTTGTCGGTGGTCCGGGTCGGCGGCGAGAAGCCGCGGGACCTGGTGCTGGTGAGGGGCATCGAGCCATCGATGCGCTGGCGCTCGTTCTGCAACGAGCTGCTGGGCTTCGCCCATGAGCTGGGCGTCGAGCTGGTCGTCATCCTGGGCGCCCTGCTGGGCGACACCCCGCACACCCGTCCGGTCCCGGTCAGCGGAGTCACCTCCGATCCGGATCTGGCCCGCACGATGGACCTGGAGGAGACCAAGTACGAGGGCCCCACGGGCATCGTCGGCATCCTCCAGGAGGCGTGCACGCACGCGGGCGTACCGGCGGTGTCGCTGTGGGCGGCCGTGCCGCACTACGTCTCGCAGCCGCCGAACCCGAAGGCGACGCTGGCCCTCCTCAACCGCCTTGAGGACCTCATCGACATGCGGATCCCGCTGGGCGAACTGCCCGAGGACGCGCGGGCCTGGCAGCTGGGCGTGGACCAGCTGGCCGCCGAGGACAGCGAGGTCGCGGAGTACGTACAGACGCTGGAGGAGGCCCGGGACACCGCCGAGCTGCCGGAGGCGTCGGGCGAGGCGATCGCCCGCGAGTTCGAGCGGTATCTGCGCAGACGGGACGGGGGCGGTCCGGGCTCGCCGCCCGGCGGCCACGCCACGGAGAGCGGCGATCCCGCCACGTACCTCAAGGACGGCCCGGGTGGCCGCGCCCGGCCGCCGAGGCCACTGCGGCCGGAGGCGGAGACCACGGACGGGGCGGCCGAGGACGACACGTCCGGCTCCTCGGACTCCTCGGACTCTCCTGAGAGCGATGTGTCGGGGGCGTCCGGTGCGAAGGGGACATCCGACGCAAAGGGGACGTCCGGCTCCTCGGAGGCTTCGGACGCCGGATCGTCGGGCTCCGAATCCTCCGGCTCCTCGGGTTCCGGCTCTGGCTCCGGATCTGGTTCCGGCTCCTCGGACTCCGGTTCGTCGGATTCCTCGGAGGACTGACCGAGCGAGACCTCCGGAACGAGACTGCCGGAGCAAGACTGCCGGAACGAGATTGCCGGAACGAGACCGCCCTGGCGATTTCGACCGGGCGAAGGGGCGGCGCGCGTCGGGCGCGCCGCCCCTCGCGCGTCAGACCTGACGCACCGCCACCGCGTCGTACTCCGTGTTGGGCGTCGGCTCGACGTCGAAGCGTGCGTTCGGCAGGTAGAGACGGTCGCCCCACGCCGCGGCCGTCGTCGGGATCCGGAAGCGCGGGTCGGTGATCCGGGTGATCACCGTGCCCTTGGTGCCGACGGAGTTCAGCCGGAACACGTCGATCGCGTTCTGCTGCTGCTGGACGACGTAGAGAGTCCGGCCCAGGAGCAACAGCCCGTCACCGTTGGGGATCTTGGCTCCGCCGAGGTCGACCGCGGCGGCAACTCCGGTGCGCGGGTCGACCCGCATCAGCGTGCCGCCGTCGGCGAAGGCGTTGACCACCAGGAGCGCGCTGCCGTCCGGTGTGCGCTCGATCCCGTTGGCGGTGAAGTCCGTGCCCTGCTGCCAGTCGCCGCCGAGCGGCACGGTCCTGACGGGCCCGGGCCTGCCGTGCCGGTCGAGCGCCAGCCGGTAGAGCTGGGGTGCGAAGGAGTCGGTGAACCAGGCCGCGCCCGGCGTGAGGATCACGTCGTTCACGAACGTCCCGCCGACCGCGTACGACTTCTCGATCTCTCCCGTACGGACGTCGACGGTACGCAGATCGCCGCCGGACCCGCCGCTGACGAACAGGCGGCCGTGCCGGTCGATCTTCAGTCCCACGCTGGGGTGTCCGGCGCCGGGGCCCTTGCTGATGACGGAGCCTCGCCCGGTGGCGAGGCTCGCGCGGTAGATGTCGCCGTTGGCCAGCGACCCGAAGTACGCGAACGGGGCGGAGCCGATGGCTATGCCCTCCGGCTGGAAGCCGTTGGGCAGCGGGAACCGGTCCGGCCAGTTCTTCTGCGATCCCTTCTGCGGACCTTTCTGCGGTCCCTTCTCCGGCGATTCGGCCGCGTGTGCCGTGCCGCCCAGGAGTGCCGCTCCTCCCAGGGCGGCGGCCGTGGTGAGGAGTCTTCGACGTGCGAAGGAACGGTCTGCGAGTGCCACTGTGCGTCCTTCCACGAGAGGGCCGGCGCGGGGCCGGCCCGACGGTCAACAGACGCTGTCACCCCATCACATGACAACCGTCTCCGCTGTCTTTGGCCGGATTGTGGCGTGACATCTGTTTCAGGACGGATTGCGCACGTTACCCAATTCAACTTGTTCTCAAACGCAGTTGGCGAACTCAGGGGTGGACGAGTCGGTCCGGGAGGAGCAAGGTGTGCCCCGGAGGACACGCCCCGAGGAAACGAGCAGAGGTCACAACCCTCGACGACTCCAGCACCTGTACCTGCACACCTGCACGGACCGAAGGGAGCGGCACGCGATGACCGACCAGGCACAGCCCGCGCAGGGCCCGGGAGCGTCCGGGCCAGGGCCGGACGGAGCGGGATTCACCTACCGAGGAGCCGAGCAGGAACTGATCGTCGTCGCACGGCCCGAGGCCCGGCTGCGCGCCGAGGCCGAAGGGGTCCGTTCGGCGGCCGGCGCCGACGTGTCGGCGCTGAACATGTTCCTCAGCGACGAACAGCTCGCCCTGCAACCGCTGTTCGGCAGCGAGGAGCGGCTGCAGTCGGCGGCCCAGCCCTCGGCCCCGGGCGCCGAGACAGTGCCCGACCTCGGACTCTTCTACCGGGTGCGGGGCGTCGAGAGCCGCGCCCAGGAGCTGCGTTCGCGGATCGCGGCACTGCCCGAGATCGCCACGGCGTACGTGAAACCGGGTGCCGTACCGGCCTCGGTGGGGTCCGCGGGGTCCATGGGATCCGTGGGAAACAGCACCGACGAGAGCCGGCGGCGCAAGGAAGGCGCCCCCGTCACACCGGACTTCACCAGCCGGCAGGGCTATCTGCGCCCCGCGCCCGAGGGCGTGGACGCGCACTGGGCCTGGCAGCGGCCCGGCGGTTCCGGCCAGGGCGTCACCGTGATCGACGTGGAAGGCGCTTGGCAGCTCGGCCACGAGGACCTGGCCGCCAAGCTCGCGGGTGTCGTGGTCGGCACCCCGATCCAGGACCTGGCCTGGCGCAACCACGGCACCGCCGTCATCGGTGTGATCGGCGGCGACCGCAACGAGTACGGGATCACCGGCATCGTGCCGGACACGGTGACCGCCGCCGCGTCGTTCCACGGCATCGGCTCGGCAGCCGCGATCCACGCGGCGGCCGACCGGCTGAACTCCGGGGACATCATCCTGGTCGAGCTGCACAGCCCCGGACCGCGGTTCGACTTCGCGGTGCGCGACGACCAGCGCGGCTACATCCCGCTGGAATGGTGGCCGGACGACTTCGCGGCCATCCGGTACGCGACCGCCAAGGGTGTCCTGGTGGTGGAGGCCGCGGGCAACGGCGGGGAGTCCCTGGACGACGCGGTGTACGAGCGCCGGCCCGACGAGTTCCCGGAGTGGTGGCGCAACCCGTTCAACCCGTCCAACCAGTCCTCCGGCGCGATCGTGGTCGGCGCGGGCGCTCCGCCGCCCGGCACCCACGGCCGCGACCACGGCCCGGACCGCTCGCGTCTGGCGTTCTCCAACTACGGGGCACGGGTGGACGCACAGGGCTGGGGCCGTGAGGTCACCACGACCGGCGGCTTCTGGGACAAGCCCGGTGATCTGCAGGGCGGCGCCGAGGAGATCGCCTGGTTCACCGACTCGTTCTCCGGGACCTCCTCCGCCTCCCCGTTGGTGGTGGGCGCCCTGGCCGCGCTGCAGGGCATGCTCAGGGCGGTCGGCCAGGAACCGATGGACCCGGAGCGGGCGCGCAGGCTGCTGCGGGCCACGGGATCCCCGCAGCAGGACGCTCCGGGCCGGCCCGCGTCACAGCGGATCGGCAACCGGCCCGACATCAAGGCGGCGGTCGCCCATCTGCTGCCGGAGGCGGTCGGCTCGGGCCAGGCCGAGCGGTACTGGGACGAGTTGCTGCCGTATCCCCGTGAACTCCCGCCCAGGCTCCGGCTGTTCGTTGCCGGTGACTGGCGGAGCCTGAACAACCCGTCCGCCGAGATCCGCCAGGCGGTGCACTCCGCCTTCGCGGGCGGACGGCCCGACGTACGCGTCTGGTTCTCGGACGACGAGATCGTCGGCCTGGTCGTCACGGGCTGACACGACCGGGCCGTTCCACACAGGACCGACCATCGCTCAACGACCAACCATCGCTCGACAATTGAGGGAAGGTGGCACCCGCATGAGCACCACCCCGCAGATGAGCCAACAGGGCCAGCAGCAGGGCCAGAACCAGGGCCAGCAAGGTCAGCAGCAGGGCCCGAGCACGGCGCCCCCGCAGCAGGGGCAGGGCCAACAGCAGGGCTACGGCCAGCAGATGCCGTTCGGGCAGCAGCAACAGCAGCCCTTCGGACAGCAGATGCAGCAGCCGTTCGGCCCGCAGGGCATGGGTCAGCAGCAGATCCCCCAGCACCCTCAGCACCAGCTTCCGCAGCACCTGCAGCAGCAGCTCCAGCAGCTCGGCCAGCAGCAGCCGTTCCAGCAGCTGCTTCACCAGCTCGGCGGGCAGCAGCAACAGCAGGGGCAGGAGCAAGGCCAGGGGCAGGGCCAGCCGTTGATCGTGCGCAGCGCGGTCGAGGCCGCGGCGCTGACGAGCGGTGTGGCCGAGCACTTCTGGGACGTCGTCACGCCGCTGCCGGGCCAGCCGTCGATCCTCTACCTGTACATCAACCAGGGCTGGCGTCCGCTGGTCAACCCGAACCAGGTGACGCACGACGAGGTCCAGGATGCCTTCGCCTTCGGCCAGCAGGTCATCGGGATCTACGACTCCACGAGCAACACGATCCAGGCCGTCATCGTGAACAAGTAGGCCGCTGTCGTGGGCAAGTAGCACCGAGCAGCACGACGAACGATCCACCGCACAGAGGGCGCCGGACGGGCAACAACCCGTCCGGCGCCCGGCGTTGCTGGGCCCGGTGTTGCTAGAGGGCCACGCCCAACAGGGCGTCCACGGCGCGGGACACGACGCCGGGGGCGCCCTCGTCCGTGCCGCCGCTCTCGGCCTGGAGCACGGCCCAGCGGTCGACGGCCGCGAGCGCGGCGGGCGCGTCCAGGTCGTTCGCGAGGGCCTCGCGGATCTCCTCGACGAGTGCCTCGGCGGACGGGCCGTCGGGCCGAGACACGGCGGCCCGCCAGCGGTCGAGGCGCGCGAGGGCGTCCTGGAGCACCTGGTCGGTCCACTCCCAGTCGGCCCGGTAGTGGTGCGAGAGCAGGGCGAGCCGGATGGCCGC
This sequence comes from Streptomyces sp. 2-1, assembly GCF_048564895.1. Taxonomy (NCBI): domain Bacteria; kingdom Bacillati; phylum Actinomycetota; class Actinomycetes; order Kitasatosporales; family Streptomycetaceae; genus Streptomyces; species Streptomyces sp. 2-1. The sequence goes on from NZ_CP183383.1 coordinate 2,631,036, forward strand.
CGGGTCGACGCCGTCACGCCGGAGCGTGGACACGAAGACGAGATTGCCCTTGGACTTGGACATCTTCTCGCCGTCGAGCGCGACCATGCCGGCGTGCACGTACGCCTTGGCCATCGGGAACTCGCCGGTGAGCGCCTGCGCGTGGGAGGCGCCCATCTCGTGGTGCGGGAAGGCGAGGTCGGAGCCGCCGCCCTGCACGTCGAAGCCCATGCCCAGGTGGTCGAGGGCGATCGCGACGCACTCGATGTGCCAGCCGGGCCTGCCCTGCCCGAGCGAGGCGCCGTCCCAGCTCGGCTCGCCCTCGCGGGCGGCCATCCACAGCATCGGGTCGAGGGGGTTCTTCTTGCCCGGACGGTCCGGGTCGCCGCCGCGCTCGGCGGACAGCAGCCGCATCGCCGCCGCGTCCAGGTTGGACACCTGGCCGAAGTGCGGGTCGGACTCGACGGAGAAGTAGACGTCCCCTTCGAGTTCGTACGCCGCACCCGCGTCCCGCAGTCGCTCGACCAGCGGGACGATCCCGGGTATGGCCTCGACGGCGCCGATGTAGTGCTTCGGGGGCAGCATCCGCAGGGCGGTCATGTCCTCGCGGAAGAGGGTCGTCTCCTTCTCGGCGAGGGAGACCCAGTCGACGTTGTCCCGCGCGGCGCGCTCCAGCAGCGGATCGTCGACGTCCGTCACGTTCTGGACGTAGTGAACCTGCCGCTTGGTGTCGAGCCACACGCGCTGTACGAGGTCGAACGCGTTGTAGGTCGCCGCGTGACCCAGATGGGTCGCGTCGTACGGGGTGATGCCGCAGACGTAGATACGGGCGACGGGACCGGGGTCGAGGGTCACGGGACCACCGGTCGCGGTGTCGTGGATCCGGAGGTCGCGGCCCTTGCCGGGCAGGGCAGGGACGTCGGAAGCGGGCCAGGCATGCATGTCATGAGCCTAACCGGACGGATGTTCCGTATACGAACCGGACCAGGCCATATGGCCGGGAAGGCCTTCTTGCGTGCGGTTCCTGGATGTGCAGCCCCGACTAGACGGGCGGCCACGGGATCGCGGGCCAGTCCCCCGAGGGCTCCGGATGCCGCCCGGAGGCGAGCAGAGAGGCCACACGCGCGCGCGTGGCGTCCAGTTCGGCCGCGGTGATCAGCTCGCCCAGGCGCACGCCCAGCGTCCCGTCCAGGGCACCCCTGAGCCGCTCCAGGACCTCCACGGCCTCGGCGGTGAGCTTCTCCCCCGCCCAGCCCCACAGGAGCGTCCGCAGCTTGTTCTCGGCGTTGAAGGTGACCCCGTGGTCGATCCCGAACAGCCGGCCCTCGGGCGCGGGCAGCAGATGCCCGCCCTTGCGGTCGCCGTTGTTGATCACCACGTCGAGGACGGCCAGCCTGCGCAGCCGCTCGTCGTCGGCGTGCACGAGCAGCGCGGTGCGCCCCTCGCCGACCTCGGCGAATCCGACCGCCTTCCAGCCCTCGCCGGGCTCCTCGCCGTCGACCAGCGCGAGCAGCTCCGAGCCCTCGGACACCGCGTCGATCCACAGCTGGCACATGCCCTCGCCGTACGGGCCGTCGCGCAGGACCGTGGTCGGGACGAGCCCCCAGCCGGTCGCCTCGGACACCTCGTGGGCGGCGACCTCGCGCCGCGCGAGGTTGCCGTCGGGGAAGTCCCACAGCGGGCGCTCGCCGGCGACCGGCTTGTAGACGCAGGAAGCCGTCTGTCCCTCGTACGTCACATCGCACAGCAGCACCGCGTTGGAGGCCTCACGGATGCGTCCGCGCACGGTCAGCTCGCCCTCGGCGAGCAGCTCGGCCGTGGTCACGCTTCGCGGCGGTATCCGTTCTGGCGCGGACATACGTGTCCTTCCGGGTCTAGCGGGAGACTGCACAGCGGGCAGGGCGGCCGACCGGCGTTGACGACGTCGAGGGCGCGCTTGGCGAAGGCACGGGCCTGGGCGCCGGTGAGGCGGACCCGCAGCATCGGCGGACCGTTCTCCTCGTCCTGCAGGAGCCTTTCCTCGGCCTCGGCGAGGTCCTCCTCGGAATCGGCGTCCAGCTCCACGAGCGCCTGGGCCTCGACGATCATGCGCTGCTCGTCACCGTCCCAGGCCAGCGCCATGGTGCCGACCCGGAACTCCTCCTCGACGGGAGCTTCGAGCGGGGCGGTGTCGGAGACCTCCGTCGGGGCCATCGCCGGGACGGGAGCGCTGCCCCCGGTACGGCGTACGACCTCGTCGAGGAGCTCGTCCATCCGTTCGGCGAGCGCCGCGACCTGCGTCTTCTCCAGGGCCACGCTGGTCACCCGGGGTCCTGAGGAGGCCTGCAGGAAGAAGGTACGGCGCCCTGGCAGCCCGACCGTGCCGGCTACGAAACGGTCCGGCGGGTCGTAGAGGAACACCTGACGGGACACGTCCTGTCTCCATTGGATCGATCGACTGCTTCTGCCGTCGACTGCGTCTGCTGCTGACAACTGCTGCGCTTCTTCGACCGCTTCACCCTACTGCGGCCGACGATCACGGTGCGCCCGCACCGCCCCCGACCGTGGCGTCCCCGGCCGGGGGTTCCTCGCGCGGCGCGAGCGACGTGAAATCGCCGGTGTCGCCGAGACGAACGAGAAACGGCCGCAGTCGTGTGTAACGGATCGCGGTGATGGAACACGGTTCTACGGAGATCCGTTGGAAGAGGTCGAGATGAAGACCGAGGGCGTCCGCCACAAGAGACTTGATGATGTCGCCGTGCGAGCACATGAGATATACCGCGTCACCGCCGTGATCGCGCTCGACGCGCGCGTTCCATTCCCGTACCGCCTCGGCGGCCCGGGTCTGCATCGCGCGCATCGACTCGCCGCCCGGGAACGCGGCGGCGGAGGGGTGCGCCTGCACGACCTCCATCAGCGGCTCGCCCGACAGCTCGGCGAGCTTGCGCCCGGACCAGTCGCCGTAGTGGGCCTCCCCGATCCGGTCGTCGGAGTGGGCCCGCAGTTCGGGGCGCGCGTCCAGGAGCGGCCGAATCGTTTCCTGGCAGCGTTGCAGGGGGCTGCTGACGACCTCGGCGATCGGCAGTTCCGCGAGGCGCCCGGGCAGCGCGGCGGCCTGCGCGGCCCCTCGCTCGTCGAGAGCCACGCCGGGCGTCCACCCGGCGAGCAGTCCCGCGGTGTTGGCGGTGGAACGTCCGTGCCGGACGAGGATCAAGGTGGGCATGCGGCCCAGCCTAGGCTGCGGCCCGAGTGCGCCGGGTCGCTGGCGGCGGGAGAATACGCTCCGTGATCGTCGACTCTGCCATCTATCGCGACGGGCACCGTACGGAGGGCCCGGAGGATCTCTCGGACGCCCTGGACGCCGCGCGTGCCTCGGGGAACGCGTTCGTGTGGATCGGGCTGTACGAGCCGACCGAGCGGGAGTTCGAACTCGTCACCGAGGAGTTCGGGCTGCATCCGCTGGCGGTCGAGGACGCCCTGAAGGCGCACCAGCGGCCCAAGCTGGAGGTGTACGACGACTCCCTGTTCGTGGTGCTCAAGCCGGTGACGTACGAGCCGGACAGCGACGCCGTCTCCTCCGGGGAGCTCATGATCTTCCTGGGCGACTCCTTCGTGGTGACCGTGCGGCACGGTGAGGGCTCGCCGCTCAAGGCCGTACGACACCGTCTGGAGCAGAACCCGGACATGATGCGCCTCGGCCCGACGGCGGTGCTCTACTCGATCGCCGACGACACCGTAGACCACTATCTGGAGGTGGCGACCGAGCTGCAGACCGACCTGGAGGAGGTCGAGGCGGAGGTGTTCTCGCCGAACGACGGCGGCTCCCGGCACACCGCGTCCCGGATCTACACCTTCAAGCGGCAGGTCCTGGAGTTCCGCAGGGCCACCGGACCGCTGTCCGTGCCGCTGTCCCGCCTCGCGGGCTCGGGCGTCTCCGGCCCGGGTGTGCCGTTCGTCCACGACAAGGCGCAGCCCTTCTTCCGTGACGTCAGCGACCACCTGGCCCGGGTGAACGACTCCGTGGAGGGCCTGGACCGGCTGGTCTCGGACGTCCTGTCGGCACATCTCGCGCAGATGAGCGTCCGGCAGAACGACGACATGCGGAAGATCTCCGCGTGGGCGGCCATGGCCGCGGTCCCCACGATGATCGCGGGGATCTACGGCATGAACTTCGACCACATGCCGGAGCTGCACTGGGTGTGGGCCTATCCGGCGGTGATCCTGCTGATGGCGGTGCTGGAGGTGCTGCTGTTCCGGCTGTTCAAGCGGCGCGGCTGGCTGTAGCCGCGCTCGTCGGGCTCCACGCGCGCGTGCCGCGTACGAGGCAGCACGCGCGCGTGGAGCACGCTCACGCGAACTCGGGTGCCGCCGAGGCCGGGCCGCCCAGGGCGTCGCGCCGCTCCGGCACGGCGAGCGAGACCATGCGCCGCCAGCCGAGGACCCGCTCGTACAGGTACATGGCGTGGATGCCCGCAGCGAGCGCCGACGCCTTGGGCTTCGGCCAGCCGAGGATGCGCCCCATGTGGCCCATCACGGCGAGGCTGACGTCCCGGTAGATGCGGATCTCGGCGAGCGCGCACTCGCGCAGGGTCCGCTGGATGGTCCGGCCGTGGCCCGCGGCGGCGTAGCGGAGCAGTTCCTCGTGGCAGTACGCAAGGTGGTTGTCCTCGTCGTTGGAGATCATCCGCACGGCCTTGCCGATCTCCGGGTGGTCACCGAAGTCCTTGCGCAGCATCACCATCTGGTCGGCCGCACGCTGCTCGGTGACCCTGCTGTGGGAGAGGTAGGTGACGATGTCCTGCACGGTGAGCGGCTCGTCGCGCTTGAGCTTGTCGTGCGCGAGGCCGATGCCGTTCTTCTCCAGGAGCATCGTGTAGTCGGTCTCGGGCGGGATCTCGACGGGTGTGACGCCCCGCTTCTTCATCAGCGCGTTGAAGATCCGCCCGTGCTTGTCCTCGTCGGCGCCGTGCCGGGTGATCTTGGGTGCGAGGGCGCGCTCGCTCTCCGGGACGAGGGCCGCGATCCGCGCGTTCTCCCAGCCTCCCTGGGTCTCCCCGCTGGCGGCGATGGAACAGAACAGCCGGAACGACTCGTCGTTGTCGACGATCTCCTGGAAAAGACTCTTGGCCGAAAGCATGTGTGCCACCTCCATGCGGGCTCCCACCTCCGTGCGGGACTCCGCAAAGAACGAGTCAAATGGGCAGCCAGGGGCGCGGCAACACCTGTGTCGGACAATTCCGCCGAACGGTGGACGCGGGGGGTATGAGAGGCGCGTAACCGAGCGGGCCGTGGCGCGTTGTTCTCCGTGACGGCCGTGGCGGGGAAGACCCCCCGAGCCCCCACCACGGCCGCAGAACCTCTCCCGTCCCGCTGTGGACGGTGTTATGCGAGTCCGGCCCGCTCCAGGGCGTCGGTACCGGCCCGGAGCGAGGCGATCCGGTCGTCCAGCGTGAAGCCCGCGGGGGCCAGCGTGAGCGTGGTGACCCCGGCGGCCGCGTAGGCCTTCATCCGGTCCGCGATGCGGTCCACGGAGCCGAGCAGCGTGGTCTGGTCGATGAGCTGCTGCGGAATGGCGGCAGCCGCGCCCTCCTTGTCGCCGGCCAGGTACTTGTCCTGGATCTCGGCGGCCTCCTTCTCGTAGCCCATGCGCTGCGCGAGCTGGTTGTAGAAGTTCTGCTTGCGGCTGCCCATGCCGCCCACGTAGAGCGCGGTGTACGGGCGGAACATGTCGGCCAGGGCCGGTACGTCCTTGTCCTCGCCGAGCGCCAGCGGCAGCGTCGGGCAGACGTCGAAGCCGTCCATCGTCAGCCCGGCCTTCTCGCGGCCCGCGCGCAGGTGCTTGATCGCGGTGTCCTCCAGGTGGTCGGCGGACGGGAAGATCAGCAGGGCGCCGTCGGCGATCTCGCCGGTCTGCTCCAGGTTCTTCGGGCCGATCGCGGCGATGTAGAGCGGGATGTGCTCGCGCTCCGGGTGCACGGTCAGCTTGAGCGGCTTGCCGGGGCCGCCCGGCAGCGGGAGGGTCCAGTGCGTGCCCTCGTACGACAGGCGCTCGCGGGTCATGGCCTTGCGGATGATCTCGACGTACTCGCGGGTGCGGGCCAGCGGCTTGTCGAACTTGACGCCGTACCAGCCCTCGGAGACCTGCGGTCCGGAGACGCCGAGGCCCAGGCGGAAGCGGCCGCCGGAGAGCGAGTCGAGGGTGGCGGCGGTCATCGCGGTCATCGCGGGCTGGCGGGCCGGGATCTGGAAGATGGCCGAGCCGACGTCGATGCGCTCGGTCTGGGCGGCGACCCAGGTGAGCACGGTGGCCGCGTCCGATCCGTACGCCTCGGCGGCCCAGCAGACCGCGTAGCCCAGCCGGTCGGCCTCCTTGGCCACGGCGAGGTTGTCCGCGTCCATTCCGGCACCCCAGTAGCCGAGGTTGATCCCGAGCTGCATGGCCGATTCCCCTTACTGATCAGTAACGTCCCTTGTGCGGCACCCTAGCGCGCCGGTGGGCCCAGTGGCAGGGACCGGGTTGGGGATCACGTGATCCTGGTTGTCCACAGGGCCCCACACACCGACTTCTGGCCAGTAATCTCAGCCCACATGGAGCAGAGGCATCTCGGCCGTACCGGCCTTCGCGTGTCCCGCATCGGACTCGGCACCCTCACCTGGGGCAGGGACACCGACGAGCACGACGCCGCGGACCTGTTGAAGGGGTTCTGGGAAGCGGGCGGGACGCTCGTCGACACGGCCGATGTGTACGGGGACGGGGAGGCCGAGTACCTCCTCGGGCAGCTCATGGAGGGGCTGGTGCCCCGCCGGGATCTGGTGATCTCGACGAAGGCGGGGAGCGTGCCCGATCCGGACCGGCGCTTCGACGGCTCGCGGGGGCATCTGCTGTCCGCGCTCGACGCCTCGCTGGCACGGCTCGGCACGGACTACGTGGACCTGTGGCAGATCCACGCCTTCGACCCCGAGGCGCCGCTGGAGGAGACCCTGCAGGCTCTCGACATCGCTGTCAGCAGCGGTCGCGCGCGCTATGCCGGGGTCTCCAACTTCTGCGGCTGGCAGCTCGCCAAGGCGGCCACCTGGCAGCTCGCGGCGCCCGGGATCCGCACACGGCTGGCCAGTACGCAGATGGAGTACTCGCTGCTGCAGCGCGGTGTCGAGCGCGAGGTGCTGCCCGCGGCGCTGGACCTGGGCATCGGTCTGCTGCCGTCCTCTCCCCTGGGCCGGGGTGTGCTGACGGGCAAGTACCGGCACGCGACGCCCGCGGACTCGCGGGGCGCGTCGGAACAGCTGGCGCCGTTCGTCGCGCCGTACCTGGACGACGCGGCGAGCAGCATCGTGGACGCGGTGGCGACGGCCGCGGACGGCCTCGCCGTGACGCCGCTCCAGGTGGCCCTCGCATGGGTCCGCGACCGGCCCGGCGTGGCCGCCCCGATCATAGGCGCGCGCAACGCGCTGCAGCTCACGGCCGCGTTGTCAGTGGAGACCCTTAGTCTTCCTGACGAGATCTGCCGAGCGCTCGACGATGTGTCAGCGCCGGTGCACCACTATCCCGATCACGACTGGAGCACGCTGTGACCACGGATCCCGCTGCCGCGGAGGAAACCGAGCCGGTGACCGGCCCGGAGCCCGGGGGGCCCGGGGCCGGACCGGGGGCCGATGACGACGGAGGTTCCGCGGACGGAAGCCGCGCGCCTGCCGGCCCCGACGACGAAGCCGCCGCAGGCGCGACGGACGCGACGGACACGGCCACGGACAGCGGTGAAGGCGGGGCGTCGGAGTCGGAGCCGGAATCTGAGTCGGAAGGTCCCGCCGCGGACGGCACTTCCGGTGACGGCACCGCCGCCGCCGACACCACGGCCCAGCTGTCCGAGGCCGAGGCCGAGTTGGCCGCGCAGCGGGAGTTCCGGGAGCGGATCGAGCGGCGGAAGGCGGAGAAGGAGGGGCCGGTCCAGGCCGGGGCGCGCCTGAGCGGCAAGGCGGCCGATCTGCTCGCTGCCGTACGGGCGGTGGAGAGCGGGGGGAAGCCCCCGGCGAGCGTCTTCGCCGAGCCTGAGCCCGCACCGCGCAGGTCCGCGCCGGAGCCGGAGCGGCGGCCCCAGGCCATGCCCTCCGCCACACCCGCGCCGGTGGCCTCCGAGGCCGTCGACACCGTTCGGGCCGTGCTGGTCGAGGGCGGCGCTCCGGAGGCGTTGGCGGCGCAGGTCGCCGCCGTCCTCGGCGAGGGGGCGGACACGCAACTGCGCGAGGACCCCTGGCAGTTGCTGCGCGTGGCCGGGGTCAGGCCCGAGCAGGCCGACGGGTTCGCCCGGGCGCTGCTCGGCGCGGAGTGCGGTCCCGACGACGAGCGGCGGGGCCGGGCGGTCACGGTATGGCTCCTGGAGCAGGCGGCCCTCGCCGGGCACACGGCCCTGGAGGCCCAGGCGCTCCACGCGGCGCTCGCCCAGCGATCGGTGCCGGATCCCGATGCCGCCGTGCAGAGCGCCCTCGCCGAGGGCGACGCCCTGGTCTTCCAGGACGCGCTGGACGAGCCGGGCGCGCCGCCGGCTCCCGCGCCCTCCGAAGAAGAGGCCGAGGGCGAAGAGGGCGAGGCGGCGCGTCCGGTCCGCGTCCTCATCGGTCTGGAGCGGTACGCGCTCGCCGAGGAGAGCCTCGCCGACGGTCTCGCCCGGGTGGTCAACTCCCTGCCCAAGGAGGACGGTTCGGCCACTGACTGGGAGTCGGCCGCGACCGGCTCCGCCGCCGAGCTGATCCGCGCGGTCGCGGGTCACGGCCTCGTCCTGCACACCGGCGGCGAGGCGTCCCGCGCGGAACCGGCGGCCCTGGCCGCGACCGCCCGGTCCCTCGGCCTGCGGGTGTGCGCAACCACCCACACCCCGGACGGCCGCCGCCGCTTCGCCGCGCTGCTGGCCTCCGCCGAGGGAGCGGGGCGAGGCGCGGCCTCGGCTTCAGACCCGTCGTCGGCACCCGGCTTCGGCGCGGAGGACGAGACGGGCGCACCGAACGGACCGCGCCGCGGAACCGACGACGGCCCGGGCAGCCCTGCCCGGACGCACGACGGCGGCGCGGCCGGCACACACGGCGGTGCGTCCGGGCGTCCCGGTGGCGGGCAGCCCGGCGATGTCGGGACCCATGAGACCGTGACCACCGTCGCCGGACTGCTCGCCGGTGCCGAGGGCCCGGGGCGGGACACGGACGGCATGCTGCGGACCGACCTCCTCATCGTGCTCGACGCGCCGCAGCTCGACGTGGAGAGCGCGGCGATGCTCGCGGAGTCGCTGCCCGACGGGGCCCGGCTCGTGCTGAGCGGAGACCCCGGGGTGCTGTGGTCGGCGGGCCCCGGACGGGTCTTCGCTGACCTGCTCGCCGCGCGCGCCTGCCCGCAGGTCGCCTCACGGACCCCCGACCCCGGCCCGATCGGCGAGCTGGTCTCGGGCATCGGCATCGGCGAGCTGAACCAGGTGGCGGCCCCCGGCAAGGAGGTCGTGATCGTCCCGGTGCGCGACGCGGGAGAGGCGGTCCACCGGACCGTGCAGCTGATCGCGGACTCGGTGCCGCGGGCCATCGGGATCCCGGCCGAGCAGACCCAGGTGATCACCCCGGGCCACGGCGGCGCGGTGGGCACGCGCGCGCTCAACACCGCGCTGAAGGAGCGGCTCAACCCCGGCCCGGGCCGCTTCGGCGGCTTCGACCCGGGTGACCGGATCGCGTACTCCCCCGCGCCGGGCCGTACGGTCCCGGGCCAGGTGGTGAAGGCCGACGCCGACGGGCTGCACCTGGAGTGCGTGGGCGCCCCCGTCGTCGTACCGAAGGAGCGGGTGGAGCAGACCGTGCGGCACGGCTGGGCGCTCACCGCGCACCAGGCGGTCGGCGCCCGCTGGCCCGCCGCGGTCGTGGTCCTGCCCGGGGACGCCGCCCAGGCGCTCACCCGGCCCTGGATCTACACCGCCTTCGGCCGCGCCGAGCAGCACCTCTCGGTGGTCCACGGCGTGGATCAGGCTCTGCCGCGCGCGGTGGCCGAGGTCGCCGCGAAGCCGCGTACGACCCGGCTGCCGGCCCTGCTCAGGGCCCAGGTCCCGGCGGCCGGCTGACGCCCGTCCCGGGGCCCGGCGCGCGACCGCCGGGCCCCGGACACACCGGTGGCGGTCACCGGGCTCCCCGCCCGACGACCGCCACCGTATGAACCAGTACGGACCGGTACGAACCAGTGCGAACCGGCGGGAGCCTCAGCGCTCGGCGTCGAGCGGCTCCAGGTCCTCGTCCTCGTCGAGCTCCGGCTCCACGGCGTCCTCGATGTCGTCGTCGAGGTCCGCCCCGGCCTCCTCGTCGAAGACGGCGCTGACGTCGAAGCGGCACAGCACCTGATGCGGATCGGCGTGGTCGAACGGCGCCTCCAGCCACTCGCCGGCCTCGGCGGGTTCGTCCGCGGCGGTGACCCACAGCGTGGAGTCGCCCTCCTCCAGACCGAACTCCTTGTGCCGGGAGGCGATCTCGTCGGGCTCGAACTCCCCGAAGAGGACGCCCAGGGCGCCGTGCACAGTCCCGGACGCGGCGTCGAAGCCCGCGGCCGCGGCCCCGGACTCCTCCACGGCCTCCACCCGCTGCGCCTGCGCCAGCAGCCGCTGCGGCTCCACCACCGTGTAGTCCCGGCGGATCAGCACGCTCAGCGCGTTGGGCTCCTCCGGCCCGGTGTACGGCAGCGCGTCCTCGGTGCCGGGGATCTCGAAGGGAGTGACCTCGTCATAGCGGTCGTAGAGGAGCTCGTCGTACTCCTCGGCGGCCGCGGCCAGCTCGTTGAACGCCTCGTAGACGGCCGGGTCGTCCTCACCCGTCCTGCGCTCGACCGCCGCCAGGTGACGGTCGAGCGCGGCCTTGACCGCCTCGGCGGCGGCGCGTACCTCGGCAGCGGTGGGCTGCGCAGCATCAGACATAGTGCAGACGCTATCCGTACACGGCCTCCACACGCACAATAGATGCGATGCCGGAATACGAATTTGTCGACGTGTACGTGCCGCGCGGGGTCTCCCGCAAGGAAACGACACGCCTGCTGACGGACCATGCCGAGTACGGACACTGGGAGTTGGACCGCCTCAGCCTCCACCCGGACGGCAGCCGCAGAGTGCGGTTGCGCCGGCGGATCATCCGCCAGGTGCGTGCCACGTGGTGACGAGGGACGGCTGAAACGGAGCGGGCCCCGCGCGTGCGGGGCCCGCTCCGTCGACCCCGCGGGGGCGTGTTCACCTGCCCCTGGGGGCTTTTGTAGTGCCATGACACCGTTTGTCCGGTGCCGTGGCACCGTTTGCCGTGTCATGGCGTCGTCTCACGCGGAGGCGCGCGCCTTGCGGTAGAGCACGGCGCCCACCAGCAGCGCGCCCGCGCCCACCGGCAGCGCGAGACCGAGCGGCAGCTCACTGCCGGTCTGCGCCAGCTGCTCGGAGCCCTTGGGCTGCGAGACGGCCTGGGCGTTGGGGTCGTTCGGGTTCGCGGAGCCCAGGTCCACGCCACCGGACCGGCCCGGTCCACCGTGGCCGTCGGGTCCACCGGGCCGACCCGGGTCGCCCGGGCCCCCGGGCTGTCCCGGCTTACCGGGCTCCCCTGGCTTGCCCGGCTGACCCGGGTCCCCGGGGTCACCCGGCTGACCGGGCTTTCCCGGAGGGTTGGGCTCGCCGTACCCGGGAGGCGTCGAGCCGTGCCCGCGGCCGGTGTTCGAGCAGTCGTTGCCCGTGGCCGCGTTGCCGACACCCCCGACGGAGACGCTGTTGCCGCAGACGTTGACCGGCACGTCCACCGGAACCTGGACGTGGTTGCCCGAGCCCACGCCGGGTGAGTTGCTCGTGTGCCCCCCGGCGTGCGATCCGGCGTGCGATCCGCCGCCGGAGTGGTGGTGACCGGAGCCGCCGCCCTTGTTGGAGCACTTGTTCCCCACCGCCGGGTTGAGCACCCCGACCACGTTCACGGTGTTGCCGCAGACGTTCACCGGCGCGTGCACCGGCGCCTGCACCGAGTTGCCCGAGAGCACGCCCGGGGAGTCCGAGGCGCTGCCGTGCGCCCCCGAGTCGGCCTGCGCGTAACCGCCGGTGGCGGCGAGGACGCCGGTCGCCGCCGCCACCGTCATCAGGCCTTTGCGGGTGACCTGTCGCATAGCTTTTCCCTGCCTTGTGATCCTTGTAAGCCGTGCGGCTTCAGGAACGCGCACGCGCCGGGATGCGCGGGCGCGGAATTGCGGAATGCTGGACACGGAATGTCGGCGGCCCCGGAGCGCATGGCGTGCGCTCCGGGGCCGCGGACTCAGACCCTCATGGGTTTTCAGGCCTTCATGGGGTGCAGGCCCTCATGAGGTGGGCACAACGTCAGACGTTGGTGCAGGTGTTGCCGAAGGCAGGGTTCAGCAGCCCGATCACGGAGACCGTGTTGCCGCAGACGTTCACCGGCACGTGGATGGGCGCCTGGATGACGTTGCCCGAGAGCACACCGGGAGAGTGCACGGCAGCACCCTGAGCACCGGAGTCGGCAGCCGCGATACCCGCACCGGCGAGAACGATGCCACCAGTGGCAGCAGCAGCGGCGACGATCTTCTTGATCATTATTCCTCCTTGTTGGCAATGCGATCCCAGCCGCGGATCGCATCACCTGTAACGAGGAGGGAGTAATAGGGCTACGAGCTTATGAGCCCATTCACTCTTCTCAGTCGACTCCGTACGCGCTGGCGATTATTGGAGTGTCGTTTCAGCGGGTTAATTCAGGACGCTTCACGGCAGCGGCGGTTCAGGACGCCTCGATGAAGCGGTCGAGCACCCGCACCCCGAACTTGAGGGCGTCGACCGGGACCCGCTCGTCGACACCGTGGAACATCCCGGCGAAGTCCAGCTCCGGCGGCAGCTTCAGCGGGGCGAAGCCGAAGCAGCGGATGCCGAGGTCGTCGAAGGACTTGGCGTCGGTGCCCGCGGAGAGCATGTACGGGACGGCCCGGGCGATCGGGTCCTCGGCGGACAGCGCGGTCTGCATGGCGTCCACGATGGCGCCGTCGAAGGTCGTCTCCAGCGCCTTGTCGGCGTGCACGTCCTCGCGCTTCACGTTCGGGCCGAGAATCCGGTCCAGGTCGGCGAGGAACTCCTCCTCGTAGCCCGGCAGATAGCGGGCGTCGACGTGCGCGGTCGCCTGGCCCGGGATCACGTTCACCTTGTAACCGGCGCCCAGCTGGGTCGGGTTGGCGGTGTTCTGGAGCGAGGCGCCGATGAGCTTGGCGATACCGCCGAGCTTGGCGAGCGTCGCGTCCATGTTCTCCGGGTCGAGCTCGGTGCCCAGCGCGTCGCCCAGTTCGTCGAGGAAGTGCCGCAGTGTCTTCGTCACACGCACCGGGAACTTGTGCCGGCCGAGCCGTCCGACGGCCTCCGACAGCTCGGTGATCGCGTTGTCCTTGTGGATCATCGAACCGTGTCCGGCGGTGCCGTCCACGGTCAGCTTCATCCAGTGCATACCCTTCTGGGCGGTCTCGACGAGATACAGCCGCAGGTTCTCGTTGACCGTGAAGGAGAACCCGCCGACCTCGCCGATCGCCTCGGTCACGCCCTCGAAGAGGTCCGGGTGCTTGGTGACGAGGTGCTTGGCGCCGAACTTGCCGCCCGCCTCCTCGTCCGCCAGGAAGGCCAGCACGAGGTCCCGGGGCGGCTTGCGACCGCTGCGCATCCGGTCGCGTACGACCGCGAGGGTCATCGCGTCCATGTCCTTCATGTCGACCGCGCCGCGGCCCCACACACAGCCGTCGGCGATCTCGCCGGAGAACGGGTGGTGCGTCCAGTCCGCCGCGTTGGCCGGTACGACGTCGGTGTGGCCGTGGATGAGCAGCCCGGGCCGCGAGCGGTCCTCCCCCTCGATCCTCACCACCGTGGAGGCGCGGCCCTGGTGCGACTCGAAGATCTGCGGTTCGAGTCCCACCTCGGCGAGCTTCTCCGCGACGTACTCGGCGGCCTTGCGCTCACCCGGGCCCGAGTGGTCGCCGTAGTTGCTGGTGTCGATCTGGATCAGCTCGCGGCAGAGGTCGACGACCTCGTCCTCACCCGTGACGTTCCTGGTCGTGTCCGGCTCACTCACGCTGCTTCCTCCCACGCTGCCTGCCGGCGGTGTTCCCGTCGGCGGTCTCCCCATCCTCCCTCTCCGACCCTGCCCACCCCAAGGGCGGACCAGGCCCGTCACACGTCGTTCACGCCCGCCCACCCGTGATCGGGGGCCCTCGAAAGCCTGGTAATGTTTCCTCCGTCGCCGCAGGGGAAACCCGCGCGACAGACACCTTGTCCGGGTGGCGGAATGGCAGACGCGCTAGCTTGAGGTGCTAGTGCCCTTTATCGGGCGTGGGGGTTCAAGTCCCCCCTCGGACACACGAGATGAGTGAGGGCCGCGACCAACTGGTCGCGGCCCTCACTCGTTGTCTACGCCCCCTGGCTCGACGGTGTTACGGCCATGTGTGGGGCAGATCTCGTCAGGATGACATACCCCCACGTCAGAGCGTTGGGGTAAGCGCTCTCCAGCCCCTCCTGGGGCCTCCTCACATGGCTGAGCCGCAGGTCCGGGGCTAGCGTCGTACTAAAATTACACGCTTGTTTGGAGCTGACCGGAATATCCCCAGGCATACCTGCGGGCCCGACGGCTCCCCCGGACGTCCCGGGAACGACACGTGAGGACCCGATGGCAGCCCTCGAGCAAGGACCCGCACTAGCGCTGTTCGACGAAGAGGTGCGCGCGGAGTTCGGCGACCCGGCCCGCTTCACCGCCGCTTCCGCCGCCTCGCCCCGCACCCTCGTCGACATCCTCGACGCGTCCGTACGGGCCTACCCCGACGAGCCCGCGCTGGACGACGGTCACCGCTGCCTGAGCTACCGCGCCCTGGCCATAGAGGTCGAGGCCCTGAGGAGGCGGCTGAGCGCCGCCGGGGTGGGCCTCGGGGACCGCGTGGGTGTCCGGGTCCCGTCCGGGACCAACGAGCTGTACGTGGCGATCCTGGCCGTCCTCGCGGCGGGCGCCGCCTATGTGCCGGTGGACGCCGAGGACCCGGACGAGCGGGCCGAGCTGGTCTTCGGCGAGGCCGGGGTGCGGGCCGTCGTCGGCGCCGGGCACGAGCTGACCGTCGAGGGGCGCAGCGAGACGCCTGCCGCGCGGCCCGGGGTCGAGCACGACGCCTGGATCATCTTCACCTCCGGTTCGACCGGGAAGCCCAAGGGCGTGGCCGTCAGCCACCGCAGCGCCGCCGCCTTCGTGGACGCCGAGGCCGAGCTGTTCCTGACCGACGACCCGATCGGTCCGGGTGACAGGGTCATGGCGGGCCTCTCCGTCGCCTTCGACGCGTCCTGCGAGGAGATGTGGCTGGCCTGGCGTTATGGGGCCTGTCTGGTGCCCGTGCCGCGCTCCCAGGTGCGCAGCGGCGCCGATCTGGGGTCCTGGCTGGTCGAGCAGGAGATCACCGTCGTCTCCACCGTGCCCACGCTGGCCTCCCTGTGGGAGCCGGAGGCTCTCAACGAGGTCCGGCTGCTGATCTTCGGCGGTGAGGCCTGCCCGCCCGAGCTGGTGCAGCGGCTGGTCACCGAGGGCCGAGAGGTCTGGAACACGTACGGGCCGACCGAGGCCACCGTCGTCGCCTGCGCGTCCCTGATGACCGGCGAGGAGCCGATCCGTATCGGGCTGCCGCTCAACGGCTGGGAGCTGGCCGTCGTCGACGAGTCCGGCGAGCCGGTGCCCATGGGCGGCAGCGGTCAGCTCGTCATCGGCGGGGTGGGCCTGGCCCGCTATCTCGACCCCGAGAAGGACGCCGAGAAGTACGCCCCGCTGGAATCGCTCGGCTGGGAGCGCGCCTACCGCAGCGGTGACCTGGTCAAGGCCGAACCGGAGGGGCTGATCTTCCTGGGCCGGGCCGACGAGCAGATCAAGCTCGGCGGCCGTCGCATCGAACTGGGCGAGGTGGACACCGCACTCCAGGGACTGCCCGGGGTCGCGGGTGCCGCTGCCGCCGTCCGTACCGCCCGCAGCGGCAACCAGCTGCTCGTCGGCTATGTGGTCACCCAGGACGGCTGGGACCACGCGACGGCCGTCGAGAAGCTGCGCGCCGAGCTGCCCGCCGCCCTGGTCCCGCTGCTCGCGCCGGTCGCCGACCTGCCGACCCGCACCTCGGGCAAGGTCGACCGGAACGCCCTCCCGTGGCCCCTGGAGGGCCTGGAGACCGGCGGACCCACCGAGCAGCTGTACGGCACCGAGGCCTGGCTCGCCGAGCAGTGGAGCGAAGTGCTCGGCATCCCGGTCGGTTCGGCGCGGGACGACTTCTTCGCGATCGGCGGCAGCAGTCTCGCCGCCGCCCAGCTCACCACCCGGCTGCGCACCCGCTACCCGAGCGCGGCCGTGGTCGACATCTACCAGCAGCCCGTGCTGCGCAAGCTGGCCCGGCATCTGGAGAAGTCCTCGCAGGGCGACAGCGCCGCCCGCGTGATCGCGCCGGTGCCCCTGCGCGCCAAGGTCGTCCAACTGCTGGCGCTCGTCCCGCTGTTCACCCTGCTCGGCCTGCGTTGGACCGTGGCGCTGGCCGCGCTGGGCAACGTACTGCACTGGTTCGGTCCGTATCCGTGGGTGCCGACCGCCTCGTGGTGGGTCGTCGCGGCGGGGGCCGGACTGCTCTTCAGCCCACCGGGACGGCTCGCGATCGCGGCCGGCGGTGCGCGGCTGCTGCTGCGCGGTCTGAAGCCCGGGCGGTATCCGCGGGGCGGGAGCGTGCATCTGCGGCTGTGGACGGCCGAGCGGCTGGCCGAGTTCAGCGGGGCGACCTCGCTGACGGGGTCGTGGCTGGAGCGGTACGCGCGTGCGCTCGGCGCCAAGGTCGGCTCCGACGTGGATCTGCACTCGCTGCCGCCGGTGACCGGCATGCTCAAGCTCGGCCGGGGCGCCGCCGTGGAGTCCGAGGTGGACCTCTCGGGGCACTGGCTGGACGGCGACCGGCTGGAGATCGGCCCGGTCAAGGTCGGTGCGCACGCCGTGGTCGGCACCCGCAGCATCCTCTTCCCGGGCGCCCGGGTGGGCAAGCGGTCCGAGGTGGCCCCCGGTTCGGCCGTGGCCGGACACATCCCCACCAGTCAGCGGTGGGCCGGAGCGCCCGCCACCAAGCTCGGCAAGGCCAAGCGGGACTGGCCCAAGGAGCGCCCGCAGCGGGGCACGTACTGGCGCGTGATGTACGGCGCGACCGGCTTCGCGCTCTCCGCGTTGCCGCTGGTCGCGGGCCTGGCCGCGGTGCTCGTGGCGAGCGTCTTCGTCTCGCCGGACGCCGGGCTCGGCGAGGCGCTGCGGGGTGCCGCGGTCGCGCTGGTGCCGGCGACGCTGGCCTTCGGTCTCACGTACGCACTGATCCTGCTGGTCAACGTGCGGCTGCTCAGTCTCGGGCTGCGGCCCGGTACGCATCCGACGCACAGCAGGATCGGCTGGCAGGCCTGGACGGTCACGCAGCTGATGGACCGCTCCCGCGACACGCTGTTCCCGCTGTACGCCGGGCTGGCCACGCCCGTCTGGCTGCGGCTCCTCGGCATGCGGATCGGGCGGGGCGCGGAGGTGTCGACGGTGCTCGCGCTGCCGAGCCTGACGACGGTCGGCGAGGGCGCGTTCCTGGCCGACGACACACTGACCGCGCCGTACGAGCTCGGGGGCGGCTGGATGCGGATCGGGCGGGCGGAGATCGGGCGCCGCGCCTTCCTCGGGAACTCCGGGATGACCGCGCCGGGCCGTTCCGTGCCGGACGGCGGCCTGGTCGGGGTGCTGTCCGCGACGCCGAAGAAGGCCAAGAAGGGCAGCTCCTACCTGGGGCTGCCGCCGGTCAAGCTGCCCCGCTCGACGCAGGGCGGCGACCAGAGCCGTACGTACGACCCTCCGGCGCGGCTGCTGTGGGCGCGCGGGCTTGTCGAGCTGTGCCGGATCGTGCCCGTCTTCTGCTCGGCCGCGCTGGCCGTGCTGACGATCGCCGCGCTGAGCGCGCTCGGGGTATGGGCGTGGGCGCTCGCCGGGATCGTGCTGCTGGGCGCCGGGGCCGCCGCGGGGCTGCTGTCCGTGATCGCCAAGTGGCTGCTCGTGGGCCGGCACCGGACCGGTGAGCACCCGCTGTGGAGCGGTTTCGTGTGGCGCAACGAGCTGGCCGACACCTTCGTCGAGGTCGTCGCCGTGCCGTGGTTGGCCGGGTCCGTGCCGGGTACTCCCGTCATGAACCTGTGGCTCCGCGGCCTGGGCGCCCATATCGGCAAGGGTGTCTGGGTGGAGAGCTACTGGCTGCCCGAGACGGACCTGGTGACGCTTCAGGACGCGGCGACGGTGAACCGTGGCTGTGTGCTGCAGACCCACCTCTTCCACGACCGGATCTTGCGGACGGATACTGTGGTCCTCCGTGAGGGCGCCACCCTGGGCCCGGGCGGAATCGTTCTGCCCGGCAGCACCGTCGGGGCGCGCAGCACACTGGGACCCGCGTCCCTCGTCATGGCGGCGGAATCCGTTCCCGACGACACCCGTTGGCTGGGCAACCCGATCGAGGCATGGCGTCCCTAGGCGCGGCCCGTACGGCGCCCGGGGAGGGGAGTCCGGCACGCCGTACGAGCACAGCGCAGGGAGCAGACACTTCAGTGGTTCAGCAGACAGTGGGAGCGGATCCGTACTTCCCGGCGAACGGTGATCCCCGTTACCGGGTGCATCGGTACGAACTCGCCCTGGACTACCGTCCGGGACCCAACCGGCTGTCCGGCACCGCCCGCCTGAACGCCATAGCGGGGCGCTCGCCGGTCGCCGAGTTCCAGCTGAACCTGGCCGACTTCCGGATCGGCCGGGTCCGGGTCGACGGGCGGGCGACGCACTACACGCACCGCGGCGGCAGGCTGCGGATCCGCCCGCCGAAGCCGGTCCGGGCCGGTGCCGCGTTCACCGTGGAGGTGCACTGGTCGGGGAACCCCAAGCCGGTGCGCAGCCCGTGGGGCGGGCTCGGCTGGGAGGAGCTGGAGGACGGGGCGCTGGTGGCCAGCCAGCCGGTCGGGGCGCCGTCCTGGTACCCGTGCAACGACCGGCCCGCGGACAAGGCCTCGTACCAGATCTCGATCACCACGCCGTCGGCGTACTCGGTGGTGGCGGGCGGCCGGCTGCTGACCCGTACGACGAAGGCGTCCACCACGACATGGGTGTACGAGCAGTCGGCGCCCACGTCCAGCTATCTGGTCGGGCTGTCCGTCGGGAAGTACCAGACCGTGCTGCTCGGCGATCCGGGTCTCGGCGGTGTCCCGCAGGCCGGGCACATTCCGCCGCACCTGCTCACCGAGTTCTCCCGGGACTTCGCGCGGCAGCCTTCGATGATGCAGCTCTTCGAGGAGCTCTTCGGCCCGTACCCGTTCGGTGAGTACGCGGTGGTCGTCACCGAGGAGGAGCTGGACGTCCCGGTGGAGGCGCAGGGGCTCTCCCTGTTCGGCGCCAACCACGTGGACGGGGCCCGGAGTTCGGAGCGGCTGGTCGCGCACGAGCTGGCCCACCAGTGGTTCGGCAACAGTGTGAGCATCGCCGACTGGCGGCACATCTGGCTGAACGAGGGGTTCGCGAAGTACGCGGAGTGGCTGTGGTCGGAGAGGTCCGGCGGGCGCAACGCCCAAGCCCTCGCCAGCCTCGCGCACCGCAAGCTGTCCGCGCTGCCGCAGGACCTCAGACTGTCCGACCCGGGCCGCAAGCTGATGTTCGACGACCGGCTCTACGAGCGTGGCGGGCTGCTGCTGCACGCGGTGCGGTGTGCGCTGGGGGACGACGCGTTCTTCCGGATGCTGCGCGGGTGGGCGTCGGTGCACCGGGGTGGCACGGTCACCACGGCGGCCTTCACGACGCATGTGGCCCGGTTCGCGACCGAGCCGTTGGACGACCTGTTCCGGTCGTGGCTGCATGAGACGGCGCTGCCGCCGTTGCCGTCCCCCTCGGCGGCGATTCCGGCTCGGCCGCCGTATCCGCCCTCGAACGCCGACTCCGCGTAGCGCCCGCCCGGCGGGCTCCGGTTCGCCGCCCTGGCAAGGGGCGTCGGGAGACGCGGGTGTCATCATGGACGGTGTTCACGGTGCCGCAGCGAAGTCACGGGGGTCGTCCGATGGGCAGTGAGAGCGGGGCTGTTGCCGGTGGTCTTGCCGAGACGATCGAGGCGTTGCGTGCCGAGTTGACGGCCGCGATGGCGCGCGGCAGCGGTGAGCCGCTGCAGTTCGAACTCGGGCAGGTGGACGTCGAGTTGGCGCTCGCCATCACGCGCGAGGGTTCGGGCAGCGGCGGACTGAGCTTCGGAGTGGTGTCGTTCGGGGCGGCGGGAAGGGCCGCGTCGGAGACGACGCACCGGCTTTCCCTCACGCTCAACCCGGTGGCGGCGGGCGGGGAAGGCCCCGTGCGCGTGACCGCCGACGTCGACGGCGAGCCGCGCTGAGGAGGACCTGGACGTGCCGTTGACCGCTCAGCGTGTCGCGGAGGTGTTCAACCCCCGGGCCGGCGTGGTGGGTTCGGGCTGGTTCGTCACGCCGCAGCTCGTACTCACGGTGTGGCACGCGGCCGAGGGCACGGCACCTGTCGGCGAGGCCGCTCCCGGTGCCCCACCGCCTCGCCGCTCCCTGTCCCCGGCGGCGCTGGACGCGCTGGCCGACGGCCGCGAGCCGTGCCGGGTACGGGCGTTGGCGGACGCCTCGGCGGGGCGGCCGTTCCGGGACGCGGTGACGGTGTGGTGGCGGCCAGAGTGCGATGTGGCGCTGTTGCTGGTCACCGAGGACGCCGACCAGGCGACACCGTCGGCCGGGTGGGCGACGACGTACTGGGCCGATCTCGTCTCCGCCGACCCGGTCGAGGTCACCGCCGTCGGCTTCCCCGACCACGATGTGGTGGACAGGGTCCGCGAGTCCCGGCAGTTCGGCGGGGTGGTGCACCCGTTGTCGGGGGTGCGGTCCGGGCACTGGGTCATCACGACCGGCGCGCTCGCGCGGCCGACACCCGGCAGCGGCTGGGCGGGGATGTCGGGGGCCGCGCTGTTCGCCGGGGACCGGCTAGTGGGACTCGTCACCGCCGACGCCGGTGGCGGTTCCGGACCCGTCGCCGAGCTGCGGGCCGTGCCCGCGCGGACGTTCGCGGACGATCCGCTGCTGGCGGAGTGGATCCGGTGGGCCGGTGGAGCCGGCGCGTGGGCGTACGGGCGGATCGAGCGGCCGGAGCGGGATCCGGGGCGGGCCGACTCCGGTGACGGCGCTCGGCCCCAGGGCACGGACGGTCCACGGAGCACCCCGCCGAAGGTGCCGGGCAGCACGCGATGGCCCTGGGGCCGGCGCCACCGTCCGCTGCTGCCGCCCGAGTTGCTCGCCGCCGCTCCCGCGCCCGACGAGGTACGGGACCGGGGCGGTCTCACCTACCGGGCCGCCGAGCCCGGCGAACTCTCCCGCGTCTACACCCAGCAGCGGCTCGACACCACCGCCGACCGGGACGCCCAGGCCCCGGCCGGGCCTCTCCGGGTCACCGGGCAGCCGGTGTCCGTCGAGCGGCTCCTCACCGATCCGACGGTCCGCCACATCGTCGTCACCGGGGAGGCGGGGGTCGGCAAGTCCAGCCTGCTGGAGTACGTGGAGGCCACGGCCTGGCGGTGGTGGCGGGGCGCGACGCGGGCCGACGGACCGGACGGGGCGCCGTTCGGGCCGCTGCTCCCGCTGCGGATCGCCGCGCGCGAGCTCGTGGGGCACGACTCGATCGCGTCGGCCGCGGGGCCGGGGGCGCGGGCGTTGCTGGACGCGGGGCCGCCGGTGCCGGGCGCGCGGGTGCTGGTCATGGTGGACGCACTCGACGAGGTGACCGGGCCCGAGGACTGGCGGCAGGTCATGGAGGTCCTGCTCGCCGCGGCCCGGGAGAGCGCGAGCGGGCCCGGCATGGAACGCCGTCTGCTGCTGTCCGCGCGCAGCCTGCACGACAGCGCCTGGCGCGGCCTGGCCGGCGCCGGAGCCACGGAGTTCCGGCTGCAGCCGTTCACCGTCGAGCAGCTGCGCCGATTCGTGATGGCCCATCAGACGGGCGGACCCGAACGGCTGTTGGACCCCGAGGTCCACGAGCGGGCAGCGGCGCGGGCGGCGGAGTTCCTGGCGTACGTACGGGGCAACGGCATGCTCGACCTGGTGCGGCTGCCCCTGCTCGCGCATCTCGCGGTCGGCCAGTACTTCGACCCGGGCGGCGAACCGCGCGTGCAGAGCCGCAGGGTCGACCTGTACGCCCGCGCCGTGGCGGAGTTCCTCGGCCGCTTCCCGCAGCGGCAGAGCCCGTACGAACCCCATCTTCGGGACCGGATCGAGGAGTTGCTGGGCAGGCTGCGCGAGCGGCACGCGCGGGAGGCCTCGCGGCACGCCGCCGTCACCGTCGCGCTGCGCGGCTTCCTCGGCGACCTCGCCGACACGTATCTGCGGCACGGCACACCGATCGTCGGCGCCGCCACGGGACTGCTGGCCGATCCGGCCGACCCCGTCGAACCCGCCGACGGCGACCCGTACCGGCGTCGGGCGGTGACCGCGCTGCTCGAAGCAACCGGGGTGATCGTCGACGTCCATACGGCTCATCCCCGTTTCCTGCACCGCACGTTCGCCGAGTACCTGGCCTCGGAGCACCTCCGGGACCGCTACGGCACCGATCCCGCCACCTGGGGCGACGCCCTCGCCGACGCCGACACCCGGGTCGCCGCGCTGTTCGCCTTCGACCGTCATCCGCCCGACGTGCGGCGCGCGATCACGAGCGAGCTGGCCGCCGATCCCGAACGCGTCGAGCAGGCGGCGTCGCTGCTGGCGGAGGGCATGTGCGACGAGGACACCCGCGGCCGGATCCTCGAACTGCTGTGGCGCCGCACCGACGAGCAGGAGCCCGATACGGCCCCGGTCGTCCGGAACTGGCGCGGGACCCACTCCTCGCTCGCGCATCTGCCGCAGCAGCAGCGCCGGCTGTACGACATGGCGACTGATCCCCGCTCCGTGCCCGTGGACCGGATCAACGCCGCCGGGGCCCTGGCCGGTCACGACCCGCGCGGCACGGACCTGCTGCGGACCTTCGCGCACGACGGCTCGTACCCCCTGGACCTGCGGATCGCCTCGGCGTGGTACCTGGCCCACATCGACCGGGAGGCGGGCACGGAACTGCTCGCCCGGTTCGCGGACGACGCGCCGTCCCGCCACTGCGCCGTGGCCGCCGCCCGGCTGGCCGACCACGACACCGCCGCGGGTACGTCCCGGCTGCGCGCCCTGGTCGCGGACCCGCGCTGTCCCGACGTGGCCAAGGTCGACGCGGCCATCGCGCTGTGCGCCCACGACCCGACGGCCGGGACCGACTGGCTGCGGCGGTTCGCCGCCGACGGGCGGTTCTTCGCGGACAGCCGGGTGTACGCGGCCGACGCGCTCGCCTCGTCGGCCGAGGAGGGCGACCGGACCCGGACCGAGGCGACGCTGCTCCTGGAGCGCATCGCCCGCGACGAACGGGTCGACGCCGGCTACCGCGTCGAGGCGGCGCACCGCCTCGCCCGCTACCTGCCCGACGCGGGCACGCTCCTCCTGCGCGACTTCGCCGACGGCGCCCTGCACGGCCGCTACGGCTGCGACGCCGCGGTGCTTCTCGCGCAGCACGACCACGCGGAGGGGACTCGCGCACTGGACACCATCGCCCGCGCCGCCGGCCAGGAGCCCCCGCACCGGCTGCGCGCGGCACTTGAGCTCGCCCACTACGAACCGGCCGACGGGGAGGCCCGGTTGGCCGCGCTCGCCCGGGAGCCGGGCTGGGACGACGGTCCGCGCATCCGGGCCGCCGCGCTGCTCGCCGGCCGCAACCGGGAGGCGGGGCTGCCTCTTCTGCGGTCGTACGCCGTCGAGTCGGCCGGCGAGGTCCGCGTGGTCGCCGCACACGCCCTGGCGGACGTGGACCGTGAGGAGGGGCTGCGGCTGCTGCGGGAGCTGGCCGAGTCACCGGAGGCTGGCCGCTCCGTACAGGTCCGTGCGGCCAACGCCCTGGGCGACTTCGACCCGCGGCTGAAGGACGCGACGCTGCGCAGGCTCGGGGTGGACATCAAGCCGGGCGGCTGGTTCTCCACCTGACAACCTGTCGGTCCTCCACCTGACAACGTGCTGGTTCTCCACGTTCCCCACGTGACAACACGCTGGCTCTCGCCGTGACACCTGCGACAAAATGGGTCTGGACGGTGATCAGGGGTGGAAGCTCACCAACGGGGAGGCGGCACACGGTGATCCCGCGCATCGACGGTGGTCCGGATCCGATCGGAATGGCGCGCAAGATGGCGCGCAAGGGCGACTGGCGCACCCTGTGGTGGCTGATCCTCTCCCTGCCACTGCCCCAGGCCGTGGGCGCGGCGGCCCATCTGAAACGCCGCAAGTGGGACCCGCCGTCCGACGCCGACGCCCGTCTGGCGGACGTGCTCACCGGGCTCCCGCACAGGGAGGCGACCAGGCTCGGGGCGGAGTTGTTCGACCGTACGACCCACAGGCTGTCCGACACGCTGGGCTTCGCCAGTCCGGTGGGCTTCTCCGTGCGGCATCCGGTCGTGGCGCTCGATCTCAAGGGCCGCGACGCGCACACCTCGCGCGTCGTCACCGTCGACCGGACGGGGGTGCGGTCGACGCTGTACGAGGGGCCCGCGCAGCACTGGTCGCTGTGCGCCATCGACAGCGAAACGGTCGTGGCCCGGCGGGAGTTCGACAGCGGGGGCTACCGCGGGGACACGGAGGTCGTCGAGTACACGCCCGGCCGGGAGGCCGTACTGGCCCAGGGCAGTGGCCTGTTGGACGCGGTGGTGGAGGCGACGGCGACGGGTTTCGTGATGGGCACGAAGCTGAACGGCGTCGCCTTCGCCCTCGCGGACGGCGAGCAGGAACAGCTCAATCTGCGGGAGTTCGGCCTCCGGCGTGCCGACCTGTTCGCCGTCGACGCCACCGGCACCCGGATCGCCTTCGCCGACGACACCCGGATCCTCGTCACCGACAGCAGACTGCAGCCGATGCACGACATTGTCGTGGAGTCCCTGCGGCACGGCTCGATCAACGCGATCACCTTCACCGAGGACTCCATCGTCACGGCCGGCTACGACAAGGGCCTGTACCGCTGGCAGGTCATCGGCGGCCGTCTCCGGGGACTGCACGACGGCTGGCACTCGTCACCGCGTACGTTCTTCCGGCTCAACCCGGTGGCTCCGTGGAACCTCCTGGTGGCGGAGGGCGGCAACGTCAACTACCACTACGACATCGCCACCCTCGAACGCTCCCCGGCCCCGCCCTTCCTGGTGCAGGCGGGGCCCGACAGCAAGGACGACGATCTGGCGCTCCCGCGCGCCGTCGGGAAGTTCGCGTCGTCGCCGTACGGACGGCTGGCGGTGTACGAGGGCATGCTCGCGCTTTCCACGAGGAACTCGACGACGGACTTCTACTCGACGATCGTCCAGGACCTGGAGCACCCGCTCAACCTGCTGATGAAGCCGCTCTCCACCCTCACCGCCGCCGACGCCGACCGGGTCCGACCGCACCTGGACGCGCCGTCCGGCACGCCGAGCCCGTACGCCCTCACCGCCACCGATCGGGCTGTACTGGCGGCGGCGGTCGAGGCGTGCGCGTGGGCGCCGAAGGTGACCGGCGGCTGATCCCCGGCCGGGTCCGCGGCTCGTTCGCGGCCCCGGCGCGGCGGCGGGCCGCCGGTCAGTCGCCCGACCTGGGCACCTTCAGCGCGTCCCACGTGACCTTGCCCGGGATGCCGTCCGCGTCCTTGCCCTTGAAGCCCCGCTTCTGCTGCCAGGCCGCGTACGACTTGCGGTCGGCCTCGGTCCAGTCGGGGCTGGGGCCGCTCTCGTAGCGACCGCATCCCTCGGCGACGAGGCGGCGGCCCATGGCCGTGATGACGGCGGACTTCTGGCCGATGTGGAAGAAGCCACCGCCCGGGAAGGGCTCGTACGAGGGCTTGGGCGCGGGCTTCGGGTCGGGGGCGGGCTTGCCGCTGTCGCCCTTGCCGCGCAGCCGTTCGGCTATGCGCTTGCGCATGCCGTCCATCGTGAAGCCGCGCGGGTCCTGCTTGCCGGGCTGCCACTCCTTGTGGCCGATGACGGAGCGCTCGGTCCAGCCGTGGGCGCGGCAGATCGCGGCGGAGACCTTCTCGATGGCCTCCTTCTGGGCCTCGGGCCAGGGGTCCTTGCCGTTGCCGAGGTTGATGCACTCGAAGCCGTAGAAGTGGCGGTTACCGTCGGTGTCGGCCTCGTTGTCGGCGGGCAGCTTCGACTCGTTGATCACCGCGCGCAGGACGTCGCCGTCGCCGAGGCCCGCGTGGTTGGCGCGGCCGTTGCCGACGAGGTGGACCTGGCCCTTCTTGTCGATGACTCCGTGGCACAGGGGTCCGGGCAGGCCCGAGTAGCCGTCGTAGCAGATGTCGACGGAGGCGGCGGTGCCGGACGTGACGGTGTGGTGGATCATCACGCCGTTCATCGGACCCCAGGGGCCCTTCGAATTGCGGTTGTGGCGGCGCCAGTTGCGCACCTCGTGGACCGTGAGGCCCTCGGCGCGCAGGATCTCCACCAGCTTGGACGCGGTCAGGGGCTTCGCCATTACTTGTCTCCTTCCACGGCCGCCTCCGCCTCGGCGGTGGTCTGCGACCGCCCGCCGGAGGGGTCGGCCTCGGCCGCCTGTTCCTCCTGTCGCGCCCGGGTCTCCGCCGCGAGCGTCGCCTCGTCCGCCGCCGGAATACTGCTGGCGAGCGGGCCGAAGGCGAGCCTCAGATCCAGCGCCTCCCCCTCGCCCTTCACCAGGGCGAGCGGCGCGAAGTGGCGGGCGATACCGGCCGGGCCCTGGAGCAGCGGGCGGCGCGCCTGGTCCACCGGCCACTCCACGCTGCCCGTGGCCGTACGGGCGGGGACGATCCAGTGGTCGCCGGTGCGGTACGTGCCGCCCTTGGCGAAGTAGACCTCGACACCGTCCTCCAGAGGCAGCCACTCCCCCTCGGTCACCGGAACTGCCCCGCCGCGCAAGGTGGTTGACCGGCCCTTGCGCCTCGGGCCCTCGTGGTGGTCCCAGCGGCGCAGGAACGGGTGCAGGTGCGGCAGGCGTCCGACGCCCGGCTCCGGCTCGGCGGACAGGCGTACGCGGCGGCCGGGCAGGTCCAGTTCCTCGACCCTGAGCAGCGGAAGGGGTTCGAGGCGGGAGGCGTACGCGGTGTCGGTGAACTCCACCCGGTCGCCGACGTCCAGGTCCAGCTTGTCGTCGTGGCCGAGGGACGCCAACTGCACCCAGGTGCCGTCGAGTTCGTCGACCGGGAAGACCACGGAGCCGTTCTCGCGGGACCACTTGAAGGTGGCGCCCTCCTTCGGCCCGCCTCCCTTGGCCCCCTCGCCCGGCGCGCCGCCCTCGTGGACCTCCACGCGGTACAGCTGGTTCTCGGGGCCGCGGTAGCGGGAGTCCGGCTTGACCAGGCAGGGGTCCTCGTCGGCGTGGTCGGGCCGTTCGGCGCGGGCGGCGAGGCGGGCCGAGGGTGCGGCCTGCTTCTGCGCCCAGCGTGCGAAGGCCGCGCGGACGACCTCCTTGGACGGCTCGGGCTCCTCGGTCTCCAACTCGTCGAGGGCCAGCGGCAGGACCTGCCAGACGACCTTGGCGCGGGCGGCGGTGTCCGGCATGGCCGCGCCGAGAGCGACCTCGCGCAGGGCCGGGTCCTCGGCCGCGGTGACCGAGCGCTCCCACACCTGGAGGTAGACGACGAAGGGGGCCTGGGCGGGCGAGGGCAGCCGGTCGCCGGGCTTCTCCGGGTCGCGGTATCCGTCGGGCTGGTCCCAGTAGGTCCAGTACGCGTGCGGCTGCGCGGAGTCCTGCGCCTTCTCCTCCTCGTCGTCCTCGTCCGGTACGGGGACACCGGGGGCCGGGCGGTTCGCGTCACACAGGATGCCGTCGACGTAGTAGCGACCGCCGTGGATGTGCAGGGTGTCGATGTCGTGCTTGCCGCCGACGTACTCGATACGGAACCCGGCGGCGTCGCGCGGGCCGCCGTGCTGCCCGATCAGGTCGGCGGTGAGCGCGCGGGCCTGGTGGAGCTGGATCGCGGTCTGTTCGTTGGCGTCGGCGTCGAGCTGGACGCGGCCCTGCTGGGCGATGACCGCGGAGTAGTGCCGCTCCGGGCGGAACGTGGAGCGGGAGAGGTCTGCGTGCATGAAGGGGATCCCCCTGGTTCAGGAATTGCGTGCGGGTTCTGGGCTCGTCGAGTGCGCGGGGTCGAATGCGGGGTCAGGTCACGAAGAAGATCCCGGCGTCCGTCCCGGCGGGCGTGTACTCCGCGAGCCGTGCCCGCAGGCTGTCCTCGCGCTGCGGCCGGTACAGGTCGTGGAAGGCGCCGAGTTCGGCCCCGTCCTCCGCGCCGCGCCGGATCTCCTCGGCACAGCCGTCCGCCAACAGGCCGTACCAGGGCGTCCCGTAGCGCTGGGAGGTGAACAACGGCCGTACGCGGGAGGCCTGTTCGGGGCCCACCAGGTCCGGCTGGCAGCGGTGACGCCGTGGCGTACGGGACCCGGTGGGCACGTACGAGAAGCGGATGCAGCCGATGCCGCGCCGGGCGACGTGGAGGCGTCCGGTGAAGATCGAGTTCTCGGCGATGCGGACCGCGTGGGTGTGGATCTCGCCGATGACGGTCGTCCGGTGCAGGTGCAGGACGGCGTGGGCGTGCCGGCAATCGGGGGCCGAGAGGGCCTCGCGGTCGTCGGCGGTTGCGTCCAGGACGCTGTCGCGGAGGTGGATGTCGAGAGGTTCCTCGGAGACCTCGTCGCCGATGACCTCGATCGTGCCGAGGATGCTGTGCTCGACCTGGAGGCACGCGGTGGTGCGTTCCAGGACGATGCTCGGCTCCTCGGGCGAGTGCGGATCGCACTCCGGCTCCAGCGACCAGCCGGGCACGAGTGTCGAGTGGCGTACGACGACCGCGCCCATCTGGCCGGTGACGTTGATGCCGCGGCCCGCGACGAGCAGCCCGTCGAGCACGAACCGCGGTCGCTCGCCGGGGGCGCAATCCTCGGACACGGCACGGATGTTGAGGGCGTCGGGGCGGTTGCTGTACCAGTCGAGGAGACGGATCACCGGCCGGGTGCCCTCGGCCGCGCGCAGTTCCAGGCGGTCGCCCGGGTCGAGGTCGAAGTCCAACTGCTCCTGGTAGGCGCCGCTGTGCGTGATCTCGATGATGCCCTCGGGACCGCAGCGGCCGGCCCGGCGGTCGTTCTGCCAGGCGCGGTAGGCGTCCATGATCTGCCGGTACGTCTCGCCGGGGCCGACCCGGAACACGGTGGCGTCCGGACGTGGTTCGCGGTCGCGTACGTACTCGCCGCCGCCCATGTCGGCGCCGAACCCGTAGTGGTAGTCGACCCAGACGCCCTTGCGGGGCGCGGTGCGGGCGCCGAAGGCGATCCGGCCGAGTTGAGGGTCGACCGCGATCTGGCCGCGCTTGGGCCGGTAGCGCCAGTCGGACAGGTCGGCGACCACGATGTCGGAGGGCGGCACGGGCCGGTCCTCGCCGTCACGCCGGATCACGAAGCTCTTGCCGGGGCCGTAGTAGTCGGCGAGGCGGTCGTGAAGCTGGCGGCGGCGGATGAAGGCCGGCACGTTGTCGATGGCCGCGATGTGGGTGGGCGACGGCTCCGGGACCGGCTTGGTGACCAGCGGGGTGTCGTTGCCGAGGATCGAGAAGGTGTAGAGGTTGCGGGCCCGGTCGATGCAGTACGCCGGTGAGGACGTCAGCGAGTACGCCTTCAGCCGCCAGACGAAGAGTCCGACGCCGGCCGGGCTCCAACCCCCTTGCCGGTGGCGGGAGTCGGCCCTGCGGACGTCGACCGAGCGGGCCACCGCGCCGAAGGGGCCGCCCGCCAGGTCGAGTGCGGAGTTGTCCCTGAGGTCGGCCGTGCGGCCACGTGTGCCGCGCTCGGCGCCACCGGTGCCGTACAGCTTCACGGGCTGGTGGTGGGAGACGTGGCGGGAGAGTTCGACGGCGCGGGCGGGCCAGTCGGCCACCCGCTCGGAGAGTTCTTCGAGGAGGTGGAGGGTGCCCTTGCGGCGGCGGTTGGCGACGGTCGCGGCGACATCGCGGCGCGGGGCGACGGCCTCGGTGAGCGCGGCCGAACTCCCGCCCCGCAGACCGGTGGTGAGGACACGCTCGTAGCCGGGCAGGGTGCGGTAGCCGACGAGGTCACCGAGGTACGGCAGCACCCAGGGGGCCGCCGTCTCGACGAAGAGGTCCTCGTAGCCCTGCTCGACTCCATTGCGTACGAGGTCGAGTTGCTCGGCCATGACGGCGAGCAGGGCGCGCAGCGGTTCGCCCTCCTGGGCGTCGCGCAGCCGGTGCCACTGGGGCAGCAGCTCGGCGAGTCCGTCCGGTTCCCTGGCCATCACACGGCCTCCGTCTCGAACTGGACGTCCGCGGACATCGAGGACGTTGCCGCCGTCGTGGCCGGTCGCGGCGATCGCGGGCATCACTTGACCTCCGTCAGAATCAGGGTGTCCGCGGCCTTCGGCGACAGCAGTGCGAGCTGGGCCGGGCGGATGCCGCGGAAGACGTACACCGAACGGCCCTTCGCCAGGCGGCGGGTGTCGGTGATGTCGGGGTTCAGGCGCAGGAGTTCGGCGAGCGGGACGCCGTGGCGGGCGCAGATCGCCGACAGCGTCTCGCCGCCCTTCGCGCGCACGGTGTGGACCTTCTCGTCGTACGTGGCTCCGCGCGCCGGGACCGAGGCCTTCGGCAGGCCCGGGTTCGCGAGGAGCCCGGTGAGCTCCTCGGCGGTGGCTGAGGCGGGGACGCCGGTGAAGACGTCGACGTCCATGTAGTCGACGCCGGGCACCTGGTGGGCCGTGGCCAGGATGTCGGAGAGGCGGGCGGGCTGCCCCAACTCCCTTCCCTCGTAGCCGAGTCGGCGCAACAGGGCTTGGCGCAGACGGGGTTCGACGATCTGCCAGGTGTGGTCGGGCGTCACCTTCACCTTCGCGGCGACGAGGAGCGCGACGAGTTCGCGTACGTCGACGCGGACCGGGAGGTTCGGGTCGCCGTACTCGGTGAGCGCGCCGCGCAGGGCGCGCAGCAGGTCCGAGTCCTCGGCGATGGGCACGTCGTCCGTACCCGCGACCGTCACGTGCAGCACGCGCCGCCGTCCGTCGAAGAGTTCGCGTGCGGCGGCCCGGCCGATGCCGGCCCGGGAGCGGGCGAAGTCCTCGTAGTCGGTCTCGGAGACGAGGCGGTCGAGGGCCGAGACGGCCAGCGGGACCGTGCGCCTGGTCAGCCCGGGGCCGTCGGCGTCGGCGCCGCCCGTGGCGGAGCGCGGGTTGGTGACCGCGGTGACACCGAGGGGGCGGGTGAGTGCCTGGGTGATGCGGCCGGCCGCCACGTTGGCGGCCCTGCCCGTGCCGAAGCGGTAGCGGGCGTGGATGTTCTCGTGGCCGCTGGGCAGCCGGGCGCCGTGGACGCCGTCGCCGAAGGTCACGGTGGTGCGGCCGTCGGCGGTGGTCCCGGTGATGTAGACCCGCTCGCGCGGACCGCGCCCGGCGAGGCTGTCGACCTCGTGCCAGAGCACTCCGTCGACCCTCAACTCCAGGACGGGGGTGGCACCGAGGGGGTTGTCGTCGGCGAGCCAGGTCAGCGGGGACTGCCAGAGCGCGAACGTCTGGTTCGTGCGGTCGGAGTCGCCGCTGCCGATCGGCTCGTCCCGGCCCTCGCCGTGGGTCGCCTCGACCACGTTGCCGAGGATCCGCACACTCTCGCGCCGGTAGCGGTACGCAAGGTCCGCGGTGAGCGTCAGCCTCGTGTGGACGTGGTCGCCCGGAAGCTGGGGATCGACGGCCGGGTCGGCGGCGGCAATGGTGACGACCTCCGTGGCCTGCACGGCTGCCACGCCCGGGATGTCGCTGCGCTCGCCCGCGACGATCAGCGTGCGGCCCGGCCTCAACCCGTCGTACAGCTCGGCGAGTTCGATCTCGTTGCCGTGCACGTCCTCGCCCAGCGGCTCGTCGGCCAGGCGCAGCGGTTCGCCGTCCGCGTGCACGGTGGTGTCGCGAATGTGCGAGAGCAGGACGTCGAACTCGTCCAACCAAGGGTCGGCCAGGACGAGTTCGGTGCCGCGTCCGGTGATTCCGTAGTTGGTGTACGCGGCCGTCCGCGCGGCCACGACCTTCGTGGTGACGAACGCGAGCTTCTTGTCGCCCGGGACGCCGCCGTCAACTCCCTTGCTCGGCCGCTGGATCGCGACCCAGCTGCCGACCGTGATGCCGTCGTGCACCCGGTCCAGCTGCAGGACGCGGCGGTTGGTGGGCTCCGGCTTCGAGGCGATGACCACCTCCACGTTCGGCGCGGCGCTGCCCACGGTGTACGTGAGGCTCACCTCGTACTCGCCGTGCGTGAACCGCTCCGGGACGCCCGGCCGGAGGGCGACCTGCTCGGATGTGCCGTTGTGCACGCCCACGTGGACCAGGCCGTCGGCGTCCGGGCGGGACACGAAGAGCGTCCGGTTGGGCAGGCCCTCGCGGAGGACCGCGGTGACGCCGGGTTCCTGGGAGTCGGTGGGGCGCCGGTTGAGCCAGCTCAGTTCGCGGTCCTGGCCGGCGCGGGTGGACAGGTCCACCTCGCCCGCGCCGAGGCGGAAGGTGACCGGCACCGCGACCGGCAGGTTCTCCGCGCGCTGGTCCGAGCTGCTGCCCTCGACGTACTGGAACTCCGCCCGCACCGGGACCTTGCCCGCCGTGTCGAACACGACGCGCATGCTGACCAGGGCGGCACCGGTGAGGGGCCAGTCGGCGGTGCGGATGACCCGGCCCCGGTCGTCCTGGACCGGCTTGAGCGGGGCCATGGCTCCGAAGGGGGCCGTGGTCACGCGCATCGCCAGGAGTTCCCGCAGGAGCCCCGGGGTGCCGGGGGCGGCGGCCGTCCGCCAGGCCGGGTAGAGGCCGGTCAGGCCGGGGTTCAGGGCGGAGAGCAGCCGGGCCGTGTCCGCACCGGGACGGCGGGGCTGTTCGGCGCCGGTGGTCGGCGCCGGGGCCTTGCCTCGGAGGGCGGGGAGGACGGAGCCGAGGGCTTGGAGGGCGGCTTCGCGGGGGCCCAGGGGGGTTGGGGTGGCGGGGGCCGTCGGGCTCGGGGCGCCGAGAGTTGTCGGGCTCGGGGCAGCGGCTGATGCCGGGTCCTGGCCGATGGCTGCCGCAGGGCCCTGGTCGCCCGAGGCCGCCGTCGAGGCCTGCTCGCCCGAAGCCGTCGCCGCGCCCTGCTCGTCGCCCGTCGGCGGCACCGGCTGCGACGGCGCCAACTCCAGCGCCCGCTCAGCCAGTTCGGCTAGCACCGCCTCCAACTGCTCGTACCACGCCGCGACATCCTCGTACGGCGTCGCAAGAACCTGGGCCTCACCCAGGCGCGCCACGGGCTCGGCGAGGCGGGACGCGAGGCTCTCGGGGGTCTTGATCCCGTCCAGGTCGGTGCGCAGTGGGGCGAGGACCTGGTCGTCGAAGTCCTCGATCAGGCGGCTGACCGGGCGTGGGTTGGGGACCTCCGGAGTGGGCGGTTCGTCGCCGGGGTCGCCCGGCGCCTCGGGCTCTGAGGTCCACCGCCGTACCTCGTCGACGAGTTCCCGGAGAGTGGGCGGGGCCGACTGGGCCAGGCCGATCGCGGTGATCTCGTCGTCCCGGTCGATCCGCACCTTCGCGACGGGCAGCAACTGCGGTTCAGTGCCCGCCTGTTCGTTGAAGACGAAGAGCAACTGGTCGCCGGTCTGGAGGGAGTTGGCCGTTCCCTCGACGAAGAGCTCCGAGCGTCGCTCCAGGTCCGCCGGGGTGACGAGGGACGGGCGGCGGCGCCGGACCTTCAGCTCGTTCCAGTCCCAGCGGGCCGTCAGGTCGCGGCTCGTCTCGAAGGTCTGCGACTCCTCGTCGGCCGACGCGGGCACGCTGTGGCTCTGCGCCCCGCGCGGGATCACCACGGGCAGGGTCTCGGCGCGCGGGTCGCGTTCGAGGCTGTACGCGAGATGCGTGGAGGCGGCGACGCCGGGCCGCGGCCGGTGTCCGACCAGTCGGCCGAGCAGCGCGAGCGAGCGGTGCTCGTTGGCCGTCCGCAGATAGGCCTCGTCGGCGATCCGCTCGGAGTGGAAGGTGAGCAGGTCACCGAGGACGGCGGTGGCGTCGAGCAGGCCGATCGCCGGGTCGTCGGGGGTGCGGACCGTGAGCCCCTTCAGGGCCGGGTACGCGGGCGAGGCCAGCCGGTCGAGCTGGGCTGCCAGGAAGGATCCGTACTCGCCGACGCGGTAGTCGAGGGCCGTGCGGCCGGGCGGGTTGTGGAGCGGGGCGGGGGCGAGGCGCTCGTCGTGGCCGCCGCACGCGCCGCCGCAATCGCATGTACCGCCGCCGGGCAAGCCTTCGCCGCATGCGCCGCCACCGGACGCGCCGCCACCGGACGCGCCGTGGCCGCACGCGCCGCCGCAGGTGCAGTCGTCGCTCATCGGGCACCTCCGAGGGATATCGCAAGGCGGCCGTTCTCCGGCCGGTCGGGGTCGTTGTCGCAGGTGGCGACCTCCAGCGGGCCGAGCCGCAGCACGCCGTCCTCCCTTTCTCCTCGGTCCTCGTGGAACAGCCTTCGAAGCCTCGTGACGTGGACGCTCTCGACGCCGGGCACCGCCGCCGCGGCGGCGACCAGCCGGCTGAGCCGGACCGGTTCGCCGAAGGTCAGCGCGTCCGGGTGGAAGAAGCCGAGCCGCCCGCCCGGGAGGCGCCCGCTGCCGAGTACGCGGTACAGCTCGGCCAGGATCTGCCCGTGCTGGTGGCCGGGCTTCGCGCACACCTTCAGCTCGATGTCGAGCGGCACGAGCCGGGCGGGGCTGACGACGAGGTCGTGGCCGATGCGCCGGTACGCCTCCAGGGCCTGGGCCACCTCGGCGAGCAGCCCGTCCGAGGGGGCGCCGGTGCCGTACGGGTCCACGGCGATGTGGGCCTCCTGGACGCTGCCGGTCCAGCGGATCGCGGCGGCGGCGCGCTGCACCCCGGGCAGGGCGGAGGCGAGGGCCGCGTAGTCCTCGGCGGTGACGGCGCGCAGACGGGTGCGGCGCAGGTCGAGGGTGGCCAACTGGCGTACCTGCTCGACCGGTTCGGGCTCGGTGCCACCGACGGCGGGCAGTGGGTTGCGTACGCCGGCCACGGGCGGTTCCTCACGGTCGCCGCCGTCACTGTCATTGCACAGGACGAGGTGGTTGATGGCCTCCGCGCCGACGTTTCCGGCGGTGCCGCCGCCGAGCCGGTAGCGGAGTTCGAGGCGGGCGCCGGGGGTCGGACGGGGGCCGTGGCGGCCGTCGCCGAAGCGCAGGGCGAGGCGGCCGTCGTCCTCCAGTTCACCGACGAAGTGCCGGTCGCGGGGCGTGCTGTCGAGCAGGTCGCGGCGGGGCTCCCACACCACGTCACGGTCACGGTCACGGTCGCCGCCGCCGTCGCTGTCGCTGTCGTGGAGGCGTACGGCCGGGAGTGCCTGGCGTGGGTCATGGCGGAGCGCCGCCGAGGCGGGGCCACGCAGCACCAGCTCGTCCGGGTGCAGTCCGGCCGCGTACGCCGGTCCCCAACTGTGCGCGATCTCCCAGGCGATGTGACCGTCGAGGACCGTGCCCGCGCGGGCCCGTGCCGTGAGCACTTCGACGCGGCGCAGCTTGGCGTCGAGCAACTGGTCGCTGCGGAAGAGGAGTTCACGCAGGGCGCGGACGGGATGGAGGTGGAGTTCGAGGTGTTCCAGGGTCTTCAAGCCGTAGATCACGGTGAGTTCGGCGATCTCCTGCTCGCCGAGCCCGTCCCGGTCACGGGCGCTGCGCCACAGCTCGACGAGCCGCTGCCTGACCCGTCCGGGGATGGCGGCGATCCGCTCGGCCTGGCCGCCGGCGACGGTCCGCGGGTCCGGGAACGGCACGGTCTGCGCCACGGGCGAGCGGCCGAGGACCGGCCGGAAGCGGGGCGCGACACCGGGGTACACGGACTGGGCGAGCAGGGTCCTGAGGGCCGCGACCTGCGCGTACGCCGTGCCGGGCACCACCCGTTCCTGCCGCTGCCCGGCGAGTTCCAGGCCCAGACCGGCGCGTACGGTCGCGTTCTCACCGACGACGTCGAACAGCTCGCGGACGTCGTCCGGGGCGAGCGGGTCGCCGCATTCGGCCTTGTCCGTAAGGGAGTTGATGAGCCGGGCGGGTGCGTTGCCCTCGTCGCGGTCCCGGCAGCCGAAGGCGGGAGGGTCGCAGGAACCGACGACGGCGGGTACGGGCGGCACGGTCACCGTCTCCGGGAGGCCGTCGCCGCACCAGTTCAGGGAGCGGCCGTGGTCGACGAGGACGACGTTTCCGCGTGCGAGCGTCACGTCCTCGACGGGCTCGCAGTCACGTCCGCCGCGCGTGGCGAGGCAGAACGGGAAGCGCAGCGCGTCCCCAGCGGCCCAGGTGACCTCCAGGACCGGCTGGTCCTCGATGCGGTCGACGCCCGGGGTGACGGAGGTCAGGCGCACGACCTGCCGGTGGGCGGGGTCGGCGTCGCCCGGGGTGCCGGTGCGCGGTCCCTTCACTTCCTCCAGTACGAGCAAGTCACCTGGCTTCAGATCGAGTTGGCGCTCCTCGCACGTCTCGGCGTCGCGCCACTCGTCGCGCAGGGTCGCGGCGGTCGTGCCCTTCGGAAGGGAGGACACCTCGCCGCCCCAGGTCCACAGCCGGATCGCGTTGTGGGCGGCCCGCAGCTCCAACGGGTCGGCGGACACGACCGGTTCGAAGACCTCCACCGATCCGCGCTCGTCGAGTTCGGCGAGGTCACCGTCGTCGATGACCGTGCCGGGCTCCGGGCGGTCGTGCGGGTCGAGGGTGCGTACGTCGACGGAGGCGAAGCGGTACGTGCCCGGCGGCAGCGTGTGCTCGCCGGCGGTCTCGACGGCCACGTATGCACGGGAGTTGGCGCCGTCGTGCATCGCGTAGTCGATGAGCCGGACATGGCGGCGTACGGAGACCCGGCGGCGCGCGGTGTCGAGGTACGCCTCCGTGGCGACCGCGTCCTGCTGGTAGCTGATCTGGTCGCCGGTGTACGCGAGCAGTTCGACGAGTGTCGTGCCCAGGTCGGCGGGGTTCCGCTCGATCCAGTCGGGCGTGGTGAGCGCGAGCCGGTCGAGGAGCAGCTTGCGGATGGTCTCGTAGTCGCGCGCGGTGTAGTCGACGACGGGCGCCTCGGGGAACTCCCGTGTCCCGTTGGGCTCTTCGGCACAGTCGAAGGGCGTCGGGCAGTCGGGCCGGAAGGCGAAGGTCGCGCTGTGGTAGCGCTGGTCGAAGCCTCGGTACGGCTCGGTCCCGGGGCGTCCGTACGGGTCGGTCTCCACGAGGGAGAGCCGGTAGCGGGAGGTGTCGCCGGCCTTGTCGAGGGTGACGTAGAGCTGGTCGTCGAGTTCGGGGTCGTCCTCGCGCTCGACGCTCAGGTCGAGAGCCTCGATGCCGGTGATACGTCGGCCGCCGTCGATGCGTACGTTCTCGGCGCACAGGCCGTGCGGGGCCTTGCCGAGGAAGGTGACGGTGAGGGTGAGGCCGTCGTCGCCGACCTCGACCGCGTCAACTCCGTTGAGCTGGGCTGCTCTTACCTTCGCCCGCCGGGAGGTGGTGGTCGTACCCGTGCTCGTCATGCCGAGGGCCTCCCTTCGAAGACGTCGTCGCGGCGCGTTCCGGTGGAGCGCACGGCGTACGAGAGATGGACGCGGACGGCGTTGTCCTCGCTGACCACGTCGAGGTCCTCCACGTCGATGAGGTCGCCGAGCCAGCGCTGCAGGGAGGCCTGCACGGTGAGTTCGAGGGTGCTGGTGAGTTCGGGGCTGTTGGGCGCGAACACCAGGTCGAGGAGCCCGCAGCCGAAGTCGGGGCGCATGACGCGCTCGCCGGGGCTGGTGAACAGCACCTGCTCGATCAGGTCGCGGACGTGCTCGTCGTGGCGGGCGTGCGCGGTGCGGCCACGGCGGTCGGCCCGGAACGGGAACGCGATGTCGCTGCGGGGGCGGGTGCGTGGGCTCATCGGACGGCCACCCTTCGGCGCTCGGCCTGGACGACCGGCGGTCCCTGCGGCACGAACGCCGCGGTGAAGCACTCGGCCGCGGAGGTGTCGAGCAGCACGGACGCGCCGCCGACCGTGACGCCGGAGCCGTCGGCCGTCCAGCGGACGGAGACGCACGGGACGGGCATCCCGTCGACGGTGTGCGGGCAGCCGGTGACGACGTACCCGTGCTCGGCCGTGGCGACGGGCATGCCGTCCATGAGCACGGCGGAGGTTGATGTGGTGGCGGTGGTGGCGCGACCGCCGTGCGGGCAGCTGATCACGGCACCGGTGCCGAGCAGACCGCCGGATGACCCTGTTGCGCTGGACACTTGATTCGTCCCCCGTCTTCCTATCGCTTCGAGAGCACGGTCAACTGGCCCTCGTTGATCGTCACTTGGTCGCCGCGCAGCAGGACCTCGGCGCCCGCGCCGGTCGCGATGACCACGGCTTCCTCGGTGATGCGGATGTAGGCGCCGCCCTTGGCCTGGAGCAGGATTCCCTGGTCCGCGCCCGGTGGATCGCTCATCACGATCTTGTGCGCCCCGGGTGTCTGCACCACGACGGGCTTGGCCTGCGAAGCCGGCTGGACCAGGCGACGCGCGTCCGGCGGCAGTTCGCTCTGGTCGCCGTACCAACACCCCGTCCACACGGGGAAGCTGGGGTCACCCTGCTCGAACTCGACCCACACGCCCGCTCCCGGCGGCGGCACCACGAACTGCCCCGCCTCCGGACCGGTGAACGGCAGACAGGGCAGCGCCCAGGTCGACGGCTCGTCGCCCAGGACGTCCGGGACCTCGACGGTGATCCGCCCGATGTGCAGCGGGTCGTTGTTGTCGATCACCCGGCCGCGGAACTTGCCGAGGTAGCGATTGCCGGTTGCCGCCATGCTGAACTGCTCCTGATCTGTGGGGTGTTGCGGGGCGGTGCATGCTGTGGTGGGTCAGGGCCTGACGTAGGCGCTGCGGGCTTCGAGGCCCTCCCGGGAGAGGGTGAAGTTCTGTTGGTACGAGCCCGGTCGCAGGGTGTGTGTGACGGACTTGACGTAGTAGTCGCCGTCGTACGCGCGTCCGGCGCCGCGCACGCCGACCAGTTGGCGTGGCTGCAGGAGGTATCCGTGCCGGTTGACGTCGAGTGAGCCGGAGCCCGAGACGACGTCGGCGGACACGGCGGCCCTGGCGAGGAGTTCGGCCTCGGCCTGCTCGCGCTGCTGCTTGGCCGTGCCGGCCAGCGTCCTGCGCTTGAGCGCCGGGGTGGGCCGCTTGCCGAGGGGCGGACGCAGCGGGCTGATCGGCGGCTGCGGGAGGAGCGTGGAATGCCGGGTGCCGGGGTCCTGCCAGCGGGCCTGCGGTTCCTCCCTCGCCGTCCCGTCGTACGCGAACGTCAGCTGGTCGACGGTGGAGTTGTTGTCCATGTTGA
The DNA here is from genome assembly GCF_048564895.1 of Streptomyces sp. 2-1. Classification (NCBI taxonomy): domain Bacteria; kingdom Bacillati; phylum Actinomycetota; class Actinomycetes; order Kitasatosporales; family Streptomycetaceae; genus Streptomyces; species Streptomyces sp. 2-1. The sequence continues at coordinate 2,670,482 of NZ_CP183383.1, forward strand.
CGTTGAGGGCGTGCTGGCGGATGCCGAGCCTGACCTCGGGGCCCCAACGGGCGGACGACTGGCCCGGGTTGGGGCCAGGCTCCAGATAGAACGTGTAGCCGTTGGCGCGGGCCAGCTCGTTGACGTACTGGAGGTCGGTGCCCGTCTGATAGTGGACGCGCAGGTCCTGGTGCGGGGGCTGGGACACCTTCTCCGTGTAGACGTCCGGCCGGATGCCGTAGTCGGAGTACCGGCGCAGGATGGCCAGGACTCGCTCGGACGGCGGCAGGTTGGGGTAGCGGTCGGTCCGCTCCTCCAGGTCCATGAGCAGGCTCAGGTCCTCGCCGGTGACGGTGAGCGTGGAGTGGCCCGGCTGGTTGCTGGCGCCGACCTCCTGCCGCACGATCAGCCCGTCGAGGAGCACCTCGGGCGTGCCTTTCACACTCACGGAGACGATGACGCGGGTCTTCGGGTCGAAGAACCCCTCCGGGAGCAGGGTGCGGTTGATCAGCCCGTTCTTGGTGAGGTCGAAGGCGAGCTGGAAGCCGCTGCGTTCGCCCGCGGTGGCGGTGATCTGGGCGGAGAGCAGGGCTTCCGTGACCTCCGCGGGGACGGGCCGGGTGAGTTTCGGTCCCATCTGGAGGGTGATGTGTACGGGGCCCCGGCCCACGGGGAGTTCAGACACGCCGGTCTCCCCGGTCCGCCCGCGGGAAGCCGCCGGCGAGGGGGACCTCGATGACGTTGCCCGCCTCGTCGGTCAACTCCCGTGGATCCAGTACGGGGTTGGCGTCGGCGATCTGCCACCACTGGGCGGGGTCGCCGAAGTAGCGCTGGCCGAGGAGGTCGGGGCGTTCGCCGCTGCTGACGGTATGGCTCTGGCCGTCGTCCTCGGTCTCGGCCAGCGGTGGCAGCAACCGGCGCTTGGTGTACCGGACTTCGGTCCCGTCCGCCTGTCGGTGGATGCCGATCTCGGCGTCGTGGTAGCGGCTGGTGCGGGGGTAGGGGTGGGCGCCCGGGATCGCGTCCAGGGCGTTCTCGTACGGCTCGATGTCGGCCATGGCTTCCGCCCTCAGCCCCTTCCGCTCAGTGTTGCCGTGCCGCCGATGTCCCCGCCGGTGAGGCCGAGTCCGCCGAGGCTGCCCCGGCGGGCGGCCGTCGCGAGGCGTTCCTTCTGGGCGAGGTGGGCCATGTAGAGGTCGGCGCCTCGGTGTCCGGCGGGGAGGTCGCTGACGGTGAGCACCTTCAGCCCGATGCCGAGCGAGGCCCGGATCGGGTTGAGGTTCACGTCGAACGCCGACTCGTTGATGGACAGCTCGGTGAGCCGTACGGGCATCACCCGCTTGCTCCCCCACGTGAACAGCGTCAACGGCATCTCGATCGGGCTGATCTCGATGGTCCCCTTCTGCGAGAGCCGCGAGGCGTCCCGGATCTGCTGGGTCGTGGGCTGCACCAGCATTTCGAGGGTGGCGAGTTGGGGGTGAATGCCGTCGGGTGCGGCGACCTCGAACTGATCGGTGGCATCGATCTCGGCGGTGAACTTCCACGTCTCCTGAGCGGGACCCTTGAGCCGCAGAGCCTCATTCCGGTCTCCGGTCCCGCTGCCGCCTCCACCGGAATCACCGCTCCCGCCCGCGGATTGGGGACTGAGACTGCGTTCGAGGGTGTCCGGGTTGAACTGAAGCACGATGATCCGCTGGGGCGTTCCTCGGTCGGGGTCGACCACGACTATTCCGGAGCGGATGGGCTTGGGGATGTCGGCGTAGCGGGTCATTGGCGGGCCTCCAGGCGTTCACGCAAATCCGTGTAGTCGTGCTGCGGGAAGATCTCGGGAAATACCTCCAGCATGCCCTGGAGGTATGCGACGGTTTCCCGGAAGTCGCCACGGCGCAGCGAGATGTCCGTGTACAGGTATTGCCAGCCGTAGGTGCCCTTGGTGAGGAGCAGAGCGTCCAGGTACTGGCAGTAGGTGATGTCCATCTTGATGAATCCAGGCGGATACGGGTCGCCACCGATGTCCGCCACGGCGCTGTACCAGATCTCAAGGGGCGTGCCACCGGGCCGCAATCGGATATATGCCAGTTTCCCGGACCCTGACCGTGGCGTGTGATCGAAGAAGCGAAGTTCCGAGAGGAACCGGAGTTGGGAATCCGTGGCGTCAGGAATCGTGGGGGCAGGACCCTCCGGCTGGTTCAGTACGTCACGGAGGTGGAGCAGATTGAAATCGCCCTGAATTCTGGGAAGTTTCTTCCGGGAAGTCCTCCACTGTGCCCCGAGGTCCGTGAACCGCAGAGCACAGTCCAAGAGGTTCTGATCGAGTTCTACGTCAGCCCAGGCATCGTTGTACCGGCCCAGCGGGAGAAGCTCTTCAGGGGCGGGACCCAGGTGATCAGCGTTCCCACAGTCAGCTTGGAGGAACGGACTCGACCGGATCTCTTCCAGAGATTCCGCGTGCCGCTGCTCGTTGGGGGTGAGATTGTGCATGACGGTCAGCTTTCGTCGGGCGATCGGAGAGATTTTGCTCCGTCAGAAGTTGAAGTAGCCGTGGGTTGCGCGCAGCTTCAGCCTCCTCATCGTCGTGTCGAAATTGTTGAGCGGCTTCCCTGCCTTCGACTTGTATGCGGACAGTTTCCTCTTCATGTCAGCGAAGTCCTTGAATGTGCGCTCGTGCATGACCGCCGTCACATACATGCGCCCGGCCCTGTCTAGAGCCTTTCCGATCTCCGCCCTGGTGGCCGTGTTGATGTTGACAGGGGCCGTGAGCGGTCCGACGAAGCTCGGCGCGGGCGGAGGAGCGAAATTCTTGACCGCTCGCATCGAGGCAGGCAGCTTCATCCAGTCCGAATTGCTCTGTCCAGTACCGTTCCCCCTCCTCTTGTACATTCCCCAATCGACCGTCAGCTGCTCCGGGAATCCTTCGGGATAGGTATTTCCGTGCGGGTACGCGATGCTGCTGGGACCCTTGTAGCGCTTCAGTTCCGCCGTGTACCACCCCGGCATGGGAGGAGTGGCGGTAGCGGTCTGCCCGAATGCCTGCGCGGCGTACTTTTCGATCACGTGGTAGAAGGGGGCGTTGTCGGAGTTCCTGGCCGGAACGAAGTTGGATGTGGCTGCCGCTCCACCGATCTCGCGCGGTATGAGGTGCATGCGGTCCCACTGAGGCGTGCCCGGAGTCATCTTGTGCCGCGCCAGGTAGTACCAGCCCTCGGTGTATTGATTGCCTGGCTCACGTCCGCGTTGTGCATACTCGGGGTTGATGTACTTCGCGTTGGTTGTCACCGCCGGCCGTACTCCGTTCTGGGGCCAGGGTTCGATGACGGGACGCGGCAGTTGATGCTTCCTCAAGTAGTCGAGCAGTCCCTGCGAGAAACCACCGGTGACGGGAAGGCTCGGGTTCAACCGCGCGCGGACGGTGAACTCTTCGCCGCCCTCCTTTTCCAGGCTGGTCAGCCGGAACCATGTCTGCAGAGAGGAGAGCAGCGACCTGTGCGAACCCTTACGGAGTCCGGGTTCCAGCCGTTCCTCAATGATCGGGCGTATCCTCGCCACGATCTTGGCCAAGCGCTCCGATTTGGAGTCGGTCGACTCCTCGTCCTTCTTGCGGTCGTCCCGCTGGTCCTGCCTGTCCTGCTTATCCGGCTTGCTCTTTGGGACACCATCCTTCTCGTGTCTCGGCCTCCCGGGGACGTCCTTGTCGGGCTTGGGCCTTCCGGGACCGTCCTTGTCGCCGCCCTTGCCATGAGAGGGCTTCTTGTCCGCTGGCCTGCCCGGCCCGTCCTTGTCGGACTTGGGCTTCCGGGAGCCGCCCTTCCTGGGCTTCCCTGAGCCGGAGCCGTCCCTGTCGCCGTCCTTACCGTCCTTGCCCGCAGGCCCGTTCGGGTCCTGGTCCTTGGGCTTGTCCGGGGTCTTGTCGTCGGACTTGGGCGGCGTGGAGCCCTGGTCCTCCTTGGGCCTGCCCGGGGTGTCGTCCTTCGGGCGGGGCCGCGTGTCCGGTTCGGGCTTCGGGCGGGGGGTCGGTTGGGGCTTGGGCTTTGGGGACGGGGTCGGGCGGGTGTCCGGCCTGTCGTCTTCCTTGTCCTTCAGGCGGCCGTTCTTGTCGTTGCCCGTGGGCTTCTTGGTGTCGGCCGGGGTCTTGGAAGTGCCTGGGCCGGGCTTGGTGCCGTCCTTGGCGGGGCCGCCGGGTGACGTGGGCTTCGCCGGAGTGGTGGTTCCCGGCTTCTTCGCGGTCGGCGTTCCACCGGGGCGCGGCCCGGCGGTCGTCGGGCCGTTCGTCGTCGGGCCGTTCGTCGTCGGGCGGCTCGTTGTCGCACTCGGGCCGCCCGTCGTCGGGCGTGTGGTCGGTGTGCCGGAGGTGGGGCCGGGCGCGGTTTCCGGCTGCGGGCGGGTCTTCTTGTCGCCGCCCCGGTCGTCCGAGCCCTGGCCCGCCGGGCCCCGGCCCCCGCCCGGCTTCTCCTTGCCCAGGTTCAGGGCGACGCTCTTGAGGCGGCGGCCGACCTTGGCGACGTACTTGCCGATGCCGTTCAGGAGGAACTCGTAGGCGAGTTCGAGGAGGGCGACGATGCCGGCCGCGACCGCCTTCGCGAAGAGGATGCCCGCGCCGCCCTGGCGGACCGCCTTCAGCCAGGTGATGACCGCACCGATCGCCCGCAGGATCTCGCTGAGGGCGCCGATGGCCGTGCGGATGGCGTCGATCACCGCCATCACCCAGCCCGCGCCCGGAATCAGCTTCGCGATGACCTTCGTTATGACGATCTCGCCGATGATGAAGGGGAGTTGGGGGACGATCGCGTCCCACGTCTCCTTGACGATCCGCTCCAGGGTGAAGCCACCCTTGATGAGCTTGTCGATCATCGCCTTCGGGATGCCGAGGATCTCCTCGATCTTCGACTGGAACCACTGCTTGACGGCCGCCTGGACCTCACGGAAGAGGTGGTTCTTCGCCCCGTCCACTGCGGAGTTCTTGGCGCCGCTCAGCCAACCGCCCGGATCGGAGAGGAAATCGACGGCGATCATCATGAACTCACCGAGCGCGCCCAGGATCTTGGAGGCGTACTCCAGGACCGTCTTGACCGCTGCGATGACCGCCTTGATCACGTCCAGCAGCATCTTCTTCAAGATGCTCAGAATGCTGCCCAGCAGCTTTCCGATGGCGTGCAGCAGATCCGTGATGATCTGCTTCAGCATTTTCGCCAGTCGGTTCACCATGGCGATCGCGGCCGAGATCAGCCCACTGATGAACTTCCGGATACGGTTGGCCAGTTCGATGATCCCCCGGACCAGCGCCTTGGCGAATTCGATGAGGTCGTCGATGAGGTTCTTGATGGCGTCGACGATGAACTTGCGCGCCTCGTTGATCCAGCGCTCGACCGTCTCCTTGAAGTTCTTGATGAAACCTACGACCGCGTCGCGCGCCGCCTTGATGACGCGGACGATCGCGTTCTTGATCTCAAGGACTTTTTCCTTGATCCAGTCGAAGGCCTTGCTGATCCAGTTGCCCGAATCATTGACGCTGTCGTCGCGCTTCTTCTCGGCGTCCTGTTCGGCCTTGGTGTTCTCGTCCTGGATCTTCTTGTCGCCGTCCTTCTTCTCCTTGTCGACGTCGTCGTCGGTCTTCTTCTCCTTGTCCTGGACGTCCTTACGGACCTTGTCGTGCCGCTCGCTCTTCTTCGTACCGAGGTTCTTGAGCTCCTCGTCCTGCTCCTTGCGCCAGTCGGCACGCTGCGCGGTGACATCACTGAGGGCCTTCTCGCGCTCGCCCGCCTGGCTCTCGGTGTTCGCCGCGACCTCGGCGTCGACCTTCTGCTTGTGCTTCGCCTGCGAGTCACGGAAGTCCCGGTCCTTGGTCTGCCGCCCCTCGGACATGCCCTTCTGGCCGTCGCTGAACGCGGCCTTGAACTGCGGCCCCCGGTCGTGCTCCGCCACCTCGGAGGCGGCCTCCGCGGGTACGGCTCCCGTGGACGCGCCGCCCTCCGGCACACCGCCCTTGCCGCCCTCGGGACCGGGCACCTTCGCCTTCAGCTGCTCCTTGGGGACGTCGGGGTAAACCTGGTTCTCCCCCATCGGGCGGGCCGCGTCGTCACGGCCCGTCGTGACGGTCTCCTGGCCCTTGGTGTCGACCGCGGCACCCTGTTCGCCCGCTGTCTGATCCGCCTCGCCCTGCAGTTCGACACCCGGCGCGTTGCCCGCCTGGGCCTGCTTGAGCGCCTCGTCCTTCGTCGGCAGCCCGGCGAACTTGGCCGCCAACTCCTGCGCGTCCACCTCGAAGCCCAGCTTGTCCGCGAGCCAGCCGATGCCGAAGCCCAGGGCCATCTTGAAGGTGTCCCAGCCGCCCGGCTCCTCCGCCTTCTCGGCCTCGATCTGGCCCTCGGGCTCCTTGGCACCCGTGACCTCGGCCTTCTCCTCCGCCGGTGCCTCGGACTTCTGCGCCGCGTCCTGGGAGTACTGGGCGGGCGCGTCGGCCTTCGGCTTGCCCTGGAGCGTCTGGGGCGCACCGGCGGGGCGCTGCATCGACGGCGGCGCCGCGGCAAGCGCCTTGTGCTCGTCGCCGACGGTACGGTCCACCGAGCCGCCGACGCCTCCCATGGCCTCAAGTGCCTTGTGGGGCTTGAGGCTTGAGGCGGTGGACAGGCCCGCCTCCGGGGACACCTGGGAGAGGTTCGGGGCCGGGCCCGAGTCCTTCTTTCCCTTGCCCTTAGAGGCGGGCACTGCCGCGCTGCCGCCACCACGACCGCCGCCTCCGCCGGAACCTCCACCGCCACCGCCACCGCGCGAACCCTTCGCGGCAGAGGCGGACTTGGTCGCCTTCGGCGCCGCATCAGCCTTGTGGGCGGGCGCAGCAACCGGAACGGCCTCCTCCTGCGCCGACGGCTCGGCGGCCTGGACCGGTTCCGGAGCGGCGGGCGCGGACTCCTGCACCGCCGGGGCCTGCGGAGTCGCCGTATTACCCGTACTGCTCGCGCTTCCCCCGGACGAGCCTCCGGAGACATGGCTGTCCCGTGCGGACGAGGCACTCGAGGCGTCCGACGCCGGCTCGCTCTTGCCCGCCGCACCCCCGGAAGCCGACGAAGCCGACGAGGCCCCCTGAGCCTGCCCGCCCGCCGACCCAGCCGCAGTCACAGTCGCCTGACCGGACCCCGACGTCCTCTGCTCCTGTCGGCCCGAGGCCTCGGACCCGCCCGACTGGGCGCCGCCCGCCTGCGGAGATGCCTTCTCCTGGGCGCCGGCCGACTTGTCGCCCGCGGCCGGAGTGCCCTTCTCCTCCTTGGCGGCCGTCTCCTGCGCCTCGCCGCCGTCCTCGGACCGGCCCGGCGCCTCCTGCACCGCGGTCTGCGCGGATACGGGCCCGGCCTTGGGGTCGGCGCCGCTCTTCGGGTCCTTCGACACCGAGCCCGGTACGGGAGGCGGGGCGGCGGCTTGTTCCAGCGCGAAGCCGCCGAGCTGCCCGTCTCCGCCGGTGGCACCCTCGCCTTCGGACACGGCCTCCATGTCGGCGGCCCCGGCGACGTCGCCCTCCACGGACTCGGACTCGGATTCCGCCTCCGCATCCTCCGCGTCCTCGGCATCCCGCTCCGCCTGCACCTTGTCGGCCTTCGTGACCGGAGGCGCGGCGGACGACGGCACGGCAGCCCCCGCGGCGGAGGCCGGATCCGCCTCGTCCGCGGTCGGTACGCCGGATACGTCGGGATCCCGCTCCGGGATGAAGTCCTCGGGCTGGAGCTTGATGTCCCAGGCGCTCTTCTCCCCGCCGCCGACCTCGACCTCGGACTCACTGCCGGAGCCGAACGGGTCCTCGTCGGCAGTCTCCTCGGGGCCTTCCAGGTCCTGGTTGCGCACACCGTCGAGCCTGCTGACCGGGCCGGACTGCTGGCCGCCCTTGCCCGCCGTCGTGGGGGAACCCGTCGGCTTCGGCTGCCCGGCCTTGTCCTGCGGCTTCACCTTCTGGCTCGCCACGAGCGCGTCGACCGCGCCCGGCCGGTTCTTGGCCGCGGACTCCTCCTTGCCGGCCGCGGGAGCCTCCTGCCCGTCCGAGGCCTCCTTCTCCCCCTGGGCACCCTTGTCCTTGCCGGCCCCGCCCCCTCCGGCTTCCTTCTTCTCACCCTTGCCCTGCTCGGACTTCGCCGCCTCACCCTGCACGGCGCCCGCGGTCGTCCTCCCGCCGGTCCCGGCCTGCTGCGCGCTCTCGGCCGTACCGCCGCCCGAAGGCCGCCCAGCGCCCTCGCTCCCCTTGCCCGCCTCAGCCCCGCTACCGGCCCGGGTGTCAGTACCCGTACCGGCACCCGGGCTCGGCTCCCGACCACCACCCGGCGCGGAACTCTCCTTCCCCGGCGCCGAGTTCTCCGGCGTCGAACCGGCGGCCCCTCCCCCACCGGCCTGTTCCTTCTCCGGCCCCGGAGCCGCCCCGGGCTTCCGCTCCTCCTCCCGGTCCTCCTCGACCGAACGCTGCTCGCTCTCCCGCTCGACCCGCAACTCCCCGGCCGCGTCCGGCTCGATGGCCGGAGCGTCGTACGAGTCCGTCTCCTCCGGAAGATCCCCGTCGGCCTCGATCTCCTCGACCAGGTCGAGCACCCGGTCGTGCTCCGAGCCGAGCAGCCGGTCCTCCAGGCGGTCGAGGACTCCGTCCAGCAACTCCTCGGGCAGCCGAGCGAGTTGGCGGCGCGTGCGCTGCGAGCGGTCCTCCGGGTCGCCGCGCAGCGAGCGCACGACCGAGTTCGTCAGCCGGTCGACGAGGGTGGCGGGGTCGATCTGCTCCAGCCGGTTCCGGTCGGCGTCGACGGTGGCGTACCGCAGCCAGCCGGGCGTGGCCTGCCCCTCCTCCACCTCCGGCGCGGACTCCTGAGCCGCGGCCGGGCGTACGAGGTCCTGGGCGGCCGACTCCGCCTCACGCTCGATGGCCTGCTGGGGCAGGCTCACCGCGCCCGGGTCGCGGCCGGCGCGCAGCGCGCCGAGGCCGTCCGGGTTCTGCACGGTGTGCAACAGCTCGTGAGCGAGCAGGCGTTGACCGTCGGCGGTGCCGGGCCGGTAGGCGCCCTCGCGGAAGAAGATGTCCTGGCCGACCGCGACCGCGTCCGCGCCCAGCAACTCGGTCAGCTGGCCGGCGTCCCGCCCGGTGTGCAGCCGTACGCGGCTGAGGTCGTGGCCGAGCTGCTCCTCCAACTCCCTTCGTACGCCGACATCGAGAGGCTGTCCGGCTCCGCTGACGATGTCCTTCGGCTCAGGCGTACGGGACTTGGCCGCACGCTCCTTGCGCTTGCGGCGGCGCTCCTCGGCAGCCTGCTCCGAACGGCCGTCCTGTGTCTGCGAGTTGTTGCTCACGGCGTGACCTCCCCACGGCCGGAGAGTCCCGCGTGCACCGCGCGCGCCAGTTCCTGGCCGAGCCGTCGCGCGGACAGCCCGGCGGGCAGCGGCGGCAGCCCGGACAGCGTGTCCACGCTCACCGCGCCGTCCGCCGCCAGGGGTACGCCACGCTCGCGTACCAGCCGGGCGAGTTCGTGCTCGAACGCGGCCGACACCCGGTCGGGGTCCACACGGAAGCCATCGAGGACGAGCTCACCGACGTTCACCCGGATCGCGCCCGGTTCCCCGCCCGCACCTCTGCCCGCGTCCCTGCTCACACCCATCCGCGGACCTCCCCGGGCGTCAGGGAGCGCTCCAGCTTGAGGTACTCGGTGCGGGCGGCCGCGAGCATGTGCCGCATCTGCAGCCGGTCGCCCTCCTCGGCGGCGAGGAACGCGCCGGACAGGGCGATGTTGCGGATCGAGCCTCCGGCGACGGTGAGTTGGGCCAGCAGTTCGGGCTCGATGCCCTTCGTCGGGGTCCGCGAGGGCAGGACCCGGCGCCAGATCTCGGCACGCTCGTGCTCGGCCGGGAACGGGAAGTCGACGACGAAACGGATCCGGCGCATGAACGCCGTGTCCAAGGCCTTCTTCATGTTGGTGGTGAGGATGGCGAGCCCCCGGTAGGCCTCCATCCTCATCAGCAGATAGCTGACTTCGAGGTTGGCGTACCGGTCGTGGCTGTCCTTGACCTCGCTGCGCTTGCCGAAGAGGGCGTCGGCCTCGTCGAAGAGGAGGAGCGCGCCACCGGCTTCGGCGGCGTCGAACACCTTCCGCAGGTTCTTCTCGGTCTCGCCGATGTACTTGCTGACCACCTGGGACAGGTCGACGATGAAGAGGTCGAGGCCGAGCTCCTTGGCCATGACCTCGGCGGCGAGCGTCTTGCCCGTCCCCGACCCGCCCGCGAACAGGGCCGTCACGCCCAGCCCTCGGCGCAGGGTGGACGCAAATCCCCACTCCTGGTGAACAGTTGCCCGCTGCCGCACATGCGCGACGATCTCGCGCAGCACACTCGTCTGCCGCTCGTGCAGCACGAGGTCGTCCCAGCCCGCCTCGGGCTCGATACGGCGGCCCTGGTCGTCCATGCCGACCCGGGCCTCGTTCATTCCGGCACGCCAGGCGAGTCGACCGGCATCCAGCTCGTCCTCGCCGGGCAGATCACGGCGTACGGCGGCGGCAGCGGCGCGTACGACATGGGGCGGCAGCTGGAACTGCGCGACCAGCGACCGCAGTTCACCTTCCGGGATCTCGGCGACGCCCTCGAACGCACCGATCCACAGACCGAGTTGCTCCTCGTCGTCCAGACGCGGCACGGCCACGCGTTCGCCGTGCGGCCGGTCCGTCTGGCGCGGGTCGGCACTGGACACGACGACGGGGACGGCCGCTCCGGCGAGGAACGCGTCGGTTGCCGCGTGCTGGTCGCGGTCGAGTTCGCCTGCCTCCACGAGCAGGGCGGCGGGCAGCAGGATCGCCTCGCGCTGCCACAGCCGGGCCAGCCGGTCGCGCTCGGCAGGCTCCGTGGGGATGTCCTCGGCGCTCATCGCGTACAGCCCGAGCCCCGAGCGGGCGGCGCCCGCGGCTGCGATGTCGGCCCGGCTGCGCAGATCGCCGCCGACCACCTCGACGAGCAGCGGCGCGTCCGGCCGCGCACCGGTCGTCCAGCCCGTGGCGACCCGGCTCGCGGCCAGATCGTACGACGGCGGCAGTTCGTCCGGCACCGGCGTGCGGCGCAACTGGCCGTGCAGGCGGGCATCCAGGTAGGGCGAGCCGAGCAGAAAGTGCAGGATGCGCTCGTCGAGCCGCAGCCGGGACAACGTCAGCCGCGAGTCGTCCTCCAACTCCACGATCCGCCAGCGCCGCAGGGGCGCGACCGGGGTCAGCGCACTCCAGTGCGGCTCGGCGAGAGCGGCCAGGGCGAGCGAGAACGTGGGGTACGCGCGCTCCGGGTCCCCACTCGCCGCGGCACACCGGGCGGCGGTCGTGGCGTCCAACTCGTAGGCGGCGGTGAGGAGTACGAGGTCCCGCTCGAAGGCGCTGAGCCCGAAGCAGGAGACGAGGGCGTCGAGGGGGCCCGTCGCCGGGCCCGCCGGATTCGGTACGGGGCGGCCGGCGGCGCCGTGGCTTCCGCCGGTCCCGCCGCTCCCGTCGGCACCGCCCTCGGACTCGGATGCCGTGCCCGGCTCGGCCGCGCGCGCCGCGTGGGCGTCGACGCGGGCCAGGACGCGCTGGATCTCCGCGGTCAGCGTCGGGCTGCCGTCCGTCGCATCGCCCGCGGCCGTCGCGTTCGCCGCGCCCGTTCCGTGCGTCCCCATGTCCTCACCTGCCCCCGTCGTTCCCACGCCGCCTCAGTTCTCCGTACGATCGGGGCCGTCGCCGGCCGTCGAGGCATCGGAGTCATCCGCGGAGGACCCGGGTGACGCGGAGGTCGCGGCTCCCGTGCTCTTGGCCGCACCACGCGCCGACCTGCCGGACTGAACGGAACTGCCAGACTTGCCCGACTGGGCGGCCTTGTTGGGCTGACTCTCCTTGCGAGCGCGAGCCGGTGCCTTGGCGGCGGCCTTCACCGGCGCCTTCGCGGCAGCCTTCGTCGGCGTCTTGGCCGCGACCTTCGCGAGAGGCTTGGCCTCGGGCTCGGCTTCAGGCTTGGCGGGCGTCTCGGCGCCGGCCTTCGCCCCCGCCCCACCGGACGTCTCTCCGGAAGCCCCACTTTCCGCCGCCCCGGACCCATCCGCGGCCCCATTCACGGACGCGCCCGGCGGAACCGGCGCCCCCGGCGCCCCGAACGGCAGCACCCGCACCGCGCTCCGCTCCACCGGCTGCGCCGCCACAGGCGCATCGCGCCCCTCGATGAAGACGAGAGCCGCCTGATACACCACGGACAGCGTGTACGGGGTCTGGTGGAGCATCCCCCACAGCTTGGAGGTCTCGTCGATGTCCATCACCGTCGGCGAGAACCGCACCCGCTGCGCCGCCTCGGCCAGGTCGCTGCCCGCCAAGTAGGGCTTCTCCCCGGCCAGTTCGATGATGTCCTTCGGCAGGACGGGTATCTCGTGCAACGTGCGCACCACGGAGCCGATCAGCCGCTGACCGACCAGTTCCGACTCCTCGCCGTAGGCGCTGATCAGGAAGTGCAGGTCCAGTGCCGCGGCGGCCCGCTTGAGCAGCGTGCCGTCGGGCGCGCGGGTCGGCAGGTCGTTGTTCCGCTGCGAGGTGTTGGGCGTGACCTGGTACAGGAACACGGTGATGGTGGGCTCGGCCGGCGGATCGGCCGACGGCTTGCGCGGTTCGACCTTGACGGCCATGTCGATCTCGGGCTGGAGATTGGCCTCGATCAGCAGGGCGAGGGCCTGGGTGACATGGGCGATGGCAAGTGCGTTGCTCATGACGTCAGTTCCTCAGTCCCAAATTCCTCGGTCCCATCGGGTCCACCCTCGGTACTCCGGCGGTCGTCTCGTCGTACGTTCCTCACTCGCGCCCCCTCGCCAGGTAGTCCGCCAGGCTCAGCGCCGCCCCCGGCCGCGTCGCGGCAGCGGCACTCCGGCTTCCGCCACCCGCCGCCGCGGGACCGGCCGCCGTCACTTCGAGCCGCCCGATCTGCACCTGCACCACCTGCTCGCCCCCGCGGCCCGAGCGTCGGCCCCCGGCCTGCCGTACGGCGTCCCGGGCCGCCGCCGTGTCCGCCGCGCTGGGTCGCAGCGCGGCGGACACGGCGGCAGGGGAAGCGGTGGCCGCACCCGAGGGGAGGGGCACGGACACCGCGCTTGGGGAGGACCGCTCCGGCTCGCCCCGCCCGGCGGAGCGCCGCGCGGTGTCGGGCACGGGCCGCGGCCCCGGCGCCACCGGCACGGCGGGCCTGAGCAGCGGGGCCTCGGGAAGGTCCCGCGCCACGGGCCGGGGCGCGGGTTCGTCCGACGGCACCCGCTCGGGCCGTACGACGGTCCGCTCGCGCTCCGTACGGAACTGGACCTCGCGGACCGCCGGGCGCGTCAAGTCGCCGTCGGACGTGGGTGATTGGGTCGAGGTCGGCCACAGCGGCTCCGCCGACTCCGGCTCCTGCGCGCCGGCCCGTACCGCCTCGACCCGTTCGAAGGGTCCGGCGAGCCGCGGGCGTACGCGCGCCACGCCGGGGCGCGACACGGCGGCCGGGGCGTGCCGGGCGAGCAGCCGGTCGAAGAAGTCGGGCGCCCGGGACTCCCCCACGTCCCCCTCGTTCACGGGGTGCCCTCCCACGGAGTCAGACATCCGCACACAGCTCCAGGTAGTAGCGGCGCCGCAGCGGGCTGAGCGCCAGGATCTCCGGCTCGCTCCAGCCGTACGCGGTGGCGAGCAGATGGACGTCGAGGAGCACGTCCCGTGCCCAGGCGTCCAGTTCGGTCCACAGGTAGGAGGCGATGTCGAGCTCGGCGCGGGTGGCCGCTCCGCACTCGGGGCAGTTGACGTTGAGCGTGACGTCGGCGCCCGGGTCGGCCTGCTGGGCCGCCTCGGCGAGCCGCCGCTGCACCGTCTCGGGCAGCGCGTCGGCGGGGACGTCCACCCCGTCGCGCACCGCCGAGACGACGCAGCGGGCGAGCAGCGCCCGCCGTGGATCCGGGTGCCGGGCGGCCGCCGTCAGGTCGGCGACACCCGGCACCCGGAACTCGATCTCCCAGCCGTCCTCGGCGACTTGCACCGAGGGCTCGGCGGGAGCGCCTGCCGACCGGGCCAACTCCCCGGCGTCCAGGTCGAATTCCATGTCCTCGCCGCAGGCCGAGCAGCCGAGGCGCACCTGCATCCGCTCGCCGAACAGGGCCCGGCGCAGCGCGAAAAGGTCCGCCTCCCGCTCGCCCACCGGCAACGCGGACAGCGTCTCGCCGCCGGTGCCGGGGCGTGCGGCGCGGTGCAGCAGCAGGGCGCGTCCGGACGGGGCCTGGGCAAGCCCGGTCTCCCAGGTGGTGAGTAGTTCAGCCGCCCGAGTGTTCGTCATGCCCGCCCCCCGTTCCGTACCCGCCCCGCCGCCCCCGCGGCCCATCTGTCAGTCAACTTGCCGCCGTTCAGGCGGGGTTGAGGAAGGAGGGCTCCTCCGGCTCGGGCACCTCGTAGTCCCGCTCCCAGCCCTCGCACTCCAGCTTCAGCGACTGGATGGCCACCGCGTTGGCGTTGGCGTCCAGCTCGCCGAGGACCTGGTACTCGCTCGGCCAGGTCCGGTAGAGCTTGTGCGAGACGGCGACCTGACCGGCCTCGTTGAGGACCTGGATGACGATGTCCTTGCGGAAGTCGGCGAGGGACACCTCGGAGCCGAGACCGGCCCCGACCTGCCAGACCTTGTTGGCCCAGCGGTCGAACTCGGGGTCGTGCGTGACCCCGCGCTCCAGGGTGATCCCCTCGAACTCCGAGCGCCCCGGCGACTTGCGCGGGGAGCTGGGGTCGCCGCCGTGCCGGTGCTTGACGACCTCGGTGGTCCGCTTCAGCGGACTGATCTTGCTGATGCCCGCGACCGTACGACCGTCCCACAGCACAAGGAACTTGAAGTTCTTGTACGGGTCGAAGCGCTGGGCGTTGACAGTGAACTCAGCCATCGGTTTCCTTCACGTTCTCCGTCGTCGAACTCAGAACTCGATCTCAGAACTCGAACTCGGAGTTCGAACTCAGAGCTCGAACTGCCCGGACGTCTGCTGGATCCTGACGATCACGAACTCGGCGGGCCTGACCGGCGCGATGCCGACCAGGACGTTCACGACGCCGTTCGCGATGTCCTCGTCCGTCGTGGTGTCGTGGTCGCACTTGACGAAGTACGCCTCGCGCGGCGTGCCGCCCTTGAAGGCACCCTGACGGAACAGCGTGTGCAGGTACGAGGAGGCGCCGAGGCGGATCTGCTGCCACAGGTTCTCGTCGTTGGGCTCGAACACGACCCACTGCAGGCCGCGTTGGAGGCTCTCCTCCACATGCAGCGCGAGCCGCCGCACGGGCACGTACTTCCACTCGCTGTCGAGCGCGTCGGAACCCTCAAGGGTGCGCGCGCCCCACACGAGCGGGCCCACCATCGGCATGGTGCGCAGGCAGTTGACGCCGAGCGGGTTGAGCAGTCCGGTCTCGCGGTCGGTGAGGTTGACCGTGAGGGAGTGCACGCCCGCGAGCCGCGCCTCGGTGCCGGCCGGGGCCTTCCATACCCCGCGCTCGGAGTCCGTGCGCGCGTAGACCCCGGCGACGGCGCCGGACGGCGGGAAGGAGCGCAGCCGCCCGGTGAGCGGGTCGGTGAGCTGGAGGTGCGGGAAGTACAGGCCCGCGTGGTTGCCGCGTACGGCGTCGAAGGCCGCGAGTCCGGCGCGGGCGGTGTCCACACTGACCCAGGTGCCGGGCGCGTCGACAAGGAGGAAGATCCGCCGCTCCTGGCAGAGCCGCTGGGCCGCCGATACGACCGTGATGGCGTCCTCGGTGGACTCGTACGCCGCGAGTTCGGGCAGGACGAGCAGGTTGACGTCCGCGACACCGCGCAGGGCCTGGATGCCGGTCTTGTCGGCCTCGCTGCCGATGAGGTCACGCGGTCCGGGCGCCTCGCCGTCCTCGCCGCCCTCCAGCGGGAAGACGGGCGGGTTGACGGAGGCCTCAAGGCCCAGGTCGTTGGCGCACTCGCCGACGAAGCGGACGACGTCCTCGGGGTCGGTGGAGCCCGCGACGACCAGGAGGCGCTTGCCGAAGGCGGTGACCTCGGCGCCCGCGAAGGCGTGCTTGCCGGGCGCGTCGGGCAGGGCCCGCAGCTTGCGTTCGAGCAGCAGCGCCAACTCGGCCACGTTGGACGGGACTTCGCCGTCGCAGTCCGGGTCGTACAGCGTGAACTCGCGCTCGACCTCACCGATCTTGACCGTCAAGTCGACGGCGAGGTCGGGCAGTTCATGGCCGAACGGCTTGGAGACGGTGCCGGACGGATCGGGGCGGCCCTCGCCCACGGCCTCGACGCGGATGAGCCGCGACCCCGCGTTGATCACGGTCGGCGCGTGCCGGCCGTGCGAGGCGTCCATGGAGAGACCGGTGAAGCTCTCGCGGGCCTCGCCCTTGGCGTCGTACACCCGCAGGTTGAACGTCTCGTCCGGGCAGGGCGTGTCGTAGTCGACGGCGACGCGCAGGCCGTTGCCCCATACGCCCGGTTCCTTGGCGTGCACTTCGAGGACCGCGGACTCGCTGTGGCCCTCGGTGGACTCCAGGGTGACGCAGGCGGCCTTGCCGCTGCCCGCCTTGGCGACGCGGACGATCACGGCGACCGTGCCACCGTTGCCGAAGAACTGGTGCACGGCGTAGCCGACGGCGCTCTGCGAGCTCAGGCCGCCGAAGCGGCGCTCGAACTCGGTGAAGCTCGTGACGCGCACCGGCTCGTTCAGCGGGCCGCGCCGGGTATGCCCCACGAAGGCGGTCACCGAGGTGGTGACGGTCGAGATGGTCCGGGCGCTGCTGGGAAGCTCTTCGACGTAGACGCCGGGATACGTCGGCCTGGCAGTGTTCACCGCGCTCATCGGCATTCCCCCTCCTAATCCGTTCTCGGGCACCGGGTGAAAGGCACCAAGAGGCGGCAGAGGGAGACGTCTCGTTCACGGCGCACGCGGAGGTCTCCGGACACGCGTGAGCGCACCGGACCGCGGCACCGCATCAGCTTTCCCCCGTCAGTGCCCCGGTCGGACGGCCGTCCGGGGTCAAGCAGCACGCTTGTGACTCCTGATGCTCAAGTGCTCAATCCACCGTGCTGTGTGGGCAGTTGCGTATGCAAGGCAGGTTCACGCCACGCCTGGAGGAGGTTCGATGAAGAGGACGGCGCACAGCTCGCACACGATGTACTCGTGTCGTGGCAGCTGATTCACGGATTCCCCACAGGCCGTGGTGCAGCAGAATGGAGCGCATGTCCCGACGCACCCCGCAATCCCGCAACCAGCGCCGATCCGCCCCCGCGCACAACCCCTCCTGCCCTTGCGGTCTTGCGGAGACGTACGAAAAGTGCTGTGGCCGATTTCATCGGGGTCAGGGCACGGCCCCCACCGCCGAGGCACTGATGCGCTCGCGCTACTGCGCATTCGTGAAGCGCGACGAGGCGTACCTGCTGCGCACCTGGCATCCGCGCACCCGCCCGGCCCGCGTCGAGTTCGATCCGGCCATGCGCTGGACCGGCCTGGAGATCCTCACCACGAGCGAGGGCACGGCCTTCCACACGACGGGAACGGTGACCTTCCGGGCGTCGTACGCAGGGGGCTCACTCCACGAGCGCAGCCGCTTCGAGCGGGTGGACGGGGCGTGGGTGTACGTGGACGGGGACATCAGCGAATAGCGCCCCGATAGGGGTGCGGGGCTGTACACACTTGCGGCTCCGCCGCGTGGGCGCGACCAGCCACAGCCCCGATAGGGGCGCGGGGAACTGCGCACCTAGCCCCGACGCACCCCGCAGCCGAACAACTCCCGGCCGAAGCCGAGAAGTTCAGGCCTCCGGGCTCAGAACGTCCAGCTCCTGAAGCGCACCCACCACGATCTCCCGCGTCAACTCCTCCGCACGGACCGCGTCACCCCCGCGAATCGCCTCCGCGACCTGAACGTGAAGCGTGACGGCCGCCGGGTCGGGGTCCTCGAACATGACCTGATGGTGGGTACGGCCGGCGAGAACCTCGGCGACCACGTCACCGAGCCGCGCGAACATCTCGTTGCCGGACGCGTTCAGCACGATCCGGTGGAAGGCCACGTCATGGACGAGGTACCCCTCCAGCTTGTGGCCGCGCGAGTTGGCCACCATGCCGAGGGCGCACTCGGTGAGCTCGGCGCACTGCTCGGCTGTGGCGTGCTTGGCGGCGAGCCCCGCGGCGACCGGCTCGACGGCACAGCGCAGCACGGTCAGCGAGCGCAGCTGGCGCGGCCGGTCGGCGCCCGCCAGTCGCCACCGGATGACCTGGGGATCGTAGACATTCCACTCGTTCGCGGGACGTACGGTGACGCCAACCCGGCGACGGGACTCGACGAGGTGCATCGACTCCAGGACCCGGACCGCCTCGCGCATCACGGAACGTGACACCTCGAAGCGCTGCGCCAGCTCGTCGGTGCGCAGCACGCTGCCCGGCGGGTACTCACCCGCGGTGATGGCGGGACCGAGGCTCTCCAGTACACGGCCGTGCAGCCCCCGGCCCGGTGTGCTCATGGGGTTCACCCTACGAGGCCGAAGGCGGGAACAAAAAGTCAGACTTATACGTCACAGACTCTTGAATTCATCTGACCTATGGGTTTCAGTGTCGTGACGGATGCGGCACCTGACGTACATCCGGCATCGAGATGTCGACACCGGGAAGCCGAATCCGGGTGTCGAAGAAGACAGCGAGGCAGTGATGAACACCCCCCACGTCGTCGTGGTCATGGGAGTGGCAGGCACGGGCAAGACCACCATCGGTCCCCTGCTCGCCCAGCGGCTCGGCGTTCCCTATGCCGAGGGCGACGACTTCCACCCCGAGGCCAACATCGCCAAGATGACGGCCGGGACACCGCTGACCGACGAGGACCGCTGGCCCTGGCTCGACGCCATCGGCGCCTGGGCGCACGGGCGGGCCGGCCTCGGCGGCGTGGTCAGCAGTTCCGCACTGAAGCGCAGCTACCGGGACCGGCTCAGGTCGGCCGCTCCCGGAGTCGTCTTCGTCCACCTCACGGGCGAGCGGCAGCTCATCGAGGACCGGATGTCGCACCGCCAGGGCCACTTCATGCCGACGGCGCTCCTGGACTCCCAGTTCGCCACCCTCCAGCCGCTCCAGGCGGACGAGACAGGTGTCGCCGTGGATGTCTCCGGCAGCCCCGAGGAGATCACCGACCGGGCCGTGACCGCGCTGAGCGGCCTCGACGGGTAACTCCCGCGGCCCGACGAGCAACACCCACGAACCCCCCGCCAAACCCCACCCCAACAGTCCTCCCCTCCCCCCAAGGAAAACCACCGTGACCAGACTCAGCGTCGAGATGCTGGCAGCGGACCCCGTCGAGCCGATCACCTCGGCGGGCCACGCTCAGCTGGGCATCGCCGTACTGGCGGGCATCGCCGTCATCGTCCTGCTCATCACCAAGTTCAGGCTCCACGCCTTCCTCGCCCTGACCATCGGGTCGCTGGCGCTCGGCGCCTTCGCCGGGGCGCCCCTCGACAAGGCGATCACCAGCTTCTCGGCCGGTCTCGGTTCGACCGTGGCCGGTGTGGGCGTCCTGATCGCGCTCGGCGCGATCCTCGGCAAGCTGCTCGCGGACTCCGGCGGCGCCGACCAGATCGTCGACACGATCCTCGCCAAGGCGGGCGGACGCTCGATGCCGTGGGCGATGGTCCTGATCGCCTCGGTGATCGGACTGCCGCTGTTCTTCGAGGTCGGCATCGTGCTGTTGATCCCGGTCGTCCTGATGGTCGCCAAGCGCGGCAACTACTCGCTGATGCGCATCGGCATCCCGGCGCTCGCGGGTCTGTCCGTGATGCACGGGCTGATCCCGCCGCACCCCGGCCCGCTGGTCGCGATCGACGCGGTCAAGGCGAACCTCGGTGTCACCCTCGCCCTCGGCATCCTGGTCGCCATCCCGACCGTGATCATCGCGGGCCCGGTGTTCTCCAAGTACGCGGCCCGCTGGGTGGACGTCCCGGCGCCGGAGAAGATGATCCCGCAGCGCGCCTCCGAGGACCTGGAGAAGCGCCCCGGCTTCGGCGTCACCATCGCCACCGTGATGCTGCCGGTCGTGCTGATGCTGGCCAAGGCACTCGTGGACATCGTCATCGACGACCCCGAGAACATGGTGCAGCGCGTCTTCGACGTGATCGGCTCGCCGCTGATCGCCCTGCTCGCGGCCGTGCTCGTCGCCATCTTCACCCTCGGCCGGGCGGCCGGGTTCACCAAGGACCGGATCTCCTCGACCGTCGAGAAGTCCCTCGGCCCGATCGCGGGCATCCTGCTGATCGTCGGCGCGGGCGGCGGCTTCAAGCAGACGCTGATCGACTCCGGCGTGGGCCAGATGATCCTGGACATATCCAAGGACTGGTCGATACCCGCGCTGCTGCTCGCCTGGCTGATCGCGGTCGCGATCCGGCTGGCGACCGGTTCCGCGACCGTCGCCACCATCTCGGCGGCCGGTCTCGTGGCCCCGCTCGCGGCCGACATGTCGACCGCGCACGCCTCGCTGCTGGTGCTGGCCATCGGCGCCGGTTCACTGTTCTTCTCCCATGTGAACGACGCCGGGTTCTGGCTGGTCAAGGAGTACTTCGGCCTCAGCGTCGGCCAGACCATCAAGACCTGGTCGGTCATGGAGACCATCATCTCGGTGGTCGCCGGCGGCCTGGTCCTCCTGCTGTCCCTAGTGATCTAGCTCGCAACCCGGGAGTAGTACGGCGATGACTCACCCTCTCTTCGACATCAGCGGCAGTACGGCCCTGGTCACCGGGTCCAGCCGGGGCATCGGCCTCGCGCTGGCCCGGGGCCTCGCCGAGGCGGGCTGCACGGTGGTCCTGAACGGCCGCGACACCGACCGGCTCACCAAGGCCGCCGCGGAGCTGCCCGGCGAGATCCACACGGCCGCTTTCGACGTGACCGACGGCCCGTCGGTGGCCGCCGGGATAGCGGACGTCGAGGAGCGGGTGGGCCCGCTGGACATCCTCGTCAACAACGCCGGGATGCAACTGCGGGCCCCGCTCCTGGAGTTCGCCGACGCCGACTGGCACCGCATCCTCGACACCAACCTCACCAGCGCCTTCCTCGTGGGCCGCGAGGCTGCCCGCGGCATGACCGCGCGCGGCCACGGCAAGATCGTCAACATCTGCTCGCTGCAGAGCGAGGTGGTACGGCCCGGGATCGCGCCGTACGCCGCCACCAAGGGCGCGCTGAAGATGCTGACCAAGGGCATGTGCGCCGACTGGGGACCGCAGGGCGTCCAGGTGAACGGCCTGGGCCCCGGCTACATCGAGACCGAACTGACCCAACCCCTCGTCGACGACCCGGAGTTCAGCGCCTGGGTCCGCCGCCGGACCCCGGCCGGCCGCTGGGGCCGTACGGAGGATCTGGTCGGCGGAGTCCTGTTCCTCGCCTCCCCGGCGGCGAACTTCGTCAGCGGACAGATCCTGTACGTCGACGGCGGCATGACCAGCGTTCTCTGAGTTCTCCGAACACGACCTCTCCGAACACGACCTCTCCCAACGTGAGCTCTCCGAAAGTCTGAAGTTCCCCGAAAGGGTGTGTGCTGATGCTCGGTTGTGTGATCCACGGCCAGGACGACCTGCGCGTGGACGAACTCCCGGTCCCCTCCCCCGGCCCCGGCGAGGCCCTCGTCGCCGTGCGCTACGGCGGAGTGTGCGGATCCGACCTCCACTACTGGCGGCACGGCGGGGTCGGCGACTTCCGCCTCCGCGAGCCGATGGTCCTCGGCCACGAGGTGGTCGGGGCGGTACTCGGCTACGGCGACGGCACGTCAGGCCCCGCCCCCGGTACGCCCGTTGCCGTGCACCCGGCCACGCCGTGCGGGGTGTGCCCCGAGTGCTCCGACGGCCGCCGGAACGTGTGCCGCGACACCCGCTACCTCGGCAGCGCGGCCCGTACGCCCCACGTCCAGGGCGGTTTCGCGGCCCAGGTCGTCGTCCCCGCCGAGCAGTTGCGTACGATCCCCGCCGGACTCCCCCTGCGCCGGGCAGCGTTGGCAGAGCCGCTCTCCGTGGCACTCCACGCGGTACGACGGGCCGGTGACGTGACCGGCAAGCACGTACTCGTCACCGGTGCCGGACCCATCGGCTGCCTGGTCGTCGCGGCGGCGAAGGCGGCGGGTGCCGCACGGGTCACGGTCACGGACCTGCTCCCGCGCGCCCTGGAGTACGCGGTGGCGGCAGGCGCGGACGATGCCCTGCGCGCGGACGACCCGTCCGCTCCCGCCTGGCCCTCCGAGGTGGACACGGCCATCGAGGCCTCGGGCGTCGCCGCGGGGCTCGACACCTGCCTCCGCCTCGTACGCCGCGGCGGGGTCGTGGTCCAGCTCGGCATGCTGCCTCCGGGCCAGTCCCCCTTCGCGGGCAACCTGGTCGTCAGCCGCGAGATCGAACTCCGAGGAGCCTTCCGCTTCGACGCGGAGTTCGACGACGCCCTCACGCTCCTCGCCCGAGAACCCCGCTTCGACAACCTGGTCAGCGCGGTGGTCCCCCTCGGCGAGGCGGAATCGGCCTTCACCTTGGCGGCAGACCGAGCGGAGTCCTGCAAGGTACTCCTGGACTTCGGAGAGACGGCGCCCGTCTAGAGGGGCGCGAGGAACTGCGCGACCAAGCCCCATCGGACCCGCACCTGCCGAACGACGATCACCAGGCCGCCCAACCGCCGGAGGCCTACGGTCGCCAGAGCGGGTGCTCCTCCTCCGCCCACTCCTTGCTGACCGACCCCGTCCGGAGCCCCCGCCGGGCCTCCGGACGGGCCATGGCCATCCCGATGTGACCCGCGAGAACAATGCCGATGGTCAGAGCAAGCCAGTCATGCACGAACGTCGCACTCGTGCGCCACACGAGCGGCGCGAGATGCGTGAACCACATCAACAACCCGGTCCCGACCATGACCAGAACGGCCCCGGCGATCCACGCCGCGTACACCTTCTGCCCGGCGTTGAACTTCCCGGCGGGCCGGGACTCGGGCCGGGCATCACGCCGAAGCGCCGCCCGCAGCCACACGCCATCGTGCGCCCCGAACCGGTTGAGCAACCGCAGATCCTTCCGGAAGGCCCGCGATACGAGCCCGGCCAGGACCGGCACCGGCAACAACAGCCCCGACCACTCGTGCACCCGTACGACCAGCTCGCGCCGCCCGACGAGTTCGGCGAGCTGCGGCAGGTAGAGACAGGCCGCGGTCCCCACGCACACGCCCATCAACACCGCCGTCACCCGGTGCACCCACCGCTCGGCGGGCGCGAACCGCGGCACCCGCACCGAACCGGCAAACCGCTCCCCGGAGTTCGCCGCCCGGTCGGGCACCCCCGGGGCGTCGGTCTCAGGTCGCGTCATCGTCCCGTCCGTTCGATCGGCCGACCCACGCGTCCACGTCGTACCCCCGGTCCTCCCAGTAGCCGGGACGGACGTCCGAGGTGAGGGTGATGCCGGAGAGCCACTTCGCGGACTTGTAGAAGTACATGGGAGCGACATAGAGCCGGACCGGACCACCGTGGGAGTGGTTGAGGTCCTTGTCCTGCATTCGTAGAGCCACGAGGACGTCGGCGCGGCGGGCCTGGGCCAGGGTCAGGCTCTCCGAGTACGCACCGTCGAAGCAGGTGAACCGCACGGCCCCGGCCGAGGACCGCACCCCCGCGGCATCCAGCAGCTGGGACAGTCGTACGCCTTCGAAGGGCGTGTCGGGCACTCTCCACCCGGTGACGCACTGGACGTCACGCACCATCCGGGTCTGCGGCAGGGCACGCAGATCGGCCAGCGTGTACGTGGCCGGGTGGTCGACCAGGCCGTCGATCTTGAGGCGGTAGTTGTCCTCGTTCTTGTGCGGGACGGACGAGGTGACCGAGTAGTAGCGGAAGCCGCCGCCGTTGGGGAGCAGGCCGGTCAGCCCGGTCGGGTCCTTGTCCGCGGCGCCGCCGAGGAAGGATTCCAGGCCTCTCTGGAGCGTGGGAGCGGTGGCCACGCCGAGTGCGCCGAGCCCGAGCATCCCGAGCATGAGCCGCCGCCCGACCGGAGTGCCGCTCTCCTCCGGGTCCGAAGCCATCGGTTGTTCCGTGTTCACCTTTTGATTCGAACACCCTTGGTCCCCGGAAGCCAGGGGCCAAGGATGTCCGTCAGAGTTCCGTAATCACTTCTTACGGCTTTCTCAGAAGCGCGGCACCCATGAGCCGAGCGCCGTGAGCGAGTGCCCAACGGGCAGGATGCCGGTGACCGACCCGCTCACGCGTCGTCCGCGGCCGCCTTCTCCAGCTGGAACGCCTCGTTGCCGAGCCCGATCCTGGCGTGCGCCTCGGGCTTGCGGGCCCGAAGGTAGAGGCCCTGAAGGATGCCCGCCACGGCGGCGAGCACGATGATGCCGGGCAGCACCCAGCTCAGCGAGGAGCCGGGGCCCGCGCCCACGAGGACGTCGAAGTCCTTGACGGTGTAGACGGCGATGACGAGCAGCGAGACACCGGCGATCACGGAGGCCACAAGGCGCCAGGCCTGGGCTCCCGCGGCGCCCCGGCGGGCGAAGAACACGACGACGGAGAGCGAGGCCGCGGCCATCAGCAGGATGACGCCGAGGGCGCCGACGTTGCCCATCCAGGTGAAGAGCTGCAGCACGGGCGCGGTCGGGTCGCCGGTCGGCTTGTCGTCGGAGACGGCGAACGCCCCGACGACCACCACGGCGATCACGGTCTGCAGCAGCGATCCGGTGCCGGGCGCGCCGCTCGCGCCCGTGGTCCGGCCGAAGACGGAGGGCAGCAGGCCCTCGCGGCCCATGGCGAAGGCGTACCGCGCGACGACGTTGTGGAAGCTGAGCATCGCCGCGAACATGCCGGTCACGAAGAGCACATGGAGCACATCGGTGAACGTCCCGCCGAGCCGTTCGTCGGTGAGGAAGAACAGCAGTCCGGCGCTCTGCTTCTGGGAGGTGCCCACGATCGCGGAGGGCCCCGCGGCGACGGTCAGCGCCCAGGAGCTGATCGCGAAGAAGACGGCGACGAAGCCGATGGCGAGGAACATCACGCGCGGGACCAGGATGTGCGGGCGGCTGGTCTCCTCCGCGTACACGGGGGCCTGCTCGAAGCCGAGGAACGCGGCGATGCAGAAGCACAGAGCGGTGCCGAGCCCGGCCCCGGTGAGCGTGTCGGGGTTGAAGGCGTGCAGCGACAGGCCCTCCTTGGCGGGGTCGGCGACGGCCGCGATGTCGAAGATGACGACGAGGGCGACCTCGATGACCAGGAGAACGCCGAGTACCCGCGCGTTCACGTCGATCTTCAGCCAGCCGAGCGCCCCGACGACGAGGGCGGCCACCAACGCCGGTATCCACCACGCGACTTCGACTTCGAGATAGGTGGCGAAGAGGCCGGACACCTCGAAGCCGAAGATGCCGTAGATGCCGATCTGCAGCGCGTTGTACGCGACGAGCGCGACCGCGGCGGCACCCGATCCGGCGGTGCCGCCGAGCCCTCGGGAGATGTACGCGTAGAAGGCGCCCGCGTTGTGGACGTGGCGGCTCATCTCGGCGTACCCGACGCTGAAGAGGACGAGCACGATGCCCAGAAGGACGAAGAGCAGCGGCTGGCCGACGATGCCCATCACCGCGAATGTGGTGGGCATGACACCCGCGACCACCATGAGCGGGGCGGTCGCCGCGAGAACGGAGAGCAGCAGGCCCCCCGTACCGAGCCGGTCGGAACGCAGGGCGCGGTCCTGACCCTTGAAGGTGCTGATGCCGCTGTCCGCGGCGGCCTGTCTGCTCGTGCTCGACGCACTTGAGGTTTGCGAACTGCCCGTCGTCATGGCGGGGTTGTCCTTTCGGATGCTTCGGACGCTTGGGTGGCTACGGTCTTCAGGAGCGTTTGTTCACACCGTGCCGAGCACGCTGTCGCGTGCGGCGCGGAAGGCTTTGTGCGGGTCGCGGTCGGGGTACGACCACGGCACGGGGGTGGCGTACGGCCCGATGCGATGGAAGAGGGCGGCTGCCTCGGCGCCCCGGCCCTCGCAGAACTTGGCGTGGGCAAGGAAGTTGAGGTCGATCTGGCTGCGCGGATGGTCGTCGCGCTCCCACTCCAGCCACCAGTCGAAGGCCGCCTTCATCACCTGGCGGGCCCGGCGCCCCACCCAGTGCCCGGAGGCCACGGGATCGGCGGGCTCGATGCCGGCGGCGGCGAGGACGCGATAGCGCTCGGCGTGCGCGATGACGGGAAGGACTGCCAACGGCGAGTCGGCGGGCGCCTGTTCGGCGGACCAGGTCGCGAAGTCGTAGACCTCGTGCAGCGGGTCCTGCCCGGCGTCAGGTCTTCGCTCGGCGAGCCGGGCCACCATCAGATGGTGGGCGTGGTGGTGGTCGGCGTACCGGTGCCGCACCTCGTCGAAGAGCTGGACCACCTCCTGCTCGCCGCCGAGCACACGCTCCAGCATCAGCAGCCCGAGCCAGGGCGTGGGGTCGGCGGGCAGCAGCCCGGCCGCGACACGACAGGCCTCGCGCGCCCGGGCGGGCTTGTCCTTGCCGTTCAGGGCGCGCTGCACGGTGGCGAGGGCGAGCAGCACGGAGGCATCGCCCGACTCGGGCTCGGCGACCAGCCAGTCACGGGCCCAGGCCTGGGTGCTGGACTCCTGCGCGAGGGTGGTGACGCGATGACCTCGGCGGTCCCAGTCGTCACCGGTCGCGACGAGCAGAGCGCGTACTGCTGTCCACCGGCCCTGGGCCAACGCGGCGCGGGCGGCGACGAGTTCGGCGTCGTCGAGCGCGGCGTCGAAGGCCTGGGCCGCACGCTTGCGACCGCGTCCCAGGGGTGGTGGGGGTGGAGACACCGCGGAACTTCCTCACACGACGCGGTAATTCGGTGGGCATTTTGTGCAACCGGTTGACATTTACCGGAGGTTAGATTCTGTCAGGGGCCAATTACGGACAGCCAACCCCCAGCCAATGGTTCTCGTCAAGCCCGGGCAGTGCTTTACACGCGTCAACGACCTGTCGGCGGCCCCCAGTTGAGGCCGCCGTCACCCCACCGTCAGCCGACGTCCTTCGCCGCGGCACGCCCCGCCGCACGCCCCGAAAAGAGACATCCGCCGAGGAACGTCCCTTCCAGGGACCGGTATCCGTGCACTCCGCCGCCGCCGAACCCGGCCGCCTCCCCCGCCGCGTACACCCCGGACAGCGGGTCACCGCCCTCGGTGAGGACCTGGGACGAGAGGTCGGTCTCCAGACCACCGAGCGTCTTGCGGGTCAGGATGTTGAGCCGTACGGCGATGAGCGGCCCGGCCTTGGGGTCGAGGATGCGGTGCGGGGTGGCCGTCCGGATCAGCTTGTCGCCGAGATAGGCGCGGGCCCCGCGAATGGCCGTGACCTGGAGATCCTTGGTGAACGGGTTGGCGATCTCCCGGTCCCGCGCGGTGATCTCGCGCCGCAGCTCACCCTCGTCGATGAGCGACTCCTTGGTGAGCGCGTTCATGCCCCGCACCAGCGCACCGAGATCCTTCTCCACCACGAAATCGACGCCCTTGTCCATGAACGCCTGCACCGGCGCCGGCACATCGGCCCGTGCCCGCTGGAACACGCCCTTGACGGACTTGCCCGTCAGATCGGGGTTCTGCTCGGATCCCGAGAGCGCGAACTCCTTGCCGATGATCTTCTGGTCGAGCACGAACCACGTGTAGTCGTACCCGGTCTTCATGATGTGTTCGAGCGTGCCGAGGGTGTCGAAGCCGGGGAAGAGCGGGACCGGCAGCCGCTTGCCCCGCGCGTCCAGCCACAGCGACGACGGCCCGGGCAGGATGCGGATGCCGTGCTTCTCCCAGATGGGGTTCCAGTTCTGGATGCCCTCGGTGTAGTGCCACATGCGGTCGCGGTTGATGAGACGCGCGCCCGCGCCCTCCGCGATGCCGAGCATCTCGCCGTCCACATGCGCGGGCACCCCGGAGATCATCCGCTCGGGCGGAGTACCGAGCCGCTCGGGCCAGTTGGCCCGCACGAGATCATGGTTGCCGCCGATGCCACCGGACGTGACGATCACGGCCTGAGCCCTGAATTCAAAAGCGCCGGAGACAGCGCGCCCACTGGCCTGGCCCCGCAGGATGTCCGACGGCTCCAGGACCTCCCCACTCACGGTGTCGACGGTACCCGCGCTCCGCGACAGCCCGGTGACCCGATGCCGGAACTTGAGCTGGACGAGCCCACGGGCAACCCCGGCCCGCACCCGCCGCTCGAAAGGCGCGACAAGACCGGGCCCGGTCCCCCAGGTGATATGGAACCGAGGCACGGAGTTCCCATGCCCATTGGCGTCGTATCCGCCCCGCTCGGCCCACCCCACCACCGGAAACCATCGAACGCCCTGCTTGTGCAGCCAGGACCGCTTCTCACCGGCCGCGAAGTCGACGTACGCCTCGGCCCACTTCCGGGGCCAGTGGTCCTCCTGGCGGTCGAAGCCCGCGGTGCCCATCCAGTCCTGGAGGGCCAGCGCGTGACTGTCCTTGATCCGCATCCGGCGCTGCTCGGGAGAGTCCACGAAGAAGAGCCCGCCGAACGACCAGTGCGCCTGGCCGCCGATCGACTGCTCCGGCTCCTGGTCGAGAAGGATCACCTTGCGCCCCGCGTCGACGAGCTCCGCGGTCGCCGCGAGCCCGGCGAGGCCCGCCCCGATCACGATCACATCTGCGTCGTACGCCATGAGCAGTGCCTCCTCGGCCTTGTTACTGGTCGGTCAGATCCTTGGGCAACGGAGTGACCCAGTCAACTGCCGGGTTCCACGGACTCGGGCTACAGTCGGTCGATACCCGCACCCCGCCCCGCCACCGTCCGAAATCCCCGAGGTACGCAGCGTGTCGGTTCTGGTTCTCCTCCTCTCCGTCGGCGCGGCCTGCTGTCTCGGATTCGGCTTCGTCCTCCAGCAGAACGCCGCCTCGCACGCTCCACTGGGCGACTTCCTCTCCCCCCGCCTGCTCCTCGACCTGGTGCGGGTGCCTCGCTGGCTGGGCGGCATCGGGCTGATGGTCGTGGGCATGGTGCTGGGCGCGATCGCCCTCTCGAACGGCGAGATCTCCCTGGTAGAACCCCTGCTCGCGACGAACCTGGTATTTGCACTCGTACTTTCTCGCCGCCAGACCCGGCAGCCGCTCGGCCGACAGGGCTGGGCCGGACTCCTCCTGCTGGCAGGCGGCGTGACGGCGTTCATCGTGGCCGGCCAGCCCCAGGGCGGCGACGCCCGCACGGACCCGTTCCGCCAGTGGCTGATCATCGGCGTAGTACTCGGCCTCGCCCTACTCCTCACCACCTACGCCAAGCGATCGTTGCTGAGCGCAGGCCCGGTACTGCTCGGTGCAGCAGCCGGACTCCTCTACGGAGTCCAGGACGCCCTCACCCGCGTGAGCGGCCAGCGCTTCTCCGACGGCGGCTGGATCGCGCTCGCCACGGGATGGCAGGTCTACGGGGTCGTGGCGCTCGGCATCACAGGCCTCGTACTGGTCCAGAGCGCGTTCGAGACGGCACCCCTGCGCATGTCACTGCCCGCACTCACCGCCGCACAGCCGCTCGCCGGTATCGCCTGTGGCGTGGGCTTCCTCGGGGACCGGCTCCGTACCGACGCCGGCGCTCTGACCTGGGAGGCCCTGGGCCTCGCCGGGATCGTGGTCGGCGTGGTGCTGCTGGGCATGCACCCCGCGATGCCGAGCGGCGCGGCACCCAAGGAACGGGTCCGGGTCCAGGTATGAGTTCGGCCGACGAGATCCTGGACATCGTCGACGAACACGACGAGGTGGTGGGACAGGCCAGACGCGGAGACGCATACGCACAGGGAATGCGACACCGCTGCACCTTCATCCAGGTCAGAGACACACAAGGCCGCCTCTTCATCCACCGGCGCACACCGACCAAGCTGGTGTTCCCCTCCCTGTACGACGTGTTCGTGGGCGGAGTCGTGGGCGCGGGCGAGACGTACGACGAAGCGGCACTCCGGGAGGCCGAGGAGGAACTAGGCGTCTCCGGGCTCCCCCACCCCACCTTCCTCTTCAAGTTCCTGTACGACGACGGGGCCGGGAAGTCCTGGTGGTCGGCGGTGTACGAGGTGCTCTGCGAACTGCCGGTCCACCCCCAGGTCGAAGAGGTCGCCTGGCACGGCTTCCTCCCGGAGACGGAGGTGCGGCGGCGCTTGACGGAGTGGGAGTGGGTCCCGGACGGCCTGGCGGCGTATTCGCGGCTGCGGGCTTTGCGGGAACGGGATTGAGTTTCGTCTGCGGGCCGTGGTGCGGGTCGCGCAGTTCCCCGCGCCCCTGGGTGGGAGAGGGCTGAGGTTGGCTGTTTCCGTCTGGCCGCAGCCGCCGACGCGACCGGGGCGGGGCCGTGCCGGTATGTCAACGTTCGCGACGTACAGCTCCCGCTGGAAACGGTCACCAATGAAACTCAGGGCCGTATGCCCAGCAGTCGCGAACGTGACATACCGGCACGGCCCCGCCCCACCCACCGACAACAGGCGACACCCCAGCCATGGGTAAGGTCCTACAGGTGATCGAATTCAGGCGGAACATCCAGTTGTGGTTCGCACCTGAGCGGATCAAGGAAGACGGCCGCACACCGGACTACCGCTTCTCCCTCGCGAACGAGCGGACGTTCCTGGCCTGGCTGCGAACCTCGCTCGCACTGATCGGCGGCGGCTTCGCCGTGGACCAGTTCCTTCCGGACCTGCGGTGGGCCTGGCGGGCCGGCCTGGCGCTCGGACTCCTGGGCGCCGGAGTGCTGTGCGCACTGCGAGCCGTGAACCACTGGGTGCGGTGCGAACAGGCGATGCGCAGGGGCGAGGACCTGCCGGTGTCACGATTTCCGGCACTGCTGAGCATCGGCGTGGCCATCGTCGCCGTCGCCATGGTCGTGGTCGTGCTGTTCGGATGGGAGGGGTGATGGAGCCCCACCAAAACACAGGGGACGACCGCGACCCCGGCCTGCAGCCGGAGCGCACGCGGCTGGCATGGCGGCGTACGACCCTGGCGGGAACGGTCGCGACCGTACTGGCCGTGAAGGCAGCACTGCACAACGGACCGAGCGCGACAGGCATCGCAACGGCCGCGCTCTGCTGCGCGCTCTGGCTGGGATTCCTCACCGTGGCACACCGAAGGATCCGCGTACTGGCCGAGGGCGGCGAGCCCAAGACGCTCAACCCAAGGCACGCCGGCACCGCCACTCTCTTCACGGTCGCCCTGGCGGCATGCGCGGTGGCCCTCGTCCTCTGACGCTCTGACGCGCCCCGCCCGCTCGCCCCTCCGAGGCATCCGAACAACACGCGCCCACGTTTGTGGGGATATGCGGCTTTCATGTGGCTAGCCTGACCGGCGTCACACTCCGCACACCCCCTCCGAAGGTGAGCACCATGACCACCCTCCACCAGGAACACACCACCCACGAGCACGCCCACGGCCCGGACTGCGGGCACACCGAGGTGCCGCACGGCGACCACGTCGACTACGCGCACGACGGGCACCTGCACCGGCAGCACTCGGGGCACTGGGACGAGTGCGAGCCGGGCGGACACGTCGCCCACGAGGGGCACAGCCACAAGCACGGCGCGGACTGCGGACACGCCGCCGTGACGCACGGCGACCACGTGGACTACGTTCATGACGGTCATCGCCACGCCCAGCACGACGGGCACTGGGACGACCACTAGGCGACCACCGGGCACGAAAAAGGAACCCCCCGAGTCGCCACCGACGACTCGGGGGGTTCTTCGCGACCGAGACGCCAATCACGTTTTGCCCCCGCACTGGACTGCATACCGACCGGTCGGCATCATGTGGGGAAGCCCAGTTTTCCGGCGTCCGGAGGAAACACGATGAGTTCAGACCACCCACCAGGTCTCGATCTCGACCGCCTGCGCGGCCTGCTCGACAGCGAGCGGCCCGGCCTGGTCGACGGCCCGTTGACCGGCCGGCTGATCGAGGGCGGACGGTCGAACCTCACGTACGCGGTGACGGACGGCACCTCGAAGTGGGTCGTACGCAGGCCCCCGCTGGGCCATGTCCTGGCGACGGCGCACGACATGAAGCGCGAGCACCGGGTGATCAGCGCACTGCACCCGACGGCCGTACCCGTACCGCGCACCCGCCTGCTGTGCGAGGACGTGGAGGTGCTCGGAGCACCGTTCTACGTAATGGACTTCGTGGAGGGCACGCCCTACCGGACCGCCGAACAACTGGCCCCGCTCGGCCCGGAGCGCACACGCGGCGCGGTACTCGGCCTGGTGGACACGCTGGTCGAGCTGCACGCGGTGGACCCGGCCGAGGCGGGCCTGGCCGACTTCGGCCGCCCCGAGGGCTTCCTGGACCGGCAACTGAGGCGCTGGGGCAAGCAGTTGGACGCCTCCCGCAACCGCGACCTGCCAGGGATCGACGAGCTGCACGCAGCGCTGGGCCGCGAGCTGCCGCACTCCCCCACGCCCACCGTCGTACACGGCGACTACCGCCTCGACAACGTGCTGATCGGCGAGGACGACGAGATCAAGGCGATCCTCGACTGGGAGATGTCCACGCTGGGCGATCCGCTCACGGACCTGGGGCTGCTGGTGATGTACAGCATCCCGCTGGGCATGCCCGATTCACCGGTCTCCACGACGGCCACGGCCGCCGGGCACCCGGAGCCGGCCGAGCTGATCGAGCGGTACGCCGCGCGCTCGGGGCGCGACGTGTCCGCCGTCGCCTGGTACACGGCGTTCGCGTGGTTCAAGCTCGCCGTGATCCTGGAGGGCATCCACTACCGCTACACACTCGGCCAGACCGTCGGCGCCGGCTTCGACCGCATCGGCGACCTGGTCCCCGTCTTCATCGAGCACGGCCTGACCACTCTTCAGGAAGGCTGACCGGCCATGGACTTCGCATTCGACGCACGCACCGAGGAGCTGCGCGCCAAGCTTCTCGCCTTCATGGACGAGTACGTCTATCCGGCGGAGGCGGTCGCTCACGAGCAGCGCGAGCAGTTGGCCTCGCCGTGGGACACCCCGGCCGTGGTGGAGGAGTTGAAGGCGGAGGCCCGCCGCCAGGGCCTGTGGAACCTCTTCCTCCCGGACTCCGAGTACGGGGCCGGGCTGACGAACCTCCAGTACGCACCGCTCGCCGAAATCACCGGCCGTTCCCCGCAGTTGGCGCCGACCGCACTGAACTGCGCGGCACCGGACACCGGCAACATGGAGGTGCTCGCGCAGTTCGGCGACGAGCAGCAGAAGAAGCAGTGGCTGGAGCCGCTGCTCGCCGGTGAGATCCGTTCGGCGTTCGCGATGACGGAGCCGGAGGTGGCCTCGTCCGACGCCACGAACATCACGACACTGATCGAGCGGGACGGCGACGAGTACGTCGTGTCCGGCCGCAAGTGGTACATCTCCGGGGCGATGAACCCGGACTGCAAGATCTTCATCGTGATGGGCAAGACGGATCCTGACGGGTCGGACATCCGCCGCCAGCAGTCGATGGTGCTGGTGCCGCGGGACACCCCGGGCGTCGAGATCAGGCGTGCCATGCAGGTCTACGGCTACGAGGACCACTCCCACGGCGGTCACGCCGAGGTCGTGTTCCACGGGGCACGCGTTCCGGCCTCGAACCTCATCGGTGAGGAGGGCGGCGGCTTCGCCATCGCGCAGGCGCGGCTGGGTCCGGGCCGGATCCACCACTGCATGCGGCTGATCGGGATGGCCGAGCGGGCGATCGAGCTGATGTGCTGGCGGGCGGTGTCCCGTACGGCGTTCGGCAAGTCGCTGGCCCAGCAGGGGGTCGTCCACAACTGGATCGCGGACGCGCGGGTGGCGGTCGAGCAGTTGCGGCTGCTCGTTCTCAAGACGGCCTGGATGATGGACACGGTCGGCAACAAGGGTGCTCACACCGAGATCCAGGCCATCAAGATCGCTACGCCTCGTACGGTGGTCGACATCATCGACAAGGCGGTCCAGCTGCACGGCGCGGGTGGCGTCAGCCAGGACTTCCCCCTCGCCGAACTCTGGGCCGGCGCGCGCACCTTGAAACTGGCCGACGGGCCGGACGAGGTCCACCAGAGGTCGCTGGCGCGCCGGGAACTGAAGCGGTACGCCTGACCCTCCAGCAGCGAGGACAAAGCCATTTCTCGCCCCCGCCGCCCCTACCCGTCCCGTCCTCTGGGGGCTGCCGCCCCCAGACCCCCGCTGATCGGCCTGAACGGCCTCGTCCTCAAACGCCGGACGGGCTGAAATGTCGGCCCTGGCCGACAAAATCCAGCCCCTCCGGCGTTTGAGGAGCGGGGGTTCGGGGGCGGAGCCCCTGAGTAAGTGACGGGAATGGGTAGGGGCGGCGGGGGCGAAAAAAGGGGCCGCCAATCCACCCCCGCCCTACGGCCTCAACGCCCGCAGCAGCAAGTCCGCCAAGTGGTCGGCGACCTCCGTCGGGGTCATCGAACCCTCCGGGCTGTACCACGTGGACAGGTGGTGGACGGAGCCGAAGTGGTAGTCCACGACCAGGTCGGCAGGGGTGGCGGTGGAGAAGACGCCCGCCTCCTGCCCCTCCTCGATCAGCGCGCGGAAGCGCTCGTGGTACCGCCGCCGCTCGGCCCGTACCTGCTTGTTCTTCTCGGGACTGAGGTGGTGCATGGAGCGAAAGAAGATCGCCGCGTCGTCAAGGTTGTCGATGGTCGTGACGACGACATCGGCGGCAGCGCCCCGCAACCGCTCCTCGACAGGCGCGTCCGCATCGGCGAAGGCGTCGAGCCGCTCCTGCTGAACCCGCAGCACACGCGCGTACACCTCGTGGAGCAGGTCGTCCTTGGAGCCGAAGTAGTGGTACAGCGCCCCCTTGGTGACACCGGCCGCCTCGACGATCTCCTGGACCGAGGTGCGGTCGTAGCCGCGCTCGGCGAAGAGCCGGGTGGCGGCTGCCAACAGCCGCCGCGGGACGGGCGTGCCGTCCCCGTCCGTCGTCCTGGGCACTGCCGCCACCTGCCTTCCAGTGTTCTATGTGGAGTTCTGTACGCGTGGTCCGCCGGCCGCCCACCGGACACCCGACGGCGGTCTAATGACCGTCCCGTGACCGGGAACGCAGCTCCCGACGGAGGATCTTCCCACTTGCCGTCTTCGGCAAGTCGGGCAGGATCTCGACCTGACGCGGGTATTTGTAGGCGGCCAGTCTCTCCTTGCAGTATGCGGCGAGTGCGGCGGGGTCCTCTTCGGCGCCCGGCCGGAGGCTGATGTACGCCTTGACGGTCTCGCCGCGGTAGCCGTCGGGCACCCCGACGACGGCCGCCTCGCGGACCGCGGGGTGGGTGTAGAGGACGTCCTCGACCTCGCGCGGCCACACCTTGAAGCCGGACGCGTTGATCATGTCCTTCTTGCGGTCGACCACGTAGAGCCAGCCGTCCGCGTCCATGAAGCCGATGTCGCCGGTGCGCAGTTCACCGTCGGGGAAGGTCTCGGCGGTGGCCTCGGGCCGGCGCCAGTAGCCGGGCACGACCTGCGGACCGCGTACGAGGATCTCGCCCTGCTCGCCGAAGGGGACCTCCGCGCCCTGGTCGTCGACGATCCGGACGACCGTGTCGGGGCCGGGCAGACCGACGGCCAGCGTCCCGGAGACGGGGTCGACGGGGGCCTCGCGGCCGGGCGGCACGGAGGCGCAGGGAGCGGTGCACTCGGTGAGTCCGTATCCATTGCGGATGTACGGCCCGAAGCCCGCCCGGAACTTCTCGACGAGCGCGGGCGGCACGGGCGCGCCGCCGGAGGAGATGTTCACGAAGGAGGAGAAGTGGTCCGGCGTGACGGACGGATGCGCGGCCAGGGCCATGAAGGCGGTCGAGGGGCCGACCGTGTAGTGGGGCCGGTGCTCGGCGAACGCGTCGAGGACGACCCCCGACTCGAAGCGGTACGCGAGGACGAGCGTGCCCGCGCTGTTGAGGCACGCGGCGAACTGGCAGACCATCCCGGTGATGTGGAACAGCGGCGCCATCGCGAAGTACACGGGCGCCTCGGGCAGCGCGAGGCCGGTCCGCTGCCGCTCGGCGTTGTACATGATGTTGCCGTGGGTGTTGGTGGCTCCCTTGGGGGCGCCGCTGGTGCCCGAGGTGTAGCTGATCAGCGCCACGTCCGAGGGGCCGAGGTCACGGCCGTCGGGGGCCTTGTGTCCGGCCCTCGCGACGGTCAGCAGGTCGTCGGCGTCCGGCGCCTGCGGCAGCCGCTCGAAGTTCAGCACGCGCGCGTCGCCCCGGGTCTGCAGATCCAGTTCGCAGCCGGTGAGTACGACGCGTACGGGCGAGTCGGCGGCCGTCTCGCGCAGGTACGACTCCCAGGCCCGGTCGGAGCAGATCAGCGCGGCGACCTCGCCGTCCCGCAGGACGTGGGTGACCTCGCCCGACTTGTACATGGGGTTGACGGGCAGGACGGTCGCGCCTGCCTTCCAGGCGCCGAGGACGGCGAGGACGAAGAGCGGGGAGTTCTGCAGCAGGACGGCGACGCGGTCGCCGCGCTCCAGGCCGCGGGCGGCGAGGTGTCCGGCGACGGAGTCGCTCAGCTCGTCGACCTCGCGGTAGGTGAGCCGTCCGTCGAAGTAGGCGAGGAAGGTGGTGTCGGGGGCCTCGGCGACGGCCCGGCGCAGGGCGTGCACGGGCGAGTCGACCGGGCTTACGGGCCCGCGCTGGGCGTCGTTCAGGAGCGCGATCCACGGCTGGGCCGCGTACAGGGAGGTGGTCACCGGCCGTCCGCCTCCCACTTCTGCTGGATGTGGTTCATGTTCGTCAGCCAGCGGTCGGGGTCGGTGGCCCGCGCCCGGTAGTAGTCGGCGACCTCGGGGTGCGGAAGGATCAGGAAGCGGTCCTCCTCGATCCCGGCGAAGAGGGCGTCGGCGACGTCCTCGGGCTCGATGGCGGTCGGCGCGAGGACGAGATCCCCGGCGCTGCCGGTGCTCGCGAGCATGTCGGTGCGGACACCCTGCGGACAGATCGCGTGGACCTTCAGACCGCGGTGGCGGTACGTGAGGGAGAGCCACTCGGCGAAGGCGTACGCACCGTGCTTGGTGACGCTGTACGGGGCCGCGCCGACCATCGTGAGCAGTCCCGCCGCGGAGACCGTGGAGACGAAACGGCCGCTGCCGCGCTCCAGCCAGCCGGGGATCAGCTGGTTGGCCGCACGGACGTGGGCCATCACGTTCACGTCCCAGGCGAGCTCCCAGACCTGTTCGGGAGCCGCCTCCGAGCCGCCGGAGCCGAGCCCGGCGTTGGCGCAGTAGACGTCGACCGTGCCCCCGAGGGCGTCCCGCGCCTCGGCCACGATCGCTGAGGCGTCGCCCGGAACGGCGATCGCCCCTATCTCCTCGGCAACGGCCTTCGCCTTCGCGGCATCCAGATCATTGACGACGACCCGGGCCCCTTCGGCGGCGAACCGCCGCGCCAACGCGGCTCCGATGCCCCCTCCAGCTCCGGTGACAACCACTCCGGCACCCTGCACGGCTTCCACCTTCGGTCTCCTTCGACACGACGAGATGAGGCTCTGCTCGACCATCAGACTAACCGGTCGGTATGGACCCCGTAAGGGGCGCGGGGCTGCGTCAATGTGCGGCTCCGCCGCGCGGGCGCGACAAGCCACAATGCACCCGCAGCTTACGAACGACCGGCGGAGCCCTTAGCGTGCTCCTGCCAGCCTTCCGCGTCAGCAACGGAGGTCACACATGCGCCGCCTCTCCAGACGGAGTCTCCTCGCCGCCACCACCGCCGCGGCGGCGTTCTCGGCGAATCCGCCCGCCACAGCCGCAGCGACAGCCGCCCAGGAACCACAGGAGCAAAGGGGCGCCCGCCGCCTGCGCACCGGCTTCGAACGCCTCGCCGCGGACGGCTACACCCTCCTCGACGGCGAACGCGTGGGAATCGTCACCAACCCGACCGGCATCACCCGCGACGTCCGCCACATCGTCGACGTGATGCACGCGGACGACCGGGTGAACCTGGTGGCCGTCTTCGGCCCCGAGCACGGCTTCCGGGGCACCGCCCAGGCCGGCGGCTCCGAGGGCCGCTACGACGACCCGGCGACCGGCCTCCCGGTCTACGACACGTATCTGAAGAGCGGGCAGCCGCTGGCCGACATCTTCACGGCCTCCGGCGTGGACACCGTCGTCTTCGACATCCAGGACGCGGGCGCCCGCTTCTACACGTACATCTGGACGCTGTACGACTGCATGGAGGCGGCCCGGCTCGCCGGGAAGCGGTTCGTGGTGCTCGACCGGCCGAACCCGGTGACCGGCCGGAGCGCCCAGGGCCCCGTGCTGCACAAGGAGTTCGCGACCTTCGTGGGCCGGGAGCCGATCTCCCAGGCGCACGGAATGACGGTGGCGGAGCTGGCGCGGCTCTTCAACAAGGAGTTCCTCGCGGCGCCGGTGCCGCTGGACACCGTGCTGATGTCGGGCTGGAAGCGGTCGGACTTCTACGACGCCTCCGGGCTCCCCTGGGTGCCGCCGAGCCCCAACATGCCGACGCCGGACACCGCGCTCGTGTACTCGGGGACGTGTCTCTTCGAGGGGACGAACCTGTCGGAGGGGCGCGGCACGACCCGCCCGTTCGAGCTGCTCGGCGCGGAGGGCATCGACCGGCGGTGGGCCGCGGAGGCAGAGCAACTGGGGCTGCCCGGTGTGCACTTCAGGGAGGCGTACTTCGCGCCCACCTTCTCGAAGTTCCAGGGCAGGACCGTCGGGGGCGTACAGCTCCATGTCCACGACCGGGCCGCGTACGACCCCGTACGCACCGGGATCGCGCTGCTGGTGACCGCCAAGAAGGTGTGGAGCGGCTTCGCCTGGCGCCCCGACAACTGGATCGACAAGCTGACGGGGTCCACGCAGGTCCGCACGATGATCGACGCGGGCGCGGATGCCGACGAGGTCGTGGCGGCCTGGCAGGGCGAGCTGGCGGCGTTCCGCCGGATGCGCGGGAAGTACCTCCTCTATCGCTGAGATATCGCTGAGACATGAGTTCGGGCCGGTCGGACCGCACCTGACGTATGGCCAACTCCCCTCCGTGGCGGGACGATGCCCGCATATGCGCGGGTTACGGGGGCCGAAGGAGGCTCGTCATGGCGGAGCCGGAAGTGGGTGTGACTCCCTACTGGGAGCTGACGTTCGACGCGGACGGGGATGTGAACGCGCGGCAGCGCGACCGGCTGCTGAAGGAGGCGCCGGAGCGGGGCGTCAAGGATCTGATCGTGTTCGCGCACGGCTGGAACAACGACCGGTCGGGGGCGACACGGCTCTACAGCCGGTTCTTCGAACCGTTCCCCGGGCTCGCGCCGAACGCGCGGCTCGGGTTCGTGGGCGTGGTGTGGCCGTCGATGCGGTTCTCCGATGAGCCGATCCCCGACTTCGAGCGGACGGTGACGGCGGCGACCGTGGGGCCGGCTCTGGACAAGGGCACCCGCGGCGGCCTGCTGGAGGTCTTCCCCGGCCGGGCCACCCTGGTCGACCAGATCGGCCGGATGCTCGACCAACAGCCGGACGAGGAAGCCGCGTTGGAGGAGTTCGGGCGGCTCGTACGGCTGCTCGTCGAGCTGCACCCGGAGGCGCCGGGGACGGCGTTCGCCGCGGACACCGCGGCGGCAGCCGGTCCGCAGTGCGACCCGGAGATGTTCCTCGGGGACGCGGCGGAGATGTGCCGGGAGTTCGCACGGGCGCTGGCGGAGGAACGGGCCGGCGCCGACGGCGAACTCGCGGTCGGAGTCGGTGCCGGGGCTGGCACTGGTACCGAGGGAGTCCAGGCGTCCTTCGGGCTTCCCCGGGTCTGGGACGGCGCGCATGAACTGCTGCGGCAGGCAACGTACTTCGCCATGAAGCGGCGCGCGGGCACGGTCGGTGAGCGCGGGCTCGGTCCGCTGGTCGGACGGCTCTCGCAGGTGGCGCCCGGACTGCGGGTGCATCTCGTGGGGCACAGCTTCGGCGGGCGCCTGGTGTCGTTCGCGCTGCGCGGGCTACCCAAGGGCGTTCGCAACGTGAAGTCCGTGACCCTGCTCCAAGCGGCCTTCTCCCACTACGCGTTCGCGGCGCGGCTGCCGCACGACGCGCGGGGCAAGGGCGTCCTGCACGGCCAACAGGACCGTGTCGACGGCCCGTTGGTCTGCTGCTACTCGCGCTTCGACTCGGCGCTCGGGACGGTCTACCCGATGGCCTCCCGGATGGCGGGCGACAGCAGCTCCGCCGCCGATCTCCGGCTTCCCCGTCTTCTGGGCAGCAAGTGGGGGGCGTTGGGGTTCGACGGGGTGCAGGCGGTGGCGGGCACGAAGGGGTTCGAGCTCGCCGACGCGCTGCGGGCGAAGCTGCCCGTGTCGGGGTGCGTGAACATCGACGCGTCCGCGGTGGTGAAGCGCGGCGGAGCCCCGTCGGGGGCCCACAGCGACATCTGCCACCGGGAGTTGGCGCAGGTGGTACTGGCGGCGGGCCGTATCCGGTGACCCGCCGCCAGCCGGTGCCTGTCGTCACCGGTGTGAGGCGAACTCCACGACCTGCTGGTAGGTCGGCCGGTTCTGCCAGCTGATCTTGCCGTGCTTGATGCCGCCCAGCGTGCGCTGGTTGACCGAGTCGGCACACCACTGGTCGCCGGCCGAGCAGAGGTCGTCGCCCGGGTAGACCTGGGCGGCGGTCTTTGCGGCGGCCTCCTTGAGGCTGTTGATCAGGATGGTCCGGCAGGCAGTGAGGCTGCCGCCGCCGCAGTACGGCTTGGCGAGTCCGCCCTCCACGGTCTCACCGAGCACCGCCCGGATGTCCTTGTGGACGTAGCTCCACCAGCCGTACTGGAAGGAGCTTCCGGCGTGCGAGCCGGTGGGCCCGTGTCCGGCCGACGGGGGCTCGTCCACGGGGAGGTTGTTGGTCATGGCGGTGTAGAGGTCGGTGCCGAGGCCGGGTTCGAACTCGGCCTTCACCAGCAGCGGCCACCAGGCGTCCAGGATGCGGATCGCCTCGGCGTTGGCGTACGCCTTGGAACCGGCCGAGGTCTCCTTGCGTTTGGCGCCGGCCGTCACCCAGTCGGACAGTTTCGTCACGGCCGCCGCTGCCGCCGTGTCGGTGACCGGCGAACTGTTCACCACCTTGAGCAACTTGGGCAGTACGTCCTCGGCGCGCAGGTCGGCCAGCGCCGCGTCGGCCATCGCCTTGGTGAGCGACGCCCTGGTGACCCCGCCCGCGGTGACCAGCTTCTTCACCCGGTCCTCCAGGAGGTTGCCGCGGTGGACGGAGCCGTTGCCCCAGGGAGCCGTGGTGTAGTCCTTGGCCTGTTTGTTGTTCCAGGAGATGTAGTAGTCCTGGTCGATGGAGTTGGGGTGGGCGGACGCCGGGGTGTAGTCGGCGGTGTTGGTCGTCGGCGTCCAGTTCTTCCACTCGTACGCGGGCTGCGCCCAGACCGGGAACTCGGCGTCGACACCGTTGGCGCGGACCGGGTTGTCGCCGCTGTTGTAGTACGCGGTGTGCTGCGAGTCGGCGTAGAACCAGTTGAAGGTGTAGTTGATGTGCTGCACCGCCGACTGGAAGGTCTGCGGGCTCTTCACGTAGTCGGGGTCGTTGAGCATCTGGAAGCCGATGATCGAGTCGGCCTCGTGCATGTAGGAGGAGCGCAGGGTGGTGTACGCGACCCGTTTGCCGTCGACCGTGGCGCGGTGCGTCACCGGGCCGTACTTGGTGCGCCAGACCTGCATGCGGTACGAGCCGGCCGCGGTGCCGTCGGCGGTGGTGGGCTTCCAGGCGTTGGTCTGCTCGATCTTGTCCATGGCCGTGCAGGTGCCGCGGTAGAGGTAGTGGGTGTCGTCCTGGCACAGCTCGACCGCGTAGGTGTCGATGATGTCCTGGCCGGAGGTCGTGGCGCTCCACGCGTAGTCCTGGCCGCGGCCGAGTTCGACGTACATGCTCAGGCCCGCGAAGGAGGCGCCGCGGGCGCTGAGGCCGGGGCCCTGGATCTCCTGGAGCATCAGCAGCTGTGGCGCGAAATAGCCGGTCTGTGGTCCGAAGACGGCGATCGGGTTGCCGCTCGCCGTGCTCTTGCCGCTCACCACGAGGGCGTTGGACATGCCGCGCTTCGCCGAGCTGAGGGCGCTCGCTGTCGCCGCGGCGGACGTCCCGGTGGCCGTGGTGGTGGCCGCGCTGCCGGTGCGGTCGTAGACCAGGGGTTCCTCGGCGACCGAGCCCGCGGCGGGCAGGGCCTCGCCCTGGGGGTCGGCCGGCTTGGTGGCGTACGGGAAGCTCTCGCCGTTGTGGACGGTGAGCACGGCCTCGGGGTCGTTGCGCTCGCGGAAGGACTCCCAGACCTTGGTGCCCTCCTCCACGCCGTACTTGGACTGGGCGGCGAGGAGCGAGATGGCGTTGTTGACCTCGCCGCCGCCCCCGGAGCCGAAGAGCGCGCCGATGACCGAGGCGAGCGCGACCAGGTCGGTCTCCTTGAAGTGCTCGATGGTCCCGGCGTTGGTGACGGAGTCCTTGTGGCCGGTCAGGACGTACTCGCCGGGGAAGTAGCGACCGCTGTCGGAGGCGTCGATGTAGGCGTTGATGCCGGCGATGTAGGCCCGGACGTCGGCGAGGGCCTGCTGGCCGCGGGCGCCGTTCGTGGCGACGGCGTTGTCGATCTGGGCCTGGAGATCGGCCTCGGTGTAGGGGGCGTGGCGCCAGAACTCCTGCTCAAGGCCCTGGTTGGAGGGGGCGCCGCCGGCGAAGGGGGTCAGCTTGCCGCGTCCGACGTGCCGGAAGACGTCCATCAGCCACAGCCGGTCCTGGGCTGCCGCGTACCCGGCGCCGAACTCCGTGCCGTAACGCGTGGTCCCTGTGATGTGCGGCACACCGGTCTTCTTGTCGCGGACGATGGTGACGTCGGTGCGTCCGGCGGGCTTCAGGGTCGACTCGACCTGGTCGGCGGGGACCCCGAACGAGGCGTCCCTGAAGAAGTCGTTGATCTTGGCGTCGGTGAGTCCGGAGTAGCCCGACGCGAGGTTGCCGTAGGGCGCGAGCTGGTCGTCCGCGTGTGCGGGCTGGGTGCCGAAGGCCTGGTTCAGGATGATCTCGGCGAGGGTCGCGTTGCCGTTCTGACCCGCCGGGAGGATGTCCGAACACCGGCCGCCGCAGTAGTCATTGGCGGCTGCCGCGGCCGGCGCCGAGGCGGGCTGCGCGGCGGCCGTCTGGGAAAGCGGAGACAAAAGACCGGCAACGAGTGCGCATATGGATGCGCCCTTGAGGAACTTGGTGAATCTGCGGGGAGTTCTCTGTCTGTCGAGGATGGTGCGTGGGGTACGCCGGGGCATGGCTGGCTCCTCGCGACGGGGGTGAGCCGGACGTTACCGCCGGTATCCCCGCGTTTGAAGATGAACATGCGTCACTTTTGGCGCCGGAGAGGTCGACGGATCCCCCGACGCACCGTCGGCCGCAGCGGCCGACGGCGAGAAGCAGACGGTGGACGGCCGAGAACCGTCTGGCGGGCAGTCCGGAATCGCCCGATTGGGGGCTTTCCGGAAGCCGCCGAAAAACAGATGGAGCCGAATCGCGTGTCGATACGTCTATTCGGCGACGTCCTTTCGACGACGCCGAAGTGACCGAAGTACAGGTGCAGGTGTGACGGAGGTGCAGGGCGATGGCGGGCTTTCGGAGTCTGGCGAGACAGGTGCGCGACCCGA
This sequence comes from Streptomyces sp. 2-1, assembly GCF_048564895.1. NCBI lineage: Bacteria > Bacillati > Actinomycetota > Actinomycetes > Kitasatosporales > Streptomycetaceae > Streptomyces > Streptomyces sp. 2-1. The sequence continues at coordinate 2,714,020 of NZ_CP183383.1, forward strand.
GGAGCGATCTGGCACTGCGGCGCTATTCACTGCGCAAGTGCCTTGAGAGGTTCGCTCCTTACGGTCACCGGGCGACCTGGGACCATCTGTGCTCCCGGGCCGGGTTCGGCCCCGAGGACCGGTCCCCCGATCCAGCGCGGCTCGTGGCCGCACTGGACGAACTGGAGGAGGCGCGCTCCGTATGGCTCGCCTACGAGGTCGAGTTCGCACAGCGCCGCAAGAAGGAGAAGCACGACGGTCTGCGCAGCCCCGGCAGCGTGGACGACTGGCACCGGCTCACCTGGGGCGGCTTCGGGGTCGCCTGGTGCGACGACCCTCGGGTCCACCCCCATGAGCCGATGGCCGAGGTGCTGCGCCGGCTGATCGCCGCCCTGGAGCGCGAGCCGGGCACCGTCTGCCCGGTCTGCTCGGGCGAGCGCCTCACCTGGAAGTACGACCTGGCCCACGAACCGTCCACGGGTCCGGTCTGCACGGCCTGCGGGATAGTGGTCCCGCGGCCGGTTCTCACGCCCGAGGCCCTGGCAGAAGCCAGAAGAGGGCGTCTATTGGTGTCGGTGGCGAGCTAGGCGTGCCGGGGGTGCGTCGGCGGAACCGCACCCCCGGGCGAATGGTTACGGAGTCTTGACGTCGGTGTGGATGGCGAGCTTGAACTCGGCGAGCATCAGCGGTGTGGAGACCCTCACGTCCCCCGCGCCGCGCACGGAGATCTTCAGCCCGAGCGGCGTCCCCGGGTGGACGAACATCTGCCACATGTAGGTGCGGTACTGGCCGCCGCGGGTGGGTGACATGTCGGTCGTGGCCGTCGAGTTGTAGCCGGTCGAGAGGTTCAGCGGGTCCCGGACGTAGCGCGCCCGGTATTCGAGTCCGGCGGAGTCCGCCTCCCAGAAGACCATCGCGGACAGTACGCCCCAGCCGTCGTGGCTGGGCCAGATCAGGGCCGAGCGGGCGTCGGGGAACGTCGACGCGCTGTCGCCGCCCTGCGCCGGGTCGTGCATGTTCCAGGGGTCGTACTGCTCCTCCCCCGTGACGTACGGGAAGCGCACGAGGTGGTACCCGTCGCCGTCGTACGTGATGGTCTGCGCCCCCGTGTGCGCGGCTTCCCACTTGAGCGAGCAGATGGCCAGGCTCATCGCCTGTTCCTCCTTCGATCTCCGGTTGTCAGTGGCGCCTGGCACCATCGGGGGCATGGTGCAGGTGTGTGTGAACGGGGGACGCGGGTCCGGTGACGGCGCTCTCGTGCCGTTGTCGCCGGGGGCGATGGCCGACTCCGCGGCGGAGGCCGTCGCGGTCGGGGCGTCGGACATCCATGTACATCCCAAGTCCCCCTGTGGAGAAGACACGCTGTCGCCGAAAGCGGTTGCAGCGACGCTGGAGCACATACGTTCCCGGGTCACCGTCCCCGTCGGCGTGACCACCGGCGCCTGGGCCGAGCCCGACCCCGCCGCCCGGGTCGCCCGCGTCCACGAGTGGACCGTCCTGCCCGACCACGCCTCGGTCAACTGGCACGAGCCGGGCGCCGAGCAGGTCGCCGCGGCCCTCCTGGAGCGGGGCGTGGCCGTGGAGGCGGGCATCTGGTCCGACACGGACGGAGCCGCCCGCTTCGCGGCGTCCCCGCTCGGCCCGCGGGTCCTGCGCGTCCTGGCGGAGGTGACGGACCAGGATCCGGAAACGGCGGAGGACTCGGCCCGGGAGCTACTGGCCGCACTCACCTTCACTCACGGCCGCCCCGTCCTGCTGCACGGCGAGGAGGGCGGCACCTGGCCGGTCCTCCGGCTCGCCGGTCGCCTCGGGCTCGCGATGCGGATCGGCCTGGAGGACACGCTGTTCCTGCCGGACGGCCGACGGGCGGCGTCCAACGCGGAGTTGGTGGCGGAGGGGCTGGTCCAGTACGGGAGAGCGCGGCGTTCGTCGTAAGGGGGCGCGGGCGCCTGTCAGGGGCGCGGGGAACTGTGCGACCGCTCCCCACCGGGGCCGCAGGTCACCACCCGGCTCCGGCTCCGGCCGCGCACATACCAGCCCCAAAATCCTTCGCTCCACCCCTTTCCCGTACGGACAGTTGGAGGCGATGAAACCGGTCTGAGGAACCCGAGGAGCCCCGCCATGTCGACGCTGCGCGTCACCGCCGAAGTGCTGACCGTCCACGAGCATCCGAACGCCGACGCGCTCGAACTGGCCCAGGTGGGCCTGTACCGAGCAGTCGTCGCCAAGGGCGTGTACCGCACCGGTGAGACCGCCGTCTACATCCCCGAGCAGTCCGTACTGCCCGAGGACCTGATCGAGGAGCTGGGCCTGACCGGACGCCTCGCGGGAAGCAGGTCGGACCGCGTGAAGGCGGTACGGCTGCGCGGCGAGCTGTCGCAGGGCATCGTCTGCCGGCCGAAGGCGCTGGCCGGCGTCGACCTGGCACGGGCCGCCGCGGACGGCACGGACTTCGCGGAGCGGCTCGGCATCACCAAGTGGGTGCCGCCGATACCGCCCACGATGGACGGCGAGGTCGAGCAGGCTCCCGATCTGCTGCCCTGGGTCGACATCGAGAACATCCAGCGCTACCCGGACATCTTCACCCCGGGCGAGGACGTGGTCCTGACCGAGAAGCTGCACGGCTCGGCCTGCCTGGTCACGTACTTCGCCGAGGACGGCCGCGTCCAGGTCTCCTCGAAGGGCTTCGGCGCCAAGTACCTGGCCCTCACTGAGGACCCGCGCAACCTGTACTGGCGCGCGGTCCACGGCCACGGCGTCGCGGCAGCCGCGGCCCGGCTCGCCGAACGGCTCGGGGCGCGCCGGGTCGGCGTCTTCGGCGAGGTGTACGGAGCGGGCGTTCAGGACCTCACGTACGGCGCCGACGGCCGCCGCGAGACGCTCGGGTACGCGGTGTTCGACGTGTCCGCGGAGATCGACGGCGAGGTCCGCTGGCTGGACGCGACGGAGCTGCTCACGGGCGAACTGCCGCTCGTGCCACGGCTCTACGAGGGTCCGTACGACATCGGCCGCGTCCTGGAGTTCGCCTCCGGGCGCGAGACGGTGTCCGGGCAGGGGCTGCATCTGCGCGAGGGTGTCGTGATCAGGCCCGTCACCGAGCGGTACAGCCCGGTGACGGGCGGCCGGGCCGTCGCGAAGGCGGTCAGCCCGGCGTATCTGACACGCAAGGGCGGCACGGAGTACGAGTGAGGAGGGGCCCGGGGCTTCAAGAGCCCCGGGTCTCAGGAGCCCAGTGGCCGCTTCAGCCGCAGGCCCTGGGCTCCTCGTCCGGCTGCTCGCGCTGCTTCCTGGTGCCCGGGCGTTCCACCATCAGGCGGGAGCCGCTCTGCCGTTCGCCGAAGACGTCGTCGGGGTTGGACAGGACACAGGTCTCCAGCGAGAGACAGCCACAGCCGATGCAGTCCGTGAGGTGATCGCGCAGGCGGCCCAACTGCTTGATGCGCTCGTCGAGTTCGGACCGCCAGGCCTCCGAGAGGCGGGCCCAGTCCTCGCGCGTGGGAGTGCGCTCCTCGGGCAGCTCGGCGAGCGCGTCGCGGATCGTGGCCAGCGGGATCCCGACGCGCTGCGCGGCCCGTACGAAGGCGACCCGGCGCAGTGCGTCGCGGTGGTAGCGGCGCTGATTGCCTGTCGTGCGGCGGCTGCTGATGAGGCCCTTGGACTCGTAGAAGTGCAGGGCCGAGACGGCGGCGCCGCTACGGGCCGACAGCTGGCCGACCGTGAGTTCATGGATCTTCTCGGGAATCTGGGGCACCCCTCGAAGCCTACCCATGCCGTCGGCCTGCCTCGCCCGCCGTCCTCGTCGCGCGTGACTCGTCATTCGTCACTCGTCATTCGTCACGCTTCCGGTCCGTTGACAGGAAACCCTCGCCCTACCATGCTAAGCAGTTGCTTAGACATTGCTACGCGGGAGGCCAGGGACATGGCAGAGCCGAGGATCTTCACGTCCGCCGACGAACTGAAGGCGGCGGTGGGCGAGCAGTTGGGGTACAGCGCCTGGCTGGAGGTCGACCAGAAGCGGATCGATCTGTTCGCCGACGCGACAGGGGACCACCAGTGGATTCACGTGGACCCCGAGAAGGCCGCGGCGGGTCCCTTCGGGACGACCATCGCCCACGGGTATCTGACGTTGTCGCTGCTGCCGCTGTTCGGGCCTCAGCTGATCACGGTCGAGGGCGTCAGGATGGGCGTCAACTACGGGACGAACAAGGTGCGTTTTCCCGCTCCGGTGCCGGTGGGGTCGCGGCTGCGCGCGACGGCGAAGATCACGGGCGTTGACGAGGTGCCCGGTGGCGTGCAGGTGTCCGTCGGTTTCACCGTGGAGCGCGAGGGGGGCGACAAGCCGGTCTGCGTGGCCGAGTCCGTGTCCCGGTACTACTTCTGAACTGCTTCTGACCCGGTCGCGTGTGGGCTGCGGGCCGGTTGCGGCCGGCCGTGCCCCGCGGCGCAGCCGCTGATGTCACGGCCCCGCGCCCCTATCGGGGCTCCGCCCCGACCATCCTCAGGACCAGGTCCGCGTAGAGGGTGCCCACCTCGTCCGGCGTCCTCGTGCCGTTGACGTTGAACCAGCGGGCCACGTCGATGCACAGGGAGAGGACCGCGAGGGTGGTTCCCGGGACGTCCGGGACGTCGAAGTCGCCCGCCGCCACGCCGTCCTGGATGATGCCGCGGACCTCGGCGTCGACCTGGCGGCGCAGGGCGATGATCTCGGCCCGGGCGTCCGGGCCGAGCGAGTCCAGTTCGTACTGCACGACCCGTGCGGTGGTGCGCCCGCCGGCGTGCCAGCGGACGAAGGAGCTCACGGCGTCCGCCAGCCGCTCGGCGGCACTGCCCTCGCCCTGGGCCGCCGTCCGCAGGATCTCCAGGGCTTTCTCGTGCCCGATCCTGCTGATCCGGTGGAGCAGTTCTTCCTTGGTCTTGTAGTGGATGTAGAGCGCGGCCGGGCTCATCCCCGCCCGGCCGGCGATGTCACGGGTCGTCGTCGCGTGGTACCCGCGCTCGGCGAAGGCCTCCACGGCGGCGACGAGCAGCCGCCGGGCCGCGTCCGGGGTGACCTCGGCCCACGGCGGCATCTCCGCACCGGCCGTCTCCTCCGCCGTACTCATCGCTGGTTCGCCCCTTCCACTGGCAGAACGAACACCATACCTCCGATGCTGAGCGGGCGCTTAGAGTGCCCGATCAGAGGCGTGGAAAACCCGCGCAGAGCTTCACCGCCCGACGGCTTCCGGCGTCACAGCTTCTCGAAGGGGTCATGTGCGGCGAGGAGCTTCTCCAGGCGGGCCTGGTCGACCCGGCTGACGATCTGCCCGGCCTCCTGACGGTCGCGGATCACCTTGGCGAGGGTGAAGGCGGAGGTGACGAGGTAGAGGACGGCGATCCCCAGGAAGGCGCGCACCCAGGTGTCGGCCTCCAGCTTGAAGATGCCGATGGTGGTGGCGACGACGGCGACGCCGAACGATAGGACCGCCTGGCCGTAGAAGGCGGCGGTGTTCTGCTGCTTGACCGGTGTCTCACTCATGCGCACCAGAGTCGGCCCGCGCGGCCGGAATCACATCCGCTCGCGTACTCAGACGCGTACTCAGAAGGCCGAAATCCCCGTCAGCGCACGGCCGATGACCAGTTTCTGGATCTGGCTGGTGCCTTCGTAGAGGGTCATCACGCGGGCGTCGCGCAGCAGCTTGCCGACCGGGTACTCGTCGATGTAGCCGTAGCCGCCGAAGACCTGGAGGGCGTTGTTCGCGGCGCGCACGGCGGCCTCCGAGGCGAAGAGCTTGGCCTTGGAGGACTCGGTGGCGAACGGCTCGCCCCGGTCGACGAGATCAGCGACGCGCCAGGTGAGCAGCCTGGCCGCGTCGACGTCCACGGCGATGTCGCTGAGCAGTTCCTGGACGAGCTGGTGGTGGGCGATGGTCTTGCCGAACTGCTCGCGCTCGGTCGCGTACGTCACGGCGGCGTCCAGCGCGGCCTGGGCGATGCCGACACAGCCGGCCGCGACGGACATCCGCCCCTTGGCCAGCGCGGACATGGCGATGGAGAAGCCCTTGCCCTCGGGTCCGAGCATCGTCGAGGCCGGCACGCGGACGTCCTCGAGGACCAGCTCGGCGGTGGCCTGGCCGCGCAGTCCGAGCTTGCCGTGGACGGTGCGGCGGGTCAGGCCGGGGGTGTCGGTGGGCACGAGGAAGGCGGAGACGCCCTTGTGGCCCGGGGCGTCGGTCGAGCGGGCGAAGAGCAGCACGACGTCGGCCCAGGTGCCGTTGGTGATGAACATCTTGCTGCCGCTGATCACGTAGTCGTCGCCGTCGCGCACCGCACTGGTCGACAGGTTGCCCGCGTCGGATCCCGTGCCCGGTTCGGTGAGGCCGAAGCAGCCGACGTACGCACCCGAGGTGAGCCCCGGCAGCCACTGCCGCTTCTGCTCCTCGCTCCCCCAGGACGCGATGGTCTTGGCGACGAGGCCGAGGGAGACCGAGACGATGCCGCGGACCGAGGAGTCGCCCCGGCCCAGCTCCTCCGTCACCAGGCAGTACGCGAGGTGGTCGCCGCCGGATCCGCCGTACTCCTCGTCGACCGTGAGCCCCAGGAAGCCGACGTCGCCGAGCTTCTTCACGATCGAGCGGTCGACCTCCTCGGCCCGGTCCCAGGCGACGACGTGCGGGGCGATCTCCCGCTCGACGAAGTCCCTGGCGAGCCGTCGGACGGCGGTCTGCTCCTCGCTGAGCCCCAGGTTCATGGCGAGTCCTCCCGGTCGAAGGCCACGTGACGGCCGCGACTTGACTGCCGCAGCATTAAATTAGCACTGCTAGTTTACGGTTCGCAGCCCTACTATGTGCGCCATGGCCAGACCGCGCAAGCCCCTCCTCAGCACCGACCGGATCGTCGGGGCGGCCCGGACGCTGGTGGACGCCGAGGGCCTGGCCGCCGTCTCGACGCGCCGGCTCGCCGCCGAACTGGGCGTGAGCGGTCCGTCCCTCTACAACCACTTCCGGACGAAGGACCAGATCCTGGAGGCGGTCGCGGACTCCGTGAGCGCACAGGTCGACCTGTCGATGTTCGAGGACGGGCGCGACTGGCGCACCGCACTGCACGACTGGGCCGTCTCCTACCGGGCCGCCCTCCGCGACCACCCGAACATCGTCCCGGTCCTGGCCCGCGGCCCCGGCCGCCGCCCGGCCGGACTGCGGCTCGCCGACGCCGTCTTCGGTGCGATGGTCGAGGCGGGATGGCCTCCGGCGCAGGCCACGTCCATCGGCGCGCTGATGCGGTACTTCGTGATGGGCTCCGCGCTGGGATCGTTCGCCGGGGGCTTCGTGGACGACGAGACCGCGTACGACCCCGCCGACTATCCGCATCTCGGGCAGGCCCACCTCCTCGCCGAACAGCAGGAGAAGATCGACGAACGGGCCTTCGAGACGGGACTCAGGGCGTTGCTGGACGGGCTGGCGCTGCAGTTCGAGGGGTTGCGCGGGGACTAGGCGTTCCGCCGCCTGCCGTTCTTCGGCCCTCGGGCCGTACGTGGCTGGTCGCGCCCCCGCGGATCGATACAGCCCCGCGCCCCTTACAGGGCGCTCATCCTTCGGTGCCCGCCGAACTGTGTGTCGCGCATGCTGGGTGCATGACCTCCTCACGGACAGGGGCCGCCGGGGCTGCCGGGCTCGCCGCGCTCGCCTCCCTGGTCGCCGACGAGACGCGGGCCGGGTTCCTGCTGGCGCTGCTCGACGGGCGGGCGTGGACCGCCGGGGAACTGGCCCGGCATGCGGGGGTCGCCGCGTCGACGGCCAGCGAGCACCTGGGCAAGCTCGTCGCGGGCGGACTGCTCGCCGAGGAACGGCAGGGGCGGCACCGGTACGTACGGCTGGCCGACGCGCGGGTCGCCCAGCTCGTCGAGGACCTCGCCGCCCAGGTCTCGCCGACGGCCGCCGTACGACCCCGCACCCTGCGCGAGGCCGGCGCGGGCAGCGCGATGGCCCGGGGCCGCACCTGCTACGACCACCTGGCCGGCCGCCTCGGCATCGCCGTCACCGACGCGCTGACCGGGCTCGGACTGCTCCGGCAGGACACGGGGTTCGCCCTCACCGACGAAGGGGTGCGCTGGTTCGACGGCCTCGGAGTCCCCCTCGTACGCACCGGACGCCGCCCGCTCGCCCGGGCCTGCCTGGACTGGACGGAACGCCGTCCCCATCTCGCCGGCATCGCGGGAGCGGCCCTGTGCCGGCACGCCCTGGACACGGGCTGGTGCGTACGCATCGGCTCGGAGCGGGCCGTGAAGGTCACGGCTGAGGGCGAACGGGCGTTGTCGGAACTGCTGGGAATCCAGCCGGAGACGCTCCACTGACCCGCGCCCGCGCGGAGGTACGCCCGGTCCGGAAGCGGAGGTACGCCCGGTCCGAAAACCGCGAGCCCTTTCCGGTCTCCCCACCTAGCCTCTGGAACGTGATGAAGTCTCTCCACTCCCCCCGCCGTACGGAACTGCTCGCGGCCGGAGCCGCGACGATCACCGTGCTGCTGTGGGCCTCCGCGTTCGTGTCCATCCGAAGTGCGGGCGAGGCGTACGCGCCCGGTGCGCTGGCGCTCGGCCGGCTGCTCGCCGGGGTGCTGGTCCTCGGCGTGATCTGTCTGATACGCCGGGAGGGGCTGCCGCCGCGCGCCGCCTGGCCGGGCATCGTGGTGTCCGGGCTGCTCTGGTTCGGGCTCTACATGGTGGTGCTCAACTGGGGTGAACAGAAGGTCGACGCGGGCACCGCCGCCCTCGTGGTGAACGTCGGCCCGCTGATCATGGCGCTGCTGGCGGGGTGGCTGCTCAAGGAGGGGCTGCCGCCGAGGCTGCTCGCCGGGATGGCCGTGTCGTTCGCGGGAGCGGCGGTCGTCGGCCTGTCGATGTCCGGCGAGGGCAGCGCCTCCGTGCTCGGCGTGCTGCTCTGTCTGCTCGCCGCGGTGGCGTACGCGGGCGGTGTGGTCGCCCAGAAGCCGGCCCTGCGGCACGGTTCCGCGCTCCAGGTGACGACGTTCGGCTGCGCGATCGGGGCGGTCGCCTGTCTGCCGTTCGCCGGGCAACTGGTCTCGGACGCCGCCGACGCCCCGCTGTCCGCGACTCTCAACATGGTGTACCTGGGCGTCTTCCCGACCGCCCTCGCGTTCACCACCTGGGCGTTCGCGCTGGCCCGTACGACGGCCGGAAAGATGGGGGCCACGACGTACGCGGTGCCCGCGCTGGTGGTGCTGATGTCCTGGGTGGCGCTCGACGAGGTGCCGGGCTGGATCACGCTCGTCGGCGGGCTGGTGTGTCTGGCGGGGGTGGCGGTGTCACGGTCGCGGCCGCGAACGGCCGCCGCGGCGGCGGAAGTTGGGCCTGCGGCTGCCGCCGGGCCCGTCGCCGCGGCCCCGGAGACGAATCCGGAGCCGCAGCGCGAGCAGGCCTAGGCGGCCCGGCCTCTCAGCGTGAACGCGCCCTGTCCGCAAGGACCTTGATCGATCCGAGCGCGATCACGGCGAGCCCGATGATGTACGCGGACACCGACATCGACGTGCCCGTCGTCTCCAGCAGGAGCACCATCACGAAGGGCGCGAGTCCGCCGCCCAGGACGGCTGCGATCTGGTAGCCGAGCGAGGCGCCCGTGTACCGCATCTCGGGGGTGAACAGCTCGGCGAACAGGGCGGCCTGCGGCCCGTACATGATGCTGAGGAAACAGCTGGCGACGAACGTGCCGACCGCCAGCCACAGCAGCGAGCCCGTGTCGATCAGCAGGAACATCGGTACGGCCCACAGGGCGATGCCGGCCGCGCCGAGACCGTAGATCCGGATGCGGCCGATGCGGTCGGAGAGCGCGGCGGACGCGGGGATCAGGACGAGCTGGGTGAGGCTCACGCAGAGGGAGACCGTGAGGACTGCGCCGCGGTTCATGTCGAGTTCGCGGGTCGTGTAGTCGAGGACGCCGGTGATCAGGATGTAGAAGGTCGCGGTGTTCACGGCGAACGAACCGCCCGCGAGGAAGACCGTGCCGAGGTGGCCGCGGAGGATGGTGCGCAGTGGGGAGTTCCGCGCGCCGTCGCCGCCCTTTCCCTTGCCTGCTCCCTGTTCTGTCGCCTGTCCCTTCTCTTCCCTCTCCTTCTCGGCCAGGGCCCGTTCGGCCGCCCGGAACTCCGGGGTCTCCTCGACGTGCTTGTGGATGTACCAGGCGAGTACGAGGACCAGCAGGCCGACCAGGAACGGGAGCCGCCATCCCCACGCCGCGAACGCCGACTCGCTGGTGAACGCACCTGCGAGGAGGAAGACCGAGTTGGCGGTCACCACGCCGATGGGGACGCCGAGTTGGACGAAGCTGCCGTAGATGCCCCGCTTGCCTTCCGGGGCGTACTCGGTGGCCAGGAGCATCGCGCCGCCCCACTGGGCGCCGACCGCGATGCCCTGCATGACGCGGAGCGTGACGAGCAGGACCGGGGCGGCGATGCCGATCGTCTCGTACGTGGGGAGGAGGCCGATGCCCGTCGTGGCCACGCCCATCAGGGTCAGGGCCAGGACCAGCATGGGCTTGCGGCCCCGTTTGTCGCCGAGGTGGCCTGCGATCACTCCGCCGAAGGGGCGGGCGAAGAAGCCGACCGCGAAGGTGGCGAACGAGGCGAGGACTCCTGCGGAGGAGCTGCCTGCGGGGAAGTACAGGTCTCCGAGGACGAGGGCTGCCGCTATGCCGAAGACGAAGTAGTCGTACCACTCGACTGCTGAGGCGAGGGCGGCGGCCGTTGCCCCTTTGCGGCGGTTTCTGGCGTCTTGGGCTGGGGTGGATGTGCTGGGGAGAGCGGAAGGAGCGGTGTCCATGCGGTGCACACTCCGGTGGGTGCGGGGACGTTCGCGGCAACGTACTGACCGGACGGTATGTGGGTCAACGGGTGTGCCAGGATCGGTTTTTCTTCGCCCCCGCCGCCCCTACCCATTCCCGTCCCTTTTCAGGGGCTCCGCCCCCGAACCCCCGCTCCTCAAACGCCGGAGGGGCTGAAGAATTCGCGGCCGGGGCTGAACTTCTATAGCCCAGTCCAGGCACATCTCAGCCCGTCCGGCGTTTGAGGACGAGGCCGTTCAGGCCGATAGCGGGGGTCTGGGGGCGCAGCCCCCAGGGACGGGACGGGTAGGGGCGGCGGGGGCGAAGAAAGGTCTGCGGCGGGGGCGGCCTAGAACACCACCACCGCCCGGCCCCCCTTCCCCGCCAGCATGTTCTCGAAGGCCGACGGGATGCCGTCCAGGGCGATCCGTTCGGTTACGAGGGAGCCCAGGTCCAGGCGCCCCGCGCGGACGTGGTCGGCAAGGAGCGGCAGGTCTCGGGCCGGATCCGAGTTGCCGTAGACGCAACCGGAGAGCGTACGACCCCAGTGGAAGAGTTCGAGGGCGTTGAAGGTGACCTGCTGGTCCTTCCCACCGATGCCGACGACCGTCGTACGCCCGCCCCGGCGAGTGGATTCCCAGGCCGCACGGATCGTGACGGCCCGGCCCACGCACTCCACCGCCACATCAACCCCCTGCTTGCCGGTGAGCCCCCGGATCTCCCGCGCGGTGGTGTCGGACGCGACGACATACTCCGTCGCCCCGGCCGCCCGCGCCAGGGACTCCTTCTCCGGCGACACATCCACCGCCACGATCGTCGACGCACCCGCGATCCGCGCGGCCTGGATCGCCGCGAGACCGACCCCGCCCACCCCGAACACGGCCACGGTCTCCCCGGTCCGTACTCGCGCCGAGTAGTGGACGGCCCCGTACCCGGTGAGCACGGCGCAGCCGAGCAGCGCCGCGTCCGTGAGCGGAATCCCGTCCGGCGCGGGGAGCACACACGCACCCGCCACCACCGTCTCCTCGGCGAACGCGGCGACGTTCAGCCCGGGATACAGCTCGGCCCCGTCGGAGGAGCGCCGCGCGTACACCTCCCCCGCGCCCACCAGCGCGTTGGCGCACAGCCACACCTCGCCCAGCGAGCAGGCGTGGCAACTTCCGCAGGAGGGAGCCCAGTTGAGGACCACCCCGTCCCCGGGCGCGACGTGCGTGACCCCGGGTCCGACGGAGACGACGGTACCCGCCCCCTCGTGGCCGAGCACGGCGGGCACCGGCACCCGCATGGTGCCGTCGGACAGGGAGAGGTCGGAGTGGCAGACCCCGGCCGCGGCCAGCCGGACCCTGACCTGCCCGGGCCCCGGCACCTCCGGCAACTCGATCTCGGTGATCTCCAGCGGAGCCCCGACGGCGGGCAGAACAGCGGCGCGAACCATGTGCGTCGCAGCAGTCATGTCGTACACCCCTCCTGGGACTAGAACTGCAGGGACTTGGTCTGGAGGTACTCCGACAGACCGTGCGAGCCCAGCTCCCGGCCGACCCCCGACTGCTTGTAACCGCCGAAGGGGGCAAGGGGGTTGAAGCGCCCGCCGTTGATGTCCACCTGCCCGGTGTCGAGTTGCCGTGCGAAGGCCACGGCCTCCGTCACCTCGCCGGCCCACACGGCCCCCGCCAGCCCGTACACCGTGCCGTTGGCGATCCGCAGCGCGTCGGCCTCGTCCTCGTACCGGAGGATCGAGAGGACCGGGCCGAAGATCTCCTCCTGGGCGATGGTCATCTCGGGAGTCACGTCCGCGAAGACGGTCGGGCTGACGAAGTAGCCCTGGTCGCGCGGCGCTTCAGGGCCGCCGGCCACCAGCCTCGCCCCCTCCGCGACGCCCTTCTCGATGTAACTCCGCACGCGCTGCTGCTGCTTGGCGTTGACGACGGGCCCCATGCGCTCGCCGTACTTCGCCGCCGCCTCCACCGCCAGCGCAACCGCCTCGTCGTACTGCGAGTCGTGGACCAGCATGCGGGTCCAGGCGCTGCACGTCTGGCCGGAGTTGGACATCACGTTGGCCACGCCGACGTTGACCGCCTTGGCGAGGTCGGCGCTCGGCAGGATGACGTTGGCGGACTTGCCGCCGAGTTCCAGGGCGACGCGCTTGACGGCCGCGCCCGCGGTCGCGCCGATCTGCCTGCCGACGGCCGTCGAGCCGGTGAAGGAGACCAGGTCCACGCCCTCGTGTCCGGCGAGGGCCTGGCCCGCGACCGGGCCGAGGCCGGTGACGAGGTTGAAGACCCCGGCCGGAAGGCCCGCTTCGTGGACCGCCTCCGCGAAGAGCTGGGCGGTCAGCGGGGTGTCCTCGGCGGGCTTCAGCACGACCGTGCAGCCTGCCGCGAGGGCCGGGGCGACCTTGGCGACGATCTGGTGCAGCGGGTAGTTCCAGGGGGTGATCGCGCCGACCACACCGACCGGCTCCAGATGGACGGTCGAGTTCCCGACCTTCTCCTCGAAGGCGTACGAGGCGGCCAGCTCGGCGTACGAACCGGCGACCGCGATGGGCGCTCCGACGTGCACGGCCTGCGAGAGCTTCAGCGGGGAGCCGAGTTCGGCGGTCACCGTCTCGGCGATCTCCTCCTTGCGGGCGACGAGGACGTCCCGGAGTGCGGCGATCCGCGCGGCCCGCTCGGCGGCCGGCGTGGCGGCCCAGGCCGGCAGGGCCCCGCGCGCGGCTCGTACGGCGGCGTCCACGTCGTCGGCGGTGCCGGCCGGGACGTGGGCGATGACCTGCTCGTCGGCCGGGTTCACGACGGCGATCGTGTCCGTCCCGGCGGCCGGGCGCCACTCGCCGTCGATGTACATGCCGTCGTGTGCCTTCATGCGTTCCTCCCGGGAGGGGCGTCGTCTGCGCCGCCCAACCTAGCCGTCGTCCGAGACCCCAAACTAGCGGTGTTAGTTTTTGGGCACCAGGGGCCCCGGGACGATCACAAGGCCCACAGGGGATCACCCCGGAGGCCCCACGGGAGTACGGGCCCGCCGGACCTCAGAAGTCCGCGCGCGTCGGTTCGTCGAGGCGGGCCACGGCCTCCTGGCCGAACTCCTTCTCGTACGTGTCGCGGATCCGCTCGATCCCGGGGTCGGCCGCCTTCGCCCGCCCCACGGGGTACAGCAGGATCAGCTCGTACGACCGCTCGCGTTCGATGACGCCGTTCCTGTCGCGCCACTGCCCGCGGCCGTCCTGCACGGTGAGGCCGTCCGGGAAGGCGGGGGTGACCTGCCGGTCGACGAAGTCCATGAACTGTCCGTCGGTGACGGCCGGGCCTCCGTCGGGGCGTTCCGTGCCGAAGAAGAGGCGGGTCTCGACGTATGCCGCGCCCCTGGCCGCCGGAGCCGTCAGAGCCGCCGGGGCCGTTGCGGTCGTCGGCCGGGTCCCGGTGTCGGTGAGGGTGGCGTACGCGGCCGGGGCGCCGGCGAAGAGGAGGGCGGAGGCCGTCGCGACGGCGAGGCGGGTACGCGTGGTGTCCATGATCATGAACGCATACCTAGCGGGCCTCAGTCCTCCAGGTCGGGCAGGCGCGCCGGGGCCGGGGAGATCCGTACGCCTTCGTGGTCGAAGACGAACAGATGGGCGAGGTCCACGAGGAGAGGGACCTGCATGCCGTGGTGGAGGTCGTGGTCGGGTGTCGTACGGACGATGAGGTCTCCCGGCAACCGGCCTTCCGGGGGCGGCAGTTCGGCCTGCTCGGGTCCGGTGCCCCCTGGGTCCGCCAGGACCACGACGGGTCCGGCCCGCAGCGCGCCCGCCCGGTCCCGGAGGCGGCCGAGGACACCGCCCACGGGACGGCGGCGGCGCGGCGGCCGGGGCATGGGGCGCGGCGCCTCCAGGTCGGGTACGACGGCGGGCTGCGAGCCGGTGTTGAAGTGGACGAGGACCTCGTGGCCCTGGAACTCCACGTGCTCGACGAGTCCGCTGATCGCCACCTCGCCGGGCCTGGCCTCCGACGGTTTGGCGATGCGTATGGCCTCGGAGCGCAGGCCCACGATGACTTCGTGGCCCTGGTGCACCCGGAGCAACCGGTGGTCCAGGGACAGGGGTTCGGGCAGGACGAGGGCCTGGCGGCCGAGGCCGATCGACATGGCGCCGTCGAGCGGGGCGAGGACGACGCCCCGCAGGAGGCTGATGCGCGGGGTGCCGATGAAGGCGGCGACGAAGACGTTCTCGGGCAGCGCGTAGACCGTGCGCGGGGTGCCGACCTGCTGGAGGACACCGCCGCGCAGGACGGCGACCCGGTCACCCAGGGACATCGCCTCCGCCTGGTCGTGGGTGACGTACACGGTGGTGACGCCCAACCCCCGGGTGAGGCGGGCGATTTCGGCGCGCAGACGGTTGCGGAGCTTGGCGTCCAGGTTGGCCAGCGGCTCGTCCATCAGGAACGCGGAGGGGTGCCGTGCGATCGCCCGGCCCATCGCGACGCGCTGGCGTTCGCCGCCGGAGAGCTCGTTGGGGAAGCGGTCGAGGAGGTCCTCGATGCCGAGCATCCGGGCCGTGGCGTCGACGCGCGAGCGCGGGTCCTGGCCGGGCGTCTCGATGCGCAGCGGGAAGCCGATGTTGTCGCGGCCGTTCATGGTCGGGTAGAGCGCGAAGTTCTGGAAGATCATCGCCATGTCCCGGTCGGCGGGCTCCAGATGGTTGGCGTACGCGCCGTCGAGCCGCACCTGCCCCTCGGTGGGGTCCGTGAGGCCGGCGATCATCCTCAGCACGGTCGACTTGCCGCAGCCGGACGGCCCGAGCAGCACCAGGAACTCGCCGGGCGCGACGTCGAGCGACAACCTGTCCACCACAGAGACACCGCGTGTGTAGGACTTGCTGACCTGTCGAAGGGAGATGGCGCGTGACATGGGACGTGACCCCCGGGGGCTCACAGGGCGCTGTTGCTCCGCGAACGGAGGTCTCGCGGGTCGTACGAGACCTATGAGTCACGGAAGCTAACGGACCGCACACATCCCGGGGAAGACTTGCGGCGGAATCGGGCGGGCCTTGTGGAGAGACCTCCCCGTGAAACCCGCCGGTTCGGCCAACTCCGGTGCGAAAGAGGTCTGTTCAGTGTCTCTCGGGCTCCGGTGCGGATGGCGTACGTCCCCTACGTTCCGTCGGCTCCGACCCCGTCGCGCCCGTACGCCCCTGTCGCAGTCCGAGCCCCGAGGCGATCAGCAGCAGCGCTCCGAGCATCACGAACGGCGCGGCCACACCGGCTACTCCGGCGACCAGGCCAGCGGCGGCGGGCGCGGCGACCTGGCCGAGCCGGTTGCCGGTCAGGCGCAGGGCGAGGGCGGTGGAGCGGGCGTCGTCGGGGGCGGCCTGGACGACCGTGGTCATGGACAGGGGCTGGCCGACGCCCAGGCAGAAGCCGAGCAGGGCGAGGATCACGGCGAGGCCCCAGACCGGTACGGGCAGCGCGATCCCGGCGCACAGTAGGGCACCCAGCAGGCAGGTCGTGGTGAGCAGCGCGGCCCGGCCGAGGAGCCGCAGCATGGGTGTCATGACCAGGCGGCAGGCGATGGTCGCCGCCGCGCGCAGGCTGAGCAGCAGGCCGATCACGGAGGGCGCGATGCCTCGGTGTTCGCCGACCACCGGCAGATACGCGGTGAGGATGTCCGTCGCGGACAGCACCGCGAGGCTGATGAAGATGCCGGCGGGGACGCCCCGGGTGCGCAGTATGCGGTGCACGGGGACGCGATCGCCGCGTCCGGTACGGGACTTGGGCCGGTCGCGGTGCTCTATGCGCCACAGCGAGACGAACGAGACCGCGGCGACGGCTCCCGCGACCAGCAGGGCGAGGGCGCTGGTGCCCGCCATGTCGGGGCCGCCGATCAGGGCACCCGCGGCGATCGGTCCGACGAGCTGGCCGAGCGAGGCGCCGATGGTGAAGTGGCCGAAGTTGCGGTCCTGGTCCTGCGGTGCGGACTGGCGGGCCACGATCGACTGGGCGCCGATCACGAAGGAGAGGTGTCCGAGCCCCATCACCCCGCTCCAGGCCGCCATCGCGGCAAGGGAGTCGGCCGTACCGCTGAGGGCGCAGCCTCCGGCTATGAGGACGACGCCGACCGGGAGCAGCGGGGCGCACCGGCCGTGGTCGGTCCTGCGGCCGAGCGGTACGGCGGCGAACAGCGGCAGCAGTGCGTAGACGCCGGCGATGACGCCGATCGCGCGCTCGTCGGCGCCCAGCGCGAGGGCCCGGTAGGAGACGGCGGGCCGTGCCATCGACACCGCCCCCTGCGCGAAGCTGAAGGCGATGACGAGGCGGAGCAGCCAGCCGCGGTTCCCACCGGGCCTCACAGTGACACCCTCCGTTGGACGGATGGACGGACGGATCTGATGGATCAGGTGGATCGGACGAACGGGGTGGGTCCGGCCGGGGCCGGACCCCGGGAGCCGAGGCTCAGATGATGCCGAACAGGATTCCGGCGCCGAGGACGACGAGGGAAGTGAGGGCGGCCCACTTGACGACGAACTTGGTGTGGTCGCCGAACTCGACCTTGGCCATGCCGACCAGGACGTACACGGCCGGGACGAGCGGGCTCGACATGTGCAGCGGCTGGCCGACGAGCGAGGCGCGGGCGATCTCCAGCGGGGAGACCCCGTGGGCCGCGCCCGCCTCGGCGAGGACCGGCAGGACACCGAAGTAGAAGCCGTCGTTCGACATGAAGTAGGTGAGCGGGAGGCTGAGGACGCCGGTGACGAGGGCCATGTGCGGGCCCATGCCGTCCGGAATGCCGTCGACGAGCCATTTCGCCATGGAGTCGACCATGCCGGTGCCCTGGAGGACGCCGGTGAAGACGGCGGCGGCGAAGACCATGCCGGAGACGTTGAGGACGTTGTCGGCGTGGGCGGCCAGGCGGGCCTTCTGGTCGGGGATGTGCGGGAAGTTGACCGTGAGGGCGAGCGCGGCGGCGAGCACGAACAGGACCGGGATCGGCAGCAGTTCCATGATCATGGCGGCCAGGAGCGTCGCCGTGAGCAGTGCGTTGAACCAGTACAGCTTGGGGCGCAGCGTCGGACGGTTCGGGTCGAGGCCCTGGAGGCGGACGTCGTCCTCCTCCTCGTCGTCGCCGTCGGAGGCGTCGGTGCCGGAGCCCGCGCCGCCGGTGGTCTTGGTCATACGCACCTTGCCGTCACCCGGACCGCCGGCGGCGGCACCGGCGCCGACCAGCACCGTCTCGGTCTCGGGCTCCTCGACCAGCTGCTTCTCGTCCGTCAGTACGTCGGTCAGGCTGAGCACGCCGAGGCGCTTGCGCTCGCGGAGGCCGAGGACGTACGAGAGGGCGATCACGGCGACCAGGCCGACGGCGAGCGCCGGGATCATCGGGACGAAGATGTCGCCGGCGTCGAGCTTGAGCGCGGTGGCGGCGCGGGCGGTCGGGCCGCCCCAGGGCAGCGTGTTCATGACGCCGTTGGCGGTGGCGGCGACGCCGGTCATCACGACGAGGCTCATCTTGAGGCGCTTGTACAGCGGGTACATCGCCGAGACCGTGATCATGAAGGTCGTCGAGCCGTCGCCGTCGAGGGAGACGATCGCCGCGAGCAGGGCCGTGCCGACGACGATGCGCAGCGGGTCGGCCTTGCAGAACTTGAGGATGCCTCGGACGATCGGGTCGAAGAGGCCGACGTCGATCATGACGCCGAAGTACACGATGGCGAACATGAGCATCGCGGCGGTGGGCGCGAGGGTGCCCACCCCTTCGATGACGTAGTCGCCGAGATGCGCACCCTTTCCGACGAACACGCAGAAGAGTGCCGGGATCAGTACGAGCGCCGCGATCGGCGACATCTTCTTCATCATGATCAGGACCAGGAAGGTCGCGATCATGGTGAAGCCGAGGATGGTCAGCATGAGTGGATACCTAACGTTCGCCCTTGAACTTCCACCAGGGACAGCGGTTCGAGTGACGTTAGGGCGGCCACACAAGGCTTAACAAGATGTTGACACGCGAGCAATAAGCGCAAAACTCCAGGTCAGGGCGTTGTGCCTGTTGGCGCGATATCGATGGGTACGCCATTGAGTACGGCGGTGCCGGACAGCGGGTCGAGCAGGCTGCCGTCGAGGAGCTGGTTGACGTTGACTCCGGGGTTCTCGGCGGCGTGGGTCGTGCGGGTGCCGGGACGGTCGTGTCCCCAGCCGTGCGGCAGGCTCACGACCCCGCGTCGTACGGCGTCGGTGATCTCGGCGGGAGCGACGACCTCTCCCCCGGCGCCCTTCACCCGCACCGGCGCTCCATTGGTGACACCGAGCCGGTCGGCGTCGTCGGGGTGGATGTGCAGGGTGCAGCGGTTGGTGCCGCCGGTGAGGGCGGGGATGTTGTGCATCCAGCTGTTGTTGGAGCGGAGGTGACGGCGGCCGACGAGGACGAGTCCTTCGGGGCGCCGGCGCAGTGCGTCGCGCAGGCGCGGGAGATCGTCGGCGAGCGGCTGCGGAAGCAGCTCCACGAGTCCGCTGCGGGTCTTGAGGGGCTGCGGGAGGCGCGGCTGGAGCGGTCCGAGGTCGATGCCGTGGGGCTGGTCGAGCAGCTTCTCCAGGGTCAGCCCTTCGGGTCGTACGCCGAATCCGTCGCCGTACGGGCCCAGGCGCAGCATCATGTCGAGGCGTCGCTCGGGGCCGGTCTCGCCGGTGAGCTGTGCGGCGAGTTCGCGCGGGTCGCGGCCGTGCGCCGGGGAGTGGGGTTCCTTGACGGCCTTGCCGAGGGTCTGGCCGATGACCAGGTCGTCGACGGCGGAGGGCTCGGCGCCGTGCATGCCGGTCGCGGCGAGGACGAGCCGGGCGAGGATCTCCGTCTCGGCCATGCGGCCCGGTTCCAGGGGGACGGCGGCGCGGGTGTAGCGGACCTGGTTGCGGACGGCGAGGGTGTTGAAGGCGAAGTCGTGGTGCGGGCTCTGCGAGGGCGGGGGCGGCGGCAGCACGACATGGGCGTGCCGTGAGGTCTCGTTGAGGTAGGGGTCGACGCTGACCATGAAGTCGAGCGAGCCGAGGGCCTTGTCGAGGCGGTCGCCGTCGGGCGCGGACAGGACGGGGTTGGCGGCGATGACGACGAGGGCGCGGATGGGCTCGCCCTCGGCGGTCGCGGTGTCGATCTCCTCGGCGAGCGCGGCCATCGGCAGTTCGCCCTTGGCCTCGGGGTGACGGCTCACTCGGCTGTGCCAGCGGCCGAGCGCGAAGCCGTGGCCGGGTCCGGCGGGGCGGGGTGTCCGGTCGGTGGCGGCCTGCGGGAAGAGGGCGCCTCCGGGCCGGTCGAGGTTGCCGGTGAGGATGTTCAGGATGTCGACCAGCCAGCTGGCCAGGGTGCCGTGCGGGACGGTGCAGCTGCCGATGCGGCCGTATACGGCGGCGGTGGGCGCGGCGGCCAGTTCCCGGGCGAGCGCGCGGATGGTGTCGGCGTCGACGTCACAGGCCTCGGCGGCGGCTTCCGGGGTGAAGTCCCTTACGGCTTCGCGGAGTTCGTCGGTCCCCTGCACCAGTTCGGCGAGTTCCCCGAGGTCGGTGAGCTCCTCCTCGAAGAGGACGTACGCCATGGCCGCGAGCAGCATCGCGTCGGTGCCGGGGCGGATGGCCACGTGCCGGTCGGCGAGCTTGGCGGTGCGGGTGCGGCGCGGGTCGATGACGGTCAGGGTGCCGCCGCGCGCCTTGATGGCCTTGAGCTTGCCCGGGAAGTCGGGGGCGGTGCACAGGCTGCCGTTGGATTCGAGGGGGTTGGCGCCGATCAGCAGCAGGTGGTCGGTGCGGTCGAGGTCGGGCACCGGGATCGCGTTGGCGTCGCCGTAGAGCAGGCCGCTGGAGACGTGCTTGGGCATCTGGTCGAGCGTGGACGCGGTGAAGAGGCTGTGGGTGCCGAGGCCGGCGAGCAGCACGGTCGGATAGAGGGCACCGGCCATGGTGTGCACGTTCGGGTTGCCGAGGACGGCTCCGACGGCGTGCAGCCCGTAGCGCTCGACGACCGGCCGCAGTCCGGCCGCGACGGCGTCGAAGGCCTCCGCCCAGGTGGCCTCGCGCAGTTCGCCGTCCTTGCGCACCAACGGCGTCCGCAGCCGGTCGGGGTCGCCGTCGGCCGCCCCGAACGAGGCGCCCTTCGGGCAGATGAACCCCTGGCTGAACACGTCGTCGCGGTCCCCGCGCGCGCTCGTCACCCGGGTTCCCTCGATGGTGAGCGTGAGCCCGCAGGTCGCCTCGCAGAGGGGACAGATACGCAGAGCTGTTCGGGAGTCGGCGGTGGTGGACACGGATCCTCCCGGAGGGGGTGGCGACGACGATGGCGCTGACTCGGCCGAGCATACCGACCGGTATGGACGGTGGGGAGGGGGCGCGGGGGTCACGTCGGAAATTCGCGCGCCGTTCGAGCATCCGCGCCGGACGAGGTCGGGCCGGGTGTGGCCGGGCAACGCTGTCGTGCCCGGCCTCTCCGTCAGTCGAGCGACCGTGCCAGATACGCCCGCAGCAGTTCCCGGGTCTCCTCTATGACCCGTTCGTCGCCGGAGGGGTCGAGGCGGAAGGCGAGCTGGACGAGGGTGTCGGCGGCCTCGACGGCGATGAGGAAGGTGCGGCGCAGGTCCTCGTCGGGTTCGCGGTCCAGGACGGAGGAGAGCATGTCGGTGAGGCGGTCGGCGACGCGGGTGTTGGGTTCGGCGTCTCGGGTGCCGACGGGTATCTGGTTGCCGAAGTCCACGAGGGAGAAGCCGGGCGCGGTGCGTTTCATCGCCAGGTACTCGTCGAGGACCGCGTCCATGGCCGCGCGCCAGCCGCCCGTGCCGGCGGTCTCCTGGAGGCGGAGGGTGACGCGCTCGGTGAAGACGTCGAGGTTGCGCTGGGCGAGCGCGTCGGCCATGGCGCGCTTGTTGCCGAAGAAGCGGTAGACGGACCCTATGGGCACGCCGGCGCGCAGGGCGACCGCGCGGGTGCTGAGGGCGTCGTAGCCGACCTCGTCGAGGAGATCGGCGCAGGCGTCGAGTATTCGGGTGAGTCTTTCGGCGCTACGGCGTTGAACGGGCGCGCGGCGCAGCGAGGTCGCAGGGGGCACGGGCTTCATGATGCCTTTCCGCCGGGGTCCGGTGAACCTTGCCCTTCGGTACGAATGTCGGTGCTGATGCCACTCATTTGTGCGCGCCCTGGCCGCTCGTCGCCGGCGCCGACGCGGACTCCGTGTCCGTCGGCCCGGGATCGGACACGGTGATGTCCGCCGTGCTGCCGACGGGCTCGCCGTCCACGGCCCACACCGTGTCGTCGTCGGCGTGCAGGCGCACGCTCACCTGGTGGGTGCCGCGCGGGACGAGGCCGCCGGCGATGTGGTGGTCCGGGCCGCGGAGGAAGGACAGGGGGCGGCCGTCGAGGCGGAGGAGGGCGTGCCCGCGGCCGGGTTCGGCCGTCTTCCGCGTACCGGCCGGCGAGAAGCGGAAGTCGTGGACGGTCAGGCGTACGTCCCAGCCGTCGCTGTCGGCGTCGGGCTGTATCTCGATCGCGACCTTCGGCGCGTCCTTCTTGTCGATCTCACGGTAGTGGCGTCCTTCCTCGTCCGTGTCCTCCAGCACCTTGCCCACCGGTGACGGCTTCACTCCGTCGTTCTCGCGCGCTTCGTCGGACCCGCAGCCCGTCGCTCCGACGAGCAGAGCGCCGAACAGGACACAGGCCGCGAGCGCGGTGAGGAATACGCGCGTCCACGACATGCCGGGGAGATTAGAGCACCGCTCTGACAGTCGGATCCCCCTGAAGTCTGGTTCTCGGTACTCCAGTGGTCTTGGCGCGATCCCGCGGTCGCCTCCGTGGGCACGGGCATCTCCCTCTTGCGCACGGATTTCGCGAATCCTACGGTGATACATAGGAATCAGGAACGAGGGAGCGACCATGAGCGGGGACGGGCGGATCACCGCCGAGGCACGGCGGAAGACCGTCGAGGCGCTGACGTATCTCACCGGGTTCGGCAACGAGCACAGTTCGGAGGCGGTGCCGGGCGCCCTGCCGCACGGCCGCAACTCTCCGCAGCGGGCCCCGCTCGGGCTCTACGCGGAGCAGCTGAGCGGTACGGCGTTCACCGAGCCGAGGGCGCACAACCGCCGGTCGTGGCTGTACCGGATCCACCCGTCGGCCGCACACCCGGCCTTCACCCGCACCGACAACGGCGCCGTCCGCACGGCGCCCTTCACGGAGACGGTGCCCGACCCGAACCGGCTGCGCTGGAACCCGCTGCCCGAGCCCGCCCCGGGCACCGATTTCCTGGCGGGCCTGTGGACGCTCGGCGGCAACGGCGACGCGACACAGCGCACCGGCATGGCCGTGCACCTCTATCACGCCAACTCCTCGATGGAGCGGGTGTTCAGCGACGCCGACGGCGAGCTGCTGATCGTGCCGGAGCGCGGCGGGCTGCTGCTGCGCACCGAGTTCGGGCTGCTGCATGTGGAGCCGGGACATGTGGCGCTGATCCCTCGTGGGGTGCGCTTCCGTGTGGAACTGCTGGACTCCTCGACCGACGACGACCCGGGCCCGGCGGCCCGGGGCTATGTGTGCGAGAACTACGGGGCGCCCTTCCAGCTCCCCGACCTCGGCCCGATCGGCGCCAACGGTCTCGCGAACGCCCGCGACTTCCGGGCGCCCGTCGCCGCGTACGAGGACGTCAAGGGGCCGGTGGAGGTGGTGAACAAGTTCTGCGGCAACCTCTGGTCGGCGACCTACGACCACTCGCCGCTGGATGTCGTCGCCTGGCACGGCAACCATGTGCCGTACGCCTATGACCTGCGCGCGTTCAATGTGATCGGCACCATCAGCTACGACCACCCGGACCCGTCGATCTTCACGGTGCTGACCTCGCCGTCGGACACTCCGGGCCTTGCCGGCGTCGACTTCGTCGTCTTCGCGCCGCGCTGGCTGGTGGGCGAGGACACGTTCCGGCCGCCGTACTTCCACCGGAACGTGATGAGCGAGTACATGGGGCTCATCGAGGGCGCCTACGACGCGAAGGCGGAGGGCTTCGTCCCGGGAGGCGGCTCGCTGCACAACATGATGTCGGCGCACGGTCCCGACCGGGAGACCTTCGACCGGGCGAGCGCCGCCGAGCTTCGGCCGCAGAAGATCGACGACGGTCTGGCCTTCATGTTCGAGACGCGCTGGCCGGTCACGGCCACCGCGCAGGCCGCCGGGGCGGAGCATCTGCAGCGCGCGTACGACGACGTGTGGCGGGGCCTCCAGCGGCACTTCCGGCCGGAGCGGCGCCCATGACCGGCCGGGACCGATCGTGACCGCCCGTTGCACCCGGCGCCCGCGAACGGTACGGATACCCTCGTGACCTCCTTCGCCCCGGACTCGATCGTCCTGAACCGCAAGCTGCCGCTCTGGTATCAGGTGTCGCAGTCCCTGCGCGCCTCGATACTCGGGCGGTCCGCGCAGGATCCGCTGCGCCTGCCCACCGAGGAACAGCTGGCGGAGCACTACGGGGTGAGCGTGCTGACCATGCGGCAGGCGCTCAAGGAGCTGGAGGACGAGGGGCTGATCACCCGCCATCGCAGGCGCGGCACGTTCATCGAACCGAGCGCCGCGCGGGGCGCCCCGGTCCGGCTGCTCGGCTCGGTGGACGCGATCGTGGCCCAGCAGTCGGGCATGACGACCCGGCTCCTTGACCACGGCACCGAACCCGTGTCGGCGGAACTCTCCGAGCACTTCCCTGACCTGACGGAGGTCGCGACCTACCACCGGCTGCGCAGCGACGAGAAGACCGGGGAGCCGACCAACCACGCGCGCAACTACGTACGGCCCGAACTGGCGGCCCTGATCGACCCCGAGGACCTGGTCCGCTGGCCCATGACCAAGGTGCTGCGGGATGTCGCGGGGGCGAGGATCAGCCAGATCACCGACACCGTGGAGGCGCGGCTCGCGGACCCGGAGACCGCGCGGCTGCTCCAGGTCCCGCTGCTGAGCCCGATCTTGCACTACACGGGCGTCGTGCACGGCGAGGACGGCCGGGCGCTGGACGTGGCCCGCATCCAGTACCGCGGCGACCGCTTCTCCTTCACCGTCACCCTCGACGCCCACTGACCATGCGGGACAAAGTCGCCTTCGACGGTCCACGTCGTACGATGCCGAGCGTGCCGCACGACGACGCTCCGCTGCTCGCGGACCTCATGCCGTGGTCCGTCGCACCGCCCCGGCTGGGCCGCGGGTGGCCGACGGCGCCCGACCCGGCGTCCCTGAAAGCGCGGTGGGACGCCCTCGTGAAGGCCGAAGGGCCCGACCGCGAGGCGTTGTTCGGCGTCACACGCGCGCGGACGCTCCACTCGGCGGTGGGCCAACTGCCGGGCCAGTCCTCGGGAACGGGCCGGCTGGCCCGCGCGTCGGGCCCCTGCGTGGAGCCGGTACGGGTCATGCACGGGCCGTTCGACGAACAGTGGCTGATCCCCGACCACCGGCTGATCGACGCGGCACGGCCGGAGTTGTGGCGTGTGACGGACGAACGGCAGGTGTTCGCGGTCGAGCAGGCCCCCGCACCCGACGGGCCGCCCCTCCTGGTCACGTCGACGCTCCCGGTGGTCCTCCCCCAGTCGAAGACCGTGCCCACCGCCCGGCCGGGCCGGATCCACCCCTTGTACCGGCGCCCCGAGGGCCGCGAACCCAACCTGGCACCGGGCCTGTTGGACCTCCTGGCCAAGCGCCTGGGCCACGCCCCCACTCCCCTGGACGTCCTCGCCTGGACGCTGGCGGTCGCCCGCCCGGGCCCACAGGGCTGCACGGTTCCCCTCACATCGGACCCCGAACTCTGGGCTCGCGGCACCGAGTTGGGCCACCGCATGCTGTGGCTGATGCGCCGCGACGGCGAACGCCCCAAACTCCCCGGCGGGCGCCGCCCCTACGTACGGGCCCCGCTCCCCTCCCGCCCGCTCGAACTCCGCTACGACCGCGACGAGGAGACCCTCCACCTCGACGAGGGCCGCATCTCCCCCGTCCCGCCCGCCGCCTGGGACTTCGAGGTCGGCGGCGTCCGAGTCCTGGACCAGTGGTTCACCACCCGAACCACCCAGCCGCCCCCGGGCACCCTGGAAGCCATCCGCCCCACGACCTGGCCCCAGCCCTGGACCTCCGACCTCCTGGAGATCATCACGGTCCTGTCCCTACTGGCGGAACTAAGGCCTCAGCAGGCCGAGTTGACGATGAACACCCCGATCACGGCGGACGACCTGCGCAAGGCGGAAGTACTCCCACCGCCGGACACGTCCCGCAAACCGGCCTCAGTACTGGACCACCACGAGGAGGGCCCAGAGGGCCAGGTCGCCCTGATCTGAGGGACCGGCCGAGCCCCAAAGGGGCGCGGGGAACGGCGCAATCTTTTGGCTCTCAGGGACGCGGGGACTGGCGCAGCCTCTTGCGGCGCAGGGAGCGGCGCCACCTTCTAGGGGCGCAGGGGGCGGCGCATCTTTTAGGGGCGCGGGGAACGGCGCAGTCTTTTAAGGGGCGCGGGGAACTGCGCGACCAGCCCCGACCCACCCGCACCTTCAACACCACCATCCCCATCCCCACCCCTCCACCACGCTCAGCGAGACGGGTCAAACCCGTCGAGCACCCGCTCCAACGCCCGCTGAAACACCGCCCCCAGATCAATCGGCCCCGCATCCTCCATGAACGCCGCCGCCATCCGCGGATAGGCCCCGGTGGCAACCTGCCCACCCAAATACGCCCCCCGCACCGCGTGCTCCTGCTCCTCCGACCACGGCAACGCCCGCACCCGTTCAACCGTCGCCAGCTCATTCCCCACGTACGTCGTCACGACCCCGTTGACCATCGCGATCAGCTCGAACTTCGTGCCGTACGTCCCCTCGAAGGAGTCCAGGCACGTAAGGCAGTGCTCCAGGTACCGCAGGGCGTTGGGGCTGAACCCGTACACCGGCGACATCAGAGCCGGCAGCCACGGATGCCGGAGCATGAGCGCCCGGGTCCCATGGGCGACCCGGAGCATGTCGGCGCGCCAGTCCCCCGCCGGCTCCCACAACTCGTGCTCACCGCTGACGGCGTCGACCATCAGCTCGTACAGGTCCTCCTTGCGAGGCACGTAGTTGTAGAGCGACATCGTGCCGCAGCCCAGCTCGGCCGCGACATGCCGCATCGAGACCCCGTCCAGCCCCTGCGCGTCCGCGATCCGCACCGCGGCGTCCGCGATGTCGGCCCGGGTGAACGCGGGCCGCGGCCCGCGTCCCGTGCGCTCGGGTCGGGCCCAGATCACTTCGGGTACGTCGGCGCGTCCTGCCATCGGTGTCGTCAGTCCTGCCATCGGTGGATCCTGTCGCCCCCATCGTAGTTACGTACAGCGTACGTAGTGGGGTATGGTCGCACCATGACGACTACGTACGCTGTACTTAGTGAAGGTCTGGAGAAGAGTTTCAAGGAAGTCCGGGCGCTGCGCGGCCTGGACCTGGCCGTGGCGGAGGGCACGGTCTGCGGTCTGCTCGGGCCGAACGGCGCGGGCAAGACGACGGCGGTGCGGCTGCTCACCACGCTGCTGCGGCCGGACGCGGGGTCCGCGCGTGTCGCGGGGCACGACCTCGTCCGGGAGCCGGACGCCGTGCGCCGCGCGATCGGCGTCACCGGGCAGTACGCGTCGGTCGACGGCGACCTCACCGGGCGGGAGAACCTGCGGCTGTTCGCGAGGCTGCGCCGTCTCCCGAAGGCGGCGGCCCGCGCCGACGAGCTCCTCGACCGCTTCGAGCTCGCCGACGCGGCGGACCGTCCCACGTCCACCTACTCCGGCGGCATGCGGCGCCGACTCGACCTGGCCGCGAGCCTGATCACCCGGCCCGCGGTGCTGTTCCTCGACGAGCCGACGACGGGCCTCGACCCGCACAGCCGCAACCAGATCTGGGAGACGGTGCGCGCGCTGAAGGCGGAGGGCACGACGGTCCTGCTCACGACGCAGTATCTGGAGGAGGCCGACCAACTCGCCGACGACATCGCCCTCGTGGACCGCGGCAGGGTCGCGCACTCGGGCACGCCCGCCGAACTCAAGGCGCTCATCGGCTCGTACGCGGAAGCGGTCGTCGCCGACGCGGACGCCATGGCCGCAGCGGCGGCCGTCCTCGACCAACTGACGGGCTCACGGCCCGACTTCGACCGGGAGCGGCACGCCGTCGGCGCGGTCACCACCGACCCGACGCTCACCCTTCCCCGTCTCGTACGCGAACTCGACGCCGCCGGGGTGCCGTTGCTCGACGTGAACCTGCGCCCGCCGACGCTCGACGACGTCTTCCTCCGCCTGACCGACGGCTCGACCGGAGCCGGGACCGACAACCGGGCCGACAAGCAGTCCGGTCACCGCACCGACAGCAAGGAGCTTGTGACATGAGCGCGTTGGCCTATGACGGCACCGCGATGCTGGGCCGTCAGCTGCGGCGGATCCGGCACAACATGGGGCTGCTGATCCTCACCCAGACCATGCCGATCACGATGCTGCTGTTCTTCGGCTATGTCTTCGGCAGCGCGCTCGCGATGCCCGGCGAGGAGTACCGGGCCTTCCTGGTGCCGGGCCTGCTGGTCGCGACGGCGGCCAACGGGATCATGACCGGGATGTTCCAGGCCGCCCAGGACTCGCACCGGGGCGTGATGGACCGCTTCCGCACGCTGCCGATCAGCCGGGCCGCCGTACCGCTCGGTCAGGCCGCCGGGGACCTGGTCGTCACGGCCGTGGGCACGGTGCCGGTGCTACTGGTGGGGCTCGCGGTGGGCTGGCGGATGGAGGGCTCCGCGCTGGAAGCGGTCGGCGCCGTGGGTCTGCTGCTGCTCTTCCGGTTCGCGACCACGTGGATCGGGATCCTGCTGGGCCTGGCCTCGCGGAGCGAGGAGGCGGCCGGGCAGCTGGGCGGCGCGACGTTCATCCTGCCCCTGCTGTCGAACGCGTACATCCCGACGGACAATCTGCCGGGCTGGCTGCGCACGATCGCCGAGTGGAACCCGATCAGCGCGGTGACCACGGCCCTGCGCGACCTGTTCGGGAACGCTCCGGTGCCGACGGACGGGGCCTGGCCGGTGACGCACCCCGTCGCGGGGTCACTGGCCTGGTGCGCGGTCCTCATCGCGGTGTTCATGCCGCTCGCCGTCCGCCGGTACACGAACGGCGGGCGCTGACCGCTCGCCCCGGGGCCGCGCCCGTCCGACGGCCCGGCCCCCGGCTCCCCGCCTCCCGGCCCCGCATGACAAAGCCCTCGCGCGCGGGACATGATCCCTCGCATGGAGCCGCTTCCCCTGCCCCTTGAGGGCATCACCGTCGTCGCCGTCGAGCAGGCCGTCGCGGCACCTTTCGCCACCCGGCAGCTCGCCGATCTCGGGGCCCGGGTGATCAAGGTCGAGCGGATCGACGGCGGTGACTTCGCGCGCGGCTACGACACCGCGGCCGCCGGTCTCGCCTCCCACTTCGTGTGGTGCAACCGCGGCAAGGAGTCCATCGCCCTCGATCTGAAGGACCCGCGCGGCCTGGACGTCGTACGCCGTCTCGTCGCGGACGCCGACGTCTTCGTGCAGAACCTCGCGCAGGGCGCCGCCGCGCGGCTCGGCCTGGACGCGGCGACGCTGTGCACGGCCGACCCGCGGCTGATCGCCGTGGACATCTCGGGTTACGGGGCCTTCGGTCCGTACGCCGGCAAGCGCGCGTACGACATGCTCGTGCAGTGCGAGGCGGGGCTGGTGTCCGTGACGGGGACGGCCGATCGGCCGGTGAAGGCGGGGATCCCGGCGGCCGACATCGCGGCGGCGATGTACGCGTTCTCGGGGGTGCTGGCGGCGCTGGTGCGGCGTGGCACGACGGGGCGCGGCGGGCCGGTGGAGGTGTCGATGCTGGAGGCGCTGGCCGAGTGGATGGGGCATCCGCTGCACCATGCGATGCACGGCGGAACTCCCCCGGCGCGCACCGGTCTCGCGCACGCCGTCATCGCCCCGTACGACGCCTATCCGACGGCGGACGGCGGGCGGGTGCTGCTGTCGGTGCAGAACGACCGGGAGTGGCGGCGGCTGGCCGAACAGGTGCTGCTGCGGCCGGAGTTGGCGCACGACCCGGCGTACGCGACGAACGCGGCGCGGGTCGAACACCGGGAGCACACCGACGAGTTGGTCGGCAAGGCACTGGCGGCGCTGGTCACCGACGAGGCGGTCGCGCGGCTCGAGGCGGCCGGGATCGCGTGTGCGCGACTGCGGGACGTACGGGAGGTGGCGGAGCATCCTCAGCTGGCGGCGCGGGGCCGGTGGCGGGAAGTGGGTTCGCCGGTCGGGCCGCTGAGGGCGTTGTTGCCGCCGATCACGCTGCCGGGCGGGGACTCGGCGCGGATGGGGCCCGTACCCGCGCTCGGGGAACACACCGGGGCGGTGCTGCGTGCCGTGGGGATGACGGACGATGAGATCGCAGCACTGCGCCGGGACGGTGTGACCGCCTGAGCGCGGGTCGGGGTCCTGCTCGGGTTCGGCCGCCTGTCAGCGGCCGAGGCCGCTCAGCGGCCGCCGAACAGGGAACGGCGCAGTCGGCGCAGCGGTGCGAAGAGTGAGACCCGCCTCACTCGCGCGCCCCTGGCGGTGCGGTTGTGCGCGGTGTCACGTGCGGTGAGCTCGCGCATCAGGTCCGTCGCCTCTGCCGCCTCGCGCTGAGGGATGGCGGGGCCACCCATCACCGAGAGATGGCGGTCGAGGCGCGAGCTGGTCGCGCTGCTGCCACACGTGATCGCAGGGACTCGCGCCCTGCCACGCACTGTTATCTGTTCCATGTCACTCCCCACCCATACGAGGGCACCCAGCCCGGGCAGGTTAACCCTATCGCTCCCTCTCCACACCCGTGTATCCCGGGCGCGGGATTCACCTTTCCGGTAAGGGTGTTGACGGTTACTCTCCGAATCCAACTGATTCCAGGGCGAGTTGGACAACCGGTGCCGTAGTTGGCTGCACTGAGCCGCCCGACGGCTCGACGGTGACAGCGAGTGATGTCGCGTTCGTATTCAGCCCGGTGGCAATCAAGGGCGTGTCGCCGTCCAGGAGCCCCAGGGAGCGCGGTTTCTCCTCCGGTCGCATGAGCCACAGTTGGTGAACCCTTCCGTCGGAAGGTGTACCCAGTCCGGCCGCGGTCACTACAGCGGTGCGCTGCGAGGCGGACGCGACGACGCTCATGCCCTGTCCGTTCGCGTCGCGTCCGGCGCTCGCGCGGGCGTCCGGTGCGGCGAGAACGTGTGCGATCTCACGTGCCTGGGCGCGCTCCTGGGCGAGCTGGTCCTGGGTGCGGGCCGCCTGCATGCCGAAGAGCGCGGCGACGACGAGGGCGGCGGCGGCCGTGGTGGACGCGAGCGGGATGAGGAACGGTGAGAAGCCCGAGCGACGGGCACGCGACGGCGTCCGTTCCTCGTACCGGTCCGTGATCGCCCGAGCCGGTGGCTGGGCGAAGGCCGGCGGTTCCTGAGGGGTCGTGCGTACGGCCATGAGGACCCGGTCGCGCATCGCGGCCGGTGCCGGGGCCGCCGTGGACCAGGCGAGGCGGACCGCGTCCTCGCGCAGCGCGCGCACCTCGGCGGCGCAGCTGTCGCAGCGCCTCAGGTGTTTCTCGAAACGCTTGTGCTCATGGGGTTCCAGGGCGTCCAGGGCGTAGGGGGCGGCCAGGGAGTGCAGATCACTCCGCCGGAAGAGGCTGGTCATGCGACACCTCCCAGGCAGTCGCGCAACCGCGTGAGTCCGTCGCGCATGCGCGTCTTGACCGTGCCGAGCGGCAGGGAGAGCCGCTCGGCCACTTCACGGTACGTGTAGCCGTCGTAGTAGGCGAGGGTGACGGACTGTCGTTGCAGTGCGGTGAGCCGGTCCAGGCAGCGGCGCACCCATTCTCGTTCGAGGCCGGCCTCGACCTCCTCGGCGACCTGGTCGAAGGCGGGGCCGTTCGAGCGCCGGGCCATGCGCAGTTCGCGCTCCCCGGCGGCGCGGGCACTGCGGACCCGGTCGACCGCCCGGCGGTGGGCGAGGGTGAGGACCCAGGACAGCGCGCTGCCGCGGCCCGGGTCGTAGCGTCCGGCGGACCTCCAGAGTTCGAGGAGCACCTCCTGGGCCACCTCCTCGGACTGGGCCGGATCCCGCACCACGCGGCGTACCAGCCCGAAGACCGGCCCGGACACAAGACCGTACAAATCCTCGAAGGCCTTCTGGTCTCCTCCGGCCACGAGCACCAGAAGTTCGTCCGCCTCCACTCGTTTCCCCCTCTCCGGCCATTGAACGGCCCGTCTCATCCTCACGTATTCGGCGCCGGAACGCCTTCGGATGGGGTTACGGATCAACTGCTTGAAAACGCGGGTGAATCCCGAACCAATCCTTCCGAGCCCCGGCTCCGAATGGCGTGCATCAGGCAACACCAACCGACGCGGAACGAGAGCAGGAGCAGACCAGTCGACGGGTCGCTTCTCGCGGACATCACCGCCGGGACACAGCTTTTGGGACAAGGACGGACGGCATGACACCTTTCACCAGCGGGTTCGTGGGACGCAGGAGCCTCGCGACCCTTGTCTGCGGTGCGTTGGCCACCGGCGGGCTCGCGGCCGTCGGCGTGACCGCGCTCGGACCGGGGACGGCGAGCGCGTCCAGCCACCGGGAGGCTCCGCTCATCTCGGGGCAGCCGCAGTTCGACAACACGGACGTGTACGCGTTCGTCAGCCCCGACCATCCGGACACCACGACGCTCGTCGCGAACTGGATCCCGTTCGAGGAACCGGCGGGCGGGCCGAACTTCTTCACCTTCGCCGAGGACGCCCAGTACGACCTGCACATCGACAACAACGGTGACGCGCAGGGCGAGTTCGTCTTCCGCTACACGTTCAAGACGCACGTCAAGAACGACAAGACGTTCCTGTACAACACGGGCCCGGTCGAGAGCCTCGACGACCCGGACCTCAACATCACGCAGACCTACGACATCGATCTGCTGCAGCTCAAGGACCAGTACGTCGTCAAGAAGACGAAGTACGCGGACGACGTGCCGGTCGCCCCGTCCAACGTCGGCCAGGCGTCCATGCCGGACTACGCCAAGCTCCGCGAGCAGGCGGTGCACGAACTCCCGGGCGGGGCGAAGACGTTCGCCGGTCAGGCGGACGACCCGTTCTTCCTGGACCTGCGCGTCTTCGACCTGCTGTACGGCGGGAACCTGTCCGAGGTCGGCAATGACACGCTGAAGGAGTACAACGTCAACTCCGTTGCCCTTCAGGTGCCGACCGACATGATCCAGGAGTCGGCCGACCAGCCGATCATCGGTATCTGGTCGACGACGCAGCGCAAGAGCGCGAGCG
Source organism: Streptomyces sp. 2-1 (assembly GCF_048564895.1). Taxonomy (NCBI): domain Bacteria; kingdom Bacillati; phylum Actinomycetota; class Actinomycetes; order Kitasatosporales; family Streptomycetaceae; genus Streptomyces; species Streptomyces sp. 2-1. The sequence goes on from NZ_CP183383.1 coordinate 2,747,092, forward strand.
GCAAGTACCGGCAGGTCTCGCGCCTCGGTATGCCGCTGGTGAACGAGGTCGTCAACCCGATCAAGGACAAGGACAAGTTCAACGCGTCCTCGCCGTGGAACGACGGCGACTTCCTGGAGAACGTCACCAACCCCGAACTGCCCAAGCTCATCGAGGCGATCTACAAGATCCCGGCCCCTAAGGAGCCCAGGAACGACCTGGTCGACGTCTTCCTCAAGGGTGTCGAGGGCCTCAACCAGCCCCCGCACGTGCGTGCTTCGGAGATGCTGCGCCTGAACACCTCGATCAAGCCGGCGGCCAAGGAGAAGCGGCTCGGCGTGCTGGACGGCGACAACGCGGGCTTCCCGAACGGACGCCGGCTCGGCGACGACGTGCTGGACATCGCGCTGCAGGTCGTCGAGGGCGAACTCGTGGGTGCCAAGAACGACTTGGGTGACGCGGTCGACAAGAACGACCAGAAGTTCGAGAAGGCGTTCCCCTACGTCGCGCTGCCGACCTCCGGTTCGCGCGGTCCGCTCGCCAAGGGCACCACGGGCACGAACGACGTCCGCAACCAGCTCGGTGACGCCCTGCAGCCCGCGGGCACCACGGGCGGTGTGGCCGGCATGAACGACACCACGCTGATCGCCGTCTCCGCGGCGTCGGGCGCGGCCGGGTTCCTGCTCATCGGCACGGGTCTCCTGTGGTGGCGCAGCCGCCGCCGGGCCTACTGACCCGCACTCCGACTGGCGCGGCCCGCGCGTATCCGTCCCCCACGGCGCGCGGGCCGCGCCGCTCACCCCGAACCACCGCTTCCATCAAGGAGATTGAGGAGAGGGCATGGCCCCGGGTACGAACGAGGACGCGCAGGAGAAGGATCGCGCGGACGTGACCCCGCCGCCCGAGGGCGAGGACAGGCCCGACCGAAGCGACCGGTCCGACCGGCCGAAGGAAAGTCCTGAGTCCCCGCGGGCGCGGATGCTGCGGCTCGGCGCGTGCGCGGTCGCCATCGCCGTCGCCATGACCGCGGGAGCGGTGGTCCTGGGCAACAAGGACGACGACGGCGTGCGTACGGTGGCGTCCGCGCCCGGTGTCGCTCCCGAACTGCTGGCCACCGGCAGCCTCGCCTCCAGCATCTCCGCACTGCAGACCCACCTCAAGGCACAGCCCAAGGACTACGGCGGCTGGTCCACGCTCGGCGTCGCCTACATCGAACAGGCACGCACGAACGGCGACCCGTCCCGCTATCCGCAGGCGGAGCGCGCCCTGGCGCGGTCCCTGAAGCTGAAGCCGGACAACGACCCGGCGCTCGCGGGCCGTTCGGCGCTGGCCGCGGCCCGGCACGACTTCCCCGCCGCACTCCGCTACGCGGACAAGGCGCTGGACGAGAACGCGTACAACGAGCGGGCGCTGTCGACCCGCATCGACGCCCTCGTCGAACTCGGCCGCTACAAGGAGGCGTCCAAGGCCGCCGACCAGGCCGACGAGCGCCGCCCCGGCATCCCGGTCTTCACCCGCTACGCCTATGTACGGGAGCTGCGCGGCGACGTCACCACGACGCGACGCGTCCTGAAGCAGGCGCTCGCCGGTGCCTCCACCCCCGGCGACATCGCGTACGTGGCGACGGCGCTCGGCCAACTCTCCTGGCGCGAGGGCGAGTACAAGACGGCGCTGACGTACTACGAGCAGGCCCTGCGGGCCGACAAGGTGTACCTCCCGGCGCTGGAGGGCCGGGCCAGGGCGCAGGCCGCGAACGGCGACCGAAAGACCGCGATCGCCGGCATGGAGGACGTCGTGGCCCGCTTCCCGCTGCCCGGCCCGCTGGTCGTCCTCGGCGAGCTGTACGAGGCCCGCGGCGGCGAGGAGGACAAGGCGAAGGCCCGTGCCCAGTACGCCCTGGTGAACGCCTGGACCGCGCTGGCCCGGGCCAACGGCGTCAACGCCGACCTCGACACGGCCCTCGCGGCGGCGGACCACGGCGACCGCAAGGCCGCCCTGCGCGCCGCCCGCGCCGAGTGGGACCGCAGGGAGACCGTCCACACCGCGGACGCGCTCGCCTGGGCCCTGCACGTCAACGGCCGCGACGACGAGGCCCTCCCCTACGCGCGGCGCGCCACGGCCACCGGCTACCGCGACGCGACGTTCCTCTACCACCGCGGCATGATCGAACAGGCCACGGGCAACAAGAAGGCGGCCCGCGGCAGCCTTTCGGCGGCGCTGAAGCTCAACCCGGGCTTCTCCCCGGTGGGCGCGAAGCTGGCCGAGAAGACGCTCAAGGCCCTGGGCGGTGCCGAATGAGCACCGTCCCCGCGCGCGGCCTCCGGGGCCGGCTCGCCCGGCAAGTGACCGTGCGCCGACGGGCGTTCGCGTCCGGTGCGGCCGTCCTCGTGGCGGCCTGCGCGCTCGTGCTGGTCCCCTCCGGAACCGCGTCCGCGCATCCGCTCGGCAACTTCACCGTCAACCGGTACGACGGACTCGTCATCGGTCCCGGGAAACTGCGGGTCGATCACGTGGAGGACCTCGCGGAGATCCCGGCGACCCAGGCCAAGCCCGCCATCGACGAGGCGGGCATGGAGAGTTGGGCCCGGGATCGGTGCGAGACGGCGGCCGGCAAGAGCCGGGTGACCGTGGACGGGGAGGCCGTCGCGCTGACCGTCGGCGAGAGCCTCGCCCGGGTGCGGCCCGGCCAGGCGGGGCTCAACACCCTTCGGGTGGAGTGCCGTTGGACGGCCCCGCTGCCGGAGAACGCCGAGAAGAACCTGTCCGTGCGCTTCCGCGCCTCCGTGGACGACGGCCCCGGCTGGCGCGAGGTCACGGCACGCGGCGACCGGATGACCCTCACCGCCTCGGACGTACCGACGAAGTCCGTCTCGGGTGAACTGACCAAGTACCCCAAGGAGTTGCTGTCGTCCCCGGCGGACACGGCGACGGCGTCGCTGCGCGTCCGCCCCGGCGGTCCCGCGCTCGTCGAGGAGAACTCCGACGCGCCCGGCTCCTCCATCCTGCCGCGCGGCGCCGACCGGTTCACCCGCGCGCTGGACGACCTGGTGTCCCGCCAGGACCTGACCCTCGGCTTCGCCGCGCTCACCCTGGGCATCGCCGTGCTGCTGGGCGCGATGCACGCCCTGGCGCCCGGCCACGGCAAGACGATCATGGCCGCAACGGCCGCCGCCCGCGGCAACGCCACGATGCGCGACGTCATGCCGCTCGCCATCTCCGTGACCGTCACCCACACGCTGGGCGTGGTCGCCCTCGGCATCCTGGTGACCGCCGGCTCGGCCGCCGCGCCCTCGGTGATCGCCTGGCTGGGTGTGGCGAGCGGCGTCATCGTGATGCTGGCCGGCGCGACCCTCGTACGCCGGGCCTGGCGTCAGCGCGGACACGGGCACAGCCACTCCCACGGCCACGGACACAGTCACGGGCACAGCCACAGCCATGGGCACGTGCACGCCCACAGTCATGATCGCGCGCTTGTCCTTGCGCATGCGCAGGGGCACGAGGACGGCCACAAGGGCGTCCACACACACGGGGGCGATCACGCACACGGTGACAAGCAGACGCACGACCACGGCCCGTCCCACACCCACGACCAGGGCCCCGCTCACACCCACGACCACGGCCCCTCCCACGACCACGACGCCCCCCACGATCACGGTCACGGCGGCCACTCACACCCCCACCCGCACAGCCACTCTCACGCCCCCTCCCCCTCCCCCTCCCTCAAGCTCAAGGACACCCTTCTTCTCGGCTTCGCCGGTGGCCTCGTACCGAGTCCCTCCGCGGTCGTCGTGCTCGTCGGTGCCGCGGCGCTCGGCAAGGCCTGGTTCGGGCTGCTGCTCGTGCTCGCCTTCGGGGCGGGGCTCGCGCTCACGCTCACGGCGGCCGGGTTCGCCGTGGTCAAGATCGGCAGCCGGGTCGCGAAGGCCATCGAGAACGGCGCCCGGTGGTCGGGCGGCCGGACCGCGGCCCTGCTCCGGCGGACCGTGCCGATCGGATCCGCGTTCGTCGTGGTGGCCCTTGGGGCTGGATTGGTGTTCAGGGGGGCCGCAACCGCACTCGGTTGAGCTACTTTTGTTCAGAATCGTGCGGATGCGAATGGGGGACGCCCGTGTCCGAAGATCCGGGTAGTGAACGAGTGATCGCGGGGCGCTACCGTCTGCTCTCTCCGCTGGGCGAGGGCGGGATGGGGACGGTCTGGCGCGCCCGTGACGAGGTGCTGCACCGCGAGGTCGCCGTCAAGGAGGTACGGGCCCCGGGCGGACTGCCGGGCCCCGACGCCGAGCGGATGTACGCCAGGCTGGAACGCGAGGCGTGGGCGGCGGCCCGGGTCGCCAACCGCAATGTGGTGACGGTCTACGACGTGGCGACGGAGGACGGGCGCCCGTGGATCGTGATGGAGCTGATCCGCGGGATCGCGCTCTCCGATCTGCTGGACGCCGAGGGCCCGTTGTCGCCGCAGCGCGCCGCGCACATCGGCGCGGAGGTGCTCGCCGCGCTGCGGGCCGCGCACGAGGCGGGGGTCCTGCACCGGGACGTGAAGCCCGGCAACGTACTGCTGTCGAACGACGACCGCGTCGTCCTCACGGACTTCGGTATCGCGACGGTGGAGGGCAGTTCGGCGCTCACCATGACCGGTGAGGTCATCGGTTCACCCGAATTCCTCGCCCCGGAGCGGGCGTTGGGGCGTACGCCTGGACCCGAGTCCGACCTGTGGTCGCTCGGTGTGCTCCTGTACGCGGCGGTCGAGGGCAACTCGCCGTTCCGCCAGAACACCCCGCTGAGCACGCTGCGGGCGGTCGTCGACGAGGAGTTGCCCGCGCCGCAGCGCGCGGGCCCGCTGGCCCCGGTGATCGAGGGTCTGCTGCGCAAGGACCCGGCGGACCGCACGTCGGCCGAGGACGCCGAGCGGGATCTCCGGCTCGTCGCGGCGGGCGGCACCCCCCATACGGGCAGCGCCGCCTACGCGCCGACGATCGCGGCGCTGCGACAGCCGGCCCCGACCCCGCCGACCCCCACGCCCGCGTACACACCTCCCGCCTACACACAGCCCGCTTACTCGCCGCAGCGGACGCCGTCCGCGACGACCACCACCACGGGGCCCGCCCATCCCCGGCGCGCGACGATCGTGATGATCGCGGGTCTGGCCGCGCTCGCGCTCGCGCTGGCGGGACTGACGTACGCCCTGGTCAACCGGGACGACGGAGGCGGCGGGGACGACACCTCCAACAGCGGATCGAGCACCGGTGGCTCGACGGGCGGCGGTGACAACGGCGGGAGCAACGGGAGCAGTGGGGGCGGCACGGACGGCGGCTCGACCACGGAGAGCTCGAGCTCGAACGGGAGCGACGGCGGTTCGACCACCACCGGCGGCCAGACCACCAAGCCGCCCACCCAGTCCGTGAAGGTCACGGTCTCGGGCTCGCACACCGACTACACCGGTGCCTGCCCGCCGCCCGACGCCGAGGCTCCGACCTTCACGGCGACGTTCACGGTGACGGTCGTGCCTGCGGACGTGGAGTACCGCTGGGTGACGGAATCGGGCCAGGTGTCCGACCCGAGCTGGAAGACGCTGTCGTTCCCCGCGAACGGCGGGAAGACCAAGCAGAACACGGTCATCGCGACGACGTACGACGCGTCGGGTACGTACCAGAACAAGATCGGGGTGGAGGTCCGCAGTCCCAAGGAGGCGAAGTCGGAACAGGTGCCCTTCTCGGTGACGTGCGAGACGGAGGCCCCGACGGGCGGGGCCTCCTCCGACGCTCCGCAGGCGCTCGCGCCGAACGGAGCGATCAGGCCTCGGCACTAGTCGGTCCGAGGCGATCCGGGCCTCGGCGGTGATCAGTCCGAGGCGTTGAGGACGGGCAGATAGCCACCCGACTGGCCCGAGGCCGTCGGGTGGTACGACTCGCCGATGTTCAGCCAGTTGACGCTGTGCAGCCAGGCGCTGCCGGAGCAGATCTCGTGACCGGTGAACGTGGGGCGTACGTCGCCGAAGGTGAAGCCGTGGTCGGCCGCACGCTTGGCGATGGCGCTGTCCAGGTAGTCGGCGGCGCTGTTGATGGCGGCCCGTTCCGTCTCGGTGAGGCCGGCCAGGCAGCTGCCGCCCAGCTTGTAGAACCGGGGGTAGCCCAGGACGACCACATGGGCGGCCGGGGCCTTCGCGCTGATCGCCGAGTAGACCGAGTCGAGCTTGCCGGGCAGTGTCGAGTCGACGTACGCCTTCGCCGTGTTGATGCGGGCGACGCAGGCGCTCTCGGACTGCAGGACGCAGGTCGTCATGACGTCGGAGAAGCCCGCGTCGTTGCCGCCGACGCTGATGGAGACGAGGCTGGTGCCGGAGCCGAGCGGGCCCAGCTGGTTCGCCAGAACATCACCCGTACGAGCGCCTGAGCAGGCCGTGAAACTGAACGACGAGGGTGAATGGGCGGCCGCCCAGAGGTAGGGGTAGGCCTTCGTGCTGCGCTTGCAGTCGCCGCTGGAGCTGATGTAGCTGCCCGCGCCGACACCGGACGAGTAGGAGTCTCCGAGGGCCACATAGCCCGTGGCTGCTGCTTGCTGGGACGCCTGGGCCGTCGTTGCCCCGGTGAGGGCGAAGGCGGTGGCGAGGAGGAGCGAGGTCACGTATGCCGTAAGTCGGGAACGTCTCATGGAACCTCCCTTTAGCAGGATCTCTGCCGTAACTTTCGTAGCAGCTACGCGTGTTGACAGGAAGTGTCCATGCCAAGACTTTTCCGGACCTACCGGATCCCACTCTTTGCGTTCACTGTGCGTTCGATTGCGTGTTCATGACAGGCGCGTGACAAAGCGTCAACTCCCTTGAGCCGCACGCGTAGATCGATCACGCTGATGCCTCAACCGGTAGCGGAACGCAACGCTCCTGGTTGTGCGTGCGATCACGCACGCACCCCCCACAGACGTGCGCCCCACCCAGGCGTACGCCGCCTATGAGGAGGACTCCCTCGCATGGCACAGCTGCGTAGCAAGAAGATCCGGATCGCCGCGATAACCTCCGTGGCGACCGCCGCCCTGCTCGGCGCCGTCACCGCGATTCCCGCCCAGGCCGCGCCGGCCGAGGGCCGGGTCCTCGCGGCGGACTCCCCCACCGCCGTGAAGGACAGCTACATCGTCACGCTGAAGAAGGGCGTGGACTTCAAGGCCTCGTCGACCGAGGGCAAGGGTCTGATCAAGGAGTACGGCGGCACGGTCAAGAAGACGTTCGGCGCCGCGCTGAACGGCTACACGGCGACCCTGTCCGCGACCGAGGCCAAGAGACTGGCCGCGGACCCGTCGGTGGCCGTGGTCGAGCAGAACCAGACGGTGCACGTCACCGACACCACCCAGTCCAACGCCCCCTGGGGCCTGGACCGCTCCGACCAGGCGGCGCTGCCGCTCTCCGGCACGTACACCTACCCGGACTCGGCGGGCAGCGGGGTGACGGCGTACGTCATCGACACCGGCGTGCGCATCACGCACTCGCAGATCAGCGGCCGGGCCAGCTACGGCTACGACGCCGTGGACGGCGACACCGTCGCCTCGGACGGCAACGGTCACGGCACGCACGTCGCCACGACCATCGCCGGCTCGACCTACGGCATCGCCAAGAAGGCGAACATCGTGGCGGTCCGCGTGCTCGACAACGCGGGCTCCGGCACCACCGCGGGCGTCATCGCGGGCATCAACTGGGTGACCCAGAACCACAGTGGTCCCTCGGTCGCCAACATGTCGCTCGGCGGCGGCGCGTCCACGACCCTGGACACCGCGGTGGCCAACTCCATCGCCAGCGGCGTGACCTACGCGGTCGCGGCGGGCAACAGCAGCGCCAACGCCTCCTCGTACTCCCCGGCCCGCGTCGCCACGGCGATCACGGTCGGCGCCACCACCAGCACGGACGCCAAGGCCAGCTACTCCAACTTCGGCTCGATCCTCGACATCTTCGCCCCCGGCTCGTCGATCACGGCAGGCTGGTACACCAGCGACACCGCGACGAACACCATCTCCGGCACGTCGATGGCCACCCCGCACGTCGCCGGCGCAGCCGCCGTCTACCTGGCGGGCCACACCTCGGCCACCCCGGCCCAGGTATCCACAGCCCTCGTGAACGGCGCCACCACCGGCGTAGTCACCAGCCCCGGCACGGGTTCCCCGAACCGCCTCCTGAAGATCGTCCCGTAATGACGTACGCAGGTCCCCGCGCCCCTGACAAGGGGCGCGGGGACCTGCGCATTCTTCTGGCGGCGGCGCGGGGAACTGCGCAATCTTTTGGCGGAGGCGCGGCTGCTCCCTTCGCGGCACGGGCCAACCCCTCAGGGGCGCGGGGAACTGCGCAATCTTTTGACGGGGGGCACGGCTGCCCTCTTGCGGCGCGGGCCAACTCCTCAGGGGCGCGGGGAACGGCGCAATCTTTTGACGGGGGCACGGCTGCATCCTTGCGACGCGGGCCCAGTTTCAGGGGCGCGGGGAACGGCGCGACCAGCCACAACCGACCCCCCACCCAAACATCAACGGCGCCCTCATCTTGACGCCCCCCACACCGCTGGGCCACATTGAAGCCCGGCATCCGGCGCGTCGGGGGGCAAAGTCGCCAATGCAGACCTTACGCATACGTATCAAGCCATCTCCATCGGACCCATCCCCATCGGATGGTGAAGAGCGGTTGGACCAGGATCCGGGGAGGGACCTGCTCCCCCTGCTCGCAGGCGCCGCCGCGGCCATCGCCGGCGTCGGAGCCGTCCTGGCCCTGACCGACACGGACTCACCCCTGCGCGCCCCGTTCGCGCTCTTCTTCCTGCTGGCCGCTCCGGGAACCGCGGTAGGAATCGCCCTGCGCGGCATGGAACCGTTCGGCCGCACCATCGCGTCCTTGTCAGCAGCAGTAGCTCTCAACCTCCTGGTCGCCCAAGGCATGCTCGCGGTGCACCGGTGGTCGGTCCGTGGCGGAATCGCGGCCGTGGCCGCGCTCAGCTCCCTCATTCTCCTGCTGGTCCTGGTACGGCGGTTCCGTGGCCGTACAGTGAGAAGACGGGCATCCTGACGTGAACATCAGCGTGTACCGCCCCGGCGAACTCACCGCCGCCGACCGGGCGGCGTGGTCGGCCCTTCAGTCGAAGGCCCATCTGCAGGGCGCGCCGGAACTCGCCAACCCGTTCCTGTCACCGGAGTTCACCCTCGCCGTCGGACGCTGCCGACGCGGCGTACGGATCGCCGTCGTCAGAGAGAGCGGCGAACCGGTCGCCTTCTTCCCGTTCCAGAGAACCACCACCGGCGTCGGCCGGGCCGTCGGCCTGGGCGTCTCCGACTGCCAGGGCCTCGTCCACGGGCCCGGCTTCACCTGGGACGCAAGGGAACTGCTGCGGGCCTGCGGGCTCGCGGTGTGGGAGTTCGACCACCTGGTGGAAGGCCAGGAGCCGTTCGAGGCCGAGGCCTCCGGCACCTTCCCCTCTCCGGTCATGGACGTCGACCGTGGGTACGAGACGTATCTCGCCGAACTGCGGGCCCGCTCACCGAAGTTCACCCGGACCACGCTCGCCAAGGACCGCAGACTCGGCCGCGACCACGGCGAGGTCCGCTATGTGCACGACGAGCGTGATCCCGAGGCGCTGCTCACGCTGATGGGCTGGAAGTCGGCGCAGTACCGCAGGACCGGTCGCAGCGACCGCTTCGCACAGCCGTGGATCACCCGGCTCACGCACCAGCTCTTCCACACCCGTTCCGAGCCGTTCGCCGGAATCCTGTCGGTGCTCTACGCGGGCGGCAGGCCGATCGCCGCGCACTTCGGGCTGCGCTCCGAGCGCGTCCTGGCGTGCTGGTTCCCCGCGTACGACCCGGCGTTCTCCAAATACTCCCCGGGCCTTGTCCTGCATTTGCGCATGGCCGAGGCGGCTGCCGCCGACGGCATCGCCTATCTGGATCTCGGCCGGGGGCAGAAGGAATACAAGGACTCCCTGAAGACACGCGAACTCGCCGTGTCCGAGGGGTTGGTCACGCGCCGCCATCCCGTGGCGCTCGGACACCGGGCGCGGCGCGCCCCGGTCCGGGCGCTGCGCAACGTGGTGCTGTCGCGGCCGGAGCTCTTCGAGCCGGCCGACAAAGCCCTCAAGCGGATGGGAAAAATCCGCTCGGGCCGTTAGGTAACGTCCAAACCAACAAAAACGTGAGGCCACGTTCCAGGTCTTGCCATATCGTCTCAATCATCAATACCGTCGTACATCCACCCGCATCGGACCATCATGCACATGCGATTCAGGGGAGGGCTCAGGATCGCGAAGAGGGCCCGGCGCGGGGCGCGGTAGGGGGGTGCCGTGCTCGGTGACCGCTTTTGTGCCGAGTGCCGCCGCGCGACCGACCCAGCCAGTCGGCCAGCTTTGCCAGCTCACCCGGCTTGCACGGAGATCGATTTCGGCATGCCGTAAGTGACAAAACCCCCCTTTCGAACCGGACAAAATGCCGGACCGCCCAGGGGCGGGCGGTCCACCGGACGAGAGGGATCAGACTCATGAGTTCTGTTGTGCGCCCGGCGGTTTCGGGCAAAGATCCGCTCATAGCCAGCAAGTACCGGCCCATATCGACTCACCTGGCCATAGCGCCTCCGGTGAGCGTCGTGATTCCCGCCATGAACGAGGCGGAGAATCTCCCGTACGTCTTCAAGACTTTGCCTGGATGGATCCACGAAGTGGTTCTCGTCGACGGCAATTCCACCGACAACACCGTCGAGGTCGCCCGCGAACTGTGGCCCGACGTCAAGGTCGTCAAGCAGGTCGGCAAGGGCAAGGGAGACGCCCTGATCACCGGTTTCGCGGCCTCCACCGGCGACATCATCGTCATGGTGGACGCGGACGGCTCGGCCGACGGCCACGAGATCGTCAGCTATGTCTCCGCGCTGGTCTCCGGGGCGGACTTCGCGAAGGGGTCGCGGTTCGCCAACGGCGGCGGCACATCCGACATGACGCCGATCCGCAAGCTCGGCAACCATGTGCTGTGCGCGGCCGTCAACGCCAAGTTCGGCGCCCGCTACACCGACCTCTGCTACGGCTACAACGCCTTCTGGCGGCACTGCCTCGACAAGATCGACCTCGACTGCACCGGCTTCGAGGTGGAGACCCTGATGAACATCCGGGTGGTCAAGGCGGGGCTCAAGGTCCAGGAGATACCGAGCCATGAGTACCTCCGGATCCACGGTTCGAGCAATCTGCGAGCCGTGCGGGACGGGCTGCGGGTGCTCAAGGTGATCCTCAAGGAGCGCTCCAACCGTCGCTCGCTGCGCCGTCGTCCGCACGCCGTGGCACTCAACTCCGGGCCGGGAGAGGTGTCTTGAGAACCCTGGACATCTCCGTGGTGGTCTGCGTCTACACCGAGGACCGCTGGGAGGACATCCTCGCGGCGGTGGACTCGGTGCGGGCGCAGTCCAGGCCGGCCCTGGAGACGCTCCTGGTGGTGGACCACAACCAGGTGCTCCTGGACCGGCTGTCGAAGGAGTACAAGGAGACCGAAGGGGTTCGGGTGCTCGCCAACGCGGGCCCCCGGGGCCTCTCCGCGGGCCGCAACACCGGCATCGCCGCCTCGTACGGCGACGTCATCGCCTTCCTCGACGACGACGCGGTGGCCGAGCGCGACTGGCTGCGCCACTTCGCCGAGGGGTACGAGGATCCGCTGGTCATGGCCGTCGGCGGTCGTACGATGCCGATCTGGGCGTCGGGCCGCCGGCCGGCCTGGTTCCCCGAGGAGTTCGACTGGGTCGTGGGCTGCACGTACAAGGGTCTGCCGCCCGGCCGGGTCCAGGTGCGCAACGTGCTGGGCGGCAACGCCTCGTTCCGGCGCAGCGCCTTCGACGCGGCGGGCGGCTTCGCGACCGGCATCGGGCGCGACGGCGACAAACGGCCGCTGGGCTGCGAGGAGACGGAGCTGTGCATCCGCCTCACCCGCGCCCGGCCGGACGCGGTCCTGCTGATCGACGACCGTGCGGTGATCCACCACCGGGTGCCCGAGGCGCGCGAGCACTTCGCGTACTTCCGTACGCGGACGTACGCCGAGGGTCTGTCGAAGGCGCTGGTCGCGCGGAGTGTGGGCGCCGACAAGGGCCTTGAGTCCGAGCGCCGGTACACCACGCGCGTACTGCCCGCCGGGGTCGCGCGCGGGCTGCGCGACGCGCTGCTCGCGCGCCCCGGCGGCGCGGGCCGGGCCGCCGCCATCGTCACCGGAGTGGTGACGGCGGCGGGCGGGTACGTTCTCGGCAGCGTCCGGGCACGCAGGGGTGGGGCCACGTTCTCGGTCGTGCAGATCGAGGGGGCGAAGCCATGAACGATCCGCGCGATGCGCGCGTGCCGATTCTCATGTACCACTCCGTCGCGACCGCGCCGAACGACGCGACCCAGGAGCTGTCGGTGGCACCCGAGGCGTTCACCGAACAGATGGCGCTCCTGGGTGACCTGGGGTTCACGCCGGTCAACACGGCCGCGCTCGCCGAGTGCTGGCGTGAGTCGAAGCCGCTGCCGAGGCGGCCCGTGCTGATCACGTTCGACGACGGCTACGAGGGCGTGCACCGGCACGCGCTGCCCGTGCTCGGCGAGCACGGCTTCGCGTCCACGCTGTTCGTGTCGACGGGCTGGCTGCGCGGCGCGTACGACACCGGGGGCGCCCTCGACGAGATGCTCGACTGGGACCAGGTGCGCGCGCTCGCGGGCGCGGACGTCGAGATCGGCGGCCACAGCCACACGCATCCGCAGCTGGACCAGCTGACCGACGAGGTTCTCTGGTTCGAGCTGCTGCGCTGCCGGGAGATCGTCGCCGACGAACTGGGCACCCGCCCGGCGTCGTTCGCGTACCCGTACGGCTACTCCAGCGGCCGGGTGCGCCGGATCGTGCGCGAGGCCGGGTTCGCCCAGGCGCTCGCCGTCGGCAACAGCCTCGCCCGGCGCCGCCAGGGGCCGTACGCGCTGCGACGGGTCACCGTGCGCCGCAGCACCGGTATCGAGGAGTTCGAGCGGCTCGTGGAGGGCCGCGCGATCGCCCGTACCTTCGCCAGGGACCGGGCCCTCACCAAGGGGTACGCCATGGTCCGCAGAGCACGACAGGTTCGCCGGAAGGCCATCCGTTCCCGTGTCTGACACGACCACGGCCCAGGCCGACACTCCCACGTCCGAGGCACCCGAGCAGTCCGGGCGCCGCCTTCGGCTGCCCCGCCTCGGCCGGTCGTCCGGAGGCAGCCCGCTGTTCCGGAACGCCTACGCCCTGATGCTGAACACCGGGATCTCCGCCGTGCTGGGGCTGGGCTTCTGGCTGGCCGCCGCCCGGTACTACTCCGAGTCCGCGGTCGGGCAGGGCTCCGCCGCGATCGCCGCGATGAAGCTCCTCGCGGGGCTCACCGCGGTGACGCTGACGGGCGCCCTCGCCCGCTTCATCCCGGTCGCGGGGCGGGGCACCGGACGGCTGATCTTCCGTACGTACGCGGGCAGTTCGGTGGTCGTGGCGCTGGCCGCGGGCGTCTTCCTGCTCACGCTGAGCCTCTGGGGTTCCTCGTACCGCTTCCTGCACAGCCCGCTGATCGCAGTCGGTTTCGTGGGGGCCGTCGTCGCCTGGTCGGTGCTGACGCTCCAGGACGGGGTGCTGACCGGGCTGCGCAGCGCGCTGTGGGTGCCGGTCGGCAACACCGTGTTCTCCGCGGTGAAGCTGGTGCTGCTGGTGGCGTTCGCCGCGGCGATCCCGACCATGGGTGTCTTCGTTTCGTGGGTCGCTGCCATCGCGGTGTCCGTGCTGCCGCTGGGCTGGCTGGTGTTCCGCCGCCTGGTGCCGCGGCATGTGAAGGCGACCGCTGAGCACGCCGAGCCGCCCAGCACGAGGGAGATCGGGCGGTTCCTGGCGGGCGACTACACCGGCTCGCTGTTCTCGCTCGCCGTGGTGTACCTCGTCCCGGTGATCGTGGCCGCACAGGTCAGTTCCACCGACAACGCGTACTTCTACATCACCACGACCATCGGCGGCACGGTCAATCTGCTCGCCATCAACATGGGCGCCTCGCTGACCGTCGAGGGTTCGCACGACCCGGCGCGGCTGGCGGCGAACACCCGTGCCGCGCTGCGCCGGATGGCGCGGATCATGCTGCCGGTCGCCGCTGTGCTGTTCTTCGGGGCGCCCTGGATCCTCGGTGTGTTCGGCCAGGGGTACGCGGACGCGGCGACGCCGCTGCTGCGCTGGTTCGCGGTCGGCGCGGTGCTGCGGGTCGTCATGGAGACGTACTTCGCGGTGCTGCGCGCGCAGAGCCGCACCTCCGGACTCGCCTGGCTGCAGGGCCTGTTGTGCCTGCTGGTGCTCGGGCTGACGGTGATCCTGCTGCCCCGCATGGGCCTGACCGGCGCGGGCGTGGCGGAGATCTCCAGCCTCGCGGTCATCGTGGCGCTCGCAGCTCCCAAGCTGTACCGGATCGTCAGGACCGCGCCGGCCGACGCCGTGCCCGAGGACGCGGCGCCCGACGGCGACCTGGCGGACCTGGGCGCCCGTGATGTGCCTGCGTCTCAGCAGGAAAAGCCGAAGAAGGGGCGCGGCCCGGCCTGGGCGCAGCGGCTCGACACGGACACGCTGGCGCTCGGTGTGCAGCTGGACTTCGACCACCTGGAGCGGCGGCCTGACGTACGGCCCGGTCCGGGGACACCGCCCGTCGGGACGCCGAAGGTCGAACGGCCGGAGCACCGCGGCGAGCCGCGTCCCGACCACCGGCCGACCTGGGCGCTCAAGGCACCCCTCCAACTGCCCCCCGCCCGCGTGGAGGTGGGCCTGCCCGTCGAGGAACGGGAACCCGGCTCCGAGACCTCCCTCGGCCCGTCCGAGGTCGAGGTGGACGCCCCCTTCGAGCCGTCGGAGGGCAGGTCCGGCGACGAGTCGGAGGGCGTACGCGAACGCAGCGAGTCCGGCGCGTCGGGGGCCGTACGCAGGAAGGGGTCTTCGCCGCTCGCGCTTGAGGCGGGTGCGCTTGAGGCGGGTGGATCCTCCGGTCCGTCCGGTCCGTCCGCGCCGCCGGTGCCCTGGTGGGAGCGGCTGCGGCCGACCCGGCTCGGGGTGGTGCTCGGCTGTCTGCTGACGGCCGCGCTGGTCCTGTACTGGGTGCCCGCGGCCGGACTCGGCGAGCGCGATCTCGACCGGATGGGCGGGCTCGGCCTGGTCTCCGTGCTGCCGACGCCGACGCTGGTCGGGGCCGGTCTGCTGGTCACGGTCTTCGCCTCGCTGCTCTGGCTGGGCCGTGAGCACCGGGCTCTGCTGCTCGTCACGCTGCTGGCCACCGTGGTGTCGCTGCACGCGCTGCCCGCGGTCATCGAGACCGAGCCGCGGTTCGCGACGGCCTGGCAGCACCTCGGGTTCATCGACTACATCGACCGGACCGGGTCCGCCGTGCCCGACCTGGACGCGCGCTGGAGCTGGCCGGGCTTCTTCGCGGGGGCCGCGTTCGTCGCGAAGGCCTGCGGGGTCACCGACCTCACCGAGGTCATCCGCTGGTGGCCGACGGCCATACAACTCCTCTATCTGGCACCGCTGTTCCTGCTCGTACGCCATATGCGCGCGAGCTGGCGGGCCAAGTGGACCGGCATCTGGATCTTCGTGCTCAGCGGCTGGGTCGGCCAGGACTACTTCTCGCCGCAGGGCTTCACGTACCTCCTCTATCTCGTCTTCGTGGCGATCCTGCTCGTGTGGTTCCGGGCGCCACGGGTGCTGTGGACGAAGGCGCGGCCCGGCGAGCTGGAGGTCGAGCCGACCGACCGGCGCCAACGGGCCGTACTGCTCATGGTGTTGATCGGGCTGTTCATGGCGACCGTCCCGGCGCACCAGCTCACGCCGTTCGTGATGCTGGGGGTCCTCGCGGTCCTCGTCCTGATCGGCCGCTCCGAACTGCGCGGCCTGCCCATCCTGTTCGCCGTCGTGGTCTGCGTGTGGATCGGCTTCCTCGCCGAGCCGTACTGGTCGGGGCACTTCGACGAACTGTTCGGCGGGGTCGGCGGTGTGGGCAGCAACGTGTCCTCGTCGGTCTCCGGCCGTATCGGGGAAGGCAGTTCGTCCCACAAGCTCGTGCTGTACGCGCGTGTGGCGCTGGCCGGCGGTGTGATGGCGCTGGCCTGCTGGGGCTGGTGGCGGCGGCGCGACCACAAGTACCGCGAGCGGTCGCTGCTGGTCCTCACGTTCGTCCCGTTCCTGGGCTTCGGCATGCAGTCGTACGGCGGCGAAATGGCGCTGCGCGTCTTCATGTTCGCCCTCCCGGGGGCGGCCCTGCTCGCCGCGCTCGCCCTCTTCCCGCGTACCGGCGTCACCGCGAAGGAACGGGACAAGGACCGGGTGAGCCTCGCCCCGCTCGCCGCGCTGATGGCGGGTCTCGTCCTGATGGGCGGCTTCCTGGTGGCCCGCTGGGGCAACGAGCCGTTCGAGCGGATCCGGCCGGGCGAGGTCGCCGGCATGGAGTACGTGTACGCGCACGACAAGCCGACCGTACGGCTGCTGTGGCTCAGCGACGACACGGTGAACAACGTGACGCCCGCGATGCCCTGGGGCGCCCGGGACATGGAGAAGGTGGAGTACCTGCCGACGCTGGCGCCGCCCGATCCGGTCCTGGTGTCGGGCCTGGTCAAGTCCCTCAAGGACGCGGGTCCGAACTCGTTCCTCATGGTCAACCGCAGCCAGGTGACCTACCTCCAGCTGGACGTGGGCTACTCCAAGACCTGGGACACCCGGCTCGTCCACAACCTCGACGCCCGGCCGGAGCTCCGCAAGACGTTCGCCAACGACGACGTGACGATCTACGCGCTGCGCAAACAGCCGGACGGCAAGGTCCCCGAGCCCGACCCCGGTCCGATCGGCCCCCAGGTCACCTGGACCCCGTGGTCGGTCGTCGGAGGCCTCGCGGCGATCGCCCTGATCATCCTGCTGACGACCCGCGAGGTGGTACGGGTGGCCGTACGGCCGAGCGTGCGTCAACTGCAGTGGTTGCAGGGCAGCTTCTGGTTCTCACTGCCGTTGCTGGCGGTGCTGCTGGCTTCGCTGATACAGAGATTCCTGACGATGGCGTGAGGGGGATGCGGGGATGCGGGGGCTAGCGGCCGAGCCACTTCACCTCGTACGCCCCCATCTCGAACCGCTTCCCGTCGACCTGCGCACTGATCTTCCGGTCGAGGGTGTTCACGACGAGGAGGGCCTTGTCGTCGGCGAGGACCCGTACGTTGGGCTTGTCGTCCGCGGCGACGGAGACCTGCTCGTACTTGGTGCCCGGCGGGAACTCCTTGTCGAAGCGGGAGATGAGGTCGAGCATCGGCAACGCCTTGCCGCCGCCGGCGCGGTCGGTCGGGGTCCACAGGCAGCCGGGGCAGGTGGCGCCCTTCTCGGTCTCCGGGTTCCAGTAGAAGGCGGAGGTCGTGCCGCCGCGGGCCATCGCGATCAGGCCCGAGGCCTGCACGGCGACGCGGTGCGGCTCGGACCAGCCGTCGCGGATGTCGTCGCCGTCGGCGGGTTCCACGTAGTACTCGGCCCACCACAGCGGCAGGTCACCGGTCTGCTCACGGACCCAGCGGCTGACGGCCGTGAACTTGTCGGTGGCCCCGAACTCGTCCGGCAGCAGGTCGTCGTCCTTGGTGTAGCTGGACCCGTCGACGACGACGAAGTCCGCGCCTGCCTTGTGCTCGTTCCAGTAGTCGAAGGCGTCGAGGATCCGCTGGTCCATCGTGCCCCAGCTGCCCTTCAGCGTCGTCGACGCGTTCTCCTTCTGGCGCGGGTCGAGGCTGTCCATCACCAGATAGGGCCCGCCGACCTCGATGTCCTTGTCGACCTTCTTGAGCGCCTTGTAGACGAGGTTGTAGAGCTCGGTGTAGCCCTCGTAGTCCCAGCGGGCCTCGGCATCGTTCCAGAAACCCTTGAACTCGTTCCAGACGATGAAGTGCCGTACGTCCGGGTAGCGCTTGGCGACGGTCGCGGCCAGGGCGGCGTAGTCCTTGTAGTGGGCGCGGTCGGGCGCCGTCTCCAGGGCCGCCTGGCTCCAGTCGGTCTTGTCGGAGCCGGGTGTGCCGCCCTTCATCCAGTCCGGGGCGCAGCACAGCGTGACCACCGGCGTGCCGCCCGTCTCCCGGACGAAGTCGATGCGGCGGTCCATGTCCTCGAAGTCGTACCGCCCCTTGACCGGCTCGGGGTTGTCCGCGCCCCAGCCCATGATGTGCTGGATCTGCGGCAGGGGCTGCTCGCCGAGGCGCTTCTCCACCCGCTTCGTGGCGGCGCCGCTGCCCTCGTCCGCGCTGAACTGGGTGTGCGTGAAGCCCCAGCCCACCTCGGGCCTCGGCTCCGACGGGGGAACGGCCGGCGTGCCGTGCACCTTGTCACCGTCGCGGGTCGTGCCGGCCTCGCTTCCCGCGTCGCCGGGAAGTGTGTGGATCAGGGTCAGCACCAGGGCCAGAGCGGCCACGCCCACACCGAGCAGAGCGGTGAACCGCCACCGCCGAGCCCCCGAATTCCACCCATGACGTCCCATCAAGGGCAACAGTAACTGCGGGGGTCAGCGGTAGAACAGGTTCCGTCGACCACAGCCCTGTAACAGGGCGGAGGGGATACACAGAGTCCCCGCCGGTGTGCCTCTTCGATATGCCCCCTTCGATGCGCAACGCGGAAACCGGATGCACGGGTCGCCCACGTGACGGATCATGGCGGCATGTCTGCGAACCCACACGACGCTCTGCCGATCCGGCTCAACGTCGACGACAGCGACTCACCGTCGGACGTCGTCGACGCGCTGTTCCTCGGCCGCTTCGCGACGGGCGAGCAGCCGCACTCGCACTCGGCGAACATCGACCGCGTACGCTCCGGGGCCACGCTGCTCCCTCCGGACGCCCAGGTGCTGCGGTCCGCGCGCGACGACGACCGCAGCGCGACCCTCGCCGAAGGTGAGGGCTGGACGGTGCTGGTGTCGCGCTGGAACCGGGGCGCCGACATCACCGTCACCGCGACCAGCGCCGAGCTCGCCGAGAAGGTGCTCGGCCAGGCCACGGACGGCGCGGCCGACGAACCCGAACCCCAGCCGGAGAACGTGACGATGGGGTTCTGGTACGTGTCGCCCCGGCGCGGACCGCACCGCACGACCCGCCAGATCTCGGCGGGTACGTGGGAGGAGGTGCGCGCCAACTACACCGCGCGCGTGGCGGACGCGATGGACGGCCTGATGAAGACGACGCCCGAGGACATCGCGGGCCGTCTGCTGTTGCTGCACGGTCCGCCGGGTACGGGCAAGACATCGGCGCTGCGGACTCTGGCGCGCTCGTGGCGGGACTGGTGCCAGGTGGACTGTGTGCTGGACCCGGAGCGGCTCTTCTCCGACGTCGGCTATCTGATGGACATCGCGATCGGCGAGGAGGACGGCACGGGCAAGGGCCGCTGGCGGCTGCTGTTGCTGGAGGACTGCGACGAGCTGATCCGCGGCGAGGCCAAGCACACGGCGGGCCAGGCGCTCTCCCGCCTCCTGAATCTCACGGACGGCCTGCTGGGCCAGGGCCGCAACGTCCTGGTGGGCGTCACCACCAACGAGGACCTGGAGCGCCTGCACCCCGCCGTCGTACGCCCCGGCCGCTGCCTCGCCCGTATCGAGGTCGGCCCGCTCACCCGCCGCGAGTCCGCCGCCTGGCTCGGCACGGAGGAGGGCCTCCCCCGGGACGGCGCCACCCTCGCCGAGCTCTACGCCCTGCGCCGGGGCACTACCCCGACTTCGGTCCCGGACCAACGTGAGGGCGCGGACGCGGGGTTGTACCTGTAGGCAGCGAAGCCTCCGAGAAGAAGGCCCAGATGACGGCGGGAGCGTCGAGAGTGTCATCGGTCCTCCCCATGAGCCGCGGGAACCGGTAGTCGGGGTTGGGGATGGTGTGGCCGCCGCCGCGGCCGGCGAGCGCCACGACAGGCTGTTTGCCGGGCTGGGCGTAGCGGGTCTCAATGACCAACGGGCCCTCGAAGTCACCGCCCGGGCATCCGCTCGCGCCCGTCATGAATGCCTGCATGGCCCAGTCCTCTTTCGTTTCACGCGGTCCGCGGATCTGCACGTTGTTCTGCGTGTCTGTCCCCTCACCCTGTGGTCGTCCCGCGGCCGGTATCCAGGGACCGGGAGTCCGTGGCTGGCGCGCGGCCCGGGCGTACGGTGGTGACCATTGGACAAGCACGCGCTCGCGGAGTTCCTGCGCGGCAAGCGAGAGCGCGTACGGCCCGAGGACGTGGGCCTGCCGCACGGGTCCCGCCGCCGGACCCCGGGCTGCGCCGCGAGGAGGTCGCCCAGCTCGCGCACATCTCGGTGGACCACTACAGCCGTCTGGAGCAGGCTCGCGGACGCCACCCCTCGCAGGCCGTTCTGACCGGGATCGCCCGCGCGCCGCGTCTGTCCGACCAGGAGCGCGCCCGTCTCTTCCGGCTCGCCGACGAGGCGGCAACCGAGCAGGCTCAGGGGCCCTCCCGTGCGGTGGACCCCGGCACGCTGAAGCTGCTGGAGTGGCGTCGATGTACTGGCTCTGATCGACGCCGAGTACACCGAGGGCCGAGTGGTCGTCGACCGCAACCGGATCACCGGCGGCGGGGTCACCGCGGGGCTCGAGTACGCCCCCGCCCCGCCCTTCGACGCCGGCACACCGGAGACCGCGGGACCTGAACTCACGGACATGGCACGCGCCGGCAACAAGGCGGTGAACGACGAAATGGCAGCCGTCGCCGAAAAGCTGGCATCGAACGGTTGGGGCCGCGCCGCCTAGGCCCTGCCGTCACATTCCCGCCGTCCCGTTTCCACCATCGCCCGAAGAACTGGCCGGGCGGCGCCTGGTGCATTCTTTTCCGCCCAGGAAAGAACGGCCAAGGAGGCATGCGAATTCGCCGCCGCCCGGGAGGCGGCGCGTCGCTCCCTTTGCCGTTCCAACAATGGACTGCCTCCGCCCCTGGGCGTCATCAGCTGCCGTGCCCCGTGGGCGGCCACCACATGGCTACGCGGCCGACCCTTCCTCGCCTCAGGCCGACCTCGCCGTCAGCCATCAACGATCAGCCATCTCCCGTCAGTTGCCTGCCGCCAGCCACCTGTCGTCAGCCGTCAGCCGGACGCCCCGTACGCCGCGCGCAGCGCGTCCCGGGCCGCGGCGAGGGCGGCGGCCTCGGACAGCCCGAGCCGCCGCACGCGATCGGCGTAGGCCTGCGCGGCGGACGCGGCTTCCCGCTCCGCCGCCGAGCCCGCGGCAGCGACGAACGTTCCGTTGCGCCCCCGCGTCTCGATGACCCCGTCCGACTCAAGAGCCCGGTACGCCTTGGCGACCGTGTTGGCGGCGAGGCCGAGCTCCTCGGCCAGCCCCCGCACGGTCGGCAGCCGGTAGCCCACCGGCAGCGCCCCGGCCCGCGCCTGTTCGGAAATCTGGGCGCGCACCTGCTCGTAGGGCGCGATCCCCGCCTCGTCCTCGATGTCGATCTTCAGCGTCACGCAGTGATTGTCCCGCACCGGCGGGAAAATGAGAGGCACCCGGCCTCACCTCCCACGTAGCGTGCGACGTCATGACTGTGATCGTCCGCGACTTCCGCACTGGAGACGCCGAGGGCTTCGCCCGTATCCGGCACCTGGCGCTCCCCTTCATGCTCTCCACCCCCGAGGCCATCACCTACGACGCCGCGAACGCCCACCCCGACTCCCACTTCCAGCCGCTGGTCGCGGAGGAGGACGGCGAACTCGTCGGCACGGCCCAGGTCGGCATCGTGTACGACAGCCCGCAGCCCGGCCAGGGCTATCTGAACGTGTACGTGCACCCGGACCGCCAGGGCCGGGGCGCGGGCTCGCTGCTCGTGAGGACCGCCGAGGAGCGCCTCGCCGCCCTGGACGTGACCAGGTCCTTCGTCCGGGTCGTGGACGAGCCGGCGAACCGCGCCTTCGCGGAGAAGCGCGGCTACCTCCCCCGTCGCTCCGCGCACTTCCTCCGCCTGGACCTGGCGACCTGCACACTCCCGCCGCGCCAGGAGCCGCCCGCGGGCGTCGAGCTGCGCACGGCCGCGGACTTCGCGGACGACCCGCGCCCGCTGTTCGACCTGGACGCGGAGACGCTGCTGGACGAACCGAGCGACATCGCCCATGAGTTCACGGACTACGAGGCCTGGCTGAAGGAAACCTGGCACCACCCCCTCCTCAGCCATGAACTGACTTCGGTCGCGGTCGTCGACGGCCGCCCCGCGGCGTTCAGCGCCGCCCGTACCGACGACGGCACCCGCTACGGCACCGTGATGACCGGCACGGCCCGGGCCCACCGCGGCCGAGGCCTCGCCAAGCTCGCCAAGAACGACTCACTGCACCGCGCCCGCGCCGCCGGCTTCACGGAGGCGTTCACGGCCAACGACGCGGGCAACGAACCGATGCTCGCGGTCAACAAGTGGTTCGGCTACGAAATCTGCGCCACGGAGGTGCAACATGTCCGCGAACTCGTCTGATTCCCCCCTCCAGTTGGACATCGTCCTGGTCAAAGCGGGTCGTACGAAGATCCGTTACCCGGCCGAGCTGCTGCACGACGACGGCACCCACGTCACCGTCCGAGCACCCTGGGCCGGTGCCGGAGTCCGCGACTTCGGCTTCGTACGCTTCGAACCGGGTGACGTCTTCACCGAGCACTACTGGCGCGACCGCTGGTACGCGGTGAAGGAGGTCCGTGGTCCCGAGGGCGTGCTGAAGGGCTGGTACTGCGACATCACCCGCCCGGCCTCCGTCTCCGGGGGCGAACTGGTCGTCGAGGACCTCGACCTCGACCTGTGGCGCTCCGCCGACGGCACGGCCGTACTGCGGCTGGACGAGGACGAGTTCGCGGAGAGCGGTCTGGAGACCACCGACCCGCAGGCCGCGGCCGCCGCCCGGTCCGCCCTGGACGAGCTCGAACTGCGTGCTCGCGAGGGCGACTTCGAGGCACTTCTGGCATAGGCCCGCCCCAGCCAGGACACCTCCGACCGCAGCCCCGCCGACAGCCCTCAGGGCACGGCCACCACCGCGTACCGCTCGTCCTCCACCTCTCGTCCCCACAGCAGTGGGTCGTCCGACAGCGGCTCCACGCGGACGTCCTCCGCGAGGGGTGCGAGCAGTCCGGTCAGCCGGTCGGCGGAGATGCCGACCGGGCTCACCGTCCCCCAGACGCCCTCTATGAGCACGAGCCGTCCGCCGGGGCGGAGCAGTCCGCACCAGTGCCTCAGGACGCGGCCGGGATCGGGCAGCGTCCACAGCACATGGCGGACGAGGACGACGTCGAAGCGCTGCTCTCCGACCGGCGGGGCCGCCGCGTCCCCGACCAGGAACGCCGCGTCCCGCCCGGCCAGCTTGGCGCGGGCGAGATCGACCATGCGCGGCGAGGAGTCGACCCCGGTCACCCGGTGCCGCTGCTCGGACGCGAGGAGCGACAGGCTGCCGGTGCCGCAGCCCAGATCGAGCACGTCGGCCGGCCCGCGCGGCAGCCAGCCGCGCAGCCTGGCCGCCCAGGCCTCGCGCACGGCGGGATCCCGCAGTCCGTGGTCGGGCTCGTCGTCGAACGTCGCGGACTCGGCGTCCCAGTCGACACCGGGCCGCTCTCCGCCGATCTTCACTTCTTCTGTCTTCACTTCTTCGGTCTGCACTTCTTCACTGGCGCTGTTACTCGTCATGTGCCCAGAGTGACACCCGGCACTGACAACGGTCCGGCGCCGGGCCCGGGACAGAACTTCACCGGACCTGCGTCGGAACTGCGCGGAACCCCCAGTTGTCCGGCATGTGGACTCACAGGTGAAACGTGACTACCGCCACTGACAAGCGGGCACCGATGAGTCACTCTCCCCGGAACGGTCTACCTCCGTACAAACGCGGAACCCGGTAGATGCAAGGAGGCAGCCATGCGCCGTGTAACCGTGCAGAAGCCCCTGAGGAAGTCGGACTCCCGTCGCGTGCGGGACGACGCGGACGAGCGCCCCGCCGAGCGCCCCGAGGTCCGAAAGGACATCGCACGCACGTGGTGGCCGGACGGCTGAGCCGCCACGACGCGAGGAACCGCCACAACGCCAGGAGTCGTCACGGCACCAGGAACCGTCAGGGCGCGAGGAGCCATCACGGCGCCAGTCGCTTGCGGTAGTGGAGGCGGTCGTACGGCCCGTCCACGCGGCGCTCCACGAGTTCGTACCCGTACTTCGGGTAGATCTTCTGGTTCTCCCACATCAGCGCGTTCGTGTAGAGCCTGACCTCGGGCAGCCCGAGGTCACGCGCGCGTGCGTCCACGAAGGCCAGGAGCCGGCGACCCACACCCTGCCCATGGGCGTCCGGGTGGACGGCGATGCTGTCGAGGAACAGATGGTCCTCGTGCGCCTCGATCACCACGAGTCCGGTCACGGGCTCCCCCGTGACGAACACCCGCCCTGCCGCGATGTCGGCCGCGTGGTCCGCCTCCATGGGCCGCGGGACCACCCCGATGCGCTCGATGTACGGGTGGTAGGCCGCGTCGGTCACGGCCTTCACGGCAGCGGTGTCGGAGGCGACGGCGGGGCGGATCCGAGCCTCGTACGGAGTGTCCGCCGGGGCTTCTTCCGGGGTCTTCGTCATGGCCGGAACGGTACCTACCTGATCGCAGTCTCAGCACCCCCTTAAGCGGACCATAAGGATCGCCCTCACCCCCTCCCAGCAGGCGATTTCGCGGTTTCGAGGGGCTAGCTTGCTGATCGCCCCCAGGCATCACAAGCACCCCGGATCCGCTTCGAGGAGTTCCCCATGTCCGCTCGCCGCAAGGCCACCCGCACCCGCCTCGCCACGGTCGCCGCCGTCGGCGTCGCCCCGCTCGCCCTCACCGGTCTCGCCGCCGCCCCGGCGGTCGCGCACGGCTCGATGACGGACCCGGTGAGCAGGGTCGCGGGCTGCTTCGCGGAGGGTCCGGAGAACCCGAGGTCCGCCGCCTGCAAGGCGGCGGTCGCGGCCGGCGGCACGCAGGCCCTCTACGACTGGAACGGCGTCAACATCGCGAACGCGGCCGGGAAGTCGAAGGAGATCATCCCCGACGGAAAGCTGTGCAGCGCGGGCAACGACAAGTTCAAGGGCCTCGACCTGGCCCGCGCCGACTGGCCGGCCACGCGGCTGACCTCGGGCAACCGCACCTTCCGCTACAAGGGAACGGCCCCGCACAAGGGCTCGTTCGAGCTGTACGTCACCAAGGACGGCTACGACCCGGCGAAGCCCCTGAAGTGGTCGGACCTGGAGTCGAAGCCGTTCCTCAAGGTCACCGACCCGCGGATGGAGAACGGCGACTACGTCTTCGACGGCGTCGTCCCGGTCAAGTCGGGCCGCCACCTCATCTATTCGATCTGGCAGCGCTCGGACTCCCCGGAGGCGTTCTACACCTGCTCCGACGTCGTGTTCGGGGAGGGCGGGAGCGGAAGTGGGGGCGGCGCCGGGGCCTCCGCGGCCCCGACCGCGTCGGCACCGTCCGACCAGGACATCGCGGACGGCACCGACGAGTCGTCCGTGGAGCACGGCGGTCACGGCGACGACGACCCGAAGACCCAGGCCACGGCCACGGCAGCCGCGGACACCGCCTCGGACTCCGACTCCGGTACCGACTCCGCCACGGAATCCGCGGAGGCGGCGGGCCCCTCCGAGGCGACGGACGACTCGGCGAGCGACGCCGAGCCCGCCGGCGGTTCGGAGAACCTCGCCGAGACCGGCGGTTCGAGCACCACTCCGTACGTCGCGATCGGTGGGGCGACCGCCCTGGCGCTCGGTGCGGCGGCGCTGTTCGCGTCGGTCCGCCGCCGCGCGGTGGGTGGCGGCCGCCACAGCCGATAGCCCCATAAGGGGCGCGGGACCGTATCAACGTACGGCCCGCAGTTCCCCTCCCCCGCTAGCCGATGACCGACAGGCAGGTCGTCGGAGTGGCATGCGCCGGATCAAGGGCGTTCGCCACCTCGTGGAAGGCGATCCGGTCGATGAGCCCGATCGCCGCGTGTTCGGAGAGGTCGACCGCGCACAGGTCCTGGATCAGGACATTGCGTACGTTCGGGCCGTCGAGGTACTGCGAGCGGTACGGCGTGACGACCTCGTCGTACTTGGTGGCGATGACCGTGTAGCGGACACCGGGGACGGTGTCGCCGCCCGCGTTGAGCTTGGTCAGGAAGGCCGATCCGGCCACCTGGTCGGCGAGGGCGGGGGTGGCGGTGGAGAGCAGGTCGGCCGCACCGGGGAAGTAGTCGAGCAGTTGGGCGAGTCCGTTCAGGGTGGTGCCGTGGTTGTCGGGGGCGATCCCGACGAGGGCGTTCACCTTGGCGGCTCCGCCGAGGAACTTCAGATAGTGGCGGGGCATCATGCCGCCCTGCGAGTGGCCCACGAGGTCGGCCTTGGCGGAGCCGGTCGCGGCGAGCACTTTGTCGACGAAGGTCTTGAGCTGCTCCGCCGACTTGTCGATGGGACCGAGGCCGTTGAAGAACGGCACGCCGGGCAGCTGCCCGTAGTCGAGGGCGAAGACGCAGTAGTCGCGGTTCACGAGGTAGGGCGCGAGGCCCAGCCAGTTGTCCACGGAGTTGGCGAAGGTGCCGTGGACGAGGACGACGGGCCGCGGGTGGGCGGCGGAGGGCTTGCAGGAGTAGTCGTTCCAGCCACGGCTCGGCGCGGCCTCGGCCTGAGCGGTGGCGACGGAACCAGCGGCGGCCGTGGGGACGACGGTGACCGCGGCGGTCAGCAGCAGCACGGCCAGGGGTCTGAGCAGGCGTTTCCAGGGCAGCATCGAGTGATCTCCTTGCGGCTCAAGGGAGTTGCGATGGCGTACGCCCTGTGATCCGGATCACGAGGATGCTGTTCTTTTGCCAAGTTACGAGTGAGTAGTAGAAGTGTGAAGTTACGCGTCAGTAAAAACTTCCGGCGCTGGCCGGGAGCACTGACACGTGCCGTGGAACCGTCACCAGGCGGGCCTGATGGGACCGTAGGGCGCAATGCGCAGCAAACGGTCACGCAACGCCCGGACTTCACCCTCACCGAGTAGCTCGACCCAGGGGCCGACGGCCTCCGCCGCCGCTTCCTCGGCGGCCCGCGTGCAGGCCCAGCCCTGCTCGGTCAGTACGACCAGCCGGGCGCGCGCGTCGTCGGGGTGCGGGCGCCGCTCGGCGTACCCCTTGCGGACGATCTCATCGACAAGTTGACTCGCGGCCTGCTTGGTCACGCCCAGATGGGCGGCCAGCTCCGTGACCGTCGCCCCGCCGGGCGCGAGCCGCGCGAACGCGAACCCGTGCGCGGGCCGAACCCCCTCGAACCCGCGGGCGACGACACCCTCGTGGATGCGCTGGGTGAGCTCACCGGCGACGGCGAGCAGGGCGGCGGACAGGGCCATGGCCTCGGAGTTCTGCACGCACGCATTGAAACACCCTTGACGAATTGGTCAAGCAGCTTGACCATGGATCCATATAGTCAAGCAGCTTGACCATTCACCACCACGACTCACCACCGCTATTCACCACCATTCGCCTCTGGAGGCAGCCGTGCCCGTAGTCCGCTCGTCCGAAGCCGTCGTCCACGAGATCCACGGCGCGCGCTTCGTCTCGTACGCCACTCCCCTCAGCGGGAGCAAGGAACTGTGCGCCTGGCGGGGCGAGATCCCCGCGGGCACGAAGGCGCCCGCGCACACCGTCAACCGTGAGGAGATCTTCCATCTGCTGTCCGGCGAACTGCTGATGACCCTCGACGGCCGCACCGAGCGGATCGCCGCGGGCGACACGGTGATCATCAATCCCGGCGCGACGCTCACCGTGGAGAACCCGACCGAGGAGACCGCGACCTCCTGGGTCACCACGTCCATCGGCCTCCAGGCGGAGCTGGCGGACGGCACGGTCATCACTCCGCCGTGGGCCAACTGACCGCGCCCCCCTGTTGTCCGGGAAACGGTTACGCCACCAACGCCCCCGGCATCACCGCCCGCGGCCCGAACTTCGCCCGGACCCGGTCCGCCACCTCCTCCACCCGCCGGACCTTCTCGTCCACCGGGTCGAAGGTGAGCTGGTAGGAGGCCCGCTCGGCAGGATCGAGCCCCTCGGCACGCAGGGCGATGCCGCGGACCCTGGCCCGCTGCAGCCCGAGCGCCTCGTACATGCGGTACGCGGCGTCGGTGAGCGCCGAGGAGTGGGCGGTCGGCTCGGGGAGGGTGCGGCTTCGGGTCGTGGAAGAGCGGTCGGCGTAGCGGACGGTGAGGGTGAGTGTGCGGCACACCTTCTCCAGGGCGCGCAGCCGGGAGCCCAGTTCCTCGGCGGCGGAGAGCAGGGCGCGCCGGTGCAGGTCCGGGTCCAACTCGTCGCGCGGGAAGGGGCGTTCGGCGGCGAGCATGGGGGTCCCCCCGCTCGAGCGAAGCCGAGAGTGGGGGAGGGAGACGGCGTTCGGTACGACCCGGCCGCGGTCGATGCCCTGTGCCATCTCGTGCAGTTCGCGGCCCGTTCGGGCGCTGGTGAGCCGTTGCAGTGTGGACAGGGGCGCGGCGGCGACCTTGCCGACGCTGTCCAGGCCGTACTCGCACAGGGTGCGGGCGGTGGCGGTGCCGACTCCGGGCAGCGCCCGCACGGGCTGTTCCGCCAGGAACTCCGCGAGGGCGCAGGGGTCTTCGGGCACCACGCGGGTCGTTCCGGGGGCGGCTTCCCGCAGGGCCATCCGTGCGAACATCGGCCCGGGTCCGGCCCCGATCACACAGTCGACGCCGTGCCAGGCGAGCGCCCGTACCCGGATCAGCGAGGCCAGTTCCCCCACATCCCGCTTGAAGTACCGCTCGGCGCCCCGCAGATCGGCGAGCGCTCCGTCGGGCGGCAGCGCCTCGATGACGGGGGTGAACTCCTCCAGCGTGCCGAGGAGCCCGGGCAGGGCGGCCTCGTTCGTCGGAGGCAGCTGGAAACGTACGCAGAGGATGGTCATCCCGCACTCCCCGGGCTCTGGTGCCACAACTTCTTTCCACCGGCGGGCCCTTCGCCCGCCGGGCGCAGATCGGCCCACGGATGCATTTCGTATCCCGTGGGCATCTGGATTCGACGGCCGCCCGTCGGATCTCCCGTGTCCCGTGAGCCGTCCTCGGCCTCGTCCTCCCCCTGCGGTTCGGCCAGTCGCAGGGCCACCCCGTCCAGGCCTTCCTCGCGCCGCAGTTCCACCAGGTCGGCGAGGTTCCAGGCGGCGGCCCCGACCACGCTGAGGCTGCGCGGGCCGCGCCGCTGCACCACTCCGCGTACGAGCAGGAGCCAGGAGTGGAAGACGGTGTGGGCGCACGCGTCGTGGGAGTCGTCGAAGAAGGCGAGGTCGACCAGGCCAGTGCCGTCGTCCAGGGTGGTGAAGATGACCCGCTTGCCGGAGCGGATCGGCGGGGTCTGGGTGGCCGCCTTGGCGCCCGCGACCAGGACCGTCTCACCGTGCCGGGCCGCCCGCAGCCGGCGCGCGGTGACCACACCCAGCTCCTCCAGGAACGTCCGGTGGTCGTCCATCAGATTGCGTGAGGCGTCCATGGAGAGCACCCCCAGCTCGGCGCTGAGCCGCTCCGCCGAGGAGAGGTCGGGCAGCCCGGCCGGCGCGGTCTTCTGCCCACCGGCCAGCGGAAGTTGGTTCCCGCGACCGCCGCGCGCTCCCCGGTGCAGCTCGGTCAAGTGCAGTTGCAGATCACGGCGGTTGGCCCCGAAGGCGTCCAAAGCACCGACCTGCGCGAGTCGTTGGGCGAGTGGCCTGCTGGGCCGGGCCCGTTCCCAGAAGTCGAGCAGCGAGGCGTACGGCTGCCCGGCCGCGACCCGCGCCGCCTCGGCCTCGCTGATGCCGTGCACGTCGGAGAGGGCGAGCCGCACACCCCAGGCCTTCCCGGACCCTCCGGGGATCTTCCCGGCCGCCCCTCCGAACCCCTCAGATTCAGACACCAGTTCGATACGATGTGCGACCGCCGACCGGTTCACGTCCAACGGCAGGATCGGCACTCCTCGCCGCCGCGCGTCCGCGAGCAGCAGCCGCTTCGGATACATCCCGGGATCGTGGGTGAGCAGCCCGGCGTAGAAGGCGGCCGGGTGATGCGCCTTCAGCCAGGCCGACTGGTACGTCGGTACGGCGAAGGCGACCGCGTGCGCCTTGCAGAAGCCGTACGACCCGAAGGCCTCGACGATCTCCCAGGTCCGCCGGATCGTCTCCGCGTCGTATCCCCGCGCGGCGGCATGCTGCGCGAACCACACCCGGATCCGCCCCTGCGACTCGGGGTCGGAGAGCCCGCGCCGCACCCGGTCCGCCTCGTCGCGCCCGCAGCCGGTCATGATGTCGACGATGTCGATGATCTGCTCGTGGAAGACCACGACCCCGTACGTACTCCTCAGCGGCTCCTCCAGATCCGGGTGCGGGAAGCGGACCGGCGCCCGGCCGTGTCGCGCCTCGATGAACGGCCGCACCATGTCGGCCGCGACCGGCCCCGGCCGGAAGAGGGAGATGTCGACGACGAGATCGTGGAAGGTCGCGGGCTGGAGCCTGCCCACCAGGTCCCGCTGACCCGGCGACTCGATCTGGAAGCAGCCCAACGTCTCGGCGGACCGGATGAGTTGATACGTGGCGGGGTCGCCCTCCTCCACCGCGTCCAGGTCGACCCGGTCCCCCGTGGCCCGCTCCACCTCGGCCACCGCGTGCGCCATCGCGGACTGCATCCGCACACCCAGCACGTCCAGTTTGAGCAGCCCGAGGTCCTCGACGTCCTCCTTGTCGAACTGCGACATGGGGAACCCCTCGCCGCTGGTCGGCATGACGGGCGTACGGGCGAGGAGCGAGGCGTCGGAGAGGAGTACCCCGCACGGGTGCATGGCGACTCCGCGCGGCAGGGCGTCCAGTGCCTCCACGAGTTCCCACAGCCGCCCGTACTTCTCCATCTCCCCGGCCAGGGGCCGCAGTTCGGGCAGTTCCCGCAGTGCGGCGCGGGCGTCGCGGGCCCGGATGTGAGGGAAGGACTTGGCGATGCGGTCGATGTCGGCCGGGTCCATGGAGAGGGCCGCGCCGACGTCCCGTACCGCATGACGCACCCGGTACGTCTCCGGCATCGCCACGGTCGCGACCCGCTCGGTGCCGAACCGGCCGATGATCGCGCGGTAGACCTCAAGCCGGCGCGCGGACTCCACGTCGATGTCGATGTCGGGCAGGACCGGGCGGCGCTTGGACAGGAAGCGTTCCATCAGCAGTCCGTGTGCGACGGGGTCGGCGTGCGCGATGCCGAGGAGGTGGTTGACGAGCGAGCCCGCGCCGGAGCCGCGCGCGGCGACCCGGATGCCCATGTCCCGTACGTCGTCGACGACCTGAGCGACCGTCAGGAAGTAGGAGGCGAAGTTGTGGTGGGCGATGATGTCCAGCTCGCGGTGCATCCGTTCCCAGTAACCGCGCGCTTCGGAGGAGCGGTCGTAGCCGCGCAGCACCATCCCCGCCGCCGCCCGCGAGGCCAGTACGCGCTGCGCGGTGCGTCGTCCGGCGCCGACGAGGTGCGGCTCGGGGAAGTGCACGGCACCGAGGCCGAGGTCGTCCTCGGGGTCGACGAGGCACTCGGCGGCGGTGGCCCGCGTCTGTTCGAGCAGGCGGTAGGCGGTGTCACGGCGAAAGCCCGCGGCCTCGACGATCCGTTCGGCGGCGCCGAGCATGGCGCCCGCGTCCTTGAGCCAGGCCTCTCCGCTGTCCAGCTCCTTGCGGGGGTCGACCGGCACGAGCCGGCGGGCGGCGTCCAGGACGTCGGCGACCGGGCCCATGCCCGGGTCGGCGTACCGGACGGCGTTGCTGAGCACCGGCCGCACCCGCTGCTCGGCGGCGAAGCCGACGGTACGGGCGGCCAGCCGCAGCGAGCCGGGACCGGTGCCCTCGCGCCCGTGCCAGACCGCTTCGAGCCGCAGGGCGTCGCCGTAGACCTCCCGCCAGGGCGCGAGCAGTTTCGCGGCCCGGTCGGGGCGCCCGGCGACGAGCGCCCTGCCGACGTCGGAGGCGGGCCCGAGCAGGACGGTCAGGCCGTCGGCGTGGTTGTCCGCCCAGGGCAGCAGCGGCCCGCCCGAGTCGCCCGCGTGTGCCGCAGTAACGATTCTGCAGAGCTCGGCCCAGCCCTTCGCGCCGTCCCGGGCAAGGAAGGTCACCCGAGGCGTCGACTCATCGATGAAGGCACCGCCCCGCACGGGAGTCCGCCGCCGCTCCCCCCTTACGGGCTCACCGGCCCGCACGGACTCCCCATCCCCTACGACCCCCGTGGCCCGCGCGGACTCCTGGACTCGTACGGGAGTCCGGACCCGTACGGGCTCCTCGACCGCGAGATCGACCCCGAACAGTGGGCGCACGCCCTGGGCGGCGCAGGCCTTGGCGAAGCGGACCGCGCCCGCGAGGGTGTCCCGGTCGGTGAGGGCGAGCGCGTCCATGCCCCGCTCGGAGGCGCGCTCGGCGAGGCGCTCCGGGTGCGAGGCCCCGTACCGCAGGGAGAACCCGGAAACGGTGTGCAGATGCGTGAAGCCCGGCACGCGCACCTCCACCACTCCCAGGGGCTCCCACGCCAGCCCTACCAGCACTCGAACGTTTGTTCCCTACTCCCTCACCCCCACCATAGACCAATTCCCGAACATGTGTGCGACATCCGTTCGAACCCGTCCCACCTGCGCAAACGCCGGGTGGCTCGGACCGTGGGGGCATGACACAGACAGCCGGGGCCCCTCGCCGGACCTTCCTCGAAGAGGTGAAGGACGGAGTCACTCCGCGGGCCACGCTGCTGGTCATCGGCGTGGTCGCCCTGCAACTGCTCTTCATCGCCTCCTATGTGGGGGCGCTGCACAACCCGAAGCCGAAGGACGTGGCGTTCGGGGTGGTCGCCCCGGGAGCCGCCGCGGACCAGGCGGTGGCCCGTCTGAAGCAGCTCCCCGGCGAGCCCCTGGACCCTCGCGCGCTCCCCGACCGGGCGACGGCCCGCGAGCAGATCGTGAACCGCGACATCGACGGCGCCCTGGTGATCGACCCGGCCGGCACCACCGACACCCTGCTGGTCGCGTCCGGCGGTGGCAAGGTCCTGGCCAGCGCGCTGATCGCGCTCACCACCGGGCTGGAGAAGGGCCAGGGGCGCACGGTGAGAACCGTCGACGTGGTCCCGGCCGACGCGCAGGACGCCAACGGGCTCACCACCTTCTACCTGGTCGTCGGCTGGTGCGTGGGCGGCTATCTGTGCGCGTCGGCGCTGGCGATCAGCGCGGGCGCACGGCCTGCCAACCCCCGGCGCGCGACGATCCGGCTCGCCGCCATGGCCGTGGTCGCGATCGTCGGCGGACTCGGCGGCGCGGTCATCGTCGGGCCGATCCTGGGAGCCCTTCCGGGCAGTGTCTGGGCTCTTTGGGGGCTCGGCGCGCTGATCACCTTCGCGGTGGGAGCGGCCACGCTCGCGTTCCAGTGCCTCTTCGGGGTCGTCGGCATCGGAGTGGCCGTACTGCTCGTGGTGATCCTGGGCAACCCGAGCGCGGGCGGCGCCCTCCCGCCCCCGATGCTCCCCCCGTTCTGGAAGGCGATCGGCCCCGCCCTGCCCCCGGGCGCCGGCACCTGGGCGGCCCGCTCGATCGCCTACTTCAAGGGCAACGACACCACGGCCTCACTCCTGGTCCTCTCGGCCTGGGCGGCGGTCGGCACCGCGGTCACACTCATCGCGGGCTCGCTGCAGAGCAAGTCATCGAGCCCCGGTTCACAGGGGCGCCCCTCTTAGGGGCGCGAACTGCGCACCCAGCCACGGCCGGCCCGCACGAAGCACCCGACCCGAAAAGCCCCGCCCCCGCGCAAGCGGGAGCGGGGCTTTCGGAAAACCGCGACGGAAGCGTCAGCCGATCTGCGTCCCCGTGGCGGACAGCGCCTCGGTGACCGGCTGGAAGAAGGTCTCCCCGCCGGAGGTGCAGTCACCGCTGCCACCGGACGTGAGCCCGATCGCGCTGCTGCCCGAGAACAGCGACCCGCCACTGTCACCCGGCTCCGCGCAGACGTCGGTCTGGATAAGCCCGTTCACGATGTCGCCGTTGCCGTAGTTCACGGTGGCGTCAAGACCGGTCACCGACCCGTCGTGCACCTGGGTGGTGGAGCCGCTGCGGGTGACCTTCATCCCGACGGTCGCCTCCGCCGCACCCGTGATCGCCTGAGCGGAACCGTTGTAGAGGTTCACCTCGCTCGGGTGGGCCACGTCCGCGGTGTACTTCACCAGGCCGTAGTCGTTGTCGGGGAAGCTGGAGTCCGCGTTCTCACCGATCTCGGTGCCGGACGAGTCGGACCAGTTGGTGATGCCCTCGGTGCAGTGCCCGGCGGTGAGGAAGAACGGCTCGCCGCCCTTGACCACGTTGAAGCCGAGCGAGCAGCGACCGCTGCCACCGGTGATGGCGTCACCGCCGGCGACGAAGGGCTTGAACTCCCCCTTCGTGGTCTTGAGTTCGGCCTTGGCGCCGAGCCCCTCGACGACCTTGGTCAGCTGCGCCATCTTCGCGCCCTTGACCGTACGGTCCGCGGTGACGACGACCTTGTTCGTCGCCGGGTCGACCGCCCACGAGGTGCCGGGGATGGTCGCGTCCTGCTTCAGCGTCGTACGGGCGCCCTTGAGTTCGGCGAGGGAGTTCTCGACGATTCTGGCCTTGGCGCCGGCCGACTCGACGGTCTCGGCCGCGGCCTCGTCGAGGACGTTCACGACGAGGCTCTTCGCCTTCGCGTCGTAATACGTTCCCGCCGCGTCCGTGCCGAGGTCCTTGCCGAGCGTCGAGGCGAGCTTTCCGGCCGCCGTGACCGAGAGGATCTTGAGCTCGGGAGCGGGCGCGTTCTCACTCGCGTTCGCACTCTGCAAGGTGACTCCCGCGGCGACCAGTGCGGCGATGCCCGCACCTGCCACGGCTGCCCGCCGCTTGGGTATGCGTCGGTGCTTCAACTTGTGTCCTCCTGTGGGGGGTCGGAAACGGCGGCTGTGGGGGCCGCCGAGACCGAAAGGTGTACGGACATGGGCCCGACTCGCAATAAAAGCCGCGTCCATGCCAACGGACGCCGACCACTATTCCGAGGCCGTACGGGAGCACACAAGGTCGACTTCAGGACGCGCGTGCCACAACGGACGCGCGCCCCCGCATGGTTGACGCGCGTTGACAAGGGGCCGTCTCACCACGTCGATTCCCATAGCAAACACTACGAGCGAGTAACTAACGGCAGCCTGTGAGGTCTAGTCCTGTCCGGATTTCGACCCTCCGAAGTCCGGATCCAACGGTGTCTCGACGGGCGGGAGTTGCTCCTGCATCGATTGCTGCCACTGCGCCAACAGCTGTTGCGCCTGCGCCGAGAACTCCTGCGGCTGGATCGGAAGCTGCTGCGCCTCGGGCAACGACTGCTGTGTCGGAGCCGTCCGGTCCGACGATTGCTGTGCCTGGGACGCGGGAGGCGCCACCTGTTGCGCCGACTGCTGGGCCGGCTGCTGCGCCCGCTCCAGGAACCGCAGCAGCTCGACGGGGAAGGGCAGGACGAGCGTGGAGTTCTTCTCGGCCGCGACCGCCACCACCGTCTGCAGCAGCCGCAGTTGCAGGGCGGCGGGCTGCTCGGACATGACTCCGGCGGCCTCCGCCAGTTTCTTGGAGGCCTGGAGCTCGGCGTCCGCGTTGATGACCCGGGCCCGCCGCTCACGGTCGGCCTCCGCCTGCCGGGCCATGGACCGCTTCATCGTCTCCGGCAGCGACACGTCCTTGATCTCGACGCGGTCGATCGAGACGCCCCACTCCACGGCCGGACTGTCGATCATCAGCTCCAGGCCCTGGTTGAGCTTCTCGCGGTTGGAGAGCAGATCGTCCAGCTCGCTCTTGCCGATGATCGAGCGCAGTGACGTCTGCGCCATCTGCGAGACCGCGAACCGGTAGTCCTCGACCTGGATGACCGCGTCGGCCGCGGACACCACCTTGAAGTAGATGACGGCGTCCACGCGCACCGTGACGTTGTCCCGGGTGATGCCGTCCTGCCCGGGTACCGGCATCGTCACGATCTGCATGTTGACCTTCTGGAGCCGGTCCACGAAGGGCACGATCATGGTGAACCCCGGGCCCCGCACCCCGGATCGAAGCTTGCCGAGCCGGAGCACCACGCCCCGTTCGTACTGTTTGACGACGCGGGCCGCCGCCATCGCGTACACCGTTCCGACGGACGCGAGAGCCACTCCCGCCGTCACCAGCTCCTCGATCATTACGACCCCCAGGGTCCGTACCGGGCGCAACAGGTGTGTACTTCGACGGTAACTCCGGCGCGGACGCGAAGGGGAGATGGAGGACCGAGGTGCCGAACGGGATACGGATGCGGGACGGACGACTGCTGGCGTTCGAGGAGTGGGGGGACCCGGACGGCAGCCCGGTGATACTGCTGCACGGCACACCGGGCTGCCGGCACGGGGCGGTGCCTGCGGAGCTGATGGCCGAGCGTCCCGGGGTGCGGTTCATCGCGTACGACCGGCCCGGGTACGGGGATTCGGACCGCGGTCCCGGACGCCGGGTGGCGCAGGCCGCGCGCGATGTGGCGGCGCTGGCCGACGGGCTCGGGCTCGGGAAGTTCGCGGTGCTCGGCCGCTCGGGCGGTGCCCCGCACGCGCTGGCCTGCGCGGCGCTGCTGCCCTCGCGGGTGCGGCGGGTGGCGGCGATGGCGAGTCTCGCGCCGCCGGTCGCCGAGGGGCTGAACTGGTTCGACGGGATGGCGAGGTCCAACGTCGAGGAGTTCACGCAGGCGCTCACCGACCCCCTGGAGTTCGCGGACCGGCTCGCCGCCCGGGCCGCCGCGATCCGCGCGGACCCTGCGCAGCTCCTCGCGTCGATCAAGGACGGCCTCACCGACGCCGACCGCCGGATCGTCTCCACCCCGGCCGTGAGCGAGATGCTGCTGCGCAACTACCGTGAGGCGCTGCGCGATTCGGCCTACGGCTGGCTCGACGACACCCTCGCGCTGCTGAGCCACTGGGGCTTCGACCCGGCGCAGATCACCCGCCCCGTGCTGCTGTGGCACGGCGCCGAGGACACCTTCTCCCCGGTGGGCCACTTCGAGTGGCTGGCCGACCGCATCCCCCGAGCCCGCCCGGTCCTGGACCCGAAGGGCAGCCACTTCTCAGCCCTGGAGGCTCTCCCGGACGTACTGGACTGGCTGTGCGCAACCCCACGAACGGCCACCTGACCCGGGGCAACCGCTTCACATCCCGGACCACCACCTCACGCCCGGGGCCGGCTCACGCCCCGGGCCCCACTATGAGCCCGCTCCCCGCGGCCCCCGGCCGCTCCAGCCGCGCCCCGCGCATCAGGTCCATCACCCGCTCATGGCTGTCGCCCACGGCGTCCGTCACCCGCAGCCGGAGCCGCAACTCGTCGACCTCGTCGACGAACCGCTGGGTGTACGCGCCGTGGGGCGCGGTCTCGTACCCGGTGGCGCCCGGCAGGGGGAAGCCCGCGCCGACGAGCATCTGCCGGTAGTGCTTGCCGTGCACGAGCCCCATCGCGGCGAGTTCCCGCAGCAGCCCCGCGTGGTCGGTCCAGGCCCCGGGAACCCCGTCGTGCGGTACGAGCTGGTACTCCACCCGCTCCACCACGGCGTGCTGCGGACCGCCGTTCAGGACGCCCGCCTCCCAGGCGGACTCGTCCGGGACGAAGGCGCCGGGCACCCAGGACGCACGCCAGCCCAGCGCGGGCCGTACCGTACGCGCGTACTGCGCCCGGCCGAGCACCGCGGCGAGGGCGACCGCCAGCAGGCTGCCCAGCGCGTCCGTGTCCATCAACTGCAGCCGCCAGGGCCACTGGCGGCTCAGCTCCCCCGTCACGTTGCCGCGCGTGATCTCCCACAGGAGCACCAGCGCCAGCACCCCGAGCAGCACCAGCGGTGTCGTGAACAGCAGCGGACTGCGGCGTACATGGCGCTGCTGGTCGGAAGTCACTTCTCTGTTCCCCCGGATCTTTCTCGTGCGCACCGGCGAGCCCCCACGGCCAAGGCCGAGCCCCCGCACCGCGAACGGCGGTGCGGGGGCTCGTCTGCTGCTGGCTGCAGTCAGGTCACGCGGGTGTCGATGTGTCGCGTGCCGGTCAGAATACGTTGACGCCGTAGGCGCCCAGCGCCTCGGTGACCGGCTGGAAGAACGTGGTGCCACCGGAGGTGCAGTTGCCGCTGCCGCCGGAGGTCAGACCGTAGGCGACACCGTTGCTGCCGTAGAGCGGACCGCCGGAGTCGCCGGGCTCGGCGCAGACCGTGGTCTGGATCATGCCGTAGACGATGTCGCCGCCGCCGTAGTTGACGGTCGCGTTCAGCGCGGTGACGCGACCGGTACGGGTGCCGGTGGTGGAACCGGTGCGGATGACGTTCGTGCCCACGGCCGGGGTGGCGGCGCTGGTGATGTCCACGCTGCCCGCGGTGCCCGACTTGGCGACCGAGGTGTTGGTGTAGCGCACCAGCCCGTAGTCGTTGGTCGGGAAGCTGGAGCCGGCCGTCGAGCCGAGCGTGGTGGTGTGCCCGGAGTTCGACCACCAGGTGCCGGCGCCGTCGGTGCAGTGACCGGCGGTCACGTAGTAGTCGGCGCCCGCGCTGTTCTTGACGTTGAAGCCGAGGGAGCAGCGCCAGCTACTCGCATAGATGGCGTCGCCGCCCTTGATCAGCTTGTTGAACTTGCCCGGCGTGTACTTGATCTGCAGAGCGCCGGCGTTGGTGCCCGCGGCCCGCTTGATCTTCGCGATCTCGGCCTTGGAGACGGTGCTGTCGACCGTGACGACGACCTTGCCGGTCTTGGCGTCGGTCACCCAGGCGGTGCCGGGCACATCGGCCTTGAGCACCGAGGAGTTGGCGCTCTTCAGCTGGGAGGCGCTGAACGTCTGCGCGTCGCTCGCGTTCGCGGAAGGGATGGTGAATGCGGCCGCGGCCACGAGTCCGGAGGTGACGGCGATCAGCCGGGTCCGTCTCGCTATTCCGCTGCGGGGGGTGGTGCGCTTGGTCCTCACTGTTCGTTCCCTCCAAAGGGAAGTCGGGGGCCCGCGTGGGGTCGGGGCCCGTGAGGCGCACGCCAGAGGCAGAATGCCCGGATTCCGGACAAGCCGTGCCCCTGACAAGGCGCTGGGGGGAGTATTTGGCCGCACACCCGACGGGCGCAAGGGCGCCTTTCGGCCGTGCGGTGTTCAACTTACGTATGTCCCACGGGAGTTGATCTCATCAGCGGCAGTGTGTGGATTACGTGCGGATTATCGGAGCAGATTGCGTTCCCCGGCGGCAATCGCCGCGCTCAGCGTATTGCCCGGCGGTGGGAATGGGCAGATGAAGTGGTCTGCGAATGCGCAGGGCGGGAGCAGGGCCCGGTTGAAGTCCACCGTCGTGCGCCCCTCGGTGTCAGGAGCCGCCGGGCGCAGGAACCGGAAGCGATAGCTGCCGTTCCCACTCGTCACATCGCCGAAAACAGCCCACAGCGATCCGTCCCCCTGAACCGTCACCTGAAGCGTCAGATCCTGCCCGCCGAGCGTGAAGGCGAGCTCACCGCCGAGCCCGAGCCCGCGCTCCCGTCCGTCGGCGTTCGCCACACGTACGGTCCGGTCCTCCCCGTACGGCGTGAAGCGACCCGGCACCGACCAGCGCGGGTCGTACGGCGTGGCCTCGATGCCCCGGAACGCCTGCCGGGCCGGGGAGGCGGGGTCGAAGTCGCGTACCCCCAGGGCCCCTTCCCGTACGAGGACGACGAACCGGCGCTCGCCGTGCGCGACCCGGGCCGTGATGGCCGGACCGGGATCGGCCCCGAGCCGGACCTCACCGGCGAAGGGCTCACCGTCCACGAGGAGGCCGTCGGCCGCGTCGGCCGTCAGCAGGACCTCGTCGCCGTCCACGGACCACCGGCCGGGCATGTCCGGAAGTAGCCCCTCCGGATAGTCCTCGATCCAGTGGGTGCCGGTGAGCGCGAGCGGGCCGTGGGGCGCGGACACCGTCTCGGTGCGGTGCTCGTGCCAGTGCTTCCACTCCTCGGAGGCGTCCGCCGTCCCGTGTTCCGTCGTCATGTGATCAACCCTTCCACACGGGCTCCGCCGGCCCGAGGTATGAGCGCGGCGTCGCGCCGGTGTATTCCGTCCGGCGCGGCGCCGGCGGTCGCGACCTCCCCCGAACACCGTGGTGGTCGCGACCGCCGGGCCGCGGGATCCCCTAGATCTTCGGCAGGCCGGGCGGGTTGATCTCCGACTTCGGCACGGCCTCGCTCGACAGGCCCCAGCGCTTGAGCACACGGCCGTAACTGCCGTCCTCGATCACGTGGTTGATGGCGGCCGCGTACGCGTCGACAAGCCCGCTCCCCTTCTTCGTGGTGGCGGCGATCTTGCCCTGAAGGTCGTCGCCGGCACCGGAGAGCGTGCCGATGACCTGCGACTGTCCGGCCGAGGCCACGTGGTACGCGGCGGACGGGCTGGGGCCGAGGTAGGCGTCGATACGGCCCGACTGGAGGGCGAGGTAGTAGTCCGTGTCCTTCTGGAAGTACTTGATGGTGACGGCCTTGCGGCCCGCCTTCTCGTTCTGCTTGCTCCAGTCGACGAGGATCTTCTCCTGGTTGGTGCCGGAGGAGACGGCGATCGTCTTGCCCGCCACGTCCTCGGGACCGTCGACCTTCCAGTCGGTGCCCTTCTTCGCCTCGAACGAGATGTTGTCGAGGCGGTAGGTCGCGAAGTCGTACTTCTCCTTGCGCTCCTCGGTGACGGTGACGTTCGAGAAGACGGCGTCGAACTTGCCGCTGTCGAGACCGACGAAGAGGTTCTCCCAGGAGACCTCGTCGTTGTCGAGCTTCAGCCCGAGGGTGTCGGCGACGAGGGTCGCGAGGTCGATCTCGGAACCGATTCTGGTCTTGTCGTCGGTCGCGTAGAAGCCGAGCGGCGGCGAGGCGTCGGCGCTCTGGCCGAGCTTGAGCGTGCCGCGCTCGCGGATCGCCGCCGGGACGAGCGCGGCGATCTCGTCGACCTTCTTGCCGCGGATCCGGTTCTGGTCCGGGCCGATGTTGACGCCGCCGGCCTTCTTGGTGCCGGAGCTGCCCGTCCCGGTCGCCGCGTCGCTGTCACCGCCGCAGGCGCTGAGCAGAGGGGCGACGACGAGGGCGACGACGGAGGCGGCGAGGGTGCGTCGGGATATCACGGGTGAACTCCTGTTGTGGGAAGAGAGGTTGGAACGATTGGACAGCGGCCGGTTCAGAGAACCTTGGAGAGGAAGGCGCGGGTGCGTTCGTGCCGCGGCCGGTCGAGTACGTCGCCGGGGGTGCCCTGTTCGACGATCCGGCCGTCGTCCATGAAGACGACCGTGTCGGCGACCTCGCGGGCGAAGCCGATCTCGTGCGTGACGACGATCATCGTGGTGCCCTGATGGGCCAGGTCCTTGATGACGTCGAGGACCTCACCGACCAGCTCGGGGTCGAGGGCGGACGTCGGCTCGTCGAAGAGCAGCAGTTTCGGCTCCAGGGCGAGCGCGCGGGCGATGGCCACGCGCTGCTGCTGTCCGCCGGAGAGCTGCTTCGGGTAGGCGTCGGCCTTGTCGGCGAGCCCGACCCGGTCGAGCAGTCCGCGCGCGGCCTCGGTGACGTCCTTGCGGGACCGCTTCAGCGCGGAGACCGGCGCCTCGACGATGTTCTCCAGCACCGTGAGATGCGGGAAGAGGTTGAAGTTCTGGAAGACGAACCCGATCCGGGTGCGCTGCCTGAGGATCTCCCGCTCGCGCAGCTCGTACAGCTTGTCGCCGGAGCGCCGGTAGCCGACCAGCGAGCCGTCCACGCTGATCCAGCCCTGGTCGACCTTCTCCAGGTGGTTGATGGTCCGCAGCAGCGTGGACTTGCCGGATCCTGACGGGCCGAGGATGACGGTGACCTCACCGGTCCGCACCTCCAGGTCGACGCCCTTGAGGACCTCCAGCGAACCGAAGCTCTTGTGCACGGACTTGATGTCGACCATGGGGGCGGCAGCCGCCCCGTCCTTGGTCGGTTCCTTGGTCAGCGGCGCGCTCATCGCGTGCTTCCCTTCGCGAAGTGTCGTTCGACGTAGTACTGGAGGACCGAGAGCGCGGTGGTCAGGAGGATGTACCAGGCCGTCGCGACCATGAGCAGCGGTACGACCCGGCCGTTGCGTCCGTAGATGACCTGGACCTGGTAGAAGAGCTCGCCGATCGCCATGACGGAGACGATGGAGGTGCCCTTGAAGAGGGAGATCACCTCGTTGGCGGCGTTCGGCAGGATGGAACGCATCGCCTGCGGCAGCACGATCCGCCGGATCTGCCGCAGCCTGGGGATGCCGAGCGCGGCGGCGGCCTCCAACTGCCCGCTGTCGACGGACAGTACGCCGCCGCGCACGATCTCCGCGGCGTACGCGGCCTGGTGCAGGGCCAGCCCCAGCACGGCCGCGCTCATCGCGCCGACCAGACCCATCGTGTCGAAGGAGAAGAAGCCGGGCCCGAAGGGGATACCGAACTCCAACTCCTTGTAGAGGTAGGCGAGGTTGAACCAGAAGAGCAGCTGCACGATCAGCGGGATCGACCGGAACGCCCAGATGTACGCGAAGGAGACGGCCTTCAGGAACGGGCTGGCCGACAGTCGCATGAACGCCAGGACGATGCCGAGCGCGAAGCCCAACGCCGTTCCGTAGAAGGTGAGTTGGAGCGTCACCCAGACCGCCTTGAGGATCACCTCCGCGGTGAAGAACTCGGCGAACACCTCCCACTCCCAGCCG
This sequence comes from Streptomyces sp. 2-1, assembly GCF_048564895.1. Classification (NCBI taxonomy): domain Bacteria; kingdom Bacillati; phylum Actinomycetota; class Actinomycetes; order Kitasatosporales; family Streptomycetaceae; genus Streptomyces; species Streptomyces sp. 2-1. The sequence continues at coordinate 2,789,728 of NZ_CP183383.1, forward strand.
GAGTTGGTGGCGAGCCCGTGGACGAACTGGGCGAGCAGCACGGCGGTCACGGTCACCGCGACCCAGCGCCAGGGGTGGCGTACGGGCACGACCTTGAGCGCGCCGTAGTCCTCGGGCTCGACGGATGTTCTGGCAAGGGGTGGATCACTGGTAAGCGACATGGGAGTCCTCTGGGTGAAGGCAGTGAGCGGGGCCGCTCGGCGGTGCCGGGGATACGGGAGGGTGCCGGGGGTGGTTACGCGGCGGCGCTACAGGACAGCGCGCGCAGGAAAGCCAGCGCAGCGCGCGCCGTCGCGTCGTTCTGCCGGAAGGCGGGCCCTCCGGTGCGCGGCCGGGTGAAGGCCCCGGAGCCGCGGGCGTCGGTGTGCGGTCCGAGCGCGAATCGCCGTGGATGCGGGGTGCCGGAGCGGTCGAGGACACGCCCGTCGGCGGGGTCCACGGCGAGCAGCCCCTCAGGCGTCGCCGCGGCCCCCTCGGCGTACAGCTCGCGCAGCAGGGAGTCGCGGGTGCGCTCGACGGTGGGATGCGGCAGCCGCGCCTCGACGAGCGCCCGGGCCTCGACGTACTCCCCCGGCACGCCCGCGCTCCCGGCCCGGAAGACGCCGTCCGAGGCCGATACGGTCATGCCGGCGCCCAGGAACCTGAGCACCCCCGCCCGGGACAGGGCGAGCATCTGCCGCAGCCGCGGTCCGGGCGGTCCCGACGCCAGATAGCTGAAGAACCCGTGCCACCAGGACCCGATGTCACCGAGCCGCACCAACTGCCCGTAGACGGACAGGAGTCCGAGGAAGACCGCCATGTCCGCGCTGTGCGAGGCATCGTGACGCCGGGTCAGATCCCCTTCGATGTAGGCCCGCAGACCGTCCTGGAGTTCGTCGTACGAGGCATGGCGCACCCCGTCCAGCGGGTGGTCGAGCGCGGCCGGGTCGAACCGGTCGGCGGTGTCGGGCACGGCCGAGGCGACCAGGGCCTGGATCTCGGCGCTGTCACCGGCCGCGTACTTCTCCTCGAAGTCCGTCCAGGCCATGTCCGTGCGCTCGGGGTGTGCCGTGAACAGCCGGTGGTAGTGCGCGAAGCCCAGTTCCTTCTCGACGAGCGGCCACACGTCCCGCCGGAAGTCGAAGCCGCCGGGGCGCGCGAGCAGTGCGTCCACCTCGCCCGGCCCGAAGAACCGTGGCAGCGGCGGCCGTTCACCGGTCCAGTCGTAGCCGATCTTCGAGTGGTACGGGACTCCGCGCCGCGACCCGACGTGCAGCACGGGCTCGCGCCCGGACGCCCGGTACGTCAACTCCCCGTCCGCGCCCGTCTCGTAGTGCCCGCCGCGCCCTTCGGTGAGCAGCACCATCAGGTCGACGAAGGCGAGCCCGAAGCCGCGGACGAGCACCGGTTCGCCCGGCGCGAGGGCGGACAGATCGCTGTCGGCGGTGAAGTCCGGCGGCAGGTGGACCAGATCATGGGCGCGGGCGTACTCGGCCAACTCGACCTGCTCCTCGTCCAGTTCGGCGTCGAGGTGGCCGAGCGTGAGGACGACCAGGTCGGCGAGGAGCGGGCGCGGCCGGCCCTCCAGCCACACCTGCTGGCGCCCCTCGCGCGGGCCGACGACCCGCAGGGCACGGCGGGCGTGATGGTGGACGCGGATGCCCGGCGGGAGCGCGGCGACGGTCCGCTCGTAGACCCAGCGCATGTACGTGCCCTGCCGTTGCCGGTCCGCGAAGACGCGTCCGTCGAGTGCGGCCCACTCGTGCAGCGTGGGACCCTCGCGCACCGGTCCCGTCATATCGACCGTCTCGTCGGTGAACATCGTGACGTCCTGCGCCTCGGAGTTCATCCACAGCAGCGGTGACTGAGCCTCGCGCCAGATACGGCCGCCGCCCGGCGGGTAGGGGTCGACGAGATGGATGTCGAGCCCCTCCGAACCGACGGAGCCGCCGACCGAGGCATCCGGACCACTGCCCGAACTCGCGTACAACTCGGGTGCGTTGGCGGCGATCCGCTCCAGGAGTCCGGTCCCCCGCGGCCCGGCTCCCACGATCACCAACGAGGGGCGTATCGGGCTCATCGCGTGCGCTCCGAACCGCGCGCGTAGTGCCGCTCGACGTAGTGCTGGCCCACGCTGAGCACCGAGGTGACCACGACATACCAGACCGTGGCCACCATCAGGAGCGGGATGACCTGGTAGGTGCGGTGGTAGACGAGCTGCACGGAGTAGAGCAGGTCCTGCACGGCGATCACGCTGACGATCGAGGTGCCCTTGAGCGTGCCGATCAGCATGTTCCCGGCGGGCGGCACGATGGAGCGCATGGCCTGCGGCAGCACGATCCGCCACCAGCGGCGCCACCGGCTCAGCCCGAGCGCCTCGGCGGCCTCGATCTGGCCCCGGTCCACGGAGAGGATGCCACCGCGGACCACCTCGGCGGCGTACGCGGCCTCGTGCAGGGTGAGCCCGATGATCGCGACCGTGACCGGCCCGAGCAGGTTGACCGTCCTGACCCCGAGGATCGTCGGGTAGAGCGCCCCGATGTTGAACCAGAACAGCAGCTGCACCAGGATCGGCATCGACCGGAAGAGCCAGACGTACCCCCAACTCACCGCGCGCAGCACAGGGTTCGCGGAGAGCCGGAACGCGGCGAGCAGCGCGCCGAGGGCGAAGCCGAGCGCCATGACGAGCGCGGTCAGCCAGAGGGTGAGCCAGAGTCCGCGCAGGACCGAGGCGGACGTGAAGTAGTCACCGACGACGTCCCACTGGAAGGCCTCGTTGCGGACGACGGAGTTGACGGCGAGCCCGAACAGGATCAGGACGACGCCGGCGGCGGTCCACTGGCCGAGGCGGCGGCGCGGGACGATGCGCGGAGGCATCGCCTCTTGTGGCGCGGCCACCTTGGTAAGGGTGTGCGAGGACATGCGGAGGCTCCGTGATACGTCGAGTCGAACACGGGTGGTGCCTTCACACAGGTCACGCGGAACATGTGGACGCCACGAGGGCGTCGTACGGCGTGCACGGCCGAGCCCCTCAGCAGGGCCGTGCACCGAGAGTACGGGTGCGTTTCCCCTCGCTGTCAAGGCCGTCCACACTGTGAGCCGTACGTCTCACGCCAGTTGACGCGAAACCGGATGCCTGTTCCACTTGCTCTCATGCATCCGCAGCAGTGGCTGGTCAAGCGCTCCCACATCGACTTCGGTCGAGTGTGGTCCTCTTCCTGTTGAGCTGACCCCCTGCGCGCCCGAGCCCTTCACGGGCGGGCGCCTTCTGCGTTTCCCGACCTTCTCCACCTTTCTCCACGCCTTCACACGCGCACCCCTCCCCTCGCACTCCCAGCTCCCTTCCGTGTTTCCTGCCTCGTTCGTCCAGGAGATCCGCACGCCATGAGTACGTCCTCACGGCCCCGCCGTGCCCTTTTCATCCCCTTCGCCCTGATCACTTCCGCGGCACTGCTGCTCACCGCATGCGGATCCGGCACCGACGACGGAAGTGACGCCCAGGCCGCGGGCTCGTCCCAGAAGATCCCGACGACCGACGTCGTCTCGTCGCTCAGGACGGACGCCGCCGCCGCGAAGCTGCTTCCGGCCGGCACCGACTCGCTCAGCCTCGCCGTCAGTGTCGGCGGCACACCGCCCGGCACCAGTTATCTGGAGGACGGCAAGACCCTGGCGGGTCAGGACGTCGACTTCGCGGCTGCCGTCGCGAAGGTCCTCGGCATCGGGCTCAAGCGCGAGGCCGCGAGCTTCGAGGCGATCCTCCCGGCACTCGACAGCGGCAAGTACGACGTCGGCGTCGGCAACTTCGGCGTCACCGACGAGCGCCGCAAGACCATCGACTTCGTGACCTACATCAACGACGGGCAGGGCTTCGCCACCCGTAAGGACAGCAAGCTGGACAAGGTCACCGACCTAGCCCAGCTGTGCGGCCTGAACGTCGCGACCGGGGCCGGCACCACCTTCGAGGCCACGCTGGAGGAGAACAAGCACGTCTGCTCCGACGCCGGCGAGAAGGCGTACAAGGTGCAGACCTACAGCGAGCAGGGCGCCATCTGGTCCTCGCTCCAGCAGGGCCGCAGCGACATCGTGATGAGCACCATCAACGGGCTGCGCTATGCCGTCGCCCAGCAGGAAGGGCTGAAGTTCCTCAACGAGTTCCACCGTCTCGACGTCGGCTTCGCCTTCAAGAAGGGCACGAAACTGGCCCCCGCGTTCCAGGCCGCGGTGAACAAGCTCATCGCGGACGGCACGTACGACCGGATCCTCAAGAAGTGGGGCACGACCGGCTCGGCGATCGAGAAGTCGGAGATCTCACCGCCGGAGCTCAAGGACTGACCGGCCGTCACGCCCGGGGCCGTCGGGCCCGAGACCGCCTGTTCGTCGCTGTCGGGCCCAAGAGCATCGGGCCCGACAGCGACGAACAGGCGCGTCAACAATTGCAGCCGCAATCGCATCCGCACCCGTCACAGCAGTTCCCGCAGCAGTCACAGCCGTCGCAGCAGTCGTCGCAGTTGTCGCACCGCCGGCAGATTCCCTCCTTGCGTTCCCCGCTCCACGGGTCGTCGTACTCGCAGCAGCACATCTGGCACGTACAGGCCAGCCCCATCCACACGGCGCAGCCCGCGAGGAGTCCGCGCCGGTCACGGCGTGGCGGCTCGGGAGGGGGCGGCGGAGCGCCGGGCCCGGAGGGGGCGTACGGGTTGCCCGGCGGCGGCCCGTACAGCTCGGCCCCCTGGTGCGAGCAGGAGGAGGTGCCGAAGGCGCGGTCCACCGAGTTGCGCAGCTCGTGGGCGAGCAGCACGTGCGCCAGCTTCGCGTCCGTGAACTCCGTCTCCCGCAGCGCGAGCCGTATCCCGTGCAGCGCGTCGTCGGCGAGCCGCCGGGCCTCCTTCAGGGACGTACCGGTGGCGGTCAGCGGGTTCCAGGCACCCGACGCGGCGTCAGTTTCCCTGTCCTCCACGGCGTCCAGGAGATGCGCGAGCCGTCCGAAGAGCCGGCCGGCCTCGGCGAGCGGCTCCGCGTTGCCGGGCCGCCCGGCCAGGATCGCGGTGTGCGCGAAGGCCGCGGCGGTCGCGGTCTCGGTCGGTTCGGTGACGGTCAGCAGCGGGGTGCCGAGCCCGGCGAGCGCCTCGATTCCCACCTGCCGGTCCACGGCATCGACCAGCACGGCGGTGTCGAAGCCGACGTCGGAACCCGTACGGGCACCCGCCCGCCCCCAGTTCACGGCGACCCTGCGGGCCGCGAGCGCCACCGGCCGACGGGCCAACAGCCCGTCCCCGTCGGCCATGTGATCGCGCACCTTCGCGGAGGCGAGCACCAGCGAAACGGCGGCGGCGAGCCGGGCTCCCTCACCCTGTGCCACCGAAGCGCTCCGCATTCCGCGCAATGGACAGGGCCCCGCCGTGCGCCGCCATCCACTGGCGCGCTCGGCCTGAGCCTCCGTCAGAACCGATATCAGCAAGCCGTCGTAGTTCGTGACGACCCGTGCGAACTGTCCGTGATCCCCGCGAAGTGCGAGACACAGCCCGCACAAATGCGCCATCCATTGGGTTTTGAGGCTTTCCCCGAGCCTATGAGTGCAGGGCCTGACGATTCCGAACACGACGATCCCCCGTGGTGTGTACGACGTTGAGCTGCGGCATCGTACCGACCACCCCGTTCACCCGTACGCCCCAGCCGTCACCCGTCCGCCGTGAAGAATCATATTTCACTCTCAGTCAGCAGCGGTGTACGGCACGACCCTTGGGGTACGCGGCCTCTCGACGAATTCGCTGTGCACCAGTACCGTCACGAAACCCCCGCGCGGCGTCTATCCCCTTGGCGCGACATCCGCATCATGCACGACCATGGGGATGCGGAGAAAAGAAAGACCGCTGTGAGAGGAGGCGTCCACATGGGATCGGTGCGCAAGGCGAGTGCCTGGCTTGGCCTCGTCGACGACAACGATGACGAGCGTTACTACGACGACGATTACGCCGAAGGGTCCGAGACCGGAGCCAGGGATGCCTGGGTGACGGACCCGCGTGTGAAGGTGGCGTCGGAAGCGGCCGAGGAGAAGGGCCGCCGGATCGGCACGGTCACCCCGGACAGTTTCCGGGACGCCCGTGGCATCGGCGAGCTCTTCCGCGACGGCGTTCCCGTCATCATGAACCTCACGGCCATGGAGGCGGCCGACGCCAAGCGCGTCGTCGACTTCGCGGCCGGCCTGATCTTCGGCCTGCGCGGCTCTATCGAGCGTGTGTCGAACCGGGTTTTCCTGCTGACCCCCGCCGACACCGAAATCGTCAGCGGGGAGCCTGCCGGCCGCCGCGCGGACGGCTTCTTCAACCAGAGCTGAGCAGGGCCGCTCACCGGACCCGCCTCTCGGCACAGCGGTAGGAACTCGCCTACCGGAACGCGTCGAGACCGGTGAGCGCCTTGCCCAGTACCAACTGGTGCATCTCGACGGTGCCTTCGTACGTCAGCACCGACTCGAGATTCGTGGCGTGCCGCATCACGGGGTATTCGAGCGAGATTCCGTTGGCGCCGAGAATCGTCCGCGCCGTACGGCAGATGTCGATCGCCTCTCGTACGTTGTTGAGCTTGCCGAAGCTGACCTGCTCCGGACGCAGCCGTCCCGCGTCCATGCGCCGGCCCAGATGATGGGCGAGCAGGATCCCCTTGTGCAGCTCGACCGCCATGTCGGCGAGCTTGGCCTGGGTGAGCTGGAAGCCGCCGATGGGCCGCCCGAACTGCTCGCGCGTCTTCGCGTACTCGACCGCCGTCTCGAAACTGGACCGCGCGGCGCCCATCGCACCCCATACGATCCCGTACCGGGCGTGCGACAAGCAGCTGAGCGGCCCCTTGAGCCCGGTGACCTGCGGCAGCACGGCGTCCGCGGGCAGCCGTACCTCGTCGAGCACCAACTCGCTGGTGACCGAGGCACGCAGTGACCACTTGTGCTTGATCTCGGGCGCGGAGAACCCGGGCCGGTCGGTGGGCACGACGAACCCGCGGATCCCGTCATCGGTCTGGGCCCACACAACGGCCACGCCCGCCACGGACCCGTTGGTGATCCACATCTTCCGCCCGGTGAGAACCCAGTCGGAGCCGTCCCGCTTGGCGTACGTGCGCATCGCCCCGGGATCGGATCCATGGTCGGGCTCGGTGAGTCCGAAGCACCCGATGACCTCGCCCGAGGCCATCCTCGGCAGCCAGGCCTGCTTCTGTTCCTCGCTGCCGAAGCGGTGGATGGCGTACATCGCGAGCGATCCCTGTACGGAGACGAGCGAGCGGATCCCCGAGTCGGCGGCCTCCAGCTCCAGACAGGCGAGCCCGTACTGCACGGCGGAGGCCCCGGCACACCCGTACCCGTCGAGCGACATGCCCAGCGCGCCGATCTCCCCCAACTCCCGCGCCAGTTCCCGGATCCCGGGCAATTCGCCCTTCTCGTACCACTCGGCCACATACGGCAGCACCCGATCCGCCGCCCACGCCCGCACGGTGCTCCGGACCGCCAGATCCTCCGCACTCAACAGGTCGTCGACGCCGAGGGGATCGGCGGGGTCGAACGGCGGCAGCTTCGGCGAGGAGTTCGGCGAAGACGAATTCGACGAGGAAGCAGAGGAAGCAGACACGGCAGGGGCCTCCGGCACGGAAAACTAGCACTGTTAACCACGGGTGAGGCCCGACGTTACGACGCAGTGTCGCGCACGTCCAGGCCCGCTTCACCTCGTACGGACCCGCGGTCGCCGACGACGGGACGCCCCCGAACCGCCGGCCGACGACAAGCCCTCAGCCGACGGACTCCACCCGCAGCGAAGTCTCCGCCTCCGCCTCCCGAGGCCCGGGAACGTCGACACCGGCCGCCGACCCGCACTCCATGGCCCGAGGCAACCGCAGCGCCATCACCGCTCCCAGCAGCAACAACCCCGCACTCACCAGCAACGTCACATGCAGCCCATGCACAAACGCATGCCGGGCAGCGTGCCGCAACGCCTCGCCGGGCCCCCCGCCCAACTGCCCCGCGACCTCATAGGCCTCCCCCAGGGAATGCCGAGCCGCAGCGGACTCACCGTCGGACACCCCCGGAACGGAGGCCAGCCCGGGTGCGTACGCCGCGTTCATCACGCTCCCCAGAAGCGCGATCCCGATCCCGGCCCCGAGCTGGTACGACGTCTCCCCGATCGCCGCGGCCCCGCCGGCCTGCTCCTGCGGAGCCTCGCTCAGCATCGACTCGTACGCCCCGAAGAGCGTCACCTCAAGCCCGAACCCGAGCAGTACGAACCCGGTGAGCAGCAGGGGAGCGTTGTCGTGGCTGCCCATCCCGGTCAGCGTGACGACAGCCGCGGCGGTGAGACAGAAGCCGGAACAGACCATGGTCCGTGGCCCGAACCGCTGCAACAGCTTCGCCCCGACGAGTCCCGCGGCCATCGCGGCGATGGTGAGCGGCAGCAGTCGCAGCCCGGTCTCCAGCGGGGAGAGCTTCAGCACGAGCTGGAGATACTGCGCGGCGATCAGCTCAAGGCCGACCAGCGCGAGCATCGCGAGCACGATGCACCCCACGGACGTGCTGAACGCGGGCCGCGAGAACATCTTCAGGTCGACGAGCGGATGCCTGCGCCGCCGCTGCCGGCGTACGAAGGCGACGAGCAGCCCGGCGCCCACGAGAAGCGGTACCGCCGTGAAGGCGCTCAGCGGGGCCTCTCCGCCGCCGAGGCGCTTCACTCCGAGAACGACGCCGAAGAGTCCGGCCGCGGCCATCAGCGCGCCGACTACGTCCCACGGCCCGTCGCCGTCACCGGTCGACTCGGGCAGCAGCAGCCGCCCGACGGGCAGGCTGACGAGCATCAGCGGGATGTTGATGAGGAAGACCGAACCCCACCAGAAGTGTTCGAGCAGGAACCCGCCGAGCAGGGGTCCGACGGCCGCGCCGACCGCGGCGACGGCGCTCCAGACGCCGATCGCGAGCGCCCGCTCACGCCGGTCCGGAAAGACCTGCCGCAGGATCGACAGCGTCGCGGGCATGATCATCGCGCCGCCGACGCCGAGCAGGGCACGCGCCGCGATCAGCACCTGCGCGCTGTCGGCGAGGGCCGCTATGGCGGAGGCGACGCCGAAGAGCGCGTAGCCGAGGAGAAGAACGCGTCTGCGACCGACGCGGTCACCCAGCGTGCCGAAGAGAATCAGCAGCGAGGCGCAGACGAGCGGGTAGATGTCGACGATCCAGAGCAGCTCTATCGCGCCGGGTGTGAGGTCCTCGGTGACTGCGGGCACTGCGACGTGCAGCACGGTGGCGTCGACGGCGACCAGCAGCAGGCTGACGCAGAGGACGATGAGGACAACCCAGCGGTTTGCACCGGCCCCGGTCTCCCGACGGCAACGCGCAGCGGCCGTGGTAGTCCCGGACATGTACGTACCTCCCAGATGTTCCCTCGCGTTCGGCGGATCCGCTGGGTGGGGACTCCCTGCGGCTGCGGCCCAGGAGGAGCGGTGTCCCGGACCCACGCAACAAAGGCGAGTGAGTGGTCAGGGTACGCGAGTTCCCACGGAGGACAGGTGGCGGACCTCTCACGTTCCTTGTCGACACGTGTGGCGTGCGCCACGCTCCCCCGTGGGCAAGCACGCCCCGCCGGGGTCCCCGGTTCCGGGCGGCATCGATAATCGAGCCCGTGACCGATCTTGAAACGCCCGTCGCGCCGCCCGGTGCGGGACCCGCCTGGCGCCGTGCCGCGCCCGCTCTCCTCGGATACGCGGCGGTGCGCGCGCTGGGCCTGGTGACGCTGGCCGTGTGGAGCGCGGCCCGGGACAAGAGCGCGCACCAGCTGCTCTCCGCCCGCTGGGACTCCCTCTGGTACACGAGGGTCGCCGAGCTCGGCTACGGCTATGAGGTACGGCTGCCCAACGGGGACGTCCACTCGAACCTGGCGTTCTTCCCGCTGCTGCCCTGGCTGGAGCGGGCCTTCGCTGCGGTCACCCCTCTCTCCCACGCGGACGCGGGCCTGCTGGTCAGCGCGCTGGCCTCGCTCGCCGCGGCCTGGGGGATCTTCGCGGTCGCGGACCATGTGTACGGGCGCCGGGCCGGGATCTGCGCGGTGCTGCTGTGGGCGGTCCTGCCCGTCGGCATCGTGCAGTCGATGGCGTACAGCGAGTCGCTGTTCACGGCGCTCGCCGCCTGGTCGCTGTACGCGGTCCTGACCGGCCGCTGGCTGACCGCGGGCCTGCTCGCGTCACTGGCCGGCCTGACCCGCCCGGTGGGCGCGGCGGTGGTCGCGGCCGTCTGGGTGGCGGCGATCGCCTCGTTCGTACGGGAGCGGAGCGTTCCGGCGCGGACCGGCGCACCGGGATGGCGGCGCGCCCTGGCCATGCTGATCGCGCCCCTCGGCGCCGCCGGCTACGTCCTGTGGGTCGGCCGTCACACGGGGAAGGGCCCGCTGGGCTATCTCGACGTCCAGGCGGGCTGGCGCAACGGCTTCGACGGTGGCTACGCCTTCGCCCGCTTCGTCGCCGACAAGTTCACGTCGTTCCCGTCGGCCCTCGCCGGACTCGCGCTGATCGTCGGGGTCGGCCTGCTGGTCTGGCTGTACGTGATCTGCGTACGGCAGCGGCAGCCGCTGCCACTTCTGGTGTACGCGGGGGTCGTCACCCTGCTCGCCCTGTGCGCGTCGAGCTACTTCGGCTCGAAACCACGCCTTCTGCTGCCCGCCTTCCCCCTGCTGCTGCCCCCCGCCCTGGCCCTCGCCCGGCTGCGAACCTCCAGGTCGGCGTGGGTGCTGGGCGGTGTGGCGGCGGTCTCGGCGGCGTACGGCGCCTTCTGGCTGAACGGTTCCGGGCCGCCATGATCACCCAGGGTGGCGGGTGAGCAGTTGGAGAAGTGCGCGCGAGCATTCGGTGAACGAATTCAAAAGCGCCCCAAAACTTCACATTGGAATGATCAATCGAATGGAAGGAAGAGCGGACGAGGGATTCCATAATCCAAGGAAATAAACGCCCTCCTGAGAGCAATCCCACATCACATCGTCATCACAAAGAGGGTGCTTCGGCCTGGAACACAGCTCACTCGCTGTAACGTCGATTGAGTGCGTACCGAACGAAAGCTGACTCGTCTGGACCGGGTCTTCGCCCGGCTGGACCGTGAGCCGGAACGACCGGCCCACATCGACGTGCCCAGGATGAGCCGGCACCGAGTGGTCCTCTTCGCGTCCACGCTCGCCTTCTACGTCGCCATCGTGTGGGCCATCGTGATCACGTCGTGGCTGGTCCGGTTCGACTGGCAGGTCATGTTCTTCCGGCCGTACCAGCAGTGGCCGGAGATCCACGCGTTCCTCGACTACTACGTGGTGCTGGGCCAGCGCGGCCCCACCGCCGTGATGATCGCGGCCTGGCTGGGCTGGCGTTCCTGGCGGCAGCACACCCTGCGCCCGCTGCTCGTCCTGGGCGCCTCGCTGCTGCTGCTGAACATCACGGTGGGCGCCGCGAAGCTGAGCATGGGCCGTCTCGGTCCGCACTACGCGACCAACGTCGGCTCGAACGAGATGTGGCTGGGCGGCGACATATTTCCTTCGGGCCACACCGCCAACGCCGTCGTGACCTGGGGCATCCTCGCCTATCTGGCCTCGACGCCGCGTGCCCGCCGCTGGCTGTCGGCCGTCTCCGCCGTGGTCTCACTCGGCGTCGGCCTGACCACCGTGTACCTCGGCACGCACTGGTTGAGCGACGTGGTGCTCGGCTGGGCCGCCGGCCTGCTGATCCTCCTCGCGCTGCCCTGGTGCGAGCCGCTGATCGCGCGCGCCGAGACCGGGATCTTCGACCTGCGCGACGCCTGGCGCAACCGCCGTCGCGGCACCGCGCCCGCTCCGGCCGCCCCGGTGGGCGCTCCCGTGGCGCTCTCCCCGCTCGACAGCCCGGCAGGCGACGAGGAGCCCGTGGTGCGCGAGCCGGTGGCCGCCTCCCGGCCGCCCCGGGCGCAGGGCGGCTACCTGGCGCCGGGCCCGCATCTGGCCCGCTCCGAGCGCACCCCTGTCACGCCCATCGGAAGCCGCAGACCTCCGCAGTCGGACCGAGTGACACGTGGCACCACCTCGGCCCGCCCCCTGACGGGCGGCTGAGCAAGGACTGCGGGGCCCGGTACGCACACACCACGCCCCGCGCATGGCGAAGGCCCCGGCTCCTTGAGCCGGGGCCTTCGCCATGCTTGCCATGCGCCACGATGCGCGGGCTTCACGATGCGCATGTTTCTCGGTGCAGGCTTCTCGCTGTGCGGACGGCAGATGGTGGCGGGCTGGCGGGTCAGCCCTTCCAGCAGCGCGTCACCCGGCCGTCGGCGACCTCGAAGTTCAGCCGCCCCGAGAGGTACTCCATCGTGATGATCGCGCCCGGTGGCAGCGACCGCACCGTGGACCAGCCACGTTCACGGGCCAGCCGCTCTGCGCCGCCCGCCTCCAGTCCGACGTACGCGTCCGGAGTGTCCGAGGGCTCTGCGGGAGGAGTGGGAATCGGTGCCATGCCGCCACGTTAGGCGGCGGAATGCGGCGGCGGAACCCCGGGCCCGCCACCATCAGTCACCGGTCCCTCTCCGGTCACGCTTCTGTCACAGGACAACGACACCCGTTTCGACCTCCGCGACATGAACTGATGCACATCGGGCCATCACACGTACGGGCGGTTCCGTACGTGTTCCGCCCACCTTCGAACGTAATTCGGGAGTACCCGGGACTACCGCGACCGCGGCCCGAATATCAGGCCGGAAAACGCGATGCCGACCCCGCGTCCGCGCTTTTTCTTTCCGATTCCGGGGTGTGTTCCGGAAGCTGACACACCATAGGAAATGCATGGCTCAAGCACAGGACCCGCGCTTCAGGAGGCCGTACGCCGTCCCTCCGGCGCAGCCCGCTCCAGCGTCCGGCTCAGCCGGTCCCGCGCCGTCCTGATCGCCTCGACGAGCTCGACGGGTTCCAGCACCTCGAACTCGACGCCCATCAGCATCACGTGGATCACCATCACGTCGAGGCTGGCGGCCCCGGTGCGCAGGATGCAGCTGCCGTCGCTCTCCGCCTCCAGCGTCCCGGCCGAGGGGGAGATCCGCTGGGCCGCCTCCTCCTTCGGCACGAGCAGCCGGACGACGGCGTGCGTGGCGTAGGCGCGGACGGACACGCCCTTGGACACATAGGCGGCCAGGTCGTCGGCGGGCGGCTGCCGGGGCGTGAAGCGCGGTCCGTGGGGCGGCTTGGGCGTGACGCGGTCGGCCCGGAACGTACGCCAGTCGTCGCGGTCGACGTCCCAGGCGACCAGGTACCAGCGGCGCTCGGTGCACACCAGGCGGTGCGGTTCGACCGTGCGGCGGGTCGAGGAGCCGCCGTGGTCGCGGTACTCGAAGCGCAGCCGCTCCGAGTCGCGGCAGGCGGCGGCCAGGTCGGTCAGGACGGCCGGGTCGACGGCAGAGGGCTGGGGGCCGCGCAGCATCGGCACGGTGAAGGCGTTGAGGGCGCCGACCCGGCGGCGCAGCCGGTGCGGCAGCACCTGTTCGAGCTTGGTGAGAGCGCGTACGGAGGTCTCACCGATGCCCTCGATGCCCTGTCCGGCGGCGGTGCGCAGGCCGACGGCCACGGCGACCGCCTCGTCGTCGTCGAGGAGCAGCGGTGGCAGTTCGGCGCCCACGCCGAGCTGGTAGCCGCCGCCCGTGCCGGGGCTCGCGTTCACCGGATAGCCGAGTTCGCGCAGCCGGTCCACGTCGCGGCGGACCGTGCGCGGGGTGACGCCGAGGCGGTCGGCCAGGGCGGCGCCCGACCATTCGCGGTGCGCCTGCAGCAGGGAGAGCAGACGCAGGAGTCGTGCCGAGGTCTCCAACATGAATCCGAGTCTGCCAGGCATTGCGGACAGTACTTGTCCGCAAGGGTGCGTACCTTTCGAGACATGGCAGACAACAGCGCAAGCGAAGAGATCCGCCCCTTCCGGATCGACATCCCTCAGGCGCAGCTCGACGACCTGCACACCCGCCTGGACCTGACCCGCTGGCCCGACGAGCTCCCGGGCGTGGACTGGGAGTACGGGGCCTCGCTGCCGTATCTCCGTGAGCTGGCCGGCCACTGGCGGGGCGCGTACGACTGGCGCAAGCACGAGGCGGCCCTGAACGAGATCCCGCAGTTCGTGACGGAGATCGACGGCGCCCAGGTGCACTTCCTGCACGTCCGCTCGCCCGAGCCGGACGCGGTGCCGCTGATCCTGACGCACGGCTGGCCGGGCTCGATCGTGGAGTTCCTCGGCCTGATCGGCCCGCTGAGCGACCCGCGCGCCCACGGCGGCGACCCGGCCGACGCCTTCCACCTGGTGATCCCGGCCATCCCCGGCTTCGGCTTCTCCGGGCCCACGAAGGACCGCGGCTGGAACGTCGGCCGTACGGCCCGGGCGTGGGCCGAGCTGATGCGCCGGCTCGGCTACGAGCGGTACGGCGCGCAGGGCGGCGACCTGGGCGCGCTGATCTCGCCCGCGCTCGGCCGGGTCGCGCCCGAGTCGGTGATCGGGGTCCATGTGAACGCGGCGTCCGTCGGCTTCATCCCGCTCGGTCCCGTGCCCGAGGACGTCCAGGCCGAACTGACGGACCGGGAGCGGCAGAGCCTCGCGGCCATCGGCAGGTTCACCAGCGACGGCTTCGGCTACAACGTCCTGCAGTCGACCCGCCCGCAGACTCTCGCGTACAGCCTGGTCGACTCCCCCGTCGGCCAACTCGCGTGGATCATGGAGAAGTTCAAGGAGTGGACGCACTCCTCGGCCGAGCTGCCCGAGGACGCGGTCGACCGGGACACGCTGCTGACGAACGTGATGCTGTACTGGCTGACCGGGACGGCCGGTTCAGCGGCGCGGATGTACTACGAGAACGGCCACAGCGGTGACTGGTTCCCCGTCACGCGCTCCGAAGTGCCCACCGCCGTCGCGAACTTCGGCGAGGACGTGGCGATCCGGCGCTGGACCGAGGAGACCAACACCGTTGTCCGCTGGACGGAGTTCGACCGCGGCGGGCACTTCGCGGCCCTGGAGGTACCGGAGCTGCTGACCGGCGACATCAGGGAGTTCTTCGCCTCACTGCGGTGAGCCCACCGGGCTGACGGTCACCGACAGGTCGTTGTCGCTCGTGTAGTACGGCCCGGCCTCCGCCGGGCCGTACACCGTCTCCACGGTGACCTTCGGGTAGCTGAAGATCGGCTTCTTGTCGG
The DNA here is from genome assembly GCF_048564895.1 of Streptomyces sp. 2-1. Classification (NCBI taxonomy): domain Bacteria; kingdom Bacillati; phylum Actinomycetota; class Actinomycetes; order Kitasatosporales; family Streptomycetaceae; genus Streptomyces; species Streptomyces sp. 2-1. Next base: position 2,804,892 of record NZ_CP183383.1, read on the forward strand.
CGATGTCGTCGAGCAGCCGGGCGATCCGTACCCGCGGCCCGGTCTCCCCCGCCGGGCGCAGCCACAGATCCCAGACGCCCTCCGTCAGCTGGGAGTAGGCCACCGTGAGACCGAACCGGGCCTGGTCCAGGGTGACTTCGGCCCGCACCACGGTCTCCGGCTCCGCGCGGACGCGCAGTTCGGCGTAGGCGTCGGGGGTGAGCTCGACGCCGTACACCTGACCCCGTACGCCCAACTCCGCTTTTCCGATGCGCAGTTCGCCCGCCTCGGCGTGCGGGGCGCGCAGCCAGCTGCGGACGGAGAGGTTGCCGTGCTTGGTGCCGTACGGGATACGGACGGCGACATGGCCGCGGGCACCGCTCGGCACCCGGTCGACCAGCGAGCGCAGGTCGTTGAGGCCGGGTGCCAGGCGCTGCGGCTCGCCGCCGGCGACCTGGGCGTAGGCGTCCCAGCGGCCCTCGGGCAGCTCGACACTGCTGGGCAGCGCGGCACGCAGCCGGCCGTCGGCGGCCGGGGTGAGCGGCAGCCGGACCTCCTGGACGCCGTCCCGGTGCCGGAGCACGAGATGCGTGTCGCCGACCGCGGCGTCCGGGCCGGGGTCGGTGATGTCGAAGGTGAGCCCGCCCGCAGAGTCGGCGATGCAGTCGGCACCCGGAGGCATGGTCACGTCCTTCTCGGAGTGCCGGTGCGAGGCCTGCGGAGCCACCGTCATCATGCGGAGCTGTCCTTTCCGAGTACGGTCCGTCCGGCATCCCGGACGGCATACGCACCGCCGAGCAGGGCGCCGCGCGTGCGATGCAGTGAGCCGCGCATCCGGCCGATCTTCGAATCGCCGCCGCGCGGGACGAGACCGGAGAAGATCGACTCGTAGCGTTCGGCGATCCGGGCGGGGTCGAAGCGCGCGGAGTCCTCGAGCGCGGCGTGCGCCATCCGCTGCCGCAGCTCGTCGTTGTTGATCAGTTCGAGCAGTCCGTCGGCGATGGCCTCGACGTTGCCGACGGGCACGAGACGTCCGTCCACGCCGTTGTAGATGATCTCCCCCGGGCCGTGCGGGCAGTCCGTGGAGACGACGGGCAGGCCGCAGCGCATGGCCTCGACGATCGTCATGCCGAAGGACTCCAGGCTGGAGGTGACGGCGGCGATGGATCCCTTGGCCCACTCCGGCTCGATGGGATGCGCCGGGCCCATCAGCAACACGTGGTTGTAGAGGCCCAGTTCGTCGATGAGCTTTCGCAGCTTGTCCTTCTGCTTGCCGCCGCCGTAGATCCGCAGCCGCCAGTCGGGCCGCTGCCGGCGCACCCGGTCGAAGGCCTTGATCAGCAGGTCGTACCGCTTGACCGGGGCGAGCCGCCCGGCCGCCACGACCCACTTGCCGGAACCGTCCGCAGGCTCGATGCCGGGGGCGGGCACCGGGTTGGGGACGGCCTCGACGTGCACGCCGGGCAGCCGCATCTTCTTGCCGTACGCCCCCGCGTCCGCCTTCGTGGTCGTGGTGAGCGCGTCGAGCCGCGGGTAGGCGCCGCGCAGTTCCGTGCGCAGGGACTCCGAGTGGGTGTCGAGCGTGAGGTGCTCCTGGCCGACGCGGAGCGGCCCCCGTCTGGTCTCGCGGGCCAGATGCACGTTGAGCCCCGGACGGGTGCCGATCACCACGTCGGAGTCGACCTTCGAGAGGTGGTCCGCGATACGGCGGTCGGTCAGAGCGCTGTACTGGTCGTAGCGGACCTCCCCACGCGGGAAGACGCGGGCCGGCGCCCGGTAGGCGGGGTCGTCGCCCTCGTACCCCGGGCTGTTCGTGCGGATGTCGACGAGATGGCGCACGCGCACACGTGGATCCGGTGCGAAGACCGGCTCGTCACGGTGGCGGAGTACGGAGACGATCTCGACGTCGTGCTGCTCGGCAAGGGTGTTCGCAAGGTTGTACGTCGTCCGGATCGTCCCACCGATTCCGTAGGCGTTGTGTATCAGGAAAGAGATCTGCATGCGTCCCCGTATCTCCGGCTCATCCAGCTACCTGTGGGTTAGACCGGGGAGTTGGGGTGATGGTTGGGCTTACTTATCATCCTGTTCCCGAACAGTTGCGCCATCGGTAGCCGGATGGGGGAACCTTTTGGCGCCGGGACGCATCAGGGCTTGTAGGGCAACTGCGGCACGTCGAAGCATTCGTCGTTCATGTCGCCCTGAGTCACCCACCCGTCGGCGTCCTCCCAGCGGGCCACCGAGAGGCAGGTCCTGCGGGTCTTCGGGGGTTCGGGCAGGCGCTCGTACCGGACGGGCAGCAGCAGACCGTCGGCCGTGTACGGCTTCCCGGTGTCCATGAAACGGTCGACGCACGCGCGCGTGACGCCCGTCTTCGCGCAGGACCTGGCCGCGTCCGTGAACCACATCGCGGCGGCCCAGCCCTCCAGCTGCCACTGGGAGTGGCTCTTCAGGTTCTTCGTGCCGTCCCGGAACTCCCGTAGGGCCTCCTGGTCCGTGGCCGTGTCGTCGTAGTTGCGGCTCGCGCTCGTCGCCCACAGGGCGTTGCGGCAGCGCGGCGCGTCCTTGTAGTCCTCACGGACGGTGGACGTCCAGTTCTGCACGTTGGTGACCTTGGCGAGGACATCGGCGCCGACGTCGTCCATCGCCTTGCACAGCTGCGCGTTGCCGTAGGTGTCGATGGCGTCGAAGACCACGTCGGCGCCCTGTTCCTTCAGATCGGCCGCCGCGGCACGGAAGTTGGGCAGCGCGAAGTCGACCTGTTCGGTGACCACCTTGTAGCCCTCGGCCTTCAGGCCCTGGGTGACGAGCCGCGCGTACGCGGCCGACGCGGACTGGTTGTACGAGACGACGGCGGCCGTCCGGGCGCCCTGCTCGCGCTTGAAGTAGCGGTAGATCTCGGTGCCGCCGTACAGCTTCCCGTCCCAGCCGGGCTTTCCGTTCCGCGGGGCGAGGCTGCCGTAGATCCCGTACAGGTGCGGATAGGTGTCGTACGCCGCGCCGATGGGCTGCCCGCCGATGTCGGGCACGCGCGCGCGTGACACCCGGGAGGCGCCCGCGTAGTCGAGCGCGCTGGTGGCGACGAGGGCGACGACCTTGTCCTCGTCGACGAGCTTGTGCACGCATTCGTTGTTGCCGACACCGCTGCCGCCGTCGTCGCACATACGGACGTCGACCCGGCGGCCGTCGATGCCGCCGCGCGCGTTCAGCCGGTCGAAGTAGGCCTTCGCACCGTCACGCGGCCCGGTGAAGGTGTTGCCGCCGACCGGGCTGGTGGCGCTCGTGATGATGCCTACGCGCAGGGGTTCCGCGGTGCCGCTCCGCGTAGGCGTACGGCCTGGCCGGTCCTCGAAGTCGCTCTCCGGGAGACGGCTGCCGCAGGCCGTGCCCACCAGGAGCAGCAGGCCCGCGACAGCGCACTCAGCAACCCGGACCCGGCGACGCATTGCCGCTCAGCCCGACCAGACCGCACAGCGTCTTGACGGACACCTTCCACGTGCCGTCCTGCTCGACGGCGGTCCCCGCGGCGTTCGGCATGACCGTGGCGCCCTTCAGGGTGAGCGTGTACGTCACGTTCGCCGCGGTCGGCGCGGTGAACTCGACCTGGTCGACGGTCGCCTCCACCTGCCCGCCGCGCTCGTCGCCGCTGAAGCTCTCCAGAACCTGAGCCATGTTGTCGCCGTTCTCCAGGACGGCCTGTTTGTCCTTCAGGGGGACGTCGGGGTCGAAGAACTTCTTCCAGTTCTCCTTGATCTCCTTCTCGGCCGCCGCCGGATCGTCCGGAGCGCTCGCGCTCGGACTCGGCTCGGTCGTCGTGGGCTGCTCCACGGAGGGCGAGGGCGGAGTCGTGTCGTCGCCGCCGCTGTCGTCGCCGCAGGCCGTAAGAGCCGAGGCGAGGACGAGTACCGCCACCGCCAGCCCCCGGCCTGTCCCCCGCCTGAGGTCACTCCCGAGAACCATCTGGCTCACCACCGGGTGTCGGTCCGGGCCAAGTGCGCCCGGAGCTTTCAGGGTCAGCTTGCAGAAGGCATAGTGCAAGTCCATCGGCGGACTTGGAAGACAGCCGGACACATGACATGGGAGCCCCCATGCGAACAGCTCGACTGCGGACCGTGCACCCCGTCCTCTGGGCCGGGTGGGCCGCGCTCGCCGCGGGAGCGGTGCTGTGCGTCCTCGGCTGGTACGGGATCTCCGGCGAGCGGTTCGCCGAGCGCCAGCTGCCCTACCTGGCGTCCTGCACGGTGCCGGGTGCCGCGCTGATCATCGCGGGCGCGGTGCTCCTCACCCACGGCAGGAACGCCCTCGCTGCGGCCCGCGTGGAGGAGCTGTACGGGCTCCTGGTGGCCGCCGATCCCGCCGACGCCGACGAGTCCGGGCAGGCGGCTTCCGCGCCCGTGGCCGTCAGCGGAGACCTCCTGATGGTGCCCGGCGGCACGCTGTGGCACCGCGCGGACTGCCCGCTGGTCTCCGGGAAGACGGAGGCCCTGCCGGTCGACTCACGGGTCCTCGCGGGCGGGGAACTGGCCCCCTGCCCGATCTGCGAGCCCACCGCCTCGGACGCCCGGTCGTCCGGGGCGGACGGCTGATGGCGACCCTGACGTACGACCTCACGCTCGCCGGGCTCTCCGTCGGCAGCGCCGCCGCGCTCACCGGGATCGGCCTGGTCGTGACCCACCGGGCGACCGGAGTGCTCAACTTCGCGCACGGCGCCATCGCCATGGTGTGCGCCTATCTGCTGTGGCAGCTCACGGTCGAGTGGGACTGGCCGCTGCCGCTCGCCGCCGCGCTCACGCTGCTCGTGGTGGCCCCGGGCATCGGCATGGCGCTGGAACGGTTCGTCTTCCGTCCCCTGTCCGTCCTCGGCAGCGACCCGGCGCAGACCCTCGTCGCGTCCATCGGCGTGTTCGTCCTGCTCGTCGGCGGCGCGGCGCTGATCTGGGGCCCCGGCGCGCGCTCGGACGCGCCGGCACTCGTCTCGGCGGACCCCTGGGGGCAGCTGGCCGTGACCCTCGTGCTGGCCGTCGGCGTCGGCGCGGTGATCCGCTGGACCCGCTTCGGCCGGGAGCTGCGGGCCGTGGTCGACGACCGGTCACTCGCCGTCCTCGGCGGCATCGACGCGGACCGGGTGGCCGCGGCCGGCTGGGCCTTCGGCTCCTTCACGGCGGGCCTGACGGGCGTGCTGCTGGCCCCGTACGTACGCCTGGACCCGTACGGCATGCCACTTCTGGTGATGGAGGTGGTGGCGGTCGCGGTGGCCGCCCGGATGCGGAGCCTGCCGGTGGCCGTGGTCGTGGCCCTGGGCATCGGGGTCGCCCAGAGCCAGCTCACCCGGCTGCATCCGACGGGCTGGCGGGAGCCGCTGCTCCAGGCGGTGGGCGCGAACCTCTTCGTCGTCGCCCTGCTGATCGCGGCGCTGGTCCTGCCGGGAATCGGCACGCGGGACGCGCTTCCGCGCACGGCGACGGCCCGGGTGGCAACCCCGCCGGGCGCGTGGATCGTGGCCGTGGTCCTGTTCCTGCTCCCCCTGGGCTTCGCGGGCTCGGACCTGCACACGTCCGTCCAGGTCCCGGCCCTGGGAGTCGTCCTCCTGTCCCTGGTCGTGGTGACGGGCCGCGGTGGCCAGATCTCACTGGGCCAGGCGGCGTACGCGGGTCTGGGCGCCCTCTTCACCGCACTGCTGGCGGCCGGCCGCTTCCCGGGCCTGCCGGAGCTCCCCGAACTGGCCGCGCTCGCGGTCGCCGTCCTGCTGGTGGCACCCCTGGGCCTGCTGACCGGCTGGCCCGCCATCGGCCGCCACGGCCTGGCCCTCGCCCTGGCCACCTTCGCGGTGGGCGTCGGCGTCAGCCGCTTCGTCTTCGCCCAGCCGTACGCGACCTCGGGCCTGACGCTCGGCCGCCCGGCGGGCTTCGACGGCGACCGCGCCTACTACGCCCTCGAACTCGTCCTCCTCGCGGGCGCGTTGCTGGCCGCCCACGCACTGCGCCGGGGCCGTACGGGCCGGGCCCTGGCCGCGATGCGCGACCACGAGGCGGGCGCGTCGGCGGCGGGCGTCCGCGTGCCGGCGCTCAAACTGACGGCCTTCGTGGCGGGCGCCGCGCTGGCCGCGCTCGGCGGCGGCATGCTCGGCATGGGCCTGCGCGCCTTCGACCCCGCCGCGTACGACCCGGTCCGCGGCCTGCTGTGGTTCGCCGCGATCGTCGTCCTCGGCGCCGACAGCGTCCTCGGCGCGCTGCTCGCGGCGGCCCTCCTGGTCGGCCTGGACGCAGGCACACGCGGCGGCGTCGCGGCGGCCCTGATCGGCCTCCTGGCCGTCCTCGTGGGCCGCTTCCCGGGCGGCCCGTACGAGGCCCTGCGCCTGGCGGCCGAACGCCTGCGCCTGCGCCGCGAGGTGACGCTCACTCCCCTGGGCACCGGGGTGAGACGGAGACTGCGGGCGACACTCACGGGGCCCGGCACCCGCCCCCACGTGGTGGCCGCGGCGGGCGCGACTGCGGTGACGGTCCCGTACGCCGCCCCGGACACCGGCATGAACACGGGCACGGACACCGGCACGAGGCTCACCGGAGGCCGCCCGCTGGTGACTCGGCCGGTCCCACGGCCGACTCCGGCGACCGGCGAGCCCGGCCCTTCCTGGCCATCCGACACGACGGACCGTGCCGCCGGTCCCAGGTCCACGGATTCCGGCGCTCCTCCGACGCCCGGTGAGGACCGGGGCGAGGGCCCGGCTCGACCCGCCCAGGTCCCCGAGGCGAAGGGCCCGGGTCCGGGTCCCGCCGAGAACCGGAACCAGCCCAGCACGCCCGGCCCTCGCACCCACGGCGGCGAACCCAACACCCCGCGGCCCCCCGACCACGCCAGGCAATCCGACGCGGCGCAGCCGACCCCGCCCGTCGGCCCCGGAACCCCCACCACAGGGCCTGCCTCGCCCACCCGCCCCCGGCCGTTCCGCACCACGCCGGTTCACCCCGTCCACCCCGTGCTCCGCGCCCGTGCCCTCCGTGTCGCCTACGACGGGTTCACCGCTCTGGACGGCGTGGACCTCGATCTGGTCCCGGGTCGGATCACCGCGGTCGTCGGGCCCAACGGGGCAGGGAAGAGCACCCTGTTCCACTGCCTCGCCGGGACCGTGCGGCCGGATGCCGGGCGGATCGGGCTCGGGGAGCGGGACATCACCCGGCTGCCCGCCCACGCCCGGACCCGGCTCGGTATCGCCCGCACCTTTCAGCAACTCGCCGTCTTCCCCACCCTCACGGTGGCCGAGAACGTACGCGTGGGTGCCGAGCAGGGCCGAGTCGTGGACGCGGACGCCGTGGAACGGACGCTGCGGCTGCTCGGGCTCGACGGAGCCGTACGGGCACTCCCGGCGGCAGGCCTGCCGACCGGCACCCTGCGGCGGGCCGAACTCGCACGGGCCCTGGCGGGAAACCCCCGTGTCCTGCTCCTCGACGAGCCGGCGGCAGGGCTGGACACGGCCGAAGTGGCGGCGCTGGCCCGCGTGCTGGGGGCGCTGGCCGCGGACGGTACGGCCCTGCTCGTCGTCGAGCACGACCTGGACCTCGTGGCCGACCTGGCCGACACCGTGCACGTGATGACGGCGGGCCGCGTCGTCGCCTCCGGCCCCGCCGACCACGTACTCGAAGGCCTCGACCGGCTGGAAGCACACCAGGGGTACCAGGGACACCAGGGCGGCCAGGGAAGCCAGGGGCTCGGAACGGCGGTCGACGGATGAGCGCGCCCGGGATCTCCCTGCGCCACGCGCGCGTGCGGTACGGCCCGCTGGAGGCGCTCCACGGGGTGTCGCTCCACGCTCCCGCCCCCGGCGTCACCGTCCTGCTCGGCCGCAACGGCTCGGGCCGTACGACCGCGCTGCGCGCCCTCGCCGGAACCGCGCCCCTCTCCCGCGGGGCCGTGGTCTGGGACGGCACCGACGTCACGGGGATGCCCGCGTACGAACGGGCCCGCCGCGGTCTGTGCCTCGTCCCGGACCGCCGGGCCGTCTTCGGCTCGCTCACCGTCCGCGAGAACCTCGGACTCGCCGCCCCCGGCCAGGACTTCACGCCCGCCCTGGAGGCGTATCCCCAACTGGGCCCGCTGCTCGCCAGAAGAGCGGGAACCCTCTCCGGCGGCGAGCAGCGCATGCTCGCCCTCTCCCGCGCCCTCCTGGCACGCGCGCGCGTGGTCCTCGTCGACGAACCCGCACAGGGCATGTCCCCGACGGTCGCCGCCCGCACCTACGAGCTGCTGAGCGGCCTCGACGCCTGCGTGATCGTGGCCGAGCAACGCCTGCCGCCCGGCCTGCGCGCAAGGACGGCGATCGTGTACGAACTCCGGCGCGGCGCTGTCGTGTTCAGCGGCGAGGCTACGGAGACGGCGGAAACGGCGGCGACGGCTGCCTCGGCAACGGCGGGCCCATCAGGACCGGCAGAGGCTTCGAGGCGGCACGGGCCTGTGGGGACTGCAGGACCTCCTGCGTCTCCCGTGCCTCCCGTGCCTCCGAGTCCGACATGCCCGAGAGACTCGGGGAGCCGGTGGCCGCGTCCTCCGGAGGAACCGCCGGAGGAACCGCCGGAGACGTCACCGGAGGAAGCACCGGAGTGACCAGCCGTCCCGGTCCCGCCCCCTTCGGCAGCTTCAGCATGGTGCCGGAATTCAGCTGCCCCGGGTCCTCGCCGACCATCTTCCGGTTGAGCTTGTAGAGCGCCTTCCAGCCGCCCTTGACGCGGTACCGGCGGGCGATCGACGCGAGTGACTCACCACGTTTCACGAAGTGGGCCCGGCCCTTGAGTTTGTACCTCTTGGCACAGACGGGCCACGCCTCCCACCCCTGGACGCTCACCACCTCCTCCGCGACCCGGATCTGCTCGGCCCGCGTGGCGAGGTCCGCGCGCGGCGCGTAGGCCAGTCCGCCGAACGCCTTCCAGGTGGGCTGCCAGAACTGCAGCCCTCCGTAGAACCTGTTCCCGGTGTTCGCGTTCCAGCGGCCACTGCTCTCGCACTGGGCGAGACAGCCCCACGGCCACTGGTCCTTGGCACAGCTGTAGGGCACCCGGCCCGGCACCGACGGACCGGGTGCCGTGGGCGGCGGTCCCGCGGGCGGTGGTGCCGCGACCGCCGCCCCGGGGGCGAGTAGGGCCAGGACGACGGCGACGACAGCCGCGTACCGCATGCTCTTGATCGACATCGGGCCACGCTAGGCAGGGTGGTGAGGGCCCATCCGTGAGCCGCGCAGGCGTCCGACGGGGCCCCACCCGGTCGGAGGACCGGGTGGGGCCCCGGCCCGAAGGCAGGAGTCCGGCTCAGAGCCTCGGGCTCAGAGCTCCAGACGCTGGCCGGGGACGATCACGTCGGGGTCCTTGCCGATGGCGGCCTTGTTGGCGGCGTAGATCCGCTGCCAGGTGGTTCCGTGCCGGGCCGCGATGGCGCTCAGCGTGTCGCCGCTGCGGACGGTGTAGTCGCCGCGGGACGAGCCGCGGCCGGTGTGGCCCGTCGAACGGTCCGGCGTCTTCGCCGGCTTCGACGGGGCGGCCTTGGTGGTGGGGGTGCTGGGCGCGGACGCCGCGGGCGCACCGCCGGACGCGCCCGCGCGTGACGAACAGGTGGGCCAGGCGCCCCATCCCTGCCCGCGCTGCACCTTGGTGGCGACAGCGATCTGCTGCGCCTTGGAGGCCTTGTCGGCCGTGGACGCGTAGGCCGAGCCGCCGTACGCGCGCCAGGTCCCGGCGGAGAACTGGAGTCCTCCGTAGTAGCCGTTCCCGGTGTTGATGTGCCAGTCGCCGCCGCTCTCGCACTGGGCGATGCGGTCCCACACTCCGCTGTCCGCCGCCGCGGCGTTGCCGGTGGCGGCCAGCAGTCCGAGCGGGGCGAGCAGTACCGCCCCGGCGAGGACCGCCGTGGTGCGGGTCTTACGAGTGGTATCGGCACATTCGGACATGTAGTTCCCTCTCCAAGGACCCGGGCTCCCCCAAGGCGGCACGGAAGGTCCCGCGTGTCGACGCGGCCCTTCCGTTTCGCCCCGTCCGCCGGAGATGGTGCTGGTGTTGCTGGTGGCGCCGGTGTTGCAGGTGGCGCGTTTGACTGGCTTGCGGTGCGTTCGGCGGACGTACCCGAGCGGTGCTCGTTGCACACGGCGGAGCAATGTAGAGAGCCCGGAGGCCCGGTAACAACCAACTCCCTGTCATTCCAGGCCAGTTCACCGTTACCGGGAGTATCAGCGAATTTGAGACACCCGCTTCATTCGCTGATTTCCGGATTTGTCGACCAACGGACCTGACGATCTGTGACTCACCTCACCGGATCAACTTCCTTGGAACCCCGAGAAGTTGGCGTGGAGTAACAGATTCCGCAGCCGGGTTCACCCTGTGCGCAGGATGGTTCGATTCCGTTCGCTCTCGGGCGTGACTCCGGCCACAGATCGCCCGTTGTCTTCTTCATGAGCCGGGAACCCATCCGGTTCATGGGCCGGGGGCCACCCGGCCGCACCACGCACCGCATCCCGAGGAGCCACCCGTGCCGCGCATGCTCGACGTCAGCGACGACGTACGCGCCGAGATCGGCGACGAAGAAGCCGACCGGCTGCTCGCCGGAGAGAACGCCCCGGGCAGTTACGACTGCACGTCCTGCCGCACCCAGGGCGACTCCGAACAGGAGCGCACCAGCACCGTCCTGTTCATCGGCGACGAGACGGCCGTACTCGCCTTCGCCCACGCCACCTGCCTGCCCTCGCAGGTCGTCCAGGTGACCGAGGAGCAACTGCAGGGCGCCGTCCGTTCCATCACCGGCGACTCCATCACCGGGGACGAGCGCCCCGCCGAGGCCCTGCCCGAGCAGGCCGTCCTCGGAGTCACCAGCGGGCTCGTCCTGCTCGGCGGCGAGCTGCACCCCGCGCTCGTCGTCGAGCCGACCGGACGCATCGCCCGGCCCGGCACGACGGGAGGAGCGGGCGACGACTTCCTGCCGCTCCTCATCGAGCAGGGCTTCATGCCGCTGAGCCAGATCACGGAGGTGCCGCCCGTACTGCACGGCTGGTCCGTGCTGCTCGCCATGGGCCAGCTGCACGCGGTCCTGCAGCCCGGCACCGGCGGCGGCTCCCCCGTCGCCTGGTGGCAGGCCCACCAGCCGCTCCAGGTCACCGACAGCTGGCGGGCCGCCGCCAACAAGCACCAGCAGGTGCTGCTGTTCGCGGCCCCGGTCGGCTCGATCGGCCGCCAGCCCCGCGAGGACCTGCTGCGCCAGGCCCTCGACAAGGCTGCCGCGGGCGGCCAGCTGGTGGCGAGCGCGATGCCCCTGGCCGGCACCTGAGCGCGGGCCCCGGTCCACGAATGCGCCGGAAACGCTCCCGGTGACCGGCCAATACGGACCGGCGGCCGCATCCGAAGGGCGGCGGGGTCGTTGGCACAGACGTGCACACCTACGACTCCCCCCGCCGCCTGCCGTACACGTCCCCCATCCCGGCCATGCGGCCGGTACAGGACACCGCGGGCACCCCTTCGGCCACGCCGATCTACGACGCGCTCTTCGCGGAGTTCCGCAAGGCCTTCCGGACCCTGCCGGGCGACCGCAGCGGCGAGGAGGAGCTCGGCTTCACGGCTTTCGGGACCGGGCCGCACGGCGGAGGCCTCTACGGCTCGGGGCTGCACGGCTCGGGCCTGCAGGGGTCCGGGCTGCACGGGACGGGGCTGCTCAGCACGAGCTCGTACAACTCGGGTGCGTACACGCCGACCGCGTACGGAATGCGGCACGTCGGGCAGCACCAGACGGGGCAGGTGTCCACGCACCAGAGCCAGACCGTCACGTCCGTCTGGCAGCCGGTGGCGCGGCAGCACGCCACCGGTCTGATCCCGGCGGCGCTCCCGCCCGGACCGCGCCGGGAGCGCTGAGGCACCGGGAAGACTGAGGCACATGGGTGAGGGCCCCGCGGTTCTGCGGGGCCCTCACCCATGTGCGTACACGTCCTGTGCGGCTACTTCTTCTTGCCGCGCTTCTCGCGCACCCGCACCGAGATGTGGATCGGCGTGCCCTCGAAAGAGAACTCCTCGCGCAGCCGGCGCTCCACGAAGCGGCGGTAGCCGTGCTCGATGAAGCCCGAGGAGAACAGCACGAACCGCGGCGGCTTGGTGCCCGCCTGGGTGCCGAAGAGGATGCGGGGCTGCTTGCCGCCCCGGACCGGGTGCGGGTGGGCGGCGACCAGCTCACCCAGGAAGGCGTTCAGCCGGCCCGTGGGAACACGCGCCTCCCATCCCTCGATCGCGGTCTCGATCGCCGGGACGAGCTTCTCCATGTGGCGGCCGGTGCGCGCCGAGACGTTGACCCGGGGCGCCCAGGAGACCTGGGCGAGCTCGGTCTCGATCTCGCGCTCCAGGTAGTAGCGGCGCTCCTCGTCGAGGGTGTCCCACTTGTTGAAGGCGAGGACGATCGCGCGCCCGGCCTCGACGGCCATGGTGACGATGCGCTGGTCCTGGACCGAGATGGTCTCGGAGGCGTCGATCAGGATGACGGCGACTTCGGCCTTCTCGACCGCGGCGGCCGTACGCAGCGAGGCGTAGTAGTCGGCACCCTGCTGGAGGTGGACACGCTTGCGGATGCCCGCCGTGTCGACGAACTTCCAGGTGACACCGCCGAGTTCGATGAGCTCGTCGACCGGGTCACGGGTGGTGCCCGCGATCTCGTTGACGACCACGCGGTCCTCGTTGGCCACCTTGTTCAGCAGCGAGGACTTGCCGACGTTCGGGCGGCCGATGAGGGCGATGCGGCGCGGGCCGCCGATCGCCGTGCCGAAGGTCTGCGCGGGGGCCTCGGGCAGCGCCTCCAGGACGGCGTCCAGCATGTCGCCGGTGCCGCGGCCGTGCAGCGCGGAGACGGGGTGCGGCTCGCCGAGGCCCAGGGCCCACAGGTACGAGGCGTCGGCCTCGCCGCTCAGGCCGTCGACCTTGTTGGCGCACAGGACGACGGGCTTGCCGGCCTTGCGCAGCAGACGCACGACCGCCTCGTCGGTGTCGGTGGCGCCGACCTTGGCGTCGACGACGAAGACGACCGCGTCGGCCGCGTCGATCGCGTACTCGGCCTGCGCGGCGACGGACGCGTCGATGCCGAGGACGTCCTGCTCCCAGCCGCCGGTGTCGACGAGCTTGAAGCGGCGGCCCGCCCACTCGGCCTCGTAGGTGACGCGGTCGCGGGTGACGCCCGGCTTGTCCTCGACGACAGCCTCTCGGCGGCCGATGATCCGGTTCACCAGGGTCGACTTGCCGACGTTCGGACGGCCGACGACGGCGAGGACCGGGAGCGGGCCGTGGCCGGCCGCCTCGATCGCGCCCTCGATGTCCTCGACGGCGAAGCCCTCTTCCGCGGCGAGCTCCATGAACTCCGCGTACTCGGCATCGCCAAGCGCCCCGTGCTCGTGCTCGGCCGAGCCGTCGGGCTGGATGTGGTCGCTCATGAAGTCCGTACCTCGTAGTTCATCGTGGTGATCGGTGGACCACCCGTATCAGGTGATCCACTACTGAAGTGTCTCTTAACGCCCCGTGAGGCGCCTGGCGTTTTCCAGGTGCGCGGTCAGCTGCTTCTGGATCCGCACGGTCGCCTCGTCGAGCGCCTTGCGTGTACGCAGTCCGCTGCCGTCGCCCGCCTCGAAGGGGTCCCCGAAGACGACGTCGACCCGGCTGCGCAGCGGGGGCAGCGCCTTTACCAACCGTCCGCGCCGCTCCGTGCTTCCCAGAACGGCGACCGGGACGATCGGGGCCCCGCTGCGGACGGCGAAGTAGGAGAGCCCGGCGCGCAGTGCGGCGAAGTCGCCCTCGCCGCGCGTGCCCTCCGGGAAGATCCCGAGGACCCCGCCGTTCTGCAGCACGCCCAGCGCGCGCGTGATGGCCGTCCGGTCGGTGGTGTGACGGTCGACCTTGATCTGGCCGATGCGGGTCATGAAGGGGTCGAGCGGGCCGACGAACGCCTCCTTCTTGACGAGGAAGTGCGAGGGCCGGGGCGCCACACCGATGACCATCGGGCCGTCGATGTTGTGGGAGTGGTTGACCGCGAAGATCACCGGGCCGGTCGCGGGCACCTTCCAGGCACCCAGCACCCTCGGCTTCCACAGGCCGTACATCAGGCCGACGCCGATGCGCCGCCCGACCTCGGCGCCCTTGACCGAGGGCACGGACGCGACGCTCACTTCGTGGCCCGCTTCTCCTCGACGAGGGTGACGACGCACTCGATGACCTGCTGGAGCGTGAGGTCGGAGGTGTCCACCTCGACCGCGTCGTCCGCCTTGGCGAGCGGCGAGGTCTTACGGCTGGAGTCGGCCGCGTCCCGCTTGATCAGGGCCTCGCGGGTGGCGTTGACGTCGGCGCCCTTGAGCTCGCCGCTGCGGCGGGCCGCGCGGGCCTCCGGGGACGCGGTGAGGAAGATCTTCAGGTCGGCGTCGGGCAACACGGTCGTGCCGATGTCCCGGCCCTCGACGACGATGCCCTGCTCGGCCGCCGAGGCGATCGAGCGCTGCAGCTCGGTGATCCGGGCCCGTACCTCGGGCACGGCGCTGACCGCGCTGACCTTGGAGGTGACCTCCTGGGTGCGGATCGGGCCCGCGACATCCGTGCCGTCGACCGTGATCGTCGGCGCCGAGGGGTCCGTACCGGACACGATCTCGGGCTTGCCGGCCGCGTCGGCGATCGAGGAGGGGTCGGTGATGTCGATGCCGTTGGTCACCATCCACCAGGTGATCGCCCGGTACTGGGCGCCCGTGTCCAGGTAGCTCAGGCCGAGCTTGGCGGCGACGGCCTTGGAGGTGCTCGACTTGCCCGTGCCGGAGGGACCGTCGATGGCGACAATCACGGCCGGAGCGGTCCGGGCGGCGGTGGTTTCCACGGGTGCGGGCACCTTCCTGGTTCGGGGTGGTGGGCTGGTTCGGGGCGCGATCGTGCCCCGAACAAGGTTACTGGCTTCCCGGACCCCGTTTTACGGACCCCGCGGTGCCCCCGTCCCAGCCCCCGGGCCACCGCCGCGACGATCACCAGGACGATCATCGGGACGGCCACCGGAACCGGGTTCACGGCGTCGCGTCGCGCGTCGTCGCCCGGCGCTACTGCCGGATCGACCAGCCCCGCTCCCGCAGCGACGCCGTCAGCACGGGTGCCGCCGAGGGCTTCACCATCAGCTCGACCAGACCCGCCTGCTGCCCGGTCGCGTGCTCGATGCGGACGTCCTCGATGTTGACGCCCGCGCGGCCCGCGTCGGCGAAGATACGGGCCAGCTGGCCCGGCTGGTCGTCGATGAGGACGACGACGCTCTCGTACACGGTCGGGGCCGTGCCGTGCTTGCCGGGGACACGGATCTGGCCGGCGTTGCCGCGGCGCAGGACGTCCTCGATGCCGGTGAAACCCTCGCTGCGCTTGGCCTCGTCGGAGGACTGGAGGGCGCGCAGGGCCTGCACGGTCTCGTCCAGGTCGGCCGAGACGTCCGCGAGGAGGTCGGCGACCGGGCCCGGGTTCGCGGAGAGGATGTCGATCCACATCCGCGGGTCGGAGGCGGCGATCCGGGTCACGTCACGGATGCCCTGACCGCAGAGGCGTACGGCCGCCTCCTCGGCGTTCTCAAGGCGCGCGGCGACCATGCTCGACACCAGGTGGGGCATGTGGGAGACGAGCGCGACCGCGCGGTCGTGGGCGTCGGCGTCCATGACGACCGGTACGGCACGGCAGTGCGAGACGAGTTCCAGCGCGAGGTTGAGGACCTCGGTGTCCGTGTCCCGGGTCGGCGTCAGCACCCAGGGGCGCCCCTCGAAGAGGTCCCCGGTCGCGGCCAGCGGGCCCGACTTCTCACGGCCCGACATGGGATGCGTACCGATGTACGCGGACAGGTCCAGGCCCAGCGCTTCCAGTTCGCGGCGCGGGCCGCCCTTGACGCTGGCCACGTCGAGGTAGCCGCGCGCGACTCCGCGCCGCATCGCGTCGGCGAGCGCCGCTGCCACGTGCGCGGGCGGCGCCGCGATGATCGCGAGGTCGACGGGTCCGGTGGGCTCCTCGTCCGTACCGGCGCCGAGCGCGGCGGCCGTACGGGCCTGCTCCGGGTCGTGGTCGGCGAGGTGCACGACGACGCCGCGCCCCGCCAGGGCCAGCGCGGCGGACGTACCGATCAGTCCGGTGCCGATGACAAGTGCGGTTCTCACTGGGCGATGTCCTTGCGGAGCGCGCCCGCGGCACCCAGGTAGACGTGCGCGATCTCGGCGCGCGGCAGATCGGACTCGATGTGCGCGAGGACCCGCACGACCCGGGGCATCGCGCCCTCGATGTCCAGCTCCTGCGCGCAGATCAGCGGTACGTCGACGATGCCGAGCTTGCGTGCCGCGGCGGCCGGGAAGTCGCTGTGCAGGTCGGGCGTCGCCGTGAACCAGATGCTGATGAGGTCCTCGGTGGTCAGCCCGTTCCGCTCAAGTATGGCGGTGAGCAGCTCGCTGACCTGCTCGTCCATGTGGCCGGCCTCGTCCCGCTCCAGTTGGACGGCGCCCCGGACCGCTCGTACCGCCACGGTGATGCTCCTTGCTGATGTACGGCTCTTGGTCCATCCAGCCTAGTCAGCCCTCGATGGCCCGGTACCGGGCGCCCGCCTGCCGAGACGCCCGGCGCGCTGTCCCGGATGGGCGCACGGGCGCGTCGAGATCCTCGGAACCGCCGCCGCGAAAGCCTCAGAACCGCTGCTGCCTGACGAGGTCCTCGAGCGAGGCGTCCGGCAGGTGTCCGTCGGGGCTCAGCCGGTCGACCACCTGAGGCAGGGTCTGCGCGATCTCGGTGGCGGCCCGGTCGGTGGTGACGCCCGCCTCGTCGGCGACCTGCTTGAGGGTTTCGTCGGGCAGCGCCTGCTGGATCTGCGCGCCGGTCACGGACTGGTTCTCGCCGGTGCCGACCCAGGAGTCCTTCTGCTCCGTGAGGCCGGACCGGGTGAGCAGGTCCATCAGGCCGCCCAGCGGATTGCCACCGTTCCCGGTGCCGCTCCCGGTGCCACCGCTCCCGCCCCGGCCGTTCATGAGCGCCTGGAGCAACGAGCCCAGAATGGCGGCCCCTCCGACTCCACCGGCCCCTCCGCCGGTGCCGCTCCGAGCGCCTCCGCCGAGAACACTGCCGAGCAGACTGCCCAGATCGTTACCCGCCATGGTCGTGCCCTTTCGTGGAGGTGGCCGATCCGTTCCGTGGGGCTCGTGCCGTGAGCCGCTCGACCCGGATTGCACCAATGTCACCCGAATAACTACTTGGCACCACTTGGAGTGAAGTTGTCCTCTACGGTGTGATCGTCCTTTGATTTCCGCGAAGTCGCTCCTGTGCGCCTCTGGACGCAGGGGCCGCGGGTCCGCTTGCATGGTGAGGCTGTCCGCGCCACGCCTCGGGGGAGGCTCGATGAAGCGTTCCGGACCACTTTTCACGCTCCTCGCGGGACTACTGCTCGCCCTGTTCATGCTGTCGCTCAACGTGACATCAGGGACGCGCAGTACGTCGACCGGGAGCGAGTCCTCGGGTGATGTCGTGTCGGCGAGCCCGACACCCACGGCCTCACCCCCGTCGGGCAAGCCGTCGACCTCGCCCTCACCCAGCCCGTCGAAGACCGCCGTGCCCAACGCCGACTACGCGGGCCGCACGGACGACGACTCCTCCGCGATCGCGGTCACCCTGCGCGACGGCAAGGCGGTCGCGTACTTCTGCGACGGCAAGGACCAGGAGTCGTGGCTGAAGGGCGACGTGAAGGCCGACGGCAGCATGCGGCTCACCGGCCAGAACGGCAACGTCCTCACCGGCGAGCTGAAGGGCAAGCGGATCCGCGGCACGGTCGACATGGGACAGCGGAAGTACGGCTTCACGGCCGACAAGGCCGTCAAGCCCTCCGGGCTGTACCGCGCCACCGCCACCGTGCGCGGCGCCGAGGTCGACGGCGGCTGGATCGTCCTGCCGAGCGGCCAACAGGTCGGCATCCTCAACCGCGCGGGCAAGCCGAGCCCCGCACCTCGAATCGACCCCGAGACCGGCGCCGTGACGGTCGACGGGCAGAAGCTCACGGCCAAGCCCGTGACCCCGTGACCCCGTGTTCCGCCCGCCCGCCCCTCCGCTCCACTCCGTACTCCGCTCTTCGCTCCGCCCCTTGCCCCATGACCCCGTGACCGCAGGGAGCCGACCATGACCGTGGACCCGAACGCCGCCACCCAGGGCTTTCCGCCGCCCGCCCCCGCTCCCCGCCGCCCGGGAGCCGCCACCTATCTCGTACCGGCCCTGGTCGCGGGCGCGGTCGCGGTCGGCCTCGGCGTCTACGGCAATGTGCACGACCCGGAGGGCACCGCCTTCAACCTCGCGGGCTTCAGCAGCACGAGCGCGGTCAAGTCGTGGCTCGCCACGACCGCGATGGGCTTCGCGGTCGTACAGCTCGTGTCGGCTCTGATGGTGTACGGGCGCATCCCGGGCCCGAGCTGGTCGGGCGTACTGCATCGCTGGTCGGGCCGAATCGCGTTCCTTGTTGCGGTTCCTGTCGCTGTGCACTGTCTGTACGCCTTGGGCTATCAGACGTACGAACCGCGCGTTTTGTGGCACTCGGTCCTGGGTTGCTTCTTCTTCGGTGCATTCAGTGCCAAGATGCTGCTGCTCCGCTCGGAGCGTCTGCCCGGCTGGGTGCTGCCCATCGTCGGCGGACTTGTCTTCTCGGCCCTGACGGTGGTCTGGCTGACCTCCGCCCTCTGGTTCTTCCGCACGTTCGGAGTGACGACATGACCCACCCCTCCACGCGGCGCGCGGTCCTTGCGACGGGCACGGCCGCGCTGATCGCCGGCTGCAGCAACTACGGGGACGAGAACGGTGGTGGCAGTGAGGAGGGGGCGTCCTCCGTCGCCCCCGCGGAGAGCGGGACCGGGGGCGAGGCGCCCGCCGGTGAGGCGCTGACCAAGACCGGCGACATCCCGGTCGGCGGCGGCAAGATCTTCAAGGACGAGAAGGTCGTCGTCACCCAGCCCGAGAAGGACGGCTTCAAGGCCTTCTCGGCGGTCTGTACACACCAGGGCTGCATCGTCGCCACCGTCTCGGACGGCACGATCAACTGCGCCTGCCACGGCAGCGAGTTCCGCATCGCCGACGGCGCGGTGGCCAAGGGCCCGGCCCAGAAGCCGCTCCCCGCGAAGCAGATCACGGTCACGGGCGACTCGATCAGCGTCACCTGACCCACCACGCGCGGCCCGCCGCACCGGTGGGCGCGCGGGTCGGCCAATCGCCGCCCCCATGGACGGTCAGTCGTCCCATGAGCCGATCACTCGTCCCAGAGCGCGCCCAACGCCATCAGGTCCCCCTGGTACTCGATCCTGTCGGCCCACTCCGTAGGCCATGCATCGGCACCGAGGTACGCCCCTGCGAAAGCGCCGGCGAGGCAGGCGATCGAGTCCGAGTCCCCCGAGGTGCAGGCGGCCCGGCGCAGGGCCGTCACCGGCTCGTCCACGAAGAGCAGGAAGCACAGCAGACCGGTGGCGAGGGCCTCCTCGGCGATCCACCCGGCACCCGTGGCCAGACAGGGGTCCGTCTCGGGCGACGGCGACCGCAGGGCCGCCTGAAGCCGCTCCAGGACCTCCAGGCACTCGTCCCAGCCGCGCGAGATGAAGTGCGTCGGCGTCGGGTCCTGGGAACGCGTCCACAGGTCGCCGAGCCAGCGCTCGTTGTAGCGCGTGCGGTTCTCGTACGCGTACGAGCGCAACTGGCCGACCAGTCCGGTCGGCTCGGCACCCTGCGCGAGCAGTCGCACCGCGTGCGCGGTGAGGTCGGACGCGGCGAGCGCCGTCGGATGGCCATGGGTGAGCGCGGCCTGCAACTGGGCGGCGCCCGCGCGCTGTTCGTCGCTGAGCCCGGAGATGAGACCGAGAGGCGCGACACGCATGTTGGCGCCGCAGCCCTTGGAGTGGATCTGGCTGGCGTCCTGCCAGGGCAGGCCCTCACGCTTCAGCTTCTCGCAGGCGACCAGGCACGTACGTCCGGGTGCGCGGTTGTTCTCCGGCGACTGGAACCAGTCCACGAACTCCTCACGTACGGGCCGCTCCATCCGCTTGGGCCCCAGCAGGCCCCTGTCCATGGCCGTCCGCAGCCCCCGTCCCAGTGCCAGCGTCATCTGCGTGTCGTCGGTGACGTACGCGGGGGTGGGCAGCTCCATCTCCCGCCAGGGCCCGCACTTGGCGAGGATCGACGGCACGTCGTTGAACTCGGTCGGGAAGCCGAGCGCGTCCCCGAGGGCGAGCCCGACCAACGCCCCGGTGGCGGCGTGCTTCCTGACGGTCGTGGTCATGAGGATCGTCCTTCCGGAGACGGGTTCGAAGACGGGGACGGGGACGGTGGCCGCGCGGGCGCCGATGCCGAAGTCGGCCGCAGCAGTGGTGGGTGCAGTGCGGTGGCGTCGCCCGCGCGGTACAGCGCGGCAGGCTTCCCCCGGCCTCCGGTCAGCCGGGCCGCACCGGGGATCTGCTCGACGAACCCGGGTGTGGCGAGCACCTTGCGCCGGAAGTTGGGCCGGTCGAGCGCGGTCCCCCACACGGTCTCGTAGACCTGCTGGAGTTCCCCGAGCGTGAACTCCGGCGGGCAGAACGCCGTGGCCAGGCAGGTGTATTC
This sequence comes from Streptomyces sp. 2-1, assembly GCF_048564895.1. NCBI lineage: Bacteria > Bacillati > Actinomycetota > Actinomycetes > Kitasatosporales > Streptomycetaceae > Streptomyces > Streptomyces sp. 2-1. The sequence goes on from NZ_CP183383.1 coordinate 2,825,468, forward strand.
GAGCTTGGCGCCGACCCGCTCATGGGCGTCGGCGAGGATCCGGTCGTGGTCGAAGGCGAGCGGTCCGAGCCCGTCGTACGCCAGCCAGCGCGCGCTCGCCGCGTCCCCGCCGCCGCGCGGCTCGGGCGGGTCCGGCAGCAGCGCGGTGTACGCCACGGAGACGACCCGCATCCGGGGATCGCGGTCCGGCTCGCTGTAGGTGCGCAGCTGTTCCAGATGCAGCCCGGACACGTCCGACAGGCCGGTCTCCTCGGCGAGTTCACGCCGGGCGGCCGTCCCGGCGGACTCCTCGGGCAGCACGAACCCTCCGGGCAGCGCCCATTGGCCCCTGTACGGCTCCTGTCCGCGCTCGATCAGCAGCACCTGGAGCCCGCCCGCCCGGACCGTGAACACCGCGAGATCCACGGTGACGGCGAAGGGCTCGAAGGCGTATTTGTCGTAGCCCTCCATGACCCCCTCCTCGTGGCCTGCGCGGCCGTCCTGCACCTCGCCGGGCGACGGCCCAGGGACCGGGACCACCCCCGTGGGCCCTGCTCCATCGGCCGCGCCCGGCGAGGGCGTTCCCTTAATGGTCAGTACGACTATAAATAGCGGGACGGGCCGCCACAACCCCCGAACGCACATCGACCGGCCCCGGGAAAGTCCCGGAACCGGCCGATGCCGTACCAAACAGGTCTCTACGAAGGGGAGGCCTAGAGGCCGACCTCCTGCATCAGCATCCCGACCTCGGTGTTCGAGAGGCGCCGCAGCCAGCCCGACTTCTGGTCGCCCAGGGTGATCGGCCCGAAGGACACGCGCACGAGCTTGTCGACCGGGAAACCGGCCTCGGCGAGCATGCGCCGCACGATGTGCTTGCGGCCCTCGTGGAGGGTCACCTCTACGAGGTAGTTCTTGCCGGTCTGCTCGACGACCCTGAAGTGGTCCGCCTTCGCGTAACCGTCCTCCAGCTGGATGCCGTCCTTGAGCTGCTTGCCCAGGTCGCGCGGGATCGGGCCCACGATGTGCGCGAGGTAGACCTTCTTCACGCCGTACTTGGGGTGCGTGAGGCGGTGTGCCAGCTCGCCGTGGTTGGTGAGCAGGATGACGCCCTCGGTCTCGGTGTCGAGCCGCCCGACGTGGAAGAGCCGTGTCTCACGGTTCGTCACGTAGTCACCGAGGCACTGACGACCCTCGTTGTCCTCCATGGTGGACACCACGCCGGCGGGCTTGTTCAGCGAGAAGAACTGGTACGACTGCGTGGCGACGGTCAGTCCGTCGACCTTGATCTCGTCGTTCTCCGGGTCGACGCGCATGCCCTGCTCGACGACGATCTCGCCGTTGACCTCGACGCGGGACTGCTCGACCAGCTCCTCGCAGGCACGCCGCGAACCGTAGCCCGCGCGCGCGAGCACCTTCTGCAGACGCTCGCCCTCCTGCTCGGCGCCCGGGAAGGTCTTGGGCGTCTTGATCTCGGGCCTGCCCGCGTACCGGTCGCGGTTGCGCTCCTCGGTACGCGTCTCGTACTCACGGGAGCGCGCGTTCTCCGTACGGCCGCCGCGCTGCTGGCCCTGCTTGGGGCCGCCCTTGGCGCCGCCGCGGGCCGCGCTGCCGCGCCCCGACTTGGGGCCGTCGTGGGTGGCGCCGGGGCCTACGTCGTAGCGGCGCTCCTCCGGGCGGGGGTTGCCGGCGCGCTTCGGCCTGTCGTCGCGCCCTCCCGCGCTCCGCTGCGGGGAGCCGCCCCCGCCGGTCCCGCGGGAATTGCCGCCTCCGCCGGATCCGCGGGGGGCGCCACCTCCGCCTGAACCGCGAGGGGCCCCGCCCCCACCGGAACCGCGGGGGCCACCGCCTCCACCGGAACCGCGAGGGTTACCGCCCCCGCCGGTTCCGCGCGGGTTGCCGCGCCCGTTGTTCCTGCCACTGCCGCTGCCACTGCTTCGCATCAAAGTTCCGTCGTCGTCGTGTCGTCTGCATCTGCGTCCGGCGCATCCGGATCGAACGACGGGACCCCTTCCAGCGTCTCTGCTTCGATCGCATCCGCCTCCGGAAGGAAGGGTGCGAGCTCCGGGAGCTCGTCCAGGCCGCGCAGGCCCATTCGCTCCAGGAAGTAGTTCGTCGTCCTGTACAGGATCGCACCTGTTTCGGGTTCCGCGCCCGCCTCCTCGACCAGACCCCTCTGCAGGAGGGTGCGCATCACGCCGTCGCAGTTCACTCCGCGGACCGCCGAGACCCGGCTGCGGCTGACCGGCTGCCGGTACGCGACGACCGCCAGCGTCTCCAGCGCGGCCTGGGTGAGCCGGGCCTGCTGCCCGTCGAGGACGAAGCGCTCGACGGCCGCCGCGTACTCGGGCCGGCTGTAGAAACGCCAGCCGCCGGCGATGAGCCGCAGCTCGTAGCCGCGCCCCTGGATGGTGTACTCGTCGGCCAGCTCGCGCAGAGCAGCCGCGATCCGCCGCTTCGGCCGCTCCAGGATCTTCGAGAGGTGCTCCACGGTCGCGGGTTCGTCCACGACCATGAGGACGGCCTCCAGGGCGGGCTTGAGGTCGAGATCGGCGACGCCGGGCGGACCCGCCGGGGCCTCGGTGGTGTCCTCGCTCACGCCTTCTCCTCCTTGACCGGTTCCGGCGGCCTGTCGAACTCGTCGGTCACCGTCGGCTGCGCGTCCCCGTCCCCGCCCGTCCAGCGCACCACCAGGTCCCCCAGAGCCTCCTCCTGGTCCAGGGAGACCGCCTTCTCCCGATAGAGCTCCAGAAGGGCCAGGAAACGCGCCACGACGGTGAGGGTGTCGTCGGTGTCCTCGACGAGCGAGCGGAAACTGGCCTCTCCGAGCTCCCGCAACCGGGCCACGACGATCGCGGCCTGCTCCTGCACGCTCACGAGCGGCGCGTGGATGTGGTCGACGTACACCTGGGGCTTCGGCCTGGGCTGCATCGCCTTCACGGCGAGCTTGGCGAATCCTTCCGCCCCGATGCTGATGACGACCTCGGGCAACAGCTCGGCGTGGTGCGCCTCCAGCCCGACGGTACGGGGGTAGCGGCGCGCCTCCTCGTCGAGGCGCCGGTTGAAGATCTCGGCGATCTGCTTGTACGCGCGGTACTGCAGCAGCCGCGCGAAGAGCAGGTCCCTGGCCTCCAGCAGCGCCAGATCCGCCTCGTCCTCGACCTCGGCGGACGGCAGCAGCCGGGCGGCCTTCAGATCGAGCAGCGTCGCCGCGACCACCAGGAACTCGGTCGTCTGATCGAGATCCCAGTCCGGCCCCATCGCCCTGATGTGCGCCATGAACTCGTCGGTGACCTTGGAGAGCGCCACTTCGGTGACATCCATCTTGTGCTTCGAGATCAACTGAAGCAGCAGATCGAACGGCCCTTCGAAGTTGGCGAGCCGAACTTTGAAGACCCCGTCGTCGGGTTCATCGGCGACGGGCTCTTCGGGCTCGACGGCCTCGGGCTGTTCTTCGGGGCGGACGGCTCCGGGCTCGCCGGACGGCTCGCCCGCCGCGTTGTGCCCACCGTCCGCAGCCGGAGTGTCGTCCCCAACCACGGACGGGCTCTCCACCACAGGCGGCTCAGGCTCCACGGCAGGCGGCAAGGCCTCACCTGGAGGCTCAGGCGGGGCACCCCCAGGCCCCCGCCCCAGCACACGCCGACGACCACCGGAACCGCCGGAGGCCGTGGCAGGGACGTCGTTCGAGGTCATAGCCGTCGCAGGCTACCGCTACCGCCCGCGCAACCGTCGTACGAGGATGCTCGCGTCCCCACGGGATTCGAGATCCGCGAGCACCACGGCGACAGCCTCCCGCACGATCCGCCCACGGTCGACGGCCAGCCCGTGCTCCCCACGGAGCACCAGCCGGGCGTGCTCGAGGTCCATGAGCTCCTCGGCGGACACGTACACCGTGATCTTCTCGTCGTGCCGCTCGCGCCCGCTGGGGCGCCGCCCGGAGCCGCGCCCGCGCTTGCGCGGCTGCGCCCCCGCGGAGGGCCCGGCAGAACCTTCCTGCACCCCCTGACGCCCGGAACGGTCCCCGGCGGCGCCCCGACTGCGGGACTCACCGTCGGAGGACTCGGCGTCGGAGGCGACATGTTCGTCGCCCTCGCCGTCGCCGCCCCGCACGGGTACCGACTGTGGACCGTCCTCCCCGGCGGCAGCGGCGTCGCTCTCGCCCGCCGGAGCGGGAACCCGGGCCTCGCCGTTGGCCTGGCGCCTGGGACTGGACGCCTGAAGCGCCATTCCCCCGGTCGTACGGAACAGTTCGTCGGCCCCCGGCAGACTCACTCGGCGTGACACCGGGCGAGCACCTCCCTGGCGAGCTGGCGATAGGCGGCGGCACCGACGGAGTTGGAGGCGTACGTCGTGATCGGCTCTCCGGCGACCGTGGTCTCCGGGAAGCGGACGGTCCGGCCGATCACCGTGTGGTAGACGTGATCGTCGAACGCCTCGACCACGCGCGCGAGCACCTCACGGCTGTGCACGGTCCGCGAGTCGTACATCGTGGCGAGGATGCCGTCGAGCTCCAGCTCGGGGTTGAGCCGCTCCTGGACCTTCTCGATGGTCTCGGTGAGCAGCGCGACACCTCGGAGGGCGAAGAACTCGCACTCGAGCGGCACGATCACCTTGTGCGCCGCCGTGAGGGCGTTGACGGTGAGCAGACCGAGCGAGGGCTGACAGTCGATCACGATGTAGTCGTAGTCGGCCATCAGCGGCTTCAGGGCCCGCTGCAGTGTGGACTCGCGCGCGACCTCGGACACCAACTGGACCTCGGCGGCCGACAGGTCGATGTTGCTGGGCAGCAGGTCCATGTTCGGGACCGCTGTCTTCAGGAGCACCTCGTCGGCCGCCATGCCCCGCTCCATGAGCAGGTTGTAGACCGTGAGGTCGAGCTCCATCGGGTTGACGCCGAGGCCCACGGACAGTGCGCCCTGCGGGTCGAAGTCGACGAGCAGGACCCGGCGTCCGTACTCCGCGAGTGCCGCGCCCAGGTTGATGGTCGACGTCGTCTTGCCCACGCCGCCCTTCTGGTTGCACATCGCGATGATCTTCGCGGGGCCGTGGTCGGTCAGCGGGCCCGGGATCGGGAAGTACGGCAGCGGGCGCCCGGTCGGGCCGATGCGCTCACGGCGCTGGCGCGCCGCGTCGGGCGCGAGCGTGGCCGCGTACTCCGGATCGGGCTCGTATTCGGCGTCGGGGTCGTAGAAGTGCCCCTCGGGCAGGTCGTCGTAGTCGGCGAAGTGGGTGCGGTTCTCGCCACTTCCGTTGCCGGCCATGGCGTTCACGTGATGGCCATCCATGCTCTGGTGTGCTGTCTGAGTCATCTTCGGACTCTGGTGGGCTGCGAAGGTGCGCACAGCAACGGAGCCGACAGCCTCGAGCCCCGTGGGCCTTGAGCCCTGCGCAGGCATTCCTGGTTGACCACCCCCGGGAGTAAATGTCGACTCATTCACAAGTCGTCTTACCTCCTTGGTGACCAGGAAACTTCTAGATAGGTCAGCGTGGCACCATGCCGACGGTTGGCGACTCTATGGCGTGTCACCGGTCCGCAGCAACACAATCCGCCGGACCCGGCCCGATGTGTCGGCAACGGAACACCCCTCTGTCAAGGGCGTAAGGGCGTCGCACGGCAGGTTTCACGGGTGTGCGAAACGGTTCAAGGGTTACGTTCGAGGCGAGTTGAACGAGTCTCGCAAAGTGACTCGACACACATCCGGCCGGACCTTGTGGGACAAGGTCCGGCCGTACGCGCCATGTTGACGACCTGTGTTGACGTATCGCCTTTTATCGGTGGAGAGATCGCCCGACGGGTCGGGACAGATCGGTCGTATCGTCAGCCGAGCAGAGTGTCCAGCTCGACGTGCTCCAGCCCGTGCGCCTCCGCGACCTCGCGGTAAACGACCTTGCCGTCATGGGTGTTGAGACCCCTCGCGAGCGCGGGGTCACGGCGCAGCGCCTCGACCCAGCCGCGGTCCGCCAATTCCACGATGTAGGGCAGCGTGGCGTTCGTGAGGGCATATGTCGACGTGTTGGGCACGGCGCCCGGCATGTTGGCGACGCAGTAGAAGACCGAGCCGTGGACCGGGAAGGTCGGCTCCGCGTGAGTCGTCGGACGGGAGTCCTCGAAGCAGCCACCCTGGTCGATGGCGATGTCGACAAGAACACTTCCGGGCTTCATTCGCGACACGAGCTCGTTGGTGACCAGTTTCGGTGCCTTGGCGCCCGGGATGAGCACGGCGCCGATGACGAGGTCGGCCTCCAGGACGGCCTTCTCCAGCTCGAAGGAGTTGGACATGATCGCCCGGACCTTGGTGCCGAAGACCTTGTCGGCCTCGCGGAGCTTGTTGATGTCGCGGTCGAGCAGCGTGACATGGAAGCCCATGCCGACGGCGATCTGCGTGGCGTTCCAGCCGGAGACACCGCCACCGATGACGACGGCCCGCGCGGGCTGCGTACCGGGGACGCCACCGGGGAGCACACCACGGCCGCCGACCGAGCGCATCAGGTGGTACGCGCCGACCTGCGGGGCGAGGCGGCCCGCGACCTCGGACATCGGGGCGAGGAGCGGGAGCGCGCGGCTGGGCAGCTCGACCGTCTCGTAGGCGATCGCCGTGGTGCCGGACTCGACGAGCGCGTCCGTGCACTCCTTGGACGCGGCCAGGTGCAGGTAGGTGAAGAGCGTCTGGTCCTTGCGGAGGCGGTGGTACTCCTCGGCGATGGGCTCCTTGACCTTGAGCAGCAGGTCGGCGGTGGCCCAGACCTCGTCGGCGGTGGCGACGATCCGCGCACCCGCGGCGACGTACTCCTCGTCCGGGATCGACGAGCCGACTCCGGCGTTGTGCTCGATGAGGACCTGGTGGCCGTGGCGCACCAGCTCGTGCACGCCGGCGGGGGTGATGGCCACCCGGAACTCGTTGTTCTTGACCTCGCGGGGGATGCCGACCTTCACGTCGATCACGGTCCTTGGCTCAGAAGGGGTCTGGGGTCACGCATGCCAGGACATGGCCCGACATACCGGCACGCACGGGAGCACACCGGGAGACACCACGAAAAGACGCGGCGGAGCCAGTCTAATGAAGGGATTCCCTCTGTCTAGCCTTTCAATGCATCAATCTTCGTCGGATGTACTACGGATTTCGCAGGCGTTAGCGTCGTGTTCCCTGGTTGACGCCTCCTCTGGGAGCTCGTCACCCAGCATGCGCTCGGCCGCGCCGCGGTGCAGCCCGGCGGCCGCGGGGTCCCCCAGCCGGTCCAGCGTGTCGGCGAGCCGGAGGTGCAGTGCGGCCTGCAGCCGGGTGTCCTCGGCGCGGCGCGCCCACTCGACCGCCTCCTGGCAGGTGGCGAGGGATTCCTCGGGCCGGCCCGCGTACTCCTGCACCCGTCCCATCTCGCTCAACGCCCTTGCCTGACCGGCCACATCGCCGCTCTTGCGGTAGCCGGTGATCGCCGAGCGCCAGTTGCGCAGCGCCTCGCCGTAGCGGCCCGCGTAGGTGTGCGCGGTGGCGATGCGTCCGTGCAGCCGGGCCACGTCCTCGCGCTCGTCGCGCGCGAGCCGCTGAGCGAGGGCACGCCCGAACCAGTCGGCGGCCCGGTCGTGGTCGCCGAGCTCCTGGTGCGCGCCGCCTACGGATTCCATCGCGCGGCCGGTCGCATACGGGTCGTTCGCCTCGCGTCCGGCGTCCAGAGCGGCCCGGTAGCGGGCCAGCGCACTCCTCGTGCGGCCGGTCTGGGCGTCCAGGTCGGCGAGGTTCAGCAGCGCGGCGGCCTTCTCGCGGGGCAGGTCCCGGCGCTCGGCCACGTCCAGGACGAGCCGGTGGATGCCGTACAGCTCGGGCGCCGCCGCCTGCGTACCGAAGTGCGCGACCATCGCTCTGACCAGGGCGGCCATCAGGCGGCGGGCCAGCGTGTCCAGCTCCCCGTCGGCGACCGCGAGCCGGGCCGCGGCGAGCAGCGCGGGCTGGCGGATGCGCAGCCAGTCGGCGGCGGCGCGGGGGTTCGGGAAGCGCAGCGCGCGGGGCATCCCGGCGAGTTTCTCGCGGGCCGGGGAGCTGTCGGTCTCGGTGATCGCGCGGCAGGAGACCAGCAGCCGGACGGTCCGTTCCAGCATCCGGGCGCGCGCCAGCTGGAGTTCGGCCGGGCGGTCCTGGGTCTCGGTGAGCGAGCGCAGCAAGGGCAGCAGACAGCCGGGCACCTCGTACTGCGGCAGGGGCGACTCGACGGACCGGACGAGGCCGAGCTTGGTGAAGTCGTCCAGGGTGGTGCGGGCGGCGCCGACCGAGCAGCCGGCCAGCGCGGACGCGGTGTGCGGGTCCACGAGGCCCGCGGGGGCGAGCGAGAGCAGTCGCAGTATCCGCGCGGCGGCCGAGGGCAGGGCCGCGTACGAGAGGCGGAAGACGCGTTCGAGGACGTCGAGAAGCCGGCCTTCGTCACCCTCGGTGCGCAGTTGTTTGGCCAGGTCGGCCACGGCCGCCTTGGGCCGGTGGGCCAGCCAGGCGCCGGCGAGGACCAGCGCGGCGGGCTGGGAGGCGCAGATCTGCACGAGCCCTTCGGCCGCCAGCGGGTCGACGGTGATGCGTACCGAGCCGGTGTACCGGTCGAGGAGTTCGAGGGCGGACTTGGTGTCGAGGCCGCCGAGGGTGCAGGGCCGGACGTCGGAGATCCCGGTCAGGGGTCCGCCCGAGACGGCGACGACGAGACAGTCGGGGGTCTCCGGGAGGAGCATGTCGACCTGCTCGGCGTCCGCCGCGTCGTCCAGCAGGAGCAGCACACGGCGCGGGGCGAGCCCCTCGCGCAGCCGCTCGGCGAGCTCGTCCTCGCCGGCCCCTGCCTGGGCGTTCAGTTCGAGAGCGGTGAGCAGGTCACGGGCGGTCCGTTCGGTCGCCACGGGCGTGCCGTCGGGCTCGGTGAGCCGGGCCCTCAGGACACCGTCCGGGTAACTGTCCGCGACCTGCCGTACGAGTTCCTCGGCGAGCGCGGTCCTGCCCGATCCGGGCTTGCCCGCGATGAGCAGCACGCGCGCGCGTGGCGCTTTGCGGCCCGCGAGGGTGTCCAGACCGGCGCGCTCGATGTCGGCGCGCAGTTCCTTCAACTCTCTTGTACGGCCGAGGAACTGACTCTCCGTGGGAGAAGGCTCGGCAGCCGGGCGCTGCTCTTCCTCCGACACCGCCGTGTCGCCGGCGTCCACCGCCTGATCCGTCACGGGCCACACTCCCGTCCCACTGCACGCGCAAGCCCGCCGGGACTCCGGTCGGGGCGTTTCCAGAGCCTAGTTCACGCTCTGCGACGATCTGTGCCGAGCGCGGCGGGCACGTCCCCCGATCGGATCAGGCGATCGTCACACCGGCGGTCCGCACACATGTGCCCGAGCGGATTCAGGGACGGGCCGAGCAGTGGATTCAGGGATGGGGTCCGGAGCAGGTGCCGGAACGGCTTTCGAAGCGAGTGCCGGAGCGGCTCACGCCTCGAAGGGGCGCGCGGGCCACGGCGCCTCGGCCGGGCGCAGGGCGTCCAGGCCGTCTCCCTGCTGCGCCGCGATCAGCGAAAGCACGCCCACGACCAGGCAGTTGTTGTGCAGCTCCCCGGTGAGTACGCCCCGGACGAGCTCGTCGACCGGGACGCGGGAGAGCTCCATGTCGGCCTCCTCGTCCTCGACCTCGAAGCGCTGTCCCTCGGCCTCGGAGAGATCGCGGGCGAGGAAGATGCGTACAGCCTCGTCGCAGCCGCCGGGCGTGGTGAACACGTCGGTGAGCACCCGCCAGTCCTCGGCCTTCACATGGGCCTCTTCGTAGAGCTCGCGCTGGGCCGCGTGCAGCGGGTTCTCGCCGGGGATGTCGAGCAGCCCGGCCGGGATCTCCCACAGCTTGTGGCGTACGGGGTGCCGGTACTGGCGGATGACCAGGACGCGGCCCAGGTCGTCGAGGGCGAGGACGGCCACCGAACCCGGGTGGACCTGGTAGTCGCGGTGGACGACCGATCCGTCGGGCATGACCACGTCGTCGGTGCGCACGGAGGTCTTGTTGCCCACGAACGGGGTCTGGGTCGCCCTGACCTCCCACTCCTCGGCGGTGTCCTTGATGGTCATGTCGACTTGTCCTCCCACACGCACGAACCTGCGCACAACGACTCTGCGCCCAACGGAAATACGCCCTACAGAAGCCCTACGAAACCGGGGCACGCGTCTCGAAAGACACGCACCCCGGCAACCGTACAACCCGCGTGCTACTTGGCCGTCTTGCGCTCCACAGCGGCCTTGACCAGGCCCGCGAAGAGCGGGTGCGGCCGGGTCGGACGCGAGCGCAGCTCGGGGTGCGCCTGCGTCGCGACCAGGTAGGGGTGGACGTCCCGCGGGTACTCCACGTACTCCACGAGCTTGCCGTCCGGGGACGTCCCGGAGAACTGCAGGCCGGCCTTCTTCTCCAGCTCGGCACGGTAGGAGTTGTTCACCTCGTAGCGGTGGCGGTGACGCTCCTCGACGTACTCCTTGCCGTCGTACACCTCGCGCACGATCGAGCCCTCGGCGAGCTTGGCGGGGTACATGCCCAGGCGCATCGTGCCGCCCATGTCGCCGTCGCCCGCGACGATGTCGAGCTGCTCGGCCATGGTGGAGATGACCGGGTGGCCGGTGGCGGAGTCGAACTCGGTGGAGTTGGCGTCCGGGATGTCGGCGAGGTTGCGCGCGGCCTCGATCACGATGCACTGCAGGCCCAGGCAGAGACCGAGCAGCGGGATCTTGTTCTCGCGGGCGTACTGGATGGCGCCGACCTTGCCGGACACGCCGCGGTCGCCGAAGCCGCCGGGGATGCAGATCGCGTCCACGTCGCCGAGCTGCTTCGCGGCGCCCGCCGGGGTCTTGCAGTCGTCCGAGGTGACCCACTTGATCTTCACGCGGGCCTTGTTGGCGAAACCGCCGGCGCGCAGGGCCTCGGTGACCGAAAGGTAGGCGTCGGGCAGGTCGATGTACTTGCCGACGAGCGCCATGTTGATCTCGTGGACCGGGCGGTGGACGCGGTCCAGCAGGTCGTCCCAGGTCGTCCAGTCGACGTCGCGGAACGGGAGGTCGAGCTTGCGGACGACGTAGGCGTCGAGGCCCTCGGTGTGCAGGACCTTCGGGATGTCGTAGATGGACTTGGCGTCGATGGCCGCGACCACGGCCGCCTCGTCGACGTCGCACATCAGGGAGATCTTGCGCTTGATCGCGGTGGGTACCTCGCGGTCGGCGCGCAGCACGATCGCGTCTGGCTGGATACCGATGCTGCGCAGAGCCGCAACCGAATGCTGGGTCGGCTTCGTCTTCAGCTCCCCGGAGGGGCCGATGTACGGAAGGAGCGAGATGTGGACGACGAACACATTGTCGCGACCGACCTCGTGACGGACCTGACGGACGGTCTCCAGGAACGGCTGCGACTCGATGTCGCCGACGGTGCCGCCGACCTCGGTGATGACGACGTCGACGTCGTCGGTGGCCATGCGGCGGATGCGGTGCTTGATCTCGTTGGTGATGTGCGGGATGACCTGCACGGTGTCGCCGAGGTACTCGCCGCGCCGCTCCTTGGCGATGACCGTCGAGTAGACCTGCCCGGTGGTGACGTTGGCGGAGCCGTCCAGGTCGACGTCGAGGAAGCGCTCGTAGTGGCCGATGTCCAGGTCGGTCTCGGCGCCGTCGTTGGTGACGAACACCTCACCGTGCTGGAACGGGTTCATGGTGCCCGGGTCGACGTTCAGATACGGGTCGAGCTTCTGCATGGTGACCCGCAGACCCCGCGCCTTGAGCAGCGCGCCCAGGCTGGAGGCGGTCAGGCCCTTACCGAGGGAAGAGGCGACACCCCCGGTGACGAAGATGTGCTTGGTCGTCGTGGCTGTGCTGCTTCGGAAAGCAGCGGGCGGCATGGCCAAGAGGGGGCTCCCGTGGTCGCGGTGTCTGGTGCGGTACGGCTGCCCGACCCGGAGGATTCCGGAGGTGCCGTCGCTGCGGTTCGGGGGTCCCTTTTCCTGCCGGGGCGCCCACCGGTCCACGGGCTACCAGGGTATCAGCGACAGGGCGAGGCCGCTTCCGGCCACGCTCTGCACACGGGTCGACACGGACCACAGTCGTGCTCACTCGTTCGGCTCAGACGGGTTGTCGGGAGCGGCGCGCGGATCATCAGCGTGCGTCGTATCCTGCTCGGACGATCGCTGCCGAGTCAGGCCGGCAAACGGCACCACCCACGCCCGTCGCCCGGAACTTCGAGAGCTCGTCAGTTCGTTTCGCTACGACATCACCACGACAATTGACGTCGCGCGACGACGATTTACATACGTTCCCTTGACCGCAAAGAGCGACCGCCCCCTGGGGGGCGACGTGGCCGTTCGACTGGAGTTGCACGTGGCCGGGCGCATCGAAGACTACGCACTAATCGGAGACATGCAGACAGCTGCGCTGGTCTGCAGAGACGGCACGGTGGACTGGCTGTGCCTCCCCCGCTTCGACTCCCACGCCGTCTTCGCAGGACTTCTCGGCACGGAGGAACATGGATTCTGGCGGCTCGGTCCGGCGCACGCCGCCGACGCCGCACCGCCCACCGCGGTCCGCCGTCGCTATCGCGGCGACTCGCTGATCCTGGAATCCGAGTGGGACACGTCACGCGGCACGGTCCGCGTGACGGATTTCATGCCTCCGCGTGACGGCGCGCCGCAGCTGATCCGGATCGTCGAGGGCGTCACGGGCCGCGTCCCGATGCGCTCCGCGCTGCGGATGCGTTTCTCGTACGGGCGTGTGGTGCCCTGGGTGCACAAGCACGAGGGCCGGACGGTGGCCGTCGCAGGGCCCGACTCGGTGTGGTTCGACACGGAGTGCGAGACCTACGGCAAGGCCCTGACGACGTACTCGGACTTCACGGTCGCGCCGGGTGACCGGATCGCGTTCACGATCTCCTGGGAGCCCTCGCACAAGCAGCCGCCCGCGCTGCCGGAGCCGGAGGCCTCCCTTGAGGCCACCGAGGAGTTCTGGCGCGAGTGGGTGGACCAGTGCACGTACCACGGGCCCTACCGCGAGGCCGTGGTCCGCTCGCTGATCACGCTGAAGGCGCTGACGTACGGGCCGACGGGCGGCATCGTCGCCGCGCCCACCACCTCCCTGCCGGAGGAGATCGGCGGTGTCCGCAACTGGGACTACCGCTACACCTGGCTGCGTGACGCGGCGATCACCCTGTCGTCGCTGCTGCGCACGGGCTACCGCGAGGAGGCTCGTGCCTGGCGCGAGTGGCTGCTGCGCGCGGTCGCCGGCGACCCGGAGAACCTGCAGATCATGTACGGCATCGCGGGCGAGCGGGAGTTGGGCGAGGCGGAGCTCGACTGGCTTCCCGGGTACGAGAACTCCGGACCCGTACGCGTCGGGAACGGCGCCGCGCACCAGCTCCAGCTGGATGTGTACGGCGAGGTGACGGAGGCCCTGCACCTGGCCCACATGACGGGTCTGGCCCGCAACGACTACGCCTCGCTGCTCCAGCTCAAGCTGATCCGCTACCTGGAGGACCACTGGGACGAGCCGGACGAGGGCATCTGGGAGGTGCGCGGCCCGCGCCGCCACTTCGTTCACTCGAAGGTGATGGCCTGGGTCGCCGTCGACCGGACGATCAAGCTCATCGAGTCCGGTGACGCGGACGGCCCGCTGGAGAAGTGGCGCGAGCTGCGCGACGACATCCACCGGGACGTGTGTGAGAAGGGTTACGACAAGGAGCGCAACACCTTCACGCAGTCGTACGGCTCGAAGGAGCTGGACGCCTCGCTCCTGCTGATCCCGCAGATGGGCTTCCTGCCGCCGGACGACAAGCGCGTGATCGGCACGATCGAGGCCATCCAGCGCGAACTGTCCACGTCGGACGGCTTCATCCTGCGCTACCCGACCTCCGGCGAGGACGCGGGCGTGGACGGCCTGGAGGGCGACGAGGGCGCGTTCCTGGCCTGCTCGTTCTGGATGGCGGACGACCTCGCGATGATCGGCCGCGTGGACGAGGCCCGCAAGCTCTTCGAGAAGCTGCTGGCCCTGCGCAACGACCTCGGTCTCCTCGCCGAGGAGTGGGACCCGGTTCTGCAGCGCCAGGTCGGCAACTTCCCGCAGGCGTTCAGCCACGTGCCGCTCATCGACACGGCACTGCGGCTGACGGCCTCCGGGGCGTACGGAGGCTGACCAGGAGGGTCGTGCGGCTGCCTCAGGATGGCCGCACGACCGTCGTCCTGCCCGGCTCGGCGCGACCGATGGCCCCCGCCCGCCTAGGCTGGAAGCACCTACATGCCCCTGCTCTGGAAGGGGGGCGGCCATGGCTTCCCTCTCGAAGGCGGGCGCGGCGCTCGCCGCACTCCGCGAGGATCTCGCCGGTGACGTGATCACCCCCGAGGATCCGGGGTACGACGAGGCCCGGGCGGTCTTCAACGCGATGATCGACCGGCGCCCGGCCGTGATCGCGCAGTGCGCGAACGAGGCCGACGTCGGCCGTTCGGTGCGGTTCGCCCGGGACCTGGATCTGAAGATCGCGGTCCGCGGCGGCGGCCACAGCGTGGCGGGCATGGCCCTGAACGACGGCGGTCTGGTGGTCGACCTGCGCCGGATGCACGAGGTGACGGTCCATCCCGGAGCGGCGGCGGTACGCGTCGAGGGCGGCGCGACGATGAGCCACATGGACCGCGCCACCGAGCCGCACCACCTGGCGACCACCGGGGGCCGCGCCTCGACCACCGGGGTCGGCGGCTTCGTGCTGGGCGGCGGAAGCGGCTGGCTGGAGCGGAAGTTCGGGCTCGCGATCGACAACCTGCTCGGCGTCGACCTGGTGACCGCCGACGGCTCGACGGTCCACGCGAGCGCCGAGGAGAACCCCGAGCTGTTCTGGGCGCTGCACGGCGGTGGCGGGAACTTCGGCGTCGCGACGGCGCTGACCCTGAGACTCCACGAGCTGCCCGAGTTCGCGATGGCCATGCTGCTGTACCGCCCGGAGTCCGGCCCTGAGGTGGCCCGCGTCTTCCGCGAGATCATGGAGACCGGGCCGGTGGAGGCGGCCGGCGGCGTGCTCTACATGACGGGACCGCCCGAGGAGTTCGTCCCCGAGCACCTGGTCGGCACGCTGCTGTGCGGGGCCCTCGTGACGTACGCGGGCAGCCAGGAGGACCTGCGCAAGACGGTGCAGCCCCTGCTGGCGCTGCCGCACGAGGTGGAGATGGTCACCGCGATCCCGTACGCGGACCTCCAGTGCATGATCGACGATCCGCCGGGGATGCGGAACTACTGGTCGGCGGAGTATCTGACGGGCGCGCCCGACGAGCTCCTGGACGTCTTCTGTGCCCGCGCGGACACGATGCCCGTGCCCACCGGGACCCAGCACGTGCTGTTCCCGCTGGGCGGCGCGGTCGCCGACGGCCCCCGCGAGTACCCGGTGCCGTACCGGGACTCGCCCTGGGCCGTGCACCCGTTCGGCATCTGGGAGGACCCCGCGGACGACGAGCGCTGCATGCGGTGGGTACGGGACGTCCGTGCCGACGTCCGCCCGTGGAGCACCGGCGCGGTCTACCTCAACTTCATCGGCGACGAGGGCGAGGACCGGGTGGAGGCGGGCCTGGGCGCCGAGAACACCCGTCGGCTCGCGGCGGTGAAGGCCCGGTACGACCCGGACAACGTGTTCCGCTTCAACCACAACATCGCGCCCGCGTAGGCCCTGTCCGGCACGTCACGGCAGGTGGAGGACGAGGTAGCGTCCGCGTCATGGACAGCCGTATCGACACGCCGGACACGCACGGTGGCGGGATCACCGTGCAGCGGGCCCTGGAACTGCCCGGGCTGCGCGGCGGCCTGCCGGAGATCCTCGCGGGCGCCGACCGGCTGGGCCGCACCGTGCGCTGGGTGCACGCGGGCGAGGTACCGAACATCGCCTCGCTCCTGAAGGGCGGCGAACTGCTCCTGACCACGGGTTACGGGCTCGGCACCCGCCCCGCCGACCAGCGCGCCTTCGTCCGCACCCTCGCCGAGCGCGGGATCGCGGCCCTCGTCGTGGAACTGGGGCCGCGCTTCACCCGGCTGCCCGCGGCCCTCGTGGAGACGGCCCGTACGGCAGGTCTGCCGCTGGTCCAACTGCACCGCGAGGTGCCGTTCGTGACGGTCACCGAGGAGATCCACACCGAGATCGTCAACGGCCACTACGCCCTGCTCCAGCAGGCCGAGGAGGTACACCGGCGCTGCACCCAGGCCCTGCTCGGCGGGGGCGGCATCCCCCAGGTCCTCGGCATCCTCGCCGACTTCAGCGGCAACCCGGTCTTCCTGGAGACCCCGGACGGACAGCTCCTGTACGCCGCCGGGACCGGCCCCGCGAACGCCGACCCGCTCCAGGTGTGGGAGGGGCTGCGCGGCCAGCACCAGGACGATCCGCCGGCGGGGTCGGTCCTCGTGGACGTGCCCGGCGGAGGTCCCGGCACGGGCTCGGTCCGGGCCCGGCTCGTCCTCCTGCCCGTGAACGCCCCCAACGCCCCGCTCGCACCCGTGCACCGCATCGCGGCGGAACGGGCCGCGGGGATCCTCGCCGTGGTCCTTATGCAGGCCCGTCAGGAGGAGGAGCTGGCGGCGCGCGGGCGCGGCGACTTCCTCACCGACCTCGCCGAGGGCCGTATCGCCGCCGAGGACGCGCCCGCGCAGGCCCGCGTGCTCGGCTTCAAGCCCGGTCCCGGGCCGCTGCTCCCGGTGGTGATGAGGCTCGCCGACGGACTGCCTCCCGGCGGGGGCTGGGCCGTCCTGGCGCGCGCGGTCGCCGAGGAGCTGGCCTCGGTGGGGGTGCCGGTCCTGCTGGGCGTACGCCCCGTCGAGGGCCGCGTACCGCTGCTGCTGGGCCTGCGCACGGAGTCCGAGCGGGTGACCGTCGCGGACCGGGTCGCGGCGGCGCTGCGGGCCGGTGTGGAGCGGGCGGGCATGCAGCGTCCCGGGGCGCAGCCGCCGGTCGTGGTGGTCGGTGTGGCGGGCGGCTGGGCGGCCGCGTCGGCGAGCCTGCGGCACGCGGCCGAGACGGCCACGGCGGCCCAGGGGCTGTCCGACCGCCCCTGGTACGACGCCCGCCGCCTGGACATCGACCTGCTGCTGTGGCGGCTGCGGGACCACCGGGACCTGGCCGCCTTCGTGGACCGCGCCATCGGCCCGCTCCGCGACCACGACAACCGCTCCAAGCCTCCGCTGCTGCCCACCCTGGAGACGTATCTGGCGCACGCGGGCCGCAAGGCGGAGACCGCACGCGAACTGCACCTCAACCGGCAGACGCTCTACAACCGGCTCGCGAGGATCGGGGAGCTGCTCGGGACGGACCTCGACGACCCGCAGACGGTACTGGCGCTGAGCCTGGCGCTGCGGGCCCGCAGACTCGTCCCGTAGCCGCCGGGTTCCTGATCCGGGTTACGGCAGCGGCAGGGGCTTGGTCAGTTCGTCGTACACGCTGAGGACTTGGGCCACCGTCTCGTCCTCGGTCGGCCAAGTGGCCACCTGGAGCGTGCCCTTGTCCCTGAGGAGCTCGCGCCGGGCGGGGTCGGCGAGAAGAGCCTCGACGGCCTCGGCGAGCGCTTCGGAGTCTCCGTGCGGGACGAGTTCGGCCGCGTCGCCGACGAGTTCGGGGATGCCTCCGGCAGCCGCCGCGACGAGCGGCACGCGCGCGTGGAGGGCCTCCTGGGCGAGCACGGAGCGCGATTCCCAGCTGCCGGGCAGCAGCGCGAGATCGGCGGCGGCGAGCAACTCCCCGATGTCGTCACGCGGACCGACGAGACGCACGGGCAGCCCCTCGCTCACGATCCGCCGCTGCAGTTCACCGCGCAGCGGCCCCTCCCCCGCGATCACGAGCAGGGGTACGGGGTCGAGCCGCCGCCATGCGCGCGTGGCGTCCAGCAGCGTGTCGTACCCCCGGTGCCGGTCGAGGGAGCCGACGGCCATCAGCAACGGCCGGTCGGTCGCGCCGAGTTCGGCACGCGCCTTGGGGCGCAGCCGGTCGGCGTCCTCGCTCTCGGCGAGGGGCCGGCGCGGAGCGGGCAGCGCGACCGCGGCGAGCCGCGCGTCCCGGGCGCCCCTGCTGCGGGCCCGGTCCACGAGGTCGGACGAGGATCCGAGGACCACGGACGCGGCCCTGGCCACGCGCCGCTCCAGGAGGCGCAGCAGATGCGCCCGCGCGCCCTCGGCGTACGGACGTGAGTGCAGGGTGACGACGAGCGGGACGCGCCGTCCGCTGAGCGCGAGCGCGGCCCGCAGCGCGGAGTGCAGCCCGTGCGCGTGCACCAGATCGGCGTCCGCGCAGGCCGCCCGCAGCACGGCCATGGAGGTCGGGTCGTTCCGCCGCGGCACATGCACGTGGTCGGCCCCGACGCCGCTGAAGTCGTACGTGTGGTCCGCGCTGGCCGGGGCGCACACGGTGACCCGCACGCCCCGGGCGACGAGCCCCGACGTCAGCGACCGCACATGGGCACAGCTGCCCGCGCTGCCGCCGCCGAGCACTTGGACAGTACGCAGCGGCGACTGTCCGGGCGGTGAGTGGCTGCTCACGTGGATCACGTGGCCGGGGCTCCTGGTTCGGCGTCGGGCGGTCACGAAGAAACTACAGAAGGAACGCGCGGTGGGGGTGTACCGCTCGGGTTCCTCTTCCAAGGATGCCAGGGCTCGCGGGAGTTACGGACCATCGAGGGGGTGGGGTGGGGGTGGGTGGCGCGCCGGGGAGGCGAACAGTCACTCACATGAGTGATTGAGCCCGCCGGGCACACAAGCGCCCCGCCGCGGAACGGCACAAGCCCGAGGCCCAGACCTGGACCCGGACCCGGCCCCAGCTCCAGCCCTCCGAGCGACTGCCCGTCAACGGCCACCCGTCAACGACTACCTGTCGGCCCGGGCCGTCGCCAGCAGCTCCTCCGCGTGCGCCCGGGCCGTCTCCGAGTCCTCCTGTCCGGCCAGCATCCGCGACAGCTCCCGCACCCGCTCCTCGCCCTCCAGGACCTTCACCCCGGACCGCGTGACCGACCCGTCGTTGGTCTTCTCGACCAGCAACTGCCGGTCGGCGAAGGCGGCCACCTGGGGCAGATGGGTGACGACGACGACCTGCGCGCTCTTGGCGAGCTTGGCGAGCCGCCGCCCGATCTCGACCGCGGCCTTGCCGCCCACACCCGCGTCGACCTCGTCGAAGAGATACGTCGGCACCGGATCCGTACCCGCGAACACGACCTCGACGGCGAGCATGACGCGCGACAGCTCACCGCCGGACGCGCCCTTGGCGATGGGCCGCGGCGGCGCCCCCGGGTGCGGGGCGAGGAGGAGTTCGACCTCGTCGACCCCGGCGGGCCCGTACGAGACCGGACGGCCGCCGACCTCCACGCCCTCCGGGTCCTCGGTCTGCCGGATCTCGAAGGACACGCGCGCGTGGGGCATGGCGAGCGAGGCGAGTTCGGCGGTCACGGCGGCGGCGAAGCGCTCGGCGGCCTCCGTCCGGGCGTCCGTCAACGCCTGCGCCAGCCCGCCCAGTTCTGCCCGCAGGGCGTCCCGCTCGGCCGTCAGCTCCCCGAGCCGGTCGTCGTCGCCGTCCAACTCCAGGAGGCGCGCGACCCCTTGCTCCGCCCAGGTGAGTACGGCACCTACGTCCTCGCCGTACTTGCGGGTGAGCGCGGTGAGCGCGGCGCGCCGCTCCTCGACCGCGGCGAGCCGCAGCGGGTCCGCGTCGAGGTCGTCGGCGTACCCAGCCAGCTCGCCCGCCACATCGCCCAGCAGGATCCCGATCTCCCCGATGCGGCCGGCCAGCGCTCCGAGCGCCGCGTCGTGGGACCGTACGGCCTCCAGGGCCCGGTGTGCGCCCGCGACGAGCGTCGTGGCGTCGATGCCCTCCGGGTCCTCGGGGTTGCCCGCGAGGGCGGCGTGCGCGGCCGTGGCGGCGGACGCGAGCGCCTCGGCGTGCCCGAGCCGCTCGGCCTCGGCCGCCAGCTCGACGTCCTCGCCCTGGCGCGGCTCCACCGCGGCGATCTCGTCGAGCCCGAAGCGCAGCATGTCGGCTTCCTGGGCACGCTCCCGCGCGCGGGTGGTGATCTCGTCCAGCTCGGTGGAGATGGCGCGCAGCCGCCGGTAGGCGCCCGCGTACTTGGCGAGCGGCACGGCGACGGCGTCGCCCGCGTACCGGTCGAGGGCCTGCCGCTGGCGGGACAGCTTGAGCAGCCCCTGCTGGTCGGTCTGGCCGTGCACGGCCACCAGGTCGTCGGCGAGCTCGGCGAGCAGCCCCACCGGCACGCTGCGCCCGCCCAGGTGCGCGCGTGAGCGCCCCTCGGCGGAAACGGTACGGCTGATGAGCAGCACGCCGTCGTCGAGCTCGGCGCCGGCCTCCTCGGCCCGTACGACGGCCGAGGCGCCGTCGGGCACGGAGATCCGCCCCTCCACGACCGCGTTCTTGGCCCCGATCCGCACGAGGGCCGGGTCGGCGCGCCCGCCCAGCAGCAGGCCCAGGCTGGTGACCACCATCGTCTTGCCCGCGCCGGTCTCACCGGTCACGGCGGTGAAGCCGGGTGACAGCTCGACGACCGCGTCGTCGATGACTCCGAGCGACCGTATCCGCATCTCCTCCAACACGGACATGACCATACGAGGTTTCCCCCACCCGGCGCGACGCCGCCCCCGCCACCTCCCCACGCGGCGGGCGAAGGACAGGGGCGCAGCCCCGGCCTTCAGGGGCGCGGAGAACCGCGCTGCCGGCCCCGCCCACCCGCACGAGACCAGCAGCTCCCACCCCGCACCCCCGCCCCCTGCGGAGCACTCAGTGCGGCGCGCCCCGCCAACCCGCCACCGGCAGCGCGAACTTGGCGACGAGCCGGTCGGTGAACGACGCGTGGTGCAGCCGCGCCAGCCGCACCGGCACCGCGCCCCTCCGGACCTCCACCCGGGCACCGGGCGGCAGCTCGATCGTGCGGCGGCCGTCGCACCACAGCACCCCGGGCGGGATGTGCGGCAGGACCTCCACGGCCAGCACCGAGTTCGGCGAGGTCACCAGCGGCTTGGCGAACAGGGCGTGCGCGCTGATCGGCACCATCAGCAGCGCCTCGACCTCCGGCCACACCACGGGCCCGCCCGCGGAGAACGCGTACGCCGTCGACCCGGTCGGCGTCGACAGGACGATCCCGTCGCACCCGAACCCGGTCACCGGCCGCCCGTCGATCTCCAGCACGACCTCGAGGAGCTTCTCGGCCCCCGCCTTCTGCACGGCGGCCTCGTTGAGCGCCCAGTCCGTGTGGACGACATCGCCGTTGCTGTGCACGACGACGTCGACGGTCATGCGCTCCTCGACCTCGTAGGCCTTCGTCACCACCCGGTCGACGACCTTGTCGAGGTCGTCGCGCTCGGCCTCCGCGAGGAAGCCGACACGCCCGAGGTTGACGCCGAGCATGGGCACCCCGGAGGCGCGGGCGAACTCTGCGCCGCGCAGCAGCGTCCCGTCACCACCGAGGACGATCAGCAGTTCACACCCGTCGAGGCACTCAGGTGTCGCCTCCTTGACGAGCTCCACACTCTCCGGGAGCGGCAGATCGGCCGCCTCCGCCTCCAGGACCCGTACGCCGAGACCGGAACGCACCAGCCCCTCGACGACGAGCTCGGCACTGCGGATGGCCGCGGGCCGTCCGGTGTGGGCGAGCAGGAAAACAGTACGAGCTCGGGTCTGTGTCAACGCGGCCCCTCCGCCACTGCACGGTCAACGTCGGCCGGGTCCAGTGCGGGTGCCCCGGCACGCAGCCACAGAAAGTACTCGACATTCCCCGAGGGCCCGGGCAACGGACTCGCCGTCACACCGTTCACCCCGAGTCCCAGTTCCCCCGCCTGGCGGGCCACGCCACGCACGGCGTCCGCCCGTAGCTCGGGGCTGCGGACCACGCCGCCGCTCCCCAGCCGTTCCCTGCCCACCTCGAACTGCGGCTTGACCATCATCACCAGGTCGGCTCCGGGCGCCGCGCACCGCACAAGGGCGGGCAGCACCAGGCCGAGCGGGATGAAGGACAAGTCACCGACAACAAGATCCACCGGCTCCCCATCGATCGCCTCCAACGTCAACTCGCGTACGTTCGTACGGTCCTTGACGGTGACGCGTTCATCACTCTGAAGAGACCAGGCCAACTGCCCGTACCCGACGTCCACGGCGACGACGTGGGCGACGCCCGCGCGCAGCAGCACATCGGTGAACCCGCCGGTCGAGGCGCCGGCGTCCAGAGCCCGCCGTCCCTCGACCGCCAGGCCGAGCGGTACGAAGGCCTCCAGCGCCCCGGCGAGCTTGTGGCCGCCGCGCGAGACGTAGTCGGGATCGTCGTCGTCCTGGGTGACCAGGATGGCGGCGGCGGTCTCCACCTGGGTGGCGGGTTTGGTCGCGAGGGTCTTGCCGACGGTGACCCGCCCGGCGGCGATCAGCTGTCCGGCGTGCTCGCGCGAGCGGGCGAGTTTGCGTCGGACCAGTTCGGCGTCGAGGCGGCGTCGTGCCACTCCTGCCACGTTCGGTTCAGCTCCTGTTGCTGTTGCTGTACGGCGTCGGGGGCGCCGGAGGTCCCGGGCGGGCGTCGAGCGCGGTGAGCGCGTCGCGCAGCCCCCTGTGCACATCCTCGTACACCTCCACATGGCCGTCCGTGGCGAGGTGGTCCACATCGGCCAACCGGTCGAGCTGGGCGTCGACCTCGGCGTTGCCCGTGGGCGTACGCGGCACGTGGAGGGGAGCGGGGGCGGCGGGGTCGTCCTCGGGCTCCGCGGCGGGCCCTGCCCCGGCCTGAGGTTCGGGCTCGCCTTCGGGCCCGGGCCCGGCCGTGGCCTCGGGGTCCGCGGACGGCACCGGCACCGGCTCGGTCACGGGCTCGACCGGAGTCAGTGCCTCCGCGCCGAAGGGTCCTGTGTCGAAGGCCCCCGTCTCCGGGCCGGTCATGGAGTCGCTCATGACCCGACGCTACCGCGAAGCGCTGGGGTACCGTCGATCGCGATGGCCACGATTGAGGAGTGCCGCAGCGCACTCGACAAGCTCTCGGACAACATGGCGGGCGCGGACGGCGACGTACGCAGCGCGGCGGCGTTGGACCGCTCGCTGAGCTGCCGTATCACCGACCTCGACATCACCTTCGTAGGCCGTCTCAAGGACGGCCGGATCGAGGTGCTCGACACGCTCCAGGGCCCGCCGCCCGACAAGGCCGAGATCCGGCTCACGATGACCGGCGACGACCTGGTCGCGATGGTCGACGGCGAGCTGAACTTCGCGAAGGCCTGGGGCTCGGGCCGGGTCAAGCTCGAAGCGGGCCTGCGCGACCTGCTCCGGCTCAGAAAGCTTCTCTGACCCCGCCGGGCCCGCCTTCGGCGATCCCGCGGGAGCACTAGCTCTTCGCGACCCCGACGGGCGCGGCGGCGGTCGTACGTGCCTTCCGCGCCGCCGGCACCACCAGCGGCGTACCCGTCTCCGGGTCGTCGATGACCTGGCAGCGCAGCCCGAAGACCTCCTCGACCAGCTCGGCCGTGACGATGTCGGCCGGGGCGCCCTCGGCGATCACCGAGCCCTCGCGGAGCGCGATCAGATGGGTGGCGTACCGGGCCGCGTGGTTGAGGTCGTGCAGTACGGCGACCAGGGTGCGGCCCTGCTCCTCGTGGAGCTCCGCGCACAGGTCGAGCACGTCGATCTGGTGCTGGATGTCGAGAAAGGTGGTCGGCTCGTCGAGCAGCAGCAGCGGGGTCTGCTGGGCCAATGCCATGGCGATCCACACGCGCTGGCGCTGGCCTCCGGAGAGCTCGTCGACATATCGGTCGGCCAGTTCGGCGACTCCGGTCGAGGTCATGGACTCGCGCACGATCCGCTCGTCCTCGGTCGACCACTGGCGCAGCAGCCCCTGGTGCGGGTAGCGCCCACGCCCCACGAGGTCGCCGACGGTGATCCCGTCGGGCGCGATCGACGACTGCGGCAGCAGCCCGAGCGTCCTGGCCACCTTCTTGGCGGGCATCGACTGGATGACCTGCCCGTCGAGCAGCACCCGGCCCTGGTTCGGCTTCAGCATGCGGGACAGGGCGCGCAGCAGCGTGGACTTGCCGCAGGCGTTCGGGCCGACGATCACCGTGAACGAGTTGTCCGGTATCTCGACCGACAGCTGCTCGGCGATGACGCGCTGGTCGTAGGCGAGGGTGACGTTCTCGGCGGACAGGCGGTTCACAGTGCTCCTTCGGGTGTTCGTGCGCGGCCCGCCATCGGAGCCCGTATTCGTCTTGCTGGTCCTGCTCGTCTCGCGGTCGGCGTTCATATCCGGCCCGCCTTCCGCTCGGTGACCAGGAGCCACAGCAGATAGACGCCGCCGAGCACGCCGGTCACGACGCCGACGGGCAGCTGGTCGGCGCCGAACGCCCGCTGCGAGGCCCAGTCCGCGACGACCAGCAGGGTGGCGCCCATGCACATGGCGGGCACCAGGTTGGGTCCCGGCGTACGGGTGAGGCGCCGCGCGAGCTGCGGTGCGGTGAGCGCGACAAAGGCGACCGGGCCCGCGGCGGCGGTGGCGGCCGCGGTGAGCAGCACGGCGGCCACCAACAGCAGCAGCCGCGTCCGCTCGACCCGCACCCCGAGCGCGTACGCCACGTCGTCGCCCATCTCCAGCATCCGCAGCCCGCGCGCGTTGCCGAGGACCAGCGGTACGAGGACGGCGCACAGGCCGAGCAGCGGCCAGACCTGGGCCCAGTCACGGCCGTTGAGCGAGCCGGTCATCCAGACGACGGCACGGGCCGCGTCGACGAGGTCGGCCTTGGTGATCAGATAGCCGTTGACGGCGGTGACGATCGCGGAGACACCGATACCGACCAGAACGAGTCGGTATCCGTGTACACCCCGCTTCCAGGCGAGCACATAGATGGCGAGCCCGGTCACCAGACCGCCGACCAGCGCCCCGACGGCGACCTGGGTGGCGCTCCCGGAGAACAGCACGATCATCACGAGCGCGCCGGCCGTCGAGCCCTGCCCGACGCCCAGGACGTCCGGACTGCCCAGCGGATTGCGGGAGATGGTCTGGAAGAGCGCGCCTCCGAGCCCGAGCGAGGCCCCCACCAGGAGCCCGACCAGGACCCGAGGCAGGCGCAGCTCGTTGACGATGAACTCCTGGCCCGCGTCGCCGTTGCCGACCAACGTCCTGAGGACGTCGGCGGCCGGTATCGGGAAGTCGCCGGTGCCGATCAGCACGACACTCGCGGCGAGCGCGGCCACGAGCAGCAGCACGACGACCGTGAACCCACGGACATCGAAACGGACCGACATCCCACCGCCGGTACGCACGGTCCGAGCCCGAAAGGCCCGTGCTGGACCTGCCTGATCGAGCCCGCTCTGCTCGTGTTCTGCCTGATTGCGTGGGGGCTTCACAGCTGCGCCGTCCTCCGCCGTCGTACGAGAAAGATGAAGACCGGCCCGCCGAGGATCGCGGTGACGATGCCGACCTGGAGTTCCGCGGGCCGCGCGACCAGCCGGCCGATCACATCGGCGCCCAGCAGCAGCACCGGCGACAGCACGGTGGCGTACGGCAGGATCCAGCGCAGGTCGGGCCCGGTGAAGGACCGTACGACGTGCGGAACCATCAGCCCGACGAAGACGATCGGCCCGCAGGCGGCGGTCGCGGCCCCGCAGAGCACGGTCGCGGCGGCCATGGACAGACCGCGGGTGCGGTTCAGGTGCGCCCCGAGCGCGCGGGCGGTGTCGTCGCCCATGGCCATGGCGTTGAGCGGCCGGGCGAGGGCCAGCGCGAGAACCGTGCCGACCACGAGGAACGGCAGCACCTGCTCGATGGTCGAGTTCGTGGCCGAGGCCAGCGAACCGACCGTCCAGAAGCGCATCTTGCTGAGCGCGGCCTCGTCGGTGATCATCACGGCCTGCAGATAGCCGTAGAGCGCGGCGCTGATCGCGGTACCGGCGAGCGCGAGCCGCACCGGCGTGGCACCCCGGCTGCCGCCGAGGAAGTAGACGAGCGCCCCGACGACGGCGGCCCCCGCGAAGGCGAACCACACATAGCCGCTCAGCGAGGTGACACCGAAGAAGGTGATGGCCGTGACGACCGCGGCGGACGCGCCGGCGTTGATGCCGAGCAGCCCCGGATCGGCGAGCGGGTTGCGGGTCAGCGCCTGGAGGACCGCCCCGGAGAGGCCGAGCGCGGCGCCGACGAGCAGCCCGAGGACCGTACGCGACAGCCGCTCGCCCACCACGACGTCGCCATACGTCCCCGAGTCCTCGAACAAACCGTGCCAGACCTGCTCCAGCGACAGCTCTTTTGCGCCGATCGCGATGCTCGCCAGGGCGACGAGCACCAGCACGGCGAGGGACACGAAGAGCCCAGCGGCCCGTATCGCCCGGCGGGTTGGGGGCGCGGGGGCGGTCTCCGCGCTCGGTTCAGGGGGACTGTCGACCAACACCCGGTTAGGTTAGCCTACCCTCGCCACGCGTCACGATCCCGTACGCCGTGACCTGCGCAACCACCCTCCTGAGGCCGCACTCCGGGCCACCGCCGAAGGCCCCGCCCGAAAGGCCCGCGGGATCCGCCGGGCCCGCGCTCAAAGCCCCAGCCGCGCCAGCGCCTTGCCCCCGTCCAGCTCGCACGCCGCGTCCCCCGCAGCCGTCCAGGCGGCGGCACACAGCGCCCGCAGCCCGTCCATCGCCTCGCCCGCACCCTCCAGTTCCAGCCGCTCGGTGCCTGCCGTCGCCGTCCAGCCCCCGCAGCGGAACCCTTCGCCCGCCTCGACGACCTCCGGCTGCCCGGTCAGCATGCCCCGCAGATCGGCGTCGACGTACGTCGGCCGGTGCTGCGGCGGCGCGGCGAGGAGCTGCGCCCCGTCGGTCACGCCCGTGAGCACCAGCAGCGAGTCCACCTCGCCGTTGAACGCCCCTTCGATGTCCGTGTCGAGCCGGTCCCCGACGACCAACGGCCGCTCGGCCCCGGTCCGCAGGATCGTCTCGCGGTGCATCGGCGGCAACGGCTTGCCCGCCACCTGCGGCTCGCTGCCGGTCGCGATCCGTACGACCTCCACGGCCGCGCCGTTGCCCGGGGCGATCCCGCGCGCGCTGGGGATCGTCAGATCGGTGTTGGACGCGAACCACGGCACCCCGCGCGCGATGGCGTAACAGGCTTCCGCGAAGCGGCCCCACGACAGATCGGGCCCGCCGTACCCCTGCACGACCGCCACCGGCTCGTCCTCGGCCGACTCGACCGGTTCGAGCCCGCGCTCGCGCAGCGCGACCCGCAGCCCCTCCCCGCCGATCACCAGCACGCGCGCCCCCTGGGGCACCTGCTCGCTGATCAACCGGGCCACCGCCTGCGCCGAGGTGATGACGTCCGACTCCTCCGTCGGTATCCCCAGCTCCGTGAGGTGCGCGGCGACGGTGTCGGGCGTCCGCAGCGCGTTGTTCGTCACATACGCGAGACGCATTCCGCCCGCGCGGGCCGTGCCGAGCGAGTCGACCGCGTACGCGATCGCGTTCCCGCCCGCGTACACCACCCCGTCCAGGTCGAGCAGTGCCGTGTCGTACGCCTCGCTCAGGGCCCGGTCACTGCCCTCGGGGCGCGTCCTCACGGTCTGGCTCATTACGCATCGCTCCTCGTTCGATCCCTTTCCCCCGATCATCCCGCATGGCACTGACACACTTACGATGCACCAATGAACACTGCAGGTCCCGCGGACGTACCGGCACGCATGGGCCTTGATCTGACCCCGTTCCGGGGTCTGCGCTACGACCCCGACCGGGTCGGCAGCCTCTCCGCCGTCACGTCCCCGCCGTACGACGTGGTCGTACGGCCGGACGGTCTGCACCACCTCGAATCGGCGGACCCGCACAACATCGTCCGGCTGATCCTCCCCCAGGCCACCACGCCCAGCGTCCGCAACGAGCAGGCGGCGGACACCCTGCACCGCTGGCTGTCCGAGGGCGTCCTGACCACGGACTCCGAGCCGGGTCTGTACGTCTACGAGCAACGCCACGGCGACGGCATGCTGCAACGGGGCATCATCGGCGCCCTGCGCCTGTCGGAGGCGTCGGACGGCGTGGTCCTGCCCCACGAGGACGTCATGCCGCACGTCGTCGCGGACCGCGCCGCCCTGATGCGCGCCACCTCCGCGAACCTCGAACCCCTGCTGCTGACCTACCGCGGCAACGGCACCGCCTCAGGCACGACGGCCGTCGTGGAGCGCGCCGCCGAGCGCCCTCCCCTGCTGTCCACGACCACGGAGGACGGCTTCAGCCACCGCCTGTGGGCCGTGACCGACCCGGCGGACCTGGCCGAGATCCGGACAGACCTGGCCCACCGCCAGGCCCTCATCGCCGACGGCCACCACCGCTGGGCGACGTACTTGCGTCTACGCGCGGAGCATCCCTCCCCCAGCCCCTGGGACTTCGGCCTGGTACTCCTCGTCGACACCGCCCGCTACCCACTCCGCGTCCGCGCGATCCACCGCCTCCTGCACCGCCTCCCGGTGGCCGACGCCCTGGCGGCCCTCGGCGACGACTTCCGCGTACGCCAGGTCGACGGCCCGCTCCCCAAGGCCCTGGAGGCCCTCTCCCTAGCAGCCACCGAGGGAAACGCATACCTCCTTGCGGGCGACGGCACCTTCCACCTCGTCGACCGCCCGTCCCCGGACCTGCTCGCCCGTACGATCCCGGCGGACCGCCCCGAGACCTGGCGCACCCTCGACGCGACGGTCCTGCACGCCACGCTCCTCGACCACGTCTGGCAGATACCCGACGTCCCGGAGCACATCGCCTACATCCACGACACAGCCGCCACGGTCGCCAAGGCGGAACGCGACGGCGGCACGGCCGTCCTGATGCACCCGGTCCACGAGGAGGTCGTACGCGACCTCGCGAGCCAGGGCGTCACCATGCCCCGCAAGTCGACATCGTTCGGCCCGAAACCGGCGTCGGGCCTGGTGCTGCGCACCCTGGGCGCCTAAAACACGAATGGGCGGGACCCCCGAGGGGATCCCGCCCATGTACTCGTAGTACTACGCAGTCCTCGTACGACTCCTGCGGGGCTGTCAGCCCTTCAGGTCGTCCTCGTCGCCGTCCAAGTCGTCGACGTCATCGACGTCGTCCTGGCCATCGTCATCGATGCTGTCCTCGGCGGGCTCCGACTCCGCCTCCGGCGCTGACTTCGCTTCCGGAGCCTCGGAGTTCACGACCTCGACATCCCCGTCGCTGTCGCTATCGGTGTCGGTGTCGCCGTCGTCTTCGACGAGGGCGTCGACGAACTCCACACCGTCCAGCTCGGCGAGCCGGTCCGAGGCGTCCGTGCTGCCGTCCTTGTCGGACTCGACGGCCTTGGCGAACCACTCACGCGCCTCGCCCTCACGCCCGGCCGCGAGCAGCGCGTCGGCGTACGCGTAACGCAGCCGCGCGGTCCAGGGCTGCACCGAGTTGGAGGCGAGCTCGGGGCTCTGCAGCGTGACGATGGCCGCGTCGAGCTGGTCCATGTCCCGCCGCGCACCGGCCGCCACGAGCCGCATCTCGACCTGGCCGGCCTTGTCTAGCTTCTGAACCTCGGGGGCCCCGGCCATGTCGAGCGCCTTCTCGGGCCGCCCGAGACCGCGCTCGCAGTCCGCCATGACGGGCCACAGGTCCACGTTGCCGGTCATGCGCCGCGCGGCCCGGAACTCGGCGAGCGCCTCGCTGTACTTCTGGCTCGCGTACGCGGCGAAGCCGGCCGCCTCGCGCACGGCGGCGACACGCGACGCCAGCCGCAGCGCGACCCTGGAGTAGCCGTACGCCCCCTCGGGGTCCTCGTCGATGAGCCTGGCCACCATCACCAGGTTCCGGGAGACGTCCTCGGCGAGCCCCTTGGGCAGGCTCTGCAGCTCCTGCTTTACGTCCTTGTCGATCTCCTCGCCCGTGACGTCGTCCGGGATCGGCAGCCGCTTGATCGGCTCACGGTCGCGGTCCCGCTCGTCACGGAAGCGCCCGCCGCCACGACGGTCGTCGCCGCCCCGTCCACCACGGTCGTCCCGCCCGCGGAACCCGCCGCCACCGCCGGCGGGACGGCCACGGCTGTCATCGCGACGCGGTCCGCCACGACGGTCGTCGCCGCCTCGCCCACCACGGTCATCCCGCCCACGGAACCCGCCACCGCCACCACCAGCGCGGTTGTCGTCCCGACGGAAGCCGCCACGGTCACCGCCACTGCTGCTGCCGCCGCCACGGTTGTCATCACGGCGGTCGTCACGCCGATCATCCCGACGGACGTAACCGGTACGGTCACCGTCGCGACGGTCGTCCCTGCGGTCGTCGCGACGGAAGCCACCACGGTCGCCGCCACCACTGCTGCCGGCGCCACGGTTGTCATCGCGACGGTCGTCACGGCGGAAGCCACCGCGATCGCCGCCACCGCTGCGGTTGTCGTCGCGACGCGGGGCGCCTCGCTCGTCGTCACGGCGGAACGCCGGACGTCCTCCACGGTCATCGTCCCGACGGAACCCACCGCGGTCACGGTCGTCACGGCTCGGCCCACTGGGACGGTCATCACGCCGGAACGGCGGACGACCACCACGGTCGTCATCCCGACGGTCGTCACGGCGGAACGCCGGACGATCACCATCGCGCCTGAACCCGCCACGGTCGCCACCGCCACCGCGGTTGTCGTCACGCCGGAAGCCACCACGGTCGCCGCCACTGCTGCTGCCGCTACGGTTGTCATCACGACGGTCGTCACGCCGGAAGGGCGGACGGTCACCATCACGCCGAGGGCCACCACGGCTGTCATCGCGACGGAATCCGCCACGATCACTGCTACCACCGCGGTTGTCGTCACGGCGGAAGCCGCCACGGTCACCGCCACCACTGCTGCTGGCGCCACGGCTGTCGTCACGGCGGAAACCACCGCGATCGCCGCCGCTGCTACCACTGCGGTTGTCGTCCCGACGGAAGCCGCCACGATCGCTGCCGCCACTGCCGCTGCGGTTGTCGTCGCGACGCGGGCCGCCCCGCTCGTCGTCACGGCGGAACGCCGGACGGCCACCACGGTCATCGTCCCGACGGAACCCACCGCGGTCACGGTCGTCACGGCTCGGCCCACTGGGACGGTCATCACGACGGAACGACGGACGAGCACCACGGTCACGGTCGTCGCGCCCGCGGAATCCGCCGCCACTGCCGCCACCGCGGTTGTCGTCGCGACGGAAGCCGCCACGGTCACTGCTACCACCGCTGCCGCTACCACCACGGTTGTCATCACGGCGGAAGCCACCACGGTCGCCGCCACCACTGCTGCCGGCGCCGCGGTTGTCATCGCGACGGTCGTCACGCCGACCGTTCCCGCCACGGTCGTTGTCGCGACGCGGACCCCCTCGGTACCCGCCCCGGTCACCACTGTCCCGGCGTCGCTGGTCGCGCTCCGGTCGCTCGTCGGGAGAGTTGGTGGACATGGGTGACTCCTGTCATCGGTACCGCAAGTCATTCTCGCGCAGCCGGGTACCCAGCGCGCTTCGGAAAACAAAAAAGGACCTCTGGTCCCAGCGAGTCGCTGGGACCAGAGGTCCTCCAAATATTGTTCGGCGGCGTCCTACTCTCCCACAGGGTCCCCCCTGCAGTACCATCGGCGCTGTGAGGCTTAGCTTCCGGGTTCGGAATGTAACCGGGCGTTTCCCTCACGCTATGGCCACCGAAACCCTAATGGTTTCGAGCGAACAAGCACACTTTTCAGTTGGGTGTTCTGCTCAAAAGCCGACAACTGTTCGTTGTCTCAGAACTAACACAGTGGACGCGAGCAACTGAGGACAAGCCCTCGGCCTATTAGTACCAGTCAGCTTCACCCCTTACGAGGCTTCCACATCCGGCCTATCAACCCAGTCGTCTACTGGGAGCCTTAACCAATCTAGTTGGTGGGAATACTCATCTCGAAGCAGGCTTCCCGCTTAGATGCTTTCAGCGGTTATCCCTCCCGAACGTAGCCAACCAGCCATGCCCTTGGCAGGACAACTGGCACACCAGAGGTTCGTCCGTCCCGGTCCTCTCGTACTAGGGACAGCCCTTCTCAATATTCCTACGCGCACAGCGGATAGGGACCGAACTGTCTCACGACGTTCTAAACCCAGCTCGCGTACCGCTTTAATGGGCGAACAGCCCAACCCTTGGGACCGACTCCAGCCCCAGGATGCGACGAGCCGACATCGAGGTGCCAAACCATCCCGTCGATATGGACTCTTGGGGAAGATCAGCCTGTTATCCCCGGGGTACCTTTTATCCGTTGAGCGACGGCGCTTCCACAAGCCACCGCCGGATCACTAGTCCCGACTTTCGTCCCTGCTCGACCCGTCGGTCTCACAGTCAAGCTCCCTTGTGCACTTACACTCAACACCTGATTGCCAACCAGGCTGAGGGAACCTTTGGGCGCCTCCGTTACTCTTTAGGAGGCAACCGCCCCAGTTAAACTACCCATCAGACACTGTCCCTGATCCGGATCACGGACCCAGGTTAGACATCCAGCACGACCAGACTGGTATTTCAACGACGACTCCACAGACACTGGCGTGCCCGCTTCAAAGTCTCCCAGCTATCCTACACAAGCCGAACCGAACACCAATATCAAACTGTAGTAAAGGTCCCGGGGTCTTTCCGTCCTGCTGCGCGAAACGAGCATCTTTACTCGTAGTGCAATTTCACCGGGCCTATGGTTGAGACAGTCGAGAAGTCGTTACGCCATTCGTGCAGGTCGGAACTTACCCGACAAGGAATTTCGCTACCTTAGGATGGTTATAGTTACCACCGCCGTTTACTGGCGCTTAAGTTCTCAGCTTCGCACACCCGAAAGTGCACTAACCGGTCCCCTTAACGTTCCAGCACCGGGCAGGCGTCAGTCCGTATACATCGCCTTACGGCTTCGCACGGACCTGTGTTTTTAGTAAACAGTCGCTTCTCGCTGGTCTCTGCGGCCACCCCCAGCTCAAGCAGCAAGTGCTATCACCGGTGATGGCCCCCCTTCTCCCGAAGTTACGGGGGCATTTTGCCGAGTTCCTTAACCATAGTTCACCCGAACGCCTCGGTATTCTCTACCTGACCACCTGAGTCGGTTTAGGGTACGGGCCGCCATGAAACTCGCTAGAGGCTTTTCTCGACAGCATAGGATCATCCACTTCACCACAATCGGCTCGGCATCAGGTCTCAGCCTTGATGTGCGACGGATTTACCTATCACACGGCCTACACCCTTACCCCGGGACAACCACCGCCCGGGCTGGACTACCTTCCTGCGTCACCCCATCACTCACCTACTACAGGTCTGGTCCGTCGGCTCCACCACTCCCCTTTGCCCGAAGGCTCCAGGGCGGCTTCACGGACTTAGCATCGCCTGGTTCAATGTTTGACGCTTCACAGCGGGTACCGGAATATCAACCGGTTATCCATCGACTACGCCTGTCGGCCTCGCCTTAGGTCCCGACTTACCCTGGGCAGATCAGCTTGACCCAGGAACCCTTAGTCAATCGGCGCACACGTTTCTCACGTGTGTATCGCTACTCATGCCTGCATTCTCACTCGTGAACCGTCCACCACTAGCTTCCGCTGCGGCTTCACCCGGCACACGACGCTCCCCTACCCATCCCAGCGGGCGTTGGCCCTCAATGCTGAAATGACACGACTTCGGCGGTACGCTTGAGCCCCGCTACATTGTCGGCGCGGAATCACTAGACCAGTGAGCTATTACGCACTCTTTCAAGGGTGGCTGCTTCTAAGCCAACCTCCTGGTTGTCTCTGCGACTCCACATCCTTTCCCACTTAGCGTACGCTTAGGGGCCTTAGTCGATGCTCTGGGCTGTTTCCCTCTCGACCATGGAGCTTATCCCCCACAGTCTCACTGCCGTGCTCTCACTTACCGGCATTCGGAGTTTGGCTAAGGTCAGTAACCCGGTAGGGCCCATCGCCTATCCAGTGCTCTACCTCCGGCAAGAAACACACGACGCTGCACCTAAATGCATTTCGGGGAGAACCAGCTATCACGGAGTTTGATTGGCCTTTCACCCCTAACCACAGGTCATCCCCCAGGTTTTCAACCCTGGTGGGTTCGGTCCTCCACGACCTCTTACAGCCGCTTCAACCTGCCCATGGCTAGATCACTCCGCTTCGGGTCTTGAGCGCGCTACTAAACCGCCCTATTCGGACTCGCTTTCGCTACGGCTTCCCCACACGGGTTAACCTCGCAACACACCGCAAACTCGCAGGCTCATTCTTCAAAAGGCACGCAGTCACGACCCACCAAGTAAACTTGATGAGCGACGCTCCCACGGCTTGTAGGCACACGGTTTCAGGTACTATTTCACTCCGCTCCCGCGGTACTTTTCACCATTCCCTCACGGTACTATCCGCTATCGGTCACCAGGGAATATTTAGGCTTAGCGGGTGGTCCCGCCAGATTCACACGGGATTTCTCGGGCCCCGTGCTACTTGGGTGTCTCTCAAACGAGCCGTTGATGTTTCGACTACGGGGGTCTTACCCTCTACGCCGGACCTTTCGCATGTCCTTCGCCTACACCAACGGTTTCTGACTCGTCTCACAGCCGGCAGACTGTGAAAGAGAGATCCCACAACCCCGTACACGCAACCCCTGCCGGGTCTCACACGTATACGGTTTGGCCTCATCCGGTTTCGCTCGCCACTACTCCCGGAATCACGGTTGTTTTCTCTTCCTGCGGGTACTGAGATGTTTCACTTCCCCGCGTTCCCTCCACACACCCTATGTGTTCAGATGTGGGTGACAGCCCATGACGACTGCCGGGTTTCCCCATTCGGAAACCCCCGGATCAAAGCCTGGTTGACGGCTCCCCGGGGACTATCGTGGCCTCCCACGTCCTTCATCGGTTCCTGGTACCAAGGCATCCACCGTGCGCCCTTAAAAACTTGGCCACAGATGCTCGCGTCCACTGTGCAGTTCTCAAACAACGACCAACCACCCATCACCCCGAACCAGTAGTCCGAGTGCACTGGGGCCGGCACTGAAGATCCAGACACAAGGTCCGTACCCTCAGACACCCAACAGCGTGCCCAACACCCTCGCCACTCGTGATCAGCTTTCCACGCCCCAAAGGGACAGTACTTGCAGCCCGAGATGACTGAGAGTGCCGAATAATCAACGTTCCACCCATGAGCAACCAGCATCAGACATTCGCCGATGTACTGGCCTCTGACCCGGCGAACCGAGTAAGAAGTGCTCCTTAGAAAGGAGGTGATCCAGCCGCACCTTCCGGTACGGCTACCTTGTTACGACTTCGTCCCAATCGCCAGTCCCACCTTCGACAGCTCCCTCCCCACAAGGGGGTTGGGCCACCGGCTTCGGGTGTTACCGACTTTCGTGACGTGACGGGCGGTGTGTACAAGGCCCGGGAACGTATTCACCGCAGCAATGCTGATCTGCGATTACTAGCAACTCCGACTTCATGGGGTCGAGTTGCAGACCCCAATCCGAACTGAGACAGGCTTTTTGAGATTCGCTCCGCCTTGCGACATCGCAGCTCATTGTACCTGCCATTGTAGCACGTGTGCAGCCCAAGACATAAGGGGCATGATGACTTGACGTCGTCCCCACCTTCCTCCGAGTTGACCCCGGCAGTCTCCTGTGAGTCCCCATCACCCCGAAGGGCATGCTGGCAACACAGAACAAGGGTTGCGCTCGTTGCGGGACTTAACCCAACATCTCACGACACGAGCTGACGACAGCCATGCACCACCTGTCACCCGACCACAAGGGGGGCACCATCTCTGATGCTTTCCGGGCGATGTCAAGCCTTGGTAAGGTTCTTCGCGTTGCGTCGAATTAAGCCACATGCTCCGCTGCTTGTGCGGGCCCCCGTCAATTCCTTTGAGTTTTAGCCTTGCGGCCGTACTCCCCAGGCGGGGAACTTAATGCGTTAGCTGCGGCACCGACGACGTGGAATGTCGCCAACACCTAGTTCCCACCGTTTACGGCGTGGACTACCAGGGTATCTAATCCTGTTCGCTCCCCACGCTTTCGCTCCTCAGCGTCAGTAATGGCCCAGAGATCCGCCTTCGCCACCGGTGTTCCTCCTGATATCTGCGCATTTCACCGCTACACCAGGAATTCCGATCTCCCCTACCACACTCTAGTCTGCCCGTATCGAATGCAGACCCGGGGTTAAGCCCCGGGCTTTCACATCCGACGTGACAGACCGCCTACGAGCTCTTTACGCCCAATAATTCCGGACAACGCTTGCGCCCTACGTATTACCGCGGCTGCTGGCACGTAGTTAGCCGGCGCTTCTTCTGCAGGTACCGTCACTTTCGCTTCTTCCCTGCTGAAAGAGGTTTACAACCCGAAGGCCGTCATCCCTCACGCGGCGTCGCTGCATCAGGCTTTCGCCCATTGTGCAATATTCCCCACTGCTGCCTCCCGTAGGAGTCTGGGCCGTGTCTCAGTCCCAGTGTGGCCGGTCGCCCTCTCAGGCCGGCTACCCGTCGTCGCCTTGGTGAGCTTCTACCTCACCAACAAGCTGATAGGCCGCGGGCTCATCCTTCACCGCCGGAGCTTTCAACCCACCGAGATGCCTCGGCGAGTGTTATCCGGTATTAGACCCCGTTTCCAGGGCTTGTCCCAGAGTGAAGGGCAGATTGCCCACGTGTTACTCACCCGTTCGCCACTAATCCACCCCGAAGGGCTTCATCGTTCGACTTGCATGTGTTAAGCACGCCGCCAGCGTTCGTCCTGAGCCAGGATCAAACTCTCCGTGAATGTATTCCCGTAATCGGGATGACACCACGAGAGCGGAACAACCGGGCGGAATAAGCCCGGTCGTTCACAGCGTCCTCGCTGTGCGCCTGCCGGAACAATGCCCGGCAGGACTTTTTCAAAGGAACCTCCACCCACCACAAGAAGTGATGGACGGGGTATCAACATATCTGGCGTTGATTTTTGGCACGCTGTTGAGTTCTCAAGGAACGGACGCTTCCTTTGTACTCACCCTCTCGGGCTTTCCTCCGGGCTTCCCTTCGGTCTTGCGTTTCCGACTCTATCAGACCCTTTCGGGCCGTGATTCCCAGTCGGTGGGATTTGCCTTTTGGCCTCGCGGCCTTTCGACATTCACTACGTTAGCCGATTCCCTCAGCAACTCATAATCGAGTTCCGCAAGCTTGAATTCAGGCATGCAGGCACGCCGAATTCGCCCTCGCTCAGAGGAAGTCGTAGGTAGTGGGTTGGCCGCTTCCGACTGCTGACTGAACGCCGTACCCGGTTCAGCGGCTCGGGCTACATTACGGACCCCCCAGGGGAGAGTCAAGTTCGGCGACGGCGGGGGGTGTGGGCCCGATAAGGGCTCACCGTCGGGTCGTTGTCGGCCCAGAAGCGCCACGGGTGGACTCCCCCGTCGCCGGACACACCGGTGCGTGGACCGTTGCGTACCTGGTCGGAGGGCACCGGGGTGCCCGTGAGAAGGCTCAGGGGTGAACCCTCGGTGGCGCACGCGTCCGTACCGTCGAGGGCCCGGTCGATCCCCAGGGCCGTGGCCAGGCGGGCCGGGCCTTTGGCCAGTTCTCTGTCATTTCGGGCCGAAAGTCGACGTTTGCGAGCCAGTTCGGCGCCCTCGGTGATCTCGCCGGCGCGGAGCAGGACCGCGCTCGCCCTGTCCTCCGGGCCGCACACCAGGTTCATGCAGTGCCACATGCCGTAGGTGAAGTAGACGTAGACGTACCCGGGCGGACCGAACATCACGCCGTTGCGGGCCGTGCGGCCGCGATAGGCGTGGGAGCCGGGATCGTTCGGACCGTCGTACGCCTCGACCTCCGTGAGGCGGAGTTCGATCGGACCGTCCGGGGTGGTGCGTACGAGCACGCGCCCCAGAAGGTCGGGGGCGACCTCCAGTACGGGTCGGTCGAAGAACTCCCGGGTGAGGGGCGTACGGTCAGGGGCCGCGATCATGGCGTACGAGCGTAGTACAGAGGTGTGACTGCGTACGGGGTGGTCAGGGAGCGTGCGTCTTGCCAGGGTGAGTGCGCGGAACCGGACACGGCTGGATCGCGTTTGTATGGATCAAGGATCCGATCCGGACAGAACAACAACGGGGCGTTGCCCGAGGAGGAAAAGACATGGGGTTCAAGCGGCTGCTCGCGAGCCTGGGGGCCGGTGGGGCTTCGGTCGAGACGGTGCTGACCGAGGTCAACGTCGTACCCGGCGGCGTCGTCCAGGGTGAGGTGCGGATCCAGGGCGGGTCCGTGAACCAGGCGATCGAGGGTCTGTCGGTCGGTCTCCAGGCCCGGGTCGAGGTCGAGGGCCATGACGACCAGGAGTACAAGCAGGACGTCGAGTTCACGAAGCTGCGGCTCGGTGGTGCCTTCGAGCTGCAGGCGGGCGGAGTGCACGCGGTGCCGTTCGGGCTCGAGATCCCGTGGGAGACGCCGATCACGACCATCTCCGGGCAGCCGCTGCGCGGGATGAACGTCGGTGTGACCACGGAGCTGGAGATCGCGCGCGCGGTGGACTCCGGTGACCTGGACCCGATCAGCGTGCACCCGCTGCCGGCGCAGCAGGCGCTGCTGGACGCGTTCATCCAGCTGGGCTTCCGCTTCAAGAACGCGGACCTGGAGCGCGGCCACATCCGGGGTACGCGGCAGAAGCTGCCCTTCTACCAGGAGATCGAGTTCTTCCCGCCGCAGCAGTACCGCGG
Source organism: Streptomyces sp. 2-1 (assembly GCF_048564895.1). Taxonomy (NCBI): domain Bacteria; kingdom Bacillati; phylum Actinomycetota; class Actinomycetes; order Kitasatosporales; family Streptomycetaceae; genus Streptomyces; species Streptomyces sp. 2-1. The sequence continues at coordinate 2,864,057 of NZ_CP183383.1, forward strand.
TCTCAACCAGGTCGAGCTCAGCTTCGTCGCGGACGACCGTGAGATGGACGTCGTACTGGAGATGGACAAGAAGCCGGGTCTCTTCAGTGAGGGCAGCGACACGTTCCGCTCCTTCAAGGTGGGGCTCAACGACTTCCAGGGGACCGACTGGACCGCCTATCTCAACCAGTGGCTGTCCGAGGTCGGTAGCAAGCGGAACTGGTTCTAGGCTCGGGGCGAGAGTTTCCAAGGATCAGGAACCGATCAGGAGGTGCCGAGGTGACCGAGCCCAAGAGGGCGCCGCTTCCCCATGACTTCCATCCCGTCGTGCCGTCGTTCACGGTCACGAGTGAGGACGTCGAGCCGGGCGCGACGCTGAAGGACGCTCAGGTCTACGCGGCCGGGAACATTTCGCCGCAGCTGCGCTGGGACGGCTTCCCGCCGGAGACCAAGAGTTTCGCCGTGACGTGCTTCGACCCGGACGCCCCTACGGGGAGCGGCTTCTGGCACTGGGTCGTGTTCGACATTCCGGCCTCGGTGGCGGAACTGCCGACGGGCGCCGGCACGGGGAAGTTCGAGGGTCTGCCCGAGGGCGCCGTGCAGGCGCGCAACGACTACGGGTCGAAGGACTTCGGCGGCGCCGCGCCGCCTGCCGGGGACCCGGCGCACCGGTACGTGTTCACGGTGTACGCGGTGGACCAGGAGAAGCTCGGTCCCGACTCGGACGCCTCCCCGGCTGTCGTGGGCTTCAATCTCCGGTTCCACACGCTGGCGAGGGCGCAGGTCATCGCCGAGTACGCGGCTCCCGCGGACAGCTGAGCGTTCACTGAACGTTTGCCCGCCCCTGGTCATGGAATTGATCAGGGGCGGGCAGTTTTTATTGCGTTGTCCATCTCGGCGTGCCCGGCCAGAGTTGATCCAAGCCCGCCAGGCGGTGGGCCGGTGCGCATGGGAGGTGGGCTTGATGCGGGACACGCTGGTGCTGAATGCGAGCTTTGAGCCGCTGTCGACGGTGACGTTGAATCGGGCCGTCGTTCTGGTGCTGCAGGACAAGGCCGTTGTCGAGCAGGCCCACCCCGAACTGCGTATGCGCGGAGCCGCGCTCGATATACCGGCGCCCCGGGTGATCAGGCTGTGCCGCTATGTACGGGTGCCGTTCCGAAGACAAGCGCCGTGGTCGAGGCGGGGTGTGCTGGTGCGTGACCGGCACAGGTGCGCGTACTGCGGTCGTCGGGCGACGACCGTGGACCATGTCGTGCCTCGGGCGCAGGGTGGTCAGGACTCCTGGCTGAACACGGTTGCCTCGTGCGCGGAGGACAACCACCGCAAGGCCGCGCGTACGCCGGATCAGGCGGGGATGCCGCTGTTGCGGCAGCCGTTCGAGCCGACGCCTGCCGATGCGATGTTGCTCGCGCTGGGGCGCGATGATCTTGAGGCTTTGCCTGAGTGGCTTGCGCAGCCGGCGGCGTAGGCGCTTCGCCCTGGCCGGGGTGTGCGGGTTCGTTGGTGGGTGCGGGTGGGTCGTGGCTCGGTGCGCAGTTCCCCGCGCCCCTTAAAAGATTGCGCAGTTCCCCGCGCCCCTAAAAGATGCGCCGTTCCCCGCGCCCCAGCAGGCCGTTCCTCGCGCCTCAAGGAAGACTGGCTGCTCCCGCGGCCCGGAACAAGAAAGGGGGCTCGCGTCCTGTGACGCGAGCCCCCTCTTGTGTGCTGGTCAGTCGGTGACCGACGGCTTTTCTCGGCGTTCTGTGGGCTGGTTGCCCTGGCCGCCGCCTCCGCCCATGCCGCCCATCGGGCCGAAGTTGCCCATGGCGCCGCTGAGGCCCTTGAGGGCGTCGCCGATCTCGCTGGGGACGATCCAGAGCTTGTTGGCGTCGCCTTCGGCGATCTTCGGGAGCATCTGGAGGTACTGGTAGGCGAGGAGCTTCTGGTCCGCGTCTCCGGCGTGGATGGACTCGAAGACCGTACGGATGGCCTGGGCCTCGCCCTCGGCGCGCAGTGCGGCGGCCCTTGCCTCACCTTCGGCGCGCAGGATCGCGGACTGCTTCTCACCCTCGGCGGTGAGGATCTGCGACTGGCGGATACCTTCGGCGGTCAGGATCGCGGCGCGCTTGTCACGGTCGGCGCGCATCTGCTTCTCCATCGAGTCCTGGATGGAGGTGGGCGGCTCGATGGCCTTGAGCTCGACGCGGTTGACGCGGATGCCCCACTTGCCGGTGGCCTCGTCGAGGACGCCGCGCAGGGCCGCGTTGATCTCCTCGCGGGAGGTCAGGGTCCGCTCCAGGTCCATGCCACCGATGATGTTGCGGAGCGTGGTGACGGTGAGCTGCTCGATCGCCTGGATGTAGCTGGCGACCTCGTACGTGGCGGCGCGGGCGTCGGTCACCTGGTAGTAGATGACGGTGTCGATGTTCACGACCAGGTTGTCCTGGGTGATCACCGGCTGGGGCGGGAACGGAACGACCTGTTCACGGAGGTCGATGCGGTTGCGGATGGAGTCGATGAACGGGACGACGATGTTGAGGCCGGCGTTGAGCGTGCGCGTGTAGCGGCCGAACCGCTCGACGATGGCCGCGCTGGCCTGTGGGATCACCTGGATGGTCTTGATCAATGCGATGAAGACCAACACCACCAGAATGATCAGGACGATGATGATCGGTTCCATCGTGGTCCCCGTACCCTTCTCCGCCTAGGTGCTTCCGGAAGATCTTGTGATTGTCGAAGATCTTGCTGGACGAGTGTGTCAGACCACAACTCGCCACGTGCGACGTTCCGTTCACTGGACGCCACGGAGTCACATGACGATGGCCGTGGCCCCTTCGATCTCCACGACGTCCACCTCTTGGCCTACTTCGTAGGCGCGTCCGGTGTCGAGGGCGCGCGCGGACCAGACCTCTCCGGCGAGCTTGATCCGGCCACCCGAACCGTCGACTCTCTCCAGGACGACGGCCTGTTTGCCCTTCAAGGCGTCGATTCCTGTGGCGAGTTGGGGCCGTTGGGAGCGATGTCGGGCGGCGACGGGGCGTACGACCGCGATGAGCGCCACCGAGACGGCGGCGAAGACCACTACCTGGAGGACCACACCGCCTCCGAGCCCCGCGGTCACGGCGCCCGCGACGGCGCCGACGGCGAGCATTCCGAACTCCGGCATCGCGGTCACGACGAGCGGGATTCCGAGCCCGACCGCGGCGATCAGCCACCACACCCATGCGTCGATGTCGTCCACGTGGTCATGGTAGGTCCGCGGGTCCTGTCCCCGACAGGGCGCCGATCAAGTTGGGGCAGGTGTTCCTGGGTGTCAGGACATCGGCAGGCCCTGCGCGGTCCAGCGCTCACCGATCTGTTCGACGACGAGCGGGAGGCCGAAGCACAACGACAGGTTGCGCGAGGTGAGTTCGAGCTCCAGGGGGCCGGCGGCGAGCACCTTGCCCTGACGGATCATCAGGACATGGGTGAAGCCCGGGGCGATCTCCTCGACGTGGTGCGTGACCATGAGCATGGAGGGGGCGATCGGGTCGCGGGCGAGGCGGCCGAGGCGGCGTACGAGGTCCTCGCGGCCACCGAGGTCGAGACCGGCGGCGGGCTCGTCGAGGAGGAGGAGCTCGGGGTCGGTCATCAGCGCGCGGGCGATGAGGGTGCGCTTGCGCTCGCCCTCGGAGAGCGTGCCGAACTTGCGGTCGACGAACTCGGTCATGCCGAGGCGGTCGAGGAAGGCGCGGGCGCGCTGCTCGTCGACGTCCTCGTAGTCCTCGTGCCAGCCGGCCGTCATGCCGTAGGCGGCGGTGAGGACCGTCTGCAGGACGGTCTGGCGCTTGGGGAGCTTCTCCGCCATGGCGATGCCGGCCATGCCGATGCGCGGGCGCAGCTCGAAGACGTCGACCTTGCCGAGGGTCTCGCCGAGGATGGTGGCGGTGCCCTGGCTGGGGTAGAGGTAGCTGGAGGCGAGGTTCAGAAGGGTCGTTTTTCCGGCGCCGTTGGGACCGAGGATGACCCAGCGCTCGCCTTCCTTGACCGACCAGGAGACCTGGTCCACCAGAGCCCGGCCCTCTCGGACCACGGATACGTCCTCAAGCTCCAGAACATCGCTCATGAGCGCGCTGTCTCCCATTGCAGTCTCGGCCGTCGCTGACGTCTGTGGACGCAGCCCCCAGGGAAAACCTACGCCACCGGTCGACCCGTCCAATCCATCGGCCGGTCCTTAGGGTGGGAGCCATGCATTCGGAACCACGCTCAGGACGGCTGGCGGCATGGGGAAATGCCCTGTTGGCCGGTTTTGCCTCTCCGGACGACGCGGTCGTCGCCATCGTCGGCGAGGACGCGGTGCACCGGGTCGAGGGGCTGCCCGGTGAGACCGCGCCCGTCGGACTCACCCTCGCCCTCGGGCGGCTGCGCACGCTCGGGGTGACCGGTCTGCGGGTCGCGCTGCCCGCGCCCGGGCATCCGCTCGGGTTGAGCGGACCGCCCGACTTCAATGCCCGCGCCCTCGATGCCGAGGAGGCGGTGGTCTGTCACGGGGCCGCGCTGGGGCTCGTACCGGAGGTGTACGAGGCCGGGCCCGAGGGTGATGTTCATGTGGAGGTCGTCTGGCACTGTCTGCCCGTGCGGGAGGCGCCGCCGGCCGATGTGCCGTCCCTCGGCGAGGCGGAGCGGGAGCTCGCGGAGGCGCTGCGCGATGCCACGGAGCTGTTGTCGCGGCTCGATGTCGCCGGGTCCGGTCCGGTCGCCGAGGCGGCGATCGACGCGTACCGGGCTCGGGCCGAGCGGGGGCGTGAGGTGCTCGCCCCCGGGTATCCGCCGCGTGCGGTACGGGTGTTGGAGCTGGCCCAGCGGGTCGGGCTGCTCATCTCCGTCGCCGTCGAGAACGGGCACGGTGGGGCTGTGAGCGCGTCCGAGATGGCCGCGCGCTCCGAGGCGCTGCGGCCGGTCGAGCGGACGGCTCGGCGGGCTCAGGTGGCGGCGTTCAACGCGTTTGTGGAGGAGCGGGAACGCGGGGCTCGCTGAGCTGCGCCCACTGACTCCGCGGGGAGTGTTGTTCGGCGGCTGCGGGTGAGTCGTGGCTGAGTGCGCAGTTCCCCGCGCCCCTAAAAGACCGGGCCCGCCTTTAGGAGTGCGGGGAACCTCGCGCTCGGCCACCGGCGAACCATGGGATCGGGTGGGCCGGAAAGCGGACCGGCCCCCCAGGCTTGCCTGGAAGGCCGGTGGTCAGTGGTGACCCGAGGTGCGAACGTCAGCCGTTGAAGCCGTCGTTGCCGAACGCCGGGTTCAGGATGCCGACAACGTTCACGGTGTTGCCGACCGCGTTCACCGGGACGTGGACCGGGACCTGGACGAGGTTGCCCGAGGCGACGCCCGGCGAGCCGATGGCCTTGCCGTCGGCGTGCGCATCGGTGGCGGAGGCGAAACCGGCACCGGCGGCAACCAGGCCACCGGCCACCATCGTGACGGCTGCGGCCTTCTTCAGGTTCTTCACTTCTTTGAGCCCTCTCCTTGTGAACCACTGCGGCAAAGCGCCGCAGCACGCACTGGAGAACGGCGGAGATCCCGGAAGGATGCGCCATCCGGGGGACATTCCCACGACGGTATGAATCTCAGTCCGGAACGGAACCCTCCGTGTTGCCGTCCGTAGTGCTGTCCGGAAGGCCGCCATTGGGCGGATCAGCAGGTCATCAGCCGGCCACACCATGGCGTACGGCCCACAGGGCGGCCTGTGTTCGGTCGGCGAGGTCGAGTTTCATCAGGATGTTCGAGACGTGCGTCTTGACGGTCTTCTCGGAGAGGACGAGGGCGCGGGCGATCTCGCGGTTGGAGCGGCCGTCGGCGATCAGGCCGAGCACCTCGCGCTCCCGCTCGGTGAGTGAACTGCCTCTCCCCTGTCCGTAGTTGGTCTCCTCCTGGGACAGCAGCGCGCCGGCCACCTCGGGCTGGAGCAGGATGTGTCCGGCGTGGACCGAGCGGATGGCTCCGGCGAGGGCGTCGGGATCCACGTCCTTGTAGACGTACCCGGCGGCGCCCGCGCGCAGGGCCGGGATCACCGTGCGCTGCTCGGTGAAGCTGGTGACGATGAGCACGCGCGCGGGGTTGTCGAGTCCGCGGAGCCTGCGCAGGGCCTCCACGCCGTCCATGCCCGGCATCTTGACGTCCATGAGGACGACGTCGGGCTTCAACTCCTCGGCGCGGGCGACTCCTTCGGCGCCGTCGGACGCCTCTCCCACGACCTCGATGTCGTCCTGTACTTCGAGGAAGGTGCGCAGGCCCCGGCGGACCACTTGGTGGTCGTCGACGAGCAGCACCTTGATTGCGTCAGCCACCAGGGACCTCCATTTCGATCGTGGTGCCCTTTCCGGGCGCCGATTCCACGGTGAGCGTGCCTGCGACGCCGTTGGTCCGGTCGCGCATGGACACCAGGCCGAGGTGGCGTCCCGCGCGGCGCGTCGCCCTGGGTTCGAATCCGCTGCCGTCGTCGGTGACGCGCAGGACTGCGCCAGGTCCGTGCCGCTCCAGGGTGACGTCGACGCGGGCGGCGCCGGAGTGCCGCAGCGCGTTGTGCAGCGCCTCCTGGGCGACGCGCAGCATGGCCTCCTCCTGGGCCGCGGGCAGTGCGCGGACACCGCAGCTGTCGAAGGTCACGCGTGCGGAGTGGGCGCGGTCGAGGACCTGTATCTGGGTGCGCAGCGTGGCGACCAGTCCGTCCTCGTCGAGTGCCGCGGGGCGCAACTCGACGACGGCAGCGCGCAGTTCGTCGGCGGCCTCGGCGGCGAGGGCGGCCACCTGCTGGAGTTCGCCCTTGGCGCGGGCCGGGTCGCGGTCGACCAGGGCGGCGGCGGCCTGGGCGGTGAGGCGCAGGGAGAACAGCTTCTGGCTGACGGCGTCATGCAGTTCGTGGGCGAGGCGGGAGCGCTCCTCGGCGATGGTGAGCTCGCGGCTGCGCTCGTACAGCCGGGCGTTCGTGAGGGCGATCGCGGCGTGCTGGGCGAGGATGGTGAGGAGTTCCTCGTCGTCCTTGGTGAAGCCGCAACCGCCTTCCGCCTCGGGGCTCTGGGAGTGTGGAGGGTTTCCCTCCGCAGGGCGCAGCTTGTTCGCCAGGAACAGGGCGCCCATGATCTCGTCGCCGTCCCGGATGGGCAGGCCCAGGAAGTCGGACATGTCGGGGTGGGCGGAGGGCCAGCCCTCGAAGCGGGGGTCCTCGCGCACGTCGGCGAGGCGCTCGGGGCGGGCCTCGTGCAGCATCGCGGCGAGGATGCCGTGCTGGCGCGGGAGCGGGCCGATGGCCTTCCACTGGGCGTCGCTGACGCCGTCGACGACGAACTGGGCGAAGCCTCCGTGGTCGTCCGGGACCCCCAGAGCCGCGTACTCCGCGTCGAGCAGTTCGCGGGCCGAGGCGACGATCGTCTTGAGGACGTCGCGCACCTCCAGGTGGCGGCTCATGGCCAGCAGCGCGGTGCTCACCGCGGACAGGCCCGACCGGGGTCCTTTGCTCATGACCTCACGGTACCGGCGGGGTGTGACAGCGCGTATCCGACCTGTGGCGCCCCTCTCTAGGCCGCTGGGCCTAGGGCGAAGGGCCCCTGCGCATTGCGGCCCGCGCACGAGGCGGCGGGGGCGGTCCGGTTCCTACGTTGGAGGCAGTCGCCGGGAGCGGCGGCCAAGGGACGAGGGGACGGACGTCATGCCGGTAGCGATCATCACGGGGGCTTCGAAGGGGCTGGGCCGCGCGCTCGCCGAGGCCCTGGCGGAGCGCGGCTGGGATCTGGTGCTCGACGCCAGAACGGCGGGAGTCCTCCAGGAGACGGCAGCCGCCCTCGCCAAGTACGGGACACGGGTCGAGGCGCTGCCCGGGGATGTCACGGACGGTGCTCACCGGGCCGGTCTGGTGGCGGCGGCGCGGGAGCTCGGTGGTGTCGATCTCCTGGTGAACAACGCGAGCGCACTGGGCGCCGAACCGCTCGTACGTCTCGACGCACTGGCCCTGGACGGGCTGCGGCGGGCCCTGGAGGTCAACGTGGTCGCGCCGCTCGGTCTGATCCAGGAGGCGCTGCCGCTGCTGCGGGAGTCCCCCGCGGGCGCGGTGATCGATGTCAGCTCGGACGCCGCGGCCGAGGCGTACGAGACCTGGGGCGGCTACGGGGCCTCGAAGGCGGCGCTGGACCATCTGTCGGCGGTGCTCGGGGAGGAGGAGCCCGGGCTGCGGGTCTGGGCGGTCGACCCGGGCGACATGGGCACCGATCTGTACGCGGCGGCCGTGCCGGACGACGAGGATCCACGGCCGGAGCCGGCCCGTGTCGTGCCCGCCTTTCTGCGGCTGATCGACCGGCGTCCGGCCAGCGGGCGTTTCGGGGCGCCGGCGCTGCTGGAGCAGCGATGACGACGGCCCTTCGGGTGCCGGAGGAGCTGTCGGCCCGGGTGCCCGCCGAGCAGCGGGGCAAGGGGCTCGACCGTGACGCGGTGCGGTTGCTCGTCTCGCGCGGTACGGAAGTGTCGCATCACGGGTTCTCGGAGCTGCCGTCTCTGCTGAGAGCCGGGGACCTGCTCATCGTGAACACGTCACCGACGCTGGCTGCCGCGGTGGACGGGAGGATCGGGCACGCGCGCGTGGTGGTGCATTTCTCCACGCGGGGCGACGACGGGCGCTGGGCCGTGGAGGTACGGGATCCCGACGGGAGGGGCACCACGCGCGCGCGTGCGGGTGGGCCCGCGGGGACAGAGGTGCGTCTCCCCGGGGGCGTACGGCTCGTCCTGGAGGAACCCCTCACGGGGCGGAGCCCGCGGCTGTGGTGGGGACGGGTGTCGGAACCGGGCGGACGGGTGTCAGAACCAGGCGGGCAGCTCTCGGAATCGGGCGGGCGGGTGTCGCAACCGGATGGCCCGGGGCCGGGGGCTGACGTCCCCAGCGCGGAGGCCGACGTCCTGGGGTTGCTGAGTCGGCATGGGAGGCCCATTCGGTACTCCTATACGGAGCGGGACCAGCCGCTGTCCGCGTACCAGACGGTGTTCGCGCTGCCGGCCGCCGACGGGGCGGGCAGCGCGGAGATGCCGAGCGCGGCTCGGCCCTTCACCGCGCGGCTGGTGGCGGCGCTGGTGAGCCGGGGTGTGCAGTTCGCGCCCGTCACGCTGCACACCGGGGTCGCTTCGGCCGAGGCGCACGAGCCGCCGTATCCGGAGCGCTTCGCGGTGCCGGAGACCTCGGCGCGGCTGATCAACGCGGCCAGGGCCGGAGACGGGAGGGTCGTCGCGGTGGGGACCACGGCCGTACGGGCGGTGGAGTCGGCGACCGGTGCCGACGGGGTGGTGCGGGCCGCCGAGGGCTGGACCGACCTCGTGGTGACCCCGGAGCGCGGGGTGCGGGTCGTCGACGGGCTGCTCACCGGGCTGCACGAGCCCGAGGCCTCGCATCTGCTGATGCTGGAGGCGGTCGCGGGGCGGGCCGCCATCGACCGTGGGTACGACGCGGCACTGCGGGGGCGCTACCTGTGGCACGAGTTCGGCGACGTGCACCTCATCCTCCCGGAGGAGGCCCCTCACACAGAGCATTGCTCAAGCAACTGCCGGTGAGAGCGGACCGAGGTCGGTGTGAGCCCGCACATAGGACGCACATCACGTACGAAGGGACTTAGGAGACAAAGGGACTCCTGGTGAGCGGGGCAGACGTGTCAGTCTGCCCCGATTTGCCCTTCCTGGCTCCACTACCCGGCTTCGTACGTCACACCTTTGCCACGGAAAATTGCGACCGCTAAGAATGGCCATCGGTCGCTCGGCGGCGCGGGTTCTTACCCACGGCGCTTGTCCCGGAAACACCTTGTCCCCATCGGGCCGAGAGCGACCTCCGCGCTATTCGAAGAGGTCCATCAGCCATGCCCAAGCAGCAGAACACTCCTGGTCATAGCCGCGCGCTGACCAAGACCCACAAGCTCTCCATCGCCGGTGTCGCCACGCTGGGCGCCGCCGCACTCGCCTTCTCGGTCGTGCCGGGGAACACCCAGCAGGCCAGCGCCGACTCGGTCGCCGCCGCTCCGGTCGCCTTCTCCGCCGAGCAGCTCAAGCCCGCCACGGCCGGTCTCAGCGGACAGCTGGCCGACGCCCAGGCCGCCGCCGCGAAGAAGAAGGCCGCCGACGCCGCGGCCGCCAAGAAGGCCGCGGAGGCCGCCGCGAAGAAGAAGGCCGAGGACGCCCGCAAGGCGAAGGAGGCCGCGAGCCGGTCCGCCAAGCGTGCCGCCGTCAAGCCCGCCGCGAAGACCTACGCGAACAACCTGGACGGCTGGATACGCCAGTCGCTGGACATCATGAAGAAGCACGGCATCCCGGGCACGTACGACGGCCTGCACCGCAACATCATCCGGGAGTCCGCGGGCGACCCGAACGCCATCAACAACTGGGACATCAACGCCATCAACGGTGTCCCGTCCATCGGCCTGCTGCAGGTCATCAAGCCGACCTTCGACGCGTACCACGTCGCCGGCACGGCCAAGAGCCAGTACAACCCGGTCGCCAACATCACCGCCGCCGCCAACTACGCGGCCGACAAGTACGGCTCGATCGACAACGTCAACAGCGCGTACTGAGGTTTGCGCGGACCTCTGACGAGTACGCCGAAAAGGGCGGCCCCCCGACGGGGAGCCGCCCTTCGCGTGTGTTCGTCGAACGGTCCGGCTACTTGCGCATGACCTCGGGCTCGTGGCGGCGCAGGAAGCGCGCCACGAGGAAGGCGCAGACGGCGGCGAGCGCGAACAGCGCGGCCATGTCCAGTGCCCAGGTCAGCGCCTCGTGGTCCCAGAGCGGGTCCGAGTCGGTCGTGTTGTGCGGGTTGATCTTGTTGAAGTCGAGCGTGGTGCCGGCGGCGCCGACCGCCCAGCGCGACGGCATCAGATACGAGAACTCGTTGACGCCCAGGGCCCCGGCCAGGGGGAACAGGCAGCCGGTGAAGACGACCTGGATGATCGCGAACATGACCAGCAGCGGCATGGTCTTCTCGGCGGTCTTCACCAGCGAGGAGATGACCAGGCCGAACATCATCGAGGTGAAGCCCAGCGCCATGATCGGCAGGGAGAGCTCCACCGCGACCGCGCCACCGAGGATCAGGCCCTCGTCGGGGATCGTCCGGCTCATGAAGCCGATCGCGCCGACCAGCGCACCCTGGAGCATGGTGATCACGCCCAGGACGATCACCTTGGACATCAGATACGCGGAGCGCGACAGACCGGTCGCGCGCTCCCGCTCGTAGATGACCCGTTCCTTGATCAGCTCACGGACCGAGTTGGCCGCACCCGCGAAGCAGGCGCCGACCGCGAGGATCAGCAGCACCGTGGCGGCCGTGCTGTTCGGGATGGGCAGGCCGTTCGGACCCAGCTGCTTGTTGACCAGCAGCGTCTTGTCGGGCTCGATGAGCAGGCTCACCGCGCCGAGCACCGCCGGCAGGATCACCGTCAGCGCCAGGAAGCCCTTGTCGGACGCGATCACCGACGTGTAGCGGCGGATCAGGGTCATCAGCTGTGAGCCCCAGCCCTGCGGCTTGGGCGGGCGCATCGCCTGGGCGGACGGCATGTCTACGGACTGCGGAGCCACCGCGTCGATGTCCGCGGCGTACATCTGGTAGTGCTGCGAGCCCTTCCAGCGGCCCGCCCAGTCGTAGTCGCGGTAGTTCTCGAAGGCGGAGAAGACATCGGCCCAGGTGTCGTAGCCGAAGAAGTTCAGAGCCTCCTCGGGCGGACCGAAATAGGCCACCGAGCCGCCGGGCGCCATGACCAGAAGCTTGTCGCAGATGGCCAGCTCGGCCACCGAGTGCGTGACGACGAGGACCGTACGGCCGTCGTCGGCGAGGCCGCGCAGCAGCTGCATGACATCGCGGTCCATGCCCGGGTCGAGGCCGGAGGTCGGCTCGTCCAGGAAGATCAGCGACGGCTTGGTCAGCAGCTCCAGGGCCACCGAGACGCGCTTGCGCTGGCCACCGGAGAGGGAGGTGACCTTCTTCTCCTTGTGGATGTCGAGCTTGAGCTCGCGCAGCACCTCGTCGATACGGGCGTCGCGCTCCTGCGTCGTGGTGTCCGCGGGGAAGCGCAGCTTGGCCGCGTACTTGAGGGCCTTCTTGACGGTCAGTTCCTTGTGCAGGATGTCGTCCTGCGGGACCAGACCGATGCGCTGACGCAGCTCGGCGAACTGCTTGTACAGGTTTCGGTTGTCGTAGAGGACGTCGCCCTCGTTGGCGGGGCGGTAGCCCGTGAGCGCCTTCAGGAGCGTCGACTTGCCGGATCCGGACGGGCCGATGACCGCGATGAGCGACTTCTCCGGGACGCCGAAGGAGACGTCCTTGAGGATCTGCTTGCCGCCGTCGACCGTCACCGTCAGATGGCGGGCCGAGAACGAGACCTCACCGGTGTCGACGAACTCTTCCAGCCGGTCGCCGACCAGCCGGAACGTCGAGTGGCCGACGCCGACGATGTCGTTCGGGCCGAGCAGCGCGGAGCCACCCTTGGCGATCGGCATACCGTTGACGTACGTGCCGTTGTGCGAGCCGAGGTCACGGATCTCGTAGCGGCCGTCCGGCGTCGCGTGGAACTCCGCGTGGTGACGCGAGACCTGCAGGTCGGAGACGACCAGCTCGTTCTCCAGGGCACGGCCGATGCGCATCACACGGCCGAGCGAGAACTGGTGGAACGTGGTGGGGCTGCGGTCGCCGTAGACCGGCGGCGCCCCCGCGCCCCCACCGGATCCCTGCTGCGGCGGAATGTGCGCGCCCTGCTGCGGCTGCCAGCCCTGCTCCGGCGCGTGCTGCTGCGCCTGCGGGGCCTGTTGGGCCCAGCCGGCCGCGGGCGCGCCCTGCGCGGCGTACGGCTGCTGCTGGGGCTGTGCCTGCGGTGCGGCGGCGGCCCCGTTGCCCCCCAGGCTCAGCCGCGGGCCGTCGGTCGCGTTGCCCAGGTGCACGGCCGAGCCGGGGCCGATCTCCATCTGATGGATCCGCTGCCCCTGCACGAATGTGCCGTTGGTGCTGCCGTGGTCCTCGATGACCCAACTGCGGCCGCTCCAGCTGATCGTGGCGTGACGCCAGGAGACCCTGGCGTCCTCGAGCACGATGTCCCCCTGCGGATCACGTCCGAGGGTGTATGGCCTGGACACATCGAGCGTCCAGGTCCGTCCATTCAATTCCAGTACGAGTTCCGGCACTCCATGCCCCACTGAGTTGTCCCCCGAAGTTCCCCCATCACAGGGAGTCTAGGGATGTCGAACATCGTGGGGAACTATTTCAGTAGGACCCCCTTGACCGAAAGTCGGGCCTTGTGAAGACCGCGTACGGGCGGCTTGTCCGTTTCCGTTGACTGGGTTGAAACCGGCCCGGAGAGTGGTAATCCCACGCGAGGGGGACACCGCGGTGGAACCATCGCGGCGCGGAGTCGGGGGGCTGACGATGAGCGACGGAACCGTGGGACACGGCAGGCGTGTGCCGTGGGGTGATGTGCTGCTGGCCTCGATCGCCGCCGTGAGCTGGGCCTTGATCGGCATGGCCGGCGTCGCGGCGCTGGGGCTGCATCTGCTCGGCGCGGACGCGTCCGGCTCGCTCGGGACGATGACCGCGGCGGTCGTGGCGCTCGGGGCGGGTGGTTCGGTGAAACCGTCCGGCGATGTGTCGGCCTTCGGTCTTGAGGGCGCGCAGGCCGACACCGCCCTCCAGATCACGCCACTGGGCGTGAGCCTGGTGGGCGCGCTGCTGCTGTCCTGGTTCTTCTTACGGTCCCTGCGCGGGGCCGGGGTCGTGATCGCGCCGGCCGAACTGTTCGCGCGCGCGGGCGCCGTGGCGGCACTCTTCGTGGCGATGCTCGGCGGTCTGGCCTGGGCGGGGCACGACGTCATCACCATCGACGGCGGCTCGCTGGGGCTGGATTCGCTGCCGGGCGGCGGGCTGCCGGACGAGGTGGACGTGCCCGGGCTCGGTGACATCGGCGGACTGCTGCCCGACCGGCTCGGGGATCTCGCGGACGCGAACGCCAAGGTGGGCTTCACCGTCGAGACCGTGCCGACGCTGCTGGGCGGCCTGGGCTGGGTGCTCGGCGTCCTGGCGATCGCGCTGCTGGCCTCGCGCCGGACACCGCTGCCGCGCGGCCTGACCGCGATGCACCGCCTGGTGCGTCCTGCCGCGTCCGCGCTGGTCACGGTGTTGCTGGTGGCGGTCCTCGCCGGGCTCGCGGCGGCTGCGTACGCGGCCATCGGCGACGACAATCCGAAGCGCATCGCGGGTGCCGCGCTGGTCGGGGCGCCCAACGGGGTGTGGCTGGGCATCCCGATCGGGCTCTTCGTGCCGTGGGACGGCAGCGCGTCGGGACCGCTCGTCCAGTTCCTGCCCGACCCCCTGGACAAGTTGCTGAGCGCTTCCGACGACCAGTCCGTCTCGCTGGGGCGGTTGGCCGAACTGGACAGCCGGGTCTGGCTGTTGGGGGTCGCGGCGGCGCTGATGATGCTCTACGCGGGCGTACTGACCGCGGTGCGCACTCCGTTCGTACGGGAGCGGGGTGTCCTCGGTTTCGCCGGGCGCTGCGCGCTGCGGCTGGGGATCGTGACCGCGCTCGCGATGCCCCTGCTCGCCTGGCTGACGGACGTGTCCGTGGACGCGTCGATGGCGGTGCTGGGCATCGACGCGTTCGACGCGGGGATAGAGCTGCACGGGCAGCTGGGCATGGCGCTGCTGCTCGGGGCGCTGTGGGGCGCGGGCGCGGGGACGGTGGGTGCGCTGCTCGCGTGCGCCACCGGGGCCGCCGGGCGGCGCGCGGCACCGCTGGCACTGGGTGACGTGGGCGCCGACGGCGTGGGCGCTCCCGGCGCCCCGGCCTCCGCTCCGCCGTTCGCGGAGGTCGGCGGGGAGAGCGGGCCCTACAACCCCGGTATGCCGTACCGGCCGGCGAACCCCGACACGAACCCGTATCTGCGGCTGCCCGACGAGCTGCGGGAGCCCGGGCCCGGACGGCGGCCAAGTGTCCCACCGCCGGGACCCCAGTCCCCCGGCAACCGGTCCTCGGGGCCGCCGCCTGCTGGGCCCCGGGCTCCGGGCGCGCAGCCCCCTGGCCGGAGGTCGCCCGGGGCCCAGCCCCGCGGCGGGCAACCTCCCGGGGGGCGGGATCCGGACGGACGCGATCCGGGCGGGCAGGATCGGGGCGGGTGGCCACCAGGTGCGCGGCCACCCGGTGCCCGGCCGCCGAACGACGTGTACGGCGCCCCCACGGTGGCCGGGCCGTTCACACCGCCGCCCGCTCCGGGGCAGCGGCGCCGGCCCCGGTCGTCGCAGGACGGGCCGCCGCCTCCCCCGCCCGACGAGCCGCCGCCTCCGTCCGGGAGGCCGCCCGGACGGCGCTGACCGGCGGTCCGGACGATGCCGACCGGCGGCTCGGGCGGCGCTGACCTGGGCCGTGGCGTGCGGGCGCCACGGCTCGTGAAGACCGCGGACACCTCGACGACACCCACTGTTCCCTGTCCGTCAGGCGGACCTCAGCGGCGTGCGGCACGGGGTGCCGGATACGGTGGAAGCACCATGAGCGCATCACAAACGTCTGATGTCCCCACTCTCCTCGTCAAAATCTTCGGCAAGGACCGGCCAGGAATCACGGCCGGGCTCTTCGACACCCTCGCCGCCTACTCGGTCGACGTGGTCGACATCGAGCAGGTCGTCACCCGTGGCCGGATAGTGCTGTGCGCGCTCGTGACGCACCCGCCGGCCGGCCTGGAGGGCGACCTGCGTGCCACGGTGCACAGCTGGGCGGACTCGATGAGGCTGCAGGCCGAGATCATCTCCGGCCTCGGCGACAACCGGCCCCGCGGGCACGGCAGGTCGCTGGTGACCGTGCTCGGACACCCGCTCACCGCCGAGTCCGCGGCCGCGATCGCCGCCCGGATCACCGGGACCGGCGGCAACATCGACCGTATCTTCCGGCTGGCCAAGTACCCCGTGACGGCCGTCGAGTTCGCCGTGTCCGGTACGGAGCCGGAGGCGCTGCGGACCGCCCTGGTGACCGAGGCGGCGGCCCTGGGCGTCGACATCGCGGTGGTCGCCGCGGGGCTGCACCGGCGGGCCCAGCGTCTGGTGGTCATGGACGTGGACTCCACGCTCATCCAGGACGAGGTCATCGAGCTCTTCGCCGCGCACGCCGGCTGCGAGGACGAGGTCGCCGAGGTGACGGCTGCCGCGATGCGCGGGGAGCTGGACTTCGAGCAGTCGCTGCACGCGCGCGTGGCCCTGCTCAAGGGGCTGGACGCCTCCGTGGTGGACAAGGTGCGCAGCGAGGTGCGGCTCACGCCGGGGGCGCGCACGCTGATCCGTACGCTGAAGCGGCTCGGCTTCCAAGTCGGTGTCGTCTCGGGCGGGTTCACGCAGGTCACGGACGACCTCAAGGAGCGTCTCGGGCTGGACTTCGCCCAGGCCAACACCCTGGAGATCGTCGACGGGAAGCTGACGGGCAAGGTCACCGGCGAGATCGTGGACCGGGCGGGCAAGGCGCGGCTGCTGCGCCGGTTCGCCGCGGAGGCGGGGGTGCCGCTCGGCCAGACGGTGGCGATCGGCGACGGCGCCAACGACCTGGACATGCTCAACGCGGCCGGTCTCGGGGTCGCCTTCAACGCCAAGCCGGTGGTGCGCCAGGCCGCGCACACCGCGGTGAACTTCCCCTTCCTGGACACGGTCCTGTATCTGCTGGGCGTGACACGCGAAGAGGTCGAGGCGGCGGACATGCACGTGGACTGACTTCTCGCACGTCCACGACAGGGACGGGGCCCGGCACCGCGAAGGTGCCGGGCCCCGTCCTCGTGAGAAGGGAACGACCGGGTCTACTCGGACGGCGCCCAGTAGTCGAGCAGCGTGGCCACGCCCGGCTCCAGGGCCTTCCAGGAACCGGTGAAGGAGAGCACGGCGAAGGCGGCGGCGGGGAAGCCCAGGCGGCTCATCCGCTCCTGCGCGTCGCCCTCGGACTGGCCGGCCAGGATGTCGGCGAGGCCCTGCACGCCGGGGTTGTGGCCGATCAGGAGCGCGTTCTGCACATCGTCGGGGGTTTCGTTCAGCACGGCGATCAGCTCGCCGGGAGAGACCTCGTAGAGCCGCTCCTCATAGACCGTTTTCGGCCGATGGGGGAGCTCGTGGACGGCGAGTTTCCATGTCTCGCGGGTCCGGGTCGCGGTGGAGCAGAGGGCCAGATCGAAGGGGATGCCGGTGTCGGCCAGCCTGCGTCCGGCGACGGCGGCGTCCTTGCGGCCCCGCTCAGCGAGCGGCCGCTCATGATCGGAGACCTCGGGCCAGTCGGCTTTCGCATGCCGGAAAAGGACAATCCTGCGGGGTTCTGCGACGCTCATGGTTCCCAGCTTCGCACGAAACACGCCATGGGGCGCAGGGAGTTGACTCGCAGCCTCGACGTGGTGTGCCGGGAGCTCAGGAGCCCTGGTGCAGCACCATCTGCTGGACCTGCTCGAAGAGCCGGCCGACCGCCGGGTCGCCGCTCGTCGCCTGGGCGTCGGCGGGGTTCAGTATCACCAGGAGCAGTGCGGCGAAGGCGAGCGCGGGGAGGACGAGGGCCCACCAGGGGAGCCGGGTCTCGACGCCACGCCTGGTCGCCGGGTGGGGCGGGATGTGCGTTGGGGCCGACATGCCGCCTCCGTGGGGCTTCGAGTGGTCCGTGGTCCGCGTCCTCGCGGTCACATCTCGAAGTTACGGAATCCGGAGCCCTCAACCCATCCGGAGATCCACCCACTTGACCCTGACACTCACCCCCTAGGGGATGGTGGGGCTACCCCCACCATCCCCTCGCGGAGGCGTCACGCAGGAGGGCCCAGGGCGGGCTTCCGGTGGGTCAGGGCGAGTGTCGGGTGGGTCAGGGCGAGGCGATCGACGCGATGACGCCGATGATCACGAAGATGAGGAGGAACGCGCCGAAGACGAGCAGCATCTTCTTCTGGCCGTTCTGGGGATTCGGGTCGAGCACGGGCATGGGCCCAGTCTCCCACCCCTCGGGCGCCCGCTCGCGGGTGGGGTCTGGTCCATGGGGGCCCAGTCACCGCGCGCGGGTGGCGTAGACGCGCCGGTGGGTCCGCGCGCGGGTGATGGCGCGGCGAGGTCACAGGCAGGGTCTCCGGGCCGCCGCACCGCTCGTCCCCGACGGTCACCGCCGGCGCGCGGCCTCGTCCTCCACCGTGCGGTCGCGGCCGGCCAGTATGCCCACCACGATCTGCGGGATCATCAGGCCCGCCATGAGCGCGATGGGCAGCCCCCAGCCTCCGCTGTGCTGGTAGAGCACGCCCACCAGGAGCGGGCCGGGGATCGAGATGAGGTACCCGGTGCTCTGCGCGAAGGCGGAGAGCTGCGCGACCCCCGCTCCCGTCCTGGCCCGCATGCCGACCATGGTGAGGGCCAGCGGGAACGCGCAGTTGGCGATGCCGAGCAGCAGGGCCCACGCCCAGGCGCCGCCCGCGGGGGCGAGGTAGAGGCCCGCGTAGCCGACGAGGCCGCAGACCCCGAGGGCGACCACGATCGGCCCCTGGTGGGGCAGGCGGGTGGCAAGGCGCGGGATGACGAAGGCCAGCGGCACGCCCATCACCATCGTGACGGCGAGCAGCAGTCCGGCCGTGCCCGCCGGGACACCCGCGTCCCGGAAGATCTGCGCCATCCAGCCCATCGTGATGTACGCGGCGGTGGCCTGGAGCCCGAAGAAGACGGCCAGTGCCCAGGCGGTACGGCTCCGGGTGATCCGCAGTGGGGAGGGTTCCTGACCAGCCCCGGAAGGCGACGGCACACCATGAGCCGAAGCCGGAGCCGAGACAGCGTCCCTTGAGAGGGCCGTGCCCCGGGCCCGTACGAGTGGGATCCACGGCAGTACGGCGACGGCCGCGAGCCCCGCCCAGACGGCGAGCCCCGCATGCCAACTGCCGCCCAGGGCCCGGGTCATGGGCACGGTGACGGCGGCAGCCGCGGCGGTGCCGAGTGCGAGGGCCATGGAGTAGAGGCCGGTCATGGAGCCGACCCGGTCCGGGAACCAGCGCTTGACGATCACCGGCATCAGGACGTTGCTGACCGCGATGCCCATGAGGGCGAGGGCGCTGGCGACCAGGAAGCCGGCCGTGTTCCCGGCGAAGGGCCGGATCGCCAGTCCCGCGGCGATCGCGACCATGCCGGCGCAGACCACCGCGGCGGGTCCGAAGCGGCGGGCGAGGCGCGGTGCCATGACACCGAAGACGGCGAAGCACAGCGGCGGTACGGAGGTGAGGAGCCCGGCGAAGCTGCCGCTCATGCCGAGTCCGTCGCGCACCTCTTCGAGGAGGGCGCCGAGGCTGGTGATGGCGGGGCGCAGGTTGAGGGCGGTGAGGACGATGCCGATGATCACCACACGCGTCATCCACGCGCGCGTGGCGGGCGGTTGGAGTTCCGCGTCCTGTGCGGAGCTGCGTATCGGTGGGGACATCGCCGTCCGGGTTTCCTCGCCAGTCATGCCAGCCATCATAGAATCATGGGATGATTGGTTGTCCAATCCCCTGGTGCACACCTGGGGCACAATCCCCTGACACGCATTCCGGTGCGTCCTCCCGGTGCACCCCCTGGCGCGAAGGACCGTCATGCCGCTGAGCCACCCCCGCCGATCGGCACTGTCCGAGCAGGTCATCGCCGAGCTGCGGAACCAGATCACCTCGGGCGAGTGGCCGGTGGGTTCCCGCATCCCCACCGAGCCCGAGCTGGTCGAGCAGCTGGGGGTCGCCCGGAACACGGTCCGCGAGGCCGTCCGCGCGCTCGCGCACAACGGCCTGCTGGACATCCGCCAGGGCTCGGGCACCTACGTCGTGGCGACCAGCGAGCTGGCGGGCGTGATGCACCGCCGCTTCGCGGACGCCGATCCGCGGCACATCGCCGAGCTGCGCTCCACGCTGGAGTCGAGCGCCGCGAAGCTGGCCGCCGAGCGCCGCACGGAGCGCGATCTGAAGCAGCTGGACGCCCTCCTCGTACGCCGGGAGGAGGCCTGGGAGTCGGGCGACGCGGAGGCCTTCGTGAGCGCCGACACGACCTTCCACCTGGCCGTGGTCGCCGCGTCCCACAACGACGTCATGACGGCGATGTACGCGGACCTGGGCGAGGTCGTGCGCGACTGGCTGCGCGAGGACGTGGGCGAGGAGCTGACGCCCGAGACGTACATGGACCACACGCGTCTCGTCGACGCCATCCGCGCGGGCGACGCGGAGACCGCCACCACGGAGGCCGCGGGCTATCCCTTCCTGTGCCGCCCGAGCCGACCCGCCGGCGTCACCTCCGCGTGAACGGGCCCGTCGTCAGCGCTGGTGGCTGACCCAGGCCGAGCGGACTTCCTTCCAGCAGCGGCCGGTCAGCCGTACGGTCTGCGCGGGTCCGGCCTCGACCGAGGCGCCGTCGGAGTCGATGTCCCACCACGGGTCGCACTCGATGTGCAGACGGACGTGATCGGGCTCCGGGTACGGGTTGTGGCAGTACGCCGTCACATACGAACCCTCGACGGCGGTCCGGCACGCCGCTCCGAAAGGCCTCTCCTCGACGGGCACGCGCGCGTGGGGGGCTGTATTCGTGGTGGGCGAGGCAGCGCCACCGGACACCACGAGCAGGAGGGTCAAGGCAGCGAGCAGCGGGGCGAAGCGCTGGGACAGGCGCACAAGGGGACCTCCTCGGCAGGGCTCGGGAGGACATCTCGGGAGGGGGAACTCCTACTCCAGAGTGCGCTGTTACCGGCCCGCACCGCCCGGCCGGTAGGGCCGAACGGGTGACGCCCCGCTCCCCGCACGCTGCGGGAAACGGGGCGTCGAAGCCGTACGAAGGCGGATACGCAAACGTTCGCGTAAACGCTTACGCGCCGATCGCGTGCAGACCGCCGTCGACGTGGATGATCTCGCCGGTGGTCTTCGGGAACCAGTCGCTGAGCAGGGCGACGATGCCGCGGCCGGCCGGGTCGGGGTCCTTGAGGTCCCACTCCAGGGGCGAACGGCTGTCCCAGACGGCGGCCAGGTCACTGAAGCCCGGGATGGACTTGGCGGCCATGGAGCCGATGGGGCCCGCGGAGATGAGGTTGCAGCGGATGTTCTGCTTGCCCAGGTCACGCGCCATGTAGCGGCTGGTGGCCTCCAGGGCGGCCTTGGCCGGGCCCATCCAGTCGTACTGCGGCCAGGCGTACTGCGCGTCGAAGGTGAGGCCGACGACCGAGCCGCCGTTCTGCATCAGCGGCAGACAGGCCATGGTCAGCGACTTCAGGGAGAACGCGGAGACGTGCATGGCCGTGGCGACCGACTCGAACGGCGTGTTGAGGAAGTTGCCGCCGAGGGCGTCCTGCGGGGCGAAACCGATGGAGTGCACGACGCCGTCCAGGCCGCCCAGCTCCTCGGCGACCAGGTCGGCCAGCCGCGCCAGGTGCTCGTCGTTGCTGACGTCGAGCTCGATGACCTTGGTGGGCTTGGGGAGCTTCTTGGCGATGCGCTCGGTCAGTGTGGGCCGCGGGAACGCGGTCAGGATGATCTCGGCGCCCTGCTCCTGGGCCAGCTTCGCGGCGTGGAAGGCGATGGAGGACTCCATCAGCACACCGGTGATCAGGACGCGCTTGCCCTCGAGAATTCCACTCATGGTGATCAGTGACCCATTCCCAGTCCGCCGTCTACGGGGATGACGGCTCCAGTGATGTACGAGGCGTCGTCCGAGGCGAGGAACCGCACCGTCGCGGCGATCTCCTCGGGCTTCGCGTACCTGCCGAGCGGCACCTGCTTCACGATGCCCTCGCGCTGTTCGTCGGTGAGCACCTTGGTCATGTCGGTGTCGACGAAGCCGGGCGCGACGACGTTGAAGGTGATGTTGCGCGAGCCCAGCTCACGCGCGAGCGAGCGCGCGAAGCCGACGAGGCCGGCCTTGGAGGCGGCGTAGTTCGCCTGGCCCGCCGAGCCGAGCAGCCCGACGACCGAGGAGAGCAGCACGACACGGCCCTTCTTGGCCCGCAGCATGGCGCGGTTGGCGCGCTTCACGACCCGGAAGGCGCCCGTCAGGTTGGTGTCGAGGACGGAGGTGAAGTCGTCCTCGGACATCCGCATCAGCAGCTGGTCCTTGGTGATGCCGGCGTTGGCCACGAGCACCTCGACCGGGCCGTGCTCGGCCTCGATCTCCTTGTAGGCCTGATCCACCTGCTCGCTGTCGGTGATGTCGCACTTGACGGCGAGGAAGCCCTCCGGGGGCTCGCCCGAGCGGTACGTGATCGCGACCTTGTCGCCCGCGTCGGCGAAAGCGCGGGCGATGGCGAGGCCGATGCCCCGGTTTCCTCCGGTGACGAGAACCGAGCGGCTCAACGGATCACCCTTTCGATAGCCGGTCTGGTACCTCGAAAACCTATCGGCACCGTCCCCCGTACGGAGAATCGGGCGCCGACAGTGACGTACCGGACTCGCTGTCGGATCCCTACAGAAAGTTGTGGCCCCCGGCGCGCCCGCGCGACATGATCGGACCGACAGGCGACGACAGCAGGGAGACCTCCGTGCCTCATTCCATCGACGAAGCCTTCACGGCACTGCCGCTGAGGGCTCTGGCCGACGCGGCGCTCGCGCGGGCCAGGGCGCTGGGCGCCGACCACGCCGACTTCCGGTTCGAGCGGGTGCGCAGCGCGGCCTGGCGGTTGCGGGACGCGAAGCCCGCCGGGTCCTCGGACACCACGGACCTGGGATACGCGGTGCGTGTGGTGCACGGCGGGACCTGGGGGTTCGCGTCGGGTGTGGACCTGACGATGGACTCCGCCGCGAAGGTGGCGTCGCAGGCCGTGGCGATGGCGAAGCTGTCGGCCCAGGTGATCAAGGCGGCGGGTTCGGACGAGCGCGTGGAGCTCGCGGACGAGCCGGTGCACGCCGAGAAGACCTGGATCTCCTCGTACGAGATCGACCCCTTCTCCGTACCGGACGAGGAGAAGTCCGGGCTGCTCGCCGAGTGGAGCGCGCGGCTGCTCGCGGCCAACGGCGTCAGCCATGTGGACGCCTCGCTGCTGACGGTGCACGAGAACAAGTTCTACGCGGACACGGCGGGGACGGTGACCACGCAGCAGCGGGTCCGGCTGCACCCCCAGTTGACCGCCGTCGCCGTCGACGAGTCGAGCGGCGAGTTCGACTCGATGCGCACGATCGCACCGCCCGTCGGGCGCGGCTGGGAGTACCTCACGGGCACCGGCTGGGACTGGGAGTCGGAGCTCGCGCAGATCCCCGAGCTGCTCGCCGAGAAAATGCGGGCGCCGAGCGTCGAGGCGGGCGTGTACGACCTGGTCGTCGACCCGTCCAACCTGTGGCTGACCATCCACGAGTCCATCGGCCACGCCACCGAACTGGACCGCGCGCTCGGCTACGAGGCTGCGTACGCCGGGACCTCCTTCGCCACCTTCGACCAGCTGGGCAAGCTGCGGTACGGCTCCGACCTGATGAACGTCACCGGGGACCGCACCGCCGAGCACGGGCTCGCGACCATCGGGTACGACGACGAGGGCGTGGCCGGGCAGTCCTGGGACCTGGTGAAGGACGGGACGTTGGTGGGCTACCAACTGGACCGGCGCATCGCGAAGCTGACCGGCTTCGAGCGGTCCAACGGGTGCGCGTACGCCGACTCCCCCGGCCATGTCCCCGTACAGCGCATGGCGAACGTGTCGCTGCAGCCCGATCCCGCCGGGATGTCCACCGAGGATCTGATCGGGAGCGTCGACCGCGGCATCTACGTCGTCGGCGACCGGTCGTGGTCGATCGACATGCAGCGCTACAACTTCCAGTTCACCGGCCAGCGGTTCTTCAGGATCGAGAACGGGCGGATCACCGGCCAGCTGCGGGACGTGGCCTACCAGGCGACGACCACGGACTTCTGGGGCTCGATGGCCTCGGTCGGCGGCCCGCAGACCTACGTCCTGGGCGGCGCCTTCAACTGCGGCAAGGCCCAGCCGGGCCAGGTCGCGGCGGTCTCGCACGGCTGCCCGTCGGCCCTCTTCAAGGGCGTCAACATCCTCAACACCACGCAGGAGGCCGGGCGATGAGTCCTCGTACGAACAAGCCGCACGAGATCGTCGAGCGCGCCCTCGAGCTGTCCCGGGCGGACGGGTGTGTCGTCATCGCCGACGAGCAGTCGACCGCCAACCTGCGCTGGGCGGGCAACGCGCTGACCACGAACGGCGTCACGCGCGGGCGCACGCTGACCGTCATCGCGACCGTGGACGGCAGCGAAGGCACCGCGTCCGGGGTCGTCTCGCGTGCGGCCGTGACCGCGGACGAGCTGGAGCCGCTGGTGCGGGCCGCCGAGGCGGCGGCGCGCGGCGCGGGTCCGGCGGAGGACGCGCAGCCGCTCGTCGAGGGCGTGCCCGCCTCCCCCGACTTCACGGACGCGCCCGCCGAGACCTCGTCGGCGGTCTTCGCCGACTTCGCCCCGGCCCTCGGCGAATCGTTCGCACGCGCGCGTGCGGGCGGACGCGAGCTGTACGGCTTCGCCAACCACGAGCTCGTCTCCAGCTATCTCGGTACGTCCACGGGTCTGCGCCTGCGTCACGACCAGCCCAACGGGACGCTGGAGTTGAACGCCAAGTCGCCGGACCGTACGCGCTCGGCGTGGGCCGGCCGGTCGACGCGGGACTTCAAGGACGTGGACCCGGCGGCGCTCGACGCGGAGCTCGCCACGCGGCTGGGCTGGGCCGAGCGGCGCGTCGAGCTGCCCGCGGGCCGGTACGAGACGCTGCTGCCGCCGACCGCGGTCGCGGACCTGCTGATCTACCAGATGTGGTCGGCGGCGGCCCGGGACGCGGCCGAGGGCCGGACGGTGTTCAGCAAGCCCGGCGGCGGGACGCGCGTCGGCGAGAAGCTCACCGGCCTGCCGCTGACCCTGCGCAGCGACCCGAACGAGCCGGGCCTGGAGTCCGCGCCCTTCGTGCTCACGCACTCCTCGGGCGACGACGCCTCCGTCTTCGACAACGGACTGCCGCTCCGGCCCACGGAGTGGGTCAGTGAGGGCGAGCTGAGGCATCTGACGAGCACCCGGCACAGCGCCGGCCTGACCGGTCTCCCGGTGGCCCCCGGCATCGGCAACATCATCCTGGACGGCGGCGAGGACAAGTCCCTGGAGGACATGGTCGCCGCGACCGAGCGGGGTCTGCTGCTGACCTGCCTCTGGTACATCCGCGAGGTCGACCCGGCGACGCTGCTGCTGACCGGGCTGACCCGGGACGGTGTCTACCTCGTCGAGAACGGCCAGGTCGTCGGCGAGGTGAACAACTTCCGGTTCAACGAGTCGCCGGTGGACCTGCTGGGGCGGGCGACCGAGGCCGGGCGCACGGAGAAGACGCTGCCGCGCGAGTGGAGCGACTGGTTCACCAGGGCCGCGATGCCCGCCCTGAGGGTGCCGGACTTCAATATGAGCTCTGTCAGTCAGGGCGTATAACCTCGATAGCCTCGCAGTCGGCTGCCATCCAGGCCGCCCGAAGACCATCCCCGGCTGCCTGAAGATCATCCAAGGAGACACGAGAACCGTGACGGACATCGTCGACGAGCTGAAGTGGCGCGGGCTGCTGGCCCTCTCCACTGACGAGGACGCATTGCGCAAGGCGTTCGCGGACGGTCCCGTCACGTTCTATTGCGGCTTCGACCCGACCGCGCCCAGCCTGCACCTCGGCAACCTCGTGCAGATCCTCACGATGCGCCGGATCCAGCAGGCGGGCAACCGCCCGCTGGGCCTGGTCGGGGGCGCCACGGGCCTGATCGGCGACCCGAAGCCGAACTCGGAGCGCACGCTGAACGCGCCGGACGTCGTGGCCCTGTGGGTCGAGCGGCTGCGCGCCCAGATCCAGCCGCTGCTGGACTTCGAGGGTCCGAACGCCGCGGTGATGGTCAACAACCTGGACTGGACCCAGGGCCTGTCGGCCATCGAGTTCCTGCGTGACGTGGGCAAGCACTTCCGGGTCAACAAGATGATCGCGAAGGAGGCCGTCTCCCGGCGGCTCAACTCCGACGCGGGCATCAGCTACACGGAGTTCAGCTACCAGATCCTCCAGGGCATGGACTTCCTGGAGCTCTACCGGAGGTACGGCTGCACGCTGCAGACCGGCGGCAGCGACCAGTGGGGCAACCTCACCTCGGGCACCGACCTGATCCACCGGGTCGACCCCGAGGCCGTGGTGCACGCGCTGGGCACACCGCTGATCACCAAGGCGGACGGCACGAAGTTCGGCAAGACGGAGTCCGGCACCATCTGGCTGGACCCGGAGA
Organism: Streptomyces sp. 2-1; assembly: GCF_048564895.1. Lineage (NCBI taxonomy): Bacteria > Bacillati > Actinomycetota > Actinomycetes > Kitasatosporales > Streptomycetaceae > Streptomyces > Streptomyces sp. 2-1. The sequence continues at coordinate 2,890,247 of NZ_CP183383.1, forward strand.
TGACGACACCGTACGCGTTCTACCAGTTCTGGCTGAACGCGGACGACCGGGACGTCTCCAAGTTCCTGCGGATCTTCAGCTTCAAGTCCCACGAGGAGATCGAGGAGCTGGAGAAGCTCACCGAGGAGCGTCCGCAGGCCCGGGCCGCGCAGCGCGCCCTCGCCGAGGAGCTGACGACGCTGGTGCACGGCGGCGAGCAGACGGCCGCAGTGGTCGCCGCGTCGCGGGCGCTGTTCGGTCAGGGCGAGCTCGGTGACCTCGACGCGGCGACGCTGGGCGCGGCGCTCTCCGAGGTGCCGCACATCCAGGTCGCCGAACTCGGTCCGGTGGTGGACCTCTTCGCCGAGGTGGGCCTGGTGGCCAGCAAGTCCGCCGCGCGGCGGACGGTGAAGGAGGGGGGTGCCTACGTGAACAACGTGAAGGTGGCCTCCGAGGATGCCGTTCCCGGCAAGGAGGACCTGTTGCACGGGCGGTGGCTGGTGCTGCGGCGGGGCAAGAAGAACCTTGCCGCCGTTGAGCTCAGCTAGGAGCGGGGAAGCGGCGGGCTCGGTTCGTATGGTGCGGGTGGGTGGTTGTCGCGCCCACGCGGCGGAGCCGCAAAATGTCACAGCCCCGCGCCCCTGAAAGCCGAAAAGTGGGGCGGGGATCCCGGTGGATCCCCGCCCCACTCCCCGTACGTTCAGGCTCTCTGTTTGTTGCCCCGCATCGCCGTGTACATCATGTCGCCGAGGAAGACGATGACGATCGCGGCGCCGAGCTGGAGGGCGTGGCGGCCCCAGTCGATGCCGCGGGTCTCGTCGATGCCGAAGCCACGGGCGATCGCGTTGCCGACGATCGCGCCGATGATCCCGAAGATCGTGGTGAGCCAGAGCGGGCTGTGCTGCTTGCCCGGAATGATCGCCTTGGCCAGCAGGCCCAGCACGAATCCCACGATGATCGCCCACAACCAGCCCATGGCTGCCTCCTATACGGCTCTACGTGAGCATTACGCCCAGTCTCGGCCTGTCCGCCATACGGCGCATGTCGGGCACGGCCATACGCGGTACGACGCAGCCCTCCCCCGCCCAAACCGGACCCGCCCCGGTCTCGTAGGCGACGCAGCCGCGGCGTAACGTGGAGGCTGTACGGGCCAGGGGAGCGTCCGACACAGGCGGGTGGTGGAACGTGATGCGGAAGCAGAGCGAGGTCGAGGTCTTCCGGATCACCGGAGCCAGGCAGGGCCTCGCCGACGATGTACGCGGCAGGCAGCGCCGTTACATCATCTCGATGTCCGTCCGCACGCTCTCGGTGATCCTCGCGGCCACCCTCTGGAACGTCGAACGGCACGTCGCCGTCGTTGCCCTGGCGCTCGGCATCCTGCTCCCGTACGTCGCCGTGGTGATCGCCAACGCGGGCCGGGAGAACGCGCCCTCGCTGCCGTCCACGTTCGTGACCGCGCCGACCCGTCCGATGCTCGCGGCACCCCGTGCGGGCGACGCCGCGGAATCCGTCCCGGAAGACCTCGTGACCGATCCGGGCGCCCGCCTGCGGGACGAGCCGCACGAGCGGACCTGACCACGAACGATCGCCTGTGACCGGAATTCAGGACCGTACCAAGCTCAAGAAAAGCTCAGATCAATCATGTTGTTCCGGTGCCGGGCAGCGGGTTACCCGTGACATACTTCGTACGCGCTCCGCATCCCCCGTCGGAGCGACAGACCGACGCCGGGCAGCTCCCCCCGTGGCTGCTCGGCGTCGCCTTTTGTGGAGCCGGGTTCGTGGCCCCCTCGACAGCACCCCGAGCGGCCGGCCGACACCCCTGACGTAGGGTCGAGACGTGATTCTGAACGTCCCCGGTTCCGACCCGTCCTCGCCCTCCACCCCCATCTGTTCGGCGAAGGCCTGCCGAGCAGACGCGGTCTGGGTCCTCGCCTGGAACAACCCCAAACTGCACACGCCGGAGCGCCGCAAAACGTGGCTCGCGTGCGAGGAACACCGGGAGCACCTGTCCCAGTTCCTGGGCGTTCGGGGCTTCCTGAAGGACGTCGTACTCCTGGAGGACTGGGAGTCCCCAGAGCCCCCGGAGTCCCCCGAGTCCTCTTAGAGCAGAGTCCCTCTAGAGCCTTAAAGCAGAGTCCCCTGGAGGGCCGGCGCGATCAGCCGCCGATGGCCGACATCGGCCGGTCCGGCTGGACGAACGTCGGGTCGTCCAGGCCCGCCCCAGCCTTCTTGCCCCACATGGCGAGCCGCCAGATACGGGCTATCTCCTCGTCCGGCGCGTCCGAGCGCAGGGCAGCCCGCAGGTCGGTCTCCTCGCGCGCGAAGAGGCAGGTGCGGACCTGGCCGTCGGCCGTCAGCCTCGTACGGTCGCAGGCCGAGCAGAAGGGGCGCGTCACGGAGGCGATCACACCGACCCGGTGCGGACCCCCGTCCACGATCCACCGCTCGGCGGGTGCCGAGCCACGCTCGTCGGACCCCTCTTCGGTGAGCTCGAAGCGCGTACGCAGTGAGGCAAGGATGTCACCGGCGGTGACCATGCCGTCGCGCTTCCAGCCGTGCTGCGCGTCCAGGGGCATCTGCTCGATGAACCGCAGTTCGTAGTCGTGCTCCACGGCCCAGGCGAGCAGGTCGGGCGCCTCGTTCTCGTTCAGTCCCGGCATCAGTACGGAATTGACCTTGACCGGGGTCAGCTCCGCGGCGCGGGCGGCTTCGAGGCCCTCGATAACGTCCTTGTGGCGGTCACGGCGGGTGAGGGTCTTGAAGACGTCTGGGCGGAGGGTGTCCAGCGAGACGTTGACCCGGTCCAGGCCCGCCGCCTTCAGGGCGGTCGCGGTGCGCTTGAGGCCGATGCCGTTCGTCGTCAGGGACATCTGGGGGCGGGGCTCAAGGGCGGCCACCCGCTCCACTATGCCGACGAGGCCGGGGCGCAGCAGGGGCTCGCCGCCGGTGAAGCGGACCTCGGTGATGCCCAGCCGGGTGACGGCGATGTCGATGAGACGGACTATCTCGTCGTCCGAGAGCAGGTCCGGCTTTGCCAGCCACTGCAGGCCCTCCTCGGGCATGCAGTACGTGCACCGGAGGTTGCACCGGTCGGTCAGCGAGACACGCAGATCGGTGGCAACTCGGCCGTAGGTGTCGATGAGCACGTGGGCCCCCTCCCTCTAGCTCTTTCCGTACGGACCTCGGCAGAGACATCCGGTCGATCAGTCGATCCGATACCAGCGAGCCTACGTGACGGGACCGACAACGAGACGGGCCCTGATCCCACGAGACGCACCGCGGCCGCGTCGTAGGGATCTACGACGCGGCCACTGGGCGGGACGGTCAGTGCGCTCCGGTACCGGTGAGGGAGCGGACCTCCAGTTCGGCGTACTTGCCGGTGTCCGGCTCCTCCTTGGACAGGATCGTGCCGAGCCAGCCGAGCAGGAAGCCGGCCGGGATCGAGATGATGCCCGGGTTCTCCAGGGGGAACCAGTGGAAGTCGACGTCCGGGAACATCGAGGTGGCCTTGCCGGAGACGACCGGCGAGAACAGCACCAGGCCGACCGCCGTGGTGAGGCCTCCGTAGATCGACCACAGCGCGCCCTGGGTGGTGAACCGCTTCCAGAAGAGGCTGTAGAGGATCGTCGGCAGGTTGGCGGAGGCCGCGACCGCGAAGGCGAGGGCGACCAGACCGGCGACGTTGAGGTCGCGGGCCAGGGCGCCGAGGCCGATGGAGACGACACCGATGCCGATGGTGGCGTACCGGGCGGCGTTGATCTCCTCCTTCTCGGTGGCCTTGCCCTTCCTGATGACGTTCGCGTAGATGTCGTGCGCGAACGACGAGGACGAGGCCAGGGTCAGACCGGCGACCACCGCGAGGATCGTGGCGAAGGCCACCGCGGAGATCGTGGCGAGCAGGATCGCGCCCCAGGCCGAGTCGACGCCGCCCAGATGCAGGGCGAGCAGCGGCGCGGCCGTGTTGCCCGCGGGGTTGGACTCGACGATCTCTTCCTTCGAGATGAGGGCCGCCGCGCCGAAGCCGAGCGCGATGGTCATCAGGTAGAAGCCGCCGATGATGCCGATCGCCCAGTTCACGGACTTACGCGCGGCCTTGGCGTTGGGCACCGTGTAGAAGCGGATCAGGATGTGCGGCAGGCCCGCGGTGCCCAGCACCAGGGCGATGCCCAGCGAGATGAAGTCGATGCTGGACGTGGTGGTGAGGCCGTACTTCAGGCCCGGCTCCAGGAAGGCCGCGCCGCCGCCGCTGTTCTCGGCGGCCTTGCCGAGCAGGTCGGAGATGTTGAAGTCGAACTTGAGCAGTACCAGGAAGGTGATGAGCAGGGTGCCGCTGATGAGCAGCACGGCCTTGACCATCTGGACCCAGGTGGTGCCCTTCATGCCGCCGATGGTCACGTACACGATCATCAGGACGCCGACCAGGGCGACGATGCCGACCTTCCCGGCGTCGCTGGTGATGCCGAGCAGCAGCGAGACCAGAACGCCCGCGCCCGCCATCTGCGCCAGCAGGTAGAAGATCGAGACGACGATCGTGGAGGTGCCGGCCGCCGTACGCACCGGGCGCTGGCGCATGCGGTACGCGAGGACGTCGCCCATCGTGTACCGGCCGGAGTTGCGCAGTGGCTCGGCGACCAGGAGCAGGGCCACCAGCCAGGCGACCAGGAAGCCGATGGAGTACAGGAAGCCGTCGTACCCGAAGAGGGCGATGGCGCCGGCGATGCCGAGGAACGAGGCGGCGGACATGTAGTCGCCGGAGACCGCGAGGCCGTTCTGGAAGGCGCTGAACTGACGGCCGCCCGCGTAGAAGTCGGCGGCGTCCTTGGTCTGCCGGCCCGCCCAGACGGTGATGACGAGGGTGGCGACGACGAAGACCGCGAACAGGGAGATGATCAGCGGCCGGTGCTCGCTGGCCTCCCCCGCCGCGAGCTGCGCCTGCGCGAGCTGGACCTGAGTGATCGCGGGGCTCATGCGCCGCCCTCCATCCGGGACTTGATCGCTTCGGCCTTGGGGTCGAGCTGGCGGGAGGAGTGCCGCTCGTACCACCAGGCGATGAGGAACGTGGTGAGGAACTGGGCGAGGCCCAGGACGAAGGCGACGTTGATGTTGCCGAAGAGCTTGGTGCCCATGAAGTCGTCCGCGTAGATCGACAGCAGGACGTACAGCAGGTACCAGCTGATGAAGCCGATGGTCAGCGGGAAGGCGAAGGAGCGGTGGGCGCGGCGCAGTTCACCGAACTCGGCGCTCTCCTGTACCTCTACGAACTCCTCGGTGGTGGGGAGATGAGGTTCGGCCTTCGAGGGGGGCGGTGCGTCGGTGGCCACGGAGTCTCCTCGCGTTGCGGGTGCGGTTGCGACGTTGGACGGGGGTCTTTGGGGATCGGGGGACGGGCTGGGTACGGACATGGCTGATTTCTGACCTCACGGTGATGTGGATCACGTGGGCCGGGTGGCGATGCTAGGTGCCCCGGGCGTGATCCGACAGGGGGCTCGATCGTGCTCGTGCTCCCTGCTCAACGTCACGGAGCCGCGTGAGGAGCGGTTCAACTCCGGTCACTTATTTCGGAAGTGGTGGCCGACGTTTCGGAAGACATCCCCGTAAGTCATTGCTGGCCAGGGACGGCGAGAGATAGCTTCGGGCCTGCACCACCCCGTCATGTACCTGCCCGGGCACCACCTGTGTTCGGGCCGGTTCCGTTTCCGGATGATGTGGAGATCCCATGGCTCATCTGCGTTCCAGACGCCGTCTCGCCCTCGCCGTGCCCGTTGTTCTGTCGCTCACCGCCTCGCTCGGTTTCATTCCGGGCGTCGCCACGGCGGCCGCCCCGCAGTCGGCTCCCGCCGTCACGGCGGCGGACGGCCCGAACCTCGCCTACGTGGTCAACACGAAGACCGACCGCCGCACCATCGAGTCGGTGAAGAAGGCGATAGCCAAGGCCGGCGGCACGGTCGTCACCACCTACGCCAAGATCGGCGTCATAGTCGTCCACTCCGCCAATCCGGAGTTCGGCCCGCAGATACGCACCGCGCGCGGGGTGCAGTCCGCCGGTGCCACGCGCACGACGCCGCTGACCGCGGCGGGGACGACGGACGAGGGCGCCGCCGACTATCTGTCGGCCGCCGAGGCCGCCAAGGTGAAGGCCGCGGCCACCCCGGAGAGCGAGCCCCTCGAGGCCGACCAGTGGGACCTGCGCGCGATAGGCGCCGACAAGGCAGCCAAGATCAACCCGGGCAGCAAGAAGGTCACCGTCGCGGTGATCGACACGGGTGTCGACGACACCCACCCGGACCTGGCCCCGAACTTCTCCGCCAAGCAGTCCGCCAACTGCGTGGGCGGCGTGGCCGACACGAGTGAGGGCGCCTGGCGCCCGTACACCGCCGAGGACTACCACGGCACGCATGTCGCCGGTGAGATCGCCGCCGCCCGCAACGGCATCGGTGTGGCCGGTGTCGCGCCCGGCGTGAAGGTCTCCGGCATCAAGGTCAGCGACCCGGACAACGGACTCTTCTACCCGGAGAGCGTCGTCTGTGCCTTCGTGTTCGCCGCCGACCACGGCGTGGAGATCACGAACAACAGCTACTACGTGGACCCGTGGCTCTACAACTGCATGAACGACCCGGACCAGAAGGCGATCGTCGACGCGGTCAACCGGGCCCAGCAGTACGCCACGAAGAAGGGCACCCTGCACCTCGCGTCGGCCGGCAACTCCAACCACGACCTGGACTCGGACGCGATCGTCGACGACACGAGCCCCGACGACTCGACCCCGGTCAGCCGCACGATCGACCCGCACGAGTGCTTCGACGTACCGACCCAGCTCCCGGGCATCGTCACGGTGAGCGCGACGGGCGTGCAGAACCTCAAGTCGTACTACTCGACGTACGGCAAGGGCGTCATCGACATCGCCGCGCCCGGTGGTGACCGGCTGTACCAGATCCCGGACACCCCGTCGAAGAACGGCCGCATCCTCTCCACGATGCCGAACAACCAGTACGGGTTCCTCCAGGGCACGTCGATGGCCTCGCCGCACGCCGCGGGCGTCGCCGCGCTGCTGAAGTCCGAGCACCCGTGGGCGAGCCCCGCCCAGCTGCAGGCGCTGCTGAAGGCGCAGGCGGACAACCCGGGCTGCCCGGACTCGTACGACCAGGACGGCAACGGCACGCAGGACGCCAACTGTGAGGGCGGCAAGCGTGTCAACGGCTTCTACGGCTTCGGCATCGTGAACGCGCTGAAGGCGGTCAAGTAGCCCGCGTTTCCCGGGACTTCCCGCACGGCCCGCACGTATTCGCGAAACGAACTGGAGACAGCATGACAGCGCCTCAGACGCGCTCCCGCCGCGTCATAGCCATCCCGCTGGGAATGGCCCTGGCGACGGCTCTCGCCTTCCTGCCGAACGTCAACGCCTCGGCTGCCCCGGCGCCCGACACGGCCGGTGTCGCCGACGCGGCGGCGAAGATCTCAGCGGAGGCCACCCCGCTGAGCTACGTCGTCAACGTCCGCGCCGGGCACGGTCCTTCCTCCCAGGTGAAGAAGGCCATCGCCCGGGCCGGCGGCACGATCGTGACGTCGTACGACAAGATCGGCGTCATCGTCGTCCACTCGTCGAACGCCGACTTCGCCAAGACGATCCGCAAGGTGCGCGGGGTGGAATCGGCGGGCTCGACGCGCACGGCGCCGCTGCCCGCGCAGTCCACGACCGACGTCGGCACCCCCAAGGTGCTCACCTCGGAGCAGGTCGCGGACGTCGAGGCGGCGGCCGGGCAGGACCCGTTGGAGCCGCTGCAGTGGGATCTGCCCGCCATCAAGGCGGACAAGGCGCACGAGAAGACGCTCGGCAGCAAGAAGGTCACCGTCGCCGTGATCGACACCGGCGTCGACGACACGCACCCCGACATCGCGCCGAACTTCGACCGCGACGCGTCGGTCAACTGCGTGTCGGGCAAGCCGGACACGACCGACGGGGCCTGGCGGCCGAGCGCCGCCGAGAGCCCGCACGGCACGCATGTCGCGGGCGAGATCGCGGCCGCCAAGAACGGCGTCGGGGTCACGGGTGTCGCGCCGGGCGTGAAGGTCTCCGGCATCAAGGTCTCCACGACGGCCGGGTTCTTCTACACGGAGGCCGTCGTCTGCGGCTTCATGTGGGCGGCGACGCACGGCGTGGACGTCACGAACAACAGCTATTACACCGACCCGTGGTACTTCAACTGCAAGAACGACCCGGACCAGAAGGCGCTCGTCGAGGCCATCAGCCGGGCGACGAAGTACGCGGAGAAGAAGGGCACGGTCAACGTCGCGGCGGCGGGCAACGAGAACTACGACCTCTCCGCCGACGAGATCACCGACCCGGTCTCGCCGAACGACTCGACTCCTTCGGAGCGCGTCATCGACCCGTCGGAATGCCTCGACATCCCGACCCAGTTGCCGGGTGTCGTCACGGTCGCGGCGACCGGTGCCAAGGGCATCAAGTCGTCCTTCTCCAACCACGGCCTGGGCGTCATCGACATCGCCGCCCCCGGCGGCGACTCGACGCGCTTCCAGACCCCGGCCCCGCCGGCCACCAGCGGCCTGATCCTCGGCCCGCTGCCCGGCGGCACCTGGGGCTACATGGCCGGTACGTCGATGGCGTCCCCGCACGTCGCGGGCGTCGCCGCGCTCATCAAGTCGACGCACCCGCACGCCTCGGCGGCCAAGGTGAAGGCCCTGCTGTACGCGGAGGCCGACGCCACGCCGTGCACCAAGCCGTACGACATCGACGGCGACGGCAAGGTCGACGCGGTCTGCGAGGGGCCGAAGAACTACAACGGCTTCTACGGCTGGGGCACCGCCGACGCGCTGGACGCGGTGACGAAGTAGCACCTTCCTGAGGGAAGTAACGCCTCTCTGACCGGAGTTGAGCTTCCCTCAGGAGTCGAGCCGGGTGGCCCACGGGCCGCCCGGCTCTCGCGCGCCCGGGGGGGGGGAGGGGGGACCGCATCCCATGTTGATCGCGTACACCCTGCATAGTGCCTGTATGACGCATTCCGATGCACCGACCACGGAGTTCGCGTGGACCGCGCTCGGCGGGGATCCCGGGCTGCTCCCACGATTGTCGGCCGTCGTACGGTCCGGCGCGCTCGAAGCACGGCTGCCCGTACGGGAGTTGGCGCGGGCCTGTGTGGGGGCGTGCGCGCTGGCCGCCGCCGAACTGGGCGCGCGGCGGGCGGGGCTCGCCGAGGTGCCCGAGGTGCGGGTCGACGACGGGGCCGTCGCCACGGCGTTCGTGAGCGAGCGGCATCTCCTCGTCGACGGGCGGGCGCCGGTCACCTTCGCGCCCCTGTCGCGGTTCTGGCGGACGGCGGACGGGTGGGTGCGCACGCACGCGAACTACCCGCATCACCGGGCGCGGCTGCTGGGCGCCCTGGGTCTGCCCGACGACGCCTCGGTGGAGACCGTGGCCGGGTGCCTGGCGGAGCGGTCGGCCGTGGAGATTGAGGACGCGGTGTACGCGGCCGGGGGCCTCGCCGTCGCGCTGCGCACCCCGGAGGAATGGGCGCGGCACGAGCAGGGGGTGGCGGTCGCCGGGCAGCCGCTCGTCGAGCGCGGAACGCTGGGCTCCGCCGCCCCGAGGAGGCTCCCGCCGCTCGCCGGTGATCCGCTGTCGCCGGCCGCCGGCCTGCGCGTACTCGACCTCACCCGGGTCATCGCCGGGCCCGTCGCGACCCGGACCCTGGCACTGCTCGGCGCGGACGTCCTGCGCGTCGACCCGCCGGGGCTGCCCGAACTCGGGGACCAGCACGCGGACACCGGCTTCGGAAAGCGGTCCGCCACCCTGGACCTGACGGCCGGCCGCCACGACCGGCAGGTCTTCGAGGAGCTGCTCGCCTCGGCGGACGTGGTCGTGACGGGTTACCGCCCGGGCGCCCTGGACCGGTTCGGGCTCTCCGCGGAGGCGCTGGCCGAGCGGCGGCCCGGGATCGTGGTGGGGCAGTTGTCGGCGTGGGGTGCGTACGGACCGTGGGGCGGGCGGCGGGGCTTCGACAGCCTGGTGCAGGTGGCCACGGGCATCGCGGCCATCGAGGGGTCCGAGGAGAAGCCCGGCGCGCTGCCCGCACAGGCCCTCGACCACGGCACGGGGTATCTGCTGGCGGCCGGGGTGCTCCGCGCGGTCACGGAGGGGCTGGACGAGGGCGGGACACGGTTCGTACGGCCGACGTTGGCGCGGACGGCGGCCTGGCTGATGGCCGGGGCCGGGGCCGGGCGGGGTGGCGCAACGGAGGAGGCCTCGTACGGCGATCCGGCGCCCTGGCTCTCGGAGGCGGACAGTGCTCTGGGACGGCTGCGGTACGCCCTGCCGCCGGTCTCCTTCGCGGGCGGGCCGAAAGACTGGTCGCGGCCTCCCGGGCCCTGGGGTGCGGATTCACCGCGCTGGGTCTGAGTCGGAGGGCGGCCGGGCGGGGTGTCGCAACGCAGGAGGCCTCATACGGCGGCGATCCGGCGCCCTGGCTCGCGGAGGCGGACAGTGCTCTGGGACGGCTGCGGTACGCCCTGCCGCCGGTGTCCTTCGCGGGCGGGCCGGGCGACTGGTCGCGGCCTCCCGGGCCATGGGGTGCGGATTCGCCGCGCTGGGGCTGAGTCGGAGGGCGGCCGGGCGCGTATGGGTGGGCGGAATGTCGTGTGCGTGAGCGGAATACCGTTCCGCCAGTTGTTTGCCAGGACTTGCCCGGACCTGGACGACTGGTGAAGATCTTGAGGTGAGTTCGATAAGACCGACTGCCGACGCGGGTGGCGATGCGGGCGCGCCCCGGGTGAGCGCGGCCGTCGTGCGGCGTTCCGTCGCCGTCCTCGTCCTGGTGGCCCTGGCCGCGCTGATCCCCTTCCTCGGGCCGCCCACCGCACTGCGCGGCACGGGAGAGGCCACCCCTCCGGGCGTGGGCGGGATAGCGCTGCTTCGGACGGTCCTGTTCGCCGCGGTGTGCGTCTCGGCGGGTGAGCTGTTCGTCGCGTGGCTGGCCCGCAGGGTGCCGGGCGCGCCGATGGACGACGCGCCCCGCAGCTGGGCCCCGGCCGCGGCAGCCGCCGGTTTCGTCGCCGCGCTCGGTCTCGCCTCGGTGGTGGCCACCGGCAACCTGGTGCCGCGCAGCCTCTCCGACATGGACATCGGCGGCCTCTACCAGACCCGGGACGGCGCGCTCGCGCTGCTGGAGGTCAACGCGTTCGTCGTGATGGGCCTGTGCGCCCTGTCGCGCCGCCCGGGCAACCAGGTGTGGCCGCTGGCCGCGGTGGCCGTCGCGGAGGCGCTGCGCGCCCACCCCACCACGGAGCAGAGCCCGCTGATCGGCTCGGGCCTGACACTCGTTCATGTGACGTGCGCGGCCCTGTGGGCGGGCGGGCTGCTGTACGTCCTGCGCACGCTCCACCGGTGGCGGAACACCGCCCCCGGGGAGGGCGTCGCGTTGTTGGGCCTCTACGCGCGCGTGGCGGCCGTTCTGCTCGCCGCGATCACCGCGACGGGGGTGTGGAGCACCTTGCGCCGGATGCCGCCCGGCACGGTGCTTGAACAGCTGACGACGACGGCGTACGGGCGCACCCTGCTCGCGAAGGTGCTCCTCGTGGCCGCCGTCGCCGTCCTCGCCCTGTGGGCCCGCCACCGGCTGCACCGGGCGGCCGACCCGCTGACCGCCTACTCCCCCGCGCGTGCGGAGGTCGTGGTCCTGGGCGTGGTGGTCGCGGTCTCGGCGGTGCTCACGGCCGTGCCGGTGCCGATCCGCTGGTGACCTCCGCGGCCGGCCGGCCGGCCGGGTGGGTCGGTCGGTCGGTCGGTCGGCGGTCAGTTGGCGACCATGACCTTGAGCGCGGTGCGCTCGTCCATCGCCTTGTAGCCGTCCGGTACGCCTTCCAGACCGACGGTCAGGTCGAAGACGGGCGACGGGTCGATGGTCCCGTCGAGGACGTCGGGCAGCAGCTCCGGGATGTACGTGCGGACGGGCGCGACACCGCCGCGCAGGGCGATGTTCCGGTCGAACATGACACTCAGGTCGAGACCGGTGCCGCTGCCGTGCGGAACGCCGACGAAGCCGATCGCACCGCCGTCACGGGTGATGCTCACGGCCGTGCGCATGGACTGCTCGGTCCCGACGGCCTCGACGACGGCGTGCGCGCCCTGGCCTCGGGTGAGTTCGCGTACCGCCTCGACGGCCGCGTCCCCGCGCTCGGCGACGACGTCGGTGGCTCCGAAACGCCGTGCGATGTCCGTACGGGCCTCGTGGCGCCCCAGCGCGATGATCCGGTCGGCGCCGAGCCGCTTGGCCGCGAGAACGCCGCACAGGCCGACGGCGCCGTCACCTACGACGGCGACCGTGGCCCCGGCGCGGGCGCCCGCGCCCAGTGCCGCGTGGTGACCGGTCCCCATGACGTCGGAGAGCGTCAGGAGGGCGGCCAGCAGACGGTCGTCGGAGGCGGCCTCCGCGGGCAGCGCGACGAGCGTGGCGTCGGCGAACGGGACGCGCACGGCCTCGCCCTGCCCGCCGTCGGACCCGACCGAGCCCCAGAACCCGCCGTGCTCGCAGGACGTGGTGAGCCCTTCGCGGCAGTAGTCGCACACCCCGTCGGACCACATGAAGGGCGCGACCACGAGGTCACCTCGCCCGACCCCGGTCACCTCCGCACCGGTCTCCTGGACGATCCCGAGGAACTCGTGCCCGATCCGCTGGCCCGGCTGCCGGGCCGACTCACCCCGGTAGGCCCACAGGTCGCTGCCGCAGATGCAGGAGCGCAGCACACGGACCACGGCGTCACCCGGATTCCGCACCACCGGGTCGGGAACGTCCTCCACCCGCATGTCGAACGGGGCGTGGATGGTGGTGGCGCGCATGGCTTGATCCTGCTTCCTGCTCAGGTGGTGAGGGTGCGCCTCTCACGGTACGTCGACGGGGGCACGGGCTGCGCGCCGACTGCTCCCAGCACCCCTCTGGCCAGCAGATACTGCGCCGCGATGTACGTGATCATGATGCAGAGGTCGGGCCGCGGGAGCTGCGGCCAGTCGGCGACGCCGGTCGCGATGAGGGTGTCCGAAAGCATGAACAGGGCACCGCCGACGCCCGCGAGGAGCCCGAGCCTTGTGGCCCCGTACGCCATCGCGGTCAGCAGCAGGCTGTAGCCCGCGACGGGGACGCGCAGGTCGGCGGGGAGACCGGGCCACAGGAGGGCGACGGTGGTGACGAGGGCGAGGGCGTACGCGGCTGCCGTCAGCCAGGTGCCACGCGCGTGTGGAGGCCGTTTCCCGGCGAGTGCGGTGGTCCGCCGGAAGAGCAGCAGGTAGCAGACATGGCCCGCCGCGAAGGACGCCATCCCGGCGAGGAAGGCCGGCTCGGCGTCGAAGAGGAGCAGGACGTCTCCGCCCCAGCCGAAGAGCAGCGCGGCGACGAGGAGCCGGGGTCCGCCGCACACGCGCGCGTAGAGGGCGAGCAGGGGCATCAGGAGGGGCTTGGCCGCCGTATGGCCGGTCCCGTAGCCGGCGGCCAGGGAGACGAGATCCACGACCGTCACCAGGCCGAGGGCGACGAGCAGCACGCGCGCGTGGCGCGCGTTCACTTGGCGGGCTCCGGCTCCGTGACGGACTTCCCGTGGGACGTGGCGGGCTCCTCGTGGGGCATGAGGGGCTTCTCCTGGGACGCAGGCGGCTTCTCCGGAGAGGCGGCCCGCTCCGAGGCGGCCGCGGGCGACGACACCGGCTGCCACCCCGGCCCCCGGAACATCCGCCCGGCCCGCTCCCGCCAACTCCCCGCGGCCCGCAGATCCCTGGCGATGGCGGCGTACTCGTGGGTGGCGACCCGGATCGGGTTGTACGTGTCGATGTTCTTGGTCAGCCCGTACACCGGCCGCTCGGTCTCCCGGACGAACGACCCGAAGAGCCGGTCCCAGACGATCAGGATCCCGCCGAAGTTACGGTCCAGATAGCCGCCCTGGGAGGCGTGGTGGACGCGGTGGTGCGAGGGCGTGTTGAGGACGAACTCGAAGGCCCGGGGCAGCTTGTCGATGCGCTCGGTGTGGATCCAGAACTGGTACACGAGGTTCACCGACGAGCAGAACGCGAGCGCGGCCGGATGGACGCCGAGCGCGATGAGCGGCACGTAGAACGGCCACACGGTCCACGTCGTCCAGGGCTGGCGCAGCGCGGTGGTGAGGTTGAACTTCCGGCTGGAGTGGTGCACGACGTGACAGGCCCAGAGGATCCGGATCACGTGGTGCCCGCGGTGCGACCAGTAGTAGAAGAAGTCCTGCGCCAGCAACATCAGTGGCACGGTCCACCACAGGACGGGCACCCGCAGTGGTGTCAGCTCATATATCGCCGTGTAGACGGCGACGATCGGGATCTTCCACAGAAGGTCGAAGGCCAGACTGCCCAGACCCATGCCGACACTCGTGGCGGCGTCCTTCGTCTCGTACCCCGCGGCATCGTCGTCCGGATGGATCCGGACGCTCACCACCTCGATCACGGTGAGCAGCACAAACGCGGGTATCGACCACAGCACGACATCGGGCAGGTTCGGCATGCAAGCACCGTAGAACCGCTGGTGGACCGCGGCTAGACGTTGTTACCCACAAGTATTACCGGCGGTATGCGCTTGCTTCTTGGCGATCTCCGCCAAGGGGCCGTGCGGCCCGGCCCACTGAGCGGGCGCCTCGGCCCCAGGTCGGGCCCGTCACACGCCGGCCGCGCCCAGCAACGCCCCCGCCCCGTAGGTGACCGCCATGGCCAGCGCCCCGCCCGCCATGTTCCGCAGCACCGCCCGGCCCGGGGCCGCGGCGCCCAGGCGGGCGCTGGTCCAGCCGGTCAGGACGAGGGCGGCGAGGACCGAGACCACGGTGACGGCCAGGCGCCAGCCGGCGGGAGGCAGCACCATCGCCAGCAGCGGGAGCAGCGCCCCGGCGGTGAACGCCAGGAAGCTCGCCCAGGCCGCGTGCCACGGGTTCGCGAGCTGGTCCGGGTCGATGCCGAGCTCCACGCGCGCGTGGGCCCTCAGCGCGTCCCGTTCCGTGAGCTGCTGCGCCGCCTCCATGGCCACGTCCCGCGAGAGTCCCCGGTCCTCCAGCAGCTCGGTGAGTTCCTCCAGTTCCGCCTCCGGCTGGTCCCGCAGTTCCCGCCTCTCCTCGGCGATGGCGGCCTTCTCCGAGTCCCGCTGGGTGGAGACGGACACGTACTCCCCCGCGGCCATCGACATGGAGCCGGCGAGCAGACCGGCCAGCCCGGCTGTCAGGAGGGCCGAGCGGGCATCTGTCGCGCCGGCCACGCCGACGACGAGGCCCGCGGTGGACACGATGCCGTCGTTGGCACCGAGCACGGCCGCTCGCAGCCAGTTCAGCCGCTCACCCAGCGCCCCGCCGTGGGCCTCGTCATGCGTCTGTTCCGTCACACGCGGGAGCATCCCACCCGGGACGTCACCAGACCCGTACCGACCCTCCCCGCGCGAACACCGGACTCGTCGCGTCCGCCGGCGGCTCCCCGAGCGGTTCGGCGATCTCCTGCGCCGTCGGGCCCGCCTTCGCCGCGATGGGGTCGAGGAGGTCGAGGTCGAAGCCGTACACGCGGGCCGCGTTGCCGCCGACCATCGCCGCGATCTCTTCGCGCGAGAGGCCCGCGTACGCGATCCGCAGGCCCTCGCGGGAGTACGGGTACGTGCCCTCGTCGTGCGGGTAGTCGCTGCCCCACATGATCTTGTCGAGGCCGATGCGGTCGCGGAGCGGCACCTCGTGCGGACGCATGAAGCTGGCGCCGACGAAGCAGTTGTCCCGCCACACCTCCGAGGGGCCCTTGCCCATCGAAGCGGCAAGCCCGGCACCGAACTTGGACTCGGCCGTGGACGCCTTCGTCGCCGCCGCGACCAGCCGCCCGTGGTAGTAGTCCAGCATGTCGAGCACCCCGGGTATCCAGCCCGAACCCTGCTCGGTCAGCACCAGTTTCAGGCCGGGGTGGCGGCGGAAGGCGCCCCCGAAGATCAGGTGCCAGAGCGCGCGGTGCGAGAACCACGTCGTCTCCACCATGAAGACGGCCCGGGCGGCCGGCTCGTCGCCGAGGGGCGGGGAGGCCGAGCCCGCGTGGTGGTTCACGGGCACGCCCAGTTCCTCGCAGACCGTCCAGATCGGGTCGTACGCCGACGAGTACAGCTCGGGCAGCCCGCTGCCCGGTGGCGTGCCGGGCAGCAGCAGGCCGCCCCGCAGCCCCGCACCGACCGCCCACCTGATCTCCTTCACCGCCTCCTCGACGTCGTTCAGAAGGATCTGGAAGACACCCGCGCGTCGGCCCGGGGCGGCCGAACAGAAGTCCGCCAGCCAGCGGTTGTGGGCCCGCAGCCCCGCCCAGCGCCGCTCGAACTCCTCGGCCGTCGGCGCGGGCGCCATCAGCGAGCCCGAGGGGAAGAACGGCGGGATGGTGTTCGGGAAGACCACCTCGGCGACGATCCCGTCCTGCTCCAGCTCCGCGAGCCGCCGCTCCGAGTTCCAGTTCTTGTCGGCCGTGTCGGCCATCAGGTCCTCGTACGGATTGACGTACGAGGCCGCCCAGGCGTCGAACTCCTCGTGGTACCGACCGGCCAAGTACGGCTTGTAGTCGAGGAGATCGGCGCCCGCGTGGCAGTCGGCCGAGATGACGGTGTACCGGTCGTCGCTCACGATGTTCTCGCCCACGCGGTTCTCGCTCGCGGCGCGCTCGTTGACGTGGTCCTCGCTCATGGAGTCACCCCCAGGACCGGGAAGTCGTGGTCCGTCAGCCAGTGCCGGCCCACCTCGCGGGAGCGGGCCCAGGACGCCTCGACGGCCGACTGGTCCTCGGACTGGCCGAGTTCGGCCGGGGTCGGGCCGATGCGCCGCGCGAGCGGGGCCAGTTTCCCGGTGTCGAAGCCGAAGACCTCCGCCGCCGCCAGGCCCAGCATGCGGCGCGTCTCGGCCACCGGGATGTCGTGGAACGTGCGCGACAGCCACGCACGCGTGTCGGGCCACGTCCCCTCGGGGTGCGGGAAGTCGCTGCCCCAGAGGATGTTGTCGACGCCGATCTCGTACCGCTGGGCGAGTTCGCGCCGCTTGGTGTTGGTCGCGCAGATGAAGACCTGACGGTCCAGGTACTCGTGCGGCGGGCGCGTCAGCTCCGCGAAGGGGGACAGCTTCTTGCCGCCGTGCGCGCCCAGGTACAGGCGGTCCATGAACCACAGGAGGTTCGGCAGCCACCAGCAACCCGACTCCGCCACACCGAACTTGAGCCCGGGGTGGCGCTCGAAGACACCGGACCAGAGCAGGAACCACAGCGGCCTGGCCGGCCACCAGGTCACCTCGCTCACATAGATCCCGAGGTGGTCGCCGTACTCGTGGCGGGGCGCCGCTCCGGAGTGGGTCAGCACCGGCATCCCGCACTCGGCCGCCGCGGCCCACACGGGGTCGTAACGGTGGTCGTGGTACGGCTCCTTGTCGACCCACATGGAGGGGATCATGAGGGCGCCGAGGCCCGACTCCTTGGCGCGGTACACCTCGGCGACGACCCGCTCGGTGGGGGCCGTGACGGGCAACAGGGCGACTCCGCAGTGCCGTTCGGGGTTCTCGCCCACGAATTCGGCCAGCCAGCGGTTGTGGGCCTGCGCGCCCGCCATGCCCAACTCCGGGTCCTGGTCGCCGGATAGGCCGAGGCCCACCCCGAAGGGCGCGGCCGTCTGGCTGTCCACGGCATCGGCGTCCGGGAACACGACCTCAGCCGCCACTCCGTCGCCGTCCAGCTCCTTGAGCCGCTGCGCGGAGTCCCAACCGCCGCGCAGGCCCTCCTCGTTGTCCTGGAACCACTTGTTCGCGAACGCCTCGTTGCGGATGCCGAGCCGTGTCATCTCCTCGCGGCGGCGGTCGCGGCCCGCGAGGAACTCGTCGAAGTCCCGGTGGAATCGGGTGTCCAGATAGGGCCGGTACTCCTCGGTGGGCAGTCCGGCGTGGCAGTCGGAGGAGATGATCAGGTAGGGCTCTGTCGTAGAGGCCATGTTGCGGCTCCTCGGTCCGGTCCTCAGTCCAGAATGAAGTTCTCCAGGTACGCCGGATCGGCGCGGTCGAGCATCGACCGCGAGCGCGCCCGGATCTGCGCGTCGCTGTGCTCGCTGTCGGGCAGCAGCCAGAAGCGGTCCGCCCGGATGCCGTCCGCCACGAAGTCGGCGACCTCCTCGACCGGCGTGAACCGCACGTCCTTCCCCGCCTCCTTCATCGCGGCCTCCCACTGGTCGAGGCTGCGGTACGGGGTCCTGCGGGGCTTCTGTTTCGCGTACCGGTCGGGCCGGTTGCGGTGCGACTCCCACAGGCCCGTACGGAGCATGTGGGGCCCCGGGAAGAGCACGGAGGCCCCCACGCGCGCGTGCTCGGCCCTCAGGTGCGCGTACAGGGACTCGGTCATCGTCACGACGGCCGCCTTGGTGACGGCGTACACGGAGGCGGTGGGCAGCGGTGCGATGCCGCCGTCGCCGGACGAGGTGTTGACGATGTGGCCGGGTTCGCCGCCGGCCAGCATCCGCGGTACGAAGGCCTGGACGCCGTGGAAGACGCCCCAGACGTTGACCGCGAACGCCCACTTCCAGTCGTTCGGGTCGTGCTCCCACATGCGGCCCTCGGCGCCCGAGCCGACTCCGGCGTTGTTGCACAGGACGTGCACGGCGCCGAACCTCTCGTACGTCTCCTCGGCGAGCGCGACGACCTCCTCGCGCTCGCCGACGTCGACCACGCGCGCGTGCACCACGGCCCCGTCCTCGCGCAGCCCCGCGGCGGCCTTCTCCAGGGCGCCCTCCTCGACGTCGGCGAGGACGACCTTCAGCCCGTCGGCCGCGAACCGCCGTGCCATCGCCAGCCCGATGCCGCTCGCGGCTCCGGTGACGACGGCGACCTGTCCCGCCCTCAGTTCCATTCAGGCACTCCCCTCGGGCGGCCCGTCGAGGATCTGCTGCGGGTCGTCGTAGCGCTGGTGGATGTACGGCAACAGGGCCTGCCCGCTGACCCGTTCGACGACCCTGCCCTTCTGGTCCGTCGTCTTCTCGCCGAGGGTGATCCCGACGAGCTCGCGCACCGGAAGGTCGGCGACCGGGTCG
Source organism: Streptomyces sp. 2-1 (assembly GCF_048564895.1). Taxonomy (NCBI): domain Bacteria; kingdom Bacillati; phylum Actinomycetota; class Actinomycetes; order Kitasatosporales; family Streptomycetaceae; genus Streptomyces; species Streptomyces sp. 2-1. The sequence goes on from NZ_CP183383.1 coordinate 2,909,302, forward strand.
TACATGGACTCCCGGAGGACGACGTCACCGGTGATCCGCTCCAGCCTGCGCACCTTCTCGTTGCGCACGCAGTGCACGAGTACGGGGTCGGCGTCGAAGCCCGAACCGTCCACCGCCGGAAGGAACTTGAAGTAGAAGTCGGTCTTCTGCGTCGGCTCCGGCAGGGGCAGTGCCCCGCTGACCGCGCCGCGCACCTCCACGAACTCGATGCCGTGCCGGGCGAGGGCGGCACGTATGACGAGACCGTCGCGCTCGACCGTCACCTCGCCGAGCTTCTTGGGCTCCCCGAAGACCTCGCGGCCGCCGATGAGGGCCCGCTCGTGGGTCATCGGCATGACGAGCGGATACCAGCCCTCGACCCCGTCGTGCGCCGCGGCGACTGCGAACGAGCCTGCGCCCAGGGGGTATCCGGGCAGGTCGACCTTGCTGATGTTCACCCGGACCAGGGGCCGCCCGGTGGGTTTGAGCGGGGGCGGCAGGACCGCCGCGACCGCGTCCGGGTCGCTCTCCCAGACGGCCACCACACCGGTGGACCAGATGTCGGGGAGCCGGGAGCTCGCGGTGCGCGCGGCGCCGATCTCCGCCTCGGTCCGCGCGCCGTACCGTACGCGTGCCATGTCGTACCGCCCTTCTCCGACCGTCTTTCTCTGATGGGCCGTCACCTGTAACACAGTTACAGCAGACCTCGCGAAGGGTAAATACTCGTGCGCGACAGGAACTTGGGGGCGTCATGGCAAGACCGGCACTGACCCGCGAGGAGGTCCTGGCCGCCGCGGCGGACCTGGTGAAGCAGCACGGTCCGGAGACGCTGACGATGCGGAAGCTCGCCGCCGAGCTGGGGACGGCGGTGACCTCGATCTACTGGCACGTCGGCAACCGCGAGTCGCTGCTCGACGCGCTGGTCGAGCGCACCGTCGCCGAGCTGGGCGAGATCCGGCCCGTCGGACGCACCCCGGCCGGGCGCATCCTGTCCGTGGCGCGCGCCCTGCGCCGGCGGCTGCGCGACCATCCGCACCTCGTCGCGATGGTGCACGAACGCGGCCTGACGGAACGGATGTTCCTGCCCGCGCAGCAGGCCCTGGTGCACGAGGTGCACGCGGCGGGACTGCGCGGCGCCCGTGCCGCCGATGTCGTACGGGCCGTGCAGTTCCACGTCGTCGGGCATGTGCTGGTCGAGCGCAATCGTGAGCGCGCTCCGGCGCAGCACCCGGGCGAGGAGGAGCTGTGGGGGGCGCGTACGGCGGAGGAGGACCCGGCGCTCGCCCGCACCCTCGCGCGGACCATCGACACGGAGAAGCTGTTCGCCCTCTCCGTGAAGGCGCTGGTGGCCGGGCTGTTGGCGGGGTCTCGTGACGGGGCGTCGGAGTCCGGATCCGGCCCGGGCGCGGACTCCGGGGACAGGACTGTCAGTCGCGCCCCTTATCCTCAGTGACCATGCTCGAAGACCATCAGACCGCACCGTCCACCACCTCGTGGCCGGCCGCGTATCCGCAGGGATACGCGGTCGTCGACGTGGAGACCACAGGACTGGCCCGCGACGACCGCATAGTGTCGGCCGCGGTCTACCGGCTGGACGCGCGCGGCGAGGTCGAGGACCACTGGTACACGATGGTCAACCCGGAGCGGGACCCGGGGCCGGTGTGGATCCACGGTCTGACGAGTGACGTGCTCGAAGGCGCGCCTCTGTTCCCGGAGATCGCCGAGGAGTTCGCGTCCCGGCTCGACGGCCGCGTCCTCGTCGCGCACAACGCGGTGTTCGACTGGTCGATGATCGCGCGGGAGTACGCGCGCGCGGAGCGCGAGGCGCCGGTCCGTCAGCGGCTGTGCACCATCGCGCTGTCCAAGGAGCTGGGCCTGCCGCTGGCCAACCACAAGCTGGAGTCGCTCGCGGCGCACTTCGGCGTCGTACAGCAGCGTGCGCACCACGCGCTGGACGACGCGCGCGTGCTGGCCGAGGCGTTCCGGCCGAGCCTTCAGGCCGCCGCGCGCGGGGGCGTACGGCTGCCGCTGCTCGAATGCCGGCCGCTGACGGAGTGGACTGACCGGGCGGCGCCGCGGATCGGCCGGCAGTCCGGGGGCTACTCTTCCGGCGGCTACTCGTCGGGGAGCTATCCGTCCGGCAGTTGGCGTCCCTCGCGCAAGCGGCCCGCCTGCCCGTATCCCAACCCGGGGCGGTACGAACCGGGCAAGCAGCTCAAGCAGGGCATGCGCATCGCGTTCTCCGGGGACACCTCGGTCGAGCGCGACCTCCTGGAGGACCGCGCCGTCGAGGCCGGACTGCATGTGGCGACGAGCCTGTCCCGGCTCACCAGCCTCCTCGTGACGAACGACCCGGACTCCGGTACGTCCAAGGTGGTCAAGGCCCGCCAGTTCGGCACCCCGGTCGTCGACGAGGCGGCGTTCGGCCAGCTGCTGCGGGACGTGGAGCCGGCGTCGAAGACGTGACGGAGCGTCTGCCGTGCGGGGCGCACGCCGGGGGCGCGGGCATCCGGTCGTACGGGTGATTGGGGAGCGACTCGCCCGGCAACCGCTCGCCCGTGCCGCTCCGGCGGCCCACCCTGTGGCGCATGGCACGTTGTGAGGTCTGCGGAAACGACTACGGCATGACGTTCGAGGTGCACGCGCAGGGCGCGGTGCACGTCTTCGACTGCTTCGCCTGCGCCATCCACCGCATGGCGCCCATCTGCGAGCACTGCCGGGTCCAGATCATCGGCCAGGGCGTCGAGGTCGAGGGCCAGTGGTACTGCGGGGGTCACTGCGCCCGCGCGGAGGGGAAGGTGGGGATCATCGACAAGGTCTGAACCCTCCTGTCCCAACCACACGCCTCCAAGCCCACCCCTCCCGCTCGACACCCCATGACCGAGTTGTACGGTCGTGGGGTGTACCGCTTCCTGTTGTCCCGGCAGTGGGTGATCCTCACCCTCATCATGCTCGCGCTCATCCCGACGATGATCGAGCTGGGCTTCTGGCAGCTGCACCGGCACGAGCACAAGGTCGCGCTGAACAAGGTGATCTCCGACTCGCTGTCCGCGAAGCCGGTCCCCGCCGAGTCGCTCACCGCGCCGGGCCGGGCGATCAAGCGCGACGACCTGTACCGCCGGGTGACCGCGAAGGGCACCTTCGACACCGCGGACGAGGTCGTCGTCCGGCGCCGCACCAACTCGGACGAAGAGGTCGGCTACCACGTACTGACGCCGTTCGTCCTGGACGACGGCAAGGTCCTCGTGGTCAACCGCGGCTGGATCCCGGCGGACGGCGCGCAGACCCAGTTCCCGAAGATCCCCGCGCCCGCGAAGGGCGAGACGACCGTCACGGGCCGGCTGATGGCCGACGAGACGACCGCCGACAGCGGCATCAAGGACGTCCGCGGCCTCCCCGACCGCATGGTCATGCTGATCAACAGCGAGCAGCAGGCGAAGGCCCTCGGCAAGCAGGTCCTCGGCGGCTACGTCGAGCTCACCGCGCCGGAGCCGAAGGACGACACCCCCGAACTGATCCCGGAGCCCGACCACAGCGGCATCGGCCCCCACATGGCGTACGCGATCCAGTGGTGGCTCTTCGCCGCGGGCGTCCCCGTCGGCTGGGTCGTCCTGGTCCGCCGAGAGCGCCGCGACCTGGCGGAGGCGGCCACCGCGGAATCCGAGCCGGAGACGGAACCGGCGACGGTCTGACAACTGCGGCCCGCGCCCTTAAGGGGCGCGGGGCTGTGACATTTTGCGGCTCCGCCGCGTGGGCGCGACCAGCCACGACCAACCCGCGCTTCTCGAACGACCTGGATTGATCGCTACAAACGCCGGGAACCCGGCACACGTGCACCCAACCATCGAGGACTACGCCCTCATCGGCGACCACCAGACCGCCGCCCTGGTCGGACGGGACGGGTCGATCGACTGGCTCTGTCTCCCCCGGTTCGACTCGGCGGCCTGTTTCGCGAAACTGCTCGGGGACGAGGAGAACGGCCACTGGCGGATCGCACCGAAGGGAGCGGACGTCTGCACCCGCCGCGCCTACCGGACCGACTCCCTCGTGCTCGACACCGAGTGGGAGACGGAGGACGGCACGGTACGCGTCACCGACCTGATGCCACAGCGCGACCGCGCCCCCGACGTCGTACGGCTCGTCGAAGGCCTCAAGGGCCGGGTCACCGTGCGCAGCACGCTGCGACTGCGCTTCGACTACGGCTCGATCGTGCCGTGGATGCGCAAGTCGGACGGACACCGGGTGGCCGTCGCGGGCCCGGACTCGGTGTGGCTGCGCAGCGAGCCCGAGGTGCGCACCTGGGGCAAGGACTTCGGTACGCACTCGGAGTTCGAGATCGCCGAGGGCGAGCAGGTCGCCTTCGTACTGACCTGGCACCCCTCGCACGAGCCGCGCCCCGCGCGCGTCGACCCGTACGAGGCGCTGGCCGAGAGCGTCTCCGACTGGCAGGCGTGGGCGGCCCGCTGCCGCTACGACGGACCGCACCGGGACGCCGTCGTCCGCTCGCTGATCACCCTCAAGGCCCTCACCTACGCGCCGAGCGGCGGCATCGTCGCCGCGCCCACGACCTCGCTCCCCGAGGAGATCGGCGGCGTACGCAACTGGGACTACCGCCACTGCTGGCTGCGCGACTCCACACTCACCCTCGGCGCGCTGCTCGCGTGCGGCTACCAGGAGGAGGCGGCGGCCTGGCGCGACTGGCTGCTGCGCGCGGTGGCGGGCGACCCCGCGGAGCTGCAGATCATGTACAGCCTGGCGGGCGAGCGGCGGATCCCCGAGTTCGAGCTGGCGTGGCTGCCCGGTTTCCGCGGTTCGGCGCCGGTCCGGATCGGCAACGACGCCGTACGGCAGTCGCAGCTCGACGTGTACGGCGAGGTGATCGACTCGCTCTCGCTGGCGCAGCAGGCGGGTCTGCCCGCAAAGCCGCACGTGTGGCGGCTGCGCCAGGCGCTGATGGACTTCCTGTGGTCGGCGTGGCGCGAGCCGGACGAGGGGCTGTGGGAGGTCCGGGGTCCGCGCCGCCACTTCGTGCACTCGAAGGTGATGGCCTGGGTGGCCGCCGACCGCACGGTCCGCACGCTGGAGGAGAACCCGGGCCTGAGCGGCGACGTGGACCGCTGGCGCGCGATGCGCGACGAGGTGCACCGCGAGGTGTGCGAGCGCGGCTACGACCCGGAGCGCAACACCTTCACGCAGTCGTACGGCTCCCGCGAACTGGACGCCGCGCTGTTGCTGATCCCCCGCCTCGGCTTCCTGCCGCCGGACGATCCGCGAGTGGTCGGAACGGTCGACGCGGTCCGGGCGGAGCTCACGCGCGACGGCCTGGTGCGCCGGTACGACTCGGACCCGACGGCCATCGACGGGCTCCCGGGCAACGAGGGCTCCTTCATCGTCTGCTCGTTCTGGCTCGCGGACGCCCTGCACCTGACGGGCCGTACGAAGGAGGCCCTCGACCTGTTCGAGCGGCTCGTCGCGCTTTGCAACGACGTGGGACTGCTGGCCGAGGAGTACGACCCCGTCGCCGGCCACCAGCTCGGCAACTTCCCGCAGGCGTTCAGCCACATCGGCCTGGTGGGCACCGCCCTCGCCCTGTTCGACGGGGAAGGGGACCGGGGAGGGGCTGGAGGGTCCGATGAGGAGGGGGCAGGATAGGGCCATGGATCTTGGACTGAAGGACCGCGTCTACGTCGTCACCGGAGCCACGCGCGGCCTGGGCCACGCCTCCGCGCGTGAGCTCGTCGGCGACGGCGCGAAGGTGATCATCACGGGGCGCGACGAGAAGACGGTGGCCGAGGCCGCGACGGCCCTCGGCCCGAACGCGCACGGCGTCGCCGTGGACAACTCCGACCCGAGTGCCCCGCAGAGCCTGATCGCGGCGGCGCGCGAGCGCTTCGGCGGTTTCGACGGCATCCTGATCAGCGTCGGGGGCCCGCCGCCCGGGTTCGTCGCCGACAACACCGACGAGCAGTGGCAGTCGGCGTTCGAGTCCGTCTTCCTGGGCGCGGTCCGGCTGGCCCGTGCGGCCGCCGCGGAGCTCGGCGAGGGCGGGGTCATCGGGTTCGTGCTCTCCGGTTCGGTGCACGAGCCGATCCCGGGGCTGACCATCTCCAACGGTCTGCGGCCCGGTCTCGCGGGGTTCGCCAAGTCGCTCTCCGACGAGCTGGGGCCGCGGGGGATCCGGGTGGTCGGGGTGCTGCCGGCCCGGATCGACACGGATCGCGTGCGCGAGCTGGACGGGTACGCGGCTGATCCGGAGGCGGCGCGGGCCGCCAATGAGGCGCGGATTCCGCTCCGTCGGTATGGGACGCCTGAGGAGTTCGGCCGGACGGCCGCGTTCCTGCTGTCTCCGGCCGCGTCTTATCTGACGGGGATCATGGTGCCTGTGGATGGTGGGGCTCGGCACGGGTTCTGAGCGGTGGGGTTGGTGTGTGGGTGCGGGTTGGTCGGGGCTGGTCGCGCAGTTCCCCGCGCCCCTAAAAGACAATGGGCGCGCCCTCACGGCGGAGCCGCACAACGTCACAGCCCCGCGCCCCCAAAAAATCAGGGGCGCGCCCTAGTTGACCCTCTCCGCGCCGTGCTTGACCCCCCGTAGGCGGACCTCTGCCGGGAGGGAGGCCAGGCCTGCCGAGTCTCTTGCGTGGGCCAGGGCCTCCGTGGTCAGGCGGTGGAGGGCGTCGCCGGGGTCGGCGTGGGGTTCCAGGAGGAGTTGGACACGGGCCTCGGGGACGGTGCGGCGCCCGGTGAGTGACACCTGGGCCCGCTCGACCCCGTCCAATGCGCCCGCCTCACCGGCCAGTACGCCCTCCAGGGCCCGGCCCCGGAGCAGCGCGCCCTCGCCGTCCCCGGTGTCGACGAGCACCTCGGCGAGCCGGCGCCGCCGCAGTACGGCAGTGAGCCACCACAGGGCGAGCAGCACGGTCACGGCGAGTACGGCGATGACCGTGGGCCACCACCAGCCGTCGTCCCGCCACCGCGTCCGGTCCGCGTCGCTCAGCAGCACGTCGTGCCGTCCGTCGTGGATCCACCACGAGGGCGGGTCCACGCCGAGGCCGATGGCCAGCGCGGAGCCGCCGAACACCACGAGGAGCAGGCCCGCGAGGCCCAGCAGCACCCGGTTCACGATCCTCAGCATCCGGCTCATCCCTTCCGGCCCGGCCGCGCGACATGCACCGACAGCGCGGGACGCCGGGCCAGCCCGAGCCCTCTGATGCCGTCGGCGAGCGTGGCGTCCAGATCGGCGCGTACGTCGTCGAGTTCACGGAAGTGCGACACCGCGCGGACGTCGACCTTCCTGCGCCCCACCCGGACCCGCACCGACCGCACGCCGGACACCTCCATGGCCCGGTCGCGCAGCACCATCGCGGCGGCGCCCCGGTGGAGGCCGGCCCGTACGTCGGTGTGGGCGCGGCGCATCGGCAGGACGTCCCGCAGGCCCGGTGTCGCGGCGAGCACGAGCAGCCAGACACCGAGGGCCGTCGCGATCCCCGCGCCGACGAGGACCCAGGTGTCGTCGAGGGGCCGCTCGGCGAGCTCGTCGGCCAGGGACCTGCGCCAGTGCATGGCGGGCCGGTCGGCGCGGACCGCGGCGACGTCGTACAGCAGGAGTCCCGCGCCGGCCACGACCAGCAGCGCGAGGATGCCCGCGGGGACGCGGCGGGCCGACCAGAAGCGGCCCTCCCCGTCGTCGGCCTCTTCGAGGACGGGCAGGGGTTTGTAGTCCGCCGCGGAGGCCGACTGGCCGAGTTCGCTCTCGGCCGTCTTCTCGATGACGGGCAGGTGCTGGGTGCTCTCGGAGCCGTGGGACTCGCTCATTGCGTCCTCCCCTGTGCCGCGCCGCGCGTCTGCGCCGAGTGGAGCCGCTCCACCTGGACGGCGACCTCGGGCACTTCCATTCCCGCCAACGCCTCTACCCGCTGAACCACTTGGTGACGCACGGCAGTGCACTGGCCACCAATGTCGGAGGGGTAGTCGAGTTCGAGGCTGATCCGGACACGGGCGACCTCGTGGTGGACGATCACGGTGGCGTGCGGGGGCGCGGCCTCGGGCGGCGGCCCGCCGACGCTGAGGGCCTCGCGCGCCGCGTGTGCGGCGATCTTCGCGACGACCCGGTCGGCGATCCGGAGCGCGCCCCGGTCGGCCGCCGCGACGGTTCGGCCGGGGCTGCCGGGCCGGACGACCGCACGGGGCCCGGCGGGCTCACCGGCCTCCGCGGCCGCGGTGGACTCACCGGACACGCGCGTCACCGCCGCCGGTCGTCGCGGGTGCCGCGGGTGCGGAAGAAGTCACCGGGGTCCAGGTCCCCTTCGAAGAACCGGCCCACGACGAAGCCGATGGCGCCCAGCGCCGCCACCAGGAGGAAGGCACCGAACCCGCCGAAGTACCCGGCGAAGCCCAGCGCCATTCCGGCGATCATGCCGATCACGGCCAAGCTCATGGTGCACTCCTCAGCAGGTCACTGACGGACTCGGGCAGGTCGGCGGCGAGCACCGGCGGATCACCGGTACCGCGTCACTGGAGCCTGGTCTCCGGTTCCTCGTCCTCTTCCTCCGGCAGTTTGACGTCACTGACCGCGATGTTGACCTCGACGACCTCGAGGCCCGTCATACGCTCGACGGCCGCGATGACGTTCTCCCGTACGTCACGGGCGACGTCGGCGATGGACACGCCGTAGTCGACGACGATCTCCAGGTCGAGCGCGGTCTGCACCTCGCCGACCTCGGCCTTCACACCGCGTGTCGCGGATTTCGAACCGCCGCCGGGGACCCGGTCGCGTACCGCGCCGAAGGTCCGCGAGATACCGCTGCCCATCGCGTGCACGCCGAGGACGTCGCGGGCGGCGAGCCCGGCGATCTTCTCGACCACGCCATCGGCGATGGTGGTACGCCCCCGGCCTGCCGGGTCGCCTCCGCCTCGCTTGGTCACACTGCTCTTCCGGATCTGTGCGTCCGGCTGCTCGACCTCGGGGGTCTCCGGCCGGTTCCGCTGAGTCGTGTCGCTCATCGCCGTACGTCCCTTTCGGTTGCCCTCTTTCCACACTAAGTGGGGTTGCCCGGTCGCGCGCCGGGGATGCGGCAGGCTGGGGGAATGACGGCGGACCGATGGACCCAGGCGGTCAGAAATCAGCTCGGCCTCGGCAGACTGCTGCCCCTAGGGGGCCCGCACGACGGCGCATGGATCACCGAGGCGGCGGCCACCGCGGTACTGCGCCGCGCGGCCCGCAGTGTGCCGGGCGTACGCCTCACCGCCGTACGCCTCTCCCTCACCGACCCGGACAGCGCACCCGAGCCGGCCGTACCGCCGCCCCCGAGCGCGCTCCCTCCGGGCCCCCTGCGCATCACGGCGGATTTCGCGGCCACCCCGGCAGAACCGCTCCCGGCGACCGCGTCCCGCCTGCGGACGGCTCTCGCCGCGACGGCGACGGACCGACTGGGCCTGACGGTCACAGAGGTGGATCTACGGGTGACGGGCCTGCTGGAGGAGGCTCCGGGCACGGCGGAAAAGGACGAGCCCGAGGGACCCTCTGGAGACCCTGGCCTCCGGCTGGACGCCGACGAGTCCCGCGTGGCCGCCGCCGTGCGGGCCGTCCCTGGTATCACTCGTCTGGGCGCGGTCCACATCGCGGCCCGCTCCGGCACCGCGTCCCTCCCCCGCCGCCATGTCCGCGTGGAGTTCGAGACGGGGGCGTCCACACGCACACTGGACGTGGCAAGAGAAGTCCGTACGAGGGTCACCGAGGCGCTCCCTGATCACCCATCGGTGGCTGCCTTGGTAACTGCGGTGACCCCAGGCTTTTAGGGGCGCGGGGCTGTGACATTGTGCGGCTCCGCCGCGGGGCGCACTCCAGCCCTCACCCACCCGCACCCTCAGAACACCCTCACTCACCCACACCGGCAAGATCCCGAAGCCGCCGCCCCTGCGCAGCCCGCTCGGCAACCCGCTGATCCTCGTACGTACGACCCACGGCCCCCTGCAACAAGGCCTTGGTCTCGATCAGCGCGTCCCGAGGCGCGGCGAGCAGCGCCCCGGCGAGATCACGCGCGGCATCGTCGAGCTGGTCGACGGGCACGGCGATGCTCGCGAGCCCGGTCCGCTGCGCCTCCTCGGCCAGCACGAACCGGCCCGTCGCACAGATCTCCAGCGCCCGCGCGTATCCGACGAGCCCCACCAGCGGATGCGTGCCCGTCAGGTCGGGTACGAGCCCGAGGCTGGTCTCGCGCATGGCGAACTGCACGTCGTCCGCGACGACGCGCAGGTCACAGGCGAGTGCGAGCTGGAAGCCCGCCCCGATGGCATGCCCCTGCACGGCGGCGATGGACACGATGTCGCTCCGTCGCCACCAGGTGAAACCCTCCTGGTATTCGGCGATGGCAGCGTCGAGCTCGGCGTCGGAACGACGTGCGAGATCGATGAACGACGGCTCGCCGTCGAACCCCTCGGGCGTGAACGCCTGCCGGTCGAGCCCCGCGGAGAAGGATTTGCCTTCGGCGCGCAGCAGGACGACACGGACGGTACCCGGCAGCGACTGCCCCGCCTCGGCCAGTGCCCGCCACAGAGCGGGGCTCTGCGCGTTGCGCTTGGCCGGGTTGGTCAGCGTCACCGTGGCGAGCGCATCGTCCACGGTGAGCCGTACGCCGTCCTTGTCGAGCAGCGGGTCGAACGAAGCCATGGGGGGCCTCCGATGTGTGCGGTCAGAGAGGGTGCCGTAGGAGCACACCCTTAAGTGACTGCACAGTAACCACCCGGGCGGTCAATCGACCGACCGGGTGGCCACCATCGGAGAACGAGGAGCCGCCCGGCGTCAGGCCGACGCGGCCTTCTTGCCCCGCGTCGCTCCGCCACGCCCACGGAGCGTGACGCCCGACTCACTGAGCATCCGGTGTACGAAGCCATACGAGCGGCCGGTCTCCTCGGCCAGCGCCCGGATGCTCGCACCGGAGTCGTACTTCTTCTTCAGGTCTGCCGCGAGCTTGTCGCGCGCGGCGCCGGTTACCCGGCTGCCCTTCTTCAGAGTCTCGGCCACCCGTGCCTCCTCATGGGAAGTGCGCTCTGGACTTCTCATGATCACCCCTCAAGAGCTTCCTGGCCACCCATTCGGCAAGGTCCGTGCGACAAGCTTTGGGTCCCGGAAGCCCGTCACCATGAGCGGAATACGAAATTCCGTCCGTGCTCGTCCGTACGGCCGAACGGGTTCATCCACGAAGTGCCAGGTCAGCGACGCGCGACGGCCGGACCCTTGGGAATACAGAGTCCGGCCGGAAAATCCGTGTAGGACACACCTCGGTACGAGGAGATCTCACACAGATGATGGATCACGGATAAGCCGAATGATCCATACGCAGTTGATCAGTGGTTCGATCAAGCACCGATGACCGCTTCGGCGGACCGTGCCGGGCTCAGGCGAGGGCCACCAGATCCGCGTAGTCGGAGCCCCACAGGTCCTCGACGCCGTCGGGCAGCAGGATGATCCGCTCCGGCTGGAGCGCCTCGACGGCGCCCTCGTCGTGGGTGACGAGGACGACGGCGCCCTTGTAGGTGCGCAGGGCGCCGAGGATCTCCTCGCGGCTGGCCGGGTCGAGGTTGTTCGTCGGCTCGTCGAGGAGCAGGACGTTCGCGGACGACACCACGAGGGTGGCGAGCGCGAGGCGGGTCTTCTCGCCGCCGGAGAGGACGCCGGCAGGCTTGTCCACGTCGTCGCCGGAGAACAGGAACGAGCCGAGCGTCTTGCGGACCTCGACCAGGTCCAGGTCGGGGGCCGCGGAGCGCATGTTCTCCAGGACCGTGCGCGCGGGGTCGAGGGTCTCGTGCTCCTGCGCGTAGTAGCCGAGCTTGAGGCCGTGACCCTCTATGACCTGCCCGGTGTCGGGCTTCTCGGCGCCTCCGAGGAGGCGGAGCAGGGTCGTCTTGCCGGCGCCGTTCAGGCCGAGGATGACGACGCGGGAGCCCTTGTCGATGGCCAGGTCGACGTCGGTGAAGATCTCCAGCGAGCCGTACGACTTCGACAGACCCTCGGCCATCAGCGGGGTCTTGCCGCAGGGGGACGGCTCGGGGAAGCGCAGCTTGGCGACCTTGTCGGACTTCCGCTCGGCCTCCAGGCCCGCGAGGAGCTTGTCCGCGCGCTTGGCCATGTTCTGGGCGGCGACGGTCTTGGTGGCCTTGGCGCGCATCTTGTCGGCCTGCGAGTGGAGCGCGGAGGCCTTCTTCTCGGCGTTCTGCCGCTCGCGCTTGCGGCGCTTCTCGTCGGCCTCACGCTGCTGCTGGTAGAGCTTCCAGCCCATGTTGTAGACGTCGATCTGGGCGCGGTTGGCGTCCAGATAGAACACCTTGTTGACGACCGTCTCGACCAGGTCGACATCGTGGGAGATCACGATGAAGCCGCCGCGGTAGGTCTTCAGGTAGTCGCGCAGCCAGACGATCGAGTCGGCGTCGAGGTGGTTCGTGGGCTCGTCGAGGAGCAGGGTGTCCGCGTCCGAGAAGAGGATGCGGGCCAGCTCGATACGGCGGCGCTGACCGCCGGAGAGCGTATGGAGGGGCTGGCCGAGCACCCGGTCGGGCAGGTTGAGCGCGGCGGCGATGGTGGCGGCCTCGGCCTCGGCGGCGTACCCGCCCTTGGTGAGGAACTCCGTCTCCTGGCGCTCGTACTGGCGCATCGCCTTCTCGCGGGTGGCGCCCGAGCCGTTCGCGATGCGCTGTTCGTTCTCGCGCATCTTGCGGATCAGGGTGTCCAGGCCACGCGCGGACAGGACGCGGTCGCTGGCCAGCATGTCGAGATCGCCGGTGCGCGGGTCCTGCGGGAGATAGCCGACCTCGCCGGAGCGGGTGACGGTGCCGCCGGCGGGGGTGCCCTCGCCTGCGAGGACCTTGGTGAGGGTCGTCTTGCCGGCGCCGTTGCGGCCGACCAGACCGATGCGGTCGCCCTTGGTGATGCGGAAGGTGGCGGACTCGATGAGGACGCGGGCGCCGGCACGCAGTTCGACACCGGAGGCGGAAATCACGGACATACTCCTGGGCAGGGTTGATGACGGGGTGGGCGGCTGAGATCGGTCACGCCGTCTAGTGCGCGAGGAGAATGGCCATGGGCCAAGTCTAACGGGGCCGTGCAACCACTTTTTCTGCGTGCGGGTGTTCGGGAGTGTGACGCTCATTGCCCGGCGGGACGGCGGCGAGGTGTCCCCCGTTCGGCCCTCCGCCCGGCGCCGCGCCCCGGGAGCCCGGCGAGGATGACGCCAGAGGGACGACGTCCGTAGAGGTCCGCAGAGGGTGGTGCGCCCATGCAGTTCGACGACGACGCCGATCTGGACACCTCCGAGGTGCAGGACGTGCGAGGCAGTCGGATCCCGGGCGGCAGGGCGACCGTCGGTGGTGGCGCCGCCGCTCTGATCGCCCTCCTGTTGGGGCTCTTCTTCGGTGTCGGTCCCGACCAGCTGGGCCTGTCCTCCGGCGACGAGGAGCCCGCGGCGACCGCCTCGTCCCTCGCCCAGGTCCAGCAGACGTGCCGCACGGGACGGGACGCGAACACCAAGGAGGACTGCCGCATCGTGGCGGTGGTCAACAGCGTCCAGGACTTCTGGGCACAGGAGTTCGAGCGCCGCGGCGGTACGTACACGCGGTCGCCGACCGTCCTCTTCGGCAACCAGGTCGGCACGGCCTGCGGTGCGGCGACGTCGGCGGTCGGGCCCTTCTACTGCCCCGCCGACCGGAAGGTCTATCTGGACCTGGGCTTCTTCGAGGAGCTGCGGACGAGGTTCGGCGCGAGCGGCGGTCCGTTCGCGCAGGCGTATGTGGTCGCGCACGAGTACGGGCACCACGTGCAGGACCTGATGGGGACGCTGAGCCGCTCCCAGGACGGGCGGACGGGCGCGACCAGCAACGCGGTGCGGGTGGAGCTGCAGGCCGACTGCTACGCGGGTGTGTGGGCGCACCACGCGACGACCACGAAGGACGAGTCGACGGGCAGGCCGCTGATCACCAGCCTCACGGACGCCGACATCCGCGACGGGCTGGACGCGGCGGCGGCCGTGGGCGACGACCGGATCCAGGAGCGGTACCAGGGCCGGGTGACCCCCGAGTCCTGGACCCACGGGTCGGCGAAGCAGCGGCAGCAGTGGTTCTACGAGGGCTACCGCACGGGCGACATGGCGCGGTGCAACACCTTCCGCTGAGCGGTGGAACTCTGCCGGATCCGGCTCGGGAGGGCGTTGTCGGTGCCGGGTGCAAGACTGTGGAGCAGGTCACATTCAGGCGATGTTCCGGCACCGGGACCAGAGGGAGTGATCGGCATGGCAGGCACGGACGGCGGGCGCCCGAGCATCTACCCGACACTGCTGTACACGGACGCGAAGGCGGCGATCAAACAGCTCACGGAGGCCTTCGGCTTCAGCGAGGCCTCGGTGTACGAGGGCGAGGACGGCAAGGTCCTGCACGCCGAGCTGGTGCAGGGCAACGGCGCGGTGATGCTCGGCTCCCGGGGCACCGGCGGCCGTTTCGACGAGGCGATGAAGGGCTCGACGCACACCGGGGTGTACGTCGTCGTGGACGACATCGACGCCCACCACCAGCAGGCCGTCGCCCACGGCGCCGAGATCCTGATGCCCCCGACGGACCAGGACTACGGCTCCCGGGACTACATGGCCCGCGACATCGAGGGCAACATCTGGAGCTTCGGCACGTACGCACCGGAGATAACGGCCTGACGCGATTGGCCCCGCCCGCGCCCTGCGCCCCGTTAGGGGCGCGGGGCTGTGCCGATATGCGGCTCCGCCGCGTGGGCGCGAGCAACCACAGCGGACCCGCACCCGAACACGCACCCCCTGAAGCCCCCCGCGGAGCGCCTAGCTCCCCCCGGTGTGCACCTGGAACGCAGCCCGCCGCACGGCCTTCGCGAGCGCCGGATCGGGATGGGCGGCGGCAAGCGCGACCAGCACCTGCACGGTGCGCGGATGCCCCACCGCCCGTACCTCGTCGAGCAGCGCCGGCACGGTCGGCTGCACGGCGGACTCCAAGTGCCGTACGAGGAGCGGGGCTTCGCCGTGGTCGGCGACGGCCGCGGCCGTGTCGACCCACAGCCAGGTGGCCTCCTCGCGGGTCAGCACCTCGTGGGCGTCCTCGGGGTCGTGCCCGTCGTGCTCGGCGAGCCACAGCAGGGCGTAGGGCCGCAGATGGGTCTCGTCGGACACGGAGCGGACATCGGGCTCGGCGGGGGCTCCGACGACGCGCAGGGCCTCGAAGGCGAGTCCGCGCAGCAGGGCGTCCTCGCCGCGGGCGGCGTCGAGGAGTTCGGTGACGGCGCTGCCGACGGTCCGGGCGGCGAGCCAGGCTCGGTACTCGGCGCGGGCCGCGTTCGGGCGGAGCTGGGCGCAGCCGCGGAGCATGTCCTCGGCACCCTGCTCGATGTTCCCGGCGGGGCTCTGCGCGGCGACGCAGATCTGCTCCAGCTTCACCCAGACCGCCCAGCTGCCGAGCGGGGTGAGGGTGGCCTGGCCGTCGGCGCAGGTGAGGGCGCCCACGTCGGCGATCGCGTGCAGCGCCCAGTCGAGGAGGGGGGCCAGCGGGGTGTCCTCGGCGGGGCTCTCGACGGGCTCGGGCTGCGGGCCGTAGGGGATCTCGCAGCGCTCGGTGCGCAGTTCCGTGACGCGCTGTTCGAGCAGGTCGAGGAGTTGCGGTACGGGGACGGGACCCGCGGACAGCTGGAGGAAGGAGAGGACCTGGGGCATCGCGGAGACGACCTCGGCGACGGCGGCGGGCTCGCGTCCGTCGGGGCCGGGGTGGGCGATCGACCAGGCGTCGAAGAGGGCGACCCAGCCGCGCAGCACGGCGCTGTCGTCGCGGTTCCAGGCGCGCAGCCGCCAGCCGGGGCGCGCGATGCCGCCGTGCACCTCGACCAGGCCCGCGAGACGTGCGGTGTCCCAGTCCGCGCGGACCTGAGCCGGGGTCAGGGCCAGATCGCCGGCGGCCCGTTGGGCGGTCGCGTCGGAGAGCGTGCCCGCGCCCTCGGGGGTGCCGCCGGAAGCGGTGCCCTCGCGGGCCTTGGCCGGGCTCAGGACGGCATCGGCCCAGCGGGCGACGCGGGCCGCGCCGGCGAGTACGGAGCGCGCCATGCGGGCGAGTTCCGCGGGTGCCGGTGTGCCTTCCGGCGGGCGGGGGGCGGGTCGGCGCGTGGGCCTCTGGGTCATCGCTCGGGGGGCGGCGGCCAGGGTTCGCGGGCGGACGAGTCGGAGCCTGGAGTCGCGCGGGATACGGGACGTCACGGGGGCAGTCTTCCGGTTGACGGTCCGAAAACCCAAACGGAATGCCACAAGGGGCCACAGGGATGGTCTGCGCACCGGTCCCCGCGGGCACTCCTGGGGCGTGAACGGGTAGGTGGTACGGAGTTAAACGGAACCTCCGGGACCGGGCGGAACGGACACCCCGGTGGCGGACGGGGAGAGGCGGGGAGGAGGCCGCGTCAGGAGATGAGGCGCCGGACGAGGGCGCTGGAGGAGGTCGGCGGACGAGGCCCCCTGGACGAGGTCGTTACATCAGGGGGGTGAGGAAGCGGCGGAGGGCCTCTTCGTAGCCGGCCGGGTCGGCGTTCCACATGGCGCCGTGCGGGGCGCCCGGGACCGTGTGCAGGGTGACGAGGTCGGGGCGGCGCTCGGCGAGGCGGCGTGAAGGGCCCCAGGGGGCGACCGTGTCGTCCGGGCCGTGCAGGACGAGGGTCGGCACCTTGAGCCGTTCGGGGTCGGCGGCGCCCTCGATGCGGTCGCCGTGCAGTCCTGTGCGGCCCTGGGCGGCGCGGACGGCCAGCGGCAGCAGCGCGCCGGGGGTGCGGCGGGCCCTGGCGAGGGCGCGCAGCGTGGTCTCCCAGCTGAGGACGGGCGAGTCCAGGACAAGGCCGGAGATCTTCTCGCGCATGGCCGAGTGGGCCGCGGCGCGCAGGGCCATGGTGGCGCCGGTGGACCAGCCGTGCAGGACGACCCGTTCGGCGCCGTAGCGCACGGCGTAGCGGATGGCCGCGTCCAGGTCCCGCCACTCGGTCTCGCCGAGGTGGTTCAGGCCGTCGGGAGGGCGGGGCGCGCCGAGGTCCCCCCGGTAGGCGAGGTCCAGGACGGGGAACTGGTGGCGGTGCAGGAACTCCATGACGTTCATGGGGTGTTCGCGGGTGGCGCCGAGGCCGTGCACGGTGATCACCCAGGTGTCGCGGGCGGCGGGCACGAACCAGGCGGGCAGGGATCCGAGTTCGCCGGGGACGTCCACGTCGGCGTGGTCGAGGCCGAGGGCGGCGCTCGGGTTGCCGATGTGCACGCCCGGGGTGAACCACACCTTGTCCCCGGCTTCCAGGGTGCCGTGCGTGACCCGTTCCAGTCGGCGTACGACCGTGTCGGCGCTGTGCGGGGCGGCGTTCAGGAGCGGGCCGACGACCGCGTGGCTGCCGTCGCCGCCGAGGCCGTACACGCCAGGGCGCTGTGAGGCCAGGGCGCGGGTCAGGGTGATCTGTCCCGCCGCCGTGGAGTGCACGGTGAGGCGGGGTTCGGTGGGCAGCGGTTTGCCCGGCGGCGCCTTGAGAGCGGCGTCGCTGGCGAAGCGGCCCGCCGCCACCGTGGCGGCGACGGTGGCTGCGCCGGCTATGGCGACGGTGACGGCTGCTGCCGTCGGATTCACGGTGCGCACGGGTCCAGTCTCCTGACGGAGCCCGTTGTCGGCCAGTGGAGCGGGGCATGAGTGTTCCGGTGCGGCGTGGTGGGGTGCGGGGTGGAAGGGGGCCCCGCCACCGTCACTGCCACCGCGCCTCACCGCCCCACGGCCGCCGCAGCCGGCGACCCGCCCCGTCACCGCCAGTGGGCGTGCCCCGTCACCGTCCCTGGCCGTACCCCTCAAGGCGTTCCGCCACCTCCGTCACCTGCTCCCGGGTCAGCAGCGTGGGCGTGCGCCCGGGGAGGGAGGAGGCGGTCAGCCAGAGGCGGCACATCCACTCCAGTTGGGCCGTGCGGTCGTAGGCCTGGGGGAGAGTGGCTCCGTATGTGAGGGTGCCGTGGTTCTGAAGGAGACAGGCGGTGCGGTCCCGGAGGGCCCGGAGCATGTTCTCGGCCAACTTTGCCGTGCCGTAGGTGGCGTAGGGGGCCACGCGGACGGGACCGCCGAGCGCGGCGGCCATGTAGTGGATGAGCGGCAGCTCGGTGACGAGGGTCGAGACGGCCGTGGCGTGCACCGCGTGGGTGTGGACGACGGCCCGCGCGTCGGTGGCGCGGTAGACCGCCAGATGCATGGGCAGTTCGCTTGTCGGAACGAGTGAACCGAGCACCTGCCGGCCGTCGAGGGAGACCCCGCAGAGGTCCTCGGGGGCCAGCCGGTCGTACGGGACTCCGCTCGGCGTGACCAGGACGGTGTCCCCCACGCGCACCGACACGTTGCCCGAGGTGCCGACGACCAGACCCTCGGCCGCCGTCCGGCGGGCCGTCGTCACGAGGTCGTCCCACGCCCGCTCCAGCGCCTCCCGCGCCGGGGGCGCGTCCCGCTCCCCCGCGCCCCGTCCGTCCCCTGTGTCCCGCCGCTCTTCAGCCATGCCGCGATCCTGCCAGCCGTGCAGCTCAACGCCGGGGCGGGCGGGGCACTTTAGGGCGCGACCGACGCATCCGAAAGGTCGCGCAAGGGCATGAATCGCCTGCCGGGAACGAATGACCGGCATGCGACGGGCTTACAGGGATCTTCCAGTAGCCTCTGGGAGATTTTTCGTGCACGTCGCCATTCCGGGGGGAAACATGGCTCGTGATCGCAAACCGTCCCGTCAACGCGCCCGATTCGTCGCGGCCTCCGTGGCGACGCTGGCGCTCGGCGGCACCGCTCTCGCCGAGGTACCGGCCTCGGCGGCCGCCAAGCCCAAGGGCCACGACGTGTCCTCGCACCAGAAGAACGTCAACTGGTCGAGCGCGAAGAGCAAAGGCGCCGAATTCGTCTATGTGAAGGCCACCGAATCGCACACGTACCGCAATCCGTACTACAACCAGCAGTACAACGGAGCACGCGGCGCGGGCATCATCCGCGGGGCGTACCACTTCGCCCTGCCGCACAAGTCCTCCGGGACGACGCAGGCCGCGTACTTCGTGCGCAACGGCGGCGGCTGGCGGGCGGACGGCTGGACGCTGCCGCCCGCGCTGGACATCGAATACAACCCGTACGGCAAGAAGAAGTGCTACGGCCTGAGCAAGACCAGGATGGTCAACTGGATCAGGGCCTTCAGCAACGAGGTGAAGCGGCAGACCGGCCGGCGGCCGGTGATCTACACCAACTACAACTGGTGGAAGATGTGCACGGGCAACAGCGCCGCGTTCGCCGCGAACCATCCGCTGTGGCTGGCCCGGTACAGCTCGACGGCGGGGTCGCTGCCGTCCGGCTGGAACTTCTGGACCTTCTGGCAGTACGACAACGGCGGCAGCCTGCCGGGTGACCAGAATCTCTTCAACGGATCCCTGAATCAGCTCAGGGCGTTCGCGAGGGGATAGATGGGGTAGCGGACCCCTGAATTCCGCCTCTGTTCGAGACCCCCTGCCGCCACTCCGACACAAGCGGAATGGCGGCACCTCTATCGCGCCACCCCACTGCCCCCCTCAGTTCATCTTCCGTTCACCCAGGTTGCCTACGGTCCCTGTGCCACTGACGTCCAAGAGAAGCCTGGGTAAATGGAACACATCACGCTCCTCCTCGGAATCGTGATCGTTACCGCTCTCGTGTTCGATTTCACGAACGGTTTCCACGACACAGCCAACGCGATGGCGACGACCATCTCGACCGGTGCCCTGAAGCCCAAGACGGCGGTGGCCATGTCCGCCGTGCTGAACCTCGTCGGTGCGTTCCTCTCCGTGGAGGTCGCCAAGACGATCTCCGGCGGCATCATCAACGAAGAGGGCATCCGCACCGAAGTGATCTTCGCGGCGCTCGTCGGCGCCATCCTGTGGAATCTGCTGACCTGGCTCCTGGGTCTGCCCTCCAGCTCCTCCCACGCACTGTTCGGCGGCCTGATCGGCGCCGCCGTCATGTCGGCCGGCTGGTCGTCGGTGAACGGTTCGACCGTCGTCACCAAGGTGCTGCTCCCCGCGATCGCCGCGCCGCTGGTGGCCGGCCTCGCCGCGATGCTCGCCACCCGGCTGACCTACCGGATCAGCAGGAAGGCCGGTGAGCAGGCGACCTCCAAGGGCTACCGCGCCGGTCAGATCACCTCCGCGGGCCTGGTCTCGCTGGCCCACGGCACGAACGACGCGCAGAAGACCATGGGCATCATCACGCTCGCCCTGGTCACCGGCGGTGTGATCGCGCCCGGGTCGAACCCTCCCCTGTGGGTCATCGTCTCCGCCGGTATCGCCATCGCGCTCGGCACCTACCTGGGCGGCTGGCGCATCATCCGCACCATGGGCAAGGGCCTCACCGACCTCGCGCCGCCGCAGGGCTTCGCCGCCCAGACCAGTGCCGCGACGGTCATCCTGGCCTCCTCGCACCTCGGCTTCTCGCTCTCCACCACCCAGTCCTGCTCCGGCGCCGTGATGGGTTCGGGCCTCGGCCGCAAGGGCGGCGTCGTCCGCTGGTCGACCGCGACCCGCATGTTCGTCGCCTGGGGCCTCACGCTTCCCGCCGCCGGTCTGGTCGGCGCGGGCGCCGAGTTCCTCACCAAGCAGGGCACCTGGGGCATCGTCCTCACCGGCGCGCTGCTGATCGCGGGCTCGGCGGTCATCTGGACGCTCTCCCGCCGCCAGCCCGTCACCGTCGACAACGTGAACGACGTCAACGGCGAGCCCGCCGGCGTCGTGACCACCGCCATCGCGGCCGTCACCCCGCCGCCGGCGGGCACGGTCGCCGCGGCCGACGACCTCAAGACCACCATCCCGGGCCCGGACGCCACCGAGCCCGCCCGCCCGGCCACGGTGTAAGGAACCCACAGCATGAAGATCGACTGGGCAGCCCTCGGCTCCGTCTTCGGAGTCAGCCTCATCGTCACCGTCGCCCTCGTGGGCCTCTTCACCCTCGGCATCGTCGGCCTCTCCAAGCGCGAGTCCGCCTCCGCCCAGGGCAACACCGCGACCCTCGCGGTCACGGGCGCGTACGCCTGCTTCGCCGCATGCGCGGCAGCGGTGACGTACGGGATCTATCTGATCGTCGCCTGACGCGTACGGCACCTCCGTCACGCACGACTCCGCCCCGTCGACCCTCCGGTCGGCGGGGCGGAGTCGTGTCCGTGTGTGGGCCTCAGCACACTCTCCCGTCGCAGGTCAACGGCAAGTTGACGGGTGTTCGTGGGCGTGGTGGACTGCCGGAGCCATGTACGGCGGCAGGAGAGGAAGCCGGTGCGAATCCGGCGCGGTCCCGCCACTGTTACCGGGGAATCGATACCCCGGGAGCCAGGAACTCTCGCCGTCGGTCTCGTCGAACCAGGGCGCGGACACCCTGAGTGAGGACAAATCGCCATGCGCGGCTGCCCAAGTGCCTTTCCAGCGACGGTTGTGCCCGACCTGACGGTCGGCTGAACCGATGCGTGCCGATCGCGTCTTCGCGTACGGCGCCGCCGCCGGCCTTCTCGGTGACCTGCTGCTCGGCGATCCCCGCCGGAGGCATCCGGTCGCCGCGTTCGGGCGGGCCGCGGGTGCCGTGGAGCGGGTGCTGTGGCGGGACCACCGGGGGTGGGGCGCGCTGCACACCGCCGTGTGTGTGGGTGGCGCTGTGTCCCTCGCCGCCGTCGCCGACCGTTCCGTACGGACCTCTCGCATCGCGTCCGTCGCGTTGACCGCCGCCGCCACCTGGTCCGTCGTCGGCGGGACTTCGCTCGGGCGGGAGGCCCGGGCCATCGGCGGGGCGCTCGCCGCCGGGGACATCGAGGTGGCCCGGGAGCGGCTGCCCCACCTGTGCGGGCGGGATCCGCAGGCGCTGGACGCCGACGGGATCGCCCGGGCCGTCGTGGAGTCCGTCGCCGAGAACACCTCCGACGCCGTCGTGGGCGCCCTCGTGTGGGGTGCAGCGGCCGGTGTGCCGGGGCTCATCGGGTTCCGTGCCGTGAACACGCTCGACGCCATGGTCGGGCACAGATCCGCCAAGTACCGGCGGTACGGGTGGGCTTCCGCACGGCTCGACGACGTCGCGGGCTGGCCGGGGGCGCGGCTCACCGCCGTCCTCGCGGCCGTCGCGGGAAGCGATCCGCGCGGGGCCGTACGCGCCTGGCGTGCCGACGCCGTCAAGCACCCGAGCCCCAACGCCGGGCCCGTCGAGGCCTCGTTCGCGGGGGCGCTCGGCGTGCGGCTCGGCGGGACGCTCTCGTACGCCGGAAGGGTCGAGCACCGGCCCGTACTCAATGGTGGAGGGCGGGCCGTGGAGGTCGCGGACATCGAGCGGGCCGTACGGCTCTCGCGGCGCGTGGGCTGGCTCGCGCTCGGCGTGAGTGTCGCCGGACGGCTCCTCGTCAACGGCCTTCGCACGAAGGGGCGTACGTCATGAGTCGGGGAACGAGCGGGGGAACGGGCGGCGGGCTGCTCGTCGCCGGTACCACCTCCGACGCGGGCAAGAGCGTCGTGACCGCCGGGATCTGCCGGTGGCTGGTGCGGCAGGGCGTGAAGGTCGCGCCCTTCAAGGCGCAGAACATGTCGCTCAATTCGTTCGTCACGCGGGAGGGCGCCGAGATCGGGCGGGCGCAGGCCATGCAGGCGCAGGCCGCGCGCGTGGAGCCCACCGCGCTCATGAATCCCGTGCTGCTCAAGCCCGGCAGCGACCGCAGCAGCCAGGTCGTCCTGATGGGCAAGCCCGTCGGGGAGATGAGCGCCCGCGGCTATCACGGCGGGCGGCAGGAACAGCTCCTCGGGACCGTGCTGGAGTGCCTCGCCGAGTTGCGGGGCACGTATGACGCGGTGATCTGTGAGGGGGCGGGCAGTCCCGCCGAGATCAATCTGCGGCGGACGGACATCGTGAACATGGGCATCGCGCGCAACGCGCGGCTGCCCGTGCTCGTCGTCGGCGACATCGACCGCGGGGGTGTCTTCGCCTCCTTCTTCGGGACCGTCGCGCTGCTCTCGCCCGAGGACCAGGCGTGCGTCGCCGGGTTCCTCGTCAACAAGTTCCGCGGGGACGTGTCCCTGCTGGAGCCCGGCCTCGACATGCTCAAGAACCTCACCGGACGTCGTACGTACGGGGTTCTGCCCTTCCAGCACGGTCTGGGCATCGACGAGGAAGACGGGCTCCGGGTCTCGCTGAGGGGCTCGGTCCGGGAGTCCGAGGTCTCCTCCCCCGTCGGCGAGGACATCCTGCGGGTCGCCGTCTGCGCGATCCCGCTGATGTCCAACTTCACGGACGTGGACGCGCTGGCCGCCGAACCGGGCGTCGTCGTGCGGTTCGTGGACCGGGCGGAGGAACTCGTCGACGCGGACCTGGTCGTCGTGCCCGGCACCCGGGGCACGGTCAGGGCCCTGGAGTGGCTGCGGGAGCGCGGCCTCGCGGACGCCCTCGCCAGAAGAGCCGCGCAGGGGCGTCCCGTCCTCGGAATCTGCGGCGGCTTCCAGATCCTCGGCGAGCACATCGAGGACGAGGTCGAGTCGCGCGCCGGCCGGGTGGACGGGCTCGGACTCCTGCCCGTGCGCGTCCGGTTCGCGCGGGAGAAGACCCTCACCCGGCCCGTCGGCGAGGCGCTCGGCGAGCCCGTCGAGGGGTACGAGATCCACCACGGGGTCGCCCAGGTCACCGGCGGCACACCCTTCCTCGACGGCTGCCGGGTCGGCGAGGTCTGGGGCACCCACTGGCACGGCTCGCTGGAGTCGGACGGCTTCCGCCGGGCCTTCCTTCGCGAGGTGGCGGCCGCCGCGGGGCGCCGCTTCGTACCGGCCGCCGACACGTCGTTCGGGTCGCTGCGCGAGGAGCAGCTGGACCGGCTCGGCGATCTGATCGAGGAACACGCGGACACGGACGCGCTGTGGCGGCTCATCGAGTCCGGCGCGCCGACAGGACTGCCCTTCATTCCACCGGGAGCACCCGCATGAGCACAGTGTTGTTGTTGTCGACCGCCGACACGGATCTGCTGGCGGCGCGCGCCGCCGGCGCCGCGTACCGGATCGGCAATCCCACCCGCGTGGATGTCGCGGAGGAGCTTCCCGCGCTGGTCCGGGGCGCGGACGTCGCCGTCGTACGACTGCTCGGCGGCAAGCGTGCCTGGGAGGACGGGCTCGCCGCGCTCAAGGCGTCCGGCATCCCGACCGTGCTGCTCGGCGGGGAGTCCGTCCCCGACGCGGAGTTGATGGCCGAGTCGTCCGTGCCCGCCGGTGTGGTCGCGGAGGCGCTGCGCTACCTCGTCGAGGGCGGCCCGGAGAACCTGGCCGAGCTGGCCCGCTTCCTCTCCGACACCGTGCTGCTGACGGGCGAGGGCTTCGAAGAGCCGCGGAAGATGCCCGAGTTCGGGGTCCACGGCGAGCGCGCGTACGTCGAGGGCCGTCCGACCGTGGGCGTGCTCTTCTACCGGGCCCACCAACTGAGCGGCAACACCGCTTTCGTGGACACCCTGTGCGACGCGATCGAGGCCCGGGGCGCCAACGCCCTTGCCGTGTACTGCGGTTCGCTGCGCGACGCCGACGCGGGCCTGTACGAGATCCTCGGCAAGGCCGACGCGCTGGTCGCGACGGTCCTCGCCGCCGGTGGCACGCACGCCTCGCAGGCGTCCGCGGGCGGTGACGAGGAGGCGTGGGACATCGGCGCGCTCGCCGACCTCAACGTCCCTGTCCTGCAAGGGCTCTGCCTGACCTCGTCGCGGGCGGCCTGGGCCGGGTCCGACGCCGCCCTCTCCCCCATGGACGCGGCGATGCAGGTCGCGATCCCCGAGTTCGACGGACGCCTCATCACGGTCCCGTTCTCCTTCAAGGAGCAGGGTCCCGACGACGTTCCGGTGTACGTCGCCGACCCCGAGCGGGCCGCGCGGGTCGCCGGAATCGCCGTGCGCCACGCCCGGTTGAAGCACAAGCCCAACGCGGAGAAGAAGCTCGCGCTCGTCTTCACCGCCTATCCGACCAAGCACTCCCGGGTCGGCAACGCGGTCGGTCTCGACACCCCCGCCTCGGCGGTACAGGTCCTCGACGCGCTGCGGGACTCCGGGTACTCCCTGACCGAATACCCGGACAACGGCGACGAGTTGATCCACCGGCTCATCGCGGCCGGCGGCCACGACGTCGAGTGGCTGACCGAGGAGCAGCTCGCCTCGGCCCCCGCGCGCGTGCCGCTCGCCGACTACCGGGCCTGGTTCGACAAGCTCGACCCCGACCTGCGCGACGGGATGCTGGAAGCCTGGGGCGAGCCGCCGGGCAACCTGTACGTGGACGGCGACGACATCGTGCTGGCCTCCCTCCAGTTCGGGAACGTCGTCGTGATGATCCAGCCGCCGCGCGGTTTCGGCGAGAACCCGATCGCGATCTACCACGACCCGGACATGCCGCCGTCGCACCACTACATGGCCGCGTACCGCTGGCTGGACAACAGCTTCGGCGCCGACGCCGTCGTACACATGGGCAAGCACGGCACGATGGAATGGCTGCCGGGCAAGGGACTTGGGCTCAGCGGCGGCTGCGCGCCGGACGCCGTCCTCGGCGAACTGCCCCTGGTCTACCCCTTCATCGTCAACGACCCCGGCGAGGGCACCCAGGCCAAGCGCCGCGGCCACGCCACGGTCGTCGACCACCTCGTACCGCCGATGGCGCGCGCGGACACGTACGGCGATCTGGCGAAGCTGGAGCAACTCCTCGACGAGTACGCGCTCGTGTCGGACCTGGACCCGACGAAGGCCCCGGCCGTGCGGGCCCAGATCTGGACGCTGGTCAAGGCGGCCGAGCTGCACCACGACCTGCATGTGGACGACCAGCCGGACGACGAGGCCTTCGACGAGTTCGTCATGCACATCGACGGCTATCTGTGCGAGATCAAGGACGTGCAGATCCGCGACGGCCTGCACATTCTCGGCGGCGGCCCGGAGGCCGAGCCGCGGGTGAACCTCGTACTGGCCGTGCTGCGGGCCTCTCAGGTGTGGGGCGGGACAGCGAACGCACTGCCGGGTCTGCGGGCCTGTCTCGCCGAGCACTTCGGGCTGGTCGAGAAGGAGTTGCTGGGCGAGCCCGGTGCGCCGCTGAAGGTGCCGGTCGAGCTGAGCGACCTGGTCTCCGGCCCCTCGCGGTCGGCGGCCGACGCGATCGACCTCCTTGAGCAGCTGTGCCGGCGGTTCGCGGAGGGCATGGAGGAGCGCACCTGGGACGCGGCGGCCGTGCCCGCTCTCGTGCGCGAGGTCCTGGGCACCGAACTCCCGGACGCCGTCGCGGTGTTGGAGTTCGCGTGCCGTGAGGTGGTGCCGCGTCTCGCGCGCACGACGGACGAGATCGACCACATCCTCCTTGCCCTGAACGGCGGTTACGTCCCGGCGGGCCCCTCGGGTTCACCGACCCGCGGACTCGTGAACGTCCTGCCGACCGGCCGCAACTTCTACTCGGTCGACCCCAAGGCGATCCCGTCCAGGCTGAGTTGGGAAGTCGGGCAGGCGCTCGCCGACTCGCTCGTGCAGCGGTATCTGCAGGACACCGGCGACTACCCGAAGTCCGTCGGTCTGACGGTCTGGGGCACCTCCGCGATGCGCACCCAGGGCGACGACATCGCGGAGATCCTGGCGCTGCTGGGCTGCCGGCCGGTGTGGGACGACGCCTCGCGGCGCGTCACCGGCTTCGAGGTCGTCGGCCTGGAGGAGCTGGGCCGCCCGCGCATCGACATCACGGTCCGCATCTCCGGCTTCTTCCGGGACGCCTTCCCGCATGTGGTCGGGCTGATCGACGACGCGGTACGGGCGGTGGCCGACCTGGACGAGCCCGCCGACCGCAACTACGTCCGCGCGCACGCCGACGAGGACACCGCCGAGCACGGCGACCGACGGCGCGCGACCTCCCGCATCTTCGGCTCGAAGCCCGGCGCGTACGGGGCCGGCCTCCTCCCCCTCATCGACGCGCGCAACTGGCGCTCCGACGCCGACCTCGCCGAGGTGTACGCGGTGTGGGGCGGCTACGCGTATGGGCGCGGGCTCGACGGGCGGGCGGCGCGCGGGGACATGGAGACCGCGTTCAAGCGCATCGCCGTGGCCGCCAAGAACGTCGACACCCGCGAGCACGACCTCGTCGACGCGGACGACTACTTCCAGTACCACGGCGGCATGGTCGCCATGGTCAGGCACCTGACGGGCGCGAGCCCCGAGGCGTACGTCGGCGACTCCGCCACCCCCGACCAGGTCAAGACCCGCACCCTCGGCGAGGAGACCCACCGGGTCTTCCGCGCCCGCGTGGTCAACCCGCGCTGGATGGCGGCCATGCGGCGCCACGGCTACAAGGGGGCCTTCGAGATGGCGGCGACCGTCGACTACCTCTTCGGGTACGACGCCACGGCCGGGGTCGTGGACGACTGGATGTACGAGAAGCTCAGCGCGGAGTACGTCTTCGACGCGGAGAACCGGGACTTCATGAAGAAGTCCAACCCCTGGGCCCTGCGCGGCATCACGGAGCGGCTCCTGGAGGCGGCGGACCGCGGGCTGTGGGCCGAGCCGGACGCGGAGACGCTGGAGCGGCTGCGCGCCACGTACCTGGAGCTCGAAGGCGACTTGGAGGGCGACGACCAGTGAGTACCCCCTTTCCGTTCACGGCTGTCGTCGGGCAGGACGACCTGCGGCTCGCGCTGCTCCTGAACGCCGTGTCACCCGCGGTCGGCGGTGTGCTCGTCCGCGGCGAGAAGGGCACCGCCAAGTCGACGGCTGTGCGCGCGCTTTCGGCGCTCATGCCCGAGGTGGACGTCGTCGCCGGGTGCCGGTTCTCGTGCGCCCCCGCCGCTCCCGACCCGGCGTGCCCGGACGGGCCGCACGAGGTGGGCGCGGGGGTCCAACGGCCCGCGCGCATGGTCGAGTTGCCCGTCGGCGCCTCCGAGGACCGGCTCGTCGGCGCGCTGGACATCGAGCGGGCGCTCGCCGAGGGCGTGAAGGCCTTCGAGCCGGGCCTGCTGGCCGACGCGCACCGCGGAATCCTGTACGTGGACGAGGTCAACCTCCTCCACGACCACCTGGTCGACCTGCTGTTGGACGCGGCCGCGATGGGTGCCTCGTACGTGGAGCGCGAAGGTGTCTCCGTACGGCATGCCGCGCGGTTCCTGCTGGTGGGGACCATGAACCCCGAAGAGGGCGAACTGCGGCCTCAGTTGCTCGACCGGTTCGGGCTGACGGTCGAGGTGGCCGCCTCTCGCGAGCCCGACCAGCGGGTCGAGGTCGTGCGGCGACGGCTCGCGTACGACGACGATCCGGACGGCTTCGCGGGGCGCTGGGCCGACGAGGAGACGTCGGTACGGGCGCGGATCGTGGCCGCGCGGAAGCTGTTGCCGTCGGTCGTGCTCGGCGACGGGCCGCTGCGGCAGATCGCGGCGACCTGTGCGGCCTTCGAGGTGGACGGCATGCGGGCCGACATCGTGATGGCCCGGACCGCCACCACGCTGGCCGCGTGGGCCGGGCGCACGGAAGTGATCGCCGAGGACGTACGGCAGGCCGCGCTGCTCGCGCTGCCGCACCGGCGGCGGCGAAACCCCTTTGACGCGCCGGGACTTGACGAGGACAAGCTCGACGAGACGCTGGAGGAGTTCGGGGGCGGGGACGGCTCCAACGGCTCGGGGGGATCGGATGATTCCGGCGACTCCGGCGACGAGGATCCGGATCCGGACGGGCCCGACGGGGGCGGCGCGCAGCCGCCTCAGGAAGGGCCCGACGGCGGCAACGACGACGGCAGCGGCGAGAGTTCCGGTGAGGTGCCCGCGCAGGGCGAGCCCTCCGAGAGCGGGCAGGCGCCGTCGCCCGGCGCGGGCGAGCAGGCTCCCGTACGGGCCGCCGAACCCTTCCGTACGAAGGTGCTGAGCGTGCCGGGCCTCGGCGAGGGCGCTGCCGGTCGGCGGTCGCGGGCGCGGACCGAGCACGGGCGGACCACCGGGGCGCGCCGCCCCCAAGGGGCCCTCACCAAGCTGCACTTGGCGGCCACCGTGCAGGCCGCGGCCCCGCATCAGCGGGCGCGCGGCCGGTCGGGGCCGGGTCTCGTGGTCCGGCGCGACGATCTGCGGCAGGCCACGCGTGAGGGGCGCGAGGGGAACCTCGTGCTGTTCGTCGTGGACGCCTCCGGGTCCATGGCGGCCCGGCAGCGGATGAGCGCGGTCAAGGGCGCGGTGCTGTCGCTGCTCCTCGACGCCTATCAGCGGCGGGACAAGGTGGGGCTCGTGACCTTCCGCGGGTCGACGGGCGAGGTCGCGCTGCCGCCCACCTCTTCGGTGGACGCCGCCGCGGTACGGCTG
This sequence comes from Streptomyces sp. 2-1, assembly GCF_048564895.1. NCBI lineage: Bacteria > Bacillati > Actinomycetota > Actinomycetes > Kitasatosporales > Streptomycetaceae > Streptomyces > Streptomyces sp. 2-1. The sequence goes on from NZ_CP183383.1 coordinate 2,938,606, forward strand.
GAGTCGCTGCCCACCGGCGGGCGTACGCCGCTCGCCGCCGGGTTGCTGCGGGCGCACGACGTGCTGCGGGTGGAGCGGTTGCGGGATCCGGCCCGACGGGCGCTGATGGTCGTGGTGACGGACGGGAGGGCGACCGGCGGGCCCGAGCCGGTGAACCTGGCGGGACGGGCCGCTCGGCTGTTCGCCGCCGACGGCGTCGCGTCCGTGGTCGTCGACTGCGAGTCCGGGCCCGTACGGCTCGGACTCGCCGGGCAGCTCGCGGATGAACTCGGCGGTACGGCCGTCACGTTGGACGAGCTGCGGGCCGACTCGATCGCCGGGCTCGTCAGGGATGTTCAGGGCAACAGCAGGAGGGCCGCGTAATGCCGCAGGGACAGCCGAGTGTGGTGCCCGACGACGGGCTGACGACTCGTCAGCGGCGGAACCGGCCGCTCGTGGTCGTGCACACCGGGATCGGCAAGGGCAAGTCCACCGCCGCCTTCGGGCTCGCACTGCGGGCCTGGAATCAGGGCTGGCCCATCGGGGTCTTCCAGTTCGTCAAGTCCGCGAAATGGAAGGTCGGCGAGGAGAACGCGCTCCGGGTGCTGGGTGCTTCCGACGAGGGCGGGGCCGTCGACTGGCACAAGATGGGCGAGGGGTGGTCCTGGGTTCAGCGGGATGCCCAGATGGACAACGAGGAGAAGGCCAGGGAGGGCTGGGAGCAGGTCAAGCGGGATCTGGCTGCCGAGACCTACAAGCTGTACGTGCTCGACGAGTTCGCGTACCCCATGCACTGGGGGTGGATCGACGTCGACGAGGTCGTCTCCGTGCTGCGGGACCGGCCCGGGACCCAGCATGTCGTGATCACCGGGCGCAACGCCCCCGAGAAGCTCGTCGAACTCGCCGACCTCGTGACGGACATGTCCAAGGTCAAGCACCCCATGGACGCCGGTCAGAAGGGGCAGAGGGGCATCGAGTGGTGAGTTCTTCCGTCCCCCGGCTGGTCATTGCCGCGCCCTCCTCGGGCAGCGGCAAGACCACCGTCGCCACGGGGTTGATGGCCGCGTTCGCCTCGCGGGGGCTTGCCGTGTCCCCGCACAAGGTGGGGCCCGACTACATCGATCCCGGGTATCACGCGCTCGCCACCGGGCGGGTGGGGCGGAATCTCGACGCGTATCTGTGCGGGGCGGAGTTGGTCGCGCCGCTGTTCGCCCATGGGGCGCGGGGGTGTGATCTCGCTGTCGTCGAAGGCGTGATGGGGCTGTTCGACGGGGCCGCCGGGGAAGGGGAGCTGGCCTCCACCGCTCATGTGGCGAAGTTGCTGCGGGCGCCTGTGGTGTTGGTCGTGGACGCCTCTTCTCAGTCGCGGTCCGTGGCCGCGCTGGTGCATGGGTTCGCCTCGTGGGATCCGGAGGTGCGGATCGGTGGGGTGATCCTCAACAAGGTGGGGTCCGAGCGGCATGAGGGGATGCTGCGGGAGGCGTTGGACGCGTCCGGGGTGCCTGTGCTGGGTGTTCTGCGACGGGTTGAGCAGGTGGGGACGCCTTCTCGGCATCTGGGGCTGGTGCCGGTCGCCGAGCGGCGGGCTGAAGCGGTGGGGGCTGTTGCCGCGATGGCTGCTCAGGTGCGGGCTGGGTGTGATCTGGATGCGTTGTTCGCGTTGGCGCGTGGGGCCGGGGCGTTGGCTGGTGACACGTGGGATGCGGGTGAAGCCTTGGCTCTTTCGCCCCCGCCGCCCCTTCCCGTTCCCGTCCCTGGGGGCTCTGCCCCCAGACCCCCGGATCGCGCTGAACGCGCTCGTCCTCAAACGCCGGACGGGCTGAATAGGCCGAGGGTTGCCGTTGCGGGTGGGGCCGCCTTCACTTTTTCCTACGCCGAGCATGCCGAGTTGCTTGCCGCCGCCGGGGCCGAGGTCGTCACCTTCGATCCGCTTCGGGATGAGGAACTGCCCGAGGGGACGCGGGGGTTGGTCATCGGGGGCGGGTTTCCCGAGGTGTACGCGCCTGATCTGTCGGCCAATCAGCCGCTGCGCGAGGCCGTTGCCTCGCTCGCCCGGAGCGGGGCTCCCGTCGCGGCCGAGTGTGCGGGGCTGCTGTATCTCTCGCGTGAGCTCAACGGCCTGCCGATGTGTGGGGTGATCGACGCGAAGGCGCGGATGGACGAGCGGCTGACGCTGGGGTATCGGGATGCCGTCGCCGTGTCCGACAGTGTGCTGGCCGAGGCCGGCAGCCGGATGCGCGGGCACGAGTTTCACCGGACCGTCGTGGAGCCCGGGGCGGGGGTCGCTCCGGCCTGGGGCGTGCGCGTTCCGGTGCGGCGGGTCGAAGGTTTCGTACAGCAGGGCGTGCATGCGAGTTATCTGCATACGCACTGGGCGTCGGCGCCCGGTGTCGCCCGTCGGTTCGTGGAGAGGTGTGTCGGGTCATGGGCAACAGCAGGCTGATCGGGGTCGGGGTCGGGCCCGGGGATCCCGAGCTCGTGACCGTCAAGGGGGTCAACTGCCTTCGGGCGGCCGACGTTGTCGTCGTGCCCGTCATGGCCGCGTCCGATGGGACGGATGGCGGGGAGCGGGGGCGCGCCGAAGCCACCGTGCTGCACTACGTGTCCGAGGACAAGGTCGTACGCGTCGTCTTCGCGCTCAACGAGCGGTCCGACCGGGGGCGCCGCGAGGCCGCCTGGGACGCCGCCGGGGCGCGGGTGGCCGAGCTGCTGCGTACGCACGGAACCGTGGCCTTCGCGACCATCGGCGACCCGAACGTGTACTCCACGTTCACCTATCTCGCGCAGACCATCACGCACGCCGTACCGGGGACCGTCGTCGAGACCGTGCCCGGTATCACCGCCATGCAGGATCTCGCCGCCCGGTCCGGGGCCGTGCTGACGGAGGGCACCGAGCCGTTGACGCTCGTGCCCGTCACCGCCGGGGCCGGTGCGCTCAAGGACGCGCTCAACGGGCCCGGGACCGTCGTCGCGTACAAGTTCGGGCGGCTGGCGCAGGAGGTCGCCGCGGCGCTGCGGGAGACCGGGCGGCTCGACGACGCCGTGTGGGGGTCGGCGTTGGGGCTGCCGGAGGAGTCCATCCGGCCCGCGGCCGAACTGGACGGGGCGACGCTGCCGTATCTCTCGACGCTCATCGCGCCCGCGCGGCGCGACGGCGGACGCGGCGGCAAGCTGTGACTCCCGTCAGAGCGGTGACTTTCGTCGGAGGGCTGTATCCGCTCGCCTCACTCCGCGATGCCCACCACCAGCCAGATGAAGGCCGCACCCGCGATCGTGCACAGGAGCGTGGAGCGGGCCGGGTGTTCGTGGTGGGCCTCCGGGAGGATCTCGGCCGCGGCGAGATAGAGCAGCGCGCCGCCGAAGAAGCCCAGATAGCCGCCGAGCAGATGTTCGGGGATCGTGAACAGGAGCGTCGAGGCGGCGCCCACGACCGGGGCCGCCGCGTCCGCGAACAGCATCGCGACCGCCTTGCGGCGGGCGTTCCCGTACAGGGTCGTGATCGTGTACGTGTTGAAGCCGTCCGCGAAGTCGTGGGCGATCACGGCGACGGCCACGGCCGCTCCCATGCCGCCGCCGACCTGGAAGGCCGCACCGATCGCCACACCGTCCATCGCGCTGTGACCGACCATCGCGGCGGCGGCCGTCAGGCCCACCTCGGGCGCGCGGCCGTTGTGTTCCTCCCCGCCGTGCGCCGCCTGGCGGACGGCCAGCAGGCGTTCCACCAGGTGGGCCAGCAGGAAGCCCGCCACGAAGAGCAGCAGCGCGGCCGGTACGCCGAAGATCTCGTCGCCGGCCGCGTCGAGCGCCTCCGGCAGCAGGTCCAGGCCGACAACGCCCAGCATCAGGCCGCCTGCCAGACCGAGTACGAGGTGGCGGCGGTCGGTGACGCGTTGCGCCGTCCAGCCGCCGGCCAGCGTCATGAGGAACGCGCCGAGCGCGACGAACACCGCCATACGCCCTTGCTATCCGATCGACCCGCGTTCACGCACGTTCGCCGCACGCCCGAGACCGCATGGCTTCCGGAATACGTGCGATGACGTCCCGAAGCGCCCCCGAAAACCCCCGCATTACCCGCAGCACTACCCGCAGTATCCGTAGGAGAGGACCCCATCCCATGGCCGATGCCCCCACCGGCAAGGTGACCTTCGTCGGGGCCGGGCCCGGTGCCGCCGACCTGTTGACGTTCCGTGCCGCGCGCGCCATCGCCGAGGCCGACGTCGTGATCTGGGCGGCCAGCCTGGTGCAGGCCGAGGTCCTCGAACACGCACGCGCGGGGGCGGAGATCCTGGACTCGGCGACGATGTCGCTGGAGGACGTCGTCGCCGTCTACGAGCGGGCCGCCGGGGCCGGGCTGAAGGTCGCCCGCATCCACTCCGGCGACCCCGCGCTCTGGGGCGGCACGCAGGAGCAGGTCGACCGGTGCGCGGAGATCGGCATCGAGACCGAGATCGTGCCCGGTGTCTCCTCCTTCTCCGCCGTCGCCGCGCTCGCCCAGCGGGAGCTGACCATCCCCGAGGTCGCGCAGTCCGTGATCCTCACCCGGCTCGGCGGCGGCAAGACGCCCATGCCGCCCGGCGAGGAAGTACGGGAGTTCGCGCGGCACGGGACCACGATGGCGCTGTTCCTGTCGGCCGCCCGCAGCGGGCAGCTCGTACGGGAGCTGCTGGAGGGCGGCTATCCGACGTCGACGCCGGTCGTGGTCGCGTACCAGGCGACCTGGCCGGAGGAGCTGATCGTGAAGTGCACGATCGGCACACTGGAGGAGACCGTCAAGGAGCACAAGCTCTGGAAGCACACCCTGTTCCTGGTCGGCCCGGCCCTCGACGCGCACGGCACTCGCTCGCACCTCTACCACCCCGGCCACTTCCACGGCTTCCGCAAGGCGGACCCCGAGGCCCGCAGGGCGCTGCGGACGCAGGGCGCGCGGGGTACGCAGAGTCCCCAGGATGCGCAGGGTCCACGGGACGCGCAGGGCGTGACGCCGTGATCACCGTCGTCGGTACGGGCACGGGGGCGCCCCTGCCTCCGGACGCCGGGGCCGCGTTGGCCGGGGCGGGGCTCGTCGTGGGTGGCCGGCGCCATCTGGCCGCCGCGACGACGATCCCGGACACCGCCGAGCGGGTCGTCCTCGGTCCGCTCGCGCCCGCCCTCGACGCGATCGAGCAGTTCCTGGAGAAGCCCGCGGACCAGGGGCGGGCCGTCGTGCTGGCCTCCGGAGACCCCGGGTTCTTCGGGATCGTCAGGGCCCTCGCCGAGCGTTTCGGGGCCGAGCGGCTTGAGGTCCATCCGGGGGTCTCGTCCGTCGCCACCGCCTTCGCGCGGATCGGGCTGACCTGGGACGACGCGGTGGTCGTGAGCGCGCACGGGCGCGATCTGCGCACCGCCGTGAACGTCTGCCGGGCCCATCCCAAGGTGGCGGTACTGACCGGCCCGGGCTCCGGACCCGCGGAACTCGGGGCCGCGCTGCGGTCCAGCGGGCGGGTGCTGGTGGTGGCTTCGGCGCTGGGGGCGGGCGCCGACTCGGGAGCGGCCTCAGCCTTGAACGCAGGCGCCGCCTCGGGCTCGGGTGCCTCCTCGGGCTCGGGCGCTGGCACCGGCACCGGATCCGCCCCGGCCGCGGGCTCCGTCACTCACTCCGGGGAGCGAGAGCGCGTCGAGCGGGTCACGCCCGCCGAGGCCGCCGCCCGGGACTGGGGACCGGCGGTGAGCGTCGTGCTCTGTCTCGACGAGACTCGCGTCCTCTCCCCCATGCGTGCGATCGCGGGACCGCCGCCCGGGCCCGCCCAATGGGCTCTGGAGGAAAGCGAGTTCACCCACCGAGACTCGATGATCACCAAGTTCGAGGTGCGGGCGCTGGCGCTGGCCCGGCTCGGGCCGCGGCTCGGTGAGCATGTGTGGGACATCGGCGCGGGCTCCGGCTCGGTCGCCGTGGAGTGCGCACGGCTCGGGGCCGCCGTGACCGCGGTGGAGAAGACCCTGGACGGGGTGGAGCGGGTCCGCGCCAACGCCGCCGCGCACGGGGTCGACGTGACCGCCGTGCACGGCGCCGCGCCGACCGTGCTGTCCGACCTGCCCGACCCCGACGCCGTGTTCATCGGCGGGGGCGGCCGGGAACTGCCCGCCATCGTGACCGCCTGTGCCCGGCGGGCTCGGCGGTCGGTCGTCGTGGCGATGGCCGCCCTCGACCGGGTTCCGGCGGTCCGGGACGCGCTCGTCGCGGCCGGGCTCGACTGTGACGGCGTACTGCTGCAGTCGTCCCGGCTGGCGCCGCTGCCTGGGGATGTCACCCGGCTCGCGGCCACCAATCCCGTTTTCCTGCTGTGGGGCGTCCGGCCTCCGGCACGCAGCGAAGGAGTTGCTCAGTGATCGGCCTGATTTCCGCGACGGCCGCCGGTTCGGCGGGCTGTCGGCGGGTGGCCTCGGCCTGGCCGGGCCGTACCCGCGTGTACGAGGGCCCCGTGGGGGATGCCGTGCGGCGGGCCTTCGCGGAGTGTGAGCAGCTCGTGTGCTTTCTCGCCACGGGGGCCGTGGTGCGGCTCGTCGCGCCGCTGCTCATCGACAAGGCGTCCGATCCGGGGATCGTGTGCGTCGACGAGGGCGGCCGGTTCGCGGTGTCCCTGGTCGGGGGCCACGGCGGCGGAGCGAATGAACTCGCCCGCGAGGTGGGCGAGTTGCTCGGTGCGGAGCCTGTCGTGACGACGGCGACCGACTCCGTGGGTGTGCCGGGGCTCGACACGCTCGGCCTGCCGGTCGAAGGGGATGTGGCGGGGGTGTCCCGGGCCATGCTGGACGGGGAACCGGTCGCGCTGAACGCCGAGTTGGCCTGGCCGCTGCCGCCGCTGCGGGTCGCCGAGACCGGGGCTTACTCAATTCGCGTCAGCGACAAGGCTGTTGAGCCGAACGAGCGCGAGGTCGTGCTCCGGCCGCCCTCCCTCGTCGTCGGCGTCGGCGCCTCCAAGGGTGCCCCCGTCGACGAAGTGCTCGGGCTCATCGAGGACGCGCTGCGGGACGCCGGTCTTTCGGTGAAGTCCGTCGCCGAGCTCGCCACCGTGGACGCCAAGGCCGAGGAGCCCGGCATTCTCGGGGCGGCCGAGCGGCTCGGGGTGCCCGTGGTGACGTACGGCGCCGAGGAGTTGGCGGCGGTCGACGTGCCGAACCCCTCGGACGCGCCCCTCGCCGCCGTCGGCACCCCGTCGGTCGCGGAGGCGGCTGCCCTCCTGCGCGGCGGCGAACTCCTCGTCCCCAAGCGCAAGTCGGCCGCGAGTCCCGCGATGGCGACCTGCGCGGTCGTACGCAGGCCGGGGCGCGGGCGGCTCGCGGTGGTCGGCCTCGGTCCGGGCGCCCGGGACCTGCTGACGCCCCGCGCGAAGGACGAGCTGCGCCGCGCCTCGGTGCTCGTCGGGCTCGACCAGTACGTCGACCAGATCCGCGACCTGCTCCTGCCGGGCACCCGGATCCTGGAGTCGGGGCTCGGGGCCGAGGAGGAGCGGGCCAGGACCGCCGTGACCGAGGCCCGGCTCGGGCAGGCGGTCGCGCTGATCGGCAGCGGTGACGCGGGGGTGTACGCGATGGCGTCGCCCGCGCTCGCGGAGGCGTCCGACGACATCGACGTGGTCGGGGTGCCCGGGGTGACCGCCGCGCTCGCGGCCGGGGCGATCCTGGGCGCGCCGCTGGGCCACGACCATGTGTCGATCAGCCTCTCCGACCTGCACACACCGTGGGAGGTCATCGAGCGCCGGGTGCGCGCGGCGGCCGAGGCCGACCTGGTCGTCACCTTCTACAACCCGCGCAGCCGGGGCCGCGACTGGCAGCTCCCCAAGGCGCTCACCATTCTCGCCGGGCACCGGAAGCCGACGACGCCTGTGGGAGTCGTGCGCAACGCCTCGCGGCCGGACGAATCCAGCCGTGTCACCACCCTCGCGGGACTCGACCCGGCGACGGTGGACATGATGACGGTGGTGACCGTGGGCAACACGGCGACCCGTGAGATCGCCGGCCGCATGGTGACGCCCCGCGGCTACCGCTGGCAGGAGGAGCCCAAGTGAGCGCAGTGAGCCGGGTGTTCCCGGAGAGCGGGGTCGCGGACCCCGGGACCCGCATCACGGACCCCGAAACCCGGGTCGTGCACCCCATCGAGCAGGAGTCCTTCCGGCGGCTGCGGGCCCGCCTGGACACCTCGCACTTCCCGCCGCTGACCCGGGCCGTCGTGGAGCGGGTGATCCACTCCGCGGCCGACCTCGACTACGCGAGCGATCTGGTGACCGACGAGGCCGCCCTTGAGAAGGCACACCGGGCGCTGCACGACGGGGCGCCCGTCGTCGTGGACGTGGAGATGGTCGCCGCGGGCATCACCCGGCGCGACACCGTGTGCCGTCTCAAGGACGCCGTGTCCGGTCCGGGGCTGACCCGTTCGGCCCACGCCATCCGGCTCGCGTACGAGCAGGTCGGGCCAGGCGCGCTCTGGGTGATCGGCTGCGCCCCGACCGCGCTGGAGGAGCTCCTCACCCTGGACGCCGCCCCGGCGCTCGTCATCGGGCTGCCCGTCGGTTTCGTCGGCGCGGCGGAGTCCAAGGCCGCGCTGCGCGAGAGCGGGCTGCCCGCCGTGAGCAACGTGTCCGAGAAGGGCGGTTCGGCGGTCGCCGCCGCCGCGCTCAACGCCCTGCTGTACCACCCCGTGTCCCATCCCGCGTCCCCTTCCGTGGCCCCTGTGCCCCGGGCCGAGTCCCACCCCGCGCCCGAGGCCGAGTCCCGGGCCGGTTCCCCGTCCAAGTCCAAGGAGAAATCGTGACCACCCCCGCCCCCGCCCTGCTCATCGCCGGACACGGCACCCGGGACGACGCGGGTGCCGAGGCCTTCCGCGACTTCGTACGGGAACTGGGCCGCCGCAACCCCGGACTGCCCGTCGCGGGCGGCTTCATCGAGCTCTCCCCGCCGCCGCTCGGCGACGCCGTGACCGAACTGGTCGAGCAGGGCGTGCGCCGGTTCGCGGCCGTCCCGCTGATGCTGGTGTCCGCCGGGCACGCCAAGGGCGACATCCCGGCCGCGCTGACCCGCGAGAAGGAGCGGCACCCCGGGATCTCGTACACGTACGGGCGTCCGCTGGGCCCCCACCCGGCGCTGCTGACGGTGCTGGAGCGGAGGCTCGACGAGGCGCTCGGCGGTTCGGCGCGGACCCCCGCGGACCGTGCCGAGGTGACCGTGCTGCTCGTCGGGCGCGGCTCGACCGACCCGGACGCCAACGCCGAAGTGCTCAAGGCGGCACGGCTGTTGTGGGAGGGGCGGGGGTACGCGGGCGTGGAGACGGCGTTCGTGTCGCTGGCCGCGCCGGACGTGCCGTCGGGCCTGGACCGCTGTGTGAAGCTGGGCGCACGCCGGATCGTGGTGCTCCCCTACTTCCTGTTCACGGGTATCCTCCCGGACCGGGTGCGGCAGCAGACCGAGGGGTGGGCCGCCGCGCATCCGGAGGTCGACGTGGTCTCCGCCGATGTCATCGGGCCGGAGCCGGAGTTGCTCGACCTGGTCATGGAGCGCTATCGGGAGGCGGTCGAGGGTGATCTGCGGATGAACTGCGACTCGTGCGTCTACCGCATCGCGCTGCCCGGGTTCGAGGACAAGGTGGGGCTCCCCCAGCAGCCGCACTTCCACCCGGACGACGACGATCACCACCACGACGGGCACCACCACGGGCATCACCACCACGACGGCCACGCACCCTCCCATGCACACTGAGAGGGACGACAGAGACGGCCCGGGCGGACGCTACGGCCCCGGCGACGGCGGACAGGGCGTCGGGGCACGGGCCACCGGCGGACCAGGCTCCGGCGGACACGGTGACGGGCACGACCTCCGGCACCACGGCGACGCCGAGGTGCGCGACGACGGCTCGGCGCTCGTCGACCTCGCGGTGAACGTCCGCGCGGACACTCCGCCGGCCTGGCTGCGCGAGCGGATCGCCGGGTCGCTGACCGGGCTCGCCGCCTACCCGGACGGGCGGGCCGCGCGGGCCGCGGTGGCGGCGCGGCACGGGCTGCCCGTGGAGCGGGTGCTGCTCACGGCGGGCGCGGCCGAGGCCTTCGTACTGCTGGCCCGCGCTCTGAAGGTCCGTCAACCCGTCGTCGTGCACCCGCAGTTCACCGAGCCGGAGGCGGCTCTGCGGGACGCGGGGCACACCGTGGACCGGGTGCTCCTGCGGGCCGAGGACGGCTTCCGGCTCGACCCGTCGGCCGTCCCCGAGGACGCGGACCTGGTCGTGATCGGCAACCCGACCAACCCGACGTCCGTCCTCCACCCGGCCGCCCTGATCGCCGAACTCGCCCGTCCAGGGCGGACGTTGGTGGTCGACGAGGCGTTCATGGACGCGGTACCGGACGAGCGGGAAACCCTCGCGGGTCGTACGGACGTGCCGGGTCTGGTGGTGCTGCGCAGCCTCACCAAGACGTGGGGCCTCGCGGGGCTGCGCATCGGGTACGTCCTGGCCTCCCCCGAGACGATCACCGAGCTCGAACGGGCCCAGCCGCTCTGGCCGGTGTCCACGCCCGCGCTCGCCGCCGCCGAGGCCTGTATGACCCCGCGGGCACTGGCAGAACAGGAGCACGCGGCCCGTCACGTCGCGATCGACCGGGCCCATCTGGTCGCCGGGCTGAGGGAGTTCGCCTCCGACGGCGTCCTGGTAGCGGAGCCCGCGGAGGCGCCGTTCGTCCTCATCGGGCTCCCCGGGGCGGCGGCCGTCCGTGCCCGGCTGCGCCGACTGGGCTTCGCCGTGCGGCGCGGCGACACCTTCCCGGGCCTCGACGACACCTGGCTGCGCCTGGCGGTGCGCGACCGCGCGACGGTCAACCGCTTCCTCCAGGCCCTGGACCAGGCCCTCAGCCTGCGGGACCGCTGACGCGGACACCACCGCGCCTGACGGGACTCCTGAGCCGGCGCGGGTGGCGTGTTGCCCGGGCGAATCCCGTGCTGCGGCGCGGGTGGCACATTGCCCCGCAGCGCGGGAGTCGCCCGGGCTATGCGCCTCCGGGCCCTCGTGGCACCGACGACGGATGCGGGCGCGGTGCGCGGTGCGCCGCCGGATGCCGGCGCGGTGGGCGCGTTCGCCTGTACGGGCGCCGGGCGCGCGAACTTCCCTCTGCCACCGAGGAGTTCGCGCGCCTGGGCCGCCTAGCCCGTCCAGGCCGCCTAGCCCGTCCGGGCCGACGGGCCGTCCAGGCCGCCGGGCCGCCTGGGCCGTCCGGGCCGTCGAGGGTGTGCTCAGCCCCTCTTGCGGCGGGCCAGTACGACCGCTCCGCCGCCCGCCGCCAGCAGGGCGACCGCGCCCGCGGCAACGTACGGTGTCGCCGAACTGCCGCCGGTCTCGGCGAGGTTGGCCTCCTCGGCGGGCGCGCCCTGCGGCTTCACCTCGGTCGCGGGCTCGACGGGGTCGGCGGACGCGGGTGCGGCCGGTGCCTCGCAGGTGGCCTCGGCGAGGGTGATCGTGCCCTCGACCTCGGCGACGTTCAGCTTCAACGGGTTGATGGAGACCTTGAGTTGGAGCGCGGTGGCCGCGGCCGTACGCGAGGTGGTGCGGGTCGACGCCAGGTCCAGGCGCACCTCGCCGACGCCGGGCACCTTCACCTCGGTCGGGCCACCGGCGGTCACCGTGGTCTTCTTGCCGAGGACCGTCACCGCGCCCAGCGGATTGGCGGTGGCGACCGGCTTCTCGCCCGCCGCGCAGACCGCCTTCGCGCTGACCTGCTCGATCTCGATGAGGGACAGCAGGGGCAGCCCCGGCACATGCACCTTGGCATGGGCGAGGGTCACCGAGCCCTCGGCCTTCTTCGCGGAGACCTTCGCGCTCGACCGGGCGACCTCCGCGCCCAGCACGGTGAACGGCTGCCCGCCGTCGACTCCGTCCAACTTGGCGGTGAGCGCGGTCTTTTCGGCGCTGTCCGGCGCCTGTACGTCGTTGAGCGAGACCGTGAGCGGGACGTTCACGGACTTGTTAAGCAGGGAGACGTCGAGCCCGGTGCGCAGGACCACGGCACTGGCGCGGCCGTGGTCGTCGGTCGCGTGGGCCGGGCCCGCGCCGGCCAGGGCCGCGGGACCTGCGGCCAGGACGGTGGCCGCCGCGGTGGCGGCGAACCTGCGTGCGGGCATGCGCGCGGGCATGCGTGCGGGCATGCGGAAAGCGTTGCTGTTCAAGGTGGTGGGACCCCCACGGGAGACAGAACTGGAGACGCGACGCCGCCGGACGCTCCACGCACGGGGACCTGTGGGGAGCAGCACCGACGGCGTCGATGCGGGAATCCTTACGCACGGAGAGTGAACAGTCAGCAAGCTGACGGGAGTTCACTCATACGTGGAGTTTCCGTGCGCTTCTTCGAATCACTCGGCACGTGCGTTCCTCATCTCCACCCGGATGCCCGAACCGGCTCGAACGCGCCGGAGCATGCGCGGAAGTGCATAACGAGCGGGCCGGGCGGATGGTTACGTTCTGTCAACGCAGGTCCTAGCCGACGACCTTGCCGTTCAGCACCACCCGTCGGGGCGCCGCCAGCACCCGTACGTCCGCCCGCGGGTCTCCCTCGTACACGACGAGGTCGGCCGGTGCTCCCTCGTCCAGGCCGGGCCGTCCCAGCCAGGCCCGGGCGCCCCACGCCGTCGCCGACAGCGCCTCGACGGGCGGGATTCCGGCGGTCACCAGCTCGGCGACCTCGCCCGCCACCAGTCCGTGCGCGAGCGTGCCGCCCGCGTCGGTGCCGACGAACACGGGGACACCGGCGTCGTACGCGGCGCGCACGGTGTCGTAGCGACGCTCGTGCAGCCGCCGCATGTGCGCCGACCACTGGGGGAACTTGGCCTCGCCACCGGCCGCGAGCTGCGGGAAGGTGGCGATGTTGACGAGGGTCGGGACGATGGCGACGCCGCGTTCGGCGAAGAGCGGGATGGTGTCATCGGTCAGGCCCGTGGCGTGCTCGATGCAGTCGATGCCCGCCTCCACCAGGTCCCGCAGGGAGTCCTCGGCGAAGCAGTGCGCGGTGACCCGGGCGCCCAGCCGGTGTGCCTCGGCGATCGCCGCCTCGACCTCGGCGCGGGGCCAGCAGGCGCCGAGGTCGCCCGTCTCACGGTTGAGCCAGTCCCCCACGAGCTTTACCCAGCCGTCGCCCCGGCGGGCTTCCTGGGCGACGTACGCGACGAGGTCGTCCGGCTCGATCTCGTGGGCGAAGCCGCGGATGTAGCGGCGGGTGCGGGCGATGTGGCGGCCCGCCCTGATGATCTTCGGGAGGTCCGCGCGGTCGTCGATCCAGCGGGTGTCGGTCGGCGAGCCCGCGTCGCGGATGAGCAGGGTGCCGGCCTCGCGGTCGGTCAGGGCCTGCTTCTCCGCGATGTCGTCTGCGACTGGGCCGCCGGGGCCGAGGCCCACGTGGCAGTGGGCGTCCACCAGTCCGGGCAGGGCCCAGCCGTTGACTGTGCGGATGTCACGGGCGCCTGGTGGGCGCTCGTAGGTGATTCTGCCGCCGACGATCCAGAGCTCGTCCCGGATGTCGTCGGGGCCGATGAGTACACGGCCCTTTACGTGCAGTACCGCCGCCTGATCACTCATGAGTGCACTTTAGTTCGGCGACCACGGGTTGGCTGTGGCTGGTTGCGCCCAGGCGGCGGAGCCGCAAATCGATACAGCCCCGCGCCCCTACGGGGCGCTGTCCTCCTCCACGTCCGCCATCGCCGGGTCCAGAAGGCGGGACAGGAAGTGGCGGGTCCGCTCGTGGGTCGGGTTGCCGATCACCTGGGCCGGGGTGCCGTCCTCGACGATCACGCCGGCGTCCATGAAGACGACGCGGTCGGCGACCTCGCGGGCGAAGGTCATCTCGTGGGTGACGACCATCATCGTCATGCCCTCGCGCGCGAGCATGCGCATGACGGCGAGTACGTCTCCCACCAGCTCCGGGTCGAGGGCGGAGGTGGGCTCGTCGAAGAGCATCACCTCGGGGCCCATGGCGAGCGCGCGGGCGATGGCGACGCGCTGCTGCTGGCCGCCGGAGAGGGAGGCGGGGTACGCGTCCGCCTTCTCGGAGAGGCCGACGCGCCGGAGGTTCTCGGCGGCGACCTTCGAGGCCGCCTCCTTGTCGCGGCCGAGCACCCGGCGCTGCGGCAGCGTGAGGTTCTCGGTCACCGTCAGGTGCGGGAAGAGGTTGAACTGCTGGAACACCATGCCGATCCGGCGGCGTACGGCGTCGATGTCCACGTCCGGGTGGGTCACTTCGGTGCCGCCGACGAAGACCTGGCCCTTGGTGGGCTCTTCGAGGAGGTTCACGCAGCGCAGGAGCGTGGACTTGCCGGAGCCGGAGGGGCCGATGACGCACACGACCTCGCCGGAGCGGACCTCCAGGTCGATGCCGCGCAGCACTTCGTTGTCGCCGAACGACTTGTGCAGGCCGCGGACCTGGATCTCCGGCGTGCCGCTCGCGTCCTTCGTGAGGTCCGGACTGCTCGTAGTGCTCACTTGGTGGCCTCCCCGGCCTTCGCCTCAAGGCGGCGTACGACGAAACCGAGCGGGATCGTGACCAGCAGATAGCACAGGCCCGCCACCAGGATGGGTGTCGAGTTGGCGGTCTCGCTGGCCAGGTCGCGGCCGAACTTGGAGAGTTCGCGCTCCTCCAGCGTGACCCCGAGGAACAGCACCAGCGAGGAGTCCTTGAAGAGGAGCACCAACTCGTTGGTGAGCGGCGGGATCACGATCCGGAACGCCTGCGGAATGATGATCGAGACCATGGCCCGGGCATGCGAGAAGCCCAGCGAACGGGCCGCCTCCATCTGCCCCTTGGGCACGGCCTGGATGCCCGCGCGGATCGTCTCCGCCATGTACGCGGCGGCGACGAGGCCGAGCGCGAGCGCGACCTTTCCGTACGTGCCGCCGGGGATCTCCGTGCCGGGGAACGCCAACGGCACGGCGACGCCCACGAAGATGAAGATCAGCAGGGCGGGCAGCCCGCGGAAGATCTCGATGTAGATACCGGCCAGCCAGCGGTACGGCCCCACGGAGGAGAGCCGCATCAGGGCGACGACCACGCCGAGGGCGAGGCCGAAGACGAAGCCGGACACCGTGTAGAGGACGGTGTTCTTCAGCGCCAGCGTGATGATGTCCGGGAACATCCGCTCGGCCAGGTCGACCTGGGCGAACTGGTTCTGCAGCTGCTCCCAGTCGGCCGTGACCGCGAAGGCGACCAGCGCGGCGACGAACACCGCGTACTGGACGCCCCGCGACACGGCCCGCTTCTGACGTCTGGTCAGACCGCTTCTGCGTGGCTGGACCTTGGTGTCCGTCTCACTCATGAGGCGGCGGACGGGGAAGCGGAGGCGGCGTCCTCGTCGTACGGGCCGATCCACTTCTCGTACAGCTTCTTGTACGTGCCGTCCGCCTTCGCGTCCGCCAGCGCCTTGTTGATGGCGTCGGCGAGCTTGGTGTTGCCCTTCTTCACCGTGACGCCGTACTCCTCACCGGTGTTGATGTTGTCGGCGACCTCGAAGGCGTCCGCGTTGGCCTTGTCCTTCAGCCAGCCCTGGACGACCGGGTAGTCGATGACGACGGCCTTGACCTGGCCGGTGCGCAGGCCGTTGAGGAGCGCGTCGGAGGACTCGAAGGAGACCGGGTCGAGCCCCTTGCTCTTCGCGAACTCCTCGCCGGTGGTCTGCGCCTGGGCGCCGACCTTCTTGCCCTTGAGGTCCGCGAGGGAGGAGATGCCGCTCTTCTTGTCGGCCAGGACGGCCTGGGTGGCCTCGAAGTACGGGTCGGAGAAGTCGACGTTCTTCTTGCGCTCGTCGGTGATCGTCATGCCGGCCGCGGCGAGGTCGCACTGGCCGGCGTTGAGGGACCCGCCGGTCTTGAAGTTCTCGAAGGGCTGGTCGAGGATCACCTGCTTCACGCCCAGGTCCTTGGCGACCAGGTCGATGATCGAGACGTCGAAGCCCTGCACCTTGCCGTCGATCTCCGACTGGAACGGCGGGTACGGCAGGTGCGTGCAGGTGGTGAGCTGTCCGCCCTTCACCAGCTCGACCCCGTTCGCGGTGGTCTTCTTGCCCCCGTCGTCGTCCGAAGAACAGCCTGCGACGAGCAGCAGCCCGGCCGTCGCGGTGGTGGCGGCCAGGATGCGGGACCGGCGCCCGAGGACCATCTTCACGGGGGTTGACCTCCTGTGGGGGAACTGTGGCTTCTGATTATAAGGAAAGGTTTGAGGCTCTCAAACCATTCCCATGGCGGTTGAGCCGTCCGGCCTCAGAAGTCGTCGGTGGGGCGGGCGGGGACCCGCCCGTTACGCTCGTGTGCGTCTACCCCGTGAGCGCCATCCGTGAACAGCGCTATCCGTAAACGAAGAGAGCACTGCTGTGACCCATCCCCTCCTGGACCTGGCGCCGCTGAGCGCCGCGCACTTCGCGTCGATCGAGGACCGCGTGGCGCGGCTGCTCTCCACCGAACAGGACGTCCTGATCACCCAGGGCGAGGCGCTGCTGCCGCTGGAGGGAGCCATTCGCGGCGCCGCGGGGCCCGGCACGACGGCTCTCAACGTGATCACCGGTCCGTACGGGCAGACGTTCGGCGACTGGCTGAGGGACTGCGGCGCGACGGTGTACGACCTGGCCGTCCCCTTCCACACGGCGGTCACGGCCGCGCAGATCCAGGAGGCCTTCGCCGAGCACCCCGAGATCGACTTCGTCTCCCTCGTCCACGCGGAGGCGGCCACCGGCAACACCAACCCGGTCGCGGAGATCGGCGAGGTCGTACGGGCGCACGGTGCGCTGTTCTACCTGGACGCGGTGGCGTCGATCGGCGCGGAGCCGGTGCTGCCGGACGCGTGGGGCGTGGACCTGTGTGTGATCGGCGCCCAGAAGGCGATGGGCGGGCCGGCCGGGGTCTCCGCGGTCTCGGTGAGCTCGCGCGCCTGGGCCCGGATGGCCGCCAACCCGCAGGCTCCGCGCCGCTCCTACCTCTCCCTCCTGGACTGGAAGGAGCGCTGGATCGACGGCGGTCGGCGGGCACTTCTGCACGCTCCGGCCCAGTTGGAGATGCTCGCGCTGGAGGCGTGTGTGCTCCGTATCGAGGAGGAGGGGCTCGACACGGTGATGTCCCGCCACGCGGCGGCTGCCGCCGCGACCCGGGAGGGGGTGCGCGCGCTGGGCACCGGGTTCGAGCCCTACGTGTACGAGGCCTCTGCGGCGGCTCCGGTCGCTACGACGTTGCGGACCCCGGAGGGGGTCGACGCCTCCGGGTTGGTGGCCAGGGCGTTGGCCGCCGACCCCTCGCTGCCGCTCGCCGCGGGTGGCGGCGCCCTGGCCAAGGAGATGATCCGGGTCAACCACTACGGCCCCGCGGCAACCCTGGACGCCGTCCAGTCCTCCCTTTCGGCACTGCGTACGGCGCTGACCGAGGCCTGATTTCACCTGCGGGCGGGCTAAGGGCTGGGTGCGCGGTTCCTCGCGCCCCTAAAAGACAAAGGCCAGGGGCGCAGGCCCACTTTTCCAGAGGCGCAGGCCCACTTTTCAGGGGCGCGAGGAACCGCGCACCCAGCTGAAACGAACCCGCACCGAACAAACCACGCCAACCCCCACCCACCCAGGGGCGCGAGGAACCGCGCACCCCAACCCAATACGAACCCGCACCCCCAAGGAACCACGCCGGAGGCACCCCGCGTCCTTCGCGGCATGACCGGCATGATCAGAAACCGTGTGACCGGCCGCCGAGTGACGAGAACCGTGCTGTCGGCAGAGGCGGAGACCATCGCCGACCTGCACTCCCGCGCACGGGCGACGTACTACCCGGCCGGGACGCCCCAGGACGGCACGGACTGGGTCGAGGCCTGGCGCCGCGCCATCGAGCGCCCCGACGGACACGTGCTCTGCACGGTCCACGAGGGTCGCATCGTGGCCATCGCCTCGTTCCGCACCGCGGAAGGCGCGCCCTCCGACACCGTCCAGCTGTTCCAGTTGCACGTCGACCCCGCCCACTGGCGCACGGGCCTCGGAACCGCCCTGCACGCCGAGTGCGTGGAGCAGTGGCGGGCCGACGGCAGGCGGACCGCGACGCTCGACGTGCACGTGGACAACGAGCGGGCCCGGGACTTCTACACCCGCCGCGGCTGGGTGCCGGACCCGGATAGTCCACCGCTCGCGGGCGATCACCATCTCGCCCTGCGCTACGCCGTGGGCACGGCCTCCGCCCGGGAATGAACCGAGGCAATTGAACGTTCACGGACTGAGCGGAGGGTGCCTCCGTGTCCGTACGAGCCGAAAGAGCCGAAGACATGCGCGTCGAGATCTGGAGCGACATCGCCTGCCCGTGGTGCTACGTGGGCAAGGCCCGCTTCGAGAAGGCGCTCGACGCCTTCCCGCACCGCGACGACATCGAGGTGGTGCACCGCTCCTTCGAGCTCGACCCGGGGCGCGGCAAGACCGACATCCAGCCGGTGATCAAGATGCTCACCAAGAAGTACGGGATGAGCGAGGCACAGGCGCGGGCGGGCGAGGAGAACCTCGGCACGCAGGCCGCCGCCGAGGGTCTGGAGTACCGAACCCAGGGCCGCGACCACGGCAACACCTTCGACATGCACCGGTTGCTGCACCTCGCCAAGGAGCGGGGCCGGCAGGACGAGCTGATCCAGCTCTTCTACAAGGCGAACTTCGCCGAGGAGCGGTCCGTCTTCGGCGACGACGAGCGGCTGGTGGAGCTGGCCGTCTCCGCCGGGCTCGACGCCGACGAGGCCCGCAAGGTGCTCGCCGACCCGGCCGCGTACGCCGACGAGGTCCGCGCCGACGAGCGCGAGGCGGCCGAGCTGGGCGCGAACGGCGTGCCGTTCTTCGTCCTGGACCGGAAGTACGGCGTCTCCGGCGCCCAGCCCGCCGAGGTCTTCGCGCAGGCCCTGGAGCAGGCGTGGGGCAGCCACTCGCCGCTCAAGCTGATCCAGCAGGACGACGCCGAGGCGTGCGGCCCCGACGGATGCGCGGTCCCGCAGAACTGACCGGGACGGCAAAAGCGCAGGTCGGGGCGGATCCATAAGCGTTGCTTGGCGAAACCACGTAGAAGTCGGCAATGGACGGGGAGATCCCCGGGCCGCAGAGTGGTCCCATGGAGACCTTCGAGACCCTCGTCCGAGCCGAGTTCGCCGCGAAGAGCACCTATCTCAACACCGCGAGCACCGGGCTGCTCCCGGCCCGCGCGGTCGACGCCATGCGGGCCGGCGTCGAGTCCGTGGCGGCCGGGCAGTCGCAGGACATGTTCGCCGACGTGGAGGCGGCCCGTGCCTCCTTCGCCCGTCTCGTCGGAGTCCCGGACCGCCGTGTCGCGGCCGGGGCCTCCGTCGCCGTGTACAGCGGACTGATCGCCGCCTCGCTGCCCGAGGGCGCCGAAGTCCTCACCGCCGAGGCCGACTTCACCTCCGTGGTGAACCCCTTCCACGTGCGCAGCGACCTCAAGGTGCGCACCGTGCCGCTGGAGCGGATCTCTGAATCGGTGCGCCCCGGCACCGCGCTCGTCGCGGTCAGCGCCGCGCAGTCCGCGGACGGCCGGATCGTCGATCTGCCGGCACTGCGCGAGGCCGCGAGCGAACACGGGGCCCGTACGTACATCGACGCGTCCCAGGCCACCGGATGGCTGCCCGTCGACGCGGACGCGTACGACTATGTGTCCTCCGTCGCCTTCAAGTGGCTCGTCTGCCCGCGGGGCGTGGCTTTCCTGGTCGTTCCGGAGGACCTGGGAGGACTGAACCCGATCTTCGCGGGCTGGGTCGCGGGAGAGCACCCCTGGGACAGCTGTTACGGGCCGGTCGAGGAACTCGCCCACTCCGCACGGCGGTTCGACGAGAGCCCGAGCCTGTTCTCGTACGCGGGCGCCCGCCACTCGCTGGAGCTGATCGAGGAGTTGGGTGTGGACACCGTGCACGCCCATGACCTCGCTCTCGCCGACCGCTTCCGCGCGGGCTTGGCCGAACTGGGGCAGGAGCCCGTTCCGGCGCCGGGCTCGGCGATCGTCTCCGTGCCCGGACTCGGCCACAGGCAGCCGGAGTTGAGCCGGGCGGGCATCGAAGTCTCGGACCGTGCGGGCAACTTGAGGGCCGCGTTCCACCTGTACAACACGGCCGCGGATGTCGATCGTCTGCTGGACGTCCTGTCGGGCTGATTGCGCGTCCCACTGGCGCGGGGTCCGCGGGGACGCTAGGAAGGGCATCACGAGGTGGTGGTGCCGGTGGAGCCAACTCTCCACAAGTCCGAACGGCCGCCCGCGGATGCGGAGTTGCATCGGCGGCTGGTGTACGGCGACGAGTCCGCGCTGTCCGAGGCCTACGCGGCGTACGGCGGGCTCGTGCGGCGGATCGCCGGGCGCGTCACGAACAGCCCGGCGGCCGCCGAGGACGTGGCGCAGGAGGTCTTCGCCCAGCTGTGGAGCAGGCCGTACGCGTTCGACGCGCGCCGGGGTTCGCTGCGCACCTGGCTGTCGGTGCTCGCGCACCGGCGGGCCGTGGACTGGGTGCGCAGCGAGGCCCGGCACCGCAAGGCCGCCGGGGCGGACGACTCCGCGCTGCACGCCATCCCCGACACCGGGCCGGGCCCCGACGAGGCCGTCGTCGACCGCGAGCGCTCGCTGCTGCTGCACTCCGCGCTGGCCGAACTCCCGCAGCCGCAGCGGGAGGTGGTCCACCTCGCCTACTTCGCGGGCCGCACCTACCGCCAGGCCGCCGTCGAGCTCGGCATACCGGAGGGCACCGCCAAGACCCGCTTACGGTCCGCGCTGCGCAAGTTGGCCGAGACTTTGGCCGAGCCGCCGGATCCGGTGTGGGAAAGGGGCGCATGATGGCGACAGGGGAAGGAGGCGTCCGGTGACCGACGACCACGACGGTGTGCCCGAGCTGCTGGCCGCCTGGGCCTTCGGCGCGCTGCAGCCCGCGGACGAGAAGGCCGTACCGCTGCATCTGGCCGGCTGCGAGAGCTGCGCGGCGGAGGCGGAACGGCTCCGCGAGACCGTACGGCTGCTGGACGTGCCACCGGGGACGGCCGCCGCCGGCAACGGATCGCCCGCCGCGCGCAACGGTTCGGCCGCGGTCTCGCAGAACGGTTCGGCCGCCGCGGTGACGGGCGCCGGATCCGCTGAAGCGTCCGTCGGCGGGGGTGGCGGTACGGCCGGAGCGGACGGTGTGCTCGCCCTCGCTCTGCGGTCCCGGCCCGCGCTGCCGCAGGTCGCCGCGCACGCGGCCCCGTACGCGGCAGCCGTCGCCGGACTGCGCGCGCTGCTGCGGGAGGTGGACGGCCATGGGCCGTGGGGCACGCCCGTCGTGCACGACTGGGACGTCCGCGACACCGTCGGCCACCTGATCGCCGCCGACGAGCAACTGGCCGTGCGCCTGGGCCTTCAGACCCACACACCGCCCTCACGGATCACCGAGGACACACCGTGGGAGGAGGCCTGGAACACGCGGACCGCCGACGTCATCGCGTACGAGCGGACACGCGACCCCCAGGAGACGGTGACCGCGTGGGCCGAGCGGGCTGCGGCGCTGCTGGCCACGCCCGAGGCCCGGGATCCCGAACGGGCCGCGCACGCAACGACGTTGATGGGTGTACGGCTGCCGGTCTCCGACCACTTCGTCGTGCGCGGTTTCGAGGCGTGGATCCACACCGACGACATCGGCCGCGCCCTCGGTCTCGCCGTGCCGCCGCCCCCGGACGCCCATCTGTGGCAGCTGGTCCGGCTCGCCGTCCGCATCCTCGGCATGGCGCTGGGGCCGACGGCACCGCCGGTGCTGTTCGCGGTGACCGCGGGCGAGAGCTCCACCGAGTGGGTGCTCGGCTCCAAGGACGAGGCGGTCCGGGGTGAACTCGTCCTGGACGCCGTGGACTTCTGCCTGCTCGTGGGCGGCCGGTACACACCCGACGAGGTGCCGAAGGGCGTGGCGGGCGACGAGGGTGTCGTACGCGACGTACTGGAGCGGGCTGCCGCTCTGTCCTGGCTGTAGCTCAGCTCCTACGGGCCCGGCGGCGCCCCTTGCCGTACGGGCTACGAGCCCTGGGCCGGGCAGCCACCCGTCTCCGTGCAGAGGTTCGCCTCGACCCGGGAGAGGAGTGCGGCGAGCTGGGTCCGCTCGGCCGGGCTCAGGCCCGCGAGGGCGTGCTCCTCAAGGCCGGCCCAGGCGAGTGTGACCTCGTCGAGCAGTCCGCAGCTCTTCTCGGTCGCCTCGACGAGCACCGCGCGCCGGTCCTTCGGATCCGGGCTGCGGGTCACGTGCCCGGACTGCTCCAGGCGCTGGAGCATCTTCGTGATCGTGGACGGATCGAGTTCGACCGCCTTGATGAGGTCCGACTGACGCACCGGGCCCTGGTCCCACAGGTGCATCATCACGAACTCCTGCCCGGGGTAGAGCCCGGCCCCGCGCAGCAGCTTGGCCGCGGTGGTGCGGTGCAGCCGGGCGACCCGTGAGATGGCGTGGCTGACCGGGCCGCCGCGCGCGGCGGAGGGCAGCTTGTCGGTACAGACGGGGTCGGCCTGCGGGGCCGCGACCTCCTGGCTGGCGCTCATCTCGACTCCCGGGTTCGTGCGGACTTGCTGTCCACCGTACGTCCCAGCACCTCCCCCGCCTTGTCGCTCCTTCGCGCGCCGCCTCCCGACCGTCTTCCGGGCTTCGGCCACCGAGATTAACTTGGCTAGCCAAGGAATAGTTTAGGGTGGCTCTCGGTTCGGATGATTGGCCGACCACATATAACTTTTCCGGGAGCTGTTTTGACCACTGCCTATGACCCGATCGACCTGTCCGGCACACCCCTCGCCAACCGCATCGCCATGGCACCGATGACCCGCAGCAGGGCGGGCGAGGGCGGTACCCCCACCGACCTCACCGTCGAGTACTACGCCCAGCGCGCCTCCGCGGGGCTGATCATCACCGAGGGCATCCAGCCGTCCGCGATCGGCCAGGGCTACCCGGACACCCCGGGCCTGCACAGCGCCGAGCAGATCGCCGCCTGGCGGAAGGTGACCGACGCCGTGCACGCCGCCGGCGGCCGGATCTTCGCGCAGCTCATGCACGCGGGCCGGATCGGCCACCCCACCCTGCTGCCCGACGGACTCGTCAACGTCGGCGCGTCACCCGTACCGGCCCAGGGGCAGGTCTACACGCACGAGGGCCCCCTCGACTTCATCGCCCCGCGCGAGCTCACGGGCGACGAGGTCCGCGCCACCATCGACGAGTTCGTGACCGCCGCGCGGGGCGCCGTCGAGGCGGGCTTCGACGGGGTCGAACTGCACGGCGCCAACGGCTACTTGATCCACCAGTTCCTCGCCCCCGGCTCCAACCACCGCACCGACGAGTGGGGCGGCTCCGTCGAGAACCGCATACGGTTCGCCGTCGAGACCGTGAAGGCCGTCGCCGCCGAGATCGGTGCCGGACGCACCGGCATCCGGCTCTCGCCCGGCAACCCGTACAACGACATCCAGGAGCCCGAGCCGGAGCCCACGTACACCGCTCTGGTGGCCGAGCTGGAGCCGCTGGGCCTCGCGTATCTGCACGTCACCGAGGCGGTCGAGATGCGTGAGCTGACCCTCGCGCTGCGCAAGCGGTTCAGCGGGGCCCTCGTCCTGAACCCGGCCACCGAGGGGCCGACCGGGCCGGAGTCCCTGGCCCTCGTCGAGGACGGCGTCGCCGATCTCGTCGCGTACGGCCAGCTGTTCCTGGCCAACCCGGACCTGCCCGCCCGTCTGCGGACCGGCGGCCCGTTCAACGAGCCCGACGGGGCGACGTTCTTCGGCGGGGACGCGAAGGGCTACACGGACTACCCGGCGCTGTAAGGCAGTTGGCCCGGTTCCCGTCTCGTACGAGACGGGAACCGGGCCAATCACCCATGGGGGTACGTCACTTCACCGGAGTGAAGTCCCTCGCTCCGATGAACTCGGGCCGGCGTACCGGTGCCGAGAACGGCTCCACCGCCGCGTTCTCCACGCTGTTGAACACGATGAAGACGTTCGAGCGCGGGAACGGCGTGATGTTGTCGCCCGAACCGTGCATGCAGTTGCAGTCGAACCAGGTCGCGGAGCCGGCCTTGCCCGTGAAGAGCTTGATGCCGTGCTTGGACGCGAACTTGGTGAGCGCCTCGTCGGAGGGCGTACCCGCGTCCTGCATCTGCAGCGACTTCTTGTAGTTGTCCTTCGGCGTGGCTCCGGAACAGCCGAGGAACGTGTGGTGCGACCCCGGCATGATCATGAGACCGCCGTTGGTGTCGTGGTTCTCAGTCAGCGCGATCGAGACGGACACGGTCCGCATGTTCGGCAGTCCGTCCTCGGCGTGCCAGGTCTCGAAGTCCGAGTGCCAGTAGAAGCCGCTCGCACCGAAGCCGGGCTTGACGTTGATCCTCGACTGGTGGACGTACACGTCGGAGCCGAGGATCTGCCGGGCGCGGCCGACCACGCGCTCGTCGCGTACGAGCTGGGCGAAGATCTCACTGATCTTGTGGACCTCGAAGACCGAGCGGATCTCCTGCGACTTCGGCTCCACGATCGAGCGCTCGTCGGCGCGGATCGCGGGGTCCGTCACCAGGCGCTCCAACTCCGCGTGGTAGAGCGCGACCTCGTCCTCGCCGATGATCCGGTCGACGGCGAGGAAACCGTCACGCTCGTACGACTGCAGGTCGGCCCCGGGGATCGGTCCCGGCGTTCCGGGCTCGCTCCAGACGACCGGGTCCTGCCGGGGCACGGACACTTCGCTGGTGCCGCGGCTGGGATACAGGTCGGTGATGGTCGCCATCGGTTCAGACCTCCTCGGGCTCGGTCAGCAGGGGGTAGACACCGTTCTCGTCATGGTCCTCCCGTCCGGTCACCGGCGGATTGAAGACACAGATGCAGCGGAAGTCCTGCTTGATCCGCATCGTGTGCTTCTCGTGCCCGTCGAGGAGGTACATGGTTCCCGGCGTGATCGTGTACTTCTCGCCGGTCTCGTCGTCGGTGAGTTCGGCCTCGCCCTCGACGCAGACGACGGCCTCGATGTGGTTCGCGTACCACATCGACGTCTCGGTACCCGCGTAGAGGATCGTCTCGTGCACGGAGAAGCCGACCCTCTCCTTGGCGAGGACGATGCGCTTGCTCTCCCAGGTACCCGACGCCGATTTCACGTGTCGGTCAGTGCCTTCGATCTCCTTGAACGAACGGACTATCACGGTGCTGCGAAGCCTCCTTCAGGCTGATGTGCGGCTGGTCCGGTTGGTGCGGTTGATGTGGCCGCTGTGGTTCAGAGGCGGTCCAGGGGTGGTTCAGGCCGTCTCGCGTACGGCGCGGGCGAGGATGCGCAGGCCCTCGTCCAGTTCCTCGGGGGTGATGGTGAGCGCCGGGAGGAGTTTCACGACCTCGCTCTCCGGGCCCGACGTCTCGATGAGCAGGCCGAGTTCGAAGGCACGCTTGGCGACAAGGCCCGCGCGCGCCTTGTCGTGGAACTCCATGCCCCAGACCAGGCCCCGGCCGCGGTACTCCTTGACGTCGGCGAGGTTCTCCTCGGTGATCGAGATGAACGCCTCCTCGACCTGCTCGCCACGGGTGCGGGTCTGCTTCTCCATGGCGGGGCCGTCGGACCAGTACGTCTCAAGGGCGGCGGCGGCCGTCACGAACGCGGGGTTGTTGCCGCGGAACGTGCCGTTGTGCTCGCCCGGCTCCCAGATGTCCAGCTCGGGCTTGAACAGGCACAGCGACATCGGCAGCCCGTAGCCGCTGATGGACTTGGAGACGGTGACGATGTCGGGGGTGATGCCCGCCTCCTCGAAGGAGAAGAACGCCCCGGTCCGGCCGCAGCCCATCTGGATGTCGTCGACGATCAGCAGCATGTCCTGGCGCTCGCACAGCTCGGCGAGGGCGCGCAGCCACTCCGGGCGGGCGACGTTGATGCCGCCCTCGCCCTGCACGGTCTCGACGATCACCGCGGCGGGCTTGTTGAGGCCGGAGCCCTGGTCCTCCAGGAGCCGCTCGAACCAGAGGAAGTCCTCGACCTGGCCCTCGAAGTAGTTGTCGAAGGGCATCGGCGTGCCGTGCACGAGCGGGATGCCGGCGCCGGCCCGCTTGAAGGCGTTGCCGGTCACGGCGAGCGAGCCGAGCGACATGCCGTGGAAGGCGTTGGTGAAGGAGACGATGGACTCCCGGCCCTTGACCTTGCGGGCCAGCTTCAGCGCGGACTCGACGGCGTTGGTGCCTGTCGGGCCCGGGAACATGACCTTGTACGGCAGGTCGCGGGGCCGCAGCACCAGGTTCTGGAACGACTCCAGGAAGCCGCGCTTCGCGGTCGTCGACATGTCGAGACCGTGCGTGACGCCGTCGCGTTCCAGGTAGTCGATGAGGGCGCGTTTCAGTACGGGGTTGTTGTGGCCGTAGTTGAGTGATCCGGCGCCGGCGAAGAAGTCGAGGTACTCATGGCCGTCCTCGTCGAACATGCGGCTGCCCTGCGCGCGGTCGAAGACGGTGGGCCAGGCGCGGCAGTAGCTGCGCACCTCCGACTCCAGGGTCTCGAAGACGCTCAGGTCGGGCTGGGTGATGCTCACGGTGTTGCTCCTCAAGGCGTGGGGGGTTCGTCAGTGCGACAGGGGGCCGATGCGGTACAGCACCTCTGGGTCGTGCGGTCCGTCGGGGAAGTGCGCTGTGTCGAACAGGACCTCACGCTCGACGGTCGCTCCGTGGCGTCCGGCGTACGACGTGAACAGCCGCTCGGAGGCGGTGTTGCCCGGGGTGATGGTGGTCTCGACGGTGGTCAGCTCGTGTGTGCGGGCGATCCGCAGGGTCAGTCCGTCGAGGAGCGCGGCGGCGAGGCCGCGTCCGCGCTGTTCCGCGTCGACGGCCACCTGCCACACGAGAAGCGTGTGCGGGCGCTCTGGCCGGATGTAGCCGGTGACGAAGGCGACCGGCTCACCGTCGGCCGTGCGCGCCACCGCGGAGGTGCCGGCGAAGTCACGGCACCACAGCAGGTAGCTGTAGGAGGAGTTCAGGTCGAGGTTCCCGGAGTCCTTGGCAATGCGCCAGAGTGCGGCTCCGTCCACCACGTGCGGACGGTCGATCCGCAGCCCTTCCGGCATTTCCAGGAATTCCGCTTGCAGGTCTGCTTGTGCGGCGGTCATGCGGATTGAATTTACCCAGCGAAAGTTCAAATTGCATCGCCGGAGGGGGTTACGTCGAGGCGCCTGCTGTGTTATCACGCGGGCGCGGACGCCGCGTAGCACCGGCCCGAAGCTGCCACTTTGTCCGGAAAATATAGGAGAAACCGGGCGCTCTGTGTGTTCCGTCACAGCCGCGTAATCACCACGAGATCTGCCCGAATTAAGAGGTTGGTGTTCGCGAAATCTTAGCGTTTAGGTTCGGGGAAAGCGGGCAGAAGAATACGGGGAGCTGCACTGAATAAGGCCCCCGAAAACACCTCGGAAATATCCCCGAATAAACCGGTCCGGAATTCCCCGTTCACCCGCCGCCCCGCTGGTCAGGCGCCTGTGACCCCGTCGATCCGCTCCCGGACGATGTCCGCGTGACCGTTGTGCCGCGCGTACTCCTCGATCAGATGGACCAGGATCCAGCGCAGACTGACTTCGAGCCCGGCCATCGGACCCCCGACGATCCGGCCGATGTCGTCCAGCGACCGCCCGGCGCACAGCTCCCGCCCACGCTCGACCTCCCGGCGCCAGTCCGCCAACGCTTCGTCGAGCCCGCGCTCCGGGTCGAGGGCGTAGCCGCCGGCGCCGTCCTCGTACACGCGAGCCAGCTCTCCAGCATGGGCCGCTCCGCGCCGGTCATGAGCGGGAGGGGGCGGCCGTCCGGCAGGGTCTGGTACGTGTCGGTGGTCATGCCCGGCAGCATGGCACCGGGGGCCCGCCGGTACGACCCCGCCGGCCGCGTCTCAGGTGCCGTCTCTGAGGTCCGCCGGCCAGTCCGGGTGGAATTCGATGTGGTCGTAGGTGACCACGCAGCCCTCGCCCATCGGGGACTGGGTCATGAAGCCGATGAGGGCGGCGCCGGTCTCCTTCTCGTCGGCCAGGGTGAAGAGGCGGACGAAGGTCCAGCGCTTGCCGTCCCTGGACGCGTGGAAGGCGAAGGCGCGGCCGGTGCGGCTGATCCTCAGCCAGACCGAACTGCCGTCCACCGTGAAGGAGTTGGCATCGTCGGAGTGGCCCCGGGTGACGACCGTGCAGACGGTGGGCACGTCCGGCGAGTTCTCCAGGCAGAGCTTGGCCCAGGCCCGCTCGCCCACATGCGCGTACAGCACGCCGGCGTCGAAGGCCCCGGCGAAACCGACCGTCACCCGGGCGATGAGCTGGAAGTCCCCCTCCGGCGACCCGAGCAGCCGGGGCGCGTCGGACGCGGGGTCCAGCCCCTCGTCGGTCGGCGGCACGAACCGGTCCTGCCGCGCCCCGGCCCACCCGGTGAGCACCCCGTCCTCGTACGACCAGTGCCCGTCGGGCCCGTACGTCCGAAGAGAAAAGGGAAGTTCAGGAATTTTCACGTCCATTGAGAGATTGTCCCAGGTCGCGCGATCGGGTGGGATGGACTCGCCCCTTCAAGTGGCGTGCCCCATAAGGGGCGCGGGCCTGTATCGATGTGCGGCTACGCCGCGCGGGCGCGATCAGCCACAACGGGCCCGCAGCCGGAAACCGGCCACGGGCCCAACAGCACTCCGAGCGGAGCGCTACCGCTCCAGACGCCCGTCGTACCGCCGCGGCAGCCCCAGCGGATTGTCGTCGCGGAGCTCCGCAGGCAACAGCGCCTCCGGCGTGTTCTGGTACGCCACCGGCCGCAGCCAGCGCTCGATGGCGGTGCCGCCGACCGACGTGGACGTGGAGGTGGTCGCCGGGTACGGCCCCCCGTGGTGCTGGGCGGGCGCGACCGCGACACCGGTCGGCCACGCGTTGACCAGGACCCGTCCCGCGAGCGGCGTCAGCTCGGCGAGGATCTCCGCACCGCGCCCCTCGCCGGCCGTCTCCTCCGTGGAGAGGTGGACGGTCGCGGTGAGGTTGCCGGGCAGCCGCGCGAGCACCGCGTTCGCCTCGGCCTCGTCCTCGTAGCGCGCGACGACGGTGACCGGCCCGAAGCACTCCTCGAGGAGCAGGTCGTACTCGCCCTCGGCGGCGAGCCGCTCGGCCGGAACCGTCAGGAAGCCGGGGCTCACCGTGTGCTCGCTGCCCGCGCCCGGGGTCACCGGGGCGTCCACGTCGGGGAGTTCGGCCCGCTCGGCGACCCCCGCGACGAAGTTGTCGCGCATGCGGTGGTCCAGGAGGACGCCCGCGTCCGTGTCGCTCACCGCGTCCGTGAGGGACTTGATCAGGCGGTCACCGGACGCGCCGGCGGGCGCCAGCACCAGGCCGGGCTTCACGCAGAACTGGCCGACGCCCAGCGTCATGGAGCCCGCGAGCCCCGTACCGATCGCCTCGGCGCGCTCGGCGGCCGCGGCCTCGGTGATGACGACGGGGTTCAGGGAGCCCAGCTCGCCGTGGAAGGGGATCGGCGCGGGCCGGGCGGCGGCCGCGTCGAAGAGGGCGCGTCCACCGCGTACCGAACCGGTGAATCCGGCGGCCGTGACCAGCGGGTGCCTGACCAGCTCGACGCCCGCGTCGAAGCCGTGCACCAGGCCGAGGACGCCGTCCGGGATGTCGTGCTGGGCGGCGGCCCGGCGCAGGACGGACGCGACCAGCTCGGACAGGCCCGGGTGGTCCGGGTGCGCCTTGACGACGACCGGGCAGCCCGCGGCGAGCGCGCTCGCGGTGTCGCCGCCGGGCACGGAGAAGGCGAAGGGGAAGTTCGAGGCCGAGTAGACGGCGACGACGCCCAGCGGCACCTTGTAGCGGCGCAGGTCCGGGATCGGCGGGGTCGCGGTGTCGTCGGGATGGTTGATCACGACCCCGAGGAACTCGCCCTCGTCGACGATGTCCGCGAAGGCCCGCAGCTGATAGCAGGTGCGGGCGAGCTCGCCGGTGAGCCGGACCGGGCCGAGCGCGGTCTCCGCGTCCGCCGCCTCGACCAGGTACTCCTTGGCGCCTTCGAGCTGGTCGGCCGCGGAGCGCAGGAAGGCCGCGCGGACGGTGCGGTCGGCGAGTGCTCCCCGGGCGGCGTGGGCCGCGCGGACGGCCGCGTCCACCTCCTGGGCTGTGGCTTCCACCGCAACCTGCTCGCGCTGCTTCCCGGTTCGGGGGTCGACACTCCAGACTGGTGCTGCTGCCACCGCGGGTCCCTCCAGATGTAATGCCGCAGTACATGTGCCACTCACCAGCGGCGTTCGATATGCTGAACGCTGTCTCTGGTGGTGAATATGCTGTGGAGACTATTTCCCGGCCAACTAGGGGGTCAAGGCGATGTCGGCAGTCGAGACGGGCGGCGGGGCACAAGTCAAGTCCGCGGTGCGGACGGTTGAATTGCTCGAGTACTTCGCCGGACGCCCGGGCATGCACTCCCTGGCCGCCGTGCAGGAGGCCGTCGGGTACCCCAAGTCCAGTCTCTACATGCTGCTGCGCACCCTCGTCGAGCTCGGCTGGGTCGAGACGGACGCGACGGGCACGCGGTACGGCATCGGCGTACGGGCCCTGCTCGTCGGTACGTCGTACATCGACGGCGACGAGGTCGTGGCCGCGGCCCGGCCGACCCTGGACCGGCTCTCCGACGACACCACGGAGACCATCCACCTGGCGCGCCTCGACGGCACGAACGTCGTGTACCTCGCGACCCGCCAGTCCCAGCACTACCTCCGCCCCTTCACCCGCGTCGGCCGCCGGCTGCCCGCGCACTCCACGTCGCTCGGCAAGGCGCTGCTCGCCACGCACACCGACGAGCAGGTACGGAAGCTGCTCCCGGAGACGCTCCCCGCGCTGACCGAGCACACGATCACCGACCGGGAGAAGCTCATCGAGGAGCTGCACCAGGTGCGGGAGCAGGGGTTCGCGGTGGACCGCGAGGAGAACACGCTGGGACTGCGCTGCTTCGGCGTCGCGATCCCCTACCGGACGCCCGCGCGGGACGCGATCAGCTGCTCGGTGCCGGTGGCGCGGCTGACGCCCGCGCACGAACAGATGGTGAAGGACGCGCTGTTCGACGCGCGGGACCGGCTGACCCTCGCCACCCGGAGGCTCTGACATGTCCGACGCCCCTGACGTGGAGATCGTGCTCCGCGAGATCCACGACAGCGATCTGCCCGTCTTCTTCCGGCAGATGATGGATCCCGAGTCGGTGCGGATGGCCGCGTTCACCGCGAAGGACCCGACGGACCGGGACGCCTTCGACGCCCACTGGAAGCGGATCCGCGGCTTGCCCGACGTCGTCAACCGCACGGTCCTCGTCGACGGTGACGTGGTCGGCAGCGCCGCGGTGTACGGCCCGCCGGACGAGCGCGAGGTGACGTACTGGATCGACAGGGCGTACTGGGGGCGGGGGATCGCCACCGGTGCCTTGCGGGCGCTGCTCGATGCCGTGCCCGAGCGTCCGTTGTTCGCTCGGGCGGCGGCCGACAACGTGGGGTCGTTGCGGGTGCTGGAGAAGTGTGGCTTCCGCGTCTCCGGGCGGGACAGGGGCTTCGCGAATGCGCGGGGCGAGGAGATCGACGAGGTTGTGCTGACGCTGGAGGGATGAGCTCCGCCCGGGGCGCGGCCCGACATCGCGTACGCCGCCTCCCCCGTGCGGCGGAGGCGGATCGTCGTCGCGCAGGACGTGGTCCGGTGGGGTGGTGCGGGAGCGTGGGTGGCATGACGCGGACGTTTCGTCGGATGTGGTGTGCCGTCGCGAAGCGGTCGGCGTGAGCGCCCTCGCCCGGACCCTGTTCGGGAGGCGGACGCGTCGCCGGTGGATCCATCTGATCCTCGGCGGCGCGCTCGCGATGCCGTACGTCTTCGTCGGCGAGCTGATCGTCGGTCCGTTCACGAACTCCCAGAACCTGTTCAGTTCGCTGCCCCACCAACTGCTCGCCTTCGGCGCCGGGTTGCCGCTCGCGGCGATCACCGGGGTGTTCCCGCTGACCCGGCCGATGTCGGTGGCCGTGGTCCGGGCCCTGTGCGGGGTCGACGGCGACCGGCTCGCCGACGGGCCCGCGCGCACCCGGCAGGCGAAGGGGCGTACGGCGGTGTGGTTCACGCTGCACCTGGGGTTCGGCGGAGTCATCGCCGGGATGTCCCTCGCGACGCCGCCCTTCGCGGTGGTGCTGATCGTGCTGCCGCTCTACGCGGGGCTGCGCGGTTCACGGCTCGATCTGCCCGAACTCTTCGACCACACCTGGGCGTTGGCGCTCTCCCCGGTCGCGGGCGCGGCGATGCTGGCGGCTCTCGCAGGCTGCGCGGCGGGCGCGGGCGCGCTGCTGGCGCGCTGGGCGCCGGAGTTGCTGGGGCCCACGCCCGAGGACCGGCTCGCCGCCGCGGAGGCCCACGCCGCCGACCTCGCCGTACGCAACCGGCTGGCCCGCGAGCTGCACGACTCCGTCGGCCACGCGCTGAGCGCCGTCACGCTTCAGGCGAGCGCGGCCCGCCGGGTCCTGGACAGCGACCCTGAGTTCGTGCGCGAGGCGCTGGCCGCGATCGAGGACACCACGCGGCGCACGGTGGGCGAACTCGACGCCGTACTGGGCGTGTTGCGCGATGCGGACTCCCCCGGCGGCACGCCCGGCCTCCCGGGCACGGCCCCCGCTCCGGCGCCCACCCTCGCCGCCGACCTCGACGGTCTGCTCCACCGCACCCGCGCGGGCGGCCTCCGCGTGACCGCCGCCGTGGAGGCGGACCCCGAGGCGCTGCCCCCGCTCGTCTCCCGCGAGGCGTACCGCATCGTGCAGGAGGCCCTGAGCAACGCCCTCAAGCACGCCGGGCCCGGGACCTCCGTGGCTCTCCGGATCAGAGTGGTCCCCGACGGCGAGGAGCTGGCCATCACCGCCGAGAATCCCGCGCCGACGGCCGTGGTCCCCCGTCCCGGCGGCGGCCACGGTCTGCGCGGGATCGCCGACCGGGCCCGGCTCCTGGGCGGCACCACGGAGTGCGGCCCGGTGGACGGGGTGTGGCGGCTGCACGTACGACTCCCCCTGGAAGGACCCGCATGACCATCCGGATCGTCCTCGCCGACGACGAGCGCATGGTGCGCACCGCGCTGCGCGCGATCCTGACGGCCGAGCCCGGTCTGGAGGTCGTCGGCGAGGCGGCCACGGGCGCCGAGGCGGTGTCCGTCGTCCGCGAGCTGGCGCCGGACGTCGTCCTCATGGACGTCCGCATGCCCGGGGTCGACGGCATCCGCGCCACCGAGCAGATCCTGGCGACGCTTCCCGATCCCCCACGCATCGTCGTGGTGACGACCTTCGAGAACGACGCGTACGTGTACGAGGCCCTGCGCGCCGGGGCGTCCGGGTTTCTGCTCAAGCGGGCCGACGCCGACGCGCTGGTCCAGGCCGTGCGGCTGGTCGCGCACAGCGACAGCCTGCTGTTCCCGGCGGCGGTGCGAGCGCTCGCCACCGAGTACGGGCGGGCGAAGGCGGCGCCGCCGGCGTGGGTGGCGAGGCTCACAGGCAGGGAGAGCGAGGTCCTGCGGCTGATGGCCGCCGGGCTCACCAACGCCGAGATCGCCGGTCGCATGGGCGTCGGGCCCGCGACGGTGAAGACCCATGTGGCGGCCGTTCTGGCGAAGACGGCGACCCGGGACCGTACACAGGCGGTGATCGCGGCGTACGAGGCGGGCTTCATGAAGGACGGATGAAAAATCCGGGTGGGTGGGAACGATCGGGTCCGTCCTGGTCGTCGTCCATATGGGATGAACAAAACGATCAGGCGCGCCTCCGTCTTCACCCTGCTGCTCGTCCTCGCCCTCCTCGTCCGGGCGACCTGGGTGCAGTTCTACGAAGGCCAGGCGCTCGCGGACAGCAAGGACAACCGACGGAACGCGATCGAGCAGTACGCGTACCCGCTCGGGAACATCATCGTGGCCGGGGACGCGATCACCGGTTCCGCGCAGACGAAGGGCGGCGACCTCAAGTACAAGCGCACGTACACCGACGGCAGCCTCTACTCGGCGGTCACGGGCTACAGCTCGCAGGTGTTCGGGGCGACGCAGCTGGAGGGCATCTACCAGGACCTGCTCGACGGCACGGACAACCGCCTGAAGAACCCCCTCGACACGGTCACCGGCAAGCGCGCCGACCCGGGTGACGTGGTCACCACGATCGACCCGGCCGTGCAGAAGGCGGCGTACGAGGCGCTCGGCGACAAGAAGGGCGCCGCCGTCGCGATCGACCCGAAGACGGGCAAGATCCTCGGCGTCGTGTCCACCCCGTCGTACGACCCCTCGGTGATCAGCGCCGGCGACTCCGACGCCTGGAAGAAGCTGACGAAGGACCCGGAGAAGCCGATGACGAACCGGGCGCTGCGCCAGCCGCTGCCGCCGGGCTCGACGTTCAAGCTGGTCGTCGCGGCCGCCGCGCTGGAGGACGGCCTGTACGCCTCGGTGGACACGAAGACCGACAGCGAGAACCCGTACACACTGCCGGGCACGACGAGGGTCCTGGCGAACGAGAGCAAGTCCGCGCCCTGTGAGAACGCGACGATCCGGGTCGCCCTCCAGTACTCGTGCAACAACGTCTTCGCGAAGATGGCCGTCGATCTGGGCCAGGACAAGGTGAAGGCGATGGCCGAGAAGTTCGGCTTCAACGACAAGTCGCAGGACGTGCCCGTGCGGGCGTACGAGAGCGTGTATCCGTCGGACATGGAGAAGTCGTCCACGGCGCTGACGGGCATCGGCCAGTTCGACGTGACCGCGACGCCGTTGCAGATGGCCATGGTGTCGGCCGCCATCGCCAACGGCGGCAAGCTGGTCTCGCCGCACATGGTGTCGCAGATCAGTGACGCGGACGGCAACGTGCTGGAGAACTACGACGACTCGACGGACTCGACGGAGATCGTCAGCTCGTCCACGGCCGAGCAGCTTCAGTCTGCGATGCAGACGGTCGTCGAGGAGGGCACGGGGACGAACGCGCAGATCTCCGGGGCGACGGTGGGCGGCAAGACCGGTACGGCTCAGCACGGCGAGAACAACAGCAAGACGCCGTATGCGTGGTTCACGTCCTATGCGAAGGACGACTCCAGCGGCAAGGAAGTCGCTGTGGCTGTGCTGGTCGAGCAGTCGGATGCGGCGCGGTCGGAGGTCAGCGGCAATGGGCTGGCCGCGCCTGTTGCGAAGGCGATGATGCGGGCCGCGCTCCAGAACTGACGGTTCCGGTCGGTTGGTCGGCTGCGGGCCGGTGGAGGCCGGCCGCGCCGTTCCCCGCGTCCCTAAAAGATTGCGCAGTTCCCCGCGCCCCTTGTCAGGGGCGCGGGGAACTGCGCAGTCGTTGGGGTGACCGTTACTTCACGCCCAGGATCTGCTCGATCGGGTCGATCGCGAAGTAGATCAGGAACAGCACCGACGTTCCCCACAGCAGCCAGTGGACATCCTTCGCCTTGCCGAGGACCGTCTTGATCAGGACGTAGGCGAGGAAGCCCGCGCCGATGCCGTTGGTGATCGAGTAGGTGAAAGGCATCACGGCGATCGTCAGGAACGCCGGGATGGCGATCTCGTAGCGGTCCCAGTCGATGTGCTTGACCTGGGTCATCATCAGGAAGCCGACCGCGACGAGGGCGGGCGCCGCCGCCTGGAGCGGGACGATCGTCAGCAGCGGGGTCATGAACAGGGCGAGGGCGAAGAGCCCGCCGGTGACCAGGTTCGCGAAGCCCGTGCGCGCACCCTCGCCGACGCCCGCCGCCGACTCGATGTACGAGGTCGAGGAGGAGGCGGAGGCCGCGCCGCCCGCGACCGCCGCGGCGCCGTCGATGAGCAGGACGCGGCCGAGGTTGGGGACCTTGCCCTCCTCGTCCAGGAGTCCGGCCTCGGCGCTGATGCCGACGACCGTGCCCATGGTGTCGAAGAAGTCCGACAGGATCAGCGTGAAGACCAGCAGCACGACGGTGATCACGCTCGCCTCACCGAAGGCGCCGAACAGGCTGAAGTCGCCGAGCAGCCCGAAGTCGGGCGAGGCCACGATGTCGTCGGGGATCTTCGGGGTGGTCAGGCCCCAGCTCTTGATGTCCGCGATCTCGTTGATGATGATCGCGACGATCGTCATGGTCACGATGCTGATCAGGATCGCGCCCTTGACCTTGCGGGCGAGCAGCCCGATGGTCAGCAGCACGCCGAGGCAGAAGACGAGGACCGGCCAGCCGGCCAGCGCGCCGGCGCCCCCGAGCTGCACCGGGACCGTGGTGTTCGCGACGTCGGGTATGCGGGTGACGAACCCGGCGTCGACGAAGCCGATGAAGGCGATGAACAGGCCGATGCCGACGCTGAT
This sequence comes from Streptomyces sp. 2-1, assembly GCF_048564895.1. Classification (NCBI taxonomy): domain Bacteria; kingdom Bacillati; phylum Actinomycetota; class Actinomycetes; order Kitasatosporales; family Streptomycetaceae; genus Streptomyces; species Streptomyces sp. 2-1. The sequence goes on from NZ_CP183383.1 coordinate 2,974,875, forward strand.
CGCCTGCTTGAGCGGCTGCGGTATCGCATGCATGACGGCCTCGCGCAGCCCCGTCACCACCAGGACGCAGATCAGCAGGCCCTCGAGGACGATCAGGCCCATCGCGTCGTCCCAGCTCATCAGCGGGGCGATCTGGAAGGCCACGACGGCGTTGAGGCCGAGCCCGGCGGCGAGCGCGAGTGGCAGGTTGCCGCCGACGCCCATGATGATCGTCATGACGGCGGCCACCAGCGCGGTGGCGGTGACCAACTGGACGGTGTCGAGCTGGTCACCGAACTTGTCCTTGGCGCTCCCCAGGATGATGGGGTTCAGGACAAGGATGTAGGCCATCGTGAAGAACGTGGCGAAGCCGCCTCGTACCTCACGGGCGAAGGTGGAACCCCTGGCGGAGATCTTGAAGAACCGGTCGACGCTGTTCGCCGGGGGTGGTCCGGCGCTCGGCCGGTCTGCCACCTTCTCAGTTTCGGACATGGCGGATGCTCCTCGTTACCTGCGTGTTCAGAGTGCGGATGCTGGCTGGATTGTTCCCTCGTTGAACCGTTTTCAGGTTTTCCCCGTGTTACGGAATCGAGTTCGGCCCGCCATACGATGTTCGAAGCGCTGTACGAGCGCCTGATACTCTCTCGGATCTCGCCCCACAGGACACCGTTCCTTCACACCCGCAACGCAGGGGCCGTATACGCACGTACCCCGTGAGAGCCGTCAGGCGTACCGCGCAGGAACCGACAGGGAGAGGTCGCCCGTGGGCACTGTCGTCGACGACGCCGCCTCCGTGGAGTTCCACGATTTCTTCGAGCGCCACTACGCCGAACTGGCCCGCCTGGCCCATCTGTTGACGGGCGAGCCGGACGCCGCCGACGATCTGGCGGCGGACGCGCTGCTCGCGCTGTGGCACCGCTGGGACCGGGTGCGCGCGGCGGACCACCCGGTGGCGTACGCGCGTGGTGTGGTCGCCAATCTGGCCAGGAGCCGGATCCGCAGCGCGGTGCGTGAGCGCAGACGGATCACGCTGTTCTGGTCGCAGCGCGAGGACAAGACCGAGAATCCTGACATACCGGGCATGGTCGATGTCCAGGAGGCCCTGCGCAGACTGCCGTTCCGCAAGCGGGCGTGCGTGGTTCTGCGGCATGCTTTCGACCTCTCGGAGAAGGACACCGCGCTCTCGCTGGGAATCTCGGTCGGTACGGTGAAGAGCCAGACGTCGAAGGGGATGGCGGAGCTGCAGCGGTTGCTGGGGTCCCAGGAGACTCCGCGGCGGGTGCACGCGGCGGTACTGCGTGCCACCGGAGCCGAAGGGAGGGATCGATGAAGGACGTGCACGAGGAGCTGCGCGCCACACTGCGGGACGCGGCCGAGGCGTATGAGCCCGACCGCGCGCGCATCCTGGCGCGTGTCGAACGCGGCATGGCCGGTACGGAGAGTGCCCGGCACCCCTCCCCGCGGTCGTCCCCGCTCGGCTGGTTCCGGGTCGTCGGCGCCACGGCTGCCGCCGCCGGTGTGCTCGCGGTGGGCGGCTACGCGGTCGCGTCCGCGGTGAAGGACGACAAGGCGGCCGACCAGACGGTCGCGGTCTCCCCCACGCCCGATCCGTCGCCGGAGGCGACGAGCCGCGCCCCGGTCCCGCCGGACCCGGGCAAGTCGTCGCCCCCGCCGGACAGGCCCAGTGCGCCCAACTCCCCGACGGCCGGACCGACTCGGACCGCCCCGGTCGCTCCGCCCGCGAAGGCGGACACCGAGGACGGCCCGCTGTGGTCGGACGGGTCGGTCGACCCGCACAGCAACGAGTTCTGGGCGCAGAGCAATGTGACCCTGAGGACGAGCAAGCAACTCACCTCGCTCACCGTCGTGTTGAAGGTCAAGCAGACCGGCGGGGTCACCTCGGCGGGCGCCTGGCGCTCGGCGCCCGAGGACGACTTCACGGTGACGGTCGCCGAGAAGGACGGCTTCCTCGTCTACACGTGGGTGCTCAAGTCGGGCCGCACGGTGTGGCCGGGCGAGTGGGTGTTCGCCGGCCAGTACGACCACGACCGCGGCGGACGCGACGCCGGAGACGACACGTACGCGGTCGGCGCGCGGGCCGGGGCTCAACAGCTGGGCGTGGCGGGCGACTTCGCGCGTGACGCGTCCGACGACGGCAGCGACAGCTCCGGCGACGGCGACTCGTAAAAAAGTTCCGACGGGCGGCAACCCCCGCCTTCCGGGTGGCGACCAGGAGAAGCAAGGTCACTCTCCCCCCACCTGAAGGAATCGGGACATGACTTCACGCGTGGAACCGGAACGCCGTGCACGGCACCGTCGCAGGGCCGGCCGGAGGCGTGCCGTCGTCGGCGGGCTCTCCGCGTTCGCCCTGACCGGGGCCGCCGTCGTCACCAGCACGATGATGTCGTCGTCGGCGAGCGCCGCCACCACCTGGCCGACCGCCAACGGCAGCGAGGCCGTCTCCGCGACGATCCCCGTGTCGGGGACCCGGGACGGCGGGATGAAGCGCTACTACGGCAGCGGCGATCTGGCCGGTGACGGCCAGGAGGAGGGCCAGGACCCGATCTTCCGGCTCGCCGACGGCGCGACGCTGAAGAACGTCATCATCGGCAAGCCGGGCGCCGACGGCATCCACTGCCAGGGCAGCTGCAATCTGCAGAACGTCTGGTGGGAGGACGTCGGCGAGGACGCGGCCACCTTCCGGGGCGGCAACTCGGCCACCTACACCGTGTACGGCGGCGGTGCGAAGAAGGCCGCGGACAAGGTCTTCCAGCACAACGGCGGCGGCAAGCTCGTCGTCTCCAAGTTCGCCGCCCAGGACTTCAAGACCCTGTACCGCTCCTGCGGCAACTGCTCGACGCAGTACAAGCGCACCTCGATCTTCAACACCATCGAGGTGACCGCGCCCGGTTCGCGGCTGGTCGGCATCAACACCAACTACGGCGACACCGCGGCCCTGCGGGGCATCACGATCATCGGCGACAGCGGCAAGAAGATCGTCCCCTGCCAGAAGTACATCGGCAACAACACCGGTGCCGAGCCGCCGACGAACGGCTCCGGGCCCGACGGCACGCACTGCAACTACACCACCTCCGACCTCACCTACCAGTGACGTACGACCAGGAGCACCGCACTTGAGCACGCACAAGAAGCACCTCACCCGCCGTCGGCTGCTCGCCTCGTCCGCCGTGGGCGTGGCCGGCACCGGCGCGGCCGTCGTGACCGGCACCGGGCTGCTGTCCTCGGCCTCGGCAGCGACGTTCGGGTACACGGACGACGGCTCCAACTACGTGATCGACACGGGCGCCTCGCTCGTCCTCAAGGTGTCCAAGTCGACCGGCGACCTCAACTCGCTTGTCTACAAGGGCAAGGAGTACGAGGGCTTCGAGGGCAAGCACTCGCATGTCGAGACCGGGCTCGGCGCCTCCACCGTCACCATCAAGCAGGTCGGCACGACGATCCTGGTGAAGGTCGCACACGGATCGATCACCCAGTGGATAGCGGCCCGCAGCGGCCAGAACAACGTCTACCTGTGGACCGACAAGGCCGACTCGTCCTTCACCGCGACCCGGTTCATCGTCCGCATCAAGCCGGACATCTTCCCCAACTCGGGTGCCGACGCCTGGACTTCGACCGACACGACCATCGAGGCCTCGGACGTCTTCTCCCGCTCGGACGGCACGACGCACTCCAAGCACTACTCGGGCAAGCGCGTCATGGACTACGAGCACATCGGCTTCACGACCGGTTCGGCCGCGCTGTGGCTGGTGCGGTCCAACCACGAGAAAGCCTCCGGCGGCCCGTTCTACCGCTCGCTGCTGCGCCACACCAACTCCACCAGCGCGGCTCTCTACGAGATCCTGCACTACAACCAGTCGCAGACGGAGCCCGAGCGGTACGGGCTGCAGGGGCCGTACGTCCTGAGCTTCACCGACGGCGGCGCGCCCTCCTCCTCGCTGTTCCACGCCAACCTCGACACGTCCTGGGTGGACGGCCTGGGCATCACCGGCTGGGTGGGCAAGTCGGGGCGCGGCAAGGTGGCGGGCGTCGGCCTCAAGGGCATGGACGCCGACCACGCGTACACCGTGGGCTTCGCCAACTCCGCCGCCCAGTACTGGGCGAAGGCCGCCTCCGGCACGGGTGCCTTCTCGTGCCCGGGGATGCTCCCGGGCACGTACACCCTGACGGTCCACAAGGGCGAACTCGCCGTCCACACACGGGAGGTGACGGTCACGGCGGGCGGCACGACGGCCCTCAACAGCATCACGATCAGCGGTGATCCGAGCAGCGCGGGCACCATCTGGCGGCTCGGTGACTGGGACGGCACGCCCGGCGAGTTCAAGAACGCCGACCTGATGACGTACGCGCATCCGTCCGACGGCCGTGCCTCGAAGTGGACCGGCAACGTCACCATCGGCAGCGGCGGCGAGGCCGCGTCGTTCCCCTGCTACATCTGGAAGGACGTCAACGACGGCATCCTCGTCTACTTCAAGCTGACGGCCGCGCAGGCAGCCGCCGCGCACACCTTGCGCGTCGGGGTGACGACGGCGTACATCAACGGCCGTCCGAGGGTGACGGTCAACGACTGGGTGTCGGCGATTCCGGCCGCGCCGTCACAGCCCTCGACCCGGTCCCTCACCACGGGCTCGTACCGGGGCAACAACCACACGTTCACCTACAACATCCCGGCGACCGCCTGGAAGTCGGACACCAGTCAGTACAACGTCCTCAAGCTGAACGTGGTCAGTGGTTCGACGGGATCGGCGTTCCTGAGTCCGGGCACGTCCTTCGACTGTCTGGACCTGCTGGCCTGAGCTCAGAGCCCGTCTCGCGCCCCGGGGACGTAGAACCCGGCGGAGCTGTTGCCGTAGGCCTCGTTGTCGTCGAGGACGTGAGCGACCGAAGCACCACCTCCGCCGAGTTCGAACCCGTGGCCGCCGCCCTCGAAGGCGGGGTCCTTCCAGCGGTTCTTCCCGTTCCCGTAGGCCGACGAGTGCTCGACGGTGACCGGGCTGGAGAACTGCCAGAGGTCCAGGCCGTCGTCGGAGTTGTCGTGGAGCCGGGCGCCGATGATCCTGTTGCCCGTGCCGGAGCCGAACTTCACGCCGATGCCGTCGGCGTTCCGGCCGTGCCCCGCCGCGTCGTAGTTGCCGTAACTGCGCAGGTTCTGCACGAGGTTGTCCGTCGTACCGTCCCCTCGCAGCGTGAATCCGGAGTCGCCGTTGTCCGCGGTGACCAGGTTCTTGAAGACGCCTCCGACGGACGAGGTGGCGACGAAGCCGAGGGCCGGCGAGTTCTGCCAGGTGATGTCCTGGACGGTCCAGTGGTCGCCGTCGATCCCGGCGAGCGAGGATCCGGCGGCCAGCTTCGCCCCGTCGATCCGTACCTTCTCGCCGTCGTGGGCCCGGAGTGTGATCCGGTCCGAACTCGTGCCGTTCGCCGCCGACTTGAGGGTCCGTGTCGGGTAGTACGTGCCGCCACGCACCCGGATGGTGGTGCCGGCCGTGGCGTTCCTGACGGCGGACTCCAGCTGCGCCGCGGTCGACACGGTCACCGTCGTACCGGCGGCGCTCGCCCCGTCGGGCGAGAGGCCGAGATAGACGCCTCCCGCCCCGGAGGCGACGACCACCGCCGTCGCGACAGAGAGGGTGCCGGTCCTGCGGTGCCGTCCGGTGCCGAGACGCACAGGGACGTTCCTTTCCTGGGCAGCAGGGACAGAGGCGGGGCCGGGGCCGCTTTCTTTACTCGGCCCCGCCTCTGATCCCTGGTCGCCGCCTGCCCTCAAAAGGTTGCCGGGTTCGCGCGAAACGAATCGAAACTTTCGCTCGCCCCGGGGCCGCTCCCACCGATTGACGGCCCCTCCGCCACTGGTGACACTCCGAGGGCAGCCCATCCCAACAGAATCCACCAGACCCCCACAGGATGTGTCATGCGCCCCCGCACCGTGCGAACGCTCCTGATCCCCCTCCTCGCCCTCCTCCTGAGCCTGCTCGCCGCCCCACCGAGCCCGGCGGCCCAGCCCCAGGCCCCACCCGAAGCCCCATCCGGAGCACCTCACGTGACCAAACAGAAGTACGCCGGCTATCTCTTCGCCTACTTCACCGGCGAGGGCACGGCGGACGGCGAGCAGATCCGCTACGCCCTCAGCCGGGGCAACGACCCGCTGCACTGGCGGGAGTTGAACGGCGGCAAGCCGGTGCTCACGTCCACGACCGGCGAGAAGGGCCTGCGCGACCCGTTCGTGATCCGCTCCCCCAAGGGCGACAAGTTCTTCATGATCGCGACCGATCTGCGCATGTACCAGAACTCCAGCGGCAGTTGGGACGACGTCCAGCGCCACGGCAGCAGGTCCATCATGGTCTGGGAGTCCACCGACCTGGTCCACTGGACCGACCAGCGCCTGGTGAGGGTCTCCCCCGACAGCGCGGGCAACACCTGGGCTCCGGAGGCCTATTGGGACGACAAGCTCGGCGAGTTCGTCGTCTTCTGGGCGTCCAAGCTGTACGCCGACGACGACCCGGACCACACCGGCTCGACGTACAACAAGATGATGTACGCGACGACGAAGGACTTCCGTACCTTCAGCGAGCCGAAGGTCTGGGACGACCCCGGCTACTCGGTGATCGACTCGACCGTCGTGAAGAACAAGGGCACTTACTACCGGTACACGAAGGACGAGCGGGACCCCACGTCCTCCAGCCCCTGCTCGAAGTTCATCACCGCGGAGAAGTCGACCTCCCTCACGGACACCTCGTACGACTTCGTGTCGGACTGCATCGGCAGTGGCTCGATCGACCGCGGTGAGGGGCCGACGGTCTTCAAGTCCAACACCGAGGAGAAGTGGTACCTGTTCATCGACGAGTACGGCGGCCGCGGCTACGTGCCCTTCGAGACCACCGATCTCGACTCGGGCCGCTGGACGATGTCGAAGAACTACCAGCTGCCCGCGAGCCCGCGGCACGGCACGGTCATGCCCGTCACGCAGGCGGAGTACGACCGGCTGCTCGCCGCGTATCCAGTCAGCGGCACCTCGGTCGTGGACGCGACGGTGAAGGACCAGAAGGGGTACGCGATCGTCACCGAGGCGGCCTCGAAGGTCGTGCTGCCGATGAAGCCGGGCGAGAACCTCGCGCGGCTCGCACCGAAGCTCTGGCTCGGCGAGGGCGCCACGGTGAGCCCGGCCTCCGGTACGCGCCGCGACTTCCGCAAGCCGCAGAAGTACCAGGTGACGGCGGCCGACGGCACGACCCGCACCTGGACCGTCGAGGCCGTGCCCACCCGTAGCCCGGTCCTGCCGGGGTTGTACGCCGACCCCGACATCCAGTACCTGGACGGCCGTTACTGGATCTACCCGACCACCGACGGCTTCCCGGGCTGGAGCGGCACGAAGTTCAAGGCCTTCTCCTCGAAGGACCTGGTCCACTGGAAGGACCATGGCGAGATCCTCGACCTGGGTCCTGATGTGTCGTGGGCGGACAAGAACGCCTGGGCGCCGGCGATCGCCGAGCGCGACGGCAAGTACTACTTCTACTTCTGCGCCGAGCAGCAGATCGGCGTGGCGGTGGCCGACTCCCCCGCGGGCCCCTTCAAGGACGCCCTCGGCAAACCCCTTGTGGCGAAGGGCGGTTCGCTGCGGGGCCAGATGATCGATCCGGCGGTCTTCACGGACGACGACGGGACGTCGTACCTCTACTGGGGCAACGGCCACGGTTACGTCGTCCCGCTGAACGACGACATGGTGTCGTTCGACGCGTCGAAGATCCAGGACATCACCCCGGACAACTTCCGGGAGGGGTCCTTCGTGGTCAAGCGCAAGGGCACGTACTACTTCATGTGGTCCGAGGACGACACCCGCAGCGAGAACTACCACGTCGCCTACGCGACCGGCCCGTCCCCGCTCGGCCCGTGGACCAAGCAGGGCACGATCCTGTCCAAGCGACCGGAGTACGGCATCCTCGCCACGGGCCACCACTCGGTGGTCAACGCGCCCGGCACGGACGACTGGTACATGGTCTACCACCGGTTCGGCCTGAACGGGCCGGGCCTGGCGGGCGGGGACGGCATGCACCGGGAGACGACCGTCGACCGCATGAAGTTCGCGGCCGACGGCACGATTCTGCCGGTGGTGCCGACCCTGGAGTCGATCAGGCCCGTACGCCGTTAGCGCCGGCTCAGTCCATCGTCGCGCCGATGGTGGTGCTGCCCGTGGTCAGGAACGTGGTCACGGGCAGCGCGCCGTTCGACTGGCGGGCGTTGTACGTGGTCGTCGCGCTGGTGGACCGGAAGGCGGGGGTCGAGATACCCGAGTCCCAGTTGTTGCCGGACGAGACGACCGAGGAACCCTTGCTCACCGAGCCGCCGCTGTTGCCGACCGCCAGGTTCTTGCCGAGCCTGGCGGCGCCGGTGGCGAAGTAGTAGCCCCACTTGGCGTTGGCGTAGGCGGTGGTGCGGTTGATGACGATGGCGCCCTTGTTGCTGTTCTCGGTGAAGCCGTTGCCCGCGTTGTCCCAGGCCGCGGAGTTGTTGACGACATGGGCGACGACCTCGCCGTCGCCGCCCAGCTTGTAGCCGTTGCCGTCGCCCGCGAACGCCGAGTCCGACCAGCGGTTCTTTCCGTTGCCCATGGCCCAGGTGTGCTCGACGGTGACCGGCGACGAGAACGACCAGAAGTCCAGGCCGTCGTCCGAGTTGTTGTAGAGGCGCGCCCCGGTGACGAGGTTGCCGCTGCCCGAGCCGAACTTGATGGCGATGCCGTCCGCGTTCTCGCCGTGGGTGGCGGCGTCGTAGTGGCCGTAGCTGTCGATGTTCCGGACGGTGTTGTTGGTGGTGCTGTCCCCGGTGAGCGTGAAGCCGGAGTCACCGCCGTTGATCGTCTTGATGTTGTCCCAGACGGTCGAGGCGCAGGACTGGCAGACGACCGCGCTGTCCGGGGAGTTCTGGAAGGTGATCCCCGAGACGGTCCAGTAGTCGGCGGTGAGCTTGAAGATCCAGTCCCCGTCGGGAAGGTTCGAGCCGTCGATCTTCACGGTCTCGGAGCCGTACGGCTGGAGGTAAATGCGGCTGGACGACGTGCCGTTGGCGGTCGACTGGAGGGTCGCCGTCGGGTAATAGGTGCCGGCGCGCACCTGGATGATGGTGCCCGCGGTGGCGTTCTTGATGGCGTTGGACAGGTCGGTGGAGTTGCTGACGACCACGGTGGCGGCGTGGGCGTGGGTGGGGATCACGGCGAGTCCGGCACCGAGGGCGAGAACTGCACCTAAAGACAGAGCGGTTCGACGGGACATGGGTGTGGGGACCTTTCGTCGAGTTGTGTGGGGAGATTGCAGGTCACAGGACGGAGTTCAGCCATGCGGGAACCTCGTCCTGCCGGGGTCACGGGGGGGCTACTCAGGACTGGCACTCATAGGGCCTCCAGTCCCCGAGATACGTCTCCCGGGTGTGCGACTCGGCCTCCGCGTCCGTGAGCTGCGGCCGGTTCTCCGGCACCGAAATCACCGCGCCGGGACCGGAGTTGGCGTATTCACGGAAACGCATGGTCTGCCACGGATACGCCTCGCGCATGTTGATGTAGGGCTCCACGGCGTCGATTCCGGGCCCCAGCCAGGTGTCCCGCACGACGAGCGAGGGCCAGGCGGTCGTCTCGTACGAGGGCACCCACGGCCGGGCGATCCTGTACGCGGCGTCCTCGGCACCCGAGGTGATCCGGCACCGCACGGCGAGGAAGCCGTACGGATTCGCGCGGGCCGTGGCCGGGGCGAACACCATGCCCTCGGGTCTGAAGGTGACGTCCCGGTCGAGGGTGTGGAAGTGGCACCGCTCGAAGACCGCCCGTGCCCGCCCGAAGACGAAGTCCACGTCACCCTCGACATAGCAGTCCCGGTAGTACTGCCGGTCGAAGGCGTCGAGCGCGGTGGTGTCCGCGAACAGCGTGTCCTGGTGACCGAGGAACCGCACCCGCTCGAAGCGCGACCGGTCGCCGGTGACGTACGCCGCCACGGCCTGGGTGCCCGTGATGTCGGGGTGGTCGGCGCGCAGCCAGTCGTTGGCCAGGGTGAGGTCCCGGACGGTCAGGCCGGGCGCCGCCGAGGTGAGGGTGGCGGAGCCCGCGGTGCCGTAGGTGCCTCCGCCGGGCCTGGGGGTGCCGTTGGCGTTGTCGAAGACGACCACGGCGGCCCGCGGATCACGGGACGCGCCGCGAAGCGTCAACTGCCCTTTGCCAGCAGGGATGTTGACGACCTCGCGATACGTGCCGGGGTGCACGACGATCGTCCACCCCTCCCCCTCCACGGCGTCCACCGCGTCCTGGACGGAGCCGCCGGGGCGGACGTGCAGGACGCGGCGCCGGGCCTCCGCGAAGGCGGGGGTCGTGCCGACGGCCACCAGGCCACCGGCGATCCCGGTGAGCAGTGTGCGCCGGCGCATGTCAGCACCCCTTCCACGGGGTCCAGTCGCCGAGGTAGGCCTCCCGGGTGTGCGACCGGGCCTCGGAGGAGGTGAGCTGGGGCCGGTTCTCCGGTACGGAGACCACGGCGCCCGGCCCCGTGTTCCGGTACTCGGCGAACCGCTGGTCCTGCCACGGGAAGCCCGACGACATGTTGGTGTAGGGCTCGACCGCGTCGATCCCGGCGCTCATACGGGTCCCGCGCACGGTCAGCATGGGCCGGGCGGTGGTGTCCGAACTGGGCACCCACGGGCGGGCCAGCTTGTAGTAGGCGTCCGGCGCCTCGCTGGAGATCCGGCCACCGGTCACCAGGTAGCCGCGCGGGTTGGCGCCAGCGGTGGAGGGCGCGAACACGAACCCGTACGGTGCCCCGGTCAGGTCATCCCTGATCAGCGTCCGCAAGTGGCAGTTCTCGTAGACGGCCGTGGCCCGCCCGAACACGAAGTCCACGTCACCCTCGACGTAACAGTCCCGGTAGTACTGCCGGGCGAAGGTGCCGAGGGCCATCGAGTCGGCGTACAGGGTGTCCTGATGCCCGAGGAACCGGCACCCCACGAACGCGGACCGGTCGCCCTGCACCTTGATGGCGACGGCCTGGGTGCCGCTGATCCCGGGGTGCTCGGCGCGCAGCCAGTCGTTGGCGAAGGTGAGGTCCCGCGCGGTGAACCCGTCTGCCTGCACGAGGGTGGTCGCCGACCCGGTCGTACCGTACGTGCCGCCGCCGGGCTTCGGAGTACCGGCCGCGTTGTCGTACACGACCACGACGTCCCGCGCCTCGCCGGAGGCCCCGACCCAGGTCATCTCCGTACGGGCGACGCTCACGGAGACCGTCTCCCGGTACGTGCCCGGGGCGATGACGAGGGTGTACCCGCTGCCGCTCGCGGCGTTCACGGCCGCCTGGACGGTGGTGTGGTCGCCGAGGCCACCGGGGTGGACGTACAGGGTGCGCTCGTCCAACCGCGCCGACGGCGAACCGTACCGCCCGAAGGGGCCCCGCCCACGCACGTGGGCCTGTGCCTGTGCCTGAGAGGAGACCCCCAGTGCGAGCGCGGCTCCCACGCTCGCGACGACGAAGGACCGTCTACTGACCGGTGCCGGAAGGGTCATGGTCAGCAGACCTTTCCGGCACCCGCACCGGCACGGCCGCCGACGATGCCGGGCACGGCCCGCGGCGAGTCGACCTTCGTACGGAGGGTCGGGGTCCACCCGGCCCCCGACTGGAGGGTCTCCCCCGGGATCTCGGCGTTGTGGACGGCGATGAGATCGGTCAGCTTCCCGTTGACGTAGTTGTTCTCGGCGGTGAGCGGCGCCTCGTTCCACTTCTTCAGGGTCTTGGCGGCGCTGACACCGGCGGGCAGCGAGAACGCGTTGTCCGAGGCGTACAGCTGCGAGGAGGCGCCGATGCCGAAGGTGTATCCGTACGACTGCCCCTTCGCCACGACGAAGTGGTTGTTGTACGCGTCGACCTGCCCGAACCGGACACGCGGCGCACGCTCCACGATGCCCTCGAAGCGGTTGTGGTGGAGCGTGACCTTGAGCTTGCCGGTGTCGGTCGATCCGGCGCTGTCGCTGTTGCCGATCAGCATGGTCTTGTCGTGGTCCTCGACCGAATTCCAGGACACCGTGACGTAGTTGGCGCCGCGCACGACGTCGAGCAGACCGTCGTGCTGCTGGTAGGTCTGGCCGTAGTACGTCGGCAGGGTGCTGTCCGGGTAGCGGCCATCGGTCAGGGTGTTGTGGTCGACCCACACATGGGTGGAGCCGTAGACGACGACCGCGTCGTACTCGGAGTTCCAGGCCCCGGTGTCGGTGTCGGTCGGGTCCCACTGCGGGAAGCAGTCCAGCGGGGCCTCGATGGTGAGGTTGCGCAGGATGACGTTGTCGACGCCCTTGATCTGCAGGCTGCCGCCTCTGATCCCGGCGTTCTTCCCGACGCCGACGATGGTGGTGTTGGCGGGTACGTTCGCCTTGATCGCCTTGTCCTGGTTGGCGGCGGAGGCGGCCCGCAGGCCCTCGGGGCTGTCGGCGGGCTCCCCGGACAGGTCCTTGTCGAGCCCCCAGTTCTCCGGCGAGTACTTCTCCAGATACGCGTCGAAGTCGTACCCCGGCGCCGCGAAGGAAGCACACCCCTCGGCCACCGGATCGATGACCCCCTTGACCTTGATGATCTTCGGCGCGTCACCGCCGGCCTTCAACGCGGCCTTGAACTCCGCCCAGTTGGTGACGGTGTAGACGTGCTCGGCGGTGGCGGCGGCACCGCCCGTGGTGCTGGTCCCCTCGGATCCCCAGCCATCACCGACGGCGAGGGTCTCACGCCCGAGGTCACGCCCCTGGGCGGCCTGAGGGGCTTCGGCGGCCTGGGCATGGGCGACGGTCCCGGTGACACCGAGGACGAGGGCGGTGCATCCAACGAAGGATGTCATGACATGGGCATGCCACATACGAGAACGCATGAGTGCGGGTTCCTTCCAAGCGAGGAGCAGGGCAACTTACTCAGGGGCGCGGGGAACTGCGCGACCAGCCACAACCGACGGACGGCTATAAACGAACCTTCAGCCGCAGTACTACGACTCGGGCCAACTGATCCAAGACTCAGGAATGACCTCGTCGAGCCGCCGAACATCCCGACGCACCAAAACCCGCCGACGCAGCAACTCCGCACCCACCATCCGAGCCACAGCAATGGCCCCCGGCGGATTGAAATGCGTGTTGTCCTGCTCGGTGGCAGTCCAGTTGAAGTACTTCTTGGTCTCCTCGACACCGAGCCGCTGCCAGAGGGCAATCGACAGCGCCTGAATATCGAGCAAGGCCACCCCCTCCTCCGCGGAGAGGGCCCGAACCGCAGCGGGATATTCACCATGGGTCCCCACGGCATTCCCGTCGGCATCGAACTTCCGCCGCTCCACGGACGTGGCCAGCACGGGCCGCGCCCCCCGAGCCCTCGCCCCGTCGACGTACTGACGGAGATAGTCCTGATACGTAGTCCACGGCTCGGTGTACCGCGTGGGATCGGCGACCTTGGAGTCGTTGTGCCCGAACTGGATGAGCAGGAGATCACCGGGCCGGATCGCGGCGAGAATGACGTCGAGACGCCCTTCGTCGATGAAACTCTTCGAACTGCGCCCGTTCACCGCATGGTTGGCGACAGCCAACCGCTCCCGCAGAAAGAACGGAAGGGCCATGCCCCAGCCGGTCTCGGGCGCGGCATCGGCGTATTTCTGGGCGGCGGTGGAATCACCGGCGATATACAGCGTGCGCTCTCGGGGCCGCCCCTGCGGGGAGGCGGCGGCAGCGGGCCCCGTCGCCGCGACGGCGAGGGGAACAGCGGCAAGTGCCGCGGTGGTGACCTGTCTCCGGGTGAGTGACACGACGATGTGCCTTTCGGACATGGAAAAGCTGCGGTTGGTGCAGGAGGTGGCTCCCAAGTCGCGCCCCTTCAGGGGCGCGGGGAACTGCGCAGTCTTTTAGGGGCGTGGGGAACTGCGCGACCAGCACAACGGCCCCGCAGCTCCCCACGATCGACCCCTGCGAAGGAACAGCGAAGGGGCTATCCCTTCTGCTCGTTCCACTCCGTCTGAGCCGCATTGAGCTGATCGGCCAAGGTGTCCAGGAAGTCCTTGGCACTCATGGACCCGTTCATGACCTTCTGGAACGCCGGCTCGTTGTCCGTCTTGGAAATGGTGTTCCAGTCGGGCAGGTAGTAAGGCAGCTGAACGATGGTCGTAGACCCATCACTCAACGCCTCGGCGGCAAGCTTCGTGGGCTCGGCCTTCGAGACCCACGCGTCCTTCGCGGCGTCGTTGTTCGACGGCACCTGCCCCGCGGCCTCGTTGAACTTGGAGTTCTCCGCCTTAGAGGTCGCGAAGTCGATGAACTTCCAGGCGGCGTCCTTGTTCTTGGAGCTCTTGAACAGGCCAAGACCGTCCACGGGGTTGGAGACCTGGACCCGCTTGCCACCGGGTCCGACCGGCTGCGGAATACCGCGGAACTTGTCGACGCCGAGCGCCTTCACATGGTCCTGGTAGGAGCCCAGGTTGTGGTTGAGCATTCCGATCGTGCCGGAGTCCCACTGGGCGACCATCTTGGTGAAGTCGTTGTTGAGGTCGGCTGCCGGGGTGACCTTCTTGAAGAGGCCCACGTACTTCTCCAGGGCCGCCACGTTCTTCGGGTCGTTGACCGTGGTCTTCTCGTTGCCGCTGTCCCAGAAGGACGTGATGCCGGACTGCCCGTACATCGCGTCGAGGGCCTGGGCTATGGAGCCGGCGCCACCGCGGATGGTGTAGCCGAACTCGTTCTTGCCCTTGTCGGTGAGCTTGTCGGCGGCCTCGTAGAAGTTGTCCCAGGTGGTCGGCTCGTCCAGGCCCGCCTGCTTGAACAGGTCGGTCCGGTAGTAGAGGACGCCGTTGTTGGCGGAGGTCGGGATCGAGTACAGCGTGTCGTCCCGGCCGCCGGCGGCCTTCAGCGACTTGACCATGTCCTCGTTGAGCTTGCCGTTGAGGGAGGACTTGCCGAGTCGGCTGTCCAGCGGCTCCAGCGCGTTCTGGGCGGCGAACCCGGCGAGCATCGCCGCGCCGACACCGCCGACGTCCGGCAGCCCGCCGCCCTGGAGGGCGGTGTCGACCTTGGACTGGTACTCGGTGGCGGCGATCCCGACGTACTCGACCTCGATGTCCGGGTTCTCCTTCTCGAAGTCGGCGATGATCTCCTTCCAGATGTCGGTGCGGACACCGCCGTTGTTGTCCCAGAAGACGACCTTGCCCTTGCCGCTGCCGTCGGCGCCCTTGTCGCCCGCGGACCCGCTGCCGTCGTCGCCGCAGGCCGTTGCGGTCAGCGCGAGTACGGCACTCACGGCGACGGCGGCGGCGGAGCGGCGCGCTCCTCTACTGCTCCTGCGCATACTGGTCTTCATGATCGGCTCTCTTCTTCTGGATCCAACGAGGGTTGTGTCGCTGTGACGTTGTGAAGCTGTGGGGGTCAATGGCGGGCGTGGGGCGCCCGGTTGCCGGTCCCGGCGGGACGGTCTGCAACGGTGTGCGTGCCGAGCCCCCTCTGCGGACCGGAGAACTTGGACACGAGCGCGGGGACGGCCGCCGCCGGGTCGAGCCGGTAGTCGTAGAAGTCCCGCGGGTCGAAGGCCGCGCCCCACGTCTCCTGGCGCCCGCTCGTGTTCTTCAGGATCGACCCGCGCTGCACCAACTCGGCGGTGGCGTCGGCCTGGTAGGGGTGCTGGACGTCCTGGTAGTAGCTGTTCTCGATGACCATCCTGGTCTTGCCGCGCGACCAGTTGCCGTACGTCCATACGGGGTCGCCGGGGTCCGCCTGGGCGGTCATGTAGTTGTTGTAGAGGTGTGCGTAGGCGCAGTTGTCGGCCGACGGGTTGCGCTGCTTCGTGCCGCGGAACCAGTTGTGGTCGATGGTGATCTGCGTCTTCACGTTCGGCGTCCAGCCGATGCCGAAGGTCTTGTTGTTGTTCTCGAAGCGGTTGTAGGAGACGGTGACGTACTCGCTGTCCTTGCGGATGTCGAGCTGCCCGTCGCAGATCCGTGAGAAGCGGTTGTGGTCGATCCAGACGTGGTGGACGGTGTCCATCTGGATGCCGTCGAAGTCGGTGTCCTTGCAGTCCCAGTTGCCCTCGACGTACGAGTCTCGGATCGTCAGGTTGCGGATGATCACGTTGTGGGTGCCGGGCGTGAGGTGCAGCTCGCCCTGGACGAGTTCCCCGGCCGTGCCGACGCCGATGATGGTCTTGTCCGAGGCCACGACGACGTTCGCGCCGAACGGCTCGGCCTTGATCGTCCCGGCGACCCGGATGACGTACGGCTCCTCGGCGGCCGCGTAGCGCTCCAGGTCGGCCTGGGTGGTCACGGTGACGACTTCGCCGCCGGCGCCTCCCGTCGTACCGCCCTCCAGCGACGCGAAACCGTGGGCCTCGGCGGTCCGGCCGGCACTCTCGGACACCGCCTCGGCCGGGGCGACGACCCCGAGCCCCAGTGAGGCCACCAGGGCGGTGACCGTGACCAGGGTCCGGCCGAGGCCAGGGCCGGGCCCGGCACCGAGCCCCAGCCCGGAACCCGGTCCGGGCAAGCGCTTGCTGCTACGGAAGTGCGTCATTGCGGCTCCCAACAGGCTTACTACGGTGATGACTTGAAGCGGTCAGGCAGGTGGTGCGGTGATGACTTGAAGCGATCAGGCAGGTGGCGCGGTGATGCGGAACCGCGTGAACGTGGCCGCTCCGGCGTGTCCTCCGCCGTTCGGCGCGAGTGCGACGAGGCCGAGCAGGGCGCCGACCCAGCGCCAGGGGGTGGCGGCGAAGACCTGACCGGAGGGCTCCCAGCCGGCCCCGAGGTCATGGGAGAAGCGGCAGCGCGCCCCGGCGCCGCTCTCGATCCGCAGCCGTACCCGCCCCTCGGGCGCGAGTCGCGGATGGGCCGCATCCCTCTCCCGCTCGGCGACCGACTCGGCGAACCGGTGCACGAGGTGGACCGTCCCGTCGGCCCCCCGTTCGAGCCCGATCCAGCTGAACGCGTCGCCCAGGACGGCGAGTCCGGCCCGCGCGCCCGGCTCCTCGGCGTCGAGCCTCAGCTCGACCTCGACGGTGCACGGAGTCCCGGGCAGCCGCTGGGTGAGCACGTTCGGTAACTTGCGCAGATCCTGCGCGTCGACCGTCCGTACGCAGGCCAGCCGCAGCCCGTCGCCCGAGTGCTGGGTCGCCCAGCCGTCCTGCGGGTTGGCGGTCCACTGCCACTGCCGTCCGAACCGCCCGCCGGGGAAGTCGTCGTCGGTGGCGGGCGCCGACAAGGGCTGCCGCGGCAGGTCGGGCTTGCGGTGTACGGCGACGGGGGCGCCCTCGTCCCCGAGGACCGGCCAGCCGTCCGTGCCCCAGCGCATCGGCTGGAGGTGGACGACCCTCCCGTACGCGCCCTTCTCCTGGAAGTGCGCGAACCAGTGCTCGCCGGACGGGGTGGTCACCCAGCCGCCCTGGTGGGGGCCGTTGACGTCGGTGTCGCCCTGCTCCAGGACGACCCTCTCCTCGTACGGTCCGAAGAAGTCGCGGGAGCGCAGCGCGCCCTGCCAGCCGGTCTCGACGCCGCCGGCCGGGGCGAAGATCCAGAACCAGCCGTCGTGCCGGTACAGCTTCGGCCCTTCGAGGGTGAACCAGCCGGGTATGCGGTCGCCGTCGACGATCACCTTGCCGTCGTCGAGCAGCCCGGTCGCGTCGGGCCGCATCCGATGGCCGGTGATCCGGTTCTTGATGCCGGAGCGGGACTTGGCCCAGGCGTGCACGAGGTACGCCTCGCCGGTCTCCTCGTCCCACAGCGGGCAGGCGTCGATGAGTCCCTTGCCCGCCTTGACCAGGTGGGGGCGGGTCCAAGGCCCCCGTATCTCGGGGGCGTTGACCTGGAAGATGCCGTGGTCGGGGTCGCCCCAGAAGATCCAGAAGCGGTCCTCGTGGTGGCGCAACGACGGAGCCCAGACACCGCGGTCGTGCCGTGGCTTCCTGAACTCCCGTGCGGGTTCCAGGAGTTGTAAAGCGTGGCCGACGAGTGTCCAGTTGACGAGGTCGCGGGAGTGCAGCAGCGGCAGGCCCGGGACGCGGCCGAAGCTGGAGGCCGTCAGGTAGTAGTCGTCGCCGACGCGGATGAGGTCGGGGTCGGACCAGTCGGCGTTCAGGACCGGGTTGCGGTACGTGCCGTCGCCGAGGTCGGCGGTGAAGGCGGGTGTGCTCTGGCCGCTCATGGGCTCACCGCCTTGCGGACCAGGGCCGCGGCCTCGCCCCGGTCGAGGCGGCCGTCGGCGACGACGGTGACGACCCGGCGTACGACGGTCTCCCCGGCCGGGATGGGCAGCCGTTCCTCGTGGGCGAGGGACGAGCCGACGCCCGGGTACTCGGCGGTGCGCACGAACCACGGGTCGCGGCGGGTCTGCTCGGTGGCCCCGGCGAACACCAGCGTCCAGTTGGTGCCCACGAGCGCCAGCCAGTCGGCGCGTGCGCCGTGCACGGTCTCCTCGCCCTCGGTGCCGGCCGTGAACACCGCGGGCGCGTCGGCCTCCTTGCGGGCCCGCCAGAAGAAGCCGCCGTAGGCCGCTCCGGGTCTGCCGTTGGTCGCCGGGCTGCCGATCGACAGGGGTTCGGCGGTCGTGTTGGTGAGCGAGAACGTGAAGTCCAACGCCCAGGCGGTGTCGGTGAGTTCGGTCGCCGCGGCCGTACGCCGCTCGCGCAGCAACTCACCGCCCGCCGCGATCCAGCGCAGCTCCTCCACGAAGCCGTCCGGGTCGCGCAGCTGGAACGTGGAGTGCCGCTGGGCCCCGTGGTTGTCCAGCTCGGTCGGCCCCTGGTCGCGTACGTACGTGCGACCGCCCCAGAAGTTGAACCCCTCGACGTCGGGAACGGCGACACCGACGCCGAGGTGGTGGATGTGGTCGGCGGGGCTGAGCTCGGTGACAGCCGTGCCGGCCAGGGTGGTGACGGGGTGGAAGTACGGACGCGGCGACAGCTTCGGCGGCAGCTCGGGCCGGGTGACGTAACGGCCGACCGGGCGGCCCGCGACGCGCAGGACCAGCGACTCGTTGTTCATCAGGTGCTCACCTCTTTCGGGAGCGCCCAGGAGGCGCCCAGCTCGGAGTAGAGGGCGAGGGTGTCGGCGGCGGCCGTGACGAGTCCGTCGACTCCGTGCACGATCCGGCGGTTCTCGTCAGCCTTCAGGTACCAGGCGTCGGCGGGCAGCGCGACGGGGTCCGGCGCCTGTCGAATCGCTTCAACGACCTTCATGAAGGCGCCCGTCGAGTCCGGCGCGACCAGCAGGTCGGCCCGGCCTTCGAGGTGCTCGACGAGGTTCTCCAGCAGGTCGGTCCTGTCGTACGTGATCTCCTGCGGACCGTGCCCCGACCGCTGGACGAGGACGCGGTCCTGCTTGTACCAGAAGGTGATCCGGCCGCTGGTGCCGTGCACGAGGACGTACGGCTCGTCGGGGTGCTCGGCGCACAGGGTCGCGGCGACGGTGATCCGGTGGCCGGCCGCGGTGGTGACGCGGACGCAGGAGGTGTCGTCGGACTCGATGTCGTTGGCGCGCAGCAGCTCGGTCTCGATACGGGTGACGTCCTCGGCGCGGGTGGCGCCGTCGAGCGCGAGGGCGGTGGCGACGGCGTGCGCGAGGGGGTTGGTCAGCACCCCGTCGACAACGTCGGCCCCGTTCATCCGGCGCCGCCCGGCCCAGGGTGCGCGGTGGTAGTACTCCTCGGCGCGCGCCCAGGCTCCGGCCCCGCCGATGCCGTCCACCCGGCCGATCGTGCCCTGCGCGATCAGCTCCCGGATCGCGGGCACGGCGTGCGAGCCCATCGACTGGAAGCCGATCTGGCAGACCACCCCGGCCGCGGCCACCCCGTCGGCCATCCGCCGGAATTCGGCGTACGAGGGCGCGGGCGGCTTCTCCAGCAGGACGTGTACGCCCCTGGCCGCGGCCGTCAGCGCGAGGTCGGTGTGGGTGGGGATCGGCGTGCAGATCACGGCGATCGCGGCGCCGGTGGAGTCGAGCAGGGCGCCGAAGTCGGCCGACTGCTCAGGGAGTTCGCCGGGCGCGGTGAAGCCGTCCAGCTCCGCCTCGGTGAGCGGGGTCAGCTCGCAGATCCCGGCGAGGCGGACCAGGCCCTTGTCCTGGAGGCGGCGGATGTTCGCGAGGTGCCAGTGGCCGTGACCGCGGGCGCCCGCGAGGACGACGGGGAGGGGGGACTCGTGCGAGGGCAGGGACCCTGAGGAAGAGATCATGGGTCCTATCGAAGCGGTTCCGGGACCGGTGGCGGTGCTCATCGACCCGGTGGCGGCGCTCATCGCGCCTGTGGCGGTGCTCGTCGGGCCTGTGACGGTGCCCGTCGGGCCTGTGGCGGCGTTCATCGGATCCGCCCCGCTCCCGCGTCGCGCTCGGCTCATCACCCCTTCACCGCCCCGGCGCTGAAGCCCGTGATCAGCCACTTCTGGATGAAGGCGAAGACGATCACGACGGGCACGGCCGCGATGATGCCGCCGGCGGCGAGCGCGCCCAGGTCGACGCTGTCGGCGCTCATCAGGCTGTTGAGGCCGACGGGGATCGTCTGCTTGTCCTGGTTGCTGAGGAACATCAGGGCGAACAGGAAGTGGTTCCAGGAGTGCACGAAGGCGAAGGAGCCGACCGCGATCAGCCCGGGCCGCAACAGCGGCAGGACGACGACCCGGAAGCCCGTGAAGCGGTTGCAGCCGTCGACCCAGGCGGCCTCTTCGAGCGAGTACGGCACGTTCCGGATGAAGCCGCTGATCAGGATCATCGACAGCGGCAGCTGGAAGACGGTCTCGGCGATGATGACGCTGCCCAGCGAGTTGATCATCTGGAGCTCGGCGAAGATCTGGAACAGCGGGACCAGGAGCAGCGCGCCCGGCACGAACTGGGAGCAGAGCAGCGCCAGCATGAAGGCACGCTTGATCTTGAAGTCGAAGCGGGCGAGGGCGTAGCCGCCGGCCAGTGCGACGAGCGTGGTCATGAAGAGCGTGGCGACGCCGACGTAGACGCTGTTCTCGAAGTACGTGCCGAAGCTGCGCTCGTTCCACACCTTCTCGAAGTGCTCGAAGGTCATGGGCCAGGGCACGAGCGAGGTCGAGCCGGGCTTGCGGAGGGCGAAGAGCAGGATCCAGTAGAAGGGGATGAGCGTGAAGAGCAGGTAGATGCCGAGCGGGACGTAGATCTGCCAGCGCGGGGCCTCGTCCCAGGCGCGCCTGCGCTTCCCCGGGCGCTGCGGCGGCTCGTCGGCCACCGGTGCGGGCACGGCCGGAACGACGGTGTCGATGTCCTTGGTGATCACTTGTCCCCGCCTCCGAACTTGCTCAGCCGCAGATAGACCATCGAGAAGAAGAGAAGGATCACGAACGCGACCGTGGTCAGGGCCGAGGCGTAGCCGAAGTTGTGTGCGTCGACGCTGGTGTTGGCGATGTAGAGCGGGAGTGTCGTCGTCTCGCCCGCGGGTCCGCCGCCGGTGAGTGTGTAGAGCAGGTCGACGTTGTTGAACTCCCAGACCGCGCGCAGCAGCGTGGAGAGGATGATGGCGTCCTTGAGGTGCGGCAGCGTGATGTGCACGAACTGCCTGAAGCGGCTGGCGCCGTCGACCTCGGCGGCCTCGTACAGGTCCTTCGAGACGGACTGGAGGTCGGCGAGGATGAGGATCGCGAAGAACGGAACGCCTCGCCAGAGGTCGGCGACCACCGCCGCCGGGAAGACCGTCGAGGTGTCGGAGAGCCAGCTCGTGCCGTAGTCCCCGATGCCCATGTCGGCGAGGTAACGGGTGATGCCCGTCTGGGAGTTGTAGAGGAGCACCCAGATCGCGGAGGTGAGCACCCCGGAGACGGCCCAGGGCGAGAAGACCAGGGCGCGGCCCAGCGAGCGGCCCACGAAGGTCTGGTTGACGATCAGCGCGAGCGCCAGACCGAACAGCAGCTGCAATCCGACCTCGACGACGACCCACTTGGCGCTGAAGACCAGCGTGTCCCAGAACTGCGGGTCCTCGGTGAAGGCGTGCACGAAGTTGTCGAAGCCCGCGAAGCCGTTCCGCCACGGCTTGGTGGGGTTGTAGTTCTGCAGGCTGTAGTAGAAGACGCTGAGCACCGGGTATGCGATGAAGCCCAGCATCAGCAGGCCCGCCGGGGCGATCAGCAGATACGGGAGCCTGCGGGGCGTCGCCGAGCCACGGCGCCGCCGGGGTGGCGCGGGCTTCTTCGCCACGGCTGCGGCTTGGGCCATGACTGTTCTCCGTTCTCGGGGGTGTGCGGGTGGTGCTGTGCGGGTGGCGCTGAGCGCTCGTTCCGTTCGTTTCTTCGCTTCTGTGGAAGCGCTTGCTATCAAGGCAGTGCTGGGTGAAGCGCTTCGCATGCGTCGTTCGAGATCTCGGACAGAAGAGAGCGCCCGATGGGCCGGTCCCTCAGCCCGCGTACGGGTCCTGCACCTTGCCCGGCCGCGCGAGGAACGCGAAGTCGCAGCCGGTGTCCGCCTGGGTGATCTGTTCGTTGTAGAGCGCGCCGTAGCCGCGCTCGTAGCGCTCGGGCGGCGCGGTCCACTCCGCCCGGCGCCGCGCCAACTCCTCGTCGTCCACATTGAGTTGGAGCGCGCGCGACTCGACGTCGAGCGTGATGGTGTCGCCGGTGCGGACCAGGGCGAGCGGCCCGCCGATGTACGACTCGGGCGCCACGTGCAGCACACACGCGCCGTAACTCGTGCCGCTCATCCGGGCGTCGGAGATCCGCAGCATGTCTCGTACGCCCTGCTTCAGCAGG
Organism: Streptomyces sp. 2-1; assembly: GCF_048564895.1. NCBI lineage: Bacteria > Bacillati > Actinomycetota > Actinomycetes > Kitasatosporales > Streptomycetaceae > Streptomyces > Streptomyces sp. 2-1. The sequence continues at coordinate 2,997,584 of NZ_CP183383.1, forward strand.
TGGTCGGGGATGGGCAGCATCCCGTACTCGGGCATGCCCGGGCCGCCCTTGGGTCCGGAGTTGCGCAGCACCAGCACGGTGTCGGCCGTGATGCCCAACTCCGGGTCGTTGATGGTGCGTTGCATGGTCCGGTAGTCGTCGAAGACGACCGCGGGACCGGTGTGCTTGAGCAGGTGCGGCTCGGCGGCGATGTGCTTGATGACCGCGCCGTCGGGGCAGAGGTTGCCGCGCAGGACGGCGACTCCTCCCTCGGCGGCGACCGGGTTCTGGCGGGTGCGGATGACGTCGTCGTTGTGCACCTGCGCGGACGCGAGCTGTTCGCGCATGGTGTCGTACGAGACGGTCGGCCGGTCGAGGTGCAGCAGGTCGGTGATCCGCGACAGGAACCCGGGCAGTCCGCCGGCGAAGTGGAAGTCCTCCATGAGGTACGTCCGGCCGCCGGGCCGTACGTTCGCCAGGACCGGCACCGTACGGGCGATCCGGTCGAAGTCGTCGAGGGTGAGCCGGACCCCGGCGCGTCCGGCCATGGCGATGAGGTGGATCACGGCGTTGGTGGAGCCGCCGAGTCCGAGGACCGTCGTCACCGCGTCCTCGAAGGCGTCCGCCGTGAGGATGTGGGACAACTTCCGGTCCTGGCGGACGAGTTCGACGATCCTCAGGCCCGAGGCGGCGGCCATCCGGTCGTGTCCCGAGTCGACGGCGGGGATGCTGGAGGCGCCCGGGACCGTGACCCCGAGGGCCTCGGCGGCGGCGGTCAGCGTGGACGCCGTACCCATGGTCATGCAGTGCCCGGGCGAGCGTGCGAGGCCGCTCTCCAGCTCGGTCATCTCGCAGTCACCGATGAGCCCGGCGCGCTTGTCGTCCCAGTACTTCCACATGTCGGTGCCGGAGCCGAGGACCTCGTTGCGCCAGTGGCCCGGCAGCATCGGTCCGGCGGGCACGAAGATCGCCGGCAGGTCGACGGACGCGGCGCCCATGAGCAGCGCGGGCGTGGACTTGTCGCAGCCGCCCATGAGGACGGCCCCGTCCACCGGGTACGACCGCAGCAGCTCCTCGGTCTCCATCGCGAGCATGTTGCGGTAGAGCATCGGGGTGGGCTTCTGGAAGGTCTCGCTCAGCGTCGACACCGGGAATTCGAGCGGGAAGCCGCCGGCCTGCCACACGCCCCGCTTGACCGCCTGGGCACGGTCGCGGAGGTGGACGTGGCAGGGGTTGATGTCGGACCAGGTGTTGAGGATCGCGATGACCGGCTTGCCGAGGTGTTCCTCGGGGAGGTAGCCGAGCTGGCGGGTGCGGGCGCGGTGACTGAAGGAGCGCAGGCCCTCGGTGCCGTACCACTGGTGGCTGCGCAACTGCCTTGGCGTGTCCGGGACTTGGCCCTCATCCGGGGTGCCGTCGGCGCCCGGCGCCATTGGGTTGGCGTCGGTCATATCGACCACCCCGCGGCGATGGCGGCGACCTCGGCCCGTTCGGACTCGGGGAGCTGCCTGCTCGGCGGGCGGACCTCGCGACGGCACAGGCCGAGCGAGGCCAGGGCCTCCTTCACGACCGTCACGTTGTTGGCGGAGTTGTTGGCCGCGCGCAACTCCTCGAAGCGGCGGATCTGCTCCCACACCTTCATGGCACCCGCGTAGTCGCCGGATCGAAGCGCTTCGATCATGTTCAGCGAAACCGCAGGGGCGACGTTCACGAGGCCCGAGGTGAAGCCCGTCGCGCCCGCCGAGAAGTACGAGGGCGCGTACGGTTCGGCGAGTCCGGCCACCCAGACGAAGCGCTCCAGCCCGGCGTCCCGCGCGAACGCGGCGAAACGGGCCGCGTCCGGCACGGCGTACTTCACGCCGATGACGTTCGGGCAGGCGTCGGCCAGTTCGGCGAGCCGGGCGCCGGCGAGCACCGGGTTGCGGATGTACGGGACGACGCCCAGCTCGGGGACCGCCTCCGCGATGGCCCGGTGGTAGTCGACCCAGCCGCCCTCCGAGACGTACGGGTGGACGGGTTGATGGACCATCACCATCTGTGCGCCGAGCTCGCGGGCGTGGCGGGCGGAGGCGACGGCGGTCGGCACGTCGTGCCCGACACCGACCAGGATCGTCGCCCGGTCCCCCGCCTCCTCGATGGTCAACTCCGTCACCGTGCGCCGCTCTTCGGGGCTCAGGGCGTAGAACTCACCGGTGTTGCCGTTGGGCGTGAGGATGCGTACGCCGCCGTCGAGCACCCGGCGCAGCAGGACGCGGTGGACCTCCTGGTCGATGGAGCCGTCCTCGGCGAACGGGGTCACGGGGATCGCCACCACGTCGGCGAGAGCGGCCCGTCCGGCCTCGAACGCGGTCGTGGTCGCGGTCATTCCTGCTCACCCTTTCCCTGGGCCTCGGGGAAGGCCCGTTGCACGAACGAGGCGATGTGCGAGTGCAGGGCGCGGGCCGCGCCGTCCGAGTCGCCGTCGAGGGCGAGCCGCAGGATCTCCCGGTGCTCGGTGGCCTCGCGCTCCCAGGACGGGTTGGCGGCCCAGGCGACCGCGGAGACCAGGGCGGCCTGGTCACGGACCTCGTCGAGCATCCGGCCGAGCAGCGGGTTGCCGCAGCGGACGTAGAGGGAGCGGTGGAACTCGCGGTTGGCGAGGGAGCGTTGGGCGGTGTCGGTGGCGGCGTCGGCGCGTTCGAGCGCCTCGCGCGCCGTGTCGAGGGAGGAGCCGCGCCGTACGGAGCGCCGCAGCGCCTCCGGCTCCAGGAGCAGCCGCACGTCGTACACCTCGCGCGCCATGTCCGCGTCCACCATGCGCACCGTGACGCCCTTGTACTGGTTCATCACGACGAGCCCGGTACCGGCCAGGGTCTTGAGCGCCTCGCGCACCGGGGTCTTGGACACCCCGAACTGTGCGGCGAGCTCGGTCTCGACCAGAGCCTGTCCCGGGGTCAACTGCCCGGTGAGGATGCGGTGTTTGATCCCTTCGAGCACGAACTGCGTGCGGGAGGGGATCGGCGTGGGCACAGAGGTCATGCGCGCCTCTCGGGGTAACGGAACCCCCGACGAATCAGGGGCTCGCGTATCTGATCTCACGTATCGCGTCTCATATATGACGTACGAAGTACGACGCGATGAAAGTAGGAGCACCCCGGAGTTTCGTCAACGCTTCTGACAAAAGAAGTTCGGGCCTTCTGGCAGAAGAAGGCCCGTCCCGACGGCCGTTGGGCTCAGCGGTGGGCTCAGCCGGTGGGCGCCCACCCCGGGTCCCGGCCGCTCAGACCGATCACCCGGTCCAGCAGGGGCGCCCCCTCCGGCACGGGCACGACGGGCCCGAAGATGGTTCCGCGCGACGGGTCGTCCACCGAGGGCGCGAGCATCGCGTACGCCGCGTTCAGGGCCGCCGCGTCGGGGGCGTACGGCTGGCCGGTCGCCCGGGCCAGGTCCCAGCCGTGCACGACGAGTTCGTCGGCGGCGACGACGCCCGCGATCTCGCCGGGCAGCTCCACACCGCCCGCCCGGGTCTCGCCCGTCCACGCGGCCGGATCGCGCCAGGCCTCGGCCAACTCGCCGAGCACCTTGGGCAGTTCGGCGCGCCAGCCGGGCGTCACGTCCGGCAACTGGGAGGTGGGGTCGGTGTCCGTCGTGGCCCCGAGGTCCTTGCGCCCGGCGTCCCGGAAGGCCGTGGACAGCCCGGCCAGATGCCCGAGCAGATGGCGCACCGCGTACTCCGGACACGGCGTCACGGCGTCCAGCTGTTCCTCCCCCACCTCCTCCGCGAGGCGCGCCACGATCAGGGCCTGCGGCCCCAGGTCAAGGATGCTGGGAGTGGTACCGCCGTCGCCCATGCCGGGCTCCTCTCGTCAGTGGGTCTTCAGGGGGTAGACCGTCGGCCGTACGAAAACTCATCGCTCCCGCCCCCAAGATCGTGCTCAGGAGTCTGGTCAGGCGTTCGAGCCGTCGGGATGCTCGGTGCAACCGGGATACCCGGTGCCCGGGACCGCGAAGGGGAGCCACGCCATGAAGGCGATCGTTCAGGATGCCTACGGATCAGCGGACCTCCTGGAACTGCGCGACATCGACCGCCCCGTGCCCGGCGACGACGAGGTGCTCGTCGAGGTGCGTGCGGCCGGTGTCGGCCCCGAGGTGTGGCACCTGATGACCGGCCGGCCCTATGTGGCGCGCGTGGCCCTGGGACTCCGTAAGCCCAAGAACCCGGTACGGGGCTGGGACGGCGCCGGACGGGTCGAGTCCGTCGGCGCGAAGGTGACCGAGTTCAAGCCGGGCGACGAGGTCTTCGGCAACTGCGAGGGCTCGTTCGCCCAGTACGCGCGCGCCAAGGCCGCGAAGATCGCCCTCAAACCGGCCAACCTCACCTTCGAACAGGCCGTCGCCCTCCCCGTCTCCGGCATGACGGCCCTCCAGGCCCTCAGCGGCAAAGGCCGTCCGCAGCCGGGCCAGAAGGTCCTCGTCATCGGCGCCTCCGGCGGTGTCGGCTGCTACGCCGTCCAGCTCGCCGCGATGTACGGCGCCGAGGTCACCGGTGTCTGCGGCCCCACGGGCGCTGACTTCGTACGTTCCCAGGGCGCCTCGCACGTCATCGACTACACCCGCGAGGACATCACCGACGGCCCGCACCGCTACGACGTCATCGTCGACAACGCGGGCCTCCGCCCCCTGCCCGTCCTCCGCCGCGCCCTCGCTCCGCGCGGCACCCTCGTCATCGTCGGCGGGGAGGGCGGGACCAGCTTCTTCGGCGGTATGAGCCGCGGCCTGCGGGCCGTCACGCTCTCGCCGTTCATCGGCCAGAACCTCCGCAACCTCATCTCGGTCGCGCGCCGCGAGGACCTGCTGACCCTCAAGGACCTCGCCGAACAGGACAAGATCACCCCGCCGATCGACCGCACCTACCCTCTGGCCGAGGCGGCCGACGCCCTCCGCCATCTGGAGAAGGGCCATCCCCGGGGCAAGATCGTCCTCACTGTCTGAACCGGGCGAGGGCCCGGCGGGAGCCGTGCGAGGACCAGGCGAAGGCCCGGCGGGGCTCCGGCGGGGCTCCGGCAGGGCTTCGCCTCATCCCGACGACCCCGCTGCCGCTCCCGCGGTGTCCCCGCTAAGGCACCTGCCCGATGCCCGGCCCGGGGCCTTAGCCCCACGATGACCAGGCATGACGACATGGACATGGGCATGGACACAGACATGGGCGGTGACCCGTGTCCTGCGAGACCGCAACGCGGGTCTGTACCTCGGCGGAGTCGTGGTCTCCGGTTTCGGCTCGTCGGCGATGTGGCTGGTGTCCGGGATCTGGGTGAAGGACCTGACCGGCTCGGACGGCCTGGCCGCCCTCTGCATCTTCGCCCTCTGGGCGCCCACGCTGATCGGCCCGGCCCTCGGCACCCTCACGGACCGCACCCGCCGCCGGCCCCTGCTGGTGTGGACGAACCTGGGCCTGGCCGCACTCCTGCTGCCTCTCTTCATGGTCGACTCCCCCGGCACCCTGTGGATCCTCTTCGCCGTGCTCCTCGTCTACGGAGCGGCCGGCGTCGTCCACGACGCGGCAGAGTCGGCCCTGGTGGCCACGGCCGTCGACAAGCAGCTCCTCGGCGACTTCAACGGCCTGCGCATGACGGCCAACGAGGGCATGAAACTCCTCGCCCCGCTCGCCGGAGCGGGCCTGTACGCGGCGTACGGGGGCGCCCGCGTCGCACTCCTGGACGCGGTCACCTTCGCCCTGGCCGCGGGCCTCTACACCCTCCTGCGCGTCCACGAGCCGAAGCCGCTCACGGCCCCCGCCCCGGCCGGCTGGCGCGCCCAAACCGCCGAAGGCGCGCGCTACTTGTGGAGCCACCCGACCCTGCGCCCACTCGTCCTCGCGGGCGGCACGACCATGCTCTTCTCGGGTCTCAACGGCGCGTTGATCTACGCGGTGGTGGAGGGCCTCGGCCACTCCCCCGCGTACGTGGGTGTCCTGTACGTCGCCCAGGGCGTCGGCTCGGTGGCGGTCGGGCTGGCCGCGGGCCCGCTCCTGCGCCGCCTGGGCGAACGCCGGTTCGCCGGGTACGGCATCGCGCTCACCGCCGTGGCCGTGACGGCCCGCGCGCTCCCCTACGACGCGGTGGTCCTCGCCTCGGCCGCGGCGGTCGGCGTCGGACTCCCCTGCGTACTGATCGCGGCCCTCACCGCGGTCCAGCGCGAGACGCCGGACGCCCTGCTGGGCCGTACGACGGCGACCGCCAACACGCTGCTGTTCGCCCCGACGGCGGTGGGCCTCGCACTGGGCGCGGGTCTGGTCGAACTCGTCGACCACCGGGCGCTGTTGGCGGTTCTCGGGCTCGTACGACTCGTGACGGTCGTGCCCCTGCTGCGAACTCAGCCGAGCCGCGCGAGCGCCTCCGTCACCAGCGACAAGTCCTCGTCGGACGCCAACCCCGCGTGATACAGCCGCACTTCGGTGGCTCCCAGCTCGGCCGCCCGCGCCACGTCCTCGACGAGTGTCGCGGGACGCCCGCCCATCCCGCCGACCACGGTGAAGTTGGCGGCCAGTACGGCCCCGTCAACTCCCTTCTCGGCGAAGGGGATCAGCGGCTCGGGCCCGGCGGCGCACGGTACGACCGCTCCGTCGGCGACCGACAGGATGTGCCCGGGGTCCACACCGACGTTCGCACCGACGCGGTAGGAGACCGGGTCCGCGTGCAGCAGGATCTGGAACCCTTCCGGCGCGGCCTCGCGCACGGCGAGGACGGCCTCCGTCTGGAGGGACCTGGCGACCGAGTCACGCCACGCGCGCGTGGCCGTCGCGAGCTCGGCGCCGAGCAGTTTCTCCACGTCCTCCCAGCCCTCGACGGGAGCCTCGCCCCGCCACACGGGCTCCAGGGCACGCCGGACCGAGGCCGCCAACTCGTCGGGGTCGAGCCCCAGTTGCGTATAGCCGCCCGCGCAGGAGGGACAGAAGCACAGCGACATCAGGTACGTGCCGGCGTCCCCGAGTGCCACGCCGGCCGTCTTGTCGTGGGCGTGCAGATGCGGGAGCCCGTACCAGCCGAGGGACTCCAGTTCCGTGCCCGAGGCGCCGGGACGGATCGCCGCCTCGACGGCCAGATCGACGAGGTACGCGCGCGTGTCCGGCTGCGCGACGCAGGGCGCCCACGGATAGCGGTCCCCATAGGCGTTGACCACCGAGGTGTCCGGAAACTCGGCGCCCATACGGGAGTTGTGCGCGAGCACCACCCACGTGTGCACGTCGAGCCCCGCCTCCGCGAGTGCCGACGCGGCTTCCCCGTACGCGTCCCCGGGCGCCCAGTCCCCGGCGGCGTACGGCCGGAGCCTGCGGCCCTGCCACCGTGCGGCGTCGGTCGGGTAGAGCACGGAGGCGTGCAGCGCGGTGACGATGCGGTGCCGGGGGTGGCGGGGGGTCAGGGCGCGCGTGGAGTGGTACGCGGAGGCGAGCGTCGCCTGCTGGACGCCGAGCCCGGCGATGCGGGCCGCCGCTTCGGGGTCGCCGTTGACGTCCCACGGATAGACGAAGGTCGACGCCTTCACTTGCTCTCCTCCAGAAGCGCGTAGCCCCGCTCGATCAGCTGGGCGAGCTGCTTGACGTGGTCCTCGGACGGCTCGTGCAGCGGCGGCCGCACCTCGCCCACGTCGAGCCCCCTCAGCCGTACGCCCGCCTTGACCAGTGAGACAGCGTATCCGCGGCCCTGTGCGCGCAGTTCGACGAGTGGCCGGTAGAAGCCGTCGAGGAGCCGGTTCACGGTGGCGTCGTCGCCGGAGCCCAGGGCCTGGTGGAAGGCGAGGCCGATCTCGGGCGCGAAGCAGAAGACGGCGGAGGAGTACAGCGTGATGCCGATGCCGCGGTAGGCGAGGCCGGTGAGTTCGGCGGTCGGCAGCCCGTTGAAGTAGAGGAAGTCACCCGGGTACTCGGACCGCACGGCGCTCACGATGCGCTGCATCAGGTCGAGGTCGCCGAGCCCGTCCTTGAAGCCGATGATCCCCTCGGCGCGGGCCAGCGAGACGACGGTGTCGGGCGTGAACACAGCGTTGTCCCGCTGGTACACGATGATGTCGAGCGAGGTGGCGGCCGCCAGTTCCGTGTAGTGCCGCAGCAGCCCCTCCTGCCCGGCGACGACGAGATAGGGCGGCATGGCGAGCAGCCCGTCCGCGCCCGCCTCCTCGGCGAGCCGCGCGTACCGCACGGCGAGCGCGGTCCCGTACCCGGCGCCCGCGACGACGGGGACGCGGCCCGCCGTCTCCTCGACGGCCGCCCGTACGCACTCCTGGAACTCCTCGGGCGTGAGCGCGTGGAACTCCCCGGTCCCGCAGCAGGCGAAGACGGCGGCGGCCCCGGCCTCGACGCCCCGCCGGACGTGCTCGCGGTAGACGTCGAGGTCGACGGCTCCGTCGCGGTCGTACGCGGTGACGGGGAAGAACAGCGGCCCGCTCGGGATACTGAGTCGAGCGGCAAGGGGGGCTGAGGTCACGGGCTCTCCCTAGAGCATGAGCATGCACGCACACGCCGGCTCGTGCACGTTTCTGATCCATGTCCATATCCCTGAACACTTCCACGCTAAGGCGCCCTCTTGGGGGCGGTCAAGCGGGCCAACATGCATTGCGGCAGCAACAAGGGAGCAGAAAGAGCACGGAAGGGGAGCGGATCCCAGCACTGCGCGCGACACTTGACGCGGTCCGTCGACGATCCCTAGCGTGTCCACGGATGTGAATGCCGTACACGGTGACGGCCGCCGATTCAAGGAGACCCGAGGATGCCCGCTCCCCGCACCGTTCTGCTCACCGGCGCCGCCGGCGGTCTCGGCACCCTGATGCGAGGACTGCTGCCCGCCTACGGCTACGAACTGCGGCTCCTCGATCTGCTGCCGATCGAGGGCGAGCCCGGCGCGGTCACCGCGGACCTCGGCGACAAGGAAGCCCTGCGCGAGGCCGTGCGCGGCGTGGACGCGATCATCCACCTCGCGGGCATATCCCTGGAGTCCACCTTCGAGAAGATCCTCAAGGCGAACATCGAAGGCACGTACAACCTGTACGAGGCGGCGCGCGAGGAGGGTGTCCGGCGCATCGTCTTCGCCTCCTCCAACCATGCGGTCGGCTACACCCCGCGCCCCGAGGGCGAGGCGCCCCACGCCCCGGACACACTCATCCCCATCGACACCCCGCACCGCCCGGACACCTTCTACGGCCTGTCGAAGTCGTTCGGCGAGGACCTGGCGCAGTTCTACTGGGACAAGCACGGCCTGGAGACCGTCTCCGTGCGGATCGGCTCCTGCTTCATGGAGCCGACCAGCGTGCGCATGCTGTCGGTCTGGATGAGCCCCGGCGACGGCGCCCGCCTCTTCCACGCGGCCCTGAGCGCCGAGGACGTCGAGCACACCGTCGTCTACGGCTCCTCCGCGAACACCCGCCTGTGGTGGGACCTGACCACCGCCCGGGGGCTCGGCTACGAGCCGCAGGACGACTCCGAGCAGTACGCCGAGAAGCTGATCGCCGAGCAGGGCGAGCTGGACCCGCGGAACCCGGACCACACCCGCCTGGGCGGCCACTTCGTGACCAACCCGCCGGTCTGGCCGTACTGACACTCGCGTCCGGGCCGGGGATCCCGTTGGGCCGCACAGGCCACCTCCGACGCATCCGGCCACCACGCAAGGACCGCCTCACGGGGCGAGCGGGCACCGAACGGACCCGCCCGCCCCGCCGTTCGGGCATGCCCACTGCCCGAATTCCGCTGCACCGCAGGTCCGGCACGGGCAGCCGTCGCTCGTTACGGTCACATACGGGCGCCATCGGGCCCGCAACAGACCTGGTCAGTGGCGCGCACCCGCTGTAGAACTTCCCCCATGGGCCCCACCGGGCCCGAACGGGCAGTGAGCACGGAGAGCGGGTGTCGGGCATGAGCGCGGAAGAACGTCAGCGGGAGATCGTGAAGAGCGCCCGTCGCACCGGCGCCGTCGACGTGAACGAGCTCGCCGCCGAGCTGGGCGTCGCCAAGGAGACCGTACGACGGGATCTGCGCGCCCTGGAGGACCACGGACTGGTCCGCCGCACGCACGGCGGCGCCTATCCGGTGGAGAGCGCCGGCTTCGAGACGACGCTCGCCTTCCGCGCCACCAGCCATGTGCCCGAGAAGCGCCGGATCGCGGCCGCCGCGGCCGAGCTGCTCGGGGACGCCGAGACGGTCTTCGTCGACGAGGGGTTCACCCCGCAGCTCATCGCCGAATCACTCCCCCGGGACCGGCCGCTGACCGTGGTCACCGCGTCCCTGGCCACCGCGGGAGCGCTCGCCGAGGCCGACAACACGACGGTGCTGCTGCTCGGCGGCCGGGTCAGGCCAGGCACCCTCGCGACCGTCGACCACTGGACGACGAAGATGCTCGCCGGGTTCGTCATCGACCTGGCGTTCATCGGAGCCAACGGCATCTCGCGCGAACACGGCCTCACCACCCCCGACCCGGCCGTCAGCGAGGTCAAGTCACAGGCCATCCGGGCCGCCCGGCGCACGGTGTTCGCGGGGGTGCACACCAAGTTCGGCGCCGTGAGCTTCTGCCGGTTCGCGGAGATCAGTGCGCTGGAGGCGATCGTCACCAGCACCTTCCTCCCCACGTCCGAGGCCCACCGCTACTCGATGCAGGGCCCCCAGGTCATCCGGGTCTGAAACAGAGACCGCACCCCAGTCCCCACCCCAGTCCTCAAAGAGTTCGAAAAGCCAACTGACCCACTACAGAGGCACCACACTCCCCGCGTCATCCCATATGTACTGAAAAATCCAGGAGCGATCCATGCGAACCCAGAGCCGACGGAGGCCGCGCGCGACGCTCGTCGCGGTCGCCGCAGGGACGCTGCTCGCCCCGCTGCTCTCCGGTTGCTGGGCCGGAGCGGGCGGAGCGGGCTCCGGTGGCAACTCCATCAACGTCCTCATGGTCAACAACCCGCAGATGGTGGAGCTGCAGAAGCTCACCGCCGCCCACTTCACCAAGGAGACCGGCATCAAGGTGAACTTCACCGTGCTGCCGGAGAACGACGTCCGCGACAAGATCAGCCAGGACTTCGCCAACCAGGCCGGTCAGTACGACGTCGCCACCCTGTCCAACTACGAGATACCGATCTACGCCAAGAACGACTGGCTGCACGAGATGGACTCGTACGTCGCGAAGGACCCGGGCTACGACGAGCAGGACGTCCTCAAGCCCATGCGCCAGTCCCTCACCGCGGACGACGGCAAGCTCTACGGGCAGCCCTTCTACGGCGAGTCGTCCTTCCTGATGTACCGCAAGGACGTGTTCGAGGCGAAGGGCCTCACCATGCCCGAGCGCCCGACCTGGACCCAGGTGGCCGACCTCGCGGCCAAGGCCGACGGCGCCGAGTCGGGCATGAAGGGCATCTGTCTGCGCGGTCTGCCCGGCTGGGGCGAGGTCATGGCCCCGCTCACCACGGTCGTGAACACCTTCGGCGGCACCTGGTTCGACAAGAGCTGGAAGGCGCGGCTCGACTCCCCCGAGTGGGAAGGGGCGGTGAAGTTCTACGTGGACCTCGTCCGCGACCACGGCGAGGCGGGCGCACCCCAGGCCGGCTTCGCCGAGTGCCTCAACAACATGACCCAGGGCAAGGTCGCCATGTGGTACGACGCCACGTCCGCGGCCGGCTCCCTGGAGTCGGCCCAGTCCCCGGTCAAGGGCAAGATCGGCTACGTGCCGGCGCCCGTCGAGAAGACCGAGTCCTCCGGCTGGCTCTACACCTGGGCCTGGGGCATCCAGGACGCGTCCCGGAACCCCGACAAGGCCTGGAAGTTCGTCTCCTGGGCGTCCAGCAAGGAGTACGAGCAGCTGGTCGGCGACGAGATCGGCTGGTCCAACGTCCCGGCCGGCAAGCGCGCCTCCACGTACACCAACGCCGACTACCGCAAGGAGGCCGGTGCCTTCCAGGAGATGACCAAGGAGGCCATCGAGGGCGCCCGGCCCACCGACCCCGGCGTGCAGCCGCGGCCCGCGCCCGGCATCCAGTTCGTCGGCATCCCCGAGTTCACCGATCTCGGCACCAAGGTCTCGCAGGAGATCAGCGCGGCCATCGCCGGACGCCAGTCCGTCGAGTCGGCCCTGAACAAGTCCCAGAAGCTGGCCGAGGAGATCGCCGAGGAGTACGAGGGACGATGACCGCCACAACAACGGCTCCCATAGCCGCACCATCCGTACGCACCGAGAAGCGTCCCTCGGGCCGCATGCGCGCCTGGGCGACCCGGGCCCCGCTCCTCCCCGCCCTGATCTTCATGATCGCCGTGACCCAGCTCCCCTTCGTGGCCACGCTGGTGATCTCCTTCTTCGACTGGAACTCCCTCTACCCGGACGCCCGCAGCTTCACCGGCTTCGGCAACTACTCCGAGGTCCTCACCGACGCGGCCCTGCGCAAGTCGGTCTGGACGACCATCCTCCTGACGGTCACCGTCGTCCTGGCCAGCCTGATCCTGGGCCTGGTCCTCGCCCTCCTCCTGGACCGCAAGTTCCGGGGCCGCGGAGTGGTCCGTACGCTCCTGATCGCGCCCTTCCTCGTGGTCCCCGTAGCGGCCGCCCTGCTCTGGAAGCATGTGCTCTACAACCCTGAATACGGCCTGCTCAATGGGTTGTTGCACTATGTGGGCGGACCGGAGCCGGACTGGATCTCCAACACCCCGCTGCTCGCCGTGGAGATGTCCCTCGTCTGGCAGTGGACACCGTTCATGATGCTGATCCTGCTGGCGGGCCTGCAGAGCCGCGACCACCAGCAGATCGAGGCCGCGAAGGTCGACGGCGCGAGCGACTGGCAGGTCTTCCGCTATCTGACCCTGCCCCACCTGCGCCGCTACCTCGAACTGGGCGCCCTGCTGGGCTCGATCTACATCGTCCAGAACTTCGACGCGGTCTTCACCATCACCTCCGGCGGCCTGGGCACCGCGAACCTGCCCTACACCGTCTACCAGAGCTTCTACCAGGCCCACGAGAACGGCCTCGCCTCCGCGGCCGGCGTCCTCGTCGTCATCGGCTCGATCATCATCGCGACCTTCGCGCTGCGCGTGGTCTCGTCCCTGTTCCGCGAGGAGGTGGGCCGCGCATGAGCGCCACCGCGATCCGTGTACGTCCCCGTAGTACCGAGTCCGGCAACCCCGGCCCGCGCCGCCCCAGGGGAAGGGGCCTCGGCCTGGTCGCCTGGCTCGCCGGGATCGTCTTCTTCCTGCCCATCGCCTGGATGGCCCTGACGTCCTTCCACTCCGAGGAGGACGCGGCGACCAATCCGCCGTCCTTCGGAGCCGCGCTCACCCTCGACGGCTACCGCGAGTTCTTCGGCACGGGCGGCGGCGCGAGCCCCTGGCCGTCACTGATCAACTCGACGGTGGCATCGCTGGCATCAACGCTCCTGGTCCTCGTGCTGGCCCTCCCCGCGGCCTACGCACTCTCCATCCGCCCGGTGAAGAAGTGGACCGACGTCCTGTTCTTCTTCCTCTCCACGAAGATGCTCCCGGTGGTGGCGGGCCTCCTGCCCATCTACCTCTTCGCGAAGAACACCGGAATGCTGGACAACATCTGGCTCCTGGTCATCCTCTACACCTCGATGAACCTGCCGATCGCCGTGTGGATGATGCAGTCGTTCCTCTCCGAGGTCCCGGTGGCGATCATCGAGGCGGCGCAGATCGACGGCGCGAAACTGCCCACCATCCTCGCCCGGGTCGTGGCCCCCATCGCCCTGCCGGGCATCGCGGCCACAGCCCTGATCTGCTTCATCTTCAGCTGGAACGAGCTGCTGTTCGCCCGAGTCCTCACGGGCGTGGTGGCGGAGACCGCCCCCGTCTTCCTCACCGGCTTCATCACCAGCCAGGGCCTGTTCCTGGCGAAGGTGTGCGCCGCGTCGCTCGTGATCTCCCTGCCGGTGCTCGCCGCGGGGTTCGCCGCCCAGGACAAACTGGTCCAGGGCCTGTCGTTGGGAGCCGTGAAATGAAGGCCGCAGTCATCGAGTCCGTGGGCCGTGCCGTCGTGGCCGAGGTCCCGGACCCGACGCCGGGCCCCCGCGAGGTCGTCGTCGAGGTCGCCGCCTGCGGCCTCTGCGGCACCGACCTGCACATCCTCCAGGGCGAGTTCGCCCCCAAGCTGCCGATCGTGCCGGGCCACGAGTTCGCGGGCGAGGTGGTCGGGGTGGGCACCCAGGTCACCGAGCTCTCACTCGGCGACCAGGTGGCCGTGGACCCCTCCCTCTACTGCTACGAGTGCCGTTTCTGCCGTACGGGCCACAACAACCTCTGCGAGCGCTGGGCGGCCATCGGCGTGACGACGGCAGGCGGCGCGGCCCAGTACGCCGTCGCCCCCGTGGCGAACTGCGTCAAGCTCCCCGAACACATCCGCACCCAGGACGCGGCCCTGGTCGAACCCCTCTCCTGCGCGGTCCGCGGCTACGACGTACTGAACTCCCGCCTCGGCGCTCACGTCCTGATCTACGGCTCCGGAACCATGGGCCTGATGATGCTGGAACTCGCGAAGCGGACGGGTGCGGCGAGCGTCGACGTCGTCGACATCAATCCGCAGCGGCTCGAGACGGCCGCGCGGCTCGGGGTCTCGGCGACGGCCACCGGGGCGGACGAGCTGGACCGGCCTCAGGGGTGGGACCTGGTCGTCGACGCCACCGGTAACGCGGCGGCGATCCAGGACGGCCTGGAGCGGGTGGCCAAGGCCGGCACGTTCCTCCAGTTCGGCGTGGCGGACTACTCGACCCGGGTCACGATCGACCCGTACCGCATCTACAACCAGGAGATCACCATCACGGGCTCCATGGCCGTGCTCCACAGCTTCGAGCGGGCGGCGGAGCTCTTCGCCACGGGTGTCCTGGACCCGGACATCTTCATCAGCGACCGCCTGCCGCTGGACCAGTACCCCCAGGCCCTGAACCAGTTCGCCTCGGGCGTCGGCCGAAAGATCGTGGTGGTCCCGTAGGGGGATTTCGCCCCCGCCGCCCCTACCCGTTCCCGTCCCCTGGGGCTCCGCCCCAGACCCCGTGAGGTGGGTTGTCGGGTGGAGGTCGGCTGTTGCTGGCCGCGCAGTTCCCCGCGCCCCTGAAAACCTAGGGGCGCGGGGAACTGCGCAGTCTTTTGGGGGTTCGGGGGCGGAGCCCCTGAGGAAGTGACGGGAATGGGTAGGGGCGGCGGGGGCGAAAAACCCTTGGGCCCGCCCCACCCCACCGACCTACCATCCCCCCATGCCCCGCCCAAACGGCTTCGCCTACACCCACCACCCCGACGGCACGGTAAAGATCACCCACGGCACCCACCCCGCCACCACCCTCCGCGGCCCAAGGGCCACCCAGTTCCTCGCGGAGGTGGAATCCGGCGACCCCCAACTGGTCATGGCCCGCTGGACGGGCAACTACAAACGCGGCAACGAACGAACGGCCCGCAACCACCCCAGAAACCGCCACTGACCACCCCCGACCACCACTGAAGGCCTCTGACCTGCACAGACCCGCGCTGACCCAATTGGCGGGCAGGTAAGGGAACGGTAAAGCGGGCCCGGTCGTTCACGGGTCATGACAGCTATGACCCCCGGCTCGAACATCCCTCTCCCCGTCACCCGCGTGACGGTGGACGTCGCCGCCCCGGTGCGGCTCGACGTATCGGGCCTGCTGCTCACCGCCGACGGCAAGGTGCGCTCCGACGACGACTTCATCTTCTACAACCAGCCGACCGGCCAGGGCGTGACGTACCGCTCCGGCGGCGGCACCAGCCCCGACTCGATCACGGTCGACACGACGGCCGTGCCCCCGGGCATCGAGAAGATCGTCGTCACCGCGAGCCCGGACGCCGCGGGCCAGACGTTCCAGGGCATCGAACCGACGGCGACGATCCGCAACTCCGCCGACAACTCCGTACTGGCGTCCTTCACCCCGCCCCAGCTCGGCTCGGAGACGGCCCTGGTGATCGTCGAGGTCTACCTGCGCAACGGCGCATGGAAGGCCCGAGCGGTCGGCCAGGGATACTCGAACGGCCTGGCGGGCATCGCCACGGACTTCGGCGTGACGGTGGAGGAGCCGGCCCCGGCGGCCCCGGTCGCCCCGCCGGCCCCCACGCTCCAGACCCCGGTCGCGCCCCCGGCCCCGCCGATCAGCACCCCGGCGGCCCCGCCCGCGCCCCCGGCGGCACCCGCAGCCCCCGCCCCGGGCGCCGGGAAGATCAACCTCGACAAGGGCCGCGTAAGTCTCCAGAAGAACCAGACCGTGTCCCTGGTCAAGGGCGGCCGTCCGTTCCTCTCCCAGGTGAAGATGGGCCTCGGCTGGGAGCCGGCGTACCGAGGCAAGGACATCGACCTCGACGCCTCGGTGATCGCCTACGGCCCGCAGCGCAACCACATCGACAGCTGCTACTTCGGCAAGCTCTCGATCGTGAACGGCGCGATCAAGCACTCCGGCGACAACCTCACGGGCGAGGGCGGCGGTGACGACGAGGTGATCGTCGTGGACCTGGGCCGCCTCCCCCAGGAGGTCACGGGCCTGGTCTTCACGGTGAACTCCTTCTCCGGCCAGAAGTTCACCGAGGTCGCCAAGGCCTACTGCCGCCTCCTGGACGCCGCCACGGGCGAGGAGCTGGTCCGCTTCGACCTCACGACCGCCGAGCCGCAGACCGGCGTGATGATGGCCAAGCTCATCAAGCAGTTCTCCGGCGAGTGGGAGATGACGGCCCTCGGCAACTTCGTCAAGTCCCGCACGGTCCGCGGCATGGTGAAGCCGTCGGCCCAGGCGCTGTAGCCCACCGACACACCTCACCACGAACGTACGCGCGGGGCGCCCCCCATCCCGGGGGCGCCCCGCGCGTTCGTGATGACGTGAATGCCGGGTCACATCTTCGTGGCCCCCGCCGCAAGATCCCGGAGGAAGTGCCGAGCCCCGATCAGAAACACGATGATCAGCGGAACGACGCTCATCAACGCACCGGCCATCACCAGGGAGTAGTCGGTGTTGTAGAGGACGTTGAGATTGGCCAGGGCGACCTGAAGGGTGACCCTGTCGGGGTCGATCATGACGACCAGCGGCCAGATGTAGTCGTTCCAGATGCTGATGAAGGTGAAGATGCCGAGGAACGCCAGCGCGGGCCGGAACAACGGCATCGCGACCTGCCAGTAGAGCCGGAAGAAACCGGCGCCGTCGATCCGTCCGGCGTCGAGCAGTTCGTCGGGCAGCGAGTTCTGCGCGTACTGACGCATCCAGAAGATGCCGAAGGCGTTGGCCGCACCGGGAATGATCAGCGCCGTCAGCGAGCCGGCCCAGCCGAACTCCGCCATGGTGACGAACTGCGGCACCAGCGAGAGCTGTGCGGGAATCATGTACGTGGCCAGCAACGCACCGAACAGGAACCTCTTGCCCGGGAACTCGTACTTGGCGAAGGCGAAGGCGGCCAGCGAGTCGAAGAACAGCACCAGCGCGGTCCCGACCACGGCGACGACGATGGTGTTGAACAGCGAGCCGAAGAAGTCGACGGTGTCGAGCACCCGCCCCATGTTGTCCAGGAGATGCGGCCCCGGTACCAGCTTGGGCGGATAGCTGTAGATGTCCTCTGTAGTACCGGAAGCCATCACCACCAGCCAGTAGAAGGGGAACAGCGAGATCAGCACGCCGAGCAGCAGCACACCCCGGACACAAACGCGGGTGAGCCGACTGCCGGCCCCAACGGCGAGCCCCGCACTGCCAGTAGCCCTCTCCTTCCCGTCAACGGCCATTGCGGGCAGCTCCCTTGCGTCGCAGAAGCGACCGGATCCCGGCGCGACCCTCGCGGTCGGAGCCGGAGACGAGCCGCCAGTTGATGAGGGTGAAGACCGCGATGATCGCGAAGAGCAGCCAGCCCATCGCGGCCCCGTAGCCGAACTGGTGGTCCTTGAAGGCCTTCTGCCACAGATAGAGCACGATGGTCATACCTTCCTGACCCGGTCCGCCGATGGTTCCGACATCGGTCGACTGGAACAGCACCTGGGACTCGGTGAAGATCTGCAGGCCGTTGATGGTGGACGTGACGGCGGCGAAGAGGACCACCGGCCGCAACTGCGGCAGCACGACCCGGAAGAGGGTCTGCCAACTGTTCGCCCCATCCACGCGGGCGGCCTCGAAGTGCTCGGTGGGAATGGCCTGGAGGCCCGCCAGGAAGATCAGGGCGTTGTAGCCGACCCACCGCCAGATGATCATGATGGAGAGGGACACCTTGATGCCCCACTCGGAGGACAGCCAGCCGACGCCGTCCATCCCGACCATCCTCAGCGCCGAGTTGGCGAGGCCCGTCTGGGCGAAGACCGAGCCGAAGACAACGGTCATGGCGACCATCGAGGTGACGTTGGGAATGAAGTACGCCACCCGGTACGCACCGGTGAACCGCACCTGAGAGTGCAGCAGGAACGCGAGCACCAGGGCCAGGAACAGCATCGGCACCGTGGACAGGAACCAGATCTCGAAGGTGTTGAGCACCGAGTGCCAGAACACCGAGTCCTCGAGCAGCCACCCGTACTGCTTGAGGCCGACGAAGCGCATGTCACCGATGCCGTCCCAGTCCTGGAAGGACAGGTACAGCGAAAAGACCACCGGAAAAGCACCAAAAACGGCGAACAGTACATAGAAAGGCGAGATCGCGAGAAGGGGCGGCCCATGCCGCCGCCGCCCACCCGGAGCGGTGGCGCGAGAGCGACGACTCTCCGCCCGCCCGCGGCCGTCGGCCGCGGGGGTGCCGGCCTCCGCCGGGTCTGCGACTGTGGCCATGTCAGCTCACCCCCAGCCGGGACAGCGTGGTCTCGGCCGTGTTCACCGCGTCGCGCCAGGCCCGCTCGGGTTTCTTGCCGAGCGATTCCACGTTGGTCAGCTCCTGAAAAAAGGGAGTATTGGCGGTCTCCTCGTACGGGCTGAAATAGACAACGGGAGCCTTCTGGGCGGCCGGACCGAAGACATCGATGGGCCGCTGACCGCCGAAGAAGGGGTCGGGCTTGTGCATCGCGGAGTCGGCGTAGGCGGCGGGAGTGGTGGGGAACAGGGCCATCTCCTGGTAGCTCTTGAGCTGGTTCGCCGGGCCGAGCAGCCACTTCACGAAGGCGAAGGCGCCCTCCGGGTCGCGGCAGTAGCGGGTCAGGGTGACGTACGACCCGCCGTAGTTGGCGGGCCCGTCCGGCATGGTGGTCAGCCGCCAGGCCCCGGACGTCTTCGGCGCGGTGTCCTTCAGTCCGTTGATGGCCCACACCGCGGTGGTCATCGAGGCGACGCGTCCCCCGCCCATGGCGGCGTTGTAGTCGGGCGTGCCGTCCACGATCCGGGCGCTGAGCCCCTGCCGGAGCATCTCCACGGACAGGTCCCAGGCGCGTTTGACGTGGGCCTGGTCGCCGATGAACCGGTTGTCGGCATCCACGAACTGCTTGGGGCTCTGGAGCAGCACCTGCTGAAAAACATTGCCGACGTTGCTCACCAGATACGGCTTGCCGGGTCCCTTCCGCAGCGCCCGCCCGGCGGCAAGGTACTTCTCCCAGGTGGAGACCTCCTCGGCAACCTCTTGCGGCTCATGGGGCAGCCCGGCCCGCCGGAAAAGATCCCGCCGGTAGTAGAGGGCGGTAGGCCCGGCATCGAGCGGGAAGCCGATCATCCGCCCCGAAGGAGCGAAGCACCCCTCCCACTTCCAGTCGAGATACTGATCACGAACGCTCTCCGCACCCAGCGTCCTCAAATCAAGAAACTCATTCTCATCGGGAAAGAACGTGGCGAGGTTGTCGGAGTTCACGACCGTCAGGTCCGGCACATAGGCACGGGCGGCAAGACTGGTGCGTACCTTCGAGTCGATGTCCCCGTCGGGGATCTGAGAGCCCTTCACCTTCAGCCCCGGCACACCGGGTACTGCACGCCGAGCGGTGGCGAGCAGCTTGTCGCTCAGCGAGCCCTTCCAGTACCAGAGGCTCAGGTGATCGGTGCCTGCGGAAGCCGAGCCATTGCCCGCCCCGCATCCCGGCAGACCGAGCAGCGCGGCGCCGAGGGAGGCCCCCAACAACCCCCTGCGGGACATCGTTCGGTGTGGCATAGGCGCGCACTCACTTTCGGGAGGGACAACGATGTCGAGCTCCGTGAACGTTCACGTGAACGTTGCCGTCGAGTATCGAGGCGGCCGAAAATCAGTGTCAAGACATGTGTAAGCGCTATCTGTTGCCGCGTCGGTAACTCAGGCGGAGGCCCGCACCACCAGCTCGGGAACGACCCAGGCGTCCGCGCCGCCCAGCGGCTCCTCGCCGGCCCGCAACCGAACCACCTGCTCAACGGCCAGCCGCCCCAACCGCCGCTTGTCGATATGCAGGGTGGTCAAGGCAGGCTCGACCAACTCCCCCAGGGAAAGCCCGTCAAAGCCCAGAACAGCCAGATCATCCGGAACCCGCAGCCCCCGCCCCCGAGCGGCCCGCATAGCCCCAACAGCGATCAGGTCATTGAACCCAACAACAGCGCTGACCTCCGGCCTCCTACGAAGCAACTGCTCCGCACCCACCCCACCACCAGCCACGCTCTGCTCGGGACACAACACAACCCAACTGTCATCGACAGCCAGCCCATGCCGCCGCACCTCACGCAGAAACGCCTCCCGGCGCTCACCGGGAACCGCACTGCGCTCCCCGTCCAGCATGCCGATCCTGCGATGCCCGGCCCGGACCAGATGAGCAATCCCCTGCTCCATCCCACCGGCGACATCAATCCCGACGGCCCCGAACCGAGTCCGCTGCGGCCCACGCTCCAAGAGCACCAACGGCACACCACCCAGCCGCCGCGCCAGCACGTCGTCCTCGTTCTTGAAGTACCCCACAACGGCATCGGCCTGATGGGACAGCACATCAAGCGCTTCCCGCTCCCGAGCCTCATCGGTACGGGAGTCCCAGACCACCACCTGCCACCCACGCAGCTCGGCGGCCTCCAGAACGCCGGCAGCCACCTCGGGAAAGAACGGATTCATCAGGTCCGGAATCACCAGACCCACCGTCACGGTCCCCTTCCGCACCAGCCCCCGCGCGAACCGGCTGGGCCGATAGTCCAGCACCCGAGCGGCCTCCAGCACCCGCGCCTTGGTCCCCGGATCGATCTCACCCTTGTCATTGACAGCCCGCGAAACAGTCTGCCGCGACACCCCGGCCATCTGGGCAACGTCATGAATGGTGGCCCGCCGGCGCCCCCCACCAGCCTGCCCGCCACCCAACCCCAGCCGCTCATCACCCCGCACGAAGTGCACTGTAACCGGCCACCACAGAACAACAGCCGAGGGAACACCCCACAAACCGGCAGCCGCCAACGCAAGCGGGGCGGGGCCGTGCCGGTATGTCAACGTTCGCGACGTACAGCTCCCGCTGGAAACGCCCACCAGAAAACCCAGGGCAGTACGCCCAGCAGTCGCGAACGTGACATACCGGCACGGCCCCGCCCCACCCACAAAACAAGGCGCAAGCAGGCACTCCACCCGCACCCTCAGAACAAGGCGCTGTAGGCATTCAACGCAGGCTGCCCCCCAAGGTGGGCGTACAAGACAGTCGAGCCCCGCTCGATCTCCCCTCTCCCCACGAGGTCGATCATCCCGGCCATCGACTTCCCCTCGTAGACGGGATCGGTGACCATCCCCTCCATCCGAGCGGCAAGCCGCATCGCGTCCAACGTGGCCTCGTCAGGAATCCCATAGGTACCAGCGTGATACCGCTCGTCCAACTCAACGTCCGCCTCAGCCAACTCCTTCTCCACACCGATGAGTTGCCCCGTCCCATGCGCGATCCGAGCGATCTGCTCACGAGTACGCGCAGGCGCAGCAGACGCATCGATCCCAATGACCCGCCGCGCCCGCCCACCCGCCTCCTCCAACGAGGCGAACCCGGCAACCATCCCCGCCTGAGTGGACCCGGTCACCGAGCAAACCACCACGGTGTCGAAGAAGACCCCCAACTCCCGCTCCTGCTCGGCGACTTCATAGGCCCACCCAGCAAACCCGAGCCCACCAAGAGGATGATCGGAGGCCCCGGCAGGAATGGCGTAAGGCTTCCCACCCCCCTCCGAAACCTCCCGCAGAGCCAGCTCCCAGCTCTCCTTGAACCCGATCCCGAACCCGGCCCGCACAAGCCGCACATCGGCCCCCGCCAGCCGGCTGATCAGAATGTTCCCGACCTTGTCGTACACGGAGTCGGGCCACTCCACCCAACTCTCCTGCACCAGAACACACTTGAGCCCAGCCCGAGCAGCACAGGCAGCAACCTGCCGAGTGTGATTGGACTGAACGCCCCCGATCGAAACAAGCGTGTCGCACCCCGTGGCAAGCGCATCAGCAACGAGATACTCCAGCTTGCGAGTCTTGTTCCCCCCATAAGCGACCCCGGAGTTGCAATCCTCCCGCTTGGCCCACAACGAGGCCCCGCCAAGATGCCCCGTCAGCCGCTCCAGCGGATGAACGGGCGAAGGACCGAACAGCAGGGGGTAACGCTCGTACGAGGAAAGGGACATGACCGGGCCTCCTGGGTTCATTCACCATCGGCGAGGCCTTCGAGCCCCCGCCAGATCTCCGCGGTGACCCGAACGGCCTCGTCCACGTCACCGTCCGCACACGCCTCGATGAGCTGCTCATGCAGCCCGGCCGAACGACAGTTGCCGCCCTCACCGAACCGCCGCCGCTCCAGCCGCCGGATCAAGGGCGTATAGCGCGAAATGGTGGCAGCAGCAGCCCCATTGCCACTCACCCTCACCAACACATCGTGCAACTCGTCATCGGCACGAAGGGCAGCGTCAACATCCCCACCACGCACCGCATGAGCGAACCGAGCATTGGCAGAGCGCATCGCGTTGACGTCAGCCCCCCGCAACCGAGGCACGGCAACCCGCACGACGAGCTCATGCATGGCCCCCACCACGGCAGCCGCGTCCCGCACTTCCCCGGCCACCACCGCGGTCACCCGCGTATAACTCTGCGGTTTGCTCTCCAGCAGCCCTTCGTCGACGAGCCGAGAGAAGGCCTCCCGCACAGGAGCCCGAGACAACCCAAGCCGTTCAGCCAGCTCACCATCCCGTACCACCGCGCCGGGTTCGATCTCCCCGGCCACGATGGCGTCCTTGATCGCTTCGTACGCGCGCTCCCTGAGCAGAGTCCGCCGCACGGGTCGAATGGCATCCACAACTAAAATGTTAGATACCAATTGGGAAGCACACAAGCGTGTGGCCCGCACAAAAGTGCGGGCCACACACTCACACCCCCCTCAGACGGCCCAGGGCCAGTCCGCGTCCCGAGCCCCCTCGAGCAGCGGAACCATCCGAAAAGCCGCATCCGACAGCCCCCCGAAGACATGCCGGTTCCCCGCCCCCGACGGCCCGTGCCCCGCCCGGTACCCCGCGAGGTTCCAGGTGTAGACCGGCACATGCGCCGGAACCTGCTCGGTCGGGTCACCGTAGTGGCTGTACGTGGCCTGCTCGTCGGTGACGATCAGCACACGATCGTGCTTCTTGTAGTGCTTCCGTACGGCCTCGGTCGTATCGGTGCCACCGAGATCACCGAACCGCCCCAGCACCTTGAGCACCGACTCACCTCGGCGGAACGTCACCCGCTTGCTGCTCGTCCCGAACTCGACAAGATCGGCATCCGCAGCCCGCAGCGCGAGCGCCGTACCGAAGATCGCCGCCGCGTCGGCCCGGTTGAGCTCCGAGCGGTCGGACAGCCGCGAGTAGAACATCGACCCGGACCGGTCGACGAGCACGAGCGTCCTGCCACCCAGCGCCGGCACATTGGCCAGCGAGTGACCGAGCGCCTGCTCCAGCGGGTAGGACCAGCGCAGCGAAGGCGCGTGCTGGTAGGCCGCGAGGTACCGGAACGGGAACTGCCGAGAACGCGCGACCTCCGCAGGGTCACTGATCTTCGCGGCGACCTGGGCAGCAACCTCGTCCGAAACCCCGGCCTCATCGAAGTTACGCAGGTTCCGAACCAGCGCCATCCCACCCATGGACGGAATGACGGCCTCCCAGGCAGCCTTGTCCATCGGCCCCTGCAGCCACCCGGCGAGCGCCTCCCAGGTGATGCCCGCGTCGGCGAGACGCTGCGCGCCGTGCGCACCCGTCACCACCTTGCGCCGCTTGGCGGGCCGCAGTGCCATCAGGTCACGGTGGGCCGCAAGAACGGGCAGCGACTTGGGCACTACGGCGGTGTCCGGGTTGTGCCGACGGTCCAGCGCGTACTGGAACAGCTCGCCCTGCCACGGCTTGTCCGGGTCGGGTGCCGCGTGCACGAGGTTGAGGATGTCGCCGAAGCGGTAGCCCTTGGACGCCGTGTCGTACTTCAGCAGCGACTTGCCGCTGTAGAGCCGGCGTACGGCGTCGGCGATGCCGCGCTTCACGGGCTTGGGGATGTTGCGGCCGTACAGCGCGGTCCAGTACGCGAGCAGCTCGCCGGGCTCGTCCGGGCGCCGCAGCACGGAGGCGACGACCTGCCGGTTCGCCGGCCCGTCGGTGGCGCCCGCGTCGAGGCGCGCCTTGACGTACTCGGCGGCGCCGACGATGGACGCGGTCCGCATGTTGCCCTCGCCGCGCAGCCAGGCCAGCATGCTCGCCGTCCACGACGGGTCGCTGACGGCCAGCTCACGGACGAGCGCGGCGAACCGGTCGTCCCGGGCGTCGCCGGTCTCGTAGAAGGTGTTCTGCGAGACGAGGTTGGCGATCGCCAGCAGGAAGAGCTCGGAGCGCGCGTCGCGCTCACGGCCGCGACCGCCCTCGTACGTGCGCAGTACGCGCCCGGTCGAGGTGACCCGCGAAGTGCCCTGGGCCTTGGCCGCCTTGGTGTTGAATCGCGCCATGATGAATTCCCCCGAATTCAGTGGTGTTTCGGAGGAAGGCGCAGCAAATGGAGCGTGCCCGAGATCAGGAGTCGGCGACGGACTTAATCGGATGCTCTACCGGATTGAGCTACATCGACCCGAAGCCGATGACGGGATTTGAACCCGCAACCCTCTGATCCCTGAAGTAACCGCTGCCTTCGCACCGGGCACACACCATTTGCTGCGCCTCCCGAGATCAAGTCGGCGGCGGCCTGGATTCTTTGGAAGAGAAGTAGCCGCCACCATCGCACCGGGAGGTGCATGAAGTTGTGGTGTCCAGAGTTCAAGGCCGGCGGAACCGACGTAGGTGCTCTAACCCCTGAGCTACACCGGCGCGTTGTACCGATGACGGGACTCGAACCCGCGACCTCCCCATTAAGAGTGGAAGTAGGTCCTGCCTTCGCACCTGGACGTTCATCACTGTAGGCCGCGCCCCGAGGGCCGGGCGAACGATTATTTCCGTACGGACGTACCGGAGGAGTCCGGGACGGCCGGGCCGCCATAGGAACTCCCTATACCACCTGCTGACTTTTGGTCTTTGCCCCTCGTTCTTTCGCGAACGTACGGTGAACCGACTCGACGAGGTACGCACCACGACGTACCCGCACAGCTGAAAGAGCAGGCGGCATGACCACAACCGAAAACGAATCAGGAACGCAGGAACTCAAGGGAAAGCGGGCCCTGGTCACAGGTGGTTCTCGCGGAATAGGAGCGGCCATCGTGCGCCAACTCCTGGACGCGGGCGCCGAGGTGCTCACGACGGCCAGGTCGGCGACGAGCACGGTGCCCGAGGGAGCTGCTTTCGTGGCGGCCGACGTACGGACACGGGCCGGCGCGGAGGCGATCGCCGCGGCCGCGCAGGAAGTGCTCGGCGGGGTGGACGTCCTGGTCCACAACGCGGGTGGGGCGCAACCGTACGCGAGCACTTCCGACATCCCCGACGAGGAGTGGCAGGACCAACTGGACCTGAACTACCTGTCCTCGGTGCGGCTGGACTCGCTGCTGGTACCGGGGATGCGGGAACGGCGTTCGGGCGTGATCGTGCATGTCTCCTCGGCCGCGGTGCCCGCCACGCCACCGCCGTTCCTGCACTACACGGCGGCGAAGGCGGCGCTGGAGAACTACAGCCGGGGCCTGGCCCTGGAGCTGGCCCCGTCCGGGATCCGGGTCAACACCGTGACTCCCGGCAGGACCGTCACCCCCGGCGGCGAACTGACGCGGGAGCAGTGGGCGCGCCTGGACCCGACGCAGGGCGAGAGCACCGCCACCGTGCCGCTGGGGCGCGAGGGTCAGCCCGACGACATCGCCGACGCGGTGCTGTTCCTCGCGTCCGAGCGGGCGAGCTGGGTGACAGGGAGCAATCTCGTGGTGGACGGCGGCGAATTCCCCAGGGGCTGACGCCAACGGAACCACTGCTCGCCCGTCGGGACACCGCCCGTCAGAACACCGACGAGAAGGAAGCAGAAGCGGACTCGGACCGGGTAGACCCAGACCAGGTCGACTCGGACCAGGTCTCCTTGCGCAGGAGTTCGAGCAGGGCCGTCTCCGCCGGACCCGCCCCGTGCCGGAGCACGGCGATGACGGGCTGGGACACGACCGGGAACACCGGACGCGCGAGGTGCTCGTAGCCGTGGGGCACCGCGGAGGCCGGGACGAGCGTCACTCCCAGCCCGTGGGCGGCCCAGCGCACAGCAGTCGCCGTCTGGGACACGCGGGCGACCGGGGTCGGGGTCAGGTCGTTGTCCCGCAGCACGTTCAGCAGCACGCCGTCGAGCGCGCTGTCGCGGTCGAACCTCACCCACGGCTCGCCCTCCAGCTCGCGCAGCTCGACCCGGTCCGCGGCGAGCAGCCGGTGCCCGGCGCCCAGCACCACGACGAAGTTCTCGTCGCCGAGGTGGTGGGCGTCGGAGGGGCTCCGCTCGCAGGCCGCCATCAGCGCGAGGTTCACCGCGCCCCGGCGGCACAGCCGCTCCAGTTCGGCGGAGCTCGGCTCCTCGAAGACGGTGACCTCGAGCCGCGGGAAGCGGCGACGCAGCGTGCCCAGGGCGCCCGGCAGCTGCCGCGTGCCGAAGCCCATCTGGGCCGCGACGACCATCTCGCCCACCAGCTCGTCGGCACCGGCCCGTGCCGTCGCCCTCGCCCGCCGTGACGCGCTGACCGCGACCTCCGCCTCCCGCAGGAACGCGCGGCCGACCACGGTGGGCACCAGTCCGGTCGGCGTGCGGGCGAACAGCTGCACGCCGAGTTCCCGCTCCAGGCCGCGGATCTGCTGGGACACCGACGGCTGGGCGACGTGCAGCAGCTCCGCCGCCGCCGTCACCGAGCCCTCCTCGGCAACGGCCAGGGCGTACTCGTACTGGCGAAGGCTCATCGGCTCCGGTCTCCTCCCGCGTCGCAACAAGAGCGACAACACGGGAGGCGACAGCTTTACTCCATGCCCGAGGGCGCTGCGTACGAACCGGAGTTCAGCCGCGCTTCTGACGCCGCCAGGGACCGGTGATCGCCAGCATGATGCCGGGCTCCTGGATGTTGGCGTACAGCGTCTTTCCGTCGGGCGAGAAGGTGACGCCGGTGAACTCGCTGAACTCGGGCTCCTCCTCGGAGCCGATGTTGAGGTCGTTGCGGGCGATGGGGTACGTACGGCCGCTGTCGGTCGCGCCGAAGAGGTGTGAGACGCCCTCGCCGTCCTCGGCGATGACGAGTCCGCCGTACGGGGAGACGGTGATGTTGTCGGGACCGTCGAAGGCGCCGTCCACCGACGGGTCGGGGTTGACGCCGAGGAGGACCTTCAGGGTCAGCGTGCGGCGCTTGGGGTCGTAGAACCAGACCTGGCCGTCGTGCTGGACGGGGCTCTCCGCACGGGCGTACGACGAGACGATGTACGCGCCGCCGTCGCCCCACCACATGCCTTCGAGCTTGCGGGCGCGGGTGATCTCACCGGCGCCGAACTGCTTGCGCACGTCGACGGTCTTCGCGTCGCGGTCGGGGACGTCCACCCAGTCGACGCCGTACACCGTGCCGATCTTCGTGGCGCGGGAGAGGTCGTCGATGAAGTGGCCGCCGGAGTTGTAGCACTTGGGGGCCTGGAGGACGCCCGCGTCGTCGGCGAGGGCGCGGAACCTGCCGTGGCCGTAGTGGAAGCCCTTGGGCGGGGTCCAGCGGTAGAAGAGGCCGTTGGGGCCGGACGCGTCCTCGGTGAGATAGGCGTGGCCGCGCTTGGGGTCGATGACGACGGCCTCGTGGTCGTACCGGCCGAAGAACTTCAGGGGCTTGGGGTTGCGGTTGGCACGGCGGTCGGAGGGGTCGACCTCGAAGACGTAGCCGTGGTCCTTGGTCATGCCGTTGACGCCGGCGCGGTCGGAGTTCTCCTCGCAGGTGAGCCAGGTGCCCCAGGGGGTGCTGCCGCCCGCGCAGTTGGTGGAGGTGCCCGCGATGCCGACCCACTCGGCGACCGCGCCGCCCGGGCGCACCTCGACGACCGTGCAGCCGCCGGACGCGGCCGGGTCGTAGACGAGGCCCTCGGTGAGCGGGACCGGGTACTTCCAGTTGGCGCGCGGGCCCTTCAGCTCGTGGTTGTTGACGAGGAGGGTCGTGCCGCGCGGGCCGTCGAAGGTGGCCGTGCCGTCGTGGTTGGAGGGGGTGAACTCGCCCGACTCCAGCTTGGTCTTCCCGCTGTACGTGATGACGCGGTACCGGAACCCGGCGGGCAGCGCGAGGACGCCCTTGGGGTCGGGCAGCAGCGGGCCGTAGCCGACGGCTCCGCCGTGCCCTCCGCCGTGCCGGTCGGCGTCGTCTCCCATGGTCTCGGTGTCCGTGGACGCGAGGGCGCCGGGCGCGGTGGCGAGCGTACCGACGCTGCCGACCAGGGCGACACCGGCGCCGGTGATCGCGGATCGTCTGGCGAAGTCCCTGCGGGTGAGCGACATGCTGTCTCCTGTGACGGTGGAGTGTGACCGTGGCGAGGGGTGACGCGTGGAGGGTGGCGGACCCGACTGTCGGCCACACGGTCCCGCCCGTGACTGAACGCCGGTTGAACGCGGGCCGACTTCCCAGGGCTCGCTTGCGTGAATCCGGCCGGATCCGGTGGGGTCCCGGTCGGATCCGGTGGGATCCGGTGGGATCCGGCCTCTTCCGCCCGTCCGGAGCAATGCCGCCCCGTACGGCCCATCAGTCCTCGCATGCGAACTGTTGGTCGGAATAATCTCCATACCAAGGACCCGTACGACCACCCATGGGAGGCGAGCCGAAGTGGACGCGCGTCAGGCGAGCCACCGCCATGAGGAACGGCTGATGGCGCTGGCCAATGTGACCGGGGTCGGGAGTGGGCGTGACGAGGAGTCCGGCGAGGACGTCATCGTCGTCTTCGTCACCCGCAAGGTCCCCCGCGACCGGCTCCGCCCCGAGGACGTGGTCCCGGACGAACTGGACGGCATCCCGGTCCGGGTCCTGGCGATGGGCGAGGAAGAGCCCTGACGACCTGGTGTTTCTTCGCCCCGCCGCCCCTACCCGTCCCGTCCCCTGGGGGCTGCCGCCCCCAGACCCCCGCATCGCGCTGAACGCGCTCGTCCTCAAACGCCGGACGGGCTGAGTGGGTGGGCGGGGCTGATGGGGGTGGGTGGGTTGACCGGGGTGGGTGGGGGATCGGCCTGAACGGCCTCGTCCTCAAACGCCGGACGGGCTGAAGGTGTCGGCCCCGGCCGCAATGTATTCAGCCCCTCCGGCGTTTGAGGAGCGGGGGTTCGGGGGCGGAGCCCCCGAGTAAGGGACGGGAATGGGTAGGGGCGGCGGGGGCGAAGAACCCCCCTACCCCCCTTGCTGCGACCGCGCCTTGAACGCAGCCTTCCGCGCCTCCTTGGCCACCCTCTTGTCCGGGTGCAGCCGTCCCATCGCCTCCAGCACATCCGGCGTGGCAGGGTGATCCACCCGCCAGGCCGCCGCGAAGAACCCCCCGTGCTGCGCCGCAAGCCCCTCGACAAGCGCCTGCAACTCCGCGGAGTTCCCCTCCGCGGCAAGCTGCGCGGCAATCGTGTCGACGGTCAGCCAGAAGACCATCCCCTCGGACGGCGGAGGCACGTCCGAGGCCCCCCGCTCGGTGAGCCAGACCCGGGCGAGCCCGCCCAGCTCGGCATCGTCGAGCACGTCACGGAGCGCGGGCGAGGCCTCCGTACCGACCAGCGAGAGAGCCTGCTGGCAGCGCAGCCGCCGCAGCGGCGCCCCGGCGTCGGCCCCCTTCGCCGCCGCGAGCAACTCCCGCGCCGCGGCGAGGGGTTCACGCCGGTCGAGCCACTGCTCGGTCTCGGCCTGCGCGGCGGCCGGCGGAAACGCGGAGGTGCTGTCGAGCAGCACGTCCGCCCCCTTGTCCGCGAGGTCGCCCACCGCGGGCGCCGCGAACCCGACTTCGAGGAGCCGGGCCCGGATCCCGTACACCCCGAGGGGGGTGAGCCGCACCATCCCGTACCGGGAGACGTCCGTGTCGTCGACGGGCGCCGCGGGCTCCTCGTCGGCATCGGCCATGAGGGCCTCGTCGACGGGCTGGAAGTCGACGAGCCCGATCGGCTCAAGGAGCCGGAACTGGTCGTCGAGCCGCATCATCGCGTCCGACACCTGCTCCAGGACGTCGTTGGTGGGCTCCCCCATGTCGTCGGGCACGATCATCGAGGCGGCGAGCGCGGGCAGCGGCACCGGGCCGTCGCCGGGCCCGTCCTCGCTGGAGGTCAGCAGGTAGAGGTTGCCGAGGACGCCGTCGAGGAACTCCGCCTCGGCCTCCGGGTCCCAGTCCAGCTCGGAGAAGTCGATCTCGCCGCCCTCGCCCATGGCCTCCACGATGTCGTCGAGATCGGGCACGCCGGCGTCGGCGAGCACCGCCTCGAGGGCGGCGAGCCACAGTCCCAGCACGTCCTGGGGTGCTCCGGAGAGGACGAGCGCCAGGTCGGCGCCCGCGGTGACGGTGCCCTCCTCCTCGTCCACGACCTCGACGAGCCCGGTGTCGACGGCGACCCGCCAGGCCTCGCTGGCATAGGCAGCGGCATCCCCGCCGTCGAGGCCGAGCTCCGCGGCGGCGGCCGGCAGCTGCTCCTCGACGAGTTCGCCGCCGGCCCCGACCCGGGTGTCAGGACCGGCCCAGCGGGCGAGCCGCACGGCACGCGAGAGAAGCGGCGTGGCGAGGGCGTCCCGCGCGAGCTCCGCTTCGGAGTGCAGACGCACCGGCGGCAGGGGGGAACTGTCTGACATCGGCTGGTTCTCCTAGGACGAACGTTCGGGCGTACATCTCGGACGTACACGAGGCCCGCGGGCCGCCCGGGAAAACGCCTGCCGGCCGCCCCGGACACGCGACCTCAGCCTAGACGGATTTGGACCCATGCCGCCCGGTTCATGAACCTGTCAGAAGTGTTAACTCGGGAAACCTTGACAAGTGCCGTGGCCAGACACGAGATTGACGCGCGTAGAAACTCACGAGTAGCAGTGCATCGCGACTTCTACGCGCGTCACGGACCGCCCCACCGGTTACGGCTCCCCCACGCTTCACCCCTGCCTTTGTTCCACAGCTCCGCCGCTCCACCCTCGTCTTCGCTCCACCCACGTACGCGTCTGTACTCGTTCCACCGCTCCACCCACGTCCGTTCACCGCGCCACCCTCGTCCCGGCGCCCACGCACGTCCCCGGAGGGATCCCGTTGCCGAGCAAGTCTTCCGCACGCATAGCCGCGCTCACCGTCGCCGCCGTCTGTTCCACGGTCTCCGCGGTGGTCGTCACCTCGCCCGCCCACGCGGACGCCGTGGCCGTCCATGACATCCAGGGCTCCACCCGTACGTCCCCGCTCGCGGGCCAGCAGGTCACGGACGTGGCCGGCATCGTCACGGGCACGAGAACCTACGGTTCGTCCCGCGGTTTCTGGATCCAGGGTCCGTCCGCGGACGACGACCCGGCCACCAGTGAGGGCATCTTCGTCTTCACCAGCTCCACGCCGAAGGTCGCCGTCGGCGACTCGGTCACCGTCTCGGGCACGGTCACGGAGTTCGTGCCGGGCGGCGCCGCGTCCGGCAACCAGTCGGTCACGGAGATCACCCGGCCGACGGTGACGGTGGTGTCGAGCGGCAACGCGCTCCCCAAGGCCACGGTCATCGACAGCCGTTCCGTACCTGCCGCGTACACGCCCGAGGGCGACACGGCGGCGAACGGTTCGGTGGGCGCCCTGACGCTGCGGCCGAAGAAGTACGCCCTCGACTACTACGAGTCGCTGGAGGGCATGAACGTCGCGATCGGCTCCTCGCGTGTGGTCACCGCGACCGACCCGTTCTCCGAGCTCTGGGTGACGGTCAAGCCGCACGAGAACCCGACCCGCCGCGGCGGCACGGTCTACGGCGCGTACTCCTCGCAGAACACCGGCCGGCTCCAGATCCAGTCGCTGATCCCGACCGCCACCGAGCCGTTCCCCACGGCGAACGTCGGTGACACCCTCAAGGGCACCACCGAGGGCCCGCTCGACTACAACCAGTTCGGCGGCTACACGCTGACCGCCCGCACCCTGGGCACGGTGAAGGCCGGCGGCCTGGAGCGCGAGACGACGCGCAAGCAGTCGCGTTCGGAGCTGGCGGTGGCGACGTACAACGTCGAGAACCTCGACCCGACGGACGCCACGTTCGCCGCCCACGCGGCCGCGATCGTGGACCACCTGCAGTCGCCCGACATCGTGTCCCTGGAGGAGATCCAGGACAACAACGGCGCGAAGAACGACGGTACGGTCGCCGCCGACCAGACGATGCAGAAGCTGATCGACGCGATCGTCGCCGCGGGCGGCCCGGCGTACGAGTGGCGCTCCATCGACCCGGTGAACCTCGCCGACGGCGGCGAGCCGGGCGGCAACATCCGCCAGGCGTTCCTCTACAACCCGGAGCGCGTGTCGTTCGTGGACCGCGCGGGCGGCGACGCCTCGACGGCCGTCGGCGTGACGAAGGTGCACGGCAAGGCGCAGCTGACCCTCTCGCCGGGCCGTATCGACCCGGCGAACGCCGCCTGGACGAACAGCCGCAAGCCGCTCGCGGGCGAGTTCACCTTCCGCGGCAAGTCGGTCTTCGTGATCGCGAACCACTTCGCGTCGAAGGGCGGCGACCAGTCGCTGCACTCGCAGTTCCAGCCGCCGGCGCGCAGCTCGGAGACGCAGCGCCACCTCCAGGCGACCGCGGTGAACTCCTTCGTCAAGGACATCCTCGCGAAGCAGAAGAACGCGGACGTCGTGACGCTCGGCGACATCAACGACTTCGAGTTCTCGCAGACGACCAAGCTCCTGGAGGACGACGGCGCCCTGTGGTCGGCCGTCAAGTTCCTTCCGAAGAGCGAGCGTTACAGCTATGACTACCAGGGCAACAGTCAGGTCCTCGACCAGATCCTGATCAGCCCGTCGATCCGCAAGGACTGCGACTTCACGTACGACAGCGTGCACATCAACTCGGAGTTCTCCGACCAGATCAGCGACCACGACCCGCAGGTGCTGCGGTTCCGCCCGTAGTCACCGGGGGAAGCCCGTAGTCACCACAGGAAACACGTAGTCGCTGCGGGAACACGCCGGTGAGCCCGGCCCCACGTCAGGGGGCCGGGCTCACCGGTGTCTCCGTGGAACGTCAGGCCCCGAAGGCCCGGTTCAGCCAGCCCTGCCAGGCCGCCTCGTTCCCCTTGGCGTCGGCGCCCGGAGCGAAGTCGTGGACGCTCATGCCGACGGGCGCGCCCCAGTGGTTGCGTCCGAAGAAGCGGATGAGGGCGTCGTCGGTGCGCAGCCCGATGAAGTACGGGTTGCGGAAGTCGACGACGGCGTCCAGCACTTGGCCGTCGGGTCCCTGGGCCCGTACACGCGCTCCCTCGGCGGTGTCGTCCGCGAGGCCGAGCGCCCGGCCGACGGCGGCGAAGGCGTCGGCCCCCTTGGACGCCTCGGGCCCGTCGAACGTGGCGAAGGCCGCAGGCCTGGCCGCGAACTTCGTCAGGTACTCGCGCAGGGTGTGGAGGTAGAAGTCGGTGTGCCTGCTCGCCCCGTCGTACTGGTTGTCCCAGTCGTCGACGAAGATCCCGCTGTGTACGTACCGCACCCAGGCGCGCCGGCCCTCGTCGCGCGGCTCGACGGTGTAGTCGAGCTGGTTGAGGGTCTGCCCGGCGACCTCGTCGACGCCCTCGAGGCGGTTGGTGTACTTGTGCGGCGGGTCCCAGGCGGTGACCGTGGATCCCCAGGGGCCCCGGCCGCCCTCACGTGGCTCGGGGGGCTCCATCGGCCACAGCCAGCCGCCGGTGCCGCTGGTGACGGCGTCCCACACCTGGTCGGGTGTGGCGTCGACCTCGAACTCGCGGGCGATCTCGAATTCCTTGGACATGGTGTGCTCCTGCGCGTCAACTAGGCGTGTCAGTCGGTGAGTTCGGGCACCGCTGCGGGCGCCTCGGAAGCCTTGGGACCCTCGGACGTACCGGATGCGTCGGCCGCATCGGCCGCACCGGACGTCTCAGGTTTGACCGTGGGGTGGACGGCCACGACGATCCGGTGGTCGCGGCCCCCCTCGGCGTCTGGGGAGTCGTACTTGCGGATCAGGGCGCCGACACCGGCCGTCAGCTCCTGGATGAACGCGGCCCGGTCGGCGGCGGAGGCGAAGCGCACCTCGCCGTCCAGCGCGTACGTGGCGAGCCGCTGGCGGGCCTTCGTGGCACCCGTGATGAGCGTGCCGACGTCCCGCACCAGCCGGGCGCCGAGGGCGAGCAGCCACCGCGCCGAGAGCTGGTCCCGGAAGCGGTCCGGGTCGGGCTGCACGGCGGCGAGGGCGATCGGCGAGATGACGTACGACGCCGCCGTCGCCCTCATCAGC
This sequence comes from Streptomyces sp. 2-1, assembly GCF_048564895.1. Classification (NCBI taxonomy): domain Bacteria; kingdom Bacillati; phylum Actinomycetota; class Actinomycetes; order Kitasatosporales; family Streptomycetaceae; genus Streptomyces; species Streptomyces sp. 2-1. Next base: position 3,032,220 of record NZ_CP183383.1, read on the forward strand.
CGCTCGGTGACGTTCCCCTTGCGGCGCTCCCCCGCGAGCTCGACCAGGCCGTGCCGCTCCAGCGCCTTCAGGTGGTAGTTCACCTTCTGCCTCGGCAGCCCGACCTTGCCGGCCAGCATGGCGGCCGACGCGGGTCCGGCCGCCAGCTCGGCCAGGAGTCGGCCCCTTATGGGGTCCAGCGAGGCGGCGGCTGCCGCCGGGTCCTCGATCACGGTCACGTCCAACATGACTCCACCGTCTCACCGAAAACTTTTTTTGTCCAGACGGTTCCTGTTGTCGGTGTCAGTCCGTGTCAGTGGTCTTCGGTGTCAGTGGTCTTCTTGACGGCCCGCGCCGTCGTTCACCGTGAACCGGTGATCACTCGGGGACGAGGCCGAGGGCGTGGGTGTAGCGGTGGACCGTGGACTGCTTCAGACCGGGGTACGTCTGTACGCGCTCCCACTCGGGCGTACGGGATCCGACGCCGCCGCCCGGCGAGGCCAGCGCGTCGATGTGGGCCTGCGCGGTCTCCCACTCGGCGTAGTTGAGGACCTTCGTACCGTCGGTGCTCAGGTGGAAGTGGGCGGAGATCCCGCCGGGACTGAGGTCCGGCTCGCTCTCCAGGGCCTCGAACACGGCGTCCACCCAGGCGCGTTGACGGTCGGGGTCCGGTCCCTCGAACTCGATCTCGACGATCACGACGCACCCCGGGATCCTGGTCTCCGCCTCCTGGGTGCCGCTGCGGTAGCGCCGGTAGCGGCCGAGCCCCACCCGCTCGATCCCGGGCACGGCCACGTCGACCTCGTCCACGCGCTCCTGCCGGTGGACCTTCACGAACGCCTCGTAGTCCTGCTCGCTCCGCCACTGCGAGTGGTGCAGCAGGGTCGTGCCGTCCTCCCCGGTGTAGACGTGGTACCCGAGCAGCCCCTCGGCCGGCCACGCCCGGCGCTCCCAGGTGGCGGCGATCGCCTCGACCGTCTCCTTCTGCCGCTCGGGCGTCCCCACCTGCCAGGTACTGAAGAAGGGCGCTCCCACCTCGGGGCGGGTCATCGCGGGATGCGCATCGGTACGACGGGTCATCACGAACTCCAGTGATCGCTGATCGGTGTCCACGACCCCACCCTCGGACCTCAACCCAACTTCAAGTCAAGCACCGGCAGCACGGACGGGGTCCGGCCTCCCGCCGGGCGACAACGGGCACACGACCGAGCGGCGGGCCCGAATGGATCGGCCCCGCCGCTCGCCGTACGGCACCGGTCAGCGACCGGAGCCCGAGGTGTGTACCGGTGTGCGTATCAGTGGTGTCCGTTGTGTCGCCGCCGCAGCAGGCCCGCCGCGACCACCACTCCGGCCCCGGCGATCAGTACGGGCCGGGGGTGCCGCTTTCCGGCCTGGACGGCATTGGTCACGGCCGTGCGCACCGGCTGGGGCACGTTGTCCTGGACGGCGTGACCGGCCTGCGTGGCCCTGCTCTGCACCACGTGCCCTGCCTGCACGGCCTTGTCCTGCACGACATGACCGGCCTGGACGGCCTTGTCCTGCACCACGTGTCCGGCCTCAACAGCCTTGCCCTGTACGACGTGTCCGGCCTCGGTGGCCTTGTCCTGCACGGCGTGGCCGGCCTCGGACGCCTTGCCCTTCAGCTCGGCGCCCCGGGCCCGCGCACGGGCCTTCACGTCGGCCTTGGCGGCCAACTCCTCGACGGTGTCGCCGAGTTGCCCCCGGGTCTCCTGGATCTGCTGTCGCAGCTCGTCCGGGCCCTTCGCGCCGCCGACGGCTTTTCCGGCCGCCTTGTCGGCAGCCTTGCCGGGCTCCACGGGATCGTTGCTGTCCTTCATCGGTGCGCCCTTTCCTTGATCTCGTCGACGTCGGCCCGGACGCTGTCGAGCGCCTCCTCGGGCATCGGCGGGACTGCGCGCCCGAGCTGGGCCCGGCCCGTCCTCGCCAGCACGCCCGCGACCAGGAAGAGCACGGCCGTGACGATGAGCGCCGCCGCCCACACGGGCAGCACGAGGGCGAGCGCGGCCGCACCGGTCGCGGCCAGGGCCATCAGCCCCACGTAGGCGACGGCACCGGCCGCACCCAGCAGCCCGCCGCCGCGTCCCATGCGCCGGCCCTTCTGCGCCAGCTCCTCCTTCGCGAGCCGCACTTCCTGTCGTACGAGCTCGGAGAGCTGTTCGGTGGCCTGTCCGACGAGTTCACCGACCGAGTGCTGCTCGCCCGGCCGCCGGTCCGTAGCTCCGGTCACGGCGTCCCTCCTTTCGTCCGGGACGCCCGAGTACCCTGCCGGGCCGCCGTCACCCCTGTCCGGACCCACGATCGCCGAGTCGTGCCAGCTGGCTCTGGAACCAGTCGAGCCTGGCCTGCAGCAGGGCCGCCTCCGCGACGAGTTCGGAGACGCCGAGCCCCTCGGGCAGGCCGTCACCAGCGCCCGGTACGGCGCCTCCCCCGGCCCGTACCCGCAGCCCTTCCCCGCCCAGCCGGGCGAAGGTCGCGAGCGACACCGCCGTACGGCCGCGCACGCATCCGGCGCAGGAGGCCGCGAAGCCCCGCCAGCCGGGCCGGCCCCATCCCGCGTCGGCCAGCGCCACGGCGACGGCGCCGCACGCGCAGGGGCCGACCGTGGCGGTACGCACCCGCTGCCGCGCGTACCGGAAACCGAGCTCGAAGCGGATATAGGCGCCGAGGACCGTCACTTCGAGGAGTACGGCGCTGCGGTGCTCGGCGGTGCACAGCATGGCCTCGGCCGCCGTGCGCTCGTGCACGCAGTGGAAGCCGCAATCGCAGCGGCGGTGCGGTGCCCGGTGCCGCAGGCCGTAGACGCAGTGCGCCTCGTCCAGCACTCCGTACGGCAGCGCGCCGCCCAGCGACACACCGGTGAACCCGGCCCGGGTGCCGTCCTGGGACAGCATCGGGTGGGCGATCTTGAATCCGGTCGGCGGCTCCGCCGGACGTTCCTCGGGGAGCCGCACCCTCATCGCGCGACCGGAACCTCTTCGACGGCGGACTCCAACTCCTCGGTCTCCTCGGGGAGTCGGAGCTCTTCCTCGTCCAGGCGCGGCTGCTCCTCCGCGATCCCGGTGGCCAGTGCTTTGCCCAGCTTCATGACGCCTCCCGTGACAGACGACCTTCTACCGTCCCCGCCATGGTGACCGAAACGGGGGTGAGTGCCTAGACCGCCCCTGCCACGCCGAATGCCACAACCAATAAGAACCACTTAGCAATATCCCGTAGAAGAATTAAGTGGAGCTTCAGGATGGGTGTGTCGAGACTACCTCCATGACCTCACGACGCACCCCGCCCTTCGGCCGTGCCCTCTGCGCGATGATCACCCCCTTCACCGACGAGGGACTGCTGGACCTGGACGGTGCGCAGCGGCTGGCCGACCGGCTGGTCTCCGAGGGGTGCGACGGGCTGGTGCTGTCCGGGACGACCGGGGAGTCGCCGACCACGACGGACGCCGAGAAGTCGGCGCTCGTACGGGCGGTGGCGGACGCGGTCGGGGACCGCGCCGCGATCGTCGCAGGCATCGGGACCGCCGACACCCGCCACACCGTCGAGCTCGCCCTGGAGGCCGAAAAGGCGGGCGCGGACGGCCTGTTGGTGGTCACGCCGTACTACAGCAGGCCCCCGCAGGACGCCGTCGAGGCACACTTCCGCGCGATCGCGGACGCCTCCGGACTACCGCTCGCGCTGTACGACATCCCGGGCCGCACGGGGACGCGCATCGAGCCGGAGACGATGCTGCGGCTCGCCGGGCATCCGCGGATCGTGGCGGTGAAGGACTGCGCGTACGACCTGCTCGGCACCCAGAAGGTGCTGGCCCGCACGGAGTTGGCGTACTACACGGGCTGCGACGAGTACGTGCTCGCGATGTACGCGATCGGCGGTGCCGGATACATCAGCACGGTGGCGAATGTGACCCCGCGTCACTTCCGTTCGATCCTGGACGCGTTCGACGGCGGCGACCCGGACGAGGCGGTCCGGCTGCAGCAACTCACCATCCCGCTCACGGAGTTGATGATGGCCTCCGGCCTGCCCGGCTCGGTGACGGCGAAGGCCCTGCTGGGCGTCCTCGGTCTGCCCTCAGGACCGGTCCGGGCACCGCTGCGGCCCGCCGGCCGGGATGCGGTCGACGGGCTGCGGACGGCGTACGCGGAGCTGACGGCGCACTCCGACAGGGTGGGCGCGAGCTAGCGCGTGCTGAAAATCGGGCTCCACCGGCCGGGGTAGTCGTCGCTCGCCTTACGGAAGTCGCTCAGCGGTACGACCTTGTTGGTGCCGACGGTCACCAGAAGCAACTGGTTGCGGAACTCCCCCTTGCCGCTGCACTTCTTGGGGTCGCAGCCCCAGGCGATGAGCCGCTTGTTGTCGGCCCAGGCGAGGAGCTGCTGGGCCGGCAGCTTGGCGACACGCTTTCCGGTCCTCGCGTCGTTGACCGCGACGGCGATGTCCGTGCCATTGCCGGCGAAGTCCCCGCCGGCCAGCTTCCCGTCGGGCGAAATGCCCGCCTCGACGTAGGTGATGCGCTTCTCGTCCGGCGCGGGGACCTTGCCGCCGTCCAGGTCGTAGTACTCGCCGTAGGCGTCCGACATCGTGGAGGAGTAGACCAGCGACCCGTCGTGGCTCCAGTCGAAGTCCTCGCGCGTGTTCATGTTCGGGAAGCCGAACTCGTCCTTCAGCAGCGGCACCTCGTGCCAGTCGGACTCGCCGGAGGCCACGTCCACGATGGTGAAGCCGGTCCTACTGGGCACGGGGCCGGGCTCTTTCTTGCCGTTGACACTGATCGGGCGGTCCGCCAGGTAGCGGTCGGGGTTCTTCGCGTACGTGGTCGCGACGAGCCTCTTGCCGTCGGGCGAGAAGGCGACGCCGCCGACTCCGTGGTCCACCGGGATCCAGCGGTCCACCTTGCCGGTGATCAGGTCGAGCAGCCCGATGCGCTTGGCAGGCAGTTCCTGCTCCAGCACGGCGGCGGTGCGCGAACCGGGCGCGACGTCCAGGAAAGCCCACTTCCTGGTCTTCTCGTACTTGCCGGTCTTCTGGTTCAGCAGTCCGTAGGTGGGGGTGCGGATGACGTCCCCGTTGTCCTGCTTGACGTTCGAGGAAACGGAAAACGCGGCGAGCACGGCGTCCCCCGCCGCGATCAGGTCGCGCGGCGGCGACTGGTCGGGGTGCCCGATGATGTCGCTCTTGTTCATCTCACTCGCGGGCCGGACGTCGTCCCCACCGCCGTCCAGCAGCGGAACGGCCACCGCGACGGCGATCACGGCGGCGGTGACGGCCGCGGTGCCCGCGATCCTCCGGGACCGGCGCCGACGCCGGACGGCGAGCACCCGGTCGGCGAAGCCGGCAGGCACGGACACGCTGTCCACGGCCGTCTCACGGAGGGTGTCACGCACCAGTTCGTCGACGTTCACGGACGCACCTCCACGGGCGAGTAGTCACGGGACGGCCGCTGCTCGGCGTCGGCCGGGCCCAATGCGGCCAGTTCCGGCGCGAGAGCCCGCAGTTTGGCGAGCGAGCGGTGGGTGGTGGACCGCACGGTCCCCACCGAGCAGCCGAGGATCCGGGCCACGTCGGCCTCCGGCAGGTCCTCGAAGTAGCGCAGTACGAGTACGGTCCGCTGCCGGGCGGTCAGCCGGGCCAGCGCTCCGCGCATCACGATCCGCAGGTCGGCCGCGGAGGAGGCGTCCGCCGTGGCCGTCCCGCCCGTCCCCTCGGGCGGTTCGGCGACGGTCAGTTCCCGCCGCCGCCACTTCAGCCGCCATCGGCTCACCTGCTGGCGGTACAGGATCTGCCGTACGTACGCCTCCGGCTCATCGATCCGCTGCCACCGGCCGGCCGCCTTGATCAACGCGCTCTGCAACAGGTCCTCGGCCGCGTGCCTGTCCCCGCCGCTGAGCAGCACGGCGGTCTTCAGCAGCGCCGACGACCGGTTCTCCACGAACTCCCGGAACCGCTCGTGCCCTTGGGCATCCATCGTCACCTTCTCTTCCCCAGCGGGCTCTCCCCCGCTCCCACCCGTACAGACGCCCCGGGCGGGCCCTCGCTATGCCTGCCGGCCCGAGGAATTCTCACGGTCCGGTGGCGATTCCCCGCGCCCCCCCAAAAGACAAAAGCTAAGGGGCGCAGCCCCGCTTTCAGGGGCGCGGGGAACTGCGCGGCCAGCCCCACCCACCCGCACCCGAAATCCGACCCCCGAACAACCGAGCGCCCTCCCACACCAAGTGGAAGGGCGCTCGGTTCACAAAACCACCGCGGGACTCAGTTGTGACTGTGGAGAACCTCGTTGAGGCCACCCCACACCGCGTTGTTCGGCCGCGCCTCCACCGTCCCGGTGACCGAGTTCCGCCGGAACAGGATGTTGGACGCACCGGACAGCTCACGGGCCTTGACGATCTGCCCGTCGGGCATGGTGACCCGCGTCCCGGCGGTGACGTAAAGGCCCGCCTCGACGACGCACTCGTCACCGAGGGCGATCCCGACACCCGCCTCCGCCCCGATCAGGCACCGCTCGCCGATCGTGATGCGGACGTTGCCACCGCCGGACAGCGTGCCCATGGTGGACGCGCCGCCGCCGATGTCCGAGCCGTCGCCGACCACGACGCCGGCGGAGATGCGGCCCTCGACCATGGACGTGCCGAGCGTGCCGGCGTTGAAGTTCACGAAGCCCTCGTGCATGACCGTGGTGCCCTCGGCGAGGTGCGCGCCGAGGCGGACCCGGTCGGCGTCGGCGATACGGACGCCCTTGGGCGCCACGTAGTCCGTCATGCGCGGGAACTTGTCGATGGACGTCACGGCCAGGTGGAGGCCCTCGGCGCGGGCGTTCAGCCGGACCTTCTCCACGTCGTCCACGGCGACCGGGCCGAGCGAGGTCCAGGCGACGTTGGCGAGGTGGGCGAACAGGCCGTCGAGGCTCTGCCCGTGCGGCTGCACGAGGCGGTGCGAGAGGAGGTGCAGGCGCAGGTACGCGTCGTGCGCGTCGACCGGCTTCTCGTCGAGCGAGGCGATGACCGTGCGGACCGCGACCACTTCGACGCCACGGCGGGCGTCCGGGCCGATCGCTTTCACGGCGCCCTCGCCGAGCAGCTCCACCGCGCGCTCGGCGGACAGCCGCTCGGAGCCGGAGGGGCCGGGCTCGGCGGCCAGTTCGGGGGCCGGGAACCAGGTGTCGAGGACAGTTCCGTCGGCGGCGAGCGTGGCAAGCCCGGCGGCGACGGCGCCGGTGGTGCGAGTAGCAGTCGTGTCGGTCATGAGGGAAACCTAACCGGCCGGGGCCCACGGGTGCCAACCAGTGCGCCCGGCGTCTCAGGTGCCGGGCGCACCGGGGCCGGTCCGGCGGGGTCGCGCCGGAGGGACCGGGCCGGTCCAGGTCAGGGCCGCTGGTCCTTCCTGTCGACCACGGCCACGTCCAGTCGCACCCCGCTGATGACGGCGTCCCCCTTCTCCCACTGATCGCCGGCGCTCCGGGCCACCCACCGATGGCCGCTGTAGAGGTAGGTGCCGGGGTCCAGGAGGAGTTCGTCCCGGTTCGCCGTCGGGTCCGCGTTCCTGAGGTACACCGCGATGGCGTCGCGGCCCGCCGCGTCCTGGACCTGCGCGGCCCGTACGCCGGGAATCGTGGCCAGGGCCCGGTAGACCTTGGCGAGGTCCTCGGCGTCGTACGCGTATGCCCGGCTGAGGACGGCGGTGAGGGCCCGGTACTCGTGTTCGGTACGGGTCTCGGTCTTGTCGGTGGCGTAGAAGAACGCGCGTGCCTTCGCCCGTACCTTCTTCGGGTCGTCGGGCAGGGCCTTGAGGAACGCGTACTCCTCCCTCGGCGAGTGGTCGTCGCCCGCCTTCCCGTCCTCCATGGACGGGTCGGCGTACTTCATCCAGGTCTCGCTCGTCCCCGGCCGCGAGTCGTCCGTGAGGTTCACCTCGCCGCTCTTGACGTAGATCCACTGGCCGTCGCGGGCGGTGACCGAGGGACCGGCCGCGACCACGTCGGCGGCGTCGGTCAACAGGTCCTTCGCGCTGCCCAGTTCCAGGAAGTATGTCGACCGGGCGCCCGGCAGCGTCTCGTCCCCCTCGCCGCCCACGACCTGGGTGCCGAGCACCGCCGCCAGCGTGATCGCGGCAGCGGCTCCCACCGCGGCGAGCCGCCAGTCGGCGCGCAGGCCCCGGCTCCGGCGACCGCGCGTGGCCTCCCGCAGCAGCGCCTCACGCCCCGGGACGAGCCGTCCGCGCGGGGGCAGGGGTGTGTCGGCCCGCAGTTCGCGAACCGCCGTCATCTCGTCCATGTCAGACCACCTCCGGGGTGTCGGGCAGGAACGCAGGGTCGGCGCCCAGCGCCGTACGCACCTTGCGCCGGGCCCTGTTGAGCCGTGAGCGGACCGTCCCGACCGGGATGTCCAGTGCCTCGGCGACCTCCTGGTAGCTGAGGTCGGCCCAGGCGATGAGCAGCAGTACGTGCCGGTCCCCCGCGGGCAGTGCGGCGAGGGCTCCGGCGAGCGGTGCCTGTGCGGCGACCCGGCTGTCGGTCTCCTCGACCCAGGAGGCGGCGACGGGGTCGTGCCCGGTACGGGCCAGCGCCTTGAGCGCCCGCACCTCGGCGCGGCGCTGCTTGCCGATGAGGTTGCCGGCGATGCCGTACAGCCAGGGGCGTGCGTTGGTGCGGGTCAGGTCGTAGCGGCCGCGGATGCGGAATGCCGTGAGGAAGGTGTCCGCCGTGATGTCGTCGGCTGCGCCGTCCCCGAGGCGCCGGGTCACATACCGGTGGATGTCGGGCGCGTGCCGGTCGTAGAGCCGGGCGAACAGCTCCGGTTCCTCCAGCGACTGGGCGACGACCTCCGCGTCGTCGTGCACCCCGGCCTCAGGTGCCGGTGGTCCGGTCACAAGTCCTCCCCCTGCTTCGTCGTGCCGAGCCTTCCACCCCTGTTCCCCGCAGGGCCGCGAAAGGTTCACGCTCGACGGACGGGAGGTTTCAGGGGATCACCCGCGCCAGCACCTCGCGCGTGTACGCCTCGTCGTACTCCGCCCCCGTCACCAGCACCTGCAGACAGATCCCGTCCATCACCGCGACGAGGGCCCGCGCGGTGACGGGGTCCGTGCGGCAGCCGATCCGCTCGGCGAGGTCCTGGCACCACTCGGCGGCGACTGGCCGCAGCACGGGGCGGCGCAGGGCGGCGAGATAGAGCTCGTACTCCAGCTCCACGCTCGCGCGGTCGCCCCCCAGCCACTCGCCGAGGAGACCGGCGAGCTCACCGGCCAGATCGACCCCGGCGTCCTCCAGCGTGCCCCGCGAGGCGACGATCTTCGCGAAGCCCTCGTTCGTCTGGCGCAGCGCGGCGACCATGAGCTCGTCGAGGGTCTTGAAGTGGTACGTCGTCGAGCCGAGCGGCACATCGGCCTCGGCGGCGACCGAGCGGTGACTGAGCCCGCTGATGCCCTTGTCGGCCACGACACGGATCGCCGCGTCGATGATCCGCTGCCGCCGCTCGGGGTCGTAGCGCCTGACCATCAGCGGGCTCCCGACGGACGGCGCGGGCAGGTCCTCGTCGGACAGAGCCGCATCAGTGCGCCCCGCCCAGGTTAAGCACCACGACCCCGCCGATGATCAGCACGATCCCGGCGAACTTGGCGGTGTTCATGCCCTCACCCAGGAACATGATCCCGATCGCGGCGACGGCCGCCGTGCCTATCCCCGCCCAGATCGCGTAGGCCGTGCCGACCGCGACGGTCTTCAGCGTCTGCGCGAGCAGCGCGAACGCGACGAGGTAACCGATCGCGGTCACCAGCGAGGGCCACAGCTTGCTGAAGCCCTCGCTGTACTTCATGGCGGTGGTGGCGGCGACCTCTGCGGCGATGGCTCCGGCGAGCAGCGCGTATCCCATGTGTACGAGTGTACGCATCGATGCGTACGCCTGTACACAACTCCGGCAGCCTCAGTCGAGAAGCGTTTTCTTCGGCCGCAGCACACAGAATTCGTTGCCCTCGGGATCGGCGAGCACGACCCAGGTGACGTCCTCGCCCTGACCGACGTCCGCCCGCCGGGCCCCGAGCGCGAGGAGCCGGTCGACCTCGGCGTCCCGGTCGTCGGGCGTGAGGTCGATGTGCAGCCGGTTCTTGACCTTCTTGCGCTCGCCGACCGGGACGAAGCAGATGCCGGGCAGGGCGCTCGGGTCTGCCCCGATGACGATCTCGTCCTCGGCCTCGAACAGCACGCGCCAGTCGAGGACCTGGCACCAGAAGCGGGCCAGTGACGGCAGATCGTGGGCGTCGACGACGACTTGATACAGGGAGACAGCCATACGCCGAAGTCTCCCTTCGAGCCCCGGGGGTCGCCACCGGGCCACTGTGCGAATGTGCGCGGCGGACCGTGCTCGTTCGCTCATTTTCCTTATGGCACACGGGAGTTACCGCTGGTTACTGTTCGGCAGCCCGCACCCGCCGTCGTCCCGTTGGAGAGACCATGAGCACAGGAATCCCCCGCCCCCGCGGCCGGTGGCTGCGCGCCCTGACCGCCGGAGCACTCGGCGTGGCCGCGCTCGGCGTGACGTCCTCGGCGGACGGAGCACCGGCCGGCGCGGAGGCCGCCCGCACCGAGACGCCGGTGGCCTCGGCCTCCCCGGTCGCCGGCATCACCGAGACCGTGGTCTCCGTGCGGATCCCGCTGCCCGCCTCGGTCGGCAGCCACCCGGCGCGCTGCGACCGGCTGTCGTATCTGCGTTACCGCTCCTCCGAGGGGCCGTCGAAGTCCGCTGACGCCGACCGGATCCTGGTCGCCCAGCCCGGCATCCTGGAGGGCGCGGGCGCCTTCGACAGCGTGGCCCGCAACACGGTGAGGGCGGCGGCCGAGAAGGGCGAGCACATCGAGTTCTGGGCCCTGGACCGACGCTCCAACTGCCTTGAGGACAACGCCGGGATCTCAACGGGCAGCACCGCCAAGGCTGTTGGCTACTACTACGAGGGCGAGAAGGTCGAGGGGCGCTCCTTCGACGGGTTCCTGACGAGCGATCAGACGGGCTGGCTGGCCGAGGTCGGTCTGGAGCGCACGGTCCGCGACCAGTACGACCTGCTGTCCGCCGAACTGCCCGACCAGAGGCTCCGCAAGGAGAAGGTGATGTGCGGCGGACACTCGCTCGGCGGCGTCCTCACCGGTGTCTTCGCCACCTGGGACTTCGACGGGAACCCCGCGACGACGGCGGACGCGGGCTTCAACCAGTGCGCGGGCTACTTCGCCCTGGACACGACGATCGCCACCAACCTCGATGACCTGAACGGCACTTCGGGCACCCTCAACGGCGGCCTGCTGCCCAAGGGCACGGTCCCGGAGACGGGCCTCGGCTACACCGTCGTACAGGCCGGTCTGCGCAGCGGTGTCCTGCCCCGCTTCCTCGCGCTGCCCGCGGTGATCAACCCCGAGATCATGAACGTCCTCGCGATCAGCGGCCTCGCCGCGCGCACCGCGCCCGACGCCCGGTCCACGCTCCAGGAGGACCTGCCGTCGAACGCCAACATCGAGACGACGTCCCGCACGATGTTCTCCAAGGACGCGGCCGTCTTCCTGTCGGGCAAACCCACGATCCGCGACTTCCGGCTCACCAACGCGGCGGTCCTGGGCGCCTTCATGGACGACAACTCGGCCCCGCTGTCCTTCATCCAGACCAGCGTGGGCCTCTTCGACGGCGGCCGGCTCGTGGACAAGAACTTCCCGGTCTCGAACGACGTACAGGGCTCACCGGCCCTGTTCGGTACGGAGCTGAAGGCGATCCCGGACCAGCCGGCCGGCCCGCTCTACACCTGGCGGAACTTCGACCGGATCGGCGCGCCGGACGACCCGGTGCACCGCTCGGCCGACGGCACGCCGTTCACGACGGCCGCCAAGGAGGTCTCGGACATCGGGGAGCTGGCCCGCAGCCTCTCCGAGCAGCCGCTGGACTTCACCGAGGACTACTTCCCGACGAAGCTGGTCACCGACCTCTCCCTGGTCGACGACGCGCGGATCGCCCGGAACATGGCGCACCCGGGCGGTCTGACCGCGAATCCCACGATCACCTTCGTCGCGGGCGACGGGATCCTCGCGGACCACATCCCGGCGGACAAGAACCCCGTGGTCCTGCCCGGCTACCAGCATCTGGACGTGCTCACGGCGGCCCCGGTCCAGAACGGCGGATCCCGCGAACGGATCGCCACGCTCCTGTCGGCCTTCGCGACGCGTTAGGCGATCTCTTTCATAACGTGTTGGCCCCTGAAAGGAACCTCCGCCTCCGCCCGGAGAGCCGGCGGCCCGGCGCCCGAACTCCCCGCCCCGGGCGCCGGGATCGTCCCTCTCCGGGCCTCTGATCTCGAATCCTTAAGTCTTGAACTATCTTTCCCCGGACCCCCGGACCCGACGAGCACCGTCAACTGGCCGCCGAACCCCCGGCGTTCCTGGCAGAAACCGCTCTCAGAAACGCTACGCGGGGGCCACAAGTTCTACTAATGTTCCCCTCGTCGCGCACGCGGATCCCCCGGCCACAGCCGTCACGCGTGTCCGCGGCCCACGCCTCCTCTTGTGCCACGACCCACCTGACCGATCCGCGTCCGCCTCGGGCGACGCTGGGGGAACCTCGCATGCCTGAAAGAAATCCCGGGTCCGCTCCCGACCCGTCCGGCCGCCCCGCGAAGGTGTGGGAGACCGGCGAAACCCTGGACGAGTCACGCGTACCCGGAACCCGCAGGCTCTGGCTTGCGGGAGCACTCCTCGTGGCGGTTCTCGCCTCCACCGTCACAGCCGTCGTCGTGCTCGACGACGACCCGGACACCTCGGCGAAGGGGAAGACCAAGAACACCACCTCCTCGGCGGACGAGCCGCTCATACCCAGCCCGCCCCCCGCCACGGCGCCCAGCGGGAAGAGCGGCCTCGCCGCCCCCGATTCCTCCAAGGCCGTCGCGGACGGTTCCGCCTCGCCCGAGGCCCAGCAGCAGGGCGGCACGAAGCCGGACTCGACCCCTCGGCCGTCCAAGTCCTCCTCCGCCAAGCCCCCCGCGTCCAAGCCCGCCTCCTCGGGGAAGTCCGTCCAGGCGGTCAACTACCCCGACCGCTACTGGCGCGTCGAGCGCGATTCGGTGCGACTCGACCAGGTGGGCTCCCGCAGCTCGTCGCGGACCAGGGACGAGGCCACCTTCAAGGTCGTCCCCGGTATCGCGGACTCCAGCTGTGTGTCGTTCTCCCTGGGCAACAACCGCTATCTGCGCCACTACCAGTTCCGGCTCCGCGCCGACCGCCACAACGGCTCCGAGCTCTTCAAGCAGGACGCCACGTTCTGCCCCCGCCCGACGGGCTTCAACGACGCGGTCATGCTGGAGTCGTACAACTACCGCGGCCGCTTCCTGCGCCACCGCAACTTCGAGGTCCGCCTCGAATCGTTCGACAACAGCCACCTCTACCGGGCGGACTCGGCGTTCAGGCTCGTGAAGGGCCTGGGCTGAGCGACTCCCCGGCAGCCGGGGTCGGCCGACCCCGGCTCCGCCCCGGACGACAGACGAACGCGGCCCCCGGCATCATGCCGGGGGCCGCGTTCGTACAACTCGGAATCAGACGTTGAAGCCCAGCGCGCGAAGCTGGTCGCGGCCGTCGTCCGTGATCTTGTCGGGGCCCCACGGCGGCATCCACACCCAGTTGATGCGGAGCTCGTTGACGAGGCCGTCCGTGGCGGACTTGGCCTGGTCCTCGATGACGTCGGTGAGCGGACAGGCCGCAGACGTCAGGGTCATGTCGATCGTCGCGATGTTCGCGTCGTCGATGTGGATGCCGTAGATCAGCCCGAGGTTGACGACGTCGATGCCCAGTTCGGGGTCGACTACGTCGTACAGGGCCTCGCGGACTTCTTCCTCGGAGGCCGGTTTCATCTCGATGGTCTCGCTCATGCGGTCTTCCTTTCGGCGTCGGCCTCGCCCAGGGCCTGGGCCGTCGCGTCCTTCCAGGCCATCCAGCTCAGCAACGCGCACTTCACGCGGGCCGGGTACTTGGAGACCCCGGCGAACGCGACCGCGTCCTCGAGGATCTCCTCCATCGCGTCGTCCGGCTCGATACGGCCCTTGGACTGCATCAGCTCCAGGAAGGTCTCCTGGATCTTCTGCGCCGCGGCCAGGTCCTTGCCGACGAGCAGCTCGTTCAGCACGGAGGCCGAGGCCTGGCTGATGGAGCAGCCCTGGCCCTCGTACGAGACGTCGCTGATCTTCGTGCCGTCGTACTTGACGCGCAGCGTGATCTCGTCGCCGCACGTCGGGTTGACGTGGTGCACCTCGGCGTCGCCATCTCGAAGACCGCGCCCGTGGGGGTGCTTGTAGTGGTCCAGGATGACTTCCTGGTACATCGAATCAAGCCTCACGACTCAGCCAGCTCCTCAGCCGAAGAAGTTCCGTACGTGCTCCAGGCCGTCGACCAGAGCGTCGATCTCGGTCGGCGTGGAGTACAGATAGAACGACGCTCGTGTGGTCGCAGGAATTCCGTACCGCAGGCAGACGGGCCGCGCGCAGTGGTGACCCACGCGCACCGCGATGCCCTGCTCGTCGAGAACCTGGCCCACGTCGTGCGGGTGGATGTCACCCAGCGTGAACGAGATCGCCGCGCCGCGGTCCTCGGCCGTCGTCGGGCCGATGATCCGCAGGTCCGGCACCTCGCCGAGCCTCTTCACCGCGTACTCGGTGAGCGCGTGCTCATGGGCGAGGATCTTGTCCATGCCGATCGCGCTCAGATAGTCGATGGCCGCACCCAGACCGACCGCCTGCGCGATCGGCGGGGTACCCGCCTCGAACTTGTGCGGAGCGGGAGCGTACGTCGACGAGTGCATCGACACCGTCTCGATCATCTCACCGCCGCCGAGGAACGGAGGCAGGTCCTCCAGGAGCTCCTGACGGCCCCAGAGAACGCCGATACCGGTCGGGCCGCACATCTTGTGGCCGGTGAAGGCCACGAAGTCGGCCTGCAGGGCCTGTACGTCCATCGGCATGTGCGGGGCGGCCTGCGAGGCGTCGATGCAGACCAGCGCGCCGACCTCCTGCGCACGGCGCACTATCGCCTCGACCGGGTTGACCGTGCCCAGGATGTTCGACACAAGCACGAAGGAGACGATCTTCGTCTTCTCGGTGATGATCTCGTCGATGTTGGACAGGTCGAGCCGGCCGTCGTCGGTGAGGCCGAACCACTTCAGCTTCGCGCCCGTGCGCTGCGCGAGCAGCTGCCACGGCACGATGTTGGAGTGGTGCTCCATCTCCGTGATGACGATCTCGGTCTCGTGGTCCACGCGGTAGGGCTCGTCGGCCCAGCCGAGCATGTTGGCCACGAGGTTGAGCGACTCGGAGGCGTTCTTCGTGAAGATCACCTCGTCGCGGCTCGGCGCGTTGATGAACGCGGCGACCTTGTCGCGCGAACCCTCGTACAGCGCCGTGGCCTCCTCCGCGAGCACATGCACACCGCGGTGGACGTTGGCGTTGTAGCGCTCGTAGTACTCGTTCAGGGCGTCCAGTACCTGGCGCGGCTTCTGCGAGGTCGCCGCGTTGTCCAGGTACACGAGCTTCTGACCGTCGTGGACCGTGCGGTCCAGGATGGGGAAGTCCTTGCGGATCGCCTCGGTGTCGAGGAGGCCCGGCAGCTGTGTCACGCGGATGCGCCACCCTTCACGTACTTGTCGTAGCCCTCGGCCTCGAGCTGGTCGGCGAGCTCCGCGCCGCCCGACTCGGCGATGCGGCCGTTCGCGAACACGTGCACGTGGTCGGGCTTGATGTAGCGCAGGATGCGCGTGTAGTGCGTGATCAGCAGGGTGCCGACCTCGCCCGACTCGCGGACCCGGTTGACGCCCTCGGAGACGACGCGCAGGGCGTCGACGTCCAGGCCGGAGTCGGTCTCGTCGAGGATCGCGATCTTCGGCTTGAGGAGCTCCAGCTGAAGGATCTCGTGGCGCTTCTTCTCGCCGCCGGAGAAGCCCTCGTTCACGTTGCGCTCGGCGAAGGCCGGGTCCATGTTGAGGCGCTCCATGGCCCCCTTGACCTCCTTCACCCAGGTGCGCAGCTTGGGGGCCTCGCCGCGGATCGCCGTGGCGGACGTACGGAGGAAGTTGGACACCGAGACGCCGGGGACCTCGACCGGGTACTGCATCGCGAGGAACAGGCCGGCGCGGGCGCGCTCGTCGACGGACATCTCCAGGACGTCCTCGCCGTCGAGGGTGACGGTGCCGCCGGTGATCGTGTACTTGGGGTGACCAGCGAGCGAGTAGGCGAGCGTCGACTTGCCGGAGCCGTTCGGGCCCATGATGGCGTGGGTCTCGCCCTGCTTCACGGTGAGGTCGACGCCCTTGAGGATCTCCTTCGTGGCGTTGTCGGCCTCGACGGTGACGTGCAGGTCGTGGATTTCAAGCGTTGCCATGGGTTCCTCAGGACTCCTGGGTGAGGGAGACGAGCACGTCGTCCCCTTCGATCTTTACGGGGTATACGGGGACGGGGCGCGTCGCGGGCAGGCCGGACGGTTTGCCGGTGCGGAGGTCGAACGCGGAGCCGTGCAGCCAGCACTCGATCTGACAGTCCTCCACCTCGCCCTCGGAGAGCGAGACGTTCGCGTGCGAGCAGATGTCGTTGATCGCGAACACCTCCCCCTCGGTCTTCACGACCGAGACCGGCGTGCCGTCGAGCTCCACCCTCTTGGGGGTGTCGTCCTCCAGCTCGCCCAGCCCACAGGCGCGTACGAATGTCGACGAGGCAGTCATCAGACCGACGCCTCCAGCTCCTCGTCGATCCTGGCGAGAAGGCGCTCCTGGATGTCGTCGACGCGGATCTGCTGGACCAGTTCGGCGAAGAAGCCTCGGACCACCAGACGGCGGGCCTCGTCGGCCGGGATGCCGCGGGCCATCAGGTAGAAGAGCTGCTCGTCGTCGAAGCGGCCGGTCGCCGAGGCGTGGCCGGCGCCGACGATCTCGCCGGTCTCGATCTCCAGGTTCGGCACGGAGTCGACGCGGGCGCCGTCGGTCAGAACCAGGTTCCGGTTCATCTCGTAGGTGTCCGTGCCCTCGGCCGTGGCCTCGATGAGGACGTCGCCGATCCACACCGCGTGGGCGCCGTCGCCCTGGAGCGCGCCCTTGTAGGCCACGTTCGACTTGCAGTGCGGGGCGTTGTGGTCGACCAGGAGGCGGTGCTCCTGGTGCTGGCCGGCGTCCGTGAAGTACAGGCCGAAGAGCTCGGCCTCGCCGCCGGGGCCGGCGTAGGCGACCCGCGGGTGGAGGCGTACGAGATCGCCGCCGAAGGTGACCACGAAGGACTTGAAGGTGGCGTCCCGGCCGATCAGCGCGTTGTGCTGGCCGACGTGGACCGCCTTGTCGTCCCAGTCCTGGACGGAGACCACGGTGAGCCTGGCGCCGTCACCGAGGACGTAGTCGACGTTGGCGGCGAGCACGGCGTCACCGGTGTGGTCGATGACGACGACGGCCTCGGCGAAGGCTCCGAGCTCCACGACCTGGTGGCCGTAGGCGACGCCGCCCTCGCCGTGCACGGCGATGCGGATCGGCTCGGTGAGGACCGTCTCCTTGGGGACGGTGATCACACCGGCCTGCTCGAAGGCCGAGTACGCCTGGGCGGCGACGCGGTCCACCGGGGTGCCCGCCTTGCCGAGCCGGGCGTCGTCACGGCCGACGGTCTCGACAGTGACGCCCTCGGGCGCGTCGATGGCGACCTTCACGCCGACGCCGGTCGCGACCGCGGTGCCGTCGTGCAGCCCGCGCAGGCGCTCCAGCGGGGTGAACCGCCACTCCTCCTCGCGGCCGTGGGGGACCGGGAAGTCCGCCACGTCGAAGGACGGGGGCGCGCTCATGCGCGTGGCGACGGTCGACTCGGCGGCCACCGCGATCGATCCGGCGGTGGTGGAAGACCCCACCGTGGAGTTCTGAGCCTCAGCCATGGCTGTCGTAGTGCTCGCTTTCTATTACGATCCTCGGCTCGTCCCTCAAGACGCGCCGCCTGCTGCCTGGACGCAAGGGTGCGTCAGCCGACCGCGCCCTCCATCTGCAGCTCGATCAGCCGGTTGAGCTCAAGGGCGTACTCCATGGGCAGCTCCTTCGCGATGGGCTCGACGAAGCCGCGCACGATCATCGCCATCGCCTCGAACTCGGTCATGCCGCGGCTCATCAGGTAGAAGAGCTGGTCGTCACTGACCTTGGAGACGGTGGCCTCGTGGCCCATGGACACGTCGTCCTCGCGGACGTCCACGTAGGGGTACGTGTCGGAGCGGGAGATGGTGTCGACGAGCAGCGCGTCGCAGAGCACGTTCGACTTGGAACCGTGGGCGCCCTCGCCGATCTCGACGAGACCGCGGTAGGACGTACGGCCGCCACCACGTGCCACGGACTTGGACACGATGTTGGAGGAGGTGTTCGGCGCCATGTGGACCATCTTGGAGCCGGCGTCCTGGTGCTGGCCCTCGCCCGCGAAGGCGATGGACAGGGTCTCGCCCTTGGCGTGCTCGCCCATCAGGTAGACGGCCGGGTACTTCATGGTGACCTTGGAGCCGATGTTGCCGTCGACCCACTCCATGGTCGCGCCCTCGTAGGCCACGGCGCGCTTGGTGACCAGGTTGTAGACGTTGTTCGACCAGTTCTGGATCGTCGTGTAGCGGCAGCGGGCGCCCTTCTTCACGATGATCTCGACGACCGCGGAGTGCAGGGAGTCGCTCTTGTAGATCGGCGCCGTGCAGCCCTCGACGTAGTGGACGTAGGCGTCCTCGTCGACGATGATCAGCGTCCGCTCGAACTGGCCCATGTTCTCCGTGTTGATACGGAAGTAGGCCTGGAGCGGGATCTCGACGTGCACGCCCTTCGGCACGTAGATGAAGGAGCCGCCGGACCACACCGCGGTGTTCAGCGACGCGAACTTGTTGTCGCCGACCGGGATGACCGTGCCGAAGTACTCCTTGAAGAGCTCCGGGTGCTCCTTCAGGGCGGTGTCGGTGTCCAGGAAGATGACGCCCTGCTCCTCCAGGTCCTCACGGATCTGGTGGTAGACGACCTCGGACTCGTACTGGGCCGCGACACCGGCGACGAGGCGCTGCTTCTCCGCCTCGGGGATGCCGAGCTTGTCGTACGTGTTCTTGATGTCCTCGGGCAGGTCCTCCCAGGACTCCGCCTGCTTCTCCGTGGAGCGCACGAAGTACTTGATGTTGTCGAAGTCGATGCCCGACAGGTCCGAGCCCCAGTTCGGCATGGGCTTCTTCTCGAAGAGGCGCAGGCCCTTGAGGCGGAGCTTGGTCATCCACTCCGGCTCGCTCTTCTTCGAAGAGATGTCCCGGACGACGTCCTCGTTGATGCCGCGCTTGGCAGAGGCACCGGCCACGTCGGAGTCGGCCCAGCCGTATTCGTACGTACCCAGACCCTCGAGCTCGGGGTGGGCAGTCTCCTCAATGGGGAGCGTCATGCGGGGTTCCTCCCGGCGGTACTTGCAGATGCGTCATGGCCGTGAAAATCGTGCTTGGAAATCTTTGGGATGAAGGTGGTGCAGACACCGTCGCCGTGGGCGATGGTGGCCAGCCGCTGGACATGCGTGCCGAGCAACTGGGAGAAGATCTCTGTCTCCGCCTCGCAGAGCTGCGG
Organism: Streptomyces sp. 2-1; assembly: GCF_048564895.1. NCBI lineage: Bacteria > Bacillati > Actinomycetota > Actinomycetes > Kitasatosporales > Streptomycetaceae > Streptomyces > Streptomyces sp. 2-1. Next base: position 3,051,794 of record NZ_CP183383.1, read on the forward strand.
GAACTGTTCGGCGACATGGGCGACCGGGCAGTGGTGCTGGCAGAGCTGCTCGCCGACCGGTGCGCTGCGCGCCGTAGCAGCGTACCCGTCCGCGCTCAGGGCCTTGGCCAGCGCTTCGGCGCGCTTTTCGGGGGCGGCGGCCTCGACGGCCTTGCGGTACGTGTCGGCCTGGGCCGCCATCCTGGCGCGGGCGAAGGCCACGACGGCCTCGTCCCCGCCCTCGCGCTCCGCGATCCAGCGCAGGGCGTCGGCGGCGAGCTTGTCGTAGGACTGGTCGAAGGCGTCCCGGCCGCAGTCGGTCAGGGCGAACACCTTGGCGGGCCGCCCGCGCGTACGAGCGCCGTAGACCCGCTGTTCGCGGGCCTCCACCACGTCGTCCGAGACGAGCGCGTCCAGGTGCCGTCGCACGGCGGCCTGGGTGAGGCCCAGCCGCCCCGCGAGGTCGGTCACGGTCGACGGGCCGTGGTCCAGGATGGACCGCGCGACCCGGTTGCGCGTCGAGCGCTCACCGGTCGCGAGTTCCTCCTGCGGGGCCTCGCCAACGTTTTTCACAACGCCATTGTTGCGTAATTCCTCAGAGACTGACAAGCCGCGTCCACGCCGCGAGGGGTGCGGTGCATCACTTAGGTAAACCTAATCTGACCTGCGGGAATGATCTTTGATCGATCAATTCGGTGGCAGCGCGCGGGGTTGTCGGGGAGACTCCCGAACCATGCCGACACCCCCTCCGACCGGCCCTCTAGTCACCCGCGCCACCCTCGCGGAGGACCTGCGCGCGCTCGGCGTACGCCCCGGCGAGACCCTCCTCGCACACTCGTCGCTGCGCTCCCTCGGATGGGTCAACGGCGGCTCGGTCGCAGTCGTCGAAGGACTGCTCGACGCGCTCGGTCCGGACGGCACGCTCGTGGTCCCCACCCAGTCCGGCGGCCTCTCCGACCCCGCCCTGTGGACCGCCCCGCCCGTGCCCGAGGCCTGGTGGGAGACGATCCGCGACACGATGCCCGGATACGACCCGCTCGTTACGCCCACACGAGGGGTGGGCGTGGTCCCGGAGACCGTACGCACCTGGCCGGGCGCCCTGCGCAGCGCGCACCCGCAGACCTCGTTCGCGGCGATCGGGCCGCGCGCGGCGAAGATCGTCGAGGACCACGCCCCGGACTGCCGCCTCGGCGAGCGCAGCCCGCTGGCCCGCCTGGAGGCCATGGGCGCCCGCGTCCTGCTGCTCGGCGCGGGCTACGACTCCTGCACCGGCTTCCACCTCGCCGAATACCGGATCCCCTCACCGCGTGTCGAGGTGGGACGGCCGGTCCGTACGCCCGAGGGTTCCCGCTGGGAGGTCGTGACCGAGGTGTCGATCAGCTCGGAGCGGTTCGACGAACTGGGCGCCGACTTCGAACGGGACCGTCCCGTCGTACGGGGGCTGGTGGGCGCGGCCGACACCCGGCTGTTCCCCGTGGCCGACGCGGTGGCGTACGCGGAGCGGTGGCTTCAGACGCACCGTTCACGCGAGGAGTGGGTCACCGACGACGCGCCCGCCTCACGCCGCTCGTGACTCGACCCGCCCTCCGTGCTCCGCCCGGCCGTCCCTAGACTTGGCGCTCATGCGAAGTGAGGCCGCCCATGCGTAGTGAGACCGTCGTCCAGGTCAGTGGCCTGGTGAAGCGGTACGGCAGGAAAACCGCGGTGGACGGCCTGGATCTGGTGGCCCGGGCGGGCATCACCGCCGTCCTCGGGCCCAACGGCGCCGGCAAGACGACCACCGTCGAGACCTGCGAGGGGTATCGCAGGCCGGACTCCGGGACGGTCCGGGTGCTGGGCCTCGACCCGGTGCGCGAGGCCTCCGCGCTGCGCCCCCGCATCGGCGTGATGCTCCAGTCCGGCGGTGTCTACTCCGGCGCCCGCGCCGACGAGATGCTCCGCCACGTGGCCAAACTGCACGCGCACCCGCTGGACGTGGACGCCCTCATGGAGCGCCTGGGCCTCGGCAGCTGCGGCCGCACGACGTACCGGCGGCTCTCCGGCGGCCAGCAGCAGCGCCTCGCGCTCGCCATGGCCGTGGTCGGCCGCCCCGAACTGGTCTTCCTGGACGAGCCGACCGCGGGGCTCGACCCGCAGGCCCGCCGGGCCACCTGGGACCTCGTACGCGATCTGCGCGCCGACGGCGTCTCGGTCATCCTCACCACGCACTACATGGACGAGGCCGAGCAGCTCGCCGACGACGTGGCGATCATCGACGCGGGCCGGGTCATAGCGAAGGGCACCCCCGAGGAGCTGTGCCGCGGCGGCGCCGAGAACACCCTGCGCTTCTCCGGCCGCCCCGGCCTCGACGTGGCCTCCCTCCTCAAGGCCCTCCCGGCGGACTGCACGGCGGCCGAGCTGACGCCGGGCTCGTACCGCGTGGGCGGCAAGGTCGACCCGCAGCTCCTCGCGACCGTCACCACCTGGTGCGCCCAGCACGGGGTGATGCCGGAGAAGATCTCGGTGGAGCGGCACACCCTGGAGGACGTCTTCTTGGAGCTCACCGGTAAGGAGCTGCGCGGATGACCGCGGGAACGGACGCCCGGACGACGGGCGAGGGCACGGGCATGTACGCGCCGCGGCCGGGAGCCGCCCCGCTCCCCCGCATGATCGCGGCGCAGGCGGCGCTGGAGACGAAGATGCTGCTGCGCAACGGCGAGCAGCTGCTTCTGACGGTGATCATCCCGACACTGCTGCTGGTGCTGTTCAGCGCGGTGGACATCGTCGACACGGGCGAGGGAAAGGCGGTCGACTTCCTCGCGCCCGGCATTCTCGCGCTCGCCGTGATGTCGACGGCGTTCACCGGCCAGGCGATCGCCACGGGCTTCGAGCGGCGCTACGGCGTGCTGAAGCGGCTCGCCGCCTCGCCGCTGCCCCGCTGGGGGCTGATGGCGGCCAAGACCCTCTCCGTCCTGGTCACCGAGGTCCTCCAGGTGCTCCTCGTCACGGTGATCGCCCTGGCCCTCGGCTGGTCGCCGGAGGGCAATCCGCTCGCCGTGCTGCTGCTCCTGATCCTGGGTACGGCGGCCTTCTCGGGCCTCGGCCTGCTCATGGCGGGCACGCTGAAGGCGGAGGCCACGCTGGCCGCCGCGAACCTGGTCTTCCTGCTGCTGCTCGTGGGCGGCGGGGTCGTCGTCCCGCTGGACAAGTTCCCGGACGCGGCCCAGGACCTGCTCGGCCTGCTGCCGATCTCGGCGCTGTCGGAGGGCCTGCGGGACGTGCTCCAGCACGGGGCGGGCATGCCGTGGGGGAACCTCGGGATCCTCGCCGTATGGGCGGTCGTGGGCCTCGCGGCCGCCGGGAAGTTCTTCCGCTGGGAGTGACCGGGCGACGGCCGGCGACCGACGCGGGGAGGGGGCTCGTGAAAGCGTGCACAAGCTGCCCCCTACGATGGAGCCCGTGCCAAACGTGACCCGAGCCGATGCCGCCCAAGCCGTGCGCAACCCGCTCGCCTTCATCGCCGAACGCTGGACCCCGTCGCCCCGGACGGTCCAGCGCGCCGCCCTCGCCGCGCTCGTCATGGCGGTACTGATCGTGGTGACCGGAGGCGCCGTCCGGCTGACCGGCTCGGGCCTCGGCTGCCCGACCTGGCCCAAGTGCACCGACGACTCGCTCACCACGACGAGCGCGATGGGCGTGCACGGCGTGATCGAGTTCGGCAACCGCATGCTGACGTACGTCCTGTGTGCCGCGGTCGGCTGGGCGATCATCGCCGCGCGCTCGCAGAAGCCCTACCGGCGCAGCCTCACCCGGCTCGGCTGGGCGCAGTTCTGGGTCGTCATGGGCAACGCGGTCCTCGGCGGCGTCGTCGTCCTGGTGGGCCTCAACCCGTACACGGTCGCCGCTCACTTCCTGCTCTCCACCGCCCTGATCGCCGTCGCCACGGTGATGTGGCAGCGCACCCGCGAGGGCGACGACGCTCCGCGTCCGCTGGTCGGCAAGCCGGTGCAGCAGATGGCGTGGATCCTCGTCGCCGTCACCGTGCTGCTGATCGCGGTGGGTACGGTCGTCACCGGCGCGGGTCCGCACGCGGGCGACTCCAGCGAGGTCGAGCGCATCCCGCTGAACTGGGAGAACGTCACCAAGCTGCATGCCGTGCTGGCCTGGATCGTGGTGACGATGACCTTCGCCCTGTGGTTCGTCCTGAGGGCCGTCGACGCGCCCAAGGGTCCCCTGCACCGCACCCGCGACCTCTTCCTGGTGCTCCTCGCCCAGGGCGGCATCGGGTACGTCCAGTACTTCACCGACCTTCCGGAGGTCCTGGTCGGCCTCCACATGTTCGGCTCCTGCCTGGTGTGGATCGCCACCCTCCGCGTCCTGCTGGCACTGCGGGAACGGCCGGAGGTCGTGGCGGACCTGCCCGCCCAGTCGACACAGTCGTCGCTCACACGCGCGTGACGGCCCCGCGGGTGACGTGGTCGCGCGTCACGTGAGGCACGCGCAGGTCCCGCGCACGCCACGTGAGGCACGCGCAGATCATTCGTACGCGGCCACCAGACGGTCGATCGCCGGGCCGAGGTAGCCGCGGGTCAGCTCCGACCTGCGGGCCGTCCACTCCTGGGCCGGTGCCGTCGGCTCCTCGTAGCGTCGCCCTCTGACGTCCGCGACCAGTTCGTCGGGTGCGCCGAGACCGGGCAGCAGATCGAGGGCCTCGCGCTTGGTGATCAGGCGCCCGTCCTTCAGGGTGACCGTGGCACGGGCGTAGGTGACCAGTCCCAGGTCGACCCAGACGTCCTGGGTCCAGTTGTCGGTCCGGTCCACCTGCCGGCGCCAGAAGTCCCGCTGGTCCCGTACGACGAACCCGGCCAGCTCGTCGTCCGTCACCGGCGGCAGCAGACGCCCGGGCGGCTCCCCCTCCAGGACCAGCCCGAAGGTGTGCAGCTCGCGCCGGGTCACCGGTGTGACCGTCCGTTTGAAGAGCTGCTGATGCGCCCACGTGAGGTGCCGCCGCTCCGCGCCGTCGACCGTGTCGCGTGTCAGGTAGCTGCAGTGCAGCTTGGCCACGAGCGGTTCGGCGCGCAGGCGGGCATGCAGCCGGGCCACCTTCCAGAGCGTCCTCGCCTTGATCGGACCGTCCAGGACCACGATGAGATCCAGGTCGCTGATGCCCTCCCGGTAGTCGCCCCCGCCGAGCGAGCCGTGGGCCCATACGGCGGCGGGGGCGAGATCGCGCAGTTCGGTGCGGAAGCGGTCGAGGAGCCGGTCGGTCGCGTCGCTGCGTGTCATACGCACAGTCTGTACAGCTCGCCCCACCCGGTACACCCGTCTCACTCCACCCCGTACACCCGTCGCGCGTTCCCCGCCGCGATCAGCCCCGCCACCCGCTGCGCGTCGGTCAGCGACCAGGCGCCCTCGGCCACCCAGGTACCGAGCACCTTGGCGAGCGCCTCGCGGAAGAGACGTGCTCCGACCACATGGAGTTCGGGCAGACCATGTGCGCCGCTGGAGAAGAGGAGCTTGCCGAAGGGGGCGAGCTCCAGGATCTCGGAGAGGACGGCGGACGCGCGGGCCCCGGTGCGGACGAGGGCGGCGCCCAGATCGGCGTACACATGCGGGAAGACCCCGGCGAGATGCGCCGCGTGGCGGTGGTACGGGTAGCCGTGCAGCAGGACCAGGTCGGTGCCGAGGCCGGCCGTCGCGCGGGCGAAGTCGGTGAGCAGGACCGGGTCGTTGCGGTCGATGCGCAGGCCGGGCTCGCCGAGCCCCGCGTGCAGCTGGAGCGGCAGGCCCGAGGCGACCGCGATCCACAGCAGATGCCTGAGCAGCACCGGATCGCTCAGTTCGCCGCCCACCCGGCGCCCGGCCAGCCACCGCGCCGCCGCGCCGCGCACCTCTCCGGGGCCGGGCGGTTCGGGCGCGAGCGCCAGCCCGTGGCGTAAGCCCGCCACCGAGGTGAAGGCCACGGCGCTCGCGGCCGCCCCGTGCACCGATTCGGCGAGGTTGGCGAGGAACGACTCGACGGTGCCCGAGGTGTCGGCGACCTGCTCGGCGAGCGGCTCCAGGCGGACGATCTCGTGGGCGCGCGCGGCTCCCGTGGAGGCCATCTCGCCGGGCCCCGTCAGATCGCCCGGCAGACCGGTGTCGACCAAGTAGGTAGTGATCCCGCTCCCCCGCAGCAGCCTGCGCCCCGCCTCCAGGACACCGAGTTCCCGGCGTCGGGCGAGGTAGCGGGCGGGCGGACAGTGGGGCTCGAGGCCCAGCAGGGGCGGACACCAGCGGCGTACGGCGAAACCGGTCTGTGTGTCGAAGAACGTGGTCCCTGCGGCGGGCGGGCCCTCGCCCCGGGCGAGGTGGGCCTCGAAGGTGCCGAGACCCAGCTCCGTCCGCAGCACGCCGTGGCAGTACTGATCCACCAGCGACGGCGTTTCGATCATCCGGACTCCCCGCGAATGGGCCCTGCCTTTATTGAAGGGCCTAACGGGTGAACCGGGTTTCAGGTGTTGGGCGGGCACACCCCGTGCGAAGCGCTCCGCGGGTTTTGGGGTGGGGTGCGGGGTGGAGGGCTGCGGGGTGAGGGTGCCGCTTGTCCTAGGTGCGGGTCTGATGTGGCTGGGTGCGCGGTTCCTCGCGCCCCTGAGGGGGACCAGGTCAGCGCCTCTGGAGGGGCGCAGGTCATACCTCTGGAGGGGACCGGGTCGGCGCCTCTGGAGGGGACCAGGTCATACCTCTGGAGGGGCCCGGGTCAGTGCCCCTGGAGGGGGTCAGGTCAGGTGTTGCTTGGGCCGCCCAGTTGGATTCCTGCCATGCGGGTCCACTCGTACGGGCCCGTTTTGACCTTGTTCGCGAACTCGCCGTCGAAGTCGTCGTGGGTGGTGATGCCGGACTTCTTCACGGCCTGTTCGGCGATGGCGAAGGTGGGGGCCACGAGGTCGCCCCAGCCGCCGTCCTCGCCGACCAGGACGATCCGCGCGCCCTTCTGGCCGATGTACGCGATCTGCCCCTCGGCGCCGCCGTGGGCCTGCGCGAAGGAGGAGATCTGCTTGGCGAGCTTCGCCGCCCGGCGCTCGGCCTTGGCGTCCTGCTTCGCGCCGGCGCCCTCGTCAACCTGCTGGGTGTCTGCCATACCTGGATGCTACCGACGGGTAGATCCACCGGCGACGGGGGTGGTGCGTGGGGTTGGCCACTCGCGTCAGCGGAGGAACGGGTCCACGGCCACCGCCACGAACAGCAGCGACACGTAGGTGATGGACCAGTGGAAGAGCCGCATCTCCTTCAGCTTGGCGCCCACGGCGCCGTCCTTCGCGCGGGTCTGCAGGCCGTGGGCCTCCCAGAGCCAGAAGCCGCCGGTCACGAGGGCGACGACCGTGTAGAACCAGCCCGTGTAACCGAGCGGCGTCAGGAGCAGGGAGACGGCGACCATGGCCCAGCTGTAGAGGACGATCTGCCGCGCGACGACCTTGTTGGAGGCGATGACGGGCAGCATCGGAACGCCCACGCGCGCGTAGTCCGCCTTGACCTTCATGGAGAGCGGCCAGTAGTGCGGCGGCGTCCAGAAGAACATGACGAGGAAGAGGATGATCGGCGCCCACGACATGGAGTTCGTGACGGACGACCAGCCGATGAGTACCGGAAGACAGCCGGCGATACCGCCCCACACGATGTTCTGCGAGGTACGGCGTTTGAGGATCATCGTGTAGACGACGACGTAGAAGAGGAGCGCTCCGAGCGACAGCCACGCGGACAGCCAGTTGACGGCGAATCCGAACAGCAGCGTCGAGACGATCGCGAGCGTGATGCCGAAGGCGAGGCACTCGCGTGGGCTGACCATGCCGGTGACCAGTGGACGCTGTGCGGTGCGCTCCATGAGCGCGTCGATGTCACGGTCGATGTACATGTTCAGGGCGTTGGCACCGCCCGCGGAGAGGTAGCCGCCGACGCAGGTGAGGAGCACCAGCTTCAGATCGGGCACACCCTGCTGCGCGAGGAACATCACCGGAACGGTGGTGATCAGCAGCAGCTCGATGATCCGCGGCTTGGTGAGAGCGACGAACGCCTTGACCCGAGCCCAGAACGGCCGGTGGTTCGTGCCCCGCTTCGCGCCCTGACTCGTCCCGAGCACTCCCGCAGGACGGGATTCAACGGCCGTCACGCACACCCCTGACAGAGACATTTCAGCGAGCTCCGGGTGTGAACTCCCGGTAAAGGCTCGCGCGTACCACGCCACTGTAGACGTTGCCCAGACCCCGGCCTTCGCGGGGGTCGGGTCGTGTTGAAAGGCCTCCGCGCAGGACTGATCGGCATTGCGTTGAGCAGTCGGATGAGCGGCTCCGTATTCACTTGCCGAACACGGAACGCGCCGGTCGGGAGGCGGAAGAGGGAGAGTCCCGGCAGTCTGGAATGACTCGAAAAAATGCGCGTTCCTACGGGGGTAGGCTCGACAGCGAGCCGGTGGGCGCGACGTGCACCGGCATTCGACATGTGGAACATGTGGAGAGGAGCCCTGACCCAGGGTGAGCACCAAGCCGACCACAACAGACCTCGAGTGGACCGAATTGGACCAGCGGGCCGTCGACACCGCCCGCATCCTGGCCGCCGACGCCGTACAGAAGGTCGGCAACGGCCATCCGGGTACGGCGATGAGCCTGGCGCCCGCCGCCTACACCCTCTTTCAGAAGGTGATGCGGCACGACCCGGCGGACCCCGACTGGACCGGCCGCGACCGCTTCGTGCTGTCTGCCGGTCATTCGTCCCTGACCCTCTACACCCAGCTCTACCTGGCCGGCTTCGGTCTTGAGCTGGACGACCTGAAGTCCTTCAGGACGTGGGGCTCCCGCACCCCGGGCCACCCGGAGTACGGGCACACCCCCGGTGTGGAGACCACCACCGGCCCCCTCGGCCAGGGTGTCGCCAACGCGGTGGGCATGGCCATGGCCGCCCGCTACGAGCGTGGCCTGTTCGACCCGGAGGCGGCCCCCGGCACCTCCCCGTTCGACCACTTCATCTACGCGATCGCCGGTGACGGCTGCCTCCAGGAGGGCATCTCCGCGGAGGCGTCCTCCATGGCCGGCCACCAGCAGCTCGGCAACCTGGTCCTGCTGTGGGACGACAACCACATCTCGATCGAGGGCGACACCGAGACTGCCGTCTCCGAGGACACCGTCAAGCGCTACGAGGCGTACGGCTGGCACGTGCAGCGCGTGGCCCCGAAGCCGGACGGCGACCTCGACCCGCACGCGCTCTACGACGCGATCGAGGCCGCGAAGCTGGTGACCGACAAGCCGTCGTTCATCGCGATGCGCTCGATCATCGCCTGGCCCGCTCCGAACGCGCAGAACACCGAGGCCGCGCACGGCTCGGCGCTCGGCGACGACGAGGTCGCGGCCACCAAGCGGGTGCTGGGCTTCGACCCGGAGAAGGCCTTCGAGGTCTCCGACGAGGTCATCACCCACACGCGCGCGCTGGGCGAGCGCGGCCGTCAGGCCAAGGCGGAGTGGGAGAAGTCGTTCCAGGAGTGGCGCAACGGCAACGCCGAGCGTGCCGCCGAGTTCGACCGCATCGCCGCGACCGAGCTGCCCACCGGCTGGGAGGAGAAGCTCCCGGTCTTCGAGGCGGGCAAGGGCGTCGCCACGCGTGCGGCCTCCGGCAAGGTGCTCCAGGCGCTCGGCGCGGTCATCCCCGAGCTGTGGGGCGGCTCGGCCGACCTGGCGGGCTCGAACAACACGACGATCGACAAGACCTCGTCGTTCCTCCCGGCGGACAACCCGCTGCCTGAGGCGAACCCGTACGGGCGCACGATCCACTTCGGTATCCGTGAGCACTCGATGGCCGCGGAGATGAACGGCATCGCGCTGCACGGCAACACCCGTATCTACGGCGGCACCTTCCTGGTGTTCTCCGACTACATGCGCAACGCGGTCCGCCTGTCCGCGCTGATGCACCTGCCGGTGACGTACGTGTGGACCCACGACTCCATCGGTCTGGGCGAGGACGGTCCGACGCACCAGCCGGTCGAGCACCTCGCCTCCCTGCGCGCCATTCCGGGCCTCAACGTCGTCCGTCCGGCGGACGCCAACGAGACCGCGATCGCCTGGCGCGAGATCCTCAGGCGCTACACCAAGGTCTTCGGCAAGGGTGCCCCGCACGGCCTCGCGCTGACCCGCCAGGGCGTACCGACGTACGAGGCCAACGAGGATGCGGCGAAGGGTGGTTACGTGCTCTTCGAGGCGTCCACCGGGACCCCGGAGGTCGTTCTCATCGCGACCGGTTCCGAGGTGCACGTGGCCGTCGACGCACGTGAGCAGCTGGAGGCCGCGGGCACCCCGACCAGGGTCGTGTCCATGCCCTCCGTGGAGTGGTTCGAGGAGCAGGACCAGGGGTACCGGGACAGCGTCCTGCCGCCGAGCGTGAAGGCACGGGTCGCGGTCGAGGCCGGTATCGGTCTCACCTGGCACAAGTACGTGGGGGACGCCGGCCGCATCGTTTCCCTGGAGCACTTCGGTGCTTCGGCCGACGGCAAGGTGCTCTTCCAGGAGTTCGGGTTCACTGCCGAGAACGTCGCGAACGTCGCCCGGGAATCGATCGCCGCAGCCCAGCGCTGACGCTGACATACGACACGTAGGAGATGCATTTTCCATGACAGACGCACTGAAGCGCCTCTCCGAGGAAGGCGTCGCGATCTGGCTGGACGACCTGTCGCGCAAGCGGATCACGTCCGGCAACCTCGCCGAACTGATCGACCAGCAGCACGTCGTGGGCGTCACCACCAACCCGTCGATCTTCCAGAAGGCGATCAGCAGCGGTGACGGTTACGAGCAGCAGCTCAGTGACCTCGCCGCCCGCAAGGTCACCGTCGAAGAGGCCATCCGCATGATCACGACGGCGGACGTCCGTGACGCCGCCGACATCCTGCGCCCGGTCTACGACTCCACGCAGGGCCAGGACGGCCGGGTCTCCATCGAGGTCGACCCGCGCCTGGCGCACAACACCCAGGCGACCGTCGCCGAGGCCAAGCAGCTGGCCTGGCTCGTCGACCGTCCGAACACGCTCATCAAGATCCCGGCGACCAAGGCGGGCCTGCCCGCGATCACCGAGACGATCGGCCGGGGCATCAGCGTCAACGTCACGCTGATCTTCTCGCTGGAGCGCTACCGCGAGGTCATGGACGCCTACCTCGCGGGCCTGGAGAAGGCCAAGGCCGCCGGGATCGACCTGTCCGGCATCCACTCCGTGGCGTCGTTCTTCGTGTCCCGCGTGGACACCGAGATCGACAAGCGGCTGGACGCCCTGGGCACCCCCGAGGCGAAGGCCGCCCGCGGCAAGGCGGGTCTCGCCAACGCGCGACTGGCCTACGAGGCGTACGAGGAGGTCTTCTCCTCGGACCGCTGGGCCGCCCTCGACAAGGCGCAGGCCAACAAGCAGCGTCCGCTGTGGGCCTCGACCGGCGTCAAGGACAAGGCCTACAAGGACACCCTGTACGTCGACGACCTGGTCGCGCCGAACACGGTGAACACCATGCCGGAGGCGACCCTGGCCGCCGCCGAGGACCACGGCAAGATCACCGGCAACACGATCGCCGGTACGTACGAGCAGTCCCGTGCCGAGCTCGAAGCGGTCGAGAAGCTCGGGATCTCGTACGACGACGTGGTCCAGCTCCTGGAGGACGAGGGCGTCGAGAAGTTCGAGGCGTCCTGGAACGACCTGCTCAAGTCGACCGAGGCAGAGCTCGAGCGCCTCGCCCCCTCGGAGGGCTGAAATCTTGTCAAGCAGCAATCCGCTGCGTGACCCGGCGGACCGACGGCTCCCGCGTATCGCGGGGCCGTCGGGCCTCGTCATCTTCGGGGTCACGGGCGATTTGTCCCGTAAAAAGCTCATGCCTGCCGTTTATGACCTTGCCAACCGCGGTCTGCTGCCGCCGGGCTTCTCCCTGGTCGGCTTCGCGCGCCGTGAGTGGGCGAACGAGGACTTCGCCCAGGAGGTGCACGACTCCGTCAAGGAACACGCCCGTACGCCGTTCCGTGAGGAGGTCTGGCAGCAGCTCGTCCAGGGGATGCGCTTCGTCCAGGGCACCTTCGACGACGACGACTCGTTCGAACGTTTGCGCGAGACGATCGGCGAGCTGGACAAGGCACAGGGCACGGGCGGCAACTTCGCCTTCTACCTGTCCGTGCCGCCGTCCGCCTTCCCGGTGGTCATCCGGCAGCTGAAGAAGCACGGTCTCGCCGACCAGTCGAGCGGCTCCTGGCGGCGCGCGGTCATCGAGAAGCCCTTCGGCCACGACCTCAAGTCGGCCGAGGAGCTCAACGCGACCGTCGAGGAGGTCTTCGCCCCGGACCAGGTCTTCCGCATCGACCACTACCTGGGCAAGGAGACCGTCCAGAACATCCTGGCGCTGCGCTTCGCCAACCAGATGTTCGAGCCGATCTGGAACCGGTCCTTCGTGGACCACGTGCAGATCACGATGGCCGAGGACATCGGCATCGGGGGCCGCGCCGGCTACTACGACGGCATCGGCGCCGCCCGTGACGTCATCCAGAACCACCTGCTCCAGCTGATGGCCCTCACGGCCATGGAGGAGCCCGCCTCCTTCGACGCGGACGCGCTCGCCGCCGAGAAGACCAAGGTGCTCGGCGCGGTGAAGCTGCCCCAGGACCTGGGCGAGAACACGGTTCGCGGTCAGTACGCCGAGGGCTGGCAGGGCGGCGAGAAGGCCGTCGGCTATCTCCAGGAAGACGGTATCGACCCCAAGTCGAAGACCGACACGTACGCGGCGATCAAGGTGGAGGTGGACAACCGCCGCTGGGCGGGCGTCCCGTTCTACCTCCGTACGGGCAAGCGCCTGGGCCGCCGTGTCACCGAGATCGCGGTCGTGTTCCAGCGTGCCCCGCACTCCCCCTTCGACCACACGGCGACGGAGGAGCTGGGCCAGAACGCGATCGTCTTCCGCGTCCAGCCCGACGAGGGCATCACGGTCCGCTTCGGCTCCAAGGTCCCCGGCACCTCCATGGAGATCCGGGACGTCTCGATGGACTTCGCGTACGGCGAGTCCTTCACGGAGTCGAGCCCGGAGGCGTACGAGCGTCTGATCCTGGACGTTCTCCTGGGTGACTCGAACCTCTTCCCGCGCACCGAGGAGGTCGAGCTGTCCTGGAAGATCCTCGACCCGATCGAGGAGTACTGGGACAAGCACGGCAAGCCGGCGCAGTACCCGTCCGGTACGTGGGGGCCCGTCGAGGCGGACGAAATGCTCAAGCGAGACGGACGGAGCTGGCGTCGCCCATGAAGATAGATCTCACGGACACCACGGCCAGCAAGATCAACAAGGCGCTGGTGAAGGGCCGCCGGGCCATCGGCACGCCCGCCGTCGGCATGGTCCTCACCCTCGTCATCGTCACCGACGAGGAGAACGCGTACGACGCCCTGCGCGCCGCCAACGACGCCTCGCGCGAGCACCCCTCGCGCACGCTCGTGGTGATCAAGCGCGTCTCGCGTTCGCCGCGTGACCGCACGAAGTCGCGGCTGGACGCCGAGGTGCGGGTCGGCGCGGACGCGGGCACCGGCGAGACGGTCGTCCTGCGGCTGTACGGCGAGGTCTCCGACCACGCCCAGTCCGTCGTCCTGCCGCTGCTGCTGCCGGACGCGCCGGTGGTGGTCTGGTGGTCGGTGGACGCCCCGCGCGATCCGGCGGGCGACCCGCTGGGCGCGCTGGGCCAGCGCCGGGTCACCGACAGCTACGCGGCCGAGAAGCCCGTCCACGAGCTGCGGTCCAGGGCCGAGAGCTACGAGCCGGGCGACACCGATCTGGCCTGGGCCCGGATCACCCCGTGGCGCTCGATGCTGGCCGCCGCCCTCGACCAGATCGACTGCGAGGTCGTCTCCGTCGAGGTGGCGGGCGAGGAGTCCAACCCGAGCGTCGAGCTGCTCGCGATGTGGCTCGCCGACCGCCTCCACGTGCACGTCCGGCGGGCCGTCTCCGCGGGTCCCGGTCTGACCCAGGTGCGCCTGGAGACGACCGGCGGCCCCATCACGCTGCACCGGTCGGACGGGGCGATGGCCACGCTGGCGCTGCCCGGCCAGCCGGACCGCGCGGTGGCTCTCAAGCGGCGTGAGACGTCCGAGCTGCTCGCGGAGGAGCTGCGCAGGCTCGACCCGGACGACACGTACGCGTCCGCTCTGCGGTTCGGGGTGGACCGGCTGGGCGGGATCCCGTCGGCCACGCAGCGGGCCGATGTGTCCGCTCGCGGCCCGGAGTCCCTGCCGGTTCGGCAGAAGGCGCCGGAATCGTCGGCGGAGTCGGCGGCCCCGGCCAAGGCGTCCGAGCCGGCTCTGCCCGCCTCCCCGGCGGGTGACGGCGAAACCGGGCGTCCGACTCCGGCCCAGATGCCCCCGGTCAAGAAGGCGGACTCGCCATGACTGCTCCCCAGCTGGTGGTTCACCGGGACAAGGAACTGATGGCCCAGGCCGCCGCGGCCCGGCTCATCACGAAGGTCGTGGACGCGCAGGCCTCGCGCGGTTACGCCTCGGTCGTGCTGACCGGTGGCCGCAACGGCAACGGGCTCCTCGCGGCGCTCGCCGCCGCGCCCGCCCGGGACGCCATCGACTGGGGACGGCTCGAACTGTGGTGGGGCGACGAGCGGTTCCTCCCCGAGGGCGACCCGGAGCGCAATGTCACCCAGGCCCGGGAGGCGCTGCTCGACTCGGTGCCGCTCGACCCGAAGCGCGTGCATGCCATGCCCGCGTCGGACGGGCCCTTCGGCAAGGACGCGGACGCGGCGGCGGAGGCCTACGCGGCCGAACTCGCCGAGGCCGCCGGGCCGGAGAACCACGGTCCGGTTCCGACCTTCGACGTGCTGATGCTCGGCGTCGGTCCGGACACGCATGTGGCGTCGCTCTTCCCCGAGCTGCCGGCCGTCCGTGAGACCGAGCGGACGGTGGTGGGGGTCCATGGCGCCCCCAAGCCGCCGCCGACCCGGGTCACGCTCACGTTGCCCGCGATCCGGGCCGCGCGGGAGGTGTGGTTGCTGGCGGCGGGTTCGGACAAGGCGGAGGCTGCGGCGATCGCGCTGTCCGGCGCGGGGGAGATCCAGGCCCCGGCGGCCGGGGCCCGTGGCCGGTCGCGCACCCTGTGGCTGCTGGACTCGGCCGCGGCGTCCCAGCTGCCGCGCTCGCTGTATCCGCCGGCTTCACCCTGACGGGTGGGTGGTAGGGGCGGCGGGGGCCTTTTTCGCCCCCGCCGCCCCTACCCATTCCCGTCCCTTACTCGGGGGCTCCGCCCCCGAACCCCCGCTAAAAGATTGCGCAGTTCCCCGCGCCCCTAGGTTTTCAGGGGCGCGGGGAACTGCGCAGTCCAGCCATGAGAGTGCTCGTCACCACGTAGCAGGCCGCGCTGCGTTGACGTTCAATCAGTAACAGCATGCACGGACTCCGGTCACAACTCTTGACGTGTGGTTCACGTGGATGAAGCATTCATCGGCGAGAGAGCGCTCCCAGAACTCCCCATCGTTCATTTCATGAACCAGGAGTGTCGCCCCCATGAGCCCTTCCCCCACAGATTCCTCGTCCTCAGGCAGAACTCCCCTCGCCCGCCGGTCGGTTCTCGGCGCCGCGGCCGCTGCGGCGGCCGCGCCAGGGCTGCTCGCCCTGTCGTCGTCGGCGGCATCCGCCGCTCCCGACCGCGCCCGGGCCCTGCCGGGAGGTGGCGATCTCGGCCCGAACGTCATCGTCTTCGACCCGTCCACCTCCGGTATCCAGGCCAGGCTGGACCAGATATTCGCCCAGCAGGAGACGGCCCAGTTCGGCACGGGCCGCTATCAACTGCTGTTCAAGCCGGGCACGTACAGCGGGCTCAACGCCCAACTCGGCTTCTACACCTCGATCGCCGGGCTCGGCCTGTCCCCCGACGACACCTCGATCAACGGCGACATCACCGTTGACGCGGGCTGGTTCAACGGCAACGCCACCCAGAACTTCTGGCGTTCGGCGGAGAACCTCGCGATCACTCCCGTCAACGGCACCAACCGGTGGGCCGTCGCACAGGCCGCACCCTTCCGGCGGATGCACGTCCGGGGCGGTCTCAACCTCTCCCCCAACGGCTACGGCTGGGCCAGCGGCGGCTACATCGCCGACAGCCGCATCGACGGCACGGTCGGTCCGTACTCGCAGCAGCAGTGGTACACCCGCGACAGCTTTGTGGGCGGCTGGCTCAACGCCGTCTGGAACATGGTGTTCTCGGGCGTCGAGGGCGCCCCGGCGCAGACCTTCCCGAACCCGCCGTACACCACGCTCAACACCACGCCGATCTCCCGCGAGAAGCCGTTCCTCTACCTCAACGGCACGGAGTACCGCGTCTTCCTGCCGGAGAAGCGCGTCAACGCGCGCGGCACCACCTGGGGAAACGGCACGCCTCGCGGTACGTCACTGGCGCTGACGCAGTTCTACGTGGCGAAGCCCGGCGTCACCGCCGCCACCCTCAACGAGGCGCTCACTCAAGGCCTGCACCTGCTGCTGACGCCGGGGATCTACCACCTCGACCGGCCGATCCAGGTCAACCGTGCCAACACCGTGGTCCTCGGCCTCGGTTACGCCACCCTGATCCCGGACAACGGTGTCACCGCGCTCAAGGTGGCCGATGTCGACGGCGTCCGCCTCGCGGGCTTCCTCATCGACGCCGGGCCCGTCAACTCCGCCACACTCCTCGAGGTCGGTCCCACCGGCGCTTCGGCCGACCACTCCGCCAACCCGACCACGGTGCAGGACGTCTTCATCCGCATCGGCGGCGCGGGCGCCGGCAAGGCCACCACCAGCATGGTGATCAACAGCCGCCACACGATCATCGACCACACCTGGGTCTGGCGCGCCGACCACGGCGCCGGAGTCGGCTGGGAGACCAACCGGGCCGACTACGGCGTCCGCGTCAACGGCAACGACGTGCTGGCCACCGGGCTGTTCGTCGAGCACTTCAACAAGTACGACGTCCAGTGGAACGGCCAGCGCGGACGCACGATCTTCTTCCAGAACGAGAAGGCGTACGACGCCCCGAACCAGGCCGCCATCCAGAACGGTGCGATCAAGGGGTATGCGGCCTACAAGGTCGCCGACACCGTGACCACGCACGAGGCATGGGGCATGGGCAGCTACTGCTACTACAACGTCAATCCGGCGATCCTCCAGCACCACGGATTCGCGACGCCGGTCAATCCGAACGTGAAGTTCCACAACATCATGGTCATCTCACTCGGCGGTCAGGGTCAGTACGAGCGCGTCATCAACGACACGGGCTCGCCGACCTCGGGAACGAACACAGTGCCGTCCGTGGTGACCTCGTACCCCTGACCGGACCACCGTGAGGGACTGGTAGGGGGGCGGGGGCAGGAAATCCACCCCCGCCCCCGCCTCCCAGGGACGTCACTTCACCGACCCCGCCATCACCCCCTGCACAAAGTGCTTCTGGAACGCGAAGAACACCACCACCGGCACCACCAGCGACAGAAACGCCCCGGGCGCGAGCACATCGATGTTGCTGCCGAACTGCCGGATCTGGGACTGGAGTTCAACCGTCAACGGCTGCGAGGAGCTGTCGGCGAAGAGCAGCGCGACGAGCATGTCGTTCCAGACCCACAGGAACTGGAAGATGGCGAGAGAGGCGATGGCCGGCCGCCCCACCGGCAGCACTAGCCGCGTGAAGATCCGCCACTCCCCGCCCCCGTCCATCCGAGCCGCCTCCAGCATCTCCTTGGGCATCTCCGCGAAGTAGTTCCGCAACAGGAAGATCGCGAACGGCAGCCCGTACGAGACGTGGAACAGCACGACTCCGGGAATCGTGCCGAACAGCCCCATCTGCCCGAAGAGTTTGGCCACCGGCAGCAGCCCGATCTGCACGGGCACCACCAACAGCGCGACCACCAGCAGGAAAAGGGGGTCACGGCCGGGGAAGTCCAGCCAGGCGAAGGCGTACCCGGCGAGCGCGGCGATGACGACGACGAGAAATGTGGTCGGCACCGAGATCAGCACCGTGTTCCAGAACGCCTGAGTCATCCCTGAATTGCCCAGCAGCGCCGAGTAGTTGTCGAAGGACAGCTGCCCGGGAGAGGCCAGCGCGGTCCACCAGCCCCCCGTCGCGGTCTCCTGGGCGGACCGCAGCGAGGAGAGGAACAGCCCGGCGAGCGGAGTGAGCCAGATCAGGCCGACCAGTACCAGGAACGCCTGCACGAGGCTGCTCGCGAGCCCCCGCCTGATCGCGTTCATCGCTGACTCCCTCGGAAACGGCGGACGTTGAAGACCATGGCGGGGATGACCAGAAGCAGGAGCAGGACGCCCAGCGCACTGCCCAGGCCCTGGTTGTTGCCGCCGCCGAAGGACACCAGCCACATCTGGGTGGCGAGCACGGTGGCGTCCTCCTGCACCGGACCCGGCGCGATGATGTAGACGAGGTCGAAGACCTTCATCACGTTGATCACCAGGGTCACGAAGACCACGGTGAGGACGGGCGCGAGCAGCGGCACGGTGATCCGGCGGAAGATCTGCCACTCGTTGGCGCCGTCCATCCGGGCCGCCTCCAGTGCGTCGCGCGGCAGGGCGGCGAGCCCGGCCCCGATCAGCACCATCGCGAAGCCGGTCCAGATCCACAGATACGCGCCGATGATGGCGGGCGTCACGAGCGCGGGACCGAGCCAGGAGATGCCCTCGTACGGCGCGGCGAAGTTCGAGGCGGGCAGCCGCACGGTGTACGAGCCCGGATCGAGGCCCTGGAAGCGGAAGGAGCCGTCGGCCGCAGTGGTGGCGCTCGCGACCGCCTTCCCGTCGCGCACCGCCTCGACCTTCATCGCGGGCAGTCCGCTCTCGGACCTGTCGACCTTGCCCTGCTCCCCTCCCCCGCCCCGGGTGAAGTCCAGGTAGACGACACCGCGCAGTTCGTCGGCCGACGCCTTCCCGGTCGTCGCCGGATACGCGGGTCGCGCGCTCCCCGGCAGGTCCTCGGCGCGTACGCCCACCAGGCCGAGCCCGACGGTGTCGCCGGGAGACGCGGCGGCCGTCGTACCGTACGAGCCGTCCGCGGCCTTGGTCAGGCCCTGGCCGTCGCGGGCCCGGGCGTTCGGGTACGACGACGCGTCCTTGAACGCGTCGTGCACGGAGACGGCGGCGGCGTTCAGGACGCCCTTCTCCGGGTCCTCGTCGTACGCGAGCCGGAAGATGATGCCCGCGGCGAGGAAGGAGACGGCCATCGGCATGAACAGCAGGAGCTTGAACGCCGTTGCCCAGCGCACCTTTTCGACCAGGACGGCCAGGACGAGGCCGAGCCCGGTGAGCAGGGTGGGCGCGATGACGACCCAGATGGCCGTGTTCCGGACGGCCTTGAGCGTGGCGGGGTCGCGGAACATCTCGGTGTAGTTGTCGCCGCCCACGAACCGGTCGCCGGAGGCGTCGAAGAAGCTGCGGCCCACGGAGAACAGCACGGGGTAGACGACGAGCGCGCCGAGCAGGAGCAGGGCGGGGAAGACGAACGCGACGGCGATGATGCGCGCCCGGCGCCGGGCGCGGCGCCTGCGTTCGCGGTCGACCGGGGCGGCGGGCGGCGGACTCGCCTCTTTGACGAGCGTGGCGGTCACGGCGATCAGCCCTTGTACGCCTTGGCCGCCGCCTGCTCCAGCGCGGCGGCGGTCCCCTTCGGGTCGGACGGGTCGCGCAGGAAGTCCTGGAGGAGCTTCCACTCGCCGGCGCCCTTGGTGCCGCCGAACGCGGCCGGGGCCTGGTCCGACATGTCGAAGCGGACCGAATCCCCGGCGTCCACCAGGGACTTGGCGGTCTCGCGGGTGATGTCGTCGCCGTAGGAGGCGAGATCGAGCTTCTTGTTCGGGGAGAGGAAGCCGCCGACCTCGGCCCAGACCGCGGAGGCCTCGGGAGTCGCGAGGTACTCCAGGAACTCCATGGCGGCCTTCTGGCTCTTGCCGTCCTTGAGGACGACGGCCGCGTCGCCGCCGCTGACCACGGGTGCCTGGCCGTCACCGACCGCGGGGAAGGGGAAGAAGTCCGCGTCCTCGCCTATCTTCCTGCCGAACTGGTCCTTGGCGACGCCGGCCACGAAGTCGCCCTCGTAGACCATGCCCGCCGTGGGCTCGGGTCCGAAGACCTTCTCGACGGAGCCGGGGAAGTCGGTGTTGAGCGCGCCCTTCTGGCCGCCGGCTATCAGCTCCTTGTCCTTGAAGAGCTTGCCGAGGGTGGTGAGGGCCTCGACCACGGTCGGGTCGGTCCACTTGATCTTGTGGGCGGCCAGGGCGTCGTACTTCTCGGGGCCTGCCTGCGAGAGGTAGACGTTCTCGAACCAGTCGGTGAGGGTCCAGCCGTCCTGGCCGGCGACGGAGAAGGCCGCGAGGCCCGACTCCGAGACGGTCTGCCCGGCCTTGAGCATGGCGTCGTACGTCGTCGGCGTCTTGACGCCCGCCTCGTCGAGGGCGTCGGGGCTGTACCAGACGGTCGACTTGTGGGCGGCCTTGAAGTAGAGGCCGTACAGGGTGCCGTCGACGCTGCCGTAGTTCTTCCACACGCTCGCGTAGTTGGCGTCGACGGACTTCTGGGCGGTCTTGGAGAGCGGCTTGAGCCAGCCCTCCTTCGCGAACTGCTGGAGCACGCCGACCTGCGGGACCATCACCACGTCGGGGGCGTTGCCGCCTTCGATCTTGCTGCCGACGACCGTGGAGACGTTGTCGCCGGTGGAGGTGAACTGGGTCTTGGCGCCGGTCTTCTCGGTGAACGCGTCCAGGACCTTCTGGAAGTTCTTCTGCTCGCTGCCGGACCAGACACCGGCCACGTTGATCGTCTGGCCGTTGAGCGGCTTGTCGCCGCCGCCTGCGGAGACGTCGCCGCCTCCGCAGGCGGTGGCACCGACGGAGAGCGCGAGGGCTATGCAGCTCGTGAGCAGGGTCGTACGTCGTCGCATCATCATTGATGTCCTTCGAGGGCAGGGGAATTGACGGGTGATCAACTGGAGCGGGTGATGGCGGAGTTGGTGGCTCAGGGGTTGGTGCAGTCGCTGATCCACCAGGCGGCCGTCGAGCCGGGCAGGACGCCGGGCGCGCAGGGGCCGCTGGACAGCAGGGGGGTGCCGGAGACCGGCGCGGGCGTCGGTGCCGTACCGAAGTTGACGGCGCATACGAGGCCGTCGCCGCGGACGAAGGCGAGGACGCCGGGCTGGGTGTCCAGCCAGCGCAGCGCGCCCTCGCCCAACTGGGGCAGTCCGGCCCGCAGTTGGAGTCCGTCTCGGTAGAGGTGCCAGAAGGAGTGGGTGTCGGCGAGGGCGCGGTCGGTGGCGTACTCGGCGAAGTAGGCGGGCTGCGGCAGCCACGGCTTGGCGCTCTCGGCGCCGGAGGTGAAGCCGAACGGCGAGGCGTGTCCCGACCACGGCAGCGGCACGCGGCAGCCGTCGCGGATCCGGGCGCGGCTGCCGGTGCGGCGGAAGATCGGGTCGGTGAGCACGTCGTCGGGCAGATCGACGACCTCGGGCAGCCCGAGCTCCTCGCCCTGGTAGATGTACGCGGCTCCGGGCAGCGCCAGCATCAGCAGCGCGGCGGCGCGGGCGCGGGCGGCACCCAGGCCGCTGCCCTCGGTGCCCAGTTCGCCGTAGCGGGTGACCGTGCGGACCTGGTCGTGGTTGTTGAGGACCCAGGTGACCGTCGAGCCGGTGCCCGCGATGTCCTGCATGGCGTGGGAGATGACCTTGCGGAAGGCGTCCGCGTTCCAGGGCGCGCTGAGCAGGTCGAAGAAGAAGGCCTGGTGCAGCTCGTCGTGGCGTACGTACAGGGCGTGTTCGCGGGCGGTCGGCACGGAGACCTCGCCCACGAGCAGCCGCTCCTGGCCGTCGCGGGCGGTGTACTCCTCGCACACGGACCGCCAGTGGCGCCAGACGTCGTGGACCTCGGGCTGGTTCCAGGCGAGCGGGTTGACCGAGTCGCGGGTGCGGGCGTCGGCCTCGGGGTCGGGCGAGTCCGGCAGGTCGGGGTGCTTGTAGAGGCCGGCGGCGACGTCGATGCGGAAGCCGTCGACGCCCCGGTCGAGCCAGAAGCGCAGGGCGTGGTCGAAGTGGGCTCCGACCTCGGGGTTGCGCCAGTTCAGGTCGGGCTGCTCGGTGGTGAACATGTGCAGGTACCACTGGCCGGGGGTGCCGTCCTGCTCGGTGACCCGGCTCCAGGCGGGGCCGCCGAACATGGAGTGCCAGTTGTTGGGCGGTTCGGAGCCGTCCGGGCCGCGGCCGTCGGCGAAGTGGAAGCGGGCGCGGGCCTCGCTGCCCGGCGGCGCGGCCAGCGCCTCCCGGAACCACGGGTGCTCCTCCGAGCAGTGGTTGGGGACGATGTCCAGCAGCACCTTGATGCCGAGCCGCCGGGCGTCCGTCATCAGCAGGTCGAACTCGCTGAGGTCGCCGAAGACCGGGTCGACGTCGCAGTAGTCGGCCACGTCGTAGCCGTGGTCGTGCTGCGGCGAGGGGTAGAAGGGGCTCAGCCAGACGCCGTCGACGCCCAGCTTCTTCAGATACGGCAGTCCGGCCCTGACCCCGGCGAGATCGCCGATGCCGTCCCCGGTGCTGTCCAGAAAGCTCCGGACGTAGACCTGGTAGATCACTGCGTCGCGCCACCAGCGGTGCTTGTCGATCGTCACCCGTTGACCTGTCTGTGCGTGCCTCCGGTTATGCATGCATGTTAAGTAGCCGTGTCGCGCAGGTGTCAACGAGTAGGCGGAGAGTCCTCAGAAATTGGGGTTTAATAACAGGATATTTCTATCCAATGAGACCGAAGACGAGACGTGCGCGTTACCTAACAAGTAACTAGGATCCGTCGAGTGCGCCGGATGAGGGTTCAGCCCCGGCGGGAGATGTCCGCCAGCTCGCGTGCGAGACGTCGCACCGCGGCCTCGGGCGTCTGACGCCCGGTCATCGCGTCCTGCACCACGGCCTGCACGGCCAGGCTGACCTGGTCGTAGCGCGGGCTCTTGGGACGCGGCGCCGCCGCCGCGACGCTCGCGCGCAGCGTCGGCAGATACGGGAACCGCCGGATCAGCTCCGGGTCCCGGTAGAGCGCGGCCCGCACGGGCGGCAGCGCGCCCTTGGTGAGGACCAGCCGCTGCACCCGCTCGCTCGTCAGGTAGGCGATGAGTCGCGCGGCGGAGTCGGGGTGGCGGGCATGCGCGCTGACCGCGAGGTTGGAGCCGCCGAGCACACTCGCGCCCGGCCCGTCGGGCCCGGGCAGCGGCACCGCGCCGATCTTCCCGGCGACCGCCGAGCCCTTGGCGGAGGCGCCGACATAGGCGTACGGCCAGTTGCGCAGGAAGAGGAGACGGCCGTCCTGGAAGGCCTGCTTGGACTCCTCCTCCTTGTACGTCAGTGCCTTCTTCGGGATCCAGCCGTCACGCACGCCGCGGGCGAGGAAGCCGATGCCCTCGCGGGCCGCCGCCGAGTCGACGGTGACGCGCTCGCCCTCGTCGCCGAGGATCGTGCCGCCCGCCGAGTAGACCGCCTCGGCGGCGTTCACCGTGAGCCCCTCGTAGGGCAGGAACTGGCCCGCGTAGCCGTCGAGTCCGTACTTCGGCGCGATGGCCTTCGCCTGTTTCTCCAGCTCGGCCCAGGTGCGCGGGGGCGCGACGCCCTCCTTGTCGAGGATGTCCTTGCGGTAGAGGAGCAGTCCCGCGTTGGTGACGTACGGGACCGCGTACAGCCGTCCGTCGTACGTCGCCGTGTCCTCGACCTGCGGCAGGAAGCCGTCGAGCGGGAAGCGGTCCCGGGACAGCGGGGAGATCCAGCCGGCGGCGGCGAACTCCGAGGTCCAGGCGACGTCGATGTTGAGGATGTCGAAGCGGTTCCGGTCGCCGCCGCGCAGGTCGGTGGTCATCTGCGCGTGGGTCTCGTCGGCGGAGTCCGGGAGTTCGACGAGGGTGACCTTCTCGCCGGGGTGGGTACGGTTCCAGCCGTCCAGCAGCGGACCCAGATAGCTGGTGAGATCCCCCGCGGTGGCCAGCGTGAGCGGACCCCGGCCGCCGCCGCGCGCTCCGTCGGCCTGCGCGCCCGAGGCGACGTAACCGGTCAGAACCACCGCCGCGACCAGGAGTCCCCTACCCGCGGCATGTATCCACCGCATAGGTTCCTCCTTGGTACTCCGGCTGCCGGGCACCTTCGCCCGGAGTCAGAGGCCATGTATACCTGTTAGGTATGGGCGATACTAGGGCCTGCGGCACATCGGCCCCTCAACACCGGCTGGAGCGCCCCGAAGGCGAACCGAGAGAAAAGGCGGAGGAGAGCACTGGTGCGGCTGCCCCTCCTGGCCCTGCTGGCGCGCGGCCCGGCCCACGGATACGAGCTCAAGCAGGACCTTGAGCAACTGCTGGGCTCCGCGTACCCTCAGCCGAACGTCGGCCAGATCTATGTGACGCTCGGCCGCCTCGAGAAGTCGGGACTGATCGAGGGCGAGGAAGTCGAGCAGTCGAGCCGGCCCAACAAGAAGATCTACCACCTCACCGACGCCGGGCGTGAGGCGCTGCGCGCCTGGTACGAGGAGACGGCGGACGAGCCGCGCGTGCGGGACGAGTTCTTCATGAAGCTCGCCCTCGCACCGCAGACCGGACTCGCCGACCAGATCACCCTGATCAACAAACAGCGGCGCGAGTACCTGAACACCATGCGCAGCCTGTCGAAACTCGCCGCCACCGAGAGCCGGGACAACCGCATCTCCCAGCTGCTCATAGAGGGCGCCATGCTGCATCTGCAGGCCGACCTCGACTGGCTGGAACGCTGCCAGGAGGAATTGGAGGAGCTGGAGTGAGCCGCACCGCTCCTTCGTCGCGCGCCGAGGGCGCTCCCCTGCTGCGTGCCGAGGGCCTGGTCAAGACCCACTACGGCGAGGGCGCCCCCGCTCATGCCGTGCGGGGTGTGGATCTCGCCGTACGGCAGGGTGAGTTCGTCGCCGTCACGGGCCCCTCGGGGGCCGGGAAGTCGACGCTGCTGCATCTGCTCGGCGGGCTCCAGCGACCGGACTCCGGCAGCATCTGGCTGGACGGCGCGTGCACGGACGCGTACAGCGAGGCCCGCTGGGCGGTCGAGCGCCGGCGTCGCATCGGCATCGTCTTCCAGTTCTTCAACCTGGTCTCGAACCTGTCGGTCGCCGACAACGTCGAGCTGCCCGCCCTGCTCGCCGGCCTCTCCCCCAAGCAGGCGCGCGCCGAGCGCGAGCGGCTCCTCGCCGAGCTGGGCCTGGAGGGCAAGGAGCGCAGCATGCCGGGCGAGCTGTCCGGCGGCGAGCAGCAGCGGGTCGCGCTGGCCCGCGCCCTGGTCAACCACCCGCCCCTGCTGCTGGCCGACGAGCCCGCGGGCAGCCTCGACAGCAAGGGCACCCGCGAGGTGACCCGGCTGTTGTCCCGCTTCCACGAGCGCGGCCAGACCATCGTGCTGGTCACCCATGACGCACGGCTCGCGAGCGCCGCGGACCGGGTGATCAGCTTCTTCGACGGCCGTATAGCCGACGATGCGGAGCTCGGCGCCGCGCCCGCGCGCCGCGGCACGGGCATATCCGGCGTGCTGGAACTGAGGGACTGAGCGGCGTGCGCGATCCCCTGTCGAAGGCCATCCGCCGGAACCTCTCCGCCGTGCACGGGCCGCGGAACCGGCCCCTCGCGCGCGGAGCGCGGAACCGGCCCTCCGTGCGCGAGCCGAGGGGCTGAGCCGCCGTGCGGGCCACCCTGCGCTGGGCGCACGCCGATCTGCGCACGCATCGCGGCGAGGCGCTGTTCATCGTGCTCGCCACCACCGGGATCGTCGCCTCGCTGCTGCTGGCCACGGCGCTCTTCGGGTACGCGACCAACCCCTGGCAGCGGGTCTTCACCCAGTCGCAGGGCGCGCACGTGTGGATCCACACCGGCCCGTCGGCGGACGCGCGCGCACTCGCCGAGGTGGACGGCGTCACGTCCGTCGCGGGCCCGTACCCCACCGCCGCGGCCTCCGTCGAGTCGCGCGGCACCCGGGCCTCCGTCGAGCTGCGCGGCATCGTCGGCCGGCCCGCGACCGGCCGTCCGCTGCTGACCTCCGGCCGCTGGCTCGACCCCGCCGCACCGGACGGTGTGGTGCTGGAGAGCAGCCTGGCCCGGGCGCTGTGGGCCGAGCCCGGGGACACGCTCACCGTGCCCGGCACCGCCCGGACCCTGACCGTTCTCGGCGTCGCCGACAGCGCCGAGCCCCGCTACAGCCCCGGGGAGCGGCCGGGCCTCGTGTGGGCCCTCCCGTCCGCCGTGCGGCAGACGGACGGGCGCGGCGGCCAGGTGACCGGCCTGCGGCTGACCGATCCCGGTGACACGAACTACGCCGTCCAGCGGGCCGTCACCCTGCTCGGCGCCGGAGCGGTCACCGACGTCTCGCACTGGCAGCAGGCACGGTCGGAGGCCCAGGGCGGCAACCGGCTGCTCGGCCAGGTCCTCGGACTGTTCGGTCTGGGTGCCCTGGTCGCCGCCGCGCTCGCCGTGCACGGTGCGATCGGCACCCGTATCCGCGGCCATCTGCGGGACATCTCGGTCCTGAAGGCGATCGGCTTCACCCCGGGCCAGGTGGTGCGGATCTTCCTGCTCCAGCATGTGGCGTTCGCGCTCCTCGGCGCGGTGCTCGCCACCGTCCTCATCCAGGCCCTGGGCAGCCGGGTCCCGGGGCGTCTCGGGGACGCGGTCGGTGTGTGGCAGGGGCTGCCGGGTCACACGGCGGCGCTGCTCGCCGTGCCCGTGGCCGCGGTGCTGTTCATCGCCGCGACGACGGGGCTCGCGGCCTGGCGTGCCGGACAGGTGCCTCCGGTGCCGGGGCTGCGGGCCGCGGCCCCGCTGGGCGGCCGGCTGTCGGGCCTGGCGCGCGGGGCGCTCGGGCTGCGGCTGCCGTCCGCGCTGGTCCTGGGCTGGCACAAGGCGTTCTCGCGCCGCCCCCGCTCGCTGGCCACTCTCGCCCGGCTGGCCCTGCCGCTGCTGCTGATCGTCGTGGCCATGAGCGCCTGGACCACCATCGACCGCTTCCAGACCAGGCCCGACCAGGTCGGCCTCGCCGCCGCGCTCACCGTACGGGCCGACGAGACCCTGACCGATCCGGACGTACGCGCTCTGCTGGCCCGGAACCCGCAGGTCGACGCCGTCCACCCGGGCGTCGAGGTGGCCGCCCTGGTCCCCGGCCAGACGGGCACGATCGCCCTGCGCGGACTGGGCACGCAGGAGGATCCGTACCCGTTCTCGCTGGCGGAGGGTCGCCCCGCGCTCGGCCCCGACGAGGCGGTGGCCGGTCAGGGTCTGCTCGACCTGCTGGACGTGCGCGTCGGGGCGTGGGTGCGCATCACGGTGGGCGCGGAGCCGCAGATCCTGCACATCGTGGGGCGCAGCATCGAGCCGGAGAACGGCGGCCGGGTCATCTCCACCTCGCTCGACACACTCCGGGAGAACCACCCGGGCCTCGGGCCGGCCCTCTACCAGCTCCAGCTGCACCCCGGCGCCGACCCGCAGCGGGTGGCCGCGGAGCTGACCGAGGCCGCGCACGGAGACATCAGCGTGCACGCCGTGCCGAACCCGGCCGACGGGCTCTCACCGCTGCGCGGAGTCGTCGTCGGACTGATCGCTGTGCTGGCCCTGATCGGCCTCATCGAGCTGCTCACGGCGATCGGCGGCACGGTCCGCGAGGGCGAGCGGGATCTGCTGGCGCTGAAGGCGATCGGGCTGACTCCGCGGCAGATCACGGCGATCACGGTGACGGCCACGGGGTGCACGGCGCTGGGCGCGGTCCTCGTCGCGGCGGCGCTGGGGGTGCCGCTCGCCCACTGGCTGATCGACGCGCAGGGCAGGTCGAGCGGTATCGGCGCCGGGATCGCCCGGGGCCCCTCCCCCGGACACCTACTCCTCCTCGGCACGGCCGCCGTGCTCGGCGCCGCCGCGCTCGCCGCCCTGCCCGCGGCCCGGTCGGCCCGCCGCCGGCTCGCGGACACACTGAGCGCGGTGGCCTGAGCCACCGGGTCAGACCGGGGCGGTCGAGTCAGGCAGGTCAGGACCGGTACGGCGGCTGCGGCGGCTGGGGCGGTCCGTACGGGTTGTTGCCGTGGACGTACGGCGGATGCGGCACCCCGTTGCCGGGCGGGTACGGCTGGCCCGGCGGCATGTACGGCTGACCGGGAGGCGCGTACGGCTGGCCCGGCGGCGGGTACATGTTCCCCTGGGGCGGCACGAACCCGTTGTTCGGTGCGTACGGCCGCGGCGCCGGGAGCGTCGACGGATGCGCGGACAGCCGGATGCCGTGGTGGCGGCGGAGCCGGTGCATCTCCAGGGCCGCGATGCCCGTGACCGTCAGCGGGGCGCCCAGGATGAAGACGACCCCCAGCTTGAAGCTGAGCCCGTGCAGATCACCGGTGACCAGGTCCGGAAGGGCCATCAGCCATGTCGTCACGGTGGCGAGCAGCGCCGGCAGGGCGCGGTGCACGGCGGCGGAACCGAAGAAGTTCCCGGACAGCTGCACGGCCCCGTACATCAGCATGCCGGTGATCCACATCGCCGGCAGGCCGAGCACCACCGTCCAGATGGTTCCGAGCTGGATCGAGAGCTGCCACAGCAGCACCGTCCCGACGACCATGACGATGAAGAGGAGCAGCAGCTTGAGCGAGTTGAACAGGGACCCGCGCAGCTCGCGGATCCTGCCGGTGCGCCGCCAGACGAAGAGCATGACGCCCACGGTCAGCGGGGTGATGAACAGCAGCACGAGGGCCGCCACCACGATGTTCTCGAGCACCTCGTTGAAGTCGAACTTGCCCTCAACGAACGTGTACACGCCGAACGCCGCCACAGCTCCGGCAACGACGCGCACCCGCTTGAGGCGCTCCACCGACGGATCGACCGCCGGCGGGATCCACGCCGGGTGGAACACCGCCTGGGCCACGGCCTTGGGCTGCAGAATCGACGCCACCGACAGGTTGCGGCTGAGCCATCTTCCGCGCGAACCAGCCATGTTCAGCTCCCCCGAGCCCTCGACGCCATGATCGCCGGGAATTCTACGGGAGGCGAACGGTCACCTCACCGTCCACCTCCCGACCCACACGACTACTCCACGACTACTTCCGGCCCCGCAGTTCCCGGTACTTGGCCACGAGCGCGGTGGTGGACTCGTCGAGGCCCGGCACGTCCGCACCCTCCGTCAGCGCGGGCTCCACACGCTTGGCGAGGACCTTGCCGAGCTCGACGCCCCACTGGTCGAAGGAGTCGATGTTCCAGATCGCGCCCTGCACGAACACCTTGTGCTCGTAGAGGGCGATGAGCTGGCCGAGCACCGACGGGGTGAGCTCGCGCGCGAGGATGGTCGTCGTCGGGTGGTTGCCCTTGAACGTCTTGTGCGGCACCAGCTCCTCGGGCACGCCCTCCGCCCGCACCTCGTCCGGCGTCTTGCCGAAGGCCAGCGCCTGCGTCTGCGCGAAGAAGTTGGCCATCAGCAGGTCGTGCTGGGCGACCAGACCCGGCAGCAGATCGGCGACCGGCTCGGCGAAACCGATGAAGTCCGCCGGGATCAGCTTCGTGCCCTGGTGGATGAGCTGGTAGTAAGCGTGCTGTCCGTTGGTGCCCGGCGTGCCCCACACGACGGGACCCGTCTCCCACTCCACGGGACGCCCGTCACGGTCCACGGACTTGCCGTTGGACTCCATGTCGAGCTGCTGCAGGTACGCGGTGAACTTGGACAGGTAGTGCGAGTACGGCAGCACCACGTGCGACTGGGCGTCGTGGAAGTTGCCGTACCAGACGCCCAACAGGCCGAGGAGCAGCGGCACGTTGGACTCGGCGGGCGCGGTCCTGAAGTGCTCGTCGACAAGGTGGAAGCCGTCGAGCATCTCCCGGAAGCGGTCCGGGCCGATCGCGATCATCAGCGACAGACCGATCGCCGAGTCGAACGAGTAACGGCCGCCGACCCAGTCCCAGAACTCGAACATGTTGGCCGTGTCGATACCGAAGTCCGCGACCTTCTCGGCGTTCGTCGACAGCGCCACGAAGTGCTTGGCGACGGCTTCCTGACCGGCCTTCAGCTCGGTGAGCAGCCAGTTGCGGGCGGAGGTCGCGTTGGTGATCGTCTCGATGGTGGTGAAGGTCTTCGAGGCGACGATGAACAGCGTCTCGGCCGGGTCCAGGTCGCGGACGGCCTCGTGGAGGTCGGCCCCGTCCACGTTCGACACGAAGCGGACGGTCAGGTCCCGGTCGGTGAAGGACCGCAGTACCTCGTACGCCATCGCCGGGCCGAGGTCGGAGCCGCCGATGCCGATGTTCACCACGTT
The DNA here is from genome assembly GCF_048564895.1 of Streptomyces sp. 2-1. NCBI lineage: Bacteria > Bacillati > Actinomycetota > Actinomycetes > Kitasatosporales > Streptomycetaceae > Streptomyces > Streptomyces sp. 2-1. The sequence continues at coordinate 3,082,039 of NZ_CP183383.1, forward strand.
CTTGATGCGGCTGCCGGTGTGCCCGGTCCACTCGCCCGAACGGACGCGCTCGGCGAAGCCGGCCATCTTGTCGAGGACGGCGTGCACGGCCGGTACGACGTTCTCGCCGTCGACCTCGACGACCTCGTCGCGCGGGGCGCGCAGCGCGGTGTGCAGGACCGCGCGGTCCTCGGTCGTGTTGATCTTCTCGCCGCGGAACATGGCGTCCCGCAGTCCGAACACGTCCGTGGCGGCGGCCAGCGCGCGCAGCAGCCGCAGTGTCTCGTCGGTGACGAGGTGCTTGGAGTAGTCGACGTGCAGATCGCCGACCTGAAGCGTGTATCCGGTGCCGCGTCCGGGGTTCTGGGCGAACAGCTCGCGGAGCTGTGCCTCGCCGAGTTCCTCCCGGTGCCCGGCCAGAGCGGTCCACTCGGGTGTCTGGTCGAGCCTGGTACGGCTGTCTGCGTTCATGTGGGACTTCCGCCTCTTTCCTGCCTGTGCTGCGTACCTTGCCCCGCTGCCGGTCCCAACCTAATTGATCAGGGCGGAACGTGAGCTGTCGTCCCGCCGTCGTCCGGCTCAACAACAGATACGTCCGGCTGGAGCACGCGTATCAGCGCGTCAGGGGAGAAGGCACGGGCAGAGTCCCGGTGCGCGTCCCAAACACGTCCGGCCGGACACCCGTGGGTATCCGGCCGGACCTCAACTCCTAGATCTCGCCCCGCAGTTTGGCGAGCGCCTCGGCGAGGATGGCCTCGCCGTCCGCGTCGCTGCGCCGTTCCCGTACGTACGCGAGGTGCGTCTTGTACGGTTCGGTGCGCGGCGGGTCCGGCGGGTTGTCCCGGTCCTGTCCGGCGGGGAAGCCGCAGCGCGGGCAGTCCCAGGTATCGGGGACCTGCGCGTCGCTGGCGAAGCTGGGCTGCGTCTCGTGCCCGTTCGAGCACCAGAAGGAGATGCGCAGCCGCGGCGCGGACTCGCCACGCTCGGCCTCGCCCATCGGCCCCGCCCCGACCCGGCTTCCTCGGATCGCGTTGCCACTTGCCACGGTCGTAACTCCCTGCGTAATGGTGCCGCAAAGCGAGTCGGCGTTTCGCTTCGCTGCGAGCGCCTCAGTCTACGTAAGGCCCAACGCGCGTCTAGTAGATGGAGTTACACCCCGCCGCAAGACGCAAGCCCCATGATAGGCCGCGCTTGCGGGCGCGTACCGTACATGGGGCCTTACGTGCGGAATGTGCTTGCGTAATGTGCGTTTGTGCTGCTGTTCCGATGTTGGGCGGTGATCAGTTGTTGACCTTCATGAGAAGGCCCAGCACCACAATGGACGCGAACCACAGCAAACCGACCACCACGGTGATGCGGTCCAGGTTGCGCTCGGCGACCGAGGAGCCGCCGACGGAGGACTGCATGCCGCCACCGAACATGTCGGACAGGCCGCCGCCCTTCCCCTTGTGCATCAGCACCAGCATCATCAGCAACAGGCTGAAGACGATCAGGGCGATCGAGAACCCCATAACCACGGCTGGACCAACTTCCTCGGACTTGGAACGGACGACGGGGGCCGGTGCTTCGGGTACGAAGCAGCCCGGCCCCCGCAAGGGTACGACGTAACGCCGCTACGGCCTACTCGCAGGTCGCCGGTTCGTTACGGAACGCGGCTCACTGGTCGCGGAAGCGGACGATCTTGACGAACTCCTCGGAGTCCAGGGACGCGCCGCCGACCAGGGCACCGTCGATGTCGGGCTTCGCCATGATCTCGGCGACGTTGCCGGCCTTGACGGAGCCGCCGTACTGAATCCGGACGGCATCGGCCAGTTCCTGCGTGTACAGCTCGGCGAGCTTGCCGCGGATCGCCGCGCAGACCTCCTGGGCGTCGTCGGAGCCGCAGACCTTGCCGGTGCCGATGGCCCAGACGGGCTCGTACGCGATCACGATCGTCTCGGCCTGCTCGGCCGGGAGGTCCTTGAGACCGCCCTCGACCTGCGCGAGCGTGTGCGTGACGTGGTTGCCCGCCTCGCGGACGTCCAGCTCCTCGCCGACGCACAGGATCGGGGTGAGGCCGTGCTTGTAGGCGGCCTTGACCTTGGTGTTCACGACGTCGTCGGTCTCGTTGTGGTACTGGCGGCGCTCGGAGTGGCCGATCGCCACGTAGGTGCACTTGAGCTTGGCCAGCATCGAGCCGGAGATCTCGCCGGTGTAGGCACCGGAGTCGTGCGCCGAGATGTCCTGGGCGCCGTACTTGATCTTGAGCTTGTCCCCGTCGACCAGGGTCTGCACCGAGCGGAGGTCGGTGAAGGGCGGCAGGACCGCGACCTCACAGGCCTCGTAGTCCTTGTCGGCCAGGGCGAAGGCGAGCTTCTGGACATGGGCGATGGCCTCGAGGTGGTTGAGGTTCATCTTCCAGTTGCCCGCCATCAGCGGCGTACGAGTGGTCATACGGGGTCAGTCCTCCAGTGCGGCGAGGCCGGGGAGCGTCTTGCCCTCGAGGTATTCGAGGGAGGCGCCGCCGCCGGTCGAGATGTGGCCGAATGCCGTCTCGTCGAAGCCCAGGATGCGGACGGCCGCGGCGGAGTCGCCACCGCCGACGACCGTGAAGGCCGGGGAGTCGAGAAGGGCCTGGGCGACCGCCTTGGTGCCCTCGGCGTAGTCGGGGTGCTCGAAGACGCCCATCGGGCCGTTCCAGAAGACCGTGGCGGCGTCGGTGAGCTTCGATGCGTACAGCTTGCGGGACTCCGGACCGATGTCCAGGCCCATCTGGTCGGCCGGGACGGCGTCCGCGGCGACGGTGGTGGGGTTGGTGGGCGCCTTGGCCTTCAGGTCGGGGAAGCCCGCGGAGACCACCACGTCGACCGGGAGGATCAGCTCGACGCCGTTCTTCTCGGCCCTCTCGATGTACTCCTGGACCGCCGGGATCTGGTCCTCCTGGAGGAGGGACTTGCCGATCTCGTAGCCCTTGGCCTTGAGGAAGGTGTACGCCATGCCGCCGCCGATCAGCAGCCGGTCGGCCTTGCCGAGCAGCTGGTCGATCACGGCGAGCTTGTCGGAGACCTTGGCGCCGCCGAGCGCGACCACGTAGGGGCGCTTGACGTCCTCGGTGAGCTTCTTCAGGACGCCGACCTCGGTGGCGATGAGGTAGCCCGCGTAGTGCGGCAGCCTCGCCGGGAGGTCGAAGACCGAGGCGTGCTTGCGGTGCACGGCACCGAAACCGTCGCCCACGTAGACATCGGCAAGGGCGGCGAGCCGGTCGGCGAACTCGCCGCGCTCGGTGTCGTCCTTGGACGTCTCGCCGGCGTTGAAGCGGAGGTTCTCGATGACCGCGACCTGGCCGGGCTGCAGCCCGTTCACGGCGTCGTGCGCGGCGGGGCCGACCGTGTCCTGGGCGAAGGCCACGGGCGCGCCCAGCAGCTCGCCGAGGCGCTCGGCGGCGGCGAGCAGCGAGAAGGCGGGGTCCGGGGCGCCCTTGGGGCGGCCCAGGTGCGAGGCGACGACCACCTTGGCGCCCGCCTCGGCGAGGGCCTTGACGGTGGGCAGGACGGCGCGGATGCGGCCGTCGTCGGTGATGCGGCCTTCGGCCAGCGGCACGTTCAGATCGGCGCGGACGAAGACCCGCTTGCCGTCCACGCCTTCGGCGAGAAGTTCGTCGATCGTCTTCATGAGGGGGCTCCTAGAGAAGGCTCAAGTGGTCCGAGAGGGCTGGTCGATCAGCACGCGGCACAGGGCTCGGGCAGCGCGGCGGTGCGCTGCCCGAGCCCTGTGCTCACATCGAAAGGCCTTGCTCTGGGACTTAGAGCTGGCCGCCGACGAAGACCGTGAGGTCCACGAGGCGGTTGGAGTAGCCCCACTCGTTGTCGTACCAGCCGAGGATCTTCACCGTGTTGCCCTCCTGGACCATGGTCAGGGAGGAGTCGAAGGTGCAGGAGGCCGGGTCGCTGACGATGTCCGAGGAGACGATCGGGTCCTCGGTGTACGCCAGGTAGCCCTTGAGGTCGCCGTCGTCGGAGGCCTTCTTGAACGCGGCGTTGACCTCGTCCTTGGTGACCTCGCGCTGCAGCGTCACGACCAGGTCGGTGGCCGAGCCGGTCGGGACCGGGACGCGCATCGCGATGCCGTCGAGCTTGCCCTTGAGCTGCGGGAGGACCAGCGCGGTGGCCTTCGCGGCACCCGTGGTGGTCGGGATGATGTTCTCGGCGGCGGCACGGGCGCGGCGCAGGTCCGAGTGCGGGAAGTCCAGGATGCGCTGGTCGTTCGTGTACGCGTGGACCGTCGTCATCAGGCCCTTGACGATGCCGAAGTTCTCGTCGAGAACCTTGGCCATCGGCGCCACACAGTTGGTGGTGCAGGAGGCGTTCGAGATGACGTGGTGGTTCGCCGGGTCGTACTTGTCCTGGTTGACGCCCATCACGATGGTGATGTCCTCGTCCTTGGCCGGAGCCGAGATGAGGACCTTCTTGGCGCCACCGGTGATGTGCTTCTCGGCGTCGGCCTTCTTGGTGAAGATGCCGGTCGACTCGATGACGATGTCGACGCCCAGCTCGCCCCACGGGATGTCGGCGGGGTTGCGCTCGGAGAGCACCTTGATCGTCTTGCCGTCGACGGTGATCGTGTCGGCGGTGTGCGACACCTCGGCCTTGAGTCGGCCCAGGATGGTGTCGTACTTCAGCAGGTGAGCGGTGGTCGCGGTGTCACCCAGGTCGTTGACAGCCACGATCTCGATGTCTGCACCCTGCTCCAGCAGCGCGCGGAAGTAGTTACGACCGATGCGGCCAAAGCCGTTGATGCCTACGCGGATCGTCACGAACCGATCTCCTCGTTAGGAACGCCGGCTTTGGACGCCGGCGAGTTTGTATGGGATGTCCCCGACCGCCTACGACCCTACCTCCCTGACGCTCCCGGAGTGACATCGAGTGCCGCATACACGGCAGGGCGGTCCGTACCCACCAGTAGGGGTACGGACCGCCCGGGCTTGACGCCCTTGTTCGCCCTTGTCAGCTGCGCAGAGCCGCCAGGGCCTTGCCGAGCAGGGCCGTCCGGTCGGCCGCCGCGGTGACGTGCTCGAGGCCGAAGCCGAGGAGCACGGTGTCACGCGTGGTGACCGCTCCGTACGTCTTGAAGAGTTCGCCCGACAGGCCCCAGTCGTTCACGACCGCGGGGCTGCCCGCGGGCGGCCCCGGGACGCTCCAGGCGCCGAGCGACGTCTCGAAGCCGTCGGTCTGGCCGGCCGTGCCGCCGATGACGACGGAGGCGTTGTCGGCGAGCACACCGTGGCCGCCCGATCCCGGGTCGGTGATGTAGCTCAGCGACACCTCCACCGTCTTTCCGGCGTACGCGGAGAGATCGAAGTTGACCTCCTGCCAGCCGTCGGAGGCCCCGGTGAAGCTGTTCCAGGAGCCGCTCGTGCCGGTCGCGGTGCAGCCGGCGGAGCCCGGGGTCAGATAGCGCTTGAGGGCGGGGTGCGCCTGGATGAAGTACCCGGCCTCGCACTCCACGGGAACCGCGGTGCTGGTGGCGCCGCCCTTCTCGGGGAGGGTCGTCCAGTCGTCGGCCCCGGCCGTGTGCGCTTCGAGCGCCGCGTGGTCGTAGCCGGCCTCGGTGTCCCACAGGAGCTGCGTGCGCAGGGTGGGTGCCTGGGCCGCGGTGACCCCGGTGAGGTCGATGGTGCGGGTGAGACGGTTCCAGGCGTAGTCGGAGTGCGTGACCGCCGCCATGGAGGCGCCCTCGAAGGGACCGTAGGGGTTGACGGTCCCCGGGTACGCTCCCGCTCCCGCGCTCGCGAACTGCGGGAACGTCTCGACCGGAAGCGTGTCCGAGGTGACGCTGTAGGCGCCCGCCGCGTTCAGCGGGTTGCCCGGTGCGCCGCCGAGCGCTCCGGTGGCTCCGGCGAGCTTGCCCGAGCCGGTGAAGGACGTGACGCCCGGCGTCGTCGTACGGGAGTAGGCGCCGAGGTAGTACTGGCTGAAGTCGTTCGTCAGGGCGCCCGGCAGTGCGACGTTGCCGCCCGCCTGTTCGCCCGCCTCGATCAGCTTGCCGCCCTCGTTGAGGTAGGCGCGCAGCTGCAGCTGGGTGGCGTAGCCGGGGCGGTCGGCGCCCGTGTAGTGGACGACGGTCTTGAAGTGACCGAGGACGCCGAGCGCGTCCGGCACGCCCTGGGTGGCGACGTCCCAGACGAGGGCCTTGCGGCCGTTGGCCTTCAGGGCGTCGACGTAGGTCTGTGCCTGTGTCGCTGCGGCGGCACCCTCCTCGGCGACCACCAGCGTGTCGGCGCGCGGCCGCTGGGCCACGGTGTAGGTGAAGCGCTCACTGGCGGTGGGCTTCCCGCTCTTCGTCTCGCCGGTGAACCAGACCTCGACCTTGTCGCCGGGGTCGCCGTCCGCCACGAAGGCGCGGTACTCGTCGAAGTAGAGGTTGTCCTCGCCGCCGAAGGTCTCGCCGCCCTTCCAGGGCTTGAGCGCCATGTCCTCCGTACGGCCGCCGTTGACGCGGTACCTGAGCTCCTTGTCGCGTACGGACTTACGGGCGACGACCGTGATCTCCTGGTCGGCGCCGCGGGAGTACGACGTGGTGAAGGGGGCCGGGGTGAAGTCGGGGGCGTCGATGCCGACCGAGGACTTCGGCTGGTCGGGCTTGGCGGCGCTCTCGGCGACGGAGAGCGCGAAGGGGATGTTCTTGGCGAACTCCTGCTGGATCAGCTTCTCGTCGTCCGGGAAGGTGAAGATCGACTCGCAGTCCACCGCGTTCCAGGCGTCGTTCGGGTCGACGTTCGACGCGGTCTGGCAGGTCGACATCTCGGGGGTGAACATCGCCGTGCCGTTGACGTTGGACGCGTGGCCGTCGGCCTCGCCGTTGGTCGTGTAGAGCTCGGAGGAGACCTGCGGGCGGTAGCCGGGGATCGCCGGGTTCTCGGGGGTTCCTGCGAGCGACTTGTAGAGCACGTCGTCCGGGCTCGGCGTCGCCACCTGCCAGCCGACTCCGTAGAGGATCAGTTCGGCGGCGGAGTGGTAGTTGATGCCGTAGTCGAAGCCGATGCGCTTCTCGAAGGCGTCCAGCGCCTTGGTCTCGGGCTCGGAGCCGGGGCTCGCGCCGCGGTAGGTCTGGCTGGTCGGGTACGGCGACGAACCCTCGTCGTCGTAGCCCCACTTGTAGGAGAAGTTGCGGTTGAGGTCGACGCCGTCACCGGTGGTCCAGGCGCCGTCGCCGTTGACGTCGCGCATGTTCTTGCGCCACTGGCGGTCGCCCTCGGCCTTGAACGTCCAGTCGTAGCCGTCCGGGTTGGCGGACAGGACGAACCACAGCTCGGTGGAGTTCACGAGCTTGGTGACCCGCTGGTCCTTGCCGTAGTTGTCCAGGTAGTAGTGCATCAGACGCCGGGTCATCTCCGGCGTGATCCACTCACGCGCGTGCTGGTTGGACATGTACAGCATGGAGGGCTTGGCGCCGTCCTTGGTCTGCTTGGCGCCCTTGCTGAGCTTGAGGGCCAGGATGTCCTGCCCCTGGAGGGTCTTGCCGATGGAGACGACCTTGGTCAGGGACGGGTTCTGCTGCCCGGTCCTGAGGATCTCCTCCTGGAGGTTGCCCTTGCCGCTGTAGGGCCGGTAGACGCCGTCCCCCGCGGCGGCCACGCGCGCGCGTGCCTTGGCCGAGAGCTTGTGCTCGGCGAGGTCGACGCCCTTCTTCTCCAGCTGGTCGGCCTGCTTGTCGGTGAGGTAGACCTCGACCGTGGCCGTGCCCTTGTTCGGGACCTGTTCGCCCAGTTCGTGACTGTCCTGGCCCGCCGCGAGGAGCAGGGGTACCTGTTCCTTCGTGACGTCCGCGCGGAACACCTTGACCTCGTCCGCGCCCGGAGCGGTCGTCGCGCCGGGTTCTGCCTGTGCCATGGGTGCGATGGCCACTCCGCCGAGCAGGAGTGCGCCGGCAGCGAGGATCGATCTCGCTCTTCGTCTCATGAGCCCCCCTTGCAGTTGTCCGCCACAGCAGCGAACAGATGCCAGGCTCATGACACTTCATGGTCAAGTCAAGAGCGCATCGACGACAGCGAAACGCCGGTGCGGTTGCCCCAAATGGGCGCACGCACCGGCGTGTTGAGGATCGGGGCGGCTTCCCCGGCATCGGCGGGGCACCGGGAACGGTCCGCGGACCGGCCCGGGGAGCCGCGGCGCGCCACGGCGGCGGCGATTTCCGTGGCTCGGCCCGCGACCTTCTCCGTGACTCGACCGACGACGACCTCCGTGGTTAGACCCGCGGCGACCTCCGTGGCTCGACCCGCGACGACCTCCGTGGTTCAGCCCGCGAGGTTGTCGGCCATCTCCTCGGTGAGCGTGGACTCCGTGCCCGGGATGCCGAGGTCCTGGGCCCGCTTGTCGGCCATGGCGAGCAGCCGGCGGATACGGCCCGCGACGGCGTCCTTGGTCAGCGGCGGGTCGGCGAGCGCGCCCAGCTCCTCCAGGGAGGCCTGCTTGTGCTCCATGCGCAGCCGTCCGGCGGCCGCGAGGTGCTCCGGGACCTCCTCGCCGAGGATCTCCAGGGCGCGCCCGACGCGGGCCCCGGCGGCGACGGCCGCGCGGGCCGAGCGGCGCAGGTTGGCGTCGTCGAAGTTGGCGAGCCGGTTGGCGGTGGCGCGGACCTCGCGGCGCATCCGCCGCTCCTCCCAGGCCAGCACGGACTCGTGGGCACCGAGGCGGGTGAGCAGGGCGCCGATGGCGTCCCCGTCCCGGACGACGACCCGGTCCACGCCCCGTACCTCGCGGGCCTTCGCGGCGATCGAGAGGCGGCGGGCCGCGCCGACCAGCGCGAGCGCGGCCTCCGGGCCCGGGCAGGTCACCTCCAGGGAGGACGAGCGGCCGGGCTCGGTGAGCGAGCCGTGCGCCAGGAAGGCCCCGCGCCAGGCGGCCTCGGCGTCGCAGGTGGCCCCCGAGACCACCTGCGGCGGCAGACCCCGGATCGGGCGGCCCCGGCCGTCCACGAGCCCCGTCTGGCGGGCCAGCTGGTCACCGCCGGCAACCACCCGTACGACGTAACGGGAGCCGCGGCGCAGACCGCCCGGAGCCATCACGATCAGCTCGGAGCTGTGGCCGAAGATCTCCAGGATGTCCCGCTTCAGCCGGCGCGCCGCCATCGCCGTGTCCAGCTCCGCCTCGATCACGATGCGGCCGCTCACCAGGTGAAGGCCGCCCGCGAACCGCAGAATGGCGGAGACCTCCGCCTTTCTGCAGCAGGTCCGGGTGACGGGAAGCCGGGAAATCTCGTCCTTCACCGCTGCCGTCATCGCCATGGGCCGATCCTTCCATGCATCCGAAAAATACGGTCGTACGCGGCGGCCAACAGCTCCGGATCGTGCCTCGGAGACCCATCGGTCCGGGCCACGGGCGCCAGCTCGACCGCGGCGCCGAACCGCTTGGCGGCATCGGTCAGTAAATCGCGGTCGGGCACGGCGGCCTCGTCGGCCAGCACCACGTCCAGGGCGAGTTTAGGGGCGTGTCGTCCCAAAACCTCCAAATGACGCTGCGGGGAGAAGCCATCGGTTTCTCCGGGCTGCGGAGCGAGATTGAGGGAGAGGACCCGGCGGGCCTTCGTCTCGGTGAGCGCGTCGAGCAGCTCGGGCACCAGCAGATGCGGGATCACCGAGGAGAACCAGGAGCCGGGGCCGAGGACCACCCAGTCCGCGTCGAGGACCGCCGCGACGGCCTCGGGGACGGCGGGCGGGTCGTGCGGCACGACGTGCACGGACTGCACCTCGCCGGGCGTGAGCGCCACGGTCGCCTGGCCGCGGACGGTGTCGATGTCCTCGGGCCGCTCCGGGTCGTGGCCCTTGACGAGCGCCTGGAGCTCCAGGGGCACGGCGGACATCGGCAGCACCCTGCCGTGCGCGCCCAGCAGCCTGCCGACCAGGTCGAGGGCCTGGACGTGGTCGCCGAGCTGCTCCCAGAGGGCGACGATCAGCAGGTTGCCGACCGCGTGCTCGTGCAGCTCGCCCTTGGACTGGAAGCGGTGCTGGATGACACGCGCCCAGGTCTGGCCCCAGTCGTCGTCGCCGCACAGCGCGGCCAGGGCCTTGCGCAGGTCGCCGGGCGGGAGCACGCCCAGCTCGTCGCGCAGCCGGCCACTGGAGCCGCCGTCGTCGGCGACCGTGACGACCGCGGTGAGGTCGCCGGTGATGCGGCGCAGCGCGGCCAGCGAGGCGGACAGGCCCATGCCGCCGCCGAGCGCGACGACCTTGGGCTGGGCGCCGCGGCGGCGCGGCTTGGCGCCACGGCCCTCGACGGGCCTGCCCCCGCGTGTCTCGGGGGCCATCCGCCGCAGTCTGCTCAGCCGCGGACTACGTCCGGTCATTCTCGGCCCATGTCCCGGTGGACGACGACCGTCTCCACTCCCTCGGACACCAGACGGGCGGCGAGCTTCTCCGACATGGCGACGGAGCGGTGCTTGCCGCCGGTGCAGCCGACCGCGATGGTCACGTATCGCTTGCCCTCGCGGCGGTAGCCGGTCTGGATGAGCCGCAGCAGCTCGGCGTACCGGTCGAGGAACTCCTTGGCGCCGGGCTGGTTGAAGACGTACGCGGCCACCTCCTCGTTCAGGCCGGTGTACTGGCGCAGCTCCGGGACCCAGTGCGGGTTGGGCAGGAACCGCATGTCCACGACCAGGTCGGCGTCGACCGGCAGGCCGTACTTGAAGCCGAAGGACATGACGGTGGCCCGCAGCTCGGGCTCCTCCTCGCCCGCGAACTGGGCGTCCATCTTGGCGCGCAGCTCGTGCACGTTCAGGCTGGAGGTGTCGATCACCAGGTCCGCGTCGCCGCGCAGCTCGCGCAGCAGCTCGCGCTCGGCGGCGATGCCGTCGACGATGCGGCCGTCGCCCTGGAGGGGGTGCGGGCGCCGCACTCCCTCGAAGCGGCGCACCAAGGCGTCGTCCGAGGACTCCAGGAAGACGATGCGCCGGGTGACGTGCTTGGTCTCCAGGTCCGCGAGGGACTCGCGCAGGTTGTCGAAGAATCGCCGTCCGCGGACGTCGACGACGACCGCGATCCGTGCCACGTTCCCCTGCGAGCGGGCGCCGAGCTCCACCATGGTGGGGATCAGCGCGGGCGGCAGGTTGTCGACGACGAACCAGCCGAGGTCCTCCAGACACTTGGCGGCGGTGGACCGGCCCGCGCCCGACATCCCGGAGATGATCACCAGCTCCGGAATGGCCGCCTCGGGGACGCCGGCCGTCTCGATGGTCGTGCCCGTGTTCACTTCCGCTCCGTCTTTCTGTGCCGCTTCGTCGGCTTCCTGACCGGCTGCGTCGCCGGCCGCTTCTCGTTGCGTCCGATCCTCGCCTGCTTCGCTGTGCGATGCCTCTGTTTCGGCCGTGTGCGGTTCCCCGGTTCCGGCCGCGGGCGGTTCGGTCTCCGCCGTGCGCCCTGCCGAGGGTTCTTCCTGCTCGTGCTCGGTCATCTCTCCTGCCCCCGTCGTTCGTCCGAGGAGCCCGCGGACACGGGCTCCCCCGCGGAACCCGCCGTCGTTTCGGATTCCGCGTCTGTCGCGTCTGTCGCGTCCGTCGCGTCTGTCGCGTATTCCTCGTCTTCCATGATCTCTCCAGTCGCGGTGTTCACGGCGGGTGCCGCCGGGGCCGCCTGGGCGAGGGCCACGGTGATCGCCTCGGCCGTCTTGCGGCCTATGCCGGGAACCTCGCAGATCTGGTCGATCGTCGCGGATCGCAGCTTCTTCACCGAGCCGAAATGCTTGATCAACGCCTGTTTGCGAGTCTCACCGAGTCCCGGCACGTCGTCCAGCGGGCTCGCCCTGAACCGCCGGGCCCGCTTGGCGCGCTGGTAGGTGATCGCGAAGCGGTGCGCCTCGTCGCGCACACGCTGAAGAAGATAGAGCCCTTCACTGGTACGTGGCAGCACCACCGGGTCGTCCTCGCCGGGCACCCAGACCTCTTCGAGGCGTTTGGCCAGGCCGCACACGGCGATGTCGTCGATCCCGAGCTCGTCCAGCGCCCGCTTGGCGGCGGCGACCTGCGGCTGTCCGCCGTCGACGACGACCAGCTGCGGGGGGTACGCGAACCGCTTGGGCCGCCCGTCCTCCTCGGTGAGCCCGTTCTCGCCGTCGGCCCACTCGCCGGTCTTCTCCTTCTCGGCGAGGTACCGCCTGAAGCGGCGGGTGATCACCTCGTGCATGGACCGGACGTCGTCCTGGCCCTCGAAGCCCTTGATCTGGAAGCGGCGGTACTCGCTCTTGCGCGCCAGCCCGTCCTCGAAGACGACCATCGACGCCACGACGTCGTCGCCCTGGAGGTGCGAGATGTCGTAGCACTCGATCCGCAGCGGCGCGCTGTCCAGATCGAGGGCCTCGGCGATCTCCTCCAGGGCCCGGGAGCGGGTGGTCAGGTCGGAGGCCCGCTTGGTCTTGTGCAGGCCGAGCGCCTGGAGCGCGTTGCGCTGGACCGTCTCCATGAGGGCCTTCTTGTCGCCGCGCTGTGGGATCCGCAGCGACACGTTCGACCCGCGGCGCTCGGCGAGCCACTCCTGGACGGGCTCCACGAGCTCGGGCAGCGCCGGGACGAGCACCTCCTTCGGTACGGAGTCGCCGGTCTCCTCTCCGTAGAGCTGCTGGAGCGCGTGCTCGACCAGGTCACCCGTGGTGACGGCCTCAACCTTGTCGGTGACCCAGCCGCGCTGGCCGCGGACCCGGCCGCCGCGGACGTGGAAGATCTGCACGGCCGCTTCCAGCTCGTCCTCGGCGAGCGCGATCAGGTCGGCGTCCGTCGCGTCGGCGAGCACGACGGCGCTCTTCTCCATGGCCTTCTTGAGGGCCTCGATGTCGTCGCGCAGGCGCGCGGCCCGCTCGTACTCCATCTCCTCCGCCGCCTCCGTCATCCGGGCCTCCAGACGGCGGATGTACGTCCCCGTGCGGCCGGCCATGAAGTCGCAGAACTCCTCGGCGAGTTCGCGGTGCTCCTCGGGGGAGACCCGCTCGACGCAGGGGGCGGAGCACTTGCCGATGTAGCCGAGCAGACAGGGGCGGCCGGTGCGCGCGGCGTTCTTGAACACGCCCGCGGAGCACGTCCGTACAGGAAAGACGCGCAGGAGGAGGTCCACGGTGTCGCGGATCGCCCACGCGTGTCCGTAGGGACCGAAGTAGCGCACGCCCTTCTTCTTCTGGCCGCGCATCACCTGCACGCGCGGGAACTCTTCGTTCATGGTGACCGCGAGGTACGGATAGCTCTTGTCGTCGCGGTACTTGACGTTGAACCGGGGGTCGAACTCCTTGATCCAGGAGTACTCCAGCTGCAGCGCCTCGACCTCCGTGGACACCACCGTCCACTCCACGGACGCGGCCGTGGTGACCATCGTGCGCGTGCGCGGGTGAAGGCCGGAGAGGTCCTGGAAGTAGCTGGCCAGGCGCTGGCGCAGGCTCTTCGCCTTCCCGACGTAGATCACCCGGCGGTGCTCGTCGCGGAATTTGTAGACCCCCGGCGAGTCGGGGATCTGTCCCGGCTTGGGGCGGTAGCTGGAGGGGTCGGCCATGTCTCACACCCTACTGGCGGGGTGTGACAGCGCGACGGCCTGTCGGCTGCTGGTAGGCCTGGCTAGCGGGACTCCAGGAACGTGAGAACCGCCAGCACCCGCCGGTGATCGTCCGCGGCCTCCGGCAGGCGGAGCTTGCCGAGAATGCTGCGGACGTGCTTCTCGACCGTGCCCTCGGTCACCCACAGACGCCGCCCGATCCCGGCGTTCGAGCGGCCCTCGGCCATCAGCTCCAGAACCTCCCGCTCCCGGGTGCTGAGGAAGGACAGCGGGTCGTCGCGGCGCTGCGCCGAGACGAGCTCCCGCACCAGGGAGGGGTCGACGACCGAGCCGCCCTTGCGGATGCGGTCCAGCGCCTCGATGAACTCGTCCACGACCGTGACCCGGCTCTTCAGCAGATAGCCGATCCGCCGCCCGCTCGCGAGCAGCTCCAGCGCGTCCTCGACCTCCACGAAGGCGGACAGCACGAGGATGCCTAGGTCGGGATACCGCTCGCGGATGCCGCGGGCCGCCTTCAGCCCCTCCGTGGAGTGGGTGGGCGGCATCCTGATGTCGACGATCACCAGGTCCGGCACGTGCTCGGCGACCAGTTCCAGGAGCGCGTTCGCGTCGCCGGCCTGGCCCGCCACCTCGTAGCCGAGGCGCTCGCAGAGACTGGCCAGACCCTCTCTGAGCAGGACGTCGTCGTCGGCCAGAACGACCCTCCCGCGCGCGGGCGGCTGTGCTGCGTCCATGGTGCTCCCCGTCCGCTCGGCCGACCGGTGCGGTGCGCGTCTGCGGTACGCCTCCAACAGCCTGCCGGACATGGCCGGTTACGGCTAGCCGCAGGTGGGCAATGGTGGAGAACCGGAAGCTGTTTCGGGGGCTTGCCGTGACGACACGAAGACAGTTCGAGGGAATGCTCGTAGCAGTGCAGATGCAGGTGGGCCGCCGCCCCGGGTGAGGGGCGGCGGGCCGATGACCGAAAGGCTGCGGAAGATGCGACAGACACGGATCGAGAAGCGCCGGCGGTCGGTCCGTGTGCGGCCGTACGAGGACGAGTTCTCCCCGTACGGGGACGAGGAGCGGTACGCGGACGGCCTGCGCTCCGGCCTCGACCCCCGCGACCCCGACGTCGTACGCGCCAAGCGCCTGCGGTCGGCACCGAACGGCGGGACGCCCCGCCCCTGAGGCCGGACGGCCACCTCACCGTCCCGGCGGGCCGCGCGCTGGGCAGTCACGTGTCCGAGGGAAGGCCGCCCGTCAGTCCGCAGCGGGCCGCGGCAAGGGCAGCCGTGCGATCAGCGTGGTTCCTCTGCCCGGTGGGCTTCTGACGGTCAGTCTGCCGCCGGTCGCCTCGACCCGGTCGGTGAGTCCGATCAGCCCGGATCCGCCGCCCGGTTCGGCTCCCCCGACGCCGTCGTCGCCGATGACGACCTCCAGGACGTCCTCGTACGCCCTCGCCCGCACCTCGACCACCGTCGCGCGCGCGTGCTTGGCGGCGTTCGTGAGGCACTCGGAGGTCACGTAGTAGACGGCCACCTCGATCCGCTCCGGGAGGCGGGCCGCCGGCAGCTCCAGATCCAGCTCCACGGGCACGGCGGAACGCCTGGCCAGGGCGCGCAGGGCGGGGCCGAGGCCGCCCTTGGAGAGGATCGCCGGATGGATGCCCCGGGAGATCTGCAGCAGGTCCTCGAAGGCGTCGTCCAGGCCCTTGCCGATGTGTGCCAGCTGCTCGACGAGCTCGGCCGGCTGGTCCGCCGTCATGGACTCGGCCGTGCGCAGGTCCAACTGGAGCGAGACGAGACGCTGCTGGACGCCGTCGTGCAGATCGCGTTCGATGCGCCGCCTGGACGCGTCACCGGCGGCCACCACGCGCGCGCGTGAGGCGGCCAGTTGGGCGCGGCTGTCTGCGTTGGCGATGGCGGTGGCGATGAGCTCCGTGAAGTCGGCGAGGCGCGATTCGGTTCCCCTGGGCAGCGGTTCGGCGTGCGGGGCGGACACGACGACGGCGCCCCACAGGCGGTCGTCGACGACGATCGGCGCGCCGACGGAAGGGCCGACGCGGACCGCGCGCCCGGTCGCGGCCACCGCCCGTGCCGCCTCCTGGCCCTCCGTCGCGGCCGTACGGGCGGAGCCGAGGACGGTGGCGGCGCCGTCGGCCTCGTACCGCAGGACGGCCGCGGAGCTCGTGCTCAGCAACAGTCCCACCTCGTGGGCGACGGCCGTGAACACCTCGTGGGGCGGGACGCCGCGGGCCACCAGGGTGGCGACACTGCGCAGCGCGGCCTGTTCACGGGCGGCGCGGCGGCTCTCGGTGACGTCGCGCGCGGCCGCGTAGATGAGGCCCTCCTCGATGACGGGACGGCAGCTCCACTGGAGCCAGCAATCGGTGCCGTCGCCGCGTACATAGCGGTTCTCGAACTCGACGACCTCGGCGCCGGTCGCCAGCCGGTCGAGGATGGCCTGGACGCGGTCACGGTCCTCCTCGTGCACGAAGTCGAGGTACGGCCGGGACAGCAGGGTGCTGCCGGGGTAGCCGAGGGTTCTCTCGAAGGCCGGGTTCACGCGCTTGAAGTAGCCGTCGAGGCCGCTGATGCACAGCAGGTCCAGGGAGAGGTTGAAGATGCTCTCCAGCTCCTGTTCGGCCTTGTGGCGCCGTCCGTGGGCGGCGGCGAAGGACGCCATGGTGGTGTTCATGCCGCGCAGCAGCTGCGCCCAGGTACCGCCGAAGGCCGCGACGTCGGCCCGGTGTCCGAGCCGGTTGTCGTCGATCGCCGTGTTCATGGTGCGGATCTCGCCGGCGAACCGCTCGCTGGTCACGTGGAGTTCGCGAAAGGTGTCGGCCACGTCACCGATCTCGTCGCGTCCCGTGTAGCGGATGTCGTACGACAGGTCGCCGTCGGCGAGCGCCCTGGCGCCCTCGGACACCTCGGTGAGGGGGCGGTTGATCGAGCGGCGCAGGGCCAGCGCGAGGACGGTGACGGCGAGAAGGACCACTACGGAGAGGCCCAGTTCGCGTTCGCCGCGGTCCTTCACGGCCCGCAGATCACGGTCGGCGGCGGTCGCCAGCTCGTCCTCGGCGGCGTCCGCGATCGCGCGCAGGGCGGTGAGGCGGCCGGTGGAGGCCGCCAACCAGTTGCCCAGGGAGGGCAGTTTCGCGGTGTCGCCAGCGGCGAGGGCCTCGCGCGTGGCCCGGACCGTACGGCCCGCGGGCTGGAGCAGCACGCCCGACAGCCGCACCTTGAGCCGTCCCGACACGTTCTGCCGGAAGGTGTCGAGCTGGGCCGCCTCCAGTGCCTGCCAGGGGTCGCCGGTGGTAACGGGGGTGTTCCCGGGGCCCGTCGCGAACAGGACGGCCAGGTCGGCGCGTTCGCGTTCGGCGGCCTCGATGGCCTCCAGTGCGGCCAGAAAGCCGTCCGCGGCACGGCCGGAGGCCCGTGAGGGGCGGCCCGAGTCGAGCTGGTGGACGGTGTTGAGCAGGTCGTTCATGAGGCTCGCGTAGGTCTGCTCGGTCTCCGTCGCGGTGAACGAGCCGCTGCCCGCCTCCACCCGGGTCGCGAAGAGCTGCCGCCCCTTCGCGTCGAGCTGTCCGAGGACGTCCGGCTGCCCGGTGCCGTCCGCGGCGCCGTCCCGCGCGGCGGTCAGCGCCCGGTCCGTGGCGCGCCTGGCCGCGTCCCGTTCGGCCGTCACTCCCTGCCGGTCCGGGTCCGCCGCCACGAGGACCTCGGCGAGGCGCTCGCGTGCCAGGGTCTCGGTGAGCGAGGTCAGGGCGAAGGAGACGCGCGTGGCGGTCCTGAAGTCCCGCAGGGTGCGCGCCTCGCGCCAGTCGGTCACGGCCGAGAAGACCGTGAAGGCCATGAGCCCGGAGACCGGCAGCAGCACCAGCAGCATGAGCTTGGTGCCGACGCGCAGGCGGGCGAGCAGCGGGGTCCCCGAGCGCGGGCGGCCGGTTCCCCCGGGCTGTCCGGCCGGTCCGGACCGTCCGCCCCGGCCGGGTCTCCGCAGGCGGACGGGGCCGCGTGCGCCGACTGCTCTCCGTACGATGCCCGGCTGCCTGCGTTCCGCGTCCCCGGGCTCGCGTATACCGCCCGGAGTACGTCGTCCGCCGGATCTCATGGCCCGGCCGACGGGTAGCCCTGGTGGTCGGCCAGGTCCTTGTCGATCCGGCGGACCGCCTTGTCCAGGGCGGCCTTCACCGGGGCACGGTCGAGCATGATCTCCGCGAAGGCCCGCGAGAAGGCGCCGCTGACCGCCGGATAGGCCGGGGTCTGCGACCGGGGCCGCGCGACTCCACTCTTCAGCTGCTCGATGAACAGGCGCTCGGCACCGCCCTCGGCGAACCTCGGCGAGAGCTCGACGGCGCTGTCCGTCGCGGGGACCGCCCCGTTGGCCCGGCTCATGCGCAGGACCTCCCGGGGCTTCAGGAGGTGGGCCAGGAACCGCCAGACCGCGTCCCCGTCGACGGCGCCCGCGGTGACGCCCCACTGCCAGGAGCCCATCCCGGTGACGGTTCCCTTGCCGAAGTCGGGCAGCGGAACGATCTTCACGTCGTCCGGGAACGCCTTGCTGAACTCGGGGTACGTCCAGTGCCCCACCCAGGAGATGGGGCTGCGTCCCCCGGTGAAGGCCTTGTCGTCCTTGTTCGGGTCGACAAGACCCTCCTTGACCCAGTTCTGGAGGGTGGTCATCGCCCCGACCGCCTCGGGCCCGTTGAGGAAACCTTCCGCCGTCCGCAGGTCCTTGGGGTCGATGAGGTCGCCGCCTGCCGACCAGACCGCGGGCGCGAACCCGTACGTGTTCCACTCCTGGCCCGAGAGCGCGTAGTTGAGGCGCAGGTCGAGGGGCTTTTCGTAGCCCTCCTTGCGCAGCTTCCGCAGGACGCCGGTCAGTTCGGTGGCCGTCCAGGCGTCGTCCGGGCCGCTCGGGACACGGACCCCGGCCTTCTTCAGGACGGAGGGGCGTACGTAGAGGCCGAGCCCGGAGTCGAAGGTGCCGACGCCCCACAACCGGCCCTCATAGGTGCCCTGTTTGCGGATCGAGGGCAGGAGATCGGCCTTCACCGCCTCGGGCACACAGGAGTCGATCGGCTTGAGCTTGCCCGACCAGGCGTAGTTGTAGAGGTTCGGGCCGTCGAAGTCGAGCAGGTCGGGCAGTTCGCCGCTGGCGGCCGCGGAGACGACGAGTTCACCGTAGGGGCGCTCTTCGGGGAGCGTGATCAACTCGACCCGTACGTCCTTCTGTTCGGCGTTGAAGTCCTCGACCTGGCCGCGCAGTGTGTCGAGCTCTCCGCTCGGTCCCGCGTGGAACCACACGGTGATGTCGGTGGTGCCTTCGAGTCTGCCGTCGCACGTGGTGTCGCCGCCGCGCTTCGCGGAGCGCTCGCCCCCGCCACCGCGCGGTCCCCCGTCGCAGCCGGCGACGACCAGGGCGGCGGACAGCGCTCCCGCGAGGACCACGCGGCGCGTCCGGTGCGTCCCGGCTTTCCTGTTGAGCTTTCTCATCGCGCATCCCCACCAGACCGACAGGACACGGTCACCCCAGGGCAGCGACATGCTACCGCGCGTCACCCGTCACTGCGCTCCGTAAGCACGAACGAAGTTCTCCGGCATGGGACTTCAGCACTTTCCGGCTAGCCGGAAAGCCAACCCGGCAGCCCCTTGGGAAGCTGTCCGCATGTCCATGCGCTGTCTCATCGTCGATGACAGCGCCCGGTTCCTGGAGGCCGCGCGCGCCCTGCTGGAGCGCGGCGGGGTCCGGGTCGTCGGCGTCGCCTCGACGGGCGCGGAGGCACTCACGCGCGCGCGGGACCTCGCCCCGGACGTCGCCCTCGTCGATCTCGACCTGGACGGCGAGAACGGCCTCGACGTGGCGGGAGTGCTCGCGGACGCCGTGCCCGCCGTGATCCTCATCTCGACGCACTCCCTGGAGGACTTCCAGGAGTTGGTGGCGAACAGCCCCGCCCGCGGCTTCCTGCCCAAGTCGGCACTGTCGGCACGGACGATCCGGGACCTGCTGGAGCCATGAGGCGGACGCGCTGACCGAAATGACGGGGAGCGCGTACGGACAGCGAGGTTGCGCACCAGGTGTTGTCCGGGCCTGATCAACACGCTTCAATGCGGGGTGACTTGAGGCGGGCACACCGCGCAGGGACGCGAACGTCCCCCGCACGCCGACCGTGTGGCCCCTCCGACCAGCGCGAACGGCCCGACCAGCCGTTGCGAGCACTCACAGAAGGGCCCCTGAATGCGGGACGGCACACCACACGCGGACGCTGCCACGGCGGAGCTGGAGACGGCCCTGCGGGGCGGCCCCTTCCATGTCGCCCTGCGCGCCGCGATCGCCACCCGTGGCCTGCCGCTGCAGCGTGTGCAGCACCATCTGACGCGGTACGGGGTCAAGGTCGGCGTGACGAGCCTGAGTTACTGGCAGCAGGGCGCCCGGCGTCCGCAGCGCCCCGAGTCGCTGCGGGCCGTGCGCGCCCTGGAGGAGATACTCCAGCTCCCGGACGAGTCACTGATCCGGCTGCTCGCGAAGGCCGACGAGCGCCCCGAGGCGGAGCGCGCCGCGGCCCGTTCGTACCGCTCCCTGGTGGAGGCCTCCGGCGCCCTGGAGAAGCTGCTGGCCGAGCTGGACTCGCCGCTCGACGGCGGACTGCACACCATCGGCCACCACGAGCGCGTACGGATCGGTGCCCGGCGCGAGCTGCTGGGACGCGACTCCCAGCACATCGTGCGCGCCCACAAGGAGGGCATCGACCGCTTCGTCGCCATCCACCACGGCGACCCGGGGTGCGCCCCGGAGGACATGACGGTGCACGCCCTGGAGAACTGCCGCACGGGACGCGTCCTGTGGCACCACGACACCGGTGTCCTCGTCGCCGAGCTGCTCTTCGACACACGGCTGCGCGCGGGCGACACCTTCCTGTTCCGCTACGGCGTCGAGGACGGCACGGCCGGCGCGTGCGGTGAGTACGTCCGCGGGTTCGGCTTCTCCGGCGGGCAGTACGCCCTCCAGGTGCGCTTCGCCGAGGACACACTGCCCGTGCGCTGCCACCGCTTCACCCAGCACTCGGCGGCGGCACCTCGCAGCGGCCGACAGGAGCTGGCACTGAACGACCCCCACCGGTCGGTCCACGTGGTGGAGCAGCGGGTGCGGTCGGGGATCGTGGGGATCGGGTGGGACTGGGAGTGAGGGGCTGGGGCGGCCGTGGTGAGGGCCTGGCCGGAGCGGCTGCGGTGAGGACCTGGCCGGAGCGGCTGCGGTGAGGGCCTGGCTGGGGCGGCCACGGCGGGCCGCGGCGGAGGCCTGACTCGGGAGCCCAAGACGTAAACGTTTACGCAAGCGTTTACGTCTCCCGCGGGATCGGGTACGGTCCGATCCGGGACGGCGTCCGAGGCGGGCGTCGGCGAGGGAGGGGCTCACCCATGGCGACCATGGTGGATGTGGCCCGGAGCGCGGGCGTGTCCGTCGCGACGGTCTCGCACGTGCTCAACGACACCCGCCCGGTGCGGCCGGCCACCCGCCAGGCCGTGCTGGACGCCATCGACGAACTCGGCTACACGCCCAACACCCTGGCCAGATCCCTCGTCACCTCGCGCACCCGGTCGATCGGGCTCGCGGTGTCGGCGATCAGCAACCCGTACTTCACGGAGATCCTGCAAGGCGTGGAGGCCGGTGCCCTGGAGCGCGGCTACAGCCTGCTGATCGCGGACCCGCACGACGATCCGGTGCATGAGCGCAAGGTGGTCCAACTGCTGCACGAGCGGCGGGTGGACGGCATGCTCGTCGCGCCCTCCGCGCATCCGGAGGAGCTTCTCGGCTACCTCGGGCGGCACGACGTACCGACGGTGTTCCTGGACCGGCTGATCGTCGGCGACGGGACGCCACCGGGTTTCGTGTTCGACCAGGTCTGCGCGGAGAACACCGAACCCGTCACGCTCCTGGTCAGGCATCTCGCCGAGCTGGGGCACAGGAGGATCGGCCTGGTCGCGGGCCTGCCGGGGCTCAGCACGACGAGTGAGCGGATCTCCGGTTACCGGCACGGCCTGGCGTACGCGGGGCTCGCGTACGACGAGCGGCTCGTGGTCCCCGGCAACTCCGAGGCGGCGGGCGCCGAGCGCGCGACCGACGCCCTGCTGTCCCTCCCGGCGCCGCCGACGGCACTGGTCACCGCCAACAACGCGATGACCATCGGCGCGCTGCGGGCCGTGCGCGCGAGGGGCCTGTCCGTGCCCGGTGACCTGGCTCTGTGCTGCTTCGACGACTTCTCCTGGGCGGACCTCTTCTCGCCCCGGCTCACCGCGATCTCCCAGCCCAGCAAGGAGATCGGTGCCCAGGCCGTACGGCTGCTGCTCGACCGGCTGGACTCCCCCGGCCGCGAGGCCCGTACGGTCCGGCTGCCCTCCGCGTTCGTGCACCGCACCTCGTGCGGCTGCCCCGAGAAAGGATCCGACTCGTGATCGTCGTCGCCGGTGAGGCCCTGATCGACCTGGTGCCGCGGGAGGCGGGCGCGCTCGCGGGGCTCGACCCGCGCCGCGGCGGCGGCCCCTACAACACGGCGGTGGCGCTGGGCCGGCTCGGCTCCCCCACGGCCTTCTGTTCGCGGATCTCTCAGGACGCCTTCGGCGAGGCCCTGGTCGGCGGACTGCGCGAGGCGGACGTCAACGTGTCGTCCGTACAGCGGGGTGTCGAGCCGACGACCCTGGCCGTCGCGTCGATCGGCGCGGGCGGTTCGGCCCGTTACTCGTTCTACGTCGAGGGCACCGCGGACCGGCTGTTCTCGGCACCCTCCCAACTCCCGGACGGGACAAGGGCTGTGTCGTTCGGCACCTGCTCACTCGTGCTGGAGCCGGGCGCGACGGCGTACGAGGAGCTGATGCGGATCGCGTCCGCGCAGGGCGTGTTCACCGCGCTCGACCCCAACATCCGCTCGGTGCTGATCCCGGACGCGGACGCCTACCGGGCCCGGTTCAAGAGCTGGCTGCCGTCGGTGTCGCTGCTCAAGCTGTCCGAGGAGGACGCGGAGTGGCTCGGCGGCACTCCGCGCGAGTGGCTGGCCTCGGGCCCCTCCGCCGTGGTCGTCACGCGGGGCGGCGACGGGCTGACCGCCTTCACACGTGACGGCGCGGAGTACTCCGTGCCGGGCGAACCCGTCGACGTGGTCGACACGATCGGCGCGGGCGACACCGTGAACGCCGCGCTGCTGCACGGCCTCGCCGCCCGCGACGCGCTCTCCGGACCGGCGCTCGCGGGTCTGGGCGCCGACGGCTGGGCCGAGTTGCTGCGGTTCGCCGCCCGGGCCGCGGCGATCACCTGCTCACGGGCGGGCGCGGAGCCGCCGTACGCACATGAGTTGGGCGCTTTCTAGAGAAGGCAGGGAGAGCCGAGGCGCGGGCAGCCGGTCGGCTTCGGAGCGGTCCAAGGGGCCGGTCCTGGTGTGGCGGGCAGAGCGCCAACGCGCCGCGCCCCAGGGTGAGTTCCCATGGAGCGCGGCGCGTTGTACGTGGGCCGCGGAGCCGTCTCAGGCCTTGCGGGCCCTCGTCGTCTTCTTCGCCGGGGTCGCCTTCTTCGTGACCGCGGCCGCCTTCTTGGTCGCCGTGTTGTTGGCGGCCTTTTCGGTGGTGGACTTGGCCGTGGTGGCCTTTGTGGCGGTGGTCTTGGCCGTCGCCGTCTTCTTCGTCGTCGACCTGGCGGCCACCGCCTTCTTGGTGGCCGTCTTGGCAGCCGTCCCGCGCGGGGCCTTCACCTCCGAGGCGTCGCTGACGCGCTCGGCGCCCAGGACCTCTCGCAGGAACTTGCCCGTGTGGCTGGCCGGAACCCCGGCGACCTCCTCGGGTGTGCCCTCCGCGATGACGAGGCCACCGCCGCCACCGCCCTCGGGGCCCATGTCGACGACCCAGTCGGCGGTCTTGATGACGTCGAGGTTGTGCTCGATGACGATGACCGTGTTGCCCTTGTCGACCAGGCCGGACAGCACCGTGAGCAGCTTGCTGATGTCCTCGAAGTGCAGACCGGTGGTCGGCTCGTCCAGGACGTACACCGTGCGTCCGGTGGAGCGCTTCTGGAGCTCGCTGGCGAGCTTCACGCGCTGGGCCTCACCACCGGACAGGGTGGTCGCGGACTGACCGAGGCGGACGTATCCGAGACCGACGTCGTTCAGCGTCTTGAGGTGGCGGGAGATCGCCGGGACCGCCTCGAAGAAGTGCATGCCTTCCTCGATCGGCATGTTCAGGATGTCGGCGATGGACTTGCCCTTGTAGTGGACGTCCAGGGTCTCCCGGTTGTAGCGGGCACCGTGGCAGACCTCGCACGGGACGTACACGTCCGGGAGGAAGTTCATCTCGATCTTGATCGTGCCGTCGCCCGAGCAGTTCTCGCAGCGGCCGCCCTTGACGTTGAAGGAGAAGCGGCCGGGCAGATAGCCGCGGACCTTCGCCTCGGTCGTCTCGGCGAACAGCTTGCGGACGTGGTCGAAGACTCCGGTGTACGTCGCCGGGTTCGACCGGGGGGTGCGGCCGATGGGCGACTGGTCGACGTGCACGACCTTGTCGACGAGGTCGTCGCCGTCCACGCGCGTGTGCCGCCCGGGAACACTCCTGGCGCCGTTCAGCTCGCGGGCCAGGTGCGTGTACAGGATGTCGTTGACCAGCGTGGACTTGCCGGATCCGGAGACTCCCGTGACGGCCGTGAGGACGCCCAGCGGGAACGACACGTCGATGTCCTGGAGGTTGTTCTCGCGGGCGCCGTGCACCGTGAGCTGCCGGGACGGGTCGTGGGGGCGCCGGATGTCGGGCAGCGGGATGGCCTTCTTGCCGGACAGGTACTGCCCGGTCATCGACTCGTCGTTGGCGAGCAGTTCCTTCAGGGAGCCGCTGTGCACGACCTTGCCGCCGTGCTCGCCCGCGCCGGGGCCGATGTCGACGATCCAGTCGGCGACCTTGATGGTGTCCTCGTCGTGCTCGACGACGATGAGCGTGTTGCCCATGTCGCGCAGCCGGACCAGGGTCTCGATGAGCCGGTGGTTGTCGCGCTGGTGCAGGCCGATGGACGGCTCGTCCAGCACGTACAGGACGCCGACCAGGCCCGAGCCGATCTGGGTCGCGAGGCGGATGCGCTGGGCCTCGCCGCCGGAGAGGGTGCCCGCGGCTCGGTTGAGCGAGAGGTAGTCGAGGCCTACGTCGACCAGGAACCGCAGTCGTTCGTTGACCTCCTTCAGGACGCGCTCGGCGATCTTCTTGTCGCGGGCGTCGAGCTTCAGCTCGCCCAGGAAGTCCGCGCAGTCGCTGATGGACATCGCGGAGACCTCGGCGATCGACTTCTCCATGACCGTGACCGCCAGGACGACCGGCTTGAGGCGCGTGCCCTGACAGGTGGGGCAGGGCACCTCGCGCATGTAGCCCTCGAAGCGCTCGCGGCTCGCGTCGCTCTCGGCCTCGCTGTGCCGCCGCTTCACGAAGGGGACGGCGCCTTCGAAGGGCGTGGTGTAGACACGCTCCCGGCCGTACCTGTTGCGGTAGCGGACCTCGATCTGTGTCTTGTGTCCGTGGATCAGTGCCTTCTTGGCGCGCTGCGGGAGACCGGCGAAGGGGATGTCGGTCCGGAATCCCAACGCGTCCGCGAGGGCTCCGATGAGGCGTCCGAAGTAGTCCTTGGTGTGGCCGTGCGACCAGGGGTGGATGGCGCCCTCGTCGAGGGACTTGTCCTCGTCCGGGACGATCAGCTCCGGGTCGACCTCCATGCGCGTGCCGATACCCGTGCAGTCCGGGCAGGCGCCGAAGGGCGAGTTGAAGGAGAAGGAGCGGGGCTCCAGCTCCTCGAAGGACAGGTCGTCGTACGCGCAGTACAGGTGCTCCGAGTACATGCGCTCGCGCTCGGGGTCGTCGGCGGGGAGGTCGACGAAGTCGAGCACCACCATGCCGCCGGAGAGACCGAGGGCGGTCTCCACGGAGTCGGTCAGTCGGCGCTTGGCGCCCTCCTTGACCGTGAGGCGGTCGATGACCACCTCGATGGTGTGCTTCTCCTGCTTCTTCAGCGTGGGCGGCTCGGTGAGCTGGATCGTCTCGCCGTCGACCCTGGCGCGGCTGTACCCCTTGGTCTGGAGATCGGAGAAGAGGTCGACGAACTCGCCCTTGCGCTCGCGCACCAGCGGCGACAGGACCTGGAAGCGGCTCCCCTCCGGCAGCTCCAGGACCTTGTCGACGATGGCCTGCGGCGACTGGCGCGTGATGGGACGGCCGCACTCGGGGCAGTGCGGCTTGCCGATGCGCGCGAAGAGCAGCCGCAGATAGTCGTAGACCTCGGTGATGGTGCCGACCGTCGAGCGCGGGTTGCGCGAGGTCGACTTCTGGTCGATGGAGACCGCCGGGGAGAGGCCTTCGATGAAGTCGACGTCCGGCTTGTCCATCTGGCCGAGGAACTGCCGGGCGTACGAGGAGAGCGACTCCACGTAGCGCCGCTGCCCCTCGGCGAAGATCGTGTCGAAGGCCAGCGAGGACTTGCCCGACCCCGACAGGCCCGTGAAGACGATGAGCGAGTCGCGCGGAAGGTCGAGCGAGACATTCTTCAGATTGTGCTCGCGCGCTCCACGGACGATGAGACGGTCGGCCACGCCGGTCCGCACCTTTCTTGAGATAAGTGACAGGGGCGAGGCCCCCGGCTTTTCAGACGACGGGGCCCCCGTCTTTTTCAGACTAGAGGGAGCCACTGACAGCGCCGGTCTGGTTTCCCTGCTTCACAACAATCCCGGGCTCTCCAGCATGCCCGACGCCGCCCCCGACCATATAGCACGCGCATTCGATTTACGGCGGCCGTCCGCAACCTTCACCCAAACGTGTGGCGGGACTATCGTCGGGCCCATGAACGATCATGTGCGCGACCTGGCGTCTGTACGTGACGCGACCGAGCGGCTCCTCACCGCAGTCGGCAAACTGGACAACGCCTCCGTGACCGAACCGTCACGGCTGCCCGGCTGGAGCCGCGGCCACGTCCTGGCCCACCTGGCCCGCAACGCGGACGCCCTCGTGAACGTCCTCGAAGGCCGGCCGATGTACGTCTCCGGAGAGGCCCGGGACGCCGACATCGGGCGGGACGCCCCGCGCCCCCTGGAGACACAGCTCACCGACCTCCGCGAGAGCGCGGCCCGCTTCCAGGAGACGGGCGCCGCGCCCGCGGACTGGTCCCGCACGGTGGAGCTGCGCAACGGCGTCACCGACTCGGCGTCCGGGGTGCCGTTCCGGCGGTGGATCGAGGTGGAACTGCACCACGTCGATCTGGGGATCGGGTACGACCTTGAGGACCTCCCGGAGGAGTTCGTGGAGCGGGAGATCGTCTTCCTCACCGACCGGTTCGCCGGGCACCCCGAGGTGCCGCACACACGCGTCACCGACGGCACGCGCGCGTGGAGCACGGGACGCGTCTCCGGAGACGGCGGCAGTGAGGGAGCCGAGGGCTCCGCGGGTGGTCCGGAAGTGACCGTGACCGGCCCCGCGCCCGCCCTCCTCGGCTGGCTCGCGGGCCGCCGCGACGGGTCCGCGCTGAGCGTCGAAGGCGGTCCGCTGCCCGCACTCCCCCCGCTATAGGCTGAGCGTCATGACGTACAGCGGAGTGGTGACGGTCGGCGGCCCTGCGGACGTGCACGAGTTGCGGGACCTGATGATCTCCAAGGTCGCGGTCGGCCCGATGAACAACAACGCCTATCTGCTGCGCTGCCGGGCCACGGACGAGCAGTTGCTGATCGACGCGGCCAACGACGCCGGGACGCTGCTCACGCTGATCGGTGACGACGGCATCGCGTCCGTCGTCACCACGCATCAGCACGGCGACCACTGGCAGGCACTCGCGGAGGTCGTGACGGCCACGGGCGCGCGCACGTACGCGGGACGGGACGACGCCGACGGCATCCCCGTACCGACCGACGTGCCCGTCCAGGACGGCGACACGATCCGGGTGGGTCACGTGGAACTGACCGCCCGCCACCTGGTGGGCCACACGCCCGGCTCGATCGCCCTGGTCTACGACGACCCGCACGGACACCCGCATGTGTTCACGGGGGACTGTCTCTTCCCGGGTGGTGTGGGCAACACACGTAAGGACGCGAAGGCGTTCGCCAGTCTGATCCACGACGTCGAGACGAAGATCTTCGACGCGCTGCCGGACGAGACCTGGGTCTACCCCGGGCACGGCGACGACACGACGCTGGGCGCCGAGCGTCCGCATCTGCCGGAGTGGCACGCGCGGGGTTGGTGAACCGTCGGGCATGGGCAACGGCGAACCGTCGAGCACCGGGCCGGAGTTGGTGAGGCGTCCGATGGCAGGTGTGCGGTCCTCGGCCGTGTGCGCCGGTGCGCGCCCCGTGTGAACGGAGCGCACACTCCGGTGCCCCGCACGCGCTCCCGGCGCACGGGGAGCGCGCGGTCCACTGGTAGCTGGTCCCGCACAGGATGACGGCTCCTGCGCGGACGGGTCGCCGGCCTGTCGATCCCCGCCCTCGGCCGGCGGCCCCGCCCTGGCAGCGGTGGCCGACGTCCGGCGGCCACCGCCCAGGACCCCGTGACGCCCCCGCGCCCCACGAGTTCACAACATTGCAACACCCGTTCCCATTATGCGGACAGTTGCCCCTGTGACCTCGACAGACGGGCCTGCCCACTGTCACTCTCCCGCCATGCATCTTGCCCAACGCGCCTTGCGCCGCGCCGCGTCCACCGCCACCGTCGCTCTGCTCGCCGTCGCCGTCGGCTGCGCCCCGCAGCCCGAGGAGAAGGCCTCCGACAAGCCCTCCGGCTCCGGCGCCGAATCGTGCGCCAAGGGCAAGCTGGGCACGGAAGTCTCCGGGAAGCTGACCATCGCGACCGACGAACCCGCGTACGAGCCGTGGTTCAAGGACGACAAGCCGGCCAACGGCGAGGGCTTCGAGTCGGCCGTCGCGTACGCCGTGGCGAAGCAGCTCGGCTACGACAAGGGTGATGTCGTCTGGCAGAGCGTGCCCTTCAGCAAGGCCTTCGCGCCCGGCGAGAAGACCTTCGACTTCGACATCAACCAGGTGTCGATCAGCGACGAACGCAAGAAGGCCGTCGACTTCTCGTCCGGCTACTACGACGTGCGCCAGGCCGTCATCGCGCTGAAGGACTCCAAGGCCGCGAAGGCGAAGAGCATCGCCGACCTCAAGGGCGTGAAGCTGGGCGCCCAGGTCGGCACCACCAGCCTGAACTACATCAACGACGTGGTGAAGCCCACCGAGGAGCCGGCCGCGTACGCGAAGAACGACCAGGCCAAGTCCGCGCTGAAGAACGGCCAGGTGGACGCCATCGTGGTCGACCTGCCGACCGCGTTCTACATCACCGCGGCCGAGGTGACGGACGCGAGGATCGTCGGGCAGTTCGAGAACCAGGGCGGTACGCCCGAGCAGTTCGGGCTCGTCCTGGACAAGGGCAGCGCACTCACCTCGTGCGTGACGGACGCCGTGGACGCCCTGCGCGAGGACGGCACCCTCGCCGCCGTCGAGAAGCAGTGGCTGTCCGACGCCGTCGACGCACCGGTCCTCAAGTGACGCTCGTGAAGGAGGAGTCGGCCGGGGAGCCGGAGGGAGACTCCGGAGAGGGAGGGGCGCGCGAGACGTACGTCCCGTCGCGGCGGCGGATCGAGCGGGAGCGGTACAAGCGCTCCCGTGCCCGCCGCGCGACGGCGATCGCCGCGCTGTCCACCCTCGTGACCGGCATCGTCCTCTACCTCGTCGTCGTCAACGCGCCCGGCTGGCCGCGCACCAAGGAGACGTTCTTCAGCGCGCAGTACGCGCGCGAGGCGTTCCCCAAGGTCCTGGAAGGGCTGTGGCTGAACGTCCGGCTCCTGCTGGTGTGCGGCGCCGCGGTCCTCGTCCTCGGCATGCTGATCGCCGTCGCCCGCACCCTGCGCGGCCCGGTGTTCTTCCCGCTGAGGGCGCTCGCCGCCGCGTACACCGACTTCTTCCGCGGGCTGCCCCTGATCATCAACCTGATGATCGTGGTCCTGGGCGTGCCGGCGCTGCGGCTGCAGGGCATCACGGTCGACCCGGTGCTGCTCGGCGGGACGGCGCTCACCCTGACCTACTCGGCGTACGTGGCCGAGGTGTTCCGCGCCGGCATCGAGTCGGTCCACCCCTCGCAGCGCGCCGCGGCCCGCTCGCTGGGGCTGAACAACCGGCAGGCGCTGCGGTACGTGGTGCTCCCCCAGGCCGTACGCCGTCAGGTGCCGCCGCTGCTCAACGACCTGGTGTCGCTGCAGAAGGACACCGGGCTCGTCTCGATCGGCGGCGCGGTGGACGCCGTACGCGCCGCGGACATCATCGTGGGCCGCAGCCTCAACTACACGCCGTACATCGTCGCGGGACTCGTCTTCGTCGCGCTGACCATCCCGATGACCCGCTTCACCGACTGGGTCACGGCACGGATGGACCGGCAGCAGGCGCAGGGAGGGAGCATATGAGCGAGACACCCAGCAAGGTACCCGTGGACTCCGGCGTGCCCGTGCTGCGGATGGAGGCCGTCCGCAAGACCTTCGGCGACTCGGTCGTCCTGCGGGACGTCGATCTGGAGGTCGCCCCGCACACGGTGACGGCGCTGATCGGCGCCTCAGGCTCGGGCAAGTCGACGCTGCTGCGCTGCGCGAACCTGCTGGAGGAGATCGACGACGGCGCCATCTGGCTGGACGACGAGGAGATCACCGACCCCCGGGCCGACCAGGACGCGGTGCGCCGCCGGATCGGTGTGGTCTTCCAGGCGTACAACCTCTTTCCGCACATGACCGTCCTGCAGAACATCACGCTGGCCCCGCGCCGTGTGCACGGCGTGGACCGCGCCGAGGCGGAGGCGCACGCCCGTGAGCTGCTCGACCGGCTCGGGCTCGGCGCCAAGGTGGGCGAGTATCCGGACCGGCTGAGCGGCGGCCAGCAGCAGCGGGCCGCGATCGTCCGCGCCCTGGCCGTACGCCCTCGGCTGCTGCTCCTGGACGAGATCACCGCGGCCCTCGACCCGGAACTGGTGGGTGAAGTCCTCGCTGTCGTGCGGGACTTGAAGGACGACGGCATGACCATGGTGCTGGCCACCCACGAGATGGGCTTCGCCCGCGATGTCGCCGACCAGGTCTGCTTCCTCGACGGCGGTGTCGTACTGGAACGGGGCACGGCCGAGGAGGTGTTCGGCGACCCGCGCGAGGAACGCACGCGGCGTTTCCTGCGCCGGATCGTGGAGGCGGGCCGGCTGTAGCCGCCGGCATGGCGCGGGGCGAGCCGGGACGCGCGGT
Organism: Streptomyces sp. 2-1; assembly: GCF_048564895.1. Lineage (NCBI taxonomy): Bacteria > Bacillati > Actinomycetota > Actinomycetes > Kitasatosporales > Streptomycetaceae > Streptomyces > Streptomyces sp. 2-1. Next base: position 3,112,772 of record NZ_CP183383.1, read on the forward strand.
CCTGGGCAGGCACGGGCGCGGGCGCCGACGGTGCTCGGAAATCCTGGATCAAGGTCATGCGTCGATGGTCGCACCCGCCACTGACAATCGGCCGACGATCGCCCGTCACCTCCCGTCAGGCCGCCGTCCGTCCGTGCGGCGCCTCGCATCAGGCCTGCGCCTGCCCCTCTCCCGCCAGCGCCGCGACCCGCTCCACCCCGAACACGTAACCCTGTACTCCGCAGCCCGCGATCACACCGTCGGCGCGGAGCGAGACGTACGAGTGGTGGCGGAACTCCTCGCGCTTGTGGATGTTGGAGATGTGGACCTCCAGCACGGGCAGCCCGTCGCAGGTGTTGAGGGCGTCCAGGATCGCGACGGAAGTGTGCGAGTAGGCGCCCGGGTTGATCACGATGCCGGAGTGGCCGAGGCGTGCCTCGTGGATCCAGTCGACCAGCTCGCCCTCGTGGTTGGACTGGCGGAAGTCCACCGTGCCGCCGTGCGCTGCCGCCGCCTTGGCGCACATCGCCTCGACGTCGGCGAGGGTGTCGGAGCCGTAGATCTCCGGCTGGCGCTGCCCGAGGAGGTTCAGGTTGGGGCCGTTGAGAATCATGATCGGGGCGTTGGCGAGGGTGCGGGGCACGGTTCCTCCGGTCCGGTCGGATGGCTCGGCCCGTTCAGGACCGCTGCTCAGACCCGGTTTATCACGGTGCGCCGACACCGGGACGGCCCCTACCCTCCCTCGCATGACGACTCCCGCGTACCCGCCCAAGCCCGTGCCCGGCGACCGGGTGGCCGTGATCTCCCCGTCCGCCGGGCTGCCGGGGATCCTTCCGCTCCCGTACGAGTTGGGCCTGGAGCGGCTGCGCACGGAGTACGGCCTCGAACCGGTCGAGTATCCGGCGACCCGGAGGATGGGTTCCACGCCTCGGGAGCGGGCCGACGACATCCACGCGGCGTTCGCCGATCCGGACGTCAAGGCGGTCATGGCGTCGATCGGCGGTGACGACCAGATCACCGTGCTGCCGCTGCTGGACCGGGAGTTGATCCGCGCCAACCCGAAGCCGTTCTTCGGGTACAGCGACAACACGAACCTGCTCGCCCACCTGTGGAACACGGGGATCGTCGGCTACCACGGCGCGAGTGTGATGGGTGAGCTGGGCCGGCCCGGCGCCATGGACCCGCTGACCGCCGAATCCGTGCGGGCGGCGCTCTTCACCTCGGGCGAGTACGAACTGCGTCCGGCCGAGCGGTGGCGCGACGTCGACCGCGACTGGGCGGACCCGGCGACCTTCGCGTCGGAACCGGAGACCCGGCCCGGCACCGGATGGACCTGGGTCAACGCCGACCGGGTGGTGGAGGGCCGCAGTTGGGGCGGCTGTCTGGAGATCCTGGCCTGGCTACTGATGGCCGACCGGGAGATCCCGCGCGACCTCTCCGTCCACGACGGCGGCGTGCTCTTCCTGGAGACCTCGGAGGAACTGCCCAGCGCTGAGGAGGTGTTCCGCGTCCTGCGGAGCATGGGCGAGCGCGGACTGCTCCGGCGTTTCTCCGCGCTGCTGATGGGCCGGGCGAAGACCTGGTCCTTCGAACACCCCAACAGCCCTCAGGAGGGCGCCCGTTACGCGGCGGAACAGCGTGAGGCCGTGCTGCGCGCCATGGGGGCGTACGCCCCCGACAGCACGATCGTTTTCGATGTGGATCTCGGGCACACGGATCCTCAGATCGTCATCCCCTACGGGGGAGCGATTCGCGTGGACGGTCCCGCCCGGCGCATCACGGTGACCTACTGAGGTCATCGGGCCCCCGCGCGCCCCCGTAACCCTTGGTGACCGTGGGTAGTTGACGCGGCATGCAGCGTGCACGCACAGTAAAGCCCCCTTCCATGCCGCGGCTCGCGGCGGCCTCGCTCGCCGGGACGGCCATCGAGTTCTACGACTTCTTCGTCTACGGGACGGCGGCAGCGCTCGTCCTGGGCCCGCTCTTCTTCCCGACGTTCTCGCCGGTGGCGGGGACGCTGGCGGCCTTCGGGACGTTCGGGGTCGGGTTCGTGGCGCGGCCGTTGGGCTCGGTCCTGTTCGGGCACATCGGGGACCGGCACGGACGGCGGCCCGTTCTCGTCCTCTCCTTGCTGCTGACCGGCGCCGCGACCGTCGCGGTCGGCTGCGTACCGACGTACGACTCCATCGGTACGGCCGCTCCCGTGCTGCTCCTCGTGCTGCGTTTTCTGCAGGGGCTGGGGCTCGGCGGGGAGTGGGGCGGGGCGGTGCTGCTGACCGCGGAGCACGCTCCGCCCGACCGGCGCGGGCTGTGGTCGAGCTTCCCGCAGATCGGGCCCGCGGTGGGGTTCGTGCTCGCCAACGGGGTGATGCTGGTGCTGTCGGCGTCACTCTCCGACGCACAGTTCGCGAGCTGGGGGTGGCGGGTGCCGTTCTGGGCGGCGGGCGTGCTCGCGGCGGCGGGGCTGTGGCTGCGCTCCTCCCTGACGGAGAGCCCCCAGTTCCTCGAACTGCGCGAGCACGCGCGCGTGCCGCTCGCCGAGGTCGTGCGCGAGCACTGGCGACTGGTCCTGCTGACGGCGGGGGCGCTCGCGATCGGATACGCCGTGTTCTACGCGGTGACGACCTGGTCCCTCGCCTACGCGACCGAGCGGCTCGGGGTGAGCCGTACGGTCATGCTGGCCTGCATCATGGCGGCCGTCGTGGTGAAGGGCGCGCTGACTCCGTTGGTGGCGATTCTCGGCGACCGCTACGGACGGCGGCCACTGTGCCTGGCGGGTTGCACGGCCACCGTCCTGTGGATGTTCCCGATGATCGCGCTGCTGTCTACGGGCGAGCCGCTGCTGATGTTCCTCGGATTCCTGGTCGCGCTGATCGCGTTCGTGACGATGTTCGGCGTGATCGCCGCGTATCTGCCTGAGCTGTACGAGCCGCGGGTGCGGTGCACCGGTGCGGCCGTGGGCTACAACCTGGGCGGTGTGCTCGGGGGCGCGCTCACTCCGATCGTGGCCACGGCGGTCGCCGAGCAGAGCGGGCGGGTTCCCTGGGGCGTGGCCGCCTATCTGACAGGCATCGCGCTGCTCAGCCTGGGGTGCTTCGCGTTGCTGCCGGAGACTCGGCCGGTGGCTGTCGTGGTTACGGAGCCGGCCACGGGGTGAGTGAGACGGGTGCGGGGTGAGCGGGGCGGGGGTGAGACAGGCGGGGGCGGTTAGACGAGCGAGGGCGGTGAGCCGGGCGCGGGCCGGCGCCTACGGACGTACCGCCTACGGGTTGATCGCCAGTTCCAAGTACGCCGCGAACAGGACCAGGTGGACGCCGCCCTGGAGTGGGGTGGCTCGGCCGGGGACCACGGTGAGGGAGCTGACCACCACGGTCAGGGCGAGCAGGACCATGTGGGTGGCGCCGAGGCCGAGGACGAGCGGGCCGGAGAGCCAGATGGAGGCGACGGCCACCGCGGGGATGGTGAGGCCGATGCTGGCCATCGCCGAGCCGAGGGCGAGGTTCAGGCTGGTCTGCACCCGGTCGCGGCGGGCGGAGCGCAGTGCGGCGATCGTCTCGGGGAGCAGGACGAGCAGGGCGATGATCACGCCGACCACGGAGTGCGGCATCCCGGCCGCCTCCACTCCGGACTCGATGGTGGGCGACACGCCCTTCGCGAGACCGACCACACCGACGAGGGCCAGGCCCAGGAATCCCAGGCTGATGCCCGCGCTTCTGGAGGTCGGGGCGTCGGCATGGTCGTCCGCGTCGATCACCTCGCCCTGCCGGGTGATGGGCAGGAAGTAGTCGCGGTGCCGCACGGTCTGGGTCGCCACGAACAGGCCGTAGAGGACGAGCGAGGACAGGGCGGCGAAGGTGAGCTGGGCCGTGGAGAACTCGGGGCCCGGCTTGCTGGTGGTGAAGGTCGGCAGCACCAGGCTGAGCGTGGCCAGCGTCGCGACGGTCGCGAGGGCGGCGCCGGTCCCCTCCGCGTTGAAGACGGCGAGCCCGTGCCGCAGTGAGGCGACGAGCAGGCTCAGGCCGACGATGCCGTTGCAGGTGATCATCACGGCCGCGAAGACGGTGTCGCGGGCGAGTGTGGCACTCTTGTCGCCGCCGTCCGCCATCAGGGTGACGATCAGCGCGACCTCGATGATCGTGACGGCGACGGCGAGGACCAGTGAGCCGAAGGGTTCGCCGACGCGGTGCGCGACGACCTCGGCATGGTGGACGGCGGCCAGCACGGCCCCTGCCAGCACCAGCGTCACCACGGCGACGACGGCGCCGGGCAGATCGCGGCCCCAGGTGAAGACCAGCAGCACGACCGCCAGCGCGGGCACGACGGCCGTCCACTGGGTCAGGAGTGACCGGAGCCGAGCGATCATGCAGCGATCGTCGCAGAGGTGAACGGGGCCCGCATTCCGGTCGCGCAGGCCCCGTTCACGGGGCGCATGGGCTACTTGATCTCGCCCTTCTCCCGCACGTCGCAGTTGGTGTAGACGCGCTCGCCGATACACAGCGCGCCCAGTTGCTCGGCCAGCTTGCCCGTCTCGGGGTCATCGCTGTTGCGCATGGCCTCCTCGTACGAATCGAATTCGATGAGGGCCAGATAGCGGCGGGGGTTGTCGCGGTCCTGCAGGAGCATGCGGTACGTGGGGCCACCCGGCTTGCCGGCGCTGCGCTCCCCTGCTTCCTGGAGCAGCTGCTGCATCTCGTCCAGGCGCTCGGTCTCGAAGTCGATGATCTGCACGAACGTCATCGGTGTCTCCATCCGGCCACGGCGTCCCCTGGCCGGGAAACGCGCTCAGGAAACAAGCAAGCACCGGGAGCGGCGGTCGGCAATTCGCCGCGGGCCGCTCCCGGTGCTGGTTGTTTCTACGTCCGACGTGGTCAGGCCTCGATGCTGTCCTTCGGAGCGCCTTCGTCGTCGCTCTGCGCCGCCTCGGCCGCCGCCTGCTTCTTGGAGGCCATCAGGCTGGTGATCGTGGTGACCACCAGGACCGCGCAGATCACGCCGAGGGAGACCGGGATGGAGATCTCCGGGACGTGGACGCCGGACTCGTGCAGGGCGTGCAGCACGAGCTTGACGCCGATGAAGCCGAGGATCACCGACAGGCCGTAGCTGAGGTGGACCAGCTTCCTCAGGAGTCCGCCGATCAGGAAGTACAGCTGCCTCAGACCCATCAGCGCGAACGCGTTGGCCGTGAAGACGATGTACGGGTCCTGCGTCAGACCGAAGATCGCCGGGATGGAGTCGAGCGCGAAGAGCACGTCGGTGGTGCCGATCGCCAGCATGACGACCAGCATCGGCGTCATGACCCGCTTGCCGTTCTGCTGGATCCACAGCTTGGTGCCGTGGTAGCGGTCGGCGACTCCGAAGCGCTTCTCGGCGGCCTTGAGGAGCTTGTTCTCCTCCCAGTCCTCGTCCGACTCGTCGGCCCTGGCCTCCTGGATCAGCTTCCAGGCGGTGTAGATGAGGAACGCGCCGAAGATGTAGAACACCCAGGCGAAGCTCGCGAGGATCGCGGCGCCGGCGGCGATGAATATCGCGCGCAGGACGAGAGCGATGAGCACACCTACCAGCAGCACCCGCTGCTGGTACTGGGAGGGCACAGAGAACTTCGCCATGATCAGGACGAAGACGAAGAGGTTGTCGACGCTAAGCGACTTCTCGGTGATGAAGCCGGCGAAGAACTCTCCCGAGGGCTGGCCTCCGGAGAAGACGAGCAGTCCGAGGCCGAACAGCCCGGCCAGAACGATCCAGACGATCGTCCAGATTCCGGCTTCCTTGATGGATACGTCGTGCGGCTTGCGGCCGATGAAGAAATCGACCGCGATGAGGGCCGCCAGGCCCACGATCGTCAGGACCCAAAGGGTCACGGAAACATCCACTGCGCCTCCGGCAGTACGTAACGGCAAGTGTCAGCGTCGTCGCTGCCGGAGGTCTCTTCCACCCGATGCAGGTGGGGCGCGTGATGCGCCCGGTGCACTCGGGCCGGCGCCCCGGGATCTGAACCAGATCCGTATTGACGGGTACGCCGCAGTAGGTAGGGAGTACTCCCCTCCGCACGGACGACAGTACCCCAATCACCAAGGAAAGGTAAAGAGATTAGTAAAAGAAGGACCAAGTGTGCTGGTCAGAGGACTTGAAGAACTCTTGGTAAAGGGTGCGCGGGGATCTCAGCGGTTCCAGGAGCGGCGGGCCGCCGCGACCTGGGTGAGGACATGCTGGAGCACCTGGCTGCCCGCGGGGACGCGCGAGGGATCGTAGGTCCACGCGTGCCCGACCCACGGGTCGGCGAGGTGGTCGTCGGGCGTGGGCGTGAGCCGGAGCAGTGAGCGCCACAGCGGGTCGAGCAGCGGGCCGTAGGCGGTGGCGTCCTCTCGGTCGGCGACCAGCATGAGGTGGACGCCGACGGCCGGGCCCTCGTCCGCGAGATAGCGCAGCTGGGTCACGGCGCGGTCGTCGAAGCCGTGCGGGAAGTCGTTGACGATCAGCAGCTGCTCGGCCGGGTCGAGGTCGGGCGGCAGGGAGTCGGCCGCGCCGCCGCGGATCGCCATCTGTACGAGATCGACGCGCTGCGTGAGCCGGGCCAGTACGTCGGTCACCCCGGCGGCACCGGCGGCCGGCGGACCGTTGAGCACGCCGGTCTGCACGAGGGGCGCGAGGGACGAGGCGCCGGAGCCCGCCGGGTCGATGACATGCAGTGTGTACTCGCCCGCCGGATAGACGGCGAGGAGCCTGGCCGCGATCGCCACCGCCGTGTCCATGCCGAGGCGGCGCAGGTCGTCGGAGTCGGCTATCGAGCCGTCGAAGGATCCGGAGCGTCCACTGTCGATCCACAGACCGCGCTCCAGCGGCAGCCGCACCAGCATCGGAATGCTCAGGCCCGCGCTCTCGGGCAGGTGGAGGTCGCCCAGGCGCAGGGCCATGGGGATCTCCATCGGGACCCGGTAGCCGTGCCAGACAGGGTTGTCCCAGCGCGCGAAGGCGGGCGGCAGCGCGGGCTCGACGACCTCCGCCTCGGCGGTGAGCTGGGCGAGGTCGCGGTCGAGGGCCTCCCTGGCCCGGTCGACCAGCTGGGAATGCTTGGCGCGGGCGGCCTCACGCGCCGCGTCGCCCTGGCCGCCGATGCGGCTGCGCGGGTCGGACAGGACCTTGTCGAGCTCCTGCTCCATGCGTGACTCGGCGAAGTCGACCGCGCTGCGGTACGCGGCCGTGGCGCGGGCCAGGTCCTCGAACATGCCCCACACCTGGTTGTACAGGCGCTCCTCCATGGACCAGCCGGTCGCGTCGCCCGCGACGGGCTGCGCGGGCTGTCCCGGCTGGGCCGGGGGCGCTGTCGGCGGGGGCGGCGGAGGCGCGGCGGCCTGCCGTCCCGGGTGGCTGTAGTTGACGGGGCCTCCGGCACCGGCGGGCTGGGTGACCGCGGACGGGTCCGGCTGTCCGGGCCCTCCGGGGTGGCCGCCCTGCGGTGTGGCGTGCCCGGGAGTGCCGGGCGCCGTGTGTCCCGGCCCGCCCGGGTGTCCGTGCTGCGGTGCTACGTGGCCGGGGGCGCCCTGGGGCGTGGCTCCGCCCTGGTTCTGGCCGAGCGCCGGGGTCGCGGCGTGCCGCGAGCGGTCGCCCTCCGACGTCCTCGGCGGGGGTGCGGCCACCGAGCGGGCGAGGCCCTGGGCGACCGCTTCGTTGATGCTGCCCGCGAGTTGGCGGGCCTGGGGCAGGCCCTGGTCGGCGAGGAGTTCGGCGAGGCCGCCCGCGTATCCCTGGCCCACGGCGCGGACCTTCCAGACGCCCTGCCTGCGGTAGAGCTCGAGTGCGACGACGGCCGACTCGGCGTCGAGCCCCGTGATCGTGTAGCTGGCGACCTCGGAGCCGTCGAGTCCGGTGACCGCGACGAAGGGCGCGGCGACGGAGCCGAACCTGAGCGGTCCGGTGCCTCCGGACGGCAGCGCGAGCAGCACGCTGACCCGGTGCACGGACTCGGGCAGGGCGTCCAGGTCGCACGCGAGGCGGTGGTCGGCCGCCGCCTGCTTGGAGACCTCCAGGCCGGGCAGAGTGGGTGAGCCCGGGTGGGCCACCCACTCGACACCGTGCACCGTGCCCTGTTCGTCGCTGAGCGTGGCCCCGGCCACGATCGGTTTTCCGGCCGACACCCGGATCTCAAGTCGGGCCTGGGGCAGCGGGTGGTTCTGCCCCCGGACCAGCTCAGCCGTCATCGCCTTCGTTCCCCCTATGTACTCGTGCGCCGGGTGCCGGGCTGCCTACAGGTGCGGCAGGATCGCCGGCATCAGGTCCTGGAAGGTGCGGCCGTTGGCCGGCGTACCGAGAGCGGTCATCTGCCAGCCCGCGCCCGCGCGGTGGACCTTCGCCATGATCTGCGCCGTGTACTGGCCGCCGCCGGCCAGCGTGTAGCGGGCCAGCTCCTGGCCGTTGGTCTCGTCGACCAGGCGGCAGAACGCGTCCTGCACTTCCTGGAAGGTCTGGCCCGTGAACGAGTTCACGGTGAAGACGATCTGGTCGATGTGGACCGGGATGCGCGCGAGGTCGACGAGGATCGCCTCGTCGTCGCCGCCCTGGCCCACGCCGCCGACGAGGTTGTCACCGGTGTGGCGCACGGAGCCGTCGTCGCTGACGAGGTGGCGGAAGAACACCACGTCGACCGGCTGCTTGTCCGCGAACAGCACGGCGGACGCGTCGAGGTCGATCTCACGGGTGCGAGAGCCGAACAGGCCACGTCGCGGGGCGGCCTGCCAGCCGAGCCCCATGCGGACCGCGGTCAGCGTGCCTCCGTCGTTCTTCTGCAGACTGATGGCCTGACCCTTGGTCATGTTGACCGTCACGCGCTGTTCCCCTCTCGAACTGTCCCCTGTTGCCGCAGAGTCCTGCGGTTGACCAGCAACCCTACGCAGAGCCACTGACAGCGCCGAAGCCTGGTGCACACTTTGTGTCGGTCTTGCAACACAGCGCGCCACTCCGGGTGTCAGGCGATGCCGGCTTCCTTCATCTGTCGCAGCTCCTTCTTCATCTCCGAGACCTCGTCACGCAGCCTCGCGGCGATCTCGAACTGCAGGTTCGCGGCAGCCGCGCGCATCCGCTGCGTCATCTCCTCGATCTGCTCGGCGAGTTCCGCCGCGGGCCGGTCGGTCGGGACGGTCTCCTTGCCCTTGCCCTTGGCGGACTTGGCTCCCTTGGCGGCCTTTCCGCCGAGCGCGGGCACGGGGGCCTTGGCGCCCTTGCCGTCCGAGGACTTGCGGTAGCCCGAGCCGAGCAGTTGTTCCGTGTCGACGTCCTCGCGGGCGATCTGCGCCACGATGTCGTTGATCTTCTTGCGGAGGGGCTGCGGGTCGATGCCCCTCTCCGTGTTGTACGCGACCTGCTTCTCCCGGCGGCGGTTGGTCTCCTCGATGGCCTTCTCCATCGCCGGGGTGATCTTGTCGGCGTACATGTGGACCTGACCGGACACGTTGCGGGCGGCGCGGCCGATCGTCTGGATCAGGGAGGTGCCCGAGCGCAGGAAGCCCTCCTTGTCGGCGTCGAGGATCGACACCAGGGAGACCTCGGGCAGGTCGAGGCCCTCCCGGAGGAGGTTGATGCCGACGAGGACGTCGAACTCGCCGGACCGCAGCTCGCGCAGCAGTTCGACACGGCGCAGGGTGTCGACGTCGCTGTGCAGATAGCGGACCTGGATGCCCAGTTCGAGGAAGTAGTCGGTGAGGTCCTCGGCCATCTTCTTGGTGAGGGTGGTGACCAGGACGCGCTCGTCCTTCTCGGTGCGCTTGCGGATCTCGTGCACCAGGTCGTCGATCTGCCCCTCGGTGGGCTTGACGACGACCTCGGGGTCGATGAGGCCGGTGGGGCGGATGATCTGCTCGACGAAGCCGTCGCCGCGCGAGAGCTCGTACTTGCCCGGTGTCGCCGACAGGTAGACGGCCTGGCCGACGCGCTCCTGGAACTCCTCCCACTTCAGGGGGCGGTTGTCCAGGGCGGACGGCAGCCGGAAGCCGTGGTCGACGAGGGTGCGCTTGCGGGACGCGTCGCCCTCGTACATCGCGCCGATCTGCGGGACCGTGACGTGCGACTCGTCGATGACGAGCAGGAAGTCGTCCGGGAAGTAGTCGATCAGCGTGTTCGGCGGGGAGCCGGGCTCGCGGCCGTCGAAGTGCATCGAGTAGTTCTCGACGCCCGAGCAGGAGCCGATCTGGCGGAGCATTTCGAGGTCGTACGTCGTGCGCATCCGCAGCCTCTGGGCCTCCAGGAGCTTGCCCTGCTTCTCCAGCTCCGAGAGACGCTCGCCCAGTTCCTTCTCGATGTCGTTGGCGGCGCGCTCCAGGCGCTCGGGCCCCGCGACGTAGTGCGTGGCCGGGAAGATGTACAGCTGCTGGTCGTCGCTGATGATCTCACCGGTGAGCGGGTGCAGCGTGGAGAGGGCCTCGATCTCGTCGCCGAACATCTCGATGCGGACGGCCAGCTCTTCGTAGACCGGGAAGATCTCGATGGTGTCGCCGCGGACGCGGAACGTGCCGCGGGTGAAGGCCAGGTCGTTGCGCGTGTACTGGATGTCGACGAAGCGGCGCAGGAGGTCGTCCCGGTCGATCTCGTCGCCGATCTTGAGGTTGACCATGCGGTCCACGTACTCCTGCGGCGTACCCAGGCCGTAGATGCAGGAGACCGAGGCGACCACGACGACGTCCCGGCGGGTGAGCAGCGAGTTGGTCGCGGAGTGGCGCAGGCGCTCCACCTCCTCGTTGACCGAGGAGTCCTTCTCGATGTAGGTGTCCGACTGCGGGACGTACGCCTCGGGCTGGTAGTAGTCGTAGTACGAGACGAAGTACTCGACGGCGTTGTTCGGCAGCAGCTCGCGGAACTCGTTGGCCAGCTGGGCGGCCAACGTCTTGTTCGGCGCCATCACGAGGGTGGGGCGCTGGAGCTTCTCGATCATCCACGCGGTGGTGGCGGACTTGCCGGTGCCGGTCGCGCCGAGAAGGACCACGTCCTTCTCACCTGCGCGGATACGCCGTTCGAGGTCGGCGATGGCAGCGGGCTGGTCGCCGCTGGGCTGGTAGGGGCTGACGACCTCGAAGGGCGCCACCGTGCGTTCGATCTTTGATACGGGCCGCATGGGTTCCACCGTACGACCCCGCACTGACAACGGGGTCGCGTCACCAGTTCTGCGGGGTGCGGGAACCGGGGCGCCTGGAGCTCCGGCGCTGGCCGGGTATGGACCGGCGGCCGGTGTGGCGGACGGTGTGGGCCGGGATGCCGGGCTTCTGCTCGGCGGGGCTCCAGTCGGGCTTGCCCATGACCATCAGCGGGTCGAACATCACGACGACACCGGCCAGCAGCAGGAAGGCCAGCGGGCCGACCATCAGAGGGGCCAGCAGGGTCGCGGGCGAGTCCCCCGCCGGGGTGCTGGCGGAGCCGTGCAGATGGACGTTGAGGGCGGCCATTCCGGTGTAGTGCATGCCGCTGACGGCGAGACCCATGACGAGGCTCGCGGCCACGCTCCACATGAAGCCGCGGACCTGACCCGCCGCCCACAGGGCCGCGATCGCGGCGACGACGGCGATGACGACCGAGGCGGAAACGGTGAAGGTGTTGTACTCCAGCTTTCCGTTGAGTCGCATTCCGGCCATGCCCAGGTAGTGCATCGAGGCGATGCCGAGGCCGGTGATGGTGCCCCCTGTGAACAGGGCCGTTCCGGAGGCTCCCTTGTAGCCGACGATGAAGATCCCGATGCCGACCATGACGATCGCGACGCCGAGGCTCGCGAACGTCGTGAGTCTGTCGTAGCGGACCGGGGTCTCCTGGACGGAGAAACCCATCATCGCGATGAAGTGCATGGTCCATATGCCGGAACCGATCGCCGCCGAACCGAGGGCGAGCCAGCCCGGCCGCCAGGAGCGGGTGACGAGCATCGATCTCGTGGTGCAGCGCAGGCCCAGCGCTCCACCGAGGCAGGCCATCAGGTACGCCACCAGCGGCGTGACGAGTCCGTAGCTGAATCCGTCGACCGTGCCCTGCATGCGCGGTTGCCCTTCCGCCCTGTTGAGTCCCGGAAATTCGTGAGATGCCCCCGTCCCAGGACCGCCACGGCGGTCAGGGTTGACGCAGAGAGTATGACTCGCCCCGGAACGCTCGAACGATTTTCCGGCAAAGAATCACGGCCTTGCCCCACTTGTGCGGCACGCGTGATCGGACATGGGCAACTCCATTCAATCTGTGGCCATCCTGCACCCCCCTGCTGTTGACCCTCTGCTGTCACTCTAGGACGGTCAGTGAACACAGACGCAAGGAGTACGCATGCATGCGCGCGCTGCCGCCGCCACGACCACCGCGCTCCTGGGAGCCGCTGTCGTTGTGCTGCCCGCATCCACCGCACACGCCGCGCCGGACACCGACCGGACTCAGGTGATCGCCCACCGCGGCGCCTCGGCCTACGCCCCCGAGAACACTCTGGCCGCCATCGACAAGGCGGACGACCTCGGATTCCGCTGGGTCGAGAACGACGTCCAGCGCACCAAGGACGGCCAGCTCGTGGTGATCCACGACGACAGCCTGACCCGCACGACCGACGTCGAGGAGGTCTTCCCCGGGCGGGCCCCGTGGAAGGTCAAGGACTTCACCGCCGCGGAGATCGCGCAGTTGGACGCGGGCAGCTGGTTCAGCCCCCGGTTCGCGGGCGCGCACGTACCGACCCTGAAGCAGTACATGAACCGGGTTTCACGGAATCACCAGAAGCTCGTCCTGGAGATCAAGAATCCCGCGCTCTACCCGGGCATCGAGCAACAGACCCTCAAGGTCCTCAGCAACGAGGGCTGGCTGGGACCGGCACACGTTCGGAGCAAGCTGGTCGTACAGAGTTTCAGCGCGGACAGCCTTCGGGCCGTGCGCGCGCTGCGGCCCGACATCAAGACCGGCTTCCTGGGTACGCCGTCGGTCGCGGAGCTGCCCGCGTACGCGCAGTTCGCCGACCAGATCAACTCGTCGCACACCACGATCTCCCTCAGCTACGTCACCGCGATCCACGCGCTCGAAGGACCGCACGGCAAGCCGCTGGAGATCTCCACCTGGACCGTCGACACCGCGGAGGACACGCGGCGCGTCGCGGGCTTCGGCGTGGACGGCATCATCACGAACAAGCCGGACGTGGTGCGGGAGACGCTGAACGAGGACTGACCCCGCCCCCGCCTTCACCAGCTCTCGCCGGTGGCCCGGACGCTCGCATGCGTTCGGGCCACCGGCGTTTGCGTCCGTGCCGGCGGCGTTGTCAGTGGTGCGCCGTACCGTGGAGCGCATGGACAGCCATGGGCAGAACGAGCAGCGAGTGGTGTGGGCCGTCGTCGACAGCGACATCGGTCCGCTGCTGCTGGCCACGACCGGCGAAGGCCTGGTCAGCGTCGTTTTCCACGCCACGGACGCGGTGCGCGACAAGGCGCTCGACCGGCTCGGATCCCGGTTCGGCACCGAGCCCGTCGAGGCACCGGAGTCCCCGCTCCTGGCCGAGGCGATACGTCAGATCGCGGCGTACTTCGCGGGCGAGCGCAAGGACTTCGAGCTGCCGCTGGACTGGTCCCTGATCTCCGGGTTCAACCGCCAGGTGCTGCGCGAGCTGGCGTCCGGCGTTCCGTACGGGTCGGTGGTGGGGTACGGCGATCTGGCCCGGCGGGTCGGCCAGCCGAGGGCGGCCCAGGCGGTGGGCATGGCCATGGGCGCCAATCCGCTGCCGGTCGTCGTGCCGTGCCACCGGGTGGTGGAGAGTGACGGCGGGATCGGCGGGTTCGGGGGCGGCCTGGAGACCAAGCGGAAGCTGCTGGCGCTGGAAGGGGTGCTGCCGGAGCCGCTGTTCTGAGGGTGCCTGGGTGCTGACGGTGCCTGGAGGGAAAGGTGCCTGAGGGGAAGGCGTCTGCGCGCTGAGGGGTGCTTCGAAGCGCGACGACCGGCTTGAGCCGGCTCGTCGGCGCTCGGCCGTGGGGTCGCGGTCGCTGTTGTCGTGAAGGTGTCCTGAACTCAGGACAAGGGGGAGGGTGCGCCGGTGACCACATCGATCACACACGGGGATGTGTCCGAAACGGTGCGGTTCGCAGCGGCGGGCAGGGTAGGCGCGTCCAGTTGTAGTGCCGCGGGACGCTGCCGGTGACGGCCGTCGAGCGACCGGTCGCCGGACCCGTCGACGCGGCGGCACTGCCGGCCCTGCGGCGCCGGATATCCGCCGTGCTCGTCGCCAGTCAGATCCTCGGCGGGCTGGGGGTGGCCACCGGTATCGCGCTCGCGGTCGTACTGGCCCAGGAGGTCGCCGGCACCGAGTCGCTGGCCGGGCTGGCACCCACGGCGACGGTCACGGGGACGGCCCTGCTCTCCGTGCCGCTCGCCGCGCTGATGACCGCGCGTGGCCGTCGGCCGGGGCTCGTGCTGGCGTATCTCATCGGTGCGTTGGGGGCGGGGATCGTCGTGGTCGCCGCGGCGATGAACAACTTTCCGCTGCTGCTGCTCGGCATGGCGGGGTTCGGCGCGGCCTCGTCCGCGAATCTGCAGGCGCGCTTCGCGGCGGCGGACCTGGCCGAGCCGCAGCGGCGGGCACGGGCCATCTCGAACGTCGTGTGGGCCACGACGATCGGCGCGGTCCTCGGTCCCAACATCGCCGCGCCCGCCGGTCGCAGCGTCTCCGGGCTCGGCATACCGGAGGCGGCGGGCCCCTTCCTCTGGGCTGCCGGAGTCTTCCTCATATCGGCGCTCCTGGTCGCGGTGCTGCTGCGGCCCGACCCGCTACTCACCGCGCGTGCGCTGGCGCCGGTCGAGGAACAGTCCCCCGCCGCGCGTTCCATACGGGCCGGGGCAGCCGCCGTCCGGGCCTCGCCGCGGGCCCGGCTGGCCCTGGTGACCGTGGCCGTCTCGCACACGGCGATGGTGTCGGTGATGTCGATGACACCGGTCGACCTCGGTCACCACGGCGCGAGCATCGATCTGATCGGGCTGGTCATCAGCATCCACATCGCGGGCATGTTCGCGTTCTCGCCCATCATGGGCCGGCTGTCCGACCGGTTCGGGCGGCTGCCGGTGATCGGTCTGGCCATGGGACTGCTGGCGTGCGCGGCGCTGCTCGCGGGCACGGCGGGTGCCAGTCACACGCAGACCGCCGTCGGGCTCTTCCTGCTGGGTCTCGGCTGGTCGGCCGGTCTCGTCTCCGGCTCCGCGCTCCTGACGGACTCCGTGCCGCAACCCGCACGCGCCGCCGCCCAGGGCTTGTCCGACCTGACCATGAACACGGCGGCGGGTCTCGGCGGTGCGGCGGCCGGCCTCGTCGTCGCCGTCGCGAGCTACGGCTGGCTGAACCTCGTCGCCGCGTGTCTGCTGCTGCCGCTCGGCGCGCTGACGCTGTTCACCCGGGGCCGGCCCGCCGCATCGTGACGCCCGCAAGGAGACCCGCGCGAAGGCTGGCCGGAACGGTGCGGCGGTAGCAGACTCCGCCATGCGCACAGCCACTGGCATCCGAAGTCACGGGGGCCGAAGGGACGGCGATCACGTATGAGCGGGAACCGGGCAGTCGCGTATCTCAAGCCGGGCGCGGTGGAAGTCAGGACCATCGACTACCCGACGCTCGAACTGCAGGACGGGCCAGGGGTGGCATCCGCGAACATCGGCCGCAAGTGCCGGCACGGAGTCATCCTCAAAGTGCTCGCGAGCAACATCTGCGGCAGCGACCAGCACATGGTGCGCGGCCGGACGACAGCGCCCGAAGGGCTCGTACTCGGGCACGAAATCACCGGGGAGGTCGTGGAGCGAGGCCCGGACGTCGAGTTCGTCGAGGTCGGGGACATCGTCTCGGTGCCGTTCAACATCGCATGCGGGCGGTGCCGCAACTGCAAGGAACGCAAGACCGGCATCTGTCTGAACGTCAACCCGGCCCGCCCGGGGGCGGCCTACGGCTATGTCGACATGGGCGGCTGGGTCGGCGGCCAGGCGGAGTACGCCATGGTCCCGTACGCGGACTTCAACCTGCTGCGGTTCCCGGACCGGGACCAGGCGCGCGAGAAGCTCCTCGATCTGACCATGCTGTCGGACATCTTCCCGACCGGGTTCCACGGCGCGGTGACCGCGGGCGCCGGGGTCGGCTCGACGGTGTACGTGGCCGGGGCGGGGCCGGTCGGTCTCGCGGCCGCGGCGTCGGCGCAGTTGCTGGGCGCCGCCGTCGTCATCGTCGGCGACCTGAACGCCGAACGTCTCGCGCAGGCCAGGAGTTTCGGCTGCGAGACGGTCGACGTCAGCCGGGGCGATGTGGGCGAGCAGATCGACCAGCTCCTGGGTGAGCCGGAGGTGGACGTGGCCGTCGACGCGGTCGGTTTCGAGGCGCGGGCCCACGGTCCCGACGCCCCGGAGGCACCCGCCACGGTCCTCAACTCGCTGATGGGCATCACGCGCGCGGGTGGCGCGCTCGGTATTCCGGGCCTGTACGTCACGGACGACCCCGGCGGGATCGACCAGGACGCACGGACCGGGACGTTGAAGGTGCGGCTCGGTCTGGGGTGGGCGAAGAGCCACCGCTTCACGACCGGTCAGTGCCCGGTGATGCAGTACCACCGGGGCCTGATGAAGGCGATCCTGCACGAGCGGGTGCACATCGCCAAGGCCGTCAACGCGACGGTGATCGGCCTGGAGGACGCTCCGCGCGGCTACGCCGAGTTCGATCAGGGCGCCAGCCGCAAGTACGTCCTCGATCCGCACGGGGCACTGAACGGAGCGAGGCCTGTCTGAGTCCCAAAGGCCAAAAGGGTGTCCACGCGCGCGTGGACACCCTTGCTCGTGCCGAGGAGCTGCTCGTACCTCGTACCCAGGAGCTACTCGTAGTGCCGTGCTTCGAAGACATTCCCGTCCGGGTCCCGGAAGTAGAAGCTCCGCTTGGCCTTTCCACGGGCGCCGTACGCGTCGTGGGTGAAGTCCGAGAGGGGGACGGCACGCTCCTCAAGGCGGGCGCGGAGTGCGTCGAAGTCCTCGCCCGGGAGGGACAGGCAGACGTGGTTGACCGGATGGCCCGCGCTGGCGGCCGCGTCGGGGACGACGTCCATGCGAGGGGCCATCGTCAGGGGCGCGAGGTCGAAGATGGTCTCCTCGTTGAGGCGCACCGAGGGGAAGGCCACCTTCCCCGCGGCGAACTCGGTGACCCTGATGGGCTCAAGGCCCAGCGCCTTCTCGTAGAAGTCGGCCGAGGCCACGGGGTCGCGCACCCAGAGGACGACATGGTCGAGACGTGTCGAGTTGTCCGTCATGGCCTCAGGCTGCTGCCCCGTTGAGCTGGTCGCAAGGGTTTGGCCAGGCGCGTCTCCCGCCAGGGATGAGGGGAGAACCGACAGAACAGGAGGCACGCGCGTGCTGGTGGTTTCCGAAGAGGTACGGGAGGCGCTCGCCGCGGGGCGGCCCGTGGTGGCGCTGGAGTCCACGATCATCGCGCACGGGCTGCCGCGTCCGCGCAATCTCCAGGTGGCGCTGGAGCTGGAGGACGCCGTCCGCCAGGAAGGCGCCGTTCCCGCGACGATCGCCGTGCTCGACGGGCAGCCCCGCGTGGGTCTCGACAAGGAGCAGCTGGAGCGGGTCGCCAACGAGGACGGCATCCGCAAGCTCGGGCATCGCGATCTGCCGCTCGCGGTCGCCGCGGGGGTCAGCGGCGCCACCACGGTGTCCGCGACCGCGCTGCTGGCCGCGCAGGCGGGCGTACGGGTGTTCGCGACGGGCGGGCTCGGCGGCGTACACCGGGAGTGGACGGTGACGCAGGACGAGTCCGCCGATCTGGGGCTCCTGGCCCGCACCCGGATCACGGTGGTGTGCGCGGGGGTGAAGTCGATCCTGGATGTGCCGGCGACACTGCAGCGGCTGGAGACGCTGGGGGTCGCGGTCGCCGGATACGGGACAACGCACTTCCCCGGCTTCTATCTGTCCGACTCGGGTCACCCTGTGGACTGGACGCTGGAGTCGCCCGGCGAGGTCGCGGCCGTCATGCGCGCACAGGACGCGCTCGACGGGCCCGAGTCGGCGCTGATCGTCGCCAACCCGGTGCCGGAGGCTGAGCAGCTCGATCCCGAGCTCCACGCGCGCGTGCTCGCCGACGCGCTGAACGCGTGCGAGGCGGAGGGCGTGAGCGGCCAGGCGGTGACACCGTTCCTCCTCGGCTACCTGGTGCGCCACACCGAGGGGGCGTCGCTGAGCGCCAATCTGGCGGCGGTACGCGGCAACGTACGGCTCGCGGGACGGATCGCGGCGGCCTGGGCAGGCGCGTGACCGGGGCGAGCGGCTCCAAAGGAGGTCCCGGCGAGGCTCCCGGGGCTCCCGGGGCTCTCCTGGTCGTCGGCGACGTCGTCACGGATGTCGTCGCCCGGCATCGTGGGCCGCTCGCGTCCGGCACCGACACGACCGCCGCCATCCGGACCGTGCCGGGCGGCGCGGGCGCCAACGTCGCATGCTGGGCGGCCCGCCGGGACGGCACTGAGGTACGCCTCCTCGGCAAGGTGGGCATGGACTCCGCCGCGTGGCACGAGCGCGAGCTGGCCACTTCGGGAGTGCGCCCCCTCCTGGTCATCGACCCCGAGGCGCCGACCGGGACGGTGATCTGCCTGGTGGACACGGGCGCTTCGGCGGAACGCACCTTCCTCACGGACAGCGGCGCGGCTCTGCGGCTCACCCCCGACGACTGGTCCGAGTCATTGCTGGACGGTGTCGCCCGGCTGCATCTGTCGGGCTATCTGTTCTTCTCCGAGTCGTGCCGTGCGCTGGTGGCGGTGGCCGTGGAGTCGGCACGCGCGCGTGGGGTGCCGGTGAGCGTGGATCCGGCGTCGGCGGGATTCCTCACGGAGCTGGGGGTGGACCGCTTCCTCACGCTCGCCGAGGGCGTCGACGTCCTGCTGCCGAGCAGGGACGAGGCCTGTCTGCTGACCGGCCTGCCCGATCCGGCGGACGCGGCGGCCAAGTTGAGCCGCCACGTCCCGCTGGTGGTCGTCAAACAGGGCGGGGCCGGTGCGCTGGTCGCCCGGTCGGGGGAGGTCCGGGCCCGGGTTCCGGCGGTGCCCGCGACCCCGGTCGACACCACGGGTGCCGGGGACGCCTTCACCGGCGCCTTCCTGGCCGCGCTCCTCGCGGGCACCCGCCCGGAGGAAGCCGCTGCGGAGGGGTGCCGGGCCGGGGCACGGGCGGTGGAACAGGTGGGCGGGAGGCCGCCGACGAACACGTAGGCCTCCCGGGCCGCGGGCTGCCCCGCCCGGCCTCGACAGCCGTCCGACCGGCCCCGACAGCCGCCCAACGGGCCTCTGCAGCCGCCCCGATCCGCCTCGGTAGCCGGCCCGGGCTGCCCGACCCACCCGGGCCGGCTTCGGCTGCGGCTGCGGCTGCGGCTGCGGCTGCGGCCTGAACGTCCGAGGCCGGTCGGGGCGGCACGGTGCGGCACAAGCACTCCAGCCCTCGCAGGGCACGTCACCCTCGCCAGGAACCACTACACCTTGCGCCCCCACGCCGAGATCAGCGGCGCCGTGGCCAGGTCCATCCCGCCCGTGGCCACGTTCGCGAGGTGGCGGTCGATGTCCTGGTCCGTGGCGAGGCCCGCGGCGACGAGCCGGTCGCGGACCTGACGGATCGTCGCGGACTCCAGCGCGCCGCAGGCCGGCGAGGTGATCGGGAAGTACGCGTCGGCCTCGACCTGCCGCAGCCCGGCCTCGCGGAGCAGACGCGAAAGCCGGCGCCCGTACGCGAGGTCGGCGCCGTGCTCGGTGAGCAGCTCACGGAACCCGTGGCGCAGCCGGTTGGCCAACTGCTGTTCGGGGCCGTGCTCGTCGGGGCAGGCCAGCGGCTGGAGCGCCGGGTCGGCGTCCTCGACCAGGAGCCGGCCGCCGGGCCGCAGCGATCTGATCATCGAGCGCAACGCCCGCTCCCTGTCCGCCACATGGACCAGGACGAGCCGCGCGTGCACGAGGTCGAAGCCCTCCCCCGGCGGTTCGTCCACACCCACGTCATGCACGCGCAGCTCGATCGGCGTGCGGACGGCCGAGGTGGCCCACGAGGTGTCGATGTCCGTCGCGACGACCTTGCCGGTGGGGCCGACCTTCTTGGCGAGCCAGGACACCACGGACGTACCGCCCGCGCCGACCTCCCAGCAGCGCCAGCCGGATCCGATGCCGAACCGTTCGATGTGCCGGAACGTCGTGGGGTCGAAGAGAGCGGCGAGGGCGTCGAAACGATGCCCCGCCTCGGTCTGCCGGTTGTCGAGGAGATACCCGTCGGTTCGCGTCATGCGCCGATCATCCCAGTTGTCCCGCTTGTCCATGATGGTTGACGCTCCCGATGTCAAGCGCGTCGCACTCGGCCCGCCAACAGCCGTCGACGCCGCTTCTGCACCGACCGAGACGATGGATCCGGAACGGAATCCTCCGTTCCCACAGGCTTTCCCGGCCGTCAAAACATCCTGGCAGACTGGCCGCGGCAAGGCGCAGAGTGCGGCGCGAGGAGATCCACGCAAGGAGATCCAGATGTCCATGGCAGGGAATCTGCGAAGGGTCACGGGCCTGAGCAAGGTCGGCGGCCTGCGCAGGGTGGCACGGCTGACACGGCGGCGCACGCGTGTCGACCTGAGTCACCCGGCCCGGTCTCCGCTGGGCACCGCGGTGGTGAACTGCGTGGCGTACGAAGAAGGGTCGAGGGTCCCCGCCGGCCGCGATCTGGTCGAGACGGTGCAGCGGATCCGCAAGGCGGACGGCGGATTCGTCTGGCTCGGGCTGCACGAGCCGACGGAAGTGGAGTTCGCGGGCATCGCCGAGCTGTTCGACCTCCACCCGCTAGCGGTCGAGGACGCGGTGGACGCCCATCAGCGCCCGAAACTGGAGCGGTACGGCGACACGCTGTTCGCGGTGTTCAAGACGGTCTGCTACGTCGAGCACACCGAACTGACCGCGACCAGTGAGGTGGTGAACACCGGCGAGATCATGGTGTTCGTCGGCCAGGACTTCGTGGTCACCGTGCGGCACGGCAGGCACGGTTCGCTGGGCCCGCTGCGCGAGGAGCTGGAGGCCCGCCCCGAGCAGCTC
Source organism: Streptomyces sp. 2-1 (assembly GCF_048564895.1). NCBI lineage: Bacteria > Bacillati > Actinomycetota > Actinomycetes > Kitasatosporales > Streptomycetaceae > Streptomyces > Streptomyces sp. 2-1. The sequence continues at coordinate 3,133,786 of NZ_CP183383.1, forward strand.
GCCAAGGGCCCGGCCGCGGTGCTGCACGCGATCGCGGACCATGTGGTGGACGACTATCTGAACGTCACGGACTCGGTGCAGGAGGACATCGACCAGGTCGAGACAGATGTGTTCGCCGCGAACGGCGCGCGGGCCGACCCCGGGCGCATCTACCAGCTCAAGCGTGAACTCCTCGAGCTGAAGCGGGCGGTGGTCCCGCTGGGCCGACCCATCATGGATCTCGCCACCCGGCCGATCCGGGTGATCGACCCGGAGATACAGGCGTACTTCCGTGACGTCTCCGACCACCAGCTGCGGGCCGCCGAGCAGATAGCCGCGTTCGACGAACTGCTCAACTCGATTCTGCAGGCGCATCTCGCACAGGTCAGCGTCGCGCAGAACGAGGACATGCGGAAGATCACGGCCTGGGCGGCGCTGATCGCCGTGCCGACCATGGTCTGCGGGGTCTACGGCATGAACTTCGACTACATGCCGGAGCTGCACTGGAAGTTCGGTTACGGCCTGGCCGTCGGCATCATCGCCGTCGCGTGCTCCACGCTCTACCGGGGGTTCAAGCGCAACGGCTGGCTGTGACACGCACTCGTCCGGCGCGCGTGGCCGGACGAGCACGTGTCCCGGTCGTGCCGTGGGGACTTGGGGGTCAGCGTGCGGCGCTCTTCGCGTAGACGCTCTCGGCCCAGCCCGCGAGTTGTTCGTCCGTCAGATGCGCGGCCAGGTCGGCCTCGCTGATCATCCCGACCAGGCGCTTGTTCTCGATCACAGGAAGGCGGCGGATCTGGTGTCCCTGCATCTCACCGAGTACGTCGCTCACGTCGGCGCCCGAGTCGATCCAGCGCGGTGTGCCCTTGGCCATCTCCCCCGCGGTGATGCGTGCCGGGTCGTGACCCATGGCCACGCAGCCGATCACGATGTCCCGGTCCGTGAGAATGCCGCAGAGTCGTTCGTTCTCGTCACTGATGGGCAGCGCGCCCACGTTGAGCTCACGCATCAGCTGGGCGGCACGGTCCAGCGTCTCGTGAGCGGGAATCCACTGGGCGCCGCGGTGCATGATGTCTCCGGCGGTGGTCATGTAGTACCTCCCGGTGCCGGACGGCCGGCGCGGCGCGGGGAGGCACCGCTAGTCCCGGCGCCCTACATTCTCGCCGGGTATGAGGAGATACGCACCCGGAAGTTCGCCGCTTCCGCCTGACATCCCGGACCGCCGCTCCCGCCCACCCGCGCGGCATCATGGGCCGGGTGCGACTCGAAGCGATCACCTGGGACCGGCTCGGCGACCTCCTCGCCGAGCGCCTGCTCGACCTGAAGCCGGCCGACGGCAGCCCCTGGCCACGTATCGCCTTCGACGGGGCTCCGGCCGCCCGGCCCGGTGATCTCGCCGAACTCGTCGCCGAGGCCCTGCGCCTGCGCGGCCGGTCCGCACTCGTCGTCGGCACGGAGGACTTCCTGCGGCCCGCCTCCCTCCGGTTCGAGTACGGCCACCAGGACGTCGAGGTGTACTACGACGGCTGGTTCGACACCGGTGCCCTGTGGCGCGAGGTCTTCGGGCCGCTGGAAGCAGGCGGTGACGGCCGTGTACTGCCCGATCTCTGGGACCCGGCCACCGACCGGGCGACCCGTAGCCCGTACGTCCAACTCCCGCCCGGTGCCGTGCTGTTGCTGCACGGTCCACTACTGCTGCACCACTGGTTCCCGTTCGACCTCACCGTCCACGTACGCCTCTCACCGGGCGCGCTGCGTCGGCGTACCCCCGAGAGCGAGCACTGGACGCTACCCGCGTACGAGCGCTACGAGAGCGAGACGGCGCCGGGCGACACGGCCGACGTCCTGGTGCGCGCGGACGACCCACGCCACCCGGCATGGAACGGCTGACACAAGGCAGGGGTTCCGTCTCCGAGGCGGGGCTTCCGCCCCCGCGGCAGAGCTTCCGTTTCTCGATTCCCACCCGAAAGGACTTTTACATGCACGCGCATATAGTTAGTCTGGCGCCATGACGATCTCCTTCGACGACTCGGTCCGTGCGCTCCTCGACGGCAAGAACTTCGCCAGCGTCGCCACTCTCGGTCCCGGGGGCGCTCCCCAGAACTCGGTGGTCTGGTTCAAACGCGAGGGCGACACCGTGCTCTTCTCCTCGACCGACGGCCGGCAGAAGATCCGTAACCTCCGGCGCGACCCACGCGTCAGCATCTCGGTCTACGACCTGGCCAACCCCTACACCTCGGTGGAGATCCGCGGCACCGCCGAGATCCTCCCCGACGAGGGCAAGCGCCTCCCGTACGAGCTCTCGCACAAGTACCTCGGGATCGACCCTCCCGAGGAGAAGGACGACGAGGTCCGTGTGATCGTCCGTGTCGTGCCCGAGCGGATCGTCGGATTCTCGGCGTGAACCGGATTCCCGGCGTGAACCGGACGGGCCGCCTCGCCGGGCGGGAATGACACACCCATGACGACCACGGCAACTCCCCCGTCCCACACCGGGCTTCTCGTCGTCCAGCCGGTCAAGCGGCGGCACTGTGCCGAGTGCCGGGGCGGGCCGCTCTCGTTGCTGGTGCTGGAGGAGGGGACGCCTCGGTGTCTCGACTGCGCCGACCTCGGGCATCTGGTGTTTCTGCCGCGCGGTGACACGGCGTTGACGCGGAGGTCGCGGGAGGGGAGCGCGCTGTCGGCGGTGGTCGTACGGTTCAACCGGCGGCGGGGCCGGTACGAGCGGCAGGGTGTGCTCGTCGAGGAGGCGGCGCTCGCGCGGGCCGAGGAGCGCTGTCTCGCGGACGCGGAGGCGCGGACGCGGCGCCGGGCCCGGGACGCGCGGCGGCGGGCCGCGGAGGATCTGCGGTTCACGAACGCGTTCGCGAAGGAGATCCGGCGGCTGTTTCCCGGTTGTCCGGACGATCGGGCGTACGCGATCGCCGGGCACGCCTCGGTGCGGGGCAGCGGGCGCGTGGGACGCAGTGCCGGCGGGCGTGCCTTGTCCGAGGGCGCGGTGACGTCGGCGGTGCGCGCCGCGGTCCGGCACACGGACACCCCGTACGACGAGCTGCTGATGAGCGGCGTTCCGCGGCATGAGGCACGGCGGCGGATCGCGCCCACGGTCGAGACGACGCTCGCGGGGTGGCGCGAGGGCACGGGCGGGGCAATGCGGGGGTGAGCGAGCAGTAGCTGCCCCGCCCGGACGCTCACCCGATCAGCCCTCGGCCACACCCCGACTCTCCGGCCGCCCACGCCCCCCGAGCCGGCCCCGGACCCCGCCCCGAGACGACCGAACATGCCCCCGAGTCCCTCGGCCATGGTCACCCTTCCCGTACGGCATTTCACTTGTGGTGACAGGGAGTGCCGGGCAGGATCCTGGGGTTCGGGGTCGTCCGGACCTGCGGTTCTGGGAGCGGTGCGCGAGTTGTTGCCCAAGGGTTTTACTTACGGGGAGTTGCCATGATCGAGGGACCGTACTTCGTCATCACTGTGGTGGGGGTGCTCGGCACCGGGCTGGTGGCCGGCGTCTTCTGTGGGTTCTCGACGTTCGTGATGAAGGGCCTGGCCGCGCTGCCGCCGGCGCAGGGAGTCGCCGCGATGCAGGCGATCAACGTGACCGCGCTGATGCCGGCGTTCATGTTCGTGTTCATCGGTTCGGCGGTGATGTGCGCCGTGCTCGCCGTGGTCACCTTCGTGCTGTGGCCCGACGAGGGCACGGTGGAGATGCTGCTGGGCAGCGCGCTGTATCTGTTCGGCTGTTTCGGGGTCACCATCGCGGCGAACGTCCCGCGCAACAACAAGCTGGCCACGATGGAGGCCGGTACGCCGGAGGCCGTCGCGTACTGGCCCACGTATGTGAGCGAGTGGACGATGTGGAACCACGTCCGCACGATCGCGTCGGCCGCCGCGTCGATCTCGTACGTACTGGCGCTGACCTGAGGCGTACCCGGTAGCGCTCGTCGGCCCGCGTGGCCGCGCCCCCGCTGGATGTGCCCGCTGCGGCTGTGCCCGCGCACGTCCGAGGCGGGCGCGGCCACAGCGTCGTATCGTGGCGGGAAGAGTCTGCCGACAGGCCCTCGGCCCGCCGCCCGGACGATGGCGTCGGAGACGGAGACCGCAGGGGCACCGTTCACGTACGTGAGGGAGACGGCCGTGGCCGATCCCAAGGGTTTCCTCAATGCCTCCCGCGAGGAGTGGCCTCGGCGCCCCGTCGGGGAGCGGGTCCACGACTGGGACGAGGTGTACGTCCCGGGGGCTCTGCTGCCGATCATCCGCACGCAGGCCGACCGGTGCATGGACTGCGGTGTCCCGTTCTGCCACGACGCCTGTCCACTGGGCAATCTGATCCCCGACTGGAACGACCTGGTCTCGCGCGACGACTGGCGGGCGGCGAGCGACCGGCTGCACGCGACGAACAACTTTCCCGAGTTCACCGGCCGGTTGTGCCCCGCGCCGTGCGAGGCGGGCTGTGTCCTGGCGATCAACCAGCCGGCGGTCACCATCAAGAACGTCGAGGTCGCCATCGCCGACCGGGCCTGGGAGGACGGGTTCGCGCCGCCACGGCCGCCGGACCGGCTGTCCGACCGGACGGTCGCGGTGATCGGCTCGGGGCCCACCGGGCTCGCCGCGGCGCAGCAGCTGACCCGGGCCGGGCACACGGTCGCCGTGTACGAGCGGGACGACCGGATCGGCGGGCTGATGCGGTACGGGATCCCCGAGTTCAAGATGGAGAAGCGGCACCTGGAACGGCGGGTCGCCCAGATGCGGGCGGAGGGAACGAAGTTCCGTACGTCGACCGCCGTCGGCCGGGACGTCGGGGCGGCCGAGTTGCGGACCAGGTACGACGCGGTCGTCCTCGCCGTAGGTGCCACGGCCTGGCGCGAACTGCCCGTCCCTGGGCGGGAGTTGAGCGGAATCCATCAGGCGATGGAGTACCTCCCGCTGGCCAACCGGGTGTGCGAGGGCGATCTGGAGACGTCACCGCTGTCGGCGGCGGGCAAGCATGTCGTGATCGTCGGTGGTGGTGACACGGGTGCCGACTGTCTGGGTACGGCGGTGCGCGAGGGTGCGAAGTCCGTGACGCAGTTGGACATCTACACGCAGCCGGGCGCGGAGCGGGACGAGGACGCCGACCCGTGGCCGGTGTACCCGAAGATCTACCGGCTGTCGGCGGCGCACGAGGAGGCCCGGGACCTGGAGACGGCTCCCGCGGCGGACGCGGACGCGCGGCTCTTCGCGGCGTCGACGCTCCGTTTCACCGGTGACTCGGCCGGGCGGGTGCGGTCGCTGCATCTGATCGAGGTCGACGCGGAGCGCCGCCCGCGCCCCGGGACCGGGCGGGTGCTCCCGGCCGACCTCGTGCTGCTCGCGCTCGGTTTCTCCGGCCCCGACCGCTCCGACGGCCTCGTCGACCAGCTCGGACTCGCACTCGATCCCCGCGGCACGATCACCCGCGACGCGGACTTCGCGACGAACGTGCCCGGCGTGTACGCCGCCGGGGATGCCGCACGCGGCCAGTCCCTGATCGTGTGGGCGATCGCCGAGGGGCGGGCGGTCGCGGCGGCGGTGGACCGGCAGCTGACGGGCACCTCTCGGCTACCGGCGCCGATCGGGCCGTACGACCGCCCGATGACGGCGTAACCCCTCGCCGAAGGCAACGCTCCCAGCCCACCTCCCGCGTTTCAGCGTTCGTCCGTCCCCGCCCTCTTCGCCGTCGCCAGGGCGACCCGGTTCCAGGTGTTGATCGCGAAGATGAGTGCCAGCACCTGGGCCAGTTCCTTTTCGTCGAACCGGGCGGCGGCCTCGGCGTAGACGTCGTCCGGGACGCCGCCGTCGGCGACCAGGGTCACCGCCTCCGTCAGGGCGAGGGCCGCGCGCTCCTTCTCGGTGAAGAAGTGCGGGGCCTCGCGCCACACGGCGACCATGTGCAGCCGGTCCTCGGACTCGCCGGCCTTGCGCGCGTCGTTGGTGTGCATGTGGAGGCAGTACGCGCAGTGGTTGAGGTGCGAGGCGCGGATCTGGATCAGTTCGACAAGGGCGGGGTCGAGGCCCTCGCGGGCGGCGATGTCGAAGCCGACGAGGGCTCGGAAGGCCTTCGGAGCGGCCTTCGCGAAGTTGATCCGGGCGTTCGTCGTGTGTGCCGCGTCCATGGTCTGCCCTTCGCTCATCGTGGTCGTCGCGTTCACCGTGTGTGTCGTGTTCGTCGTCATGACCATGAATCTACGAGCCGGAAAGACCCCCTGTAGGGTGCATTTCCATGGCGGATTCATGGGTCAATTCGGCGGAGCGTATCGGCGCCGACCTGCATCTGGAACTGTCCGGTCCGGGTGGCCGCCGCGCCGCTCTGATCCGCGCCCTGCGCGAGGCGGTCCGCAGCGGGCGCCTCGCCCCGGGCACCCGGCTCCCGCCGTACCGCTCGCTCGCCGCCGACCTGGGCGTGGCCCGCAACACGGTCGCCGACGCGTACGCCGAGCTCGTGGCCGAGGGCTGGCTGACCGCGCGGCAGGGTTCGGGCACCCTGGTCGCCGAGCGGGCCGAGCCGTTGGGCGCGCACACGCGGGTACCCAAAAAGGCACCCCCACGCGCGCGTGGACCGCGCCACGACCTGCGGCAGGGCACGCCGGACGCGTCGTCGTTCCCGCGCACGGCGTGGCTGGCCTCGTACCGGCGGGCGTTGCGGCAGGCCCCCAACGAGGCGTTCGGGCCCGGTGATCCCGCCGGGCGGATCGAGCTGCGGGTGGCACTCACGGAGTACCTGGCACGCGCGCGTGGCGTCCGTACCGAGCCGGGGCGGATCGTAATCTGCTCCGGCTTCGCGCACGCCCTGCGGCTGCTGTTCCCCAAGGTGCTGCGGGGTCCGCTGGCCGTCGAGTCGTACGGCCTCGCCTTCCACCGCGAGCTGCTGACGGCGGCGGGCGTGCGGACCGTACCGCTGCCGCTCGACGAGGACGGCGCCCGGGTCGACGGCCTGGGCAACGAGCGGGCCGTACTGCTCACGCCCGCACACCAGTTCCCGACCGGTGGACCGCTGCATCCCGCGCGGCGGGCCGCCGTGATCGACTGGGCACGCGCGCGTGGAGGGGTGATTCTGGAGGACGACTACGACGGGGAGTTCCGCTACGACCGCAAGCCCGTCGGAGCCGTCCAGGGCATGGACCCGGAGCGGGTCGTCCACATCGGCTCGGTCAGCAAGAGCCTGTCGCCCGCGCTGCGGCTGGGCTGGATGGTCCTTCCGGAGCGGTACGTCGACGGGGTCCTGGAGGCCAAGGGCGAGCGGGAGGCGTGGGCGAGCGCCCTGGACCAGTTGACGCTCGCGGACTTCGTCGCCTCGGGGTCGTACGACCGTCATGTGCGGCGGATGCGTCAGCGGTACCGGAGACGGCGGGACCGGCTGGTCGCCGCGCTCGCCGAGCACGCGCCGCACGTCGAGGTCACCGGGATCGCAGCAGGGCTCCACGCGGTGCTGCGGCTGCCGCCCGGGAGCGAGCAGTCCGCGGTGAAGGCCGCCGTGTGGCAGGGCCTCGCGCTGGACGGGCTCGCAGAGTTCAGGCACCCGGAGTTCCGGCATCAGGAGGCGACCGTGCCCGCGCCGGACGGTCTGGTCGTGGGGTATGCGACGCCTTCGGAGCATGCGTACGGAGCCGCGCTGGAGGCGTTGTGCGCGGCGCTGCCGCCACCGTGAGCACTGGGTGGGGCGTGAGTACTGCGTGACGGGTGAGTGCTGACTGACGGGTGAGCACTGAGTGGGGAATGAGTCCTGAGTGAGGAACAGGCCGTCGGCCGGAATCCGACTTCCGGATGACATGAAACACAACACCGAGTGGGATCCTCGGCTGTAGGAGGCGCGTTGTTGCCGCGGCCGTACCCCGGTCGGGCAGGAACTCGCCCCCATCCTTCGTTCCGTCGTCAGGCGCAGGGCCACCCCCGCGCGTCCCCCCTGTTGGCGGTCGGTCCTGGAGGGTGTTCGATGACGACGGTTGACGAACGTCATGGAGACGGTGCGCGCGACGGGGACGACCAGGGCGGTGTCCCCCGCATGGGCGATCCACTGGCCTCCCGGTTTCCTCGAACCGCCCCTGAAGCTCCTCGACTCGCCCCCGAGATTCCTCGACTCGCCGCGGAAGCGGTCCCCTTGAGCGATCCGCGGGCGGCACGCATCCCGTTCGCCGGCTCGAAGGCGGCACATCTCGCGCGCGCCGCGCTGGCCGGGCTGCCGGTGCTGCCGGGGTTCGTCGTGCCGCACAGCGAGCCCGGGGAGCACCTGAAGGAGCCTCCGTACAGCGACTGGTCCGGCGATCGGGCAGGAGACGGCGACCTGGAAGGCCTGCGCCGAGCCTGGCAGGAGCTCTCCGCCGACGGCACGCGCCCCCTCGTCGTACGGTCCTCCTCACCGCAGGAGGACACCCAGGAGTCGTCCCTGGCGGGCCAGTTCGCGTCCGTGCTGGACGTACAGGGCTGGCACGAGTTCCGTGCGGCCGTACGGACCGTGCTCGACTCGGCGCACCGGCCCGACGGCACGGTGGCTCCGATGGCCGTGCTGGTGCAGCCGATGCTCGCGGCCCGCGTCGGTGGGGTGATGTTCGGCGCCGACCCCGTGGAGGGCCGGACGGACCGGATGCTGGTGAGCGCGGTGCGCGGCGGGCCCGACTCCCTGGTCAGCGGCGAACAGCCGGGCACGAACTACTGGTTGAGCCGCTGGGGACGACTGCTGCGCACCGAGCCCGATGACCCCGAAGGGCTGCTCGGAGCCGACGGACTGCGCCGCCTGGCCAGGCTGGCGCGGCAGGCGCGCGGGGTCTTCGGCGGGCCGCAGGACATCGAGTTCGGGTTCGACGCGTCCGGGCGGCTGTGGCTGTTCCAGAGCCGCCCGATCACGGCGATGGCGGCGCGGCCCGCACGCGGTGCGCGGCTGCTCGGTCCCGGACCGGTGGCGGAGACGCTGCCGGATCAACTGGAGCCGCTGGAAGAGGACTTGTGGGTGGCCCCGATGGCACGGGGGCTGGCCGCCGCGCTCGACATCGGGGGCACCGCGCCCCGGCGGCAACTGCGCTCGCTTCCGGTCGTCACGGCGGTCGGCGGACGGGCCGCGGCGGATCTGCGGCTGCTGGGCGCCGCACCGCCCCGGAACCGGTGGCTCGCGCTGCTCAACCCGGCGCCGGGTGCCCGTCGATTGGCTGCCGCCTGGCGGGTGGGCCGGCTGACGACGGCGCTGCCCGGTCTCGCGGTGGACCTCGTCGCGGACGTCGACCGCCGGCTCGCCGAGACACCGTCCGCGGACCGGCTCACCCGCCCCGACCTCGTCTCCACCCTCCGCTGGACCCGTACCGTCCTGGTCTCCCTGCACGCTCAGGAGGCTCTCGCGGGCGCCCTCCTCCCCGAGCCCCGCGCCACAGCGGCGGGCACGGCCCTCGCCGCCCTCGCCGAGTCCCGCGCTCTCGGCGTACCGGATGACCGGATGGTGGCGGCGCAGCCGGTGGTGCTGGCGCTGGTGGCACCCGGTCTGGGCAGGGAGTTGAGGTTTCCGGCGGATCCGGGACACCCGGAGGGCGCACCGACGGCACGCGAGGGCGCCGCCCCCACGACAGCGCTCACGGACACACTCGCCGCCCTGGACACGCTCCCCCCGCCCCTCCCCTCGCTCCCTCCCCGCGAGGCCCTCCGCCTCCGTATCCGCTGGGCGCAGGAACTCCAGGTGCGGCTCGTCCGGGAGGCGGCGCGGCGGCTGGTCGTACGGGGCGGGCTGGGCGAGGCGTCGAAGGTCGGGCTGCTGCGGTGGCGGGAGTTCGTCGAGGCGCTCGAACACGGCCGCCTCCCCGGCGACTTCAAGGAACGTCTGCCACGAGCCGTGTCGGCGCCGCTGCCCGACGCGTTCCGGCTCGCGGAGGGCGGCACGGTCGTCGCCGAACGGCCCGTGGGCAAGGGCGGGAGCGAAGGCGCGGGCCAGGGCGTGTCCGGCGGACGGGCCGCCGGAACGGCCTGGGACGGCACCGGGACCCGGCCCGCCGACCCCGTACTCGTCGTCCGCACGCTCGACCCCGCGCTCGCCCCGCTCCTCCCCGGTCTCGCGGGACTCGTCGCCCAGACGGGCAGCCCGCTGTCCCATCTCGCCGTGCTGGCCAGGGAGTTCGGCCTGCCCACGGTCGTCGGCGCCACGGACGCCGTACTCCGCTTCCCGCCCGGGTCCCGCCTCACGGTCGACGGCACCACCGGCGACGTACACCTGCGGGAACAGGAACGACAGGACGTACAGGAACAACGGGAGGTACAGGAACAACGGAGCCTCGGCCAAGAGCCCCAGGGAGACCCCCGATGAGGCGCGTCGCCTACTTCTTCGGGAGTGCGGCAGCCGCGGGAGCCGGAACGTACGTCGTCATCTATCTGTACCGGTGGCAGTGGCAACGGGCCATCCTGTGCGGGGTGTTGCTGCTGGTCGTCGAGGTGATGCTGCTCGGGATCGTGCTGCTCGGGCGGCTCTCGCGGATCGAGGAGCGGATGCGTGACGCGGACCGTCGGCAGGAGGACGTGCTGGCGCGGCTGCGGGAGAAGGAGGCCCGGCCGGCGGGCGACCGGTTCCGCTGGCTGGACGAGCCGACGAGTCGTACGTACGTCTTCGTGCCGGTCCTGATGGTCACCGGCGTGCTGCTCTCCGGTCTCGCCTGGATCGTGCAGCGGATCGCGTCGGCCACGGCCCGGCCCACGGCGGAGCGTCGGCTCGCGGGGCGGCTCGCCGTCCTGGCGGCGCCCGATCCGGCCCGGGACGCCGATCCGGACCGCATGGACCGCATGGATGGCATGAGCGGCGTGGACGACCTGGACGACCTGCCACCCATCGGCGCGCGAGGACGTCACGGCCGCCGTACCGCGCGCGTGCTCGTCGTGAGCGCGGTCGGGGCCGCGCTGATCGGCGTGCTCGTCGTGGGGCTCGCCGACCTCACCCAGACCCGCGAGGAGGACGCGAAGAACTCCGAGGCGACCTCCCTGCTGCTGAAGGTCGACATGCGCGGTACGAACATGACCGCCGAGCGGGAGTCCCTCGCCGCGCGCCAACTCTGGGAACGCTGCCGGGACTCGACGTCCGTACCGCTGAGCCGCGCCACCCTCGGCACGCTGGGCGACGGTCTCTTCGCGGGCGTGGTCCAGCCCGCGCTGACCGACCACGACCGGATGCGGCTGCGCGGCTGTCTGGAGGACACCGGCCTGGACCGTACGCATCTCACGGTGGTCGGCATCGGCGACGCGGACGCAGACGACGACTGAGCACGCACCCGCAGGCGATGCGCCGCCCGCCCGGCGCAGTGATTCGAACCGGAACTCTCGCCCCTTCCACCCCTCCCCCCACACGGGCAACTTCTGCCATACATGGACAACTCTCGCCCCGGCGGCCCAGGTTACGATGCCGAGGCGCCCCTCCTCCCCGAGCCCGCGCCCCCTCGTCCCCGAGCCTCCGGGTCGCCCATGGCTGTCGTCGCTCCGTCCCCGCCCCGCACCACCCTGCCCACCGGCCGTCCGCGCAGATCCCTGCGCCGAACCGTGCTGAGAGTGCTCGCCGGACTCGGTCTCGGCTATCTCGCGCTCTGGGCGACCGGTGCGCTGGGCATCCTCGCGCTGTCGTACTGGACTCGGGAACAGACCCCTCCGCCCGAGGGGACGCACGCGGTCCAGGGCATCCACCACTTCCAGCCCGTGGACGCCGAGGGGGCGCTGTGGCGGGGCGCGGCCCCCTCACCCGCGGGCTACCGGGAGCTGGCCAGGCTCGGCTTCACCACGGTCGTCGACCTGCGGGCCGAGGACCTGAGCGCCTCGCAGCTGGCCGGGCCGAGCAGGGCGGGTCTCGATGCCGTACGGCTGCCGATCCGGGACGGACAGACCCCGACGCCGCACCAGGTACGACGCTTCCTGAGCGTCGTGGGCGCGGCCCCGGGGCCGGTGTTCGTGCACTGTGGGGCGGGTGTGGGCCGGACGGGGACGATGGCCGCGGCCTATCTCGTACAGGCCGGACAGGCGTCCCCGTCGGCGGCGGTCCGGCGCAACCTCGCGGTCGGACCGCCTTCGATCGAGCAGATCTATTACGCGCTGAGCCTCGGCCAGGACCGTGCCGAACAGCCGCCTTTCCCGATCGTGGCGGTGAGCCGGCTGGTGGACGCGCCTCGGCGCATGTGGTCCTGGTGGTGAATCGACTGGGTCACTGGATCAACTGAATGCCAAGGTAGAAAGCACGTGGGACAAGTAGGTGCGGATCAAGGATCGGCCGGTCGGCGGCCTCAGGAGAGCAGGAAGTCGGCCTCCCCCGCCTTGGCTCCCTGGATGAACGCCGTCATCTCGCCGGGGGTGTAGATGAGGGCGGGCCCGTCAGGGTCCGCCGACTGACGGACAGCGATCCGGCCGTCGGAGAGCTTCATCGCCTCCAGGCAGTTGCCGCCGTTGCCGCCGCTCCACGGCTTGTGCCAGCCTTCGCTGCCCAGTTCCCTGGCGGGCATGCCGTTGTAGATCCGCGCGTTGCGTATCCGGGTCTTGATGCGATCCATTCACAGCTCCTTGCGGAGATCCAGCAGGATCTCCTTCGTGCGATGTGCCGTGGCGGCTTGCGCCGCCATGCGGTCCATGACCTCGAGATGGGTTGCCACCTCGGTACGTCCGTCCAGGTAGACGGCGCCGGTCAGGTACTCGCTGTAGACCATGTCCGGAAGTTCGGGCATGGCAAAGCGGAACAGCACGAAGGGCCCGTACGTGCCCGCGTGCGGCCCCGAGGAGAAGGGGGCGATCTGCAGCGTCACGTTCGGCAGCTTCGTGGCCTCGAGCAGCCTGTCGATCTGGGCGCGCATGACCTCGGGGCCGCCGACGGGGCGGCGCACGGCGGTCTCGTCCATCACGGCCCAGAACCGGGGCGCGCCCTCGCGCGTCAGCAGCTCCTGGCGTTGCATGCGCAGCGCCACATGGCGCTCGATGTCCTCGGGTCTGGTCTGGCCGATGGCGCCGGATTCCATGACGCCACGCGCGTACTCCTCGGTCTGCAGCACTCCGGGAACGAAGTGGGGTTCGTACGAGCGGATGAGGACGGCCGCGCCCTCCAGGCTGACGTACATCGAGAACCAGCCCGGCAGGATGTCGTGGAAGCGCTGCCACCAGCCCGGCTGGTTCGCCTCCTCCGCCAGGGCGACAAAGGACTCGGCCTCTTCGTCGGAGACGCCGTACGACTTCAGCAGGAGCTGGAGGTACGGGATTTTGAGGGCCACCTCGGCCATCTCCATGCGGCGGACGGTGGCGGAGGTGACGCGCAGGATGCGTGCTGCTTCCTCGCGCTTGAGCCCCGCGCGTTCCCGCAGGTCAAGCAGGCGCCGTCCGAGGACGACCTGCCCGACCGTCGGCGCGGACCGCGGCTCGCTCACGTCCACCTCCACTTTGTCCGGACAGCCCGGGCGGCGCCCGTTCGGGCCCCGGAACGGGTACCCAACTGACGCCGCGCCACGTGCTGTTGCGAGCAGTGTGCCATGGCCATACGGCACGGAACACTGCACTCTGCAATTTTCAGAGTGACACTTGCCAAGTGTTCACGACGGGGAGATAGTGGCAAACGTGATTCCGTCCGCGCCGTTAGGAACAGACGCAGCCGAGGACCGGTTCCGTCTCGGTGCCGCCGCTGGGGCATGCCCCGAGACGGCCGCCGAGCGCCGGTTCCGCTTCGAGCTGGCCGCACATCCGGGCTCCGCAGCACAGGCCCGGCATCTGACGCGTGCCCGGCTCTCGGGCTGGTCGGTCTGTGAGGACACCTGCGACACGGCGGAGCTCGTCGTCTCCGAACTGGTCACCAACGCCATAGTGCACACGGCGAGCCGCCATGTGGTGTGCGAGCTGCACGACGGCGGCGACCTGGTGCGGATAGCCGTCCGCGACGAAGGGTGTGCGCCGGGTGAGCCCCACCCGTCGCCACAGCGTCCCGAGGAGGAGCACGGGAGGGGATTGCTTCTCGTCGCGGCGATGTGCACAGCCTGGGGCGCCCAGGAAACCGGTCCCGGACTGCTGGTCTGGGCCGAACTGCCGCGCTCGGCGAACAACGGCGCCGAGCCGCGGTCGGACCTGGGCTGGAGTGCGAGGAGCCGGCCGGCCCCAGCCGGCTCCTCGCCAACCGGGGACCAGACGCACGGGCAGCACACGCACGGAGACCGCTCGCACGGCGAGCACTCGCACGGGGAACACGCTCACGGGGAACACGCCCATGCGGAGCCGAGCGGCTCACAGCCGCCCCCGGCCGGGCACGACTGGTAGTGACCTGAAATTGCCGGTGATCTGAATTGTTGGTGACCTGAATCGTTCCAGTCGGCTTCCCGGCTGGTGTGGCGACAGCCGTTTCCGGATGGTTCGGAAAATTGGGAGAACGGACGGGGGCTGAATGGGTGTGAGGGCGACGTCGGCCGGTGCGTCACGGGTGCTGAACCTGGACACGCTGGTCCGCCTGGAGCGCGGCCTGCGGACGAGGTCCGGGACCGTGCCTTCGCGGCGGCTGACCGTGCCGGAGGGCATGCGGGCGCCGCTGGGCTGTGACGCGGTGGCCATGCCCGCGAGACTCGGCCCACTGCTGATGCCCCGACTGCCACGCGTCGGCTGTGTGTACGCCGACAGCACGCACTGGTGGTGGCTCGTGCCCTCCGACTCCGACGTCGCGCTCGATTGGCCGGCGCCCGCGCACTACGCCACGGGGGCGCTCGTACCCGCTTCGCCCGGTATTCCCGCGCTCCCCGGGCTCATCCACAAGCCCGGCGGCACGCTTCCGTACACGCCGCCGATCCCGCTCTACCTGGCGCTGTGCCGGTTGACGGGGACTCCGCCGGCCTGGACGAGGCCGGTCAGCGCGTGAGCGCTCCGCTGGGGTGCGCTGCATTCGTCTGCGGGTAGTCGTGGGCTGGTCGCGCCCCGCGGCGGAGCCGCTTATGTCACAGCCCCGCGCCCCTTCGGGGCATGCCCCCACAGTGCGCGGCCGTGAGCGCCCGGGCGTGCTCCGGTTACGCCGTGGCGGACCGGGCGCGCGCCCTGCCCGATGACGTCCCGCGCCGCGATAGTGGCCGTTCGGCCACGATCGGGGGAGGTCGCCGGTGGGACCTGCGGAATCTGCGGGAGCTGCGAAGAGGACCGGGCGGAGAAGCGGGCGGAGGGCCACGAGGAGGACCGGGCCGACGGGGTCCGTGACGGCGGGGGCGGAATCCGCGAAAGCGGGATCAGCGAACGGGAATCCCGGTGCGGCCGAGCCCAAGCCGCCCAAACACAAGGGGTCGGGGCCCGAACCGTCCCACTCCGAGCGGCTGCTCTTCGGCGGTCCGTTGCGGTACGACATGGGCTGGTCGCAGCACTCCGACGCGTTTATGGAGCTGAACTTCCGGGCCATGGTGACGCGGCTGCCCGCGCTGCTGGCGTCCAGTTTCCGGCTGGCCTGGCAGGCGGACCGGCGGGCGGCACGGGTCGTGGTGGGCGCCGAGGTGGGCCGCGGCCTGGCCCAGGCGGTGAGCCTGCTGGCCGTCAACAGCGTCCTGGGGCGCCTGATGGCGACCGGCCCGGTGGAGGACCGGCTGCGCGACGCGGTGCCCGCGCTCGTCGTCGTCGCCGTCGTGATGCTGGTCGCCGCACTGCTGCGAGCCGCCTCGACATACGCCACGGGCCGCCTCGAACCGAAGGTGGAGCGCGTCGCGACGGAGCTGTATCTGGAGCGGGCGGCGGCCGTCGAGCTGTCGGCGATCGAGGACGAGGCCTTCCACAAACTGCTGGACACGGCACAGTACGGCGCCTCGTCCGCCCGGCGAATGATCAGGATCGCCACGCGCGTGGTGAACGCGGGGATCTCACTGATCGCGGCGGCCGGCGTGCTGACGGTGCTGCACGTGGCCCTGCTGCCGCTGCTGGTGACGATGACGCTGCCGAGCGCGTGGAGCGCGCTGACCATGGCGCGGCACCGCTACGCGTCGTTCCACGCCTGGGTGCAGCATGCCCGGGCCGGCCAGCTGATCAGCGGTCTGCTCACCGAGCCCGCCGCGGCGCCGGAGATCCGCGTCCACGGGGTCGGTCCCTTCCTGCTGCGGCACTTCCGCGCGATGTCGGAGTCCGCCGAGGCGGAACAGGCCCGGCTGGCCCGGCTGGGGGCACGGACCGGGCTGATCGCGGCCGCCTGGACCGGTGTGGCCACCGTGGCGACGTACGCGACACTCGGCGGGCTGCTGCTGGCCGGTGCGATGGCGCTGTCCGTGGCGGGCACGGCGGTGATCGCGATCCGTACGGGCTCCGGAAATCTCGACACGCTCGTCCTGGAGGTCAACAGCCTCCATGAGGACGCCCTGTTCGTCGGGGATCTTCAACGCTTGTACGTGGAGGCGGCCGAGCGCGCGATCCCCGTCGGCGGCGAGCCGCTGCCCGAGGAGCCGCGCGAGATCCGCTTCGAGAACGTCACGTTCACCTATCCGGGCAGTGCGGCCCGACCTGCCCTGGCCGACCTGACGCTCAGCGTGCCGCTCGGCAAGATCGTGGCGCTGGTCGGGGAGAACGGCTCCGGGAAGACCACCCTGGTCAAGCTGTTGTCGGGCCTGTACGCGCCGCAGCGGGGCCGGATCCTGTGGGACGGCGTGGACGCGGCGACCGCCGACCGGCATCAACTCGCCGAGCGCATCGCGATGGTGGCGCAGGACTTCAAGAGGTGGCCGTTCACCGCCCGGGTGAACGTCGCGATCGGCCGGACGTCGGCGCCGCTCACCGACGAGCGGCTGCGCACGTCCGTCACCGAGGCGGGCGCCGAGAACGTGGTGGACGATCTGCCGCGCGGTCTCGACACGCTGCTGGCCCGCATGTTCAGCGGCGGCCACGAGTTGTCGGGCGGCCAGTGGCAGCGGCTGGGTATCGCGCGGGCGGCGTACCGCAGGGGCGCGATCCTGGTCGTGGACGAGCCGACGGCGGCCCTCGACGCCCGCGCCGAGCTGGAGGTCTTCGAGAAGATCCGGGCCCTCGCGGGTACCGGTCAGACGGTCATCCTCATCACACACCGCCTCGCGTCGGTGCGCCATGCCGACCTGGTGCACGTCCTCGACCAGGGCCGACTCGTGGAGTCCGGCACTCCGGAGGAGCTGCTGTCCTCGGGTGGGGTCTACGCCGAGCTGTACTCGCTCCAGGCCGAGCAGTTCGCGGCCAAGGTGCCGGCGCCCAAGGCCGGCTGAAGGTCTTCGTACCTCACGCCGGGCCGCTCCTCACGCCGGGTGAGGCCCTTGGCAGCCCGCCCGGCCGGCCCGGCTCACTCGGCGAGTTCCCGCACGACCACCAGGAAGGCGTCCGTCGACAGGTCCATCACGACCTCGACGTGCTGCCCCTCCAGGCGGCGCGCCTGCGCGAACTCCTCGGCCGGCCACGAACCACGCGGCCCACCGGCGGGAAAGCGCTCCAGCACCGTTCGCCCGTTCACCACGTTGCACCTCCATGTAGCGCCGCTCTCCTGAGACCTCTTGAGAGCCTTTGAAGAGTTAAACGCCAAACAGGGGGTGGACGTCTCGCGAAGTGACGTTACTGAGACGTAGCTGACACGCGGTCATCACACGCTGTGAAACACCTCTCAGGCCGTACCGACCTTCTGTACGGCCCTTCGCCTCGCTTTTTGTGCCCCGGCCGGACTGGCCGGACTCAGTCCTCGTACTCGTCGTGGTACCGGACGCGCTCGCTCCCGGCGGGCGCGCCCAGTGCCGACGCGCGCCCCTCCGGCTGCTCCCACTCCTCTTGCCTGCCGAGGGCGGTGAGGTCCAGGAGACTCGTGGTGGAGCCCAGTCCGTCCAGTCCGCGCTCGTACGTCGAGTACGTGTGGAAGATCCGCTCACGGTCGCGGAGGAAACAGCTCAGCCCGGGGCGTTCGTACGAGTCGTGGCTCTGGCCGCCGGCGCTGCTGTCGTGGCCCTCGAACGACACCTGGAAATCGTGGTTGAAGTCGTTGCCGTACGACGAGTACCAGGGCAGCGTCCATCCCATCCGCGCCTTGAAGGGCAGGATCTTCGTGTACGGCGCCCTGGAGACCACCGCGAACTCGGTGCCCCGCGCGCGCAGATGCGCGAGGTGCCCGATCTGGTCGACGAAGCCCGAGCAGCTGCGGCAGCCCGCGTCCCACTCCGGCGCGAACATGAAGTGGTAGACGACGAGTTGAGGCCGCCCTTCGAAGAGGTCGAACAGCGTCGCCTTGCCGTCCCCGCCCTCGAAGACGTACTCCTTGCCGATCTCGACCATCGGCAGTCGTCGTCGCTCGGCGTTCAGCGCGTCACGCGCGCGGGTCGCTGCCTTCTCCCTGACCAGCAGTTCCTCGCGTGCGCCACGCCACTCGTCGCGCGACACGATCCGCGGAAGCGTCATCTGCCCCTCCTCCGGTGCGGTGCTTTCCCTGGGGTGGACCGGAGGGAGGAGCGGAACTCATCGGTGGGACGCGGAATTTCTTTTCTTCAGTCAGTCAGTACGTCAGTACGTCACCGGGAGCGCGAGCAGGCCGCGGGCGCGGAGGGACGGTCGCCACCGGAGGTCGCCCGGGTCGCCGTCGAGCTTCAGATCGGGGAGGCGTTCCAGGAGGGCGGCCAGGGCGATCTCCGTCTCCAGTCGGGCCAGCGGGGCGCCCAGGCAGTAGTGGATGCCGTGGCCGAGCGCGAGATGTCCGGTGGCGTCCCGTCCGAGGTCGAACCGGTCGGCGTCCGGGAAGCGACGGGGGTCGCGGTTGGCGGCGGCCAGGGACAGCAGGACCGTCTCGCCCGCCGGGACGGTGACATCGCTGATCGTCACGTCCTCCAGCGGGAAGCGGCGGATGGCCAGCAGGGCGGGTCCGTCGTAGCGGACGAACTCCTCGACGGCGGCCGGGAGTCGGGTGGGGTCCGCGCGGAGAGCGGCCAGTTGGTCGGGGTGCTGGAGCAGCGCGAGGACCGCGGTGCCGATGAGCTGCACGGTGTTCTCGTATCCCGCGAAGAGGATGAGGAAGGCGAGCGACATCAACTCGTCCTCGCTGAGCCGGTCGCTCCCCGCACGATCGCTCCCCGCCCGGTCGTTCCCCGTACTGCCGCTCTCGTCCCTGACCGCGATGAGGTCGGAGAGCAGGTCGTCCGCGGGCTCCTTCCGCTTGTCGGCGAGGAGTTGGGTGAAGAAGCCGAGCATCGCCACGACGGCCTCTTTGGCGGCCTGCGGCCTGGCCGGATCCGGCGCGACGAGCACATCGGTCCAGGCCCGGAAGTCGCGGCGATGCCCGTCCGGTACGCCGAGCAGGTCGCAGATGACGGTGATGGGGAGGGGCGCGGCGTAGGCGGCGATCAGGTCCGTGCCGCCGTGCGGGCCACCGTTCGTACTCAGCGCGTCGAGGAGGTGGTCGGCGGTCCGCCTGATGGGGGCGCGCAGTTGCTCGACGCGGCGCGTCGTGAAGGCCCGGCCGACCAGGCGGCGGATGCGGGTGTGGTCGGGCGGATCCATGTTGAGAAGGTTCGCGTCCAGGGCGGGCGGCAGAGCAAAGCCCTTATAGCCCCCGGGCAGCGCATGCCGCTTGTCCAGCGAGAGGAGCGGGTTCGCCAGGGCCTCGCGTACGTCGTCGTAACGCGTGACCAGCCAGGCGGGGCTGCCGTCGGGCCCGGTTACGCGATGCACGGGCGCGGTGTCGCGCAGCCGGTCGTAGACGGCGTACGGGTGAGTAAGAAGGCCATCGGTGACGAGGTCCTGGTCAGTGGACATGAGCTAACCCTAGGCGCCCCTCAAGGGGCGCGGGGAACTGCGCGACAAGCACCGACCCACCCGCAGCAAAACGAACCGCATACCCGTATACCGAGCGGAGCGCTCACGTGTCGTAGTCCTGGATCCGCTTCCCGTGGCTCCGGTCGATCAGCGCCGGCATCCGTTCGTTCATCTCCCGCACGATCGCGGGCACATCGAGCGTGAGCAGCTCGCGGTCGCGCATGATCACCCGCCCGTCGACGATCGTCGTGCGTACGTCACCGGAGCGGGCGCTGTGTACGAGGGTGGCGGCGAGGTCGTGCACGGGCTGGGTGTGCGGCCCGCTCACGTCGACGAGGATGATGTCGGCCCGGCGACCCGGCGCGAGACTGCCGATCTCCTCGCCGAGGCCGACCGCCCTCGCACTCTGCAACGTCGCGTGGTGCAGGGCCTGTCGGGAGGTCAGCCACCGCGGATCGCCCTCGGTGAACTTCTGCACCAGCGCGGTGAGGGCCATGGACTCCCACACGTCCAGGGAGCTGTTGGACGCGGCCCCGTCCGTGGCGAGGCCCACGGGGATGCCGAGCTCGCGGAGTGCGCGTACCGGAGTCGTCGTGGGCCAGGCGAACTTGAGGTAGCCGCGGGGTGCGCCGGCCACGGCGATCCGGCCGGTGGCGCGGGCCAGTACGGGCAGGTCGCGCTCCATGATGCCGGTGCCGTGTGCGATGAGCAGGTCGGTGTCGAGGAGCCCCGCGTCGGCCAGCACCTCGATGGGTGTGCGGCCGTGGCGGGCGAGGCTGGTGTCGGCCTGGTCGCGGTTCTCGGAGGCGTGGATGTGCACCAACAGGCCGTGTTCGCGGGCGAGTTGTGCGGTGGCGGCAAGGTCGGCGTCCTCGACGGTGTACGGGGCGTGCGGCGCGAGTGACGTGGTGATGCGGCCGTCGGCGGTGTCGCGGTGACGGAGGGCGAAGTCCAGCGACTGCTCGCGCCCCTCTGCGCCCTGGGAGGAGAAGAAGGCCTGTCCGAGGTTGGCGCGCATCCCGCTCTCGGCGGTCACGGCGGCGACGGTGTCCATCGAGAAGTAGTGGTCCGCGAAGCAGGTGACCCCGCCCCGGATCATCTCGGCGCAGGCGAGCCGCGCGCCCAACTCCACGTCCTTCTCCTGGAGGTTGGACTCGATGGGCCAGACGAAGTCGTTGAACCACTCCTCGATGGGCAGGTCCTCCGCGATACCGCGCAGGGTGACCATCGGGGCGTGCGTATGGCAGTTGACGAGACCGGGCATCGCGACCTGGCCACCGGCGTCGATGCGCACGGTGTGCTCCGCGGCGGGGACGTCGACGTCGACCGGCCCTGCGGTGACGCTCTCGATCCGGCCGCCCCGTACGACGATGGTGGCGTCCTCGACGAAGCCGATCTGTTCTTGATCGTCGTGCACGAGGGCGGTGCACCGGGTGATGATGAGATCGGCCGGAAGAGCTGTCGGGAGACCGGTCGGGACATCTGCCGGGGCCTTCGTGCCGGGCGGATGAGCCTGATCTCCGGCAGAGCTGTTGGTCGTCGCGTCGGGCGTGGGCTCGGGCGAGGTCATCACGCCACGGTACGACGGGATCATGCCGTCGGGTGACGTGAACCGCGCATCCTGTCCGGGCCCTGTCGCCCCGGCGGTTTCCCGCGCACGCTGGCCTCACCATTCGACGGGCGGCGCCCCTTGGACGGCGCGTCCGGGAAGGAGCCCGGCATGCTCCTCGGCACCTGGAACCTGGAGAACCTGTACCGGCCCGGCGGCGCGTTCGGACCGCGCAGCGAGGCCGCGTACAAGGCGAAGCTCACCGCTCTGGCCTCGGTCGTCACGGAACTCGACCCCACGCTGCTCGGCGTGCAGGAGGTCGGCGATCCGGAGGCGCTGGCGGACCTGGCCGGGATGCTGGACGGCGACTGGCACATCGCGCTCTCGGAGCATCCGGACAGCCGTGGCATCCGGGTCGGCTTCCTCAGCCGCCCGGAACCTCGGACGATCATCGACACGAACTCCTTCCCCGCACCGCTGCGCCCGGTTCAGGGTGACGACGACGGCGAACCGGTGTCGAGGACGGGCCGCGGCTTCCTGGCCACGGAGATCAGCGTCCAGGGGATGACGCTGACCGTGGCGGTCTGCCATCTCAAGTCGAAGCTGCTGACCTTCCCGGGCGGCCGGTTCCAGCCGCGGAACGAGGGCGAGCGGGCCCGCTACGGCGCGTACGCCCTGTACCGGCGGGCCGCCGAGGCCACGACTCTGCGTGCTCTCGCCGACGACCTCCTCGACGGCAGGGGCAAGGAGCGGAACGTGGCCGTGCTCGGCGACCTCAACGACGAGGTGGCCGCCGCCACGACCCAGATCCTCCAGGGCCCGCCCGGCTCCGAGATCGGCACGCCCGGCTTCGAACGCCCCGACAAGGGCGACGCGGCCCGGCTCTGGAACATCGCGCCCCTCATCCCGGAGGAGCAGCGCTTCTCCCGCGTCCACTCGGGCCGCCCCGAACTGATCGACCACATACTGGTAAGCCGACTGCTGCTCGACCACGTGACCGGGGCGGGGACGGGGACACCGGCCCGGGAGACCCCGCTGCCGTCTGTCGACGAGAACGCGGGGGCACGGCGGGACGCGGCGGGGTCGGACCATGCGCCGGTGTGGGTGCGGGTTGAGCCCTGAGGACTCGTCTGAGGGGCATCCCTGAGGGGAGCCTTCGCGGAAGCCCTGGCGGGTTCGTCGGTCAGGCGCTGAGGGGAGCGCTTGGCGGGGACCCTTGGCGGGGGCCCTTGGGGGGCTCGCCGCTCAGGCGCTGAGGAGGTCGGCCGGAGGGTCCGCAAGGCCGGCGCGCTCGCGCTGCTCGACGAGTTCGTCGAGGAGGGTGGCGAGGCGCTCGGTGTGCCGCGGGGTCAGCCGCCCCGTGTCGTCGAGGTGGACGGCGCAGGCGGTGGTGGTGTCGACGAGGCGTTCGAGGGTGGCGGCGACCTCGTCGGTGCCTTCCGTGTGCCGGGCCAGGGTGGGCAGTTCGGCGGCGGCACGGTCGATCGCGGCCCGGGCCTCGGCCAGCTTCCGGTAGGCCTCGCGGCGCAGCGCCCAGCGGGCGGCCCGGTCGTCAGCGCCGCTCAACACGTGGGTGAGATACGCGTGGGCGGCGTCGGTGGCGGCGTCCAACCGCGCCCGCACGTTCCCGCCGCGCTGTCCCGGAGCCGGCAGATGTCCGACGATCAGCACGATCGCGCAGGCCAGCAGCGTCTCGCCGATACGGCTCCAGGAGGCTTCCGGCTCCCCGCCGACCATGACGAGGGCGAGTACGAGGACGGTGACGACGGCGGTCTGCGCGGCGAAGTGCCTGGTGGCGACGGGTATCAGGGCGCCGCTGATCGCCACGAGCGCGATGAGCCCCTCCGGCCGGGGCAGCACGGCCGCGAACCCCGCGAAGACGAGGGCGCCCAGGACGGTGCCGGCCGCCCGGTTCAGTACGCGCGAGACGAGCGGCCCGAGGTCCGGCTTCACGAGGAAGACGGCGGTGGCCGGCAGCCAGTACCAGTGCACGTGGTGCAGGGCCTGCGCGACGGCCGCGCTGGCTCCGTAGCAGAGGGCGACGCGGAAGCCGTACTCCCGGCCGCCCGGGCCGGTGACCGTGCGGAGCAGGGCCTTGGTGCGGAAGGGGCGTAGACGCAGACCCTTGTGCGCGGTCTGGCGGGCGCCGCGGTCGAGAGGGTTGGTCCCGGCGCCGCTGTGGAGAGCGGCGTCGGCGTCGCTGTGGAGGGCGGCGCCGTGCTCGTCACCGGCCTTCTTGCCGTCGATCTCCTGTCGGCTGCCGGGCTTCCTGCCGCCGGTCTGCTTCCGGCCGGTCTGCTTCCCGCCGGTCTGCTTGCCGCCGCGGTCGAAGGTCTCGGCGGCGTGCAGGAGGGCGTCGTCGAGGGCGCGCAGTCCGGGTACGGACCGGGCGGGCGCGGGCAGTGGCCCGCAGGGCTCGCCGGTCCGTACGGCGACGGCGAGCCGACGCGGCCCCTCCGCCGTACGGGCGGGCAGCGCGTCCCCGGCCCAGGCCAGCGCGGTCGCGGCCTCGGCGAGGGGCAGCGCGGCGGCGTACTGCGCCCGCAGCCGCCGCTCGGCGGAGGAACTGGCGTACCGCCGCAGCCGCGGCCCCGCGAGCGCGTCCTGCGCGTGGTCGAGCGCGGCGGTGAGAGCGGCCCGCCGGGCCCCGGCCTGCTCGCCGCCGGCAGCGGCGAGCAGCTCGGCGATGGCGTCGTAGACGTCCGCGACGGCCACCCGCTCCCCGTCGAACCGGAAGTCATGGGCGAGGGCACCGGGCGTGGGCAGCGCAAGCCGCAGCGCGATCAGCCAGGCGGCTCCGGCCAGAAAGAACAGGGCCCGCTGCCACCCGGGTTCGGGCAGCGGCATCCCGGCCCCGATGGCCGCGGCGACGAGCAGCTGCGTACCGGCCCCGGAGGACACGGGCCCCACGGCGCTCACGGCCCCGGCGAGCAGCCCGAGCGCGGTGAGTATCAAGGTCAGCGGAACGGCCCCGAGGCCCTCCCCCGCGTACGTACCCACGACGAGCCCCGCGGCCCCGGCGAGCCCGGGCACCCCGATGCGGTGCACGGCGGTCCGCCGGCTCCCGGGCCGGTCGTTGATCCCGGCGAGCATGGCCCCCAGAGCGGCCATGACCCCGACGGACTCCCGCCCGGCGAGCACGGCCGCGAGCAACAGCGGCCCGGCGGCGAGCGCCCCGCGCACGACGGCATTCCACGGCACGGGCCCCCTTTGCGCACGCAGGGCATGCGTGAGCCAGGGCGGCAGGGCAACGGAGAAAACGCGCGGCACGGGCACGGGGCTCCTGTCGGGACGAGGGCGGTTGCGGGTGGCATGCCTTCGGGCGACGTCGGCCTGGGCGGTGGTGCTTACGGTAGGTCGGGTTCCTGGAGGGTATGGGGTCTACACGTTTCGTGGATGTGACGATTGTCGTATTGGCCGCGTTCTTTATGTACGCAATCGGGAGCGGGCCCGGTGTACGTCTCCCGAAGGCGGCCCGGGCGGCGAATCCATCGGCACGCGAACGGGAGCGGGAGCGGGCTCAGAGGCCACAAACGGGGACGGGAGCTGCCCCGGAGGCCTCAAACGGGAGCGGGCTCGGAGGCGTAGCCGGCCTCCGAGCCCTGTGATGCCACCCATGTCGCACACCGGCACGCTTGAGAACTCAGGTCAGTGTTATGTCGCCGCGTCCTGCCTTTGGACCACCGCACATCGAGCTGTGCGGGCCGGACTTGAACCGGCATTTCGACGCCCGGAGCCTGAGTCCGGTCGATCCGGCGATCGGTGGCGAATGCTGAGTCTGGAGCAATAGTCTGAGATTGATCGCGGTCTGCCTCTGCCAGTTGGGCTACCGCGGCGCGATGGGCACGTCGTACGAGTTGTACGGGTGCCGAGTTGGTGCCGCGGGGAGGACTCGAACCTCCACTGGAACCGCGCAGTCACGACAAGCTTCAGTTTCAGCTTGCGCTCCTCGCGCACCCCGGTCGCAGTGGACCGGGGAGTCTTCGAGGCTACCCGAACAGGTAGCCGAACACGGCGTCTCCGACGCGCTGGTCGGTGACGTCGGCGCCATTCGCCTCTTCCCGGGCGAACTTGACGGCCTGCTGCAGCTTCTCGACGCGATCGAGCAGCTCGTTGACGCGCCGCGCCGGAAGGGCGCCGGAGAACTTCACGGTCGTCCAGTACCCGACGGGGATGTCCTCGTAGTACACCTCGACCTGCGCCGGATGCTTCTCGGTGGCCTCCGCCTTCACGTGGTTGCGCGGGACCTTCTTCGTACGCAGCGTCCTGACCGGCTCGGTCTTCCACGCATCGGTCGACGGGTCCTGCACCCACGACTCGGAGGCGTCCAGCACGGGCAGCTTCCGCACGAAGGTGTTGAGATCGGTGAGCTGCTTCTCCAGGAAGAGCAGATAGGACACCGGAACATCGGCGACGAGCACACGCCCGTCGACCTTGACGTCCGCGCGGGCCGTGCAGTTGGCCCAGTCCTTGGTGGCGGTCACGTCGAACAGCCGGGTCAGCGTGGCCGCGGTGTCCCGCAGCACGTCCTCGGCCTGCACCTGCACCCGAGTCGACTCGGGCGGCAACTGCTCACCCTCCTCGTCCTTGGGCTGATACGTACGCGAGATTCCGGCCAGCAACGCCGGCTTCTGCAGCCCGTGATGGGCAGCCGTCAGGTCCTGATGAGACTTGGACTTGATGCCCTTCTCGACTGCGATGATCTGATTGAGTTTCGCCACGTCGGTGACGGTAGCAGTGTCAACTTGACGTTTTCCAAGGGTTATTCGGCGTCCGTTGCGGAACCGCCCGATTGCGGACCCGTCCGTCCGAAGAGGGTCTGGGTCGCCGCGATGGCCCGAAGCAAGGGGTTCGCGCCCGATGCCGCACCCGATTCCGCACCCGGATCCGCGTCCGATTCCGCACCCGATTCCGTGGACAGCGAGCCGAGGATGTCGTCGACGCCCCGCAACCCCGCCCGCTCCAGCAACCGCTTCTCGTTCGTCACCCACTCCCCCCGTGCCGCCAGCACCGCGTGCCCGGCCTGCATGGCGGCCGTGGCGATGGCGCCGGCGGTCTCCGTGCGGCGGCCGTTCGGGGCGTGGTTGGCCTTGGCGTAGGCGAGGGTCATGAGGGCGGTGCCGTGCCAGCGGGTGTGGGCGGTGTGGCGGAGCTTGTCCGGGTAGGCCGCCGGGCGGGGCAGGGTGCCGTGGAGCACCTCGTTGACGGCCAGTTCGGCGACGAGCAGGTAGCTGGGGATTCCGGCGAGGTGGAAGAGCAGCGGCTCGACGTGGAAGCGGCCCTCCTCCGCCTCCGCCAGTTCGTGTTCTACGACGTCGAGGTCTCGGTAGTGGACGTCGACGCGGCGGCCCTCGATGGTCAGCCAAGCCCCGCCGTTGAAGACGCCGCCTCCCCAGCCGCCGATCTCGGAGACCTCGCCCTCCCAGCCGATGGCGCGCAGGGCTGCGGGAGTGAAGTAGCCGCGGTAGTAGACGGCCAGGTCCCAGTCGCTGGCGGGCGTGTGCGTGCCCTGGGCCCGGGAGCCGCCGAGGGCCACCGCCCGGACCGCCGGAAGGGCGGCCAGTCGGTCGGTGACGGTGTCGAGGAAAGCACGGTCGTTCACAGGTGGTCACTCGCAGAGTTGTTGCTCAAGGGTTGTTACTCACAGGGCTCTTGGTCGCGGGGCTGTCAGTCGCAGGAATCTTGGTCACAGGGCTGTTGATCACCGGGACAGGGCGTCATCCACGAGGCGGTCGCCCAAGCCCAGGGCGCCCATCACAGGTGGCGCTACAGACCGCGCTCCCGAAGGGCGCGTCACGGTCGCCTCGGGGGCAGTCCGATCGTCACGCCGCCGCTGACCGTGTGCGCCTGGACCACGGCGCTGTGCTGCACGTCGCCGCTGATGGTGTTGTGGAGGGCGCCCGGGGCGGGGGCCGTGGAGGGCGGGGTCAACTCGTCGAGCAGCGCGCGGAGTTCGGCGGCAGCCTCAGGGTCGTCGCGCAGGGTGCGCCGGAGCCGGGTTCGCCAGGATGCCTGGACGTCCGCCGCGGCCTCCTCGTCGTCGGCGTCCCGCGCGGCGACGAGATCCGCCCGCGACTCCTCCAACTCGCCCACGACGGCCTCTTCGTCCCGCCCACGCGAGAAGAGCACGACGACCCGATCCCGTACGTTCGCCCAACCGTCGGTCACCATCTGCTGCACGAGCGCTGTCGCCCCGGCCGCCGCCAGCGCCGCCAACTCCGCGTCCATCGGGCCCCCTTCATCCATCTCAGGGTATGGGTTCCCACGGTAGCCGGAGCGGCCGACAACGCCCCCGCGCAGCGCCCGAGACGCCCCAGGGTGCGCCCCTCTATGGACCGCGCTCACCCATACACCCGCGCCACCCTCCGCTCGTATCCCCGCCTCCAGAACGCCTTCCAGAGGAGCGCGATCGGCGTGGGCACATCCGCGAGGAGGCGTTTGCGTTCGCCGGGCAGGGCGTAGTGCAGCAGCATGCCGAAGAGGGCCGGCAACCGACGGCCCGCCGCCTTTAGCTCGCCCTTGATGAACTCCTCGAACTCGGCCTGGCTGACCTGGCGGGTGATCGCCGGGAAGACCTCGGCCTCCTCCAGGGCCAGGTGAGGGCGCAGGACGTCCAGCAGTTCCCGGATGACCGGGGCGCGTTCGGGAAGGGGGCGGGTGCGGTCGGCCGCGTCGTCGGCGAGCTTCTGGATGAGGGTGTGTTCCTTTTCCAGCTCGTCGAGGATGGTGGCGATGCTCGGCTCCCGGTCGCGTACCAGGGGGTGGAGTTTTTCGTCCTCGCCGTGGTGGTGCTGGTGGAGTACGGCGATCACCAGCTCGATCTGTCCCTGGACCGCTTCGGCCCGCCGGCCGGATTCGGCGGCGTCTGCCAGTCGGCTCAGTTCCTCGCGCAGCCCGCGGTGGATCAGGATCCCGCCGATGTCGTCCGGCTGTGACTGCGACTGTGACTGTGACCGCGGCTGTGCCTGCGGATTCGGGTTTGGCCGCGGATCCGGCTGTAGATCCGGCTGCGGATTCGGATCTGGCTGCGATCGTTCCGTCGTCATGGTCGACTCCGTCCCCCGTGTGGTCTCCGTCGAGGCGTACGGAAGTCATCCCTAGCGAGCGCGGAGCGGTCACGCGAGGCGGCTCGCGCGGGACGCGCAGGGCGGGTGGGTCGCGCATCGGCGCGCGCGGTCCGGTCGTCCGGCCGAAGGTGTGGGAGCTGTGCCGTACGTCGGCTGCCGGGGCTGCTGAGGCGGCGCGCACCCGGGCCCTCGTACGCCGTCCGGCCGTCTCCGCGTGCGCCAGGACCGGTCCGTCCCCGTACGCGAGGCCGGGCGGGCACTCCGGTGGGAGTGATCCCGAACGCCCCGCGCGGCGGACGTATTGCGTACGGGGAGGGCGGCGCGGGAGCCGGCGCTGCGGGGCCCCGGAGTTACCCCCACGGACCTCTGCGGACCCCCGCCGCACTCGGCGTTGCCGATCAGCCAGTGCCCGCCGCGGCCTTTCGCAGCTTCGCGAGCTCTCCGTACATCACGTCGCCCGGGCACTCCGTCGACAGCCAGTCGCGGTGGCCGCTGATCTCGTTGACGTCCTTCGTGGTGCCGTTGATGGGGTTGGTGTACGTGACCTGGGCCTGGGGGTCGACCCCGTGGAAGCGGGTCAGGGCGCGGACCAGGCTGGTGAGGGACGCGCGGGCGGCGTCGGTCGGGCCCTGTTCCATCAGGTTGCCGAGGAGGGCGATGCCGAGGTTGCCCGAGTTGAAGCCGCCCACGTGGAAGGCGGTCACGAGCTTGCCGTCGGCGTCGTGGGCCGCGACGCCGTCGTCACCCGAGTAACGGCCTTCGTAGACGTTGCCCTTGTCGTCGATGAGGAAGTGGTAGCCGATGTCGCCCCAGTCGTTCGTGATCGCGTGGAGCTGGTAGATCGCGCGCACCGTGGCGGCCGGGTCCGGGTCGTCGTTGGCGGTGGCCGTGTGGTGGACCGTGAACGTCTGGAACGGGTAGTACGCCGTCGGCGTGTTCTCCGTGCCGTCCGGCTTGAAGCGGAGCTTCTCGTCCGCGCCCCAGGCCGCCCGCGAGAGGTAGGCGACACCGCGCACTCGAGTCGTGTCCGTCGGCACCGCCACCTTGCGGGTCGGGCCCTGCGTCGTGTCGATGGCCGTCGAACGCAGCCCGGTGGCTCCGTCCGGCGCCTTCAGCTCGTAACCCGCTGCCCGCTCGACGGGGATGAGCAGCGCTCCGCCGTTGCTGTCCGAACAGCCGCTGCCGCTCAGGGACTTCCAGGCTCCCTTGCCGCCGTCGGCGTCGGTCAGCCGGATGCCGCCGCCGGTGGCTTCACGGGTACCGGCCCAGCGCACGCCCACGTAACCGATGGGGAAGGCGGCCTCGACCGGCGCCTCGCCCGTGGCCTCCTTCGCGCGGGTCTTCGGGAAGGTCTCGGGGGTCGTACCGGGCTCGGCGTCGGTGGTGTCCGAACCGGCCGCGTCCGAGGTGGTGTTGGCCATCACGACGGGGGTCAGCGCGGCACCCGCCGCGACCGCGCCCGCCGCACCGATCAGCCCGCGCCGCGTGACGCGGGACCGAGCACGGTGAGACGTGGGCGAGGAGGAAGGTGTGGGGGTGGTGGGGGGAACAGTCATGGGGCTTCCTTAGGTGTTCCTGGTCGTTCCTGACGGCGGCGGGGCGTACGGGCCCACACGCCAGCCATGCTTGAAGACTCAACGGAGCATAGGGGTTCCGGTTACCGGCCCTGTCCGCGCCCCTCGATAAAATCCCCGGATGCACTCCTCCCCCTCCTCCCCCGCACGTCTCGTCCATGAATTTCATCTGGCCTTCGGACTCGACGCCCGCACGACACCCACAGAGGTCTCCCCGGAACTCGCGGCCCATCGCGGTGAGTTGCTGGCCGAGGAGGCCGCCGAGGTGGCGGAGGTCGCCGTGGCCGGGCCGCTCGACCGGCTGGCGCACGAGCTCGCGGACGTCGTGTACGTCGCGTACGGCACCGCGCTCGTCCACGGCATCGACCTGGACGCGGTGATCGCCGAGATCCACCGCGCCAATATGACGAAGCTGGGGCCCGACGGGCGGGTCAGCCGCCGGGCCGACGGCAAGGTCCTCAAGGGGGACCACTACCGGGCCCCGGACGTGTCGGACGTGCTGCGGAATCAGGGCTGGGAGCCTCGATCCACCGCCTGACCTGCACTTTCTCCTGATTGTCAGTGGCGTGCGTTACGAATTGATGTGTCACGCAGCGTCACGACGGGGGAGGTAGTGATGACGATGCAGGGTGCGCCCGATCCGGAATCGGAGCAGGGTCGTGTGGGGGCGGAGCCCGGCCGTACGCATGTCTCGGCCGCCGGGTTGCGGGCGCGGGGGTGGACCGACGGGATAGTGCGCCGGTTGCTGGGGGAGCCCGACCGACTGAGCGCGCATCCACGCTTCCGTTCGGCGCCGTGGACCCGGATGTATCGCGTCGAGCGGGTCGAAGCCGCCGAGCAGAGCGCGGAGTTCCGGTCGGGAGCGGCGTTCCGGTCAGGAGCGGCGTTCGCGGCGCGGCGGTCCGGTGCTGTGAGCAAGGCCGTGGGCCGGAGGGGGCGGGAGTCCGTGGCGCGCCGGCGGCGGGAGGTGCTGGCCCGGATTCTGGCCGAACCCATCGACGTACCGCGCATGGACGCCGGGGAGTTGGCGCGCCGAGCCGTCGAGCACCGCGCCCGGCGGGAGAGGGAATCCACCGCAGGCATCGCAGGCACCGCAAATGCCCTCGGCGCCCCCAGTACCCCCAGCCCACCCTGCTCCCCCAACCCGCTCCACTCCCCCAGGCCACCCCACACTGATCCCGCATCGCTCGACCGATGGACGGTCGACTATCTACGGCACCGGCTCAGCCCCTACGACGAGCTCCTCGAAGGTCTCTCCAGCCGGGAAGGACGAGGCAGGGCCGCGGCGCTCCTGCGGCAGCGGATCCTCGCCGCCATCGCCGAGGCGTACCCGGGGCTCGCGGCGGAGTGCGAACGGCAGGTGCGCAACCAGCAACTCGGCCCGCCGGCAGGGGAAATCTCCGCACACAGTGATTGACACGTGCACGCAACGCTCGGGAAAACACCGCTTCCTACGGTCGGCGGGCGAGCGCCGATCACCGACCCGCAAGGAGCCGTGCCACCCGTGAAGATCGCCCACCGTACAACCGCCCTGCTCTGTTCGTTCGCCGTCGCCGCGGGGGTCTCGCTGGCGGGCGCGAGCGCCCATGCCGACGAGAGGAAGGACCTGCCCGAAGTGGCGGTGATCGGCACGGGCGGGACCATCTCCGGGGTCAGCACGAACCGCGTCTCGTTCCAGGACTACCAGTCGGGGAAGCTCGCGATCTCCAAGATGGTGGACGAGTTGCGGCCGGAGGTGAACGGGCTGGCCAAGGTGACGACCGAGCAGTTCGGCAACAAGGGGTCGAGCGGCTACTCCATCGCGGACTACCGCAAGCTCACCGCGTCCGTGGACACCGCGCTGAAGAAGAACGACGCCGTCGTGGTCACCACCGGTACGGACACGATGGAGGAGTTCGCGTACTGGCTCGACCTGACCGTGCGCAGCGACAAGCCGGTCGTCCTCACGGGATCGATGCGGCCGTGGACCGTGATCGGCACGGACGCGCCGGCCAACCTCTACAACGCCATCAAGCTCGCCGCGAGCCGCAAGACCAAGTGCTACGGGACCGTCGTCATGCTCAACGACGAGATCCAGGCGGCCCGGGAGGTCCGCAAGACCAACGCCCTGCGCATGGACACCTTCGAGAGCGGACGTTCCGGGGTGCTCGGCGCCGTCGACCAGGACAACATCCGGCTCAACCGGGCACCGGCCCGCGTCCAGAAGTGCGGCAAGAGTGCCTGGCGTACGCCCTTCGACCTGGACCGGATCGTCGGCAAGGTGAGCGCCAAGGAGAGCAAGCCGCTGCCGAAGGTGGAGATCGCGTACTCGTACCAGGACGCGGGCGGCGAGGCGATCAAGGCGTTCGCGGACGGCGGCGCCAAGGGGGTCGTGACGGCGGGCACGGGCGCCGGGGGCATATCGCCCGCGATGTCGACCGCGCGGACGGACGCGGTGAAGAAGGGGGTGACGTTCGCATCCACCACCCGTACCGGATCGGGCGCGGTGTACGACTCGACGGGCACCACCGGCGTCATCGGTGCCGAGGACCTGAGCCCGCAGAAGGCCCGGCTGTTGCTGCTCCTCTCCCTCGCGGCGACGAAGGACGAGAAGCTGATACGGGAGTGGTTCGCGACACTGGGGACGGCCCAGTTCACCACCCGGTGACCGCCCAGTTCACCACCCGGTGATGGCCGAGTTCACGACCAGGTGACGGCCGGGTCGGCCACCAGGTGACGGTCGGCGGTGGCCGATAACACCTCTCAGAGGATCGGCGGAGGATATTCGGATGCGGCCCCGCAAGCCGGGGCCGCATGATCGGCGGGTTGTCCCTCAACAGCCACCGATTCGCTCGACATCCACCGGTCAGTCCGCGGGAGGCCACCCATGATGAAGCGCGTCACCGTCCCCACCCTCTTCAAGCCGCCCACCTACTCCCACGCCTCCGTCGTCGAGGCGGGCACGCGTCTCGCCTTCCTCGCCGGGTCCGTGCCCCTCAACGCCGACGGCGAGCTCGTCGGCCCGGGCGATCCCGTACGGCAGGCCGAGCGGGTGATCGCGAACCTGGGTGAGCAACTCCGTGCGATCGGCAGCGACTTCGAGCACGTCGCATACACCGATGTGTATGTCGTGAGCAGTGACCCCGCGGTGCTCTCCGAGGTGTGGGACGTCGTGGAAGCCTCCCTCCTCAGCGTCGGCCCCCACTCCTCCACCCTCCTCGGCGTCGCGTGCCTGGGCTACACCGGCCAGCTCGTGGAGATCACGGCCACGGCCGTGGTCCCGGCCTAGAGTCCCCCCATGCTGATCGAACACCGCGGGCAGCGGCCCGTCGTCCCGGCCTCCGCGTACGTCGCGCCGACCGCCGTCCTGTGCGGCGCAGTCACCCTCGGCGAACACGCCCGCGTACTGCACGGGGCCGTGCTCACCGCGGAGGACGGGGAGGTGAAGACCGGCGACAACGTCGTCGTCATGGAGAACGCCCTCGTACGGGGACGGCGACGGCACCCCGTGCTCATCGGGAACGCCGTACTCATCGGACCGCACGCCCATGTCAACGGCGCCCGGATCGAGGACGAGGTCTTCGTGGCCACCGGAGCCTCCGCCTTCCCCGGAGCCGTCGCGGGCGCCGGTTCCGAGCTACGGATCAACAGCGTGCTGCACGTCAACTCGATCCTGCCGCCCGGCTCGGTCGTACCCATCGGCTGGATCGCCGCCGGCGCCCCGGAAGCCAAGCTCTTCGCACCTGGTCAGCACGACGAACTGTGGGAGGTGCAGAGGGAGTTGGACTTCCCGGGCACGGCGTACGGCGTCCCGCGGGGCACCTCCATGCGGGACATCATGGCCCGGCAGGCGGACCACTTCGCCGCACACCTCGACGACCGCGTCCTCGACGACGACCCCGGCCCCAACTCCTCGCCCGACTGACGTCCCGGACCGGACCGGCACACACCCCATCCCCGCCCCGGCCGTGCCCGCTCAACCGCGGGCGTTCCGGGCGTTCCGAGCCAGCTCCAGCGCGTACGACGGCCACCACTGCCCGGCGGTCGGTCCGCCCCGGCAGGTGCCGTCGGACTCGCCCGGGCGCTTGATCCACAGGTAGGCGTCGATCAGCGGGGCGCCCGTGGCAGTGGTCGGCGGTGTTCCCAGGGCCCTGCCCGGCGGATTGCACCAGGAATCGGTGCCGGTGTAGGGCCCGTTGCCGTTGCGGCTGGTGTCGATCACGAAGTGCTTGCCGCCGAAAGCCGCCGACAGTCGATTTCCGTACGCCGAACTGGCGGCGTCCGTCTGGAAGTTGGAGACGTTCAGCGCGAAGCCGTCGGCGCGGGCGATGCCCGACTGCGTGAGCGGCTCGACCAGTTTCGAAGTGTCCGGCAGCCAGGCGGAGTTGCCCGCGTCGAGGTAGACCCGGGTACCGGACTGCCGCTTGAGGCGGTCCACGGCGTACGCCAGCAGCGCGTACCGCTCCTCGGCCACGACCGGGGCGCAGCCCGCCACCGTCTGCGCCACGGCGTCCGGTTCGACGATCACGTACGCGTCCCGGTCGCCCAGCCCCGCCGCGAAGTCGTCGACCCACTTCCGGTAGCCCGCGGCGTTCCAGGCCCCGCCTCCCGAGTACGACCCGCAGTCGCGGTGGGGGATGTAGTACGCGACGAGTACGGCCGTACGCCCCTGTCGTGCGGCGGCGGTCGTGCGGGCCCGTACCACCGCCCGGGACGCGGGGCCGTTGAGCCACTCGGCCTGGGGACGGGTGGCGATCCGGTCCATGAGCAGCGCGTCCGCGGTCCGTCCGGCAAGGCGCCATTCGGCGGCCTGCAGGGCGGCGCGGGACCGGGGATCGACCCAGAAGGACTCCACGGGACCGGGCTCCCTCACCTGCGACTCACCCCTCCCCGCCGGACCGACGCCCACCATTCCGCGCGCACTCGACACCCCTCGCGCGCCCGACACCTCACGCGCACCCGAAGCCCCGGCACCCCACACGCCCGCCGACGCGGCGACCACCAAGGCGGCCAGCGCGACAGCAACCACCCGAACCCGGCCCCCGGCACGGACACGGGCACGGCCGGCACAGGCACGGATGCCACAGGCAACCAACCGAACACAGGCACCCACACCAGCGACCACGACCGACTCCGTTCCCACCGCCGGAGGCAACGGCGGCGACTCCTCCGCGGGGCACCGCCCACGTACCGGCGCCGCTCCCCCGGAGTCTGCGGTCAGCCGCGCCCGGTCACCCCGTTCGCCGCTCGGGGGCGGGGAGAATCACTCCGACGGCGGCCCCCAAGTACGCCGCTTCGGCAGGGGCTTGGCATAGCTCCCCGCCCGGCTCGTCGTCAGCCCGAGCGACACCAGCGACTCGGCGAGCTTCACCGCCGCGCCCACCCCGTCGACGACCGGCAGCCCCAGCTTGTCCCCCACCGCCCGCTGCAGCCCGGTCATCCCGGCGCACCCGAGCACCAGGACCTCGGCTCCCGCGTCCCGGGCCCGCTCGGCGGCGGCCACGAAGGCCGCTTCCGTGCGCTCCGCGTCGCCGAGGTCGAGGACGCCGAGCCCGGTGCCCACGACGGCCGCACAGTGCTGGGCCACCCCGGCCCCGTACAGGCTGTCCTCGATCTGCCCGGCCGACCGCTCCAGTGTGGTGACGACGCCGTACCGCCGCCCGAGCAGACACGCCAGATGGGCCGCCGCCTCGGTGATGTCGACGACGGGTACGTCCACGAGTTCCCGTACGCCCTCGCGCCCGTGTTCCCCGAAGCCGGCCATGACGACGGCGTCGTACGGACCCTCGTACGTCCGCAGGGTGTCGATGACGGCAGCCGCGGAGAGATAGCTGTCGAGCCAGCCCTCGGCGGACTCGGGTCCCCAGGCGGGGGTGACTCCGAGCACGGTGGTGCCCGGGCCTGCTGCGGCCCGGGCACCTCGCACGATCTCCTCGGTCATCCCCTGCGTGGTGTTGCAGTTGGTGACGACGATCCGCACGCTCAGCCCTCCACGGGAGCAGAAGTCGGAGCCGAAGTCGGAGCCGGCTCGGTGACAGGGGCAGGGACCGCGGCGCGCTCGGAACGGCACAGGAGCGCGTACAGTCCGGCGGCCAGCGCCGTCCCGATGAACCACGAGTACGGGGCGACCTCGCTGAAGGTCGTCACGAGGGCGAGCACCGCCGAGACCGCCGCCGCGGGCAGGAACGCCCACAGGGCCTTGGGGTTGACGCCCTTGCGGTAGTAGTAGCGCGATCCGGGCTCGGCGTTGAAGAGCTCGTTCACGTCGATGCGGCCGTGCTTGACCCAGAAGTAGTCGAGCATGATCACGCCGAACAGCGGGCCGAGGAAGGCGCCGAGACCGCCGAGGAAGTACTGGACGACGGTGGGGTTGGAGAAGAGGTTCCACGGGGTCACCACCAGCGCGGCCACCGTGCTGATCAGGCCGCCGACCTTGAAGGTGATCTTCTGCGGCCAGACATTGGCCAGGTCGTACGCGGGCGAGACGAAGTTGGCGACGATGTTGACACCCATGGTGGCGATGGCGAAGGTCAGCGCACCCAGCACCAGGACCCAGGTGTTGCCGATCTCGGCGACAAGGTGGGCCGGGTCGGTGATCGCCTTGCCGAACACCTCCAGCGAACCGGCCGTCACGATGACCGACACGATCACGAAGGCGGTCGAGTTGATGGGCAGGCCCCAGAAGTTGCCGCGCTTGACCGTCCTGTAGTCGGGCGCGAAGCGCGAGAAGTCGCAGAAGTTGAGCATCAGCGTGCCGTATGTGGCGAGGATCAGCCCGATCGCACCGAACCACTGACGCCACTGCTCACCGACAGAGACCGGGTTCGGAGTCGTCGTGAGCGAGATGGTCCAGTCGGCCTTGGCGAGGATCCAGATCGCGAGGGCGATCATGACGAGCCAGATGGCCGGACCGCAGAAGTCCTGGAACTTCCGTACGGATTCCATGCCCTGGCTGATGATCAGCGCCTGGAGCAGCCACAGCGAGAGGAAGGACACCCAGCCGAGCGCGTCGAGGCCGAGGAAGGAGCTGTGGGTCCACGACTCCAGGCCCGGCCAGGCCGCGAGCAGCATGATGTTGACGGCGACGGAGGCCAGATAGGTCTGGATTCCGTACCACATGATGGCGATGACGGCCCTGATCAGGGCCGGGATATTGGCACCCCAGACACCGAAGCTGATCCTGCTGATCACGGGGAAGGGCACGCCGTGGCGCTGCCCGATCTTCCCCATCCAGTTCATGCCGACGTAGATGAGCACGAAGCCGACGAGCAGCGACGTGAAGATCTGCCAGACGTTCATACCGAGGACCAGCAGGCCCGCCGCGAACGTGTAGTTGCCGAGGTTGTGGACGTCGGACATCCACATGGCGAAGAGGTCGAAGACCTTCCAGTTGCGCTTGCCCGCGGGCGCGAGGTCTTCGTTGGTGAGCCGGGGATCGGGGACGAACGCCGGAGCGCCGGTGGCTGTGGCTGGATCGGCGAGGGACACAAGGCCTCCATGAGCGAGGGGACGGCGGGAGGACTGCGGGGAGTGCGGGTGCAAGTGCGAGTGCGACTACGGGTGCGGGTTCGGGTTCGGGGAGAGTGAGAGGGGACGGGGAGCGTGCGGGGCGGGGCGTGGAAGGGGACATGGGGAGGCTGGGGCCTGAGGCCCGGGGAGCAGCCGCTTGCAGTTTTGGTATACCAAACTGACGTCATGGTCTCGCCGCCGACGACATCTCGCCATGTCCGTACGGTTACAGCTCGGTAAAACCGTCCCTGGTTCGGCGAGGATGGACCCATGACAACGGTGGAACCGCTGGGGGCGGTACGCGAGCGGGTCCTCGGCTCGCTGCGGCAGGAGATCATCGCCGGGCGGCTGCTGCCCGGCGACCGGCTGGTCGAGCGGGAGTTGGCCGAGCGGTTCGGGGTCTCCCGCGTACCGGTCCGCGAGGCGATCCGGGCCCTGGTCGCCGAGGGCTTCGTCCTCTTCGAGACCCCGCGCCGCACGGTCGTACGCCGCCTGACCCCGACTGACGTCGCGGAACTCTTCGAACTGCGTGAAGCCCTTGAGGTGTACGCCACCGGGCTGGCCGCGCAGCGCGCCACCCGGGCCGATCTCGCCGAGCTGGAGGAGCTCCTCGACCGTGCGGCGGACGCGACCCGCGCGGACGACGCGGAGGCGATCACCGACATCAACACCCGTTTCCACGACCGCATCCTGGCGATGGCCGGAAACAGCCTGCTGATCTCCGTGATGGAGCCGGTCGACGGCCGGCTGCGCTGGCTCACCCGCCAGAACGAGGAGTGGCCCCAACTCCTCGCCGAGCACCGCGAGTTGTACGCGGCCATCGCCTCCGGCGACCGTGAACTGGCCCGCGCCCACGCCCTGGCCCACGTACAGGCCAACTACCGCTCGACGGTGCGCCACCTCTTCGGCGACTCCGACACCGAACCCGACCCCGCCTCACATGCCACTGCCAACTCCGGCTCCGGCTCTGGCTCCGGCTCCGGCTCCGAGGGAGAAGCGTGACCGTCCGTACGGCCATCGGTGCGGCGAGGACCCGTCCCTGCACACTCGTCGTCTGCCGCGGCTGCTGCTGCGGTGACGCGCGCAAGTACCCGGACTACGACCACGAGTGGCAGCTCGACCGGCTGCGCGCCGCGGCCGATGCCTCCGACGGCCGCCTCGCGGTCCGTACGACGGACTGCCTCGGCCCGTGCGATCAGGCCAACATCATCGTCGTACAGCCGTCGGGTGAGGGCCGCCGGCGAGGCGGCCGACCCGTCTGGATCGGCTGGTCGATGGGCGACGACTGCACGGACGAGATACTCCGCTGGGCGCAGGCCGGTGGCCCCGGCGTCGCCCCTCCCCCGGCCACCCTTGAGCTGCAGTTCGTGCAGTCGGCGGGCGAACGGGACCGGGCGCGACGCTGAGCGCTCCGCGGGAACGCGGTAACCGACCCGCCCGACCCGACGCCGCGGGCCGTCCGTTGCCGGTCGCGCGCGGCCCTAGCCCTCGTACGGCCGGGTCGGCAGGTCCGCCGCCTTCGCCGCCGTGCGCAGCACGTTTCGCAGCATCTCGGGGGTGAGCCGCCCCGTGAAGGTGTTGCGCTGGCTGACGTGGAAGCAGCCGAAGAGCTCCAGCGGCCGGTCGGGGCCGTCCAGCGTGACCCGCGCCCCGTGGGCGAAGGCCGGCCGGGGCCGGGGCACCGTCCAGCCCGCCGCGGCGAACGCGGGCAGCGCGGCCTGCCAGCCGAAGGCACCGAGCACGACGACCGCGCGGAGGGTGGGCCTGAGCAGACGCAGCTCGCTCACCAGCCAGGGCCGGCAGGTGTCCCGCTCCTCCGGCGTCGGCTTGTTGGCGGGCGGCGCGCAGTGCACGGGCGAGGTGACGCGTACGCCGTGCAGGGCCAGCCCGTCGTCGCTGCTCACGGACGTGGCCTGGGACGCCAGCCCCACCTCGTGCAGCGCCGCGTACAGCACGTCCCCGGACCGGTCTCCCGTGAACATCCGCCCAGTCCGGTTCCCGCCGTGTGCCGCGGGCGCGAGTCCGACCACCAGCAGCGAGGCGTCCGGCGGCCCGAAGCCCGGCACCGGGCGGCCCCAGTACGTCCAGTCCGCGAAGGCGGCCCGTTTCGTGCGGGCCACCTCCTCCCGCCAGTCGACCAGCCGCGGGCAGGCCCGGCACCCGGCGATCCGCTCGTCCAGCTCGGCCAGGCTGCGCTCCTGATCCATGCCCCCACGGTATGCCCGGCGGAAAACGGTTCCGACTGCCCGCCCGTCGAGGACTAAGGTCGGACCATGGCTTCAGGCACTCAGGGCAACGGCAAGGACGGGACCGGCGCGGGCAGCACCGACGCCGCCGTGGCCGACGCGCAGGCAGCCGCGAAGGCGGCGGCCCCCGCGACCGGTGAGACCGTGCGCGTCGACAGCTGGATCTGGTCCGTACGCCTCGTGAAGACCCGTTCGATGGGTGCCACCGCCTGCCGCGGAGGCCATGTCCGGGTGAACGGCGAACGCGTCAAGCCCGCACACACCGTCCGCGTCGGCGACGAGGTCCGGCTGCGGCACGACGGCCGGGAGCGGGTCGTCGTCGTGAAACGGGTGATCCGCAAGCGGGTGGGGGCGGCTGTCGCCGCCGAGTGCCTTGTCGACAACAGTCCGCCGCCTCCGCCTCGCGAGGCCGTCGCCCCGGCGGGGATCCGCGACCGGGGTGCGGGGCGGCCCACCAAGCGGGACCGGCGCGAGCTGGAACGGTTGCGGGGGCTTGGGGCGCCTGATGGTGGCCCCGGGGCACCTACGTCTTGACCCTGGCGGGGCGAGGACGAAGGCGAGGGCGAGGGCGAGGGCGGCTGCAGGTTCGCCGAGTGCGGGCCGTCCGTGGCTGATCGCGCAGTTCCCCGCGCCCCTGGAGGGGCGTCCCCGCGGACCCAGACACCCAGCACCCAGCACCCAGCACCCAGCACCCAGCACCCGCAACGAGTCCGGCAGGACCCTTGGGATGGCCCGCCGGACGCCGTCCGAACCCCGTACTCCCTCAGGAGCGCCCGCGGACCAGCCTCGGCAGCTCCGCCGCATCCCTCCGCCGTGCCCAGGCTATGAGCGCCAGCGGAAGTATCAGGATGAGCGGGGTCGCCGCGTTCTCCCCTCCGAAGACGGTGATCTGGGTGATGAACGCGCCCACCATCAGCGCGCCCAGCGACACCGCCGCCACCGACGAGAGCACCGGGATCAACAGGGCGACGGCACCGGCCAGTTCGAGCGCGCCGATGGTGTACATCCCCGCGCTGCCCCACCCCATCTCGTTGAACCCCTCGGCCGCCGAGGGGTGCGCGATGAGCTTGGGCAGCGCGCTCGCGAACGCGTAGAAAAGAGCGAGCAGCACCTGAAGTCCCCGCAGGGCGAGGCGGGCACGACGGCCACGGGCGGTCGCCGACTCGGCGATGACGGTGCCGGAGGTGGAGCGGGAGCCAGAGCCCGAGCCGGAGCCGGAGCCGGAGCCGGAGGTGACGGTAGCGGTGGTCTCGAACATGGGGATCTCCTGTGTGAAGCGGTGCGCGTTGCTGTCACAGAGGAAGACCGGCCCGGTGTCCGAAACTCATCGCCGCACGAGGAATTCGTTGCCCCACAAGGGGACTTCGCCCTCTTCAGGCCGTCACACCGTCACGCCCGCAGACCGCCAGACCGTCACGCCGTCACGCCGGCACCGCCCGAACCCACACCCGGTCCTCCGTCAGATACCGGTCGACCTTCAGCCCCGACTCCCCCAGCGCCTCCTCGAACGCCTCCTTCGTGAGCGGCCGGGCGAGGAACGTCTGCGTCCACACCGCGTCCGGGAAGACATACTCCGCCCGCACCGAGTTGACCCCGTTCCCCACCGGCTCCGCCGACAGCATCCGGATCGTGAACCCGCTCGGGTCCTGTCGCTCGCGCGGCAGATTCGTGTGGTAGTCCTCCCCCTCGCGCTGGATCAGCACGCACCCGTCGTCCGCGACATGGCTCCGGCAGGCGTCGAGCATCCCTCGCCGCACCTCGTCGTCTCCGTTGTGCACGAGGAACGACGCGAGCATCACCACGTCGAACTTCTCGCCTGCCAGGTCGAGCGTCTCGATGGGGCTGCATATCGTGCGCGCCCCGCGCACCCGCTCCAGCATCTCGGCCGACTCGTCCACGGCCGTCACCGTGAAGCCCCGCTCCAGGAGCGGGTGGGTCATACGCCCCACACCGCTGCCCAGTTCGAGAATGTGCGCCCCCGCCGGCACGGCCCCGGCGATGATGTCCGGCTCGTCCCCGACGGACAGCCGCGAGTACAGCTCCACCGCGCAGCCGTCCGGCGTGATGGCGCCGGGTCCTGTCCCCTCGTATCCCTCACGCATCTCGATCGTCATACCCGCACAACGGCCCGTGCTCGCCGCCCCGTTCCCTCCACCGCCCACACCACCCGTTCGAGTGACACTTCG
This sequence comes from Streptomyces sp. 2-1, assembly GCF_048564895.1. NCBI lineage: Bacteria > Bacillati > Actinomycetota > Actinomycetes > Kitasatosporales > Streptomycetaceae > Streptomyces > Streptomyces sp. 2-1. The sequence goes on from NZ_CP183383.1 coordinate 3,175,564, forward strand.
AACTGGCCAGGAAATGATCGATAGTTGACCGTTAGTGGCGTGAGCTGGTCACTAATCTTTCGGTCACCACGCGAACCAGCCATGACCGCCGTACCAGTGGCCGCCCGCCCGCAGATGGTCCACGACCGCCCGCTCGACCCTGGTCCGCCGAGGCAACTCCTCCACCGGCAGCTCCGGGTCACCGAAGACGAATCCCACGGGACCCTTGTCGTCCGCCTTCGTCTCCTCGTACGCGATCTGGAACCGCTCCTGGAAGCTCACGATGTTGGAGTCCGCCGGAAGGTACCGCTGCAGCTGCCGGTCGAGCAGCCAGGAGTGGCATTCCGCCACCGCGTAGCGCTCGTCCGGGTAGTGGCGGGCGAAGAACTCCCGTGCCAGGTCCAGCGACTGGTCGCAGGCCTCCGGTGACAGGGGTCCCCGGAAGTCGGCGATGTGCACGCTCAGACAGAGGTCTCCGGGGCCGGTGTCGAGTCCCGCGGCCGAGGCCGCCTCGCCCGTGTGGCCGCCGAGCCGAGCGCGCTGGAACTGCAGCCGCCCCAGCTGGTACAGCTCCCCGTGGAAGTGCAGCCCGATCCACCAGGGCACCAGCAGCCCGCTGGTGCCGACGCGTCGCCGGTGCACGGCCATGTGCCGGCCCAGGTCGGCGAGGGTGCGCCGGGACACGTCCGCCGGAACGCCCCGTTGCAGGTGATAGGCGCGCACATACGGCAGCGCGGCGACGAAGACGAACACATGGAAAGTGCGGCCCAGCGCTCCGGTGGACTCCGGGAACGCGGGCGGCTCCCACCCTTTGCCGATCTCCCCCATGCCGCGTACGAACCGGGCGACGCACCGCCGCAGCAGCGTCATCGCCTCCGGGTCCGCCACCAGCCGGCCGCGCAGCGCGACGAGTTCGTTGACGTACTCGTGCGGCACGGACAGGTCGAGCAGGACGTCCGGCAGCGCGATCGCGTCCGGCAGGACGTCCTCCGCCCGTGGACCGTCGGGCTCGCCCTCGCTCTCCAGGTCCCTCAGCCATCCGGCGAGCCTCTCGTCCGCCCGCAGCTCCTCCACCAGCACAGTTGCTCCCCGTTCGTCCGCCTCTTGGTGAACGTGCATCACGAAGAGTACGTTTTTCCGTAGGAGTAGTGGTCCCGATGCGAACGGGCAGTGAACCGACGACAGCGCGCAGTGTCCTACGAGTGCGCCTGTGGCTCAGTGTGTGGGGCCTTGTCTGGGCGATCGTGGGGACGGCCGCGTTCGCCGTCGTCGGGCGGCCCGGCTGGGCGATCGCCTGCGGGGTGCTGTGGCTGATCGTCACCGTCGATCTGACGATGGTCCTCAGGCACATCCGCCAGGGGCCCCACTACCAGCCCGGGCCCGACATCCCGCCGTACCGACCACCGGAACACCGCCTCTAGGGCGCGCACTTCACCCCTCGGCTCTCAGCCCAGCAGCGCAACGGCCTCGTGTCGCTCAGCCTCGCAGCGCCGACGGCCTCATGTCAGAAGTCCTCCCGTGTCTCAGAACTCGTTCCGCGCCACGGGAGCCGTCCGGCGCCTCAGGAGTCGAAGCGCGCCGCGGCCAGATACTCCGGCTGCGGATCCAGCGCCGCCGCGAGCCTGAAGTGGCGCAGGGCCTGGTCGGAGCGGCCGGAGCGCTCATAGGTGCGGGCGAGCGCGAAGTGCGCGAACGCGTTGTCCGGCTCGCGCTCCAGCACGATGGTGAACTCCAGCTCGGCGGGCCGCAGTTGCGCCGCCGCGAAGAAGGCACGCGCGCGCAGCAGCCGGGCCGCGGTGTTCTCGGGATGTGCGGCGATGACTCGGTCCAGCAGCTTCACCGCACCCCGCGGATCCCGCGCGGCCAGCAACTGCTCGGCGGCACGGAAGTCGATGACATGCGTCTCCGGAGTACGTCCGGTGAATCCGCTGGTCTCGGGCACGGCAGAGTCCTTCCCTCACTGCAAGGAATCAACGCCCCCAAGGGGCCCACTATTCCGAGGCGCCCCGGGCCCGCCGGACCAGATCCGCCCACACGTCCCGAACGCGCCGCTGCAGGACTTCCAGTGGTACGTCGTTGTCGATGACGACATCCGCGATCTCCAGGCGCTTGTCGCGCGTCGCCTGTGCGGCCATACGCGCGCGGGCGTCCCCCTCGGTCATGCCACGCAGCCGTACGAGCCGGTCGAGCTGGGTCTCGGGGCTCGCGTCGACGACGATCACGAGGTCGTAGAGCGGCGCGAGGCCGTTCTCGGCGAGCAGGGGGACGTCGTGCACGACCACGGAGTCCTCCGCGGCGGCCTCTTCGAGCTCGTGGGAGCGGGCACCCACCAGGGGGTGCACGATCGAGTTCAGCACGGCGAGCTTCTCGGCGTCCGCGAAGACGATCGACCCGAGCTTGGGCCGGTCCAGGCTGCCGTCCTCGGCGAGCACGCCCTCGCCGAAGGCGTCCACGACCGCCGCGAGCCCCGCGGTGCCCGGCGCGACGACCTCCCGCGCGATCCTGTCGGCATCGATCAGTACGGCGCCCTGCTCCACGAGCAGCCGCGACACCTCACTCTTGCCGGCCCCGATCCCACCGGTCAGACCAACCTTCAGCATGCCCAAGAGCTTAGAACCCACCACCGACAAAGCCCCCGCGGGGCCCCGGCAGAGGGGCCGCGCCCCAAAGGGGCGCTGGGCTGTGCCCGTATGCGGCTCCGCCGCGTGGGCGCGCCCAGCCCCGACGAACCGGCAGCCGGAATCCGAGCCCTCCAGCGAAGCGACTACGCGTCGCCCTCCCGCTCCGCGAGGAACCGCTCGAACTCGAGCCCGATCTCGTCCGCGGACGGAATCTCCACCGGCTCGGCCATCATGTTGCCCCGCGTCTCGGCGCCGGCGGCGGCGTCGTACTGGTGCTCAAGCCCCTGGACGAGCGCGACCAGCTCCTCGTCGCCCTCCTGGATCTGCCGGTCGATCTCGGTCTGTGTGCGGTGCGCCTCGGTGCGCAGGGAGTGCGCGATCCCGGGCAGGACCAGACCGGTGGCCGCCGTGATGGCCTCCATGACGGTCAGCGCTGCGTCCGGGTACGGGGAGCGGGCGATGTAGTGCGGCACGTGCGCGGCGACGCCCAGGATGTCGTGTCCGGCCTGCATCAGGCGGTACTCGACCAGCGACTCCGCGCTGCCGGGGACCTGCGCCTCGTCGAAGGGGCTGCGATGGCCCGGGACGAGGTCCGTGCGGTTGCCGTGCGGTGTGAGGCCCACGGGGCGCGTGTGCGGTACGCCCATGGGAATGCCGTGGAAGTTCACGGACAGGCGCACGCCGAGACGCTCCACGATCTGTTGGACGGCCGCGGCGAAGCGCTCCCACTCCACGTCCGGCTCGGGGCCGGAGAGCAGCAGGAACGGCGCTCCGGTGGCGTCCTGGACGAGCCGCACGTCCAGCGTGGGCTCCTCGTAGTCGGCCCAGCGGTCGCTCCTGAACGTCAGGAGCGGGCGCCGGGCGCGGTAGTCCACGAGCCTGTCGTGGTCGAAGCGGGCCACGACCTGGTGGGGCAGCGAGTCGAGCAGCCGGTCGACGATCTGGTCGCCGGTCTCGCCCGCGTCGATGTATCCGTCGAAGTGGTAGAGCATGACAAGACCGGCCGACTCCTGGGCGAGCGCCATGTCGACGACAGCCAGGCCCTTCGGCTCCCATGCGTACAAACCCTGCGGATCAAGCACAGTGACCGCTCCTCCTCGTGTTCGTACTCCACAACGCGGACCAGGACACGAGCATTCCCCGCTCACGCCCGTTCGCTGCCCCCTTTTACCGGCTTCTCATGCGCCACGACCGCGCCTTGACCTCGCCATGACAGTGCAATGACGCCATGCCGTGTCGGTGCCGTGTCGACGCCCTGCCGGTGCTACGACGCCAGCACGCGCGCGTGGAGCGCGGTGACGGCCTTGCGGGCGGACGTGAACGCGCCGTGCTGCCAGGCGTCCGTGTAGCTGAGCCAGTCGCCCGCGAAGTAGACACGCCCCGTGGGCTCGTTGAGCGGCTTGTAGCGGGCGTGGTCGGGACCGCCGGTGGTCGTGTGCCAGGCGGCCTCCAGATGGGGCGTCTGGCGCCAGTGGTGGGAGAAGGAGGACGCCAGTTCGGTGCGGTACTTCGCCCCGTAGATCTTCACTCCCGCGGCGACCGCACGCGTCTCGCGCTCCCTGGGCGTGAGCTTCGCGTACGCGTCCGCGTCGGCCCCGTAGTTGTAGTAGCCGATCATGACGCCGCGTTCGCCGTGGAAGCCGTGGGACGGGTGCCAGATGTGGGTGACGTCCTGGTCGGTCTCGGTGATGCCGCCGTAGATCCGGTGGTCGAGCTCCCACCAGCGGGAGCGGTATTCCAGGCCGATCTTGGCCGCGGACGACGGTGTGATCGCCTCCAGCGCGGTCTGTACGCCAGCACCCAGGTTGTGCGGGATCTTGGCGAGGATGTTGGGCGGCAGCGCGCCGACGCAGTAGTCGGCGTCGACGCTCCTGGTCCGGCCGCCCTGGGTGTACGTGACGGTGACGCCGCTTCCCTTGTCGGTGATTTTCGAGACGACGGCCCCCGTACGTATGCGATGGCCCCCGATCGCCCTCGTCAGGGCGCGCGGTATCCGGTCCATGCCGCCCACCGGCTGGAACATCAGCATCGCCTGGTCGAAGCCGAACTCGAAGGAGAAGTAGCGGCCGACGCCGCTCGCGAACACCTCGGAGGCGGACGGGACGTCACCGAGGAGCACACCGGGGGTGCCCGCGGCGGCGGGGACGACCTCGTATCCGCGGCGCTCGCCGCCCGTGTAGTCCAGCGTGTTCCCCAGGTCGCCGAAGTCCTTGAGGAACTCGACGAGCCTCTCCCGGTCCTCGGCGCTCAACTCCGCGTCGAGGGCGCCCGTGTCGGTGGCCTTGGCGAGCAACTCCGAGACGTACCCGTAGACATCGGCCTTCGCCGTTCGGTACCGCATCGGCTCGGTCATGCCGGCCGACTCGTTGAAGAGGTACGCGTCCGCGTTGACGTTGGTGAACACCTCTAGCGGGACACCGAGTTCGCGGCAGTAGTCAAGAGTGACCATCCACTGGGGCAGACGCGCCGGGCCCGCGTTCATGTACTGCCCGTCGCCGAAGCGGGCCGTCTGCCGGTTGCCGTACAGGTCGGTGGTGGTGTCGCCGCCCCGGACCGTGAAGTTGCGGCCACCGGTGCGGTCCCTGGCCTCGAGGACCGTACAGTCGTAGCCCGCCTTGCCGAGTTCGTACGCGGTCGTGAGGCCGGCGATGCCGCCGCCGACGACGACCACCTTGGCCGCGCCGCGTCCGCTGAGCGTGAAGTCGCTCGGCTTCGGGGCGTGGAAGGGCTGTTCGCGCTGGGCGGCCTGGGCCGTGGGAGCGAGGCCGAGGGCTCCCATGGTGGCGAACATCGTGCCCGCGCCGCCGGTGAGGCCCACCCTGCGCAGGAACGAACGCCGGCTCGTACCAGGACCGCTCTGAGGCTGTGCCATGACTGGGGCTCCCCTTCTCGATCTTGAACGACCGAGGAAGCCTCCCAATGGCCGGTTACGGCCCATCAGTTATTCATGTATCCCGCAAGTTTCTGCAACCGCGCGCTTTCCGGCCGGCTGAACGCCTCTGCCGGTCAACGCACTGCGGGCCCGCACCCAGAAGGGTGCGGGCCCGCAGTCACCAGCTAGTCACTGCCTAGAGGTGTGCGATCAGCTCTGGCCTCCGGCCAGCTTCTCGCGGAGGGCGGCCAGCGCCTCGTCCGACGCCAGGGCGCCGGAGTTGTCGTCCGACTCCGAGGAGTACGAACCGCCGCCGCTGCCACCGGAGGCGGCCGGAGCCGCACCCGGGGTGGCGACACCCTCGGCCTCGGCCTGGGCGTCCGCCTCGCGGGACTTGATGACCTGAGCCTGGTGCTGCTCGAAGCGCGTCTGCGCCTCGGCGTACTGGTTCTCCCACACCTCACGCTGGGACTCGTAGCCCTCGAGCCAGTCGTTGGTCTCGGGGTCGAAGCCCTCGGGGTAGATGTAGTTGCCCTGGTCGTCGTACGACGCGGCCATGCCGTACAGCGTCGGGTCGAACTCGACCGAGGCCGGGTCGGCACCGAAGGACTCGTTGGCCTGCTTCAGGGACAGCGAGATCCGGCGACGCTCGAGGTCGATGTCGATGACCTTGACGAAGATCTCGTCGTTGACCTGGACGACCTGCTCCGGGATCTCCACGTGGCGCTCGGCCAGCTCGGAGATGTGGACCAGGCCCTCGATGCCCTCGTCGACGCGCACGAACGCACCGAAGGGAACGAGCTTGGTGACCTTACCCGGGACGACCTGACCGATCTGGTGCGTACGGGCGAACTGCTGCCACGGGTCTTCCTGCGTCGCCTTCAGCGACAGGGAGACACGCTCGCGGTCCATGTCGACGTCGAGGACCTCGACGGTGACTTCCTGGCCGACCTCGACAACCTCGGAGGGGTGGTCGATGTGCTTCCAGGAGAGCTCGGAGACGTGAACGAGACCGTCGACGCCACCCAGGTCCACGAACGCACCGAAGTTGACGATCGAGGAGACGACGCCGGAGCGGACCTGACCCTTCTGCAGGGTGGTGAGGAACGTCTGGCGAACCTCGGACTGGGTCTGCTCGAGCCAGGCGCGGCGGGACAGGACCACGTTGTTGCGGTTCTTGTCCAGCTCGATGATCTTCGCCTCGAGCTCCTTGCCCACGTAGGGCTGGAGGTCGCGGACACGGCGCATCTCGACGAGAGAAGCCGGCAGGAAGCCACGGAGGCCGATGTCGAGGATGAGACCACCCTTGACCACCTCGATGACGGTGCCGGTGACGATGCCGTCCTCTTCCTTGATCTTCTCGATGGTGCCCCAGGCGCGCTCGTACTGGGCGCGCTTCTTCGAGAGGATCAGGCGGCCTTCCTTGTCCTCCTTCTGGAGAACAAGGGCTTCGATCTCGTCGCCGACCTTGACGACCTCATTGGGGTCGACGTCGTGCTTGATCGAGAGCTCGCGGCTCGGGATGACACCTTCGGTCTTGTAACCGATGTCGAGCAGGACCTCGTCCCGGTCGACCTTCACGATGACGCCGTCGACGATGTCGCCGTCGTTGAAGTACTTGATCGTCTCGTCGATCGCGGCGAGGAAGGCTTCCTCGTTACCGATGTCGTTGACCGCAACCTGCGGGGTGGTGGCGGTGGTCTCGGTGCTGCTCGTCATGTGGGTAAGGGCTCCGGTACGGACAGTGAGTCGTAGGTACTGCTTACGCCGGGAGCCCGTTTCGCTCTGAAGAAGCCGGACAGCCAAGGAAGCGCCGAATCCGGGCGTGTTCCATGACGAACACTTGCCGGTGGCGCCTCGAAAACCGAGGGGACATACAACAGATGCGAGCGCAGCCTGCTACGTCTGAGGAGCGCAGGCCCGCAGCGCAACTTGTAGCATACGGGGGCAGCCGGACAGGGTCAATGCGCGAAGGCGCACACCCGGGGCGGAACGCCGCATACCCGGCACAAGACCTGTCTCACGAGGCCACGAGGGCCCTGCGGCGCCCCTTGTGTGACGACCGTCGGGGACGGGTCTGACGGAAGAGCCCGCAGATTAGTACGAGGGAGCCGATCATCCAAGAGCCCGAACAGTTCGAGCCCGAGGCGACACGACGGGAGGCGGGGTCCGGCGAGAGCACCCGCGCCAATCGTGGCTGGTGGGACCGGAACGCGGACGAGTACCAGGTCGAGCACGGCACGTTCCTCGGCGACGACCGTTTCGTGTGGGGCCCCGAGGGTCTCGACGAGATCGAGGCCGAGTTGCTCGGACCGATGGAGGAACTGGCCGGAAAAGACGTCCTGGAGATCGGCGCGGGTGCCGCCCAGTGCTCGCGCTGGCTGGCCGCCCAGGGGGCCCGCCCGGTCGCCCTGGACCTCTCGCACCGCCAGCTCCAGCACGCGCTGCGGATCGGCGCCAAGGGAGTGGGGCTCGTGGAGGCGGACGCCGGCGCACTCCCGTTCGCGGACGCCTCCTTCGACCTCGCGTGCTCCGCCTACGGGGCGATGCCGTTCGTCGCGGACCCCGTGAAGGTCCTGAAAGAGGTGCACAGGGTGCTGCGGCCCGGCGGCCGGTTCGTCTTCTCCGTCACACACCCGATCCGCTGGGCCTTCCCGGACGAGCCCGGCCCCGAGGGGCTGACCGTGACGTCCTCCTACTTCGACCGCACGCCGTACGTCGAGCAGGACGACGAGGGCCGCGCGGTGTACGTCGAGCACCACAGGACGGTCGGCGACCGCGTCCGGGACGTGGTGGCGGGCGGTTTCCGGCTGGTCGACCTGGTCGAGCCGCAGTGGCCCGCCTGGAACACCCAGGAGTGGGGCGGCTGGTCACCCCTTCGGGGAAACCTCATCCCGGGGTCGGCGATCTTCGTGTGCGAGCGAAGCGAGAAGGGGGCACCCCCGGCCGGAGGCTGAGGGAGAGACTGAGCATGTGATCCGCGACGACGCTCTGGACCTCCTGCCCGTACGTACTGCGCTGCCCCGCCTGACTGACGCCCTGGACGCGCACGGTGGTGCCGTGCTGGTCGCGCCGCCCGGCACCGGCAAGACGACCCTCGTGCCGCTCGTGCTCGCCGGTCTGGTCGGCGACGGGCCCGTACGCCGGGTCGTCGTCGCCGAGCCGCGGCGGATCGCGGCGCGGGCAGCCGCGCGGCGGATGGCGTGGCTGCTGGGCGAGAAGCCCGGCGAGAGCGTCGGGTACACGGTGCGCGGGGAGCGGGTGGTCGGTCCACGCGCGCGCGTGGAGGTCGTCACGACCGGTGTGCTGCTGCAACGGCTGCAGCGGGACCAGGAGCTGGCGGGCGTCGACGTGGTCGTGCTCGACGAGTGCCACGAACGGCATCTCGACGCCGACACGGTGGCCGCGTTCCTGCTGGACGTACAGGCCGCCCTGCGCCCCGAGTTGCGGTTGGTGGCCGCCTCCGCGACGACCGACGCCGAGGGGTGGGCGAGGCTGCTGGGCGAGGTGCCGGTGGTCGAGGCGCAGGGTGTGTCCCACCCGGTCGAGGTGGTCTGGGCACCGCCCGTACGCCCCGTGCGTCCGCCGCACGGCATGCGGGTGGACCCGGTGCTGCTGACGCATGTGGCGTCGGTGGTGCGGCGGGCCCTTTCCGAACGCGACGGGGACGTCCTGTGCTTCCTGCCCGGTGTCGGGGAGATCGCGCGGGTCGCCGGGCAGCTCGGCGGGCTCGGCGACGTCGAGGTGCTTCAGGTGCACGGCCGGGCGCCGGCCGCGGTGCAGGACGCAGTGCTGTCCGGGGGTACGCGGCGCCGGGTGGTCCTCGCGACATCGGTGGCCGAGTCGTCGCTGACGGTTCCGGGGGTGCGGGTGGTCGTGGACTCCGGTCTGGCGCGGGAGCCGCGCGTCGATCACGCGCGCGGGCTGAGCGCGTTGGCGACGGTACGGGCCTCGCAGGCGGCCGGTCGGCAGCGGGCGGGGCGCGCCGGGCGTGAGGCCCCGGGTGCCGTGTACCGGTGCTGGGCGGAGGCGGAGGACGGGCGGCTGTCGCGTTTCCCGGCGCCGGAGATCAAGGTGGCCGACCTGACGGCGTTCGCCCTCCAGGCGGCCTGCTGGGGCGATCCCGACGCCTCGGGGCTGGCTCTGCTGGATCCGCCGCCGGGAGGCGCCATGGCGGCCGCTCGGAGCGTTCTGGAGGCCATCGGTGCGGTGGGCTCCGACGGGCGTCCGACGGAGCGGGGGGTACGGATGTCGCGGCTCGGGCTGCATCCGCGGCTGGGGCGGGCGTTGCTGGACGCGGGGCACTCCGTGGGCGCTGAGCTTGCCGCGGAGGTGGTTGCCCTCTTGAGTGAGGAGCCGCCGCGGGAGTACGGGGATGATCTTGCCGCTGCCTTGCGCGGTGCCCGGCGTGGGGGTGACGCCTATGCCGGGCGGTGGCGTACGGAGGTTCGGCGGCTGCGGGCCGCGTCGGCGCCCGCGCCTTCGGCGCGGAATCTCTCCCGCCCGCACACCACCCGTGAACGTCGCCCGGGGGAACCGAGCGCCGACGCTCCGAGCGGGGGCGGCATGCCCGACCCAGAAGCGTCGTTCGACGCCCGTCGGCCGTCCACCGCTGGTCGCACTGAAGGGGTGCGGCAAACCACCGACGATCACGCCGTCGGGCTCGTCGCCGCTCTTGCCTTTCCCGAGCGGGTTGCCCGGAGGCAAGGGGGCTCCTTTCTCATGGTGTCCGGTACTCGGGCCGAGGTGGGTGACGGGAGTGGGCTGCGGGACGCGTCCTGGATCGCTGTCGCCGTCGCCGATCGGCCCGTTGGTGCGGGGCACGCGCGCGTGCGGCTCGGGGCCGTGGTGGACGAGGGGGTCGCGCGCGAGGCGGCCGGGGCCCTGTACGGCAAGGGCGACGAGGTGCGCTGGGCCGACGGGGACGTCGTGGCGCGGCGGGTCGAGCGGCTGGGCGCGGTGGAGCTGGCGGTACGGCCGTTGCGGAACGCCGAGCCCGGGCTCGTACGGGAGGCGCTTCTTGAGGGGTTGAGGGACGAGGGGTTCGGGGTGCTGCGGTGGTCCCGGGACGCCGAAGTGCTGCGGCAGCGGCTCGGGTTCCTGCACCACCGGCTCGGTGCTCCCTGGCCCGATGTGTCGGACGACGCGCTGCACGCGCGCGTGGACGAGTGGCTGGAGCCGGAGTTGGGCCGGGCCCGGCGGCGGGCGGATCTGGAGCGGATCGACGCCGGGCAGGCGCTGGCCCGGCTGTTGCCGTGGGCGTCCGGGGAGGCGGCCCGGTTCGACGAGTTGGCGCCGGAGCGCATCGAGGTGCCGAGCGGGTCCAGGATCCGGGTCGACTACGCGGATCCCGAACGGCCCGTGCTGGCGGTGAAGTTGCAGGAGATGTTCGGGGCGCGAGAGTCGCCGGCCGTCGCCGGGGTGCCCGTGGTCGTGCATCTGCTGTCGCCCGCGGGCCGCCCGGCGGCCGTGACGTCCGACCTGGTGTCCTTCTGGCGGGACGGCTACCGGGGCGTACGGGCGGAGCTGCGCGGCCGGTATCCGAAGCACCCCTGGCCCGAGGACCCCGCGACCGCCGAACCGACCCGCCACACGAACGCACGCCTCAGGCGCTGACGGGCAGCCCTGGTCCAGGCACTGACGAACGCCCGCCGGTTCAGGCGCCGACCGGTTCCGGTTCGCGGGTCTCCGTAGGCGTGGGATCTCCGGGGCGGCGGCTGCGGGCCTCCAGGTAGAGGGAGAGTGACAGCAGGCCGGCGCCCAGGATCAGGAAGCCCCACGGCAGGTACGAGGTCATCAGCAGGACGAGCAGCCGCTGGGACTTGACCAGGTCGACCGTCGAGCGGATGTAGTCCTCGCGCATCTTCACGTGCCCGGCGAAGGCGGTCACCTTCTCGCGGCCCCCGAGGAGGGTGCCGCCGCGCAGCTCCTCCTTGTGGATCTCTTCTCCGTAGACGGGTGCCCCGGTGGTCGGTTCGACCCAGAACTTGCGGACCGTGGTGTACCAGCGGGTCGTGCCCGTCTTGGCGACCGACTCCGGAGTGATGCCTTCGACGGGCATGATCTGCGGGAAGGGCACCTTGGTCCAGGGGATGGTCTGCTCGAAGTAGTAAACGTTTACGCCCCGGAAGTCCTGCTCGCCCTCGTAGTGGATCGGCGCGGTGATGCGGGCCTGTGCGTCGAAGTACTCGTAGTCCCTCTTCTCCGTGAGGAAGGGCCACTTGAACTCGATGCCCTCGCGCTTGACGGGGTCGCCGTCGACCATCTCGCCGGTGGCGTGGACGGGTTCCTGGGTGTGCGCGTCGAAGATGTAGCGCTCGGGGATCTTGGAGACCATCTTGCCGTCGGGGCCCTGGACGTAGGAGAGGCCGTCCCAGACGACGACGTCGCGGCCCGCGGTCTTCTCGATCTTCTCGGAGGCCTCGACGTTGCCCTTGAGGGTCTGGACGATGGTGACCTTGTCGACCTTCTTGGCCTTCATCGTTCCGTAGTCGAGGAGGGTCGCGTCCTTCGCCTCCAGGACCATGTCCTGGTACTGGTCGGCCGGGATCTTGGCGAGGCGCGGGAAGGCGTACCAGCGCATCAGCGGGGACAGCGCCGCGAAGAACACGGCGAGGGCGAGCAGGATCAGGCTGGCCTTGCGGCGCATCTCGGCGGCCCTCCCTGTGCGTTGGGGGTGTGCGTCACGGGTGGCTGGGGATGGTGGTGAGCAGCGGCTTGGGGGACGTCTTGCCCGCCGGTGAGCCCATGGCCGTGATGGTGAGGACGAGGGCGAGCGCGACGGCGAGACCGGTCGCGGCGGCGATCAGGGCACGCATGCGGGGCCTCCCGACTCGGCGAAGCTGATACATCGTCAGGTCGGGCACCGTAGCAACGGGCGGGCGAGATGAGAACACGTTGCACACACAGAACGGCGGTGCTCCTCCACCCGGCCGGGTGGAGGAGCACCGCCGTTCTGAATGCCTACGAGGCTACGAGGCGGAGGGGCTCGGTGAGGAGGAGGGAGCGGCCGTCACCTTCAGCTCGACCGTCAGCGTGGCGCCGCCGGTGGTGTTGATGCGGAGCAGGAACGTGCCGGCCGTGTCGTCCGCGTACAGCTTCGGCAGCTTCAACAGGCCGTTCGCGTCCGTCTTGAGGCCCGCGAGGGTCCGTACGGTCTTGCCGTCGGCGTCCTTGAAGTAGGGGCCCTTGTCGTTGGCGGTCGCGTCGTCCGCCGCCTTGATGAGTGTGGCGGTGGCCTCGACGCCGTCCGCGGCGGCACCCTTGTAGGTGGCCTTCAGCTCGACCTGGTCCGCGAACTCGCCGCCCGCGACGCAGGTCAGCGCGGTGTCGCCGGTACGGGCGAGGGCGTCGGCCTGGCGCGCGGTGACCGTCGCCTTGTAGTCGAGGCCGGAGACGGCACGGCCGACGACGGTGGCGCGGACCGTGAAGTCGCCCGTCTTCTCACCGGCCTTGAGCGCGGGCGCGGTGGCCACGCCGGAGCTGTTGGTGACGACGGTCGCGACGCTCTCGCCGCCGGTGAAGACGGAGTCGGTGTCACCGACGATCGTGAACCGGACCCGGACCTTGGCGACGGCCTTGCCTGCCTCGGTCTCGGTGCGGGTGGCGATCTTCTCGGCGAAGGCGTCGCCCGCGGTCGCGGTGAGCTTGGCGGTGCCCGCGTCCTCCAGGTGGTCCACCGTGTCGGTGGGCGTGGCAGGGGTCGTCGGCGGTGTGCTCGGCGGCGGTGTCGTGGTGGGCGGCTTCGGGCTCGGGCTCGTGGAACCGCCGCCGCCCGGCGTCTGGGAGCTGGGCGGGGTCGTGCCCGGCGAGGTCGGCGTCGGCGTCGGGGAGGAGCTCGACCCGTTGTTGTCGTCGCTGCGGCCGGAGGGCAGCGTGCCCGTGCCGTCCGGGACCTCGTGGGTGCCCTTGCGGTAGTACTCCAGCCACGACAGGACCGTGTTCAGGTAGTGCGTCGAGTTGTTGTAGCTAAGGATCGCGCGCCTGAGGTCGGCCTTGTCGGACAGGTCCCAGCCGAACCGGCACAGATAGCCGCCGGCGGCGAGGGCCGCGTCGTAGATGTTGTTGGGGTCCTTCTTGCCGTCACCGTTGCCGTCGCGGCCCGACCACTCCCAGGTGGAGGGGATGAACTGCATGGGGCCGACTGCACGGTCGTGGGTGGTGTCCCCGTCGTACGCGCCGCCGTCGGTGTCGGTGATCCTCGCGAAGCCGTTGCCGTTGAGGACCGGGCCGAGGATCGGGGTGATCGTGGTGCCGTTGGCGTCGACGCGGCCGCCGCGGGCCTGGCCGGACTCGACCTTGCCGATGGCGGCGAGGAGTTGCCAGGGCAGGTTGCAGCCGGGCTTGGATTCGCCCAGTGCCGCCTCGGCCTTCTTGTAGGCGTCGAGGACGGTCGCGGGTATGCCTGCCTCGGCCTCGCCCGTGCCGGTCGGCGTTCCGGTGCCCGTGGTGGGCGTCGGGGTGGGGCTGTTGAGCGGCGGGAGGTCGGTGTAGTACGGCGAGTTGCCGGTGGCGCTGTTGTCGGCGTCCGGGTCGGACGAGGGCTGGGAGCCGGTGCTCTGTCTGCCCTGGGCGGTGTCGGTCACGCCCGGCGCCTGGGACGCGGACAGCGCCGCGACCGCGACCGCGGCCACAGCGGTGGTTGCCGCCCCCTTGACAACTCGCCTGCCGAATTGCGCCGCCATTGCGTGAACCCCTCCCGTGGACGATCGCCCGCGCCTCGCGCGTTTCCTGTTGTCCGGCCGCACTCCCCCGTACGGCGACCCAGGCGACCCTACGACAACTTCCGTTGCGCAGACACCCGTTCGTGCCCGTTTTTCACCGGTTGGCCATATCGCGTTTCTCCTGCCCTGGCGTCCAGGGGGCATGCGGGACGGACGGGAACTGCCGACCGCATACTGAGCGTCATCGATCAAGGGACCGCCCGGACCGACCGGACCGTTCGGGGCCGACAGGCCGTCGCGCGCGGTCGGTCGCGGTCAGTCGCGGTCAATGTCCGTTCGCAAGGAGCCCCGTTGCCGTTCACCCTCAGCCATGCCGCTGCCGTTCTGCCGGCCGTGCGCACCGACGGGACCGGACGCGGCCGACTGGTTCCGGCCCTCCTCGTGGCCGGTTCGTTCGCGCCCGACATGACGTACTACGCGGCGAGTGTGCTGCCGGAGGCCATGGAGTTCGGCGACTTCACACACTCCTTCACCGGGGTGTTCACGGTCGATGTGCTGGTCGCCTGGGCGCTCGTGGGTGCCTGGCTGGTGCTGCGCGAGCCGTTGGTGGCTCTGCTGCCGCTGCGTCGACAGAAGCGGGTCGCGGCTCTCCTGCGCTGCGGTGCGCCGCGCGCCCGCGTCCGGCCCGCGCTGGCCCTGTGGTGGTACGTGTCCGCGGTGGTCGGTTCCCTGACGCATGTCGTGTGGGACGCGTTCACGCATCTCGACCGGTGGGGCATGCGGGTCTTCCCGGTCCTCGGGCAGGAGATCGCGGGCTCGCCGCTCTACTGGTATCTGCAGTACGGCGGTTCGGCGGTCGCCGCCGTGGTGATCGCCGCCTTCGTCGTGGTCGCCCTGCGACGGCAGCACGACACCGAGCCCGTGGGGGTGCCGGTGCTGTCCGTACGGGACCGGTGGCTCGCGGCGGCCGTGATCGGTGGCTGCGCGACGGTGGCCGCGGTGCGGCGGGCGACGCGCTGGTGGGACCACTGGTCGGCCGACGCGAAGCCCTGGGAGCTGATTCCCACCGTCTGCTTCGGGGCGGGGGCCGGTCTTGCCGTCGGACTCGCACTGTACGGCGTGGCGGTCAGGGTGTGGCGTCCGGCTCCGGCTCGTCCCAGCCCGGCAGCGATTCGTACGGAGCCGAGCCGTCCGACTCCTCGCTGATCGCGGTCTCCGGGGTGAGGTCCCGGCCGACTCCGCGCCCCTGGCCCAGGCCCCGGTGCACGGCCTGGGCTATGCGCTCGATGGTGCGCACGCCGTACGCCATCGTGGGGTTGTCGTGGGACAGGACGACGATGCGGTAGCCGCGGCCCTCGCCGGTGAAGGCGCCGATGCTGTGGACGCGCCAGCCGTGGGTGGCTCTGGGCAGCCAGCCGTTCTTGACGTGTGCCGTCAGCCCTTGAGGCATGCCCGCGGGGACTCCCCAGCGCTGGTCCGCACGGACCTCTGAGAGCAGTTTCAGGCCGTAGGCGCGGGTGCGGAGGAAGGACTGGGCGTTCGTCAGTACGTCCAGCAGGCGCAGCTGGTCGGTGGCCGTGGTGCGGGTGAGGCCCCAGTAGCGGCCCGGGCCCAGAGCGGTGGCGGTGGTGCGGACGCGGGTGAGGAAGTCGTTCAGGTAGGTGCGGCCCAGGTCGGCCCACAGGCGCGCGGCCGAGTCGTTGTCGGAGCTGACGATCATGGGGCGTACGTTCGTCTCCTCCCACTGGGTGAGTCGGCGTCCCAGCTCCTCGGCGCGGCGCAGCAGGCCTTCCATCATCAGCACCTTGACGACGCTCGCCGAGTCGTACTGCCGCTCGGCCGCGCGTGCGCAGGTCAGCCCGGAGTCGTCCTGCACCGCTACGGAGACCGTGCCGTCCCTCGACGACAGGGCCGCCTGGATGTCCTGGGCCAGCCGGGTCGCCAGATCAGGGGCATGGGGGGCCTGGCAGGTGACGGTGTCGGTGGGGTCGGCCGAGAAGGCGTGATGGCCCGTGGCGCCCTGCCGGAGGTACCAGTCGGTCCAGGCGGCCGTGTCCACCGGGACGCGTCTGGTCGTGGCGCCGGCCGGGATTCTGGGGCTGGCCGCGGTGGCCGCGACGGCGGGGACCGGGGTGAGGAGGACGGAAGCGAGGGCTGCGACGAGGGCGGTACGGCAGTGTCGTACGTACCGCACGCGCTGTATGTGTCGTATGTGAGGACCCATGCCCGCATCCTTGCGGGGTGCTCCGCTGGGGGCTTCTGGTCGGGGGCCACGTGGGTGACGGGCCCTCCGGGGGTTGGGGGTCGGGGGCTCGGGAGGGCGTTGGATGGCGGGTGCGGGTGGGTTTGGGCTGGGTGCGCGGTTCCCCGCGCCCCTAAAGACCTAAAAGACCTAGGGGCGCGGGGGACTGCGCACTCAGCCCTCACCGGACCCGCACCCAAGCACACCGCCCCGAACCCCGACCCACCCGCAGCCGAATACCGCGCCCCCAGCGGAGCGTCTAGTGGGCCGCCGATTCCCAGTCCGGGCCCGAGCCGACCGAGACGTCCAGGGGGGCCCGGAGGTGCACGGCGTTGGCCATCTCGTGGCGGACCAGTTCCTCGGTCTTCGCGCGCTCGCCGGGGGCGATCTCCAGGACGATTTCGTCGTGGACCTGGAGGAGCATGCGGGACTTGAGGTCGGCTTCCCTGAGCGCCCGGTCGACGTTCAGCATGGCGATCTTGACGATGTCCGCCGCCGTGCCCTGGATCGGTGCGTTCAGAGCCATGCGCTCGGCGGCCTCGCGGCGCTGGCGGTTGTCGCTGTTGAGGTCGGGGAGGTAGCGGCGGCGCCCGAAGAGCGTGGCCGTGTAGCCCGTGGCCCGCGCCTCGTCGACCGCGCGGCGCAGATAGTCCCGTACACCGCCGAAGCGCTCGAAGTAGGTGTCCATCAGCGCGCGGGCCTCGCCGGCGTCGATGTTCAGCTGCTGGGAGAGGCCGAAGGCGGACAGGCCGTACGCCAGGCCGTACGACATGGCCTTGATCTTGCGGCGCATCTCCGCGTGGACGGCCGTGCCCTCCACGGAGAACACCTGGGAGGCGACGGTGGTGTGCAGGTCCTCGCCGGAGGTGAACGCCTCCAGGAGGCCCTCGTCCTCGGAGAGGTGGGCCATCACGCGCAGTTCGATCTGGCTGTAGTCGGCGGTCATGAGGGACTCGAAGCCCTCGCCGACGACGAAGCCGCGGCGGATCGCGCGGCCCTCCTCGGTGCGGACCGGGATGTTCTGCAGGTTCGGGTCCTGCGACGAGAGACGGCCCGTCGCTGCCACGGTCTGGTGGAACGTGGTGTGGATGCGGCCGTCCGCTGCGATCGTCTTGATCAGGCCCTCGACGGTGACGCGGAGCTTCGCCTGCTCGCGGTGGCGGAGCATGATGACCGGCAGTTCGTTGTCGGTCTGGCCGGCGAGCCAGGCGAGCGCGTCGGCGTCCGTCGTGTAGCCGGTCTTCGTCTTCTTCGTCTTGGGCAGGCCCAGTTCGCCGAAGAGGACTTCCTGGAGCTGCTTGGGCGAGCCGAGGTTGAACTCGTGCCCGGCAGCCGCGTGCGCCTCCTTCACGGCCTGCTGGACGGCGCCCGCGAACATCTGCTCCATGGCTTCGAGATGGGCCTTGTCGGCGGCGATGCCGTGGCGCTCCAGGCGGGCCAGGAGCACGGAGGTGGGCAGCTCCACGTCACGCAGCAGGTCGGCCGCGCCGACCTCCTTCAGGCGCTCCGTGAAGGCATCGCCCAGGTCGAGGATCGCGCGGGCCTGCACCATCAGGGCGTCGGCCTCGGCACCTTCGTCGGCGCCGAAGGCGAGCTGCCCGTCGGCCGTGGCGGCGGGGGCCAGCTCCCGGCCGAGGTACTCCAGGGACAGCGCGTCCAGGTCGAAGGAGCGGCGGCCCGGCTTGACGAGGTAGGCGGCGAGGGCGGTGTCCATGGAGACGCCCTCGATGCTCCAGCCGTGCTCGGCGGAGACCCGCATGGCGGCCTTGGCGTTGTGCAGGACCTTGGGCTTGTCGGGGTCTGCGAGCCAGGCCGCGAACGCGTTCTCGTCGGCCTCGTCCAGCTGGGACGGGTCGAACCACGCGGCGGCGCCGTCGGCCGCGGCGAGGGCGACCTCGGCGACCGAGCCCGTGCCGAGCGCCCAGGTGTCGACCGTGGCGACGCCGAGGACCGTGGTGCCGTGCTCGGCGAGCCACGGCTCGAGCTCGCCCGCGCCGATGACCGTGCCGTCCACGGCCACGCCCGCGGCGGCCGGCGGCCCGGCGTCCGCCTCCTCCGCCCCGGGGTCGACGGCGAGCAGCCGCTCGCGCAGCGAGGGGTTACGGATCTCCAGGGTGTCCAGGACCATCGCGACGGCCGTGCGGTCGTACGGAGCGCGCTCGAGGTCGGCGGCCGTCTTCGGCAGCTCGACGTCGCGCACCATCTCCGTGAGGCGGCGGTTGAGCTTGACCGCGTCCAGGTGGTCGCGGAAGTTCTGCCCGGCCTTGCCCTTGACCTCTTCGGCGCGCTCGACCAGCTCCGCGAACGACCCGAACTGGTTGATCCACTTCGCGGCGGTCTTCTCGCCGACCCCGGGGATGCCCGGGAGGTTGTCGGACGGGTCGCCGCGCAGGGCCGCGAAGTCGGGGTACTGCGCGGGCGTCAGTCCGTACTTCTCGAAGACCTTCTCCGGAGTGAAGCGCGTCAGCTCGGAGACGCCCTTCGTCGGGTAGAGCACGGTCGTGTGCTCGGAGACCAGCTGGAAGGAGTCGCGGTCGCCGGTGACGATCAGCACCTCGAAGCCCGCGGCCTCGGCCTGGGTGGCGAGCGTGGCGATGATGTCGTCCGCCTCGAAGCCGTCCACGGCGAACCGCTCGGCGTGCATCGCGTCCAGGAGCTCGCCGATCAGCTCGACCTGGCCCTTGAACTCGTCGGGGGTCTTGGACCTGTTCGCCTTGTACTCGGTGAACTCCTCTGAGCGCCATGTCTTGCGCGAGACGTCGAACGCCACCGCGAAGTGTGTGGGCGCCTCGTCGCGCAGCGTGTTGGCGAGCATCGACGCGAAGCCGTAGATCGCGTTCGTCGGCTGGCCCGTCGCCGTCGTGAAGTTCTCCGCGGGCAGCGCGAAGAACGCTCGGTACGCCAGCGAATGCCCGTCCATGAGCATCAGCCGCGGGCGTCCGCCGCCGGAGGTCTTCTCGGTCTTCTTCGATGCTGAATCTGCCACGCCCCCGATCCTGCCACGCCCCACTGACAGTCGGACCCGCCCCGCCCTCCACGACCGCCCTCGCGCCGTGTCCGTCACGCCTTTCGCACCGCGCGCGATCATCGCCCAGGACGGGCCGCGAACGTTGTCACCACCACGTGGGAGGATCGAAGGCGTACCTCATACGTGTGCTCGAAGAGGAGGCCGAGATGGCCGGCAAGCCGCCCCAGAGTGATCCGGTCCAGGACGCGCCCCAGGTCGCCGGCCCGAAGCACGCCGCCGCCGGACTGCCCGCGGTCGGGCACAGCCTGCGCATGGCCCAGCAGCAGATGGGTGTGAAGCGCACGGCGCTGACGCTGCTGCGGGTCAATCAGAAGGACGGCTTCGACTGCCCCGGCTGCGCCTGGCCCGAGCCGGAGCACCGGCACACGGCGGAGTTCTGCGAGAACGGCGCGAAGGCGGTCGCGGAGGAGGCCACCCTGCGCCGCGTGACCCCGGACTTCTTCGC
Source organism: Streptomyces sp. 2-1 (assembly GCF_048564895.1). Lineage (NCBI taxonomy): Bacteria > Bacillati > Actinomycetota > Actinomycetes > Kitasatosporales > Streptomycetaceae > Streptomyces > Streptomyces sp. 2-1. The sequence goes on from NZ_CP183383.1 coordinate 3,195,414, forward strand.
CGCGCACACGGTCGCCGACCTCGCGACCCGCAGCGGCTACTGGCTGGGCCAGCAGGGCCGTCTCACCCAGCCCATGTATCTCGCGGAGGGCGCCGAGCGCTACGAGGCGGTGCCCTGGGAGCGCGCCTTCGACATCATCGCCGAGGAGCTCACCGCCCTCGCCTCCCCGGACGAGGCGCTGTTCTACACCTCGGGGCGCACCAGCAACGAGGCGGCGTTCCTGTACCAGCTGTTCGCCCGCGAGTTCGGTACGAACAACCTGCCGGACTGCTCCAACATGTGCCACGAATCGTCCGGTTCCGCACTGAACGAGACGATCGGCATCGGCAAGGGCAGCGTCCTCCTGGAGGACCTCTACAAGGCGGACCTGATCATCGTCGCCGGGCAGAACCCGGGCACCAACCACCCGCGCATGCTCTCCGCCCTGGAGAAGGCGAAGACGGGCGGCGCGAAGATCATCACGGTGAACCCGCTGCCCGAGGCGGGCATGGAGCGCTTCAAGAACCCGCAGACCCCGCAGGGCATGTTCAAGGGCGCCGCGCTCACCGACCTGTTCCTGCAGATCCGCATCGGCGGCGACCAGGCACTCTTCCGCCTCCTGAACAAGCTGATCCTCGCCGAGTCCGACAGCGCCTCCGGCGCGGGGTCGGGCGCCGTCGACAAGGCCTTCATCGACGAACACACCCACGGCTACCAGGAGTTCGCGGAGGCCGCCCGCGCCGCCGACTGGGACGAGACGCTCACCGCGACGGGCCTCACGCGCGAGCAGATCGACGAGGCCCTGCGCATGGTCCTCGCCTCCGAGCGCACGATCGTCTGCTGGGCCATGGGCCTCACCCAGCACAAGCACTCCGTGCCGACCATCCGCGAGGTCGTCAACTTCCTTCTGCTGCGCGGCAACATCGGCCGCCCGGGCGCGGGCGTGTGCCCGGTGCGTGGCCATTCGAACGTGCAGGGCGACCGCACGATGGGCATCTTCGAGCGCCCCGCGCCCGCGTTCCTGGACGCCCTGGAGAGGGAGTTCGGCTTCGCCCCGCCGCGCGGCCACGGCTACGACGTCGTACGGGCCATCCGCGCGATGCGCGACGACAAGGCGAAGGTCTTCTTCGCGATGGGCGGCAACTTCGTGTCGGCCTCCCCCGACACCGAGGTCACTGAGGCGGCCATGCGCCGCGCCCGCCTCACCGTGCACGTGTCGACGAAGCTCAACCGCTCGCACGCCGTCACGGGCGCGCGTGCCCTGATCCTGCCGACCCTCGGCCGCACCGAGCGCGATCTGCAGGGCAGCGGCGAGCAGTTCGTGACGGTCGAGGACTCCATGGGCATGGTGCACGCCTCACGCGGCCGTCTGGAGCCCGCGAGCGAGCACCTGCTGTCCGAGCCCGCCATCGTCGCCCGCCTCGCCCGCCGCGTCCTGGGCGACGAATCCCGTACGCCCTGGGAGGAGTTCGAGAAGGACTACGCGACCGTCCGCGACCGCATCGCGCGGGTGATCCCGGGCTTCGAGGACTTCAACGCGCGCGTGGCCGACCCGAACGGCTTCGCGCTGCCGCACGCCCCGCGCGACGAGCGCCGCTTCCCCACCGCCACCGGCAAGGCCAACTTCACGGCCGCGCCCGTCGAGTTCCCGAAGCTGCCGAAGGGCCGGCTCCTCCTGCAGACGCTGCGCTCGCACGACCAGTACAACACCACGATCTACGGCCTGGACGACCGCTACCGGGGCATCAAGAACGGCCGCAGGGTCGTCCTCGTCAACCCCGAGGACGCCCGCGAGCTCGGCCTCGCCGACGGCTCGTACACCGATCTGGTCGGTGAGTGGAAGGACGGTGTGGAGCGGCGCGCCCCCGGTTTCCGGGTCGTGCACTACCCGACGGCACGCGGCTGCGCGGCCGCGTACTACCCGGAGACGAACGTGCTGGTGCCGCTGGACGCCACCGCGGACACCAGCAACACGCCCGCCAGCAAGTCCGTCGTCGTGCGTCTGGAACAATCGGCAGCCAACTGAGCGTTCGCTTAGCGAGCGCGGCCGCTCGGGCGGCGTGATCGACGACGAAGGAGCAGAACCCATGGGCGAGCAGCACCACGCGAAGTTCCCGCAAGAGGTCATCGACGAGTACGCGGCGCTCGGCGTGGACCTGGTCGCCATGTTCTCCGCCGGACATCTCGGCACGCGCATGGGCGTCCAGGTCGTCGAGGCCTCCGCGGACCGCGTGGTGGGCACCATGCCGGTCGAGGGCAACACCCAGCCGTACGGGCTCCTGCACGGCGGTGCCTCCGCCGTGCTCGCCGAGACACTCGGCTCGGTCGGCGCCATGCTGCACGGCGGCAGCTCCAAGATCGCCGTCGGCGTCGACCTGAACTGCACCCACCACCGGGGCGCCCGTTCCGGCCTGGTGACCGGCGTGGCCACACCCCTGCACCGGGGCCGCTCGACCGCCACGTACGAGATCGTGATCAGTGACGAGGACGGGAAGCGGGTGTGCAGCGCGCGGCTGACGTGCATGCTGCGCGATGTGAACCCGAGCGACGCACAGCGCGTCAACGCGGCGAACTGACCCATCGGAAAACCGTTGCCCGCGGGCGGCGTTGATCCCGGGCACCCGGCGGCATAGCGTCATGGGATGGGAACGGGTGGCGCCCCCTGGCGGGGGCCGGTGCTTGCGCTGGTGCTCCTGACCGGCGCCCTGGCCACCGGGTGCGGCGAGTCCGGCCCGCGGGGCGGGGCAGCGGGCACGCGGGCCGCCTCCGGCACGCCGTCGGCCACACCTCCCGAGGACCTGTGCGCGCGGATCGTCGCCCACTGGTCGCGGGAGGTGCTGGACAGCGACACCTACGGGGACTACCAGTCGATGGGCCTGTCCAACGGGCAGTACGAGATCCTGATGGAGGTCGTGGACGCGGCCCGGGCCGAGAAGAAACGCTCCGGCGAACAGGCGGCGCGGGAACTGATCGACCGCGCCGCGCGCGAACGCTGCACGGAGCGGTACCGCGACGGCAATCCGACGGGAGGGCCCTGGAGTTGAGCGGCGTCGGTCCGGTCGAGCCGGGCGAGGGCACACACGCGTGGGACACCGTCGAACCGGCCCCGCCGCTCCTCCCCGGGACCCCGCGCGAACGTCTGACGAACCTGTACGCCCGGCACCGCCGAGCCGTCCTCGCGTCCGCCACCGCGGTCGCCCTCGTGGCGGGCGGCGGCTATCTCTTCGCCACCCGGCCCCACGACCCGCCACCGCCCGAAGCTCCCAACCCGTCCCAGGCGGTGTCCATCACCTACCTGGGCCAGGAGGGCACGCCCGCCGGCGCTCCGAGCAGAAGCTTCAGCTTCGCGGTGAAGGTCACCGCACTGGACGGACCCACGATCACCGTCGTGCGCATCTCGCAGCCCTACGCGAGCCTCTCGCTGACGTCGGTTCCACCCCCGCCGTTCCGGACCAAGCCCGGTTTCGGCCACAAGATCGTCGTCACGATGCATGTCACGGAATGCGCGAATGTGCCGTCAAACGCCGCTCTCCCTTTCCTGGACGTAACTCTGCGTAATACGCGCGCAATAGAGGACCACAGCTTCATCCTGGGTGAGCGCTATGCACACGACCTCTCGGGAGCCCTGCAAGTAGCCTGCAGCAACGACTCCCGGTCATCACCAAAACGGTAGGACGCTCCTGAAATGACCACGGCACGTCCTGCAGGTTCTCACTATGTGGACCGGACGAATCGGCCGGAATTCTGTCCATCCACCCACTGAGTACCGCTCTGCATTACCTCGTGTCATAACAAGAGCGTCACAGCATGACTCAGACTCTCCTCCACGTTCCCCCGACGCGCTTAGAGTCACGGCCAGTCACCGCGCCATCGGATTCGAATTATTTTCGGCCCAGCGCTCGACTCGGCCCGTTCCACGAGGAAGGGCCGTGCCAGGGAAAGGACTGCTGATCGTGCGTCAACGTTCGCTCATCGCCATCACCGCCGCGTTGGCGGCGGGAGCACTCACCCTCACCGCCTGTGGCTCGCGCGACGAGGACGGCGGCGGTTCGGACTCGAACGGCGGTGGCACCACCGTCGTCATCGGCGTCGACGCCCCGCTGACCGGCGACCTCTCCGCGCTGGGCCTCGGAATCAAGAACTCCGTGGACCTCGCCGCCAAGACGGCCAACAAGGAGAAGACCGTCGACGGCGTGACCTTCAAGGTCGAGGCCCTCGACGACCAGGCGCAGCCCTCCTCGGGCCAGCAGAACGCCACCAAGCTGGTCGCCGACAAGGACGTCCTCGGTGTCGTCGGCCCGCTGAACTCCTCGGTCGCCGAGTCCATGCAGAAGGTCTTCGACGACGCCAAGCTCGTCGAGGTCTCCCCCGCCAACACCAACCCGGCCCTGACCCAGGGCACGAAGTGGAACGGTGGCGAGAAGGCCCGCCCGTACAAGTCGTACTTCCGCACCGCGACCACGGACGCCATCCAGGGCCCGTTCGCCGCGCAGTACGTCTTCAACGACGCCAAGAAGAAGAGCGTCTACGTCATCGACGACAAGAAGACCTACGGTGCCGGCCTCGCCGCCACCTTCACCGAGGAGTTCAAGAAGCTCGGTGGCAAGGTCGTCGGTACGCAGCACATCGACCCCGACACCAAGGACTTCTCCGCCGTCGCCACGCAGGTGAAGAGCTCCGGTGCCGACGTCGTCTACTACGGCGGCGAGTACCCGCAGGCCGGCCCGCTCAGCAAGCAGATCAAGGCCGCAGGCGCCAAGATCCCGCTGGTCGGCGGTGACGGCATCTACAGCGCCGACTTCATCAAGCTGGCCGGCGCCAGCGGCACCGGCGACCTCGCCACCTCGGTCGGCGCGCCCGTCGAGGACCTCCCCTCCGCCAAGGAGTTCGTGTCCGCCTACAAGTCCGCGGGCTACAAGGAGGCCTACGAGGCGTACGGCGGCTACTCCTACGACTCGGCCTGGGCGATCATCGAGGCCGTGAAGAAGGTCGTCGAGGACAACGACGGCAAGCTTCCGGACGACGCCCGCGCCAAGGTCACCGAGGCCATGCAGGGCGTCACCTTCGACGGTGTGACCGGCAAGGTCGCCTTCGACGAGTTCGGTGACGCCACCAACAAGCAGCTCACCGTCTACTCCGTCGAGGGTGGTACCTGGAAGCCGGTGAAGTCCGGCACGTACGAAGGCTGATCCACACCCGCATCACCACCTGAGCCGCGCGGGGCGCTGCACCACAAGCGCCCCGCGCGGACTCGCATCCGGTCACATCCCTCGACTATCCGAACGCTCGGAGGACATGCGGTGAACGAACTGCCGCAGCAGCTGGTCAACGGCCTGCTACTGGGATCCATGTACGGGCTGGTCGCCATCGGCTACACGATGGTCTATGGCATCGTCCAGCTCATCAACTTCGCCCACGGCGAGATCTTCATGACCGGGGCCTTCGGCGCGCTCACGGTCTATCTGTACGTACTCCCCGACGGCACCACCATGTGGATCGCCCTGCCGCTCATGCTCGTCGGCGCCATCTTCGTCGCCGTCACCGTCGCAGTCGGAGCGGAACGGTTCGCCTACCGCCCCCTGCGCACCGCACCACGCCTGGCCCCCCTCATCACCGCCATCGGCCTCTCCCTGGCCCTGCAGCAGGCGGTATGGGCCTGGTACCCCAACGCCAAGTCGGCGCGGACCTTCCCGCAGATCGAAGGCGGCCCCTTCGAGATCGGCAGCGTCACCATCCAGACCGGTGACGTCTTCCTCTTCATCGCGGCCCCCATCAGCATGGCAGTCCTCGCCTACTTCGTCATGAAGACCCGGACCGGACGCGGCATGCAGGCCACCGCCCAGGACCCGGACACCGCCAAGCTCATGGGCATCAACACCGACCGCATCATCGTGGTCGCCTTCGCCCTCGGAGCCGCGTTCGCCGCCGTCGGAGGCCTCGCCTACGGCCTCAAGTACGGCCAGATCGACTTCCGCATGGGCTTCATCCTCGGCCTCAAGGCCTTCACCGCCGCCGTCCTCGGCGGCATCGGCAACATCTACGGAGCCATGATCGGCGGCGTCGTCCTCGGCCTCGCCGAGACCATGGCCACCGCCTACATCGCCGACGTCCCCGGCATGTCACAGCTCGGCGGCCAGTCCTGGGCCAACGTCTGGGCCTTCGTACTCCTCATCCTCGTGCTCCTCTTCAGGCCACAGGGCCTGCTCGGCGAGCGCGTCGCGGACAGGGCGTGAGACCTATGACCACACAGACCACCAGCCCCCAGACGCCCGCCAAGGAGCCGGCCGGCTCCACCGCCGGACTCATCGGCATCCCCCCGAACATCGGACGCGCCCTCGCCACCGGCGGCGGCATCCTCACCATCATCTCCACCTTCCTCGCCTGGACCTGGACCGCCGCATTCCCCGGCGACCTCACCGTCTACGGCTACCCCGGCGGCCTGCAGGTCCTCGTCCTCATCGGCGGCGCCCTCACCACGCTCTTCGGCCTCTCCTCCTACGGCATCAAGGGCCTGCGCTGGCTCACCCCCGCAGGAGCCGACAGCGCCATCAAGCTCGCCGCGCTCGCAGCGTTCGCCACCGCCTGGTACACGATCATCGCGATCAGCACCAAACTCGGCGGCCTGGCCAACCTCGAACCCGGCGGCTGGATCGTGGCAGTCGCCACCCTCACCGCACTGGTCGGCTCGCTCTCCCTGCCGTTCCAGCGGCCGGCGCCCGACCCCCACGACCCCGACGACACCGCCTGGGAGCAGTTCCGCCACCAGCGCCGGTACGACGTCACCGTCGTCAAGGCCGCCTTCGCCTCCGGCACAACCAAGGCCCCGGCCCACAAGCTGCCCGCGTACGCCGAAATCCTCGTCATCGTCGCCGCACTGGCCCTCGGCCTGACCGTCTTCACCTACGGCATCGGCACCGAGTACGACGAGCAGTTCATCGGCTTCCTCATCACCGCGGGCCTCGGCTTCGCCGCCGCCGCCAAGGCCGGACTCGTCAACAGGCTGTCCGCGCTCACCTCGAAGCACCGCAACGTCACCATGATCGGCGCGTTCGTCGCCGCCGCCGCATTCCCCTTCACCCAGTCCGACGACCAGTACGCGACCATCGGCGTCTACATCCTGATCTTCGCCACCGTCGCCCTCGGCCTCAACATCGTCGTCGGCCTCGCCGGACTCCTCGACCTCGGATACGTCGCCTTCCTCGGCGTCGGCGCCTACACCGCGGCCATGGTCTCCGGCTCCCCCTCCTCCCCCTTCGACATCCACCTGCCGTTCTGGGCCTCCGCCCTCCTCGGCGCGGCCGTCGCCATGGTCTTCGGCGTCCTCATCGGCGCCCCGACCCTCCGACTGCGCGGCGACTACCTCGCCATCGTCACCCTCGGCTTCGGTGAGATCTTCCGCATCACCGTCCTCAACATGGACGGCACCAGCGGACCCGACATCACCAACGGCTCCAACGGCATCTCCTCGATCCCGAACCTCAACATCCTCGGGTTCGACTTCGGCCAAGAGCACAGCATCGCCGGATTCACCATCGCGCGCTTCGCCAACTACTTCCTGCTGATGCTCCTCATCACGCTGGTCGTCGTGGTCGTCTTCCGCCGCAGCGGCGACTCCCGCATCGGCCGCGCCTGGGTCGCCATCCGCGAGGACGAGACCGCCGCGCTCGCCATGGGCATCAACGGCTTCCGCGTCAAGCTCATCGCCTTCGCCCTCGGCGCAGCCCTCGCCGGCCTCGCCGGATCCGTCCAGGCGCACGTCACCTACACGGTGACCCCCGAGCAGTACCAGTTCGCCCACGTCGTACCGCCCAACTCGGCCTTCCTGCTCGCAGCGGTCGTCCTCGGCGGCATGGGCACCATCAGCGGACCGCTCGTCGGCGCCGCACTGCTCTACCTGATCCCCGCCAAGCTCCAGTTCCTCGGCGACTACCAGCTCCTCGCCTTCGGCCTCGCGCTCGTCCTGCTGATGCGCTTCCGTCCGGAAGGCCTCATCCCGAACCGGCGCCGCCAGCTCGAATTCCACGAGGAAGCGGAAGCTCCCACAGTCCTCAGCAAGGCAGGGGCCTGACCACCATGACTACCGACATCACCACCAAGGGCGCCGCACCCGGCGCCACCGCCCCCGGCGAAACCGTGCTCGACGCACGCGGCGTCACCATGCGCTTCGGAGGCCTCACCGCCGTACGCAACGTCGACCTCCAGGTCAACGGCGGAGAGATCGTCGGCCTCATCGGCCCCAACGGCGCCGGCAAGACGACCTTCTTCAACTGCCTCACCGGCCTCTACATCCCCACCGAGGGAGAGGTCCGCTACAAGGGCACCGTCCTGCCGTCCCAGTCCTTCAAGGTCACGGCCGCCGGCGTCGCCCGCACCTTCCAGAACATCCGTCTCTTCGCCAACATGACGGTCCTGGAAAACGTGCTCGTCGGCCGCCACACCCGCACCAAAGAAGGACTCTGGTCCGCACTCCTGCGAGGACCCGGCTTCAAGAAGGCCGAAAAGGCCTCCGAAGACCGCGCCATGGAACTCCTCGAGTTCATCGGCCTCGCCGCCAAGCGCGACCACCTCGCGAGGAACCTCCCCTACGGCGAACAGCGCAAGCTCGAAATCGCCCGCGCCCTCGCCAGCGAACCCGGCCTGCTCCTCCTCGACGAGCCCACCGCCGGCATGAACCCGCAGGAGACCCGGGCCACCGAGGAACTCGTCTTCGCCATCCGGGACATGGGCATCGCCGTCCTCGTCATCGAGCACGACATGCGGTTCATCTTCAACCTCTGCGACCGCGTCGCCGTCCTCGTCCAGGGCGAAAAACTCGTCGAAGGCGACAGCGCCACCGTCCAGGGCGACGAACGCGTCATCGCCGCCTACCTCGGCGAACCCTTCGAAGACGCACCCGGCCAGGAGGAGCTCGCCGAGGTCGAAGCCGCCGAGGCACAGGCCGAAGCCGCGCCCCGCAAGGAGAACGACCGATGACCGCACTGCTCGAAGTCGAGGACCTCCGAGTCGCCTACGGCAAGATCGAAGCCGTCAAGGGCATCTCCTTCAAGGTCGACGCCGGCCAGGTCGTCACCCTCATCGGCACCAACGGCGCCGGCAAGACCACCACCCTGCGCACCCTCTCCGGCCTCCTCAAGCCCGTCGGCGGCCAGATCAAGTTCCAGGGCAAGTCACTCAAGAAGACCCCCGCCCACCAGATCGTCTCCCTCGGGCTCGCCCACTCCCCCGAGGGGCGGCACATCTTCCCCCGCATGACGATCGAGGACAACCTCCGCCTCGGAGCCTTCCTGCGCAGCGACAAGGCAGGCATCGACAAGGACATCCAGCGCGCCTACGACCTCTTCCCCATCCTCGGGGAACGCCGCAAGCAGGCCGCCGGAACCCTCTCCGGCGGCGAACAGCAAATGCTCGCCATGGGCCGCGCGCTCATGTCCCAGCCCAAGCTGCTCATGCTCGACGAACCCTCCATGGGCCTCTCGCCGATCATGATGCAGAAGATCATGGCCACGATCTCCGAACTCAAGTCCCAGGGCACCACCATCCTGCTCGTCGAGCAGAACGCCCAGGCAGCACTCTCGCTCGCCGACCAGGGACACGTCATGGAGGTCGGCAGCATCGTCCTCTCCGGATCCGGCCAGGACCTCCTCCACGACGAGTCGGTCCGCAAGGCGTACCTCGGCGAGGACTGAGCCGACGCTCGCAGCACGGCCACTCGCATACGGCTGAGGCCCGCACCCGATGACACGGGGTGCGGGCCTCAGCCGTACGTACGCTCGTTGCCGGTCGCTCAGCCCTTCGCGGCCTTCTTCTCGTCGGCGTCCTGGATGACCGCCTCGGCGACCTGCTGCATCGACATACGACGGTCCATCGAGGTCTTCTGAATCCAACGGAACGCGGCCGGCTCCGTCAGGCCGTACTCCGTCTGCAGCACCGACTTCGCACGATCGACGAGCTTCCGCGTCTCCAGACGCGTCGTGAGATCCTCGATCTCCTTCTCCAGCGCCTTCAACTCCGTGAAGCGCGAGACGGCCATCTCGATCGCCGGAACGACATCGCTCTTGCTGAACGGCTTCACCAGATACGCCATCGCACCGGCGTCACGCGCCCGCTCGACGAGGTCGCGCTGCGAGAACGCGGTGAGCATCAGCACCGGGGCGATGGACTCCTCGGCGATCTTCTCCGCGGCGGAGATGCCGTCGAGCTTCGGCATCTTCACATCGAGGATGACGAGGTCGGGGCGGTGCTCCCGGGCGAGCTCGACGGCCTGCTCACCGTCACCGGCCTCGCCCACGACCGTGTATCCCTCTTCTTCGAGCATCTCCTTGAGGTCGAGACGGATCAACGCCTCGTCCTCGGCGATGACGACACGGGTCGTCAGCGGAGGCACGTGCGACTTGTCGTCGTCGGGCGCGTCTACGGGCTGGGGCGACTCGGGGGCGGTCACGGGGGCTCCTTGGTACGGGCCGGGCAGTGCTGCTGCTCAAGAGCCTACCTAGCTGCAGCCAAGTGCGGTGACCCGGTACACTTCCCGGCAGCTACACAGCTTGCCCGGTTGGAGGAACTGGTCAGACTCGCGGCACTCAAAATGCCGTGCCCTTTGGGCATGTGGGTTCGAATCCCACACCGGGCACCTTTGCAAGAAAGCGGATGTTCACGTTCTCGTGAATGTCCGCTTTTTGTTGCGTACGGTCGCGATCAGTAACACAGAGTAGATGCATGGATTTTCATTGCGCTGAGGTGCGACAGAAGGCGCTGACTCTTCTGCGAGACGGGGTCAGGAATGCCGACGTGGCGCGGCAACTCAACGTCCCGGCAGGAACGATCGGGAAGTGGCTCCACGTGGACCGTACAAAACGCGGAGAGTGCCCCGGCCGACAGGTTCCGAAGTGCCCCAGGTGCGACGACCAACCGCTTGACGAGGTTGCATACGCCTACCTGCTGGGCCTGTATCTGGGCGATGGCTACATCGTCCAGTGGTCTGGCCACCGCAGCCCCAGTCTTGTCATCACTTGCGATGACTCATGGCCCGGCCTCATGGATGAGTGCGAACGGGCCATGCGTGCCGTCTTCCCCAGCAACTCAGTCTGTCGCGCGCGCAAGGTCGGCTGCCACGACGTGAAGCTCAGCTCCAACCATCTCCGCTGCTTGTTCCCACAACACGGCCCCGGCAAGAAGCATGAGCGCCAAATCACCCTCGAACCATGGCAGCAACGAATCGTCGGCACCAACCCCTGGGCCTTCATTCGCGGACTTGTCCACTCCGACGGCTGTCGTCTGACCAACTGGACCACACGCGTGATCGCAGGCGACAAGAAGCGCTACGAATATCCCCGATACTTCTTCACCAACCTCTCGGCGGACATCAGGCAGCTCTACACCGACACCCTCGACGCAGTCGGCGTCGATTGGAGGCAAGCGAACTCACGCAACATCTCCGTCGCCCGCCGCGCCTCCGTAGCCCTCATGGACACCCACGTGGGCCCCAAGTACTGACCCCCAGCCCCTACTTGGGGCTGTCGTCCTCGCCGATGTGGTGGACGCGGACCAGGTTTGTCGAGCCGGAGACTCCGGGTGGGGAGCCGGCCGTGATGACGACGATGTCGCCCTTTTCGCAGTGGCCGTACTTCAGGAGCAGCTCGTCGACCTGGTCGACCATCGCGTCGGTCGAGTCGACGTGGGGGCCGAGGAAGGTCTCGACGCCCCAGGTCAGGTTGAGCTGGGAGCGGGTCGCCGCGTCCGGGGTGAAGGCGAGGAGGGGGATCGGGGAGCGGTAGCGGGACAGGCGGCGGACCGTGTCGCCGGACTGGGTGAAGGCGACCAGGTACTTCGCGCCCAGGAAGTCGCCCATTTCGGCGGCGGCCCTCGCGACCGCGCCGCCCTGCGTGCGGGGCTTGTTGCGTTCCGTCAGCGGCGGGAGGCCCTTCGCGAGGATGTCCTCCTCGGCCGCCTCGACGATGCGGGACATCGTGCGGACCGTCTCGATGGGGTACTTGCCGACGCTCGTCTCGCCGGACAGCATCACCGCGTCCGTGCCGTCGATGACCGCGTTCGCCACGTCGCTCGCCTCGGCCCTGGTCGGGCGGGAGTTGTCGATCATCGAGTCGAGCATCTGGGTGGCGACGATGACCGGCTTGGCGTTGCGCTTGGCGAGTTTGACCGCGCGCTTCTGGACGATCGGGACCTGTTCGAGGGGCATTTCGACGCCGAGGTCGCCTCGGGCGACCATGATGCCGTCGAAGGCGGCGACGATGTCGTCGATGTTCTCGACGGCCTGGGGTTTCTCGACCTTGGCGATCACGGGGAGGCGGCGGCCCTCTTCGTCCATGATGCGGTGGACGTCCTCGATGTCGCGTCCGCTGCGGACGAAGGAGAGGGCGATGACGTCGCATCCGGTGCGCAGGGCCCAGCGGAGGTCGTCCTCGTCCTTTTCGGAGAGGGCGGGGACGGAGACGGCGACGCCGGGGAGGTTGAGGCCCTTGTTGTCGGAGACCATGCCGCCCTCGATGACGGTGGTGTGGACGCGGGGTCCGTCGACGGAGGTGACTTCGAGGCAGACCTTGCCGTCGTCGACGAGGATGCGTTCGCCGGTGGTGACGTCGGCGGCGAGGCCGGAGTAGGTGGTTCCGCAGGTCTGGCGGTCACCCTCCGTGCCCTCTTCCACCGTGATGGTGAAGGTGTCTCCGCGTTCAAGGAGTACGGGTCCTTCGGTGAAGCGGCCGAGTCGGATCTTCGGGCCTTGAAGGTCGGCGAGGATTCCGACGCTGCGGCCGGTCTCGTCGGAGGCCTTTCGCACGCGCTGGTAGCGCTCCTCGTGGTCGGCATGGCTGCCGTGGCTGAGGTTGAAGCGGGCTACGTCCATTCCGGCTTCGACCAGTGCCTTGATCTGGTCGTACGAGTCGGTGGCGGGGCCCAATGTACAGACGATTTTTGCTCGGCGCATGGTTCGAGCCTAGGCCTTACCAGCGGGTAGGGAATTGGTCGGGCATGACTACTCAACAACCTTTGTGTGAAGGGCTGTTGACAAGTGTTGAATTGTGCGAGGGGTCGCTCCGATGAGCATTTCGGAGGGCTTTCAGAGGGTCGGCGGTGACATTGTGAAGCGGGCGTTGACCTGTGCGTAGACGTGCTGCCGTTCGGGTTCGAGGTCGAGGGCGGGGGCCCCTTCGGGGGCTGACGCGTCGAATGCCATGGTGCGCATGGACCGGGCGGCTTTGGCTTCCATGCCGTAGGGCTGGACGTTCTCGGCGCCGATGTCGGCGAGTTCCACGAGGGCGGCGAGGGTGGTGCCGAGGGCTTCGGCGTATTCGCGGGCGCGTTGGACGGCTTCGCGTACCGCCTGTTGCCTGGCCTGGCGGTGGGCGGGTGAGTCGGGGCGCAGGGCCCACCAGGGGCCGTCGACGCGGGTGAGGTCGAGGTCGGCGAGGCGGGTGGTGAGTTCGCCGAGGGCGGTGAAGTCGGTGAGTTCGGCGGTGATGTGGACGCGGCCGTGGTAGGCGCGGATGCGTTCGCCGCGGCCGTGTTTGGTGAGTTCGGGGGTGATGGAGAAGGCGCCGGTCTCCAGCTTCTCGACGGCGTCGCCGTAGGTTTTGACGAGGTCGAGGGCGGTGGCGTTGCGGCGGGTCAGGTCGGTGAGGGCGTCGCGGCGGTCGGTGCCTCGGGCGCTGACGGTGATGCCGATGCGGGCGATCTCGGGGTCGACTTCGAGGTGGGCTTCGCCGCGGACGGCGATGCGGGGTGCGTCGGGTGTGCCGTAGGGGACCGCGGACCGGGTTTCCCCGGGGGCTTCGGAGGGTGAGGTCATACGTCCCACTCTGTCACCGGCGGCCCGTTTCCGGGCCTTGTCGGTCATCAGATCGAAACCTGCGGGGTCTGTTGCCGTACGTCATGACCGGGTCAGAATCTACGCGCGTATCTGCGTGTGTTGTCGATCTTTCCCCGAGGAGAAGCCCGTCATGCCGTTGAACCGTCGAAGGTTTCTGAAGAAGTCCGCCGTGACCGGCGCGGGGGTCGCCCTGGCCGGTGCGGCCGTGGCGCCGAGCGCTCAGGCGGCGGAGGCCGCGGTGGCGAAGGGCGGCCGGAAGCCGAAGCGGTACTCGCTGACGGTGATGGGCACGACCGATCTGCACGGTCACATCTTCAACTGGGACTACTTCAAGGACGCGGAGTACAAGGACTCGGCGGGCAACGCGCAGGGTCTGGCGCGGATCTCGACGCTGGTGAACGCGGTCCGCAAGGAGAAGGGCCGGTGCAACACGCTGTTGCTGGACGCCGGCGACACCATCCAGGGCACGCCGCTGACGTACTACTACGCGAAGGTGGACCCGATCACCGCCAAGGGCGGTCCGGTACACCCCATGGCGCAGGCGATGAACGCGATCGGCTATGACGCGGTGGCGCTCGGCAACCATGAGTTCAACTACGGAATCGAGACGCTGCGGAAGTTCGAGTCGCAGTGCCGTTTCCCGCTGCTGGGTGCGAACGCGCTCGACGCGAAGACGCTGAAGCCGGCCTTCCCTCCGTACTTCATGAAGACGTTCCACGTGAAGGGCGCCCCGCCGGTGAAGGTTGCCGTGCTGGGTCTGACGAACCCCGGTATCGCGATCTGGGACAAGGCCTATGTGCAGGGCAAGTTGACGTTCCCGGGTCTGGAGGAGCAGGCGGCGAAGTGGGTGCCGAAGCTGCGGTCGATGGGTGCGGACGTGGTGGTCGTGTCGGCGCACTCCGGTTCGTCGGGCACGTCCTCGTACGGTGATCAGCTGCCGTACGTGGAGAACTCGGCGGGGTTGGTGGCGCAGCAGGTGCCGGGGATCGACGCGATCCTGGTCGGGCACGCGCATGTGGAGATTCCGGAGCTGAAGGTCACCAACACGAAGACGGGCAAGACGGTCGTCCTGTCGGAGCCGTTGGCGTATGCGGAGCGGTTGTCGCTGTTCGACTTCGAGCTGGTCTTCGAGAAGGGCCGTTGGACGGTCGAGTCGGTGGCGGCGTCGGTCCGCAACTCGAACTCGGTGGCCGACGACCCGAAGATCACGAAGCTGTTGAAGGACGAGCACGACGTGGTCGTGGCGTACGTCAACCAGGTGGTCGGGACGGCGACGGAGACGCTGACGACGGTGGAGGCGCGTTACAAGGACGCCCCGATCATCGACCTGATCACGAAGGTCCAGGAGGACGTGGTCAAGGCGGCGTTGGCGGGTACGGAGTACGCGTCGCTGCCGGTGCTGTCGCAGGCGTCGCCGTTCTCGCGTACGTCGGAGATCCCGGCCGGGGATGTGACGATCCGGGATCTGTCGAGTCTGTATGTGTACGACAACACGCTGGTCGCGAAGTTGATGACGGGTACGCAGGTGCGGGCGTACCTGGAGTACTCGGCGCAGTACTTCGTGCAGACGGCGGCCGGTGCCGCGGTCGACGTGGAGAAGCTGACGAACGCGGGCAACCGGCCGGACTACAACTACGACTACGTGTCGGGTCTGACGTACGACATCGACATCGCTCAGGCGGCGGGTTCGCGGATCAAGAACCTGTCCTACAACGGTGTGGCGTTGGACGACGCGCAGCAGTTCGTGTTCGCGGTGAACAACTACCGGGCCAATGGCGGTGGGGCGTTCCCGCATGTGGCGTCGGCGAAGGAGCTGTGGGCGGAGTCGACGGAGATCCGGACGCGGATCGCGGAGTGGGTGACGGCGAAGGGTTCGCTGGACCCGAAGGAGTTCGCGTCGGTGGACTGGAAGCTGACGCGTGAGGGGACGCCGGTCTTCTAGTCGGCTTCCAGCCGGCTTCTGTTCGTTTCTAGTCGGCGAGTGGTGTGAGCATCCGTGGTTGCTGCCTGGCGGGTGGGATCTGGGCCTGCTGGGTGAGTCCGAAGGTCGTGAAG
Source organism: Streptomyces sp. 2-1 (assembly GCF_048564895.1). Taxonomy (NCBI): domain Bacteria; kingdom Bacillati; phylum Actinomycetota; class Actinomycetes; order Kitasatosporales; family Streptomycetaceae; genus Streptomyces; species Streptomyces sp. 2-1. Next base: position 3,211,267 of record NZ_CP183383.1, read on the forward strand.
GCCGTTCGGCTCGGCAGTGGGTAGGGGTCTTTGCCCGTCAGGGAGTTGAGGATGCTCGCGCTGCGCCAGGCGGTGAGGCCGAGGTCGGGGGCGCCGACGCCGTGGGTGTGGCGTTCGCCGTTCTGGACGTAGACGGCTCCGGTGACGGAGGGGTCGAGGACGAGGCGGTGCTTGTCGTCGATGCGGGGGCGTTCGGAGGCGTCGCGGCGCATGTAGGGGTCGAGTCCGGCGAGGATTTGACCGAGAGGGCGTTCGCGGTAGCCGGTGGCGAGGATGACGGCGTCGGTGGTGATGCGGGAGCGGCTGGCCTGTTGGGCGTGTTCCAGGTGGAGTTCGACCTTGGTGGTGGCGATGCGGCCCGCGGTGCGGACGTGGACGCCGGGGGTGAGGACGGTGTCGGGCCAGCCGCCGTCCAGGGTGCGGCGGTAGAGCTCGTCCTGGATGGCGGCGATGGTGTCGGCGTCGATGCCTTTGTGGAGTTGCCATTGGGCGGGGACGAGCCGGTCGCGTACGGGCTCGGGCAGGGCGTGGAAGTAGCGCGTGTAGTCGGGCGTGAAGTGTTCGAGCCCGAGTTTTGAGTACTCCATGGGCGCGAAGGCCTCGGTGCGGGCGAGCCAGTGGATCTTCTCCCGCCCTGCGGGGCGGTTTCTGAGGAGGTCGAGGAAGACCTCCGCTCCTGACTGTCCCGAGCCGATGACGGTGATGTGTTCGGCGGTGAGGAACCGGTCGCGGTGTTCGAGGTAGTCGGCGGCGTGGATGACGGGCACGCCGGGGGCTTCGACGAGGGGGCGGAGCGGTTCGGGGATGTGGGGGGCGGTGCCGATGCCGAGGGCGATGTTCTTGGTGTAGGTGCGGCCGAGTGCTTCTGCTTCGCCGTCGCTGTCGAGTTGGGTGAAGTCGACTTCGAAGACGTCGCGTTCGGGGTTCCAGCGGACGGCGTCGACCTGGTGGCCGAAGTGGAGTCCGGGGAGGCTGTCGCTGACCCAGCGGCAGTAGGCGGCGTATTCGGCGCGGTGGATGTGGAGGCGTTCGGCGAAGTAGAAGGGGAAGAGGCGGTCGCGGGCCTTGAGGTAGTTGAGGAAGGTCCAGGGGCTCGCGGGGTCGGCGAGGGTCACCAGGTCGGCGAGGAACGGGACTTGGAGGGTGGTGCCTTCGATGAGGAGGCCGGGGTGCCAGTCGAAGGTGGGGCGCTGTTCGTAGAAGGCGGTGTCGAGTTCGGCCAGGGGGTGGGCGAGCGCGGCGAGGGAGAGGTTGTTGGGGCCGATGCCGATGCCGACGAGGTCGCGGGGGGCTTCGGGTTCGTGGTGTACGGGGTGCTTGGGGGGTGTGGGTGACGTGGGGGGCGTCATCGCGGCGTGTGTCCTTCCACCAGTTTCAGGAGCGCGGCCAGGTCGTCGGCTCCGGTGTGCGGGTTGAGCAGGGTGGCTTTGAGCCAGAGGCGGTCGTCGAGGCGGGCGCGGCCGAGGACGGCCCGGCCTTCGGTGAGGAGGGTGCGGCGTACGGCGGCCACGGTGTCGTCGGTGGCGTCGGCGGGCCGGAACAGGACGGTGCTGATGGTGGGCCGGTCGTGGAGTTCGAAGTGCGGGTGCCGGTGGATGAGTTCGGCGAACTCGGTGGCTCGGGCGCAGACCTGGTCGACAAGATCACCGAGTCCGGTGCGGCCGAGGGTTTTGAGGGTGACGGCGATCTTGAGGATGTCGGGTCGTCGGGTGGTGCGCAGGGAGCGGCCGAGGAGGTCGGGCAGGCCCGCTTCGGTGTCGTCGTCGGCGTTGAGGTAGTCGGCGTGGTGGGCCAGTGCGGCGAGGTCGTGGCGGTCGCGTACGGCGAGGAGGCCCGCGGCGACGGGCTGCCAGCCGAGTTTGTGCAGGTCGAGGGTGACGGTGTGGGCGCGGGCGAGACCGTCGAGCTTGGGGCGGTGGCGGTCGCTGAAGAGGAGGCCTCCGCCGTAGGCGGCGTCGATGTGGAGGCGGGCGCCGTGGGTTTCGCAGAGGGCGGCGATGTCGGGGAGGGGGTCGATGAGGCCGGCGTCGGTGGTTCCGGCGGTGGCTGCGACCAGGAGGGGCCCCGGGAGTGCGGTGAGGGCTTCGCCGAGTGCGGCGGGGTCCATGGTGCCTGCGGGGGCTGGCACGGTGACGGGTTCGGGGAGGCCGAGGAGCCAGGTGGCGCGGCGGAGCGAGTGGTGGGCGTTCTCGGCGCAGACGAGTTGGGTGTGGCCGTGGTGTTCGCGGGCGAGGAGGAGGGCGAGTTGGTTGGACTCGGTGCCGCCTGTGGTGACGAGGGCGTCGCCGGCTGACCGGGCTTGGCCTGTCTCCCCGTAGACCTCTGCGGCGAGGGCCCTGGTGACGAGGGCTTCCAGTTCGGAGGCGGCCGGGGCCTGGTCCCAGGAGTCGAGGGAGGGGTTGAGGACGGAGGCGGCGAGGTCCGCGGCGGTGGCGACGGCGAGGGGCGGGCAGTGGAGGTGGGCCGTGCAGAGGGGGTCCGCGGGGTCTGCCGCGCCTGCCGCGAGGGCTTGGACGAGGGTGCGGAGGGCGTCTTCGTCGCCGTGTTCCGGGAAGGGGTCGCCGAGGGCCTCGCGGAGGCGGGCGGCGACCTCGGTGGGGCCGCCGGCCGGGAGGGGGCCGTCTCGGGTGGCTGCGCCGGCTGTGAGTGCGTCGAGCACGGTGGTGAGCAGCGGTCGCAGGGTGGTCGGGCCTTGGGGGCCTGATGCGAGCGGGCTCATGGTCGTCCTCCGGGGCGCGGGGCGGGGACTTCCAGCGTGTCTGTGTTTGGGGCGGCGTGCGTGGAGAGTGCGGTGATCAGCACTCGAAAGGGGTATTGGCGCCTCGCGCCTCCCCTGCGGGGCTTGGGCCGGTGGACAACGTGCGGGTTGGACGGGTTGCCCGCGCAGTTCCCCGCGCCCCTAAAAGAAGAAAGCCGGCCCGCGCCCCTGTGTGTGAAGGGGCGCGGGCCGGTCGGTCTGTGGTGCTCTATGACTCCCGTACTCGCAACGCCCGTGCCAAGTCGTCCAGTTGGTCGGTCAGTTTGCGGCGGAGGGCTGGGGTGGGGGTGGACTCTGTCAGGCATTGTTCGCCTGCTTGGAGGGTTTCCGGGGTGATGGCGTAGGCCGGGAAGGCCCAGCGGCCCGCCGCTTCGGCGATGGCGGGGCCTCGGCGGGCGGCGAGGGCTACCGCGTCGTTCCAGTAGAGGTCGACGTACTGGCGTACGAGGTCGGTCTGTTCGGGTTGCCAGAAGCCCTGGGCGGTGGCGGTGAAGAGGTAGTTGGAGAGGTCGTCGGTGGTGAACATCGACTCCCAGGCGGCGCGTTTGGCGGCCGGGTCGGGGAGGGCGGCGCGGCAGCGGGCGGCGCCTTCCTGGCCGGTGGCGCTGGGGTCCTGGACGAGTTCGGTGTCGATGACGGCGTCGTCGATGGCGCCGAGGACGGCGAGGCGGCCGAGGATGCGCCAGCGCAGTTCGGGGTCGAGTTCGGGGCCGCCGGGGACGGTCCCTTCGGAGAACCAGGCGCTGATGGTGTCGGGCTGGGCGGCGACGTCGATGAGGTGGCGTACGGCGATGAGGCGCAGGCCGGGGTGGTCGCCGTCCTCGGTGCGGCGGATGAGGTCGCGGCAGAGCGACGTGAGGGTGGCGAGGGCGGCGGGCCGTTCGTGGGCGGGCAGGTAGCGGTCGGCGACCTGGGCGGCGGCGAAGGTGAGGACGCCCTGGACGACGGCGAGGTCGCTCTCCTCGGGGAGGTGGGTGCGGGCGGTCTCCAGGTAGGCGGCGGGGGCGAGGTCGCCGTCGCGGACCATGTCGCGCAGGGTGTTCCACAGGACGGCGCGGGTGAGGGCGTCGGGGACGTCGGAGATGCCGCGCAGGGCGGTCTCGGAGGACACCTCGTCGAGGCGGATCTTGGCGTAGGTGAGGTCGAGGTCGTTGGGGACGACGAGCGCGGGGCGCGGGCCGGTGCGGGGCTCGGGGCCCGGCTGTTGCGGGACGTCCGTCTCGTAGCGTTCGCGCAGGAGGAGTGCGCGGCTGTCGTTGAGGTCGCGGTCGTAGACGCCGACGGTGACGCGGTGGGGGCGGCTGCCCGCGCGGTCGAGGGTGAGGGTCCACTCCCCCGGCTGGGCGGTGACGGACGCGGTGAGGGTGTCGACGCCGGTGGTGCGCAGCCAGGAGTCGGCCCAGGCGTGGACGTCGCGTTCGGTGGCGGCGGCGAGGGATTCGATGAAGTCGGCGAGGGTGGCGTTGGCGAACTTGTGGCGGGCGAAGTGGGTGTTGATGCCCGCGAGGAAGTCCTTCTCGCCGAGCCAGGCGACCAGTTGGCGCAGGGCCGAGGCGCCCTTGGCGTAGGAGATGCCGTCGAAGTTGAGCATCGCGGAGGCGGTGTCGGGGACGGCTTCGGGGTCGGGGGCGACGGGGTGGGTGGAGGGCCGTTGGTCGGCGTCGTAGCCCCAGGCCTTGCGGACGATGCCGAAGTCGGTCCAGGTGTCGGTGAAGCGGGTGGCTTCGGTGAGGGTCTGGTAGCCCATGTACTCGGCGAAGGACTCGTTCAGCCAGATGTCGTCCCACCAGCGCAGGGTGACGAGGTCGCCGAACCACATGTGGGCCATCTCGTGGGCGATGACCATGGCGCGGGTCTGGCGTTCGGTGTCGGTGACGGCGGAGCGGTAGACGAACTCGTCGCGGAAGGTGACGAGTCCGGGGTTCTCCATGGCGCCGGCGTTGAACTCGGGGACGAACGCCTGGTCGTAGGAGTCGAAGGGGTAGGGCTCCTCGAACTTCTCGTGGTAGCGGTCGAAGCAGGCGCGGGTGATGTCGAGGATCTCGTCGGCGTCGGTGTCGAGGTGGGGGGCGAGCGAGCGGCGGCAGTGGATGCCGAAGGGCAGGCCGCGGTGTTCGGTGCGTACGGAGTGCCAGGGGCCCGCGGCGACGGCGACGAGGTAGGTGGAGATCAGCGGGGTGGCGGCGGCCCGCCAACTGCCGTCGTCCTGCCGCTCGGTGATGCCGTTGGCGAGTACGGTCCAGCCTTGGGGGGCCGTCACGGTCAGTTCGAAGACGGCTTTGAGGTCGGGCTGGTCGAAGGCGGCGAAGACGCGCTGTACGTCTTCCATGAACAGCTGCGTGTAGACGTATGTCTCGCCGTCGGTGGGGTCGGTGAAGCGGTGCATGCCCTCGCCGGTGCGGGAGTAGCGCATGGTGGCGTCGATGCGCAGTTCGTGCTCGCCGGCCGTGAGGTCCTTGAGCGGCAGCCGGTTCTCGTCCAGGGAGTGGGCGTCCAGGTCGAGAAGGGTGCCGTCGAGGGTGACGGAGCGCAGTTCGGCGGGCTTGAGCTCGACGAAGGTGTCCCCGTCCGCGCGGGTGGTGAAGCGGATGACGGTACGGGAGTCGAAGATCTCGTCGCCGCGCGTCAGGTCGAGTTCGATCTGGTAGCGGTGGACGTCGAGGAGCTTGGCACGGGTCTGCGCTTCGTCGCGCGTCAGTACGGACATGGGTGCCATGCTGCCTGATGGGCGTGGCCCGGCACAGGGGTGGCCTGGTCCGGGCGGGGTTGCGCCCCCGGAGCGGGTCGGAGTCGCGCCCGGGAGCGGCCGGGGTTAAGCCCCTGGTCCCACGAAGCGCCCGGCGGGCGGCTGATCCTTCACCAGGGCGCGGAGTTCGCGTACTTCGCGTTCCAGGGACCGGTAGCGCTGGTGGGAGTCGTACAGGTAGCGGACCTTGGTGCGCAGGGCCCAGGGGTCTATGGGCTTCATGACGAGGTCGGCGACGCCCAGGCGGTAGGCGGTGGCGGTGAGTTCGGCGTCGGGGCCGAAGCCGGTGACGAGGATGATCGGGATGAGCTGGGTCTGTTCCACGCCCCGCATGTAGCGGACCACGTCGAGGCCGCTGACGCCCGGCATGCGTACGTCGAGGACGAGCAGGCCGACGTGGCCGCGCAGGACTTCCTTCAGCGCTGCGTCGCCGCTGGTCGCCCGCGTCAGGTGGTAACCGAGCGGGGCCAGGGCGCTTTCCAGGGCGTAGAGCGTTTCCTCATGGTCGTCGACTATGAGGATCTTGGCATCCGGCGGCATGGAGCGAAGTCCCCTCGCTTGGACGACAAGCTTATGTCCGAACCGGCCGACAGGGAGTACTCGTGTACTGACAAGGAGTGCACAGCGCAGGATGCCTCATTTCGGCGCGTACGCCGAGAGGGCGTGCCTACGACTTGTCCGCGCCGCCCGCGCTGTCCGCGCTGTCCGCGCTGTCCGCGATGCTCTCGTGGTGGCGGATGACCTCGGCGATGATGAAGTTGAGGAGTTTCTCCGCGAACGCCGGGTCGAGTCTGGCGTTCTCGGCGAGGCTGCGCAGCCGGGCGATCTGCTGGGCCTCGCGGGACGGGTCGGCGGGCGGCAGCTGGTGGGCGGCCTTGAGGTGGCCGACCTGCTGGGTGCACTTGAAGCGTTCGGCGAGCATGTGGACGACGGCCGCGTCGATGTTGTCGATGCTCTCGCGCAGCCGGGCGAGTTCGGCGCGGACGGCCGGGTCGACGCCGCCCGCGTTTCCGGTGTTGCTGGTGGTCATGGAGTGCAACCCTACGTGGCGTGCCGCGGGTGGTGCGAGGCCGTTCGATCAACGTGGTCCCGGGGAGTCCTGGTCATCGTGTTCCGGGGGAACGGAGCATCGGCGGGTCGTCGGGGTCCGGGACCTGGTTGCTCCAGCCGCCGGGGACCGTACGCCCCTGTTGTTCCCGGAAGCGCACGGGTGCCGTGCCGACGCGGCGGGTGAACAGGCGGGAGAAGTAGGCCGGGTCGTCGTAGCCGACGCGTCTGGCCACGGCGGCGACGGGGAGTTCGGTGGCGGCGAGGAGTTCCTTGGCGCGGCCGAGGCGGATGCCGAGGAGGTAGTCCTTGGGGCTGCATCCTGCGCCGCGGCGCACGGCGGTCCGCAGTTCTGCGGGGGTCATGCCGTGGCGGGCGGCGTGGTCGGCGACGGAGAGCGGCTTGAAGGCGTCGCGGGCGAGGGCCTGGAGGACCTGTTCGCCGTCGGGGGCGGTGTCGGCGCGGGCGCGGCGCAGGGTGACGAGGAGTTCGTGGACGGCGGCGCTGGTCTCGACCTCAAGGAGGGGGTTGCCGAGGCGGGCGGCGCGGGCGATGCGGGCGACGGTGGTGCGGGCCGGGCCCGCGTCGGAGAGGGGGACGACGGGCCGGGCCGGTTCGATGTAGCCGAGTTCGGTGTACGTGTCGGCGGTGGGCCCGGTGAAGTCGACGAAGGCCTCGTCCCAGCCGGTCCCGGGGTCGGGCGCGTAGTGGTGGGGTACGCCGGGGGTGAGCCAGAGCAGCGCGGGCGCGGTGACGGCCGTGCACCGCCCGTCGACGGTACGGAACCAGCCGCGGCCCGCGCTGACCACGACGGCCACGTGGTGGTCGAGGGTGCGGGGTCCGACGGTGGGCAGTGCCCCGTACTGGAGGCCGACGCCGAGGCAGACGAGGCCGAGCTTGTGGTGGGCGGGTCCGGGACTGAAGAACCGCATCCAGGTGTGGTACATCGGCTCTCCTCCCACCTGGCCGGTAAGCCGGTCGTACGCCCGTCGTACGCCCGTCGCACGTCCTGGGGCGTCCCGCGGCCCGGCAGCTGCGTCCAATCACCGCTGATCTTTGTCCATGGACCCGGTCGCCGCCAGGGGTCAGGGTGGTGCTCATGACCGAGTTCACGGTGGGGGACACCGATTTTCTGCTGGACGGGCGGCCGGTGCGGCTGTTGTCGGGGGCGCTGCACTACTTCCGGGTGCACGAGGGTCAGTGGGAGCACCGGCTGGCGATGCTGCGGGCGATGGGCCTCAACTGTGTGGAGACGTACGTCCCGTGGAATCTGCACGAGCCGCGGCCGGGCTCCTTCCGGGACGTCGAGGCGCTCGGCCGTTTTCTGGACGCGGCCCAGCGGGCCGGGCTGCGGGCGATCGTGCGGCCGGGTCCGTACATCTGTGCCGAGTGGGAGAACGGCGGGCTGCCGCACTGGCTGACCGGCGAGGCGGGCGCCCGTGTGCGCACCCGTGACGAGCGGTTCCTGGGCCATGTGGAGCGGTGGTTCGCCCGCCTGCTGCCCGAGATCGTGTCCCGGCAGATCGACCGCGGTGGTCCGGTGCTGATGGTGCAGGTGGAGAACGAGTACGGGAGTTACGGCTCGGACCAGGTGTATCTGGCCCGGCTCGCGGGCCTGCTGCGCGAGGGTGGCGTGACCGTGCCGCTGTTCACGTCGGACGGTCCCGAGGACCACATGCTCACCGGTGGCTCCCTGCCCGGCGTCCTGGCGACCGCGAATTTCGGGTCGCACGCGCGCGTGGCCTTCGAGACGCTGCGGCGGCACCGGCCGACGGGTCCGCTGATGTGCATGGAGTTCTGGTGCGGCTGGTTCGACCACTGGGGCGCCGAGCATGTCGTACGCGATCCCGGTGACGCCGCCGACGCGCTGCGGGAGATCCTGGAGTGCGGGGCCTCGGTGAATCTCTACATGGCGCACGGCGGCACGAACTTCGCGGGCTGGGCGGGTGCCAACCGGGGCGGCGGCACGCTGCACGACGGGGTGCTGGAGCCGGACGTGACGTCGTACGACTATGACGCGCCGATCGACGAGTACGGGCGCCCCACGGAGAAGTTCTGGCGGTTCCGGTCGCTGCTGGCCGCGTACACGGACGGCCCGCTGCCCGAAGTGCCGTCCGCCCCGGCTGCGTTGGGGGCGCCGGCCGCCGTGGACCTGGCCGGATGGGCTTCCCTGTCCGCCGTGCTCGACGCGCTCGGCGGGCCCGGGACCGAGCGGCCCGTGCCGCCGACCTTCGAGGAACTGGACATCGACCGGGGGCTGGTCCGCTACACGGTCGACGTTCCGGGGCCCCGCCGCCCGTACCCTCTGACCGTGCGCGGTCTGCGGGACCTGGCGACGGTGTACGTCGACGGGGAGCCGGCCGGAGTGCTCACCGAGGACGAGCCGCAGCTCAAGGAGCCGGTGGCCGGTCCCTCGCGCGTGGATCTGTGGGTGGAGTCGCTGGGCCGGGTCAACTACGGCCCGCGCACCGGGGAGACGAAGGGCATCACCGGCGGCGTACTGCACGAACGGCAGTATCTGCACGGGGTGCGGGCGCGGGCCCTGCGCCTCGACGCGTTCGACGCCGGTGTGGAGCCGGTGCCGTTCCGGCCGCTTCCCGATTCCGGTGCCCCCGGCCTGTACCGGGGCACGGTCACGGTACGCGGCCCGGGGGACGCCCGTCTCGAACTCCCCGGCTGGACAAGGGGGTTCGCGTGGATCAACGGCTTCAGCCTCGGCCGGTACTGGTCCGTCGGCCCGCAGCGGTCCCTGTACGTCCCCGGACCGGTCCTGCGGGAGGGCGCCAACGAGGTGTGGCTGTTGGAGTTCGAGGAGGCGTCCGGACCCGCTCCTTTTCTCGCTCAGGTGTGACGGTCTTCTCTTGTACGCGGATTGAAATCCTTTACGCGGAATTGACCGGTCGCGCGTCAGCTATTTGCTGCGGCTCGCAGAATGAGACCGGCGATGACTTTCGGGTGCGTGACGAGCGACAGATGGCCGGAGTCGACCTCGATGGTCGTGGCATTCATACGCCGGGCCATGAAACGCTCGAGGTCGGGATTGATGGTGCGGTCGTCCTTCGAGACCGCGTACCACGACGGCCTCTCGTGCCAGGCGGCGACGCTCGTGGTGGGCGCGGCGGTCGAGAGCAGGCCCTGGGCCGCGTAGAGCACGAGGGCCTCTTTCCTGGGCACGCCGTTGGCGAAGTCCCTCAGGAAAGCCGAACGGCCGATCCACGTGAAGCCGCCCGAGGTGATGATCCCGGGGGTGACCGGAGGGGTGGGGAACCTGGCGGCGAGCGCGGCGAAGTCCTCGCCCGCCTCCGGGGCGCGGGCGGCGACGTAGACGAGGCCGGTGACGTTCGGGGCTAGCCCGGCCTCGGAGATGACGGTGCCTCCGTAGGAGTGCGCGACCAGGAGCGTGGGCCCGTCCTGCCGGGCCAGGGCGAAGTTCGTGGCGGCGACGTCGTCGGCGAGGGAGGTGAGCGGGTTCTGCACCGCGGTGACGTTCATTCCCGCCGCCTGCAGCAGCGGGATGACCTTCGCCCAGGAGGAACCGTCCGCGTAGGCGCCGTGAACGAGTACGACATTGCGCACCGCGGGCTTGCCCGGAGGGGTTTCCGCCCGGGCTGCCGTGGCCCCGGAAAGAGTCCCGGAAAGTGTGGTTGCTGCGACTCCCGCGCCCAGCGCGGAAAATCGACGACGACTGATTTCCATTGTTGCCTTCCCTGTTCCGCACACGGTACTTGCGCGCAGTCTTGCATTGCCGTCACGGACAGAAGCCACGTCTTGACGCGCGCGTTGCGAATTCATTGCGATTCGGTTCGATGTACGTCATATTCGGTTCGCCGTATGGAATGCCGGGATGGATCGGGCGGCGCCCGACAAGCCGAAACGGCCCGCCGGACGAACCGGCGAGCCGTCACGAAAGATCGAGGCGCTAAAGGGTTGCCGCGGCCCGGGCTATCGCCGCGGAGAACGTGGACACCTCGGTGTACACCCCCGGTACGAGCGGCCGGGCGCACCCGTCGCCCCAGCTGACGATCCCGACCTGGAGCCACTTCCCGCTGTCGTCCTTGCGGAACATGGGCCCGCCGGAGTCGCCCTGGCAGGTGTCGACCCCGCCGCGCGGAACCCCGGCGCAGATCTCCTGCCCGGCGATGAGCCGGCTGCCGTAGTGCCGCTTGCACTGGCGGTCGGCGACGAACGGCACCTTGGCCTTGAGGAGTTGCGTGGAACCGGTGTTCGCGTTCTCCGCGGTGTCGCCCCACCCGGCGATGGTGAACGTGCCCCTGTTGTAGCGCGTGTTCGTCGCGAGCTTCAGCGTGGGCAGGTTGATGGGCCGGGCGAGCTTGATGAGCGCCCAGTCCTTGCCGCTGCCGTTGTAGCCCGGGGCCTGGAGGACCTTGGTGGACTTGACCTTGATCGCGCCGGAGGCGTTGAGGTCGGCGACCCCGGCCGTGGCGGTGATCCGGGTGGTGTTGCCCGAGCCGTCCACGCAGTGCGCGGCGGTCAGGACGACGTCCTTCTTGTAGAGGGCACCGCCGCAGCCCATGGAGAGGCTGACCATGAACGGGAACTCGTTCTGCGCCGCGGGCGTACCGCCGACGACCGGCACCGGCGCCGCGTGCGCGGCGACGGGCTGGAGGCTGGCGGTCGCGAGGGCGACGGCACCGATCGCCGCGGCCCGCTTGAAGGCGGATCTCTTGAGGAGACTGACTGCCCTGTTTGTCAACATGATCCCTTTCGTGGGGGGTTGAGCGCGCAGAAGAGCGCACAGAAGTATGAGGATCATGACGCATGGGCGGCAAGGGTGGATCTCACTCCCCCACCGGGCAACCCAACCCAGGAGAATCCGCTCGCGTCCCCTTAAAGTGGAATGGGGGTTCAGGACCTCTCTGGGGGTACGGACGTGGCGAACGGCGGTCCGGTCGAGCACGGCTACCCGCACCTGGACACGGTGCGGGCGGCGATCACCGCGCTGTACAGACGGCTCTCGTACGACACCATCCACACGTTCGCCACCAGCGTGGCCCCGGCCGACGTGGCGTTCTGCGACACGGACGATCTCCATCTGGGCGCCCAGCGGGTCGCCCGCGAGCTGGTGCGGCACTTCCGTCTGCCGGATGCCCGCATGATCGTGAGCTTCCGCGAGATGGAGCACGCGGCGAACGTCGAGCTGGCCGCGGGCCCCGAGTACTTCATCGAGCTGAACGACCGCTTCCGCACCCACCGCAGGGACATCGGCGCGGCGCTCGCGCACGAGGTGATGCACGTCTATCTGCACCGTCTGGACCTGTCGTTCCCCGGCACGCGCGACAACGAGATCCTCACGGACACGGCGACGACGTATCTCGGCGCGGGCTGGCTGCTGCTCGACGCCTACCGGGAGGACGCGGCGTCCTCGCAGAAGCTGGGCTATCTCACGCCGGAGGAGTTCGGGTACGTGCTGGCCAAGCGGTCCCTGGTCTTCGGCGAGGACCCGGCGACCTGGTTCACCAGCCCGCAGGCGTACACCGCGTACACGAAGGGCATGACGCGGGCCCGCCACGACGAGCGGCAGCCGCCGCTGACCGCGGCTGGGTGGGCGGGGCGGCGGCGTTACGCGAAGGACCGGCGTCATGCGCAGGACCACGTGGTCGCGGCGACCGGGGCGGCTGGGGCGGCCGATGTGCCGTACGCCTTCACGCCGGACGCGCCTGGTGCGCAGGATGCGCCGGGCGGGCGCGGGCCGTTGAGGGTGTCGTTCCCGTGTCCTACCTGTCATCAGCGGATTCGGGTGCCGGTGCGGGGGCGGGTTCGGGCTCGGTGTGGGCTTTGTCGGACTGTTCTGGAGTGCGATACGTAGGTGGTGGTGGGGTGTTGGGTGCGGGTCGGGTGGGCGCTGGTCGCGCAGTTCCCCGCGCCCCTGACGGGGCGCGGCAGCTGAAAAGCCGCCGCCCGTCTGTGCCGTTGACGGGCGGCGGCCTTCCGGCCCCCGCATCCCCCTGTTTCCCCCGTGTCCCCCGAGGTCTGATCCGGGCGCGCAGCCCGGTACTCAGTCGTACATGCGCCAGTCGTACGTCAGTTGGTAATGGCCGCCGTGGCCGCGGTAGTCGGCGACCGCCGGGGCCGTGAAGGGGCGGCCGGCCCAGCGGCCGGTGAGGGAGGGGATGACCGCGTTGACGGTGACGGGCTTGAAGACCTCGTCGCCGAAGAGGCCCTTGAGCTGGTCGAAGACCCAGCCGACGGCCGCGCCGACGGCCATCCCGATGAGGATGCCGATCGGCCCGCCGGAGGCGCCGATCGCGCCCCCGATGGCCGCGGCGAGGTAGGCGGTGACCTTCTTCTTGATGAAGTCGAGCAGTGCGCCCACGTAGTCGGCGAGGCCGCCCCAGTCGACCTCGGCGAGGACCAGCGTGACGAAGTACGACTTCGGGTACTTGGTGCCCTCGTCGAGGCCGAACCAGTGGAAGCGGCGCGGCGGGTCGTACACCTTGACGTCGCCGTCGTCGAAGCTGCGGACCTTGAACTGGCCGATCTTCAGGGTGTCGCCGCTCTCGTCCACGCTGGTCCCGGCGAGATGGATCTCGTCGGATCCCCACTCGGACGTCTCGTCCAGGCACTTCACCCGGTGGATGCGCAGTTCGAGTTTGTGCAGGGCGGCCGGTACGGCGGCCAGGCCCTGCGGGGCCGACTCCTCGGGGAGGAGGGAAGTCGGCGGCTTCCTGAGTTCGTCGGCCGGGAACCTCAGCCGCTCGGGGAAGCCGAGGCGCTTGACCTGTGTGTCCACCGAGGCGGGCGAGCGCAGGTCGACTCGGGCCAGGTCACCGAGCCGCCGGGTCCGTACGGCACCGGTCTTGAGGTCGGCGAGGACCGTGGCCGACGCCTTCTTCTTCCTTTCGTCGGTGAGGCTGTCGAAGCGCCGCGCGACGAGGTGCTCGGCGGCCGTCCTGTCCGCGGGCAGTGGGTACTTGGCGGGTTCCGCGTAGTGGGCGGCGACCTTGTCGGCGGCGAGCGTGAGTTCCTGGACGACGCGCTCGGTGACGGCCCGCACCTTGGCATGCGGGACGTCGGTCACCATTCGATGGGTGTTCTCCGGCATTTGTTCATCCCCCGTTGGTTACTGCTCCCTTCGCGACTGTTTCCGCGAAGGTCCGACCGACGGTACGGACAGGGGGAGTCGGAGCGCCCCGGGATGCGCCCCGGGGGAATCCCTAGGGTGCGTGTCCGGGCCCCGGTCGTCCGGGCCCCGGTCCGGGCTCGTCCGCCGCCAGCGCCGCCGTGAGCCGCGTACGGGAATCGACGCCCAGCTTGGGGAAGATCCGGCCGAGGTGGTACTCGACGGTCTTGACGCTGATGACGAGTTCGCGTGCCACCTGCCGGTTGGTGAGCCCGGACGCGACGAGACGGGCGACCGCCAGTTCCTGGGGCGTGAGCAGTGCCGCCCCACGGGTCCGTGGCTCCCGCTCGGACGCGGACCCGGCGGGCCCGAGTCCGCAGGCCGCCAACTCCCGTTCGCAGCGCCCGAGATCGGGCGGCGCGTCGAGGCGTACGAGGAGGTCGCGGGCGGTGCGCAGCTGCTCGCCCGCGCGGGTGCGGCGGCCCGCTCGGCGCAGGAAGCCGCCGTACGCGAGGTGCAGCAGCGCGCGGTCGAAGGGGGCCTCGACGTGTACGGCGTGCTTGAGGCCGGAGCGGAAGGCGCGCTCGGCGGCCACGGTGTCGCCGCGCGCGGCCTCCAGGGTGCCGCGGGCCCGGGCGGCGACGAGCAGCGCCCCGTGGTGGCCGCGCTGGGTGGCGAGGACCTCGTACGGGGCGAGGGCCTGGACTGCGCGCTTCTCGTCGCCCAGGGCTGCCCAGGCCTCGGCGAGCAGGTCCGCCCAGGGGACCGTGCCGGGCTCCTCCAGGTCGCCGCGCGGGGCGAGGGCGAGCAGGGGCCCCAGGGCCGCGAGGACGTCCTCGGGCCGGCCCTGGGCTCGGGCGAGGTGGGCCTCGGCGAGCGCGGCCCACAGGGCGGGGTTCACGTGGCCGCCGGCCGCGTAGACGCGGGCCACGCGCGCGTGTGCCTGCGCTTTGGCGAACGCGCCCCGCACCGCGTGCACCTGGGCGGCGAGCATCCTGCAGTACAGAGCGATGTGCGGCTGGTCGGTGTCGGCGGCCAGGGACAGTGCGAGGTCGGTGTGGACGATCGCGTCGTCCCAGCGGCCCGCGCGGTACTCGGCGGAGGCGAGCGCGGTCGCGGCGACCACCCGGAACGAGGCGGCGCGCCCGTGGCAGGCGCCGAAGACCCCGCCCAGGTCCCGTACGGCGCCGGTGAGGTCGCCGGTCCACTCGCGCAGGGTGCCGCGGCCGAGGAGTTCCTCCAGCTGGGCGGGGGTAGCGAGCGCCGGGTCGGGCAGCGGGGCGAGTGCGGCGAGCGTCTGCGGGGCCCGGCCGCTCATGGCGAGGCCGTTGAGGCGCAGGACGCGGATCATGTCGGTGGCCGTGTCGTCGGGTGCGAGGCGGATCGCGAGGTCGGCCCACTCGGCCATCTCCGCGCCGTGCGACATGCTGCCGTGCAGGGCGGCGAACTGGCCCGCGATACGTGCCCCGAGGACGGGCTCGTCCGCCGGATCGCACCGGTGCCAGGCGTCCGTGAGCAGTGCCTCGGCCCGGTCCAGGTCGTACAGGCTCAGCCGTCCCAGGAGATAGCTGCGCCAGCCGCCTGGGGTGAACTGCGCGATCCGCTGGGCGACTTCACCCATGTCCGGCACGTCCCCGGCGAGCAGCGCGCACTCCACGGCTTCGAGGGTGTACTGCTCGTACACCGCCGGTTCCGGGCCGAGCCGTGCGGCGGCCGTCAGCTGTCCGGCCGCGTTCGCCCAGGCGCCTTCGGCGGCGAACTTCCGTCCCAGGGAGGCGAGTTCGGCGGCGAGTTCCGGATCGGGACCGGCCGCGGCGAGCGCCCGGTGACGCAGCCGGTGTGCCTGGTCCCGGACGGTGCGGGCGGCGCTCAGGTGCAGGGCCGCGCGGCGGGAGGGGCCGAGCTGGTGGTAGACGGCGGCGTGTACGAGGGGGTGCGGGAAGCGGATCACCGGATCGCCCGGGGCCTCGGTCAACAGGCCCGTGTGGACGGCCTCTTCGAGTGCGGTGAGGACGTCGGCGGCTCTGCGTTCCTCGTCGAGCAGGTCCGCGCCCGCGACCTCCCAGGCGTCGGCCGGCGTGCAGTGCGTGCCCAGTACGGCAGCCGCGCAGACCAGGGCGTCGGCGGCCGGTGAGCAGGCGGCGAGCTTCGCCAGCACGAGGGCGGTGAACGACTTGGGGGCGGGCGGCGTCACACCGGGCTCGCCGAGCGCCTCCAGGAGTCCGGCTCCTTCCTGCTCCAGGAGCGCCTTCACATGGAGGGGGTTGCCGGCGGTGTGCGCGTGCAGCCGTGCGGCGGCCTGTGCGGTGAGTCCCCGTACGCCCATCCCACCGCCGAGCTCAGCCAGTTCGGCGGGCCCGAGGCCGTCGAGCCGTACGCGTACGGCGTCGTCCGCCGTGAACAGCCTCCGCAGCCCCTCGGCCAGCCGCGGGTCCTCGGCGTCCCGCACGACGACGAGCACGAGCACGCGATCGGCCCGCAGGCGGCGCACGGCGAAGGTCAGGGCCTGGAGGGAGAGGTGATCGGCCCATTGGGCGTCGTCGAGGACGAGGGCGATGGGGGTGTCGGGAGCGTCGGGGGCGAAGGCGGGGGTGTCGGGAGCGGATGTGCCTGGGGCGTCGGGGGCGGGGGTGCTCGGGGCGTCGAGAGCGGAGGTGTTCGGGGTATCGGGGCCGCGCGTGGCCCGGTCGTCGGAGTCCGGGGCGCCGCCTGCTCCCTGCGCCTCGTCCAGGGCCTCCAGCAGGGCCGCCCCGGCCGCGTGCGCGTCCGCCCAGCGCCTGCCACCGGCCCCGATCCCGGTCCCGGTCCCGAGCCGGGGGCCACTGCCGGCACCGTCGCCGGTGCCGTCTCGGCCCAGCAGTTGCTCCAGTACTCCGAAGGCCAGTTCCGACTCGGCCTCCTCCCCCGCCCCGTACAGCACATGCGTGTCGTCGCGCAGGAAGCGGCGTACGAGGGCGGTCTTGCCGATGCCGGCCGGGCCCTCGACGAGTACGCGTTGGGGGTGTCCCGCGCGGGCGCGCTCGCGAGCCGCCGCGAGGAGCGCGAGGCTGTCCGTTCGCCCTACGAACTCCACCTGAGCCACCTCCGCCCGGCCCGCCCTGCTGGGCATCCTCGCGAGCACGGGGTGCGCGGTCAAAGGGTTCCCGGCGCGTCGTCCTCCTAGGTGTCGTACGCCGATCGCACTACTGCGCTCCGTAGACCGGCTGGGGTGACTGTGCCTCGGCGAGCAGTTTGAGCGCCGTGTCGCCGGCCTCGGCGGGGGTCCACCGTGCGCCCTTGTCGGTGCTCGGGCCGGGCCGCCAGCCCTCCATGACGGTGATGCGTCCGCCCTCGGTCTCGAAGACGCGGCCGGTGACGCCGGCGCTCGCGGCGGAGCCGAGCCAGACGACGAGCGGCGACACGTTCCCGGGCGCCATCGCGTCGAAGCCGTTGTCGGGTGCCGCCATCGTCTCGGCGAAGGTGCCCTCGGTCATCCGGGTCCGCGCGGCGGGCGCGATGGCGTTGACCTGGACTCCGTAGCGCCCCATCTCGGCTGCGGCCACCAGTGTGAGCCCCACGATCCCGGCCTTGGCGGCGCTGTAGTTGCCCTGCCCGACGGACCCCAACAGCCCTGCTCCGGAACTGGTGTTGACGACCCGCGCCTGCGGCACGCGCCCCGCCTTCGCCTCCGCCCGCCAGTACGCGGCGGCATGCTTCAGCGGCAGGAAGTGGCCCTTCAGGTGGACTCGCATGACGGCGTCCCAGTCGTCCTCGTCGAGGTTCACGAGCATCCGGTCGCGCAGGAACCCGGCGTTGTTGACGAGCGTGTCGAGCCGCCCGAAGGCGTCCACGGCCGCGCGTACGAGGGATGCGGCGCCCTCGGTCGTGGCGATGTCCCCGCCGTGCGCCACCGCCTCGCCGCCGGCCGCCGTGATCTCCTCGACGACCTGCCGGGCCGGGCTGTCGGGGCCGGGCGAACCGTCGAGCCCGACGCCCAGGTCGTTGACGACGACGCGCGCGCCCTCCGCCGCGAAGGCGAGCGCGTGCGCCCGCCCGAGCCCGCGTCCCGCACCCGTGACGATCACGACCCGCCCGTCGCAGATTCCGGTGCCTGCAGTCATCCCGTTTCTCCTCCCACTTGTCCTTGAAGGCGGTTCTCACTTCTCCTTGTTGGCGGTCGCCGCGTCCAGGAAGGCGGGCCGCTCGCCCCCGCCGTGCACGAGGAGGCCGGCCCCGGTGATGTACGCGGCGGCGTCCGACGCGAGGAAGACTGCGGCCCGACCGACGTCCAGGGGCTCGGCGAGCCGCCCCATGGGGACGGTGCGGGAGACTGCCGCAATGCCGTCCTCGTCCCCGTAGTGGAGGCGGGACAGCTCGGTGCGGACCATCCCCACGACGAGGGTGTTGACGCGTACGTCCGGCGCCCACTCCACGGCCATCGAGCGCGCGAGGTTCTCCAGGCCCGCCTTGGCCGCTCCATAAGCCGCGGTGCCGGGCGAGGGTCGGGTCCCGCTGACACTACCGATCATCACGACGGAGCCACGTGCGCGCTTCAGCTGCTCGTACGCCGCCAGGGACGCCGTCAGCGGGGCGGTGAGGTTGAGCTCGATCACGCGCGCGTGCCGCTCGGCGTCCGTCTCCGCGAGCAGCCGGTAGGGGGCGCCGCCCGCGTTGTTGACCAGGACGTCGACGCGGGGCAGACCATCGAAGAAGGCGCGTACGGCCGGTGGGTTCCGCAGATCGAGGGGGACGAACTCGACGCCGTCGACCGGCACTTCGGGGGGTCTGCGGGCACAGACCACGACCTCGTCACCCGCCTCGACGAACGCGCGGGCGATGCCGGCGCCCACGCCCCGGGTGCCGCCCGTGACCACCACGAGCCGTTTGTCCACAGGGCCTCCCACTCGTCGGTGTTCGCTGTTACCTTCACAACTGGCGCACCTAACAAATGTTTGGTCGAAAGGTAGCTGATGAGCTGATGGGTGTCTCCACCTCGTCCCCGGAAAAGGGGATTTCCGTCGTCACGGTCGACTTCCCGCCCGTGAACGCGCTGCCGGTGCGCGGCTGGTTCGAGCTGGCCGACGCCCTGCGCGCGGCGGGCCGCGACGCCGAGGTCCGCTGTGTGGTGCTGGCCGCCGAGGGGCGGGGGTTCAACGCGGGCGTGGACATCAAGGAGATACAGGCGCAGGGCGGCAGCGCGCTGCTCGGCGCCAACCGCGGCTGCGCCGACGCCTTCGCCGCGGTGTACGAGTGCGAGGTGCCCGTGGTGGCGGAGGTGCACGGCTTCTGTCTGGGCGGCGGGATAGGCCTGGTGGGCAACGCGGACGCGATCGTGGCGAGCGAGGACGCGACGTTCGGCCTGCCCGAGCTGGACCGGGGCGCCCTGGGCGCGGCCACCCATCTGGCCCGGCTGGTGCCGCAGCATCTGATGCGCGCGCTGTACTACACCTCGCGCACAGCGACCGCGGCCGAGCTGCACCGGCACGGATCGGTGTGGCGGGTCGTGCCGCGCGACGAACTACGTGCCGCCGTCCTGGAGTTGGCCCGTTCCATCGCGAGCAAGGACGGGCAGCTGATCCGGCTCGCCAAGGCCGCGATCAACGGCATCGATCCCGTGGACGTGCGCCGCAGCTACCGCTTCGAGCAGGGCTTCACGTTCGAGGCGAACCTCGCGGGGGTGGGCGACCGGGTCAGGGACACGTTCGGGAAGGACCGGGAAGGAGGGGGTACGGAATGAGCGACAAGACGATGACGGCCGACGAGGTCGTCTCCCGGCTCCGCAGCGGGATGACCCTCGGCATCGGCGGCTGGGGCTCGCGCCGCAAACCGATGGCCCTGGTGAGAGCGCTGCTCCGCTCCCAGGTCACGGACCTCACGATCGTGTCGTACGGCGGCCCGGACGTCGGGATGCTCGCCGCCGCGGGACGGATCCGCAAGCTCGTCGCGGCCTTCGTGACGCTCGACTCGATCCCCCTGGAGCCGCACTTCCGTGCCGCCCGGCAGAGCGGGGCCTTCGAGTTGACGGAGGTCGACGAGGCGATGTTCATGTGGGGGCTGCACGCCGCCGCGAACCGGCTGCCGTTCATGCCGGTCAGGGCGGGCATCGGCTCGGACGTGATGCGGGTCAACCCCGGCCTGCGGACGGTCACTTCGCCGTACGAGGACCCGTCGACCGGGATCCGGGAGACCTTCGTCGCCATGCCGGCCCTGCACATGGACGCGGCCCTCGTCCACGTCAACCGCGCGGACCGGTCGGGCAACGGCCAGTATCTGGGCCCTGACCCGTACTTCGACGACCTCTTCTGCGAGGCCGCGGACGACGCGTACGTCTCCTGCGAGCGGCTCGTGGACCGCTTCGACGAGGCAGTGCCGCAGACCCTCCTCGTCAACCGGCACTCGGTCACGGGAGTCGTCGAGACACCCAGCGGCGCACACCCCACCTCCTGCGTCCCCGACCACGACCGCGACGAGCCCTTCCAGAAGCTGTACGCGACGACACCGTGGCCCGAGTTCACCGAGCGGTTCCTGTACGGGGACGAGAAGGCCTACCAGTCGGCCGCACAGGCCTGGCACGAGGAGCGGCGATGACGGACGCGACCCGGCCCTCTCCTCCCTCGCCCACCCGCAGTCCGCTCCTCCCGCCCACCCGCGCCGAGTACTGCGTGATCGCCTGTGCCGAGGCGTGGCGGGACAACGGCGAGGTGCTCGCGAGCCCGATGGGTGCCGTCCCCTCGGTCGGCGCCCGGCTCGCCAGGCGGACCTTCGCCCCGGAGCTCCTGCTCACCGACGGCGAGGCGATGCTGGTCGGCCCGGACGGCACGCCCGAAGGGTGGCTGCCCTACCGCAGGCATCTCACGATGGTCACCGGCGGGCGTCGGCACGTGATGATGGGCGCGAGCCAGATCGACCGGTTCGGCAACCAGAACATCTCCTGCATCGGCGACTGGGAGCGGCCCGCCCGGCAGCTGCTCGGGGTGCGGGGCGCGCCCGTCAACACCCTGAACAACCCGGTGAGTTACTGGGTGCCCAAGCACTCGACGCGGGTCTTCGTGGAGAAGGTCGACATGATCAGCGGGGTGGGGTACGACAGCGCGGCGGCGGCCGGTCCCACGGCGACCCGCTTCCACCGCATCCCCCGGGTGGTGTCGAACCTGGGAGTGTTCGACTTCGCGACCCCGGACCGCTCGATGCGGCTCGCCTCGCTGCATCCGGGGGTGACGGTCGAGGAGGTCCTGGCGGCGACCGGGTTCGCGCCGACGATCCCGGACGAGGTCCCGTACACCCGTGAACCAACCACAGCGGAGCTGGAGTTGATCCGCGAGGTCATCGACCCGCAGGGGCTGCGCGACCGTGAGGTGCCGGGCTGATGGAGACCGCGCTCACGAAACTGGTCGGCGTCCGGCACCCGATCGTGCAGACCGGGATGGGCTGGGTGGCGGGCCCGCGGCTGGTCTCCGCCTCGGCGAACGCGGGAGCACTGGGCATCCTGGCGTCGGCGACGATGACCCTCGACCAGCTACGGGAGGCGGTCCGGGAGGTCAGGTCCCGTACGGACGCGCCGTTCGGTGTGAACCTGCGTGCGGACGCGGGGGACGCCCGCGACCGCGTCCGGCTGATCATCGACGAGGACGTGAAGGTCGCCTCGTTCGCGCTCGCGCCCTCCCGTGAGCTGATCGCCGAGCTCAAGGACGCGGGCGTCGTCGTCATCCCCTCCATCGGGGCCCGCCGTCACGCCGAGAAGGTCGCGGCCTGGGGCGCGGACGCGGTGATCGTGCAGGGCGGCGAGGGCGGCGGCCACACCGGCGAGGTGGCGACCACCGTCCTCCTCCCCCAGGTCGTGGACGCCGTCGACATACCGGTGATCGCGGCGGGCGGCTTCTTCGACGGCCGGGGCCTGGTCGCGGCCCTGGCGTACGGCGCGGCGGGCATCGCCATGGGCACCCGTTTCCTCCTGACCTCCGACTCCACGGTCCCGGACGCGGTGAAGGCCCGGTACCTCGCGGCCACGGTGAAGGACGTGACGGTGACGACAGCCGTGGACGGCCTCCCCCACCGCATGCTCCGCACGGACCTCGTCGACTCCCTTGAGGAGGCGGGCCGTACGCGAACACTGACCCGGGCGATACGCCGAGCCGCCCGCTTCCGAAAGCTCTCGGACCTCACCTGGCCCCAGCTGATCCGCGACGGCCTGGCAATGAAACACGGCAAGAACCTGACCTGGAGCCAGGTCCTCCTCGCCGCCAACACCCCGATGCTCCTGCGCGCCTCAATGGTCGAGGGCCGCACAGACCTCGGCGTGATGGCCTCGGGCCAGGTGGCAGGCCTGATCGAGGACCTGCCGTCGTGCGCGGAGCTGGTGGAACGGGTGATGGCGGAGGCGAGGGCAACCCTGGGCACACTGCCGGTGCCGGGCACTTCAGACTCTTAGGGGCGCGGGGAACTGCGCGACCAGCCACACCCCACCGCACCCGGCACCTACACCCGCACCCGCACCCGATCGAGCAACCTAAAGCCGCTCAACAATCGTCACGTTCGCCTGTCCCCCGCCCTCGCACATCGTCTGCAAGCCGAAGCGCCCGCCCGTCCGCTCCAGTTCGTGCAGCAACGTGGTCATCAGCTTCACCCCCGTGGCACCCAGCGGATGCCCAAGAGCGATCGCGCCCCCGTTGACATTGACCCGGTCGGGATCCGCCCCGGTCTCCTTCAGCCAGGCGAGCACCACAGGCGCGAACGCCTCGTTGATCTCGACGAGGTCGATGTCGGCGATGGACATCCCGGCCTTCTTCAAGGCGTACGCGGTGGCCGGGATCGGTGCCGACAGCATCCGTATCGGATCCTCGCCCCGGACCGACAGATGGTGAACCCGCGCCCGAGGCGTGAGCCCGTGTTCGCGTACGGCCCGTTCGGAGGCGAGCAGCATCGCGGCCGCGCCGTCTGACACCTGGGAGGAGCACGCGGCGGTGATGGTGCCGCCCTCCACCACCGGCTTCAGCCCGGCCATCTTCTCCAGCGAGGTGTCCCGCCGGGGTCCCTCGTCCACGGCGACGTCCCCGAACGGCACGACCTCCCGCTCGAAACGCCCCTCGTCGATCGCCCGGATCGCCCGCTGATGCGAGCGCAGGGCGAACTCCTCCTGGTCCCGCCGGCTGATCCCCCACTTCTCGGCGATCAACTCGGCGCCGTAGAACTGGTTGACGGGCCGGTCCCCGTACCGCGCCCGCCACCCCTCGCTCCCCGCGAACGGCCCCTCCGTGAGCCCCAGCGGCTCCGCGGCCAGGCGGGACGCGAAGGCGATGGGGATCTGCGTCATGTTCTGGACGCCTCCCGCCACCACCAGGTCCTGGGTGCCGGACAGGACACCCTGCGCGGCGAAGTGCACCGCCTGCTGCGAGGACCCGCACTGCCGGTCGATCGTCACCCCGGGCACCTCCTCGGGCAGCCCGGCCGCCAGCCAGGCGGTCCGCGCGATGTCCCCGGCCTGCGGCCCGACGGTGTCCAGACACCCGAAGACGACGTCCTCGACGGCGGCCGGATCGACACCGGACCGCTCGACCAGGGCCTTCAGCACATGCGCGCCCAGATCAGCGGGATGGACCCCGCCGAGGCCACCCTTCCGGCGCCCCACGGGGGTACGGACCGCTTCGACTATGTAGGCCTCGGCCATGACGACTCCTCGAACTCCTCAGTGGGTCCAATGGATCCAACAGATCCAACAGGTCCGGTGGGTCATGTACGTACGGCGATTCCGTCCAGGACCATCGACAGGTACTGCCGGGCGATCTCCTCCGGGCTGTGCTGTCCGCCGGGCCGGTACCAGGACGCGGCGACCCACACCGTGTCGCGCACGAACCGGTAGGTGAGCCGGATGTCGAGGTCGTCCCGGAAGACCTCGCCGGCCACGCCCCGCTCCAGCGTGGACAGCCACGTCTTCTCGAACTTGCGCTGCGACTCGGCGAGGAACGCGAACCGCTCCTGCGCGACGAGGTGCTTGGACTCCCGCTGGTAGATCGCGACGGCCGCGCGGTGCCGGTCGATCTCCCGGAAGGACTCGGTGACCAGGGCCTCCAGCGTCTCGCGCGGGCCGAGCTCGGCATCCAGGACGGTGTCGTACCCGTCCCACAGCTCGTCCATGAAGGTCCGCAGAATCTCCTCCAGCATCGATTCCTTGGAGTCGAAGTGGTAGTAGAGGCTGCCCGCGAGCATGCCCGCGTGGTCCGCGATCTTACGGACGGTGGTGGCGTTGTAGCCCTGCTCGGCGAAGACCTCGGCGGCGGTGTCGAGGAGTTCGCGGCGGCGGGCGGGCGCGGCGGTCACCTGGGGCTTCTTCTTCGTAGGAGGCACGGGCCCATTGTGGTCCTAGGCCCGCTGGCTGCTGACGGAGACCGCTTCTCCGGTCATGTACGAGGAGTAGTCGGACGCCAGGAAGACGATCACGTTGGCCACTTCCCAGGGCTCGGCGTACCGCCCGAAGGCCTCGCGGGCCGTCAGCTCCTCCAGCAGTTCGGGGGTCGTCACCTTCACCAGGTGCGGGTGCATGGCGAGGCTCGGCGAGACGGCGTTGACCCGCACGCCGAACGCGGCGGCCTCCAGGGCCGCACACCGGGTCAGCGCCATGACCCCCGCCTTCGCCGCCGCGTAGTGCGCCTGCCCCGCCTGGGCGCGCCAGCCGACGACCGAGGCGTTGTTGACGATCACACCGCCACGCCCGCTCTCGTCACCCTCGTCACCCGGCCCGGCCTCGTCACCCTGCCAGCCATCCCGGAAGGCCCGCAGGGCCGCGCGCGTGCAGCGGAAGGTGCCGTTCAGCGTCACGTCGAGCACCTTCGACCACTGCTCGTCGCTCATGTCGACGAGGTCCGAAGTCCCGCCGAGACCTGCGTTGTTGACGACGATGTCGAGCCGCCCGTGCTGCCGCACGGCCGCGTCGAAGAGCGCCTGCACCTGGGCCTCGTCCGTGACGTCGCACGCGAGCGCCGAGACGCCCTCGAACTCCGCGGCCAGCTCGGCCTCGTACTCCTTGAGGCGTCGTGCGTGCGCGTCGCTGATCAGCACGCGCGCGCCCTCCTCCAGGAAGCGGCGCGCGGTGGCCCCGCCGATGCCCGCGCCCGCCGCGGCGGTGACCACGGCGGTGCGTCCCTTCAGCAGCCCGTGCCCTGGCACGTATGCCGGACTCTCGACGCCTGTCATGACGCCACGCTAACCTACCAAACACTTGTTAGGGAAGGATCGCCGCTGATGGACCTCGACTTCACGGCCGACCAGGACGCCTTCCGCGCCGAGGCGCGCGCCTGGCTGCACGCGCACGTCCCGTCGCCGCCGCTGCCCTCCCTGGAGACCGAGGAGGGCTTCGCCGCCCACCGCGCGTGGGAGGCCGAACTCGCCGCGGACCGCTGGTCGGTGGTGTCCTGGCCGACCGCGTACGGCGGACGGGACGCGGGGCTCGTACGGTGGCTGATCTTCGAGGAGGAGTACTACGCGGCGGGCGCGCCGGGCCGGGTCGGCCAGAACGGCATCAACCTCCTCGCGCCGACCCTCTTCGACCACGGCACGGAGGAGCAGCGGGCCCGGGTCCTGCCCCTGATGGCTTCCGGCGAGGTCGTGTGGGCGCAGGCCTGGTCCGAGCCGGAGGCCGGGTCCGACCTCGCCTCCCTCAGGTCCAGGGCGGTGCGTACGGACGGCGGCTGGCTCTTGAGCGGGCAGAAGACGTGGTCGTCGCGGGCCGCGTTCGCCGACCGCGCGTTCGGCCTGTTCCGCAGCGAACCCGACACCCCGAAGCCCCACCAGGGCCTCACCTACCTGATGTTCGACCTGCGCGCGCCGGGCGTGACCGTCCGCCCGATCGGCCGCCTGGACGGGAAGCCGGCCTTCGCCGAACTCTTCCTGGACGACGTGTTCGTACCCGACGAGGACGTGATCGGCGAGCCCGGCCAGGGCTGGCGGGTCGCCATGTCGACGGCGGGCAACGAGCGCGGCCTGACCCTCCGCTCCCCCGGCCGCTTCCTGGCCTCGGCCGACCGCCTGGCCGCGCTCTGGCGGGCGCGCGGCCGGGACCCGTTCACCCGCGACCGGGTGGCCGACGCGGTGATCGGCGCCCGCACCTACCAGCTCTTCACGTACGCGGGCGCCTCCCGTTTCCTCGACGGCGAGCCCATCGGCCCGGAGTCCAGCCTGAACAAGGTCTTCTGGTCCGAGTACGACATCGCGCTGCACGAGACGGCGCTCGATCTCCTGGGCGGGGAGGGCGAGTTGACGGGCACGGGCGAGGAGGAGCGCGAGGGCTGGGCCGAGGGGTACGTCTTCTCCCTCGCCGGTCCCATCTACGCGGGCACGAACGAGATCCAGCGCGACATCATCGCCGAACGCCTCCTGGGCCTGCCGAAGGGACGTCGCTGATGCGTTTCCTCCTGGACGACGAACAGCGTGCCTTCGCCCACTCGCTGGACGCCCTGCTGACGGCGGCGGACACCCCGTCGGTCGTACGGTCGTGGAGCTCCGGCGACCATACGGCCGGGCGGGCCCTGTGGTCCCGTATCGCAGACGCGGGAGTGTTCGCGCTGGCGGTCCCCGAGGCGTACGAGGGTGTCGGGCCGCTCCCCGTCGAACTGGCCGTCGCCTTCGTGGAGTTGGGGCGGCACGCGGTACCGGGCCCGCTGGTGGAGACGGTGGCGGCGCCCGCACTTCTGACGGAACCGGGCCTGGCGAAGAGGTTCCTGCCGGGCCTGGCATCCGGGGAGACGATCGCGACGGTGGCCCTGGACGGCTCGTACGCACTGGACGGAGACGCGGCCACCCTCCACCTCGCGGTCGAAGGCGGCGAGGACGACGAGGGCGGCGGCGAGTTGAGGCTGGCCCAGTGGCACGGACACGGACACGGGCAGGGGCAGAGGCAGGAGCACGGACCGGTCCGTACGTCCATGGATCCGGCCCGCCGCCTCACCAGGCTGGAGGAGGACGGCGGCGAACTCCTCGCAGCCGGCCCCCAAGTCACCGCAGCCGCCGCCCACTCCCTGACCTGGGCCCGGCTCGCGACGGCCGCGCAGGCGCTCGGCGTGGGACTGACCCTGCTCGACAGGACCGTGGCGTACGTCAAGCAGCGCAGCCAGTTCGGTGTCCCCATAGGCTCGTTCCAGGCGGTCAAGCACCGACTGGCCGACGCCAAGGTCGCGTTGGAGTTCGCGCGCCCGCTCCTCTTCGGCGCGGCCCTGACCATGGACCCGGCCGACGTGGCCGCCGCCAAGGTCACGGCCTGCGAGGCGGCGTACACGACGGCCCGTACCGCGCTGCAACTGCACGGCGCGATCGGCTACACGGCGGAGTACGACCTGTCCCTGTGGCTGACCAAGGCCCGTGCGCTGCGCACGGCTTGGGGCACTCCCGGGGAATGCCGCGAGCTGGTCCTCAAGTAGCTGAGCCCTTCAGCAGCTGAAGGGCTCAGGGGTGTCAGTGATGGTGGTCGTCGCTGCTCGTGAGTTCGCGGTACTCCTCGACGGTCGGCTTGGGGATCTGCGCGTTCTGCCCGTACATGGCACTGGCGAGACGGGCGCGCAGCCGCTGGGACGGCCTGACCTTCCGCTCGACGCCGTTCGCGTCGACGAGCGGGCCCAGGTCGTAGGGCGGGTCCTGCTCGTGCTGGGTGAGGGTGAACCGCTGGGCCGGGGTGAGGGGTTCGTGCACCTCGACGAACTCGCCGTGCGGCAGCCGCCTGATGACGCCGGACTCCCTGCCGTGCAACACCTTGTCGCGGTCGCTGCGTTGGAGCCCCATGCAGACGCGTCTGGTGATGATGAAGGCGATCACCGGGACCACGAAGAAGGCGATCCGTACGAACCAGGTGATCGAGTTGATCGACAGATGCAGATGCGTGGCCACGATGTCGTTGCCGCCGCCGATCAGCAGTACGCCGTACAGACTCAGCCAGGCGACGCCGAGCCCCGTGCGTGTGGGGACGTTGCGCGGCCGGTCCAGGATGTGGTGCTCGCGTTTGTCCCCGGTGATCCACGCCTCGATGAACGGGTAGACGGCGATCGCCACCATGATCAGCGGGAAGAGGGAGAAGGGGATGAAGACGCCCAACTGCAGGGTGTGGCCCCAGGCGTTGATCTCCCATCCCGGCATCACCCGGATCAGCCCTTCGGAGAAGCCGAGATACCAGTCCGGTTGGGCGCCGGTGGTGACCAGGTCGGAACGGTAGGGCCCGAAGGCCCACACGGGGTTGATCGTCGCGATCGCGCCCATCATCGACAGCACGCCGAAGACCAGGAAGAAGAAGCCGCCGGCCTTGGCCATGTAGACCGGCATGAACGGCATGCCCACCACGGACTTCTGCTCGTGGCCGGGCCCGGGGTACTGGGTGTGCTTGTGGTAGAAGACCAGGATCAGATGGGCGACGACCAGGCCGAGCATGATCCCGGGCAGCAGGAGGACATGGATCGGGTACAGCCTGGAGATGATGTCGTGTCCCGGGAACTCCCCTCCGAAGAGGAAGAACGCGAGATACGTGCCCACGATCGGCACCGACAGGATCGCGCCCTGCGCGAAGCGGAGGCCGGTGCCGGAGAGCAGGTCGTCGGGGAGCGAGTAGCCGGTCAGGCCGGTGATGATGCCGAGGAACAGCAGGGTCCAGCCGAACAGCCAGTTCAGCTCGCGCGGCTTGCGGAAGGCGCCCGTGAAGAACACGCGCATCATGTGGACGAGCATTCCGGCGACGAAGACGATTGCCGCCCAGTGGTGGATCTGCCGGATCAGCAGTCCGCCGCGCACGTCGAAGCTGATGTCGAGGGTGGACTCGTACGCCCTGGTCATGATGATGCCATTGAGGGGTTCGTACGAGCCGTTGTAGACGACCTCGGCGGCGCTGGGCTCGAAGAAGAGGGTGAGGTAGACGCCGGTGAGGATCAGGATGAGGAAGCTGTAGAGGCAGACCTCGCCCAGCATGAAGGACCAGTGGTCCGGGAACACCTTGCGCATCTGGGTCTTGGCCAGGGAGTAGATCCCGAGCCGTCCGTCGGCCCAGTCCGCCACCTTCTCGCCCTTGCCCGTCTGTGCCGCTCTCCCGTTGCTCCGCGCGTCCATCCGTGGCCCTCCCCATAGGCTCCGTTCAGAGTGGCACGGGGTTCTGCGAAGCCAAAGGGGTTGGTCAGGTTCCCGATTCGGCCGCGGGCCGGTGGGGGCTGCCGGCCCGCACCGTCATTCGACGATCCCCGCGGCCCGAGCCGCCGACAGCCACCCTGGGAACTCGCCCAGCAGCCGGTCGTACAGCTCACCGTCGGAGACACCCCGGCGGGGATCCGAACCGGCGTGGAAGAACCCGGCGTTGTCCACGACCCGCTTCCCCGGAACGGCCAGGTCGTCGAGCTTGCGCAGGAAGTCGAACTGCTTGCTGGACGGGTCCCCGAAGCCGATGAACTGCCAGAACAGGGGCAGCTTCGCGGCCTTGCACAGGTACCGCTCCGCGGCGAGCTTGTTGATCGGGCCGCCGTCGGTCTGGAAGACGACCAGGGCGGGGTCCTTGGAGCCGCTGTCGAGGTAGTGGTCGATGACGGCGTCCATCGCCAGGTGGTAGCTGGTCTTGCCCATGTGTCCGAGCCCGGCGACGATCCGCTCCACCCGCCCCGCGTGACTGTCGAGCGCGATGTCGGTCACCGCGTCGACGTCCGTGGAGAAGAAGACGACCGGCACGGTCCCGTCATCGTCGAAGTGCGCGCTCAGACCGAGCACACGGTCGGCGAGCGCCTGCACGCTGCCGTCGGCGTAGTACGGCTTCATCGACCCCGAGTAGTCGACGACGAGATAGACGGCGGCCCGCTGCCCGCTCAGTCCGTGTTTGGTGAGGGAGACCCCCGCGCTCTTGTAGAGGCTGACCAGCGCGGGCGCGGTCTCCTCCACCTTGGTGAGGCTGATCCCGGCCATGCGGGCTCCTTCCGGCCATGATCCGACCGGATGAGCCTAACCGGCCGCCCGCTCCCGGAACGCCGGCAGTTCGAAGAGCCGCCGCCGGGCCCCGTCACCCATCAACTCGACCAGCGGAAACACCAGTTCCCACAGGTCCTCCTTCTCCACGCCGACGGCCAGCGCGTCGAGGTCGGGATCGGAGAGCGTCCCCGCGGCCTTGGCGACGATCCGCCGGGCGGTCGGCGGCAGGGCCGCCACCATCGGGAGGAACTCCGCCCACAGCCCGGTCGCCACCACCCCGCGGACGAGCCCGTCGAGCACCGCGCGGTCTCGCAGCGAGGGCAGCCTGGCGACGGCCCGCAGCTCGTCCTCGTCGAGCGCGGCCACGATCGGCAGGAGCGACTCCCACAGGTCCTGCTCGGCGGTGGTACGGACGAGGGAGTCGAGCCGGGCCTCGGGCTGGGCGGCGGTGAGGGAGGCGATGCGGGCCCGCTGTTCACCGGAGGCCATGCTCGCGACGGCCATGGCCTCCGGCCACAGCCCGCGGTCGGCGGCGGACCCGATGACCGACGTCAGCCGCTCCTCGCCCAGCAGCTCGACGATGTGGCCGAGCCGTTCGGGATGGTCGATGACGAAGCCGGTGAGCAGCAGGGTCGTGTCGTCGAGCCGCGGCAGGATCCGCAGCAGCGCGGAGTCCCGCAGATGCCCGACGAACCGGCCCATCGTGAGGTGGTCGCGGCGGTCGGCGAGGACGAGGGCGATCCGTACGACGATGTCGTCGTCCAGTCTGCCCATGATCCCGGCGATCCGGCGCGGGTCGACGTGGTGGCAGCAGCGGGCCGTGAACTCGGGCGGGAGCCGCTCGATGATGTCGGCGGCGCGGCCGGGTTCGAGGCGTCCGGCGAGGGCGGCGGCGAGCTGCGGCCCGAGTGCCTTCTGCGAGATGGCGGCGGCGATACCCGCGGGCAGCAGCTTGGTCTTCGCGGCGATGCGGTCGAGGATTCCGGGGGCGTCGTCGAAGAGCGCGGCGACGGATCTCTCGCGGAAGGCGCGTACGTCCTCGGCGGGCAGCTCTTCGAGGAACGCCAGCTGCCGTGGTTCGACATCCAGCAGGCGGGCGAGCTTGAGGATCTCGGCCCTGCTGCGCAGTGTGTCCATGCGGGAGGGGTCTCCTGGCTAACGGAAGAGTATCCGGCGGAGGGGTTCCCTGGTCAGGGCCGGTACGAGGGTCAGGGCGTCCTCGACGGCCTCGTTCAGCCCGGATGCCCGGCGCTCCCGGGCCCGGCGCAGTGCCAGCGTGAGAGTCCGGGCCTGTGTGTCGTCCAGCGATCCGAAGCTCTCCGGCGGTGGGGCGCCCAACTCCGCCCGCAGCAGCGCCAGTTCTTCCGCGCTCACAGGTCCTCCCCCGACGCTCACTGGTTTCTCCACCCGATGCGGCACGGCACTCCGGGCCGATCGTACTCTTTGCCCATGAAACGCGCTGGCCGTCTGATGTTCGTCGCCGTCCCTCTCGTCGCGGTGACGGTGTACTTCGCCGTGCCCGACCAGAAGGGCGACGACGGGCCCTCGGACGCCCGGAAATCCTCCCCGTCGGCCTCGTCCTCCTCGTCCTCCTCCGGGTCGGCCGCCGACCTGGACTCCCCCAAGATGAAGGAGCTGGCCCAGCGGATCGTGTCGAGCGCCGAGAACTCCAGCCTCGACTGGCGCGCCCAGTACGACTACATCGAGGACATAGGCGACGGCCGTGGCTACACCGCCGGGATCATCGGCTTCACCACCGGCACGCACGACCTACTCAAGCTGGTCGAGCTGTACACCGAGTCCCATCCTGACAACGCCCTGGAGCCGTATCTGCCGGCCCTTCGCTCCGTCGACGGCTCGGACTCCCACGAGGGCCTGGACCCCGGTTTCACCGCCGCCTGGAAGGAGGAGGCGCAGAAGGACGCCTTCAAGCGCGTCCAGGACTCCCAGCGCGACCGCATCTACTTCGACCCGGCGGTCCGCCTCGCCAAGAGTGACGGCCTGGGTGCCCTCGGCCAGTTCATCTACTACGACGCCATGGTCATGCACGGCCCCGGCGATCCCGGCTTCCACGGCATCCGCGAGCGTGCCATGGCCGAGGCCGACACCCCCGCGGAGGGCGGCGACGAGCAGAGCTACCTCGACATCTTCCTCGACACCCGTCGCGAGACCATGAAGTCCGAAAAACGCAACACGACCCGCGTGGACACGGCCCAGCGGAGGTTCCTGTACGACGGCAACCTGGGCCTTCGCACGCCGCTGGAGTGGAAGGTGTACGGGGTGACGTACAAGGTCGGCTAAAGCCATTCCTCGCCCCCGCCGCCCCTACCCATTCCCGTCCCTTTTCAGGGGCTCCGCCCCCGAACCCCCGCTCCTCAAACGCCGGAGAGGCTGAAGATTTCGCAGCCCGGGCCGACACACTCAGCCCGTCCGGCGTTTGAGGACGAGGCCGTTCAGGCCGATAGCGGGGGTCTGGGGGCGGCAGCCCCCAGGGACGGGACGGGTAGGGGCGGCGGGGGCGAGAAAAAGACCCAAGACGCACCACGGCGCCCACCATCGTCCGGTCGGGGACAAAAGGCAGGCGCCGCGTTCAGTTCCGTACGCCTTTGTACGGGACGTCTGTTGAGGTGGAGCGTCAGACCATGAAGGATCAGACCATGAGGGAGCGGTCCGTGGGCCGGATCGGCGCCGGCAGCTCGCTCTCCCCGGTCAGGAAGCGGTCGACACCGCGGGCGGCCGAGCGGCCCTCCGCGATGGCCCACACGATGAGGGACTGACCACGCCCGGCGTCACCGGCGACGTACACACCGGGGATGTTGGTCGCGAAGTCGGCGTCGCGGGCGATGTTGCCGCGCTCGTCCAGGTCGAGGCCGAACTGGGAGACGAGGCCGTTCTCCTGGTCGGTGCCCGTGAAGCCCATGGCGAGGGTGACGAGCTGGGCGGGGATCTTGCGCTCGGTGCCCGCCTTCTGCGTCAGCTTGCCGTCGATGAACTCGACCTCGACGAGGTGCAGCCACTGCACGTTGCCGTCCTCGTCGCCCTCGAAGTGGGTGGTGGAGACGGAGTAGACCCGCTCGCCGCCCTCCTCGTGCGCGGAGGTGACCTTGTAGAGCATGGGGAACGTCGGCCAGGGCTGGTGCGGAGCACGGTCCTCGCCCGGCTGGGGCATGATCTCCAGCTGCGTGACGGAGGCCGCGCCCTGGCGGTGGGCGGTGCCCACGCAGTCCGCGCCCGTGTCGCCGCCGCCGATGACGACGACGTGCTTGCCCTCGGCGGTGATCGGGGGCGCCACGTAGTCGCCCTCCTGCACCTTGTTGGCGAGCGGCAGGTACTCCATCGCGAAGTGGATGCCGTTCAGCTCGCGCCCGGGGGCGGGCAGGTCGCGGGAGACGGTCGCGCCGGCCGCGATGACCACGGCGTCGTACCGCTTGCGCAGGTCCGTCGCCTTGAGGTCGCGGCCGATCTCGATGCCCGTACGGAAGCGGGTGCCCTCCGCGCGCATCTGCTCGATGCGGCGGTTGATGTGCCGCTTCTCCATCTTGAACTCGGGGATGCCGTAGCGCAGGAGGCCGCCGACGCGGTCGGCGCGCTCGTAGACCGCCACGGTG
The DNA here is from genome assembly GCF_048564895.1 of Streptomyces sp. 2-1. Taxonomy (NCBI): domain Bacteria; kingdom Bacillati; phylum Actinomycetota; class Actinomycetes; order Kitasatosporales; family Streptomycetaceae; genus Streptomyces; species Streptomyces sp. 2-1. The sequence continues at coordinate 3,244,398 of NZ_CP183383.1, forward strand.
TGGCCGGCCCGGGTGAGCTGCTGCGCGGCGGCCAGGCCGGCCGGGCCGGAGCCGATGACCGCGACCGTCTTGCCGGAGAGCCGCTCGGGCGCCTGGGGCGCGACGTCGCCGCTGTCCCACGCCTTGTCGATGATCGAGACCTCGACGTTCTTGATGGTCACGGCGGGCTGGTTGATGCCGAGGACGCACGCCGACTCGCACGGGGCGGGGCAGAGCCGGCCCGTGAACTCCGGGAAGTTGTTCGTGGCGTGCAGGCGCTCCGAGGCGGCGGACCAGTCCTCGCGGTACGCGTAGTCGTTCCACTCGGGGATGAGGTTCCCGAGCGGACAGCCGTTGTGGCAGAACGGGATGCCACAGTCCATGCAACGGCTGGCCTGCGTGGGGATGATGGGGAGCAGCGAGCCCGGAACGTAGACCTCGTTCCAGTCCTTGAGACGCACGTCCACCGGACGGGTCCTGGCGACCTCGCGGCCGTGGTTGAGAAAGCCCTTGGGATCAGCCATTGGTCGCCGCCTCCATCATCTTCTCGGTGATCTCGGTCTCGGTGAGACCGGCTCGCTCGGCGGCGTCCTTGGCGGCGAGCACTGCCTTGTACGTGCTGGGGATGATCCTGCTGAAGCGCTCCACCGACACGGCCCACTCGGCGAGGAGCTTCTCGGCGACCGTGGAGCCGGTCTCCTCGGCGTGGCGGCGCACGACGTCGTGCAGCCACTGCTTGTCGGTGTCGTCGAGCTCCTCGACCGCGCCGAGGTTGCCGACGTTGACGTTGTCGCGGTTCAGGTCGATGACGTACGCGATGCCGCCCGACATACCGGCCGCGAAGTTGCGGCCCGTCTCGCCGAGCACGACCGCGTGACCGCCGGTCATGTACTCGCAGCCGTGGTCGCCCACGCCCTCGGAGACCACCGTCGCGCCGGAGTTGCGGACGCAGAAGCGCTCGCCGGTACGGCCCCGCAGGAACAGCTCGCCGCCGGTCGCGCCGTACGCGATGGTGTTGCCCGCGATCGTCGAGAACTCGGCGAGGTGGTCGGCGCCCCGGTCGGGACGGACGATCACCCGGCCGCCGGAGAGGCCCTTGCCGACGTAGTCGTTGGCGTCGCCCTCCAGGCGCAGCGTCACACCGCGCGGCAGGAAGGCGCCGAAGGACTGGCCCGCGGAACCGGTGAAGGTGATGTCGATGGTGTCGTCGGGCAGGCCCGCGCCGCCGAACTTCTTCGTCACCTCGTGGCCGAGCATGGTGCCGACCGTGCGGTTGATGTTGCGGATCGCGACCTGCGCGCGCACCGGCTGGGCACCGGTGGCGGAGTCCGCGGCGAGCGCGTCGGCGGCGAGCTTGATCAGCTCGTTGTCGAGCGCCTTCTCCAGGCCGTGGTCCTGCTCGATGACCTGGTGGAGCGGAGTGCCCTCGGGCAGCTCCGGCACGTAGAAGAGCGGGGACAGGTCCAGGCCCTGCGCCTTCCAGTGGGTGACCGCCCGCTCCACGTCGAGGTGCTCGGCGTGGCCGACGGCCTCCTCGATCGTGCGGAAGCCCAGCTCGGCGAGGATCTCGCGGACCTCCTCGGCGATGAACTCGAAGAAGTTCACGACGTACTCGGCCTTGCCGGCGTACCGGTCGCGCAGCACCGGGTTCTGCGTGGCGATGCCGACCGGGCAGGTGTCCAGGTGGCAGACGCGCATCATGACGCAGCCGGAGACGACGAGCGGCGCGGTCGCGAAACCGAACTCCTCGGCGCCGAGCATGGCGGCGATGACGACGTCACGGCCGGTCTTCAGCTGGCCGTCGGTCTGTACGACGATGCGGTCGCGCAGGCCGTTGAGCAGCAGCGTCTGCTGGGTCTCGGCGAGGCCGAGCTCCCAGGGGCCACCGGCGTGCTTGAGGGAGGTCAGGGGCGATGCGCCCGTACCGCCGTCGTGGCCGGAGATGAGGACGACGTCCGCGTGCGCCTTGGAGACACCCGCGGCGACTGTGCCGACGCCGACCTCGGAGACCAGCTTCACGTGGATCCGCGCCTGCGGGTTCGCGTTCTTCAGGTCGTGGATCAGCTGGGCGAGGTCTTCGATGGAGTAGATGTCGTGGTGCGGCGGCGGGGAGATCAGACCGACACCCGGGGTGGAGTGCCGGGTCTTGGCGACCCACGGGTAGACCTTGTGGCCGGGCAGCTGGCCGCCCTCGCCGGGCTTGGCGCCCTGGGCCATCTTGATCTGGATGTCGTCCGCGTTGACCAGGTACTCGGAGGTCACACCGAAGCGGCCGGAGGCGACCTGCTTGATGGACGAGCGGCGCGCCGGGTCGTACAGACGGTCCGCGTCCTCGCCGCCCTCACCGGTGTTGGACTTGCCGCCCAGCTGGTTCATGGCGATGGCGAGCGTCTCGTGGGCTTCCTTGGAGATGGAGCCGTAGGACATGGCGCCGGTGGAGAAGCGCTTGACGATCTCGCTCGCCGGCTCGACCTCGTCGATGGAGATCGGCTCGCGGCCGGACTTGAAGCCGAACAGGCCGCGGAGCGTCATCAGGCGCTCGGACTGCTCGTTCACGCGGTCCGTGTACTTCTTGAAGATGTCGTAGCGGCGGGTGCGCGTGGAGTGCTGGAGGCGGAAGACCGTCTCCGGGTCGAACAGGTGCGGCTCACCCTCGCGGCGCCACTGGTACTCGCCGCCTATGTCGAGGGCGCGGTGCGCGGGCGCGATGCCGCTGGCCGGGTACGCCTTCGCGTGGCGGGCGGCGACCTCCTTGGCGATGACGTCGATGCCGACGCCGCCGATCTTGGTGGCCGTGCCGATGAAGTACTTCTGGACGAAGGCCGTGTCGAGACCGACGGCCTCGAAGACCTGGGCGCCGCGGTAGGAGGCGACGGTGGAGATGCCCATCTTGGACATGACCTTGAGGACGCCCTTGCCGAGCGCGTAGATCAGGTTGCGGATGGCCTGCTCGGACTCCATGCCGGGAAGGAACGTGCCCGCCCGGACGAGGTCCTCGACGGACTCCATCGCGAGGTACGGGTTGACGGCCGCGGCGCCGAAGCCGATGAGGAGGGCCACGTGGTGGACCTCTCGGACGTCGCCGGCCTCGACCAGCAGGCCCACCTGGGTGCGCTGCTTGGTGCGGATGAGGTGGTGGTGGACGGCCGCGGTGAGGAGCAGCGAGGGGATCGGTGCGTGCTCGGCGTCGGAGTGACGGTCCGAGAGGACGATCAGCCGGGCGCCGTTCTCTATGGCGGCGTCGGCCTCGGTGCAGATCTCCTCGATGCGCGCGGCGAGCGAGTCGCCGCCGCCGGAGACCCGGTACAGACCGGACAGCGTCGCGGCCTTCATGCCCGGCATGTCGCCGTCGGCGTTGATGTGGATGAGCTTGGCCAGCTCGTCGTTGTCGATCACCGGGAAGGGCAGGGTGACGCTGCGACAGGACGCGGCGGTCGGCTCCAGGAGGTTGCTCGCGGGGCCGAGGGAGGAGCGCAGCGAGGTGACGAGCTCCTCGCGGATGGCGTCCAGCGGCGGGTTGGTGACCTGCGCGAACAGCTGGGTGAAGTAGTCGAAGAGCAGACGGGGGCGCTCGGACAGGGCCGCGATCGGCGAGTCCGTGCCCATGGAGCCGAGGGGCTCGCCGCCGGACTTGGCCATCGGCGCGAGGATGACGCGCAGCTCTTCCTCGGTGTAGCCGAAGGTCTGCTGGCGGCGGGTGACGGAGGCGTGCGTGTGCACGATGTGCTCACGCTCCGGGAGGTCCTCCAGCTCGATCTCGCCGGCCTCCAGCCACTCCGCGTACGGGTTCTCGGCAGCGAGGCCGGCCTTGATCTCGTCGTCCTCGATGATGCGGTGCTCGACGGTGTCGACGAGGAACATGCGGCCGGGCTGCAGGCGGCCCTTGCGGACGACCTTCGCGGGGTCGATGTCGAGGACGCCGACCTCGGAGCCGAGCACGACGAGGCCGTCGTCGGTGACCCAGTAGCGGCCGGGGCGCAGACCGTTGCGGTCCAGTACGGCGCCGACCTGCTTGCCGTCGGTGAAGGTGACACAGGCCGGGCCGTCCCAGGGCTCCATCATCGTGGAGTGGAACTGGTAGAAGGCGCGGCGGGCCGGGTCCATGGAGTCGTGGTTCTCCCACGCCTCCGGGATCATCATCAGCACGGAGTGCGGGAGCGAACGGCCGCCCAGGTGCAGGAGTTCGAGCACCTCGTCGAAGGACGCGGAGTCGGAGGCGTCGGGCGTGCAGATCGGGAAGACGCGGTCGAGGCCCTTGTCGCCGAACAGGTCGGAGACGAGCTGGGACTCGCGGGCCACCATCCAGTTGCGGTTGCCCTTGACCGTGTTGATCTCGCCGTTGTGCGCGACGAAGCGGTACGGGTGGGCGAGCGGCCAGCTCGGGAAGGTGTTCGTGGAGAACCGGGAGTGCACGAGCGCGATCGCGGAGGCGAAGCGGCGGTCGGACAGGTCCGGGAAGAAGGGCTCCAGCTGGCCGGTGGTCAGCATGCCCTTGTAGACGATGGTCCGGGCGGAGAGCGACGGGAAGTACACGTCGGCCTCGCGCTCGGCGCGCTTGCGCAGCACGAACGCCCTGCGGTCGAGGTCGATGCCCTGGCTGGATCCGTCCGTCACGAAGACCTGACGGAAGAGGGGCATCGTCGAGCGGGCGGTGGCGCCGAGGAGCTCGGGGGCGGTCGGGACCTCGCGCCAGCCGAGGACCGTCAGACCCTCGTCGGCGGCGATCGTCTCGATCCGTGAGACGGCCTCGTCGGCGGTGTCCTCCGGAAGGAAGGCGATACCGACCGCGTACGAGCCCGCCTCGGGCAGCTCGAATTCGGCCACCTCGCGGAAGAAGGTGTCGGGCACCTGGGAAAGGATCCCGGCCCCGTCGCCGGAGTCGGGCTCCGAGCCGGTCGCGCCGCGGTGCTCCAGATTGCGGAGCACGGTCAGCGCCTGCTCGACCAGCGCATGGCTCGCCTCACCGGTGAGGGTGGCCACAAAGCCGACGCCACAGGCGTCGTGCTCGTTGCGCGGGTCGTACATCCCCTGCGCGGCAGGGCGAGCATCCATGAAGGACCAGTTCTGGCCATTCGCGGAGTGCTGGGACGGCTGGCGCGGCGTACGCATCGGCTCTCCCGTCGTCGTCGTGGCATATGCAAGTGCCGAGGGACGACGTTGGCCCTCTGCGAAAGGTGCAAAATTTCGTGCAGGTTACATGATGGAGCCGTTCTCGGGAACCGGATACGGCGTTCCAACATGCGGACGCCGCGGGTCGCGGCGAAGGCCGCTCGTGGCGGCTGAACAAGGGGACCTTTTCGGACAGATCAATGACCGTCGGCCCGATCGCGGCAGGCAACGTCGCCCAACGCTTCAAATGCTGTGCAGGCTTCATTGCCCGCAGCGCTTACGGCTCATGCCCAGTGGTTAAGGATTCGAAACCGCCGAGTAACGACTACTTATGCAGTCCCTTGCATAGCTGCTCGACTCGACGGCGCGGGGGTCATCCTACGGCCGTATCGAACAGGGTGCCCAGGGCGTACGTCACACCGGCGGCGGCGCCGCCCAGCGCGAGCTGCCGCAGTCCGCTGTACCACCAGGACTTCGCGGTCACCCTGGCCACGATCGCACCGCACGCGAAGAGCCCGAGGAACGCGAGCAGCAGAGCGGGCCACAGGGCGCTCGCGCCCAGCAGGTAGGGAAGTACGGGGAGCAGAGCGCCCAGGGCGAACGAGCCGAAGCTCGACACGGCGGCGACGCTCGGCGAGGGCAGGTCACCGGGATCGATGCCCAGCTCCTCGCGGGCGTGTATCTCCAGGGCCTGCTCGGGATCCTTCGACAGCTGCCGGGCGACCTCACGGGCAAGGTCGGGCTCGACGCCCCGCGCCTGGTACAGCTCGGCGAGCTCACGCTCCTCGTCCTTGGGGTGCTTCCTCAACTCCCGCCGCTCGACGTCGAGTTCGGCCTCGACGAGCTCGCGCTGCGAGGCGACGGAGGTGTACTCGCCGGCCGCCATGGAGAAGGCGCCGGCGGCCAGCCCCGCGAGCCCGGTGATGACGATCGTCCGATGCGAGACGGCACCGCCCGCCACACCCGTCATCAACGCCAGGTTGGAGACCAGACCGTCCATCGCACCGAAGACGGCCGGGCGCAGCCAGCCGCCGCTGACGTCCCGGTGCGTGTGGTTGTCACGGTGCGCCTCGTGAAGAGTCGCCTCGGTCTCGATGATGGCCATGCCTGGGTCTCCCGAAATGCTGTTTGAGCTGTGCCACTTGGACTGTTTCTACTTTTGGATAACACCCAAGCTACGCCCGAAATTTCACGCTCGCCAGCAAGGAAGGCCGTACTTACCTGGGCTTTCACCGCTCTTCGCTCATCCGTAGGGACCTGCGCACAAATGTCGACCGGGTGACGCTGGGCCGCGCGAGGCTCCGCCGAACCACTTGGTGGGGACAGATCCGCAAAGGGTCCCTCAGACCTTCCGGGACCCCGCGATGGAGAGGCACCGTCATGGCTTCGATTGCCTGCGTTCCCTCGGTCCCGGCCCCCGGGGGCGCCGCCGGTCTCCGCGACCGGGCGCGCGGCGCGCTGCTGGGACTCGCCGTCGGGGACGCGCTGGGGGCGCCCGCCGAGAACATGAAGCCGTCCGAGATCCGCGCACGCTGGGGCCGCATCACGGGATACGTGACCGAGACTCCGGCCGGCACGGACGACACGGAGTACGCGATCTTCTCCGGGCTGCTCCTGGCCCGGCACGGCTCGGCGCTCACGCCCCGGCATGTGGAGGTGGCCTGGCACCAGTGGATCGCCGACCTGGACGAGGGTCCCTTCCGGGGCGCGGGCTTCAGCGAGCGCGGCACGCTGGAGAACCTGCGGCGGGGCCTGGCCGCCCCGATCTCCGCCCAGCACCGGCACGCCTGGAGCGACGGTCTCGCCATGCGCGCGGCCCCCTTCGGCGTCTTTGCGGCGGGCCGCCCCGCGGAGGCCGCCCGTCTGGTGGCCATCGACGGTTCGGTGAGCCACGACGGCGAGGGCATCTACGGCGGCCAGGCGGTCGCGGCGGGCGTGGCCGCGGCGATGGCGGGCGCCCCGACGATGGTGGTGGTTGCCTCGGCCCTGGCGGTGATCCCCGACGACTCCTGGACGGCCCGCTCCCTGCGCCGTGCCGTCGCCTGCGCCCACCGCGGCGAACGCGCCGTCCGCTCGGCCGTCGTCATCGGCGGCTACCCCTGGACCGACCTCGCCCCCGAGGCCGTCGCCCTGGCCTTCGGCGCGTACGCGGCAGCCGACGGCGACTTCACGGAAGCGGTCCTGACCGCCGTGAACATGGGCCGCGACGCCGACACCACGGCAGCGGTGGCGGGCGCCCTGGCCGGCGCGACAAAGGGCGTCTCATCGATCCCCCCGACCTGGTCAGCGGCAATCGGCCCGGCAAAAGGCAGCTGCCTCCCATCCATGCAGGGCCACCACATCCTCGACGTGGCGGACCTCCTGACCCCGGACGAGGACGAGGTACCCCAGTGAAACCAGAACTACTGAACGACCCGAACGAGGGCGCCCCTTCAGGAACACGGGGAACGGCACACCCGGCCGCCCCTTCAGGGGCGCGGGGAACTGCGCACTCAGCGCCGACGGACCCGCACACCACACCCCGGACGCCCACGACTCCCCCAGGGGCGCGGGGAACTGCGCACCCAGCCCCCACCGACCCGCACACCACACCCCGGCCCCCCACCACCCCCTCAGGGGCGCGGGGAACTGCGCACCCAGCCCCCACAGACCCGCACATCACAACCCGGACCAACACCCACCGCCGAATCGAAGGCCTCCTGCTCGGCCTAGCCGCAGGCGACGCCGCCGGCTGGCCCGCAGCCAGACACAGAGCCGCCCGCATGCCCGAATGGACCAGACGCCTCACCCGAGAACTGGACACCTTCGCCGAACAGAACGCGACGACCACCCTCCCCGTCCCCATCGCCCTGAACCAACCCCCGGAACCCCTCCGCCTCGGCCCCTCGGACGACGCCGAATGGGCGGCCTTCGCAGCGGAGGCGGTCCTGCGCGCCACCGACCCCGGCGCACTCGGCGACCTGAGCCGAGAACGCCGCATGCGCGCGGCCATCGACCTCTCCTGGAACGCCATCGCCAGCGAGGTAGCCGCGGCGGCGGACCGCGCCCCCGAGGTCGAGTCGGCCGTACTCCCCCTGCGCGCCCGCATCTCCGTACGGGCGGGCCTCGGCAACCTCGCCACCGGCCTGCGCCCACCCGCCACCGGCCACGACAACCCCCACTACTTCGACGACGCGGCCTGCGTACGGGCCTGCGTACTGGCCGTGGCCCACGCCGGGGACCCTCAACTCGCCGCGGAACTGGCCGAGTTCGACGCCCGCTACACCCAGGACGGCGACGGCGTGCACGGCGCCCGAGCGATGGCGGCGGCGCTGGCCCTCGCCCTGGCCGGCGAGGACGCCGACACCTGCGTGGCAGCCGCGCTCGCCGAACTCCCGGAGTCCACGGAGATCGGCCGCAACGCCCGCCACGCGCTGACGCTCGCCCGCGAGGCCGACAGCGCCTTCAGCCTCGTACCGCTGCTGGAACACCAGATCGTCGACCACGTCTACAGCTATGGCATCGCCGCGGCCGAGACCGTCCCGGTGGCCCTCGCGCTCGCGACCGCCTCGCACGGCCGGATCGCCGAGGCGGTACCCGCGGCCGCGTGTCTGTCGCGGGTGGCGGACTCGGCCCCCGCTCTCGTCGGCGCGCTGACCGGCGCGATCGGCGGCGGCACGGCGATCCCGGCGTCCTGGCGAGACGCGTGCCGCACGCTCTCGGGCTGCGCGCTCCCCCGTCTGACGGGCACAGACCTGGTGGAACTCGCCGAACTGCTGGCAGCCACGGAACTGGCCCTCTCAGGGGGATGATTCGGACATGACGCCCACCGCACCCGCAACCCTGGAAGAACGGATCACCCGCAGCCTCGTAGGGGCCGCCGTCGGAGACGCGCTCGGCGGCCCCGTCGAGGGCTACTCCCCCGAGCAGATCGCCGAACGCCACGGCGGCCGGGTCCACGGCATCGTCGGCCCCTGGAACGGCGACGACTGGCGCACGGCCCGCCCCATCGCCCCGTACCACAAGGGCGACGGCCACGTCACCGACGACACCTTGATGACCCACGCGCTGGTACGGGTGTACGCGAAGGTCCGCGACCACCTGGACGCGTACGCCGTCGCCGACCACCTGGTCCCCGACCTGATGACGACACCGCGCTGGATCCCGGAGCTGGAGGCCGAGGCCCTCCCCCTCCACCGGATCTTCCTGGCGGAGAAGTGGCTGGTGACACGGATCCACTACGGCCACGTCGACCCCCGCGAGGCCGGCACCGGCAACATCGTCAACTGCGGTGCGGCGATGTACATGGCCCCGGTCGGCCTGGTCAACGCGGCCAACCCGGCGGGCGCGTACGCCGAGGCCCTCGACATCGCGGGCGCCCACCAGTCGTCGTACGGACGAGAGGCGGCGGGCGTCTTCGCGGCAGGGGTGGCGGCGGCCTGCACCCCGGGTGCGACCCCGGACTCGGTGATCGAGGCCTGTCTGTCCCTGTCGAAGGACGGCACCCGGGCGGCCATCGAAACGGTCTGCGACACGGCATCGCGCTACTCGGACTTCGAGTCGGCGCTACGCCCCCTGCGCGAGGCGGTGGCTCCCTACGACACGGTGGGCCCCGACTACCGCGCCCCGTCCCTGGGCGCCCGCCGCCCCTCCCGCATCCACTCCATCGAGGAACTCCCGGTGGCTCTCGCCATGTTGCTGATCGCCCGCGGCGACTACCGGCACGCGGTCCTGGGCTCGGTGAACTACGGCCGCGACTGCGACTCGATCGCCACGATGTCCGGGGCTCTCGCGGGCGCCCTCGGTGCGGAGATCCCGCCCGACTGGGCCAAGACGGTCGCGGAGTCCAGCCGCCTGGACCTGCAGGCCCCCGCGACGACCCTCACAGAGGTGACCCGCGAGATCTTCACCCGCGACACCGCCCGCCGCCGCACCCACGAGACGGCCTACGCGGAGCTGTCATGACCCCCCTCCTGCGCCTGACCTGGGTCCAGCCGGAGGACCTACTGGGCCACGAACTCCACCAGGCGGAGGAGGACGGCCGAGAACCATCGGCCATCGCGTCACGCTGGCACAGGGCGGGCGGCCCCCAGTCCCCGCAACGAGCAGGCGCTTCCCCCCACCCGGCCTCCCCCTACCTAAGGGCACTGGCCCAGGACCTCCTGGACGAACTGACGGACCTACCAAGCAGGTTGAAGGACAAGGAACCAACAGCCCTGCCCAGGATCCGGGCCCTATGCCCCAACTGGCCCACAACGGCAGAGGACCCCCTCTGCACCGCTGTGGGCAGGCGTTCCGCAAGGGCGGAACGGGTGGGCACAGCGGACCCCAGCAGCAGCTCCGGGGGTCTGGGGGCAGCGCCCCCAGTTTCGGGAAGGGGTGGGTCTGGGGAAGAAAAAGCGTCCCTCACCCCCACCACACTCCACCCCCGCCTGGAAGCCGCCTGGCTGGGCAGAGCCGCAGGCTGCCTACTCGGCAAGCCAGTGGAAAAACTCCCCCTGGACGGCATCAGAGCACTGGCCAAAGCCACCGGCAACTGGCCCCTGACCACCTGGTTCACAGAACGAGGCCTCCCCCCGGACCTCAAAGCCACCCACCCCTGGAACCGCCGCTCCGCGACCACCTCCCTCGCCGAGAACATCGACGGCATGCCGGAGGACGACGACCTCAACTACCCCCTCCTGAACCTCCTGCTCCTCCAACGCCACGGCAAGCACTTCACCACCACGGACGTGGCCCGCCTCTGGCTGGACGAACTCCCGGCGGGCCGCACGTTCACCGCGGAACGAGTCGCCTACCGCAACCTCCTGGACGGCATCGAACCCCCGCACACGGCCCGGCACCGCAACCCGTTCCGAGAATGGATCGGCGCCCTGATCCGCGCGGACGCCCACGGCTGGACCAACCCGGGCGCCCCGGCGACCGCCGCGGAACAGGCCCACAGGGACGCCACCCTCACCCACACCGCCAACGGCGTCTACGCGGCGATGTTCACGGCGGCGGCCATCTCTGAGGCGGCCACCGGCACGAGCGACATCCACGCCTGCCTCCGTACGGGCCTCACCGTCGTACCCCCCGACTCCCGCCTCGCCGAAGCCGTCCGCCACGCGATCCAACTGGCCACGGAACAGCGGGACTTCGAGGCGGTGGTCGACGAACTGCACGCCACTCACGCCGCGTACCACTGGGTCCACGCCATCCCCAACACGGCCCTGCTCGCCGCCGCGCTCACCCACGCGGACGGCGACTTCACGGCCTCGATCTGCCGTGTCGTATCGGGCGGCTGGGACACGGACTCGAACGGCGCGACGGCCGGCTCGATCACGGGCCTGCTCGCGGGCGCCCGCGAGGCGATCCCGTCCCGCTGGACGACCCCGCTCAAGAACCGACTGGCCACATCCATCGGCGACTTCAACGGCACGGGCTTCGACACCCTCGCCGACCTGACAGCCCAACTGGCAACCCGCCCGACCGCCTGACCGAACGGCCCCTCCCCCACCCCCACCAGGAGTCCCCCCACCCATGACCCACACCGCCGTGACCGCACCGGCACCCCTCACCGGCCTCCGCGTCCTCGACCTCGCGACCCTCTTCGCCGGCCCCCTCGCCGCCACGATGCTCGGGGACTTCGGCGCGGAGGTCATCAAGGTCGAGCACCCGCGCAGACCGGACCCGTCCCGCGGCCACGGCCCGTCGAAGAACGGCATCGGCCTGTGGTGGAAACTCCTCGGCCGCAACAAACGCACGATGACGCTGGACCTCTCCACCGACGGCGGCCGAACCACCCTCCTCCGCCTGGCCGCCTCCGCCGACGTGATCATCGAGAACTTCCGCCCCGGGACCCTGGAGAAGTGGGACCTCGGCTGGGAGGAGCTCTCGGCAGCGAACCCCCGCCTGGTCCTGGCCCGCGTCACCGGCTTCGGCCAGTTCGGCCCGTACGCGCACCGCCCCGGCTTCGGCACGCTCGCCGAGGCGATGAGCGGTTTCGCCGCGATCACCGGCGAACCGGACGCCCCGCCGACACTCCCGCCCTTCGGCCTCGCCGACTCGATCGCGGGCCTGGCCACGGCGTACGCGGTGATGACGGCCCTCGCCGCCCGCGACCGCACGGGCCGCGGGCAGGTCGTCGACATGGCGATCATCGAGCCGATCCTCACGGTGCTGGGCCCGCAGCCGCTCTGGTACGACCAGTTGGGCCACGTCCAGCCCCGCACGGGCAACCGCTCCCAGAACAACGCGCCCCGCAACACCTACCGCACCGCGGACGGCAGTTGGGTCGCCGTCTCGACCTCGGCCCAGTCGGTCGCCGAACGCGTGATGCGTCTGGTCGGCCGCCCGGACCTGACCGCCGAACCCTGGTTCACCACCGGCGCGGAACGGGCCCGCCACACGGACGTCCTCGACGAGGCGGTCGGATCGTGGATCGCCGACCACACCCGCGAGCAGGTCATCGCGGAGTTCGAGAAGGCGGAGGCGGCGGTGGCCCCCATCCAGGACGTACGCGATGTCATGACGGACCCTCAGTACGCGGCCCTCGACACTGTCACCACCGTCGACGACCCCGAACTGGGCCCGCTGCGCATGCAGAACGTCCTCTTCCGCCTCACCGAGACCCCCGGCGGAATCCGCTGGGCGGGCCGCCCGCACGGCGCCGACACGGACACCGTCCTCGCCGAACTCGGCCTGACGGAGGCCGAGATCACCACGCTCAGATCGGAGGGCGCGCTGTGACCACGGAAGCAACCGACGCCACCGGAGCGACCGACGCTTTCGCTCTCACCTGGCTGTACGTCCCCGGCGACCGCCCCGAAGTGGTGGCCAAGGCCCTGGTCGCGGGCGCCGACGTGGTCGTCGTCGACCTGGAGGACGCGGTCGCCCCCGACCGCAAGGAGTACGCCCGCGCCGCCACCGCCGACCTCCTGTCCGAGCCGTCCCCGCTCCCGGTGCCGGTGCACGTGCGCGTCAACGCCCTGGACAGCCCGGAGTCCGTCGCCGACCTCCGGACCCTCGCCGCGCTCCCGCCCCTGTCGAGCCTCGCGGGCATCCGCCTGCCCAAGGTCACGACCCCCGCCCAGGTCGTACGTGCGGCGGACAGGGCCCCGCACCTCCCCCTGTACGCCCTCCTGGAATCGGCCCTCGCCGTCGAGCACGCCTACGCGATCGCCACGGCCCACACCGCACTGCGCGGCATCGCGCTCGGCGAGGCCGACCTCCGGGCCGACCTGGGAGTACGCGACGACGCGGGCCTCGACTGGCCCCGCTCCCGAGTGGTCCTGGCGGCCCGCGCGGCCGGTCTCGCCCCGCCTCCCCAGTCCGTCCATACCGACGTACGCGACCTCGCCGGTCTGGCCGCGTCCTGCGCCCACGGCCGCGCGCTCGGCTTCCTCGGCCGTGCGGCCATCCATCCCCGCCAGCTCCCGGTGATCGAGACGGCCTACCTCCCGACCCCGGAGGACATCGAATCGGCCGAGTCGGTCGTCAAGGCCGCGGCCACCCACTCCGGCGCCCAGGCACTCCCGGACGGCCGCTTCATCGACGCGGCGGTGGTGGCGGCGGCCCACCGCACCCTGGCACTGGCCCGCCGCCGCTAGCCGTGCACACACACGTGGAGGGGGCGCCCCGACTGCTCGGGACGCCCCCTCCACGTACGAACTGAGGTCAGGCCTTCTTCGCCGCCGACTCGGCCTCTTCGTCCTTCGCCTCGACGGAACTCGACGAGTCCGCGGTCTCCGACTCAGCGGAACCGGAGCCGGATTCGGAGTCGGAGTCGGCCTCGGCCGTCTCCTTCTCGTCCTCGGACTTCACGGCCTCGGACGTCTTGGCCTTGGACGTCTTGGCCCTAGACGTCTTGGCCTCGGACGCCTTTGCCTCGGACGTCTCAGCGTCGGACTTCTTGTCCTCCGAGTCCTTGGTCTCGGAGTCCTCGTCCTCGGACTTCTTGTCCAGCTTCACCGCGGCGCTGTCGTCGTCGGTGTCCCCGTCGGAGGCACCCGGTTCGACGACCTCTTCGCGTCCGGGACGGCGCCGGGCCGACAGGACGATGTAGAGGACGGCGAGGAGGAAGACGACGATCGAGGTCCACTCGTTGAGGCGCATCCCCAGGAAGTGGTGGGCCTCGTCGACCCGCATGGCCTCGATCCAGAAGCGGCCCGCGCAGTACGCGGCCACGTACAGGGCGAAGGCGCGGCCGTGGCCGAGCTTGAAGCGCCGGTCGGCCCAGATGACGAGGACCGCGACACCGATGCACCACAAGGACTCGTACAGGAAGGTCGGGTGGTAGTAGCCCGGCACCCGGCCGTCCGTCGTGGACGTGATGTGCAGCGCCCAGGGGAGGTCCGTCTCCCGCCCGTACAGCTCCTGGTTGAACCAGTTGCCCCAGCGGCCGATGGCCTGCGCGAGGGCGATGCCGGGTGCGAGGGCGTCGGCCCACGCGGGCAGCGGGACCCCACGGCTGCGGCAGCCGATCCAGGCACCCACCGCGCCGAACGCGATGGCGCCCCAGATACCGAGGCCGCCCTCCCAGATCTTGAAGGCGTCGACCCAGTCCTGACCCTCGCTGAAGTACAGCTGGTAGTCGGTGATGACGTGGTAGAGCCGCCCGCCGACGAGACCGAACGGCACGGCCCACACGGCGACGTCCGCCACGGTGCCTGGTCGGCCCCCGCGCGCGATCCATCGCTTGTTGCCGAGCCAGACGGCTACGAAGACGCCGATGATGATGCAGAACGCGTAGCCGCGCAGCGGAATGACGCCGAATAGTTCGTACACTCCGCGCGACGGGCTGGGGATGTAGGCAATTTCCATGGCGGAGTCGACGCTACCCTGCCGGGCGGCAGGTACGGCAACCCGCCCGGGCTACGGCTCCATAACGAGACCGACGGGACCCACGGGGCCTCCGGTGCGGATGTGACATCCGCGAAGCCCCTGCGGCCCATCGGCCTCCTGCTCCACCTACCACCACGGCCTCAGACCTCGGCGCCTCGCGCCTCCGCCTCTGCGGCTTCGCGCCTCACGCCTTGTCGGCCTGCTGCACCATCTGCTTCAGCTTCGCCGGGGTCATCGACTGGTCCTGGTAGATGTTCTTGCCGTTCAGCAGCACCGTCGGTGTGCCGCTGAAGCCGCCGCCCTGGAAGGCCTGGTGGGACTTGGCGACCCAGCTGTCGTGCGCCCCGTCGTCGACACACTTCTTGAACGTGCCGGTGTCCAGCCCGTCGACCTTGCCGGCCAGCTCGATCAGCTTGCTGTTCTTCGCGTACGCGTCGTCCGTCTCGGCGGGCTGGTTCTCGAACAGCACGTCGTGGTACGCGGTGAACTTCCCGGCGTCCTGGGCGCACGCCGCGGCGTTGGCCGCGCGCAGGGAGCCGCTGCCGCGCATGTTCCCGTCGATCAGGGTCGCGAGGTGGTACTCGACCTTGAGCTGTCCGGCGTCCGTCAGCTCGTGGATCGTCGAGCGGTAGGCGTCCTCGAAGCTCTTGCAGGCCGGGCAGCGGAAGTCCTCCCACACGGTGAGGGTGGACTTGGCGCTCTCCTTGCCGACGGGGATGGCCAGGCTGTCGTCGCCGTTCGCACCCGAGGGGGCCGTCACCGGGCCCGCCGTGTCGGTCTTGTCCTTGCCTGCGTTCGCGGCCAGCACACCGCCGACCGCGGCCAGTGCCAGCACGCAGACGACGGCACCGCCCACGATCAGCACGCGCCGGCGCTTCTCCGCCGTCTTCTGCTTCGCTCGCTCTTCCGCCAGCCGCTCGCGGGCGGTGCGCTTTCCGTCACGGTTCTTCTCGCTCACATCCCGCAGAACGAACCGGGGAGGCGCACCGCGCCTCCCCGGCCCCAGGTCCACCCGTTCGAGTGAGCGGATTGTCCGTTACGTGCTCGAACGGACATGGATCACGCCGTGCCGCGCACGCCCTTCGCGAGGTCGGCGGCGAGGGCGCGTACGGCGTCCAGGCCCGCGGCCTCGTCCGGGGCGTCCAGCATCCGCTTCACGAAGGCCGAGCCGACGATGACGCCGTCGGCGAAGCCCGCGACCTCGGAGGCCTGCTCGGCGTTCGAGACGCCGAGGCCGACACAGACCGGGATGTCGGTGGTGGCCTTGGTGCGCCGCACCAGGTCCTGGGCCTGCGCGCCCACGGACTCACGCGTCCCGGTGACGCCCATCAGCGAGGCCGCGTAGACGAAGCCGGAGCCCGCCTTCGTGATCTCGGCGAGCCGGGCGTCCTTGCTGCTGGGCGCGACGACGAAGACGGTCGCGAGGCCGTGCTTCTCGGCGTGCTCCCTCCACAGCGCGGACTCCTGGACGGGCAGGTCGGGCAGGATGCAGCCCGCTCCGCCCGCCTCGGCCAGCTCGGCGGTGAAGCGCTCGACGCCGTAGCGGTCGATCGGGTTCCAGTACGTCATCACGAGGACGGGCTTGCCGGTCGCCTCGTACGCCTCGCGGACCGTGCGCATGACGTCCGCGATCTTGACGCCGCCGCGCAGGGCGATGTCGTCGGCGGTCTGGATGACCGGTCCGTCGAGGACCGGGTCGCTGTGCGGCAGCCCCACCTCGACGACGTCCGCGCCGCCCTCGAAGACCGCCTTGATGGCCGCGATCCCGCCGTCGACGGTCGGGAAGCCTGCGGGCAGGTACGCGATGAGCGCGGACCGCCCCTCGGCCTTCGCACCGGCGAGGGTGTCGCTCAACAGCTCGATGTTGCCGCTCACTTGGCGTCCCCCTCGATCTCCGCGCTGTCGCTGTCGGCGTCCGCCTCGACGACGGCGTCGGCGCCCTCGTCGTACAGGCCGAAGTAACGGGCGGCCGTGTCCATGTCCTTGTCGCCGCGCCCGGAGAGGTTGACGACGATCAGCCCGTCGGGCCCCAGCTCCTTGCCGACCTCCAGGGCCCCGGCCAGCGCGTGCGCGCTCTCGATCGCCGGGATGATGCCCTCGGTACGGGAGAGCAGGCGCAGGGCCTGCATCGCCGCGTCGTCGGTGACGGCACGGTACTCACCGCGGCCGCTGTCCTTGAGGTACGCGTGCTCGGGGCCGATGCCCGGGTAGTCGAGTCCGGCCGAGATCGAGTACGGCTCGGTGATCTGGCCCTCCTCGTCCTGGAGGACGTACGACCGCGAGCCGTGCAGGATGCCGGGCTCGCCCGCGGTGAGGGTTGCCGCGTGCTCGCCGGTCTCGATGCCGTGTCCGGCGGGCTCGCAGCCGATGAGGCGTACGTCCGCGTCCGGGATGAAGGCGTGGAAGAGGCCGATGGCGTTGGAGCCGCCGCCGACGCAGGCGACGGCCGCGTCGGGGAGACGGCCCGCGCGCTCCAGGATCTGGCGGCGGGCCTCGACGCCGATGACGCGGTGGAAGTCGCGGACCATGGCCGGGAAGGGGTGGGGTCCGGCGACGGTACCGAAGAGGTAGTGGGTGCGGTCGACGTTGGCGACCCAGTCGCGGAAGGCCTCGTTGATGGCGTCCTTCAGCGTGCGACTGCCGGACTTCACGGCGATGACCTCGGCGCCGAGCATGCGCATCCGGGCCACGTTCAGGGCCTGGCGCTGGGTGTCGATCTCGCCCATGTAGATGGTGCATTCGAGGCCGAACAGCGCGCAGGCGGTGGCCGTCGCGACGCCGTGCTGGCCCGCGCCGGTCTCGGCGATGACCCGGGTCTTGCCCATGCGCCGGGTGAGCAAGGCCTGCCCGAGCACGTTGTTGATCTTGTGGGAGCCGGTGTGGTTCAGGTCCTCGCGCTTGAGGAACACCCGGGCGCCACCGGCGTGTTCGGCGAAGCGCCGCACCTCGGTGAGGGAGCTGGGGCGGCCGGTGTAGTGGACGAGCAGGTCGTCCAGTTCCCGGGCGAACTCGGGGTCGGACTTCGCCTTGTCGTACTCCACGGCGACCTCGTCCACGGCGGCGACGAGCGCCTCCGGGATGAACTTGCCGCCGAACGCGCCGAAGTACCCCTCGGCGCTGGGGACCTGACCCTCGGGGTCGGGAATGAAGAACTCGCTGGGCATGCGGTTACCTCGCAGGGGCGAAAGCCCCGGTCAACAGGTCGGATGGACGGTCACGTGTGCGCCTCGGCCGCCGGCGGTTCGCTCATGTGGAGGCGTACCACTTCCCGCCGCGACGGCGCGAGGCCTCACAGCGGTGATCGGTGGTGATCGGCGGTGCCGAACCGGGCCGCGGCCCCGTCAGGAGACGGGGCGGAGCCCACCGTCGGCGGTGGCGCGTACGCGCCGGCGCCATCGCATGCCGTTGACCTGGCCGGGCTCGTCACCGATGACGTACCGCACCCGGCGACCGTGCACCCGCCGCGCGGGCGCCCGGCAGCCGCGCGGACGGCAGCCGCGGGCGAGCCGTGCGTAGGGGCCGCGGGCCACCGAGGGGCCCGC
Source organism: Streptomyces sp. 2-1 (assembly GCF_048564895.1). Lineage (NCBI taxonomy): Bacteria > Bacillati > Actinomycetota > Actinomycetes > Kitasatosporales > Streptomycetaceae > Streptomyces > Streptomyces sp. 2-1. Next base: position 3,262,832 of record NZ_CP183383.1, read on the forward strand.
GGCGGCCGACCGTACGCTCGCCGGACCACCGTCGGGGCCGGGGCCCGGACGGGTGGTCGTGGCGGCGAGGGAACGGTCGGCGTACATCCGGAGGGTCAGCCCCGTCCGTGCCGCAGCGCGGGATGGGCTCCCGCGGCGACCAGGTCGGAGACGGCCGTCTTCGGGTCCCGGCCGGTGACCAGGGACTCGCCCACCAGCACGGCGTCGGCGCCCGCGTTGGCGTACGCGATGAGGTCGTGCGGCCCGCGGACGCCGGACTCGGCGATCTTCACGATGTGCGCGGGGATCTCGGGTGCGACGCGGTCGAAGGTGCCGCGGTCGACCTTGAGGTCCTTGAGGTTGCGCGCGTTGACGCCGATGACCTTCGCGCCGGCGTCCACCGCCCGCTCGACCTCGTCCTCGTCGTGCACCTCGACGAGCGGTGTGAGCCCGATGGACTCGGCCCGCTCGATGAGGGACTCCAGGGCGGGCTGGTCGAGGGCGGCCACGATGAGCAGCGCGAGGTCCGCGCCGTACGCCCGGGCCTCCCACAGCTGGTAGGAGGTGACGATGAAGTCCTTGCGCAGCACCGGGATGTCGACCCGGGCGCGGACGGCCTCCAGGTCGGCCAGCGATCCGCCGAAGCGGCGCTGCTCCGTGAGGACGGAGATGACGGCCGCGCCGCCCGCCTCGTAGTCGGCGGCGAGTGCGGCGGGGTCGGCGATCGCGGCGAGGGCGCCCTTGGACGGGCTGGAACGCTTGACCTCACAGATGACCTTGACGCCGTCGCCGCGCAGGGCCGCGACACCGTCCTTGGCAGGCTGAGCCTTCGCGGCGCGCTCCTTGAGCTCGTCGAGGCTGACGCGCGCCTGCCGCTCCGCGAGGTCGGCACGGACTCCGTCGATGATCTCGTCGAGCACACTCACGCGAGCGGCCCCCTTCCCAGACGGTGAACAGTTGAAGCGGTTCTGCGGTTGACCCGGGTTTCGTCGCATCGGACGAAACCGGTGGTCACTGCGATGGTATCCGGAGGAGGGCTTAGGCCTCACATCCGGTTGACGCCGGTCCCACTACCTGGACGTTCCCCAATTGATCAAGGATGCAGCCAGCCACCGAACGGCAGGTTCCGGACAACCGTGAAGACCAGCAGCAACGCGCCCAGGCCCCACAGGACGGACGGCCGGGGATCGATGCGCAGCGGCCGTCCCTGGACGGTACGGATCACCCAGACGGTCCACACGACGGCGAACACCAGGTACCCGGCGACGGCTACCGCGTTGGCCCCGAGCGCCGCCACGAGATCCCCGTGCGCGACGGCGTGCGCGCTGCGCAGTCCGCCGCAGCCGGGGCAGTACACGCCGGCGTACTGGAGCAGCGGACAGGCGGGGTAGTGACCGGGCTCGTTCGGATCGACGGCCCCCACGTACGCGAAGGCGCCTGCCACGGCCGCGAGGATCCCACCGGGCACGAGGAGCCGCCGCGCCACGGACCCCTGCGGCACGGGTCCTGGAGCGGGCGTCACCCTCTGGGTCTCGGCGTTCACCCCACGCATTCTGCCGCGCCGGGGCGCACACCGCACACATGCGCGTACGCGAGGAAACACGTCAGTACGCGAGAAAGCACATCCGTACGCGAGCAAGCAATGGCCGTACGCGAAAGAGGCGGGCCCGGCGGTCGAAGCCGGCCCCGCCTCTCAGCACGCCGTGAAGGATCAGCTCTCGGCGGACGCGGACGCCACCTGGTGGGTCCGGGAGGCGGCCTTCTGCTTGCCCAGGCCCGCCGCACTCATGGCCATGCCGACGACGCCACCGAGGGCCACGACGACCATGCCGGCCCAGAAGCCCAGCGGGCTGGCCATCACCATGAAGGCACCGGAGATGCAGAACCCGATGATCGCGATGGTGACACCGGTCCAGGCGGCCGGAGTGTGACCGTGGTTGCTGCCCGCCATGACTTAGCTCCTCATGATCTGTGTTGCTGTGCGCGTGTGTGAGTCGGACGCTCGTCGTCCATTCTCCCGCACTCGTCCGCGTGCCCTGAGCCGGGGTGCGCCGTAGCGGGCGCGGGGCTGTATCGATGTGCGGCTCCGCCGCGTGGGCGTGAGCAGCCACAGCGGAGTCGCAGGTCCAAACGGCGCTGCCGACGGAACGGTCACGCCCCTGTGGGGTCCTCCCCGCGGTCCAGCGCCTTCCAGATCTCCTCGGGCCGGTCGGGGTCGGCCGGGGCCCGGGTCTTGCGGGGCCGGGGCGTGCCGTCGCGCTCGTACCGCCCGGACATGGCAGGCCACAGCCGCCCGTACCGCAGGGCGAGCAGCCCGGCGAGGAGCAGCAGCACGCCCCCCGCCGCGGCCACGTACGGCCAGGCGGTGTGGGTCATGGCCTCCACGGTCGCCCCGCTGTCGCCGGAGGCCTGCGCGGCCTTCTCGTCGAGCGCGGAGGTGTCGGAGGCGCCGAGGAGCGCCGAGACGACGGTGCCCGCGCCGGAGAGCGCGAGGAGCCCGGCGACCAGGAAACGGCCGGCGCGGCGGACGGCGAAGACGGCGACGAGAGCGGCGAGGCCCACTATGGCGAGGGACGCGGGCACGCCCGTCACATCGCCGCCCTTGGCGCTCAGCGGGAAGTCGCCGTCGGCCACCGTCGTGGTGCCCTCCGACCAGCCCTGCCGTGAGGCGAGCAGCGCGACGACCGCGCCGAGCGCGCCGAACAGCAGGGCGAGGGCGAGGCTTCGGCGGCCGGACCGGGCGGGTCCGGGGGCTTCGGATCGAGGGTGCGGAACAGCAGTCACGTACTCCACTATCGCCTGAACACCGGGCGAACCGTCACCCGGGGTTCACGTGACTCGCGTCCCACTGTCCGCGTACGTCCGGCTGTACGGCCGTTTCCCGCGGTCCGGGCCGATGTGCGCCCTACGGTCGTCCGAGCCGGTTCGCCGTGTGGACCGCGCGCAGGACGGCCGCCGCCTTGTTGCGGCACTCGGTGTCCTCGGCGACGGGGTCCGAGTCGGCGACGACTCCGGCGCCGGCCTGCACGTACGCCGTGCCGTCCCGGAGCAGGGCCGTCCGGATCGCGATGGCGGTGTCGGAGTCGCCCGCGAAGTCGAGGTAGCCGACGCAGCCGCCGTACAGCCCGCGCCGCGAGGGCTCCAGTTCGTCGATGATCTGCATCGCGCGGGGCTTGGGGGCTCCGGAGAGGGTGCCCGCGGGGAAGCAGGCGGTGAGTACGTCGAAGGCCGTACGGCCCTCGGCCACCCGGCCCGTGACCGTGGACACGATGTGCATGACATGCGAGTACCGCTCGATGGACATGAAGTCGACGACCTCGACGGAGCCGGGCTCGCAGACCCGCCCCAGGTCGTTGCGCCCCAGGTCGACGAGCATGAGGTGCTCGGCGCGCTCCTTGGGGTCGGCGATCAGCTCGTCGGCGAGGGCCTGGTCCTCCTGGACGGTGGCGCCGCGCGGCCGGGTGCCCGCGATGGGGTGCACCATCGCCTGTCCGTCCTCGACCTTGACCAGGGCCTCCGGGGAGGAGCCCACGACGTCGAAGCCGTCGAAGCGGAAGAGGTACATGTACGGGGACGGGTTGGTGGCCCGCAGGACCCGGTACACGTCCAACGCGCTTGCCGTGCACGGGGTTTCGAAGCGCTGGGAGGGGACGACCTGGAAGGCCTCGCCGGCCCGGATGCGTTCCTTGATGTCCTCGACGGCGACCTGGTAGTCGGGGCCGCCCCACAGCGCGGTGTACTCGGGGAGCTCGGACGGCGGGAGCGCGGCCGGGGGCTGCGAGACGGACCGCGAGAGGTCGGCCTCCATGGCGTCGAGGCGGGCCACCGCGTCCGCGTACGCCTCGTCGACGCCCGTGTCGAGGTCGTTGTGGTTGATCGCGTTGGCGATCAGCAGGACCGAGCCGTCCCAGTGGTCCATGACCGCGAGGTCGCTGGTGAGCAGCATGGTGAGCTCGGGCAGCTTCAGGTCGTCGCGCTCGCCGGGGCCGATCTTCTCCAGTCGGCGCACGATGTCGTACCCGAGGTAGCCGACCATTCCGCCGGTGAAGGGCGGCAGCCCCTGGTCGTACACGAGGTCGTGGGGGGTGTGCAGGGCCTCGATGGTGGCGCGCAGGGCGGCGAGGGGGTCGCCGTCGGCCGGGACGCCGACGGGCGGGGTGCCCAGCCAGTGGGCCTGGCCGTCGCGCTCGGTGAGGGTGGCGGCGGAGCGGACGCCCACGAAGGAGTAGCGGGACCAGGAGCGGCCGTTCTCCGCGGACTCCAGGAGGAAGGTGCCGGGGCGCTCGGCGGCGAGCTTGCGGTAGAGCGCGACGGGCGTGTCGCCGTCCGCGAGGAGCTTGCGGCTGACGGGGATGACACGCCGGTCGGTGGCCAGCTTGCGGAAGGTCTCGAGGTCCATGGCGGCTGACCTTACTGATCCACGGCCGGTACGCCGGAATCGGCGTCCGGGGTGTCCACGGCGCTCTCGGCGTCCGGGGTGTCCACGGCGCTCTCGGCGCCCCCGGCGTCCTTGAGGAGCACGTCGGCGTCGAAGCAGGTGCGGTCGCCGGTGTGGCAGGCGGCGCCCACCTGGTCGACCTTGACCAGCACGGTGTCCGCGTCGCAGTCGAGGGCGACGGACCTGACCCACTGGAAGTGACCGGAGGTGTCGCCCTTGACCCAGTACTCCTGGCGGCTGCGCGACCAGTACGTGCACCGGCCGGTCGTCAGCGTGCGATGCAGTGCCTCGTCGTCCATCCAGCCGAGCATCAGCACCTCTCCGGTGTCGTACTGCTGGGCGATGGCGGGGACGAGCCCGTCGGCGCCGCGCCTGAGGCGGGCGGCGATCTCGGGATCCAGGCTGCTGGGCGGGGGCGTGCTGGTCATGACGACCATTGTGCCGCGCCGGTCGGACACTCCTGTGCCCTTGTCCACTGGGCGGACCGCTGAGGCAGTCGTAGGCTTGCTGACATGTCGACCCATGCCAAGCGTGAACGACTTCTCCTCGCCGATCTGTTGGAGACGGAGGGCCCGGACGCCCCCACTCTGTGCGAGGGCTGGAACACCCGTGATCTCGCCGCGCACGTGGTCGTGCGCGAGCGCCGCCCGGATGCCGCGGGCGGCATCCTGATCAAGCAGCTCGCCTCGCGCCTCGACCGGGTGATGGCCGAGTTCACCGAGAAGCCGTACGAGGAGCTGATCCAGCTCATCCGTACGGGGCCGCCGCGCTTCTCGCCCTTCTCCCTCAAGCAGATCGACGAGGCGTCCAACGCGATCGAGTTCTACGTCCACACCGAGGACGTACGCCGCGCCCAGCCCGACTGGGTTCCCCGCGAGCTCGACCCGGTCTTCCAGGACGCCCTCTGGTCCCGCCTTGAACGCACGGCCCGCCTGATGGGCCGCGGCACCCCCACGGGCCTGGTCCTGCGCCGCCCGGACGGCCAGACGGCGGTCGCCCACCGGGGCACGCCGGTCGTGACGGCCACGGGCGAGCCGTCCGAACTCGTCATGTTCGTCCACGGCCGCCAAAACGCCGCGGACGTGGAACTGGAGGGCGACAAGGAAGCGATCGCCAAGCTGCACGAGGCGAAGCAGCTGGGCATCTGACAGCTGCTTCGGGGGTCCGGCTACTTCGGGCGGGAGTCCGGCTACTTCGGTGGTTCGGCTACTTCGGGAGTTCGGCCCGGCGGAGGTCGCGTACGCACAGGGCGAGCACCCCGCCGAGGCCGCACACGGCCGCGCTGACGACGAAGACCGGGCCCGTGCCCCACGCGCCGATCGCGGCGGCGGACACCGGCATGCTGAGCGGGGCGAGGCCGAGGCTGACGATGCCGGACACCGAGCTGACCCTGCCCAGGTAGGCGGGGTCGGTCCGGGTCTGCAGCAGTGCGCCGCACAGGGCGCCGCTGAGGCCCGTGAGCAGGCCGACGAGGACGGCGACGCCCGCCGCCGCGACGACGTTCGGCACGTAGGCCAGGGCGCCGACCGCGACCGAGCCCGCCAGGATCGTCACCGCCATGACGCGTCCGGCGTGCGGAAGGCCCCCGCGTACGGCGATCAGCAGCGCGGCGGTGCCCGCGCCCACGCCGAACCCGGCCAGTACCCACCCCACGCCTGAGGCGCCCCAGCCGCGCTCGTCGGCGAGCAGGGTGAGGCCCACGTTGAGCGGGCCGACGAAGCCGAGGTCCCCGAGGGCTATGGCGACGATCAGCGGGGCGAGGACGCGGTGGCCGCGGATGTAGCGCAGTCCGTCACGGAGGTCGCTCCAGGCGGTGGGGCGTTCGGTGGCTGCCCTGTCGTCCCCGGGGAGGTCGGCGACCCGCAGGGAGACCAGCAGGGGCACCGACACCGCGATCAGCAGCCCGGCCAGTCCGAAGGCCGCGGCCGGCCCGCCCAGCGCGATGCCCAGACCGCCGAGCGGCGCGCCCACGACGTTGGCGAAACGGATGGCGAGGCCGCGCATGCCCTGGACGCGGGTGAGCTGGCCGCGGCCGGTGATGCGGGCCGGCAGGGCACCCACCGCGGGCATGAAGACGGCGTCGACCGTGCCGAAGACGAGGGCGAGCAGTGCCAGCGGCCACAGCCCGGGCGTCGTGGCGAAGAGCAGCGCGGCCACCGCGAGCACGGCCGCGCACCGCACGGCGTCGCTGCCGATGACGACCTTCCGGGGCCCGAACCGGTCGGCGAGCACTCCCCCGCCGAGCATCAGCAGGGCGCGCGGCACGGCGCTCACGGCCGCCACGATCCCCGCCTGCGCGGGCGTGCCCGCCTGGACGGCGGCCCAGGTCAGCGCGAGGTAGTAGACGTTGTCGCCGACCATGGACGCGGTGTAGGCGCCGAGCCAGCGCAGGACGTTCGGATCGCGGTGGGCCGGCCCGTCGGAGACGGCGGCCAGGGGTATGGACGTCGTGGACATACGCGCGTGCCCTCCCAGGGCTGCGAACTCTCAGGTGCGGAACGGGAATCCGTACACATGCAGCGCGACGTTCTCGCGCCCCTCGGTCGCGCCGGCCGCCTCGGCGGCGCGGCCCTTCTCGTCGTACTTCCTGGCGAGGGCGAGCAACTCCTCGCCGAGTTCGGCCAGTTCGGCGGAGGTCAGCCGCAGCAGCGACTCGTTGTCCGGTGCGGCGGAGTTCCACTCGGCGCCCCAGGTGGGGCGTTCGTCGAGGTAGCGGCGGTACATGTCGGCCCGCTGCTGGTGGAAGAGCCTGGTGGCGGCCAGATGCGCGGACGCCCTCTCGGGTGCGTCCCGGAAGTCCTTGTCCCTGATGCTCACGCCCTGCGAGGAGGGCTGCCACCAGCGCTCGCGGGCGTCCCCGCTCTGCGGCTCGGCCGCCTCGATCAGCCCGTGCTCGGCGAGCTTGCGCAGGTGGTAGCTGACCAGTGAGACCGCTTCGTCGACCTGCTCGGCGAGCTGGGACGCGGTGGCGGTGCGGGCCACGCACAGCCCTCGGTACAGCTGCATCCGCAGGGGGTGGGCCAGCGCCTTGAGGGTGCCCAGGTCCGTGATCGGGAGGTTCTCCGTGCCGCTCATGACACCACCGTAGATACGAAAGAAAAGTTGCGCAATATAAATTGCGCAACTTTTCTTTCCCATCTGCACAACGAAAAGCCCCGGCCCGCGAGGGTGCCGGGGCTCACCGGTGGAACGTCACCGGGGCATCACCGCACCGGATGCCCCGCCTCCCGCAGCGCCTGCTTCACCTCGCCGATCCGCAGGTCGCCGAAGTGGAAGACGGACGCGGCGAGCACGGCGTCCGCGCCCGCGGCGACGGCCGGCGGGAAGTCGGCCAGCCGGCCCGCGCCGCCGGAGGCGATCACCGGCACCGTGACGTGCTTCCGTACGGCCTCGATCATCTCGATGTCGTAGCCGTCCTTCGTGCCGTCGGCATCCATCGAGTTGAGCAGGATCTCGCCCGCGCCCAGCTCGGCGGCCCGGTGCGCCCACTCGACGGCGTCGATGCCAGTGCCCTTGCGGCCACCGTGGGTGGTGACCTCGAAGGTGCCCTCGGGGGTCCGCCGCGCGTCCACCGACAGCACCAGCACCTGCCGCCCGAACCGCTCGGCGATCTCCCGGATCAGGTCGGGGCGGGCGATGGCGGCCGTGTTGACGCCGACCTTGTCCGCGCCCGCCCGCAGCAGCTTGTCGACGTCCTCGGCCGTGCGCACACCGCCGCCGACCGTCAGCGGGATGAAGACCTGCTCGGCGGTGCGGCGCACCACGTCGTACGTCGTCTCGCGGTTGCCCGAGGACGCGGTGATGTCCAGGAACGTCAGCTCGTCGGCGCCCTCGGCGTCGTACACCTTGGCCATCTCGACGGGGTCGCCCGCGTCGCGCAGGTTCTGGAAGTTGACGCCCTTGACGACCCGGCCGTTGTCGACGTCCAGGCAGGGGATGACTCGTACGGCGAGGGTCATGACTCGGGCGCCTCTCGGTACGCCTCCACCTCGACCTCGACCACCAGGCTGGGGTCCACGAAACCGGAGACGATGATCATGGATGCGGCGGGCCGGACGGAGTCGAACAGCTCCTTGTGGGCGCGTCCGACGTCCTCCACGTCCCGGGCGTGGGTGAGGTACATGCGCGTCCGTACGACGTCCTCGCGGCCGAGATCCAGCTGCTTCAGCGCCTCCAGCGCGACGTTGAACGCGTTGACCGCCTGCTCGTACGGGCCGCCTCCGGCGATCTCGCCGTCCACTATCGACGTGCAGCCGGAGACCAGCACCAGCCCGTTCGGCAGCTCCACCGCCCGGGAGTACCCGAAGGCCTCCTCCCAGGGGGCTCCGGTCGAGACGCGTCGCAGGTCACTCACTTGGCCACCGCCTCCAGGGCCTCTTCCAGGGTGAACGCCTTCGCGTACAGGGCCTTGCCGACGATCGAGCCCTCGACACCGAGGGGCACGAGCTCGGCGATGGCCCGCAGGTCGTCGAGGGACGAGACCCCGCCGGACGCCACCACCGGGCGGTCGGTCGCCGCGCACACGTTCTTCAGCAGCTCCAGGTTCGGGCCCTGGAGGGTGCCGTCCTTCGCGATGTCCGTGACGACGTACCGCGCGCAGCCCTCCTTGTTGAGGCGCTCCAGCGTCTCGTAGAGGTCGCCGCCGTCACGGGTCCAGCCGCGCCCGCGCAGGGTCGTGCCGCGTACGTCGAGGCCGACCGCGATCTTGTCGCCGTGCTCGGCGATGACCTTGGCGACCCACTCGGGGGTCTCCAGGGCGGCCGTGCCGAGGTTCACCCGGGTGCAGCCGGTGGCGAGGGCCGCGGCGAGCGTGGCGTCGTCGCGGATGCCGCCGGACAGCTCGACCTTGATGTGCAGTTCCTTCATGCGCTCGGCGACCTCGCCGATCAGGGCGCGGTTGTCGCCCGTGCCGAACGCGGCGTCCAGGTCCACGAGGTGCAGCCACTCGGCACCCGACCGCTGCCAGGCGAGGGCCGCCTCCAGGGGCGAGCCGTACGAGGTCTCCGTACCGGACTCGCCGTGGACGAGGCGGACCGCCTGGCCGTCACGGACGTCGACGGCGGGGAGGAGTTCGAGCTTGGCCATGGTCTACAGGGTTCCGATCCAGTTGGTGAGCAGCTGCGCTCCGGCGTCGCCGGACTTCTCGGGGTGGAACTGCGTGGCCCACAGAGCGCCGTTCTCGACGGCCGCGACGAAGGGCTTGCCGTGCGTCGACCAGGTGACGAGCGGTTCGCGCATCGCCGGGTTGGCGACTTCGAGGTTCCAGTCGTGGACGGCGTACGAGTGCACGAAGTAGAAGCGCGCGTCGCCCTCGAGGCCCGCGAAGAGCTGCGAGCCGGCCGGTGACTCGACGGTGTTCCAGCCCATGTGGGGCACGATGTCGGCCTGCAGCGGCTCGACCGAGCCGGGCCACTCGTCGAGGCCCTCGGTCTCGACGCCGTGCTCGATGCCGCGCGCGAAGAGGATCTGCATACCGACGCAGATGCCCATGACCGGACGGCCACCGGCGAGACGACGGCCGACGATCCAGTCGCCGCGCGCCTCCTTCAGCCCTTTCATGCAGGCGGCGAAGGCGCCGACGCCGGGCACCAGCAGGCCGTCCGCGTTCATGGCCTTGTCGAAGTCACGCGTTATCTCGACGTCGGCACCCGCGCGCGCGAGGGCGCGTTCCGCCGAGCGCACGTTCCCGAAGCCGTAGTCAAAGACGACTACTCGTTTGGAAGGGGAGCTCAATTCCACACCTCCAGCCTCAGGACGCCCGCGACCAGACACATCGCGGCGCCGATCGACAGCAGCACGATGAGACTCTTCGGCATCTGCTGCTTGACGAAGGAGTAGACGCCGCCGAGCAGGAAGAGCCCGACGACGATCAGTACGGTGGAGAGGCCGCTCATGGCTTTACAGCGCGCCCTTCGTGGAGGGAAGGATCCCGGCGGCGCGCGGGTCACGCTCGGAGGCGTACCGCAGGGCCCGGGCGAGCGCCTTGAACTGGCACTCCACGATGTGGTGCGCGTTGCGCCCGTACGGCACGTGGATGTGCAGCGCGATCTGGGCTTGCGCGACGAAGGACTCGAAGATGTGCCGGGTCATCGTCGTGTCGTACTCGCCGATCATCGGCGCCATCTTCTCGGGCTCGGTGTGCACGAGGTACGGGCGGCCGGAGAGGTCGACGGTGACCTGGGCGAGCGACTCGTCCAGCGGGACCGTGCAGTTGCCGAAGCGGTAGATGCCCACCTTGTCGCCGAGCGCCTGCTTGAAGGCGGCACCGAGCGCGAGGGCGGAGTCCTCGATGGTGTGGTGCGAGTCGATGTGCAGGTCGCCCTCGGTCTTCACGGTCAGGTCGAACAGACCGTGCCGGCCGAGCTGGTCGAGCATGTGGTCGTAGAAGCCGACTCCTGTCGACACATCGACCTTGCCGGTTCCGTCGAGATCGATCTCGACGAGGACCGACGTCTCCTTGGTCACCCGCTCGACTCTTCCTACGCGGCTCATGCGCTCTGCTCCTTCTTCAGTTCACGTACCGCGTCGAGGAACGCGTCGTTTTCGGCGGGGGTTCCGGCGCTGACCCGCAGCCACCCCGGTACGCCGTTGTCCCGGACCAGGACGCCCCGGTCGAGGATCTTCTGCCAGGCCTCGTGGGAGCCGTTCTCGCCGTCGAACCGCCCGAACTGCACGAAGTTCGCGTCCGACTCGGTCACCTCGAAGCCGATCGCCCGCAGTTCGAGGACCAGCCGGTCCCGCTCGGTCTTCAGCTGCTCGACGTATCCGAGCAGCGTGTCGGTGTGCTCCAGGGCGGCCAGCGCGGTCGCCTGGGTGACGGCCGACAGGTGGTACGGAAGCCGTACGAGCTGGACGGCGTCCACGACCGCCGGGTGCGCGGCGAGATAGCCGAGGCGCAGCCCGGCCGCGCCGAACGCCTTCGACATCGTCCGCGAGACGACGAGATTCGGCCGACCTTCGAGCAGCGGAAGCAGCGAGTCGCCGTGGCTGAACTCGATGTACGCCTCGTCGACGACGACCATCGACGGCTTCGCCGCCTGCGCGGCCTCGTACAGCGCGAGGACCGTCTCGGGCGGAACCGCGTTGCCCGTGGGGTTGTTGGGGGTGGTGATGAAGACGACGTCGGGCTTGTTCTCGGCGATCGCCTGCTCGGAGGCCGCGAGGTCGATCGTGAAGTCCTCGTTGCGAGGGCCCGAGATCCATCCGGTGCCGGTGCCCCGCGAGATCAGGCCGTGCATCGAGTACGAGGGCTCGAAGCCGATCGCGGTGCGGCCTGGCCCGCCGAAGGTCTGCAGCAGCTGCTGGATGACCTCGTTCGAGCCGTTGGCCGCCCAGACGTTCTGGAGGCCGACCGCGTACTTGCCGGTCTTCGTCAGGTACTTGGCCAGCTCGGTGCGCAGCTCGACCGCGTCCCGGTCGGGGTAGCGGTTGAGGTTCCGGGCCGCCTCGCGCACCCGCTCGGCGATCCGCTCGACGAGCGGCTCGGGCAGCGGGTACGGGTTCTCGTTCGTGTTCAGCCGTACGGGGACGTCCAGTTGGGGCGCGCCGTACGGGGACTTGCCGCGCAGCTCGTCGCGTACGGGGAGCTCGTCCCAAGGGGACAAGGAGGGGTTGCCGGTCACTTGCTGGGCACCTTCCAGTCGAACCTTGCCTTGACGGCGGCACCGTGGGCGGGGAGGTCCTCTGCCTCGGCGAGCGCCACCACGTGGTGGGCCACCTCCGCGAGGGCGTCGCGTGTGTAGTCGACGATGTGGATCCCGCGCAGGAAGGACTGGACCGACAGACCCGAGGAGTGGCAGGCGCAGCCGCCGGTCGGGAGGACGTGGTTGGAGCCGGCCGCGTAGTCGCCCAGCGAGACGGGCGCCCAGGGGCCGACGAAGATCGCACCGGCGTTGCGGACCCGGTCCGCCACCGCGCTCGCGTCGGCGGTCTGGATCTCCAGGTGCTCGGCGCCGTACGCGTTGACGACCCGCAGGCCCTCGTCCACGCCGTCCACCAGCACGATCGCGGACTGCCTGCCGCTGAGCGCCGGGACGATCCGGTCCTCGATGTGCTTGGTGGCCGCGACCTGCGGCTCCAGCTCCTTCTCCACCGCGTCGGCCAGCGCGACCGAGTCGGTGACCAGGACGGCGGCGGCCAGCGGGTCGTGCTCGGCCTGGCTGATCAGGTCGGAGGCGATGTGCGCCGGGTCGGCGGTGTCGTCCGCGAGGACCGCGATCTCGGTGGGTCCGGCTTCCGAGTCGATGCCGATCTTGCCGGTGAAGAAGCGCTTGGCGGCGACGACCCAGATGTTGCCGGGACCGGTGACCATGTTGGCGGGCGCGCAGGACTCGGTGCCGTACGCGAACATCGCGACGGCGGTGGCGCCACCGGCCGCGTACACCTCGTCGATCCCCAGCAGCGCGCAGGCGGCCAGGATCGTGGGGTGCGGCAGACCGCCGAACTCGGACTGGGCCGGGGAAGCGAGGGCGATCGACTCGACGCCCGCCTCCTGTGCCGGGACCACGTTCATGATCACGGACGAGGGGTAGACGGACCGGCCGCCGGGCGCGTACAGCCCGACGCGGTCGACGGGCACCCACTTCTCGGTGACCGAGCCGCCGGGCACGACCTGGGTGGTGTGCGTGGTGCGGCGCTGCTCGCGGTGGACGATGCGGGCGCGGCGGATCGACTCCTCCAGGGCCGCGCGGACGGCCGGATCGAGCTGCTCCAGCGCGTCGGTGAGAGCCTGCGCGGGGACGCGCACGGACTTCAGGCGTACGCCGTCGAACTTCTCCGCGTAGTCGATCAGCGCCGCGTCTCCCCGATGATGCACGGCCTCGCAGATCGGACGCACCTTCTCCAGTGCGGCCGAAACGTCGAAGTCGGCTCGGGGCAGCAGGTCGCGCAGAGCGGAGCCCTCGGGGAGGGCGTCGCCGCGCAGATCGATTCGGGAGATCACGAACCAATTCTCTCAGACGGGGATCGGGCGCCGGACGGCTGTATCAATCGCTGATACGGGCCGTGGATCACCGGTCCGCACGTGGCCCGATTTCGTTCCTGGCGCGGGTTCCGGAAGATCGCCTTCACCGTCGGCGTTCAGGCTGTCACCCAGCGGGCATCACAGGAACGACTGTACGAAACCCGCGAGTAGCGGGGGAGAAAGGGAAGACCGTGACCCAGGGGGCCGGCGTCCGCGCCGGAGAACTGCCCGATGACCTGACCGCCGCCGAAGCCGGGATGTGGCAGGCGTTCCGCAACGGCAGCGTGTACGACCTGCGCGCCGGGGATTCGACCGTCGACGATCCGCACGGCGGACATCCATGGGGCCCCGAGCGCTGTGTGCGGGCCCGGATAGTGGCCTGGCTGCTGCTGGACGGACCGCCCGCGCTCGACGGCCGCGTCGCCTCCCTCAAGCTGACCGGCGTCCAGATCGTCGACGTGCTCGACCTCGCGGGCGGCACGATCGAGCCGTACGTCGAGATCAAGGGCTGCCGGTTCGAGAAGGAGGTCCTGCTGCCGGAGGCCCGGTTCACGACCGTGCGCCTGGTGGACTGCGCGGTGCCGCGTCTCGAAGCGGCCCGGGTGCACACCGAGGGCGATCTGCATCTGCCGCGCTGCCGCTTCCACAACGGCGTACGCCTCACGGACGCGCACATCGGCACGGACCTGCTGCTCAACCAGGCGATCGTCTACCGGGACCGGCGCGGGCGCTCCCTCACCGGCGACGGAATGACCGTCGGCCAGGACCTCCAGGCCGAGATGCTGGAGTCGCACGGCGAGCTGAGCCTGCGCGGCGCGAAGGTCGGCGTCTCGCTGAGCCTGCGCGGCAGCCGGCTGGCCAACCCGTACGGGAGCCGCCGCGCGCTGAACGCACCGCAGCTGACCGTCGAGCGCACGCTGTATCTGACCCCGGCGAGCGTCGGCGACCCCCTCCACACCAGTGGCCGCACCCCGGCGCGCGGCACCCGCGTCCAGCGGTTCGAGTGCGAGGGCGGGATCCGGCTCGACGACGGCCGGTTCGGGGACGCGGTCGACTTCGAGCAGGCCCGCCTCGTCCTGCGCGACGGCCAGGAGGTCTCGCTGCGCCGAGTCCAGGTGCCCGAGCTGCGCTTCCTCGGCGAGCGGCCGCAGCGCGGACGGGTCGTGCTGAACGGCGCGAAGGTGGTCAACCTGATGGACCAGGCGACCAGTTGGCCGGGCGCGGGCCAGCTGCAGATGGGCGGCTTCCAGTACGAGTACCTCGTGCCGCGCGGCCCGTTTCCGCTCGCCCGGCGCCTGGAGTGGGTGGCCGCGGCGACTCCGGAGTACAACCCGGAGCCGTACGAGCGGCTGGCGACCGTGCTGCGCAACGGCGGCGAGGACGAGGACGCCCGCGAGGTGCTGCTCGCCAAGCAGCGCCACCGACGCGAGAACCTGCCGATCGCCGCCAAGCTCTGGGGGTACGCGCAGGACTGGACGGTCGCCTACGGGTACCGGCCGGGCCGGGCGGCCGTGTGGATGGCCGTGCTGTGGGCGGCGACCTCCATAGCCTTCGCACACGCCGATCATCCGCCGCTCAAAAGCGGCGAACATCCGCCGTGGAACCCGTCGCTGTTCGCCCTGGACCTGCTGCTGCCGGTCATCGATCTCGGCCAGGTCGGCTTCTGGCAGCTGCGGGGCGGCTGGCAGTGGCTGTCCGCGGTGGTGATCCTGCTGGGGTGGGTCCTCGCCACGACGGTGGCGGCGGGCGCGACACGGATGCTGCGCAGAGGATGAGCAGGGGCCGGGCACCGGCCGGGCAGGGGCTGAGCAGGACTCTCTCCCGGGTCGCGCACAGCTGGTTGACACATGAACAACAGTCACCTTTTACCCGGCCTTGACCATTCCGCACGCAACCAAAATACGGTTACAAAAGCGTCACCGCGTCCCCCCTGGCACCCGTCCGACCTGCGGGTTTTCAATGGGCACCACCATGGCACTGCTGCGCGCGTTCCTCCGTACGGCACGGATGGCACGGAACACTTCGCGCCTCGCCGCCGGTCTGCCCGCCGACGACGAGGTACTGCTCGACGCGCCCGACGAGCGGCTCGGACCGGCGCTCGTCGCCGCGGGCCGCCGCGAGTACGGGACCGCGGCGAAGTTGCTGTCCACCACACGGGAGGCCGCCGAGTGGGAGAACCGGGACCGGTACGCGACACGGCTCGCCGCCTTCGCGCGCTCCCGGACGGAGTGGTTCGACGACTGGTGCTCCGACGCCCCGCACGACCCGGACGCGCTGCTGGTCAAGGCCGAGCTCGCGGTGTGCCGGGGCTGGGAGTCACCGGCCCGCGCCGAACTGCTGCGCCAGGTCGCGCCGCTGATCACCGCCGCCGCCGAGGGCGACCCGCGCGACCCGGTGCCGTGGCGCATCGCGCTCGACCACGCCCGGGGCACGAACACCCCGCACACCGCGTTCGAGCGGCTGTGGGCCGAGGCCGTACGCCGCTCCCCGCACCACTACGGCTGCCATGTGGCCGCCCTCCAGTACCTGTCAGCGGCCTGGTACGGCTCGCACCGCGAGTGCTTCGACTTCGCCGAGCGGGCCGCGCAGGACGCGCTGCCCGGCTCCCTCGTCCAGGCCCTTCCGGTGCGCGCGGCCTTCGCGTATCTGACCGAGGGCGGCGGAGCGGCCGTGCCGCGCGAACGCCTCGACACGGCGGCCGACCTCGCGATCGCCGTCTCAGGGGAGTACGCGGACGCCGACCCCTGGCCCGCGGAGGTCCGCAACCTGCTCACCTACGTGCTGATCCGCCTCGAACGCTGGCAGGACGCGCTGGCGGAGCTGCACCGGATCGGGCCGTACGCCACCTCGTTCCCCTGGGACCGCGTCTCGGACGACCCGCTCGGCCAGTTCCTCGAACTGCGTGACGGAATACGGATCGAGGTGGCCTCGGGCATGCCCCTGAAACTACGCAACGGGGATCTTCCGTATCCACGGAGTGAGCACAGCGGACGTGCTACCTCCGGTGACCATTAGGCTTTCTCGTCGTGACCACCGTCCGGCTCCCCCTCTTCCCTCTGAACTCGGTGCTGTTCCCCGGGCTCGTACTGCCCCTGAACGTCTTCGAGGAGCGCTATCGCGCGATGATGCGCGAGCTTCTGAAGACTCCCGAGGACGATCCGCGCCGGTTCGTCGTCGTCGCCATCCGCGACGGCCACGAGGTCGCGTCCACCGCGCCCGGTATGCCGGACCAGACCGCCGTACCCCAGCGCGGGCCCGCGGCAGGCTTCGGCGACGACCCGGCGAAGGCCTTCCACGAGGTGGGGTGCGTCGCGGACGCGGCGACCATCCGGGAACGGGCCGACGGCAGCTTCGAGGTGCTGGCCACCGGGACGACCCGGGTGCGGCTGCTCTCCGTGGACGCCTCCGGTGCCTTTCTGACGGCCGAACTGGAGGAGCTGGACGAAGACCCCGGCGAGGAGGCCGGCGCGCTGGCCCAGGGCGTGCTGCGGGCCTTCAGGCAGTATCAGAAGCGGCTGGCGGGGGCCCGGGAACGGTCCCTGTCGACCGGCGCCGAGCTGCCGGACGAGCCGGCCGTCGTCTCGTACCTGGTCGCCGCCGCGGCGATGCTCGACGTCCCGGCGAAACAGCGGCTGCTCCAGGCCCCGGACACGGCGTCCCGCCTCCGCGAGGAGCTGACGCTGCTGCGCGCGGAGACCGCGATCATCCGCAACCTGCCGTCGTTGCCGGCGTCGGAGCTGACGCGGGGGCCGACGAGTCTCAACTGAGACAGCGGGGGCGGGGGCGAGGCGGGGGGCGGAATCAGCCACTTGGGATGGCCCAAAATCCATGGAGAACACGCGTTCACCCCACTTATGATCATCACTCCGCGGTCGTGATCATGGTCATGACCATAGAGCGTTGGGGGAACAACCAGATGAGTCGTCGGAGCATTCTGACCGTCGCCGCCTGTATGGCGGCTGGTTCGACGCTTTTGATCGCACCCGCCCACGCGTCCGAGTCCAAGGACGTGGGAATCCAGGCCCGGGTCGAGTGCACGAGCCTCAGCAACGGGCAACTGTGCATCTCCCTGAACACAAGCCCCAGCCGCGTCGAGGTCTTCTACACGAAGACCGGCGGCGGGACGATCAGCGCGCAGCTCGGATACCGCACCACCGCTGGCGGCAGCCCCACCTACGGTGGGACGAAGAGCATCAGCCTCAATGAGCGGGCCGTCAGCACCTGGAACATGAGCTACCGGTGCGACGTGGACTGGAAGGGTCTGATCAAGGTCTCCGGGCAGGGGACCTTCGAGACCCCGTGGGCGACCTGCTGACCGAGGTCGGCCGCTGACCAGAGGACAGTCGCCCGCCGCCCCCGCCCGGACACCGTTCCGGGCGGGGGCGGCCGCGTTTCCGCTGTCTGGGATGATGCGGGCCCATGGCGAAGAAGTCGAAGAAGCAGCAGCCGGGAGGGACACCCGCGACCGTGGCGCTCACCGCGGCGGGCGTCGAGTTCACGGTCCACTCCTACGAGCACGACCCCTCGCACCCCTCGTACGGGGAGGAGGCGGCCGAGGCGATGGGCGTCTCGCCCGACCGGGTCTTCAAGACGCTGGTCGCGGACGTCGACGGGGAGCTCACCGTCGCCGTCGTGCCGGTGGCCGGCTCGCTCGACCTCAAGGCACTGGCCTCGGCGGTGGGCGGCAAGCGGGCCGCCATGGCCGATCCGGCCGCCGCGGAGCGCTCCAGCGGGTACGTGCGCGGAGGCATCTCGCCGCTCGGGCAGCGCAAGCGGCTGCGTACGGTGCTGGACGCGTCGGCCTCGGCCCACGCCACCGTCTGTGTGTCCGCGGGGCGGCGGGGGCTCGAGGTGGAGCTCGCTCCGGAGGATCTGGCGAAGCTCACGGACGCCGTGGTTGCCGCCGTCGGGCGTGTGTGAACCCTCGACGGGGGGCCCGTTTTCGGTTAAGTACCGAGGACATGTCGAAGAAGACGCGTAAGCGGAAGTGGCGGGTCAAGAAGGGGCGGTCCAACCACGGGCACCGGCCCGCGTAGGACCGTTCTCACAGCCCCGCGCCCCTTTCGGGGCCGGGGCGCCACCGTTGCCCGGGGCCGTCAGGCCTGCGGCGGGTACTGAGGCTGGTCGTACGGGTACGGATCCGGGTCCCTCGGGCCGAACAGGGCCGTCAGACCCAGGTGGACCAGAAGGGCCGAGACGGACCAGGCGAGCAGGGCGCCCTTGGCGCTGAGGCCGTACGGGGCGTCGAAGGTGACTCCCCTGCCGACCTCCTTGCCGTGGGCGAGCACGTCCTGGGTGGGGCCGAGCCAGATGCCCACGCGCCAGGCGAGCAGGGAGGCGAGGATGCCTCCGACGGTGAGCGCGACGATCAGCGGGATGCCGCCGCGACGCCGCAGCAGGAAGACGACCACCGCGGTGACCAGGCCGAAGCCGACCGCGAGCAGGGAGAAGGTGCCGTCCACGCCGATGACCTGCTCCCCCTCCACATCCTTGGGAAAGACATCCACGCCGTCCGAGACCACCGGCACATGCGGCGCCAGCCAGAACCACAGCAGTCCCAGCAGCACGCCGCTGATCGCCGTCGCGACCGTGATGACGGCGGCCTCACGCAGTTCGGTCTTCATCCCGGGGCCGTCCTCCTCATGAACGGGCGCGTACCCGGGGGGCGGCGCCTGCCAGACGTGGTGCGGAGGCTGGTGGTTCGGCTGTGGAGGCGGAGTCAGCGGTGCGGTCACACCGACATCGTGCCAGGCCCGCCTGTCGGCCGCGTCACCGGACGGCCGCCCGGCGGTAGGCCCAGGTCGCCACGGCCAGCGAGGCGACGCCGACGCCCGCGCACACGGCGAGGTCGAGCACGACGACAGCCCAGTCCGGGTCCGCCCCGAAGGTCAGCGCAAAGGCCTCGACGCCGTACGTGGAAGGCAGCAGGTCACGCGCGTACTGGACGACCACCGGCAGCCGGTCCGGCGGCAGCACCCCGAGCAGCAGTGCGGCGGACATGCCCAACTGTCCGAGCAGCGTGGCGAGTTCGGGCCGCGGGGCGAGCAGTCCGAGCGCCGCCCCGAGCCCGGCGAGCGCGGCGCCCGCGAGCGGGATGACGGCGATCAGGATCCACAGGTGGGTCAGCGGCAGCCCGAAGAGCATGCAGCCGACCACGGCGGTGACGAGGGTCCCGGGCACGGTGAAGGAGGCGTACGCCGCGGCGGCGCCGAGCACGACGGCGGCGGGCGGCACGGGCAGCGTCGCGTAGTGGTCGAGGCCGCCGCTGGCGCGCAGCTGGCCGAAGTACTGGGCGAGCAGGTTGAGCGCCACGAACGCGACCACGAGGACCGACGAACCGGCCACCACGGCGTGTGCCTCGTCCCCGCCGTCCACGACCCCGCGCATCAGGACCATGATCCCGACGGACTGGAAGGTCGCCACGAACAGCAGCGGGATCCTGGCCACCCGGGCCCGGGAGAGCTGCGCCCGGTAGACGGCGGCCAGGGCCGGCCAGAGCCGGGCGCGCGGCCCGAGCCCGGCCACGGCACGGACTCCGTCATCGGTGTCCACGACCCGATTCCCGTCCGCACGGGCTGCGCCGGGCAGGACCTCGGCGGGTACGACACTCACGTCGAGCGGCTCCTGTTCGCTTCGGCTGTCGTCCTGTACCTGTTCCGTACGGCTGTGGAGGCCCGCACGCTCATGCCTTGACCAACCCCCGTACGTTTCCGGCGCTGCCGCCCAGCGCCAGGTACACGTCCTCCAGGCTCGGCGTGGCGAGCGTGAAGTCGTCCAGTGCCGCGAAGGCGGCGCCGCCGGTGACGGCCGCCACGGCCGCGCGGGCCTCCTCGGGGGCGAGCCGCAGCGACCAGCGACGGCCCGACTCTACGGCCCGGTCGCGCAGGGCGGCGACCTCGGGCACGTCCAGGGGCGCGCGCTCGCGCCAGACGAGTTCGAGGCGCACCTCGCCGGCGACCTGCTCCTTCAGCCCGGAGGGGGTGTCGCAGGCGATGACACGGCCCCGGTCGAGGACGGCGACGCGGTCGAGGACCGTCTCCGCCTCGATGACGTTGTGGGTGACCAGGAGGACCGTCGTGGCGTGCTCGACCCGGCGCCGGTCGACGGCGCCCCAGACGGCACGGCGGGCGACGGGGTCCATGCCGGTGGTCGGCTCGTCGAGGACGAGGAACGGCCGCGCGCCGACGAGCGTGGTGGCGAAGCAGGCGAGCCGCCGCTGCCCGCCGGACAACTTCTTGAGGGGCCGCGCGGCCAGCGCGGTGAGCCCCAGCTCCTCCAGGACCTCGTCCCGCTCGGCCCGCGCGCTGCGTACGTCGAGCCCTCGCAGCCGCCCGGTGGTCTCCGCGGCGAGCGACACGGTCAGCTCGTCGAGCGCGGTGGACTCCTGCCCCAGGTACGCGAGGATCCGCGCCGCCCGCTCGGGGTGGCGCACGATGTCGTGCCCGAGGATCTCGACACTGCCGCGGTCGGGGCGCATCAGCCCCGTCAGCTGCCGTACGAGGGTGGTCTTGCCCGCGCCGTTCGGCCCGAGCAGCCCGAAGATCTCACCTCGCCGGATGTCGAGCCGTACCCCGTCGGTGGCCCGCACCTCGGGCGTCCCGGGTGCTCCCCGCCGCCCACGCACCGCCGGATAGGTCTTCGTCAGATCCCGCACCGCGCACACGACATCCCCACCGTGCCCGTTCCGGACTCCCTGTGCGGTGCGCGTACTCACGAGGACTGAGGGTACGGGGTCCCACCCCCAAACCAACGCCCGGGGCGGGCATACGCCCAATATCGGCCCCACACTGCGCCCCGTAAGGGGCGCGGGGAACTGCGCACTCACCCCCCACGGACCCGCACCCGACAGCGCAAGGTCACGCCCCTTTAGGGGCGCGGGGAACTGCGCACCCACCCCTCACAGACCCGCACCCGACAACGCCGGTCCACCACCTCTTCAGGGGCGCGGGGAACTGCGCAACAAGCCCCCCGCCGAACCCCTACTCCCCCGCGGGAGCATGCTCGGCCGCGGTCCGCACATCGATCTCCCGCCAGAACCCCGCCCGAATCGCATACCGATCATGCTCATCGATCTGATCGTCCTTGTGCGCGAGCAGCCCGAACCGAGCCGCATACCGCAACAACTCCCCGTCGATACGATGCGGCACCCGCGGATACATCGTCGACAGCTTCTGCAACTGGACCTGGTCCGACAACCGCCCCATCCACCGCCGAGCGAACACCTGCCCGACCTCGTACGGATCCCCACCCACCGTCGTGATGTCCTCCTCACGATCGGCCCACCGCTGCTCGGCCGACGTGAGCTGCGCGAGCGTGGGCAGCAGCGCCGCCTCCGCGGACTCCGCGGCCGTACCGGGCCGGTCGACCCACCCCTTGTCGGAGGACCACCGCAGCGTCGCGTTGGCGGGCTGCGGATGCACATGCGTCCCGGGCGCCCGCAACGCGGCCAGATCCTTCGGCGTCGGAACGCCACCCTTGGCGGCCGGCGCCCTCTCCTCCGTGCCGTTCTCACTGGGCGCGGCCTGCGCGTGCTCGGCGTCCCGCGAGGGCCGCTCCCCCGCGGAGCTCAGCGCGGACTCGGGCAACGGCGCGGAGAGGATCGCGGCGATCTCGGGCCGCGGCACGGGCGGCGGCGCGCAGACCCCGCCGAGGTCCTTGGCCTGGACGGCCTTGGTGATCCAGATGCGGTCGAGGACCCGCCGCTCGTCGGCCTCGGCGACAAGATCCTCGGACTGGTTGTAGTCGCCGTCGGCGGCCTGCACGGCCCACAGATGCACGGCGACCCCGTGCTCCTTCGCGGCCATCATGCCCGGCAGCAGATCCCCGTCCCCGGTGACGAGCACGACGTCGGAGCAGGCACGGTTGCGCGCCAGCTCCGTGAGCTCGGCGTGCATGGCGGCGTCCACGCCCTTCTGCGCCCAGCGCCCGTCGCTGCGGGTCAGCGCGCCCAGGCGCACCGTGACCCGCGGCATCACCCGCAGTCTGCGGTGCTCGGGCTGCGGTACGCGGTCGGGGGCGCCGTCGAACCAGTAGATGCGCAACAGGGGCCGTTCCGTGTCGGACTCGGCGCGCTCGCGCAGGCCCTGGATGAGGGCGGCGTGGTCGACGGTGATCCGGGAGCGGGAGGAATCCCCGGCGAGAAGACTGGCAGCAGCCCCGAGCAGGTACCCGGCGTCCACCAGGACAATGCAGCGGTCCACGCGATCCACCCTCTTTCCGGGAGGTTTGCTTCGGGCTTCCTTCGAGTCTGCCCGACCCTGCGGAGGTTAACGGCCGGAACTCGATCTTCGGCGTGGCGGATCGACGTATCACTCACCGACAGGGCTTATTACGCACGGTAATTCTCCGAAATGCGCTCCTTGTCGCGCTATGTGAGTCTGGTCCCGGCCCTGGCCCCGAGATCCCCCGTAGGAGGCAGATCACCATGGCCAAGAACAAGAACCGCAAGCAGGGCGGGCAGCACGACCGCTCCTCGCAGGCCGAGCGCGCGCAGGAGCAGGCAGACCGGTCCTCGACGGAGGCGCAACAGTCGCCGATGTCGCAGGCCCAGGGCAGCCCCGCCGATGTTGCCCGTAAGCACCAGAAGCGCTTCGGCCACAACTGAGGCCCGCACGAGGCCTGTTGAGGGCTGCTGAAGCCCAGGCACACGACGAGGGGCGCATCCACGACGGATGCGCCCCTCTCGTACCTCGCCTATCGGTTCAGCTCGACCCCGACTACCGGCTCAGCCCGCCAGGCAGGACGGGCCGAGCAGCACTTTCAAGTCACCGAAGAGCGCGGGGTCCGGCTTCACCCGGTGCCGGTCGAGCCGCAGGACCGTCGTCTTGCTCGGGCCCTGGAGCCTGATCCGCACCTCGCTCTCGCCCTTGTGATGGCTGAGGATCTCGCCGAGCCTGCTGATCATCGGCGGGGTGACCTTCAGCGCCGGGATGGTGAGGATCACGGGCGCGTTGGTGCCCGCGTTCGACAGGTCCGGGACCTGGAGTTCCATCGCGACGAGCCGGGGCACGTCCTCGCGCTTGTCGAGGCGCCCCTTGACGAACACCACCGCGTCCTCGACGAGTTGGGTCGACACCAGCTGATAGGTCGCCGGGAAGAACATGCACTCGATGGAGCCCGCGAGGTCCTCGACGGTGGCGATCGCCCAGGCGTTGCCCTGCTTGGTCATCTTGCGCTGCAGGCCGGAGATGATGCCGCCGATGGTGACGACCGCGCCGTCCCCGTGCTCGCCGCCGGTGAGCTGGTTGATGCCCGCGTCGGCCTTGTCGGACAGCACGTGCTCCAGGCCGAAGAGCGGGTGGTCGGAGACGTACAGGCCGAGCATCTCCCGCTCCTGGGCGAGCAGGTAGGCCTTGTCCCACTCGTCGGTGGTGAACTCGACGTCGAGGCCGAAGCCGGGCTCGCTGCTGTCGTCCTCGCCCATGCCGCCGAAGAGGTCGAACTGGCCCTCGGCCTCCTTGCGCTTGACCGCGACCACGTTGTCGATCATCGGCTCGAAGTGCGCGGTGAGGCCCTTGCGGGTGTGCCCCATCGTGTCGAAGGCGCCGGCCTTGATCAGCGACTCCGTGGTGCGCTTGTTGCACGCGGCCGCCTCGACCTTGTCGAGATAGTCGGGGAACGAGCCGTACTTCCCCTTGGCCTTGCGGCTGCGGATGATCGACTCGACGACGTTCGTACCGACGTTGCGCACCGCCGAGAGGCCGAAGAGGATCACGTCGTCGCCCTGCGCGGCGAAGTTCTGCTCGGACTCGTTGACGTTCGGCGGCAGGACCTTGATCTTCATGCGCCGGCACTCGTTGAGATAGACCGCCGACTTGTCCTTGTCGTCCTTGACCGAGGTGAGCAGCGCGGCCATGTACTCGGCCGGGTAGTTCGCCTTCAGATAGCCGGTCCAGTACGACACCAGTCCGTACGCGGCGGAGTGCGCCTTGTTGAACGCGTATCCGGCGAACGGGACCAGCACGTCCCACAGGGCCTGGATCGCCTCGGCGCTGTAGCCGTTCTTCTGGGCGCCCTCCTGGAAGAGGACGAAGTTCTTCGCCAGCTCGTCGGGCTTCTTCTTGCCCATCACGCGGCGCAGGATGTCGGCCTCGCCGAGCGAGTAGCCGGCGATGATCTGGGCGGCCTTCTGGACCTGCTCCTGGTAGACGATCAGGCCGTAGGTGACCGCGAGGACCTCCTCGAGCGGCTCCTCCAGCTCCTTGTGGATCGGCGTGATCTCCTGGCGCTTGTTCTTGCGCTCCGCGTAGTTGATGTGCGAGTTCATGCCCATCGGGCCCGGCCGGTAGAGGGCCGAGACGGCGGAGATGTCCTCGAAGTTGTCGGGCTGCATCTGGCGAAGCAGCGAGCGCATCGGGCCGCCGTCGAACTGGAAGACACCGAGGGTGTCACCGCGGCAGAGCAGTTCGAAGGTCTTGGGGTCGTCCAGCGGGAGGGAGAGCATCTCCAGGTCGATGCCCTTGTTGGCCTTCACCATCTTGATGGCGTCGTCCATGATCGTGAGGTTGCGCAGGCCCAGGAAGTCCATCTTCAGCAGGCCGAGCGACTCGCACTGCGGGTAGTCCCACTGCGTGATCGTGACGTTGTCGGTGTGCCGCACCCAGACCGGGGCGTGGTCGACGATGGGCTCGCTGGACATGATCACGCCGGCCGCGTGCACACCCATCTGCCGGACCAGACCCTCGACGCCCTTCGCGGTGTCGATGACCTTCTTCACGTCCGGCTCGTTCTCGTACATCCCGCGGATCTCACCGGCCTCGCCGTAGCGCGGGTGCTTGGGGTCGGTGATGCCGTTCAGGTCGATGCCCTTGCCGAGGACGTCGGCGGGCATCGCCTTGGTGAGCCGGTCGCCCATCGCGTACGGGTAGCCCAGCACGCGCGCGGAGTCCTTGATGGCGTTCTTCGCCTTGATCTTGCCGTACGTGCCGATCATGGCGACCTTGTCGGCGCCGTACTTCTCCGTCACGTACCTGATCACCTCGACGCGCCGACGCTCGTCGAAGTCGATGTCGACGTCGGGCATGGAGACGCGCTCGGGGTTCAGGAACCGCTCGAAGATCAGACCGTGCGGGATCGGGTCGAGGTCGGTGATGCCCATGGCGTACGACACGATCGAACCGGCCGCGGAGCCACGGCCGGGGCCGACCGCGATGCCCTGCTTCTTGGCCCACATGATGAAGTCGGCGACGACGAGGAAGTACCCCGGGAACCCCATCTGGATGATGACGTCCATCTCGTACTCGGCCTGCTTCTGGCGGTCGTCGGGGACGCCGCCGGGGAAGCGGCGCTCCATTCCGCGGCGCACCTCCTCCTGGAACCAGGTGACCTCGGTGAAGCCTTCGGGGATGTCGAACTTGGGCATGAGGTTCTTCGCCTCGAACATGCCCGTCGTGTCGATCTGTTCGGCCACCAGGAGTGTGTTCGCACACCCCTCCTGCCAGGCCTCCGAGGAGTCGACGGCGTACATCTCGTCCGTCGACTTCAGGTAGTAACCGGTCCCGTCGAAGCGGAAGCGGTCCGGATCGGAGAGGTTCTTGCCGGTCTGGATGCACAGCAGCGCGTCGTGCGCGGTCGCCTCGTGTGCGTACGTGTAGTGCGAGTCGTTCGTCACCAGCGGCGGGATGCCCAGCTTCTTGCCCACCCGCAGCAGGTCGTCACGGACCCGGCTCTCGATCTCGATGCCGTGGTCCATCAGCTCCAGGAAGTACCGGTCCTTGCCGAAGATGTCCTGGTACTCCGAGGCCGCCTTCACCGCCTCGTCGAACTGGCCCAGGCGCAAGCGGGTCTGCAGCTCACCGGAAGGACATCCCGTGGAGGCGATCAGCCCCTCGGACCACTGGGAGATGGTCTCCTTGTCCATCCGCGGCCACTTCTGCAGCCAGCCCTCGGCATACGCGTCCGAGGACAGCCGGAACAGGTTGTGCAGGCCCGTCTTGTTGGCCGCCCAGATCGTCTTGTGGGTGTAACCACCGGAGCCGGAGATGTCGTCCCGCTTCTGATGCGGCTGCCCCCACTTGATCTTCCGCTTGTTGCGCCGCGACTCGGGGGCGACATACGCCTCGATGCCGATGATCGGCGTGACGCCCGCCTTCTTGGCCGAGTGGAAGAAGTCGTACGCCCCGTGGAGGTTGCCGTGATCGGACATCGCGATGTGGGTCATGCCCATCTCGTTGCACGCGTTGAACATGTCCTTCAGCCGCGCGGCACCGTCCAGCAGCGAGTACTGGGTGTGGACGTGCAGGTGCGTGAACGGCGGCTTTGACACGGCTTCGGCCTCCAAGAAGAACAGGTGTCGACGACGGTCCGACCGGCTGCGAACAGTCTGGCGGACAGCGTCGAAGTCTATGCCTCGGCACTGACACTCGGAGTGGTCTCCCCCGTACCTTCGTGAGGGGAAAGCGGGCACTCCCGCGTACCTTCGTCCGTTGGAAGATGACGGAGACATCCGCTCCGGCGGACGGCACATTCCGTCCCACTTGTCATGCACCACCTGCACCAGGAGGCACCAAGCGATGTCGGTTCCGCAGCTCAGCGCCGAGCAACGCGGCGAACAGATCCTCGCCGTATTCGACACCGCCTTCGGCGAACTGCTGGCCGCCGACCCGGCCGCGTTCCGCGTGAAGTTCCGGAAGATGGCGGCCTCCGCGTTCGCCTTCTACCGCGGCACGGCCGGCCTCTTCTACCACGACCTGGAGCAGGAGAAGCGGGGCGGACCGTACCTGGACGAGCGCACCTCGCGCGTGTGGATCCACGGCGACCTGCACGCGGAGAACTTCGGCACGTACATGGACGCCCAGGGGCGCCTGATCTTCAACGTGAACGACTTCGACGAGGCGTACGTCGGCCCCTTCACCTGGGACCTCAAGCGCCTCGCGGCCTCGGTGGCCCTGATCGGCTACGCGAAGGCGCTGAGCGACGGACAGATCACCGACCTCGTCCGGACGTACGCGGCGGCCTACCGCGAGCGCATCCACGCCCTGGCGACGGGCGCCAAGAGCGACGAGGTGCCGCCCTTCACGCTGGACACCGCGCAGGGCCCGCTCCTGGACGCGCTGCGTGACGCCCGCTCGCTGACCCGCTTCGGGCTGCTCGACTCGATGACGGAGATCCGCGACTTCGAGCGCCGCTTCGCGCCGGGCGGCGGCTCCATCGAGCTGGACGCGGCCACGCGCTACAAGGTCCTCGCGGCCTTCGACGGCTACCTGGAGACGCTGCCCGAGGCATCCCTGTCCCGCCCCGACTCGTACCGGGTGAAGGACGTCGTGGGCCGCCGCGGCATCGGCATCGGCTCGGCGGGGCTGCCCTCGTACAACATCCTTCTGGAGGGCGCCACCGACGCCCTGGAGAACGATGTGGTGATCTACATCAAGCAGGCCCAGACCCCGGCCGTGTCCCGGCACATCACGGACTCCTCGATCCGTGAGTACTTCCAGCACGAGGGCCACCGCACGGTGATCTCGCAGCGCGCCCTCCAGGCGCACGCGGACCCGTGGCTGGGCTGGACCGAGCTGGACGGCGCGGGCCAGCTCGTCGCCGAGGTCTCGCCGTACGCGGTGGACCTGGACTGGAGCGACATCGACGACCCGGAGGAGATCGCGGCGGTCGTCGCGGACCTCGGCCGGTCCACCGCCACCATGCACGCGGCGGCGGACGACGAGAGCGGCCACTCGGAGCTGGTGCCGTTCTCCACGGAGCGCGCCATCGACGCGGCGATCGCGGGCGACGAGGACAGCTTCGGCGACCTCCTCGTCGACTTCGCGCACGAGTACGGCGCACGGGCGCGTGCCGACCACCAGATCTTCGTGGACCTGTTCCGCAACGGACGGATTCCCGGTCTGTAGGCATCGCACGACGTAGACGGCACACAACGCACAGGAACCCTTTAGGGACCTCTTACAGGAGTACGTGGGACACTCTCCTCCGCTATGGACATATCCGGGACCCAGCTCAGAGCCGTACGCGCGGCGCTGTTCACGGCACTCGTCGTGACGCTCAGCACCGCGTCGCACGTGCTGCTGTCCCAGGTCCCGCTGCCGCTGACCACCGTGGCCGTGATCGCGGGTGCCGTCTTCGTCGTCGCGTACGCGCTGGCGGGCCGTGAGCGCGGCTTCGGGCGGATCGCCGCCCTGCTGATCCCGCTGGAGCTGGCCGCCGACACGCTGTTCACCGCCGGCCAGCACGCCTGTTACGGCAAGGCGGGCGGCCCGGTGGCGGGCCCGCTGCGCTCGGTCGGCTTCGACATGCTGTGCGGCGGCGAGGTCGGCACCCCGCTGGCCCGCGTCACGGGCGGCGAGACCCAGCCCGCCGCGGCCCTGCTAGCGAACGCCGACCCGGCCGCCGCCTGGCTGCTGCTCGGCGCGCACATCGGTGTCGGTCTGCTCGCGGCAGCCTGGCTGCGGCGCGGCGAGCGGGCCCTGGCCCAGCTCCTGGACGCGGTGGCCGCGGCCACCTTCCGGCCGCTGCTGATCGCGGTCGCCGCGGTGACCGTCCACTTCACCCCCGTACGCCGGCTGCCGCGCCCCACGCGCCGGGTCGCCGCCACGCGTACGCGCCTCTTCGTGCACTCCCTGGGACGGCGTGGACCGCCGTGCTCGGCCGTATTCGCCTGAGCACACCAGTCCCCGTACACCTGTCATCACCACGGAGAACACCATCATGAGCAAGAGGAACAGCCAGGCGGCGAAGTCGGCGGCCCGTGAGCGGCTGCGCGTCGAGCGCGAGCGCCAGGCCAAGCGCGAGAAGGTCAGGCGGCAGGCCATCGTCGCCGGTTCGATCGTCGCGGTGCTCGCGATAGCCGGCGGCATCGGCTACGCCGTCGTACAGAACAACGAGCCCTCCAAGTGGGACGCGGCCGCCGACGCGAAGGTCGTCGCCCCCGCCAACACCAGCGGCACGAACGGCACGACCATCGTGGCCGGCGACTCCAAGACCAAGAGCACGATCCACCTCTACGAGGACGCGCGCTGCCCGGCATGCGCCTCCTTCGAGCAGACCGTCGGCGAGACCGTCAACAAGGGCATGACGGACGGCGACTACAAGCTGTCCTTCACCCTCGGCACCTTCCTCGACGGCAACCTCGGCGGCGACGGCTCGAAGAACGCGCTGAGCGCACTCGGCGCCGCGCTGAACGTGAGCACCGACGCGTTCCTGGACTACAAGACCGCGCTCTACTCGACGAAGTACCACCCCGAGGAGACGACGGACGAGTTCTCCAAGGACAGCTACCTGATCAAGGTGGCGGACACGGTGGACGCGCTGAAGGGCAACAAGAAGTTCCAGGACGCCGTCGAGAAGGGCACCTACGACGCCTGGGCGATGAGGATGAGCAAGACCTTCGACACCGCCAAGGATGTCGACTCGACGCCGACCATCAAGATCAACGACAAGGTGATCAAGAACCCGAGCACGGTCGCCGACTGGGAGAAGTCGCTCAAGGACGCGGGCGTCACCAAGTAACGCGGGCGCAGCGCCAGCAGCGCGGGGCGTGGCGCGAGCAGCTCAAGCAGCGCAGGGCGTAGATCGAGCGGCGCAGGGCGTAGGTCGAGCAACTCAAGTGACGCGCAGCCCAAGGGCGGGTGAACTCTTCCGGGTTCGCCCGCCTTTCACGTCTTCTGCCTTACCGAAAGCGCTACCCGTCAGTAATCTGATCGGCCGTGACCAGTCGACTCAGATCCCTCTCCAGCCCCAACTCCCCCGCGCCGCGCCGCCGTACGGTGGTCAAGGCGGCCGCGGCCACCGCCGTGCTCGGGGCCCCGCTCACCGCCGCGCTGCCGGCCCGCGCCGCCGAGGCCCCCGCCTTCCTGCACGGCGTCGCCTCCGGAGACCCGCTGCCGGACGGCGTCCTGCTGTGGACCCGGGTGACCCCCATGACCGTGGCGACACCCGGCTCCGGGCTCGGCCCCGACGTCGAGGTCGGCTGGACGGTGGCCACGGACAAGGCGTTCACGAACGTCGTCGCGAAGGGCTCCACCACCGCGACCGCCGCCTCCGACCACACCGTCAAGGCCGACATCCGCGGTCTGAAGCCCGCCACGGCCTACTGGTTCCGCTTCTCCAGCGGCGGCACGGACTCACCGGCCGCCCGCACCCGCACCGCCCCGGCCCATGACGCGGCCGTGGCCGGTATGCGCTTCGGTGTGGTGTCCTGCGCCAACTGGGAGGCCGGCTACTTCGCCGCCTACCGGCATCTGGCCGCACGCGGCGACCTGGACGCCTGGTTGCATCTGGGCGACTACATCTACGAGTACGGCACCGGCGAGTACGGGACGCGCGACACCGTCGTACGCCCGCACGCCCCCACGCACGAGATAGTCAGCCTCGCCGACTACCGCACCCGGCACGGCCGTTACAAGACGGACCCGGACCTTCAGGCCCTGCACGCGGCGGCCCCCGTCATCGCGATCTGGGACGACCACGAGTTCGCCAACGACACCTGGTCGGGCGGTGCCGAGAACCACACCGAGGGCGCGGAGGGCGCCTGGTCCGCCCGCCAGTCGGCCGCCAAGCAGGCCTACTTCGAGTGGATGCCGGTGCGGCCCGCGATCGCGGGGACCACCTACCGGCGGCTGCGCTTCGGCAAGCTGGCCGACCTCTCGCTGCTCGACCTGCGCTCGTACCGCTCGCAGCAGGTGAAGGTCGGCAACGGCTCGGTGGACGACCCGAACCGTACGCTCACCGGCCGGGCCCAGCTCGACTGGCTGAAGGCGGGCCTGAAGTCCTCCGACACCAGCTGGCGGCTGGTCGGCAACTCCGTCATGATCGCGCCGTTCGCCCTCGGCTCGCTCTCCGCCGAGCTCCTGAAACCGCTCGCCGAGCTGCTCGGCCTGCCCAAGGAGGGCCTGGCCCTCAACACCGACCAGTGGGACGGCTACACCGACGACCGCCGCGAACTGCTCACACACCTGCGGGACAACGCGATCCGCAACACGGTCTTCCTCACCGGCGACATCCACATGGCCTGGGCCAACGACGTGCCGTACAACGCCGGTACGTATCCGCTGTCGGCGTCCGCCGCCACCGAGTTCGTCGTCACGTCGGTGACCTCCGACAACCTCGACGACCTGGTCAAGGTCCCGGAGGGCACGGTCTCCGCCCTGGCCTCACCGCTGATCCGGGCCGCCAACCGGCACGTCCACTGGGTCGACACGGACCGCCACGGCTACGGCGTCCTGGACCTCACCACCGAGCGGGCGCAGATGGACTACTACGTGCTGTCCAGCCGCACGTCCGCGAACGCGACGACGTCCTGGGCCCGTTCGTACCGCACGCGCAGCGGCACACAGAAGGTGGAGCGGGTGTACGACCCGGTCTGAGCGGGTGTTCGACCGGTCTGATCCCGCGCCGACGGGACGGAGTCCGTCGCCGACCGGATGAAGTCCGCGGCCGGGGCTACAGGCTGTCGAGGAAGCCGAGCGCCACCTGCCAGGTGGCCTCGGCGGCCTCCTTGTCGTAGTCCGGCAGACCGGGGTCGGTGTAGAGGTGCCCGGCCCCCGCGTATCTGTAGACCTCCACGTCGGCGCCCGCCTTCCCCATCTGGAGATACCAGGCGCTCAGCCAGTCGTCGGGCTCGAAGGCGTCCGGCTCCGCGACGTGCAGCTGGACCGGCAGGTCGTCCACCGAGGCGTTCGGCGCGATGTCGGACGTGCCGTGCAGGAGCAGCAGCCCGCGGGCCTTGCTGTCGCCGAGCGCGAGGGTCTGGGCGGTCGCCGCACCGAGCGAGAACCCGGCGTACACGATCCCCCGGTCCGAGTACGGAGCCGCGGCCAGGATCGCGCGCTTCAGCAGCTCCTCCTTGCCGAGCTCGTCCTTGAAGGCCCTGCCCTCCTCGACGGTCTCGAAGGTGCGCCCGTCGAAGAGATCGGGCGTCCACACCTCGTGTCCCGCCGCACGCAGCCGGTCCGCCGCGTCGCGCACCGCGGGCCGCAGCCCGTAGGTCGAATGGAAGAGCATGATGTTCATGAGCCCATGGTGCCAGCCGGGACCGACAATGCCCGGGCTGGGCCGGACCAGCCGCCGAACGCGGCCTCGGGCTCGGGCTCGAGCCGCCGGACACGGACGCTGATCAGCACCCGGCGGACGATGGGGCCGAGACCACATGTTCATGACGGCCCCTGTCCGGTTACGGTCGAGGGCATGGAGAACGTGCTGCGCCCGCTGATCGTCGTCGGCGGCTCGCTCGTACTGACGCTGCTGGTCGGCTGGATCGCCGACCTGCTGCTGAAGCGTGCCGACCAACGCCACCAGGGGGTCCCTCTGTGGGGCCTGCTGCGACGCTGCCGCCTGCCACTGCAGATGGTGATGTGCACGGCGCTGCTGAGAGGGTCGTACGACCAGGCCGAGATCGCCGTCGACCACTCCGCCGCGATCGGCCAGATCCTGACGCTGGTCCTCATCGGCTCCACGGCCTGGCTGGTGGTCCGTATCGCGACGGCGATCGTCGATTCCTCGTACTCCCGCTACGCCAACGCCCACCGCGATCCGGCCCGGGTCCGCCGGGTCCGTACGCAGGTGACGCTGATCCAGCGGGTGGTGTCGGCGATCGTCGGTGTGGTCGCGGTCGCCGCGATGCTGCTGACGTTCCCCGCGATGCGCGCGGCCGGCGCCTCGCTGCTCGCCTCGGCCGGCATCCTCGGCATCGTCGCCGGTGTGGCCGCGCAGTCCACGCTCAGCAACATGTTCGCCGGGCTGCAGATCGCCTTCGGCGACATGGTGCGCATCGGCGACACGGTCGTGGTGGACGGCGAGTGGGGCACGGTCGACGAGATCACCCTGACCTTCCTGACCGTCCGCACCTGGGACGAGCGCCGGATCACCATGCCGGTCTCGTACTTCACGTCCCAGCCGTTCGAGAACTGGTCCCGCGGCGGCGTGCAGATGACCGGCACGGTCTTCTTCCACGTGGACCACAGCGCGCCCGTCGAGGAGATGCGCGACAAGCTCCGCGACATCCTCCGCGAGTGCCCCGCCTGGGACGGCCGCGACTACGGCCTCGCCGTCACCGACACCACCCCCAACACCATCGAAGTGCGCGCCCTGGCCACCGCGAAGGACGCGGACGACATCTGGACGGTCCGCGTCACCGTCCGAGAACAGATGATCCGCTGGCTGACCGCCCACCACCCCTACGCCCTGCCCCGAGTCAACACGGCCGACGCGATCCTCCCCCCGAACGCCCACCCCAACGGCAACGACGCCCGCCCCCCGAGAACAACCCGAGGCCGAGCGGTGGAACCCCCACGAACGGGCCGAGGCTGAGGCAGGCGCCCCAAAGGGGCGCGAGGAACCGCGCACGAAGCGATTTCTTACGCACACCCGAGAACGAACACGAGCCCTGGTAAGACCCCCACCTGTGGGCAAGGTTGAAACGGGCGGAGCGGGCGGGAAAGCCCCCAAAAAAAAGGGGGGCTCACCGAAGACTCCGCACATCCAAATGCCGCAACACCCGATCCACCACCTCAGGATCGGCCCCGGCCTCACTCCGTGCCGCCAACACCTCATGCCGAGCCGCCGACAACATCTCCCCCTGAATCCGCCGAACCCGCTTGATCCGCCGCACCCGATGCTCGTGCCCCTCCCGCCGCTCGTCCTCCCCCATGTCGGGACTGATCCGGAACCCGATGTCGAAGGCCCGCCGCAACAACTGCTCGGACAGCTCGTCCGGCAGCTCCTCGACCTCCTCGATCTCCCGCAGCCGCCGCTTCGCCGCCTTAGCCGCCCGCAGGGCCAGCGCCTTCTCGAACTCCTGCTCCCGATCCGTGTCGGCCCGCACATCCAGCTTCCGGACCAGCCACGGCAGACTCAGCCCCTGCACCACGAGCGTCGCCATGATCACGCCGAACGCGATGAACACCATCTCGTCCCGGTCGGGAAACGGCGCCCCGCTGTCCGTCTCCAGCGGAATGGCCAACGCGAGCGCGACGGAGGCCACTCCGCGCATCCCGGCCCACCACATGACGACGGTCTCCCGCCAGCTCGTAGGAATGTCCTCGTCGTGGTCCCGCTTCGCGTGCAGCCGCTTCGTCAGCCAGGTCGCGGGCAGCAGATACGCCAGCCGTACGAACACGACGACCCCCACGATCGCGGCGGCCCACCCGAGCATCTCCTGCCACCGCCCGGACGCCGTCCTGATCGCGTTGTGCAGTTCGAGCCCGATGAGCCCGAACGCCACCCCGGTGACCAGCGTGTCGACGATGTCCCAGAAGGTGTGCCCGGCGAGCCGCGTCATCACGTCGTCGGCGTCGTTGGCGTACTCGGCCAGGAACAACGCCGTGGTGAGCACCGCGAGCACCCCGGACCCGTGCAACTCCTCGGCCAGCACGTACGAGGCGTACGGCACGATCAGGGTCAGCCCGATCTGCAGCGTCGGGTCCCCGAGGTAGTCCATCAGCCGGTTCGTGCCCCATCCGAGCCCGAAGCCCATCGCCACGGCGACGACGGCGGACAGCAGGAAGTCGAGCGCGGCGCTGGGCAGCGAGAAGGTGCCGCTGACCGCGGCGGCGATGGCGACGTGGTACAGCACGATGGCCGTCACGTCGTTGAACAGCCCCTCGCCCTCCAGGATCGACACCAGCCGGCGCGGCAGCCCCAGCTTGCCCGCGACGGCGGTCGCGGCGACCGGGTCGGGCGGCGCCACCAGCGCACCGAGCGCCACGGCGGCGGCGATCGGCAGCCCGGGCACGATCGCGTGGGCGACCACGGCCACCACGGCGGTCGTGACGAACACCAGCGCGACGGCCAGCAGGAAGATCGGCCGTTTGTTGGCCGTGAACTGCCGCCAGGAGGTACGCCGTACGGCGGCGTACAACAGCGGTGGCAGCAGCGCGGGCAGAATCAGCTCGGGCGGAATGTCCACGTTCGGTACGAAGTCGAGGACGGCCAGCACGATCCCGAGCAGCGTCATCAGCACCGGCGAGGGAAGCCCGAGCCGGTCCCCCAGCGGGACGCTCAGCACGGCCCCGAGCAACATCACGAACAACAGGGCCAACTGATCCACGGTCAGCGCTCCGGACTGGGTCTAGACGATCAAGAACAACCAGACCCCAAGCGTGCCACTGAACCCCAGCGGCGCCCCTCCAGGGGCGCGGGGAACTGCGCAGTCCTTTGCTTTCAGGGGCGCGGGGAACTGCGCAATCCTTCAGGCACTCGGGACTGGTCGCCCCCACCGCCCCGCAGCCAAACCAACAACCGAACCCCAGCAGCCCTAAAGCTCTCGCCGCATCGCCAGATGCGCGATCCCCGCATCGAGGAACTCCGGCCCGTAGGCCACATACCCCAGCCGCTCATAAAACCCGAGCGCATGCGTCTGCGCGTGCAGATCCACCGCCGTCAGCCCACGCGCGCGTGCCGCGTCCTCGATGCCCCGCACGAGCGCGGCCCCGACACCGAGCCCACGCGCGGCCTTGAGCACGGCGAGCCGCCCCAGGGACCCGACACCGGGCTCACCACCGGTCTTGGCGGCCGCCACCTCGCCGTACAGCAGCCGCCCCGCGCCGAACGGAAACCCGTCCTCGCGCACGGCGAGAACATGCACCGCATCGGCGTCGTACGCGTCGTACTCGAGGTCCTGAGGGACTCCCTGCTCGACGACGAAGACCTCCTTGCGCACCGCGAAGCAGGCCTCACGGTCGGCGGGGTCCTCGGCCACACGCACAACGTAGGACGACGGACTCATGCGTAGCTTTCCTCCCGGACGCGGTCCAGCGCCTTCTGCAGGTCCTCCGCGTAGCCGCTCTCGAACTCGACCCACTGGCCGTCCCCGGGGTGCTCGAAGCCGAGCTTCACGGCCTGCAGCCACTGCCGGGTGAGCCCGAGCCGCTTGGCGAGCGTGGGGTCCGCGCCGTACGTCAGGTCGCCGACGCAGGGGTGCCGGTGAGCCGACATGTGGACGCGGATCTGGTGCGTACGCCCGGTCTCCAGCTTGATGTCGAGCAGCGAGGCCGCGCGGAAGGCCTCGATCAGGTCGTAGTGCGTCACGGAGGGCTTGCCCTCGGCCGTGACCGCCCACTTGTAGTCGTGGTTCGGGTGCCGGCCGATGGGAGCGTCGATCGTGCCGCTGGTCGGGTCCGGGTGGCCCTGGACGAGCGCGTGGTAGCGCTTGTCGACCGTGCGCTCCTTGAACTGGCGCTTCAGCGACGTGTACGCGTACTCCGACTTGGCGACCACCATCAGGCCCGAGGTGCCCACGTCCAGGCGGTGCACGATGCCCTGGCGCTCCGAGGCACCCGAGGTCGAGATCCGGTACCCGGCGGCGGCGAGCCCGCCGATGACGGTCGGCCCCGACCAGCCGGGGCTGGGATGCGCGGCGACACCGACCGGCTTGACGATCACGACCACGTCGTCGTCGTCGTGCACGATCTCCATGCCCTCGACGGGTTCGGCGACGATCTGCACGGGCGCGGGCGCCTGCGGCATCTCGACCTCCAGCCAGGCGCCGCCGTGCACCCGCTCGGACTTCCCGACCACCGAGCCGTCGACCGTGACCTTCCCCGCCGCGGCAAGCTCGGCGGCCTTCGTGCGGGAGAAGCCGAACATGCGGGAGATGGCGGCGTCGACACGCTCGCCCTCCAGGCCGTCGGGCACGGGCAGGTTACGGATCTCGGGACTGGTGCTCACCCGTCGAGTATGCCGGACAGGTCCGACACCCCCGACCAGAGCCCGAACAACAGTGCCCGGTGACAGCCCCCCGCGGGCCCGCCTCCAGGTCCTTGTGTGCCGGCACTCAGTCCTTGTGGACGGTGCCGTCCGGGTCGAGCCCGCGGAAGGACAGCAGCACGATCAGGATGCCGCCGCAGACGATCGCGGAGTCGGCGAGGTTGAAGACCGCGAAGTGCTTGGGCGCGATGAAGTCGACGACCGCGCCCTCGAAGACACCCGGCGCGCGGAAGATCCGGTCGGTGAGGTTGCCGAGCGCGCCGCCGAGCAGCAGGCCGAGCGCGATCGCCCAGGGAAGGCTGTAGAGCTTGCGGGCGAGCCGGGCGATCACCACGATCACGGCGGCGGCGATCACCGTGAAGATGACGGTGAAGGCCTCGCCGATTCCGAAGGCCGCGCCCGCGTTGCGGATCGCCTCGAACCTCAGCCAGTCCCCGATGATCTCGATCGGCTCGTGGTGCTCCAGCTTCGCGACCACGATCATCTTGCTGATCAGGTCCAGCGCGTACGCGAGGACGGCGACCGTGAACAGCACGGCGATCCGGCGCTTGCCCCTGGAGGGCTCGGCCGAGGCCGCCGCTTCCTCCTCCGAACCGGAGCCGGAGCCCTGGCTCCCGGCCGGGTCCTGCGCCCCGTGCGCGTCGGACCGCTCGCCCGCCGCCGCGCTCTGGTCGGTCTGCTCCGGCTCGGCGCCAGCCGCCTCCGGGATATCCGGCGTACCGATGATCCGCTCCGCCTCTGCCACGTGAGTCCCTCAACCTAGGTGCCTGACTGAGGACGAGAGTACGGCACGGCCCACCGCGCCCATGTGCTCAGGAGGCGCACCGGGCCGATCAGTAACGGATCATTGGCCGATCAGTAACGGCGCTCCTGCTTCTGCTTGCACTCGACGCACAGGGTGGCACGTGGGAAGGCCTGCATACGGGCCTTCCCGATGGGGTTGCCACAGCTCTCGCAGAGCCCGTAGGTGCCCGCGTCCAGGCGTTCGAGGGCACGCTCGTCCTGCTCCAGCATCTCCCTGGCGTTGGCCGCGAGCGCCATCTCGCTCTCGCGCGTGATGTTCTTGGTGCCGGTGTCGGCCTGGTCGTCGCCCGCGCCGTCCCCGGAGTCACGCATCAGGCCCACCAGGGACTCCTCGGAGTGCGTGATCTCGGCACGCAGCCGCAGGGCCTCCGACATCAGCCCCGTGCGGGCCTCCGCGACCTCCTCGGGGGTCCAGGGGTCCTCACCGGGGCGTACCGCGAGCTCGCCGGGCTCCGCCGCGGCGAGCCGCGCCTTGGGGACCGCACCGGCCTTGCTCGCCGCCGTGGCCGTGGCCGTGCCAGGAGTCTTCTTCGCAACCACCGTCGTGGCTCCCGTCGTCTTGGCGGCCTCCGCCGCACCCTCGGCCGCGGTAGCGACCGCCTTCTTGGCCGTACGTGTGCCCTTCCTGCCCGCCTTCTGCGGGGGCTCGGCAACGGAGACGCCCGCTTCACCCGCCCCCTTGCCGGCGGCACTCCTCTTGGCGGCCTTCTTCGCAGGAACCGCCTTGGCGGCCGCCTTCTTGGTGGAGGCCTTCTTGGTTCCGACCCTCTTCGTAGCGGCCGTTTCGGTGACCGCCCCCTCCGTGGAGGCCGCCGCGACCGTCTTCTTCGAGACGGCCGCCCCCGCGCCGGCCCTCTTCGGAGCAGCCGTTTTCCTGGTGGCCGACTCCTTGGTGGCAGCTTTCGAAGTGGCCGCCTTCTTGGTGGCCGATTTCTTGGCTGCCGCCCTCTTGGTGACCGTTTCCGAAACAGCCTTCTCCGGAGAAGCGGTCCCCACGTCCTTCTTCGCCGCGGCCTTCTTTCCAGCGGCGGTTTTCGTGGCACCGGCCTTCGTGGCACCCGCCTTCGTATCGGCTTCCTTGGTGGCTCCTGCCTTCGTGGCAGCTTCCTTCGTAGTGACCGTTTTCCGACCGGCCGTCCTGGTGCCGTCGGCCGTCCCGGTGCCCCCGGCCGCCTTCGTGCCGCCGACCGTCTTCTTGGCCTCGCCCTGCTTCGCCGCGCCCTTCGCGGAACGCTCCGCCCCCATGGATCTGCCGGACGCCGACTGCTGTACGGCGGTCTTCTTCGCCACCATGGCCGCGGCCCCTTCACATATTGTGATCTTGCTCGCGAATCGTGCTGGGACGATAAATCGACTTGAGTCCCGCGGCAACGGGGCACGCCGCCCGATTCGCCCGCCCCGCCCGTACCGCGCGGCGAGCCTGCAAGCGTTGTGCCCAGCTCCCCGCCGGGTAATCCGCCGAGTCGGCCGTCCCAGGATGCGAACGCGGCCGCCTCGGCATTCGGGTCAGTCCGCAGGCCTTCCCGGCGCCCCGCCACCCCTCGCCCGCGGACCCGGGAAAACCGGTCGGCCACTGTCCGCCCGGCGCCGTACACTGGGCGGAGCGAGAAGCGTGGATGGGGACGAGTAGCGGCGTACGCAGCCAGGAGCGACCCGGGGACGGTGTGAGCCCGGGGGCCGGCGCGACGTGAAGATCACCCCGGAGCCGCCGGAAGAAAGCCGCAGCCGAGAGGCACGAAAGGCAGCGGCCGGTAGACCCGGCATCGCGACCCCAATGAGGGGGCTCACCGACGTGCAGGAAGCGCCGGAGAGCCAAGGAGGGTGGTACCGCGGGAGCGCGCCGCACACGGCGTAGGTGACAACACAGCTCTCGTCCCTCCGGACGGAAGGCAGAAAGTCCGCCGGAGGAAGCTCGTTGAATACGCAGCCGAGTACACAGCCGCAGTACCGCCAGGTGCCCGCCCAGGTCGACCTGTCCGCCCTCGAGCACGCCGTGCTCGACTTCTGGCGCGAGCAGAAGATCTTCGCCAAGACCCTGGAGCAGTCCGAGGGCCGCCCGGAGTGGGTGTTCTACGAGGGCCCGCCCACGGCCAACGGCATGCCCGGTGCCCACCACATCGAGGCGCGCGTCTTCAAGGACGTCTTCCCGCGCTTCCGCACCATGCGCGGCTACCACGTGGCCCGCAAGGCCGGCTGGGACTGCCACGGCCTCCCCGTGGAGCTGGCGGTCGAGAAGGAGCTCGGCTTCAACGGCAAGAAGGACATCGAGGCGTACGGCATCGCCGAGTTCAACGCCAAGTGCCGCGAGTCCGTGACCCGCCACACCGACGCCTTCGAAGAGCTCACGACCCGCATGGGTTACTGGACCGACCTGAACGACCCGTACCGCACGATGGACCCCGAGTACATCGAGTCCGTGTGGTGGTCGCTCAAGGAGATCTTCAACAAGGGCCTGCTGGTCCAGGACCACCGCGTCGCCCCCTGGTGCCCGCGCTGCGGCACGGGCCTCTCCGACCACGAGCTGGCACAGGGCTACGAGACGGTCGTCGACCCCTCGGTGTTCGTCCGTTTCCCGCTCACCTCCGGTCCGCTCGCGGGCGAGGCCGCGCTCCTGGTGTGGACGACGACCCCGTGGACCCTGGTGTCCAACACCGCGGTCGCCGCCCACCCCGAGGTCACCTACGTCGTCGCGACCAACGGTGACGAGAAGCTCGTCGTCGCCGAACCGCTCGTCGAGAAGGCACTCGGCGAGGGCTGGGAGACCACCGGCCAGTCCTTCACCGGCGCCGAGATGGAGCGCTGGACGTATCAACGTCCGTTCGAGCTCGTCGAGTTCCCGAAGGACGAGCCCGCCCACTACGTGGTGAACGCGGAGTACGTCACGACCGAGGACGGCACGGGTCTGGTTCACCAGTCCCCCGCCTTCGGCGAGGACGACCTCAAGGTCTGCCGCGAGTACGGCCTGCCCGTGGTGAACCCGGTCCGCCCCGACGGCACGTTCGAGGAGGACGTCCCGCTGGTCGGCGGCGTCTTCTTCAAGAAGGCCGACGAGAAGCTCACCGAGGACCTCCAGCAGCGCGGCCTGCTCTTCAAGCACATCCCGTACGAGCACAGCTACCCGCACTGCTGGCGCTGCCACACCGCGCTCCTCTACTACGCGCAGCCGTCCTGGTACATCCGCACCACGGCCATCAAGGACCGCCTCCTCCAGGAGAA
Source organism: Streptomyces sp. 2-1 (assembly GCF_048564895.1). NCBI lineage: Bacteria > Bacillati > Actinomycetota > Actinomycetes > Kitasatosporales > Streptomycetaceae > Streptomyces > Streptomyces sp. 2-1. The sequence continues at coordinate 3,303,880 of NZ_CP183383.1, forward strand.
CGAGAAGACCAACTGGTACCCGGACTCGGTCAAGACCGGCCGGTACGGCGACTGGCTGAACAACAACATCGACTGGGCCCTGTCCCGCAACCGCTACTGGGGCACCCCGCTGCCGATCTGGCGCTGCGAGGACGACCACCTCACGGTCGTCGGCTCCCGCGCCGAGCTCACGGAGCTGACGGGCACCGACCAGTCGGACCTCGACCCGCACCGCCCCTTCATCGACGAGGTCACCTTCGCGTGCCCCCAGTGCGAGAAGACGGCCACGCGCGTGCCGGAGGTCATCGACGCCTGGTACGACTCGGGTTCGATGCCGTTCGCGCAGTGGGGCTACCCGTACAAGAACAAGGAACTCTTCGAGTCCCGATACCCGGCGCAGTTCATCAGCGAGGCCATCGACCAGACCCGCGGCTGGTTCTACACGCTGATGGCGGTCGGCACGCTCGTCTTCGACAAGTCGTCGTACGAGAACGTGGTGTGCCTGGGCCACATCCTCGCCGAGGACGGCCGCAAGATGTCCAAGCACCTGGGCAACATCCTGCAGCCGATCCCGCTGATGGACCAGCACGGCGCGGACGCGGTCCGCTGGTTCATGGCGGCCGGCGGCTCCCCCTGGGCGGCCCGCCGCGTCGGCCACGGCACGATCCAGGAGGTCGTCCGCAAGACGCTCCTCACGTACTGGAACACGGTCGCCTTCCAGGCCCTGTACGCCCGCACGTCCAACTGGGCGCCCAGCGAGGCCGATCCGGCCCCGGCGGAGAGGCCCGTTCTCGACCGCTGGCTCCTCTCCGAACTCCACGCGCTCACCGACCAGGTGACACAGGCTCTGGAGGCGTACGACACCCAGCGCGCCGGAAAGCTCCTCTCGGCGTTCGTCGACGACCTGTCCAACTGGTATGTACGCCGCTCGCGTCGCCGCTTCTGGCAGGGCGACAAGGCGGCACTGCGCACCCTGCACGAGGTCGTCGAGACGGTCACGCGCCTGATGGCCCCGCTGACCCCGTTCATCACCGAGCGGGTCTGGCAGGACCTGGTGGTGCCCGTGACGCCGGACGCCCCCGAGTCCGTACACCTGACGTCCTGGCCGGAGGCAGACCTGTCCGTCATCGACCCGGAGCTGTCCAGGCAGATGGTGCTCGTACGCCGTCTCGTGGAGCTGGGCCGTGCCACGCGCGCGGAGTCGGGTGTGAAGACGCGCCAGCCGCTGTCCCGCGCGCTGGTGGCCGCCACCGGGTTCGCGGCCCTCGACCGTGAACTGCACGCGCAGATCACGGAGGAGCTGAACGTGAGCTCGCTCGCGTCCCTCTCCGAGGTGGGCGGCTCGCTGGTCGACACGACCGCCAAGGCCAACTTCCGCGCGCTGGGCAAGCGGTTCGGCAAGGGCGTCCAGGCGGTGGCCAAGGCCGTCGCCGAGGCCGACGCGGCCGCGCTGTCCCTGGCCCTGCGCGAGGGCACGGCATCGGTGGAGGTCGACGGCGAGACCATCACGCTCGCCCCGGACGAGGTGATCATCACGGAGACCCCGCGCGAGGGCTGGTCCGTCGCCTCGGACTCCGGAGCGACGGTCGCCCTCGACCTGGAGATCACCGAGGAACTGCGTCAGGCGGGCCTGGCCCGTGACGCGATCCGTCTGATCCAGGAGGCCCGCAAGAACAGCGGCCTGGACGTGGCCGACCGGATCGCCCTGCGCTGGACGTCCACGGACCCGAAGGTGATCGCGGCGCTCTCCGAGCACTCCGCCCTGATCGCCGACGAGGTCCTCGCCACTGACTTCGGCCAGGGTGAGACGGACGACACGTACGGCGCCCCGTTCACGGACGAGTCGCTGTCGCTGACGTTCCGCCTCCGCAAGGCGTAGCAGCACGCGCGAAGGCCCGGTCCCGCCAAAGATCTTGGCGGGACCGGGCCTTCGGCGTTGCGTGCCCGCGTACAGCTGCCCGCGTCCTCCGAACGCGCACACGCCCACAGGCGAAGACGAAGAGGCCGCAGTCGCCCACGCGTACGGAGACGAAGGGGCCGCACGCGCCCACGCAAAAGGGCGGAGCCCCGGATGGTTATCCGGGGCTCCGCCCTGAACGCTGCCGACGCCTAAGGCGTACGGGAGGCCGTCAGTTGTCGTCCTCGTCGATCAGGAAGCCACGCATCGGCGAGGGCGCCTGCTGCATCGGCGAGGGGCCCTGCGGCCGGACCGGCGCCATCGGCTGGGTCATGGCCGGCGACATCTGCTGCTGACCACCGTAGGACGGCGGGACCGGAGCCGGGCCACCCATCTGCTGGCCACCGTAGGACGGCGCGCTCGCCCCGGCCGGAGCCATGGACGGGCTCGGCGACGACGGAAGCGACGCGGCGGCCGGAGCACGCGGCGGAGCCAGCGAGTCGTCGGCCTGGGTCTCCAGCTGACGGAGCTGCGACTCCAGGTAGGACTTCAGACGCGTCCGGTACTCGCGCTCGAAGCCACGCAGGTCCTCGACCTTGCGCTCCAACGTGGCGCGTGCGGACTCCAGGGAGCCCATCGCCACGCGGTGCTTCTCCTGCGCGTCCCGCTCAAGAGCGTCGGCCTTGGCACGGGCGTCGCGCTCCAGACCCTCGGCGCGGCTGCGAGCCTCGCCGACGATCTTGTTGGCCTCGGAACGGGCCTCGGCGATCGCCTGGTCGGCGGTCTGCTGAGCGAGCGAGAGGACACGGGCGGCGCTGTCGCCACCGGGGCCCTGACCGGGCTGACCCATCTGCGGGCCACCGTGACCGCCCATCGGTCCACCCATGGGACCGCCCATCGGGCCGCCCATCTGCTGGGGCATCTGCTGCTGCATCTGACCCTGCATCTGCTGCTGCATCTGACCGGGACCCTGGCCCATGGGGCCCTGGCCCATCGGACCCTGACCCATCGGGCCGGGACCCTGCTGGCCACCCTGGGCGCTGGGGCCCGCGGGAAGCTGCGGCGCACCGCTCGGCAGCTGGGGCGGGCCGCCCATGGGGCCGCCCATCTGCTGCTGCGGCGGACCCGATATGCCGGCGGGCACGGGAGCACCGGGACCCCGCATGCCCTGCGGAGGTCCTTGCTGTTGCTGCGGATCCTGCTGTTCGGGCGGCTTGCGCATGCCCTGCTGCTGGTTCTGCGCGGCGGCGCGTGTGGCGGCGGCCAGCTTGGCGCGCAGGTCCTCGTTCTCGCGGAGCAGGCGGGTCAGTTCGGCTTCGACCTCATCGAGGAAGGCATCGACCTCGTCCTCGTCATAGCCTTCTCGGAGGCGGACGGTCGTGAACTGCTTGTTCCGCACGTCCTCGGGGGTCAACGGCATCTCTTCACCTCAACGTAGTCGTCGGCATCGTCGGCGTTCGGCAAGACCGTATCGTTCACAGCCGGCTCACAACGGAGATCAGGATGTAGACGATGATCATCAGTACGAAGAAGGACAGGTCGAGCGCCACGCCCCCGAGACGCAGCGGCGGGATGAACCGCCGCAGAAGCTTGAGCGGTGGATCAGTGACAGTGTAGGTGGCCTCCAGAACGACCACCATCGCCTTGCCGGGTTGCCATGAGCGGGCGAACTGGAAGACGTAGTCCATGACCAGCCGGAAGATCAGCACGATGAGGAAACACATCAGCGCGACGTACAGAACCTGCGCAACCACGCTCATGATCCGTGCTTCCCTCTCCCCTGTTTCCGTGCCTTGTCCGGTCCTGCGTCTCAGCTCTGGTTGAAGAACCCGCCCTCTGCGATGCGAGCCTTGTCCTCCGCCGTGACATCGACGTTAGCAGGCGACAACAGGAACACCTTCTGCGTCACCCGCTCGATGCTCCCGTGGAGACCAAACACCAAACCGGCCGCAAAGTCGACAAGTCGCTTCGCGTCTGTGTCATCCATCTCAGTCAGATTCATGATCACCGGGGTGCCCTCACGGAAGTGTTCCCCGATGGTACGGGCCTCGTTGTAGGTCCGGGGGTGCAGTGTGGTGATCCTGTACGGCTCTCGTTCCGACACGACCTTGGGCATGATCACCGGTGCGTTCTTCTCCAGGCTTTGACGTTCTTGTGTGATGGACGCCACGGGGGCGATTCGCGCCGGACGCCCTGATTCCGCGCTGAGCGAAGCGGAATGTGACACGGGATCCCGCTGCACGGGCGGCTGCACCACTCGTACCGATTCGTCCCGTTGGGACTGATGCGGCTGGTGTGATTGATGCGACGGCTCGTGCCGTCGGCGGTCCCGCTCGGGCTCCGGGTCAAGCTCGGGCTCGAAGTCGTCGTCGGGGTCGAAGCCCCTGCCGTCGTACCCATCGTCCTCCACGAGGCCGAGGTAGACCGCCATCTTGCGCATCGCGCCGGCCATGCTCTGAGTCCTCCGCTCTGTGGTGGATCGGCTGACTGTTGCCAAGTGCCCGCGATCCACGAGGTCGTTATGCCCACCTATGGTGGTAATGACCATATTTTCTGCTGTGGTCCGACTTCTTGGCGACGTTACCCGAGCCTGGGGCGGACTCCGAGTACCGCAGTACCGACGCGCACATGTGTCGCTCCGGCTGCCACGGCCTGTTCGAGGTCCGCACTCATCCCTGCCGAGACCATGTTCGCAGCCGGATGGGCGCTGCGCAGGTCAGTCGACAAATCCATCAGCCGCTCGAACGCCGCCTGTTCACGCCCGGCGTACTCTCCGGAGAGCGGGGCGACGGTCATCAGTCCGTCGAGCCTTAGCCCCGGAGCCTCGGCCACGAGACCGGCCAACTCCTCGATACCACCGGTCCCTACACCACCGCGCTCCCCCCGTCCAGTCTCTTCGGCATCGAGCGCGACCTGGATGAGGCACCCCAGCTCGCGCTCCTGCCGCACCGCTTCCTTCGACAGGGCGGTGACGAGCCGGGCCCGGTCGACGGACTGCACGACATCCGCGTAACCGACCACGGAACGCACCTTGTTGGTCTGCAACTGACCGACGAAGTGCCAGGAGAGGGCCAGATCGGAGCAGGCCGCGGCCTTGGGTGCCGCGTCCTGGTCACGGTTCTCGGCGACGTGGCGCACACCGAGTTCCGACAGGATCCGCACATCGTCGGCCGGGTAGGTCTTGGTGACCACGATGAGGGTCACTTCTTCGCGCTTTCGCCCGGCGGCCACACACGCCGCCGTGATGCGCTCTTCCACTTTCGCCAGGTTTCCGGCGAGTTGAGCCTTACGGTCCGTCATGCCCCATCAGTCCAGCCACACATAGCCCGCGAGCCGACCCGTGGTGCGGTCTCGGCGGTACGAGAAGTGATCATCGGACTCCAGCGTGCACACCGGCGACTGCTCCCGGTCGCGCACCCCGAGCCGCTCCAGTTGCGCGTGCACCCCCGCGGTCACGTCGACCGCCGGCGTGCCCCAACTCGTCTCGGCGTACGCCGCGGGCTCGACGGCGGCGACCTCGGCGCGCATCGCCTCCGGCACTTCGTAGCAGCGGCCGCAGACGGCGGGGCCGGTGCGGGCGACGATCCGGGCGGGGTCCGCGCCCAGCGACTCCATCGCGTCGATCGTCTCGGGCACGATCCCGGCGACCATGCCGGGCCGCCCCGCGTGTGCGGCGGCGACCACTCCGGCGACGGGGTCGGCCAGCAGGACCGGGACGCAGTCGGCGGTGAGTACGGCGAGGGCCAGACCCCGGGTCGCGGTCACCAGACCGTCGACCGGCGGGATGGCCCGGGGGTTGGTCCACGGCCCGTCGACCTCCGCGACGTCGCTGCCGTGCACCTGATTCATCCAGACCACGCGACTCGCGTCGAGTCCCAGGGACTTGGCCGCCCACAGCCTATTGGTCTGTACGGCGGCGGGGTCGTCACCGACCGCACCGCCGAGATTGAGCTCCTCGTACGGAACGGCGCTCACCCCGCCCCACCGGTCGGTGAAGGCGAAGTGCGCGCCGCTCTCAGTGCCCACCAGGGAGCGCTGTCCTATCACTTGAGGAAGTCCGGCACGTCCAGCTCTTCGGCCGCGCTGTCCGAGTACGTCCGCGACGGCGGGACCGGCGGGGAGACCGACGGCAGTTCGTTGCTCACGGGCTCCGGAGTGGGCTCCGGGGCCTCCTTCGGCGTGACGCTGCCCAGCGAGCCGAAGGACGGGCGGCTGTCGCCCGACCGGGCCGGTGTGGGCTCGTCGCGCTTGGCGGAGGACGAGCCGAGCACGGTGTCCCGCTTGGACGGAGGCTGTCCCCCGTCGAAGCCGGCCGCGATGACCGTGACCCGGACCTCGTCGCCGAGCGCGTCGTCGATGACCGCGCCGAAGATGATGTTGGCCTCGGGGTGCGCGGCCTCGCTCACCAGCTGGGCGGCCTCGTTGATCTCGAACAGGCCGAGGTCGGAGCCGCCGGAGATGGAGAGCAGTACGCCTCGGGCGCCGTCGATGGACGCCTCCAGGAGCGGCGAGGAGATCGCCATCTCGGCCGCGGCCACCGCGCGGTCGTCGCCGCGGGCCGAGCCGATGCCCATGAGGGCCGAACCCGCCTCGGACATCACGGACTTGACGTCGGCGAAGTCGAGGTTGATCAGACCGGGCGTGGTGATGAGGTCGGTGATGCCCTGAACACCGGAGAGCAGGACCTGGTCCGCCGACTTGAAGGCGTCGAGGACCGAGACCTGGCGGTCCGAGATGGACAGCAGCCGGTCGTTGGGGATGACGATGAGGGTGTCGACCTCTTCGCGGAGTTCCGCGATGCCGTCCTCGGCCTGGTTGGCGCGGCGCCGTCCCTCGAAGGTGAACGGACGCGTGACCACGCCGATGGTGAGGGCGCCGAGCGAGCGGGCGATGTTTGCCACGACGGGTGCGCCGCCGGTGCCGGTGCCGCCGCCCTCGCCGGCTGTCACGAAGACCATGTCGGCCCCCTTGAGGACCTCCTCGATCTCCTCGCGGTGGTCCTCCGCCGCCTTGCGGCCGACGGCCGGGTTGGCTCCGGCGCCGAGTCCGCGGGTGAGTTCGCGGCCGACGTCGAGCTTGACGTCGGCGTCGCTCATCAACAGCGCCTGGGCGTCGGTGTTGATGGCGATGAACTCGACACCCTTGAGACCGACCTCGATCATCCGGTTGATGGCATTGACACCACCGCCGCCGACACCGATGACTTTGATGACTGCGAGGTAGTTCTGCGGTGCTGCCACGTCGAAGGCCTCTCGCCTCGAGTTACGTGTCGCCGCCTCGCACGTTCGCGATCCGACGACTGATGCCGAATGGGACGGTCCGAACGCCGACCCGAACCCTAACGCTGAAGTTTAGGGTTACCAGTGTGTCTGTTCCTTGGACTCTTCCGAACAGGACACTAAGTCGACAAGTGGCGCACGTTCAACGAACACGCCGAACCTCCCGTTTTTCTTTTCACCCTATGTGATCAGCCGTAGCGCTGCCCAACCAGGGTGCTGGCCTGCACGGATGAGCGTCAACTCCCCGATGACGCAGGGGCGGTGGGAACGCTGACATCGAAGTGCCGAGCCTCTGGAGCGGCTTTCATGAGAGCGCTGAGCGTACGGGCCTTGACGCCGCTCTTCTCGCCACTTCCCCACAACACGGTCCGGTTGCCGCTCAACTCCAGCGAGATGGAGTCGTACGAACGGACCTTGACGGTCCGGGTGTCACGCGCGACCGCGGCCGGAAGGGAACCCGCGACGCGAACCGCCTCGCGCATCAGCCGGTCGGTACCGAAGCGGCGCAGGCCCGCGGACCGGGACACCGTCAATTCCAGCGCGGGAACACCCTTCGGGGCGCGCGAAACCGTGGCATAACGCACGCCCTTGGCGTCCACTTCGATGAACTTTCCGCCCTTTTCGGCAATGAGAACCGGAGTGCGTTCGATCACTTTCAGCCCGATTCCATGGGGCCAGGAACGGACGACGTCAACCGAGTCAATTCGGGGCAATTTCCGGCGGAGTCTGTCCTCAATCACATCGGTGTCGACTGAAATCAACGGCGATCCGACCGGAACGTCGGCCGCCTCGACGACCTGATCGGGCGTCAGGACCCGTGTCCCCGAGGCCGATACGCGCTCCACGCGCAGCCACTGCGAGCCGTAGAGCACCCAGAGACATCCCGCGGCGAGCAGCGCGAGGCAGACGGCCGGAATGATGAGCTTACGAGGCTTCGGGAGCCTCTTGAGAAGAGGTGGCCGGGGCGGGCCGGAGTCCGGATCCTGTCGGGCATGCCGTTCGCCGCGTTCGGCGGTGGTCGGTCCGGCCACGCTCCCCTGCCTTCTGCCACGCGCTAACGGCGTGACGCGATCGCCTCGTACACCATCCCGACGAGCAGGTCGTCGGCGTCCCGGCGGCCGAACTCGGAGGCGGCGCGGGACATCTCGAACAGCCGGTGCGGATCGGCGAGCACGGGCAGGACGTTGCTCTGCACCCACTGAGGTGTCAGTTCCGCGTCGTCGATCAGCAGTCCGCCGCCGGCCTTGACCACCGGCTGGGCGTTGAGCCGCTGTTCGCCGTTGCCGATGGGCAGCGGGACGTAGACGGCGGGGAGCCCGACGGCGGAGAGTTCGGCGACGGTCATCGCGCCCGCGCGGCAGAGCATCATGTCGGCCGCGGCGTACGCGAGGTCCATCCGGTCCACGTACGGTACCGGGATGTACGGGGGCATTCCCGGCATCTGGTGGACCTGCGGCAGTTCGTTCTTCGGGCCGACCGCGTGCAGGATCTGGATACCGGCCTGCTGGAGGTACGGAGCGGCCTGCTGGACCACCTCGTTGAGGCGGCGGGCACCCTGCGAGCCGCCGGAGACCAGCAAGGTCGGCAAGGAGGGGTCGAGCCCGAACGCGGCGCGCGCCTGCGGGCGTACGGCGGCCCGGTCGAGCGTGGCGATCGAGCGGCGCAGCGGGATGCCGATGTAGCGGGCGTCGCGCAGCTTGCTGTCCGGTGTGGAGACGGCGACCCGGGCGGCGTACCGCGAACCGATCTTGTTGGCGAGGCCGGGGCGGGCGTTGGCCTCGTGGATGACGATCGGCACGCCGAGGCGCTTGGCCGCGAGGTAGGCGGGCAGGGCCACATAGCCACCGAAGCCGACGACCGCGTCGGCCTTGGTGCGCTCGAGGATCTGCTCGGCCGCCTTGATCGTGCCACGCAGCCGTCCGGGGACGGTGATCAGCTCGGGGGTGGGCTTGCGCGGCAGCGGTACCGCGGGGATCAACGCGAGTTCGTAGCCTCGCTCTGGTACGAGTCGGGTCTCGAGTCCGCGCTCCGTGCCCAGGGCCGTGATACCCACGGTCGGGTCCTGCCTGCGCAGGGCGTCCGCGAGGGCGAGCGCGGGCTCGATGTGGCCGGCGGTCCCCCCACCGGCGAGTACGACATGCACCGAAATTCACCGCTCTCCGGACGAACGCGCCGCGGCGCGCCGTCGCATCGTGTTCCATCTCCGAGGCCCCGCGGCCCCTGCGGAGCCTCTCACCGCAGCCCGCTTTCTGCCAAAGCGGGGTTGCCGCATCGCAAGCGCCGCCCGCGCTGCGGGATCCTCGCGCGCGAAGGCGATGAGGAGCCCGATGGCGAACATGGTCGGAAGCAGGGCGGATCCCCCGTAGGAGAACAGCGGGAGAGGGACGCCGGCGATCGGCAGCAGGCCGAGCACCGCACCGATGTTGATCACGGCCTGGGCCGTGATCCAGGTGGTCACGCCTCCCGCGGCATACCTCACGAAGGGGTCCTCCGTGCGTCCGGCCACGCGGATACCCGCATAGCCTAGAGCCGCGAAGAGGGCGAGGACCGACAGCGTCCCCGCGAGGCCCAGTTCCTCACCGGTGATGGCGAAGATGAAGTCGGTGTGGGCTTCGGGCAGTTGCCCCCATTTCTCCACACTGGCGCCGAGGCCGGAGCCGAACAGCCCGCCGGAGGCGAGGGCGTAGATGCCGTGCACGGCCTGCCAGCAGTCGACGGGGCCCGACTGGGGTTCGGTGGCTCCCAGGCAGGAGAGGCGGGCCATGCGGTTCGGGCTGGTCTTGATGAGGATGAAGCCGATGGTCAGGGCGACGGCGAGGACGCCCCCGAAGAGCCGCGTGGGCGCACCCGCGAGCCACAGCAGCCCGAACAGGATCGCGGTGAGGATGATCGCCGTGCCCATGTCGCCGCCGAGCATGATCAGCCCGAGCAGCATGAAGGCCACCGGAACGAGCGGCACCAGCATGTGTTTCCACTGCGCCAGCAGCCGCTTGTCCTGTTTGCGGGCGAGCAGGTCGGCGCCCCACAGGACGAGGGCGAGTTTGCCGAACTCGCTGGGCTGGAGCTGGAAGGGGCCGCCGACCGAGATCCAGTTCTGGTTGCCGTTGACCGCGACTCCTATCCCCGGCACCTGGACGAGGATCATCAGGAAGACCGAGCCGAGCAGCATCGGGTAGGCCAGTGCCCGGTGCAGTTTGGAGGGCATCCGTGAGGCGGCGAGCAGCAGCAGACCGCCGAGCACGGCGGCGAGGAACTGCTTGCGGAAGAAGTACGACCCGGGCAGCGACAGCTGGAGCGCGGTGATCTGCGAGGCGGAGTACACCATCACCAGTCCGAGGACGGTGATCAGGAGGCTGCCGCCGAGGATCAGGTAGTAGGCGGTCAGCGGACGGTCCCAGGCGCGGCGTACGCGCGTGTAGAGGCGTCCTACGGGGTTGTCGCGAGGGGGGCGGGGGCCGGCGGGCCGGCGGGGGGCCCGCTGGACGGGAGGACGCCCGGTGCGGCTACTGGACATGGGCGGCACCTGCCATGCCACGGTCGGCGGCACCGGCCATGCCGTGGGAGGGCGCCCCGCCGGGAATCTCCCCGGACCGTTCGCCCGGGATTCCCCCGGACCGTTCGGCCCCTGGGGGCGGGACGGGACGGCACAGTGCCGTGCCACCGGCGGAAAGCCACCGACGAAGCCCCAGCCGGATCCGTGTCACGCGTCCCTCCCAGGTGTGCCCGGCGCCGCCGGGCGAGGCGGACCCGGGTCAGCCGTCGACGGCGCCGAGTTCGCGAACCGCCTCCGCGAAAGCGTCGCCGCGCTTGTTGTAGTTGGTGAACATGTCCATGGACGCACAGGCCGGCGCCAGCAGGACAGTGTCTCCCGGCTCGGAGAGCCGTGCGGCCTCACGGACCGCCGCGAGCATCGCCCCAGTGTCGGTCCGGTCGAGGTCGACCACGGGTACTTCCGGCGCGTGTCGCGCGAGCGCTTCACGGATGAGGGCCCGGTCGGCGCCGAACAGGACGACGCCCCGCAGTCGCTTTGCCGACTTGGCGACCAGCTCGTCGAAGGTCGCGCCCTTGGCGAGCCCGCCGGCGATCCACACGATCGACTCGTACGCCGCCAAAGAGGCTTCCGCCGCATGGGTGTTGGTGGCCTTGGAGTCGTCGATGTAGGCGACCCGGTCCACGTCGGCCACGTGCTGGATGCGGTGGGCATCGGGCTTGAAGGCCCGCAGACCGTCCCGTACGGCCGCGGCGGGCACGCCGAAGGCGCGGGCCAGGGCCGCCGCCGCAAGGGCGTTGGCGATGTTGTGCGGAGCCGGCGGGTTGACGTCCGCGATCTCGGCGAGTTCCTGGGCCTGCTTGTGCCGGTCCTCGACGAAGGCGCGGTCGACCAGGATGCCCTCCACGACGCCGAGTTGGGACGGGCCCGGGGTGCCGAGCGTGAAGCCGACCGCCCGGCAGCCCACCTCGACGTCCGCCCCGCGCACCAGGTCCTCGGTGACCTTGTCGGCCATGTTGTAGACGCAGGCGACCCGATTGCCCTCGTAGATACGCCCCTTGTCGGCGGCGTACGCCTCCATGGAGCCGTGCCAGTCGAGGTGGTCCGGGGCGAGGTTCAGGACGGCGGCGGAGTGGGCGCGCAGCGAGGGCGCCCAGTGGAGCTGGTAGCTGGAGAGCTCGACGGCCAGTACGTCGTAGGCGTCGTCGCCTTCCTGGACCACGTCGACGATCGGGGTGCCGATGTTGCCCACGGCGGCCGTACGAAGGCCCGCGGCGGCCAGGATCGAGGCGAGCATCTGGGTCGTGGTGGTCTTGCCGTTGGTGCCCGTGATGGCGAGCCAGGGGGCGGCGTCGGGGCCGCGCAGACGCCAGGCGATCTCCACGTCGCCGACGACGTCCACGCCCGCCTCCGCGGCTGCCTGGAAGAGGGGGCTGGTCGGCTTCCAGCCCGGCGAGGTGACCACGAGGTCGGTGCCCTCGGGAAGCGTCTCGGCGTCCGCGAGGCGTACCGAAATCCCTTCCCCCTCAAGGGAGGCGGCCCGCTCGCGGTGGGCCTCCGAGGAGCCCCCGTCGACGACCGTGACCGACGCGCCGAGGCCGGCCAGGGCGCGGGCGGCGCTGATGCCGCTCACGCCGAGACCGGCGACGGTGATGTTCATGCCCTGCCAGTGGGACGCGGTCGTCACTTCTGGGCTGCCCATCCTGCGTAGAAGAGGCCGAGTCCGACGATCACGCACATGCCCTGGATGATCCAGAAGCGGACCACCACAAGGACCTCGGACCACCCCTTGAGTTCGAAGTGGTGCTGGAGCGGTGCCATTCGGAAGACGCGTTTGCCGGTGAGGCGGAACGAGCCGACCTGGATGACGACCGACATGGTGATCAGGACGAAGAGGCCGCCGAGCAGCGCGACCAGCAGCTCGGTGCGGGAGCAGATCGCGAGGCCGGCGAGCGCGCCGCCGAGGGCCAGCGAACCGGTGTCACCCATGAAGATCTTGGCGGGCGAGGTGTTCCACCACAGGAAGCCGAAGCAGGCGCCCATCAGGGCCGCGGCGACGACGGCGAGGTCGAGCGGATCCCGTACCTCGTAGCAGGCGGCCGGGTTGGTGAGGGTCTGCGCGTTGGCGCAGGACTCCTGGAACTGCCAGACACCGATGAAGGTGTACGCGCCGAAGACCATCACGGAGGCGCCGGTGGCGAGTCCGTCCAGGCCGTCGGTGAGGTTCACGCCGTTCGACATCGCGAGGATCATGAACAGCGCCCAGACCACGAACAGCACCGGGCCGATGGACCAGCCGAAGTCCTGCACGAAGGAGAGCTTGGTGGAGGCCGGGGTGTTGTTCAGGTTGTCCGGGAACTGCAGCGAGAGCACCGCGAAGGAGACACCGACGATCAGCTGGCCGGCCATCTTGGCCTTGGCCCGCAGACCGAGCGACCGCCGCTTGACGATCTTGATGTAGTCGTCGAGGAAGCCGACCAGGCCCATGCCCGTCATCAGGCCGAGCACCAGCACTCCGGAGAACCTCGGCGGCTGGCCGGTGATCACCTTGCTGAGGAAGTACGCCAGGAGCGTGGCCAGGATGAAGGCGATGCCACCCATGGTCGGCGTACCGCGCTTGGCGTGGTGCTCGCGCGGGCCGTCGTCACGGATGTACTGGCCGTAGCCCTTGCGGGCCAGCAGCTTGATCAGCATGGGAGTGCCCACGAGAGTCAGGAAGAGGCCGATGACTCCCGCGAAGAGGATCTGATTCATCGGACGGCAACCTCACCCTCGGTGCCCTCGACCAGCGCCTCTGCGACCCGCTCCAGGCCGACCGACCGGGACGCCTTCACGAGTACGACGTCTCCCGGGCGCAGTTGACTGCGCAACAGGTCGATCGCCGCCTGTGTGTCGGACACGTGCACCGACTCCTCACCCCACGAACCCTCGTTATATGCGCCCAGTTGCAGCCAGGACGCTTCCCTGCCCCCGACCGCGACGAGCTTGCCGACATTGAGCCGGACGGCGAGCCGTCCGACCGCGTCGTGCTCGGCGAGCGCCTCGTCCCCGAGCTCGGCCATCTGACCGAGCACCGCCCAGGTCCGCCGCCCCTTGCCCATGGCCGCGAGCGCGCGCAGGGCGGCTCGCATGGACTCGGGGTTCGCGTTGTAGGCGTCGTTGACGACCGTCACGCCGTCCGGGCGCTCGGTGACCTCCATCCGCCAGCGGGAGAGGGAGCCCGCCTCGGAGAGCGCGGTGGCGATCTCGTCTGCGGACATGCCCAGCTCATGGGCGACGGCGGCCGCGGCGAGCGCGTTCGACACGTGGTGCTCACCGTACAGGCGCATGGTCACGTCGCTGTACCCGGAGGGTGTGTGAAGCCTGAACGCGGGCTGTCCGCTCTCCATGAGCGTCACGTTCTCGGCCCGTACGTCCGCTTCGCCGGACTCTCCGAAGAGGATCACGCGTGCTTTCGTGCGCGAGGCCATGGCTCGTACGAGGGGATCGTCGGCGTTGAGGATCGCGACGCCGCCCGCGTCCGCCGGGGGCAGGCCCTCCACCAACTCGCCCTTGGCCTGGGCGATTTGTTCGCGTCCGCCGAACTCGCCGATGTGGGCGGTGCCGACGTTCAGGACGAGGCCGACCTTCGGGGGCGTCAGACCCGTGAGGTACCGGATGTGGCCGATGCCGCGGGCCCCCATCTCCAGGACCAGGAACCGGGTCTCCTCGGTGGCGCTGAGGGCGGTGAGCGGCAGCCCGATCTCGTTGTTGAGCGAGCCCGGTGTGTAGACCGTCGGCGCCTTGCGCTGCAGCACCTGGGCGATGAGGTCCTTGGTGCTGGTCTTGCCCGCGGAGCCGGTGAGGGCCACGAGGGTCGCGCCGAGCCGCTCGACGACGTGGCGTGCGAGGGCGCCCAGGGCCGTCTGGACGTCGTCCACGACGATCGCGGGCACGCCGACGGGCCGTGACGCGAGCACGGCCGCGGCGCCCGCCTCCACGACGCTCGCCGCGAAGTCGTGACCGTCCACGCGCTCGCCCACGAAGGCGACGAAGAGGCTGCCTGGCTCCACCTCACGGGAGTCCCTGACGACCCGTCCGGTGACCTGGACCGACGGATCCGGTATGTCGTGCGTCTGCCCGCCGACGACTGAGGCGATCTCGGCGAGAGAGAGGGCGATCACAAGTTCATCCCTGGGTCTTCTGGATAGCTTCGCGAAGCACCTGGCGGTCGTCGAAGGGACGGACCACTCCGGCGATGTCCTGGCCCTGCTCATGACCCTTGCCCGCGACCAGCACCGTGTCGCCCGGCTGTGCGCGGGCGACGGCCGCGGCGATCGCGGCGGCCCGGTCCTCGAAGACCTGGACCTCTCCGCGCTCGTACGCCGGTACCTCGGCGGCACCCGCGAGCATCGTGGCGAGGATCGCGAGGGGGTCCTCGGAGCGGGGGTTGTCCGATGTCAGTACGGCGGTGTCGGCGAGCCGGGCCGCGGCGGCGCCCATGGGCATCCGCTTGGTCTTGTCCCGGTCCCCGCCGCAGCCGAGGACGATGTGCAGTCGGCCCTCGGTGACCTTGCGCAGGGCCCGCAGCACGGACTCCACGGCGTCCGTCTTGTGCGCGTAGTCGACCACCGCGAGGTAGGGCTGTCCGGCGTCCACGCGCTCCAGCCGGCCCGGCACGCCCGGTACGGCGGCGATGCCGTCCGCGGCGGTCTGCGGGTCGAGCCCGGCGACGGCGAGGGAGACGATCGCGGCGAGCGTGTTGGCGACGTTGAAGGGGCCCGCGAGCGGCGACTTGGCGGTGATGCGCTCGCCCTTGGGGCCGACCGCGACGAAGACCGAGTCCATCGGGCCGACCTGGACGTCCTCGGCCCGCCAGTCGGCGTCCGGGTGGCCCTCCGCGGAGAACGTCACCACGGGCACCGCGGCTTCCTTGGCGAGCCTGCGTCCGTACTCGTCGTCGACGTTGACCACGCCGAGCCTGCTGCGTTCCGGCGTGAACAGCTGTGCCTTGGCCCGGAAGTAGTCCTCCATGTCGGAGTGGAACTCCATGTGTTCCGGGCTGAGGTTGGTGAAGACCGCGATGTCGAAGATGCAGCCGTCGACCCGGCCGAGGACCAGCGCGTGGCTGGAGACCTCCATGGCGACCGCGTCGACGCCGCGCTCGCGCATGACCGCGAACAGCGCCTGGAGATCGGTCGCTTCGGGCGTCGTGCGCTCCGACTTGATGCGCTCGTCGCCGATACGCATCTCCACGGTGCCGATGAGCCCGGTGCTGCGGACCGTCCTCAGACCGCCCTCGACGAGGTACGCCGTGGTGGTCTTGCCGGACGTACCGGTGATGCCGATCTGGAGCAGGTCGGGACCCGGGTGGCCGTAGATCGAGGCGGCCAGTTCACCCATCGTCCGGCGCGGGTCGTCGACGACGAGGACCGGCAGACCGGTGGCCGTCGCGCGCTCGGCACCCGTCGGGTCGGTCAGCACGGCGACGGCGCCGAGGCCGGCCGCCTGCGTCACGAAGTCGGCGCCGTGCATCCGGGCGCCGGGCAGCGCGGCGTAGAGATCGCCGGGGCGCACGGCCCGGGAGTCATGGGTGATGCCCGTGACCTCGACGGCGCCCTGGGCGCCCTGCGGCGCCGGAGCCGCCATCTGATCGGCGACCACCGCCACTAGCTCCGCGAGGGGTGTGGCGGAGTTCTGAACCGGTCGCGGCGGCCCCGGATATGTCACAGGAACGCCCTTCTGGGTGGTTTGGGACTGATCAGCGTGTGGCACGGCGGTGAGCGTACCGGGCACACCCCCGCCGGAGCGAAGCGAGGGGCGTGGCGGGGTGTGCGGCGTGCCGCGGTTCCCGGGGTCGGGAGTGATCGTTGTCACGAGCTGTTCCTGGTCGGTGATCCGGCGTGCTGGAGCATGGCGTTCCGGTCGGTGCCGATGAGGGCCCGGCCCGGGCTGGTGCGGGACTGGTCGGGGCTGGCGCGGGGCTGGTCAGGGACTGTTCAGGGTGTGAAAGTGACGGGGAGTCTGGCGGCCTGGGCCCCGGTGGGCGGCACCTGGAGGGTCTTCAGGGCGAACTCCAGGACCTCCTTGTAGACGGGCCCGCAGATCTGACCGCCGAAGTAGCTCCCCTTGGTGGCGTTCTGGATGGCGCAGTAGACGGTCACACGGGGGTTGTCCGCGGGCGCGAATCCGGCGAAGGAAGAGGTATAGCCGTGGTAGCGGCCGGTGGCCGGATCCACACGGTTGGCCGTGCCGGTCTTGCCCGCGACGCGGTAGCCGGGGATACGCGCCTTGGTGCCCGTACCCTCCCGGTCGTCCACGACGGACTCCAGCATCTGTGCCAGGGTCTTCGCCGTCTTCTCGCTGACGACCCGTGTCTCCTTGGGCTTGGCGGCCGGGGTGAAGCGCCCGTCGGGACCCTTCGTGCCGCGGACCAGGGTCGGTTCGATCCGGACGCCGCCGTTGGCGATCGTCGAGTAGACGGAGGCCGCCTGCATCGCGTTGATCGACACGCCCTGGCCGAAAGGAATCGTGTACTGCTGGGAGGTCGACCACTGGCCGGCGGGCGCGAGGATGCCCCTCGTCTCACCGGGGAAGCCGAGCCCCGTGTAGTCGCCGAGGCCGAACTTGCGCAGATACGAGTAGAGGACCTGGTTGGCCTCCTGCTGCGTCTTGCCCAGCTGGCCGGTCGCCAGGATGGTGCCGATGTTGCTGGACTTGGCGAGGACGCCGTTGAGCGTCAGGTACCAGGTCGGGTGGTCGATGTCGTCACGGAACAGCCGGTCGCCGCGGTGCAGCCGGTTGGGCACGGTCACGTGCGTCGCGGGCGTGGCGGCCTTCTCCTCCAGTACGGCGGCCATCGACATGACCTTGGCGGTCGAGCCGGGCTCGTAGGCGTCTTCGAGGCCCCAGTTGTGCAGGGCGTTCCCGTCGGCCTTGGAGAGGTCGTTGGGGTCGAAGCCGGGCGAGTTGGCCATCGCGAGGATCTCGCCGGTCCTGTTGTCCTGCACTATGACGTACCCGCGGTCCGCCTCGGACTCCTTCACCTGCTCGGTGATGGCGTTCTGGGCGGCCCACTGGATGTCGCGGTCGATGGTCAGCTCGACCTCGGAACCGGCCACGGCGGGCTTCTCGGTGGAGCCCGCGGTCGGCACCTGCCGGCCGCCGGACTGGGCGTAGCGGATCTCGCCGTCCTTGCCCGACAGCTCCTTGTTCAGCTGCTGCTCGATGCCGCCGCCGCCCTTGCCGTCGGCGTTGACCCAGCCCAGTATCCCGGCGCCGAGCTGGCCGTTCGGATAGACCCGCTTGCTGCTGGGTTCCTGGAGGACGCCCGCCAGGACGTTCACCTCCGACCCGTCCTCGCCCGCCTTGTCGGCGAGCGTGCTCTTCAGGTCCTTGATCTGCGTCCAGACCTGGGGGGTCTGGCGACGGGCGAGCACGACGTACCGGGTGTTCTTGGTGCGGAGCTTCGCGGCGAGTTCGTCGGGGTCCTTGTCGAGGATCGGGCCGAGCAGGGCGGCGGCCTGCTCGGGGGCGTCGCCGATCTTCGTCGCCTTCCGCGTGAACAGCGTGGGGTCGGCGGTGATGTCGTTGGCGTCCACGCTGATCGCCAGGTCGACGCCGTTGCGGTCGGTGATCCCGCCGCGCTCGGCGGCCAGGGTGCGGCTGAGGTACCGGTTCTTCTCGGCCTTGGCCGTGTACTCGCTCGCGTCGACGGCCTGCACCTGGAGGAGCCGGACGACGAAGGCGATCAGTACGAGGGCCAGGGCGAGGCTGACCAGGCGCAGCCGCGGGCGAGGGCTGCCGAGGCGGATGACACGCGGGCCCTGGCCCTGCCCCCGGGACGGAGCCGGACGGCGGGCGGGGCGTGCGCCCGGCCCCGGCCGCCGCTGGCTGCCGGGACGTACGGGCCTGGCGGGCGAGGGCACCCGGCGGCGCGGGGGTTCCCTGTCGGACACTTCCGTCACCTGCCGGGATTCGTAGCGGGCTGCGTGGGCTGGGGGGACGGCTCCGTGACCGGCTCGGCGACCGGTTCGGGTGCCACGGTGGGCACCGCGGACGTGGTGGGTGCCGGGGTCTCGGCGGGCGTCGGGGGCCCGGCGGGTGCCTGGCTCTCGGTGGGCGTCGGAGACGGTGGGGGCAGGAGCACGTCGGGCGGGCGGACCACGGGGACCGACACGGACGACTGCTCGGCGGCGGCGCTGGGAACACCGCGGACGCTGCCGTCGGGGTTGAGGAAGGCCGGGTCGCCGCCGGGCACCATGCCCAGCTCGCGGGCGCGGCGCTGGAGGGCGTCGGGGGCGGAGTAGGCGTCCACGTCCCGCTGGAGCGCCTGCTCCTCGTCGGTGAGGCTCTTGGTGTCCCGCTGGAGGTCGTCGAGCTGGAACGACCCTTCGCTGAGCGCGGAGTTCAGGACCAGGAGTCCGATCAGGCCGCCGCCGAGCAGCAGCACGACCAGGAGCACGAAGGGCGTGCGCGCGGCCTGTCCGGGGCCCGTGGGGAAGAGTCGCGCGAGCCGGGCCGCCCGCCCTCTCAGTTCGGGTCTGCTACTCACTCGCCCTCCCGCTGAGCCGGCGTTCCCGGTCGATGGGTCCGGGCCTGCGCCCCACGCGTCCGGTGAGTTCGGTTGTCCAACTCACACACCCTCCCGTCACTCGGCGTCCTCCCTGATGCGCTGCGCCCCGCGCAGCCGCGCCGGGGCGGCGCGCCGGTTCTCCGCGACCTCTTCCTCGGTGGGGAGTTCGGCACCGCGCGTCAGAAGCTTGAGCCGGGGCTGGTAGCGCTCGGGGACGACCGGCAGGCCGGGTGGTGCGGTGTTGGCGGCTCCCGCGGCGAACACCTGCTTGACCAGCCGGTCCTCCAGGGAGTGGTAGGCCAGCACGGCGATCCGGCCGCCGACGGCGAGCGACTTCACGGCGGCGGGGATCGCCCTCTCCAGGACGGTGAGTTCGCCGTTGACCTCGATGCGCAGCGCCTGGAAGGTGCGCTTGGCGGGGTTGCCGCCGGTGCGCTTGGCGGCCTGCGGCAGGGAGTCGCGGATCAGCTCGACGAGCCGCGCGCTGTTGCTGAAGGGCTCCTTGTCGCGTTCGCGCACGACCGCGGACACGATCCGCTTGGCCTGCTTCTCCTCGCCGTACGCCCTGAGGATCCGGACGAGTTCGCCCGCCGGGTAGGTGTTGAGCACCTCGGCCGCGCTGATGCCGGTCGTCTGGTCCATGCGCATGTCGAGCGGGGCGTCCTGGGCGTACGCGAAGCCGCGGTCCGCCTCGTCGAGCTGCATGGAGGAGACGCCGAGGTCGAAGAGGACGCCCTGGACGCGCGGGAGGTCCAGGCGGTCGAGCACGTCGGGGAGTTCGTCGTAGACCGCGTGCACCAAGGTGGCCCGGTCGCCGAAGGGGGCGAGCCGCTCCCCGGAGAGGCGCAGCGCCTCCTTGTCGCGGTCCAGCGCGACGAGACGGGCTTCCGGGAACCGGCCGAGCAGGGCCTCGCTGTGGCCGCCGAGGCCGAGCGTGCAGTCGACGACGACCGCTCCCGGCCTCTCCAGCGCTGGTGCCAACATGTCCAGGCATCGCTGGAGCATCACCGGAACATGTCGGCTCTGGGTCAAGGGGCCCTCTCAGGTCCGGCACCGCGCGCACGCACCGCCGGGTCCCCGCCCGCTCCGTGAAGGGGAGGTCTGCCGGCGCCGGAAGCGTCAGCCGACCGGGAGCGGGAGGAGGCCGAGCCGTACGTACGCGCCGCGCACGTGGGGAGATCCCGGCTCGTCACCGGTCCTCCGGGGGTAACAGTCCAGCAGGGAGAGCGTCCGTCCCCCGCTTTCGCGCCACTTTAGTCCACGGTCTCCCACGGTCAACGAACCGGCCTGCGCGTCGCGGCTCTCGGCCCGGATGAAGCACCAAACCGGGTTTTTCCACCCGTACGGGCGTAGCCGATCCACCCTTGTGGGTTACCTCACAACAACGCTCATTGATGTTCTTTGTCCCCTCTCACAGCAGGCCCGGACAGCGTGTGACCACTACCGTTATAGATATGACGACTTCCGCATCCGTTCCCACCGAGCCCGGAGACGCCATATCCAACGGCGGCACCGTCACCGACCGCCTCGTCGAGGCGAACGAGCGGTACGCCGCCGCGTTCACCGATCCCGGCATGGACGCCCGTCCGGTGCTGCACGTCGCGGTCGTGGCATGTATGGACGCCCGCCTCGACCTGCACGACGCACTGGGCCTGGAGCTCGGCGACTGCCACACCATCCGCAACGCGGGGGGCGTGGTCACCGACGACGTGATCCGCTCCCTCACCATCAGCCAGCGCGCGCTCGGCACCCGCAGTGTCGTACTGATCCACCACACCGGCTGCGGCCTGGAGTCCCTCACCGAGGACTTCCGGCACGACCTGGAGATGGAGGTCGGCCAGCGCCCGGCATGGGCCGTGGAGGCCTTCCGGGACGTCGAACAGGACGTGCGGCAGTCCATGCAGCGGGTGCGCACCTCTCCATTCCTTCTGCACACGGACGACGTACGTGGTTTCGTGTTCGATGTGAAGACGGGACTGCTGCGTGAGATAGACCCCACCTGACGCGAGTTGGACCCTCTCAAAGACCCCAGGCCGTGACATATCGCGGCCAGTTATCCACAGGCGAGTGACACGAACAGGTAACGGCAACAAGAATGCGGGTGTGGCGTCACGCGGAACTATTCGCGCGTGGTGTCCGTGTTTCGGGGTGGGCCGGTCCGCATCGCAGAGCGTCGGCCCGGGAAAGAACGGGCCGAGGAGGGCCGGGTGACGACCTATGACGATCGAGCGAGCCTTACAGATCTGACCGCCACTGTGGAGAGAGTCCGCAGTTCGGTGGAGGAAGTGATCGAGGGCAAGCCTGAGGTCGTACGGCTTTCGCTGACCGTACTGCTCGCCGAGGGGCATCTTCTGATCGAGGATGTCCCCGGCGTCGGCAAGACCATGCTGGCCAAGGCACTTGCGCGGTCCATCGACTGCTCGGTGCGGCGTATTCAGTTCACGCCCGACCTGCTGCCCTCGGACATCACAGGTGTGTCCATCTGGGATCAGCAGCGCAGGGACTTCGAGTTCAAACCGGGTGCGATCTTCGCGCAGATCGTGATCGGCGACGAGATCAACCGCGCGTCGCCCAAGACGCAGTCGGCGCTTCTGGAGTCCATGGAGGAGCGCCAGGTAACCATCGACGGCACGACCTACGAGCTGCCCAGCCCGTTCATGGTGGTGGCCACGCAGAACCCGGTCGAGATGGAGGGCACCTACCCGCTGCCGGAGGCGCAGCGCGACCGTTTCATGGCCCGGGTCTCCATCGGCTATCCCAGCGCGGAGGCCGAGCTGCAGATGCTGGACATCCACGGCGGTGCGTCCCCCTTGGACGACCTCCAGCCGGTGGCGCATGCGCACGAGATCGTGAAGCTCATCGACGCGGTGCGCAACGTCCACGTCGCCGACCCGGTGCGGCGGTACGCCGTGGACCTGGTCGCCGCCACGCGTACGCACCCGGACCTGAGACTCGGCGCCTCGCCGCGTGCCACGCTGCACCTGCTGCGCGCGGCGAAGGCGTCGGCGGCCCTCAGCGGCCGGGAGTACGCGCTGCCGGACGACATCCAGGCCCTCGCGGTGGCGGTCCTGGCCCACCGGCTGCTGCCCACCGCCCAGGCTCAGTTGAACCGTCGTACGGCCGAGCAGGTCGTCCTGGAGATCCTCCAGCGCACGCCCGTGCCCGCGGCGCCCCAGTCGCCGAGCGGTCTGGGGATGGGCCGGGGCTCGTCCGCCTTCGGCCAGCAGCCGCCCCGGAGGCTGTGATGACCACCGGGGGGATGCCGACGGCGCAGGCCGAGGAGGACAAGGGCGGGCTGCGTACGGCACTCGCCGGTCTCACCACGCGCGGGCGGTCCTTCCTTGCCGCCGGCATCGCGGCCGCGATCTGCGCGTACGTCCTGGGGCAGAGCGATCTGCTCCGGGTCGGACTGCTGCTCGCGGTCCTGCCGCTGGTCTGCGCGACCGTGCTGTACCGCACGCGCTACCGGGTCGCCGGCAGCCGTCGTCTCTCCCCCGGGCGGGTGCCCTCGGGGTCCGAGGCGCGGGTCCATCTGCGGATGGACAACGTCTCGCGGCTGCCCACCGGCCTGCTGATGCTCCAGGACCGGGTTCCGTACGTGCTGGGGCCGCGGCCCCGGTTCGTACTGGACCGGGTCGAGGCGGGCGGCCGTCGCGAGGTGTCCTACCGGGTGCGCTCGGACCTGCGCGGCCGCTATCCGCTGGGGCCCCTGCAGCTACGGCTCAGCGACCCGTTCGGGATGTGCGAACTGACCCGCTCCTTCTCGACCTACGACACCCTGACCGTCATCCCGCGCGTGGAGGCGCTGCCGCCGGTGCGGCTGACGGGCGAGGCGAAGGGGTACGGCGACGGGCGGCAGCGCTCGCTGGCCCTGGCCGGCGAGGACGACGTGATACCCCGCGGCTATCGCTACGGCGACGATCTGCGCCGGGTCCACTGGCGTCTGACCGCGCGCTACGGCGAGTTGATGGTGCGCCGCGAGGAGCAGCCGCAGCGGTCCCGCTGCACGGTGCTCCTGGACACCCGGGGCATCGCCTTCGACGGCGCCGGCCCGGACTCTGCCTTCGAATGGGCGGTGTCGGGTACGGCGTCCACGCTGGTGCACATGCTCGAGCGGGGCTTTTCGGTACGGCTGTTGACCGACACCGGCACCTCGGTGCCCGGCGAGGGCGCCGACGGATTCGCCGGAGCCAGCCAGGAATCCGCGGACGCCGCCGGGCTGATGATGGACACCCTCGCGGTGATCGACCACTCCGACGGTACGGGCCTGTCACGGGCGTACGACGTTCTGCGGGGCGGCAACGAGGGGCTGCTGGTGGCCTTCCTCGGCGACCTGGACGAGGAGCAGGCGACCGTGCTCGCCAAGATGCGTCAGCGCAGCGGCGGGGCCGTGGCCTTCCTGCTGGACAGTGAGACGTGGGTGCGCGGCGCGGCCGACGAACAGAGCGAGGAGCGGCTTCGGATGCTGCGCGAGGCGGGCTGGACCGCCCTGGCCGTACCGCCGGGCACGGGCCTGGCCGACCTGTGGCGGGAGGCCGACCGACAGCGCAACGGGGTCGCGTCGACGGGAAGCACGGCAGGGGGCGGTGGCTCATGAGCGGGCGCGCGCGACTCGCGCTGTGCGCCGTGGCGGCGACACTGATGGCGTCCGGCGCGCTGCTGCCGCTGGTCGATCCGGCGACCTGGATCCTTCAGGCGGCGTTCCTGCTCGCGGTGCAGACCGCGGTGGGTGCGGCGACCCGGCGGGTGCCGCTGGCGCGGGCCGTGACGATCGCGGTACAGGCGCTCGTGACCCTGACACTGCTGACACTGTTCTTCGCCCGCGAGCAGGCCATCATCGGGCTCGTCCCCGGCCCGGAGGCGTTCCGGCACTTCGGGGAGCTGCTGCAGGCCGGCGGTGACGACGTCGGGCGGTACTCGATCCCGGCTCCGCTGTCCCCCGGTATCCGGCTGATGCTGGTCGGCGGGGTCGTGGTCATCGGACTCGCGGTGGACGCCCTCGCGGTGACGTTCCGCAGCGCGGCCCCGGCCGGACTGCCGCTGCTCGCGCTGTACTCGGTCGCCGCGGGCCTCTCGGAGGGCGGTGGCGCCAGCTGGCTGTGGTTCGTCATGGCGGCGGCCGGCTATCTGGTGCTGCTGCTGGCCGAAGGACGTGACCGGCTCTCGCAGTGGGGCCGGGTCTTCGGCGGCGGAACCCGGGCTCCGGGGACGGACGCCTCGGCGGGCGCGGTCGCGCCGATCCGCACGGGGCGGCGCATCGGTGCCGTCGCGCTCGGCATCGCCCTGGTGGTGCCGCTGGCCCTGCCCGCGCTCGACGGCGGCCTGCTGGACGGCACCGGGGCCGGCGTAGGCACGGGTTCCGGCGGTGGCGGCACGATCTCCGCGGTGAACCCGCTGGTCTCGCTCCGCGACAGCCTGAACGTGGACGAGGACCGCGAGGTCATGTCGTACCGCACCAACTCCGAGGAGACGCAGGACCTCTATCTGCGGATCGTCTCGCTCGACGAGTTCGACGGCACGGCGTGGAAGCCGGCCAAGCGCCATGTCGAGGACGTCCCCGGGTCGTTCCCGACACCGCCGGGCCTCAGTGACGACGTCCGGCGCACCGAGATCCAGACGAGGATCTCCGCGGCGGACTGGTACGCGCAGGACTGGCTGCCCATGCCCTACCCCGCCAGCGCGGTGGGGCTCGGCGGCAAGTGGCGGTACGAGCCCGTGGGCCGCACGCTCGTGGGCGACCACGGGCAGACCACCCGCGGCCTGGAGTACACGGTCAAGAGCCTGATAGTGCAGCCGACCGCGGAGCAGCTCGCCAACGCGCCGGAGGCACCCACGGCGCTGAGGCGCGAGTTCACCAAGGTCCCCGGGTCGCTGCCGCCGGTGGTGGCGGAGACGGCACGCGACGTCACGGCCGGCTCGGCGAACAACTACGAGCGCGCGGTGAAGCTCCAGGACTGGTTCGCCCTGGACGGCGGCTTCACGTACGACACGGAGGTGCAGGTCGGCAGTGGGTCGCAGGCCATAGCGCGCTTCCTGAGGGACAAGGAGGGCTTCTGCGTCCACTTCTCCTTCGCGATGGCCTCGATGGCCCGCACGCTGGGCATCCCGGCCCGCGTCGCGGTGGGCTTCACACCGGGCTCGCCACAGGCCGACGGCACGAACTCGGTGGGCCTGCGGGACGCGCACGCCTGGCCCGAGCTGTACTTCGAGGGCGTGGGCTGGACCCGCTTCGAGCCGACCCCGAACCGGGGCACGGTTCCGGAGTACACCCGCACGGACACGCCTGGCACCACGCTCCCCAACCCGGACCTCCCCTCGCGCTCCTCGTCCTCGGCGCCGTCCGCCGAACCGTCGAGCAGCGAGAGCTGCACGGCGGCGGAGAAGAAGCTGGAGCAGCCCTGCGGCAGCGAGTCTCCGCAGGCGGCGTTCGGATCGACGGACGACGGACCGCCGTGGTTCGCGATCCTCGGGTTCACCCTGGCGGGGCTCGCCGCACTGGCGGTGCCGCTGCTGCCGATGCTGTGGCGGATGAGGGCCCGGTCCGTGCGGCTCGGCTCGCACGGGCGCACGGAGGAGGATGCCGCGGCTGCCACCCTGGCCGCCTGGCAGGAGGTGACCGATACGGCGTGGGACTTCGGTATCGCGCCGGACGACTCCCAGACGCCCCGCAAGGCGGCGGCACGGATCGTCCGCATCGGGCATCTCGAACCCGAGGCCGCGGCCTCCGTCCACCGGGTCGCCGACGCGGTGGAGCAGGTCCTGTACGCGCCACGGCCCCGGCCGACCGCCGGTCTCGCCGATGACGTACGCCGGATGACCGCGGGCCTGCACGCCACGGTCAGCCGCGGTACGAGGCTGCGCGCACTGCTCGCACCGCGCTCGGCCGTACGGGTGGCGTGGGCGGCTTCCGAGGGCTGGATCGCGCTGAAGTCCCGGGCCACGGCCCGCTGGACGGCGGTCGTACGCCGCCCGTCGGGACGTCCGTCGGAGCAGAGCAGCGGCTGAGCTGAGAGACCGTCCGGCTCGGCAAGCCGGAAGGGGGTGTCCACCCGGAGTCGGGTGGACACCCCCTTTGCTTTCGCTGTGCGGCGCCCCTGACTGAATGCTGGGCGCTCCTGAATGTTGGGCGGTCCTGAGCGTGCGGCGGCCCTGAGTCTGCGGCGCCCGTGGGTCCCGGCCGCGGCTGAGTCCCAGCCCTGGCTGAGTCCCGGCCGCGGCCGGGCGCGCTGAAGGGGCGGCCACCTGAAGGTGGTCACCCCTTACGTGCGTACGTCTGTCGGCCCGGGCCCGGAGGCTACTGGCCGCCTTCGTCTCGGCGCTTCTGCCAGCGCTGTTCGATGCGATCCATCATGGAGCGCCGCTGCCGGCCCTGACGACGGGCCTGCGGAGCGCCCGGCGCACCCGCTGCGGGCTGTTCGCCCGGCTTGGGGGCCTTGCGCCAACCGGTGACGGCGAGCACCGCGCAGCCCAGCATGACGAGAAAACCCACCACGCTGACCCAGATCTGCTGTGCGACCATTCCGGCCATGAGGAGCGCGATACCTACGAGGAAGCCGGCGACCGCCTGGTAGACCCGTCGCCGGGTGTACGTACGCAGCCCGCTTCCCTCAAGCGCTGTCGCGAACTTGGGATCTTCGGCGTACAGCGCTCGCTCCATCTGCTCGAGCATTCGCTGCTCGTGCTCCGAGAGCGGCACGGCGTCCTCCTCATCGTGCAGTCGCCGGGGCGACCGGGGGTCCCCTTCAGGATAGGCAGGGAATCGCCCCCGTGAAACCCGCCCCTCTGCGCCAATTCGCCAACCGGAACCCGCCATGGCGTTCCGATCCACTGAGGCGTAGATTCCCCAGCGACCGGCCCGTCATGCCGGACGGTCTCCCTCGATCATACGGCTCCGAGCGCCCGATCGGGGGGCCTGTGGCGTACTCCATCTGCCGTCGCGCCCCTGATCAGCGGCGCGCCTCCACAGCTCCCTCACGGGAGACGGCTCAGGTCTCGGTGGTCTCGCGGGTCTCACCGAGCACATGGAGCTGCGTCGCCACGGAGTGGAAGGCGGCGAGTTCGGCCGCCGCGGCCTCCAGCTTGAGCAGGGCGTCCAGGGCTCCGGGTTCGGTGTCCACGAGGACGCCGGGCACCAGGTCCGCGAAGACCCGTACGCCGTGCACGGCACCGACGCGCAGGCCCGCGCCCTCGACCAGACCGGTGAGCTGGTCGGCCGTGAAGCGCCGCGGTACGGGATCACCCTCGCCCCAGCGGCCGTCCGGGTCACCGAGGGCGTGCCGGGCCTCCGTGAAGTGCCCGGCGAGGGCGCGCGCGAGCACCGCGCCGCCGAGTCCGGCGGCGAGCAGGCTGAGCACGCCCTCGGGGCGCAGGGCCCCGACCGCGTTGCGCAGACCCTCGGCGGGATCGTCCACGTACTCCAGGACGCCGTGGCAGAGCACCGCGTCGTAGCCGCCGCGCTCGACGACGTCGAAGAGGCCGTGGGCGTCGCCCTGGACGCCCTGGACTCGGTCGGCGACGCCTGCTTCGGCGGCCCGGCGCTCCAGCGCGAACAGCGCGTTCGGGCTGGGGTCCACGACGGTGACGCGGTGGCCGAGGCGGGCGACGGGCACAGCGAAGTTGCCGCTGCCGCCTCCGGTGTCGAGGACGTCCAGCGACTCCCGGCCCGCGGCCTTGACCCGGCGGTCGAGGGCGTCCTTCAGAACGTCCCAGACGACGGCGGTACGCAGAGAGGCGCGGGGGCGCGAGGGGTCGGAGTGCGGCGATGTCGGTTGAGGGCGGTGGGGGGAGACGGGCGGGCGCATCGGGTCCGACACGGCAGTTGACTCCTCGGCACGGCCGCCGCCCTTGCGTACGGCGGAGCGATGGGGCGATGGGGATACCTCCCCCGCCCTGTCCGGCGCCGGGGAGATGCAGGCGTCCCAACCCTATTGCCTCGCGCACCACCGCCGGCCCTCCGTCTCGCGCGCCGGACGCCGCCCGCCTGCGGCCCCGCCCTGCCGGGCGAACCCGCCGGGCGAACCGGCGGGGCGGACCGGCACAGCGAACCGGCGGACCTGGCCGAACCGACCGGCCCGGCACCGAGCGACACGGCGGGCAGCCGCACCGGGCCGGACAGAAGCCGGGCTGGACAGAAGCCACGCCCGACAGGAGCCGCACCGAACGGCCTGGGCGGCCTCCGGCGCCCCGACACCGACCCGCAGCACACCGGGCATCCCCGACCGGCCAACAGGCCCGCACGGGCCCGCACAGGCCCACGGAGACGGTCTCCGGCGGCTCCTGGCGACATCCCGGCCACGGCCCCGGTCGCGGCCCCGACCTCGGTCCCGGACGCCGTTCATCCCGCGTCCGGCACGTCCGGCACATCCGGCACGCCCTGATCGGGCTCCCGGTCTGACTCCTGCCGCGGCTGCGGCAGAACAGGCTGGAGCACCAGCATGCGCTCGACGAGGCGGAGGAACATCGCCACATCGCGCAGCAGGTCGTCCGCGTCACGGGTGGTCGCCGCGCCCTGGATGCCGGCCTCGGCGCGAGCGCGGCGGCGGGCACCGGCGGCGAACAGCGCGCTCCACTCGGCGAGTTCGGGCGCTATCTCGGGGAGCACTTCCCAGGCGCTCCGGATCTTGGCCCGGCGCCTCGCGCTGGGCTCCGGGCGCCCGCGGGCGGCGAGCACGGCTGCGGCGGTGCGCAGGGCGGCGAGATGGGCCGTGGCATACCGCTCGTTCGGCGTTTCCAGCAGGGCTGCCTCGTCGAGTCCGGCACGGGCCTGGGCGAGCAGGTCGAGGGCGGCGGGCGGGGCCGTGGCCCGGCGGAGCACGGGGTGCACATCGCTCGCCGGGCCGTTCAGTGAGGGGGCAGGGCCGGTGGCGCGTCGCCGACGGGCGGCGGCTGCGTGGTAGGTGGCCATGACGAACCTCCTGTCGTCTGTGTGACGGCTCTGTGGCCGTATGTGTCCATCGTGAGGTATGCCACTGACAATCCGTTCTGACCTGGGCTTTTGCCTCGATCACAGGTTCGGTATAGCTTTTGCACTGACCAGTCAGTTCAAAAACCCGGTCGGCTCAAGGGCCCGGAGGGTGGGGGAAGTTGTGGACGGTCCGCACGGACTCGGCGTAAGGGCCGAGGACTTCGGGCTCAAGGGGCCCCGCGGGTGGGCGTTCCGCGGCATCGGCGTCGACGCGGAGCCCGGCTCGCTGATCGCGATCGAGGGGCCGTCGGGCTCGGGGCGTACGTGTCTGCTGCTCGCGCTCACCGGGCGGATGAAGGCCACCGAGGGGCACGCGCGGGTCGGGCAGTCGGAGTTGCCGAAGCAGATGGCGGCCGTCCGCCGGTTCAGCGCGCTGGCCCATGTGCCCGGTGTCACCGACCTGGAGCCCGCTCTGTCCGTAGCCGAGCACCTTCGGGAACGGGCCCTGCTCCAGCGGCGGTTCGGCGGTTCCGTGCGCGGACTGCTGCGGCCTCGATCGGAGCGGGTGACGGAGGCGCGGCTGCGCGTCGACAGCGCGCTGGCCGCCGCCGGGCTCGACCGGGAGGCCCTGCCCAAGGGGTCCCGGACCGCGGTGCGCGACCTGGAACGCGTCGAAGCGCTGCGTCTCTCCGTGGCGCTCGCCCTGATCGGCCGTCCCCGGCTGCTGGGCATCGACGACACCGACCTGAAGCTCTCACAGGCCGAACGAGCCGAGGTCTGGGCCCTGTTGCGCTCCCTGACCGAGGCCGGGACCACGGTCGTGGCGGTGTGCAACGAGGCCCCCGAGGACGCGGTCGTGGTGTCCACGGGGCCGGCCGACGGACAGACCCGCCAAGACGAGGACGACACGGACGACACGGAAGACAAGGAGACCGCGGATGCTGCGCTCGCCGAAGCTGGCCGCGCTTGAGCTCAGGCGCTTCGGCAGGGGAAGGCTCCCGCGCGCGGCCCTGGTCGCGCTCCTGCTGCTGCCCCTGCTGTACGGCGCCCTCTACCTGTGGTCGTTCTGGGACCCGTACGGCCGTCTCGACCGCATCCCCGTGGCGCTCGTGAACGACGACAAGGGGGCGACGGCGGCCGACAAGAAGATCGTGATGGGCGACGAGATCACCAAGGGGCTGCGCGAGAGCAAGACCTTCGAGTGGCACGAGGTGAGCTCCGCCGAGGCCCGCGAGGGCGTCGAGAACGGCAGTTACTACCTGTCGTTGACCATGCCGTCCGACTTCAGCAGGCGGATCGCCTCCAGTTCGGGCGACTCTCCGGAGACGGGCGCCCTCCAGGTGCGTACGAACGACGCGAACAACTACATCGTCGGGCAGATCTCGCGGACCGTCTTCGCGGAGGTGCGTACTGCCGCCTCGACCAAGGCGTCGCGGTCGTTCCTCGACAAGATCTTCGTCTCGTTCTCCGACATCCACGGGGAGACCACGAAGGCCGCGAAGGGGGCCGACACGCTCAAGGGCGGGATCGGGAAGGCCAAGAAGGGCTCGAAGGACCTCGCGGACGGCCTGAAGGACGCGGAGGCGGGCAGCGGCAAGCTCTCCGCCGGCCTGAAGAAGCTCGACAAGGGCGCGGGCGACCTGGAGGACGGTTCGCGGCAGGTCTCGGAAGGGACGCAGACGCTCGCGGACAAGGTCAACGGCGTCGCGGACAAGGTGGGGCCCTTCCTTAAGGGCAACGAGAAGGAGATCGGCGACACGGCTCAGCTCGTCGCGGACTCCGCCGCTGCGATCCGCCGCAACCTCGACACCCTGGTGAAGACGGCCCCGACGGCCGCCGAGGACGCCCACACGGCCTCAGACACGCTGAACGCCGTCTACAAGGCACGCTGCGAGACCCTGCCGCTGCCCGACGCCGCCTGCCCCGAGCTGAAGAAGGCCAAGGAGGCCGCCGCCGACGTGGCGAAGGTCGCCGACGACGTCAACACACTGGTGGCCGGCCAGGACGGCGACCTGGACACGCTCGACAAGCATCTGGCCGCCCTGGAGAAGCAGGCCCAGGCGCTGGCCGACCGCTCGCCGCACCTCTCCGAGGACCTCGCCACGACCGTCTCCAAGGTCAACGCGCTCAACAAGGGGGCCGGAAAGGTCGCCAAGGGGGCGAAGACACTGCACACGGGGCTCGGCACGGCCAAGTCCGGCGCGGCCGACCTGGACACCGGTGTCGGCGAACTCAGTACGGGAGCGGGCGACCTCGAAGGGGGCATGTACAAGCTCGTCGACGGCTCGGGGAAGCTCGCCGGCGGACTGCACGACGGCGCCGGCCGGATCCCCGACTACGACAAGAGCGACCGGGACCGGCGCACCGAGGTCATGGCCGACCCCGTACAGCTCGCTTCGAAGGATCTGCACAAGGCGCCCAACTACGGCACCGGTTTCGCCCCGTACTTCATTCCGCTCTCCCTGTGGGTGGGCGCGATGGTGGCCTACATGCTGATTCCGCCGCTCAACCGGCGCGCGCTCGCGGCGGGCTCCTCCGCCTGGCGCATCGCGCTGGCGGGCTGGCTGCCGGTGGCCGCCCTGGGGGCGCTCCAGACGGTCGCGCTGATGTCCGTGCTGCACTGGGGAATCGGTCTGGAAATGGCGCGGACGGCCGGGACGGTGGGCTTCCTGTTCCTGGTGACGGCCTGCTTCGCGGCGATCGTGCAGTGGCTGAACGCCCGCTTCGGAGCGGCCGGCCGGATCCTCGTCCTCGCCTTCCTGATGCTGCAGCTGACGTCGGCGGGCGGCACGTATCCCGTGCAGACCAGTCCGGGGTTCTTCAACGCGATCCACCCCTTCATGCCGATGAGTTACGTCGTCGACGCCCTCAGGAGGCTCATCACGGGCGGCGGCCTCGGGCCGGTCTGGCAGGCGTGCGCCGTCCTCGCCGCGTTCACCGCCGGCGCCCTCGCGCTCACCGCCGTGTCCGCGCGGCGACGGCAGGTATGGACCCTCGACCGACTGCACCCGGAGCTGAGCCTGTGACAATCGGGGCCATGGAAAGCAGCAGGACGGTGGACAGCGGCGGCGGCCGGAGACAGGCGACCCGGCAGAAGCTCTACGAGGCGGCGGTGACCCTCATCGCGGAACAGGGCTTCTCGGCCACGACGGTCGACGAGATCGCCGAACGCGCCGGTGTGGCCAAGGGCACCGTCTACTACAACTTCGCGAGCAAGTCCGTCCTCTTCGAAGAGCTCCTCCGGCACGGAGTGGGACTGCTGACCGCGTCCCTCCGGGAGGCGGCGGAGGGGACCGCCCGGGACGGCGGCAGCAAGGTCGACGCGCTGGACGCGATGATCCGGGCGGGCCTCGTCTTCATCGACCGCTACCCGGCCTTCACACAGCTGTACGTGGCGGAGCTGTGGCGCACCAACCGGGCCTGGCAGTCCACCCTGATGGTGGTCCGTCAGGAGGCCGTCGCGGTCGTCGAGAACGTCCTGCGCGACGGGATCGCCAACGGCGAGCTGAGCGACGAGATCGACACCCCGCTGACGGCGTCGGCGCTGGTCGGCATGGTGCTCGTGGCGGCCCTGGACTGGCAGGCGTTCCAGCCGGAGCGCTCCCTGGACGACGTCCACTCGGCGCTGTCCCGGCTGCTCCAGGGAAGGGTCAGCGGGGACGGGCTCGGACACAAATGAAGCGCCGGTCCGAAGTGGCCGCGTCCCCCGCGGGCCACGCCGGACCGGCGCCCCTTCTGTGCTCCCCCGTGTTTCCCCGTACTCCCCGTTGGTTCCCCCGTTCCGGTCTCCCCCGGGTCCCCCCGTGTCTCGCTCCCGCCGAGTTTCTCGGCGGAAGGAGCGGACAAGGGCGCTGCACCGTTCCGCCGCCCCGTGTCGGCGGTACCGGAGCCGCGCCCCTTTCCGTGCCTCTACTCTCTCGTTCACGCAGGTCGGCACCCATCCGCGCGCGTACTCAACTCACTCCCTAGGTACGGATACTCAGCCGTACGCACTCATGCCCAGGACGCGCCGTTGCCGACTGGTTACGATCGCCTCCGTGTCCGTACTCCCCCTGGTCTTCACCAGCGGCTGGGCCAGCGGCATCAACGCGTACGCGGTGGTGCTGCTCCTCGGCCTCTTCGGCGCGACCGGGCTGACCGACGAGGTGCCCGAGTCGCTGCAGCGCCCCGAGGTCCTCATCGCGGCGGGCGTCCTGTTCGCCTGCGAGGCCGTCGCCGACAAGATCCCGTACGTGGACTCGGTGTGGGACAGCGTCCACACCGTGATCCGCCCGGTCTCCGGGGCCGTCGTCGCGGCGCTGCTGGCCGGGCAGAGCGGTTCGCTGTCCGAGCTGGCGGCCGGGGCGATCGGCGGCTCGTCGGCGCTTGCCAGCCATGTCGTCAAGGCCGGGACGCGGATGGCGGTCAACACCTCGCCGGAGCCGTTCAGCAACTTCGTGCTGAGCACCGCCGAGGATCTCGGTGTCGCCGGGATCATCACGTTCGCGATGTTCAACCCGCAGGCCGCGGCGATCATCGCGGCCGTCCTGCTGGTGACCGGTCTGGTGGTGCTCTACTTCCTGGTCTCGCGGATCAGACGGTTCCTGCGCCGCAGGGCCCAGCGCCGCGAGGAGAAACGGCTCGCGGAACGGGTGGGGCGCCCGCCGGGCTGACCCCGGACCGACCTCCGGCTGCCCCGGTCGGCCCGGGGCGGCCCCTGCCGCACAGGCCCGGAGACCGGTTGTCAGTGGCGGCCGATAAAGTCCCTGGCATGGCACGAATTGCGGTGATCGGCGCAGGCATGGGCGCGATGGCGGCCGCCGCCCGGCTGGCCGTCGCGGGCCACCGGGTGGTGGTGTACGAGCGCGCGGCGACGTACGGCGGGGCGGTGGGCCGCTTCGAGCGCGACGGCTTCGCCTTCGACACCGGCCCGGGACTGCTCCAACTGCCCGCGGTCTACCGCGACCTGTTCGTCAAGACGGGCAAGGAGCCGCTGGAGGCCTGCGTCGACCTGGTCCAGGTCGACCCGGCGGCACGGCACGTCTTCGCCGACGGCACGGAGGTCTCGCTGCCCAACGCCTCCCGCGCGGGCGTCGTCTCGGCCCTGGACGAGGCCCTCGGGGCAGGCGTGGGCGAGCGCTGGGGCGACTTCCTGGTCCGGGCGCGCGAGGCCTGGGACCGGACGCGCCGCCCGCTCCTGGAGGAGCCGCTGTGGCCCAACTGGCAGGTCCTGGCCGAGCGTGAGCCCTACCCCGCGCTGCGGCAGCGCCGGCTGCTGCGCACCCGCACGGCACGGACCCTCGCGGAGGTCGGCGCGTGGGAGCTGGCCGACCCCCGCCTCGCCGCCCTCCTGGAGAGCCACGCGCTCGCGTACGGCCTGGACCCGCACACCGCCCCGGCGAGCGCGGCGGTCCTGCCGTACATGGAGCACGCCTTCGGCGCCTGGTATCTGCGCGGCGGAATCCGGGAGTTGGCGCGCGCCGTGCACGAGCGGTGCGTGGCCCGCCGGGTGGAGTTCGTCTTCGACGCCGAGGTCGTCTCGGTCACGGAGAAGGACGGCCGGGCCACGGGCGTGGAGCTGCGTGACGGGACCGTCGCCGAGGCGGACTTCGTCGTGGGCGGCCCGCCGAAGCTGCTGGAGTCCCTGACGGGTCGCGACAGTCTGTACGAGGGGGACGTGCCCGAGTCGCACCCCGCGTCCCTGACCTGCGGCAAGGTCGTCGTCTGCCTGGCGCTGCGCGGCCCGCGCGAGCCCGGAGCCGTACACCGCACGGTGGTTCACACGACGGACCCTGCCGACGAGCGGAACGTCTTCGGGACCGGAAAGCCTGCGGAGCGGCCCACCGTGTGGGTGGACCAGCCGGACGACGCGCTGCTGCGGCCGGACGACGACCACGAGTCCATGGTGCTCACGGCGACGGTGCCGTCCCTGGCGCACTACGACTGGACCGCCGAGGGTGCCGCCGACGCCTTCGCCGACCGCATGGTCACGGCCGCCGAGCGAGCGGTACCGGGCCTGCGCGAGCGCGTGCTGTGGCGCGAGGTGCGCACCCCCGTGGACACCGAGCGGGAGACCGGTGCCGGGGACGGCGCCGTGCCCGCTCCCGCGCTGGCCGGTGCGGACGGCACACTGCTGAGGCCCGCCAACAGCACCCGTGTACCGGGCCTGTTCACGGTCGGCGGCTGGGCGC
Organism: Streptomyces sp. 2-1; assembly: GCF_048564895.1. Classification (NCBI taxonomy): domain Bacteria; kingdom Bacillati; phylum Actinomycetota; class Actinomycetes; order Kitasatosporales; family Streptomycetaceae; genus Streptomyces; species Streptomyces sp. 2-1. The sequence continues at coordinate 3,339,153 of NZ_CP183383.1, forward strand.
ACCCCGGCGGCGGACTGCCGCACGCGGGGATGTCCGGCGCGCTGGTCGCCGGACTCGTCGTGGAGGGACCGGACTTCCGGGGCTCGCAGTGAGTGACGGCGACGGGGCGACGACCGGGGCACGCTGAGCCCCGGTCGGCACCGGCTCATTCAGAACCGTTGCTTCTGGATCATTCAGAACCGTTACTGCCGGCTCGCTCAGAACCGGTACTGCTCGTCGTACCCGCCGCCCTGCTGTCCGTTGCCGCCATTGGTCCCGTTGTTCCCGTTGCCGTCGTACGGATACGACTGCTCCGGCGGGAGTTCGCCGCCGTACTGGTCCTCGGTGTTGCGCTGCTGAGGCACCCACACACCGCCGGCCGGGGTCTCGCTGACGTAACCACCGTTGGTGGCGTACGGGTCCTGGGTGTAGCCCTGCTGCGTGTACTGCTGCTGCGAGGCGTCGTAGGGCTGGCCGTACGACGCGGCGTCATAGGCCTGCGTGCCGATGTACGGGTCGGAGTAGGCGGCGTACTGCTGTTGCTGCCCGGTGTCGTAGCCGTACTGCTGCTGGTCGTAGCCGGAGTAGCCGTCGTACGAGTAGTTCTGGCCGAGCGGGTCCTGGCCCTGCTGTCCCTGGGCCTGCGCGGCTGCCGCGTAAGCCGGGTCGGTGGCGGCGGCGTAGGCGGCGTCGCTGTAGACGCCGTACTGGCCGGTGTCGTCGGGCAGCGGCTGCGGTTCGTACACGGAGGTCGACTCGGCGGCGGTCGCGGGGCGTTGTCCGAAAACGGAGTCGTCGCGCCCGTAGGGATCGTCCTGGCCGAAGTCCTGGCTGGGAAACGTCGTGGTCTCCGCGGCGTGCAGGTCGGAGACCTCCAGCGTCGGGTCCTTGCGCTCCTCGCCGCGGCGGCGCTTGCTGGCGCCCCCCGAGCGGCCACCGCCGAGGCCGTTGACGGCCCAGCCGGAAGCGAATCCGCTGCGGAACGAGAGGGTGACGTACGTCTGCCCGACGGCGAAGGCCGCGGCACCCAGGCCGATGACCAGTACGTTCGGAATCAGGACACCGAGGACCACTCCGAGGAAGCCGGCGAAGGCGAGCAGCCGCCAGCGCAGCCGTGCCTTGTACTGCAGCAGTACCTCGCCGAGCAGCCATAGCGCGACGATGCCGAATGCGATGTAGAGGACCGTCCAGCCCATGTACGCCCCTCTCCCAGGTGGCCGCTACGCAGTGTGTCGTACGACGATGCGGCCGGTCTAGGCCTGCTGTGGGTGATGCAGGCCCAGGTTCTCGTAGATTTCCAGCGTCGCGGTGGAGTTGTTCAGCGTAATGAAATGCAGTCCGGGGACTCCCTCGGCCAGCAGCCTCGCGCAGAACTCCGTGGCGAACTCGATGCCAATGGAGCGTACAGCCGCCGGATCGTCTTTGGCTGTGAGGATCCGCTCTTTAAGGGCGTCCGGGATCGAGGCGTTGCTGAGCTTGGGCAACCGCTCCAGCATCTTCACGCTGGTCACCGGCATGACCTCGGGGATGACCGGGGTCTCGCAGCCCGCCGAGCCGACCCGGTCACGCAGCCGCAGATACGACTCCGGCTGGAAGAACATCTGCGTGATCGCGTAGTCCGCGCCGGCCCGGCACTTGTCGACGAAGTGCGCGACGTCACGGTCCCAGTCGGCCGAGCGCGGATGCATCTCGGGGAAGGCCGCGACGCCCACGCAGAAGTCGCCGGATTCCTTGATGAGCCGGACGAGTTCGGCCGCGTACGTCAGGCCCTGGGGGTGTGCCACCCAGTCGGCCATCGGGTCGCCGGGCGGGTCTCCGCGCACGGCGAGCATGTTGCGGATCCCGGCGTCCGCGAACTGGCCGATGATGTTGCGCAGCTCGGCGATGGAGTGGTTGACCGCGGTGAGGTGGGCGACCGGGGTCAGGGTCGTGTCGGCGACGATCTGCTCGGTCTCCCTGACCGTGCCCGCCCGGGTCGAACCGCCCGCGCCGTAGGTCACCGACACGAAGTCGGGGGCCACGGCCTCGACCCGGCGCAGCGCGTTCCACAGGTTCCGCTCGCCCTTCGGGGTCTTCGGCGCGGAGAACTCGAACGAGTACGTCTCCTTGCCGGTCGCGAGCATGTCACGCACCGTGCGTGCGCGGTCCGTCCTGGTGGAAGCAGATCCGAGGGCCATACCCGCAGGTTAGTCAGGGGTCGACGGTCCCCCAACCGGATCCGGGAAATTTGCCCGATTTGTCGACTTGTTGTCCACCACTCGGACAACTGCCCACTCGGTCGGGCACACCCCCGGGCACCTGCCTCAGGTCACCTACGCGTGGCGCAGGCGCTTTGCGAACTCCGCCGCCGCCGCGCCCGGATCGTCGGCCTCGGTGATCGCCCGTACGACGACGACGCGGCGGGCGCCCGCTTCGAGCACCTCGTCGAGGTTGCCGAGGTCGATGCCGCCGATGGCGAACCAGGGGCGATCCGTGGCGAGCGCGGCCGTGTACCGGACCAGCGGGAGGCCCGGCGCGTGGCGGCCGGGCTTGGTGGGGGTGGGCCAGCAGGGGCCGGTGCAGAAGTAGTCCACGCCCTCCTGGACGGCGGCGGCCCCGGCCTCGGAATCGGCGTGCGTGGAGCGGCCGATCAGGACGTCGTCGCCGAGGATCGCGCGGGCGGCGGGCACCGGAAGGTCGCCCTGGCCCAGGTGCAGCACGTCGGCGCCGATGGCGTGGGCGACGTCCGCCCGGTCGTTCACCGCGAGCAGCTTGCCGTGCCGGCGGCAGGCGTCCGCGAGGACGGCGAGGTGCTCCAGCTCCTCGGCCGCCTCCATGCCCTTGTCCCGCAGCTGCACGATGTCCACGCCGTTCGCCAGGACCGCGTCCAGGAAGTCGGCGAGGTCGCCCTGGCTCCTGCGGGCGTCCGTGCAGAGGTACACCCGGGCGTCGGCGAGCCGGGCGCGTGCGGTGGATTCGGGCATGCGTGGGTCCCCCGTGTCGTGTCGGTGGCGTACGGGCCGTGAGGATCGCGGCCCGTACGCCGGACGGCGTGATCAGGTCAGACGGCGAGCGCCTGGGCGCGACGCTTCACCTCCGTGCCGCGATTCTCGCTCAGAGCCTGCGCGGGCGTACCGGGCAGGCTCTCGTCGGGGGTGAAGAGCCACTCGAGCATCTCTTCGTCGGTGAAGCCGTCGTCCCGCAGGAGCGTCAAGGTGCCGGTCAGGCCCTTGACGACCTTCTGCTCGGCCCCGTCGATGAATGCGGCGGGGACGTGCAGCGCGCGGTTCTCACCACGGCGTACGGCGATGACCTGGCCTTCCTTGACCAGTTGCCGAACGCGGGTCACCTCGACGCCGAGCAGTTCGGCGATGTCGGGGAGGGTGAGCCAGGCGGGGACGAGAGCATCGATCTTTGCGTCAATCTCGGTCACGAACACAAGCCTGCCATCTCGGACTGACAGTCGGTACCCGGGCCGGTGCGACCGTGTCACGCCCGCGGCCCCGCAGACATCGGACGGCCCTCCGACCGGGCGACCCGACGGAGCACCACGGCAGAGCGCTCAGGCGGTCGCGCCCTTGAGCGGCAGCGCGGGATCCGACAGGAGCCCGGAATCCATCGGCGTGCCCGCCTCGATCAGCCGCTTGCCCTGTGCCAGGTCCCGAGGCCGTCCTACCGCCAGGACCGCGGCCAGGCGGCCCTCGCGGAGCCAGCACACCGACCAGGACGGCCCGGCCGGGTCCCCGCGCCACACCATGGCGTCGGCGGTCGCGTGATGGCCCGCGTACTGGACGAAGCGGCCGAACTGCTCGGACCAGAAGTACGGCACGGGGTCGTACGCGACGGACGTCTCGCCGACGATGTTCGCGGCGACCGTGCGCGGGCCCTGGAGGGCGTTGTCCCAGTGGTGGACCAGCAGGCGCTCGCCGTAGCGGCCGGACGGGAACGAGGCGCAGTCGCCGACCGCGTACACGTCCGGGGCGGAGGTGCGCAGGTGGTCGTCCGCGACGATCTCGCGACGGGCGCCGAGCTCGATCCCGGAACCGGCCAGCCAGGCCGTGGCGGGCCGCGCCCCGATGCCCACGACGACGGCGCCCGCTGGCAGCCGCGAGCCGTCGTCGAGCACCACCTCGCCGGGCTCGACGTGCTCCACGCGCGCGTGGGTGCGCAGCACCGCCCCGCTGTCCGCGTACCAGGCGGCCATCGGAGCGGCCACCTCCTCGGGCAGCACACCGGCGAGCGGCCGGTCGGCGGCCTCCACGACGGTCACCGCGCAGCCCGCCTCGCGCGCCGCCGTCGCGAACTCGGCGCCGATCCAGCCCGCGCCGACCACCACGATGTCGTGCTGCCGGGCGAGGACGGGGCGCAGCCGCTCGGCGTCGTCGAGCGTGCGCAGCAGATGGACGCCGGGTACGCCCTGGGCGCCCGGCAGTTGGATCGGCTCGGCGCCGGTGGCGATGACCAGGACGTCGTACGGAACCGGGCCGTCGACCGTGTCGAGTTCGTGCCGCGAGGGGTGCACGCCGGTCACTTCGAGCCCCAGGCGGAGCTCCACGTCGAGCGCTTCGAAGTCGACGTCGAAGGCGGAGTCCTCGGCCTTGCCGAGCAGTACGGCCTTGGACAACGGGGGCCGGTCGTACGGCTGGTGGGGCTCCGCGCCGATCAGGGTCACGCTTCCGGTGAAGCCCCGTTCCCGCAGGGCGACGGCGGTCTGTACGCCTGCCATGCCCGCCCCGACGATCACGGCGCTCCGTCGCGCCACCGGGTTCCGTCCCTGCGTCTGCTCACTCACACGATCACCATAGACACTGGTGAAATCGTCGGTCAGGGGGCGCGATCGGTGAGCTGTTGCACAGCGTCAGTCTGCGGTGACCTCTTCGACCACACTTGTCCCGCTGCCCTCCTGGGACTCCCATTCCCAGGTCTCCTCCAGGCGCACCCGCCCGTCGGGCAGTTCGACGACCAGGGAGACGCAGTGCCCGGACGAGGTGGTGCCGTCGACCTTCAGCTGTACGTACCGGAAGTCGAGCCGGTCACCCGCGCGCGTGCCCACCAGGTGGCCGCGTACGACGTCGCCGCCCGCGTACTCGGCCCAGATCTCGCCGTCCTTCTCGTGGTAGGCGAACCGGGTGCGGGTGCCCACCTGGCCCGGCGCCTGGTCGGCGACCGGGGCGAGGGAGAGTCCGTCGAGCGAGCGGGCCATGCGTGAAGGCTCCCTTACAGGCTGTTGGGGCGAAGGGCTAAGGTGGCCAACGTAAAGCACTCGCGGGAGTCCGGACGCACCGGGCTGAGAGGGAGGCTGGGACGGCCTCCGACCGTACGAACCTGATCCGGGTCATGCCGGCGAAGGGAGGGGCTGGACGCCCATGTCGCGTACACCGGAGACATCCGTTACACCCGACACAACCGACGCAGCCGCCGATACAACCGATGCAGCCGATGCGAGGCGCACGTCAGACGTCCTGGTCGTCGGGGGCGGGATCATCGGCCTCGTCACGGCCTGGCGGGCCGCGCAGCGCGGGTTCTCGACCGCGCTCGTGGACCCGGAACCCGGCGGCGGCGCCGCGCAGGTCGCGGCCGGGATGCTGGCCGCCGTCACCGAACTCCACTACGGCGAGCAGACCCTGCTCGGCCTCAATCTGGCCTCGGCGCGCCGTTATCCGGACTTCGCGGCCGAGCTGACCGAGGCGACCGGCCAGGACATCGGATACCGGCGGTGCGGCGCGCTGGCCGTCGCGCTCGACGCCGACGACCGCGCCCATCTGCGCGAAGTGCACGCCCTGCAACTCCGGTCGGGCCTGGAGTCGGAGTGGCTCAGCGGCCGTGAGTGCCGACGGCTGGAGCCGATGCTCGCGCCGGGCGTGCGCGGCGGCCTCCGGGTCGACAGCGACCACCAGGTCGATCCGCGGCGGCTCTCCGCGGCCCTGGTCACGGCCTGCGAGCGGGCCGGAGTGGCCTTCCACCGGACGTGGGCGGACCGCCTGACCGTCGTACGGGACCGGGCCACCGGAGTCGTCACGACGGACGGCACCGAGCTTTCGGCGGGCCAGGTCGTGCTCGCCGGGGGCAGCCTCAGCGGGCGTCTGACGGGCGTCCCCGACGACGTACTGCCGCCGGTGCGCCCCGTGAAGGGACAGGTGCTGCGGCTGACCGTCCCGAAGCGGTACGCGCCCTTCCTGAGCCGCAGCGTGCGGGCCGTCGTGCGCGGCAGCCACATCTATCTGGTGCCGCGGGAGAGCGGCGAACTGGTCGTCGGCGCGACCAGCGAGGAGTTGGGCTGGGACACCACGGTGACCGCCGGCGGTGTGTACGAGCTGCTGCGGGACGCCCACGAACTCGTCCCCGGCATCACCGAACTGCCGCTCACCGAGACGCGGGCCGGACTGCGCCCGGGCTCCCCCGACAACGCGCCCCTGCTCGGCCCGACCGGACTCCCCGGTCTGCTGCTGGCGACCGGCCACTACCGCAACGGCGTACTGCTCACGCCCGTCACCGGGGACGCCATGGCACACGCCCTGACTACCGGTGAACTCCCGGACGTGGCCCGCCCCTTCACACCCAGGCGGTTCGGCGCCGCCGCACTCTCGGAGCAGCGCGCATGAGCATGAGCATCTTCGTCAACGGGGAGCGGCGGCAGCTGGCCCCGGACACCGCCCTCGACACCCTCGTCGCCGCGCTCACCGCGGCCCCCTCCGGTGTCGCCGCCGCACTCAACGAAACCGTCGTCCCGCGCGCGCAGTGGTCGAAGACCCTCCTCTCCGAGGGAGACCGCGTCGAAGTCCTCACCGCCGTCCAAGGAGGCTGACCCATGGCCGACGATCCCTTCGTCCTCGGCGGTACGTCCTTCACGTCCCGTCTGATCATGGGCACCGGTGGCGCGCCCAGCCTCGACGTCCTGGAACGCTCGCTCGTCGCGTCCGGCACCGAGCTGACGACGGTCGCGATGCGCCGCGTGAACCCCAAGGCCCATGGCTCGGTCCTCTCCGTGCTCGAACGGCTGGGCATCCGCGTGCTGCCCAACACGGCGGGCTGTTTCACCGCCGGGGAGGCCGTCCTGACGGCCCGGCTCGCGCGTGAGGCGCTCGGCACGGACCTCGTCAAGCTGGAGGTCATCGCCGACGAACGCACCCTGCTGCCCGACCCGATCGAGCTGCTCGACGCCGCCGAGACCCTGGTCGACGACGGCTTCACGGTCCTCCCGTACACGAACGACGACCCGGTGCTCGCCCGCAAGCTGGAGGACGTGGGCTGCGCCGCGGTCATGCCGCTCGGCTCGCCGATCGGGTCCGGGCTCGGCATCCGCAACCCGCACAACTTCCAGCTGATCGTGGAGCACGCGCGCGTGCCGGTGATCCTGGACGCCGGTGCCGGTACGGCGTCGGACGCGGCGCTCGCCATGGAGCTGGGGTGCGCGGGTGTGATGCTCGCCTCGGCCGTGACCCGGGCGCAGGAGCCGGTGCTGATGGCCGAAGGCATGCGGCACGCGGTCGAGGCGGGCCGGCTCGCGTACCGCGCGGGGCGCATTCCGCGCCGTCACTTCGCCGAGGCGTCGTCTCCGGTGGAGGGCGTAGCCCGGTTGGACCCGGAAAGGCCCGCTTTCTGAGCTTTGGCCTGAACACCTGTCTGAATCCAGGCGCCGCACGGGATCGGTCACGGTGCGACATCCGTCACAGCTCGGCTGCAGTACCGCCCCGGAATCGCCCGTGCAGGCGGCGTTGACAGTGGCGGCTCGTACACTCACCTGCGTGGATACGACCCTTCAGGACCCGCTCGTCGGGCACGTGCTCGACGGCCGCTACCGCGTCGACGCGCGCATCGCGGTCGGCGGGATGGCCACGGTCTACCGGGCCGTGGACACCCGCCTGGACCGGGTGCTCGCGCTCAAGGTGATGCACCCGACGCTTGCGGCCGACGCCACGTTCGTCGACCGTTTCATCCGCGAGGCCAAGTCGGTGGCCAGGCTCGCGCACCCCAATGTGGTGCAGGTCTTCGATCAGGGCACGGACGGCAGTTTCGTCTATCTGGCGATGGAGTACGTAGCCGGATGCACCCTGCGCGACGTGCTGCGCGAGCGCGGGGCCCTGCAGCCGCGGGCCGCGCTCGACGTCCTGGAGCCGGTCCTCGCCGCGCTCGGCGCCGCGCACCGCGCCGGGTTCGTGCACCGCGACATGAAGCCGGAGAACGTCCTGATAGGGGACGACGGCCGGGTGAAGGTCGCGGACTTCGGTCTCGTACGGGCCGTGGACACGGTCACCAGCACGACGGGGGCCGTGCTCGGCACGGTCTCGTATCTCGCGCCCGAGCAGATAGAGAACGGCACGGCCGACCCCCGGGTCGACGTGTACGCGTGCGGCATCCTCCTCTTCGAGATGCTGACCGGCGACCGCCCGCACTACGGGGACTCGCCCGCCACCGTGCTCTACAAGCACCTCCACGAGGACGTGCCCCGGCCGTCGGCGTCCGTGCCGGGCCTGGCCTACGAGCTCGACGAGCTGGTCACGACGGCCACCGCACGCAACCCCGACCTCCGTCCGTACGACGCCGTCGAGCTGCTCTCGCAGGTCCTGGACGCCCGGAACGCGCTGAGCGCCGACCAGCTGGACGCCGTCCCGCCGCAGGCGGTCACCACGGACCACCAGAACGCCGACGACCGTACGAGCGTGATCCCGCTCTCGCTGTCGGTGCAGCGGCCGCTTCCGGTGAACGACGACGACGCCGAGCTGCACCGCACGAGCTACCTGCCGTCCCCGCCGCCCGAACCGCCCCGCCGTCGACGCGGCGGCCGTATGGTGGCGCCCCGCCGCGGTCTGATCGCGATCGTCGCCGCGGTGCTGCTGGCCCTCGGCCTGGGCGCGGGGGTCTGGTACATCAACTCCGGGCAGTTCACCAACGTCCCGGCGGTGCTCTCGAAGACCGAGGCACAGGCCAGGAAGCAGCTCACGGACGCCGGTCTCGACGTGAAGTACGTCAAGCGCAGCTTCAGCGACACCGTCAAGCCCGGCCGGGTCATCAGCAGCGACCCGAAACCGGGCGCCCGGATCCGGGACAACGACACCGTGACCCTGACGGTGTCCAAGGGCCCGGAGATCGTGCGCGTGCCGAACCTGAAGGGCTACTCGCTGGACAAGGCCAAGCAGCGCCTGAAGAACGAGGGCCTGGTGGCGGGCATGGTCACCAAGGGCTTCAGCGAAGACGTACCGGTGGGCTTCGTGATCCGTACGGAACCGGGTGCGGGCACCGAGCGCCGCGGTGGTTCGGCGATCGCGCTCACCATCAGCAAGGGCAGCCCGGTGGACGTGCCCGACGTCGTGGGTGACGACCTCGAGGACGCCAGGCAGGAGCTGGAGGACGCCGGCCTGACGGTCGAGGTCGCCTCCGAGCAGGTCACGTCCGAGTACGAGGCCGGCCAGGTCGCCAAGCAGTCGCCGGACCCCGACACCAAGGCGGGCGGCGGCGACACCGTCACGCTGACGGTGTCCAAGGGCCCGGAGATGATCGAGGTCCCGGACGTCGTGGGCGACAGCGTCGACGACGCGAAGCAGGAGCTGGAAGCGGCCGGTTTCAAGGTCGAGGAGGACCGCGGTCTGCTCGGCCTCTTCGGCGACACGGTCAAGAGCCAGTCGGTGGACGGCGGCGACACGGCACCCGAGGGATCGACGATCACGATCGAGATCCGCTGACGCAGACGGGCACAACAGCACACGGGCACACGGGCATATCGGCCGCACAGGCACCCGCAGGGACATGGCCGCCGACGGGTCGACCGGGACCGCGTGACACCCTGAAGGGGTGAGCACTCAGCAGTCCCGCAACCCCGTCGGCGGCCATGTCCCCGTCGCCGGAGGCCTCGCCTCCGGCGGCCTCTCGTACGCGCGCGAGCTGGCCGCCGAGACCGTCCAGGTCTTCGTCGCCAACCCGCGCGGCTGGGCGACTCCGCCCGGAAACCCCCTCCAGGACGAGGAGTTCCGCACGGCCTGCGCCGCCGAGTCGATTCCCGCGTACGTCCACGCGCCCTATCTGATCAACTTCGGCTCGCACACCGAGGCGACCGTGGAGAAGTCGGTGGAGTCGCTGCGGCACTCGCTGCGGCGCGGGCGGGCGATCGGGGCGCTGGGCGTCGTCGTGCACACGGGGTCCGCGACCGGCGGCCGGGAGCGGTCGGTCGCGCTGAAGCAGGTCCGCGAGTATCTGCTGCCGCTGCTCGACGAGCTGACCCACGACGACGACCCGTTCCTGCTGCTGGAGTCGACCGCCGGACAGGGCTCCTCGCTCTGCTCACGGACCTGGGACTTCGGGCCGTACTTCGAGGCGCTCGACGCCCATCCGAAGCTGGGCGTCTGCCTGGACACCTGCCACATCTTCGCGGCGGGCCACGACCTCACCGGGCCCAGCGGGATGCACCAGACGCTCGACCTGCTGGTGGACACGGTCGGCGAGGGCCGGCTGAAGCTGATCCACGCCAACGACTCCAAGGACGTGGCGGGCGCCCACAAGGACCGCCACGAGAACATCGGCGCCGGGCACATCGGCGAGGACCCGTTCCGTGCGCTGATGACCCACCCCGCCACCGAGGGCGTACCGCTGATCATCGAGACGCCCGGCGGCAAGGAGGGGCACGCGGCGGACGTGGAGCGGCTGAAGAAGCTCCGGGACGGCTGAGCGAAGCCTCCAGAAGCGCGAGAGGCCCGAGAGGCCCGAGAGACCCAGGGAATCGCGGGGGCCTACAGCTCGGGACCGTCCCCGGGCTCCTCCTGGTACGAGTAGCGCTGCTCACGCCAGGGGTCGCCGACGTTGTGGTAGCCGCGCTCCTCCCAGAAACCGCGGCGGTCGGCCGTCATGTACTCGACGCCGCGGACCCACTTGGGGCCCTTCCACGCGTACAGCTGCGGCACGACGAGGCGCAGCGGAAAACCGTGTTCCGCGGTGAGCAGTTCGCCGTCCTTGTGGGTGGCGAAGATGGAGCGCTCGGACGCGAAGTCGTCGAGGCGCAGATTCGAGCTGAAGCCGTACTCGGCCCAGACCATCACATGGGTGACGGTGGGCGCGGGCGGGGCGATCTCCAGGATCGTACGGGCCGGGATGCCGCCCCACTCCGCACCGATCATGCTGAACTTGGTGACGCAGTGCAGATCGGCCACGACCGTGGCGTACGGCAGGGCGGTGAACTCCTCGTGGGTCCAGCAGTGCTTCTCGCTGTCGGCCGTGGCGCCGAAGACCCTGAACTCCCAGCGCTCGGGGCGGAACTTCGGTACGGGCCCGTAGTGCGTGACCGGCCAGCCCCGCTGAAGTCGCTGCCCCGGCGGAAGCTCCGACTGCGCTGCTTCTCCAGATTCACGACCCACCGGCTGACCCATGACTCCATCCTGACAGACCCCGGACGATGGGCATGACCAGGTACGCATCGACTCTGACAACTCCGAACAAACGGGACTAAGCAAGTACTAACTTACTAAGCATGCACTTACTGGACGATCTTCTACGCCGGTGCAATCATGCGGCGCAACCTGCCAGTTCCCCCCGCTTGGAAGGAGTCTCTGCGATGCAGGGCGACCCCGAGGTCATCGAATTCCTCAACGAGCAGCTGACCGCCGAACTCACCGCGATCAACCAGTACTTCCTGCACGCGAAGATGCAGGAGAACTTCGGCTGGACGAAGCTCGCGAAGTACACGCGGCACGAGTCCATCGACGAGATGAAGCACGCGGAGATCCTGACCGACCGCATCCTCTTCCTGGACGGCCTGCCGAACTACCAGCGGCTGTTCCACGTCCGCGTCGGGCAGACGGTCACGGAGATGTTCCAGGCGGACCGGCAGGTGGAGGTCGAGGCGATCGACCGGCTCAAGCGCGGTATCGAGGTGATGCGGACCAAGGGCGACATCACGTCCGCGAACATCTTCGAGTCGATCCTCGAGGACGAGGAGCACCACATCGACTATCTGGACACCCAGCTGGAGCTGGTGGAGAAGCTCGGCGAGGCGCTCTACATCGCGCAGCTCATCGAGCAGCCGGACAGCTGAGCGGCGAGGGGCGAGCGGCCGGAACGGCTAAGCCGCCTCTTCCAGCGCTTCCACTTCGGAGAGTACGGGCACGCCCTGGTCGGCCGACTCGCGCCGGGGGAAGTCACCCCTGCCCAGCAGCGCCTGAATGCGTCGTACGCATGAGCCGCAGTCGGTGCCCGCCTTGCAGGCCGACGCTATCTGCCGGGGGGTGCAGGCACCGCCCTCCGCGTGCTTCTTCACCTGCGCCTCGGTCACCCCGAAGCAGTTGCAGACGTACACGCGGTTCACCTCCCGACGGGACTCGTTGGGTCGTCGTGCCATCCCGATAATCGGTGAGGCTAACCTAACCTTACCCGCCGGGCCGGAGCCGCAAAAGTGCGATGGGGCGCGGATCGTATGTGATCCGCGCCCCAATACACGCTCTTGTAACAACCGAAACGGCTGCTGATCTACTACTGGTCCCGGTACATCTCCGCCACCAGGAACGCCAGGTCAAGGGACTGGCTGCGGTTCAGCCGCGGGTCGCAGGCCGTCTCGTAGCGCTGGTGCAGATCGTCGACGAAGATCTCGTCGCCGCCGCCCACGCACTCGGTGACGTCGTCACCGGTGAGCTCGACATGGATGCCGCCCGGGTGGGTGCCCAGGCCCTTGTGGACCTCGAAGAAGCCCTTGACCTCGTCGAGCACGTCGTCGAAGCGGCGGGTCTTGTGACCGGAGGCCGCCTCGTACGTGTTGCCGTGCATCGGGTCGGTGATCCAGGCGACGGTCGCGCCCGAGGCGGTGACCTTCTCGACCAGCTCGGGGAGCTTGTCGCGGACCTTGTCGGCGCCCATGCGGACGATGAAGGTCAGCCGGCCGGGCTCGCGGTCCGGGTCGAGGCGCTCGATGTACTGCAGCGCGTCCTCGGCCGTCGTCGTCGGGCCCAGCTTGATGCCGATCGGGTTGCGGATCTTCGAGGCGAACTCGATGTGCGCGCCGTCCAGCTGGCGGGTGCGCTCACCGATCCACACCATGTGCCCGGAGACGTCGTACAGGTGGCCCGTACGGGAGTCGACCCTGGTCAGCGCCGATTCGTAGTCGAGGAGCAGCGCCTCGTGGGAGGCGTAGAACTCGACGGTCTTGAACTCCTCCGGGTCGGCCCCGCAGGCGTGCATGAAGTTCAGCGCCTGGTCGATCTCGCGGGCCAGCTGCTCGTAGCGCTGCCCCGACGGCGAGGTCTTCACGAAGTCCTGGTTCCAGGCGTGCACCTGGCGCAGGTCGGCGTAGCCGCCGGTGGTGAAGGCGCGCACCAGGTTGAGCGTCGAGGCGGAGGCGTTGTACATCCGCTTCAGGCGCTCGGGGTCCGGGATCCGGGCCTTCTCGTTGAAGTCGAAGCCGTTGACCGAGTCGCCGCGGTAGGTCGGCAGGGTCACGCCGTCACGGGTCTCGGTGCCCTTGGAACGCGGCTTCGAGTACTGGCCGGCGATGCGGCCGACCTTCACGACCGGCACGGACGCCGCGTACGTGAGGACGGCGCCCATCTGGAGCAGGGTCTTGAGCTTGTTGCGGATGTGGTCGGCGGACACGGCGTCGAAGGCCTCGGCGCAGTCGCCGCCCTGAAGCAGGAACGCCTCGCCCTTGGCGACGGCTCCCAGCCGGGCGCGCAGCTGGTCGCACTCGCCGGCGAAGACGAGCGGCGGATACGACTCGAGGTCCGCGATCACATCGCGCAGAGCCTCGGCATCGGGGTACTCGGGCTGCTGCGCCGCGGGCAGGTCTCGCCAGGTGTTGCCAGCGCTTGCGCTGGACTTAGCGTTCACGGTCACGACCTCAACATTACGGGGTCGTGTCGGGCGTCCATCCCCATGCTCATCAATTGAGACGGGTCGCGCTCGATCGAACGCCCCGACGCGGACGCCGTATGCCCGACGGGTACGCCGTATGTACGCCGTCACACAGGGTGTGGCATGGGGTATCGTGCGGCGCATGTTCGCGCACTCGATCCAGAACCCGATCCAGAACTGGTGGTGGACCGCTCATCCGGCGGCCCACTGACTGCGCGTACGCAAGACTTCGCGAAGGCCGCCCGAGGGGCGGCCTTCGGTGTTTTCGCGACCGGGACCGTTCCTCTCCACTCCTCTCCCACGAGACGCCGAGAAGGAACCCGGACCCATGAATCTGCTCGACCTGCTGGACGATCCCCGCCCGTTCGCCCTGCTCCGCCGCCGCACGCCGGGCCACGATCACGACACCGTCGAGCTGCTGCTCGGCCCGGTCACCGAGTACGAGCGGCTGGCCGACATCCCCGAGGGCCTCGCCCTCATTCCGTACCGCCAGATCCGGGAGCGCGGCTTCGACGTCCGCGACGACGGCACACCGCTCGCGGTGCTCACCCCCGAGGAGTCGTACGAACTCTCCCTGGAGCAGGCCCTGTCGGAGCTGCCCGCGCACGACGTGCGGGTCGAGGGCGGTGGCTTCGATGTCGAGGACGAGGCGTACGCGGAGATCGTCGGGCGGGTGCTGCACGAGGAGATCGGGCGAGGCGAGGGCGCGAACTTCGTCATCCGGCGGACGTACGAGGGCGAGATCCCGGGGTTCGGACGGGCCGACGCGCTGGCTCTCTTCCGGCGGCTGCTGGTGGGTGAGCGGGGCGCGTACTGGACGTTCGTCGTGCACACGGGAGAGCGGACGCTCGTCGGGGCGAGCCCGGAGGTGCATGTCCGGATGTCCGGCGGGACGGTCGTGATGAACCCGATCAGCGGGACGTACCGCTATCCGGCCGAGGGGCCGACGCCCGAGGACCTGCTGGCGTTCCTGGCCGACGGCAAGGAGATCGAGGAGCTCTCGATGGTCGTCGACGAGGAGCTCAAGATGATGTGCACGGTCGGCGACATGGGCGGTGTCGTGATCGGGCCGCGGCTGAAGGAGATGGCCCATCTCGCGCACACCGAGTACGAGTTGCGCGGCAAGTCGTCGCTGGATGTGCGGGAGGTGCTGAAGGAGACCATGTTCGCGGCGACGGTCACCGGGTCGCCGGTGCAGAACGCCTGCCGGGTCATCGAGCGGCACGAAGTGGGCGGGCGCGGGTACTACGCGGGGGCGCTGGCGCTGATCGGGCGGGACTCCGGCGGGGCCCAGACCCTCGACTCCCCCATCCTCATCCGGACCGCCGACATCGACGGGGGCGGCCGGCTGCAGGTTCCGGTCGGCGCGACGCTCGTACGGGGGTCGGACCCGGCGAGCGAAGTCGCCGAGACGCATGCGAAGGCGGCCGGGGTGCTGGCGGCGCTGGGGGTACGCCCCGGACGGCCCGGCGTGGAGAAGGCACGGGCGAGTCTCGCGGACGATCCCCGGGTGCGGGCGGCGCTCGATGGTCGGCGGGCCGCGCTGGCGCCGTTCTGGCTGCGGATGCAGGAGCGGTCGGCCGAGCTGGAGGGCCATGCGCTGGTCGTGGACGGGGAGGACACCTTCACGGCGATGCTCGCGCATCTGCTGCGCTCGTCGGGGCTTGAGGTGACCGTCCGGCGATACGACGAGCCGGGGCTGCGGGAGGCGGTGCTCGCGCACGAGGGTCCGCTGGTGCTGGGGCCGGGGCCGGGCGACCCGTCGGACATGACGGACCCGAAGATGGCCTTCCTGCGGGGCCTGACCGCGGAGGTGATCCGGAGCCATCGGCACGGCGTGCTGGGGGTCTGCCTCGGGCATGAGCTGATCGCGGCGGAGCTGGGCCTGGAGACCGTCCGGAAGGAGGTCCCCTTTCAGGGTGCCCAGACGGACATCGATCTCTTCGGGCGGGCCGAGACCGTCGGCTTCTACAACAGCTTCGTGGCGCGGTGCGACGACGAGGCGGCGGTGGAACTGGCGGCCCATGGCGTCGAGGTCAGCCGCAGCGGGGCGGGCGAGGTGCACGCGCTGCGCGGGCCCGGTTTCGCCGGGGTCCAGTTCCACCCGGAGTCGGTACTGACGCTGCGCGGCACGGACGTCGTACGGGAGCTGGTGGCTCAGGTGGGCGCCGGGGCGGGCACCAGCACGTTCTCGGAGCGGCGGCCCGCCGTGTAGTCCGGAGGTTTTCGGCTACCGGCGGATATATGAAGGGCGGGGGTGGTCCGCGTGGCAGTGCTTTTTCGCCCCCGCCGCCCCTACCCATTCCCGTCCCTTTCTGGGGGCTCCGCCCCCAGACCCCCGCTCCTCAAACGCCGGAGGGGCTGGAGGTGCGGGGTGGGTGGGCAGGAACGGGTGGGTGGGTTGACCGTGGGTGGAAGATCGGCCTGAACGGCCTCGTCCTCAAACGCCGGACGGGCTGAGGGGTGGGGCTTGTGGAGTGCGATGCGTGCGGGTGAGTCGTGGCTGGTCGCGCAGTTCCCCGCGCCCCTTTTTAGGGGCGCGGGGAACTGCGCAATCTTTTGGGGGTTCGGGGGCGGAGCCCCTGAGTAAGGGACGGGAATAGGTAAGGGCGGCGGGGGCGAGAACCAGGGGGTCAGCCGAAGAAGACTCCGACCTCCGCGTAGAGGCGGGGGTCCACCGTCTTCAGGCGGGCCGTGGCCTCGGCGATGGGGACGCGGACGATGTCGGTGCCCTGGAGGGCGACCATCTTGCCGAAGTCGCCGTCGCGGACCGCCTCGATGGCATGGAGGCCGAAGCGCGTGGCGAGCCAGCGGTCGAAGGCGCTGGGAGTGCCCCCACGCTGGACATGGCCGAGGACCGTCGTACGGGCCTCCTTGCCCGTGCGGCGCTCGATCTCCTTGGAAAGCCACTCCCCCACCCCGGAGAGCCGGACGTGACCGAAGGAGTCCAGCGAGCCGTCCTTGAGGACCATGTCGCCGTCCTTCGGCATCGCCCCCTCCGCGACGACCACGATCGGCGCGTACGAGGCCTTGAAGCGCGAGGTCACCCACGCACAGACCTGGTCGACGTCGAACCGCTGCTCGGGGATGAGAATGACGTTCGCGCCGCCCGCGAGGCCCGAGTGGAGCGCGATCCAGCCCGCGTGCCGCCCCATCACCTCGCAGACGAGCACCCGCATGTGCGACTCGGCGGTGGTGTGCAGCCGGTCGATCGCCTCGGTCGCGATCCCGACGGCGGTGTCGAAGCCGAAGGTGTAGTCGGTGGCGGAGAGGTCGTTGTCGATGGTCTTCGGGACTCCGACCACCGGGACGCCGTACTCGTCCGTCAGACGCGCGGCTACGCCCAGCGTGTCCTCGCCGCCGATCGCGATGAGCGCGTCGACCTCCAGCTTGGCGAGGTTCTCCTTGATCCGGCGGATGCCGTTCTCGACCTTGAGGGGGTTGGTGCGCGAGGAGCCGATGATGGTGCCGCCGCGGGGCAGGATGCCGCGCACGGCGGGGATGTCGAGCCGGACGGCGTCGCCCTCCAGGGGCCCCCGCCAGCCGTCCCGGAAGCCGGTGAAGTCGTAGCCGTACTCCTGCACGCCCTTGCGGACGATGCCCCGGATGACGGCGTTGAGCCCGGGGCAGTCGCCGCCTCCGGTCAGTACTCCGACCCGCATGGAAAAGTCCCTTCGCCGCGGTTGGCTGATGGGACTCACGCTAATAGTGATCCAGGTCACTTCAGCAGAGGGCGGAAGGTCAATTCCGGTGAATTGTGCGGGGGTTGATCTTGCGTCTTCACTCTTTGGTGGGACGCGGACGGTTTACGCGTCGTCGAGGCCCCGCTCTATGGCATAGCGCACCAGCTCCACACGGTTGTGCAGCTGGAGCTTGCCCAGGGTGTTCTGCACATGGTTCTGGACCGTGCGGTGGGAGATCACGAGGCGCTCGGCGATCTGCTTGTAGCTCAGGCCCTTGGCGACCAGCCGGAGCACCTCGGTCTCACGGTCGGTGAGCTGCGGAGCCCTGGGCTCGTCGCCGCCCGTGGCGGGCCCGGGGTCGGAGGCGAGCCTGCGGTACTCGCCGAGGACCAGGCCCGCGAGCCCGGGCGTGAAGACGGGGTCACCGACGGCCGTGCGGCGCACCGCGTCGATCAGCTCGTCCGTGGACGCCGACTTGAGCAGATAGCCGGTGGCCCCCGACTTGACCGCCTCCAGGACGTCCGCGTGCTCGCCGCTCGCGGAGAGGACCAGGACGCGCAGGGCGGGATTGACCCCGACCAGCTCCTTGCAGACCTGCACACCGGGCTTGGCCGGCAGGTTCAGGTCGAGGACGAGGACGTCGGGGGCGGCGGCCTGCGCGCGGCGCACCGCCTGCTCGCCGTCGCCCGCCGTGGCGACGACGTCGAACCCGGACTCGGCCAGGTCGCGCGCGACCGCGTCGCGCCACATGGGGTGGTCGTCCACCACCATGACCCTGATCGGGCCGCCCTGTCCGTCACTCATCGCCGTCCCGCCTTCGCCATGGCCTCCGTGGCCCTCCCCGTCGACTTCCCCGCCGGCTTCCCCGTGGTCCTCGTCATCGCTGTTCCGCCTTCCCCCGTGGACCCCTCGGGTCCTTCACGTTCGTCGCGTCCGTCTTCGGGACCTTCAGTTCGACCTCAGTGCCCTGGCCCGGTACGGAGATCAGCTCGGCCGAGCCCCCGATCTCGCGCAGCCGTCCGCGGATCGACAGGGCCACGCCGAGGCGCCCCTCCCCCTCGGCCTGGGCGAGCCGGCCCTCGGGGATGCCGGGACCGTCGTCGCGTACGGTCACGATCACCTCGTCCGGCTCGTCCTCGACCAGGATCCACGCGCGGGCGTCCGCGTCCACGTGCCGGTGGACGTTGTCCAGGGCGGCCCCGACGGCGGCGGCCAGCTCCTTCGCGGCGGCCGGGTCGAGCGGCA
The DNA here is from genome assembly GCF_048564895.1 of Streptomyces sp. 2-1. Lineage (NCBI taxonomy): Bacteria > Bacillati > Actinomycetota > Actinomycetes > Kitasatosporales > Streptomycetaceae > Streptomyces > Streptomyces sp. 2-1. Next base: position 3,357,863 of record NZ_CP183383.1, read on the forward strand.
CCGGGGTGCCCGGCGCGGAGAAGGTCACCTTCGCGGTGGCGTACGGGGCGAGCAGCGAGCGCAGGTCGCAGGGGCCGCCCTCGTCCAGGTCCGGCTCGTCCACCGCGCGCACCAGGGCGCCCTCGGCCTCGTCCTCGGACACGCGTGAGACCGGTACGAGCCCGCCCGAGACCAGTGTGCGCAGCGCGACCTCCTGCTCGCCCGCGAGACGGCCCAGTTCCGCGGCCTCTCCGCCGAGCGTGGCACCGCGCCGCTGCACCATGGCCAGCACCTGGAGGACGCCGTCGTGGATGTCGCGGGCGAGCCGCTCCCGCTCGCGCGTGGCGGCCTCGATCTCCAGGGCGCGGGCGAGGGTGCGCTCGGAGGCGCGGGCCACCTCGACGACGTATCCGATGGCGATGGAGGCGACCCAGACGAGCAGCACGTTGTGGAGGGTGTCCTGGCTGAGCGCGCCACGCTGGACGACGTTGGCGACGCCGACGAGCGCCGAGGCGAAGGCCGCCCAGCGCCAGCCGCCCTTGATCGCGAACGCCAGCACGGAACCCGCGGTCCATATCGACGGGAGGGTCGGGCCGCCGTCCACGATCCGGTCGTGGGCGTCCGCGACCGGCGTGAGGAGGATGCCGGTCAGCGCGATGGTCAGGTCGGCGGCGAGGAAGCGCTTGGTGCAGCTGGCCGCGTTGGCCACCCTGGGCAGGGTCGCGAAGGTCCAGGAGATGAGCACCAGGTAGTAGCCGATGGCCACTTCGGGGCGGACGAAGCTGCTGTAGTGGGTCGCGAACAGGCCGATCGCGTAGAACATCGTCAGGACCCGGTACCCGGTCAGCGCACGCCACAGGGGCTGCTCGACCGACATCCTCATGACTCTCTCGCGCTTGGCCATGTCCCCCACTACCCCATCCCCCGACGGTCGCGTCTAGGAGTCGGACCGTTCCTTCTCGTCCTTCTGGTCCTTCTCGGTCTGCCGCTCCGCCTGCTTCTCCGCCTGCTTCTCCGCCTGCTCGGTTTCCTTCTGCGCTTCTTTCTGCGCTTCCTTCAGGGCCTGATCGGCTTCCTTCTGGGCTTCCTTGAGCGCCTGCTTCTGCGCCTTCGCCTCTTCCGCGATCTGCCGTTTGGCGGCCGTCGCGTAGATGTCGACGTACTCCTGCCCGGAGAGCTTCATGATCTCGTACATGACCTCGTCGGTCACGGCGCGCAGGACGAACCGGTCGTGCTCCATGCCGTTGTACCGGCTGAAGTCCAGCGGCCTGCCGATGCGGATGCCCGGGCGCATCAGCTTGGGCATCACCTTGCCGGGCGGCTGGATCTTCTCGGTGTCGATCATGGCGACCGGGATGACGGGAGCGCCGGTGGCGAGCGCCACGCGCGCGAGGCCGCCGGGCTTGCCCCGGTAGAGGCGGCCGTCGGGCGACCGCGTGCCCTCGGGATAGATGCCGAACAGCTCGCCGCGCTCGATGACGTCCACGCCGCTCTTGATGGCCGCCTCGCCCGCGCCACGCCCCCCGGAGCGGTCCACCGGCAGCTGGCCGACGCCCTTGAAGAAGGCGGCCGTCATCCGGCCCTTGACGCCGGGCGTCGTGAAGTACTCGGCCTTCGCGATGAACGTCACCTTGCGGTCCAGGACCGCGGGCAGGAAGAACGAGTCCGAGAACGACAGGTGATTGCTCGCCAGGATGGCCGGGCCCTCGGCGGGAATGTTCTCGAGGCCTTCCACCCAGGGCCTGAAAGCGAGCTTCAGGGGCCCTCCGATGGAAAACTTCATTGCGCCGTAGATCAAGCGAGTGCCTCCTGTGTCTGTCGGTCAGACCTTAACCCGGAGCAGTGTCAAAGGGCCCGACGGCCCTGGTCGGTGTCAGTGCGGTCGCGTACGGTGAAGTACGCCTCGAAGCTTCGGGGTGGTCGTCGCGTCGCCCCGGAATGAACAGGGAACCGTTCTCCCGAATGAACAGTTCTCGATGAACAGCCGTCCCTCTTCATGAGTCGTCCTTCTTCGCAGAGCGTCCTTCGTTCGTCGTCCAAGAGCGTCCTTCTTCCATGAGTCGTCCCATGAGTCGTCCCTCTTCAATGAACAGGAGACCGAAGGTGCCGGTCCTTCCTGGAGCCGAGCCGTTCCGCCACGAGGGCGGAGAGGTCGGGGTCCTTCTCTGCCACGGGTTCACCGGTTCTCCGCAGTCGCTGCGCCCCTGGGCGGAGTATCTCGCCGAGCGCGGTCTGACCGTCGCGCTGCCGCTGCTGCCCGGGCACGGCACGCGCTGGGAGGACATGCAGCTCACGGGCTGGCAGGACTGGTACGCGGAGGTGGACCGCGAGCTGCGCGCCCTGCGCGAGCGCTGCTCCCAGGTCTTCGTCTTCGGCCTCTCCATGGGCGGCGCCCTCACCCTGCGGCTCGCCGCCGAGCACGGCGACGAGATCAGCGGCATCGTGGTCGTCAACCCGGCGAACAAGGTGCACGGCCTCGCGGCGTACGCCCTTCCGGTGCTCCGCCATCTCGTCCGTACGACGAAAGGGCTGACCAGCGACATCGCGAAGGAGGGCGGCGTCGAGGTCGGCTACGACCGGGTGCCTCTGCACGCGGCCCACTCGTTGCGGAACTTCTTCCGGCTGGTCGACGGCGAGCTGCCTCAGGTGACGCAGCCGATGCTGCTCCTGCACAGCCCGCAGGACCACGTCGTGCCGCCCGCCGACTCGGCCCACATCCTCAGCCGGGTGTCGTCCGTGGATGTCACGGAGATACTCCTGGAACAGAGCTACCACGTCGCGACGTTGGACCACGACGCGGACCGGATCTTCGAGGAGAGCTTCGCCTTCGTCTCCCGGCTCGCACCCGGCGCCGGCAAGGAGACCGGCGCGGGCCAGGCGGGTCAGCAGGAAGGGACGGCCACTGGTGGCTGAGCACGACGCGGACCGCGAACCCGAGGAGAAGGACGCGCCGTCCGGCGAGGAACAGGGCCCGTCGTTCGACGAGGCCGCCGCGTGGGAGGCGATCGTCGCGGGGTACGGCGACGAGCCGCCGGACCCGCCCGGCGCCAAGCCCTTCAAGTCGATCGAGGACCTGGCGCTCCTGGAGCCCGAGACGAACGACTCGGGCGACACCGACACGAAGAGCGCCAAGAGCTCCAAGAATCCCAAGGAAACGAAGGGCTCCACGGACACCACCGAGGCCGCGGAGCCGGCGGCGGAGGACGAGACCTCCGCCGAGACCGAGAAGCCGCTCGGCAGCTCCGTCGCCTTCGCGCCCGGTGTCTCGGGCCCGCGCGACTACTCGATGCCCGAACCGGCCGAGGAGGACCTCGACGAGGACGACGAGGGCCACTTCGTGCCGCCCGAGCCGCCCCCGCTGCCCGCCGCGGACGCGACGGCCAAGTTCGCCTGGCTGGCCGTGATCGGCGGCCCGCTCCTGCTCCTCCTCGCCGTCCTGCTCGGCTGGAACATGACCTGGTGGCTCGCCACCATCGGCATCGGCGGCTTCCTCGGCGGCTTCGCCACCCTGGTGGGCCGCATGCGCAGCGACGACGAGGACGAGGACGACCCGGGGCGCGGCGCGGTGGTCTGACGCCGCGCACAGGTACGTACGGAAGCCCGCCCGGAGAAACTCCCGGGCGGGCTTTCGCGTGGGTGCGGCCCCGCTGCGGAACCCCGGATGGAACTCGATCCCGCCGATCGGTGAAGTAGGGGTGGACAACCCGAACAAGCCCAAGCCTTCGAGGCGTTCAGTCGAACGAAAGGAGCCTCGATGACCGTCGGACCGGGCGTCCCCGCGCGCGAGGCGAGGCGCGAGGAAAACGACGCCCGTGTGATCGAACGGTCTCGGGACGAGCCCGAGCTGTTCGCCGTGCTCTTCGACCGTCACGCCGACGCCGTGCACCGCTACGCGGCCCGGCGGCTCGGTCCCGAGGCGGCAGAGGACCTGATGGCGGAGACGTTCACGACGGCCTTCCAGCGGCGCCACACGTACGACCTGGAGCGGGCCGACGCCCGCCCGTGGCTGTTCGGCATCGCGACGAACCTCGTGAGCCGGCATCGAAGAGCCGAGGCGCGCCGTTTCAAGGCGCTCTCGCGGCTTCCGCTTGCAGTCGAGCACGAGGAGCCGGTCGCGGATCGCGCGGTCGCCAGGGCCGGCGCCACAGGGGTGCGCCGGGAACTGGCGGCCGCGCTGTCCGGGCTCTCCGCCCGGCATCGCGACGTGGTGCTGCTGGTGGCCTGGGCCGGCCTCGACTACGAGGAAGTGGCCCAAGCCCTCGGTGTGCCCGTCGGCACCGTCAGATCCCGGCTGCACCGGGCGCGCGGCAGACTGCGCGAAGCACTGGGCGGATCCGATCCGACAGCTTTCCGGGAGGCAGACGCCCATGCGTGAACTCGACGAACTGAGCGGCTGGGACGCGGGGGCGCCCCCGCTCGACGAAGCGACCCGGCAGCGGGCGCGCACCCGCCTGCTCACCGCGATGCACGACCCGGCTCCCGCCGTGCGCCGTCGGCGTCCTGCCCTGCGCATCGCCCTGACGGGCGCGCTCACGGCCGCGGTCGCCGCCACGGTCCTGGTCGCGGTCCGCGACGACGGCGGTACGGGGAACACGGCGACACCGCCGAACGACAGCTCCCCCGCCCTGCGGAACGTGAGCGCGCGGACGGTGCTGTACGGCGCCGCCGCATACCAGCGCAAGCACGAGGAGCCGGTCGCGCCCCGGGACGACCAGTTCATCTACACGAAGGAGATCGTCAAGGAGAGGAACCTGAAGACGGGCACCATCAAGACGTACGTCGACGAGAACTGGCGCTCGGTGGACGACTCCCAGCGGTCCTGGGTGATGGAGGTCGGCAAGGGCTGGTGGGCCGACCCTCCGAAGGCGAACGAGTCCATCTGGCCGACGCAGGACTGGACCCGGCTCGAAAAGCTGCCGACCGAGCCGGACAAGCTGCTCAAGGCGATGCGCAACCCGTTCGATAAAACGCCGGACTACTCGAAGCCCGTCACGGAGGACGAGTGGCAGATGGTGGGGTTCAGCCTCGCCGGACTTCTCTACCGCGTCCCCGTGATGCCCGAGGGTCTCCGGGCTGCCGCCTACGAAGCACTCAGCAGGGTGCCCGGCGTGAAGGTGACCCCGGGGATCACCGACGCCAAGGGCCGGGCCGGCATCGGGATCTCGCTCTCCGGTCCGGGCACCATCGGCAGCACGTTCATCTTCGACCCGGAGTCGTACGAGTTCCTCGGCTTCCGCGACAGCCGTACCTCGGGTGACGGCGCGGACATGAAGTCCTACACCCAGCTCACGTACCTCGACGGCTGGGCGGTCACCGACCGGGCCAGGCAGCGGCCCTAGGCGTACCGGCTAGGAGGCGGGCACCCGGAGGGCCGCCAGGACCGGCAGGTGGTCCGTGGCGGCCTTCAGGTCGGTCTCCGTCACTCCGGGGTGGCCGAGTGGTACGCCGCAGCCCAGGATCTCCACGCCCTCCGTGGCGAAGAGCGCGTCGATGCGCTGGTGGGGGTCGGCGGGTGTCGAGGTGTGCTCCGCACCCCAGGGGGCCACCGCCCAGCCGTCCTGGAGCTCGGTGGCGAGGCGTTTGAAGGTGCGGCCGTTCGGTCGTTCGTTGAGGTCGCCGCCCGCGACGGCGTGCGGGGTGCCCAGGGCGGCGAGGCGGTCGAGGAGCATGCCGCCCTGTTCGTGGCGCTCGTCCTTCTGGAGGGAGAGGTGGCAGCTCAGTACGCCGAGACGGGCGGCGCCGCCGAAGCGGACCACCGCGGTGGCGAAGCCGCGTCTGTGCAGTCCCGGGGTGAGCGGGAGCAGTACGTCCTCGGTGCGCTCGACCGTCGCCCGCATGGAGCAGAGGAGGGCCGGGCCCGATGCCGTGCCGCCACCGGAGAGGATCACCTGGCCGGACGCGGCGGCCAGGCGGGCCAGTTTCTTGCGCCACCGGAAGAAGCGGGGGGCTTCCTGGACCAGCACGAGGTCCGGTTCGCAGGCGCTGATCACTCGGGCGAGTGCGGCGGTGTCGTCGCGCATGGAGCGGATGTTGTAGCTGAGGACCCTGATGACGGCCGAGCCGTCGGATTCCGTACGGGACGCCGGTAGCGGACTGGCGGAAGGGCTGGTCGGCATGCCGATCAAGATATATGCCCCGCCGGTTCCGGGGCGTCAGATTCACCGCGGGCCGGTGGAGGGCTGGTCGCGCAGTTCCTCGCGCCCCTTGAAAGAAGGGGCCACCGCCGCGTCTTCAGAGGCGCGGGGGCGCGGGGAACTGCGCAATCTTTCAGGGGCGCGGGGAACTGCGCGACAAGCCCCCACCGGCCCGCGGATCCCACGACCCCCAGCCCCCAACCCCTCAGCCCCTCAAACAGAACCGCCCGCCGCCCCCGGAGGGAAACGGCGGGCGGTCGAAGCGCGACTACATGATCGGATCGGGCTCCCGAGCCAGGTCCGCCGCACCCACCAGCCCCGCCTCGTTGCCCAGTCGGGCGGCGATGACGTCGGCGACGGGACGCCAGTTGCCGCCCACGAGCCAGCGCTTGTAGGACTTGCGGATGGGGTCGAGGACCAGCTCGCCCTCGTCCGAGAGACCGCCGCCGACGATGAACGCGGAGGGGTCGAAGAGCGAGGCCAGATCGGCCAGCCCGGCACCGGCCCAGCGGGCCAGCTCGCGGTACGAGTCGACGGCCACGGCGTCACCCTGGCGGGCGGCCATCGAGATGTGCTTGCCCTCGATGCCGTCGGGGGAGCCGTCGCCGAGCGACAGCAGGATCTCCGCGTTCTCGGGGGTCGCGTTGGCGCGCTGCTTCGCGTACCTGACGAGGGCGCGACCGGACGCGTACTGCTCCCAGCAGCCCTGGGAGCCGCAGCCGCACAGCAGGCCGTCGGGGACCATCCGGATGTGGCCGAACTCGGCGGCCACGCCGAAGTGCCCGCGGCGCAGCTTGTTGCCGATGATGATGCCGCCGCCGAGACCGGTGCCCAGCGTGATGCAGATGACGTTGCGGTGGCCTTTGCCCGCGCCGAACTTGTACTCGCCCCACGCCGCGGCGTTCGCGTCGTTCTCGACGACGACCGGCAGGCCCACGCGGGCCTCCACCTCGTCCTTCAGGGGCTCCTGCCGCCAGTCGATGTTCGGGGCGAAGTAGACCGTCGAGCGCTGGCGGTTGACGTATCCGGCGGCGCCGATGCCCACGCCGACGATCTCGTGCCCCGCCCGGGCACCCTCTACGGCCGCGGCGATCGCGTCCACGATGGCCTGCGGCGTCGTCGGAGTCGGCACCTTGAAGGTCGAGAGGATGTTGCCTTCCTCATCGACCACGCCGGCCGCGATCTTCGTGCCGCCGATATCGACGCCGATGGTGAGTCCCATGAATCCCTCAGTTTCGGTCGAGCCCCGCTACGGCCAACCGTACCCGAGGGGCTTCAGTCGAGGTCGATGTGTTCACCGGGACCGGTGCCCTCGTCACGGGGGCCGGGGCCGGTGTCACGGGTGGTCCAGCGCCGCTCCTGCGCCTCGACCGCGGAGCGGTAGGCGGCGAGCAGTTCGGAGCCCGCGGTGGCCAGGTGGTCGAAGACGTCCGGGTTGCGCTCGATGACGGGCTCGACGGCGGCCTTGGCCTGCTGCACCACCTGGTTGACCATCTGCTGGGCGGCGCCGCCGGCGACCGCGCCGAGCAGTGGCGACTGCAGTCCGGAGAGCTTGTCGGCGACGGCGTCGACGAGCTTGCGCAGTTCCTCGGCGGCCGAGCCGGGCGGCTGGCCGTTCTGGACGCGGCGGCGGGCCTTCTCCGCGGCGAGGTCCTCGGCGCACGCCTTCGCCCAGGCATCGGCGTCGGTCGCGCGCACCTCGTCGAGCGCGTCCTCGGCGGCGTCGGCGTCGGACGTGGGGCGCTCATCGCTCATGGCGGACTCCAAGCGTGGGATCTGTATCTCTCGACGTTACCCGAACGGGGGTACGCCGTTCATCGTGCGCGCGGCCACAGAAACGGACTCGGTCACCTTCCGCGGGGCCACAGGTCCGGGTCCGGCGCGAAGCGGACGGCCAGTTCGCCGTCGCGCAGGGAGGCACCGTCCACCGTGCAGCGGCGCAGGGCGGACGGGAGCGGGACGATCCGGCGGAACTGCCCTGCCGTGACCACGAGTTCGTCGCCACGGCGTACGAGGTCGAGCTCCTCCCGTATCGCGCAGGGGAGCGGGATGTGCCAGACGAGCACGCCGTCGTCGGCGAGGCGGTCGGCGACGGGCCACTCGACCGGTCCCGGGGCGTCGCCCGGCGCGGGCACGGGCAGCGCGGCGAGGTCCTCGGCGCCGCGCGGGTCCCGGCCGAGGTGGGGGAGCTCGCGTACGTCGAACGTCCGCCCCCACTCGTCGCGCCACTCGTCGAGTGCCTTGCGCTGCTGTACGGCGAGGGCGGCGAGCCAGGTGTCGGGGGACGCGTCGGGCAGGACGCGGTTCGCGACCAGGGCGTCGGTGCGCAGGCCGCGCAGGGCGAGGCCGGTGGCCGCGGCGCGTACGGCGTCGGTGCCGGCCGGGCCCGGCTCCGCGACCAGCCGTACGGTCGTGGCCGCGTCCTCGACGGCCAGCTGGACGGCGGCCAGCTCGACGTCCCAGCGGGCTGCCGTCTCGTACAGCCACTCCGAGGGCATCGGGACGCCGGCGAGACGGCCGAGTACGGGGCGCAGGGCGCGGGCCGCCTGGCGCTCCGCGGGGAGCAGGCGGCGGAGGTAGCGGCGGAGTTGTTCGGGGAGGGCGAGGAGGGCGAGGGCCTGGGGGGTGGGCGGCAGGTCGACGACCAGGAGGTCGTACGTGTCCGCCGTGGCCGCGTCGCGCAGGGCGCGGAGCAGGGCGAGTTCCTCGGCACCGGGGAGGGGGGTGAGTTCCTCGCCGTCCAGACGGGCGGCGCCCAGCAGGTCGAGGGCGGTGGTGGCGCGGTCCTGGAACGCGAGGAGGTCCGTGCGGAAGGCCTCGGTCGCGTCCGGTCGCCAGGTGGTGAGGTGGGGGGCGGCCTCAGTGGGGGTGGCGCCGGTGGGGGTGCCGAGGATGGCGCCGAGGGTGTCGGTGCGGTCGGCTGTGAGCACCAGGGTGCGGGTTCCCTGGCGGGAGGCCTGCAGGGCGGTGGCCGCGGCGACGGTGGTGCGGCCGGAGCCGCCGGGGCCGGTGATCAGGATGGTGCGCATGTCTGTCAACGGTACCGGTGCCTGGCCGGCGGGCTGAGCAGAGAGGGTCTCGCCCCCGCCGCCCCTACCCGTCCCGTCCCTGGGGGCTCCGCCCCCAGACCCCCATATCGCGCTGAACGCGCTCGTCCTCAAACGCCGGACGGGCTGAGTGGGTGGGCGGGGCTGATGAGGGTGGGTGGGTTGACCGTGGGCGGGTGGGAGATCGGCCTGAACGGCCTCGTCCTCAAACGCCGGACGGGCTGAGAAGACTGGGCTCGGCTGAAAAATTGGGGCGCAGCCGCGCTTTTCAGGGGCGCGGGGAACTGCGCGATCAGCCCCCGCCCACCCGCGCCGCCTACTTCTCGCCCGACTCCACCCTCTTCTTCAGGCCCGCCAGCGCGCGGTCGATGATGACCTTTTCCGCCTTGCGCTTGATCATGCCGAGCATGGGGATCTTGACGTCGACGGTGAGCTGGTAGGTGACCTGGGTGGCGCCGGTGCCCGCGGGCTTGAGGATGTAGGAGCCGTCGAGGGAGCGGAGCATCTGGGACTTGACCAGGGTCCAGGAGACCTCGTGGTCGCCGGTCCAGGTGTAGCCGAGGGTCTGGTCGTCCTTGATCGCGCCGGCGTCCATGACGAGGCGTACCTGCTCGGCGCGGCCCTTCTCGTCGGTGGCGAGCACCTCCGCCTCCTTCACCTCGCCGGTCCAGTCCGGATAGCGGGCGAAGTCGGCGATCACCGCCATGACATCGGCCGGTGCCGCCTCGATCGTGATGCTCGAGCTGGTGTGTTCCGCCATCGCCGTGGCTCCTCCAGATGCGGTCCGGACATAGGGGTGTTCTTCGTGGTACGAACGCTTCCTACCTGTGTATGCAGCGTGAAGGCTACCGCGCGGCGGACCGCCGCCCGCCCCCGGCCCTGCGACCGCCGCCGGCCCTCACCACTCCAGCACCCACGGCTTCCCCGTTCCGGCGAAGTGACCCACGTTGACGCACTCCGTGGCGCCGACGCGCATCCGCCGGGCGAGCGGTTGGTGGACGTGGCCGAAGAGCGAATAGCGGGGCCGGGTGCGCCGGATCGCGTCGAGCAGTGCCCGGCTCCCCCGCTCGAAGCGCCGCGCCACCGTGTCGTAGACGAGCTCGGGAACCTCCGGCGGAATGTGCGTGCACAGCACGTCGACCTCTCCGACGGCCTCGATCTTCGCCGCGTACTCCTCGTCGCTGATCTCGTACGGCGTCCGCATGGGCGTACGCAGGCCCCCGCCGACGAAGCCGAAGACCCGGCCGCCGATCTCGACCCGCTCACCGTCGAGCACGGTGGTGCCTGGCCCGGCGTACTCCGACCACAGGGGTGGCACGTCGACGTTGCCGTAGGTGGCGTACGTCGGAGTGGGGAACGCCGCGAACAGTTCGGCGTACTGCTTGCGCACGGCCTTCTCGATGGCGGGTCCGCGGTCGACGCCCGCCCACAGCCGCGCGCCGAAGGCCCGGGCCTCCTCGTAGTGGCGGGCGGTGCGCAGCTCGACGATGCGGTCCGTGTTCTCGGTGCCGAAGAGGTCCGGGAAGATGCCGCGGGAGTGGTCGGCGTAGTCGATGAAGAGCACGAGATCGCCGAGACAGATCAGGGCGTCCGCGCCGTCACCGGCCCTGACCAGGTCACGGACATTGCCGTGTACGTCGCTCACGACGTGGATGCGCGTCTTTCGGGCCTCGCCGCCCGGGCCGCCGATGTCGTCGGCGTCGCCGCCTTGTGTGCCTGCCATGGCGATCAAGGGTAAGCCTGTGGAGCAAACGTGTGTAGACGCGGGCGGACCTGCGGTTACCTCCCAGTCAGTAACGTGGTGGACTACTCTGCGCGGAGAAACACCCAAGAGGAACACCAACGCGTGTGACGCGGGGAACATCTCACCCGACCCCCCTGTCGTAGAGGCAGTACCGGCGGGTAACGTCCGGGCAGTCCAGTCGTGCTCAGGGTTTCAACCACCTTGGGTCCCAGAGCACACGCCCGAGCCTTGGACCGCTCCGTCGCATCACACGAAGTCGTGGCGTCGGCGCCCTATGAGGAGCAGCAGTCTTGCGCGAGTTCAGCCTTCCGGCTTTGTACGAGGTCCCCGCGGACGGCAATCTGACCGACATCGTCCGCAGAAACGCCGCGCAGCATCCGGACGTGGCGGTCATCGCCCGTAAGGTCGGCGGCACTTGGACGGATGTCTCGGCCACGACCTTCCTCGCCGAGGTGCAGGCCGCCGCCAAGGGCCTGATCGCCTCGGGCGTGGCGCCCGGCGACCGGGTCGGCCTCATGTCGCGTACGCGCTACGAGTGGACGCTCCTCGACTTCGCGATCTGGAGCGCGGGCGCGGTCACCGTGCCGGTGTACGAGACCAGTTCGGCGGAGCAGGTGCAGTGGATCCTCGGCGACTCGGGCGCGACCGCCGTCGTCGTGGAACTGGACGCGCACGCGGCCGCCGTGGAGTCGGTGCGTCACGGGCTGCCCCATCTCAAGCACGTCTGGCAGATCGAGGGCGGCGGTGTCGAGGAGCTGGGCCGGGCCGGCAAGGACGTCACGGACGCCGCCGTGGAGGAGCGCAGCTCGCTCGCCAAGGCCGACGACCCGGCGACCATCGTCTACACGAGCGGTACGACCGGGCGCCCCAAGGGCTGCGTGCTGACCCACCGCAGCTTCTTCGCCGAGTGCGGCAACATCGTGGAGCGGCTGCGCCCCCTGTTCCGTACGGGTGAGTGCTCGGTGCTGCTCTTCCTGCCGCTCGCGCACGTCTTCGGGCGGCTCGTGCAGGTCGCGCCGATGATGGCGCCGATCAAGCTGGGCATGGTCCCGGACATCAAGAACCTCACGGACGAACTGGCCTCGTTCCGGCCGACGTTGATCCTCGGTGTGCCGCGCGTCTTCGAGAAGGTCTACAACTCGGCGCGGGCCAAGGCGCAGGCGGACGGCAAGGGCAAGATCTTCGACAAGGCGGCGGACACGGCGATCGCGTACAGCCGCGCGCTGGACACCCCGTCGGGCCCGTCGATCGGCCTGCGGATCAAGCACAGGACGTTCGACGCGCTCGTCTACAGCAAGCTGCGCGCGGTGCTCGGCGGCAAGGGCGAGTACGCGATCTCGGGCGGCGCCCCGCTGGGCGAGCGGCTCGGCCACTTCTTCCGCGGCATCGGCTTCACGGTCCTGGAGGGCTACGGCCTCACCGAGTCCTGCGCGGCCACTGCCTTCAACCCGTGGGACCGGCAGAAGATCGGCACGGTCGGCCAGCCGCTGCCGGGTTCCGTGATCCGCATCGCGGACGACGGCGAGGTGCTGCTGCACGGCGAGCACCTGTTCAAGGGGTACTGGAACAACGAGGCCGCCACCGCCGAGGCGCTCGCCGACGGCTGGTTCCACACCGGCGACATCGGCACGCTCGACGAGGACGGCTATCTGCGGATCACCGGCCGCAAGAAGGAGATCATCGTCACCGCGGGCGGCAAGAACGTCGCCCCGGCCGTGATCGAGGACCGCATCCGCGCGCACGCGCTGGTCGCCGAATGCATGGTCGTCGGCGACGGGCGTCCGTTCGTGGGCGCGCTGGTCACCATCGACGACGAGTTCCTGGGCCGCTGGGCCGAGGAGCACGGCAAGCCGGCCGGTTCCACCGCGTCGTCGCTCGGCCAGGATCCGGATCTGCTCGCGGCGATCCAGAGCGCTGTCGACGACGGCAACGCCGCGGTGTCGAAGGCGGAGTCGGTGCGGAAGTTCCGGATTCTCGCCCACCAGTTCACCGAGGACTCCGGGCACCTCACGCCGTCCCTGAAGCTCAAGCGCAATGTGGTGGCGAAGGATTACGCCGACGAGATCGAGGCCATCTACCGGGGCTGATGCCCGACGGAGAAGCCTTCACCACGAGACGTCTTGGGCGCGGTGATCCTGACCGTGCGGGTTGGTTGTGGCGCCGTCGCGCAGTTCCCCGCGCCCCTAAAACGGAGACGTCTCTTCTAGGGGCGCCGGAGCTGCGCGATCAGGCGCAACCAACCCTCAGCCGTGCCCGCGGACGCCTACAACAGCTCCTTCAGCCTCTCCGCCAGCAGGTCCCAGCGCCACTTCTCCTCGACCCACTCACGCCCCCGCTCCCCCATCCGGCACCGCAGCTCCGGATCGCCGAGCAGGGCGGTGATGCGGTCGGCCGCGTCCTCGGGGGAGCCGCCCCGGACGACCCAGCCGGTCTCGCCGTCGAGGACGGCATCGGGCGCACCCCCGGAGTCGCCGGCGACCACGGGAAGCCCGGTCGCGGAGGCCTCCAGGTAGACGATGCCGAGGCCCTCGACGTCGAGGCCCCCACGGCGGGTGCGGCACGGCATGGCGAAGACGTCACCGGCGCCGTAGTGGGCGGGCAGTTCCGACCAGGGGACGGCTCCGGTGAAGCGGACGGAGTCGGCGACCCCGGTCTCGTGCGCGAGCCTGCGCAGGTCCTTCTCGTACGGCCCGCCGCCCACGATCAGCAGCACCGCCTCGGGCTCGCTCGCCAGGATCCGCGGCATCGCGAGGATGAGCGTGTCCTGGCCCTTGCGCGGCACCAGCCGGGAGACGCAGACGACCACCGGGCGGTCGGTCAGCCCGAGGCGGGCGCGGACGACGTCACCGCCCGAACCGGGGTGGAAGGTCTTCTCGTCGACGCCGGGCGGGAGTTGGGCCATCCGCGCGGCGGCCTCGGGCGTCAGCGCGGCGGCGATCCGCGAGCGCGTGTACTCGCCGAGATACGTGATCGTGTCCGTCGACTCGCCGATCCTGCGCAGCAGCCCGCGCGAGCCCGGCAGTTGCGCCCACCCCGCCTCATGACCGTGCGTCGTGGCCACCAGGCGCTCCGCGCCGGCCTTCCTCAGCGCCGGCGCCAGCAGCCCGAGCGGCGCCGCGGCACCGAACCACACCGACGTACAACCGTGCTTCCTGAGCAGGCCCACGGCCCGCTGGGAGACCCCCGGAGTGGGCAGCAGCATGGTTGTTCGGTCGCGTACGATGGCGAAGGGCTGTTCGGCGTCGAAGGCGGCCGTCGCCTCGGCTCCCTCCCGGCCCCGCTTCCAGGTGGACGCGTAGACGACGAGCCGCTCGGGGTCCAGGCGCAACGCCATGTTGTGCAGGAAGGCCTGGATGCCGCCCGGTCTCGGCGGAAAGTCGTTGGTCACGATCAGGGTCTTGTGCATCGCCGTCGACAGTACCGAAAGCACGGACGCACCGAACCCGCACCCGGCAGCTCCGCACGGCCGCGCTTCATGGCTCTCGCACAGGCGCGCGGGGAATCATGGCCGCACACAGGATCCGTACCGAAGAGGACAGGTGGGCATGACGGGAGCGAGGGGGGCGAGGTTCCCGTATCCGCTGGTGGGGGCCTGGGGCCTGACCAGGCTGATGCTGCTGCTCTTCGTCTTCAAGGTGTGGATCTTCCCCGGCCCCGATGTCACCAGCGACGTCTCGGTGATCTACCAGGGCTGGTACGAGGTCCTGCGCACCGGCACCTTCCCGCTGGACGACGTGACCTGGCAGTACCCGCCGGCCGCGGCGCTCGCGATCCTCTCCCCCGCGCTGCTGCCCTTCCTGGAGTACACGTCGGCGTTCTTCGTCCTGGCCTTCCTCGCCGACCTGGTCGCCTTCGGTCTGCTCCTGTACGCGGGCCGGCGTCCGGGCAAGTCGCTGCGCGGCGCCTGGGCGTGGGTGGTGGGCGTACCGCTGCTCGGGCCGACGGTGTACTCGCGGTACGACGTGATGGTGACGGCCGTCGTCGTGGCCGCGATCCTCGCGGGTGCCCGGCATCCGCGCGTGATGGGCGTGCTCGCCGCGTTCGGCGCGATGCTGAAGGTGTGGCCTGCGCTGCTGCTGGTGGGCTCGGCGAAGCGGAGGGCGTGGGGCGCGGCGGCGGCGACGGCCGCGGGGCTGGCACTGTTGTTCGCGGTGTCGATGCCGGGCGCGTTCGCGTTCATGACCTTCCAGCGCGACCGGGGAACCGAGGTCGAGTCCCTCGGCTCCCTGGTCTTCCACATCGCCCGGCACCACGGGTGGGAGGGCCAGGTCCTGCTGAACTACGGCTCGGTGGAGTTCCTCGGCCCGTACGTGGACCTGGTGAGCACGGCGGCCCTGCTGCTGACGGCGCTCGCGTTCGGCTGGCTGCTGATGTGGCGGCTGCTGGCGACGCGCTTCCTGGCACACACGGTCGCGGACGCCGCGTTCGTCGCGGTGCTCCTGTTCACGACGACCAGCCGGGTGATCAGCCCGCAGTACATGGTGTGGCTGGTCGGTCTGGCCGCCGTGTGCCTGGTCTTCCGCGGCAGCCGGATGGGGCTGCCGGCCGGGATGGTCCTGACGGCGTGCTTCTTCACCGTCCTGGAGTTCCCCATCTATTTCGCGAACGTCGTCGGCAGCGACGGTCTTGGCATCACCCTGCTGGTGATCCGCAACGGGCTGCTGGTGGCCGCGTCCGTCACCGCCGGCACGCTCCTCTGGCGCGACACGGTGTCGTACGCGACCACGCCTGAGCTGCCCAGCCAGACTCCCCGCACTCAGGAGACGCTGAACTCCTGAGTGGATCCGCCGGCGTCCGGGGTTTCGTGTGCGGGTCCGTCGTGGCTGGGTGCGCAGTTCCCCGCGCCCCTAAAACAACTGCGGCTACAGCCCAGGCGTCTTTAGGGGCGCGGGGAACTGCGCACCTAGCCACGACCGGCCCGCACCCATCACCCAAGCCGATCCCGCACATAGGCCCGCCACTGCTCGGTGAACTCCTCCAGCGACGTACCCAGAACCTCTCGCATCCCCGCCTCCACCGCCCCCGCCCTCTTCTCCCGCTCCCCCACGGCCCGGTAGAACTCCCCCAGCCGCACCTCACCCCACCGCTCGGCAATCATCCGGCAGGCCAGCCACCCACCCTCATAGGCCCGCGCCAGCGACCCCGCGTCGCCGCCGAACCCGAAGTCCTCGTCGCCCGGCAGCGCGTCGGGCACCCGCCCCTCGGCCACCGCCCGTGCCAGCTCCGGCGCGGCCTGCGGGGCCGTGCGCCCGGTGCCGCGGTAGCCGACCCAGTCCGCGTACCCCTCGGAGAGCCACAGCGGAGTGGCGGCCGAGGTCGACGCGCGGGTCGCCACATGGGTCGTCTCGTGGGTGAGGACGACCTGTCGCCCGAAGGCGCCGAGCACCCCGTACGCGTCGGGGTTGACGATGATCCGGTCGGCGGGCGCCTTCGCGGATCCGCCCGCCTCGCCCGTGGTGACGGCGGCGATCCCCCGGTACCCGGACGCGGGCGCCCCGAGCAGCCCCGCCATCCCGTCCAGCGACTTCGGTACGAGGACGACGACCCGCCGCGACCAGTTCTCGCCCCACGCCTCCCGCACGGCGGGCACCGCGCGGTCGGCCAGTTCCGCGTAGTGGCGCAGCGCGTCGCGGGGGCGCCCGACGCCCAGGACGAGGCTGTGCTCGCCGCGTACGGCCTGGACGGCCCCCTGCTCCCACAGCTGCTGGCTGGAGTCCTTGGCGGGCCGGTCGGCGGTCACGTACCAGCGCCCGTCGGCCCGGGCGAGGCTCAGCGTGCGGGCGGTGACGATGGGGGCCCGGTCGTAGCCCTCTATGCGGTAGCGGAGCTCCGCGTCGGCCGTGGCGCGGTCGCCTGAGCGGTGGAGGCCGGTCACGCGGTACGTCCAGTCGGCCAGCGGGACCCCCCGCAGGTTCCTGAACTCGGTGCGCGCGGCGGCCCGTTCGCCCGCGGCGAGGGTGGCCGGTGCCTGCGTCGCCACGAACTCCCGCTCGTTGCCGTCGCGCACCGCCGCCGCCCTCGTGTCGAGCACGCGCTGGACGTCGCCGGAGGCGCTGTCGGTCCCGGAGCCGCCACCGCAGCCGGCCGACGCGGTCAGAGCCGCCAGCAGCACTCCCACGACCCACCTCGGCGCACGCCCACGACCAGCCACGACCCTGATCGTACGGCGCCGCGCCCGTGGGGTCAGGGGCGCGTCACGGTGTTGACGGGCATCATGCCCACCGGGTCGTAGCGCACCGGGGCGCCCGGGTAGGGCGCGTGGATCACCTGGCCGTTGCCCACGTACATCCCGACATGGCTGGCGTCGCCCCGGTAGGTGACGATGTCGCCGGGCTGCGCCTGGGAGAGCGGCACCGCCCGTCCGGTGTGCGCCTGGGCCTGCGAGGTGCGCGGCAGACCGACACCGGCCTGCGCGTACGACCACTGGGTGAGGCCGGAACAGTCGAACCCGGAGGGCCCGTTGGCGCCCCAGACGTACGGGCGGCCGACGGCCGAGCGGGCCGCGGCGACGGCGGCCGCGGCCCGGCCGGAGGACGGGACGGCGCCGGTGAGGTCGGGGACGCGGCCCGAGCGGGAGGCCCGGTCGTAGGCGGCGCGGTCGGCGCCGGGCATGGCGTTGAGCAACTGCCGTGCCTTGGACAGTTTCTGCTCGACCGTGCGCTTGTGCCGGGCGACCGCCTTGCGGCTCTTGTCCAGTTCGCCGAGCTTGCGGGTCGCCTCCTCGCGCTCCTGGGAGAGATCACGCATGGCGCCCTGCAGTTCCTTGAGTTCCCCGGCCTGCCGGGAGCTGATCCGGTCGAGCACGGCCGCCTTGTCGAGGTAGTCGTCCGGGTCGTCGGAGAACATCAGCGCCAGCGAGGGATCGAGGCCGCCGGAGCGGTACTGGGCCCCGGCGAGCGAACCGAGCGCGTCCCGCATGGTGTTGATGCGGTCCTGCTGTCTGGCGATCCGGTCCTGCGCCCTGTCCACCTGGTCGCGCAGTGTGTCCGTGCGCTCGTCGGCCTTGTTGTACGACTCGGTGGCGTGCTCGGCCTCCTCGTACAGCCGGTCCACCTCGGCACGGGTGTCGTCCTGCGGCGCGGCACCGGCCGGCAGGATGCCGAGGGCCGCGGCCGCGGCGGTCAGTACGCACAGGGTGGCGCCTCGGGCGCCCCGGTCGAAGCCGGACGGTACAAGGCGGCGATGGGACCCCACAGGAAGCCGCACTCCCTTCCGCTGACGTGCCCCCCGGAGTTGGGGGAAACGCGGCAGACAGTAGCCGTGCGACTACGCGGTGGCCAAAGACCCATACGGGTACACAACGTGACGCCCCGCCTCAGACGCAGGTCATCAGCGGGGCGTGGGGTCAGCGCGAGTTACGGGAATTCGCCCGTTCGGGCGGCGTGGCGATCAACTTCCCGGCGGGCCCGGAGAGGTTCCGGGCCACGGGGCGGATCGGATCGCGGACGACCCGGCGAGGGCCGAGGATCAGACCCGGACGCCGAACTGGAAGGTGCCGATCGTGCTCATGGACTCGAGACGGACGACGGCACCCGGCTTCGGGGCGTGCACGATGACGCCGTTGCCCGCGTACAGACCGACGTGGCCGAGGCTGTTGAAGAACACGAGGTCGCCGGGCTTGAGCTGATCGCGGCCGATCTTCACGCCGTCGTTCTGCTGCGTGTAGGTGGTCCGGGATATCGACACACCGGCCTGGCCGTACGCCCACTGCGTCAGACCGGAGCAGTCGTACGAGTTGGGGCCGCTGCCGCCGGAGACGTACGGCTTGCCCATCTGGGTCTTGGCGGCGGCGAGGGCGGCGGCGCCGCGCTCGGAGGCGGGCACCTCGTTGCCGAGTTCGATGCGGTCGCCGGCATCGCGGCTGGCGCGCGTGTCCGCGGCGGTCAGGGCCGCCTGCTCCTTGGCGGTCAGGGTGTTGAGGAGCTTGCGTGCGTCGGCGAGCTTGGTCTGGACTTCCTTCTTCTTCTGACCCAGGGTCTTGCGGGTCTCGGAGAGGTCCTTGAGCTTGCCGGCGGCTTCCTGACGCTGCTGGGCGAGGGTCCGCTGCTTCTCCTGGACCTTCTTCAGCGCCTCGACCTGCTGAGCGCTCAGCTGGTCGATCGTGGACGCCTTGTCGAGGTAGTCGTCCGGGTCGGCGGAGAGGAAGAGCTGGACGGAGGGGTCGATCGCGCCCGTGCGGTACTGGGAGCTGGCCATCAGACCGAGGCTGTCGCGCATGGTGTTGAGCTCGTCCTGGCCTCGCGCGACCTGGTCCTGGATGGTGTCGATCTCTTTTTCGAGCTTTTCCTGCTTCTCCTCGGCCCCGTTGGCCTTGTCGGTGGCGCGCTCCACCTCTTCGTAGAGCTTGTCGACCTTGGCCTTGACCTCGGCCTTGCCCGGCTTCTCGCTGGGCGCGGCGTTGGCCGCCTGGGAGCTGAGGGCCACGGCTGCAGCGGCGGCGGTGGTGAGCACGGTCACACGGGTGCGGCTCGGCTGCTTCGGTCGACGGTGGGACGCCACGGAGGCGAGCTCCTTCATTACCTCAGCCGCCTACCGAGAACACCGGTTGGCGGTGCCCCTCCACCGTCACTCCCAATGAGTGATCACCCGAGTAGAGGTTCGACGGCTGACCCTAGTGATGTTCTTGTGATCAGTTCAAATCCTCCTCGGAAAAATCTCGGTCACCGACCGCATTCTTTGCACTCAACTCACATGCAGTAATGCTCGTTTGACGCTACGTTGCGTGAAGGTTTCGCCAATTCGGGCAAGATGCACATGTGTTGCACTTGGGGTGCCTGTTACGTAGGTGACGTACACCATCAGAAGGTCGGTCACGCGAAATTCCCTTGCGGAGCCGCGCGAAACCCGCTCGCTCAGCCGCGCGAGAAACGCTTCAGGAGCACCGCGGAGGCCACCGGACGCGCTCCCGCCTTCGCCACCCCGTCGGCCACCTCACGGTCGGTCGAGACGACGATGACGGGCCGCCCGGGCGGCTCGGCGCGCACCAGCTGGCGGATCAACTCGTCGGCGGTGACGCCCGGTTTGGAGAAGAGCACCCGCACCCCGCGCGGCGGGGCGAGCAGCACCGGGGCGGCCAGCTCGGCCCCGTCGAAGACACAGGTGACCTCGGCGCCGGTCTGCGCGGCGAGCTGCGAGAGCTGTCCGAGGAGCCGCAGCCGCTGTTTCTCCAGGGGCATCTGCGGATAGCCGGTCTTGGTGACGTTGTAGCCGTCGACGACCAGATGCGCCTGCGGCAGCGCGAGCAGCTGGTCGAGGATCGCGGGATCGTTTTCGGACAGCGCGCGGGCCGCGATGTCTTTTGGTGTCATCCGTCCCGGTTCGACCGCGTCCACGGTCTCCGCGGGCCGCACCGACACCGGCGGCAGGGCGAGTTCGCGCCGCAGCCCCTGTGCCGCGTCGAGCACGGTGTCGAGGAGCAGCCGTACGCGCATGTCCTCGACGCTGCGTCCCTCGCGGGCCGCGCGGCGGGTGGCCTCCAGGGTGGCCTCGACCTCGCTCAGCCGCGCCTTGAGCCGCCGGGTCTCGCTCTCGGCGGCGGACACATGGGCCTGCCCCTCGCCGCGGACCGACTCCATCTCGCCCCGCAGCTTGCGCAGGGCCGCCTCGCCGCGCTTGACGTCACTGAGGGCACCGCGCAGCTTGCGGTGAAGCGATTCGGCTTCCTTCTTCGCCGACTCCAGCTCCGTACGCAGCCGCTCCGTCTCGGTGCGGGTCTGGCCGCGCGCCTCGGCGAGCTCCTCGCGCAGCCGGTCCAGCTCGGCGCGGGTCTCCTCGTCGGCGCGCTCGGCGTCCGCCCGCAGGGCCTCCTCGCCCGCGGCGGTCACCAGCTTCACCCAGCCCGGGGGACGCAGCACATAGGCCGCGGCCGCCACGTCCAGCGGGTCCGCGGCCGGGGGCGGCGAGCCGGAGGCGAGGGCGCCGGTCAGCTCCGACTGGGCCTCTCTGAGCTTCTCGGCGATGCGCTGTCTGAAAAGCGGGTCCGTCTCCAGGGCCGCCGCCATCGCGTTGCCCGCGAACTTGGCACGGCGATTGGGGGCGAACCGGGCGTACTGCCGCAGCTGTACGGGCAGTTCGGCCACGGTGAGCCCGCCGAAACCGTCCGAGACGATCTGTACGACCCTGCGGCGCACGCCGTCGGGCAGCGGACGGTCGAGCACCTCGGCGGCGCCGTCGTCCGGCTCCCCGCCCGTGGTGGTCTCCACCATCCTTCACCCCATCGTCCGTGCGGGGCCCGCTCCTGTCAGGAGCCGGCGCCCGGCCTGTCCACCAGTTCCACCTGATCCACCGCGTTGCACCAGCGACAGCGCACCGACTCGATGGTCTCACTGACCACCTCGCGCTCCTCGATCTTCGGTTCCCCGGCCAGGTCCAGATGCACGTACTCGACGACCTTCGACGACCGTGTCACGTCGAATCGCGTGAGGTTGCCGCAGAGCGTGCAGCGCCACCGGGTCTCGGCGGTCGGCAGGGGTACCGTCATCGTTGCAGTCGCTCACTTTCCTGAGTCCTCATGCCGCACCAGGTTCCCTGGAGCGTGTGGCTCGTAACCCTAAGGCCTGGCGGGTACTCGACGCCCGTCCGCCGGGAGCGGCGAGGCGCTCTGTGCGGTTCGGTCCCGTTACGTCATGCTCTGTCCATGATCGGCAACTGGGGTGGCCCCGTCGAGAGGGCAGTCAGGGCGGTCCGGGGTCAGTCCGCCCCGGTGACCTACGGACTGATCGCCCTGTGCTGCCTGGTCTTCGTGATCGGTCCGCTCTCGGGCCTCAGCCCCGCGTACGGCACCGGTGACGAGCTCCTTTCCGCGCAGCGGGCCTATTTCGAGCGCTGGGGCGTGGTGCCCGTCGAACTGTTCGAGGGGACACCGAGGGCCGCTCTCACTCCGGCCACCGCCCTCTTCGTGCACGGCAGCTGGCTGCATCTGCTGGGGAACATGCTCTTCCTCTATGTCTTCGGGGCGATGGCCGAGGAGAGGATGGGCCACTTCGCGTTCGCCCTCTTCTATCTGGGCTGTGGCTACCTCGCCCTGTTCGGCTACGCGGTCGCCCACTCCGACTCAGCGCAGACGTTGGTCGGCGCGTCCGGGGCGATCTCCGCGGTCCTCGGCGCGTTCCTCTACCTGTTCCCCAAAGCCCGCGTGACCAGTCTCTTTCCGTTCCTCTTCTTCCTGCCGCTGCGGTTTCCGGCCTGGGTGGTCCTGCCCTTCTGGGTCTCCCTCCAGTGGATGGCGGCGAGCCGCGCGACCCACGGGCCGGCGGTGGCCTATCTGGCACACCTGCTGGGCTTCTCGGCGGGGTTCCTCTACGCGTGGGTGCGCTATGGGCGTACAGCTAGAGTGAAATCCCCAGCGACGGCCACCGAGGGAGAAAACCAGCCGTGATCACCGCGATCGTGCTCATCAAGACCAGCGTGGACCGGATCCCCGAGATCGCGGAGTCGATCGCCGCGCTGGACTCCGTCAGCGAGGTGTTCTCCGTGACCGGCACGTACGACTTGATCGCCATGGTCCGGGTGAAGGCGCACGACGATCTGGCGGATGTGATTCCCGGGATGATCAGCAAGATTCCGGGGGTGGAGGGGACGGATACGCATGTGGCGTTCCGTACGTACTCTCAGCACGACCTCGAGGCCGCGTTCGCGATCGGGCTCGACAACTAGCACGGCTCGTCGAGCCCGGATGAAGAGTTCTTCATCCGGCACTCATCCAGGCGCACCGGTGGGCCCCGCAGCATCGGGGCCATGGTTTTCTCTCATCGGATGGCGGCTCTCGCCGCTGTGGTGGTGATTCCTCTGGGGATCGCCGCCACGAGTTACGCCCTGACCGACAGTCCGGAGTCTCCCAAGGTGCCGCCCAAGGTGGAGCTGGAGAGTGGGTCGCCCTCCGCGACGCCCACGTCGACCGCCTCTCCGACGGCGACTCCGACGCCGAGTGACGAGGTCGTGTCCCGGCCTCCGGTGAGTGACGACGATGACGATGACGACGGACCCGGGGACGACGGCTGAGCCCGTACCCGAACCCATGTCCGATCCCGATCACGTTCCCGTGCGCCGGCGGATCTCGGCCCGGGTCCGCATCCTGCTCTGGCTGCTGCTCGTGATGGCCGTCGCGCTCGCCGCCGTGGCCACCACCACCCGTTCGATCCTGCTGCGGGACGTCGACTCCCGCGTCAGCGGTCTGCTCGCCCAGGAGGCGGGCGAGTTCGCGAACTTCGAGGAGCGGGGCGTGGACCCCGCGACCGGGGAGCGGTTCACGGAGCCGGGGCGGCTGCTCAAGGTCTTCCTGGAGCGGCAGTACGCCGATCCGGACGAGGAGCTGATGGGGCTGCTCTCGGGCGGCCCGGACGCGGCCCCGGCGAAGCTCGTCCAGGACCGTGAGATCCCCGCGTCACTGCCCCTGCACGAGGACGAGGCCGGCCGCCGGCAGATCTTCGAGTCCGCCGAGTCCACCGGCACGCTGCACCGCGCCGCCGGGGACGTCCGGTGGGCCAAGGTCGCCATCGCCCGCTCCGGCGGTGAACCGGAGGCCGCCTTCGTGGTCGCCTTCCACCCGGGGCGCGAGCACGACCGCGTGGACGAGGTGTTCCGCATCCTGCTCGCCATCTCCGGGGTCGCGCTGCTGATGACGACGGGGATCGGCTGGGTGGTGGCCGGGCGGATCCTCAAGCCGGTACGTCTGGTGCGTACCGCCGCCGCCCAGCTCACCGAACAGGACCTCACCCGGCGCATCCCGGTCCGCGGCCACGACGACATCGCCGCGCTCGCCGAGACCTTCAACGCGATGCTCGACCGCCTGGAACGCGCCTTCGCGGCCCAGCGCGAGTTCGTCGACGACGCGGGCCACGAGCTGCGCACCCCGATCACCATCGTGCGCGGCCATCTGGAGCTGATGGGCGACGACCCGGCCGAGCGCGAGGAGACCGTCCGGCTGGTCACCGACGAGCTCGACCGGATGAGCCGCATCGTCGAGGACCTGCTGCTGCTCGCCAAGGCCGAACGCCCTGACTTCGTGACCCCCGAACCCGTGCAGCTCGCCGAACTCACCGCCGACGTCTTCGTCAAGGCCCGCACGCTCGGCGACCGCCACTGGGAACTGGCCGAAGTAGCCGACGGGGAAGCCCAGTTGGACCCGCAGCGCATCACCCAGGCGATGGTCCAGCTGGCCCAGAACGCCGTGCAGCACACCGTCCCCGGCCAGTCGATCCGGATCGGCTCGCGCGTCACCGGCGGCCACATCGAGCTGTACGTCGCCGACTCGGGCCCCGGTGTGCAGCCGCAGGACGCCGAGGTGATCTTCGAACGGTTCCGGCGCGGCACCTCCCGGCGCGGCACCCGGGGCAGCGGCGCGGGCCTCGGCCTGTCGATCGTGCGGGCCATCGCGGAGGGGCACCGGGGCGGGAGGGTCGGGCTGCGGCGGACCCCGGGCGGCGGGGCCACCTTCGTCGTCGTGCTCGACCCGGTGCGGGAGCTGCTCCTTGAGACGGACCGCGCGTGAACACCCGCGCACGAGAACCCGCACATGGGCTCCCGCACATGAGCTCCCGGACATGAACGCCCGTACCGGAAAGGCCTGTTGGACATGAAGCGCATCCTGATCGTCGAGGACGAGGAGCGGATCGCCTCCTTCGTCGAGAAGGGCCTGCGCGCGGGCGGCTTCACCACGACCGTCGTGGCGGACGGCGACTCGGCCTACGAGTACGCGCTGACCGGCGGCTTCGACCTGGTGATCCTGGACATCGGGCTGCCCGGCCGGGACGGATTCACCGTGCTGCGCGAACTGCGCGAGGCCCGGGTGACGGTCCCGGTGATCGTGCTGACCGCCCGGGACTCCGTACGCGACGCGGTGGCGGGCCTGGAGGGCGGCGCCGACGACTGGATGACCAAGCCGTTCCGCTTCGAGGAGCTCCTCGCACGGGTGCGGCTGCGGTTGCGTACGGCGGCACGGGCTCCCGAGGTCACAGTGCTGCGCGGGGGTGACCTCACGTTGGATCTGCGTACGCGGCGGGCTCGCGCGGGCGAGCGGGTGGTGGACCTGACGGCCCGTGAGTTCGTGTTGCTGGAGCTGTTCTTGCGGCATCCCGGGCAGGTTCTGTCGCGTGAGCAGATCCTGTCGCATGTGTGGGGGTATGACTTCGATCCCGGGTCCAACATCGTTGATGTGTATGTGCGTTCGTTGCGGAAGAAGCTTGGGGTTGAGCGGGTGGAGACTGTGCGGGGTATGGGGTATCGGCTCCCCGTGTGAGTGTTCCGGTGGGGCGGTTGGTTGATGGGTGCGGGTGCCTCGTGGCTGGGTGCGCAGTTCCCCGCGCCCCTGAAAGGGCGTGCCCTGCCTGGTCCATGAAGGCCCCTTCATGTGGGGCTCATTGGAGGCTCACCGCCCCGCTGAACCCTGAATGTCGTGAGTCTGAATCTCCGGCAAGCCGCCGCCCTCTGTGTGGCCCTGAGCCTCTGTGCCCTCCTGATCGTGCCCGGCAACTTTCCCGGGCTCGGTGGTGACGCGCGGCTGACGCTGGCCGTGTTCGCGCTGGCGACCTGTGCGTGGATCGGTACGCCCATCGACGACACGTACATCGCCCTGGGTGCGGGACTCGCGCTCACGGTGACCGGTGTGATCAGCAGCGAGACGCTCTTCGGCACCCTCGGGGACTCGACGGTCTGGCTGCTGATCTGTGCGTTCGTACTGGCGGCAGCGGTGGCCCGGACGGGGCTCGCGGGGCGGGCGGCGGCCTTCCTGGTGGGCGGGGCGCGCAGCGTCAGGCAGTTGGTACATCTGACGACGGCCGCTCTGGTCGTGACGGCCTTCGCGGTGCCCGCCACCTCCGGACGGGCCGCGCTCGCGCTGCCGGTGTTCCTCGCGCTCGCCAAGGTGCTGGCCGACCGGAAGCGACTGGTCGTGATGCTCGCGCTGCTCTTTCCGACCGTGATCCTGCTGTCGGCGGTGGCGACCCTGATCGGTGCGGGTGCACATCTGATCACGGTGTCGGTGCTGTGGGAGACGACCGGGGACCGTATCGACTTCACCCAGTGGCTGCTGCTCGGACTGCCGTTGGCGGTGGCGTCCTCCCATCTGGCCGCCGAGACCGTGCTGTTGACGACGACAAGGCGCGCGGATCGCCGAACTCCCGTACGGATCACGGCCGCTGACATCCAGCAGCACAGCGAGCAACCCGTCACCGGCCCCTGGTCGCCCGCCGAGTCGCGTTGCGCGCTGCTGCTCGCCACGGTGGTCGCGCTGTGGTGCAGCGAGCCGCTCCACCAGGTGTCCCCCGCCGTCGTCGCCCTGATCGGCGCGGTCGTCGCGGCCTCGCCCGCGCTCGGGACCGTGGGTCTGAAGGACGCCCTGAAGACCGTCCCTTGGTCGTTGCTCCTCTTCATGGCCGCGACGATGGCGATGGGCGTCGCGCTCGCAGACTCGGGGGCGGCGGGGTGGCTGGTGTCCGGGCTGCCGGCGGACGTTGCCCCGTGGCTGTTCCTCGCGCTCGTCGTCGCGGTGAGCACGGCCGCCCATCTGGTCCTGCAGTCCCGTTCGGCGCGCTCGTCCGTCCTCGTACCGCTGGTGGTCGCGGCGGCGGTGGGCGCGGGGGTCAACCCGGTCGCCGCCGCGCTGGCGTCCACGGCCGCGGCGGGCTTCTGCCACACGCTCCCGGCCTCGGCCAAGCCGGTCACGCTCTTCGCCGAGATACCCGGCACACCGACCTACACCCCGCGCGATCTGCTCCGCCTGTCCGCGGTCCTGGCCCCGCTGACGGCGGCGCTCGTCCTGCTCTTCGCCCTCACCGTGTGGCCGCTGCTCGGCGTCCCGGTCCTGAAGCCCTGATGCCCGGAAGCCCCCAAACCGTCCTAGCCGCAAAGCCCTCAAGGAGCCCCTCCCATGCTGACCCGTTTCGCCGTCGCCCCCAGTGGCTTCAAGGAGTCCCTGTCCGCCCAGGCCGCCGCCGACGCCATCGCGGCGGGCGTACGCCGTGTCGTACCGGACGCCGAGGTCGACCTGATCCCTCTGGTGGACGGCGGCGAGGGGACGGCCCGGGCCCTCGCCTCGGCGACCGGGGGCCGGCTGGTCGCCCTGCCCGCCACCGGCCCGCTCGGCGAACCCGTGGGCACCCACTTCGCACTGCTCGGCACCGGATCCGGCACCGGCACCGGGTCCGGCATCGGCTCCGCCGACACGGCCGTCGTGGAGATGGCGGCGGTGGCCGGCCTCTCCCTCGTCCCGCACGGCCTGCGCGACCCGGGCGCCACCACCACGTACGGCGTCGGCGAGCTGATCCGCGCCGCCCTCGACACGGGCGTACGCCGCATCCTCGTCGGCTGCGGCGACTCGGGTACGTCGGACGGGGGCGCCGGAGCCCTACAGGCGCTCGGCGCCCGCCTACTGGACCAGGACGGCTTCGAACTCCCCCAGGGTGGCCGGGAGTTGATCCGCCTGCACCACATCGACCCGAAGGGCCTCGACCCCCGCCTCGCCCACACGGAACTGCTCGTCGCCTGCAACCCGTACAACGTGCTGTGCGGCGAACGCGGAGTCGCCCGCGTCTTCGGCCCGCAGAAGGGCGCCACCCCGGCACAGGTCGAGGAGTTGTCCGCGGGCCTGGAGAACTGGGCGTACGTCCTCACCCGGGACCTCCCGGTCACCTGCGACCTGTACGGCGGCCCCGGCACGGGTGCCTCCGGCGGCCTGGGCGCGGGCCTCGCCGCTCTCGGCGCCCGTCTGCTCCCCCGCTTCGAGGTGCTCCTCGACCACCTCGACCTGGACGCCCGCCTCGCCCGCGCCGACCTGGTCCTCACCGCCGAGGGCGCCCTGGACCACCAGACCCCGCGCGGCAAGGTCCCGGCCGAGGTGGCCCGCCGAGCCAAGCTGAACGGACGCCCGGTCCTCGCCCTGGCGGGCACCCTGGGCGAGGGCGCCCACACGGTCCCGGGCGTGGACGCCTTCACCGGCATCCTGCCCGCCCCGATGGCCCTGGCCGAGGCCCTCGTACGAGCCTCCGAACTCCTCACCGACGCGACCGAGCGCGCCCTGCGGATGATCCTGCTGGGGGCGGGGCTGCCACGAGGGGCGGGCGTGTGACCGCAGGCGGCGGTCACACGGGGAGCCCCGCCAGATCACACCGCCGGGACGCAACGCCCTTCCACAGTGCGGTAGTTCCACTGCGCACCGTCCCGCACGAGTTCCTTGACGGCCCGGACGAACCGCTCGACGTGCTCGTCGGGCGTTCCGGCCCCGAAGCTGACCCGAATGGCGTTGAGGGACTTCTCGCCGGGTGCCGCCTCGGGGGCGCCGCACTCGCCCTGGGTCTGCGGGTCGCTGCCGAGGAGGGTGCGGACGAGGGGGTGCGCGCAGAACAGACCGTCCCGCACGCCGATGCCGTACTCGGCGGAGAGCGCGGCGGCGAAGTGCGAGCTGTTCCAGCCCTCGACGACGAAGGAGATGACACCGACGCGGGGCGCGTCGTCACCGAAGAGCGAGAGCACACGCACTTCGGGCACCTCGGCGAGCCCGGTCCGGACGGTGTCGATGAGCTGCTGCTCGCGGGCGACCAGTGTGTCGAAGCCGGCCTCGGTGAGGGCCTTGCAGGCGGAGGCGATGGAGTAGGCGCCGATGACGTTGGGCGACCCGGCCTCGTGCCGTGCGGCGCTCTCGTGCCACTCGACGTCGACGCCGCCGTCCACCCGCCGCGAGACCTTCCGCGAGGCGCCGCCACCCGCGAGGTACGGCTCGGCCGCGGTCAGCCAGTCGGCGCGTCCGGCGAGGACACCGGACCCGAAGGGCGCGTACAGCTTGTGCCCGGAGAAGGCGACCCAGTCGACGTCCAACTCCCGTACGGACACGGGGTGGTGGGGTGCGAGCTGGGCGGCGTCGAGCACGATCCGGGCGCCGTGCGTGTGTGCGGCGGCGGCCAGTTCGCGTACGGGCCACAGCTCGCCGGTGACGTTCGAGGCGCCGGTGACGCACACGAGCGCCGGGCCGTGGGGGTCCCGCTCGGCGAGCGCCCGCTCCAGCGTCGCGACGGCCTCGCCCGGGGTGCGCGGGGCGTTGAGGTAGGTGACGCGGGCGTCCCTCCACGGCAGCAGGGACGCGTGGTGCTCGGTCTCGAAGACGAAGACCTGGCAGTCGGCGGGGAGCGCGGCGGCGAGGAGGTTGAGCGAGTCGGTGGTGGACCGGGTGAAGACGACCTGGTCGCCGTCGCGGCAGTCGAGGAACTCCTCGACGGTCCTGCGGGCGTTCTCGAACAGATCGGTGGACAGCTGGGAGAGGTACCCGGCCCCGCGGTGCACGCTCCCGTAGTACGGGGCGTACGCGGCCACGTCGTCCCACACCCGCTGGAGGGCCGGGGCGCTGGCGGCGTAGTCGAGCGCGGCGTAGGTGACCTCGCCGCCGGTGACGAGCGGGACGGTGACGTCTCGTCCAAGAACGGGCAGCGATCCGGAGGTGTCCTGGCAGGCGGTCCGGTCGGCGGCGGCAGCGGTGGAAACAGACATGGCGAACTCCTGTGAGGCAGGCGGGAACACCACGCGAGCGGGTACGAGTGGGTACGGCTCAAGCGTGGGTGAAGGTGAAAAGGGGTGTGCGGAGGCGGGGCTCGACGCCCTATCGCATTCGCTGGCTCACAGAAGACTCCCTCGAACGACCAGGACCCCTGGTGATGCGAGGGGTCCGCGCTTGCCGTAGACCTCACTGCCTACGGCCTGGTCTTCACCCGGGGCACCCCGCCACGGACGGAGGGTTGCCGGACAGCCGGCCGGGGCCTGATGGCTGTCGCTCATGACCTGCCTGCATCTTGCCACACGATGATCCGACCGCAACCCCGTCGTCCGCATACCGGGACGCCCGGGGAGCGACGGGGCCTTTTTCGCCCCCGCCGCCCCTACCCATTCCCGTCCCTGACTCAGGGGCTCCGCCCCCGAACCCCCAAAGACTGCGCAGTTCCCCGCGCCCCTAGGTCTTCAGGGGCGCGGGGAACTGCGCGGCCAGCAACAGCCGACCTCCACCCGACAACCCACCCCACGGGGTCTGGGGCGAAGCCCCAGGGGACGGGACTGGGTAGGGGCGGCGGGGGCGAGAAACGCCCTACCGGCCCGCAGCCGGCGCCTACGCGTTGGTCGCCGCCACCCACCGCTCCAGCGTGGCCTTCGCCGCCCCGGAGTCGATCGCGTCCGCGGCCTTCGCCATCCCCGCCCGGAGCTGGTCCGCGAGCGGCCCGTCCCCCGGCGAAAGGGCCACCAGCGCAGCCGCAGAGTTCAGCAGCACAGCGTCCCGCACAGGCCCGGTCTCCCCGTTCAGCAGCCGCCGGGCCACATCCGCGTTGTACGAGGCGTCGGCCCCCCGCAACGCCTCCACGGGCACCAGCTCGATCCCCACGTCACGCGGATCGAACGACTCCTCGCGCACCTTGCCGTCCCGCACGACCCACACACGTGACGTGGCCGTCGTCGTCAGCTCGTCCAGCCCGTCGTCGCCGCGGAAGACGAGCGAAGAGTTGCCGCGCTCGGCGAACACCCCGGCCATGATCGGCGCCATCCGGGGATCGGCACACCCGACGGCCTGCGACTTCACCTTCGCCGGGTTGGTCAGCGGACCGAGCGCGTTGAAGACCGTACGGATCCCCAACTGCCCACGCGCGGCACCCGCGTAGCGCATCGCGGGATGGAACTTCGCCGCGAAGCAGAAGGTGATCCCGGCCGTCTCGGCGACCTGGGCCACCCGGTGCGTCGGCAGCTCCAGGTTGACCCCGAGCTTCTCCAGTACGTCGGACGCCCCGGACGCCGAGGAGGCCGCCCGGTTGCCGTGCTTGACGACCTTGGCGCCCGTACCGGCGATGACGATCGCCGACATGGTGGAGATGTTGACGGTCTTCGCCCCGTCGCCGCCCGTACCGACGATGTCGACGGTCTCCCCCGGCACCTCGATCACGTTCGCGTGCTCGTACATCGCCTGAACGAACCCGACGATCTCCTCGACGGTCTCGCCCTTGGCCCGCAGCGCCACCACGAACCCGGCGATCTGCGCGTCGGTCGCCTCGCCCCGCATGATCAGGTCCATCGCCCAGGCGGTGTCGGCGGCGCTCAGGTCGTGTCCGTCCAGCAGGCCGTTCAGCAGGGCGGGCCAGGAACGGACCGCCGCGGTGTCGCCTCCAGCGGGGGTCACAGCGCTCATATGCCGCTCCTGGGTTGTTCGTCCGCGATAGGGACGCCTGTGGAATGTGGGATGTGGAACGTGGGACATGAGATACGGGTCTTGCCCATATCTCATGGCTCGTGGCTCGTGTACTCATGGCTCGTACGGAACAGGTCCACCCTATCCAGCCCCGGGGACGGCAAAGAGCCCCGTCCGGGCAATGGACGGGGCTCCTGCCGTGGCGAACAGGTCGAAGATCAGTGGTGGCCGTGGCCGCTCGTGATCTCCTTGTACTCCTCGGCGGTGGGCTTCGGGATCTGGTTGTCCTCGCCGAAGTACGCGTTGCTGAGCTTGGCGCGCAGCTTCTGCGGGCCCTTCACCTTGCGCTCGACACCGTTCTCGTCGACCGCGGGGCCGATCGCGGCCGGCTCGTACTGCTCGTGCGCCGTGAGGGTGTGCAGAGCCTCCTGGCTGAGGGGCTCGTGGACCTCGATGAACTCACCGTGCGGCAGGCGCTTGATGATGCCCGACTCGCGGCCGTGCAGCACCTTGTCCTTGTCGCGGCGCTGGAGGCCGAGACAGATCCGCTTGGTGACGACGAACGCGAGGACCGGTCCGACGAAGAACCCGACCCGGACGAACCAGGTCACCGAGTTGATCGACAGATGGAAGTGGGTCGCGACGATGTCGTTGCCACCGCCGATCAGCATGATCATGTACGCGGTCACCCAGGCGACACCGAACGCGGTGCGGGTCGGCGCGTTGCGCGGCCGGTCCAGGATGTGGTGCTCGCTCTTGTCCCCGGTGATCCAGGACTCGATGAACGGGTAGAGCGCGAGGATGCCGAGGAAGAGACCGAAGAGCACCAGTGGGATGAACACACCCAGGACGAGCGTGTGACCCCAGAAGTTGATCTCCCAGCCGGGCATCGCGCGGATCAGACCCTCGGCGAAGCCCATGTACCAGTCCGGCTGGGCGCCCGTGGACACCTGGTCCGGCCGGTACGGTCCCAGCACCCAGATCGGGTTGATGGACGCGACCGCGGCCAGCATGGCGATGAACCCGAAGACCAGGAAGAAGAAGCCTCCGGCCTTGGCCATGTAGACCGGCAGCAGCGGCATGCCGACGACGTTCTTGTTGGTCTTTCCGGGACCCGCGAACTGCGTGTGCTTGTGGTAGAAGACCAGGATCAGGTGGCCGACCACGAGCCCCAGCATGATGCCGGGCAGCAGCAGGATGTGGATCGAGTAGAACCGCGAGACGAAGTCGCCGCCCGGGAACTCCCCGCCGAACAGGAACATCGAGATGTACGTTCCGACGATCGGCGTGGCGAGGATCGCGCCCTGGGTGAAGCGGACGCCGGTGCCGGAGAGCAGGTCGTCCGGGAGCGAGTAGCCGGTGAATCCGGTGAACATGCCGAGGACGAACAGCAGGAAGCCGAACATCCAGTTGATCTCACGCGGCTTGCGGAACGCGCCGGTGAAGAACACGCGCATCATGTGCACGAACATGCCGGCCAGGAAGACGATGGCCGCCCAGTGGTGGATCTGCCGGATGAGCAGACCGCCGCGGACGTCGAAGCTGATGTCCAGCGTGGAGGCGAAGGCCTCCGACATCAGCTGCCCCTGCAGCGGGACGTAGCTTCCGTGGTACTCGATCTCGTTCATCGAGGGGTGGAAGAACAGCGTCAGATACACACCCGTGAGGATGATGATGATGAAGCTGTAGAGGCAGATCTCGCCGAGCATGAAGGACCAGTGGTCCGGGAAGATCTTGCGCATGTTGGCCTTGGCCAGGGAGTAGATCCCCAGCCGGCCGTCGGCCCAGTCGGCGATCTTCTCGCCGGCCGGCGCCTTCTCGCGCGAGCGCGAGTCGGTGGTGGTCGTAGTGCTCATCCGCGCTCCCAGAATGCAGGACCGACGGGCTCTTCGAAGTCGCTGAGCGCCTCGAGGTAACCCTCGTCGTTCACACCGATCTGCAGCTGCGGCAGGGCGTGACCGGCCGGGCCGAAGATCACTCGGGCACCGTCGGCGAGGTCGAAGGTGGACTGGTGGCACGGGCAGAGGACGTGGTGCGTCTGCTGCTCGTACAGGGAGATCGGGCAACCGACGTGGGTGCAGATCTTCGAGTACGCCACGATGCCCTCGTGGGACCACTCGAGCTCACGCTTGTCCTTGATGTCGTCCGGCTGCAGCCGGACGATCATCAGGGCCGCCTTGGCGATCTCGGTCTGGAACTCGTGGTCGTGCTCCTCCAGGCCCTCGGGCTTGGCGAAGGTGAGCGAGCCCACGGCGACGTCGGAGGGACGCAGCGGCTCGTTCGTGTTCATGTTGACGAGCAGCAGTCCCTTGCGCCACAGCGTGTGCCGCAGCTTGTCCTCCGGCAGCGGACCGAGGTCGCGCAGCAGGACGATGCCGGACAGCGGGAACAGCGTCAGCGCGCCGAACATCGTGTTGCGGATCAGCTTGCGGCGGCCGAGCGCGGACTCCTTGGCGCCCTGCTTGAAGTCGGCCAGAACCTTGGCCTTGACCTCGGGCTCCGCCGCGATGGCGTGGCGCTCGTCGGTCATCTCCTCGTCGGACATCAGGGTGCGGGCCCAGTGGACCGCGCCCGCGCCGATGCAGAACAGCGCCAGACCGAGCGTCATGCCCAGGGCGAAGTTCAGTCCGCTGATGTGACCGAGCGGGAAGATGTAGACGATCTTGTCGGCGGGAATCGTCACGAACGCCGCGATGAAACCGACCGTGGCCAGCATCGACAGCGTGAACAGCAGGGCGACCGTGCGCTCGGAGCGCTTGGCGGCCCGCTCGTCGATGTCCTGGATCCGGTGCTCGTGCGGCGGCAGACCGGGGTCCGCGAACGGGTGTTTCTCGTCCGCGACACTCACGGCGCCGTGCGCGTGCTCGTCGTCGGCCCGCTCGGCGGGCAGGTTCTCTTCTGGGGTCTCTTGGCTACTCATGACTTCTTGGCCTTTGCGGTCCGGGCGGCGACCCACACGGCGACGGCGATCAGACCGCCGAGACCGAAGACCCAACCGAAGAGGCCTTCACTGACCGGCCCGAGGCCGCCCAGCTCCAGACCACCGGGGCTCTCCGAGTCGTTGCTGTTGACCGCGTCGAGGTACGCGATGATGTCCTGCTTGTTCTTCTCCGTCAGCGTGGTGTCGGGGAAGGACGGCATGTTCTGCGGGCCTGTCTGCATGGCCTCGTAGATGTGCTTCGGGTCGACATCCTCCAGCGTCGGGGCGTACTTGCCGTTGGTCAGCGCGCCGCCCTTGCCGGTGAAGTTGTGGCACTGGGCGCAGTTGGTACGGAAGAGCTCACCGCCCTTGGCGATGTCCGCGCCCTCGGGGTTGTACTGCGCCTCGGTGGGCACTGTCGGACCGGCACCCAGCGAGGCGACGAACGCCGCGAGCTGGTCGATCTCGGCCTGCGAGTAGATGACCTTCTTCTTCGGTACCTGCGCGCCGGGCTGCTGGGCCGGCATACGGCCGGTGCCGACCTGGAAGTCGACGGCCGCGGCGCCCACGCCGACGAGACTCGGACCGTCAGTGGTGCCCTGACCGCCGGTGCCGTGGCAGCTGGCGCAGCCGACGGCGTAGAGCTTCTTGCCCTCGTCGATGGCTAGGGACTGGGCGGTTGTACCGGCCTGCGCCTCGTCCGCGGGCGCGAACGCGGTATACAGCCCCCCGGTGCATGCCAGCGCGAGGAGTAGGACGACGAGCGCCGCCAGCGGATGGCGTCGTCGTGCGGAGAGCTTTTTCACGGATTACCCCGGTGTCAGGATCTTCTGCGTCGATGCTTCTGGAATGTGCTCGGGAACGGGCCCGGCTACTTGATCATGTAGATCGTGGCGAAGAGGCCGATCCAGACGACATCGACGAAGTGCCAGTAGTAGGACACGACGATGGCGGCGGTCGCCTGCTCGTGCGTGAACCTGCGGGCTGCATAGGTGCGCCCGAGGACCAGCAGGAAGGCGATGAGACCACCCGTCACGTGCAGGCCGTGGAAGCCGGTGGTCAGGTAGAACACCGAGCCGTACGGGTCGGAGGAGAGCGAGAGGCCCGCCTCCTTGACCAGTTCGGTGTACTCGAGGACCTGACCGCCGATGAAGATCGCACCCATGATGAAGGTGACGATGAACCACATCCGGAGCTTCTTCACGTCCCCGCGCTCGGCGGCGAACACGCCGAGCTGGCAGGTGAGGGAGGAGAGCACCAGGATCGTGGTGTTCGTAGCCGAGAACGGGAAGTTGAGATGTTCCGCCATCTCCTTCCAGTGAGTCGGCCCGGTCACCGATCGCAGGGTGAAGTACATCGCGAAGAGGGCCGCGAAGAACATCAGCTCGGAACTCAGCCAGATGATGGTTCCGACGCTGGTGAGGTTCGGCCGATTGACCGACGGGTGCGCGTGCCCGGTTTCTACTGTCGTTGCTGTCGCCACGACCGACATTATGTCGGTCGCTTATCTCGCCCTCACTCCCGGGGGTGCCGTTCGGAGTGTCTGTGGGTCGTGTCCAGCCCATATGGCCCATCGAAGCCCTGTCCGAACCGCTGTTGACCATGTGTTCAAGGGAGTAGCATCCGCGCTATCGGACCCTGTCCGTATCTGTCTCTACGACGCTGACGTCCCGGAGGAAGAATGCAGCCGACCGCAACGGTGCTGGTCTACAGCGACGACTCCAACACCCGTGAGCAGGTGCGGCTCGCCACCGGCCGGAGGCCGGCCGCGGACGTTCCTCAGGTCGAGTTCATCGAGTGCGCCACGCCTGCCGCCGTCATCAAGGAGCTGGACCGCGGTGGCATCGACGTGTGCGTGCTCGACGGCGAGGCCGTTCCCGCGGGCGGGATGGGGATCTGCCGTCAGATCAAGGACGAGATCTTCAACTGTCCGCCGGTGCTGTTGCTGATCGGGCGGCCTCAGGACGCGTGGCTGGCCACGTGGAGCCGGGCCGACGCCGCGGTGACCCTGCCGGTGGATCCGGTGGAGTTCGCCTCTTCCCTGGCGGGGTTGCTTCGCAGTAAGCGGGCTTTGAGCGCCTGATCGCCGCGCGCCCCTGTCGGGGCCATCAGACCGACTCCGGGCGCAGCCTCAGGCGGGCCTCCGGGCCGGGGCCCTCCGGGGTGTCGGCCACCAGGGCGCTGCCTGTGCGCCACTTCTTCCAGGTGAGGTTCCAGTCGCCGAAGCCGTTGCCGAACGGGGCCATCATGTCGCCGGACGAGTTGACGACCTGGACGATGTCGCCGGCGCGGATGTTCTCGTAGAACCACTGGGCGTTGGCGGAGCTCATACCGGTGCAGCCGTGGCTGACGTTGGCGTAGCCCTGGGAGCCCGTGGACCAGGGGGCGGCGTGGACGTACTCGCCGCTGTTGGTGAGTCTGACCGAGTTGTGGACGATCAGGTCGTAGAAGTCCGAGGAGCCGATGCTGGCGCTCGTCATGCGGACGGTGCCTTCCTTGCCCAGTACGACCTTGACGCCGTTGCGGGTGTCGTAGCCCGGCTTGCCGGTGGTGACGGGTATCGACTTGATCGCCTCGCCGTTCCGGTAGACCGTCATGGAGTGCGCCGAGGCGTCCGTGACGGCCTCCACGCGGTCGCCCGTGGTCAGGGTCAGGGGCTTGGCCTTGCCGCCCCAGAGACGCTCGGCGACCTTTATCCCGGACAGGTTGCTGCGGGCACTGATGGTGGCCTGGGCGGGCCAGTACTCCTTGGGGCGGTAGTGCAGCTTCTTGTCGTCCACCCAGTGCCAGGCGCCCTCCGCGGCGGGCCGGGAGTCGACCTTCAGTGAGCGCTCCACGACGGCGCGGGCGGCCTTGTCCTTGACCGGGAGGCTGAGCTCGGCGGTGACGGGCTGACCGACGCCGTACGTGCCCTTGTCGGGCCCGAACGTCACGTCCAGCCGCTTCGTGATGGGGGTTCCGGTGTCGAAGTCGACGACCTTGCGGCCGGGAGCGCCGTCCTCGTCCTCGGTGCTCACACGGACCCTGTAGTGGACGCCGGCGGCCAGCGGGGAGGTGCTGTGCCAGCGGGACCCGTCGGCCGAGAGTTCGCCCGCCACATACCGTCCTGCGGCGTCCGTGGCGGTCACGTCGGTGATGCGGCCGTCGGAGTCCTCGGCGGTGATCTCCAGGGGCTTGTCCGGGTCGGCCTTCTTGCCGTCGTCGACGGGGATGCTGAAGGAGATGTCGTCGGCGGCGTCGTAGGGCTTGGCCGACAGCGGGTGACCGTCGGAGCCGCAGGCCGTGACCCCGGCGCCGAGGGCGACTATGAGTGCCGTGCTGACGGCTGTGCGGTATCGCGGTGTGTGGCTCATGACCTCACGCTAGGAAGCGGGGCCGGACCCGGCGCGTCGAGTGGGCCGTGCGAGGGACGAGCGGTGTGGCAAAAGAGGGAAGCCCGGACCTCCTGACGGAGTGTCCGGGCTTCCTGTGCTCTGCGCGTGCTACTGGTTCTGGCTTTCTCCGCGGTAGTACTCGAAGACCCAGCCCCACAGGCCGATCATGATGATCGGGGCCGAGAAGTAGAGCAGCCACCAGCCGAAGATCACGCCCATGAAGGCGAGCGCGCCACCGATGCCGAGGGAGAGCGGCTGCCAGCTGTGCGGGCTGAAGAAACCGACCTCACCGGCGTCGTCGGCGACGTCGGCCTCCTTGTTGTCCTGGGCGCCCACGTCGACACGCCGGGCCGTGAAGGCCAGGTAGTAGCCGATCATCACGCTCAGACCGAAGCCCATGAAGAGCGCCGTGGTGCCGGCGGGCTCCTTGGACCACACGCCGTAGACGATGGCCATGACCAGCACGAAGACGGCCAGCCAGAGGAACATCTTGCCTTGGACCTTCACTTGCCGGCCTCCTTGCCACCAGCGAGGGCCTTCTCACCGTGACCGGCGTTCTCGAGCTGGTCGAGAGCGGCGATCTCCGGGTGGTGCAGGTCGAAGGCCGGGGATTCGGAACGGATCCGCGGCAGCGTGAGGAAGTTGTGCCGCGGCGGCGGGCAGGACGTGGCCCACTCCAGCGAACGGCCGTAACCCCACGGGTCGTCGACCTCGACCTTCTTGCCGTACTTGGCCGTCTTCCAGACGTTGTACATGAAGGGAAGGATCGACAGGCCGAGCACGAACGAGCTGATCGTCGAGATCGTGTTCAGGGCGGTGAAGCCGTCGGCCGCGAGATAGTCCGCGTAACGACGGGGCATGCCCTCGGCACCCAGCCAGTGCTGGACGAGGAAGGTGCCGTGGAAGCCGATGAACAGCGTCCAGAAGGTGATCTTGCCGAGGCGTTCGTCGAGCATCTTGCCGGTGAACTTCGGCCACCAGAAGTGGAAGCCGGAGAACATCGCGAACACCACCGTGCCGAAGACGACGTAGTGGAAGTGCGCCACCACGAAGTAGGAGTCGGAGACGTGGAAGTCCATCGGCGGCGAGGCCAGGATGACACCGGTCAGACCACCGAAGGTGAAGGTGATCAGGAAGCCCGTCGCCCACAGCATCGGGGTCTCGAAACTCAGGGACCCCTTCCACATCGTGCCGATCCAGTTGAAGAACTTCACACCCGTTGGGACGGCGATGAGGAACGTCATGAAGGAGAAGAACGGCAGGAGCACACCGCCGGTGACGTACATGTGGTGCGCCCACACCGTCACCGACAGGCCGGCGATGGCGATGGTGGCGCCGATCAGGCCCATGTAGCCGAACATCGGCTTGCGGGAGAAGACCGGGATGACCTCGCTGATGATGCCGAAGAACGGCAGCGCGATGATGTACACCTCTGGATGCCCGAAGAACCAGAACAGGTGCTGCCACAACAGGGCCCCACCATTTGCGGCATCGAAGATGTGTGCGCCGAATTTCCGATCCGCCTCCAGCGCGAACAGCGCGGCGGCGAGGACGGGGAAGGCGAGCAGCACGAGGACCGCGGTGAGCAGCACGTTCCACACGAAGATCGGCATGCGGAACATCGTCATGCCCGGGGCGCGCATGCAGATGATGGTGGTGATGAAGTTGACCGCGCCCAGGATGGTGCCGAAGCCGGAGAACGCCAGACCCATGATCCACATGTCGGCGCCGATGCCCGGCGAACGGACCGCGTCGGAGAGCGGGCTGTAGGCGAACCAGCCGAAGTCGGCCGCGCCCTGCGGGGTGAGGAACCCGCCGACCGCGATCAGCGAGCCGAACAGGTACAGCCAGTAGGCGAACATGTTCAGCCGGGGGAACGCCACGTCGGGCGCGCCGATCTGCAGCGGCATGATCCAGTTGGTGAAGCCCGCGAACAGCGGCGTCGCGAACATCAGCAGCATGATCGTGCCGTGCATCGTGAACGCCTGGTTGAACTGCTCGTTCGACATGATCTGCGTGCCGGGACGGGCCAGTTCGGCGCGCATGAACAGCGCCATCACGCCGCCGATGCAGAAGAACGCGAACGAGGTGACCAGGTACAACGTACCGATCGTCTTGTGGTCAGTGGTGGTGAGCCACTTGATCACAACGTTGCCGGGCTGCTTGCGCCGTACCGGTAGCTCGTTCTCGTACGAGTCTTCGGCCGCGGCAGCACCCTGAGGTTCATTGAGGATGCTCACAGGTTGTTCGTCTCCCGGTTCTTCTCGTGGTCCGTCTGCTCGATACCGGCCGGGACGTAACCGGTCTGACCCTTCTCGGCGAGCTCCTTGAGGTGGGCCTCGTAGCGCTCGGGAGAGACGACCTTCACGTTGAAGAGCATCCGGGAGTGGTCGACGCCGCAGAGCTCGGCGCACTTGCCCATGAAGGTGCCCTCCTTGTTGGGAGTCACCTGGAAGGAGTTGGTGTGGCCCGGGATGACGTCCTGCTTCATGAGGAACGGCACCACCCAGAAGGAGTGGATGACGTCACGCGAAGTGAGGATGAAGCGGACCGTCTTGCCCTTGGGGAGCCAGAGGGTCGGACCGGGGTTGCCGTTCTGCGGGTTCTTCGTGGCAGGCGTGCCGACGTCGTAGACGCCGCCGGCGTTCGCCGGGAACTGCTTCTTGAACCTGTTCGGAATCGCATCGAGGTTCTTGTCGGTCGCCGCGTCACCGGTCGAGCCGTCGACGTTCTCGATGTAGTTGAAGCCCCAGCTCCACTGGAAGCCGACGACGTTGACCGTCACGTCGGGCTTCTTGTCGAGGCTGAGGAGCTTCGTCTCGTCGCGGGCCGTGAAGTAGAACAGCACCGAGACGATGATGAGCGGGACCACCGTGTACAGCGCCTCGATGGGCATGTTGTACCGGGTCTGCGGAGGAACTTCGACCTTGGTGCGGCTGCGCCGGTGGAAGAACGCACTCCACAGGATCAGGCCCCAGACCAGCACGCCCGTGACGAGCGCTGCAGCCCACGAGCCCTGCCACAGGGAGAGGATCCGCGGAGCCTCTTCCGTGGTCGGGGTGGGCATACCAAGACGGGGAAAGTCCTTGTATGTGCAACCGGTGGCGGTCGCCAGGACCAGGCCCGCAGTCAGTGCCTGCAGCAGCTTCCGCCGCATCGGGCGCCGCGGCGAGCGGTCGGAGCCGTAGGGACTCACGTAGCGCCTTCCCGAGAGTCTCGCCCGCGCTGTTGGCTGCGGCCTTCTCGCTGGTCGGTCGCCGCCCTGCGTCGGGCAGGGGTTTGGATGTTTATGCGGACCAAACCCTACTGGACGCTTTTTGGGGTCGCGCGGGGAGGGTCCCCAACGCGCCGCGGCTCACCCCGAAGGGGTGGAATGCGGGGCTCCGGGCCGTATGTGACGGCCCGTCGCGGGGCGGCTGTGAGCGGGTGGTGCGGTTCGTCATCGGGTGCGGGCCGCCTGTGGTTGCCCGCGCAGTTCCCCGCGCCCCTAAAAGCGGGGCTGCGCCCCTGGCTTTTATCTCTTTAGGGGCGCGGGGAACTGCGCGGCCAGCCCCGGCCGGCCCGCACCCGACGATCAAGCCCAACGCATCCGTCCCCCACCACACCGCATAGCGTGACCCCGTGTCCTACTTCGACGCCGCATCCTCCGCCCCCCTCCACCCCGTCGCCCGCCAGGCCCTGCAGGCCTCCCTGGACGAGGGCTGGGCGGACCCGGCCCGCCTCTACCGGGAGGGCAGGCGCGCCCGGCTCCTCCTGGACGCCGCCCGCGAGGCCGCCGCGGAGGCGGTCGGCTGCCGCCCGGACGAGCTGGTGTTCACCACCTCAGGCACCCGGGCGGTGCACACCGCGGTCGCCGGCACGCTCGCGGGACGCCACCGCGTCGGACGCCACCTGATCGTGTCCGCGGTCGAACATTCTTCGGTGCTCCATTCGGCCGAGACACACCGGACCCAGGGCGGCACGGTGTCCGAAGTGCCCGTTCTGCGCACGGGTGCGGTCTCCCCGGACGTGTACGCCGAGGCCCTGCGCCCCGACACCGCGCTCGCCTGTCTCCAGTCCGCCAACCACGAGGTGGGTACGGAACAGCCAGTGGCCGCCGTCGCCGAGGCGTGCCGCGCGGCGGGCGTACCCCTTCTGGTGGACGCGGCCCAGTCGCTGGCCTGGGGACGGGTCGAGGGCGGCTGGTCGCTGCTGACGGGCAGCGCCCACAAGTGGGGCGGCCCCGCGGGCGTCGGGCTGCTCGTCGTACGCAAGGGGGTGCGGTACGCCCCTCAAGGCCCGGCCGACGAACGGGAGTCGGGGCGGGCTCCCGGCTTCGAGAACATCCCCGGGATCGTCGCCGCGGCGGCCTCACTGCGGGCCGTACGCGCGGAGGCCGCCGCCGAGTCGGCCCGGCTGCGGGAGCTGACGGACCGGATCCGTGCGCGGGTGCCGGAACTGGTCCCGGACGTCGAGGTGGTGGGCGACCCGGTGCGCCGGCTCCCCCATCTCCTCACCTTCTCCTGTCTCTATGTCGACGGAGAGACACTGCTGCACGAGCTGGACCGCGAGGGCTTCTCGGTCTCGTCCGGGTCGTCCTGTACGAGCAGCACGCTGACGCCGAGCCATGTCCTGAGGGCCATGGGCGTGCTGAGCGAGGGCAACGTCCGGGTGTCCCTCCCCCTCGGTACTCCGGCGGAGGACGTGGACCGCTTCCTGGACGTCCTGCCCCGCACGGTCGCGGCGGTGCGCGAGAAGCTGGGCGCTCCGGCGGGCGCCCCCGCCGTGACCGTCGTCCGGGACGACTCCCTCGTCGTGGACGCCCTCGGCAAGCGCTGCCCGATCCCGGTGATCGAACTCGCCAAGGTGATCACCGACGTCCCCATCGGCGGCACGGTCCGCGTCCTCTCCGACGACGAGGCGGCCCGCCTGGACATCCCGGCCTGGTGCGAGATGCGAAACCAGGAGTACGTGGGAGAGGAGCCGACCGAGGGCGGAACGGCTTACGTGGTCCGCCGCAAGGCGCCGTAGGCCTCAGGGGCGCGGGGCCGCAGCCGTACGCGCCCCACGACAGGGCACCGGCACTAGGCCAGGTGCCCTTGGACCTCCGTCGCGGCGTCATGCCCGTACGCCTTGGTGAACCGGTCCAGGAAGTGCGACCGCCGCAGCTGGTACTCCTGCGTGCCCTTGGTCTCGATGACGAGCGTCGCGAGCATGCACCCGACCTGCGCGGCCCGCTCGTGCGAGACCCCCCAGGCCAGCCCCGACAGGAACCCGGCCCGGAAGGCGTCCCCGACCCCGGTGGGGTCGACCTTCGCCGTCTCCTCGGGCACACCGACCTCGATCGTGTCCGCCCCAACCCCCTCGATCCGCACGCCGCGCGCGCCGAGGGTCGTCACCCGGTGGCCGACCTTGGAGAGGATCTCCGCGTCGCTCCAGCCGGTCTTGGACTCGATGAGCCCCTTCTCGTACTCGTTCGAGAAGAGGTAGGTCGCTCCGTCGAGCAGCAGCCGGATCTCGTCGCCGTTCATGCGCGCGATCTGCTGGGAGAAGTCGGCGGCGAAGGGGATCGAGCGGGTCCGGCACTCCTCGGTGTGCCGGAGCATCCCCTCGGGGTCGTCCGCGCCGATCAGGACCAGGTCGAGTCCGCCCACGCGGTCGGCGACGGCCTTGAGCTCGATGAGGCGGGCCTCGCTCATGGCACCGGTGTAGAAGGAGCCGATCTGGTTGTGGTCGGCGTCCGTGGTGCAGACGAAGCGCGCGGTGTGCAGCACCTCGGAGATCCGTACGGACGCGGTGTCGACGCCGTGCCGGTCCAGCCAGGCGCGGTACTCGTCGAAGTCGGAGCCCGCCGCCCCGACCAGGATCGGCGAGGTGCCGAGCTGGCCCATACCGAAGGCGATGTTCGCACCCACGCCGCCCCGGCGTACGTCGAGATTGTCGACCAGGAAGGAGAGGGAGACCGTGTGCAGCTGATCCGCGACCAGCTGGTCGGCGAAGCGGCCGGGGAAGGTCATGAGGTGGTCTGTGGCGATGGAGCCCGAGACTGCGATACGCACGGCTAGGACACGCTCCTGCGAGGAGGGAGATTGACATCTAACGCTATCGGGTCGACGCCGCGGCTTCGAAGCAGGCAAAACTACCCAATAGTAGGGCTTTTTTCGTAGGGCATGCGGTGCTTACGGTTCCGCTATGACGAACCTCAAGATCCATGGCGATGGTCCGCTCGATCTCGACGGCGGTCTGGCCGAGTTGCGGGGTGACTGCGCGCGCATGGTCCCGCACTGGTCGGCTCCCGCCAGGGTCACGGTGCTTCCGGTGTCGCCGTCACTGATTCATGGTGTGACGGTGCCGTCGGCTTCCGCGCGGATGCTGGATGCGATGTCTGACTACGGTGACTGATCGCTCCGCCCAACGCTCCGCGGACGGTCGGATGGAAGGTGCGGGTCGGCTGTGGCCGGCCGCGCCGTTCCCCGCGCCCCTGAAAGACAGAAGGTGAGCGGCGCCAATTAGGGAACCGTGCGCTCCCCCGTCGCGTCCCATCGCTGTCCCCCGTAAAGGGGAGGCAGGATACGACCCTGCTGTGTCCTGACCCGGTCAGGGGCGGGTCTCATGGGACAGCGGTGCGGCAGAAGGAGCGATGCGGTGGACAGCGAGCGACCCGACAACGACGCGGCGAAGGCCGCCGACGAGGACAAGCCACGCAGGCGGCATTCGCCGGTGGTCGTCGCCTCGGTCGCGGCCGCCGTGCTGCTCGCCGGGGGCGGCGGGGCGTACTTCGCCACGACCGCGTCCAGCGGCGGTGGAAGCAAGGACAGCTCCGGTACGCCGGGCGACGACGGCAATCCGCCGCCGCTCGCCCTGGACGGCTACACCGAGAGCGGCTCGAAGGGCACGGACGGCACGAACGGGATCGCGCCCGGCGAGCCCGACCCGAACGGCGCGACCTACCGGGCCGAGGGCGAACTCCCCGACGGCCCCTCCTCCGCGGCCGTCCACCGCGCCAAGGGCGAGGTCACCGCGGCCGAGGTGGCGAAGCTGGCCAAGGCCCTGGGCGTGGAGGGCACCCCGAAGGCCGAGGGCGACGCCTGGCTGGTCGGCGCCACGAAGGACGGTTCCGGTCCGGGTCTGCGGGTGAACAAGAAGGCACCCGGCACCTGGACGTTCAACCGCTTCGTGCCCGGCACCGACAACTGCAAGAGCACCACCGTGTGCGCGAGCGGGACGGCCAAGGGCACCGGGACCGACGCCAAGGGTGCCGAGACCGACCCGGTGAGCGTGGAAGCCGCGAAGAAGGCCGCCGCGCCCGTCCTCAAGGCCGCCGGGCAGGACGACGCCAAGCTCGACGCGAGCCAGCTCATGGACGCCGTACGCGTGGTGAACGCGGATCCGAAGGTGGGCGGACTGCCGACGTACGGCTGGTCGACCGGCCTGCAGATCGGCCCGGACGGTCAAGTCGTGGGCGGCAGCGGCCAGTTGAAGACCCCGGTGAAGAGCGACAC
Organism: Streptomyces sp. 2-1; assembly: GCF_048564895.1. NCBI lineage: Bacteria > Bacillati > Actinomycetota > Actinomycetes > Kitasatosporales > Streptomycetaceae > Streptomyces > Streptomyces sp. 2-1. Next base: position 3,402,691 of record NZ_CP183383.1, read on the forward strand.
GTACCCCGTCATCAGTGCCGAGAAGACGCTCGCCCTGCTGAACGGGTCCGGGACGGGCGGCGGGCGCGTGGGGATCGGCGGGTGCGCGAGTCCCGTACCGCTGAAGGACAAGGACGAGCAGCCCTGCGAGACGTCGACGGTGGCGCCGAAGCCCGAGACGGTCGTCGTCGAGGACGCCGTGTTCGGTCTGGCCACGCACTTCGTGGACGGGCGGCAGGCGCTGGTGCCGTCCTGGCTCTTCGAGGTAAGGCCCTCGGGGGCGGGCGCCGCCTTCACGGTCACGCATCCCGCGGTCGACCCGCGGTATCTGACCGCTCCGAAGCCTCCGGGCGGCACCCCGAGCGACGACCCGACGGTGGCTCCGAGCCCGCGGCCGAGCGAGCCGGGCGGCGGGACGACGGGGGCGCCGAAGACCGAGACCCGGGATGTCCGGGTCGAGGGCTACAGCGCGGACGGCAAGGAACTGACCGTGCGCTTCACGGGCGGGGTGTGCAGTGACTACAAGGCCTCGGCGCAGGAGTCCGGCGGCAAGGTGACGGTCCGGGTGACCGAGACGCTGAAGACGGACCAGGTCTGCATCCTGATCGCCAAGGTCTTCCACGAGAAGGTCGAGCTCAAGGAGTCGCTCGGGGAGCGGAAGGTCGTCGACACGGACGGCAAGGCCCTGCCGTTGGAGAAGGACCTGCCGAACCCGACCGGAGCCCGGTAGTCGGGGACACCCGGCCACCGGTACGCGGAGGACGCGCACCCGCCGGTACGCGAGAACCCGCTGGTACACCAAAGGCGGCGCCCTGTTGGAGGGGGCGCCGCCTTTCGGTGTCGTCCGGGACGACGGACCCGGCCGTCATCCGTCAAACGCAAGCAGCAGGCTTAGCTGAACGAGTCGCCGCAGGCGCAGGAACCCGTCGCGTTCGGGTTGTCGATCGTGAAGCCCTGCTTCTCGATGGTGTCCACGAAGTCGATGGAGGCGCCGCCCAGGTACGGAGCGCTCATGCGGTCGGTGACGACCTTCACGCTGCCGAACTCCTTGACGACATCGCCGTCGAGGGAGCGCTCGTCGAAGAAGAGCTGGTACCGCAGGCCGGAGCAGCCGCCGGGCTGAACGGCGACACGCAGCGCCAGGTCGTCGCGGCCTTCCTGCTCCAGCAGGCCCTGGACCTTGGCCGCGGCGGCGTCCGACAGGAGGATGCCGTCGCTCACGGTGGTGGTCTCGTCCGATACGGACATCTGCTTCTCTCCCGGGTTGTACGGAGACTGCTTGCCGACGGTTGCAACCGGCGGAGCCGCGGATTCATTCCGCGCCGAGCGTTAAGTCTTTGGCTTCTCTCTTCATGCTCGCACACCCGCCCCGAAGCGGAAAACGGCCTGTGGACAACCACCGCCCACACCTCGCCGACCACGCCACGACCACCCCGCATACCACCCCACGGGATTCACGTCACATGGACGCTATGGGCATCGTCAAAGTGACGTGAAGCGGTTATGATAGATAGCGTCATTTCGACGAAAAGGCTTGTTCTGCTTGATCGTCCCAGCCGGTCGATCCAAGCGGGCCGCAGAACAGAAAGGGTGCGTGTCGTGACCACCGCCCAGACCCAGGAGCTCGACGTACAGCCGACGCCCCTCGCCCTGCTGCTCCTCGGCCGTGAGGCCGACCCGAGGAGCGAGCGCGGCGTCGAATGCCCCGGTGACCTGCCCTCGCCGTCCGACCCGGACCTGGTCGAGCGCGCCCGCGCGGCCAAGGAGAAGCTCGGGAGCAAGGTCTTCGTCCTCGGCCACCACTACCAGCGCGACGAGGTCATCCAGTTCGCGGATGTCACGGGGGACTCCTTCAAGCTGGCCCGGGACGCCGCCGCGCGCCCCGAGGCCGAGTACATCGTGTTCTGCGGTGTGCACTTCATGGCCGAGTCTGCGGACATCCTGACCTCCGACGACCAGAAGGTCGTCCTGCCCGACCTGGCCGCCGGCTGCTCGATGGCCGACATGGCCACCGCCGAGCAGGTCGCCGAGTGCTGGGACGTGCTGACCGACGCCGGGATAGCCGAGCAGGTCGTGCCCGTCTCGTACATGAACTCCTCCGCGGACATCAAGGCGTTCACCGGCAAGCACGGCGGCACGATCTGCACCTCCTCCAACGCCCAGCGCGCCCTGGAGTGGGCCTTCGAGCAGGGCGAGAAGGTCCTCTTCCTGCCCGACCAGCACCTGGGGCGCAACACCGCCGTCCGGGACATGGGGATGACGCTGGAGGACTGCGTCCTCTACAACCCGCACAAGCCGAACGGCGGGCTCACGGCCGAGCAGCTCCGCGACGCCAAGATGATCCTGTGGCGGGGCCACTGCTCGGTGCACGGCCGTTTCTCGGTCGACTCGGTCAACGACGTGCGCGCCCGGATCCCCGGTGTGAACGTCCTGGTGCACCCCGAGTGCAAGCACGAGGTCGTCGAGGCGGCCGACTACGTGGGTTCCACGGAATACATCATCAAGGCCCTGGAGGCGGCTCCGGCCGGTTCCAAGTGGGCGATCGGCACCGAGTTGAACCTCGTACGGCGGCTGGCGAACCGTTTCGCGAGCGAGGACAAGGAGGTCGTCTTCCTCGACAAGACGGTCTGCTTCTGCTCGACCATGAACCGCATCGACCTTCCCCACCTGGTCTGGACCCTGGAGTCCCTGGCCGAGGGCAACCTCGTCAACCGCATCGAGGTGGACCGGGAGACCGAGCAGTTCGCCAAGCTGGCGCTTGAGCGGATGCTGGCGCTGCCGTAGGGCAAAAAGATTGCGCAGTTCCCCGCGCCCCTTTCCAGGGGCGCGGGGAACTGCGCAACGGGGGTTCGGGGGCGGAGCCCCCACCTACACCCCCACGGGCTCCGGGTCACCCGAGTCGGAGGAGTCGGAGGCCTCGGCCTTCTTCTCCCGCTTCGCCGCCTTCTTCTTCGCGCGGCGCTCCTTGCGGAGTTCGACCATCGCGTAGAGCGTCGGCACCAGGAGCAGCGTGAGCAGCGTCGACGTGATCAGACCGCCGATCACCACCACCGCCAGCGGCTGGGCGATGAAGCCGCCCTCACCGGTGATGCCGAGCGCCATGGGCAGCAGGGCGAAGATGGTCGCCAGGGCCGTCATGAGGATCGGGCGGAGCCGGTGCCGGCCGCCTTCCACCACGGCCTCGACAACCCCGTAGCCCTGCTTGCGGTACTGGTTGATCAGGTCGATCAGCACGATCGCGTTGGTCACGACGATGCCGATGAGCATCAGCATGCCGATCATCGACGGCACACCCATCGGCGTACCGGTGATGACCAGCAGGCCGATCGCGCCCGTCGCCGCGAACGGGATCGAGACGAGCAGGATCAGCGGCTGGATGAGCGACCGGAAGGTCGCGACCAGCAGCATGAAGACGAGCGCGATCGCCGCGAGCATCGCCAGGCCGAGGGACGCGAACGCGTCGTCCTGGTCCTCGGACACACCGCCGATGGAGGCCGTGGCACCGGCCGGCAGCTTCAGCTTGTCGAGCTTGGCCGTGAGGTCGGCGCTGACCGCGCCCGTGTTGTCACCGGTCGGCTTCGCCGAGATGGTGGCGGCGCGCTGACCGTCGATACGGGTCATCGAGACGGGCCCGTCGACCAGCTTCACCGTCGCGATGTCACCGAGCTTCACGGCCCCGAGGCTGAGGCTCCTCAGCTCGGACAGCGTCTCGGCCGGCTTCGCCGACTTGATGACGACGTCGCGCTCGGTGTCGTCCAGGATCGCCTTGCCGCTGGTGGTGCCGCGCACCGCCTGGGCGACGGCCGCGCCGAGGGTCGTGTCGTTGAATCCGGCCGCGGCGGCCTTGTCGTTGGCCTTGACCGAGATCCGCGGCACGGACTGGGCCAGGTCGCTGGTGACGTCGGTGACGTCGTCGAGCCCGGCGACCGCGTCCCGGACCTCTTCCGCGGCCTCGCGCAGTACGCCTGCGTCGGCCGACTTCACCACGACGCTCAGGTCCTGGCTGCCGAAGCCGTCACCGGCCGCGACCGTCGTCGTACCGATCCCGGAGAGCTTGCCGAGCCCCTCCTCGATACCGTCCTGGACGTCGTCGAAGGAGGCCGAGTCGGCGACCTTGACGGTGTAGGAGGCCTGGTTGGTGTCCGTGCCCCCGCCGAACGCGGCCATGAAGCCGGAGGAACCGACCGTGACCTGGTAGTCCTCGACGCCCTTGACGCCGTCGAGCATCTTCTCGACCTTCTTGGCCTCGGCGTCGGTCGCCGCCAGGCTGGTGCCGGGCTTCAACTCCTGCTTGACCGTGATGACTTCCTGCTCGCCCTGGTCGAAGAAGTTCGTCTTCAGCAGGGGCGCCATGCCGAACGTACCGACGAGGACCGCCACCGCGATCGCCACGCTGGTGAGGCGGCGGCGGGTCGCGAAGCGCAGGACAGGAACGTAGAAGCGCTGGAGGCGGCTGCGCGCCTCCTTCTCCTCGGCCTTGCGGCGGGCCTCCTCCGGGTCGATGCCGCGCACGTCCTTGGGGGCGCGCAGGAACCAGTACGAGAGCACCGGTACGACCGTCAGCGAGACGATCAGCGAGGCCAGCAGGGCCGCCGTGACGGTCAGGGAGAACGAGCCGAAGAGCTCGCCGACCATGCCGCCGGTCAGACCGATGGGCAGGAACACCGCGACCGTGGTGAGCGTCGAGGAGGTGACCGCGCCCGCGACCTCGCGTACGGCCTTGAGGATCGCCTCCTGGCGCTCCTCGCCGTAGCCGAGGTGCCGCTTGATGTTCTCCAGGACCACGATCGAGTCGTCGACGACCCGGCCGATGGCGATGGTCAGGGCGCCCAGCGTGAGGATGTTGAGCGACTCGCTGCGGGTCCACAGCACGATCAGCGCGAGGACGACCGACAGCGGGATGGAGACCGCGGTGACCAGCGTCGAGCGGATCGACGCCAGGAAGACCAGGATGACCAGGACCGCGAAGAGCAGACCGAGCGCGCCTTCGGTGGTGAGGCCCTTGATGGACTTGGAGACGGCCGGGCCCTGGTCGCTGACGACGGTCAGCGTGGCGCCGGAACCGAGGTCCTTGCGCAGGCCGGACAGCTTGTCCTGGACCGCGTCGGAGACCGCGACCGCACTGCCGTCGTGGTCCATCGTCACGGAGACGGCGAGGCTGGGCTTGCCGTCGGTGCGGGTGATGGAGTCGGCCCTGGCGGGCTCCTCCTCGACGGTGGCGATGTCACCGAGGCGTACGGGCTTCTTGACGCCCTCGCCGGTGACCATCAGGTCCTGGATCTGCTTGAGCGAGGTGAATCCGCCGCCGACCTGGACCGTACGGTTGCTGCCGTCCTCGTCGAAGGAACCGGCCGGGAGGGTCGCGCCGCCCGCCTGGAGGGCCTGGCCGAGCGCGGCCGTGTTCAGCCCGGCCTTCGCGAGCTTCGCGTCGTCGGGCGTGACCGAGACCTGAAGGTCCTGTACGCCGTCGACGGTGACCTGGCCGACGCCGTCGATGTCCTTCAGCGCGGGGACGACCGTGCGGTCGAGCTGGTCCGAGAGGGCCTGCTGGTCCTTGTCGGAGGTGACGGCGAGGACCACGGTCGGGATGTCGTCGGTGGAACCGGCGACGACCTGCGGGTCCACGTCGTCAGGGAGCTGCACACGGGCGCGGTTCACGGCCTGCTGGACGTCGGCGACGATCCGGGCGGAGTCGTTGCCGTAGTCGAAGGAGGCCATGATCAGGGCGTTGCCCTCGCTGGCCGTGGAGGTGACGCCGGAGATCCCGTCGACCGCTTCGAGGTTGTCCTCGATGGGCTCGACGACCTGCTTCTCGACCACGTCGGGGGACGCGCCCTGGTACGGCGCGATGACCGACACCATGGGCAGTTCGATGGTGGGCAGCAGTTGCTGCTTGAGCTGCGGGATGGCTATCGCCCCGAAGACCAGGGCGATGATCGACATGAGCCCGATGAGGGCACGTTGGGCGAGGCTGAAGCGGGACAGCCAGGACATGGGTGACGGGTCTCTCTTCTGTGGCTTGAGTCTCTGGAGCGGCAGAATGGGCTCATGTGAGCGTCCGCCTATCACTCTGAGCCATGGGTAGGGCCCTACCCTCGCCCCCAGGTCCCGTTTCCTTATGCCGTGCATACCGCGACCGCAGTATGCACGGGTGGAGCTCACTCCACCCTTGGGCGTACCAGTCCGGACTCGTACGCGATGACCACCAGCTGTGCCCGGTCGCGGGCTCCCAGCTTGGCCATGGCCCGGTTGACGTGCGTCTTCACCGTGAGCGGGCTGACCGTGAGGCGCTCGGCGATCTCGTCGTTGGAGTGCCCGCCGGCGACCTGGACGAGGACCTCGCGCTCGCGGACGGTCAGTGCTTCGAGGCGCTCGGCGCGGCCGGGGTCCCGGTCGTCGTCATCGCCGTCGCCCTGGGCGAGGAACTTGGCGATCAGTCCCTTGGTGGCGGCCGGTGACAGCAGCGCCTCGCCGCCGGCCGCGATCCGGATCGCGTTGAGCAGTTCGTCCGGCTCGGAGCCCTTGCCGAGGAACCCGGAGGCTCCGGCGCGCAGCGACTGCACCACGTACTCGTCGACCTCGAAGGTCGTCAGCATCACGACGCGTACGTGGGCGAGGCCCGGGTCGGCGCTGATGAGGCGGGTCGCGGCGAGACCGTCGGTGCCGGGCATGCGGATGTCCATGAGTACGACGTCGGCCCGTTCGTCGCGGGCCAGCCGCACGGCCTCCGCCCCGTCCGAGGCCTCCCCCACGACCTCCATGTCGGGCTCGGAGTCGACCAGCACGCGGAACGCGCTGCGCAGCAGTGCCTGGTCGTCGGCGAGCAGGACGCGGATGGTCATGCGGGGTCCCCCGTGGGTGCCGTGGTCGATGCCGCCGGTCTGGCTGCGGGTGCGGGTGCCGCCGCGGGTGTCGCCGCGCTGGACGCGGTGCTTCCGGTGCGGCTCTTGACCGGCAGGATCGCATGGACCCGGAAGCCGCCGCCGTATCGGGGTCCGGCGGTGCAGACGCCGTTCAGCGCGGTGACCCGCTCGCGCATGCCGAGCAGTCCGTGGCCGCCGTTCTCCTCCAGCCGGGCCTCGGCGTCGTCGCCCGGTCCGTTGTCGAGGACGGTGATCTCCACGTTCGGTCCCACGCGTACGACGCTGACCTCGGCCTTCGCCTCGGGGCCGGCGTGTTTCTGCACGTTGGTGAGGGCTTCCTGGATGACGCGGTACGCGGCCAGGTCGACGGCGGCGGGGAGGGTGGCGCCGTGGTCGGTGCGGGCCACCTCGACGGGCAGGCCCGCGTTGCGGAAGGTGCCGACGAGTTCTTCGAGGCGGTGCAGGCCGGGGGCCGGTTCGGTGGGGGCCTCGGGGTCGCCGGACTGTCTGAGCAGGCCGACCGTGGCGCGGAGTTCGTTGAGCGCGGAGCGGCTGGCCTCGCGGACGTGGGCGAGGGCTTCCTTGGCCTGGTCGGGGCGCTTGTCCATGACGTGCGCGGCCACTCCGGCCTGCACGTTGACGAGGGCGATGTGGTGGGCGACGACGTCGTGCAGGTCGCGGGCGATACGGAGGCGTTCCTCGGCGACGCGGCGTCTCGCCTCCTCCTCGCGGGTGCGTTCGGCGCGCTCGGCTCGCTCTCTTATGGCGTGTACGAAGGCTCGGCGGCTGCGGACCGCGTCGCCCGCGGCGGCGGCCATGCCGGTCCAGGCGAAGATGCCGAGGTTCTCCTGCGCGTACCAGGGCAGGGGGCCGGCGAGCATGGCGATGCCGGTCAGGACCGTCATCGTGAGGAGGCCCACGCGCCAGGTGGTGGGGCGGTCGGTCGCCGACGCCACCGTGTAGAGGGCGACGACGGTGGACATCACGACCGGGGCCCTGGGGTCGCCCGTCACGAACTCCACGACCGACAGGGCGCTCGTCGCGGCGAGGACCCTCAGGGGGTGGCCTCGGCGGAAGACCAGGGCGGTCGCGGCCAGCAGCATGAGGGTGAGGCTGAGGACGTCCGGGGTGCGGGCGCCCCAGTCCGGGCCGCCGTGTCTTCCGTTCGGCTCCGCGAACGAGCCGACGACCATGCAGGCGAGGACCGCTGCCGCGAGGGCGCCGTCCACCACCAGCGGGTATGCCCGCAGGCGGGTCCGGGCGCGCTCCAGTGTGCTCACGATTGTTTACGGTACGGGGCCCTTGCAGGGGGCGGAACTGGTGCCACCTGGAATCGGGGCGGGGCCGACGTTTTTCGCCCCCGCCGCCCCTACCCATTCCCGTCCCTTACTCAGGGGCTCCGCCCCCGAACCCCCAAAAGATTGCGCAGTTCCCCGCGCCCCTAGGTCTTTAGGGGCGCGGGGAACTGCGCAGCCCAGCCACGACACACCCGCACGCATCCCACCCCGCAAGCCCTCATCGCCCAGCCCGTCCGGCGCTTGAGGACGAGGCCGTTCAGGCCGATCCCCCCACCCACCCACGAGCAACCCACCCACCCCCGTCAGCCCCCGCCCACCTCTCAGCCCGTCCGGCGTTTGAGGACGAGCGCGTTCAGCGCGATGGCGGGGGTCTGGGGGCGGCAGCCCCCAGGGATGGGACGGGTAGGGGCGGCGGGGGCGAGGAAAGGTCAGCCGGGGATCAAGCCGTCGTTGTTGAGCATCGCTCGGACCTCGGAGAGGGTCGCGTCCGGGGACGGGAGGATCAGCTCGGAGGGTTCGAGGGCGGCGTCGGGGAGTGGCGTGCCGAGGCGACGGACCGCGTCGAGGAGCGCCCCCAGCGTGCGCCGGAAGCCCTCCTCGTCACCGGACTCCATCTCCGCGAGGAGCTCGTCGTCCAGCTTGTTCAGTTCGGTGAGGTGGCCGTCGTCCAGCCTCACCTGTCCCTCCCCCATGATCCGTACGATCATGACGCCCTCCTCGGCGTGGGACTACTGCCTGCGGCTACTGCTACTGCTTGTCGAAGCGCGGAGTGTCCTGCGGCTGCTGCTGGGACTGAGTCTGGTCCTTGCCGCCCTCGATCGCCTGCTGGGAGGAGGACCCGCCGGCCAGCTCGGCCTTCATCCGCTGGAGCTCCAGCTCCACGTCCGTGCCGCCGGAGAGCCGGTCGAGCTCGGTCTGGATGTCGTCCTTGGCGAGCCCGGAGGAGTCGTCGAGGGCGCCGGAGGCGAGCAGCTCGTCGATGGCACCGGCACGCGCCTGGAGCTGCGCGGTCTTGTCCTCGGCGCGCTGAATGGCCATGCCGACGTCGCCCATCTCCTCGGAGATGCCCGAGAAGGCCTCGCCGATGCGGGTCTGCGCCTGGGCGGCCGTGTACGTCGCCTTGATCGTTTCCTTCTTGGTCCGGAAGGCGTCGACCTTGGCCTGGAGCCGCTGCGCCGCGAGGGTGAGCTTCTCCTCCTCGCCCTGGAGGGTCTGGTGCTGCGTCTCCAGGTCGGTGACCTGCTGCTGGAGCGCGGCACGGCGCGACAGCGCCTCACGGGCCAGGTCCTCACGGCCGAGCGCGAGCGCCTTGCGGCCCTGGTCCTCCAGCTTGGAGGACTGGTTCTGGAGCTGGTTCAGCTGCAGCTCCAGGCGCTTGCGGGAGGTCGCCACATCGGCGACTCCCCTGCGCACCTTCTGCAGCAGCTCCAGCTGCTTCTGGTACGAGTAGTCGAGGGTTTCGCGCGGGTCCTCGGCCCGGTCAAGGGCCTTGTTCGCCTTCGCGCGGAAGATCATCCCCATACGCTTCATGACACCGCTCATGGGCTTCGCGCGCCCCCTTCTGACGGACTCCAGCTCCAGCGACTGCAACAGAACCCACAGTACGGGCCCTGCATCCATTACCGCACTGTTCGGGGACGGATGCGCTCATCCCCAAGGACGACTGTGAATGATCTTGCTCCGGCGTAGGGAGTAGGTGTCCCCCGGGGTTCGTCCCGGGGTCGGCCCGGAGAACCCTGGGCAGCCACCCCTTTTCAGGCTCCCTTGTCCCCCTACAGACGACCGGTGTTGCCGGATCGTTCCCCACTCGGCTGACGTCCATGCCTCCGTACCCATTACCCTTGGGTTTTGTGTTCCGTAGCCGTGCCAAGGATGAGAAGGCCCCCGCCGACAAGGCGCTGACCGACTCCACTCAGCCCCGTGACCCGCAGGCCCCCAAGGGTCGGCCCACGCCCAAGCGCAGTGAGGCCCAGTCCCAGCGCCGCAGCGTGGCCAATACGCCGACGACGCGCAAGGAGGCCGCCAAGCGGCAGCGTGACGATCGCCGTACCCAGATGGCGAAGCAGCGCGAAGCGCTGGCCAGTGGGGACGAGCGCTATCTGCCCGCCCGTGACAAGGGCCCCGTGCGCAAGTTCGCGCGCGACTTCATCGACTCGCGGTTCTGCATCGCCGAGTTCTTCCTGCCGCTGGCGGTGATCATCCTCGTCCTGAGCATGGTCCAGATCGCCCAGCTGCAGAACGTGGCGCTGCTGCTGTGGCTCTTCGTGATCGTGATGATCGTGGTCGACTCGATCGGTATCGCGATCCGCATGAAGAAGCAGCTCAACGCGCGCTTCCCGGACGAGCCCAAGCGCGGCGCGGTCGCCTACGCGCTGATGCGCAGCCTCCAGATGCGTCGCCTCCGGCTGCCGAAGCCGCAGGTCAAGCGCGGAGAGCGGCCCTGAGCGCGGGATCTTTCACGGGGGGCGCGGCCGAAGCCTGGCTGAGCAAGCTGGGCGGCCTGCGTGATGTCGTACGACAGGAACTGGTCGCCCGGCAGCTCGACGAGCAGATAGCCGGGCGGTTCCCCGTCGGGCAGCGGCTGCGTGTGCTCGACGTGGGCATGGGCCAGGGCACGCAGGCGCTGCGGCTGGCCCGGGCCGGGCATCAGGTCACGGGGGTCGAGCAGGACTCCACGATGATCGCCGTCGCACGTGAGAGCCTCGCCGCCGAGCCGGAGGGGATCCGCAGCCGTGTGCGGCTCGTCGAGAGCGACGGGCGGGACACCGGCGTCCACTTCCTGCCGGGCAGCTTCGACGTGGTGCTCTGCCACGGCGTGCTGATGTACGTCGAGGAGCCCGACCCCCTCCTCGCCGGGCTCGCCCGGATGCTGGCCCCCGGCGGACTGCTCTCCCTGCTCGTACGGAACGCCGACGCGCTGGCCATGCGGCCGGGGCTGGCCGGCGACTGGGCGGACACCCTGGCGTCCTTCGACACCAGCGCGTACACGAACCGCCTCGGACTCGACGTACGGGCCGACCGGCTCGACGCGCTCACCGGCACGCTCGCCGGGATCGGGGCGCCGCTGCACGCCTGGTACGGGGTGCGGGTCTTCACGGACACCGCGGCCGACGACGCGGCCGTCCCGGACGACGTGGAGACGCTGCTGGCCGCCGAGGAGCGGGCCGGGCGGACCGATCCGTACCGCCGCGTGGCGGCCCTGCTTCACCTGTGCGGCGTACGGGGCTGAGAACCCCCTGTTCGGCCCCGCACCGCAGGCCGGACCTGCCTCCCCGAGGCAAGACTCGGGGCATGGATGTTGCGTCGCCGCCCGCCCGGCCCCGTGGCCGCGCCCTCGCCCGTGTCCTTCCCTTGATCGCCGGCTGCTGCGTGGTTCTGCTCGGCGGGTGTTCCGGCGGTGGGGCGTCGACCGGGAGCGAGGGTGGCACCAAGGCCGCCCGGGCCGCCGCTCCCCGGGCCGCGAACGATCTGCAGGACGACTACCAGAAGGTGATCAAGGACGTCCTGCCGTCGGTCGTGCAGATCCAGGCGACCAGTGATCTGGGCTCCGGGGTCGTGTACGACGACAAGGGGCACATCGTCACGAACGCGCATGTGGTCGGGGACGAGAAGACCTTCAAGGTGACGACGGCCAACAACGAGGACGAGCTGACCGCGAAGCTCGTCTCCACGTACCCGCAGCAGGATCTCGCGGTCATCAAGCTGGACCGGAAGCCGGAGGGGCTCAAGGCGGCCGAGTTCGGGGACTCCTCGAAGGTGGACGTCGGCCAGATCGTGCTGGCGATGGGCTCGCCGCTCGGGCTGTCGTCCAGCGTCACCCAGGGCATCGTGTCGGCGACCGGACGCACCGTCAGCGAGGGCAGTACGGACGGCGGGACGGGCGCCACCATCGCCAACATGGTGCAGACGTCGGCCGCGATCAACCCGGGCAACAGCGGTGGCGCCCTCGTCGACCTCGACGGGCAGGTCATCGGCATCCCGACGCTCGCCGCGACCGATCCCGGCATGGGCGAGGACGCGGCACCCGGCATCGGCTTCGCGATTCCCGCGTCGATGGTGCGTACGGTCGCCGACCAGATCGTCGAGGACGGCAGGGTCACCGATTCGGGACGGGCCGCGCTCGGCATCACCGCCCGGACCGTGGTGGGCGCCGACTACCAGCCCGCCGGGGTCGCGGTGGTCGAGGTCAAGGACGGCGGCGCGGCCGCGAACGCGGGGATCGAGCGCGGGGACGTCATCACCGAGCTGGGTGACACCGGGATCACCACGATCACCTCGCTCTCCGAGGCGCTCGCGGCCGAGAAGCCGGGCGGGAAGGTGCAAGTGACGTACACCCGCGACGGTGACGAGAAGAGCGCCGAGGTGACGCTCGGCGAGCAGTGACCCGGCGAGCGGCCGGCCGTGGCACGGCCTTCGGCGGGTGGTGGAGACGGGTGGTGAAGGCGGGCTGCGGAGGGGCCGCGGTCGTTCGTACGGCCGCGGCCCTCACGCGTATGGGCTACGGGACCCTAGGAAGCCTCGGCGTGCAGGCTCATCGGACCGTAGATCTCCGTGGCGTCCTCGGAGAGCCGGACCTGGTCCGCCCCCGCCTCGGCCAGCGCCTTCCAGTGTTCGCCGAGCCAGGACTCCGCGTCGCCCTGGGTGGTGAACTCCTCGGGCTGGACCGCGGGCTGGACTTCCGTCCCGTCGGCCTTCTCGAACCGCCACGTCCATGCCGCCATGTCAGCCTCCCAAAGTTCCCAGCAAGATCGGGCTCTCGCCCTGAAGCCTAGGCGGTCCGGTGGTTGTGCGGTGTTCAAAGGTGCAGGTCGTGAACCGTTGTGTGCTGTCTGCGGGTTGGCGGGGGCTTGTCGCGCCCCACGGCGGACCGCGAATGTCACAGCCCCGCGCCCTGAAGGGACGCGCTCCCGTGTACCCCCTGACGGGCACAAGCCGTGTTGACGCGGGAAAATCAGATCCGTGGAAGTGACTTTGCTTGGTACCGGTGGGCCCGCGGGACTGCCTCGGCCCGACTGTCCCTGTGCCGCTTGTGCGGTGGCGCTGGGTGTGGATGCGCGGGCGGCCACCGCCTTGTTGGTCGACGGGGCGTTGTTGGTGGATCTGACGCCCGGGGCGGCCTTCGCCGCGGCCCGGGCCGGCCGGTCCTTGGGCGGGGTGCGGCAGGTGTTGTTGTCGCATCCGCACAACGGGCCCGCGGTGGAGGTGCCGGCGGGGCTGCCGCAGCCGGGGCGGGTGCCGGACGGGCGGGAGCTGGCGCTGCTGACGGGGCATCGGGTGCGGGCGCTGCCGATGGACGCGCCGGGCACCGGGTACGCGGTGACGGGGCCCGACGGGCAGCGGCTGCTGTATCTGCCGCCGGGCGCGGCGCCCGCGGGTCTCGAGGAGGCGGCCGGGGCGTACGACATGGTGCTCGCCGATGTGGTGGGGCGGCCGGACGCCTTGGCCCGGCTGCGGGTGGCGGGGGCCGTCGGGCCTGCCACGGACGTGATCGCGGTGCACCTCGACCACGACGTGCCGCCCGGCCGGGAGCTGACGCGACGCCTCGCGGCGGCGGGGGCGCGGGCGGTGCCGGACGGTACGACGCTGACCGTCGGGGTGTACGAGGACGTGCCCGACGTACCCAGGCGGACTCTGGTGCTCGGCGGGGCCAGGTCCGGGAAGTCGGTGGAGGCCGAGCGGCGCCTGGAGGCCTTCCCCGAGGTGCTGTACGTGGCCACCGGCGGGACGCGGAACGGGGACGGCGAGTGGGCCGCCCGGGTGCACGCCCATCGTGAGCGGCGGCCCGGCTCCTGGCGTACCACCGAGACCTGTGACCTCGTGCCCCTGCTGAAGGACGAGGGGGCGCCGCTGCTCGTCGACTGTCTGTCGTTGTGGCTGACGGACGCGATGGACTCGGTGAACGCGTGGGACGACGACGAGTGGGGCGGTGGCGGTGAGCGGGCGCTGCGGGCCCGGGTGGAGGAGCTGACGGCCGCCGTCCGCGAGACCCGCCGCACGGTGGTCGCCGTCTCCAACGAGGTCGGCTCCGGCATCGTGCCCGCCACCCCCTCCGGCCGCCGCTACCGCGACGAACTCGGCCGCCTCAACGCGGCGTTCGCGACCGAGTGCGAGCACGTGCTGCTGGTGGTGGCGGGGCAGGCACTCACCCTGAAGGGCTAGGGGTCGAAGGGCCGGAACTCCGAAGGGCTAGGAGACCGGAGGGCGGGGGGTGTGCCTGCCCGCCGTCTTGCGGGCGATGATCCGGTACGCGTTCGAGAAGCGGGTGCGGCGCAGAATCGGGGCCAGGACGTGGTCCAGGGCGAAGGCGGAGGCCAGCAGCGGGGTGGTGGCCCGGGTCAGGGCCGTACGGAGGGTGCGCTGGAGGTCGGTCGGCGGGCTCGGGCGCCAGGGCTCGTCGCCGCCCGGCAGCCGGTTGCCGATCGCCAGCGCGAGGGCGCCCGTCAGGTCGTACGGGATGTGGGGTTCGCGGCGGTCGGTGGAGACGACCGTGCAGCCGAGCTCGTCGAGTTCGTCGAGGAGGTTGCGCAGCGGCATGAGGTGGAGGTGCTGCGGCTGGCAGTAGGACACCCACCACTTGCCGAGCAGCGCGCCGAACGCGCAGTCCGGGTCCGGGACTTCGACGAGCAGATGCCCGCCGGGGCGCAGTACGGCGAGTGCGGCACGCAGTTCCTCGCGCGGGTCGGGGCTGTGCTCCAGGTGGTGGAACATGCTGACCACGTCGTAGCGGGCGCGCAGCCGGTCGACCAGGTCGGGCAGCCGGCCGTGGTGCGCCTCCTCGACCCGGCCCGCCGTCCGCGCCTCCTCGACGCGCGAGGTGGGGTCGAGCCCGTCGAAGGACGTGTACGTGTACAACTCCTTGGCCGCCGCCGGGAAGTGGCCGTGGCCGGTGCCGACGTCCAGCCAGCTCTCGGGTTCGGGGTACGGGAGCATCGCGCGGGCGGCGGCCTCGTGGCGTCTGCGTCCGGCGCGGGCGCGCAGGATCCGCTCGGCGAAGCCCTCGTGGGTGTCGTGGTGCTCGTGGCCCTCGTAGAAGTCCCGGTAGTAGAAGGCCAGGCCCTCGGCGGTGAGGCGGGGGTTCTGGAAGGCGTGGGCGCAGTCCTCGCACTCGTCGACGACGAAGGTGCCGGGCTTGTGCTGGAGCAGGTCCGGGGTGCGCAGACGGGTGCGCAGCCGCCGGGAGCCGCACCAGGGGCAGTCGGGCCGGCGGGGCTCGTGGAAGTGGTCGGTGCCCTGGGCGAGTTCACTGAGGTACGCGGCGCGGCGCCTGGCGACGGTCTGCTGGGCGGGAGGCGTGGGGGGTGTGACGGCCCCGGGAGGTGTAGGGGGTGTTGCGGGTGTGGGGGGCGTTGCAGGTGTGGGGGGCATGGTCTGTCTGCTCCTGCCGGTCCGACGCGGTACGACCCTGTAGAGGCTGATATGAGCTACTACCGGTCGATACAAACCGGTATGACAATCCACTGCAAACCGGAACGTATGGGATAGCGATCTTCGATGCAACGACCCGGTGCAGCGCACTGACCGACCGTCAGGAGACCGGCCCGATCACTGCCGGTACTGTTCGGCGAATGAGCTCGCTTAATCTCGACGACTTCACCGATCTGATCGAGCGCCCCGACGGCGGTGTGCGCCGTGACGCCGAGGCGCGCCGGGAGCGGCAGGTCGTGCCGCCCGGGGCTTTGGGGCGCCTCGATGACCTCGGTGAGTGGCTGGCGGCCGCACAGTCGGCCGTGCCGGTGCGGGCGATCGAGCGTCCGCGCGTGGTGCTGTTCGCGGGCGACCACGGGATCGCCTCACTGGGGGTGTCGGCGCGGCCCGCGGGGAGCGCGGACGAGCTGGTGCGCGCCGTGCTCGACGGTTCGAGCCCCGTCTCCGTACTGGCCCGGCGGCTCGGTGTGCCCGTGCGCGTGGTGGACATGGCGCTCGACTGCGAGCCGGAGAGCCTGCCCGACGAGGTCGTACGGCACCGGGTGCGGCGCGGCTCCGGGCGGATCGACGTGGAGGACGCGCTGACCCTGGAGGAGGCGGAGGCCGCCTTCCTCGCGGGGGTCGCCGTCGCGGACGAGGAGGCGGACTCCGGGACCGATCTCGTCGTGCTCGGCGATGTGAGTGTCGGCGGGACCACCGCCGCGGCCGTGCTGATCGCGGCGCTGTGCGGCACCGACGCGTCGGTCGTCACCGGGCGCGGCGGGCGGGCCATCGACGACCTCGCCTGGATGCGGAAGTGCGCGGCGGTTCGCGACGCCCTGCGCCGGGCCCGGCCCGTGCTCGGGGATCAGCTGCAGTTGCTCGCCGCGGTGGGCGGGGCTGATCTTGCCGCGATCACCGGGTTCCTGCTGCAGAGCGCCGCGCGGAAGACTCCCGTGATCCTCGACGGGGTCGTGTCCGCGGCCTGTGCGCTGGTCGGGCAGCGGGTCGCCTTCCGGGCACCGGACTGGTGGCTGGCGGGGCAGACCAGTGGTGAGCCCGCCCAGGCGAAGGCGTTCGACCGCATGGCACTCGAGCCGCTGCTCGACCATGGGGTGACGGTCGCGGAGGGAGCGGGGGCGCTGCTCGCGCTGCCCCTGGTTCAGGCCGCGGCTGCCTTGGCGGCGGAGCTGCCGGAGAGTGCGGAGGGCTCCGAGGACCCCGAGGACCCCGAGGCCCCCGAGGCCCCCGAGGCCCCCGAGAAGGAATAGCGGCTGGGGTAGTTCGTCGGGCGCGGGCCGGTTGGGGTTGCTCGCGCAGTTCCCCGCGCCCCTTAAAAGACAAAAGCATGGGGCGCAGCCCCTGCTTTCAGGGGCGCGGGGAACTGCGCGGGCACCCCCGACTCACCCGCACCCGCCCCCGACCGAACCACCGCTCCCCATAGACGCTCACACACCGTAGTGCCCCATATGATCCAGTTTCATGGGAAGCGCCCGAACCGCCGTCAAGCAAACCCCGGCTCCGGAGCCAACGCGGGCCCCCGCCCGCACAGGCGACGCCGCCCGCCCGACCACCCCCGCCTCACGGCGAGCCGCCTCGTTCGCCGTCTGGTACCTCCGCCTCGTCGCGTTCCTCAACTTCCTGAGCGCCGTCTGGGTCTCCCTCGGCCAGGACGTGCGCCGCCACAACACCGAGAACTACTTCACCCCGTACCTCCTGACGGCAGGCTTCGCGTCGGGTGCGTTCACGATGTTCCTGGCGATCACGATGCGCCGCCGCAAACGAGCCGCCTGGATCCTCAACCTCGTACTCAGCGGGCTCTTCCTGCTGCTGTTCGCCTTCGCGATGGTGTTCCCGGAGATCCGCGAGTACCCGCAGAACTGGATCTCCCTCGCCCTGACGGCCGCCTTCGTGGCATCCCTCTTCGTCGGCCGGCGCGAGTTCTACGCGAAGGGCGACCGCTCGAACCCGAAGCTGGCGGCGGCCGTCGCGGTCGGCGGACTGCTGCTCTGCTCGCTGCTCGCCGCGCTCCTGGTGACCGTCACGAACGACGCGCACGACGCCCAGCGTTCGACCTTCGCCGACCGCTGGCGCTACGGCACCCTGCGGCTGATCTCGGTCGCCGCCGACGACGCCCGCCTCCCCGGGATCACCACTCCCAACTGGGCGAACGTCACCATCAACGTGCTCAGCACCCTGCTGGTGCTGGCCGTCTTCTACGCGGCCTTCCGTTCCCGCCGTGCCGTCGACCCGCTCACCGAGGGCGACGAGGAGCGGCTGCGGGCGCTGCTCGACCGGAACGGCGACCGCGACTCCCTCGGCTACTTCGCGCTGCGCCGCGAGAAGAGCGTGGTGTGGTCGCCGACCGGCAAGGCGGCCGTCGTCTACCGCGTGGTGAGCGGTGTCTCACTGGCCTCCGGCGACCCGATCGGCGATCCCGAGGCGTGGCCGGGCGCCATCGACCCCTGGCTCGCCGAGGCGCGCGCCCACGGCTGGATCCCGGCGGTGATGGGCGCGAGCGAGGAGGCGGGGACCATCTACGCACGCCATGGCCTCGACGCGCTGGAGCTCGGCGACGAGGCGATCGTCGAGACGGCCGAGTTCACGCTCGACGGGCGGGCCATGCGGACCGTCCGCCAGGCCTACAACCGCGTCCAGCGCGCGGGCTACCAGGTCCGCGTCCGGCGGCACGAGGACATCCCGGCCGACGAGATGGCGTACCTGCTGAAGCGGGCCGACGACTGGCGGGACGGGGCGACCGAGCGGGGTTTCAGCATGGCGCTGGGGCGGCTCGGGGATCCGGACGACGGCCGGTGCGTGATGCTCGAATGCACGCAGAGCCGGGCGGGGGAAGGCACGGACGAACTGAGAGCGGTGCTCTCCTTCGTGCCCTGGGGACCGCACGGGCTCTCCCTCGACCTCATGCGGCGGGACCGGGACTCCGAGAACGGGCTGATGGAGTTCATGGTCATCCAGCTCCTCCAGCGGGCCCCCGAGATCGGGATCACGCAGGTCTCGCTCAACTTCGCGATGTTCCGTTCCGTCTTCGAACGTGGCGCGCGTCTCGGCGCGGGCCCGGTACTGCGGCTGTGGAGGTCACTGCTCAGCTTCTTCTCGCGCTGGTGGCAGATCGAGTCGCTGTACCGCGCCAACGCCAAGTACCGGCCCATCTGGGAACCGCGGTTCCTGCTCTTCGAGAAGAGCGGTGACCTGCCGCGCATCGGCATCGCCGCGGCCCGCGCGGAGGGGTTCCTGGAGGCGCCGGGCCTGCCGAAGTGGCTGCACCGCAAGCACTTGGAGTCGCACAGATGAGTACGCACGGCCCAGTAGTCGCCCGCTCATGAGCACACGCGCACAGAGCGGCGCCCGCCCATGAGCACCCTCGCCCGGCTGGCCCGCGCCGAATGGGGCCCGCTGTACGCGGCCGTGCGCGCGGGTCTCGTCGAGCGAGGTTGGCGGGCGATCCCCATGACGGTCGCCGCGGTGTGCCTGACGGCGCTCACGCAGTACGTGCAGAACCAGCCGTGGGGCTACCAGTTCGTCCAGAACATCGGTGCCGTCCGTGCCGAGGACCCGCTCTGGCTGGCCCTTCTGCGCACCCCGCTCTCCCTCTTCGTACCGGCCCTCGACCTGCCCGTCTGGGGTGCGCTCGCGCAGATCCTGCTCGTGTTCGGGATCGCCGAGATCTGTCTGGGCAAGTGGCGCACGCTCGTCATCGCGTACGTCGCCACGCTGGCCGGCACCCTCTACGCGCGCGTGGGCATCGCGCTGGGCCCGCACCGGTTTCTGGGGCTGCCCGCCTCGGACTCGCTGGTCGTGGACACCGGGCCGTCGGCGGCCGTGGTCGGGCTCGCGGTCTTCCTCTGCTGGCGGTATCGGGCGTACGTCACCGCGGGGGTCGTCGTCGCGGCCATGGTGGTGGAGGTGCTGCTCAAGGAGAACCTGGCGGGCAGGGAGCATCTGGCCGCGATCGCGGCCGTGCTGGTGCTGTGCGGGATCTCCGAGCTGCGTCACCGGCCGCCGGGCAGGGACCGGACGGGTTCCGGGTCCGGTTTGCCGCCGATCCAGTCCTGAACCTTGCGGCGGGGGCCCGACCAGCGGCGGTCGTGGTGGTAGGCCCGCAGCCGGGCCTTGGCCCGGGCCCGGTGCCGTTTGCGGTAGAAGCGCCTGGCCCACGGCGAGTCGGGGCGGGCGAGGCGGATCGCGCCGACCAGGGCGACGAGCGGGACGATCACGCCGAAGATCGCCATACGTGCCTTGCCCTTGCTCAGGGCCAGCAGCGAGATGAAGAAGTTCAGCCCCATGCTCACGATGACGCCCGCGCGGTCCTGCAGTTCGTCCTCGGTGAGGTCGTTGACGCCGAACGGCAGGAAACCGCTGAGCATCAGGCCCACCAAGGCCGCCGTGACCACCACGACCTCGACGCTCTGGCGGCCCTCCTCGCTCCAGTAGACGTCGTCGAGGTGCAGGATCAGCGCGAACTCGTCGAGGACGAGGCCCGCGCCGATGCCGAACACCACGGCGAACGCGGCCGAGCCGAAGCCGTGCCGGCCGCTCGCCACGGCGCCGAAGCCGCCGAGCACGGTCAGGACGATTCCGGGGACCACGTGGTGGATGTGGACACCGCCGGCCTCGACGTTGCCGAAGGGGCCCTTGCCCGCGCGGATCATCCGGACGACGATCCGGGTGATCACAAAGGTCAGTACGAAGGAGGAGAGCGCCAGCAGCAGCGGCAGCTTTCCCGGTTCGGTGATGTTCCGTGTCCACCAATGCCCCATGTGCGCACTTTATCCGCGGCTGCCGTGGGCGGCTTCCGGGCCGCCGGGTAACCTGCGCCGGTGTCCAAGCCCTCGCCGGAAACTCCCGGGACCTCCTGGTCCGACGGCCTCCGTTTCGCCTTCGGCACGCTCACCGTGCTGCCGGTCGAGGTGACGCGGTGGGACCGCGGGGCCGCGCGGGCCGGGATGCTGTGCGCGCCCGTCGCCGGGCTGGTCGTGGGTCTCGCCGCCGCGGCGCTCGGGCTGTTCCTGCTGGTCCTCGGCGCGGGGCCGCTGCTCGCGGCCGTGGCCTCCGCCGCCGTGCCTGCCGCCCTGACGCGCGGCCTCCATCTCGACGGGCTCGCCGACACCGCCGACGGCCTGGGCAGCGGCAAGCCGGCCGAGGACGCGCTGCGCATCATGAAGCAGTCGGACATCGGGCCGTTCGGCGTCATCACCCTCGTGTTCGTACTGTTCGCCCAGGTGGCGGCGCTTGCGGAGGCGTACGGGGCCTCTTGGGGGCGGGGGGCCTTCGCGGCCGTCGTGTCGGCGGTCGCGGCCCGTCTCGCCCTCACGCTCGCCGCGCGGGTCGGCGTGCCGGCGGCTCGGCCGGAGGGGTTGGGGGCGGTGGTCGCGGGGACGGTGCCCCTGCGGGGGGCTGGGCTGGTGGCTGGCGGTGTGGTCGCCGTCGTGGCGGGGGCGGGGTTGTTTTTCGGGACGTACGGGCTCGTGCTGGGGGTGGTCGCCGTGGTCGCCGCGTGCGGGTGCGCCGAGCTGCTCCTTCGGCACTGTGTTCGCCGGTTCGGCGGGGTCACCGGAGACGTGTTCGGAGGATTGGCCGAAACTGCCGGTACGGCGGCGCTGGTGGTTCTTGCTGTGGGATGACGGTGCGGGTGGGTGGGGGCTGGGGTTGCGCAGTTCCCCGCGCCCCTGAGGTGGGTGGGGCGGTCGGTGGATTGTGACGTGGAGGTCGGTCCGTGTGTGAGTGCGCGGTTCCCCGCGCCCCTGGGGTGGGTGAGAGTTCCGGTGGATGCCACGTGGAGGTCGGTCCGTGTCTGAGTGCGCGGTTCCTCGCGCCCCTGGGGTGAGTGGGGGTATCGGTGGATTGCGACGTGCGGGTCAGTCCGTGACCGAGTGCGCGGTTCCCCGCGCCCCCAAAGAGACAAAAGCCGGGGCGCAGCCCCGCTTTTAGGGGCGCGGGGAACTGCGCGCTCAGCACAAACCGACCCGCACCTAATACACGGGGCCAGCCCCACCCACCCAGGGGCGCGGGGAACTGCGCGACCTCAGCCCTCACCCACCCGCACCCAATTCACGAGGCCCAGCCCCACCCACCCAGGGGCGCGGGGAACTGCGCAAACCCCAGCCCTCACCCACCCGCAGACGAAGAACTCAGCCCGCCTGCAAGGCATGTGGCAGCGTGCCCCACGGGTGGGCCCCCTCGCCCGGGACCGCGCAGTGGACTGTGGCACCGCGTGCGCGGGCCAGGTCGCTCACGGGGGCGCCCGGGGGCACTCCGTGGACGAGGTGGCACTGGCGGGTGCGGCCGGCCGTGAAGGGGGCGGGACGGAGGCCGCGGTAGGTCTCCCACGGGCCCTCGAAGGTGACGAGGACGTCGGCGAGGCGGGCGTACGCGGGATGCGGCGGCGCCCCGTGGTTGAGGGTGATGGTGGTGCAGCCCGCGCCCCAGGCCGACGAGGCGAGCCGCTGGTAGTGGCCGAAGTCGCCCAGGCCCGACGCGACCTGGTCGAAGAAGGCGCCGTCCACGCCGTACCAGTCGCGGTACCGCGCGAGGTCCCGGACGACCTCCGTGCGCGGCCTGCGGCCGTAGTCGGTGTCCGTGTAGCCGAGCACCCGGACGTCCCTCTCCCGCAGCCGCTCGGCGACCTCGGCGAAGGCCGGGTCGAGGCGCTCACCGGGGCCGCTGGCCGGGTTCAGTACGACCCCGTAGAGGCGGGGCGCGGCCTCGACGATCGCCTCCCATTCGGCGGGGCGGACGGACGGGTGCTCGTAATACGGGACGAGGAGGGTGCTCATCTGTGGGCCGTTGCCCTTCCCAGTTGCCAACAGACCAGGGTCGCCAGCACCGCGGCGGCGGCGCCGTACACGACGAGACCGACCAGGTGCGGGCTCACCCCGTCCGCGAGGAGCGCCCCGGCCTGGGCGAGCCCCGCGGCGCAGCAGACCACGGCGGCGCTCAGGACGGCGCCGAACGACTGGAGCAGCAGGCCGGTCCAGAGGACGACGCCGAGCAGCAGCAGGGCCGTCAGGCGTACACCGCTCAGGCCGGGCGCGTGCGGCCAGAGGGCGGCCGTGGCGAGGCTCAGCAGGAACAGTACGGCGAGGTAGGCGCTGAGGCATTTGACGAGGGTGCCCGCGGTGGTCCGCAAGAACTCGCGCGAGGTGCTGCTGGAGCGCAGTCCGGCGAGGCTTCCGCTGCGGAACCGGTAGAGCAGCCACTCGGCGGGCCCCATGCTCAGCGTGAGCGCCACGGCGGCCGGGGCGGCGACCGCGGCGGTCGACGACCCGTCGGCCAGCACGTCACCGAGCGCCACGAACACGACGAGGACGCCGCTGCCGAGGCCGAAGAAGGCGTACGGCAGGGAACCGGCGAGCCAGGGCGAGGCGCTGCGCGGCCGTTTGATCTCATGCCCGCCGCCGAAGGGCAGCAGGGCCGCGAACCCGGCGGACCAGCCGATCCGCTTCCCGTCCCCCGACTGCCGTACGGCCGGGGCGACTTCGATCGCGGCGAGCGCGCCGACGATGCCGAGCGAGCCGAGCAGCAGGGCCAGTCTCGCGGCCTCGGGGACCGGCTGGGCCATCGCCAGCAGGGCACCGGCCGCCATGGGCAACAGGGCGGCCAGCAGGGCCCGTTCACGGCCCATCACCAGCAGTACGGTGGCCGCCGCGAGGTAGCAGGACTGGCCGGCGGCGAAGGCGACCGCGCCGAGGTGGCCGGGGGCGACCGCGAGTGCGACGAGCGAGCCGAGCAGGGCGCCCATGGGTGCCCCGACGAGGAGCGAACGGCGGGAGGCCGCCTTGTCGCCCAACCCCAGCCAGGAGTAGGCCCGGTGGGCGAGCCCCTGGTTCCACGTCCAGCCGCACAGGGCGCCGGCCAGCAGCGGGACCGTACCCGCGGGGAGCCCGAGGCCGTCCTGCGGGCCCGCGAGGAGAGGGGCTCCGAGGACGTAGCCGAGGCCGGGCAGGGCGAAGACGACACCTCTCAACAGGCAGCCCAGCAGGCCTATCTGCCAGGGGTCGTGGGCCGGTCCCGGGGGTTCGGGATGGCGGCGCTCGACCCGCTCGTACAGCTCCTCGGCGAGCGAGAAGGAGTCCTTGCAGCCGTACTTCTCGCGTATCTGGTCGTCCGACATGCCGTCGGACTCCAGGAGTGCGGCTATCTCGTCCGGGTGGACGGCGGCGGCTATGAAGTCCTCGAGCCGCTTGGCGAGTTCGTCCACCGGGTCGGGCTCCGCCCAGCTGGGACGGCGTTGGCGCGGCACGTAGGGCAGGGTGTCGGGCCGCGAGCCGGGCGGCATCCGGATCGATCCGCTCACCAGCCGGTCCCGTCCGTCGCGACGGCCTGGTACCAGGGGTCGCGCAGTTCGAGGGTCCAGTCGGCGACGGTCTCCAGCGTGGGCTCGTACACCTCGGGCAGGCCCGCGAGCTCCTGGTAGATGGTCCGGAAGGCGTCCACGGAGCGGCGGAGCGTGAAGCGCTCGATGACGCGCTGGCGGGACAACTGGCCCAGCTCCAGGCGTCGTTCGTCGTCCCGCAGCAGGACGAGCGCGGCGGCGGCCATCTTCTCGGGCTCGCGCGGCGGTACCACGAGCCCGGTGTCGCCGACCGCCTCGCTGACGCCGCCCACGTCGGTGGAGACCGTGGTCCGGCCGCACGACATGGCCTCGATGATCGAGAAGGGGAAGCCCTCCGAGATGGAGGAGAGCATCACGACGTGCCCGGCCGCGTAGGCCCGCCACACCTCGCTGATCCGGCCCTCGAAGGTGAGCCCGTCCGTGACGCCGAGTTCGGCGGCGAGCTTCTCCAGCCTGGTCTTGTAGGCCTCTCCGCCGGGCGGCACCGGGCCGAACAACCGCAGCCTGGTCTCGGGGAGTTCGGCGCGCACCATGGCGTACGCGCGTAGCAGCGTTTCGAGATCCTTGATCGGGTCGACGCGGCCGCACCAGGTGAGCGTGGGTACGTCCGGCTCGGGTCCGGCGTGCGGAAAGGCGGCGGGGTCGACGCCGTTGTAGACGGTACGGATCTTGTCGGGGTCGGCGCCGCCGCGCTCTTCCCAGCGGCGGTTGTACTGGTTGCACGGGGTGATCAGGTCGGCCGCCTTGTAGCCGAGGGTGTTGAGCTCGCGGTAGAAGCCGAGCATCAGGGCCTTGACGGGCCAGCGCTGTGCGTCGCTGCGGTAGCCGAGGTAGCGCTCGCGCAGATAGATGCCGTGCTCGGTCAGGAGGAACGGGATGCCGTCCAACTGCCGTGCGGCCAGGGCGGGAAGGGTGGCCAGACCGCTGCCGGTGGCGTGCGAGACGGAGTTCTCGGGCAGCCGGACGCCCAGCGGGCGCAGCGCGTGCTCCAGCAGGTCGGTGGCGGTCAGCGCGTCGTGCACGGTGGGGCAGGCCTGGGCGATCTGAAGATGCGGCATGGTCCAGATCCACATCAGGGAGCGCAGCGCCGCCTCGGTGCGCAGAGCCGCCGACAGCCGTCCGTCACGGGCGAGTTGGGCCAGTTCGTAGAAGGCCTCGCCGAAGTCGCAGTGCGCCTCGGGGTCCAGGAAGGACAGCAGGAACCGCTCGTAGGTGTCGATGAAGCGGCGGCGGGCCGGGCCGCGCGGTGCGCGCCGGGATCCCTGCAGCGTGCCCCACAGCGGTACGGACGTGTGCTGGTAGACGTTGTCCGGCAGCTCCCAGGTCACGGGTTCACGACCGTTGCCGGCGAGCGAGACGACGTTGAACCCGACTTCGGGCATCCCCTTCACGAGCTGGTCGCACCAGGTGCTGACGCCGCCGTGGACCAGTGGATACGTGCCCTCCGTGAGCATGGTGACATGACGGCCTGTGCTCATCATGCGTGTTCCCCCCTGGAACATTTCTTACGGCTCGGTGGCGCGCCCCGGCCGGTCTTGGCCGGGGCGCGCGTCGTGCTGCGGCGCTTGTCTCCGTTATGCGGGCAGTCTCAGGGTGAGGGCTGTCTGCAGAGCGTCCGGCGTGGTCCAGGCCGAGCGCTCCCCCGCGTACGGCGTCCCGAACGCGGTGGTGCCGAGCAGGAGTTGCTTGAGTGTCCCTTCGGGTGCGGTCACCGGGATCCGGGTCCCGGACGGGGCGTCGACGGTGACGGTCGTGCCGACGCGGTACGCCGTGACGTCACCGTCGGCGACGGCCTCCTGCCAGGCGGCGCGGCGCTTCAGCTCGGTGCCGATGGTGCTCTGCCGGGGGTTCTCCAGCGGGGCGTTGTCGGCGTAGAGCGCGCGGTAGTCGGCGAGCACCTTGTCCAGGACCGGGTAGAGCAGCCGGTCCTCGGCCAGGTTGGACTGGTGCACGTAGTGCGGGCGCGGGTCGTTGCCCACGGCGTGGCCGAGGGCCGTGCGGGCCTCCTGCGGGAGGATGTACGACTCGAAGCCGGTCGCCGTGTCGAGCGGGTCGTCGAGGCAGGTCGACGTGGGGTTGTTCTCGCAGATGCCGCTGCCGCCGTCGGCCTTCGAGGTGTAGATCCAGTTGTACTCGTCGGTGATCTCCTCGGCCGTGCCGACGTTGTAGTACACGTTCATCGGGTAGCGGGGCACGGTCAGGGTGCCGCCCACCGAACGCTGCTGCGGTTCACGGGAGTTGTCGGAGGCGGTCCAGTCGACGCCGTTGTCCGCGAGGGCGCCCGCGAGGTTCGGGTTGTCGTCCGGCTGCTGCGGCAGGGACTTGAGGCCCGAGTGCTCGCCGGTCACCAACTCGCTGATGTCGACGGGCAGTCCGTGGCTCGCCGCCCACAGGTTGTTGGCGCTGATCTCCGCCGAGATGTCGGCGCGGCTCACGTACCGGGTCGAGCCGTCGGCGTTCTTCGCGCAGCTCCACGGCACGGTGCTGGTGTCCTGGACGCAGCCGAGGAAGGGGTGCGTGTAGGTGTGGTTGACCCAGCGGTACTCGCCCTTGTCGGCGAGGAGTTGGTCGGTCAGCGCGTCGACGTTGCCGTTCTCGCTCTTCCACTCCTCGCCCGCCCCGGCGTTGTAGACCATGTCGAGGGTGAAGTCGCTGTCCCGCTG
The DNA here is from genome assembly GCF_048564895.1 of Streptomyces sp. 2-1. Lineage (NCBI taxonomy): Bacteria > Bacillati > Actinomycetota > Actinomycetes > Kitasatosporales > Streptomycetaceae > Streptomyces > Streptomyces sp. 2-1. The sequence continues at coordinate 3,429,251 of NZ_CP183383.1, forward strand.
CCACTGGGCGGCGTACACCGCGTCGGCCGCGGTCATTCGGATCGGCGTGGTCCCCTCACCGTCACCGCCCACGCAGTCGAAGTCACCGGGGGTGCAGTTGCGTTCGGTGTCCCAGCGGCTGTCGGGCGCGAACACATCATCGACATGGACAGAAAAATAGTTCCTGTTCTGACCGAGGTGTACGCCCTGAGTCAGCCATTCGACGATGCCGCGGGCAAGGACGCGGAACTGCTGCTGGTAGTGGTTGTAGGCGAAGGTCACGACCAGTTCGCGGCGTCCGTCGTGCGCGTACTCGCCGACCAGGCTGCCGCGTCCGGTCCCGCCGGGCACGGCGGTGTCCACGTAGCTGGTGAAGCCCGCGCGGGGCCGGGCCACGTAGCCGTAACTCTCCTGGACGGAGGGCGAGTTGTCCTCGAATGTGAGAGGTCCGTCGAGGTAGCCGAAATAGCCCGACCCGCCCTCCGTGGTGACCGCCGCCTCGCGGCCGTCGAGCGTTCCGGCCCAGCCGCCGGCGTCCGTGTAGTCGAGGCCGACCCCGGGGTGCGCCCAGGTGTAGGCGTCGACCTGGGGGATACCGAAGGTCCTCTCGTAAGCCTCCAGGGCCGTTTGCTCGGCCGAACCGGACCCGAACGGCGCCTCGTTGGGCAGCACCACGCCCTGGTACTTGGCGCGCGGCGTGCCGTCCACCGTGTCGCTCAGGAACGCCTCGGTGATGGCCGGTCGGCCGGAGTCGTTGAGGTCGACGGTCGTGTACGGGATGCCGGTGGTCTTCAGCTCCTCCGTGATGGCTTCCACGGGGCTGTCGCCGTTGTCGACGACGAGCACTTTCAGATCGATGCGCGGCTCTTCCGCCGCCGACGCTCCGGGGGCTCCCAGCCCCAGGCTCAGCAGACCGGCGGCCGCCGTGACAGCGGCCGCGTTTCTCCATCTGCGCGCACTCTGCGCCATGTTCGCCCCTCCCCCAACAAGATCCCCTGATGGTCGTTTCGAGGAGGATCCGTGGAAATCATGCAAAGCGACGAGTGGGTTACTCATCGCAAACAGCAGGAGTGTGGCTCAGGTCACAGAAGTGAGGGGTGATAAGTGGCCAGGCCACCACGCACGGATGAACGGCCGCTGGAATGAGCGAAACGCGCCACCGCGCGTAGGCTCGTGCCCGGGACTCCACCGCCCCGGCCGACCTCACCCCTGACGGCCACAGCAACTCAATGGAAGCGAGATTTCACCACCGTGACTGCTCTCACTCTCAGCACCGCCGCGGCGCCCGGCCTGCGGGTCGACGCCATCGTCGTCGGTGTCGCCAAGGGCACCGGGCCCAAGTCCGGGGACCTGGTCGTGGCACCGGGCGCCGAGGCCGTGGACAAGGCGTACGACGGCAAACTCGCCGGCGTTCTGGAGACCCTCGGCGCCTCGGGCGGCGAGGGCGAGGTGACGAAGCTGCCGGCTCCGTCCGGCTTCAAGGCACCGCTCGTGCTCGCGGTCGGTCTCGGTGCTCTGCCGGAGAAGGACGGCTCCTTCTCCGGGGAGACCCTGCGCCGGGCGGCCGGTGTCGCCGCACGTGCCCTCGCCGGTTCGAAGAAGGCCGCCTTCGCCCTGCCGATCGAGGACGCCGCCGACGCGGGCGCCGTCGGCGAGGGCGCGCTGCTCGGCGCGTACTCCTTCGACGTCTACAAGGAGAACGGCAAGAGCGACGGCAGCGGGAAGGACGCCAAGAACGGCAAGGCCCCGGTCGCCGAGGTCACGCTGCTCGGCGGCAAGCCCCGCGACAAGGCGTTCAAGGCGGCCGTCGAGCGCGCCACCGCCGTGTCCGAGGAGCTGAACCGCGCCCGCGACCTCATCAACACCCCGCCGAACGACCTGAACCCGGAGGCCTTCGCCGCCGTCGCGCAGGCCGCGGCCAAGGAGCACGGCATCAAGGTGCAGGTGCTCGACGAGAAGGCCCTGGAGAAGGGCGGCTACGGCGGCATCCTCGGCGTGGGCATCGGTTCCGCGTCCGCGCCCCGCCTGGTGAAGCTGTCGTACACCTCCTCCAAGGCCAAGAAGCACCTCGCCTTCGTCGGCAAGGGCATCACCTACGACTCGGGCGGCATCTCGCTGAAGCCCGCCGGGCACAACGAGACGATGAAGTGCGACATGAGCGGCGCCGCCGCCGTGTTCGCCGCGGTCGTCGCCGCCTCGCGGCTCGGTCTCGAGGTCAACGTGACCGGCTGGCTCGCGCTCGCCGAGAACATGCCCTCCGGTTCCGCGACCCGCCCCGGCGACGTGCTGCGCATGTACAGCGGCAAGACCGTCGAGGTCCTCAACACCGACGCCGAGGGCCGGCTCGTCCTCGCCGACGCGCTCGCCAAGGCCTCCGAGGAGACCCCGGACGCGATCGTCGACGTGGCGACGCTGACCGGCGCGATGATGCTGGCGCTGGGCAACCGGACGTTCGGCGTCATGGCGAACGACGACTCGTTCCGTACGGCGGTGTACGAGGCCGCCGAGGAGGTCGGCGAGGCTGCGTGGCCGATGCCGCTGCCCGACCACCTGAAGAAGGGGATGGACTCCCCCACCGCCGACATCGCCAACATGGGCGAGCGCTACGGCGGCGGGCTGGTCGCCGGTCTCTTCCTGAAGGAGTTCGTCGGGGAGGGCATCACCTGGGCGCACCTGGACATCGCGGGGCCCGCCTTCAACGAGCAGGGGCCGTTCGGCTACACGCCCAAGGGCGGGACGGGGTCGGCTGTACGTACTCTCGTGCGGCTGGCGGAGATCACGGCCGCGGGTGATCTGGGCTGAGGCCCGCCCAGTAGCTCGGTCCGCACCCGTTGTACGGCGGGTGCGGACCGATGGGGGCCGATCGCACCCCGCGGCGGAGCCGCACATCGATACAGCCCCGCGCCCCTTGACGGGGCGCGGGGCTCGCAGCAAACGCACTGCCGTGTGATCGATCAGACGTCTCACTGCCCGGCCCGGCGTCCCGCTCGGCGCCGACAGGTGCGAAGATGGGTTCTCGGCAGGACAGGGCCCACCTCAGGGCCGAAGAAAGAGCGGCCGGACACCAGCCGCCGCCCGGTCGACGCAGACCGGCGTACGGCGCACATGCATGGAGGACGTGACGTGGCGAACGACGCCAGCACCGTTTTCGACCTAGTGATCCTCGGCGGTGGTAGCGGCGGCTACGCCGCGGCCCTGCGCGGAGCGCAGCTGGGCCTGGACGTCGCCCTGATCGAGAAGAACAAGCTCGGCGGCACCTGCCTGCACAACGGCTGCATTCCCACCAAGGCCCTGCTGCATGCCGGCGAGATCGCCGACCAGGCACGCGAGGCGGACCAGTACGGCGTCCTGACGACTTTCCAGGGCATCGACATCAACGCCGTCCACAAGTACAAGGACGACGTGATCAGCGGCCTCTACAAGGGCCTGCAGGGCCTCGTGGCCTCGCGCAAGGTGACGTACATCGAGGGTGAGGGCCGTCTGTCGTCCCCCACCTCCGTGGACGTCAACGGCCAGCGCATCCAGGGCCGTCATGTGCTCCTCGCGACCGGCTCCGTGCCGAAGTCGCTGCCGGGCCTGGAGATCGACGGCAACCGCATCGTCTCCTCGGACCACGCGCTGAAGCTGGACCGCGTCCCGCAGTCCGCGATCGTGCTGGGCGGCGGCGTCATCGGCGTCGAGTTCGCCTCCGCGTGGAAGTCCTTCGGCACCGACGTCACGGTCATCGAGGGTCTCAAGCACCTCGTCCCGGTCGAGGACGAGAACAGCTCCAAGCTTCTTGAGCGCGCCTTCCGCAAGCGCGGCATCAAGTTCAACCTCGGCACGTTCTTCGACAAGGCCGAGTACACGCAGGACGGCGTCCGCGTGACCCTCGCCGACGGCAAGACCTTCGAGGCCGAGATCCTCCTGGTCGCCATCGGCCGTGGGCCGGTCTCCGCCGGTCTCGGCTACGAGGAGCAGGGCGTCGCGCTGGACCGCGGCTACGTCCTGGTCGACGAGTACATGCGCACGAACGTGCCGACCATCTCGGCCGTCGGTGACCTGGTCCCGACGCTCCAGCTCGCGCACGTCGGCTTCGCCGAGGGCATCCTGGTGGCGGAGCGTCTCGCCGGTCTGAAGACCGTTCCGATCGACTACGACGGCGTGCCGCGGGTGACGTACTGCCACCCCGAGGTCGCCTCCGTCGGTATCACCGAGGCCAAGGCCAAGGAGATCTACGGTGCGGACAAGGTCGTCGCTCTGAAGTACAACCTCGCGGGCAACGGCAAGAGCAAGATCCTCAAGACCGCGGGCGAGATCAAGCTCGTCCAGGTCAAGGACGGTGCCGTGGTCGGCGTCCACATGGTCGGCGACCGCATGGGCGAGCAGGTCGGCGAAGCCCAGCTGATCTACAACTGGGAGGCGCTGCCGGCCGAGGTCGCGCAGCTCATCCACGCCCACCCGACCCAGAACGAGGCGATGGGCGAGGCCCACCTCGCTCTGGCAGGCAAGCCGCTGCACTCGCACGACTGACCGACCCTCGGTCGAAACACATCGCCGCGACGACACAGACTTCCGCAATTCGTAAGGAGCAACCGAAACCATGGCGGTTTCCGTAACCCTTCCGGCGCTCGGCGAGAGCGTCACCGAGGGCACTGTCACCCGCTGGCTGAAGGCCGAGGGCGAGCGCGTCGAGGCCGACGAGCCGCTGCTCGAGGTGTCCACCGACAAGGTCGACACCGAGATCCCCTCCCCTGCCGCCGGTGTGCTCGCCTCCATCAAGGTCGCCGAGGACGAGACGGTCGAGGTCGGCGCCGAGCTGGCCGTCATCGACGACGGCTCCGGCGCACCCGCCGCCGCCCCGGCCCCCGCTGCCGCCGAGGCTCCGGCCCCGGCGGCCGAGCCCGCCCCGGCTCCGGTCGCCGAGGCCCCCGCGGCTCCGGCGCCCGCCGCCGAGCCCGCGCCCGCCCCCGCCGCCGCCCCGGCAGGTGGCGCCTCCGGTACCGACGTCGTGCTGCCCGCACTGGGCGAGTCGGTCACCGAAGGCACCGTCACCCGGTGGCTCAAGGAGGTCGGCGAGGAGGTCGCGGAGGACGAGCCCCTGCTCGAGGTCTCCACGGACAAGGTCGACACCGAGATCCCCGCGCCGGTCGCCGGCGTGCTGCTGGAGATCGTGGTCGCCGAGGACGAGACCGCCGAGGTCGGCGCGAAGCTCGCCGTCATCGGCGCCCCGGGCGCGGCTCCCGCTGCCGCTCCGGCCCCGGCCGCCCCGGCTCCGGCGCCCGCCGCCGCTGCCCCGGCCCCGGCCGCTCCCGCGGCTCCCGCTCCGGCTCCGGCCCCCGCTGCTCCGGCCGCCCCGGCCGCCGCCGCACCGGCTCCGGTCCAGCCCGCGGCTCCGGCTCCCAAGCCCGCCCCGGCTCCCGCGCCGGTCGCGGCCGCTCCCGTCACCCCGGCCCCGGCTCCTGCCGCGACCTCGGGTGACGACGGCGCGTACGTGACCCCGCTGGTGCGCAAGCTCGCCGCCGAGAACGGCGTCGACCTGGCCACCGTCAAGGGCACCGGCGTCGGCGGCCGTATCCGCAAGCAGGACGTCCTCGCCGCCGCCGAGGCCGCGAAGGCCGCCGCAGCCGCTCCGGCTCCGGCCGCCGCCGCTGCCCCGGCCGCCAAGAAGGCGCCGACCCTGGAGGCCTCTCCCCTCCGCGGCCAGACCGTGAAGATGCCCCGCATCCGCAAGGTCATCGGCGACAACATGGTCAAGGCCCTGCACGAGCAGGCCCAGCTGTCCTCGGTCGTCGAGGTCGACGTCACGCGGCTGATGCGGCTGCGCGCGCAGGCCAAGGACTCCTTCGCCTCGCGCGAGGGCGTCAAGCTCTCCCCGATGCCGTTCTACGTCAAGGCGGCGGCCCAGGCGCTGAAGGCCCACCCGGCCGTCAACGCCCGGATCAACGTCGAAGAGGGCACGATCACCTACTTCGACACCGAGAACGTCGGTATCGCGGTGGACTCCGAGAAGGGCCTGATGACCCCGGTCATCAAGCACGCGGGCGACCTCAACATCGCCGGCATCGCGAAGGCCACCGCCGACCTGGCGGGCAAGGTCCGGGCCAACAAGATCACTCCGGACGAGCTGTCCGGCGCGACCTTCACGATCTCGAACACCGGCTCGCGCGGCGCGCTCTTCGACACGATCATCGTGCCGCCGAACCAGGTCGCGATCCTGGGCATCGGCGCCACGGTCAAGCGTCCGGCCGTCATCGAGACGGAGGAGGGCACGGTCATCGGCGTCCGCGACATGACCTACCTGACGCTCTCCTACGACCACCGCCTGGTGGACGGCGCCGACGCCGCCCGCTACCTGACGGCGGTCAAGGCGATCCTGGAGGCGGGCGAGTTCGAGGTCGAGCTCGGCCTGTAGGCTCCACCGCCACATCGCACGCAGAGGTGCCCCCGCCCGGTTCTCCGGGCGGGGGCACCTCTGCGTCGGGGCCGGGCCGCGGCCCGGCGAGGGCCGGTCGCGCCCACGCGGCGGAGCCGCGCCCCCGAAGGCAAGCGGTACCCCATGCTCTTCAGGGGCGCGGGGAACCGCGCACCCCAGCCACGACGTGCCCGCAGCCGTCACACCCCTCCCCCGGCGGTGCACCCCGTGTAAGTCTCATCTCACCTGCACCAAAGCACCCCCGCGCACCCTTCCCGAAGGGACCCACGGCTTTATTGTCTAGAAGTCAACGCCTCGGGGCCCGAGCGGCCCCCGCCGAAGGAGCCCCAATGACCGCGCCCGTCGTCCACTCGCTCCGCGAACAGATCCGCGAGCACATCGTGGAGGGGATCGTCAGCGGTCGCTGGAAGCCGGGCGAGCGGATCGTGGAGCGCCGGATCGCCACCGAGCTGGAGGTCAGCCAGACGCCCGTGCGGGAGGCCCTGCGCGAGCTGGAGTCGCTGCGCCTGATCGAGTCGGCCCCCAACAAGGGCGTACGCGTACGCAATCTCACCGCGGCGGACCTGGAGGAGAGCTACCCCGTGCGGGCCGGTCTGGAGGCCATCGCGGCCGAGCTGGCCGCCGAGCGGCTGGCCGCCGACTGCTCGTCGCTGGAACCGCACGTCACCGCCCTGTACGAGGCCGACCGCAAGGCCGACGGCACCGGCCAGGTCCGCCACACGGTGGCCTTCCACCGCGAGCTGGTGCGCGCCGCGGGCAACTCCGTGCTGCTGCACACCTGGGAGGGCCTCGGCATCGAGGTCTTCACGGCCCTGTCGATCCGCTGGCTGGGCACGGTCCAGCAGTCGTACGCGGAGGAGCACGAGGCCCTGGTGGAGGCGTTCCGCCGCCGGGACCCGCTGATCGCGGAGCTGGTGAAGTCGCATGTGCTGGGCTGCGCGCCGAGGACGGGCAGCGAGCCCTCCTGACCTTGGCCAGGCAAGCCCCGGCTACTCCGAGCAGCAGAGCGACACCCTGCTCATACGCATCCTCACCTGGGAAAACAAGGCACCCGGTGCCTGATGCCAAGGCACCCCGTGCCTACTTTCTCGTGATCAAGAGGTTTTGCCCTTCAACCCTTTGATCGATCATCGATCAGCGAGTTACAGTCATCGGCGGGCTCCCACCAGAGCCTGCCGCCCTGTCCTGCCAAAGACCAAGGGCACCCCCGAAAACCCCTTGCCGACGAGGGAACCCCCCTCCGCATCCGGAAGGCGGCGCAATGACCGACCCCACCGCAATCCAGCCGAGCGAGCTCGACCAGCTCCCGGACCGTGACCCGGAGGAGACCGCCGAATGGCAGGCCTCCCTGGACGCCGTCACCAAGGCGGCCGGGCCGCACCGTGCCGCGTACCTGATGCGGCGCACGCTGGAGCGTGCCGAGGGCAACGGCCTCGCGCTGCCCAAGCTGCTTGAGACCGACTACGTCAACACCATCCCGACCGCCGCCGAACCCGCAGTGGACGGCGACGAGGCGATGGAGCGCAGGATCACCGCGTGGAACCGCTGGAACGCGGCCGCGATGGTGACCCGGGGCGCGAAACACGGCGTCGGCGGCCACATCGCCACCTTCGCCTCCGCGGCCTGGCTCTACGAGACGGGCTTCAACCACTTCTTCAAGGGCAAGGAGGCCGACGGGTCCGGCGACCAGCTCTACATCCAGGGCCACGCCTCCCCCGGCATCTACGCCCGTGCCTTCCTCGACGGCCGGCTGAACGAGACGCACCTCGACAACTTCCGCCAGGAGGCGGGCGGCAACGGCCTCCCGTCGTACCCGCACCCGCGGCGCCTGCCGTGGCTCTGGGAGTTCCCGACGGTGTCGATGGGCCTCGGCCCGCTGTCGGCGATCTACCAGGCGCGCTTCAACCGCTATCTGACCAACCGCGGCATCAAGGACGTGTCCCAGTCGCACGTCTGGGCCTTCCTCGGTGACGGCGAGATGGACGAGCCGGAGTCGACGGCGGCACTCGCACTCGCCTCCCGCGAGGGTCTGGACAACCTGACCTTCGTCATCAACTGCAACCTCCAGCGCCTCGACGGTCCGGTCCGCGCGAACTTCAAGATCGTGCAGGAGCTGGAGGCCCAGTTCCGCGGCGCCGGCTGGAACGTCATCAAGTCGCTGTGGGGCAACGCCTGGGACGAGCTGTTCCAGCTCGACACCACCGGCGCCCTGGTCCGCCGCCTCCGTGAGGTCCCGGACGCGCAGGTGCAGACGTACCAGACCCGTGACGCCGCCTACATCCGCCAGGACTTCTTCGGCTCCGACCCGGCGCTCGTCGAGCTGGCGAAGCTGCTGAGCGACGACAAGATCCTGGAGTGCTTCCACCTCTCGCGCGGCGGTCACGAGGCGCGCAAGGTGTACGCGGCCTACAAGGCGGCCGTCGAGCACAAGGGCGCGCCCACCGTGATCCTCGCGCAGACGGTCAAGGGCTTCACGCTCGGCGAGGGCTTCGCGTCGAAGAACGCCAACCACCAGATGAAGAAGCTGTCGACGGACGAGTTCAAGCAGATGCGTGACCTGCTCGAACTGCCCATCAAGGACAGCGACTTCGTCGACGGTGTGGTCCCCTACGGCCACCCGGGCGCCGACTCCCCCGAGGTCCGTTACCTCCAGGAGCGCCGCGCCGCCCTCGGCGGTCCGGCCCCGGCCCGCCGTACGCACGCCGTCGCCCCGCTGCCCGCCCCCGCCGACAAGGCGTTCGCGGCCTTCGACAAGGGCTCCGGCTCGCAGAACGTGGCGACGACCATGGCCTTCGTACGACTGGTCAAGGACCTGGTCCGCGACAAGACGTCCGGCAAGCGCTGGGTGCCGATCGTCCCCGACGAGGCGCGCACCTTCGGTATGGAGAGCCTCTTCCCGTCCCTCGGCATCTACTCGCCGAAGGGCCAGACGTACGAGCCGGTCGACCGTGACCAGCTGATGTACTACAAGGAGGCCAAGGACGGCCAGATCCTCAACGAGGGGATCACCGAGGCCGGTTCGATGGCCGACTTCATCGCCGCGTCCACCGCGTACTCCACGCACGGCGAGACGATGATCCCGTTCTACATCTTCTACTCGATGTTCGGCTGGCAGCGCACGGCCGACCAGATGTGGCAGCTCGGCGACCAGCTCGGCCGCGGCTTCCTCGTCGGCGCCACGGCCGGCCGTACGACGCTGACGGGCGAGGGCCTGCAGCACGCGGACGGGCACTCGCCGGTCATCGCGGCGACCAACCCGGCCGCCCTGTCGTACGACCCGGCGTTCGCCTACGAGGTCGCGACGATCGTCAAGGACGGTCTGCGCCGGATGTACGGCGAGGCCGCGCCCGGCGAGGACCAGAACGTCTTCTACTACCTGACCGTCTACAACGAGCCGATCCCGCAGCCCGCGAAGCCGTCGGGGCTCGGTATCGACGAGGGCATCGTCAAGGGCCTCTACCGCTTCAACACGGCGGAGTCGGCCGGCGTCCAGGTCAACGCCGCCAACGCCTCGCGCATCCAGCTGCTGGGCTCCGGCACGGCGATCCACTGGGTGCTGGAGGCGCAGAGGCTGCTCGCCGAGGAGTGGGGCGTGGCCGCGGACGTCTGGTCCGCCACGTCCTGGACGGAGCTGCGGCGCGACGCCCTGGAGGCCGACGCGGCGCTGCTGCGCGGCGAGGACCGGGTGCCGTACGTCCGTCAGGCGCTGCAGGGCGCCGAGGGGCCCGTCCTCGCGGTCTCCGACTACATGCGGCAGGTGCCCGACCAGATCGCGCAGTGGGTCGAGCAGGACTACTCCTCGCTCGGCGCGGACGGGTTCGGCCTGTCCGACACCCGTGAGGCCGCCCGCCGGCACTTCGGTGTCGACGCGCAGTCGATCGTCGTGGCGGCGCTGGCGCAGCTTGCTCGGCGCGGCGAGGTGCCGGCCTCGGCGGTCAAGGAAGCTCGGGAGCGGTACGGGTTGTAGTTCGGCTGCAGGTGGGCTGGTGCTGGTCGCGCAGTTCCCCGCGCCCCTAAAAGCGGGGCTGCGCCCCTGCTTTTGTCTTAGGGGCGCGGGGAACTGCGCGACCGCCCACCCGGCAAAATGAATGCATGCGTGCTGCCCGCCTCATCAAGATGGTGCTGCTTCTTCAGGCCAGGCCCTCCATGACCGCCGCCGAGCTCGCTCGGGAGCTGGAGGTGTCGGAGCGGACGATCACCCGGGACGCACAGGCCCTGTCGGAGGCGGGCGTCCCGGTGTACGCGGACCGCGGCCGGGCCGGCGGGTACCGGCTGATCGGCGGGTACCGGACCCGGCTGACCGGGCTCGCCAGGAGCGAGGCCGAGGCCCTGTTCCTCTCGGGCGTGCCCGGCGCGCTCCGGGAGATGGGACTGGAGGACGCCGCCTCCGCCGCCCGGCTCAAGGTGTCCGCGGCCCTCCTCCCCTCCCTCAAGGACGCCTCCCGCACCGCGTCCCAGCGTTTCCACCTGGACGCCCCCGCCTGGTTCGCCGAGCCCAAGACGCCCGAGCTGCTGCCCGAGGTCGCGGAGGCGGTGTGGGACGACCGTCGGATCACCGCGCGCTACCGGCGCCAGGAGACCGACGTGGAACGCGAGTTGGAGCCGTACGGGCTCGTCCTCAAGGCGGGCGTCTGGTACGTGTGCGCCCGCGTCACCGATCCCGGGTCCTTCCGCGTCTACCGCATCGACCGGTTCACGTCGGTCGAGTCCGGCGACGAGCGCTTCAGCCGCGACGAGGGGTTCGACCTGCCGGGCTTCTGGGCGGAGCGGGCGGCCCAGTTCGCGCGTTCGCTCCTGCGGGCGACGGTCGTGGTGCGGCTCACCGAGGCGGGCGCGCGACGGCTGAGGCACACCGTCGATCCGCTCTCCGCGCAGGAGGCCCTGGCCGCGGCCGGCCCGCCCGACGACGCGGGCCGGGTGACACTCACGCTGCCGGTCGAGTCGTACGACGTCGCGTACACCCAGTTCCTCTCCCTCGGCCCCGAGGCGGAGGTCCTGGAGCCGTCCGAACTCCGCGGGCGCTTCGCCGAGGCGGCGGCCAGGACAGCGGCGTACTACGACACGCAGGGGTGAGGACTCGGCGCCGCGGGCTACCGGTAGCCCGTCACGTCCGCGGGCTTGCCCTGTGACTCCACCTCGATCAGGTAGCGCCACGCGTCGGGCGCCGAGCCGTCGACGTCCGTGAAGCCGTACTCCTGGGCGAGGCCGCCGCTGGAGAGGGACTGTCCGTTCCAGCGGGCCGCGTCGGGGTCGGCGGCGAGCGCGACCAGGGCCCGTCCGACGTAGGTGGGCGTCTCGGAGATCGCGAAGTGCGGGACGTGCGCGCAGGCGTCCCGCCAGTTCTCCTCGGTCACCTTGAAGGCGGTGTCGAGCATCGCCTCCGAGCGCAGCCAGCCCGGGGTGAGGCAGACCGCCGTGCAGCCGTGCTCCTTGAGCTCCTCCCCGAGGTCGTGGGCCATGCGGATGGGGGTCGTCTTGGCGAGGTCGTAGAAGAACGGTTTGCGGTAGCGGCGGTTGTACTCCTCCGTGCCGTCGGTGACCTCGACGAGCAGCCCGCCGGGGTTGCGGACGAGGAGCGGCAGGGCGGCGTGGCTGGTGATGATGTGCGACTCGATACCGAGGCGCATGATCCGCAGCCCCTTGTCGAGGTCCATGTCCCACATGTCGGGCTGCTTCTCCGCCGACCAGTCGAGGAGGACGTCGCCGCCCCACATGTCGTTGACGAGGATGTCGAGACGGCCCTGTTCGCGGTCGATGCGGTCGACGAGGGCGCGTACCTGGTCGGGCTCCAGGTGGTCCGTCGGGACGGCGATGCCCCGGCCGGTGGCGCCCGCGGCCTCGTCGACCAGTTCGGCCGTCCCCTCGATGGTCTCGGTGGCCCGGCCGACCTCGCTGACGTGCTCGCGGGTCGTGCGTCCCGTCACGTACACGGTGACTCCGGCGCGGCCCAGTTCCACCGCCATCGCCCGTCCGGCACCACGTGTGGCGCCCCCGACCAGGGCGACCTTTCCCTTGAGTTGCGGGGTGGGTCGCGGGGCGGACTTCTGCGCTGCGGTCTGTGCTGTCGTCTCCATGGTCCGAGCATCGCGCCGAATGCCGACATCTGCTGTCGGACTTTCCGTGGGCATGTGCGCGCATAACGATCTGCCTGTCCCCGGGTGCGCGGGCCGGTTGGAGGCCCGATGCTTGTCCCGTGATGGACGAGACGGAGTTCTGGGAGCTGGTGGACGCGACCCGCGAGGCCGCCGAGGGCGACCCCGAGGAGCAGGCCGACCTGCTCGTGGAGCGGCTCGTCCAGTTGGACCCCGAGATGGTCCTGGACTTCGCCCGTCATTTCGAGGCCCGCTACAACCGTGCGTACATGTGGGATCTGTGGGGCGCGGCCTGGATCCTGCTCGACGGGGCCAGCGACGACGCCTTCGACTTCTTCCGCTGCTGGCTGATCGGCCAGGGCCGGGAGGTGTACGAGGCCGCCGTGCACGATCCCGACAAGCTCGCCGAGCTCCTGACGGACTTCGACGACGAGGTCGACGGGGACGGTGAGGAGCTGGGCTACGCGGCGGACGAGGCGTACGAGCAGCTCACCGGCACGGTCGCCCCGGACCTCGGTATTCCGGCCGCGCCGCCCGAGCCGCTGGGCACCGCGCTGGACCTGGAGAACCAGGCACAGCTGGCGGAGCGTTTCCCCCAGCTGTGGGACCGGTTCGCGGACTGACGGGCGGTCCCGGCGGCGGGCTCCCCCGGGAGAGCCCGGCTCACCAGGAGGAGCCGCGCGGGCCTGCCGTACGGATCTGGTGGACAGGGGCGACCACGGCGGTGGGCCAGGCGGCTGCCGTGGGCGAGCCGCCCTTGCGTGCGCTCAGCGGCGGCGCCGCGTTGGCCCGGTCCAGTGCGGACGCGGTGGCGGCGGACGGCCCCACCACGACGGCGGCCACCACACAGGCCACGGTCCACGGACTGCGCGCGGCCCGTCCCCACAGCGAAGTCCCCCGGGTCTGCTGCCCCTTACGACTGCTCATGATCCCCACCTCCGGTCAGTGCGTGCCTAGACGCTAGAAGGCGTGGCTCGGGGTGATCCGTGAACCGGCTGTGGCGTACCTGTGAGGCGTTACGGGGAGTCGCGGGGCGGGGAGTCGCAGGGCGGGGAGTCGCAGGGCGGGCGGGAGCCGGACGGCAGGGCCCGGGCCCCTAGCGCCTGCCCTGGAGGTGGGCCGCGTGTTCCCTGATCTCGGGCAGCCTGGCCATCAGGGCGGCGCCCGGGCAGGCGGTCCAGTAGCCGTCGGTGTGGCCGGAGACGGCGGTGAAGGTCCCGCGGGTGCCGGCCGGGTACTTGCTCAGGCTGTTGGTGGAGACGAGCCGCACGGGAGCTCGGGGGTCGATGCCCACGAGGCCGAGTTTCCAGGCGGCGACGGCCGCTATGGCGTCGGTCATGGCCTTGGGGACCGGTACGCCCGCGGTGAAGGTCCCTATCGCGGCGATGCCCGCCGTACCCACGTTGAAGCCCTGCGTGTGGGCGCCGACGACGGCTCGGTCGATGCCGCCCGCCCGGCCCTCGTAGATCGTGCCGCAGCGGTCGACGAGGAAGTTGTAGCCGATGTCGTCCCAGTGCCGGACCCCGGCCTGTCCCGCGTACAGGTATCGGATGATCTTGGGCACGTCGGCGCAGTCGTAGTCGTTCGGCGAGTCGGTGTGGTGCACGAACACGGCGGTCACGCGGCCTGCGTACCGGGTCGGCGGCCGGGTGTAGGCGGCGTCGGCCAGCCAGCGTTCCCGCGGCACGATGGGGGGCCGGGCGGCCTTGTGCCCCACGGCGGCCCGCGCCGCGACGGGGCGCTTCGCCTCGCCCGGCGTCCGGTCGACCCCCACGGCACACAGCACGAGACCGGTGACGGCGACCAGGCCGGGGACACAGGCGAGGGCGACGCGCGCGGGGCGGGGTATGCGGGCCAGGGCCGACGGACGGGACCCCGTTTCGGCCGACGGACGTGCCCCGGTGTCGGCCGACGCGCGCGGCCCGGTGTCGGCGTCGGCATCGGGCCCGGTCCGCCGGAGCACCCTGCGCCACCGTGCGCGAACCACCCGCAGCGCGCCACGGGCGCGGTGTGGCGGAGGGGTTCGATGGGCGCACATGGGATCCACTCTCCGGGACAGTCGGGCCGTCCGCGATGTGTGCTGTGCCACCCGGTGGAACCAACGTCCCGGTCCGAGACGTTTCTACAGGTCCACGCACGCGTGCCGGATGGCCGGTTTCCACGCGCGCGTACCTGATCACTGGGCCCTCCAGGCACGTACTAGGAGACCCAAGAGAAAGGGAGCTCCGTGGACCTGCTCGACATCCTGCTGCTGCTGGTGATCCTCGGTTATGCGGCGTCCGGCTACCGGCGCGGGCTCGTCGCGGGCTGTGTGTCCCTGGCCGGCTTCGTGGGCGGTGCCGTGATCGGCGTCTGGGTGCTGCCCTGGATGATGGACCTGGTGGAGCCGGGGACCACCTCGGCGACCGTCACCGCGGTGCTCACGGTGCTGGTGCCGGCCGCCGCGGGCCACGAGCTGGCGGGCCGACTGGGGGTGAAGCTCCGGCGCGAGCTGGACCGGGGCCCCTTGCGCACGGTCGACGGAGTGGGCGGCGCCGCGGCCAACACGGTCGCCGTGCTGCTGGTGGCCTGGGTCGCCGCGAGCGTCCTGGGCGCGTCCGCCTCGCCCGTGGTCACCTCGTCGATCCGTAACTCCGCGCTGCTCGGCGCGGTGCAGGACGCGATGCCGGAGACCACCCCGACCTGGTTCTCCCGGGCCACCTCGGCGCTCACGGAGGCGGGCTTCCCGCAGGTCTTCAACCCCTTCGAGAACGAGCCGGCGGCCAGCGTCGCCAAGCCGTCCGGCGACAGCGTCACCGCGGCCGCCACCCGGGCCGCCCAGCGCTCCACCGTGAAGGTCGAGGGCGCGGTGGGCACCCAGGGCCGCGAGGGCAGCGGTTTCGTGTACGCGCCGGAGCACGTGATGACCAACGCGCACGTGGTGGCGGGCATCGACGAGCCGACCGTCCGCGTGGGCGGCACGGGCAAGGCGTACGAGGCGAGGGTCGTCCTCTTCGACCCGGAGAAGGACGTGGCCGTGCTCGACGTCCCGGGCCTGAAGGCGCCCGTGCTGCCCTTCGACGACACCGCGACCCGTGGCGACGCGGCCGTGGTCGCGGGCTACCCGCAGGACGGCGGCCTCGACCTCCAGGCGGCCACCGTCGCCAACAAGATCAACGCCAGGGGCCAGAACATCTACGGCTCCGACCAGGTCACCCGCGAGATCTACTCGATCCGCTCCACGGTCCGCCCCGGCAACTCCGGCGGCCCTCTGCTGACCACCACCGGCAAGGTCTACGGCGTCGTCTTCGCCCGCTCCACGAGCGACGACGAGACGGGTTACGTACTGACCGCCGACGAGGTCGCGGCCGACGCCCAGCGCGCGGCGAAGGCCAAGGCGGCGGTGGACACGGGCGACCTCGTCACGTCCTGAGCCCCGGGCGGCCCGACACGGCCCGGGGCGGGCGGGCCCGGCGCGGCGTCGGGCAGCACGGAGTCGGGCGCGGCACGATGTCGGGCGCAGGTGGACGACCAGCCAGTTGGCACGTTTTGCCACCCAGGCGAAACATGCCCCCACCTTTCTCCGGGCGTACGCTTCCCCGCGTGAGCACCAAGTCGTCCGCAGCGACCAGGACCCCGTCGCTGACCGAGCGCCGCAAGGCGGCAACCCAGTTCGACATCGCCCGCGCCGCCGCCGAGCTCTTCACCGAGCGCGGCCCCGACGGCACCACGGCCGAGGAGATCGCCGTACGCGCCGGTGTCGCGCTGCGGACCTTCTACCGCTACTTCCGCAACAAACAGGACGCCGTCGGCCCCCTCCTCGCGATCGGCGGCGACCACTGGCGCGAGCGGCTGGCGGCGGTCGAGCCGGGCACCGCGCTCCCCCGGGCGCTGGAGACGGCCGTCACCGCGTCGCTGACCGTCCCCCACGAGGCCAAGGCGGAGGGGCTGCGCTGGACGCGGGGCCTGCTGCGGGCCTCCGCCGAGGACCCGGCGCTGCGCGCGGTCTGGTACCGCGTGAACCAGGAGTCCGAGGACAAGCTCGTCCCCCTGGTGGCCCGGCTGGCGGGCGACGACGCCGACCCGCTGGAGGTCCGCCTCGCCGCCGCGGCTGCCACGGACGCGATCCGGGTCGCCCTGGAGACCTGGGCCGAGTCGGACGCGGACGTCGAGGGCCCGGGCTCACCCGCCGAGCTCGCGGTGCGCTGCCTGCGGGAACTGACGGGCGGGATGCGGCTGTTGGCGGAGCCTTCGAAGGTCAGAGACTCCGCCCCATGAGTACGTCGTCCACGTACTCCCCGTCGAGGTAGAACTCCCCCGGCTGGATCCCCTCGACCACGAAGCCCTCCGACTCGTACAGCTTGCGGGCCGGGGTGTTGTGGCCGAGGACGCGCAGGGTGATCCGCAGGGCGCCCTGGCGGCGGGCCTCGGTGACGACCGCGCGGATCAGGGCCCGGCCCACGCCGTGGCCGCGTGCCTCCTCGGCGACGGCGAGGCCCTGGATCTGCCGTACGTGCGCGTTCGAGACGAGCGGGGTGGGGAAGCCGAGCCGTACATAGCCGACGACGCGCCCGTCCAGCTCCGCCACCAGGTGGTCGCGTGGGCCGAAGCGCTCGTTGAAGAACGGGTCGTACGGCGGCTGTTCCTGGGGTCTGACGGCGTGCTGATAGGACCAGATCGCGCGGTCCAGACGGCCCAGCACCTCTTCGTCTTCGGGCCGGGCGGTGCGTATGGAGGGCTCGGGCATGACGTCACTTTACGACCGGCGCCCGCGGCGCTGTCCGGGATGCCGTCCGTGCTGCCTTCCCGGATGCCGGGCCCCCTGGGCGCACTGTTCCCGGGGTGGTTGGCGGAGGATGGGGCCATGGAGACTTCCCGAATCGCCGTGGCCGGCGCGTCCGGCCTCATCGGCAGCGCCCTGGTGCGCTCGCTGACCGCCGACGGGCACGAGGTGGTGCGGCTGGTGCGCCGTACGCCCCGGGCGAAGGACGAGGTCGAGTGGGACCCCGAACGGCAGTACGTCGACGCGGCGGGGCTCGTCGGCTGCGACGCCGTGGTGAACCTCGCGGGCGCCGGCATCGGCGACCACCGCTGGACGGACGAGTACAAGCGGAAGATCCGGGACAGCCGGCTGCTCGGCACGGCCGCGCTGGCGGAGGCCGTCGCCTCCCTCGACCGGCCGCCGCGGGTCTTCCTCAACGGCAGCGCGATGGGCATCTACGGAGACACCGGCGAGCGGGCCGTGGACGAGAGTGCGCCCCCGGCGATCGGGTTCCTGCCCTCTCTGTGCGTCGAGTGGGAGGAGGCGGCGGCTCCCGCGGAGGAGGCGGGCGTACGGACCGTCTTCGCGCGCACCGGCCTGGTGGTGGCCGCGAAGGGCGGCGCCTGGGGACGGCTCTTCCCGCTCTTCAAGGCGGGTCTCGGCGGGCGGATGGGCAACGGGCGGCAGTACTGGAGCTACATCGCGCTGCACGACCACGTGGCCGCGCTGCGGTTTCTGATCGACTCCGAGTCGCTGTCCGGCCCGTTCAATCTGACGGCTCCGGAGCCGCTCACCAACCGGGAGATCACCGCCGCGATGGGGCGGGCGCTGCACCGGCCCGCGGTCTTCGCGGTGCCCGCGCCCGTGCTGAAGCTGGTGCTCGGGGAGATGGCGCAGGAGGTTCTGGGGAGCCAACGGGTGGTGCCCACACGGCTGTTGGAGTCGGGGTTCACCTTTGCGTTTCCGGGGATCGAGGAGGCGATCAGGGCGGTTCGCTAGCGCCGGCGCCCCGCCGGGCTGCGGTGGGTGTGTGCGGGCCGGCTGCGGCCGAGCGCGCCCACGATGGGGGTCCCCCCGGTCGAGCGAAGCCGAGAGTGGGGGGAGGAGCCGCGTATCGATACAGCCCCGCGCCCTTCACGGGGCACGGGGCTGCGGCATAGTCCCCGGCCGGCAGGAGCGATCCATGCGACCCGTGTGCGACCGTGCCCTGTTCATGCGCGACTTCCACCGACCGTCGGCGGCCCTACTCTCGTGCCGAACTCGGGTATTCCTGAAGCCCGTTGGGGGCATCACGTCCCCAGCAGCCACGCGACCTCGGGGAGGGGCACGTGCTTGAGCCCGCGTATCAGGCGGACGTCGTCATCGTGGGAGCCGGAGTCGCCGGACTCGCGGCAGCCCATCGGCTGAACAGCGCAGGTGTAACGACCGTAGTCCTGGAGGCCGCCCCTTACGTAGGCGGCCGTATGACGACCGAGAAGGTCGACGGCTTCCGTCTCGACCGCATCGGCCAGCTCCTCTCCACGTCCTATCCCGAGCTGCGGCTGACCCCGGGCCTGGACAGGCTCGCCCTGCGGCCGTTCGCCCCCGGCGTGCTCGTCCACGCCGACGGCCGCGTCCACCGGGCCGGTGAGCCCGCAGGTGCCGGGGGCGCACGGGGCGCACTCGACGCGGCGCGCGCCCTGGTGAGCCCCCCTCGCAGGGTCCGGCAGATACCGGCGGCAGCCGTGCCGCCCGTGTCGCGGGCCTTCCCGCCGCTCGGCGGCGCCCTCGACCAGGCCCGGCTCGCCGCGGCCCTCGGACGGATCGCGACCGTCCCCGTGGAACGGCTGCTGGCCCGGCCCGAACGGCCCGCGGGTCGCGCGCTCGCGGCCCGCGGCATGCCGGCCCGTACGGTCGAGGGTTTTCTGCGCCCGCTGCTGGCCGCACTGCTCTGCGATCCGGATCTGACGACGTCCAGCCGGTGCGCGGACCTCGCGCTGCGCGCCTTCGCCTCCGGCCGGCTGTGCGTCCCGGAGGGCGGCGCGGACACGCTGCCGGAACTGCTGGCCTCGGCCCTGCCGCCCGGGACGGTCCGCACCGGGGTACGGGTCACGTCCGTGTCCACGACCTCCGTGACGACGGCGGACCACGGCGAACTCCGTTGCCGGGCCATCCTGGTGGCGACCGACGCCCACGCCGCCGCCGAGCTGCTGCCGGGCCTGCGCGTGCCGCCGTTCCACCAGCTCACCGTGGTGCACCACACGACCGACGAGGCACCCCTGGCAGAGCCCGCGCTGCTCCTGGACGCGGACCGCCGGGGCCCGGTGGCCCACACCGCGGTCATCAGCCAGGTCGACCCGACCCGCGCCCCCGTGGGCCGCGCCCTGATCTCGTCCACGATCCTCGGCGCACCGCCCGCGGACACGGACCGGGCCGTACGCGCCCACCTGGCCGCCCTCTACGGCACGGCCACGCACCGCTGGGAGCTGCTCGCGGTCCACCACACCCCCGACGCGGTCCCCGCGATGCCGCCCCCGCACGACCTCCGCCGCCCGGTCCGCCTCCTCGCCGGTCTGTACGTCTGCGGCGACCACCGCGACACCAGCACGGTCCAGGGCGCCCTGCACTCGGGCCACCGAGCAGCGACGGCCCTCCTGACGGACCTGGGCGTCAACTCGGCACCCACGGCGACCCCCTTAACGGCCTCGACCGCCGCGTAGGCGTACGAGAGCCAGGGGGCGGAGGTCCCGCCGCGGGGCAGGACCTCCTCCCCATCCACATCCCCGCGCCCTTCAGGGGCGCGGGGAACTGCGCGGCCAGCCACAACCGACCCGCACCCTCAAACCAACCCTTCCGGTGGTGCCGTTCAGCCAAGCGCAGCGACCTTGTCGCGGTACCCCCTGACCGGCGCCGCGTCCTTGTACGGCTCGAGCCGCCGCTCGAAGTCCCGCACGTACTCCACCGCCCGCACCGACCGCATCTCCGAAGCCTGCGTCGCCGCCTCCGCACCCAACTGGCAGGCCTGATCGAGCTCGCCGAGCCCGAGTCGCGCCGAGGCCAGGACGACCCGGCAGAAGAGCCGGCTGCGCGCATACCCGGGGGCCCGCAGCTGCAGGGACCGCTCGGCATGCTGGGCCGCCGCCCGGTACTGCTGGAGGTCGCGGTGGCAGTGCCCGAACTCGTCCGCGAGCTGCGCCTCGTCGAAGAACCGCGCCCAGTACGGCACTTCGTCACCGGGCCGGGCGGTCTCCAGGGCCCGCTCGGCCCGTACCAACGAGGCCGTGGCAGCCCGCACCTCGCCGAGCACACCGTGCCCCCGCGCCTCGACCGCGTACAGCAGCGCCTGGACGACGGGCGGGGCCGACGAGCCCACGCCCTGCTGGGCGACCCGGGCCAGCTGCACCGCCTCCCGGCCGTGCCCCAGATAGACGGCTTGTCGACTCATCGTCACGAGCACGTACGAGCCGTACGCCCGGTCCCCCGCCGCCTGCGACAGCCGCAGCGCCTGGACGAAGTACCGCTGGGCCAGTCCGTGCGCGGCGATGTCGTACGAGGTCCAGCCCGCCAGCCGGGTCAGATCGGACGCGGCGGCGAACAGGCGGCGCCCCGTCTGCTCCCCGTAGGTGCCGCGCAGCATCGGCTCCAGCTCGTGCTCCAGGTACCGCACGAGGGCCTGCCGGGCGTGCCCTCCGCCGTACGCGTTGTCGAGCGTGCGGAACAGTTCGCCGACCGAGCGCAGCGCCGCGATGTCGCCCGCGGTCACCCGCTGCCCGGGGCCGCGTTCGGTCTGCGCGCGCTGCCTGGGCACGGCGGGGCGGCCCTGTACGGGGATCCGTACGGCACCGGGGTCGCCGCGGCCCACCCGGTCGTCGGCCCGGCCGATCAGCCAGTCCCGGCTGGGCACGACGAGCCCCGCCGGGGTGAACGCGATCTTGCGGAGCTCCGCGTGGCTGCCGGAGTCCTTGCGCCACAGACCGCCGACGATGTCGACGGCCTCCTCGGGGGTGGCCGCGAATTCGAGCCCGGCGTACACCGGGGCGCACGCGTCGAGTCCGAGGTCCTGGGCGGTGAGACGGCGGCCGAGGCGGCGGGTGAAGACCTCGGCGATCAGTGCGGGTGTGGTGCCTCTCGGCTGCTGGCCGCGCAGCCAGCGGGTCACGGATGTCTTGTCGTATCTGAGATCGAGCCCGTGTTCGAGGCCGAGCTGGTCCACTCGGCGGGCTAGCCCCGCGTTGGAGAACCCCGCTTCTGCGATTAGTGCGGCGAGCTGACGGTTGGGGGTGCGCTGCGCGGGTCGTTCCGTCATCTGCGGTGCGAACTCCTGCCTTCCGGGCTGGGGGCCTGCGGGAAC
The DNA here is from genome assembly GCF_048564895.1 of Streptomyces sp. 2-1. NCBI lineage: Bacteria > Bacillati > Actinomycetota > Actinomycetes > Kitasatosporales > Streptomycetaceae > Streptomyces > Streptomyces sp. 2-1. The sequence continues at coordinate 3,450,808 of NZ_CP183383.1, forward strand.
AGGCCCGGGCGAGGTCGGCCGCCATGCCTTGAGCAGCCCTTGAAAGCCTCGTGAACGGCGCGAATGTAGCGGTCCGTAAGCACCTGATCGCACACTTCGACACGCATTCATCCGATCGTGTGAGGATTGCCCCCAGGGCTGACGAGGTTCGACCGGACGTACAGTGGCGTGAGGCTGTTATGAGCCTTACGACTCTTGCAGGGAGGCGCTTGCCGTGAGTGAGTTGCGGTTCGTCCGCATGGGTTTCGGTGCGGACGCCGTCGAGTACCAGGAGGCCTGGGACGAGCAGCGCCGTGTGCACACGGCCCGCTTCCAGGACGAGATCCCCGACACCTGTCTGCTCCTGGAGCACCCGCCGGTCTACACGGCCGGCCGGCGTACGGCGGACAGTGAGCGGCCCCTCGACGGCACGCCCGTCGTCGACGTGGACCGTGGCGGCAAGATCACCTGGCACGGGCCGGGACAGCTGGTCGGCTACCCGATCCAGAAGCTTCCTCGCCCTGTTGACGTCGTCGCCCATCTCCGCCGCCTAGAGGACGCGATGATCCGGGTCTGCGCGGAGTTCGGTGTCGAGACGAGCCGGGTGGAGGGGCGGGCCGGTGTCTGGGTCCTCGGCGACCCGGTGGCCGAGCGGCCCTCCCTCGGCGGGCTCTCCCTCGACTTCGATCCCCGGCTGGCCGACGAGGAGTTCGACCCTCGGCTCAACGGGCCCGAGTACGCGCCGTCCAACGCGGGGCAGCGGCGTGAGGACCGGAAGATCTGCGCCATGGGGATCCGGGTCGCCAAGGGCGTCACGATGCACGGCTTCGCGCTGAACGTGAATCCCGACACGTCCAGCTTCGACAAGATCATCCCCTGCGGTATCCGGGACGCGGGCGTCACGTCGCTGGCCCACGAGTTGGGCCGGGACCTCACCATCGCGGAGGTCCTGCCGGTGGCCGAGCGGCATCTGCGGGATGTTCTCGGGAACGCGGAGTTGAGGCCGCGGGAGGTGGAGCGGGCTGTGGTGTAGGGGCATTTTTTCGCCCCCGCCGCCCCTACCCATTCCCGTCCCTTTTCAGGGGCTCCGCCCCCGAACCCCCGCTCCTCAAACGCCGGAGGGGCTGAGTTTTAGCCTGTCCGGCGTTTGAGGACGAGCGCGGAGCGCGATACGGGGGTCTGGGGGCGGAGCCCCCAGGGACGGGACGGGTAAGGGCGGCGGGGGCGAGGAAACCCCCCGGGAATGCACCCCCGTTCCCGAAGGTTGCCCACCCCGGGGGCCGAGAAGCGAACGGGCGTACCCTGGTGTACGCCGAAGAATCGAAGCTACAGGGAGCCGATGTGTCCGCAGTCGCACCCGACGGACGCAAGATGCTGCGCCTGGAGGTCCGGAACGCCCAGACCCCCATCGAGCGCAAGCCCGAGTGGATCAAGACCCGGGCGAAAATGGGCCCCGAGTACACGAAGATGCAGAACCTCGTGAAGAGCGAGGGCCTGCACACGGTCTGCCAGGAAGCTGGCTGTCCCAACATCTACGAGTGCTGGGAAGACCGCGAGGCCACGTTCCTCATCGGCGGCGACCAGTGCACGAGGCGCTGCGACTTCTGCCAGATCGACACGGGCAAGCCCGAGGCCCTGGACCGCGACGAGCCCCGCCGCGTGGGCGAGTCCGTGGTCACCATGGACCTCAACTACGCGACCATCACGGGCGTCGCGCGCGACGACCTGGAGGACGGCGGCGCCTGGCTGTACGCGGAGACGGTCCGCCAGATCCACCAGCAGACCGCGGACCGCACCGAGGGCCGGACCAAGGTCGAGCTCCTCGCCCCGGACTTCAACGCGGTCCCCGAGCAGCTGGCCGAGGTCTTCTCCTCCCGGCCGGAGGTCTTCGCGCACAACGTCGAGACGGTCCCGCGCATCTTCAAGCGCATCCGCCCGGGCTTCCGCTACGAGCGCTCGCTGAAGGTCATCACGGACGCCCGCGACTACGGTCTGGTCACGAAGTCGAACCTGATCCTCGGCATGGGCGAGACCCGTGAAGAGGTCAGCGAGGCCCTGCGCCAGCTCCACGAGGCCGGCTGCGAGCTCGTCACCATCACGCAGTACCTGCGGCCCTCGGTGCGCCACCACCCCGTGGAGCGCTGGGTCAAGCCGCACGAGTTCGTCGAGCTGAAGGAGGAGGCCGACCAGATCGGCTTCTCCGGAGTCATGTCGGGCCCGCTGGTCCGCTCCTCGTACCGCGCGGGCCGCCTGTACCAGATGGCGATCGAGAAGCGCGGCTCGTACGTCGCCTCGCAGGCCGTCTGAGACGAGGCGGGACGGGGTCGCGCGACACGTTGCGCGACCTGCGGGATGGCACGCAGTGCCACCCTGAGCGTGTGAATCCGAGCACAAGCAACTACCCCCCGGTAGTGGCCAATACGACGCGGTCCTGACCGTCCCCGCAGATGGGGGCCACATCAGGGCCGCGTCAGTGTTTTCGGCCCGCGCATCAAGGCTTCATTGGCGTTTGACCGGTCGGTCACGCCCTGGTAACACCATTCAGTGACCCTGGTCTTACGCCACGTAGAGCCCTAGCCAGAGCCGCCATCCCGAGGGGGGACCTCCACCATGCAGACCGCGCCCGTTCGCGCCACACCGATTCCGTCGTTCGGCGATGCACTCCGTGCCGTCGAGTCACTGCTCCTGAGCAGCGGCCAGCGCACCGCCCGCCGCAACGCCTGGACCTCCGTCCTGGAGGACCGCCGTCGCGCCAAGGACCGCGTCGAGGCACAGCTCGTCATCGAGAAGAGCCTCAGCGGCCGTCACTGAGCCGCCGACGCGGCACCGCCGTCGTCGGCACTTCCCACGCCACGTAGACTTCACGGCATGGCGAGGAAGGAATCCGCAGCGGACGCTGCGAACCCCGGGCGACTCAAGCAGATCGCCCTGACTTACAAGATGACCCGCAAGGCCGACAAGATGATCGGTCTTGTACTCGCGGCTGTCGGAATCGGCACCCTCGGTGTCTTTCTCGCGATCGGCTTCTTGATCGGTCACCCGATCTATCTCGGCATTCTCGGCCTCCTGCTCGCCTTCCTCGCGTCGGCGATCGTCTTCGGACGCCGGGCCGAGCGTGCGGCGTTCGGGCAGATGGAGGGCCAGCCGGGTGCGGCCGCCGCGGTGCTCGACAACGTCGGGCGCGGCTGGACGACCACCCCGGCCGTGGCGATGAACCGCAGCCAGGACGTGGTCCACCGGGCCGTCGGCAAGGCCGGCATCGTCCTGGTCGCCGAGGGCAACCCGAACCGGGTGAAGAGCCTGCTGGCCGCCGAGAAGAAGAAGATGGCCCGCATCGTCGCGGACGTGCCGGTGCACGACATCCTCGTCGGCACGGGCGAGGGCCAGGTCGAGCTCAAGAAGCTCCGCACGACGATGCTGAAGCTGCCCCGCGTCCTGTCCGGCCCCCAGGTCACCGCGACCAACGACCGGCTGCGCGCGCTCGGGGACCTCATGTCGAACATGCCACTCCCGAAGGGCCCGATGCCCAAGGGCATGCGCATGCCGCGCGGCGGCCCGAAGATGCGGTAGCGCTGTCGCTGGACTCGACTGAAACGGGGCGCCCCGGAACCTCAGGTTCCGGGGCGCCCCGTAAACATTGGGCAGGCCCACACGCGGGGGCCCGGAACCGATCGGTTCCGGGCCCCCGCGTCGTACGAGTCCGCTCAGATCCTGACCTCGACCGTGCGGGCCAGGCGGTCGTGCAGGCCCCTGCCGTCGCGGTCCCAGATCAGCGCCGGGAGGGCGACGCACAGGAGGACCGTGCGCAGGAGGGCGCGGAGCGGGTTGACCGTGCCGGTGTCCAGGGCGAGGACGCGGAGGCCGAACAGGCGCTTGCCCGGGGTGAAGCCGAGCGTGCCGACGGTCAGGACGCTCACGACGAAGAAGACGCCCAGCGCCCAGTTGCCCGTCGCCTGGCCGTAGCCGTCGGTGATCAGGCCGTATGCGATCAAGAGGCACAGGCCCCAGTCGACCGCGAGGGCCGCCAGGCGGCGCCCGGGGCGGGCGATCGAGCCGGGGCCCGACTCGGGCAGACCAAGCTGCTCGCCGCGGTATCCGAAGTCGGCACCGGCTTCCTCCGCCGCCGCACGGGGTCCGGAGAGCCACGATCCGATTGCTTGCCTGTTGTCCACCCGTCCAAGGTACTGCGCCCGTTTTGGCATGCGTACAGGTGGGGTGTTCCCGGCCCGGTCCGGTTAACTTGGGCGAAACAAATGGGTCACGCTTGAGAAATCACCCGTCCCTAAGGTCGGGCTCAGCGTGTGCCACCGCACTGGCCGCACGAACGAACTACCACCCCGGTCCACAGTGAGCGGGAGTAGGAGGAGCTGGATGTTCCAGAACGCCGACGAGGCCAAGAAGTTCATCAAGGACGAAGACGTCAAATTCGTCGACGTCCGCTTCTGCGACCTGCCGGGTGTGATGCAGCACTTCACGCTGCCGGCAGAGGCCTTCGACCCGACCGAGGAACTGGCCTTCGACGGCTCCTCCATCCGCGGCTTCCAGGCCATCCACGAGTCCGACATGGCGCTCCGCGCCGACCTGTCCACCGCGCGCGTCGACCCCTTCCGCCGCGACAAGACGGTCAACATCAACTTCTTCATCCACGACCCGATCACGGGCGAGCAGTACTCCCGTGACCCGCGCAACGTGGCGAAGAAGGCGGAGGCGTACCTCGCGTCGACCGGCATCGCCGACACCGCGTACTTCGGCCCCGAGGCCGAGTTCTACGTCTTCGACAGCGTGCGCTTCGAGACCAAGTCGAACGAGGCCTTCTACCACATCGACTCCGAGGCCGGCGCCTGGAACACCGGTGCGATCGAGGACAACCGCGGCTACAAGGTCCGCTACAAGGGCGGCTACTTCCCGACCCCGCCGGTCGACCACTTCGCCGACCTGCGTGCCGAGATCTCCCTGGAGCTGGCCAAGTCCGGCCTCCAGGTCGAGCGCCAGCACCACGAGGTGGGCACCGCCGGCCAGGCCGAGATCAACTACAAGTTCAACACGCTGCTCGCCGCGGCCGACGACCTGCAGCTCTTCAAGTACATCGTGAAGAACGTCGCCTGGCGCAACGGCAAGACCGCGACCTTCATGCCGAAGCCGATCTTCGGTGACAACGGCTCGGGCATGCACGTCCACCAGTCGCTGTGGACGAACGGCGACCCGCTGTTCTACGACGAGGCCGGTTACGCGGGCCTGTCGGACACCGCCCGCTACTACATCGGCGGCATCCTCAAGCACGCCCCGTCGCTGCTGGCCTTCACCAACCCGACGGTGAACTCCTACCACCGCCTGGTCCCGGGCTTCGAGGCCCCGATCAACCTGGTCTACTCGCAGCGCAACCGCTCCGCGGCCATGCGTATCCCGATCACGGGCTCGAACCCGAAGGCCAAGCGCGTCGAGTTCCGCGCGCCCGACTCCTCCGGCAACCCGTACCTCGCCTTCTCGGCGCTGCTGCTCGCGGGCCTCGACGGCATCAAGAACAAGGTCGAGCCGGCCGAGCCGATCGACAAGGACCTCTACGAGCTGGCCCCCGAGGAGCACGCGGGCGTCGCCCAGGTCCCGACCTCCCTCCCGGCCGTCCTGGACCGCCTCGAGGCCGACCACGAGTTCCTGCTCGCGGGCGACGTCTTCACGCCGGACCTGATCGAGACGTGGATCGACTACAAGCGCACGAACGAGATCGCTCCCCTGCAGCTGCGTCCGCACCCGCACGAGTTCGAGCTCTACTACGACGTGTGATCGACTCCGTGACCGACACGTACGCGTAGCGCGTCACGGCTGACGAACAGCTGACGAACGAAGCCCTGTCACCGCCCCTCGGGCAGTGACAGGGCTTTGTCGTTCTTTGCCTGGTGGAGGGCCGATCCAGATCAATTCGTGGAAAGGCCCGGGTGCACACTGGAATCGGGACGAGTGCCCGATTTCGAGGTGATCGATATGCAGAGCCGCTTCCAGGCCGACCGGGGACTGACCGCGAGGATGGGCATCACCCTGTTCCTCCTCGGGCTGCTGTACGTGGCCTTCGTGGCCGTGCTGATCGTGCTGCTGAAGTCCTGGGTGCTGGTCGTGGTGATCGCCGCGGCGCTGCTCGGCGCGCAGTACTGGTTCTCGGACCGGATCGCGCTGTACGCGATGCACGGCCGGGTCGTCGAGCGCGAGGAGTATCCGCAGCTGCACGGGGTGATCGACCGGCTCTGCGCAACCGCCGACATGCCGAAGCCCGTGGTCGCCGTCTCCGACATGGAGATGCCGAACGCCTTCGCCACCGGGCGCAACGCCGACCACGCCGCCATCTGCGTCACGACCGGGCTGCTGCGCCGCCTCGACCCCGCCGAGCTGGAGGGCGTACTCGCCCACGAGCTGTCACATGTGGCGCACCGCGATGTCGCGGTGATCACCGTGGCCTCGTTCCTGGGCGTGCTCGCCGGGCTGGTCGTGCGCTTCACCCTCTACTCGCAGGTGTTCGGCGGGCGGGGGCGCAAGGACCAGAACACGGTCGTCGTCCTGATGACGGTGATGGCGGTGTCCGCGGCCGTCTACGCGCTCAGCTTCCTGCTGATCCGGGCCCTGTCCCGGTACCGCGAGATGGCTGCCGACCGGGCCGGGGCCATGCTCACCGGGCGTCCTTCGGCGCTGGCCTCCGCGCTGACCAAGCTCACCGGGGACATCGCGAAGATCCCCACGCGTGATCTGCGGACCGCGCAGGCCTTCAACGCCTTCTACTTCACTCCCGCGTTCGGTGCCGCGCCGGGTACCCAGCGGTATTTCTCGTCCCTGCTGTCGACGCACCCGAGCCTGGAGGACCGGCTTGATCAACTCGGCCGTATCTCCAGCGAGTTGGGCGAGGCGCCGGCCCCCGGGAAGGCGGGCTGAGCATGGGGTTCCTCGATGTCCTCCTCGGCCGCAGCAGGCCCGTCGCGCCCGATCTCGACCAGCTCTTCGGGCTGCCGTCGGCCGCCGTGACGCTGGAGGCGGCGGCCGGGTTCACTCCCACCGGGCACGGCTCGGTGTGCTTCGCGTCCGTCGAGGGGGCCGCCTTCGACGACGTACGGGAGGAAGTGCGGGAGCTGATCGACGCGGACTCGGAGCCGCCGGTGGAGGTGAGCCGGGACGACTACGGGTACACCTGGCTGGTGTCGCGACGGGAGCCGGACGATCTGCCCGCGCTCGTCGGTGATCTGCACGCGGTGAACAGCACGCTGGAGGGCAGCGGGTTCGGCCCGCAACTGCTGTGCTCGGTGGTCGGGTTCCAGCACGGCGACGGGCGGCGGCTCGGGCTCGTCTATCTCTACAAGCGCGGGACCTTCTACCCGTTCGCGCCGCTGGCCGGTGACGGCCAGCGGCGCGACAACGCGCTGGAGCTGCAGGTCAGGGCGGCCCTCGGGAACGACCTGCGGGTGGAGCAGGACCTGGGCCGGTGGTTCCCGCTGTGGGGAGCGCCGGGCCTGGGCTAGCCGCTCCTCCCGTCGGGCCAGTTCCGCTAGTTCCGCTTCTGGCGGGTCATCCAGGGGCGTTCGCGGCGGTAGCGGCGCTCCCACCTGGCCTGCTGGTCACGGCGCTGGCGGTACGCGCGGTAGTCGTTGTCGCCGCGCGCCGACGAACGCGACGAACCGGCCGGACCCGAGGGGCCGCGGGTCGACGAGGAGCCCGTCGACCTCTGGCCGGTGCTGCCGTAACGGAAGTGCAGGTACAGCAGGGCGGCCCCGGCGAACCACCAGAGAGGGTTGTTGAAACCGAGGACGACCAGAGCGAGGATCGCCAAAATGATCAAGGTACCCATGATGGGTCTCCTTGTGCGTGGGTGGTGGGACCTTGAGATGTCCGACGCGGCGCTGGGGGCGGGCACCCGTCCGTCGGTGGGTTGAGAGTAGCCCTCAGGATGCCGGGTGATGCCTGTCCGACGGAAACGAATAACGCCGGAATCAGCGGGAGAACGCTCACAGAACTCCTGAAGTCGAACAAAATCGACACTCGGAGCGAGAATCCAGGGGCGAGCCGGAACAGCGCGGTGCGCTGCGGTGCTAGTGAACGACACAGGGGATCGAGTGAGCGGACAGTTGCGGTACATCGAGGTGGCGGAGCGGCGGGCCCGGCTGGCCGTCGGGCAGCGGCTGGCCCGGGCCGCGCGGGCGGACTCTCCGGAGGAGGTCGCGGAGTCGCTGGTGGCGCTGCACGGGACGGATCCCGCGAGCGTCTTCCTTGCCGTGGGCGCGCGTCTGGCGGACGCGGCGAAGACCGTGCCGGAGACGGAACGCGCGCTGTACGAGGACCGGACGCTGCTGCGGATGCACGGCATGCGACACACCGTGTTCGTGTTCCCCACCGGGCTCGTACCGGTCGTGCACGCGTCCACCGGGCTCACCGTCGCCGCGCGGGCGCGGGCCGCGCTGCTCAAGGACATGGCCAAGGCGGGGGCACCGGACGCGGAGTGGCTCGCGGAGGTGGAGGCCTCGGCGCTGGCCGCGCTGGCCCGGCGCGGGGAGGCCACCGCGGTGGAACTGGCCCAGGACGAGCCCCGGTTGAGGGAACAGTTCGTGTACGCGGCCGGGAAGAGCTACGAGGGCGTGCACACCGTCTCTTCCCGGCTGTGGAGGGTGCTGGGCGTCGAGGGCCGGGTCGTACGGGGGCGGCCACTGGGCTCGTGGACGTCCACGCAGTTCCGGTGGGCGGTGGCCCCTCCCTCCCCCGAACTGCCGGTCGCCGAGGCCCAGTCGGAGCTGCTGCGGCGGTGGCTGGGCGCGTGCGGGCCGGCCACGGAGGCGGACCTGAAGTGGTGGACGGGCTGGAAGGTCACCGACGTACGCGCCGCACTCAAGGCGGTCGGGGCCGTGACCGTGTCGGTGGACGAGGGTGTCGGGTACGTCCTCGCCGACGCCGTGGAGCCGGTCGGGGCGGTCGAGCCGTGGGCCGCGCTGCTGCCCGGCCTGGATCCGACGGCCATGGGCTGGCAGGGGCGGGACTGGTACTGCCCGCCGGAGTCGCGGTCCGCGCTCTTCGACGGCAGCGGGAACATCGGGCCCACCGTGTGGTGGGACGGGCGGATCGTCGGCGGCTGGGCCCAGCGGCCCGACGGCGAGATCGCCTGGCGGCTGCTGGACACCGAGGGTGTGGGCCGCGAGGCGCGGGAGGCGATCGAGGCGGAGGTCGCGCGACTGCACGCCTGGGTGGGCCCGACCCGGGTCACACCGCGCTTCCGGACGCCGCTGGAACGGGAGTTGGCGTCGGCCTGACGCCGGGAGCCGTGAATCCGTCGGCCCGCCGACTCATGGCAGGCCCCAGGGCCACGACCCGGTGCGCCGTCCGCCCCGACAAGCGGGCGGCGCACCGGGCGTGAGCTCAGCGGGCGTACCTCATCAGGGCTCGGACCATGTGGCACGTGGTGTCCGACGGCGGGTGGATCCCGATGAGCTGGGCCGTGCTGCGGATCTTCTCGTTGCGGGCCTGGTTCGGTACGTACACACCCGAGTCGAGGAGGGCGATCGCGAGGCGCATCGCCTTCAGGCGGCGGTTGTGCGTCACGTACCAGTCGCGCGGGCGGCCCGGTGGCAGCGGGCGCTTCTCGACGGGCTCGTACGGCAGGTCGAGCAGGACCGCCCTCTTGGATGTGGACTGGGTGGGCAGCGGGCTGAGTGCGGCAGCGGGCACAGGCATCCTCCTGTCGCGGTCAGGGAACCGTCCGGCCTCTCCGGCGGCCCCCTCGAACACTACTTATAGTTTACCGGCCCCCACTGACAATCAGCGAGCCCAGGACGTCCAGTAAATGCCCAGGTGGACAAGGCAATTGGCATCGCGTCACAGATGGTTTGCGAGATGTGCGTGAGGCGGCAAAAATTCGAACAGAGCCACCCGCTCGTCCTGCGTCGTTCTTGTCCCGGCGGCCGAGCTGTGGCTGACTGGCGATCCGGTCGAGGGGGGAGTGCGCATGGGCAACTGGGTCGTGGTCGCGCAGTACGAGAACGACACGTACAGAACCGAGTTCATCCGTCGCGGGCTGGAGACGAAGGAACAGGCGCTGGAGGAGCTCCACGCCGCCGCCCACACGTACGTACCGAGCAAGCATGTCGTCGAGCAGTGGCGCCAGGTGTACCGCTTCGCCGACCAGGAGTCGTACCTGGTGGTGATCAAGGGCAGGCTGACGAAGTGGGAGTGCACCCTGCGCATCGCGGAGTTGATCCCGGACTCGACCGACCCGGCCGCGTCCGAGCGGGCGCGGGTGGAGGACGCTTCGGTGGAGGACCGTACGGCCGAGGACAGTGCGGTGGAGGACAGTGCGGTGGGAGACCGTACTGCAGAGGTGTCCGACGAGCCGCAGGACCGGATTCCGCCCGGCTACTGAGCGGCGCGGCGCACTCCGCCCGGCCGGCTACCGGCGCCGGTCAGCCGGTGAAGGAGTGGGGGCCGAAGCGGCCCCACGCGATGAAGGCCGCGAGTGCGAGGTAGGTCAGGTTCAGCAGTACGAACCTGGATTCGCCGAGTCGGCCGTGGGTGACCATCGCGCCGATCATCAGCAGGACCCAGCAGGCGGCGGTCACCGGCACCAGGACGGGGGCGATGTCGAGTACGGCGGGCAGGATCAGGCCCGCCGCGGCCAGGAGTTCGAGGACGCCGAGGCTTTTGACGAAGCCGACGCCGGCGTCCTCGGTCCATCCCCCGCCGTGGGTCGCGGCCAGTGTCTCCTTGGGCACGAACGCCTTGCTGATGCCGCCGGCCAGGGCTACCGCGGCCAGCAGTCCGGCACAGATCCACAGTGTGAGGTTCATGGGGTCACGCTCCCGTTGCTCGGCGTCTCCGCTCCACCTCTCCGGTGGAGCTCGGCATGGAGACGCCGGACGGCGGAGATCTGTGACATGACCGGCGGCCACCCTTGAGGTGGGGGCGAAGTGGCCGGGCATACCTTGTGCGGTATGGAGATCTGGATCAATCCGGCATGTTCGAAGTGCCGCAGCGCCATCAGCCTGCTGGACGAGGAGGGGGCCGCGTACACGGTCCGGCGGTACCTGGAGGACGTGCCGAGCGAGGCCGAGATCCGGGAGGTCCTGGAGCGGCTCGGTCTTGAGCCCTGGGACATCACCCGGACCCAGGAGGCCGTGGCGAAGGAGCTGGGGATGAAGGAGTGGGCCCGGGACGCCGGTTCGCGGGAGCGATGGATCGCGGCGCTGGCGGAGCACCCTCGGCTCATCCAGCGGCCGATCATCACCGCGGACGACGGAACCGCCGTCGTGGCACGTACGGACGAGGCTGTACGGGACGCGTTGGGCCGAAGTCAAGATGAGGATCCCTCAACTTCCTTGTGATCTTTGTTACTTGGGTGACTCGTGTGAGCTGATGAGCAACCCCGTTCGGTATCTCGTACATAGCGGCGGACGGTCACCGCCAGGGGTGGCCGGGGACAGGAGCCGTTCATGTCACGCAGGAGAACTCTCGGCCCGAAGAAGAAGATCGCGCTGCTGGTGAGCGCGGCGGCCGTGGCCGGCGGCGGGGCCTTCGCCTTCGCCGCCACCTCGAACGCGAGCACCAACGCCCCGGCCGCGCAGTCCTCGGTGGTCTGCGACGGGCTGGCCACCGCGCTCGGCAACAACGAGAAGTTCATCGAGGGGCAGCGCACCAGCCCGGACGCCCAGTCCGAGGCGCGGATCGCCAACCGCGAAGCGGTGATCGCCCAGATCAAGGTCCAGCAGAAGGCCTCCGGGTGCGAGGTCGGCGAGTCCTCGCAGGCAGGCGCGCCCCAGGGGACGCCCGCCGAGTCGGCCCCGCCCGCCGCGGCCGACCCCGCCGAGCAGCCCTCGCAGAGCGCTGCCCCGCCCGCCGCCGGTGACGCGGACGGTGACAACGCTGTCGGTGGCCAGCAGGTCTGCAACGGTTCCACCGTCACGCTCTCCGGCGAGGACGGCGCCCCCGCGGCGTCCAGCAACCAGTTCCCGGCCGGTACGAAGCTGAAGGTCACGAACCTGGACAACAACAAGTCCACGACCGTGGAGGTCACTTCGGTCTCCGGCAGCTGCGCGCTCCTGAACAACGCGGCGTTCGAGCAGGTCCGCGAGCCCGGCAAGTTCCTGATCCGCAGGGCCCTCATCGAGAAGGTGGGCTGACGGGACGGCTCGCGTCGGTGAGACCCCGCCGCGAGTGACGGCCAGTGACGACTGAGGCCGTTCAGGCCGCCAGGAAGCCGGTCAGCCTGCGGTTCAGTTCGGCGGGGTCCGTGTGAGGCAGCGCGTGGTGCGACACGTCCGGCAGGACGGTCACCTCAGCACGCGGCAACAGGGTGGCGGCGCGAGCCGCCACCCGTCGTGCGTCATGGGCCCTGCTTCTCTCGGCCAGCAGGACCAGGACCGGCAGTTCGAGCGCGCGCAGGGCCTCCGGCTCGGGGGCCGGGCCCGTCACCGGCCGCACGAGCGGGAACGTGCCGGCCTCCTCCTGAAGCCGCAGCCAGTCGTGGTCGAGCGGGACTCCCCCGGTCTCCCACTCCAGGAAAGCGCGCAGCCGACGGGGCGAGCGCCGCAGCATCATCGACCCTGCGCGGAGCAGGTAAGCCGTCCTGAACCCGGAGAAGCACTTCGTCGGGTCGAGGAGGAACAGACGGCTCACCCGCTCCGGCGCGTGCAGCGCGTACTGCAGGGCGATCCAGCCGCCGTACGAGTGCCCGCCCAGGTGGATCCGGGCGGCCGGGGCGGCACCCATGTCGTGCAGCAGCGCGCCGACGAGTTCGTCGAGCCACGCGGTGAGGTGGTCGACCGTGCGCAGGGGGCACTCGGTATCACGTACGCTGCGGCCCGGTTCGCCGATCAGGTCGACGGCGTGGACCCGGTGCGTGCGGGCGAGTTCGGCCGCGTTGGCGAACCACGAGGCCGAGGTGGCGCCGCCTCCGCCCGGTAACAGGAGGAGCGGGGCGCCGTCGCGCGGGCCGCAGACGTTGACCACCGTCTCGCCGAAGGCGGTGCGGACGCTGATCTCCTCCCGGTCGGCGGGCCACCTGGCCATGACCTTGTCGTACGCCACGCAGAAGTTCATGCTGCCCTTCCCCTCCCTCGTGTTCCCTCTATTATCTCGCTGAACGAGATACTCACTCATCGAGATGATAGACGGGGACGCGGTGTGAAGGACCAGGGGCCCGAGATGGAGATCGTCCATCTCCTGCGTGCGGCCACCATCGAACTCGGCCTGCACAGCGCCCGGTTCGCACACGACAACGGTATGCACGCCACGGACGTCCGGGCGCTGATCTGCCTCATGGACGCCCGCAGGGACGGCACCGAGATGACGGCGGGACGGCTCGGCGGTCTGCTCGGACTCAACTCGGCGGGCACCACCGCCGTCCTCGACCGGCTCGAACGGCTGGGGCACGCGCGGCGGGTACGGGACGGGCGCGACCGGCGCCGGGTGCTCGTCGAGGTGGAGAAACGGGCGGTCGAACTGGGCCAGGCCTTCTTCGGCCCGCTCATCGGCCGGTCCGTGGAACTGCTCCGGGGGTACGACGAGCGCGAACTGGCCGCGATCCGGGGCTTCCTGACGGGCGTACGGGAGGCGGCTTCGGGCGCGGAGCCGGAGGAGTGATCCGGGCCCACGGTCGCGCCCGGTGGTCGTTTGCCCGCGTGACCCGTTCGGCGGCCGGTCCGGCGGCCCGTCCGGCCGTGTGGGCGAAACCCATCGCATACGAGGGTCCGGGGCGGGACGGGCGTCGTACGGAATCCGCTGTTCGGGAGGCGGGTGCGCGGCGCGCGAACGCTCTCAGCGAGTGAGTCGCAGCACAGAGGCACCAGGTAACACGGGGTTCACGTTCGAGCAATGATCGGGAAATCGCCTGTTGACAGGCTTCCCGGCATCCCCGCGGCGCCCCGCTGCCGCAGCGCCGCAGCACCCGCATTGCGCTGAGAGACCCACCCCGAAGGATGTGGCCCGTGACCTTCAAGGCTGAGTACATCTGGATCGACGGCACCGAGCCGACGGCCAAGCTCCGTTCGAAGACGAAGATACTGGCCGACGACGCCAAGGGTGCCGAGCTGCCGATCTGGGGCTTCGACGGGTCCTCCACGAACCAGGCCGAGGGCCACGCCTCCGACCGCGTGCTCAAGCCGGTCGCGACCTTCCCGGACCCGATCCGCGGCGGCGACGACGTACTCGTCATGTGCGAGGTCCTCAACATCGACATGACGCCGCACGAGTCCAACACCCGTGCCGCGCTCACCGAGGTCTCGGAGAAGTTCGCCGCGCAGGAGCCGATCTTCGGCATCGAGCAGGAGTACACCTTCTTCGACGGCGAGCGCCCGCTCGGCTTCCCCGTCGGCGGCTTCCCGGCCCCGCAGGGCGGCTACTACTGCGGCGTCGGCGCCGACGAGATCTTCGGCCGTGAGATCGTCGAGGCCCACCTGGACAACTGTCTCAAGGCCGGTCTCGCCATCTCCGGCATCAACGCCGAGGTCATGCCCGGCCAGTGGGAGTTCCAGGTCGGCCCTGTCTCCCCGCTGGAGGTCTCCGACCACCTGTGGGTGGCCCGCTGGCTGCTCTACCGCACCGCCGAGGACTTCGACGTCTCCGCGACGCTGGACCCGAAGCCGGTGAAGGGCGACTGGAACGGCGCCGGGGCGCACACCAACTTCTCCACCAAGGCGATGCGCGAGGGCTACGACGCGATCATCACCGCGTGCGAGTCGCTGGGCGAGGGCTCGAAGCCGCTCGACCACGTCAAGAACTACGGCGCCGGCATCGACGACCGCCTGACGGGTCTGCACGAGACCGCCCCGTGGAACGAGTACTCCTACGGTGTGTCCAACCGTGGTGCCTCGGTGCGTATCCCGTGGCAGGTCGAGAAGGACGGCAAGGGGTACATCGAGGACCGTCGGCCCAACGCCAACGTCGACCCGTACGTGGTGACGCGGCTCATCGTCGACACGTGCTGCTCCGCCCTCGAGAAGGCCGGGCAGGTCTGATTCGGCTGTTCTTCGGAAGGGGCGCCCACCCGTGTGGTGGGCGCCCCTTCCGCGTTCGGTCAGGGGGTGCCGGGTCCCTCGGCAGGTGAAAAGCTGTCCGGCCTCTGAGAGGAGGCTGCTGTTGGGGGCGGGTGTCTGCTTCAATGAGGGCATGACCGGCTTCCAGGAGTTCATCGCGACGGGGCGTCGTGATCTTGAGCCCTTCTGGCCTTCCCGGCAGCATCACGACTTCGACCGGGTGTGTTGTCGCGCGGTGAACGCGCGGGCCCTCTAAAGCCGTACATCCCGGCCTTCGGCCAGCGCGCACGACGTACGTCCTCCGACGACCTCTCGCGCGAAAGAGCTGACCTCACATGGCGAACACCCGTTCCTTCTCGTCCGTTGCCACCGCCCCCTCCACGGCCCCCTCCTCAGTCCCTGCCACGGGCTCGGCGCGCCATCGGCTGCGTGCCGTCGACCGGGACGAGGTGGTCGACGTCACCGACCTCCTCCCGCCGGGCGCCACCTGGCTGCCCGCTCCCCCGCACACCCTGCCCACGCTGCCGGGCCGGCCGCCGATGATCGGGTACCTGGTCCTCGTACCGGCCGACCAGCCGTCGCTGCTGCCGGTCGCCGTGCCGGACGCGGACCCGGCGGAGTCCGAGGGCGACGACTCCCTCGTACGCGTCGACACCGTGCAGCGCACGGCCGAGGTCGGCGGGCGACCGCTGGATCTCACGTATCTGGAGTTCGAGCTGCTCGCGCATCTCGTGGCGCATCCGCACCGGGTGCACACTCGCGACCAGCTGGTCACCACGGTGTGGGGGTACGGGCACGTGGGCGACGGCCGGACCGTGGACGTCCACATCGCCCGGCTGCGCCGCAAGCTCGGGGCGGAGCACCGGGAGGCCATCCAGACGGTGCGGCGCGTCGGGTACAAGTACACGCCGCCGACCGCGAGCTGATCCCGGGCCCGGGCCCGAGCCCGTACCCGTACCCGCATCCGTACCGCTCGGGGATTCGTCCGTCGGCGGAACGGTTCGCCTGTCGGCAGATTCGCGTTCCGTCCTGCGGGGCCGCCGGGCACAGTCACCCGTATGAAACTTCTGATGCTGGGTGGTACGGAGTTCGTGGGCCGGGCCGTCGTGGAGGCGGCGCTCGCCCGCGGCTGGGACGTGACCGTCTTCCACCGCGGGCGCCACGAACCTCCGGCGGGGGTGCGGTCCCTGCACGGCGACCGCACCGCGCCCGACGGGCTCGCGGCCCTCGCCGGGACCGAGGAGGAGTGGGACGTCGTCGTCGACACCTGGTCCGCGGCCCCGCGGATCGTCCGGGACTCGGCGCGGCTGCTGGCGAACCGCGCCCGGCGGTACGTGTACGTGTCGAGCTGTTCCGTGTACGCCTGGCCGCCCGCAGCGGGATACGACGAGGACAGCCCGGTGGTGGAGGGCGCCTCCCCGGACGCCGAGGGGACCGACTACGCGCGCGACAAGCGGGGCGGCGAACTGGCCGTGCTGGACGCCTTCGGCGAGGAGAGGGCGCTTCTCGTACGGGCCGGCCTGATCCTCGGCCCGTACGAGAACATCGGGCGCCTGCCGTGGTGGCTGGACCGGATGGCGCGCGGCGGGCCGGTCCTCGCGCCCGGTCCTCGTGAACTCCCGCTCCAGTACGTCGACGTCCGCGATCTGGCCGAGTGGACCCTCGGGGCGGTGGAGGCGGGCGCGGGCGGGGCGTACAACGTCATCAGTCCGTCGGGGCACGCGACCATGGGGGCGCTGCTCGACGCGTGTGTGCAGGTCGCGGGAGGCCCGGCCGCGGGAGACACAGCTGCGGAGGTTCCGGCCGCGGAAGGTCCGGCTGAGCTTCGGTGGACCGAACCCGAGGTGGTTCTCGCGGCCGGGATCGAGCCGTGGATCCAGCTGCCGGTGTGGGTGCCGCCCGGCTCGGAGTCGCACGACGCGATGCACCGGGCGGATGTGTCCAGGGCGGTGCGGGACGGGCTGCGGTGCCGGCCGGTCGCCGAGACGGTGGCCGACACCTGGAGCTGGCTCCAGGACATAGGAGGCACCGCTCCCCAGCGCCCCGACCGGCCGGTGGTCGGGCTCGACCCCTCGGTGGAGGCGAAGGTCCTGGGCGGCTGAGCGCCGGCGGGGGTGGCGCTGGCACCACCCCCGCCGGGTGGTTCGGCCCAGTGACCGCGGGCGCGGGCTCGGCGAGACTGAGGGCATGGACACGAACGGGGACAGCACGAACGAGGGCGGCACGGACGGGGACAGCGGGTTCGTCGGCGGCAGGCTGCGTACGGCCGCGCTCACCGGGGCGCGGGCCCTGGTGCTGGCCGTCGTGGTGCCGGCCGGGTCGATCACCCTCTTCGTCCTGTCCGTCGTGTCGATCGTCCTCGTGCCGCTGGGCATAGGCATCGTCACGACACCGTGGGTGCTGGCGGGCGTACGCGGCTTCGCGAACTGGCGGCGGCTGGTGGCGGCCCAGTGGTGCGGGGTGCGGATCCCGCCCGCCTACCGGCCGGTGCCGAAGGACGCGAACCCCTGGACGCGGTGCTTCCGGCTGCTCGGCGATCCGGCGACCTGGCGGGACCTGATGTGGCTGCCGGTCGACATGATCGCGGGTTTCGTCACGGCGCTGCTGCCCGCCGCTCTGCTCACCTATCCCTTCGAGGGGTTCGCGCTCGGCGCCGGGCTGTGGCGGGTCTTCACGGACGGCACGCGCGTCGGCTGGTGGTACGGGTTCGTGCCCATCAGCGGGCAGCTCAGCGCCCTCGCCGCCGCCGCGCTGGGAGCGGCCCTGCTCGTCACCGGTGTCTACACGGCTCCCCTGCTGCTGCGGGCCCACTTCCTGCTGACCAGGTCCGTCCTCGGGTCCGGCCAGGGCGAGCTCGCCGAGCGCGTCCGTGTGCTCACCGAGACCCGGCGCGACGCCGTCGACACCTCGGCGGCCGAACTGCGCCGGATCGAACGAGATCTGCACGACGGGGCGCAGGCCCGGCTGGTCGCGATGGGCATGGATCTCGGCACCATCGAGGCCCTGGTCGAGAAGGACCCGGCGAAGGCCAAGCAGCTGCTCGCACACGCCCGCAGGTCCTCCGCCGAGGCGCTCACGGAACTGCGTGACCTCGTACGCGGCATCCACCCGCCGGTGCTCGCGGAGCGCGGACTCGGCGACGCCGTACGGGCGTTGGCGCTGCGGCTGCCCATCGGCACCGAGGTGGACGTGGAGTTGGCGGGCCGGGCGGGTGAACCGGTGGAGGCCGCCGCGTACTTCGCCGTCAGCGAGGTGCTCACCAACGCCGTCAAGCACTCGGGGGCGGACCGGATCTGGGTCGACATCCACCACTCCCCCGAGCACGGCGGCATGCTGCGGATCGCCGTGACCGACGACGGCGGCGGGGGCGCCTCGATCGGCGCGGGTTCGGGACTCTCCGGAGTCGAGCGGCGACTGGGTACATTCGACGGCGTCCTGGCCGTCAGCAGTCCCGCGGGCGGCCCCACCATGGTGACCATGGAGATCCCTTGCGAGTTGTCCTAGCCGAAGACCTGTTCCTGCTGCGCGACGGACTGGTCCGGCTGTTGGAGGCGTACGACTTCGAGATCGCCGCGGCCGTCGAGACCGGGCCCGAACTCACCTGGGCGCTGGCCGAGTTGGACCCGGACGTCGCCGTCGTCGACGTACGTCTGCCGCCCTCGCACACGGACGAGGGACTGCAGTGCGCGCTGGCGGCCCGGCGGGCGAGACCCGGGCTGCCGGTGCTGGTCCTCTCGCAGCACGTGGAGCAGTTGTACGCGCGTGAGCTGCTCGCCGACGGGGCCGGCGGGGTCGGCTATCTGCTCAAGGACCGGGTGTTCGACGCCGAGCAGTTCATCGACGCCGTGCGGCGGGTCGCGGCGGGCGGTACGGCGATGGATCCGCAGGTCATCCAGCAGTTGCTGACCCGGCGGCAGGCGGACGACCGGCCGCTGGGCCGGGTGACCCCGCGCGAGCTGGAGGTTTTGGAACTGATGGCACAGGGCAGGTCGAATGCGGCGATCGCGGGCCAACTGGTGGTCACGGAGCGGGCGATCGCCAAGCACACGTCCAACATCTTCGCGAAGCTGGGACTCGAGGTCTCGGACGACGACAACCGTCGCGTCCTGGCTGTTCTCGCCTATTTGGACCAGGACCGCTGAAAGGGCCCCGAAAGAGGACCGAGAAAGATCGGCGGCGGTCGTACGGAGACCCGTCAGGAGGCGGGTCCGAAGTTCCGCTTTCGCTGAATGATATTCAATAAGTCGCACTCAACTGCCGTTGTTTGAGGGGCTTCTGGGCCCCTTGCGCCGGGATTGTGTCCCCGAACTCTCACCAATTTCTTGGACCACTGAACACCTCAGGAACCCCCTCCGTATTGAACGGAGCCGCTTCACCTCCTGTCGGGCGCCTCAATGCCCCCGCAAGGAAGCCAGAGGAGTTCCATGGGACGCACAAACCGTAAACGCCGCTCCACGCTCGCCAACCGGGCGATAGCCGCATCGGCGGCTCTCGCGCTGGGTGGCGGCGGTCTGCTGGCGGCCAACATCTACGCTTCTGCGGGCGAGGGCAAGAACTCGACGCAGAACGCGCAGACGACGGCCGCCGGAGTGGCGACGATCAAATGTCCGGACGTCGGCCAGCAGTTGACCGACGTGCCGAGGGGGGCACGCGCCGGTGTCGACAAGGAGCTGGCGAAGCTCGACCAGCAGGTCACCGAGGCCTACAAGCGCCTCGCCGACACGCGCCAGGCCCAGGCGGGGGACTCCAGCTACGTCAACAACGCCATCCTGAGTCCGCTGAAGTCCAAGCGGACGGCCACGATCGACCGGATCAACAACAGCATCAAGCGCAAGGGGGGCAAGGCCCCGCAGGGAGCCGACCAGCTCGCCGGGTGCGAGGGTGTGCCGGCCGACCAGCCCGCCGCGGGTGAGGGCCAGGGCGGCAACGGTCAGGACCAGGGCCAGGACAATGGCCAGGACCAGGGTCAGGACCAGGGCAACGGTCAGGACCAGGGCCAGGACAACGGCCAGGATCAGGGTCAGGACCAGGGCAACGGTGGCCAGGACGGCAACGGCCCCGCGGCCGCCGACTTCCAGGACATCACCCAGGTCCAGCCGACCGGTGGCGCGAAGGGCGTCGGTCCGAACGGGCTCCCGGCGAACGGGGACTCCGGTTCGACGGGCACGTTCACCACGAACTGTGGCACGAACGAGAACGAGAACCGCAACTCGGACAACGTGATCGTCGCTCCCGGTGTCAGCAACGGTGCCCAGCACCAGCACGACTACGTCGGCAACCAGGACAACGACGCTTTCGCGAGCGACCAGGACCTGGCGGCGGCCGACACCAGCTGCCAGAACCAGGGTGACAAGTCGTCGTACTTCTGGCCGGTGCTGCGTGTGCAGGACGGTCAGGACGACATCGACGCGAACGCCCCCGGTGGCGGTCAGGACGGCAACGTCGGCACGATCCTCCAGGCCAGCGAGGCTCAGCTGAAGTTCGTCGGCAACCAGAAGAGCGATGTCGTCGCGATGCCCACGGCACTGCGCATCATCACCGGTGACGCCAAGTCCTTCGTGAACGGCCTCGCCAACGCCAACACCAACTGGAGCTGCACCGGCTTCGAGGACCGTCAGCTGACGGACAAGTACCCGATCTGCCCCGAGGGCAGCTCCGTGGTGCGGACGACCAACTTCCAGAGCTGCTGGGACGGTCAGAACATCGACTCGGCCAACCACCGCACGCACGTGTCCTTCGTCCAGGCGGACGGCACCTGTGGCAACGGTTTCCAGGCCATCCCCCAGCTGCAGGTCCGTCTGGTCTATGACGTAGACGCCCCGCAGATCCAGAACGGTCAGGTACAGAACGCCTTCGCGGTGGACTCCTTCCCGGACCAGCTGCACAAGCCGATCACCGACCACAACGACTTCATCAACTTCTTCGACGAGAACACGATGAACCAGGTGGTCGACTGCATCAACAGCGGTCAGGACTGCCAGTAACACAGAGGCAGTGAGCAACAGGCAGTAAGCACGAGAAAGCCGGCGGTGGGATTTCCCACCGCCGGCTTTCGCTTGCCCCGAATTCCTTCGACCGAATGCCCTCGGGCCCCGCGTGGCCGACGCGGGGCGATGCCGTCCGTCAGCTGCTGTGACCGCCGCTGTTGTGACTGCCACCGGGGTTCATGTGCTCGGAGCCTTCCTCCATGGTCCCGCCGAGCTGGCCGCGCAGTACCGTGACCGTCTTCTGCTCGCCGACGGCGACCCACTTGCGGCCGACGAGGTAGTAGCCGCCGTAGTCCTTCGCCCCGTTCAGCCACTCGCGCTGACCGCGGTCGGTGGCGAAGGTCGCCAGGATGTACTTGCCGCCGGAGGTCTTGCAGATGGCCTGCCGGATCGTGTCCGCGTCCGTCTGCATGTCC
The DNA here is from genome assembly GCF_048564895.1 of Streptomyces sp. 2-1. Taxonomy (NCBI): domain Bacteria; kingdom Bacillati; phylum Actinomycetota; class Actinomycetes; order Kitasatosporales; family Streptomycetaceae; genus Streptomyces; species Streptomyces sp. 2-1. The sequence goes on from NZ_CP183383.1 coordinate 3,472,174, forward strand.
GGCTTGCAGCCCGCCTCGCTCGCGATCTGCTCCAGGCTCCCGCTCGCGGTCTCGGGGACCTTCGCCCCGCTGTCCTCGGAGCCGCCGCCGCAGCCGGTCACCGCCAGAAGTGCCGTGACCGCCCCGGCCGTACCGACCGCGAGCCTCTTCCTCGTCAAACGCATTCGTACGTACCTCCGGGTCGGTTCCGGCCCACGCCGTTGAGAGCCCCGGTGGAGGGCTCTGCCTTCGGATACGGCTCCCGCACGCCCGGCGCTCAATCGGCTGCCGTCTTGTGTCTACGGCATCGCGGGACGCATCACAGTGACGGGCGCCACATCGGCGGTCCTCCGCCACCGCCAGGGCTGTCGCACCGGCTGTCGACGGGCGCGTAAAGCCGATGTCGTTCGCGGGCACACCTGTGCGAGGGTGGGCCCGTGACCACCATCGATGCTGACTGGGACGAGCGAGTGACGGCCGCCTGGGCCGCCTTCGACGACTACGCCGAGGCCGAGGCGGCCGATTTCCGCGCGGTGATCGACGCGCTGGTCGCGGAGCTGCCCGCCGACAGCCCGGTCGGCCCGTTCGAGCGGGCCTGCGCCTGGGACTCGACGGGCCACTCGGACCGGGCCGTGCCTCTGTACCGGGAGGCGCTGGCACGCGGGCTCGACGGCTACCGCGGCCGGCGCGCGAAGATCCAGCTCTCCAGCTCGCTGCGGAACACCGGGCAGCCGGAGGAGGGCGTCAAGCTGCTGACGCCGGAACTCGTCGCGCCCTCCGACGAGTTGGACGACGCAGTACGCGCCACACTCGCACTGTGCCTGGCGAGCCTGGGCCGCGAGCGCGAGGGGCTCGCGCTCGTCCTCGGCGCCCTGGCCGCTCATCTGCCGCGCTACCAGCGGTCCATGGCGAACTACGCCCGTGGGCTCGTGGAGCCGGAGGCGTAACTCCCCATGGACTCGGGGCAGTCCAGGTGACCAACCACGGATTCGCTCGTTTTGCTGAACGTGCAGTCACAGGATGTCGCCCCGCGCCCCGCACCGGACCCCCGCCCCGGACCGGCCGTCGACGTCGAGCAGGCCGAGGCCGCGCTCGTCGAGCACTATCCGCGGCTCGTCCGGCTCGCCTATCTGGTGCTGCCGCCGAGCCTCGGCCGCAACCGCCGGGTGCTCACCGCGCACGCGCTCACCCAGCGCGCGCTGCCCCGGGGCCGGACGTCCGGCGACGCCTCGGTCCTCCCCGCCCAGAAGACCGCCGAGGGCCGCGACGCCGATCCCGGATACGCGTACGTACGCCTGCGGGTGCTGCGTACGGCGTTGGAGGCCGGCCGGCCGCTGACGTTCAGGGCCTGGCCGAAGCGGGCGCAACTGCCGCCGCTGCTCCCCCAGGTGTGGGGCCTGCGGCTCTTCCCGCGCTCGGGCGGGGCCGACGAACTCGCCCTGGACCAGCGGCTGTCGGCCCTGTCGGCCTCGGCCCGCGCCGCCTACGTCCTGCGCGGTCTTGAGCGGCTGGCCGACGCGGACGTGCTCAAGGTGCTGGCCGCGGCGGGCGAGGAGGACCCGGAGGACGCGCTTGACGAGGCCGACGAGATCGAGGCGAAGTACGGGCTGCTGACGTCCCCCGAGTTCGACCCGTGCTCGCTGCAGGCCCGGCCGCCGGACCTGATGCGCCGCCGCCAGCACATGAAGGCGGCGCTCGCCGCGACCGCCGCCGTGGCGGTGTGCGGGGCGCTGCTCGGGCTGCCCGGCGACGGCTGGGGCCCCGACGGCGCGGCGGCGCCCCCGTACGCGCGGAACCCCTCCGCCCAGGCCGCCCTGGATCCCGGCAAGCTGACGCTCGTCCCCGCCGCCGCGTGGCAGTCGTCGACGCGCACCGACTTCTCCGTGTGGCCCGCGCGCGGCGCCCTCACCGGCGACAAGGCACTGCTGCGCCGCGCGCTCGCCGTCTGGGCACGCCCCGGCGAGTCCGTACAGGTCTCGGCCACCCCCGGCACCCCGTCGGGCGCCCCGCCGGGACCGCCCCAGCTGCTGTACGCGGGCGAGGTCGACCAGAGCCGGGTCGTGCTGCTCTACGACGGACTGCGCATCGCGCGCTACGCCGAGGCGAAGGACGGCACGCAGGGCGCGGCCCTGGACTTCGCCCGGGTCGACGGGGCCACGGGGGCCGAGGCGAACGCGGTGGTCCTCGGCCGGGCCGACGGCAACGTCCGCTATCTGACGGCACCGTGGGTGCGTACGGCCGTGGTGCGCGACCTGCTGAAGTCGGCGGTCGGCGCATCAGGCGGTTCCGACTCCCCCGACTCCCCCGGTTCTTCCGGCGGGACGCGTCTCGGCCGGTCGGCGGACGGGGTGACCGAGCCGTTCGCCAGCCCCGCCCAGCAGACCGGTGAGTGCCGCTCGTGGAACGCGCTGGAGCTCACGGACCGTTCGGGCACCAGGCTGACGACGGACCTCGGTGAGCTGACCCCGGCCCGTCTCACCTCGGGCCGCCCCGGGCAGCCCCGTGATGCGTCGGCGGCGACCTGGGCCCCGCTCGCCTGCTCCCTGGCGTCCGTCCGCGGCCAGGGCGTACGCGCGGTGAACGCCTGGCAGTACGCCCGGCAGCCGCTGCCCGAAGCGAGCGGCACCGCGAACTGGCTGTGCACCCGCGCGGACACCTGGCGCGGCGGCGGGACACGGGTGCTGGCCCAGTTCCACGCCCAGGGGCAGCCGTACGGAGCGGTCGTGGCGAAGGCGGAGAACGTGGCCGCCTGCGGCGCGAAGGACTCCCACGTCCTGGCGGGCGTTCTGTGGAAGTCCGGTACGGGCGACTGGTATCTCCTCGCCGCCGGAAGCAAGGACACCGAGTCGATCCGCGCGACGGGCGGCGTCGACGGATCCACCGAGGGCAATCTCCTTGCCGTACGGGCCCAACAGGGCGCGCAGGCAGGCCTGAAGGGGACCCTCGCCGACGGGAGGTCGATCGGCGGCCTGCGCTGACGCGGGTGAACACCCGCGCGGATCCGATCGGTTCGCGGCCGGATCCGATCGGTAAGGTGTTCGTATGACAACCGGGGTACGCCGCAGGATGGGTGTCGAGGAGCGGCGACAGCAGTTGATCGGCGTCGCCCTCGACCTGTTCAGCCGACGCTCGCCCGACGACGTCTCCATCGACGAGATAGCAGCCGCCGCGGGCATCTCGCGCCCGCTGGTCTACCACTACTTCCCGGGCAAACTCAGCCTGTACGAAGCCGCGTTGAAGCGGGCCTCGGACGATCTGGCGGAACGTTTCATCGAGCCTCAGGAAGGTCCGCTGGGCGCGCGGCTGCTGCGGGTCATGCGGCGGTACTTCGACTTCGTGGACCAGCACGGGCCCGGTTTCTCGGCCCTGATGCGCGGCGGCCCCTCGGTCGGCACGACCAACACGAACGCCCTCATCGACGGCGTACGGCAGGCCGCGTACCTCCAGATCCTGGCGCATCTGCGGATCGACCGGCCGCCGGCCCGGCTCGAACTGGTCGTCCGCTCCTGGATCTCCCTGGCCGAGTCGACCGCCCTCATCTGGCTGGACGGCCGCCGGATCCCCCGCGCCGAGCTGGAGGCCCAACTCGTCCACGACTTCGCGGCCCTCGCCGCCGTCAGCGCCGCCTACGACCCCGAAATGGCCGACCTGCTCCGCCACATGCTCGCGGAGGAACCACCAGAGGGCCCGTTCACAGACCTGATCGGCCGCTTGGTCTCACTGGCGTCGTAGCCGGGGGCGCGCCCTTCAGGGGCGCGGGGAACGGCGCAATCTTTTGTCTTTCAGGGGCGCGGGGAACGGCGCAGTCTTTTGGGCTTCTAGGGGCGCGGGGAACTGCGCAGCCTTTCGGCTTCTAGGGGCGCGGGGAACTGCGCAATCTTTTAGCTTTTAGGGGCGCGGGGAACGGCGCATCCGTGAGGCCGGACGTCAGTCCACGAACTTCTGGTAGGACGCGTCAAGGTCCCGCACCTCCGCGGACGCGTGCAACGCCACACCGTCGACCGGCTTCACATGCGCCCGCAAAACCTCGAGCGTCCGCTCGGTCAGGAGAAGCTTCGTCTCGTCGGACCGCCCGGCCAGCAGCGCGAGCGTGACATGGACGAGCCCGTGCCCGGTCGTCTCCGCCCCCACGACCACATCCTCCGCGGGCCGGAACCGCGTCTTGCACGCCTCGATCTTCGCGGCGGCCGTCTCCACCACCACGGCGTGCAGCGCGACAGCGAACCCCTGCCGGTCGAACGCGTCGGAGAGGGACGTCGAGTAGTCAACGGTGATCTGCGGCACGGGCACTCCTGTTCTAGGCCAACGCGCTCACCCTAACCGCAGGGCAAGCATCGCAATGTCGTCGTCCGGCGCCCCGCCGAACCGCTCCAGAAGCGTGTCGCACAGGGCGGACACGCCGGGCGGCGCCTCGGCCGCGGCCGTGCGGAGCTCCTCCATGGAGACCGCCAGATCGACGCCGCGGGTCTCGATGAGCCCGTCGGTGACCATGAGGAGGCGGTCCGTGGGATCGAGGAACAGTTCCACGGGCGGCTGCCTGGGCAGCCCGAGGGCCATACCGAGCAGCGGCCCGGCGGCCTTGGCGTACTCGGCGTTGCCCGAGTCGCCGACGATCAGCGGCGGGATGTGGCCGGCGTTGGCGATCCGGGTGCGCCCGGTGGCCGGGTCGACGTGGACCAGGCAGACGGTGGCCGTGACCTCGGGGTGGTAGCGCTGCAGCATGTGGTCGAGCCGGTCGGCGAGCACCGCGGGATCGGATTCCTCGACGCAGTAGGCGCGCAGGGCATGGCGCATCTCGACCATGACGGTGGCCGCCTCCAGCGAGTGCCCGACGACGTCCCCGACCGCGGTGAGCACCCCGTCCTCGGTGCGCAGCGCGGCGTAGAAGTCGCCGCCGATCTCGGTCTGCCGGGAGGCGGGCACATAGCGCACCACGACGTCGACGCCGGGGAGGTCGGGCAGCCGGTGCGGCTGGGGCAGGAAGCTGTGCTGGAGCGTGAGGGCGACATGGCGCTCGACCTGGTACATCAGCAGGGGTTCGGCGGCGAGCGCGGTGGCCTGGGCAAGGCGGCCGACCGGCTCGGCGTCGTCGGGTTCGCCGGGCCGGGGTATGTGCAGGAGCGTCGCGAAGCACACCGGCGCCCGGCCGTCCCGGGTCAGGGTGAGCACGAGGCGGGCGTCGTCCCGGACGCCGGGCCGGAAGAAGCCCATGGGCCACATGTGCGCGGGCACGACGGTGCGGAACACCCCGGTGCGCCCCTTGCTCATCTGGTTGATCAGCCGGACGACGGCCTCCTGCGCGTGACTGTCCGGCACGGCGAAGGCGCTGCGGCCCTTGGAGGTGCTGTAGTACAGCTCGCCGTCCGGGCCGAGGACGAAGACGGCGGCCGGGCCGCCGGTGAGCCGGGCGGCGCCCTCGGCGGACGCGTCGGCGAGTTCCGTGAGGTTGCGCGCGGCCTGGACGGTGACGATCATCCCGGACAGCAGGGTCAGCCGGCGTACGAGCATCTCGGCGCCGGAGCGCGTCTGCGCGGCGCGCACCGCGGCCCGTACGACGGCCCGGATCTCCTCGGGTTCGGCGGGCACCGTCAGATACGCCTCGACGCCGGCCTCCAGGCCCTCGCACCGGTCGGCGGGTGCCGCGGCGGCGGAGGAGAAGTGGACGACGGGCAGCGTGGCCATGGGCGGCTGCGCCTTGAGCCGGCGGCACAGTTCGAAGCCGCTCATGTCCGGCAGGCCGACGTCGATGAGGGCCACGTCGGGCAGGGATCCCGCGCGCAGCCGCACGTCCAGTTCGGCGAGTGCCTCGCCGGCGGTGGCCACGGGGACGACCCGGTGACCGGCTCGGCGCAGCACCGCCCCCAGCGCGTAGCGACTGGCCGGCATGTCGTCGACGATCAGCACGGTCGTACGTGTCCTGTTGGCGTTGCCGTCCATCTGCGCGGCCCCCGGGGCACAGTGGTGGGGCGGACCAGGGTTCGGGTTCCGCCCCACCAAATTAATGCCTAGTCAGCCGGTCCGGGTGAATACGGCCACGCTCCGTCCCGGAACGGCGAAACTGCCCGATTCCGGATCGTACGAAGAGGACTTGACGGTGGAGTCCGCGCCCGTCCGCTGCACCGGGTGCAGGGCGTACGGCATCCCGGCCAGGGAGGCGACCCGCTGCTCCTGCTGCTCGGGGGTCGCGTTGAACACCACGACGAGATCGCCGAGTTCCATGGTGATCACCCCGGGTGTCTCGTCCTTGCCGGACAGCGGGAAGGACAGCTTCGACTGCACCTGCCCGGCGGTGCCCAGCCCGAAGTCGCTCTCGCCGGTACGGATCCTCAGCAGGTCCTGGTACGCGGCGGAGGCGCCCTCGATCTGTGCGCAGCCGACCTTGAGACCGGTGGACGTCAACAGGGGCTTGGCGTAGGGCCACTTGGACTCGTTGTCGGCGGCCATCGGCAGCCCGCGCCCGAAGCCGTTGCCGTCCCGGCAGTCCCAGTGGATCGCGTTGAACCAGTCGCCGCTGTCGTAGGAGTTGCGGTCGAGCGACTTGGAACGCAGCAGGTCGGTGCCCGCCTGGGACAGCGCCGGGCCCTGCGAGAGCGCGGCCGTGGCCATCGCGAGGACCTGCATCCGGGCCCGGTCGGCGGCCGAGGTGCCCTTCGGCAGCTTGAACGCGAGCGCGTCGAACAGCGACTCGTTGTCGTGCGCGTCCACGTACGCGAGGGCGTCGCCGGGAGCGTCCGCGTATCCGGCGGGTGCCCCGTTGTAGTCGACCTCGGAGCCCTCGACCTCCTTGCCTGCGGTGTCGGTGAAGGTGTACTTGGCGAGGTTGCCGGAAAGACCCACCTTGATCAGGTCCTGGTAGTGCAGGAGGCGGGCCTTCTGCTCGGCCGAAGTGCCGTTGCCTTCCGAGGAGTTGGGGTCGGTGAAGAGGCCGGACGCGAAGCCCTGGACGCCCGGGTCCTCGTCGAACGGGCCGCCGCCGCGCACGGCGTCACGGGCCCGGTCGGAGAAGGTGGCAATGCCGGTTCCGGCCATGTTCTTCTGGGTGGCCTGGACGAAACGGGCGTCGTCCGCGATCTCGCCGAAGTTCCAGCCCTCCCCGTAGAGGATGATCTTCTTCCCGTCGACGCCGTCCTTCGCGGGGGTGAGCGCGTCGAGGGCCTTCCTGACCGCCAGGATGTTGGCCTTCGGGTGGTGGCCCATCAGGTCGAAGCGGAAGCCGTCGACCTTGTACTCCTTGGCCCAGGTGACGATCGAGTCGACCACCAGCTTGCCCATCATGGCGTTCTCGGGTGCCGTGTTGGCACAGCAGGTGGAGGTGGCGACGCTGCCGTCGGCGAGGAGCCGCTGGTAGTAGCCGGGGACCACCTTGTCGAGCACGCTCGTGTCGGCCTGACCGCTCGCGGTGGTGTGGTTGTAGACCACGTCCATGACGACCCGCAGCCCGTCCTCGTTCAGCGACTTGACCATCTTCCGGAACTCGACCGTACGGCCCGTCCCGTCGGGATCGGTGGCGTACGAGCCCTCCGGCACCGTGTAGTGGTACGGGTCGTAGCCCCAGTTGTACGCGTCCTTCGCCGCCACCTTCGCCACGCACTCCTGCTGCTTCTCGGAGTCGGCGGCGTAGGAGGAGAGGTCGCAGTCGGTCGTCGCCTGGTCCGCCTTCTTCTCCGGGATGGTGGCGATGTCGAAGGCGGGCAGGAGATGGACGTACGAAGTCCCGGACTCCGCAAGCTTCTTGAGGTGCCTGGAGCCCGCGCTGGCCTTGTCGGTGAAGGCCAGGTAGGTACCCTTGTCCTTCGCCGGGACCGTCTTGTCGTCGACGGAGAAGTCCCGGATATGGAGCTCCTGGATCTGCGCGTCCTTCAGCGGGACGGCCTTGGGCTTCCGCAGGCCCGACCAGCCGTTCGGGGCAAGGGACTTGGCGCCCAGGTCCACGACGAGGCTGCGCTCGGAGTTCGCGGTGAGGGCGACCGAGTAGGGGTCGGTGACCTTGTTGGTGACGACCTCGCGGACGCTGGGCGCCCACACCTTCACGACGTACCGATAGGCCTTGTCCTGCCAGGACTTGGGGCCGGACACGGACCAGACGCCGGTGGCGGAGTCCCGCTTCATCGGCACGGTCTTCGCTGACGCGCCCGAGTCCCCGATCTCCAGCTTCACGTCCTGCGCGGTGGGCGCCCACACGGAGAGCGTCGGGCGCCCCTTGTCGAAGGTCGGCCCGAGGTCCGCCTTCGTGGCGTCGCCGTACAGGTCGTCGAGCACGCCCGCGATCTGTACGCCCGTGGCCGCCAACACGGCCCCGTTGGCGGCCCGTTGGGAGGCGACGAGCTGGCCGCGCGGCGCCTCGCGCACCCGGTCACGATCGCGCGGGTCGACGGACCAGGCCTGGTAGTCCTTGAGGTGCGGGAACTTCGCCTTCTGGGCGTCGGTGAGCGTGGCCTTGTCGAGCCGCAGCCAACGCTCGTCGTCGCTGACCAGTGCGCCGTCCTTGACCTTGATGGACCCGTCACGCGAGTACAGCAACTGGGTGGACGCGGCGGCCTCGTTGCCGTTCCAGGCGACCGTGTTCCGGTCGATCCAGACCGCCTTGGAGGTGGTGAGGTCGAGCGCGGCTGCGCTGCCCGCGGGCTGCGGGAGGAGGTACTTCTCCTGGCCGCTCAACAGCCACACCTCATGGCCGTTCGCCGTGAGGTCGAGCGACTGGTCGGTGGGCAGGTCCTTCTCGTCGCCCTTGTGGATGATGTAACTGAGGCTGGTGGCACCCTCGGCGAGCGGCACCTCGAAGACAGCGCCATACGTGTCAGTCTTCACCGGTTCCAGGGGCTTCGACCAGTCCGTGGGGTCCGCGGCACCGGTCCAGGTGTGCAGTCCCCAGCCGTCGTAGTTCCCGTCCGCGCGCTGGTAGTGCAGTACGGCCTTGGTCTTGTCCGGCGCCGGATAGTCGGCGGCCGGGCGCTCGGTCCGTACGGCCTCCTTGCCCTGCTCGACCCAGATCTCGCCGGTCTTGGTGACGTCGATCGTGCGGTCGGCGGAGACGTCCTTGTTGCCGTCCTTGTCGATGACGAGGAAGCCCACGTTCGAGGCGCCCGGCTTCAACTTCACGTAGGCGAAGGCGCCGTAGGCGTCCCGGCCGATGAAGTCGTGCCCCTCCGGCCAGGTGGTCGCCTCGCCGTCGGCGATGTCGCCCCAGGCGTACAGCCGCCAGTCGGTGTAGTCGCCGGCCTCGCGCTTGTAGTGGACGACCGCGTACTCGCGCGAGGAGGCGCTCGGGATCTCCTCGGCGGGCGGGGTGCCGGTGGTGGAGGCGGCCGTCGTGCTCGCCGTACGCCCGGCGGAGTCGATCACAACCGCCTTGTAGCGCAGGGCTGTTCCGGCCGGTACGTCCTTGCCGACGACCTGGGTGACCTTGTACGGGGCGTGGTCGGCGGAGCCGAGCGTCTTCCACTTGCCGGTGCCGACCTGGGCGGCGAAGACGACTCGGTTGAGCTGTCCGCCGTCGACGTCCGCGGAGATCTCAACCGTGCCGGTGGCTCCCTCGGCGGGGGCCTTCAGCGTGACGGCCGGCTTGGTCGCGGGCGGGGCGAGCCTGCCCGTCGCCTTGAACACGACCGAGGAACCGGCCGGGACGGTGACGGTGACCTTCTTGTCCGCGCCGCTCTTGAGGGACTCGCCCCCGTCGCCCGTTCCGTCCGTCCCGTAGATCCCGCGGAACGTCATGCCCGCCGAACCGGTCGCGAAGGTCGCCTCCTTCGCCTTGTCGGCGTTGTTCACGGCGACGACGTACTCGATGCCGGTCTTCGCGTCCGTGCGGGAAAAGGCGTAGACGCCTGCGCCGTCGGCCGCGTACCGCTCCGTCTGGACGCCGTCCGCGAGGGCCGGGTTGGCCTTGCGGAGCTTCGCGAGAGCACTGATCTGCTTGTAGAGCGGTGCACTCGTGTCGTACGCGTCCTCGGCGTGCGTGCGGTCCGTGCCCAGCTCGTCGTCGTCCAGGTAGTCGGCCGTCTTCGAGGCGAACATGGTCTGGCGGGCGTCCTTGTCGCCGCCCGCGCCGGTGAAGCCCTGCTCGTCGCCGTAGTAGACGACCGGGTTGCCGCGGCCGAGGAACATCAGCTCGTTCGCGAGCCTGTCCTTCTTCACCAGCTCTGCGTCGGACGCCCCCGGGTTGTCCTGCTTGAGGAAGGTGCCGATGCGGCCCATGTCGTGGTTGCCGAGGAAGGTGACCTGCTCGTACGCGTTGGCCTTGTCGGTCGTGTACTTGTAGTCGTCCCCGAAGACCGAGGCCAGCCGCTTCGCGCTGCCACCCTGGGAGGCGTACGCCCGTGCCGCGTCCTGGAAGGGGAAGTCCAGCGTGGAGTCCAGGCGGCCCTCGGTTACGTACGGCGAAGTGATCGACGTGTCCGCCGAGTACACCTCGCCGAACATGAAGAAGTCGTCACGCCCCTGCTGAGCGGCGTACTTGTCGAGGGCCGTGGCCCACTGGGTCCAGAACTCCGTGTTGACGTGCTTCACCGTGTCGATGCGGAAGCCGTCGATGTCGTAGTCCCTGACCCACCGCTGGTAGATCTTCTCCATGCCGCTGACGACCTCGGGACGCTCGGTCCACAGATCGTCGAGACCGGAGAAGTCGCCGTAGGTGGAGTTCTCGCCGGCGAAGGTCGAGTCGCCGCGGTTGTGGTACATCGACGTGTCGTTGAGCCACGACGGCACCTTGACGTTCTTCTTCGCGTCGGCCACGACGGGCGTACGCGGGAAGGAGCCGTTCCCGACGGACGGGAAGTCCCCGGCCCCGTCCGCGTCCGCGTAGTCGGCGTCGTCGAAGGGCTCGCCGTCCTTCGTCAGGTACGGGAAGGCGCCCTTGGAGAGGTACGAGTAGGACTTCTCCTTGTAGTCGACGACGTCGGCCGTGTGGTTGGTGATGACGTCGAAGAAGACCTTCATGCCCTTGTCGTGGGCCTTGTCGATCAGCTTCTCGAGGTCCGCGTTCGTGCCGAAGTGCGGGTCGACCTGGGTGAAGTCGGTGATCCAGTAGCCGTGATAGCCGGCCGAGGCGTCCTTGCCGGTGCCCTGCACGGGCTGGTTCTTGAAGATCGGCGCCATCCAGATGGCGGTGGTGCCGAGGTCCTTGATGTAGTCGAGCTTCTTCGTCAGGCCCTTGAGGTCGCCGCCCTGGTAGAAGCCCTTGTCGGTGGGGTCGTAGCCGGTTTCGAGGCGGGAGCCCGTGAGACCGCCCCTGTCGTTCGACGTGTCGCCGTTGGCGAACCGGTCGGGCAGGACGAAGTAGAACTGCTCACGGGTGAGGTCGTTGCGGGCGGGCGCCTTGGCCAGTGCCGCGTCCGACGGGGGTGCGGGCGGGGTCGCGGCGCGCGCGGCCAGGGGCTGGACGAGCGCTGCCGCGAGAGCGGCCACGGCAACGGCCGCGACTCCTCCGCGATTCGGGGTTCGTCCGGGCTGCGCGCTGCGGCGCGCCCAGGGCGTCGGCCATCTCGGTATCACAGGCGTGAACTCCTTGCGATTACGGCTCATTCGGGTCCGACCCCACGCCGCGGCACGGCTACGTTGCCGGGCGCCGGCGTGACCGTATCGCTTACGTAAGCTTTGCAGCAAGAGTCCTGAAACCGATGGCAAGAACTTTCACATTCGGTCGGGACCGAGGGCCTGCTCACCACGAGATCGGTGAACAGGCCCCCTTCTGCCACTCAGCAGCTCGACTTGCCCGAGTAGACCGCCAGTGCCGTGTTCGCGCCCAACGTCGCCGTGAGCTGGCCCGAACTGTTCACCGTCACCGTCGTGTTGGCCTGCACGTTGCAGTACGTGCCCGCCGCGAGCGAGGTCTGGTAGGTGCGGGTCAGTGAGCTCGACTCGTGGTTGATGGCCACGAAGCCCTTGCTGCCGCGGCCGAAGGCGATGGCGTCGCCCCCGTTGTCCCACCAGTTGGTGACGGACTCGCCCCGGGTGGTGTTGCGGAAGGCGACCATCGACTGGATCTCGGGCCAGGCGTGCTGGCACTTCCAGCCGTCCTGCCAACAGGCGTTGACCGTACCGCCGTTGGGCGGGCCCGCGTCCGTGGAGGAGAACTCGTAGCCGGAGTTGATGTCGGGCGCGCCGTACGGGTAGGCCAGCATGAAGACGTTGGCCAGGGTGTAGTTGGCGTTGTCCTTGTAGCTGAGCGTGGAGCCGTTGCGCTCGGTGTCGTGGTTGTCGACGAAGACGCCCGAGACGCCGCTGCTCATGTAGCCCCAGCCCTCGCCGTAGTTCTTCAGGTAGGCGAGGTTCTCGTTGTTGAAGACCCGCTTGAGGTCGTACGCGTACCGGAACTCCTGGACGTCGCCGGTGCCGGTGTACTCGGTCGGCTGGACGGCCTCGCCGGCGCCGTAGATGGCCTCCTGCTTCCAGTACACGGACGAGTTGCTCAGCCTGCCCTTGATGTTGGCGAGGTCGGCGGCCGGGATGTGCTTGGCCGCGTCGATGCGGAAGCCGTCGATCCCCAGCGAGAGCAGGTCGTTCATGTACTTCGCGATGGCCCCGCGGACGTAGTCCTCGCCGGTGTCCAGGTCGGCGAGCCCGACGAGTTCGCAGTTCTGGACGTTGCCGCGGTCCTGGTAGTTGCTGATCTGCGAGGTGCAGTTGTCGAAGTCGGGCGAGGAGTACAGGCCCGGGTAGTCGTACTTCGTGTAGGACGAGCCGCCCGTGCCGGTGCCGCTGCCCGCCGACATGTGGTTGATCACCGTGTCGGCGACGACCTTCACACCGGCCGCGTGGCAGGTGCTCACCATGTTCTGGAAGGCCGTTCGGTCGCCGAGCCGTCCCGCGATCTTGTAACTGACGGGCTGGTACGAGGTCCACCACTGCGAGCCCTGTATGTGCTCGGCGGGCGGCGAGACCTGGACGTATCCGTAACCGGCGGGGCCCAGACGGTTGGTGCACTCCTTGGCGACCGAGGCGAAGTTCCACTCGAAGAGGACGGCGGTGACGTCCTTGCTGCCGGGCGGGGAGGCATACGCGCTGCCCGCGGTGCTCGCGGGGACCACGAACGCGGCGGCGGCGAGGGCGAGCGCGCCGGACAGAGCTCTCTTGGCCATGTGGGGGTCCTTCTCCATTGAAGGGAGGGCCGTTGAAGGTTCTTGCTGCAAGATTCAACGGCTGTGCGGTGCGCCAGATAGTAGAAGCCCGCCTCCCGAAGCGGAAGGCGGGCTTCTGAAAATTCCGGAAAGTTCTTGCAGAACCCCCGAGTTGATGAACGGTCAGTCAGCGATCCACCACACTGTGGTGTCGGCCGGCAGCTTCGCCTCGCCGTCGTCCGTCACGGTCACCTCGCCGCTCGCGAGCAGCACCCGCCCGCGCGCCGGGACGGTCGCCGCCTCGCCGCCGGTGTTGGTCGTGCAGACGAACGCCCCGCGGCGGAAGGCGAGTACGCCCTCGGGCGCCTTCAGCCACTCGACACGGTCGCCCGCGCCGAGGTCGGCCTGCTCGCTGCGTACGGCGAGCGCGGACCGGTACAGCTCCAGGGTCGAGCCCGCGACGCCGCTCTGCGCCTCGACGCTCAACTCGCCCCAGCCGGACGGCTGGGGCAGCCAGCTGCCACCGCTGCCGAAGCCGTACGACGAGCCGTCCCGGGTCCACGGGATCGGCACCCGGCACCCGTCGCGGAACCCGTCCTGGCCCGCTCCCCGGAAGTACGCCGGGTCCTGGCGCACCTCGTCCGGCAGGTCGACGACGTCCGGCAGACCCAGCTCCTCGCCCTGATACAGGTACGCGGACCCGGGCAGCGCGAGCATCAGCAGTGTGGCCGCCCGCGCCCGGCGCAGACCCAGCTCACGGTCTCCGGCGGTACGGATCTGGGTGCCGAGCCCGGCCGGGTTGGCGAACCTGGTCGCGTGCCGGGTCACATCGTGGTTGGACAGCACCCAGGTGGCGGGCGCGCCCACGGGCCGCATCGCGTCGAGGGTCCGGTCGACACAGGAGCGCAGCTCCGCGGCGTCCCAATGGGTGCTCAGGTACTGGAAGTTGAAGGCCTGGTGCAACTCGTCGGGGCGCACGTAGTTGGCGGTGCGCTCGATGGTCGGCGTCCATGCCTCGGCCACGAAGATCCGGTCGCCCGCGTACTCGTCGAGGACGATCCGCCAGGCCCGGTAGACCTCGTGGACGCCGTCCTGGTCGAAGAACGGCATGACATCGTTGCCCAGCAACTTCACCTGGTCGTGGGACCCCAGGTCCGGCAGTCCGTCCGCCTTGACCAGCCCGTGGGCCACGTCGATACGGAATCCGTCGACGCCCATGTCGAGCCAGAACCGCAGGATCGAGCGGAACTCGTCGCCGACGGCCGGGTGGTCCCAGTTGAAGTCGGGCTGCTCGGGCGCGAAGAGGTGGAGATACCACTCGCCCGGGGTACCGTCCGGCTCGGTCACCCGCGTCCAGGCGGGGCCGCCGAAGATGGACTCCCAGTCGTTGGGCGGCAGTTCGCCGTCCGCGCCCTTGCCCGCGCGGAAGTGATAGCGCTCCCGCAGCGGCGAACCCGGCCCCTCCGCGAGGGCCCGCTTGAACCACTCGTGCTGGTCCGAGGAGTGGTTGGGCACGAGGTCGACGATGATCCGCAGGGCGAGATCGTGGGCGTCACGGATCAGCGCGTCGGCGTCGAGCAGGTTGCCGAACATGGGGTCCACGGCCCGGTAGTCCGCCACGTCATAGCCGGCGTCGGCCTGCGGCGAGGCGTAGAAGGGGCTGAGCCACACGGCGTCCACGCCGAGGTCGCGCAGATACGGGAGTCGGGAACGTACGCCCTCCAGGTCGCCCATGCCGTCGCCGTTGCTGTCGGCGAAGCTGCGCGGATAGACCTGGTAGATCACCGCGTCGCGCCACCAGTCGCGACGGTCGGCGACAGTGGCGAGAGCGGAGGTCGGGGCCGGGTCGGCGGAGTGCTGGCTCATAACATCCTTGAGGCGTAACAGAGTTCGGTCATGGAGTCGCCGTGGCGGCGCGTGTCTTCTTCGTTTGTGGGACTGCTGCTGTGTGACTACTGATGTGGGACTGCGTGAACTGCTGACGAGGCGGTCGCGGTGTCAGCGGGGTCGGATGGACACCGCGACCGCCACCCGCGCCCCCGTTCAGGGGCGCGGGACTCTATCTGTACGCGGCTTCCGCCGCATGGGCGCGATCAGCCGGCGTCACCCCTTCGTTCCGCCCGCGGTGAGCCCGGTCACCAGGTTCTTCTGCACAAGGTAGAAGAACGCGGAGACCGGAATCGCCACCAACACCGCGGTGGCCGCCATCAGGTTGCGCTGCGCGTCGTGCTCGCTGACGAAGCTCTGCAGACCGACGGCGAAGGTGTACTTCGTGTCGGACAGCATGAACGTCGAGGCGAAGGCGACCTCGCCGAACGCGGTGATGAAGCTGTAGAAGGCGGCGACCGCGAGACCCGGCTTGGCGAGCGGCAGGATCAGCCGGAAGAACGTGCCGAAGGGCGAGAGCCCGTCGACGCGCCCGGCCTCGTCGATCTCGAAGGGGATGGTGTCGAAGTACCCCTTGAGCAGCCAGGCGCAGTACGGCACGGCCGTCGAGCAGTAGACGAGGATCAGGCCCAAGTAGTTGTCGATGAGCTGGAGTTCCGAAAGGATCTCGTACATCGGGACCATCAGCACGGCCACCGGGAACATCTGGGTGACGAGCAGGACCCACATGAACTTCTTGTAGCCGGGGAAGCGCATGCGGGAGACCGCGTAGCCCGTCGTGGCCGCGACCAGGACGCCGATGACGGTCGTGCCGAGCGACACGAGGAGCGTGCTCCACATCCAGTCGAAGAACGGCGTGTGCTGCAGCACGAACGAGTAGTTGTCGAACGTCATCTTGCCGAGGATGTCCCCGGGGTGCAGGTAGTCGTCCTTGTCCGGGCCGAGGGACAGATAGACGAGCCAGGCGATCGGGAAGAGCGCGATCAGGCTCGCGACGACGAGGATGCCGTGCGAGGTCAGGGAGCCGGCGAGGCTGCGCTCGCCGCGCCGCGGCCCCTTGCCCGCCGGGGCGGTGCCCGCGGGGTCCCGGTCCGCCGGAGCGGGGGACGTGACTGTGGTGGTGCTCATGGGGACTCCTGCCTCAGATCGCGAGCTGCTGCTCATTGCGGGCCAGCCAGCGGCGGTAGACGGAGGTGAAGACGATCAGGATGGAGAGCAGCAGCACGCCGTACGCGGCGGACTGCGCGTAGTCGCGCGGCTGCTGGCCGAAGCCCAGTTGGTAGGCCCAGGTCACGAGGATCTGCGCGTCCGGCGCGGTGTCGCCGAAGAGCAGGAAGATGATGGCGAACTGGTTGAACGTCCAGATGATGCCCAGCAGCACGACGGTGGAGCTGACCGACCGCAGCCCCGGCAGGGTCACGTGCCTGAAGCGCTGCCAGGCGTTGGCCCCGTCCATCTCGGCGGCCTCGTACAGGACGCCGTCGATGGACTGCAGGCCGCCGAGCAGCGAGACCATCATGAACGGCACACCGCACCAGGTGTTGACCATGATCGCGGCGAACCGCTGCCAGAAGGTGTCCTCCAGCCACAGCGGTGTGGGCAGATGCACTGCGTCGAGCATGGAGTTGATGACGCCGCCGTCGGCGAGCATGAAGCGCCAGCCGAAGACGGTGACGAAGGTCGGCACGGCCCACGGCAGGACCAGGATGAGCCGGTAGAAGGTCCGGCCGCGCAGCTTCTGGTTGAGCAGCAGCGCGAGGCCGAGGCCGATGGCGTAGTGGAGCAGCACGCACAGGGCCGTCCACACGATCGTCCAGATGAAGTGCGACCAGAAGCGGTCGTACGCGGTGGGGCCCCACAGGATGTCGGCGTAGTTGTCCAGGCCGATGAACTTGTAGGTGGCGTCGATGTGGTTGACGCCGATCGTGCGGGCCGAGTTGAGGCTCGTGGCGTCGGTGAACGTCAGGTAGATGCCCCGCGCCAGCGGATAGAGCACCAGCACACCGAGCACGACGACGACCGGGGCGATCATCGCGTACGCGTACCAGTACCGCTGGTACGAGTGCTTCATGCGCTGGAGCGGGCCGGGGCGCGGAGCCCGCTCACCGCGGCGCTTGCCGGTCGCGCGGTCGATGACGACTGTCATGATTCGACACCTTCTGGAAAATCAGGGGTTGGGCGCACGTTCTGGAGACACGGCCGATGGCCGCCGGATCCGTCCCCCCTGACCCCCGTCTCGCGGGGGCCCGGCGGATCCGACGGCCACACGGGTCACTTGCTGAAGTCGGGCACCAGCTTGGCGATCGCGGTCTCCGCGTTGCCCAGGCCCTTGTCCAGCGACTCCTTGCCACCGGCGATCTTGGGCAGTTCGGTGTCGAGCGGACCCCACAGCGAGCTGTACTCGGGCAGTGCCGGGCGCGGCTGGGCGGCGGAGAGCACGCCCTGGTAGCCGGCGATGCCCGGGTCGGCCTTGACCTCGGTGGTGTAGGCGTCGTCGCGCGTCGGCAGCGTGGAGTTCTTGAGGGCGATCGTCTCCTGGGACTTCGCCGAGGTCATGAACTTCACGAACTTGAGCGAGGCCTCCTGGTGGGCCTTGTCCGAGCCCGCGTACACGGAGAGGTTGTGGCCGCCGGTGGGGGCGCCCGCCTCGCCGCTGGAGCCGGCCGGGACCTTGGCGATGCCGAGGTTTTCCTTGTCCTTGAAGGCCGAGCCCTTGTAGAAGTTCGTGATCTCCCACGGGCCCTGGACGATCGCGGCGACCTTGCCGTTGACGAACGCGTCCTGGATGTGGGCGTACGCGTCCGCGGTGGTGTCGGCCTTGTGCAGGCCGTTGCCGCTGAAGAGGCCCTGCCAGGTCTTGTAGGCCTTCTTGGCCTCGGGCGAGGCGACGGTGATCTTCTTGGCGTCGGCGTCGACCGTGTCGGTGCCTTCGCCGTAGAGGAAGGACTGCGCGTAGTAGGCCTGGGTGGAGCCCCAGTAGCCGTCGACACCCGTCTTCTTCTTGATGGTGCCGGCGTCGGCCTTGAGGTCGGCCCAGGTGGCGGGCGCCCCGTCGAGGCCGGCCTTCTCGAAGAGGGCCTTGTTGTAGACCAGCGCGAGGGTGTCGGTGACCAGCGGCACACCGTACGTCTTGCCGTCGTACTTGGCCTGCTCGATCAGGCTGGGCTGGAACTTGCCCTGGTCCGCGAGGGCCTCGGTGCCGTCGAGCGGCAGGAAGAAGCCCTTCTTGGCGAACGCGGGGGTCCAGCCGACCTCGGAACGCAGGATGTCCGGGGCGCCCTTGGAACCGGCGGCGGTGTCGAACTTGTTCTGCGCCTGGTCGAACGGCACGTTGACGTACTTGACCTTGATGCCCGGGTTGGCCTTCTCGAATTCCTTCGCGAGGGCCTTGTAGACCGGTGCCTCGTTGGTGGCGTTGGACGTGTCCCACCACGTGATGGTGACCGGGCCGTCCGCCTTGCCACTGTCGTCGCTGTCGCCGCCGCAGGCCGTCGCCGCGAGGGCGAGGGACGCCACCAGTGCGGTGGCCGCTATGCCACGCCGCATGAGTTCTCCTTGAGGGTGAAAGCCCGTGTGCTTGAGGGAACGGCCCCGTCCGCCGTCCCTGCCGACTCTCCGACCGCACCGTTGCCGCCGCCGGGCGACGTGAACGTAACAGCGATGTAAGCGGCGCGAAAGACCTTGCAGCAAAAAAGTGCAAGAACGACGGACAGTTACCCGGGCGTGACCTCTTCTCGACCGTCCTGAGCCTTGATTCATGGGCATTCACCGGGAACGGGACCACTGTGCAAGACTCTGCAAGCTCTTGCCATACCCGTCGGTCACGGGGATCATCGCCCCGGCGGCGCCTTGCAGGAACCACCCGATCCCGCAGGCGCACACAGCGTGTACGCGACGGACACAGCCCCGAATTGCGACCGAAGTGCCGACCGAAGTGCCGACCAGAATCACGAGGGAACGCGATGACGCAGCAGCCCCGAGCGGGCCGATCAAGTGCCCGCACCCGTCGTTCGTTTGGTGGGCAGGGCGAGACCCGGCCGGTACAGTCCAGTCCTGTGACCACACGGCTTGCCGACATCGCAGCCCAGGCGGGGGTGAGCGAAGCGACCGTCAGCCGCGTCCTGAACGGGAAGCCCGGCGTCGCCGCGACCACCCGCCAGTCCGTTCTCGCCGCGCTCGACGTGCTGGGCTACGAGCGGCCCGTACGGCTGCGGCAGCGCAGCGAGGGGCTCGTCGGGCTGATAACCCCGGAGCTGGAGAACCCGATATTCCCGGCCCTGGCCCAGGTCATCGGCCAGGCGCTGACGCGGCAGGGCTACACACCGGTCCTCGCGACCCAGACCCCGGGCGGCTCCACCGAGGACGAGCTGACCGAGATGCTCGTCGACCGGGGCGTCGCCGGCATCATCTTCGTCTCCGGACTGCACGCGGACACCTCCGCGGACATGCAGCGTTACGAGCAGCTGCGCGGCCAGGGTGTGCCGTTCGTCCTCGTCGACGGTTTCTCGCCAAAGGTGCAGGCGCCCTTCATCTCGCCCGACGACCGGGCGGCGATGGCGCTCGCGGTCACCCACCTCGTCTCGCTCGGTCACACCAACATCGGGCTCGCGCTCGGCCCGAAGCGGTTCGTACCGGTCCAGCGGAAGATCGAGGGCTTCACCCGCACGATGCAGGATCTGCTGGGGCTGGCCACGGCCGACATCGAAGAGCGTCTGGTCCAGCACTCGCTGTACACACTGGAGGGCGGCCAGGCGGCCACCGCGGCGCTCATCGACCGTGACTGCACGGCCATCGTCTGCGCGAGCGACATGATGGCGCTCGGTGCGATACGGGCCGCACGGCAGCGCGGACTCGACGTCCCCAAGGACATCTCCGTCGTCGGCTTCGACGACTCGCCGCTGATCGCGTTCACGGACCCGCCCCTCACCACGGTCCGCAAGCCGGTCCCGGCCATGGGCCAGGCCGCGGTACGTACGTTGCTGGAGGAGATCGGCGGGACACCGGCGCCCCACAGTGAGTTCGTTTTCATGCCGGAACTGGTGGTGCGCGGTTCCACCGCTTCGGCTCCTGGGGACCGAAATCGTACGTAAGCAGTAGTGCCCCACATACTCCGGGTGTAGAACGTGCGGGCAGGACCCACCCAAGGGATGATCGGTGGGGAAGGGCTTATCTGGCAGACTCTGTCTCTATGGGTGAGAGCACCGTGACGACACTGGAAGGCCAGGAGCAGGCCGCACACCAGCCCGTCGCGGACGAGGCGAACAGCCGCGCGGGACAAGGTTTCCTGCGCCGCTTGCGTACGCCTCGCCGCCCCCGGCTCTGGTTCGAGATCCTGCTGATCGCGGTGAGTTACTGGACGTACTCACTGATCCGCAACGCGGTCCCCGAGCAGCGGACGAAGGCGCTGGAGAACGCCGACTGGATCTGGAAGGTCGAGCAGCATCTGGGCATCGCCGTGGAGGAGGCCGTCAACCACGGCGTGAACTCGGTGACTTGGCTGATCGTCGGCATGAACTACTACTACGCGACGCTGCACTTCGTGGTGACGCTGGGTGTCCTGGTGTGGCTCTTCCGCCGCCACCCGGGCCGTTACGCGGCGACGCGCATGGTCCTCTTCGCGACCACCGGTGTGGCCCTGGTCGGCTACTACCTGTATCCGCTCGCCCCGCCCCGCCTGATGAACGGCAACGACTTCATCGACACGGTCGTCGTCCACCAGACCTGGGGCTCCATGGCCTCCGGCGACCTGAAGAACATGTCGAACCAGTACGCCGCGATGCCGTCCATGCACATCGGCTGGTCCCTCTGGTGCGGCCTCACGATCTTCGCCCTGGCCTCGGTCCCGTGGGTCCGCGTCCTCGGCCTGCTCTACCCCACGCTGACCCTGGTGGTCATCGTCGCCACGGCCAACCACTTCTGGCTGGACGCGGTGGGCGGCATGATCTGCCTGGCCTTCGGCTACACGGTGGCGAGGCTCTGGTACGGATCGCTGCCGTACGCCTTGCCGCAGCTGGTCCCGGAGACGCCACCGAGGCGCCGCTTGCTGCCGACGAAGGCGTAGTCCACGGGGGTTCGACGCGGTCCGGCCGTCAGCCACAACCCGACCGACTCCTTCAGGTCGCGCCACCGGCCTCCCTCAGCGCACCCAGGAAGCTCCGCAAGGCGGGCTGCCGCGGCGCCCCCTCGCGCACCGCGGCGAAGATCGACCGCACGGGCTCCGGCCCCCGAACCTCCCGCACCACAACACCCGGGTGCCTACTCCCCAGCCCCAGCCGAGGCACAAGACTCACACCCAACCCCGCCGCGACGAACCCCTGCGCGGTCGCATAGTCCCCGCTGTCCACCACGACCCGCGGCCGGAACCCGGCGGTCTCGCACGCCAGGAGCTGGGCGTCGAGGCACGGCCCGGGCCACTCGCTCCCCACCCACGGCTCCTCGGCGAGATCGGCCAGCGTAACGGTCCGCCGCCCGGCCAGCGGATGCCCCTTGGGCAGCACGGCGAGGTAGGGATCGTCGAGCAGCCGCACGAGCCGCACCCCCTCGGGCCCGGCCTCCTCCGAGGGCCGGACGACGAGCGCCAGATCCGCCCGCCCCTCCTTCACGTCCGGCAGCGAGTCCTCGTAGTCGACCAGCTTCAACTCGACCTGCACACCGGGATGTTCGGCCCGCACCTTCGCCACGGCGGGAGCCACCAGCGCGGCCCCGGCGGTGGCGAAGTACCGCACGGAAAGCCGCCCCGTACGCCCCTCCAGCAGGTCGACGAGTGCGGTCTCCGCCTCGGCGACCTGCCGCCCGATGACGTCCGCGTACTCGGTGAGCATCAGCCCCGCCGCGGTGGGCCGCACCCCACGCCCGACCCGTTCGAGCAGGGGCGTACGAGCCTCCTTCTCCAGGACGGCGATCTGCTGGCTGACGGCGGACGGCGTATAGCCGAGCCGCGCGGCAGCCGCCGTCACGGACCCGCTGGTCACCACGGCCCGCAGCATCTGCATACGTCGAACATCAAGCATGCAGCAGAGCTTAACAGTGCATGCAAGATCCTTCACTTGTCCTTACACCACAGTCTGCCTCACCTTGGAGGCATGCCGCTCACATCGACCCTCCGCATGGCCGCCCTGGCCCTCCTCTGGGGCTCCGGCTTCCTCTGGATCAAACTGGCCCTGAACCACGGCCTGTCCCCCGCCCAGATCACGATCACCCGCTGCGCCCTGGGTACGGCGGTACTCCTGCTCCTGGCCCGCTCGGCAGGCCAACGCCTCCCCCGCGACCGCGCGACCTGGACCCGCCTCGCCATCGCGGCCCTCTTCTGCAACGCGATCCCCTTCGCCCTCTTCAGCATCGGCGAGCAGACGGTCGACTCGGGCATCGCGGGCGTACTGAACGCGACAACTCCCCTGTGGTCCCTGCTGCTCGGCATCCTGCTGGGCACCGACCGCGGACTGGGCCGCGTCCGTCTGACCGGCCTGTTCCTGGGCTTCGCGGGCACGCTCCTGATCTTCGCCCCCTGGCAGCGCTCGGCGGGCCTGCTGACCTGGGGCGCCCTGTCCCTGCTGGCCGCCGCGGCGAGCTACGCCATCGCCTTCGCGTACATGGCCCGCAAACTCACCGACCGGGGCGCCCCGATAGCCATGTCGGCGGCCCAACTCCTGGCCGCCACGGCCTGGACGACCCTCTCCGTCCCCACCGCCGGCCCCCTGCACACCGACACCACGGGCCTCCTGGCGATCACGGCCCTGGGCATCCTCGGCACGGGCGTCACCTTCTACCTCAACTACCGCCTCATCGCGGACGAGGGCCCCACCAGCGCGGCAACGGTCGGCTACCTGCTCCCGGTCGTCTCCGTCGCGCTGGGCGTCCTGGTCCTCGACGAGTCCACGGGCCCCCGCATCTGGGCAGGCATGGCAGTGGTCCTGACCGGCGTGGCGATGACCCGCACCCGCAGGACGTCAGGAGGGGACGTGGCGGGGCGTCCGTCCGACCCCGCCCCTACCGTTCAGCGGCCCCGTAGAACAGCTCCTCGACAACACCCCGAGCCCGCCGAGTAGTACGCCGATAGTCATCGAGCATGTCCCCCACATGCCCCGGTCCATACCCCAAGTACCGCCCCACGGCGGCTAGTTCACGCCCGTCCGAAGGGAACGTGTCCCCCGCCCGCCCTCGGACCAGCATCACGGCATTGCGCACCCGAGTAGCCAGGACCCACGCCTCGTCCAGCGTCGAAGCATCCTCACCGGAGATCAACTCCGCCGCACAGGCCGCCGCGAGAGCCTCCCGCGTACGCGTGGTGCGCAGCCCGGGCTCCGCCCACCCGTGCCTCAACTGAAGCAACTGGACGGTCCACTCCACGTCGGACAGCCCGCCCCGCCCCAGCTTGGTGTGCAGCGTCGGGTCCGCCCCGCGGGGCATCCGCTCGGACTCCATCCGGGCCTTCAACCGCCGGATCTCCCGCACGGCATCCTCGCCAAGACCTTCCGCCGGATACCGCAACGGATCGACCAGATCGATGAACCGCTGCCCCAACTCCTCGTCCCCGGCGACGACTTCGGCCCGCAGCAGGGCGTGCGCCTCCCACACGAGGGACCACCGGCGGTAGTACGCCTCGTACGACTTCAGCGTCCGCACGAGCGGCCCGGACTTCCCCTCGGGCCGCAGATCCGCGTCGATCAGCAACGGCGGATCGGCGCTGGACACCTGCAACAGCCGCCGCATCTCGGAGACCACGGAGTTCGCGGCCCGAGAGGCCTCCTGCTCGTCGGCCCCTTCCCAGGGCTCGTGCACGAACAGCACATCCGCGTCGGACCCGTAGCCCAGCTCGTGCCCCCCGAAGCGCCCCATCCCGATGACGGCGAACCGGGTGGGCAGGGTGTCCCCCCACCGGTCCCGCACCACGGCCCGCAAGGTCCCCGCGAGTGTCGCCGCCGTCAGATCCGAGACGGCCCCGCCGACCAGATCCACCAGCGCACCCTGGTCGGCGTCGGCCGGCGTCTCCTCCGTCCCGTAGGACTTCACGATGTCGATGGCTGCCGTACGGAACAACTCCCGCCGCCGCACGCCACGCGCGGCGGTCACCGCGGCCTCGCCGCCACTGGCGCGCCCGACGGCCGCGAGGATCTCCTGCTCCAGATGGGCCCGGCTGCGGGGTTCGAGCCCGCCGCCGTCGCCGTCCCCGAGCAGCGCCACGGCCTCGGGCGCCCGCATCAGCAGGTCGGGCGCCAGCCGCCCGGCGGACAGCACCCGGGCGAGATTCTCGGCGGCGGCCCCTTCGTCCCTCAACAGCCGCAGATACCAAGGGGTCTTGCCCAACGCGTCGGACACCTTGCGGAAGTTGAACAGCCCGGCGTCGGGGTCGGCGGAATCCGCGAACCACCCCAACAGAACAGGCAGCAGGGTCCGTTGGATGGCGGCCTTCCGGGAAACTCCGGAGGCGAGCGCCTCCAGATGCCGCAACGCGGCGGCCGGATCGGCGTACCCCAGCGCGACCAGCCGTTCCCGAGCCGCGTTCGTACTCAACCGGCTCTCGCCGGGCGCCAGTTGGGCGACAGCGTCGAGCAACGGCCGGTAGAAGAGCTTCTCGTGCAGCCGCCGCACCACCGAGGCGTGCCGCTTCCACTCCCGGTTCAGCTCGGCGATGGGGTCGGTGCGCAGCCCCAACGACCGCCCGATGCGCCGCAGATCGGCGTCCTCCTCGGGCACCAGATGCGTACGCCGCAGCCGGAAGAGCTGTATGCGGTGCTCCATGGAACGCAGGAACCGGTAGGCGTCCTCGAGCAGCACGGCGTCGACACGCCCCACGTACCCGCCCGCCGCCAGCGCATTCAAGGCGTCCAGCGTGGTCCCGCTGCGCAACGACGTGTCGGCCCGACCGTGCACCAACTGCAGCAGCTGCACGGCGAATTCGACGTCCCGCAGACCACCGGGACCGAGCTTCAGCTCGCGCTCGATCTCGGCGACGGGGATGTTCTCGACCACCCGCCGCCGCATCTTCTGCACGTCGGGGACGAAGTTGTCCCGCTCGGCGGCCTGCCAGACGAGCGGCGCGAGCGTGGCGACGTACGCCTCCCCCAGGTCGAGGTCCCCGGCGACGGGCCGGGCCTTCAACAGGGCCTGGAACTCCCAGGTCTTGGCCCACCGCTGGTAGTAGGCGAGGTGGCTGCTGAGCGTCCGGACGAGCGGACCGTTCCGCCCCTCGGGCCGCAGGTTGGCGTCTACGGGCCAGATCGACCCCTCCACCGTGGTCTCGGAACAGACCCGCATCAGATGCGAGGCCAGCCGGGTGGCGGCCCGCAGGGCCTTCCCCTCGTCGGCCCCGTCGACGGCCTCCCCGACGAAGATGACATCGACGTCGGACACGTAATTGAGCTCGTGTCCACCGCACTTGCCCATCGCGATCACCGCGAGCCGGCACATCGCGGCGTCCTCGGGCGCGGCGGCCTGTGCGATGGCGAGCGCGGCCCGCAGGGTGGCGGTCGCAAGGTCGGCGAGCTCGGCGGCGGTCTGCGCGACATCGGTCGTCCCGCACACGTCACGCGCGGCGATGGACAGCAGGCACCGCCGGTAGGCGACGCGCAGCGTCACGGGGTCGGAGGCCTCGGCGAGCCCGCGTTCGAACTCCGCGGTGCCCGGGTGCAGGTCCTGCGGCTCGTAGGTCACGAGGACCTGCCAGTCGAGCGGATGCCGCGCGAGGTGGTCGCCGAGCGCGGCGGACGCGCCGAGCACCCCGAGCAGCCGGTCGCGCAGCGGCTTGGCCGCGATCAGCGTGTCGAGCAGCTCGCGCTGGGCCGTGTGCCCGTCCTGCGCCTCGACGAGCCGTACGAGCCCGAGCAGCGCCAGGTCCGGGTCGGCGGTGGCTCCGAGCGCGTCGAGCAGCACCGGATCGTTCCGTATCGGCGCGAGCTCCGCGCTCTCCATGAGCCGCTCGGCAGCGGACGGATCGGTGAAACCGTGCCGCAGCAGCCGCGAGAAGGTACTGCTCCTGCGCCCCGGCGCCATCATCCCCGGCCTCCTGCCTCCCACGGATCAAGGTCGTACGGCCCTGAGCCTAACCGGAGACCCTGAGGGAAGCGCCAGGACGCGGGACAGCGGTTTCAGCGGGCCACGACCATCGTGGCCGGTCGGCGGGGGTCCACGAGCGCGTCCGGCCGGCCGGCGAGGGGGACCAGGACCCGTTCCACGGTGCTGCCCGGCGCGAGCTGGACGTCCGGACCGCCGCCGTGGCGCCCGGGTCTTCCCGGAGGCGGAGGTCCTGTGACCGGCCGCCGGCCCACGCCGTGACCGTCGGACCGATGAGTTCCGTCGGCGGGCGGGGTCTGTCCTGGTGAGGAATCATCCAGACATCCGCCAGGTCCAGGAGGAGAGCTCATGGAAGCACGGGCCGAGCTAGACACGCGTTACAGCGACGAGACCGCCACCGCACGCCCCTGGTCCGAGGCCGAGGCGCTGCTGGCAGAGTCCGAGCTGTTCTGGATCTCGACCGTACGCCCCGACGGACGGCCGCATGTGACGCCCCTGCCGACGGTGTGGTCGGACGGCGCGCTGCACTTCTGCACCGGGCCCGAGGAGCGCAAGGCGCGCAACCTCGCGCTGAACCCGAGCGTCGTACTGACCACGGGAACCAACACCTGGAACAAGGGGTACGACCTCGTGGTGGAGGGCGAGGCGGTCCGGGTGTCCGACGACGACAGGCTGCGGGAGCTGGCCGAGGCGTGGGAGCGCAAGTACGGCAGTTTCTGGCACTTCGAGGTCGGCGACGGGCACTTCCAGCACGGCGCCGGAAAGGCCCTTGTTTTCTCGGTGGCGCCCGGGACCGTTTTCGGCTTCGGTAAGGGAGAGCCGTTCAGCCAGACCCGCTGGCGGTTCGACGGACGCAGGACCTGAAGGCACGACGCACGCGGCACCACCGACGACAAACGCCTTACAGCAAACGCCTACGACAATGCGTACGACAAAGGAGTCGTTCCATGGACATGGCCCTTGAAGTGATCACGCTTCCCGTCACCGACCTCGACCGGGCGAAGGCCTTCTACCAGGACAAGGTCGGATTCCACGTCGACATCGACACCGAGGTGATGCCGGGTGCCCGCGTGGTCCAGCTGACACCTCCCGGTTCCGGCTGTTCGATCGCGCTCGCCGAGGGCGTGCCCATCCCGACGGGAACACCGCAGCCGGGCACGTACCACGGCCTGCAGCTGGTGGTGGCGGACGCCAAGGCGGCGTACGAGGAGCTGACAGCCCGGGGCCTGGAGGTCAGCGAGCCCGTCCAGTACGCCCCCCAGGACGGCGGCACCTTCATGCACTTCACCGACCCGGACGGCAACGGCTGGGCCATCCAGGAATTCCGCGAGCGCGCCACAAAGCCCCTGCACAAACTGATGACGGACCTGGCCGAGCAGACCCCGTGACGGACCCCGTCACCGGCTGACCCTGCGATCAGAGATCCTCGGGGTGGATCCGGAAGCGGGTGCGCCTGCCGCCGAGCGGACGGACGGTCCGGAAGCCGCGGAGGTCCCGGGCCAGTACGGCATCCGTGCCGTACTCGGCGGCAAGCGTCACGTTCACCACGTCCACCAGGTCGCGACGGTCACAGGCCGTCCAGAACATTCATGATCGCCGACACGACACGGTTCCGTCGGCGATGGCCCTTGCTACAGAAACGCCGTCTGCGCCACCGGCTCCTCGGCTGCGGCACCGGAACACCACACCACTTGCACGGCCGCGTTCGCCCCACTGGATCCCCACCCATACCGCGACTGTAGCGGCCACCCGGGTCCGGGCACCCTTGGCCTGTCCGGGGCGTCGGGTCGGAATCCGTCGAAGCAGGACGGCGGATCACGGGTGAGGTGATCGTGGCCGAGACACGCTCAGGGCAGGCGGTACGACAGCAGGGCCCGGACCGCGACGCGCGGTCCGGGCCCTGCCCCGTGCGGTGCCGCCCCGCGGCGGCGGTGCGTCAGCTCTGTGTGGTGCCGTCGTCGGCCTGCCCGGCGTCCTCGGCCGCGCCTGCCTTCTCGCGCATCTTGCGCACCAGCTCCGCCTTCTGGTCGGCCGCGCTCTGGCGGTCGAGGTTGCGGTACGGGCCGTTGTTCTGCCGTTCGGCGCGGGACAGCCTCTTGCGCTGGCCGCCGCCCATGCCCACGGGGTTGTTGATGTTCTTGCTCACGGTCACGGGTTCTCCCGGTAATGATGTGAAGTGATCTACGGATTCGTCGGTGGGGGACGGGCGGCGACGTCGAAGGACGTCAGCAGGGGCCCGTCACGCTCTCACTCGTAAATCGGCGTCTGGAAGAACATGCCAAAGACGTTACCCGGTCCCGTCGCCCCCGCGCACCAACCTTTTCGCCGCCCCGGCATCGCCCCGGCGTCGGCCGGGCCTCCGGCGAGCGCCTGGGGTCGGCCGTTTCCTTCCGGGACCAGAGGCGGCCCAGGGGCAGCAAAACAGCTTGGGGCCGACGGTCCCTGACCATCGGCCCCAAGCTGTCGAATCAGCTGGACACCCCGCTGACCTGCCCCTACAGCACCGGCAAGTTCTTCCGCAGCTCGAAAGCAGTCACCTCGGAGCGGTACTCCTCCCACTCCTGCCGCTTGTTGCGGAGGAAGAAGTCGAAGACGTGCTCGCCGAGGGTTTCGGCGACGAGGTCGCTGCGTTCCATCAGGGTCAGGGCCTCGCCGAGGTTCTGGGGAAGCGGCTCGATGCCCATCGCGCGGCGTTCGGCGTCCGAGAGGGCCCAGACGTCGTCCTCGGCGCCCGGCGGGAGCTCGTAGCTCTCCTCGATGCCCTTGAGGCCGGCGGCGAGGAGCATCGCGTACGCCAGGTACGGGTTCGCGCCCGAGTCGAGGGAGCGGACCTCCACCCGCGCCGAGCCCGTCTTGCCGGGCTTGTACATCGGGACGCGGACGAGGGCCGAGCGGTTGTTGTGGCCCCAGCAGATGTACGAGGGAGCCTCGCCGCCGGCGCCCGCGGTGCGCTCGGAGCCGCCCCAGATGCGCTTGTAGGAGTTGACCCACTGGTTCGTGACCGCCGCGATCTCCGCCGCGTGCTTCAGCAGGCCCGCGATGAAGGAGCGGCCGACCTTGGAGAGCTGGTACTCGGAGCCCGACTCGTAGAAGGCGTTGCGGTCGCCCTCGAAGAGGGAGAGGTGGGTGTGCATACCGCTGCCCGGGTGCTCCGAGAACGGCTTCGGCATGAACGTCGCGTTCACGCCCTGCTCCAGCGCCACCTGCTTCATGACCAGGCGGAACGTCATGATGTTGTCCGCCGTCGAGAGCGCGTCCGCGTAGCGGAGGTCGATCTCCTGCTGGCCGGGGGCGCCCTCGTGGTGCGAGAACTCGACCGAGATGCCCATCGACTCCAGCATGGTGATCGCCTGGCGGCGGAAGTCCATGCCGACGTTCTGCGGGGTGTGGTCGAAGTAGCCGGAGTTGTCGGCGGGCGTCGGGCGCGAGCCGTCGACCGGCTTGTCCTTCAGCAGGAAGAACTCGATCTCGGGGTGGGTGTAGAAGGTGAAGCCCAGGTCGGAGGCCTTGGCCAGGGCCCGCTTCAGCACATACCTCGGGTCCGCGAAGGACGGCGAGCCGTCCGGCATGAGGATGTCGCAGAACATCCGGGCCGTGCCGGGTGCCTCCGCACGCCACGGAAGGACCTGGAAGGTCGAGGGGTCCGGCTTGGCGATCATGTCGGACTCGTAGACGCGGGCGAAGCCCTCGATGGCCGACCCGTCGAAGCCGATGCCCTCGTCGAAGGCCTGCTCCAGCTCTGCCGGGGCCACGGCCACCGACTTGAGGAAGCCCAGCACGTCCGTGAACCACAGGCGTACGAAACGGATGTCGCGCTCTTCCAAAGTACGGAGCACGAACTCCTGCTGCTTGTCCATCTTCCGCTTCCACCCAATCTTGCTGGTCAGGCCGCCTGCTCCCGTCCCAGGGAGGCGGTCGGGCACCTGCGCATCACACCACAACAGCATTTCATGCGCGTTGCGGACCCCGATCGCCCGGCCGACCTCGGCCTGAACGCCTCACGTACGGCAGGTGTACTGCTCTGACGCCTATCTTGCCTGCTGAGTGCCGCACATGTAATGGCCGACCACCACCGTCTCAGGGACAGGGGACGGAACTCTCATTTGGCCATTCCTCGGGCCTCTCGGCGTACATCCACTTCTCCCCCACTACGATCAGCTGACCACTCGACTGTCCCTTTCCCCCAGAAGGACCACCCCATGGGTTCCGCCAAGAAGACAGAGTCCCAGTCGCGCAAGGCGCGGATAGAGGAGATGCGGCGCGCCGAGCAGGCCCGGGAGCGCCGCAGCCGGATCCTCACGATCACCGCGAGCGTGATCGTCGTCGCCGGTCTCGTGGCCGGCGGTGCCTTCCTGATCAACTCGCAGTCCGACGACAAGGACAGCGCGTCGGGCGACTCGAAGTCGACGTCGGGGAAGTTCGTCACGGGCAAGGACGGGGTGAAGACGTGGAGCACCAAGCTCACGCAGAACCACGTCACCAAGGACGTGAAGTACCCGATGGAGCCCCCGGTCGGCGGTGACCACAACCAGGTGTGGATGAACTGCAACGGCGACGTCTACACCAAGGCGATCAAGAACGTGAACGCCGTGCACTCGCTCGAGCACGGCGCGGTCTGGGTGACGTACAACAGCAAGGCGTCGGACGCGGACGTGAAGGCGCTCTCGGAGAAGGTCAAGAAGACCCCCTACACGCTGATGAGCCCGGTCGAGGACCAGAAGGACCCGATCATGCTCTCCGCGTGGGGCCATCAGCGTACGGTGACGAGTGCGAGCGACCCGGCCGCCGCCAAGTTCTTCGAGACGTACGTCCAGGGCAAGCAGACGCCCGAGCCGGGCGCCGCCTGCACCAACGGCCTGTCGCAGTGAGGAAGATGAGGTTCGCCGGCTGGATCTCCGGAGTCGCCGCGGCCGTAGTCGTGGCGGCCGGGGCGATCACGTACGCGGTCGCCGACGGCGACGACTCCGGCATGAAGGCCCCGGCGGCCGACTCCGCGGACGCGGGCTTCGCGCGGGACATGGCGGTGCACCACCAGCAGGCCGTCGAGATGTCGTACATCGTGCGCGACCAGACCAAGAACGAAGAGGTACGGCGTCTCGCGTACGACATCGCGCAGACGCAGGCCAACCAGCGCGGCATGATGCTCGGCTGGCTGGACCTGTGGGAGCTGCCCAAGGTGTCGGCCGAGGAGCCGATGGCGTGGATGGACATGAGTGGCATGCCGTCCGCCGGGGACGGCTCGCTGATGCCGGGCATGGCGACGACGGCCCAGATGGAGTCGCTGGGCAAGCTCGACGGCAAGGCCGCCGAGATCCGCTATCTGCAGCTCATGTACGCCCACCACATGGGCGGGGTGCACATGGCCAAGGGCTGTGTGGAGCGGTGCCAGGTCGGTGTCGAGCGACGGCTCGCGCAGGGGATGGTCCAGGCCCAGGAGTCGGAGATGCAGCTCATCACCGACCTGCTGAAGAAGCGCGGCGCGAAGCCGGAAGCCTGAGCCCGAGGCCGTAAGCCTGCTCCGGAGCCACAGGCCTGAGCGCAAGCCTGGGGCGCGACCCGGTTTATGTCGGGCATCGCGCCCCAAATCCCTTGCACATGCGGTTCCTTGGGCGCTTCTTGGCCCAGCCATGCCCCCGCCATTCCCCTGGCATGAATGGTTCATCGCAAGAGTGACCCCCATCCAGAGATCCATTAGGGGGTTCTCCATGAGATCCAACCGAGCCGCGGTGCGTGCCGGAGTGAGCATGGCGGCGACACTGCCTCTGCTCGCCGGCGCGCTGGCACTCGGCATACCCGCGGCCCACGCGTCGACCGACCCGGACGGCCGCGACACGCTCCAGGGCACCAAACCGCTGTGGGCCACCGCCCAGGCGGACAAGGGAGCCACGGCGGACGCCTCCCGGGTCTCGGCCCGGGTCTACCTCGCCGGCCGGGACGCGGCGGGCCTGAGCGCCTACGCCAAGGCCGTCTCCGACCCGTCGTCGGCCTCGTACGGGAAGTACCTGAGCGCGGGGCAGGCCGACGCCCGCTTCGGCGCGACCAAGGCCCAAGTGGCCGAGGTGACCGCGTGGTTGAAGTCGGCCGGTCTGACCGTCACGGAGACCACGCGGCACTACCTCTCGGTGACGGGTGAAGTGGCCGAAGCGGAGAAGGCGTTCGGCACCCAGCTGCACAACTACGCCAAGGGCAAGAAGACGTACCGGGCACCCTCGAAGACCGCCTCGGCGCCCGCGGGTCTGAACGGCGCCGTGCTCACCGTCACCGGCCTGGACAACGCCCCGCACAAGGCGAACCACTCCGACACGCTGCCGCCGCCGGACGCCGTCTTCCACAACGCCGGGCCGTTCTCCTCGTACTACGGCTCGAAGACCGCGACGACGCTCCCGACGGCGTACGGCACGAAGATCCCGTACGCCGTGAAGGGCTACACGGGCAAGCAGCTGCGGGCCGCGTACGGGGCGGGCCGGGCGACCGGCAAGGGCGTGACCGTGGCGATCACGGACGCGTACGCCTCGCCGACCATCGCGGCGGACGCGGCCACGTACGCGGCGAAGCACGGCGACGCGGCGTACGGCGGCGGGCAGTTGAGCCAGGTGCTGCCGACGCAGTACACGCGGACCGAGGAGTGCGGGGCGGCGGGCTGGTACGGCGAGGAGACCCTCGACGTCGAGGCCGTGCACGCCGTCGCGCCCGCCTCGAACATCGTCTACGTGGGCGCCGAGTCCTGCTACGACGACGATCTGCTCGACTCGCTCGGCAAGATCGTCGACGGGCATCTGGCCGACATCGTCTCCAACTCGTGGGGCGACATCGAGGCCAACCAGACGCCGGACCTCGCCGCCGCCTACGACCAGGTCTTCCAGCTGGGCGCGATCGAGGGCATCGGCTTCTACTTCTCGTCCGGCGACAACGGCGACGAGGTCGCGAACACCGGTACGAAGCAGGTCGACACCCCGGCCAACTCGGCGTGGGTGACGGCGGTCGGCGGCACCTCGCTGGCCGTCGGCAAGGGCGACACGTACAAGTGGGAGACCGGCTGGGGCACGCTCAAGGCAACGCTGTCGGACGACGGCAAGAGCTGGACCGACTTCCCGGGCGCGTACACCTCCGGCGCGGGCGGCGGCACCAGCGCGACGGTGAAGCAGCCGTTCTACCAGCGGGGTGTCGTGCCGTCCGCGCTCGCGAAGGCGAACGGCAAGCAGGCCATGCGGACGGTGCCGGACATCTCCGCGATCGCCGACCCCAACACCGGGTTCCTGGTCGGGCAGACGCAGACCTTCCCCGATGGGACACAGAAGTACGACGAGTACCGGATCGGCGGCACCTCGCTCGCCTCGCCGGTCATCGCGGGCATCCAGGCGCTCGCCCAGCAGCAGCGCGGCGGCCACCCGATCGGTTTCGCCAACCCGGCGATCTACGACCGGTACGGCTCGAAGCTCTACCACGACGTCACGGACCGCCCCACGGGCCGCGACCTCGCGGTGGCGCGCGTCGACTTCGTCAACGCGTTCGACGCGTCGGAGGGTCTGCTGACCTCCGTCCGCAGCCTCGGCAAGGACAGCTCGCTGAAGGCCGTGCGTGGCTACGACGACGTCACCGGGGTGGGTTCGCCCGCCCCCGGCTATGTGACGTCATACCGTCGCTGACGCTTTTCACATGTGTTGGGCGCCCGTCCCTCGCCATCTCCCCGGCGAGGGACGGGCGCGCTCATGTCCCCAGAATCGCGTCGGCGACGTCCTGAGGACGGTCGAGCATCACCAGATGACCGGCAGGGGCGGACACACGCAACACGCCGCCGAGCCGCTCGGCGAGGACCCTCTGCCGATCGAGCCAATGCCGTGAGCCGCCCTCGTACGCCGCGAGCACGGTTACGGGCAGCGTGTCCAGCGGAACCCGTCCCCTCAGGGAGGCCAGTTCGACGGCCTGGTCCCGGTAGCGGCCGTTCTCGGCGAGGACGGCGTGCAGGAAACGGCTGGTGGAGTAGGCGCGGCGGACGAGGTCGTCCGGGGCCGGATCACCGCCGCCGTGCCGCCCGACGCGGACCGCGGTACGCCGCAGGAAGGGCCCCAGGAGGCGCGGGACACCCGCGGCGGACAGCAACGAGCCGCACACGCGCGTGCACGCGTCCGCGAACTCGGGGGCCCTCCTGGCCCGGGGCGCCTCCTCGACGCTGGAGTCGACCAGCACGAGCCCTGCCGTCCGCTCCGGGAACAACCGGGCGAACGCCTCGCAGTGGAACCCTGCGAGCGAGTGCCCCACCACGGTCGCGGGCTCACCGGCCCCGACCCCGGCCGCGTCGAGCACGCGCGCGATGCGCTCCGCCTCCCCGGTGAGCGTGGGCCACGCGCGCGCGTGGCCGCTGAGCCCGAGCCCCGGCCGGTCGAAGCGGACGACCGTGCGGTGCGGGGCGAGGAGCGGAACGACCGGGTCCCAGTCGAACCACGCCATCCCCAGACCGGCGCTGAGCACGCAGACGGGCCCGGTGCCGTCGACGCGGATGTGGTGGGGGACTCCAAGGATGCGTACGAAGGTCATGGGCGGGTGTCTCCGGAACCGGACGGCACACGTTCCCTGCCGCGCACATCCGGGACCCGGTCACCAAGAGGTACGCCAGGTGTCGTGGGGCGCAGGAGCGAGACGGCCAGCACCCCCAGCCAGACCGCGATGACGCCCACCTGAAGGCGCTGGGCGACGCCGAGGCCCCAGCCGTCGTGGCCCGCCTCCAGCGCGGCGACGGCGGCCAGCGTCCAGACGGTGGCCGCCAGTTCGAGCGTCACCAGGGCGGGGCCGGAGCGGGCGAGGGGCGCCCGGGGCGCGTACCGGCGGGCGGTGAGGGTGAGGGCCACCATGGCGACGAGCATGCCGCACAGGGCGACCGTGCTGCTCACGGAGTGCGCGGAATGGGCCACCGGCAGCAGGCCCGCACGCTCCTGCGCGTCGCACGCCGGGTCAGCGGTGGGTGCGCAGCTGAGCGGCAGGCGGGAGTCCACGGCGGTGGCGGTGCCGAAGAGGACGAGTGCGGCCCAGCCGACCCTGGTCCACCGCCCCGGGGAGGGCGGCCGGAGCGATGCCGACAGGGCTGCGGCCCACACCAGAGTGCCCGCGAGCAGGTCCGTCGTGCGGAACAGGGTGCCGTACGGCTGGTTCCTGGCGGCCAGTTCGCTCACGTAGGTGTGGGCGGGGGTGAGGCCTGTCGGCAGGACGGCCTCGAGAGCCCAGGCGGTGTAGGCGAGCGCGCCGAGGGCCAGGAGGGCGGCTGTGGTCGGGCGGGGTTTGATCATTGGTGCCCATGATCGGGGCGTGGGGTTCGTTTCGCATGTCTGTCGGGTGCGGGTGGGTGGGGGCTGAGTGCGCAGTTCCCCGCGCCCCTTGAAAGCAGGGCCCCAAGACGAATGTCAGGGGCACAGCCCGCTTTCAGGGGTGCGGGGAACTGCGCGACCGGTCGCCCACGGCCCGCGGACAGCCGCCGGAGGTCACCGACGGGCGGCGGTCTCCACTTGCCGCGGAACACCCCCGGCGACAACCCGCCCGGCACGGACGGTCACCCGCCGACGGTCCACCACGTACGCGAGTGTCGCTACGCCCAGGCCCAGTACCGCCAGGGCCGCGCCCGCCAGGGCGGGTGACGTCGTGCCGAAGCCCGCCGCCAGCGTGAGCCCGCCGATCCACGCACCGCCGGCGTTGGCGAGGTTGAACGCGGCCTGGTTGGCGGAGGAGGCCAGCGACGGGGCCGAGGAAGCCTTCTCCATGACCATCAGCAGAAGCGGCGAGCTGGTGACGAAGGCCGCCGTACCAAGCAGCACCACGGCCAGGGCCGCACTCCAGGCCGTACCCATCAGAACCGGGAAGAGGGCCAGAACCGCCACCAGTGAAACGAGCCCGCCGAACAACGTGCCCCGCATCGACCGGTCGGCCAGTCGGCCGCCGAGCAGGTTGCCGATGGTGGCGCCCACGCCGAACAGGGCGAGCAGCAGCGTCACGCTGGAGTCGGCGTATCCGGCGGAGTCCGTGAGCATCGGCGTGATGTAGCTGTACGCCGAGAAGAGGGCGCCGAATCCGGCGACGGTGGTGCCGAGGGCCAGCCAGACCGGGAGGGACTTGAGGGCGGCCAGTTCGCTTCGGAGTCCGGCGGCGGGGGCGTGAGAGCCGTCACGCGGCAGCACCAGCGCCAGCGACGCGATGGCCACCAGCCCGATCACGCTGACGCCCAGGAACGTGGCGCGCCAGCCGAAGTTCTGGCCGACCAGGGTCGCGGCGGGCACGCCCGCGATGTTCGCGACGGTCAGGCCGAGGAACATCATCGAGACGGCGCGGGCCTTGCGCTCGGCGGGAACCAGGCCGGTGGCGACGACGGCTCCGACGCCGAAGAAGGCGCCGTGCGGCAGGCCGCTGAGGAAGCGGGCGGCGAGCAGGGAGTGGTGGTCGGGGGCGAAGGCCGAGAGCGTGTTGCCCACGACGAACAGCACCATGAGACCGATCAGGACCTTGCGGCGGGACATCCGGGCGGTCACCGCGGCGAGCAGCGGGGCGCCGATGACGACACCGATCGCGTACGCCGAGACCAGGTGTCCCGCGCTGGGGATCGAGATGTTCAGGTCGTCCGCGACGTCGGGCAGCAGCCCCATCATCACGAACTCGGTGGTGCCGATGCCGAAGGCGCCCACGGCTAGGGCGAGCAGGGCCAGGGGCATGAGGGACCTTCCAAACGAGTGCGGTGTTCCGTACAGCTTATGTTCATCTACGGAACAAAGCGTCTCAGGCCCAGTATTCCCAGGGGTTACGAGCCGGTTGCCGAAAGCTTCACGCGAGCGGCGATCGGAAGGTGGTCACTGCCCGTCTCCGGGAGCGTCCAGGAGGTGACCGGCTCGACGCCCTTGACCATGATCTGGTCGATCCGGGCCATCGGGAACGACGCGGGCCAGCTGAACCCGAAGCCGCTGCCCGCCGCGCCCTGCGTGGAGCGCATCTGCGAGGTGACGGCGTTCAGCGCGCGGTCGTTCATCGTGCCGTTCAGGTCGCCGAGCAGGGCGACCTGCGGAAGCTTCTCGTCGGCGATGGCCTCACCGAGCGCGTCGGCGCTCTTGTCGCGCTGGCGCGCGGTGAACCCGGCCTCCATCTTCACCCGCACGGAGGGGAGATGGGCCACATAGACCGCGAGCTTCCCCTCCGGCGCGGTGACCGTGGCCCGCATCGCACGCGTCCAGCCGAGCTTGATGTCGACCGGCCGGGACTCGCTCAGCGGGTACTTGCTCCACAGGCCGACCGTGCCCTGCACGGAGTGGTACTTGTACGTCGAGTCCAGGGCCTGCTCGTACACCGGGACCGCCGAGGCCGTCAGCTCCTCCAGGGCCACCACGTCGGCGCCGGACGCGGCCACGTCACGGGCCGTGCCGGCCGGGTCCGGGTTGTCGGCGTTGACGTTGTGCGTGGCGACGGTGAGATTTCCGCCACTGCCGGTGCGGTCGGCGAGCAGTCCGCCGAAGAGGTTGAGCCAGACGATCGCCGGAAGCAGTACGGCGATCAGCGCGGTCGCGGACCTGCGGACCAGCGCGAGGACGAGCAGCACCGGGATGAGGACGGCCAGCCAGGGCAGGAACGTCTCCGTGAGGCTGCCGAGGTTGCCGATGGTGTTCGGGATCCGCGCGTGCAGCCCCATGACCAGGGAGAGCACGAGGGCGAACGCGGCGAGGACGATGCCCCGGCGCCAGATGCCCCGGTCGTTGCGGAGGGTGGAGAGCAGGCGCCGAAGCCGGGGTTCTCTGCGGTCGGACCCCTGGTCACCGCTGCCCGTCTCCGTCTTGTACGCCTGCGCCATACCGTCGCCTCACCAAGTGCCGTGCACACCATCCCTGCGCCTAAGACCCTAGGGGATGATCGCGTTTGTTCTCGCCGTGCCATGACGGCCGTATGGGCACGAGGACGAAAGAGTCGACGTGAGGAGTTCCGGTTGCGGGCCGGGTGAGGGTGGTCTGTGACGAAACGCGCACATTGCCGCGAGGGTTGGCGGCCCTCTGCCGGTGCGTTCGTCGGTGCGTTCGCCGGTGCGTTCAGGAGGCGGCGGGTCCCAGTCCCGCCAGGACCGTGTCGACGATCCGCTCGGGCAGGCCCTCCTCCAGCCCGGCGTCCGGGCGGATGACGGCACGTACGAGCATGGGTCCCACGAAGAGGTCGTTGGCCAGCTCCACGTCGACGTCCGCGCGGAGTTCGCCGTTGAGCTGGCCTCGGCGCAGCACGTCGAACGTCATCCGGCGGCGCGGTTCGATGACGGCCGAGTGGTAGACCTTCCACAGCTTGGGGCTGCTCTTCATCTGCGCGTGGACGTTGTGCATGATCGCCGAGGAGCGGTTCGCCAGACCGCGCTGCCGCAGCGATTCGAGCAGGATGATCAGGTCCTCGCGCATGGAGACGCCGGGCAGTTCGGGGTCGGGCGGTTCGGCGGTGCGCAGCACGTCGCAGAAGAGTTCCTCGCGCCCGCTCCAGCGCCGGTAGATGGTGGCCTTTCCCACACCGGCGATGCGGGCGACCCGCTCGATGGAGATGTCCGCGAGCGGAATGCCCTCCTCCAGCAGCTTCATGACGCCCTCGACGATCGCGCGCTCGACGGCCTCGCTGCGCGGGCGCCCCCTGGCGGGTCCGCCCCCGCCGGCCGCCCCCGCCTCCTGCTCCGCGACGCCCACGTCCTCGCTCCGCTCTCGAATCCCGCTGTTCCGCCGCCCGTGTTCGGCCGGCCACCCCGTTGATTCTCCCCGGTACGCGGGGAGTTCGGTCACTCGCCGTCCCGGGTGGCCGGATCCCTGCCGTACGGCTCAGTCGTCCGTGCAGCTCAGTTGTCCGCGCTGCTCACTTGTCCGCGCCCACCAGCTCCGCCTCCTTCTCGTCCGGGGCCGGTGTGCGGCCCGGCAGCCACAGGCCGACGACCACGGCGCCGACGAGGGCGACACCCGCGCCGCACAGGGCCGTGACATGCATCGCGTGCAGGAAGGCGTCGTTGGCCGGGCCGACGAGGGCGTCTCCCTTGGGGCCGAGCTTCGCGGCGAAGCCGAGCGTCGCCTCGATGGACTCGCCCGCGCTGTGCCGGGCGGCGGCGGGCAGCTTGTCCTCGATGCCCGAGCGGTACGCGGCCGACAGGACCGAGCCGAGTACGGCGATGCCGAGGGCGCCGCCGACCTGGCGGAACGTGTTGCTGAGCGCGGAGGCGGAGCCCGCCTTCTCGCGGGGCAGCGCCTGCATGATGACGACGCTGGTGGGCGTCATGATGTGCGCCATTCCGGTGCCCATGAGGAAGAAGATGACCTCGAGGATCCAGATCGGCGTGTCCGCCTCAAGACCGGCGAACGCGGCCAGCATGGCGGCGATCAGGAGCATGCCGCCGGTGGTGGTGGCCTTGTTGCCGAAGCGGTCCACGACCAGCCGGGCGCGCGGCGCGAAGACGAGCTGCGCGACGGCCAGCGGCAGCATCAACAGACCGGTCTGCAGGGGCGAGTAGCCGCGCACGCTCTGGGTGTAGAAGACGGCGAAGAAGGTGACGCCCATCAGCGCGAAGAACACGAGCGCGATGGCGCTGATCGCCGACGAGAAGACCTTGTCCTTGAAGTACGTGACGTCGATCGACGGGTGGCTGCTGCGCTTCTCGAACACCACGAAGCCGACGAGTACGGCGAGTCCTGCGCCGATGGTCGCGAGGACCGTGGGGTCCGTGAAGTCGGCGAGCTGGCCGCCCTTGATGATGCCGTAGACGAGCAGGACGAGCCCGATGACGGACAGCACCACGCCCACCGGGTCGATCCGGCCCGGCTTCGGGTCGCGGGAGTCGGGGACCAGCCAGATCATCAGGCCCAGGGCGAGGATCACGATCGGCACGTTGATCAGGAAGACCGAGCCCCACCAGAAGTGGTCGAGGAGCACGCCTCCGGTGATCGGGCCGATGGCGATGGCGAGGCCGACGCCGCCCGCCCAGATGCCGATGGCCTTCGGCTGCTCGTCGCGCTCGAAGACGTTCATCAGGACCGCGAGGGTGGCCGGCATCACAAAGGCGGCGCCGAGGCCCATCACCGCGCGGAACGAGATGAGCTCGACCGGCGTCCCTGAGGAGGCCGCGAGCGCCGAACCGACACCGAAGACGAAGAGCCCGCCGAGCAGGACCTTCTTGCGTCCGAGCCGGTCACCGAGGAGGCCCGCGGAGAAGAGCAGGCCCGCGAAGACGAGGGTGTAGGCGTTGATGGCCCATTCCAGCTCGCTCTGGGTGGCCCCCAGGCCGGTCGGGGCGGGCGTCGAGATGGTCTTGATCGCGACGTTCAGGATCGAGTTGTCCAGGACGACGATCAGCAGGCTCAGCATCAGGACACCGAGGATCGCCCAGCGGCGCCGGTGCACGGCTTCCGGTATGCGGGTGGCAGGGACGGCGGGAGTTGTCATGCCGAAAAGCCTAGAGGAGATTCGATACGAGACCGTCTCGTATTTGAAAGCCTTTACCGAGACCTTACGGGCCCGTGGGGAGCGGGTGCCCCCTCTCGCCGGGAGAGAGTGCCCCCTCTAGCCGTTCCCTGGCACGAGATGCCACCATGGAGGGGATCCGGAGACGCCGTGAGGGCGCTTCGAGATGACAGAAGGAGCCGTTGCAATGACGCAGCTTTCGGCTGCCCAGGCGACCACCGACAGCAGCAGTAGGGCGCTGTACGGAGGCAAGGGCACACGCCGCATCACCGTCCGCGACATCACCACCGCCAAGGAGCGCGGCGAGAAGTGGCCGATGCTCACCGCGTACGACGCGATGACCGCGTCCGTCTTCGACGAGGCCGGCATCCCGGTCATGCTCGTCGG
Organism: Streptomyces sp. 2-1; assembly: GCF_048564895.1. Classification (NCBI taxonomy): domain Bacteria; kingdom Bacillati; phylum Actinomycetota; class Actinomycetes; order Kitasatosporales; family Streptomycetaceae; genus Streptomyces; species Streptomyces sp. 2-1. The sequence continues at coordinate 3,512,925 of NZ_CP183383.1, forward strand.
CGACTCGGCGGGCAACTGCCACCTCGGGTACGAGTCGACCGTGCCCGTCACCCTCGACGAGATGACCATGCTCTCGGCCGCCGTCGTACGGGGCACCTCGCGCGCCCTGATCGTCGGCGACCTGCCCTTCGGGTCCTACCAGGAGGGGCCGGTGCAGGCGCTGCGCTCGGCGACCCGGCTGGTGAAGGAGGCCGGGGTCGGAGCGGTGAAGCTGGAGGGCGGCGAGCGGTCGCACCGGCAGATCGAACTGCTCGTGGAGTCCGGCATCCCGGTGATGGCCCACATCGGGCTCACCCCCCAGTCCGTGAACTCCATGGGCTACCGCGTCCAGGGGCGCGGCGAGGAGGCCGCCCAGCAGCTTCTGCGGGACGCCAAGGCCGTCCAGGACGCGGGCGCGTTCGCGGTCGTCCTGGAGCTGGTTCCGGCGGAGCTGGCCGCCGAGGTGACCCGGGTGCTGCACATCCCCACCGTGGGGATCGGGGCGGGGCCGGACACCGATGCGCAGGTGCTGGTCTGGACGGACATGCTCGGGCTGACCGGGGGCAAGATGCCTCGGTTCGTGAAGCAGTACGCCAATCTGCGTGAGGTCATGGGCGACGCGGCGAAGGCGTTCGCCGATGACGTCGTCGGCGGAACGTTCCCTCTGGAGGAGCACTCCGTCCACTAGTCCACTGTGGCACCAGGCAGCCCGCCGATCTTCCCCCGTCGGCGGGCTGCCCCTTTGCTGCGCAGGCTGCGCCCCTGTCTTTCGCCTTCCGACAAGCGACTGTCGGTGATATATCGAGCCTGTCGGTGGGATGTCGGTGGTTTGTCGGTGGGGGCTGGCACCTTGGCGGCATGACGCGAATCGACAAGAACCCCAGCGGCGGAAACGCCGCCGTCTCCGTACGGGGGCTGGTCAAGCACTACGGCGAGACCAAGGCACTGGACGGCGTGGACCTGGACGTCCGCGAGGGCACCGTGATGGGTGTGCTCGGACCGAACGGCGCCGGCAAGACCACCCTCGTACGCATCCTGTCCACCCTCCTCTCCCCCGACTCCGGGCAGGCGAACGTCGCCGGCTACGACGTCATACGGCAGCCGCGCCAGCTGCGCCGGGTGATCGGTCTCACCGGCCAGTACGCCTCCGTGGACGAGAAGCTCCCGGGCTGGGAGAACCTCTACATGATCGGCCGGCTCCTCGACCTGCCGCGCAAGGACGCCCGCGCCCGCGCCGACGAACTGCTGGAGCGTTTCTCGCTCACCGACGCCGCCAAGCGGCCGGCGAGCACGTACTCCGGCGGTATGCGGAGGCGCCTGGACCTGGCCGCGTCGATGATCGGGCAGCCCTCCGTCCTGTTCCTCGACGAGCCCACCACCGGTCTCGACCCGCGCACCCGCAACGAGGTGTGGACCGAGATCAAGCGGATGGTCGGCGACGGGGTCACCGTGCTGCTCACCACCCAGTACATGGAGGAGGCCGAGCAGCTCGCCTCCGAGCTGACCGTCGTGGACCACGGCAAGGTCATCGCGGGCGGCGCCATCGAGGAGCTGAAGGCGAAGGTCGGCGGCCGTACCCTGCGGGTCCGCCCGGTCGATCCGCTGCAACTGCGGCCCCTGGCCGCCTCGCTCGACGAGATGGGCCTCACCGGTCTCGCCGCCAGCACCGTGGACACCGAACGCGGAGCCGTCCTGGTCCCGATCCTCAGCGACGAGCAACTGACCGCCGTGGTCGGCGCGGTCATCGCGCGCGGCATCACGATCTCCTCCGTCACCACCGAACTGCCCAGCCTGGACGAGGTGTTCCTGTCCCTCACCGGCCACCGTGCCAGTGCCCCGCAGGACGCGACGCCCGCCCCCGACCTGGAGGAGGTCGCCGTATGAGCGCCACCACCCTTTCCCCCGCCGACATTTCCGCCGCCGACGCCAAGGCGGACGGCCGGATCCCGCTGCGCGGTCATCTGCGCCACACCGGCGCCCTCGTCCGCCGCAATCTGCTGTGGATCCGGCAGGACCCCGAGTCGATGTTCGACGCGCTGCTGATGCCGGTCGTCTTCACCCTGCTGTTCGTGTACGTCTTCGGCGGCTCGATCGGGCAGGCCCTGGGCGGCGGCCAGGACGGTTACGTGCAGTACGTGATCCCCGGCATGATCGCGATGATGAGCATGACGCTGTCCCAGGGCGTCGGCACCGGCTTCAGCCAGGACTTCAACTCCGGTGTCATGGACCGCTTCCGGTCCCTGCCGATCGGGCGCGGCTCGGTGCTGTTCGCGAAGGTCTCGGTGGAACTGGTCCGCATGCTGTTCGCGACGACCGTGCTGATGATCGTCGCCGTCCTGGTCGGGTTCGACATCAACAGCTGGCCCGGTCTGTTCGCGGCCGTGGGCCTGGCCGCGGTGTTCGCCTCGTCGATCATGTGGGTGTTCCTCACCCTGGGCGTGATCCTGAAGAACGCGCAGTCCGTGCAGGCGATGGGATTCCTCGTGCTGTTCCCGCTTCAGTTCGGCTCGTCCATCTTCGCCCCGACGGCCTCGATGCCCGGCTGGCTGCAGGCCTTCACCGACTACAACCCGCTGTCCACGCTCGCCGACGCGGCCCGCGGACTGATGGTGGGCGGCCCGGTCGCGCACGACCTGTGGGTGACCCTGGGCTGGTCGGTGGCGATCACCGCCGTGATGGCGCCGGTCGCGATCCACAAGTTCCGTACCAAGAGCTGACGTTCACGCTCACCGGTCCACGGCACGTCCGCGATCCGCACGTACACGATCCGCGTCGTCAGGCCAGGGCGGCGGCCTCCGTAGGGGAGAGGCCGCCGCCCTCCGCGTACGCGGTCTCGTACGCCTCGTCGTCGAGGGCGGTGCGCACGGCCGTCTCGGCCTGCTCCCGCACATGGCGTTCGATCGCGGACCGGACGTGGCCGGACGGCAGCAGCCGGTCGGCGGCGCCGAGGCAGCGGGCCGCGTCCCGGACCCGTTGTCCGCCGTCGACGCCGGACAGCGCGAGGGCGGCGGTGGCCAGATGCGCCGACAGCATGTTCGGCGAGATCATGTTGCTCAGCGGATCCTGCGCCCGCTGCAGGGCACCCCGCGCCTTCGTCACCGCTGCGTCGTACAGCCCGTCCACGGCGTCCAGCCAGGCGTCCACTCCGAGCACGTACGAGTCGAAGACCACGAAGTGGACGGCGCCGAACTCCTCTCGCATCCGGTCCATCTGGGTGCGGGCCTCGGCGAGCCGGCCGGTGCGGCCGAGCCACGCCGCGAGGAAGAGCCGGGCCGCGGGCATCGCCTCGTTGCGCGCTCCGTAGCCCTGTTCCAGGACGTCCCGGAGGAGCCCCTCGCCCCGCTCGGTCTCCCCCGAGTCGATGAGCACGCTGCCGAGACGGGTGGTGAGGATGGCCGTCTGGGCGCGGGCACCGAGGCGGTCGGCGTGGGTGATGGCCGCCCGGTAGTCCGCCGCGGCGAGTTGGTACTCGCCCTTGCGTTCACGGGCCTCGCCCCGGGCGGAGAGCGCCTCGGCGGCGCCCCAGCCGTCCCCGATACGGACGAAGATCTCCAGCGACTCGTCCGCGTCACGGGTCGCGTCACCGGCCCAGTCGGCTCGGTTGGCCAGGATGTTGGCGCGCATCTGCAGGGAGCCGGCCAGCTCCCACTCGTAGCCGAGCTCCCGGCAGGTCTCGACGCTCGCGTCGATGACCGCGCGCAGCCGGTCCATGTCGCCGGTCAGCATCACGGCGTAGAACCAGAGGAAGCCGGGGTTGCGGCAGACCTGCGGGTACCCCGGCTGGTAGGTCTCGGTGATGGCCAGCAGCTTCGCCTCGGCCTCCGGGGTCTGCCAGGTGTCCAACTCCAGGTCCATACAGGCGAGATGGAGGAGGTGGACCCCGCGCCGGGCCTCGGCGAGGACCTCGGGGCGCATCGGTGGCGGAGTCTCGGTGCACCGTTCGTAGAGCGGGACGGCGAGCTGGGCGGGCGGCGCGAACGGGTCGGGGCCGAGCGCCATGATCTCGCGGGTCCAGTTGCGTGCCGCCATGCGCAGGTCGCGGATCTGCCAGTACCAGGCGAGGGAGAGGACGAGGCAGAGCGCCTCCTGCTCGTCTCGTTCGGCGACGGCGTGCTGCAGTGCGGCGCGGGTGTTCTCGCTCTCGACCTGGAGCAGTTCGATGGCCGCGCGCTGGCCGGGGCCGCGCAGCTTCGGGTCGGTGGTGCGGGCGAGTTCGCGGTAGTACGTGAGGTGGGCGCGCTCGGCGGCGCGGCGGCCGCCGGACTCGTCGAGCCGCTGCCCGGCGTACTCGGCGACGGTCTCCAGGAGCCGGTAGCGCATCTCGCCCTCGGCTTCCTCCAGGGGAGAAGGGGCCGCGACGACAAGGGACTTGTCGACGAGCGAGCCGAGCAGTTCCAGGGCGGCGGGTCCGCAGACGGCCTCGGCGGCGGCGAGGTCGCAGCCGCCGGCGAAGACGGACAGCCGCCGCAGCACGTCCCGTTCGTCCTCGTCGAGGAGGTCCCAGGACCAGTCGACGACGGCACGGAGTGTCTGCTGGCGCGGCAGGACCGTACGGCTGCCGGAGGTGAGGAGGCGGAAGCGGTTGTCGAGGCGGTCGGCGATCTGCCGCGGGGTGAGCATCCGCAGCCGGGCGGCGGCCAGTTCGATGGCCAGCGGCAGTCCGTCGAGCCGCCGGCAGATCTCGGCGGCGGCCGCCGCGGTCTCGGCGTCGGCGTCGACCCGGAAGCCGGGCCTGGCCGCGGCGCCCCGGTCGGCGAGCAGCTTCAGCGCGTAGGGCTCGGGCAGCGGTTCCACCGGCCGCAGCAACTCCCCCGGTACGCCGAGGGGTTCGCGGCTCGTGGCCAGTACGGTCAGTCCGGGGCAGCGTTCCAGGAGCTGTTCGACGAGGCGGGCCGCGGCGTCCACGACGTGTTCGCAGTTGTCGAGGACGATCAGCATGCGGCGGTTGGCACAGTGTTCGGTGAGCCGGGCGAGGGGGTCGTCGTGCCGGTCGGTGACGGCCCGCATCTCCTCGGCGCCGGCGCCGCGCAGCACGGTCTCCCGCGCTCCGACCGCGGTGAGCACGGCTTCGGGCACGGCCTCCGGGTCGTCGACGGGGGCGAGTTCGGCCAGCCACACCCCGTCCGGCACGGACGCGGCGACGCTCTCGCCGGCCTCCTGGGAGAGCCGGGTCTTGCCCGCCCCGCCCGGCCCCAGCAGGGTCACGAGCCGGGCGGATCCGAGGTCCCCGCGGATGGTCTCCAGGTCGGTGTGCCGACCGACGAAAGAGGTGAGCCGGGCGCGGAGGTTGCCGAGGGGCGGCGCGGAGCGGAGGCTGCCGGGCGGCGCGGGGCGGTCGCGGGTGCCGGACGGGGGGTTGGGCCCGGGCGTCTGCTCGTACGGGTGCTCGTACGACTGCTCGTACGACGTCGGCCGGTGTCCGTTCCTGCTCGCCTCTCCTCTCAGCAACTCCCCGTGCAGCGACCGCAGTTCGGGTCCGGGGTCGGTGCCGAGACGGTCGGCGAGGAGCCGTCGTACGGATTCGTAGCCCGCCAGCGCCTCCGCGGTACGGCCCGCGTCACGCAGGGCGCGCAGCCGCAGGACCTGGAGCGGCTCGTCCAGGGGGTGGGCGTCGCTGAGGGCGGTGAGGTCGGGGAGGTACTGCTCGGCCTGGCCGAGGGCGAGGGCCGCGGTGAGACGGGCGCGGTGGGCGTCCAGGCGGCGGGCCTCCCAGCGGGACGACTCGGCGGTGCGGTCCGGGAGGTCGGCGAGGGCGGGGCCGCGCCAGAGCGCGAGGGCGTCGTCGAGGACGACGGCCGCCTTGCCGGGGTCGCCGTCGGCGAGCGCGCGGACACCCTCCCCGGCGAGCCGCTCGAAGCGGTGCAGGTCGATGTCGTCGGCCGCCGCGCACAGCCGGTAGCCGCCCTCCGCGGAGGCGATCGCGTCCGCGCCGAGCGCCCTGCGCAGCCGGCCCACCAACGCCTGGAGCGCGCCCGTGGCGTCGGCGGGCGGGTCGGCGCCCCACACCTCGTCGACCAGCACGGCCGCGGGCACGGTCCGTCCCGGCCGCAGGGCGAGCACGGTCAACAGGGCACGCAGCCGCGCCCCGCCGACCGGGACGGGGGTGCCGTCGCCGCGGAGTGCCTGGGTGGTGCCGAGAATGCGGTAGCGCACGGGGTCCATTGTCTCCGGTGGTATCAGCACGGGTCGCGGGGTTCCTGCGGAGTGGCGCCCGGGATGTCGATCGTGACGAGGGCCCCGGTCTCCGCGGAATCCTCGGGGGTACCTTTTTCTGCCGGTTCGGACCGATTGGCCCGGGTATCGGTCGAAAACGACGACCGCTCCCCGCGTACGGGTTCACACTGCGCCTGCCTGCCCGCGTAGAACACCTGCCACGACCTCATGGGTCCACCCTCCCTGGAACTCACAGGCGATCGCGAGACGTTTTCGGCATACGCCCGGTACGGTCGGGCACGCCCCTCAGCATGAAGCCCGCTGAGCGAACCCCAGGGAGCCCGACCCCATGACCACCGCCACCACCCGCCACAGCGACCGGCGGATCAGCCCCGTCTTCCTCGGGATCGTGGCCGTCACCGCGGTGACCGGATGGGCCACCTGGACGGGCTTCGCCGAGCAGCCCGGTGTGGCCGTCTTCCTGTTCGTGACGGCGGCCTGGATCGTCTCACTCTGTCTGCACGAGTACGCGCACGCGCGCACGGCCCTGCACAGCGGCGACATCTCGATCGGCGCGAAAGGGTATTTGACCCTCAACCCCCTCAAATACACCCACGCGCTGCTGAGCATCGTGCTCCCCGTCATCTTCGTGATGATGGGCGGTATCGGTCTGCCGGGCGGCGCGGTCTGGATCGAGCGGAACCGGATCCAGGGCCGCTGGAAGCACAGCCTGATCTCGGCGGCGGGCCCGCTGACGAACGTGCTGTTCGCGGTGGTCTGCACGGCCCCGTTCTGGCTGGACGCGCTGGACGGCGTACCGGCGGACTTCCAGTTCGCGCTCGCGTTCCTCGCACTGCTCCAGGTCACGGCCGCTTTGCTGAACTTCCTGCCGGTGCCGGGCCTGGACGGCTACGGCATGATCGAGCCCTGGCTGTCGCACAACATCCGCCGCCAGGTGGAGCCCCTCGCGCCCTTCGGACTGCTCCTCGTGATCGCCATCCTGTGGATCCCGGCGGTGAACGGTGTGTTCTTCGACGTGATCGACGCGCTCCTGCGCAGCCTGAACATCGACGAGTTCCAGACGTACTGCGGGCAGAACCTCTACCGCTTCTGGACGGACACCAACCAGTTCTGCTCGGTCAACCAGTGACGGACTGCGCCTGACGGCGCGCCCGGTCCCGGCGCAGGTAGTACCAGGTCATGTTGGACGAGAGTCCCGCGAGCAGCACCCACACGATCCCCAGCCAGCTGCCCTGGACGAAGGAGACGACGGCCGCGGCGGTGGCCAGCAGGCAGACGACGAGGGCGTAGAGGGCGAGTCGGGACATGGGGTGCGGCTCCTGTCGGGTCCTGTCGTTGCTGCCGTGACCGGCGGTCCCCTCGGGGGACACTGCTGCCTCCAGTGTCCCCCACTTCCGGAGCCCGCCGTACGTGCCTACACGTCGGTCACACGCAGACCGGCGTGGGCCTTGTACCGGCGGTTCACCGAGATCAGGTTCGCGACCAGCGCCTCGACCTGGTGGGCGTTGCGCAGCCGCCCGGAGAACACCCCGCGCATACCGGGGATGCGGCCGGCCAGCGCCTGGACGATCTCGACGTCCGCGCGCTCCTCGCCGAGGACCATGACGTCGGTGTCGATCTCCTCGATCTCCGGGTCCTGGAGAAGGACCGCGGAGAGGTGGTGGAAGGCGGCCGTGACGCGCGAGTCCGGCAGCAGGGCGGCGGCCTGCTCGGCCGCGCTGCCCTCCTCGGGCTTCAGCGCGTACGCGCCCTTCTTGTCGAAGCCGAGCGGGTTGACGCAGTCGACGACGAGCTTGCCTGCCAGCTCCTCGCGCAGGGACTCCAGCGTCTTGCCGTGTCCGTCCCACGGCACGGCGACGATCACGATGTCGCTGCGGCGGGCGGTCTCGGCGTTGTCGGCGCCCTCGACCCCGTGGCCGAGTTCGTCGGCGGCGGCCTGCGCGCGCTCGGCGGCCCGCGATCCGATGATCACCTTCTGGCCGGCCCGCGCCAGCCGGTAGGCGAGGCCCTTGCCCTGCGGACCGGTGCCGCCGAGTACGCCGACGACGAGCCCGGACACGTCGGGAAGGTCCCAGGGGTCCTTCGCGGGCGCCTTCTGTGCACTGTCAGTAGAGGTCATGGGCCGACTTTACGTGCGCGGTTCGCGTCCGCGGCGGTCAGGTGAGCGCCGTCACGGGCACCCTGCGGAAGACGATGGTCTCGTACGCGCCGAAGTCGCCCGTCTCGTAGAGGAGTCCGACGGTGTCGTCGTCGACGCGGACGAGATCGGAGTACCCGGCCGGCAGTCCGTCCACGGTGTGCGCGGGCCGCCAGGTGACGCCGTCGTCGGTGCTGGCGCGGATCGTCATCAGGGCGCGGAAACCGGGGTCGGCGGGGCCGGAGTACAGCAGGACGTCCGGGTCGCGGAGCTGGAGCACGCTGCCCTCGACGACCGGGCCGGTGAGGCCGGCCTGCGGACGGAAGGGCTTGACCAGGGTCTGGCCGCCGTCCCGCGAGTAGGCGTCGGCGCGGGTGCCGGGGGCGGTGGAGTCGGTGCGGGTGTTGAAGTAGACGCGGCCGTCGGGGAGTTCGGTGGCCGTGGTCTCGTTCACGTTGATGTAGTTGTCGGTGTTGTCGTCGACGTACCCGATGCGCCAGGTCTCGCCGTCGTCGTCGCTCAGCAGACAGTGCCCGCCGTTGTACTTGCCCTCGGTGCCGGTGTCCTTGCCGGTCGGCGGGAGGGAGTGGTTGGCGGGGACGACGACCCGGCCGGTGCTCAACTGGACGGCGTGGCCCGGGGTGGTGGCGTACCACCGCCAGGTGTCCTTCTTCGTCTGCTTCGTGATCTCCTTCGGGCTCGACCAGGTGAGCCCCTCGTCGTCGCTGTGCTGGACCCAGACGCGGCGTCCGTCGGCGGCGCTCACCTTGCCGCGGCGGATGCTGTCCTCGGTGGCGAGGGCGGCGTTGCGGACGTGGACGAGCAGGACTCGGCCGGTGTCGAGGACGACCGGCGCCGGGTTCCCGGAGAGTGCGTCGCCGTTCTTGGCGGCGACCTGGAGAGGGCCCCAGGTCAGGCCGCCGTCCGTGGAGCGCTTCAGCACGATGTCGATGTTCCCGAAGTCGTCGCGGGAGCCGACCCGGCCCTCGCAGAAGGCAAGCAGGGTGCCGCTGCCGGTGCGCCCGCCGGTGGCGACGACGGCCGGGATCCGGAAGCTCGCGTAGCCCTCCTGTCCCGCCCGGAACGGCACTGATGTCTCAGTACTGGCCATGGAACCCTCCCTTACCGACTCGGACGGACACTCTGCCCACCTCGGGCGAATTCATGGTGAACTCCACCTGACGAGTGGCCGGTTGCGGCAGGATGCGTGCGCATGGATGCCGTACGGGTCGCCTTGTTGCGCGAAGTGCTCGCCGGAACCGAGTGGCCGGGTGCCACGCGGCGGTTCGCGGGAACGCTGCGGTCCTCCGTGCTGCCGCACGGGGGCGGACTGCTGCTGGTGGGGACGGCGGAGTACGAGCCGTGGCACCTGGCCGCGCACCTCGTGGACGAGGCCGCCTGGTCGGGCACGCCGGAGCTGACGCCGACGCTCGTACGGCACGGGGCGCGGCCCGGGGACCCGGCCCATCTGGCCGTCGGACTCGGCCGGATCGAGGCGGCCAGGCGGGGCGAGACACTCCTGGTCGTGGCGCCGGACGCCCCCGGTGCCCCGCTCCTGGAACGGGTCCACGACGCCCGCCGCGCCGGGGCGACCGTCCTGGCGCTGGACTGCGGCGACCGCGACCTGCACGCGATGGCGCACGAGGCGCTCGCGGTTCCGTCGGAGCCGGACCTCGACCTGGACACCGTGCAGCACCTGGTGAGCGCGGCGGCCGGGGAGAACTCGCTGCCCTCGCCACGGGGCCGACGACGGCTGCGGGACCGGCTCTCGCGACTGGCGGACCAGCTGACGTCTCCGCCACCGGCACGCTGGTGACGTACGCGCTGGTGTCGACATCTCGGTGACGTACTCGCCGGTGTCGACGCGCTGGTGATGTACCCGCGGGCGGGCCGACGGTCCCCCGTGGTCGGAAAAGCGGTTGTCCTCGTCGGGGGCGCGCCGGACCATGGCACCTCGTGACGGAACCCGATTGCGACGCCCCCGAATCCGCCCCTGGACGGGCCCCCTCGCGCCTGCGCGCCCTGCTGCCCGATCTGGCGCCGTGGCGGACCTCCGCCGACTTCCGGCGGCTGTGGGTGGCCGGGCTCGTCACCAACTTCGGCAGCTTCCTGACCTTCGTCGCGCTGCCGGTGCAGATGAAGGACCTGACCGGTTCCGTGGTGGCCGTCGGCGCGATCGGCGCGGTGGAACTCGTCCCGCTGATCGTGTTCGGGCTCTACGGCGGGGCGCTCGCCGATGCCCTGGACAAGCGAAAGCTGATCCTCTGGACGGAGGTCGGGCAGGGGCTGCTGAGTGCCGTGCTCCTGGTCAACGCGCTGCTGCCGGATCCCCTGGTGTGGCCGTTGTACGCCGTCGCCGCGCTCTCCTCCTCGCTCGTCGCCGTCCAGCGGCCCGCCCTGGACGCGCTCACGCCGCGCATCGTGCGGCACGAACACCTGCCCGCGGCAGCCGCGCTCAACTCGTTGCGGTGGACGGTCGGCGGGGTCGCGGGTCCGGCGGTCGCGGGGCTCGTCGTGGCGTATGCCGGGCTCGGCTGGGCCTATGCCGCGGACCTGGCGACCTTCGTGGTGTCGGTCGCGCTCGCCGTGGGCCTCGCCCCGTCGCCCGCCTCCCACGAGGCCGCGAAGCCGTCACTGCGGTCGATCCTGGAGGGGGCTCGGTATGCGTGGAGCCGCAAGGAACTGCTGGGGACGTACGCCATCGACCTGGCCGCCATGTTCTTCGCGTTCCCGCTGGCCGTGCTGCCCTTCCTCGCGGACGAGCTGAACGCCGAGTGGTCGCTGGGCCTGATGTACGCGGCCCTGCCCGCCGGGGCGCTGCTGGTGAGCCTGACGAGCGGGTGGACGTCCCGGGTGCATCGGCACGGGCGGATGGTGGTGCTGGCGGCGGCGTTCTGGGGGCTCGCGATGGTGGCCGCCGGAGTCGTTCACGATGTGTGGCTGGTCCTGCTGTTCCTCGCGCTGGGCGGGTGTTTCGACATGGTCAGCGGGATCTTCCGCGCGGCGATGTGGAACCAGACGATCCCCGACGAGCTGCGGGGACGGCTGGCGGGCATCGAGCTGCTGTCCTACTCGGTGGGCCCCCAGCTGGGCCAGGTACGGGCCGGCGGCATGGCCGCGTGGATCGGTGTCCGGGGGTCCGTCTGGGCCGGGGGCGTGCTGTGCGTGGCCGCGGTGGGGGCACTCGCGGTGTGCCTCCCGAAGCTCATGACGTACGACGTCCGAACGAACGAGCACGCGGTACGGATGAAGGAGACGCGGGGGAAGGTTGCGGCCGGGTCTTAGGTGCGGGTCGGTCGGGGCTGGCCGCGCCCACGCGGCGGAGCCGCAAATCGACACAGCCCCGCGCCCCTAAGAACCTAGGGGCGCGGGGAACTGCGCAGCCAGCCCCGACCGACCCGCACCTACATGACGACCCCTCCGGCGGAGCCGTCAGTCGTCGTCCGGGCCCCGCGCAGCGGAGTCGTGCCAGCGGGGGTCGTTCTCCCACTCAAGGTTCCGCTCCCGAGCGATCTCCATCGCGTGCTCGGCCTCGCCGCGGGTCGCGTACGGACCGAAGCGGTCCTTGCCCGGGCAGTCGGGGCCCTCTTCGACCTTCTTGTGCTCCAGGCAGTAGTACCACTCGCCCGGCTTCCCGACGGTCCGCTTCTTGAACAGGGCCATGGCTTGGGCTCCTTTCGCCAGGGACATCGTCCCCCACCACCCGCTGGTTAGACTCGCTGGCATGTCTGGCCAGTCGCTGCTCGTACCAGGGGAGCTTTCTCCCACCCGTCCCGTGCCGGGAAACATCAGGCGTCCCGAGTACGTGGGCAAGCCCGCCCCCACGCCGTACACCGGAGGGGAGGTCCAGACCCCGGAGACGGTCGAGGCGATGCGTGTCGCGGGGCGGATCGCCGCCCGGGCGATGGCCGAGGCCGCGAAGCTCATCGCGCCCGGCGTCACCACGGACGAGCTGGACCGGGTCGCCCACGACTACATGTGCGACCACGGCGCCTACCCGTCCACACTCGGCTACCGGGGCTTCCCGAAGTCGCTGTGCACCTCCGTGAACGAGGTCATCTGTCACGGCATCCCGGACTCCACGGTCCTGCGGGACGGCGACATCATCAACCTCGACGTGACCGCGTACATCGGCGGTGTGCATGGCGACAACAACGCCACGTACCTCGTCGGCGACGTGGACGAGGAGTCGCGGCTGCTCGTCGAGCGGACCCGTGAGTCCCTCGACCGTGCCATCAAGGCCGTCAAGCCCGGCCGGCAGATCAACATCATCGGCCGGGTCATCGAGTCGTACGCGAAGCGCTTCGGGTACGGGGTCGTGCGGGACTTCACCGGGCACGGCATCAACTCGTCGTTCCACTCGGGGCTGATCATCCCGCACTACGACAGCCCGCACGCGACGACCCTGATCCAGCCGGGGATGACGTTCACGATCGAGCCGATGCTGACGCTTGGCACGCACGAGTACGACATGTGGGACGACGGGTGGACCGTCGTGACGAAGGACCGGAGGCGGACCGCTCAGTTCGAGCACACCCTGGTCGTCACCGACAGCGGGGCCGAGGTGCTGACCCTGCCGTAACCGCCCTTTTCCGTATCAAGTTCCACACCGAGTTCCGCACCAAGCCGCCCGCTCGAACAGAGGGGCGGCTTTTCTATGTGGATCGGGTGCGGATCCGGGGTACGGTTTTACCGACAGGACGTCGGGAACCTGTTGACTTAGGTAAGCCTAACCATACAAGATGGGCCCGGCTCTCGTCCCCCTTCGGCCCCGGAGGTCTTCATGAACTCGTCGAGCACACCGTTCTCGACGCTCATCCGCACCGCGTCGCACGAGCAGCACGGGCAGGCGCACGACTCGTCGTTCATGAGCGAGCTGCTGGGCGGCAGGCTGGGCGTGGACGCGTACACGCGGTACACCGAGCAGCTGTGGTTCGTCTACCGGGCACTGGAGGAAGGCGGGCGCGAGCTGGTCGGCGACCCCGTGGCGGGGCCGTTCCTGCGCCCCGAGCTGGTGCGGGTGGCCGCGCTGGAGCGGGACCTCGCGCATCTGCGGGGCCCGGACTGGCGCGAGAGCGTCACGGCGCTGCCCGCGACCGAGGAGTACACGGCGCGGATCACCGAGTGCGCGCGTACGTGGCCCGGTGGGTACGTGGCGCATCACTACACCCGCTACCTCGGCGACCTCTCCGGTGGCCAGGTCCTGCGGAGCAAGGCGGAGCAGACGTGGGGCTTCGCTCGCAAGGGGGACGGGGTGCGGTTCTATGTGTTCGAGGACATCGGGAACCCTGCCGCGTTCAAGCGGGGGTATCGCGAGCTGCTCGACGGTGTGCTGGCGGATGATCTGGAGAAGCAGCGGATCATTGCTGAGTGCAAGCGGGCGTTCGCGCTTAATATCGCGGTCTTTGTTGCTTTGGGGGAAGAGTTCCGCGTCAGTGCGTGAACGCTCCGCTTTTGGGGTGGGTTTCGGGTGCGGGTAAGTCGGGGCTGGCCGCGCAGTTCCCCGCGCCCCTAAAAGCGACTGGGCGGCCCGCGTGGGAAAGCGCGGCCGCCTCTCGCCGAAGAACTCAGCCCCTCTCAGCGTTCCAAGAACACTCTGCCGCCCAACTCCACCCAACCCTCCGGCTGTGGTGCTGTGAGGAGTTGGGAGCCCGTGCCCTGGACGATGTTCAGGGCACGGCCCAGTTGGGCTGTCAGTTGGAGGGCCGCGGCGCCGGTGGCCTCGTCCTCGTGTATGCCGTCGCCGCGGCCGGGGAAGCCTCGGGCGCGGATGCGGCCGGCCGCCTCGTCCTCCCAGGCCCAGGCGTAGGTCCACTCGCCGGGCGGAGGCACTTCGAGGGCGTCCACCTCGGCCGCCGTGCCGTACCGGCGGAGTGTGCGCGGCTCCGGCCACTCCGGGCGGGCCTCGATCCAGCTGAACTCGCCGTCGAGGCGGGTGCCCACCACGCCCGCGGGCGTGACGAGTTCGGGTACGTCCAGCAGCCAGGCCGCGCCGACACACGGGTATCCGGCGAAGGGCAGCCGCACGCTGGGTGTGTAGATGTCGATGACCCCGCGCTCGGGGTCGTCCACGAACACCGTCTCGCTGAACCCGAGTTTGGCCGCGAACGCCTGCCGCTCGTCCCGCTCCGGCAGTACGGAACCGTCCCGTACGACCCCGAGTTCGTTGCCGTACTCACCGCGCGGTCCGCAGAAGACCCGCAGCACGTCGTAATCAGTCACGCGGGCATTCAAGCACTACAGGAGTGGTGTGTACGCATCCGGCCGCCGACCCCCGATGGCAGGGGCGGCGGCCGGTTGCCGGCGGTTCGGTCAGGCCTCGGTCAGGCCTGGGTGGCGTCCGTCGCACGGCGGCGGCGTACCGCGAACACCACGCCCACGCCGGCCGCGACGGTCGCCGCGGCTGCGGCGCCCAGGGCGCCGACCGGGACGTCGGAGCCGGTGGAGGCGAGGCCGCCCGTCACACCGCCCGTGGTGGAGCCGGTCGTGCCCGCGCCGCCGGTCGTGCCACCGGTGGTTCCGCCGGTCGTGCCGCCCGTCCCGCCGTTGGACGACGTCGGGTCGGGGTCCGGGAGTTCGGCGTCGTCGGACAGGGCCACGGAGAGGTCGACCGGGTCGAGTTCGGCGCCGGCCTGGTAGAAGCCGCCGAAGGCCTCCGCGCCTGCCTTGGTGAGGGTCGTGGTGACGTCGTCGAGGGTGATGACGTCGTTCTTGGCCGTCAGGTCGGCGGACTTGGGCTTGAGCTCGGCGAGGGTCACGTCGGCGGACTTCTCGCCGAGGCTCTCGACGTCCGCGGTCAGCTTGCCGGAGCCGCCGTCGACCTCCGCCTTGAGGTCGCTGAGGGTGAGGTCGAGGCCGTAAGTGCCGTTCGTCTCATGGCCCTTGAAGTTGACCGAGCCCTTGAAGGAGGCCTTGAGGGTGTCCTCGTCCGTGTCGTAGGTGCCGGTGGCGTCGGGGAAGGTGAAGATCCCGTTGCCGGACGCCTGCGAGGCACCGCCGGACACAGTGATCTTGCCCTTGGCGACGCCGTCCACCACGTACGTACGGAAGGACTGCTTGACACCCCAGCCGAGGGTGCCGTCGGTGATGTCGCCCTTGGTGGCGGCCTCGGTGGGCGAGGGCGTCGGGCTCGTGGTCTGCGACGGAGTGGTGGACGGGGTACCCGAGGGGGTGGTGGACGGCGTCGTGGACGGGGTGGGCGAGGGGGTCGTGGAGCCCGTGGGTGTCGGGGTCGGCGACTCGGTCTTCTTCTCCACCACCGTCAGGGGGTCGCCGGCCGCGCCGGTGTAGCTCGCGCTGCCGAAGACGTCGCCCGCCTCCTTCGTCAGCTTGGTCGCCATGTCCGTCATCGTGCGGGTGACGGTGACCTCGGCGAGCGGCACGTCCTGCTGGGTCGTGCCGCTCTTCGTCACGTCCGCGGTGACTCTCGCGGCCTTGCTGTCGAACTTCACGTCGGACAGGGCCAGTTCGAAGCCGTGCAGCTTGGAGACGATCTTCAGACTGCCCTCGAAGCCGAGCGCCACGGTGTGGGCCTCGGAGTCGTAGGTCCCGGTGCCGTTGACGAAGGTGAACGCGCCGTTCTCCTTGGCCTGCGTGGCGCCGCCCTCGGGCGTGAAGCTGCCGGCCGCCATCCCGGTCACGTACGTGCGGTACGACTGCTTGATGCCCCAGGTGAACTCGTAGCCCTTGAGCGGTACTTCGGCGGCGGACGCGGACGTCGCGGCGAGCGCGGTGGCGCCGAGCGTGACGGCGGTCGCGCAGGCTGCGGCAAGGGCTATGGGGCGGCGACGGTTGGCGGCCATGGTCGTGGTTCTCCTCGGTTCAGTGTGTGGGCGTCCGCTCAACTTGCGGACGGCGCTGGGAAGTTCAGTTCGCTTCGGGGGCGTCCGCGGCCGGTTGGGCACGACGCCTGCGGATGATCACGAAGGCCGCGGCCACCGCGATCAGGGAGGCTGCCGCGAGGCCGATGGGCAGGACGGGTACGTCCGAATCGCTCGCGGTGGCCTCGGTCCTGGGCTCGGCCGTCTTCTGCTCGGCCGCCGCGGCTTCCGGGGTGGCCGACTCCGCGCTGCCCAGGTCGGGCAGGGCGGGCAGTTCGGCGCTGTCGGTCAGGGCGACGGCCAGGGAGACCGGGTCCATCTCCGTGCCCGCCTTGTACATCCCGCCGAAGGCCTTGGCGCCGTCGGCGGTGAGCTTCGTGGGCGCCTCGGTCACCTGAGCGAGGCCGCCCTTCGGCTTGAAGTCCTTGGCCGTGAAGGTGACCAGGGGGACCTTCTTCTCCGCGCCGGCCGTACTGCCCGCACCGCCCGCGCTGGTGACGTCGGCGTAGAGCGTGCCCTTTCCGTCGTCCGTGACCTTGGCCCGGAGCGCGCCGAGCTTCAGGTCGAGGCCCTGCTCGCCGGTGAAGCGGACGGCTCCGGCGAAGGCCGCGTCGAGGGTCTGCTTCTTCTCGTCGTACGTGCCCGAGCCCTCGGGGAAGCGGAAGAGCGCGCCGCCGTCCTCGGCTCCGTCGGTGAGCTTCCACTCGCCCTTGGCGATGGACCCGGTGACGTACTCGCGGAAGGTCCGGCGCACGCCCCAGTCGACGGCGCCGTTCTCGATCCGGCCCGAAGTCTCCTTCTTCGCCTTGGACTTGGACGGGGAGGGGGACGGCGTGCGGGACGGCTCGGCGGCTGCCGCGGCCTTGACGTCCGCCGAGAGGCTGACCGGGTCGAGGGCGGTGCCGGCCGTGTAGTACCCGGCGAAGGACTTGGCGCCCTGGGCGGTCAGGGTGGCGGGCAGGTTGTTCAACTGGACCGCGTTGCCGCCGCCCTTCATGTTGATGCCGCCCAGGGAGAGGGAGGCGAAGGGCACCTGCGAGGACGTCGTGACCGTCCCGGTGCCCTTCGCCTTGCTGATGACGTCGACGTAGAGGGTGCCGCCGTTGCCGGAGAGGCGGACGGTGGGGCGGCTGATCGTCAGGTCGAGCTGATACGTGCCGTCGTCCTTCTTGTGCCCGAGGAAGTGGACACCGCCGGAGAAGCCGGCGTTGAAGGCACCCGAGGCACCGTCGTACGTACCGGTCGCCGAGTGGAAGCGGAACTGGCTGCCGCCGACCGTGGCGGCGCCGCCGGTGAGGGAGAAACTGCCGTTCGCTATCGGGCCGGTGACGTAGCTCTGGAAGGACGATTTGATGCCCCAGTCCAGACGGCCGCCCTGCACGGTACGGCCGGCCGCCTGGGCCTGACCGGCCGGGAGCAGTGCCACGAGTACTGCTGCGCAGAGCAGGGTCACGTAGATGCGCAGGGGCGGGCGCGAGGGCATGGAGGTCCTCCGGGAAGGGCGGGATCTGGCCGGATCCGGGGCGGTTCTGGCGAGAAAGGTAAGGCTAACCTAAGCTAAGTCTTCCGGTGCGGGAAGCACCGGATGAGACAGAAGAGGGGGACTGCGGGTCGTTTGTCGGCCCGACGGTCCGCTGTGGCTGGTCGCTCCCCCACTCTCGGCTTCGCTCGAGCGGGGGGACCCCCATCGCGGCGGAGCCGCATATCGATACAGCCCCGCGCCCCTGTCGGGGCGCAGCCCCTCCGAAGGGTGCCCGTGCCCGATCGGCGAACCGAGAGGAACTACGCGACCGTGCGACGCCTGCGTACACGAGTGGCCGGGGTACTGCTTGCGGTGCTCGCGCTGACGGTGACCACAGCCTGCTCCTCCGAGGACGGTGCGGCCGGGAGCGAGCCGGCCGCCAAGGCCGAGGCGGCCGCCGATCGGGTCGAGCCGCTGGCCGACACCCCGGTGCCCCAACTCCCGGTCACCGTGCGCTCGTCCGACGGCAGGAAAGTGACCGTCAGGGACGCCCAGCGGATCGTTCCGCTGTCCGGGAGTCTCAGCGAGATCGTCTTCACGCTGGGGCTCGGGGACCGGGTCGTCGCCCGTGACATCACCGCCACCTTCGCGCAGGCGGAGAAGCTGCCGGTGGTCACCCGCAACCACGACGTCTCCGCGGAGAGCGTCCTGTCCCTCAAGCCCGACCTGGTGCTCGCCGAGACGACCACCGGGCCCGACGAGGCTATGGACCAGATCCGCGACGCGGGCGTCCCCGTGCTCGTCGTCGACCCGGCGAAGGGCCTCGACGACGTGGGCCCGCGGATCGGAACCGTGGCCCGCGCCCTCGGCGTACCGGCCGCGGGCGAGGAGCTCACGAAGCGCTCCGAGGACCGGATCGCCGCCGTGCGCAAGGACATTCCGAAGAAGACCGACAAGCCGCGCGTCGCCTTCCTCTACCTCCGCGGCACCGCCTCCGTCTATCTGATCGGCGGCAAGGACTCGGGGGCCACCTCGCTGCTCGAAGCGGCGGGAGCGGTGGACGGCGGCGCCGAGTCGGGTCTGGAGAAGGACTTCACCACGATCACCACGGAGGCCCTCGCCAAGGCCGCCCCCGACGCGATCCTCGTCATGTCCAAGGGCCTCGAATCCGTCGGCGGCATCGACGGTCTCGTCAAGATCCCCGGCGTCGCCCAGACCCCCGCCGGAATGGAGCGCCGGGTCGTCTCGATCGAGGACGGCGTCCTCCTCAACTACGGCCCCCGCACGGACGAGGTCCTGAAGTCCCTGGTCGACCAGTTGTACGGGGACACCAAGTGACCGTGACCGACAAGGGCGCGGCCTCCGAATCCGGAACAGAGGCCGAGACTGCGGAGGCTGGGACAACGAACACGGCGCCGGAGGCCTCGCCGACCCCCGACAGACCCGGCAGACCCACCGGACCCCGCCGCGGCACCCCCTGGCTGCTCACCGTCGGTCTGGCCGTCCTCGTCGGCCTCCTCACCCTGGCCTCCGCCGGGCTCGGCGCGTACGAGATATCGCCGGGTGACGTCCTGTCGTCCATCGCGCACCGGGCCGGAGTCGGCGGCAGCGAACTCGCCCGGGTCCCCGAGTCCGTGCTCTGGAACGTGCGCTTCCCGCGGATCGTGCTCGCGCTGCTCGTCGGTGCCTCGCTGGGGTGTGCGGGCGCGCTGATGCAGGGCGTGTTCGGCAATCCGCTGGCCGAACCGAGCGTCATCGGCGTCTCGTTGGGCGCGGCGGTCGGCGCGGTCGCCGCGATCTCGCTCGGCCTGAACTTCCTCGGCAACTGGACCCTCCCCGCCTTCGCCTTCGTGGCGGGCCTCGGCACGGCCCTGCTGGTGTACTCGATGTCCCGCTCGGGCGGCCGTACGGAGGTCGTGACGCTGATCCTCACCGGTATCGCGGTGAACGCCTTCGCGGGCGCGCTGATCGGCCTGTTCGTCTTCCTCGCCGACACCGCCGCGGTGAACCAGATCACCTTCTGGCAGCTCGGCTCGCTCTCCCAGGCCACCTGGCCGAAGGTGCTCGCGGTACTGCCGTGCGCGGCGCTCGGCCTGGTCGTCGCGCCCTTCTACGCAAGGAAGTTGGACCTGCTGTCCCTCGGCGAGCGGCCCGCCCGGCATCTGGGCGTGGACGTCGAGCGGCTGCGTGTCGTGCTGATCCTGGTCGTCGCGCTGCTGACGGCCGCGGCCGTGAGCGTCTCCGGTGTCATCGGCTTCGTCGGGCTCGTCATCCCGCATCTGTTGCGCATGGCGGCCGGTCCCGGCCACCGTTTCCTCATCCCCGGCAGCGCGCTCGGCGGTGCGGTGGTCCTGCTCGCGGGGGACCTCGCGGCCCGTACCGTCGTGGAGCCCGCCGAACTGCCGCTCGGGGTGCTCACCGCGCTCTTCGGCAGCCCGTTCTTCTTCTGGCTGCTGCGCAGGACCCGTCGCAGGCAAGGAGGTTGGGCGTGAAGCTGCTCGGACTGATCGGTACGCGG
This sequence comes from Streptomyces sp. 2-1, assembly GCF_048564895.1. Classification (NCBI taxonomy): domain Bacteria; kingdom Bacillati; phylum Actinomycetota; class Actinomycetes; order Kitasatosporales; family Streptomycetaceae; genus Streptomyces; species Streptomyces sp. 2-1. Next base: position 3,533,015 of record NZ_CP183383.1, read on the forward strand.
CCCGCGCCGCCCGGCCCCGTGCACCCCGGCGACGTACTCGCCGAGACCGAGGCCCTGCACGTCCGGCTCGGTGGCCGGGAGGTGCTGTCCGGCGTGGACGTCACCGCCCGCGCGGGCGAGGTGCTGGCCCTGGTCGGGCCCAACGGGGCGGGAAAGTCCACCCTGTTGGGCGCACTCGCCGCCGATCTCCCGGCCGCCGCAGGAGTCGTACGCATCCACGGTCGCCCCGCGTCCGACTGGTCGGCGCAGGAACTGGCCCTGCGCCGGGCGGTGCTCCCCCAGTCCGCCGCGCTCTCCTTCCCGTTCGCGGTCGAGGAGGTCGTCCGGATGGGCCGGGCGCCCTGGGCCGGACGGCCGGAGGAGGGCGAGGACGAGGCGGCGGTGGCCTCGGCCATGGCGGCGACCGAGGTCTCGGACTTCGCGGGCCGGTCCTTCTCGGCGCTCAGCGGTGGTGAGCGGGCCCGGGTGGCGCTCGCCCGGGTGCTCGCCCAGCGCACCCGGTTGCTGCTGCTCGACGAACCGACCGCCGCCCTGGACCTGCGCCACCAGGAACTGGTGCTCCGGGTCTGCCGCGCAAGGGCGCACGCCGGGGACGCGGTGGTCGTGGTGTTGCACGATCTGGGGCTCGCGGCGGCCTACGCGCACCGGGTCGTGATCCTGCGCGCCGGGCGTGCGGTGGCCGACGGACGACCGGCCGAGGTCTTCACCGACCGACTACTTTCGGACGTCTACCAACAGCCGGTCGAGGTCTTCCCGCATCCACGCACCGGCGAGGTCCTGGTGGCCCCGGTGAGGGGTTCTTGACCGGTCTTTGACCGTTTCGTGGGGGACGGATTGAGCCACCGTGATCAGGCCGTGCCCCTGCATCCCCAATGAGAGCTGAATCACTGGACGGGCAGCTTTCGGTCAGGTAAGCCTCAGATAAGTTAGGGCAGCCTCACTCTGAACCTATGCCTCCCCTGTGACCTCTTGGAGCCTGTATGCGAGCCGTTCGACTCTCCGTCACCGCCGCCGTGACCGCGGCGGCGCTGGCCGCTGTCACCGGCTGCACCGAGAAGAGCGATGCCTCAAGCGGCGACGACCGCGTCGTCAAGGTGACCGCCACGGACTCCAAGTGCGAGGTGTCGACGACGAAGTTCCCGGCCGGGCACGTCCAGATCGACATAGAGAACAAGGGCTCCAAGGTCACCGAGGTATACCTGCTGTTCCCGGACGACCGGATCGTCACCGAGCGCGAGAACATCGGCCCCGGCACCAAGCAGAAGGTCACCGCCGAGGTGAAGGAGGGCGACTACCGGATCGCCTGCAAGCCGGGCATGAAGGGCAAGGGCATCCGTCAGGACGTCACGGCCACCGGCTCCGGCAAGGTCGCCAAGCGCGACCCGCGCCTGGACTCGGCGGTCGCCGCCTACCGCGAGTACGCGCAGGAGCAGGCCGACGAGACCCTGCCCAAGGCGAAGGTCTTCGCCGAGGCGGTCAAGGCCGGCGACATCGAGGCCGCGAAGAAGGCGTACGCCGACTCGCGCATCGGCTGGGAGCGGACCGAGCCCGTCGCCGAGTCCTTCGGTGACATCGACCCGAAGGTCGACGTGCGCGAGGACGGTCTGGAGGAGGGCCAGGACCCGGAGAAGGACTGGACCGGCTGGCACCGCCTGGAGCGCTCGCTCTGGCAGGACAAGAAGCTCACCGACCGCGACTCCGAGCTCGCCGACCAGCTCATCACCGACCTCACCGACTGGCAGAAGCGGGTCGGCAAGGCCGAGATCACCCCGACCTCGATGGCCAACGGCGCCAAGGAGCTTCTCGACGAGGTCGCCACCGGCAAGGTCACCGGCGAGGAGGAGCGCTACTCGCACACCGACCTCGTCGACTTCAAGGCGAACGTCGAGGGCGCGGAGAAGTCGTACGCGCTGCTGAAGCCGGTCGCCTCGGAGAACGACGCGGCGCTGACCAAGGAGCTCGACACGCAGTTCGCGGCGCTGAACACGCTGCTCGACAAGTACCGCGAGGACAAGACCTCCTACGTCTTCACCTCGTACGACAAGGTCGGCAAGGCCGACCGCAAGGAGCTCTCCGACGCGGTGAACGCGCTCGCGGAGCCGCTGTCCAAGCTCGCCGCCGCCGTCGTGAAGTAGGACTTGACGTAAGAGGGGCCCTGGCGCCATGACGGACACCACGAACACGACCGACACCACGGACGCGACGGACGCGACGGACGCTTCGGATTCAGGGCAGGCTGCCGAGCCCGGCGGGGCGCGGGGCGCCGACTCCCGTACTCCGTCGCGGCGTTCACTGATCGGCTGGGGCGGTGCCGGGCTCGCGCTCGGGGCCGCCGCGGCCGGCGGTGCGGTGGCGATGACCCGCAACGGCGACGACACGGAACCGACCGCCGCCGCTGCGGGCGCCGCGGTCGCCTTCCACGGCACGAACCAGGCGGGCATCGCCACCCCGGTGCAGGACCGGCTGCACTTCGCCGCGTTCGACGTGAAGACGACCGACCGGGCCGCGTTCGTCCAGCTGCTGAAGGACTGGACCGAGGCCGCGCGGCGGATGACCGCCGGGCACGCGGTCGGCGAGGGCGCCTACGGCGGTCTCGCGGAGGCGCCGCCGGACGACACCGGTGAGGCGCTGGGCCTCAAACCGTCGCGGCTGACCCTGACGATCGGCTTCGGCCCGTCCCTGTTCGACAAGTTCGACCTTGCGGACCGGCGGCCGGAAGCCCTGGTCGACCTGCCGAAGTTCGCGGGCGACAACCTCGACGGCAACCGCAGCGGCGGCGACCTGTGCGTCCAGGCCTGCGCGGACGACCCGCAGGTCGCGGTGCACGCGATCCGCAACCTCGCCCGGATCGGCTTCGGCAAGGTCGTCATCCGCTGGTCCCAACTGGGCTTCGGCAAGACGTCCTCGACGACTCCGGAGGCCCAGACCCCGCGCAACCTCATGGGGTTCAAGGACGGCACCCGCAACATCGCGGGCACGGAGACGGACCGGCTCAAGAAGTTCGTCTGGGTCGAGGAGAAGGACGGCCCGGCATGGATGGTCGGCGGCTCGTACCTCGTGGCCCGGCGCATCCGCATGAACATCGAGACCTGGGACCGCACCTCCCTCCAGGAGCAGGAGGACATCTTCGGCCGCGACAAGGGCGAAGGCGCACCGGTCGGCAAGGCCAAGGAACGGGACAAGCCGTTCCTCAAGGCGATGAAACCCGACGCACACGTCCGGCTCGCGCACCCCGACACCAACGCCGGAGCCACACTCCTGCGCCGCGGCTACTCCTTCACCGACGGCACCGACGGCCTCGGCCGCCTGGACGCCGGCCTGTTCTTCCTCGCCTACCAGCGGGACGTACGCAAGGGCTTCATCCCGGTGCAGCGGAGCCTGGCCACCGACGCGCTCAACGAATACATCCAGCACGTGGGTTCAGCGGTCTTCGCCGTCCCGCCGGGCGTCCGCGACAAGGACGACTGGTGGGGCCGCGCCCTGTTCTCGACGGACCCGAAGGACTCGAAGGTCTCGACGGAGTCCAAGAGCTCCACGAGCTCCACCAACTCCAAGGAGGCGTAGGCCGTGTTCGCGAACTATCTGATCGGCCTGCGCGAGGGCCTGGAGGCCAGCCTCGTCGTCTGCATCCTCATCGCGTATCTGGTGAAGACGGACCGGCGGGACGCCCTGAAGCCGATCTGGATCGGCATCGCCGTCGCGGTGGCCCTCGCCCTCGGCTTCGGGTGCGCGCTCGAATTCGGCTCCCAGGAGCTGACGTTCGAGGCGCAGGAGGCGCTCGGCGGCTCGCTGTCGATCATCGCGGTCTGCCTGGTCACGTGGATGGTCTTCTGGATGCGGCGTACGGCCCGCCATCTCAAGGCCGACCTGCACGGCAAGCTGGACGCGGCGCTGCAGATGGGCACGGGCGCGCTGGTCGCGACCGCGTTCCTGGCCGTGGGCCGCGAGGGCCTGGAGACGTCCCTGTTCGTCTGGACGTCCGTACGCGCGTCCAGCGACGGCACTGAAGGCCCGCTGATCGGCGTGCTGCTGGGCATCGCGACGGCGGTCGTGCTCGGCTACCTCTTCTACCGGGGCGCCCTGCGGATCAACCTCGCCAAGTTCTTCACCTGGACCGGCGCCATGCTGGTCGTCGTGGCCGCGGGCGTCCTCGCGTACGGCTTCCACGACCTCCAGGAGGCCGACTTCCTGCCGGGGCTGACGAACAAGGCCTTCGACATCAGCGAGACCATCCCGCCGGACAGCTGGTACGGCACGCTTCTCAAGGGCGTCTTCAACTTCCAGCCGGATCCGACGGTCCTCCAAGTCGTCGTGTGGTCCCTGTACTTGGTACCGACCCTCGCCTTCTTCCTGGCGCCCTCACGGTCCGGCAAAGCGCGACCGAAGACACCCGCGCCGGTCCGCGCCCCGTAGGGGCGCGGGGAACTGCGCGACCAGCCACGACGAACCCGCACGCGACAAATCCGCCGAGCGCTTCGCATACTGGATCACGGTGCGGCAGCGCTACGTGATCCCGCCGCCCACGCGCCGACAGGCCCCGGTAGGGTTCCCCTCCGGGAAAGGGGAATGTGACGGTGACGGTACCCATGCGCAGGGATCACGGCCCTCGTAGGCCTCGCAGGCTTGGCCGGAGCGCGCTGACGGCGGCGTCGGTGACCGTGCTGTCGGTGACGGCGAGCGGGTGTGTGGTGGTGCACGGGGAACGGGAGGTCCTCCCCGGGGCCACGAAGACCGAGGCCGCGCGTGCGCTGAAGGACTTCACGGCCGCCTACAACGAGGCCAACGGCGCCAACGACCCGTCCCTGGACGCGGACCGGGTCACCGGCGCCCTCGGGGACATCGACGGCGCGAAGCTGAAGGCCGGCGGCAAGAACGAGCCGGGCGGCAACCCGAACTACGTGCCGCTGGAGCTGAGCGACACCGAGTTCACGATCCCGAAGAAGGCCGGCTGGCCGCGCTGGTTCGTCACCGACTCGAAGGCCAACAAGGGCCGGGGCGAGGACCGTTGGCTGCTGGTGTTCACCCGTGGTGATGCCGACGACGTGTGGCAGGTCTCGTATCTGACGATCGTCGCCGCCGAAGAGGTGCCGGACTTCAAGAAGGACCAGGACGGCTGGGCGGAACCGGTCACGGCGACCGCGGCGGACCTGGCGGTGGCGCCCGGGGATCTCCCCCAGGGCTACGCGACCTACCTCAAGGACGGCGGGGACACCTTCGCCGCGGGCACCCACACCACGAAGTGGCGCTCCGACCGCACGAAGACCGCGAGCCGCCCCGGCCTCGCCCAGCAGTACATCGACGAGCCCCTGGCCTCCGGCGACTACGCCCCGGTGGCCCTGCGCACCACGACCGGCGGCGCCCTCGTCTTCTTCACCACCCGCCACTACCAGAAGCAGACAGCGGCCCAGGGCGTCCCCATCAACGTCACCAACGCCGACGTCAAGGCCCTCATGACCGGCGAACCCAAGCAGTCCCTCACCCTGGAATCCATCTCCAACCAGGCAGTCCTGGACCCCGCCAAGGACGCGGCGAACCAACAGGTCGAATTCCTGGGCAGAATCCAGGGCCTGACGGCGGCGAAGGGCGAGTAGACGAGCGCCCCGCCCATTCGGGGGCGCGGGGAGCTTTTTTAGGGGCGCGGGGAACTGCGCAGTCTTTTTGCTTTTAGGGGCGCGGGGAACGGCGCAGTCTTTTGGCTTCAGGGGCAGGGGCCGGGGCGTCAGCCCCGAAGGGGCCACGCCGCGACATGGTCCCGCTCCACCCCCGCATACCGAGCACACTCATCGGTAAGCACCTCAAGCAACGACAAAGGATCCGGCAGCCCATGCTCCGGCCCCCGAACCCACTCCACCGTCAGATCCCCGGGCAACCGCGCCGGAGGCACCAGCACATAGGACCCACGGCAGTGCCACCGCAGCCCCGGATGCTCATCCATCGTCTCCGGATGACAGTCCAGCTCGCACGGCCACCACTCGTCCTCGTCCTCGGGCGTACCCCGCGTGGCGGTGAAGAAGAGCATCCGGTCACCCCCGGACACCGCGACGGGCCCGACCTCGACCCCCAGCGCGAGCAACCGCTCCAGCGCCTCCTGCCCCGCCTCCAGCGGAACGTCCAGCACGTCGTGCACCATGCCGGTCGCGGTGATGAAGTTGGCCAGCGGCTGATGCCGGGCCCACCGCTCGATCTGCGCCCTGTCGGTCGTGGACTGCGTCTGCCAGGCAAAGGACACGGGGTGCCGCGCGGGGGTGGGACACCCGACACGGTCGCAGGAACATCGGTAGGCGGAGGGATGGGCGGCGGGCGCGAGCGGCAGCCCGGCTCCGGCGGCGGCAAGCAGCAGTTCCTCACGACCCGAGGCATCGTCCGCGGCGTCCGTTCGAGGACGGCGACCGCGCAGCCACTGGGAGATCCTGCCCTGCCCGCCCGAGCGGCGGCCCATCTCTGCGCTCATCGATCCCCTCGCCCTGGCTGTTGTGCGGACAGCATGCCCTATGGTCCCACCATCCTGCGTCACAGGGGGCCGGAGCCCACATCCGGGGTGGGCGGGACGATGCCCGACCGGGTCATCGATCGAGTGTCATTGCATACTTTGAGGCGATTTGCCCGCCTACGGTGTCGGCATGGTCACACGGACTGCGCTGACGGCTGTCGCGGGTCTCACCTCGCTGGCCCTCGTGGGACAGAGCGGGGCGATCACTCCCCTCGAATGGGGCGCCGGCCCGCTGACGGTGGCCGCACTCCCCCGCATCGTCCAGACCGCGCATCGCGGCGGCGCCCGGGAGGTGCCGGAGAACAGCATGTCGGGCCTCGTGGCCGCGTACGAGCGCGGTACGGCCCAGGTGCTCGACCTGGACACCCGGATGCTGCGCGACGGGACGATGGTGGTCATGCACGACGCGACCCTGAACCGCACGACCTACATGGGCGGCCCGGTGGACGCACTCGACCGGCGGGACTGGGAAGGGGTCCGGCTGCGCCCGAAAGACGGGTTGCCGGGAGGTTGGCGTTCCGAGCGGCCACCGACGCTCGCCGAGGTACTGGACCGATTCGGCGGACGGACGGTGCTGATACTGGAGGCCAAGGACCCCCGGAGCCTGCCGACCCTCGCCGCGATGATCAGGTCACGCGGCCTGACCCGCTCGGTACTGGTCAACTCCAACCACCCGGCGGTGGCGTGGCGGGCCCACCGCATGGGCCTGGTCTCGCAGTTGTGGCGGTCGGCCCGGCAGATGCGTACGGACCGGCCCGAGCGGTGGCGGTCGTTCGTGGACGTCCTGGACGTGGACCAAAAGGCCCGCGACCGCGATCTCGTACGGGCGGTCAGGTCCGGCATCCATCGTGTGTGGGCGCACACCGTGGTGACCCCGGCCGAGCGCGACCGCGCCCTCGCGCTCGGCTGCGACGGGATCATCACGGACGCGCCGGGACGGCTGGCACGGGCGGAAGGTCAGCGGGCGGCGGGCCCACGTGGGGCGAGGCCGTAGAGGGCGTACTCGACGAGCTTGTCCGTGTACTCGTGCGAGATGGGGCCCGTGAACTGGAGCCAGCGCTGGGCGAGGGGCGAGACGAAGAGCTCCAGGGCGATGCGCGGGTCGATGTCCGTACGTACGGCGCCCTGCTCCTGGGCGGCGCGCAGGCGCTTCACATACTGCTGGAGCTGGGGTTCGAGGAGCTTGCCGACGAACTCCCGGCCGACCTGTTCGTTGACGACACCCTCCGCCGCCAAGGCCCGTGACGGGGCCTCGAAGGCGGGGTCGAGCAACTCGTCGACCATGGCCCTCAGCACCAGCTTGAGGTCGGCTTCGAGGTCGCCGGTGTCGGGGATCTCGTACGGGGCCTGCTTCCCGACCGTCTCCGGGCTGGCGGTCGCCTCCGCCGTCCGGGCGCTCAGGTCGATGAACGCCTCCAGCAGGACGTCCGCCTTCGACGACCACCAGCGGTAGATCGTCTGCTTGCCGACGCCCGCGCGGGCGGCGATGCCCTCGATGGTGGTCTTGGGGTAGCCGACCTCGGTCACGAGTGCGAGGGCGGCGGCGTAGATCGCCCGCCGGGACTTCTCGCTGCGGCGGCTGGAGTCGGGGGCGGGCTTCTGCGGGGGTCGGGCGGACGTCTGAGCCATACGCCCAAATTTACCAGCCCGGCAAGACGCTCCGTCTCGCCACGGTACCCACCGCATCCCACATCTCGCAGCCTCAACTCGCAGCGTCTTCCAGTCCGGCGAGGAAGGCGGCGAGGATGCGGTACAGACGGGGTTCCACCTCGACGACGGCATGACCGAGCTGCGGGTCGCTCTCGTAGAGCTCCCGCAGCCGCGGGCCGGGGGTGGCCATCTGCCGCAGGGCTCCGGCCATGCCGGTCGCCGTGGCGATGGTGTCGACGGTCTGCAGTTCACTGAGCCCGAGCAGCCGTCGCAGCTCGCCCCCGATCAACGCGATCTCCTCGAACGTCTGCAGCTTGAATTCGCGCACCGAGTCGATCGACACGTTGCGTTCGAGGTTCATGGGTGCCTGCGCCAGCAGATCGCAGAACATGGGGCGCGCCGCGAGTGTGCCGGCGAAGACCGCGGCAACCTCATCCGCGGTGGCGTGGGCCCGGCCCTCGAGATCGCCGCGCAGCGCGGCCGACCACTCCCGCCACCCTTCCGCGGTGAGCTTGAGGAAGATCTGCTCCCGCGTCTCGAAGTACCGCAGCAGGGCCGACTTGTGCATGCCCACAGCCGCGGCGATGTCGGTCAGGGTGACATCCCGGACGCCGTGCCCGCGCCCGAGCGATCGGGCCGCGTCCAGGATCGCCGCCTCGCGAACCTGCTTGGCCCGGGCGCTGCGCGCTCGCTTGAAGACAGGCTCAGTCATGAGGGACATCATAGGAGTGGTTAAGGCAACGGCGTTGCACTATTAACGCAACAGTGTTTCACTAAAGCTATGACCAATGACATGAGCACCGACGCGAATCAGCAGGTCTGGTTCATCACCGGCTCGTCCCGCGGGCTCGGCCGCGCCCTGGCCACCGCCGCCCTCGATGCCGGTGACCTCGTCGTGGCCACCGCCCGCCGCCCCGAAGTCCTCGCCGAGCCGTTCGGCGCGTACGGCGACCGCGTACTCCCGCTGGCACTGGACGTCACCGATCCGGAGGCGGCACGCAAGGCGGTCGAAGCGGCACTGGCCCGTTTCGGACGCCTCGACGTGGTGGTGAACAACGCCGGGTACGCGAACGTGTCGCCCATCGAGACGTCGGACGACGACGACTTCCGCGCCCAGTTCGAGACCAACTTCTGGGGCGTGTACAACGTCACGAAGGCCGCGCTCCCCGCGCTGCGCCGCCAAGGGGCGGGCACCGTCGTGCAGTTCTCCTCGATCGGCGGGCGCGTCGGCGGCTCGCCGGGCATCGCCTCATACCAGGCGGCCAAGTTCGCAGTCGACGGCTTCAGCCGCGTCCTCGCCGCGGAGAGCGCCCCGTTCGGCGTGCGCGTCATGGTCGTCGAACCGAGCGGCTTCGCCACCGACTGGGCCGGCTCCTCCATGACGGTCCACCAGATCCCCGACGCCTATGACGAGACCGTGGGCGCGATGAACCGGCGGGTCCGGCAGAGCACACAAGGGGCGGCCGGTGACCCCCTGCGCGCCGCCGAGATCATCGTCCGGACGGTACGTCGCGGCCGGATCCCGAGCCATCTCCTGCTGGGCGTGAACGCGGTGGACATGGCACTGGACCACGCGCGCAGCGAACAGTCCGAGGCGTCCGCCTGGGAGAAGGTCAGCCGCTCGGCCGATTTCGGCGAGCCGTACCCCGTGGAGCTGCCGCCCGGAGACACGATCGGCTGACAGCTGACAGCTGACGATGACGGCTGACGATGCACGGCCGTGGACAAGCGCCTCGCCTGGGATCTGGTGAACGAGGGCGATACGGGAGGACGGCAGGCTCCCGACTTCATCGCAGCGATGCTGCTCTCCGCGGCTGCAACGCCTGGGGCGCAGCCCCCAGGGACGGGACGGGTAGGGGCGGCGGGGGCGAGAAACAACCCGTTCGGCTCCCGACGGGACGCCCGCCCGCGGCGCACCATGGGCACCAACTGCCCCCGCGGTACCCGCGAGTACCCGCGGCCCCCGTAAGGAGCCCTCCTTGCACCTTCCCCGCCGCGCCACACCCCGGCGCTACCTGATGTGCCCACCCGCACACTTCGAGGTCACCTACTCCATCAACCCGTGGATGGACCCCGCCAAGCCGGTCGATGTCCCCCTCGCCGTCGCCCAGTGGGAAGACCTCCGCGACCGCTACCGCGCCCTCGGCCACACCGTCGAGGAACTCACCCCCCGCCGCGGCCTGCCGGACATGGTGTTCGCGGCGAACGGCGCGACCGTGGTCGACGGCCGGGTCCTGGGCGCCCGGTTCGCCTTCCGCGAGCGGGAGCCGGAGGCCGGGGCACACCTGGAGTGGTTCAAGACGAACGGCTTCGACCACGTCCACGAACCGGTCCACATCAACGAGGGCGAGGGCGACTTCGCCGTCACCGCCTCGTACGTGCTCGCCGGACGCGGCTTCCGGGCCAGCCCCCTCTCGCACGGCGAGGCGCAGGAGTTCTTCGGGCGGCCGGTGATCGGGCTCGACCTGGTCGACCCCCGCTACTACCACCTGGACACGGCCCTGGCCGTACTCGACGACGCGACGGACCAGGTCATGTACCACCCGCCGGCCTTCTCCCCCGGCAGCCGCGAGGTGCTGCGCCGGCTCTTCCCGGACGCGCTCCTCGCGGGCGACGAGGACGCGGCGGCGCTCGGCCTGAACGCCGTCTCCGACGGTCTGCACGTGCTGCTCCCGCAGTCCGCGACCGGCCTCTTCGACCCGCTCCGGGAACGCGGGTACGAGCCGATCGGCATGGACCTCAGCGAACTCCTCAAGGGCGGCGGCAGCGTGAAGTGCTGCACACAGGAGCTACGTGTCTGAGCTCTGGCCCTCACCCTGGGCCGGAGACAGGGACGGGGGCGGCCAGGCGTCGCCCCAGTCCGCGTCACGGGCCGCCTTGTAGAGGAGGCCGTGGCGCTTCGTCACGGTCGAGCGGCGCAACTGCTCCTCGGTCTCGCACAGGTCGAGGAGCACCTGCCCCTTGCGGATCTGTGGCCGCCGTACGACCCGGGAGGCGGCCGGGGTCACCGGGAAGCGGGTGGCGGCGACATAGCTGAACTTCTCGTCCTCGTACGCCAGTGAGCCGCCCTTGACCTGCCGGTGCAGCGAGGAACGGCTGACCCGGGCCGAGAAGTGGCACCAGTCCTCGCCGGGGACGATCGGGCAGGCGGCGCTGTGCGGGCAGGGGGCGGCGATGTGGAAGCCGGCGCCGATGAGGCGGTCGCGGGCCTCGATCACGCGGGCGTAGCCGTCCGGTGTGCCGGGTTCGATGATCACGACGGCCTGGGCGGCGGTCGCGGCGGCGTCCACGACTTCGGTGCGGGCCTGCTCGGTGAGCTCGCCGAGGACGTACGACACCGTGACGAGATCAGTGCTCTCGATGGTGAGCGCCGCTCCGATACGAGAGCGGTGCCACTCAGCGCCCTTCAACAGCGGGTTCCGCGAGGCGAGTTCACGGCCGAGGGCGAGAGCGGGTTCGGCCCAGTCGAGCACGGCCACCGGCCGCTCCTCGGGCCAGGTGGCGCTGACGGCCCAGGTCGCCGCGCCCGTCCCGCCGCCCACGTCCACATGGCGGCCCGGCGTCCACTCGGGCACGACGTCCGCGAAGGCGTCCAGCGCGGCACGTACGGCCTCGAAGGTCGCGGGCATCCGGTACGCGGCGTACGCGGCCACGTCCGCGCGGTCGCGCAGGATCGGGGCGTCGGTCGGGGTGGTCCCCCGGTAGTTCACGATCAGCCGCTCGACGGCCTGCGAGGCCGCCTTGGTCGGCAGCCCGTCGAGCAGCCCCGCCAGGGCCACGCGCAGGGTCTCGGCTGGGGAAACGGGGGCGGTCACGGAGGAAGTCTACGAGGGGCGCGCGGGCGGTTCGGGTGAGCGGCGCTCTCCAACGAGAGCACCGCTCACAACATCCGCGAGCACCGCCGACCGAAAGCACCGCTCACCCACCAGAGCACCGCTCACAAACCGGCACAGCGCCAACGATCGAGAGCACCGGTCGCAAGCCAGAGCACCGGCCGCAGACCAGAGCGTCGCTCACAAGAAAGAGCACCGCTCACAGACCAGCGCACCGCTCACGCCCCCCGTACCGCCCGTGCCAGTCGTGTCGCCGCTGCTGCCCGGGGGCCGCTGTCCGAGGGGCGGCGGCGCGGGTGGACCGTGTTCGCCAGGAGCACCAGGAACGTATCCGTCGACGGGTCCAGGACCAGTGACGTACCCGTGAAGCCCGTGTGGCCCGCGGCGCCGTGGCCGGCGAGTTCGCCCATGAACCAGGGCTGGTCGAGGGCGAAGCCGAGGCCGGGCGGGGAGAGGAGGAGTTCGACGTAGTCGGGGCCGAGGATGCGGGCGGTGCCGTACGAGCCGCCCGCCAGCAGCGTGCGGCACAGGACCGCAAGGTCGCCCGCCGTCGAGAAGAGGCCCGCGTGGCCCGCGATTCCGCCGAGCGCCCAGGCGTTCTCGTCGTGGACCTCGCCCCGCAGCATCCCCCGGTCCGCCTTGGCCCACGGCAGCCGCTGGTCCTCGGTGGCCGCCGCGCCCGGGCGGGGTCCGAACCCGGTGGCCGTCATCCCGAGCGGCCGGGTGATGCCGTCCCGGACGAGGACGTCCAGCCGACGCCGGGTGATCCGTTCGAGGACGTGCTGGAGGAGCAGCATGTTGAGGTCCGAGTAGGCGTACGCGCCGCCGGGCGCGGTCAGCGGCTCCTCGGCGCGCAGCAGGGCGAGCCGCGCCCTGTCGTCCCGGCAGTCGTACAGCGGGAGTTCGGGCCGCAGCCCGGAGGTGTGGGTGAGCAGGTGCCGCACGGTGATGCCGTACTCGGCGGCGGCGGTGAAGTCCGGCAGATACGCCCCGACCCGCGCGTCGATGCCGAGCGTGCCGCGCTCCAGCTGCTGCACGGCGGCCACGCTCGTGAAGAGCTTCGTGAGGGAGGCCAGGTCGAAGGGGGTGTCCGCGGTCATCGGGACGCGGGCCTCGCGGGGCAGCTCGACGCCCGCGCCGGTGACCTCGTCGTACGCGGAGTACCGCACCGCCCAGCCCGCCGCCTCCTCGACGGCGATCACGGGCCCGCGTCCGGCGACCAGTACGGCGCCCGGGGCCCAGGGCCGGTCCCCGTCGGTGAGCCGCCGGAACTCCCGTACGAGACGGTCGAGTTCGTCGGGGTCGAGCCCGGCACGTTCCGCCGTGCCGAGGCGCAGTCTCGGTGCGCTCAGCTCTCCGCTCCCTTCGCATCCGCCTGTCTCCGCCAGGGACGGCACAGTCCCACGAAGCAGCCGACGGCGACCAGTGAACACGCCAACTGGACGACGGCCATCGGGACGGCGGTGTGTTCCCCGGCGATGCCCACGAGGGGTGTGGCGAGCGCACCGACGAGGAAGGAGGAGGTGCCGAGCAGCGCGGACGCGGAGCCCGCTGCGTGCCGGGTGCGCATGAGGGCGAGGGCGTTGGTGTTGGGCATGCACAGGGTCATCGCGGACATGAGGACGAAGAGGCCGACGGCGATCGGGACGAGGCCCACCTCGCCGAAGACCCCGCTCGCCATCAGCAGCAGCGCGGCCGAAGCGGTGGTGATGATCCCGAGGCCGACCGCGAGGACCTTGTCGAGGCTGACCCGGCCGACGAGGATCTTGCCGTTGATCTGGCCGACGGCCACAAGGCCGATGGAGTTGACGCCGAAGAGGATGCTGTAGGTCTGCGGGGATGCGCCGTAGATCTCCTGGATCACGAACGGCGACGCGCTTATGTAGGCGAAGAGCGCCGCGAAGGCGAAGCCGCCCGTGAGCATGTAGCCGGTGAAGACGCGGTCGGCGAGCAGGCCGCGCATGGTGCGCAGCGCCTCGACGGTGCCGCCGCTGTGGCGGTGCTCGGGCGCGAGGGTCTCGGGCAGCATCCGCCAGACGACGGCGGTCAGCACGACCCCGATGGCGGTCAGGATGTAGAAGACGCCTCGCCAGTCGGTGATCCGCAGCACCTGGCCGCCGATGAGCGGGGCGATGATCGGCGCGACCCCGGAGATCAGCATGAGCGTGGAGAAGAAGCGGGCCATGTCGACGCCGTCGTAGAGGTCGCGTACGACGGCCCGTGCGATCACGATCCCGGCGGCGCCCGCGAGGCCCTGGAGCAGCCGGAAGGCCACGAGGAGTTCGATGGTGGGCGCGAACGCGCACACGGCGGTGGCGACGACGTAGAGGAGCAGTCCGACGATGAGCGGCCGTCTGCGCCCCCACTTGTCGCTCATCGGGCCGACGACCAGCTGCCCGAGCGCCATGCCGGCGAGGCACGCGGTGAGGGTCAGCTGCACGGTGGCCGCGGACGCGTGGAGCGCGTCGGTGACCTCGGGGAGCGCCGGGAGGTACATGTCCATGGACAGCGGCGGTACGGCGGTGAGCCCGCCGAGGACGAGGGTGACCAGGAGTCCCACGGAACGGCGGGCCGCCGGTGGCGGTACCGGCGGCGCCGCGGCGGCGGTCGCGGTCTCTTCGGAGACCGCGTCGGTGACCGCCCCGGTGACGGCCGCGCTCGGTATGTGCCCCTCCGGGCCGTCCTGGTCCCGCGTGGTGCGGCCACGCTCGGACATGCGCCCCTCCCTGTTTGTGGAATACGCCACCTATGCTCTCAGCTCGTACAGGTGGTCGAGACCATCGCGTTCGAGTCGTCGGTGATGTTCGGGCCGTCGACCGTGTTCGGGTTCGGGTCGTCGGCCATCGGGTGGTCGTGTTCATGGAGCGAGGGGTTGGGATGGCGGGAGAGCGTGTGCGGTGGGGCGTGCTGGCGACCGGTGGGATCGCCGGGGCGTTCACGGCGGATCTGATCGATCTGCCGGACGCCGAGGTGGTCGCGGTGGCGTCGCGCACCGAGGAGTCGGCGAAGGCGTTCGCGGAGCGGTTCGGGATCCCCCGGGCGTACGGCGACTGGGAGAGCCTCGCGGCGGACGAGGACGTGGATGTCGTGTATGTCGCGACTCCGCACTCGGCGCACCGGACGGCGGCCGGACTCTGTCTCGAGGCGGGCCGGAACGTGCTGTGCGAGAAGGCCTTCACGCTGAACTCGCGCGAGGCGGAGGAGTTGGTCGGCCTCGCGAAGGAGCGCGGAAGCTTCCTGATGGAGGCCATGTGGATGTACTGCAACCCGCTGATCCGGCAACTGAAGGCGCTGGTCGACGAGGGGGCGATCGGTGAGGTCCGCACGGTCCAGGCCGACTTCGGGCTCTCGGGGCCCTTCCCTCCCACCCACCGGCTGCGCGACCCGGCGCAGGGCGGCGGCGCGCTGCTCGACCTGGGCGTCTACCCGGTGTCGTTCGCGCACCTGCTGCTCGGTGAGCCCTCGGAGGTGATGGCGAGAGCGGTGCTCTCCGACGAGAGCGTCGATCTCCAGACGGGAATGCTGCTCTCCTGGGAGAGCGGCGCTCTCGCTTCGTTGCACTGCTCTCTGGTGGGCGGCACGTCGACCTCCGCCTCGGTCACCGGATCCGAGGGCCGTATCGACATCCCGTCCGGCTTCTTCCACGCCGACCGCTTCGTACTGCACCGCGACGGCCGCGACCCGCAGGAGTTCACCGCGAGCGCGACCGACGGAACCCAAGCCAGCCTCAAACACGAGGCCATCGAGGTCATGCGCTGCCTCCAGGCCGGCGAGACCGAGTCCCCCCTGGTCCCCCTCGACGGCACCCTGGCAGTAATGCGAACGCTCGACGCGGTACGAAACCGCGTCGGCGTCACATATCCGGGCGAGGTGGCGCCCCTTTAGGGGCGCGGGGAACTGCGCAGTCCTTTGGCTTTCAGGGGCGCGGGGAACGGCGCAGTCCTTTGGCTTTCAGGGGCGCGGGGAACGGCGCAGTCTTTCGGCTTTAAGGGGCGCGGGGAACTGCGCACCCAGCCACGACCGACCCGCACCCGACGAGCCACAGCCACCCACAGTCCCCCACCCTCCAACCCCTCCAAACCGCAGGCACTACACCGGCTTCAGCCCCTGGTCCCCCACCTCGGTGACAAACGACGCGGCGGTCGTGATCGCAGCCCCAGGCGTGGTCACGGCAGCCACCGTCTTGAAGTCCACCCGAGCAAGTTCCCGCCCGAGGCGAACCGTCGAATACCCCCGGTGCCCGTTGTAGTGCTTCATGTGCGGGTTGGCGGCAAGGTAACCGGCCCAGTTGGCGGGCCGGGCGGCCCCGTTCTGCCCGCTGGTGACCGACGTGGCGACGATCTCCGTACCCACCGTCCGCGACCCCGGGTCGGCGAAGTCCCGCTTGAGGTCGAAGGCGTACGACACATGGACGTCGCCGGTGAGCACCATCAGGTTCTCCACACCGGCGGCCTCGGCGCCCGCGAGGAGCCGTCGGCGCGAGGCGGGGTAGCCGTCCCAGGCGTCCATGCTGAGGGTGGTGTTTCCGGCGGTGGCGTGGTTGCGGCGGGCGAAGACGACCTGCTGCGGTATGACGTTCCACAGCGCGTTCGACCGCTTCCAGCCGTCGGTCAGCCAGCGCTCCTGGGCGAATCCGGGCAGGGTCTGCGACTCGGCCTCCGACTCGGGGGTGGGCGTCTTCCAGCCGTCGCCGTTCGCCTGGTCGGTGCGGTACTGCCGGGTGTCGAGGATGTCGAACTGGGCGAGCCGACCCCAGTTCAGACGACGGTAGAGCTTCATGTCGGCGCCCTCGGGCCGCTGCGGGTGGCGCAGCGGCAGGTTCTCCCAGTACGAGCGGTACGCGGCGGCGCGGCGCAGCAGGAACTCCTCCGGCGGTACGTCGTTCTCGGGGATGTCGTCCGCGTAGTTGTTCTCGGTCTCGTGGTCGTCCCAGGTGACGACGAAGGGGTGCACGGCGTGCACGGCCTGCAGATCGGGGTCGGTCTTGTAGAGGGAGTACCGCAGCCGGTAGTCCTCCAGCGTGATCGTCTCCCGGTTGAAGACGTCGGGCAGCACACGGTCGGTGTAGTTGCGCACGCCGCCGACCGAGCTGACCGCGTACTCGTACAGGTAGTCGCCGACGTGGAAGACCACGTCGACGTCGTCCTCGGCGAGATGGCCGAACGGGGTGAAGTACCCGTCGTGGTACGCCTGGCAGGAGACCACGCCCAGCGTCAGTTCGGAGACGTCCGAGCGGGACGAGGGCGCGGTGCGCGTACGGGCGGTCTCGCTGACCCAACTGCCCACGCGGAAGCGGTAGTAGAAGACCCGGTCGGAGTCGAGGTGGCCGACCTCGACGTGTACGGAGTGGTGGAACTCGGGGTGGGCGACGGTCGCACCGCGTCTGACGATGTGTCTGAAGCGATCGTCGCGGGCCAACTCCCAGCGCACGACGACACGTTGAGACGGCAGACCGGAGTCGGCCTGGAACGGGGCGGGCGCGAGCCGGGTCCACAGCACCACGGAGGTGGGCAGCGGGTCACCGGAGGCGACGCCGAGCGTGAAGGGGTTGTCGGTGATCTTCGCCGCGTCGAGTTCCGCGGCACCCGCCACGCCCGCGGTCGGCAGGTTGGTGGCGAAGGCGAGCGCGGCGGCGGCGCCGGTGACCGTGAGGAAACGGCGGCGTCCGAGGTGACGGGCGGCGGCGCGGAGTTCGGGGGCGTGCTGCGACTGTTGCTGGTGGCCTGCGAGTGTCATCTGGCCCTCCCCTGACTGTTGTTGTACTTGGTATTGGAGTGATCAGATTCGACGCCGGACTGTCACGTACACACCAGTCAGATGTCGGACAGATGAGATTCGTGTGGCGGAAGATCGCCTGTCCTCACGTACGCTGCTGGGCCATGAACGCCATGGGAACGAAGATCGCGGTCGTGACGGGAGCGGGCTCGGGGATCGGCCGGGCCGTGGCCGTGGAGCTGCTGCGCACCGGCTGGTCGGTGGCGCTCGCGGGCCGCCGGGCGGAGCGCCTGGAGGAGACGGCGGCGCTCGCGCGGACGGCACGCCCGGGGCAGCCGGCCTCGGAGGACGGCACGTCCTTGTGCGTGCGCACCGATGTCTCGCGCCCCGACGAGGTGGCCGCGCTCTTCGCCGCCGTGCGGGACCGCTTCGGACGGCTCGACCTCCTCTTCAACAACGCGGGCACCTTCGGCCCGGGCGATGTGCCGTTCGAGGAGCTGCCGTACGAGGCCTGGCGGCACGTGGTCGGCACCAACCTCGACGGGGCGTTCCTGTGCGCGCAGGCGGCGTACCGGCAGATGAAGGAGCAGGATCCGCAGGGCGGTCGCATCATCAACAACGGCTCGATCTCGGCGCACACACCCCGCCCGCAGTCGGCCGCGTACACGGCGACCAAGCACGCGCTGACCGGTCTCACGAAGTCGCTGTCGCTGGACGGACGGCCGTACCGGATCGCCTGCGGGCAGATCGACATCGGCAACGCGGCGACGGACCTGACCGAGCGGATGCAGACGGGGGCGCTGCAGGCGAACGGGGAGGTGGTGGCCGAGCCGGTGATGGATGTGGCGGACGTGGCTCGTACGGTGCGGCACATGGCGGAGTTGCCGTTGGAGGCGAACGTGCAGTTCGCGACGGTTCTGGCTACCGCGATGCCGTATGTGGGGCGGGGCTAGGCCGCCGCCGGCCGTACGGGAGAGTGCGGGCCCGCCGTGGCTGATCGCGCCCACGCGGCTGAGCCGCACATCGATACAGCCCCGCGCCCCTGAAGGGGCGGGTACAGCCAGCCAATCTGCACAAACGGAATGGCACCCTCCGGACCATACCTGCCGGTAGCAGGCCTATGCTCGACACTCCTCCACCAGAACTTCACACTTGGAGCACAGGACTTCCGTGCCACACCTCTGGGGGGAGGCGGCAGCCGTTCCGGCGGTTCGGGTGGGGGGATTCCGCGTGGGACCGCGGGATTGCGACCCGGGCCACGGAACGGCTGCCCATCAATCCGGGCTCCGGGCGAGAGCTTGTGCGTGCGCCGCTCAGCGGCCCAGGGCGTCGTCGATCTCGGTCAACTGCCCTGCGGTGAGCGGGCCTTGGGCGAGTGCGCCCGCGTTCTCCTCCGCCTGTGCGACCGAGCGGAAGCCGGGGATGGGCACCGTGCGCGGGCTCCGGGCCCACAGCCAGGCGAGGGCACCCTGGGCGAGCGTACGGCCGTCGCTGGTGAGGACGGACCGGAGGGCGTCGACGCGTGCGAGCCACTCGGGGTCGGCGCCGCCGCCGTCACCGAAACCCGGGAGCCAGGCGGGCGGCCGGCTGCGGATGTCACCCGCTTCGAGGGACCGGCCGGGCCCCCGCCTGCCGGTCAGCAACCCCATCGCCAACGGACTGCGGTTGATGCTCGCGAGGCCCGACTCCTCGCAGAGCACGAGCATTTCGGGCGCGTCCTGGAGGACGTTGAGGCGGTGCTGCACGGCCGCGCAGTGCTCGCCCTGCGCGAAGACCGCGGCCCGCTCCGGGTCGTCGGTGCTCCAGGCGTACGCACGGACGAGCCCCTCCCGGACGAACTCCTCGCAGGTGTCCCGGAGTTGGGCGGCGCGCTCCGGGTCGGCGTCGGAGATGTGGAGCTGGTACAGGTCGACGTAGTCGGTGTCCAGCCGTCGCAGTGAGGCGGCCAGCGCGCGTCGGGCGTACTCCGGGGAGTCGTCGCTGCCCAGGGCGAGCCGGCGCTCCTCGTCGATGACGTTGCCCCACTTGGTCGCGACGACGACGTCGGCCCGCCGCTTGCCCAGCGCCCGCGCCAGGACACGCTCGCTGTGCCCGGTGCCGTACGCGTCCGCCGTGTCGAAGAAGGTGACGCCGAGGTCGAGGGCACGGCGGACCGCCCGTACGGACTCGTCGTCGTCGACCTTGCCCCAGCCCAGGGGCTGCCCGTCGGGGCTCGCCCACTCGCCACCGATGGCCCAGCAGCCGAAACCGAGGGCGCTCACCTCGATACCGCTACGCCCCAGAGTCCTGCGCCCGTCGTCGCTCCGCGTGCTGCTTCCGCTGCTCTCCATGCCTATGGACGCTAGGAGTTGGAGTGCGGGCGAAGGCAAGACCGCGACGGCGGAATCGCCGCGGTCGTTACGCCTGGCCTGTCTCGAAGCGGGAGATCCTGCCGCCGCCGTCGACGGTGAAGCTCCACCGCGTCCGCATCTCGCCCCAGGCGTCGTTGCTGTAGCGGGCGAGGAGGGCGAGGCCGCCGTCCGACTCGTTGTCGACCTCCATATGGCCGTGGGAGTCGAAGATCTCCCGCTCGGTCCACTCGTCGAGGTCGCGGTCCGAGCCGTCGTCGGACATCGTCGCGTCGGGCGTGAGGACCGCCCGGAAGGCGTCCCGGTCATGGGCGTTCACGGCGCTGACGAACTCCCGGACGGCCGGGTTGCTCAGCTTGGCTACCTGAATCGTCATGGACGCCAGACTCACACCGCCCGGCCGCCCCCGCCACCCGAACGGCGGCGCGGGCCAGGACCCGGGATCCCGTTCGGTGCGACGGTGGACAGGCGGCGTACGAGACAGAAGGGGCCGTTCGCGTGAGAACGGCCGACCGGGACACCGGCTGGAAAACGGCTGGACGACGGCTGGGACATCCGAGGAGTGACGACAACCGTGACCTCTTTCGACCGACGCGACCTGGGACTGCTGCTGCTCCGCCTCGGCACGGGCGGGGTGCTCGCGGCGCACGGGACGCAGAAGCTCTTCGGCTGGTTCGGCGGGGGCGGGCTCTCCGGGACCGGACAGTTCATGGAGTCCGTGGGGTACGCGCCCGGCCGGGCGAGCGCCGCAGCGGCGGGCCTGGCGGAGGCAGGCGGCGGCACGCTCCTCGCGCTGGGCCTCGCGACCCCGGCGGCCGGTGCCGCCGCGGCCGGTGCGATGGCGGGCGCGTCGGCGGTGCACGCCCCGAACGGCTTCTTCAACCAGAGCGGCGGCTACGAGCACGCCGCGTCCCTGGGTCTCGCGGCGGCGGGCCTCGCCGTCACGGGCCCCGGCCGGCTCTCCCTGGACCACGCCCTCGGCCACGCGGTCGACCGCCGCTGGATGGTGCCGGTCGCCCTGGCCGGCACGGCAGCCGCGACGCTGGCCGTGGTGGGGCTCCGCAACAAGCGGCTGCGGAGCGAGAAGGAGGGCGAGCAGGGGGAGTTGTTCGACGAGGACAGCATGTCCTACAGCGCATAGGACTACTTGAGACAGCCCAGGACCACTTGGCACCGCCCAGGAGAGGGACCATCACAGGAGAGGGACCGTCAGCGGCACCCGCCCTGGTGCGGCCGGGCTCGTGACAGGCTGATCGTCATGAGCGACGACGATCTCTGGGAGTCCATCGACCGCATCGAGGACCGGCTGACGAGCGCCCAGCCGTCCCGTCCGCACCAAGAGGCCCTGCTCCTGCGGATGTTGAAGCTCTCGGAGGAGGTCGGCGAGGTCGCCGAGGCGGTGATCGGCGCCACCGGGCAGAACCCGCGCAAGGGCGTGTCCCACACGTGGGACGACGTCCAGTCCGAGCTGTGCGACGTGATCATCACGGCCGCGGTGGCCCTGCGGACGCTGACGCCGGAGGCCCGCGAGGTGTTCGCCACGCACCTGGCGCGCGTGACGGACCGCTCGCTCGACCCTGGGGCGTAGGGCTCCGTGCGGGAGATTCCGCGCGCGAAATGTCGTACCGAACCTGCAAGGTCGTCGACGGTCTCAGGACGAGCTCAGGACGAGCTCAGGACGAGTCTCCGTAGCGGGCGACGATCGCGGCGGCACGGTCGCGCAGGGAGGCGCGCAACGACTGCGGAACCAGCGCTTCCGCGTCCGTGCCGAGCTGCCACAGTGCCCATTCGGCGTGCCGGGAGTCCTGGAAGGTCACCTCCAGCCGCAGTCGACCGTCCGCCTCGGGCTCTTCCGCGCGAACGGCCAGGGCGGTGTCCAGCAGTTCCTCCCGCCGCGCCGGATTCACGCGTACCAGCACGGTGAGGTGGTCGCCGCCGGAGAGGAACTGCGCGGAGCGTTCCCGCCAGATCCGGTCCAGATCGACCCGGTTCGGGCGCTGGGCGGGTTCGGGGAGTTCCTCGGCGGCCAGCACCCGCGACAGCCGGTAGGTGCGGTCCGCGCCGGATCTCGTGGCCAGCAGGTAGGCCCGGTCGCGTGCGGTGACCAGGCCGATCGGGTCCACCGTGCGCCACCGCGGCACCTGGCCTGTGGCCGCGTAGTGGATACGCAGCTTGTGTCCGGCGAGCACCGCGCGCCGGACCTCGATCATGGTGGCGCCGGGCACCTCCTCGGTGACCAGCCGGCGTGAGAGCAGGTCGGTCTCCGGCTCGACGAGAAATCGCTGGGCCGCGTCGCTCGCCGCGGCCTGGTGGCTCTCGGGCAGCGCGTCGACCACCTTCCGCATGGCCGAAGCGAGCGCCGAGCCGAGGCCGAACGCCTGCTCGCCGCGCCCCGATCCGGCGGTCAGCAGGGCGAGGGCCTCGTCGTGGTTCAGCCCGGTGAGCTCGGTCCGGAAACCGGGCAGCAGCGCGAACCCGCCGTGCCTGCCGCGTTCGGCGTAGACCGGGACACCGGCCGCGGACAGTGCCTCGATGTCGCGCAGCACGGTCCGGGTGGACACCTCCAGCTCGCGGGCCAGCGTGTCCGCGGTCAATCGACCGCGCTGACGCAGCAGCAACACCAGTGAGACCAGCCGGTCGGCGCGCATACGAGCACGCTATCGAAGACACGACCGAATGCCTGACCGCATGCCTGACTGAATACGTGACTGAGGATGTCGTGATTTGTTGCGAGGCTCGTCAGCAGGACGTCGAAGCCGACGGCTACCGAGCCGATGGCCGTACGTACTCCCCGTGAATCGACATGAGTCGACATGGATCGAATGGAGCTGACGTGGCAGTGGAACGAACGGCGGTCAACCCGGTGGCGTGGTCGGCGGAACTGGGCTTCAACCAGGGCGAGGTCGTCTCCAAACACACCCGGACCCTCTATATCTCGGGGCAGACCGCGATGAGCGGCGACGGCAAGCCCCAGCACGACGGCGACATGGCGGCGCAGTTGGCGCTGAGCATCGACAACCTGGAGGCCGTGCTCGGCGAGGCCGGTATGTCGCTCGCGAACCTCGTCCGGCTCAACGTCTACACGACCGACGTCGATCTGCTCTTCCAGCACTACGGCGTACTGGCGGGGCGGTTGGGCGCGGCCGGGGTGGCGCCGACCACCACGATGCTCGGGGTGACACGGCTGGCGATCCCCGGCCAGCTGGTCGAGCTCGAAGGGACCGCCGTCGCCTGACGCGAGCCCCTTGAGGGCGTCAACTCGGCGGCAGGCAGCGGTCGTCCGGTGCGACGGTCTGCCAGATACGGCGGCCGATGTCGCGCAACTGCCGCTCCTGGGCCCGGGTCAGCGGTTCGAAGACGTAACGGCTCACGGCCTCCGCGTGCCCGGGCGCGGTCGCTACGACCTTGTCCCGGCCCGCGTCCGTGAGGACGGCGAGGGTGTAGCGGCCGTCGGCGGGATCCGGCGTACGGCGCACCCAGTCGCTCTTCTCCAGCCGCTTGACCAGGTGGGAGAGACGGGACAGCGAGGTGCCCGTGAAGCCGGCGACCTCGCTCATCCTCATCGTGCGCTCCGGGGCCTCGGAGAGCATCGCCATCACCTGGTACTCGACGTGGCTGACCCCGGCGTCGCGCTGCAGCTGCGCGTCGAGCGCGCCCGGCAGCCTGACCAGCACGCCGGCCAGCGCGTGCCAGGCCTCCTTCTCGCCGTCGGTCAGCCGGCGAGGCTCCTGCGGGGTCTCCATGGCCGTCACTTTAACGTGACGGTTCAAGTCATCGCCCCGCCCCGCGAGCCCCGTCCCGTACGTGGATTCGCCTACGCCGGCGTACGCGTGAAGGCGAGCGTCGCCGTGACGGTGGTCAGGCCGCGGATCATGCCCAGCTGGTTCCAGCCCATGCCGAACTGCTCCCGGTCCACGGTGAATTCGGCGGTGAGGGTGACCGCGGAGGCGGTCGCGCCGGTGACGCGGGCGGTGACGGTCTGGGGGCGGCTGATGCCGCGGGCGGTCAGCTGGCCGGAGATCTCGACGGTGTCGTCCTGCCGGACCGTGGCGTTGCGGACGGCGAAGACGAGGGAGGGGTGCCGGTCGGCGTCGAAGAAGTCGCCGCCGCGCAGGTGCTCGTCGCGCTTGCGGTTCTTGGTGTCCAGGGACGCGGCGTCCAGGGTGATCGTGCCGCGGGCGGTGCCGTCGGGCTGGACCTCGCCCTCGCCGGTGACGCCGGCGAAGACGCCCTTCACGCCGACCAGGCCCCACATCGTCTTGTGCTTGATGGCGACGGTGGTGCGGGCGGGGTCGAGCTGCCACAGGCCGGTTTCTACGGCGACGGTCATGGGACTTCTCCTGACGGTTTCGAACGATCGACTCAGTAATCCAAATTTGGATGACCCCACGCTAGCCGATTATCCAAAATTGAACAACGGTAGACTTGTGGACTATGGCCGACTCCTCCGCACCCGCCGACCAGCCCGAACGCGAGCCGACGGGCAGCGAAGGGCTGCCGACGGAGGGAAACGGGCTGCCGACGGGCGGAGACGGACTGCTGGCGGGCTGCGACGGGCCGCCGGCCGACGACGCCGGGCTGCTGCCGGCCGAGCTGCGGTCCTGGATGCGCCTGCTGGCCGCGGCCGGGGCGATCGAGCAGTCGCTGCGTTCCCGGGTCAAGGACGCCATGGGGATCTCGCACGACGAGTTCCTGGTGCTGTGCCTGCTGGCCGACCAGCCCGGCTCCAGCCTGCGGATGACCCGGATCGCGGAGTTGCTGGGGCGTCCGAAGACGCGCCTGACCTATCAGGTCGCCTGTCTGCAGCACGCGGGGCTGATCAGCAAGAACTCGGCCTGCGGCGACCGGCGCGGCATCGAGGTGACGCTCACGGACAAGGCCCGCCGCCTGCTGAGCGAGTCCTCGCGCCCCCTGGCCGACGCCGTCTCCGAGGCCATCGCCCGGACGGCCTGCGCCCAGCGATACACGCAACTGCACGACCTGCTGCCGACGCCGCCGGTGTCGCCGGTCCCGGCGACCGAGGGACACGGCACCGAGAAGCCGTAGCAGCCGTAGTCGCTAGTCGCAGTCGCAGTCGCAGTCGCAGTCGCCAAACAGTGAGGGGCTGTGGTGTGCGGGGGCACCCCCGCACACCACAGCCCCTCACCCTCCTTCGCGTACGTACCGGCTAGAAGCCGGGAAACACCTTGCGCAGGTCGTCCAGAGTCAGGCCGTCCCCGGTGAGGGTCACGCCCTTGGGTGTGTTCGCGGGCGCGTGGCGGCCCGTGACGAGCCGCAGCCACCACTCGGCAGGTGTGCTGAGCACGGCGTCGGGCTCGGCCGGTTCGTCGGTGAGCGCGACCGCGTCCCCCAGGTCCAGCCCGAACGAGCGCTCGGGGGACGTGGTGCGGACGGCGACGCGGACGTGCCGGCCGCCGAGGGCGTCGGCCTTGCCGACGAAGCCGATGAGCATGCCGACCTGGTCGAGGAGCGGCTCGGTCGCCGCCCGCGCCAGGCCGACGGTCCGGTCGAAGGCGACCTCCACGTCCCAGGAGTGGTTGGCGAACTCGCTGAGCCGCATGCTCGCGGCGGTGGCCACGTCCACGGGTGCGGGCAGGAACCCGAGGTCGATCCGCAGGTCCTGGCGCGTCTGCGCGTCGAGGTCCTCATAGGCGCGCACCAGCGCCTCGTTGGAGGCGACGAACCCCTCGGCCTGCTCGGCCGGGGGCATCGCGTCCCAGCGCGCCCACACGGACTTGTTGAAGTCCATGTCCTTGGGCCCGGTGCCGCTCAGCGCGCCCTCCAGGGCAGCGAGGCCTATCTCCGCGCCGCTGCCGAGGTGGCTGAGCACCTGGGCGACGGTCCACTCCGACGCCCCGGAGGGCCGGTCGAGGTCGGCGGCGGCGAGGCCGTGCACGACGGTGGTGAGGTAGTCGTGCCCGCTGCGCAGAGCGTCGATGATCCGGTCGGCACGTTCGGTCATGTGTCTCAACTCCGAGGAGATGGGGGTGAATTGGCGGCCCGGTTCGGGCCGCACTCCGAACGGGGCCGGCCTGATGCATCCTTGACTTGCCGCAGTGATTAACTTGAACCTTCAAGCTGGACCGTAGGTCATTCCACTTGAACCGTCAACCGACATCGAGCCGCGCGGGCGCCTGCCGGAAGAGCCGCAGCGGGACGGCCGCGGCCAGCACCCGATAGCCCTCCGGGTTGAGGTGCAGCCAGTCCCCGTCGTGCAGGGTGGACAGCAGCCGGCGCGGATCCCCCGGGTCGCGGACGGCACGGTCGAAGTCGATGACCGCGTCGAACGTCCCGCTCGTACGGATCCAGGAGTTGACCGCCTGCCGGGCCGACTCACGGTGCCCGTCGGGGTCGTCGTACATGGTGTTGCCGCCGAACGGCGTCAGCGTGGCCCCGTACACCCGGATGCCCTGCGCGTGCGCGCGGACCACGATCTGCTCGTAGGCGGCGATCAGTTCGGCGGTGACGCTCCGCTGGGCGGCCGGGGTGGCCGCGGCGGTGCCGAGGTCGTTGACCCCCTCGAAGACGACCAGCCAGGAGACGCCACTGCGGGACAGGACGTCGCGGTCGAGGCGGGCGAGGACGTTGGGGCCGAGTCCGTCGTTGAGGACGCGGTTGCCGCCGGCCGCCTGGTTGAGGACCGCGACGTCCGAGGTCGCGGCCCGGGCGTGCAGCCGGTCCAGGAACCGGTCGGGCCAGCGGTTGTTCCCGTTGGTGGTGGAACCGCGGCCGTCGGTAAGCGAGTCGCCCACGATCGCGACCGCCGCCGTGCCGCGCCCGGAGAGCACCTCGACATCACTGAGCAGGTACCAGTGGTTGACCGGGGTCGCCTCCGGCAGGTCCAAGTCCCTTGTGCGGTCGGCCTTCTGGAGGTACGAGGTGGTGCGTGATCCCGGGTGCGAGGTGAGCGCGAGGGAGGGCTGGCCCTCGGCCAGGTAGGCGGTCACGGTCAGGTTGGAGCCCGGCCGGAGGTCGAAGTCCAGTGCGTCCGAGACGACTTGGGCCCCGGCGGGCACGGTCGCCGAGCCGCGCCCGCCGAAGGTCACCCGCCGCAGCGAGCCGGGCTCGATCGCCGCGACCCCGGCCCGTCCGTCGAGCGGGAGCGCCACGCTCACGGCCGTGAGCGGCAGCGCGGTGTCACCGAAGGCGTTGGAGAAACGCAGCCGCACACGCTCGCCCCCGGTCGAGACACGCACGGTCTGCCGCAGCGTCGTGTCGGCCAGGACGGCACGGTCCTCGGTGAACGGCGGAGGCGGCATGTTGCCCGGCTCGGTGAGCTGCGGCATCGCAGTCCAGGTGTTGACCCAGTGCCGGGCGGCGGCGGGCGACGCGGTCAGACGTCCGGTGCCCCCTTCCTCGGCCCGAGGCCCCTTGACCAGGGCCACCAGGGCGGACGAGGTCACGACGAGGGCCAGGACGAGGACGAAGGGGGTGAGCAGACGGGGGATCAGGTGGGCGAACGGGGCTCTTCTTGATGTGGACGGTCTCGCGGGCATGCTGAACTCCTCCGGAGCGACGGGCGGGGGTCCTGGCGGCCGAGGACGCACCCCCGGCCGCCAGGATGTGACAGAGCATCAAAACGAACGACTACTGATGACCCGTCAACTCACGCTGCATGCCGTTCCGTTGAGGGTGAACGCGGTCGGTGGCCCGCTGTTTCCGCCGTGATTCGCCTGATAGCCGATGCCGACGCTCGCGTTCGGCGCGATCGTGCCGTTGTACGTGGCGTTGGTGGCGGTGACCGCCCCGCTCGCCGGGGCGTAGGTGGCGCCCCAACCGTTGGTGATCGTCTGCCCGGAGGGCAGGGTGAAGGCCAGCTTCCAGCCCTCGATGCGGGCGGTGCCGGTGTTGGTGATCGTCACGGAGCCGGTCAGTCCCGTACTCCACGCGTTGGTCGTGACGGCCACCTTGCAGGCGCCGGGCTGAGGTTGGGGCCCGGGGCCCGAGCTGTCCAGGCCGAAGAACGTGAGGACCCGGGCCGCCATGCCGTACGCGTACAGGTTGTGGCCGACGCCCTGGAGGCTGATGGCCTCGACGGGCGCCCGGTCACCGGTGGAGCCGTACCGGGTGCGGGTCCAGCCGGACTGGGGCGAGTCCGTCGCGGCCGGGGTCTGACCGACGCCCAGCACATTGGTCCACTGTTTGATCTCCTCCCCGAAGTTGGGGTACCGCAGGACGTCGTCCTCGGTGCCGTGCCACACCTGCATCCGCGGCCGGGGACCGGTGTAGCCCGGGTAGGCGGTGCGGACGAGGTCGCCCCACTCCTGCGGGGTGCGGATCACGGTGCCGCCGGAGCACGCGCTGTTCCACTCGGAGCCGTCGGTGGTGGCGAAGCAGCCGAACGGCACGCCCGAGAACGCGGCGCCCGCCGCGAAGACGTCCGGATAGTCGCCCAGCAGGACGTTCGTCATCATCGCGCCGGAGGAGATGCCGGTGGCGAAGATGCGGCTGGTGTCCGCGGAGTAGGTGCGCGTCACCCAGTCGACCATCGACTTGATGCCGACGGGGTCGCTGCCGCCGCCGCGCCTCAGCGCCTGCGGCGAGGAGACGTCGAAGCACTTGCTGGCGCGGGTGACCGACGGGTAGACGACGATGAACCCGTAGCGGTCGGCGAGCGAGGCGTACTCGGTTCCGGAGTACATCGCCGGGCCGGATCCCGTGCAGTAGTGGACGGCCACCACGACCGCGGGGTTCGCGGTGACGCTGTCCGGCACGTACAGGTACATCTGGAGGTTGCTGGGGTTGGTGCCGAAGCCGGTGACCTCGGTGAGTGCGGCGGCGGGTGCGACGATCGGCGCCGCGGCGGGAGCGGCCGTGCGGGCCGCCGCCCCGGACGTGGTCGGCTCCGTGCGGGCCGCGGCCCCGGGTGCGCCGAGAAGCAGGGTGGCGAGGAGGGACACGAGCGCTCCGAAGAGCACTGCGAGCCCCGAACGCGACGGTCTCCTCACGGTGTTGCTGCTGCCAGTGGCGGACATGTCCGTCCCTTCCGGATCGCGGCTCGTGGGGAGGCCGCGATGGAGTGGTGGCGTGATGGAGCGACACCATGCGACGGGGCCGGTCGCATGGCATGGTCATGACTGTCGTGGAAGCGCTCCCACAACGGGAGACCGAAACCGGCCACTGCGTGACGTGCGAACCGCCGGACACTCCCCCTCGCAGACCGTTGCGCGTTCACCCTCGCGGGCATAAGTTACCGATAGGTAACCTCACGAGGGAGTCATCATGCCCATGCTCGACCGCCAGGACGACGTCTTCGTACTCGACCTCGGGGACGGCGAGAACCGCTTCCACCCCGACTGGATCGCGTCGGTCGACTCCGCCCTGGACGAGGTGGAGAAGGCGGAGGGGCCGCGCGCCCTGGTGACCGCCGCGACCGGCAAGTTCTACTCCAGCGGCCTCGACCTGGACTGGCTGTTCGCGCACGCCGACCAGCAACAGGAGTACGTCAGCAGCGTCCAGGAGCTGTTCGCGCGGATGCTCTCCCTGCCCGTGATCACGGTGGCCGCTCTCCAGGGGCACACCTTCGCGGCCGGTGCGATGTTCTCGCTGGCCCACGACTTCCGTGTGATGCGCGCCGACCGCGGTTTCTGGTGTCTGCCCGAGGCCGACATCAACATCCCCTTCACACCGGGCATGTCCGCGCTGATCCAGTCCCGGCTGACCCCGCAGACCGCGCACGAGGCCATGACCACGGCCCGCCGCTACGGGGGCGGCGACGCCCTCACCGCCGCCCTCGTCGACCACGCGGTGGCCGAGGACGCCGTACGCACGACCGCCGTGGAACTCGCCCGGGCCCAGGTGGGCAAGGCCGGCCCGACCCTCGGCACCATCAAGTCCCGTATGTACGAGCCCGTTCTCGCGACCCTGCGGAACGGGGACACCCCCCTCGGCTGAGCCTCAGACGGCGGCCCAGCCGTTGTCGACCGGCAGGATGACGCCGTTGATGTTGCTGGCGGCGTCCGAGGCGAGGAAGACGATGGCCGCCGCCTGCTCGTCGGCGTCCGCCGCACGGCCGATGTTGCCCCGGTAGCCCATGATCACGGACGGGCCGAGGGCATCCTGGTCCAACTGGACCTGGATGCCCGTCACCGTGCCGCCCGGAGCGATGGCGTTGGTCCGTACGCCCTTGTCCCGGTACATGACGGCGAGCGACTTGGTCAGACCGGCGACGCCGTGCTTCGAGACGGTGTACGCGGCTCCGGCGGCGCTGCCGCGCAGGGACGCCTCGGACGCGGTGAACACGATCGCGCCCTTGCCGTTCGCGAGGAGGTGGGGCAGCGCGGCGCGGGTGAGCAGGAACGGCGCGGTGAGGTTGATCCGCAGGACGCGCTCCCACTCGTCGTCGTCCGTCTCCCCCGCGGCGGACATCCGGTCCATGATGCCCGCGTTGTTGACCAGTACGTCGATGCCGCCGAAGGTGTCCACGGCGGTGGCGACGACCTGGTCGACGGTCCGCTGCTCGCTGAGGTCCCCGACCACGGTGACCGCGGTGCCGCCCGCCGCGACGATCTCCTCGGCGGCCCCCTTGGCACCGTCGGCGTTGAGGTCGGCGAGGACGACACGGGCGCCCTCCGCCGCGAAGCGCAGGGCGGCGGCGCGGCCGATGCCGGAGCCGGCCCCGGTGACGACGACCGACTTGCCCGACAGACCTGTGCTGGTGCTCATGACTGGTTCTCCCTCGGGGTGTTCCCGGGCCCGGGGGTCGTGGCCCGGCGTACGTGCGCGGCGATCAGGGCGTACACGTCCCTGGCCGTTTCGGCGTCCTTCTGGTCGTATCCGTGGTCGGCTCCGGGGACGTCGTAGTGGTCGAGCAGCGCACCGGCCTCGCGCAGCCGGTCGGCGTACCGGACGCCCTCCGCGCGCAGGAGGTCGTACTCCGCGGTGACGACGAAGGCCGGGGCGATGCCCGTGAGGTCCGCGGTGTCCGACGGATGCGCGGGCGAGACCAGGGGGTCGGTGCGCCGCCGCGGGTCGGGCACGTACGCGGAGTCGAAGACGTCCGCCATCCAGGGGCGCAGCATCGGCTTTGCGATGGCGGCGCGCTTGTCGCGGGCGTCGGTCGCGAGGTCCAGGGGCGGGTAGTGGAGAACTTGGAGCGCGATGGACGGGGCCTCGCCGTCCTTGGCCTCCAGGGCCTGGCGGGCCACCGCCGCCGCGAGACCGCCGCCCGCGCTCTGGCCCCCCACCGTGAGCCGGTCGCCGTCCCAGCCGTGCTCGGCGCCGTGCCCGGCGACCCATCGGACGATCTCGTACGCCTGACGGGGCGGGGCAGGAAACGGGTGCTGGGGAGCGACGGCGTAGTCCACGTTGACCACCGCGACGCCCGCTTCCGCGGCGAGGAAACGGCACAGGGGGTCGTCGAGTTGGATCGGCGGGAGCACGTAGCCGCCGCCGTGGAAGTTGACGTGCACGGCCGGGGCCGGGGTCGAGACGGAGGCCGTGCCGGTGCCGGGCAGGTAGACGACCGCGCGGGCAGGGCCGGCCGCGGTCGGGACGGTCAGCTCGCGGGTGTTCCCCGGGTACTCCGGATAGCGGCCGAGCAGGGAGGACGCGATACGCCGGTCCGCCAGGGCGGTGAGACGCTGCATCGCCCTGGCGGCCAGGGAGGCGATCGCCGGCCGGGCGAGAAGGGACATGACGGCTCCGTTCGGTGGACCCCCGCCACTATCCAGCATATGTCGGTTAACCAACAAGTGGCGGAAAGGATACGCTCACAGAATGCCCGCACGTCCCATGGATCCCCGCACCCGCCGTTCCCGCTCCGCCCTTGAGACCGCCCTGCTCGAACTCATCGCCGAGCGGGACCTCAGCCAGATCTCGGTCTCGGACATCACCAAGCGCGCGGGGGTCAACCGGTCGACGTTCTACGAGCACTACACCGACGTGCACGACCTGGCCGCCGCCGCGTGCACGACGGTCTTCGACGAGTTGGTCGCGGCCAGCCCCGCGGCGGTCCCGCCGACCACCCCCGACGGCGATCCCCCGGACAACCCCCTGCCGGACCTCTTCGCGCACGTGGCCGAACACGCCCCGCTCTACCGGGCCCTGCTCGGCGACGACGGCAGCGCGCGGGTCATCAACCACCTGCTCCAGCGCATGACGGTGACCGCCCGCGTTCGGAGGAGCCCGGCCCCCGAGGACCCGGCGGACGCCGTCGGCGCCCCGCACGACCCGGCGGCCGCGTTCGTAGCGGGGGCCGTGCTCGGCAGCGTCGTCGACTGGCTGCGCCACGACTGCCCCGGCACGCCTCATGAGATGGGCGCCGCCCTCTGGCCGCTGCTCATCGGTATCGCGGCGGCGGCCGGCTGGGAGACCGAGCGGCCGGGATCCCCCGCGGCCGGCTGACCGTGCGCCGAGGGGCGTATTCCACAGGATGAGGGCGGTCTAGTACCCCGGTACTAGGCCGCCCTGCCGTTTCGCATCTCCGGTGCCGCAGGTGGCCGGGATTCCCTTCCTAGCGTGGGACACGGGTCGCGCAGGCCCTCTTTCTTCCGTCCCGATGCTGATTCCGCTGGGAGTAATTCCGTGGCCACCTTCCTCTACCGGCTCGGCCGGTTCTCGTTCAGGCGACGACGGCTCGTCCTGATGCTGTGGATCGCGGTCCTCGCCGCCGTCGGCATAGGCGCGGCCAGTGTGTCCTCCGGTACGTCGGACACCTTCTCCATCCCCGGCACCCAGTCGCAGAAGGCGCTGGACCTGCTGGAGAAGGAGTTCCCGCAGGCGTCGGCCGACGGGGCCACGGCGCGCGTGGTGTTCGAGGCGCCCGACGGGCAGAAGCTGACGTCAGCGGCGCACAAGGCCGAGGTCGAGTCCCTGGTCGACGACCTGAAGTCGGCGTCCCAGGTGGCGAGCGTCGCCGACCCCTACACCGGAGGCACCGTCAGCAAGGACGGCTCCGTCGCCTACGCCCAGGTGACCTACAAGGTCGTCCCGGACGAGATCACCGACGCCACCCGCGCCGGCCTGGAGCACGTCGCCGAACAGGGCGAGCGGGCCGGTCTCGCGGTCAGCATGGGCGGATCGGCCGTCGCCGAGGAGGCCCACCAGAGCACGGCCGAGCTGATCGGCATCGTGATCGCCGCCCTGGTCATGGTCATCACCTTCGGCTCGCTGGTCGCGGCCGGGCTGCCGCTGCTGACCGCGCTCTTCGGCGTGGTCGCGGCGATCTGCGGGATCACCGTGGCGAGCTCGGTCATCGGCCTGAGCTCCAGCACGAGCACGCTGGCGCTGATGCTGGGCCTGGCGGTGGCCATCGACTACGCCCTGTTCATCGTCTCCCGCTACCGCGGCGAGCTGAAGGAGGGCCACGACCCGGAGGAGGCCGCGGGACGCGCTCTGGGCACCGCCGGATCGGCCGTGGTGTTCGCCGGGCTGACCGTGGTCATCGCACTGGCCGGACTCAGCGTCATCGGCATCAAGATCCTCACCGACATCGGTCTCGGCGCCGCGTTCGCCGTCGTCATCGCCGTGGTCATCGCGCTCTCCCTGCTGCCCGCGATGCTCGGTTTCGCCGGTACGCGGATCTCGGCGGGCAAGCTCAAGACCCGCCGTATGCGGGCGGTCGAGCGCGGCGAGCGCGAGCCGATGGGTGTGCGCTGGTCGCGGTTCGTCCTGCGCAACCCGGTGAAGGTCCTCGGAGCCTCGGTGGCCGGCCTGCTCCTGCTCGCCGTCCCGGCCCTGTCGCTGCAACTCGGCATGGCCGGCGACGAGATGGCCGCCCCCGGCAGCACCCAGCGCATCGCCTACGACACCGTCACCGACGGGTTCGGGGCCGGCTACAACGGGCCGCTGACCGTTGTCGTCGACGCCCGCGGCAGCGACGACCCCAAGGCCGCCGCCCAGGACGCGGTCACCCTGCTCGAAGACCTGCCCGACGTCGCCTCGGTGAGCCCCGCGTCGTTCAACGGGACCGGTGACGTGGCCCTGATCCGCGCCGTCCCCGGCTCCTCCCCCACCAGCGAGGACACGGTCGCCCTGGTGTCCGACATCCGCGACCGGGGCCCCGCCCTGCACGACGACACCGGCGCCGAACTGATGGTCACCGGCACCACCGCCCTCAACATCGACATCTCCGGCAAACTGAACGACGCCCTGATCCCGTACCTGTGCGTGGTCGTCGGCCTCGCGCTGATCCTGCTGATGCTGGTGTTCCGCTCGATCCTCGTACCGCTCAAGGCCGCCGCGGGCTTCCTGCTCAGCGTTCTCGCCACGCTCGGCGTCGTCGTCGCCGTCTTCCAGTGGGGCTGGTTCGCGGATGTCTTCGGCGTCGACCAGACCGGCCCGATCGTGAGCGTGCTGCCGATCTTCATGGTCGGCGTGGTGTTCGGCCTCGCGATGGACTACCAGGTCTTCCTCGTCACCCGGATGCGGGAGGAGTACGTCCACGGGGCCGAGCCCAAGGAAGCGGTGATCGCCGGGTTCCGGCACGGGGCCCGTGTCGTCACGGCCGCCGCGGTCATCATGATCTCCGTGTTCGCCGGGTTCCTCTTCAGCGACACCATGCTGATCAAGTCGATCGGCCTGGGCCTGGCCGCCGCCGTGTTCCTCGACGCCTTCGTCGTACGGATGACCATCGTCCCCGCGGTCATGGCCCTCCTCGGCCGCCGCGCCTGGGCCCTGCCCGGCCGACTGGACCGGATACTGCCCAACGTGGACGTCGAGGGCGAGAAGCTGCGGCACCTGCTGGAGGAGGACACCGAGAGGACCGAGGGCGAGGGGATCCCCGAGCCGGTCCACACCGGCAAGGGCTGAACCGCCCCCGCAGGCAGGGGCCGGGGCCCAGCCGCCTCCCGTCGGTGAGGGCCGAGCCCCTCGCCACCGGCCGCGACTCGGCCGCCGCCACCGGCCAGGGCCCGGCCGTCGGCCGTACGATCCCCAGCAGGGCGTACGGCCGGCGCCGGCCCTGCCCACCCGGCCCCGCCCGCCGGTCCCACTCCCCCCGGGGACCGGCGGGCGGCCCCCGCACAACGAGAGGCCGTCAGGACGTGACCGCACCAACCGCCCCCGGGCCATCGGCTCCCTCCGTCGCGCCCGAGGCCCTGCTGGACGGGACGAACCGGACCACGGACGTCGCGGTCATGAAGTGGCTCATCGGGATCAGGCAGGCGGACCTGACTCATCCGGGGTTCAGACGCTGGGTGGTGCCGCTGCTCTGCGCCGGTCTCGGCATGCCGGCCGTCCAGAACTCGGCGAAAGGCATCGGAGCCCCTGTACCGACGTTGCTGGCCCTGATCGTCGCGTTCTGTGTCCCACTGCTGTGGCGGCAGCAGCGCCCTGTCCTGGTCTTCGCCCTCACCTCCGCCGTCTCCGCGGTGGCCCTCGCCGCGGACGCCGACACGGGCGCGGAGGCCGCGCGGATCGTGGCACTGCTCAATGTGGGCCGCAGCGTCAGGCCCGCCCAGCTGGCGGTCTGTCTGGGGATCGCCATCGCGCAGACGACCGTGGGGGTCGTCGTCCGCGGCGCCGAACAGCCCAACGAGCAGTTCCTGCAGACGCCGGTGCTGGCGATCGTGCAGTCGGCGCTCATCGCGGCGGTCGCCGCGGCGGGCCTGGTCGGCCGGGTCATGAACGCCTACATCCGGGCCCTGCACGAACGCGCCGTCCGCCTGGAGGTGGAGCGCGACCAGCGGGCCCGCCTCGCCGCCGCCGCCGAACGCGCCCGCGTCGCCCGGGAGATGCACGACATCCTCGGCCACACCCTCGCCGTGATCGTCGGCCTCGCGGGCGGCGCCGCCGGACTCACCGAGGCGAAACCGAAGCGGGGCGCCGAGACCCTGCGCATCATCGCCGACAGCGGTCGCGGCGCCCTGGCCGAACTGCGCCGCCTCCTGGCCGTCATCGGCGAGGAACGCGACACCGAGGACGGCCGCCCCCTCGCCCCCCAGCCGGGCCTCGCCGACCTCGACCCCCTCCTGGAACGCGTCCGCGGCGCCGGCCCCACCGTCACCCTGCACACACGGGGCGCCCTCACCGGTCTCGCCCCCGGCCTCCAACTGGCCGTCTACCGCGTGGTCCAGGAGTCCCTGACGAACACCCTCAAGCACGCGGCGTCCGATACGAGGATCCACGTCTCCCTCACCACGGACGACACGTCCGTGCACGCCACGGTCGAGGACGCCGGTCCCTCCCGTACCCCACGCTCCTCCGCCCCGCGGGAAGAGGGCCGCGGCCTGGTGGGCATGCGCGAACGGGCGGCGCTGTACGGAGGAAGCGTCACCGCGGGCCCGAACGCCCAGGACGGCTGGACGGTGGAGGCCCACTTCCAGACCGCCACGCCACCCCCGCCGCACACCACACCCACGGAGAAGCGTCCCGCATGACGACTGTCCTCATCGTCGACGACCAGGCCCTGCAACGCCTCGGCTTCAGCATGCTCCTGGAGCAGCACCCCGACCTGACGGTGGTCGGCGAGGCCACCCACGGCGCCGAGGCGGTCCGCCTGACGGCCGAACTACGCCCCGACGTCGTCCTGATGGACGTCCGCATGCCGGGCATGGACGGCATCGAGGCCACCCGCCGCATCGTGGAGTCCGGCGGCCGCTCACGAGTCCTGGTCCTCACCACCTTCGACCTGGACGAGTACGCCTACGCGGCCCTGCGCGCCGGAGCCAGCGGCTTCCTCCTCAAGGACGCCCTCCCCGACGAACTCACGGCGGGCATCCGGGCGGTGGCCTCCGGCGACGCGGTCATCGCCCCCGGCCTGACCCGCAAACTGATCGACGCCTTCTCCGCCCACCTCCCGGGCACCACCCCCGCCCAGGACCGCCAGCTCACCGCCCTCACCACCCGCGAACGCGAGGTGTTGACGGCCATCGCCACGGGCTGGTCCAACGCCGAGATCGCCACCCGCTTCTCCCTGGCCGAGTCCACGGTCAAGTCCCACGTCAGCCACATCCTCGCGAAGATCGGGGCCCGGGACCGGGTCCAGGCGGTGATCTTCGCCTACGACATGGGGTTGGTACGGCCGGCCTGAGCGGGCCCCGGCCGGTCAGGGACGCGGCAGGCGGGGGTGTTCCGGGCGGCGCAACTGCTGGAAGGCCCGGTCGTGGTAGACGAGCGGTTCGCCCCGGCCGGGGAGGACATGGCGCACGGCGCCCACCAGGATCATGTGATCGCCCGCGGGGTGGCGGGCGTGCACGTCACAGTCCAGGACCGCGAGCGCGCCCTCCACGGCCGGGAGCAGGCGGGGGGTGGTCACGGTGTCCTCGGCACGGAACTTGTCCGCGCCGGTGGTGGCGAAACGGGTGGCGAGAGCCCTCTGCTCCTGGCCCAGCAGACTGACCGCGAAACCCCGGCAGTCCATGAAGGCCTCGTAGGAACTGGAGGTCTCGGCCAGGCAGACCAGGACCAGTGCCGGATCCATGGAGACGGAGCAGAACGAGGTGGCGGTGAATCCGTACGGACGGCCGTCGGTGTCCTCGGTGGTGACGACGACGACTCCGCCGGCGAGCTGGGCCATGGCGGCCCGGAACCCCTCACGGACCTGAGAGGGCTCGACGTCGGCGACGGCCCGCCGGTCGGTGCGGTTCACGGCAGAACCACCACCTGGGAAGCGAAGTTGAGGCCGGCTCCGAAGCCCACGAGGAGCGCGGTGTCCCCGGTGGACGCCTCCTGGGAGGCGAGCAGCGCCTCCAGGGCGAGCGGTATGGACGCCGCCGACGTGTTCCCGGAGCGCACCACGTCACGGGAGACGGCGGTGGCACCGGTGAGTCCGAGCCGCTCGGTCATCAGCTCGATCATGCGGAGATTGGCCTGGTGGGGAACGAAGGCGCCGAGCTCGGCCGGTGTCAGCCCGGCCTCGCCGACCGTCCGGGCCAGGGCGGGGGCCACCTCGTCCATGGCCCAGCGGAAGACCCGGCGGCCGTCCATGCGCATCCACGGCCGTTCGGGGGCGGCCCCGTCGGCCGTGGCCCAGGGGGCGGTCATCCTCAGCGCCTCGCTGTGGGCGCCGTACGCCCGCCGTACGACCGGGCCGATCCCCGGCGTGTCGGAGTCACCGACGACGACCGCGCCCGCGCCGTCCGCGAAGAGGAAGGAGATGGTGCGGTCGGTGGGTTCGACGATGTCCGTCATGCGTTCGGCGCCGACGACCAGCACCCGGCGGGCGCTGCCCGCGCGGACCGCGTCGGAGGCCATGGCCAGCGCATGGCAGAAGCCCGCGCAGGCCGCGGACAGATCGACGCCGGCGGCGGCGCCCGCGCCCAGCTCGTGTGCCACGCGCACGGCGAGCGGAGGCGTCTGCACCAGATTGGACATGCTGGCCACCAGCACGAGATCGACTTCGGCGGGCGTGGTTCCGGCCTGCGCCAGGGCCTTCTCCGCCGCCGTGGCGGCCATCATCAGCAGGGTCTCGTCGTCGTCCGCGAAACGGCGTTCGACGATGCCGCTGCGGGTCTCGATCCACTCCTCGGTGGAATCGATGAGCCGGCAGATCTCGGCGTTGCCGACCACCCGGCGCGGCCGGTAGCCGCCGATCCCGAGAAGCGCGCTGTGGCGGGTCCCGGCTGTCAGGACGGTCCGTGTCATCGCCCTCTCCTCCGTATCGGCTGCGGCATCCGTGAACGGATACGTTCTTCGCGCCCAGCGTCGACGGGGACGGTGGAGAAGCCCTTGAGCTCAGCTCA
The DNA here is from genome assembly GCF_048564895.1 of Streptomyces sp. 2-1. Classification (NCBI taxonomy): domain Bacteria; kingdom Bacillati; phylum Actinomycetota; class Actinomycetes; order Kitasatosporales; family Streptomycetaceae; genus Streptomyces; species Streptomyces sp. 2-1. The sequence goes on from NZ_CP183383.1 coordinate 3,571,674, forward strand.
GGGCGCGGGCGGCGGCGGTGAGCCCGGCGGGCGGACGACTTCCGCGCAACTGCCCGTGCGGTGGCCTCTTTTCACCACGACCCACCCATTTGGAACTCAGGAGGAATATCCGCCATTCGCAAGAGAGTTCACACTACGATGACGGTGGCCGGATGGCTGATGACCAGATGATCGATCCGCTTTCCGGACCGCGCGGATAGGTGAAGAGCGTCTGGAATCGATGGTGTTGACACTCGTTCGACTTCGGGGGGTTCGCGTGCACGCCGAACAGCACACTCTTGTCTTCGCGCCGCATGCCGGACCGGATGGCGGCATCGCCTCTTTTCCGCGGGACCCGCAGCTCACCCGCGTGATCACCGGCCTGCGGGCCAAGAACTCCAGCGGCTCCGGACTCTCCGCACGGCGATCCGGCGCAACAGGGCCGAAGGCGACGAAGAAAGCGATTGCCAGCCCTTTACCACCACATCGAGCCGCTGACGAGTGAGTGAAAGCTGAACAATAAATTAGGGGGAACGGCTCGTGATACGGCTGATCATCGCCGAGGATGTACCCATGCTCCGCGGGGCACTGGTGGCGTTGATGGAACTGGAACAGGACCTCAGCGTCGTGGCGGAGGTGGGCAATGGCAACGACATTCTTCCCACCGCGCTGGAACACCGGCCCGACATCGCCGTGATCGATATCGATCTGCCCGGCACCGACGGGCTCACGGCCGCCGCGAAGCTCCGCTCCTGTCTCCCCTCCTGCCGGGTCCTCATCATCACGAGCCTCGGCAATCCGGCCGCGCTCCGCCGTGCGCTCGCCGCCCAGGTGGACGGATACGTGCTCAAGGACGCCCTGCCGAGCGAACTGGCCCAGGCGATACGCAAGGTGGCGGCGGGTCAGCGGGTCATCGATCCGCAACTCGCCCTGCTGGCCTGGGACGGCCCGGCGCAGCAGCTGACCCCACGCGAGGTCGATGTACTGCGCCTGGCCGCCGCGGGCGAGGACGTGCGCGTCATCGCGAAGGAACTGCACCTGAGCGTCGGCACGGTGCGCAACTACCTCACGACGATCGTCCACAAGCTCGGTGCCCGCAATCGGGTCGACGCGGTCCGGATCGCCAGGGACAACGGTGTCATCTGACCACCCCTCATGTCAGCGTGCGTGGTGAGGCGTGGGCTGCCGTCCGGGACGGGGCTGATGTACGGCGGGCCGGGCCGGCAGAACGGCGCGCAGATGGAACCAGCCCCACTCGGTGGTGACGTTCAGCTCCCCGCCGACGGTAGCCAGCCGGTCGGCGAGATTGCCGAGGCCGCCGCCGCGGCGGCCGGCCTCGGTGCGTGACATCCCGTCCTGGACGCCGTCGTTGGAGATCGCCAGCCACCGCTGCCCGTCGGTCTCGCCGAACTCGATGCGGCAGTGCCTCGCCGCGCTGTGGCGCAGCAGGTTGGTGACGGCCTCCCGCAGCACTATGGCCAGGATCGAGCCGGTTCCCGGGTCGAGGTCACCCGGCTCGCCCTCGATGGTGGTCTCCACGTCCGCCGCGTCGAGCACTCCGGACACCGAGCGCAGCTCCGCCGTGACGGACAGGTTCCGGCAGCCGCGGGCGACGGCCCGGACGTCGGCCAGTGCCTGCCGTGCGATGTTCAACGTCTCGACCAGTTCCTTCCGGGCGCGGTCGTCGTCGACTCCCACCTTCCGCAGCGTCAGTTCACTTTTCAGCGTGATGGCGGAGAGGCTGTAGCCGAGCAGGTCGTGCAGGTCGCGGGCGACGCGGAGGCGCTCTCCGGAGACCGCGGCCAGGGCCGTCCGGTGGCGCAGCCTGTACTGCTCGACGACGATGTCGCTCAGCCGGGTCAGCCCGTAGACCATCAGCCCGATGACCACGGTGGCGAGCGTCAGATAGAGCGACGGGGAGAGGGCGAACGAGCCGAGGGCGAGTCCGAACACGGCGGCGGCGTTGAGGACGAAGAGGACCCAGGCGAGCGCCGATCCCCGGAGCACGACCAGCACGGCCCCCGAGAGGAATCCGCCGAAGCCGCCCCACAGCACGCCGAACATGGGAAACGGCGCATAGGCCAGTGCGGCCTGCGGGACGAGTGTCCAGGGGCCGATCCTGGCCCTGAGATGAACGGCATAGGGATTGCAGTGAAATAGCTGCAGCCCGAAGAATGCGATCAGTATCAGCACGGCGCCCACGAGACTCAGGGATTCGTGGTGCCACTTCAGCAGATTCAGTATCGCCATCAGCGCGTAGCCCAACTGGACCGCGCCGGTGATGAACAGGGCCAGTCGCAGCCCGGTCGCACCTAATTCCACTCCGATTCCCGATTCAGTGCCATCGGAGTCGAAGTCGTAGTCGTAGTGGTGGTCGTAGTCGTGGAGCCGATTCTCTGCGTAGACCACGTAGCTTTCCCCCTGCGCATACATGGACCGACCCCCGCAGTCGTTCACGAGGGCGTGCGAACAACCGTCACATCACGGAGTGGCGGACCCGCCCTTCGGCGGGCCGTTCCCGCGAGAGGCACGCCACGGCGCGCGCCTGCGGACGTCGAATCAGTCTGCGGTGGCAGCGACCGACTGTCGCTCCTGCGCGCCCATGAGCTCCCGCTCGTACACACGCAGGGTGTCGATGAAGGTCTGCCGTTCGGCCGGGCTCAGCGGTTCGAGCGCGACCCGCCAGGCGTTCACACCGTTCTCCAGCCAGGCGCGTACCGCTTCCCGGTACGGCTCGGCGATGCTGACGATCTTGCGACGCCGGTCGGCCTCGTCCTCCTTGCGGTCCACCACCCCGTACCGGTTCAGCTCCCCGACCAGCAGGCTGACCGTGGCCGGGACCAGCTCCAGCCGGGTGGCCAGCTCACTGACGGCGAGCGGCCCGTCGAAGAACAGATAGGCCAGCAGGGACAGATGGCGCGGAGCGAGGTTGTACTCCTCCAACTGCTGAGGCACCGGCGTGCGTTTGGTGCGTGCGACGACACGCGGCATGAGGAGCAGGAGCGTCCGGACCCCGTTGTCGACGCTCAGCCCTGCCCCCTGCCGACCATCGCTTGACATGACGCAGCCCCCGCAATAGCTTTGCTTTGAAAGCAAAACAGATTTGTCTTGCTTCCCTTGCTGCTCCCGAGCCTACCGGAAGGGCCGTCCCATGACGGTGGAAGAACAAGCTGATACGGCGCCCCCCGCGCAGTACAGCCCGAAGCGCTGGGCGACGCTGGGCGTCACCCTGTTCGCGGTGTTCATGGACATGGTGGACAACACCGTCCTCAACGTGGCCCTGCCCGCCGTCCAGCAGGACCTGGACGCCTCCTCCGCCCAGCTCGAATGGTCGGTGGCGGGATACACGCTGGCCTTCGCCGCCGCCATGATCACCGGTGCCCGTCTCGGCGACCAGCTCGGGCGCCGGCGGATCTACCTCATCGGCCTCGGCGCCTTCGTCGTCACCTCGGCACTGGCGGGCGCGGCCGTCAACCCGGAGATGCTCATCGCCTCCCGGATCCTCCAGGGCGCCGCGGCCGCGCTGATGGTGCCGCAGGTCCTGGCGATGCTCCAGGTGGACTTCCCGAAGTCCGAGCGCCCGAAGGCGATGTCCATGTACGGCATGTCGCTGGCCGTCGGCGGCATCGGCGGCCCGCTGCTGGGCGGCGTCCTGCTGGAGGCCGACCTCTTCGGCCTGGGCTGGCGGCCGGTCTTCTACGTCAACGTTCCCGTCGGACTGGCCGCGCTGGTCGCCGCCGCCATCCTGACCCGTGAGTCGCGCGTGGAGACCCGGGAGAGCTTCGACATCCGCGGCACCCTGATCGCGACCGTCGGCCTGATCAGCCTGCTCTTCCCGCTCGTACAGGGACGCGAACTGGACTGGCCCTGGTGGACCTTCGCCCTGATGATCGCCTGCCCGGTGATCCTCTGGCTGTTCGTCCGTTACGAGCACCGGGTCATCGCCCGCGGCGAGTCGCCGATCATCGACCCGGCCCTGCTGCACCACCGCAGCTCGCTCGGCGGCCTGCTCGTCGCCATCCTGTTCTTCTGCGGCATGGCCTACCAACTGGTCCTCACGGTCCACCTCCAGACGGGCGAGGGGTACTCCCCCCTGCGCACCGCGGTCGCACTGGTCACGTTCACCGTGGGTGTGGGCATCGGCTCGGCGGTGGCCCCCCAGCTGATGCCGCTCGGCCGCCGGGTGGTGCTCCTGGGCTGCGCGGTCATGGCCGTCGGCATGGGTGTCATCACCTGGACCGTCGACCACTACTCCGGCTCGCTGGAGTGGTGGCACCTGGCACCCGGCATGATCGTCTCCGGTATCGGCCTCGCCATGGTCGCCGGGACGCTGCTCACCATCGTGCTGGCGCAGATGCCCAAGTCCGCCTCGGGCGCCGCGTCCTCGCTGATCAACACAGCCATCCAGATCGGCGTGGCCACCGGCGTCGCGATCGTGGGCACCGTCTACTTCACGCTGCTGGAGGACCGGCACACGCCCACCGACTCGGCGGTCGTCGGCCTGCTGACCGTCGTCGGCCTCTACACCCTGGCCGGACTGCTCGCCTTCGTGCTGCCGCCGGGACGGGTCGACGTGAGCGACGTCGACGCGGACACGGACACCGATGCCGACTTCGACCACCACCACGCGACGGCCGCCGGCACGGCCCTGCCCCCGGAGGCCGGGACGAAGGCGCGCGTCGCCCCCTGAGAGGGCCCCCCGCCCTCGTCAGGAGTGCCCCGCCGCGGTCGGTCGCGGCGGGGCACCGGCATGTCCGCGCCCAACGCCGCGGACACCCCCGACGCCCCGGACGCCCTCGACCGATCCTCGATCATGACGGACCACAGTGTGCGGCACAGGACCTTCAAGACCCTGGCGGCCTTCAGAGCCTCCAGGACCTTCAGGAAAGGAACGTGCCCATGCTCTCCATACGTTCGCGGCGCCTCGTCCGGGGCGGCCTCGGGACACTCGTCGGCGTGCTCGTGCTCCCGCTGATCGGCTCGGCGCCCGCCGGGGCCCAGCAGGACGCGAGAGGGTCGGCCAAGGCGGTCGCCATGACGGAACTCGACTTCCTGCTCGGCGACTACACCTGCGCCTACACCGACCTCACCCTCGAGGAGCCCACCACGGTCACCCTCAACTGGGACACCAAGAAGACGCTCGAGGGCAAGTTCTACGAGATGCACCTCAAGAGCCCCGCCTTCGAGGGGCGCTGGGTCTTCGGCCTGAACACGGTCGACAACCGGTACACCTCGTTCTACTGGGACACCTGGGGCAACACCGGAACCGCGTCCTCCGTCGGCTGGAAGCGCGACATGCTGCGCTTCCAGGGCCCGTACATCACGCCCGGCGGGCACGCGGACAGCAAGGACGAGTTCCGGGTGGTCAACAGCGACCGGTTCACGGACGACGCCTTCATCCGGTTCGAGGGCCAGCCGTGGAAACAGATCAGCCATGTGGACTGCCGCCGGTCCTGAACCGCACGCGGCGCCCAGGCCGGCCCCGAACCGCACCGAGCGCCGCACAAAGCCCCGCACCCGACTCCCGGGCCGGGGCTTTTACATTCCGGCCAACAGGTCGATAAATGCGCGTTACAAAAGGTTGCCCGGCCCGCCGAAGGTGTGCCAGAATTCACATTACCTGGGTGCGATGCCCGGACCGGCATCGCACAAAATTGGCTGGTTCTCGCCCCACCTTTTCCTCCCCGAGCCGATCACCCGCGCCGGGTATGAGGAATTCATAGGCACAGCCATGGCGGATTCACTATGGCGATCCGAAGTCCTCTGCGAGGCTCCCAATTGGAATTTTCCGACAGGGGGCCTGGATATGGAAATCGAAGTTTTAGGACCGCTCGACATCCGTCTGGACGGCACGTCGATCGTGCCGAGCGCGGGCAAGCCTCGGCAGATACTGGCACTCCTCGCCCTGCGAGCCGGACGGATCGTACCCGTACCGGTTCTCATGGAGGAGATCTGGGGTGACCGAATACCCCGGAGCGCACAGACCACCTTGCAGACCTACATCCTTCAACTCCGCCGCAGGATCAGCGCAGCCCGGCCGGACGTCCGGCGACCGACCGCGAAGGACGTACTGTCCACCCGGTTCGGCGGATACCTGTTGTCCGAACCGGTGCTCAGCAGTGATGTCGGAACGTTCCAACGGCTCACGGCGGAAGGGAGCGCCGCACTGGAGAGGGGCGAGGCCGGCCTGGCCGCCGACGTGCTCGGCAGGGCCCTGAGCCTGTGGCACGGCTCGGCCCTCATCGACGTACCGACGGGGCATGTCCTGGACACCGAGATCCTCGGCATCGAGGAGGCCAGGGCGCGGGCGCTCGAACTGCGGATCGAAGCCGATCTGCGGCTCGGCAGGCACGCCGAACTCCTCGGCGAGCTGCGGATGCTGGTCGCCCAGCATCCGATGCACGAGAGCTTCCACGCGCAGCTGATGATCGCCCTGTGCCGTTCCGGGCACACCTGGCGGGCCCTCGACGTCTACCAGCAACTGCGCTCGGCGCTCGTCGGGGAACTGGGCGTCGAACCGTCCGACCGGATACAGCGGCTGCACCAGCAGGTCCTGGGCGGAGGCCTGGACAAACCGCGAAGCACCTACGTGGAGCGCGATCTCGCCCTCGAACTGCGGTAACTCGCGGTTCGAAGCTCGGTGTTGAACCCTGCGCGCCGGTGAGAACCGGTCGCACGCACAGAAGCGGGGCCGTCGTAGTGCTGACGGCCCCGCTCCCTCATGTCCCGTGATCCGCTCCCCCGGTCAGGGCCTGCGGATCACCTTCGTCCAGTCAGCCCTGATCTCGGAGCCCTGGCCGAAGAGCCGGTTCTCGACCTTGCTCTCGGGGTCGAAGAACTTCTGTGCCACCGGCTCACCGCGCCGCGGATCGAAGTAGAAGCCCTCCTTGTGCTTGAGCCGCACCAGCGCCCCGCCGTCGGCCGCGCCCGGCTTGGCCCCGTCCAGCAGGCTGCCCAGCCCCATGCCGCAGGTGATCTGGTCGAGCTCGACCCGCTCCTCCGTGCCGCCGTGGTCGAGCGTCATGTACTTGCGGTCGAAGGCGCGCGTGCCGATCTTGTCGGTCTGGAGCTTCTGCCGGCCGTCCACGAACCAGGTCACGCGCTTGCCGCTCTGGTCCAGCCGGACCTCCAGTTCGTGCATCGCCCCCGGCGCCGTCTTCGCCAGCGGGATCGCGTAACCGTAGGAGGCGTAGTCCTCCGTGTCGCTCGGCAGGCGCTCGTAGATGGCGTAGATGGTGTCGTTCGTGACCGAGAAGTCGGCGATCGCCCGGGACTCGAAGTCGGCGGTGATCAGCGCGATCGAGGCGAGCCTGATGTCGGACGCCGGGTCCTTGACGGTGCTCCCGAACGGGTTCTCGGTGCCGAAGGTCCGGCCCGCCACCTTGTGCACACAGCTGATGGAGCCGGTGTCCGGCACCTCGAAGCCCGGGACGTTCTCGGCGGTGAACCGGTTGGGGAAGGCGATCCACTTGATGTGGTCGTCCGAGTCCGCGCCGCCGTCCGGTCCGGTGCTGCGGGCGTAGGCCGGGTCGCCCGTCTTCGGGTTGACGCCGGTGGGCACCACGTTGAGCACGCCGCCCGGCGTGGTGACGACGGCGTCCCCGGTCGGCCACTCCGCATCGCCCTGGAGCAGCCAGTTGCCGTTCTCACCGGTGGTGAATCCGGAGCCGTACGTGTCCTGGAACAGGACGGTCCCGCCGCCCGCCCCCGCCCGCGACGCCGTCGGCGCGGACTGCGCGGTCGCCGGCAGCAGCGCCACCACGGCCGCCGCGGCCACCACGGCGTACGCAACCTTGTGTCTCATCGTTCCCCTTGCCACAACTACCCCCTGTTTCAGCGGTTTCCGGTTCCGCGACCGTGCCGGAAGGCACCGGAGTTTCTCTTGAGGACCGCTGCGGCACGGGCTTCGACAGCTCCTCGACCGGGGCTCCAGCGGGGCCGGGGAGGGTGACCAGGCGAGTCAGTTCCCGCACCTCAGGAAGGACACCCCGGACATGGAACGACAGCCCGACCAGCTGCTAGAGGTCAGCGACGAGATCGCCACGGCGCTCGCGGAACGGCGTCCGGTGGTGGCGCTGGAGTCCTCGCTCATCACCACCGACCCCTCGTCCGAGACCGCCTCACTGATCGAGAAGGCGGTACGGGGCGCCGGGGCCGTACCCGCCACCATCGGGATCGCCGGCGGGAAACTCGTCGTCGGTCTGACCGACTCCCTCATCGACCGCTTCGCCTCCACCAAGGGCATTCCGAAGATCAGCGCGCGGGACATCGGCGGCGCGCTGGCCGGCGGCGGCCTCGGGGCGACGACGGTGGCCGGCACCATCGTGATCGCCGAGCGGGCCGGCATCCAGGTCTTCACCACGGCGGGCATCGGCGGTGTGCACCGCCGGGGCGAGGACACCCTCGACATCTCCCCCGACCTGCTCCAGTTCCGCAAAACGAAGATGACCGTGGTCTCCGGCGGCGCGAAGAGCATCCTGGACCACCGGCTGACCGCCGAGTACCTGGAGACGGCCGGTGTCCCCGTGTACGGGTACCGCACCGACAAACTCGCGGCCTTCGTGGTGCGCGAGGCCGATGTGCCGGTGACCCGCATGGACGATCTGCACACCGCCGCGCGCGCCGCCGAGGCCCACTGGCAGGTCAACGGACCCGGCACGGTGCTGCTCACCAGTCCCATCGACGAGCAGGACGCGGTGGACGAGGCGATCGTCGAGGCCGCCATCGCCGAGGCCCTCGCCCAGTGCGACCAGGAGGGCATCGTGGGCAACGCGGTCAGCCCGTACCTGATGAAGGCGCTCGCCAGGGCCTCCGGCGGCATGCTGCCCAAGGCCGGCCGCTCCCTGCTGCTCAGCACCGCCCGGGTCGCGGGAGAGTTCTCCGCCGCCCTGAGCGCCGTACAGGCCGAGCGGTGACCGGCGACCCGGCCGCGGCGGACCGTGGTGTGATCCTCGACCTCGACGGCACGCTCGCGGACACCCCCGCCGCCATCGCCACCATCACCGCCGAGGTCCTGGCGGCGATGGGCACGGCGGTGTCCCGAGGGGCGATCCTCTCCACGGTCGGCCGCCCGCTGCCGGCCTCTCTCGCCGGGCTGCTGGGCGTTCCCGTGGAGGACCCGCGGGTGGCCGAGGCGACCGAGGAGTACGGGCGGCGGTTCGGCGCCCATGTGCGGGCGGCCGGGCCGCGGTTGCTGTATCCCGGGGTCCTCGAAGGGCTCGACCGGCTGTCCGCCGCCGGTTTCCGGCTGGCCATGGCGACCTCGAAGGTCGAGAAGGCCGCGCGCGCCATCGCCGAACTCACCGGTCTGGACACCCGGCTGACGGTCATCGCGGGCGACGACAGCGTGGAGCGCGGCAAGCCGCACCCCGACATGGCCCTGCATGTCGCCAAGGGGCTCGGGCTCGCTCCGGAGCAGTGCGTGGTGATCGGAGACGGGGTGCCCGACGCCGAGATGGGGCGGGCCGCCGGAATGACGGTCATCGGGGTCTCGTACGGCGTGTCCGGCCCCGACGAACTGATGCGGGCGGGAGCGGACACGGTCGTGGACTCCTTCCCCGCGGCGGTCACCGCCGTACTGGACGGACACCTGTGAACGCGCCCCGCACGCCCGGCACTCCGCGCACGGACGCACCGCTGGACACCCCGAACACCCCTAGGAAAGGAGCGGTTCCGATGCCGCGCAGAACGTTCGTCTCCCGGCACGGCCTGCTGCTCGCCGCCGCCGCACTGGGCACCGTCATGACGACGCCGGGGACCTCCACCGCCAAACCCGGCAGCCGTGGCTACCGGATGGTCTGGGACGACTTCGCCGAGGGGTTCCGCACCGAGGGCGAGGGCGCCCGGTGGTTCCACGTGGCGGGCGGCCCCTACCGGGCCGACGACGGCATCGTCACCACCCGCCCGGGCGAGCTGTCCGTACGGGCACGTGGCAGCCACCCCGCGACCGGCGAGCCGGCGTTCACACAGACCATCCCCGCCGAGAACCCGGTCGGCATGCCGGGCTCCGGGGACCACGCCAAGTTCATCGCGTACACCAGTCACACGGCCTCCAGCGGCCACCCGGGTTTCGACGCCCACGAGGGCTACGAGCTCCTCTTCGAGACGCGGCTCTCCGGGCGGACCTACGGCACCGCGGACCACCCCTTCGGGGACGCGGTGCGGGATCCGGAGGACGATCTGCGGCTGGCCTCCGCGATGATGCTGACCACCGACCCGGAGACCTCCGTCTCCTTCGACTTCGTGGTCACCAACAAGCGGATCTACGCCTGGTACGGGCGCCCCACCTTCCTGCGCGGCCAGTTGGGCGACTACGCCTCGTTCGCGCACACCGTGCCGCTGGTCGCGCGGCGGCCCGGCGACAGCCACGACTTCGGCATCGCCTACGACCGCGCCGCCGGGGTGGTGCGCTGGCTCATCGACGGCGAGGAGCACTTCCGGGTGGACCGCATCGGACACCGTCTCGACCGGTCCACCGCGACCCTGGACGAGGGCGGCGAGGAGACGCTGGTCAGGCCCAGGCAGCTCAACGCCGGGCTGGGACTGCTGACCCTGCTGGACGCGTCCTGGCCCACCGACAAGGGCCTCGTACGGCTCTCCGCGCGCAAGCACACCACGTACTACCGGCCCTCGGTCGGTGCGCCGCAGGAGCAGACCTTCGCCGACGAGGACAGCACCGACGCCGGGCGGCTCTTCGGACAGGGCGCGGCCGTGCGGCTCGGCTCCTACCGCGTGACCAGCAGGCGCTCGCGGTGACGCCGGAGGAGGTCGTCGGAGTGTGGCGGCTGGCCTCGTACACGGAGGTGGGCGAGGACGGGGGCACGGTGGCGGGGCCGTTGGGCGAGGCGCCGGCCGGGCTGCTGATCTACACCGCGGACGGCCATGTCGCGGTGAGCATGATGAAGACCGGGGACGCCCCGGCCCTGGAGACCTACATGGGCTACTCCGGGCAGTGGCGGCTGGCCGGGGACCGGATGACGCACCGGGTCCAGGTCAGCGCCCACCCGCGGATGGCGGGCACCGAACAGATACGCCGCGTCGCGCTCGACGGCGAGACGCTGTCGCTGCGCGGCACGGCCGTGACACCGGTGGGGGGCCGCGCGCCGGAGCGCGTACTCACCTGGCGGCGCGCGAACCCGGACGGCATCGCAGCCGACGGCATCGCGACCGACCGCATCGCAGCCGACGGCACGGCATCCGGCAGCACGGCGATCGACAGCACAGCTTTCGACAACACGGCGTCCGACGAGACGGCGAAGCAGCAGGAGAAGGAGACGCACTGATGCCCAACTACGTGGACGCGCCCGAGGGTTGGTGGCGGGAGTTCATCATGGCCGATCCGCCCAGGACCGCGAAGGCCTCGGTGGTCCGCAAGGACGGCAGCCCTCATGTCGTCCCGGTCGGAGTCATCATGGACGGCGACGACATCATCTACACCTGCCAGAAGGACAGCGTGAAGGGCCGCTCCCTGCAACGGGACGGCAGGATCGCGATGTTGTGGGACGACGAGCGCCCGCCGTTCTCGTTCGTGCTGGTGCGCGGGCGGGCGACGCTCAGCGAGGACATCGACGAACTGCGCGCCTGGACCGCCCGGATCGGCGGCCGATACCACGGCAAGCGGCGCGAGGAGGAGTTCTCCGAGCGGTTCACCATCCCCAACGGCGTCGTGGTCCGGGTGAAGGTGGAACAGATCGTCGCCAAGGTGAATCTGTCGGAGACCGTGAACGTGAAGGACTCGTAGCCCTCCCCGGGGGCCTCTCCCGGGGCCTGTGGAGTGACACAACAGTGCGGCGGAGCGGGCCGGTTGGCCGCTCCGCCGCACTGTTGTGTCAGGCACCGTACTTCCGGCGGAGCGCTCAGGCCGCCCCGTACCGGTCGTCGGCCGGTACCCGTCGCGCGGTCGTCCGCAGGTCGTCGACCTGCTGCCAGCGGTCGCCGTAGATGGCGTCCCGCATGGCCGGGAAGCGCAGGAAGTCGTGCGGGAAGCCCGGCGCCACACTGCTGACCCGTTCCAGGCCCGCCAGCCAGTCGTCCTCCAGCACCGCTTCGACGGCCCCCAGGTTGTCGGCGAGCTGCTCGGGCTTCGTGGCGCCGAGGATCGGCACCACGTTTGCGGGCCGGGACAGCAGCCAGGCCAGCGCCACCTGGGCGGGGCTGATTCCGGCGGCCTCGGCGACCCGTACGGTCTCCTCCACGACGTCGTCGCCGGGACCGGTGCCGCCCTGCCCCCAGGCCACGTGGTCCAGCCGCCCCTCCTCGGAGCGCAGGTACTTGCCGGTGAGCCGCCCGTCGGCCAGCGGCCCCCAGGCGAACACCGGCAGGTCGAAGGCGTGGGCCATCGGGAGGAGTTCGCGCTCGACGGTGCGCTCCAGCAGGTTGTACCTGATCTGCAGTCCCGCGAAGGGCGACCAGTCGCGCAGCTCGGCCAGGGTGTTGGCCTGGGCCACCTCCCAGGCGGGCCAGTCGGACACACCGACGTAGAGCACCTTGCCCGCACGCACCTGGTCGTCCAGCGCCCGCATCACCTCGGGCACCGGCGTGAGGGTGTCGCGGGCGTGCACCCACAGCATGTCGATGTGGTCCGTGCCGAGCCGGCGCAGGCTCGCCTCCAGGGAACGCACCAGGTTCTTGCGGTGGTTGCCCGCGGAGTTCAGGTCACCCGGCCGCGTCTGCATCGTGTACTTGGTGCTGAGGACGAACTCGTCGCGGCGGCCGGCGAGCAGCTTGCCGAGCGTCGTCTCCGCCGATCCGTCGCCGTACTCGTCGGCGGTGTCGATGAAGTTGCCGCCGGCCTCGGCGTACTGGTCGAAGATCCGCGTGCGCGTCTCCTCGGGGAGCTTCCAGTCGTCGCCGAAGGTCATGGTGCCCAGTGCCAGCCGGGAGATCCGGACTCCGGTCCTGCCGAGAAGCGTGTAGCGCACGGGTCAGTCCTTCCGGCTCAGTATGACCAGGGGGATCTTCCGTTCGGTCTGGGCCTGGTAGGCGGCGAAGGCCTGCACCTCGGCGGCGGCCTCGGCGAAGAGGCGGTCGCGCTCCTCGCTCCCGGCCGGCACCTCGGTCGCGACGGCCGAGTAGGTCTCCTCGCCGGTCTCGACGGTCACCCGGGGATTCACCCTGATGTTGTGGAACCAGGCGGGGTGGGTGTCCGCGCCGCCGTTGCTGCCGAAGATCAGCAGGCTGCCGTCGGCCTGGGCGAAGAAGAGCGTGGGCACCGTGCGCACCACGCCGGACTTCGCCCCCTTGGTGGTGAGCAGGATGAGCGAACCGCCCTCGAAGGGACCGCCGACCTTGCCGCCGTTCTGCCGGAACTCCTGCATGACCGGGAGGTTGTAGCTGCCCGGGTCTCCTTCGGCGGGGGTGGTGGGCGCGGGGTCGAACTGGTCAGCAGCCACGGGGACTTCCTCTCGGCGAGACAAACGGAGAACTCTCCACATCAGTACGCGCGCCGAGCCTAAGCGGAGAGACTTCCGTATCGCAAGCAACGACCTCGTACGCCGCTGGAGCAGGGGCGAACTATGCTCACGGCCATGGCCGCAGCCCCCTCCGAACGCGCCGACGCGGTGCGCAACCGACAGAAGATCCTGGCCGCGGCGGCCCGCCTGGTGGCCGCCGGAGCGGCCGAGCGGCTCTCCCTCGACGAGGTCGCGCGGGTGGCGGATGTGGGCGTGGGCACGGTCTACCGCCGCTTCGGCGACCGCGCCGGACTGGTCTTCGCGCTCCTGGAGGAACAGCATCAGCTGTTCCGGGCCCGGGTGGTGGAGGGCCCGCCCCCCTTGGGACCGCGGGCCGACGCCGGTGACCGGCTGCGCGCCTTCCTGCACGCGCTCGTCGACCTCTCCGTCGGGCAGCGGGAACTGCTGCTGCTCGCCGAGTCCAGTTCGCCGCCCGCGCGTTACCTCAGCGCCTCCTACGACTTCCAGCACGCGCATGCCGGCCGGCTGATCGCCGAACTGCGCCCGGACGCCGACGCGGACTTTCTGGCGGACGCGCTGCTGGCCCCCTTCGCGCCCAGCCTGATCGACCACCAGTGCCGGGTCAGGGGCTTCTCACCGGAGCGGATCAAGGCCGGCTTCGACCAGCTCCTGCGCAGCACGCTGGAGTCGGGGCGGTGACGGCGGCCGCTGTCGAGCCGACCTCCAGCCGCCTTCCAGCGGAGACCGGGACCGTGGCGGACGACGGGTGCGCGAACGCACGCCGCTGACGGCATGGCCGCCTGGAGCGCGACGTCCATGCCCACGGCTGCTTCCCCGCACGACGCGGTCCATGGGAGGCGCAAGGATGCTGGACACCGAGGAACTGGCCCAACAGGCCGCCGAATCCGCGCGAGGGGCCGAGGAAGCCCGCAAGCTCGACCCCGACGTGGTCAAACTGCTGGTCGAGGCCGGCTTCGCCCGGCACTTCGTACCCCGGGAGTGCGGCGGCGCCGAAGGCACCTTCGCGGAGCTCACCGAGGCGGTGGCGCGGGTCGGCGCCGCCTGCCCCGCCACCGCCTGGTGCGCCTCGCTGGCCGCCAACCTGGGCCGGATGGCGGCGTATCTGCCCGCCGAGGGCTACCGCGAGGTGTGGGCGCAGGGGCCCGACGCGCTCGTCGTCGGATCCCTCTCCCCCTTCGGGAAGGCCGTACCGGCGACCGGCGGATGGACACTGTCCGGGCGCTGGCCCTACATCAGCGCCGTGGCGTACTCGGACTGGCTGCTGCTGTGCGGCACGCTGCCCGACGGAGCCGGGCCCCGGGTCTTCGCGGTTCCCCGGGACGAGGTGGAGGTCGTGGAGAGCTGGGAGAGCGTCGGGATGCGGGCCACCGGCAGCCACACGGTGGTCGCCTCCGGTGTGTTCGTTCCCGAGCGGCGCGCCTTCGCCCGCGCCGACCTGCTGACGGGCCGCCCCACGGCGTCCACGGCGGCCTGTCACACCGTGCCGCTGGAAGCGGCCAACGGTCTCTCCTTCGCCGGACCGCTCCTTGGCGCCGCCGAGGGCGCGCTCGGCCAGTGGTCGGCCTACGCGGTGGTCAAGGCGCGCTCCGTACTCCTGCGGCCCCAGGCGCCGGGCCCCAGCCGCGAGGCGCTCGCCGGCGTACTGGCCCACTCGGCCGGGGAGACGGACGCCGCCCGGCTTCTGTTGGAGCGGTGCGCGCAGGTCGCCGACCTGGGCGCGGAGGTGACTCCCGAGCAGACCCGGCGCAATCTGCGCGACACCGCCCTGTCGGTACGGATGCTGGCCTCCGCGGTCAACCGCCTCGCGGCGAACGGCGGCACCACGGGCTACGGCGAGAGCGCCCCGCTCCAGCGGTACTGGCGGGACGTCAACACCTCGGCCACCCACGTGGCCCTCCAGTTCGAATCGGCGGCACTCGCCTACGCCGAGGGACGACTGTGGACCACGGAGACCCCGGAGACCACGCAGACCAGCAGCCCGGCAGCGGCCCGGTAGCGGCCACGCGGCACGGACAGAGCCGGCCGGCCCCGGGAGACGGGGCCGGCCGGCTCTGTCACGGCAGTTCGCGCGGGGTCACGGCAGTTCGGCCGGGATGTGGGACGCGTCGGCGCGGCGGTGGTGAACTTTCACCACCGCCGCGCCGAGTGTTCTGCCAGGACGGCTCTCAGGCGTGGGAGACGGGAAGTACTCCCCCGTTGTACTCGACCATCTCGCCGAAGACCGACACGACGTCGAGGGCATGGCCGAGCTCTTCGCCGGCCAGTTCCGAGTAGGCCCGGTGCAGGTTGGCCGGCAGCCGCTCGGGGTCGCGGAGGTCGCCGTACGGGCCGGGCCCCCTCTCGCGGGCGAGCTGGAGGGGGGTGAGCCCCGCCGCCCTGCCCTCGGCGGCAAGCTCCGTCAGCCAGTGGAAGTACTCCTCGGTCCGGGTCAGTTCCTCGGGGCCGCTGACGGGTCCGTGGCCGCCGACGACGGTCAACGGGTCCAGCTTCCGCAGGAGTTCCAGGGTGGCGAGGGACCCGGCGACGGAGCCCATCAGCACGAACGGCGTACAGCCGGGAAGCACGACGTCGCCGGCGAACAGCACGCGCTCCTCGGGCAGCCACACCAGCGTGTCGTTGGTGGTGTGCGCGGGGCCCGGATGGATCAGCTCGATCCGGCGCTCCCCCTGGTGGAGGGTGAGCCCCTGACGGTACGTCAGGTCGGGCAGCATCAACTCGATGCCGCCCCACTCGACGTCGGGCCACAGCCCGGTCAGACCGAGTCCGGCGGCTGCCATCTCGCTGCGGGTGCGCTCGTGCGCGACGACGACGGTGCCGGGGCC
The DNA here is from genome assembly GCF_048564895.1 of Streptomyces sp. 2-1. Lineage (NCBI taxonomy): Bacteria > Bacillati > Actinomycetota > Actinomycetes > Kitasatosporales > Streptomycetaceae > Streptomyces > Streptomyces sp. 2-1. The sequence continues at coordinate 3,587,908 of NZ_CP183383.1, forward strand.
GGCCAGTACGGCGTTGCCGAAGGTGTGGTCGCCGTGGAAATGGGTGTTGACGATCAGCCGCGGGGACTCGGGCGTGAGCCCGCCGAGGGCGGTCCGCATGGCGCGGGCCCGCTCGTGGGTGGCGGCCGTGTCCACCAGCACGGGCCCACCGCCCCGCCCCGGTTCCAGCAGGATGCCCGCGTTGCTGACACACCAGCCGCCGTCGGGCTGGATGTACGCGAACACGCCGTCCGCCAGCTCTTCCAGCCTTCCCGGGGCGGCGGTCCGGGCCCCGTTCACGGTGCGGCCACTCACTCGGCGGCCCCCTTCTCGAGGTGGCCCCGGGCCGTCCGAAGCGTGCCCCGGCTGTTGGCGCCGATGATGTCCCGGGCCTTGGCGAGGGCCTCGGCGATGGTGGTGCCCGGTCCGAAGACGCTCTCCACCGCGGCGGGATCGAGGGCCACCGTGTGCCGGGCGGTGACCCGGGTGCCCTCCGGCCCGCTGTTGAAGAGCCACTCGCCGGAGTGCGCCAGCAGTCCGCGCGGCGGGGTGGTCTGCTTGTAGACGATCCGCTCGCCCTCGAAGCACAGCCGCACCGACTGGGTGGTGTGCGTACTGCCGTCCGCGGCGGAGGTCTCCATGTCCATCGTCTGCACCTCGGCGCCCGCGGTGGCGGCCTCCGCCGGGTTGGTCTCCAGATCGAGCCCGGCCACGTGCGGCAGCCGCTCGGGCCACAGATCGGCGCGGTACAGGAAGTCGTAGACCTCCGCGGCCGGCGCGGCTATGAGTTCCTCGTCGCTGAAGCTCAGGATCAACTCGTGCGGCTCCTCGGGGCGTTCCGCCCAGGCCCGGAGCGACCCGATCTCGGCGTTGCTGTTGGAGTCCAGCGCGGCGGCGATGCGGTCGGCCGCGCCCGGCTCGCCGTCGGTGGTCCACCGGTGCCCGAGTTCCAGCCGCCCGGGGGTGCCGGGCGAGGCGTCCTGGAACCGCCAGTGACCCGACATCTCCGTGATCGGCGCCGCCGGGGTCTCCTGGGCGAAGTCGATCCGGTTGCCCTCCGGGTCGAGCACCCGCCGCGAGGTCCAGCTGCGCACCCCGTTGCCGACGACCGCCCAGAGCCGGATGCGCTGGACGCCGCCGGTGCGTTCCAGTTCCTGGGACCAGATGCAGGGCGCGAAGAGCAGCGGCCAGCGGCCGACGTCCTCGATGAGCGCGTAGGCGCGGCGGGCCGACGCGGCCAGCTCGGTCACGTGCTCGGCGCTGCGGGTGGGACTGTCCGCGGTCCTCTCGTGCGTCTCCGTGTCCACGCGGTGGTTCTCCTCAGCCTCGGTGATGTGCGAGATCTCAGTGATGTGCGGGGCGGCTCAGTAGTTTCCGAGGCCTCCGCAGACGTTGATCGCCTGCGCGGTGACGGCCGCCGCCGCGTCCGAGACCAGGTACGCCACCATGGCGGCGACCTCGTCGGGGTCGGTGTAGCGGCCGAGGGGGATCTTGGCGTTGAACCGCTCCAGGACCTCGTCCTCGGTGGTGTTCCAGATACGGGCGTAGTGCTGGCGCACGTTGCCCGCCATGGGCGTCTCCACATAGCCGGGGCAGACCGCGTTGACGGTGATTCCGCTCTTGGCCAGTTCGAGGCCGAGGGCCTTGGTGAACCCGACCACGCCGTGCTTGGAGGCCGAGTAGGGCGCCCCGAACACGACGCCCTGCTTACCGCCCGTGGAGGCGATGCTGACGATCCTGGCGCGCTTCAGCTCACGCATCCGGCCGGTGGTCAGCACCTGCTTGGTGACCAGGAAGACGCTGTTGAGGTTGGTGTTGATGACGTCGAACCAGAGCTCGTCGGGGATCTCGGCGGTGACGCCGCCACCGCTGCGCCCGGCGTTGTTCACCAGGACCTCCACCGGACCGAACCGGTCGACGGCGGACTGGACGAACCGCTGCACGCTCTCGGCCGAGGTCACGTCGCACACGGTTCCGTCGGCCGTCACACCGCTCTCCTGGAGCTCCTTGACGGTCTGGGTGAGGGCTTCCTCGTCCCGGGCGCAGAGGTAGACGGGGTGTCCGAGCGCGCCCAGGGAGGCCGCGACGGACCGTCCGATGCCCCGGGTCGCTCCGGTGACGACGGCGGTGCCCCGGGGGGCCTGTACCTGCTCCATGGTGTCGGGCCCGTTCTCTCAGGCGGCCTGGGCCGCGGCGTGGTTGACCCGGTCGAGGAACTCCCGGGGAGTCTCGATCCCGGTGACCTCCTCGTCGGTGAGGTCGACCGCGAACCGCTGCTTCATCAGGGCCGCCGTCTCCAGCAGCGCCAGCGAGTCGTAGCCGAGGTCGGTGAAGGGCACGTCCAGGTTCTGGCCCGTGAGCGTGACGTCGTCGTCGGCGCCCGCGCACTCGGTGAGCACGAGGACCAGGTCGTCGAGGGTGATGGCCATGATGCGAACTCCTTGCGTACGGAATCGGATGGGGGTGGGGGTGTGGTGCGAGTGCGGGTGAGGTGCGGGGTGGAAATGGAGGTCAGGCGGCCTCGGGCGCACGGACCACCACGGCGGCGTTGAAGCCGCCGTGGCCGCGTGCCAGCACCAGCGCGGTGCGCAGCGGCGCCTGGCGGGGTGTGCCGCGCACCAGGTCGAGCCGGTGCTCGGGAACGGGGCGGTCGATGCCCGCGGTGGGCGGGATGACTCCGTCGCGCAGGGCGAGCAGGGCCGCGGCCACGTCGAGCGGGGCCCCACCGCCGAAGAGCCGGCCCGTGAGGGTCTTCGGGGCGGTGACCGGCACACCGTAGGGGCCGAAGAGCGCGCGCAGTGCCGCGGCCTCTTCGTCGTCGGCCGTGGGCAGTCCGGCTGCGTCGGCGAAGACCACGTCCACGTCCTCGACGCCCAGCCCGCCGTCGGCGAGGGCGAGCCGTGCGGCGCGTTCGAGACCGGGCGGGCGTCCGGAGCCCGGCCGCGGCGAGAAGGTGGCCGCGTATCCGGCGATCTCGCCGTACACCCGGGCGCCGCGCGCACGGGCCGCGTTCTCCTCTTCGAGTACGAGCATCGCGCCCCCCTCGCCCGGCACTTGACCGGCGGCGCGGGTGTCGAAGGGCAGGTAGGCGGTGGCGGGGTCGTCGGAGCGGGAGAGCCGGCCGCTCGCGAGGTGGGAGACGAGCCCCCAGGGGTCGAGGGAGGAGTCCATGCCGCCGGTCAGCGAGAGCTTGACGCCCTGTCCCAGCGTGCGGCGGGACTGGCCGATGGCGTCGAGGCCGCCCGCCTGTTCGGAGACGAGGACGCCGCTGGGTCCGCGCAGCTTGTGGCGGATGGAGAGCTGGCCGGTGTTGACCGCGTAGAACCAGGCGAAGGACTCGTAGACGCTGACCTGTTGCGGGCCCTGGGTCCACAGTTTGCGGATCTCCCGGTGGGTGAACTCGAATCCGCCGGTGGCATTCGAGGTGACCACGCCGCAGCCGTACTCGCCGTATCCGTCCTGTTCCGCCAGTTCGGCGGGGTTGGCGTCGGCGTCGGCCAGCGCCTCGGCGCCCGCGACGAGGGCCAGCCGGGTCACCCGGTCGGTCTGCGGCAGCAGCCGTCCCGGGATGTGCTCGGACGCTTCGAACCCCGCGATCCGCCCGACCAGCCGGGACGGGTAGCGGGAGGCGTCGTAGTCGACGACCGGCCCGATACCGCTCGTGCCGCGCAGCGTGGACTGCCACCACTGCTCGGTGCCGAGGCCGTTGGGGGCGGCGACGCCGATGCCGGTGATGACGGCGGTCGGCCGCCCGGTGCGCTCAGGGGTCTCCTGGGCCGCGGGAGTGGCCAGTGTCATCGCGTGGTTTCCTCTCGGGTGATGACCATGGCGGACTGGAAGCCGCCGAAGCCGCTGCCCACACTGAGGACGGCGTCCACGGCGTGCTCCCGGGCCTCGTTCGGCACGTAGTCCAGGTCGCATTCGGGATCGGGCTCGTGAAGGTTGGCCGTGGGGGGAACGGCGCCGTTCTCCATGGCCAGCGCGCAGGCGGCGATCTCGATGGAGCCGATGGCGCCCAGTGAGTGCCCGACCATGGATTTGATGGAGCTGATCGGCACCTCGTAGGCGTGCTGCCCGAGGGTCTCCTTGAAGGCGGCCGTCTCGTGCCGGTCGTTCTGCTTGGTGCCCGACCCGTGCGCGTTGACGTAGTCGACGAGGTCGGGGTTGAGCCGCGCCTGGTCCAGCGAGTGCCGGATGGCCTCGGCCATCTCGTGGCCGTCCGGCCGCAGACCCGTCATGTGGTACGCGTTGCAGCGGGTGGCGTAGCCGCCGATCACCCCGTAGACATGGGCGCCCCGGGCCCGCGCGTGCTCCAGTTCCTCCAGGACGAACATCGCGGCGCCCTCGGCGAGTACGAAGCCGTTGCGGGTGCGGTCGAAGGGCCGGGAGGCGTGCTCGGGGTCGTCGTTGCGGGGCGTGGTGGCCTTGATCGCATCGAAGCAGGAGACGGCGATCGGCGAGATCGGGGTGTCGGCCGCCCCGGCGATCATGACGTCGACGGTGCCCTCGGCGATGAGGTCACGCGCGTAGCCCACGGAGTCCAGCCCGGAGGTGCAGCCGGTGGAGACGACCGTGGCGGGGCCTTCGGCGCCCACGGTCCATGCCACCTCGGCCGCCAGGGAACTGGGCACGAAGGCGTCGAAGAGGTGGGGCGAGACGTAGTCGCTGTCCACCTCCCACAGCCGGCCGCTGTCGCTGAGGACGAGATATTCGCGTTCCAGTCCGGTGGTGCCGCCGACCGCGCTGCCGATGCTCACCCCGGTGCGGTGCGGGTCGAGTTCCACGAATTCGAGGCCGCTGTCCGCCATGCACTCCCTGGCGCTGACGACGGCGAACTGTGCGGCCCGGTCCAGCCGCCTCGCCTCCCGCGGGCTGAGCCCGGACCGCTGCGGATCGAAGTCGACTTCGGCGGCGACCTGTGAGCGGAAGCGGGAGGGGTCGAAGAAGGAGATGGTGCGGGTGGCGGTGCGGCCCGAGACCAGGAGATCCCAGAACGCCTTCTTGCCCACCCCACCCGGCGCGACGACGCCTATCCCGGTGATTGCGACACTTCGGTTCACTGTCCTGCCCCTCGTTCGGCTGCCTTCGACTGTCGGCGCAACCCCTTGACCACGGCTCGAATTCGACTGGCGGCCCCGTCTCGCCGGGTCCAGCGGTGGTCCACTCCAGGTCGAGACGGGTCGGACAGGCTCGGCCCGCCCGCCGGAGGTGCCGGGGGCCGAGGCGAGGGAGGTCCCGTGGAGCGCCGACGAAGTGTGCTGCTGCTGCCCGGACAGGGTGCGCAGCGGGAACGTATGGCCGCCGGACTGTACGGCGCGCGGGAGGAGTTCACCGCGCCCATGGACGAGTTCTTCGGCCGGCTCGGCTCGACGGGATCACGGCTGCGGTCGGCGTGGCTGCGCCCCGCGCCCAACCCGGAGCTGGACGAGTCGGCGGTGGCGCAGCCGCTACTGCTCGCCGTGGGCCACGCGCTGGGACGTGCGGTGGGCGCGGCGGCGGAACCTCCCGCGCTGCTGCTCGGGCACAGTGTGGGCGAGCTGGCGGCGGCCTGCCTGGTGGGCGTCTTCGATCCGGCGGACATCGGCGCGCTGGCCGCCGCCCGTTCCCGGGCGCTGGAGGGTACGGGGCACGGCGGGATGCTCGCGGTGGCGGCGCCGGAGGGGCAACTGGCCGAAGAGCTTGGGGGGTTCGGCGACGGGTTGGCTGTTGGGGCCGATCGGGCGGTTGCCGGGGCCGACGGGTTGGCTGTCGGGGCCGACGGGGTAGCAGCCGGAGCCAACGGGGTGGCTGTCGCGGGGGTGGCCGACAGGGCGGCCTTCGCCGGGGTGGCCGTCGCGGCGCTCAACGGACCGCGTCAGACGGTGCTGGCGGGCCCCCGGGAGGCGCTGGCCGCCGTGGAGCAACACTTGCGGGACCGCGGGATCCTGGTACGCGCGCTGCGGTCGGGGCACGCCTTCCACAGCCCCGTCATGGCAGGGGCCGCGCTGCGCTTCGGTGAGGCGCTGGCGGGTTTCGGGCCGCGTGCTCCCCGGGCGGCCGCCGGCACGGTGGTGTCGACCCGCACCGGGGTCGCGGTGACCGAGGACCAGGCGCGGGATCCGCACTTCTGGGGCGGGCAGTTGGCCGCCCCGGTGCGGTACTGGCCGGCCCTGCGGGAACTGCTGGACACCTTGGGGAGGCGGCCGGGGCTGCTGCTGCTCGACGGCTCCGCGGACCGGAGCCTGAGCGCCCCCGCCCGGCACCACCCCGCGGTGCGGGACGGCGCCAGCGAGGTCGTCCCCCTGCTGGCCGTCGGCCGGGACGCCGGTGGCCCGGCCGACGCGCGGGTGTTCGCCGAGGCGCTGCACCGGCTGGGGGAACAGCGGGATCACACAGGGGATCACACGGTGGTGAGCTGACCTTGGACGTACTGGATGAGGGCGGCGGGAGTGGTGAGCTCGTCGAGCTGTTCGTCTGGCACGCTGACCTTGAAGTCGTCCTGGATGCGGGTCACGATCTCGTACACGGTGAGCGAGTCGAAACCGAGGTCGGTGAACTCGGTGTGCAGCGTGGAATCCTTGATCTCCTCACTGGTGGCTCCGTCGAAGCAGGCGTTCACGACGCTCTGGAACTCGGTGATGGTGAATTCAGCCATGCGGCACACCCTGTGCGGTCGCACTCGACGGCTGCTGGAGACCGGCTCGACGGCAGCGGGACTCCGTGGGCTCCGCCGCCGCTCGATCCGCCCTCCAGTAGGCGCCCGCAGCATCGCCACCATGACGACTGACGAGACGACAGCCGAGACGACGAACGCGCCCAAGCTCCCCTCCCCCGAGCTGTATGTGGAGGTGACCCAGTTCTACGCCCGGCAGATGCACCGGATGGACGGGGACGACTTCGGCGGTTTCGCCGCCACGTTCGTCGCGGGCGCGGAGTTCCGCCTCGCGGGCGGCACCGTACTGACCGGCCCCGAGGCGATCGAGGCGGGCGCGCGGGCGGCGGCGGGCAGGTTCGACGGCGCGCAGCCCCGGCACTGGTTCGACATGATGACGGTCGAGGAGGCCGACGACGGCACGGTGTCCACCAGCTACTACGCGACGGTGACGGTCACTTCCGCAGAGGGTGCCGTCCTGGTGGAGCCGACCTGCTTCGTCCGGGACACCCTGGTCCGGGTGTCCGGTGTGCTGCGCAACCGGTCCCGGGTCATCGAGCGGGACGACCTCGTGGTGCGCGCCCGGACGCAGGGCTGAGCCCGTGTGGTCGGTGGTGCTCCCGGTCAAGTCGTTCAGCAGGGCCAAGAGCCGGCTCGCGGCGGGCCTGGGACCGTGGCGCCAGGAACTGGCCCACGCCTTCTTCCTGGACACGCTCTGGGCCGTACGGAACACCGAAGGAGTCCGTACGGTCGTGGTGGTGACGGCCGATCCACTGGCGGCCTCGCAGGCCCGCACCCTGGGCGCGCTGGTCTGCCCGGACGCACCGGATCCCGACCTCAACGACGCCGTACGCCTGGGGGCCGCCAAGTGCCGCTCGGTGGGCCCCGAGGGTCCGGTGGCGGCGCTCACCGCCGACCTGCCAGGCCTGCGTCCACGCGAACTGGAGCATGTCCTGCGGGAGGCGAGTCACCATCCGCGGGCCTTCGTCGCCGACCACACCGGCGAGGGAACCACCGTCCTGACCGCACTCACCACCGCCGGCCTCGCACCCGCCTTCGGCACGGACTCCGCACACCGGCACGCCTCACTCGGGGCGTTCCCCATCGACATGCCGAGCGACTGCGGCATCCGCCTGGACGTGGACACCCCGGAGGACCTGGCGCGAGTGGCGCTGCGAGGAGTGGGGCCGTACACGGCGGCGCTGTTCCGCCTACGAAAGGCGAGATTCCCGGTGGCGGCGGACCCCGTTGAAGGATTTCAGGGCGTCCAGGACGTTCAGGGTGCTTCGGCGACGGCTTCCTCGTAACGCTGGATGGCATGCACAAATGTCGCGCGCTCCTGCGGACTGAGATCGTCGAAGACCTTGCGCCAGGCCCTGGCCCCGCTGGCCAGCCAGGCGTCGACGGCCGCGCGGGTGGTGGGGTCCTCGGTGAGCGAGACGATGCTGCGCCTGCGGTCGTCGGGATCGGAGCGGCGCTCCACGACCCCTTCGCGCTGCAGGTCGCTGACCATCAGACTGACCGTGGTCGGCGCGACCTCCAGCCGAGCGGCGAGGTCCTTGACGGACGTGGGCCCGTCGAAGATCAGACAGGACAGCAGGGAGAGATGCCGGGGCGCCAGCCGCAACGAGCGCAACTGCTCGGGCACGGGGGTGCGCTTGGCGCGGGAGACCAACCGCGGCAACGTGACGAGCATCGCCCGAACCGCCTCTTCGGCGCTGAGACGACTACCCGCCTCCGCCTCCGGCTCCGTCTCCTCTGACATCGCTTCGACCTCCAGATCCGCCACGGTACCGGACGGTGGGGCGGGGCCGTCCTAGGAGGTGGGGCCGGGCGGGGTCACCCCCAGGGCGGGCAGCAGATACGTCTCCTCGTAGACGAAATGCTCCTCGATCCCGGCCACGGTCCGCTCCAACTCCCCCCGCAGCCAGGTCAGGTCCTGCCCGTCATCACTCTCCACGAGCTTGGTGAGCCGGTCGAGCCCGGCGGCCACCTGCCGATGCTCTTCCCTCAACCGCTCAATGACGGGGGCGATCTCGGGATACCGCTGCTCGAAGACGGGGAAGGCGCCGTCCTCCATGGTGTGGTGGTGGTGAAGCCCGAGGCAGTACTCCAGGCAGCGGGCTCGTAACTGCTGCACGAGGGAGACACCGTCGCCGTTCCCGCCCACGGCCTCCGCGAGCCCGCCCTCTTCGTCGAGCGCGGTCCGCAACGCCGCGAGCTGCGCGCGCAGTTCCCGGTGCCCGACGAGCAACTGCCGCCCGGCGGCTTGGCTGTCGATGTGCTGAGGAACTGGCATGGAGGCCCTCCAGAAACAGTTTGTTTTCAAAGCAAACTCACCTTGAGATTACAGAGGCTCCCGGACTGCCGTCAATCACTCAACTGCCTGACCTGTCCGGCCCTAGCGAGCCACGAGCGGACAGCGGCAGTCCGCCGGCGGCCGTCCCGCCCCACCCCGTAATCCGATCGAGTGGCGCGCGCACTGGGCGCGTACAAACGGGGTTCGGTCTGGTCGGGTGATTGCACCAGGGACGAGAAAGACCGCGGTGCCGACCGGGCCGCGACTGTCCGCTTCCTGGTGACGAGCTGGGCATCCCTCCGCCCCGCACCAGGTCCGTCGGTCGTACGTACGGACCAACTGCCGCTCCCCGAAAGGCCCTTACGATGCCCAGTCCTGCCCCCGCCCCGGGCTCTACACCACCACCTGCCGGCGCACCGCCCCGCACTCCCTGGTGGCGAACGGGATGGGCACGCGTCGGCTTCGTTCTCGCCGTACCGGCACTCGGCGTCCTCAACGCGTTCCTCGGATTCCTCATGCTGGTCCTCGCGCTCGTGCTCTTGTGGTGGGGCAATGTCTGGCGGAAGCGGTGGAAGGCGACCGCGACGGTCGCGGCGGTGATCCTGTTCGGGGCGATCCTGCCGCCCGCGCCCCGGGACAGGACGTCGGACACCGTGGCGGAGGCGGACGAGAAGGCGCGCATCGCCGGAGGACCGGACGGCACCTCCACCCCGGCACCGGGGACGAACCCGAAGGTCGCTCCCAAGGTCCCGGACTACCGGGGCATGCGGCTGGACAGAGCACGAAAGAAGGCAGAGGCCGACGGGTTCACCGTCGGCGACCACAACGCGTCCGACCAGGACGACGCCATCTGGATGCGCTCCAACTGGACCGTCTGCTTCCAGCGGGCCCGCACGTCGTCGAGCAGCGCAAGTACGATCGACTTCGGAGCAGTGCCGACCGACGCTCCGTGTCCCGAGCGTGACGGCGAAGCGATCCCCTGGCCGCCGATGCCGGATCTCGTCGGCGCGACGTGGAAGGCGGCCCAGAAGAAGCTCGTCGCTCTCGGCGTACGACCTGATCGCGCAAACGCGGACACGGCGTACGTGAACGACCAGCTCCCCGACGAGGGCGAGTACGACAAGTGGCAAGTGTGTGCGCATGATCCCGCCCGAAAGCAGCCGGTCACCGACACCACTTGGGTGAGGCTGCGGCTGTCCGCTCCGGACAACGACTGCCCTGCCGGGGCAGGCAGGGACAACGGATCGGCCGAACTGCCCGACCGCGACGACGACGGGGACCCCGACTACCACGACCCGTTCCCCGGCGACCGGAACCGCAACAGCACTTTCCCGGACGGCATGTCCGGCGGTTCGGGAAGCTCGGGAGGCTCGTCGAGTGGCTCATCCGGCGGAGGAGGTTGGGGCGGCTGCCGCTCCCGCTGGTGTTGAGCCGAACGCCTGGGACGGTTCTGCGAACGCGCGGCGCAGGCGCCCCCGAGCGTCCGCCGACTCCCTCACCCGCGGCGTCACGGCCGCGAGCCGAGGGGCCAGTTCCGCGCTCACATAGCGGCCGATCGCCGAGATCTTCTCGTCGTTGACCAGGGGAGCATCAGGAAAGTGAGGCATTTCCCAAACCGCTGTAGAAGTAGGAAGAGGACTCGTCACCGGACTTGGTCATCACGCAGGAGATTTTGACCTGGTCCTGCCCGGAGATGTCGACCGAGAGATCTTCGATTCTGCTGGACTGGATGGACACTTCTTCGCCGATCGGATTCCCCGCAGCGTTGGCAACCTGAATCGATCCCACCGAACCGATCGCGTTGGTCGAGTCGGCCAGAATGCCCACCTTCGCCTCCAGCCGCGTGTATCCGCTGGTGCTGTAGACGACACTCTCGCCTTCGCTGTCGCACGTGAGCCGGACGCTCTTCGCAAAATGCTTACCGCGGATGGTCACCGGCTGGGCGCTCGCATCGCCGCCGCCGTCGACCACGTCACGATCCGCGAGGTAGACGACGGAACCGGGCTCGGGTGACTCCGGCCCACCGGAATCCGACGGATCGACCTGGGTGCGCGGCTCGTCGTCCGCGTTCGTGCTGGGCCCGGGCGTCGCCGTGACCGTCGCTGTCGCGGTGACAGTCACGGCCGGCTTCGGATCGTCGGCTCTGATGACCGTTTCCCGTCCACCGAAGAATCCCGCCGCGATGGTCGCCGCACAGATGGCCAGCAGTTCGAACCATTTCGGAATGACGCCCCATCGGCGTTGAGCACGGCGCTCCTGTTTGGTGAGATCCATTCCCGCCCCTCATTTTTTTTCGGTCTTTCCGGCCAGGGCCGGGACACACGTCACCGTCAATTCCGTCGGACACCCGATTGGGCGTGCGACACGGAAACGGTGGCGATGGAGACGACCGTGCTGACGGCGCAGCGGTATTTCCGGCCTGCCCAGCCCTCCCGCTTCCCCCCGGGTCAGGTCCGTTCACTCGCCGGCGCCTGCACTTGCCGACCGCGACCACAGTAAAGACTGCGCAGCGTGATGACATCGGAGTATGAAATTCCTTTTGCCATCACGGAAGCGCGGGGGCTCTCTTGGGGGCGCTCATTCTTGACTCACGCCCTTTGTGCACGCCCCTTGAACCACTTCGCACGGCCGCGGGAATGCGGACCGGAACTCCGGACGATCTGCCGTCGGCTGACCCATGCGGAAGGGATGATCTCCATCGCCCGGCCGGCACAGTGCGGCCGGCCGACGTTCAGGGCGGAGCACGCCGGGGCCCCTCGTCGTGGCCACAGCCTGCCGGGGGGGCAGAGGCAGACGAGTCGGGCTGTACGCCGGGGAGGTCGGTACCGGACACCACCCGCGGTTGCACCCACCAGACGGGTTCTCCCCGGCAGCCTGTGAACGCTTTCGTATCGCGCTCGTCGACACGGCCCGAAGCCTTCCGAACCGGCAGGGCTCCTGGCGCGCCGGTGAGTCCCGGTGATCATTGCCGTGCCGTCCGCGCTCTCGCACGTCACCTGCGATTTCATCGTCGGTGCAACCAATCCGGGGTCTCGGCGGGAACGGATTACGCCCGGACATGTCCAGACCGTGGAGGCCCTCGGTGAAAGAAGTAGTGCAGATCAGTGGAAATCCCTCGGCGGGGCCTGACTTGCAGGAGTTGGTGAGCCGTGTGGCTCTGGGTGACGAGGACGCGTTCGCCGGCGTCTACGACGCCGTGGTCAGTCCGGTGATGGGTGTGGTGCGCGCCGTGCTGCGTGATCAGGCGCAGTCGGAGGAAGTGGCGCAGGAGGTTCTCGTGGAGGTGTGGCGGACCTCTCCCCGCTACCGGCCCGACGTCGGCACGGCCATCAACTGGATCCTCACCCTGGCGCACCGCAGGGCGGTGGACCGGGTGCGCTCGGTGGACGCCGCGGCCGCCCGGGACCACAAGGCCGCGCTGCTGGAGCAGCTGCCCGAGTACGACGAGGTGGCCGAGCACGTCGAGGCGCGGCTGGAGCGCGAACAGGTACGGCGCTGTCTGCGCACGCTGACCGAGCTCCAGCACCAGTCCGTCACCCTGGCGTACTACCGGGGGCTGACCTACCGCGAGGTGGCGGAGGCGCTGGCGGTTCCGCTGGGGACCGTCAAGACCCGACTGCGCGACGGGCTCATCCGGCTGCGTGACTGCCTGGGGGTGACGGCGTGACGACCATCGATCTGCACCGGCTGACGGGCGCCTACGCACTGCACGCTCTGTCCGACGAGGAGAGTGCCGCGTTCGAGCGCCACCTGCCGGGCTGCGAAGCGTGCGCGCAGGAGACGGCCGAACTGAGCGCGACCGCGGCCCGCCTGGGACTCGCCGTCGCCACGGCGCCCCGCCCGGTGCTGCGCGAACAGGTGCTGCGCCGGATCACCGCGGTCCGGCAGGAGACGCCCGGCCGGCCGGCCCAGGCCCTCCCCCTCCGGGCCCGTCTGCGGGCCGGGGTGCTGTCCAGGTGGGCGCTCGCCGCCTGCCTCGCGGCGGCCACGGCGCTCGGCGGGACAGCTGTGTGGCAGCACCAGCGGGCCGAGGACGCCCGCGACCAGGCGCGCCGCACCGAGCAGGCGGCGGACGAGGTCGCCGCCGTACTGGCCGCGCCGGACGCCAGAACCCGGGCCGCCGGGCTGGCCGACGGCGCGACCGGTACTGTCGTCGTCTCCCGCAGCCGGGACAAGGCCGTGTTCGTCGCGTCCGGGATGGCCCGTCCTCCCGGCGGGAAGGTCTACCAGCTCTGGTTCGACGACGGCGGGACCATGCGGTCGGCCGGCCTGATGGACCCCGACCGCAGTGACCAGACCGTCCTGATGCAGGGCACCGTCGACAAGGCGTCGGGCATGGGCATCACCGTCGAACCCGGCGGCGGCTCGAAGGAGCCCACATCCGCACCGGTCGCCCTGATGACCTTCCCTGGCTGAACGGCCGACCGGCCGACCGGCGACGGCCAGGCCCGATCGTCCACGGTCCCGTCCTGGGAGACGAGCCGTATCGGTTCGTGGGCCGGACCCACTGCGGTCTGGCTCACGGACCGGTGCCCGGCCCGGCCGACGGCGGGTGCCGTACAGCCCGCCGCACGGCCGTCCCGGCACGGCGTGTGATGGGACGGCTGCCGGAGGAGGCCGGGCTCGATTCGGTGATCCGGCGTCAGACGAGGCCCGTGACCGTCACGGTGACCCTGGGCGCCGGGTGCGCGGGCACCAGGGAGTCCAGGCGGCGCTCGACGGTGCGCCGGACGACGCGGGCCACGTCCAGGGTCCTGGCGTGCCGAAGTGCGACGACGTGGATCTCGACGTGCCACGGGCCCTCGCCGTCCGGCCGGGTCATGCGCACTCCGGAAGGTGCCCCGCCGGTGCCTGACGTGGGCCGTGACGGCGCGGAGCGCAGCCGGTCGGCCAGACCCGGTCTGAGGAAGGCCACTCCCGACACGCCCTGAACAGCCGTGGCGACTTCCTCGACGAGCTTCGCGTGCGCGGTGATCTCGTGGTGCGCGGTCATGGCGTACGACCTTCCTGGCCGTCGTCGGCCGTGCCGGCGACGAGGTCGGTGACACGGATGTCCACGGACGCCAGGACCATGCCCAGTTCGCGGTCCGCGGCCTCCCGCACCCGGGCGCGTACCCGGTCGGTGAGTTCCGGTAGGGGGACACCGACCGGAGCGTGGATGTCCAGGCGGACCGCGACGGAATCGCCGGTGCCGTCGGCGCGGGCGTCGACAAGGCGGCAGGAACCCGTCCGGACGCCCGCGACCGTCTCGGCCGCCGCGCGCAGCGTGCGGGCCGCGACGGCCTCCATGATCCACAGATCCTCGGCGGGTTCGCCGAGGGGCAGGGGACGGCCCGGTCGCAGTTCGAGGCGTACGACGTCCATGATCCGCCGGGTCAGCGGCTCGGCGTCGTAGGCGGAGGTGTCCGCCGATTCCGCTCGCAGGCCGCGCACCACGGACTCCAGGTCGTCCAGTCCCCGCACTGCGTCCCGGCAGTGCGGGCACGACCGCAGGTGTGCGTCGTCGGTCTGCTGTTCCCAGTCGTCCCAGGTCCGCGACACCAGCCGTCCGCACGGCAGGAGTTCGTCGTCGTCAGCGTGGGTGAACGCGCTGTTCGACGGGTCGGTGCGGTCGGTCATCGCCAGGCCCCCAGTGCTTGTGTGAGACAACGACGTGCTCGGAAGACACGGGCGCGGACGGCCTCCTGGCTGATACCGACCGCGTCCGCGACGAACTCGTAGGACCGGCCGTCCAGTTCCCGCAGTACCCAGCAGGCCCGTTGTTCGGCCGAGAGCAGGTCGAGGGCTTCCCGCAGTTCGCGGACGGCGTCGCGGCCCTCGGTGATCCGGGCCGGGGAGCTGGTGTACTCGGCCGCGGGCACGTCACCGGCCGCCTCCAGCGGTGCCACGGGCTTGCGGGCCCGCAGCACGTTCAGACAGCGGTTGGTGACGATCCGGTACATCCAGGTGCCGAAGGAGGAGCGCCCCTGGAACTCCGGCAGCCGCCGCCAGGCGCTGAGGAAGGCGTCCTGTACGGCGTCCTCCGCCTCGGCGCCGGTCCCGAGCAGACTGGTGGCGAGGCGGATCAGCGCCGCCGCGTGGCTCTGCACGAGCACGGCGAAGGCGTCCTCGTCCCCTTCCGCGGCACGGACGACCAGCAGGACGTCGTCCGGGGCCGTCGTGTCGGCGCGGGTGTCCGGTGGTTCGCTCTGTGTGCGGGCCCCCGCCACTGCGCGACTCCTCTCGTCCGGTGTTCTGAAGGTTGGACACCGTGGAACCGTCCCCGTTACGGAGAACTTCGGGAAACGGGCACCGTACGGATGCGGGGCGGGGCCGGCACGGGCAGGAAGGCTCCGGTGCGCGTCGGCACAATGCGTTGCCGCTCGACGGCCAGACGACAAGGGGCCCTTTTGGATACCTCTTTGATTCGCGATCCGTAGCCGAAGCGGGCGCGGATTGGTCGGAAAAGGAAATTCATCCGATCGTGGGAGCGACCAATCCGCGCGGCTTTCGGAGCCGGATTCCCCCCGTGACCGAGAACGAGCAGGAACCACGGAGCGGATGTCGCCGCGGCGGCCCGGCCCGACCGCTGCTGGGCGCGCTCAGCGGTGCGTTGACGGGTTTCGCGGCACTCGCGGTCGCCGAGCTGGTGGCGGGCGGAGTGCGTCCGCAGGCCGGTCCGCTTGTCGCGGTCGGCGGCGCGGCGATCGACCGTACGCCCGCCGCGGTGAAGGACTGGGCGATCCGCAATTTCGGCAGCGACGACAAACTGGTTCTGCAGCTGGGAATTCTCGCGGTACTGGCGCTTTTCGCGCTGGCGCTGGGAATTGCCGCGCTGCGGTTCCGGCGGACCGGGGCGGCCGGCGTGCTGCTGTTCGGAGCCGTCGGCGCGGTCGCCGCGACCGGCAGGCCCGACTCGACCGGTGTCGCCGACGCGCTGCCGTCCGTGGCCGGCGCCGCCGCCGGAGCCGTACTGCTGTACGTCCTGGTGGGCCGCCTCACACCCCCGAAACCCGCGCCCGGCGCACCGGCGTCCAACGAGGGATGGGACCGCCGCGGCTTCGTGATCGCGGCGAGCGCTGCGGCTGTCGCGTCCGCCGGCGCCGGGCTGCTCGGCCGCTCCTTGAGCGGTTCGAGCGGCCGGGACGCGGTCGCCTCCCGCAGGAACCTGGTGCTGCCCGCGCCCGGCTCCCCTGCCCGGGCCGTACCCAAGGGTGCCCGGCTTCGGCTCCCCGGGGTCAGTCCCTTCGTCACACCCAACGGTGACTTCTACCGCGTCGACACCGCCCTGGTGGTGCCCAAGGTCGACGCGACCGCATGGCGGCTGCGCATCCACGGCGAGGGTGTCACCCGGCCGGTCACCCTCACCTTCGACGACCTGATGCGGCGCGAGCTGATCGAGCGCGACATCACGCTCACCTGCGTGTCGAACGAGGTCGGCGGCCCGTACGTCGGCAACGCCCGCTGGATCGGCGTACGACTGGTGGACCTGCTGGCCGAGTGCGGGGTGAAGCCGCCCTCGAAAGGAGGCCCGGCGGACCAGTTGGTGGCCCGCTCGGTGGACGGCATGACGATCGGCAGCCCGGTCGAGGACCTGATGGACGGCCGCGACGCCCTCCTCGCCCTGGGCATGAACGGCGAACCGCTGCCCTTCGAACACGGCTTCCCCGTCCGCATGGTCGTGCCCGGCCTCTACGGCTACGTCTCCGCCTGCAAGTGGATCAAGGACATCGAGCTCACGACGTTCGACAGCTACGACCCGTACTGGGTCAAGCGCGACTGGGCCCGCAAAGCACCGATCAAGACCCAGTCCCGCATCGACACCCCCAAGCCGTTCGCCCGCCCGAAGGCCGGCACGGTCATGGTCGCCGGGGTCGCCTGGGCCCAGCATCGCGGCATCGACAAGGTCGAGATCCGCGTCGACGACGGCCCCTGGGCCGAGACCCGGCTGGCAGCGGAGGACTCGCGCGACACCTGGCGCCAGTGGTCCTTCGCCTGGCGGGCCGCCAAGGGCGGTCACACCCTCACCGTGCGCGCCACCGACCGCGACGGCCGGGTGCAGACCGAGAAGCGCACGCGGACCGTCCCCGACGGCGCCAGTGGATGGCACTCCGTCGTCGTCACCGCCGAGTGACACACCGAGCCACTTTTCCCACCCCCGTACGAGCGCGGCCACTGCCGCGCCGACCAACAGGAGAATCATCATGAACACCCGTATCCGCCGTGCCGCCATGACCGTGGCCGCCGCCGCAGTGCTCCCGCTGACCCTGAGCGCCTGCTCGGACGACAGCGGCGACTCCGCCAAGTCGGACTCCTCCACCAAGGCGTCGGCCCCGGCGGCCGACGACGGCATGGGCAGCTCCGGCGATGCCTCCACGACCGACCAGCCCTTCGGTACGGCCTGTTCCGCGGTCCCGAAGGACGGCGCCGGCTCCTTCGACGGCATGGCACAGGACCCGGTGGCCACCGCCGCGTCCAACAACCCCGCCCTGTCCACGCTGGTCACGGCGGTGAAGAAGGCCGGGCTCGTCGACACCCTCAACAACGCCCGGAACATCACCGTGTTCGCGCCGACCAACGACGCCTTCGCGAAGATCCCCAAGGCGACCCTGGACAAGGTCCTCAACGACAAGGCCCAGCTGACGAAGATCCTCACCTACCACGTGGTGGGCCAGAAGCTGGCACCGAAGGACCTGGAGAACGGCTCCTTCGACACGCTGGAGAAGTCGAAGCTCACCACCTCCGGCTCGGGCGAGTCCTACACCGTCAACGACTCCGCCAAGGTGGTCTGCGGCAACGTCAAGACCGCCAACGCCAACGTCTACATCATCGACACCGTCCTCATGCCCACCAGCTGACGGACCGTCGACCTCGGGGCGCCACTTCGGTGGCGCCCCGAGGTCTTTCCGGGTACCCGCGTCACAGACGCGGCCGGGCCGGGTCTGAAGGAGTGAGAGCACATCGGCAACGAGGCAGGACAAGTCGGAAAGGGACATGCCATGACCACGCAGACCGCACCAGTCGCCAAGGAACTTTCCACCCCGCAGACCGTCAGGTCGCCCCAGGCCCAGGCCACGACGGCCGTGTCCGGCGGCACGGCGGGAGCCGACCAGCCGGCCGCGAACCGGGGCCGGACGTCGATCGCCGACGTCGTCGTCGTGAAGGTGGCGGGCATCGCCGCCCGGGAGATCCCCGGCGTGTACGACATGGGCGGCGGCCTCTCGCGCACCATCGGCGCCGTACGCGACCGCGTGCCCGGCGGCCGCCCCAACGTGGGGCGGGGAGTGAAGGTCGAGGTGGGCGAGCGGCAGACGGCCATCGACCTCGACCTGGTCGTCGAGTACGGGGTGTCCGTCATGGACGTCGCCCAGGACGTACGGGAGAACGTCATCTCCGCCGTGGAGCGCATCACCGGGCTTGAGGTCGTCGAGGTGAACGTCACGGTCAACGACGTCCACCTGCCCGACGAGGACGAGCCCGGGACCACGGCCGAAGCCCGCGTGGAGTAGAGCACCCGGTCAGGGGCACCGTCAGGAGTGGATCGGGTGAGAGGTGGATGGGCATGAGTACACCGTTCATGGGGATGGTCGCCGGCATGGCCCTGGCGTTCGCCGGGTACTTCGGCGGGTTCGGCGCGTTCCTGCTCGTGGCCGCTCTCGGCGGCCTGGGCTGGGTGGTGGGCCGGTGGGCCGAGCGCGGCGGCAGCGTCCAGGACGTACGGGACGCGTTCGAGCGGAGCCGTCGATGACCGCCGCCGCTCAGCGGGGCACCACCACCGTCTCGGAGCGGGCGGTGCGCCGGATCGCCGAGCGGGCCACCACCGAAGCACTGCCCGCACCGGGCGGTACCCGCACGGCCCGGGCCGCGACGTCCGTGCGCGGCAGGAGGGCGGAGGTGTCCCTCGGGGTGACGCTGCCTTATCCGGCTCCACTGGCCGACACCGTGCGGGAGGTTCAGCGGCATGTGGTGGAGCGCACCCGGGAGCTGACGGGGCTGGAGGTATCGGCCGCGCGCATCAGCGTCATCGCGCTTGCCGCGCCGACGTCTGCCCAGCCCCTGGTGTCCCCGGCCGAGGACGCCGTCCCGAAGAGCGCTCCCCGGCGCTGGTGGTCCCAGCGCCGTGTCCCGGTCGCCGTCCTCACCTCGGTGGCCGCCCTGGGCTGCGGTGCGCTCGCCCTCGACGTGGTTCAGGTGCACACCGCGCACCTGCCGGCCGCGGCCTGGCGCACCTCCGCCGTGCACTGGCTGGCCGGGCACGGGCCCGGCGACCCGGCCGTCCTCGTCGCGGGCGGGCTGACGGCCCTGGTCGGCGTCTGGATGGTCGTCCTCGCCCTCACCCCCGGCCGCCGTCACCAGTCCACCGTCCGCACCTCGGCGTATCACGTCGACGCGGCAGTGGACCGTTCGGCGGTTCAGTCCCTGGTCCGCGACGCCGTGGGAGACGTGGAGGGCATCGGAGCGGTACGAGTTCGGGTACGACGCCGACGGGTCACCGTGCGGGCCGGGCTCGCCTTCGGCGACCGGGCAGGCGCCCACGCCGCCGCCACGGCCGCCGCCCGAGCCGCCGTGACCGCCTGCCATCTGCGCCGCGACCCCCGGTTGCGGGTGGTCGTGGCTCCGGAACCGGTCTGGCAGCCGCCCGCCCCGACGGCGGACGCGAGCGGGGCGACACCGGGAGACGGTGACGGGCGATCCACACCCGCCTCCGCCCTCGCATCCGCCCCGGGAGGTGACCGGTGATGGCCCGCACCCGTACCGCCGTCAACCGGACCGTCCTCGGCGCCGTAGGACTCTCGCTCTTCCTGGCGGGCTCATGGCTCACCGCCGCGGACCCCGCCTTCGCGGACCGGTTGCCGACGTGGTGGCCCACCGCCGGTACGGGCACCGTCCTTCTGGACGGGGACCGGCTCGCGCAGTTGCGCGGCGAGGGCTGGTGGACGCCCACCGTCGTGACCGCGTCGATCGGCCTCGCCGTGCTGTTCGCGCTCTGGTCCCTCGGGCAGTTGCGTTCGGGCCGAGCCCGGCGACTCGCCCTGCCCTCTCCCGGCTGCACAGTGCGCCCTCAGGCCCTGGCCGAGGCGCTGGCCACACGCGTGGCGACCCTCCCCGGCATCGCCCACAGCCGCGCCCGGGTACTTCCCCGTCGCCGACAGCGGCTGGAGGTGCGTCTGCGCGTCTGGCTGGAACCGGACACACCCCCGGACGCCGTCCTGCCCGCTCTCCGTACGGCGGCGGCAGAGGCCGACAGGGCGGCGACGCCGTACACGGCCCGTACACGGGTCCGCCTGAGTGCCGCCCCACACCGAACACGCCATGTCCGCTGAGCCGTACACCGACGTGCCCGGCGGGGTCCGCCCGGCACGTCGGCCCGGGCGGCCGCAGTGGCCACGGCTGCCGACCACCTGGTGGCCCGCACTGCGGCGCACACCGGCGTCCCTGTGGAACGACGACATCACGGACTACGCGGCGGCACTGACGTACTACGCGATCCTGGCCGTGCTCCCCGCGATGCTGGCCACCGTCCTGGCGTTCGGCATGATCAGCCCGGACACGGCCGAGGAGTTCGTCACCCACGTCACCGCGTACGCCCCGGCCCAGTCCGGTGCCGAGCTGCACGCCGTCCTGACGCGCGCGCTGGGCACGGACGGGACGGCCTGGCCCCTGCTCGTGGCGGGTGCGGCCAGCGCTCTGTGGTCGGCCTCCAGTTATCTCGCCGTCTTCCGCCGCGCCCTGCACCTCATGCACCGTGTCGAGGACCGGCGTTCGCCCTGGCGCAAAGCGCCCCGCATCGTGCTGACCGCGCTCGCGCTGCTCGGCCTGCTCCTCGTCGGCTCGCTCACCCTGCTGCTGACCGGCCCGCTCGCGGAGGCCGTCGGCCGGACCCTCGGCGTGGACACCACCGCCGCCTGGGCGTGGAGCCTGCTGCGCTGGCCGGTGCTGCTGTGTCTGGTCGCCCTGCTGGTCGTGGTCGTCTTCCACACCGGCCCGACCGCAGCACGTCGGCGCGGGCACAGCCTGCCCGGCGGCGCACTGGCCGCCGCGCTGTGGCTGACCGTCTCCGCGGGATTCTCGTCGTACGCCTCGACTCTCGGCGCCTACAGCAGGCTGTACGGCTCGCTCTCCGGCATCGTCGTCTTCCTGATCTGGCTGTGGCTGTCGAACCTCGCGCTGCTGAGCGGCGCGCAGTTCGCCGCGGAACTCGCCAAGGGTGCGGACGTCCGTGCCTGCGAGACCGGTCAGAGCACGGGGAAGGTCCCTGTGCCGTAGCACGCCTCGGGCAGCGGGTCGAGTGCGCCGGACGGGTCGAGCAGGTGGGCGACGACGGCGCCGGTGGTGTCATGCCAGAAGCGGTGGCGGCGCAGCATCGCGTGGTCGCCGTCGGCGATGACCGCCATCCCCGCCAGCGCCGCCTTGTCCCGTGCCCGGCGCACGCCGGCGGCCGACTCGGTGGGCGAGGTCACGCGGTCCCGTTCGCCGTGCAGGACGACGACGTGCCGGTCCGCCGTCTGCTCCACCGGCTCGCCCGGCGGCCACCACGGCGCGAGGGCGACCACACCGTGCACCAGCGGGTGACCGGCGGCGTGCAGGGCCGCCCGGCCGCCCATGGAGTGGCCGAGCAGTACGGTCGGCACGCGGCCGGCGAGTTCGGCGAGGCCGTCCAGCGCCCGCAGGGTGTCCCGTGCAGGGTCGGCTCGTTCGCCGTTCCAGCCGCGGAGGCGGTAGCGGACCTGGGCGACCAGGACGTCCTGGTGCGGCAGGGCGGTGGTCACCGCGCGCACGACAGGGTCCATGCGCAACGCGGCGAGCTGCCAGGGCCGCGCGGAGCGCTCGCTCGTCGCCCGGCCGCCGTGCAGCACCAGGACGGCCGCCCTCGGGCGCGACGGATGCCGTCGCACCGTCAACGGAACGTGTCCGGTGTGCTCCTGTGGCTCGATGAGGCGCTCCTCATGTCTGCGTGCACGCACCCGCGCGGATGGTGCTGTGGTCCTCGGGCAGCCGTATCCTCCCCGGTCCGGTCCGTCACGCCTGCCCCGGCCCCCTCGGTCGAGGCGGGCGGGGCAAGAACCCGCTGGTGCGGGCCCGGTACTCGGCATACCCGGGCCGGTCGGCCATGTGCCGTTCCAGCAGCCGCTGCCCGCTGCCCCGGGTCAGCAGCAGGCTCATCACCACCGGGGACACGACGGACACGGCGGCGGCGCCCAGGGAATCGCAGGCAAGCAGGAACAGGCCCCACCACACGCAGAAGTCCCCGAAGTAGTTGGGGTGCCGGGTCCAGGCCCACAGCCCCCGGTCCATGATCCGGCCCCGGTTGGCGGGATCGGCCCGGAACCGGGCCAGTTGGGCGTCCCCGACCGCCTCGAAGCCGATCCCGACCGCCCACAGCGCCGTACCGGCCCAGGCGAGGGCGGACGGTGGGCCGGGCACGTACTGCGCGGCCTGCACGGGCAGGGACACCAGCCAGACCAGCGCGCCCTGGAGGAGGTAGACCATGCGCAGCGCGTACGCGTTCCGGCTGCCGGGTGCCTTGGCCAGCATCGCCTCGTAGCGCGGGTCCTCGGCGTGGCCCCGGCCCCGGCGGCCGATGTGTACCGCCAGGCGCAGACCCCAGACCGCCGTCAGCGAGGTCACCAGCAGCCGTCGTACGAGATCGCCCTCACCGGTGGAGAGGGCGAAGGTCACGCCGGCCACCGCCGTGAAGCCGATCCCCCAGGCGACGTCCACGATCCGGTGCACGCCCGCGCGCACCGCGACGGCGAACGTGGCGAGCATGACCGTGAACGCCGCGGCGGCGGCCCAGACGAGGTTGGGCACGAACGCGCTCCACGGGAAGCCGTTCACGGTCGGCCCACTCCCCCGGCAGGGTTCTGCTTGGTGAAGAGGTACTGCTGTACGTCGAGGTAGCCGGACCGGAACCCGGCCTCGGAGTAGGCGAGATAGAAGGTCCACAGCCTGCGGAAGACGTCGTCGAAGCCGAGCGCCTCGACCTCGTCGGCCCGTTCGGTGAACCGCTCGCGCCACAGGCGCAGGGTCTCGGCGTAATGGGCGCCGAAGGCGTCGCGGCGGGCCAGGCGCAGCCCGGTGTCGGCTCGGGCGGTCTCCTCGATCGCCTCGGTGGACGGGATGAGGCCGCCGGGGAAGACGTACTTGTGGATCCAGGTGAAGGTGTCGCGGGAGGCGAGCATCCGGTCGTGCGGCATGGTGATGGCCTGGAGTGCCATCCGGCCGCCCGGGTCCAGCCGCTCGTCCAGGGCGCGGAAGTACACCGGCCAGAACTCCGCGCCGACCGCCTCGATCATCTCCACACTGACCACGGCGTCGTATTTCCCGCGGGCCTCGCGGTAGTCGCAGAGCTCGACGGAGACCCGCTCGTCGAGGCCGGCCGCGCGCACCCGCTGACGTGCCAGGTCCCGCTGTTCCCGGGAGAGGGTGAGCGAGGTGACGCGGGCGCCCCTCGCGGCGGCCCGCAGGGCGAGTTCGCCCCATCCGGTGCCGATCTCCAACAGCCGGGTGCCCTCGCCCACGTCGGCTAGGTCGAGCAGCCGGTCGATCTTGCGGTGCTGTGCCGCGGCGAGCCGGTCCCGGCTCGCGGGGAAGCCCCGGAAGACGGCGGAGGAGTAGGTGAGGGTGTCGTCGAGGAAGAGGGCGAACAGGTCGTTGGACAGGTCGTAGTGGCGGCTGATGTTGGCGCGGGAGCCGTCGGGGGTGTTGCGCTCGTCGTGCGGGTGGCGCGGTGCCCACAGGCCGCGCAGCCGTTGCAGCGGGGCCGGGATCAGGTCGGCGGCGTGCCCGGCGAGCACGGTGAGGGCGGCCACCAGGTCGGGAGCGTCCCACTCGCCGGCCATGTAGGACTCGCCGAACCCGACCAGGCCGTGGGTACCGATGCGGGCGTGGAAGGCGGCCGGGTCGCGGACGTCGATCAGCGGCCCGCCCAGCCCGATGTCCTCGGAACCGGCGAACCGGACCCGCAGGGGCAGCCGGTCGAGGGCCCGCCGCACGAGGGCGGCGGTCACGGCGGTACGGAGCCGTGAGGCGGTCGGTACGGCGGGGACGTCGGGCCGGTCGGCGGCGTCGACGGTGGCAGTGTGCACGCGGGGAGCGGCGTGTTCGTCGGGGGCGGAGGGCCTGTCGGGGGTGGTCCCGGGCTCTGCTGTCCTCATGTTGCTTTCTCCGAGGTGCGGTGTTCGGGGCGGGGCTGGACGGGCAGTCCTCGCAGGTAGAGGCGTATGCCGTGGATTCGGATCGCGGCCGACACCGTGAGGGTGGACCAGGGGTGCCGCAGCGCCAGCCGCAGCAGGGAAGCCGGGCTCGGCCGGCGCCGGGTGCCGTGCACGGTCGCGGTGAAGGCCCGGCCGCCCTGGCGGTCCAGGTGCACGGTCAGGTCGAGCCGGGGTCCGGGCACCGGCAGCCGCATGCGGTAACGGCCGTCGACGGGGAAGAACGGCGAGACGTAGAACTCCTTCTCGGTGCGCGCGGTCCCGGACGCGTCGGGGCGCAGCAGGTAGGAGTGCCGGCCGCCGTACGTGTTGTGCACCTCCGCGACCACGCAGCGCGGTTCCCCGTCGGGGCCGTAACACCAGTACAGGGTGAGCGGGTTGAAGACGTATCCGAACACTCGCGCGTGGGTGAGCATCACCACCCGGCCGCCGTCCAGGTCCACGCCGTGCGCGGCCAGGAGGGTGTCCAGGCCGGCTCGGATCGAGGGCGCCTCGCCGGTGAAGTGGTCGCGCGGGTCGAACCGGGCCAACGGTCGGAGCAGGAGCGGCAGTCGGGGCGGACGGTCGGGGTCGATGAGCCACATGTATGTGCGGTGGCGCAGCGAGTACTGCCGGGGCGTGGTCCGCACGTGGGTGATCGCACAGGAATAGAGGGCGGGTGCGGCGTTCACCAGCGCACTCCCAGCGCCGCGGCGGCCGCGACGCCGGAGCGGCAGCCGTCCTCGTGGAACCCCCAGCCGTGATACGCGCCCGCGAACGCGCAGACGCCACTCGCCAGTTCGGGCAGAAGCTGCTGCGCGGCCACCGACTCGGGGGTGTAGACCGGGTGTTCGTAGACCATGCGGGCCAGCACCCGGCCCGGGTCGACGCGGTCCTTGCCGCCGAGAGTGACCACGAACGCCTCGGTGGCGTCCAGGCGTTGCAGGCGGTTCATGTCGTAACTGACACGCACCTGCTCGGAACCGGCCGCGCACGTCGGCATCAGGTAGTTCCAGGAGGCGCGGGCGCCAGGGGCGCTCGGCAGCAGCCGGGTATCGGTGTGCAGGAGGGTCGTGTTGCGCGAGTAGCGGAACGCGCCCAGCACCTCCCGCTCCCGCGTGGTTGCGTCGGCCAGCAGGCGCAGGGCCTGGTCCGGGTGGACCGCGATCACCACCGCGTCGTACGACTCGGTGGTGCCGTCCCGGGCCGTCACGTCGGCGCCGTCGGCATGGCGGCGTACGGCCCGCACAGGCGTGCCGGTGCGTACCTCGCCGATCTGCTTGGCGATCCGGTCGACGTACGCGCCCGAACCGCCGGTGACCGTGCGCCACACCGGTGAGCCGCTCACCGACAGCATCCCGTGGTGCTCCATGAAGCGGAACAGGTAGGCGGCCGGGTAGCGCTGGGCGGTGACGGCGTCGCAGGACCACACGGCCGACACCAGCGGCGTCACGAAGTGGGCGCGGAAGTAGTCGGAGAAGCCGCCGCGCGCCAGGAAGTCCCCCAGCGTGAGCGCCTTCTCGCCACCGCGGGCCAGCAGCCGCCTGGCTCCCCGGTAGAAGACGGGTACCTCGGCGAGCAGCCGCAGATAGGAACCGCGCACGAGGTTCCGGGGCTGAGCGAACAGGCCGGCCATCCCGCGGGCTCCGGCGTACTCCAGGCCGCACCCCTCACACCGGACCGACATGCTCATCTCCGACTCCTGCGTGGGCACGCCGAGTTCGTCGAACAGCCGCAACAGATGCGGGTAGGTGCGCCGGTTGTGCACGATGAACCCGGAGTCGACGCGGTGCACCCGCCCGTCGTGCGGCGACGTCAGCTCGTGGGTGTGCGCGTGTCCACCGAGCCGGTCGTCGGCTTCGTACAGGGTGACGTGACCGGCACGGCCCAGGACATACGCGGCGGTCAGCCCGGACACTCCGGCGCCCACCACGGCCGTCCGCCGCCCGTGGCGTGCCGTGTGCTCCGGACCGGGCGGGGCATCTCTCGGCGGCCGTTCCATCGCTCCTCCTCGCATACCGCCCCTCGTGATCAGGGGCTCGCGGGTAATCCGGAGCAGGTCGAGCGGCGGATTGGCCGAGCGGCGAATCATCCGGGTCGACGCCGGAGGGCGGCCGACACGTACACCGGGAAACGGGCGGGATGCGTGACGGGCGGGGGCACGGTCGGTCCGGCGGCAGGGAACCTCCACGGGGGAGGCCCAGGTTGCTCCAGCTCCGGGCAGGCGTCGAGTACCGCCTTGAGCTTCTGCCTTTCGTCCTCGGTGAGAATGTCCCGGGGGGCGGGTGCTCCAGCCGACGACGGTGCGGACGGACACCGCTGCATCGGTCGGCGGTGGCGTATCGGCCAATGCAGGTGGCTGCCGGCCCAGTCGCGCAGGCTGCTGTAGGGCACCGGGTGGCCGTGGGCAGCGAGCTCTTCGCGCAACTCGATGATCGTGACCTTGCCGTCCGTCTCGTCGATACGTCGTTGCAGGGCGTTCCATCAAGGGACAAGTGACTCGTGCGGGAGGGGGTATGTCCTCGCGCAGGGAAAACCCGCCGGCCCGCAATTGGTACGGGTGATCTGAGTTACCCACGGACGTGTTGGACGAGCCTGCTACGCGGCCAAGCGGCGGATTCCCGCCCGGCTCGGAGTCGCCGTCACGGCCTGGATCCCGGTGACCTCGACCGCGACGCCCCACGCCTCAAGGAGCTTGGCCGTCTGTACGAGGGTGACCTGCGAAAACGGGAAGAGCGTGTCGGCGGTGAGGTGGGTTCCGTTCTTCAGCAGGATCGCGAAAGTGACCTTCGAAGGCCGGAAGCCTTCCGCCAGCCCCCTGCCGGGCCGGGCCATGGCCACCTTGCGAGCGAACCCGTCCATCGCCTCCGGCGAGTGCAGCAGGGTCTGCACGGCGACCACGGCCTGACCGAACAGATGGCTCAGCGCATCGGACCCCTTGGCCCGCTTCACCATGACCAGGACGTCGTCCGGGCTCAGCAGGTCGCAGATCTCCACGCCGTTGCCCCGGTGCAGCGCGGTCCGTACGTTGTCACGGTCGAAGCAGACGTACCCGGGCCGCAGGTCGGGCACCGACTCGTTGTACTTCCGTTCCGTGTCCCCGAGCACCCAGGCCGGAAGGTCGACCGAGGGCGTGCCGGTGATGAGCCGCTCGACCTGCGAACGGATCGCCGCCAGATACGCCTCGCCGATCTCGTACCACTGCCCGTCCAGCAGGAAGAACCGGCGGACGCCGAGCGCCACCTCCGCCTCGATCCAGCGCAGCACGTGCGAGGTCCAGATGACGTCGTCCTTCTCCGCCCGGGTGTGCGAGTAGAGGGTGACCGTGCCGTCCCGGAGCGCGGCGAAGCGCGTTCCACGCCTCTGCACGCGGGCCCGGTTGAGGATGTACTCCAGGCTGAAGTCGTCGGTGAGGTAAGCGTCCTTGCTGTGCACCTTGGTAGCAAACACCTGTGCGGCGGCGTAGTCGTCCCAGTGGTCGGACGGGACGGCGACGGCGATACGTCCGTCCGGCTGCTCGCCGAGCAGGTCGTCAAGCCGCGCCTCCAGCCGCGTGACAAGGTCGTCGTCCTTGACCGGGACGATGTGCTCGACGAATTCCAGTGCCGGGCTCGGGGTCTCGTCCCGGAGGACACCAGCGATGGCCCGGATGTCCGCGACCAGGTCCGCGGCGTCGACGCCGAGCCGCATCCGCAGCCCGGTACCGCCTTCGACGCTGGAGATCTTCGTACGGTTGTCCTGGCCGATCGTGAGCCGCATCCCGTCCAGCCGACCGCCCAGCCGACGCACGATC
This sequence comes from Streptomyces sp. 2-1, assembly GCF_048564895.1. Classification (NCBI taxonomy): domain Bacteria; kingdom Bacillati; phylum Actinomycetota; class Actinomycetes; order Kitasatosporales; family Streptomycetaceae; genus Streptomyces; species Streptomyces sp. 2-1. The sequence continues at coordinate 3,615,783 of NZ_CP183383.1, forward strand.
TGCGCGTGCTCCTGGACGCCCAGGCTCCAGACGGGGGTGCCGCCGGGCACCAGGGTGATGTCGGTCCGTCCGCCGCCCGGCGTGTGGGCGACCAGGTCGCGGATCTGGGCGGGGTCCACTCTGCGGATCACGAACCCCAGTCCGAACCGCCGGTCCTTGATGCGATCGGGCACCAGGCGGAATCCCTGGTCGTATCCGATGGCGTACACCTCGCCGTCGACCGCGAGCATCAGCAGCCCGGCCGACCGGTTCACCGGCCGCGACACCTCGCACCCGGTCGTGCGGTTGATCTCGCCGCACCAACTCGCGACCGGCTGCTCGAAGCTGCCCGTGACCAGCAGCGCCGGAACCCCCAGCCACTCCTCGGGAAGCTGCAGTTCCGCGTCGACGACTTCGAGCTGCTCGGGGGAGAGAACGTCGAACATCGCGTCGACCGTGGGGGCGACACCCGTGAGCCGGTACAGGGTGCGCTTGGAGGTACTGGAGGTACTGGTTGCCATGGCGCCGCTCCATCCAAAGGAGTTGTGGGCAGGGGGAGGCCTGGGAGTCCCGGGGAAGCCGGGAGGCCGAGTGAAAGCACACCCAGTACATCTCCAACTGAAAGCACTGTCAAACACTTCACGACAGTGAGGCGCTGGTATAGAGTGGGACCGTCCAGCCCGCCCGTCCCTACGTCACCGGCAGGAGCCCATGAACCAGCAGGCCAGTGCCCTCGTGACCGCCGCCGACATCTCCCGGCTGGCCGGGGTCACCCGTGCCACGGTGAGCAACTGGCGCCGTCGGCACCCGGACTTTCCCGCACCGGCCGGAGGCACGGACACCAGCCCCACCTACGACGTCGACGCCGTACGCGCCTGGCTCTCCGCCCGTGGCCAGCTCCCCGAGGACACACCGGCGGACGAACTCCGCACCGCGCTGCGCGCCCACCCCGGCGATGGCGAACCGGCCCTGCATCTGCTCCCCGCGCTGCTCGCAGCCGCCCGGCTGGGCCGGAAGGAGCGCGAAGCTCTCCCCGAACTACGTGCCGACGGGCTGCTGCGGTGGGCCCGGTCGGCCACGACCGACGAAGCGGATGACGTTCCCGGAATCGAGGGCCCCGCATACAGCGCCGACGCGGTCGGACCGCTGAGGGCCTTGGTGCGGTGCGTCGCGGCGGACGGCGCCGAGGCAGCGATGGACGTCCTGGCCGAACGCCTGCTTGAGGACACCGGGGGCACCGGCACCTACCGCACGCCACGCCCTTTGGCCGACCTCATGGCCCGACTTCTGACCGACAGCGCGGGCGACCTCCCCACGAGCGTTCTCGACCCCGCGTGCGGCACCGGATCGCTGCTCGCCGCGGCGGCATCCGCAGGGGCGACCGAACTGCGCGGCCAGGACATCCTGGTTGCCCAGGCCGCCCAGGCCGCCGTGCGGCTCCGGCTCAGCACTCCCGGGGCGGCGATCTCCGTACATGCCGGGGACAGCCTGCGCTCCGACGCCTTCAAGGGCCTGACCACGGTCGCCGTCCTGTGCAATCCGCCGTACGGCGTCCGTGACTGGGGGCACGAGGAGCTGGCGTACGACCAACGCTGGGCCTACGGCGTGCCACCCAAGGGCGAGCCCGAACTCGCCTGGGTCCAGCACTCCCTGGCCCACCTCGCGCCCGGCGGCCGTGCCGTACTCCTGATGCCGCCCGCCGTCGCGGAACGCACCGCCGGCCGACGTATCCGGGCGCAGCTCGTACGTGACGGAGCCCTCCGCGCGGTCGTCTCGCTTCCCCAGGGCGCGGCCACCCCGCTCCACATCGGCCTGCACCTGTGGGTGCTCGAACGGCCGGATCCGCAGGCCGAACCTCCGGGGACGGTTCTGCTCGTCGATGCTTCCGCTTCCGAGAACCGGGATCTCGACTGGGCCGCCATCGACGACACCGTGCTCTCGGCGTGGCGGCGTTACCGTGCCGATCGGGACGGCTTCACAGGAACCCCGGGCATCGCCGGCGCCGTGCCGATCACGGACCTCCTCACGGAGGCCGTGGACCTGACCCCGGCCCGCCACATCCGAACCGCTTCCCGACAAGCTCTGCGCCCCACCCTGCTGGCCCGGCAGGCATCGGAGCTGTACGGCCAACTCCACCAAGCCGCAAGGGACCTGACCGACCTCAGCGCCGAAGGCGACTGGCCACCGGCCGACGACCGCCCCCGCGACTGGCGCACAGCGACGGTCGCGGATCTGCTGCGCGGCGGCGCTCTCAGCCTGCTTCGCACCGCGCCCGCAAGCCGCCGGACTCGTAGCGGCGAACCGCTACCGCGGCCCGAACCAGAACCCGGCGGACGTCCGACACTCACGGCGGCCGACGTCGTGCAGAGCCGACCCGCCTCCGGAACGACAGCGGACCTTCCCACCGACGCCCCTCCCCCCTTGATCGAGGGAAGTGACGTGCTACTCACGGAGACACTCCGCGTGGGGCACAGTGTCGTGGCCCGGGTCGTCGAGCCGGACGAGACCGGTTGCTTCCTCGGACCCCATCTGCTGCTCTTCCGTCCGGATCAACGTCGGCTCGACCCCTGGTTCCTGGCCGGGTTCCTCGCGGCGGAACAGAACGTCAACGCCGCGGCCACCGGCACATCCATCGTTCGGGTGGACCCCCGACGGCTCCGCGTTCCCTTGCTCCCACTCGTCGAACAGCAGCGCTACGGCGCCGCGTTCCGCCACCTGCACGAGCTGCGTACCGCCGCACGTCGTACCGACCGGGCCGCCGAGGACGTCACGCGGCTCCTCAGCACCGGCCTCACCGGCGGCGCGCTGTTGCCGCACGGTCACGGATCGGCGTGAAACCTTCGGCCCGGCATCGCGAGCGGCCAGACTTGACCTCTCCGTCCCTCGGGGACGGCGAAACTCCGGAAGGACAGTGTTGAACAGCAGTAAGCACACGGAACTGGCGAACCACGCGTGGTCGGTAGCCGACCTCCTGCGCGGCGACTACAAGCAGTCCGACTACGGCAAGGTGATCCTGCCGTTCACCGTGCTGCGGCGCCTGGAGTGCGTCCTCGCCCCGACCAAGGACAAGGTCCTGGAGGTCGCGGCCCGCTACGAGGGCCAGGACATCAACCCCGACCGCTTTCTGCGCAAGGCGTCCGGCCACAGCTTCTACAACACCAGCACCTACACGCTGAAGGCCATCGCGGGCGACGCCTCGCACGCGGCGAAGTACCTCAACCAGTACTACGGCGCCTTCTCCCCCAACGCGCGGGAGGTCCTGGAGCGGTACGACTTCGCCCAACAGATCAAGCGGCTGGAGGCGGCGGACCTGCTGTACCAGGTGGTCGGACGGTTCGCCGACCTCGACCTGCGGCCGGTGGAGAGGGACGCGGACGGCAATGTCGTGCTCGACGAGGACGGCAAGCCGGTCGAGATCGTCACCAACCACCAGATGGGCTACACGTTCGAGGAGTTGATCAGGCGCTTCGCAGAGCAGTCCAACGAGACGGCTGGTGAGCACTTCACGCCCCGGGAAGTCATCCGACTGATGGTCAACCTGCTCGTCGCCCCGGACAGCGACGCCCTCGCCCTGCCGGGCACCGTCCGTACGGTCATGGACCCGGCCTGCGGCACGGGCGGCATGCTCAGCGCGGCCGAGGAGCACATCACCGCCCACAACCGGGACGCCACGGTCAAGGTCTTCGGCCAGGAACTCAACCCCGAGTCCTGGGCGATCTGCCGGTCGGACATGATGATCAAGGGCCAGGACCCGGAGAACATCAAGTTCGGCAACTCGTTCAGCGACGACGGCCACACCGGCGCCACCTTCGACTACCTGCTGGCCAACCCGCCGTTCGGCGTGGAGTGGAAGAAGGTCAAGGACGCCGTCGAGGACGAACACGAACGCCTCGGTGACAGCGGGCGGTTTGGGGCCGGCCTGCCACGCATCAACGACGGGTCACTGCTCTTCCTCCAGCACATGATCTCGAAGATGAAGCCGGTGGACGCGTCGGGGGCAGGCGGCAGCCGGATCGCGATCGTCTTCAACGGCTCCCCGCTGTTCACGGGAGCGGCGGAGTCGGGTGAGTCCCGGATCCGGCAGTGGATCCTGGAGAACGACTGGCTGGAAGGCATCGTCGCCCTCCCCGACCAGCTCTTCTACAACACCGGCATCTCCACGTACTTCTGGGTGCTCAGCAACCGCAAGGCTAGGGACCGGCGCGGCAAGGTCGTCCTGCTGGACGCGCGCGACTACTGGCGCAAGATGCGGAAGTCGCTCGGCGACAAGCGCAAGGAACTGGGCGAGCAGCACATCTCCGAGATCACGAGGCTCTACACGGAGGCGCTGGCAGTCGTCGACGCGGCGGAAAAGGGCGGCGGACACGACCTGGCCGACCGCGCCGGGAAGATCAAGGTCTTCCGCAACAAGGACTTCGGGTATCACCGGATCACCGTCGAACGTCCGCTGAAGCTCCGCTTCGAGGTGACGGAGGAGACGCTGGTAGCCCTCACCGCGTCGAAGCCGATCGCACGGGCCACGAATGTTGAGGAGTTCGTGGTGGCGCTGCGCCCGCTGGTCGGCAAGGCGTGGACGGCGAAGTCCGACGCGTGGATCGACTTGAAGGATGCGGTTGTTGCGGCTGGCCTGTTGTGGCCTACGGGTGCACCGTTCAGCAAGGCGCTGCGCGAGGTGGTCGGCGTGCGGGACCCGGAGGGCGAGGTCCAGCGCGTCAAGGGCGAGCCTGAGCCGGATCCGGAGCTGCGGGACTACGAGAACGTACCGCTGGAGGAAGACGTGGAGGAGTACTTGCAGCGGGAGGTGCTGCCGCATGTGCCGGACGCGTGGATCGACCACGGTAAGACGAAGGTAGGGTACGAGATCCCGTTCACGCGGCATTTCTATGTATACAAGCCGCCGCGGCCGTTGGGGGAGATCGACGCAGAGCTAAAGGCTATGGAGATCGAGATCCAGGCGCTGTTGGGTGAGGTGACGGAATGACTGATCTTCTCCCATTGAAGCGCATCACCCGCCTGACCTATGGGGACGCGCTTGCCGCGGACAGTCGCGTCGAAGGCGAGTACGCGGTCGTGGGTTCAGGAGGTGTGTCTGGAACTCATAAATCCCGGAATTTCCGGGCGCCGGGAATTGTCATCGGCCGAAAGGGTAGCTACGGCTCCATTCATTGGGTTCCCGGGGGCGGATTCGCCATCGACACCGCTTATTACATTGACGAGACATGCACATCGGCAGATCTCCGCTGGCTCTACTATGCGCTCCAAGCAGTGGATCTGCGCGGAGTGTCGCAAGACGTTGGCGTTCCTGGGCTATCCAGGGAGTCGGCCTACCAAGTACTGCTACCTGCAGCACCGCCACTGGAGGAGCAGCGCCGCATCGCCGACTTCCTCGACGCCAAGACCTCCCGCATCGATGAAGTCACCAATGCGATGCAATCAGAGATTGCCTTGCTTATCCAGCGCCGGGTGCAGACCATCGATCGGATTTGGGAGCCCGCCAGCAGCGTCCCTCGCATGAGGCTTGGATATACGACCAGCCTGGTGACAAGCGGATCACGCGGATGGAGTGACTATGTATCCGATTCGGGCGCACTCTTCTTCCGCAGCGCCAATCTTCAACCTGACAGCATCCAACCAAAGCTGACGAATTCAGTCTACGTTCAGATTCCCGCCGATTCTGCAACAGAGGCTATCAGAGCGCGCATCGCTGACGGCGACGTCCTGGTGGGTATCACGGGCGCAAATTGCGGCTGGGTCGCACTCGCGAATGGCGCAGTCACTGGCGGATACGTAAGCCAGCACGTCTGTTTGGTGCGCCCAGACAGGCACCGAATCAGCAGCAAGTGGCTTGCATACCTCATCGCTTCGCCATCAGTGCAGGACAGACTTATGGGCAGTCAGTACGGCGGAACCAAGACCCAGCTGTCGCTTCCAGACATTCGCGATCTACGCGTACCAGTCATTCCTATTGAAGAGCAGGAGAAGCTGAGCGGCGAGATCACTCTGCAAGTCAACCGGATCGACAGCTTGCGCAGTCTAAGGTCCCGTCAACTCGGCCTCCTCGCCGAGCGCCGCCAAGCCCTGATCACCACCGCCGTCACCGGGCAGATCGATGTGTCCACCGCCAGCGGACGTGGGATCGAGGAATGATCACACGCCATGAGTCCCGCTCCGTCTCACCACCCGATGCCGCTCATCACCCGTGTCCGCGTCGACAACTATAAGTCCATCGCCCATTGCGACGTGACTCTCGGCCCGTTCACCGTGTTGCTCGGACTGAACGCCGCAGCCAAGTCGAACTTCCTGGACGCCCTGCGCTTCGTCCGCGACGCGATGCGGCCGGGCGGGGCTCGCCGAGCACCTAAAGGTCCCGGCCAACAGCGAGACGCGACGCGACTGCAAGGGCTGGCTGACCCACCACCGCCGCGACGGAGTGCCTTACCGCCCACGCGTGGACCAGCCGGCCCTGACCCAGGACATGGAACTCGACCTTGCCCGCGCCAACTCACCGTCCTTCGACAAGTTCTGCCGCGACATCACGTACCTGATCACCGGAAAGCGGGGGAATAACCGCTCATGTCCGTCCACGACGAAGCAGCATTCGGAAACGCCATAGTCGCCGCCTTGTTGGAGCGCGGTTGGACTGAGGGAAACAAGCGGCACTACCAACCCCAACTCGGCCTGGACACCGCCCAGCTCACCGAGTTCATCGGCAAGACCCAAGCTGACGACTGGGCCGAACTGATCGCCCTCTACGGCGAGGATGCCAACGCCGCCCAGGCCGGGTTCGCCAAGCGCGTGGACCAGGCGATTGGAACCGACGGTGTGCTGGACGTACTCCGCAAGGGCGTGAAGGACCACGGCATCCTGATCAGGCTCGCCTACTTCAAGCCGTCGCTCGTCGCCTCGGACACCGTCCTGGACGACTATCGGGCGAACCGGCTGACCTTCGTCAAGGAGTTGCAGTACGCGGCGAAGCAGGCCGACAAGGGCAACGAGCTGGACCTCACCCTGTTCCTCAACGGAATCCCCCTGGCGACCGCCGAGTTGAAGAACGCCCTCACCCGGCAGGGGGCGGAGCACGCCAAGGAGCAGTACCGACTCAAGCGGGACCCCACTGAGCTGATCTTCGCGCGCCGCGTCATCGCGAACTTCGCCATCGACACCGACGTGGTCTACGTCGCGCCCGAACTGCGCGGCAAGCTGACGCGGTTCCTGCCGTTCAACACCGGGTCGGAGGGCCCGGGGAAGCCCGGCGGCGCGGGGAATCCAGCGCCCACCGTCCCCGGGACGTACGCGACTTCCTACCTCTGGGAACAGATCTGGGAGCGGGACACCTGGATGGACCTGATCGAGCGGTTCGTGCATCTCAGCAAGGAGAAGGGGCCGGACGGGCGGACGCGGAAGAAACTGATCTTCCCGCGCTACCACCAGTGGGACATCGTCAAGAAGCTCGCCGGGCACGCGGCCCGTCACGGCGCCGGACACAACTACCTGGGCATGGCCTCCGCCGGCTCCGGCAAGTCGAACACCATCGGATGGCTGGCGCACCGCCTGTCGTCGCTGCACACGCCCACCGACCCCGACGAGATCGACCCCGACGCCCTCGCCGCCGGACTCAAGCACGGTGCGCCCGTCTTCGACAAGGTCGTGATCATCACCGACCGCCGCAACCTCGACGCCCAACTCCGCGAAACCGTCGGCAGTTTCGAGAAGAACGCCGGTCTGGTGGTGAAGATCGACGAGAAGCACGGCGCGAAGTCGGAACAGCTCGCCAAGGCGCTGTCCCGCGAGACCGGGAAGATCATCACGGTCACGCTGCACACCTTCCCCGCCCTCATCGACTACCTGCGCCGCAGTCCGACCGAGATACAGGGCCGCAACTTCGCGATCATCGTGGACGAGGCGCACTCCTCACAGTCCGGCGACGCAGCCACGGCCGTACGCGCGGCGCTGCGTGACCTCGGCCTGGACTCGGACTCCGACGAGGCCGGGGCGACCGAGGTGGAAGCGGCGGCTGGCACCACCGACGCCAAGCTCATCCGCAAGGCCACCCAGCGCAGCAAGGCCTCCAACCTCTCCTACTTCGCGTTCACGGCCACGCCCAAGGCCAAGACGCTCGAACTCTTCGGCACCCTGGACACCGTCAACGGCAAGCCGACGTACATCCCCTTCCACACCTACTCGATGCGCCAGGCCATCGAGGAAGGCTTCATCCTCGATCCCCTGCGCACCTACGTCACGTATGACACGTACTGGAAGCTGGTGAACAAGAACCCCGACGAGCGGAAGGTGGACCCGTCCAAGGCGAATCCGCTGCTCGCCCGGTACGCACTCACGCACGACTCCACCGTAACCCAGCAGGCGCACGTGATCGTGGAACACTTCCGCACGCACACCGCCGGCCGGCTCGGCGGGCGGGCCAAGGCCATGGTGGTGACGGCCTCCCGGCACAGCGCCGTGCAGATGGCCCGTCAGATCAGGAAGTACATCGGTGACCAGGCGTACGCCGATCCCGGCGTCCTGGTCGCGTTCTCCGGGAGCCTGACGTACGACGGCGAGGAGACCACCGAGCCGAAGGAGAACGGCGGCCTCGCCGAGTCCGCGCTGCCGAAGGCGTTCGCGTACACGCGCAAGGACGACAAGGCCGTGCGCACCGGCGGGAGGGCGACTCAGCGCGAGTACCGCATCCTGGTCGTCGCCGAGAAGTACCAGACCGGCTTCGACCAGCCGCTGCTCACCACGATGTACGTGAACAAGAAGCTCGCGGGTATCAGCGCCGTCCAGACCCTCTCCCGTCTGAACCGCACCGCCGACCGCAAGTCACAGGCGGACCTGGCCGTACTGGACTTCGTCAACGACGCCGAGGACATCAAGGAGTCCTTCCGCCCGTACTTCGAGGAGGCGAACACCCTCCCCTCCGACCCCAATCTCCTCTACACCGCGCAGAGCCAGGTCATGCAGCCCGACATCCTCGTCGAGGAGGAGATGCGGGAGTTCGCGGATGCCTATCTGGCGGCTGAGGAGCAGGCGGCGGGCTCGGTGGCCCGCTGGGAGAAGCTCCACGCGGAGCTGTACCGGCAACTCGGCCCCGCCGTCGGGCGGTTCACCGAGTTGCTGGACCGTAAGGACGAGGCGGGCGACCCCGACGAGGAAGCCGCCGAGGCCGCCGAGCAGTTCCGCGCGGATCTCAACGACTACGTACGGAAGTACGGTTTCCTCTCGCAGATCGTGCCCTACCGCGACGCCGACCTCGAATGCCTCTACCTCTACGGCCGCCACCTGCTCAACCGTCTGCCGCGACGCGGAGACGGCGGCGTGGACATAGGAGACGTCGACCTCAGTCACCTGCGCATCCAGAAGACCGGCGAGCACGACCTCGCGCTGACCTCCGAGGGAGCGGCGGAGCTGCGCGGCTTCGGCGAAGGTGGGGGCGGTGCCAAGGAGCCGGAGAAGTCACTGCTGTCGGAGCTGATCGAGAAGTTCAACGACAAGTACGGCACCAATCTCACCGATCAGGACGTGATCACACCGTTCTTGGAGACGAACGCGGAACCGAGGGTCCGCTCAGCTGCCGTCAACGACCTGGAGAACTTCGGTCTCGTCTTCGACGAGGTCTTCGAGGACAAGATGGCCGAACACATCGACACCATCGCCGACCTGGGACGGCAGTACTTCAGCCACGACGACAGTTTCAAGCAGTCCCTGAACCAGAGTGCGCGCCGGGCGGCCTGGCGGATGATCCGCCGGGAGGAGAACATCGACGACGAGGCGGCCTGACCCGCCCGGCCTTCCGTCCCCTCCCTGCCGACCGCTCCGCCTGGTCAGCCTCCCTGATGGAACGAGAGCCCCGCGATCACGGACGTTCCGCGCGTGGGGCGGGGCCGGACGGTCCAGGCTGTGGCGAGGCTCTCGACGAGGATCAGGCCCCGACCGCTCTCGGAGTCGGCGCCCGGGTGGGCCAGTACGGGCTTGCCGGTACCCGGGTCGGAGACGGCCAGCCAGTAGTGCCCGTCGGCCGGCCACAGAACGAGTTCGACGAGGTCCCCGTCCTTCCCGCAGGCGCCGTGACGGATTGCGTTGGTGAGCAGCTCCGAGGTCAACAGGCCCAGGTCGTCGCCGAGTTGTGGACGGAGGACGTCCGGCAGCGATTCGGCGACGGCGTGCCGGGCCCGCCGTACGGAGGCGGGATGGGCGGGGAAGCGCCAGTGGGCGGGGACGAGGGGGATCTCGGGCATGGCGAACTCCACGACTCTGTGAGGGGTTTGGGGTCGCCGGTGGCCTACCGCCCTGGCCGCGGGCACACCCGTCCCAGGGCAGACGGGCATGCTCGCGCGGTGCGCTTCCGGCATTGCGGTGTGTAGCGTGCGCGATACTCACAGTAGGGCAACGGGGATACATGTGCTACCAAGTCCCGAAGGTCCGTTGGAACGAACTTCGCTTCGCGGCAAACTGAGCCGCACGCGACGAGAGGGAACACATGCCGCCGAGGAGCAATCCGACCGCACGCCAGCAGCGTCTGGGCGCAGAGCTTCGCAAGCTACGGGAAGGGGCGGGACTGTCCACCGAACAGGCCGCCGTGCTGCTGGACACGAAACGGACCGTGATCACCAGCACCGAGGCCGGACGCCACGGCGTCAGCCCGGAGCGTGTCCGGCGCATCGCCTTCCGGTATGAGTGCACCGACCAGGCCCTGGTGGATGCGCTGGTCGCCATGTGCGGCGACCGCACGATCGGCTGGTGGGAGGCGTATCGCGACCTCCTGCCCACGACATTCTTGGACATCGCCGAGTTGGAATGGCACGCCCAGGGCTTGCGTGTCAGCACGATGACGCACATGCCGGGACAGTTGCAGACCGAGGCATACGCGCACGCTCTCTTCCAAGCCGCCATCCCGCCGCTGCCCGCCGAGGAGTTCGAGGCCAGAGTCGCCCACCGCGCACAAAGGCACCAGGTCATCGACCGGCCAGGGGCTCCGGACTACGTGCTGGTCATCCACGAAGCCGCCCTACGGATCGAAGTCGGTGGACGCACGGTGCTACGAAACCAACTTGGTCACCTCATGACAGCCGCAGACCGCGGCAACGTCACAATCCAGGCCATCCCCTTCTCCGCAGGGGCGTTCCCCGGTTCGGGCCAGGCGATCCTGTACGCCCACGGCCAGATGCCCCCGCTCGACACCGTGCAGCTGGACCGCACCACGGCAGGAGAATTCCTTTATTCAGGCGCCCACTTGTGCAAGTACCGTCTGCAACTCGACGAGATGCAGAGGATCGCGCTCAAGCCTCAACAGACCCTCGATCTCATGCACACCATTTCCCAGAGCCTTTAGGAGAGTTGGCCATGCCCGACATCAGATGGGAAGCCCCTTTCTGCCAAGATGCGAGCAACTGCTTCCGCCTCGGCACGGACGCCGACGGCAACGGATACATAGCCGTCAACGGCCAAGAAGACCGATACCTCACCGACTCCCTCCAAGCCCTCCGCACCCTCATCACCGACATCAAGGCCGGCAAGGCCGACCACCTCCTGTAACACCTGCCGCACGCCCCGCCAATAGGTACCGTGTACAGCGATCGACTGACGTGGCATCAGGACGACGGGGGCGCAACGCGTGTCGCAGGCCAGGAGAATCGGCGAGCAGGGCCGCTATGAGCTGATCGAGGAGATCGAGTCCGGCGGTATGGGCACGGTCTGGCGCGGCTACGACGCCGTCCTCGACCGGGAGATCGCGGTCAAGCTCATCCGGCCCGACGTCGTCGCAACACCCGCGCAGGCAGAGGAGTTCGCCCGCCGCTTCGAGCGCGAGGCGCGCGTCACCGCCCGGATCGGGCATCACGGAGTGCCGCAGGTGTTCGACGCGGTCCTCGACGAGGCGTCGTACGACCGGCTGTACCTGGTGATGGAGTACGTACGCGGGATCTCCCTGCGCGGGGTGCTGGCAGGCACGGAGGACGGAGCGGCGGCCCGGCTCCCGGTGAGCTGGGCCGCGTCGATCGCGGCGCAGATCTGCACCGTACTGTCGTATGCGCACGCGATCCCGGTCGTGCACCGCGACCTGAAGCCGGACAACGTCCTGATCGCCGCTGACGGCACGGTCAAGGTGCTGGACTTCGGCATCGCGAAGCTGCTGCACACGGACGTCACCCGGCTCACGGCCACCGGGAGCCGGATCGGGACCAGCCGGTACATGCCGCCCGAGCAGATCGACGGCGCGCAGATCACACCGCTGAGTGACCTCTACGCGCTCGGCTGCGTGCTGCACGAACTCCTCGCCGGAGAGCCGGTGTTCAGCGGCGACAACGACTACCAGCTCCTGCACCAGCACATGGACGTGCCGCCGAAGCCACTGCGCACCCTGCGGCCCGAGGTGCCGGAGGACCTGGAGGCGCTGACCCTGGACCTCCTGGCCAAGGTGCCCGAGCAGCGTCCCGTCGACGCATACGCGGTGTACGAACGCCTGTCGCCACACCTGCCGCAACCGGGATCGGCAGCCGAACCCGTGGCCCTCACCAACGGCGGCTCCCCTTCCGAGGTTCCCGACCCGACGGTGGTCTACCGGCAGCCGAACGCACCCTTACGGCGGACCACGACGCCCGCACCCTCATCCGAGCCGACGGCGCCGGTGCCGGCCCCGGCGCGCGTCGACACCGCGCTCCGGGACGCGATCCGGGAGGCCTACGCCCGGTCCGCGGACCTCGCCGAGAACGGGCGGTTCGCCCAGGCCGCGGACGTCCTCAAGGCGGTGATCGCCACGGCGGCCACCACTCTCGGCGCACACAACCCCCGTGTACTCGGTCTGCGGCGGCAGCGCGCGGCGGTCCTCATGGCCGGCGAGGACTTCCGGCGTGCCTTGCCGGAGTTCGACGCGCTGGCCGCCGTTTACGCCCGTACCTCGGGGCCGTCCAGCGAGAGCGCGCTGGAGTGCCGCCGACGCGCCGCCCACTGCCGGGCCAACCTCGGCCAGGCCACCGCCGCCCTGCACGAGTTCCAGGAGGTCCTGGAGGTCGTCTCCGACGCGGACGGGGACGCTTCCGAGACCGCTCTCGACCTGCGCCGCAGCATCGGCCTCCTCCTCTTCTCCGAGGGCCGCCGCACCGAGGCCGAAGGCGTCCTCGACGCCCTCCACGAGGACATGTGCGTCCTCCTCGGCGAGGACGACGAGGAGACCCGCGAGATTGCCGATCTCCTCGCCCGGCTGCGCGGCCCCGAGGGACCACGCCCCTACTGACGTCCTGCCGGTCCGGTGTGCACGCCGTCAGGCCTCGTCATCGGCCTCGTCCTCTTCGCTGTGGATGCGCTGAGCCAGATCCCACAGGCTCAGGCCGTCCGACTGGAACCAGCGAGCCGTTCCCTGATTGGCAACCGGGCGGTCGCCCCAGTCGGCGTCCGCCCACATCTTCGACACCAGCCCGGACGGCGAGTACTGCTTCTCGTCGTACGCCCACAGGATCGACTTGGTCCGGTGATTGACCCAGGTCGCCTGGCGCCGCCGTTCGTCCTGGACAAGCCACTCCTCCATGGCGTCTCGCTCGGGCTCGTTCAGAGCCACGTACCGGAGAGGCGCTCCGTCCTTGATGACACGGCGGTCGACCAGGAGCGGCACGGTGTTGGGGCGACGCGGCTTGCGCTCCTTCACGGGAGGTGCGGGAACGGCGACGCCATCGGCCAGGTCGCCGAGGACGTGCTTCGCGAGCTCCCGACACGTCTCCGCGGTCTGGAAGGTGGTCCTGATCTGGGGACGTGGCCCATAGCGAGAGACGATCTGGTGCGTCAGCCGACGCACCAGATCCGGTGCGAGGGCGGGAATCTTCTCCAGGACCTCGCTGTCCCAGTCGAAGTCGGGGTCATCGATACTCGTGGCGCCTAGATGCTGGAAGAGCAGGTGGGTGACGAGAAAACCACCGTGCTCGGTGGTCGCGGCCTCGCGGCTGTTCTGACCACTGCCCAGTTCGTAGACCGCGCTCCGTGCCGCACGCAGCGTGAGCACGGAGCGCCACACCTTCTGCGGCGAGGGTTCGCGTTTGAACAGCAGGGTGTGGCTGCCCTTGGGGCCCTGCTCCCAGAGGTTCTCCGTCGAACTGGCGGCCCTGGCAGCCTGTTCCGCATCCGGGTGCAGGCATGCGAGTGCGAGAGCGAGTTCGTCCAGTGAACAACCGGTCTCGGGCGCGGCGACCGGCTCGCCGCGCTTGATCACGTACTGCTTGCGCAGTTCGGCGCGCAGGTTGGCCTTGATCGCCTGGTGCACCGGTTCCAGCGCGATGTGATCGCGCTGCTCGATGGCGTTCTGCCGGTTCGCCGCCTGCGAGACCTGGACTCCGAATTCCCGGTCTTCGTGCGTGTTGATGACCTTGATGCTCAGGGTGGCGTTGGCCGCGGCCTCACCGTCCTCATGCATGGCTCTGGCGACCGCCCGTACCGTCTGCGCGCCGTTGACGATGCTCGCCCCCGTCACGGTGAGAGTGGTCGGCTTGCTCTGCGGTGCCCTGGCGCTGTCGTTCTTCGCCGTGAGCGAGTCGCAGATCATGGTGATGCCGTTGTTCAGGTGCCAGAATCTGGTCGGATCGGAGGTAAGGGTCAGACCGATCTCCGCATTGGTGACGGTGGGCCCGAGCGGGGCCCGGAGATTCTGCTCGAACAGACCGGTACCGTGCGTCTCGTACCACTCGGCGACGCTCTCGGCGGAGACCGTCCCCTGATAGGCCTCTAGTGGTCCCTGTTGCTGGTACCAGTCGTCAAGGCGTACGTCCAGACAGATAGGCTCCGGCCGAAGATCCGCATGGATCTGATCATGGAAGTCGGCGGCGTACAGCACCTCGACGCTCATGCGGGCGCCATGCTTGTTGAACTCGTCGAGAGCGTTGTCGAGAACCTCGCGTGCGGGTGGAGAGGGCGCCACAGTGCCCATCAGCGCGATGACCAGAGTGGCTCTCTCGTTGATGATGAACGGCCTGGCCTCCAGGGCGAGCGCGCCGGCACGCTGGTTGAACTGGTCGTACAACTCGTTCTCGATACGGTTCAGGCCGTCCACCATCGCCTTGGCGGCGCCTACGTCGAAGGTCGCCGTGCCCTTGTCGCTCCACTTCGCCTGGACGAGCAGAGCCCGCTGGCTGTCTGGCAGGGGGGCGATGGCGTCCATTCCCTGGTCCGCGATGCCATCCGTGACGAACCGGGCCGCCTCGGCCACGCTGCACTTGGCCACGCGTCGTACGGCGAGGGCTGCAAGGGCGCGAGAGAGGAAACGCTGTTCGTAATTGTCACCTCGGAAGTGAGCGATGTCGCTGTCGTCTATCACCCCGTCAAACGTCTCGTGCAACTGCTCGCGGACCTGCGTGACCTGGCGAGGTGTGTCCGCCCCCGAGGTGACCATGATTAGCCGCTCTCCCCCTTAATGGTGTCCTGTGATTTGGCCTAAGCCCGTATGCCGAGCCCCGCACCGTTGCCACGCGGCCGCCCGTTGAAGTCGACGACCACCAGAGCCGCGCCGACCGTCTCGACGGAGGCCTTCACCGAGTCCGAGGCTATCTCCAAGGGCACGCCGCGAGCGCCGAACCAACCGTCGCGGACCAGGCTTGCGAAGTCGGTCGGTACCAGGTGGCGGGTGAGCGCGTCGACGGAAGAATCGGGGAGACCGGTCTCCACCGCGACCGGGATCGCAGCTGCGAACTGGCTGTAGGGGTAGATCGCGCCGGAGCTCGTCCGGTGCAGAGTATGGGTGAAAGCCACCTGCTCATGAATGCGGAGGAAGAGGGGGTCGTCCAGCAAGCAGTAATCGTCGGTCCTGCGCCGAGCACCTTGTTCCGGCCTGTGGACTCGGCCGTGCAATTCGTCCAGGCTGCGCCGGGCATCGGGCGAGAAGGTCCCGTTCGGCCCGGGACTCAAGTAGCGCAACACGACAAGCGTCCCGGTGTCGTAGTGGTAGTAGAAGGCGTCGAGGGAGCCCTCCGCACCGCCGACCACCCTCGGATTGATGATCGACGTGGCTTCCAGGTCATAACTTCGGCGATTGTCACGGCTCGTGAACGCCTTCATGACGGTGACCCCGATACCGCTGAGCCGCTCCGCCACCCGTTCGCGCTTGTCGTCGAACGTCGGCTGCACCGCAACCCCGGTGAGCCCGCTGATGTAGCTCTCCTCGGCGGCTGTCCTGTCCCAGGGGTGTGCCCGTGTGAAATCCTTCGCGGTCATCCCGGCCGTCTTGGCGAAGAGCAGCAGCGCATCACGCTCATCGCGCCAGCGGAGCTCCTGTTCGGTCGAGCCTTCGACATCGTCGAGCAAAGGCGTCAGCCTCTGGACTTCCGCTGCTACGGCAGCGGAGATCCGCTGGAGACCGGCTAACACGACGTCTGCGCCGACCGTGGCAGGGCCGCTTTCCGGTAACGACCGGGAGAGTGAGTCATCCCCGGCTCCAGCAGCGGACCAGAGCTCTGAGACAGGAACCGGCTCTCGCAACCTTCGAGCATGAGTGACGAAGACCTTTCGGTCCCAGTCGGTCTCGTGAGCGGGACGCACGATCCCCAGTCCCCAGATCCGCTGCCGATCCTCCTGGCCAGTTTCATCGCGGCCAGGTTCATCGTTCTGCCGGTCCGGAGGAGCGAGCAGGATCGCTAAATGCGATTTGACTTCGGGCCAGTCACGACAGCTCTGAGAGTAGGACCTCTCCCCGGTGGGGTCCCGATCCAGGAGACCGAGCAAGCCCATGGCAGGGCGGAGCACCGCCAGCCGCGGCGATCGTGCCGGAGACGGTAACTCTGCCCGCTCTGGTTGTGCGAATGCCATCCACTCCCCCGAACCGCCTGCCACCACACCGAGCCAGGCTCAGGGGGATGGTAGCGCGCCAGTACCAGCTTCCGGCTTACACGTCCCCAGTTCTCGCCGCCCCGCCCAACTCCGTTACTTCTTTCCTTAGTTCCTCGGAGACCAGGCCCACGGACTCACCGATTGCATGGCACCCGGTTCACGGTGCGCGCAGGTCACTGTCCCCCGCGCCAAAACGGGCCACCCTGGAATCGACGTTGTCCCGCACCGAGTCTTTCGGCCCCGCCTACACAGCCCTTCGTCACCAAGGCCGACCTGCACAGGCCAAGTACGCCGTCGATGCCACGCCCGGATCCGCCGCCCTCGCCGCACATCCCCCGGTCATCCTGCTCACCCCGGCCCTGATCAACTCACCATCGTATGCACGGGACTCGTCACGGTGAACAAGGTATGAAGCGATGTAGGAAGACAGCGAGGCCTTGGCGAGGCGGCCAGATCGAGCCCATCTCTTGGCCTTGCTCTCCATCTTCTCCGCGAGTGCGTCGAGCCGACGCAACGCGTACACCTGGGTCGCCGCAATCGCCCCCGGCGTGGCCTGCACCTTCGACCACGTGATCTCGGAAACCCGGCCCACCTGCTCCCGGATGGTCATGGCTTCCTCGATCACGAGCTCCGCTCCGACCATGTCCGACAACGCGGCGTCCTGCTGAGCGCGGAGCACGTCCTCGACCTTCTCGTCGATCGTGGCGAGATAGTCGGTGATCTCGTCCATGGTCTGCTGCATCGCGAGCTGCGCCATGATCCCCGCAGCACGAGCGAGAACCGCTGGGTTACCCAGAAGCGATCGGCGCCCGCTCGCGAATTCGACGAAACCCCTGACCTGGCCCTTGGGCCCCTTCACCACACCGGTGCTGAGGCCCGTCTTCGAGCTTTCCCTCAGCCCGTACTTCTTGACGACCCGTGCCGACTCCCGGGTCAGCTTCACCCAGCAAGCCGATTCGGCGGCAATGTCCGAACCTGCCTGCGCGACCACAGCCCCGGTACCGGCGACGGACTTGAGCCGTCGCAATCCGAGGCCCTTCGACGACAGTCCCTCCGAGACGAGGAAATGTTCGACATCCGCCTCACTCCCTATGACCGTCAGTCCGTCACCGTCGCTGATCAGCTGAATCTCGTTGTCCACCCAGCTGATTCTTCACCAGTCGCCAGCTGAGCCCGCCCGATTTGTGAAACTCCCCCAACAGCGTTGCTGTCAACAGCCCAAGAGACACAGACCCTCAGTCGTCCCTTGCCTCCGGCGCGACAGGCCGGTTCTCGTGAGCGCGCTCGTCCACTGCTCGGCACGCCCGCTGCACGCTTGTCCACCGACTCCCCGACCGGCGGCCCTCGGGCAGGTCAGGGGCAGCGACACCCGTTCACAGAACGCTAATAGGCTCAGGTCAACGGGGAGGCAAGTCCCCGAAAGACCGGACCGGGCCTCCATCACAGATCAGAGGCCCGTTCCAAGGCAAAGCCAGGTGGCGGCAGACGAGTCGGGCTGTACGCCGGGTTCTGTCTCCCGGTCGCCTCGCGGCGGCCGGGGAGACGGCCATCCATCTAGGGCCGGCGTTGCCGCCGGCCTCGTGCGGTCTACCCGCGGACTCGGGCGGGCAGCCCTCGAACGTCCGCGCAGGGCACGTGTTACCGCGCCCCTCTTGACCTTGCTCCGGGTGGGGTTTACCTAGCCGCCTGAGTCGCCTCAGGCGCTGGTGGTCTCTTACACCACCGTTTCACCCTTACCTGGGACCGAGGTCCCTGGCGGTTTGCTTTCTGTGGCACTGTCCCGCGGGTCACCCCGGGTGGCCGTTAGCCACCACCCTGCCCTTTGGAGCCCGGACGTTCCTCGGGAAGCGCCCCCGAAGGGGACTCCACGCGGCCGTCCGCCCGGCTCGTCTGCCGTGTCGACCATGGTACCGGGCTCGCGGCCCGGCCCGGAACGCGAGCGGTCGGAGCCCGCCGTCGCCAGGAACGAGCCCAGGAGGATGAGGGTGAACGCCGCCACCACTCCCGCCGTCAGCTCCTCGTCCAGGAACAGCACGCCCGCCGTCACCGCCACCGCCGGGTTGACGTACGTGAAGACCACCGCCCGCGTCGGGCCCGCCTCCCTGATCAGTTCCAGGAAGACGACGAAGGCCAGGGCCGTGCAGATCACCCCCAGGCCCGAGAGCGACGCCAGCACCGACGAAGAGGGGGCCTGTGACGGCCACGTCAGCGCCGCGGCCGGGGCGTATACCAGCGCCGCCAGGAGCAGGCACGGGGCTATCAGTTGCAGGGTCGGGACCGGCTTCAGGTAGCGGGCCATGATCAGCGGGGCCGTCGCGTAGCCCACCACCGTCACCAGCATCTCCGTCAGGGCGCGGGCGTTTCCGCCTGTCAGGTGTGGGGCCGTCAGGACCGCCACGCCGGCCAGGCCCAGCGCCAGGCCGGACATGCGGCGAGCGCCCAAGCGTTCCGTGTCTCCGAAGTAGCGGGCCAGGAGTACGCCCACGATCGGTACGCCCGCGATCAGCAGGCCCGCCGTCGAGCTGGAGAGGTGGCGTTCGGCGTCTGTCAGGGTCCACCAGGGGCCGATGATCTCTATGCAGGCGAAGGCCAGCATGGGGCGCCAGTGCGCTCGTACGACTCCCACCAAGTTTCCCTGGCGGATTGCGAAGGGGAGCAGTAGGGCCGCGCCCAGTGTGCATCTGGCGAACACCACCATGGACGCGGACATGCCACCGTCCACCGCCACTTTGATCATCAGGTAGGGGATGCCCCAGAGCACTCCCATCAGGGAGAAGAGAAACCAGCCGCGTGCAGTCATGCGCGCAGTCTCGGCCGGGTCAGCGGTGGGTGTCTTGAACGCTGTTGCGGTACGCCGCCGGGGTCACGCCCAGTACCCGGCGGAACCAGCGCGTCAGGTGCGCCTGGTCCGCGAAGCCGACCAGCGCCGCTGTCTCGGCCGGGCGGTGGCCCTTCTCCAGTAGGCAGCGGGCCCGGTTCACGCGGTGCTGGGCCAGCCAGGTGTACGGGGGCATCCCCGTGCTCGTACGGAAGGCTCGGAGCAGTTGGTAGCGGGACAGGTCCAGGTCCGCGGCCAGGGCGGAGAGGGAGGGTGGGGAGAGGAGTTCGTCCGTCAAACGGGCTCGGACCGTCTCGGCTATTCGGTCCGCGCCCGGGATTCTGTCGCACACTGGGCGGGCCGTGGAGTGGCGGCGGGAGAGGGCCGTGAGCAGCCATGGGATGCGGGACTCCGCCTCCAACGGGTCCGGGCAGACGCTCAGTTCGGTGTGCGTGACGCGGAGGGCGGTGGCCAGTTCGGGGTCGTCGATGATGGGGTCGCGGAAATGCGGGATGCCGTACGTGCCCTCCGTGAGCAGGGGGACCTCTGCGTACAGGGCGCGGTAGGCGTAGCCGTCGGATGCCGCCGGGCCGCCGGTGTGCGTCTCGCCGGGGGCGAGAACGACTATCGAGCCGGGGCCCGTCTCGATCCGGCCGCCTCGGTAGTCGATGATCTCGGAGCCGCCGACGCAGACTCCGATGGTGAACTCCTCGTGGGCGTGCGGCGCGTAGCGGTGACGGTCGAAGCGGGCGGTGAGGAGGTCGAGGGGGCGGCCGCTTCGGCCGAGGGTCGCCCGGGTCCAGACTGCCTGCTCGCGCCCGCCCATCGGCTCACGGCCAGTCGCTGGCTCACCGCCACTCACCGGTTCGCGGCCAGCCGCCTGCCCGTACTCGCCCGGCCGGCGAAGCCCATCCGCGCGCTCACCATCACCCCGTGCCCCCATGGCGTCGTACCTCCTCAGGGGTGCAACGCCCCCGTGCCCTTCTTCCATGCCCCGGCCAGGTCGGCGTCGTCCGGAAAGCGGCCGTGGATCTCCAGGATCACCATCCCGTGGGCGAACGCCCAGGTCGCCCGGGCCAGGTCCATGTCGCCGCCGCAGGCCCGGACGAGGGGTGCGGCGGCGCGGTCCTCCAGGCCGGGTGGGAGGAAGGCGCGGGGCAGGGGGCGCTCGGTGGCCAGGCAGTAGAGGTGGGGGTGTTCGAGGGCGTACGCGCGATACGCCTCGGCCAGGGCCGGGATCGAGCCCGGGGCCCGGGCCTCGGCCTCCTCCAGCGCCGCCGCGGACTCGGCGAGCATCTGCGCGATCAGCTCGACCTCTACGGCCGACTTGTCGGGGAAGTGCTTGTAGAGGGATGGGGCCTTGATGCCCAGGTGGTCGGCGAGGGCCCGCATGGTCAGCGCCGCGGGGCCTGACTCCTCCAGGAGCGCCCGGGCCGCCGCCACGATCGAACGGGCCCGCGGGGAGAGCCCACCGGGCCCACCGCCCTGGGCGCCCCAGCCGCCCTGAGGACCCCGCCCGTCACCGACTTGAGTGCCCCGCCCGTCGGCACCTCGGTCGCCCTGCCCGTCAGTCACGCTGGAAGCCCTCCTTCGTCCGCAGGCCGTAGCCGAAGGCGCGATCGTACGAGATGTGGGCGAGCCAGCCGCACAGGGCCGCGAAGGCCGGGGCCCAGGGGACCGGTCCGAAGGCGTACAGCGTCATGAGGGCGAGTGGGACGAGCGCGCGGTGGGCGGCGTTGTAGTACGGGACCGCTCGGGGCTGGAGGCGGCCCTTCGCCATCCCGCGCGCTTCGCCGATGCCGACCAGGAACGTCAGGTCAGGCGCTATGAAGAACGCGACGGCCAGGAGTCCCGCGAGCCAGCCGTGGTTCACGGCTTCCAGCACCGCGAAGGCCGACCAGAAGAGCGCGTTCAGCAGCCAGGCGGTGCGGCGGATGACCGAGAGGACGCTGCGGCGCCGGGGAGCGGTGGCCGTGCCGTCGGCGTCCGCGGCCTCGGCGGTGCCGGGCGCGGTGATCGTACTCATTGCTGCGTTGCTCATTGCTGCCTCCTGCGGCTGGCTGTCGGGCTGGGCGGCGAGCTGGCCACGGGCACCTGGCTAACACCGTTAGCCATGACCGTACGGCTAACGGTGTTAGCCGTCAATGGGTGTCCCGCAACCCGCCGGGAAGGTCGCCACTTGACCCTGCCGCAACGTCAACGTTTCTACTGAGAGCATGCGGATCGGAGAACTCGCCGCGACCGTCGGCGTCACGACGCGGACCGTCCGGCACTACCACCACCTCGGGCTGCTGCCCGAACCCGAGCGGCGCTCCAACGGCTACCGCGACTACGGCCTGCGGCACGCGGTCATGCTCGCCCGGATCAAACGGCTGACCGAGCTGGGGCTCGGTCTAGCCGAGGTGCGGGACGCCCTCGCGGACGACGCGGGGCGCGATCTCGCCGAGGTGCTCGCGGAGCTCGACGACGACCTGGCCCGCCAGGAGGCGGCAATCCGGGAGCGGCGGCTGCGGCTGCGCGCCCTGCTGGACGGGAGCGGGCTGACCGCCGAAGGGCCCGTGTCTCCCGAACTGGCCGCGATCTTCGGCGAGTTGACCCGGAGCCCGGAACCGGCGATGGCCGCGAAGGACCGCGAGATGATCGCCTTCCTCGAAACGGTCGCCGCCCCGGAGGACCGTGAGCAGCTGCTGTCCGCACTGCGCGCCACCGCGGACGTGCCCGGCGCCCTGGAGCGGGCGCACGAGGCGTACGCCCAACTCGACGCGCTCGTCGACGTCGACCCGGCCGACCCCCGCGTCGAGCAGGCCGCCCGCGCCCTCGCCGACTGCCTGCCCGACGAGGCCCTGGAGGGCATGGGCCTCGGCCAACTCGACCTGGAGGGAACCGACATGACCGGCAACGGCAGCTTCTTCCGCGCCTTTCTCGACGACTTCGCCCCCGCGCAGGCCGCGGCGGTCCGCCGGACGATCGAACTGCTCGTGGAGCGTGCGCGATGAGCGCGGCGGCGGACACGGTGACGACGGCGGGCAGCACCCCGGCCGGCGGTGTGCTGGCGACCGGCGCCGTGCGGACCCTTCGGACCGTGCGGCACCTCGTCGCCCACGAGGTGCGGTTGCTGGCGAGCATCGCCCGGTGGGTGGCCCGGCGGCCGCACGGCATCGGGCGTGGGCGGGCCTTCTCGTACGGGCGCGGTCAGGGCGCGATGATGTTCGGCTTCGGGTTCGTGTCCGTCCTCGAAAGCGTCTGTATGGCGGTGCTTCTGCGGAACCATCCCGCCGTCCACCGGGTCGTGTTCGCGCTCGATGTCTACACACTGCTGCTGATCGTCGGCATGCACGCGGCGTCCGTGACCCGGCCGCACGTACTGGACGACACGGGGGACGAGGACGAGGCCTTCCTGCGTATCCGCCGCGCCGCCCACGTCGACGTGCGCGTCCCGCTCGCCGCGATCTCCTCCGTACGCCGCGAGTTGGTCACCACGCACGAGAAGCGCGACGGCCGACTCGACCTGGCCATCGGCGCGCAGACCACGATCACACTCGAACTCTCCTCCCCCGTACGGCACTTCACCTTCCTCGGGCGCCCCAAGGACGTAACCATGATCCGCTTCCACGCCGACGAACCCGAGGCGCTGGTACGGGAGATACGCACCGCTCTGGAGCCGACTCAACGGCCCGCGTAGGAACTCACGCGGGAGCGAACAGCACCTTCGCCGAGCCCGGGTCGGCCTGTGTGAGCCGTACCCGCAGGCGCTCCCCCAGAGGCAGCGGCAGCTTCTCGGCCCCCTCCTCGCTCTTGATACGGGCGACGACGGCGGGGGACTCCAACTGGACGGTTCCCACGGTGGGTTCACGTTCCTGTACGTCCACGACGGTGCCGTCGAAGAGTTCGCCGACGCGGTCCTTGAGCAGCGCCGCCTCGACGATGTCGACGCACTCGCGCTCGGCCGTGCCCGCACGGCGGGTGCCCTCGGCCATCCGCTTCGGCAGGTCGTCGAGGGCGGCGAGCACCCACTCCGGCGGTTCCTCCCCGACTGCCGCCGCAAGGCACAGTTCCGAGGCGTAGCGGTCGACCAGGCGGCGGAGCGGGGCCGTGCAGTGGGTGTAGGGCGCGGCCACGGCGGCGTGGGTGGTGAGGTCCGGGGTGACACGGCCACGAAAGACCGTGTAGCCCGCGCCGCGCAGCAGCGTCGTGCACTCCTGGAGGAAGGCCGCGTGGTGGGGCAGGTGCGGGTCGAGGGAACGGATCAGCTCGGCGTACGAGACGTGGTGCGGCCAGTCGATGCGCAGTGCCCGGGCTGTACGCCGCAATCGGCCGACCGCACCGTCCGGCGCTGCCGGGAGTGTGCGCAGCACGCCCGTGCCGTGCGCGAGCATCAGTTCGGCCGCGGCCATGCCCGTCAGGAGGGAGATCTGCGCGTTCCAGCCGTCGGCGGGGAGCGGGGCGCGGTAGGCGAGTTCGTACGTGCCGTCGCGCTCGGTGATCTCCTGCTCGGGGACGTTGAGGGAGATGCCGCCGCGGGCCACTTCCTGTTGTTCGCGCAGGAGTCCGATGTCCTTGAGGAGGGCGAGCGGTTCCTCGGCGGTGCCCGTGTCGAGCTGCTTCTGCACGGACTCGTAGTCGAGCTTGGCGCGGCTGCGGACGAGGGCGCGGCGGACGTCGGTGGCTGTGGGGCGGCCGTCCGCGTCCAGGTCGATGGTCCACAGGACGGCCGGGCAGGTCTGGTCCGGGAGCAGGCTCGCTGCGCCCTCGCTCAGCAGCGGCGGGTGGAGGGGGATCCTCCCGTCCGGGAAGTAGAGGGTCGTGACCCTGCGGTGTGCCTCCGCGTCCAGGAGACCGCCCGGTACGACGAAAGCCGCGACGTCGGCGATGGCGTACCGCACGCGGTAGCCGTCCGGGCGGCGGGACAGGTGCATCGCCTGGTCGAGGTCGGTGGACGTCGGCGGGTCGATGGTGAAGAGGGGGATGTCCGTCGCGTCGTACGCCGGGAGCGTCGGTTCACGGGCGGCCCGTTCCGCCTCGGCGAGCACCTGCGGCCCGAAGGCCTCGGGTACGTCGAGTTCGGTGCGCAGTGCGCGCAGCGCGGCCCGCAGGGGCGCCTCGGCTGCGCCGGTCACACGTATCTGGCGGCGGGGCATACCGCGAGCGTATGGCGGGGTGGGGCGGGCGGCACCCCGTAGGCTTGCGCGTACCCCTTTCACGTACCGAACGCCGTACCGAATGCCCTATTGAACGCCGTACCGAATGCCGTACCGAACGCCCCAGGGAGAACCGCCGTGCTTGTGCTGCTGCCGCCGTCCGAAGGAAAGGCTCCCTCCGGGCGGGGCGCGCCGTTGAAGCCGGAGTCGCTGTCGTTGCCGGGGCTCGCCGAGGCGCGGCAGGCTGTGTTCGAGGAGCTCGTCGAACTCTGTGCGGGCGACGAGGAGAAGGCCCGTGAGGTGCTCGGGCTGAGCGAGGGCCTGCGCGGCGAGGTCGCCAAGAACACGGAGCTGCGGACCGCGGGGGCGCGGCCCGCCGGGGAGATCTACACGGGGGTGTTGTACGACGCCCTCGACCTGGCCTCGCTCGACACTGCGGCCAAGCGGCGGGCGGCGCGCTCGCTGCTCGTCTTCTCGGGGCTGTGGGGTGCGGTCCGGGTGACGGACCGGATTCCCTCGTACCGCTGCTCGATGGGTGTGAAGCTGCCGGGCCTCGGGGCGCTGGGTGCGCACTGGCGGGCGCCGATGGCCGCCGTGCTGCCCGAGGCGGCCGGGAACGGGCTCGTGCTCGACCTGCGGTCCTCGGCGTACGCGGCCGCGTGGAAGCCGAAGGGGGAGGTCGCGGGGCGCACGGCGAGCGTACGGGTGCTGCACGCGCCGACCCGGAAGGTCGTCAGCCACTTCAACAAGGCGACCAAGGGCCGCATCGTCCGCAGCCTCATGCAGTCCGGTGCCGTGCCTTCGGGGCCCGCCGAGCTGGTGGAGGCGCTGCGGGATCTCGGGTACGCGGTGGAGGCGGCTGCTCCTGCGGGGGCGGGGCGGGCTTGGATGCTGGACGTGTTGGTGGACGAGATTCACTGAGTAGGCGCGATGACTTACTGAGCACGCAAGCTGGCTATTGCAGCATGCGCAACGGCCTTTGCGCATGATGAGTGGCGCGGGCAGGATGAGCGCATGGTTTCGCCGCTGCCCTCGTCGTCGCTGTCCTCGTCCGTGCTCGAACTGGCGCCCGTCGTCCCCGTGGTCGTCGTCGACGACGTCGCGGACGCCGTGCCGCTGGCCCGTGCGCTCGTCGCGGGCGGGCTGCCCGCGATCGAGGTGACGCTGCGGACGCCGGTGGCGCTCGACGCGATCCGGGCGATCGCCGACGGGGTGCCGGAGGCAGTGGTCGGGGCCGGCACGGTCATCTCGCCGGAGCAGGTGGCGCAGTCGGTGGCCGCCGGGGCGCGCTTCCTGGTGAGCCCGGGCTGGACGGACGTACTGCTCGATGCCATGAAGGCGTCCGGGGTCCCGTTCCTGCCGGGGGTCTCCACGACGTCTGAGGTCGTGGCTCTGCTGGAGCGGGGCGTGAGCGACATGAAGTTCTTCCCGGCCCAGGCGGCGGGGGGTACGGCGTACCTCAAGTCCCTTGCGGGGCCGCTCCCTCAGGCCCGCTTCTGCCCGACCGGGGGCATCGGTCCGGCCGTCGCACCGGAGTACCTGGCCCTGCCCAACGTCCTGTGCGTGGGCGGAAGTTGGATGCTCCCGGCGGATGCGATCGCGGCCCGGGACTGGGCAAGGGTGGAAACC
This sequence comes from Streptomyces sp. 2-1, assembly GCF_048564895.1. NCBI lineage: Bacteria > Bacillati > Actinomycetota > Actinomycetes > Kitasatosporales > Streptomycetaceae > Streptomyces > Streptomyces sp. 2-1. Next base: position 3,642,144 of record NZ_CP183383.1, read on the forward strand.
CTGGCAAGGGAGGCCGCGGGCTTGGGACGCACCCTCGGCTGAGGCGCGCCCCTTCAGTGGCTCAGCGCAGCGGTGACGTGTCGTTGAGCAGCCGCACGCTCGCGTTGCCGTCCCCGTAGTACGCCACCACCGACAGCGAGGCCGCCGACAGTTCCATGCGGAACAGGGCCTCCGGCGGGGCGCCCAGGGCCAGCCGTACGAGGGTCTTGATGGGCGTGACGTGGGAGACGAGGAGCACGGTTCGGCCGGTGTGCGCCGCGAGCAGCTTGTCGCGGGCCGCGGCCACCCGGTGGGCCACCGCCTCGAAACTCTCGCCGCCGCCGGTGGGTTCGACGTCCGGGGAACTCAGCCAGGCGCTCATGTCGTCCGAGTAGCGGTCGCGGACCTCTGCGAACGTCAGGCCCTCCCATGCCCCGAAGTCCGTCTCGCGGAGCCCGTCCTCGATCCGTACGCCCAGTCCGAGCCGGGCCGCCACGATCGCTGCGGTTTCGCGGCAGCGGGCGAGGGGGGACGCGATGACGTCCTGTACGGTCCCGCGGGCGGCGAGTGCGGTCGCGACGCGGTCGGCCTGGTGGCGGCCCGTGTCCGACAGTGCGGGGTCGCTGCCGCCGCTTCCTGAGAACCGCTTCTGGGGGGTCAGGGGGGTCTCGCCGTGCCGGAGCAGTACGAAGGTCGTGGGGGTGCCGAGGTCCGGGGGTGCGGCTCCGGCTCCGGTGGCCGGCGCCTCGGAGGCCACGTTCCGCGCGGCTCGGATGTCGTCGGTGTCGGGGGTGGTGGCGGGAGTTGTCCGGGTGGGGGTCGGTCGTGGCTGGTCGCGCGGTTCCCCGCGCCCCTTACGGGGCGCTGCCGACCTCGCGGCGGCCCCCGCGTCCAGGTCCGCCGTCGACTGCGACGGCGACCACTGCTCGCCCCTCTTCCCCGCGTCCATCGCCTCGTTCGCCAAGCGGTCCGCGTGCTTGTTCTCGGCTCGGGGGATCCACTCGTACGTGACCCGGTCGGGCGGGAGGATGGCGCGGGCCTCAGCTGCCAGGGGGCGCATGGCGGGGTGTTTGATCTGCCAGCGGCCCGACATCTGCTCGACCACGAGCTTGGAGTCCATGCGGACCCGCACGGTGGCCGTGGGGTCGAGGTCGCGGGCCGCGCGGAGACCTGCGACGAGGCCGCTGTACTCGGCGACGTTGTTCGTGGTGACGCCGAGGTACTCCGCGGCCTCGGCCAGCGTCTCCCCCGTTGCCGCGTCGATGACCACGGCTCCGTAGCCCGCGGGCCCCGGGTTTCCCCGGGAACCCCCGTCCGCCTCGACGATCAACTCCCGCAAGCCGAAGCTCCTTACAGACCGGAACAGGCCTCGAAAGACCCCTACAAACGCCTACAGACGCCTACAGACCCGACTCCGACGTGCGGATCAGGATGCGGCGGCAGTTCTCGCAGCGCAGGACCGTGTCCGGGGAGGCCGCCTTCACGTCGTTGACCTCGGTGATGTTGAGCTCCAGGCGGCAGCCCTCGCAGCGGCGCTGGTAGAGGCGGGCCGCGCCGACGCCGCCCTGCTGCTCGCGGAGCTTCTCGTAGAGCTTGAGCAGGTCGGCGGGGACGGAGCCCGCGATGACCTCGCGCTCCTTCGTCGCCGAGGCGGCCTCGCCGTCGAGGGACTCCTGCGCGGCGTCCCGGCGGGCCGTCGCGTCGTCGATCTTCGACTGGACGGAGGAGACCCGCTCGGTCAGTTCGGCGACCCGCTCCTGCGCGGACTCGCGGCGCTCCATGATCTCCAGGACGACGTCCTCCAGGTCACCCTGGCGCTTGGCGAGGGAGGCGATCTCGCGCTGGAGGTTCTCCAGGTCCTTGGGGGACGTGACGGCACCCGAGTCGAGGCGCTGCTGGTCGCGGGAGGCGCGCTGGCGCACCTGGTCGACGTCCTGCTCCGCCTTGGTCTGCTCGCGGGAGCAGTCGCTCTCCTCGGTCTGCGAGGCGACGAGCAGGTCCCGCAGCTGCGTGAGGTCCTTGGTCAGCGACTCGATCTCGGCGTGCTCGGGCAGCGACCTCCGCTTGTGCGCGAGTTGCTGCAGGCGGGCGTCGAGGGACTGGACGTCGAGAAGTCGGATCTGGTCGGCGGGCGCGGCGTTCAGTTGGGGGCTCCAGGTGAAGGGGAGTGGGAGTTCCACGGGTCGGTGACCGTCTTCGAGACGTGGACCCGCAGGTCCCAGCCGTGACGGTCGGAAATCTCGTCGAGCTGGGCGGCGGCCAGCTCGCACCAGGGCCACTCGGTGGCCCAGTGCGCCGCGTCGAGCAGCGCGAGGGGACTGTGGGCGCGGGCTTCCGACGCCGGGTGGTGGCGCAGGTCCGCGGTGAGGAAGGCGTCCACGCCGGCGGCGCGTACGTCGGCGAAGAGGCTGTCGCCGGAGCCGCCGCTGACCGCGACGGTCCGCACCAGCGCCTCGGGGTCGCCCGCGACGCGGATGCCCTGCGCGGTGGCGGGCAGCCGCGCGGCGGCGCGGGCGGCGAACTCGCGGACGGTCAGCGGATGGTCCAGCTCGCAGACCCGGCCGAGGCCCCGGCGGCCGTCGGCGTCGGTGGGGTCCGGCACGAGGGGGCGTACGACGCGGAGGTCCAGGGCTCCGGCGAGGGCGTCGCTCACGCCCGGGTCGGCGCGGTCGGCGTTCGTGTGGGCGACGTGCAGCGCGATGTCGTTCTTGATGAGGGTGTGCACGACGCGGCCCTTGAAGTTCGAGGCCGCGACCGTCGTCGTACCGCGCAGATAGAGCGGGTGGTGGGTGACCAGCAGGTCGGCGTCCAGCTTCACCGCCTCGTCCACGATCTCCTGGACCGGGTCGACGGCGAAGAGTACGCGGGAGACCTCCTGGTCGGGGTCTCCGCAGACCGTCCCGACCGCGTCCCAGTCCTCCGCGCTCGCGGGGGGCCAGAGAGCGTCGAGCGCGGCGATGACTTCAGACAGACGGGGCACGAACAAAAGGCTACCTGCCTTGTGTCCGTGCCCCACCGGTCGCGGGTTACTTGACCAGCTGTGACCGGCCGACCCCGCAGCGGGCGACTGTACGGCTGTCCGTCCGGCTGTCCGTCCGGCTGTCCGCCCCGCCCCGGCCGCTCGGCGAGGTGGCCGTGCGGTCGTCGTCCTACTTGGCGAGGAAGCCCTTGAGGTCGTCGAGGACCTCACCGGCCGCGGTGACGCCGAGGCCGAGGTACCAGGTCTCGTCGGGTACGTCCTTGGCCTGGCCGTCCTCGACCGCGCCGAGCTTCTTCCAGAGCGGGTTGTCCTCGGCGGTGGCGCGGTCGGTCTTCCTGGCGTCGCCGTAGACGCCGGTGAAGATCCAGTCGGCGTCGGCGTCGTCGATCTTCTCCGGGCTGATCTCCGCCGCGAGGTCGTTGATCTGCTGGTTCTTGGGGCGCGGGATGCCGACGTCCTCAAGGATCGTGCCGATGAAGGACGCCTTCGCGTAGAGGCGGATCATGCCCGGCAGGTAGCGGAGCATGGTGACGGTCGGCTTGTCGGGGCCGAGTTCGTCGCCGAGGGCCTTGGCCTTCTTCTCGTACGCGGCGAGCTGCGTCTTCGCCTCGGCGGTCTTGTCGAGCGCCGCCGCGTTGAGGAGGTAGTTCTCCTTCCAGGTGAAGCCCGGACGGATGGAGAACACGGTGGGGGCGATCTTGGAGAGCTGCGGGTAGAGCTTGGCGGCGCGCAGCTCGCTGCCGAGGATCAGGTCGGGCTTCAGGCCCGCGATCGCCTCCAGGTTGAGGGCGTTGATCGTGCCGATGTCCTTGGGGCTGCCCGCGTCCTTCTTCAGGTACGAGGGGATCCCGTCCGAGCCCTCGGTGGGCGCCCAGCCGACGGGCTTCACACCGAGGGAGACGACGTTGTCGAGCTCGCCGACGTCGAGGACGACCACGCGCTTGGGCTGGGCCTTCAGCTCGGTCTCGCCCATCGCGTGCTTGATCGTGCGCGGGAACTCGCCGGCCTTGGCCGTGGTCCCCATCTTGGCCGTCTCCTCGGCCGCCTTCGCGAAGTCCTCGCCGCCGGTGGCGACGGACTTGCTGCCGGCGCCGTTGTCGGACTTTCCGGAGCCGGAACCCGAGTCCGAGTCGCCCGAACCGCAGGCGGCGAGCGAGAGAGCGGCCGCCACGGCGAGGGCGACGGCGGCGGAACCGCGGCGTCGTAGGGACATCAGGCACACACTCCGGTGGTTCATGATCTGGTTCGGGATCGGGCCCGGGGTCGAGGTCGGCGTCGGGCCCTGCCCCAGGTGGCGCACGAGGGGCACGGCGGGGAACTCAGGAACCCCACAGGCAGCCCTCAGACGCCACTTAGGCAGCCCTAACCATAAACCGCCCCAGCGCCGCTCAGCACACCCGCCCCCGTTCCCTCAGGCGAATCAGAAACGGGCCACTCTTATGTGTGAAGCGGTCACCTGCCGGTCCCACGCCTGTGCGTGCGAAAACTAGGTTTCGTGGCCGGAGGTGACCGAACGATGACGGCCTGTGCCTCCCCCGAGGTCTCGACTTCGCTCGAGCAGGGGGGAACCCCATCGTCCGCGGCGGTGAACGAGAACGAATGGGCCGCACGAGCAGGGTGCGTGATCACCGTCGACGGGTCGTACGCGGCCCGCCTGGCCCGAAGCGGCGACTCCTGGTTCCCGGAGCGCTGGACACTGGACGGCCCCGAGCCGTACGCCGTGCCCCTGCCCGGCAACCAGCCGGAGGAGCCCGGCACGGAAGTGCTGCCGATGGCGGACGGGCGGGTGCTCATCCACCGCCTCGTCGACGGACGGCACACGTTCTCGCTGCTGTATCCGACGGGCCCGGGGACGGGTGAGGTACTGCTCGGCGCGGTGGAATGCCCGGACGTGGGCACGGAGTTGCGGCTGCTGCCGCCCGCACCGGCCGGCACGCGTGCGTACGCCCTTGCCGTTGGCCGGGGTTCGACGGCCGTGTGGCTCGTCGCGGGCGGCGCCTTCGGGCCCGAGCACCTCGCGGAGGTACCGGGCCGCTGCTCGGGCGGGGTGTGGCTGGGCGGCGGGGACCGACTGCTCGCGCTGGACCGGGAGTTGAACGGCCGGACCAAGACGGTCGTGGTCGATCTGGAGCGCGGGGGCGAGGTGTCGCCGCTGTTGCAGATCTCCGAGCAGAGCAACGACCGGCTGCTCCTCGCGGACGCCGACAGCGGGCTGCTCCTGATCCGTTCGGACGCTCCGTCGCCCGGCCAGGAGCGGCTCGGCTGGGGCGTGTTGGGGAGCACTCTGCCGGTGCGCTTCCCGGAGTACCTGCAACTGCCCGGCCGCGCGGTCACTCCGTTCGCGATCCAGCCGGGGCAGGTGCTCACCCCGGAGAGCTGCGCGGTCGCCCTGCGAATCGGCGGGCCCACCGGCAGCTGGCTCGGCATGTGGCGTCCCGCCGAGCGGTACCTCCATCAACTGCCCGCGCCCAACGGATGGTTGGCGGGCTCGGGCCAATGGACCAGGGACGGGGTGCTCCATCTGCCGTACGTGACGGGGGCGGTGCCGTGCGGCGTGTCACGGGTGGGAGCGCCCACGGGGGCGGGGGACGGGGGCCCGGGGGATCCGGACCGTACGGCCGAGGCGCGGGGGGACGCGTCACGGGGGTCGTCGGTCACGGGTCCCCCGGAGTCCGCGGCGACCCGTCCCGTACCGCTCCAACAGGCCCCGCTGACGGGACGCCTGATGGCGAACGCGTTCGCGGGCCGTCGGTTGGCACAGGGAGGGCGGCCGGGAGCGGGACGGCCAACCGGCCCTGGTGCGGGGCCGGTTGGCGCAGGGCCGCTTGGCGCGGCGGGCGGTTCGGGCTGGGTCGCCGCACAGGCCCCGGAGCCGGTCCGAAGGGAGGGCACGGGCTGGACCCCTGTCGAGGGAGTGGGGCAGGTGGGTGCGGGCTGGACTGCCGTCGAGGGCACGGGGCAGGTGGGCACGGGTTGGACTGCCGTCGAGGGCACCGGGCAGGTGGGAGCGGGCTGGACAGCCGTCGAGGACCCAGCGCTGCAGTTGGGTGCGGAGGGCGCAGGCCACTCGGTCGCCGAGCACGCGGGCCGTGCGACCGTCGAGAGTGCGAGCCCCGTGCCGCCCGTCGAGGTCAGCGGCCACACGGGCGCTGAGCGCACGAACCACGCGAGCCACGAGGGCGCGGGCCGCGCACCCGTCGAAGGCGCCGGTGGCGCGGCTGCCGAAAGCCCCCTTTGCATGGTCCCGGCGGATATGGAAAGCACCCTCAGTCTGACCCCGATCGACCCGGACAGCTCCGGCCCCGTGGCCGCCGAGGGGACGGGCTGGGCTCCCGCTGAAAGCATTCGCCCAGCGGTCCGGACGACAGCCCAGCCGGCGGACCACGAGGCAGCCCAGCCGACGGACCAGGCGGCCGACCAGGCGTCAGCCCAGCCGGCGGACCAAGTGGCGGTCCACGCCTCAGCCCAGCCCGAGATGCCGCCCGCGATTCAGGCGACGGTTCAGCCGGTGCCCCCGCCCCCAGCCACACCCCCACCCCCCACTCCACTCCAGGTGAACCCACTCCAAGTCGAGCAGGTAAGTACCGAGTGTCCACCGGCCCTCCGCGCACTCCGTGCTCTCCGGGTGAGCGCCGAAACGACGCCCCCTTCCACCCCCCTCAAAGTGACCACCGAGTAGCCCCAACCACCCCTCAGCACTGTCACACCCGCCCGTTAGACTCGCCCGCGCTGTACCGAAGGATCTTGTTGACACGGGGTGAATTTCCACATGAGCGACACGAACACCATGGAGACGACGGCCACCGACCCGCGGGCGACGGTGGCCCAGGTAGCAGACGACGGTGGCCACGGCCGGCACCGGGGGCCCGTCTCCGCGCAGGAGGGCGAGGCGACCCCTCGCGGCCGGCACCGCAAGCCCGCCGAGTACGGCGACACGGGGGCCTGACGACCTCAGGTCCGTAGCGTCACACGGCCCCGCCCGACACTCGTCGGGCGGGGCCTTTCCGTGCGAGCGGCACCACAACCGGTCACTCGTGCTTGAGCCCCAGCACCTCCGCCGCAGCGAACGTCTCCCCCGCCGGCCGGTCCGCGTAGTGCGGCGTGAGCAGCGCGTCGAGTTCGTCGTACGTGAAGGCGTCCTGCTTGGTGTCGAACTTGGCGGCCACGCGCGGCCGTTCGACGACCGCGACCATTCCGCCGTGCACGACGAGCAACTGCCCGTTGACATGTGCGGCGGCGGGCGAGGCCAAGTAGCCCACGAGTGGGGCTACATGCTCGGGAGCGAGCGGGTCGAGCCGGTCCTCGGACCCGTCGCCCGCCGGTTCCTGGAAGCCCGCGAAGACGTCCGCCGTCATCCGGGTCCGGGCGCGCGGGCAGATGACGTTGGCCGTGACGCCGTACTTCGCGAGCGCCAGTGCCGTCGAGGTGGTGAGGCCGACGATTCCGCCTTTCGCTGCCGCGTAGTTGGGCTGTCCGGCGGAGCCCGCGAGGAACGCCTCCGAGGAGGTGTTCACGATCCGCCCGTACACGGGCGCGTCCGCCGCCTTGGACCGGGCCCGCCAGTGCGCGGCGGCGAAGTGGGTGGTGTTGAAGTGGCCCTTCAGATGGACCCGGATCACCGAGTCCCACTCGTCCTCGGACATCGAGAAGACCATCCGGTCGCGCAGGATGCCCGCGTTGTTGACGAGGATGTCCAGCTGTCCGAACTCGGCGACCGCCAACTCGACCAGTTCCCGGGCCTGTTGGTGGTCGGCCACGTCTCCGGTGTGCGCGACGGCACGACCGCCCGCCGCCCGGATCCCGGCGGCGACCTCCTCGGCGGGCGTGGCGGACGCGGCACCGGAGCCGTCCCGGCCGGGCTGTCCGAAGTCGTTGACGACGACGGCGGCGCCGAGCAGAGCCAGTTCCAGCGCCTCCGCCCGGCCCAGGCCGCGGCCCGCACCCGTGACGATCGCGGACCGGCCCTCAAGTGGCAGTGACATCAAGGTCCTTTCAGGGATCGGCAGTTGGACGTCCCGCTTCGACGGGCGCTCGACGGGCGGGCGCCGGATCTCGACGCACGGGCGTCAGATCTCGATGCACGGGCGTCAGATCTCGATGCACGTACGCAGCGCCACACCCGAACGCATCTGGTCGAGCGCCTCGTTGATGTCGCTCAGCGGCACCCGGTGGGTGATGAGCCCCTCCAGGTCGATGCGTCCGGCGCGCCAGAGCGCGATGGTCCGCTCGTACGACCGCAGGACGTCCCCGCCGCCGTACATGGACGGCAGGATCCGCTTCTCGTCGAAGAACAGCTCGAACATGTTGAGCTGGAGGTGGTCGTCCATGGCGCCCGCGCCGACGACGACCAGCGTGCCGCCGCGGCGGGTGTTGTCGTACGCGGTGCGGGCGGTGGCGGAGCGGCCGACGACCTCGAAGACGTAGTCGAAGCCCTCGCCCGCGGTCACCGTCTGCTTGGCGTCGGGGAGTTCGTCGGGCGATACGGCCCTGGTGGCGCCGAACTTCAGCGCGGCCTCGCGGCGGGAGGCGACCGGGTCGACGGCGACGATCTCGGCGGCGCCCTTGAGCCGGGCGCCCTGGATCGCGGAGATGCCGACGCCTCCGCAGCCGATGACGGCGACCGACGAACCGGCTTCCACGTCGGCGGTGTTGAGGGCGGCGCCGAGTCCGGTGGTGACGCCGCAGCCGATGAGGGCGGCGATGTCGAAGGGCACGTCGTCCGGGATCGGCACGGCGCAGCCCGCGTCGACGACGACCTCCTCGGTGAAGGTCCCGGTGCCCGCGAAGCCGAACACATCGCCGCCGGGGCGCTTGAAGTTGGGCGTGCCCGCGTTCATGAACCCGGCGAGACACAGCTCGGTCTGACCGCGCTTGCAGGCGGGACAGGCGCCGCAGGCGGGCAGCCAGCAGACGACGACCCGGTCGCCGGGCTTGACGTTGGTGACGCCCTCGCCCACCTCCAGGATCTCGCCCGCCCCTTCGTGCCCGGGGACGAACGGCGCGGGCTGCGGCAGCACCCCGGCCATCGCGGAGAGGTCCGAGTGGCACAGGCCGGTGGCCCGCACCCGGATCCTGACCCGGCCGGGGCCGAAGCCCGTCGCCTCGACGTCGTCGAGTATCTCCAGCTTGTCCTGGCCTATCTCGTGCAGTACGGCTGCGCGCATGGTGCGGCTCCCCTCGGAAACGTACGTAAGTCCCTAGTCCCTCAAGTCCCTGGTCCCTCAGCTGTGCTCGACGACGGTGTCGGCGAGGACCGGTGCGTCGTCCCGGTCGGCCGCGCCCACCGTCACGCGGACCGTGCCGTCCCCCTGCCACATGCGGATGCGCAGGGTCTCGCCCGGGTACACGACCCCGGCGAAGCGCGTGGTGTAGGAGCGGACCCGGCCGACGTCGCCGCCGAGTGCCGTGTCCACGACGGCCTTCAGCGTCATCCCGTACGTGCACAGCCCGTGCAGGATCGGCCGGTCGAAGCCGGCGAGCTTCGCGAACTCGGGGTCGGCGTGCAGCGGGTTCCAGTCGCCGGAGAGCCGGTACAGGAGCGCCTGGTCCTCGCGGATCGCACGCTCGACTGTCCTGTCCGGCTCGCCTGTCGGCGGTTCCGGACGGCCCGAGGGGCCGCGGTCGCCGCCGAATCCCCCTTCGCCGCGTACGAAGATCTGGGCGTCGTTGGTCCACAACGGGCCCTCGTCGTCGGCGACTTCGGTGCGCATGACGAGGATGGCGGCCTTGCCCTTGTCGTAGACGGCCGCGATCCGTCCGGTGGCGGTCGCCCGGCCCTCGACGGGGATCGGGCGGTGCAGCGTGACGGTCTGGCCGCCGTGCAGGACGTGCGCGAGGTTGACGTCGATACCGGGCATGGAAAGGCTGTTGATCACGCCCGGTGAGCCCGCGCCCGCGACGGTGGCGAAGCTCGGCAGCACGTGCAGCCGGGACTCCAGGGTGTAGCGCAGCTCGTCGGGGTCCGTCGCGGGGCTGTCCTTGTCGGGGTTCGCGCCGGCGCCGAGGCCGAGGTGGTAGAGCTGGACGTCCTTGTGACCCCAGGCGATCCCGGCGGACCGGGGCTCGGCCGCGAGGGCCTGGGCAACGTCGATGGGCATGGGGCTCCTGACTGCTGGCGGGGAAGACCCCGGTGCGGCCGTCCGCACCGTCGGCCGCACCGAGGTCGACACTGAGCCGAGGAACCCGCCTGTTCTAGAACGCGTTCCAGTCCGGCGACCACCTGTATAGCTCAGGGTCCGGCACATGTGAAGACTCCTGACGGCATGTCAGATGGGCGGCGCGGACGCGGTAGTGACAGCGGCAGTGACATTTGTCCTGCCCGAGTCCGTACATTGCGCATCTGCCCCGCCGGCCCCCGGATTCGTAGCGTCGTACCCATGACGAAGACGGGGACGAAGACGGGGACGGGGACGATGGCGGACACGACGGAGACGGCGGCGGACGCCTCGACGCGCGAGGCCGCTGACCAGGCCGTTTCCTTCGCGGGGGCGGTCAAGGCCTTCGGTGCGGTACGGGCCGTGGACGGTGTCGATCTGGAGATCGCGCGCGGCGAGACGGTCGCGCTGCTGGGCCGCAACGGCGCCGGAAAGTCCAGCACGATCTCGCTCCTGCTGGGCCTGAACGAGCCGGACGAGGGTGTCGTACGCCTCTTCGGCGGCAGCCCGGAGGAGGCCGTACGGGCGGGGCGCGTGGGCGCGATGCTCCAGGACAGCCGGCCGGTGCCGCGGGTGACGGTGGGCGAGCTGGTCGGGTTCGTGGCCGGTACGTATCCCGCGCCGATGCCCGTCGCCGAGGCGCTGGAGCTGGCGGGCATCGCCGAGCTGGCCGGGCGGCGCGTGGACCGGCTCTCCGGGGGCCAGACGCAGCGGGTGCGGTTCGCGGTCGCGCTCGTCGGGAACCCCGCGCTGATCGTGCTCGACGAGCCGACCGCGGCGCTGGACGTGGAGGCGCGGTACGCCTTCTGGGACTCGATGCGGGCGTTCACGCGGCGCGGTCACACCGTCCTCTTCTCCACCCACTATCTGGAGGAGGCGGACGCCAACGCCGACCGGATCGTCGTCATCGACCACGGCCGGATCGTCGCCGACGGCACCGCCGAGCAGCTGAAGCGGGCCGCGGGCGGCAGCCTCGTCGCCTTCGACCTCGCAGGCACCGGCCCGGACGGGCTGGCGGACCTGCCCGGGGTGGTCTCCGTGGAGGTGCGCGGCGACCGGGCGCGACTGCGGACCGACGACTCGGACGCGACGGTGATCGCCCTCGCCGAACGCGGCGCGATACGCGCCCTGGAGGTCGCCCCGGCCTCGCTGGACGACGCGTTCCTCGCCCTGACCTCCTCAGACGCCCCTGTCTCTGCCTCTGCCCCTTCCTCTTCCTCTTCCCGTACCTTCCTGGAGACGGTGTGATGCTCGACTATCTGCGGCTCGAAGTGCGCCGGACGCTGCGTGACACCGGCTTCGTGATCGGCGGTGTCGTGATGCCGGTGGTGATGTATCTGCTGTTCACGAACCTCGGCGACGGCGCCGACAACGAGTGGCGGACCGCCTCGATGATCGGCATGGCGGCGTACGGCGCGATGGGCTCGGCCCTCAACACCGGCGGCGGGGTGGCCGAGGACCGGAGCATCGGCTGGCTGCGACAGTTGCGGATCACGCCGATGAGCCCGCGCCAGGTCGTGACGGGCCGGGCGCTCACTGGTGCGGTGACCGTGCTGCCCGCGATCGTCGCGGTCCTCGTGGCGGGCGGCCTGGTCAACGGCGTACGGCTCGACGTCTGGAAGTGGGCGGTGATCGCGCTGCTGCTGTGGCTGGGCTCGATCCCCTTCACCCTGCTCGGCCTCGGCAACGGCTACCGGCTGACCGCGCAGGCCACAGGCGTGATGAACATGGTGTGCAACCTGACGCTCGCGGTCGTCGGCGGCCTGTGGTTCCCGCTGAGCCTCTTCCCCGAGTGGCTGCGGTCGCTGTCCACCTACACACCGACGAACCGGTTCGCGCAGCTCGGCACATCGGTCGCCGACGGGCACGCGCCGGCCCTCGGTGCGGTGCTGGTGCTGACCGGATGGCTGCTGGCCTTCGGCTCGTACGCTGTGGTCTCGTACCGCAGGACCGCGCGGACCGTCTGAACGGGGGGGGCTGGAGACATGTCCTGGATGCGAAGGACCATCTGCCAGATGTCCGCGTGGCAGGAGAAGCGGACGGACTGGAAGGCCGACCGGGACGCGTTCGTCGCCGACCAGAAGGCCGTACGGAAGACCGGAAAGCTCCCGGAGCACCTGGGCCCGCCACCCAGCGGTTTCGCCCTCCTCCCCTGGCTGCTCATGGGCATGGGCGCCTTCTCCAACCTCTTCCAGGGCAAGACCCCGAACCCGTGGATCGGCGGCATCGGCCTCCTCGTCTTCAACTCCCTCTACATCCATGTGGTGTTCCGGGCCTTCACCAAGGAGGCCCGGGAGGCCCGCTCCACCCGGGGCGCGCTGCTCGCGCTCGGCATCGTGACCTGTCTCCTCGGCGGCCTGTACGGCGGCAGCTGGCTGCTCTTCTTCCCGCTGCTCGGCCTGGCCGCGGGCGCGATCGTCCGGGGCCGGTGGCTCGGCAAGACCGGCCTCGGGCTGAGCGCGCTCGCGGGTGTCGTGGCCGGGCTGCGGGACGGGTGGGGCGCGGTGAACGTCGCGTACGGCACGTTCCTTTCCACCATGGTGACCGCGGCGATCCTGTCCCTGTCCGATGCCGTACGTGAACTGCGCGCGGCCCGCGAGGAGTTGGCGCGCCAGGCCGTCGAGAAGGAGCGGCTGCGGTTCTCCCGTGACCTGCACGATCTCCTCGGCCACACACTCTCCGTCATCGTCGTGAAGTCGGAGGCGGCCCGTCGGCTCGCGCCCCGCGACATGGACGCGGCGCTGGTCCAGGTCTCCGACATCGAGTCCGTGGGCCGCCAGGCGCTCACCGAGATCCGCGAGGCGGTCACCGGCTACCGCGAGGGCAGCCTCGCGGCGGATCTCGACCGGGCCCGCTCGGCCCTCCTGGCCGCCGGTGTCGAGCCGGTCGTCCGCCAGTCCGGGCCGCCGCTCGCCGCCCAGACCGAGGTCCTGCTCGGCTGGGTCGTCCGCGAGGCGGTCACCAACGTGGTGCGCCACAGTGGCGCGGGGCGCTGTGAGATCACGGTGGACGGCTCGGCCGAGCATGTTCGGCTGCGGGTCACGGACGACGGTCGTGGGGCGGCGCCGCCTGCCGCGCCGGAATCGCCCGTGTCCGGCATCGGCGGTACGGGTATCGGCGGCACAGGCCTGAAGGGGCTGACCGAGCGGCTCGCTGCGGCCGGGGGGCTGCTGGAGGCGGGGCCCGGGGCGCGGAACGGGTTCACTGTGACGGCGGAGCTGCCGGTGTATCCGGTGGATCCACCGGATCCGGCGAGGATGGCGGAGCCGGTGGATGCGGTTGGGCGGGTGCGCAGCCTGTAGGTGTGGGGTGGCTCCGCCGGGGGGGGGTGTGTTGATGGCTGCGGGCATGTCGTGGCTGGGTGCGCGGTTCCTCGCGCCCCTGAAGGCGAGCGGTACCCCCATGCTCTTTGGGGGCGCGGGGAACCGCGCACCCCAGCCGCATCCCACCCGCAGCCGAACACCGCAGCCCGGCGGAGCCCTACCCTTGGGCCGTGAACGAGATGCCCCGGGACTACCGGCCCGCCAAGTCCATCCGCGTTCTGCTCGCCGAGGACCAGGGGATGATGCGGGGCGCCCTCGCCCTCCTGCTCGGTCTGGAGGCGGACATCGAGGTGGTCGCGCAGGTCGGGACGGGGGACGCGATCGTGGACGCAGCCCTGGAGTCGCGGCCGGACGTGGCACTGCTGGACATCGAACTGCCCGGGATCAGCGGCCTGGACGCCGCCGCGCTGCTCCGGGACGAGGCGCCCGACTGCCGGGTGCTGATCCTCACCACCTTCGGCCGGCCGGGCTATCTGCGGCGGGCCATGGAGGCGGGCGCCGCGGGGTTCCTCGTCAAGGACGGGCCCGTGGAGGAGCTGGCCGAGGCGATCCGCCGGGTGCTGACCGGTGAGACGGTCATCGACCCCGCGCTCGCGGCGGCGGCGCTGAGTGCGGGGCCCAATCCGCTCACGGCCCGCGAGTGCGACGTACTGAAGGCCTCGGCGGACGGTGCGACGGTCGCCGACATCGCGTCCAAGCTCCACCTCTCCGAGTCGACCGTCCGCAACTACCTCTCGTCGGCGATCGGCAAGACGGCGACACGGAACCGCATGGAGGCCATGCGGGAGGCCCGCCAGCAGGGGTGGCTCTGAGCGGGGTGTGTTTTCGGTGCGGGTGGGTGGGGCCGGAGTGCGCGGTTCCCCGCGCCCCTGAAGGCGAGCGGTACCCCATGCTCTTCAGGGGCGCGGGGCTGTGACATTTGCGGCTCCGCCGCGGGGCGCACCCCAGCCACGACCCACCCGCACCGAACCTCAACCCCGCCCAACAACCCCCCGCGGAAGCCACACCAGCATCAGCACAACACCCCCGAGCAACACACCCCCACCCGTCCGGAACACCAGCGCGTACCCCTCCGTCAACGCCTCCGGCGACCCCCCACCCCCGGTCCGCGCAGCGGCAATCGTGGACATCACCGAGAGCCCGATCGCACCACCCATCGTGCGGGAGGTGTTGACCAGCCCCGACACCAGCCCGGCCTCCCCCGGCTCCGCCCCCGACGTGGCCAGCGCGGCGAGGGGCGTCGCGGACAGCCCCGCGCCGAGCATCATCAGGATCCCGGGGAACATGATCGCGGTGAGGTACGCGCCGTCGGCGGTCATCGTGGACTGCCAGCCGAACCCGGCGGCGGCCACCAGCGCCCCGAGCACGGCGACATTGCGCGCTCCCACAACGGGCATCAGCCGCGGCGCCAGCTTCGAGCCGAGGATCACCGCGAGCGAGCTGGGCACGAGCGCGAGTCCGGCGTCCAGCGGCGAGTAGCCGAGCACGTTCTGCGCGTACAGCGTCATGAAGAACCACATGCAGAACATCGCCGAGCCGCACAGGAACATCGCCACGTTCGCCGAGGACACCGACCTCAGCCGGAACAGCTTCAGCGGCATCAGGGGCGCCTTCGTCCGCGCCTCGACGAGCAGGAACAGCCCGATCAGGGCGGCCCCGGCGGCCAGCGGCACCAGGGTCTCGGCCGAGGTCCACCCCTCGGCCTCGGTCTGCACGATCCCGTAAGCGAGGGTCGCGAGGCCTGCCGTCACCAGCAGGGCTCCCGGCAGGTCGATCCGGCGTCCGCCGCCGGCCCGGCTCTCGACCAGCCAGAGCAGGGCGCCGGCCAGGACCACCGCGCCGATGGGCACGTTGATCAGCAGAACCCACCGCCACGAAAGCCCGTCGACCAGGACCCCGCCGACCAGCCCGCCCGCCGCGCCGCCGCCTCCGCCGACCGCGGTCCAGGTCGCGATGGCCCGCGCGCGTGCCGCGCCCTCGGGCACGGCCGACGTCAGGATCGTCAGCGTCGAGGGCGCGAGGACCGCCGCCCCGAGACCCTGCACGGCCCGCGCGGCCAGCAGTTGCCAGCCCTCCTGGGCGAGCCCGCCCGCGAGCGAGGCCAGCGTGAACAGCGCGAGCCCGATCAGGAACATCCGCTTGCGGCCGTACAGGTCCCCGGCCCGCCCGCCGAGGAGCATGAATCCGGCGAAGGCGATGGTGTACGCGTTGACGACCCACTGGAGCCCTGGGGCGCTGAGCCCCAGGTCGGCCCGCATCGACGGCAACGCCGTATTGACCACGGACACATCGAGGACGACGAGGAACTGTCCCGCGCAGGCGAGTGCGACCACCACCCAGGTGGGCGGCGCGGGACGACGGGACACGGGTATCTCTGCGGCGGCTCTGAGGGTGGGCATGGGTGTCATGCTCGCAGCGGTCCTGTGCCCCGTACATCGGAATTTCGCTGGACGGACCGTCCGCCGCAGGACCTAGGTCCCGGGCAGCACCCTCTCGCCCGCTAGCCCCGCCTCAGCAGGGTCACCACCGCCGCGCCCCCGAGCCCGATGTTGTGCGCGAGGCCCACCCGCGCGTCCGTCACCTGCCGGGCCGCCGCCTCGCCCCTCAACTGCCAGACCAGTTCGGCGACTTGGGCGATCCCGGTGGCTCCCAGGGGGTGCCCCTTGGAGATGAGGCCGCCCGAGGGGTTCACCACCCAGCGTCCGCCGTACGTCGTCGCGCCCGACTCCACCAGCTTCCCGGACTCCCCCTCCTCGCACATGCCGAGCGCCTCGTACGTCAGCAGTTCGTTGACGGAGAAGCAGTCGTGGAGTTCCACGACGTCGACGTCCTCGATGCCGAGCCCGGCCCGCTCGTACACCTGCCGGGCGGCGGCCCGGGACATCGGCTGCCCGACGACGTCGATGCACGACCCGGACGCGAACGACTCCTCCGTGTCCGTGGTCATCGCCTGCGCGACGATCTCCACGGCCCGCTCCCCCAGCCCGTGCCGCTCCACGAACCGCTCCGACACGACGACGGCCGCGGCGGCCCCGTCCGAGGTGGGCGAGCACTGGAGTTTGGTCAGCGGCGCGTGCACGGTACGCGCGGCGAGGATCTCGTCGACCGAGTAGACGTCCTGGAACTGGGCGTAGGGGTTGTTCGCCGAGTGCCGGTGGTTCTTGGCTCCCACGGCGGCGAGCTGCGCCTCCGTCGTGCCGTACTTCTCCATGTGCTCGCGCGCCGCGTTCCCGAAGATCTGCGCGGTGGGCGGAGTCATCTCGAAGCCGTGGCGGGCGGCCATCACCCCATAGTGCCGGGCGACGGGTGACGTCTTGAAGTCACCACCATCGGCCCCGCCCCCCAGCGCGCCCCGCGCCATCTTCTCGAACCCCACCGCCAGTACGCAGTCGCTCGCGCCGCCCTCCACGAACTGCCGGGCGAGCATCAGCGCGGTCGAGCCGGTCGCGCAGTTGTTGTTCACGTTGTAGACGGGCACACCGCTCAGGCCGAGTTCGTAGGCGGCCCGCTGTCCGGCCGTGGAGGCCTGGAAGCAGTAGCCGACGGGCACCTGCTCCACGGCGTCGTACGAAATCCCGGCGTCCGCAAGGGCGTTGGTGCCCGCCTCCCGGACCATGTCCCAGTACTGCCAGTCCCGGGTCTCCGGCTTCTCGAACTTGGTCATGCCCACACCGACGACGTATGCCTTCATGACTCTCCCCGGTCTTCCGCTCGCTCTTCCGCTCGCTGGTCCCTCGGCAGGCCGAGGATGCGCTCCGCGACCACGTTCAGCTGCACCTGCGTCGTCCCGCCGGCGATGGTCAGACACCGGCTGAGCAGGAATCCGTGCACGG
The DNA here is from genome assembly GCF_048564895.1 of Streptomyces sp. 2-1. Classification (NCBI taxonomy): domain Bacteria; kingdom Bacillati; phylum Actinomycetota; class Actinomycetes; order Kitasatosporales; family Streptomycetaceae; genus Streptomyces; species Streptomyces sp. 2-1. The sequence continues at coordinate 3,659,413 of NZ_CP183383.1, forward strand.
CCCGCTCCCCGGCGCCCTCGCGCAACGCACCGGCCGGGCCGAGGAGTTCGAGTGCCAGCTCGGCGACCTTCTGCTGGTGCGCGGTCTGGACGAGCTTGCGTACGGAGGCACCGGCGCCCGGGTCCACGCCCGAGACCTGCCGCATGGTCGTGCGGAGCCCGATGCAGCCCAGTGCGTGGGCCTCCGCGATCAGCGTGCCGACGCGTTCCCGCACGGTGTCGTCGAGGCCGGCGGAGCGGGCGACGATCGCTTCGAGACCGGTGCCGAAGGTCAACTGGTCGGCCATGTGGACGCGTTCGTTACCGAGGGTGTTGCGTGCGACCCGCCAGCCGTCGTCGACCGAACCGACCACGGCGTCGGCGGGCAGCACGACGTCGTCGAAGTAGACCTCGTTGAAGAGCGATTCGCCGGTGATCTCCTTCAACGGACGGATCTCGATGCCGTCCGTCTCCTTCATGTCGACGACGAAGTACGTGAGCCCCTTGTGCTTGGGCGCGTCCGGGTTCGTCCGGGCGAGGAGGATCCCGTAGTCCGCCCACTGGGCCGAACTCGTCCACACCTTCTGCCCGTTGACGCGCCAGCGCCCGTCCGCGGTCCGCTCGGCCCGCGTACGGAGCGAGGCGAGGTCGGACCCGGCACCCGGCTCCGAGAAGAGCTGGCACCACAGCACGTCCCCGCACAGCGTCGGCAGCAGATACCGCTCCTGCTGTTCCGGGGTCCCGTAGGCGATGAGCGACGGTACGACCCAGGTGGCGATCCCCAGATCGCCGACACGCACTCCGGCGGCGGCCAGCTCCTCCTGCACGGCGAGCTGCTGGACGGGACCGGCACCCAGTCCGTACGGCGGAGGCAGGTGGGGTGCCGTGTACCCGGTGGGCGCCAACTCCCTTCGAACAGCTGCCGGTTCGAGGCCGCGTACGCGTGCGATGACGGCCCGGGCCGCCACCCGGTGCCGCGCGGCCTCCGCCTCCGGAAGCTCGGTACGGAGCTCGCGTCTCGCCCCGTTCTCCGCCGCTCCGACCGCCCGCAGGAGATGCCCGCCACCGAGCAACTGCCGTGCCACCAGGGCCCGTCGGAGGTAGAGATGCGCGTCGTGTTCCCAGGTGAAGCCGATGCCGCCCAGCACCTGGACGCAGTCCTTGGCACATGTGAGGGCCGCGTCGAGCGCGACACCGGCGGCGAGGGCGGTCACCAACCCCCGTACGTCGTCGGGTTCTTGTACGGCCCTGGCCGCGTCCCACGCCAGCGCGCCGGCCCGTTCGACGCGGACCAGCATGTCGGCGCACAGGTGCTTGATCCCCTGGAACTGGCCGATGGGCCGCCCGAACTGCTCCCGCACCTTCGCGTACGAGGCCGCGGTCTCCAGCGCCCACGCGGCGGTCCCGCACGCGTCGGCGGCGAACACGGCGGCGGCGAGGTCCCGCACGAGCGCCGAGTCGACGTCGAGGACGCGGTCGGCCGGGACCCGTACAGCCGTGGCCACGACCTCCGCGGTCGCGCGGGTCGGGTCTGCGCTCTCATGGACGCGGACGGAGAGCTGCGAGGCGTCCACGGCCAGCCACAGCGTGCGCCCGCCCGGCACCCCTGCCGCCGACGCCGATGCCGGGACAGACCCAGGCACCGACGCCGCCAGGATCAGCAGGTCCGCGTCGCCGCCGGACAGTACGGGCGGGGCTGCCCCGTCGAGGACGTACCCGCACCCGTACCCGTCCGCGTACTCGTCCGCGTCGGCCACGGCGGTCAGCGTCCCGGTCCCGAGGGCGACCGCCCCGATCCGCTCGCCTCCGGCCATGTCCCGCACCAGTTCCTCGGCCGCGGCGCCCGCCCTCGCGAGCACCAGCGAGGCGAGCGCGTTCGCCGCGTACGGCCCGGGGAGCGCCGCCCGTGCGGCCTCCTCCAGTACGACGGCGAGGTCGAGCACCGTCCCGCCGCCGCCTCCGCACTCCTCCGGGAGGTGCACCGCGAGGAATCCCTGCGCGGCGAGCGCGTCCCAGTGGGCGGGGCGTCCGCCCTGGCCGCCGGGTGCGTCGAGCAGCTTGCGCGTTTCCTCTGGTGGCACCGTCCGGGCGATCCAGCCGCGTACGGCCTCGGCCAGGTCCCGCTGTTCCCGCGTGATCCCGATCCCCATGCGGCGCAGACTAGAACACGTTCCAATCTGACGGAAGGTCAGATACGGACCGATCCACTTCTCCACGTAATGAGAAAGTCAAGAATTCGTTAGCGGCTCGAAGCAACGGAATAGTTGCCTGGGCGCACGGGGTTCACCCTGCACCTACCCCGCTCTCGCCTCTGGAGGCAGCACGTAATGACCCGGACAACGACGGAACCGCGCACGCGAAGGCCCAGCGGCAGCGGAATCGTTCCGGTGCTGGCCTTCGCGGGCATCGTTGTCGCGGTGATGCAGACCCTGCTCGTGCCGGTCATCAAGGACCTGCCCGAGCTGCTGGGCACCTCGCCGAGCAACGCCACCTGGGTCATGACCTCGACCCTGCTCGCGGGCGCCGTGGCCACACCGATCATGGGGCGCCTCGGCGACCTGTTCGGCAAGCGGCGCATGCTGATCGCGAGCCTGGCCGTGATGGTCGTGGGCTCGCTGATAGCCGGCTTCACCAGTGAACTGCTCGTGATGATCGTCGGCCGTGCCCTTCAGGGCTTCGCGATGGGCGCCATCCCGCTCGGCATCGGCCTGATGCGCGATGGGCTGCCCCGCGAGAAGCTCGGCTCGGCGATGGCCCTGATGAGCTCCTCGATCGGCGTCGGCGGCGGGCTGGCCCTGCCGGTCGCCGCCCTGGTGGCGCAGCACGCCGACTGGCACGCGCTCTTCTTCGGCTCCGCGGGCCTCGGCGCCCTCTCGATCCTGCTCACCCTGGTCTTCGTACCGGAATCGCCGATGCGGGCCGTGGGCACCTTCGACGTCTGGGGCGCGCTCGGCCTCTCCGCCGGTCTCGTCCTCTTCCTCCTGCCGATCACCAAGGGCAGCGACTGGGGCTGGACGTCCGGCACCACGCTCGGCCTGTTCGGCGCGGCGGCCGTCGTCCTCCTCCTGTGGGGCCTGATGGAGCTGCGCGTGAAGGCGCCGCTGGTCGACCTGCGCACCACGGCCCGCCCCGCGGTGCTCTTCACCAACCTCGCCTCGATCATGGTCGGCGTCGCCTTCTACGCCGTCTCGCTCGTCCTGCCCCAGCTCCTCCAGCTGCCCACGTCGACCGGTTACGGTCTCGGCCAGTCCATGGTCGTCGCGGGTCTGTGCGTGGCGCCGCTCGGCCTGACGATGATGTTCACGGCTCCGGTGTACGCCCGTATCTCCGCCAAGTACGGCCCCAAGGTCACCCTGATGATCGGCATGCTGATCATCGCGGTCGGCTACGGCGCCGGCCTCGGCCTGATGAGCGCGGCCTGGCAGACCATCGTCATCGCCGTCGTCCTGGGCGCGGGCATCGGCCTCGCGTACTCCTCGCTGCCCGCGCTGATCATCGGTGCCGTGCCCCCGTCGGAGACCGGCGCGGCGAACGGCCTCAACACGTTGATGCGCTCGATCGGTACGTCCGTGTCGAGTGCCGTGATCGGGATGGTCCTGGCGAACACCGCGAACCAGGTGGGCGGTGTGGCCGTTCCCACGATGCACGGCTTCCGGGTGTCCTTCATGATCGCCACGGGTGCGGTGCTGCTGGGCCTGGTGTTCGCGGCGTTCCTGCCGGGGCGGCGGGCGGCTGCCAACGCGGAGAAGCCGCATCTGGTGGCGTCCAGCGAGGACGTCGAGTACGTCGAGGTCTCGCCTGAGCCGGTCCCGGCCAGCCAGGTCGGTCAGACCGCTCCGGCCGGTTTCCGTGGCCGTGTCCTCACCGCCGACGGTGTTCCGGTCGCACGGGCCAAGGTCACGCTGATCGACCGGCGGGGGCGGCAGGCGGGGGCGACGCTCTCCGTGGAGGACGGGAGCTATGCGCTCGCCGTGCCCACCAAGGGGGCGTACGTGCTGGCCGTCACGGCCGGGGGGCATGGGCCGCTTGCCTCGGGGGCGAACCACCCCGGTGGCGCGCGGGCGGTCGAGATGGATCTCGCGCTGCCGAGCGTCGTCCCGGCGTAGCGCTCCGCTGGCCGGGGCGGATTGAGGGTGCGGGTCGGATTGAGAGTGCGGGTCGGTGGGGGCCGGGTGCGCGGTTCCTCGCGCCCCTGAGGGCGGGGGCGCGCCCCCGCCCTGCCACCATGGGGCGCCCGGACACCCGTACGACCTGGAGGAACCCCATGCCCGCCGTGCCCAAGCCGGAGATTCTCGCTGCCTTTGAGGGTGCCAAGGGGTTCATGCCCGTGGGGGAAGGGCTCGCGTTGTACGCGGCCGCCGTCGAGGCGGGGCGGCTGGGGCTGCCGTTGCTGGAGGTGGGTACGTACTGCGGGCGATCCACCGTCCTGCTGGCCGGTGCCGCCCGCGAGGCCGGTGTCACGGCGGTCACCGTCGACCACCACCGCGGCAGCGAGGAGCAGCAGCCGGGCTGGGAGTACCACGACCCGGCGACGGTCGACCCGGAGCTCGGCGTCATGGACACACTCCCGACCTTCCGCCGTACGCTCCACCGGGCGGGCCTGGAGGACCACGTGGTCGCCCTCGTCGGCCGCTCCCCGCAGATCGCCGCCTTCTGGAACTCCCCTCTCGGCCTCGTCTTCATCGACGGCGGCCACACCGACGAGCACGCGACCGGTGACTACGAGGGCTGGGCGCCCCATGTCGCCGAGGGCGGGCTGCTGCTCATCCACGACGTGTTCCCCGACCCGGTGGACGAGTTCACCGGGCAGGCGCCGTACCGCGTGTATCTGCGGGCGCTGGCGTCGGGCGCGTTCACGGAGGTCTCGGCGACGGACTCCCTGCGGGTGCTGCGGCGGACGGGCCCGGGGATCTGAGGCCGAGGGGTGGTCGCGATGTCCGGCCCGAGCCGGCTTACCGAGGCACCCGAATGCACCGTATGAAGATTGAAGTACCCTCCGCACGGGCGAAGTTGGGCGGCGATGCGCCCGGCGGCCGGGGAGGGACGGGGCGGGATGATCGGGACGGTGTTCCGGAGCGAGGACGTACCTGCGGAGCACAGGTTCGACTACTGGCGTGAGCTGGTGCACCGGGCGATCGCACCGAGCGACATCACCAGTGACCACGCCGGCGACTTCTGGGCGGAACAACGCCTGCTGGAGCTGGGGCCGGTGATGGTGTGGCCGACGTCGTTCCTGCCCTCGCGATTCCTGCGCACCGAGAAGATGGTGCGTCAGTGCGACCCCGAGATGTACCACTTGTCCCTGATGCTCGGCGGCGGGCTGGGGCTGGACCACATCGGGCGGACCGACCTGTACGGCCCGCGCGACCTGTGGGTGACCGACACCTCCGAGCCGTACGACGTGCAACCGCCGGACGGCGAGGGCCGCCAACTGATCACGGGTGTGGCCGTGGACTTCCCCAAGGCGCTGCTGCCCCTGTCGCCGGACCGGGTCCGGGAACTGCTGGGCAGGCGACTGTCGGGGCGAGAGGGGACCGGCTCGCTGCTGACGGAGTTCCTCATCGGCCTGGACCGGCAGTCCGCCGCCCTCCAGCCGTCCGACGCACCCCGCCTGGGATCGGTGCTGCTCGACCTGCTGTCGGCCTGGTTCGCCAACGTGCTCGACGTGGAGAACGCCCTGCCGCCGGAGACCCGCCACCGGGCCATGACCACACGCATACGGGCGTTCATCCGGCAGAACCTGCGCGACCCGGGGCTCACACCACCCCTGATCGCCGCCGCACACCACATCTCCGTCAGCTATCTGCACCGGCTCTTCCAGGAACAGACGCCGGGCGAGGACGGCGAGGGCGAGACGGTCGCGGCCTGGATCCGCCGTCTGCGACTGGAGGGTGCCCGGCGCGACCTGGCGAACCCCGCGCTGCGCGCCGTCCCCATCCACACCGTCGCCGCCCGCTGGGGCCTCCCCCGCGCCTCCGACTTCACCCGCGCCTTCCGCACCATGTACGGGCTCACGCCCAAGGAGTACCGGCTCCAGGCGCTCTCCCCGCCGGAGCAGACGGAGTAGAGGCAGAGCGCAGGAACTGTGGACTCATACCTAACGACAGCCCCAGGAGTGACAGACATTCTGATGCGGGGGAAGGCTGCGCAGCCTTCAGGAGGAGCGTCCCACGGGGGAGGACGCCCCTCCTTCCCTTTTTGAGTCTTTTCGAGTCTGCGGAAAGAAGACGAAGAAAGAGATGAGCAGTTGATGCGGAGCAGAGTGCCAGGAACGTCCAGGGTGCGAAGACGAGCCGTCGCCGCGGCGGCCGTCGCACTGCTGAGCGCGCCCGTACTGACGGGGTCCTCACTCACCAGCACGGCGTCGGCGGCGGAGAGCACCGAGACGGCCGGGACGACGGTCGCAGCCGCGGCGGCCGAAGAGCCGGTGTACGCCCGGCTCTACAACCAGGGCACCGGAAAGTGCCTCGCCGTCCCCAGCGCGAATCCGGCCAACGGGGTCGTGCTGATCCAGTGGACCTGCAGTACCAGCGCGAGCCAGTACTGGACGCTCGAACCCGTGACGAACGGCTACCGGGTGCGCAACCAGGCGACCGGCAAGTGCCTCGCCATCGGGAGTTCGAGCACCGACGGGGGCGCCAAGGCCATCCAGTGGCCGTGCAGCGACAACACCGACCAGGTCTGGGCCCACGACGGGACCGACCGGCTGCGGAACGCCAACAGCTCCCTCTGCCTGGCCATCCCCAACAGCACCACGACCAACGGAACCGAGGCCATGCAGTGGACCTGCTCGGGGAGGGACCAGCAGTGGCTCTGGTAACGGGACAGCGGCCCTCGGGAGCACCTCGGCCGATCTACCTGACGACGTTCCTCACCCTCGCCGCCGCGCTGCTCGCGGCCCTCCTCATCGCCCCCGACAGCGCGTCCGCCGCGGGGGTCTCCGACGTCCGGACGGTCCACACGAACCAGGAGACCGAGGGCGACGGCCCCCGCGTCCCCGACATCATCAGCACCAGCGCGGACAACGCGGTCGTGGCCTGGCGGGAGGGCACCCTGCCCGGCAGGGTCGACGAGGGGTACATCCGGTACTCGTACACCACCGACGGCGGGGCGAAGTGGTCCCACCCGAAGGTGCTGGCGCAGGAGACCAGTGAGTACCTCTGGCACTACGTCACCCTCTACCAGGTGGGCGACGAGCTCTTCGCGTATCTCGGCCGCACCCCGGTCCTGGACGACAGCGAGACCGACGGCGACGGGAACAACGACAACGGTCTGCCGATCAACGACATCGTCGTCAAGCGCAGCACCGACCAGGGGCACACCTGGCAGGACTACGCCGTCGACATGCCGCTCGACGACCCGGCCACCACCGCCGACGAGGGCCTGGGCAACCTCGCCTTCGCCGGACGTCCGCTCCAACTGGCCAACGGGGACCACGTCATGCCGTACTGGGCGTCGGGCAGGGAGAACGGGGTGCTGTACTCCACCGACCTCAAGAAGTGGGTCGCCCGCCCCGCCATCCCGGACCCGAACAAGTACATGGGCGGCGAACCGCAGCTCACCGTCTCGCAGGACGACCCGAACAAGCTGATCATGGTCGCGCGCAGCAACTACGCCGTGTCCAAGGTCTCCGCGGTGACGGCCACCAGCGACAACGGCGGCCAGTCCTGGACCGACTGGGCCCTGGACAGCAACGTGCCGTCCAACGACTCCAAGGTGTTCTTCACCACGGACAGCGCGGGCAGGTATCTGACCATCGCGAACACCTCCCTCGATGCCAGTGCCTACCGCAAGGTCCTGAACTACAAGGTCAAGAGCCCCGGCAAGGCGTGGGGAGCCGCCAAGCTGTTCGCCGACGGCCCCGCCGACGACCCGACACCGGCCGGTACGGGCGCCGGCTGGGACACGTACCCGATGGCCGACGAGTACGCGCCCGGCAAGTTCTTCGTCGTCTGGGAGCACGACACGTCCGCCATCAAGGTGAGCAGGCTCGACATCTCCGACACGTAGACGTCCGACACGTAGGCGTCCGGCCCTGCGGCCGTACGTGACGAATGCGGGCCGGAGCACCCCGATCAGGGGCGCTCCGGCCCGCACGGCGTGGTCGCCGACACCGTCACAGACGTGATCGTCGACACCGTCACCGGCATGGCCCAGGGAAACCTGCGGACCCTGAGGGCGGCCCGTAAGGTGGCAGGCGTGTCGTACGTAGGTCCTGACTTCGAACCTCCCCGTCCCCCGCGCCACCCTCTGCGCGGCCCCCTGACCGTGGCGGTCGCCGCGCTCGTGCCGGGCGCGCTGGTGGGCTGGCTGGTGTGGCAGACAGTGGGCGACTCCGGCGGGGACGCGCAGGCGTCGCCCTCGTCCACGTCCTCCTCATGGGGCAGGCCCGCCACGCCGGGCGCCTCGGACGACGGCAAGGAGCAACCCGGCGACCCCGGCGGGACAGGTGCCGGCGAGAAGCCCAACGGGTCGCCCTCCGCCTCGGCCCCCGCCGGCTCCGGCCCGCTCAAGGGCAAGGTCGTCGTCATCGACCCCGGCCACAACCCCGGCAACTTCCAGCACACGTCCGAGATCAACCAGCAGGTGAACATCGGGACAAACTCCAAGGAATGCGACACGACCGGTACGGCGACCAACGACGGTTACACCGAGGCGAAGTTCACCCTCGACGTCGCCCGCCGTATGCGCACCGTCCTGGAGAAGCAGGGCGCCACCGTGAAGTTCACGCAGGACGGCGACCGCTCCTGGGGCCCGTGCGTCGACGAGCGGGCCGAGATCGGCAACAAGGCCGACGCCGACGCCGTGGTGTCGATCCACGCGGACGGCGCGGGCGCCGGCAACCGCGGCTTCCACGTGATCCTGCCCGGCTCCGTGCACTCCGGCGCGGCCGACACCCGTCCGATCGTGGCCTCGTCCCGCGAGCTCGGCGAGCGCGTCGCGGGCAGCTTCCTGCGCGTCACCGGCAGCGCCCCCTCCAACTACATCGGCGGCGGCACCGGCCTGGACGTCCGCAAGGACCTCGGCGGTCTCAATCTGTCAACGGTTCCCAAGGTCTTCATCGAGTGCGGCAACATGCGCGACGGCAAGGACGCCGCCCAGCTGACCAGCAGCGCGTGGAGGCAGAAGGCGGCGCAAGGAATCTCTGAGGGAATCGTGAGTTTCCTGCACGGGTAGTGATCAGCGCACATATACGTGCGGACACCCCTGTGGGCCTGACGATAGTGTCGTCTCTACGATGAGGGGCCACCCCCGCGCTTCACACCGCGGCCTTACGGCGACATGGTGACAGCGACGCCTCCACCGATGACGAGACGACTGACGAAGGACCTGAAGTGAATATCCGCTCCCTCACTCGAGGCGACGGCGTGGTGATCGGAGCAGCGGTTCTGCTGTTGATCGCGTCGTTCCTCGACATTTACTCGATCGACGGGGCCAGCGACAGCGCCGACATTCCCAACGCTTGGGGAAGTGGCCCTCTCCTCCTGAGCGTCACCTTCGCCGGCCTCATCGGCGCCGCGCTGATCGTTGTCGCCCACGGCCTGCCGCAGTTGCCGAAGGTCGCCGGTCTCGAACTCGGCCCGTTCGGCATCGCCTTCACGGTGTTCGCCGCCTGGAGCGCGCTCGGGAACATCTTCGACCCGGCCGGTGGCTTCGACAACAACGGCGGTCTCACCAACTTCGGGGCTGGCACCGGTCTCATCCTCAGCCTGATCGCCACGCTGGCCCTCGCCGGCGCCGCGGTCGCGACTCCCCTCGTGCCGGCCCTCAAGGGCCCCCTCCTCCCCGCCCCCAAGCCGGCCGCCCCGCAGCCGTACGGCGGTCAGCCGCAGGGTGGTTACGGCTACCCGGGCGCCGGTGCTCCGCAGCCGGGCCAGCCCTACGGCGGTCAGCCGCAGCCCGGTCAGCCGGGGCAGCCGTTCGGTACGCAGCCCCAGCCGCAGCAGGCTCAGGCCCCGCAGGCGCAGCCGGCCGGCGGGGACTTCTCGCCGTTCTGGTTCGCCGTTCCGGTGCCGCGTCCGCTGTTCGCGGAGGACGGTTCGCCGACGCCGATCGCCGAACTGGCGCCGGGCACCTGGTACCTGGCCGTCGAGCAGCGCGGCCCGAGCCTGGTGGCGCAGACGCAGGACGGCCGCCGCGGTGTTCTGCAGGACACGTCCGGGATCCAGCGCGGCTGACCCACGGTCGCCGGGTTCCACCACGGCCCTCCACCCTCACGAGCTCTTCGGCGCTCTTCCGGGTGGGGGGCCGTCGGCGTACAGTCGCCGGGGTATCCGGCATCTGACGGACCGTCAGGAGTGGTGTGCATGCGGCTCGGACTCGCTCTCGGTTACTGGGGACGCGGCCCCTCGGCGGACCATGTGCCTCTCGCCCAGGAGGCGGAGCGGCTCGGTTACGACTCCGTGTGGACCGCCGAGTCCTGGGGCTCCGACGTCTTCACACCGCTCACCTGGATCGCCGCGCAGACCTCAAGGATCAAGCTGGGCACGGCGATTGCCCAGATGGCCGCCCGCTCCCCCACCACGACAGCGATGCACGCGCTCACCCTCGACCATCTCTCGGGCGGGCGCGTGATGCTCGGCCTCGGCCTGTCGGGCCCGCAGGTCGTCGAGGGCTGGTACGGGCGTCCGTTCCCCAAGTCGCCGCTCACCGCGACCCGGGAGTACGTCGACGTCGTACGCCAAGTCCTCAGGCGTGAGGGGCCCGTGGAGCTGGACGGGCGGTTCCACTCTCATCCGTACCGGGGCGAGGACGGGACGGGGATCGGCAAGGCGCTCAAGCCGATCACGCATCCCCTGCGTGCCGAACTGCCCATCCTCCTTGGCGCCGAGGGGCCGAAGAACATCGCGCAGACCACCCGGATCGCGGACGGCTGGCTGCCGCTGTACTGGTCGCCGTTCAGGACCGATGTGTACGAGGCCTCTCTCGACACGGCTCCCGAGGGCTTCCTCGTCGCGCCCATGGCCCGGGCCAAGGTCTGTGACGACGTCGCCGAAGGGCTGCTGCCCGTCAAGGCGATGCTCGGCTTCTACATCGGCGGCATGGGGCACGCGGCGCGCAACTTCCACGCCGATCTGATGGCGCGGATGGGCTTCGAGGAGGAGGCTCGCCGGATCCAGGAGCTGTTCCTGGCGGGCCGTCGCGAGGAGGCCGTACTCGCCGTGCCGGACGCCTTCGCCGACGAGATCTCGCTCGTCGGCCCGCGCGAACGGATCGCGGAGCGGCTGGAGTTGTGGAGGAAGGGTCCGGTGACGGACCTGCTGGTGCTGTCACCGGACCGGCTCACCCTGCGCACGCTGGCGGAGCTCAACTCGTAGCGCGTCCAGAAGGGGCGGCAACTCCCCGCCGTCAGCGGAATATGGCGATCGCCTCCAGCGTGACCTCGCGGCTGTCCGACCGCCAGCCGGTCATCTTGCCGAGACAACGCGCCTGGAAGGAGCCGTCGTTGATCCGCTCGCCGCGCAGGCCGCCCGCTGCGCAGGTGACGCGGACGTGGGCGGGCTGCCCGGGATCCCCGTACGGAGCGCGCAGCACGATCTCCTCGGTGGACTCCGACTCCACGAGGAAGCGGCCCCGGACCGAGACGAACTCCTCGATGTCGCTGAGCGCGAGTCCGCCGCGCCCGGCGTCGGGGCCGAGGGTCTCGGCGAGGGCGCGGTTCGGGGTGACGTCCCCGGAGCGGAGGTCGGCGTGGACGATGACGTCGGCGCGCTCGAAGGCGTCCATGAGCATCCCGATCACGGAGATCGGCTCGCTCTTCTGGACGTAACTGCTGAACTTCTCCTGGCTGATGTCCCGGTTGGCCTTGACCGTCCACGGCAGCAGCCTGCCCCAGAGCCCCAGGCTGGTGTTGACGTTGGTCCGGTGCTCGACCGCCTGCTCCAGTGCCGCGCTGTAGTTGCCGATCCGGTAGAGGTCCATCACCGCCTTCTCGTCGAGGTAGAAGCAGATGCTGTACGCGGACCGCTGTCCGAGCGCCCGCCGTCTTCGCTCCCGGACGTGCCGCGCCAGCACGGCACCGAGCGTCACCAGTCCGGCCGCGGTGACCAGCCACACCGTCATCCAGGGCCACCACACACCCCACCACTGCGCGTCAACGACAGCCACGGATCTCCTTGAACGCCTCGGAAAGGGATGAGCCCTGCGCGTCCACCATGCGTCCGCCCGTCTTCGTGGCCGCGCGCCGCAGTGCGCCTGCGTCGGCCTCTCCGAAGTGCACGGGGTAGGTGTGGACCGCGGCGCGGGTCTCGGCAGCCCGCGCCTCGTAGCGGCGTACGAACTCCTCGTACGCGATACCGGAGTTGTTCTCGCCGTCCGTCATCAGGACGATGGACACGGCCCGTTCGGGGTCGTCGGCCACCACGGTCGAGGCCGTGCGGTAGCCGTGGTCGAGGGCGGTCCAGACGGCGGTCGCGTCGCCGTAGCCGCCGCGCGCGACGAGGTCGGCGAGCGTCGTCAGGTCCTTCTGCCCACCGACGGTGACGGTCCTCTCCTCCAGCACTCGGCCGCCGAACCGTACGACGGTCAGCCGCTCGCCCTGGTAGAAGCGGGCGAACTTGCCCGTCGCCGAGGAGTCCGCGCCGCTGAGATCCGCGAAGGCCTCACGCAGGGCCGCCATGCGCTCGCCGCGCATCGACCCGGAAAAGTCGAGCAGGAAGATCACCTGGTCGGCGACCCGTCGCCGGGGATCGCCGTAGTCGTCCAACAGGCTCTCCACGACCGCCAGTTGGTCGGGGAAGTAGAGCGCGTTGCCGACCGGCGCGCGCAGTTGCCCGTCCCGCCGGACGGACGCACTCACCGGCCGCCGCAGGGCCGTGCGCATGATCTTCTCCTGTACGGAGTCCCTCTGAAGCCACTCCACGACCTTGTCGTAGGCGGCCCGTCGGTCCGGGTCGTCCTGGTCGAGGAGCAGTAGCGGGAAGTCTGCGAGGACCATGCCGTCCTCGGGGCGAACGATCTCCAGCTTCTCCTTCAGCCGGCCACCGGAGTTGAGGGCGAGCAGGTCGGACTCGTACGTGATGAGGGCGTTGGCCGTGCCGGGGTGGTCGACGAAGTCGTCGAGCAGGTCGCGGGTGGAGTCGGCGGTGAGTCTCTGGCCGGAGCGGAAGCCGCGCAGCCGGTCGCAGGAGACGTCGTTCTCGCGCAGGGCGCCGCCGGTGCCCGCCGCGGCGGTCGCGACGCCGACGAGCGCGGCGAGCCCGCTGCCCGTCTGCCGGGGGTCGGCCATCCCGAAGCGTACGGTCCCGGTGGCGGCGGCATCGGCGATGTCGGCCCAACTGAGCTTGCCCTCCGGCGACTTGGCGCGCAGCTCGCGTGCGACGTCGGGCCGCAGGCCGACGACGACCGGCGAGAGCATGGTCGGCGTACGCAGCAGCCGCTGGGCGGTGTCCTTGTGGCGCAGCCGGAAGGAGCGGTCGGTGGAGAGCCAGGCCAGATCGTGCCCACCGCCCTTTCCGGTGCCGGGGACCAGGTCGTCACCGGTGTCCGCGTCGGCCCGGTAGTCCATGTCGAGCTCGACACCGGTCTCGTCCCTCAACTCGTCGAGGAGCGGCTCCAGTACGGCGAGGTCGGGGCCGGCGAGGACGCGGAGGGTGGTCTTCTCGTCGTCCTCTCCGGTGCAGCCGGTGACGGTGACGGACAGGGTGAGCGTCAGACACAGGGCCAGGCCCCGTAGCCCGCGTCTCACTTGGGGTCCTTCTGCGGCTCCGGGCAGTCGCCGACGATCTGGATCATCCGCTCCAGGACGGACAGGCTGGGGAGGACCGCCTTGGTGTCGTCGGCGGAGGTGACGGGCGCCTGGATGTGGCGGTCGGTCAGGAACTTCGCCAGCTGGTCGCTCATCTCGTCGGCGGTGGCGTCCCGCGGCCGGAAGCCCAACTCCACGGCCCGCGCCTGGAGTTCGGAGTTCTTCGTGACGAGTTCGCCGAGCCGCTCGCCGTCCTTGGTGAGGGCGACCAACTGGGGTTCCGTGACGAAACGGGTGTCCGGGTAGAGAAGGACGCGGTCGGTGTCGGGCCTGCCCTTGGCCTTCTGGTGGCGGATCTGGTGGGCCAGGTACTGGTGCTCGTAGAAGACCGCGATCGGCGAGATGCTCTTGCCGTTCGGGGACAGATACGTCTCGGCCATCTCGGAGGCGGGCAGGCCCTGTTCCACGAGCAGCGGCTTGATCTCCTGGGCGAGAGCCTCCGCCTCGCGCTTGCCGTTCGGAGCGTCGTTCCCGTGCCGTACGAAGGCGACGAGGCCGAGATACGTGCCGCCGGAGTTGGCCTGGCAGATGTTCGAGGTCTGGGCGAGGATCTTGTTGCCGTTCTCCACGCCATGGTTCTTGATGCCGATGTCCTTCCAGCGTTTGTCATCCTTGGTCAGCTGCAGGAACCTCCCCATGTTGAGCGTGTAGTAGAGCGGCTTGCCGCCGACGCTCCCGTTCCGCTGGGGCTCCGCGACCTTCGCGTCCTTCAGCGTCTCGGCGTACGCCCGGTACGTGCCCAGCACGATCGGGCTGACGAACGGCCGGTAGGTGAGCACCGGGTTGCCGGCCCTCGCACGCTTGTTGGTGATCAGGTCCGCCGCGGGCTGTCCGGAGGGGAACACCACGTCGTATCCCTCGACGTCCTGGTTGGCGATGTCGCGGGAGCCCATGTTCGTGATGTGGACGCGGAAACCGTGCTCCATCAGGATGCGCCGGACTTCGGGATCCTCGAAGAAGTCCCTTTTGGAGGCCATCTTGGCCTCGATCGTGACGACCCGGTCGAGCGGCATCAGCAGATGGCCGGAGGCCAGGAGCAGGACCAGGCCGACCACGGGGACCGGGAGTGTGAGTGCGAGTGTGCGGCGCAGGCGACTGCGCTCGGGTCTGTTGACGACCAGACGGGGTTCCTCTGACACGGATCTGTTCGCGGACACCGGCGTCTCCCCCTAGCGTGGGGCAGGATCGTCGGTGACAGCGCTTACCGCCGAACCACCTCACGACGAACGGCAGTTGGAACCAAGGTTAATCGCTGACGAACCATCACCGGGAGGGCCTGGCACCACCCTTCGACGGCGCCTTGACCTCGAAGGATTCCAACGTGTTCGAACACAACAGGTTTCATTCGGGATTCAAGGGCAACTCGCAGAGCATGTCCTCTCGAACTCGCAGCAACGGTGCCAACCAGGCCGGCACGGTCATCGCGGTCGTCGCCGACATCATGGCCCTCATCCTTGGCCTCTGGATCCTGATGTACCTGCTGGATGCCAACCAGGGCAATGACTTCGTCCAGTTCATCCATGACGCGGCACGCTGGCTCGCCGGCTGGTCGCACGACCTGTTCACCTTCGACGAGCAGTGGGCACGGGTCGTCGCAGGGTATGGCCTCGCGGCCGTCGTGTACCTCTTCGTGGGGCACGCGATCGCCAACCGCGCCCACCGTCACTGACGTACGTACCGAGTACTGACGTACGTACCGAGCAGGTGCGAGCACGTACACGTACCGAGCAGGTGCCCGGCCCCTACTGACAGCAGTCCGGGTCCAGGCCCGTCGGCAGGCGGTCGCCGCTGAAGACCGCGCACGTCGCCTCGTCGCCGCCCAGGGCGGCGACGGCGAGGAGCAGGGAACCGGCCGTCCAGGAGGTCAGCTCCTCGGGCCAGACGGCCTGGGCGTCGAAGACATAGCCCGTCCAGTACAGGCCGGTTCCGGGGTCCCGAAGATGCTGGATCGACTGGAGTATCTCCAGGGCCCGGTCGGACTCGCCCACGGCCCACAGCGCCAGGGCGAGTTCGGCCGACTCCCCGCCCGTCACCCACGGGTTGGGAACGACACATCGCACGCCGAGCCCCGGGACCACGAAGCGGTCCCAGCCCTCCTCGATGCGGTCCTTCGCCTCGGCGCCCGTCAGGGCGCCGCCGAGCACCGGGTAGTACCAGTCCATCGAGTAGCGGTCCTTGTCGAGGAACCGCTCCGGGTGCCGGCGTATCGCGTGGCGCAGCGCGCCCACCGCCAACTCCCAGTCGGGCTGCGGCTCTTCGCGTTCCTCGGCGATGGCGAGCGCGCAGCGCAGCGCGTGGTGGACGGACGAACTCCCGGTCAGCAGCGCGTCGTTGACGGGCGTCCCGTCATCCTCGCGCTTCCAGCCGAGCTGCCCGCCGGGCTGCTGCAGTTCGAGGACGAACTCGACCGCCGCGAACACGGTCGGCCACATCCGGTCCAGGAACATGTCGTCGCCGGTGGCGAGGTAGTGGTGCCACACGCCGACGGCCACATAGGCGCAGAAGTTGGTCTCGCGGCCGCGGTCGGTGACGTCGGCGGCGTCCCCGTCGGCGTAGGCCGCGTACCAGGAGCCGTCCTGGTTCTGGTGCCGGGCCAGCCAGTCGTACGCCCGCCCGGCGGCCTCGTGCTCGCCGGCCGCGTCCAGGGCCATGGCGGCCTCGGTGTGGTCCCACGGGTCGAGGTGGTGACCGCGGAACCACGGTATGGCGCCGTCCGCGCGCTGCACGTCCAGGATGCCGCGGACGGTCTGCGCGGCCTGCTCCGCGGTGAGCACTCCGGTCAGGACGAGGTGCTCCGTGCGCGGTGTCGTCACGAAGGGTCCACCGTGGCGTCGGAGGGGTTCACCGCGGCGGCGTCGGAAGGGGCCACCGCGGCGGCGTCGACGGGCAGGTGGGGCTTGGTCGCGTACGCCACGAAGCTCTTGCCGATCAGCGGGTTCAGCGCCTGTTCGGCGACCCGGGTGGCCAGGGGTTTCTTCATGATGTCCCAGACAAGGAGCTTGTGGTACGCCCGCACCGGCAGCGCCTTGTCGTTGTCGACGCCGAACGCGCACTTCAGCCACCAGTAGGGGCTGTGCAGCGCGTGGGCGTGATGCGTGCCGTACGGCCTGAGGCCGGCCTCGCGGATCTTGCCGAGCAGTTCGTCCGCCTTGTAGATGCGGATGTGGCCGCCCTCGACCTCGTGGTACGCGTCCGAGAGGGTCCAGCAGACCTTCTCGGGCCCGTAGCGCGGGACCGTGATGGCTATCCGCCCGCCGGGCTTCAGCACGCGGACCATCTCGGCGAGTACGCCCTTGTCGTCCGGGATGTGCTCCATCACCTCGGAGATGATGACGACGTCGAACGACTCGTCGGGGAAGGGGAGTTGGAGCGCGTCACCCTCCATGGCGGTGGCGGTCGCGCCCTCCGGCGCCTCCCCCGCCTCCTTCATCGCGGCGAACCACTTGGCGACCTCGCGGATCTCCTCACCGTTCTGGTCCACCGCCACGACATGCGCGCCGCGCCGGTAGCACTCGAACGCGTGGCGCCCCGCCCCGCACCCGAGATCCAGCACACGGTCCCCCGGAGCAAGCGGAAACCGGGAGAAGTCGACGGTCAGCACGTGGTCCTGCTTTCACGGTGAGGGGTGTCCACGGGGGTGGTGGCGGGGGCCACGGACAAGGGGGTGGCGGGGGCCACGGTCGCGGGGGTGGCGGGCGCCGGGGCCGGTGGGGTCGTGGACGCCATGCCCAGAGGGATGGCGGACGCCCCGCCCGGCGGGGTGGCGGACGCCAGATCCGGAGGCGTGGCGGACGCCAGGTTCAACGGGGTGGCCGACGCCAGGGCCGGAGAGGTGGCGGGCGCCGGGGCCGCGTCCTGTGTGGCCGCGGAGCGGCCGGGAAGCTGGGGCGCGGAGCGGTCGTCGCCTGCCGCGGAGCGGCTTTGTGGCTGGGCCGCGGAGCGGTCGCCGCCCGCGATCGCCTCACGGTAGCGGGCTACCGTGCCCTCCGCCGCCTTGGCCCACGTGAACCGCTCCAGCACGCGTGAGCGTCCGGCCGAGCCGAGGCGTTCACGCAACCGGGGGTCCCCCAGCAGCCTACTCAGGCCGGCGGCCAGCGCCCCCGCGTCGCCGGGCCTGACGGCCAGGCAGGTCTCGCCGTCGGGGCCGGTGACCTCGGGGATGGCTCCGCCGGTCGTGGCCACGAGGGGCGTACCGGTGGCCATCGCCTCGGCGGCGGGCAGCGAGAAGCCCTCGTACAGGGAGGGCACGCAGGCGACCTCGGCGGACCGTACGAGGTCGACGAGCTCCGCGTCCGAGATGCCCTTCACGAACTCGACCGAGCCTTCGAGGCCGTACCGCTCGATGAGCTGGGCGACCGGCCCGTCCTCGGCACGCTTGCCGACCACGACGAGGTGGGCGGCGGGATGCTCCGTACGGACCTTGGCGAGCGCCTCCACGAGGAAGACGAGGCCCTTGAGAGGAACGTCCGCGCTGGACGTGGTGACGATCCGGCCCGGCACCTGCGGCACGGACGGATCCGGCGAGAAGAGGTCGGTGTCGGCGCCGATGTGGACGACGTGGATGCGGTCGTCGCGTACGCCGAGGTGGTCGACGATCTCCTGGCGGGACGTGCCGGAGACGGTGAGCACGGAGGGGAGGCGGCGGGCGACGCGCTTCTGCATGCGCGTGAACGCGTACCAGCGGCGTACGGACATCCGGCGGCGCCGACCCTCCGCGGCGTCCAGCTCCAACTGCCGGTCCACGGTGATGGGGTGGTGGATGGTGGTGACCAGCGGGGCGCCCACGTCCCCCAACAGCCCGTAACCCAGGGTCTGGTTGTCGTGCACGACGTCGAAGTCGCCGCGGCGGGCGCGGAGATGGCGGCGGGCCCGCAGGGAGAACGTCAGCGGTTCCGGGAAGCCGCCGGTCCACATCGTGCCGACCTCGATCGCGTCGACCCAGTCCCGGTACTCGTCACGCTTCGGCGTCCGGAAGGGATCCGGGTGGCGGTACAGGTCGAGGCTGGGCAGTTCGGTGAGCGAGAGCCCGTCGAGCCCCTCGCCCTCGTCGAGCACGGGGTAGGGCTGGGAGCCGATGACCTCGACCTGGTGGCCCAGGCGGGCGAGCTCGCGCGAGAGGTGCCGTACGTAGACGCCCTGGCCGCCGCAGAACGGGTTCCCCTTATAGGTGAGGAGCGCGATGCGCAGCGGTCGGTCGGCGTCGGCGGCCGAGCCCGCGTGGAGGCCTGCCTCCATGGCCTCATGGGTCACTCTCGGCCCCCTTCTTCCAGCACGTTCCCGCGAGATTACTTCGGGACGGTAATCTAGAACAAGTTTCAGACTTGATCGTTCAGGGAGCACAGAATCTACCGGCAGGTAGCTCTCCTGTGAGCGGTGGATCAGGTGATTCACGCCACGGCCGGGCTCTACTCTGCTGTCGCCCACTCGTCCCCATCGAGCCCTCTGTTGTACGAATCTTGTACGAACGTCACGGAATCGGGATCCATGCCTGCGGAAGCCAAGACTTCGGCGAAGGCCGCGCAGCCGGCGCTACGGGCCGCGCAGCCGGTCACTCCCCCGCTCACCGAGCGCCAGGAGGCGCGGCGGCGGCGCATCCTGCACGCGAGCGCGCAGCTGGCGAGCCGGGGTGGGTTCGACGCGGTGCAGATGCGGGAGGTCGCGGAGTCGTCCCAGGTGGCCCTGGGCACGCTCTACCGCTACTTCCCGTCCAAGGTGCATCTGCTGGTCGCGACGATGCAGGACCAGCTCGCCCATATGCACGGGACGCTCCGCAAGAAGCCGCCGGCGGGCGACACGGCGGCGGAGCGGGTGGCGGAGACGCTGATGCGCGCCTTCCGCGCCCTCCAGCGCGAGCCGCATCTCGCCGACGCGATGGTCCGGGCCCTGACGTTCGCCGACCGCAGCGTCAGCCCGGAGGTCGACCAGGTCTCCCGCCAGACCACGGTGATCATCCTCGACGCGATGGGCCTCGACGACCCGACCCCCGCCCAGCTCTCCGCGGTCCGCGTCATCGAACACACCTGGCACTCGGCCCTCATCACCTGGCTCTCGGGCCGCGCCTCCATCGCCCAGGTCAAGATCGACATCGAGACGGTGTGCAGGTTGATCGACCTGACGTCAACGGACGATTGACGGGTGCCGTCGAGGGGCTGACCGGAGGAGCTAGCGTGACCGCATGCCCGTGATCACGGTGGAGTTCACCGACCGAGAGATGGCTCAAGTGGAGGCGAGCGCCGCCTCCCTCGGCAGGACGACCAGTGCCTACGCGCACGATGTCGTCATGGCCGACGCACGGCGTACGGCGCTCCCGGAGACCCGCACCCCGTCCGGGACGCCCACCTCGGACGTCCAGACAAAGCCACGCCGAACCGGCTGACATCGCACATCCGAGCAGCCGCACCAGCAGCCACGCCCCAGGGAAGCCGACCTCCGGGACGCAGCCCGCGCCATCACCTCCTGGCGGTAGGGCCCGGCACCCTGTGCGCCCCGCCGCTCACCCGACCCGCCGACCTCCGCGGAACCCACTCCCGCAGCCGATCCGGCCGCCCCCCACCCGGAAAGGGGCGCGGGGCTGTGCCGATGGGCGGCTCCGCCGCGTGGGCGCGGCCGACCCCCACCGGCGGGCAGCCGTACACACACCCCGCGCCCCTCCCCTCACTCCTCCGGAGGAAACACCGCCTCCCCGCTCCCCAGCAGGGTGATCATGATCGCCTCCACCGGACACCCCTCCGCCGCCTCCAGGACCTTCTCGTTGGCGTCGGATTCCGGCTCTGCCGGGTGGGACTGCATGGCGGAGTCGAGGTGGAAGGCGGTGGGGGCGAGGTGGGTGCACTGGGCCGAGCCGATGCAGAGGGAGCGGTCGACCTCGACGTGCCAGCGGTCGCCCATCGGTCAGGCCTCCCAGCCGGCGGGCAGGTGGATCATCTTGTGCTCCAGGTACTCGCTGTAACCCTCGGGCCCGAACTCCCGCCCCAGGCCGGAGTTCTTGTAGCCGCCGAAGGGTCCGAGCATGTCGAGGCTGAAGGTGTTGACGGAGTACGTGCCGGTACGGACCTGGCGGGCCACGTCGATGCCACGGGCCACGTCGCCCGTCCAGACGCTGCCGCTCAGCCCGTACTCGGAGTCGTTGGCGATCTTGACCGCCTCGGCCTCGTCGCCGTACGGGAGCAGGCAGATCACCGGCCCGAAGATCTCCTCGCGAGCGATCCGCATGGAGTTGTCGACGTCACCGAAGAGCGTCGGCTCGACGTACCAGCCGCGCTCCAGGCCGGGCGGACGCCCGCCGCCCGTGAGGATCTTGGCGCCCTCCTCCTGGCCGATGCGGATGTAGTCGAGGTTGCGCTGCTGCTGCCGCTGGGCGACGAGCGGGCCCACCTGGGTCGCCGGGTCGAGCGGGTCGCCGACCACCAGCGCCCCCGCCGCCGCGGCGAACGCCTCCGCGAACTCGTCGTAGCGCGACCGCGGCAGCAGGATGCGGGTCTGCGCGACGCACGCCTGCCCGTTGTTCATCCAGGCCGCCGAGACGATGCCCGGCACGGAGGTCTCGATGTCCGCGTCCGGCAGGACCACCGCCGCCGACTTCCCGCCCAACTCCAGTGTCACGCGCGTGAGATTGCGTGAGGCGACCTCCATGACGCGCCGGCCCGCGGCCACCGATCCGGTGAAGGAGACCTTGTCGATCCCGGGATGCCCGACGAGATACTCGCTCACCTCGCGGTCCGCGGGCAGGATCGACAGAACCCCCTCCGGCAGCCCGGAGTCCTTCGCGATCTCGCCGAGTATGTACGCGTCCAGCGGCGACTCGGGCGAGGGCTTGAGCACGACCGTGCAGCCGGTCAGCAGCGCGGGCGCGAGCTTGGCCGCCGCCACGAACTGCGGGACGTTCCAGGGGGCGACGGCCGCGACGACCCCGACCGGCTCGCGCCGCACGAGGATCTTCCCGAGCACTCCGTCGCGCGTCTCCTCGTACGTGAAGTCCCGCGCGACCGTGATCGCCGCGTCCCACACCATCATCGCGCCGAGGGCCTGCGCGAGGACGCTCCAGGAGTACGGGGAGCCGTTCTCGGAGGAGATGACGCGGGCGATCTCCTCGTGGCGTACGGCGATCCCGTCCTTGATCCGGTTGACGACCTCGATGCGCTCGTCGAGGGACATCCGCGGCCAGGGCCCCTCGTCGAACGCGGTCCGCGCGACCGCGACGGCCCGGTCGACGTCCGCCCGCGAGGCGTGCGGCACCCGGCCGATGACCTCCTCGGTGTGCGGGGAGACCACCTCGATCACGTCCTGGCCCAGGGGAGCGGCCAACTCCCCGCCGATGAACAGCTGTCCGTGTTCCACGAGCTCGGTCATGGCCGACTGCCTCTCCGCGGGACGTTTCCTGACGGTGCATCAGAAACAACAACACTGGAACTGATACCAGTTCCGGTTGGAGGAGTCCACGGACCTCACACCACTTCACCGCTCCCGCGATCGATCGTGATCCATCGCACCGACCCGGTGAGTGACTTGGGCTCCCATTGGAACCGGTTCTAGTTATAGTGGCCGGGAGTCGGCGACAGGGGAACCCATGGCACAGGTGACCGATCACGGCGGCGGCGTACGGTCCGTCGCGGTTCCCATCCCGGACAATCCCCTCGGAACGACACTCGTGTACGTCGTGGACACCGACCGCGGGCCGGTGCTGATCGACACGGGCTGGGACGATCCGGCGTCCTGGGACGCGCTCGCCGAGGGATTGACGGCCTGCGGAACATCGGCCGGGGAGATCCACGGAGTGGTGATCACCCATCACCACCCGGACCACCACGGCCTGTCGGGCAAGGTGCGGGAGGCGTCCGGCGCCTGGATCGCGATGCACGCCGCCGACATCTCGATCGTACGGCGGACACGCGGGACGAAACCCGGGCGCTGGTTCACGTACATGGCGGACAAGTTGACCGCCTCGGGCGCGCCCGAGGAGCACGTGGCGCCGATGCGCACCGCCCGCTCCCGGATGTTCCCCGGTGCGTCCCCCGCGCTCCCCGACCGCGAGATCGTCCCCGGCGAGCTCCTCGACCTGGCCGGCCGCCGGCTCCGCGCGATCTGGACGCCGGGCCACACCCCCGGCCATGTCTGCCTCCACCTGGAGGAGGCCCACCCGGCCCAACTCCCGGGCCACGGGCGCCTGTTCTCCGGCGACCACCTCCTGCCGAGGATCACTCCGCACATCGGCCTGTACGAGGACCCGGACGACGAGACCGTCGCCGACCCGCTCGGCGACTACCTCGACTCCCTGGAACGGATCGGCCGCCTCGAACCGGCCGAGGTCCTCCCGGCCCACCTGCACGCCTTCACCGACGCCCCGGCCCGCGTAAGGGAGTTGCTCGACCACCACGAGTCCCGCCTCACCGACCTGCGCTCCCTCCTCGTCACCCCGCTCACCTCCTGGCAGCTCGCCGTCCGCATGGAGTGGAACCGCCCGTGGGACGACATCCCCTACGGATCACGGAACATCGCCGTCTCGGAGGCGGAGGCCCACCTGCGCCGACTGGTGAAACTGGGCCACGCGGAGGCGGTCCCGGGGAGCGATCCGGTGACGTACGTGGCCGTTTGAACCTGCCCCTCGGGCGGCAGGGCATGGTGCATGCCCTGCGGCTCCAGGTGGAAGCGTCCGCGCAGGAGCCGGGACGGACAGGAGCTAGTCCAGCAACCTGCGGATCAACTCCCCCGCCTCACCCAGGAGTTCGACCTCGTGGCGGCTCATTGTCGGGTTGGCGGCCCGCTGTCCCGTCGCCCAGCCGAGGCCGCCGTCCGGGCCCGTCAGGAGTGCCGGGTCGGGGCAGTCGGCCAGCAGCGCCGACAGCATCTCCTCGGCCAGGGGCGCGCGGGGATCGTCGTCGACGGCCACCTGGGCCACGATCACGGCGGACATGCTCCAGTCGTGGCCGGGCGGGCCCTCGTCGGTGTTGGCCCAGTCGATCACCATGGGTCCGGCCGGGGTGAGGAGCACGTTCTCCGGGTGCAGGTCCAGGTGGAGGACGCGTACGGCGGGGTCCGTGGAGCGGCGGGCCGGGATCGCGTGCAGGTCGCGCAGGAGCCGCGCGAGCGCCAACCCCGCCTCCCCGGCGGTGAGTTGGCCTGCTACCAGCGCCTCGACCACGGTCGGCCCGTACAGCCGCTCCATCACGAGGTCGGTGCGCGGGCGCGCCTCCGCCGCCCGCACGCGCGGCACGGGATAGCCGTGGCCCCGTACGTACTCCATGACGGCCGCCTCGGCCGGCGCGTCCCCGTAGCCGTCCCGGTACCGGCGCAGCACCCACTCCCCGCCGGAGCCGTCACCGAGTCCGTCGTGGCCGTCGCGATCGCCGAGCGCGTAGACATCCGCCGTGCGCCCCGAACCGAGCAGGCGGCCGGCCCCCGCAGGTATCCCCATGGGCAGAAGCTACCCGGAGCCGCCGCCCGGCCTCACAGGCAGCCTCACGGACAGCCCCACAGGCGACCCCACGGCCGCCCCTCAGGGTCTTGCTACGGGCCGGTACAGTGAGCGGGTCGTCATCACAGTCGTACGGGGGGAAGCCGGTGCAAATCCGGCGCTGACCCGCAACCGTGTGCCGCCCGGCCGATCGGTCGATCACTGGATCCGTGGATCAATGGATCAATGGATCAGCCGATCAGGGGCGGTGAGCCGGACTGCCCCGTACGGACGTGACCGGCTCGCGTCACCGGGACCGCCGGTGACCGGCACCGTCGAGGCATACGGGGCCGAGCCGCCTTGGATTCCAGGCTGCCCGGCTCCCTGACCGGGAAAGGCATCCGCCGATCATGTTTGTCCGCCGCAGCGCAGCGGTACTGGCCGCCACCGCCGTGATCGGTACGGCGTTCGCGCCGGCCGCCCTCGCCGACGAGTCGCCCGGCGCGAGCCCGTCCCAGGCGTTCCCCTCCGCCCTGTACGGCAGCACCGACCCCACCTACGACGGCGTCTGGCGGCAGTCGCTCGCGCTGCTCGCCCAGGACACCGTGGATGTGAAGCCCGCGAAGAAGTCCGTCGACTGGCTCGTCGGCCAGCAGTGCGAGAGCGGGGCCTTCACGGCGTACCGCCCCGACCCGAGCGCCAAGTGCGACGCCAAGACCAAGGTCGACACGAACAGCACGGCCGCCGCGCTGCAGGCCCTGGAGGCCCTCGACGCGAGCGACGCCGTGACGGGCGCGGCCGTGAAGTGGCTGAAGTCCGTGCAGAACAAGGACGGCGGCTGGGGCTACTTCCCCGGCACGCCCAGCGACACCAACTCGACGTCCGTCGTGATCGGGGCCCTGGACGCCGGGGACACCGACCCGAAGGACGTGCCCTCGAAGGACGACCGGACGCCGTACGACGCCCTGCTCGGCCTCTCCGTCCCCTGCGACGAGACCGGCGGCGGCGCCTTCGCCTTCCAGCCGGACAAGAAGGGCAAGCTCGCGGCGAACGCGGACGCCACGGCGGCCGGGGTACTGGGCGCGCTCGGCGAGGGCCTGGACGCCGATCCCGACGAGGACGGCGCCGACAAGGCATCCCCGAAGGCGTCCGAGTGCGCGGGCGGTGACTCCTTCACGATCGAGGACGCGGCGGCCAACGGCGCCCGGTACCTCGCGGGCGCGGTCGCCAAGAACGGCTACCTGAAGTCGTCCCTCCCCGGCGCCGAGGACCAGCCCGACTACGGCAACACCGCCGACACGGTCGTCGCGCTCGCCGCCGCCGGCCGCACGGCCGACACCGAGAAGCCGCTGGCCTGGCTGGAGAAGAACTCCGGTACCTGGGCGGCGAAGAGCGGCCCGGCGGCGTACGCACAGCTGATCTTCGCGGCGAACGCCACCGGCACGGACCCGCGCGCCTTCGGCGGCGCCGACCTCGTGAAGCAGCTCGGCGCGACCGGCCCCGCGGCAACGTCCTCCGACGCCTCCACCGCCCCGGCGAACGGCAAGAGTGACGAGGCAGATGCTTCGGACGAGGACGACGGCGGGGTCAGCCTCTGGTGGATCATCGGGGTCGGCCTGGTCGGCGGCATCGGAATCGGCTTCCTCCTCAGCGGCCGTAACAAGAAGCAGCAGCCGTGACCTGCCGCCGCCTGGTTCTGCCGGTCCTGTGTCTCCTGCTCGCCGTCCTCGGCACGGCGGGGCAGGCCCAGGCGGTCGGCTACCGCTACTGGTCCTTCTGGGACCGGAATTCCACCGCCGATACTGCCGATACGGCCGACACGTGGGTGTACGCGACCCAGGGGCCGTCGACCGCCCGCCCCTCGGACGGTGACGTCCAGGGGTTCCGTTTCTCGGTGAGCGAGGACTCCAAGGACTCGGCGAAGCCGCGCGGCACCGCCGACTTCGCGACGATCTGCGCGAAGACGCCCGCACGGGAGGGGTCCAAGCGGGTCGGCCTTGTCCTCGACTTCGGCACGCCCGCGGACGCCCCGTCCGGCTCGACCCCGCCCCGCCCCCGCACGGCCTGCGCCCGCGTGGACGACGACGCCACGACCGCGGACGCCCTCGCCGCCGTCGCCAAGCCGCTCCGCTACGACACGAACGCCCTGCTCTGCGCCATCGCGGGCTACCCGACCACGGGCTGCGGAGAGCCGGTCGCGGACGACCGCCCGAAGGCTTCGGCGTCGCCCGGCGAGGAGGCGGAGAGCAATTCCGCCGACGGGGACGACAACGGCGGCCCCTCGCTGGGCCTACTGACCGGAATCGCCGCGGTAGCAGCCCTGGGCACGGCAGCGGTATGGCAAGCCCGCCGCCGCCGGGGTTGACGGGCCTGTGCAATGACCGCCAGCAAGGACGACCGACACCGGGGACGCAATACCGCAGCTACAAGTGCTGTGGGCAGGCGTTCCGCAGGGCGGAACGGGTGGGCACAGCCCATGGCACCGGGCACCCGATCCAGAAAAGTCCAACACAGACTCACCGCCCCACAAGCAACCAGAACCAACGCAATCCACCCAGGCGCCTGGTGGCTCTGGGCCCTCGGCCTGGGAACAGCCGCCTCCCGCACCACGAACCCCCTCCTCCTGGCCCTCCTGATCGGCGTAGCCGGCTATGTAGTAGCGGCCCGCCGAACAGAGGCCCCCTGGGCCCACTCCTACGGCGCTTTCGTAAAACTGGCCCTCGCCGTCCTGGCCATCCGCCTCGCCTTCGCGGTCATCCTCGGCTCCCCCATCCCCGGCACCCACACCCTCCTCACCCTCCCCGAACTCCCCCTCCCGGCCTGGGCGGAGGGCATCCGCATCGGAGGCCGAGTCACCGCCGAAGGCCTGACCTTCGCCCTCTACGACGGCCTGAAACTCGCCACCCTCCTCATCTGCGTAGGCGCCGCGAACGCCCTCGCGAACCCGGCCCGCCTCCTCAAATCCCTCCCAGGAGCCTTGTACGAAGCGGGAGTTGCCGTAGTGGTGGCCCTCACCTTCGCCCCGAACCTGATCGCGGACGTCCAACGCCTGCGCGCCGCCCGCCGCCTCCGAGGCCGCCCGGACAAGGGCCTGCGCGGCCTGCTCCAGGTCGGACTCCCGGTCCTGGAGGGCGCGTTGGAGCGATCCGTCGCCCTCGCGGCGGCGATGGACGCACGCGGCTACGGCCGCACGGCGGACGTACCACCCACCGTCCGCCGCACCACCACCGCACTCACCCTCGGCGGCCTGGTCGGCGTCTGCGCCGGAACGTACGGCCTGCTCACCGCGGAGGGCGGCAGCTACGGCCTGCCCGTACTGCTCGCCGGACTCGCCGCGGCCCTCGCCGGCCTGTGGCTCGGCGGGCGCCGCTCGCTGCGTACGCGCTACCGCCCCGACGCGTGGGGCGTACGCGCGTGGCTGGTCGCCGCGTCCGGCGCGGCGGTCGCGACGCTGCTGATCCTCTACGCCTCCCACGCCCCGTCCAACTCCGCGGCCCTGCACCCCGGCGTCGTCCCGCTGACCGCTCCAACACTCCCCCTGTGGCCCGCGGCGGCGATCCTCCTGGGCCTGCTCCCCGCCTTCATCGCCCCGGCACCCGAGCACACCCGCCCCAAGAACACCCGCAAGGAACCCTCATGATCCGCTTCGAGAATGTCTCCGTGACATACGACGGAGCGGCAGGGCCGACCGTCCAGGGCATCGAACTCACCGTTCCTGAGGGCGAGTTGATGCTGCTGGTGGGACCGTCCGGGGTCGGCAAGTCGACGGTGCTCGGCGCGGTGAACGGACTGGTCCCGCATTTCACGGGCGGCACCCTGCGCGGCCGTGTGACGGTGGCGGGCCGTGACACGCGGACCCACAAGCCGCGCGAACTCGCGGACGTGGTCGGCACGGTGGGCCAGGATCCGCTGTCGCACTTCGTGACGGACACGGTCGAGGACGAACTCGCGTACGGAATGGAGTCGTTGGGCCTCGCCCCCGACGTGATGCGCCGCCGCGTCGAGGAGACCCTCGACCTGCTCGGCCTCGCCGACCTCCGCGACCGCCCCATCGCCACGCTGTCCGGCGGCCAGCAGCAGCGCGTCGCGATCGGCTCGGTCCTCACCCCGCACCCCAAGGTCCTGGTCCTCGACGAACCGACCTCGGCCCTCGACCCGGCCGCCGCGGAGGAGGTGCTCGCCGTCCTCCAGCGCCTCGTCCACGACCTCGGCACGACGGTCCTCATGGCCGAGCACCGCCTGGAACGCGTCATCCAGTACGCCGACCAGGTCGCCCTCCTCCCCACCCCCGGCGCCCCACTCGTGCTGGGCACACCGTCCGAGGTCATGGCCGTCTCCCCGGTGTACCCGCCGGTGGTGGCACTGGGCAGGCTCGCCGGTTGGTCACCCCTGCCGCTGACGGTGAGGGACGCCCGACGAAGGGCGGGCACACTCCGGGAGCGGCTGGAGAACACCACGTACGAAGCCGCGAGCACGTACGCGAACACGGCACCCCTGCTCCCGGCGGAAAGCACCCCGACGCCCACCCGTCACCCCCGCCCGCGCCCCCGCCTGTTCCGCAAGCGCACCCCCGAACCCGCACCCACAACCACACCCCTCACACCCACAACTCCACACCACTCAGCGACAGTTGAGAACCTCTCCGTCCGCCGAGGCCGCACCGAGGTCCTCCACTCCGTCACCCTCACCGTCGACCCCGGCGAGACCGTCGCCCTCATGGGCCGCAACGGCGCCGGCAAGTCCACGCTGCTCTCCGCCCTCGTGGGCCTGGTCGCGCCGGCGTCGGGATCCGTGCGCGTGGGCGGTGTCGAGCCCCACCGCACGGCACCCCGTGAACTCATCCGCCACGTCGGCCTCGTACCACAGGAGCCCCGCGACCTGCTGTACGCCGACACGGTGGCCGGGGAGTGCACGGCCGCGGACTCCGACGCGGGGGCGGAACCGGGCACCTGCCGGACCCTGGTGTCCGAGCTGCTCCCGGGCATCGCGGACGACACGCATCCGCGGGACCTCTCGGAGGGCCAGCGGCTCGCCCTCGCCCTGGCGGTAGTCCTGACGGCCCGCCCACCCCTGCTCCTACTCGACGAGCCGACCCGCGGCCTCGACTACGCGGCGAAGTCCCGGCTGGTCACCGTCCTGCGGGGGCTGGCGGCCGAGGGCCACGCCATCGTGCTGGCCACCCACGACGTCGAGCTGGCCGCCGAACTCTCCCACCGGGTCGTCATCCTCGCCGACGGCGAACCCGTGGCGGACGGCCCGACGGCCGAGGTCGTCGTGGCCTCCCCGTCCTTCGCCCCACAGGTGACCAAGATCCTCGCCCCGCAGAAATGGCTCACGGTCCCGCAGGTACGCGAGGCACTCCGCGCGACCGAGGGGGAGAAGGAGCCGGGCTCATGAACGAGAAGCCGCACCCCCGCCCCGAGCCTCGCCCCGAGTCTCTCCTCATCCCTGAACCCCTCCCCCAACCCCAAGCCCGCCCCATCCGCCTGGGCCCCCGTTCCCTCGCCGCCCTCCTCCTCGTCAGCCTCGTCGGTCTGGCGGCGCTGACCTGGCCGTTCTTCAGCGGGCCCACCTCCCAGGTGAGTGCGCACGCCAAGGACGCGCCCTGGCTGTTCGCGGGGCTGCTGGTGCTGCTGGTCGGGGTCATCGGGGCGACGATCTCCGAGTCGGGGCTCGGCCCCAAGGCCGTGGCCATGCTCGGCGTGCTCGCCGCGACGGGGGCCGCGCTGCGGCCGATCGGAGCCGGAACCGCCGGCATCGAGCCGATGTTCTTCCTGATGGTGCTGAGCGGGCGAGTCCTCGGGCCGGGCTTCGGATTCGTGCTCGGGGCGGTCACGATGTTCGCGTCGGCGCTGCTCACGGGCGGGGTCGGGCCGTGGATGCCGTTCCAGATGCTGTCCATGGGCTGGTTCACGATGGGCGCGGGCCTGCTGCCGGGCCCGGACAGGCTGCGCGGCCGGGGTGAGCTGTCGATGCTCGCCCTGTACGGGTTCGTCGCGGCCTTCGCGTACGGCACGTTCATGAACCTGGCGGGCTGGCCCTTCATGGACGCGCTGTCGTCGAACGTCGCCTTCGACCCGCACGACGACGTGGACGCCAACCTGGCCCGTTTCGTCGCGTACTGTCTGGCCACCTCGCTCGGCTGGGACCTGGGCCGGGCCGTCGTGACCGTCGTACTGACCCTCACGCTCGGCGCGACCGTCCTCAAAGCGCTCCGACGGGCCACGCGGAGGGCCGCCTTCGAGACCTCGGTCACCTTCGAGGAGCCACGTGATGCGGCGCCCGTCACACCGTCCGGCCGCACACCGTAGACACTTCAACCACTGCGGGTTACACCCACCGTGAGGCGGCCCACAGGACTTAGGTCACTTGCTAAGTGCGGTAGTAGATCATTCCGCTTGTCATGCGCACGCCTTTATCACCCCTGACCTGCGGATTGAGAGCCACGTCACAGAAGGACCTTTTGCGGCGGATACGACCACAACTAGCAAAAGGGGTCATTGCGGACGCCCTTCGAGCCTGTTTCTCTGGAGGAGTCGCAAGGCGCCGACGAGCCCGCCCGGGCCTCGGCGCCAACGCATGCCAAGGCCTTACGGGTCACGGCGTACGAGCGACCGCCATGTCCCCGAAGGAAAAGGTTCTCTGTGTCCATCTCCACCCGCATCCGCCGCATCGCCACTCCGAAGAAGGCCCTCACCGGTGCCGCCGTGGCCGCTGCCACCGCCGGCATGGTGTTCGCGGCGGGCCCCGCTCAGGCCGCGGCCCCCGCGAAGGCTTCCCCCACCTCGGCCAAGGCGATCGCGCAGAAGATGATCCCGAACGACTCGCAGTACAAGGCGTTCAGCAAGATCGTCGAGCACGAGAGCGGCTGGAACGTCACCGCCACCAACTCCTCGTCCGGCGCCTACGGCCTGGTCCAGGCCCTGCCGGCCTCGAAGATGGCCTCGGCCGGTTCCGACTGGAAGACGAACCCGAAGACCCAGATCAAGTGGGGCCTCGACTACATGAACGACCGCTACGGCAGCCCGACCGGCGCCTGGAACTTCTGGCAGGCCAACGGCTGGTACTGACCGGCCGGACGGCGCCCACCAGGCACCGCGCATGACACCCCCGTACGCGAAGGCGGCGGCCCCCGATCCCCGGGGCCGCCGCCTTCGTCATGTTCCGGCGGGGCACATCCGGAATCCCGACGGCCGCCCGTGGTGAACTTGCGAACACCGAGCCCACCCGCGCCGACCGGAGGCCCTCATGAGCGCCGAAGAGACAGAGGAGACAGGCGGCCCCGAGCCCACGCGGACCCCCGACACCGGCCCCGCTCCCGGCCCCGATCCCGAGGCACGCGGCCTGCGGCTGGTCGTCGTTCTGCTGGCCCTGACCGTGGTCAGCGGGCTGATCGACGCGGTGAGCTATCTCGGCCTCGAGCACGTCTTCACGGCGAACATGACCGGCAACGTGGTCGTGCTGGGCTTCGCCGCCGCCGGCGCCCCCGGCTTCTCGGTGTCGCACACGCTGACGTCACTGGGCGCCTTCCTGGTGGGCGCGGCGGCGGGCGGACGCGTCGCGGTACGCCTGGGCAAGGGCTCCCGCCGGACCTGGGCCCGCCTCACGCTGGCCGCCGAGGCGGTACTGGTCGGTGCGGCCTCCGCGGTCGCCTTCGCCGCACCCGACGCGACCGCAACCGTCTACACCCTCATCGCGGTGACGGCCTTCGCGATGGGCCTGCGCAACGCGACCGTACGCAAACTGGGCGTCCCCGACCTGACGACCACCGTCCTGACAATGACCCTGACCGGCCTCGCAAGCGACTCCCGCGCCGCGGGCGGCACCGCCCACCACTCCCCCCGCCGCACGGCATCGGTGATCGCGATGCTCGCGGGCGCCCTGCTCGGCGCGTGGCTGGTGCTGAACCACGGCCTGGCCATTCCGTTGCTGGTCGCGGCGGGGGTGGTGGGGGTGCTGGCGGTCATGGCTTCGGGGCGGGAGTGAGGACGGCAAGATCGTCGAGCACTGGAGCGGCTGGAACGTCACCGCCACCAGCTCCTCCTCCGGCGCCCATGGCGAAGACGGCGGCCCCCGATCCCCGGGCCGGACGCGTCAGTCCCAGTCGCTGCCGTTGAAGCCCCACCAGACGAACCGCGTGATGTCGATGTTGTAGTCCGCGATCACGCTCCAGGGGCTGGTGTAGACGCCGTCACCGCTCGGAGAGGTACGGAGGTAGTTCCCGTTCTGGTTCTGGAAGTAGTCGCCGTCGGCGGTCCAGAACTGTCCGGAACGGTTGCCACAAGGCTCCGTCCGAACAGCGTTCGTCTCGGCCCCGACATCCGTGGTGAGGCAACCACCGTTGGCGTTGCTCACCAGTCGGCGCATCGTGTGGCCGCCCCACTGGTTCGACTCCGTGCCCCAGTGCCACCAGACGGAGCTGTTGTCCGGACAACTGGTGCTCACCCAGACGTTGGTGCTCGCGGTCGACGAGCGGAGACAGGGCTGTCCGAAGTCGTTGAAGTACGACCAGTTGGTCGCCGCCGCCGCGGGGGTGAGGGCACCCGCGACGGCCAGCAGGAGGGCGGAGAGCCCCATGGACAGGCCCAGTCTCAGCGAGGTTCTTCGAGATGTCATGAGCGCGAGAATCGAGGGGAGCGGCAGACTTCCCATGACGCAACTATGAACACGGCATGGCGTTCTCCGGTACCCGAGAAGTCGACCACCCCGAAGCCAGGCGTCAACACCCCTACAGCGACGCGGAGTTACTGCGCCCGACAACCACCCTCACACTCGAACCACACGCTCTTCCCGCCGCCGGACAGGGGATCGACTCCCCACTTGTCGGCCACCGCGTCGAGCAGCACGAGCCCGCGACCGCCCTCCGCCTCCAGCGACAACTCGGCCGGAATGGACGGCAGGCGGGGGCATCCGTCCATGACCTCCACCCGAACCCCCGCCACCTGCCTCAGCAGCAGGAACTCACAGCGCCGGTCCGGGACATGGCGCACGACGTTGGCGAGCAGCTCGGTCACGCCCAGCTCCACGGCATCGGTCAGCTCGGCCATCTCCCACTCGCGCAGGTACGACCGGACAATCCGGCGGACGTACTGCGGCGAGTGCTCGCCGACGGTGAGGCGCATGCGGTACTGGGTGGTGCGGGGGCCCGAGAGGGTGGGGGGAATGATGTAGTTCACCCCACAAGGCTGACCTCGCTTGACTACCCTCGGCTACAGAACGGATACAACTGGTCCGGTGGTGGGCCGAGTTGCACATCGTGCGAGAGAGGTCCGTACGTGACCCACATCAACGTTCTCGACCCGGGCGCATCGCCGCTCGACTACTACGGGTTCGAGTTGCGACGGCATCGCGAGGCCGCCGAACTCACCCAGAAGCAGCTCGGCGACATCGTCAACTACACGGGCTCACTGGTCGGCCAGATCGAAACGGCCCGCAAGCTGCCCACGCAGGAGTTCAGCGAACGGGTGGACGCGGCGCTGGGGACGGGTGGGTTGCTGTCCAGGCTCATCGACCTGGTCATGCGCAGTCAGCAACCCGCGTGGTTCCAGCAGGTGGCGGAGTTGGAGGCACGAGCAGTTGAGATGTGCACCTTCCATACGCACCTGGTACACGGCCTCCTTCAAACCGAGGCGTACGCACGTGGCGTGCTCGGCTCACTGGACCAGAGTGACCTCGACGACCGCACCACTGTACGGCTGGCCCGTCAGCGCATCTTCGAGAAGAAGGAGCCGCCGGTCTTCTGGGCGATCCTCAGCGAAGCCGCGCTCTACCAGATCATGGGCGGCCCGGAAACCATGCGGGGACAACTGACGCATCTGTTGGCCTTCAAGGGCAACCCCCGGATCAACATCCAGGTGCTGCCATTCTCGGCCGGAGCGCACGCGGGACTGCAAGGCTCATTCGACCTCTTCCGCTTCGCGAGCGACCCGGCCATCGTCTACACGGAGGGCTATGGGAGCGGACATCCGACCGCCAACCCGGACACCGTCAAGGACTGTTCACTCCGTTACGATCATCTTCAGGCCGCCGCACTCTCCCTGAATGAATCGGCGGAGCTGATCCGGCGAGTGATGGAGGAACGCTATGGGGAACAACGCGATTCCGACCGGGATCCAGTGGCGTAAGTCCAGCTACAGCGGCGACCAGGGCGGCTCCTGCGTAGAAATCGCCGAAGCCCCCACCACTATCGCCATCCGCGACTCGAAGAACCCGGCGGGGCCAACCCTCACCCTCGACCCCGCCGCCTTCACCACGTTCCTCAACTGGGCCGCTACAACCGCTGGATGATCGTCCCGGTCGCCAGCGCCCCGCCCGCGCACATCGTGATGAGGGCGAACTCCTTGTCCCTGCGCTCCAGTTCATGGAGTGCCGTGGTGATGAGCCGCGCCCCGGTTGCCCCGACGGGGTGCCCGAGTGCGATCGCGCCACCATTCACATTGACCTTCTCCAGGTCCTGTTCGAAGACCTGGGCCCAGCTCAACACCACTGACG
Organism: Streptomyces sp. 2-1; assembly: GCF_048564895.1. Classification (NCBI taxonomy): domain Bacteria; kingdom Bacillati; phylum Actinomycetota; class Actinomycetes; order Kitasatosporales; family Streptomycetaceae; genus Streptomyces; species Streptomyces sp. 2-1. The sequence goes on from NZ_CP183383.1 coordinate 3,694,019, forward strand.
CGAAGGCCTCGTTGACCTCGATGACGTCGATGTCCTTGAGCGACATCCCGGCCTTCCCGAGGACCGCCTTCGTGGCGTCGATCGGGCCGTCCAGGTGGAAGTGCGGGTCCGACCCCACCAGGGCCTGAGCCACGATCCGGGCCCGCGGGCGCAGCTTCAGCGCCCGGGCCATCCGCTTCGACGCCCACATCAGGGCAGAGGCCCCGTCGGAGATCTGTGACGAGTTGCCCGCCGTGTGGACCGCCGTCGGCATCACCGGCTTCAGGCCGGCCAGCGCCTCCATCGACGTGTCGCGCAGCCCCTCGTCCCGGTCGACCAGGCGCCACATGCCCTGCCCGGCGCGCTGCTCGTCCTCGGTCGTGGGCACCTGGACGGCGAACGTCTCCCGCTTGAAGCGCTCCTCCGCCCATGCCGCCGCGGCCCGCTCCTGCGAGATGAGGCCCAGCGAGTCGACGTTCTCGCGAGTCAGCCCACGATTGCGGGCGATCCGCTCGGCGGCCTCGAACTGGTTGGGCAGGTCGACGTTCCACTCGTCCGGGGTCGGCTTCCCCGGGCCGTGCTTGGAGGCGGCCCCGAGCGGCACTCGGGACATGACCTCGACGCCGCAGCTGATCCCGACGTCGATGACGCCCGCCGCGACCATGTTGGCGACCATGTGGGAGGCCTGCTGCGAGGACCCGCACTGCGCGTTCACGGTCGTCGCCGCCGTCTCGTACGGCAGGCCCATCGCGAGCCACGCCGTACGGGCGGGGTTGCCGGACTGCTCGCCGGCGTGGGTGACGGCTCCGCCGACGACCTGCTCGACGCAGTCCGCCTGGATCCCCGTACGGCCGAGGAGTTCTCGGTAGGTCTCGCCCAGCAGGTAGGCGGGGTGGAGGTTGGCGAGCGCGCCGCCGCGCCTGCCGATGGGGGTGCGCACGGCTTCTACGATCACGGGTTCCGCGGCCATGGGGAGTTCCTCTCCTCGGGTCACCCGCGCGGCGCGGGCGTCCCGGCCCACCCGCCACGCTGAACTAGTACGCGTTCTAGTTCTGTCTGCAGTCTGCTGACCCGGCGTCCGTCACCGCAAGGGTCGTGCAGCTCCCGAAGTCGCGATCTGCACGACTTCCGCACGCAATTCGGGTCGTCGCGCCTCTTGCCACTTGTAGAACCCGTTACTACCTTCACGGCAATTCCCGGTACCTGATGGACCGTCAGAACACGACAGAACGCCGACTGCCAGAACCCGACCGTCGCACGACCTGGAGTTGCCGATGACCTGTCCAGCGCTGCCCGACGGGTTCGATTTCACCGATCCCGACGTGCTGCACCACCGCGTGCCCTTCCCGGAGTTCGCCGAGCTGCGTCGGACCGAGCCGGTCCGCTGGATCCCCCAGCCGCCCAATCTCGCCGGTTTCGGGGACGAGGGCTACTGGGCCGTCACCCGGCACGCCGACGTCAAGTACGTATCCACGCACCCCGAGTTGTTCTCCTCCACCCTCAACACCGCGATCATCCGCTTCGGCGAGCACATGGAGCGCGACGCGATCGACGCCCAGCGGCTGATCCTGCTGAACATGGACCCGCCCGAGCACACCCGGGTCCGCCAGATCGTCCAGCGCGGCTTCACCCCGCGGGCCATCCGCGCCCTGGAGGAGAACCTGCGCGGCCGCGCGAGCCGGATCGTCGAGACCGCGCTGGAGAACGCGGGCCCCGGCGGCTCCTTCGACTTCGTGACCGAGGTCGCCTGCGAACTGCCCCTCCAGGCGATAGCCGAGCTGATCGGCATCCCGCAGGCTGACCGCGCCAAGATCTTCGACTGGTCCAACAAGATGATCGCGTACGACGACCCGGAGTACGCCATCACCGAGGAGATCGGCGCGGAGTCGGCCACCGAGATCCTCGCCTACGCGATGAACATGGCCGCCGACCGCAAGCAGTGCCCGGCCAAGGACATCGTCACCACGCTGGTCGCCGCCGAGGACGAGGGCAACCTCGGCTCGGACGAGTTCGGCTTCTTCGTACTGATGCTGGCCGTCGCGGGCAACGAGACGACCCGTAACGCCATCACCCACGGCATGCACGCCTTCCTCACCCACGCCGACCAGTGGGATCTCTACAAGCGGGAGCGCCCGTCGACCGCCGCCGAGGAGATCGTCCGCTGGGCGACACCCGTCGTCTCCTTCCAGCGCACGGCGACCCAGGACACCGAACTGGGCGGCAAGCAGATCAGGAAGGGCGACCGCGTCGGCATCTTCTACTCCTCCGCCAACAACGACCCGGAGGTCTTCGACTCACCGGAGGTCTTCGACATCACCCGCGACCCCAATCCGCACCTCGGCTTCGGGGGCGGCGGCCCGCACTTCTGCCTCGGCAAGTCGCTGGCCACGCTGGAGATCGACCTGATCTTCAACGCGATCGCCGACGCGATGCCCGGCCTCCGGCTGGTCGGCGACCCGCGCCGGCTGCGCTCGGCCTGGATCAACGGCGTCAAGGAACTGCAGGTCAGCGCCGGTTGAGCCGCCGGTGACCCGCTACGCGGGAGGCAGGGGCATCCCCCCTACGCCCCGCCCCTGCCTCCCCCGGGGCCAACAGGCTTCCACCGGGTTGCCCCGCGCCCGAATCCGACTGAACGTTTCCGGTCCGTTACGCGTCTTCACGGATGGCACAGCCAACTGACACCTTCGAAGACTTCGAACGGAAAAGCCGAGCCGTGGTCCCAGCCGAACTGTCACTCGTCCGGCCGGAGGGCGCGACCACCTCCCGGAAGCGGGACCTCCGCCCGGTTTGGAGGCGGTACCGCGTCCCCCTCCTCGCCACGCTGCCCACCGTGCCGCTGTACGTGGTGTGGTGGCTGTTCCTCGCCACCGGCGGCGGTGATCTCGCGGCACAGGAGGCCTGGGCCGACTTCGCGTCCCGGCACGGCGGTTCGGCGTACAGCCTGTTCTGGTACGGCGGGATGCACACCGCCAACTACAGCCTGATCTCGCCCTACCTGATGGCCGCCTTCGGCGTGCGGACCGTCACCGTCGCGGCCGGGCTCCTCGCCGCCTGGCTGGCCTCGGTCCTCATCGTCCGTACGGGGATCCGCCGGCCGCTCGGCCCGGCGCTGCTCGCCTCGCTCGCGCTCTGGTGCAACGTCGCGTCCGGGCGGACCACCTTCGCCCTCGGTGTCGCGCTCGGGCTGGCGGCCTGCGTGCTGCTGACCCGGGAGCGCCGCCTGCCGCTCGCGGTGGCGTACGCGGCGCTGGCGGCCATGGCGAGCCCGGTGGCCGGGCTGTTCCTGGTGGTGGCGGGCGCCGGCCACGCGCTCGTCCGGGACCGGGTGCGGGCCGCCACGCTGATCGTCCCGCCGGTCGTGGTGGTGGGCACCACGACCCTGCTGTTCCCGTTCACCGGCGAGCAGTTGATGCCCGCGGCCCGGATCTGGCCGCCCGTCGTGATCGGCCTCGTCGTGCTGACCCTCGCGCCGCGCGGCTGGCGGGTGCTGCGGTGGGGCGCCGTCGTGTACGCGGCCGGGACGGTTCTCACGTATCTGATCCCCTCCCCGGTCGGCACGAACGTGGAGCGGCTCGCGGAACTGTTCGCGCCCGCCGCCCTGTTGGCCGCGCTGCTCGCGGTACCGGCCACCTCGACACCGGCCGGGGCGCCCCGCAGACGCAGCAAGCAGAGACGGGTGGCGCTCGCCATGGCCCTCGTCTTCTCCATCGGCTGGGTGGGCAAGAAGACGGTCGACGATCTGCAGGTGTCGACGGTGGTACCGGCCTGGGCCCACGACACCACCAGCGTCGTAGAGGCCCTGGACCGGCTCGGCGCCGACCGTACGCGCGTCGAGGTGGTCCCGGCCCGCAACCACCGCGAGGCCACCGCACTGGCCCCGCACGTGAACCTGGCGCGCGGCTGGAACCGGCAGCTGGACATGGAGCGGGGCCGGCTCTTCTACGACGGAACGTTTTCCGAGACCACCTACCGCGCATGGCTGGACCGGTGGGCGGTCGGCTTCGTCGTGCTGCCCTCGGGGAAGCCGGATGGTTTCGCGGAGGACGAGGCACGCCTGGTCGCGCGCGGCACCGAGTGGCTTGAGCCGGTGTGGCGGGACGTGAACTGGCGGGTCTACCGCGTGCGCGGGGCGGTGCCGCTGGTGTCGAAGCCCGCCACCGTCGTGCGGGCCGACAGCGCCGCGGTCCTCGTGCACGTCCCGCGGGCCGGCTCGGTGACCGTGCGCGTCGCCTTCTCGCCCTGGCTGTACGCCGAGGGCGGCTGCCTGGAGAAGGCGGGCGAGTTCACGCGTCTGACGGTGACCGAGCCGGGCGAGTACCGGATCAGTTCGGGGTACGGCCCTTCGCCGGGACCGGCTCCGCGATGCTGACCTCCGCGGTCTGAGCCCCCTCCGCCGCCGGTTTGGCGAGTGGCCGCGGGCGCGGTCCCTGGAGCAGGTAGGTCAGCGCGAAGCCCGCGCCGACGACGGCCGCGCCGCCCACCGCGTCCAGGACCCAGTGGTTGGCGGTCGCCACGATCGCGGAGACCGTGAACAGCGGGTGCAGCAGGCCGAGGGCCTTCATCCACCACTTCGGGGCGAGGATCGCGATGACGAGCCCGCACCACAGCGACCAGCCGAAGTGCAGCGAGGGCATCGCCGCGTACTGGTTGGTGAGCGCGGTCAGCGTCCCGTAGTCCGGCTGGGAGAAGTCCTGCACGCCGTGCACGGTGTCGATGAAGCCGAGGCCCGGCATCAGCCGCGGCGGGGCCAGCGGGTAGAGCCAGAAGCCGACGAGCGCGAACAGCGTGGCGAAGCCGAGGGCCGCGCGGGCCCAGCGGTACTCGGCGGGGCGGCGGACGTAGAGGATGCCGAGGACGCTCAGCGGCACCACGAAGTGGAACGACGTGTAGTAGAAGTCGAAGAAGCTCTGCAGCCAAGGCACGTCCACCACCGCGTGGTTGACCCAGCGCTCGACGTCGATCTGCAGGAACTTCTCGATCGCGTGGACCTGCTCGCCGTGCTCCTCGGCGGTGGCCCGGCCCCCCGCGTTGGTACCGCCGGTCGCCGCGAGCCTGACCTGCTGGTACGCGGAGTAGCCGACGCGGATCAGCAGCAGTTCGAGCAGCAGGTTCGGACGGGTGAGGACCCGGCGCAGGAACGGCAGCAGGGGTACGTGCTTCCAGCGCGTGGGCACCGGCTGCGCGTACTCGGTCGGGATGGGCGAGCGGTAGTACTCCGACGTGCGGGACAGAAACGGAACCACGGTGGCGGCGGCGAGGGCAGCGAGCAGGACGACGTTGTCACGCAGCGGGTAGAGGGCCGCCATGTTCGGCAGCATCATCTTCGCGGGGAGTGTCATCACGAGGATGACGGCGACGGGCCACACGTACCGGTCGCCGGCCTTCTTGCCGACCCGGCCGACCAGCGCGAGCAGCACCCACAGCAGTTGGTGCTGCCAGGTGGTGGGCGACACGGCGACGGCGACACAGCCGGTGACCGCGACCGCGAGCAGCAACTGCCCGTCGCGGGCGTAGCGCACGGCGCGGCGCAGGCCCAGGACGGCGACGGCCGCACCCAGCGACAGGAACAGCCCGATCTCCAGCGGCCCTTCGAGGCCGAGCCGCAGCAGCGCGCCGTGCAGCGACTGGTTGGCGAGGTCGTCCGCGGGCCGCCCGAGCCCGACTCCGGCCAGGTGGTGGACCCAGTACGTGTACGAGTCGTGCGGCATCGCCGCCCACGCGAGCGCGGTGCCCGCGGCGAAGGTGATGCCGGTGGAGGCGGCGGCCCTGCGGCGGCCGGTGAACCAGAGGAGCGGCGCGAAGAGGAGGACGGTCGGCTGGAGGGCCGCCGCGAGGCCGATCAACACCCCGCTCGACCGTTCCCCGCGCACGGCAAAACAGCCGAGGAGCACGAGGAGAACGGGAATGATGCTGGTCTGGCCGAGGTAGAGCGTGTTGCGCACGGGCAGCGACAGCATCAGCAGGCTGATCGCGACGGGCGCGGCGAGCAGGGCCGTACGGCGGCTCACGGGCTGGGGCAGGGCGCGCGCGGCGACCAGACCGAGGGCGGCGACGAGCAGCAGTGTGCCGAAGGTCCAGCCCCAGCCGAGGGCCTGTTCTGCCGAACGGGTGAGTGGCTTGAGGACGAGCCCGGCGAACGGGGTGCCCGTGAACTGGGTCGAGTCGTACAGCGAACCCTTCACATGGAGCACGCCGTTGGGTCCGACCCAGGTCTCCAGGTCCGTCAGCCGTTCGCCTTTCGGCGTGCTCAGGACGACGGCGACCTGCCGTACGGCCAGGACCGCGGCGATCAGCCAGAGGCCCGCGCGGACCAGTCCCAGCCGTGCCTTCGCCGCTCCGGGTGCCGCCGTCCCGAAGGCATCCCCTGGTCGCCCACCGTGCTCAACATTCGCCACGCGCCGTTGGCCCTCCCGCCCCGTTCGTCCCCGGTGTCCCATGGGTCTGGGTGCGTCTGTTTCCTGTTCGAATCCTAAGAGGCTCGCACTCCCCCCGCCGTGAGACGCAGGCAACCCCCTCTTCACCTGACGTCCTTCAGCCTTTTGTCCGGATGGAGGTGTTGTACGGCCGGTGAGGCTCCCTCGCAAGTCGCCACGAGACCTCCGCGAGTCGCCTTGAGACCTACGTGAGTCGCCGTGAGACCTACGTGAGTCGCCGTGAGGGAATACAACCACCCAACCTGCCGGTAACCGGCTATATTCGGCGACGGAACTAGTTAGCGCACCTAACTAGACAGACGAAGGGCATACCGTATGACCGAGCCGCAGCTCTGGCAGGACGTGGACGACTACTTCACCGGCCTCCTCGCCCCGCCGGACGACGCCCTGACCGACGCGCTGAACGACAGCGACGCCGCCGGGCTGCCCCACATCAACGTCGCCCCGCCGCAGGGCAAGCTGCTGCATCTCCTCGCCGTGATCCAGGGCGCGACCCGCATCCTGGAGATCGGCACCCTCGGCGGCTACAGCACCATCTGGCTGGCCCGCGCCCTCCCGCAGGACGGCCATCTGATCACGCTGGAGTACAGCGAACGACACGCCGAGGTGGCCCGCCGCAACCTCGCCCGGGCCGGCCTGGACAAGATCACCGAGGTCCGGGTGGGCCCCGCGCTCGACTCCCTGACGAAGCTGGCCGACGAGGGCGACGGGAACACGGCCCCCTTCGACCTGGTCTTCATCGACGCGGACAAGGTCAACAACCCCCGCTATGTGGAGTGGGCCGTCAAGCTCACCCGCCCCGGCAGCCTGATCATCCTCGACAACGTCGTCCGCGGCGGCGCCGTCACCGACCCCACCAGCGACGACCCGAGCGTGCGGGGCACCCGCGAGGCCCTCGACCTGTTCGCCACCCACCCGAAACTGACCGCCACGGCGATCCAGACGGTGGGCTCGAAGGGGTACGACGGGTTCGCGCTGGCGCGCGTACTGCCGTAACCCCTCCCCCGGACCGCTACGAGCCCTCGCCCTTGCAGGTCAGGCCCTCATGCCTCAGGCCTCGTGGTAGAAGCCCACGTTGACGCTGCGGGGTCCCGTGCGGTCGTAGATGATCAGTTCGCCGGAACCGCCGAGGGGCAGTTTGGCCGTCCCGCCGTACGGCAGGATCTGCGGGGCGGCCCCGCCGACCAGGGTGAACCGCACCTCGGACGAGGGGTCGTCGTGCGAGCCCCGCAGCCAGGTCACCTGCCAGCTTCCCTCGGGCCCGCACAGGAACTCCAGGTGCACCCGCGAGACGAACAGCCAGTCGTCGGGCGTCGCGAGGCGGCACACGCCCCGGTCCCGCCCCACCCGCAGCACGGCACCCGGCTCGCTCGGCGCGTCGGCCATCTGCATACCGGCCGTCGCGCCGGCTTCCGTACCGGACACCGTGGCCATGGTGAGTTCGAGCACGTGTGCTCCTTCGTTCCCGCGCGTTCCCGCGTTCCAATTGTCCCGCGCCAGGACGCGGTTGACGCCCCGGCGAGGTGTCGCCGCCGAATGATAATTCGCCCGGCCCCGGACCGTCCGGCGCAGTCCCACACAGCTCGGGGCGGTCGCGCACGGCTTGGCGCTGCCGTACACGGCTCGGCGCGGTCGCGCGCGGCTCGGCGCGGGCATACACGCCGTCCGTCCCGGCACGGTTCGCACACCTTCCGGCACAATGGACGCATGACCGAGCGCAAGCCTCCTGGTGTCAGCTTCGAGTCCTGGGTCGACAAGCAGATCCGCGACGCGGAGGCCCGTGGGGAGTTCGCCGATCTCCCCGGCATGGGCAAGCCGCTGACGAGCGGTCCCGATACGTCGTACGACGAACTGTGGTGGATCAAGCAGAAGATGATCCGCGAGGGCCTGACCGTACTGCCGCCGACGCTGGCCCTCCGTAAGGAGGCCGAGGACGCGCTTGAGGCGGCCGCGAAGGCGCCGTCGGAGCAGGCGGTACGGCGGATCATCACCGAGATCAACAAGAAGATCCGCGAGATGATGTTCAAGCCGCCGCCCGGCCCGCCGCTGGGCCTCAAGCCGTACGACGTCGAGGAGATCGTCCGCGAGTGGCACGAGCGGCGCGCGGGCTGAGGCCGTCCGCGTTCTTCGTCCCCGTCCTCGTTCCCCGTCCTCGTCGAGACCGCGCCGCCCTTTCGGGGCACGGGTGAGGCCCTGCCCCGACACATGGCCCGGGGCAGGGCCTCGCTGCGCAAGTTGCCTATGGCGTACGGGAGTTCGTGGGAGGGGGACGGTGGTTCGCCGGGGCTTGTGGGTTCAGAGCCGCAGGAGCCGTTCCGCCAGTTCCCGGTAGTCCCGTAGGGCCAGGCGGAGTTGTTCGGTGTCGGCCTTGTCCTCGCCGGTGGTCTGCCAGGACGTACGGAGCGTGCGGCGACGCTCGGTCACGGCGTCGGTGAACCGTGCCGCGACCTCTTGCAGGACCTTGTCGGCCTCCTCGACCGACCCGCGGGGCCCGTCGATGAAGCCGGCCACCGCGTGCTGGAGTTGGAGGGACCACTTTTCGCCGGTGTCGGGAGACATCAGGCGTCCGCCTGTGCCTCCGGCTCCGGTTCCGTGGGGCGACTTGGTCTGGGTGGCGGGTGGGGTGCCTGGGACGGGTGTGCTTTCGAGGTCCCTTGAACTTCCCCCAGCCGTGTTGTGCGGGTCGGCTTCAGCTGGCCGCGCAGTTCCCCGCGCCCCTGATGGGGCGGGCGTGGCTGAGCCTGTGCCGGAAGCGGGGGCCCTGCCGGGGGTGACGGGCTGGTCGGGTGCCTCGGCGCGCCTGATGCCCTCGGCCCGGTCGGGTGCCCCAGCCCGGTCAGCAGACCCAGGCCGGTCGGACATCTCGGTACGGCGAACAGCCTCAGCCTGACTGGGTGTCTCGGTCCGGCCAAGAGTCCCGGTCCGGTCGGCAGCCTCGGCCCAGCCGGGCGCCCCCGTCAGGTCAGGTGCACCAGTCTGGCCGGGTGTCTCGACCCGCCTGACGCCCTCGGCCCTGTCAGGTGCCTCGGTCCCGTCGGGAGAATTCCTCCGGTCGGCCATCTCGGTACGCCGAGCAGCCTCAGCCTGGCTGGGTGTCTCGGTCCGGCCAAGAGTCCCGGTCCGGTCGGCAGTCTCTGCGCGGCCGGGAGCCCCGGTCAGATCAGGGACCCCAGCCCGGTCGGATGCCCCAGTCCGGTCCGGTGTCTCGGCACGCCCGGCGCCCTCGGCCCGCCCGGCAGTCTCGCCACGCCCGGGGCTCTCGGTCCGGCCCGCAGCAGCCGCGATCCGGCCGAGTATCCCGGTCCGCCCGGCGGGCTCGGTCTGATCGGGTGCCCCGGTCCCGTCCGGTGTCTCGGTCCGGTCGGGAGACGTCGGCCGGTCGGCGGACGTGGGTCGTTCGGCGGGTGTCGGCCTGTCGTTGCGCCGTTCCGGTGGGGGCGGGGGTGCGGCCGTTGTGTTGTCGTCCGGCATGACTCTCAACTCCCCTTCACATGGCGCCTGTTGAGGGCCCACGGCGCGTGTGTGCGACCGCGGGAGCTGTCGGTGTTGGTGTCCGTATCAGTGTCGGTTCGGGTGGTCGCGGGCACTTCCTCGGTCTTCTCCCGGGGCTCGGCCTTCCCCCGGGACAGCGCCTTCTCGTCCCCGCGGGCCGGGGCCGTCAGGTCCTGGAAGAGCGCGCGGGCCTCTACCAGGGCCTCGCGCAGTTCCTCCGTACCGGCCGCGGGGCCCGCGCCGGAGCCCGCCGTGGGTGCGTGCGCGGCCCGGTGGACGCGGCGGTAGCCGTGGACGTGGTGGGCGTGGTGCACGGAGAGCGCGTCGAGCTGCTCGTCGAAACCGGCACCGTCCGGGAACCCGCGGGCACCGGCCACCTCGGCGATCAGCCGGTCCGCCTCGACGACCGCGTCGCGCGGCGAGTCGACGAACTGCTCCTGGACCGCGGTCCAGCGGACCAGGTACCGCTCCCGCGCAGAGGACTCCAGCGGCTGCTCGCGCAGCGACCCGTGCCGCTTCACCCGCTCTTCGAGTTCGCGCTCGGCGGCCTTGGCGTCGCCGTCGTGCCGGGCGACGGCCCGGTCGTACTCGGGCCCGAAGCGCCGCTTCAGACCTCGCCCGCCGCCGGCCCCGCGGGCCGCCACGGACCGGGCGACCACGGCGGCCACGAGAGCCACCGCGACCACGATCAGAAGGATGATCACGCCTGTGGACATGGAATGCCTTCCGGGTTCTGGGCCCAGTGGGCCGCTTCCCCAGCCGGGTTGCCCGCACAACGCTCCCCAAACAGCGCTCGCGACATCAGTGCGGCAGCGTGTCGACAACGGCGTCCCTCGTTCGACGCATGGGTGAGAGCACGAGTGAGGGGCGGCAACAGGGGCGCCTCCTGATACCGAGGAGAACATCATGAGCAAGGTCGTCGCACGGATCGGCATGTCGCTCGACGGATTCATCACCGGCCCCGACGCGGGCGCCGAGCACCCGCTCGGCATCGGCGGCGAACGCATCCACCGCTGGGTGTACGGACTGCGTACGTTCCGCGAGATGCTCGGGCAGAAGGGCGGGACGGAGGGCCGGGACAACGACGTGGTGGCCGAGTGGGTCGCCCGGTCGGGCGCGGTGGTCATGGGCCACGGCATGTTCATCAGCGGCGAGGTGCCCTGGGGCGACGAGCCGCCGTTCCACATGCCGGTGTACGTCGTCACCCACCACCCCCGCGAGACCGTGGTGAAGGAGGGCGGCACGAGCTTCCACTTCGTCACCGAGGGCCCCGAGCACGCGCTCGCCCTGGCCCGTGAGGCGGCGGGCGACAAGGGGGTCTCCCTGGCGGGCGGCGCGAACCTGATCCAGCAGTTCATCCGCGCCGGCCTCCTCGACGAACTCCTCCTCCACGTCGTCCCGGTCCTCGCCTGCGCCGGCACCCGGCTCTTCGACGACCTGGGCACGGACCAGATCGAGTGGGAGAAGGTCTCGGTCGTCGACTCCCCCGAGGTCACCCACATCCACCTGCGGGCCCTGAAGCGGGCCACCGGCTGAGCCGGCGGTAATTCGCTTGCGGACGGCGTACGGGTCCTCGTGACAATGCCTGCCATGAAGACACGTACGCCCGGTGTCCCGGGGCCCTGGACCGTCGCCCCCGAGCCCTTCGACTCACCGGCCGCGGTCGCCCTCTGGCGGGCGTACTACACGGAGGTCAGCGACCGCTGGTACCGGCTGCACCGCGGGCACGACACCGACCCCGCCGAGCTGGAACGCGAGATCGCCGCCGAGAGCGGGGCCGAATTCGCCCCGCCGGGTGGGGTGTTGGTCATCGCGCGGCACGACGGCGAGGCCGCGGGCATGGCGGGCGTACGGCTCCGGGACGCGACGACGGGCGAGCTCAAGCGTGTCTTCGTACGCGGGGAGCTGCGGGGCAGGGGCGGCGGTGCCGTTCTTCTCGGGGCGGCCGAGGAGGCGGCCCGGGCGCTCGGGGCCGGGCGGCTGATCCTCGACACCCGGGGCGACCTGGTGGAGGCGCGGGCGCTGTACGCCCGGCACGGCTACGCGGAGACCGAGGCGTACAACGACGACGTGTACGCCGAGCACTGGTTCGCCAAGCAACTCACCGCCTGAGGGGCTCGGTTCACTTCGTGAGCCACACCCGGCCGGCCGGCTTCGGGACGGTTCCGTTGTGGGGGCGTTCCTGGTTGGAGCCGCACATCTCGGCGTTGAGCTCCTCCACGAGCCGGACCAGGTCGGTGGGGCGGTCGGGGCCCCACCAGTCGCCCAGGAGCTCGGCGAGGGACTCCTCACGGGCCTTGGCCAGCTTCTCGGCGGCCTCGCTCCCCTCGGCGGTCAGTACGAGGTCGAGGCCCTCCCGTACGGCCAGCTGCCGCTCCTCGACCTGACGGGCGGCCGCGATGACGACGTGCAGGGGCACCGCGCTGCGCTCGGCGAGGACGGCGGGCTCGGCCCAGCCGTAGCGCCTGATCCGCAGCAGGAGCCAGCTCGTGGCGGGCAGCAGGTCGTACCCGGCGCGGGCGGTGATCTTCTTGTAGATCTCGCGCCGCCCCTCGCGGGTGCCGAGCACGGACAGCGCGCGGCACACCTCGTCGTACGAGGAGCGCTCCACGGGGTTGCTGGCCAGCGTCTGGGTCGCGTCGGGTGCCGTCACCGAGGCCCGCAGCCTGTCCTCGCGCAGGAACCAGGCGAGCGCGAAGCCGGCGAGGGCGACCGGGGCCGCGTACAGGAAGACGTCCGTGATGGATGTGGAGTACGCCTCGATGACGGGCGGCCGGAGTGTGGCCGGGAGGTCGGCGATGATCTTCGGGTCGGCCTTGAGCGCGTCCACGCTGAGGCTCGGCGGGAGGTTCTGCCCCCGGAGCGCGGAGGTCAGTTCGCTGCCCAGCCGGCTCGCGAAGACCGTGCCGAAGATCGCGACGCCGAACGAGGCGCCGATGGACCGGAAGAAGGTCGCGCCGGAGGTGGCGACGCCGAGATCCCCGTACGAGACGGAGTTCTGCACGATCAGCACGAGGACCTGCATGACCAGGCCGAGCCCCAGGCCGAACACGAGGAGGCAGGAGCTCATTTCGGCCGCGGAGCTGTTCTCGTCGAGCTGGTGCAGGAGCAGCAGACCGAGCGCGGTGACGCCCGTACCGGCGATGGGGAACACCTTCCAGCGGCCCGTACGGCTGACGATCTGCCCGGAGACGGTCGAGGAGACGAGCAGTCCGGCCACCATCGGCAGCATGTGCACACCCGACATGGTGGGCGAGATGCCGTGGACGACCTGGAGGAACGTCGGCAGGTACGTCATCGCGCCGAACATCGCGAAGCCGACGATGAAGCTGATCACGGCGGCGAGGGTGAAGGTGCGGATCCGGAAGAGTTTCAGAGGCAGCACGGGTTCGGCGGCCCGCCTCTCCACGGCCACGAACGCCACGGCGAGTACGGCACCCAGCACGGCGAGGCCGATGATCTGCGGCGAGCCCCAGCCCCAGGTGCTGCCGCCGAGCGAGGCGACGAGGACCAGGCAGGTGGCGACGGACGCGATCAGGAACGTACCGAGGTAGTCGATCGTGTGCTTCTGGGCGCGGACCGGGATCCGCAGGACGGTCGCGATGACGGCGAGCGCGACGATCCCGATGGGGAGGTTGATGTAGAAGACCCAGCGCCAGCTCAGGTGCTGGGTGAACAGCCCGCCGAGCAGCGGGCCGAGCACGCTGCTCGCGCCGAAGACCGCGCCGAACAGGCCCTGGTACTTGCCCCGTTCGCGGGGCGAGACGATGTCGCCGACGATCGCCATCGACAGCACGATGAGCCCGCCGCCGCCGAGGCCCTGGAGGGCGCGGAAGGCGATCAGCTGGGGCATGTTCTGCGCCATCCCGCACAGCGCGGAGCCGATCAGGAAGATCACGATGGCGGTCTGGAACAGCTTCTTGCGTCCGTACTGGTCACCGAGCTTGCCCCAGAGCGGGGTGGCGGCCGTGGAGGCGAGCAGATACGCGGTGACGACCCACGACAGGTGGTCGAGGCCGCCCAGGTCGCTGACGATGGTCGGCAGCGCGGTCGACACGATCGTCTGGTCGAGGGCCGCGAGGAGCAGTCCGAGCAGCAGGGCCCCGATCGAGACGAGGACGCCGCCCTTCGGGTGCTCCTGACCGGCGGTGGCACCGCGCGAATGGTCCCGGATGGGACGGGCCGCCTTCGGTGTGTTCGTGCCGTTCGTGTCGTTCGCACCGTGCGCATCCTCGGCCATGAAGACCTCCCGGCCACGAGAGTCCCGTTTCCTCTTCCATCCTGGTCGGTGTGACCGGTTATGGCCTGTTGAATGCGCTACGGAGTCCGGGATTCCGGGGGTAACCGGGAGATTGTGTGGAGGGGGTCTGCATAATCGCTGGAGTTCGTACGGGGAGGAACCCACACGTGAACGACCGGAACGGTCACATATGCCCGGAATGCGGGGCGCCCTGGGGGTCTGAGGGCTCCCCCACGTGCGACTGCGCCCGCCGCGCGGCCGACGCCCTCCTGGAGACCCGCTCCGCGGAGACCGCGGCGGCAGAGGCCTTCGACCCGCTGCGCATCCGCCCGTACGTGGACCTGGACCCGGCGACACCGGAGGCGACGCCGACCGACGCCGTTCCCGCGACCGACGGCACCGACGAGGGGCACGCGCAGGGGTACGAGCACGAGTACGGGTACGCACACGGCGCGCCGCCCGAGCCGCCGCCCACGAGCGCGGCGCATGGGTCGTACGAACCGGACCCTGCCGACACGGGCGCCACGGCCCAGCTGCCCCGCGCGACGGCGCTCCCCGGCCCCTCGGCCCCCGACACGAGCCTCTTCGAGGAGGCCCACCAGCTGGACCCCGCCGCGGAACCGACGTCGGAGAACACCGGCCGGCGCCGCCGCTTCGCACTCGTCGGCGCCGGTGCCACGGCGGCGGTGGTCGCGGCGGCCGGGTTCGCGAGCGGGCTGTTCTCGTACGACACGCCGTCGCGGGAGAGCGCGGCCCCGGACGACATACGGGCGAGCGTGCCGGACACGACCCTGGACGAGCCGTCACCGTCGGCCTCCGAGTCGCCCAGCCAGTCGCCGTCGGCCTCACCGACCGAGTCGAGCAGCGCGAGCGTGACACCGTCACCGACGAGGTCGACGGCGTCACCGACCCCGCCCCGCCCGACCGCGACGACCCGAGCCCCGTCGACGGGCGCCCCCACCCCCACGACCACCCAGCCCTCCACCCCACCGGAGAAGGCCGAGCCCGTGACACTCCGCCGCGGCGACGAGGGCCCCGAGGTAACCGAACTCCAGCAACGCCTCCAGCAGGTCGCCCTCTTCACCGGCACCCCCGACGGCGACTACGACAACAAAACCGAAAACGCCGTCCGCAGCTACCAACTAACCCGAAACATAGAAAACGAAGACACAGGCACCTACGACAACCCAACCCGCACACGCCTGGAATCAGAAACGACGGAACCGTAGGCCGGGGCGGCCCCTGGACCTCAGAGGGGCTGGGCAATCAGCCGAACCCAGGGCTTTCAGGGGCGCGGGGAACTGCGCACCCAACCCCGACCCACCCGCACCTACCAACCCACAGCCCACAAACCGACCCCCGGGCTTTCAACAGCGACCGCCCCCGCCCCTTCAATCAGCCGAACCCAGGGCTTTTAGGGGCGCGGGGAACTGCGCACCCAGCCCCCACCCACCCGCACCCAACAACCCACAGCCCACAAACCAACCCCCGGATCACCCAACCCGCAGCCGCACCACCCCACCCCCCACCGCCTCAACAGCCACCTGCCGAAGATCCCGCACCACAACATCCGCCCGATGAAACCCGGCCCGGGGCCCAACCCCGACCACCCGCATCCCCGCGGAGCGCCCCGCCGAGATCCCCGCCCCCGAGTCCTCGAACACCACACACTCCTCAGGCGCGACCCCCAACTCCGCCGCCCCCTTCAAGAACCCCTCAGGATCCGGCTTGCTCGCCCCCACGGACTCGGCCGTGACCCGAACCTCCGGCAACGAAAGCCCCGCCGCCCCCATCCGCGCGGTGGACAGCGCGACATCCGCGGACGTGACGAGCGCATGGGCCACCACCCCCCGCAACGAGGCAAGAAACTCCGCGGCCCCCGGAATCGCGACGACCCCGTCCATGTCCGCCGTCTCCTCGGCGAGCATCCGCGCGTTGTCGGCGTAGTTCTGCTCCATCGGCCGGCTGGGCAGCAGCACGGCCATCGACGCGTACCCCTGCCGCCCGTGGACGACCTTCATGACCTCGTCCCCGTCGAGCCCGTGCCGGTCGGCCCAGCGGCGCCACACGCGCTCGACGACGGCGTCCGAGTTGACGAGGGTGCCGTCCATGTCCAGCAGCAGGGCACGAGCGGTCAGCACGGTTGACGCCGTCATCGGCATGCTCCAAAGCGTGGAAGAGGGTCCCGGGCGGGGCCATTCCGTGACCCCCGGGGGGACAAGGCGGCCCCGCCCGCCGGTCAGGGAGTGCGGACGGGAGCCACTTTGTTTCTCCACGGTACAAAACAAAGACCCGATCCCGCTACCACCCCAGGGACCCCATTCCACACGAACCCACGACAAGAGGGCCGGCCGAAACCCGAAAGTCCCGCCCCGCCCCTTGTTGTGTCATGCCCACGTCATTAACTTCTCACCTGACGCACATCTCCCGGAAACCGGCCACCGCGAGCATTCAGTCGCTCGCAGGTCAACTTCCCCCCACCCCAAGGGAGTTCGCATGCCGAAGATCTACGCGCGTCGACGGCTGAGTCTAGTGGCCGCCTTCGCCGGATTGATAGCCATGGTCGGGCTTTTCAACGGCCCGACCGCCTCCGCCGCGCTGCCCACCCCGGTCAGCGCCGCCACCGCCCGCACCTACCTCGCCTCACTCACCGTGGCGACCGAGGACCGCACCGGCTACGACCGCGATCTCTTCAACCACTGGATCACCATCAGCGGCACGTGCAACACGCGTGAGACGGTCCTGAAGCGCGACGGCACGAACGTCGTCACCAGCTCCGCCTGCGCGGCCACCAGCGGCAGCTGGTACTCCGTCTACGACGGCGCGACCTGGACCGCCGCCTCCGACCTCGACATCGACCACCTCGTCCCGCTGGCCGAGGCCTGGGACTCCGGCGCCGACAGCTGGTCCGCATCCACGCGCCAGGCCTTCGCCAACGACCTCACCCGCCCGCAGCTCATCGCGGTCACGGACAACGTGAACCAGTCGAAGAGCGACCAGGACCCGGCCGAGTGGATGCCGTCCCGCACCGCCTACGCCTGCACCTACGTACGCGCCTGGGTCCAGGTGAAGTACTACTACGACCTCTCCGTCGACTCGGCGGAGAAGAGCAAGCTCAGCTCGGTCCTCAGCGGCTGCTGATCACCAACCGATCCACAGCCGATCCACGGCCGACCGGCGGCAAAAGGCAGCAGATCACCAGCTGACGGACAACCGACGGACAGCTGATGTACGGCCGATCGGCGCCTGATCAACTGCACCATGCACGGAACCTCCCCGCTCACCTCCGTCGTTCCGTACCGTACGGGGCGACGGAGGAGAGTGATCGCGTGGCGGGACTGCGCCTGGGTCCACTGCTGAGGTACGTCGACGGCTCGTCCGCGACCATCTGGGTCGAGGCGAGCCGCCCGTGCACCGCCGAGGTGCGCTGCCCGGACGGCGCGGGCGGTGAGTCCCGCACCTTCCAGATCGCGGGCCACCACTACGCCCTGATCCCGGTCACCGGACTGACCCCGGGCACGACGTCCTCGTACGAGGTACTGCTCGACGGGGTACAGGTCTGGCCCCTCCCCGACTCCCGCTTCCCGCCCTCGGTCATCCACACCCCGGTGGACGACCACGAGACCGTACGGGTCGCCTTCGGCTCCTGCCGCTGGGCCACACCGGCCGCCGACGAGAAGGACCCCGGGGGCCCGGACGCCCTGGACACCCTCGCCGCCCGCATCGCCGCGAACCCGGACGGCGAACGCCCGGACGTCCTGCTGCTGCTGGGCGATCAGGTGTACGCGGACGAGGTCTCGGAGGCCACCCGCCGCTGGCTGGAGGCCCGCCGCGGGCTGAACGAACCGCCGGGCGCCGAGGTCGCTGACTACGAGGAGTACACGCACCTCTACTACGAATCGTGGCTCGACCCCGAGATCCGCTGGCTGCTCTCCACCGTGCCCAGCTGCATGATCTTCGACGACCACGACGTCATCGACGACTGGAACACCAGCGAGGCCTGGGTCGCCGACATGCGGGCCACGCCCTGGTGGAGCGAGCGGATCCTGAGCGGCCTGATGTCGTACTGGGTCCACCAGCACCTCGGCAACCTCCCGCCCGAGCGCCTCGCCGAGGACCCCCTGTACGAGGCGGTCCGCGCCACCCCCGACGGCACGGACGCCCTGCGCACCTTCGCCGCCCGGGCCGACAACGACCCGGCCTCGGTCCGCTGGAGCTACCGCCGCGACTTCGGCCGCACCCGGCTCCTGATGGTCGACTCCCGCGCGGCCCGCGTCCTCGACGAGAAGAACCGCTCGATGCTCGACCCGGCCCAGGAGGCATGGCTGCGCGAGCAGGTGCTGGAGGAGCCGGGTTCGTACGACCATCTCCTCATCGGGACCTCCCTGCCCTGGCTGCTCCCCAACCTCGTGCACGACGCGGAGGGCTGGAACGCCGCGCTGTGCCGGGGTGAACGGGGCGAGCGCTGGGCCCGGTTCGGGGAGAACCTGCGGCGGGCGGCGGACCTGGAGCACTGGGCGGCGTTCCCGTCGTCGTTCGACTCGCTCGCGGAGCTGATCGCCGAGGCCGGCTCGGGACCGCAGGCACCGGCGACGGTGTGCGTGCTCTCCGGGGACGTGCACCACGCGTACATCGCCGAGCCCGTCTGGCGGGAGGGCCTGCCCAGACCCGACGCCCGGGTGCTCCAGCTGACCTGCTCCCCCGTGCACAACTCCATCCCGCTCTCGATAAGACTCGGCTTCCGTTTCGGCTGGAGCGGGGTCGGCCGCGCGATCGGCAGGCGGTTCGCCCGGCACGGCAGACTTGAGCGTCCGCCGGTCGACTGGCGGAAAACCGGCGGCCCCTGGTTCGGCAACCAGCTCATGACACTGACCCTGCGCGGCCGTTCGGCCCGCCTGCGGCTCGACCAGGCGCGGCAGGAACGGGGCGGCGCGGCCCAGCTGCGGACGATCGTCGAATCCGAACTCAGCTGACACACGGACACGGAGAGTCACAACTCCCCCACGCGCAAGCGCTCTTCACGCGACCGTGGCGGGGAGGCTCACGGCGACCGTCCATCGGCCATCGGCCCCGTCCCGCAATTCCCCGATTGCATACGTTTCTTGCGCACGTTGCCCACGTTGCCCAAGTGCTGTCGCGTTGCCCGTGATGCACACGCTTGGTGCCCGTGGTGCTCGTGACGCATCCCACAACCGGCCCGGTTGATCCGTTCCAGGGCTCGGCTCCCGCGGCGCGCGACGGCATGATGATGCGGACCGTCCGCTTCCGGCGGACGGTGTGCTCTGCCCAGCGCCCCAGCGCCCACCTGTCCGGGAGTCACACTTTTGTCTGCAGCGACCGCGGAGCCGACGGACCCGGCACGGACCACGGAACCGGCGGAGACCGCGAACTCCGGGAGAGGTCGGGCCGTGTCCGTCGCGCTCGTCGGCGCTGGCCCCCGCGGCACCAGCGTCCTGGAACGCCTCTGTGCCTCCGCGCCCGAGCTCCTCGCGCCCGGCACGCGTCTGACGGTCCATGTCGTCGACCCGTCGCCGCCGGGCCCCGGCCGGGTCTGGCGCACCGCCCAGCCGGCCGAGCTGCTGATGAACACCGTCGCCTCGCAGGTCACCCTCTTCACCGACGACAGCGTGGACTGCTCGGGCCCGATACGCCCCGGCCCGAGCCTGCACACCTGGGCCGACGGCGAGCTGGGCCCGGACGACTATCCGACGCGCGCCCAGTACGGGCGGTACCTGGAGTGGGTCTTCGGCGAGGTGGTCCGCGGGGCACCGCCCGCGCTCCGGGTCCTGACGCACCGGGCGCGCGCGACCCGCCTCGACGAGACGGCCGACGGCCACCAGATCCTCGTACTCGACAACGGCCGCACCCTCCCGGACCTGTCCGCCGTGGTCCTGGCCCAGGGCCATCTGCCGGCCGTGGCCGACCGGGCACAGCAGCGCCTGACCGCGTACGCCGACCGCCACGGCCTGCGCCATGTCCCGCCCGCCAACCCGGCGGACCTCGACCTCTCCTGCGTCGCCCCAGGCGAGACCGTCCTGCTGCGCGGTCTGGGCCTCAACTTCTTCGACCACATGGCGCTGTTGACGACGGCCCGCGGCGGCCGTTTCCGGCGCACCCCGGCCGGCCTGCACTACCTCCCCTCGGGCCGGGAGCCGCACCTGCGGGCCGGTTCCCGCCGCGGTATCCCGTACCAGGCCCGAGGCGACAACGCGAAGGGCCCGTACGGGCGTCACGTGCCGCTCGTCCTCACCCCGGACGTCATCTCCCGCTTCCGCAAACGCGCGGACTCGGGCGACGCGCCGGACTTCCTCACGGAGATATGGCCGCTGGTGGCGAAGGAGGTCGAAACCGTCTATTACGAGGGCCTGTTGGGGCAGGAGGCCCTCGAGAAGGACGCCGCCTCTGTCCCCACTCTGATACGCGGCTTCCGTGAGCGCTTCCTAGCCGCCCCCCACCGTGACCCCCAAGAGGCCCTGATCCTGGGCGAGTTCGGGGTCGCGGAGGCCGACCGCTGGTCCTGGGACCGGATTTCACGGCCGTACGGCGGCCGGGTCTTCACCGGTACCGGCGACTTCCGGGAGTGGCTGCTGGACCACCTCCGCGAGGACGCCGCACAGGCCGCGCTCGGCAACGTCGACGGCCCCCTCAAGGCGGCTCTCGACGTACTGCGCGACCTGCGCAACGAGTTGCGGCAGATCGTCGACCACGGCGGGCTCGGGGGAGCCTCGCGCCGGGAGCACCTGGACCGCTGGTACACCCCGCTCAACGCGTTCCTGTCGATCGGTCCGCCCCGGCGCCGTATCGAGGAGATGACCGCGCTGATCGAGGCGGGCGTCCTGGAGGTGCTGGGCCCGCGCCTGGAGGTGCGGGCCGAGGGCGGGGCCTGGGTGGCGCACTCCCCGGACGTGCCCGGCTCGACCGTGACGGCGACGACGCTCGTCGAGGCACGGCTGCCGGAACCGGACCTCCGGCGGACGGCCGACGAACTCCTCGCCCGGCTCCTGAAGACGGGCCAGTGCCGCCCGCACACGGTGGACGGTTACGAAACCGGAGGGCTGGACGTAACACAGCGCCCCTACCGTCTGATCGACCGTCAGGGGCGCGCGCACGCAAGGCGGTTCGCGATCGGAGTGCCCACGGAGGGTGTGCACTGGGTGACCGCGGCCGGGGCCAGGCCCGGTGTGGACTCGGTCACGCTGTCGGACGCCGACGCGGTGGCGCGGGCCGTTCTGCGGACGGCCGCAGACCAAGCGGGACAAGGCCGCGAGGCGGAAACGGAACCCACAGCACACGCACAAGCATGGCCAAAAGTTGAACTTGCAAGCATTGATTAGGTCGACCTAACGTGGAGCACTCACTCGGTTCCGTCCCCCACTCCGGCCCCTTTCCGGGACCTGATTCAGACCGAAGGAGTTCCCCCACAATGACCGGACGCCTCAACAGCGCCCAGCCGTACGCCATCGGCCTGTTCCGCATAGTCATCGGCCTGCTCTTCGCCTGCCACGGCGCCGTCTCGCTCCTCGGCGTACTCGGCGGCCTGGACGGCAAGGGCTCCACCGTCGAGACCGGCGCCTGGCCCAACTGGTACGCGGCCGTCATCGAGCTCGTCGGCGGCGCTCTCGTCCTGCTCGGCCTCGGCACCCGCGTCGCGGCGTTCATCGCGTCGGGCGCGATGGCCTACGCGTACTTCAAGGTCCACCAGCCCGAGCACCTCTGGCCGATCAGGAACAACGGCGAGGGCGCGGCCATGTACTCCTGGTCGATGCTCCTGCTGGTCTTCACCGGCTCGGGAGCGTTCGGCCTGGACCGGCTGTTCAAGGGCCGCTCGTCCTCGTCCACCGCGAAGCGCTCCTCGGAGCCGATCGCGGCCTGACCGCACCCGACAAGAGACCGGCGCCCGCCTCTGCCCAATCGGGGGCGGACGCCGTCCTCAGGTGAGGGCCCACGCCCCTCAGGGACGCGGGGAACTGCGCGACCAGCCACAACGCACCCGCAGACAACACACCGGCCCCAGCGGAGCGCTCACGCCGCCCACCCGAAGGGCACGCTGAAGCACGCCAGCCGCGCCCCCGAACTCCCCGGCGCACTGTGCAGCACAACGGACGCGGCCTCACCGAACCGGAAGTTCCAGTTGTGCCGCGCACTCGCCGCACCCGCCCCACGCGAGTCGGCCGTGAAGTCGAGCCACACCTCGTTGTCGGGGTTCACGTCGGCGGGGTCCGTGGACGGCCGGTGCTGGTAGTGCCCACCCGCGGCGGCCGGATCGGCGCCGCACGGCTTCCGGTGCACATGCGCGCCGTACTCGTGACCGGCCTTCAGCCCGGTCACCCGCAGCTTCACCGTCGTGGCACCGCGCTCGGCACTGCGCTGGCCCACCTCGATCCACGAGCCGGCGGGCACGAGCCTCGTGTCGTACGTGACGGCCGCCGACGGGACGAAGGCGCCGGGCGGGGCGAACCGGGCGTCCGTCCGCATCGAGTAGCCGTGCTTGCCGCCGGTACCGCCACCCGGCTCGACCGTGCCGCCGCCGGCGGTCGCGCCGTGGGCACCGCCCGCGCCGGTCACGAGCGCGGCCGACGCCAACGCCAGCGCCATGGCGACGAGAC
Source organism: Streptomyces sp. 2-1 (assembly GCF_048564895.1). Classification (NCBI taxonomy): domain Bacteria; kingdom Bacillati; phylum Actinomycetota; class Actinomycetes; order Kitasatosporales; family Streptomycetaceae; genus Streptomyces; species Streptomyces sp. 2-1. The sequence goes on from NZ_CP183383.1 coordinate 3,716,770, forward strand.
CGACCGCTCCCGTTCTTCCCGGCCGACTCGTCCAACTCGTTCGACCTGTTCGACCTGTTCGTACTGCCGCTGTTCCTGACGCCATCGCCGGTTCCGCTCCTCACACCGTTGGTCGCCCCTTTCCGTTGGTACGGGACGCGGCGTCGGCCCGCCCGCCGGGAAGCGGCAGCCGGGTGAACATGATGTGGCGAACACACGTGCCCCCTGTGGATCTCCTGTCGTACCCGAGGCGTACGCTGTATGGCTGTCACAGGCCGCTCCTGCCGCTCCCCCGCGACATCGCGGCATCACGGCACGGTTCGGGCCTACGGGGGAGACACAGGGGAGTTCGGGTGCTTGAGAGTGTGGGGTCGCTGTCCGGCAGCCCTTGGATCTACAGCCAATGGATCTATGCCGTGGTGGCTGTGTCGGTCCTGTTCGACGTCTTTCTTCCAGTACTGCCGAGCGGCGTCCTCGTCATCACGGCGGCGACGGCAGCCGCGGCCGGTACCGGCGCGGCGGCCGTGCACGTGCCGGACATCCCGACCGCGCACGTGCCGGACCTCCTCGCGCTGACCCTCTGCGCCGCGACCGCCTCGGTCCTCGGCGACCTGGTGGCGTACCGGCTGGCCTGGCGCGGCGGGGAGCGCCTGGACCGCGCCATCGCCCGCTCCCGCCGCCTGAGGGGTGCGCAGGAACGTCTCGGCGCGGCGCTCGCACGCGGCGGGGGCGCCCTGGTCGTCCTGGCCCGCTTCGCGCCCGCCGGCCGCTCGGTCGTCTCGCTCGGCGCGGGCGCCGCGCACCGCCGCGTCCGCGAATTCCTGCCGTGGTCGATCCTCGCGGGGCTCGCCTGGGCCGCGTACAGCGTCGCCCTCGGCTACTTCGGCGGCCAGTGGCTGGGCGCGACCTGGCTCGCCACCGGCGTCTCGCTGGTGGCGCTGTTCGGGGCGGGGGCGGGGGCGGCGTTCCTGATGCGACGACCGTCACCGGCACCTTTGCCCGTACCCGTACCTGTGCCCGCAGCCGTGTCGGTACCGGTGCAGGTTCAGGTGCAGGTACCCGAGGCGGGCCGGGGCGCCTGAGGCGTACGTGACCTGGGCCTGGGTGGCCTGGGGCGTACGCGGGCGCCGGTCAGCCGGCCTGGCGGCTGCCGGCATGGGAACTGTCGGCATGGGGGCCGACGGCCGTCCGCCCTCGTATCTCCAGGCCGTCCAGCAGCTCGGCCGTCGCCTCGGCGATCGCGTCGACCGCGCGGTCGAAGACCTCGCGGTTGTGCGCGGCCGGGGCGCGGAAGCCGGAGACCTTGCGGACGTACTGGAGCGCGGCGGCGCGGATGTCCTCCTCCGTGGCCTCTTCGGGCAGGACGGGCGGTCGGAGAGTCTTGATGCTGCGGCACATACCTCCAGTCTCGCGCGCGGCACTGACATCGCGCCCAGGAACGCCGACGCCTCCACGGCTCACGGAGGAAACGGCCATGGTCATCGGCCCCCGGCTCCGAGCCCTCCGTCAGCCTTCGCCGAGGTCCACCCGCCAGTCGTTCGACGTGATCCAGTGACCCTTCGGGTACTCGAACTCGGCCGTACCGAGCAGTTCGAATCCGGCGCGGCGGCAGACCGCGTTCGAAGCGAGGTGATCCACGCTCGGAAACGCGTGAAGGTACTGGTGCTCTCCGGCCGCCCTCGCCTCCTCGACGACCGCGCGGGCAGCCGCCGCGGCGAACCCGTGCCCCTGGAACTCGGGCAGGACCCCCCACCCGGTCTCCCACACCTTCTCGCCCCGCCACTCCCGCTCCCAGAAGCCGATCGAGCCCACGGTGTCGCCGGTGTCGGCCGACGTGACCCGGTACATGCACCCGGGCCCCAGACCGACGTAACGCCGGTGCCGGTCGATGAGCTTCTCCTCGGTCTCCGGACCGCCCAAGTGCTCCGTCATCTCGGGGCTGTTGGCCCTCTGGAGAAGCCAGAAGTCGCCGTCCGCCCACGCGTGCAGTCTCACCTGCGATGTCTCTGCGCTGTCCATGCCGGCCACCCTAGGACGGGGGTCGGACAACGCCAGGGGTCCGACGGGGATACCGGGGCCCGACAGTGCGCCGCGGCCGTGGAGCGGGCCGCCGTCGCGACACATTCGTGTGAAGTCCCCCAAGGAACTCGCATCCCAAAATCGAACAGGCGTAGCATTGTCGCGTGGCTACGACCTACGACTTCCCGAGTGACCTCCTGGCCGGCCAGGAGGAGCTGCATCAGGTCCGGGCCGAGCTTCTGGCCCTCCTGAAGCGGCTCCCCTGGTCGGTCGAGCCCCTGGACGGCTTCAGCGACGACCACGGCTGGCGCAAGGTGGAGCGCCCCGCCTCCCCCGGCTGGACGGCCGACGAACAGGCTGAGGTGGAGAAACTCCGAGAGCGCGAACGTGAACTGACGGTCTTCGTGACATGCCACCGTTTCTGGGCGGAGGTAGCGGCGGCGGAGAAGGTGGACGCGCGGATGTCACTCAAGCACGTACGGGAGACGCAGACGCACGTACGTGAGGCGGAAGCAGAGGACCGCTCCACCCCCTAAGACACGCGCCCGCCCCTGCCGCTCAGGCCCGCAGGGGATTGGTGCGAGTGGCCGCCAGCAGGTACCACGCGGTGGCCCCCACATGCCGGTACGGGTAGTAGCCGAAGCCGAACCCGGTGTCGAGCGGGCTGCTGGCCGAGACGACACCGGAACGTTCGGGAAGCGCACGACCGCCCACGGTCTGCCCGGCCCCGAGCAGATCCTGGGCCCGCTCGATACTGGCGACCAGCCCACGGGCACGCGTCTCATCACCGGCCCTGCCCCGGTCCCGCAGAGCGAGCGCGAGATGAGCGGTCCCCTCGAACCACACCCCGTTGCGGTCGGGCTTGGGCTGGAACTCGGCGATCGGGGCGTCCTCGTTCGCCACCAGGCTGGCGGAGCTGAAGGTGACGCCTTCGTACGTCTGCCCGGTCGGCACCGTACTGTTCCGCCTCCCGGCGTGGTCGACCACGGCCAACTCGGCCGCCGCCCAGTCCAGCGACCGCGAGTATGTGTGAGACCGGAGAGCGAGATGGGTCCAGGTCTGGGTGTCCTCGGGGATCGGGGACTTGTTGACAGTCACCCCGTCATTGGTACCGGTGTAGAAGAAACCCCCGGCCGGCTCCCACATCTTCTTGACGAAGGCCTCGGCCCGCGCACGCCGCTCCCGCCAGACCCGGTCACCGGTGAGCAGGGCGAGCCGACCGAACAGACAGACCAGATCGGTGTTGTGCTCGGTGGAGGTGAAGGGCAACTTCTCGTCGGCCCCGTTGACCCCGAACTTGTAGCCCCCGAGGGGCTCGTCGGTACGCCCGACCCGCTCGATCCACGCACCGATCCGCACAGCACCCTCAAGAAAACGACGGGCCCCGGTCCGCCGAGCGAGGGCACTCAACGCGATCCCCGCCCAGGCCATGTCACCCACGGCCGTCCCCGTGAACCCGAACTGCGTACCCACGTTGGCAGTTCCGTCGGCCCGCACGAACCCGTCCGGCTGCAGCGACCCGTCGAAGAAGGTGTACGGCCCGACGTTGTAGGCCTGCCGCAACCTGCCGTCGTCGTACACCGGGTCATGCTCCTGGGCGTAGAGCAACGCGTCCCCGAGCACCACCGCTCTACCCAGCCCACCGGCGGTGCGCCCCGCCAACTGCGCCAGAACCGCCAAAGCGTTGTCATACGTGAACGCCGTACTGAAGAGCCCCGCCTGATCGCTGTAACTCTGCGCCAGCCGAACACTCCCATGCTCCGGATAGCCATCCATGGCAGCACCCAAAAACCCGAGCCCACGCCGCTGAGCGGACCCGCCACCACCCCCGGCGGCATACGCCACCCCGGCCCCACCCCCACCGAACACCACGGCCCCAACACCGAGCCCAACACCAATGACCGAACGCCGACCAACCACCGGACCTTGCCTGCCGACCATGACTCTCCCTGGGAACGTACGGACCGAATGCGCGGGCAGAACCACGGGCGAACGCACGGGGAGCACCCACTTTGAGAGCGCTCTCAAGAGCGCGCGCTCATTGTGCTGACACACGGGGCCAGGGTCAACGCCCGCGTCACACGAGCCTGTTGGGCTTCCTCAGACTCGACGGCACGACGCACCACTGCGTCGCCCACTGCTCCGCATCGCATCGCACTCCCACACCGGCACCACCCAGGTGGGCACATCACCCCGAGGCTTCCGCCTCATCCGTCCACCGCAGGGTTTCCGCATGCACCAGGAAGGGAGTAACCCTGGCCATTCCCACCTGAAAGCGGCGCATCCCGTGCCACCCTGGTCAACCACGCCAAGGGGGGCAATGTGTACCAACAGCATGTCCAGAAAGAGGGCGCGAACCACGTCCTACACGTCATCCTCTCGCTCTTAACCTGCGGACTCTGGGCGATCACGGGATGGCCCATCGCGGCCGCCATGGGCCGGAAGAAGGTCACCACGCTCTACGCACCGCCGCCGCTCCTTCCACAGCAGCAGTACGGCTACCCGCCCCAACAGCCGCCCTACCCGCCCCAGCAGCAGAGTCAGCAACCCCCGCAGTACGGGCCACCGCCAGGCTCGACGCCTCCGTACGGCACCCAGCCTCCGGGGCAATACCCGCCCCAGCAGTAGTCCGACGGCCGCGGCGGTGATCAGCACCTCGGCAACGGCCGTGGCCGAGAGGTCGCCGACAAAGATCAAGGCCCAGGCCCGGCTTCACACCGGTCGACCTGGGCCTCGTTCATGCCCTGGGACTGCTTCCTGGGCGCGTGGTCAGGGCCTGACCGCGAACACCATGCCGATGTCGCCGGCCCGCTGCACCGAGTTCTGCTCGGTGCTGACTTTGAAGCCGTGTGTGAGGAGGACCTCGCAGACTGTGTCGCGGTTCTGCTGCCAGCCCTCCACCTCGACGACGGCCTGGCGGACCAGCGGCCAATGCCGTTCCTCGATGCCTCTGAGTACCTCGAGTTCGGCGCCTTCCACATCGACCTTGAGCAGGTCGATGTGGTCGATGCCCTGCTCGTCGAGCACCGATGACAGGGGCCTGACCTTCACCCGGTGCGTCTCAAGGTGCCGCAGCACCCGCAGCTTGCGGCCGATGAGAGGAGTGAGGACGCGGGCGGGTACGCGGCGCAGGACCGGTCCCAGGCCGCCCTGGCGGATCCCTTCGACAACGCTGGCGGTGACCCGGCGCCGCTCATCCTCGATGTTCCCCTGATCCCGCGAGGAGGACGAGAAGATCGTGGCGGCCGGAATGTAGCTGAAATCGAGCTCGTCGTCATGGGACGCCAGGCCGTAAGGGAGCGCGGTCAGACGTCCGTTGAAGAACTCGCGAGCATTTCGTTCGAGTGTCGCGTGGAGTGGCGGCATCGGCTCGAAGGCGTAGATCCGCACGTCCCCGTCCAGCCGCTCATAGACGGCGGCCGAGAACACACCGATGTTGGCACCCACGTCGAGTACCGTCGCGCCCGGCCTGCACTCGATGCCGTGGGTGAAGTAGCCGCCCACCTCCTCGCGGAGGAAGGACGCCTCCCAACGATTTATGCTGTGCAGTTCAATCGCCCTCATGGCCATGACAAAAGGATGTACCAGGGTTGGAGCCAACAAACCAGCCCGCCCCCTTCGCTTCGGCCGCGCCCCAGATTCACAGGGTGTGACATCGGCACTCATCCTCATAACGGTGCGAATGTGCTGGTGAGCGAGGTCGCTGTCCAGTGACCATGGGGCGGAGCGCAGCCGGGACTTGATGAAGTAGGGAAGGCACGTAAGCGGCACGGCACCGAAAGACTGCCGAGAATGATCAAAGCCCAGGCATCCGGATTCACACCGGCTGACCTGGGCCTCGTTCATGTCCTGGGACTGGTGGGCGCGGACGGTTTCGAACCGCCGACATCCGCCTTGTAAGGGCGGCGCTCTACCACTGAGCTACGCGCCCGGGACGAGTCGACAGCCTACATTGCCCGGGGCGGTGCCCCGCAAACCCGTTACCGGGGCAGAAGCCGGTCCGTGCCGGGGCAGACTCCAGTCCCGGAGTCCCTGAGCCGGCACCCTTTCCCAGCCCCCATGCGGGGGTTTACCCCACCCCCAACCCGGGAGTGGCCCGGATCCCCCGGTGAGCCCCGGCTCCGTACGGTCGAAGTATGTCCGGGTCACATCGTGGGGCCGAGGGCATTCGAATCTGGGGGAGTCCCGTCATGAGTGGTTTTGAGCGTCCTTCGAGCAAGCCGTTTTCGAGCAGGGGTGTTGGGTCTGTGGGCGGCGGGCGGGGCGTGGGCCGTGGGCCGCGGCGGTCTCTGGTCGCCGTCGGTGTGGGGGCCGTGGTCGTCGGTGTGTTCGCCACCGGGTGTGGGGCCAGTGCCGGGGACGACAAGGACCCGGAGAAGCGGTCCTTCGCGTTCAGTGGGCGGACGCTGACCGTTGATTCCGATGACTCGGCGCTCGAGCTGGTCGCCGCGGATGTCGACAAGGTTCAGGTGACGCGCTGGTTCGAGGGGCGGGTCGCGATCGGTGGGGACCCCAAAGTGACCTGGGCGATGAAGGACGACACGCTCAAGCTCCGTATGCACTGCTCGGGTGTGGTCGCCGACTGCTCGGCGAAGCACCGCATCGAGGTGCCGCGTGACGTGGCGGTCGTCGTGAGGGGCGACGACGGCAGCGTGAAGGCCGACGGCTTCAAGGACTCGCTGAACATCCGCACGAAGGACGGTTCCGTACGGGTCGAGGACGTGGCCGGGGCGCTCACTCTGCGTACCGACGACGGCTCGGTCAGGGCGAGCGGCATCGACTCCAAGCACGTGGACGTGGACACCAAGGACGGGTCGGTTCAGCTCGACCTCACCGCCGTACCGGACGAGGTCTCGGGGCGCAGCGACGACGGTTCCGTCACCATCGCGCTGCCGGACGCCACGTACCGTGTCACCACCGGCACCGACGACGGCGGAGTGGATGTGTCGGTGCCCCGTGACGAGCGCAGCTCTCATGTGGTGTCCGCCCACACGAAGGACGGGAAAGTCACGGTCCGTACGGCGAACTAACCGGCCCGTGTGTTCGTCCCTACCTGGTGGGAGAATGACACCGGGCCAGGACGGATGACAGCACGGGAGAGGGAAGTGACGGCGACACCTTCGCAGCCGTACACACCGTTTGTGCCATGCGCACAGCAAGTTCCTCGCCCCCGTGCCGGGTTCGGGTCCACGGGGGCGCGCGGTGCTGGCCGCGACCTGCTGGCCCTGGTGCTTCTTCCGCTTCCGCTGCTCGCGGTCGCGCTCTCGCTGCCCGCCGCGTTCGCCGGCGGCGGCACCCGGCGTTGGTTCGGCGGGCGCTCGGAGAGCCAGCGGGCCGAGGCGCAGGCCGCGAAGGACGCCGCGGCGGCCGCGTTCTACGAGCTCGACACCGCGCAGCGCGATCTGCGGATCTCGATCGAGACGATCACGGCCGTCGACGACTCCCCCGCCGCCCGCCGCGCGGTCTCCGACTTCGACGCGCTGGGCCGCCGCATCGACGAGGCCAGTCGTACGTACATCGGTGCGGTCGACGCCCATGACCTCGACCGCGACGACCTCGAGGCCTCCGTCGCCGCCCACGCGCGCACCGAGCTGACCAAGGCCAAGGACGAGCTGGCCCGGGTCAAGCAGGAGCTGGACCGTTTCGAGCAGGGGCTCGGCCCGCTCCTCGGCAAGGCCGAGACGCAGCTGGCCCGCCTCGCCCCGGCCGTGGAGCGCGCCCGCCAGTCCCTGCTCGCCGCGTCGAACGCCCTCGACGCCGTACGGGGAACGGAGCTCAAGGCCGACGATCTCGCCGCCCGGCTGGCCGCCCTCGCCCCGGAGCTGACCAAGCTGAACCAGGGTGCGGGGCAGCACGGCGTGCCGGAGACGCTGGAGCGCGCCGACCGGGTCGCGCGGGACGCCGAGGCGGTGCGCGCGGAGGCCGAGCGGCTGCCGGAGCGGGCCGCCGAGATCGACCGCCGTCTCGTCTCGCTGCGGACCCGCGCGCAGGCGCTCACCACGCGGTCCGGGCAGGTGGAGCCCGTGCTGAGCGAGCTGCGGCGGCGGTTCTCGGCCTCCTGCTGGCAGGACCTGCAGCATGTGCCCGACCAGTCCGCGGAGACCGTCCGGCAGGCCGAGCGGAAGCTCGCGGAGGCGCGGACCGCGCGGGACGAGCAGCGGTGGGCGGACGCCACCTCGCTGCTGTCCACGGTCCGGGCGCTGCTGAACACGACCGACGAGGCCGTGTCCGCGGCCGGGGACCGGTTGCGGCGGCTGAACGAGGTGTCGAAGGACCCGCAGCGGGAGATCGACCGCACGCGGTTCGCGATCCGGGACGCTCAGCGGCTGGCCATGTCCGGGCGCAATACGCCCGACCCCCAGCACGCCCGGCCCCTCGACGACTCGGTGGCTCGGCTGGAGCGGGCGATCGGGACGTTGGAGGGGCGGCATCCGGACTACTGGCACTTCCTGACCGAGCTGGAGGGTGTGCGGGGGACCGTGGGCCGGGTGGTTTCGCAGATACGGGAGGAACGTGGGGGCGGAGCGTGAGCGCTCCGCTGGGGGCCTGGGGATTACGTGCGGGTCCGTGGGGCCGGTGAAACACGTGCGGGCTGCTGGGGGCCGGTGAATCACGTGCGGGTCCGTGGGGGCTGGGTGCGCGGTTCCCCGCGCCCCTGACGGTGAAGGTCGCTGCCCAAGTGTTTGCGGTCTGGCCGCCCCGGGCGGATGCTGAACGTACGTACGGCCTCCGCTCGCACCCGAGGAGGCGGATATGGCCACGCACGTGCTTCGTACGGCGCCGAGGCGGCGGATCAGGCTTGATGAGCATCTGCCGGTCGATCACCGGCTCAGCAAGTTCTACCGGGTCGGCGCGGGGCTCATGGGTCTTGTGCTTCTCGCCTTCGGCATCCTGGGGCTGATCGACAAGGTCGGCTTCTTCGACACCGGCGGGGACACGGTCGCGGGGCTGAACACCAACGGCGCGCTGAGCGTGCTGTCGATCTGCGTCGGGCTGCTGCTCTTCGTCGGCATGGTGATCGGCGGCAACGTCGCCTCGACGCTCAACATGATCCTCGGAGTCCTCTTCATCCTCAGCGGCTTCGTGAACCTCGCCCTCCTCGACACCGGCTTCAACTTCCTCGCCTTCCGTATCCAGAACGTGCTGTTCAGCTTTGTGGTCGGCGTGATGCTGATGTTCTTCGGCATGTACGGACGCGTCGGCTCGGCCCTGCCACACGACAACCCGTACTGGCGCTCCCGCCACCCCGAGCAGGCCGCCCGCGAGCAGCGACTGCGGGCGGGGGTCGGGGCCAGGGCCCTGCCCGGGGCCAAGAGCGACCCCGCTCTCCCGGGGGCCGGAGCCGGACCCGTGGGAGACGGGCCGAGCACCCGCTAACCTGTGCCCATGCCTCGCTACGAGTACCGCTGCCGGACCTGCGGAGACACCTTCGAGAAGAGCCGCCCGATGGCCGAGTCGTCCGCGCCCGCGGCCTGCCCGGCCGGCCACGACGACACGGTGAAGCTGCTGTCGACGGTCGCGGTCGGCGGCTCGGCCTCGGCGCCCGCGCCTGGCCCGAGCGCGGGTGGCGGGGGCGGCGGCGGTTGCTGCGGCGGGGGCTGCTGCGGCTGACCCGCCCGGAACCAGGTTCCCCGCGGTCGTCCTCAGGCTCTCTTCAGCTTCGGTTTTCTAGCGTGGGGGCATGACAGCCATCGCAGCCGCCGCGTCGGACAGCAGTGCCCCGCAGTGGGTCAACAGCCTCATGGACACGCTCGGGGCGCCAGGCGCGGGTATCGCCATCGCCCTGGAGAACCTCTTTCCGCCCCTGCCGAGCGAGGTCATCCTGCCGCTCGCGGGGTTCGCGGCGAGCACTGGGCAGATGAACCTGTTCGCGGCGCTGCTGTGGACGACGGCCGGCTCCGTCATAGGCGCGCTCGCGCTCTACGGCGTGGGGGCGCTGCTCGGCCGCGACCGTACGGTGGCGATCGCGGCCCGGCTGCCGCTGGTCAAGGTCTCGGACATCGAGAAGACCGAGGCGTGGTTCTCCCGCCACGGCACCAAGGCCGTGTTCTTCGGCCGGATGATCCCCATCTTCCGCAGCCTGATATCCGTGCCCGCGGGCGTCGAGCGCATGCGCCTGTCCGTCTTCCTCTGCCTGACCACGCTGGGCAGCGCGATCTGGAACACGATCTTCGTCCTCGCCGGCTATCTGCTCGGCGAGAACTGGTCGGAGGTCACCGGCTATGTGACGACGTACTCGAAGGTCGTGCTGGTAGGGGCGGTGCTCGCGGTGCTGCTCTTCGCGGGCCTACGGCTGTTCAGGCCGGGCCCGGGCGGGCGGCGCCGCGCGAAGGAGGAGACCGAAGAGCGGGAGAAGGCGGCCGCCTGAGCTCTCCAGCACGGCCCCCACTCAGGCCACCCTCAGGCGGCCCTGCCGAGCCCGCCGGCCCATCGGCCCCCACCCCGCCTGCCTCTCCCGGACCTACCAGCCCTACCGAGCCTCCCTCAGGAACTCCCGCAGGATCCGCTCCCCCGCGGCGACTCCCCGTTCCGGGAGGGCCGTGATCCCGGGGGCCGTCCACCCGGCGTCGGCCAGTTCGCCGTGGCCCGGGCGCCAGCCTCGGTCCGCGGCCAGGAGGAGGTCGGCGTCCAGGAGGGAGTCGCCGGCCGCGAGGGTGAGGGTCGCTCCCGTGCGGCGGGCGACCTCCCGCATGGCGGCGCTCTTGGTGAGCGGCTTCGGTACGGCGTAGATCTTGCGGCCCTGGAGGGAGACCGTCCAGCCGCGGTTCTCGGCCCAGACGGCCAGTTCCTTCACCCAGTCCTCGGGGAGCAGTTCACGCTCGACGACGAGGTAGACGAAGAGGTCCTCGGCGAGGCGGTGCTTGCGTACCCAGGCCGGGTCGGCGGTGGCCTCCATGTGCTCGCGCACCTCGTCGAGCGGGGCGCACTCGCGGGCGAGGCGTTCGGTCACCGAGGCGTGCCACTCGGGGTCCGTCACACCGTCCACGAGCAGGTGGCCGCCGTTGGCGCAGATCGCGTACTTCGGGGCGGGGCCGGGGAGTTGGATGCGCTGGTACTGCTTGCGGGTGCGGGTGGTGGTCGGTACGAAGTCGGCCACGTCGCCGAGTTCGGCGAGCAGGCCCGCCGCGGTCTCGGTCATGTAGGACAGCGGCTTGCTCTCGTGCACCTCGACGCTGAGCAGCCGGGGCGCCCGTGCGTCGGGCATGGTCAGGGCCAGTGCGGCCGAGGAGTAGATGAGCGTGCGGTCGAGATCGCTGGCTACCAGCACCTTCGGCGAAGTGGTGGGCAGCGAGCCGGAGTTCGTCAGCGGGGAGGCGTTCGTCATCAGACCGTCACCGCCTTGCCGTCGGCGCCGGTCGCTCCGCGGGTGTACTTGGGGTGGATCAACCCGACGCAGGTGTACGGGAGTTCGGCCACCTCCTCGACGGGTACGCCCCGCTGCTCGGCGAGCAGGCGTACGTGGTCGAGGTCGGCGCCCGCTCCGGCCCTGGCGAGGATCTTCCAGGGGACGCGGCGCAGCAGTACGCGGGTCGCCTCGCCGACACCGGGCTTGACGAGGTTGACGTCGTGGATGCCGTACTCCTCGCTGATCCGCTCGACTGCCGCCCAGCCCTCCCAAGTTGGGCTGCGGTCGGTGGAGAGAAGCTCCTTGACCTGGGCGTCGACCGCTTCGTCGACCGAGTCGAAGCGGTCGGAGACGGCGTCCAGGAAGGCGACGGAGACGTCCGCGGCGGCGAGCTCGCGGTAGAACTTCGCGCCGTGGTAGTCGTGCTCGCCGACCAGGTCGGCGCGGAGGACCGTACGCGAAATGAGGCCGGAGACCGTGGAGTTGAGGCAGGCGGAGGGGATGAGGAAGTCCTCGCGGGTGCCGTACGTGCGCACGCAGGAGCCGGGGTCGGCGAGGACCGCTATCTCCGGGTCGAAGCCGGTGATGCCGTCGGAGGCCTCGAACTCCTCGACGGCCTGGGCGAGTTCGCGGGTGATGGCGCCCTTGCCGGTCCAGCCGTCCACGAAGACGATGTCGGCCGGGTCGTGGTGGGCGGCCAGCCAGCGCAGCGCGTTGGCGTCGATGCCACGGCCACGCACGATGGAGACGGCGTAGTGCGAGAGGTCGACGCCGTGCCGGTGCTGGGCCCAGCGGCGCATCAGGACGCCGACCGGCGTGCCGGCGCGGGCCAGCGAGACGAGGACGGGGCGCGGGGACCGCTCCGCGAGCACGGTCTCCGTGACGACGCCGACGGCCTGGGCGATGCGCGTGGCCGAGACGGCGAGCGCGTTGTGGAACAGCTCCTGGTACGCGTCGCTCGGCTGGTACTCCACCGGGAGCGACTCCGCGTAGTGGGCGCCGCCGCTCTGGATGGCCTCCTCGCGCTCCTCGGTCGGTGCCTCCAGCTTCGTGTCCGAGAGATCCTGCAGCAGCCAGCCGACCTCGTCAGGTGCGTACGAGGAGAACTCGGGGCCACGGAGGGGCTCGGGCAGCATGAATGGCCTTTCAGTGGGCGACTGGGCGGGCGACACGGTGGACGGCCGTGCTGGTGCGTACGAGGGGACGACGGCGAGCAGCACGCTCGGCGTGTGCGCGGAGAGGCGTGCCAGCAGGCCGTCGGGAGCGTGCAGTTCGGGCGTGTCGGCGGTGGAGTCGACCACGGCGACGACGGCGTCGAAGCCGGCGCCCGCGACGTTGTAGGCGTAGCGCTCGCCGGGGCCGTCGGCGGGGTTGTCGTGGGCCGGGAAGACGAGCCGGGTGCGGATCGCGTAGCCGGGGTCGTCGACGGCGAGCACCGGGGAGCGGGTGGTCGTGGAGTAGCGGACCTCGGCTTCGGTCAGCTTCTCCAGGGCGACGCCGAGCCTCAGCGGCGCGTACATCAGTTCCTCGAAGCCGAGGACGAGGACGCGGCCGGCGCCGGACGGAAGCGCGTCGGCGATCCGGGCCGCCATGGCGGGCAGGGCGCCCTCCAGACGTACGCGGTGCTCGGGTGTGAAGCCGTGCCGCCCGCCGTCGGGTATCCCCGCGGGCCATCCCAGCTCGACACGGCGGGCGGGCGTGGCGGGCGCCCCCTGGGCCTCCGGGGCGGTCTGCCCGTCGGGGCCCGCGGAATCGGAGACACCGGAAGCGGAGCCGGTGGAGGCGGCGGACGCCTGCGCCTCGGATTCGTACCGCGCGACCAGCGCCTGCCCCTTCTCCAGGACCCCCTCGGGGAGCCGTACGGTGCCGGAGGCGGCCGTCACGAGGTCCACGCGGGCGCCGACCTCGCGGGCGAAGTCGTCCAGGCGTCCGAGGTCCGCGGCCGAGCGCATGTCGACCAGGGCGACTATGACGTACCGGTCGCGCGGATAGCGTTCGTGCAGGTCACGGATGGTGTTGAGGACCGTGTTGCCGGTGGAGAACTCGTCGTCGACGAGGACCAGCGGGCCGTCTCCGGCCAGCAGGCCGGGGTTCTCCGGGAGCAGCAGGTGCGAGGTGGCGTGCGAGTGGGACTCCTCGAAGCCGCCCGCCCGTGCGACGCCGTCGACCGGGCGCCGCGTCGAGTGCAGATAGGGCGCTAGGCCCACGCCGTCCGCGACGGAGTGTCCGAGCCCGGTGGCCGTCTCGGCGTACCCGAGGACGACGGCCCGGCGTGCCTCGTCCTCGCCGAGCAGGTCGCGCACGCGGAGCCCGAGCGCGAATCCGTACCCGTGCACGACGGCGGGCGACTGGGGTATGTGCTTGCCGAGCACGTGCGACACGAGCAGATGGGCCCGCTTGGGGTTGCGCCGCAGCGCGAGTCCGAGCAGCTCGCCGAGCCCCTCGTCGCCGACGAGTTCGACGCCGAGCCGCTCGGCGACCCAGCATCCGGACCAGATCTCACCGTCGGCTCCGCCCGGCGTACCGGACGGGCTCGCGGCGCCGGGGCCCGCGCCGGCCCCGGCCTTGGTCCCGGGGCGGAATCCGGTCGCCGACCAGACCCCTGCCCCGCCCCCGTCGTTCACAGCGTTCTTCATGGATTCCTTGGGTGTCGGCGGGTGTCGGTGAGCGTAAGCGGGTGTGATGAGGGCGTGATGGGTGTGTCAGCCGGGGATTCCCGCGGCGAGCAGTTCCACGAAGCCGATGTCCTCGTTCGCGACGCCGAAGACCTCGGCCCGCTGGAGGGTGCGCTCCGCCCAGGCGCGGTGCGGCTTCACTTCGTTCATCTTGTTCGTGTACGCGGACCGCAGCACGCCCCCGCCGCCCCGCTCGGGCCGCAGGATGTCCTGGGCGTCGCTGAACTCCTCGTGGCTGACGACGGACAGCGCGTGCACGGGCAGGACGTGCGAGGGGTGGATGCAGGTCTTGCCCTGCAGTCCGTTGGCCCGGTCGAGGGAGATCTCCCGCAGCAGACCGTCCATGTCGTGCTCGATCAGCAGGGCGCGCAAGTCCTCGGCCTCCGGGGTGAAGGGGCTGCGCCGCAGCTGCGGCTTGAACATGCGCTCCTGGACCCTGAAGTACTCCCACACGGGCCCGGTCACCGTGAATCCGGTGCCGTCGGCCCTGCCGAGCACGTTCACCACGTCCGCGATCACGGACGCGACGATCTGCACGTCGTACGCGGTCATGTCGGGCGCCCTGCGCAGTCCGTACGCGGAGCAGAAGTCGGTGACGCCGAGCCGCAGCGCGAGCACCCGGTCGCGGTACTTGTCGACGGCGCGGAAGATCCCGGCGAGGGTCTCCGCGCGCGACTCGCGGTACAGCAGATCGGGCGATTCCAGGACGGGCATCGCGAACAGCCGTCGCCCGCTCGCGGACTCGGCCGCGGTGAGCGCCTCCAGGAACGGGATCCCCCGCTCCTCGGTGAACTTCGGCAGTACGAATCCGGACAACAGGCGGACGGATTCGCCGAGCCGCCCGACCAGGTCGGGGATCTGCTCGGGCGCTCTGACCCGGACGAACAGCAGCGGAAGCTCGGTCTCCGGGCAACGTTCGGCCAGGTCGGCGAATTGCCGGACGAGGTTCGCCTCGGCTTCCGGAACCTCCGCGTCGTCGATCGAGTCCTCCAGGCACAGCACCATCGAGACGACACCGCGGCCGGTCTGCTTCACGATGTCGTCCGCCAGCTTCGGCCTGGTGGCAGGGCTGTAGAGGGTGGCTCCGAGAGCCACGGCCAGCACTCTGGCCGAGGAGTCCGCGGTGAAGACGCACGGCTCCTGGTGGAAGAGGCGTTCCCGCACCTCAGGGGCGATTTGCCCGAAATGACGCATGAGTCTCCCCCGGGGCGGCTAGGCGGCCTGACGATATGTGGCCGGTAATAGTACGTAGAGATCCATGTCAAGGGTTCCCACCGGGCATGAAATTCAGGTAACGCAGGCAAACACCATTGTGTCTCCCGTCCGCGGATCGGGCCGGTCGGGAAATCACCCCCGCGTTGTCGTGACCAGGACCGAGAAGGCAGGATGACCGCATGACGCACGCGATGCTGAAGGGGTCGAACGTCCCGCTGGACGCCACTGCGGTGCGCGCCGTGCTGCGCTGGACGCCGGGACGGGGTGTCCCGGACGTGGATGCCTCCGCGCTGCTCCTCGGCCTCGACGGTCGTGTGCGGTCCGACGAGGACTTCGTCTTCTACAACCAGCCCCGGCATCCCTCGGGCAAGGTCTGGCGACTCGGCAAGAAGCGCGTGAACGAGGGTCTCGCCGAGGGACTCACCGACACGATTCAGTCGGATCTCGTCGGCGTTGACAATGGAGTGGGCCGAATTCTCCTTGTCGCTTCGGCCGACGGCGTCACCTTCGACCGGGTCAGCGCCCTGCGGATCCTGCTGTACGACGCCGTCCTCGGGGACGCCGAGCCGGTGGCGTACTTCGACATCAAGCCACAGACCGGCGAGGAGACCGCGCTGGTCTGCGGCGAGCTGTACCGCCGCGGCGAGGGCTGGAAGTTCCGGGCGCTCGGCGAGGGCTATACGAACGGTCTGCAGGGGCTCGCCTCGGACTACGGCATCTCGGTGGACGAGTCCGAGGTCGCGGACCCATCGGCGTCCGCCCTGCCCGGCCCGCCCGCCGGTGCGCAGCCGCTGCCGCCGGAGCAGCCCACGCAGCTGCCCCCGATGCCCCAGCAGCCGTCGTACGGCTATCCACCGGCCGCGGCGGGCCCGGAGCCCACCCGGCAGCAGCCGCCCGCCGTGCAGCCCGCGTACGGCTACCCACAGCCCACCAGCCAGCCCGCCTACGGCTACCCGCAGACGGCCCCGTCCCAGCCGGCCCCGGCCACCGCCCACTCCGGCTACGGCTACCCCCAGCCGGTGGCCCCCCTGCCCGACCCGGACTTCAGGCTGCCCCCGCAGGGCCCCCAGTTCATCGGCCGCTAGGGAGCACCCTGAGGCGCCCGAAGGGGCGCGGGGAACTGCGCGACCAGCCACAACCAACCCGCAGCCGCCACCGACCCGGACCCCCCGAGCCCTGAGGCGCCCCCGCCAAGCCCAGCGGCAGCGGCCGGTCAGCGGTCGGCTTTCGTCTTGTAGCCGCGGCCCCACTGCAGGCCCCAGCCGTAGAGCCGGTCGAGCTCGGCCTGGAACCCGTACACGAACTTCACCTCGCGGCGCACCACCAGTTCGTTCTTGACGTTCTCGATCATGACCACCGCGCAGGACCTGGCCTGCGAGTGCCGCTCGTCGAGGCCGATCTCGATCCGGGGGCCGTTGCTCGGGTAGAGCGTCACGATCGCGTGCGTACGGTCGAAGGCGGGGGTCTGGTCGTAGATGTAGACGAAGACCAGGAGCCGCTTTATCTGCTCGCGGTGGTCGAGGTTGACGAAGATCGTCTCGCCGGAGCCGGAGCCGAAGCGGTCGTCACCGCTGAGCTTCACGTACGGCGCGCCGTTGAGCTCGCCCAGGAAGCCGCCCAGTGGCTGGACGACTCCCTTGGTGCCGTCCGCGAGCTCGTACATGCAGCCCAGGTCGAGGTCGACGTTGACCATGCTCTGGGTGTGTGCCTGCACCACGTCCGGCTTGAAGGCCTTGAAGGGGTGGCGCAGCAGGCTCTCCCGCTGGGACCCGCCGATGTCGGAGGTGCGCATCCGCCAGGACAGGTTGATGCGGAGGTTGCCGGTGGCGGCGCCCTGTTTGGTGAGCGAGATGGTGTGGTTCCGTTTGGTCAGTTCTATGGCGTTGGTCGCCGCGCTGCCCGAGTCGAAGTCCGTCGACCGGCCGCGCCACAAGCCTTCCCAGAAGCTCATTCCCGCCCCCACGCTTCCCTGTTCACCTCGATGAATGCGCCGGGGCGGCCGCGAGGATTCCCTCGACGGCCGCCCCTCACAGAGCGTTCCTCACTCGGAGCGGTGTCACACCCCGGACGAGATCTCAGCCTTGTCGTCCGAGGCCTCAGCTTTTCCCTCGGCGGCCGCGATCGCTCGGTTGCGGCGCACGGAGGACCAGAAGGACCAGGCGATGAGGACGACACCGATGAGGCCGGTGACGATCTCGTTGACCTCGAAGCGGATCGTGATGAGCAGGATGCCGGCGAGGGCACCGATCGCGTAGTGGGCGCCGTGCTCCAGGTAGACGTAGTCGTCGAGGGTGCCCTGGCGGACCAGGTAGACCGTGAGCGACCGGACGTACATGGCGCCGATGCCGAGGCCGAGGGCCATCAGGATGATGTCGTTCGTGATGGCGAAGGCGCCGATGACGCCGTCGAAGGAGAACGACGCGTCCAGGACCTCGAGGTACAGGAACATGAAGAAGGCGGCCTTGCCGACGAGTGCCCCCGCGGAGACCTGCTTGCCGCTGCGCTTGGCCTCCTCCTCTTCCTCGTGCTCGCGCTCCTCGGCTTCTTCCAGACGGTTCTCGAAGAAGCCGGAGAGCCCGCCGACGATGAGGTAGGTGATGAGGCCGGCGATGCCGGAGAGCAGGACCGTCTCCGCCTTGTCGGCGGACCCGGCGTGCAGGTGGGCCTTCGGGGCGAGGTACAGCGCGGTGATCAGCAGGACGATCAGGGCGATGCAGGCCGACAGCATGTCGACCTTGCCGAGCTTGGCCAGCGGGCGCTCCAGCCAGCCGAGCCACTTGATGTCACGGTCCTCGAAGATGAAGTCGAGGAAGATCATCAGCAGGAACATGCCACCGAAGGCCGCGATCGACGGGTGGGCGTCCGTGACCAGTTCCTGGTAGCGGTCGGCGTCGTTCAGCGCGAGGTCGACCGCCTCGATGGGGCCGAGGGAGGCGCTGATCGCGACGATCACGACGGGGAAGACGAGCCGCATTCCGAAGACGGCGATCAGGATGCCGACGGTGAGGAAGATCCGCTGCCAGAAGGCACTCATCTTCTTCAGGATGCCGGCGTTGACCACCGCGTTGTCGAAGGACAGCGAGATCTCGAGGATGGACAGGATCAGCACGATCCCGAACGCGGTCCATCCGTCGATCAGCACCGCTGCGACCAAGCCGAGCGCGGTGACCGCGAACGACCAGCCGAAGGTTTTCAGAACCACTGGCTACCCAATCGTGAGTATGGGGGGCTACCCCCGGACGAAGTCCGGAGGGGGTTTCCCCCCGCCGTACCCGGCTTTACGAAACATTGACCACAAAGTCTAGAGGGACGACCCCTCGGACGAGAGGGCCGGGCCACCCCACCTGGAGAGTCGCAGGTCCAGAGGGTGCGGACGCCAGTGACGCACCTTCGGCCCCGCCCGCCACACTGCTTTCGGTGCACGGCGGGCGGCGGCCTCTCCTTCGGTCACCGGGGGCACCTTCCCCGGAGCCGACGGCCCTACGAGACGTTGACCCCGAAGTCCAGGGCGATGCCCCGCAGTCCGGATGCGTACCCCTGCCCCACCGCGCGGAACTTCCACTCCGCGCCGTAGCGGTAGACCTCGCCGAAGATCATCGCGGTCTCCGTGGAGGCGTCCTCGGAGAGGTCGTAGCGGGCGAGCTCCTGGCCGTCGGCCTGGTTGACGACCCGGATGAAGGCGTTGCTGACCTGACCGAAGGTCTGGCCGCGGTTGTCGGCGTCGTGGATCGAGACCGGAAAGACGATCTTGTCGACGTTGGCGGGCACCTTGGAGAGGTCGATCAGGAGGGATTCGTCGTCGCCGTCGCCCTCACCCGTGAGGTTGTCCCCGGTGTGCTCGACCGAGCCGTCCGGGCTCTTGAGCTGGTTGTAGAAGATGAACCACTCGTCACCGAGCACCCGCCCCGAGTTGCACAGCAGCGCGCTGGCATCGAGGTCGAAGTCTGCTCCGGTGGTCGAGCGTGCGTCCCAGCCGAGCCCGATCATCACCTGTGTGAGGTTCGGTGCGGCCTTGGAGAGGGAGACATTGCCCCCCTTGGCGAGCGTGACGCCCATGATCCTTGTCCTCCCCGGTCAAGCCATTGGGTTGTCGAGCACGTCCGGCGCCGCACTAGGAGTGTGCGACGCCGGACGGAAAAAAAGGTGAAGCGGATTGAAGCTGTTCGGGGCCGGACCACGACCCCGAGGTGGCTCAGACGTTGACGCCGAAGTCCTGCGCGATGCCGCGCAGACCTGAGGCATACCCCTGACCGATGGCGCGGAACTTCCACTCCGCGCCGTGGCGGTACAGCTCACCGAAGACCATCGCGGTCTCCGTGGAGGCGTCCTCGGAGAGGTCGTAACGGGCGATCTCCGCCTCGCCCGCCTGGTTCACGACGCGGATGAACGCGTTGCGCACCTGGCCGAACGACTGCTGGCGGTTCTCGGCGTCGTAGATCGAGACCGGGAAGACGATCTTCTCGATGTCGGCGGGGACGCCGGCGAGGTTGACCTTGATCTGCTCGTCGTCGCCCTCGCCCTCACCGGTGGTGTTGTCACCGGTGTGCTCGACCGAGCCGTCGGGGCTCTTCAGGTTGTTGAAGAACACGAAGTTGGCGTCACTGCTGACCTTGCCCTCCGCGTTCGTCAGGATGGCGCTGGCGTCCAGGTCGAAGTCGGTACCGGTGGTGGTGCGGATGTCCCACCCCAGACCGATGATGACCGCGGTCAGTCCCGGGGCCTCCTTCGACAGCGATACGTTGCCGCCCTTGCTGAGGCTGACTCCCACGAGTCCTCCCATTGGTGTCCAGGGGCGGTGCGCCCCGTAGTGCGTTGGTATCGGATCAACGTGTCGATCCTAGTGAGGGGTTCCCCACCGCCGCAGGCCCTGGGCGTGAAGAATCCCAGAGTGTCGGCATCACAGGCCGGTCACGGAGCCGGGATCATGCCGGGATCGCGTCGGCATCGCGTCGGAATCGCGTCCGGATCACAGGCTCACGTCCGGATCACAGGCTGTCGAGCGCCGTCACGTACTCGTTCAGGTCACGGGCGTCCGGCAGGGCGTTGACGACGGTCCAGCGGACGATGCCCTCCTTGTCGATGACGAAGGTGCCGCGCACCGCGCAGCCCTTGTCCTCGGCGAAGACCCCGTACGCGCGCGAGACCTCGCCGTGCGGCCAGAAGTCGGACAGCAGCGGGTAGTCCAGGCCCTCCTGCTCGGCGAAGACGCGCAGGGTGTGGATGGAGTCGTTGGAGACGGCGAGCAGCTGGGTGTCGCGGTCGGAGAACTGCGGGAGGTTGTCGCGCAGGGCGCAGAGTTCGCCTGTGCAGACGCCGGTGAAGGCGAAGGGGTAGAAGAGCAGCACCACGTTCTTCGCGCCTCGGAAGTCGGAGAGCTTCACGGTGGCGCCGTGGTTGTCCTTCAGCTCGAAGTCCGGGGCCTTGTCGCCGACCTCGATCGTCATGGTCCTGCATCCCTTCCATGGGCCGTTCGGGGCACCCACCCTACGCAGAGACCCCTTTTCGCCCCCGCCGCCCCTACCCATTCCCGTCCCCTGGGGCTCCGCCCCAGACCCCGCTCCTCAAACGCCGGAGGGGCTGAAATACCTCAGGGGCGCGGGGAACTGCGCAGTCTTTTAGGGGCGCGGGGAACTGCGCGACCAGCCACGGCCCACCCGCACCTGCACAGCCGCCCGCACACCGGCACTCACACTCGGGAGACGAAAAGCGGGGGCCCAGGGGTGCCAACCCCTGAACCCCCGCCCAACTCAGCGGAGCGTCACCGCTTTGACTTGGCCGCCTTCGGCGTAGCCAGCCGGGTCCCGCTCCAGTCCTTCCCCACGCTGATGCTCTTGGTCTGGGACAGACCCGCGGTCGTCGCGGCTTCCGCGATGTCGCTGGGCTCCACATACCCGTCTCGGCCGGTCTTCGGCGTCAGCAGCAGGACGGCGCCGCCCTCTTCGACGTACGTGGTGGCGTCCACCAGCGCGTCCGTCAGGTCGCCGTCGTCGTCACGGAACCAGAGCACTACGGCGTCGGCGACGTCGTCGTACTCCTCGTCCATGAGCTCGCTGCCGATGACTTCTTCAATGGCCTCGCGGAGCTCCTGGTCGACGTCGTCGTCGAAGCCGATCTCCTGGACCACCTGCTCGGGCTGGAATCCCAGCCTGGTGGCCAGGCTCGTCCGCTCCTCCGCGTGGTCCGCGGTCGCGCTCACGGGTTGCCTCCTGATCATGTTCGGTAATGGGGTCTCCCCCTGCTCGGGCGAAGCCTGGAGCTTGGGGAAGTTCAAGCCACGCGCGTGCGCGAAGCATTGGCCGTAGTCCACACGGGCGGGGCGGATCGCGCAAGTACCCGGCCGTCGGGACCGCCGAAACGGTGACGATCCCGACCGTGTCGCCGCAACTCCAGGCAGAGAATCCTGGCCATTGGTGACGCACACCACACCAATCTGCCCCATTTGTGGATTTACGAACCCTACGAGGGTACGGGACTCGAAAGGCTTTGCGGTACGCGTCACGGGTCGGGCGTATCGTTGCGATTTGCCGGGCCCGCCCTTGGGGAGACGGGACGAACGTCTCGGTTACCTCTCGGTAGAGATGACGTTTCCGCCCCCGAGGTACACGATGGGGAACGGTGCAGAGACCCAGGTAACCAGAGAGACCCTCCAAGAAAAAACCGAGAAAAACCGAGAAAAAGCGGCCCCCTGAGAGCGAAGGAACAGCGTGGCTTCCGGACCCGATCGCAACCCGATCATCATTGGCGGCCTTCCGAGTCAGGTCCCTGACTTCGATCCAGAAGAGACCCAGGAGTGGCTCGACTCCCTCGACGCCGCCGTCGACCAGCGGGGCCGGGAGCGGGCCCGCTATCTCATGCTGCGACTGATCGAGCGGGCCCGCGAGAAGCGCGTGGCCGTGCCGGAGATGCGCAGCACGGACTACGTCAACACCATCGCCACCAAGGACGAGCCTTTCTTCCCCGGCAACGAGGAGATCGAGCGCAAGATCCTGAACGCGACCCGCTGGAACGCGGCCGTGATGGTGTCCAGGGCCCAGCGCCCCGGAATCGGCGTCGGCGGCCACATCGCCACCTTCGCGTCCTCCGCCTCCCTCTACGACGTGGGCTTCAACCACTTCTTCCGCGGCAAGGACGAGGGCGACGGCGGCGACCAGATCTTCTTCCAGGGGCACGCCTCCCCCGGTATCTACGCCCGCGCGTTCATGCTGGACCGGCTGAGCGAGCAGCAGCTCGACGCCTTCCGCCAGGAGAAGTCCAAGGCGCCCAACGGCCTGTCGTCGTACCCGCACCCGCGGTCGATGCCGGACTTCTGGGAGTTCCCGACGGTCTCGATGGGCCTCGGTCCGCTCGGCGCCATCTTCCAGGCGCGAATGAACCGCTACATGGAGGCGCGCGGTATCGCGGACACCTCCAAGTCCCACGTTTGGGCGTTTCTCGGTGACGGCGAGATGGACGAGCCCGAGTCGCTCGGCCAGCTGTCCATCGCCGCACGCGAGGGCCTGGACAACCTCACCTTCGTCGTCAACTGCAATCTGCAGCGGCTCGACGGTCCGGTGCGCGGCAACGGAAAGATCATCCAGGAGCTGGAGTCGCAGTTCCGCGGCGCCGGCTGGAACGTCATCAAGCTGGTCTGGGACCGCAGTTGGGACCCGCTGCTCGCGCAGGACCGCGACGGCGTGCTCGTCAACCAGCTGAACACCACGCCCGACGGCCAGTTCCAGACGTACGCCACGGAGACCGGCGCGTACATCCGCGACCACTTCTTCGGTCACGACCACCGGCTGCGGGCGATGGTCGAGAACATGACCGACGACCAGATCCTGCACCTGGGCCGCGGCGGTCACGACCACAAGAAGGTCTACGCGGCCTACGCGGCGGCCAAGGCGCACAGCGGCCAGCCGACCGTGATCCTCGCGCAGACGGTCAAGGGCTGGACGCTCGGCCCGAACTTCGAGGGCCGCAACGCCACGCACCAGATGAAGAAGCTGACGGTCGCCGACCTCAAGGGCTTCCGTGACCGGCTGCACCTGCCGATCTCCGACCAGGAGCTGGAGTCCGGCGCGCCGCCGTACTACCACCCGGGCCGGAACTCGGAGGAGATCCAGTACATGCACGACCGCCGCAAGGGGCTCGGCGGGTACGTCCCGACGCGCGTCGTGCGGTCGAAGCCGCTCGCCCTGCCCGAGGACAAGACATACGCGAGTGTGAAGAAGGGTTCGGGTCAGCAGTCGATCGCCACCACCATGGCGTTCGTCCGGCTGCTCAAGGACCTCATGCGGGACAAGGAGATCGGCAAGCGGTTCGTGCTGATCGCGCCCGACGAGTACCGCACGTTCGGCATGGACTCGTTCTTCCCGAGCGCGAAGATCTACAACCCGCTCGGCCAGCAGTACGAGGCCGTGGACCGGGACCTGCTCCTCGCGTACAAGGAGTCGCCGACCGGGCAGATGCTGCACGACGGCATCTCCGAGGCGGGCTGTACCGCCTCGCTGATCGCGGCCGGCTCGGCGTACGCGACGCACGGCGAGCCGCTCATCCCGGTGTACGTCTTCTACTCGATGTTCGGTTTCCAGCGCACCGGCGATCAGTTCTGGCAGATGGCCGACCAGTTGTCGCGCGGCTTCGTACTGGGCGCGACCGCCGGTCGTACGACTCTGACCGGTGAGGGTCTGCAGCACGCGGACGGGCACTCGCAGTTGCTCGCCTCGACGAACCCGGGATGTGTCGCGTACGACCCGGCCTACGGG
Source organism: Streptomyces sp. 2-1 (assembly GCF_048564895.1). Lineage (NCBI taxonomy): Bacteria > Bacillati > Actinomycetota > Actinomycetes > Kitasatosporales > Streptomycetaceae > Streptomyces > Streptomyces sp. 2-1. The sequence continues at coordinate 3,740,748 of NZ_CP183383.1, forward strand.
TTCGAGATCGCGCACATCGTGCAGGACGGGCTGCGGCGGATGTACGGCTCGTCGGCCGAACACCCGCACGGCGAGGACGTCTTCTACTACCTCACCGTCTACAACGAGCCGATCCAGCACCCCGCCGAGCCGGAGGGCGTGGACGTCGAGGGCATCCTGAAGGGCATCCACCGCTACGCGGAAGGGACTTCGGGCTCGATCCCGGCGCAGATCATGGCGTCCGGTGTCGCCGTGCCGTGGGCCGTCGAGGCCCAGCGGATCCTCGCCGAGGAGTGGAACGTACGGGCCGATGTCTGGTCCGCGACCTCCTGGAACGAGTTGCGGCGCGAGGCCGTCGAGGTGGAGCGGCACAATCTGCTGCACCCCGAGGAGGAGCAGCGGGTTCCCTATGTGACGCAGAAGCTGTCCGGGGCGCAGGGTCCGTTCGTGGCCGTCTCCGACTGGATGCGGTCGGTTCCGGACCAGATCGCTCGCTGGGTGCCGGGGACCTACCAGTCCCTCGGTGCCGATGGGTTCGGCTTCGCCGACACCCGGGGGGCCGCTCGGCGGTTCTTCCACATCGACGCGCAGTCGATCGTGGTGGGGGTGCTCACCGAGCTCGCGCGTGAGGGCAAGGTCGACCGGTCCGTGCTCAAGCAGGCGATCGACCGGTACCAGTTGCTGGACGCGGCTGCCGCGGATCCGGGTGCCGCGGGTGGGGATGCGTAGCGCCCTGCGCTCCTGAAGGGGTGCTCCTGAAGGAGTGCTCCTGACCGGGGGCGTCTAGCACAGTGCGGTAGGGGTGGTGTGGCCACGGGTCACGCCGCCCCTTCGCGTTTTCTACTATGCGCGCATGAAGCAGCAGTCGGCGCAGGACCGTTGGGAGCAGCGCACGCAGCGGCCCTTGTTGGGGCTCGCTGTGGCGTTTGCCGTCGCCTATGCCGTACCGATCGTGTGGCCCGAGGCCGACCGGGAGGTGACCTCCTGGTGCACGAGGGTGGAGTGGGCGGTCTGGGGGCTGTTCGCCCTGGACTATCTCGTACGGCTCGTTCTCACCGAGCGGCGGGGGGAGTTCGTCCGTACGCACTGGCTCGATCTGTGCGCGGTGCTGTTGCCGCTCATCCAGCCGATCCGGCTGCTGCGGCTCGTCTCCACGTTGCTGCTCGTCGGGCAGCGGGCCCGGATGGCGCCGCAGATACGGCTGACCACGTATGTCGTGGGTGCGGTGGTGGCGCTGCTGATGTTCGGCTCGCTCGCCGTGCTGTCCGTCGAACGGGAGTCGCCCGAGGGCAACATCAGGACGCTGGGTGACGCGGTGTGGTGGTCGTTCACCACGATGACGACCGTGGGGTACGGCGATCATGCTCCGACCACGGGGCTCGGGCGGATGATAGCGGTCGGGCTGATGCTGTCCGGGATCGCGCTCCTCGGCGTCGTGACCGCCAATATCGCCGCGTGGTTCATCTCGCGGTTCGAGTCGGACGATGTGGAGGAGCGGCGGCAGACCGCGGCGATCGAGGCGCTGGCGGAGGAGGTTCGCGCGCTGCGGGCGCAGGTTGCCGCGTTGTCCGAGTCGGCTCCGGCCGACTCTTCGTCTGTGTCCGGACGGATTCCGCATCAGGCTGCTGCCGCGGAGGAGCAGTTGAGCTGAGTGCTCTGCGGGTTGGTCGTCGGGTGCGGGTGGGTGGGGTGCTGGTTGCGCAGTTCCCCGCGCCCCTAAAAGAGAGGCACGTCTTTTAGGGGCGCGGGGAACTGCGCAGCCAGCCACGAACGACCCGCACCCGACGACCAACCCGCAGCACGGGCCTTGTCCTTCACTGTGCGGCTAGAACATCCCGGTGCCCGGGCCCGCCGTTCCGGCGATCCATACGATCGCCAGGATCGTGTCAATCGCGCCCAGTACCAGCGCGATCAGCGCCAACGGTGGGCGGGCGCCGTTCCAGCGGCGTCCCATGGCCAGCCATCCGCAGGCGATCGCCAGTGGGCCGAGGATGATCCCCAGCACGAAGAACCCGGCGACCGCGCAGATGACTCCGATGATTCCGAGCGTCGCGCGGTCCGGCCCGCTCCGTGACCCCGTACGGCGACGTGAGCGAGGGTGTTTGCGCGTGGTGTGACCGAAGCCCGCCATCATCAACTCCCTGGACCTCTGAGCCGGCCGCATGCCGGCCGGTTCGGGCTCGGAAGTCGGGTACCCCGGTCCGTTCGGTTCAGACCCGTACTTTTTCTCCCACCGGTTCCGTGGCGCGCCGCCCCCCTCCGGCAGCGCGCCCCGGTCTCACCGAACTGCCCGTTTCGTACGGATCAGTTGAGAGCACTCTGACCTGCGGCACGAGCGGTATGAAAGTCATACGGAACGGCGTCACCCTGATAGGCGAAAGCCCCGCCGAGTGAACTCGGCGGGGCCGGGCCGGAGATGGCCGACAGGGACAAACAGAGAGCGGACTAGATGTGCCCGACTCCCGCGCCCGCTTCCGCGTTGGCCCCCCGCTTGGTGAGGAAGGCGACGAAGATGGCCACGAAGGCGACTCCGGCCGCGACGAGGCTCGCCAGGCTCATGCCGGAGATGAACGTGTCGTGCGCGACGCCCGTGATCTTCTCGGCGATCTCGGCCGGCGTGCCCGGTGCCACCGGCGCCGCGCCGACCTGGACGGCCTCCTTGGCCTGGTCGAGCTGGTCCGGGGTGAGCTGCGGAAGGCCCGCGCCCGCCCAGTTGCCCGCGAGGTCGCCGTCGACCTTGGAAGCCATCACGGCACCCAGGACCGCCGTACCGAGGCTGCCGCCGATCTGCATCGCGGCCTGCTGGAGACCGCCGGCGACACCGGAGAGCTCCATCGGCGCGTTGCCCACGATGACCTCCGTGGCGCCGACCATGACCGGCGCGAGGCCGAGACCGAGGAGCGCGAACCAGATCGACATGAGCCCGCTGCTCGTGTCCGTCTCCAGCGTCGACACACCGAACATGGCGATGGCCGTGAGGGCCATGCCACCCGCGAGCGGGATGCGCGGTCCCGTTTTGGTGATCATCGCGCCGGCCAGGGGCGAGCCGACGATCATCATGCCGGTGAGCGGCAGCAGGTGCAGGCCCGCGTCGATCGGGCTCATCCCGTGCACGTTCTGCAGATAGAAGGTGACGAAGAACAGGCCGCCCATGAAGGCGATCGCCATGAGCACCATCAGGATCACACCGGCCGACAGCGCCACGGAGCGGAAGAGCCCGAGCGGGATGAGCGGCTCGGCGACCCTGTTCTCCCAGTACGCGAACAGTGCGAAACCGACCACCGAGATGGCCAGGAACGACCACGTCATGGCGTCGCCCCAGCCCCACTCCGGGGCCTTGATGAGCGCCCAGACCAGGCAGAACATGGCGCCGGACAGCAGGCCGATGCCGGGGAGGTCGAAGGAGCGCGGCGCGTTCTCCGCGCGGTGGTCGGTGAGGATCACCACGCCGAGGACGACCGCGATGATGCCGACCGGCACGTTGATGAAGAAGACGGACTGCCAGCTGACGTGCTCGACGAGCACACCGCCGAGGATCGGGCCGCCCGCGGTGGAGGCGCCGATGACCATGCCCCAGATACCGATCGCCATGTTCAGCTTCTCGGCCGGGAAGGTGGCGCGCAGCAGACCGAGCGCGGCCGGCATCAGCAGTGCGCCGAACAGGCCCTGGAGCACTCGGAAGACGACCACGAAGGCGATGCTGTCGGAGAGGCCGATGGCGCCCGAGGCCGCCGCGAAGCCGACCACGCCTATCAGGAAGGTCTGCCGGTGGCCGAACCGGTCACCGAGCTTGCCCGCCGTGATCAGCGTGACGGCGAGCGCGAGGAAGTAGCCGTTGGTGATCCACTGGACGTCCGCGAAGCTGGCCTTCAGGTCCTTCTGGATGGCCGGGTTGGCGATGGCCACGATGGTGCCGTCCAGCGCCACCATCATCACGCCCACGGCCACGGTGAACAGGGTGTACCAAGGGTGGCCGCGCAGCCCCTTGCCCGGGGTCGGACCGGAGGCGGCGGGCGGGGCCTTGTCGGCCGGGCCGGTCGTGTCGACGGTGGTCTGACTAGTCATGCGTCGAGGCTAATGACAGCCACTGACAGTTGACAAACCAATTCACAAGTCGGTAACTGTCACGTCACTCACGGATAGGCTCAGCTGGGCGAACGGACACCTGAACGGACACCTGCGGCGCGCCGGAGGAACGAGGCGGACGCGGAAACATGAAGACGGGAAGAGGTTCCATGGACACGGCGTCACGGCCGGGGCTGCGCGAGCTCAAGAAGCAGCGCACCCGGGACGCCCTGGTGCGGGCCTCCCTGGAACTGTTCACGACCCAGGGGTACGAGCGGACGACCGTCGACGAGATCGTCGAGGCCGTCGACGTCTCGCAGCGCACGTTCTTCCGGTACTTCGCGGGCAAGGAGGACGCCGCCTTCGCCGTCCAGGAGATGGCCGAGTCGCATTTCGTCGCGGCGGTGCGCGGGCGCCCCGCCCACGAGGCCCCCCTGGAGGCGCTGCGCCGGGCCGTCATGGCGAGCTGGGACACCATCGGTGAGGCCATCGAGGCCGTCATCCCGCTCGAACTGCACATGCGGGCCTTCCAGTTGATCGAGTCGACACCCGCGCTGCTCGCCGCCCACCTGCGCCGCCAGGAGGGTCTCGAGGAGGAACTCGCGCGAGTGATCGCCGAGCGCGAGGGCCTCGACGTGGACACCGATCCGCGGCCGCGCCTGGTCCTGGCCGTTTTCGGCGGGGTGATGCGGCTGACGGGCCGGCTCTGGGGCGCGGGCGAGGACTTCAGCGTGGCGGCGATGCGAGAGCTGACCGCCTCGTATCTCGACCAGGTGGGGCCCGCGTTGGCGGAGAACTGGCGCACGGGCGGCGGGAACGACCGTACGGACACTGAGTGACGACCGTCGCACGCAGAGTCGAACTCCGCCTGCGGCAGGGCTTGTCACGCACCTACACAGGGTGACCGGACGACTCTATATGTGCCCGGTTTTACCCAATTACCCCTCCTGAAACGTGATCCCCCTCACTCGGTTAACGCGAGACACTCCCGTTCTCCTAGTGTGTCCTTTCAGTGACTTCCTTCGACTCCACCCCCCAACTCAACGTCTGGCGCATGTTGCTCGCGCTGGCCGTGGTGTTCGTGATGCTCGCGACCACCGGCTGGACAGCCGTGCGCAACCACCGGGGAGCGACTACCCCGCTCGCGGCGTCGCTGTCCGCCTGGGAACGCGGTCACATAGGCGGACATCGCCTGCCCGACCCGGACGAGACGACGCCCGCCCGGCTGGCCCACTTCTTCGCCTCGCTCGACGCGCGGCAGCGGGCCCGGCTCGCCGCCCGCTATCCGCTGGCGGTCGGCAACATGAACGGGGCGCCGGTACAGCTCCGCTACCGCGCCAACCACATCGCCCTCGGCCAGGCACGCAAGGTCGAGCTCAAACGCATGCACGACGACCGGCTCTCGCCGACCGGACAGTACGAGGCCGGACGCCGGATGCACCGGTACGAGGACCTGATGAGCGGGGAGCGACACATCCTCGCCTTCGACCCGATGGGCTCCGGCCGGGTCGCGGAGGTCTTCGGAGACCTGGACAGGGCCCAGCGGGTCTCGGTCGTCGTGCCCGGCGTCGACACCAACCTCCTCACCTTCCAGCGCACCAACAAGACGTACTCCGCGCCCGTCGGCATGGCGAAGTCGCTCCACAGCGCCGAGCGGGCCGCGAGCCCGGAGACCCGTACGGCCGTCATCGCCTGGGCCGACTACACGGCGCCCAGCGGGCTCGGGATGGACGCGGCCACCGGGATCCGCGCCGAGGAGGGCGCGGTCCGGCTCAACGCCCTGGTCCGGGCGCTGCCCGGACGCTCCGGCGTGGCCCTGTACTGCCACAGCTACGGCTCGGTCGTCTGCGGCGTCGCCGCGCACTCGCTGCCCTCCCGGGTCTCCGACATAGCGGTGGCGGGCAGCCCCGGCATGCGGGTCGAGAAGGCCGCGCAGCTGCGCACCTCCGCCCGGGTGTGGGCCGTACGGGACTCCGACGACTGGATCGAGGACGTACCGCATCTGGAGGTCGGCGGGCTCGGTCACGGGGCCGATCCGATGTCCTCGGAGTTCGGCGCGCGGGTGCTGTCGGCCCGGGGCGCCCAGGGACACACGGGCTATTTCGTGCCCGGCACCGACAGCCTGCGGAACTTCGCCGAGATCGGGATTGGCGCGTACCGCGCGGTGCGCTGCGCCCGGGAGGATGACGTGTGCCGGGAGGGTTTGTCCGACGCGGCTGAAGTCGGACGCGCGTAGAGAACGAAGAAACTGCGGTCTGCTCAGGGAGGGGACTACGAAGCGCATGCCGCATACGATGGCCCGCATGGGTGACGTACTGGCCGGATTTCATGCCGCCTGGGAGTTCGAGTCCGACTCCGTGCTCATCCGCTTCGAACGGGGGATCCGCACGCCGAAGCTGTTCCAGGCGCTCGGTGAGCGCCGCATCCCGCTCGACGCGATCGCGGCGGTGACGCTGACGCCCGGCAAGCGCGGGACGGTCGTCCTGCGCGCCGAGCCGAGACCGGGAGCGGATCCGCTCATGGAGGCGGCTGCGGGACAGCTCAAGGATGCGTGCGACCCCTACCGCCTTGTGCTGCCCGCCGAGCGGGAGACGCTCGCCGAGTACTACGCGGACGAACTGCGGGCGATGCTCGCGACCAACGATCCCGGGCCTGCCGAGCGCTATCTGGTGCAGCCGCCCGAAACGCCGCTCCAGTTCAAGGCGTACGACGGGAAGGCGTCCTTCGACGGGAAGGCCGTGCACTTCCGGTGGTTCTGGACGGGGGCGTCCTCCGCCAAGTGGAAGGCCGGCGACCAGGGTTTCGCCGTGTCCGACCTGTGTGGTGTCGAGTGGCGGTCGCCCGAGGTCTTCGAGGGGCATCTGCGGCTGCTGCGCCGCGACGGGATTTCACAGCCGCCTCAGGCGGATCAGGATCCGGCCGCCGTTGTCTTCGGGCTGGGGTACGGGCCGGTTCACGAGTCGTTGCCGTTCGCGGCGGCCGTGCTCGCCGCGGTTCGGAGCGGTGGGGCTTCGGCCCCCCTGCCCGAGAGTCCGGGGGCCGGGACCACGGCCGGGGAGGGACCGGGGACTCGGCGGGATCCGGCCGACATCGCCGACCGGATCCGGCATCTCGGCGAGCTTCATGAGGCCGGCCTCGTCACGGATGAGGAGTTCTCGATGAAGAAGGCCGAGCTGCTGGCCGAGCTCTGAGGTGTGAGGGGCCCTTGAAGGGGCGCCCCTCACAGGGCTCGCTACTCCCGGCCCGCCGATACGAACGTCATGTCCGAGTAGCGGTTGCCTGATACCTGGGAGGCGATCGTGTCCAGTACTCCCAGGTCGTCCTCGGTCAGGACGATGCGTGTCGCCGCCGTGTTCTCCTCGATCCGGGTGCGCCTGCGGGTGCCCGGGATGGGGACGACCGGGAGGTCGTGGACGGACGCCTGCTGGTGGACCCAGGCCAGGGCGATCTGGCCGGCGGAGGCGTCGTGGGCCTTCGCGACGGCCCGGATCGGCTCCAGGAGGGCCGCGTTCGCCGCCGCGTTGTCGCCGGTGTAGCGGGGCTGCTGGCGGCGGAAGTCGCCCTCGGTGAGCTCCGTGGCGGCGTCCGTGAAGGAGCCGGTGAGGAAGCCCCGGCCGAGCGGGGAGTACGGGACCAGCGTCACGCCCAGTTCGCGGGCCGCCGGGACCACGCCCGCCTCGATGTCCCTGCTGAACAGGGACCACTCGGACTGGACGGCCGCGATCGGGTGCACCGCCTGCGCGGCACGGAGTTCGCCGCCCGTGACCTCGCTGAGGCCGAGCTGCTTGACCTTGCCCTCGCGGACCAGCTCGGCCATGGTGCCGACGGTCTCCTCGATGGGGACGTTCAGGTCACGGCGGTGCATGTAGTAGAGGTCGATCACATCGACGCCCAGCCGCTTGAGGCTCGCCTCCACGGCCTGCCGGATGTACGGCGGGTCGTTGCGGATGATCCGCTTCGTCGGCTCGTCCGGCGGGATCGTCATGGCGAACTTGGTCGCGATGACGACCTCGTCGCGGTGCGCCCGGAAGAACGGCGACAGGAACTCCTCGTTCTCCCCCTGGCCGTACGCGTCCGCCGTGTCGTAGAGCGTCACGCCGAGTTCCAGCGCGCGCTCCAGCGTGGCCCGGGCCTCCTCGGCGTCCGTCGGGCCGTACGCGAAGCTCATGCCCATGCAGCCGAGGCCCTGTACTCCGACCTCGGGGCCGCCCATACCGAGCTGTGCCTTCGCGATCCTGCTGTCCGTCATCGGGACCTCTCCGACGCCAGGGCCCGCCCGGCGTCCGCATAGAAATTGATCTTCCGGTCGAGCACCGCGAGGGTGTCCTGGAGCTCGGCGATCCGCGCCCGGACATCCCGGCGGGTGGCTTCGAGCAGCTCGAAGCGGTCGGCGTACGTGTGGTCGCCCTCGCGCACCATCTCCGCGTACCGCACCATCCCGGCGACCGGCATCCCGGTCAGCCGCAGCTTGCCGACGAGGTCGAGCCAGTCGAGGTCGCGGTTGCTGTAGCGGCGCTGGCCGGTGTGCGAGCGGTCGATGTGCGGCATCAGCCCGATCCGCTCGTACCAGCGGAGGGTGTGCGCCGTCAGGCCGGTGAAGGCGACGACCTCGCTGATCGTGTACTGGTCCTGGCCGTCCGGACGCCGGCTCACGTGCGGCGGGCCGGCACAGGTGTCGTTCCTGCTGTCCGTGGTCTCGGTCTCCATCACCGTCATGACCTCAACGCTAAAACCTTGGAGTGCACTCCAAGCAAGCGGATTCCGATGAAATTCCGACGACATCGGCCGGGGCCCGTGGCTACCGTGCCGATCATGACTCTTGTACGCCGTGCCGTACCCGAGGACGCCGAGGAACTGCTCCGACTGCGTCAGGTGATGATCGACTCCATGGCCGGGGCGGACACGTCCACCGAGTGGCATGCCGAGTCCCTGACCACCGTACGGGGGCGGCTGGCCGATCCCGACGGGGGTTTCGCGGCCTTCGTCGTCGATCACCCCGAGCGGGCGGGGGCGCTGGGGGCGCTGGTCGTGGGAACGGTGGAGTACCGGATCGGACGGGCCGGGAACCCGCACGGGCGGATCGGTTACGTGTTCAGCGTGGCGACCGATCCCGAGATGCGGCGGCGGGGGTATGCGCGCGCCTGTATGGAGGCGTTGGTGGCGTGGTTCCGGGAGGAGGGGGTCGGGCAGATCGATCTGACCGCGTCGGCGGAGGCCGCGCCGCTGTATGCGGCCATGGGGTTCGTGCGGACGCCTGATCCTTTGATGCGGCTTCGTTTTTGAGTGCGGGTCGGTTGGGGCTGGGTGCGCAGTTCCCCGCGCCCCTGAAAAGACAAACGGGTGCTGCCCGAACCCGGCGTATCAGCATGGTCGTAGGCTCTTGCTCATGTCTTTGGAGAGTCTTGCGCTGATCGAAGAGTGGCCCGTTCCTGCCGTTGCCGCGGCCGTCGTGCGGGCGGACGGCACCGTGCTCGGGGCTCACGGGCCCACCTCGCAGCGGTTCGCGCTGGCCTCCGTGACGAAGCCCCTCGCCGCCTACGCCGCCCTCGTCGCATACGAGGAAGGGGCCGTCGAGCTGGACGAGCCCGCCGGGCCCGAGGGGTCGACCGTGCGGCATCTGCTCGCGCACACCAGTGGGCTGGCTTTCGACGAGCACCGGGTGACGGCGGCGCCGGGGCTGCGGCGGCTGTACTCCAACGCCGGGTTCGAGCAGCTGGGGGATCACATCGCGAAGGCGACGGAGATTCCCTTCGGCGAGTATCTGAAGCAGGCGGTCCTCGAACCGCTCGGGATGACGTCGACGGCCCTCGACGGCTCCCCCGCGAAGGACGGTGTCTCGACCGTCGACGATCTGGTGCGGTTCGCCGCCGAGGTGCAGGCGCCGCGGCTGCTCGACCCGCGGACCGTCGCGGAGGCGATGACCGTGCAGTACCCGGGGACGAAGGGTGTCCTGCCGGGGTACGGGCACCAGAACCCCAACGACTGGGGGCTCGGCTTCGAGATCCGGGACTCCAAGTCGCCGCACTGGACGGGCGGTTCGTCCTCGCCGCGGACCTTCGGGCACTTCGGGCAGTCGGGTACGTTCCTGTGGATCGACCCGGACGCCGGGTGGGCGGGCGGGAAGGGCACAGGGGCGGCCTGCGTGGCGCTGACGGACCGGGCGTTCGGGCCGTGGGCCGTCGAGGTGTGGCCCGCCTTCACGGACGCGGTGCTGGCCGAGCTCTCCAGCACTCCGTAAGAGGCTCCCTACGCCATCTCCCAGAACAGCAGCTCCGCCCCGTCCCGGGCGACCGCCTCCAGGTCCTTCGCGTCCGTGATGCGGGCCGCGTCACCGGGGCTCAGCACCCAGCTGTCCAGCAGGACTTCGCCGCGTACGACATGGGCGTACACGAACGGCGCGTCCGGGACGGCGGTGCGCTCCCCCGGCGCGAGGCGGCGGACGTGGAGCATCGCGGCCGCCTCCGGGACGGCGTACGGGGTGGAGTCGGCGATGCCGTGGACGACCTCGTACGCGGGGTCGCCGCCCGGCTCCAGCGGGGCGAGCCACATCTGGACGAAGAGCAGGGGTGTGTCGCCGTCGTTGCGTTCGACGTGGCGGACGCCGCCCGCCGAGCTGAGGCGCTGGACGTCACCGGGGCGTACGACCGACTCGTGGCCGGTCGTGTCGCGGTGGGTCAGCTCGCCCTCGACGACCCAGGTGACGATCTCGGTGTGGCTGTGCGGGTGCTCGTCGAAGCCGGCGCCGGGCGCGAGGCGCTCCTCGTTGCAGGCGATGACCGCGCCGAAGCGGAGGTTGTCCGGGTCGTAGTGCGGGCCGAAGGAGAAGGCGTGCAGGGACGCGATCCCGGCCGCCGGGTCGCCTCCGCGGTAGCGCTCGTCGGCGCGCCGTACGTCCATCACGGACCCACCGTAGACCCGACTGACGAGCCGTCCGAGACCCTCCGCCGCATACTCCCGTCCTGATAAGGCAGTCTTGTCCCGTGCCCGAACCCGAATCCAGCAACACCGAACGCGCCGCCCGCGCCGCCCATGCGCACGCCGCGACCCTGAAGCGGCTGGAGAAGTCGTCCGGCAGTCTCGCGGCCCAGGCGATCGCGCGCATGGACGAGACGCTGCCGTGGTACCGGGCGATGTCCCCGGAGAACCGGTCGTGGATCGGCCTCGTCGCCCAGGCCGGTATCGCCGCGTTCAAGGAGTGGTTCCGGCATCCGGACGCTCCCCAGGCGATCTCCACGGACGTCTTCGGCACCGCGCCGCGCGAGCTGACCAGGGCGATCACCCTGCGCCAGACCGTCGAGATGGTGCGGACGACGATCGAGGTGATGGAGAGCGCCATCGACGAGGTGGCCGCTCCCGGCGACGAGTCCGTGCTCCGCGAGGCGCTGCTCGTGTACGCGCGGGAGATCGCCTTCGCGACCGCCCAGGTGTACGCGCAGGCCGCCGAGGCGCGCGGTGCCTGGGACGCCCGGCTGGAGTCCCTGGTCGTGAACGCCGTCCTCTCCGGCGAGGCCGACGAGGGCGCGGTGTCCCGGGCCGCGGCGCTCGGCTGGAACTCTCCCGAGCATGTGTGCGTGGTGCTGGGCACGGCGCCCGACGGTGACAGCGAGCTGACCGTCGAGGCCATCCGGCGGGCCGCCCGGCACGCCAAGCTCCAGGTGCTGACCGGGGTGCTCGGGGACCGCCTGGTCGTCATCGCGGGCGGCAGCGACAACCCGCTCGGTGTCGCCAAGTCCCTGATCGGGCCGTATGCCGCGGGCCCCGTGGTGGCCGGGCCCGTCGTGCCCGACCTGCTCGCCGCGACCCGGTCCGCGCAGGCGGCGGCCGCCGGCCTCAAGGCGTGTTTCGCCTGGCAGGACGCCCCTCGGCCGGTTCTGGCGGACGATCTGCTGCCGGAGCGCGCGATCGCCTCGGATCCCTCTGCCCGTGAACAGTTGGTGGAGGAGATCTACAGACCACTGGAGGAGGCCGGGTCCGCTCTCCTGGAGACGCTGAGCGTCTATCTCGAACAGGCGAGCAGTCTCGAAGGGGCCGCTCGGATGCTCTTCGTGCATCCGAACACCGTGCGCTACCGGCTTCGACGTGTGACTGACGTCACCGGCTGGTCGCCTTCGGATGTACGTTCGGCGTTCACGCTGCGGATCGCGCTGATCCTGGGGCGTCTGGCCGATGGAGATCCCCAGCTCTAGGCTTTTGTCGGGGACCTACAATTCCCCCTCCTGTTCTTCGTCCCTGTCCCCACGGGCGGCCGTGCCCGTCCACAAGAGAGAGTGTGAGAGTGCTCGTACTCGTCGCTCCCGGCCAGGGCGCCCAGACGCCCGGCTTCCTGACTCCCTGGCTCGACCTCCCCGGTGTCCGCGGTGCCCTTGAGGCGTGGTCCGACGCCGTGGAGCTCGACCTGATCCGTTACGGCACCGAGGGGGACGCGGACGAGATCCGTGACACCGCGGTGGCGCAGCCGCTCCTGGTCGCGGCCGGGCTGACCTCCGCGTACACCCTCTTCGACGACCCGGCCCAGCTGCCGCTGAAGGTCGGCGCCGTCGCCGGACACAGCGTCGGCGAGCTGACCGCCGCCGCACTCGCCGGGGTGCTCCCCGACGAGGAGGCCGTCCGCCTCGTCCGCGTCCGCGGACTGGCCATGGCGGAGGCGACCGCCGCCACCGCCACCGGAATGTCGGCGCTGCTCGGCGGCGACCCGGAAGTGACGATCCCGCACCTGGAGAAGCTCGGCCTGACCCCGGCCAACGTGAACGGCGCGGGCCAGGTCGTGGCCGCCGGCACGCTGGAGGAGCTGGCCGCCCTGGAGGCCGACAAGCCCGAGGGCGTACGCCGTGTGGTGGCCCTCAAGGTCGCGGGCGCGTTCCACACGCACCACATGGCCCCGGCGGTCGACACCCTCGCCCGCGCCGCGGCCGAGCTGTCGCCCGCCGACCCGAAGCTCACGTACGTGTCGAACAAGGACGGGCAGGCCGTCACCGCCGGCTCGGAGGTCCTGGCCCGGCTGGTCGGCCAGGTCGCCAACCCGGTCCGCTGGGACCTGTGCATGGAGACCTTCAAGGAACTGGGCGTGACCGCGCTCCTGGAGGTGTGCCCCGGCGGCACCCTCACCGGTCTCGCCAAGCGCGCGCTGCCCGGCGTGCAGACGCTGGCGCTGAAGACACCCGACGACCTGGACGCGGCTCGCGAGCTCATCGCCGAGCACGCCTCCGCCTGAGCGCGTAAGGAGCCGACAGAGCATGTCGAAGATCAAGCCCAGCAAGGGCGCCCCGTACGCGCGCATCCTCGGTGTCGGCGGCTACCGCCCGGTCCGTGTCGTGCCGAACGAGGTGATCCTCGAAACGATCGACTCGTCCGACGAGTGGATCCGCTCGCGCTCCGGCATCGAGACCCGGCACTGGGCGAACGACGAGGAGACCGTCGCCGCCATGTCGATCGAGGCGTCCGGCAAGGCCATCGCCGACGCCGGGATCAGCGCCGAGCAGATCGGCGCCGTGGTCGTCTCGACCGTCTCGCACTTCAGCCAGACCCCGGCCGTCGCCACCGAGATCGCCGACAAGCTCGGCACGGCGAAGGCCGCGGCCTTCGACATCTCGGCGGGCTGCGCCGGCTTCGGCTACGGACTGACCCTCGCCAAGGGCATGGTCGTGGAGGGTTCCGCCGAGTACGTACTCGTCATCGGCGTCGAGCGGCTCTCCGACCTGACCGACCTGGAGGACCGCGCGACGGCCTTCCTGTTCGGTGACGGCGCGGGCGCGGTCGTCGTCGGCCCCTCCCAGGAGCCGCACATCGGCCCCACGGTCTGGGGCTCCGAGGGCGACAAGTCCAACACCATCAAGCAGACCATCCCCTGGGACCGTTTCCGGATCGGTGACGTGTCCGAACTGCCCCTGGACTCCAAGGGCGAGATCAAGTTCCCCGCGATCACGCAGGAAGGCCAGGCGGTGTTCCGCTGGGCCGTGTTCGAGATGGCGAAGGTCGCCAAGGAGGCGCTGGACGCCGCCGGACTCACTGCGGACGACTTGGACGTCTTCATTCCCCACCAGGCCAACGAGCGGATCATCGACTCGATGGTGAAGACTCTCAAGCTGCCGGAACACGTCACGGTCGCCCGTGACGTGCGCACCACCGGTAACACCTCGGCCGCCTCGATTCCGCTCGCGATGGAGCGGCTCCTGGCGACCGGCGAGGCGAAGAGCGGCGACACCGCGCTCGTCATCGGCTTCGGGGCGGGTCTCGTGTACGCCGCGACGGTCGTTACCCTCCCCTAGGCACACCGCCCGGATCCTTCCGGGCGGGAGTACCGCCACACCCTCTGGATACACAAGAAGGAGCGCCTGACATGGCCGCCACTCAGGAAGAGATCGTCGCCGGTCTCGCCGACATCGTGAACGAGATCGCCGGCATCCCGGTCGAGGACGTCCAGCTGGAGAAGTCCTTCACCGACGACCTGGACGTCGACTCGCTGTCCATGGTCGAGGTCGTCGTCGCCGCCGAAGAGCGCTTCGACGTCAAGATCCCGGACGACGACGTCAAGAACCTCAAGACGGTCGGCGACGCGACCGAGTACATCCTCAAGCACCAGGGCTGAGCAAACCCCCAGCCCGGACGCTGCTAGCCCCGCCACCCGGCGGTGGCGCCGCTGAATCCTCGTATCCGTTGGAGAAAGAATTCCCGTGAGCCCGACCAATCGCACCGTGGTCGTCACCGGTATCGGCGCAACCACACCGCTGGGTGGCGACGCAGCCTCGACCTGGGAGGGCCTGGTCGCCGGACGTTCCGGTGTCGGCCCTCTGGAGCAGGACTGGGCCGCCGACCAGGCGGTCCGTATCGCGGCGCAGATCGCCGTGGAGCCGGGCGAGGTCATTCCGCGCCCGCAGGCCCGCCGCCTCGACCGCTCGGCGCAGTTCGCGCTGATCGCGGCCAAGGAGGCCTGGGCGGACGCCGGTTACACCGACAAGGCGGGCGAGGACGCAGCGGTCGACCCCGACCGTCTCGGCGCGGTCATCGCCTCCGGCATCGGTGGCGTCACGACCCTGCTCGACCAGTACGACGTGCTCAAGGAGAAGGGCGTACGCCGCGTCTCCCCGCACACCGTCCCCATGCTGATGCCGAACGGCCCCTCGGCCAACGTGGGTCTGCTCGTCGGCGCGCGCGCCGGTGTGCACACCCCGGTCTCCGCCTGCGCGTCGGGCGCCGAGGCCATCGGCTACGCCATCGAGATGATCCGCACCGGCCGCGCCGACGTCGTCGTCGCCGGTGGCACCGAGGCGGCCATCCACCCCCTCCCCATCGCCGCCTTCGGCAACATGATGGCGATGTCCAAGAACAACGACGACCCGCAGGGCGCCTCGCGCCCCTACGACCTCGGCCGGGACGGCTTCGTCCTCGGTGAGGGCGCGGGCGTCATCGTCCTGGAGTCGGCCGAGCACGCCGCCAAGCGCGGTGCCCGCGTGTACGCGGAGGCGGTCGGCCAGGGCATCTCGGCCGACGGCCACGACATCGTGCAGCCGGAGCCCGAGGGGCGGGGCATCGCCCACGCCCTGCAGAACCTGCTGGACAACACCGACCTGAACCCGGCGGAGATCGTGCACGTCAACGCGCACGCGACCTCCACGCCGGCCGGTGACGTGGCCGAGCTGAAGGCGCTGCGCAAGGTCTTCGGGGACGACACGGACCACTTCGCGGTCTCCGGTACGAAGTCCATGACCGGGCATCTGCTGGGCGGTGCGGGTGGTGTCGAGTCCGTCGCCACGGTGCTCGCGCTGTACCACCGGGTCGCGCCGCCGACCATCAACGTCGACAACCTCGACCCCGAGGCCGAGGCCGCCGCCGACATCGTTCGTGGTGAGGCGCGGAAGCTGCCCGTCGAGGGGCGGATCGCCGCGCTGAACGACTCGTTCGGCTTCGGTGGGCACAACGTGGTTCTGGCGTTCCGTACGGTCTGATTTCAGCCGTTTTTGTGCTTACGGTGAGTGGCCCGGGCTCCTCTTTGAGGAGCCCGGGCCACTTGTCGTCGGACGGGTGTTCGTCAGACCACCTGGTGGAGCCAGCGGACGGGAGCGCCCTCGCCTGCGTAGCGGAAGGGCTCCAGTTCGTCGTCCCAGGGCTTGCCGAGGAGCTTGGTGAGTTCGGACTCCAGCTGCGTCTCGCCCTGCTGGGAGCGGACCAGGGCGGCGCGCAGCCGGTCCTCGGGGATCAGGATGTCGCCGTGGATGCCGGTCACGGCGTGGAAGATGCCCAGCTCAGGGGTGCAGCTGTAGCGCTCTCCCTCGGCGGTGGCGCACGGTTCGGCGGTGACCTCGAAGCGCAGCATCTGCCAGCCGCGCAGCGCCGAGGCGAGCTTGGAGGCCGTGCCGACCTCGCCCTTCCAGGAGAACTCGGATCTCCAGGTGCCGGGTGACGCGGGCTGCCGGATCCAGTCGAGGCTGACTCGCGTGCCGAGCACACCTGCGACTGCCCATTCGACGTGCGGGCACAGCGCACGCGGCGCGGAGTGCACGTAGAGAACTCCACGTGTCGTCACTGGGACCTCCGGACAGAGCGGGCATCTTGTACTTTGGCGGAACGTCAGTGGCTGGGCAGCCACGTGGCGAGGCTACCGTGCGGCGGCGCAAGGAGTGTGACGTACCGTCGGTCCCAACGCCCGGAAACACTGAGGTTTCACCCGGCGGGACGCGTGGCGGGCACCCGGCCGGGGGTCCGGGGGTTGTCCCCCGGGAAAACACAGCCACCCAGGGGGACGCTCCTGGGCGGGCCGCCGTTGCGTGACGAACGAGGGGAACTGGGGATGCGGAAGCGTGGTCACGGTTCACGAGGTGTCGCCGCGGCCGCGGTGGCGGCCCTTCTGGGTGTCGCGGGGCTGGCCGGATGCGACGCCAGTGGCGGCAACTCCCCCGGGCCCTCGGGCACCTCCGCACGGGCCGCGAAACCGTCCCCCAAACCCACTCCGGACTGGGACAGCAGCCCCGGTTCGCTGGCCGCGGTCGGCGACTCCATCACCCGCGGTTTCGACGCCTGCTCGGTGCTCACCGACTGCCCCGAGGTCTCCTGGGCGACCGGCACCGACACGAAGGTGAACAGCCTCGCCGTACGCCTCCTCGGCCCGGCCGGTGCCGCCCAGCGCAGCTGGAACTACGCGGAGACCGGCTCCCGCATGGCCGATCTGCCCGGCCAGATGGCCCAGGCCGCGACGAAGAAGCCCGAGCTGGTCACGGTCATGGCCGGCGCGAACGACGCCTGCCGCTCGTCCGTCTCCGCGATGACCTCGGTGGCGGACTTCCGCACCCAGTTCCAGGACGCGCTGACCACACTGCGGGAGGCGCTGCCGAAGACGCAGGTGTACGTGTCCAGCGTGCCCGATCTGAAGCGGTTGTGGTCGGAGGGGCGGACCAACCAGCTGAGCAAGCAGATCTGGAAGCTGGGCATCTGCCCGTCGATGCTCGGTGACGCCGACGCGTTGGACTCGGCGGCGACATTGCGGCGGGACACCGTGCAGGATCGGGTGGAGTCCTACAACTCGGTGTTGCGGGAGGTGTGCGCGAAGGACGAGCGGTGCCGCTTCGACGGCGGGGCGGTGTTCGAGTACCGGTTCGGCACCAAGCAGTTGAGTCACTGGGACTGGTTCCATCCCAGCAAGAACGGACAGGCGCGGCTCGCGGAGATGGCGTACGCGGCGGTGACTTCGCGTACGCCTCCGGCGTGAGCGCGGATGCCGCTTACGGGGCGATGGTTGCCCTCAGCCTGCAGTCGGTGAGCGAGTGCGACGCCTCGATCTCGAACGAACCCTCCAGCGGGGTCCAGGCGTTGGTCTGCTCGTCCCAGGTCTCGAACGCCCGGGTGGGGAGTTCGATCGTGACCTCGGTGCTTTCGCCCGGGGATGCCTCTGCCGTCGCGAAGCCTGCCAGGCGGCGGGCCAGGTAGATCTGGACGGTCTCGCAGCCCTCGCGGGGGCCGGAGTTGGTGACGCGGACCGTGACCGTCCTGCCCGTCACCTTGATCTCGTCGTACGTCCAGTCGGTGTAGCCGAGGCCGTGGCCGAAGGGGTACGTCGGGGTGCGGCCCTCCTTCTCCCAGGCCCGGTAGCCGATGAACACGTCCTCGGTGTACGCGAGTTCGCCGTCGGTGGGGGTGACCCGGGTGACCGGGGCCGAGTCCAGGGAGCCCCAGGTGGTGGGGAGTCGGCCGCCGGGCTCGTGGGTGCCGGTGAGGACGTCGGCGAGGGCGGCGCCGCCCTCCTGGCCCGGGAACCAGCTGAGGAGTACGGCGGACACGTCGTCGCGCCACGGGAGTTCCACCGGGGAGCCGGAGTTGACGACCACGACGGTGTTGGGGTTGGCGGCGGCGACCGCGTGGACCAACTCGTCCTGGCGGCCGGGGAGTCGGAGGTCCTTGCGGTCGAAGCCCTCGGACTCGACGCGTTCCGTCGTGGCGACCACGACGACCGCCGTGTCGGCGGCGCGGGCGGCCTCGACGGCCTCGGCGATCAGCTCGTCGGCGTCGCGCTGCGGCTCCTGGTGGGTGAGCGTGAAGGCGACGACCTTCATGGGGACGTTCTCGGGCACGGAGACGACATGGCGCAGTGAGACCTCGTAGGTGTCACCGGCGGTCAGGTCCACCGTGGCGCGCTCGACCGGAGCGCCGAAGAACGTGACGAAGGGGTCGTCCTTCTCGACCCGTTGTACGTCGTCGAAGTACGTCGTGCCGTCGACCGTGAGCGTGAAGGTGCCGAGTCCCTTGATTCCGAAGGTGTGCCGGCCGCTCTCGCGCGGGGTGAAGGTGCCGGTCAGTTCGACGCTGTGGAGGTTGTCGTGGGTGACGCCTTCGGGCAGGTCGTCGCCCATCCACTGGAGGTGGCCGCTCGGCGAGGAGCCCGTGCCGACGACGGTGCCGGCGGTGTCACGGCAGACCGCGCGCAGCTCGAACCCCTTGTCGGCGGCGGCCAGTTCCTCGTTCGGGTCGGCGCCTACCGCATACGTCAGCGCGCCCTCGGGCAGCGCGGCGGTGAGGCCGTCGAGCGGGGAGACGACGTGGTCGGGGAAGACGACGGCGGAGCCGCCGCCGAGGACACGGGCGTCGCGGGCGGCGGCGCCGATGAGGGCGACCGAGCGCCCCTCGGGGATCGGGAGGGCGCCTTCGTTGCGTACGAGCACGAAGGAACGGCGGGCGATCTCGCGGGCCAGGGCGTCGCCGTCGACGTCCGCCGGGAGTTCGGTGACCGCGGGCTCGGCGCCGTCCAGGATGCCGACGCGGGCGGCCAGGCGCAGCACGTTGCGCACGGCTTCGTCGACCTTCGTCTCCGCCACCTCTCCGGCGCGGACCGCGGCGGCGAGCTTCTCGCCGTACACGGTGGTCGGGCCCGGCATCGCGACGTCCAGGCCGCCCTCGACGGCGTCGACGGTGGAGCGAGCGGCCATCCAGTCGGAGACGTTGAAGCCGTCGAAACCCCACTCGCCGCGCAGGACCTCGTTGACCATGTAGCGGTGCTCGGTCATCGTCGTGCCGTTGACCGAGTTGTAGGCGGTCATGATGCCCCAGGGATGGGCGTTCTCGACGATCGCCTCGAAGGGGGCCAAGTAGAGCTCGCGCAGGGCTCGTTCGGAGACCACGTTGTTCACGGTGAAGCGGTCGGTCTCGGCGTCGTTGGCGACGAAGTGCTTCACGGTGGTACCGACGCCGCCCTCCTGGACGCCGGTCACGTACCCCGTGCCGATCCGTCCGGTGAGATACGGGTCCTCGCTGTACGCCTCGAAGTGACGGCCGCCGAGCGGGGATCGGTGCAGGTTGACCGTGGGGGCGAGCAGGACGTGGACGCCCTTGCGGCGGGCCTCCTGGGCGAGGAGGACGCCTGCGCGGCGGGCCAGGGCGGGGTCCCAGGTGGCGGCGAGGGCGGTCGGGGACGGCAGGGCGATGGACGGGTCGTCGGCGGTCCAGCGCACGCCGCGCACCCCTATCGGACCGTCGGACATGACCAGCGACTTCAGGCCGATCTCCGGGAGGGCGGGCAGGGACCACATGTCCTGTCCGGCGAGCAGCCGCGCCTTCGCGTCCAGATCGAGTTTCGCGAGCGCGGTCTCGACCACGGCCTCACGTGCCTGGTCGGCCGGGGTGGACCGGGTTCCCTGCGTTCCCGCCATGGCGGTGCCTCCTCGTTGAAGTCCGTACCGTCGCTCCATCCTGCATCCGGTACCTGTAGATCGGTAGGTTTCGTTATCTTGCTGTTACTTTCGACGGGCTGGGGATCGATTCCATGTCGTACGGTGACGTCATGACGAGCAAGGCCCCCCGGTCGGCCAGGAGCGTGGAGCGGCGTGCGGAGATCCTCCGGGCGACGCTGGAGGTGATCGCCGAGCGCGGTTACCGGGGCGCGAGTCTGGCCGCCGTCGCCGAGCGGGTCGGGCTCACCCAGCAGGGGCTGCTGCACCACTTCCCCACCAAGGAGGCGCTGCTCGTCGCCGTGATGGCGGAGCGCGACCAGTGGGACGCGGTGCCCGGCACCAGGCTGCGGCTCGATCTGCTGGGCCAGCTGGTCGAGTACAACGCGATGCGGCCCGCCATCGTGCAGACCTTCTCGGCGCTCCTCGGCGAGAGCGTCACGGAGGGGCACCCGGCGCGCGAGTTCTTCACCGAGCGGTACGAGGTGGTGCGCGCGAACATGGCGCAGGTGCTGCGGGCCGAGTACGGGGAGCGGCTGCCGAGCGGGCTCACCCCGGAGCGGGCCGCCCCTCTGCTCGTCGCGGTGATGGACGGGCTGCAGTACCAGTGGCTGCTCGCGCCGGAGTCGGTGGACATGCCTGCGGCGTTCCGTGACTTCCTCACGTTGCTGGGCGAGGGGCCTGGTCCTGGCTCCTCTTCTTCCGGCCCCGGGGCCGACGCCGGCCCGGGCGAGGGCTGACGGCTGCGGCTGCGGCTGCGGCTGCGGCTGCGGCTGCGGCTGCGGCTGCGGCGAGGATCCTCGCGGCCCTCACCTGGCTCTCACACCCCGCTGATCACGCGGCATGGCGCGCGCCCCTTCCGTCACGCATACTGCCGCCATCCGACGACGGCCCCCACTCGCGACGGAAGGACCTGAACTACCTTGACGTACATACGTGTTCAGCTCGGTGCCCTCGGCCTGGCCCTGCTGACCGGCCTCGCGGCCCCGCCCGCCCACGCGGCGGAGGACCCCGCCGCCGCGCCCACCGTGGAGGAGCGGCGACTCGACAAGGCGGCGCCCCAGGAGATCCTGGCCCGCTCCGGATTCGCCACGGTGGCACCGGAGTTCGTACGAGCACTGGGCAAGGCCCGTTCGTACGCGCAGGCCGAGCGTGTGGTCGAACGGCAGGGCGCGCGGCTGTGGCAGCGGGCGGTGGACCGCGCGCAGGGCCGGGGCCCGGCGGGCGGCGACCTGAGCCGGGACGACGACCGGCCTCTGTACTGGGCGCGGCTCGGCATGACCCGTGAAGTACGCCAGTGGGAGCCGCAGTTCGGCCTCACCGAGGCCCAACGGACCCGCCTTCTCGCCTCACTTGAGCGTACGTCCCGCGGGCAGGACACCATCCGCTATCCGCACTCCAAGGGCGTCAAGCGGATCCTGGTGACCGGCTTCGACCCGTTCACGCTGGACCGGGACATCCGGATCTCCAACCCGTCCGGAGCCACGGCCCTCGCCCTCGACGGCACGGTGATCGAGACGGCGGACGGCCCGGCCCGCGTCGAGACCGCCGTCTTCCCGGTCCGCTGGCAGGACTTCGCCGACGGCACGGTGGAGCGGACCCTGCGCCGGCACCTCCCCCGCGTCGACCTGTTCACGACGGTCAGCCAGGGCCGGGTGGGCCGGTTCGACGTCGAACGCACCAACGGGGCCTGGCGCGGCGGCTTCGGGGACAACGAGAACCTCTCCCGCACCGAGACGATCCCGGTCACCGACCCGGCCTCGCAGCCTCAGTGGACGTCGACGACCCTGCCGTACAAGGACATCGTGGCCGCGAGCACGGGCCGCTTCCCCGTGTACGACAACACCTCCGTGACCGAGATCCCGGCCGGCGGCACCACTCCCGTCGTACGCCCCGAAGGGCCGACCCCCGGTTCGACCGCCCGCGCGGGCGGCGGCGGTGACTACCTCTCCAACGAGATCGCGTACCGCGCGACGCTTCTGCGGGACCGGCTGGGCCTCACCGACTCGCTGCCCGGCGGTCATGTCCACACGCCGGTCCTGCAGTTCGGGACGGGCAACACGGATCCGGCGAGCGGGACGGTCACCGACCCCCAGTTCATCCAGAACCGGCTGGACATCATCGCCCAGGTCCGGTCGATCCTGAAGGTGGCGGCGGACGCGGACGTCACCGACTGACGCGGCCGGCCTGCTCTCCGTCGTCCTCGTCCTCTTCCTCGCGGGTCTCCTCGCCCATCAGATCGCGGGCCATCAAAGTGGCGCCCGCGACCGCGCCGGGCATCAGGAACACCGCGACGAAGGGGACGAGGAAGGCGACGGCCAGCGGGGTGCCGAAGCCCCAGATCAGCATCTTGCGGGAACGGAGCAGGGTGAGGCGGTCGCGGAGTACGGCGCCGCGGCGTTGCAGGGCGACCCCCGTCAGTTCCTCGGTGAGGAAGAAGCCGGTGACGAAAAAACCGATCACCGGGACGACGGTCTGCCCGACGAACGGGATGAACCCGAGCGCGAAGAGCAGTACGCCCCAGACCAGGGCCCTCGCCACGATCCTGAGGCTGTCCCGTGCGGAGATCAGCAGCTCGCGCCACAGGGGCAGGCCCGACTCGGGGGCCGTGCCGTCCGGGGAGACGTCCCGGTCCACCTTCTCCGAGAGGTTCTCGTAGAAGGGCTGGCCGAGGAGGAGGGTCACGGCGGTGAACGTGACCACGGAGAGGAGGAGGGCGAGGGCGAAGAGGACGGCCGTCAGGAATCCGCGGAAGAGGCCTAGCCAGGGGCTCGACCAGTCGTCCGCGAAGGGGGTCGCCCAGGCGGTGAAGTCCGTGCCCCAGAGGGCCAGGGCGGTGAGGGCGGCGGCGTACAGGACGAGGGTGATGAGGCCGGGGATCAGTCCGAAGCCGAACTGTTTTCCGTGGCGGGTGACCCACCGCTGTCCCCGCAACAAGTAGCGCAGGCCGACGCCAAGATCATGCATACCTGCACCATACCGGGGGCTCCGCCTGGTGGTTGGGGTGGCTGGGGGCCGCCTTGGCTTGTTGCGCAGTTCCCCGCGCCCCTGAAGGGAGCGGGGGCTGAGGCCTGTTCGCCAGGTGCGGGTTGGCCTGGGGTGCCCGCGCAGTTCCCCGCGCCCATAAAAGGCACCGGTGCCGAGGTCGGTTCGCCAGGTGCGGGCCAACCTGCGGTGCTCGCGCAGTTCCCCGCGCCCCTGAAAAGCACCGGTGCCGAGGTCGGTTCGCCAGGTGCGGGCCAACCTGCGGTGCTCGCGCAGTTCCCCGCGCCCCTAAAAGCACCAGCCTGTTCACCACGTGCGGGCCAGCCTGAGTTGCCCGCGCAGTTCCCCGCGCCCCTAAAAAGCGCCGCCGACCTGGGGTGCTCGTGCCGTCCCCGAGAAGTGGGCGTCAGGGCCTGTCTGTTCAGGGGCGCGGGGAACTGCGCAGTCTTTTAGGGGTGCGGGGAACTGCGCTGCCAGCCCCACCCACCCGCAGACGTCAGGCGGGGTGGACCGCCACCACGACCCCCCGCTCCGCCGCAGGCGACACCGCCGCGGAGACGCGTACCGCGCCGGCCCGAGCCACCTTCCCCACCCTCGACGCGGACACCAGCAGCAGCGGCTGGAGTCGTTCGAGGC
This sequence comes from Streptomyces sp. 2-1, assembly GCF_048564895.1. Classification (NCBI taxonomy): domain Bacteria; kingdom Bacillati; phylum Actinomycetota; class Actinomycetes; order Kitasatosporales; family Streptomycetaceae; genus Streptomyces; species Streptomyces sp. 2-1. The sequence continues at coordinate 3,764,561 of NZ_CP183383.1, forward strand.
CGGACACCACGAACTCTTCCCCGGCGATCAGCAGGGGACGGCCCGCCTTCAGGCCGGCAGCCGCTGCCTCCGTGAGGTCGGCCAGTGGCGGCAGGGCGACCCGCACAACCCCCGCCCCCGCAGCGGCGGCCCGCTCGGCCAAGGCAACCTGCAACGGGACCAGCGGGGCGAGCGCCGCGGTCAACGCGTCGGCGATTCGGCGCAGTTCGGGGGACGAGTCCCGCAGCACGTCCGCCGCGGCACGGATCAGGGGCGCGAGCGCGAGGAGCACACCCGCCACCACACCCGCCGCCGCGGGCAGCAACGGCGAGGTGGCGTCCACGAGTTCGCCCAGCGCCTCCGCCGCCTCCTCCACCGCGGGCTCCACCGCGTCGAGGACCGGCAGCAGGCTGTCCCCGAGCGCCGTGAGCAGCGCCTGCGCGGGCTCGCTGACCGGGTGAACGGCGAGCGGCGCCCCGCTCACCCCCAGCCGCGTCAACGTGTCCACGATCCGGTAGAAGGCCTCCTGGGCCTCCGGCGAGGCACTGGCCTCGGCCAGCTCGGCAGTCGTCTGCCGCACCACCCGCAGCGCTTCCGCCCCGGAACCGTCCCTGGGATCAAAGGTGTTGATCGCGATACGCGTGATGTTCCCCGCGGTGTCGAGCAGTTGCCCGGTGATGTCGGTCGTGTTCCGTGCGATACGCGCCACGTCATCCCTGCTGGGGAGCGACGGAATCGTTGCCATGGACTCTCCTCGCCTCACGCACAGCATGCCCGCTCCACCAACACCCGGACCCACCATCCGCGGCAATCCGCGGCAACCCGTGGCACCGGTGACGGCAACGCCCTCTTGTTGCACGTGAGTCGAACAGGTAGACCTCCGCGTACCGATGTCCAGGCATGTCCACAGCAACTCCAGCGGAGGTACGCGTGCGTCTACCGAGACCCGCCCTGATCGCCACGGCCACCGCCACCGCGGCGGCGGCGCTCCTGCTCACCCCGAACGGCGCCGTGGCCGACCCGACGCCACGGCCCGCTCCCCCGGTCCGTGAGGGATCCGGCCTCTCCGGTCTCTCCGACCGGGCCGCCGCCAAAGCCCCGGAGAGCACCACCGACCGCGCCCTCACCACCCCGGTCACCGAGCTCACGGACGGCACCGGAACCGCCGGAGGCACCCGCGGCTACCCCCGCGAGCAGGTGCTCACCCCGGACCCGGTGAACCCGGCCGACAAGTCCATCAAGCTCGGTCTCACCCCGTACCACGCCATCGCCCCGAAGCTGAACGCACTCCAGCGGCTCGGCGACCGGGTGAGTGTGGAGGTCGCTGGGCGCTCGGCCGGCGGCCACCGGCTCTATCTGGTCACCGTCACCGCGCCGGAGTCCACGCGGCAGGCCCGCGCCCAGGAGCGTATGCGCGAGCTGATCGAGAACGCGCCCTCGGCCGCCGCCAAGGACGCGTCGGTCAAGCGCACGTACAAGACGCCCGTCTTCTTCAACAACAACATCCACGGCAACGAGTGGGAGGGCACGGACGCGGCCCTCAAGCTCATCGAGAAGCTCGCCACGGCCCAGGACCGGTCCACCACCGATCTCCTCGCCCGCAACCGCGTGTACTTCAACATCACCGCGAACCCGGACGGCCGTATCGCCGGCACCCGCGCCAACGCCAACGGCTTCGATCTGAACCGTGACTTCGTGACCGCCTCGCAGCCCGAGGTCCGCGCGATGCGCCAGATCGCGATCGACAAGCAGCCGGCCGTGATGGTCGACCTGCACGGGTACGTCAACGGCACGCTCATCGAGCCCACCACTCCCCCGCACGGCGAGAACTACGAGTACGACCTGTTCCTGAAGAACACCTACGCCAACGCCCTGGGCATGGAGGCCGCCGTCAACGGCCTCGGCTACACACCCGCGAAGGACGGTGTGGAGCCCGCCCAGATCCCGTTCCGGGACCAGGAGGAGGGCTGGGACGACTGGCCTCCGATCTTCACCCCGCAGTACATGCCGTTCCACGGCACGGTCGCGGCGCACACGGTCGAGTTCCCGATGGCGGTGAACAACGACGAGTACGACGACCTGCCCGTCGCCGAGCTGCGCCGCCGTTCGGCGATCAACGTGGACATCGCGGGCGCGGCGATGCGCGCGAGCCTCAACTACACGCAGAGCCACCGCAGTTCGCTCATCGCCGACCAGATCGAGGTCTTCCGGCGGAGCGTGACGGGCGCCGCGCAGGTCCCGGTGTCGCCGGAGACCGTTCCGGGGGTGCCGGGCATCGGCCCGGAGGACGTCTACACGACCGACTTCCCGCGCGCGTACGTGATCCCGGCGGGCACGAAGGCACAGCGCTCGGCCACCGCCGCGGCCCGGCTCGTCGACCACCTGCTCGCCAACGACGTCCAGGTCCGGCGTGCGACAAAGGACTTCAGGCTCGGCGGGAAGACGTACGCGAAGGGGTCGTACGTCGTCGATCTGCGCCAGCCCAAGCGCGGCATGGCCAATGTGATGCTGGCCGACGGGCGGGACATCAGCGACAAGGTGTCGGTGATGTACGACATCTCGGGCTGGAGTCTGGGCCGGCTGTGGGGTGCGACGGTCGACACCGTTCGGACGTCCTCGTCGAAGCTCTCCGTGCCGGGCCGCGCGGTCCACGAGGCCGCGAACGTCGGTTATGTGGCGCCTCGCGGCACGCTTCGGCTGCGGCTCGACGACGCGCGTGAGATCGCGGCCCTCAACTCCCTTCTCGCGGACGGGGTTTCGGTGCGGCGGGCGGCCGACGGCAGTGCGGTCGTGCCCGCCTCGGCCCGCGCGAAGGCGGTGGTCCTGGCGAAGAAGTACGACGTGGCCTTCGACGCGACGAAGGCGACCGGCACCACCCCGCTCCACCGGGTACGGGTCGCCGCGGCCGTCACGCCGGGCGAGCTGTTCGCGCTCCGCGAGATGAACTTCGACGTCGTCCCCGTCTCCACGGCGATCCTCAACGCGGGCTTCGACTGGTCGAAGGCGGACGTCCTGTTCGCCTCCGCCGGTCTGAACCACGCAGGCCTCAACACGGCCGCACGCGCCGCCCTGGACGCCTTCCTGGACCGTAAGGGCCTCGTCGGCCGCGGAGCCACCGGAGCGGCCCTCAACGCCGCCACCGGGCTGCTCTCGGTCGAGCCGGTCGAGGGCAACGGTGACGCCAACGGCGTGGTGCGCGTGGTCAATTCGGGCGGCGGAGTGACCTCCGGCGCCCCGGACCACAGCTTCGTCTACGCGCCGCTGTGGTTCACGGACCTCGGCCCCGGGGTCCGTGTGGAGCAGTCGTACGCGGCCGGGAACCCGCTCGTGTCCGGGCACTGGCGTGCCCTGGAGGACGGCAGCGGCGGTCCGGCGCAGGCGGCGGGCCTGGCCTCAGTGGTCAGCGGGCCGCATGCCGTCCTGTTCGGCACCGAGCCGCTGTTCCGTGATCACCCGAAGGGACAGTTCCCACAGGTCGCGCGTGCTTTGCTGACCGTGTCCTGAGGGACGTTCCCAGGGCACCGTGACACGAGGAGAGTACGGATGACACAGGAGATCCACGGCACCGTCGCCGAAGGCTTCGAGGCGGTGCGCGAGGAGTTCGCGTCCGTCGTCGCCGCCGAACGCCCGGACTACGCGGGCCAGTTGAGCGCGTACGTACGGGGGCGGCGGGTCGTCGATCTCTGGACCGGCGCGGACACGGACGGCGACACGCTGTTCGGTGTCTTCTCCTCCACGAAAGGGGCGGCCCATCTGGTGGTCGCCCTGCTCGTGCAGGACGGCACGCTGGAGCTCGACCGTGAAGTCGCCCACTACTGGCCGGAGTTCGCCGCCGAGGGCAAGGGCGCGGTGACCCTGCGGGAGCTGCTCGCGCACCGGGCCGGCGTGGTCGGGGCGGACGCGGGCTTCACGGTCGAGGAGCTGGCCGACGACCGGGTGGTGGCCGAACGCCTCGCCACCCAGCGGCCGTTCTGGCGGCCGGGGTCGGCGTTCGGCTATCACGCGCTGGTGATCGGCGCGCTCACCGGTGAGGTCGTACGGCGTGCCACTGGTCGTACGCTCCAGGAGCTTTACGAGGAGCGGGTGCGGGCGCCGTACGGGCTCGGGTTCTATCTGGGGCTGCCCGAGTCTGAGGAGCACCGGTATCTCTCGGTCCTGCCGATGGCGCCGACTCCGCCTGAGCAGGCGCTGTTGGACGCGACGCCCAAGGGGCCGCACACGTTGTCGTCCATCGCGTTCAACGAGCATGTGCCGGGGGCCGCGTCGCTGATGGACTTTCCCAACTCCCGTACCGTGCGGGCACTTGGCTCCGCCTCGGCGGGCGGGGTCGCCTCCGCGCGGGGGATCGCCGGGATGTATGCGGCGGCGATCAGTCAGGTCGACGGGCGGGGGGCGTTGCTGAAGCCGGATGCGGTTGCGGAGGTTGGGCAGATCCACTCGGTCGGGTACGACCTGATTGCCCGTGCTCATAAGTCCTACGGGCTTGGGTTTCAGGCCACGGGTGACATGTGGCATCCGTTCTTGGGGGCCGGGGCGTTCGGGCACAGTGGGGCGGGGGGATCGCAGGGGTTTGCTGATCCTCGGAGTGGGCTGGCGTATGGGTATACGCGGCGGCGTTGTGCGTTTCCCGGTGGGGCCGCGCCGGAGAATCAGCGGTTGGTTCGGGTGGTTCATGAGGGGGCGCTCTCTTGAGCGGCCCCTCATGAACCGGGGGTGTTTGAGGGTGCGGGTTGGTGGGGCTGGGTGCGCAGTTCCCCGCGCCCCTGAAAGACCAGGTCGTGTGTCCGGTGGCCGTTGGTCTGTGTTGTTCGCGCAGTTCCCCGCGCCCCTTAAAGACCGGGCCTGTTTGTCGCGTGACCGTTGGCCTCAGTTGCTCGCGCAGTTCCCCGCGCCCCTTGAAGAGAAAAGACACCGGTGCCCAGGCTGCCTGAAAGGGGCTGCCCCGAAGGGCCCGTGGTCAGGTCAGGGTGACTGTGATGTTGCCCTTGGTGGCCTTGGAGTAGGGGCATACCTGGTGGGCCTTCGCCAGGAGGGCTTGGGCTGTGGTGGGGTCTATGTTCGGGATGTTGGCGGAGATCTCGACTATGAGGCCGAAGCCGTCGGCGTTCTTGCCGATGCCCACCTTCGCGGTGACGGTCGAGCCGGTGATGTCGGCCTTCTCCTGGCGGGCGACGACGGCGAGGGCGCCCTGGAAGCAGGCGCTGTAGCCGGCGGCGAAGAGCTGTTCCGGGTTGGTGCCGGTGCCGCTGCCGCCCATTTCCTTGGGCGGGTTGACGATGACGTCGAGCGTGCCGTCGTCGGTCGCGACGCGGCCGTCGCGGCCGTTCTCGGCGGTGGCGACGGCGGTGTAGAGGACGTCGGTCTGCTGGATGGACATGCGGTGGCTTCCTCCTTGGTCCGCCACGATTCGCGCCCACGACTCGCGACAGTTTCGGAAAGAAGTTACCGCATGTCGGAAGTCCAGCAGAAGACCGATGTAACTGTCACCGGCGTCGCCGCTGTCACCGGCGTCCGCCTCAGAGCTTGACGATCATCTTTCCGGTGTTCTCGCCGCGCAGGACGCCGAGGAACGCCTCCAGGTTGTTCTCGATGCCCTCGACGACCGTCTCGCGGTACTTGAGCTCACCGGAGGCGACCCAGGGGCCGACCTCCTGGACGAACTGCGGCTGCAGGTCGTAGTGGTCGCCGACGAGGAGGCCCTCGATACGGCCGCGGGTCGCGATGAGGCGGGCGAGGTTCTTCGGGCCGGGGGCGGGCTCCGTGTTGTTGTAGACGGAGATCATCCCGCAGATCGCGATCCGGCCGTGGAGGTTGAGGGAGCCGATCGCGGCCTCCAGGTGGTCGCCGCCGACGTTGTCGAAGTAGACGTCGATGCCGTCCGGGGCGGCCTCCCTGAGCTGCTCGCTCACGGAGCCGTTCTTGTAATTGAAGGCGGCGTCGAAGCCGTACTCCTCCACCAGGAGCTTGACCTTCTCGTCGGAGCCGGCCGAGCCGATGACGCGCGAGGCACCCTTGAGCTTGGCGATCTGGCCGACCTGGCTGCCCACGGCTCCCGCCGCGCCGGACACGAAGACGGTGTCACCCTCCTTGAAGGAGGCGGTGCGCAGCAGACCCGCGTACGCGGTGAGGCCGGTCATGCCGAGGACGCCGAGGTACGTGCTCAGGGGCGCGGCCTCGGGGTCGACCTTGACGGCGCTCTTGGCGTCGAACGTGGCGTGGTCGCGCCAGCCGAAGAAGTGCAGGACGCGGTCGCCGACCGCGAAACCCTCGGCGTTCGAGGCGATGACCTCGCCGACCGCGCCGCCCTGCATGACCTTGCCGAGCTCGAAGGGGGCGGTGTACGACTTCGCGGCGCTCATACGGCCGCGCATGTACGGGTCCACGGACAGGTACTCGTTGCGCACCAGGACCTGGCCCGGGCCGGGCCGCTTCACCTCGGTCTCGACCAGGGCGAAGTCCTCGGGCTTCGGCCAGCCGACGGGGCGGCTGACGAGGTGCCATTCGCGGCTGACGGCGGGGAGTGCGGAGGTGTCGGTCATGGGGGGCGCCTTTCCGTGGGGACAGCGGCTCTGAGCGGCTCTCGGGGCTCTGGTGTCGCAAATACTTCAGTACCTGAAACAATGATGCGCCTGAATATTTCATGATGTCAAGTAACGGGGGTAACCTGGAGCGCATGTCCACGCAGAAGACTCCCCGAATCGACCCTCTGACGCTCGAGGTCGTCGACCTGATCGGCACGGTGGTGGCGCGTTACCACGAGGAGTACGAGGAGGCGGCGGCGGAGCATGCGCTGACCGGGGCGCAGGCTCGGCTGCTGAGTCTGCTCTCGCTGGAGCCGTTGCCGATGCGGCGGCTGGCCCAGAAGCTGAAGTGCGAGCCGTCCAATGTGACCGGGATCGTGGATCGGCTGGAGGTGCGGGGGCTGGTCGAGCGGCGGCCCGATCCTGCGGACCGGCGGGTGAAGCTGGCCGCCGTGACCGTGGAGGGGTTGGGGGTTGCTCGGAGTCTGCGGGATTCCCTGCGGTTCGCCCGGGAGCCGTTGGCGGGGCTTTCTCGGGAGGAGCGGGTGGCTTTGCGGGGGTTGCTTCTGCGGATGCTGGATGGCTCCGCCGGGGTGGGGGGATCAGGGGGGTCTTAGGCCGGGGTCGGTGGGGGGCCTGTTGCGCAGTTCCCCGCGCCCCTGAGGAACCGGTGGGCTGGCCTGTTTGTCGCGTGGCCGTTGGTCTCTGTTGCTCGCGCAGTTCCCCGCGCCCCTTGAAGACCGGGCCCGGTTGTCGCGTGGCCGTTGGTCTGTGTTGCCCGCGCCGTTCCCCGCGCCCCCAAAAAAGGCCAGGTCGTTTGTCGCGTGGACGTCGGTCTCAGTTGGCCGCGCCGTTCCCCGCGCCCCTGAAGGGCGCGGGCCAGGCCTGAAGTGGCCCTTTAGGGGCGCGGGGAACTGCGCAGGTGACCAACGGCGGGGCGCAGTCGGGCGGCTAACGGTGATCCGCGGCCGGCGACCCGCGGCCCCCAGGGGGCGCCAGGCTGGCGGAGGTTACGAGCACCACCACAGGAAACGGGTGCACGTTTCTGTGGGGGTGGGGTCCGGGGTGGGGTCGTCGGCCGTGGGGGCCGGGGCCTGGGTGGCGGGGGCGGAGGGGGGTGTGTCGCCCGGGGTGGTGTCGTTCGGGGCGGGGGTGGAGGTTCTGGGGTCGGTCGAGCGGGACGGGCTGGCCGATTCCTTCTTGTCCTCGTCGTCCTTGTCCTTCTTGGGCTTCTTCGACTCCGACGTCGAAGGGGACGCCGATGGGTCCGGGGACTCCCCGCCCGCCCCGCCGGAGGAGCCGTCGCCGTCGGACGACGACGAACCGTCCGCGGAGGCCGAGGAACCGGACGACGCGTCGTCCGCCGCTGCCGCCTTCGGCTCGGAGGAGGGGGCCTCTATACCCAGCTCGGCCAGACTGAGCCCGCCCGCCGCGAGCAACAGCCCCGCACCCACGAGCAGCACCCGCTTGCGCCGCCGCCGGTGCAGCGCGGCCCGCCGGTCGCGCCGGCTCGCACGGACCCCGCGACCGCCCCGGCGCCGGGACCGGCGTCCACCCGTCGGCTCGTCGCCCTCCGGGTCGTCGTCGAACTCGTCGACGGCGTCCTCGCGGTCCTCAAGGGAAGCCGCGTACTCCCGGCACGCTTCGGCCGATGTACCGCACCCCGGGCAAGCGAGGGCGCCATTGAGGTGCCTTTGGCACGGGTGGCAGTAGTCCATGACGCCGGAAGACTAAACTCCGCGCAGGTCACGTTCACAGTCACAGCTGTGAAAGTTCTGTGCTGAACTGCCCGTTCCGGTTGGGCGAGTTGAGGACAGGCCGGACCATTCGCCGCCTTCCAGTGCCATCGCGTCGAAACCGTTGTGCGTTCGACCCATTGACACTGCCGCCGCCGAATCCTTACTGTCTGGCCAGCATTTCGAACGTGTGACGAAATTTCGAACAGAGCCGTAGAGCCACAAGGGGCAATTTCCGTGCGCATCACCGGAATCAGCACACACGTGGTCGGGACGCCGTGGCGCAACCTGACCTATGTCCAGGTGCACACCGACGAGGGCATCACCGGAGTCGGTGAGACCCGCATGCTCGGGCACACCGACGCGCTGCTCGGCTATCTGCGGGAGGCGGAGGCCAACCACATTCTCGGTTCCGACCCCTTCGCTGTCGAGGACCTCGTGCGTCGCATGAAGTACGGCGACTACGGGCGGGCCGGCGAGATCGTGATGTCCGGCATCGCCGTGATCGAGATGGCGTGCTGGGACATCAAGGGCAAGGCCCTGGGCGTACCGGTGTGGCAGTTGCTGGGCGGCAAGGTCACCGACCGGGTGAAGGCGTACGCGAACGGCTGGTACACCACGGAGCGCACTCCGGAGGCGTACCACAAGGCGGCCCAGGAGGTCGTCGCGCGCGGGTACAAGGCGCTGAAGATCGACCCGTTCGGGACGGGTCACTTCGAGCTCGACCATGAGCAGTCGCTGTACGCGGTCTCGCTGATCGAGGCCGTGCGGGACGCGATCGGCCCCGAGGCCGAGCTGATGCTGGAGATGCACGGCCGCTTCTCGCCGGCCACCGCGATCCGCCTCGCGCGCGAGCTCGCGCCCTTCAAGCCGGCCTGGCTGGAGGAGCCGGTCCCGCCGGAGAACCTGAAGGCGCTGGAGAAGGTGGCGGCGAAGGTGGACATCCCGGTCGCGACCGGCGAGCGCATCCACGACCGCATCGAGTTCCGCGAGCTCTTCGAGAGCCAGGCCGTGGACATCATCCAGCCGGATGTCGGCCATATCGGCGGCATCTGGGAGACCCGGAAGCTGGCGGCGACCGCCGAGGCCCACTACGTCCTCGTGGCGCCGCACAACGTGGGCGGCCCGGTCCTCACCGCCGCCTCGCTCCAAGTGGGCTTCACCTCCCCGAACTTCAAGATCCTGGAGCACTTCAACGACTTCGCGGACGCGGAGATCAAGAAGGTCGTGAAGGGTGCCCCGCAGGTCGTCGACGGCTACTTCGAGCTGTCGCACGAGCCGGGTCTCGGCGTCGAGCTGGACACGGACGCGGCGGCCGAGTTCCCCCAGCAGCAGGCCCGCTTCGACCTGTGGGCGGACGGCTGGGAGCAGCGCAAGCCGAAGGGCGGCGGCAAGTGACGGCGCCCGGCACCGGGCTGGACCACGGGCCGCGGACGGCCGAGCGGACCCGCCAGGGTCCAGGGGGCCACCGCGCGCCCGGGCGAGCGCACGGCGGTGCCCAGTGCGGCTCCACCGCGGCGGCGTCGGCGGCGAGGGACGACCGTTCGCGGCTTCACCGTCACGTCTCCCGCGGGGCGCTCAGGCACCGCCGTAACGCGCCGCTGTGGTCGAGCAGCGTCGCGGCGGACCCAAGAGGCCGTGGCCACCGCCCTGTTGGCACCCCGACCACCGACACGGAGCAGTCATGAGCGCCGCGCAGGCCGTCGTCATCGAGGGCCCCGGCGAGCACCGGCTGGCCGCCCACGAGCCCGTCGCCCCGTCCGCCGGGGAGGCGCTCGTACGGGTCCACGCGAGCGGTATCTGCGGCAGTGACCGCGAGGTGTACCAGGGCAACCGGCCCGAGGGGTACGTCCGTTACCCGCTGACGCCGGGGCACGAGTGGTCCGGCACGGTCGAGGCGGTCGGTCCGGGGGTCCCGGAGGGCCTGGTGGGCCGCAAGGTGGTGGGTGAGGGCTTCCGCAACTGCCAGGTGTGCGACCGCTGCCACGAGGGCGAGACAACGTTGTGCACGGCCGGCTACGAGGAGACGGGCTTCACCCAGCCCGGCGCCATGGCCGCCACGCTCACACTGCCCGCCCGGCTGCTGCACGTCCTGCCGGAGGACGCCGATCTGACGGCGGCGGCACTCCTTGAGCCCGCGGCCTGCATCGCGGCGGCGGCGCTCAAGGCGAACGCGCGGCCCGGCGAGCGGGTGGCCGTCGTCGGTACCGGGACGCTCGGCATGTTCGCCGTGCAGTTCCTGAAGGCGGGTTCGCCCTCGGAGCTGCTCGTGGTCGGCACTCGCCCGGACCGCGAGGAGCTCTCGAAGACGTTCGGCGCGACCGACTTCCGTACCCGGGACCAGGAGTTGCCCGACGACTTCGACGTGGTGATCGAGACGGCAGGGTCTGCGACCGCCGCGACCACCGCCGCCTCTCTGCTGCGGCGCGGCGGACGGCTCGTCCTCACCGGTATCCCGGCTCCGGGTGCCGAGGGACTGGACCCCACCGATCTCGTCGTACGGCAGCTGGAGGTGCACACCGTGTTCGGGGCGCCGCCGGAGGCCTGGGCGCACACGGTGCGGGTCTTCGGTGCCGGTCTCCTCGATCCCCTTCCGCTGGTCACGCACGAGCTGCCGTTGGACGAGTTCGCCCACGCCATCGAGCTGGTGGGGTCCGGCGACCCGAAGGTCGGCAAGGTGCTGCTGCGGCCCTAGGGCCCGCGGTACCGGCCGCCCCCGATCCGTACGCCGGTACGGAGACCTGACGCTCCGTACCGGCGTACATCCACCGCCACGAACCACGTCCGGCACATCGAACACAAAACCCGCCAAAGCCAGCTCCAGCTAAGGACAGCTCGTGACCGACCCTTCTCCCAAGGCGGCCCGTCGACCCGGTGAGCAGGCGCTCGCCGCGCTCGGCCTGGGCGCACCCGCCCTCTCCCCCGCCGACGCCTCACCGCACGCCTTCCCGGAGGGCGGCCGCTGGCGCACCGAGATCCCCTCGTGCGAGGGGCCGGAGGCGCTCGCCGTGGTCCTCAAGGAGTCCTCGCGGCTCGATGTGCCGATCCACCGGATCAGCCAGGGCAGCGGCATCTGGATGCTGACCGACGCCGAGATCACCGAGATGGTCGAGGCGACCGAGGAGCGCGACATCGAGCTCTGCCTCTTCACGGGCCCGCGCGGCACGTGGGACATCGGCGGCTCGACCCGTACCGACTCGCGGGGCGGCGGGCTGCGCGCCCGTGGTCACGATGCGGTCGCAGGTTGTCTCGAAGACGCCATCCGTGCAACAGAGTTGGGCGTAAAGTGCCTCCTCGTGGCTGACGAAGGCGTGCTCTGGACCCTGCACCGGGCCCGGGTCGCCGGGATCATCCCGGCGGACACCACGCTGAAGGTCTCGGCGCTGATAGGCCCGGTCAACCCGGCCGCGTACGCCGTGTACGAGCAACTCGGCGGCGACTCCATCAACGTGCCGAGCGATCTCACGCTCGACCACCTGACGGAGATCCGCAGGGTCAGCGCAGCCCCCATGGACATGTACATCGAGGCCCCCGACGATCTCGGCGGGTACGTGCGCATGTACGAGGTCGCCGAGCTGATCCGCCGCGGCGCCCCGCTGTACCTGAAGTTCGGCCTGTCCAAGGCTCCCGGGATCTACCCGTACGGCCACCACATGCGGGACGTGACGCTGTCCACGGCCCGGGAGAGGGTACGGCGTGGCCGGCTTGCGCTGGACCTGCTCGCGCGGCACGGGGCGGACGGCGACATGGCGCCGCTCGGCTCCAGGCTCCCGGGCACACTCCAACGTTTTGACATTCCCTCATAACGTTCCGAACACACCCCCTTCACAAAAGACGACGCGGCCGAACACAATCCCACACACTTGCTCTCGGTCCGTTCCTCACTCCGGCTCCTCGAAGCTCCAGACCGAGCCCCGTCAGAACATCAAGGAAGATGATCATGCGCAATCGCAAAGCAGCGCTTTCCGCCATAGCCGCGGCCGCCTCCCTGGCCCTCACCCTCTCCGCCTGCGGGCAGGACAGCGACGGCGGCAGTGAGGACACGAAGGGAGACGCCAAGGGCTCCACCGTCGGCATCGCGATGCCGACGAAGTCCTCCGAGCGGTGGATCGCCGACGGCGCCAACGTGGAGAAGAACCTCAAGGCGGCCGGCTACAAGACCAAGCTGGCCTACGGCGAGGACGACCCCGACACCCAGGTCTCGCAGATCGAGAACATGATCACGCAGGGCGTCTCCGCCCTGATCATCGCGGCGATCGACAACAAGTCGCTCGACAACGTTCTCCAGCAGGCCAAGGACGCCAAGATCCCGGTCATCTCCTACGACCGCCTGATCCTCAACTCGCCGAACGTCGACTACTACGCGTCGTTCGACAACGAGAAGGTCGGCGAGCTGCAGGGCACCCAGATCGTCGAGAAGCTCGGTCTGAAGGACGGCTCCAAGAAGGGCCCGTTCAACGTCGAGCTCTTCGCGGGTTCGAACGACGACAACAACACCCAGTACTTCTTCAACGGCGCGATGAAGGTCCTGCAGCCCTACATCGACAAGAAGCAGCTGGTGGTCAAGTCGGGCCAGACGAAGCTGACCCAGGTCACCACGCTGCGCTGGGACGGTGGCACCGCCCAGAAGCGCATGGAGGAGCTCCTGACCGCGGCCTACCGGAAGGGCAAGGTCGACGCGGTGCTCTCGCCGTACGACGGCATCTCCATCGGCATCCTGTCGGCGCTGAAGTCGGACGACTACGGCAAGAGCAAGCCGATGCCGGTCGTCACCGGCCAGGACGCCGAGGTCGCGTCGCTGAAGTCGATCAAGGCGGGCGAGCAGACGGCGACCGTCTTCAAGGACACCCGTGAGCTCGCGAAGGTCGCCGCGAACATGGTCGACTCGGTGCTCAACGACAAGAAGCCCGAGATCAACGACACCAAGTCGTACGACAACGGCTCGAAGGTCGTGCCCGCGTACCTGCTGACCCCGGTGAGCGTCGACAAGACCAACTACCAGAAGGTCGTCATCGACTCCGGTTACGTCAAGGCCGACGCGGTCAACTAACCGCCACCCCCTAGGGATTGGAAGGCACGACCATGGCGGGACCCGTCCTGGAAATGCGCTCGATCGTCAAGACCTTTCCCGGCGTCAAGGCGCTGTCGGACGTCTCCCTGAGCGTCCGGCCGGGCGAGGTCCACGCCATCTGCGGTGAGAACGGCGCCGGAAAGTCGACCCTCATGAAGGTCCTCTCCGGCGTCCATCCGCACGGAACCTACGACGGGGACATCCTCTTCGAGGGCGAGTCCTGCCAGTTCAAGGACATCCGGGCGAGCGAGCAGCACGGCATTGTGATCATTCACCAGGAGCTCGCGCTGGTGCCGTACCTCTCCATCGCGGAGAACATCTTCCTCGGCAACGAGCACGCCACGCGCGGCTTCATCAGCTGGAGCGAGACGCTGAAGCACGCGACCGAACTGCTGCGGCGGGTCGGGCTGAGCGATCACCCGGAGACCCGGGTCGCCGACATCGGCGTGGGCAAGCAGCAGCTCGTCGAGATCGCGAAGGCGCTGTCGAAGAAGGTGAAGCTGCTGATCCTCGACGAGCCGACGGCGGCTCTGAACGACGAGGACAGCGGCAAGCTGCTGGAGCTCATCCGGGGTCTGAAGGACCAGGGCATCACCTCGATCATCATCTCGCACAAGCTCAACGAGATCGAGGCGGTCGCCGACTCGGTGACGATCCTGCGCGACGGGCGGTCCATCGAGACCCTCGACGTGAAGGCCGCGGAGACCACCGAGGACCGGATCATCAACGGCATGGTCGGGCGCGACCTCGACCACCGCTTCCCGGAGCGCACCCCGCACGACACGGAGGCGGGCGCGGCTCCGGCCCTGGAGATCCGCAACTGGACCGTCCACCACCCGATCGACCAGCAGCGCAAGGTCGTCGACGACGTGTCGATCCAGGTGCGCCGCGGGGAGATAGTCGGCATCGCCGGGCTGATGGGCGCCGGGCGCACCGAGCTCGCGATGAGCGTGTTCGGGCGCACCTACGGCCGGTACGCGAGCGGCACCGTCCTCAAGGACGGCACGGAGATCCGTACGAAGACCGTGCCCGAGGCGGTCAAGCACGGGATCGCGTACGTGACGGAGGACCGAAAGCACTACGGCCTCAACCTCATCGACACGATCAACCGCAACATCTCCCTCAGTGCCCTGGGGAAGGTGGCCAAGCGCGGTGTCGTGAACGAGCACGAGGAGCGGCAGGTCGCCGAGCGCTTCCGCAAGTCGATGAACATCAAGGCGCCGACGGTCTTCGAGCCGGTGGGCAAGCTGTCGGGCGGCAACCAGCAGAAGGTCGTCCTCAGCAAGTGGATCTTCGCGGGTCCGGACGTGCTGATCCTGGACGAGCCGACCCGCGGGATCGACGTGGGCGCCAAGTTCGAGATCTACACGGTCATCGACAAACTGGCCGCCGAGGGCAAGGCGGTCGTCTTCATCTCCTCCGAGCTGCCCGAACTGCTCGGAATGTGCGACCGCATCTACACGATGGCCGCCGGACGGCTGACCGGTGAGGTCCCGCGGGCCGAGGCCACGCAGGAAGTGCTGATGCGCCAGATGACGAAGGACAAGAGGTAAGAGCGATGAGCACGAACGTGACCGCCAAGTCCCCCGCGCCGGCGCCCGCCGGCAAGGGCGACTCGACCGGGGGCGACGGCCTGCTGCAGCTGATGATCGACGGTATGCGCCGCAACATGCGGCAGTACGGCATGCTGATCGCTCTCGGTCTGATCGTGGTGCTGTTCGCGGTGTGGACCGACGGCGACCTGCTGCTGCCGCGCAACGTCTCCAACCTGGTGCTGCAGAACAGCTACATCCTGATCCTCGCGATCGGCATGATGCTCGTCATCATCGCGGGCCACATCGACCTGTCGGTCGGCTCGCTCACCGCCTTCGTGGGCGCGGTGGCCGCCGTACTGATGGTCAACCACGACATCGCCTGGCCGGTGGCCGTGGTGCTGTGCCTGCTCCTGGGCGCCGCCGCGGGGGCCGTGCAAGGGTTCTTCATCGCCTATCTCGGCATACCCTCGTTCATCGTCACCCTCGCGGGCATGCTGCTCTTCCGCGGTCTGACCGAGATCTTCCTCGAGGGCCAGACCATCGGCCCGTTCCCCAAGGGTCTGCAGGACGTCTCCAACGGCTTCCTTCCCGAGGTCGGCCCGGACACCAACTACCACAACCTCACGCTGCTGCTCGGCTTCGCCGTGATCGCGTTCGTGGTGCTGCAGGAGGTCCGGGACCGCAGGCGGCAGCAGGAGTTCGCCCTCGAGGTGCCGCCCGCCAAGCTCTTCCTGCTGAAGATCGTGGCCCTGGTCGCCGCCGTCCTCACGGTGACGATGATGCTCGCCAGCTACAAGGGCGCCCCGGTGGTGCTGATCATCCTCGGCGTCCTCGTCGTGGGCTTCGGCTATGTGATGCGCAACGCCGTCATCGGCCGCCATGTGTACGCGATCGGCGGCAACCTGCCCGCGGCGAAGCTGTCCGGTGTGCGGGACAAGAAGGTCACCTTCCTGGTCTTCCTCAACATGGGCATGCTGGCGGCGCTGGCCGGTCTGGTCTTCGCGGCCCGCTTCAACGCGGCCTCGCCCAAGGCCGGTGTGAACTTCGAACTGGAGGCGATCGCCGCGTCGTTCATCGGCGGCGCGTCGATGAGCGGCGGCGTGGGCACGGTCCTCGGCGCGATCATCGGTGGTGTCGTCCTCGGTGTCCTGAACAACGGCATGAACCTCGTCGGCGTCGGCAGCGACTGGCAGCAGGTCATCAAGGGCCTGGTGCTCCTCGCGGCGGTCGGCTTCGACGTGTGGAACAAGCGCAAGGTCGGTTCGTAACGTTGCAGGTGGGGCCTCGCGGGCGCATGCCCGCGGGGCCCATTTCTCTGTGTACGGCTTCTTTACGTACCGCGGCAGCAGGCAAGCCCTGGAAGACAGTTGGAAGACAGGACGACCGTGAAGGAATTTTTCGGAACGCTCGCCGACGGCACGAAGGTCCACCGCTGGTCGCTGGAGAACGGCGGCACCCGGCTGAAGGTCCTCTCGTACGGCGGAGCCGTCCAGTCGCTCGAACTCCCGGACCGCCACGGCCGGTACGCGAACGTGTCGCTCGGTCTCGGGACGATCGAGGAGTACGAGGCGTCCTCGCCGTACTTCGGCGCCGTCATCGGCCGGTACGGCAACCGCATCGCCGGCGGCAGGTTCACCCTCGACGGCGAGGACCACCAACTCCCGGTCAACGACGGCGGGAACAACCTGCACGGCGGGCCCGACGGCTTCGACAAGCACGTCTGGGCCGTGGAGGAGTTCACCTCCGGTTCCGACGTGGGCCTGGTCCTGCGCCGCACCAGCCCCGACGGCGAGATGGGCTACCCCGGCACACTGACGACGAAGGTCACGTACACGCTCACCGGCAACGGCGACTGGCGCATCGACTACGAGGCCACCACCGACCGGGCCACGGTCGTCAACCTCACCAACCACGTGTACTGGAACCTCGCGGGCGAGAGCGGCGGCTCCGTGCACGACCACGAACTGACGGTCGCCGCGTCCCGCTTCACACCGGTCGACGCGAACCTCGTCCCCACCGGCGAGCTCGCCGAGGTCACGGGCACCGCCTTCGACTTCCGTACGCGGAAGACCGTCGGCGAGGACCTGGGCCGGTCCGACCGACAACTCCTGCACACCAAGGGGTTCGACCACAACCTGGTCCTCGACAAGGGGCTCACCGAGCGACCCGAGCACTTCGCGACCCTGCGCGAACCGGTCTCCGGCCGCATCCTGAGCATCGCCACGACCGAGCCCGGTGTGCAGTTCTACTCCGGAAACTTCCTGGACGGCGCCCTGGTGGGCCCCGGCGGCCGGGCATACGGTCCTGGCAGCGCGCTGTGCCTGGAGACCCAGCACTTCCCGGACTCGCCGAACCGCCCGGAGTTCCCGTCGACCGTGCTCAGGCCCGGTGAGACGTACCGCTCGACGACGGTCCATTCGTTCGACCTGTGATCAATCTTCACAGCGGGTTCACAACTTCCACATGAATTCACAGTCGTTGAACAGAGACACACAGCCACCCGTACTAGTGGGCGGCCCGCGTATCCCCGCTCGGGCCGCCCCTCAAGGACGGAGGGTCCATGGCCGACAATGTCACCTCGCTGTTCCGCACCGGCGCGCACAGCCCCTCGATGGCCGCGCTGGCACGCGAGAGCGGGGAGGCGGGTCCGGTGGACTTCTGTATCCCGTGCAATCCGTACTTTCCCTCGCCCCGGATGATGGACGAGCTGACCAGCCGGCTGCGCGACATCATCACGTACTACCCGAGCAGCGCGGACACCATCACCGCCGAGCTGTGCAACCTGCTCCAACTGCCGCCGCAGTGCGTGGCGATGGGCAACGGGTCCACAGAACTGATCACCTGGATCGACCACCTGCTGGTCCGGGAGTCGCTCGCCATCCCCGTCCCCACCTTCGGCCGCTGGACCGACCAGCCGCTGGAGACCGGCAAGCGCGTCGACATGTTCCCGCTCCAGGAGAGCAACGGCTTCGCCCTCGACCCGGCCCAGTACATCCAGTTCATCCGCTCCAGGGGCACCCGCGCGGCCGTCATCTGCAACCCGAACAACCCTGACGGCGGCTTCCTGCCCAAGCAGACGATCCTGGCCTTCTGCGACGCGCTCGCCGACCTCGACCTGATCGTCATCGACGAGTCGTTCCTGGAGTTCGCCGACGCGGAGAACGAGCCGAGCATCGTCGAGGAAGCGGTGATGCGCCCCAACGTCATCGTGCTGCGCAGCCTCGGCAAGAACTTCGGCCTGCACGGCGTGCGGTTCGGCTACATGGTGGCCAACCCGGGCCTGGCGGGCAAGATCCGCTCGATGCTGCCGAAGTGGAACCTGAACGCCTTCGCGGAGACCGTGGTCTTCATGCTCAAGGACTACGGGGCCGAGTACATGGAGAGCCTGCACATGGTGCGCCGCGACCGGCTCGACATGGCCCGCCAGCTCTCCACGCTGCCCGGCCTCACGGTCTATCCCTCGCAGGGCAACTTCCTCTTCGTGCGCCTCCCCGTGGGCGCCGAAGGCACCGTGGTCCGGGACCGACTGCTCACCGAGCACCGGATCCTGGTCCGCGAGTGCGGCAACAAGATCGGCTCGTCCAGTCGCTTCCTGCGGCTCGTGGTGCGCCCCCAGACGGACGTGCGTCGCCTGGTGTCCGGCATGGAGTCGGTGCTCTACGGGACCAGGAGGGGAGCCGCCGTGCCCGAGCTGGGCACAGGGACCAGCTACAGCTCGGGTACGGCGGCGGTGGACCGGCTCGTCAGTTCGACCAGCGGGCAGGGCTATCCGGGGATCGCCGCCGCGGCCAACGGGATGGCCGGGCAGCCCCAGCCGCTCACGGCCGCCGCGAACGGAATGAACGCAATGATGGGACAGCCCCAGCCGCTGACGGCCGCGGCCAACGGAATGGTGGGCCAGCCCCAGCAGTTCACCCCGGCAGCCAACGGAATGGCCGGGCAGCCGCAGCAGTTCGCCGCCGCCGCGAACGGGATCCCCGGGCAGCCGCAGCCGCTCACGGCCGCCCAGACCCGTGGCACGACGGGCATGCCGGGAGGGCTGACCGCCGTCAACGCTCAGGGTCAGCCGCAGGGGTTCCCGCAACCGCAGCCCCAGGCCATGCCGCAGCCGGTGCCCCAACCCGTGCCGCAGCAGGCCACCGGCTGGCCGAACACGCCGCCGAACGGCGCCGGTTGGCCGGCCGCCGCTGTCGACCGGGTCGGCTGACCACCGGACCGGTTGCCCGAGGGCCCCGCATCCCGCAACGGGACCCTCGCCGGCCGGGAGGTCCAGGACCCTCCCGGCCCCGGCACAAGAGGTGCGGGCCCGCGCCCGGAGGGGAGCCGCGGGTCCGCACCTCTCACCCGCGCCTTCAGGGGCGCGGGGAACGGCGCAATCTTGTGGCTTTTAGGGGCGCGGGGAACTGCGCGACCAGCCCCCACCCACCCGCACCCAACAAGCCACGTCCCCCGCGGAGCGCCATCAATAGGCCACAGGCCACCCCCCGCTCCAGT
The DNA here is from genome assembly GCF_048564895.1 of Streptomyces sp. 2-1. Classification (NCBI taxonomy): domain Bacteria; kingdom Bacillati; phylum Actinomycetota; class Actinomycetes; order Kitasatosporales; family Streptomycetaceae; genus Streptomyces; species Streptomyces sp. 2-1. The sequence continues at coordinate 3,783,897 of NZ_CP183383.1, forward strand.
TCAGCAGGTTGATCCCCAGCTTGGGCGTGCCGTTGTCCTGACCGTCGTAGTAGTGGTAGACGATCAGGTCCCCGTCCGAGTCGGCCAGAATCGACTGCCCACCGGGCCCCACGTACCGCCCGTGCGACTCCAGCACGGGCGTCCCCCCGTTGTTGGTCATCGCGACGCCGCTCTTGTCGTAGTACGGCCCGGTGACACTGCTCGCCCGGCCCACCTTGACCTTGTACGTGGAACTGGTGCCGGCACAGCAGGTGTCGTACGAGGCGAACAGGTAGTAGTAGCCGCCCCGTTTGACGATCGACGGCGCCTCGACGGCCTTCGTGCCGGTCGGGCGGGAGGCGATCGAATAGCGCGTGGTGTTCGACGAGAGCTGCTTGCCGGTCGACGGGTTGATCTGGATCATCTTCAGCCCGGTCCACCAACTGCCGAAGGACAGCCACCACTTGCCGTCGTCGTCCACGAAGAGGTTCGGGTCGATGGCGTTGTAGTCGCTGGACGTGGTGGAGGTGTAGACGGTCCCCTGGTCGCTCCACGAGCCGGGCAGCCCGGTCGGCGAAGTGGCCAGCCCGATGGCCGACTTGTTCGAGCCGAAGGTCGAAACGGCGTAGTACATCAGGTACTTGCCACCGCGGTACGAGATGTCGGGCGCCCACGCCTCGGTGGCGTACGCCGACCACCAGCCGGGCCTGGTGCCGAAGGCGTCCCCGCCCGCGCTGAAGGCGATCCGGTTGGCCGAGGTCTTGTGGGCGAGGCCGCCACCGGTGGCGTACAGCAGGTACTGGCCCGACGAGGTGCGGATCATCGTCGGGTCGTGGACGACGGTCGAACCGGTGACGGTGCCCGGGTTCGGGTACGCGGACGCGGTGCCCGGGACGAGGGCGAGCAGGATCGCCGCGGGAACGGCGAGCAGGGTCGTTCCGCGGGTCCTGCGGCGGCGCATGTCGTGGGGGCGCGTGTTGTGGGGGATGCGGCTCACGAGGGGTCCTCCTGCACGTGGGGAGAGGCAGGGTGCGTTCGAGCGCGTTCGAGGTACCGAACGACGGCCATGACTTCGAACGGGAAAGTAGAATCGAACCCTTTGCGCGTCAACGGTTCACACGGCCCCTCGGGCCACGGGAAACGTCGAAAATGTTTCGGCACCCCAGGCATCCCAGGTGTCTCACAAGCGACTTGACGCCTCGTCACTTTGCCGAACACACAGCACCCCGACAGATTCCGTTCCTACGGTGCCATGTTCATGACAGACACTTCGATCCGACGTCGAACCGTACTCATCGCCGGCGGCGCCACCGCGGCCACGCTGACCGTGGGAGCCACTGCCCCCGAAGCCCCCTCGGCCGCCGGCCCCGCCTCCACGGCCCCCGTGGCCGCCGCGGCCGTCTGCACCCTCACCAAGGAGATGACCGAAGGCCCCTACTACCTCGACGGACAGCTCGTCCGCGCCGACGTCAGCGAGGACAAAACCGGTGTCCCGCTGAAACTCACGCTCACCGTCGTCGACGACGACACGTGCGCCCCGCTCGGCGACGCGCTCGTGGAGATCTGGCACTGCGACGCGCTCGGCGAGTACTCCGGGTTCGTCGGGGGCAACGGGCACGACGAGCCGGACAACGGGACGTTCCTGCGGGGCGGGGTACTCACCGGCTCCGACGGCGTCGCCCGGATCACCAGCGTCTATCCCGGCTGGTACCGGGGGCGGTGCATCCACATCCACGTGAAGGTGCACACCGACGTCACGCTGACCTCCGACGGCTCCTTCGAGGGCGGTCAGGAACTGCACACCGGCCAGCTGTTCTTCGACGAGGGGATCACCGAGGACGTGGCGGAGGTGGCCGCGTACGCCGCCAACACCGTGCCCCGGACGACCCTCGCCCAGGACTCCATCTACGACGACGGAGGCGCCGCCTCGGGCCTGCTGACCCTCACCGCACTGGGCGGCTCGGCCGCATCAGGCTACGCGGGCACCCTGACGCTGGGCGTCGAGACGGGCTGAGCGTCCCGGGGGGGGCGGTCGCCTGCGGTCCGGTGAGGGCTGATTGCGCAGTTCCCCGCGCCCCCTGAAGGGGGCGCCCTTCAGGGGGCGCGGTGGCCTTTAGGGGCGCGGGGAACTGCGCAATCTTTTAGGGGCGCGAGGAACTGCGCGAGGCGACCCTCATGCCACCCGCATCCACGACACGCATCTGAAGCGAACCGCACCCGCAGCGGGTCCACACCGTGTGGCCCGCCGCGGTGCCGTGCCGTGACACCACCTGGAAGGGCTCCGCACGGTCGGGCCAACCGCAGTACGGGCACGCGTCGCCGACGGGCCGGTCATGGGTGTGGGCTGTGCTGGTCATCGGTCTGCAACTCCTTGTGCCAGTGGTCGGGTGGTGGACCGTCGCGACCCCTCCAGCGTGCAACCGAGCCTTCGTGTACGTCCAGGTTGACTTTCCGGACCTCACCTTGAAGCGTGGGCTTCATGATTGATCTGCGTCGGCTACACGTACTGCGGGCCGTCGAGCACTACGGCACGGTGACCGCCGCGGCCCGCGCCCTGCACCTCACGACGTCCGCCGCCTCGCAGCAGGTCCGCCAGCTCGCGCGGGAGCTGGGCGTCGATCTGCTGGAGCCCCAGGGGCGGGGCGTACGGCTCACACCGGCCGCGCGGAGCCTGATCACCCACGCCGACGCGATCCAGGCCCGCTGGGAACGGGCCGAACTGGATCTGCGGGCCGACCACGGCGATCCGGCCGGGCTGCTGCGGGTGAGCGGCTTCCCGATGGCGATCTCGGTGCTGCTCGCCCCGATGGCGGCCCGGCTGCGGGAACGCCACCCCCGGCTCTCCGTACGGATACAGGAGGCGGAGGTCCCGTCGAGCTTCGACCTGCTCTTCGAGGGCGAGACCGACCTCGCGATCGTCGAGGCGACCCCGCGCAACCCGCCGCTCGGCGACGCCCGCTTCGACCAGCAGCCGCTCCTGGACGACCCGTTCGACCTGGTCGTGCCCGACCGTCACCGGCTGGCGGGGCTGCGCCGGGTCGACCTCTCCGAGGCGGCGCGCGAAGACTGGATCGCGCCGGTCCAGGACAGCCCCTGCCGGGTGCACGTGCTCTCGGCGTGCGGTGCGGCCGGCTTCACCCCCGACGTCGTCCACCACGCGCTGGACTGGAACGTGATGGCCCACCTCGTCGCCCACGGTCTGGGGATCGCCCTCATCCCCCGGCTCGCCCATCTCACCCCGCACCTGCCCATCACCCGCGTCCGGTGCACCGGCGACCCGCACCGCAAACTCCTCACCTGCACCCGCGCCGGAGGCCACGAACGCCCGGCCGTCGCGGCGGCGCTGGGCGAACTGCGGTCCCTCGCACCGACGGCGGTGTCCTGACGGAGGCGGGCGGACAGGAACAGCCTTTATGGTTCCGAATTGGAGGTTCGTCGCGGTGGCGGGAAGGTGAGTTGAGCTGTGGAGGCGCTGGGGCAGACGGAGAGTCTCGACGAGCTGCTGCGGCTCGTACGGCGGCACGGGAGCCCCTCGGAAGTGCTGAGGTGGCTCGGCCGGCGGATCGGGGCCGACGTCGCGTGGATCGGACGCCAGGGCGCGGTCGAGGCGGCGACGGCGGGATTCCCCCGGCGGGTCGCCGACGAACTGCGTGACCAGGTGGCACGCCTGACCCACGGACGGCTGGCCGCGGCCACCACGCAGGCCGGCGAGCTGGAGGTGCACCTGGAGGCCTTCGGCGCGCGCGAGCCGCGCCCGGTGCTGGTGACGGTCAGCGCCTCGCCGCTGCCCCGGGAGGCCGTACTGCTGGCGTCGCAGGCCGGTGGCCTCGTCGAACTGCTGGGACGGGCGTCGGAGGGCGACGCCGGCTCACGCGGGTACGAGGCGAAGGCGGCGCAGCTGCGGTTCGCGGTCCTGACCGCCCTGCTGGCCGGGGACGTCACCCTGGCACGGCGGATGACCACCGGTGACGTACCGCCGCTGCTGAACGCGGAGCGCGTACGGGTCCATCTCCTGCACTGCCCGCCCGCCGACCGCGACCGGCTGGCCAGGACCTATCTGGACTCGTCGGGCTATCACGGCCCGGGGCTGATGGTGAACTGCCCGGTGTTCAAGGAGCAGCTGATCTGCCCCGTCGCCGAGGACCCGGAACTCGGCGGCCGTTTCCAGCAGGGCGAGGTGCTGCGCCGGCTGGTCGAGGAGAACCCCGGGTACGCGCTGGGCGTCAGCAGGCCTCACCCGCTGGCCGCCACGGGTGAGGCCTACGGCGAGGCCGTGCACGCCCTCGCCGTCGCCCGCAACTCCCCCGACCGGCTGGCCGCCTACCGGGGACGGCCCTCGCTGGTGCACGTACTGCCCCGCCGGGCGGCCCTCGCCTGGGCGCGCGCCTACCTGGAGCCGCTGCACGACGCCCCCAAGCCCACCGTGGACGTCGTCCGCCTGGCCGTGACGTTCACCCGGTCCGGCGTGGCCCGTCTGCTGCACCTCAGCCGCACCACCGTCACGGCCCACTGCCGCCGGGCGGAGGAGGCCCTGGGCATCGACCTGGGCGAGGTACGCACCCGTGCCACGCTCGATCTGGCCCTGTCCCTCAGTCCCCTCCAGCCCGATCCCACCGACGCCGTCCAGCCGGTCGCGCCACCGCTCGGCGAGCTCCTGCGCACGGCTCCCGCCACCGCGTGGGCGGAGCCCTTCCTCCGTCCCCTCCACGACACCCCGCACAGCGGTCTGTACCGGACCGTGGAGGCCTGGATCGACGCCAACACCGACGCCCAGCGAACGGCCGCGCGGGTGGGTCTGAGCCGCAACACGGTCCGCGCCCATCTGCGCGCCGCCGAGCGCCTGCTCAACCGCGACCTGCTGACCACCGGTTCGGGCATCCACGACCTCGTCCACGCCCTGCGCGTCACGACTGCGCACCGTGCACACCCCACGGACGAATCTGGCCACCGTGCACGGTGGTCCCCGAAGCACGCCGCCTCCTAACGTGCTCACTGGAGGGGCAGTCGGCACGCCGACGCCCCAACCATCCGGTGCGGCGGCGAATGGTCCACGGGGGAGACCATTCGCCGCGCCCGAAAGGGCGCCCTTCAGGGGCGCGGGGCTGTGACATCTGCGGCTCCGCCGCGCGGGCGCGACCTCCGACCCGCACCCACGAACAACCCGCGGCCCCCTACACGGCAACGGCCCGCCGCTCCCCCGCATCCGCCTCCAGCGCCTTCTCCCTCCGGTGCGCCCGGATCGAGTACGTCAGCGCCGCGGCCCACACCACATAGACCAAGCCATAGACGGCCGCACTGACCAACCCCGACGCCCCAACCCAGTCGCTCCTGAGCAACGTACGCACGTTGGTGACGACGATGACCCCGCCCACCGCGGAACCCAGCACCCGCGCGGGCAGCAACCGCACCAGCCAGGCCGCCACCGGCGCCGCCACCATCCCGCCGAGCAGAAACGCGGCGACCCACGCCCAGTTCAGCCCCTGGGAGCCGAGCGAGAAGAGAAACCCGAGACTCGCGGCCACGGCGACAAGGAACTCGCTCGTGTCGATGGACCCGATCACCTTGCGCGGCTCCATCCGGCCGCCGGCCAGCAACGCCGGCGTACCGACCGGCCCCCAGCCGCCTCCCCCGGTCGCGTCCAGGAACCCGGCGACCAGGCCGAGCGGCGACAGGAACCGTTTGCGCAGCGGCTTGCCGAGGTTGCCCTTGGGCAGGCCGCGGAACGTGAACCGGGACAGCACGTACAGCCCGAGCCCGAGCAGGATCAGCGACATCACCGGCTCGGCGGTCCCGGTGGACAGCCCGGACAGCACGGTCGCGCCGAGGAAGGCCCCGACCGCCCCGGGGACGCCGATCTTGGCGACGACCTTCCAGTCCACGTTCCCGAACCGCCAGTGCGAGGCGCCGGACATCAGCGTCGTACCGATCTCGGCGAGGTGCACGGTGGCCGAGGCGGCGGCCGGGTTGGTGCCCATGGAGAGCAGCAGGGTGGTCGAGGTCACTCCGTAGGCCATGCCGAGGCTGCCGTCCACCAGCTGGGCACCGAGGCCCGCCAGGGCGAGCAGTACCAGCGTGCGCATCGTGTCCGTCCCGTCTTGTCGCGTTGTCCCCTCGAAAGGTGGAAGGGACCCACGGGACGGTAGGTGCCGAAGGTGAGGATTGCCTGAGCGGGAGATGAGCACACCGCACAGACGCCCTCACGGGCCCCACAGACAGGTGCCCCGGCCGGAGGGGACCGGGGCACCACAAACCGTCGGACGAGCGGCCGTCGGACAAGCGGCCGTCGGGCGGACAGCCGTCAGGCGGACCGGCCCTCAGGCCAGCCGGATCACGTTCCAGGACAGCGGCTCCAGGGCGGCACTCAGGGTGCCGTCCTGGAGCGTGGTCCCCCGCACGGCCCGCGGAGCGACCCGGTCCGGCTCGGCGAGCGTGTTGCGGGCGTCCGGATCCGCGTCCGCGAGCACGCTGTGCTCGACGACCGAGGTCAACTCCAGCCCGCTGAGGGCGACTTCGAGCGGCAGCGACTCCGTCCGGCTGCGGTTGACCGCGAAGACGGTGACCGAGCCGTCCTCCGCGCGCACGGCGGTGGCGTGCAGCAGGTCGGTCTCCCCGTACTTCTTCGTCTCGTACGTGGGCGAGTCGACCCGTACGTCGAGGACCTGCCCGCGCCCGTACCGCGAGGCCTGCGCGAACGGGAAGAACGTCGTCTGCCGCCAGGCCGGGCCACCCGGTTCGGTCATGATCGGCGCGATGACGTTGACGAGCTGGGCGAGACAGGCGACGGTCACCCGGTCGGCGTGCCGCAGCAGCGCGACGAGGAGCGAGCCGAAGACGACCGCGTCCATGACGCTGTAGTTGTCCTCCAGCAGGCGGGGGGCCTCGGCCCAGTCCCGGTCCGCGGAGTCCTCGATCGCGTGCCACCCCGAGATGTACCAGACGTTCCACTCGTCGAAGGAGAGGTTGATCTTCTTCTTCGACTTGAGCTTCGCACCGATGTGGTCGCAGGTGGCGACGACGTTCTCGATGAACGACTCCATGTCCACGGCGGAGGCCAGGAAGGAGTCGACGTCACCGTCCTGGGGCTCGTAATAGGCGTGCAGGGAGACGTAGTCGACGAGGTCGTACGTCTCCGCCAGGACCGTCGCCTCCCACGCGGCGAAGGTCGGCATGGACTGGCTGGAGGAGCCGCAGGCGACCAGTTCGACGGAGGGGTCGATCTGCCGCATCGCGCGGGCGGTCTCGGCGGCGACCCGTCCGTACTCCTCGGCGGTCTTGTGGCCGGTCTGCCAGGGGCCGTCCATCTCGTTGCCGAGGCACCACATCTTGATGCCGAACGGGTCCTTGTCGCCGTGCGCGATCCGCTGCTCGGACAGGGCGGTCCCGGCCGGGTGGTTGGCGTACTCCTGGAGCTCCAGGGCCTCCGCCACTCCCCTGGTCCCGAGGTTGACCGCCATCATCGGCTCGGCCTGCGGGCCGATCTTCTTCAGGAAGGCGATGTACTCGGAGAGCCCGAAGCGGTTGGTCTCCGTGGACCGCCAGGCGAGGTCGAGCCGCCGGGGCCGCTCCTCGGCCGGGCCGACCGAGTCCTCCCACTTGTAGCCGGAGACGAAGTTGCCGCCGGGGTAACGGACGGCGGTGACGCCGAGTTCACGGACGAGCTCCAGCACATCGGTCCGCAGCCCCGCCTCGTCGGCCGCGGGGTGGCCCGGCTCGAAGATGCCGGTGTAGACGCAACGGCCGAGGTGCTCCACGAACGAGCCGAAGAGACGGGGGTTGACTTCGCCGATGGTGAAGGCGGGGTCGAGGGTGAAGCGGGCGGTGTCGTGCATGGTTGCCTTGTTCGCCTTTCGGGGTGGGTGGTTGTGGTTCGTCGGCGGGTGCGGATTCGATGGGGCTGGCTGCGCAGTTCCCCGCGCCCCTGAAGGCGACGGACCCGACCGCGCCTTTCCAGCTCAGGCGGCTCAACTGGAGGTATACGTGCGGGAGTTCACTGGCCCGCGAGGCCCGTGTGGGCGACGCCGGCGACTATCTGGCGTTGGAAGAAGACGAAGACGATGATCAGCGGCAGGCCCGCCATGAGGCCGCCGGCCATGAGCTGGGCCCACTGGATGCCGTAGGAGTTCATGACGGTCGCGATGCCGTTCGGCATGGTCATCAGGTCGGGGTTGTTGGTCACCATGTAGGGCCAGAGGAAGTTGTTCCAGGACGCGATGAAGGTGAAGATGCCGACCGCGGCGAGGGAGGGGCGGGAGAGCGGGAGCACGATGGTGAAGAAGACCCGCCAGCGGCCCGCGCCGTCGATGAAGGCGGCCTCCTCCAGTTCGCGCGGGATGCCCTGGAAGAACTTGTAGAGGATGTAGACCATCGCGGCGGGCGCGCACTGCGGCAGGATCATGCCCCAGTAGGTGTCGACCATCCCCATCTGCTGGACGGTGGTGAAGAGGGGGACCCCGAGGACGGCGGGCGAGACCATCAGGCCGGTCATGACCAGGCCCAGCAGGAAGCCCTTGCCGCGGAACTCCGTGCGGGCGAAGCCGTATCCGGCGAGGGCACTGACGCTCAGCACCACGGCCGTCACGCACACCGAGACCACCAGCGAGTTCACGAACCAGTTGGTGATGTTGCCGGTCTCGAAGATCGCCGACCACGCCTGGGTCGTCCACACCTTCGGCAGCCAGTGCGGGGGCACCTCGACGGCCTCGGTCTCCGACTTGAGCGAGGTGAACAGCGCCCAGACGAGCGGCGCGAGGAACACCGCGGAGACGGCTGCACCGAGGAGCGTGAGCACGATCTGGCTGAGCGTCCAGGGCTTACGGGCCTTGGCGCGTATCCGTGCCGTGTCGCCTGCCCCTGTCCCATCGCCTGCCCGTGCCTCGGCGCGGATCTGTGCGGCGGTGCTCATCGGCCGCCCTCCTCACGGTTGCGCAGCAGCCACATCCGGGCGAGGGCGACGGCCGCGATGATCACGAAGAAGATGATGGAGATCGCCGAGGCGTAGCCGACGCGGTAGCTGGTGAAGCCCTCTTCGAGGGTGTACTGCACGAACGTCCTGGTGGATCCCTCGGGTCCGGGCAGGAAGTCCATCATCACCACGGCCTGGTCGAAGACCTGGAGCGAGGCGAGGATCTGCAGGGCGACGACGAGTCCTGTGATGTTCCGCAGCAGCGGCAGGGTGATGTGGACCATGCGGTGCCAGGCGTTCGCGCCGTCCAGCCTGGCGGCCTCGTAGAGGTGCGCCGGGATGCCCTGGAGGGCGGCGAGATAGAGCAGGAAGCTGAAGCCGACCGTCCACCACAGGGTGCAGACGACGACGGCGAGCATGGCGTACGACTTGTCGGTCAGCCACGCCGTCTCGATGCCGAAAACGTGGTTGATCATCCCGGTGCCGGGGTTGAACAGCCACTGCCACAGGTTGGCGGCGACCGTGGACGGCAGCAGGAACGGGGCGAAGAAGCACAGCCGCCAGAGCCACTTCCCGCGTTCGATGTGGTGGGCGAGCATCGCGAGGAGGAAGGCGAGGACGGTGATGCAGGGCACGACCAGGAGCGTGAAGTAGGCGCTGTGGCCCAGCGATTCCCACACCAGCGGGTCGTCCAGGGCCTCGCGGTAGTTGTCGAGGCCGATGAAGCTCGTGGCGTCGCCGGAGATGTTGGCGTCCGTGAAGCTGAGGTAGAGGCCGCGCAGCAGCGGCCAGATCACGAACAGCGCGAACAGCACGAGGAACGGGGCGACGAACCAGGCGCCGTGCTGGAAGCCCTGCCTGCGGCGGACGGTGGCGCCGGCCGCGGCGGTCCTCGCACGAGCCGGAGCGATGACGGTCTGTGCACTGGTCGCCGTCATGCGACCGCACCTCCCTGCGCGGCGGTCCTGCCGTCCATGGGGTTCTTCATGGCGAGCAGTTCGGTCAGCGTGCTCCTCATCCGGCGGGCCGCGGCATCCGGTTTGGCGGAGCCCATCGTCGAGGAGACGACGACCGGGCCGACGCGCTGGGCCAGGATGCCGGTGGACCCGGCGAACCACACCTTCGGCTCGGTGGCCTGGTGGTCCATCGCCGAGACGTACTCGCTCTGCGGGTTCAGCTTCTTGTAGGCGTCCGTGGACAGGGTGGGCGTGTAGGCGGGGATGTGGCCGCCGCCCGCCCACTGCTGGGCGTGCCGGACGATGTAGGCGGCGAGTTGGTGCGCGGCCTCGTTGGCGGCTCCGCCGCGGTCGGACTGGTGCGGCAGCACGAAGGCGTGCGACTCGGCGTGGGTGGCCGGCTTGCCGAAGACGGGCGGCAGCGGGGTCGCTCCGTAGTCGAGCTTCGCGCTGTCGAAGACCGGCACCGACCAGTTGCCCTCCCAGACGAACGGGCCGCCGTTGACGAACTGTTCGGCGCCCGCACCGCCCGCGAAGCCCGGGTCGACGTACCCGTCGGTGATGTGCCGGCGCAGGAACTCCAGTACCTGGGTGGCCTTGTCGGTGTCGAAGGTGACCTCGGCGCCGGCCTCGTCGAACCAGGTGCCGCCGAGCTGGGTGTAGAAGGCGACGAAGAACCACCACTGGAAGTTCTGGTCGCTGGACCACATGCCGATGGTCTGCAGACCCTTCTCGGTGGCCTTCTTGGCCTCCTTGAGCACGTCGAACCACTCGTCGACGGAGGTGACCGGCACGATGCGCCCGTCGTCGCCGAGCAGGCCCGCCTTCTTCAGCACGTCCTTGCGGTAGAAGCAGAGTTGTACGTGGATGTCGAGCGGGAGGGCGTAGAGCGTGCCGTCGATGACGGCTCGCTTCCACAGCTCGGGGTTGAAGTCCGCTTCCCGCACGCCGTACTTGGCGAGCAGGCCGGCGTCCCAGGGGTCCAGGAGCCGACCGGGCGAGAAGCCGGTGACCCGGCCCAGGTGCATGACGCCGAGGTCGGGTGCGCGGTTGCCCGCCGCCGCCATGGCCAGCTTTGTGTAGAAGGGACTCCCCCACTGGAGGGTGGAGTCCTTGACGTCGATGCCGGGGTTCGCCGCGCGGAAGGCGTCCAGCATCGCGATCATGTTGTACCCGTCGCCGCCGCTGAAGAGGTTCCAGTAGCGGACGCGGGTGTCCGCACCGGAAGCCAGCGCGTCCGCCCCGGTGCCGAGAACGGCGAACCCGAAACTCCCCGCGACCGTCAGCCCGCTCAGTCCCGCCAGGATCTGCCTGCGATTCAGGCCAGGTCGTCCCATACCTTGCCTAACTGTTCGAGATTTCGATGAATGCTCGCAACATCGAACGGGACCGTAGATAGGAAGCGCTTACTAGTCAATGGTTCGCGCAAAAACAGCGGCCCCCGTCCGACGTTCGGACGGGGGCTACGGATGCTTTTCCGGATACCTTTCCGGTTGCTCTACGGGACGTCGGCCGCGCGATCAGCCGGCGAAGGCGGGCTGCGGCAGGCCCTTCCCCGCGCCCGGGATCACCAGGACCGAGCCCGAGAGCGGGTGCGGGGCGGTCAGCCCCGTACGGGCCGTCGTGATGTACAGATCGGTCAGGTCGGCGCCGCCGAACGCACACGCCGTGGGGCGCGGTACCGGCAGCTCCACGACACGGTCCAGCTTGCCGTCCGGGGTGTAGCGGCGGACCGCGCCACCGTCCCACAGGGCGACCCAGACACAGCCGTCGGCGTCGACGGTGAGGCCGTCGGGAAAACCGTCGCCCTCCTCGATGGCCGCCAACCGGCGCCTGCCGCCGACCCGTTGACCGTCGAAGTCGAAGACGTCGATCCGGCGGGTCGGTGAGTCGATGTAGTACATGAGGCGGCCGTCGGGGCTCCAGCCCGTGCCGTTGCTCACCGCCACGTCGTCGAGAACCGCCTCGACCGTGCCGTCGGGGGCGACACGGGAGAGCGTGCCGCCGCCCGGCGCCTCGTCATAGCGCATGGTGCCCGCCCAGAGGGCGCCGTCGGGCGCGACCGCCGCGTCGTTGGCGCGACGGCCGGGGACGACCTCCCGGTACAGCCACCGAAAGTCACCCAAACTGTTGGAGGACTCCCCTCCGGGCGCGTAAAGCCCCACGCCATCACGGAGGTTGACGACCAGCCCGCCTCCCACGCGCGGCTTGGCGGCGCCCACATGCTGCTCGGTCGCCATGACCGTGCGACGGCCGGACACCGGGTCAAAGGTGTGGACCCGGGAGCCGAGGATGTCGATCCAGATCAGCCGCTGGGCGTCGGCGTCCCAGGTGGGGCCTTCGCCGAGGGCGGCCTCCGCCTGGACGGCCACCTCGTACGCGTACGTCATCCCACGCTCCGGTACCCGAGCCGCTCCGACAGCTCGGCGGCGCCCTTCGCGGCGAGCTGCTCCAGCTCGGCGCGGCGCTCGTCGCTCCAGCGGATCATCGGTACGGAGATGGAGAGCGCGGCCACGACCTGGCCCGTGCGGTCGCGCACCGGCGCGGCGACACAGCTGACGTCGGGGTTCGACTCGCGGCTCTCCACCGCGATGCCGCGGGCGCGGATCTCGGTGAGGGCCTCGCGCAGGGCGGCCGGCTCGGTGATGCTGTTCGGCGTCATCCGGATCAGATCGGCGTCGTCGGGGATCCGCGCGGTCAGCTCGGGCTCGGAGAGCGAGGCGAGCAGCATCTTGCCCACGGAGGTGCAGTGGGCGGGCAGCCGGCGGCCCGCGGCGGACACCATACGCACCGCGTGCGTGGAGTCGACCTTGGCGATGTAGATGACGTCCGTGCCCTCCAGGATCGCCACGTGCACGGTCTCGTCGCAGGTCTCCGCGACGGACCGGGCGACCTGCTGCCCCTCGGCGGCGAGGTCGAGCTGCTCGGAATAACGGCTGCCGAGCTGGTACGGGCGCACCCCGAGCCGGTAACGTCCCGGCTGACCCGGTACGGGCGTGATGTACGAACGGGCGGCAAGTGTCGTCACCAGCTCATGCACGGTGGTGCGCGGCAACTGGAGCTTGCGCACGATGTCGGGGGCGGAGAGCGTGCCGTCTCCGTCGAGGAAAAGCTCGAGTATGTCGAGAGCCCTGGTTACGGCAGGTACGAGGCGTCCCACAACTGGCCCCCTCCCTTGTGTTCGAAATTTCAACAGACGATCGGCATAGCGAACACAGGCTACTCATACCGATTACGGCCGGGCAATGGCCTTGCGACAATGGGTGGGCGAGCGGTTACGGGTGGGCGGGACGGTCACGGGCGAAGTGAACGGTCACCGGCGCCCCGAACGCCCACCCGAGGGCACGCAGTAAACGGGTGGGTGGGCGGGCAAGGGGGTCACTCAACGCCGGGCGCGGGGATCTCCCAGCTCCCCCCGAAGCCGCTGAGCCCGAAGCACCAGCTCCAGTTCGAATCGCCGATCCGGGTCATCGACCTCGTCCCCCCAAAGCTCCCTGATCTGCCGAAGGCGATACCGCACGGTCTGGGGATGGACCCCGAGGCGCGCGGCCACTTCGGGAGCACCGCCCCGCGTCTCCAGCCACGCCAGCAGGGTCTCCGCCAGCCGCCGCCCGTGCGTGGGCCCGCAGTGGGCGAGCGGCTCCAGACACCGCAGCGCCAGGTCGTCGATCAGTTCCTCGGGCTGGAGCAGGACCAGCGCCTCCGTGTGCTGGGTGCAGTACAGCACCTCGCCCGGCGGCAGCAGCCCGCGCTCCATGAGCCGTACGGCCGCCTCGGCCCAGCGCAGCGACTTCGCCGCGTCGGCCAGCGGAACGGGCGGCCCGATCGCACCGGCCCACCCCGTCAGCGCCCGGTGCAAGAGCTCGGGGCGCCCGGCGGCATCAGGCTCGGGCACGACCATCCGGGGCTGCTCGTACTCCATATCCAACAGCACACCCTGTCCGACAGCGGGGGCAACGGCCTCACGGGCGGGCCGCAACAGCACACCCACCGCGACCTTGTCGGGCAGCGGCCAGCCGATCCGGGCGGCCCGCTCCGAGAGCGCCTCGGCCGGATCGCCCCGGTGGTGCTCGGCAAGCAGCAACTCCATCAACCGCCGCTGCAGACGCAACCGCTCTCCGGCCTGCCGGGCGGCGGCCTCGGCGTATCCGCGTACGGACTGGTCGACCAGCCCGTCCAGATACTCGTAACCGGCGTCGACCAGCTCGTACATCGCGGGCGGCGGGATCTCCACGCGCGTGCCGATCTCGGCGAATCGGCGCCAGGCGAGCCGCACACCGAGCCGGTAGATCGCCTGAAGCGAATCAAGGCTGCGGCCGTGCAGGCCCTCACCGCGGCCGAACTCCTGGAAGACCTCGGGGTGGACGCGCGGGCGCCCCTCGGCGGTCTCCAGATGCTGAACGAACACCTCGATGGCCCGCCGGATCCCGACCAGCGCCATCGGCTCCCCGGAGTCGTCGAGCACGACGGGCAGATGAGGGTATTCACGACGTATTTCCTGAAGGATCTCCTCGGCGAGTATGGGCGCCTCGGCCATGGCGAGCGCCGCGAACTGGCGGACCTGGAGGCGCGGCACGTCGTGCCAGGCCGAGCGCACGGTGACGGGTCCCCGGCGTAGGGCCATGATCAGCGCTCCTGGCCGGCCGTCTCATAGGTGATGAGCGGCGTGTTCGGCTGTTCGGGGGTCGCGTCGAGCAGCGCGACGATACCGAGGGCGGCGCCCACGGCGAGTACGGCGGCAGCCGCCACGGTCAGCAGCGCGGCGAGCAGTCTGGGCATCGCGGGTCAGCCTCTCTGTCGGAGGTCGTCCCACCCGAGCGCTCCACCGGGAGCGCCATCCGAAATCTGCGGGCCGTTCATGGCCGATCGCGCAGTTCCCCGCGCCCCTTCCGGAGCACGGCACATCCCCATCTTCACCGGGCCCGTCCGGCGAGCCCCAGTCTCGACAACGCATTGACACTTCGTCAAGGGTGCGCCTACGGTTCCCGCCCCATACCGCACGTGCACCCTCCACCACCGTGCCGGCACAGCCCGTGCCGCGTCACCAAGAGCCCCTGGAGTGCCCGGATGCGCCGTACAACCTCACCCTTTTCACTGGTCGTCCTGGGTCTGGGCGTGTTCCTGCTCGTCCTGGCCCCCCTGCTCGCCTGGTACGTCGAGCCACGTGCTCAACGCACGCCCGTCGACATCGACTCGAAGACGGTCTTCACCGGTACGGGCAGCTATTTCGACACGGACGAGATCGAAACCGTCCGCGACAAGAAGATCACCATCACCCGCCAGGTCCGCGGCGATGTCGCCGACAGCGAGAAGAGCGGCCGGGCCGTCTGGGACGTGTCCACGTCCGTGGACACCGCCAAGTCGCTGCCCGCCGCCGACCCCCACGACTCGCTGCAGTGGACCATGGAGCGCTGGGTCACCGACCGCAAGACGAACAAGCCGGTCCACTGCTGCGACGAGGAGCCGTACTACGAGGGCGAGGCCTACCTGAAGTTCCCCTTCGACGTGCAGAAACGCTCCTACATCTGGTGGGACAGCACGCTCGGCTCGACCGTCACGCTGGCGTACAAGGGCACGAAGAAGATCCAGGGGTACGAGGGCCTCCGCTTCACCGGAACCGTGCGCGCCACCAAGACCGGAACCCGGCTGGTACCGGGCACGCTCGTCGGCGAGAAGGACGCCGGTCAGGTGCTCGCCGAGGAGTGGTACGCCAACCACGGCATCGAGCTCGTGGCCGACCAGCGCACGGGCCGGATCATCTACGCGGCGATCGGCCCCCGCAAGACGCTCCGGGCCCCCGGCGGCGACAAGGATGCCGTGGTCCTGCTCGACAGCGAGCGAATAGCCTTCACCCCCGAGACCCAGAAGGAACAGGTCGACCTGGCCGACAAGGACAGCGGCCAACTGCGCATGGTGGGCCAGACGTTGCCCCTGGGAACGGGTGTGGCGGGCTTCCTCCTCACACTCGCGGGGGTCGTTTTGGTGGTACGAGGGCGTCCACATCCCGAAACGTCCGAGAGCTCCCAGCAGCCGCTCACAATGTGATGAGACGTCAGCTGGATAAAGCCCCGAAATTATCACTTCGGTGAGTAGCCGCATCGAACCAGCGGGCGAAAACTATCCACCCCACCCGAACACAGCCCGACCACATCCCCATCACAGTTCGGCCCCGCAGTCGCAGTACGAAACGGGAGCGGGACGGGTCGGTACGTCGAGCCCGCCGCGTAGGGCTCCTCCAAAAGAGGAGCACCTCCGAAACCCACAGCCGTACACCCGGAGTGCGGCGGGCTCGACGTACCGGCACGGCCCGCGTACCCACAACACACCGCGAGAAAAGACCAAGCCGCACCGCAAAAAGAACCAAACCGCACCGCGAGCCACAACGAACCCGCACCGGGAGACCACCACAGAACCCCACCCCACCCCACTCCACTCCACCCCACCGAGCCCCACCTCACCCCCCACCCCACCCTCACGCTGGTTCCGCACCCCGAGACGAGTTGGAGCACCCATGCCCCAGCACGTGCCTTCGTCGTTGCGCGCCGCCTTCCCCCGCTCCGCGCAGCGACCCCCGGCGCTCCCCCCACAGCCGCGCCGAATCGTTTTCCTCGCCCGTCGTGACTTCGGCAACGAAGCCGCGGGCGGCTCCGAACTCCTCGTAGACAGACTCGCCGAGGGCCTGACCCACCTCGGCCACCAGGTCACCCTGCTCTGCGGCGGCCCCGCCGCGTACCGCGACTACCGCGTCGTGTCGGCGGGCGGCGACCTCGGCCACTACCTGCGCGCCAGATCGGCGTTCCAGCGCCAGATCGGCGACTGCGACCTGCTCGTAGAGGTCTGCAACGGCATGCCGTACCTGGCCCCCCTGTGGCACCGCGGCCCGACCCTCTGCCTGGTCAACCACGTGCACACCGACCTGTGGCGGATGCGGTTCAACGGCCCGCTGGCCCCCGCCGCCCGGCTCGGCCGAAGACTCGAACACTGGGCCCTCGCCGGCGCACAGCGCCACAACCTGCTGGTCGCCGTCTCCCCGTCGACGGCACACGCGCTGCGCGCGATCGGGGTGGAGCGCGAACGCATCCGGGTCGTCCACAACGGCGTGGAGGAGCCGGGCCCGCCCACCGAACGCTCACCGGAACCGCTGTTCCTGGCGATGGGCAGGCTGGTCGAGTACAAGCGGATAGATCTGCTCCTCCGCCTGTGGGAACGGGTCCGCCCAGTGACAGGCGGCCGACTGGTCATAGTCGGCGACGGCCCCGAACGGGAAAGACTCGAACAACTAGCGGGCCCGGGCGTCGAGTTCAGGGGCCATGTCTCCGAGACGGAGAAGCACCGCCTGCTCTGCGCGGCCTGGCTGCTGCTGCACCCCTCGGCCGTAGAGGGCTGGGGCCTGGTGGTGACGGAGGCGGCGGCCCGCGAGACCCCGGCCATCGCCTTCGACGTACCCGGCCTGCGCGACTCGATCGTGGACGGCGAGACGGGCCTGCTGGCCCGCGGCGAGTCCTCGTTCGCGGCGGCCTGGTGCACCCTCGCCCTGTCCACCCACCGTCGCACGCTCATGGGCAAGGCGGCCGGCGACCGCGCCACCCAGTTCCGCTGGCACCGCACGGTCCGCCAGTTCAGAGCGGTGGCAACAGAGGCGGTGAGGAACTGGCCATGACGCCTGCCGGGGGAAAAAACACAAACGCAACCCCATCCCCAAGCCCAAACACGAGCCCAAGCCCAAGCCCCAAAACAGGCTTCAAGGACCCATCCCTACGCCGCTCCCTCGCCCTCTTCCGAGCCTTCCGCCACGAGCAGGCCGACCCCGAGGCCTGCTACTCCCTGCTCGCACGCGACGCGGCGAACCAGGTCGAGGCGTACGACGGCCCCGTGAGGGGCCGGACAGTCGTGGACATCGGCGGCGGAGGCGGCTACTTCACGGACGAGTTCAGGCGGCGCGGCGCACACGGCTACCTCTTCGAGCCGGACATGCGGGAACTCGGCCCGAAACCACCACAGGGCGCGGTGGTCGCGGACGGATACCTCCTGCCGCTCGCCGACGCGGTGGCGGACGTCAGCTTCTCCTCCAACGTCCTGGAGCATGTGGCGGATCCGCAGACCTTCCTCAGCGAGATGGTGCGGGTGACGAAACCCGGCGGCCTGATCTACGTGTCGTTCACCAACTGGCTGTCCCCATGGGGCGGTCACGAGTGGGCGCCCTGGCACTACCTGGGCGCGGAGCGGGCCCGCGCCCGCTACAGCCGTCGTACCGGCAGGCCCGCCAAGCACACCCTCGGCGAGAACCTCTTCGCCGTACACATCGGACCCACCCTGCGGCAGGTGCGCGCCCGGGACGACGTAAAGGTCGTCTCGGCTCGTTCCCGCTACTGGCCGTTCCTCGCCCAGGCCGTCGCGAAGGCGCCGGGGCTGCGCGAGTTCGCCACCTGGAACCTCCTCCTCATTCTCCGGCGGTATCCATGACCAGCACGGTCCAGGCCCCTCCCCCGGCGCGCACCCGTCCGCTCGCCCCCGACCCCGGCCCCGCCCGGGGCCCGCGGTCGCGGCGGTGGCTGCTGGGGTTCTGGGCCGTGGTGTTCGTGCTGTTCCTCGCGGTGGACCCGGGCCGGCAGACGTTCGACACGAAGCTCGGTGTCGCGCTCGACCCGTGGCAGTTCCTGTCCGACCTGGGCCAGCTCTGGCACGACCGGGGCGGCTTCGGCGGCATCGCGGACCAGTACGTCGGCTACGCCTTCCCGATGCTGCCGTACTACGGCCTGTGCGAGCTGATCAACCTCCCGGTGTGGCTGGCCGAGCGGCTGTGGATGTCGCTCATCGTCGCGGTCGCCTTCTGGGGCGCACTGCGGCTCGCCGAACGGCTGGACATCGGAAGCAACGCGTCCCGACTCCTCGGCGCACTCACGTACGCGCTCTGGCCGGTGTTCACGATCGTCGTCGGCTCAACTTCCGCCGCCGCACTACCCGGCGCCTTTCTTCCCTGGGTGCTGCTGCCGCTGACGAACGAGCGCCACAGCGCCCGGGTCGCCGCACTCCGCTCGGCGCTGATCATCCCCTTCATGGGAGGCGTCAACGCGGCCTCGACTCTCGCCTCTCTGCTGCCAGTCGGTCTCTACCTCCTCTCCCGCCCACGCGGCCCCCGGCAGCGCAAGCTGATCGCCTGGTGGATCCCGGGCGTGCTCCTGGCGACCGCCTGGTGGGTGGTCCCACTCCTCATGCTGGGCATCTACGGCGAGAACTTCCTTCCGTACGTGGAGAGTTCACAGACCACGACGGACACGATGTCGGCGACGGAGGCCCTGCGCGGCGCCGGGAACTGGGTCGCCTATCTGCACTTCGGCGAGGCCTGGCTGCCGGCCGGCTGGACGGTCGCGGCCTCGGTGATCGTGATCGTCTCGTCGGCGCTCGCGGCCGGGCTCGGTCTCGCCGGACTGGCCCGCCGTGACCTGCCCGAGCGGCGCTGGCTGGTCCTGACCGTGCTGTCGGTCGCGCTCATCACCCTTGCCGGGTACGGCGGTTCGTTCGGCGCGCCCTTCCACGGCGTCGTCCAGGACTGGCTGGACGGCGGGCTCGTGCCCTTCCGGAACATCTACAAGTTCCAGACGGGACTGGCCCTCGCCCTCGTCTTCGGCCTGATGCACCTGGTCGGCGTCGCCTCGCAGTCGCGCGGGGCCCGCCCCGTGCGCGGCCGTCGGTACGTGGCCCTGGTCGCCGCGATCCTCGTACTCCCCGGTCTCGCCTGGCCCTACCTCAACGGGTCGATCCTGCAGCCGGGTTCGTTCCAGCAGCTTCCCAAGTACTGGCAGTCCACGGCCGACTGGCTGGAGAAGTACTCGCCGGACTCCCGTGCCCTCGTCGTGCCCGCCACCGCGCACGGCATCTACACCTGGGGCTCGCCCATCGACCAGCCCCTCGACGTGCTCGCCGACTCCCGCTGGGCCCAGCGGGACTACGTGCCGTTCGGCACCGCGGGCAACCGGCGCGCGATGGACGCGGTCGAGCAGTCCCTGCTGACGGGCGGCGAAGTCCCGGGCCTGGCCGACTACTTGAGCCGGGCCGGCCTCTACTACGTCGTCGTCCGCAACGATCTCGACCCCGACCAGCTCGGCTACGTACCGACCACGACCGTCAAGCGCACCCTGGAGGAGTCGGGCTACCGGCGGGTGACCGGCCTCGGTCCGGTGATGACGGGCGGGCGCATCGCGGAGAACACCCCCGTACAGATAGAGGGGTTGTACCCGCGGCAGCGGGCCGTCGAGATCTACGAGCCGGCGAGCGCGGACGTGCCGCGGCCCGGGCAGGCCGGTCTGAAGGCGGTCGCCGACACGGCCGTTGTCTCCGGCGGGCCCGAGGCGCTGCTGCCGCTGTCCGCCGACCCGACCATGCGCGACCGGGCCGCCGTGCTGACCGGCGACAACCATCCCGGCCTGGGCGCCCCCGAGTTGCAGGTGGTGGGCGACGGACTGCGGCGCGCGGACACCCGGTTCGGCCTGGTCAACGCCAACACGTCGTACACGTACACCCGCGACGAACGCAATCACTCCGACAGCTTCCAGGACGCCGGTGAGAAGCCGCACCAGATCCTGCCGACCGAGGGCATCGGGCACCAGACGGTGGCCGAACTGCGCGGCGCGCGCTCGGTGTCCGCGTCGTCGAGCGGCAACTGGATGTTCTATCTGCCGCAGTACGACCCGGTGAACGCCTTCGACGGCAATCCGAACACCGCCTGGGCCGAGGGCGCGGCGGGTTCGGCGGACGGGCAGTGGCTGCGGATCGGCTTCACGGACGAGACGGAGATCCCCGACTCGATCCGGGTCACCCCGCTGCCGCAGGACAGCGTGCGCTCGGCGCCGACCCGGGTGCGCGTGGAGACGGAGCGCGGCTCCGAGACGAGCACGCTCCAGGCCAACGGCATGCGCCAGCGCATCAAGGCCCCTGAGGGGGCGACGAGTTGGCTGAAGGTCACCATCGTCGACTCGGCGGCCCGGCGCTCCGACCTGTCCGGCGCGGGCTTCTCCGAGATCACCATTCCCGACGTCCAGGTGACCCGCATGCTGCGGCTCCCGACGGACGCCGAGCGCACCGACGCCGCCGCCGAGGTCGTCTCGCTGCACCGCGCCACCGACCCGGGCGGCTTCTCGCCGACGGGCACGGAGGCGGGGCTGCACCGCCGCTGGACCTCGGAGTCGGCGGGCACGTACGAGGTGAAGGCGAGCGCCATCCCCGTGCCGAGCGACGAGCTCGACGAGCTGCTCTACAAGGTCGCGCCCGAGCAGCGGAACCGGATCACGGCGACCGCCGACTCGACGGCCCTGCTCGGCACCGGGCTCTCACCGCGCAACCTCACCGACGGGAATCTGTCCACGGCCTGGATCGCCGGGGACAACCCGACCATCCATCTGCGCTGGCCGGACAAGCAGGCCGTGGGCGAGATCGTGCTGGCTCCGGCTGGCGGGCTCTCCACCCGGCCGACCGAGGTCAACATCAGCTCGCCGGACGGCTCGACGATCGCGGGCGTCGACGAGAACGGTGTCGTCCGCTTCGATCCGATCACCACGGACCGGCTCGACATCACCATCACCGAGACGGCCCCGATGACCGTCCACAACCCGCTCGCCGACGAGGACCTGCAGCTCCCGGTCGGCCTCACCGAGGCATACGTCCCGGCCCTGGACCAGTACCGCACCCCGCAGCCCCGCAGCACCCGCACCTTCGACGTCCCCTGCGGGGAGGGTCCGACGCTCGCCGTCGACGACGAGCTGTACCAGACCAGCGCGAAGGGCACGGTGCAGGACCTCGTCGAGCGCCGGCCCATCGAGCTGACGCTCTGCCAGGAGGGGCGCGAAGACCCGGAGTTGTCCCTCGGCTCGGGCTCGCACCGGGTCGAGGCGGGCGACGCGGGACCGCTCGCCGTCACCGACGTCACGCTGACGCGCGGCACGCTCACCACACCCACCGCGCTCAACCGTGAACTCGGCATACGGGACTGGCTCGGCGACCGCCGCGAGGTGAGCGTCGGCTCGGGCGCGGCCTCGTACCTGACGACGTACGAGAACTTCAACGACGGCTGGAAGGCCACGCTCAACGGCAAGAAGCTCGACCCGGTGCGACTCGACGGCTGGCAGCAGGGCTGGCGGGTCCCGGCGGGCGCGGGCGGCACGGTCAAACTGTCGTACGAGCCGTCCACGCTGTACGAGGCCGGGCTGATCGGCGGCGGTGTCGCGGTGCTCCTGCTCGCGGGGCTCGTGCTCTTCCGGCGGAACTCGCCCAACACGGACGAGCCCTCGCCGGTGCCGCCCCCGCCCGGTCTGGTCCTGGGCACGGTCGCGCTCACGCTCGTCGGGATCGTGATCGCCGGGTTCTTCGCGCTGCTGGTGCCCTTGCTGGCGCTGCTCGCGTGGCGGCGGCACGCCCTGCTGGTGCCCATCGCGTTCCTCGCCCTCGCGGGGGCCGGGATCGCCGCCGCGACCGGGGCCGGGGAGCCGGTCGCCGAGGGCGCGGGGGCGTTCGGACCCACGGCCCAACTGCTGGCGCTGATCGGGCTGTTCGCCGGGTTGGTGTCGGTCGGGGAGGCCTCGTACGGGGCTCGGAGTCCCGGTGGGGGCCAGGCCTTCGGGACCTCCGGCGCTCACGGGTATCCCGGAGCTCCCGGCACTCCCCCCAGTACGCCTCCCGGCGCTCCTCCCGGCACAGGCACTCCCGCCGCTTCGGGGTATCCAGGTGCTCCCAGTGCCAGCGCGCTGCCACCACCCGCGCCGGGCACCGAGGCGCCGACCGAGCCGCTGCCGCAGCGGCGGCGGGGTGAGAGCGCGGGGCCGGGCGCCTCCGAATCGTCCCGGGCGCCCGAGGCACACCACGGGATGCCCGGAGTGTCCGGAGCGCCGACAGCCCCGGGCACGGCACCGGAGCAAGGGGCCGGACCGGCCTCGGGAGAGGCCGGGACCCCGCCCGCCCCCAGGGTGGCCTCCGGCCCGACGATCTCCGCCCGCGGGCCGGGGTCCGCGCAGCCGGAGCCCGACCCGCCCACCACGCGGTTCGGCTTCCGGAAGCCGAAGTTCAGGGCGACGCCGCCGGAGGAGCCGAGGCCGGAACGTTCCGGAGGGGCGAGTCCCGCGGACCCCGAGGACGCCAGGCCGCCCCGCGCCGAGGACCCGCGGCCCGCACGGCCCGAGGAGACGGGGGAAGGCGAACACACATGACCACGCTGGACCACCCGGCACGCGACGGCACGGACGGCCCCGTGGAGCCGCCCGCCCGCATCCCGTTCCCCGTCGTGGACGAGGTCGCCCGGCACTGCCTCCAGGAGGAGGAGCCGGAGACCGTCCACATCGAGGTGCATCTGCCGGGCCGTCTCGACCCGGACCGGCTGCGGGCGGCGTTCACCGGGGCCCTGCACCGCCATCCCCGCATCCTGATGCGCGAGGCGCGGCGCCCCTGGTACGGGCGGCGGTACGAGTGGGAGCTCACCCCGGACGCGGACGTGGAGGTCGTCCTGTTCCCGCCGCCGGACCGGGACGCCCTGAAGCACGCCCGCGACCGGGCTCTCCAGGACGCCCCGCCGCTGTCGGCCTCGCCGCCGATCCGCCTCGAAGTGGTCCTCGATCCGGAGGCCGACGACACGGTCCTCTTCGTCACGATCAACCACACCGCCCTCGACGGCCCCGCCTGTCTGCGGGTCCTCGCCACCGCCGCCGAGTTGTACGGCGGCAAGGACAACTCCCCTGCGGCGCCCCCGACCCGTACGACGTCCGAGGCGCCGGGCGCCATCGACGCGCCCTCGACCTGGGCCCCGCCCGCGCGGGTGGCGCACGGCGCGCCCGAGCCCTCGCCCGGCAACGGCATGCTCGTCGCCGAGTTCGGCGTCCCGCGCCGGCCCAAGGGTTCCCCGTACACCGTGAACGACCAGCTCATGGTGGCCACCGCCCTGATGATCACCCACTGGAACCGGGAACACGGTGCCCGGCCGCGCCCGTTGCGCATCACGATGCCGGTGGACGACCGCACCCGTGACACCGACATGCCGATCGGCAACGGCACGCGGCTCGTCGAAGTCCCCTTCGCGCCCGGGGAGTTGGACGCCTCGGACATGGCGGGCCTGCTGCGGCGCACTGCGGACCGCACCCGTGCGCTCAAGGCGCTGCCGCGGCCCCAACTCGGTCACGGGGCAGCCCTGTTGACGGCCCCGGTGGTCCCGGTGGCCTGGCGGGCCGCGTTCACCCGGGGGCTGCGGAGGGCCGCCGGGCCCTGGACGTCGACCACGCTGCTGAGCAACATCGGCCGCATTCCGTACGCCCTCGACTTCGGTGAGGGGGCGGGGCGTGCGCACGCGGTGTGGTTCTCGGCGCCGGCCCGGATGCCGCGCGGGCTGACAGTCACAACGGCGTCCACGGCGGGCCGGCTGCACGTGGCGTTCCGCTGGTCCCGCAGGCTCCTCAGCCACGGCGACGGCTCCCATCTCCGCGACCTCTTCGAGCACTACCTGCACGCCACGGAACACGCCACGGAGAGTGCCCCATGACCACGGCTCCGCCCCGCCCGTCCGGCAGCCAACCTCCGCACGGACTGCGGGACTTCTACGAGGACCCGGCCGTGCCGGTCGCCTCCGGCGCGCCCCGCAGTCTGCGCCAGGCCCGGATGCTGGCCGCCGCACTCGGCCCGGCCGCGTCCGGTGCGCGGACGGTCATCGACATCGGCTGCGGCGACGGATCCGCCGCCGCGACCGCGGCGCCGCTGCTGGCCGGCCATCGCATCGTCGGCGTCGACTGGTCCCAGGACGCCCTCAGACGCGCCCACGCCCATCTGCCGTACGCGGTACGCGGCGAACTCACCGACGGCGGGCTGCCGTTCAGGTCCGCCTCCGCCGACGCCGTCCTGTTCAGCGAGGTCGTCGAACACCTCGTGGACCCGGACGCGGCACTCGACGAGATCCACCGGATCCTCCGCCCGGGAGGTCATCTCATGCTCTCCACACCGAACTTGGCCGCCTGGTACAACCGCGCCCTGCTGCTCGCCGGTGTCCAGCCCGTCTTCTCCGAGGTGAGCCTGCGCGCCATCCACGGCCGCCCCGGCAAGGAGGTCGTGGGCCATCTGCGGCTCTACACGGCCCGTGCGCTGCGGGAGTTCGTGACCGCGTCGGGCTTCGAGGTCGTACGGCTGAGGGGCGCGCCCTTCCACGGGGTGCCCCGGCCCATGCGCCCGCTGGACCGGCTGGCGTGTGCCGTGCCGTCGATGTCCTCGATCCTGCTCCTGCACGCGCGAAGGACGTAGACCATGTGGTGGGGGGTGGCCGCGGCCCTGCTCGCGAACGTGCTCTACAGCACCGGATTCGTGCTGGAGAAACGGGCGTTGGCGGCGATGCCCGAGGTGACCGTCCGGCAGCCCGCCCGGCTGCTGCGGCTGGTCCTCGGCAGTCCGCTGTGGATCGGCGGCTCCCTCGCCCTGGCGTCCGGCTTCGGCGCGCAGCTCGTCGTCTACCGCACGCTGCCGATCGCCGCCGCGCAGGGCATCTTCGTCTCCGGCCTGGTGATCCTCGTGCTGCTCTCCTCGGTGCTGCTCGGCGAGGAGACCTCGGGCCGCGAGCGGTACGCGATCGGGGCGATCCTCGTCGCGCTGCTCATGGTCGTCCTGTCCCTCAAGGAGGGCTCCGACACGGTCAGCCGCAGCGCCCCCGCCCCGCTGATCCTGCTCGTCTGCGTACCGTCGCTCGCGCTGGGCGTCTGGCTGTACGCGTCCGCCGAGCGCCGCGCCCGCCACCGGCACCGCATGCCGACCACGGGCGTCGAATACGGCGTGGCGGTGGGCCTGTTGTACGGGGTCAGCTCGCTGGCCATCAAGGGGGTGTCGAGCTACCTCACCTCAAGTGGCCTCGGCGGTGCGGTGGTTGATCTGCTCAGCTCCCCGTACCCCTATCTCCTGCTGTTCACCGGCGCGTTCGGCCTGGTGATGTCGCAGGCGGCGCTGCAGCGCTGTCGGGCCTCGCTGATCGTGCCGGTCTGCACGACGGTGACCTGCCTGTTCACCGCGGTGCTCGGCACGCTCGCGTTCGGCGAGGCGCTGCCGGAGGACCCGCTGCGACTGGCGCTGCGCATCGGCGGTACGGCGCTGGCGGTCTCCGTACTCCTGGCGATGCCCAAGCACGACCCGCCGGCCCAGCCCGGTCCACCGGCACAGCCCGATCCGCCGTCACAGCACGAACCACCGGCCCAGCACGATCCACCGGAGGAGTCCCAACCCCCGCCCCCCACAAGGGAGTTGACCACTGATGAACCCCGACGACCTGTTGCTGAAGATACTGGCGTGCCCGCTGGACAAGGGGCCGCTGCATCTCCTCGAAAAGGAGACGGAGGGTCCGGAGAGTACTGAGGACGCTCTCTACAACCCGCGTCTGCGCCGCCGCTATCCGATCGTGGACGGCATCCCGCAGCTCCTCCCGTCCTCCGGCGAACAGGTGACGGACGACGAACACGAACGCCTGCTGCTGCGTCTAACTGGGGGAAACCCCCAGACCCCCGGGGATGTGACCTCATGACCCTGGCAGCCCGTCTGGCCCCCTTCGTGCCGGTGCGGCTGGTCGCCGCCGCCGCCCGGTTCGTCTATCCGCGCTTCGAGCCCGAACTGGCCCGGCTCGGCGATCTCTGCCCGCCCGGCTGCGGCACGGCGGTGGACGTCGGCGGCTGGTACGGCCCCTGGACGCGCCGTCTGTCCCAGCGGGCGCACCGCGTGGTGACGGTCGAGCCCGTCCCGCACCTGGCCCGGCTGCTGACCGCCGCGACGCCCGGGAACGTCCGGGTGGTACGGGCCGCCGCGAGCGACCGCCGGGGCACGGCCCGGCTGTGGCTGCCATCCGGCGACCAGGGCGACCGGGGTGTCTCCTCACTCGTCCGCCGGGACATCCACGCCCGCGCCCTGGACGTCCCCTGTCTGACTCTGGACAGCCTGAACCTCCACGACGTCGGCTTCGTCAAGATCGACGTGGACGGCAACGAACTGGCGGTGCTGCGCGGGGCGACCACCCTCCTCACCCGTGACCGCCCGGCCCTGTTCATCGAACTGGAAGCCCGCATCCAGCCGATCAGGCCCGTCGTGTCGTTCCTCGCCGAGCGCGGATACAAGGGCTGGGTCCTGCCCGACGACACCTGGCTCCCCCTCGCCTCCTTCGACCTGGAGTCCCACCAGGCCCACGCCTCGCACGTGGTCTCCCAGGGCCTGCTGCGGCGCGTGCTGGCCTTCCGGAGCCCGGGGTACGTCCGGTACGTGAACTCGGTGCTCTTCCTTCCGACCGGCCGCACCCCGGGCGACGCGCACCGCGCCGGACACGTACGCCACGATGGGACGCATGCCTCCCGCCAAGCGACCCGATAGGCCCGCCGGCCCGTTCACCCCGCTCGACTTCCAGCTGGTCCTGCTGCGCCGCATGGCCGACCACAACGCGGACCTCGTGGAGGACGCCCGCCACGCGCTGGGCGTCTCGATCGCGGACATGCGCGAGGCCAACCGCCGTTGGCAGGCGATGCGGCATGTGCCGCGGGGCCGGGGAGCGGTCTCCCGCTACCGCTCGATCCTCGGCGAACCGGAGTCGGTCACGCCCCGGCAGATCGGCGACCTGTCCTGCGAGGCACTCCTGTGGCCGGTCCCCCTCTGGCCGGACCTCCGCTTCGAGGTTCTGGTGGCCCCGAACGGCGCGGCCTGGAACGAGTGGCTGGTCCGCGAGCCGGGCGCCCCCTCCCCCGAGCTGCGCACGCTGGAGGACCTGACCCCCTGGTCCTGCACGGTCGACGAGGCGGCCCGCGCCTTCGCACCCGCCCGGCCGCTGGAGGGGTCGGCGCCGACACGGTGGGGTCTGGCGTTCACAGCGCCGGACTCGTCGGGCGTACCGCACGACTGCGTGGCGGAGTTCACGTACGGGCTGCTGCAGCGGATGGCGGTCACGGGGGCGCGCGGCTGACGTACGGGGCCGGCCTACAGGTGTTGGCCTACAGATGTGGGCCAACACTCATGGGCCCACAGCGGTAGGCCAACAGTCGTGGACCCACAGGCGTTGGCCTACAGACGCGGGCCAACAGGCGTTGGCCTACAGACATAGGCCAACAACCGTGGGCCTGGCAGCGGCGAGGCCGTCAGCCGGTGGTGGCCGCCCTGACGATCGCCTCGGCGACGACCGGCACCGAGGCCTCGTGCAGGAAGAGGAAGAGGTTGGGCTCGACGAGTTCCAGCTCCATGACTCGGGGCGCCCCGTCGTCGCCGTCCACCAGGTCCACGCGGGCGTAGAGCAGTTCGGGGGCGTCCGGCACGGCGGCCAACGCCCGTTCCGCCACGGCGAGTTCGGCGGGGGTCGGCTCCCACGGCGTCAGGTTCGGGTGCGGGACCTTGTCCGCGTCGTACGCGGTGCCGGGTTCCAGGACGGCGCCCTTGCGGATGGCGTGCAGGAAGCGCCCGCCGTAGAACAGCAGGGCCCGTTCGCCCGCCGTGTCGATGCTCCGCATGTACGGCTGCACCATCGCGGTCAGCCCTTCCGCGTGCATCCACTCCAGGTGCCGTACGGCCCTGTCGTGGTCCTCGGGCGTGTAGCGGGCGGCGTTCCGGGCGCCCGCCCCCGAGGTGGGCTTGACGACGTACTCGCGGTCGGCGGGCAGGTCGGCCGGGTCGCCGGGGGCGAGGTACCGGGTGTCGACGACGGGCACCCCGGCGGCGGCGAGGTCGCCGAGATACCGCTTGTCGGTGTTCCAGCGGACGACGGCCGCGGGGTTCGCCAGTGCCGTCAGCGCCCCGCACCGCTCGGCCCACGCCACGAACTCGGCGGCCCGCCAGCTGTAGTCCCAGGTGGAGCGGATGACGGCGAGGTCGAAGCCGTCCCACTTGACGTCGGGATCGTCCCAGCACACGACGGCGGCGTCCGCCCCGGCCCGCTCCACCGCGTCGGCGAGAACGGGCAGGTCACGGTCGTACCCGGACTCCTCGACCTCCCGGCAGGTGACGAGTGCGATGCGGGCGGCGGTGCGTGCCACGGCGGGCTCCTCATGGGTACGTCGGCTCCGGTGATCCCGCTCGCAGACTAACAACCGGCCCGGGAACCGGATCGGGCCGCTTGACCTTCACCTTTGGGGAGGCCACAGCATCGGTGGCGAGACGAGGAACGACGGACCGGCTGACCTGCTGAGTGGTCGGCTGCTCATGGGGGTGCGCGTATGGAGATGCTGACGATCGGGGCGTTCGCGAAGGCGTCACGGCTGTCGCCGAAGGCGCTTCGGCTGTACGACGAGCTGGAGCTGCTGCGCCCCGCGCGGGTGGACCCGGAGACCGGGTACCGCTACTACGCGCCCGAGCAGTTGGAACAGGCACGCCTGGTGGCGTGGCTGCGGCGGCTGGGCATGCCGCTGGCCGGGATCCGCGAGGTCTGTGCGCTGGAACCGCCGGCAGCGGCACGGGAGATCCGCGCGTTCTGGGCGCGGACCGAGTCGGAGACGGCGACCCGCCGTGACCTGGCCGCCTTCCTCGTCGACCACCTGTCACGAACCGTCCCGAGAGACCCGGGTAAACCGGGTACCCCGGACGATCCGAGTAAGGACACCACCATGCTGGAACTCCGTTACTCCGCCCTGTCCGACACCGGCCTCGTACGCCCCGCCAACCAGGACACGGCGTACGCGGGCACCCGCGTCCTGGCCGTCGCCGACGGTTTCGGGTCCGGGGGCGCGCCCGCGAGCAGCGCGGCCGTCGAGGCCCTGAAGTTCCTCGACGACGAGCCGCTCCCCGCCGGGAGCGTCCTCAACCTCCTGGAGGACGCGGTCCAGGGCGCCACGCAGGCCGTCCAGGAGGTGGCGGGCCCGACGAACGAGATCGGCACCACCCTCACCGCGATGGTGTGGACGGGCTCCCAACTGGCCCTGGTCCACATCGGCGACTCCCGCGCCTACCTCCTCCGTGGCGGCGGCCTCTTCCGGATCACCCACGACCACACGATGGTCCAGTCGATGCTCGACGAGGGCCGTCTGACCCCGGAGGAGGCCACCGCCCATCCCCAACGCGCCCTGCTTCTCAAGGCGTTGACGGGCGGCGGATCCGCACCCGCCCCGGCCCCCGACGTACGGCTGCACGACGCCCTCGTCGGCGACCGCTATCTGCTGTGCTCGGACGGACTGTCGGCCGTCGTGTCCGAAGCCACCATCAGGGACACGCTCGCCGCGGCCTCCACGCCGACCGAGGCCGCCCAGGCCCTCGTCGGAGCGGCGAACGACTCCGGCGGCCCGGACAACGTGAGTTGCGTGGTGGCGGACCTCGTGAACGCCGAATCCCAGTAGGTCCCTCACGAGGTCTCGGCCGGCGATCACTGGTCCGCGATGTCGAGGGTGACCTTCGACAACGGGCAGCCCACGCAGGTCAGTACGTATCCGTCGGCCCTCTGCTGTGGCGTCAGGCAGTTCGGCTCGTTCTGTGTGATCTCTCCGGCGCGGAGCCGCACCATGCAGTCGCCGCAGTTCCCGACCGTGCAGGAGTACGGCATCGGCAGCCCCGCGGCCAGTCCCGCGTCGAGCAGCGTCTGGCCGGGCTCGACCACCACCGTGCCGACGGGGCGCCCGTCCTCCTCGACGGTCATCTCCTGCGGCGCTGTCGCCGCCACGGCCTGGGTGTCCGCTCCGCTGGTGTAGCGCTCCTGGTGCACCCGTTCGTCCGGGACTCCGAGCCCGGTCAGTACGCCCTGGACGGCGTCCATCAGCGGCCCGGGACCACAGGTGTAGTAGTGGGCGCCCGGGGCCGGGGAGAGGCCGGTGACCCAACGGTGTACGCCGTCCGCGTCGAGCCGGCCGTCCCGGCCGGTCAGGACGTGGGTGACCGTCAGCCGGTCGGGATTGTCCTTCGCCAGCCGGGTCAGCTCGTCGGCGAAGATGATCTCGTCCGCGCTGCGGCTGCTGTAGAGCAGCGCGATCCGGTCGCGGCCCTGCCGCACGGCGAGCCGCGACCTGATCATGCTCATCATCGGCGTCACACCGCTGCCCGCCGCTACGAGCACGATCTCGCCCGGGGCATCCAGGGCATCGGGGGCATCCGGTGCGTCCGGGAGTTGCGGCCCGGTGTGGAAGGACCCCGACGGGCCGCGCACCGCGAGGCGGTCCCCGACGCGCAGACTCCGGTGCACGTGGGTGGAGAACCGGCCGCCCTCGACGTGCTTGACGGTGACCTCCAGCCGGGCCGAACCGGGCGCCGACGAGGCCGAGTAGGCCCGCCGCACCGGGCGGCCGTCGATGTCGGCGACGAGCGTGAAGAACTGCCCGGGCCGGAAGTCGAACGGTTCCAGATCCTTGCCTGCGTCCTCGAGTACGAGGGTGACCGCGCTCGGTGTCTCCTTGCGCAGCTCGGCGATGCGAACCTCCCGCAGCGGCCTCTCCGTCGCTCCGGCCCCGGTTCCTCCGTCGTCGGCAGGGAGGCGGCGCAGGAAGCCACGGCGCCGACCGCCGCCCGCTCCGGGTTCCACATCCTCGTAACCCTCCTTCCGCAGCCCGGAACGGTAGGCACGGTTCATCACCAGCCGCAGCAACCGGGCCATCCCCGGGATCGCCCCAACCGCCTTGAGCAGGAAGGCGGGTGGCCCGCCCTCGGCCGCGGCCGAACCGGCGGCGAGGTGCTCCCCCGCCAGCGCCATCAGGTCCGGCACCGCGCCGCGGTCCACGTGCGCCCCGGGGGTCCACAGCCGTGAGCGCGCCACGGCGTCGCTGCCGGTCACCTCGGCGTGCTCGACGTCGATGAGCAGCGCCAGGTGCGGGGGCATCCCGCGCAGCGCCATCGTCTCCAGCAGCGCGGGATCGTCGGTGATCGCGCCGCGTCCGCGGACGTGCAGCACGCCGGTACGCCCCGGGACGAGCGCGGCGAACGAGAGCCGGTCGTCCGCCAGCAGGTTGTGGAGCGTGTCGGCGCGCTTGTTGCCCTTCCGGTCCGGGACGACGAGCGTGCGGCCGTCCAGGATCCGTGCCACCTCCTGCCGGTCCCCGCGCGGACTCGTGTCGCTCCCACCGGAGCCGTCCCAGGTGGACAGGGCGAGGAAGGGCGCCGCGGCCAGGAACTCGGCGACGCCGGGCCGGCGCAGGGGCCCGTCACCCGCGAACTCGGCGGCCGAGGCGGCAGGAGCGACCGGGGTGGCAGGAGCGACCGACTCGGCCGGGGCGGGCGACTGCCACAGACAGGACCGGAGGACGGCCTGTGCGCAGTGCACGTACGCCTCCGCGATGTCGACGGTCGTCTCCGCGCCCTTCCGTGCGGCCACCGAACCGTTGACGCGCAGAATCTCCCCTACGCCCGGCAGCAGGAAGAAGAACGAGACCGGACCGTGCGGGTCGCCCGGCTCGGGCAGGGAGAACGACATCCGCGTGGGCGAGTGGACCCGTACGAACCCCGGTGTGCCGCCGATGAAGGTCGTCCTGCTGGTCCCGTCGGCGTCCCGGTAGCCGAAGGCCGCGATCGGACACCGGGCGAGGACGGTCCGGCAGCCCTCGTCCAGGGCGCTGATCTGCTTGAGCATGACCGCCGACGCCGGGAGGCCGACGGTCGACTCGACCTCGTCCGCCGTCGTCAGCCGGCACAGGGCGCTCGGCAGGTTCTCCCGCACATCGGACGTGGCCTTGTTTTCGCAGGTCATGGCACTATTGTGAGCAATAGCTCAGCTCTTTGGCTACTCGCTTTTCGCGCCTTGAGGAGGACCCCGGATGACGTCGGCCGACCGCCGTCTTCAGGCACGTCGCAAGCCCCGCCAGGTGCGCGCGGAGCTCACCCGCGACCGCATCCTCACCGCCGCTGCTCACGTTTTCGCCGAGCACGGTTACGCGGCGGGCACCACCAACCGCATCGCCGAGCGCGCCCGCGTCTCCATCGGCTCGCTGTACCAGTACTTCCCGAACAAGGACGCCATCCTGGCCGAACTGCTGGTGCGGCACATCGACCGTGGCACGT
Source organism: Streptomyces sp. 2-1 (assembly GCF_048564895.1). Taxonomy (NCBI): domain Bacteria; kingdom Bacillati; phylum Actinomycetota; class Actinomycetes; order Kitasatosporales; family Streptomycetaceae; genus Streptomyces; species Streptomyces sp. 2-1. The sequence continues at coordinate 3,816,669 of NZ_CP183383.1, forward strand.
GGACACAGGCCGACGAGCTCGACCTGTCGGCCGGGACCTTGGAGGCGACAGTGCGGGCACTGGTCCGCGACGCGATCGACAACCACCGCGACGATCCGCAGCTGCTGCGGATCATGATCGAGGAGGCGTCCTTCTCGCAGGAAGTGCTCGACACGATCGACCGGCACGGAAAGCACCGCGTCGGCCAGGTGCGCGACCTGCTCGCCCGGCATCCGGACGTCCACGTACAGGACCTCGACACCGCGGCCGAACTGATCGTGACCACCGTGGAGATGAACACGCACATGCTCATGGCCGGCCCGCGGACCATCCCGGTCGAGACGTTCGAGAGCGAACTGGTGGCCATGGTCACTCGCTATCTGCGCGGCGATCAATAGCGAGACCAGTGGCCGGACCAGGGAAGGAATCAGCGGCGAGGTGGGCGCGGAACGCTAGGAGACATCCGGCAGCCTGCGCGGCTCGACGCGTTCCTCGACGGCCGTGTCGCCGTCGCGGGTCACGATGTACGCACCCTTGCCCGGGACTTCGGTGACCGCTTCGACCAGTTCGGTGCCGCGGTAGACCAGGCCCACTCCGTCGTCGGTGCAGTGGGTGGCGGGGAGGGTGCCGTTCGCGACGAGTTCGTGGACCAGGGGGCGGCGGCCGGCGTCGGTGTCGTAGTGGACTCCGTTGCCGTAGGGGAGGAAGCCCAACGCGTCGGTGACCGGGCGGAGTTCGGGGCCGAAGGAGTCCGTGGTGCCGCCCTGGAACCAGCAGATCGAGCCCGCGCTGACACCGCTGAGGACGACGCCCGAACGCCAGGCCCGGCGGAAGATGTCGTCGAGGCCGTGCACCCGCCAGACCGCGAGAAGGTTCGCCACCGAGCCGCCCATGACCCAGACGACGTCCTGGTCGAGGACGGTGCCCTCGACGTCGTCGAGGTTCGGCATCGGGAAGAGGTTCAGGGGCGTGAGGTCGAAGCCCGCCACCCGTGCGGCCTCGGTCATACGGGCCGTGAAGTGCTCCGCGTCGCCTATCGCCGTACCGACGTACAGGACGCGGGGGCGGCGGCCGTGGGCGCCCGAGAGTTCGACCGCGTGATGCACAAGGGAGTTGAACGTCACCATGGTCCGGCCGCCCCCGGCACGGTGACCGCCGGAGGTGGCGAGGATGGTGGGCTCTCGCCCGTTCGCAGGGGGAACATGGGGCGTGGTGCTGGACGCGGTCATGGCACCGGATCCTAACCACGGCCATCAGAGCGCCTGTTCGTCACCACCGCCGTCAGAAGCCCTGTTCGTCACCACCGGCGTCAGAGGCCCTGTTCGTCGTTCTCCTCCGGGTCCCAGTCCAGCAGTCGTACCCTCGCCACCGTCTGTACGTGCCGGCGCATCGCGGCGGCTGCCCGCCCCGGTTGCCGGGCGACGATCGCGTCGAAGATCGCGCGGTGCTGGGTGAGTGAACGGGTGGGACGGCTCGGCTGGCGCAGCGACTCGTGGCGGCTCTCGGTGATCTGGTCGGCGATGGAGCGCATGAACTCGGCGAGGATGCCGCTGTGCGCGGCGGCCGTGACCGCCGCGTGGAAGAGCCGGTCGCCCTCGATTCCGTGTCCGCCCGCCTGGATCTCGTCCCGCATGTGGACGAGGGCGGAGTCCATGGCGGAGACGTCCTCGTCGGTGCGGCGCTCGGCGGCCAGTTCGGCGAGCTTGGTCTCCAGGGCCTCGCGGGCGTCGAGCACATCGGGCAACCGGCGGCGCCGCTCCACGAGTTGCTCCACCGGTTCGGCGTCGAGGGTGTCGCGGACCAGGTAGGTCCCACCGCCGTGGCGGACCTCGACCAGGCCCTGCACCTCCAGGACCACGATGGCCTGCTTCACCGAGGCGCGGCTCACACCGAGGCGGGCCGCCAGGTCGCGCTCGGGCGGGAGACGGTCGCCCGCACCCAGGCCGCCCTCGGCCGCGTAACTGCGCAACCGGTCGAGGACCTGCTCGTACAGGCGCGGCTTGGCCGTCATCGGGCGCAGCGCGTCGGTCATGCCCGTCCCCCTTGTCACCTCTTGCGGGTGGTTCGTCCCCCTGTGGGCGCAGCGTAACACCGGGGGTGACCGGCTCAGCGACTCCTTGGACAAGTGGCCCAGTGGATGAGTGGCTGAGCCAATTTACGTCACTTCTCTTGACGCTCTCCATGAGCACCACCCAATGTGGTTCAGCCACTTGGCCAATCACCACTTGGCCGATCAGCCACCCCGCTCGCCATCCGCTCGACAAGGGACCCAAAGACGGGAGCCCGTATGTCCGCCGAACTGATCTCGATCCTTGTGCTCGTCGTGGTGTTCGTGATCGCCACCACCCGCTCCATCAACATGGGCGCCCTCGCCTTCGCCGCCGCCTACGGAGTCGGCGAACTGGTCGCGGACTTCGACGCCGACAAGATCTTCGCCGGTTTCCCCGGCGACCTCTTCGTCGTACTCGTCGGCGTGACCTATCTGTTCGCGATCGCCCGCGCCAACGGCACCACCGACTGGCTGGTGCACGCCTCGATCCGGCTCGTGCGTGGGCGGGTCGTACTGATCCCGTGGGTGATGTTCGTGCTGACGGGCGCGCTCACCGCGATCGGCGCGGTCAGTCCGGCCGCCGTCGCCATCGTGGCGCCGATCGCGCTGAGCTTCGCCGCGCGCTACCAGATCAGCCCGCTGCTGATGGGCGCGATGGTGGTGCACGGCGCGCAGGGCGGCGGCTTCTCCCCGATCAGCATCTACGGGACGATCGTCAACGGCATCGTCGAGCGCGAGAAGCTGCCCGGCAACGAGATCGCCCTGTTCCTCGCCTCGCTCATCGTCAACCTCGTGATCGCGGGGGTGGTGTTCGTCCTGTTCGGCGGGCTGAAGCTGCGGAACGACGAATCGGTCACGGAGACGGTCTCGGTCCCGGCGTCCTCCTCGGTGTCGTCCTCGGCGTCGTCGGCGGCCTCTTCGGCGGGCTCGGCCTCGTCGTCGGCCGGCGCGGGCGCCGAGGCGAAGAGCGCGCCCGAGGGCCGTGGAGCCGACCTCGAAAAGGACCGTGAAGAGGACCTGGAACAGGACCGCGAAAAGAACCGCGAGAAGGACCGCGAGAAGGACCGTTCGGCGGAAGCCGAGGACGACACCACCCGGCTCAACCCCGCCCGTACGGCCACCCTCGCAGCCCTCGTCGCCCTGGTCGTCGCCGTGCTCGCCTTCGACCTCGACGCCGGCCTCACCTCCATCACCCTCGCCGTCCTGCTCAGCACCTGCTGGCCCGCGGACAGCCGCAACGCCGTCACCCAGATCGCCTGGCCGACGGTCCTGCTGATCTGCGGTGTGCTGACGTACGTCGGCGTCCTGGACGAGATGGGCACGATCGACTGGGCCGGTGAGGGCGTCAGCGACATCGGCGTCCCGCTGCTGTCCGCCGTGCTCCTCTGCTACATCGGCGCGCTGGTCTCCGCGTTCGCCTCGTCCGTCGGCATCATGGGGGCGCTGATCCCGCTGGCCGTGCCGTTCCTGGCGCAGGGCGAGATCGGGGCGGTCGGCATGGTGGCGGCACTCGCGGTGTCGGCGACGGTGGTGGACGTGAGCCCGTTCTCGACGAACGGAGCACTGGTGCTCGCGGCGGCACCCGGCGTCGACCGGGAGCGTTTCTTCCGGCAGTTGATGATGTACGGAGGGATCGTGGTGGCCGTGGTCCCCGCCGTGGTGTGGCTCGCGCTGGTGGTCCCCGGCTGGGGATGACACCGGCCGCGCCAACCGTGTGGACAGCGGCTTTCGGCAGCGGCTTCCTACGGCGGTTCCCTACGGGCGACCTTCGACGAACGACAAAGGAGTACGACGCGTGTCCCCTCTCTCCCTGGATCTCTCCCCGGATCTCTTCCCGGCCCTGACCGAGGCCCAGGCGGACCCGGACGGCCCCGGCGCGCACCGGCCCGCCCTGCGCTTCGGCGACCGCTCCCTGACCTACGGCGAACTCGCGGCCACCGCCTCCGCCCTCGCCGCCCGAGTCGCCGAGGCGGGCCGGATCGCCGTCTGGGCCACCCCCACCCTGGAGACCGCTGTCGCCGTGGTCGCCGCGCTAGTGGCCGGCGTCCCCGCCGTGCCGCTCAATCCGAAGTCGGGCGAGAGCGAGCTGGGGCACATCGTGTCGGACAGCGCCCCGACACTGGTGCTAGCCGCACAGGGCACCCAACTCCCGCCCGCACTCGCCGCGTTGGAGCGGCTGGACATCGACATCGACACCAGCGCCCCCGCCGCCGGCCTCCCTTCCCCGGGCGCCCCGGACCCCGGAACCCCCGCCCTGATCGTCTACACCTCCGGCACCACCGGCCCCCCGAAGGGCGCCGTCATCCCCCGCCGGGCCATCGCCACCACCCTCGACGCCCTCGCGGACGCCTGGCAGTGGACCGGTGACGACGTCCTCGTGCACGGTCTCCCCCTCTTCCATGTGCACGGCCTGATCCTGGGCATCCTCGGCCCGCTGCGCCGCGGCGGATCCGTACGGCATCTCGGCCGCTTCGAAACGGCGGGTGTGACACGGGAGTTGGGCGAGGGCGGCGCCACCATGCTGTTCGGGGTGCCGACGATGTACCACCGGATCGCCGAGACCCTGCCCGACGACCCCGCGCTCGCGAAGGCCCTGTCCAGGGCGCGGCTGCTCGTGTCGGGGTCGGCGGCCCTGCCCGTGCACGACCACGAGCGGATCGCGCAGGCGACCGGGCGACGCGTCATCGAGCGGTACGGGATGACGGAGACCCTGATGAACACCAGCGTCCGCGCCGACGGTGAGCCGCGCGCGGGCACGGTCGGCGTCCCGCTGCCGGGCGTCGAACTGCGGCTGACGGAGGAGGACGGGACGACGGCCGTCGAGGCGTACGACGGCGAGACCGTCGGCGAGATCCAGGTCCGCGGGCCGAACCTCTTCACCGAGTATCTGAACCGCCCCGAGGCGACCGCGGCGGCCTTCACCGAGGACGGCTGGTTCCGCACCGGCGACATGGCGGTGCGCGACCCCGACGGCTACGTACGCATCGTCGGCCGGAAGGCCACCGACCTGATCAAGAGCGGTGGTTACAAGATCGGGGCGGGCGAGATCGAGAACGCGCTGCTGGAACACCCGGGCGTGCGCGAGGCCGCGGTCACCGGTGAACCGGACGCCGACCTGGGTGAGCGGATCGTGGCGTGGATCGTGCCCGCGGATTTCCAATCACCGCCCACCGTCGACGAGTTGGCCGACCATGTGGCCCGCCGCCTCGCACCCCACAAGCGGCCCCGCGTCGTCCACCACCTCGACGCCCTGCCCCGCAACGACATGGGCAAGATCATGAAGCGTGCGCTGACCCATGACTGAGGACGTCCCGCGTTACACGGCCCGCGAGGCGATCGCCCTGGTCACGTCCGGGTTCACCGAACTGCCCGGCCCCACAAGCCCCGTCCACGCAAACCCCGCAGACGCCTCAGACTCATCAGACCCCACCCGGAAATTCGGCCCGGACGGGCCCCTGTCCTGGCAGGGTTACGACGCCTCGCGCGCCCGCGCCGCCGCCCGCACGGGTGAGGAGGAGTCGGTCGTCTGCGGTACGGCGACGATCGGCGGGACGGCAACCGTACTCATCTCCTTCGAGTTCGGCTTCCTCGGCGGATCGCTGGGCGAGCGCACGGGTGATCGGCTGGAGGCTGCCTACGGGTACGCGCGCGAGCACCGGCTCCCGGTCGTCTCCCTCGTCGCCACGGGCGGCAGTCGGATGCAGGAGGGCATGCGGGCCCTGGTCCAACTCCAGCGCGTGGCACGGCAGTCGACGCTCACACGCGAGGCCGGTCTGCCGCAGATCGCGGTCCTGCGCGATCCCACGACCGGCGGCGGCTGGGCAACCCTGGGCGCGGGCGCCGATGTCGTCCTCGCCCTGCCGGGCGCCCAGGTCGGCTTCGCGGGCTCACGCGTACGCCCGCCCGACGCCGACCCGGCGGCGTACACGGCGGAGGCGCAGCTGGCGGCGGGAGCGGTCGACGCGGTGGTGCCACCGGCGGAGTTGCCCGGGCTGCTGGGGCTGTGGCTGCACCTGTTGAGCCACCCGTCGGCCGAGCCGGTCCCGCCCCCGCCCGCCCTGGCCGACACCGACCTGCCGGCCACCGGCTGGGAGGCGGTGGGCAACGCCCGTTCCCCGCAACGCCCGCGCGCGATTGGCTACTTGGACGCATACCTCACCCGTCGAGCGGCGATCAGCGGCGACCGCTGCGGCGGCACGGACGACGGGATGCTCTGCGGATTCGGCGTACTGAAGGACGACGGCCGTACGGTCGCCTACGCGGCCCAGACCGGCACGGCCACCCGCCCCGCCGGCTACCGCACCGCCGCCCGGCTGATCCGGCTCGCGGACCGACTCCGTATCCCCGTACTGACGTTGGTGGACACCCCGGGTGCCGCCAACGACGCGGAGGCGGAGCGGCAGGGCGCGGGCGCGGCGATCGCGGACGTGTTCGGAGCCGTGGCCGCCGCCCGAACACCCGTCACCACGCTGCTGATCGGCGAGGGCGGCTCGGGCGGCGCGCTGGCCCTCGCCGCACCGGACAACACCTGGGCCACGCCGGACAGTTACTTCTCCGTCATCGCGCCCGAGCTCGCGGCGGCCATCCTCAAGCGACCGCCGGAGGAGGTACGCGCCACGGCGGACCAACTCCGCATCCGCCCACAGGACTTGGTGGACCTCGGCGTCGTACGCGGCATCGTGGAACCACCGAAGCCCCAGCCATAGCCGGGCCGTTCCAAGAGCGAAGGCGCCGCCTCCCGGCCCCAGGGGGAGGCGGCGCCGTCCGCGCCCGTACGGTCCGTGCCGTGCCTACCGCACGCCCACCGCCCGGACGATCTCCTGCGTCACCGAACCACCCCGGTCGTCGCTCGCCGAGGCCCGCAGCGACACGTACTCCGTGCCGCGCGGCACGGTGACCGTCCCCTTCCAGACGGCCCCGGCCGAACCGGAGTCGGCTTCGGACAGCCGTACAGTCCGCCACGACTTCCCGTCGTCGTAGGAGACTTCGAGCTTGCCGCCGCCGATGGTCCCCGTGGCGCCGGTGTCCGTCGCGCCCGCCACGTACGAGGAGTGGATCCCCACCGGCAGCCGGCTCCCGCCCCGCACGTTCCCCGCGAGGTCCGTGTCGACGTCGAAGCCGAGGTTGAGCAGCGGCAGTACGGTCCAGCGGTCCTCGGGTGTGGCCGCCGACCGGAACGTCCACTCGGAGTGGCCCTTGGTGGAGAGCTTCCAGCGGTCCGCGTCCAGCGTCGTGTCCGTGACGACCTTGTACATGTGCTCGTCGGCGGGGGCGTCCGAGACGTAGACGCCGGAGCTCATCCGCCGGTCGACCAGTTCCCCGTCGAGGTACACCTCGGTGAACTGGGTCATGCCGGTCTCGTCGCTCCACACGTTGCCGAAGCCCGTGTGGTCGGGTCCGGAGTCGCCCCAGCCCGGGGTGTTGAACTGCAGCCGGCCGCCCGCCCGTTGCTGCCCCCAGCCGAGCCCGCTGCCGAGCCACGGCTGCCAGACGGGCCGGAACCAGTCGAGGTCCGGATGCGTGCCCCCGCGGTAGCGGACGAGGCCGCTGCGCTCCTCCAGGTCCCCGGCGCCGACGTTGACGGACTCGTGCCACAGCTGGCCGGGTCCGGTGGACACGTACTCGGTGCGCTCGGCCGGGAAGTCGATCCGCTCCTGGAAGCCGATGCCGATGGGGAAGGAGTCGTCGGTGAGCGAGTACCGGAACTCGCTTCCGGACACGGGCTTCACGGCATGGAACCTGGTGTCCAGCACGGCGAGTTGGCCTCGCGAGGGCTCGTACGTCAGGTCCCGGGCCGGGATGCTCCCGCGATGCCCTTCCGAAAGGTCGTACGTGTAGGGCGTGTTGCGGGTCCCGTTCGTCTCGGCCTTCCTGGCCGCGCGCAGTCGGGCCGCGTCCGCCGCGTTGACCGTGGCGATCTGGAGCGGTCGGTCGGCGTTGTCGTCGGTGCCGAACCAGGCGTTGAGCCGTCCGGGCACGTCGTCCGTGACGAACAGGGCCTCGGCTCCCGCGTCCTGGGCGGCCTGCGCGATCGCGGCGGGCTCCGCCCCCTCCCGTATCCGGACGAGAACTGCCTTGCCGCGTACGTCCTTTCCGCCGTATTCCCCGGTGCCGACATCGACGAGCGGCAGCTTGCGGCGCCCCTCGACGAGCGTGCCCCCGGGCTGGGCGACGGCCTCCCCGACCCCCTTGACCTCCAGCATCGGCTTCCCGAGCCGCCACACGGTCCGGTACTCGAAGCTGCCCTTCGTCACCTTCGCCGTGGGTGCCGCGAAGACGCTGTCGTACTTGACCGGCACCTGGACGGCCCCGAAGAGGTCCGAGCCGTTGGCCGCGCGGTCGTACTCCATGAGCAGCTGCCGGGTCTCGGTCCGCCGGTCGACACGGGCCGCGACCTCCCTCAACCTGCGTCCGTCCAGAGTGATTTCACGGTCCCGGTCGAGGTCGATCTCGGGTGCGGCGAGAAAGCCGAGCCCGAGCGAGTCGGCGCCACGGCTGCCGCGTACGTCGAGGAAGGTGTTCAGGCTGTACGTGCCGGGCTTCAGCCGCAGTTCCACCGTGCCGGAGTCACCGACCGGGGCCGGGAACGGGTCGACGCCCTCGGCGAGCCGTTGCACGACGAGGTCGGCGGCGGTCGCGTCCCCGGCACGGTCCTTGACGTGGACGGTGAGCGTGTACCGCTCCTCCTCCTTGACCAGGCCGAAGGCGGTGTGCGCGACGGTCGTGCCGTCCGCCGCCGAGGCCACGATCTGCCCGCTGGTGTTGCCCACCGGGGCCTTGCCCCCGTCCCCGGTCACGGTCGTGGCGGCCGTCCCGTGCGCGGGCACGGTCAGCGTGGAGTCGGCGAGTGTCGCGACCCCGTCGGGCGCTCCTCGCACGGCGAGGCTCAACTCGACTGCCGTGTCGGAGGAGTTGGTGTAGGTGACGGTCCTGGTGACCGGCTCGTTCGACTCGTAGGGCCACTGGTAGAAGCCCAGATCGGCACTTCCCGTGGCGGTGACGTCGGCCTTCACGGCCTCCGGCACGCTCACTCGTCCGGCACCCAACACATAGGCGGAGGCATCGAGTTGCTTCGATGTCGACATCAGCGCGTTCTTCAGCTGAGCGCCGGTCCAGTCGGGGTGCCGCTCGGCGAGGAGCGCGGCGACGCCCGCGACATGCGGTGTCGCCATCGACGTACCGCTCATGGCGGTGTAGTCGCCGCTGCCGGCCGCGAGACGGGAGCGGGCGGCGAGGATGTCGACGCCCGGGGCGGACAGGTCGGGCTTCAGGGCGTTGTCGCCGTACCGCGGGCCCGCGCTGGTGAAGTACGCGGCCTCGTCGGCGGAGTCGACCGCGCCGACGGTCAGCGCGGAGTCGGCGGCGCCGGGCGAGCCGATGGACGAGGGGGCGCCGGTGTTGCCCGCGGCGACGACGAAGAGGGCGCCGGTCTCCTTCGAGAGGGTCTCGACGGCCTGGGCCATGGGGTCGGTGCCGTCGCTGGGCTCGGTCGAGCCGAGGCTCATCGAGACGACCTCGGCGCCGACGTCCCGCGCGGCCCACTCCATGCCCGCGATGATCTGCGACTCGCTGCCGGAGCCCTGGTCGCTGAGGACCTTCCCGACGGCGAGCGTGGCGCCGGGCGCGACGCCCTTCTCCTTGCCGTCGGACGCGGCGCCGCTGCCGCCGACGGTCGAAGTGACGTGCGTGCCATGGCCGTTGCGGTCGGCGACCTCCTCGCCCTCGATGAAACTCCGGGTAGCGGAGACCCGCCCGTCGAGGTCGGGATGGCCGACGTCCACCCCCGTGTCCAGCACGGCGACCGTGACGCCCTTGCCGGTCAGCCCCGCCTCCCACGCCTCCGGCGTACCGATCTGGGCATTACTTTCGGCCATGTCGGCGCGGACCCGCCCGTCGAGCCAGACCTTGTCGATCCCGTCCTGCCGGGTCAGCGCCCGCCAGAACGTCCGCCCCTTGTCGGCGTCGACGGCCGCCCCGCGGACGCTGGGCAGCCCACGCGTCTTCTCGGCCCCGCGCGGAGTCGCCACGCGCGCGCCCTTCTCGTACGTGACGATCAGCGGCAGTTCGCCGGTCTTGCCGTCCGTGAGGCCCTGCCGTATCAACTCGCTGACGTCGAACAGCCGTTGGTCGAGGGTTCCCGCCCGCAGATAGGGCAGCGCCTCATCCGGTACGACGGTGACGGCGCCGTTCGCCGTCTGCGTACGGACGGCTCCGGTGGCGCCCCGCGGCCGTTCGACGGTGACCGTCCTCCGGCCGCCGTCGAGGTCGGTGACGGTCACCTTGTCTCCGGTGACGAGGGTGACGGTGTGGGCGGCGGAGGCGGCGGCCCCACGGGTACGGGCCTTGGTTCCGGGGTCCTGTGCCTCGGCGTCCTGTGCCTCGGCCCCGCCCACGGGCAGCAGCGCGAGCACGAGCCCGGCCGACGCGAGCGCCGCCCCACGTCTCGCGGATCCTCTGGTCATCCGTACCTCTCTCATCTCGGATTCATCGCGGGTTCTACGCGGATGCTTCTCGGACCGGGGTGGTGCCCGGGTGCTGCGAAGAGTCTCGGGTGGCCGGTGTTACGGCGGTGCCGACCGGACTTGGCGGAAAGCTGCCCTGGCGGTTTTCCGCCAGAGAGTCGGTGTACGACCTGTGGAGACCGCGACAGCGCCAAGTACCGTCCGTGACAATGGGTGGGTCAGCAGTAACGGACGACGGGGGTTCTGCCACACCATGGACGGTTTAGTGGAGTTCAAGACCGACGACGGTGCCGTGATCGTCGTCGAAGGCGTCGAGGACGAGTCCGGCTCCCGGCTGGTCGCGCGCGCGGACGGCACGGTCCAGGCGGCCCGTACGTTCGAAGGCTCCCTCGAAGGGGTGCGGGCCGCCGCCGAGTCGGCACTCCGGGTCTTCCGGGACGGCTCACTGAAGCCCGACACCGTGGAGATCGAGTTCGGGGTCAAACTGACCGCGGAGGCGGGCGCGTTGATCGCCAAGAGCGCGGTCGAGGGCCATCTCGTCGTCAAGCTCTCCTGGTCACCCGCTGGGTCCGGCGCATCCGGTGGAACCGATGGCTCCCCCGAGCTCGCCGCCGCCCCCGGCTCCCCCGAGGCCACCCCGGTCTCATGAGCAGCGCTTCCTGGCACGCGAGAATCAACTGCGGACGCGACACCGGCGCCGGCTTCCTGGTCACCGAGCAGCACGTCCTGACCTGCGCCCATGTCGTCGCGCACAGCGAAACGGCCCCGATCGCCGTGTCCTTCGCACAGGGCGGCGAGGAAGAGGTGCCCGCCCGGGTGATCGCGCACGGCGGCTGGGACGGCCGTGACACCGACCCGGGCGACCTGGCCGTACTCGAACTGGACCGCCCGGTGTCGTTGAAACCGGCCGAGTTCGCGACACCCTCCGACGCGTACGGGAACCCCCCGCGCAGGCTCCTCGCGTACGGCTTCCCGAAGCGGTACGACGAGGGCACGCTCGCCGAATACCGGGCCACCGCCGACCAGTTGATCGCCGGCGAGTGGGTCCAGCTGGAGGCGTGGGCCGCGCACGGCCAGCCGCTGGCCCCGGGCTTCAGCGGCGCCGCGGTGACCCTCGCCGACACCGGCCGCGTCGTGGGCATGGTCTCCGCCGCCTCCCGCAGCCCCGAGATCCGCAACGGCCGCATGCTCCCCACCCAGATCATGGCCCGCTACTGGCCCCGCCTCGGCGACCTGATCCCCACCCCGGACTACGACCAGCCCCAGAAGGAACGTCTGCGCCGTCTGCTTGAGGCGGCGGAGCTGCTGCAGGGGACAACCGGGCCGAGGCACACCGCCCCTTCAGGGGCGCGGGGAGCTGCGCACCCGACCCCGACAGACCCGCACCGGACACCCAACCGAACCGCCCGCCCCCCGGAGTACAGCCCCGAACGCCTGTACCTGGACGCGGTGGGCCCCCTGGGCCCGCCTCTCCCCCCGCACGGCTTCGGCTCCCTCTGGTCCGCCGCCTGGTACCTCCTCTCGGAGGTCCCGGACCCGGAAGCCACCCCCCGCTTCGCGACCCGCCTCGCCGACTTCGTGGACGACACCCGGCTCCGGGCCGCACTACGAAGCTGGCCGCACCCAGGGGCCCACCGCGCCCCGGCCCCCGCACACGCGCCCGCGACCCCCCGCCCGAGTTCCACGGCGCACACCTGGTCACCGATCCTCGTGGAGATCGCCCCCAGCGGCTCGGGCAACCGGGACTTCCTCGTCGAGGTGTCCGCGTACAACGACCGGCACCGCCGGGTGGTCGGCTCCCGCCGCCTCCCGGCGGACCGCGTACGCCCGTACGCGCTGCAGCGCATCGACGAGGCCTTCCACGAACTGGAGCCGGGTGCAAGGGAGTTGATCGCCTTCGTGCTGCCGCGCCGCTGGCTCAACGCGGACGTGGCGCGCTGGAAGCGCAGCGCCGACGACGACAGCCCGCTCGGCTCCTTCGCGCCGCTCGTCGTGATGGACCTGGAGCGGCGGCGCAGCGGCGGTCTTCAGCACAAGCTGAGACAGAAGTGGCGGACCCTGGACGCACGGCCGGCCTCCAGACTCCACCGCATCGACTGCTGGGCCGTCGGCCAGGACCAGGTGAAACTGACCATCGACCTGCGCCGGGACGCCGACATGGTGGGCTTCGGTACGCCGCCCCGCGCGGACAGCGTCAGACGGCTGTTCCAGGCGAGCCTGAACGCGGCGGTGCCGGTGATGCTGTGGCCTCGCACCGGCTGCCGGGGCGAGCACCGGTGCGGGCGGCCCGCGGACTGCCCGGGCTCGGAGTTCCTGGACCGCCTCGCCGAACACCTGGCGGACCTGCCGGCTCATGAACTTCCGCAGTACGTCCATGAGTTGCGCGAGACGGCGTACGCCTCCGGCACCGTGGAGCCGCACTGGGCGCACGACCTGGCACTCCTCTGGGAGGACCCCGAATGCCTGCCCGACCCCGTCGCCTACGCACACAACCCCGTCGGCTGAGGGGGCCGATGGAAATCGGTTGATGAAAGGCGGCCCGAAGCCGTCGACTGAAGCACGGAATCGCACAACGGAACACGGAACACGTTCGGAGAGACCATGTCCCTGTGGCCCGTCTACACGGGTACGAGCGAACCGCACGACGGTGTCGCCGAGTTGCCCGCGCCACCACCTTGGCGCGCCTTCGACGGCGGCCCGGAGCTGGAGACCCCCGCCGAGGACGACGACGCCTCGGCGACCTCCCCGGACCGTCGGCACCGCGCCCGCACCTACCGCGCCACGGACCGGGCGGTCCAACTGGTCAACGCGGCCCTGTACTTGCGCCGCCCGCTCCTGGTGACGGGCCCGCCCGGCAGCGGCAAGTCGAGCCTCGCGTACGCGGTGGCAAGGGAGTTGCGGCTCGGCCCCGTCCTGCGCTGGAACATCACCAGCCGCGCCACGCTCCACGACGGCCTCTACCAGTACGATCCGCTCTCCCGCCTGTACGCGGCAGGACGCGCCGCCGCACGAGAGGTACCGCCGGACGCCGCACACGATGTGCCGCCGGGCGCCGAACTCCCCACCGACGGCGGTCTCCAGGACCATCTGCGCCTGGGCCCGCTCGGCACGGCGCTCCTTCCGTACGGCCGTCCGCGCGCCCTGCTGATCGACGAGATCGACAAGTGCGACCTGGACCTGCCGAACGACCTCCTCAACATCCTGGAGGAGGGCCAGTACGAGATCCCGGAGCTGGTCCGCGCCGCCCGGCACACCCCCTCCGCCAAGGTCATGGTCGACGGCACGGACGAACGGGTCGAGGTCTCACGCGGCCGTGTCCGCTGCCGCGCCTTCCCCTTCGTGGTCCTCACCAGCAACGGCGAACGGGAGTTCCCACCCGCCTTCCTCCGCCGCTGCGTCCGCTTGGAACTCCACCAGCCGCGCGCCGCCCACCTGGAGAGCATCGTCCGCGCCCACCTCGGCGAACCGGACGCACGCGCACGGGAGTTGATCGACCGCTTCCTGTCCCGCGGCACGGACGGCGAGCTGGCCACGGACCAACTCCTCAACGCCATCTACCTCACGGGCACGGCGGGCATCGACGCGTCATCACGCGACGACCTCGCGGAGCAGCTGATGCCGTATCTGAGCCGTACGGGGGACGAATCGGATGCCTTCTGAGGCCGACGCCGGTTCCGGCACTCACACCGGCGCCGCCCGCCTGGCCGACGTCCTGGCGGAGGCCGGCGCCGGCCCGTCCCCCACCTCGGAAGAACTGGCCGAACTGCTGTGGCTGGCAGGCCACATGAAGGCCCCCGAGACCGAGGCTCCGGCCACGCCCTCGGCCCACTCGGGCCCGGGCCCGGCCTCGGATTCCGACTCGGCACCCCCTGCCTTCAGGGGCGCGAGGAACCGCGCACCCAGCCCTCACCCACCCGCACCAACACAACCGAACCCCGACCATCCCGAAATCCCCGAGCCCCCCAACAGCAGGGTCCCGCTGCACCTCCCCGGCACGCCCACCCCGGCAGACGCATCCCCGGCGGACACCCCGAACACCAACACCTCACACACCTCGCTCCTGGCCCCCGCGCCACCGATGCTCCCCCACCCCCTGAAACTCCAACGCGCCCTCCGCCCCCTGAAGCGGCGCGCCCCCGCCCCGTTCGGACAGGAACTGGACGAGTCGGCGACCGCGCACCGGATCGCCCGGCTCGGAGCCGCCCCCCAGTGGTGGCTGCCGGTGCTGCGCCCCGCGACCGAGCGCTGGCTGACGCTCCACCTCGTGCACGACACCGGCCCGACGATGCCGATCTGGCGCCCGCTCGTCCGCGAACTGCACGCGGCCCTCGCCCAGTCGGGCATCTTCCGCACGGTGGAGCTGCACCGGCTGGAGACCGACGGCACGGTACGCCGCCCCGGCTCGCAGGAGGCGTACGCGGACGGGCGTACGGTCACCCTGCTGATCAGCGACTGCATGGGCCCGCAGTGGCGGGACGGCCCGGCGGGCACCCGCTGGTACGCCACGCTGCGCCGCTGGTCGGCCAGGATGCCGGTCGCCGTGGTCCAGCCGCTCCCGGAACGCCTGTGGCGCACCACCGCGCTGCCCGCCACGACCGCCCGGCTCGCCGCGCCGGGGCCCGCCGTGCCCAACTCCGCGTACGACGTGGACTCGTACGCCATGGAGGACCTCCCCCGGGACGTGCTCCCCCTCCCCGTCCTGGAGGCCTCGGCGCCCTGGCTGGCGAACTGGTCGGCGCTGGTGGCGGGCGGGGTCCGACTCCCGGGCGCGGTAGGCCTGTTGGGTACCGCACCACCCCCCGCGCCGGTCGACGAATGGGGCCGCAGCGATGTCGAACAGCTCTCCCCCGAGGAGCTGTTGCTCCGCTTCCGCTCTCTCGCCTCCCCCGAGGCCTTCCGGCTGGCCGGTCATCTCGCCGTCGGGCGCGCCGAGTTGCCCGTCATGCGCCTGGTCCACGCGGCGATCGAGAGGAACCCCCAGCCGCAGCACCTCGCCGAGGTGATCCTCAGCGGCGCCCTGATCGCGGTCCCGGGGACGGCGGGTTCGTACGTCTTCCGCCCCGGCGTACGCGAACTGCTGCGCCGCACACTCCCCCGCACGGCACTCGGCCGCACCTCCGAACTCACCGCGAGGGTGGGCGCGTTGATCGACGCGAGGGCGGGAGTGGCATCCGGTGATTTCCGCGTCGCCGTGCCGGGCCCCGGGGACATCACGGCCGACGGCGAGCCGTTCGCATCGGTACGGGAGGAGAGCGTACGGAGGATGGGCGGGGCCCCACCGAAGCCGGCCGCCGTCGACACCGCCGGGCTCGTGCTGGGCAGGTATCGGCTCGTGGGGCGGTTGGGGCGGAGCAAGCAGGTGATGCGGGCGGAGGACACGCGGTCCGGACGGGTGGTCGCCGTATACCCGTACTCCATCAGGCCGGAACGGCACGAGAGCTTCCTGAACACCGCGCGCATTCTCGCTGCCATCGAGCACGTCAACGTGATCGGCGTCCACGACTTCGGCGTCGAGGACGATGTCGCGTACCTCGTCACGGAATTCGCGGAGGGAGTCACACTCACCGAGCTGACCGCCGAGGACACCTTCCGGCTGCCCTTCACCATGCTCGCACCCCTGGCACAGCAACTCGCGCGAGGCCTCAAGGCTCTGCACACGCATGGCATCGCGCACAGTCGTCTCACACCGAACGGCCTGCTGATCCTCCCGGACGGCACCGTCAAGATCACCCAATTCCCGCTGGAGCGCATGCGGGGACATGGCGAGTCTTGGGACCTCTACGACTTCGGACGCCTGCTGGTGGAGCTTGCCGAAGGGCGGACACGGGATGAACTGGTCCAGGTTCCCGAGGAGTTCCGGCCGCTGTTCGCCGAAGCCCTGAGTGGCTTGCTCGCTTCGGATGCCTATTCCCAACGCGGTGGAAACGACCTTCTCATGTCCGCGTCCTTCGACGCCGCACTGGATACCGTGACGGCGAACCGGTACCGCTTCCGCTTGCTCGGACCGGTACGGATCAACCAGGGCGACCTCTCCCAGCCCGCGAACTCCCCCCAGGAGCAGGCCCTTCTCTGCCGGCTGCTGCTCCGCAACGGCAGGCCGGTGACGCACGCCGAGCTGACCGAGGGGCTGTGGGGCAACCACCCTCCGCAGAACCCGGGACGCCTCCTGTCCACTTACGCCTCCGCCCTCCGAAAGACCCTGGGACCCGGCGTCCTGGCCACCACCGCAGACGGCTACGCCCTGCACGCGGGGCTCGGCACCATCGATGTGGAGCAGTGCGAAGAGCTCGTCGCCGACGCGAAGTCCCGTCGCGAGGACGGTGATCCGACGGCGGCCCGCGACGCCGTCCAACGCGCCCTCGACCTCTGGTACGGCGAACCCCTCGACGGCGTCCCCGGCCCCGCCGCCGAGGCGACCCGCACCCGCCTGCGCGCCCTGCGCCTCTCGCTCTACGCCACCCGTGCCGAACTCGACCTGGAACTGGGCCACTTCGAGCGCGCGGCCACCGACCTGGACGAGCTGCTCCGTACGCACCCCGAGCACGAGGACTTCCGCCGACTGCGAGTCCTCGCCCTCAGGAACCTGGGCCGCGTCGCGGACGCCGGCCGGCCGACCATCACGATGGAGTGCGCGGACGCGGACGACCGCCCGGGGGCTCACAGCAGGCTCGCCCCCTCCCTGGTCCGGCTGCTCTCGCTCAGCGGCTGGGCTCCCGACGACTACGACATGCGCTCCGACGACAACGGCCACTTCGTGTTCACCGCTGCCGAGGCTTCCGTACGGTCCGTACTGCCCGTGCTGAACGCGACCCTGCGCAACCTGCCGGGCATCCTCCTGGAGGCAGACGACCCGCCCAGGGTCCGGCTGACGTTCTGGCACGGCGCGCAGCCCCCCACACCGGATTCTCTGCCGGCACCGGAGCGGTCGGACATCGCGGTCGTCCTCTCCCCCGTCCTGTACGAGGAGCTCACGAACAGCGACCTCCCCATCGACCTCCTCCGTTTCCGTCCGTTGCATCCGGTCAAGGCCGACGGTCCGCCGGGTCCGGTCCTCGCCTGGTACTGCCCCCTGAACCTCCCGGAGCTCGTCCCGGACCCCGGGACCGAGCAACGCGACCTCGTCCGCGGCCCGTTCGTCACCCGGCCCCCCAGGTGGATCCCCCTCCCGGAGCCCGGCCGCACCGCCGTCGTCGTCCGGCCCGCCGACGGCGCGCTGACGCTCCTCGACCCCGACCGGCTCGACGGCACACCGGCCTCGGACCCGCCGATCGCGTACTACGAGGTCGACCTCACCCCCCAGCAGTCCGTGCACCGGCTCTCGCTCCCCAGCTCCCGCGGCGGAACCTTCACCGCGTCCGTGGAGCTGGCCTGGCACGTCGACGACCCGGTGGCGTTCATGGGCGGCGACACCGGCAACGTGCCCGAACGCCTCCTCGACCACGTCGTCAAAGAGGTCGGCCGCGTCACCCGTCGTCATCCGGTCGACCGTGTGCCCAAGCGGGGCGCGCTGCACAACGGACTGCACAGCTGGCCGGTCCCCGGGCTCTCGGTGACATGCTCGGTGCGGCTGAAGCCGCACGCGGAGCCGCCGGTCCTCCCACCCGCGACCGAGTCGTTCGCCGCACCCCCGGACGCCGCCGCTCCCTTCCTGGTCGGCGTCCCCCACGTACTCATCGGCTTCGACGGCCCCCTCGTACGCCTCTACACCCGGGCCAAGGAGGAGCAGGCCACCCAGGAACTGGCCGCGCTCCTCGCCGAGCTGCGCCACCCCGACGCCGCGCTGAGCGGCGAGCCGCTGTCGCCGGGGGGCGCGCCCGTGTCGCCCCTGGAGGGGCGGTCGAACCCGCTCGACCTGTTGCGGGCGTTCGCCGAGCACCCGCTGGGAGCCGATCTGCGCCGCCGGCTCAACCGCATCGAGGAGCGGGCCGTCTCGACCGCCACGGCCACCCCGTTCTCCGACTCCCTGATCACCACGCTCAGCGCCCTCGGCCGGCGCGTCGCCGTCGTCGCGGACAACGCGCCGAGTGCCGTCTGGATGTATCTGCAGTCCCACGGGCGGCTGACCGGCCTGGTGAGCGGCGGAGTGCACGGCCGCGCCGAGGAGCTGACCCGGCTGATGCCGAACCCCGACTGCCTCCTGCGGGCCCTGGACCAGCTCGGCGCGTCGCCGTCGGACGCCGTACTGGTCGGCTCGTCGGTCGCCGAGCTGACCGCCGCGAACGCCATCGGCCTCCGCTTCCTCGGCTACACCCGCTCGGAGCCGCACAAGCAGCGCCTGCTCCGCGCGGGCTGCGAGCTGACCACGGCCTCATGGGCACCCCTGATCCAGTCGCTCCCCAACGCCTGATCCCCCGTCGGCGGCCAAGACCACCCATCCAGCGGCACCCCACCCGGCCCACCACAAAAGGCGACACCCCGTCAGGTCCCCCACGATGCGAAGGAGGACCGCCGCCCGGCCGAGTCCCACCGTCCGTGCTCTCGGGAGGACCCGCGATGACCGCCAGCCTGGAGCAGTTGCGCCGCTGCCATTTCGCCGTCGACATGGGGGCGGCGAGGACTCGTGTCTTCGTGAAGGGCGCCGGGCTCGTCGTGGACCAGCCGAGCGTCGCCGCCGTGAACACGAAGACCGGCGCCCTGATCGCCGTCGGCGAGTTCGCGGAGAAGATGACGGGCCGCACGCCCGACTACATCCGCGTCGTACGGCCCGTCTCGGGCGGCACGGTCGTCGACATCGAGATGGCCCAGCGCATGCTCCGCCAGCTGCTCGGCGACAAGGTCCGCCGCGCCCTGCGCCGCAAGCCCCGGCTGCGGGCCGCCATCTGCACCCCGCACGACGCCGACCCGCTCGCGGAGCGCGCCGCGGTCGAGACGCTCGTCGGACTCGGTGCGCGGCGCGTCGAACTCGTCGACACGCTCATCGCCGCCGGCGTCGGCTGCGGGCTGCCCGTGGAGCGGCCCGAGGCCACCATGATCATGGTGTGCGGGGCCGCCGCGACCCAGGTCGCGGTGCTCTCCCTCGGATCGATCGTGACCGCCGCCCGCATCCCCGTCGGCGGCGAGGCCATCGACCACGCGATCGTCCAACACCTGCGCCACCAGCACGAGTTGATGCTCCCGTCGCAGTCCGTACGGCCCCTGCAGCTCGCCCTCTCCGGGAACGGGCTCACCCCGCACGGCCCCGCCTCCACCGAGATCCACGGCCGGGACGTGGCCACCGGCCTCGCCCGTTCCGTGCAGGTCGACACGGCCGCCGTGCGCGACGCGATCCAGACCCCGCTGACCGCCGTACTCGACGGCATCGGCAAGGTCCTCCGCGTCTGCCCGCCGGACCTGGTGGCCGACCTCGCCGACCGCGGGATCATGATGGTCGGCGGCAGCGCCCTGCTGCCGGGCCTCGACCAGATGCTGCGGCACGCGACGGGCATGCCGGTCCACATCGCCGAACGCCCCGACGTGTGCGCGGTCCTCGGCCTGGGCGCGATGCTGGAGGGCCGGATCGAGCCCCTGGCCCTCGACCCGCTGGCCACCTGAACACCACCCCGTACGCAGACCGCACACAGAACCGTACGCAGCTCGTACGCAGAGACCGGACCCTCCGCCGCCCGCATGAGCGAAGCCTCCGAACCCCCCGAGCCCGCCGACCCTCCCGAGCCCGCCGACCCCGCCGAGCCCGCCGAACCCGCCGAGGCGTCCACTCCCCGTGGCCCGCTCCCCCGCCTGCTCGAAGCCGTCCTGGGCGTCGGCGTCGACCCGGAGCTGCGTGCCACGCTCCAGCACATCGTGGACACCGCGGCCGAGCTGACCGACGCCCGGCATGCGGCGCTGGAGGCCACCGACCCCGTGCACGGCACCGCCGGCGACGGTCCGACGGAGTTCCGCGCGCCCGAACCACCGACGGCCGGGCGGGCCGCCCACAGCCGCCTCGACGTACCGGTGCGCGTCCGGGACGACACGTACGGAAGCCTCCGCCTCACCGGGAAGCGCGAAGGCGGAGACTTCACGGCCCAGGACGAGCAGCTGGTGCGGGTCCTGGCCACCCAGGCGGGCATCGCGATCGGCAACGCCCGCCTGCACGAGACGGCCCGCCAGCGGGAACGCTGGATCGAGGGCGCGGCGGCCGTGACCACGGCACTGCTCACCGGCGAGACGGCTGCCGACGCGCTGATGACGGTCGCCGAGCGGGCCCGGATGCTCGCCGACGCCTCGGCCGGGGTGATCCTCCAGCCCACCGACGAGGGCGGCATGGAGATCGTGACGGCGTCGACGCCCGACGACCCGCGCGGCCTCGTCGGTACGACGATCGCGCCGGGCAGCGCGGTCCTTGAGCAACTCCTGGGCGGGGAACCGGTGTTCGTGGACGACTCGGCGACGGACCCGCGCATGACGACGCAGGTACGGCACCGGTTCGGGCCGAGCATGCTGCTGCCGCTCCAGGCCGGCGGCCGGCTCATCGGCACCCTTGCCCTCCCGCGTCGGCGCGGCGACCGTCCGTACACGTCCGTGGAGCAGTTGCTGGCCACGCAGTTCGCCTCGCAGGCCGCCCTCGCGCTCGTCCTCGCGGACGCCCAGCAGCGCAGGGAGCGGCTCGCGGTCTTCGAGGACCGTGACCGGATCGCCCGTGACCTGCACGATCTGGTCGTACAGCGGCTCTTCGCGACCGGCATGATGCTGGAGTCCACCCAGCGCCGCACCGCCGACGAGGAGCAGGACCCCGAGGTCCACGCGATGCTGGGCCGGGCCGTCGAGGAACTCCGGTCGACCGTCCAGGAGGTTCGTACGGCGATCTTCGCGCTGCAACAGCCGCCGGCCGACGCCCCCACCACGTTCCGGGGCAAGGTCCTCCGCGAGACGGCGGGCGCCGCGGCGGCGCTCGGCTTCCAGCCTTCCGTCCAGTTCACGGGACCGGTCGACGCCCGGCTCCCGGCCCCGGTGGCCACCCGCCTCCTCACCGCCCTCCGCGCCGCCCTCGCTGCCGCGACCCGCCGCTCCGGCACCACCCGCGTCACCGTCTCGATCGACGCGACGACGACACTCCCGGACGGCCGCCCCGGCGTACGCCTGACGGTGTTCGACGACGGGGAGGGGAAGCCGACGGCGGAAGCAGAGGAGGCCGACGAACCCGGTACCGGCACCGGAACGACGATGACATGGCAGTCCCCCCTGCGAACACATCCGTGAGCAGAACAGCCCCGCTCCACTCCCCTCCAACCGCTCCACTCCCGCACATCACCTCACATCACCCCACAGCCCAACGGCTGTTACACGTGGGAAACCTTGACGATCGCCGCACCGGGTGCCACGATTCCGGCGCCTCGATGTTTACGTAAACATCACCCCAAGTCGAGCCCCTCAGCCGCGCGCGGGCTCCAGCCGTGCGCCGAGCCGCCATCCTCTGAAAGGGCAAGTTGATGCGCAGAACCCCCGCCGGTACCCGCTTCACTCCTCGGCTGCGGGCCGCCTTCGTGGCGCTCCTGATCGCCGGGACCAGCGGCACCACCGTCGCCGCCAGCCCGGCCGGCGCAACGCCGAGTGGACATACGGGCGGACACACGAGCGGGCTGAGCAAGGACACGACCCAGTTCAAGGGCGTGAACTGGGCGGACCCGCGTGACAACTTCGCCGACGACCCGGTCGTGCTGTCGGGCCTGTCGACGTCCGACACCTACGCCCAGACGTACACCAAGGCCAGCAGGGTGATCTCGGCCTTCCGCGCGAACCTCGGTGCCAACACGGTCCGGCTGCCCATCAACCCGTACACGGTCAACGACCGTTACTGGAAGTCGTATCGCGGAGTCATCGACGCGGCCTCGGACAAGGGCTTCAAGGTGATCCTCTCCTACTGGGAGGGAACGGGCCCGCGCAAGGACGGCTTCATCGACGACACGGCCACGTACTGGCCCATGTGGAACACCGTGGTCAAGGCCTACAAGAGCGACAAGCGGGTCTACTTCGAGCCGATGAACGAGCCGCACGGCTACACCGACACGGAGTGGGCGGACATAGCCGCGAAGTGGCTGGACACGTACCGGCAGGTCCCGCGGAACCGGGTCTTCGTCAGTGGCGCGGGCTACAACGACCACGTCACGACCGTCTGCGCGGACCCGCGCCTGAAGGGCACGTATCTGTCGCTGCACCACTACGGGTTCTGGAAGGACTACGCCACCTACGACCAGTGGGTGGCCGACCTCAAGGTCCGCATCGGTGACTGCGCGAACCGGACCGTCGCGGACGAGTTCGGCTCCCCGATGACCACCGGCTTCGACTACAACAAGCCGACCCCCGACAACAACTTCATCAACTACCTGCAGGCCGTCACCGACACGTTCCGCGAACTCAAGATGGGCTCCGTGTACTGGCCCGGCCTGCGCACGGACGACACCTACTCCCTGCAGACCCTGACCGGCCCCCCGTCCCGCCCCTGGCTGACCACCACCAACCAGTCCGGCGCCGACCGCCTCGCCTGGTCCTGGGGCCGGGGCAAGCCCGTTCAGCCGTAGTCCGCCCCTCACCCCACCCACACCACCCAGGCTCCGCCACCCGACACCGGGTGGCGGAGCCTCGTGCTGCGGCACGGCGCTGTTGATCGACCCCGGGCGCGTTCGTACGTCGCGCCGCTGAACTTCCCCCTCACCCCGCGTCCATCCGGAGTGGTTTAGGACGTTTGCGTCAGGATCGGAGCCCTATGGCGGGATTCGGTGGGTAATCTCGCGCTGCCACTGGCCGAATCGTCTCCCAGCAGACTCAGGAGAAGCGTCATCGCCGAGCAGAAGCGAGGAGAGGCCGCCGAGGCCCCTCCGGGGAACCAGCCCCAGGAAGCCGACCAGTTGAGGGACATTCTGCGTCGGCCCGAGTATCTGCGGGCGCTGGTGTTCTGCGCGGTGATCGGGATCCTGGTGTCGTTCGCCGCGTTCTGGTTTCTCGTGCTGCTCCATGAGATGGAGAGTCTGATCTGGGTGGACTGGCCGCACGATCTCGGGTGGACGACTCCGCCGTGGTGGTGGCCGCTCCCCCTGGCTCTGGTGTCGGGGGCGGTCGTCGCCCTGGTCGTCCTGCGTTTTCCCGGCAGGGGCGGGCACATTCCGGCGGGGGGCCTGCATGCGGGAGGCGCGTCGAAAGCGGCCGTTCCCGGGGTGGCCCTCGCCGCGCTGGCCAGCCTGCCGCTGGGTGCCGTCCTCGGACCTGAGGCGCCGCTGATCGCGCTCGGCGGTGGTCTGGCACTGGTCTTCCGTGATCTCGTACGTGCTCCCGCGACCGAGTCGAGCACGGCGCTGCTCGGTGCGGCCGGCGCCGCGGCGGCCATCTCCACGATCTTCGGCAATCCGCTGGTGGCGGCCGTGCTGCTGATGGAAGTGGCCGGAGTGGGTGGCCCTCAGTTGTTCGTGGTGATGCTTCCCGCGCTGCTCGCCGGCGGCGTCGGCGCCATCGTCTTCACCGGGTTCGGCCACTGGACCGGACTGGACGCCGAGAGCCTCAACATCGGGCTGCCCGCTCCGCCCACCCTCGACCTCGGCGACGTCGTGTGGTCCACGCTGATGGCCGTCGTCCTCGGGGCGGCCGTCCACTGGATCATCATGGGCGGCCGGGTCGCGGCACGTTACGTCGCCGGGCACGTCGTACGGAACACGATGCTCTGCGCGCTCGCCGCGGGCGGCTGCGCGACGCTCTACGCGGTCATCACCGGCCGCTCCCCGGCCGAGGTCGCCCTGTCGGGCCAGGCCACCCTGACCGATCTCGCCGCCCACCCCCACGCGTGGTCGGTCGGCAGTCTGGTGGCCGTCCTGGTGTTCAAGGGCATCGCCTACTCCCTGTGTCTGGGCAGCCTGCGCGGCGGTCCGGTCTTTCCCTCGCTGTTCCTGGGCGGTGCGATGGGGGTGCTCCTGTCGCCGCTGCCGGGACTCGGCGTCGTTCCGGGCATGGCGGCGGGCATGGCGGCCGCGTCCGCCGCCGCGCTCCGGCTGCCCGTCAGCTGCGTGGTGCTGGTGGTGCTCATGGTGGGCAACTCGGAGACCGTTCCGGTGATCGTGATCGCCGCTGTCGTGGCGTTCGTGACCACGGAGTTGCTGCCGCAGGGGCCGGGCATCCCGCCGTTCAGTGCGCAACGCGGTCGAGCGCCTCGTCCAGGGTCGTAGCCGCCATGATGAGGGAGAGATGGGTGAAGGCCTGCGGGAAGTTGCCGAGTTGCTCGCCGCTCGGGCCGATCTCCTCGGCGAACAGGCCGACATGGTTCGCGTACGTCTGCATCTTCTCGAAGGTGTAGCGGGCCTGCGGGAGCCGGCCCGCGCGGGCCAGGGCGTCGACGTACAGGAACGTGCACAGGCTGAACGTTCCCTCGGAGCCGCGCAGTCCGTCGGGCGAGGCCTCGGGGTCGTAGCGGTAGACGAGGCTGTCGGAGACGAGGACGCGCTCCATGGCGTCGAGCGTGTTGAGCCAGCCGGGGCTGCGGGGTGACACGAAACCCACCCGGGGGGCCAGCAGCAGGGAGGCGTCCAGGACGGCGCCGCCGTAGTGCTGGACCAGGGCCTGCTCCTTCTCGTCCCAGCCGCGTTCCATGACCTGTTCGAGGATCTCGTCGCGGGCCCGTGTCCAGAGCACGGTGTCGGCGGGCCTGCTGAACTCCGCCGCCAGCTTCAGACCGCGGTCGAAGGCGGCCCAGCACATCACTCGGCTGTAGGTGAAGTCCTTGCGTCCGCCGCGGGTCTCCCAGATGCCTTCGTCGGGCCGGTCCCAGGAGTCGGCGAGCCAGTCCAGGGTGCGGGTCAGGCTCTTCCACCCGTGGTAGCCCGCCTGTTCGCCGACCGCGCGGCCCTCGGCCAGGGCGTAGAGGGCCTCGCCGTAGATGTCGAGCTGGAGCTGGTCGGAGGCGGCGTTGCCGGCCCGCACCGGGTAGGAGCCGCGGTAGCCCTCGAAGTGCTCCAGGATCTCCTCGGTCAGATGCGGGTCGCCGTCGACCCGGTACATGATCTGGAGGGGTTCGTCGTCCGGGCCCTCCCGGGCGCCCAGGCGGTCGCCGAGCCAGTGGGTGAAGCGGGTCGCCTCCTCAACGAAGCCGAGGTCCAGCAGCGCCCGCACCGACAGGGAGCCGTCACGCACCCACGTGTACCGGTAGTCCCAGTTGCGCTCGCCGCCGACCTGCTCGGGCAGTCCCATCGTGGCGGCGGCGACCGGCGCACCCGTGGGCGCGTAGGTGAGGAGCTTGAGGGTGATCGCCGAGCGGTGCACCATCTCCGTCCAGCGGCCGTGGTAGTTCGAGGTGCGCACCCACCGATGCCAGAAGTTGATGTTGCTCCAGAGCTCGTCGGTGATCCGTTCGGTGGTGGGTGGCGGCGGCGCCTCCCCGTCCTGGGCGCACACCGTGAACACCACGGCTGCCGCGTCGCCGTTGTGGAGGGTGATGCTGCCCCGGACGTCCTGCCCGTCCCGTTCGAGCGGGATGCCGCCCTGGAGGTAGGCGGTCGTGCCCGGGGCCCGGAAGGTCGCGGTGCCGTCCGTCAGGTCGAGTTCGTGGGTGGCCCGCCCGTAGTCGAAACGCGGCCGGCATTCGAGGCCGAAGCGCACGGTGCCGCGCACCGCCCGTACGACACGCACCAGTTGGTGCCGGTCGCTCGCCGTCGGGCCGGTCAGCACCGGCATGTGGTCGAGGATCTCGCCGACTCCGTCGGGTGACATGAAGCGGGTCACCACGACGGCCGTGTCCGGGTAGTAGAGCTGCTTCCAGGTGCCCTCGGGATGCTCGGGCGCGAGGAGGAAGTGGCCGCCGCCGTCGTGGTCGAGCAGGGCGGCGAAGACGCTGGGCGAGTCGAAACGCGGTGCCGCGAACCAGTCGATCACGCCCTTGGACGACACCAGGGCCGCGGTCTGCAGATCCCCGACGAGGCCGTGGTCGGCGATGGGCGGGTAGCGATCCATGAGGGTCTCCTTGCTGGTCCCCCTTGCCGGTCCCCTTCTCGGTCCCCTTGTCTGCCGAGCCCTTGGCTGCCGAGCCCTTGTCTGCCGGTCCCCTTGTCGGCCGGTCCCTCGGTCAGGCCGCTTCGGCCTTGACCCGCCCCGAGCGGACGGCGTCGACGAGTGCCTGGTGGTCCTTCTCGTTCTGGTCGGCGTAGCTCTCGGCGAAGGTCGCCAGCGCGCAGTCGAAGGAGTCGCCCCCGCCCAGATAGGCGGCGATGGCGATCCGGTCGCCGGACCGCGCGTGCGCCCGGGCCAGGGTGGCGCCGCACAGCTCGCCGAAGGTCTTCATGCCGGCCGGCACCATCAGCTCGGGTTGGGCGATGCCCTTCCAGTCCCGCAACTGCCGTACGTAGAAGTCACGTCGGCGGCCGTCGATCCCGTCGACCCGCTCCCAGCCGAGGAAGATGTCGCTGGTGGCCTGCATGAGCCGCTGGCCGCAGACCACCCTCTCGCCCTGCGTCGCATGGGCGCTCGCGCCGGCGAAGGGAGCCAGCACCGACTGGTCGGCCTCCTTGGCCTGCAGGAGCAGCGGATCCCTGTCGTCCCGGCCGAGCAGGAGCACGATCCAGCAGCGGGTGCCCACGCTGCCGACCCCGACGACCTTGCGGGCCATGTCGGCGACCCGGTACTGCTGCAGCAGGGCCCGCCGGTCCGGCTGCACTGTGTGGCCGTACCGTTCGATCAGCCGGTGGACCTCCTTCTCCAGCGCATCGCGCTCCACGCCCTGGAGCAGGTCCTGGAGCGGCGTGATCAGCGGCGGAACGGCGGCGATACGGGTCTGCCCGTCGACGATGTGGGTGAGCTTGCCGAAGGCCTGGAGGCTGTCCCGGCCGCGTGCCTTGGTCACGGCCTGCGACCAGCGGTCGCGGGCCCGTGCGCTCAGCTGCGGGCCGAACTGCTGCCGCACCCACGCCTCGTCGAACTGGGCGTACCACACGTCGAGGTTGCCCATCTTGGCGAAGCGCCGCATCCACTCGCGGTAGGACCGCACGGTCGCCCGCACGATACGGGCCCGCTCCTTGTCGCTGAAGTCGTTGGCCCGGCCCGCGATGACGAAACTCGCGGTCAGGCGCTTGACGTCCCACTCCCAGGGGCCGGGCAGCGTCTCGTCGAAGTCGTTGATGTCGAACATCATGCGGCGCTCGGGCGAGGCAAGGAGCCGGAAGTTCAGCAGGTGCGCGTCCCCGCACAGCTGCGCCCTGATCCCGGACCGGGGGGTGTCGTCGAGGTCTCCGGCCATGATGGCGGCGGCGCCCCGGTAGAAGCGGAACGGCGACTCGGTCATCCGGCCGTAGCGGATGGGGACCAGCTCGGGAACCCTCGTCGCCGACTGCGCCTCGATGATGTCCACCGGGTCGGGCCGTTTGGCCGTGGGGGCGAACTCGGCGTGGCTGGAGCGGGGCGCGGTCGAGCGGGCGGCCTTGCCGCGTTCGGCCCGCTCCTGGGGCGTGCGGTGGCGAATGTCGCTTTCTTCCGGGTGGTTGGAGTTCATTGCAGTCGCTCCGCGATGTGGTCGCCGACGCGCAGTGCGTTGGCTATGGCGGTCAACGAGGGGTTGACCGCCCCGATGCTCGGGAAGAAGCTCGTGTCGACGACGTAGAGGTTGTCGAGGTCGTGGGCCTTGCAGTTGACGTCGAGCGCGGAGCTTTCGGGGTCGTGGCCGAAGCGGACGGTGCCCGCCTGATGCGCGGTGGCGCCGATGGGCATGCCCTTGTGCAGGTAGATGCTGTGCGGCAGCAGATGGTGTTCGTGCATGCCCAAGTGGCTGAGCATGCTGTGCAGTTTGTGCCGCAGGCGCTTCAGCCCGGCGATGTTGTTCGTCTCGTCGAGGGCCAGGTGGATGCCGCCGTCCCGGTCCAGGGTGACGCGGTTGTCGGCCGCGGGGAGATCCTCTCCGCACAGCCAGAAGTCGACCGCGTGGTGGGCGAGCACCTCGAAGGGCATGTCGGGGGCTATGGCCCCGGCCCAGCGGGGCGCTTCGCCGTGGATCTGCTCGGAGTCGGACTTGCCCAGCATCTGGATGCCGCCGAGGGGGTAGTCCCAGTCGTCGGATCCCAGATACCAGTCGTGCAGGGCCAGGGTCTTCTGGAACCTGGTGTCGTTGGGTTCCAGGGACACCGCCATCAGGGCCAGGTTGTTGTGGCGCATGTAGTGCCGGCCCACCACGTCCGAGCTGTTGGCCAGGCCCCGCGGATGCCGGTCGTCGGCCGAACGCAGCAGCAGGACGGCCGAGTTGACCGCGCCACAGGCGACGACCACGATGTCGGCGCTGAACTTCACGGTGGCGGCGTCCCCGTCCCCCACCGTTGCGACGACCGAGGTGACGGTGCGGCCGGTCGTGTCCGTGTCGAGGCGCCGCACGTCCGCATGCGTGACCATCTCGACGTTGGCGTGTTCGAGAGCGGGGTCCACGCAGATGACCTGCGCGTCGGACTTGGCGCCGAGCAGGCACGGGAAGCCGTCGACGCGGTCGCAGCGGATGCAGGCGCTGGTGCGGGTGGCCCGCCCCCGGTCGTCCTGGGTGAGGTTCACCCCGATCGGGAGATGGAAGGGGTGCAGTCCCTGTTTCTCCAGATCGTGGCTGAGCTGCTGGATGCGCGGCTCGTGCTGGACCGGCGGGTGGGCGTACTGGCCGCTGGTGGGGCCCTCGGTCGGGTCCTCGCCGTGCCGGCCGTGGACGAGGTAGAGGTGCTCGGCCTGCGTGTAGTACGGCTCGAGTTCCTCGTAGGTCAGTGGCCAGGCCGGGGAGATGCCGTCGTGGTGCCGGAGTTCGCCGAAGTCCTCCGGGCGCATACGGAAGAGTGCGGCGCCGTAGAACTTGGTGTTGCCGCCCACGTAGTAGTTGACCTCGGGCGGGAACTGGTTTCCGTGTTTGTCGTACCAGAACTCCGGAGCGCGGTACTTCCCTTTGACGAAGACCGCGGAGGACTCCCAGTTGTCGCGTTCGCGGGGCAGATAGTCGCCGCGTTCGAGGAGAAGGATCCGTTTTCCGGTGGGGGCCAGCCGGTGGGCGAGGGTGCCACCGCCCGCACCGGTTCCGATGATGATGACGTCGTAGTGCTGTTCGTCAGTCATTCCGGCCACCGTCCTCGGAGCATGCTCCGATTCGCCGGGTGATGGGAACTCCAGATCCGACTACCAACGTATCGCCGGGTCACGCTTCCAGCGAGTTGGGCCGATCGGGTGATCCGAGGCGTCGGGACACGGCTGGTTCCCTGGCGATGACCGCGCCCGCGGTGATGCAGAGGGCCACCACCACGCAGAGCGCGATCAGCCAGGACAGCACGGTGAAGACCGCACCCAGCGACCCGTACCGCTCCAGGCTGCGGTTGAGCGCGGTGGGCACGTACAGCTTCGCGATCACCGTCAGTGCGGTCAGCGCCACCGCGGTGAGGACCGCCCCGGGCAGCAGGGGCAGCCAGGGGACGCGCGCGGCCAGCAGCAGGTGCTGGGTCCACCACCACACGCCCACCTCGACCGTCAGCAGCAGGGGCAGTCCCAGCCACATCCCCACGCCGAATCCCTCCCGCAGCGGACCCTGAAGGGCGATCACGGCCATCCAGACGGCGATCCACACGGGCCATCTCCAGGCGGCGACCCGGGCGCCCGCGCTCGGCATCAGCCAGGCGCGCTGGCACAGGCGCTGCATCGCGCGGCTGCAGGCGGTGGCGGAGAGCAGCACCATCAGCGCGCTCACCACCCCGGTGCTCTGCTGCAGCGTGGCGGGATCGGCCTGGTAGACCTGCTTCAGCTGCTGGTCGGCGGCGCCGCTGATGCCGAGCAGCTCATGCACCGACGAGACGAGCTGGTTGCGCACCCCCTGCGGGGCGAAGGCGGCGACCAGGAAGAGCAGCGGTACGGCCGTCAGGAACGCCTGGGCCGCCAGCCGTGTCGCGGAGTCCAGCAGGTTCACCGCGATCAGGTGGGAGGTGAGCCGGGTGATCACCGGGAACCGCTCCTCGGCGGCACCGCGCAGCCGCAGCAGTCCTGCCCGCAGACCGGCCGCGCGCGCCCGCCAACGGCTCCGCACGCCGTCCGTGGGCGGGCCGGGTTCTCTGCTCGCGCGCATGCTGCCCCCAGGGCGGATCCGGGCGCCACACCCCGAGGCGTGACCGCCCCACCAGAGTGCCGCCCACGACGGCCGACCGGACCCGGGACGCGAGCACCGTTGTGCCGTACGGGTGAGGAGACCGCCGGGCCACCTGAACGGTGGGCCGCCGGACGATCACTGGGCAGCGACGACGACCGTCAAAGGATCGCGAGGGGATTGACCGGCGAGCCGGTGGCCGCGGGCAGCCGGAGAGGGGCGATCACGCAGAGGAACGACCAGCGGGCCTCCCTCGCGCAGATCTCCGCGAGGTCCTCGAACCGCAGGTAGTCGAGCAGATGCAGTCCCATCGCGTGGACGGCGAGCACATGCACCGGGAACGCGACCCCCTCCACCGCGCTGGGGGCCGTGTCGTTGTTGCCGTCGCCGCCGAGCACGGCCACCTCGCGCTCGGCCAGGAACTCCATGGCGGTCGGATGGAGCCCGGCACGGGCGTCGGCCACGTCCCAGGGGCCGAGCTCCTCACGGCGCCGGCGGTGTCCGACCCGTACGAGGAGGATGTCACCGCGGCCGACCCGTACCCCCTGCCGCGCCTCGGCCTCGGCGAGGTCCTCGGCGCTCACGTTCGTTCCGGGTTCGAGCCAGGGGACGCCGTGCAGCCGGGGAACGTCGAGGAGGACCCCGCGTCCGACGATGCCGTCGCGGGCCAGTTCGACGGAGAGCTCACTCGCGCCGTCCGGCGACAGGGCGCCCGCCGCCGGTACACCGCCGTGCAGGGTCCCGTCGTAGATGACATGGCACAGAGCGTCGAGGTGGCTGTCCACGTCACCGTGGACGTTCATGGCGAAGCGGTCCCGCGCGAATTCCAGGCCCTGCGCCGCCGGCCGGGCGTCGGGCGGGGCGGTGAGCCGGTGCTCGGCCGGATCGGCGTCGTCAGGCCCGGGCCGGGTGTTCACCGGGGCCGCGAGGGACACCGTACGTCCCGTACGCACCTCGCGGACGGCCGCCAGCACCTGTTCCGCGGAGATCGTGTCCAGGGCGCCCCGGCGAGTGACGCCGCCCGGGGCCCTGCCGCTCAGGCGACGGTGGAGCGACCGGAAATCGGCCTCGCTCAGCTGGTCGGGCGTTCCCATGTCCCCACCCTCCGACAGGCACCGGGTTCCGGCACACCGAGTTGCCGGGCCCTGGGACCCCCGCGTCAGGCGGACGGCGTAGGTACGGCGCTGTCGTCGTCGCCGGTGTCCAGGAACTCGCGGATCGCGAAGGCGGCCAGCACGATCAGCACCGTCCACAGCACGACCGCCGTGGTCGGGTAGTTCCAGGTGAACAGCACGATCGCGGCGACCGCGAGGATCGCCCAGCCGATCCACCGCTTGTAGCGGTGCACGAACCGGCCCACCGCACCCAGCCGGAGCCCCGCCGACACGGAGACGTCACGCAGAGCGCCGATGCCCTTGCCACAGCCCGTACGGACGACGACGGCGACGCGGGACGGACCGGTGAGGAAGGCCCCGATGGCGGTGACGAGGGCGAGCGCACCGACCGCCCGCACACCGGCCCGCAGGAACTTGATCAGTGAGTCGTACACCGCGCCGGCCGCGGCCTCGGACATCCCGGCAGGCAGATGGTTGAGATAGACCGTCCGCAGGAGGCTGAGCGTGATGCCGAGCAGCAGCATCGCGGCGAACACCCCCAGCGCGGCCCAGATCAGGGCCCGGCGGCGGTGGACGGCCAGGTAGACACCCGCGGCGGCGATCAGTACGGCGATGACGGGGAGCCAGCTGCCGACGATCTCCAGCACCCTCAGGTACCACTTGATCTTGCCGATGTCCTTGGACGCGAAGACCACGAACTGCGTGTGCACGGTCGGGATCAGGGCGGCCGGCTGGAAGCCCGCGCTGACCAACCGGTCCTTGACCTGGGCCACGATCGGTCCCACGTCGATGGTGACCTGACCGTCCTTGACGGACACCGCGCCGTCCGCCTCGCCCGTGAGGGCCTTGTCCAGGGCGTTGTGCGCCTCACGGTTGGCGTTCACCCAGACCGTGTCGAAGGCATCACTGGAGACCACTCGCTCGACGGTCGCGCTGACCAGGCTCTTCAGCCCGCTCTCGATCGGACCGTCCAGGTTGTCGATCAGCTTGGCCGCCTTCGGCGGGACACCCTTCTGGTCCGCGGCCTGCTGCAGCTCCTTGACCAGCGCCTCCACGTCGACCTGCGCCAGGACTGCGGTGGTCACGCGGTCGGTGATCGCCTTCTGCACGTCCGGATTGCTCGCCAGCGGCCCCACGGTGGCGACGTAGCGGTCGGTGTCCCGGACGATGCTGTTGGCCCAGACCGAGACCACGGCGAGCAGGGACAGCAGCGAGGCGAGGAGGATCAGGAGGACGGATCCGGTGGACCGGAGCCAGTGATGCCGCGAGGCCGCCCGGGACCCGCCGCTCTCCAGCGCGCTCACGCGATGCCGCAGCTCGTCCAGCTCGTGGCGTTCACGCGCCGAGAGCTCCTTGCCGCGGGACGCGTCGACGGAGTCGCCGGACGGGCCGGCGGAGTTCTCGTCCGGGTCTGGTGGTGGCGCGCCACTGGTCATGGTCCAAGAAGATCCGTACGGACCTGATCCGGCGACCTGGACGGTCCTGGCGGGTGATGCCCGGCGCCGCCCCGGAGCCCGGCGACTCCGCCGGAATCCTGGTCCACGAGACCTGTGGACCGTGCCTTTCGCCGCCGCCCTGCGCCGCGACGGTACGCAACTGGTGGCCTCCGGGCGGATCCCGGTAGGACCAACTGCTCCTGGACCTGGGCCTCGGCCTCGGCCTGATCGTCGTACTGGCTGCCGGCGCCCTGGCCGGGACGCATCACGTCGGCCCGGTCCGCTTCCGCGCTGCCCGCTTCCCCCCGGCCCGTCAGTGGGCCGTGGGTTCCCCGAAGCCCGGGACGGCGGCCCGCACCCGCGCCAGACCGACCGGAAGACCGACCGTGGCGTCCAAGGTCATGCCCGGCTCGTCCGGTTGCAGTGGCTCCAGCGTCTCGAACTGCGAGTCGACCAGTCGGGCGGGCATGAAGTGGCCGGTGCGGCGGGACACGCGGTCCCACGCGGTGTCCCGGTCCAGGGCGAGGTAGAGGCACCACAGCCGTCCGCCCGCGGCCGCCCGGAGCTCGTCGCGATAGGCCCGCCTGAGGGCCGAACAGGCGACGACCAGCCCCTCTCCGGCCTCGACGGAGTGACGGATGCGGACGGCGAGGGCACGCAACCAGGGCTCGCGGTCGGCGTCGTCCAGGGCGTGGCCGGCGGTCATCTTCGCGAGGTTCGCGGCGGGATGGAAGCCGTCGCCCTCGACGAACGTCAGGCTCAACTGCTCGGCGACCGCCTTGCCGACGGTGGACTTCCCGGAACCCGACACGCCCACGACAAGCACGATCGGCGGTCCTTTCGCCGCCGCGTTAACGGCCCCGTTCGCGGCCCCGTTCGCGGCCCCGTTCACGGGCTCTCGGGCTCCCGTCCGGCCGCCGTCCGCCGCAGGTCCGCCTCGGTGAGTGGCCGGAGGGCTCCGGCGGTGTCCAGCCGGTAGAGCAGGACGAGGGGCGGTCCGACGAGCACCACGGCGACGGCCGTGACCAGCATCAGCCAGCGCAGCGTCGTCGACGCGCCGGCCGCCTGGGACACGGTCAGCGAGGTGGGGATGAGATAGGGCCGCTGGGCCAGCCCCCACGCCAGCACGACGAGGGCCACGCTGCCGATCGCGGTGATCCTCGCCCAGCCCGTGGCGGTGCGGTACAGCAGTCCGGCGGTGGCCAACGCGCCGACGGCGGCGGCCAGAACGAGTGCGAGACCGATTCCGCTGGTCAGTCCGTCGTGGACGTAGCGCGCGTCGTCGTCGGTCACGACGAGGCCGACCACCGCCAGTACGGCGATGACACCGAGGCTGGACCAGGCCCGCAGCCGGAAGTATCCGACCAGGTCGGCGGCGTCGAAGCGGCGGGCGTCGGCGGTCAGGAACACGGCCCCGAGGAAGGCGGTCGCGGCGACGGTCAGCAGGCCGGCGATCACGGACGTCCCGTTGGACCACGCGTCGGCGGACGCCTTCGTCCCGGGAGCCACCCGGCCCGTGGCAAGCCCGCCGACCACCGCTCCGAGGAAGAAGGGCGTCACCACCGAGGAGACGGCGAAGGCGGCGCCGTAGACCCTGCGCCGGGCGAGCCGCCGCGTGGGCTTGCGCAGGGCGAAACCGGCGCCGCGCAGGACGAGTCCCACGGCCGCCAGTGCCAGCGGGAGCCACATCGCCGTGAAGACCGTCTGGAAGAGGACCGGGAAGCCGGTCCACATGACGACCAGGACGAAGATGAGCCAGACGTTGTTGGTCTCCCACACCGGTGCCATGGCGTGGTCGATGAGCCACCTCGGGCGCTTGCCTCGTTCGGCGCCGCCCGCGAACAGGTCCCAGAACCCGGCGCCGTAGTCCGTGCCGCCGGCACACGCGTAGGCGGCGACCGCGGCCAGCAGCACCCAGGCGACGGCGTCCTCGATCATTCGCGGCCACCGTCCACGCCGGCGGTCGTGGACAACGGCCGGGGCCCGTAGGGGGTGTCGCCCTCCGCGTCCCCGGCGGTCGCTCCCGCGAGAGCGCCCTCGTCGGCCAGCCGCCACCCTCTGCTCATCTTCAGGAGGACGGCCAGGAATGCGCCGAAGACGAGTACGTACACCACCACGACGATGCCGAGCATCACCCACAGGGAAGAGGCACGGGTGTCCGTCACCGCCTCCGAGACCCGCATGTTCTGGTAGACGATCCAGGGCTGCCGGCCCACCTCGGTCGTGATCCAGCCGCACTCCACGGTCAGCAGACAGGCGCCGCCGGCGAGAGCCGCGCACCGGAAGAACCACCGCGACCTGGGCAGGTCACGGCGGCGGAGCCAGCACCAGCCGTACCAGAGCGCGAGCAGCATGAGCAGGCTGCCGATGGTCACCATGATGTCGAACGCCCAGTGGGCGATCGTGGCCTGAGTCGGCGTCGGGCGGTCGCTCGCGGGGACCGAGGTCAGACCCGTCACCTTGGTGTCCGGGCTGAAACCGGCGAGGATCGAGTCCAGTTGGGGGATCTTGATCCCGCCGGAGATCGTCCCGTCGGGGTGCAGACGCCCGAACAAGTACTCCGGCACGTGGGTGTCGGTCTTCCAGACGAGCTCGGTCGCCGCGAACTTCACCGGCTGCTTCTGGAAGACGGAGCGGGCGATCGAGTCCCCCAGCACGAACTGCACGGGGGTCAGAATCGCGGCGACGGAGAACGGCACGGTGAAGCCGAGCCGGTGATAGCGGTCCCGCCGGCCCCGCAGCCAGCCGACGGCGTACACCCCGGCCACGACATAGCCGGCGGTCAGGACCACTCCGACCACGAAGTGCCAGTACTCCGGGCCGAGCATCGGCGTGAAGATCGCCTTGCGTACGTCCACGTCCACGGGGTTGCCGGACGCGTCGAGGTCGAAGCCGCGCGGGGTGTTCATCCAAGCGTTCGCGGCCACGATGCCGAACGCCCCCATCAGGGCGGCCAGCGGCAGGGGCAGGCCGAGCCAGAAGTGCGTCCACGGCTTGAGCCGACGCCAGCCGTACAGGTAGATGGCGATGAGGATCGCCTCGAGGAAGAACGCCCATGCCTCGACCCCGAAGCCTAGGCCGAAGACATCACCCCACCGGCCCATCATCCCGGGCCACAGCAGGCCGAGTTCGAAGGAGAGCACCGTGCCGGTCACGATGCCGATGGCGAACTGGACGGCCATGACCGCCGACCAGCGCCGCGCGAGCAGCAGGGCAACGGCGTCGCCCTTGCGCAGTCCGCGGTAGTGCATCAGGAGGGTGATGGCGGGCAGAGCAACGCCGAAGGGCACGAGCAGGATGTGGGAGCCCAGGGTGAAGGCCATCAGCTCCCGGGCCGGCAGCAGCTGTGGAGGGCCGTCCGCCAGAAAGTGGTCGATCACGCTGTTCACATGGTCCTCGGTGGCTCGTACCGGTCGGCTGACGGGTGGTGCGTCTCAGCCGCCCGTGGCGAACCCGGGGAACAGCGTCATGCCGCCGTCGACGTAGAGCGTGGTCCCCACCACGTAGTCGAAGAGGTCGGAGGCCAGAGCGGCCACCACGTTCGCGATGTCGTCCGGGTCGCCGACGCGGTCGTAGGGCACGAGCCGCAGGAGCTCGGCCTCGGCTTCGGGGGTGTCCCAGGCGCTGCGGTTGATGGGCGTGCGAATCGCTCCCGGGGCGACCGCGTTGACCCGGATCCTGTGCGGCGCGAGTTCCTGCGCGAGGGTCGCCATCAGCATCAGTACGCCGCCCTTGGACGACGCGTAGTTCACGTGCCCGGCCCAGGGAATGATCTGGTGGACCGAACTCATGCAGATGATTTTCCCGGCGGAGCGTGAGACCTCCGGGACCACGCCCCGGCGCATGAATTCCTTGGCCGCCTCACGGGCGCACAGGAACTGTCCGGTCAGATTGACGTCCAGCACCTTTTGCCACTGGGCCATGGTCATATCGGTGAGGGGTGCATCGCGTTGGAGTCCCGCATTCGCCACCATGACGTCGATGGTCCCGAACTTCTGGACCATGCGGTCCACCATGTCGCTCACTTGTTTTTCCTGCGACACGTCCGCTTCGTGCGCGTAGGCACGGACGCCGAAACTCTCGATCTCGCGCACCACGTCCTCGGCGGCGTCCCTCCCGGCCACGTAATTCACCACCACATCGGCACCCGCCCGTCCCAGGCCGATGGCCGTGGCTTTGCCGATGCCGGAATTCGCGCCCGTCACCAGTGCCTTCTGGCCTTTGAGGAGCGGGTGGGCAAGGGGCTGGCGACCGTCAGTGCCGCTGGTTTCCACTCGTGTCTCCCTGTGAGTGCCGAAGCGGACATCGAGGAATCCGCCGACAACACGAAACACAAGGGGGAACCCGTACGGCCCGACGGCACGTCCCGCGTCAGCCACTCGGGGGGCTGTCCCGCGCCGAACGGCGCAGTACGCGACACGACCGCCGGGCCGCTCGGAACGACGCGGTCGACTATTCGGTACGAGCCTCCCGGCCCTCCCGGCTCCTTCCGACACACAGCGCCCAGATGACGAAGGCGTCGACGGCGATCAGGACGACGGCCCAGACGGGCTGGTACGGCAGCCACATGAAGTTGGCGATCATCGACAGGCCTGCGAGGCCGATACCGATGACTCGTGCCCACATCGCACCGCGGAACAGAGCGGCACCCGCGAGAACCACGAGAACGCCGAGCGCGAGGTGGATCCAACCCCAACTCGTCAGGTTGAAGTTGTACGCGTAGTTGCGGGTGACCACGAAGACATCGTCCTCGGCGATAGCGGCAATTCCTTGGAATATCGCCATCACCCCGCCGAAGATCATCATGGCGCCGGCGAATCCGGTCCAGCCAGTCACCCACGCCCCTTCGCTGCCACTTCTGGTTCCGTGCCCGTGATGCATTCCGGTTGTGGTCATATCGAGCTCCTCCCACGTGGGCCTCGCCACTGTGGTGCAGCCGGGGCCGTGACGCACATTCAGTTTGACACGTGCAGCACAGGACGGCACAACGCGGCCATATACGCAAGGCGGCGACGGGGTCGAGATGCGGGGCAATTCAAAAAGTGATGCAATGGAAAGGTGCGGTGCGCGCCGATATGCGCGTGCCGCCCGGCCGGATAGGCGCTTTTCGAGCACGCCTCCTGCGGGAAAGGAACGGCCGTGCCGGGTCGCCTCCGCGGGGTGGCCCGCAGAGCCGTGATGGCGAGTACGGCGACCGCCGCGCCGCACCGCGTGCAGCTGAGACAACTCGGAGAGCTCAAGGACCAGAGGGCCCTCACGGAGACCGGACTCGAGGACTAGAAGAGCAGGATCCTGAGCTCCTGAGCTCCTGAGCGACTCCGGCCCAATCCTTGAGCCACTCGGGATGTGATGGGGTGGACCTTTTCGAAAAGGTCCACTCCTGAACGGTGCGACCGCATCCCGATGACCGGCCGCAGAGGAGCAGGGCGAGTCGCCTCGGACGCCCCGTGAAGGTGCTCAACCGGCCTCTGCTCGCCGTGACGGTCCAAGAGGCAGGGCGCCACGGACTGCGCGGCCCGGCGGACGTGAGCCGTCAACTCCGGAGCCACCGGGTGGGGCCTCGTGCAAAAGCCCGTCGCCGGCGGATCGCCCCGGCCGCACCGCACCGGCCCGCATGCAGCTCGCGAGCAACGGATCGAGCCGCTCGACGGAGTCGGCGGCCAGGAGTCGAAGCGGGGCGGCACCTGAGCATGGCGGTGGACGGGCGGGCGGACCTCGCCGTCGTCGGCGCCTGCGCGTGGTGCTGGACAGACAGCCAGGGTGACCTCACCGCCGTCGGCGAATCCGGAGGGTCCAGCGCGTAAGGCCGGGAGACCTGCCCACCCGACCGACCGCCCCTGCCGAAGCCGTGCGGGGCAGAGCCGCCGCCGTGGCCCGCTGCCGCGACACAGGTCGTGGATGGCCCGCCGACTCCCTCGGCCGCGCCCTGAGCCTTCTCTACGACGACAGCGCGTACTCGTGCACCGACACCCCGGGCAGCAAGATCCAGGACCGGACGCTCGCGGCACAGGCCCGCGCCCGGCGAAAGCCGGACGCACCGTCAGGAGCGATGTCGACGGAGAGCCCGCCCCCTGCCCTGCCCCCGCACCGGCAAGCTCTCGCCCCTCGGCCACACCGCCCCGCCCCGGATGCCGACCTCGCCGCCTTCGCCGCCGCCCTCGACCGAGCCGGAGCTTCCTCGGCCACCGCGTCACCGCCGGCGACGCCCACCCGCCTCCACAGCCACCACCCAGTTCCCCACACCACCGGAGTCGTCATCAGGTTGATGCGGCCCCTGTCGTAACTCCGGGGGCACCCCACTGCCACGTAACCGCCACCGAGACCGGCGCCCGCACCGCACCCCACCCAAGTACGCCCCGGACGTCACCCCTCACCCGATCGAGACGCCGTGATGGAGCTCTCCCGTCGACGCCCGGTTCGCCCTGCCCCGACCTCAATCCAAGGGGGTCATCGCCTGCTCAGGCGGAGACGAGTGCCACCGAAGTGCCGCGCGGACCACGTCCAGGGGGCCGCGTCCGGCAGGGGCCAGACCACGCATCACGGCCGCGAGGCCGCCGCACGGCACGCACCAGATCAACCCGAGAAATCCGACAATGGCTCAACATGTCCGACTCGGAGGGTTCGGCGGCCTCGTTCTCGGTCCCGATGTCCTGAAACCATCATCGAGGAGGGCCGCCACGATCCCTCAAGTCCCCCGATCCTCCAGCGAAGTTGCTGGTCGGATCGATTCTTCACGCGTAGCGCCTGGTGGGGCGGGTGGGACTCGAACCCACGGCCGACGGATTATGAGTCCGCTGCTCTAACCGGCTGAGCTACCGCCCCATTACGGCGCGTCGCGCACATTTGTGCGCGCCGTCTGCCGCAGCATAGCCGCTCATACGATCTCCTGCTTCGGATGGTCGACTTCGCCTGCCCTGGAGGACCCCACCTGGGGCGGAGCG
Organism: Streptomyces sp. 2-1; assembly: GCF_048564895.1. Classification (NCBI taxonomy): domain Bacteria; kingdom Bacillati; phylum Actinomycetota; class Actinomycetes; order Kitasatosporales; family Streptomycetaceae; genus Streptomyces; species Streptomyces sp. 2-1. Next base: position 3,856,684 of record NZ_CP183383.1, read on the forward strand.
GTTCCCGAGGACATGAAAAAGGACCCCGACGGGGTCCTCGTTCGCCTGCTCTCCCGACTGGACTCGAACCAGTAACCTGCCGGTTAACAGCCGGCTGCTCTGCCAATTGAGCTACGGAAGACCGAAGCTCCCCCGACTGGACTCGAACCAGTAACCTGCCGGTTAACAGCCGGCTGCTCTGCCAATTGAGCTACAGGGGATTGCCTCGTTGCATCGAACGTACCTCCCTGGGTATTCGCCAGGGGGCGTGCGCTCGCTGCGACACATACATTAGCGCAAGCAGGGGGGTGCTCCGCCAATCGGTAAGCCCCGCCTGCGACCGACGCCGCCGCAAGGGACCGACTCACAAGAGAAGGGTGGCCGCCATGCGCTACCGGCTCACGTTCGTCGCCGGACTGGCCCTGGGATACGTGCTCGGCACGCGTGCCGGGCGCGAGCGCTACGAGCAGCTGAGGAAGACCGCACAGCAGGTCGCTCAGAACCCGGCGGTGCGCAACACCGCCGAGTCCGCGGCCCAGCAGGGGCGCGAGTTCGCCGGCAAGGCGTACCACGCGGTGAGCGAGAAGGTCGGTGACCGGGTCCCCGACTCGGTGGCCGAGAGGGTCCGCCACCTGCGGGAGCGCAACACGAACGGCACGCGTACCGACGACGACTGGGGCACCAGCAACACGTAACCGGTGGGGCCGCCTCCGCCGGACCGGTACGGCCTGCTCCGGTCGTACGGCAGAATTTCCGCCATGGGGATAGTCGCCGGGTTGGACAGTTCGCCCGATTTCACTCGCATCGTTGTCTGCGACGCGGACAGCGGAGCCGTGCTCAGGCAGGGGTATGCCCCGCATCCGATGGACGGCATGTCCGAGGGTGGCCGGCCCTCGGACGTCGACCCGCAGGCCTGGCTGCTGTCCCTGGGCGAGGCCGCGGGCGGCGGGCTCCTCGAAGGCGTTCAGGCCATTGGCGTGTCCGCGCAGCAGAACGGGCTCGTGCCGGTGGACACCCAGGGCAACACGGTGCGTCCGGCGATGGTCGGCGGTGACAAGCGGGCCCAGGTCGCGGCGGCCGACCTGGTCGACGCCCTCGGCGGACGCGAGGCCTGGGCGCAGGCCGTTGGCTGCGTGCCGCAGGCGGCGCAGCCGGTGACGAAGCTGCGCTGGCTCGCGAGGAACGAACCCGAGGCGGCGCTGCGCACCAGCGTGCTGCTCCAGGCGCACGACTGGCTGGTGTGGCAGCTGCTCGGCCGCCCGGCCCGCCGGACCACCGACCGGGGCGGGGCCTCCGGGACCGGCTACTGGTCGGCGGCGACCGGTGCGTACCGGCCCGATCTCGTGGAGCTGGCGCTCGGGCACCAGGCACTGCTGCCCGACGTGCTGGGGCCGTGGGAGGCCGCGGGGACGACGCCCGAGGGGCTGCTGATCTCGGCGGGGACGGGCGAGACGATGGCCGCGGCGTTCGGTCTGGGCATCGGGCTCGGGGACGCGGTGGTGTCGCTCGGCGCCTCCGGTTCCGTGATGGCCGTGCACCACGAGGCGCTCGTCGACTCCTCCGGAATGATCACCTCGCTTGCGGACGCGACCGGGATGCACCTGCCGGTCGTCACCACGCTCAATGCCGTACGGGCCCTGCGCGGGGCCGCCGAACTGCTCGGCGTGCCGGACCTGGAGGCCCTGTCGGACCTGGCGATGAAGTCGACACCGGGCTCCCACGGCCTTGTGATGCTGCCCTATCTGGAGGGTGAGCGGACGCCCAACCTGCCGCACACGGCGGGGACGCTGGCCGGCCTGCGGCGGGAGTCGATGAAGCCCGAGCACCTGGCGCGGGCCGCCTTCGAGGGCATGCTCTGCGGGCTCGCGGACGCGCTGGACGTGCTGCGCAAGCGGGGCGTGGAGGTGCGGCGGATCTTCCTGCTGGGCCAGGCCGCCGAGCTGAGCGCGGTGCAGGCCTGCGCGCCCGCGCTGCTCGGCACGCAGATCGTGGTGCCGCAGCCCGCGGACTACGCGGCGCTCGGCGCTGCCCGGCAGGCGGCCTGGGCGCTCGGCACCTCGCAGGGCACCATCCAGCCGGGGCTGCCCCCCGTCTGGCAGGGCGCCGCCGCGCAGATCCTGGAGCCCGGCGAGGAGCTGGCGGTGGGCCAGGCCGTGCGTCAGCAGTACGTGTCGGTGCGGAACCAGACCCACCCGGGTGCCTTCCGGCCCTGAGGCCTCGTAGAGCCCGGGCGACCCGGACGGCCTACGGCTTCGGACCGAGGCCCGGTCGGCTCTTGGACCTCTCTTGGCTTAATCAGTTGAGGTAACACGGGTGGAGTGTTCGACGATAGGGGCCAAGGGCAACCAACCGCCCCGCCGCCGACCCCGAGAGACCCAGCGTGCTCATACGACTCCTGCGTACCTATCTCACGCCCTACAAGAAACCCATCGCCCTGCTCGTACTGCTGCAGTTCCTGCAGACCTGCGCCACGCTCTACCTGCCCACGCTGAACGCGGACATCATCGACAACGGTGTCGTCGACGGTGACACGGGCTACATCCTGACCTTCGGTGCCCTGATGATCGGCATCTCGCTGGCCCAGGTCGTCTGCAACATCGGGGCCGTCTACTACGGTGCCCGTACGGCCGCCGCGGTCGGACGGGACATCCGGGCCGGCATCTTCGACCGGGTGCAGTCGTTCTCCGCGCGTGAGGTCGGTCACTTCGGGGCGCCGTCGCTGATCACCCGCACGACGAACGACGTGCAGCAGGTGCAGATGCTCGCCCTGATGACGTTCACCTTGCTGGTGTCGGCGCCGATCATGTGCGTCGGCGGCATCGTCCTGGCGCTCGGTCTCGACGTACCGCTGTCCGGGGTGCTGCTCGCCGTCGTGCCGGTGCTCGGGATCTCGGTGAGCCTCATCGTGCGCCGGCTGCGTCCGCTGTTCCGCACGATGCAGGTGCGGCTCGACACGGTGAACCGGGTGCTGCGCGAGCAGATCACCGGCAACCGCGTCATCCGGGCCTTCGTGCGCGACGGGTACGAGGAGGAGCGCTTCCGGAAGGCGAACGCCGACCTCACCGAGGTGTCCCTCGGGACCGGGCGGATGCTGGCGCTGATGTTCCCCATCGTCATGACGGTGGTGAACGTGTCGTCGGTCGCGGTGGTGTGGTTCGGCGCCCACCGGATCGACAGCGGCGGGATGCAGATCGGCGCGCTGACCGCGTTCCTCGCCTATCTGATGCAGATCGTCATGTCCGTGATGATGGCCACCTTCATGTTCATGATGGTGCCGCGCGCGGAGGTGTGCGCCGAGCGCATCCAGGAGGTCCTGGACACCTCCAGCAGTGTGGTTCCGCCGAAGGCGCCGGTCCTGGAGCTGCGGCGGCACGGGCATCTGGAGATCCGGGGCGCCGGGTTCCGCTACCCGGGTGCCGAGGAGCCGGTGCTGAGGACCATCGACCTGGTGGCCCTGCCCGGTGAGACCACCGCCGTGATCGGCTCGACCGGCAGCGGCAAGTCCACGCTGCTCGGCCTGGTCCCCCGGCTGTTCGACGCCACCGACGGCCAGGTGCTGGTGGACGGCGTCGACGTACGCACGGTCGAGCCGCGGCTGCTCGCGCGCACGGTGGGCCTCGTACCGCAGAAGCCGTACCTCTTCGCGGGCACGGTGGCGACCAATCTCCGGTACGGGAATCCGGACGCGACCGACGAGGAGCTGTGGCACGCGCTGGAGGTGGCGCAGGCCAAGGGGTTCGTGGAGGGTCTTGAGAACGGTCTCGACGCGACGATCGCGCAGGGCGGGACGAACGTGTCGGGCGGTCAGCGGCAGCGGCTCGCCATCGCCCGGACCCTGGTGCAGCGCCCCGAGATCTACCTCTTCGACGACTCCTTCTCGGCGCTCGACTACGCGACGGACGCGGCGTTGCGCAGGGCGCTCGCGCAGGAGACGGCCGAGGCGACGGTCGTGATCGTCGCCCAGCGGGTGTCGACCATCCGTGACGCCGACCGGATCGTGGTCCTCGACGAGGGCCGGGTCGTCGGTTCGGGCCGCCACCACGAGCTGATGGCGACGAACGAGACATACCGGGAGATCGTGCTCTCCCAGCTGACGGAAGCGGAGGCAGCCTGATGGCCGGGCCCATGGGGCGGATGATGGCCGGGACGGGCCCCGACCATCACTCGATGGACTTCAAGGGGTCCGGCAAGCGGCTCCTGTCACACTTCAAGCCGGAACGCACCACTCTGTACGTGATGCTCGTCGCCGTGGTGTTCAGCGTCGGCCTCTCGGTCCTCGGGCCGAAGATCCTCGGCAAGGCCACCGACCTCGTCTTCGCCGGAGTCGTCGGACGGGAGATGCCCGCCGGCCAGACCAAGGCCGAGGCCCTCGCGGCGATGCGGGAACGCGGCGACGGCGGCATGGCCGACATGCTCTCCGGGACGGACTTCACCCCGGGCGAGGGCATCGACTTCGGCGCGGTCGGCGAGGTGCTGGGGCTCGCGCTCGCGGCGTTCCTGGTGGCCGGTCTGCTGATGACCGTGGCGACGCGGCTGGTGAACCGGGCCGTCAACAAGACGATGTACAACATGCGCGAGGACGTGCAGACGAAGCTGTCGCGGCTGCCGCTGTCGTACTTCGACAAGCGGCAGCGCGGTGAGGTGCTCAGCCGCGCCACGAACGACATCGACAACATCGGCCAGACCCTTCAGCAGTCGATGGGCCAGCTGGTCAACTCGCTGCTGACCATCGTCGGTGTGCTCGCGATGATGTTCTGGGTGTCTTGGCTGCTCGCGCTCGTCGCGCTGGTCACCGTGCCGCTGTCGTTCTTCGTCGCCACCCGGGTCGGCAAGCGGTCGCAGCCGCACTTCGTCCAGCAGTGGCGGACCACCGGCAAGCTCAACGCGCACATCGAGGAGATGTACACCGGCCACAACCTCGTCAAGGTCTTCGGCCGGCAGGACGAGTCGGCGGCACAGTTCGCCGAGGAGAACGAGAAGCTGTACGAGGCCGGGTTCCGGGCGCAGTTCAACAGCGGGGTCATGCAGCCGCTGATGATGTTCGTGTCGAACCTGAACTATGTGCTGGTGGCCGTGGTCGGCGGTCTGCGTGTCGCCTCGGGCGCCCTCTCGATCGGTGACGTCCAGGCCTTCATCCAGTACTCCCGGCAGTTCTCCATGCCGCTCACCCAGGTCGCCTCCATGGCGAACCTCGTGCAGTCCGGGGTCGCCTCGGCCGAGCGGATCTTCGAACTGCTGGACGCGGAGGAGCAGGAGGCGGACCCGGTGACGGGCGCGCGTCCGGACGAACTCCGGGGCCGGGTGGCGCTGGAGGGGGTCTCCTTCCGGTACGACCCGGAGAAGCCCCTCATCGAGGACCTGTCGCTGAAGGTGGAGCCGGGGCACACGGTCGCGATCGTCGGCCCGACGGGCGCCGGCAAGACGACCCTGGTCAACCTGTTGATGCGGTTCTACGAGGTCACGGGCGGCCGTATCACCCTCGACGGGGTCGACATCGCGAAGATGTCCCGGGACGAACTGCGGGCCGGGATCGGCATGGTGCTGCAGGACACCTGGCTGTTCGGCGGGACGATCGCGGAGAACATCGCGTACGGGGCTTCGCGTGAGGTCACGCGTGGAGAGATCGAGGAGGCGGCTCGGGCCGCCCATGCCGACCGGTTCGTCCGGACGTTGCCCGACGGGTACGACACCGTCATCGACGACGAGGGGTCGGGGGTGAGCGCCGGTGAGAAGCAGCTCATCACCATCGCTCGGGCGTTCCTGTCCGATCCGGTGATTCTGGTGCTGGACGAGGCGACGAGTTCGGTCGACACCCGTACCGAGGTGCTCATCCAGAAGGCGATGGCGAAGCTCGCGCACGGGCGGACGTCGTTCGTCATCGCGCATCGTCTGTCGACGATCCGGGACGCGGACACGATCCTCGTGATGGAGAACGGGGCGATCGTGGAGCAGGGTGCGCACGCGGAGCTGCTGGCGGCGGAGGGGGCGTACGCCCGGCTTTACAAGGCCCAGTTCGCGGAGGCCGTGGTGGAGGTGGACTGAGGGGCGACCGGGGGTCGACGGACTTTTCTCGCCCCCGCCGCCCCTACCCATTCCCGTCACTACTCAGGGGCTCCGCCCCCGAACCCCCGCTCCTCAAACGCCGGAGGGGCTGATCTTTAGCCCGTCCGGCGTTTGAGGACGAGGCCGTTCAGGCCGAAAGCGGGGGTCTGGGGGCGGCAGCCCCCAGGGACGGGAACGGGAAGGGGCGGCGGGGGCGAGGAAACCGGGCCTCAGTCCAAGTAGCCCCTCAGTTGGTCCGCGAAGGCGTGGTCTCGGAGTTTGTTCAGGGTCTTGGATTCGATCTGGCGGATGCGCTCGCGCGTGACGCCGAAGATGCGGCCTATCTCCTCCAGCGTGCGGGGGCGGCCGTCCGCCAGCCCGTAACGGAGCTGGACCACCTTCCGCTCCCGCTCGCCGAGGGTCGAGAGAACCGCCTCCAGGTGCTCACGCAGGAGCAGGAACGCCGCCGACTCCACAGGACTCGTCGCATCCCCGTCCTCGATGAGATCCCCGAGAGCCACATCGTCCTCCTCACCCACAGGAGCGTGGAGGGACACCGGCTCCTGGGCCAGGCGCAGGACTTCGCTGACCCGCTCACTGGGGAGGTCGAGATGCGCCGCGACCTCCTCCGGCGTCGGCTCGTACCCCCGTTCCTGCAGCATCCGCCGCTGCACCCGCACCACCCGGTTGATCAACTCGACCACGTGGACGGGCACTCGGATCGTCCGTGCCTGGTCGGCGAGGGCCCGGGACATGGCCTGGCGGATCCACCAGGTCGCGTACGTCGAGAACTTGTAGCCCCGGGCGTAGTCGAACTTCTCGACCGCCCTGATCAGCCCCAGGTTTCCCTCCTGGACCAGATCGAGCATGGTCAGCCCGCGCCCCACGTACCGCTTGGCGACGGAGACGACGAGCCGGAGGTTCGCCTCGATGAGCCGGCGCTTGGCCATCCGGCCCATGACCACCAACTTGTCGAGGTCCAGAGCGAGTTGGCTGTCGAGGTCGGAGGCAAGCCGCAGCCGCTCCTCCGCGAAGAGGCCCGCCTCGACCCGGCGCGCCAGCTCCACCTCCTCCGCCGCGGTGAGCAGCGGGATCCGGCCGATCTCCCGCAGGTACTGGCGGAACAGGTCGGACGAGGGCCCACCGGTGTCCGTACGCCCGCGGGGCACTTCCACCGGCTCCGGCGCCTCGGTCTCCACGAGGGTGACGGGCGGCTCCTCGGGCTCGGCCTGCGAGCCCTCCGGCTCCGCCGCCGTCTCGGGGTGGTGCGCGGCACGACTCTGCGCGGGTACGGCCCCGATGACGTCGGAATCCGCGTCCGTGTCGCCGGTGTTGTCGGTCTGGGTGAGGGTCTGGGTCTGCACGGGGGCGACCTCCAGGAATGTCGCTGCTGGGGCGTGCGGCAGCGGTACGTCAGGGATGGGGCCGACGGCCTTGCCGCTGTCCCTCCCGAAGTCATTGAGCGGAACCGCGGGGACAATGGACCCGTCGCGTTCGGGTCGGCCGCGCTCCGAGGACTCAGGCACCGGAACCCAGTGTGGAGTACGACACATCGTCGCCACGAGGGGCGTGCGGTGACTTTTTGAGTCCGGTCCGTGACCGCGTGGTTACCCTCGCGGAAAACTCGCGTGCCCGTTCGCATCCTGATCTGGCACGATCCCCGGGTGTCCGGTTCCCAATACGAAACTCACGTGACGGTCCGCTGCGACAGCGCCGCCGAATCGGAACGGCTGCGGTGCTGGGCGGCCGGGGCCGGTCTCAAGCTGACGCACATCGTGCTGGCACGCGGCCGGATGCCTTCGCAGCCGATGGTCACGTTGACGGGTTCCCCGTCGTACGCCGCCGAATCGGCCCGGGCCCGGGAAGTCGCCGCACGTCTGCGGGCCGACGGATTCGTGCCCGTACGCGTCAAGATCGAGTCGTCCCCGTGGGCCCCCGAGGTACCGCGCGAACCTTGTGGAACCGGCAGCGACGAACGGTACGGCGACGAGCGGTACTTCGAGCATCACGTGAAGCTGCTGCTCGACGCGGACACCGACCTCGACGCCCTCGCCGCGCGGGTCGTCCCGCACGGCGCCCATCTCTCGTGGAACGCCCGGCGGGTGAGCGACCGCGAGATCGACGGCACCGGCGGGCGGCACGAGCGGTTCGTGACCCAGCGGTGCCGGGGCGTGGACGCGGAGGGGGCCGGACGGCTGCTGGAGCTGCTGCTTGCGGAGCTGGACAGGTTCGAAGTGGCCGATGTGGAGCGGGAGTTCGTGCTCCACGACAGTGATCTCTCGGTCGACGACGGGTGGATCGAGGAAGCCGGGGCGCCCGTGGCGCGGATGCAGGTACCGAGAGCGACCGAGGAGGTGCTGGGATGAGCGGGACATGGCGGGAATTCGGCTGGCGGAGCGTCGAGATACCCCGGGAGCCGCTGGACGAGGCCACCCGCCGGGCGCAGGACCTGCCGCTGACGCTGCACTGGGTGGAGGCGGACGACGCGATGCAGCGGCCGGTCTTCGACCCGGCCATGAAGCACCACCAGAACGCCTACCGGGCCACCGACCCCGGCTTCTCCGACCCGGCCCGGGGCGAGGCCTGGCGGTCCGCGCGGCGCCGGGCGCTGGATCTCGTGCTCGCGGCGATCGCCGGCTCGGAGTGGGTCGAGTCGCTGGTGCTGCGCGGCAGTGTGCTGATGTCGGCGTGGTTCGGGGACGCCGCGCGCGAGCCCGGCGACCTGGACTTCGTCGTCGTACCGCGCACCTGGCGGGTCGACGAGGGGCGTACCGCCCGGATGCTCGCCGGGATCGCGGAGGCCGCCCAGGCGCTGGCGGACGAGCGCGGGCGGGAGGTCGGCATCTCGGCGCGGGGTGCGGTGGTCGAGGACATCTGGACGTACGACCGGGTGCCGGGGCGCCGCATGGTGCTGCCCTGGGGTGCGCCGGGTCTGCCCGGCGGGCATGTCCAGCTCGACTTCGTCTTCAACGAGCGGCTGCCCGAGGAGCCGGAGCCGGTGGAGCTGCCGGGCGGCACGGTCGTGTGGGCCGCGACTCCCGGGCTGTCGCTGGCCTGGAAGCTGATGTGGCTGGTCAACGACATGCACGCACAGGGCAAGGACCTGTACGACGCCGTGCTCCTCGCCGAACGGCACCCGCTGCGCCACGAGCTGCTGCACGAGGTGTTCCGGCTGTCGGGCGAGTGGCCCCGGCAGTACCGCGAGGGGGTCTTCCTGGAGGACCTGGTGGAGTCGCTGGGGTATGTGGAGTGGGAGCACTTCGTCACGGAGTATCCGCGGTTCGCGGACGCCGAGCGGGAGTTCACCGACCGGCTGGTGCGGGCCGTGACGCCGACGTTCGACGGGCAGCCGCCGGGTGCGCCGTACAACCCGGCCGGGGACTGACCTCCTCGGAGCGCGGGTCTCACACGTCCCCTCGTCCCGGAGCGCGGGCCGACCGTCTCAGAGCGCGCCCGCGCCCTTCTCGCGCAGGGCCTGGTCGTACTGCTGGAGGACCCACAACTCGTTCTGCACGGCGGCCAGCTGGACCGGGTCCCCTTGGGCGCTGGCGCGGGCGAGGGCGCCCTGGACGTCCCGGACGCGGCGCTCGACGGCGCGGCGGCGGACCGTGACCAGCTGCTCGCCCGCGTAGTGCTCGTCGACGGTCTTGCGCATGATGGCCTCGACGGCCAGCTCGGTGACCATGGCGCGAACCGCGTCGTCCGTGGCGGCCTCGCGGACGCGGATCAGGTACTCCTGCGGGTCCTGGACGCCGTACTCCGCGCCGCCCGCCTCGATGATCGTCTCGCGGACGGCCGCGTACGGCGGGGCGGTGAACTCGTCCACGCCGTACGCGTCGAAGGCCGGGGAGACGAGGTCGGGGCGCTGGAGGGCGAGCTTGAGGAGCTCGCGCTCGGTGGCGAAGACCGGGTTGCGGAGGGTCAGGGCGGGGCCCGAGGACGGTCTGGGGCCGCTGTTCTCGTAGCTCTGCGGGGGGCGGCCGTTGCCCGCCGGCGCGGGGCCCTTGCCGCCGCGGTCGCGGGCCCAGCGGGCCAGCTGGGCGACGCGCTTGACGACGAACTGTGTGTCGAGGATGCCGAGCATGCCCGCGAGCTGGACGGCGACCTCGTGCTGGGCGCCGCTGTTCTTGATGCGGGCGACGATCGGGGCCGCCTCGTCGAGCGCGGCCGCGCGGCCCGCGGGGGTCTCCAGGTCGTAGCGCAGGATGATCTGGCGGAGGGCGAACTCGAAGAGCGGGGTGCGCGGTTCGACGAGGTCGGCGACCGCCGCGTCGCCCTTCGCGAGGCGCAGCTCGCAGGGGTCCATGCCGTCCGGGGCGATGGCGATGTACGTCTCGGCGGCGAACTTCTGGTCGTCCTCGAAGGCGCGCAGGGCGGCCTTCTGGCCGGCCGAGTCGCCGTCGAAGGTGAAGATCACGCGCGCCGAGCCGTTGTCCATCAACAGCCGTCGAAGGATCTTGATGTGGTCGCCGCCGAAGGCCGTGCCGCAGGTCGCGATGGCCGTGGTGATGCCGGCGAGGTGGCAGGCCATCACGTCCGTGTAGCCCTCGACCACGACCGCCCGGCTGCTCTTGGCGATGTCCTTCTTGGCGAGGTCGATGCCGTAGAGGACCTGGGACTTGCGGTAGATCGGCGTGTCGGGTGTGTTCAGGTACTTCGGGCCGTTGTCCGACTCGTACAGCTTTCGGGCGCCGAAGCCGACGACCTCGCCGCCGATGTCGCGGATCGGCCACATGAGGCGGCCCCGGAAGCGGTCGATGGGGCCGCGGCGGCCCTCCTGGGCGAGGCCGGAGAGGAGGATCTCCTTGTCGCTGAAGCCCTTGCCGCGGAGGTAGCGCGTGAGGTGGTCCCAGCCCTGGGGGCTGTAGCCGACGCCGAAGTGGGTGGCCGCGGCCTGGTCGAACCCGCGCTCGGCGAGGAACTTGCGGCCGGTGTCCGCCTCGGAGCTGGTGTCGAGCTGCTCGATGTAGAACTGGGCGGCGATCTTGTGGGCCTCGACAAGGCGGATGCGCTCGCCGCGCTGGTTGGAGGGGTTGTAGCCGCCCTCCTCGTAGCGCAGCGTGATGCCCGCCTGGGCGGCGAGGCGCTCGACCGACTCCGAGAAGGTGAGGTGGTCGACCTTCATCACGAACGTGATGGTGTCGCCGCCCTCCTGGCAGCCGAAGCAGTGGAAGAGCCCCTTGCTCGGGCTGACCTGGAAGGAGGGCGACTTCTCGTCGTGGAAGGGGCAGAGACCCTTGAGGTTTCCGCCGCCCGCGTTGCGCAGCTGGAGGTACTCCGAGACCACGGCGTCGATCGGGACCGCGTCCCGAACAGCCTTCACGTCCTCGTCGTTGATCCTTCCAGCCACGCATGGATTCTACGGGGACGGTGTGACAGTCGAGCGCCGCCGTCGGTCATGGGACCAGACTGTCCAGCGGAACGTGCGGGTCCGCGAGTGCCTCGGAGTCCACCTGGGTCCGGGTCCGGATCAGTTGCTGGATCGGGTCCGTGACGTCCCACACATTCACGTTCATCCCGGCCAGCACCCGTCCTTCCTTCACCCAGAAGGCGATGAACTCGCGCTTGCCCGCGTCTCCCCGGATCACCACTTGGTCGTACGTGCCCGGGGGCGCCCAGCCCGAGTACTCGAGCCCCACGTCGTACTGGTCGGAGAAGAAATAGGGCACCCTGTCGTACGTCAGCTCGCGGCCCAGCATCGCGCGGGCCGCCGCCGGGCCGCCGTTCAGGGCGTTCGCCCAGTGCTCGACGCGCAGGCGGGTGTCGAACAGCGCGTGGTGGAAGGCGGCCACGTCACCGGCCGCGTAGATGTCGGGGTCGGAGGTGCGCAGCTGCTCGTCGACCGCGATGCCGCCGCCCTGCTCGCGGTCGACCATCGTGAGGCCCGCGGCCTCGGCGAGGCCGGTGCGCGGGGCTGCGCCGATGGCGGCCAGGACGTCGTGCGCGGGGTGCTCCTCGCCGTCGTCCGTGCGGGCCGCCAGGACCATGCCGTCCTGGCCGGTGATCTCGGTGAGCCGGGCGCCGAAGTGGAAGCGGACGCCGTGCTCGCGGTGCAGCTCGGCGAAGAGCTGGCCGAGCTCGGGGCCGAGGACCGAGTGCAGCGGGGTCGGCCCGTGCTCGACGACGGTGACCTCGGCGCCGTACTCACGGGCGGCGGCGGCGACTTCCAGGCCGATCCAGCCCGCGCCCGCGATGACGAGGTGGCCGTTGTCCCGGCCGAGGGCGGTCAGTACGTGCTTGAGGCGCTCCGCGTGGGCCAGGCGCCGCAGGTGGTGGACGCCCGCGAGGTCGGTGCCCGGGATGTCGAGGCGGCGCGGTTCGGAGCCGGTCACGAGCAGCAGCTTGTCGTAGTGGACGAGCGTGCCGTCGTCGCCGAAGCGGACGGTCTTGGCGGTCCGGTCGATGGCGTCGACGGTCTGGCCGAGGTGCAGCTCGACGTCGTTGCGCGCGTACCAGGCGGGCTCGTGGACGAAGACGCTGTCGCGCTCCTCCTTGCCGAGCAGATAGCCCTTGGACAGCGGCGGGCGTTCGTACGGGTGGTCGCGCTCGTCGCAGATCAGTATCACGCGGCCGGTGAAGCCCTCCGCCCGGAGCGTCTCGGCCGCCTTCGCGCCGGCCAGCCCGCCTCCGACGATGACGAATGTCTGATCTGCGTCGACCACTTGATGCCTCCTCGTAAGGATGTCGCCACATGCGAGCGTCCCGCACGGAGCGTGATGGGGGAAGAGGGAGTGGCCCGATCAGGCCACGCAGGGTCACGCCCTCCCCGTCCGGACGCCACAGCTACCCCGTGAGCCTCGCATGCAGTGATCGCGCGGAGGCGTCCGTCAGGGACGCGATCTGGTCGACGATCACCCGCTTGCGGGCACGGTCGTCCGGCGCCTGGTCGAACAGGGCTCGAAACTGCGGGTCCAGGCCGTCCGGCGCGCGGGCGGTGAGCGCCTCCGCGAGCTCGGCGACGACGATCCGCTGGTCGGCGCGGAGCCGCTCCTGCTCGGCACGCTGCATGACATACCGGTCGGCGACGGCCTTCAGGACCGCGCACTCCAGGCGTGCCGCGTGCGGGACGACCAGCTCGGCCGCGTACCGCGTGAGCCGGCCCGTCCCGTACGCCGCGCGCGTGGCGCCCTCCGCGGCGAGGCAGAAGCGGCCGATGAGCTGGCTGGTGGCGTCCTTCAGCCGGGCCTGCGCGACCGCCGAGCCGTCGTAGCCGTGCGGCCACCACTCCTGGTCCAGGAGACGGTCGAGGGCCTCGCCGAGCTCGGCGGGGTCGGTGTCCACCGGGACGTACCGCCCGACGGCGACCGCGAAGATCTCCTGCCGCTCGGGCTCCGCGTGCAGGCAGTTGGGGTCGATGTGGCCCGCGTGGAGGCCGTCCTCGACGTCGTGCACCGAATACGCCACGTCGTCGGCCCAGTCCATGACCTGGGCCTCGAAGGTGGTGCGGGTGCCGGGGGCGCCCTCGCGGACCCAGTCGAAGACGGGGCGGTCGTCGTCGTAGACCCCGAACTTCGGGGACTTCGGGTCGGCCGGGTGGGCGCCGCGCGGCCAGGGGTACTTGGTCGCCGCGTCCAGGGCGGCGCGGGTGAGGTTGAGGCCGACGCTGACGAGGTCGCCGCTCACCTCGCTCGTCACGAAGCGCTTGGGTTCGATGCGGGTGAGCAGTCTGAGCGACTGGGCGTTGCCCTCGAAGCCGCCGCAGTCCTCCGCGAACTCGTTCAGTGCCTGCTCTCCGTTGTGCCCGAAGGGCGGGTGGCCCAGGTCGTGGGAGAGACAGGCCGCCTCGACGAGGTCGGGGTCGCAGCCGAGGGCGGCGCCCAGCTCGCGGCCGACCTGGGCGCACTCCAGGGAGTGGGTCAGACGGGTGCGGGGGCTCGCGTCCCAGACCTGGCTCCGGGTGCCGGGGGTGACGACCTGCGTCTTGCCGGCGAGGCGGCGCAGGGCGGAGGAGTGCAGGACGCGGGCACGGTCGCGCTGGAAGGCGGTGCGGCCGGGGCGTTTGTCCGGCTCCGTGGCCCAACGTTCCACCGACGTGGGGTCGTAGCCGGGGGGTGCGATGTGGTGCTCGTACGGGTGTTGGGTGGTTTCGGTGCTGGTGCCTTCCATGTCTTGAACAGTAAGCGGAGCGGCTGACAATTGGGGCGCGGGTCTTTTGCGCCTGCGCGTCTGCCGGGGACCCAAAGACCCGGAGGCGCCGACGCCTGTCTCTTAGGCCGAGGCCAGGGCGGGGGTCGTCGTGGTGATCGAGGTCGCGAGCGCCTGGTCGTAGCGGTGGAGGATCAGGTGGGCCATTGACGGGTGGGCGCCGAGGGGAGCCGAGGCGATCCACGGGGCCGCTGCCGCGCACTCGGTGGAGAAGCGGCCGGGGGCCGTGAAGTAAGAGGCGACGGCGACGCGGTGGCGGCCCCGGGCGGCGAGGGCGCGGACGGCTTCGGGGACGGTGGGGGCCGCGGCGGAGGCGTACGCGGGGAGGACGGGGACGCCGAGCCGCTCGGCCAGGAGGCCCGCGGTGCGGCGGGTGTCGACGGCCGCGTCGGGGTCGCGGGATCCGGCGGCGGCGAGGACGACCCCGCTCGCCCGGCGCTCCGCCTCGTCCCGGGGTGCCCGCCAGCCGGCCTCCGTCAGACGCTCGTACAGCGTCTCCACGAGGAGCGGATGCGGGCCGAGCGGCGCGGCGACGCGGGCGTGGGCCCGCGCGGCGTCCGCGGCTTCGGGGATGTCCCGCTTGACGTGGTAACCGCGGCTGAGCAGCAGCGGTACGAGGACGGCCTCGCCGGTGCCGAGGCCCGCGAGCGTGTCGGGCAGCAGGGGCTCGTTCAGCTCGATGTGCCCCAGGTGCACGGGCAGGCCGGGGCGCAGGTCGCGGATCCGGGCCAGGAGGGTCCGGACGGTGCTCAGGGCGCGCGGGTCGCGGCTGCCGTGGCCCACGAGGACGAGCGCGGGCGGGGCGGGACGCCGGGTGCCGTTGAGGGACACGAGGCTGAGCTGGCTGCCGAGCTGGCTGCCGATCCGGTTCATGAGTTGCGCCGTACTGTCGAGGTGGACGCCACGCGGCGGCTGGCCGCCGGTGCGGGGCTGGGACTCGTCGCGAGGAAGGTTCGACGCCGTCATGCACCGATGGTGCGGGTCGGAGGTTGCCGCCCCGTTGCGCCGGAATGACGGGTGTTTTCCGGCGGTTCACGGTGGGGTGTACGGGGTCTGTGAGGCGCGGCGACCTGCGGTTATGCCTCCCCGGGTGAAGCTGGTCACTGTGCGCCGGGCGAACCGGATCACCGTAACGCGCGTCCTCAGGGTCGAGGCCACCTGGGGAGGGACCGTCCGATGCGTCGTCCGAAGCTGCCGAAGCTGCCGCGGCCACGCCTGCCGAGACCGCACCTGCCGAGACCGCGTCTGCCGCGCACCCGGACAGGGCAGCGCCGGGCCGTGCAGGCCGTGATGGCCGGGTGCGTCCTCGCGCTGCTTCCGTCGACGTGGATGTACGTGGTCGCGGGCGACCGGCTGCGGACCACGGCGGACGTGCCGCGCACCGAGGTGGCGGTCGTCTTCGGGGCGGGGCTGTGGCGCGGCGAGCCGTCGCCGTACCTCGCGCACCGGCTGGACGCGGCGGCCGAGCTGTACAGGGACGGGCGCGTGAAGGTGCTTCTGGTCACCGGCGACAACAGCCGCGAGGACTACGACGAGCCGGACGCCATGCGTACGTACCTCACGGAACGTGGCGTGCCCGACGCGCGGATCGTCAGCGACTACGCGGGCTTCGACACCTGGGACTCCTGCGTTCGCGCCAAGAAGATCTTCGGCGTCGACAAGGCGGTGCTGATCAGCCAGGGCTTCCACATCCGGCGTGCGGTCGCGCTCTGCGAGGAGGCGGGCGTCACGTCGTACGGAGTCGGGGTGGACGCCGTGCACGACGCGACCTGGTACTACGGCGGCGCCCGGGAGGTCCTCGCGGCGGGGAAGGCGCTCCTGGACGCGGTCTTCGAGCCGGATCCCCACTTCCTCGGGCCCCAAGAGCCGGGCGTGGAACGGGCGTTGGCGGCGGGTGGCCGATAGTCGACGAGACGCAGATCACGCGGTCCGCCGGGTTTGACGCGCGCCTGTCACCCTGCCGCGTGAATACGATTACGCAGCGCTCTGTAATCAACTGATTACGGTTAGTGTCTTTTTCAAGGGCTCGGATCCGAACGGGCCCAAGAGAAGGGACACATGATGACTGGTCTGCGTACCGCCTTCGTCGCCGCCATGGCGGCCGCGTTGTTCTCGGCTCCGGCCGCCATGACGACCGCCGTGGCGGACGACGACGCGGCGGCGAAGGAGCCGGGATGCGCCAAGCTCGGCGCCTACGGCAACGGTTGGGCCGACATCCACAACGTGTGCAGCTACACGATCTCCGCCAGTGTCGAAGTCGACGGCTTCGACCCGAGCTGTATCCAGATCGGCCCCGGCGGGGTCGGACGCATCGGTCTGGACCCGGGCGACGTCCCGTACTACGCGTACGTGTGCTGAGTGGGAGCGGCTCCTGAACGGGAGTGCAGTTCCTGAGCGAGGGCGCGGCTGCTGAGCAGGGGCGCGGATTCTCCTGAGCAGGGCCGGGGGCAGGAGCGGCGGCCACCGCTCCTGCCCGCCAGGAACTCCCCCGGGGTATCTCCGACATGCGTGGGTGCGTGGCCCGGTTCAGGATGGATTCATGGACCGCCTGGGCGACGGACTGTTGCTGGGGGTGCTGGACGCGACCCCCGCCTGTGTCGGCATCCTCGATCCCGAGCTCCGCTATCTGTACGTCAACCCGGCGCTGGCCCGGCTCAGCGGGAAGCCCGCCGAGGAACACCTGGGCCGGGCCGTCGAGGAGGTACTGCCGTTCACCGGTCGCGGCAAGGGCGTACTGCGTGAGGTGCTGGCCGACGGGCGTTCCCGCGAGGGCATCAACGACGGCGTGACGCTGTCCGGGGCGGGCCTGGAGCACCACAGCTGGCGCGGCGCGTACCACCGTCTCGAGGCCGACGGGGACGTCGTGGGCGTGGCCGTGGTCATCATGGTGATCAACGGCGTTCGGCATCAGCACAGGGAGCTGGAGCGGGTGCGGAAGCGGCTGGCCCTGCTGGACCGCGCCGCCACCCGCATCGGCACCACGCTCCGCGTCGACGACACCTGCGCCGAGCTGTCCGGCTTCCTCTCCGCGGAGCTCACCGACATGGCCGCGGTGATGATGTACCCGGCCCCGCACGGCTCGGAGCACCTCCCCGAACGCTGCCCGCCGCCCGAACACCGTTCGCCGCCCGAGCGCCACGGTCCGGTCCTGCTGCGTATGGCGGGGGTCGCGGCCGTGCCCCATCTCCAGGACTACCTGGTGGAGATCCGCGCGACCGTGGGCGAGCAGCTGAGCTATCGGCACGGGTCGAGCGTCCAGCGCTGCCTGGACAGCGGCCGGCCCGTGGTGGAGAACCAGCTCAGCGCCGAGGAACTGAGCCGTTCCATACCGGACATGGAACATTTCCCCGCCCATCGTGCGGTCGGTGTCCACTCCGACCTGGTCGTGCCGCTGACCGCGCGCGGCCATCTGATGGGAGTGGTCGTGCTCGTCAGGGTCGGGGACTCGCCGCCCTTCGAGCACCAGGACGTGGTGATGGCCCAGGACCTGGTGGGGCGCGCCGCGATCGGCCTCGACAACGCCCGCCGTTACGCCCGTGAGCACGGCATCGCGGTGGAGCTGCAGCGCGCGCTGCTGACCGAAGGGCTGTGTCCCCGTCCCGGGATCGAGGTGGCCACGCGCTATCTGCCCGCCGGGGACAGCGCGTTGGTGGGCGGCGACTGGTACGACGTCATCCCGATGTCCCGTCGTCGCACGCTGCTCGCCATGGGCGATGTGATGGGGCACGGCGTGGAGGCAGCGGTGGCCATGAGCCACTACCGGGCGATGCTCCGCGTCGTTGCCGACGACGACCTGCCACCGCACGCCATGCTGGAACGCCTGGACGAGCTGATCACCCGCTCCGGCACCGACCGTCCCGCCACCTGTCTGCTGGTCCTGGCCGATCCGGAGAGCGGCGAGTGCCTCTACACCAGCGCCGGCCATTTGCCGCCCGCGATCCTGGACGCCGACGGCAGGGTCGGCCTGTTCCCCGTGCCGGTGGGCCCGCCCCTGGGCACCGGGTTCGGCGGCTACGAGATGGTCACCGGCTGCTGCGCTCCCGACCGGACCCTGCTCCTCTACACCGACGGCCTGGTCGAGCGCCGGGAACAGGACGTCGACGAGTGGCTGGGCCGCCTCACCCGCCAGCGCCTCCCCAGCGACGGCTCCCTGGAGGACCAGTTGGCCGTCCTCCTGGCCGGCCTCGTCCCGGGCGGCACGGCGGAGGACGATGTGGCGGTGATGGCGGCGCGGCTCAATCCCTAGAGTGCGGGGTCGGGATGGCCGCTGGGCCTTGGGGCTGAGGGCTCCGGGCCTGCGGCTCTGACCGGGTCCCTCCGCGTCTCGTGATGCCCCGCCTCAGCGCGTCCGCCAGTCGCCCCCGTCGATGCGCCTGCCCCGCGCCCGCAGCGCCGCCGCGACCGACGGGGCCGCCACGTACACCCAGGCCCGTACGTCCGTGCCGTCCTCGCGGGTCACCTCTCTGGCCACGCGCTCGTAGAGGTTGGCGGGGTCACCCGGGGCGTACTCCTCCAACCGGTCGAGGACACCGAGGAGTTGGCCGTACCGGTCGGGGTCGGCCGTGACGAGTTCTCCGCACACCACGCCGCCGGGTTCCTCGACGGCGTACGGGTAGCCGGGCCCGTCGTAGAGCACCGCGCCGGTGAGCCGCCCCGGCACCTCCGAGCGCGTACGGCCGCGCAGGAAGAGGTCGTGGTTGTGCTCGCCGGGGCGCAGGGTCCCGTAGACGAAGAAGGGCAGTCGGCCGCTCACCCGGTGGTCTCCTCTCCCGGGTCGCTGTCGCATGCCCGGACCTTTGGCCTTTGACCTTTGGCCTCTGACCTTTGCAGAAACGATTCTCACCCCTCACACATCCCCACACATCCCCCGGCAGTCCGCTATGGACATGCCAGGTCCGGGCCACCTAGAACTGTGCGGACACCCCCACGAGCCACTCCCCACTCCCCCCACCACCACGCGTTTCGCGTGCCTTCCCGAGGAGTTCGATGAGTCGGACACGGCACATCCGAGGCTCGCGCCTCGCCACCGTCGGTATATCGGCGGCGGCCACCACTCTGCTGGCGGGGGCGCTGGCCCCGGGCGCGGTGCCGGCCGACGGACCGGCCCGGGACACCGTCCTCGGCAACGCGGCGGCGGTGCTCGCCGACCAGGCCGCCCGGCTGGGCCTCACCTCCGCGCAGGACACCAGGGCGCGTGACGTGGTCGTCGACGCGGACGGCACCCAGCATGTGCGCTACGACCGGACGTACCGCCAACTCCCCGTACTGGGCGGCGACTTCGTGGTCCATCTGACGGCAGCCGGCGACTACCGGTCCACCGACCGGGCCACCACGCGTCCGCTCTCCCTCACGAGCATCACGCCGTCGGTGTCCGCCCCGAAGGCCGCCGACCTGGCCGCCGCGGCACTGCGCCTCGCGAACGTCGGCGATACGCTCCGCAAGATAACTGCCAAGCCCCAGCTGGTCGTTGACGCCCTGCACGGCACTCCGAAGCTGGCCTGGCGCACCGAGGCCGGGGGCAAGGACTCGCTCGGCAACCCCGTCGCCCGCGTGGTCCTCACCGACGCGGTGACCGGCAAGCAGATCGACGCCTGGGACAGCATCGAGACGGCGACCGGCGACGGCCGTTCCCTCTACAGCGGCAAGGTCCCGCTGCAGACGACGCGGTCCGGTTCGACGTACCAACTCTCCGACCCCACACGGGGAAACACGTACACGGGCGACACGAAGAACAAGACGGACTCCTGCATCCTCATCATCTGCTACCAGCGCGCCCCCGCGCCCGTCCTCACCGACGCCGACAACCACTGGGGAACCGGGACGACTTCGAGCCGTGCCTCGGCGGCGGTGGACGCGCAGTACGGCACCGACACCACCTGGGACTACTACAAGAACGTCCACAGGCGCACCGGCATCGCGGGCGACGGCAAGGGCTCGTTCAACCGGGTGCACTACGGCAGCGCGTACAACAACGCCTTCTGGGACGACAGTTGCTTCTGCATGACGTACGGGGACGGGGACGGGAAGACCTTCGGGCCGCTGGTGTCCCTGGACGTGGCCGGGCACGAGATGTCGCACGGCGTGACGTCCAAGACGGCGGCGCTGACGTACTCGGGCGAGCCCGGCGGTCTGAACGAGGCGACGTCGGACATCTTCGGCACGCTGGTGGAGTTCTACGCCAAGAACCCCGCCGACCCCGGGGACTGGCGGATCGGCGAGAAGATCGTGAAGTCCGGCTTCGGCCGCTCCGCCCTGCGCTACATGGACCGGCCCTCCAAGGACGGCAACTCCGCGGACTGCTGGACCTCGACGGTCGGCAACCTCGACGTCCACTACTCCTCGGGCGTCGCCAACCACTTCGCGTACCTGCTTGCGGAGGGCAGCGGCCCGAAGACCATCGGCGGCGTCGCCCACAACGGCACGACCTGCAACGGCGCGAAGGTGACCGGCATCGGCAGGGCCAAGCTCGGCGCGATCTGGTACCGGGCGCTGACGGTCTACATGACGTCGTCGACGAAGTACGCGGGCGCGCGGGTCGCCACGCTGAGCGCGGCGAAGGATCTGTACGGGGCGGGGAGTTCGGAGTACCGGGCGGTGGGGGCGGCCTGGTCGGCGGTGTCGGTGAACTGACGCCGGGGGTGTGGGGCGGGGGCAGCGGGTCGGGCAGCGCGGTAGGGGTTGGATCCCGCCGGGGCTCGGCCGAGAAACCGCGTTGCCCCGGCCCCATCCCGCCACTAGGGTCGATCGGGTGACTGCCGGGTCGGCCTTGGGCCATGCACGAGTGGGGTTCCCGGCCTCGGCGTGAGCGCGAGGCGGGCCAGAGCTCCGCCCTTTCTCCGTGTCTTTGCAGCAGGCGCGCCGTCCAGGCGTGCGTGCGCCATGCCCCAGAGCGTCCATGCGCGCGTTGGCACGCGCCTTTCGTCGCGCACCCGAAGACCCGGAGACACCTCACTGATGTCACATGACCAGCAGCACCCGAACACCCCCGAACTCCCCACGGCCACAGCCCAGTTGAACCACACCGTCGTCTACGCGACGGACCGGCACCTGTCGGCCGAGTTCCTCGCGGCGGTCCTGGAGCTGAAGGTCGGCGCCCCCTTCGGCCCCTTCATCCCCGTCGACCTCGGCAACGGCGTGACGCTCGACTACTACGAGTTCAGGGACGGGCCCATCCAGTCCCAGCACTACGCGTTCCTCGTGCCCGAGGCCCGGTTCGACGCCATGATCGCCCGCCTGGAGGTGCTCGGGGTCACGTACTACGCGGACCCCAGCCACACCGAACCCGGCCGCACCAACGACCTGTTCGGCGGCAAGGGCGCCTACTTCGCCGACCCGGACGGCCACAACATGGAGATCATGACCCGGCCGTACTCCCGTCCCTGACGGTCAGATCACGCGGAAGAGGTCGGCGGCGGCGTGGACGTCGGTGAGGTCCTCGACGGCGCGGAGGTTGTCGCACAGGGCGTCCAGGACCGAGTCGGCCTCCGCGACGCGCGGGGCGCCGATGGCCACGCCGAAGACGCGGAACCCCAACCGGTGCTTGGCGTCGTTCCAGCCGCGCATCCAGCGCCCATTCATTCAACTCCTTGCCCGTGCGGCCCTGTTGGGCCGACGCGACCGGCCCCTCCGCCCTTTGCCCAAGCAAGATAGAGCCGTCCAGGTCCCGAGATCGTCCAGTGGCGATTTCCGGTGTCCCCGGCCACGCCCCTGTGGAACTCTGAACCAATGCCCGAATCCCGGTACCGCGGTGACGCATCCAGCAGGTCCAGCAGGTCGAACGGTGCGCGCCTGGCCACGTACAGCTCCGTCTCCGCCGCCCTGGCCAAGTACGACGACGACGAACTCAACGCCCTCGTGCGCGGAGCGGACCCGCTCGGTTCCGGCATCGGTGGGCGGTCGGCGCTTCTGGAGGTCGACGGCACCCAGGTCTTCGTCAAGCGCGTGCCCCTGACCGCAGCCGACACGCTGCCGGGGAACGTCCGGTCAACCGCGAACGTCTACGGGCTGCCCGCCATCTGTCACTACGGCATCGGCGGGCCCGGCTTCGGAGCCTGGCAGGAACTGGCCGTGCACGAGATGACCACGAACTGGGTGCTCGCGAACGACTTCCAGGGCTTTCCGCTGACGTACCACTGGCGCGTACTGCCGGACTACGAGAGCGGCTCGGGCAACTCAGGCGACTCGGGTGATGCATCGGCTCTCCCCGAGGAGCTGGCCGACGTCGAGCAGGTCGTCGCGTTCTGGGACGGCAGCCCGGAAGTGCGCCGGCGGCTCGAAGGGCTCCGGGAGGCCTCGGCGAGCCTCACCCTCTTCCTGGAGTACGTCCCGGGGACCCTCCACCAATGGCTCGGCGAACGGATGGAGGAGGGCGGCCAGTCGGCGGACCGGGCGTGCTCCTGGGTGGACGAGGCCCTGCACGCGGGCACGTCCTTCATGAGCTCGCGCGGGCTCATCCACTTCGACGCCCACTTCGAGAACATCCTGACCGACGGCCGGCGCCTGTACTTCGCCGACTACGGCCTGGCCCTGTCCTCCGGTTTCGGCCTCTCCCCGGAACACACCCGCTTCTTCGAACGGCACCGGACCTATGACCGCTGCTACACGATCACGTACCTGGTGAAATGGCTGATCACCGCCGTGTACGAGTACGGGAGGGACGAGCGCGAGGAGATGATCCGAGCCTGCGCCCAAGGCGCCCACCCCGCCGAACTCCCCGATGCCGCCGCGGCGATCGTGACCCGATACGCGCCGCTGGCCGCGGTGTTCGCGGACTTCAGCCGCACGCTCCAGGACGAGAGCAGGCGAACCCCGTATCCGTGGGAGGAGATCCACCGGATCGGCGCCGGCCGCGATCTGTTCACCTCCTGAACCCACCATCTCTCAACGACTGACCCACGACTGATCACAGCCGACTACGACTGGCCACACCTGGCCTACGGAGATCCATGCCGCCGAAGACGAAGATGCACGCCGACGAACTCGACATCGACGCTGCGCTCGTCGGCCGGCTGGTGTCGGAGCAGTTCCCCGAGTGGGCGGGGCTGCCCGTCCGGGAGGTCCGCTCGGCCGGGACCGACAACGCCATGTACCGGCTGGGCGACGACATGGTCGTACGGCTGCCGCGGCTGCCCGGTGGGGCCCGGCAGGTGGACAAGGAGCAGCGGTGGCTGCCGCGGCTGGCGCCGCACCTCCCGCTGGCCGTGCCGGTACCGCTCGCCAAGGGGGCGCCCGGCGAGGGGTACGCGCTGCCGTGGGGTGTGTTCCGCTGGCTGGACGGCGACAACATCTTCGACGCGCCCCTCACCGGGCGCGCCGAACTCGCCGACGCCGCCGTCGAGTTGGGCCGGTTCGTCGCGGCGCTGCGGAAGGTCGACGCCACCGGCGGGCCGCCGTCCTGGCGTGGCGGGCGCCTCACCGACGACGGTGAGGACGACGTACGTGGCGCGATCCGCGACCTGGGCGCGGCCGGCACGCTGGACGCGGACCTCGCGACCGCCGCCTGGGACGAGGCCCTGCGGCTCCCCCAGTGGGACGGCGACCCGGTCTGGCTCCACGGCGACCTCCTGCCGGGCAATCTGCTCGCCCACCAAGGCCGCCTCGGCGCGGTCATCGACTTCGGCGGTCTCGGCGTCGGCGACCCGGCGGCCGACGTACTCGCCGCCTGGGCCGTCTTCACGCCGGAGACCCGCGGCCTGTTCCGCGAGGCGGCCGACGTCGACGACGCGACCTGGGCCCGGGGTCGCGGCTGGGCCCTGTGCTTCGGCCTGGCGGCGGAGCACCACTACCGGGTCACCAATCCCGTACTCGCCACCGTGGCGCACCGGGCGGTGGCGGAGGCGCTGGCCGAGTACGAAGCCGTGGGCCGAGCCGCGGGCTGAGACTCGGTTCCGGTCAACCCCCGTACGGGCGAACCGACTTCGCCTCCCGCAGCGCCAGCCCCCACCACGCCAGCTGGTCCAGCATCACCTTGGCCGCCGTGTCCGGGGCCGAGGGGTCCTTGTGGCGGCCCTGGTCGTCGAAGGAGGCGCCCGCGTTGTGGAAGGACACCGTGTCGCGGACGGTGACGGCGTGGAGTTCGGCGAAGACCTGGCGGAGCTGTTCGACGGCGCGCAGGCCCCCCGAGAGGCCGCCGTAGGAGACGAAGGCGACGGGCTTGGCGCGCCACTCGTGGAAGTGCCAGTCGATGAGGGTCTTGAGGGACGCGGGGAAGGAGTGGTTGTACTCGGGGGTGAGGACGACGAAGGCGTCGGCGGCGGCCAGGTGCGGGGTGACCTTGCCCAGCTCGGCGGCCACCTCGGCGGACGGGGAGTGGGAGAGGGCCGTCGGCAGGTGCACGTCGGCGGTGTCGACGACGTCCACCGCGAGGTCGGCCCGGTCCCGGATCCGGTCCAGCAGCCACTCCGCGACGACCGGACCGAAACGGCCCTCCCGGTTGCTCCCGACGATCACCGCGATCCTGAGGGGCTCGGGGTGGGGGACGGCCCCAGGGAGGGAGGCCGGCATGGGGACTGGAACCTCTGTGGTGGAGTTCATGCGCCCAGCCTCATACCTCAACCAAACTTCAGGTCAAGTCGGCCGGTCGGGTGGTCCTCCGGGAGGGCCGGTCACCCGTTCACACGCTCCGCCCGTTCCGTTCGGGTTCTTTTTGCGGATGTGGTGGCGACACGCCGATGACCTGCCGAAACATCCCCGGACGGCCCGCCCGGAACCTCCACCTGACACCCGTTCACATCGTTTCTGACGTCTCATCAGGAGGCGTACGTCCCCGACTGCCACTTTCCTCGGTAGGGCAGGGGCGTGACCGACGCAGCGGCACATGGGGGTGCCGCGGGTCGTGCCCTCTCGGAGGAGCAAGCAACGATGCGCACAGCCCGTCC
This sequence comes from Streptomyces sp. 2-1, assembly GCF_048564895.1. Lineage (NCBI taxonomy): Bacteria > Bacillati > Actinomycetota > Actinomycetes > Kitasatosporales > Streptomycetaceae > Streptomyces > Streptomyces sp. 2-1. Next base: position 3,881,727 of record NZ_CP183383.1, read on the forward strand.
GCTGACCGGTACCGCGCTCGCCGTCGCCGCGGTGGCCCTCGCCGCCGCCCCCGCGTACGGCGGCGGAACGGGGTCCATCGAGCTGTACCCGGCCACGGTCGCGCCCGGCGCCGAGGTCACGGTGAACACGGCGGCGTGCGGTGCGACGGACGCGGTGTCGGGTGACGCCGGTGCCGTCGGCGCGGGGGCCTTCACGCTGCTGCCCAGCGTGCACGAGGGCGACGCGGTCGGGCTGTTCCGGGTGCCGCCGTCCGCCCAGCCCGGCACGTACGAGATCGTCGCGCGCTGTTCGAGCGGCAAGCGGATGACCGGCGACCTGGTGGTCACGCTCACCTCCACCGAGGAGAGCGGGCAGCAGGTCCACCCGAGAGGAAGCGTGAAGACGGGGGTCGGCGGCGCACTGGGCCCCGACCCCGTGCAGACCGCGGCGGGAGTGGCGGCCCTGGCCGTCGCCGCCGCGGGCGGTACCTGGCTCCTGCATCGCCGGGCGAGAGGCGACGGGATCTGACGGACACCCTCCGCTGTCCGTCCGCCGGTACCGCCGTCCCCTCCCCCTCCGGGCCCGACGCCCCTCGCGGCCCGGAGGGGGACGCGGGACCGGACGACCCGGACACCCCGGACGACCAGGGGTACGGAGACGCCGGGAACCCCAGCCGCCCCCAGGAGAGGAGACGTACGTGCACCGGTTCGCCACCATGTCGATGGTCGCCGTCACCCTCGTCGCCCTCCTCTCCGGTGCCTGGCTGCTGCGCAGTGGGGCCGAGACACATGCCCCGCCGCAGCCCTCGGCCGCGCAGGGGCGCGCGGGCGCTCATGTGGACCGGCCCGCCGCCGCCGCGCTGCCGCCCGCCCCGCCCGAACGCGTCCGTATCCCCTCGATCCAGGTGGACGCCCCGCTCCTGGGCCTCGGCCTCACCCCGCAGGGCAGCCTCGACGTGCCGCCGGCCGACCGGGCGAACCTCGCCGGCTGGTACGAGGCCGGTACCGCGCCGGGCGAGACGGGCACCGCGATCGTCGCCGGCCATGTCGACAACGCCGAGGGGCCCGCCGTCTTCTACAGCCTGGGCGCCCTGGAGAAGGACAGCACCATCGAGGTCGAGCGCCGCGACGGCAGGGTCGCCCTCTTCTCGGTCGACGCGGTCGAGGTGTACGACGCCCGCGACTTCCCGGACGAGAAGGTGTACGGGGCCGCGGGGCGCCCGGAGCTGCGGGTCATCACCTGCGGCGGTGGCTATTCGGAGGCGACGGGCTACCAGGGCAACGTGGTCGTCTTCGCCCATCTGACGGGCAGCCGGTAGAAGCCGGCCGGGACCGCCGCCACGTCGGCCGCTATGCCAGCCACTGCTGGTAGGCCAGGTTCGCCACCAGCGCGAAGACCACCGTCAGCAGCACGATCCGGACGAACCCGCTGCCCTTCTTGAGCGCGGTGTGCGCCCCGACCATCCCGCCGACGAGGTTGAAGACCGCCATCAGGGCGGCCAGCTGCCAGTACACCGTGCCCTGCCAGGCGAACATCGCCAGCGCTCCCGCGTTCGTGCAGCAATTCACGATCTTCGCGGTGGCGGAGGCGGTCACCAGGTCGAGGTGCAGCAGCGCGGTCAGGGCGAGCACGAGGAACGTTCCCGTGCCGGGGCCGACGAGTCCGTCGTAGAAGCCGATGCCGAGGCCCGCGAGGCCGATCGCGGCGAGGACCCGGCGCGGGGAGACCGGCGCGGTCGAGGGGGCGGTGCCGAAGGCGGGCTTCAGGATCACGAAGGCGCCGACGCCGAGCAGGACGACCATGACCACCGGCTTCAGCACGTCGGTGCTCATCCCGGCGGCGACGAGCGCACCGGCCGAGGAGCCGGCGAGCGCCGCGAGACCGATCCGTACGGCCGTGCCGACGTCCACGGGTGCCTTGCGCGCGTAGGTCACCGCCGCGCCCGTGGTGCCGACGATCGCCACGGCCTTGTTGGTGCCGAGCGCGTACTGGGCGGCCGAGCCCGAGTTCGGCAGCCCGAGGAGCAGTACGGGGAGCAGCAGGAGCCCGCCGCCGCCCACCACCGCGTCGATCCAGCCCGCCGCGAGAGCGGTCAGGCACAGGACAACGACCATGGTCAGCGATATGTCGGGCATGATCGCGACACTATGGACGAGGTAGATGTGCCGTCCATGAATCCTGTGAACCTTGAGGATCTTCAGAGGTTCGGGGGCGGTGGGCGGGGGCGCTCGGCTCGCCGATTCCGAGCGCCCTCGCCCGCCGTCTCCAGGCCCTCAGCCCGCCGTCTCCAAGTAGCGCAGGACCGCCAGCACCCGCCGGTTCCCCGTGTCGGAGGGCAGCAGGCCGAGCTTGGTGAAGATGTTGGCGATGTGCTTCTCGACGGCCCGTTCAGAGACGCCGAAGGACGTGGCGACGGCGTGGTTCGTGCGGCCCTCGGCCATCAGCGCGAGCACCTCGCGTTCGCGGGGCGTGAGGGCGTCCAGGGCGTTGGTGCGGCGGCTCGCGCCGAAGAGCTGGGCGACGACCTCCGGGTCGAGGGCGGTGCCGCCGGCGGCGACCCGTTCCAGCGCGTCCACGAACTCCCCGATGTCGACGACCCGTTCCTTGAGCAGATAGCCGACGCCGCCCGGGTTGGTCCCGAGGAGCTGTTCGGCGTACTTCGTCTCGACGTACTGGGAGAAGATCAGCACTCCGGTGCCTGGGTGGTCCGCGCGCAGGCGTACGGCGGCCCGCAGGCCCTCGTCGGTCTGGGTCGGCGGCAGCCGGATGTCGACGACGGCGGCGTCCGGGCGGTGCTCGGCCACGGCGGCGAGCAGCGCGTCGGCGTCCCCGACGGCCGCGGCGACGTCGACGCCCCGCAGCTGGAGGAGCTGGGCAAGCCCGTCGCGCAGCAGGGCGGAGTCCTCGGCGATGACGACGCGCATCTGACCCCCGTGATCAGTTAGGCAGTTTGACGACGCAGCTCAGTACGGCAGCTCGACCGTGACCACCGTAGGCCCTCCCGGCGGGCTGTCGCAGGTGAGCGTGCCGTCGACGGTCCGTACGCGGGTCAGCAGGCCGGTGAGCCCGGAGCCCGCGCCGATCGCCGCGCCGCCGCGTCCGGCGTCGTGGACGGTGAGCCGCAGCAGCCCGGCGCGGGCAGTCACCATCACCGTGGCGCCGGCCGCTCCACTGTGTTTCGCCGCGTTGGCGAGGAGTTCGGCGGCGCAGAAGTAGGCGATGGACTCGACGGCGGGCGCGGGGCGGACCCCGATGTCCGTGACGACCTCGACGGGCAGGGCGCTGTCGGCCGCGAGGGTGGCGAGGGCCGTGTCCAGGCCCTGGTCAAGTACGGGAGGGTGGATGCCCTTGACGAGGTGGCGCAGGTCGGCGATGGCCTGCTTGGCGTTGCCCTGCGCGGTGTCGACGACGGCGAGGAGGCGTTCGCGGTCGGCGTCCGCTCCGACCAGTTCCCTGATCATCGTGAGATGCATCGCGAGTCCGACGAGCCGGGCCTGTGTGCCGTCGTGCAGGTCGCGCTCGATGCGGCGCAGCGTCGCCGCGGCGTCGTCCACGGCCTGGGCGCGCGTCTCCTCCAGCGTGCGGATGCGGCGCTCCGCGTCGCTCGGGCCGAGCGTGGCGGTGAGCAGCGCGCGGTGCGGGGCGAGGGCGTGCCGCAGCAGCCAGGGGGCGGCGGCGAGGAGGACGAGCCCGGCCGTCATCGGGATCAACCACCGTGGCCAGGAGTCGAGTTGGACGCCGAGGACTTCGAGCGACACGTGCCGTACGGAGTCGCCGTCGCGCACGGTGTGGTGGTTCCAGCGCTTGAGGAGCGGGTGCAGGGCGGTCTGGGCCCCGTAGGCGTACGCGCCCAGGACCGCCACGTATCCGAGGACGGCCGTGACGGGTGTGGCCAGCGCGCAGCCGACGGCCCGCCAGCCGGCCCGGCCGAGGAGCAGGGCCCGCCGTCTGCCGAGTACGCCCCGCGCGGGAGGCGTCGGCGGCTCCTCGATCTCCAGGCCCAACAGCCGTCGTGTCAGGGCCCGTTGGGCCGTACCGAGCGCGAGCGCGCCCCGCACGGTCAGCGCCAGCACCCACAGCCCCAGCGTGGTCACGGACAGGGCTCCGCCGACGACCAGCCCCACGAGCGTGAGCACGAAGCCGACGAGGGCGAGCGGGAGCGCGATCAGCGCGTAGAGGAGTACGGCGAGGGCCTTCGGCGTGAAGGCGGCGATCGGCCGCCTCAGGACGTCGAGCACGAGCGCGGCGCTCAGTCTGCGCATGTCGCCAACCTACGGTCGGGCATCAGGTCAACCTAGGGTCGGGCTTCACAAGGACCTACGGTCGGGCATCTCCCGGACGGCCCGGCACCTCAAGACTTCCCTGCCCCGGGCCAGCGATCGATGGTGCTCGCACGACCCCCGGGGGTGGGGACAACCGCACCTCGGCCCTGTTGGGGACAACCGCACCTCGACCCTGTTGGGGGCGACCTCACCGCGCCCCCTCCCTGCCTGCCGAGAACCCTCACATCCGCGCCCCGGCCCCGCTGAGGGCAGCGTTCCCCGTGGGAAACAGAGGGGATGCGACCGGGTAACACCGGCACCGCACGCTGCGACGCATGACCTCGAATACGCGTGTGGTGGTGACCGGCGCCGGCCTCGCGGGCGTACGGCTCGCCCGCAGGCTCGGAGAGCTCGGCGTCTTTGCCGTGCCCGCCGGCGACGAGGAGCACACCCCGTACGACAAGGGCGTCATCGTCGACGACGAGCTGCGCACCACCGTCCGCCACGACCGCTCGGTCGGCGGGGTGGTGCTCGTCGGCGAGATCGGCACCGTCGGCGCGCTCGCCCGCGCCCGGGAGGGCGCAGAGCCGCTGCCCTCCGACGGCGGCCCCCGCTCCACCTGCTCACCAACGATGGAGGCTCCTGAATGACCGCCACCCTGGGGGGCACCCCCACGATCGTGCTCGTCGGCCACGGCATGGTCGGCCAGCGCTTCCTCGAAGCGCTCGCCGAGCGCGGCCTGACCGCGACGCACCGCGTGGTCGTGCTGTGCGAGGAGCCACGCCCCGCGTACGACCGCGTGCAGCTGACCTCGTACTTCTCGGGGACCACGCCCGAGGAACTGTCCATGACGGACATGGAGTTCATCAAGGACCACGGGATCGAGCTGCACATCGGTGACCCGGCGGAGACGGTCGACCGGGACGCGAAGCGGGTAACGGCCCGCTCCGGCCTGGAAGTTGAATACGACACGCTCGTCCTGGCCACCGGCTCGTACCCCTTCGTGCCGCCGGTCCCGAACAAGGACGCCGAGGGCTGCTTCGTCTACCGCACGATCGAGGACCTGCTCGCGATCGAGGAGTACGCGAAGGAGCGGGCGACGACCGGTGCCGTGGTCGGCGGCGGGCTGCTCGGACTGGAGGCGGCCGGTGCGCTCAAGGGGCTCGGACTCACCTCCCACATCGTGGAGTTCGCGCCGCGCCTGATGCCGGTGCAGGTCGACGACGGCGGTGGCGCGGCGCTGCTGCGCACCATCGAGGACATGGGCCTGAGCGTCCACACCGGTGTGGGCACGCAGGAGATCGTCACGGACGCCTCGGGCGCCGTGACCGGCATGAAGCTGTCCGACGGCTCCGAACTCGCCACCGACCTGGTGGTCTTCTCGGCCGGTGTCCGCCCCCGCGACCAGCTCGCCCGCGACTGCGGTCTGACGGTCGGCGAGCGCGGCGGCATCACGGTCGACGAGCAGTGCCGGACCGTCAACGACCCGCATGTGTACGCGATCGGCGAGTGCGCGCTCGCGGCCGACGGCCGGGTGTACGGGCTGGTCGCGCCCGGCTACGAGCAGGCGGAGACGGCCGCCTCGGCGATCGCCGCCGACGAGGGCGAGCAGTTGTCGTTCACGGGCGCCGACCTGTCCACCAAGCTCAAGCTGCTCGGCGTGGACGTGGCGTCCTTCGGCGACGCGCACGGCACGGCCGAGGACTGCCTCGACGTCGTCTACTCGGACTCCCGCTCCGGCACGTACAAGAAGCTGGTCATCGGCCGGAACGGCGAGCTGCTCGGCGGCATTCTGGTCGGCGACGCGGAGGCGTACGGGACGCTGCGCGCGTTCACCGGCTCGGTCCCGCCGGTCTCCCCGGAGCAGCTGGTCCTCCCGGCCGGCGCCGGCGCGTCCGTCCAGCTCGGCCCGTCCGCGCTGCCGGACGAGGCGATCATCTGCTCCTGCCACAACGTCACCAAGGGCGCGATCCGCGGCGCGGTCACCGACCACGAGTGCACGACCGTGCCCGAGGTGAAGAAGTGCACCAAGGCCGGTACGGGCTGCGGCAGTTGCGTCAAGGTCCTCGGCCAGCTGGTCACCTCCGAGCTGGAGGCGAGCGGCGTCGAGGTCGACAAGGGGCTGTGCGGCTGCTTCGCCCAGACCCGCGAGGAGCTGTACGAGATCGTCCTCGCCCTGCGCATCACCTCCTACCGCCAACTCCTGGACCGGTACGGGCGGGAGGGCGCCCGGGACGGCGACGGCTGCGAGGTCTGCAAGCCCGCGGTCGGCTCGATCATCGCCTCGCTGGCGCCCACGATCGGCGCCAACGGCTATGTCCTGGACGGCGAGCAGGCCTCGCTCCAGGACACCAACGACCACTTCCTCGCCAACCTCCAGAAGAACGGCTCGTACTCGATCGTGCCGCGCATCCCCGGCGGCGAGATCACCCCCGAGAAGCTCATCGTGATCGGCGAGGTGGCCCGGGACTTCGGCCTCTACACGAAGATCACGGGCGGTCAGCGGATCGACATGTTCGGCGCACGTGTCGAGCAACTCCCGCTGATCTGGGCCCGGTTGGTGGACGCGGGCTTCGAGTCCGGGCACGCGTACGGAAAGTCGCTGCGGACGGTCAAGTCCTGCGTGGGGCAGACCTGGTGCCGCTACGGCGTACAGGACTCGGTGCGCATGGCGATCGACCTGGAGCTGCGCTACCGGGGCCTGAGGTCCCCGCACAAGCTCAAGTCGGCGGTCTCCGGTTGCGCCCGCGAGTGCGCGGAGGCCCAGTCGAAGGACTTCGGCATCATCGCCACCGCCAACGGCTGGAACCTGTACGTCGGCGGCAACGGCGGCGCGACCCCGCGCCACGCCGACCTCCTCGCCCAGGACCTCTCCGACGCCGAACTGATCCGCCTGATCGACCGATTCCTGATGTTCTACATCCGCACGGCGGACCGGCTGGAGCGCACCTCGACCTGGCTGGAGCGGATCCCCGGCGGCCTCGACCACATCCGCGAGGTGGTCGTGGAGGACTCGCTCGGCATCTGCGAGGAGCTGGAGTCCCTGATGACGGCGCACGTCGCGGCCTACCGCGACGAGTGGGCCGAGACCATCAACGACCCGGAGAAGCTCTCCCGCTTCGTCTCCTTCGTGAACGCCCCGGACACCCCCGACCCGGTCGTCGGCTTCGTCCCCGAGCGCGACCAGATCAAGCCCGACCTGCCGCTGCTGACCATCGGCACGCGTCCCCTGGAAGGAAGCGCCCAGCGATGACCCTGGCCTCCGAGACGACCACGACGACAACCGCGACCACGGCAACGACCACGGCGAACACGGCGAACACGGTCCAACTCCAGCTGACGGACGGCTGGTTCACGGTCTGCGACCTGGCCGTACTGATGCCCGGCCGCGGGGTGGCGGCACTGCTCCCGGACGGCCACCAGGTCGCGCTCTTCCTGGACCGCACGGGCCGTATGTACGCGATCGACAACCGCGACCCGTTCTCCGGCGCGGCCGTCCTCTCCCGCGGCCTCACGGGCACCCACCAGGGCCGCCCGTTCGTCGCCTCACCCCTCCTCAAGCAGCGCTTCGACCTGGAGTCGGGCCAGTGCCTGGACGACGAGACGGTGAGGGTGGCGACGTACGAGGTGCGGGCGCGATAGGCCGCCGTGGCACCGGATTCCGTTCGGCCCACACCGAGTTCATCTTGACCGATCGTTTCAGAAAGGCCTAGGCTGCGGTACGTGGCCAGGACCAAGGAGTTCGATCCGGACGCCGCGCTGCAGTCGGCCCTCGAGCTGTTCTGGCGGCGCGGCTACGAGGCGACGTCGATGGCGGACCTCGTCGAGCATCTCGGCGTCGGGCGCGCCAGCATCTACGCGACCTTCGGCAACAAGCACGACCTGTACCTGAAGGCGCTGGACCGGTACGGGGAGTCGCGCGATGCGCTGATGCTGCACGAGTTGTCGCAGGCGGGGGCCGCGTTGCCCGCCGTGCGGGCAACGGTGCGGCGGTTCGCCGCCGAGGCGACGGACGATGCCCGCCGGCGGGCGGGCTGCTTCGTCACCAACACGGCGGCCGAGCTCGCGCCCCACGACACGGCGGCAGCCCGTCTCGTGGAGCACAGCTGGGACCACGTCGAGACGCTGATGCACTCGGCGCTCGTGCGGGCGCAGGCACAGGGGGAGCTCGCGGAGGACCGGGATCCTCGGGCGTTGGCCCGCATGTTGCTGGTGCTGATGCAGGGGCTTCGCGTGGTGGGCAAGGCGTCGGCGGAGCCCGGGCGGGTTCGGGATGCGGCTGAGCAGGCTCTGACCTTGTTGGATTGATTCGGCGCGTCCTGGTCCGCTGTCGCCTGCTGGGCCGTGGGGGCTTGTCGCGCCGTTCCTCGCGCCTCTAAAAGATTGCGCAGTTCCCCGCACCCTTTGAGGGGCGCGTTTTGGCTGCCCTCATATTGAAACGATCGGTCTAATTAGGGGGAACTTGTGACCGTGACAATGGCGCCTCCTGGCTCCAGCCGGGCTGCGTTCGCGTTGCTCGGTGGTGTGCAGGTCACCCTGATATTCACATTGGCCGCCGTGGCCGTGCCGTTGCCGGGGATCGGGGTGGAATTCGGGGTGCGGCGCGAGGAGTTGATCCTGCTCAGTGCGGCGTACGGGCTGACGTTCGCCGGGCTGTTGCTGTTCGGGGGACGGCTCGCCGACCGGTACGGCGGTCAACGGACTCTCACCGCAGGGCTGTTGGTGTTCGGACTCGCGTCGGCCGCCGCCCCGCTCGCTCCCGGGTACGGCACTCTGCTCGCGGCCCGGCTCACCCAGGGTGTGGGCGCTGCCCTGATCGCGCCGGCCGCGATGGCGGTACTGCGGACGGTGTTCCCCTCCCCCGCCGCGTACGGCGGGGCGATGGCCACCTGGGGCGGTCTGTCCGTCCTCGGCGCCACGGCGGGCAATCTGCTCTCCGGCGTCATCTCCGCACTCCTGTCCTGGCGTTGGGCCTTCGCCGTACCGCTCACCGTGACGGTGGCGGCGCTCGCACTGGCCCCCCGGGTGCTGCCCGCGGCGACCGGGTCCCACTCCGGGACGGGCAGGCCCGAGCACCCGGCCCGCCGCCCCCGTCTCGACCTGCCCGGCGCGCTCTTGGCCACGGCCGGGCTGGCCTCCGCCAGTTATGGACTCGTGCTTACGGACGCCTGGTCCTGGACGTCGGGCCGGGTGCTGGCGCCGCTGGTCGCCGGAGTCGTACTGCTGGCCATGTTCGTCGGGGTCGAGCGGCGGGCGCCCGATCCATTGCTGCCGCCGCGCTTCCTGCTCGACCGGCGGCGCGCGCTCGGGCTCGCCGCCACCGCGCTGACCGCGGCCGGGACCGCCACCGTCTTCGTGCTGTTCTCGCTCCACCTTCAGGACGAACGCGGCTGGTCGGCGCTGCGGACGTCGGCCGCGTTCGTGCCGTTCGCCGTGGCGCTCCTCGCGTCGGGCCGGGTGGCGGGGCGGCTCATCGGCCGGTACGGGGCGCCCGTCGTCACCGGTACCGGGCTGGCCGTCGGCGCCGTTGGCCTCGTACTCCTCGCGCTCCTCGGAATGAACGGGACAGTCCCGTACGCGTACGGGCTTCTCCCCGGCTTCGTCCTGCTGGCCGCCGGGGTCGCCGCCTCCTTCGCCGGGGCAGCCGTGCTGGCCACCGACCGGGTGCCGGCGGAACGGACCGGGCTCGCGGGCGGGGTGCACAACACGGCGATGGAGACCGGGCCGACCGTCGTCTTCGCCCTGGTGCTCGGCGTGGGCGGCGACACGGCGAGCCTCGCGGTGACCGCGGCCCTCTTCGGCACCGCGGCCCTGGCCCTGCGGCTCGCCTGATCCTCACTTCCGCGTTCCTCAACTCACCATGCCCGACACGTTCCTCAACTCACCATGTCTGAAAGGGAGTTAGTTATGAACCGCACCCGCTTCTCGCACCGCACCGTCCTCGTCACCGGGGGCGGAACCGGGATCGGGCGGGCCGTCGCGCTCGCGTTCGCCGCGGAGGGGGCCTCCGTCGTCGTGGCGGGCCGTACCCGGGCGTCGCTCGACGAGACCGTCGACCTCGCCGAACGGGCCGGTGGCACGGCGGTCGCGCAGGTCACCGACGTGGCACGCCCGGCGGACGTGGAGGCACTCGTCCGCACGGCCGTCGACCGGTTCGGCTCTCTCGACATAGCCGTGAACAACGCGGGCGTCTTCCGGGGCGGACAGCCCGTCGCCGACCTCCCCGAGGAGGACTGGCGGACCCTGCTCGACATCAACGTCACCGGTGTACTTCTCGCCCTTCAGGCAGAGGTCCGGCAGATGCGGACCCAGCCGGGCGGCGGCGCGATCGTCAACGTCTCCTCCAACCTGGGCGCGCACAAGCAGTGGCCCAACACCACCGCGTACGCGGCCTCCAAGGCCGCCGTGTCCGCGCTCACCGCCGGTGCCGCGCTCGACCACGTCGCCGACGGCATCCGTATCAACGCCGTGAGCCCCGGTGCCTCCGCGACCACCATGTCCCTGCGGCCCGGCGAGACCGAGGCCGACCGTGCCGCGCGAATGAAGGAGGAGTCACCGCTCGGCCGCGTCTCCTCGACGGAGGAGGTGGCCGAGGCCGTTCTCTACCTGGCATCCGACGCCGCCGCGTCCGTAGTCGGCACGGACCTGGTGATCGACGGGGGCACGTCGCTGTAGTGGGCGGCGACAGGCGATGACGTCGAGTGCGGGCCACATGTGGTTGCTCGCGCCCCATTCAGGGGCGCGGGGAACTGCGCAATCTTTTAGGGGCGCGGGGAACTGCGCAGCCAGCCCCCGCCGGCCCGCACCTTCAGAACACCCGTTGAGCCGCGCTCTCCAGCGGTCTCGGCGGCACCGCCGGGGCACCAACGACAGGCGGCAGCCGAACCACCGCGTCAAGCCCGCCGGAGGCAGAGGCAGCCGGGCGCAGCAGGACATCCCCGCCACTCGCATGGGCAAGGCGCTGGACGAGGGCCAGCCCAAGACCCGTACCGCCCTTCGGCGCGTCGGGGGCACGCCAGAAGCGGTCGAAGGCGCGTCGGCGCTGTTCCTCGGTCATGCCGGGACCCTCGTCCGTGACGTGGAGTTCGACGCGGGCCGGACCCGCAGGGCGGTGACCGAAGCGGCGTTCGTGGGTCTCGGGCCTGCGCAGGTCGATGGAGACGGTGGAGTAACGGGGCGAAACCCGCAGGGAATTGGACAGCAGGTTGTCCAGGATCTGCTCGACCGCGCCGGGCAGGGCGAGGACCGGCCCGCCGTAGTCGCCCAGCAGCACGAGCTGTACCCCGTGCTGCTCGAACATCGGCGCCCAGGCCCGGTGCCGCTCCGCGCAGACCCGGTCCAGGTCCACCTGTTCGCGCACGGCCGCGCTCTCGTCGAGCCTGGCCATCGCCAGCAGCCCCTCGACCATCCTGGCGAGCCGGTCGGTCTCGGTGATCGCGGCGGTCAGGTTGCCCCGGGCGTGCAGGGCGATGTCGGACTCCAGGTTCTCCAGGCGCAGCCGCAGCGCGGCGAGGGGCGTCTTGAGCTGGTGCGAGGCCTCGCCCGCGAAGGCTCGCTGGGAGGCGAGGAGGTGTTCGAGGCGGGCGGCCGTACGGTTGAAGGTCGCCGCGAGACTCCGTACCTCCGGCGGTCCCTTGGTGATCGCCACCGGTGTGGAGGGGCCGCCGTCGGCCAACTCGTGGGTGGCCAGCTCCAGTTCACGGATGGGGCGGCCGGTCCAGCGGGCGATGGCGAAGCCGATGACCGCGACGGCGGTGAGGGCCGCGAGCCCGCCGAGGGCCAGCAGCAGCCAGACGTGGTGCACCCTCGCATGCACCATCTGCGTGGGCAGCGTGATCCACACGGCGCCCTGTTTGTACGAGCCGTGCGCGATCGGCGCCGCGACGGACAGGTACTGGACGCCGCCGATGGTGGAGGTGCGGACGTCCTGCGTCGCGGTTCCCCGCAGGGCCGCCGCGATCCCGGGACGGGCGGCGAGGCCCTGGGTCTCGGCCGCCGTCAGCGTGTGCGAGCTGGTGACCAGCGTGCCCGACCGGTCGACGATCACCACCTTGCCGTCGATGCGCTCGGCACAGCGGCTCACCCTGCCGGGCAGGTCCTGCCCAGCGCGTCCGCCCATGGAGAGGGCCAGCGAGGCGTACGCGGAGACCGACTCCGCCTCGTCCTTCGCCATGTTGGTGACGCGCTCCCGCTCGCCCCTGGAGTACACGAACCCCAGCGGGATCTCCAGGCAGAGCAGGAGCAGCACGGCGAGACTCAGATAGCTGAGCAGGAGGCGACGCGTCACCGGAAGGCCGCCGGCCGGGCTTCATGGGATCCACCGTCCGGGAGGTCGTCGTACGCGCCGCTCGACCCGAACGACTCGAATGACCCGAAGGATCCGTACGAGCCGGAGGCACTGTACGAGCCAGTCGAGCCGGTCGAACCGGATGCGTCGTACGAGCCGTTCGGTCTGCCGGGCTGCTCCCCGTACGAGCCGCCCGGGGCCCTACCCGTTGCACCACCCGCTGCCCCGCCCGCCGAGGGCGGCCGGTTCTGCACGGCCAGCCTGAAACCGACCCCGCGCAGGGTCTGGATCCACGCCGGGTTCCCCAACTTCCTTCGCAGCGTGGCCACATGGACGTCCAGCGTCTTGGTCGGGCCCTGGTAGTGCGGGTCCCACACCCGGTCCAGGATCTGCTGCCGCGAGTAGACCGCTCCGGGGTCCTCGGTGAGCAGCGCGAGCAGTTCGAACTCCTTCGGCGTCAGCGAGACCGGCGAGTCCCCGACCCAGACCTGCCGGGTACGGCGGTCGACGACGAGCGGGCCGGGGGCGGGCGGCGTCTCTGCAACCGGCTCCGACTCCGACTCGGCATCGAGTGCCCCTTCGACGGGCCCTGCCGACGCCGCCCGCCTCGGCCGCCCGGCCGGGACCGGCGGTGCGAACTCGAAGGCGGGCCCGGCGTCGAAGGAACGCGACGACTCGTCGAACGACAGGTGGTCGTACGGGTCCGGCGCCCGGGTGCCTCCGGATGAGCCGTACGAGGCAGATGCGCGGGTGCCCCCGGCCGAGTCGTACGAGTTCGATGCGCGGGTATCCCCGGCTGACTCGTACGAGTCGTACGAGTCCGGCGCGCGAGTCGCTCCGGACGGGCCGTACGAGGATCGCGTGTCGGTGCCGCCGGAGTGGTCGTCGTACGAGGACCGCGCGCGGGTGCCTGTGCCTGTGCCGTCGGTTCGGTCGTACGAAGGCCGCGCGGCCGATGCCGTATCCGCCCCCGCGCCGGCCGACCCCGGTTCGCCCGAACCGGCCCTGCCTCGCCCGGTGTTGCCCGGCTCACAACTGCCTCGCCCAGGCATGTCCGGCCCCGCCGAGAACGACTCGCCCGAGAACGACTCACCAGCGAACGGTTCGCCGCCGAACGACTCACCCCTGAAAGGCTTCTCCTCCCGAGGTTCCGCCGCCCGGGGCTCGTCCCGGGGTTCCGCGTCCCGGGGCCAGGCACTGGTGGACCCGGCACTCGCAGAGGACCCCGACTCGTACGCCCCCTCGGCGCGGGAGGACCGCCAGTCGGACGAACCGACGTCCGAGTACCGGGAATTCGAGTACCCGGCATCCGAGGATCCGCTGTCCGAGGGCCCGGCGTCCGGAGCCCCGGCACCAGGCGCCTCCGCGGCGGCGGCCGGCCCGTCGCCGAGCAGGCCGGTCACCCGCACCCCCGCCCCCAGGGTCCCCGACCCGAGCGGCCCCGTACCGAGGTGGCTCGCGCCGAGCGGACCCGTGCCGAACGGGCCCACCACAGGCGTCCCGCCCGGCGGCGTGGCCATGAACTCGCCCTCGGTCAGGCCCGGTTGGAGGCCCCGGCCCTGCTGGGTGCGCCGGGTGACCGCCCGGATGCGGGCCACCAGCTCCCGCAGGCTGAAAGGTTTCGCCAGATAGTCGTCCGCACCGAGTTCCAGACCCAGAACGCGGTCGGCCTCCTCACCTCGCGCGCTGAGGATGATGACGGGCACGTCGGAGTACTGCCGGATCCCCCGGCAGACGTCGATGCCGTCCATGTCGGGCAGCCCGAGGTCGAGCAGGACGACATCGCCGTACGGCCCTCTCAGCCCCGCGGCCCCGGTCGAGACGTGGTCGACCGTCAGCCCGAAGTGACCCAGACCCTCGGCGAGCGGCTCGGCGATCGTCTCGTCGTCCTCGATGAGCAGCACTCGTACGCCCATAGGTCCTGTCTCCCCATGAATCCGGACAGCACGAATTCCGTGCCGTGGAGGGGACACGCTACAAGAGCCGTCATGACCACGTCGCCCATACCCGAGGTAATGTGACCGGCCGCTCAAAAACCGTCCATGGATGGCTCGTTGACGCTGATTCAGTGCCCGCCGGGACGAAATATGGGCCATTCCTGGCCGCGCTCTAGTGTTCCCTTAACCTTCGCCTGGCAGTGGCCCCCCTACGGTGAGAGCACGACGGGAAAGCCCTGGTCGAACCCCCTGCCGGGAGGAACCGTGAAGGCACTGCTGGACCGCGCCCGCTCGTTCAAGAGGCGCGTCGATTTCGAGAGCGGCGAATACCGGAAGCTGGCCGAAGGCCAATATCCGGAGGCATTGTTCATTACCTGCTCGGACTCGCGGGTCATACCCGCCCTGATCACGGGCGCACGGCCCGGAGAGATATTCGAGCTGCGGAACGCAGGCAATATCGTGCCACCGCACGGACGGCAGGGCGCGTCCGGCGAGGCAGCCACCATCGAGTACGCACTGGAGGTGCTCGGCGTTCAGGACATCGTCGTGTGTGGCCACTCCCACTGCGGCGCGATGGGCGCCCTGAAGTCCGGCGACGACCTGTCCGCGCTGCCCGGGGTGGACGCCTGGCTGGACCTGGCCCGCCCGGAGCTCGCGCCGTTGCTCGACGGGGCGTGCGAGGACCCGTCGATGCCGGCGGTGGCCCAGCTCAACGTCGTCAACCAGCTTGAGGCGCTGCGGAGTTACCCGGTGACCAAGCCACGGCTCGACGCAGGACGTCTGCGGCTGCACGGCTGGTACTACGAGGTCGACACCGGCCAGGTCCACGAGCTGGACGAGGACGGTCACTTCCGGGTGCACGCCGCATGAGCGGGATGCACGCACGCGGACGCGTACCGGCGCACGCCAGGATCCCGGACGCCCCACCCGTCCCGGACTTCCCGGCCCCGGCCGCCCCCGCCCACGCCCCCACGTACGCCCCGGACATCACACCGTCGGCCACCTCCCCGATGGACAAGACGGCCAAGACGGACAGGGCCGCCAGGTCGGACAAGAACGGCAAGGGCCCGAAGGTCGACCTCGCCACCGAGATCACCGCCTCCCTCGTCGTCTTCCTCGTCGCGCTCCCCCTGTGCATCGGTGTGGCCGTCGCGTCCGGTGTCCCTGCCGAGCTGGGGATCATCTCCGGTGTCATCGGCGGCCTGGTGGTCGGCGCGGCGCGCGGCAGCACGCTCCAAGTCAGCGGTCCGGCGGCCGGGTTGGCGGCCCTCGTGGCGGAGACGGTCCTCGAGTACGGCGTCGCCATGCTCGGTGTGATCGTCCTCGGTTCGGGCATTCTGCAGATCGTCCTGGGCCTGGTCCGTCTCGGCCGGATCTTCCAGGCGATCTCGCTGGCCGTCGTCCAGGGGATGCTCGCGGGCATCGGACTGCCGCTGATGTTCAGCCAGTTGTACCCGATGTCGGACTCCAAGGCCCCGGGCACCCCGATCGAGAACATGGCGGGCCTGCCCGGTCTGATCGCCGACACCTTCGCCAACCCCCAGGCGCTGATCGCTGCGGGACTCGGCGTCGTCACCATCGTGCTCAGCTTCCTGTGGAAGAAGATGCCGGGCCCGGTCAAGAAGATCCCGGCCGCGCTCGTGGCCGTCGGGATCGGTATCGGGGTCGCCTCGCTGCCGGGCGTGGACGTGAAGACGCTCCAGGTGGGCAATCTGCTCGCGTCCGTGGACGTCCCCGGTCCGACGGAGTTCGCGGGGCTCGCCGACATCGGGATCATCACCGCGATCCTCACCTTCACGGTGATCGCCTCGGCGGAGAGCCTCTTCACGGCCGCGGCGGTGGACCGTATGCACAGCGGCCCGCGCACCCGCTACAACCCCGAACTCATCGCCCAGGGCGCCGGAAACACCGTGGCGGGCCTCCTGGGCGCGCTGCCCATCACGGCGGTCGTGGCCCGCAGTTCCGCGAACGTACAGGCGGGCGCCAAGACCCGCCTGTCCCGCACCCTGCACGGTCTGTGGCTGCTGGCCTTCGCGCTGCTCCTGCCCCAGGTCCTCGCCCTGATCCCGATCGCCGTCCTCGCGGGTGTCCTCGTACACAGCGGCTGGAAGCTCTTCGCCCCCGAGGAGTTCCCGAAGATGTGGCGCCAGGACCGGGGCGAGTTCGCGGTCATGACCCTCACGACTCTGGTCATCGTGGCGACCGCGCTCCTCGAAGGCGTCCTCTTCGGCCTGGCCGCCGGTATCGTCCTCGCGGCCCTGCGCATGTCGCAGACCGTCATCAAGCAGCACCTGGAGGAGGACACCGCCAAGGTCGTCATGGCGGGCAACGCCACGTTCCTGCGGCTGCCGCAGCTCATCGAGGCGCTGGAGGCCGCCGCGGAGGCGGGCAAGCCGCGCATCCGGCTCGACCTGACGGGTGTGACCCACCTGGATCATGCGTGCCGCAACCAGGTCGAGGAGTTCGTCGCCCAGCAGCGGGGGTTCGGGCTGCGGGTGGAGTTGCTGATGCCGGGTCCGGCGAAGCCGGTTGGCGAGGCTGCGCCTGCGCCTGTGGCGGACTTGGCTGATGAGTGGGATCGGCCGGCCGGGACCGGGCTGCCCCGGCGGCCGTACGCGCCCGCGGCCGCGGGGCCGACGCAGGGGCCCGGGCCCACGGCGGAGTGGTTCTATCTCGACACGCGGCCCATGCCTGAGGAGTACGCCTCTCGGTGAGCTCCGCCCGGGTCGTTTCGTATGTGCGGGTCGGTCGTACGTGCGGGTCGGTCGTGGCTGGTCGCGCAGTTCCCCGCGCCCCTTAGGGGGGCGCGTCCCCCTAAGCCGCGCCTACGCTGTGAAGCCACCCGTACGCGGAGGGAACCAGGACCATGAGCGGCTGGAACGCGCACGACATCCCCGACCAGAGCGGCCGTACCGTAGTCGTCACCGGGGCGAACAGCGGGATCGGGTACGTCACCGCCCGCGAACTGGCCCGGCGGGGCGCCCAGGTCGTCCTCGCGTGCCGCAGTGAGAGCCGTGGCACCGAGGCCGCCGACCGGCTGGCCATCGAAGTGCCGGACGCGGAGGCCGAGTTCGCGCCGCTCGACCTCGAGGACCTGGACTCCGTACGGGAGTTCGCGGCGGCGTACGGGCGGAAGTACGGGCGTCTGGACCTGCTGGTCAACAACGCGGGCGTGATGGCGTTGCCGCAGGGCCGTACGGCGGACGGGTTCGAGACGCAGTTCGGGGTCAACCACCTCGGGCACTTCGCGCTCACCGGCCTGCTCATGCCGACTCTGCTCACCACGACGGGCGCTCGCGTGGTGAGCGTGTCCAGCTTCGTGCACGCGCTGGCCAACATCGACATCAACGACCTCAACAGCGAGCGGAAGTACGGGCGTTGGACCGCGTACGGACGCTCGAAGACGGCCAACCTGCTGTTCGTGCACGAGCTGGCGCGCCGGCTCGCCGCCACCGGCTCCGATGTCGTGGCGGCTGCCGCGCACCCCGGGTACGCCGCCACCAACCTCATGACCGTGGCCCCGAGGATGCAGGGCCGCAAGACCTCCGAACGGTTCATGGAGATCGGCAGCCGCTTCGTCGCCCAGTCCGCGGAGGCGGGTGCCCTCCCCACGCTGTACGCGGCGACGGCACCCGGCGTACGCCCGGACTCCTTCACGGGCCCCTCGATCCTCGGCTTCCGCGGCTCCCCGGCGAAGTCGCGGCGTGCCGGGTGGACCCTCAACGACCGTGCGGGCCAACGGCTTTGGGAGGAGTCGGAGCGGCTGACGGGCGTCACGTACGACGCGCTGAAGGCGTGACGCGGGGATACACGCGGTCGGCGCAAGGCATGACGCACAGGCATACGGGGCACACCAGGCGGTGACGCGTACACGTCACCGCCTGGCCATGGCGCGTCCACCCCGCACTCCTAGGCTCCGGCGGTGCGCGACCCCGTCGCCGACCGGCGAACGGGGCGGTCACAGCACCCCCTTGGAGCGACAGTGGAACGTCGTACCCTCCTGCGCGCGGCCGTCCTCGGCGGTTCGTCCGCCGTCTTCGGCGGAACCCTGTGGCGCGGCGCCGCGTACGCCGCACCCGCCCAGCCCGGCGCCGGCCCGTACGGGGCACTCGGCGCGGCGGACGCGAACGGCGTCAGGCTGCCGAGCGGCTTCACCAGCCGGGTGATAGCCAGGTCCGGCCAGACGGTCACCGGCACGTCCTACACCTGGCACAACGCCCCTGACGGCGGGGCCTGTTACGCCGACGGCACCGGCTGGATCTACGTCTCCAACTCGGAGATCAACCCCTCCGGCGGCGCGAGCGCGGTGAAGTTCTCGTCGGCGGGCGCGATCACGGGCGCGTACCGCGTGCTGTCCGGCACCCGGCAGAACTGCGCGGGCGGCAAGACCCCGTGGAACACCTGGCTGTCCTGCGAGGAGGTGTCCCTCGGGTACGTGTACGAGACGGACCCGTGGGGCGTGAACGCGGCCGTGCGCCGGGACGCGATGGGCCGCTTCAAGCACGAGGCGGCGGCGGCCGACCCGGTGCGCAAGGTGGTCTACCTGACGGAGGACGAGACGAACGGCTGCCTCTACCGCTTCGTCCCCACCACCTGGGGCAACCTGTCGGCCGGCACGCTCCAGGTCCTCGTCGCCGGGACGGCCACCTCCGGCTCCTTCACCTGGGCGAACGTGCCCGACCCGGACGGCTCCCCCACCACGACCCGTACCCAGGTCTCCGGCTCGAAGAAGTTCAACGGCGGCGAGGGCTGCCACTACGCCGACGACACGGTCTGGTTCACCACCAAGGGCGACAACCGCGTCTGGCAGCTCAACCTCGCCACCAACACATACGAGTTGGCGTACGACGACTCGCTCGTGACCTCCGGCACGGCCCCGCTGACCGGCGTCGACAACATCACCGGCACCGCCTCGGGCGACCTGTTCGTCGCGGAGGACGGCGGCAACATGGAGATCTGCGTCATCACACCGAACGACGTGATCGCCCCGTTCCTACGCATCGACGGCCAGTCCGGCTCGGAGATCACCGGCCCCGCCTTCTCCCCCGACGGAACCCGCCTCTACTTCTCCAGCCAGCGCGGCACCAGCGGCAGTTCGTCGGGCGGCATCACGTACGAGGTGAGGGGTCCGTTCCGGTCCTGATCCGTGATTGGCCGGGCATCACCCTGTGCCGCTCATGAACCGATTCATAGACTGCCAAGCTCCTGCGCTCACGACCGACCTCTACTTCTCGACAGGCCGGATGCACATGATCGAGTTGGTCCGGCCTGCCGTGCAGAAGACCGGTTGCTTCCGTTCCTGCTCAACTCATCCGACAGGACACCCGTATGAGACACATCGTTAAGGTTCTGGCCCCTGCCTGCGCCTTAGTGGCGGTGGTGGCACTCGCCACGCCCTCGGAGGCTGCGTTCTCGACGAACGAGACGTGGACGAGCAACCCGTATTTCGGCAACTACGACACCCAGTTCACGGACGTCACCGGTGACGGTCTGGCCGACGCCGTCGCCATCAACGACACCGGCATCACCGTCCGCCGCTCCACCGGGTCCCTCTTCTCCGGCAACGAAGCCTGGACCAGTGGCCCGTACTACGGGAGCAACAGCACACAGTTGGCTGACGTCACCGGTGACGGACGAGCCGACGCCATCGCGATCAACGACACCGGCATCACTGTCCGCCGCTCCACCGGAGCCGCCTTCGCGGCGAACGAAACCTGGACCGCCAACCCGTACTTCGGGAACTACGGCACGTACTTCGCGGACGTGACCGGCGACGGGCGGGCCGACGCCATCGCCGTCAACAACACCGGCATCACCATCCGCCGCTCCACCGGGTCCCTCTTCTCCGGCAACGAAGCCTGGACCAGCGGCCCGTACTACGGAAGCCAGCCCCCTTACGAGGTGTTCGCGGACGTCACAGGTGACGATCTGGCCGACGCCGTCGTGGTCAACTCCGAAGGCATCACCGTCCGCCGCTCCAACGGATCCACCTTCACCGCCAACGAAACCTGGACCAGCAATCCGTACGGCGGAGACCGGGCCCCCTTCGGCGCGTTCACGGACGTCACCGGAGACGACCTGGCCGACGCCATCGTCGTCAACTCCGAAGGCGTCACCGTCCGCCGCTCCAACGGAACCGCCTTCACCGCCAACGAAACCTGGACCAGCGACCCGTACTACGGCGAACACGCCCCCGGCGGCGCGTTCGCCGACGTGACCGGCGACGGCCGGGCCGACGCCATCGTGGTCAACAACACCGGCATAACCGTCCGCCGCTCCGCCTGACCGGCAGACCGTCGAACGAGCGAGGGCGGCTCCCCTGCACGGGGAGCCGCCCTCTCCTGGTGCACCCGAAGCGCTGCCGCGCCGGTGAGGGTCTGGGCATCCGACAAGCCAAGGGGCCGTTCCACGCATAGCGCCCGCCTCCAGGTTTACAGATGACGGACCCATGAGCGGAGAGCTACCGTCCGGTCACGTCACGTTCGCATCACGGGTCCGTCATTCCGCCACCGCACCATCAGCCCCCTAATACTTTCGTCACCTCAAATCCGACTGATCGTCCTCCGTGATCATGCGTACGGATAACGACCCAAATCTGAGGTGCTCTCGTGAAGTTGCTCCGCAAGCCCGCCGCCGTTGCCGTCGCCGCGCTGGCGCTCACCGCCCTGTCGGCCACCACCGCCCAGGCCCACGACGGCAACCACCCGTTCAAGAACTGCACCGAGGCGTACGAAAACGGGTTCTCCGACATCCCCAGGAGCGACACAGAGCACTACGCCGACGACCTGGACCGCGACCAGGACGGCATCGGCTGCGACCAGCCCCCGTCGGACTTCGTCCCCGCGGAGGACCAGGGCACGGGCGACGAGGGCACCGAGGACACCGCCTCCGACAACGGGGGGAAGAACACCGACCTGGCGGAGACGGGCGGCAGCGGGGCCACGGCATACGTCGCGGGTGGCGGTGCGGTGGTCCTCCTCGCGGGAGGCGGCATGCTGCTCGCGGCACGCAAGCGCCGCGACGCCCGCTGATACGTCGGCCGGCACGTCGGCGGACACGTCGGCGGACGCAGACGACGCGGCGGGGACCCTCCACAGGGTCCCCGCCGCGACCATGCCCGAGGGGCGAAGGGCTCAGCTCTCGCAGCTGTCCTTCAGGTCGTTGAGGTCCCCCGTGCAGGTGTCGGTGCCGGCGTCCCCGAAGGAGCGGTCGTTGGCCTGCGTGGAGTCGAGGGCGTCCAGGCGGTCGTTGCCGTTCCTGCCGAACATGACGTCGTCCCCGGTGCCACCGATGATCGTGTCGACCCCTCCACCGCCGAAGATGGTGTCGTGCCCGCCCTGACCGTTCAGGGTGGTCCCCGCTGTGGCGGCGGAGTCGATCGAGATGATGTCGTTGCCCAGGCCGCCGTTGATGATGGCGGGCACACCGCCTGTCACGGTGACGATGTCACCGAGGTCCCCGCTTTCGAGGGTGAGGGTGCGGCCGCCGTACGGGCAGCGGACCGTGTCGATGTCGACCTGGGTGCAGCCGGATCCCGCGGTGACGGTGTCGCCCGCGTCGCTGATGGTGACGGTATCGAGGGACCGGGTGATGGAAAGATCGTTCGCCTTACCCGCCACGGCGGTGACGAAGATGCGAACAGTGCTCACGCTCACACCGGTCGCCGCATGCGCCTGTCCGGCCGACAGCACCGTCGCCGCACCCAGAACCAAGGTCGTCACACCGGCTTGTACCGCTCTGCGCATTGAGGTCTTCAATGCCCCTCCTCTTCCCCCAGATGAACACGGGCTGGTCTTGCCGTGATCGACCCTAGGAGCGGAGCGGTGGGGGCACATGGGGGGAGAACCCCCAGTTACCGACGATGGAACCATGCTCAAGTCCCTTGAATCCGCGTCGAGTTGGACGCGAGGGGCGCATGCACGAAGAGACGGCACCTCCGCACAAGGTGCCGCCCCTTCGTCTTTCGTGCACCGGAGCCGTAATCCGTCGGTGAGGGTGGGATGGCGGACTACGACCCCGGGGTCCTGCGGGCCCGGCCTACAAGTGGGCCGGGGTTCTTCGGCCCCGCCTACCGGTGATCACTTCCCTGCGAGGACGAAGCCGCCCGCCCCGCCTCCAACCGCGCCACCGGAATCCGGAACGGGGAGCAGGAGACGTAGTCGAGGCCCACCTCGTGGAAGAAGTGGACGGACTCCGGGTCGCCCCCGTGTTCGCCGCAGACGCCGAGTTTGAGGTCGGGGCGGGTCTCGCGGCCGGCCTTGACCGCGGACTTGACCAGGGAGCCCACGCCGTCGCGGTCGATCGTCTCGAAGGGGCTGACGCCGAAGATGCCCTTCTCCAGGTAGGCGGTGAAGAACGACGCCTCGACGTCGTCCCGGCTGAAGCCCCACACCGTCTGGGTCAGGTCGTTCGTGCCGAAGGAGAAGAACTCCGCCGCCTCCGCGATCTGACCGGCGGTCAGGGCGGCTCGCGGCAGCTCGATCATCGTGCCGATGGACAGCTTCAGGTCCGTACCGGTCGCGGCCTGGACCTCCGCGATGACCTGGTCGGCCTCCTCGCGCACGATCTCCAGCTCCTGGACCGTACCCACCAGCGGGATCATGATCTCCGCGCGCGGGTCGGCCTTGGCGGCCTTGCGCTCGGCGACGGCCTCGGCGATGGCCCGTACCTGCATGGTGAAGAGACCGGGGATCACCAGACCCAGGCGTACGCCGCGCAGGCCCAGCATCGGGTTCTGCTCGTGCAGGCGGTGCACCGCCTGGAGGAGCCGCAGGTCGTTCTCGTTG
The DNA here is from genome assembly GCF_048564895.1 of Streptomyces sp. 2-1. Classification (NCBI taxonomy): domain Bacteria; kingdom Bacillati; phylum Actinomycetota; class Actinomycetes; order Kitasatosporales; family Streptomycetaceae; genus Streptomyces; species Streptomyces sp. 2-1. The sequence continues at coordinate 3,904,979 of NZ_CP183383.1, forward strand.
GAGTCCTTGCGGGACTCGGCGAGCGCGACGCGGACCGACAGCTCGGTGATGTCCGGCAGGAACTCGTGCAGCGGCGGGTCCAGGAGGCGGACGGTGACCGGAAGGCCGTCCATCGCCGAGAACAGCTCCACGAAGTCCTGCTTCTGGAGCGGCAGGAGCGCCTTCAGCGACTCCTCGCGCTCGGCCTCCGTGTCCGCGAGGATCAGGCGCTCGACCAGCTCACGACGGTCGCCGAGGAACATGTGCTCCGTACGGCACAGACCGATGCCCTGGGCGCCGAAGCGGCGGGCGCGCAGCGCGTCCTCGGCGTTGTCCGCGTTGGCGCGCACCCGCAGGCGCCGCTTGCGGTCGGCGAACGCCATGATCCGGTGCACGGCCTCGACCAGTTCGTCGGCGTCGTTGGCACCCGCGTGCATCCGGCCCTCGAAGTACTCCACCACCGGGGAGGGCACCACGGGCACCTCGCCCAGGTACACCTTGCCGCTCGAACCGTCGATCGAGATCACGTCGCCCTCTTCGACCACGTGCCCGCCCGGCACCGTCATCCGGCGCCGCTTGGTGTCGACCTCCAGCTCCTCCGCGCCGCACACACAGGTCTTGCCCATGCCGCGCGCGACCACGGCCGCGTGGGAGGTCTTGCCGCCGCGGGAGGTGAGGATGCCCTCGGCCGCGATCATGCCGTCCAGGTCGTCGGGGTTGGTCTCCCGGCGGACCAGGATGACCTTCTCGCCCGAACGCGACCACTTCACGGCCGTGTACGAGTCGAAGACCGCCTTGCCGACCGCCGCGCCCGGCGAGGCGGCGATGCCCCGGCCGACCTGCGCCACCTTCGCCTCGTCGTCGAAGCGCGGGAACATCAGCTGGGCCAACTGGGCGCCGTTGACGCGCTGGAGCGCCTCCGCCTCGTCGATGAGCCCCTGGTCCACGAGCTGCGTGGCGATACGGAAGGCCGCGCCCGCCGTCCTCTTGCCCACCCGCGTCTGGAGCATCCACAGCTGCCCGCGCTCGATGGTGAACTCGATGTCGCAGAGGTCCTTGTAGTGGTTCTCCAGGGTCGCCATGATCTGCATGAGCTGGTCGTACGACTTCTTGTCGATCTGCTCGAGCTCGGCGAGCGGGACGGTGTTGCGGATGCCCGCGACCACGTCCTCGCCCTGCGCGTTCTGCAGGTAGTCGCCGTACACGCCCTGGTGGCCGCTGGCCGGGTCGCGGGTGAACGCGACGCCCGTGCCGGAGTCCGGGCCGAGGTTGCCGAAGACCATGGAACAGACGTTGACGGCCGTGCCGAGGTCGCCCGGGATGCGCTCCTGGCGGCGGTAGAGCTTGGCGCGGTCGGTGTTCCAGGAGTCGAAGACCGCGTGGATGGCGAGGTCCATCTGCTCGCGCGGGTCCTGCGGGAAGTCCCGGCCGGCCTCGGTCTTGACGATCTTCTTGAACTTGGTGACGAGCTTCTTGAGGTCGGCCGCTTCGAGGTCCGTGTCGACGGTGACCTTCTTGGCGTCCTTGGCCGCCTCCAGCGCGTCCTCGAAGAGCTCGCCCTCGACGCCGAGGACCGTCTTGCCGAACATCTGGATCAGCCGGCGGTACGAGTCCCACGCGAAGCGGTCGTCACCGGCCTGCTTGGCGAGGCCCTGCACCGACTTGTCGGAGAGGCCGATGTTCAGGACGGTGTCCATCATGCCCGGCATCGAGAACTTCGCCCCGGAACGGACCGAGACGAGGAGCGGGTCGTCGGCCTGGCCGAGCTTCTTGCCCATCTTCGCTTCGAGGGCGTCGAGGTGTGCACTCACCTCGTCACGCAGTGCCGCCGGCTCGTCGCCACTGTCGAGGTAGGTCTTGCAGGCCTCGGTGGTGATGGTGAAGCCGGGAGGGACGGGGAGGCCGAGGTTGGTCATCTCGGCGAGGTTGGCACCCTTGCCACCAAGGAGGTCTTTGAGGTCCTTGTTGCCCTCGGTGAAGTCGTAAACGAACTTCACGCTCGCGACGCCGCTGTCGCCGCTCTCAGCTACGTGGGGATCTTTGTTTTCCGACACGGGTCTCGACTCCTCGAGGACGCGGTGGCTGCCCTGACGACGGGGAACATACCCAGATCGAAGGCGCCTGGGTACGTCCACTTGCGCGTCATACGGTCGTAACCACTCGTCCGCCAGCAGATCGAAAGTCAAGGAGAGGTAAGCCGGGCGACCCGACAGCGTTCACTTCTTGAACGCGCCGACACCCACAGCCCCAGAATTGCGCTCACATGAGCGGCACTCAGCACGCCTGAGTTCACGTCGTAAATGATCAAAGGGTGGCACTGAGTGCCACCCTTTGAGAAGTGCAGCCGCCCAAGATCCGCTCATCTGAGCGAAACCCCGATCAGGCGTGGCGAGAATCACGCAGTTTTCGGCGCCCTGATTTCACCATGCGGACCGGTACGGAGACGGAAACGTGACTGTCACACGCTCATGGCGAGTGACCGGCGGGTGACCAGCGAGTCACCGTCACACGCCCATGGCGAGCAGCCGCTCCTCGACCCGTTCGGGCGCGTACAGATGCTCCACGACCATCGCACCGGCCCCGACCAGGCCCGCCCGCTCGCCGAGCCGCGAGGTGACGACGTCCAGGTGGGCGGTGGAGCGGGGCAGGGCACGCTGGTAGAGGAGCTCGCGGACGCCGGTCAGGAACGCCGTCCCGGCCAGGTCTCCGGCGATCATCAGGACGCCGGGGTTGAGGAGCGTGACCACGGTCGCCAGTACGTCACCGACGTGCCGCCCGGCCTCCCTCGCGAGCGCGGCCGCGCCGGGGTGCCCGGAGGCCAGCAGATCGCGCACATCTGAGCCCGATGCGGCCGGAACGCCCGTCTCCGCCAGCCTGCGCGCGACGGCGCCACCGCTCGCGACGGCGGCGAGGCACCCGAACGAGCCGCACCTGCACAGCGCGTCGGCGCCCTCGGGGACCCGGATGTGCCCGATGTCCCCTGCGCCGCCGTCGATGCCCCGGTAGATCGCACCGCCGACGACCACACCGGCGCCGATACCGGTGGAGACCTTCACGAGCACGAACGCCGAGCAGTCGGGGTGGCCGGTGCGCTGTTCCCCGTACGCCATGAGGTTGGCGTCGTTGTCGACGAGGACCGGGACGGCGCCGGCGCCCGTGTGCTCGGTGAAGGCGCGGGTGAGGCGGCCCCGTATGTCGTAGCCGTCCCAGCCGGGCATGATCGGCGGCTGGACGACCCGGCCGGTCTCGCTGTCCACGGGCCCCGGCACGGCGAGCCCGATGCCGCACACCTCGTGCGCCCGGTGCCCGGCCTTCTCCAGGAGCTCCGCGAACCAGCGGCCCAGCTCGCCGAGGACCGCGTCCGGGCCCTCCTCGATCAGCAGCGACCCCGTGTGCTCGGCCAGCAGCTCGCCGGTCAGGGACAGTACGGCGGCGCGGGCGTGCCGGGTGTCGAGGTCGGCGGTGAGGACGACGGCGTGCGAGTCGTCGAACTCCAGGCTGACCGAGGGGCGGCCGCCGAGCGGCGAGTCCACCGGGCCCGCGGCGCCCTCGCGCAGCCAGCCGGCCCGGAACAGCCGCTCCAGCCGCTGCCCGACCGTGGCCCGCGACAGCCCGGTGACCTGCTGCAAGGCCCCGCGCGTGGTCGCGCGCCCGCTGCGCACCAACTCCAGCAGGTCGCCGGAGCTCGCCTGACTCCCGGTCCTCCCGGCGCGTGTGGCCATTCCGCTACTCCCTGTGGTTCCGGTCATACGGACCCCTTGCGCTCACCAACTCTGCATTACATATTGAGTTTTGCGTGTTAAATAGACGTAACCCTACGGTAGCTACTGCCGAACTGGTCGGCCGCATGTCTTCGGGGAGACCTGAGTGGACCGCACAACCCAGCTCACCGCCCGTCGCACCGGGATCGTGGATCCCGTACGCACCGCGACCTCACCGCCGTTTTCCGGCCATGGTGAGATCGCCCCTTCCAGGGTGGCCGTATACGATCCGGTCCGCCCGGCGGGATCGCTGCACCTCAGGGCGGCCGAGGTACTGCACGGCAACTGGACGGGCACGTCCACGGTGCCCTCGCGCGGTCTGTACCCCCACCAGTGGTCCTGGGACTCCGCGTTCATCGCGATCGGCCTGCGCCATCTGTCGCCGCTGCGGGCACAGGTCGAGCTGGAGACCCTGCTCGACGCGCAGTGGGGCGACGGCCGGATTCCGCACATCGTGTTCAACCCCTCCGTCCCCCTCGACGCGTACTTCCCGAGCCCCGACTTCTGGCGCTCCTCGACCGCGGGGCGCGCTGCGGGCGCCCCGCGCACCGTACAGACGTCGGGCATCGTGCAGCCACCGGTGCACGCGCTGGCGGCCTGGCTGGTGCACGTCTCCGACCCGGGTCTGTCCCGGGCGCGGTCCTTCCTGTCCCGGATCTACCCGCGGCTGGCGGCCTGGCACCGCTATCTGCTGCACCGCCGGGACCTGGGCGGCGGGGGCCTCGCCTCGGTCGTCCACCCGTGGGAGCAGGGCATGGACAACGCGCCGAGCTGGGACGTCCCGCTCTCCCGTGTGACGCCCGCCCCGGCCCGCTCCTTCCGCCGCGCGGACCTCGACCACGGCGCCGCGGAGGACCGGCCGACGGACCTGGACTACGGACGGTACGTGCGGCTGGCGACGGACTACCGGGACGGGGAGTACGCGGACGGCACCGCCGGGACCGACGGCTTCGCGGTGGAGGACCCGGCCTTCAACGCGCTGCTGATCGCCTCCGAGCACGCCCTGGCGCGGATCGCGCAGGAGCTGGGCGCGACGGGGACGGCCCGGCACGCGCGCGCGGAGCGGCTGACCGCGGCGCTGGTCGACCGGCTGTGGGACCCGGCCGAGGGCATGTTCTTCTGCCGGGACGTGCGCACGGACGAGCTGATCCCCGAGCGCGGCGTCTCCGGCCTCGTCCCGCTGCTCCTGCCGACGCTCCCCCGAGACACGGCCGCCACGCTCGTACGGACGCTGTACGGGCCGCACTTCGGGCTCGGCGAATCGACCCGGCTCGTCCCGAGCTACGACCTGACCGGGCACGCCTTCGACCCGCACCGGTACTGGCGCGGCCCGGCCTGGTTCAACACCAACTGGCTGGTGGAGCGCGGGCTCAGGCTGCACGGGGAGCACGCCCGCGCGCAGAAGCTGCGGGGCGCGCTGCTGGAGACGGCGGACACGTCCGGGTTCGCGGAGTACGTGGATCCGTACACGGGCGAGGCCTGCGGAGCGCTCGGTTTCAGCTGGACCGCGGCGCTGACGCTGGACCTGATGCACGAGGCACCCGAAGCGGTGCACAGCACGACGGAAGAGTTCGGCAAGGGCGCCAAGGGAGGGGACCGGCGATGACGGACCGGCATCATCTGCTCGTGCACGGTGGGACGTTCGCGGCCGTGGGCGACAGCGGGGACATCAACGGAGTGCGCGGCGCCAGTTCGCCCCACGGGCTGTTCGTGCGCGACGCCCGGCACCTGAGCCGCTGGCAGCTGACCGTCGACGGGGCGGTGCCCGAGGCGCTGACGCCGGTCGCGGACGGCGACACGGCCCGCTGTGTGCTCGTACCGCGCGGCGGCCGGCAGGAGCCCCCCGCGTACACGATCTTCCGTGAACAGGCAGTGGCGGACGGGGCGTTCGTCGAGTCGCTGCGCGTCACCAGCAACCGCTCGGCACCGACGACGGTCCGGATCGCGGTCACCGCGGACGCCGACTTCACGGACCAGTTCGAACTGCGCTCCGACCACCGGACGTACACGAAGATCGGCGTGGTCCGCTCCCGCCAAGTCCTCGACGACGGCGTGGAGTTCACCTACCAGCGCGGGGAGTGGCGGTCCTGTACGACCGTGACCTCCGAGCCCCCGCCGGACGGCGTGGAGGAGACCGGCACGGGCGCGCGTCGCCTCGTGTGGACCCTCGAACTCCAGCCGCACGAATCGGCCGAGCTGGCCCTCCGGGTGGCGGCGCGCCCGCACGGTATGCCGCACCCGGAGGTGCCCCCTTCCCCGGCCGCCGCCAACGCCCGACTCCTCGCGCTGGAAGGGGAGTTCGCGGAGGGCGTGCCCTTCCCGACGGGCTGGCCCGAGCTGGCCGCGGCCTGTGCGCGGGGCCTGTCCGACCTGGCCGTGCTCCAGGTGCCCGCAACGGGCCCCGACGGAGAGGAACTTCGCGTCCCGGCGGCCGGAGTCCCTTGGTTCCTCACCCTGTTGGGCCGCGACGCCCTCCTCACCTCACTCTTCGCCCTCCCCTACCGCCCCCAACTGGCCGCCGCCACCCTGCCCGCACTCGCCGCGGCCCAGGCCACCGAGGTCGGCGTGGGCACGGTGGCCCAGCCGGGCAAGATCGTGCACGAGATGCGGCACGGCGAGCTGGCCCACTTCGGGCAGGTTCCGTACGGGCGTTACTACGGCTCGGTCGACGCGACCCCGCTCTTCCTCGTCCTCCTCGGCGCGTACGTCGAGCAGACGGGTGACACGGCACTCGCCCGCCGCCTGGAGCCCAACGCCCGGGCGGCGATCGGCTGGATGCTGGACCACGGCGGGCTGACCTCGCGCGGATATCTCGTCTACCGCGCGGACGAGGGCGGCCTCGCCAACCAGAACTGGAAGGACTCCCCCGGCGCCATCTGCTCCGGCGACGGCTCCCGGCCGACCGGTCCGGTGATGGCCGCGGGCGCGCAGGGGTACGCGTACGACGCGCTGCGCCGGACCGCCCACCTGGCCCGGACGGTATGGGACGACGAGGTGTACGCGGCCCTCCTGGAGCAGGCCGCCGCTGATCTCCGTGACCGGTTCCAGCGGGACTTCTGGATGCCGGACCACTCCTTCCCGGCGCTCGCCCTCGACGGCGACGGCAACCACGTCGACGCGCTCGCCTCCGACGCGGGGCATCTGCTCTGGTCCGGGCTGCTGGACAAGGAGTACGGGGAGTTGGTGGGGCGGCGGTTGCTGGAGCCGGACTTCTTCTCCGGGTGGGGTGTCCGCACGGTTGCCTCGGGCCAGCCCGCGTACCATCCGCTGTCCTACCACCGGGGGTCGGTGTGGCCCCACGACAACGCGCTGATCACGCTGGGGTTGGCGCGGTACGGGCTCCATGACGAGGCCCGTACGGTCGCCCACGCGCTGGTGGACGCGGCGACGGCTGCCGGGCACCGGCTGCCGGAGGTCCTGGCCGGGTACGGCCGCGACACCCATGTCGAGCCGGTGCCGTATCCGCATGCGTGCGTGCGGGAATCGCGGTCTGCGGCGGCTCCGTTGGCGTTGTTGACCGCGGTCGGGGGTGCGTGAGGTCTGACATCGGGTGCGGGTCCGCTGTTGCTGGCCGCGCAGTTCCCCGCGCCCCTAAAAGCAGCCCTGCTTTTTAGGGGCGCGGGGAACTGCGCACTCCTCAGCCACGACCCACCCGCACGATGTTCACCGGCCCACAGAGAACACTGCAGGAACCCTCAGCCCCCGGACGTATCCAGTTCCGCGTCCTCGCTGATGCCCGCGCAGTCGTACGGGTCCCTGAGCCAACCGTCCGGCAGGACAACCCTGTTGTTGCCGGACGTACGCCCGCGGGGCCCGTCCGCGCCGACCGGCCAGGGCTGGTCCAGGTCCAACTCCTCCAGCCCCTGGGAGAGTTCGGCCAGTGACGAGGTGATCGCAAGGCGCTTGCGCATCTCGGAGCCGACGGCGAAACCCTTCAGGTACCAGGCGACGTGCTTGCGGAAGTCGATGACTCCGCGTGCCTCGTCCCCGATCCACTCCCCGAGGAGGGTCGCGTGGCGGACCATGACGCCCGCCACCTCCCGGAGGGTCGGGCGGGCGTAGTCACCCCCGCGGCCCTCGAACGCGGCCACCAGGTCGCCGAACAGCCACGGACGCCCCAGGCAGCCACGGCCGACCACGACCCCGTCACAGCCCGTCTCCCGGACCATCCGCAGCGCGTCGTCCGCCGACCAGATGTCACCGTTCCCGAGAACGGGAATCTCCGGCACATGCTCCTTGAGCCGGGCGATGGCCTCCCAGTCGGCGGTACCGCCGTAGTGCTGGGCGGCGGTTCGGCCGTGCAGCGCGATGGACGTCACGCCCTCCTCGACGGCGATACGCCCGGCGTCGAGGTAGGTGATGTGGTCGTCGTCGATGCCCTTGCGCATCTTCATCGTGACGGGCAGGTCGCCGGCCCCGGACACCGCCTCGCGGAGGATCGCCCGCAGCAGGTGCCGCTTGTACGGCAGCGCGGACCCGCCGCCCTTGCGCGTCACCTTCGGCACGGGGCAGCCGAAGTTCAGGTCGATGTGGTCGGCGAGGCCCTCCTCCGCGATCATGCGGACGGCCTTGCCGACGGTCGCGGGGTCGACCCCGTACAACTGGATCGAGCGCGGGGTCTCCGACGCGTCGAAGTGGATCAGCTGCATCGTCTTCTCGTTGCGCTCGACGAGCGCCCGAGTGGTGATCATCTCGCTGACGAACAGGCCCTTGCCCCCGCTGAACTCCCTGCACAGCGTGCGGAACGGCGCGTTCGTGATCCCGGCCATGGGCGCGAGGACGACGGGCGGCTGGACGGTGTGCGGGCCGATCCGCAGGGCGGAGTTCACCGTGGATGTGGGCGTGGACATTCCCCCATTGTCTCGTACGCCGACCGGTGCCACGAAAGCCGCCCGTACCCACGGCCGACAGGCCCCGGTCCACCGACCCGGTTCATTAGTTAGGCACACTACTGAAGCGGGCGTATTCTGGTGGGCATGCCCGAGCTCAGCCACCGGCGACGCATGCTGGTGCTCGCGATCTGCTGTATGAGCCTGCTGATCGTGAGCCTCGACGTCACCATCCTCAATGTCGCCCTGCCCGCCATGCAGAAGGACCTGGACGCGAGTCTGGCCGGGATGCAGTGGACGATCGACGCGTACACCCTGGTACTCGCCGCACTGCTGATGCTCGCCGGTTCGACGGCTGACCGCATCGGCCGCAAGCGGGTCTTCATGGCGGGCCTGGTCGTCTTCACGATCGGCTCGGTCCTCTGCTCGCTCGCGCCCAACCTCGAATCACTCGTCGTCTTCCGCATGATCCAGGCGGTCGGCGGCTCGATGCTCAACCCGGTCGCGATGTCGATCATCACCAACACCTTCACGGACCCGCGCGAGCGTGCCCGCGCCATCGGGGTGTGGGGCGGTGTGGTCGGCATATCCATGGCCGCGGGCCCACTGGTCGGCGGCCTCCTGGTGGACACGGTCGGCTGGCGCTCGATCTTCTGGATCAACCTGCCGGTGGGCCTGACCGCGCTCCTGCTCACCCTCCGGTACGTACCCGAGTCCCGCGCCCCGAAGGCCCGCCGCCCGGACCCGGTCGGCCAGTTCCTGGTGATCGCGCTGCTCGCCTCCCTGACGTACGCGATCATCGAGGCGCCCTCCTCCGCCATCGGCCAGACCCTCGCCTTCGGCGGTGTCGCGCTCGCCGCGCTCGTCACCCTTCTCTGGTACGAGCCCCGCCGCGACGAACCCCTCATCGACCTGCGTTTCTTCCGCTCGGCGCCCTTCAGCGGGGCCACGGTCGTGGCGATCAGCGCGTTCGCGGCGCTCGGCGGCTTCCTCTTCCTCTCGACGCTCTACCTCCAGAACGTACGCGGCCTGGACGCCCTCCACGCGGGCCTGTGGATGCTGCCGATGGCGGTCATGACCTTCGTCTGCGCGCCCCTGTCCGGGCGGCTGGTCGGCAACCGCGGCCCCCGCCTGTCGCTGCTCATCGCGGGGACGGCGATGACCGCGAGCGGCGTTCTCTTCGCCGGTTTCGAGGCCGAGACGGCGAACGTGACCCTCGTCATCGGCTACTTCCTCTTCGGCCTCGGCTTCGGTTTCGTCAACGCCCCGATCACCAACACCGCCGTCTCCGGCATGCCCCGCGCCCAGGCCGGGGTGGCCGCGGCCGTCGCCTCCACGAGCCGTCAGATCGGCCAGACACTGGGCGTCGCCGTGATCGGCGCGGTCCTCGCCTCCGGCGTCGGTTCCTCCTCCTACCGGGACACCTTCGTCTCGGCGGCCCGCCCCGCCTGGTGGATCATCGCCGCGTGCGGGCTGGCGGTGCTGGTACTTGGCGCCCTCACCAGTGGGCCCTGGGCCCGGCGAACGGCCGAGCGCACGGCTTTGCGACTGGAGTCGCCGGAGATCAAGGAGTCGGCGGGGGTTGTCTGAGGGTGCGGGTGGGTCGGTGCTGGCCGCGCAGTTCCCCGCGCCCCTGAAAAGCGGGGCTGCGCCCCTGGCTTTTTGTCTTTAGGGGCGCGGGGAACTGCGCGCTCAGCACCGACCCACCCGCACCAAGCACCCACCCGCCGCACCAAAACTCACCCCCGCTCAACAGCAACCGCATGCAGCTTCTCCAGCCGCTCCCGAGACTCCTCGTCGGCGGGCGCGTACGTCACCATCCGCGGCCCCTCCCCCGGACCGAGCCACAGATCGGTGTGGACCAGGGTCAACCGCCCCACGTGCCGGTTGTCGAAGAACTTGGTCTTGCTGCGCGAGCCGACCACCTCGTGCCGCTCCCAGACCTCGCGGAACTGCTCCGACTCCGCCCGCAGCCGCTTGAGCAGCATCTTCCAGGCGGGGTCGGCGAGATGCCCGGCCATCGAGGCGCGGAACTTGGCGGCCATCAGCCGGATCGACTCGTCGAGCATCACGATCGACGAGCGCCACTGCTCGTTCGTGGTGATGAGGACCATGCAGTTGCGGTCCTCGGCAGGCACCTCGTCGAGGTCGCAGAGCAGACTCCCGTACGTGCGGTTGTACGCGAGGATGTCGTACCGGCTGTTCTGGATGCAGGCCGGCAGCGGCTCCAGCTGCTCCAGTGTCTGCAACAGCGCCGGAGTGATCGTCTGGCAGCGCGAGGCCGGGGTGGGGTCGACGGCACCGGCCAGCTGGAAGAGGTGGGCGCGCTCGTTCTGGTCGAGCATCAGTGTGCGGGCGAGGGCGTCGAGGACCTGGACTGAGACCTGGATGTCCCGGGCCTGTTCGAGCCACGTGTACCAGGTGACGCCCACCGCGGAGAGGTGCGCGACCTCCTCCCGGCGCAGACCCGGCGTGCGCCGGCGACGGCCCCGGGGCAGGCCGACCTGCTCGGGCGTGAGGTGCTCGCGCCGGTGCCGCAGGAAGGCGGCGAGCTCATGGCGCCGGATGTCGGACTCGCGCGAGGCCCCGCTCTCCGGTTCACGCACGCCCTCCGGCTCACGCGCGGGCGCACCCGAGATCCCGGGGGCCTGGGCCACACGCCCCTGCGCTCCGGCCGCCTCGGTGGCCCCGGCCGCCCCGTTCTCCCGTACCGCTGTTTCCTCGGCCATGGTCGTCATGCCTCCAGCGTGCCGCTGCCCTCACCCTGTTTCCAGGTACTCCTTGTAACAGGATAAAGAGACTCTGGTACCAGCCTAAGAGGGGGAGCACTCTCGACAGCGTGACCGAAACCCTCGCTTCCCGTACAGCCCGCTCCACCGTTGTCCCACCCGTGCTCGGCGGGCTCGGACTCTTCACCGTGCTGCTCGGCGCGGCCCTGCCCCTCATCGACTTCTTCATCGTGAACGTCGCCCTGCCCACGATCGGCCACGACCTGGCCGCGGGCGACGCGGTCCTGGAACTCGTCGTCGCCGGATACGGCGTCGCGTACGCCGTGCTCCTCGTCCTCGGCGGGCGACTGGGCGACATGTTCGGCCGACGGCGGCTGTTCCTCGGCGGGATGATCGCCTTCGGGCTGACCTCGCTGGCCTGCGGGCTCGCGCCGAGCGCGTGGACGCTCGTCGCGGCGCGTGTCGCGCAGGGCGCGGCCTCGGCTGCGATGCTCCCGCAGGTCCTCGCCACCATCCAGTCGGCGACCCAAGGCCCGCGCCGCGCCAAGGCGATGGGCCTGTACGGGGCCACGGCCGGGCTCTCCATGGTGGCCGGGCAGATCCTCGGCGGCGTCCTCGTCGCGGCGGACATCGCGGGCACCGGCTGGCGCGCGGTCTTCCTGGTGAACGTGCCGGTCGTGCTGGTGGGCCTCTTCCTGGCCGCCAAGGCCGTGCCCGAGACCCGCTCGCAGCACCCGGCGCCGGTGGACGGCCCCGGCACCGCCCTGCTGGCCATCGCCCTGGTGTCCCTGCTCGCCCCGCTGACCGAGGGCCGGGCGTCGGGCTGGCCCCTGTGGACGTGGGTGTCCCTGGCGGTGTTCCCGGTCGCGGCGACGGCCTTCTACCTCGTCGAGCGGCGGGCGGAACGGCTGGGCCGCACCCCGCTGGTCCCACCGAGCCTGTTCTCCAACCTCCCCCTGCGCCGGGGCCTGGTGATGATCCTCCCCTTCTCGATCGGCTTCAGCGGCTTCATGTTCGTCATCGCGGTGGCGCTGCAGCAGGGGGTCGCCCTGAGCCCGGTCCGCGCGGGCCTCACCCTGGCCCCGATGGCGGTGTCCTTCTTCGTGGTCTCGCTCCTGGGCCCGCGGCTGGTGGCCCGGTGGGGCACGCGGGTGGTGACCGCGGGCGGCCTGGTCCAGGCAGTCGGCGTGGCCGTCCTCGCCCTCACCGTGTGGAGCTCCTGGCCCCACGTCGGCGGGCTCGAACTCTGGCCCGGCGTGATCATCGCGGGTGCCGGTCAGGCCCTCCAACTCCCCATCCTCTTCCGCGTCATACTCTCCGAGGTCCCCCCGGCCCGCGCCGGCGTGGGCAGCGGCGTCATGATCACCGCCCAGCAGTCCGCCCTGGCCCTGGGTGTGGCCACGCTCGGCACCCTTTTCCTGACGCTCACGCCGGGCCACGGCATGCGGGACGCCCTGGTCACGACGCTTCTCGTCCAGCTCGCCGGGGTCGCACTGACCACCGGGCTGAGCCTGCGACTGCCCCGCGCCATCGCCTGAGTGGACGGAACAGTGCGCGGAATTCGCACACAACTCACCACAGTTGTGTCCCTGTTGATGTTGTTCTTGCTGCACACTCCTTAGCGCGCGCAAGCGGAGCGCGACCACCAGGAGGCGTCATGCTGCAGATCAACACCAGCAAGGTGAGCCGCTGGGACCAGCACGGCCGCGAGCACATCGTCCGAGTCCAACGCACGGGCGTGCAGCGGACGATCAGATGCGACACCTGCGGCTGGCGGAAGGCCGCCCAGTTCCTGCCCTGGCTCAAGGCCGAGGAGCATCTCGCGGAGGCACACCAGGCAACAGTGGATCCGTCGGAGGCCTGAGGGAGCACCGACCGAACACGGTCACAGCGCGGCGCGGTGGGGGTCTACCCGGACCCCCACCGCGCCGCGCTCTCCGTTTTTTGGAGCAACATCCAAGATTTGGCCCGATCCGCGGCCGGGTTCTTCTGCGGATCACACGAGCGGGGCATAGTGACGACGGTCACCATGCGGAAGTTCTTTTCCGCATGACAGAAGTCGCTTGGAGGAACACCGTGCCACCGTCTGTACCGTCCCTGCCGCGACGCGCCGTCCGCAAGCTGCGGACCTCGCTGTTCGCGCAGGTCGCCTGCGCACTCGTCCTCGGAATCCTCGTCGGAAAGCTGTGGCCGGACATCGCCACGGCCGCCCAGCCCCTCGGCGACGGGTTCATCCGGCTCATCAAGGCGGTGATCTCGCCCCTGGTGTTCTGCGTGGTGGTCGTCGGCATCACCAAGGCCGGTGATCTCAAGGCGTTCGGACGGATCGGACTCAAGGCCCTGATCTGGTTCGAGGTCGCGACCACGTTCGCGTTGCTGTTCGGGCTGGTCGCCGGGAACCTCGTCCAGCCCGGCGCCGGTATGAACGTCGACCCGTCGAAGCTGGACGCCTCCGCGGTCGACGAGAAGACCGGTGGCGGCTCGCTGCCCTCGACCAGCGAGTTCATCCTGCACTCCCTGCCCGACAGCGCGGTCGGCGCCTTCGCCGAGAACTCGCTGCTGCAGGTCCTGGTGCTGGCCTGTCTGACCGGCGCCGCGGTGCTCCACCTCGGCCACACCAAGGTGCCCGCGATCCTGCCCGCCGTGCAGCAGGCCCAGGAGATCGTCTTCGCGATAGTCGGCTTCGTCATGAAGCTCGCCCCGCTCGCGGTCTTCGGCGCCACGGCCCACCTGGTCGGTCAGTACGGGGTCGGTGTCATGTCCACGTACGGCAAGCTCATCCTCGTCTGCTACGCGACCGCGCTGATCTTCCTGCTGCTGCTCGCCGTCGCCCTCAAGGCGGTCGCGGGCGTCAGCCTGTGGAAGTTCGTCCGCTACACCCGCGAGGAGATGCTGCTCGCACTCGGCACCGCGTCCAGCGAGACCGTCATGCCCCGCATGATGCAGAAGCTCCGCCACGCCGGCTGCCGCGACGACGCGGTGGGCCTGGTCCTGCCGACCGGGTACTCCTTCAACCTCGACGGCGCCTCGATCTACCTCTCCGTCGGCACCCTCTTCATCGCCCAGGCCGTCGGCGTGGACCTCTCCCTGGGCCAGCAGATCACCGTCGTACTGATCCTGATGCTGACCAGCAAGGGAATGGCGGGCGTGCCGGGTTCGGCGTTCCTCGCCCTGTCCGCGACCGCCTCCGCGCTCGGGGTCATCCCCGTGGGAGCCGTCGCCCTGCTCCTCGGCGTGGACCGCATCATGGACTCGATGCGCGTCGCCACCAACCTGCTCGGCAACTGCGTCGCAGTCTTCGCCGTCTCCCGCTGGGAGGGCGCCCTGGACTCGGCTCGCGCCAAGAAGGTGCTCGACGGCGAACTCCCGTTCGTGGAGGAGGAGCAGGAGGAGAAGGGCGCGAAGGGCGCGCCCTCGAAGTCTCCCGCCCCCGAGGGCTCGGACGCGCTCCCCGCCCAGCCCACCGCCCTCACCAAGCAGCCCGCCACCGAAGGAAGTTGACCGGACAGGACATGACGGGACGGGTGGCGGCCGACGGACTTCACCGTCCGTCGGCCGCCACCCGTCAACTGCCCTTCATCACAGGCCAGTTACCGCCCTGATCAGCCCTGGTTCAAGGGCAGCGCGACATCCACCACCTGCCGCCCGTGCGGGAACGAGCCCAGCGAACTCAGCTTCCCCGTCAGCAGGTTGACCCGGAACGACTTGCCGCCCGTCACCGCGTACCCGGTGTTGGTCCCGTTCCGCGCCGAACTGTAGATGTCGAAGCCGGAGTTCAGGGGCGCGTCGACGCCCAGCTTGCCCGTAGGCGCGAGGTTGCCCGCGTTGGCGGGCGACTGCACCGACACCTGGTCCAGCGTGGTGTCGAGGTCGAAGAGGGTGGTGGCCGTCGTCGCGTCGAGGTCGTTGTTCGTGTACGCGGCCCCGGTCACGCCCAGCGCGGTGGCACCCGGGTTCGGGGGCACCGGCGGGTTGGTGAGGGTGCCGTCGACGGCGGTGGTGCCGGGAGCCGGTGCACCGGCCGGGTCGTCGAGGTTGTGGCGGAGGTTCTGCCCGGTGTCGCTGATGACCCGGAGCCGGTTGGCGGCCGGGTTGAAGTCGACGCCGAAGGCCTTGCCCTGGAGGGCCACGCTGAGCTGCGAGACCTTGGTGGCGCGGGCGCCCGCCTCACGGATCGTGTAGATGCCGCCCCGGTCCCCGACCGCGTACAGCTTCCGGTTCTGGACGCGGTAGTCGATGCCGACCAGCGACTTGTCGCCCTTGAGCCCGTCGACCTTCCCGAGCGGCACCGCGGCACCCGGCCGGTCGACGCGGAACAGGACGAGCTTCTGGTCCGCGGTGAGCCCGACGGCCCGCAGCCCGCTGGGCGCGAGCGCCTCCGGCAGCCCGCCCCCACCACCCTTGGCCTCGACCCCGGCTCCGGAGCCGGAGCCACCCTTCTCCGTCGACCCGCCCAATGCCCCGGCACCGACGGCACCGACCGTCCCGAGCGCCACCGCCATCGCCAGTACGCCCATGACTGCTTGCTTGCGCATCCGTACCCCCGTGAAGGTGCCGGCCCGCCCCCTGCGGACCGTCTGCCCCCTCCTTCGGAACCCCCGGCCTCCCGGATTGCAAAAACCCCGGTTCCATTACATCCGTTACGGACGTAACAAAACCGGGGCATTTGAAAGGGGTCCGCACCCCTTCTTCCTCAGGGGCGCGGACCCCTCCGCTTCAGAGCCGCGGCAACCTACTGCTTTCAGGGGCGCGGGGAACTGCGCAACCAGCCACGACGAACCCGCAGTCGGCAGCGAACACCAGCCACGCAGACACTCACCCGCAAAGCAGCCAGCGGCCGGCGACTAGCAGCCGATGAGGCGGCTCGCCAGGTACCCCTCGATCTGGTCCAGCGACACGCGCTCCTGCTTCATCGAGTCCCGCTCGCGAACGGTGACCGCGTTGTCGTCGAGCGTGTCGAAGTCCACCGTCACGCAGAACGGCGTACCGATCTCGTCCTGCCGCCGGTAACGACGGCCGATGGCCCCGGCGTCATCGAAGTCGATGTTCCAGTTCTGACGAAGCGCGGAGGCGAGCCCCTTCGCCTTCGGCGACAACTCGGGGTTGCGCGACAGCGGAAGCACCGCGACCTTCACCGGCGAAAGCCGGGGGTCGAGCCGCAGAACGGTCCGCTTCTCCATCTTGCCCTTGGCGTTGGGCGCCTCGTCCTCGACGTACGCGTCCAGCA
The DNA here is from genome assembly GCF_048564895.1 of Streptomyces sp. 2-1. Classification (NCBI taxonomy): domain Bacteria; kingdom Bacillati; phylum Actinomycetota; class Actinomycetes; order Kitasatosporales; family Streptomycetaceae; genus Streptomyces; species Streptomyces sp. 2-1. Next base: position 3,921,504 of record NZ_CP183383.1, read on the forward strand.
GGAACGCGAGCATCGCGCGGCCGACACCGGCCGCCGGCTCGATGACGTACGGGGTCCAGCGCTCGCCGGCCTCCTGGTCGAAGTAGGAGAGGTCCTGGCCGGAGGCCTTGGAGTGCGCGGACAGGTCGTAGTCCGTGCGGTTGGCGACGCCCTCCAGCTCACCCCACTCGTTGCCGCCGAACTGGAAGCGGTACTCGATGTCGGCGGTGCGCTTCGAGTAGTGCGAGAGCTTCTCGGCCGGGTGGTCGTACCAGCGCATGTTCTCCTCGCGGAGGCCGAGGCCGGTGTACCAGTTCCAGCGCTCCTGCATCCAGAACTCCTGCCACTTCTCGTCCTCGCCCGGCTTGACGAAGAACTCCATCTCCATCTGCTCGAACTCGCGGGTCCGGAAGATGAAGTTGCCGGGCGTGATCTCGTTGCGGAAGGACTTGCCCATCTGCGCGATGCCGAACGGCGGCTTCTTGCGCGAGGTCTGCTGGACCTGGGCGAAGTTGGTGAAAATGCCCTGCGCGGTCTCGGGGCGCAGGTAGGCGACGGAGCCGCTGTCCTGGGTGGGGCCGAGGTGCGTGGAGAGCAGGCCGGAGAACTGCTTGGGCTCGGTAAAGGTGCCCTTGTTGCCGCAGTTGGGGCAGTTGAGGTCGGCCAGGCCGTTCTCGGGGGTGCGGCCGTGCTTGGCCTCGTACGCCTCTTCAAGGTGGTCGGCGCGGTACCGCTTGTGACACGAGGTGCACTCGGTGAGCGGGTCGGAGAACGTGGCGACGTGGCCGGAGGCCACCCAGACCTCGGTCGCCAGGATCACGGACGAGTCGATACCGACGACGTCCTCGCGCGACGTCACCATGTAGCGCCACCACTGGCGCTTGATGTTCTCCTTGAGCTCGACACCCAGCGGCCCGTAGTCCCAGGCGGCTCGCTGGCCGCCGTAGATCTCACTGCACGGGTAGACGAAGCCACGGCGCTTGCTCAGGCTGACGATGGTGTCGATCTTGTCGGCGGCCACGGTGCTCTCTTCATTACGACGACGGGCGACGAAGCGGTTGCTTCACAGCGATTGCTTCAGAGCGAATGCTTCAGATTACCGGCGGCCCCTGCCCCCGGATCAAATCGGTTGGGGTCCTGGCCGCACACCGTCCCCACCCCTCGCGCCACACCCCTCCCATATCGGGATGAAGCCCAGATCACAAGACGCGTTATTGACAATCGTTTCCAGACTTGTTGAAAATGGGTGTCATGAACGTACGACGACGTCTTGTATCCGGCACCGCGGTCGCCGCTGCCACCGCCCTGGGTCTCGGGCTCCTCTCCGCCTGCTCGTCCGAGTCCAACGCGGCCGACGGCAACAGCGGGAAGCTCGACGTCGTGGCGTCGTTCTACCCGTTGCAGTTCATAGCCGAGCGAATAGGCGGGGAGCACGTCAGCGTGAGCACGCTGACCGAGCCCGGCCAGGAGCCGCACGACCTGGAGATCAGCGCCAAGCAGACCGCGCAGCTCCAGGAGTCGGACGTGGCCCTCTATCTGAAGAACCTCCAGCCCTCCGTCGACGACGCGGTCGCCCAGTCCGAGATCAAGACGAAGATCGACGCGGCCACCCTCACCAGCCTGGAGAAGCACGGCAACGAGGTCGGCGGCCACGCGGCCGAGCACGACGACCACGAGGGCGAGGAGGGCTCCGGCGAGGACCCGCACATCTGGCTCGACCCCGTGAAGTACGCCGAGGTCGCCGAGGGTGTGGGCAAGGCCTTCGAGAAGGCCGACCCGGACAACGCGGCGGACTACAAGAAGAACACCGCGGCCCTGGTGAAGAAGCTGGACGCCCTCAACACGCAGTTCGAGGACGGCCTCAAGAACACGAGGACGAAGGTCTTCATCACCACGCACGCCGCCTTCGGCTATCTCGCCGAGCGCTACGGCCTCACCGAGGAGGCCATCAACGGCCTGGACCCGGAGAGCGAGCCCAGCGCCAACCGCGTCAAGGACCTTGAGAAGATGGCCAAGGCCGACGGCGTCTCCACGGTCTTCTACGAGACCCTCGTCAGCGACAAGACCGCGAAGACCATCGCCGCGGACGCGAACCTCAAGACCGATGTGCTCGACCCGATCGAGGGCATCACGAAGAAGTCCCGCGGTGACGACTACTTCCAGGTGATGGAGTCCAACCTCAAGGCGCTGCAGTCGGCACTGGGCGCGAAGTGACCAACCCCCGGAGGGTGGCGGTATGAAGGACGGCGGCACGAGGGACGAGCCCGGCGCATCGCCGGTCATCTCCCTGCGCGGTGTGACGGCCGAGCTCGGCTCACGCCCCGTCCTGCGCGGTATCGACCTCACCGTGAACCGCGGTGAGGTCGTCGCGCTGCTCGGCGCCAACGGCTCCGGCAAGTCGACGGCCGTCCGTACGGTCATCGGCCAAGTGCCGGTCACCAGCGGCGAGATCGAGCTGTTCGGCACCCCGCGGCGCCGCTTCCGCGACTGGTCGCGCGTGGGCTACGTACCGCAGCGCACGACCGCCGCAGGCGGGGTGCCCGCCACGGTGACCGAGGTGGTGTCCTCCGGGCGGCTGTCCCGGGCCCGCTTCGGTGTCCTGCGCAGGGCCGACCGCGAGGCGGTCCAGCGGGCCATCGGTCTGGTCGGCCTCGCGGACCGTGCCAAGGACTCGGTGAACGCGCTGTCCGGCGGGCAGCACCAGCGCGTACTCATCGCCCGTGCCCTCGCCGCCGGGCCCGAGCTGCTGATCATGGACGAGCCGATGGCAGGTGTGGACCTGGCCAGCCAGGAGGTCCTCGCGGAGACCCTGCGCGAGCAGGTCGCCCAGGGCGCCTCCGTCCTGCTCGTCCTGCACGAACTGGGCCCGCTGGAGCCGCTGATCAACCGCGCGGTCGTGCTGCGCGACGGCTGCGTCATGCACGACGGCCCGCCCCCGCAGGCGCTCGGCCAGCACGCGCTGCCCGGCCACGACCACGTACACCCCCACGCGGCTCACGACGCCGAACCGATCCGGACGGGACTGCTGAGCTGATCGCCATGAACCTCGAAATCCTCGATTACGCCTTCATGCAGCGGGCCCTGCTCGCCGCGGTCCTCGTCGGTATCACCGCGCCCGCCGTCGGCATCTACCTCGTGCAGCGCCGCCAGGCCCTGCTGGGCGACGGCATCGGCCATGTCGCGATGACCGGCGTCGGCCTCGGCTTCCTGCTCTCCTGGTCCCCGGTGTGGATGGCGACGGCCGTCTCCGTGGTCGGCGCGATCCTGATGGAACTGATCCGCTGGTACGGCAAGACGCGCGGCGACATCGCGCTGGCGATGCTCTTCTACGGGGGCATGGCGGGCGGTGTGATGTTCATCAACCTCGCGCCCGGCGGCTCCAACGCCAACCTGACCTCGTACCTCTTCGGGTCGCTCTCCACGGTCTCCGAGGAGGACGTGACGGCGATCTGTCTGCTGGCGGCCTTCGTCGTGCTCGTCACGGTCGGGCTGCGGCGGCAGCTGTTCGCGGTGAGCCAGGACGAGGAGTTCGCGCGGGTCACCGGGCTGCCGGTGCGCGCCCTGAACCTGCTCACGGCCGTCACCGCGGCGGTCACCGTCACGGTCGCCATGCGGGTCGTGGGCCTGCTGCTGGTCTCCGCGCTGATGGTGGTGCCGGTGGCCGCCGCGCAGCAGCTCAGCCGCAGTTTCGCCGCGACGTTCGCGATCGCGGTGGCGATCGGGGTGAGCGTGACCATCGGTGGCACGGTGACCTCGTACTACCAGGACGTGCCGCCGGGTGCGACGATCGTCCTGCTGACCATCGGCGTGTTCATCCTGCTCACGGCGTTGGCGACACCACTGGCCCGGCGCAGGGCGCGGGCCGCCGCGCAGGCCGCGGCCCAGGAGGCCGGCGATCCGGCGGAGTGCGCGATTCCGGCCACGCGCGCACCCACCGGAAAGGTCGGCGTCTGACTGCGCCCGGTCCGGGCTGGCACAATGGCCCGGCAAGCCGCAGACGTTTGGAGGCAACGGTGACTACCGCTGGACCGCCCGTTCGGGGCCGTTCCACCCGGCAGCGTGCCGCCGTGGCGGCGGCGCTCGACGAGGTGGACGAGTTCCGCAGCGCCCAGGACCTGCACGACATGCTCAAGCACAAGGGCGACTCCGTCGGGCTGACCACGGTGTACCGCACGCTGCAGTCCCTTGCCGACGCCGGCGAGGTCGATGTCCTGCGCACGTCGGACGGCGAGTCCGTGTACCGCCGCTGCGCGAGCGGCGACCACCATCACCACCTCGTGTGCCGTGTCTGCGGCAAGGCCGTCGAGGTGGAGGGTCCGGCCGTGGAGAAGTGGGCGGAGGCCATCGCGGCGGAGCACGGCTATGTGAGCGTGGCCCACACGGTGGAGATCTTCGGCACCTGCGCGGAGTGCGCTGCGCGCGCCAAGGGGTAGGCAGGGAGCGGGAGTTCGCTTTCGGGTGCGGGTCGGTCGGGGTTGCTCGCGCAGTTCCCCGCGCCCCTAAAAGATTGCGCAGTTCCCCGCGCCCCTGAAAAGTGGGGCCGCGCCTGAAAAGCAGGGCCGCGTCCCTGGAACAAAGCAGCCGGTCGGCGTTCATTCGTCGGCCGGCTGAGTCATGCCCGGTTGTGGTCGGCCGTGTTTCAGGGTCGCCAAGTCCTCGCCAAGGCAACGCAAAGTAACGCCATGTGACAGAGGGATAACCCTCGACCTCTCCGGGCGCTAATGACATGACCTCATCAACGCTGCCAGTGTTCCCCCAGCCATCCCCCACGTCTCGCGCACCCCCGCCCCCTCATAGGAGTCCCGAGTGAGACGATCCACCAGCAACGCCCCCCACAGATCCGCCAGACCCTCCCGCAGAGCCACCGCGGCCGGCGCACTGGTCGCCACCGCCGCCCTCCTGGCCGTCGGCGTCCAGACCGTCCCGGCCGCCGCCAAGCCCACGCCGCCGAGCCCCAGCCCCCTGCGCACCGGGGCCCAGGAGGCGAAGCTCACCCCCACCCAGCGCACCGCGCTGATCAAGAGCGCGACGCAGAAGACCACGAAGACCGCCACCACCCTAGGCCTCGGCGCCAAGGAGAAGCTGGTCGTCAAGGATGTCGTCAAGGACAACGACGGCACACTGCACACCCGTTACGAGCGCACCTGGGCCGGGCTGCCGGTGCTCGGCGGCGACGTCGTGGTGCACACCCCGCCCGCCTCACAGGCCTCGGGCACGGTGAGCAGCACCTTCAACACCAAGCAGACCATCAAGGTGCCCTCCACCACCCCGGCCTTCAGCAAGTCGGCGGCCGAGACCAAGGCACTCGGCGCGGCCAAGGCCCTGGACGCCGAGAAGGCCACCACCGACAGCGCCCGCAAGGTGATCTGGGCCGGCAGCGGCACCCCGAAGCTCGCCTGGGAGACGGTGATCGGCGGTCTCCAGGACGACGGCACGCCCAGCCAGTTGCATGTCATCACCGACGCCATCAGCGGCAAGGAGCTGTACCGCTACCAGGGCATCAAGACCGGCACCGGCAACAGCCAGTACAGCGGAACGGTCACCATCGGGACCACGCTGTCCGGTTCGACGTACCAGCTGAACGACACCACGCGCGGCACCCACAAGACGTACAGCCTGAACAACGGCACGTCCGGCACCGGCACCCTGATGACGGACGCCGACGACACCTGGGGCACCGGGTCGGGCTCCAACACCCAGACCGCCGGTGTCGACGCGCACTTCGGCGCCCAGACGACCTGGGACTTCTACAAGAACACCTTCGGCCGCAGCGGCATCAAGAACGACGGGGTCGCGGCCTACTCGCGCGTCCACTACAGCACCGCGTACGTCAACGCGTTCTGGGACGACGACTGCTTCTGCATGACGTACGGCGACGGCACGAGCAGCACGCACGCGCTCACCTCGCTGGACGTGGCCGGGCACGAGATGAGCCACGGTGTCACCTCCAACACCGCGAACCTCACCTACTCCGGTGAGTCCGGCGGGCTGAACGAGGCGACCTCCGACATCTTCGGCACCGGTGTGGAGTTCTACGCCAACAACAGCACCGACGTCGGCGACTACCTCATCGGCGAGAAGATCGACATCAACGGCGACGGTACGCCGCTGCGTTACATGGACGAGCCCGACAAGGACGGCTCCTCCTACGACAGTTGGTACTCCGGCATCGGCAGCGCGGACGTCCACTACTCCTCGGGCCCGGCGAACCACATGTTCTACCTGCTCTCCGAGGGCAGCGGCTCCAAGACCATCAACGGCGTGACCTACAACAGCCCGACCTCCGACGGTGTCGCCGTCGCGGGCATCGGCCGGGCCGCCGCCCTGCAGATCTGGTACAAGGCGCTGACGACGTACATGACGTCCAGCACCACGTACGCCCAGGCCCGCACGGCCGCGCTGAACGCCGCCGCGGCGCTCTACGGCAGCAGCTCCACCCAGTACGCCGGGGTCGGCAACGCCTTCGCCGGTGTCAACGTCGGCAGCCACATCACCGTGCCGACGACGGGGGTCACGGTCACCAACCCGGGCAGCCAGTCGTCCACGGTCGGCACGGCGGTGAGCCTGGCGATCACGGCCAGCAGCACCAACAGCGGCACGCTGACGTACGCGGCGAGCGGTCTGCCCAGCGGCCTGTCGATCAGCAGCTCCACGGGCACCATCTCCGGCACTCCGACCACGGCGGGCACGTACAGCACGACCGTCACGGTGACCGACAGCACGGGTGCCACCGGTACGGCGTCCTTCACCTGGACGGTCAGCGCGAGCGGTGGCGGCTCCTGCACCTCGGCGCAGCTCCTGGGCAACCAGGGCTTCGAGTCCGGGAGCACCACCTGGACGGCCACCAGCGGGGTCATCACCAACTCCAGCAGCCAGGCGGCCCGGACCGGCTCGTACAAGGCCTGGCTGGACGGCTACGGCTCGACGCACACCGACACGCTGTCCCAGTCGGTGACGATCCCGAGCGGCTGCACGGGCACCACGTTCACGTTCTACCTGCACGTCGACACGGCGGAGACCACCACCAGCACGCAGTACGACAAGCTGACGGTGACCGCCGGGTCGACGACTCTGGCCACCTACTCGAACCTCAACGCGGCCAGCGGGTACGTGGCGAAGTCGCTGAGCCTGTCGGCCTACGCCGGTACGACGGTCGCGCTGAAGTTCACCGGTGTCGAGGACTCCTCGCTCCAGACGAGCTTCGTGATCGACGACACGGCGGTGACGACCAGCTGACCCCTGTCCCTCCCCGTATGGCAGCGGCACCCGGCGTGGGAGCGCCGGGTGCCGCTGTGTCAGCTCGTATGTGTTGTGCTCAGCCCTCGATGTTGCCCTTCATGTCCCGTTCCATCTCCAGCAGTTGCTCGTTCGGGACGGCTCCGCCGAAGCGGCGGTCGCGGGAGGCGTACTCGACGCACGCACGCCACAGGTCGCGGCGGTCGAAGTCGGGCCACAGGACGTCCTGGAAGACCATCTCGGCGTAACTGGACTGCCAGATCAGGTAGTTGGAGGTGCGCTGCTCACCGCTCGGGCGCAGGAAGAGGTCCACGTCCGGCATGTCCGGGTAGTAGAGGTACTTCTGGATGGTCTTCTCGGTGACCTTGTCCGGGTCGAGCTTCCCGGCGGCGACATCCGCGGCCAACGCCTTCGCGGCGTCGGCGAGTTCGGCGCGACCGCCGTAGTTGACGCAGAAGTACAACGTCATCGCGTCGTTCTTCTGCGTCTGCTCCTGGGCGATCTGGAGTTCCTGGACGACGGACTTCCACAGCTTGGGCATGCGGCCGACCCAGCGGATCCGGATGCCGAGCTCGTCCATCTCGTCGCGGCGGCGCCGGATGACGTCCTTGTTGAAGTTCATCAGGAAGCGGACCTCCTCGGGCGACCGCTTCCAGTTCTCCGTCGAGAAGGCGTACAGCGAGAGGTTCTTGACGCCGAGCTCCAGACAGCCCTTGAGGACGTCCATGACGACGCCCTCGCCGACCCGGTGCCCCTCGGTGCGCGGCAGCCCGCGCTCCTTGGCCCAGCGGCCGTTCCCGTCCATCACGCACGCCACGTGGTTCGGGATCAGCTCGCCGGGGAGCTTGGGCGAGCGGGCGCCGGACGGGTGCGGCTCCGGCGTCTTGTACTCGCGGCGCTGGCGCCCCAGGATCCCGCGTACCACCATGTGCTTCTCGTCTCCTCTTACGTGACGTGCCTACGGGTACTTCTCTGCTTGCTATTGCCTATTTCTCCACGTAACGCAGCGAGCGCAGTCCGCGCTCCAGGTGCCAGTGCAGATAGGCCGACACCAGACCGCTGCCCTCGCGGACGTACCGCGACTCGCAGGCGTCCGCGGTCGCCCAGTCCCCCGTCAGCAGCGCGGCGAGCAGTTCGAGGGCCCCTGCCGAGGGTACGACGCTGCCGGGCACCCGGCAGTCGACGCAGACGGAACCTCCCGCGGCGACCGAGAAGAACCGATTCGGTCCCGGCATTCCGCACTTCGCGCAGTCGCCGAAGCTCGGCGCGTAGCCGTTCACGGCGAGTGAGCGCAGCAGGAAGGCGTCGAGGATGAGGTGCGGCTCGTGCTCGCCCTGCGCGAGCGTCCGCAGCCCGCCGACGAGCAGCAGATACTGCTGCACGGCCGGCTCGCCCTCGTGGTCGGTGAACCGCTCGGCGGTCTCCAGCATGGCCGTCCCGGCGGTGTACCGCGCGTAGTCGGCGACGATCCCGCCACCGTACGGAGCGATCGTCTCGCTCTGTGTGCACAGCGGCAGCCCGCGCCCGATCAGCTCGCTCCCGCGCGCGAAGAACTGCACGTCCACGTGGGAGAAGGGTTCGAGCCGCGCCCCGAACTTCGACTTGGTCCGCCGGACGCCCCGCGCGACGGCCCGCACACGCCCGTGACCGCGAGTGAGCAACGTGATGATGCGGTCCGCCTCACCCAGCTTCTGGGTGCGCAGGACAACGCCGTCGTCGCGGAACAGGCTCATGGGCCCATTCTCGCGTACGGAGTCAGCGGGTGTGGTCGGGGTGGCTGATCGCGTGCCAGGGCGCCATGTTCCACGGGCTGGCCCGGTTCGCGGGGTCGAGCAGGGACTTCAGATGGGCGTCCGAGACGGCCTGCGGGGGCGGGGCGTCCGGGGTGCCCTGAAGGTTCTCCCGCCAGACCATCCTGCCGAGCAGGTAGTGCTCGGCGTACTCGTTCCAGGAGGCGTACGACCTCACCACCGCCGGGACGATGTTCTTGAGCGCGGTCCAGGCGTCGGCCTCGCCGAGCATCCCGCACGCGAAGCCCCGGCGGGTGATGTCGACGTACAGACCCGCGTCCCACGCCAGGGGCTCGACGCCGAGCCGCCGCCGGGCGCCGGCGCGGTAGCCGGTCCGGGCGAGGCCGTCGAGCCGGCCGACCAGTTCCGCGCGTGAGGTGATCTCCCACTGGTCGGCCAGCCAGCGCCCGGCCTTGTCGTCGTCGATGCGGGTGAACGGGTACAGGGTCGTCCGCGAGGCGTCCCGGTCACGGTTCACCGGCGCGCTGAGCGACACCATCCACAGCTGGTGCATGGTCAGCGGCACGGGGTACTTGCGCGCGGCCTTCCGCCTGCGACGTTTCCATATCCATATCGCCATGGCGCAGCACCCTATGACAGGCACCTCCGGGCGTTTCAGGGGACCTCGCCGCGGCTGCGTGCGTTGGCGTACGCGGTGGCCGCGCTGAGACGTTCCGCCGCGGTGGCTCCCCGGACGGTGTCCGGTGCGCAGTCCCACTCCTTGCCGCCGCCGTACGGCCTGAGCTGTACGTAGGGTCCCTCGTGCCCCATCACCACGCCCACCCTTCCCGTCCTCGTGTCGACGACGTACGTCCCGACCTTCGGCTTCATCCCAGCACCGCCGCGAGTCGCGCCGCCGTCTCGACGGAACACCGTCCCAATTCGACGAGCGGACAAGGGGCCTCCCGCGCCAAACTTGCCGGGTCGATCCCGAGTGTCGGCAACTTAATTCCTGCCGTCGCCAGTGCCGCGCGCAATTCCTTCACCGTTTCCTCCGCTTGTTCGACACACGCCGCTGAGTGCTGTGCGCCGTGGCCGATCCCGTCAGCCTTCACGGTGTTCCCCTTTCCAATTGGGTTTCACGCTTTTCATCTCCACGGTGACGCTTGCCGCTTAGACTTTGGAAGACCTCTACGCTCAGCAACGTCGGTGCAGTACACGGCAGTACAAGGGGGCTTGGCCATGGCCAATGGTTCGCGGCAGGCTGCTTGGGAGTTCTTCGGCACGGAGTTGAAGAGGCGCCGGGAAGACGCCGGGTTAACCCAAGCGGACTTGGGTCATCGCGTTTTTGTGTCGGGCGGCTACATCGGGCAATTCGAACAGGCCATTCGGAAACCGCAGTTGGATGTGGCGAAGCGGATCGACGAGGTCCTGCAAACCGATGGCTTTTTCGAGCGCACGTGGCGAAAGCTCATCGATGATCGGCGGTATGCGGAGTATTTCGCGGAGGTTGTTGAGCTGGAGCGGACGGCGACGAAGATCTCCACGTTCGCGCCAACGCTGGTGCCAGGCCTGTTGCAGACACCGGCCTACACCCGCGCGGTCATGCTGGCGGGCAACCCGTTCGTCACCGACGAGTACATCAAGGAGAAGGTGGTGGCTCGCCGGGAGCGGGCGCAGCTGCTGGACGGCACTACAAAGCCCGAGTATTGGTCGATCCTGCATGAGCACGTCCTGAAGATCCCGGTCGGCGGCGCCGCGGTGATGGCCGAGCAGCTCGACCACATCACCCAACTGATCCGACAGCGGACGGTCCTGGTGCAGGTGCTGCCGTACTCAGTAGGCGCGTACCCGCTCATGGGCCGCATGGTGCAGCTCATGGAGTTCGAGGACGCTCCGCCAACTGCCTATACAGAGGCGGTGTATTCAGGGAACTTGCTGGATGACCCGGCCCTGGTTAAGCGGGTGCAGGGGACATACGATCTGCTCAGGGCCGCCGCACTGCCGCCGGAGGCGTCCCAGGCCCTGATCGAATCGGCGGCGGAGGACCACAGACGATGCGCGAGTACGACCTGAGCAACGCCTGCTGGCGCAAGAGCAGCCACAGCAACGGCGAGGGCGGCAACTGCGTCACGGTCGCCTATGACTTCATAGGCGCCGCCCGCTGGCGCAAGAGCACCTACAGCGACGACAACGGCGGCGAATGCCTCGAAGTCGCCGATGGCATCCCCGGTGTCGTACCCGTGCGGGACAGCAAGGTCGTGGGCGGGGCCGTTCTGCTGGTCGGTGCCGACGCGTGGCTCGCCTTTGTCGGGGGGCTCTTGCGGTGAGCGTCAGCCGGTGAGGGCGACGTACAGTCCGACCGCCCAGAACAGCGTGGCGACCAGGCCGCAGATGACCAGGACGAGTGTCCAGCCGACGTGGTTGACGGTGAGAGGGCCCGTTGCCCTGCTCGGGTCGAGTGGGTCGTAGGTGACATCGACCCGTCCCACCCCCGTCGTGATGCCGCCCACCGAACCGCGTGACTCGACCCGCGCGAGGTCCCTTCCGTCGGCCGTCCGGAAGCTGAGCTGCCGGAAGTAGAAGACGTTGCCCCCGAACCCCCGTACCGTCCCCTCGCTGCGGCCGGAGACGGTGATGCCACGGCGGCGCAGGACGACGAGATCGCGTATCAGCCGGACCCAGCAGAAGTACAGGAGTCCCAGGCCGCCGGGGCCCAGCCAGCCGAATGCCAGGATCACCGGACCGGTGTCACCGGCGCCGTACTGCCCGATGAGCAGGAGCACGGCGGCGTAGGCGACGGCCGCGACGCCGATCATGAGGCCGCGGCGAGCCCGTGGGCTCATGGTCGGCTGCCGGGTGTCCACGAGGACCAGCGCGTGTCCGTCGGGCACGGCGGTCGTGGTGGCCAGGGCGCGCTGGAGCGACTCGGTGAAGGCCCGGGCCGCGTGGGCGTTGCGGGTCGGTATCGAAACACCCGCGCCGAGCCCGTGCCGTGCGGCGCCGGGGTCCCCGCTCAGGTCGACGCGTACGTCACCGTCGGGCGTCAACTCGGCGGCCCGCAGGGCGCGTACGGGCACGGTCCAGGTGGTGGCCCCTTGGACGAGCCGCAGCCGCTGCCCGTCGAACCGTGCCGTGATGCCCCCGCCCGTCAGCACGATCTCGTTGGCACCGTCTCTTGATGATCTGTCTGACATGGCCGGATCGTAGCGGCGGGGGCGGTTCGCGGCGCCGGGATTCCGGGCACCGGCGGCGCCGACCCGGCCGAGGTCGGCCCGGGCAAGGCCGGGACGGCTTTATTCGGTTGCGGCTCCCCATGGCCGCGCCTCACCATGGGCGGGAAACCGGGAGCTGCCCGGTGCTCCACGAGAGGAGGCACGACGGTGACCACGACTGTCCTCGGCCTGCCCGCAGACCGCCTCCCTCTCGCCTCATGGAGTACCTCCAGCGATGTCTCACGACGATCTCTCGCAACACCCTCAGCAGCCTCAACACCCGGCATTTCCTGACGACTTCGGCACCGACACCTACCGCCACGTCCCGCCGCAGGGCGACGCGGTACTGGACGACGTCGACGACCGGTTCGTCTTCGACTTCCAGGCCTACGACGACCTCGAGGACGGCCGGCGCTGGTCGACCTGGCTCAGCGTGGAACCTCTCTGCCGGGGCCCCGAGCCGCTCCCGGACTGGGTGGTGACCTCGCAGGGCGCGATCGACACCGAGCTCGGCGTCCTCAAGACCGGCAAGGAAGCCGACGTCCACCTCATCGAGCGCGCCGATCCGCGAGACCCCGCCGGCGGCGGCGTGGTCATGGCGGCCAAGCGGTACCGCTCCCCCGAGCACCGGACCTTCCACCGCTCCGCGTCCTACACCGAGGGCCGCTCGATGAAGCGCTCACGTGACGAGCGGGCCATCAAGCGGAAGAGCACCTTCGGCCGGCAGGTCGCGGCCGGCGAGTGGGCGGTGTCCGAGTGGGGTGCGCTGGTGCGCCTCTGGAACCTCGGGCTGCCCGTTCCCTACCCGGTCCAGATCGACGGCACCGAGATCCTGATGGAGTGGATCACCGTCGTCGACGAGGACGGGGCCGTCCAGACCGCGCCCCGGCTCGCCCAGACCCGGCCCTCACCCGAGCTGCTGGCGTCGTACTTCGAGCAACTCACCGACGCGCTCGCGACGATGGTGCAGAACGGCCTCGTGCACGGCGACCTCTCGGCGTACAACATCCTGGCGGCGGGCGAACGGCTGGTCGTCATCGACCTGCCACAGATCGTCGACCTGGTAGGCAACCTCAACGGGATGACCTTCCTCCAGCGCGACTGCGCCAACATCTGCGGCTGGTTCCGCTCACGCGGACTCGACGTCGACGAGCACGCGCTGTTCGCGGAACTGATGGCACACGCCTTCTGAACGGACCGGCGGCCGGCCGGCTGATTTGGCCGGCCGACACGGCGGAGTCCGGGCAGCCGGAGAGCTACTGGCTCAGCACGCCCCGGCGCACCACGCGGCGAACCTCTTGAAGGCGACCGTGGCGCTGGGGCCCCAGACTCCGTCGATCGGTCCGGGGTAGCCGTACTCCGCCGTCAGGAAAGTCAGCAACGCCCTGTCGGTGCTGAACTCGGGGACTCCGTTGATCGGGCCGGGGTACCCCCAGTTCGCCTGGAGGAAGCGCTGTATCGCCTTCCAACTCTCGGTGCCCAACTGGCCGTTGAGCGGGCCCGGGTAGCCCCAGTTGTCCATCAGCCAGCACTGGACGTTCCTGGCTTCCGGCGTGGACAGACCGTGGTTGTCGACCGCGAGCGGGCTGACGGCCTCGGCGCTCGCCGCCGACTTCGCCGCCGACTTCGCCGTCGGCTTCGTGGCCGCCTCGGTTGCCGCGAAACTGCTGCTCGCCCCCGCAAGGCTGCCGACGAGGATCCCGGCGACCGCGGTGGCGCTGACTAACGTGCCCGTCAAAGTCCGCATGTGTTTCCCCCATTTCGGATTTCCGACTGGTACGAACCCATGCTCCCGGACTTCCGCCGTTGCTGTCATGCACATACAAGCCTGGTGACACAACGCAGGTCGGAGCTCATGACCACGGGGGAAAAGCTCTGCTCCCCCGGCCGGGAGCGAACGCGTGGAAGCTCAGGCCCGCGACGAGTTGAACCCCCGCGGCCGTCAGGAGCGCGGTGGGCAGTGAGTGCGTCGCGAGCGGGCCCGCGACGGCCGCGCCGAGGGCGAAGCCGGTGATCTTGAGGCTGGCGCCTGTCGTGAAGACCTGGCTGCGGAGGCGTTCCGGTGACTCCCGGTGCCGGATCGCCAACAACGCGGCGAGTTGCGGGCCTTCGGCCACGCCCGTCGTCAGGGCCGCCACCACGACCAGGACCGGGTGGCCTGTCGCCGACAGTACGAGCGCCGCCGCCAGGAGCAGTGTGCTGGACCAGATGATCGTGTCCGGCGCGATGGTTCGGGGCCTGCGTGCGAGTACGGCGTTGGCGGCGAGGGCCGAGACCGCCGTGCAGGTCAGGAGCAGCGTGCCCTCGGCGGCCGAACCGAAAGCCCGCTCACCGAGCAACGGGGTGCAGGTGATCAACATGCCCAGGCCCATGCAGGAGACGACCGAGGCGAGGGTGGCCCGGGCCAGTGGTCGGGTGCGGGTGATGGCGCGGATTCCGGCGGCGAGGTCGGCGGTCAGGGGCGCGGGGGCGGTCGGCGGGGCCTTGTCCCGGCCGCGGCGACGGTCCTCGTCCCCGTCCGTCGGCAGCGTCCATGCCGCAGGCAGGGCACAGGCGATCAGCGCCGCCGACGCCACCACGGCGGCCGGTGCTCCGAGGAGATGCGCGAGCACTCCGGCGAGCGCCGGGCCGACCAGACTCGCCAGGCTGAACGTCATCGCGTCGAGCGCGTTCGCGCGTGGCATCCGTTCGCGGGGCACGACCCTGGGCAGTTGGGCGGTCCAGCCGCCGGAGAGGGCCGGACCCAGGAGTCCCGTGAACACGGCGATCAGGACCGTGAGTTGGAGGGGAAGGCGGCCGAGGCTCAGGAGCATCAGCACCAGGCCCGTCCCGTAGAGGGCGAGGGCGCGGGCCAGCAGGCGGCCCGGCCTCGGGGACCTGTCGAGGAGCGCTCCCAGCAGCGGGCCGCCGACCGCCGCCGAGACCGTGATGCCCGCCAGCAGCGCCGACGCCTCCGTGGCCGACCCTCCGACCGCATAGCCCGCCAGCAACAACGCGGGACCGGACATCTCGTCGCCCGCCCGCGCCGCTGCCGCCCCGGCGAGGAAGGACCCCATCGCGTAACGCCTCTTCATCGGGATGACGTTACGTATGTAACTCAAAACTGCGCAATATGCGTTACATTCGGCCCATGGCAGCCCTCCCCGACGACTGGTCCACACGGCACTCCGTCCTGGCCAACGCCCGGCGCACCGCGGCCCTGATCAACGCCCTGTCCGGTACGGGCGACCAGGAGCCGCAGCCCAAAGCAGCGGACGTCGAGGCAGCGGACGTCGAAGCAGTCGCCGAAGTACTGCGGGAGTACGGCGAGTCGGAGCCCGTCGAGCTCGCCCCGGACGACGTCGTACGGATGCGTGCGGGCGCTCTCCTCCTCCGTGAGGTCTTCGCCGCCGAGGACGTCGACACGGCTGCCGCAGCCCTCAACCGCCTGCTCGCGGAACAGACCGGACCGCTGCGGCTCACCTCGCACGGCGGCAGCACTCCGTGGCATCCCCACCTCGACAGTCACGACGACGCCCCATGGGACGAGTGGTTCCTGACCTCGTCGTGTCTGGCGCTGACCGTCCTCCTTTGGGACCACCAACGCCCGCCGGGCGGCCTGTGCGCATCCCCGGCCTGCCGGAACGTCTACCTCACCTCGGGCCCGGGCCCGGCCCGCCGCTACTGCTCCCGCCGCTGCGCGACCCGCGAACGCGTCGCGGCCCACCGCCGGGGGCAGAGGGCCACGGACACCAAATCGCACTCGGGCTCCGGCTCCGGCAGCTCGTAGTAAGTGGTTCAGTCGCGGACCGGAAAGTACTGCCGAGGCGTGACTCCCACGATCCGTCGGAACGCCGCCACGAAGGAACTGGCGGAGGCGTATCCCACGCGCCGGGCCACCGTCTCCGTCGTCAGGCCCTCGGCGAGGAGCGGCATCGCGAGCTGCATGCGCAGGCGTTCGCGCCACTGGCCGAAGGCGAGGCCCGTCTCGGCGACGAAGAGCCGGGCCAGGGTACGGGCGCTCGCGCCGACCTCCCTGCCCCAGGCCTCCAACGCGCGCCCGTCGTCCGGGCGTTGGGCGAGCGCCCGGGCCACCGCCCGCGTCCGGGGATCCCGGGGCTCGGTCACGGACACGCTCGTCACCGGTACGGGACGCAGTACGTCGAGGAGTACGGCCTCGGCCCGCGACCGGGCGTCCGGGGCGAGGTCGGTGCGCACGAGGTGGTCGACGAGGGCCCGGAGCAGCGGGTCCACGCCCACCACCGTGGGCTCGGTCCAGGTGATCTCCGGGCATGCCGCCGGGTTCACGTACGGAGTCCGCATGACGGCGTCGCCCTCCGCCTCCGTCGTGTGGGCCAGCCCGGCGGGGATCCACAGCGCCAGCGACGGCGGCAGCAGCCAGGCGCCCCGCTCACTGGTCACCCGCAGCAACCCCTTTGCGGCCCAGGCGAGTTGGTGGAACGTGTGCCAGTGCCGGCCGAAGCCGCTGCCCCTCGGCATCGCGAAGTGGCCGATGAAGATCGCGGTGGCGGCCGGTTGTCCGGCCGACGGCCCAACCGGCGGACCGACCGCCTGTCCGTCTGGCGACATGAAACGGCAGCGTAGCCCGTGTCGGACACCGGCGCCCCGCTCGTACCGTCGTCTCATGCCGATGAACCGAGCACACCGCAGACTGTGCAGCTCCGAGAAGTGGGCCCTGACGACCAGGGACCACATCCTCCCCTGGGCCCTGGCGGACGTACCCCTCGGCGACGACGTACTGGAGATCGGTCCGGGCTACGGCGCGAATCTCCGCGTACTGATCGAACAGGTTCCCCGTGTCACGGCCGTCGAGATCGACGAGGGCACGGCCGCCCTGCTGGAGGGGAAGTGGGGTGACCGGGCCACGATCCTGCACGCCGACGGAGCCGCGATGCCGCTGCCGGACGAGAGCTTCTCCTCCGTCGTCTGCTTCGTGATGCTCCACCACGTGCCGACGGCCGCCCAGCAGGACCGGATCTTCGCGGAGGCGCACCGCGTGCTGCGGCCCGGCGGTGTCTTCGCCGGGTGCGACAGCCAGCCGAGCTTCCGGTTCCGGGTGCTGCACTTCCGGGACACGATGAACACGGTGGATCCGGCCGGCCTCCCGGACCGTCTGGCGAAGGCGGGCTTCACGGACGTGTCGGTGGACCGGCACCCCGAATCGGGTGCCGTCCGCTTCCGCGCCACCCGCCGCTGAGGGGCTCAGCAGCCCGCCCGGCCGTAGTGCCGGGCCACCGCGTGGAAGGCCTCCTTCGGCTCCCAGTGCCAGCCGGACTCAGGGTCGTCGGGACGGTCCTTGATGGGCTTGACGATCGCGTACGAGGCCATGTCGAGGTCGTAGAGCGGCTTGTCGGGGCGGTGCGGAGCGTCGGCGGTGACGAACTCGAACGCCATCGCCGCGTGCAGGTTCATGGACTCGAAGACGTCGAGGAGATCGGTGAGGTAGGCGGCCTGTACGCGCTCGCTACGGACCACGTTCCCCTTGATCTCCGGCGGTGTCTTGGTGTGGTCGACGATGCTCCAGCCCATCCCGCCCTGTTCCGGGGCGCCGACGAACGTACAGGTGCCGAACTCGGTGATGGCGAGCGGCTTGCCCCAGCGCTGGAACTTCCTCAACTCACGGACGTAGTCGGCTCGTTGTGGGAAGTACGAGTAGTAGTCGATCCCCACGATGTCGAAGAGGTTCCAGTCGACGTTCTCGAAGGTCGGGTCCTGCATGGCGGCGTAACTGAGCCGCCCGTGGAAGACGGACCGTCCGACCGCCGCCGCCTTCGCGGTGAACGCGGCCAGCCGCTTCTGGACCTTCGCCAGATCGAACTTGCCCTTCTCCAGGTTGTCGATCCGCTCGAAGACGTCGGCCCCCGGCACGATCCCCGGCACGAACAGCCAGAACTCGCAGCCCACGGCGAGGGTGACCCGGGCGCCCTGCTTCCGCAGCCGCTCCCCGTGGCGGCCCGCCTCCGCCAGGTGCTCCAGGATCTCCCGCTGCGGCACGTCCCCCAGCGTCGGCTGCAGCCAGACGTGCAGCCCGCGCTCGGCGACCTCGCTCGCCGTGGCGTTCAGCCGCTCGACCCCGTCCCCGGTGACCTCGACGGTGTCGGCGTGCAGGTCGTCCGCGATCGCCCGGATGTCGCCGCGCATCCTCCGCCCACTCCACGCCGTCCCCGGGGTCTCCCCCGCGCCGACGGTGTAGACGACGCCTCGGTGCGTGAGTCCGCGCGCGCCGCCGTCGGCCGCGGCTCGCGGCGACGGCGATGCCGAAGCCCGGGCGGTCGGGAGGCAGACCGCCGCCCCGACCCCCATGACCGCCGCCGCCCCCATGAACCGCGCCCTGCTGATCCCTGTGCGCCCACCCTTGCCGTACCCCGTGTTCTCCATGCCGTCAGTCTGTTGAGCCGGGGCGTTTCCGGCTGTCGGCCGAAGGTCTACGGCACCCCGACCAAGGGATGAGCGTCCGCCGCCGGAAGTGGCGGGGAGCTGTGTGCGGACCATGACTTCCTGAGTGTTCACCATGTCATTTACAGAATTGTTGACACTTTTCTCGCGATCGAATTACGTTCGCAAGCACAAGATCCGTGGACGTGACCTCCGTGGACGTGGCAGTGGACGTGGGAGAGACATCGTGAAGCACAGGGCAGTGAAGCGCAGGAGTGTCGTCTTGGGGATCGGCGCGACCGCGGGCGTCGCGGCGGCCGGCGGCTTCGCCCTGAGTGCGCAGGCGTCCGGCGAGTCCGGCAAGTCCGGAGCGAAGGCCTCGGGCGCGTCGGGTGCCCTCGCCTTCGACAAGGACGCCTACACGGAACTGACGACGACGATCACGGACGCCGCCGGTGACGAGCACGAGGTGAAGTACCACTTCTACAAGGCCATCACGTACGTCACGAAGCCGGTCGACGAGAAGTACCAGAGCCTGAACGTCAGCGTTCCGGTCGAGATCGACGGCAAGGCCGTGGACGCCACCGGCGCCCCGATCCTCCTCGCCAACTCCGTCGGCGGTTACATGCCCTCGTCCGTCGCGGAGGCCACCGGCGTGGGCGGCGGCGGGATGACCGGCGCCCCCGGCGGCGGCGCGACGGGCGGCGCGAGCACCGGCGCCAGTGCCGCACCCAGCGCATCCGCGTCTGCCTCCGCATCCAGCGGCACCGGCTCGGGCGGGGTCCAGTCCGGCGGCAACGCGATGGTGAACGCCCAGGGCGAGATGGTCAACCTCGGCAAGCTGGCCCTGGTGACGGGGTACGTCGTTGTGGAGCCCGGCGCCCGCGGCCGAACCCTCGTCGACTCGGACGGCACGTACTACGGCACCGCCCCGGCCGCCATCGTGGATCTGAAGGCCGCGGTCAGGTACGTACGCGCCAACAAGGGCCGCATCCCCGGCAACACGGACCGGATCGTCTCCTCCGGGACCAGCGCGGGCGGCGCCCTGTCCGCCCTGCTCGGCGCGTCCGGCGACAGCCCGCTCTACGACAAGTACCTCGAGGAGCTGGGCGCGGCCGACGCGAGCGACGCCATCTTCGCCAGCGGCGACTGGTGCCCGATCACCGACCTCGAACACGCCGACATGGCGTACGAGTGGAACTGGGGCGCCAACAAGCTGAGTTCGGGCTCGCTGGTCGACCGGACCGTGTCCAAGGAACTGAGCACCGCGTTCGCCGACTACCAGGCGTCCCTCAAGCTGAAGGCGAAGGGCTTCGGCACCGTCACGGCCCGCAACCTCGACGAGTACCTGGTGAAGACGTATCTGGAGCCGTCGGCCACCAAGTACCTCGCCGCCCTGTCGGACTCCGCCCGTGCGACCTACCTGGCCGCGAACACGTTCATCACGTGGTCCGGCGGCCGGGCGACCTTCTCCTGGGCCGACTTCCTCACCCACGTGGGCGCCCGGAAGAAGGACACCCCGGCGTTCGACGCCTTCGACCTCTCCTCCGGCGAGAACAACCTGTTCGGTACGGGGACCACGAAGGCCCGCCACTTCACGCTCTACAGCTTGCGCCACGAGGGCAGCGCCAGCGCACGGCTCCCCGGCGACCTGCCCGGGATAATCGACCTGATGAACCCGATGCACTTCATCGCGAAGCGCAACCCGGCCCGCTCGAAGCACTGGTGGATCCGGGTCGGCACCAAGGACAGCGACACCTCGCTGACCGTCGTCGGCAACCTCGCGCTGAGCCTGGAGAACCTGGGCGACGACGTCGACGCCTTCATGTACTGGGACGGCGCACACGGCTCCAACGAGGACCCGGCCGACTTCATGGCCTGGATCGCCAAGGTGACGGGCTACAAGAAGCGCTCCGCGAAGTAGCGCCCGGCCCTCGTCCCACCCCCAGAGCAGCGGGGCCCGTTCCCGTCATGAACCGGGCCCCGCTCCCTCCTCGAACCGACGTACGTACGTCCGTTGCCACGGCGTCTCCACGGCGTGGCGGTCGTAGTTCCGTCGTACGAACTCCACGGCCTCCTCGGGCGGTACGCCGTCCAGGACGGCGAGGCAGGCCAGTGCCGTGCCGGTCCGTCCGCGACCGCCCCCGCAGGCGACCTCGACGCGCTCGCCGGAGTCCGCGGCCCGCCCCCAGGTCGCCGTGAGGACCTTCCGCGCGTCCGCCCTGTCCCGGGGCAGCCAGAAGTCCGGCCACTTCAACCACCGTGTGTCCCAAGGGACTTCGGGCGGCTGCTTGCCGAGGAGATAGAGGCCGTACGTCGGCGGGACCACGGAGGGGTCGAGCCCGTGCCGCAGTCCCCGGCCCCGTACCAACCGCCCGGACGGCAGCCGGAGTACGCCCGCCGTCCCCTCGTCCCAGCCCTCGCTCATCCGACCCCCCGTGACTCCTGCGCGGCCCGCGCCTCGATACCGCGGAAATGGTCCGCCATCGCCTTCTGCGCCCCTTCCACGTCTCCTGCTCTCAGGGCGATGACGATGTCACGGTGACGGCGGACCGTCACGTCGGGTGTCGGATCGTCCGTCCAGCCCCGCACACCGGCGACCCGCCGGAACACGGTCCAGAAGGCGCCCAACAGCTGGGGCACCAGGGCGTTTCCGAGTGACGCGTACAGCAACTCGTGGAATTCGCGGTCGAGTTCGGGGAAGGGACGGCCCGCCCGGCCCGCCTCCTCCATCCGTTCCACCACGGCCTCCAGCCGCGCCAGCTCCGCGTCCGAGAGCGTGCCCGCGACCCGCCGGACGAGCCCCTCCTCCAGGACCTCCCTGATCTGGAGTATCTCGGCCAACGCGCCCGTGTCGTCGCCCTGTTGGGCCAGCGTGCGGAAGGTCAGGCCGTCGACGAGCGGGGTCAGTGACGCCTCGCCTACATAGGTGCCGTAACCGTGTCTGATCTCCACGATGTCGAGGGCCTGGAGTGCCTTGAGGGCTTCGCGGACGGAGTTGCGGCTGACGCCGAGGGACTCCATCAGTTCGGCCTCGGTGGGCAGGGGCGCGCCGGCCCGGAGCCTGCGGTCGAGGATCAGCTGCACGACCTCGCGCTGGATCTGGCTGCTCACCCGCGGCTCACGGACCGAGCGCGGCCGGGGGACGGAGTTCCGGGGGCCGGCGCTCCTGGGCCCGTCATCCTTGGTTCGGCCGTCATTGCTCAGGCCGTCGCCGCTCAGGCCGTCGTTCCTGGAGTCGTCGGATACGCGCCGCTCAGACATGCGCCGCATCGTACGCGCGCCGGACATCCCACGTCCCACCTCCCGACAGGATCAGCCGTCAATCGGTGGTTGACCGTCCGTCAACTCGGCGCGTTCCAGGGCGACATTGGTTGCACCTCTGGAAGAAACGGCATTCGTGCGCGCTCCCTTGACCACCCCCACGCGCCCTCTTATGGTCACGCTGCACCTATGACGTAGGACGTCGTATCTCCCACCCCTTGCTGGAGGAACCGTGCGCGACGCGACCCACGCACCGGCGCTCCACCGCCGGTCGTTCCTGAAGTACTCCGGCGCGCTGGGCGCCGCCGCCGCGATCAGCTCGACGCTCTCCGCGTGCTCGTCGGGACCGGAGTCCACGAACGAGACGGGGGGCGGGGGCGAGGGCGCCGACCGGACGCTCACCGCGGTCATCGGCTACGGCAACGACCAGAGCTGGGACCCGTTGATGACCGCCTCGGCCTTCGCGATGGCCGGCAATCACCACATCTACGAGGGGCTGCTGGACACCGACCCGATCAGCCGTGAGCCGTACGCGGCGCTCGCGACGGCCGTTCCGGCGGATCTCCAGGCGACGACCTGGAAGTTCACGCTGCGCGAGGGCGCGAAGTGGCACGACGGACAGCCCGTCACCGCCGACGACGTGGTCTTCACCTATGAGCGCGTACTGGATCCGAAGACGACGACGCTCGCCAAGAACTTCTTCGCGTCCTGGCTGAAGGAGGTGAAGAAGGTCGACGAGAAGTCGGTGGAACTCATTCTCAAGTTCCCCTTCCCCGACGGCGCCCAGCGGCTCACCCTCGCCAAGATCATGCCGAAGCACGTGTTCTCGAAGGCGGGTGCGCTGGACGAGGCGACGACGGGAAAGGCGGTCGGCTCCGGCCCGTACCGGCAGGCCGCCCACCACCCGAAGTCAAACACCACCTTCGAGGCGTTCGCGGACTACAACGGCCCCCGAAAAGCCGCGTTCAAGAAGATGAACTGGCTGACGATCGTGGACGCCGCGCCGCGCGTCGCGAAGATCTCGGGGTCGAGCGCGGGCGCGCAGATCTCCGACAACATTCCGTACGCCAATATCTCCCAGCTCGAAAAGGGCGGCCTGAAGGTCGAGGGCGGCGCGGGAATGAACCACATCTTCCTCCTCTTCAACACCGCCCACAAACCCTTCGACGACGTACGGGTGCGGCAGGCGCTGCACTACGCCATCGACAAGGAGAAGATGATCCAGGCCGCGCTGCGCGGGCACGGCAAGCCGGCGTCGTCGTATCTCAACGAGGGGAATCCGACGTACCGGAAGGCGAGGGCCGTCTACGACTACGACCCGGACAAGGCCAAGGCCCTCCTGAAGGAGGCCGGGGTCAGCGGGCTCACGGTCACGCTGATGGCGGTCAACGTGAGCTGGATCGTGGACTGTCTGCCGACCATCAAGGCCTCCTGGGACGCGATCGGCGTCAAGACGACCCTCGAACCGCAGGAAACGGCCGCGCTGTTCACGAAGCTCGACCAGAAGAAGGACTTCCAGGTCGTCGCCGCCGCGTCCAATCCGAACCAGTTCGGTCTCGACGCGGATCTGATCATGCATTACAACTACGGGCCCGGAAACACCTGGATGCGGTATGCCCGCTGGGAGAACAACTCCGTGGCGAAGGATCTGTTCAAGCGGATGGATCAGGCCACGCAGGAGCCGGATGTCGAGAAGAAGAAGTCGATGACGCAGGAGTACATCGACATCGTGGCGGAGAACGCCGTGATCTATCCGGTCGTTCACAATGAGCTGATCACCGCGTGGGATTCCAAGGACCTTTCGGGTATTCGACCTCAGCCGTATCCGGGGATAAACGTTCTCCAGGCGAAGTGGGTCTAGTCCGAAACGGCGAGGAGAGAACCACCCGTGGTCGCGATCGTCAGAATTCTGGTCCGTCGTGTCGCCCTGCTCGTGCCGTTGATGCTCGGGATCATTCTGTTCGTGTTCGTCGTGATGCGGTTCTCGGACAGTGATCCGGCGTCCGCGTACTTCCAGGGCGCGAACCCGACCGAGCAGCAATTGCACGACTTCAGGGAGCGGAACGGACTGCTGGATCCGTTCCCGGTGCGGTACTTCGACTTCGTCGGGGACCTGATCCGGGGTGACATGGGGGTCAGCGCGCTGACGCGGGCGCCGGTCGTCGACCAGGTCACCACCGCGCTGCCGCTCACCATGCAGCTGACCTTCCTGGGCCTCGGCATCGCGGTCGTGCTGTCGCTGCTCGGCGGGGTCACCGCGGCGATCTACCGGGACCGGTTCCCGGACCAGCTGATCCGGGTCGTCTCGCTGACCGGTGTCGCGGCGCCCGGCTTCTGGCTGGCGCTGCTGATGATCCAGTACCTGGCCGTGGACCTGGGCTGGTTCCCGACCAGCGGATACGTCAACCCGGCCGACTCGTTCACCGGGTGGCTGAAGACGATGACGCTGCCCGCGCTCGCGCTCTCGCTGCCGGTCGCCGCCCAGCTCACCCGGATCGTCCGCACGGCCGTGGTGGAGGAGCTGGACAAGGACTACGTACGGACGGCGATCGGCAGCGGGCTGCCGCCGGTGGTCGTGGTCGGGCGGAACGTGCTGCGTAATGCCCTGATGAACCCGCTGACCGTGCTGGGTCTGCGGGTCGGCTATCTGCTCGGCGGTGCGGTCGTCATCGAGACGATCTTCAATCTGCCGGGGATGGGAAAGCTCATGATCGACGCCGTGAAGAACGGTGATCCGGCCGTCGTGCAGGGCGGTGTGCTCACGATCGCCTTCGGGTTCGTGGTCGTGAACCTCGTCATCGACATCCTCTATCTGCTGGTCAACCCTCGCCTGAGGAGTGCCGAGGCATGATGCTGATGTACCGGAAGCGGCTGGCGGAGAAGCTCTCCCTGCCCGGCATCCGCCTCAGGAGCTTCAAGCGGCTCCCCCTGATCTCGCGGATCGCGGTCGTGGTCATCGGGATCGTCGTCCTCACGGCCCTGCTCGCCCCGCTGATCGCCCCGCACGACCCGCTCGACCAGGCGACCCTGGTCGACAACGGCCACGGCGAGGGCGCCCCGTCCGGCGAACACTGGATGGGGCAGGACAGCCTGGGCCGCGACATCCTCAGCAGGCTGATGTACGGGGCCCGTTGGTCGCTCGCCATCGGCCTCGGCGCGACAGGGCTCGCGCTCGTCGTGGGGGCGCTCATCGGGGCGATCGCGGCGACCTCGCGCAAGGCGGTAGACGAGACGCTGATGCGCTGCCTCGACATCGTCATGGCCTTCCCGGGCATCGCGCTCGCGGCCGTCTTCGTCGCGGTGTTCGGCGGCAGCATCCCGATCCTCATCGGCGCGATCGCGTTCCTCTACATGCCGCCGATGGCACGGGTCGTACGGGCCAACGTGATGGACCAGTACGGCGAGGACTATGTGACGGCCGAGCGGGTGATAGGAGCGCGTACCCCGCACATCGTGTGGCGGCACGTGGCCATCAACTGTGCCGCTCCGGTCCTCGTGTTCTGCACCGTGCAGGTGGCCGAGGCGATCGTCTTCGAGGCGTCGCTGTCCTTCATCGGCGCGGGTGTGCGACCGCCGGACCCGTCCTGGGGCAGTGTCATCGCGGACGGCAAGAACATGGTGCTGACCGGTGGCTGGTGGGCGACCGTCTTCCCCGGTCTGCTGATGCTGGTCACCGTGCTGTCGCTGAACATCCTCTCCGAGGGCGTCTCGGACGCGTGGGCCGCGCCGGCCGCGCGGGACGTCGAGGCGCGCGAGGAGGAGGACCGTCTCGAGACGCCCGAGCCCGGCAGCGGCAAGGTGCTCGACCTGCCGGGACTGACCGAGGCGGCCCAGCGGCTGCGCGCCCGGGCACGCCCTCTCCCCGAGGGCCGACCGGTGCTGAGCGTGGAGAACCTGGCCATCGGATTCGATGCCCGCCACGGGGGTGTGGACATCGTCGACGGCATCAGTTTCGACGTACAGCCCGGTGAAGTCCTGGGCCTGGTGGGCGAGTCGGGCTGCGGCAAGTCGCTGACCGCGCTCGCCGTGATGGGCCTGGAGCCCAAGGGCGCCCGGGTGCGTGGCCATGTGCGGTTCGACCAGCGGCAGTTGGTGGGCGAGCCGATGCGTGTACGCCGAAAACTCCTCGGCCATGAGATGGCGATGATCTACCAGGACGCTCTGTCCTCCCTGAACCCGGCGATGACAATTCGCGCCCAACTCAAGCAAGTTGTCAGGCGGGGCGGCACGCGCACGGCCACCGAACTCCTCGAACTGGTCGGCCTGGACCCGGAACGCACCCTGCGCAGCTACCCGCACGAACTGTCCGGCGGCCAGCGCCAGCGCGTACTCATCGCCATGGCGCTCTCCCGCGACCCCAAGCTGATCGTCGCCGACGAACCGACGACCGCCCTCGACGTCACCGTGCAGGCGCAGATCATAGAGCTGCTGCTACGGCTGCGCGCCGAGCTGGACTTCGCCCTGATCCTGGTCTCGCACGACCTGGCCCTCATCGCGGACGTCACCGACCGGGTGGTCGTGATGTACGGCGGCCAGATCGTGGAGTCGGGCGTGACGGCCGACCTCGTCGAGTTCCCCGCCCACCACTACACGCGGGGGCTGCTGGGCAGTGTCCTGTCGCTTGAGTCGGCGGCCGAGCGGATGACGCAGATCAAGGGTGTCGTACCGTCGCCCGCCGACTTCCCGGCGGGTTGCCGGTTCGCCGACCGCTGCCCGCTGGTGACGGACGTGTGCCGTACGACGGCTCCCCGGCTGGCGGGCCCGCCGCGCCGCCACGAGGTCGCCTGCCACCACCCGGCGATCGCCCTGCCCATGCCCATGCCCACGGCTTCGACCGGGCCGGCCGGCACCACCGGACTGCCCGAAACAGGGTCGTCCGAGGCGACGGAAGCGAGGCCGTGAGATGACCCGACGTGCCGATGGCCATGAAGTGAGCCGCCCCGAGAGCCCGCCTGTCGACGGCCATGAGGTGAGCCGCCCAGAGAGCCCGCTCGTGGTGCTGTCCGACGCGCACGTCGTCCACAAGGCGCGCACCGGCGGCCTGTTCGCGCGCGACCGGGTGTACGCCCTCACCGGCGCCGACCTCACCATCGCGCCCGGCGAGACGGTGGGCGTCGTCGGGGAGTCCGGCTGCGGCAAGTCGACACTCGCCAAGGTCCTGGTGGGCGTGCAGAGGCCGACGTCCGGCACGGTGTCCTTCCGGGGCGGCGACCTGTGGACGATGCCACCGGCCGAACGGCGGATCGCGGTCGGCGCGGGCACCGGCATGATCTTCCAGGACCCGTCGACGGCCCTGAACCGCCGCCTGACGGTACGCCAGATCCTGCGCGACCCGCTGGACGTGCACAGGCGGGGAACGGCCCAGCAACGGGAGGACCGTGTACGGGAGTTGATGTCCCTGGTGGGTCTGCCCAAAGCTCTGGCGGACGGACTCCCCGGACAGCTGTCGGGCGGCCAGCGCCAACGGGTCGCCATCGCAAGGGCGTTGGCCCTGGACCCCGACCTGGTGGTCGCGGACGAGCCTACGAGCGCGCTGGACGTGTCGGTCCGCGCCCAGATCCTCAACCTCCTCCTCGACCTGAAGGAACGGCTGGGCCTGGCCCTGGTCTTCGTCTCCCACGACATCCAGACCGTGCGGAGGATGAGCGACCGGGTCATCACGATGTACCTCGGCCGGATCGTCGAGGAGTCCCCGGCCGACGAGGTGACGGACCGGTCCCGCCACCCGTACACCCGCGCCCTCTTCTCGGCGACCCCCGGGCTGCTGGACCCGATCGACCCGATCCCGCTGGTGGGCCCCGTACCGTCGGCCACCCGCCCGCCCAGCGGCTGCCCCTTCCGCACCCGCTGCTGGAAGGCGGACCAGGTCTGCGCCGGGACGATGCCGGACTTCGCGGCCGCGTCGAGTCCCGGGCACCGGTTTCGGTGCCACCATCCTGTGGAGGACGGCCAGTCGACACGCGACCTGGTCGCACAGGCCGTCACCACCGTTCCGGAGGCCACCGCCATGGCCAAGACGCCCAGGGAGCCCTGATGCCCGTGCCCGCCCCGCTCACCGGTGTCGTACCGCCCGTCTGCACGCCCCTGACACCGGACCGCGAGGTGGACGTCCCCTCGTTGCTGAGGCTGGTCGACCATTTGGTGGACGGCGGGGTGAACGGCCTGTTCGTCCTCGGATCCTCCTCGGAGGCCGCGTACTTGACGGACCGTCACCGTCGGCTGGTCGTCGAGTCGGTGGTGGGCCATGTGTCCGGCCAGCTCCCCGTACTCGCCGGGGCCATCGACATGACGACCCCACGCGTCCTCGACCACGTCCGGTACGTGACGGAGGCGGGCGCCGACGCGGTGGTCGCGACGGCCCCCTTCTACACCCGCACGCACCCGGCGGAGGTGGCCCGCCACTACCGTCTGATCGCCGCCCACTCACCTGTACCGGTGTTCGCGTACGACCTCCCCGTCGCCGTCCACTCCAAGCTGGGCACCGAGTTGGTCCTTGAGCTGGCCGCGGAGGGGGTGCTGGCCGGGCTCAAGGACTCCAGCGGGGACGAGGGAGGCTTCCGGGCCGTCGTGACCGGGGCCCGCACCCATCCCGGGATCTCCGGGTTCTCGGTGCTCACCGGGTCCGAGCTCGTCGTGGACAGCGCGCTGGCGATGGGGGCGGACGGTGCCGTGCCGGGGCTCGCGAACGTCGACCCGCACGGGTACGTACGGCTGTACCGCCTCTGCCGGGAGGGCGACTGGGAGCGGGCCCGGGCCGAGCAGGAGCGGTTGTGTTCGTTGTTCGGGATGGTGCGGGTGGGGGATGCGGGGCGGATGGGGGGCAGCTCGTCCGCGCTCGGCGCCTTCAAGGCCGCCCTGCATCTGAGGGGCATCATCGCCTGCCCGGCGACGGCCGAGCCCCAGGTCCCCCTGTCCCCGGAGGAGGTCGAAGGGGT
This sequence comes from Streptomyces sp. 2-1, assembly GCF_048564895.1. Taxonomy (NCBI): domain Bacteria; kingdom Bacillati; phylum Actinomycetota; class Actinomycetes; order Kitasatosporales; family Streptomycetaceae; genus Streptomyces; species Streptomyces sp. 2-1. Next base: position 3,950,238 of record NZ_CP183383.1, read on the forward strand.
GGGGAAGTTCTTGGCGGGGGCGGGGTTGTTGTAGGACGTTTTTTCGCCCCCGCCGCCCCTACCCATTCCCGTCCCGTACTCAGGGGCTCCGCCCCCGAACCCCCAAAAGATTGCGCAGTTCCCCGCGCCCCTAGGTTTTCAGGGGCGCGGGGAACTGCGCAGCCCAGCCACAACACACCCGCACACATCCCACCCCGCAAGCCCCCGTCCACCCAGCCTGTCCGGCGCCTGAGGACGAGGCCGTCCAGACCGATCCCCCACCGATCCACGGTCAACCCACCCACCCCCATTAGCCCCCGCCCACCTCTCAGCCCGTCCGGCGTTTGAGGACGAGGCCGTTCAGGCCGGTCCCCACCCACCCCGGTCAACCCACCCACCCACGCCAGCCCGCATCCCCAGCCCCTCCGGCGTTTGAGGAGCGGGGGTTCGGGGGCGGAGCCCCTGAGTAGGTGACGGGAATGGGTAGGGGCGGCGGGGGCGAAGAAAACCCTCCTACCCCCGCAGCTCCCCCACCGGCACCCGCCTGAACTCGATCGACTCGTACATCCCCGTGGCCCCCGTCTCATAGAGCACCCCCACCTTGTCCGATCCCAACTGCACGAGGTCGGAGTACGCGGCCGGCAGCGCGGACAGGGTCTTCGCCTTGGTGAAGGAATGCCCGCCGTCCGTGCTGCGCCAGACCGCCATGGACTGCCGGACCGTGGGCACGGACGGCCCGGAGAAGAGCAGAGGAGCCCCCGCCCCACGACCACCCGCCGCCACCAGCTGAAGCACACTCCCCTGAACCACAGGCACGTCATTGAGCGTCGGCTGGACCAGATAGGGCCGGTCGAGCGTCAAGCCCCCGTCACTGGAGTAGCTGTCGAGCCGGTTGCCCACACTGCTCCCGTGCTGATCCCGCGAACTGAAGTACAGCCGCCCGTCGGGCAGTTGGGCCACGGCATTCTCGTTCGCGTTCTCGACCCCGTCGTACAGGTCGTCCACGAACCCGACCTTCCACGTCACCCCACCGTCGTCGCTGTAGATCGCGTGCGCCCCGTAGTACTTGGCCTCCTGCCCGGTGTCGGCGGAGCCGGCCGCCGGCGAGGCCGAGTGGTTGGACGGCACGACGAGCCGCCCGGCGTACGGGCCCCGGGTCAGGGCCACCGCGTGCCCGGGCCCGGTGGCGTACCACCGCCACCCCGGCAGCTTCACCGCCGGGGTGATGTCCCGGGGCGCGCTGAAGCGACGCCCGTCGTCCCGGCTCGTCTGCACGAAGACCCGCCGGCTCTGCTCTGCCGTGACCTCCCCGCGCATGATCTGCGCCTCGGTCACAGCACCGCTGTTGTAGGACGTGAGGAGGACGACCTTCCCGGTACGCGGATCGACGACGGGCGCCGGATTGCCGCGCGTGTCCCCCTTCCCGGCCGCGACGACGGACAGCGCCCCCCAGGTGCAGCCACCGTCGAAGGACCGTCTGAGGACGACGTCGATGTTCCCGGTGTCCCCGGCACCGTCACGTCTGCCCTCGGCGAAGGCGAGAACGGCACCGGTGCGGGTCGTCACGGTGGCGGGGATGCGGTAGGTGTCGTACCCGTTCTGCCCGGCCGCGTACGGAACGGAAGAGACACACCCCCGCGACGGCCGTTCCGCGGCGAACGCGGTACCGGTGGACACCATCCCGGAGGCGAGTCCGACGGTGAGCCCCGCGACAGCGGCAAGGGCGATCGGACGAGGACGAGAACGAAGACAAGTACGAGGCGAGGAAGCCACGGTTTCTCCTGAGGACGCGAGGCATGGAGCATGAGACATAGAGACATAGGACGTGGGATGTCTCCGGGAAACGAGAAACTAGTGCGCCCCGAGGGACAGAGCAATGCCCTTGCAGCCAAAGGCAGTTGAGGGGCGCCCCAGCTCAGACGAATTCAGGCAGCCCCGGGTATCACAAGCCCCGACTCGTACGCCACGATCACCAGCTGCGCCCGGTCCCGCGCCCCCAACTTGCCCATGATCCGGCTGACATGGGTCTTCGCCGTCAGCGGGCTGAGCCCCAAGGCCTCAGCGATCTCCGTGTTGTTGAGACCGCGCGCGACCAGCGCGAGCACCTGCCGTTCCCGCTCGGACAGTCCGCTCGGCCCGCCCACCCCGGACGGCGTCGCGGTGTCCGGCGCGCGCAGGAAGCGGGCGATGAGCCGCGCGGTGGGACCGGGCGAGAGGAGGGACTCCCCCGCGGCCACCGTCCGGATGGCGTCGAGGAGTTCGGCCGGCCGGATGTCCTTCACGAGGAAGCCGGACGCCCCGGCCCGCAGCGCCTCGACGATGTGCTCGTCGGTGTCGTACGTCGTCAGGACGAGCACCTTCACACCCGCGAGATCCTCGTCGGCGGCGATGAGCCGGGTCGCCTCGATCCCGTCCAGGTCGGGCATGCGGATGTCCATCACGATGAGATCGGCCCGCGCCGACCGGGCCAGCGCAACGGCCTCCCGCCCGGTCCCCGCCTCGGCGACGACCTCCATGTCCCCGGCCGACGAGACGAGCATCGCGAAGGAGGCACGTACGAGATTCTGGTCGTCGGCGAGCAGTACGCGGATCGTCATCGAGCCTTGTCCTCCCGGGGCAGCGGCAGCGTGGCGGTCACCTCGAAGCCCTCGGCGGGCCCCGGTCCAGCGTCCAGTGTGCCGCCCACGCTACGGGCCCGCTCCCGCATCCCGACGAGCCCGAACCCCGGCGTGCCGTCGGACGAGCCCGCCCCGCCGCCCGCGTTCGCGCCCCCGTTCACTCCCCCGCCCGTCCCGTCGTCCGTGACGCTCACCCGCAGCGCGCCGTCCGCGGTCCACAGACCCACCCGTACGGTCAGGTCCTCGCGGCCACCGTGACGTACGGCGTTGGTCAGCGCCTCCTGCACGATCCGGTAGGCGGCGGCGCCCACGGAGGGCGGTATGCCGTCCGCGCGGACGGACAGTTCGACCTTGGCCCCGGCCACCCGGCCCGACTCCGCGAGACCGGCCAGCCCGTCGATCCCGGGCAGCGGCCCCCGCATGTCCCCGGCCCCGGAAACGGAACCGGCCCCCGCCCCCGGGTCTCCGCCCACTCCCACCACCGCGTCGTGCGCCCGCAGCACCTCCAGCGTCGTACGCAGCTCCCCCCGGGCGGTCCGGCAGGTCCCCGCGATGTCGTCCAGCGCCTGGGCGACGGCCTTGCGGTCGAGGCGCTCGGGGTCGGCGGTGAGGACGTGGGCCGCCACGGACGTCTGCACGCCGATGAGCGTGATGCTGTGGGCGAGCAGATCGTGCAGGTCCCGGGCGATCCGCAGCCGTTCCTCGGCGACGCGGCGCCTGGCCTCCTCCTCCCGGGTGCGTTCGGCGCGCTCGGCCCGGTCGACGATGGAGGCGACGTACCGGCGGTAGTAGCGGACGTCGATACCGATGAACAGGACCGCGATGATCCAGCCGGAGATCCGCAGGAACTCCAACGCCCCCTTCGGATTGGTGAGGCCGTTGAGGATCACCGTCGGGCCGAGGACGGCGACACCGGTGAGCAGCGTGCGACGTACGGTGCCGGTCGCCGCGACCGTGTAGAGCGCCAGGAGGGTCGCGGGGATGGGCAGGGCGTGGTTGTTGTCGAGGGCGTGGTACGGAGCCACGCAGGCCGCCACCCCGATCAGGGCCACCACCGGACTGCGGCGCCGCCATACGAGGGGTACGTGTCCGGCGAGCAGCAGCGTCCAGCCGAGCGGGCTCGGCCAGGTCCCTTTGCCGCCCATCAGGGCGAGGGCGACGGCGAGCACGGCGACGCCCGCCGCGAGGACCGCGTCGTTGCGGGTGCGGTGCGGCGCGGTCAGCGGTTCGCGGTTGATGGCGGCCATGACCCGCTCGACGCGACGGGACCGCCCGCCGCCGCCGACCACCGTCTCCGCCGTCTCCGACACCGACCGGTCGCGTACCCCTGCTGTGGTCGTTCCCCGTTCTTCCACGGCTCCATCTTCCGGTACTCGTGCGGGCACCCGGGCGCCCCTCCGCAAGGAGAGGCGCCCGGGCGAGCCCGCCGGATCAAGGTGCTCGATCAACTTGCTCGATCAACTTGCTCGATCAACTTGCTCGATCACCGTGCTCAGGGCGCGCCGACGGACTCCGGCTGCCGTGGCGGCTCGGCCGGTCCGCCCGGTCCGCTCGACCCGGCCGGTTCGGCCGGCTCCGGCTTCCGTGAGAGCACGCCCGGCCACCACACCTTCCGGCCCAGGGCGACGCTGGCGCTGGTCACCAGGTACGTCCGTACGAGGAAGGTGTCGAGCAGGACGCCGACGGCGATCACGAAGCCGAGTTGGACGAGCTGCACCAGGCCCATGTTCGTCAGGACGGCGAAGGTCGCGGCGAGGACGAGTCCGGCGGAGGCGATGACGCCGCCGGTGGTGCGCAGCGCGGTGAGCGCGGCGGCGGCCGGTTCCGCTCCCGACAGGGACTCCTCCCTCATCCGGTGCATGAGGAAGATGCCGTAGTCGACGCCGAGAGCGACGAGGAACACGAAGGACAGCAGCCCGAGTCCGGGGTCGGTGCCCTCGAAGCCGAGGAGCGGTCCGAAGACCAGCCCGCCGATCCCGAGGGACGCGCCCCACACCGCGACGACCGCGACCACCAGGAGCAGCGGTGCGACCAGACTCCGCAGCAGCCCGATCAGGATGAGCATCACGGAGACGAGGACGAGCGGCACGACGACCTTCGTGTCCCGGGCGTTGGTGTCCTCCAGGTCGATCTGCTGGGCGCTGGCCCCGCCGACGTAGGAGCCCTTCAGCTCGTCCCGCAGCGACTTGATCGTGGCGGTCTCCCCCGCCGACTGGGGCGCGCTCTTCGCGAAGACGGAGATCTCGGTCCAGCCGTCTCCCGTACGCCCCTTCTCCGCGCTGCCGACTCCCGGCGTGCCGCGGACGGCCGCGAGGGTCTCGTCGGCGCGGCCCTGCGGGGTGACCACGTCGATGGGCTGGCTGCCGCGCTCGGGATAGGACTTGCCGAGGGTCTCCATCGCGGCGACGGCCTCCGGCTTGTCGACGAAGGAGTCCTCCTGCTTGACCGGTCCCGGCAGGTTGAGCGAGCCCAGGGCGAGGGCGCCCAGCAGTACGGCACCGCTCGCGAGCACGGTCAGCGGCCTGCGTCCGGCCGAGCTGCCCATCGCCGAGAACAGGCTCCGCCGCTGCTTGGGCTCGCTCCCGAAGGCCGGCACGAGCGGCCAGAACACCCGCCGTCCGACCAGTACGAGGATGGCGGGGAGCAGGGTCAGCATCGCGATCAGCGCGCACAGCACACCGACCGTGCCGAGCGGGCCCATGCCCCGGCTGCTGTTGAGGTCGGCGGCGAGCAGGCACAGCAGTCCGGCGGCGACGGTGCCGGACGAGGCGAGCACGGCGGGCCCGCAGCCGCGCAGGGCGGCGACCATGGCGTCGTACGGGCGCTCGATGCGCCGCAGTTCCTCCCGGTAGCGCGAGACGAGCAGCAGCGCGTAGTCCGTGCCCGCCCCGAACACGAGGATCGTCATCACGCCCGAGCTCTGCCCCGAGACGGTCGTGCCGAAGGCCTGGTTGAGGCCGTAGGCGACACCCATCGACATGTAGTCGGCGATCCCGGCGACGACGAGCGGCACGAGCCACAGCACCGGGCTGCGGTAGATCAGGATCAGCAGGATGGCGACGACCGCGACGGTGGTGTAGAGCAGTGGTCCGCCGAGCGAGTTGTAGACCTCGGCCGCGTCGGTGGCCAGCGCGCCGGTGCCGCCCACCTCGACGCTCAACCCGCCTTCGCCCTGGGCGACTTCGCGGACGTCGTTGACGAGCTCGTCCCGCAACTCCTCGTTCGTCCCCGGCTCGTTGCTGGCGACCGGGTACATCAGGGTCGTACCGTCCTTCGACGGAATCCCCTTCGGGGCGCCGCCGATCAGCTCGTGCTGCCCGGCGATCTCCGCGACCTGACCGGCGGCGGTCTCCCGGTCGGCGGCGCTGAGCCCACCGTCGCGGTGGTAGACGAGCACCATCTCGGTGGTCTCTCCGCCGGGCAACTTCTCCTGGATCTCCGCCACTTGCGTCGAGTCGGCGCTCGCCGGCAGGTAGTCGGTGACCCGGTCGTGCTGCACGTCGGCGAGCTTCGCCGCGAACGGCCCGACGAGCGCGAGCACGGCGATCCACAGCCCGAGCACCGCCCATGGAACGGCTCGCCCGCGCCCCGTCCTCGTCGTGGTTGTCTGTCCGGCCCCCATTGACCGATCTCCCTCCGGGTGACGTCTGCTTCAGTCCCCAGACTTCCGTCGAAGACCACGGCTTACGTCGGGCGGGAGAGCGAGGTGGTGCGTACTGCCGGGGGCGACGGCAAGGGCGCATTACTCCCAGGGGAGTAGCGCACCAGTAGCGGGCGGCGGGCCCGCACCTTTCAGGGCCGCGGGGCAGGCGGACCCGCACCTCCTAGGGGCGCGAGGAACCGCGCACCCAGCCCTCACCGACCCGCACCTACCACTCAGCCCCGGCCCGGAGGGCCCCACCCGGGTGTCACGACGGCGTACGCGCCGCCGTGAGCAACCGAGTCACATCATCCGCACAGATCGTCAGCGCAGCGCCCACCGTCGAGAGCGTCTCGCGCTCCGCAGGCGTATACGGCCCGTCGGCAAGAGCGATACGAGCACCCTGAAGCAGGATGGCCTCGCGCCCGCCGGGAGCCAGATGCGGAGCCAGCGGATCCAGAGCCTCATGGAGCTCTATGGCCAGCCCGGGCCCACAGGGCTCCCCGAAGATCCGGCCGGTGTCGGCGGCGAGCGCCTCCACGAGGGCCGCGAGCTGCTCCTCGGTGCAGTCGTCGAACCCGGCCGAGCGGACGGCGCTCGCGGCGGTCTCCAGGGACGTACGGGCACAGGTGCCGCCGGCGGCCAGGACGGCAAGGGCGACGGTGTGGACGGCGTCACGGAGCATCGCCGAGAAACGGGTCGTGGTCGGGTGGTCGAGGACGTCCGCGCTGTAGTGCTGACCGCAGGCCGCGCACTCGACGACGGGACCCGTCTCACCGCGCGGGAGGACCGGTACGCCGAGGCAGGTGAAGCGGCGGCGGCCGGTGAGGCGCTGGTAGTTGCGGTCGCCTCCGCAGCCGGGGCAGAAGAACTCGCCGTCACCGACGGTGGTCCACGCCGTGCGGGTTCCGAGGAGGCGCGAAACACCCATGGAGCCGGCGCGGACAAACCGGCCGTTTCGTCCCCGTCCTGGCAGCACGTCGCACCTCCGTAACGCCGCGGCAACATCGCCGCGTTGGCGTGATGTTAGCCACATTGTTGAGGAAGAGTCAGTACCCAGGGCGAGACCACTCTGTGACATGGCTTGATACACGCCGCGGTCCCGCCCGCCTGTGAGGCGGACGGGACCGGAGAAACGCAGGTGAACGGCCTTATCGGGTCGCGCGGTTGACCGCGGAGACCACAGCCTTCAGTGAGGCGCGTGTCGTATTCGCGTCGATGCCGATTCCCCACAGAACCTTGTCGCCGATCGCGACCTCGATGTACGAGGCGGCCTGCGCGGACGCGCCCTCGCTCATCGTGTGCTCCTGGTAGTCCAGCAGCCGGGCGTCGATACCGATCCCCTGCAGGGCGTGGAAGAACGCCGAGATCGGGCCGTTTCCGGTGCCGACCAGAACGGTCTCGTTGCCGTCCACCTCGGCCTCGACGGTGAGCGTGTCGACGCCGTCACGGTCGGTCGTGGACTGGCCGTTGCTGACCTGGATACGGCCCCAGGGGTTCTGGGCGTTCGGCAGGTACTCGTCCTGGAAGACCGCCCAGATGTCCTTGCCGGTGACCTCGCCGCCCTCGGCGTCGGTCTTGGCCTGGATGATCTTCGAGAACTCGATCTGCATCCGGCGCGGCAGGTCCAGACTGTGGTCGTTCTTCAGGACGTACGCGATACCGCCCTTGCCGGACTGCGAGTTGACCCGGATGACGGCCTCGTACGACCGCCCCACGTCCTTCGGGTCGATCGGCAGGTACGGAACCGCCCACTCGATGTCGTCGACCGTGACGCCCTTGCCCTTGGCGTCGGCCTCCATCGCGTCGAAGCCCTTCTTGATGGCGTCCTGGTGGGAGCCGGAGAAGGACGTGTACACCAGGTCGCCCACGTACGGATGGCGCGGGTGGACCTCCATCTGGTTGCAGTACTCGGCGGTGCGCCGCACCTCGTCGATGTCCGAGAAGTCGATCTGCGGGTCCACACCCTGGGAGAACAGGTTCATCCCCAGCGTCACCAGGTCGACATTGCCGGTCCGCTCGCCCTGCCCGAACAGACAGCCCTCGATACGGTCCGCCCCGGCCATCAGCGCCAGCTCGGCCGCCGCCACAGCCGTACCCCGGTCGTTGTGCGGGTGAACGGACAGGCAGACGTACTCACGACGGGACAGATTCCGCGACATCCACTCGAAGCGGTCCGCGTGCGTCGACGGCGTCGAACGCTCCACCGTGGCAGGCAGGTTGAGGATGATCTCGCGGCCCGGGCCCGGCTGCCAGACGTCCATGACGGCCTCGCAGACCTCCAGGGCGAAGTCCAGCTCGGTGTCCGTGAAGATCTCCGGCGAGTACTGGTAGCCGAAGGTCGTCTCGGGGCCCAGCAGCTTCTCCGCGTACTCCACGACCAGCCGCGTACCGTCGACGGCGATCTGCTTGATGTCGTCCTTGGAGCCGCGGAAGACGACCCGGCGGAAGACCGGGGCGGTGGCGTTGTAGAGGTGGACGGTGGCGCGCTTGGCGCCCTTCAGCGACTCGACGGTCCGCTCGATCAGGTCCTCACGGGCCTGGGTCAGTACGGAGATCGTGACGTCGTCCGGAATGGCACCCGGCTCCTCGACGATCGAGCGCACGAACGCGAAATCGGTCTCACCGGAGGCCGGGAAACCGACCTCGATCTCCTTGTAGCCCATCTTCACCAGCAGGTCGAACATCTCACGCTTGCGCGCGGGCGACATGGGATCGATCAGGGCCTGATTGCCGTCACGCAGGTCGGTGGAGAGCCAGCGGGGGGCGACGGTGATCCGGTTGTCCGGCCACGTACGGTCGGGGATGTCGACCTGGTCGTACGGGCGGTACTTGTGGATCGGCATGGAGGTGGGCTGCTGGCGGTTCGCCATGATGCGAGGGGCTCCTCTTGGTCCGCTTGATCCTCGGAGAGAGTCCGAGGGACGGCCGACGGCGCAACGCCGAACTCCGCGGGGAGGGGGTCGGCCTCGACTACAGGCCCTCGCCGCGGCAGCTAAGGAGAAGCAGCCCGTAACGCATGATGCTCCGCATGCTAGCCGAGCCAAGCCCCGCGCGAGGGTTCGTATCAGTATGCGGGACACCGAGGGATTGCATAACAAAAGGTGCAGAAGGTCACATCACTACACATCGGCACACTTTCCCTTCGCCGACTCGGGGCCCGCACCCTTCAGGGGCGCGGAGAGCTGCGCGACCGGCCCCCACCGGCCCGGACCCGTAACACAACGCTCACCCCACAGCCCCTCTTATCCGTGCATTTCACCAATCATGGTTGCGGCTAGTGACACCGACATCACGCAGTGCAATGGTGCGGGTCATGACGACAAACGGGGGCTTCGAGCCCGTCTTCTGCACCATCGTTCCACCCCACGTCCTCGACACCCTGGCCCAGGCCGAGGACCCGGCACTCGCCGGCAAGGCACGCCGCACCCTGGAGCGCGACGCCTTCGAGCGCACCCACCGCCGCCTGACCACGGTCATCGGCGCGCCCACCCTGGCCCCGCCGAAGGGCGCCGCCGAGGACAAGCCGAACCGCACGATCCACGACGCGAAGCACCGGCAGGACCTGCCCGGCAAGAAGGTCCGCGGTGAGGGCGACAAGCCCGGCAAGGACGCCACGGTCAACCGCGCGTACGCCGGCCTGGGCGCGACCTTCGAGCTGTTCCAGAAGGCGTACGAGCGGAACTCGATCAACGCCGAGGGACTGCCGCTCAACGCGACCGTCCACTTCGGCGAGGACTACAACAACGCCTTCTGGAACGGCGAGCAGATGGTCTTCGGCGACGGTGACGGCGAGATCTTCCTCGACTTCACCATCCCGGTCGACGTCATCGGCCACGAGCTGGCCCACGGCGTCACGCAGTACACGGCGAACCTCACGTACTTCGGCCAGCCGGGCGCTCTGAACGAGCACTTCTCGGACGTCTTCGGCGCCCTCATCAAGCAGTACACGCTCGGCCAGACCGCCGCCGAGGCCGACTGGCTGATCGGCGCGGGCCTGCTGGCCCCGCGCGTCACGGGCACGGCCCTGCGCTCGATGAAGGCCCCGGGCACGGCGTACGACGACGACGTGCTCGGCAAGGACCCGCAGCCCGCCACGATGGACGACTACGTCCAGACGGGCCGCGACAACGGCGGCGTCCACATCAACTCCGGCATCCCCAACCACGCCTTCTACCTCGCGGCGACCGCGCTGGGCGGGCACGCGTGGGAGCGGGCCGGACGGATCTGGTACGACGTGCTGACCGGCGGCGAGCTGGGCTCGAAGGCCAGCTTCACGGACTTCGCGACGCTGACCGTGGCCAAGGCACGCGCCTCGTTCGGCGAGGGCGACGAACTGCAGGCCGTGACAAAGGCGTGGGAGCAGGTCGGGGTACGGACCCTGTGACCGGGCCCCGCGCCACCGTTTCGCAGTAGCGCCATTTCGTACTAGACAGGACCCATGCGTATTCAGGTGAGGCGCACGGGCGGATTCGCGGGCATCGAGCGGCACGCCGAGGTGGAGACCTCGGGCCGCACCGACGCCCAGGAGTGGCACGCCCTGGCCGAACAGGCGATCGCGTCCGGCCGGGGCACGCCCCCCATAGGGGTTCCGGACGGCTTCAGCTACCAGATCACCGTCAACGGCAGAACGGTGTACTGCGCGGACCCGCGCCTGACGGAGGAGCAGCGCAGGCTGATTTCGCGGGTCCTGAAGGAGGGCGCGTAAGCGCCCTTAGGGGCGCGGGGAACTGCGCGACCAGCCACATCCGACCCGCAACCACCCCGCACAGGACCACCCCTCCCCTTGGGCACCCCAGGGAAGCCGTAACTCCCAGTTCACTTCCTACCGTTGACTTCACCAACCGCCGCTACAGATGATCGCGCGCATGGCGAACACGGCGACGAACCCGATACCCCAGTTCCCGGCCGGCTTCCTCTGGGGCGTGTCCACCTCGGCCCACCAGATCGAGGGCGCGGCGGACAAGCGCGACCCCTCGGTCTGGGACGCCTTCACGGCCGAACCGGGGCACATCAAGGACAACTCCACCGCGGCGGTGGCCTGCGACCACTACCACCGCTACCCGGAGGACGTCGCGCTCCTGCGCGACCTCGGCGTGGACGCGTACCGCTTCTCGATCTCCTGGCCGCGGGTGAACTCCCCCGGCGGCCTGGACTTCTACGACCGCCTGGTCGACGAACTGACCGCGGCGGGCATACGCCCCGTGCCGACCCTCTTCCACTGGGATCTGCCGGTGTCGGTCGAGAAGGCGGGCGGCTGGCTGAACCGGGACACGGCCGAGCGCTTCGCCGAGTACGCCGCCGTGGTGGTCGACCGGCTGGGGGACCGGATCAGCAAGTGGATCACCCTCAACGAGCCTGCCGAGCACACCCTGTTGGGCCACGCGCTCGGCGCGCACGCGCCGGGAAAGCAACTCCTCTTCGACTCACTCCCCGTGGCCCACCACCAGCTGTTGGGCCATGGTCTGGCCGTACGGGCCCTGCGCGCGGCCGGAGTCACGGACATCGGCATCGCCAACTCTCACGGCCCGACCTGGCCCGCGTCCCAGGAACCGGAGGACCTGGAGGCGGCCGGCTTCTACGACCTGCTCCTCAACCGGCTGTTCGCGGACCCGGTGCTGACGGGCCAATACCCCGACGGACTCGGTGAGTTGATGCCCGGAGACGTCGAGGCCGACCTGAAGGTCATCTCCGAGCCGATCGACTGGTACGGGATCAACTACTACGCCCCGACCAGGGTGGGCGCGCCCCAGGGCTCCGAGATCGAGTTCGGCGGACTGACGATGCCAGCCGAACTCCCCTTCTCCGTAAGGGAGATCGAGGGCTACCCCGTCACCGACTTCGGCTGGCCGGTGGTCCCGGAGGCCCTCACGGAACTGCTGGTGGACTTCCACAAGCGGTACGGCGACCGGCTCCCGCCCGTGGTCATCACAGAGAACGGCTGCTCGTACGAGGGCCTCGACGACCAGGACCGGATCGCATACCTCGACGGTCATCTCCGGGCACTGCACCGGGCGTTGGACCAGGGCGTGGACGTCCGCGGCTACTTCGTCTGGTCTCTCCTGGACAACTTCGAATGGGCGGAAGGCTACGCCCGCCGCTTCGGCCTGGTCCACGTGGACTTCGAAACACTGAAGCGAACGCCGAAGGCGTCGTATGGCTGGCTACGGGGTGTGCTCCAGACCCAGCGATGAGTTTCTCGCCCCCGCCGCCCCTACCCATTCCCGTCCCTTACTCAGGGGCTCCGCCCCCGAACCCCCGCTCCTCAAACGCCGGAGGGGCTGAAGATTTCGCGGCCCGGGCCGACACTTTCAGCCCGTCCGGCGTTTGAGGACGAGGCCGTTCAGGCCGATAGCGGGGGTCTGGGGGCGGCAGCCCCCAGTTTCGGGAAGGGGTGGGGCTGGGGAAGGAGGAAAGCCTTAGAAGCCGAGCTTGCGCAGCTGGCGTGGGTCCCGTTGCCAGTCCTTGGCGACCTTGACGTGGAGGTCGAGAAAGACCGGCGTACCAAGCAGCGCCTCGATCTGCTTGCGCGACTTGATCCCGACCTCCTTCAACCGCTTCCCCTTGGGCCCGATGATGATCCCCTTCTGACTGGGCCGCTCGATATAGACGAACGCGTGGATGTCGAGAAGAGGCTTGTCGGCAGGCCGGTCCTCGCGGGGAAGCATCTCCTCGACGACAACGGCGATGGAGTGCGGCAACTCGTCCCGCACCCCCTCCAGCGCGGCCTCCCGAATCAGCTCGGCCACCATGACCTGCTCGGGCTCGTCCGTGAGGTCACCCTCGGGATAGAGCGCGGGCCCCTCCGGAAGCAGCGGCACCAGCAGATCCGCGAGCAGATCGACCTGCTTGTCCCCGACGGCGGACACCGGCACGATCTCGGCCCACTCGAACCCGAGCTCCTTGCCGAGCTGGTCGATGGCGATGAGCTGCTCGGCGAGCGTCTTGCTGTCCACGAGGTCGGTCTTCGTGACGATCGCGATCTTCGGCGTCTTCTTGATCGACGCCAGTTCCTTCGCGATGAAACGGTCACCGGGACCGAGCTTCTCGTTCGCGGGCAGGCAGAACCCGATGACATCGACCTCGGCCCACGTCGTACGTACGACGTCGTTGAGCCGCTGGCCGAGCAGCGTGCGCGGTTTGTGCAGCCCAGGCGTGTCCACGAGGATCAGCTGGGCGTCGGGCCGGTGCACGATGCCGCGCACGGTGTGCCGCGTCGTCTGCGGCTGGTTCGCCGTGATCGCCACCTTCTGGCCGACCAGAGCGTTCGTCAGGGTGGACTTGCCCGCATTGGGGCGGCCCACGAAGCAGGCGAAGCCGGCGCGGTGGATCGCCTCGGACGGCTCGGATGACTCGGTACGAACGCTCATGAGGCCCATTGTCCCTGATCATCGGAGCCCGGCCGCACGCAGCGGCCCCGCACACCGCCCGGCACACCGCCCGGCACCTTACGGCGCAGCCCCCGACGGCCTACGATCACGGGGTTCCGGGGCTAGGCTCCCGCCCCCATCACCCGCATCGCGCAGAAGGCCAGGACCCCGGCATGAAGCTCATCACCGCGATCGTCAAGCCGCACCGGCTCGACGAGGTCAAGACCACCCTCCAGGACCTCGGCGTGCACGGGCTGACCGTCACGGAGGCCAGCGGGTACGGGCGCCAGCGCGGCCACACGGAGGTGTACCGCGGGGCCGAGTACCAGGTCGACCTGGTCCCCAAGATCCGTATCGAGGTCGTCGTCGAGGACGCGGACGCCGACGCCGTCATCGAAGGGATCGTGAAGGCGGCGAAGACGGGGAAGATCGGCGACGGAAAGGTGTGGACGGTGCCGGTGGAGACGGTGGTGCGGGTACGGACGGGCGAGCGCGGTCCCGACGCCCTCTGATCCTCATCCCCACGGCCACGCCGCCGGCGATCCCCAATCCGACCACGACCGCCACGAGCCACGGCAGCGCGAAGAACGACGTACTCGCCGACTCGCGGGTGTCGCGCGCGCTGGCGGTCAACGTCACGTCACCCCAGTCGAGTTGGGGCGCGCCACGCCACGGTTCGCTGAGCTTCACCCGCTGCCCGGGCAGCAGCTCGGAGGGGACCTCGGCCAGGTCTCGGGCGAGCAGCGTACGACCGAAGAGCCCCTCGGCCTTGAGCTCCACCTTGGGGTTGAGGGTGACGTTGCCGGTGTTGTGGAGGGTGTAGGAGACGGTGGCCGTGCTGTCGCCCATGCCCGGGACGAGGGGCTGGTGGTGGGTGATGCGGACGTCCTCGACGGCGACGGCGGGCACGGTCGGCCCGCCCACCCGCAGATAGATCCGGGCGCCGACGGCCCGCTGCACGCCGACCTCGACGGCCCCCGACCCGCCATCGATCCGCTCGTCGAGGGCGACCAGCGCGCCCGGATGGTCCCCGGGTTCGGCCCCCTCGGGCACCCGGATGGTGAACGGCACGGTGACCGAGCCGCGCGCGGGCACGGTCACCCGGGACTTCGCGGGCTTCGCCCAGGCACCGACGCCCCGCTGCTTCTCCTTGCTGGTGCGCACCGCGAACCCGCCGTCCCGGGCGGTGTTGTAGGCGTCGGCCGCGTACAGCCGGAAGGTCAGTGGCCGCCCGGTCTTGTTGGCGACGGTGACCTTGTCCTTAAGGGTCGCCCCCGGATCGGCGGAGAGATGGAAGTAGGGCCGCGAGGCGAGGTCCGTCGAGACGGGGTAGACGGACCAGCTGCCGTTGTCGGCGGCGTACGCGGGCGACCCGGTCAGGCCGAGGAGCAGCAACAGGAGGAGGACGAACGGCTTGCGCATGGGTGCGGACCCCCGGCGGTGAGCGAGTCGGACGAGGCGGACGGGCGGGTGCGCGCCCGACCACCGATGAAACGAGCCTGCTTACAGCTCAGTTGGTGTCTTTGTTGACGATGTGTCAGGTGAGCGTGAGCGTGAGCACGCCGGAGTACGTACCGGGCGGGGTGAACGCCGGAACGTTCAGCGACAGCCTGGCGTCGACGGTGAACTCACCACCGGTCTGCGCGCCGTTGGGGGTGGACGCCAAGGTCGCCCCCGCACTGCCGACCGAGCCGGGCGAACCGGGCTGGCAGGTGCTCGGACTGCCGGTCTTGGTGGCGCAGACCGGGGTCCAGCCCAGTTTGGCGGCGTCGATCTTCACCCCGCCGGGACCGGCGAAGTCGGTGACCTTGCCGGTCAGGGACCAGCCCGCGGGTCCGCCGCGGAAGTCCTTGACGGTGACCGTCTGCAGGGAGCCGCGCGAGAAGCCGCCCTTGCCGTAGTCGACCGCCGCGAGTTCGACGGTGTCACCGGCCTGGGTCATGGACAACGTGCCTGCTTTGACAGAGGAGTTGACCTTCTGGCTGCCTTCGGGGAGAGGCGTGTCGTCGATGACGACGTAGGCGGCGGGACCGGCGCCCTTGGCATCGCTCCAGGCACTTCCCTCGTACGCCACGACCCCGGTCGTCGCCTTGTCGCTGACGACAAGGGTGCCGCTGATGGCGCCCTGTGCGTTCGCGGTGGCGGTGCCCTTGTCGGCGGTCTCGGCGGCGCCGGCCCGTCCGGCGAGGGTGACTGCGGCGCCCGGGGTGAAGTTCGTGCCGGTGACGGTCACGCTGTCACCGGGCTTCCCGGAGGCCGTACCGAGGCTGATGGCACGGTTGTTGGTCTGTCCGCCGTCCGTCGCGGTGACCGTCTCGGAGACGGGGGCGGGCGGGTTGGTGACCGTGCACGGGGTGTCCAGCTCCAGGAGATAGCTGGTGTGGATGTTGTAGTCGCCGGGCGAGAGGGTGATCGCGCCGGGTGTGGTGACCGTGAAGGTGCCGGTCATCGAGAACGACGGGAAGGCGCCCTTCCCCGGTACCGGGTCGTTCTTCTTCGGGCCCGCGACCGTGAAGTCACCGGTCTGCGCGCCACCGAGGGTGACCTTGCCGGTGGGCGTCATGATGTCGGCGGGCAGGGCGATGTCGACCGGGTTGGACGCGGCCGGCTTGACCACCGTGTACGTGACGGTGACCGTGTCGCCCACCTTGGGCGTGGCGTTGTCCACCGCGATCTTGGCGGTGGTCGTGCCGTCGATCGGCGGGATGCCCGCGATGGGCGGTGGGACGCAGTGCGTGGCGAAGTCGACCTGCTGAGGCTCCGCGCTCGCGGGACAGGCGAGCGCACCTCCCCCGGTGACCGCGAGCGCGGTCGCTCCGAGAAGTGCCGCCCAACGGTGGCGTCTTCGGGTTCCTGAACCCATGTTTGCCCCTCCTGAGGATTGCGGGCGCAGCGGCTCTTTCGCGTTCTTCTGTGTGCTTCCGCGTTCTTCTGCGCCGACAGGGGGACATTGATGTGTTGGTTGTGTGAAAAGTCAATGGAATCGCCGGACGTCAACTGATGGGCCATCAGTTCCTGTCAACTTTGTTGCAGGACAGGGCAGTTGAGCGCAACGACCGGACCGGTGCCGCCGCGCGCAGGCGACACCGGTCCATGGCTCGACTTGCTCGTGAGGGGTTGCGTGGGGGGTTACGTGGGGGGAGCTACCGCCCGGGACTCACTCGAAGACGAACGGCCCCGGCGACTGCGCTCCTTCCGCCGTACACGTCACGGTGATGAACCCGAAGATCACCATCTGCAGGGAGCCGCCGAACGCCTCCAGGCTGTCGCCGGGCGCCACCGTGCCGCTCAGCGGGCCGACCGAGACGCCACCGCCCGCGGCTATCGCGGGGTTCTTCGTGCCCGTGAAGGCGGTCGTGCCACCGCTCGCCTTCACCATGGTGAGTGTGGAGACGATCGAGTCCGCGTCGAGGGCGAGCGGGGAGGTGATCTCGGAGGAGCTGAGGGTGATGGTGGCGGAGGTGCCGGTCTGGGTGGCCGTGAGGGTGGCCTCACCGCCGCCGTAGGCACCGCAGTCGGCGATGATCGTGGCGGTCTGGGGGACGACGGCCGCGGCACCAGGAGCGAGGGCCAGACCGGCGGCGAGGGTGCCGGCGGCTAACGCCGCACCGATTCCGAGTCGCTTGCATCTCATTGGGGATTCCCTTCCCTTGTACGGGAATTGCCATGTGGGGACGTACGACGGGCGCGCCGTCGTGCGGGCACGCGTGCTTGCCACCGGTGCCTGTGCGCAGGCCGGCGACGGTGCGGGGATTCACGTGCGCACGGACCAGTCACCGCGAGCGGTGTGCGGACACGCTGCGCGGCGACGAATCTGACGGTCCGTCGGAAGAGCTGTCGTCCATTGATACGCGAGCGGCTCGGGATTGCAAGAGAAGCGGTGGGGAATCTTCCGGTGGCCGAAGATGTGGCCGAAGTCGACCGGTGGGGCCCGCGCCCCTTCAGGGGCGCGGGGAACTGCGCACCCCAGCCACAACGGACCCGCACGTACGTCAGCCCGTCCGGCGTTTGAGGACGAGGCCGTTCAGGCCGATAGGGGGGGTCTGGGGGCGCAGCCCCCAGTTTCGGGAAGGGGTGGGGCTGGGGAAAGAAAACCGCCCGGCCCTCAGCCCGCAGCCACCCGCACCCGAACCTCCCCATCAAGCCCGGCGACCAGCACAACAGTCCCCGCCCCACCAAGATCCCGCACAACCGCCAGATCGCCGTCCGCCAAGGACCCCGCCTCGGTCACCACAGCCCCCGCCTCCAACGACTTCGCCCCGGAAGCCACAGCCATGGCCACCGCGGTCTGCAACGCACTGAGCCGCAGAGAAGGCAGGTCAACGGTCCCCGCAACATACGTACGGCCGGTGTCGTCCCGCACGGCCGCCCCCTCGGGCACACCATTACGGGCCCGTACGGAACGGGCCAGGGTGACGATCTTGCGGTCCTCGGGATCGAGCGCGGTGCTGTCGGTCATGCCCAGAGCATACGAAGCCCCACCCGATCCCCGCGCGGCGGTACGCGACACGGCCCAGCCGTACGCCCGACACACCTGCAAAGCCTGCACACTCACCCTCGCCGCCCCGGACTACCGCCTACCTCCGCCACGCCTGCTACCCGGCAACCGGATACATCGCCCCACGCCGCCCCTCCGCAGAGGCCAGCCACTCCAGCTTCGCCGAGGTGTTCGCTTCGGGCAGCGGCGTATGGAGCACGATCGTGAGGTCGGGCCGCGCAGGCACCTTCATGGCGGTAGCTTCCAGGATCAGCACCCCGACCAGCGGATGGTCGAGCTCCTTGCGGGTCTGCCCCGGAGCCTCGATGTCCCGCCGCTCCCACAGCTCCGTGAACTCGGCACTGGCCGCCTTCACCCGGGCCAGTACGTCCTGGAACCCCTCGTCGTCGGGCGCGGCAGCGCAGGAGGCACGGAACTGGGCGACGACCGTCCGGGCGTTGTCCTCCCAGGTCAGCGACCGGCCCCGGTACAGCGGGTCGGTGAAGAAGTCGAGGAGGCAGTTCTGCATGTCCTTGGGACGCATGCCGAGGACCGCCCCGGCGGCGTCGTTGTACATGACGCAGTTGTAGTAGGCGTCCATGATGTGCGCCGGATACGGCATCCACGTGTCGATCAGCCGCCGCAGCCCCTCGCACATGTCCCGGTCCCCGGGCGCGACCTCGGGCGCGGGCGGATTGAGCCCGGCGAGCAGATACAGATGGCGCCGCTCGGCGTTGCTCAGCCGCAGCACACGGGCCACCGAGTCGAGGACCTGCGGCGACACGGAGATGTCCCGCCCCTGCTCCAGCCACTGGTACCAGGAGGCGCCGACGCCCGCGAGTACGGCGACCTCCTCGCGACGCAGCCCGGGAGTACGCCGACGGGCACCACCGTCCGGCAGCCCGGCCTCGGCCGGGGACACCCGCGCCCTGCGGCTCATCAGGAACTCACGCAGCTCGCTCAGCCGACGGGTCTTGAGCACGTCATCAACCACGTACGAATCCCCCTCCGGGTGGCTGGTGTTGTGACCACCAGCATAAGTTCCGGCTCCCCACCGATATTCCGACGGCCACAAGCTCATGCCATGCCAGCCGAACCCTCCCTCGTACACGAGCAAGAACGCGAACGCGAACACGAACGCGAACACAACCACCAACCACCCAACCAAGAACGGACAGCCCCACCCCAATCTCCGCCCCCCTCTCCAACCCCCCACCTCTCCCCCCGAGACAGACTCGTCCTCTTCGTCCTCTGCGCGGCCCAGTTCATGGTCGCGCTCGACTTCTCCGTACTGAACGTGGCGTTGCCGGTGCTCGGCCAGGACCTGGGCATGAGCCAGTCGGCCCTCCAGTGGGCGGTGACGGCGTTCGCGCTGCCGTCCGGCGGATTCCTGCTGCTGTTCGGACGGATGGGTGACCTGTACGGGCGCCGCAGGCTGTTCCTCGCCGGGCTGGCCCTGTTCGGCGCGGCCTCGCTGCTCGCGACCTTCGCCTGGGACCCGGCGTCGTTCCTGGCCGGGCGGGCACTGCAGGGCCTCGGCGCGGCGGCGATCGTACCGACGGGCATGTCGCTGCTGACGACGACGTTCCCGGAGGGCCCGGCCCGCGACCGTGCCCTCGGTATCAGCGGCACCCTGCTCTCCCTGGGCTTCACCGTCGGCATGGTGGCGGGCGGGGTCCTGACGGACGCGTTCGGCTGGCGCTCCACGATGGGCCTGCTGACGCTCTTCGCCCTGATCGTGCTGCCCCTGGCCCCGACCCTGCTCCCGGAGTCCCGGCACACCGAGCGCCCCCGCCTGGACGTCCCGGGCGCGGTGACCGTCACCGGCGGCCTGCTGGCCCTGATCTACGCCCTGTCGACGGCGGCGGAAACCGGCTTCGGCAGCACGGACGTGATCGCGACCCTGGTCGCCGGAGTCGCCCTGCTGGCGCTCTTCGGGTACGTCGAGTCGCGCACCGCGGAGCCCCTGGTCTCCCTGCCGATGCTGCGCCGCCGCACGGTGGCGTGGGGCAATCTGGGCGGCCTGGTCACCTTCTCGATGATGTCGACGGTGATCTTCGTCCTGACGCTCTACCTCCAGGAGACGCTGCACCTGTCGGCCTTCGAGACGGGCCTGGTCTTCGGCGTCGTGGGGGTGATGTCCGCGGTGGCGGGCAGCTACGCCCCGAGGATCATCGGCCGCCTGGGCGCCCGCCGCACACTGGTCGCCTCGCTCGCCGGCCAGGGCGCGTTCATCGCTTCCCTGCTCGCCCTCGGCACCGGCGGCTGGTCGGTCTGGCTGGCCACGGCCGCGGTGTCACTGGCCTGCATGTGCCACCTGGGCGCGATCATCTCGTACGGCCTGACCGTCACCTCGGGCGTCCCCGACCACGAACAGGGCCTCGCCACAGGCCTGGTGACCTCCACCCAACAGATCGGCCTCACCCTGGGCATCCCCCTCCTCGGCACCCTGGCCACCACGGCCCCGAACCTCCTCTCCGGCGTCCACACGGTGGTGGCACTGGACGCGGCGATCGTGCTGGGG
Organism: Streptomyces sp. 2-1; assembly: GCF_048564895.1. NCBI lineage: Bacteria > Bacillati > Actinomycetota > Actinomycetes > Kitasatosporales > Streptomycetaceae > Streptomyces > Streptomyces sp. 2-1. Next base: position 3,970,846 of record NZ_CP183383.1, read on the forward strand.
GCGGCGGCGCTGGTGGCGCTGGGCCTGGGCCGCGCGCCGCGCCACTGACTGGGGGCACGACGACGGCCCGCGCCGGATGTCTCAGGCGCGGGCCGTCGTATCGTGCGAAGGAGGTGGGGTGTCTCGCGGCGACGGAGTCGCCATCAGGCCGAGGAAGGCACACCACGCCGTCGGTCCGAGGGCGACGACGCGGCCATGAGAGCGGATCGAGTCGCGCACCAGCACAGCTTCACCGGTCCAGGCGACTTCGACGCAGTTGTTGTTTCCCCCCGTGCTCGCACTGCTCTTGCGCCATGCCCATGAGCCACCCACGCTTCTCCTCCAGCCCGGGTGCAGAAGGCCCCACCGCGGCTTCCCCTCGTACCGCTGGCGCGCGGGCAGGCAGCACCTCTTTCAGGATAGTGCGGGGTCATCCGGACATGGAGAGCTGAAACCCGCCAACGTCCCTCAGAGCAACGCGAGTTGACGCAGCGGCCGACCTGGGAAGCGGTCGTCACTCCGCTTCGTTCTCCAGAAGCGTTTCCAGGTCGTCGGATCCCTCACCCATCCTGGCCGCGAGCCTGGGCAGCACGACACCGGCCTCGTCCTTGATGGCCAGGTCCTCGAGCTCCCAGAACGTCTCCAGATAACGCCCCGTCTCCTCGGCCGAGTTGCCGGCATAAGTGCCGCCACGAGGGTCTTCCAGATACAGCGAGTCCGGCATCTCCTCGGCCTCGAACTCGAAGAGCGTGAAGGGCCCCTGCATGGCCGGATGGGTGCCGACACTGAACGGGAGGACCTGGATGTTGATGTGCGGTTCTGCGGCAAGCTCGGCGAGCCGCTCCAGCTGGGCCCGCATCACACCACGCCCGCCGACGCGCCTGCGCACGACCGACTCGTCGAGGATGAAGAACAGTTGACGCCCGCCTTCGGCGGACAGCACCTCCTGACGGGTGAGCCGCGCCTCGACAGCACGGTCCAGGGCCTCGTCGGAAACTCCCTTGTCGTAGGCCATCATCACGGAGCGCGCGTACTCCTCGGTCTGGAGGAGGCCCGGGATCACCAGCGAGCCGTAGTGCCGGATGATCGACGCCGCCGACTCCAGGGCAAGGAACTGGAGGAACTCCTTGCCGTACACGTCCCGGAACTCCGTGAAGGGCATCTTCCGGCTGCCCCGGGCCAGATCGAGCAGGGCATCGATCTTGCGCCGGTCACCGATCCCGTACGCGGCAAGAAGAGGGCGCAGGTCGTTGACCGAGATGCCGACCTCACCGGCCTCGATACGGATCAGCTTGGAGGGACTCCACTCCATCTTCGCCGCGACCTGGCGCTGCGTGAGATCGGCGGCGACACGTGCCCTGCGGAGCTCCGTACGCAGCCGTAGCCGCTGTAGTGCCGCACTTGGCGCGCTCACGATGGCTCCACCCCCAAACAGACCATGCGAGTTGCAACATAGCAGACTAGCATCTCACTCATCGAGTCCTTCCTGGCTGACAGTTTACTGGGCAGCCGAGGGGAACCTCGAATGGCGCACATAGGTCGGTAATCAGCAGCGCTCCCTCCGGCAGTTTGCCGAACGCTACCTCGCTCCTAGCGATGCAGCCGACCGGATGACTCTCAACGGAGCAACCGAAATTCTTCATGACATCCGCCAACTCGCCGACAGTACTACCCAGAAAAGGACCTGCAGGCTAGGCTGGCTCAAAGCAGTGCTGTACCCAACTGCCAAGCATCACAAGGAGGTTGATCGCCAAGCGATCGCAGAGGTCGGCTCACCCCATCGGGTGCCATCTCCTTCACCGCCTCGGAACCACCCGTTCGTGGCTCACCGCGGTATCCACGGCATCACGTGGAGCCGGGACCGAGGAAGGAGTACAGCCCCATGGCCGAAGAGCCGGACGGGCGTCGCAACATCCGCACGTGGGCCGAATGGGCGGTCATCGCCGCCCCCTGGGCCAGCCTCATCGCCGTGATCTACGAGATCATCGACGACTGGATCCTCCACGTGTGACACACACGTGGCCCCGACCTGAGGGGCCGGGGCCAGGTGAGGTGGACGCCAACACAAGTGTTCCACTCCGAGTCTCCTTGGCCGGTGCCCGGAGTGGAGCCGTCTCGCTTCCACCGGTCCCTCCATTCTGCCGCCCCGCCCACGCGATGGCGAGCCCGTAGGAACAGCTTCCTGAAGCAGGCACGGCCGCCGTGCGCTCCTTCTTCAGCTCCGGTCCAGCCGCAGTCGCTCCGACCGCGGCAGACCCGCCACGACGAGGTCGTACGAGTCCTCGATGAGCTCCCTGACCAGCTGGTCCGGGAGCTCTCCGTCGGCCGTCACCGTGTTCCAGTGGCGTTTGTTCATGTGGTAGCCGGGGATGATCATGCCCTCGTGTTCGCCGCGCAGGCGCACCGCGTCATCGGGGTCGCACTTCAGGTTCACCGTGAGCGGGTGGGCGTCCAGGCGGGTCAGGGCGAACAGTTTGCCCAGCACTTTGAAGACCGAGGTCTCCGGGGTGAAGGGGAAGTCCTCGACGGTCGCGTTGAAGGACAGGCAGAACGTGCGCAGCTCCTGCGGGGTCACTCCGGCTTCTCCTCCTCGGGGGAGCCGGCCGGGCCCACGGGCTCGACCAGCACCGTGACGATCTTGTTCCGGCGGCCGGCCGAGGCCTCTGCCGTGAGCCGCAGTTCGCGTCCGTCGGGCAGTTCGACCACTGACGAGGCGGAGGCGATGGGCACGCGGCCGAGTGCCTTCGCGAGGAGGCCGCCCACCGTCTCGACGTCCTCGTCGTCGTACGCCTCGAAGCCGTACAGCTCGCCGAGGTCGCCGATGTCGAGGCGCGCGGTCACCCGGTAGCGGTCGTCGCCGAGGTCCTCCACGGGCGGCAGTTCGCGGTCGTACTCGTCGGTGATCTCGCCGACGATCTCCTCGAGGATGTCCTCGATGGTGACGATGCCGGCCGTGCCGCCGTACTCGTCGATGACGACGGCGACGTGGTTGCGGTCCTGCTGCATCTCGCGGAGCAGGTCGCCGGCGTTCTTCGTGTCGGGGACGAAGGCGGCGGGCCGCATCGCCGTCGACACCAGCTCGCTCTCGGCGTCCCGGCTGATGTGCGTCTTTCTGGCCAGGTCCTTCAGGTACACGATCCCGACGATGTCGTCCTCGCTCTCCCCGGTGACGGGGACGCGGGAGAAACCGGACCGCAGGGCCAGCGTCAGCGCCTGCCGGATCGTCTTGTAGCGCTCGATGACCACCAGGTCCGTACGCGGGACCATGACCTCCCGTACGAGCGTGTCGCCCAGCTCGAAGACGGAGTGCACCATGCGGCGCTCCTCGTCCTCGATGAGCGACTCCTTCTCCGCGAGGTCGACCATCGCCCGCAGCTCGGCCTCGGAGGCGAACGGGCCGCGCCGGAAGCCCTTGCCGGGCGTGAGCGCGTTGCCGATGAGGATCAGGAGCGGCGGGATCGGGCCCATGATCCTGGCGAGCGGCAGCAGTACGTACGCCGCCGCCGTGGCCGTGTTCAGCGGGTGCTGGCGGCCGATGGTGCGCGGCGAGACACCGACCGCCACGTACGACACGAGGACCATGACACCGATGGCGACGGCCAGCGCCTCCCAGGTCTCGGCGAACTCCTTCAGGCAGGCGTACGTGACGAGCGCGGCGGACGCCATCTCGCAGGCGACACGCACCAGCAGCGCCACGTTCAGATAGCGGGTCGGGTCGGCGGCGACCTGGGCGAGCTTGGCACTGCCGCGGCGGCCGGACCGTACGGCCTCCTCGGCGCGGAAGCTGGAGACGCGGGCGAGACCGGCCTCCGCGCAGGCGGCGAGCCAGGCGACCACGACAAGGGCGATGGCGCCTACGACGAGTTGCGGGCTCATGAGACGGTCGGGGCCGGGGACGGGCCGGTCAGGCCCTTCTCCGCACGCCAGCCGTCCACGATGGCCGCCTGGAGGCCAAACATCTCGGCCTTCTCGTCCGGCTCCTCGTGGTCGTAGCCGAGCAGATGCAGCACTCCATGGACGGTGAGGAGCTGGAGCTCCTCGTCCATGGAGTGCTGCGTGTCGGCTTCCTTGCCCTGCCGCTCGGCGACCTCGGGGCAGAGCACGATGTCGCCGAGCAGCCCCTGCGGGGGCTGCTCGTCGTCGTCCTTCGACGGCGGCCGGAGCTCGTCCATCGGGAACGACATGACATCCGTCGGACCGGGCAGGTCCATCCACTGGATGTGGAGCTGCTCCATGGCGTCGGCGTCCACGACGATCACCGAGAGCTCGGAGAGCGGGTGGATCCGCATCCGCGCGAGGGCATAGCGGGCGATGTCGAGGATCGCCTGCTCGTCGACCTCGGTTCCGGACTCGTTGTTGACGTCGATCGACATGGTCGCGCTGGTCTACTTCCGCTTGTTACGGGCGCCCTTGTGGGTGCCGTTCTCCGTACCGTTCTGGCTGTCGTACTTCTCGTACGCGTCGACGATACGGCCGACCAGCTTGTGCCGTACGACGTCGTGGGACGTGAGGCGGGAGAAGTGGACGTCGTCGAGGCCCTCCAGGATGTCCTGGACCTGACGCAGACCGGACTTCGTGCCGCTCGGCAGGTCGACCTGGGTGACGTCACCCGTGATCACGATCTTCGATTCGAAGCCGAGACGGGTGAGGAACATCTTCATCTGTTCGGGGCTCGTGTTCTGGGCCTCGTCCAGGATGATGAAGGCGTCGTTGAGCGTACGACCACGCATGTACGCCAGCGGGGCCACCTCGATCGTCCCGGCCGCCATCAGCCGCGGGATCGAGTCCGGGTCGAGCATGTCGTGCAGCGCGTCGTACAGCGGGCGCAGGTAGGGGTCGATCTTCTCGTAGAGCGTGCCGGGCAGGAAGCCGAGCCGCTCTCCCGCCTCCACCGCGGGGCGGGTCAGGATGATGCGGTTGACCTGCTTGGACTGCAGTGCCTGCACGGCCTTGGCCATGGCGAGGTAGGTCTTGCCCGTACCGGCGGGGCCGATGCCGAAGACGATGGTGTGCTTGTCGATGGCGTCGACGTACCGCTTCTGGTTGAGCGTCTTGGGGCGGATGGTGCGGCCGCGCGAGGACAGGATGTTCTGTGTGAGCACTTCGGCCGGGGTCTCCTGGCCGTCGCCCTCCCCGTTCTCGCTCGCCCTCAGCATGGCGATCGAGCGTTCCACTGCGTCCTCCGTCATCGGCTGTCCGGTGCGGAGCACCAGCATCATCTCGTCGAACAGGCGCTGGACGAGGGCCACTTCACGGGCTTCGCCGATGGCGCTGATCTCATTGCCCCGGACATGGATGTCGGCCGCCGGGAAGGCCTTCTCGATCACGCGCAGAAGGGCGTCTCCAGACCCCAGCACGGTCACCATGGGGTGCTTGGCCGGGACGGTGAACTGCGCTCGTGACTGCCCCTGCGCGGGGGTGTGAGCTGTGGGTGTCTGCGTCATGGGCCGGCTCTGAAGGCCTGCTCATCCTCCTCGGTGAGGCACGCTTGCCGGTACGGCAGCCTTGTGCTTCCAAGAGTACGACGGGGCACCGACAACGCCGTAGGACTTTTCGCCCGCACCGGTGGACGCGGGCGAATCTGCCGGGGACCCGGCGCGGATCCACCCGCGGCCCGACACGGATCCACCGACGCCCTCACCCGGATCCACCTGCGGACTCACGCGGATCTGCCCGCAGCCTCACGCGGATCGGCCGAACCCGATCGTCGGTACCGCCCGCCGCAGGGGCCACGCCCGGCTCGGCTCCGGAAGGAGGGGTTCCAGGAAGGCGTACCGGCCGAGCGCCGCCGGATCCTGGTGGTCGTACGACTGCACGCGCCGCCACCACCCGGCGATCTCCGACCAGCCGGGGGCCGACAGGGACCCCCCGAACTCCTGGACCGACAGCGCGGCGGTGAGGCCCGCGAAGGCGAGCCGGTCGGCCAGCGGCCACCCGGCCAGGGTGCCCGTGACGAACCCGGCCACGAAGACATCGCCCGCGCCGGTGGGGTCCATGGCCTCGACCTCGATGGCCGGAACCTCGGCGGTCTCCCCGGTCCGTCCGTCCACGGCGTACGCGCCCTCGGCACCGAGAGTGACGACGGCGAGCGGCACGTGCTCGGTGAGCGCGTGGGCGGCGGCGCGGGGACAGGTGGCGCCCGTGTACCGCATGGCCTCCTCGGCGTTCGGCAGGAACGCCTCGCAGTGCGCCAGGTCGGGGAGCCCGGCGAGGTCCCAGCGGCCCGTGTCGTCCCAGCCGACGTCGGCGAAGATCCGCGTCCCCTTGCCCGCCGCCCCGGCGATCCAGGGGGCGCGGGTGCCGGGCGTGAGCGAGGCGACGGCCGCGCGTGCGCGGGGCGGGCAGTCCGGGGCGGGCTCCTCCGGAGGCGGCTCGTGGCCGTGGCTGACCATCGTCCGCTCTCCCTCGTACGCCATCGAGACGGTCACCGGGGAGTGCCAGCCCGGAACCGTGCGTGACGTGGAGAGGTCGATGCGTTCGCCCTGCTCCAGGGCGTCCCAGCAGTACTCGCCGTAGTGGTCGTCGCCGAAGGCGGCGGCGAGGGACGTCTTCAGGCCGAGCCGGGCGAGCGCGGTGGCCATGTTGGCGACCCCGCCAGGGCTGGACCCCATCCCGCGCGCCCAGGACTCGGTGCCGCGGACCGGGGCGGAGTCGAGTCCGGTGAAGATGATGTCGAGGAAGACTGTGCCGGTGAGGTAGACGTCCCAGGGCGGGTCGTCGTGGGCGCGCAGCCCTGCGAGGGGGTCGACCTGGGCGGTCCGGCTGAGCGGTCCCTCTCCGTTGGACGCGGTCACGGTGCGCTCCCATGAGGTGGTGCGGATTCAGGCCAGTGTGCACCAATCACTCCACCGACCGTGGAGTGTCACGCCGGGCCGAAGGGTTTTCGCCCCCGCCGCCCCTACCCAATCCCGTCCCCTACTCAGGGGCTCCGCCCCCGAACCCCCAAAAGACTGCGCAGTTCCCCGCGCCCCTGAAAACCTAGGGGCGCGGGGAACTGCGCACCCCAGCCACAACCAACCCGCACGTACACCCCACCCTGCCCCCGGCCCCGTCACGGGAACTCGTACGCCTCCACCTCCGCGAGGTACCCGGAGCGCCGCTCCTCGTCGTGGTCGAGGAAGGACGCCACGAACGAATTGCGGGCGAGGTCGCGCAGGCGGTCGGGGGACAGCCCCAACGCCTCGCGCACGGCAAGGAAGTTGTCCCCCACGTACCCACCGAAGTACGCGGGATCATCGGAGTTGACCGTGCACAACAGCCCCGCGTCGAGCATCGCCGGCAGCGGATGGTCCTCCAGGACGTCCACGGCCCGGAGCCGGACGTTGGACAGCGGGCACAACGTCAACGGCACCCGCTCCCGCACCAGCCGGGCCACCAGCTCAGGATCCTCCATGCACCGCAGCCCGTGATCGATCCGCTCGACCCCGAGCACGTCGAGCGCCTCGGTGATGTAGGAGGGCGGCCCCTCCTCCCCCGCGTGGGCGACCCGCCGCAGCCCGAGCGCGGCAGCGGCCTCGTACACCTCACGGAACTTCACGGGCGGATGCCCGACCTCCGCGGAGTCGAGCCCGACACCGACGATCCGGCCGAGGTACGGCTTCGCGGCCTGAAGCGTCTCCATCGCGGACTCGGCGGACTCGTCCCGCAGGAAGCACATGATCAGCTGGGTGGAGACCCCGTGCACGGCCTCGCTCCGGTCGAGCGCCCGCCCGAGCCCCTCCACCACGGTCCCGATCCCGACGCCCCGGGAGATGTGCGCCTGCGGATCGAAGAAGATCTCCGCGTGCCGCACCTCCTGCGCGGCGGCCCGCGCGAGATACGCGTCGGCGAGGTCGGCGAAGTCGTCCTCGGTGCGGAGCACGGCCATGAGCTCGTAGTACAGGTTCAGGAACGACTGCAGGTCCGAGAACTGATACGCCTTACGGAGATCGTCGGTGTCCGCGTAGGGCAGCGCGACACCGTTGCGCGCGGCGAGCGCGAAGGCCAGCTCGGGCTCCAGGGTGCCTTCGATGTGGAGGTGCAGTTCGGCTTTCGGGATGGGCATCAGGGCATCGTACGGCCGTTTCATCTGCGCTTCGGTACCGGCACCCGCAGCAGATCGTGCGCCACGGTCAGCTCCCCCTCGAAGCCGGCGGCCCGCGCCTGCCGCTCGAATTCGTCGGGATCGTCGTACCGCTGACTGAAGTGCGTGAGCACGAGATGCCGTACGCCCGCGTCCCGGGCCACCGCCCCTGCCTGACCTGCCGTCAGATGCCCGTGGTCGACGGCGAGTTGGATGTCCCCGTCCAGGAACGTCGACTCGATGACGAGCATGTCGCAGCCCTCCGCGAGCGCGTACACCCCGTCGCACAGCCGGGTGTCCATGACGAACGCGAACCGCTGCCCGCGCCGCACCTCGCTGACCTCGTCCAGCGACACGTCCCCCAGCGCACCCTCCCGCTGGATCCGCCCCACGTCCGCACCCCTGATCCCGTACGAGGCGAGCCGCTCGGGCAGCATCCGCCGCCCGTCGGGCTCGACGAGCCGGTAGCCGTACGACTCGACGGGGTGGGAGAGCTTGTGGGCCTCCAGCACGTACGACTTCGTGGACGCGAGGACGCCGTCGGAGTCGACCGGCGCCTCCGTGAGCGGGACCGTCTCGCGGTAGGCGGTCGCATGCCGCAGCCGGTCGTAGAACCGCTGCCCGGAGCGCGGGAAGTGGGCGGTGATCTCGTGCGGCACCCGGTCGAGGTTGATCCGCTGGATCACTCCGGCGAGGCCGAGGGAGTGGTCGCCGTGGAAGTGCGTGACGCAGATCCGGTGGAGGTCGTGCGCGGCGACCCCGGCGCGCAGCATCTGCCGCTGCGTGCCCTCGCCGGGGTCGAAGAGGATGCCCTCGCCGTCCCAGCGCAGCAGATAGCCGTTGTGGTTGCGGTGCCGGGTGGGCACCTGGCTGGCGGTGCCGAGGACCACCAATTCGCGTACGGACACGTCGAGTTACCCGAGTTTCCCGTGGGCCGCGGCTAGCCCGGCGGCCACTGCATGCCGCGACCGCCCAGCACATGGGCGTGCGCGTGGAAGACGGTCTGCCCCGCCCCGCTGCCGGTGTTGAAGACGATGCGGTAGCTTTCGAGCTTCTCCTCGGCGGCGACCTCACCGGCCTCGCGCACGACGTCGGCGAGGATCGCGGGCTCGGCGACCGCGAGGGCGGCGGCATCCGGGTGGTGGACCTTCGGGATCACCAGGACGTGGGTGGGTGCCTGCGGGTTGATGTCCCGGAAGGCGACGGTCGTTTCGGTCTCGCGGACGACGGTCGCCGGGATCTTCCCACCGACGATCTTGCAGAACAGACAGTCGCCCTGCGCTTCCCCTGCCATGCGGCCTCCTCACGCTGGATGATCGTTGCCCCGGCATGGTACCGAGCGGCGGACATGTCAGCCCGTCCGGCGTTTGAGGACGAGGCCGTTCAGGCCGAACGGGGGGCTGGGGGCGCAGCCCCCGGGGACGGCGCGCCCAGCCCCGGCCGCCCTACTCCGACGGCAACAGCGGAGCCGTCCTCGCCGGGTTCTCCTCCAGCGCGGCGAGCGCGATGCGAATCGCCTCGTCGAGCTGCACGTCACGCCCGGCCGCGTAGTCCTGCGGAGCCTGGACCACCTCGACGTCCGGGTCGACGCCGTGGTTCTCCACGCCCCACTCGTAACCCTCAAGCCAGAAAGCGTACTTGGGCTGAGTGACGAGCGTGCCATCCACAAGCCGGTAGCGGCTGTCGATCCCGACGACGCCACCCCACGTACGCGTGCCAACAACGGGCCCGATACCGAGGGCCTTGATCGCGGCGTTGACGATGTCGCCGTCCGAGCCGGAAAACTCGTTGGCGACGGCGACGACGGGCCCGCGCGGCGCGTCCTCCGGATAGCTGGTCGGCCGCATCCCGCGCGCGAGGTCCCAGCCGACGATGCGTCGGGCGAGTTTCTCGACGACCAGCTGGGAGGTGTGGCCACCGCGGTTCTCGCGGACGTCCACGACGAGGCCCTCGCGGGCGACCTCGATCCGCAGGTCGCGGTGGATCTGGGCCCAGCCGGGCGCCTGCATGTCGGGCACGTGCAGATAGCCGAGCCGGCCACCGGACTTCTCGTGGACGTAGGCGCGCCGGTCGGCGACCCACGCGTGGTAGCGCAGCGGTTCCTCGTCGGAGATCGGTACGACGACGGCGTGCCGCGGATCGCCGCCGCCCGCGGGCGAGACGGTCAGCTCGACGGCCTTCCCGGCCGTGCCGACGAACAGCGGGCCGGGCCCGGTCACCGGGTCGACGGGCCGCCCGGAGACGGCCACGATCGCGTCCCCGGCGCGCACGGCGACCCCGGGCGCGGCGAGCGGCGACTGCGCGTCGGGGTCGGAGGTCTCGGACGGCAGGATGCGGTCGATGCGCCACTGCGGCGCACCCTGGGGGCCGTCCTCGTGGCGGGAGATGTCGGCGCCGAGCAGCCCCTGCCGCTCGCCGCTGCCGTATCCGCCGCGCGGCATGACGTACGCGTGCGAGGTGCCGAGTTCGCCCTGCATCTCCCACAGCAGGTCGACCAGGTCGTCGTGGGTGGCGACCCGTTCGAGCACGGGCCGGTACCGGTCCAGTACGCCGTCCCAGTCGGTGCCGCCCAGGTCGGGCCGCCAGAAGTTGTCGCGCATGAGGCGGCCGGTCTCGTCGTACATCTGCCGCCACTCGGCGGCCGGGTCGACGGTCTGGCGGATGCGCGAGAGGTCGACGGTGATGTTGGTGTCGCTCTCGTCGTCGTTCGAGGCGCGCCGGTCGCTCGGTACGACCTTGAGCTTGCTGTCGGTCCACAGCAGGATCCGCTTGCCGTCGCCGGTGACCATGAAGCCGTCGGCGTCCGAGGCGAGATGCTCCATGCGCTGCTGGACGAGGTCGTAGCGCTCCAGGTCGGTCTTCGGATCCGGGTCGTCCGGGGTGGCGCGGGAGGCGCCGAGCACACCCCGCACGGGGTGCCGCAGCCACAGCAGCCCGTCCTTGGCGGCCCGCAGCCCGGAGTAGCGGGCGGCCTCGACGGGGAACGGCACGATGCGGTCGCCGAGTCCTTCGAGGTCGATGCGGGTCGCCGGGGAGCCCTCGCTGTCGGGTGTCTCGTCCTTGTCGGGCGCCTCGAAGGGCCGGCCGTGCCGCTGCGGCCCGAACGGCGAGGGGGTGGTCGCGGCGAGGGTGATGAGATGCGGCCGCGAGCCCCCGACGAAGGCCAGGTCGAAGACGTGCTCGTCGTAGACGGGGTCGAAGGACCGCGCGGACAGGAACGCCAGGTGCTTCCCGTCGAGGGTGAACGCGGGCGCGTAGTCCCGGAATCGCAGCGGAGTCGCCTCGGTCACGGAGAGATCCGCGGTGTTGGCGAGCTTGAGCTGGCGCAGGGGCCGCGGGCCGGGGTGCGACCAGGCGAGCCAGGCCGAGTCGGGCGAGAAGGCGAGCCCGGAGACCTCGCCGTCCTCGCTGCGGTCGACCTCCCGGACCTCGCCGGTCTCCCGCTCGACGAGCAGTACGCGTCCGTCGTGCGAGGCGACCGCGGCGCGGCTGCCGTCGGGGGCCACCGCGAGCCCGAGCACCCGCCCGAGCTGTCCGGCGGCGAGGCGCCGCGGGGTGGCCCCCGGCGCGACACCGGTGGCGGGCGCGAACTCAAGCGCGTCATCGCCCTCGGCGTCCGTCACCCACACCACGTGCTCCTCGCCGTCCGCGCGGAAGGTGCGCGGCAGCCGGGCCCGTACGCCCTGTTCGGCGGCGAGCGCGCGGGCCGGGCCCGAGCGGTGGGTGACCCAGTGGACGGCTCCGCGCACGGCGACGGCGCTGCCGCGTCCGGTGTGGTCGGGCGCGGCGGCACCGAACCAGCGGGACGCGCTCACGGGATGCGGCTGCAGATCGACGCGCTGTCCGCCGAGCCGGATGTCGAGCCGCCGCGGCTCGGCCCCGTCGAGGTCGTCGAGGATCCACAGCTCACCGGCGGAGGCGTACACGACGCGGGCCCCGTCGGTGGAGGCGTGCCGGGCGTAGAACCCCTCAACTCCCGTGTGCCGCCGCAGATCCGACCCGTCGGCGAGGGAGGAGTACACGGCCCCCACACCTTCATGATCGGAAAGAAAGACAACCCGCTCCCCGACCCACGAGGGGTACTCCAGATTCCCGTCCAGGTCGGCGTGCAGCCGTACGAACTCGCCGGCCTCCCCGTCGCCCTCCCGGTCGATCCACAGCTTCCCGGCCGTGCCGCCCCGGTACCGCTTCCACCAGGCGGCCTCACGGCCCATGGGCGCGGACAGCAGGAGCGTGCCGGGGCCTCCTTGGGCCACATCGCCGACAGGCCCGTACGGAAGCGTGGTCGCGGGCCCGCCGTCGAGCGGGACGGCCCGGGCCCAGCTGCGGCGCAGGCTCGCCTGCCCCTGCGTGCTGAGCGCGAGGACCTCGCCCTCCGGGGTCCAGCCGCGCACCTGGGTCTTCCAACTCCCCCAGTACGTAAGGCGTTTGGTGGAACCGCCGTCGACGGGGGCGATATGCACCTCGGGTGCCCCGTCGCGGGTGGACGTCCAGGCGACGGTCGTTCCGTCCGGGGAGATGCGGGGATGGTTCACCGGGACGTTGTCTGCGCTGACCCGCCAGGCACGGCCGCCGTCGAGCGGCGCGACCCAGACGTCGTCCTCGGCGGTGAAGGCGATCAACTCGCCGTGCAGATGCGGATACCGGAGATACGGGGCAGATGCGGCGGATGCAGTCTGTGTCACCCGATCACCCTATGCAGCGGTTCTGTCCGCGACCAGAGCTTTCGATCACTTGCCCTGGAAGCAGGAGCAGGTGGGGTGCGGGTACTCGGTGACGGTCCTGGTGACGGTGACGGTCGCCCCCGGCCGGTCTGGCGGCGGAGTCGTGTCGTGATCGACAGGCGGCGTCCAGGGGTTGACGGTGCCCGGCGTACCCGCCCGGCAGTTCCCGAGCACATCCACCCGGAACCACTCCTTGCCGCCCACCTTCGCGGTCAGGTCACCCCGTACGCAGGTCCCGTTGACCTCCTGCGTCACCTTGCCCTTGATGGTGATCTCGCGCCCGTCCTGCTCTTCCCCGACACAGTCGACGGTGGCGACGCTTCGGGCGCCGGTCGAACTCCCTGTGGTCGCCCCCTTGTCCCCGTACGAGGCGGTGCAGCTGAGCCACTGGACGTCGACGCCCTGTTTCTCCAGCTCGCGTGTTCCTGTCTGGTCGGTCGTGATCGCCACCGCGGCGGCGCTGATTCCGTTGCCGGGTTCACACGCGACCGCGCCGAACACGGCCACGACGACGACGCCGGCCGCGACCGGTCCTCGCCGCCCGCCCGTCCGACCCCGTAAACGCCTCAATACCCCCATAGACGGCAGCGTGCCACCGTCGAGCGACACCGGATAGACCGCATACAGCCAGGATTACGCCCCCGCCGCCCCTACCCATTCCCGTCCCTTACTCAGGGGCTCCGCCCCCGAACCCCCGCTCCTCAAACGCCGGAGGGGCTAAAGATTGCGCGGCCCGGGCTGAGGACTTCGGGGGCTGGGCTGAAGATTTCGAGACTGGGCTGAACCTCTACAGCCCAGTCCAGGCACATCTCAGCCCGTCCGGCGTTTGAGGACGGGCCGTTCAGGCTGATCTCCCACCCACCCCCGTTCAACCCACCCACCCCGCCAGCCCCGTCCCACCCAGCCCGTCCGGCGTTTGAGGACGAGCGCGGCAGCGCGATACGGGGGTCTGGGGCGCAGCCCCCAGGGGCCGGGAATGGGTAAGGGCGGCGGGGGCGGAATCCGTTTGTCAGGACCAGCGGCCCGTGCGGGTCAACAGCAGGGCCGTCGCAGCCGTGCCTGCCGTGGAGGTACGCAGGACACTGCGCCCCAGCCGGCATGCCTTCGCACCGGCCTCCGCGAAGGCCTCCAACTCCGCAGGGGACACACCACCTTCGGGGCCGACGACGAGCACGATCCGCCCGGCGGACGGGAGTTCGGCCGTCGCGAGCGGCTCGCTCCCGTACGCCCGGTCCTCGTGCAACACCACCCCAAGGTCCGCTTCGGCGAGAAACGAGGCAACCTGCTTCGTCGTCATCGCGTCCGCGACCAGCGGAAACCGCACCCGCCGCGACTGCTTCCCCGCCTCACGCGCGGTGGCCCGCCACTTCCCGAGCGCCTTGAGCCCCCGCTCGCCCTTCCACTGAGTGATGCAACGGGACGCGGCCCAGGGGACGATCTCGTCGACCCCGGTCTCCGTCATGGTCTCGACGGCGAGTTCACCGCGGTCGCCCTTGGGGAGGGCCTGGACGACGGTGATACGGGGAGTCGGCTCAGCCTCCTCACGCACCTCGGCGATACCGGTCACCACGAGCCGGTCCTTGCCCTCGGCCGCCTTGACGACACCCTCGGCCCAGCGCCCGTGCCCGTCGGTGAGGACGACGTCCTCCCCCGCCCGCAGCCGCTTCACGGACACGGCGTGCCGCCCCTCGGGCCCGTCGAGCACGAACTCGGGCCCGCCCGGCACCACGTCCACCACGAACACCGGGGCGGTCAACGGACCGGGCCCCCGCCCGAGTTGGACGACAACGCTGTCTTGGCGGCGGCGAGTTCGGCCGCGAGCACCTCGACCAGTTGCCCGGCGGGCAGCTCGCGCGCGAGCCGGTGGCCCTGTCCCGCCCACAGCGCCATCCCCTGCGCGTCCCCGGCCTTGGCCGCGGCCTTGCGGAGCGCGGAGGTGAGGTGGTGGACGTCCGGGTAGGCGGCGGGCGCGTACGGCCCGTGCTCGCGCATGAAGCGGTTCATCAGACCCCGCGCGGGCCTGCCGGAGAAGGCGCGCGTCAACTCCGTACGTACGAAGAGGGGGTTGGTCAGTGCCTGCTTGTGCACGGCGTTGGCGCCGGACTCGGGGGTGGCGAGGAACGCCGTGCCGAGCTGGGCGGCGCTCGCGCCCGCGGCGAGCGCGGCGGCGATCTGGCTGCCACGCATGATGCCGCCGGCCGCGACGATCGGGATCTGCACGGTCTCGCGGACCTGCGCGATCAGCGAGAGCAGTCCGATGCCGGAGCCGTCGGTCTCCGGGTTGTCCCGGTGGGTGCCCTGGTGGCCGCCGGCCTCGACGCCCTGCACGATCACCGCGTCGGCGCCCGCCCACTGCACGGCCTGCGCCTCCTCGGCGGTGGTCGCCGTGACCAACGTCAGCGTGCCGGCCCGGCTCAGGGAGTCCAGGACGTCACGCGTCGGGCAGCCGAAGTGGAAGGAGACGACCGGTACCGGGTTGTCGAGGAGTACGGCGAGCTTGGCGTCGTATCCGTCGTCGCGTCCGCTGTCGGGGTCGCCCAGTTCGGTCTCGTACCAGGAGGCCTCGCCGGCCAGCTGGTGGGCGTAGACCTCGACCGCCGCCGGGTCGGCGTACTCGGGCTGCGGCATGAACAGGTTCACGCCGAACGGGCGGCTCGTGGCGCCCCGCAACTGCTTGATCTCCTGGTACATGCCGTCGGCCGTTTTGTAGCCGGCGGCAAGGAAACCGAGCCCCCCGGCTTCGGACACGGCCGCTGCGAGCTGCGGCACGGAGACGCCGCCCGCCATGGGGGCCTGCACGATCGGGAGTGGGAAGAGATCGGTCAGCGCGGAGGACATGACGGCATGTTGTCACGTCCTCCGTACAAGTCCGAATCCGGCCTTCCCTCGGGCATAAGCCACGGGAATCAGACCGCGGGGAAGGTTCTTCGCCCCCGCCGCCCCTACCCATTCCCGTCCCTTTTCGGGGGCCAGCCCCCGAACCCCCGCTCCTCAAACGCCGGAGGGGCTAAATACATTGCGGCCCGGGCCGAACCTCTATAGCCCAGTCCAGGCACATCTCAGCCCGTCCGGCGTTTGAGGACGAGGCCGTCCAGGCCGATAGCGGGGGTCTGGGGGCGCAGCCCCCAGGAACGGGATGGGACGGGTAAGGGCGGCGGGGGCGAAACAAACCCCCAGCGCAAACCCTCATCGCCCGTTGAACGCGTCCTTCAGTCTGGAGAACAGCCCCTGCTGCCCGGGTTGAAACTGACCCGTGGGCCGCTCCTCCCCCGAAGCTGCGCGAGCTCGCGCAGCAGCCGTTCCTGCTCGGGATCAAGCTTGGTCGGCGTCATGACCTCGACATGCACGATGAGATCACCACGCCCGCCACCACGAAGGTGCGTGATGCCCCGCCCGTGCAACGGAATCGACTGCCCGGACTGCGTGCCCGGACGGATGTCGACCTCCTCCATCCCGTCGAGCGTCTCCAGCGGCACCTTGGTGCCGAGGGAGGCCGCGGTCATCGGGATGGTGACCGTGCAGTGCAGGTCGTCACCGCGCCGCTGGAAGGTGGAGTGCGCGACCTCGTGGATCTCGACGTACAGGTCACCGGCGGGACCACCACCGGGCCCGACCTCACCCTCACCCGCGAGCTGGATCCGCGTGCCGTTGTCGACACCGGCGGGAATCTTCACGGTCAGGGTCCGACGCGAGCGGACCCGCCCGTCACCGGCGCACTCGGGGCACGGCGTCGGAACGACCGTCCCGAACCCCTGGCACTGCGGACACGGCCGGGACGTCATGACCTGGCCCAGGAAGGACCGCGTGACCTGGGACACCTCACCGCGACCGCGGCACATGTCGCAGGTCTGCGCGGAGGTGCCGGGCGCGGCGCCCTCGCCACTGCACGTCGTACACACGACGGCCGTGTCGACCTGGATGTCCTTCGTGGTGCCGAAGGCCGCCTCGTCGAGGTCGATCTCCAGCCGGATCATCGCGTCCTGGCCGCGCCGCGTGCGCGACCGCGGGCCCCGCTGCGACGCCGTGCCGAAGAAGGCGTCCATGATGTCCGAGAAGTTCCCGAACCCGCCGGCGCCGAAGCCGCCCGCGCCCTGGCCGCCCGCCTGGGACAGCGGGTCACCGCCGAGGTCGTAGACCTGCTTCTTCTGCGGGTCCGACAACACCTCGTAAGCGGCGTTGATCTCCTTGAAGCGCTCTTGCGTCTTCGGATCGGGATTGACGTCCGGATGCAGCTCGCGAGCGAGCCGCCGGAATGCCTTCTTGATCTCGTCCTGGGACGCGTCGCGGCGCACGCCGAGTACGGCGTAGTAGTCCGTGGCCACTTACGACTCCGCCAGGATCTGTCCTACGTACCGTGCCACCGCTCGTACCGCTCCCATCGTTCCGGGGTAATCCATGCGCGTCGGGCCGACCACGCCAAGTTTTGCTACTGCCTCGCCGCCCGAACCGTAGCCGACCGAGACGACGGACGTGGAGTTGAGTCCCTCATGGGCGTTCTCGTGACCGATCCGTACGGCCATGCCCGAATCATTGACCTCACCAAGGAGTTTGAGGAGAACGACCTGCTCCTCAAGTGCCTCGAGGACGGGACGGATGGTGAGGGGAAAGTCATGTCCGAAGCGGGTCAGATTGGCGGTGCCGCCGATCATCAGCCGCTCCTCGGTCTCCTCGACGAGGGTCTCCATGAGGGTGGAGAGCACCGTCGCGACCGTACCCCGGTCGTCCGACTCGAAAGCGTCGGGGAGATCCTGCACCAGCTGCGGGACGTCCGCGAAACGGCGGCCCGCGATCCGGCTGTTGAGCCGCGCGCGTAGATCGGCCACAGAGGCCTCCCCGAAGGGCGCCGGGCAGTCCACCATGCGCTGCTCGACCCGGCCGGTGTCCGTGATCAGTACGAGCATGACGCGGGCCGGGGCCAGCGACAGCAGCTCCACATGACGCACGGTCGAGCGGGTGAGCGACGGGTACTGCACGACGGCGACCTGCCGCGTGAGCTGCGCGAGGAGCCGGACGGTCCGCCCCACGACGTCGTCGAGATCGACGGCGTTGTCGAGGAAGCTGTGGATCGCCCGCCGCTCCGGCGCGGTCATCGGCTTGACGCCCGCGAGTCTGTCGACGAAGAGGCGGTAGCCCTTGTCCGTGGGGATGCGGCCTGCGCTGGTGTGCGGCTGGGCGATGTAGCCCTCGTCCTCGAGCACGGCCATGTCGTTACGGACGGTCGCCGGGGAGACGCCCAGCCGGTGGCGCTCCGTGAGGGCCTTGGAACCGACCGGCTCCTCGGTGCCCACGTAGTCCTGGACGATGGCGCGCAGCACTTCGAGCCTGCGTTCACTGAGCATCGCGCACACCTCCAGCTGGTCTTCCCCGCGGTCTTCGATGCGGTCTCGATGCGGTCCTCGATCGTCCTCGATCGCCTTGCCTGGCACTCAGCGTGCGCGAGTGCCAGCATCCCCGGGCCAAGTGTACGGCCGGTAGGTGCGCCCCGGGCAAGGGCGGCCCTGCGATGTCACGACGACGTGTACGGGGCTGTCCCGCTCTGTCCCGACTACTGTCCGCGCACTTCACGGGGCCTGGAGCTAGCGTCGGCGTATGAGGGTGACTTGGGAAGAGGCCGGGTGGGAGGAACTGGGTCCGCGTGTGGGGCGCTGCCGGCTTCCGGTGTGGGACTGCACGGTGGGGCTCGTGGTGGGCGAGGGTGCGGCGCTCATGATCGACGCGGGGTCGGGGTTGCGGGAGGGCGCGCGGCTGCGTACGGAGGCGCAACGGTTGCTCGGGGGCGGGCGGGTCACCCATCTCGCGCTCACCCACCCGCACTTCGATCATGTCTTCGGCGCGGCGGCGTTCGCGGGGGTCGAGGTCTTCGGGGCGGTCGGCCTTGAGCGGGTGCTCGCCGACGGACGGGACGAGCTGCGGGCGGACGCCGTCCGCAACGGCGCCGACCCGGACGAGGCGGCCGAGGCGGCGGACCTCCTCGTCCGCCCCCGGCATCCCGTCTCCGGCGAGTGGACGCTCGACCTGGGCGGCGGAGTACAGGTCCTGCTGGCGAACGTGGGCCCCGGCCACACCGGCCACGACCTGGCGGTCCTGGTCCCCGGAAGCCCTGGAGCCCCCGGCCGCGGCCCCCATATGGGCTCTCCGGAGATCGTCTTCTGCGGTGATCTCGTCGAGGAGTCCGGCGAACCCCAGGCGGGCCCCGACGCCGTCCCCACCCGCTGGCCCGCCGCCCTGGACCGGCTGCTGGCCCTCGGGGGCGAGGACGCCGTGTACGTGCCCGGCCACGGGGCGGCGGTCGACGCCGGCTTCGTACGGGCCCAACGGGACGCGCTGGCACGGCGTTTCGGCGTGTCGTAGGGAGCTCGTGGGCGCGTCGCAGGATGCTCGTGAGCCTGCCGCAGGACGCTCGCGAGTCTGTCGCGGGTCGCTCGTCGGAGCGTCCTGGGCGGGCTGTCGGCGTGTCGCAGGGGGGCTCGGTGCGGCGGGCGGGGGCCTTCTCCTATCGTCATCCGAATGCGCCAGTACTCAGCGGACCTGACCCCTCCGTGGAAGAAGCCCAAGCCCGTGCCCGAGGTGGCGGCGGAGCCGGGGCTCGTGGTCGAGGAGCCCGGGACCGGGTTCTGCGGTGCCGTGATCCGCTGCGAGGCGGGGACGGTCACCCTGGAGGACCGCTTCGGCAAGCACCGGGTGTTTCCGCTGGAGCCCCGCGGGTTCCTGCTGGAGGGGCGCGTGGTGACTCTGGTGCGCCCGTCGTCCGCACCCGTACGCCCCAGTCGTACGGCTTCCGGTTCGGTTGCCGTGCCCGGGGCCCGGGCACGGGTCGCCCGGGCGGGGCGCATCTACGTCGAGGGGCGGCACGACGCGGAACTGGTCGAACGGGTCTGGGGCGACGACCTCCGGATCGAGGGCGTCGTCGTCGAGTACCTGGAGGGCATCGACGATCTGCCCGCCATCGTCGCGGAGTTCGATCCCGGGGCGGATGCGCGGCTCGGGGTGCTGGTCGACCATCTCGTGCCCGGCACGAAGGAGTCGCGGATCGCGGAGGCCGTGACGAGCGAGTACGCGCTTGTCGTGGGGCATCCGTACATCGACGTCTGGGAGGCCGTGAAGCCGGCGTCCGTGGGCATCCCCGGCTGGCCCCGTGTGCCGCGGGGGCAGGACTGGAAGACGGGGGTGTGCCGGGCCCTGGGCTGGCCCGACAACACGGGTGCCGCCTGGCAGCGGATCCTCGGCTCGGTCCGCTCCTACCGAGACCTTGAGCCGGAGCTCCTGGGCCGAGTGGAAGAACTGATCGACTTCGTCACGGCACCGGAGTGAGCGGGGCGGCCTTGGGGGCTTTTCTCGCCCCCGCCGCCCCTACCCATTCCCGTCACTACTCAGGGGCTCCGCCCCCGAACCCCCAAAAGACTGCGCAGTTCCCCGCGCCCCTAGGTTTTCAGGGGCGCGGGGAACTGCGCAGTCCAGCCACGACTCACCCGCACGCATTTCACCCCGCAAGCCCCACCACCCAGCCCGTCCGGCGCTTGAGGACGAGGCCGTTCAGGCCGATCTCCCCACCCACCCACGAGCAACCCACCCACCCCCGTCAGCCCCCGCCCACCTCTCAGCCCGTCCGGCGATTGAGGACGAGCGCGTTCAGCGCGATAGCGGGGGTCTGGGGGCGGCAGCCCCCAGGGACGGGACGGGTAGGGGCGGCGGGGGCGAGGAAACCCGGCGTCAGTCCACCAGGTCACGCACCACCCCATCCGCCAGCAACCGCCCCCGCAGGGTAAGCACCGCACTCCCGGCCTCGTACGGCCCAGCCTGGAGCAGGCCATCCGCCAGCGCCCTCCGAGACGCCGCAAGCCCATCCGCGTGGAGCAGCGCCAGCGGAACCCCCTCAAGGAGCCGCAACTCCAGCAGGATCCGCTCCACCCGCCGGTCCTCCTCGGACAGAAGCTCCCGCCCCGCCCCGGGCGACCTCCCCGCCGCCAGGGCCCCCGCATACGCCCCCGGATGTTTTACGTTCCACCAGCGAACACCCCCCACATGGGAGTGCGCCCCGGGCCCGGCCCCCCACCAGTCGGCCCCCCGCCAGTACAGCTCGTTGTGAAGGCAGCGCCCGGCGTCGGACCTGGCCCAGTTGGAGACCTCGTACCAGGAGAAGCCCGCCGCGGAGAGGCGGTCCTCGGCGATGAGGTACCGGTCGGCGTGGACGTCGTCGTCGGTCATGGGCACCTCGCCGCGCCGGATGCGGCGAGCGAGCTGAGTGCCCTCTTCGACGATCAGGGCGTACGCCGACACGTGGTCGGGCCCGGCGCCGATGGCCGCGTCGAGCGAGGCCCGCCAGTCGTCGTCGCTCTCACCGGGCGTGCCGTAGATGAGGTCGAGGTTGACGTGGTCGAACCCGGCCGCGCGGGCCTCGGCGACACAGGCCTCGGGCCGGCCGGGGGTGTGGGTGCGGTCAAGGACCTTGAGCACGTGCTGCCGCGCGCTCTGCATGCCGAAGGAGACGCGGTTGAACCCGCCCTCCCGCAGCGCGGCGAGATACGCCGGGTCCACCGACTCCGGGTTCGCCTCCGTCGTGATCTCCGCGTCCGCCGCGAGCCCGAACTCGTCCCGGATCGCCCCCAGCATCCGTACGAGATCGTCGGCGGGCAGGAGTGTCGGCGTACCGCCACCGACGAAGACCGTGCGGACGGGCCGCGGGTCGTCGCCGAGGACCTTGCGGGCCAGGCGGATCTCGTCGATCAGGGTCGAGGCGTAGTTGTCGCGGGAGGCGAGGACGCCCCCCGAGCCGCGCAGCTCCGTCGCCGTGTACGTGTTGAAGTCGCAGTAGCCGCAGCGGGTCGCGCAGTACGGGACGTGGAGGTAGAACCCGAGCGGACGGTCGGCCGCGCCGGCCAGGGCGTGCGCGGGGAGCGCCCCGTCGTCGGGGACGGGCTCGCCGTCGGGAAGTGCGGAAGGCATGTACTCCATTGTCCAGCACCTTCGGCACTCCCCGCCCAGCCCTCTCTGGGGCCGCCTATTCCGCCTGCAGCACCAGCAGCGCCAGGTCGTCCTCCGGCGGCTTGCCGCCGAACTCGTGGACCAGCCGGCGGATCCGTTCGGCGATCAGCTCGGCGCTCAGACCCGCGCACCCGGTGAGCGCGGCGGCGAGGCCGTCGTCGTCGTCGAACTGCCGGTGCCCGCTGCGGCGCTCGGTCACGCCGTCCGTGACGCACAGGAGGCTGTCGCCGGGGCGCAGCTCGAAGGTCCCGCAGAGGTAGCTGGCGTCCTCGAAGACGCCGAGGAGGGTCTGCGGCTGGGCCACCTCGCCGACCTTCCCGGACGGTTGCAGGAGCAACGGCAGGGGGTGTCCGGCGGAGGCGACCGTGCAGTGCACTCCGCCGTCGAAGGGCACCAGCTCGCCGTAGAGGAGGGAGAGGAAGCGGGTCTGCGGCCCCTCGTCGGCGAGCCCGGTGCCGCCCGCGGACACCAGGGCCCGGGCGGCCGCGTCGGCGGCCTCGGTCGCGTCGTCGAGGAGCAGCTGGTTGAGGCGGTCGAGTACGTCGGGCACCTCGTAGCCCTCCCGGGCGAGGAGCCGCAGCCACGGCCGGGCGAGGCCGATCACCACGGCCGCCTCGGGCCCCTTGCCCTGTACGTCGCCGAGGGCGAAGCACCAGCGGCCGTCCCCGGCGGGGAAGAGATCGTAGAAGTCCCCGCTGGGTCCGCCCTTGTCGCACGGTTCGTAGACGAGCGCGCTGCGTACGCCGGGGATCTCGGCGACCGCCCCGGGCAGCAGCCCGCGCTGCAGTACGCGGCTGATGGTGGCCTGGCGCGCGTACTGCCGGGCCGCGCCGATGGCGAGCGCGACGCGGCGGCTGAGGTCCTCGACGAGCCCCGTGATCTCGTCGGGGAAGCGGGTCTGTCCGGCCCGGCCGATGACCAGCGTGCCGAGCGGTCTGCCGCCCGCGATCAGCCGGAACGCGAGTGCCGATCCGCCGGTCGCGCGCGCTCCCAGCGCCTCGGCGGGCCACGGCACGGGTACGGGCCCGGCGCGGTCCGATTCGGGCAGCTCGGGCGGGTCCTTCTCCA
The DNA here is from genome assembly GCF_048564895.1 of Streptomyces sp. 2-1. NCBI lineage: Bacteria > Bacillati > Actinomycetota > Actinomycetes > Kitasatosporales > Streptomycetaceae > Streptomyces > Streptomyces sp. 2-1. The sequence continues at coordinate 3,993,661 of NZ_CP183383.1, forward strand.
GGAGCCGGCGCAGTTCCTCGATGCGGTTCTCGCTGCCGTGCCAGACGCGGGCGAGCCGTGGCCCGCCGACGACACCCCCGTCGGAGCGGCCCGGGGCCTCGTCCTCCAGCCACACCGCGCACCAGTCGGCGAGCCGCGGGACGAGCAGCTGCCCGGTGAGCGCGGCGACGAGGTCCTCGTCGAGCTGCCCGGCGAGCAGGTCGGAGGCCTCGGCGAGGAAGGAGAGGACGCCGCGGCTGCGCCAGTCCTGGTCCTGCATGCCGCGGCGGGGTGCGGGGGCGAGGATCTCGGCGGCCCGCTGCCCGCGCCGCAGCGCGTGTTCGCCGTCGTACGCCTCGGCCTCCTCCTGCTCGACGGCCGCGGTCCCGTCGACGGGCAGGCGTGCCCATACGGTCTTGACGCCGGTGCGGTAGGTGATGCCCCAGGCGTCGGAGAGCGCGGAGACCAGGTGCAGGCCCCGGCCGTACTCGACGATGTCGTACGGCCGCTCGGCCCCGTCGTCGCGCACCACGCGCGCGGGGTGGTGATCCGAGACCTCTATGACGAGGACGCCGGAATCGGGGCCGGGCCCTGGCTTGGATTCGCCGCCCGGGCCGCCGTGCCTGTCGTCGCCCGCGTTGCTGCCCGAGCCGTCGTGTGTGTCGCGGCCCGAGCCGTCGTGCGAGGGGAACGCTCGTGCGGTTCCGGCGGCTGCCGGGCAGTCCTCCGAGCAACGGCCGAGCCGGCACAGCAGCTCCACGTCCGTACCGGCGTGCACCACCGCGTTCGTAACGAGTTCACTGACGACCACCATGGCGTCGGCGACGAGCAGATCGGTGATGAACTCGGCGCCGGGCAGGGCGAGTTCGGTCCATTCGGCGAGCGCTGTGCGGACGAACCGACGGGCGGCGCCCGGCGCGAGAGGGTTGCCCGGTAAGGACGTACGTGCCACCGCCCGCGGGCGCTCTGGCGCACCAGGAGCACGGGACATGGACTCCCGTTGCGTCGGTATGGGCCCCACTGTGCGGCTCCCTGAGCAGTTCGGACGAATACGCCTCAGGCGATGCGGACAGAGTGACAGACTGGCCACGCCCATAAGCGCCGAGTTACCGAAGTTGGGCCACCATGAGTGAGAACAGTGCTACGCATGTGCTCGAAGACGGACAGATTCGGGCATCAGATCTGCGTCCTCTGCTCGCCGCCATGACCGCCGCCCGAGACGGCGACTTCAGCAAAGTGCCCGAATCGGGCCACGGGCTGGCGGCCGAGCTGGTCACTGTGTTCAACCAGATCCTGGACCGCAGCCTGCACTTCAACTCCGAGGTGCAGCGCGTCCGCCGGGAGCTCGTCCGCCACGGCCGGCTCGACGAGCGGCTGTCCGCGAGCCCGGGCCAGGGACACTGGACGACCCGGGTCAACGACGTGAACCAGCTGCTGGACGCGCTGGTGGCACCGGCCGCCAACGCGACCCGTGTGCTCGACGCGGTGGCGGGCGGCGACCTGACCCAGCGCGTCGACCTGCACGACGGCAACCGTCAACTGCGGGGCGATCTGCGCCGGTTGGGCCGGACGGTCAACAAGATGGTCGATCAGCTGTCCCTGTTCACCGGCGAGGTGACCCGGGTGGCCCGTGAGGTCGGCACGGAGGGGCGGCTGGGCGGCCGCGCCAAGGTGACTGGCCTGTCGGGCAGTTGGCGGGACGTGACCGAGGCCGTGAACACGATGGCGTCCCGGCTGACCGCCCAGGTCCGTGACATCGCCCTGGTCACCACGGCGGTGGCGCGCGGCGACCTGACCCGCACGGTGACGGTCGAGGCGACCGGTGAGCTGCTGGAACTGAAGCTGACCGTGAACACGATGGTCGACCAGCTCTCGGCCTTCGCCGACGAGGTCACGCGCGTGGCCCGCGAGGTGGGTACGGAGGGCCAGTTGGGCGGCCGGGCCCAGGTCCGCGGTGTGTCCGGGGTCTGGAAGGACCTGACGGACAACGTCAACTTCATGGCCTCGAACCTGACTTCGCAGGTACGGAACATCGCCCAGGTCACCACCGCCGTCGCCAACGGCGACCTGAGCCAGAAGATCACGGTCGACGCGCAGGGCGAGATCCTGGAGCTGAAGTCGACGATCAACACGATGGTCGACCAGCTCTCCGCCTTCGCCGACGAGGTCACCCGCGTCGCCCGCGAGGTGGGTACGGAGGGAAACCTGGGCGGGCGCGCGCAGGTGCGGGGCGTGTCCGGCGTCTGGAAGGACCTCACCGACAACGTCAACTTCATGGCGGACAACCTGACTTCACAGGTCCGCAACATCGCGCTCGTCTCCACCGCCGTGGCCCAGGGCGACCTCGGCAAGAAGATCACGGTGGAGGCCAAGGGCGAGATCCTGGAGCTGAAGTCCACCATCAACACGATGGTCGACCAGCTCTCCGCCTTCGCCGACGAAGTCACCCGCGTCGCCCGCGAGGTCGGCACCGAGGGAAACCTCGGCGGCCAGGCTCAAGTGCGGGGCGTGTCCGGCGTCTGGAAGGACCTCACCGACAACGTCAACTTCATGGCCCTGAACCTGACTTCACAGGTGCGGAACATCGCGCAGGTGACGACCGCCGTGGCCAACGGCAACCTCGGCAAGAAGATCACGGTCGACGCACGCGGCGAGATCCTGGAGCTGAAGGACACCGTCAACACGATGGTGGAGCAGCTGCGCGCCTTCGCCGACGAGGTGACCCGCGTGGCCCGCGAGGTCGGCACCGACGGACGGCTCGGTGGCCGCGCCCAGGTCCTCGGTGTGTCCGGCGTCTGGCGGGACCTGACGGACAACGTCAACTACATGGCAGACAACCTGACTTCACAGGTCCGCAACATCGCCCAGGTCACCACGGCCGTGGCCAACGGCGACCTCTCCAAGAAGATCGACGTCGACGCGCGCGGCGAGATCCTGGAGCTGAAGACGGCGATCAACACGATGGTCGACACGCTCTCCTCCTTCTCCTCCGAGGTCACCCGCGTGGCCCGCGAGGTCGGATCCGAGGGCCAACTCGGCGGCCAGGCACGGGTGGAGGGTGTGTACGGCACCTGGAAGCGCCTGACGACGAACGTGAACGAGCTGGCGTCCAACCTCACCACCCAGGTCCGCGCGATCGCCGAGGTGGCGTCCGCGGTGGCCCAGGGCGACATGTCCCGCTCGATCACCGTGGAGACACAGGGCGAGGTCGCCGAGCTCAAGGACAACATCAACCTGATGGTGTCCAACCTCCGCGAGACCACCCGAGCGAAGGACTGGCTGGAGTCCAACCTGGCCCGGCTGGCCGCGCTGATGCAGGGCCACCGCGACCTGATGGAGGTCGCCGACCTGCTCCTGCGCGAGCTGACCCCGCTGGTGAACGCCCAGTACGGCGCGTTCTTCCTGGCCGACCCGGACGAGGAGAGCGCCTCCCTGCGCACAGCCGTTCCCACGAAGGGACTGGCGTTCATCGCCGGGTACGGCTCGGCACAGGGCGCCACGGTCGAGACGGGCGGCCTCCCGGTGCACGGCCTGGTCCAGCAGGCGGCCCGCGAGAAGAAGCGGATCCTCGTCGAGGAGGCCCCGCCGGACTACATCAAGATCAACAGCGGGCTCGGGGAGGCGGCCCCCGCCAGCGTGGTCATCATCCCGATCCTCTTCGAGGACAAGCTCCTCGGAGTGATCGAGCTGGCCTCGTTCTCCCGCTTCTCCGACGTGCACCTGGCGTTCTTCGACCAGTTCGTGAACACCATCGCCGTCGCGATCAACACCATCATCGCCAACTCCCGTACGGAGTCTCTGCTCGGCGAGTCGCAGCGCCTGGCCATGCAGCTGCAGGAACGCTCGGACGAACTCCAGATGCAGCAGGCCGAGTTGCAGCGCTCCAACGCCGAACTGGAGGAGAAGGCGGCCCTGTTGGCGACCAGCTCCCAGTACAAGTCGGAGTTCCTGGCGAACATGTCGCACGAGCTGCGCACCCCCCTCAACTCGCTGCTGATCCTGGCCCGGCTGCTCTCCGACAACCCGGACGGTCATCTCTCGGACCAGGAGGTGCAGTTCGCGACGACGATCCACCGCTCGGGCTCCGACCTGCTCCAGCTGATCAACGACATCCTCGACCTGTCGAAGATCGAGGCCGGCCGGATGGACGTACGCCCGAAGAAGCTGCCGCTGATCAAGCTGCTCGACTACGTCCACGCCACGTTCCGGCCGCTCACGCTGGACCGTGGGCTCGCCTTCGAGGTGTCGGTCGGCGAGGACGTACCGCGCGAGATGTACTCGGACGAGCAGCGGCTCCAGCAGATCCTGCGCAACCTGCTCTCGAACGCGATCAAGTTCACCGCGACGGGCCGGGTCGAGCTGCGCGTCAGCCGCGTCAAGGACACAGAGCACCGCTACACCCGTGAGAAGAGCGACCATGTGATCGCCTTCGCGGTCTCCGACACCGGCATCGGCATCGCCCCGGAGAAACTCCCGGTGATCTTCGAGGCGTTCCAGCAGGCCGACGGCACGACGAACCGCAAGTACGGCGGCACGGGCCTCGGTCTGTCCATCAGCCGGGAGATCGCGGGCCTGCTGGGCGGTCGCATCATCGCCGAGAGCATGCCCGGCAGGGGTTCCACCTTCACGCTGTACGTGCCGGTCGTCAGCCCCGGGCACTCGGCGACCGAGCCGGGCGCCGAGGAACGGACCGTCCCCATGCCCGAGCAGCTGTCCTCCGAGCCCTACACCGTCCACGACCAGGACGACAGCTGGCCGGCACCCACCAAACTGGAGGCGTGGAAGGCCGGGCGGGCGGGTCAAGTCCTGCCCGGGCGGCGGGTGTTGATCGTGGACGACGACATCCGCAACGTCTTCGCGCTCACCCACGTACTGGGCCGGGTCGGGATGCCCGTCCTGTACGCGGAGAACGGGCGCGAGGGCATCGAGACACTGGAGCGCAACCCCGATGTCCAGCTCGTACTGATGGACATCATGATGCCGGAGATGGACGGCTACGAGACCATCTCCGCCATCCGCCGCACCCCGCGCTGGGCCGGACTTCCCATCGTCGCCCTCACCGCCAAGGCGATGCCGGGCGACCGTGAGAAGTCCATCGCGCGCGGTGCGAACGACTACGTACCCAAGCCGGTGGACGTCGATCAGCTACTGACCGTCGTCTGTGCGCTCCTGGACCCCGAGAGCACGGATGCCGAGGAGCAGGGCCTCTCCGTCGCGACCGGTGCGGCGGAACCCGTCGGTTCCGGTGCGCCCGAGTCCGTCGCATCGGAGGAGCCCACCGTCCCGCCGGCGACCCAATGAGGCAGGCAGTCAATCACCATGAGCACTGAGGCATCGACCGACGAGCGCGCCAGCATCCTCCTCGTGGACGACATGGAGGACAACCTGATCGCGCTGGAGGCCGTCCTGGGGTCCCTCAACGAACCGCTCGTACGCGCCCGTTCGGGCGAGGAGGCGATGAAGGCGCTGCTGCGGCAGCGGTTCGCCGTCGTTCTGCTCGACATCCGGATGCCGGGCATGGACGGCTTCGAGACGGCCGCGAACATCAAGCGGCTCGACCAGACCAAGGACGTCCCGATCATCTTCCTGACCGGCACGGACTCCGACGCGGGCTACGCGTTCCGCGGGTACGCGACCGGGGCCGCCGACTATCTCACCAAGCCGTTCGACCCCTGGGTGCTGCGTGCCAAGGTGACCGTCTTCCTCGATCTGCACCGCAAGAACCGGCAGTTGGAGCGGATGCTCGCCCGCGAGCAGGCGCAGTTCGACGAACTCGCCGACCGCCTGCGCGCGATCGAGACCCACATGGCGACCAGCGACCTCAACGACGTCCTCGAACTGCGCCACCACATACGCCACATGGAGGACCTGCTCCGCGAAATGCGAAGGGGGCGGGGTCTGTGACCCCGCCCCCCATCACCCTTCGCGCGGCTAGGCCTCGCGCGACCCCGCGTACATCTCGTCGATCAAGTGCTTGTACTCCCGCTCAACGACCGGGCGCTTCAGCTTCAGGCTCGGTGTCAGTTCGCCGTGCTCGATGTCGAGGTCGCGCGGGAGGAGCTTGAACTTCTTGATGGTCTGCCAGCGCTGGAGGCCCTCGTTGAGCGTCTTGACGTAACCGTCGATGAGCTCGACCGTCGCGGGGGCGGCGACGACCTCGGCGTACGACTTGCCCGACAGGCCGTTGTCCGCGGCCCAGCCGAGGATCGACGGCTCGTCGAGGGAGATGAGCGCGGTGCAGAAGTTCCGGTCGGCGCCGTGCACGAGGATGTTGGAGACGTACGGGCAGACGGCCTTGAACTGGCCCTCGACCTCGGCGGGCGCGATGTACTTGCCGCCCGAGGTCTTGATGAGGTCCTTCTTGCGGTCCGTGATGCGCAGATAGCCGTCGGGGGACAGCTCGCCGATGTCGCCGGTGTGGAACCAGCCGTCGGACTCCAGCACCTCGGCGGTCTTCTCCGGCAGCCCGTGGTAGCCCTCCATGATGCCGGGGCCGCGCAGCAGGATCTCGCCGTCGTCCGCGATACGCACCTCGGTGCCGGGCAGCGGCTTGCCGACCGTGCCCGTGCGGTACGCCTCGCCGGGGTTCACGAAGGAGGCGGCGGACGACTCCGTGAGCCCGTACCCCTCCAGGATGTGGATGCCGGCGCCCGCGAAGAAGAAGCCGATCTCGGGCGCGAGGGCCGCCGAGCCGGAGACGCAGGCGCGCAGGTTGCCGCCGAAGGCCTCGCGGATCTTGGCGTAGACGAGCGCGTCGGCGACCTTGTGCTTGGCCGAGAGGCCGAAGGGCGCGGAGGCGGTGCCGGTGCGGCGGAAGTTGTCCTGCGTGGCCTTCGCGTACTCGCGGGAGACGCCGGCCGCCCACTGGAAGATCTTGTACTTTGCGCCGCCGCCCGCCCGCGCCTTCGCCGCGACCCCGTTGTAGACCTTCTCGAAAATGCGGGGCACGGCAGCCATGTACGTCGGCTGCACGACCGGCAGGTTCTCGATGATCTTGTCGACGCGGCCGTCGACCGCGGTGACGTGTCCGACCTCGATCTGGCCGGACGTGAGCACCTTGCCGAAGACGTGCGCGAGCGGCAGCCACAGGTACTGGACGTCCTCCTGGCCGACCAGACCGGTCGCGGCGATGGCCTTCGCCATGTACGACCAGTTGTCGTGCGGCAGCCGGACGCCCTTGGGGCGGCCCGTGGTGCCGGAGGTGTAGATGAGGGTGGCCAGCTGCTCCTTGGTGATCGCCCCGACCTTCTCCTTGATCAGGTCGGGGTTCTTCTCCAGGTACGCGGCGCCACGGGTCTCCAGCTCGGCGAGCGTAAGGACCCACTCGCTGGACTCCACACCCGCCGAGTCGATCACGACGACATGGGTGAGCTCGGGCAGGTCACCGCGCTTGTCCCGGGCCTTGGCGAGCTGCGCCGCGTCCTCCGCGATCAGCACCTTGCTCTCGGAGTCGGCCAGGATGAAGGCCGATTCCTCGGCGTTCGTCTGCGGGTACACGGTGGTCGTCGCCGCGCCCGCGCACATGATGCCGAGGTCGGCGAGGATCCACTCGACGCGGGTCGAGGAGGCGAGCGCGACGCGCTGCTCCGGCTGTACCCCCAGCTCGATCAGACCGGCCGCGATCGCGTAGACCCGGTCGGCCGCCTGCGCCCAGGTGAGGGACTTCCAGTCGTCCGGGCCCTCGCCCGAGGCGGGCGGCACCGGGTAGCGGTACGCCTCCGCGTCCGGCGTCGCCGCCACGCGCTCCAGGAAGAGGGCCGCCACGGACGGCGGACGGTTCTCGATCAGGGTCTGTGTGTCGCTCACGACATCCTCCGGGGCCCGCGACAGTGCGTGTGGCTGGCTGATTGCGGTTGGCTCTGACAGTTGGCTCAGGGGCAGGCTGGTGCTGGTGACTCACTGGCGACTGGCTCAGCGCACTCGTTGTTTAACTCACGAGTAACCAACGAGTGGTGATCAGAGTAAAGCCCGTCCGCCCGGTGCGTAAGGGGCGGCGTGCTGTCACTTCCTACAGAGCGTGGGCGGAACGCGGCAGTCCGTTGACGCGGCGGGCCCGCCGCGCGAAAGCGCGACGGGCCCGTGATTCCGCGGCCGTCCGACGACCGGGCCGGCGGCTACTTCTTGCCCTTGCCCGAGCCGGCCGCGTCGTCGCTGGACAGAACGGCGATGAAGGCCTCTTGCGGAACCTCCACAGAGCCCACCATCTTCATCCGCTTCTTGCCTTCCTTCTGCTTCTCCAGCAGCTTCCGCTTACGGGAGATGTCACCGCCGTAGCACTTGGCGAGGACGTCCTTCCGGATGGCACGGATGGTCTCGCGGGCGATGACCCGGGACCCGATGGCCGCCTGGATGGGGATCTCGAAGGCCTGGCGCGGGATGAGCTCGCGCAGCTTGGCGACGAGCCGCACTCCGTACGCGTACGCCGCGTCCTTGTGCGTGACGGCGGAGAAGGCGTCGACGCGGTCGCCGTGCAGCAGGATGTCGACCTTCACCAGCGAGGCGTCCTGCTCGCCGGTGGGCTCGTAGTCCAGGGAGGCGTACCCGCGGGTCTTGGACTTCAGGTTGTCGAAGAAGTCGAAGACGATCTCGGCGAGGGGAAGCGTGTAGCGGATCTCGACCCGGTCCTCCGACAGATAGTCCATGCCGAGGAGGGTGCCGCGGCGGGTCTGGCAGAGCTCCATGATCGAGCCGATGAACTCGCTGGGCGCGAGGATCGTGGCCCGGACGACCGGCTCGAAGACCTTGTCGATCTTGCCCTCGGGGAACTCACTCGGGTTGGTGACCGTGTGCTCCTTCCCGTCCTCCATGATCACGCGGTAGACCACGTTGGGCGCGGTGGCAATGAGTTCGAGGTTGAACTCGCGCTCCAGGCGCTCACGGATGACATCGAGGTGCAGCAGGCCGAGGAAGCCGACACGGAAGCCGAAGCCGAGGGCCGCGGAGGTCTCCGGCTCGTAGACCAGGGCGGCGTCGTTGAGCTGGAGCTTGTCCAGCGCCTCGCGCAGGTCGGGGTAATCGGAACCGTCCAGCGGATACAGACCCGAGAAGACCATCGGCTTGGGGTCCTTGTACCCGCCGAGGGCCTCGGTGGCGCCCTTGTCCTTGCTGGTGATCGTGTCACCGACCTTGGACTGACGGACGTCCTTCACGCCGGTGATGATGTAGCCCACCTCGCCGACGCCGATGCCGTCGGCCGGCGTCATCTCGGGGGACGAGACGCCGATCTCAAGAAGCTCGTGCGTGGCACCGGTCGACATCATCTTGATGCGCTCGCGCTTGTTGAGCTGCCCGTCGATGACACGGACGTACGTGACCACGCCCCGGTACGAGTCGTAGACGGAGTCGAAGATCATCGCGCGGGCGGGCGCGTCGGCGACCCCGACCGGGGCCGGGACATCACGGACGACCCGGTCCAGGAGCGCGTCCACACCCATGCCGGTCTTCGCCGAGACCTTGAGCACGTCCTCGGGCTGGCAGCCGATGAGGTTGGCGAGCTCCTCGGAGAACTTCTCGGGCTGGGCGGCCGGCAGGTCGATCTTGTTCAGTACGGGGATGATCTTGAGGTCGTTCTCCATCGCCAGGTAGAGGTTGGCGAGAGTCTGCGCCTCGATGCCCTGGGCGGCGTCCACGAGGAGAACGGTCCCCTCGCAGGCGGCGAGCGACCGGGACACCTCATACGTGAAGTCCACGTGCCCGGGGGTGTCGATCATGTTGAGGATGTGGGTCTTGCCCGGATCCTCGGTCGGGGCCCAGGGCAGCCGGACCGCCTGGGACTTGATCGTGATGCCGCGCTCGCGCTCGATGTCCATGCGGTCGAGGTACTGAGCGCGCATCTGCCGCTGATCGACCACGCCGGTCAGCTGGAGCATCCGGTCGGCGAGCGTGGACTTGCCGTGGTCGATGTGCGCGATGATGCAGAAATTGCGGAGCAGCGCCGGGGCGGTACGGCTCGGCTCGGGCACATTGTTAGGGGTCGCGGGCACGCAGGGTCCTGTCTCTTGAGGCGCCTGTCGCCTCGGGTCGGATCGATACGTAGGCTCCATGGTCCCACGGGCGGGGGCGTGCGACCGGTTTGGGCCACTCGTGCGGTGGCTGGTAGCCTGAACAGCTGTGTCTCATGCCCTCTCTGCAGGAGGCACATCCTCAAGAAACCAAACGGCGCGTGAGGCGTGTGGGTGGGGCGTGTTTCGTTTCCCGTTCTCGTTTCTCGCGTGCCAGAACCTGAGAAGGCTCATTCGTGGCGAACATCAAGTCCCAGATCAAGCGGATCAAGACCAACGAGAAGGCTCGGCTGCGCAACAAGGCCGTCAAGTCTTCGCTGAAGACCGCGATCCGCAAGGCCCGTGAGGCTGCTGCCGCGGGTGACGTCGAGAAGGCCACGGAGGCCGCGCGCGAGGCTTCGCGCAAGCTGGACAAGGCTGTCTCGAAGGGCGTCATCCACAAGAACCAGGCCGCCAACAAGAAGTCGGCGCTTGCTTCCAAGGTCTCCACCCTCAAGGGCTGAACTCACTTGATTTGACCGCCGGAAGGACCTGAGCGGGCCCTCTCTAATCCGCTCCCGACCGGCACCCCGACTCGTACGCGATCTGCGTTCGCCACGCGGGTACGAGTCCCCCGCACAATCCGAGGCCCCGGTCTCTCCCCCTTCCCCAGGGGGAGGGCCGGGGCTTTTGGCGTGTGGGGGGCGGTCCGCTGGGGGCGTGGCCTGCACTCTTCAGCCCGTCCGGCGTTTGAGGACGAGCGCGGCAGCGCGATTGCGGGGGCCTGGGGGCGGAGCCCCCAGAAAGGGACGGGAATGGGTAGGGGCGGCGGGGGCGAGAAAAGGCCTGGCGGCAGCTATCCGCGGCGCGCGCGAGCCGCCCGGGCAATGGCGACGACGGCCTTCTCAAGCGCGTACTCGGGATCGTCCCCCCCGCCCTTCACCCCCGCATCAGCCTCCGCAACCGCCCGAAGCGCAACAGAAACCCCATCCGGAGTCCACCCCCGCATCTGCTGCCGAACCCGATCAATCTTCCAAGGCGGCATCCCCAGCTCCCGAGCAAGATCAGCAGGCCGCCCCCCACGAGCCGACGACAGCTTCCCGATCGCCCGCACCCCCTGCGCCAACGCACTGGTGATCATCACAGGCGCGACCCCGGTCGACAGAGACCACCGCAGAGCCTCCAACGCCTCCGCCGCCCGCCCCTCGACCGCCCGATCCGCCACCGTGAAGCTGGAGGCCTCGGCCCGCCCCGTGTAGTACCGCCCGACGACGGCCTCGTCGATCGTCCCCTCGATGTCGGAGACGAGCTGCGTCACGGCGGACGCCAGCTCCCGCAGATCGCTCCCGATGGAGTCGACAAGGGCCTGGCAGGCCTCAGGCGTGGCGGACCGCCCCAGCGCCCGGAACTCGCTCTTCACGAAGGCCAGCCGATCCGCCGGCTTCGTCATCTTGGGGCAGGCGACCTCCCGCGCACCCGCCTTGCGCGCGGCATCGAGCAGCCCCTTGCCCTTGGCCGCCCCCGCGTGCAACAGCACGAGCGTGATCTCCTCGGCGGGAGCGCCCAGATACGCCTTCACGTCCTTGATCGTGTCGGCCGACAGATCGTGGGCGTTGCGCACCACGACGACCTTGCGCTCCGCGAAGAGCGACGGACTGGTCAGCTCGGCGAGCGTGCCCGGCTGCAACTGGTCCGACGTGAGGTCCCGTACATCCGTGTCCGCGTCGGCGGCCCGCGCGGCGACCACGACCTCCCGAACGGCGCGGTCGAGCAGGAGATCCTCCTGCCCGACGGCGATCGTGACGGGGGCGAGCGGGTTGTCCTGTGCAGAGTTCCTGGCCATCGCGCCAAGCATCCCACGCACCACTGACAACGAACTCCGCCCACGAGGTGGCCGGCCGCCAAGGGCAGGACCGTGGGGGTGGACGCCCGCCATGGGGTGGACCGTCAGCCGAAGGGCGACCCGACGCCAGCGGGAGGCAGACAGTCGAAGGGCGACCCGACACCAGCGGGAGACAGGCAACTGGAGGGCAAGCCGTCGACCGCGCTGAGGCCCGCCGCCCGCACGGAGGCCCGCCCGCCAAAGGCCAAGCCCCCGGTCATGCGACGGCGGCTGCCGAGCCGGTCCTCACCCGCGACCGCGCCCTACGGCTCCTCGCGCCACCCGTCCCACTCCCCCGCGAACTCGTCCAGCTCCCCCGCATCGAGCCGCCCCTCCGAGTCCCGCAGGACCAGCAGCCACTGCGCGTCCTCGGCGTCGTCCTCACCGGCCAGGGCGTCCCGTACGAGCTGCGGCTCCTCGTCGAGTGCGAACCGCTCCCCGAGCGCCTCCGCCGCCTCGTGCGCGGCATCGCGGTCGGGCAGGACCAGTACATGTCTCACATCGCTCACCCGGCCATTTTCCGGTACGCGGACAACGCTCCGCGCCCAGGGCGGGCAACCCTCAAAACACCAGGTCAGACCTACCAACCAGGGCAGACCCGCAGACCAGGCAGCCCCATGAGCCCTGTCAGCCCCATCAGACCCACGAGCCCCGCCAGCCCTGTCAGCCCCGTCAGCCCCGTCAGCCCTTGGGCACGATCTGTACATCCAGGTCGACCGTGATGCTCGGGCCGACCACCGCGATCCCCCGAGCGAGCATCGTCTGCCAGCTCACCGTGAAGTCGTCGCGGCGCAGCTCGGTGCTGGCCCGGCAGGCCGCCCGCACCTCGCCCTCCATGCCGTTGCCGACACCGAGATACTCCGTGTCGAGCGTGACCGTCCGCGTCACCCCGTGCAGCGACAGCGCCCCGGTGACCGCCCACCGGTTGCCACCCCGGTGCGTGAAGCGGTCGCTGTAGAACTCCAACGTCGGAAACCGGTCGACGTCCAGAAAGTCCGCGGACCTCAGATGGTCGTCCCGCATCTTCACGTTGGTGTCGATGGACGACGCGTCGATCACCACATGCATGGCCGACTGCTCGGTACGCTCCGCCAGCCGTATCGCCCCCGCGAACGTGTTGAACCTGCCGCGCACCTTGGCCAGCCCGATGTGCCGGGCGGTGAACCCGATCGTGGAGTGCGTCGGCTCGATCTCCCAGTCCCCCGGCCGGGGCAGTGCGGTCGGCCGGGCGACGTGCAGCGTCACTTCGCCGAGCGAGGCCAGCCCGTTCTCCTCCACCCTGGCCTTCGTCCGGAACGGGGCGTACCCCTCGGCCGACACCGCGAGCCGGTACTCGTCCGCCGGCACCGTCACCGTGAACGACCCGAACGGATCCAGCCCCCCGCCGACCACTTTTCGTCCGGCCGTATCCGTGACCACGAACTCGGCATTCTGCACAGGCTGGTTGACCGGATCCAGCACCCGGCAGGTGAGCACGCCGGCCCCGGCCGGCATCGACACCGCGGCGACACGATCCGCCCGTTGCGTTCGATTCGAACGCTTCCCCAGCCAGCTGCCGAACATTGCGACCCACCCTCGCGCGAGACGAACGTTGTGAAATCACCGTTGCCGAGGAGGTATTCGACCACTGATGCGACTTTCGAGGCAACAGACGACCACATCGCAGGAATCCAGCACATGTGCTGGGACTACGCACGAGTAGCCCGAATTGGCAGCTCTGTTAATGCCTTTCCCTGAGAATTAGCCTTTCCTGACAACCGGGACGCGTTCCAGCTCGATCCCGAACCGCTCCCGATACGCCGTCAACACCTCCTCGTCCGTGGCCAGTTCCGAGACTTCCTTCCCGCCGTCGGGGTTCGTGACCGTGAGAGTGGGGCCGCTGAGCGTGATGCGCCCGCCGTCCTCGGTGAGCCGCGAGCAGACGAGCGACTGCGTGAAGTGCGAGGCCGGTGAGGTGCTGTGCCACCACGCTCCGGCCACGCAGTCCCCGAGCACCCGCGGCCGGGTCTCCAGCCGGTACTGCGCCCTGCCGTCCCGCACGACGTCCAGGTCCCCGAACCGCCTGTCGTTCCCTCGCACCCCCGCCGGGTCCGCCCCGGCCACGATCACCCGGAACGCGCCACCCGGATCCGCCTGCTCTCCCCGCTCCCCAAAAGCCAGCGGATAGTGGCTGTTGGCCCCGAATCCGACGTCGACGAGCCAGTCGCCCCCGTCCACCGTCCGCACCCGCAGCGCGAGATGGTCGAACGGAATCCCCAGTCGTTCCTCCTCCCCGTACACACGCGCCGCGAGAAATGTCACATCGAATCCCAGCGCCCCGAGCAACATCCCGAACGCCCCGTTCAGTTCGTAACAGAAACCGCCCCTCCGGGACCCCACCACTTTGTCCAGCAGCCGCTCCTCCTCCAGCACGATCTCCTCGCCGAGATGGATCGAGAGATTCTCGAACGGCACGGTCAGCAGGTGCCTCAACTGGAGCTCACGCAGTACGTCGGCGGTGGGCCAGGCGGGGTGGGCGGCGCCGATACGGCGGAGGTAGGCATCAGCCTGTGCGGGTTTCATACCCTCAGTCTCCCGCCACCAGCAGGCGCTCACCGCCTCCTGCCACGGCGACCGCCCCGTCCTCGTCCGTACGCAGCACCTCCGCACCCCCGGCCCGAAGCGCCGCCACCGTGCTCGGCGCCGGGTGCCCGTACGGATTGTCGGCGCCGCAGGAGATCAGAGCGAGGCGCGGCGACACCCGGCGTATGAGGTCCGGATCCTGATAGGCCGACCCGTGGTGGGCGACCTTGAGCACGTCCACGCTCCCCAGGCCGGCGCCCGCCGGGGACCGCAGCAGTGCCTGTTGTGCCGGTGGTTCGAGGTCTCCGAGCATCAGCAGCGTCAGCCCCGCCGACCGTACGAGCAGGGTGACGCTCGCGTCGTTCGGCCCCTCGGGTCCCGGGGCGCCACTCGGTGGCGGCCACAGGACCTGCCAGTCGAGCCCACCCGTCCGTCGCCGCTCCCCCGCCACCGCCCGCGTCACCGGGATCCGCCGGGCCGCCGCCTGCCGGTGGACGGACTCCGCCTGGTCCAGCGGCTCTTCGAAGCCCGTCGTCTCGATCGCGCCCACCGATCTCCCGCGCAGCACGCCCGGCAACCCGGCTACGTGGTCCGCGTGGAAGTGGGTCAGCACGACGAGCGGGATCCGTGTGACGCCGAGCGCGCGCAGGCACCGGTCGGCCAGCGTCGGGTCCGGCCCCGCGTCGACCACGACCCCGGTGCCGTCGCCCGCCGCGAGGACCATCGCGTCGCCCTGTCCCACGTCACACATCGCGAACCGCCAGCCGGGCGGCGGCCACCCCGTGATCACCCGGGTGAGAGGAGGCGGCTGCACCATCACGAGCAGGAGCAGCACTCCACAGGCCGCGCTGAGCCAGGGGCGTCTCAGGAGCCTGCGCCCGACCAGCACCACGACGGCGATCACCAGGGCGAGCAGCAACGCGCCCGTCCAACTGCCCGGCCAGTCCACTCCTCCGCCCGGCAGCGCGGCCCCCGCACGGGCGATGTCGGCGATCCACCCGGCGGGCCAACTCGCGCACCACGCCAGCGCCTTGGCGACCGGCATCGCCCAGGGAGCCGTGGCCAGGGTCGCGAAGCCAAGGACCGTGGCCGGCGCGACCGCGAACTCCACCAGCAGATTGCACGGCACCGCCACCAGGCTCACCCGGGCCGAGAGAACGGCGACCACCGGCGCGCACACCGCCTGCGCGGCCCCCGCTGCCGCCAAAGCCTCGGCCAACCGCGGTGGCACCCCGCGCCTCCGCAGCGCGGAACTCCACCGCGGTGCCAGCGTGAGCAGGGCGCCGGTGGCGAGCACGGACAGCAGGAACCCATAACTCCGGGCGAGCCAGGGGTCGTACAGCACCAACAGCAGAACCGCCGTGGCCAGTGCCGGGATCAGCGATCGGCGGCGGCCGGTCGCGATGGCCAGCAGCGCGATCGATCCGCAGGCCGCGGCTCGCAGCACACTCGGGTCCGGCCGGCACACGATGACGAAGCCGAGCGTGAGCGCCCCGCCGGCCAGGGCGGTCGCCCGCAGTGGGATGCCGAGCCGCGGAGCCAGCCCTCGGCGCTCCGCCTGCTGGGCACGACCGGGTGGCCCGATGAGCAGGGCCAGCAGGATCGTGAAGTTGGCGCCGCTCACCGCCAGGATGTGTGTGAGGTCCGTCGCCTTGAACGCCTCGTCCAGCTCCGGTGTGATCCGTGAGGTGTCTCCCACCACCAGGCCCGGCAACAGCGCCCGTGCGTCCGACTCCAGGCCGTCGGTCGCCGCCCGCAGCCCGCCTCGCAGCTCTCCGGCGAACCGCTGCGTGTCCGACGGCTGCCCGACCACTCGCGGCGGGCCACTGCCGCGGACGCGCAGCACCGCCGCGATCCGGTCACCGCCTCCGAGCGGAGGCACGACCCGCGCCGTCACACGCACCCTCGTGGAGGGCAGGAGAGAGAGCCAGGGCGAGCCCTGCCGCTCACGGGCCACCCGCGCGCCCGCATCCACGATCAGCAGCACCGGCGTTCGCGTCTCCGCGACCGTCCCGTCCGGCTTCTCGACCCGTCTGACCTCGGCGTTGAGCAGGACGGCGGTCGGAGCCGCGTGGTTGCCCTTGATCCGCGGACGCGTCAGCCGTGGGTCCGAGGTGACCTCCACCTCGGCGGCCACCTGGGCGTACTGTCGCGCCAGCTCCGGGACGGGGCCACGCCGCAGGTCCGCGCCGTGCAAACCGCCCGAGGCAGCCGCCGCCGCGACACAGAGCAGCACAGCGGCGACGGACACCTTCGGCCACGAACCCCATCGACCTCTGCGCGTGCTGCCCTGCGGCACACCACCTCGCCCACGCCCACGCTCCGGCTCCGGCTCCGGCTCCGGCTCCGGCTCCGGCTCCGGCTCCGGCTCCGGCTCCGGCTCCGGCTCCGGCTCCGGCTCCGGCTCCGGCCGATGATGCGGCCGTAGCTCACCGCTCGCACGGCTCCGGCCGGTGGCCAACAATCCACCGGCCACGACCACGCAGACGATCACCACACCGGTGACCCACCCCGGCGGCGCGTCCAGCGCCAACGCCGCCGTCGCCCACGCCGCCAGTGCCGGCGGCACCAACCGCAGGTCCGTCGGCGCCTCTTGGCGGGGATGCGCGGCACCGAGCGGATTACCGGACGTGGCATGCACGCCCGGACGGCGGTCGTCGGACAGCTGAGCGTCGTTCAGCACGCCGGGCGCCGAGGAGGCGTGCCGCACTACGGGTCCCGCCGGACCCGCCGGACCGTGTGTCTCCGGGCCCCTCATGGCCGTACGAGATTCTGCAGATCCGCGAAACGGCGGTCGCCGATTCCGTTCACCTCGCGGAGTTCGTCGACCGAGCGGAAGCCGCCGTGCTGGGTGCGGTAGTCGATGATGTGCTGGGCCAGTACGGGGCCGACGCCGGGCAAGGTGTCCAGCTGTTCCAGCGTTGCCGTGTTGAGGCCGACCGGAGCGGCGGCAGCCCCCGCGGCGGCTCCGCCGGAGCCCGCGGCACCAGGACCGCCCGCCGCACCGGGCCCGGCGACAGCCGGAGGCGCTCCGACCACCACCTGCTCACCGTCCACGAGCAACCGCGCTCGGTTGAGTCCCTCGGTGTCCGTACCTGGGCGCACCCCGCCGGCCGCCCGGAGGGCATCGGCGACCCGGGAACCGGCCGGCAACCGCTGGAGACCGGGTTCCCGCACCTTGCCGCTGACGTCCACCACGACCACGGCACCGGCACCGGCAGCACCTGCCGTACCGGCCACGCCCACAGGATCCCGTGCGGCAGCGGACGATCCGGCCGCCGCCTCCTGCCCGCCCTCGCCCTCTCCCCCGTACGAATCCACAGCCCGCACCACTTCAGGTGCCCGCACCGGCTGGGTCCGCCCCGACCAGAAGTGCTGCGCCGCGAAGACGGCCGCGACCACGAGAACCACGGTGAGCGCGACCACGCTCCTCCGCTCCAGCCCGCACCTGGACTGCAGCCACAAGGGCATCCGCTCCCGGACCGCGAGCCCGGCCCGCTCCCGCCACACGGCCCCGGCTCGGGCCTCGACATCAGCTCCGATTCCAGCCCCAGTTTCAGCACCGCTCTCAACGGCAGTCTCAACATCGGCGACCACACCACCGCCGCCACGACTCCACCCCTCCCGCCCCGACAAGACCGGCGGGCCATGCCTCAACTCCCCGCGCACTCTCGTCCGTTCGGCGAAGAGTGTCTCCGCGCGCAGGCGCAGCGCCTCCGCGGAGGCTTCTCGGCGCCGGGACCTGCCGCGATAGCGGTGACGGTTGTGGTGGTCGTGGTGTCGGCGGTGGCTGTGCCGCGTTCGGCTGTCGGAGACCGGGCCCCGGCCCGGCCCACTGGTTGCTGTCGCTGTCCGTGAAGGTGATCGAAGTGCCATGCGTCGAGAATCGGGCACAACCGCCGAACCGCGATGATCTTGCTCAATTCCCGGGGATTACCGCCCAGTTGTGGATAACTCCGTCACCCACACGAGCCAGTCCGACCTCACCGAGGCGAAACAACCGCCCCCAGCAACCCGGGCCCGGTGTGCGCCCCGATCACCGCCCCGACCTCGCTCACATGCAGATCGGCCAGCCCCGGCACCCGAACCCGCAACCGCTCCGCGAGCGCCGCCGCCCGCTCGGGCGCGGCGAGATGATGGACCGCGATGTCGACCTGCGCGCTGCCCGCCCGCTCGGCCACGATCTCCTCCAGGCGGGCGATCGCCTTGCCCGCGGTCCGCACCTTCTCCAGGAGCTCGATGCGTCCGCCGTCCAGTTGCAGCAGCGGTTTCACGGCCAGCGCCGACCCGAGCAGCGCCTGCGCCGCCCCGATCCGGCCGCCCCGGCGCAGATAGTCGAGGGTGTCCACGTAGAAGTACGCGTACGTACCCGCGGCCCGTTTCTCCGCCGCGGTGACCGCCTCGTCGACCGTGCCGCCCGCCTCGGCGGACTCGGCCGCGGCCAGCGCACAGAAGCCGAGGGCCATGGCGACCATCCCGGTGTCCACCACCCGCACGGGCACCGGCGCCTCGCGCGCGGCCAGGACAGCGGCGTCGTACGTGCCCGAGAACTCCGCGGACAGGTGCAGCGAGACGATGCCGGTCGCGCCGGACTCTGCGACCCTGCGATAGGTCTCGGCGAACACCTCGGGGCTGGGCCGGGAGGTGGTGACGGACCGTCGTTTCTGCAGCGCCTGGGCCAGTGAACGGGCCGAGATCTCGGTGCCCTCTTCGAGTGCCTGGTCGCCGAGGACCACGGTCAGGGGCACCGCGGTGATGCCGTGGCGCTCCATCGTCCGTGGCGGCAGGTAGGCCGTTGAATCGGTGACGATCGCGACATGGCGGGACATGAGCTGGAGGTTACCTGTCAGTCAGCGTGGGCGGCAGTCCGCCCCCTCCCACCTGCGGTCGGGCAGACGGGATCAAGTCGTGCTCTCGGGGCGGGGCTTCTTCTCCCAAGGGTAGGCCTGTCGCTGCACGGGCGGGTCGATCGCGGCCCGGGTGGGCTCCTCGGCCCTGCGCGACTCGGGGTTCTCCGGCCAGGTCTGCTGATCAGCGGGGACGGGCGGCGCCTCGGGCCACGAAGACGGAGGCGGCGTCTGTCCCGCAGCCGGCTCCGGCGTCCGTGTGGGCGCCGGACCGGGCACCCCCGCGGACGGACCCTGCATCCCTGCAGAGGAGCCGGGCGTCCCCACGGACGGACCGGACGCCCCCGCGGAAGCCGGATCCGACGACGTACCCGTACCCGTGGCCGTGGGAGCCGGCTCCGTCGTCCAGTGGCGCAGCGCGCCCGCCTCCATGTCGATCTGGGTGCTCAGCGAGTCCAGGTCGTCGTTCCCGAAGCGCTGGGCGCGGTCGCGGGCCGCCCAGCGCAGGGCGTCCGCCGACTGCGTTATCCGTTCCGTGCGCTCCCGCAGTGAAGGAAGGCGCTCGGCGAGGCGGGCCCGGTCCGGCTCGCGCTCCAGTCGCTTCAGGTCCCCGTCCAGCTCGTGGCCGTGGGCGCTGAGGCGCTCGAAGAGCGCCAGGGACTCCTTCAGCGACTCGTCCTCCGTCACGCCCGCGTGCAGCGCGTCCTGGGTGGCTCGCATCGATGTGCGCAAGGAGAGGCGCAGTTGGGCGATCTCGCCCTGGGGTCCCGGCTGGGCGAAGGTCTTCGCCCTGAGTGTGGAGTCCTCCACCGTGCGGCGGGCCTGGGCGACCGTGCGGTCCACTCCGCGCTTGGCCGCGCCGACCACCTTCACCGTGGCATACGCCCCCAGCGCCACGAACAGCACGAAGATCAGCGCCACGATTGCGACCACGGCTTCCATGACGATCCTCTCGGGTGCTGCTTCCACTGCCCGGCGGTGCCGGCCGGCTCTTCCACGGTAAACGGAAAAGGCAGGCCGAGGGTTCCAGCGGAACCCCCAACCTGCCCGTAGGGGACTACCCCGACAAGGGGGAACTACCCCCGGCCCGCTCGGGCCACCGTCTACGCGGGAACGATGTTCACCAGCTTCGGCGCCCGCACGATCACCTTCCGGATGCCCGCCCCGTCCAGCGCGGCGACCACCTTCTCGTCGCTCAGCGCCACCTTCTCCAGCTCCTCGTCCGAGATCGACGGGGAGACCTCCAGGCGCGCCTTGACCTTGCCCTTGATCTGCACGACGCAGGTCACGGTCTCGTCCACGACGTACGCCGGGTCGGCGACCGGGAAGTCCCGGTGGACGACGGAGTCCGTGTGGCCCAGCTTGCGCCACAGCTCCTCGGCGATGTGCGGGGCCAGCGGCGCGACCAGCAGCACCAGCGACTCGGCGACCGTGCGCGAGACCGGACCGCCCACCTTGGTCAGGTGGTTGTTCAGCTCGGTGACCTTGGCGATGGCGGTGTTGAAGCGCATGCCCTCCAGGTCCTGCCGTACGCCGTCGATCGCCTTGTGCAGGGCGCGCAGCGCCTGCTCGTCCGGCTCGGTGTCGACGACCGTGACCGCACCGGTGGCCTCGTCGACGACGTTGCGCCACAGCCGCTGCAGCAGCCGGAACTGGCCCACCACCGCGCGCGTGTCCCACGGCCGCGACACGTCCAGGGGGCCCATCGCCATCTCGTACAGGCGCAGCGTGTCCGCCCCGTACTCGGCGCAGATCTCGTCCGGAGTGACCGCGTTCTTCAGGGACTTGCCCATCTTGCCCAGCAGCCGGGAGACCTTCTCGCCCTGGTAGAAGTAAGCGCCGTCGCGCTCCTCCACCTCTGCGGCCGGTACGGCGATGCCACGGCTGTCGCGGTACACGTAGGCCTGGATCATGCCCTGGTTGAACAGCTTGTGGAACGGCTCGACCGAGGAGACGTGGCCCAGGTCGAACAGCACCTTGGACCAGAAACGCGCGTACAGCAGGTGCAGCACGGCGTGCTCGGCGCCGCCGACGTACAGGTCGACGCCGCCGTGCGGCTGGCCCTCGCGCGGGCCCATCCAGTACTGCTCGATCTCCGGGTCGACCAGTTTCTCGGAGTTGTGCGGGTCCAGGTAACGCAGCTCGTACCAGCAGGAACCGGCCCAGTTGGGCATGGTGTTGGTCTCGCGGCGGTACTTGCGCGGACCACGGCCGTCGCCCAGGTCCAGCGTGACGTCGACCCAGTCCTCGTTGCGGGACAGCGGGGTCTCCGGGGACGTGTTCGCGTCGTCCGGGTCGAAGGTGCGCGGCGAGTAGTCCTCGACCTCGGGCAGTTCCAGGGGCAGCATCGACTCGGGCAGCGGGTGGGCGATGCCGTCCTCGTCGTAGACGATCGGGAAGGGCTCGCCCCAGTAGCGCTGACGGCTGAACAGCCAGTCGCGCAGCCGGAAGTTGACGGTGCCGTGGCCGATGCCCTTGCGCTCCATCCACTCCGTGATGCGCGCCTTCGCGTCGGCAACGGCCATGCCGTCCAGCGAGATGTCGTCGTTGGCGGAGTTGATGATCTTCGCGTCGTACGCCCCGAAGGCGTTCTCCCACGTCGACGTGTCGGTGCCGCGCCCGTCGGTCGGCTCCACGATGCAGTGGATCGGCAGCTCGAAGGCGCGCGCGAACTCGAAGTCGCGCTGGTCGCCCGCCGGTACGGCCATGATCGCGCCGGTGCCGTAGCCCATCAGGACGTAGTCGGCGATGAAGACGGGGATCTGCTCGCCGTTGACCGGGTTGGTCGCGTACGCGCCGATGAAGACGCCGGTCTTGTCCTTGGCCTCGGCCTGCCGCTCCACGTCGGACTTGGAGGCGGCCTGCGCGCGGTAGGCGGCGACGGCCTCGGCGGGGGTGGCGTGCCCGCCCGTCCAGACGTCGTGGGTGCCCTCGGGCCAGGTGGCCGGGGTGAACTTCTCGACCAGCGGGTGCTCGGGCGCCAGGACCATGTAGCTCGCGCCGAACAGGGTGTCCGGGCGGGTGGTGAAGACCGTGATGGCCTCGCCGTCCACGGGGAAGTCGACGCGGGCGCCCTCTGAGCGGCCGATCCAGTTGCGCTGCTGCAGCTTGATGGCCTCGGGCCAGTCCAGCGCGTCCAGGTCGTCCAGCAGCCGGTCGGCGTACGCGGTGATGCGCATGTTCCACTGGCGCAGCTTGGCCTTGAAGACGGGGAAGTTGCCGCGCTCGGAGCGGCCGTCGGCGGTGACCTCCTCGTTGGCCAGGACGGTGCCCAGCCCGGGACACCAGTTGACGGGCGCGTCGGAGGCGTACGCCAGGCGGTACTCGCTCAGGATGTCGGCGCGCTCGACCTCGGTCAGCTCGCTCCAGGAGCGTCCACCGGGTACGGCGCGCTCACCGGTCTGGAACTGTGCGACCAGTTCGGCGATCGGGCGGGCCTTGTCGGCCTCGTCGTCGTACCAGGAGTTGAAGATCTGCAGGAAGATCCACTGGGTCCACTTGTAGTACTCCGGGTCGATCGTCGCGAACGACCGGCGCTTGTCGTGGCCCAGGCCCAGCCGGCGCAGCTGGACCTTCATGTTCTCGATGTTGGCCTCGGTGGACACCCGCGGATGCGTGCCGGTCTGCACGGCGTACTGCTCGGCGGGCAGGCCGAAGGCGTCGAAACCCAGGGTGTGCAGGACGTTGTGGCCGGTCATGCGCTGATACCGGGCGAATACATCGGTGGCGATGTAACCCAGGGGGTGACCGACGTGCAGGCCCGCACCGGAGGGGTACGGGAACATGTCCATGATGAACTTCTTGGGCTTGGCGACCAGCGAGGAGTCTCCGGCCAGGTCACCCTTCGGGTTGGGCGCCTCGTACGTGCCGTCGGCGTCCCAGAAGTCCTGCCAGCGTGCCTCGATCTGCTCGGCCATGGCGGCCGTGTAGCGGTGCGGCGCGGCCACCTCGGAGGCGGCAGCGTTGTTCGTCTCGCTCATGATCCTCAAAGCTCCATCGATCGTCTCTGCCAGCGGCTCAGGAAATGAAAAAACCCCTCGCACAGGAGGGGGCGCCGCGCCGATGCCGGTCGCGGTTTTCCGACGACCGGGATTGATCAGCGCGGCTCACTAAGCAGAAGGCGTACGGCACGCATGGCGTCAGGGTACCGCAGCGGCCGAGCGGACCGCGACGCGCTTTCGGCTACGCTGCGGCACTGCGTGTCACGTCCGCGCCAGGTCGACAGAAGCTGAACGAAAGTCAAAAGTTACTTCGCGTAAGGGCCTCTAAGGGACATCACAACTCCCTCGCAGCCCTTTGATAACAGCGCAATAACTCAAACCTCGTACCCCTCGGTATGGCTCGACCTAGAGTGCGGCAGCGGGACCGCTTTCCCGAACTGTTCGGAGTTGCCCCCATGAACTCTCGCCGCAACAACAGCACGCTCACCCAGCCGAGCCGATCGGTCCGGGGTGGAGTGACGGCTGCCGCTTTGCTGCTGATACCCCTCGTCGTCGTGGTCGGAGGTGACGCATTCCGCGACTTCCTCAACTTCGGCGCGGGTGTGCTGTCGCTCGTGTCCCTCACCCTCTCGGTGCTCTGGGGGCTCGTCGCGACCGACCGGGTCTTCCTCAACACGCGCCAGAGGCTGATAGCCCAGGCCGTGCACAGGAGCACGGCGGTGGGCTCGGTCGGCTTCCTGCTGCTGCACGTCTCGGTCAAGCTCGCGCTCGACCACACGTCGGCGATCGCGGTCGTGATCCCCTTCGGCCTCGGCGTGTCCGGCTCCAACGGGCTCATCGGCTTCGGCACCCTGGCCGGCCTCCTGATGGTCCTCACGGCCCTCACCGGCGCCCTGCGCAGTGCCTTCTCGTCCACCGTGCAGGTCGCCGGCCGCTGGCGCGCGGTGCACATGCTGGCCTACCCCGCCTGGTGCTCGGCCCTGATCCACGGCCTCTTCGCCGGGCGCGAGGCGAAGCCCGTCTTCGTGATCCTGTACAGCCTGTCCCTGGTCGCCGTCATGGGCGCACTGCTCCTGCGGTCTGCCCCCCTGTCGTTCAAGCGGAAGGTCGCCAGGCGCGTCCTGTCCCTGCTCGACAGCGGCAACCGGTCCTACCGCGAAGAGCCCCCGGCACGCCGTGCCGCGGAGGGCTCGCTGCCCGGCGGCGGCGGTCGGCCCGGCTTCCCGGACATGGCGGTTCCCTCGCAGCGGACGTCGTCCCCGTCCGGGTCGTTCGATTCGCCGCAGCGCTCCGCCCTCCAGGACTCGGCGTCCTTCACGGACACCGGATCCCTCACGGACACCGGCGGCTTCGCGGCCGCCTACCGGGCCGTCAACACCCCCCGCGCGCAGGACCCGATGACGCCCAGCCCCACCCAGGGCATGCAGGTCCCGATGGACATGCAGGCCACGGAGGCGATGCCGCGCGTCGACGGCAACACCGGGCCCCGCTGGCCGGCCCCGTCCCCGCCGCTCTACGAGGCCCCGCCGCGCCCCGCCGGAACACCGACGTACGACACCGGGACGATCCCCACATACGACGCGAACGCCATGTACGACACCGGCGCTGTCCCCGCGTACGGCACAAGTGATGTGTACGACACCGGTGAGACGAACGACCCCCTCGGTACGTACAACCCGAACGACACGTACAACAGCGGTCCCGCCACTGAAACGCTGCCCGGTTCCTACGAGGCACCAAGCAACGGCGAACCCTGGAACGCGCCTTCCGGAGGCTTTTAGTGAACGAGGCCCTTCCCGACGTCCCCGAAGTCCGAGTGGTGGGCCTTCCCCAGCTCACCTCCGGTTTCGATCTCGTCGAGAGACTCGACCTGCCCATGCACCTGAAGGTGCACGGGCCGCTCGAGCCGATGGGCGGCGAGCAGCTCGCGCAGCTCTCCGAGCGCATCAACCTGAAGGGCCGCGGCGGCGCGGGCTTCCCGTTCCACAAGAAACTGCGGTCGGTCGCCGAGGCGGCGATCCGCCGCGGTGTACGTCCGGTGGTCGTCGTCAACGGCAGCGAGGACGAGCCCGCCTGCCGCAAGGACACGGTGATGATCAACCGTGCCCCGCACCTGATCCTGGACGGCGCCCTGCTGGTCGCCGAGGCGCTGGGCGCACGCACCCTGGTCGTCGGTGTGACCCGTGAGTCGACGCAGCGGTCGATGGAGGCGGCGCTCTCCGAGCGCGGTCTGACCAACCGCCGCGGAGCGACCATCCGCGCGCGTGTGCAGCGCAATCCGGTGCGCATGGTGACCGGAGCGGCGGCCTCGCTCGTCCGCTCCATCGACGGCGGTCCCGCGATCCCCCCGGGCCGCAAGACCAGCGCCTCGCAGAACGGTGTCGGCGGCGCGCCCACCCTGCTGTCGAACGCCGAGACGTTCGCCCAGCTGGCGATCGCCGCGCGCATCGGCGCCGAGCGCTACGGCAACACGGGCCTGTACGACGAGCCCGGCACGGTCATGCTCACCGTCTCGGGAGCGGTCGCCCGCCCGATGGTGATCGAGGCCCCCACGGGCGTACCCCTGCGTTACATCCTGCAGCTGGCCGGCGCCCCGCCGGTTCCGCAGGGCGTGCTGACCGGCGGGTACCACGGCAAGTGGCTGGACTCCGCGACGGTCAACGAGGCGATCGTCTCGCGCAACTCCCTGGACGCGGTGGGCGGTGCGCTCGGCGCGGGCGCGATCCTGCCGATCAGCACGGCGACCTGCCCGCTGGGCGAGTCGCTGCGGGTGGCGCAGTGGCTGGCGGAGGAGAGCGCGGGACAGTGCGGCCCCTGCTACCTCGGGCTGCCCGCCGCGGCGCGCGGCATGGAGGACATCCTCAACGGCGGCGGCCCGGCCGCCCTGGAGGCGCTCAAGCAGGTCGCCAACGCCGTGAAGCGGCGCGGCGCCTGCTCGCACCCCGACGGCTCCGCGATGTTCCTGGAGTCGACCATCAAGGCGTTCACGGACGACCTGGCCGCACATGTCCTCGGCAACGGCTGCGGACGGCCCGTGGAGGGCGTTCTGCCGCTCTTCGAGGGCGGCCAGCAGCCCACCGGCATCCCGGGCGGCCAGGCGGAGCCGGAGCAGGGTCCCAGCCGCCAGAAGATCTACGTCGACTGGACGCTGTGCCGCGGACACGGCCTGTGCGCGGACATCCTCCCGGAGGTCTTCCAGCTGGGCGCCGACGGTTTCCCGACCGTCGCGCAGGCAGGAGTGCCCCGGTACGCGGAGGCGAAGGCGCTGCGTGCCGTACGCCGCTGCCCGGCGCTCGCGCTGCGCCTCGAGGAGGACACCCGCGGAGCGGCTCCCCGCCAGAACCTCCCCGCCGTACGCGAGGGCGGTGGCGGCGGACGCCGGGCCCTGGGCCGCGGACGCTGACGCACCGGCGGCCCGGGAGACCGGGCCGCCGAACCGCACGACAAGAGACACGAGCAGCACAAACACAAGCAGCACAGCAAGCGACTCAAGCAAGAGACACAAGAGCGAGCCAACGCAAAAGGCGGGCCATCCATTTCGGATGACCCGCCTTCAACTGCTGTGGAGCTAAGGAGATTTGAACTCCTGACCCCCTGCATGCCATGCAGGTGCTCTACCAACTGAGCTATAGCCCCTCACGGTGTTCCACCGGACTTCCCCGGCGGCGACGCCAACATTACCGGTCCCCTCGGTGCACCACCAAATCGTTTCCGGGGCGAACGGACAAGCCGGACAAGAGGGATGCCGCACCGGATAGCGCACCGGATGACGCCCGCCTTCGTGACCGTGATCGCGCTCCCCTGGTCCCGCTCGTCCTCCACGCGCGCGTGGAGGACGTCTGGCGGGCCGTCTCGGCGTCCCTCACGGGCTTCCTGGGGTCCTGTGTCGCCGCACCCCCGCAACCGCGCGGAAGACGCGCCTGTGCCGTCGTCGCCCGCGCGACGACGGCACCGAGGGGTCAGCTTTCGTGATGGCCGGCCATGACCGGGGTCACCCTGTGGCGAACTGTGGCGAAACCCCGGCCGGCGTCAGGCGGTGGCGAAGGAGTAGAACCGTTTGAGCGTGCAGTGCTCGTCGAGCAGCCGGCCGTAGATCGGCTCGCCCTCCAGCTCGCGGTACGTCTCGATCGGGTCGCCTTTTATGATCAGCGCCCGTGCGCACTCCTCGCACCAGTACTGGTAGTCGTGGTTGACCGGCTCCATGTCGCGCACGATGGGCGTACCACTGCCGCACCAATCGCACTTGCGCCTGTGTGCACCCATCGATCAGCTCCAGCTGTGGCCGCAGGCCGTGCACACGTAGGAAATTCCGCCACTGTCACCGAAAAGCAGGTCGACATGGGCCGAACCGCAGGAAGGGCAGTCGAGGCGAGTGATCCGGTCCCGTATCACCTCGGATCCGGGAAGGTCGCCGACCTCCCCGAGGATGCTCGCAGGCATCGCCACTCCCTCCCGTCGGGCCGCCCCTTCCGGCCGTTTGATTCTGCCACGGCCGGGCCAATACGGTCAGCGACGCCTTCGTACCAGTCCGGACACGGCACCCGTCGCGGCGGTCGCGGCCAGCGCGAACATGCAGACGAGAAGCGCGTCCGAAGAGGTATACGCCCCCGGGGCCCCAAGTGACTCAAGCCGATTCAAGAAGAGTGTGCCGAACATCGCGACACCGATCAGCTGACCGAGCTGGGTGACCGTGGCGAGCAGGCCGCTGGCGTCCGCCGCGTCCTCGGGGCGCACGGTGGCGAGCGCCCGCGTGAGCGTGGGACTGAAGCCGAGTGCGAGCCCCGTACCGACGCCGGCGAACGCCACGTACAGCCAGAAGCCGGCCCCGTGGCCGTCCCGCAGTGCCAGGCCCACGCCGGCGACGGAGACCGCGGCGAGCGCGAACCCGGCCGGGATCAGGGCGCGTTGCCAGGACGCGGGCCACCCGCGCCAGGTCAGCCCGACCAGCCCGAAGACCACCGCGGTCGGCGCGAAGGTGAGTCCCGCGCGCAGCGCGCTGAAGCCGAGGCCGCCCTGGATGTGCAGGGTGAGCGCGAACAGGAAGCCTCCGTTGACCGCCATCACGGCCATGATCCGGAAGACCGCGAGCCCCATGCCGGGGTGGCGCAGCACCCTGGGCGCGATCAGCGGGGTGCCGCCGCGCCGGGCGAGCCGGGACTCGTACACGCAGAACAGGGCGAAGGTCACCGCGGCGGCCGCGAGCGACAGCCAGGACCACAGGGGCCAGCCCTCCTCCTGCCCGAGCACCAGCGGCACCGTGAGCAGCGACACGGACGCGCCCAGGAGTACCAGGCCCGGCAGGTCGAGCCGGTGCGCGCGCTCCGGGGCGCGTGCGTCGTCGCGCGGCAGGACGCGCGCGCCGAGTGCCAGGAGTACGAGGCCCACGGGGACGTTCACCAGGAAGACCGGGCGCCAGCCCGTGCCGAACAGGTCCGCGCTGACCAGGACCCCGCCGAGCACCTGTCCGGCCGCGGCGCCGGTCGCGAGGACAGCCGCGTACAGGCCGAGGGCCTTGCCCCGGGCCTCGCCGGTGAAGTTCCGCTGGATGAGGCTGAGGACCTGCGGGATCATCACGGCCGAGCCGGCTCCCTGGATCAGCCGGAAGGCGATCAACTCGCCCGTTCCCTGGGCGAGTCCGCAGGCGAGCGAGGCCGCCGTGAACAGCGCGAGGCCGGCCAGGTAGACGCGGCGGTGGCCGAGCAGGTCGCCCAGGCGGGCGCCGGTGATCAGCAGGACGGAGTACGTGATGGCGTATCCGGCGACCACCAGCTGCAGTTCGGCGCCGGAAGCGTGGAGTTCGGCCCCGATGGTGGGGACCGCGACATTGACGATGAAGACGTCGAGGAGCGCCATGAACTGGGCGGCGAGGACGATCGCGAGCAGTCGGCCGGGGCGATTGTCAGTGCCGGGAGTTTTACTTGGGGCAGGTATTGGTCCGGGGCCGGATCCGGGTGCGGAGTCCGGGCCCGCGGGGGTTGTCGTCGTCATGGCATCGAGCGTGGGGGCGGGCGGGTACGGGTGTGGAGAGCCCGCCGATGCTGGTACTGACAGCACCTGGCAGGGGTTGGGTCCGAGGTCGACGATGGGGGACGTGACGACGATGACCACGACACAGCGGCGTCGGCCGGAGCTGGCCGCCTTCCTGCGGAGCAGGCGGGCGCGGGTGACACCGGCCGATGTGGGGATGCCGCCGGGTCTGCGCCGCCGCACGCCCGGGCTGCGGCGCGAGGAGGTGGCGCAGCTGTCGGGGGTCGGCGTCACCTGGTACACGTGGCTGGAGCAGGGCCGGCCGATCAACGCGTCACCGCAGGTGCTGGACGCCGTGGCGCGCACACTGCGGCTCGACCAGCCGGAGCGCGAGCATCTGTACGACCTCGCGGAGGTGCCGTACACCCACGGCGGCGAGTCGACCACGCTGGCCGTGGGTCCGGAGGTCCAGGAGATAGTCGACGCCCTCGACCCGAGCCCGGCGGTGGTCTACAAC
Organism: Streptomyces sp. 2-1; assembly: GCF_048564895.1. Taxonomy (NCBI): domain Bacteria; kingdom Bacillati; phylum Actinomycetota; class Actinomycetes; order Kitasatosporales; family Streptomycetaceae; genus Streptomyces; species Streptomyces sp. 2-1. The sequence continues at coordinate 4,023,336 of NZ_CP183383.1, forward strand.
GCGCGGTACGACATCCTCGCGACCAACCCGGCCTACCGGGACCTGTTCTTCGTGCCGGAGACGCTCCCGTCCGGCGGAGCCGTCCGCAACGCGCTGTGGACGCTGTTCACGGCCTCGGAGGAGGACTGCCCGCTGGTCTTCCGGGAGAACGAGCTGCCGGTGATGGTGGCGACACTGCGGGCCGCGTACGGCAGACACGTCGGCGAGCCCGTGTGGGAGGACTTCATACGCAGGCTGTCGGAGGTCAGCGGACACTTCGCCCGGCTGTGGCGGAACGGGGACGTGGCGCCGCCGGGACCGCGCGTGAAGACGTTCCGGCACGTGGCGGTGGGCGAGTTGCGGATGACGTCGGTGTCGATGTCGGTCGACGGGATGCCGGAGTGCCGGGTCGTGGTCTACCGGCCGGCCGACGAGGAGACGAGTGCGCGGGCCGCGCGGCTGAGGGAATTCCGACGGCAGCGGAGGGCACGAAAAATCCCGCCCCCTGCTGGGGACGGGATCATCGATCTGCGGTACTGAACTGTGGAGCTAAGGAGAATTGAACTCCTGACCTCCTGCATGCCATGCAGGCGCTCTACCAACTGAGCTATAGCCCCTTGCGGTGTCCGATCCCGGCTTCCCGGCGGCGGAACAAGAAGAACTTTAGCCTGCGACCAGCCGGAAAGTGAAATCCGGTCCCGCGGGGCATCGGAGGCCGGACGGAAGGCCCGCCGACGTGCCCTGCGAGTGCCCCGAGACGGCTCGCGCCGGACGTCAGGAGCACCTCGAAGGAGCGGCCCGGCCGGAAGCCCGGCAGGCTTCCAGCGGAGCGCCTAGTCGTCGTCTCCCAGTACCGGCTCCGGCAGGGTCCCCGCGTTGTGCTCCAGCAGTCGCCAGCCGCGGGCGCCCTCGCCGAGGACGGACCAGCAGCAGTTGGAGAGGCCGCCGAGGCTCTCCCAGTGCTGGGACTCCAGGCCGAGGAGGCGGCCGATGGTGGTGCGGATCGTGCCGCCGTGGCTGACGACCACGAGCGTGCCGTCGTCGGGGAGCTTGTCGGCGTGCCGGAGGACCACGGGGGCCGCACGGTCGGCGACCTCGGTCTCCAGTTCGCCGCCGCCCCGGCGCACCGGCTCGCCGCGCTTCCACGCCGCGTACTGGTCGCCGAACCGCGCGATGATCTCCTCGTGCGACAGGCCCTGCCAGACGCCCGCGTAGGTCTCGCGCAGGCCCTCGTCGTGGGTGATGTCGAGGCCGGTGAGCTCGGACAGCTCGGCGGCCGTGTTCGCGGCCCGCTTCAGGTCCGAGGCGACGATCGCGTCGGGCTTGAGGGACGCGAGCAGCCGGGCGGCGCGGCGGGCCTGGCCCACGCCGGTCTCGGTGAGCTCGACGTCCGTCGTGCCCTGGAAGCGGCGCTCCACGTTCCACAACGTCTGGCCGTGGCGCCACAGGATGACGCGGCGCCCCCGGCCCGCCTTCTTCCCAGCCTCGGACAGCGGCCTGCCGTCCGAGGCCGGACGCTCCGCCCCGGCGGTCACCGAAGCTCTCCGCGCAGCTCGGCGGCGTCCTCCGCGTCCCGGAGCTCGGCGTGCTCGGCGCCCTTGCCGCGCGTGGCCTTCGCGTCCGCGGGCAGGTCCAGCTCGGGGCAGTCCTTCCAGAGGCGCTCCAGGGCGTAGAACACCCGCTCCTCGCTGTGCTGGACGTGCACCACGATGTCCACGTAGTCGAGCAGGATCCAGCGGGCGTCGCGGTCGCCCTCGCGGCGCACCGGCTTCGTGCCGAGCTCCTTGTTCAGCCGCTCCTCGATCTCGTCGACGATCGACTTGACCTGGCGGTCGTTGGGCGCGGAGGCCAGCAGGAAGGCGTCCGTGATCGACAGCACGTCGCTGACGTCGTACGCGATGATGTCGTGCGCGAGCTTGTCGGCGGCCGCCTGCGCGGCGGTGGTGATGAGCTCGATAGAGCGGTCAGTGGCGGTCACTACAAGGCTTTCCGTAGACGGTCAGGAGTCCCCGAGGGGTTGGGGCCTGTGCGGCGGATCATGCCGGAGACGCGGGGTCTGGCACGCGCGTCCGCGCTTGCCGGACGCCCTCGCACGCCTCCGGCCTGCTCCGCCGGGCAGGCCCTGCCCCAAGGGTCTCACGGACCGCCGACAGCACCCCACGCGATTAACCGATCACGCGGCGGGCACTCCGGGCCTCCGGGCCCGCACCCGGACACGCCCGGCGCATGTACGGGGGCGGGCCCGGCGCATGTACGGGGGCGGGCCCGGCGCATGTACGGAGTGCCTGGCCCCGGCGCCTGAACCGGGTGCCCGCGTCGAGCGCCTGCACCCACACCCGCGTGCCCGACCCGCCGCACGGCCCGGGCATCCCGAGGGCACCACCCGACACCCGCCCATCACCCGCTCGTCAGCCGCCCGACGAACCCGCCGAGCCGCCCACCTTGTAGTCCTGGCCCAGTACGACCGACACATCCGCGTTCGACGTGGTCTTGCCCTTCTTCACCGAACTCGTCGGCAGGCCCAGCGTCTTGGCGACCTCCACCGCGTCCTCCTTCTTCGCGGCGTCGGCGTATGTGATCTGGGACACGGCCTGGGCGACATCGGTCCGGCCGCCGTCGACGAAGGTGTAGCCGCCGTTCAGCAGGACGACCCGGGCCTGTTCGGTGGCGTCCTTGTTGCCCGTCGAGTTGCGGATGCCGACCTGGACGGCCGCGCCCTTCTCGGGGCTCTTCGCGGCGCCGCCGAGCACGTCCTTGACCACGCTGTCGCTGGCCTGCGCGCTGAGCCTGCCGTCCGTCTGGACCGGCAGCAGCGCCGTCTTGTAGTCGCCGCCCTTGGCGCGGTCGGCGAGCTTGGCCAGGAAGGCGCCCAGGTCCTTGTCGCTCAGCGAGGGGTCGAGGATCTGCGCGAGCGTCTGCACGGTGGTCGTCGCGGCCTGCGGGTCCGACGACAGCTTGCGCAGCACTCCCTGCATGACCTGGCCGAACCGCTCCAGCTGCGCGTTCTGCGACTCCCCCGAGGCGCGGTACGTGGCGTACGCGACGGCCATCTTGCCGCTCAGCGTCTGCTCTTCACCCTTCTTGACGAGGGGCGCCTCGCCCTTCTTCTTCGCGTCCGGGTCCGGCACGTCCGCGTTGGTGTCGATGTCGATGTTGCCGACGAGTTCGACGAGGTTGTTGAGGTACGGGGTGTCGAGGCGCCAGGTGCCCTCGACGTCGGTCCCGAGCACGGTGTCGATCTCGTCGCGCGTCCCGGAGGACCCGTCGTCGTCGACCGACTTGGCGAGCGTGGTCGTGGTGCCGTTGTCGTCCGTCAGGGCAAGGGAGTTGGGCAGCAGGACGGTGGTGCCCTGCTTGGTGGTGGTGTTGTTGACGAGCAGCGCCGTCGCCGTGCCACCGCCCTTGGTGTTGTGCAGGTGGACGATGATCACGTCACGGTTCTGGGCACCGCCGGCGGTGGTCGTGCCGGACGCCGACTCGGAGGACGTTCCCGGCAGACTGCCGTCGTACCAGAGGTAGCCGACCCCGCCGACCGCGACCAGCGCGAGCACCACGACCAGGGCGACGACACGGCCGCGCGCCCGGCGCTTGGCCTCCTCGCGCCGCTCGGTGCGGTTCTCGGTGAACTTCAGCCAGTCGATGACGTCTTCGGACTCCTCGGGCTGCTCCTCCACGAAGGCGAACTGCTCGGTCCGGTAGTCGCGTTCGCCCTGCTGCTGCCCGTCGCCCTGGCGCCCGTCTCCCTGCCGCCCGTCCTCAGAGGGCTCCTGGGACCCCGGGGACTCCGCGGGGCGCCCCTGCTGCGGGATGTAGGCGGTCTGCTCCGCGACATGGGCGTGGGCCTGCTGCTGACCGGTGTCATAGGGCGCCACAGGTTGCTGCTGACCCGTGTCATACGACACCACGGGCGACGCCTGCTGCCCCTGCTGGCCCGCCGCGTACGGGTCGTACCCGTACCCCTGCCCGTATCCCTGACCCTGGTGGTCCTGGTGGCCTTGCTGCCCCTGGTACGCCTGGTGTCCCTGCTGGCCCTGCTGGCCTTGCCCGTACCCCTGCGCCTGCCCCCCGTAGGGGTCGTACGAGCCGTACTCCTGCTGGGCCTGCGAGGCCCCCGGAGTGTGGGGAGTCTGGGAAGGTGACGGCACCTGCCGGTACACAGGCTGCCCGAACTCGTCGTAGCCGACGAGCTCGTACTGGTCGCCCCCGTACCCAGCGTCGTATCGGTCGTTCACCGGTGCCCCTCTCGGCTCACTCGCCGCGGTACAGCTCTCGCTTGTCGATGTAGCGCACCACACCGTCCGGCACCAGATACCAGACCGGGTCGCCCTTCGCGACCCTCGCACGGCAGTCTGTGGACGAGATGGCGAGCGCGGGAACCTCGACGAGCGAGACACCGCCCTCAGGCAGACCGGTGTCGGTCAGTATGTGGCCGGGCCGGGTGACCCCGATGAAGTGCGCGAGGGAGAACAGCTCTTCGGCGTCGCGCCAGGTGAGGATCTGGCCGAGCGCGTCCGCGCCGGTGATGAAGAAGAGGTCCGCGTCGGGGTTCAGCACCCGCAGATCGCGCAGGGTGTCCGTGGTGTAGGTCGGGCCGCCGCGGTCGATGTCGATGCGGCTCACGGAGAACTGCGGGTTCTCGGCGGTCGCGATGACCGTCATCAGATAGCGGTCCTCGGCCGGGGAGACCTTGCGGTCGGTCTTCTGCCACGGCTGTCCGGTCGGCACGAACACCACCTCGTCGAGGTGGAACTGCGCGGCGACCTCGCTGGCCGCCACGAGGTGCCCGTGGTGGATCGGGTCAAACGTTCCGCCCATGACGCCGAGGCGGCGCTTTCCCGGGTTCGACGGGCCGTTTCCCGGGCCGCGCCGAGCGCTTCGCGCCGTGCCGCCCGCCGGACCGGTAGGCATGTCCTGCTCTCCCATGCGTGCAGACCCTACCGGCCCCGACGACGGGTCCGGTCGCGCGGGCGTCAGCGGTCCCGGTTGAAGCGGGTGGTGATCCACAGCAGCAGCATCAGGATGAAGAAGGCCCCGCCGCCGGTCAGGTAGGGGCTGAGGCTCTCGTGGTTGCCGCCGTGCTCCTCGCCCTCGGCGGCGAATGTGACCAACTGGGCAGCGGTGCTGTGGAAGCTCATCTTCGGCAGGACCTATTCGGTGTGGGCGGGATAAAGACTTCGGCACATCGTATGCGGGGGCTGTCGCCGGTATCACTCCGACTCCGCCGTCAGGACCGCCCGGCGTCGGCCGAGAGATCCTTCCCCCCTCTCAACCGTCCGGAACCTTCCGTGGGTCTAAGTGGTCGGGAACCTTCCGCCCGGCCTCACTCGTCCCGTTTGTAGCCGCGCAGAAGGAACCAGGCAGTCAGCACACAGCCGACGACCATCACGATCAGCACGACACGGAGGAGATTCCCCGCCCCTTGCTGTTGGGCGGCGCTCGCGGCCTCGGTGAGCCAGGGCTGGGGGAGATGCTCCATGACGTACGACTCCTTCGCTGTACTGCCCGTCCACGGTATCTCCGCCTAGGCTGGGCCCCGCCTTGGGGGCACAGAAGGCAATCAAACGCATGGGGGACCACATGCCAGAAGAAAGCCACGAGAACGTACCGAGCAGGCAGCGCCGGCGCTTCGAGGGAATCTCCTCCCGGGCGTACGAACACCCGGCGGACCGTTCGGCCCTGGTCGCCCTGCGCAAGCTCAGCGGCTTCGACACCGTTTTCAAGGCGCTCAGCGGCCTGCTCCCGGAGCGCAGTCTGCGGCTGCTGTTCCTGTCGGACTCCGTGCGCGTCTCGGACGCCCAGTTCGCCCACCTGAACGTCATGCTGCGCGACGCCTGTTACATCCTGGACCTGGAGAAGGTCCCGCCGATGTACGTCAACCAGGACCCGCAGCCGAACGCGATGTGCATCGGTCTGGACGAGCCGATCATCGTCGTCACCACCGGCCTCGTGGAGCTGCTCGACGAGGAGGAGATGCGGGCGGTCATCGGCCACGAGGTGGGCCACGCCCTGTCCGGCCACTCCGTCTACCGCACGATCCTGCTCTTCCTGACCAGCCTCGCCCTTCGGGTGGCGTGGATCCCGCTGGGCAACCTCGCGATCATGGCGATCGTGACCGCCCTGCGCGAGTGGTTCCGCAAGTCCGAGCTGTCCGCGGACCGCGCCGGTCTCCTGGTCGGCCAGGACCTGAAGGCCTCGATGCGCGGCCTGATGAAGATCGCGGGCGGCAACCACCTGCACGAGATGAACGTGGACGCGTTCCTCGCCCAGGCCGAGGAGTACGAGGCCGGCGGCGACCTCCGCGACTCGGTGCTCAAGATCCTCAACGTCATGCCTCGCTCCCACCCCTTCACCACGGTCCGGGCGGCCGAGCTGAAGAAGTGGGCCGAGTCCCGCGACTACCAGCGGATCATGGACGGCCACTACCCCCGCCGGGACGAGGACGGGGACACCTCGGTCACGGACTCCTTCCGCCAGTCGGCTTCCAGCTACGCCACGGACGTCAAGAACTCGAAGGACCCGCTGATGAAGCTGGTCAGCGACATCGCGGGCGGCGCGGGCGACCTCGGCGGCCGGGTCCGGCGCGGCTTCGGCGGCTTCGCGACGGGCGGCGGAGGCACCGCGAGCAGCTCCCCCACGGACCAGCCGCCCACCGACCGCCCGGACGACGAAAGCCCCAACGGAAGCAACGGCAGGGCCTGAGCGCGGGGCGCGCCCTGAGCGCAGGAAACGCGGCCCCGGGAGCCCGGGGCCGCTGAGAGCCCGGCCCAAGGCCAGAACCACAGCCGCCCCAGGGCCGGAACTACAACTGACCCAAGGCCAGAACCACAGCTACAGCTTCGGCTGGGCGCTCGCCGCCAGTGACCCGCACAAGGACGTCGCGCTGCCCGTCGCGTACGGGTCCGTGCCGGCCGGGCCGCCCGCCTTGGCCGTCTCGCCCGCGAGCAGCGGACGCAGATGGTTCGTCGCGTCCTCGGCGCAGGCCAGCGGACCTGCCTGGACGTACGAGACGACCAGCTCGGTCTGGTGCATGCGCAGGTCGTCGCGGTCGAACCGGAAGTGCAGTTCGCGCCGCACGGTGAACAGCGAGGCCTTGGCCTTCTCGTCCGAGCCGGTCGGCCGCAGGGCGTAGACGAAGGTGTGGTCGGCGCTGACCTCGAGGGTGTCGGAGTCGGTCTCGGCGGCCGACAGCGTGCCCTGCACCCGGATCTTGCTGTCGGCCAGCTCCGCCTGGTTGGGATCGAAGCGGACCAGCCAGCCGGTGGGCGCGTGCCGCCCGTCCGCGGTCGGTCGCTCGAAGCTCTGGTCGAACTGGTCGAGCTGCTGCGGGTCGAGCCGTATCCGCACGGACCGGGTCGCGCCGCCGGTGAGGACGTCCGGGTCGAGCGAGGACTCGACGAGGTAGTCCTTCGCCGTGGTCAGCGCGGTGACGACCTGGCTGTCGGAGAAGTGGGCGGTGCGCCGGGAGGCGGGCAGCGTGATGCCCTCGGCGCCGATGCGGAACTGGTCGGCCGGGCTGTGCGCGTACAGCGAATCGATGTCGGTGGAGCCGGGCACGGCGTTCTGCGGCGCGAGCGGTATCACGGTCATCCGCAGCGGCTCGGGGTGCTTGGCGGCGGGCGTCTGGTACGGATGGCGTACACCCATGTAGATCGCGGTGCCGAAAGCCACGGCGATCAGCAGGACGAGGATCAGCGCCTGCCGGGACAGGCCCCGGCGCATCTGCGGACGGCGGCGGACGGCCGGGGCATGATCGCCGATCCGCTCCTGCGCGGAGAATTCCTGGAGGCGGGCAGCGCGGACGAACGACTCGTCGAAGACGACGGATCGATACTCTTCCTCGCCACCACCAGGAGCACCCTCGGGGGTCCCCTCAGGTGGGTCTCCAGGTCCGCCCATACATTCAGAGTAGGTCGCGAGGACCTCAGGTAAACGCCCTGGTACACGACAAGTTCTGACAGGACCTCACGGAAGCCCTACGGCGTGCGCGGCACCGCCGAGACGGCTGGCTGGGAATAGTCGGCCGAGGCCGAGGGACCCACTCCGCTTCCCTGTTCGAGGCCTGTGGACGCGGGCGGCGGGACCTGGTCCCGGCTGCCCGAGGAAGCTCCCCGGTAGACCGCCGTGAAAGCGAGCGCGACCATGCCGATCCCCATCACGAGGGCGAGCATCCAGGCGACGGGACGGTGCCAGCGGGCCTGCTTCCCGTACGTCCCCGGGTGGCCGTAGCCGCCGTGCAGGACGTCACGGTCGTCGAGGTCGTCCAGATCCGGGTCGTGGCCGAAATCACCACGTCCGTCGGGTCCGAATCCGTCGTCGAAGAGCTCGTCGTCGCCACGTACCCCCCGGGGGTGTGTCCGGCGGGCTTCGGCCTCGGAGGCCTCGGCTCTCGCCTGGGCAGCGGCCAGGAGGCGCTCCACTGCGGTCGGTTCGTGAACCGTTGCCGCCCGTACAAAGGCCTCGTCGAAGACCACGGAGGCGAACTCTTCGTCCGCACCCCCGCGGTCGCGGTCGTCGTCGGGCTCCCAGCCGTCAGGGAACGGCGTGCCCCCCACGTCCTCCGGCACGGATCCAGAGTAGACCGGGGTGGTCAATTTGGGCAGACGGTATGGAAATTCATCCGCCTGGCGAGACGCTTTCCGCGGGAGGCCCCCAAACACTCCGTGCGGAGATTTCTCGGCCTGTCCCCCGAGCGCCCTTCGGCACGTCCGGGAGAGGCTCCTGGGACGCGCCCCGGCAGCCCCTTCGGCGACTCCCGCAACAGAGTCGGCCGCCCGATCAGCGGCGGATGTGCCCGTCCCCGGTGACGATGTACTTGGTGCTCGTCAGCTCCGGCAGCCCCATCGGCCCCCGCGCGTGCAGCTTCTGCGTGGAGATCCCGATCTCGGCGCCGAAGCCGAACTGGCCGCCGTCGGTGAAGCGCGTGGACGCGTTCACGGCGACCGTCGTGGAATCGACCAACTGGGTGAACCGGCGGGCCGCCTGCTGCGAGGTGGTGACGATCGCCTCGGTGTGCCCGGAGCTCCAGAGCCGGATGTGCGCCACGGCCTTGTCGAGCGAGTCGACGACGGCGGCGGCGATGTCGTACGACAGGTACTCGGTGTCCCAGTCCTCGGTCGTGGCCTCGACGACGGTGGCCCTGGAGTCCTTGGCGTACGCGAGAACACGCTCGTCGGCGTGCACGGTGACCCCGGCGTCCGCGAGGGCATCGAGGGCGCGCGGCAGGAACTCGGGAGCGATGTCCTGGTGGACGAGGAGCGTCTCGGCGGCGTTGCAGACGCTGGGCCGCTGCGCCTTGGAGTTGATCAGGATGTCGATCGCCATGTCGAGGTCGGCCTGCGCGTCGACGTAGACGTGGCAGTTGCCGGTGCCGGTCTCGATGACCGGGACGATGGACTCCTGGACGACCGTCTGGATCAGGGAGGCGCCGCCGCGCGGGATGAGCACGTCGACGAGACCGCGGGCGCGCATCAGCTCCCGTACGGACTCCCGGCCCTCCCCCGGCACGAGCTGGACGGCGTCGGCGGGCAGGCCCGAGCCGCCGACCGCGTCGCGCAGGACCCGTACGAGGGCGGTGTTGGACTCGTACGCGGAGGACGAGCCGCGCAGCAGGACCGCGTTGCCGGACTTCAGGCAGAGGGCTGCCGCGTCGACGGTCACGTTCGGGCGGGCCTCGTAGATGATGCCGACCACGCCGAGCGGGACGCGGACCTGGCGCAGGTCGATGCCGTTCGGCAGGGTCGAGCCGCGGACGACCTCGCCGACCGGGTCGGGCAGCGCCACCACGTCGCGCACGTCCGAGGCGATCGCGCGGATCCGCTCGGGGGTGAGCGTCAGCCGGTCGATGACCGACTCGCTGGTGCCGGCCTCGCGGGCGCGCTCGACGTCCTTGGCGTTGGCCTCGACGATCTCGCTCGTACGGACCTCCAGCGCGTCCGCGATCGCGAGCAACGCGTCGTCCTTCTCGGCCCGCGGGAGCGGAGCGAGGTCGGCGGCGGCGCCCTTGGCACGGTAGGCGGCCTGGGTGACCGGGGACATCGAGTCGTACGGCGAGAGCGTGGTCATATCCCGCAGGGTAGTGCGCCCGCGAGAGGTGTTCAGCCGTTGTCCCACACCGCGAGACAGGTCCTGAAATGCCCCTAGAAAGGGTGTACGCCCACAGGTGTCGCCGGCAGCGGTCCGTATCCCTCGGCGATGCGCTGGTGGTAGGTCTCGCGGTCGATGACCTCCAGGCCGACGATCTCCCAGGGCGGCAGTTTCGCGGTCTGGCGGTGCTCGCCCCACAGGCGCAGCGCGACCGCGGCGGCGTCGTGCAGGTCGCGGGCCTCTTCCCAGTAGCGGATCTCCGCGTGGTCGTTGGCATAGCGGCTGGTCAGCAGAAAGGGATGGTCGTGGGCGAGCTGTTCCAGACCGCGCCTGACCTCCTTCAGCGGTGCCTCGTCGCCCGAGACGCTGAGCGTAACGTGCCAGAGCCTCGGGAGGTCGTGCGGCTCCTCGACCTCGTAGGTGTCGCCGGCCGCGACGCTGGTGAGGGCCCGCTCCTCGCCGGCCACCCGGGAGCCGACACCACCGCGGGACGCCGCCGCCCCAGGGCGCACTCGTCTCACGACGGCCTCCTTTACGCAATGGGTCCGCTCGGACTGAGGGGGTCTCCCTGAAACAAAGTTGAGCAGGTGGGAAGCCTCCGTGTGACGGTTTTACTGAACGTCCACCGGCGGGGGCCTTCCTTTCGGCCGTTTACGGGTGGAGCAGCACCAGATCGTCCCTGTGTACGACTTCGCGTTCGTACGCGGGACCCAGCTCGCGGGCCAGCTCGTGCGTGGAGCGGCCGATCAGCTGGGGGATCTCCTTGGCGTCGAAGTTCACCAGCCCCCGGGCGACCGCCCGCCCCGCGCTGTCGCGCAGTTCGACGGGATCGCCCGCGGCGAAGTCGCCCTCGACGGCCGCGATTCCGGCCGGCAGCAGGGACGTACGCCGCTCGACGACCGCGCGCACGGCCCCGTCGTCGAGGGTGAGGGCGCCCTGCGGGGTTGACGCGTGCTGGAGCCACAGCAGCCGGTCGGCGGAGCGGCGGCCCGTGGAGTGGAAGTACGTACCGGTGTCCCGGCCCGCGAGGGCGTCGGCGGCGTGCACCGCGCTCGTCAGCACCACGGGGATCCCGGCCGCTGCCGCGATACGGGCCGCCTCGACCTTGGTGACCATGCCTCCGGTGCCGACGCCCGCCTTGCCCGCGCTGCCGATGTCGACGTGCGAGAGGTCGGCCGGGGTGCGCACTTCCGCTATCCGTGACGTGCCGGGCTTGCCGGGGTCGCCGTCGTACACCCCGTCCACGTCGGAGAGGAGGACCAGCAGGTCAGCGCGGACGAGGTGGGCGACGAGGGCGGCGAGCCGGTCGTTGTCGCCGAAGCGGATCTCGTCCGTGGCGACGGTGTCGTTCTCGTTGACGACCGGCAGGGCGCCCATCGCCAGGAGCTTGTCGAGGGTGCGCGAGGCGTTGCGGTGGTGGGCGCGGCGGCTCATGTCGTCGGAGGTGAGCAGCACCTGGCCCACGCGGACGCCGTAGCGGGCGCAGGAGGCGGTGTAGCGGGCGACCAGGAGGCCCTGGCCGACGCTGGCGGCGGCCTGCTGGCGGGCGAGGTCCCTGGGACGGCGGCGCAGGCCCAGCGGGGCGAGGCCCGCGGCGATGGCACCGGACGAGACGAGGACGATCTCCTTCTCACCGCCGCTGCGGCCCTTGGCGAGGACGTCCACGAGGGCGTCCACACGGTCGGCGTCGAGACCTCCGGACGCGGTGGTCAGAGAAGAGGAGCCCACCTTGACGACGATCCTGCGGGCCTCCGCCACACCCGGCCTCGCCGCCTGTACCTCTGCCTGACTTGCCGCCCGCCCTGCCGCCTGCCTTGCCGCTGACACGCTGTACCCCAATGTTCCGACCAGCCCGGTCTGTGCAATCTACGTGACCGAGGGTGGCCGGCGCCGCCGCGTTTCGAGTGGCGGACGGCGCGGGGGCCGCGGGAGACCCGAGCGAGGAAGACGAGAGAACCACCTCACAGGTTCCAGTCTTTTTACCCCGAAATACGGTGAATGATCTCACGCAAGATTGCTAGCGGGCCCGCCGAAGTCATACGGTCAGGGATCGGCTTCCCGCTCGCACGAGGATCCGCGAGAAATCGCGGGGATTTGCGAGGCATGACGAGGCCGACCCCCTGTTTCCCCCCATCCGTCGCATCCCTCGCAGGAGCCCATTCCGTGCCCTCCGCCGGACTCGCCCCCCGCCGCATCGTGCAGCTGTCCGCGCTGCTCTCGATGTTCGCGCTCTTCACGGCGCAGATCGTCTCCGCTCTGCTGCCGAACGTCCCGGTGTTCATCGCCGCGAGCGCCGCCGGGCTCGCCCTCGACGTGTTCCTGCAGTACCGGGACCCCGGTCTGCTCTCGCTCCTGGGCAAGGTCCGCTTCGACGTCACGGTCCGGCAGTTGCTCCGCGACATGCTGATCCTGGTGGGGCTCCTGCGGATCGAGGGCATCAACCCGACGCGCGAGCAGGCTCCGCTGCTGATCGCGATGTGCGTGTTCTACGCCCTGCACTTCGCCTGCCAGGCCGCCGCGGTCGTGGTCCGCCGCACCCGTACGCTGCCGATCGTCACCCGCAACATCGACGCGTCCGCGCTGCGCCTGAGCGCCGCCCCGCCGCGCGTCCTGGCCCGTCGCCCGGGTCACCGTCTGCTCACCTTCTCGATCCCGACCACGGCCGGCCTGATGGTCACCGCGGCCACCACGGACGCGTACTGGGGCGCCATCGGCGTCGGCATCGCGCTCGTCCTGATCGGCGGCGGCACGGTCTACCTCGCCACCTGGCTGCTGCCGAAGAAGCGCGCCAAGAGCGAGCAGAAGGTCATGGAGTGGCTGGACAAGTGGCTGGCCGACTACCGGCCGACCGTCGCCATGTACTTCTCGGGCGGTACGACCTCCGCGTACCAGGCGAACATGTGGCTCTCCACGCTCTCCTCGGTCGACGCGAAGCCGCTGATCGTGCTGCGTGAGCGCTTCATGGTGCAGAAGATCGACGCCACGGACGTCCCGGTCATCTGCTTCCCCAAGGTCTCGACGATGTTCTCGCTGGAGAACTCGACGCTGAAGATGATGCTGCACCCGGCCAACGCCGCGAAGACCTCGCAGGTCCTGCGCATCCCCACGATCAAGCACGCCTTCATCAACCACGGCGAGTCCGACAAGCTGTCCTCCTGCAACCCGTACGCGAAGGCGTACGACGAGGTGTGGGTGGCCGGTCCCGCGGCGCGCGAGCGGTACGCGCTGGCCGAGGTCGGCGTCGAGGACAAGGACATCGTGGAGGTCGGCCGCCCGCAGCTGGCGCCGATCCGCCCCTACTCCGGGGCGCCGACGGGCACGTACACGACCGTGCTGTACGCCCCCACGTGGGAGGGCTGGGACGGCAACCCCGGCAACACCTCGGTGGTGCTGGCCGGCGAGAACATCGTGAAGCGGCTGCTCGCCGACGAGGGCGTACGGCTCCTCTACAAGCCGCACCCGATGACCGGTTCCGTCGACCCGCGCGCGGGCGCCGCGAACCAGCGCATCATGGCGATGATCCGCGAGGCCAACACCAAGCGGTCGGGCGCCCGTCCGGACGCCGGTGCCGCCGCCGAACTGACGCGCCGCACGGCCGAGTTGGACAAGCTCACGTCCACCGACTTCCGTGAGAGCGCGGACGAGATGGAGCGGATGCTGCTCCAGGGCGCGCCGCGCGGTGACCGCGAGGCGGCCATCGTCGAGGCCACGCTGGCCTGGGAGAAGGCCTACTGGGCGTCCTTCCCGGAGTGGGAGCACGAGATCATCACGGACGCGCGGCCGGCCATCTTCGCCTGCTTCAACCAGGCGGACCTGCTGATCAGCGATGTCTCGTCGGTCGTCTCCGACTGGCTGTCGAGCGAGAAGCCGTACGCGGTCGCCAACACCTCGGGGATGTCCGAGGCGGCGTTCCGCACGGGCTTCCCGACCGTGTCCGCGGGCGCCATCCTGTCGCCGAAGGCCGAGGGTGTTCCGGCACTTCTGGAGTCGGTCCGCCACCCGGAGAAGGACCACTTCACGGCGGCCCGTGCCGAGCTCAAGGAGCACCTGCTCGGCCCGTCCGACCCGCCGTCGCTGGCCCGCTTCAATGCGGCGATCGACGACCTGTGCACCCTGGCCGACGAGCGGCGCGTACGCATGGAGTCCCGCCTCGCCGCGGAGATCCCCGCGCCGCGCTCCGCGAAGGAGGACGCGGCCGAGGAGGCTGCGCAGGACCCGAACGAGGCGGACGACTCCGTCAACGCGTAACCGCTGCCGCGGGGAGCGAGCGTGGAAGAGGGCCCGGAGATTCTCCGGGCCCTCTTCCTTGGTGGGTGCGTTTTCTGGTGCGGGTGCCTTTTCTGGTGCGGGTGGGTCGGGGTTACCCGCGCAGTTCCCCGCGCCCCTAAATGGCCAGGTTGCTTGCGCAGTTCCCCGCACCCCTGAAAGTCCGGGTTGCTTGCGCAGTTCCCCGCGCCCCTGAAGGAGACGGGCCCGCTATTAGGGGCGCGGGGAACTGCGCGAACGGCTCCACCGGTCCGCAGTGCGCGTACAAACCCGTGGGGGTTCAGGGGGCGGCGCCCCCGAGGTCGGCCTAGAACGGGTCGAAGTCGTCGAACTCCTTGTCCGCCTCGTCCCGTTCCGCCTGCTTTTCGCGGCGGCGGGTGACGGCGGGGCGAGGTGCCTCGAAGCGATGGTCCTCGCCACGGCGACCGAGCATCTCGGCGCCGGCCATGACCGTCGGCTCCCAGTCGAAGACGACCGCGTTCTCCTCGGGGCCGATGGCGACCCCGTCACCGTGCTTGGCCCCCGCCTTCATGAGCGAGTCCTCGACGCCGAGGCGGTTGAGCCGGTCGGCGAGGTAGCCGACGGCCTCGTCGTTGCTGAAGTCGGTCTGGCGGACCCAGCGCTCGGGCTTCTCGCCCCGTACGCGGTAGAGGCCGTCGTCCTCGCGGACCACCGTGAAGCCGGCGTCGTCGACCGCCTTCGGGCGGATGACGATACGGGTGGCCTCCTCCTCGGGCTTCGCCGCACGGGCCTCACCGACCAGGCCGGCGAGGGCGAAGGAGAGCTCCTTGAGGCCCGTGTGGGCCACCGCCGAGACCTCGAAGACCTGGTAGCCGCGCGCCTCCAGGTCCGGGCGGACCATCTCGGCCAGGTCCTTGCCGTCCGGTACGTCGATCTTGTTGAGGACGACCAGACGGGGCCGGTTGCCGAGGCCGCCGTACTGCTTCAGCTCCTCCTCGATGATGTCGAGGTCGGAGACCGGGTCACGGTCGGACTCCAGGGTCGCCGTGTCGAGGACGTGGACGAGCACCTCGCAGCGCTCCACGTGGCGCAGGAACTCCAGGCCGAGGCCCTTGCCCTGGCTCGCCCCGGGGATCAGTCCCGGCACGTCCGCGATCGTGTAGACGGTCGAACCCGCCGTCACCACACCGAGGTTGGGGACGAGGGTCGTGAAGGGGTAGTCCGCGATCTTCGGCTTGGCGGCCGACAGGACCGAGATCAGCGAGGACTTGCCCGCGCTCGGGTAACCGACGAGCGCGACGTCCGCGACGGTCTTCAGCTCCAGGACGATGTCCTGGAGGTCACCGGGCACGCCGAGCAGCGCGAAGCCGGGCGCCTTGCGGCGGGCCGAGGCCAGCGCCGCGTTGCCGAGGCCGCCCCGGCCGCCCTGTGCGGCGACGAAGGTGGTGCCCTGGCCGACCAGGTCCGCGAGTACGTTCCCCGCCTTGTCCTGGATCACCGTGCCGTCCGGCACGGGCAGGACCAGGTCCTGGCCGTCCTTGCCGGAGCGGTTGCCGCCCTCGCCGGGCTTGCCGTTGGTGGCCTTGCGGTGCGGGGAGTGGTGGTAGTCGAGGAGCGTGGTGACGGACTGGTCGACGACCAGGATCACGTCACCGCCACGGCCGCCGTTGCCGCCGTCCGGGCCGCCGAGCGGCTTGAACTTCTCCCGGTGGACGGAGGCACAGCCGTGACCTCCGCTACCCGCGGCGACATGCAGCTCGACGCGGTCCACGAAGGTGGTCATGGGATGTGCCTCCAGTTACGTACGGAAATCTCTCATCGATGATCACCCGGCGGCCTTCGCCGCTCAGTGATCACTACTCAGTTAAAACACGCGAAAGGCGGACCCGCTTCCCGTACGGGAAGTGAGGTCCGCCTCGCGAAAGATCCGGTCAGGCGACCGGAACGATGTTCACGACCTTGCGGCCACGGTGGGTACCGAACTCCACCGCACCGGCGGCGAGGGCGAACAGCGTGTCGTCCTTGCCGCGGCCGACGCTCGCGCCGGGGTGGAAGTGGGTGCCGCGCTGGCGGACCAGGATCTCACCGGCGTTGACGACCTGACCGCCGAAGCGCTTCACGCCGAGCCGCTGAGCATTGGAGTCGCGACCGTTCCGGGTGGACGATGCGCCCTTCTTGTGTGCCATCTCTCCTCAGTCCCTTACTTCGCAGCCGCGGGGATCTCAGTGACCTTGATCGCCGTGTACTGCTGGCGGTGGCCCTGACGACGGCGGTAGCCGGTCTTGTTCTTGTAGCGAAGGATGTCGATCTTCACACCCTTGTGGTGATCCACGATCTCGGCCTGGACCTTGATGCCGGCAAGGACCCACGGGTCGCTCGTCACGGCGTCGCCGTCGACAACGAGCAGGGTCGAGAGCTCGACCGTGTCGCCAACCTTGGCAGTGGAAATCTTGTCAACCTCAACGATGTCGCCGACAGCAACCTTGTGCTGGCGACCACCGCTGCGCACGATGGCGTACACGCGGATCTCTCTCTCGCTCGAAATCGGAATCCCCGCAGTCCAGCCGCCGAGGAAAGCAGGCGGCCTCTCCCGGGGCGCGAGCCACCGGGAGGAAGAGGTTTACGGGAATGCGGTGCGTCAGTGAACACACCGAGGGTCAAGGTTACGGGGCCCCGACCTGGGGGTCAAACCGGGTCGGGGGCCGCTCCCGACCAGTACGTACGCGGGACCTGCGCGGGACCTACGTGGTCGGCTTCTCACCGTCGTCGGGCAGCGGCTTCACGCCCTTGCACAGGTCCGTGGTGTCCGCGGTGCCCGGATAGGCCGCCTTGGCCACCCGGTCGAAGTGGACCCTGTACATGTCGTGCACGGCGTCGTCGTCGACCTTCACGATCGACTCGTCGTTCTCGCGCAGCGCCGGGCCCGTGTAGTTGCCGGAGCCGGTGAAGCTGACCTTGTTCTTCACGCCGTCGTACATGCCCTCGATGAGGATGTACTTGGAGTGGATGATGTACGGCGTCGACAGCTTCTGGCCGGGGTTCAGCGGGTCCCGGTCGTCGTTGTAGCAGCGCACGGTCGGGCCGCCGGTGGTGTGCAGCTTCTCCCACGTGCCCGCGGTACCACCGCTGCTCTTGGCGCTGTCCGACTCCGCGTAGACGATGCTCACGGAGCAGCCCGCCTTCTTCAGCGAGACCAGCTTCTCCGCGATGGCCAGCCGTGTGATCTTGAAGATCGCCACCCGGACCTTGGTCGACTGCGTGACCCCCGCGGTGTCCTTGTACTTGCAGGTCACGTTGTTGAGGATCGAGTACACCGTGTCGGTGGCCCGGGTGTTGCCGGCCCGCGGGAAGAAGTACGCCTTGTAGAGGCCGTTGCTCACCGTGCGGTAGTTCCAGGACTCCCAGTCCTGCGCGACCATCGTGTCGAAGTAGTCCGCGTACGCGTCGTACATCGTCGGGTTGTTCGGCAGCAGCAGCGCGTCGTTGAAGAACTTGGTGTGCGCCGACGGCGTGGAGTTCGAGGTGGTCTCGACGACCACGTTCGTGGCGCCCTTGACCGCCGAGAACAGCCAGAACTTGTTGTGCATGATCGACTGCCCGAACTTCGGGTCGCCGAGGCACGACTTGTTCTCCGGGCAGGTCGCCACGTACGAACTCTGCGTACGGTCCGTGCCGAGCCCCGAGGCCAGCGTGCCGTACGCGGTGTTGGTGGGGCGGTCGCTGATGCTGGACTCGTCGAGCAGCACCTGCACGTCGACGCCGCGGTTCTTCGCCGCCACGAGCGCGTTGACGACCGACGCCTCCCACACGTGGTAGACGGCGACCTTGATCGTGGAGCCGGGCAGCGCGGCGTTCGTCAGCTCGATGAGCCTCGTACGGATCGCGGTCTGCTCGTCGGCCGTGCCGAGCGGGTCGTTGAAGATCGGCCCCTCGGTCCACGCCGGGTTGTCCACGGCCTGCGCGGTACCCGCCGACATGACGGCCTGTCCGCCCGCCGCGGACAGCACCGTGGCCAGCGCGACGACCTGGCGCCCGCCCTTGACCGGCTTTACGGCACGGTGTCGCCCAGTGCCCTTCAGGCGCACGCGCGCCATTCCAATCCCCTCCCCTGACACGTGTGAACGTTCTCCCCAACGCGCACCCGTGTGTTCACGCCTATGACTGCATGAGTTTTACAGGTAGATGATCGCCTTCCAAGAGGCGGGGGGTGATTGTGATGACCGTGATACTCCTGAAAACATGTCAGGAGCCACCAAATCGGGTGGAAATCATGGCAGTTCAGTTCCCCTGACGGACCGTCGTCCGAGCAGCCGAACGCCCCCTGGCCTGCGGTCGGACCGCGGGCCAGGGGGCGTCTTCGGTTATGCGGGTGCTCAGCCCTCGTCGGTGGAGGCCGTGACGGTGGACGGAGTCTGCTGCTCCGCCGCCGCGGTCTTCTTCGACGTCGACTTCGTGGCCGTCTTGGCGGTCTTCGCCGTCTTCTTGGCCACGGTCTTCTTCGCGGCCGTCTTCTTGGCCGTCGTCGTCTTCTTCGCGGCGGCCTTCTTCGCGGGCGCCTTCTTGGCCGCCTTACGGGCCGTCTTCTTGGCCGGGGCCTCTCCGTCGCCGGACGCCTCCGCGGGGGCCTCGGCAGGCGCCTCGGCGGCCTCCGTCCGGGCTTCCGCGGGAGCCTCCGCCGAGGCCGAGGGGACGACCATGACGGCCGTCTCCGCGGACGCGGTGGGAGCGGTGGCCTTACGGACCGCACGGCGGCGCGCCCGCGGCGGGGCGGCGCTGTCCGTGGCGGGCTCCGGCTGCGACTCGGCGACCGGCTCCGCCTTGGGCTCGACGGGTGCGGCGACCGGCTCGGTGACGGTCACCACGGCCTCCTCCGCGGCCTTGGGCGAACCGGCGGGCGCGGTGGCCTTGCGAGTCGCCCGACGGCGCGTACGCCCCTTGGGCGCGGCGTCCTCGGCGGCGGGGGCCGCGGCCGCGGGGGCCTCGACCACCGGGTCCTCGGCGGCGACGGGCTCGGCCTGCGCGGTGGCGGCCGGCTCGGGCTGCACGGGACGCTCGGTCTCGTCCTCCGACGTCACGGACTGGGCCGTCGGAGCCTCCGAGCGACGCTCGGACCGGCGGCTCTCGGACCTCGGCGCGCCCGCCGGGGCCGACGCGCGCCTGCCGGCACGACGCCGCGAACGGCCCCGCGTGGCCGCGGCCTCCGCCTCGGCGGCACTGCTGTAGAGATCCTCGTCCGGTACGAACTCGGGCTCGGGAAGCGCGACCGGCTCGGCGGCCTCCGCGGCGACCTCGGCTTCCGTCTCGTCGGGCTCGGCCGTCTCCGCGTCGTGCGTGTGCTCGTGATCGTGGGTCTGGTCGGCGCCGCCACGGCCGCGCTTCTTGCGCTTGCCGCCGCCTCCGGCGGAGGTCGGCTGCTCCATGTGCACGATCACGCCACGGCCGTTGCAGTGGACGCAGGTCTCGGAGAACGACTCCAACAGGCCCTGGCCGACCCGCTTACGGGTCATCTGGACGAGGCCCAGCGAGGTGACCTCGGCGACCTGGTGCTTCGTACGGTCGCGTCCCAGGCACTCCAGGAGGCGGCGCAGCACCAGGTCCCGGTTGGACTCCAGGACCATGTCGATGAAGTCGATGACGACGATGCCGCCGAGGTCGCGCAGCCGCAGCTGGCGCACGATCTCCTCGGCCGCCTCCAGGTTGTTCCTGGTGACCGTCTCTTCGAGGTTGCCGCCCTGACCGGTGAACTTGCCGGTGTTGACGTCGATGACGATCATCGCTTCGGTCTTGTCGATGACCAGCGAACCACCGCTCGGCAGCCAGACCTTGCGGTCCAGCGCCTTGGCGAGCTGCTCGTCGATCCGGTACGTCGCGAAGACGTCGACCTCGGAGGTCCACCTCGACAGGCGGTCGGCCAGGTCGGGGGCGACATGGGCGACGTAACCGTGGATGGTCTCCCAGGCCTCGTCGCCGCTCACGATGACCTTGGTGAAGTCCTCGTTGAAGATGTCGCGGACGACGCGGACGGTCATGTCCGGCTCGCCGTAGAGCAGCGTCGGCGCGTTGCCGCCCTTCGCCTTCTTCTGGATGTCCTCCCACTGCGCCTGGAGCCGCTCGACGTCACGGCGCAGCTCGTCCTCGCTCGCGCCCTCGGCGGCGGTGCGCACGATGACGCCCGCGTCCTCGGGGACGATCTTCTTGAGGATGGTCTTCAGGCGCGCGCGCTCGGTGTCGGGCAGCTTGCGGCTGATGCCGGTCATCGAGCCCTCGGGCACGTAGACCAGGTAGCGGCCGGGGAGGGAAACCTGACTGGTGAGGCGGGCGCCCTTGTGGCCGATCGGGTCCTTGGTGACCTGCACGAGGACCGACTGGCCGGACTTCAGTGCGCTCTCGATGCGGCGGGGGCCGTTGGCCATGCCCAGCGCCTCGAAGTTGACCTCACCGGCGTACAGCACGGCGTTGCGGCCCTTGCCGATGTCGATGAAGGCGGCCTCCATCGACGGCAGCACGTTCTGGACCTTGCCCAGGTAGACGTTGCCGACGTACGAGGTGGCCTGCTCCTTGTTGACGTAGTGCTCGACGAGCACGCCGTCCTCCAGGACGCCGATCTGGGTGCGCTCGCCGCTCTGGCGGACGACCATCACGCGCTCGACGGCCTCACGGCGGGCCAGGAACTCGGCCTCGGTGATGATCGGAACGCGGCGGCGGCCCTGCTCGCGCCCCTCGCGGCGGCGCTGCTTCTTGGCCTCCAGACGGGTCGAGCCCTTGATGGACTGCACCTCGTCCGAGGCGTCGGCCCGCTCTTGACTCTTGCTGCGCGGCTCACGGACCTTGACGACCGTGCGCTCGGGGTCGTTGTCGCCCGACTCGGCCTCGCCGGAGGAGTCACCGGCGCGACGACGACGGCGCCGACGGCGCCGGCTGCTACTGGAGCCGCCCGCGTCCTCGCGCTCGTCCTCGGCGTCCTCTTCGGTCTGCTCGGCGGTGTCCTCGGCGTCCTGGGACGCCTGCTCGGAGCGCTCGGACCGGTCGGACTGCTCGGTGGCGTAGTCGTCTCCGTCACCCGAGTCGCCGTCCGCCTCGGCGGACTCGCCCCGGCGGCGGCGACGGCCGCCACGGCGGCGCCGACGGCGCGAACCGGTCTCCTCGCCGTCGTCACCCTCGGCGGAGTCGTCGGCGGTGTCCTCCGCGGACTCCTCGTCGACGGGCTCCTCCTCGGGCTCGGGGGCCTCCGCCACGGGGGCGGCGGGCTCCTCGGCCTTCCTGCGGCGGCGCCTGCGCGGTCCGCCGGTCTCATCCTCGGCGACGGGGGCCGGGGCCTCCTGGACCGGCTCCACGACCTCCTCGGGCTCCTCGGCGGCCTCGGCAGCGGCGGCGGCCGCGGCGCGCTCCGGCGTCTGGAACATCGGCTCGGTGAAGACGGGCGCCTGGAACACGGCGACCGCGGGACGCGCGGGGCGCCGCGAGGAGTCCTTCTCGGTCTCCGCGCTCTTGTCCGGCGGGGGCGCCGCGAAGCCTCCGGCGGCCTTGCGCGTGGCACGGCGGCGGGCGCGGCGCGGGGCGCCGTCCTCGGCGTCGGTGGTGGTGTCGGCCTCGGGGGCCCGGTCGTTCTTGGCAGCGGCCACGGGGGCCTCCCTGCGCTCGTCGCGGACATCGGCCTCGACGGGCTCGGTCGCGGTGGGGGTCTCGGCGGCGGCCTCGGCGGGCGCCGTCGCGGGTACCTCGGCCTCGGCCTGCGGCGCACCGGTGGGCGCGGTGGCCCGACGGGTGGCCCGGCGGCGGGTACGGCCCTTGGGGGCGGCGTCCTCGGCCTCGACGGCCGGCGCCTCTTCGGCTTCGGCGGCGGCCGGGGCGGTGGTCGTGGTCACGACAGCCTCGGCGGCCTCGGTGCTGTTCTCCGTGGGCGCACCGGCGGGTGCGGTGGCGCGGCGCGTGGCGCGACGGCGCGTACGCGGCGCCGGAGCGGCCTCCTCGGCCACGGGCTCGGCGGCGGGCGCCTCGGGCTCCGCCTGTACGGCAGGAGCGGCGACGACCTCTTCGGTCACGGCGGGCGCGTCGGGCCCGGCGCTCTCAGCCGCCTCGGCGGCCTGCGGCGCACCGGCGGGAGCGGACGCACGACGGGTGGCGCGACGGCGCGTACGCGGTGCCGGGGCAGCCTCGTCGGCCGCGGGCTCCGCCTGTACGGCAGGTGCGGCGGCCTCAGCCGCGGGCGCGTCGGTGACAGACGTCTCAGTGACCGCCTTCTCGGGGGCCACCGCTTCAGCGGCCACAGCCGCCTCTTCGGTCTCCTCCGGCTCCTCCGTCGCGAGATCGGTGGAGCTCACGGCCGGTATGGCCGGCGCGGTGGTCTCGGCCACGCTCTCGCCCTCGGTGTTCCCGGCGGGCGGTCCCGCGGGGCGGGACGCGGCGCGACGACGCCTGCGCGGCGGCAGGGTGTCGCTGGGGGTGCTGTTCTCGGAGCCCTTGGAGGGCTCAGCGGGTTCGGTCGGTTCGAGCATGCGGGTGGATCTCCCGTCAGGCTCCCGGGCGCCGCGGATCCGGTGACGTCCGCGGCTCGCGCGATGCGCGGTGCCGCCGTCCGGGGCGCGGGCGCCGCACGGGAGCTCTCTGTGTCCTGTCTCGCCGGTTCCGTACGCCATGTGTGCGTACGGCCTGGCGAAAGTCTTCTGGTCGGTGCGCTGCCCGAACCAGGTGGCTCCCGGATACGAGGGCGGCGCTTCGACGTACGTCCTTACGCGGGACCTTCCTTACGCCGGCGCCTTCGCGGCGGCAGCGGTCGCGGCCGTGGGTGAGGCGGCAGCCACTGCCTCGCGGTCGGGCGCGAGCGGGTCGGTCACCGTGCCGGTCTCTTCATCGAAAAGCCCCTGCGCCAGCCTGATCACCCCTGCGGGGACCGGCGGCGCCAGGTCGGCCACAGCTCGGAGACCGGACAGGACGTCGTCAGGTCGAACGGCAGGCGTCACGTGCCGAACAACCAGCCGCAGTATCGCACAGGCCTGGTCGGTCGGCCTATCAGGCTGTGGACTGTGCGTCTCAGGCTGTGACTTCTGTGCCTCGGGTTGTGCTGTGTGCGCCTCCAGGCTCACGACCGCGCCGCGGGCGTCGAAGGTGCGCATGCCGTTCTTCATCTTTCGCTGGACCTCGACGGTCTCGGCCGACGTGAAGGCGTCGACCGCGCGCTCCGCGTCCTCGGGGGTCACGCCGTCGAGGCGCAGCTCCCATACGGACGCGGTGAGCCGGTCGGCGAGACCCGACGTACGGGCCTCCACGGCGTCGATGATGTCGAGCCCGACAGGCATCGACTCGTCGAGGAGCAGTCGCAGCTTCTCGGGGTCGCGCGCGTCGGTGAGCGCGATCTCCAGGTACTCGGCCTCACTGCCCGTGCCGGTGGGTGCGGCATTGGCGTACGACACCTTCGGGTGTGGGGTGAACCCCGCCGAGTACGCCATGGGCACCTCGGCGCGGCGCAGCGCACGCTCGAAGGCACGCTGGAAGTCGCGGTGGCTGGTGAACCGGAGGCGGCCGCGCTTGGTGTAGCGCAGACGAATGCGCTGCACCGCGGGTGCGGGCGGCGGGCCTTCGGGCTGTCGCTTGCCCAGTGTCGTTCAGTCCTTCGTGAGAGCGGTCGTACTGCTACCTAGAGTACGTGCCTCGGCGCCCACAGGTTCCCCTCGGGAGCGGTCCGGCCCGGACCGCGGGCCGCCGCCGGGCTTGGCCAGTAGCACCGGCTCGGGCTCGCTCCGGGGCTTGGACAGGGCGACCGGCTCGGGTTCGCGCGGCGCTCCGAACAGCATGCGCCGGATGTCGGCCCGGGTCTGCCGCGCCGTCTCACGGGCGCTCGCGAGGGCCTGCCGGGTGGTACGGCCCACGCTCCGGGCGGCCTCCGCGGCGGGCCGCCAGACGGCGTCCCGTACGAGGTGTCCGACGGGGGTGAGCACGCACTTGTACGCCCATCGCACCGGCTCCACGAAGATCCACCGGAAGAGTCGCCCGAGGAAGCGTCCGACGGCGAGGGAGATGTACCCGGCGACGCGCCACGCGTGCCCCAGGGCCTCGCCGATCTCCCGGGCGACGACGGCGATGCCCCGCCCGATGGGGGCAAGCACCCAGCGCCACAGCGCGACCGCGGGCACGACGAAGATCCACCGCAGGAGCGTCCCGACGACCATGGCGGTCCAGGTCACCCCCGCCCAGATCCCACGCCCGATCCATGTCATGGCGGCCCACAGCCCCGCGCCGATCCATGTGATGCCGGCCCACAGACCACTCGCGACCCATACGACGCCGACCCAGAGGCCCCGGGAAGCCCATGTCACGCCCGCCCACACACCGCGGCCGGCCCATGTGATGGCGCCCCACAACCCCAGCGCGGCCCAGGCGAACCCCCGCCCGGTCGGCGCGAGCAGCGCCCGGTAGATCCACCCGGCGGGAGCGACGACCGACACCCGCCACAGCCAGGCGCACCCGGCCCCGATCCCCCGCAGTGCCCACACCACTCCGTGTCCGACGGGCGTCAGCACGCGCTGGTACAGCCAGACGGCGGGGACGACGAGCAGCACGTTCCCGAGCCAGGCGAGGGCACGGCCCAGCGGCAGGGCCACGTACCGCCAGAGCCCCACCCACGGCCAGACGAACACCAGCTTGCCCAGCCACGCCAGGGCGTACCCGAAGCCGGTCAGCACCCACGCGACGACGGTCGCGATCCCCTCGACCAGCCACACGAACGCCCGCCCCACAGGCGCGAACACCCACATGAACGCCCGCCCCAGCGGCCGGAACAGCGCGTCCCTGAGGAAACGCCCACCGACGACCAACGCGTCCCACACCATCCGTACCGGCACGACCAGCACCAGCACCACGATCCGCACCGGAATACGGATGGCGACGGCGAGGCAGCCTTCGGGAGCGGCGTCCTGCCGCGCGGGCACACCGTGCGCACCATGTGCACCGGACGCCACGGGCGACTCGGGCTGCGCGGGAATCCCACGCAGCCCGGGCGACTCACGCGGCGCGGGCTGCGACGACTTCTCCAGGTCCATATCAACGAGGACGCATCAAGGGCCCGTATGGATCCAGAACCGCAGCATTCCGCCGCGTTCGTCCTCGAACTCTCCACCATTGGCCTCGATCACCTTGCGGGAGCCGACGTTGGTGGTGTCACAGGTGACGAGGACCCGGTCGAGCCCGAGGTCACGCGCGTGCGGCAGGACGTCCCGGAGCATGGCCGTGGCGTACCCCCTTCTGCGCGCCGTCGGCCGTACGCCGTAGCCGATGTGGCCGCCGAAGTCGCGCAGATGAGGGGTGAACCGGTGCCGTATCTGGATCCGGCCCAGATAGTCGTCCCCGTCCACGTACCAGAACCAGCTGCTCGGTACGAAGCCCTCGGGCCGCCGCCCCTCCTCCAACTCCTCCTCACGGATCGCCGCGACATAGCGCGCGAAGCCGTCCGGCTGCTGCCAGTTGTCGCCGTACACGGCGAGCTCCCGCTTGAGGGTGTCGCCGAAGTACTCCCCCTCGGCCACGTTTTCGCGCACGGCATCGAGGAAGGCGGTCCGGAACCGGGGGTCGGGGCTGATGAGCTGCGGCATCGCCTCATTGTGGCGGGCCCGGGCGAGGTCCGGCCACGGCTTTTCCACCATGGACCGGCCATGGACCGGAGCCTTCGCCCGGCGCGGCGAGGACGCTAGTCCACGTCGATCCCGTACTCCCGGATCAGTTCCTCCAAGCCGCCCCGGTACCCCTTGCCGCCGAGTACGAAGTCCCAGTCGCCGCCCGCTCGGCGGCGGAAGGAGCCCAGGACCAGCGCGGTCTCGTCGGCGCGGCCGTCGGAGACGTCGAGGCGGCCCAGCTCGGTTCCCGAGGCGTCCGACAGGCGGATGCCCGCCTCGGTGAAGCCGGAGAGGTCCGCTTCGGGGTTGATCTCGGGGTCGACGGCGGCGACGAGGACGAGCCGGTCGGCGCCCTCGGGCAACGCGTCGAAGGACACGCCGATCGCCGCCTTGTCCGGTGCGGCGGCGGCGAGCGCGCGGACCGTACCGTCCGGTGTCCGCGGGTTGTTGAAGAAGACGAAGTGCTCGTCGCTCAGCACCCGGTTGCCGTGGCAGACGAGCGCGCAGACGTCCAGGGCGACCTGGCCGGTCCAGAACATGCCCAGCCTGTTGTGGTCGCCCGCCCCGTCCTCGTCGGCGCCCGGTGTGCGTCCCTCCGATGTACGTCCTGCCGGTGTCCGTCCATCCGGTGTGCGCTGGGCGGGAATCGGGCTGCCCGAGCCCCCGAGCCGGCCGCGCAGCCCGTGCCGGTGCAGGAGGTCGACGAGTTCGTTGCCCGCGACGAGTTCCAGGGGCTTGCCGTTGGCGAAGGTGTGCGAACCGGGGCCGAAGCCGGAGGTGGTGACGAGGACGCCCTTGTTGGCGCCCGCGTCCTGGACCGTGCCGAACAGGTCGCGGACGGCGGTCGGCGGCACGGTGTTGCGGTAGCGCTTCACCTGCACGACGATCTTGCCGCCCCGGATCGGCGTCGGGTCCAGCGCGTCGACGTCCACACCGCCGTCGTTCGACCGCTGCGTCGTCACGGCCTGCATGCCCATGGCCCGGAACAGCTCCGCGACCAGCGACTCGAAGGCGACCGGGTCCATCTCGTACAGATCCGGCTCCTCGTCGCCCCCGTGGGTGACGACGCCGTTGCCGACGTCCTCGGGCCGCCGGCCGGGCCGTACGACCGCACGCTGGTCGGGCCGTGCCGACAGCTGCCCCCGTAACCCGTCCACCAGGCAGTCGACGGCGCTGACCTGCTCCAGACGGAGCCCCGTGAAGACGGAGCGGGACGCCATGACCGTGGCCAGGAAGATCCGTGCCTGCCTGCCCGTCGCCGGGTCGTGGTCGTCGACGAACCCGTTGAGCGCCACCGACTCCAGCGCCCCGAACTCGTCCGCCGCGAAGAGATCGTGCAGGACGAGGAGCACGCACTGCGCGAGCACGTCCCGGTACAGCCCGCGGCGCTGGGAAGCCGGCCGGGGTGCCTCTTTGTCCTGATCGGCGCCGGGCATGTACCGCACGAGCTTCACCTCGGGGACGACGCCGTACCCGGGCAGCTCCCAGTTGAGCACCAGCTGCCGCGCGGACGAGTCGTACGCGGCCGTCACCTGGCGCGGCAGGTCCTCGGGCCACGCGGAGGAGGCGTAGAGGGCCGCGGAGAAGTACTCCACCACCGCCTCGGGGTCACCGTCGCGGAGCCCGGCGGCCATCTCGGCGACACCGGCGTTGTGTTGACGGATTTCACTCAACCGGGCGCCGGCCCACTGCTCGTACTGCCGCTGGTAGGCGGCCAGTTGCTGCAGCCGCTGCCCCTCCGCGGCCTGCGCGGCCTGCCAGTCGCGCTCGAACCGGGCGCGCGCCTCGGCCTGCGCCTGGGCCCGCCGCCCGGCACCGAGCCCCCAACCACCCTGCGCCTGATACTGATTCGGATCAGGCATCGGCCTCGGGTACGCCAACGGCCCGGGCGTGAAGGGCTCCACCTGCTCTGCGCGGGCGAGCTGCGCGGTCCCGAAGGCCGGCGCCCGGCACCCGGCGGCCAGCAACCCCCGCAAGACCTCGACCCGCGCGTCCAACTCCTCGGTACGCCGCCTCGCGTCGGCCTCCCGCTGCTGCCGGTACGCGGCCTGATGCTCACGCCGACTGCGCGCCAACTCCCGCTGCTGGAACCGCTGCTGCCGCTCGAACTCCCTCTCCTGCCGCGCCCGCTCCTCCACCTGACGCTGCTGCTGCCGCTGCACCTCGGCCCAGATCCCGACCAACCCATTGGAGCGACGACTCATGCCCTACAGGCCCTCCCCCACAACTCCGAGGCCCTGCCCCCGAACCCCGACCCACAACCGACCGTAACCAGACGACTCTAGTGCGCGATCACCCGCCCCTCCTCCACTTCACGGAGGCGCACGAGGCACATGCGGGGCGGCTCAGCCCGCGATCCGGTTCACCTTCGTCACCTTGCACGTCACTTTCTGAGTGACCTGGTCCTTACCGGCAGCCGTGGTCGTCACCTTCTGACCGGGCGCGACGGTCAGGGACAGGGCAGCCCCCTCGGACAGACGCGTTCCGTTCGGGGCCCTGAACTCGACCGTGACGCCGTACGTCGAGGTCTTGGAGCTGTGGTTGTGGATCTCAAGTCCGGCCGACGGCAGCCGCGTTGCCGCATCGACGCCGCAGGACGTGACCCTCACATCGGCCGACGGCGGATTCTCGGGGCTCCCGTCCGAACCTGCCAGCGCGACAACCAGTACGACCACGACAACGACGATGACGACCACCGCGGCCAGAGCCCCGACGCAACCCCACAGACACGCACGGCTCCGCCGCGGCTTCTGCGGAACCCCGGCCATGGCTGCCTCCTCCGTAGCGGACAACGCCACGCTAGGAAGCCACAAGGCACCGCGCGAACCGAGAGCGGCCAGTCAGGGGACGGCCGGGGCCGATCTGGATCGAGGTGTCCATCCGAGGGCAGGCCACCTCACGAAAAGCGGAACTCCGGCGCTCCGGAACATGGCCATCCGCCTACCCGCGGCCGGGGACCTGTCGGTGGCGTCCGCTTGGATGTGCCGCATGACTGTTCACGATGTCGCCCGGGTACTGCCAGATGTCCCTGCCCTACGAAATCTCTGCCGCTCCATGGCAATGGTGGAGGCCGTCCTGAACCCCGCTGGCGAGCGGTTCTACTCGTTCAACTCGACGTGGTCACAGACCGAAGAGCTCGCTTCGATGAGGAACGGGTCAGGGGACGAGTTCGACATCGTCTTCTCGCCCGTCGGCGCATACGTACGGGGCTTCGATCACGAGTCCCCGCTCAGTCCGTACCATCACGACGACGTCCCCCGGACATGGCCCGGAGTGGTGGACTCCGTCCCGTCGATCTTCCAGCGCTACGTCCACGAACCTGCCTTCACGGACGAGAACGGCACCCCTGTAGTGACGGCATGCCTGTGGCGCGAGGCCGAGGCCGACCACTGGCAGGCCGGACAGGTCGACTTCCCCGACGGACATCCCGACCCCGACGGCTCCACATGGCTGTTCGAGCTACTCGTCGACCCAACGCCAGAAGCCTTTCAGGCATTCGGCGAGGACTACTACGAGACCACCATCTCCATCGACGCCATACGCCACGTCTACGACCTGCGTCCCCTCGACCGGGCCCTGATCGCCGGTCTCAACCCCACGGCATCCGTCGAGGATGTCGCGCGGGAGGCGGCAACGATCGGATACCCGCTCGTGCGAGAGCCCTCGCTCACGACCGACTGATCCTCCGCGACGGAATTCGTCGAGTGGCGCCGGCTATCGGACTCTCCATGCCTTGACGTGCTCAAGGACGTACTCGGCGAGCTCGGTCGGCTGGAGATCGAGTGCAGTCACGGCCGGCACTCGCAGCGCGACGCGAACCGGCTCGAAGTCGCCCGTGTCGGGTGAATCGAGTTCGGGACCGTGGCGGCGGTCCAGCCGCATGTCCAGCAAGTCGGCGAGAAAGTAGTGCTCTACGACAGTGGTCGTCCCGCCCGGTTCGGTCAGCGTCAGGAACTCGGTGGCAGGACCGATCCGGGCGCCGATCTCCTCCATGACTTCACGACGCAGCGCCGCCTCAAAGTCCGCATCGTGGGGCTCGACGCTCCCGCCGACGGTCGTCCAGAACGGGACGCCACCCGGCCATCCTCGGCGCAAGAACACCAGATGATCACCATCGAGCAGAACCACGCGGACCTTGTGACGGACCTTCATGTTCGCGACGATAGTGCGCCCGCCCCTGGCAAGGAGCTTGAACCGACGACTGGACAAGCCCCGGTAGCGGGAAGAAGGGGAGCACCAGGCCAAGCGATCGCGCGAGATGGCAGGGCACGCAACGCGCGAGACGGAACGGCGATCAGAGTTGGATCGCTCGTCTCCCTAGCCTGCTTCTCGGACAACTCCCGAGGTGGGGACAAGTCCCATATGAACGAGGAACTGACGCTCTCCGCAGCGGATATCGCCACGCTAGGAAGCAAGGGCGCGCCTCGCGATCTGAAAGCAGCCACTCAGATGACACAGGCGCCGAGTACGACGCTCCCAGGCCGTCAGCCCCTCAAGACCCACTCCACCTCGGACTGGACAGCCGTCGAGCCCCCAGGAGGCTGCAGAGACGTTCTCGGCGCCTCCCGCACGATCTCCTGCCGCCTACTCTGAGCGCCGAGCGCCCTCAGGACGGCAGCCGCCCCTTCCTCGCTGCCGCCGCCGTCCCCCAGCACCTCCACGATGCGCCCCGACGCCTCACTCACATCAGTGAACGTGCCCGCTCGTCGCAGGATCCTTCTTGACCGTCAGTGGGAGCAGCTTCTTGCCCGTGGGGCCGATCTGGATGGAGGTGTCCATCTGTGGGCACACCCCGCAGTCGAAGCAAGGCGTCCAGCGGCAGTCCTCGACCTCTGTCTCGTCGAGGGAGTCCTGCCAGTCCTCCCAGAGCCAGTCCTTGTCGAGGCCGGAGTCCAGGTGGTCCCAGGGGAGGACCTCTTCGTAGGTGCGCTCGCGCGTCGTGTACCAGTCGACGTCGACGCCGAAGGCGGGGAGCGTCTTCTCGGCGCACTGCATCCAGCGGTCGTACGAGAAGTGCTCGCGCCAGCCGTCGAAGCGGCCTCCGTCCTCGTAGACCGCGCGGATGACCGCACCGATCCGACGGTCGCCGCGCGACAGCAGGCCCTCGACGATGCCCGGCTTGCCGTCGTGGTAGCGGAAGCCGATCGAGCGGCCGTACTTCTTGTCGCCGCGGATCTTGTCGCGGAGCTTTCCGAGACGTACGTCCGTCTCCTCCGCCGACAGCTGCGGGGCCCACTGGAAGGGGGTGTGGGGCTTGGGGACGAAGCCGCCGATCGACACCGTGCAGCGGATGTCGTTCTGGCCGGAGACCTTGCGGCCCTCGGCGATCACGTTCATCGCCATGTCCGCGATCTGGAGGACGTCCTCGTCCGTCTCCGTCGGCAGGCCGCACATGAAGTACAGCTTCACCTGGCGCCAGCCGTTGCCGTACGCCGTGGAGACCGTCCTGATCAGGTCCTCTTCCGAGACCATCTTGTTGATGACCTTGCGCATGCGCTCCGAGCCGCCCTCGGGCGCGAAGGTGAGACCGGACCTGCGCCCGTTGCGCGTCAGCTCGTTCGCCAGGTCCACGTTGAAGGCGTCCACGCGGGTCGACGGGAGGGACAGGCCGATCTTGTCCTCCTCGTACCGGTCCGCCAGGCCCTTCGCGATGTCGCCGATCTCCGAGTGGTCCGCCGAGGACAGGGACAGCAGGCCGACCTCCTCGAAGCCCGTCGCCTTCAGGCCCTTCTCCACCATGTCGCCGATGCCCGTGATGGAGCGCTCGCGCACCGGGCGGGTGATCATGCCCGCCTGGCAGAAGCGGCAGCCGCGCGTGCAGCCGCGGAAGATCTCCACCGACATGCGCTCGTGGACCGTCTCGGCCAGCGGCACGAGGGGCTGCTTCGGGTACGGCCACTCGTCCAGGTCCATGACCGTGTGCTTCGACACCCGCCACGGGACGCCCGACTTGTTCGGGACCACACGGGCGATCCGGCCGTCGGCGAGGTACTCGACGTCGTAGAACGCCGGGATGTACACCGAGCCCGTCTTGGCGAGGCGGAACAGGACCTCCTCGCGGCCTCCCGGCTGTCCCTCCGCCTTCCAGGCGCGGATGATGTCGGTCATGTCGAGCACGGCCTGCTCGCCGTCACCGATGATCACCGCGTCGACGAAGTCGGCGATCGGCTCGGGGTTGAAGGCAGCGTGGCCGCCGGCCAGCACGATCGGGTCGTCCAACCCCCGATCCTTCGATTCCAGCGGAATCCCCGCCAGGTCCAGCGCCGTGAGCATGTTCGTGTAGCCCAGCTCCGTGGAGAAGGACAGGCCGAACACGTCGAAGGCCTTCACCGGGCGGTGGCTGTCCACCGTGAACTGCGGGACCCGGTGCTCGCGCATCAGCTCCTCCAGGTCCGGCCACACGCTGTACGTGCGCTCGGCGAGGACGCCCTCACGCTCGTTCAGGACCTCGTAAAGGATCATGACACCCTGGTTGGGAAGTCCGACCTCGTACGCGTCCGGGTACATGAGTGCCCAGCGGACGTCAGTGGTCTCCCAGGGCTTGACCGTGGAGTTGAGCTCTCCGCCGACGTACTGGATCGGCTTCTGCACATGCGGGAGCAGAGCTTCGAGCTGCGGGAACACCGATGCAGCGACTTCGGCAGACATCTCGCAAACCTTTGGTGGGGTGAGATCCGACAGGGGTGACCATCCAGCGTAACGTGCGCGGAGCCACCCCTCGTCCGCCCCGACGATCTCGTCCGAGTCCGGGTCAGTCGCCAGGACCGGCCGGCCGGGTCAGCGGAGCACCCCGCTCCGGATCGCCTCCCACGCCCCCGGCAGGTCCGCCTCGACGCCGTCGGCGGACCGCTCCTCGCGCCCGTACAGCACCCCGTACGTGAAGGCGTTCTCCCCCGCCGCGTGCGCCTGCGTGGCGACGTCACGCAGGGCCTCACGGGCCATGACGCTGTCCTGGTGCTCGCCGAGCAGGCTCTGGAGGGACTTCATGGCGCTCGACAGGCTCTTCGCGGGCTTGCCGAGGGCCGGGGTGGCCGTCTCCGCCGAGTACCGGGTGCGCTTGGCCTTCTTGCGGGCCTCGTGGATCGCGAGGTCGCGGTCGGGCCCGGGCGGCAGCTCGATGGCCTCCGAGACGAGGCCGGACAGCTTGTCGAAGTCCTTGCGTACGGCCTTGGAGATCACCCTCTCCGGTTCGCCCGAGGCGGCCTTGAGCAGCGGCGGGGTGGCGAGGAGCGTGTCGAGGGTGATGAGCAGGTCCAGATACCGCCTGCCGTCGAGGACCGCGATCAGCCTGCGCCGGGAGCCGGAGCGGCGGGCGTGCGACCAGGTGCGGATCCGGGTGCGGACGGGCCCGATGAGCTGGGCGCGCGGGAGTGCGTCGAGGGCTGCCGTGAGCCGGTCGGTCAGGACCTCCTGGTCGCGGTCGACGCCCAGCTCACCGGCCAGCCACTTCAGCTCGTCGCCGATCGGATCGGTGACGGCCCGGTCCAGGACCTTCCCGTACGAGCGGAAGGCGCTGCGCATGCGGCGGGTGGCGACGCGCATGCTGTGCACGGAGTCGTACAGGTCACGCCGGACGGCGGGGTCGAGCTCGATGATCGCGTCGCGCTGGGCCCGGACGTACGCGAGGGCGTGGTCGCCGGAGGTGACCGGAGCCGCCTCCACGACGGCCTGCTTGCGGGGCGCCTGGCCCGTCTCCCCGAGGGCCCTGGCCAGCTTGGAGGCGGACTTGGAACGGGAGACGCCTGCCTTGCGGAGCTTCTTCTCGACCTTGTCGAGGAAGGCGGGGTCGCCGTCGTCGGCCAGCTCGACCTCGATCTCGGTCCATTCGACGGTGCCGTCGCCGCCGCTGAGCCGCTCGGCGTGTACGCGGTCGACGCTGACCTCGGCGAGGAGGCCCCCGGATTCGTCGACGAGGTGGCGGATGTCGCGGGCCGACTGCAGCCGGACGACGGGGACCAGTTCGGCGTCGCGCACCCGGGAGCGGACGAGTCCGCTGAGCGCCCGGGGCACGGTGTCGGAGAGCGGGGCGTGGATCTCGTCCCGTACGCCCTCGGAGACCGGCAGCTTCAGGTGCCAGCCCGCGTCGTCGCCCCCGGTGCGGCGGCGCAGGGTGAGGGATGCGGCGGCGAGCCGTTGATCGGGCGTGTCGTAATAGGTCGCGTCGAGTTCGGCGACGCCCTTGTCGATGACGGCCGAGACGCCGGAGACCCGTGTCAGGTCCGGCAGATCCGACAGTCCGGCGCTCTCATCGGCTTCGTATTTACGCTCGATCTCCCGCTTCGTGTCCGCCATGAACCGAATCTAGTCGCGAATCCGGTTCATGGGCAGACCCCGAAAGTCCGCTAGGCCGACATCGGCCGTTGGACCCGGATCGATTGCAGAAGCCCCACGGCCACCCAGACGGCGAACATCGACGAGCCTCCGTACGACACGAAAGGCAGTGGTAGACCGGCCACCGGCATGATGCCGAGGGTCATGCCGACGTTCTCGAAGGACTGGAAGGCGAACCAGGCGATGATCCCGGCGGCGACGATCGTGCCGTACAGCTCGGTCGTCTCGCGGGCGATGCGGCAGGCCCGCCACAGCACGATGCCCAGCAGGACCAGGATCAGTCCGGCGCCGACGAAGCCGAGCTCCTCGCCCGCGACCGTGAAGACGAAGTCCGTCTGCTGCTCGGGCACGAACTGGCCGGTGGTCTGCGAGCCCTTGCCGAGGCCGGTGCCGAAGAGCCCGCCGGAGCCGATCGCGATCCGCGCCTGGTTCGTGTTGTAGCCGACGCCCGCCGGGTCGAGCTCGGGGTTGGCGAAGGCCGCGAAGCGGTTGATCTGGTACTCGTCGAGGATCTTGAGCTGCCAGACCGCGATCGCGCCGAGGGCGCCGGCGCCGAGGAGTCCGAAGACCCAGCGGTTGGAGGCGCCGGAGGCGAGCAGCACGCCGAGCACGACGATCACCATGACCATGACCGAGCCGAGGTCGGGCATGAGCAGCACGATCAGTATCGGTACGGCGGCCAGGCCGAGCGCCTGAAGGACCGTGCGGTGGTCGGGGTAGGGCTTGTCGCCGGCGTCGACCCGGGCCGCCAGCAGCATCGCCATGCCCAGGATGATCGTGATCTTCACGAACTCGGAGGGCTGGAGCGAGAAGCCGCCGCCGATGACGATCCACGCGTGCGCGCCGTTGATGGTCGCGCCGAGCGGGGTCAGCACAAGCAGGATCAGGAAGACGGAGATCCCGTACAGGATCGGTACGGCCGTGCGCAGGGTGCGGTGGCCGAGCCAGACCGTGCCGATCATCAGGGCGAAGCCGATGCCCGTGTTGAGCAGATGCCGGAACAGGAAGTAGTACGGGTCGCCCTGGTTGAGCTCGGTGCGGTTGCGGGTCGCCGAGTAGACGAGGGCCGCGCCGATCAGGGAGAGCGCGATGGCCGAGAACAGTATCGGCCAGTCGAGCCTGCGGGCCAGCGAGTCGCGGGCGAACAGCCGCGACAGGCTGGAGCGTTCGGGCCCGTATCCGGAGACGGAGAACCCGTTCGAGCCGGTCATGTGAGCGTCCTCCGCCTCTTCTTCGGGCGGGCCGAGCGCCTTCGGGTGTCGCGGTTGTTGCCGGTGTTGGGGTCGGGCACGGTGGCGGCCGGGTCGTCACCGTTCACCGGCTGCTGCCCGCCCTCCTCGGAGGCCTGCTCCTTCTTGGCCGGGTACTTCTCGACCTTCGGGGAGTCGATCGAACCGTCCTTCTCGATCTTCGGCAGGCTCTTCTGCGGGTCGTAGAGCAGGGCCTTCTTCTTGTCGATCGCGCCGTCCTCGGAGACTCCGTACAGCGCGTTGTAGATGTTGCGCACGGCGGGGCCCGAGGCGCCGGAACCCGTACCACCCTGGGAGATGGTCATGACGACCGAGTAGTCCTTGGTGTACGTCGTGAACCACGAGGTCGTCTGCTTGCCGTAGACCTCGGCCGTACCCGTCTTGGCGTGCATCGGGATCTTGTCCTGCGGCCAGCCGCCGAACCGCCAGGCGGCCGTACCGCGGGTCGCGACTCCCGCGAGGGCACCGTCTATCTCGTCGCGCGTCTTGCGCGTCATCGGCAGCTTGCCGTGCGACTTGGGCTTGATCTCCTGGACGGTCTTGCCGTCGGGGCTGATGATCGCCTTGCCGACGGTCGGGTCGTAGAGGGTGCCGCCGTTGGAGATCGCCGAGTAGATCGTCGCCATCTGGATCGGGGTGACGAGCGTGTCGCCCTGGCCGATCGAGTAGTTGACGGAGTCACCGGCACGCATCCGGTTGCCTTCGAGGCAGTTCTCGTACGCGATCTGCTGGGCGTACGAGCCGCCCTTCTTGCCGTACTTGCACCAGGCGTCCTTGTTGGCCTTCCAGTAGTCCTGCTTCCACTGGCGGTCGGGGACGCGGCCGGCGACCTCGTTCGGCAGGTCGATGCCGGTCTCCTTGCCGAGGCCGAACTGGTGGGCCGTCTTGTAGAACCAGTCCTTGGCGTTCTTCTTCGGCTTGGTGCCGCCGTCCCGCTTCCACTCCTCGTGGGAGAGCCGGTAGAAGACGGTGTCGCAGGAGACCTCCAGGGCGCGGCCGAGGCTGATCGGGCCGTACCCCTTGGACTCGAAGTTGTTGAAGACCTGGCCGCCGATGGAGTACGAGCTGGAGCACTCGTAGGGGCCGTTGAAGGAGTAGCCCGCGTTGACCGCGGCGGCCGTCGGGATGACCTTGAAGACGGAGCCGGGGGCCGACTGGCCCTGGATCGCGCGGTTCAGGAGCGGGTAGTTGGAGCCCTTGCCGGTGAGCTTGGTGTAGTCCTTGCCGGAGATGCCGCCGACCCAGGCGTTCGGGTCGTACGACGGGTTGGACGCCATCGCGACGACGCGGCCGGTCTTGGCCTCCATGACGACGACCGCGCCGGAGTCGGCCTTGTAGTTCTCGCCGGTGTTGTCGTCGAACACGTCGCGGGCGTCCTTCATCGCCTCGTTCAGCTCGTACTCGGCGACGCGCTGGACGCGGGAGTCGATACTGGTGACGACGTTGGCGCCAGGCTGGGCCTCGTCGCTCTTGGCCTGGCCGATGACGCGGCCGAGGTTGTCGACCTCGTAGCGGGTGACGCCGGCCTTGCCGCGCAGTTCCTTGTCGTACTCGCGCTCCAGGCCCGAGCGGCCGACCTGGTCGGAGCGCAGATACGGCGAGTCGGTGTCCTTGGCCTTGGTGATCTCCTCGTCCGTGACGGGCGAGAGATAGCCGAGGACCTGCGCGGTGTTGGCCTCACCGGGGGCGGCGTAGCGGCGGACGGCCATGGGTTCGGCGGTGATGCCGGGGAAGTCCTCGGCGCGCTCGCGGATCTGCAGGGCCTGCTTGGCCGTGGCCTCGTCGGTGATGGGGATCGGCTGGTAGGGCGAGCCGTTCCAGCACGGCTGCGGCGTCTTCGAGTCGCACAGCCGGACCTTGTCCAGGACGTCCTTGGCCTTCAGGCCGAGAACCCGCGCGAGCTTGGTGAGGACGGCGTCGCCGTCGTCCTTCATCTTCAGCAGGTCGGTGCGGGACGCGGAGACCACGAGCCGGGTCTCGTTGTCGGCGATCGGCACCCCGCGGGCGTCCAGGATCGAGCCGCGCACGGCGGGGCTGACGACCTGCTGGACGTGGTTGCCGGAAGCCTCCTTGGCGTACTCGTCGCCGTTGCGGATCTGGAGGTACCACAGGCGCCCGCCGAGGGTGCCCAGGAGCGAGAGCACGAGGATCTGGATGACGACGAGCCGGATCTGGACCCGTGGGGTCCGGCCGGTCTCCGGGATGTTGGTCACTTCTCCCCCTCCCTCAGCTCATACGGTGTGCCGACCTCGTGAGAGCCCACACGGTGTGCAGTTGTCGTGAGCGCCGCTCTCACAGCCGCTTGACCCCCTTGATGCGTCCCGCACGCGCGACGCGCGCCCTGGCCGCCTTGACTCTCAGGCCGCCGCGCTGGCTGCCGATGCTCAGGCCCGTCCCGGAGGACAGCCAGCCCGCGGTGACGTCGGGCTTCTTGGCGGAACCACCACCGCCTCCGCCTGCCTCCGCCAGCGGGTCGTTCTCTGCGCGCCGGGCCAGGGCCATGATCCCCGGCACGACGAACGGGGCGAGCAGCAGGTCGTACAGGGCGGCGGTGAACAGCAGGCTGCTCAGGCCGACATGGCGGGCCGCGGTGTCTCCGACGAGGGCGCCCACTCCCGCGTACAGGAGGGTGGATCCGACCGCGGCGGCGACGACCACGGCCATCGGGCCGGTCGCGGACTTGAGCTGGCCGTTGTCGGGTTTGGCGAGTCCGGCGAGGTAGCCGATGACGCACAGCACGAGGGCGTAGCGCCCGGCGGCGTGGTCGGCGGGCGGGGCCAGGTCGGCGAGCAGGCCCGCGCCGAAGCCGACGAGGGCGCCGCCGACATGGCCGTAGACCAGGGCGAGGCCGAGGACGGTGAGCAGCAGCAGGTCGGGCACTGCGCCCGGCAGGTGGAGCCGGGCCAGGACGCTCACCTGGATGACCAGGGCGACGACCACGAGGGTGGTGGAGAGCAGCATTCGGTTGAAGCGCATGGGATTCAGCTCCTACTTCCTACTGCTCTTGCTGCAGACCGTCGGCGGGCGCGTTCGCCGAGGGGGTGACCGTCACGGTCACGGTCGGCGTGGGCGTTGGCTCTGGTTTGGGCGGCAGCACGTCGTCACGCGGGTCCTTGCGCGGGGCCTGGACGACCACGCCGACGATGTCGAGCTTGGTGAAGGACACGTACGGCGTGACGTAGAGCGTGCGGGTCAGGTCGCCGCCGGAGGGGTCGACGCGGGACACGATGCCCACGGGGACGCCGGGCACGAACGGCCGGTCGGCCTGGGACCCGAAGGTGACCAGCCGGTCGCCCTTCTTGATCTTGGCCTTGCCGTTGAGCAGTTCCACGCGCAGCGGGCGGTCCCCCTGGCCGGAGGCGAAGCCCAGCTCGTCGGTGGCCTCCATACGTGTGCCGACCGTGAAGTCCGGGTCGTTGGCGAGCAGCACGGTGGCGGTGTTGGGCCCCACGGTGGTGACGCGCCCGACCAGCCCGTCCCCGTTCAGGACGGTCATGTCGCGCTTGATGCCGTCGTTCGCGCCGACGTCGATGGTCACGGTCCAGGAGAAGCCCTGGGCCGCTCCTATGGCGATGACCTCGGCGCCCTTGATGCCGTACTGCCCGGCGCCGGCCGTCTTGAGGACCTTGTCGAGCTGTTTGAGGCGGCTGCGGTTACGGTCGTCGCTGCCCAGCTTCGCCTTCAACGCGGCGTTGTCGCGCTCCAGTTGGGCGATGCGGTCGTGACGGCCGCCGGAGCCCCTCACCGCCTCGATCGCGTTGCCGACGGGGTCGACCGCGGTGGACACCCCGTCCTCGATCGGGCCGAAGACCGTGGCGGCGGCCTGCCGGGCACCGTCGACCGGCGAATCCTTGCCACCGCGGATGTCCACCGTGATCAAAGCGAACGCGATGGCGATCAGCAGCACCAAGAGCAGCCGGCTCTCTCGTGTGTCCCTCACGTGCGGCGGCCGTGCCTTCCTCATCGAATACGTATGTCTACGTGCGTCTGCGTGTGTCTACGTGTGTCGAATACGTGTATGACTCACCCGGAAAATCCCCGGAGTGCGGACCCGGGAGTGCGGACCTGCGGGCGGCGTTATGGGGGAGCTTATGCCTGAATATCAACGATCCGCCGTACGAGAAGGGATCATCCCGTACGGCGGAATCGAAGCGTTACGTCATCTGCGGGGCTGGGCGTCCAGAACCTGCTGGAGCGCCTCGAACTCCTCGACACACTTGCCGGAGCCGAGCGCCACGCTGTCGAGCGGATCCTCCGCGATATGGATCGGCATGCCGGTCTCGCGACGCAGCCGCTCGTCCAGACCGCGGAGCAGGGCGCCACCACCGGTGAGCACGATCCCGCGGTCCATGACGTCGCCGGACAGCTCCGGCGGGCACTTGTCGAGGGTGGTCTTCACCGCGTCGACGATGGCGTTGACGGGCTCCTCGATCGCCTTGCGGACTTCGGCGGCCGAGATGACAACGGTCTTCGGGAGGCCGGAGACCAGGTCCCGGCCGCGGATTTCGGTGTGTTCGTCATTGTCGAGGTCGTACGCGGAACCGATCGTGATCTTGATCTGCTCTGCCGTCCGCTCACCGAGAAGGAGCGAGTACTCCTTCTTGATGTGCTGGATGATCGCGTTGTCCAGCTCGTCGCCGGCGACACGGATGGACTGTGCCGTGACGATTCCGCCGAGCGAGATGACCGCGACCTCCGTGGTGCCGCCGCCGATGTCCACCACCATGTTGCCCGTGGCCTCGTGGACCGGCAGGCCGGAACCGATGGCCGCGGCCATGGGCTCCTCGATGATGTGCACCTGGCGGGCGCCGGCCTGGGACGACGCCTCGATGACGGCACGGCGCTCGACGCCCGTGATGCCCGAGGGCACACAGACGACGACGCGAGGACGCGCGAGATAGCGCCGCTTGTGGATCTTCAGGATGAAGTAGCGGAGCATGCGCTCGGTGATCTCGAAGTCGGCGATGACACCGTCCTTCAGCGGGCGCACGGCAACGATGTTGCCCGGCGTCCGCCCGATCATCTTCTTCGCTTCCGCGCCGACCGCGAGGATGCCACCGGTGTTGGTGTTGATCGCGACGACGGACGGCTCGTTGAGTACGATCCCGCGACCCCTGACGTACACCAGCGTGTTGGCGGTCCCGAGGTCGACAGCCATGTCACGGCCGATGAACGACATTGAGTTCCCCATCAGGATTCGTCTGGCCTTCCCAAGTGGAGCTTTTGATGGCTTTTTAGGTCGGCGAGGGTGAGCGCTGTGACGTGAAGGCTTCCATCGTAGTCTCGCCTGTACGAACACCGCGCGAGGGTCTTCGCCATTGTGACCAGATGACGTGCCGCCCCGCTTCTGGAGACGGTCCATCGGGGGAACGCGTTCCCTCGATCGCCACGCATATGCCAGTCGGCAGCTGCCATTGTGCGCCCCTCCCAGCTCAGAAGCCCAGCCGCCTGACATGACATCAGAAGATTCTTGGCGGGGCGGGGTCTTGGTGCGGCAAATGGGTGGGTGGGCGGTGAATGGGGGGCGACGGGGTGGGGTGGTTGGGTGCGAGGGTGCTGGGGGTGGGTCGGCTGGGCTCAGTTGCCTGGGGCTGGGGGGCCTGCCGGGTGCGGGAGCGGTCACCTGGGTGCCCTGAGCCCCGGATACCGAGCTCAGGCTCGCTGGGTCCAGCCGCCTGGGCCTGCCGGGCTCGGAAGCCGTCCTCTAAGCGCACAGGGCCCCGGATACCGAGCTCGGGCCCGCTGGGTCCGGGCTCGCTGGGTTCAGCGGCCTGGACCCGCGGCGCCTGCCGGGC
The DNA here is from genome assembly GCF_048564895.1 of Streptomyces sp. 2-1. Taxonomy (NCBI): domain Bacteria; kingdom Bacillati; phylum Actinomycetota; class Actinomycetes; order Kitasatosporales; family Streptomycetaceae; genus Streptomyces; species Streptomyces sp. 2-1. The sequence continues at coordinate 4,064,607 of NZ_CP183383.1, forward strand.
GCGGAAGCGGTCCCTTGGGCGGAAGTGCCCCGAATTCCGGGCTCGGGCTGGCCGGGTCCGGGCTCGCTGGGCTCAGCGGCCTGGACCCGCGGCGCATGTCGGGCCTGTCGGGCACGAAAGCCGTCCTCTGGGCGTACAGGACCCCGGATACCGAGCTCGGGCTCACTGGGGCCAGGCTCGCTGGGCTCAGCGGCCTGGACCCGCGGGGCCTGCCGGGCACGGAAGCCGTTCCCTGGGCGCACAGGGCCCTGGAATCCGGGCTCGGGCTCGCTGGGCTCAGCGGCCTGGACCCGCGGCGCCTGCCGGGCATAGAAGCCGTTCCCTAGGCGCACAGGACCCCGGATTCCGGGCCCGGGCTCGCTGGGTCCAGCTGCCTGGGCCTGCCTGGCGCGGAAGCGGTCCCCCGGGCGCGCACCGCCCCGGATTTGCGGGACCGGGCTCACTGGAGCCCAGCAGCCGGGCCTCCCAGGCCCAGAACCAGTTCCTCCGGGCGCCCGCGCCTGGGCGGCTTGGGCCGAGGGCTGCTGGGAGTGGGGTCCGCGGGGTCTGGCCAGAGCCTTGGGCCTTGGAGCTGGGCCCGCGCCGCCATGCCCGTCGGCCCGCGAGTGGTGCGGGCCTCGGGGTGCGGCGGTTCGGTGATCCGGCGGGGAGCCGTCAGGCGTGGCCCGGGAAGAAGAGCTTCAGCTCGCGCTCGGCGGACTCCTCGGAGTCCGAGGCGTGGATCAGGTTCTCCCGGACGATCACACCGAAGTCACCACGGATGGAGCCGGGGGCGGCGGCGATCGGGTCGGTCGGGCCCGCGAGTGCCCGTACGCCCTCGATGACGCGCTCGCCCTCGACGACCAGCGCCACGACCGGGCCGGAGGCCATGAAGGCGACCAGGGGCTCGTAGAAGGGCTTGCCGTTGTGCTCGCCGTAGTGCTGCTCCAGCGTGTCCTGGTCCAGCGTGCGCAGCTCCAGCGCGGTGATCTCCCAGCCGGCCTTGCGCTCGATGCGGCTGATGATCTCGCCGGTCAGGCCGCGACGGACCGCGTCGGGCTTGAGAAGGACGAGGGTGCGCTGGCTCACGGTGGTGGCTCCTTCGGGTCACAGATGTGCGGATGACCGAGGCTACAGGGCGTGTCCGGGTGCGTGTTACGCAGCGTCAGGTGCTACGGGGTGGGGCGGTCCGATACGGGACGACCCGACTGTTTTCGCCCCCGCCGCCCCTACCCGTTCCCTTCCCCTGGGGGCTGACGCCCCCAGACCCCCACTGAAAATCAGCCCCTCCGGCGTTTGAGGAGCGGGGGTTCGGGGGCGGAGCCCCTGAGTAAGGGACGGGAATGGGTAAGGGCGGCGGGGGCGAGAAAACACCTACGCCGCGTTACCCCCGGCCTCCGTCTGCGCAGCGAACCGCGCCTTCGCCTCCTCCACCTTCCGCCCGAAATGGACGGACGCCCACCACAGGGCGGCGAAAACGGCGCCGAGGAAGAACATGGTCGGCACGACGAACCCGCTCGCGATGAGCGCGACCTGCAGCGCCCACCCCAGCTGAACACCCCCCGGCCGCGTGATCATCCCGCAGAGCAGCACACAGAACACCATCGCGACCCCACTCACCGTCCAGACCGTGGTCATGGACAGATCGGGATCCTTCATCGCGACAAGCCCCGCGAAACCGATGACGAAGAACTCACCGATCAGCGTCGAAGCACAGAGCGTACGCACGGATCAGCCCCTCCCCAGCAGCAACCGGGCCTCGCCCACCGTGATCACGGAACCGGTCACCAGCACACCGGCCCCCGCGTACTCCGCCTCCTCCTCGGCCAACGTGATCGCGGCCTCCAGGGCGTCGTCCAGCCGGGCCTCGACCTGCACCCGGTCGTCCCCGAACACCTCGACGGCGATCGCGGCGAGCGAGTCCACGTCCATGGCCCGATGGCTGGAGTTCTGCGTGACGACGACCTCCGTGAAGATCGGCTCGAAGGCCTCCAGCAGCCCCCGTACGTTCTTGTCCCCACTCGACCCCACGACACCGATCAGCCGGCTGAAGTCGAAGACCTCGCGGACCCCCTCGGCGGTGGCCCGGGCCCCCGCCGGGTTGTGCGCGGCGTCGAGCACGACCGTCGGCGACCGGCGCACGATCTCCAGCCGCCCGGGCGAGGAGACCGCAGCGAAGGCCTTGCGGACCGTGTCGATGTCGAGCGGCTCGGGCCGCTGGGACCCGACCCCGAAGAACGCCTCCACCGCGGCGAGCGCCACCGCCGCGTTGTGCGCCTGGTACGCCCCGTGCAGCGGGATGTACACCTCGTCGTACTCCCCGCCCAGCCCCCGGAGAGTCAGCAGCTGCCCGCCGACGGCGACCTGGCGGCTCACGACGCCGAACTCGAGCCCCTCGCGGGCGACTGTGGCATCGACCTCGACGGCCTTCTTGAGCATCACCTGGGCGGCGTCGACGGGCTGCTGGGCCAGGATCACCGTCGAGTCCTGCTTGACGATCCCGGCCTTCTCCTTGGCGATCTCCCCGGGGGTGGTTCCGAGCCGGTCGGTGTGGTCCAGATCGATCGGCGTCACGACGGCGACATCCCCGTCGATCACGTTCGTCGCGTCCCAACTGCCTCCCATCCCCACCTCCACGACGGCCACGTCGACGGGCGCGTCCGCGAAGGCCGCGTACGCCATGCCCGTGAGGACCTCGAAGAAGGAGAGGCGGTACTCCTGCTGGGAGTCGACCATCTCGACGTACGGCTGGATGTCCCGGTACGTCTCCACGAACCGCTCGGCGGGGATCGCGGCGCCGTCCAGGCTGATGCGCTCGGTGATCGACTGGACGTGCGGCGAGGTGTACCGCCCGGTGCGCAGGTCGAAGGCGCCGAGGAGGGCCTCGACCATGCGGGCGGTCGACGTCTTGCCGTTCGTCCCGGTGATGTGGATGGAGGGATACGCGCGCTGCGGCTCCCCCAGCACGTCCATGAGGGCGGCGATACGTGTCACGGACGGTTCCAGCTTGGTCTCGCCCCAGCGCGTGGCGAGCTCGGCCTCGACCTCACGGAGCGCCTTGTCGGTCTCCTGGTCGGACGGGCGCGTGGGAATGTCGGACTCCGGCGGTCCGCCCTGCGTGCGCAGGGTACGGCTGCCGGCCTCGATCACGGCGAGATCGGGATCGCGCCCGGTCTCCGCCTCGACGATCTCGTCGAACGGGTCGGCCGGGTCTGACTCACTGCTGTCGTGCGGGAGCTCACTCACACACCCAGTCTACGGAGCCGCACGGCTGCCGCCGTGGGAGGGCGGCCCCGTCCTGGAGGGGAGGGCGCAGCCCTCTTGGGGGCGCAGCCCTCTTGGGGGCGCGGGGAACCGCGCAGTCTTTCAGGGCCGCGGGGATCTGCGCGACGGAGCCACGACCGACCCGCAGCCGAAAACGAACCGGCGGAAGCGCTCGGCAACCGGATACGCTCGACAAAAGGGCCCAGGCACACCGAGGGCCCCGGAACCACCAGGTCCCGGGGCCCTCGGCCACGTACACACGCCCGCCTGCGCCAGAGGCGCTACGCCGCGGGCAGCCCCTCCAGCTGGGCCTGGATCCGGGCAATGTCCTCGTCGGCCTTGGCGAGCCGCACCCGGATCTTGTCCACGACATGGTCCGGCGCCTTGGCGAGGAACGCCTCGTTGCCGAGCTTGGCGTTCGCCTGGGCCTTCTCCTTCTCGGCGGCGGCCAAGTCCTTGGCAAGCCGCTTCCGCTCGGCCGCCACGTCGATCGTGCCGGAGAGGTCGAGCGCGACCTGAGCGCCCGCGACCGGCAGGGTCGCCGTGGCCGCGAAGGTGTCGCCCTCGGGCTGGAGGCGCAGCAGCTGGCGGATGGCCGCCTCGTGCGGGGCGAAGGCGGTGCCGTCGAGGGTCAGCCGGGCCGGGACCCGCTGGCCGGGCTGGAGCCCCTGGTCGGCACGGAAGCGGCGGACCTCGGTGATGACCTGCTGAAGCGACTCGATCTCGCGCTCGGCACCGGCGTCGCGGAAGCCGCTGTCCTTGGGCCAGTCGGCGATCACGACGGACTCGCCACCGGTGAGGGTGGTCCAGAGCGTCTCCGTGACGAACGGGACGACCGGGTGCAGCAGCCGCAGCGTGACGTCCAGGACCTCACCGAGGACCCGCTTGCTGACGTCGGCGGCGGCACCGCCCGCCATGAACGTCGTCTTCGACAGCTCGACGTACCAGTCGAAGACCTCGTCCCAGGCGAAGTGGTACAGCGCGTCGGAGAGCTTCGCGAACTGGAAGTCCTCGTAGAACGCGTCGACTTCGGCGACGGTCTTGTTGAGCCGGGAGAGAATCCACCGGTCCGTCGCCGACATCTCGGAGGCGTCCGGCAGCGGGCCCTCGACCGTCGCGCCGTTCATCAGCGCGAACCGCGTGGCGTTCCAGATCTTGTTGGCGAAGTTCCGGGACGCCTGGACCCAGTCCTCGCCGATCGGCACGTCCGTACCGGGGTTGGCGCCGCGGGCCAGGGTGAAGCGGACGGCGTCGGAGCCGTACGCGTCCATCCAGTCGAGCGGGTCGACGACGTTGCCGAACGACTTCGACATCTTCTTGCCGCGCTCGTCACGGACCAGACCGGTCAGGGCGATGGTCTTGAAGGGGACCTCACCGTCCATCGCGTACAGGCCGAACATCATCATCCGGGCGACCCAGAAGAAGATGATGTCGTGGCCGGTGAGCAGGACGTCCGTCGGATAGAACTTCCGCAGATCCGGGGTCTGTTCGGGCCAGCCGAGCGTGGAGAACGGCCACAGGCCCGACGAGAACCAGGTGTCGAGGACGTCGGTGTCCTGCTTCCAGCCCTCGGCCTCGGTGCCCGGCGGCTCCTCGTCGGGGCCGACGCAGACCGTCTCGCCGTTCGGGCCGTACCAGATCGGGATGCGGTGGCCCCACCACAGCTGACGCGAGATGTTCCAGTCGTTGAGGTTGTCGACCCAGTCGAAGTACCGCTTCGACATGTCCTCGGGGTGGATCTTCACCCGGCCGTCGCGGACCGCGTCACCGGCGGCCTGCGCGAGCGGGCCGACCTTGACCCACCACTGCAGGGACTGCCGCGGCTCGATGGTGGTCCGGCAGCGCGAGCAGTGCCCGACGCTGTGGACGTACGGACGCTTCTCGGCGACGATCCGGCCCTGCGAGCGCAGTGCGCCGACGATGGCGGACCGCGCCTCGTAGCGGTCGAGTCCCTCGAAGGGGCCGTGGACGGTGATGATCGCCCGCTCGTCCATGACCGTGATCGACTCCAGGCCGTGGCGCCGGCCGATCGCGAAGTCGTTCGGGTCGTGGGCGGGGGTGACCTTGACGGCACCGGTGCCGAACTCGGGGTCGACGTGCGTGTCCGCGACGACGGGGATGGTGCGGTCGGTCAGCGGCAGCTTGATGCGCTTGCCGACCAGGTGCTTGTACCGCTCGTCGTCGGGGTGAACGGCGACGGCCGTGTCACCGAGCATCGTCTCGGCACGCGTGGTGGCGACGACGAGCGTCTCGTCACCCTCGCCGTACTTGATGGAGACGAGCTCGCCGTCGTCCTCCTGGTACTCGACCTCGATGTCCGAAATGGCCGTCAGACAGCGGGGACACCAGTTGATGATGCGCTCGGCGCGGTAGATCAGCTCGTCGTCGTACAGCTTCTTGAAGATGGTCTGGACGGCCTTGGACAGCCCTTCGTCCATGGTGAACCGCTCGCGGTCCCAGTCCACGCCGTCCCCGAGCCGGCGCATCTGTCCGAGGATCTTGCCGCCGTACTCCTCCTTCCACTGCCAGACGCGCTCGACGAACGCCTCGCGCCCGAGGTCGTGCCGCGACTTGCCCTCCTCGGCAAGCTGCTGCTCGACCTTGTTCTGCGTGGCGATACCGGCGTGGTCCATGCCGGGCAGCCACAGCGACTCGTACCCCTGCATGCGCTTGCGCCTGGTCAGCGCGTCCATGAGCGTGTGCTGGAAGGCGTGCCCCAGGTGCAGCGACCCGGTGACGTTCGGCGGCGGAATGACGATGGTGTACGGCGGCTTCTCACTCTTCGCGTCGGCGGCGAAGTAACCCCGTTCCACCCAGCGCTCGTACAGCTTCCCCTCTACCTCGGCCGGCGCGTACTGGGTCGGCAGTTCGGGGGCGTTGGCTGGCGTCTGCTGCTGAGCGTTCTCGGTCACGGGGTCAGTTTAGGGGTGTCACGGGGGCGTCCCGAAACTCGATTACTTGTTGGCATCCTCCCTGGGGTGCACCGCAGGGATTCCTTGTAGCCCTCGGTATCCGCAATGGCCCGGGCCGCGGCGGATGAGGGGTTCAGGGGTTCACGCGTGCGTCCCGGACGAGCTCGGGACATGGCGGGCCGTGCATGGCCCGCCCCTGCGTGCTGTTCACCGCAATGCCCTGCGGTAGAAGCCTCGCCGGCTGCGGTCCGAAGGCCGCGGACAAGGATGACGACCGACGCGTTGTGATCGGCGTCGTCAGTGTGTCCGCACTTCGTGCAGACGAATACGTCCCGGCTGATGCGCGATGCCGGATCCCGCTGCAGGCAGACACCGCAGGTCTGCGAGGTACCCACAGGAGTCACCGCAACGAGAGCGGATCCGAACACGGGACACTTGTAGACGAGCTGTCGGCGTCTCTCACCCGGCAGGTTGTCGAGCACACTCCGGTTCAGAGCCGCCTTCTGAGCGACGCGCACGCCAGGTTCGACACGGCTGCCCCTGGCGTTCTTCGTCATCTGCTTCACGCGAAGATCCTCGACAGCGACCAGGCCGTGGTTCTTGGCCAGTTCGGTGGTGAGCTTGTGTGTGAAGTCCAGACGCCGACGAGCTTGGCGCGCCCTCAGTTCCGCGATGGCTCGCAGAGTCTGGCGCAGGCGGTTGCTGTACTTTCCGCCTCGGTGTTTCTTGGCATGCGCGAGCTGCCGCTCCTTGCGGCGCTCCAATCCGGCGAGCCTATGCTTCTCGCCTTCCGTCAAGGTCTGCGGCATGAGGCGCGGGGCAGCCTCGTCCGACAGGTACGCCGACTGCTTGACGCCGAAGTCCATACCCACAGGAGGTTGCTCGTTCGGCGGGGCGACTGCCCTCCCGATGTGGACGCCGAAGCTGACGTACCAATGCCCCGAGCCGTCCGTGCGGATCGTCGCGCTCTTGATCCGCCCTCCGAGGGGACGCGTCAGCCTGAACTTCACCTCGCCCAGCTTGGGGATACGAACGAAAGCCCACCTACGGTTGAGTCGGGTCACACGCACGGCCTGCCCCGGGAGGGGAATCGCCATCCGCGCACCGCGCTTCTTGAACCGCGGGAAGCCTGCGGGATGCTCCTCGTTCCAGAAGTTGTCGTAGGCCCGATCCAGGTGCCTGAGGACTTGCTGCGGAGCTTGAGAGGGCAGATCCGCGATCCACGCGAGATCGCGTCGAGCCTCGGTCAGGTAACTGCACTGCTCATCAGCCCGGAGGTACACGCGCCTCTGCCGATGCACGTAGAGCCGCTGCTCCAGAGCTACGTTCCAGACGGCGCGACAGGTATGGCCCCACTCCAGAAGCCGCTCGGCCTGCCGAGATGTGGGACAGAGCCGGTAGACGCGCCCGGTATCGGCAGGTTCTTTGTTCGGCTTCCTCGTCCGTCTGCCGTTCCCGACTGCCATCTCCGTCCCCCTCCCCGAGCGCGGCTCAACTGACCTCATCTGCAAGACGACCAGCGCACTCACGGTATGACAGACAAGTTCAACTTGTCTGTCATACCGTGAAACATATGGCGGACTCTCGACTCACACCGGCACAGGCAGCCGAGTATCTCGGCGTCACCATCCAGGCGATCTACGTCCTCAACTCCCGGAAGGAGAACGACTTCCCGCGCCCCTCCTACACAGGTCGCACCCCGACCTGGTCGCAACCCGAACTCGATGTCTGGCGAGCCGCACACCCTCCCAAACGATCCGCTCGACAGCGCCAGGCAACAGAAGGAACGGATCGAGATCGCGGCAACGCCGACTTTCATGACCTTCGAGCGCATCTTGCGTTCATGACGGCGCGAGACAGCCCGACCCTCACAGATGACTTGCGGTCACTCATCGAGCGCACGATGCGCGACGCTGCGCGGGCCCTGAAGTCGGAGGTGGAGGACTTCCGCTGCAAGGCCAACTACGTTCACTTCGTCGTGCGCTACCCGGTCGACACGTCCGTCGCGAACCTTGCCCAGCGTCTGCGAGGAGCTTCAACCAGAGCTCTCCGGCAATCTCACTCCGTTGACGGACATCTATGGTCGAAGCCGTACTACGCGGCGTCGGCGTCCGCGCACTCGACCGCCAGTCTCAGTCGATACGTCGAGTGTCTGGAACAGACCATCAACAACTAGGCATCAATCCACCCCGCCGGTCCCGCGCCCTCGTACCTTCCGTCAAGATGTTCGGAACACATAAGCATCTGGAGGGGAACCCAGAAATGAGCTACAACCAGCCGGGCCCGTACGGCGGGCAGCCTCAGCAGCCCGGACCGTACGGTCAGCCGGGTCCTTACGGCCAGCAGCCGCAGGCCCCCCAGCCCGGCTACGGCTACCCGCAGCAGGCGCCTCAGCAGCAGCCCGGCTACGGGTACCCCCAGCAGGCCCCTCCCGGGGTTCCGCCCCAGCAGCCCGGTTACGGCTACCCGCAGCAGCAGCCTCCCGGCGCCCCCTACGGCGCGCCGGTGCCGCCCCCTCCCGGCGGCGGCAAGAAGAAGACGGGCCTCATCATCGGCGCGGTCGCGGTAGTGGCGGCGATCGCGGTCGGCGCGTACTTCGTCGTCGGAAGCGGCAGCAGCGGCTCCTCGGACGTCGCGGACGACGGCCCCCACAAGCTGACTACTCCGGCGACTGTGCTGACGGAGTACAAGAAGGGCAACGGCTCCGAGGACGGCATGACCAAGTCGGATCTGAAGGACGCCGAGTCGTGGGGTGTGAAGAACCCCAAGGACGTCAGCGCCAGCTACCAGTCGGGCGACGAGTCCAACCCGCTGGCCGGGAAGATGATCACCTTCGGCGGCGTCTACGGCGACATCGAGGACCCGGAGAAGGCGGTCGACGGATTCCTCGCCTTCATGAAGAAGGACTCCCAGGGCGAGGAGGGCGTCACCGTCGTCGGCAGCCCGAAGGAGTACAAGCCCGACTCGTTGGACGGCGCCGTCATGAAGTGCCAGAACGCCAAGGTGGACAACACCGACGGCGAGGCCAGCGAGCCAAAGTCGGTGACTATGACGTACTGCGTCTGGGGCGACCACAGCACGCTCGGCTTCGTCATGCCGATGGAGCTCTCGGACGTCGCGGCGGGCAAGAGCGCCGACCCCAACGAATCGGCCGAGACCGCCGCCAAGCTCCGCAAGGAAGTCCGCGTCAAGATCTGACGCCCGCACGGCAACTCCCTCACTACGAAGGGGTCCAGTCAAGTGACTGGACCCCTTCGTAGTAGCGGGGACAGCCTCAGTTGCCAACCGATGCCTTCAAACAGGCTGTGCCCGCACGCGACTGCGTCACGCTTATGGCTACGAGGTTGACGATACAGACCGGGTGGGCTGTGGTGGCCGGTCCGTCAAGGTTGCACGCGGCCGTCACCTTGGGCCCCACCGTGTACCACTGGCTCAAGTAACTGCGGCAGGTTGCAGCACTTGCCTCCGCCGGTGCAGCCGTCACCAGTGGCACCACTGTCGCTGCAACAGTCAATCCGGCCGCTGCCAAGGCCCGCTTCATCTTCACGTCTCAACCCTCCGTTTGTCTTGCACCACAGGGTGGTCACCCCTGCCGGTGAGAATGAGACCAGGTGAAGGACACATGACATAAGTGAAGATCGTGAATCTGGCTTGATCCGCGCGAAGATCGCGTGGACGCGTATGCAAAGGGGCGCCCAACGAAGGTCGTCGGGCGCCCCTTTGCGTGTACGCGTACCGTCTACGCCGTCTTCTGCTCCCCCGGCCCCCGCCCCCGCGCGTCCCGCGGGATCAGGGTCGGGTTCACGTTCGAGCGGACTGCCTCCGCCGTGATGACCACGCGGGCCACGTCCTTGCGGGACGGGACCTCGTACATCACGGACTGGAGGACTTCCTCCATGATGGCGCGCAGGCCTCGGGCGCCGGTCTGGCGGAGGATGGCCTGGTCGGCGATGGCCTCCATGGCCTCGCGCTCGAAGTCCAGCTCCACGCCGTCGAGTTCGAAGAGGCGCTGGTACTGCTTCACCAGCGCGTTGCGGGGCTCGACGAGGATCTGGAGGAGGGCCTCGCGGTCGAGGTTGTGCACCGAAGTGATGACCGGCAGACGGCCGATGAACTCCGGGATCATGCCGAACTTGACGAGGTCCTCGGGCATGACGGCCTCGAACTGGTCCTTGGACTCCATCTCGCGCTTGGAGCGGATCGTCGCGCCGAAGCCGATGCCCTTCGCGCCGGCCCGGGACTCGATCAGCTTCTCCAGGCCCGCGAAGGCGCCGCCCACGATGAACAGGACGTTCGTCGTGTCGATCTGGATGAACTCCTGGTGCGGGTGCTTGCGTCCGCCCTGCGGCGGGACCGAGGCCGTCGTGCCCTCGAGGATCTTCAACAGGGCCTGCTGGACACCCTCGCCGCTCACATCCCGCGTGATCGACGGGTTTTCGCTCTTACGAGCCACCTTGTCGATCTCATCGATGTAGATGATGCCCGTCTCGGCCTTCTTGACGTCGTAGTCGGCGGCCTGGATGAGCTTCAGCAGGATGTTCTCGACGTCCTCGCCGACATAGCCGGCCTCCGTCAGCGCCGTGGCGTCGGCGATGGCGAACGGGACGTTCAGCATGCGGGCCAGGGTCTGCGCGAGGAGCGTCTTGCCCGAGCCCGTGGGGCCGAGGAGCAGGATGTTGGACTTCGCCAACTCGATGGCGTCCTCGCGGTTCTGACCTGCGCTGTTCTCGCCTGCCTGGACCCGCTTGTAGTGGTTGTAGACCGCTACCGAGAGGGCCTTCTTGGCGGACTCCTGGCCTACGACGTACCCCTCGAGGAACTCGTAGATCTCGCGAGGTTTGGGGAGTTCCTCCCAGCGGACCTCGCTCGTTTCGGCGAGTTCCTCCTCGATGATCTCGTTGCAGAGGTCGATGCACTCGTCGCAGATGTACACACCAGGGCCTGCGATGAGCTTCTTGACCTGCTTCTGGCTCTTGCCACAGAACGAGCACTTGAGCAGATCGCCGCCGTCACCGATGCGTGCCACGGTGTGCTTCCCCTTCGCCTGGGAGACGCCTAGATCCAGCGGCTCCTGGTGCTGCCTTATGTCCGACGGTACCTTGCCGAGCCCCCCGTTCGGGCCCCCCTTGGCGCGGTTCACTTTGTCGTGAACCGCGTCAAGGAGCGGCAGACGATACAGCTACGCGTCACGCGACCGCGGCGTTGTTCATCTTCCGGGTCGAGATGATCTGGTCGATCAGGCCGTACTCGAGGGCGTCCTCGGCCGTGAGGATCTTGTCGCGCTCGATGTCCTCGCGGATCTTCTCGATCGGCGTCGTCGAGTGCTTGGCCAGCATGTCTTCCAGCTGGGCGCGCATGCGGAGGATCTCGTTCGCCGCGATTTCGAGGTCCGAGACCTGGCCTCGGCCGGTCTCGCTGTACGGCTGGTGGATCAGCACGCGGGCGTTGGGAAGTGCCATGCGCTTGCCCGGCGTACCGGCGGCCAGCAGGATCGCGGCGGCCGAGGCCGCCTGGCCCATGCAGACCGTCTGGACGTCCGGCTTCACGAACTGCATCGTGTCGTAAATCGCAGTGAGTGCCGTGAAGGAGCCGCCGGGGCTGTTGATGTAGACCGAGATGTCCCGGTCGGGGTCCATCGACTCCAGGCACAGCAGCTGCGCCATGACGTCGTTGGCGGAGGCGTCGTCGATCTGCACGCCGAGGAAGATCACGCGCTCCTCGAAGAGCTTCGCGTACGGGTCGTACTCACGGACGCCCTGCGAGGTGCGCTCGACGAAGCGCGGGATGACGTAGCGGGACTCCGCGCGAGGGCCGGTGTACTCGGCCTCTGTGCGGGCGTAGAGGCCGCTGCCGGGGAAGTCGTTCACTGTGTCTCCTGGAAAGCCTGATAAGGGCTGAGGCGGTCGGCTGGGGGCTCGGAGCGGCTTGGTGCCGGTCTACGCCGGCACCCGGATCGGCTGTGTGCCGACCTAGGCCGCTCCGGTGCCGCCGCCGCCAGGCATTCCGGCAGCGGTGGGCATGATGTCGTCGATGAGGCCGTACTCCTTGGCCTCGATCGGGTCGAACCAGCGGTCCCGGTCCGAGTCGCGGGTGATCTGCTCCACGGTCTGGCCGGTGTGGAAGGAGGTCAGCTCCGCCATCCGCTTCTTGGTGTGCAGCAGCCGCTCGGCGTGGATCTTGATGTCCGACGCGGAACCGGCGAGGCCGGCCGAGGGCTGGTGGATCAGGATCTCCGCGTTCGGCAGCGCGAAGCGCTTGCCCGGAGTACCCGCGCTCAGCAGGAACTGGCCCATGGAGGCCGCCATGCCCATCGCGATCGTCACCACGTCGTTCTTGATGTACTGCATGGTGTCGTAGATCGCCATGCCGGCGGTGATCGAGCCGCCGGGGCTGTTGATGTAGAGGTAGATGTCCTTCTCCGGGTCGGAGGCAAGGAGCAGCAGCTGCGCCGTGATCTTGTTGGCGATGTCATCGTCGACCGCCTGGCCGAGGAAGATGATCCGCTCGCCGAGCAGCCGGTTGTAGACCTGGTCGCCGAGGCCACCACCGATGGGGTCGCCGGCGGCTGTGGGCATCAGATTCGTCACGTATCCACCTGCTCGTCTTACGACGGCGCCGGGCCGTCTCACGTCTTCTGCTGGGGGCGTGGGACCCCGTGTGCGCGCCGTGTCGGACGGCTCCGGGGACTCCCCTGCCCTCGTACTCATGGACCCTAACGCGCGGGTCCCTCCGGGGAATCCCGGAGAGGTGACTGTTCGCTGTGAGCGCATGCGCTCCGCCGGGTGAGCAGGGGGTACGGCGGGCTCCACCCCGGTCTTCAGGGGCGCGGGAAACCGCGCGCCCGGCCCCCGCGGGGGCACGGTCGCGATTGCTGCGGGCTGTTCGACGGCCGGTGCGGGTTCCTCATCGGCGGGTTCGGCGTTCAGCGGCGGGTTCGGCTGTTCATCGGCGGGTGCGGGTTGTGGTGGGTTGCCCGCGCCCACGCGGTGGAGCCGCACATCGATACGGCCCCGCACCCCCGGAAGACCCTACGGGCCCCCGGAACATGTCCCGGGGGCCCGTAGTACGTACTGGTGAGGCGATCAGGCCTCGGTCTTCTCCTCGGCGGCGTCGGCCTTGGGGGCCTCGGTGGCCGCCTCGGTCGAGTCCTCGGCAGAGACCTCGTCCTCGTCCTCGTCGTCCAGGTCGACGAGCTCGCCGTTCGTGTCCTTCACCGTGGCGGCCTCGACCACGACGGCCAGGGCCTTTCCGCGGGCGACCTCGCCGACGAGCATCGGGACCTGGCCACCCTCGACGACCTGCTGGGCGAACTGGTCGGGAGACATGCCGGAGGAGGCAGCGCGCCGCATGAGGTGCTCGGTGAGCTCCTCCTGGTTGACGTTCAGCTTCTCCTTGTTGACGAGCTCGTCCAGGACGAACTGCGTCTTGATGCCCTTGACCGCGGCTTCCTTGGTCTCGGTGTCGAACTCCTCGGCCGTCTTGCCCTGGATCTCGAGGTACTTCTCGAGGTCGAGGCCCATCTGGCCGAGCTGGTGGTGCTCCAGGTTGTGCTTGCGGGTGTTGATCTCGTCCTCGAGCAGCTTCTCGGGGACGGGCACCTCGACAAGCTCCAGCAGCTTCTCCAGGACTCGCTCCTGGGCCTGCGTGGCCTGGTCGTACTGCTTCATGTTCTCGAGGCGCTTGCGGCTGTCGCCGCGCAGCTCTTCGAGGGTGTCGAACTCGGACGCGAGCTGCGCGAAGTCGTCGTCCAGCTCGGGCAGTTCGCGCTTGGCGACCTGGGTGACCTTGACGGTGACCTCGGCCTCCTTGCCGGCTGCCGAGCCGCCCTTGAGCTCGGAGGCGAAGGTGGCCTCGCCACCGGCCTCCACGCCCTTCACGGCGTCGTCGATGCCGTCCAGCAGCTCACCGGAGCCGATGGTGTAGGAGACGCCGCTCGCGACGCCGTCCTCCAGGACCTCGCCGTCGACCTTGGCCTCCAGGTCGAGGGTGACGACGTCGCCGTCCTCGGCGGCACGCTCGACCGGGGCGGTCGAGGCGAAGCGCTCACGCAGCTCCTCGACGGCCTTGTCGACGTCCTCTTCGCTGACCTCGACTGCGTCGACCTCGACCTCGATGCCGGAGTAGTCCGGGATCTCGATGGCCGGGCGGACGTCGACCTCGGCGGTGAAGTTCAGCGTCTCGCCGTCCTTCAGCTCCGTGATGTCGACCTCGGGCTGGCCGAGGACGTTCAGCTCGGCCTCGTTCACGGCGTCGGTGTAGAACTTCGGAAGCGCGTCGTTGACCGCTTCCTCAAGAACCGCACCGCGGCCGAACCGCTGGTCGATGACGCGCGCCGGAATCTTGCCCTTCCGGAACCCCTTCACCGTGACCTGCTGGTTGATCTTCTTGTACGCCGCGTCGAGGCTGTCCTTGAGCTCCTCGAAGGGCACCTCGATGCTGAGCCGAACCCGGGTCGGGTTCAGGGTCTCCACGGCGCTCTTCACGGTTCGGTCTCCTTGGGGGCTGACTTCTTTGGGTTCTGCTGACGTTCCCCGCCGGATACGGCGGAGCCTCAGCGGATTGGCGGCCCTTGAGGGACGTAACAATGCAGACACACGGGCGCGCAGTTTGCATACTAGCCGCAGGCGGGACACGCCCCAAAAGGTGATCTTGCCGATGTCCGGCACAGTGGTCCGGCACGGTGGTCGGGGTGGCGGGATTTGAACCCACGGCCTTCCGCTCCCAAAGCGGACGCGCTACCAAGCTGCGCCACACCCCGTCTGGTGCGAGACGTAGGGTACATGCCCGCAGGCGGCGCGGCTCCCGCATTTCACGGGGCACTCGGGCCCTCCGGAACGGGGTGTGCGACGAGGGGGTGCGACCCGCTACGATGCTTCCGTGCCGCGCGTCACTGACCTGCGGCGCGTCCTGTGCGGGCGTAGCTCAATGGTAGAGCCCTAGTCTTCCAAACTAGCTACGCGGGTTCGATTCCCGTCGCCCGCTCTGTACGGCTCAGGGCCAGGTCGGAGATCCATTCTCCGACCTGGCCCTGACGCGTTTCCGGGGCAGGTTCGTTTCCGGGCGGGTTCGGTTCCGGCTTCTTTTACGGCTTCAGTTCCGGAGGAAGGCGATCAGCTCGCCCAGGAGGCGGGCCGGGGCGTCCAGGGGGACCAGGTGGCCGGCGTCCGGGATCGGGCGGAGGCGGGCACCCGGGATCAGGGAGGCGAGTTCCTCGCCCTTGGCGGGTGGGATCCAGGTGTCCTCGGTGGCCCAGCAGACGGTGACCGGCAGGTTCAGCGTGGGATAGAGGGGTTGGACCTCGTCCGTGTAGCGCTGGTCGGCCTGGGCGATCTGGCGGTAGAACGCCGCCTGTCCCGCCGGGTCCGTCCAGGGGGCGACCAGTGCGTCCAGGACCTCGGGCAGCAGCCCCCGATGGCTCGCGGAGCCCACGTACTCGCGGACGAGGGCCTCGTGCAGGGGTGCGGGCAGTTGCCCGAAGACCGCCGCGTGCTCGGCGACCAGGCGGAAGAAGGGTGAACCCCAGGGGGCGAGCGCGACGGGGTCGACCAGGGCCAGGCGCCGGTACTCGGCCTTGTGCAGCAGGTGCGCGCGCAGCGCGACGCAGCCGCCGAAGTCGTGGGCGATCACCGACGGGTTCGACAGTCCCCAGACCCCGAGGAGCTCGGCGAACACCTCGCCCTGCGCCTTGAGGGAGACGTCCTGGCCGTCGCTCTTCTGCGAACCGCCGTAGCCCGGCATGTCCCAGACGTGGACCCGGTGGCCGTCGGCGGCGAGCGCCGGGGCGATCTCGTGCCACACGTACGACGAGAACGGGGTGCCGTGCAGCAGCACCATGGGCGGACCGTCCTCCGGCCCCAGGCGGTCCCACCGGAGGGTTCCGATCGGACTCTCCCAGCTCTCACGCAGCTGCCAGGTGGTCTCGGGGCTCACTTCCTCGGACTCCTTCGGTCAAGAGGACGGTTGAGACGCAGGCGGTCGAGAACGCAGGCGGTTGAGGCGAAAGCGGTCGCGAAGAGGGCGGTTCGAACGAAGGCGGCCCGGACAAAGGCGAAGAACGGACGAGAAGTCGTACGTCGGCCGGAGGGCCCGGACGTCCACCGCGTGGACCGGGCGGATTCCGTACGGCGTCAACAGGGCGCCGCCGACCGGTCTCCACGCAGAGCCGGGCGAGGGGAGCAGTTCTTCCTCCCCGGTGCCCTTGCCCGCCGGGCGAGCCCGAGTCGCTCAGAACTGGATCGAGTTGATGGTCTCCGCTACCGAGTTGAGGAACCGTTGGATGTCGTCCGCCATGCCTGTGGAGGCGAGGAAGAAACCGAAGAGCACGGCGACCACCGCCGGCCCGCCCTTGATCGATCCCCCTCGTATCAACACCACCAGGACGATCCCCAACAGAAGCACCACTGACAGCGAAATGGCCACAACTGATCACACCCTACGGTCGGTCCGCTCTCCCGGCCCGGAGGTGCAACCCCGCACACCCCCGCCAGAACCATCGTGCCACCAACGAGCCCGGCGTATGCGGCGGGAGAGTCATCCTTCGGTCACAGACGCGAACAGCCGGGCGTCGCACGGCAATTCGAGGCATCCCTCTCACGAGGAATTCAGGAAGATCGTTTCCATGTCCACACACTCGTCCACACAACCTGTTCGCAGCCAATTCGAATTGTTGCCACAGGCACAGCGACGAGACTGAAGACGGGTCACTAAAGACGACTCAACCGGACATTTCACCAGAGTCGCCCGCGGGCGTTATGCACCATTTAGTCGTGACGAAGCAGGACGTAACACCCGCTTGCGGTATGACGATCGACACAGGCATCCGCATGAGGACTTCGCCAAATACCGGGTACCCGTACGGCGATAGCAGGATTCGCCTCAGAGGTTTTACGAAATCACACAGACAACGCTAGGGTGCCTCAGATGTTCTACGCTGCCACGTCCCCCGCACGCGCAGCGAGGTCCAGGATCGTCTCCCCCAGCTCCTGGTGGGAGGGTCTGTGACGAACTCGCTCCGTCCGTACGGCCAACAGAGGGCTCCGCTCCCGTCGGCACAGACACCGGCGCCGGGTGTACCGAGCCCGCGACCAGCACGGAACCCGGGATCCCCGCAACCGGGTACCGCCACCACCAGGCCGGGCACCAAGCCCGCCAAGCAGCGCGACGCGTTCTTCGACAACGCCAAGTACCTGGCGATCGTGTTCGTCGCGATGGGTCACGCCTGGGAACCGCTGACCGACCACAGCCGCGCCGCCGAGGCGCTCTACATGGTCGTCTACACCTTCCACATGCCGGCCTTCATCCTCATCTCCGGCTACTTCTCCCGCAGTTTCGACATGCGCACCGACCGGCTCCAGCGGCTGGTCACGGGCATCGCCGTGCCGTACATCCTCTTCGAGGTCGCGTACTCCCTCTTCAAGAAGTGGGCGGACGACGACCCGAGCCATCCGATCAGCCTGCTCGACCCCTGGTACCTCACGTGGTTCCTGGTCGCGCTGTTCGTGTGGCGGATGACGGTCCCGCTGTGGAAGGTCGTGCGCTGGCCCGTGCCGCTCGCGCTCGCCATCGCGATCCTCGCCTCCGTCTCTCCCGACATCGGCGACGACCTGGACCTCCAGCGGGTCCTGCAGTTCCTGCCGTTCTTCGTCGTGGGCCTGTTCATGAAGCCCGAGCACTTCCAGCTCATGCGGCGCCGCGAGGTACGGATCCTGTCGGTTCCGGTCCTCCTGGGCGCGCTCGCCTTCGCCTACTGGGCGGGGCCGCGCATGAACTCGGCGTGGTTCTACCACCGCGACAGCGCCCAGGAGTTGGGTGCCCCCTGGTGGGCCGGTGTCGTGATGACGCTCGCCATGTTCGGGTGCTCGCTCGTACTCACCTCGTGCTTCTTCGCCTGGGTGCCGCGCCGCAAGATGTGGTTCACGGTGCTCGGCGCGGGCACGCTGTACGGCTATCTGCTGCACGGCTTCCTCGCCAAGGGCTCCCGCTTCTGGGGCTGGTACGACGACTACGCGTGGCTGAACCAGCCGCTCGGCGAGATCTTCCTCACGGTCGCCGCGGCCGCGGTCATCACCGTGCTGTGCACTCCGCCCGTGCAGCGGGCGTTCCGCTTCGCGATGGAGCCGAAGATGGAGTGGGCGTTCAAGAGGGACGCCACCGAGTTGGCCCGGGAGCGGGCCAAGAAGTCGTAGGGCGCGCCCCTTTCGCGCCCCCATCGCGCCCCTGAAGGGGCGCGGTCAGGGGCGCGGCAGGCCCAGGAGTTTGCGCATCTTTGTGTACTTCTGGGTCAGGCGGGCCCGGGTGAACTCGTCCAGGGCCGCCAGGCGGGTCGGGTTCGCGTTGTGGGCCAGGTCGGACTCCTTCACCAGGAGGGCTCCCGGGGTGGCCAGGATGCGGTCGGCGTAGGGCTCCGGGGGCTCGCCCTGCCGCTTGGTGAGGGCCAGCACGATGTCCTTCGTGCGCCGGGACAGGGCGGCCTCTCGGAGCCAGTCCTCGGAGAGCGCGTCGTCCTCCACCGAGTCGTGCAGCCAGGCGGCGGCGATCTGCTCCTCGTCGCCGCCGCGGGCCCGCACCCCGTCGGCCACGGCCAGCAGGTGTTCGGTGTACGGGCGGCCCGCCTTGTCCGTCTGGGCGGCGTGCGCGTTCCGCGCCAGGGCCTCGACCTCGGTGAGGGTCAGCAGGGGTCTCTCGGTCACTCGGCGCTCGTTCTCGTTCATGGGTCGAGTGTGCCCCGTATCGCGGCCCGCGCCGGTACGGTCGCCGCCGTCAGGCCGAGGATCACAATGGCCGCCGCGAACGAGCCGTACACCAGCGGGGGTATGTACGGTGCCTGGCCCGTCAGGCCCTTCATCATCGGGACGAGCGTGGCGAGCGCGATGGCCGTGCCGAGGGCGATGCCGGCGAGCGCGACGAGCAGGGCCTCCCAGCGGATCATGCGCATCACCTGGCGGCGGGTGGAACCGATGAGCCGCAGCGTGCCCAGCTCGCGTCGGCGGTCGAGGACCGTCATCACCAGGGTGTTGGCGGCGGCGACGGCCGCGAATCCGCCGAGGACGGCCGCCATGACGGTGTTCGCCCAGGCGTTCAGCTCGCGGTCGAGGGACTGGGCGGTCGTGTAGTCCGCGCGGTCCAGGACGGTGCCCACCTTCGCCAGGTCACCGGCGCTCCCGCCCTTCGTCCAGACCTCCGTGAGGAACGCGGAGCCGACGTGGCCCGCCAAGTCCGCCTGACCCATGGTGACCTGGGACAGTCCCATGCCCCGCTCGTACGTCGCCACGATGCGCGGGGACGTCTTCGTGCCGTCGGGCAGGCGCAGTTCCATCCGGTCGCCCACGCCGGCGCCGGCGTTCTCGGCCAGTGAGGCGTCGACCGCGATCTCGCCCCGCTCCAGGGACAGGGCGCCCTTGTCGACCTTCGGGTCCTGCACCCGGGCCAGGTCGCGTGCCGAGCCCGTGACGCCCTGGGTGGAGGCCGAGTCCAGGTACCCGTTCGCCCGCACGAGCACCTCGGTCTTCAACAGGCCGACGGCGGCGGTGACTTCGGGTGCACGAGCGGCCGCGCGTACGGCGTCCGGGGCCAGCCCCGCGTCCGACGTCACGATGTGGTCGGCCACGATGCCGTCCCGCTGCTGCTCCTGGGTGACCCGCTCCTCGCTGGTGTGCATGAAGACGAGGACGGACGAGAAGGCCATCGCGAGGACGATCGGGGTGATGGCGGAGGCCAGCCGGCGGGCGTTCGTACGGGAGTTGGCGGCGGCGAGCGAGGCGGACGCTCCCGCGCCGCGCAGCGGGAGCCCGAACAGGGCGGCGCAGGCGCGTGCGACCAGTGGTCCGAGCAGCGCCACGGCCAGCATGAACAGCATGACGATGCCCAGCGCCGCGTTGGCCGCGTCCTCGCCGGTCAACGACGCGGCGAGCCCCGCACAGACACAGCCTCCGGCAGCCGCCGCGATCCCCAGCGGTGTACGGATCCAGCCCGGGCGCAGCCGCTCCACGGAGGCCTCGGTGAGCGCCTGGCCCGGCTTGATCCGTGCCGGGCGGCGGGCGGCCGCGTACCCGGCGAGCAGCGCGGCGAGGAGGACCGCGCCGACGGCCGAGAGCAGCGGGATGTACGAGACGGACAGGTCGACGGCCTCCGGGATCGCTCCCTTGTCCTTGAGCTGTCCGAACCACCAGCCGGCCAGCGCGATCCCGGGCAGAAGGCCGGCCAGGCCCGCGAGGGGTGCGACGAGCAGGTTCTCGGTGGCGATGGAGCGGCGGATCTGACGCGGGGTCGTGCCGATGGCCCTCAACAGGGCGAACTCGCGGGCGCGTTGGGCGACGGACAGCGCCACGGTGCCCATCGCCGTGAAGACGGCGACCGTCGCGGCGATACCGCCGAAGGAGCCGCCGAGCGCGACGAGCAGTTCCTTGGCCTCGGCGAGAGAGAAGTCCTCGACGGTGCCGCGGTCGCCCCCCGCGTACACCTCGGCGCGGTTGCCGAGAGCGTGCTCCACCTGGGACTTGAGGGTGCCGGCCGACACGCCCTGCTTCGGGAGGACGGCGATGGCGTCGACGCGGCCGGGGTGCCCGGAGACGCGTACGGCTTCGATGTCGGTGAACCAGACGGTGGGCGCCCCGGCCTTCAGGAGCCCGGATACGCGGAAGGTGCGGGGGCCGTCGGCCGTGGTGAGGGTGACGCGGTCGCCCACCCTGCCGTTCGCGAGGACGCCCTTCGTGAGGGCGACTTCGCCTGCCCCGGGAGCCTGCCCGGACGACAGCCGTTCACCGGTGAAGGCGGTGGAGCCCCAGCCGTGGGCGGTGACCTGCTCGCCCTCCCTCGTCTGGACGGGGAAGGTCACATCCGGCACCGCCGCGCGGGCCCCTGCCACGGAACCGGCCTTCGCCACCAGGGAGTTGTCCAGCCAGACCCTGTCCGGGACCGGCACGGCGTCGTCCTCCCGGTCGTCGCCGTGGCCGGTGACGAGGTGGGCCCGCTGGTCGGCGGCGGCGACCACCGGCGCGCCGGCGTAGCGAACGGGCGGAACCGAGGCCCGCAGGCCGGTCTCCAGGAGGATCCCGCAGGCCGAGACGATGAACGCGGCCATGGCGAGCGCGACGAACGTGCCCACGAAGGCGGCGGGCTTGAAGCGGACGGCGGCGCGGGCGAGGCCGTTGGGCACGAACATCAGGCTGCCGCTCCCGAGAAGGAGGGCGCGGCCAGCGACGCCATGCGGGCGGCGATCCGGTCGGCCGGGGCACGCTCCAGGTGGTCGACGATCGAGCCGTCGGCGAGGAACAGGACGCGGTCGGACCAGGCGGCGGCCGCCGGATCGTGGGTGACCATGACGACCGTGGCGCCGAGCCCGTCCACGGCCTGCCTCAGCAGACCGAGAACCTCGGCGGCGGTGGTCGTGTCGAGCGCGCCGGTCGGCTCGTCCGCGAAGACGACGTCGGGCCGGGTGACGAGGGCGCGGGCGATGGCGACGCGCTGCTGCTGCCCGCCGGAGAGCTGGCCGGGGCGTCGGCGCCCCAGGCCGTCGAGGCCGACCTGGCCGAGGACCGCGGCCGACCGGCGCCGGTCGGGCCGGTGACCGGCCAGGCGCATCGGCAGCACCACGTTCTGCTCCACGGTCAGGGACGGCAGCAGGTTGAACGCCTGGAAGACGAACCCGAGACGCGAACGCCGCAGCGCCGTGAGCTTGTTCTCACTCATGCCCGTGATGTCCGTGCCGCCGAGCCTGACCGTGCCGCCGCTCGGCCGGTCGAGGCCCGCCGCGCACTGCAGGAACGTGGACTTGCCCGAGCCGGACGGTCCCATCACGGCGGTGAAGCTGCCGCGCGGGAGCGCGAGGTCGATACCGCGCAGGGCGTGCACGGCGGAGGCGCCGCGCCCGTACTGCCGCCGCACGCCCCGCAGTTCAACGGCCCAGTCCCCCACCGGGCCGGTCGTGCCCTGTACCTGTACGGCGTCCCCGTCCCCGTCCCCGTCCCCGTACCGCTTCCTGCGCAGCCCCATGGCCGGGTCCGCCTTCCCTCACTCGTCGCCCCGCTCGTCGCAGCACGCTCGCTGCCGATGTCTCGAAACTACGGATTCGGGACCACTCGGGACCATGAGGGCGACCGCCGAGTCCAGCTGGGGTAAACCCCACCACTCGGTCCGGTCCGGCAGGCACTCCAGATCGTTTGGTAAACTAATTACTGACGATTTCTTGACGCTCCCTTGACCAAGGAGGAACGGGCCCATCGGACACGCAGAGCTTCTGATCGCCATGGGCGGTGCCTTTCTGGCCGCCGCCGTTCTCGCCCGCGCGGGTGCCCGGATCGGGCTCCCCACGATTCCCCTCTTCATCCTGGCCGGGATACTGCTCGGCCCCCACACGCCCGGCATCGTGCTCGTCTCGGACCCGCACGACATGGAGATGCTCTCCGCACTCGGCCTGGTCCTGCTGCTCTTCTACCTCGGCCTCGAGTTCCACATGGACGACCTCAAGGCGGGCGGGCGCCGGATGGCCCTCGCCGGAGGGACCTACCTCGCGCTGAACGTCGGCGCGGGCCTGGGCTTCGGATTCGCCCTCGGCTGGGGCACCTCCGAGGCGCTGGTCCTCGCCGGGGTACTGGGCATCTCGTCGTCCGCCATCGTGACCAAGGTGCTCGTGGACACCGGGCGGCTCGGCAACCCCGAGACCAAGCCGATCCTCGGCATCATCGTCGTCGAGGACGTCTTCCTCGCCCTCTACCTCGCGGCCCTCCAGCCGATCCTGTCCGGCGCGAACTCCCTCGGCGCGGCCGTCCTCGACGGCGGCAAGGCCTTCGCCTTCCTGCTGCTGCTCGCCCTCGCGGCGCGGTTCGGTACGCGGGTGGTGGGGCGGCTCTTCGACACCAAGGACGACGAGCTGCTGGTCATCTCCTTCCTCGGGGCGGCCGTGTTCATGGCTGGGGTCTCGGAGTGGTTCGGGGTGGCGGACGCGATCGGGGCGTTCATGGTCGGGCTGATGCTCGGCAGCACGTCCTCCGGGGAGCGGATTCGCAAGCTGGTGCATCCCCTGCGGGACGCCTTCGGTGCGATGTTCTTCTTCGCGTTCGGGCTGTCCATCGATCCCGGTGACCTGCCTACCGTGCTCTGGCCTGTGCTGGCCGCGGTGGCGCTGACGCTCGTCATGAACGTGCTCGCGGGGCTTGGGGCGGCTCGTGTGTACGGGTTCGGGGCCGGGCCCGCCGCCAATATCTCCACGACTCTTCTTGCTCGGGGGGAGTTCGCGCTCATCCTTGCGACGATGGCCGCGGTGGCGGGGCTCGATGATCGGCTGTCGCCGTTCATCGCGGGGTATGTGTTGTTGTTGGCTGTTCTTGGGCCGTTGGCCGCGGGGCGGTCGGGGTGGCTGGCTCGGGTGTTGCCCGGGGGGCGGGCCGACCGGGAGGTTGAGCGGGACGTGGTTCGGGTCGGTTGAGGGAGGGGTTTCTCTTCCCCAACCCCACCCCTTCCCGAAACTTGGGGCTCCGCCCCGGGGTGGGTGGGGATTTGGGTGGGTGGGGTTGGGGTGGATTGGTTGGTGCGGGCGCGCTGTTGCTTGTCGCGCGGTTCCTCGCGCCCCTAAGGACGCCGGTGCCAGGGCCTGTCGACACGTGCCGTCCGCCCTCGTTGCCCGCGCAGTTCCCCGCGCCCCTGGAAGGGCGTCGCCCGCCGTTCCTCGTGCCCGAGAGGCGGACGTCAGCCCTCGCTTACTCAGGGGCGCGGGGAACTGCGCGATCAGCGACAGCGCAGCCGAACGCGGAGGGCCCGGGCCCGCTCAGACCGTTGCCGGGCCCGTCGTCGCGCCCTCGCGGCAGATCAGTAGGAGCGCTCGGTCGTCGTTGACGTCCTTGGCCACCGCCTCGATGAGGTGCCAGGCGGCGCCGTGGAAGCCGCCGGCCACGTACCGGTCGGCCTCGCCGGTGAGGCGGTCGATGCCCTCGACGATGTCCCGGTCGGATGTCTCGACCAGTCCGTCCGTGAAGAGCATCAGGACATCTCCGGGCCGCAGGGAACCCTTCACAGGGTCGAACTGGGCCCCGTCGTACACCCCCAGCAACGGCCCCTCCGCGGCCTTCTCCTCCCAGCGCCCACTCCCCGCGCTGAGTTGAAGCCCCGGCGGATGTCCGGCCGAGAACAACTCGTAGTCGCCCGAGTCCAGGTCCAGGACCAGGTGGATGGACGTGGCGAACCCCTCGTCCCAGTCCTGCCGGAGCAAGTACCCGTTCGCCGCGGGCAGGAAGGCGTGCGGGGGAAGCGAGCCCAGCAACCCCCCGAACGCCCCGGACAGAAGCAGCGCACGCGACCCCGCGTCCATCCCCTTGCCGGAGACGTCCGTCAGGACAACTTCGAGCGTGCGGCCCCCGTTCGTACGGGCCGCCACGACGAAGTCGCCCGAGAACGACTGCCCGCCGGCCGGCCGCAGGGCCATCTCCCGATGCCAACCCATCGGCAGCTTCGGCAACTTGCTCTGCACGCGGATCCGCTCGCGGAGGTCGAACAGCATGGTCCCGCCCCGCCGCCACGGCACACCCACCCGGCTGCGGAACTGGGCGATCAGCAGCCCGAAGAACCCGCACGCGGCCACGACCAGCACGATCCCGGGCGTCACCCGGGAAGGCCCCTCCGTGTACGGCCCGAGTTTCACGGACTCCACGATCAGCGCGGTGGCAGCCGCCGCGTACAGCCCGAGCAGGCTCGACGGCCGCAGCAGCAGCCCGCCGGCGACGATCGGCAGGACCAGCAGCGCGGGCGAGCACCACACCGAGTTCATGAGTGTGAGGCAGGCGATCACGGGAATGGTCAGCAGCAGACCGGCGAGCGCGACCCAGTCGGAGCCGTCGCCGCGGAAGTAGTCGACAGCGGATCTGCGCAGGCCGGTGCGGACCCGGTGAACCTGCTTCTTCAACCGGGCCGTGAACGTATCGGCTTCAGCGCGCCGCTCTCGTCCTGCTGCCATTAGTTCGGGACCCTATCCATCGGACCAGGTGCTTGGCACGGGAGGTCCCACTTGTCCCCCGTCCGGGGACGGAAGTCACAGGGAATTCCGACCCTCGCAGAGCGTACGGCCGGATACGGACCCGACATCGCCGACGAGGGAGAAATACAGTCGCTCATCCCGGATTGCCCTGGTAGGCATGAGGACATGACGACAGAACTGCGCGTGCTGCGCCCGGACGACTGGGACAAGTGGTACGGGAACCTGGAGCTCGCGTTCGGCGGGGTCACGGAATCCCCCGAGGAGAGGTCGCTGTGGAGCGACCTCACGGAGCACGACCGGTTCATCGGCGCCTGGGACGGCGACGACTGCGTGGGCACGACCGGTGCGTTCACCTTCCGGGTCACCGTCCCGGGCGGCGCCGCCGTGCAGGCGGCCGGCGTCACGATGGTCAGCGTCGCCTCGACGCACCGCAGGCGCGGTGTGCTGCGGTCGATGATACGGCGCCAGCTGGACGACGTACGGTCCTGGGGCGAGTCGCTCGCCGTGCTCACGGCGTCCGAACCCGTCATCTACGGCCGGTTCGGCTACGGCGCCGCGACACACCAACTGCGCGCCGAGATCGACACGTCCCGGGTGCGGCTGTCGGTGCCGGAGGGCACGGACGACGTACGGCTGCGGCTCGTGGTGCCGGACGCGCCGACCGTACGCGACGCCTGCGAGGCCGTGTACGCGCGTCAGGCGGCGGCCAGGCCCGGGATGCTGGATCGCAGGCCCGGCTGGGAGCGGCTGCCGCTGCTCGACCCGGAGAGCGACCGCAAAGGCACCTCGCCGCTGCAGTGCGTGCTCGCGGAGCGGGACGGCGAAGTGGTCGGCTACGCGCGGTACTTCATCAAGCCGGACTGGGACTCGGCCGGCCCCAGCGGCGCCGTCGAACTGCGCGACCTGGAGGCGCTCGACCCGGCCGCGTACGCCGCGCTGTGGCGGCACCTCTTCGGCATCGACCTGACGTCGACGGTGAAGACGCACAGCCGTCCCGTCGACGACGCCTGGCAGCATCTGGTCTCCGACCCCCGGCGGTGCGGGCTGTCGCTCCGCGACTCGCTGTACGTGCGGCTCGTCGACGTCGGTGCGGCGCTGGAGGCACGGACGTACCAGGCGCCCATGGACGTCGTGTTCGAGGTCGAGGACTCCTTCTGCCCCTGGAACGAGGGGCGTTGGCGGCTCACGGGTGACGCGAAGGGCGCGTCCTGCACGCGGACGGCCGACGCGGCCGATCTCACCCTGTCCGTACGGGAGTTGGGGTCGGCCTATCTCGGTGGCGTGTCCCTCTCCTCGCTCGCCGCGGCGGGGCGGGTGCGGGAGTTGCGCCAGGGCGCCCTCGCGGAGGCCTCGCTCGGCTTCTCCTCCGTCGTGGCGCCTTGGCTGCCGCACGGCTTCTGAGTTGTTCGAGCCGTTTCGGATTCGCCCGCTGCCGGGTCTGACGGCTTTCAGGTCTTCTGGCAGGTCGGGCACCAGAAGAGGTTGCGGGCGGCGAGATCGGCGGTGCGGATCTCGCCGCCACAGATGAGGCAGGGCAGGTTGGCCCTGCGGTACACGTAGACCTCGCCGCCGTGGTCGTCCTTGCGCGGCGGGCGGCCCATCGCCTCCGGTTCGTGCTCCGGGCGGACGGTGTCGATCCGGTTGTTGCGCACGCCCTCGCGCATGAGCGCGACCAGGTCCGCCCAGATCGCGTCCCACTCGGCCGCCGTGATGTCCTTGCCCGCTCTGTACGGGTCGATGCCGTGCCGGAAGAGGACCTCGGCGCGGTAGACGTTGCCCACGCCCGCGATGATCTTCTGGTCCATGAGGAGGGCGGCGACCGTCGAACGGCTGCGGGAGACGCGGCTGTACGCGCGTGCCGGTTCCGCGTCCTCGCGGAGGGGGTCCGGGCCCAGGCGGGCGTGTATCGCCTGCTTCTCCGCGTCCGTGATCAGCGTGCAGGTGGTGGGGCCGCGGAGGTCCACGTACGTGGTGTCGTTCGCGAGTCTCAGGCGGACCGTGTCCGTGGGTGGGGGTGCGGGGGTGGTGCCGAAGTTCACTTTGCCGAAGAGGCCGAGGTGGATGTGGATCCAGTCCTCGGACTCGAAGCGGAGGAAGAGGTGTTTGCCGTGGGCTTCCGCCGTGGTGAGTTCCGTGCCGTTCAGGAGGGCGGCGGCGTCCGTGAACTTGCCCTGGGGGCTGGTGACGTGTGCCCTGCGTCCACCGAAGCCGGCGAGGTAGTCCTCGGCCAGCCGATGAATGGTGTGCCCTTCGGGCACGGCGCCTCCTGGTCGGTGTGCGGTTGCTGTACGGGCGGTTCCTCTTCCCCAGCCCCGCCCCTTCCCGAAACTGGGGGCTGCCGCCCCCAGACCCCCGCCATCGGCCTGAACGGCCTCGTCCTCAAACGCCGGACGGGCTGAGATGTGCCTGGACTGGGCTATAGAAGTCCAGCCCAGCCCCCGAAGTCTTCAGCCGAGCCCTCGAAGTCTTCAGCCTCGGCCGCGAAATCTTCAGCCCCTCCGGCGTTTGAGGAGCGGGGGTTCGGGGGCTGGCCCCCGAAAAGGGACGGGAATGGGTAGGGGCGGCGGGGGCGACGAAAGTCCCTAGCCCTGCGGGTGGTGGGCCGGGATCGCCGGGAGGTCGCCTGTTGTCTCGTACGTCGACAGCATGTCGATGCGGCGGATGTGGCGCTCGTCGCCGGAGAAGGGCGTGCCGAGGAAGATCTCGACGAACTTGGTCGCCTCCTCCTCGGTGTGCATGCGGGCCCCGACAGCCACCACGTTGGCGTCGTTGTGCTCGCGCCCGAGCGCCGCGGTCTGCTCGCTCCAGGCGAGCGAGGCCCGCACACCCTCGACCTTGTTCGCCGCGATCTGCTCCCCGTTCCCCGAGCCGCCGATCACGATGCCCAGCGAGCCCGGGTCGGCCGCCGTGCGCTCCGCGGCGCGGAGGCAGAACGGCGGGTAGTCGTCCTGGGCGTCATAGATGAGGGGCCCGCAGTCGACGGGCTCGTGCCCGGCCGCCCTGAGCCACTCGACGAGGTGGTTCTTGAGTTCGAAACCGGCATGGTCGGAGCCGAGATACACGCGCATGGTCCGAGTGTGACACGCCTGTTTCCGATCGGCCCCGTCGGGGCAGGCGCACGAAATGCGCTGAGTCGCATGACGGAAAAGTGTGAGCAACACTACAGAACCTCAAGGAAACCTCAAGTAACGATCTGGATTCAAAGGTTCACGAATCCATTCGCCTGGGATTCACTGGACCGGCTCGTGCACCTCGTGTGCATCCCCCGTACACCGCTCGTACGGGCTCCCCTAGGAAATCCGCCGTATCCGCAACATCCGCGGTGGCTCGTAGTCCCCCACGCAATCCCCCACCCAGTCCCCTCCCCCACAGTCCCCGGCGCAAAGGAACACCGTCCTATGACCTCGCAGCCGACTATGACGAAGGCCGGAAACGGCCCCGACGGGCCCGGAGAACCCGGAGGGCCCGACGCCGGCCTCCAGGCCGGGCTCAAGAACCGTCACCTCTCGATGATCGCCATCGGCGGAGTCATCGGCGCCGGCCTGTTCGTCGGCTCCAGCTCCGGTATCGCCACCGCGGGCCCCGGCATCCTCCTGTCGTACGCCCTCGTCGGCACGATGGTCGTCCTCGTGATGCGGATGCTCGGCGAGATGTCCGCCGCGAACCCGACCTCGGGCTCGTTCTCCGCGCACGCGGACCGGGCGCTCGGCCGCTGGGCCGGGTTCTCGATCGGCTGGCTGTACTGGTTCTTCTGGGTCGTCGTGCTCGCCATCGAGGCGACCGCGGGTGCCGTGATCCTGGAGAGCTGGATCCCCGCGGTACCGCAGTGGGGCTGGGCGCTCATCGTCATGGTCGTCCTGACCGCGACGAACCTGGTCTCCGTCGGCTCGTACGGAGAGTTCGAGTTCTGGTTCGCCGGGATCAAGGTCGTCGCGATCGGCGCGTTCATCGTCATCGGCGGGCTCGCCGTCTTCGGCGTACTGCCGGGTGTCGACAGCGACTCGGCCGGGCTCGGGAACCTCACCGACCACGGCGGGTTCCTGCCGAACGGGCCGGGCGCGATCCTCACCGGCATCCTGCTCGTCGTCTTCTCCTTCATGGGCAGCGAGATCGCCACCCTCGCGGCGGGTGAGTCGGAGAACCCGCAGCGCGCGGTGACCAAGTCCACCAACAGCATCATCTGGCGGATCGGCGTCTTCTACCTCGGCTCGATCTTCGTCGTGGTCACGCTGCTGCCCTGGGACTCGGACGCCATCCAGAAGGACGGCTCGTACGTCGCCGCCCTGAACTCGCTCGGCATCCCGAACGCCGGCGAGATCATGAAGTTCATCGTGCTGACGTCCGTACTGTCCTGTCTCAACTCCGGCCTCTACACGGCCTCCCGCATGGCCTTCTCCCTCGGCCAGCGCGGTGACGCCCCGAAGGCCTTCGCCCGCACCACCGGCCGTGGTGTGCCGATGTCGGCGATCATCGCCTCGGTCGTCTTCGGCTTCGTCGCGGTGTTCTTCAACTACGAGTTCCCCGACTCGGTCTTCCTCTTCCTGGTCAACTCCTCCGGCGCGGTCGCCCTGTTCGTCTGGCTCGTCATCTGCCTCTCGCAGCTGCGGATGCGGAAGATCATCGAGCGCGAGACGCCGGAGAAGCTCGTCGTGCGCATGTGGCTGTACCCGTATCTGACGTACGCGACGATCGCGCTGATCGTCTTCGTCCTCGGCTACATGCTCACCGACACCGAGCACGACGGCCGCCAGACCGTACTGCTGTCGCTTCTCGTCGCGGCCGTCGTCGTCGGCATCGCGCTGGTACTGGAGAAGGTGCGGCGCGGGAAGGCCCGCGCCGAGCTCCAGGAGGAGCAGGACTCCACGACGGTCTAGACGACCTCCGCTGTTTCTCTGTACGACGCCTCCGCGGGACTCTCCGCGGGGGCGTCGTCGTGTGTCGTGGGGTCGCTGGTCTCCGGCTCGTCGGTCACAGGGGCGTGAAGCTGTCCCTGACCTCCTCGTAGACCGGGAGTGCGCGGTCCTCGATGTCCGGGCGGTACCAGGTGGTGATCTCGTAGTACTTGCCGTCCGCGTTGAAGCCGAGCAGCCGGGCGTGCCAGGGCAGTCCCTTGGCCGTGACCGTGTACTCCCAGACGACCGCGGGCGCGTCACGGAACGTGGTCTCCTCCAGCCGGATCCGCTGGTAGTCGAGGCCCTTGCTGGTGTCCTTCTCCGTCTCCGTCCACTGGTCCATCAGGTCGCCCCGGGCCGGAGCCGCGTTGGCGAGGATCTCCTGTTTGCGGTCCGGGGAGCTGTAGTGGACCTCGGCGCCGCTCTGCACCACCCGTTCCCACCCCTCGGGCGGGACCCACGCGTACATGCCCGCCTCCGTACGGGAGCCCTCCGGGAGAGTGGGCGGCCGTGCGGTGCCCGCGACGGTGGGCGGCGGGGTGGTGGGGGTGGTCGGGGTGCCATCGGTGGTGGCCGAGGAGGAAGAGGACGGGGATGCCTTGTCCTTGTCGCCGGAGGATCCGCCGAGCGCCGGGATCACCAACGCTGCGACGACACCGGCGACGACCACACCCGCGGCGGCCACGGCTCCCTTACGGTTCCGGCTCCAGGTCCGACTCCGGCGCGGGTCGGCCGGCACGGGGGGACCGAGCGGTTCGCCCGGTGGCATGGGGGCGGACCGGGGCCTTGTGGGCAGTGAGTTGCTCCCGGCCGCTCCCGCGGAGGGGATCTCGGGAGTGCCCTGGGGCGGCGCTTCGGAGGACGCGTTCTCGGGGTCGGGGGGTGTGGGGCCTGTGGGAGTGATGGTGCCGACGCCCATGCCGGTTGGGCCAGTGGGCCCTGTAGGCCCTGTGGGCTCTGTGGGGAGCGGTTCAGGGGCGGGTTCCTCCGGAGCCTGAGCCGGGGTCGGGGTCGGGGTCGGGCCCTCGATCGTCGGCGTGCGCCGTACCGGTACCGCGTCCTCCACCGGCTCCGTCAGCCTCGGATCTCGCCCGCCCCCGCCTCTGCCCTCGCCCTCGCCCGTCGTCGGCGGGGTGACGGGCGGCGGCTCCAGGGCAGGGATCCGCAGGAAGAGAGGTGTCGGACGTTCGGTCGGCGGTGGGGGTTCGATCGGGGGCGCCGGAGCCGCCGTGTGGTGCTCCGCGTGGGGCTCCGGTGGTGCCTGACCGGCGGTACCGGGTGAGGACTCGGCCGTGCGGCCAGCCGCCGGTACGGCTCCCGTTCGCGCCCCGGATTCGGACCCGGGGCCGAGGCCGGGGCCGGGAGCAGGCCCCGACGCCGGACCGGATTCAGTTCCTGTTCCCGCTCCCGTTCCCGCTTCCGCGCCCTCGCCCGCTCCCTCTCCGGGCTCCGCCGTGGCTCCCGGAGCCGTCCTCTCCCCCTCCCCCGGGCCGACCGGGCGAGCCGGCTCAGGCGGTTCGGCCGGCTCCGCCGGTTCAGGTTGCTCCGGACCGACCGCCGTACCCAGCCCGGCCGCCTTACCCAGCCCAGCCGCCATGCCCGGCCCCGCCGTCGCACCCGGCGGCGCGGACGCCCCCGTACTCCCGTCCGCCACCGGGCCGAGGATCGCCTCCAGTTCCTCCAGACCCGGCCGTACCGACGGGTCCTTGAGCAGGAGGGCCGACAGGACCTCCCTCAACTCCCCTGCTGAGGAAGGGATTTCTGGCTCCTCGTACAGCACGGCGTGCAGGGTGGCGAGGGTGGTCGCGCGGGAGAAGGGGGAGCGGCCGCCGAGGGCCGCGCAGAGGGTGGCGCCGAGGGACCAGAGGTCGGAGGGCGGGCCCTGGGGGCGGCCGGAGACCCGCTCGGGTGCCATGTAGTCGGGGGAGCCGACCAGCATCCCCGCCATCGTCAGCGCCTCGGCGTCCTGGATCGCGGCGATGCCGAAGTCGGTGAGGACAACCCGGCCCGCGCGCCGCTCGACCAGGACGTTGGCGGGCTTGATGTCCCGGTGCAGCACGCCCCCCGCGTGCACCTGGCCGAGCGCGGCGACCAGTCCGAGCCCGATCCTTGCCGTGGCGCGCGGGCTCAGCGGCCCGTCCTCCACCAGGACCTTGTCCAGGGAGCGGCCGTCGACCAGTTCCATCACGATCCACAGCCGTTCGCCCTGGTCCACCACGTCGTACACGCGCACGACGTTGGGGTGGTCGATCCGGGCCGTGGCCCTGGCCTCGCGCAGGGTTCGTTCGCGACGGGTCCGGGCGTCCTCCTGGTCCATGCCGTCTATGCGCATTTCCTTGACGGCGACCTGTCGGTCGAGGATTTCGTCGACGGCCCGCCACACCCGTCCCATTCCACCCTGACCAATGCTCTCGGCCAGCCGGTAACGGCCCGTCACCAGCAATCCCGGAATACCGCCCCTCGTTATTTCCGGCACCCCCATGCCCCCCTTCAACACCTGCCACAGAAGAACCGCAAAGAAGCACAATGGTCACAACTTCGTGCCACACCAGCATAGTGGGGAGAAATCTTGTGGTACCACTTCAAAGACTGCGAATTCAGGCGCAGTCAGGGGGATACAAGGGGGACGAACATGAGTTCTCGTCGTATGACGATCGCCACAGGATCGCTGCTCACTGCATCTTTCTCGGCAGTGATGATCTTTTCCTTCTCGGCCGGTGCGGATGACGAAGGGCCGATGAGCGACAAGGGGGGAAAGGCAGTTGACAAGGCGCCCGCGGGTGTCGAGCTGACGACGCTGCTGCCCGAGAAGATCGAGGTCGACAACAGCTCGAAGGAAACGGCGATTACCGCCACGGTAAAGAACGGGGGGACGAAGGACAGCGGCGAAATCCGACTGCTTGTGGTCGGTTTTGATGGCCTCTCGGTCAAGGGTGTCGAGGGCTGTGCGGAAATCGCCGAGAAAGACCTCCCCGAAGGTTCGAACAGTGGTTTCGCATGTGCCATCGACAATCTCGCGGCCGGCAAGTCGAAGTCGTACGCCGTGGACGCGACCTTCGATCTGAAGAAGGAGGGCAAGATCTGCCTGCCCGTCCAGGACGCCGACGGCACGAAGACCTTCTGGCAGCAGGGCCCGGTCCCGTTCGGCGCGAACAACCCGTCGCCGAACGCACCGGCCACACCGCTCCTGCTCGGCACCGACAACAGCCCGGTCACCCCTGGCAGCGACAAGGCCGGCGGTGACAAGTCGGGCGGTGCCAAGTCGGGCGGCAAGGAACTGCCCAAGACCGGTCCGGCCGACCGGATCCTGCCGCTCGGCGCGGTCGGCGCGGCGCTGATCTCCGCGGGCGCGGCGGGCCTGTGGTGGACACAGCGGCGGCCGGAGCGGAGCGGGTCGTAGGCCCTCACTCCCCACAGCACGACAGGTACGCGTGCGGCGCCTCCGCGGTCTCACCGCGGGGGCGCCGTCGTGCCCGGGGGGACGTACGAGTCCTCGGTGGCGTCGACGATCGGGCGGGCGTTGGACTTCGTGTACGGGGCGGGCCGGCGGGCGTTCGGCGGAGGGGCTGTACGGCTCCGGAACGCGCAAGAGGCTCGCCGGGCTGAAGTCGTTGTACGACCCGGCGAGCCTCTTCCGCAGGAACTAAGACGTGACCGTCAGCCCTCGCGCTTGACGAACTTCCAGGCGGTGGGCAGCACGCCCATCGCGAGGGCGGCCTTGAGCGCGTCGCCGAGGAGGAAGGGGGTGAGGCCGGCCGCGATGGCCTGGGTCAGCGTCATGTCGGCGGCGAACGCCAGGTACGGGACGCCGATCGCGTAGATGATCGCCTCGCCCAGGAGCATCGTGCCGGCCATCCGTACGACCGAGCGGTCGGCGCCGCGGCGGGCGAGGGCGCCCACGACGGTGGCCGCGAGGAGCATGCCGAGGATGTAACCGAAGGACACGGTGGCGCCGGAGCTGCCTTCGGCGAACCACGGGACGCCGGCCAGGCCCAGCAGCGCGTACATCGCGAGGGACGCGAGGCCTCGGCCGGTGCCGAGTGCCGTGCCCACGAGGAGGGCCGCGAAGGTCTGGCCCGTCACCGGGACCGGGGAGCCCGGGACCGGGACCGCTATCTGGGCCGCGAGGCCCGTGAGCGCGGCGCCGCCTGCCACGAGTGCGGCGTCCCTTACGCGGGAGGCGGGGAGCAGGTCGGCTATTACCTGGCCCGGGCGGGTGGGGGCGACGGCGGTGGTCATGGGGGCTCCGGCGGGTGTGGGCAGTTCGGGACACGGTGACGCTATCCCAGGGGGGTTGGGGCCAGCACCGTCAGCGATCGACAAAGGGGGATCCGGTGTGTGGTGGACCTCTTACAAAGAGTGTGGTGTACACCCGTGGGGGCGTGATGCTGGTCACTGAGGTGGGGTGGGGTTCCCGACGGGATGGTGGCTGGCGCCGTCTGTAGGGTCCCGCCAAAGGATTCTCGCCCCCGCCGCCCCTACCCATTCCCGTCCCTTTTCGGGGGCC
Source organism: Streptomyces sp. 2-1 (assembly GCF_048564895.1). Lineage (NCBI taxonomy): Bacteria > Bacillati > Actinomycetota > Actinomycetes > Kitasatosporales > Streptomycetaceae > Streptomyces > Streptomyces sp. 2-1. The sequence goes on from NZ_CP183383.1 coordinate 4,099,125, forward strand.
AGCCCCCGAACCCCCGCTCCTCAAACGCCGGAGGGGCTAAATACATTGCAGCCCGGGCCGACATTTCAGCCCGTCCGGCGTTTGAGGACGAGGCCGTTCAGGCCGATAGCGGGGGTTTGGGGGCGGCAGCCCCCAGGGACGGGAAGGGTAAGGGCGGCGGGGGCGGAGAAAAGCGCCCCTGGCCGGACAGGCCGCCCAGCGCCTACCCTTCACCCCATGGTCGCCCAAGCCAGGAACTTCGCGTCGCGTCGCTATGTCGACCTGCGACGCCAGGGCACGGCCACCTGTCGCCACCGCTGAGGCGGGCGCGGAGGGGATCCATCCGGCTCGCCGAGACGACGAGACAGCAGACGTCGGCGCATCGGCGCAGTGTCGGACCAGTCCCCGAGGAAGTCCTCCATGCCTCTCTCCATGCCCAGCCCCTCCCTCGCACCCACTCCCGTTCTCGCTCCTCCCTCTTCCCCCGGCCCCTCCCCCACCCGCCGAGCCGTCGACAGCGACCGTCGGCGTACCAGCGCCAGCGCCATCCTGCGGTCGGTGCTGGCGCACGGCCCCGTCGCCCGCAGCACCATCGCCCGGCTGACCGGCCTCTCCCCGGCCTCGGTCACCGACCACTGCAACCGCCTCACCGCACTCGGCCTGATCCAGGAGGCCGCAACGCTCCGGCGGTCGAACGGAGTCGGCCGCCCCCACGTACCGGTCGACCTGGACGACTCCCGGTTCGTGGTCGGCGGCGTGCATGTGGCGGTGCCGTACACGACCGTCGCCCTCCTGGACCTGCGCGGCCGTGTCGTCGCCGAACGCCGCCTGAACCACGGGGAGGAGGGGCAAGGGGGCAGCGAGCAGCAGGCCCCGTCCCCTGGCCCCTCCCGCGTACTGGCCGACGCCGCCGCCGGGCTGAACGCCCTGCTCGCGGACGCCCCCGACCGCGTCCCCCTCGGCGTCGGCGTGGCCACCGGCGGCTGGGTGGACCGGGACTCCGGGACCATCGTCGAACACCCGCTGCTCGGCTGGCGGGACGTCCGCGCGCGGGAGGCGATCCACGCGCTCACCGGTCTGCCCGTGCACGTGGACGGGCACGCACGGGCCCTGGTCAACGGAGAGCGGCTGTTCGGGCGGACCGCCGGCGCCGGCCGCAGCCTGCTGCACCTCTTCGTCGGGAACGTCGTGGACGCCGCCTTCGCCACCCACGACGAGGTCCACCACGGTCCCCGCTCCCAGGCCGGCGCGATCGCGCATCTCCCGCTCGCGGGCGGCACGGAACCCTGCGACTGCGGCCGGACCGGCTGCCTGCAGGCCGAGTTGAGCGAGCGGACCCTGTGCAGGAGGGCGCGCGAGGCCGGGGTCATCCGGACCTCCGACCCCATGCACATCCTCGCCGCGGCGGCCGACGGCGACCCCGTCGCCGTACGCCTGCTGCTGCACCGCGCCCGGATGGTCGGCCGTGCGGCGGGGCTCCTGCTCGACGTGCTCAACCCGGACACGGTCGTCGTCACGGAGATGGGCGCCGTCCACCGGGAGGACTGCCTCGCCGCCCTGCGCGAGGAGGTCGGTCCCGACCGGGCGGCGGCCGTCGTGCCGACCAGTTTCCCGGACTCCGTACTCGCCGTGGCCGGCGGTTCTGTGGCCCTGGACGTGCTCTACCGGGATCCCCTGAGCGCGCCGTCGAGCACTCCGTCCAGCACTCCGTCGACCAGGTCCTCGGGCTCCTCACCGGGGCCGATTTAATTCAGAAAATCCGAATGTTGACAGGCCTCCACCAGGCCAGGAGCATCGTGTTCATGAGCTGTCGCACCTTCTGTTGCTGACGCGTCGACCTGTTGCCGCTGACGCGTTGACGCACTGACGACGATCCACGGGCGTTCCGCGCCCGTCGGTCCGTCCGCGTTCTTCGCCGATCCGCCGGCGTCCTTCTTCCACCACCGCCACACCACGCCACGCCCTCCGCGTGCGCCTCCATGTGTGCCCACCCCTGCGCACCTTCCGCGTTCCCGGCTTCGCCCTGCCCGGAATTGCCGGGAACCGCCGGGAGCCCCGCGTATCTGCCTGCCTCAATGAATTCAGGGAGTCCTCCCATGCCACCTCCGTCCGCCTCCGGTGTCGACCGACGGTTCTTCCTCTCGTCCCTGCTCGGGGCCGCCGCCGCGGCCGGGCTCAGCGGCTGCGCGGGCAGCAGCGCCGCCGACACCGGGGTAAAGGGGTCCACGTCCGCCCCGCTGGCGGACAAGGTCCCGTCCGGTACGAGCCTGAAGATCGCCTCCTACCAGGGCGTCCAGCAGCTGCAGTTCAAGCTCGCGGGCCTGTCCGACCTGCCGTTCAAGGTGGCCGACTGGCCGAACCTCGGCGCGGGGCCCGATGTCATCAACGCCTTCCGCGCCAAGTCCCTGGACGTCGGCAACAACGCGGGCATCCCGCCCATCCAGGCGCACTACCAGGGCTTCGACGCGAAGATCGTCGCGATCAACGTCACCCGCAAGCCCAACTACCTCTTCGCCACCAAGCCCGGCAGCGACATCCAGGACGTCCAGGGCTTCAAGGGCAAGAAGCTCGCCTTCTCGCAGGGGCAGGCGCAGGGGGTCGTCCTGCTGCGGGCGTTGAAGGAGGCCGGGCTGGCGTACGACGACGTCGATCTGGTGCCGCTGACCAGCAACCAGTTCCTCACCGCGCTCCAGGCCGGGCAGGTCGACATCGCCCCGCTCGCCAACGCCCAGTCACCCGCGTACCTCAAGCAGTACGGGTCCAAGGGCGCCCATGTCATCACCACGGACGTCGTGGACCTGCTGAACCTGCTGTGGGCGCCGACCTCCGTGCTGGCCGACCCGGCGAAGGCCGCCGCCGTCGCCGCGTACATCCCGCGCTGGGCGAAGGGCGCGGTGTGGGCGTACGAGCACCCCGACGCCTGGAACGAGGAGTTCTACGTGAAGACGCAGAACCTCACGCCGGCGCAGGCGCGGTCGATCACCGAGCTCGCCAACAAGCCGCTGTTCCCGCCGAGTTGGGACGAAGCGGTGAAGTGGGAGCAGGAGACCGCCGACCTGCTGGCGGAGGGCGGCTTCGTGAAGGGCTTCAAGGTCGACTCGCTCTTCGACCGGCGCTTCGAGGGCATCGCTGCGAAGTCCGTACCGGCGGAGTACCGGAGGTGAGCGCCGTGACCACGACCACTACCGCGACGACCACGACCGCCCCCGCGGCAGTCGCGGCCACCGTCGGAAGCCCTCAGGTCCGCAGGCGTCGCCGGCTCTCCCCCGGCAAGCGGCTGCCCGCCACCCGCTTCCTCGGGCCGGCCCTGCTGCTCGCGCTGTGGGCCGCCGCCTCCGCCGCCGGGCAGCTCGATCCGGGTGCGATCCCGGCGCCCTGGACGGTGCTGGAGACCGGCGTCCATCTGTGGACCGACGGGACGCTGCCCACCGACATCCTGACCTCGCTGCAACGCGCCGGCTCCGGCTTCGCGATCGGCCTGGCCGCGGGCATCGCACTCGCGCTGGCCTCCGGGCTCAGCCGGACCGGCGAGGCGCTGATCGACGGGTCGGTGCAGCTCAACCGGGCGATCCCGACGCTCGGTCTGATCCCGCTGTTCATCCTCTGGCTGGGCATCGGCGAGACCTTCAAGATCGCCATCATCGCGATCGTCGTCTACATCCCCATCTACCTGAACACGCACGCTGCGCTCTCCGGCATCGACAGCCGTTTCGTCGAACTCGCCGAGGTCCAGGGCCTGTCGAGGTACGCCTTCATCCGGCGGATCGTCATCCCGGGCGCGCTGCCCGGCTTCTTCGTCGGGCTGCGGCTCGGAGTGACCGGTTCCTGGCTGGGCCTGGTCGTGCTGGAGCAGATCAACGCCACCAGCGGACTCGGCTACATGATGTTCCAGGCCCAGAACTACGGCCAGACGGACGTCATCCTCGTCGGCCTGGTCGTCTACGGCATCTTCGGCCTGATCTCCGACAGCGCGGTCCGTCTGATCGAACGGAGGGTGCTGTCATGGCGCCGCACGCTGAGCAGCTGACCCGTCCCGCCGTCCAACTCCGGGGCCTGACAAGGTCATTCGACGGAAGGACCGTCCTCGACGGTATCGACCTCGACCTTCCCCCCGGGCAGTTCACCGCCCTGCTCGGGCACAGCGGCTCCGGCAAGAGCACGCTGCTGCGGGCGGTCGCGGGGCTCGACCACGAGGTGGCGGGCAGCGGTCAACTCACTGCCCCCTCAAGGGTGTCCGTCGTCTTCCAGGACTCCCGGCTGCTGCCCTGGCAGCGCGTCCTCGACAACGTCCTGCTCGGTCTCGACGGCAAGGAGGCCGAGCAGCGGGGCCGTGCCGCCCTCGCCGAGGTGGGGCTCGCGGGCCGCGAACGGGCCTGGCCCAACGAGCTGTCCGGTGGCGAGGCCCAGCGTGCCGCGCTGGCCCGCTCCCTCGTCCGCGAGCCCGAACTCCTGCTGGCCGACGAGCCGTTCGGCGCACTGGACGCGCTCACCCGGATCCGTATGCACACCCTGCTGCGCGAGCTGTGGGAGCGCCACCGGCCCTCCGTCCTGCTCGTCACCCACGACGTGGACGAGGCGATCGTGCTGGCCGACCGGGTGCTCGTGCTCGACGAGGGCCGTATCGGCCTCGACCTGACCATCGACCGCCCGCACCCCCGCTCGTACCGCGACCCGCTCCTCGGCGAGTACCGCGAACGGCTCCTCACCGCCCTCGGCGTCACGGAGCACCACGACCACCACGGGACCGACGGCACTGACGGGACTAACGGGACGGACAGGAACGCCAGGGCCGACAGGGCCGACGACCATCCCCAGCACCACGAGCACGCGGAGGACCCCAAGTGACCGAGCGCAGACTGCACCTCAACGCCTTCCTCATGAACACCGGTCACCACGAGGCCTCGTGGCGGCTCCCGGAGAGCGACCCGTACGCCCATGTGGAGCTCGGCCACTACGTCCACCTGGCCCGGATCGCCGAGCGCGGGACCTTCGACTCGCTCTTCCTCGCCGACGGGCCGCAGTTGTGGGGCAACCTCGCCCAGCGCCCGGCCGGTGCCCTGGAGCCGCTCACCCTGCTCACCGCGCTGGCGACGGCCACCGAGCACATCGGTCTGATCGCCACCGCCTCCACCTCGTACAACTCGCCCTACAACCTGGCCCGCAAGTTCGCCTCGCTCGACATCATCAGTGGCGGCCGGGCGGGCTGGAACATCGTCACCACGGCGGGCGCCGAGGCCGCCCGCAACTTCGGTCTCGACGCGGAGCCCGCGCACGCCGAGCGGTACGCGCGTGCCGCCGAGTTCCTCGACGTGGCCCTGAAGCTCTGGGACAGCTGGGAGGACGACGCGATCGTCGCCGACAAGGCGGCCGGCGTCTGGGGCGACGACACGAGGATCCACCCCGCCCGGCACAAGGGCCGGTACTTCAGCGTCGAGGGCGCCCTCAACGTGCCGCGCACACCGCAGGGTTACCCGCTCCTCGTGCAGGCGGGGTCGAGCGAGGACGGCAAGGAGTTCGCCGCCCGGTACGCGGAGGCCGTGTTCACCGCCCAGCAGACCATCGAGGACGCGCAGGCCTTCTACGCCGACCTCAAGTCCCGTACGGCGACGGCCGGTCGGGACCCCGGCCACATCAAGGTGCTGCCCGGAATCGTCCCCGTCATCGGCTCGACGGAGACCGAGGCGCTGGCCGCGGAACAGGTCCTGGAGGACCACATCGTGTACGCGCACGGTGTGGGCCGTCTGGAATCCCTGCTCCAACTGCCGCCGGGGTCCCTGGAGTTGGATGCCGAGCTCCCCTCCGACCTGCCTCCGGAGAGCGTCATCGAGGGCGCCAAGAGCCGCTACACGCTCGTGGTGGAGCTGGCCCGGCGCGAACGCCTCACCGTGCGGCAGCTGATCGGCCGCCTGGGCGGCGGGCGCGGGCACCTCACCTTCGCCGGGACGCCCGAGCAGGTCGCCGACGCCATCGAGACCTGGTTCACGAGCGGCGCCGCCGACGGCTTCAACATCATGCCCGCGGTCCTGCCGTCCGGCCTCGACGCCTTCGTCGACCACGTCGTCCCGCTCCTGCGCGCCCGCGGTCTGCTCCGCGAGGAGTACGGCCCCCGGCAGACCCTGCGCGAGAGATACGGACTCCCGCGCCCCGCCAACCAGTACGTCACCGCCCCGGCCCCGTCCCCTGCCCCAGCGCTCGCCCAAGTCTGAACCCGATCCCGCCCGAGTCTGAATCCGATCCCGATCCCGAACCCGAACCCGAACCCGCTTCGAAAGGAACCCCATGTCCGACATCGAGATCCACAAGGTCACCGCGAGGATCGGCGCCCGGATATCCGGCGTCGACATCTCCGAGCCGCTCGGCCAGGAGACCGTCACCGCACTCCGCGAGGCCCTCAACGTCCACAAGGCCCTGGTCTTCGACGACGTGAACCTCGACGACGAGGGACAGCAGGCCTTCGCCCGCAACTTCGGCGACCTGACCACCGCCCACCCGACCGTGCCCGCCGTCGAGGGCGCCCCGAACGTGCTGCCCGTCGACAGCGAGCGCGGCCGTGCCGCCAACAACTGGCACACCGACGTCACGTTCGTCCTCAACCCGCCGCAGGCCAGCACCCTGCGCAGCATCACGATCCCGCCGTACGGGGGCGAGACCCTGATCGCCAGCTCGGCCGCCGCCTACCGCAACCTGCCCGAACCCCTCCGGCTGCTCGCCGACACCCTGTGGGCCGAGCACACCAACGACTACGACTACGCGGTGCCCGAGGAGGAGGTGGACGCGGAACAGGCCGCCCAGCGCGCCCAGTTCACGTCCATCAAGTACCGCACCGCCCACCCCGTCGTCCGCGTCCACCCGCTGACCGGTGAGCGCGGGCTCTTCATCGGCGGCTTCGCTCAGCGGATCGTCGGCCTGTCGGTGAGCGAGTCCCGCAAGGTCCTCGACCTGCTCCAGGCGTACGTCACCCGGCCCGAGAACGTCCTGCGCCACCGCTGGTCCCCGAACCAGCTCGTCCTCTTCGACAACCGCATCACCCAGCACTACGCCATCGACAACTACGACGGCCTGCCGCGCCGCCTGAACCGGGTGACGGTCGCCGGTGACGTGCCGGTCGGCATCGAGGGCAAGGAGAGCTACTCGATCGCGGGGGACGCCTCGCACTACACCTCGGTCGCCACGTACGCGACGGTCGCGTAATCGGAATCTCGCACTCCGTGTCGAGGCCGTCCACATAGTGGGCGGCCTCTCCGCGCGGGCGGAGGGGCTGCCCAGACTGTGGGCGTTTTTGCCCTCGCACGCAAGGGACCACCCGCACCCATGTCCCGTACCACCCACGACCCCGCGCCCGGCACTCCCAGTACTCCCGGAAGTCCCGGCACTCCCGACGCGGACGTCTCGCTCTCGCACGGCCTCAAGCAGCGCCATCTGTCGATGATCGCCCTCGGCGGGGTGATCGGCGCGGGCCTGTTCGTCGGTTCCGGTGCCGGCATCGCGGCCGCCGGTCCTTCGATCGTCGTCGCGTACGCCGTCTCCGGTCTGCTCGTCATGCTGGTGATGCGGATGCTCGGCGAGATGTCGGCCGCGTATCCGTCGTCCGGTTCCTTCTCCGCGCACGCCGAGCGGGCGATCGGGCCGTGGGCGGGGTTCACCGCCGGCTGGTCGTTCTGGGTACTGCTCTGCACGGCCGTCGGCCTGGAGGGCATCGGCGCCGCGAAGATCGTGACGGGCTGGCTGCCGGGCACGCCGGAATGGGCCTGGGTGGCCCTCTTCATGGTCGTCTTCTGTGCCGCGAACCTGGCCGCCGTGAAGAACTTCGGCGAGTTCGAGTTCTGGTTCGCCGCGCTGAAGGTGGGCGCGATCACGCTGTTCCTGGTGCTCGGCGTGCTGGCGATCGCCGGTGTCCTGCCGGGCACCGACTCCCCCGGCCTCACGAACCTCACCGGCGAGGGCGGCTTCCTGCCCAACGGTGGCGAGGGGCTCGTCATCGGCCTGCTCGCCTCCGTCTTCGCGTACGGCGGCCTGGAGACCGTCACCATCGCGGCGGCCGAGTCGCAGGACCCGGTACGGGGTGTCGCGAGCGCCGTGCGCACCGCGATGTGGCGCATCGCGCTCTTCTACATCGGCTCGATGGCGGTCATCGTCACGCTCGTCCCCTGGGACTCGAAGGCGGTCGTCGAGAAGGGCCCGTACGTCGCCGCCCTCGACCACCTGGGCATCCCGGGCGCGGGCCAGCTGATGAACGTGGTCGTGCTGGTCGCCCTGCTCTCGGCGATGAACGCCAACATCTACGGCTCCTCGCGCATCGCGTACTCGCTGGTGCGGCGGGGGCAGGGACCGAAGGCCCTCGGCCGGGTCTCGGGAGGCGTCCCCCGGACCGCCGTCCTCGCCTCCTCCGTCTTCGGCTTCGTCTGCGTCCTGCTGAGCTACTGGCGCCCCGACGACGTCTTCCCCTGGCTCCTGAACATGATCGGCGCGGTGATCCTCGTAGTCTGGATCTTCATCGCGTCCTCCCAACTCCGCCTTCGCCGCACCCTGGAACACGAGGCCCCGGAGCGGCTGACCGTACGGATGTGGGCCTTCCCGGCCCTGACCTGGACGGCCCTGGCGGGCATGCTGGCAATCCTCATCCTGATGGCCCGAGAACCGGACACCCGGATCCAGCTGTACTCAACAGGCGCGATGACCCTGACCCTGGCACTGGCGGGCTACACCTGGCAGAAGAAGCGAGCGGACCGCGCCCTCTAGGGGCGCGGGGAACGGCGCAATCTTTTCGCCTTTAGGGGCGCGGGGAACTGCGCGGCCAGCCACAGCGGGCCCGCACCTCCCAGCCCACCCGTCACCGATCCCCGCCCGAAGGGCCCCGCACGGAGAACGCTCCGCCGCGGGGCCCTTTCGCGCGCCCCCGCACACCCCACCCACCCTCTTGCTGCTAGCGTGCACTTGCAAGTAGCTTGCAATAAGAGGTCGGAGAGGACCTGGCATGGCCGTCTACACACTTCCCGAACTGCCGTACGACTACTCCGCGCTCGCCCCCGTGATCAGCCCCGAGATCATCGAGCTGCACCACGACAAGCACCACGCGGCGTACGTGAAGGGGGCGAACGACACCCTGGACCAGCTCGCCGAGGCGCGGGACAAGGAGTCGTGGGGGTCGATCAACGGGCTGGAGAAGAACCTGGCCTTCCACCTCTCCGGGCACATCCTGCACAGCATCTACTGGCACAACATGACGGGCGAGGGCGGCGGTGAGCCCCTCGCCTCGGACGGTGTGGGCGACCTCGCCGACGCGATCACCGAGTCCTTCGGTTCCTTCGGCGCGTTCAAGGCCCAGCTGACCAAGGCCTCCGCGACGACCCAGGGCTCCGGCTGGGGCGTACTCGCGTACGAGCCGCTCAGCGGGCGCCTGGTCGTCGAGCAGATCTACGACCACCAGGGCAACGTCGGCCAGGGCTCGGTGCCGATCCTGGTCTTCGACGCCTGGGAGCACGCCTTCTACCTCCAGTACAAGAACCAGAAGGTCGACTTCATCGACGCCATGTGGCAGGTGGTCAACTGGCAGGACGTGGCACGCCGTTACGAGGCCGCCAGGTCCCGCGCGGACGTGTTGCTGCTCGCCCCCTGAACCAGCCGTACCCGCCCCGCCCCCGAGGGCGGCCCGAAGCGCCCTGCCTCGTGATCGTCTTCTCAACCTTCGCGGGCAGGCGGATGGATGGAGAACCCCCGCGAGGACGTGACTCGCGGGGGTTCTCCCCGTCTCCGGCGGGGGTTTTCCTCAGCACCGGGGTCCACCGATCGGTGGACGGCAAGTTCAACCGAGTACCTCTGTCGGTCAACTGCCCTGCTCAGCCAGGCTTTTGGGCATGAACTCATTCACTGTGCGCATGGCTCGCTGGAGTGCCCTGCACCCCTGGCGGGCCATCATCGGATGGCTCGTGTTCGTGGTGCTCTGCCTGGTCCTCGGCAGCGCCGTCGGCGTCAACAGCGCGAAGACCGCCGACTACCGGGTCGGCGAGGCCGGCCGGGCCGAAGCCATCGCCGCCGAGGGGCAGTTGGAGCGCAGGTCCATCGAGCAGGTGCTGATCTCCGCCCGGCCGGGCGCCCTGGACGAGGCCGCCGCGAAGACCGCCGTCGAGGCCGCCGCGAAGGACCTCACCGCCCGGTTCGAGCGGCTGCCCGAGGTGGAGAGCGTGGCCGAGCCGGTGCTGTCCGGGGACGGCGGGATCCTCCTGGTCGAGGCGGCCCTGAAGGGCGAGGAGCGGGACGCGAAGGACAAGGTCGACGCACTCGTCGCGCAGACCGACGCCGTGCAGAAAGCCAACCCCGGCCTGCTCCTGGAGGAGACCGGAAGTCCCTCCATCAGCAAGGGCGTCGACAAGCAGCGCGGCGAGGACCTGGCGCTGTCCGAGGCGATCACCCTCCCCGTCACGCTGATCACCCTGCTGATCGTGTTCGGTTCGGTGACCATGGCCGGGGTGCCGCTGCTGCTCGCGCTGTCGTCGATCGCGGCGGCCGTCGGACTCTCGATGGTGGTCTCGCACATCTCCCCGGACACCGGCGTCGGCACCAACCTCATCCTGATGATCGGCCTCGCGGTCGGCGTCGACTACACACTCTTCTATCTCAAGCGCGAACGCGAGGAACGGGCCCGCAGCCAGGGGAAGCTGAGCTCGGAAGCGCTGGTGGAGCTGGCCGCGGCGACCTCGGGACGGGCGGTCGTGGTCTCCGGGCTCGCGGTCGTGGTCTCCACCGCGACGCTGTACCTGGCCTCCGACGTGATCTTCTCCTCGCTGGCCACCGGCACCATCGTGGTCGTCCTGGTGGCGGTGCTCAGCTCCCTGACCGTACTGCCCGCGCTGCTGGTCAGGCTCGGCAAGCGGGCCGAGCGCAGGGAGCGCCGGCGCGCGGAGCGCGGGAAGCCCGTACGGAGCCGGACGCGCGGCGAGAGCGGCGGGCGGGTGTGGGCCGCGCTGCTGCGGCCCGCGAACCGGCACCCCGTGGCCACCCTGTGCGTCTCCGTCCTCGCCCTGCTCGCGCTCGCCGCACCACTGGCCGGGCTGAAGATCACCGAGATGAGCCGGGACACCCACTCCCGCGAGATCCCCGCCATGCAGGTGTACGACCGGCTCAACGAGGCCTTCCCCGAGCGCCGGGTCACCCACGACATCGTCGTACGCGCCGACGCCGGCCGTTCAGCCGAGGTGACGGCCGCCCTGTCGAAGCTGGCCGAACTCGCCCACGCCGACCCGCTGTTCACCGACGCGGAACGGATCCGCACGTCGGACGACCGCCGCGTCAGCGTCCTCGAACTGAAGGTGCCGCACCTCGGCAACTCCGACGCGGCGTACGACTCCCTGGACCGGCTGCGGGACGAGTACGTGCCCGCGACCGTCGGCGGGATCGAGGGCGCCGAGTACGGCGTGAGCGGCGATGTCGCCCGCTACAGCGACTATCCGGCGCACCAGAACGGCAAACTGCCCCTGGTTCTCGGCGCGTTGCTCCTGGTGACCTTCGGGATGACCCTCTACGCGTTCCGCTCGGTGGTGCTGGCCCTGCTCGGTGTCGTACTGAACCTGCTCTCCGCGGCGGCGGCGCTGGGGCTGCTCGTCCTTGTCTTCCAGGGCAGTTGGGCCGAGGGCCCGCTCAACTTCGACTCCACCGGGTCGATCGGATCACGCGTACCCCTGTTCCTGTTCGTGATCCTCTTCGGGCTGTCGATGGACTACCAGGTGTTCGTGGTGAGCCGGATCAGGGAGGCCGTGCTCGGCGGCGTACCGACACGGCAGGCCGTGCTCGACGGGATCCGCAGCTCGGCGAGCGTGGTGACCAGCGCGGCGGCGGTGATGACGACCGTCTTCACGAGCTTCGTCTTTCTCCACATCATCGAGATGAAGCAGATCGGGTTCGTGCTCGCGGCGGCCGTGCTGCTCGACGCCTTCGTCATCCGGGTGCTGATCCTGCCGGCGGCGATGCTGCTGCTCGGCGAGGCGAGCTGGTGGCCCTCGCGCGGAGTGCGACGGCCCGTACGGGAAAACCGGGAGGCCTCCGCGGTGACGGCGGACGTACGTTGATCCGTATGACCACTTCCGCCGGGCAGACCACCGATCCCTTCTGGGCCGCCACGATCCGTCGCTGGAACGCGGTGTGCTGGGTGCTGTTCGCCGCGATGGCGGTCGGGCTCGCCGCGATGGACCGGCCCGGCGGGAGCAAGTACTGGGCGCTCGGACTGCTGGGGCTCCTGATGCTGTGCTACGCGGTGGTCGACCGGTTCCCGTACAACCCCGTGCTGCGTCCGCACACGTATCTGCTGGTACTGGTCACCGTGCTCGGGGTGTTCGCGTACCTGCGCAACTCCTTCGGGTCGCTGTTCATGGTGACGCTGCCGCACTTCTGGATGTTCAGCCGCACGCCCCGCGCCTCGGTCCTCTTCCTGGGGCTGGCCACCGGGTCGACGCTGACCGGGAGTTGGCTGCGGCTCGGGAACTCGCCGAAGTTCTTCGGGGAGACGCTGGTGCCGGTCGTGATCGTGGTGGCCGTCGGGGTGCTGATCGGTCTGTGGGTGCACTCGGTCGTCGCCCAGAGCCATGAACGGGCGCGGCTGATCGTCGAGTTGGAGCAGACACAGGCCGAGCTGTCCGAGGCGCACCAGCGTCAGGGGGCGGCCGACGAGAGGGAGCGGATGGCACGCGACATCCATGACACGCTCGCACAGGGCTTCGCCTCGATCATCGTGCTCGCGGAGGCGGCGCGCGCCGGTCTCGACAGCGAACCGGCCTGCAGCGCACAGCAGTTGCGGTCGATACAGCAGTTGCGCTCGATCGAGTCGACGGCACGGGAGAACCTCGCGGAGGCGCGGGAGCTGGTCGGTTCGGCACAGCAGCAGGGGCAGGTGGCCGCGGGTTCGGTGGCACAGACGCTGCGGCGGACCCTGGACCGGTTCGCGGAGGACACCGGGCTCGCGGTCGACGCGGACCTGGCGGACATCGAGTGCGACCAGCCGACCCGGATCGCGCTGCTGCGCTGCACCCAGGAGTCGCTGGCCAATGTGCGCAAGCACGCGCGGGCGTCCACGGTCGGTGTGGTGCTGGCCCGGCAGCCGTACGGGGTGGAGCTGGAGGTCACGGACGACGGGGCCGGGTTCGTGGTCGGCCAGTCGCCGGGGTTCGGGCTCGACGGGATGCGCAAGCGGCTGGCGGAGCTGGGCGGGGAGCTGACGGTGACGAGTTCGGTGGGCGACGGGACACGGGTCCTGGCGACGATTTCGACGGACGGAACATCCGCACCGGCCAGTGACCCGGCGGACGTGACGACTCCCGCGGCCGGGCCCGTCGAAGGCGAGGCAACGGCATGACCGGCCGGACGCTACGGATCGTCGTGGTCGACGATCACACGGTGATGCGGGCGGGTGTCGTGGCCCTGCTGGCCTCCGAGCCGAGCATCGAGATCGTCGGCGAGGCGGGCGACGGCCGGGCGGCGCTCGACCTCGTCGCCGCGCACGAGCCCGATGTCGCACTGGTGGATCTGCGGATGCCGGTGCTGGACGGGGTGGCGACGACGACCGAGATCGTGGCGGCCCACCCCGGCACCCGGGTCCTGATCCTCACGACGTACGACACCGACGCGGAGATCGAGCGCGGGGTGGAGGCGGGCGCCATCGGCTATCTGCTCAAGGACACCACGCGTGAACAGCTCGTGGACGCGATCCACGCGGCGGCGCGGGGCGAGACGGTCCTCGCCCCACGGGTGGCCGAGAAGCTGGTCGCCCGTATGCGCCGGCCCGCACATCCGCCGCTGACCGCCCGCGAGGCCGACGTCCTGAACGCCGTCGCGGACGGTCTCACCAACGCCGAGATCGGCGCCCGTCTGGTGATCGCCGAGGCCACCGTGAAGACCCACCTCCTGCGCCTGTTCGCCAAGCTGGACGTGAACGACCGGACACGGGCGGTGGTGGTTGCGATGGAGCGCGGACTGCTGCGAAGGGCTTCCGGTACGGGCGGCTCCGGGTGATGGTTACCGGATGCGCAAGCGAAGCTGCTTCACCTGCAAGAGCCTTGAGGAAGAGCACCGCTTCCTGGAAACCCAGGAAGCGGCCTGGCTCAAGAAGGAGACGGGCGAGAAGAACGTGGACGGGTTCATGGTGTGCCTGGCGCCCCTGAACGACGAGGGCAAGCAGTGCCGCAACCTGCGGACCTACTTCACCGAGAAGCCGTTCAGGGAGCCCCTGCGCCTGCCCGAACCGAGCTGAGCCGAGCGGAGCTGAGCCGAACTGACCCCGCCCCTGCCGGCTCCCTCGGCACCTGTCAGAGGTTGCTGAAGTCCGGGCCCTTGGTCCGCGTGCGCTTGATCTCGTAGAAGCCCGGTATCGAGGCGACCATCAGCGTGCCGTCCCACAGCTTGCCGGCCTCGTCGCCCTTCGGCGCCGGGGTGACGACCGGGCCGAAGAAGGCGATCTGCTCGCCGTCGGAGCCGGGGACCGCGATCACGGGGGTGCCGACCTCCTGGCCGACCTTGTCTATGCCCTCCTTGTGGGAGGCGCGCAGCTGGGGCTCGTACGGGGTGTCGTCCCAGTGGTCCAGGAGGGACTCGGGCAGGCCGACGTCCTTGAGCGCGGCGGCGACGACCTCCTTGCCGGGGCCCTCGCCCTGGTTGTGGATGCGGGTGCCGAGCGCGGTGTAAAGGTCTCCGAGCACCTCGGGGCCGTGCTCCTCCTGGGCCGCGATGACGACGCGGACCGGGCCCCACGCCTTCGTGCTGAGCAGCTCGCGGTACTCCTCGGGCAGCTCGTCCAGCTTCGGCTCGTTCAGTACCGCGAGGCTCATCAGATGCCAGCGGACCTCGATGTCCCGGACCTTCTCCACCTCCAGGACCCATCGCGAGGTCATCCACGCCCAGGGGCAGAGCGGGTCGAACCAGAAGTCGACGGGGGTCTTGCCGGCGGTCTGCGCGGTCTGCTCGGACATGCTTCTCCTCGGTACGGATCTCGGTACGGGTCTCAGGGGGTCGTCAGTCGTGTCCCTCAGCCCCAACGCAACCGGTCACCTGTGCCATTCCCGGGTGTCCCGGGTCAGGGCCACATGGCAGGATCGGTGCTGTTCACGCGTACCCGGACGGGTACCCGACGCGTATCCATGACGCCACGAGGGAGTGCCGCCCGTGCCCGGTGAGAATCTGTCCCGCGACGAGGCCCGCGAGCGGGCCGCACTGCTGTCCGTCGAGGGGTACGAGGTGTCCCTGGACCTGCGCTCCGCGGTGGGCGGGACGGACGCCGGGCCGCGCACCTTCCGCTCGGTGACGACGATCCGCTTCCGCAGCGCCGAGCCGGGCGCCGCGACCTTCGCGGACCTGATCGCCCCGAGCGTCACGGCCGTCTCGCTGAACGGCAGGGACCTCGACCCGGGCGCGGTCTTCGACGGCACGCGCATCCTCCTGGAGGACCTCGCCGAGGACAACGAGCTCGTCGTCGACGCCCAGTGCGCCTACAGCCGCACCGGCGAGGGCATGCACCGCTTCGTCGACCCCGAGGACGGCGAGGTCTACCTCTACACGCAGTACGAGCCGGCCGACTCCCGCCGCGTCTTCGCGAACTTCGAGCAGCCGGACCTCAAGGCGCCCTTCCGGTTCGAGGTGCGGGCGCCCGAGGGCTGGGTCGTGTGGAGCAACGGCGTCGGTGAACTGGCCGACGGGGTCTGGAAGTTCGCCGAGACCAAGCCCATCTCGACGTACATCACGGCGTTCGTCGCGGGCCCCTACCACTATGTGACGGACTCCTACGAGCGTGTCTTCGAGGACGGTACGCGCCTGGAGATCCCGCTCGGCGCGATGTGCCGCAAGGGCCTGGCCCGGCACTTCGACTCCGACGACGTCTTCCTCGTCACCAAGCAGGGGCTCGACTTCTTCCACGACAACTTCGACTACCCGTACCCGTTCGGGAAGTACGACCAGGCGTTCGTGCCGGAGTACAACCTCGGCGCGATGGAGAACCCGGGGCTCGTCACCTTCCGCGAGGAGTTCATCTTCCGCGGCAGGGTGACTCAGGCGTCGTACGAGCGCCGGGCGAACGTGATCCTGCACGAGATGGCCCACATGTGGTTCGGCGACCTGGTGACCATGGTGTGGTGGGACGACCTGTGGCTGAAGGAGTCCTTCGCGGACTTCATGGGCACGTTCTCGATGGTCGAGGCGACCCGTTTCACGAACGGCTGGATCACCTTCGCCAACAACCGCAAGTCCTGGGCGTACCGCGCCGACCAGCTGCCGTCCACGCACCCGATCACGGCCGACATCCGTGACCTGGAGGACGCCAAGCTCAACTTCGACGGGATCACGTACGCCAAGGGGGCTTCCGTCCTCAAGCAGTTGGTGGCGTACGTCGGGCGGGACGCGTTCCTGGAAGGCGCCCGCCGCTACTTCAAGCGGCACGCGTACGGGAACACGCAGCTCGGTGATCTGCTGTCGGTCCTGGAGGAGACCAGTGGGCGCGACATGGCCACCTGGTCGCGGTCCTGGCTGCAGACGGCCGGGGTCAACTCCCTTACTCCGCAGGTGATTCTGAGCGCTGAGGGGCGCGTCACCGAGCTGGCCATCCTCCAGGAGGCCGCCGAGTCGCATCCCGAACTCCGGCCGCACCGGGTGGCCGTGGGCCTGTACCGGCGCTCGCCCGACGGGGCGGTGGAGCGGTACGCGCGCGCCGAGGTCGACGTCGAGGGTCCGCGCACGATCGCCGGGGAGCTGGTGGGCACGGAGGCTCCCGACCTGGTGCTCGTGAACGACGACGACCTGACGTACTGCAAGATCCGGTTCGACGAGGGCTCGCTGGCCGCCCTGCGGGACGGACTCGGCGACATCACCGACCCGCTGGCCCGCGCCCTGTGCTGGTCCGCGCTGTGGAACCTGACCCGCGACGCGCTCATGCCCGCCCGGGACTTCATCGACCTGGTCCTGCGCTTCGCGGGCCGCGAGACCGACATCGGCGTGCTGCAGATGCTGCACGCGTGGGCGAACTCCGCGCTCACCCACTACGCGGCGCCCGGGTGGCGCGGCGAGGGCGGGCGGCTGCTCGCCGAGGGTGCGCTGCGGGAGCTGCGGCTGACCGAGCCCGGCAGCCAGCACCAGCTGACGTGGGCGCGGTTCTTCGCGGCGGTCGCGTCCGGCGAGGCCGATCTCCAGTTGCTCCAGGGGCTGTTGGAGGGCACCGCGAAGATCGACGGGCTCGAGGTGGACCAGGAGCTGCGCTGGGCGTTCCTGGAACCGCTCGCCGCGCACGGGGTCGCGGACGAGGGTGCCATCGCCGCCGAGCTGGCGCGGGACGACACGGCTTCGGGCAAGCGGCATCAGGTGCGGTGCCTGGCGGCGCGGCCCTCCGCGGCGGTCAAGGCGCAGGCGTGGGCGTCCGTCGTCGAGTCGGACTCGCTGTCCAACGCGCTGGTCGAGGCGACGATCGCGGGCTTCGCCCAGTCGTCGCACCGGGAGCTGACCGCTCCGTACGCGTCGAAGTACTTCGAGGTGATCGAGCGGGTGTGGGGTGAGCGGTCCATTCAGATCGGGATGGATGTGGTGAAGGGGTTGTTCCCCTCGCTGCAGGATTCTCGGGGGACCTTGGAGGCCGCCGATGCGTGGCTTGCCGCCCATGGGGCGGCTGCGCCTGCGTTGAGGAGGTTGGTGTTGGAGGCTCGGGATGATCTGGCGCGGGTTCTGCGGGGGCAGGCTTGCGATGTGGGTACCGTCGATTGAGTGGGGCTCTTGGGGGTGCGGGTCGGTGTCTGGTGCGGGTAAGTCGGGGCTGGGTGCGCGGTTCCCCGCGCCCCTAAAAGCCAAAGACTGCGCCGTTCCCCGCGCCCCCAGAAAGCCAAGCGACTGCGCCGGTCCTCGCGCCCCCGAAGGCTGCGCCCCTAAAGGGGCTCGTCGCTCAGGCTGTTGACTTTCGTTCCGTCCATAACAGTTACGGAATGCGGGTAATCGGTGCCGTGACCCCCGTACGGACCAGGGGGTTTCGGCAGTCGAACGCTTGCACTTTAGGGCGAGCTTGTCCGGTTTTGTCGACGGGCGTGTAACAGCGGTTAGCAGGGGGATCAAGGGCGGGAAATCCTCGGGTCATGAACCACAACACCCCGCTCTCCCCCCGGCCCCTCCGCCACCTGTCCGACGTCCAGCTCCGTGTCCTGACCACCGCCCAGTTGCGCTCGCAGGGTGTGAGCCCCGCCGACATCAACGCGCAGTGCAGGCCGGGCGGCACCTGGCAGCAGCTTCTGCCGGGCGTGTACCTGCTCCGCCCGGGGCCGGCCACGAGCGAGGAGCGGCTGCACGCGGTTCTCCTGTACGCGGCCCGCTCCCCCGCCGCCGAACCGGCGGTCCCCGCCCAGCCCGGCGCGGGCGAGCCGCACGCCCCGCAGCGGTACACCGACGCGATGATCACCGGCCTGGCGGCGCTGGCCCTGCACCGCTTCTCCTCGGCGCCCCCGCTTCTCTCGCTGGACCGCATCGACGTCCTCGTCCCGCGGCTGCGCCGGCTGCGCTCGACGGGCTGCGTCCGTATCGTCCGTACGCCGGGCATGCCGGAGCCCGAGCAGATCACCGGTATCCCGGTGGCTCCCGTCCCGCGCGCCCTGGCCGACGCGGTCGCCGACCTCGCGGACGCGGGTGTCGTACGCCGGCTGCTCACCGAGGCCGTACGCGGCGGGCACTGCGAACCGGCCGCTGTGGTCAAGGAGTTGACGCAGGCGCGGCTGCTGAGCCGACCGCATGTCGTGGACGCCGTCGACTCGCTGCTCGCCGAGGGGCGCGCCATCGCGGAGGACCGCCTCTACCGCATGGTCCACGAGCACGGCCTGCCCGACCCGGTCTGGAACGTGGACCTCCGCCTGCCCGGCGGCCCGCACCTGGGCGGCCTCGACGCGTACTGGCCCGACCACGCCGTCGCCGTCGAACTCGACACGCGCGCCCCCCGTCAGGACGAGGACGCCATGTGGTCCGAGTACGCCCGCAAGCGCGAGCACCTGGAGCGGCTCGGCATCACGGTCGTCCACATCACCCCGAAGAAGCTGCGCGACTCGATGGATCAGCAGGCAACGGTCGTACGTACGGCCCTGATGGCTTCAGCGGACCGCGACCCGGCCGCGTATGTAGTGGTGCTGCCCCGGTAGTGACGGACCGGGACGGCGTCAGGAGGGGAGTGAAGGGGCGGGTCCCCCGGGAGACCGGGGGTCCGCCCCTTCACGCGCGGTCGGGGGCGGCGGCCTCCAGCTCGGCGATGTTGCCGGACATGATCGTCCGTACGTGGTCGGTGATGTGCTCCGCGGGCCAGTCCCACCAGGCCACCGCGAGGAGCCGGTCGATCTCGTCGTCGCTGAAGCGGGTGCGGATGAGCCGGGCCGGGTTGCCGCCGACGATGCCGTAGTCGGGCACGTCCGTGGTGACCACGGCTCCGGCGCCGATGATCGCGCCGTGTCCGATCCGCACCCCTGGCATCACCGTCGTGCCGTGGCCGAACCAGACGTCGTTGCCGACGACCGTGTCCCCCCTGTTCGGCAGGCCGGTGAGCAGGTCGAAGTGCTCGGCCCAGGATCCGCCCATGGTGGGGAACGGGAAGGTCGAGGGGCCGTCCATGCGGTGGTTGGCGCCGTTCATGATGAACCGCACCCCCGTGCCCAGCGCGCAGAACTTCCCGATGACCAGCTTCTCCGGCCCGTAGTGATAGAGGACGTTGCGCGTCTCGAACGCGGTCGGGTCGTCCGGGTCGTCGTAGTAGGAGTACTCCCCGACCTCGATCAGCGGGGATTTCACCAACGGCCTGAGCAGCACCACCCGCGGCTGCTCGGGCATCGGATGGAGCACCGTGGGGTCGGCGGGCACTGGCATGTCGGGCGGCTCCTCGGGCGTGGGGGGGCGCTGGCGGGCGGTGGCGCCCGCGCCTTCATGATCCCTCCGCGGGGCCCGCCGGGACATCCAATTACCGGTCGGCGGGCGCGAGGCGCCGGGGTGGCGCGGGCGGGCCGAGCTCAGTCCCCGGCGACCGCCAGGACCAGTTGGCTCACCGGGGAGAAGCCGCCGCACTTCGCCTCGACGCGGTACAGGCCCGGCCACGGAAGCCGTACGTCCGCGCGCAGGCGGCCGTCGCGGCGGGACAGGCGGGGGCGGTCGATCTCCAGGTTCTCGGAGACGTCGATCACCTGGAGGTCGACGGCGATCGGGTTGTCCACCAGGTCGACCTCGACCGGGCACGGTTCGCGAGCCGTCGCCACATCCGGTACGTACAGGCCCAGTTCCGTCGCGCCGAGGGGCGGGCCCAGCGGGCGTTCGGTCAGGACCGAGCCCGTGAACGCGACCGCCTCCTCGCTGCGGGCGAGGGCGCCATGGGTCTGGGGGAGGCAGAAGGGGCGCGGCCCTGCCGGAGTCGCCGCCTCCCGGCACACCGTTCCGTCGCCGCGGCGGTCGAGCCGAGTGTCGCCGTCCGGGACGTACTCGCGCAGTTCCGCCGTGCCGTCCGCGAGGGTCAGGCTCTGCGGGGTGCGCTGGCCGACGCCGACGACCGCGCGCAGTTGAGGGAGGGTGCCGGTGTCCGCACCGGTCAGCTCCTCCCGGCGGTCGAGCGACTGCTGGGCCAACTCCCGGTCTCCGCCGAGGGATTCGGCGTCGGCCGGTGTGAAGCGGCGGAAGGTGCCGCCGGGTTCCTCCACGCAACGGTGGTCCGGCAGCAGCTCGTACAGGCCGGGCAGGGTACTGGCGAGGGCGCGGAGCCGGCGGTGGGGCAGCGGCAGCGGGGTGCCGCGTCCCGGACCGAGCAGGCCCGCCGCCTGGACCGAGCCGTGGAAGGGGGTGCCCAGGGTGATCAGGGCGCGGACGTCACGGGCCCCGCCCAGCGCGGTCATGAAGAAGCGGGCGACCAGGCCGCCCATGGAGTGGGCCACGAGGGTGAGCCGGGCGTCCCGGCTGCCGTGCGGGTGGGCACGCCAGGCCCGCAGGTGGTCGTCCGCCGTCTCCGCCAGCCGGGCCGCCGCGTGCTCGGTCGACAGACGCCAGTCGTACGCGAACTCCCGTACGGCGTCGGGGTGGGCCGCCACGCGCCGGGTGCCCGCCAAAAGGTTGGTGTACGGCTCGAAGCCCCGCAGCACGGGCGCGAAGGCGGGGAAACGGAGCAGCCGGGTCGCGTGGACGCGGCCGGTCACGCCCGCGCGTTCCTCGTCCGTCACATGGAGGGCGGCGAGCGAGCCGCCGGACGCCCAGGCACTGCCGTACCGGCGGAGGTCCGGGCCGCCCCACAGGACACGGCCGGTCGCGGTCTCCACCAGCTCGCTGCCCATGATCCCGGGCAGGACGAGGACCGCGTCGCGATGGCCCGGTCCGGTCGGTACGGATGACGCCGGTCGCGCAGGGCGCGCAGGCCGCACCCACTGCGCGGATGACTTCGCTGCCACGCTTCCCCCGAGCTCTCAATCCACGTGCGCAGCAGGATAGTTCGCATCCTGCCGGATTGAGAGGTGCCGGGAACGGGTGAGCGGCCCCGTGCACGCTCACCCGGACCCGGCCCACCCTCCGGGCAGTTACTTGGCGCAGAACTCCGCCTCGATCACCGCGTCGCTGTCCCCCGACCAGTCGCCGTTGAAGTTGAAGGCGAGGGAGTGGCGGCCGTCCGCCGTCGTGACGGCCTCCGAGCTCGAGCCGTGGATGCCGCCGCCGTGGCCCCAGACGACGACACCGCAGCTCAGCTTGCGTTCCATGAGACCGAGGCCGTAGCCGGCGTTCGGGATCGCGTCGACCTTGATGGTGGTCTTCATCTCGGTGAGCTGCTTCTTCGGCAGCAGCCTGCCCCGCAGCAGCGCCGAGTAGAAGCGGTTGAGGTCGCCGGAGTCGGAGATCATCTCGCCCGCCGCGGAGGCGAGGGACGGGTTGAGTTCCGTGACGTCGTAGGTCGGGCCGGTCGCCGTCTCGGCGAGCTTGCCGTAGGCCCGGCTGCTGGGCCGGGGCATGTGCGGGTTGGTGCCGGGGACCGAAGTGGCGCGCAGGCCGAGCGGCTCGATGATGCGCTGCCTGACCTCGTCCCCGTACGCGTGGCCCGTGGCCTTCTCGATCGCCATCCCGGCCAGTACGTAGTTGGTGTTGGAGTAGTTCCAGGAGGTGCCCGGCTCGAAGTCCGGCTTGTGGGCGGTGGCGATCTTCACGAGCTGCGCGGGCGACAGCCTGTCGAAGCGGTGCTCGAAGAAGCCGTCCTTCAGGAAGTAGGTCCGGCCGAAGTCCTCGTCGTCGGTGTAGTTGAAGATGCCGCTGGTGTGGTTGAGGAGCTGGCGAAGGGTGATCCTGGAGCCGTCGTGGCCGTTGCCGCGGACCACGCCCGGCAGCCACTTCTCCACCTTGTCGTCGAGCGAGAGCCGTCCCTCCGCCTCCAGTTGGAGCAGGACCGTCGAGACGAACGTCTTGGTGATGCTGCCGACGCGGTATCGGTCGTGGGCGGAACGCGGCTGCTTCGTCTTGAGGTTGCCGACGCCCGAAGTGCCCTTCCAGGTCCCGTACTTGTCCTTGGCCTGCCCGGCCGCACCGGGGACGCCGTCCTGCACGGCGGCGTCCATCGCCTGCTGGGTCGCGGCGTGGTCTCTGAGCGGGGCCGGGGACGAGGCCATGGCCACCGGAGCCGTGAGCGAGGCCGCGACCAGTGCGGCCGCGCTCGTCAGTCCGAGGCGCAGCGTGCGGGATGCAGTCATGAGTCGTCGTGTCCCATCCGTCGTGTCCGTCGTGGTGAACCGACGGGAGGGACCCGGTGCCATGTCGTGCGGGTTGCCTGTGCCTGTGCTGGTTGGGCAGGTTTCGGCCCTTCTGGAGCAGCTCAGGCGGGCTGCCCCTGCCCGCGCCCCTTGAGGAGGCTCAGGCCCGCCCCGAGGGAGACCACGCCCATGCCGACGGCGGTCATCACGCCCTGCGAGCCGTCCACGACGAAGGGCGCGGCCACGGCGACGACGAGGTTGAACAGGAACAGGAACCACAGGACCGGCTTCGAGGAGAGCAGCGCCTTCATGGGGAGTTTCCTTCCGGGTGGGGGAGCCGAGAACTCCCGCGAGCGACCGAGTTCGACCGAGTTCGGCCGGGATCAACTGAGATCAACGATCCCGGGATCCGACCGCCGCCACGAGGGAGTGCCCTCCCGAACCGGAGGTGTAGCGGGCTACACCACGGGCGGGGCCCGGCAGGGAAGGGCCGCAGGTCAGCAGCGAGGTGGCCGCAGGTCAAGGGAGGGTTTCCGCTGATCAAAGGAAGGTGGTCAGGCGTCCGCACGTGCGCCCGTTCGCCTACTCTGATCGCCATGCGGAAGACAGTCCGGGAGGCAGCGCGGGCCACACGTCAGCTCGCGCCCGCCGCCGTGCTGTCCTTCGGCTCGTACCTCTTCGTCACGGTCCTGCTCATCGGGGCCATCGGCGCGGTCAGCGTGGTCGCCATCGGGCTGCTGCCCGAGACGGTGCTGCTGGTGCGCCGGATCGCCGGGGCCAAGCGGCGCATGGTGACCGCGTGGACGGGCCAGGAGATCCCCGAGGCCTACCGGCCCGTCGAGGGCACGGTGCGCGAGCGGGTGCGTATGGTCGTCCGTGATCCGGGCACCTTCACCGATCTGCGCTGGATGGTCGCCTACTACGCCTACGGCTGCCTGCCCTATCTGGCGATCCCGCTGTGGCCGCTGGGCCTGCTCGTCGACGGGGTGTGGTGCGGGCTGCTGCGCCGCGAGGCCGTCGTGCTGCCGTTGATCGGCCGGCTCGCGGACCTCGACGCCAAGTGGTCGACCGCCCTGCTCAAGCCCTCCCCCAAGGCGGAGCTCGCCGTGCGGGTCGAGGAGCTGACCGAGACCCGGGCCGGCGCGATCGCCGCGCACGGCGCCGAGCTGCGGCGCATCGAGCGGGACCTGCACGACGGCACACAGGCCCGGCTGGTCTCCCTGTCGATGCGGATCGGGCTGGCCAAGCGGGCGTACGACCGTGATCCCGAGGCCGCGCGCAGGCTCCTCGACGACGCCCAGGACCAGGCCGAGGAGGCCCTGACCGAACTGCGGCACGTCGTACGGGGCATCCACCCGCCGATCCTCACCGACCGCGGGCTGGCCGGCGCGGTCCGGGCGCTCGCCGCGAGCAGCGGCCTGGACGTGGCCGTGACCGTGGACGGCCTGGAGGACGCCGACAGCGAGCGGGAGGGGGCGCGGGCCCCGGCGGCGGTCGAGGCCGCCGCCTACTTCGTCGTCGCCGAGTCGCTGACGAACGCCGCCAAGCACAGCGGTGCGGAGCGGGCCGAGGTCGGCCTCGTCCGTACCGGCAAGGGGTTGCGGGTGACCGTACGCGACGAGGGCCGGGGCGGTGCCGACGAGGCCGGCGGCTCCGGGCTGCTCGGTATGCAGCGGCGCGTCGCCGCGCTCGACGGGACCCTGCGGCTGACCAGCCCCGTCGGGGGCCCGACCGTGATCGAAGTGGAGCTGCCGTGCGTGTGGTGATCGCCGAGGACAACGCCCTGTTGCGGGAGGGGCTGGTCCTGCTGCTCACCTCCTCCGGGCACGAGGTGGTGGCCGTCGCGGGCAGCGGGCCCGAGGTGCTGCCCGCGCTGCTGGAACACCGCCCCGATGTGGCCGTGCTCGACGTCCGGATGCCGCCCGGCTTCCGCGACGAGGGACTGCGCGCGGCGCTCGCGGCCCGCAAGGAGATCCCCGGGCTGCCGGTGCTCGTGCTCTCGCAGTACGTCGAGGAGTCGTACGCCGCGGAGTTGCTCGGCGGTGGGGCGAGCGGGGTCGGTTATCTGCTCAAGGACCGGGTGGGGCGGGTCGACGAGTTCCTGGACGCGCTGGAGCGGGTTGCCTCCGGCGGTACTGCCTTGGACCCCGAGGTGGTGTCGGAGCTGCTTGTGCGGCGGCGGGATTCGCCGCTTGATTCGCTCACTCCTCGTGAGCGGGAAGTTCTTCAGCTGATGGCTGAAGGGCATGGGAATTCGGCTATCGCCGAGGCGCTTGTGGTGACCGAGCGGTCTGTCAGCAAGCACATTGGGAATGTGTTTTTGAAGTTGGGGTTGCCGCCGAGTGACAGTGGGCATCGGCGAGTGCTTGCGGTGTTGGCTTACCTGAACAACTCGTAAGTGGCTTGCGGGAGGTTGTTCGTAGAGGTGCGGGTCGGTAGCGGCTAGGTGCGCAGTTCCCCGCGCCCCTGAAAAGATGAAGCCCTCAGCCCTTCCTGAGCACCAGCTCCGTGTTGCGGTCTCCTGCCTCTCCGCTCAGGTCCGTTCGGGCGCCCGGGGCGTTGAAGGAGAGTTCTCGGTAGAGGGCGGCTAGGCCCGTCTGGGTGAGGTCGGCGAAGTCCGTGCCGTGCGGGGCGCCCGACTCGATGAGCGTGGTGAACAGGGAGACCGTGCCGTCGTGGTTGTCGACGATCTCGATCACCCGGGCGAGCTGCGGGAAGTCGATGTGGGAGGCGGTGGAGACCTCCCAGAAGGAGCGGCCGTCCGGGGCGGAGTGCGGGGTGATCTTGTTCTTGTGGCTGTGGCCGTTCACCCAGGCCAGCACCGGGCGGTACTTGCCGAGGAGGGCGAGCACCTCGTCGCCGCCGTGCCGCCGCTCGCCCGGGTGGGCCGGGTCCTTGTTCAGGTTGCGCATCGACTTGCTGGTGTGGTGGCTGAACACGATGACGTGTTCCTTGTTCTTCTCGGCCGCCTTCAATGTCCGCTCCAGCCAGCGCAGTTGGGCGGTGCCGAGCGAGCCCTCGTAGTGGCCGCCCGGGTCGGTGCTGTCGAGGCTGACACCGATCAGGCCGTCGGCGATGCGGAAGGTGTAGTACTGCGTCTTCGCGGCGAGGTTGGCCTGCGAGTAGCCGTGCCCGACGGGGCCCGCGCCGGTGTGCGCGGGGTCGAGGTGTGCCTGGAGGTACTCGGCGGGGGTGAAGGGGGCACGCCCCTCGTCCGGGGTGACCGAACGCATCTTCTTCGCCTGGGACTTGAGCATCGCCTTGAAGGCCGCGCCCTTGGGGTCGCCGCCCTTCCTGACGTTGTTCCAGATGGCGACGCCCTCCGACTCGTCGAGGGTCATCAGCTTCTTCCCGCCGACCGCGAAGTCGGCGAAGAAGGAGTCGCCGGGCGCGTAGCAGCCGCCGGGCAGGGAGTCGTGGTTGCCGACCGTGGAGTACCAGGGCAGGTTGAGGCCGGGGCTGCGCAGTTCGCGGATCGCGGCGGCGAGGAAGCCGTCGATGCGCGGGAAGCCGAGCTGCTTGTCGGCGTCGCGCAGGGCCGCGTCGGGCTGCCAGTACAGCTTGAGGTCGCTGTTCTGGACGCCCTCGTAGCGGTTCGGGTCACCGGAGTTGGGGGTGATCCGGCCGCCGCTCATCACCTTGAGGAACCAGTCCAGTTCCGTCTTGGCGTTGTTGTCGGTGTTGTCGCCGGTGGTCATCACGAAGTGCAGCGGCGAACCGGTGACGGGGGCGCCGCGCAGCGCGTTGACCCGCTCGACGAGCGAGACCGCGCCGGGCACGGACAGGGCCTCCTGGGGGCGCCAGGCGCTGGCGGTCTGGGAGCGCAGGTACTCGTACCGCAGCGGGTGCTGTACGTCGACCAGGTGCAGGTCGGTGAACTGCACGAACGCGGCGAGCGCGGTGCGCCGTTCGCCCCGGCCGGCCTTGGGCGCGGCCAGGTCACCGCGGACGACGCGCGACCAGGCGGGCCCGTCGCCGAGCCGCCGGTAGCCGGAGCCGCCGCGCGGGACCGCGACCGTCGAGAGGGTGGTGCCGCGGGTGTACGGAGCCAGCGGCGCGGCCGGTGCGGGGCGGGAGACCGCGAGGGGCTGCCCCTGGGTCGAGGCGGTGTGCGCGGCGGCCTCGCCCGTACCGGGCCGCAGTGCGAGGCCGATGCCCGCGGAGAGGGACACCGCCCCGGTTGCGGCCAGGAAGGCGCGGCGGTCACGAACAGTGGCGGTGGCGACAGAGCGTATGCGCGACATGGCGCGATCTCCCCGGGTCCGAACGCGTCAGCAGTGGTCGCGGACGGTTCGCCGACGCGAACTGCCCGCTCATACTGGATCGTTGGCACCGGGGGTGACCTGCGCGTTAACTGGACAGCAACGGGCAGCGCCGATCACCGTACGTGGATCTTGGTTACCCTCCGCGTCCACCGAGCCCTCTTCGAACCGAGAGGAGGCGGTCACTCCATGTTCACCTGGCTGGGTACGGAACCCAAACGCTCCGCTGAAGGTGCGGTCATAAACCTGCGGGTCCGCTTCGGCTGGCCGCGCAGTTCCCCGCGCCCCTTACGGGGCTCGGTACAGCAGCACCTCCCCGAGACGGCCTAGTCCCCGGGGGCGTTCAGCGCTCAGGGATCCCCGTCACGCGTCCGGCCGCCGGCCGTTCCCGCCACAGGGTGAGGCCGACGTCGACCAGGCCGACCCGGTCCAGGGCGGGCACCTCGTCGAGGGGGTGCCAGGCCGCCAGGTCGGTGGAGCCGTCGGTCTCGTGGCGGAGTTCGCCGCCGGTGACGCCGACCTCGTAGACGATCCGCAGGCCCTGGAAGTCGGCGGCGGGGCCGAGGCGGCGTGCGTAGGTGCGCCGGACGGAGTCGACGCCGAGCAGCGCGAGGGGCTGGACCGTGTATCCGGTCTCCTCCTCGGCCTCCCGGATCACGGTGTCGTACGGGTCCTCGCCGTGGTCCATGCCGCCGCCGGGCAGCGTCCAGGGCCTGGTGCCGTTCTTCTCCACCAGGCGCGCGAGGAGTATCCGATCGTCCCGCACGCATACGGCGTAGGCCGCCACCCTCAACTCCTTGTGCATGCGCAGACGTTATTACGGCAGTGGTGGGTTCGCCGGTGAGTATTCGGGCGGCGACCAGCGCAGCGGGCTCGCCGCGGGCGTGTCCACGACCGCCTCGACGGTGAAGCGGACGCTGCGGGTGCCGTCGGGGGCGAAGTCGGTGCGGGCCGTGCCGGAGAGCTGGAGGGCGGCGCCCGTCTCCCAGTCGAGGAAGAGGAGTCCGGCGCGCGGGTCGGCTGCGAGGTTGCCGAGGGTGAGGAACATCGAGTTGCCGGGGTAGTCGCGCCAGCTCAGCTCGGTCGGCGAAGTGACGTGCACGAAGCCGGGGTTGCCGCCGCGGTGGCTGGCGTCGGCGCCGCCGTCGTGCACGGAGGCGAGGAAGAAGGTGTCGGCGGCGCGGACGAACTCCCGCTGGGCCGCGTCCAGTTCGCTGCCGCGCAGCGGCTCGCCCGGGGTGCGCGCGACCGTCTCGTACGACTCCCGTTTCTGGAGGTACTTGGGGCAGTTGGAGAAGACCTGGTCGGCCTCGACCGCCAGGCCGCGGGGCGTGGGCCGGGAGCGGCCGTTGAGCCGCATGCGGCGGCGGGTGCGCGGGTCGAGCGCGATGGTGCCGACCGGGGTCCCGGCGACGGCGAGCGCCGAGGTGAGCGGGTCGCCCGCGCGCGGGCCATGCGCGAGCGAGATCTGCCGCGGTCCGGTGGCCCGTACGAATCCGGGCTCGCCGGTGACCGGGGAGGCCCACACCCGGCCGGTGTCGGGGTCGGCGGCGCCGAGCACGAGCATCGGCTGGAGTTCCAGGAAGGCGGCGGCCACCGGTCGCAGCCCCTCCCCGATGGACCGTCCGACATGGTCGGCCATGTCACGCACGCCGACCCGGTCCTGCACGGCACGCGAGCCGGAGTGGTAGGTCATGGTGTCCTCCTCGACGACGATGCGGCGGTCACGACTGGGGCGCGGTTGAGTCCGGGCCCGGCAGGATTCAGCTCCGGGCTAGAAGAAACCGCAGGTCGGAGCCTCGCCCGACGGAGCCGGTGCCCCCTCCACGCCGTGGGCCGTGGAGATCTCCAGGCGGGTGCCGTCCGGGTCGTGGAAGAAGATGCCCCCGGACGCGGCGCCCTCGCGATGGGCCACGACGCCCTCGTGGGCGAACTCCACGCCCTGGGCGCGCAGTGCCGTCTCGTACGCCCTGACCTGCTCGACCGTGTCGACCTCCAGGGCCAGGTGGTGCAGCCCCGCGCCGGTCGCCGCGTAGCCGTGGTCGGCCTGCTGCCACAGCGTGAGTACGGGGCGGCCGTCCTCGCCGAGGAACGCGTACCGCCGGTCCTCCTCCTTGCCCTCGGCGATCACCGTGAAGCCGAGGACGTCCCGGTAGAAGGCGAGCGAGCGGTCGAGGTCCGTGACGTTCAGGCCGGTGTGGCCGATGCGCAGTGCGGTGGTCGTCGACATGGCACTCCCTTTGCGTCGAGCCCGGCGTGGGCTAACCGTTGTCTATGACTTTAAGAGTTAGAATAGGCGAACGTCAACCGGTCACATACTCTTGACCGGTTAGCAGGGGCCGGTCGACGCGCACCGGCCGGGGAAGCAGGGAGCCGCCAGATGTCCGTCGCCGCCCGGGACCCACGTCCACTCACCGGCGAGCCGCTCTCGCTGGACCTGCTCAACACGCGGTGGATGCACGAGGGCGTGGCCCAGGACCTGCTGACGGACACCGACGGGCTCGCGGTGTGGCTGGCCGCCAACGCGCTGGACTTCACGGCCGACGAGGCGACCCTGCGCCATGCGCTGACGGCACGGGACGCCCTTCGGGCCGCCGTGGACGGATCCCTGGCGGAGGGCGCGGGCCGTGTCGACGCGGTGCTCGCGCACGGGCGGATCAGGGCGACCCTGACCGCGGAGGGGCCGGGCGAGGCCGCCGAGTTCCGCGATCCGTCCTGGGGACCGGCCTGGCTCGCGGCCCGTGACTACCTGGAACTGCTGGACACGGCCCCCGACCGCGTCCGGCGCTGCGCCCACGAGGCATGTGTCCTGCACTTCTTCGACACCTCGCGGAACGGCACCCGCCGCTGGTGCTCGATGGCCGCCTGCGGCAACCGCGCGAAGGCGTCCCGCCACTACGCGCGCACGCGAGAGGGCTGAGCCCTCCGGGAATGTCCGTCGATACGCCGCTATGACCGTGGTGGCGTATGGCGGAAGTACGCCATGGACACTTCACGCCACGGTCAACCCTCCCCAAACATCCATCACTTGGGTAAAGCTGAGCGGTCATCCGGGTTCACATACCGGACTGGGGCGATCGTTCCGATCGTCAACGGACTTTCCTTTACCTACAAGGATGCTGATGACCCCCAACCCTCAGCGAGCTCCGATCACCGGCGCGAGACGCGCGGCGCGCATAGCCGTGGCCGCCGGGCTCGTGGCCGCACTCTCCGCGGCGGGGCCGATACCCATGGCCTTCTCCGCGGACGATCCGGGTACTCCCGTCGACACATCGGTCAAGTCCGCGAGCGGCAAGCTCGGTTCGGACGACGCCGACCTCCTCGCCGAGGCCGAGGCCGGCGGCGACAAGAACGTCACGATGATGGTCGCCACCGCGCCGGGGCAGACCGAGCAGGTCGCGGACCAGCTGGACGCGGTGAAGGGCGGCTCCGTGGGCCGTACCTACGACAAGCTCGGCTACGTCCGCGCCACCGTCCCGACCGCCAAGGCCGACGCGGCCATCAAGGCGGCCGCCAAGCTCTCCTCCGTGCACGGCATCGACCTGCGCCAGGAGATCGCGCTGGACGACCCGACGCCGTCCGCCGACACCGCCAAGGGCGCCAAGAAGGCCCCGACGGCCGGCGCCTACCCGGCGCCCGGCAAGAACACCCCCGCCGAGAACCCGTACAACCCGTCGTTCGAGACGGGTGCCGTCGACTTCGTGAAGAAGAACCCGAAGGCGGACGGCCGGGGCATCACCATCGGCGTCCTCGACTCCGGTGTGGACCTGGCGCACCCCGCGCTGCAGAAGACCACCACCGGCGAGCGCAAGATCGTCGACTGGGTGACGTCCACCGACCCGATCATCGACGGCGACGCGTCCTGGCGCGCGATGCTGACCTCCGTGTCCGGGCCCACGTTCACCTTCGGCGGCAAGACCTGGACCGCGCCCGCGGGCAGCTACCAGGTGAACCTCTTCCGCGAGTCCGCGACCGCAGGCGGCGACGCGGCCGGCGACGTGAACCGCGATGGCGACACCACCGACGCCTGGGGCGTGCTGTACGACGCGGCGGCCGGCACGGTCCGTGTCGACTCCAACGGCAACAGCGACTTCAGCGACGACGCGCCGATGAAGCCGTACAAGGACGGGTACCAGATCGGCTACTTCGGTACCGACAACCCGGCCACCGACGTGGTCGAGCGCCAGCCGTTCGTCGTGGAGATCCGCAAGGACGTCCCGATGGACCCGCTGGGCGGCGACTGGGTCGGCCAGAAGCGCGACTTCGTCAACATCGGCCTGATAGCCAGCGAGCACGGCACGCACGTCGCCGGCATCACCGCCGCGAACGGGCTGTTCGGCGGCAAGATGAACGGCGCCGCGCCCGGTGCGAAGGTCGTCTCCTCCCGCGCCTGCCTCTTCGGCCCCAGCTGCACCAACGTCGCGCTCACCGAGGGCATGATCGACCTCGTCGCCAACCGTGGCGTCGACATCGTCAACATGTCCATCGGCGGCCTCCCGGCGCTGAACGACGGCAACAACGCGCGCGCCGAGCTCTACACCCGCCTGATCGACACCTACGGCGTCGAGCTGGTCATCTCGGCCGGCAACTCGGGCCCCGGTGCCAACACGATCGGCGACCCCGGCCTGGCCGACAAGGTCATCTCGGTCGGCGCGTCCATCTCCAAGGAGACCTGGGCCTCCAACTACGGCTCGGCCGTCGAGAAGAAGTACGCGATGCTGCCCTTCTCCTCGCGCGGACCGCGTGAGGACGGCGGCTTCACGCCGACGCTGACCGCGCCCGGTGCCTCCATCAACACCACGCAGACCTGGCTGCCCGGCGGCCCGGTCGCCGAGGCGGGCTACTCCCTGCCGGCCGGCTACTCGATGCTCCAGGGCACCTCGATGGCGTCCCCGCAGGCCGCGGGCGCCTCCGCGCTGCTGCTGAGCGCCGCGAAGCAGAAGAACATCGACCTGACGCCCGCCAAGCTGCGCACCGCGCTCACCTCGACCGCGGACCACATCAGCGGCACGCAGGCGTACGCGGAGGGCGCGGGCCTCGTCAACATCCCCGACGCCTGGGACTCGATCCGTGACGGCGCCACCGCCCACGAGTACACGGTGAAGGCCCCGGTCGACACCGCGATCGACTTCGCGCTCAAGACCCCGGGCTTCGGCACGGGCCTCTACGACCGCGAGGGCGGCCTCAAGGTCGGCCAGAAGAAGACGTACGACGTCACCATCACCCGTACGACCGGTGCCGACCGTGCCATCCGGCACGAGCTGCACCTGGAGAACAACCGGGACGACACGTTCAGGATCGTCGGCAGCGACGAGGTGTCCCTGCCGCTGAACAAGCCGGTGACGGTCAAGGTCGCGGCCAAGGCCGAGAACTCCGGTCTCAGCAGCGCGATCCTGGAGGTCGACGACCCGAAGACCGAGGGCATCGACAAGCAGGTCCTCACCACGGTCGTGGTCTCCGCCCCGCTGAAGTACACCTACTCGGCGTCCGGCACGGTCCAGCGCAACTCCAGCAAGTCGTACTTCGTGACCGTCCCCGAGGGCGCCAAGGCCCTCGAGGTCGCGATCGGCGGGCTGAAGGACAAGAGCCAGACCCGGTTCATCGCCATCCACCCGTACGGCGTTCCGGTCGACAACACCTCGACGCCGTTCTGCTACAACAACTACCTCGACGGCAACGGCTGCAAGCCCGACGTGCGTTCGTACGCCGACCCGCAGCCCGGCGTCTGGGAGATCGAGGTCGAGTCCCGCCGTACGTCGCCGGTGCTCGACAACCCGTACAAGCTGAACGTCGAGGTGCTCGGCGCCGACTTCGACCCGGCGGTCGTGACCGTCCCCGAGGCCAAGGTCGGCACGCCGGCCCCGGTCTCCTGGAAGGTGACGAACAAGCTCGTCGCGGTCGACGGTTCGCTCAAGGGCGGCCCGCTCGGCTCCTCCAAGAACGCGCGGCCGACCATCGCCGACGGCGCCACGGACACCACCACGGTGGACGTGCCCGCGGGCGCCGGTTCGCTCGACGTCACCATCGGCAACGTCTCGGACGCCGCGGCGGACCTCGACCTGACCGTCTACGACGCTCAGGGCAACCAGGTCGGCCAGTCCGCGGACGGCGACTCCGAGGAGTCCGTCTCCGTCCCGTCGCCCGCCGCCGGCACGTACACCATCGAGGTAGTCGGCTACGCGATCCCGGCGGGCTCCACGGCGTACGACTACCTGGACGTGTACTTCGCGCCTTCGCTCGGCGAGGTCCAGGTCGACTCGACGCCCGTGAAGCTCGGCACCGGGGCCACCGCCTCGGTCGAGGCCAAGGTCGTCGCGAACGCGGCGCCGCCGGAGGGCCGGACGTTCTTCGGGCGCGCGCAGCTCGTGAACGCCCGCGGCACGGTCGCCGGTAGCGGCAGCGTGCTGATCGAGAAGGTCACGCCGTAGCGTTTCTGACGCTCTGAACGGCTTGCTCTCTGAGCGGCTTGCTCTCTGTACGAGAAGGGCGGGCGTCCGGTCCCACCGGGCGCCCGCCCTTCTCGTTGCCCACCTGCTCTACCCCCCCGGGCCCGCGCACTTCATCCCCTGCGCTCCCGGCAGCGCGTCCACGATGCTCTTGCGGGCGTCGGCGACCCCCGAGCCGGTCTCCCAGTCCTGCCGGTCCTGCGGGAACACCGGCACCCTGACCAGGGTGTACGTGCCGACCTTCAGGTCCGCCCTGGCACTGTCGAGCAGCGTGACGGTGATCGTCGGATGCTCCGCCACGGACTGCTCGGGCCGGTAGTAGCGCTTCACCTTCAGCACGACGCGTACGTTCCCGTCGTCGGTGGGCGTGATGCTCTGTACGGTCCCCTCGACGAGGACCTTCGAGCACGCCAGGTGCATCTCCGGCGAGTACAGCGACGAGTCGCCCGCGCCGGAGTCCTCCTTCGCGGCCGACGAGTCGGAGGAACTGCCGGCGCCGCCGCCCTGCACTCCGAGCCACACCATCCCGCCGAGCATCGCCGTGCCCGCGCCCACCACGAGGGTGCCGAGAGCCACGCCCGCGTACCGCCGGTACCAGGGCGGCCGGGACGGCCCGGCCGCTTTCGGCGGCCTGAACGGCTTGGGTTCCCTGAGCTGCCTGGGTGTCCTGAGCGGCTTCGGTTTCGTGAGGGGCTGCGGTTCCGTGAGGGGCTGCGGTTCCGAAGCCGGTGTCTCCGTGGCCAGCGTGTCGCCCATGAGCCGTAGCTGGTCCCTGAGCAGGGCGATGTCCGCGAGCGCGGACCGGTGCTCGGCCAGGAACTCCGCGTCGTCCCGGGCGTCCTCGGGGAGGGGTTCGTCCGTGAGCGCGGCCATCAGCGCGTCCATTCCTTCGTACTCGGCCACGTCACACCACCTCGTCCTCGTGCAGGCGGGCGCGCAGCGCGCGGACCGCCGTGTGCAGCCTGCTCTTGACCGTGCCCTCCGGGATGCCGAGCTCCTCGGCGATGCCACGGACGGGCAGGTCGGCGTAGAAGCGCAGCACGAGGATCTGCCGCTGGGCGTCCGGCAGTTCGTCCAGTCCCTGGGCCACGGCGAGCGACATCACCTTCGTGTCCTCGCCCGACTCCCCCGCGACATGGTCCGGCGGCCTCAGCGAGGCCAGCCGCTCGCCGATCCGCTCCTGGCGGCGCCTGGCGCGATGCCAGTCCATCGCCAGGTTCGAGGCGACGACCGCCGCCCACGCCGACACGTCACGCGGTGCCTCCGCCCCGCTCGCCGCCCGTTCCAGGAGCCGCAGCCGGACCTGCTGTACCCCGTCCGGCAGGTCCGCCTGCGGCACCCCGCCGAGCGCGAGCACGGCTCGCACCCGGCGCTCCTGGGCCGCGTCCAGGGGGTCGTCGAGCGTCCCCCCGACGCTCTCCCCGCCCCCCAGGACGCGGCGGGCTTTTCTGCGCAGCACAGCCACCCTCCCCTCGCCGCGTTTTCTCTATGACGCCGGTGGTGCGGGAAACGTTCGGCCCGATCGGGGAGATCTTTTCGGCCCGATCGGGGAGATCTTTTCGGCCCGATCGCGGAGATCTCTACGGACCCTCATCCTCCACATTTCCCGCTTATCGACTTCACACCGTCTCCACTGCCACCATGTGCCGCA
Organism: Streptomyces sp. 2-1; assembly: GCF_048564895.1. Classification (NCBI taxonomy): domain Bacteria; kingdom Bacillati; phylum Actinomycetota; class Actinomycetes; order Kitasatosporales; family Streptomycetaceae; genus Streptomyces; species Streptomyces sp. 2-1. The sequence goes on from NZ_CP183383.1 coordinate 4,134,145, forward strand.
TGACGCACATCACCAAAGGTGCCAACACCCCTGTTCCCGCAGCTCTGTTGCGTGTGGCGGTCTGTCGGCGGAGCGTTTCGGGGGCTCCGTCCGTGGATGCCTCGGCGCTGCTTCTCGACGCCCTGGGCAAGGTACGCGGCGACGCCGACCTGGTCTTCTACAACCAGCCCGCGCACCCCTCCGGGGCCGTACGCCACGCGGGCACGGCCGACGGCGGCGGGCAGCTCGCCGAGTGGCTCGAGCTGGACCTGCCGCGCATCGAACCCGAGGTGCAGCGGGTGGTGATCGCCGGGTCGTGCGACGGCGGGGTCTTCGGCTCCGTGCCCGGGCTGAATGTGCAGGCGCTCACCGGGGACGGCGCCGTCGTCGCCCACTACGACGTGACCGACGCGTCCGAGGAAACGGCCTTCGTGCTCGGCGAGTTCTACCGCAGGAACGGCACCTGGAAGTTCCGCGCGGTGGGCCAGGGCTACGCGTCCGGTCTCGCGGGCCTCGCGACCGACTTCGGTATAGCGGTGGAGGATCCGGCCCCGGCCCCGATACCGGCGCCCATACCGGCACCGGCCCCGCCACCGGTGCCCACCGCGCCGCCCGGGTACGACGTACGGGACGCGGTGCCGCCGCACCCCGGCCCGGCGCCGCGGGCACCGGTGGCGGCCGCCTCCTTCGGGCCCGACTTCCAGCCCTTCGTGCAGCGCGGCCGCGGCAACGGGGTGGTCTCCGTCGACGTGCCCATCCCGCCGGGACCCGTGATCGTCGAGGCCTGGCACGAGGGCGGCGGCTACTTCGGCATGCACACCCTCAACCGCCGCAACAAGGACGACGAGCTCCTCTACAACAGCACCCTGCGCGACTTCCGGGGCCGCGCCCTCGTCCACCCGCCGGAGGGCATCCCGCTGCGGCTGCGGGTGGAGGCCGACAACGACTGGACGGTCATGGTCCAGCCGCTCTCGGTCGCCCGTCGGCTGGACTCCCCGCTCCAGGGGTACGGCCCGGAGGTGGTGGCGTACACGGGCACCGCGGCCGACATCGACGTGGAGTTCGCCGGTGACGAGGACGGCGGCGGCTACTTCGCGGTCAAGAGCCAGGAGCTCGCGAACCTGCGGAACCCCGACGAGTACGACCTGCTCGTCAACGAGACCGACGCGCTGCGCCAGACCGTGCCCGTCCCGGCCGGACCCCTCCTGCTCCTGATCGAGGCGGACGGCCCCTGGCAGCTCACCGCCCGCCCCCTGCCCGTGCTCGACCAGGCGGCCGCGCAGGCCTCCGGCGTCTACACCGGCCGGGGCAAGAGCACGGTCACGCTGGTCAATCCGGCCCCGGGGCGGCCCGCGATCCTGGAGTACGCGATCTCGGACGAGGGCTCGTTCATGGGGTACGAGGTCAAGCTGCTCGACGAGTACGACGACGAGGAGAAGCTGCTGCGGGGCGACTACAACGGGCGTCGCGGCCGCACCCTCCTGTTCCGCAAGGGCGAGCCCGAGGCCAGGCTGCGGATCGAGGACGCCGGTGACTGGAGCCTTCGGCTGCTGCCGGTCGAGCAGGCGCAGCCGCTGACGGGCTCGGTGGAGGGCACGGGCAGCACGGTGCTCGGCTACACCGGTCCGCCCGCCCTGGTCGGTCTGCGCCGGACCACCGGCGACGACGGCTGGCTGGACAGCTGGACCGTGCAGCCCCAGGGCAAGCGCGCGGTCTGCGCGGACACCGCCGGGCGCCGACGGCCGGTGACCGGCCCGCTGTGGGTGTCCGAGGCCGGGTACTGCTATCTCCTGGTCCAGGCGGGTGACGAGACCGGCTGGCGGCTCGATCCCGCTCCCCTCGACACGGCTCCCGCCTTCGGAGGACAGGCCCGCCAGGTGTCGGGGCAGGGCTATGGAGTCGTACGTCACACGGGTCCGGAAACCGAGATGATGCTCACCCACGAGGGCCGGGGCATGCTCGACCTGCTGGTGATCTGGGAACTCGACGAACGCCTGCGGCCCGTACGGCGGATCAGTACGGCCTCCGGGCTGCAGCGGCTGCCAGGGGGCTTCCTCCAGATCAGGACCAGCGGAAACTGGACGATCGAGAACCACGGCTGACCGCCCCTTCGCGGGGTCCCCGGCCCGTCCCAGTCCTCGGTCTCCGAGGTCAAAGGATTGGACAGGCGGGCCGGGGTGAGACGCATGATGGAAACACTGGCCAGTTATGCACAGGCAAAAGGAGTCGCCGTGAAGGTAGGAATCGTCGGAGCCACCGGTCAGGTCGGCACGGTCATGCTCAAGATCCTCGCTGAGCGGGACTTCCCGATGGAGACGCTGCGGCTGTTCGCCTCGGCGCGGTCGGCCGGTTCGACGATCGACTACAAGGGCTCGGCCGTGACCGTGGAGGACGCCTCCACCGCCGACTACAGCGGCCTGGACATCGTCCTGTTCTCCGCGGGCGGCGCCACCTCCAAGGCGCTCGCCGAGAAGGTCGCCGCACAGGGTGCCGTCGTGATCGACAACTCGTCCGCGTGGCGCAGGGACCCGGAGGTCCCCCTCGTGGTCTCCGAGGTGAACCCGCACGCGATCGCCGACCGCCCCAAGGGCATCATCGCCAACCCGAACTGCACGACGATGGCCGCGATGCCGGTGCTCAAGCCGCTCCACGAGGAGGCGGGCCTCGAAGCGCTGGTCGTCGCGACGTACCAGGCCGTGTCCGGATCCGGTCTCGCGGGCGTGGCGGAGCTGCACGGTCAGGTGCAGAAGGTCGTGGCGGACGCGGACAAGCTGACGCACGACGGTTCGGCGGTCGACTTCCCCGAGCCGGGCGTCTACAAGCGGCCCATCGCCTTCAACGTCCTGCCGCTCGCCGGTTCGATCGTCGACGACGGTCTGAACGAGACCGACGAGGAGCAGAAGCTCCGCAACGAGTCCCGCAAGATCCTGGAGATCCCGGCCCTCAAGGTCTCCGGTACGTGTGTCCGCGTCCCGGTCTTCTCGGGGCACTCGCTCCAGGTGAACGCCCGCTTCGCGCGTCCGCTGTCCGTGGAGCGCGCCACGGAGCTCCTGGCGGGCGCCCCGGGTGTCGCCCTCTCCGACATCCCGACCCCCCTCCAGGCCGCCGGCCAGGACCCGTCCTTCGTCGGCCGCATCCGCACCGACGAGACCGTCGACCACGGCCTGGCCCTCTTCGTCTCCAACGACAACCTCCGCAAGGGGGCCGCGTTGAACGCGGTCCAGATCGCGGAACTGGTTGCAGCGGACCTCAAGGCGTAGTCCCTTTCCCCCAACCCCACCCCTTCCCGAAACTGGGGGCTGCCGCCCCCAGACCCCCGGTATCGCGCTGAACGCGCTCGCCCTCAAACGCCGGACAGGCTGAGAGGTGGGCGGGGCCTGCCGGGGGTGGGTGGGTTGACCGGGGCGGGCGGGAAAGTCGGCCTGAACGGCCTCGTCCTCAAACGCCGGACGGGCTGGGGGGCGGGGCTCGCGGAGTGGTATGCGTGCGGGTGAGTCGTGGCTGGACTGCGCAGTTCCCCGCGCCCCTGAAAACCTAGGGGCGCGGGGAACTGCGCAATCTTTCGGGGGTTCGGGGGCGGAGCCCCTGAGTCAGGGACGGGACTGGGTAGGGGCGGCGGGGGCGAGAAAACGCCCTACGGCCGCCGCCGCACCTCATACAGGAAGCACCCGTACTCCACCGCACGCACGTGCACCAAGGCGACCTCGGGATCGGCGAAGGCCTCCGAGAAAGCCGCGTCCAGCGATTCGTCAGGCGTCGACGGCAGGTCGAGCAGACGCCCCCCGAGGATCCGCCCCTCACCGGAGTACCGCCGCACAACACGCAACACCCCACCCCGAGCGAACGGATACCGCCCACCCCCCACCGGCCCCGGGCACTCCTGTGCATGGATGAAGACCGGCCCCTGCTCGTCGTACGCCCCCGGATCGACCCCCGTCTCCGCGGCCCACCGCCGCAACGGAGCGTACGAGACCAGCGCGATCACCTCTCCCGGCGAGCTGCGCCGCAGACAGCAGCGCAGCGGCGCCCCGCCCTCCCCGTCGGCCACGGGAACCATCCCCCGCCCCGCGTCGTCGACGGAACGCAGCTCCTTGAGGATCACGGGCGCGATGGGCCGTGCGGTGTATGTCGTCATGGCTCCAGCGTCACGCGCATCCACCCGTTTCTCCGGCGGTAAACGGACATCGCATTCCCCGCATCAGCCGTGGAAGGATGGCGCAACCCACACATAACGAGGAGATGACCGCGTGCCTGGCACAAACCTGACCCGCGAAGAGGCGCAGCAGCGGGCGAAGCTGCTCACCGTTGACTCGTACGAGATCGATCTCGACCTCTCCGGCGCGCAGGGCGAGGGAGGCACCTACCGGTCCGTGACCACCGTGCGCTTCGACTCGGCCGAGACCGGCGCCGAGTCGTTCATCGACCTGGTGGCTCCGGCCGTCCTCGAAGTCACCCTCAACGGCGACTCCCTCGACCCGGCCGAGGTCTTCAAGGACTCACGGATCGCGCTGCCCGGCATCCTGGAGGGCCGCAACATCCTGCGGGTCGTCGCCGACTGCGCGTACACCAACACCGGTGAGGGCCTGCACCGGTTCGTCGACCCGGTCGACCAGCAGGCCTATCTCTACACGCAGTTCGAGGTCCCGGACGCCCGCCGTGTCTTCGCGAGCTTCGAGCAGCCGGACCTGAAGGCCACCTTCCAGTTCACCGTGAAGGCGCCCACCGGCTGGACCGTCATCTCCAACTCGCCGACACCGGAGCCCAAGGACGACATCTGGGTCTTCGAGCCGACGCCGCGCATCTCCACGTACATCACGGCGCTCATCCTGGGCCCGTACCACTCGGTGCACAGCGTGTACGAGAAGGACGGTCAGTCGGTCCCGCTCGGGATCTACTGCCGGCCCTCGCTCGCCGAGTTCCTCGACTCGGACGCGATCTTCGAGGTGACGCGGCAGGGCTTCGAGTGGTTCCAGGAGAAGTTCGACTACGCGTACCCGTTCAAGAAGTACGACCAGCTGTTCGTGCCGGAGTTCAACGCGGGCGCGATGGAGAACGCGGGCGCGGTCACCATCCGCGACCAGTACGTGTTCCGCTCGAAGGTCACGGACGCCGCGTACGAGGTGCGGGCCGCCACGATCCTGCACGAGCTGGCGCACATGTGGTTCGGCGACCTGGTCACCATGGAGTGGTGGAACGACCTGTGGCTGAACGAGTCGTTCGCCACCTACGCCGAGGCCGCGTGCCAGGCGTACTCCCCCCAGTCGCGCTGGCCGCACTCCTGGACCACGTTCGCCAACTCCATGAAGACCTGGGCGTACCGGCAGGACCAGCTGCCCTCGACGCACCCGATCATGGCCGAGATCAACGACCTCGACGACGTGCTGGTCAACTTCGACGGCATCACGTACGCCAAGGGCGCGAGCGTCCTCAAGCAGCTCGTCGCCTATGTCGGTGAGGACGAGTTCTTCCAGGGCGTGCAGGCCTACTTCAAGCGGCACGCGTTCGGCAACACGCGCCTGTCCGACCTGCTGGGCGCGCTGGAGGAGACCTCCGGCCGGGACCTGAAGACCTGGTCGAAGGCGTGGCTGGAGACGGCCGGCATCAACGTCCTGCGCCCGGAGATCGAGACGGACGCGGACGGCGTGATCACCGCCTTCGCCATCCGTCAGGAGGCTCCCGCCCTGCCCGCGGGCGCCAAGGGCGAGTCGACCCTGCGTCCGCACCGGATCGCGGTCGGTCTCTACGACCTCGACGACGCCAGCGGCAAGCTGCTGCGGGACGACGAGAACGGCCGTATCGAGCTGGACGTCGACGGCGAACTGACCGCCGTGCCCGAGCTGGTGGGCAGGCGCCGCCCGGCGGTGATCCTCCTCAACGACGACGACCTCTCGTACGCGAAGGTCCGTCTCGACGAGCAGTCTCTCGCCTTCGTCACCGAGCACCTCGGCGACTTCGAGTCCTCCCTGCCGCGCGCCCTGTGCTGGGCCTCGGCCTGGGACATGACGCGTGACGCCGAGCTGGCGACCCGCGACTACCTGTCCCTCGTGCTGTCCGGCATCGGCAAGGAGTCGGACATCGGCGTCGTGCAGTCGCTGCACCGGCAGGTGAAGCTGGCGATCGAGCTGTACGCCGACCCGACCGCGCGCGAGGCCCTGCTGACCCGCTGGACGGACGCCACGCTGGCCCACCTGAAGTCCGCCGCGGCCGGCAGCGACCACCAGCTGGCCTGGGCGCGCGCCTTCGCGGCGACGGCCCGTACGCCGGAGCAGTTGGACCTCCTGGAGGGCCTGCTCGACGGCCGGGAGACCATCGAGGGGCTGGCCGTCGACACCGAGCTGCGCTGGGCGTTCGTTCAGCAGCTCGCGGCGGTGGGCCGCTTCGACGAGGCGGAGATCGCGGGCGAGTACGAGCGCGACAAGACGGCCGCCGGTGAGCGCCACGCGGCGACCGCCCGCTCGGCCCGCCCGACGGAGGAGGCGAAGTCGGAGGCGTGGGCGTCGGTCGTCGAGTCCGACAAGCTGCCGAACGCCGTGCAGGAGGCCGTGATCGGCGGCTTCGTCCAGACCGGCCAGCGCGAGCTGCTCGCCCCGTACACGGACAAGTACTTCGCGGCGGTCAAGGACGTCTGGGACTCGCGCTCGCACGAGATGGCCCAGCAGATCGTGGTCGGCCTCTACCCGTCGATCCAGGTCTCCGAGGAGACGCTCCACAAGACGGACGAGTGGCTGGCCTCCGCCGAGCCCGGCCCGGCACTGCGCCGGCTGATCTCGGAGTCCCGCGCGGGCATCGAGCGCGCGCTCAGGGCCCAGGCGGCGGACGCGGCGGCCACGACCCGGTAGCCGTACGTGGATACGTAATTGGGGGCGCCCGGCGTGTGCTGTGCCGGGCGCCCTTCTTCATGTGCCGACCAGCTGCCGGGTCAGGTGCAGCATCGTGCGGATGTGCAGGGCGGTCTGCCGGTGCACCGGCACCCAGCGCGCGACGAAGGTGGTCTCCAGCTCCTGGCTCCAGTCGCGTACGAGGGTGTCGAGGGCCTCGGGCGGTTCGTCGAGTGCGCTGCGCATCATCGCTGCCGCGCGCAGGGGTATGCGGCGGGCGGCGATGCCGAGGGAGACGGAGTTGCCGACGGTGGTGGCGAGTTCGGCGTCGCCGAGGCCGTGCGCGTCGTGGGTGTTCCAGGTGTCGACCACGCCGGGGCCGATGTCCATGAGTTCGCGCGCGGCGGTGTGGAAGGGCAGCCGGCGCTCGTCCGCGGGCGGGCGGTCGGCGAGCGCGCCGAGCACCCGCTCCAGCTGTTTGGCGCGGCTGAGCAGGATCTCGGCCGCCCGCGAGATCTCCCGCTGCGGCCGGGTGACGGGGCTGGGATCACTGACGCCGGCCACGCTCCAGAAGGGGGCCTCGACGACGGCCGAGACGGTCCCGTGCCGCATCGCGTACATCCAGGTCGCCTGGGAGGTGTAGCCGGAGGGGTCGCGTTCGTCGGCGGGGCTGCCGTCGGGCAGCACGAGCACGCCGGGGCTGTCCACGAACCAGCCCATGCCGTCGAACGGCCGGTACTCCAGCGGGATTCCGAGCTCCGCCGCCACAGACCGGAAGGCCCGCGGCGCTCCCGGCACGGGACGGGTCAACTGCAGGAACGATCCTCCTACTTCGACTCCGTGCAGGGAGAACTGGACCAGGGGCCGCAGCTCGTCGATGAGCCGGGTCAGCGCCCGGGACTCGGGCATCGCGGTGTGCGGGTCCGCCTCCACGGGCGGGAACTCGGGCTGACTCATGAACGCGGGCCGGTAGAAACCGCGGTAGTAGCCGTCCAGGGTCGGTGCCGAGGCCGGGTGTTCGGCGAACCGGCGCTCACCGAGGGTCGTACCGTCCGGGTCCAGACAGAGCAGGAAGTGCCAGGTGCAGCCGAGTTCGTCCAGGACCCGCGGATCCCGTACGAAGTCCTCGGCGAGGGTGAGCGACGAGGCACCGCCGACCGGTTCGTTGGCGTGGGCGCCGGCCACGGTGAGTATCTGGTGTTCGCCATGACCTGCGGAGAGCAGCCACAGGGGCCGGCCGGCGCGGGACCTTCCGACCGTGCGCAGACGCAACGTCCCGGGCCGCTCCGCGACCATCGCCCGCGCGCGCCGCGCCAGCTCGTCGACGGTGGGATACGGGTTTCCCCGGCTGCGAGCGCCCTCTGCCCTCACGCCAACTCCTCACCTCGATACGGCCGTTGAGCGTCTCGAACGGGCGGTTCCGGGGGTCCGGGGAGCGCGCCCCGTCAAGGCTCGATGTGCCGGGTCAGGGTGTCAAGGGGCCCTTGGGACGGCGGCGACGGAGATCAACTTATGTGAATATGCCGGGTGCCTTTTCGCCCCCGCCGCCCTTACCCGTCCCGTCCCTGGGGGCTCCGCCCCCAGACCCCCAAATCGCGCTGAACGCGCTCGTCCTCAAACGCCGGACGGGCTGATGGTGTCGGCCCGGGCCGCGAACAATCCAGCCCCTCCGGCGTTTGAGGAGCGGGGGTTCGGGGGCTGGCCCCCGAAAGGGACGGGAATGGGTAGGGGCGGCGGGGGCGAAAAAGGTCACCCAGGACGGCGAGCCGTCAACGCCCCCGCCTCCGCCCGCAGGGCTTCCAGAACACACGCCACCGCCGGCGCCCCCTCACCCCCACGCCGCACAGCCGCCACCACATGCCGCCGAGGCCGGTCGGCATCGAGGGCCCGCATCACCACGCCGTCCCCTCGCCCCGCCCCAGTCCCAGCCACAGCCATCCGGGGCACCAGCGCGACCCCCATCCCCGCCCCCACCATGGCGAGGATCGCGGTCCACCCGGCCGCCGAATGCCCCTGCCGAGGTGCGAACCCGGCCACCTCGCGCGCCCCCCGCGTGATGTCGGACCACGGCCCACTCCCGCCGAAGATCCACGCCTCCCCCGCCAGATCGGCGAGCCGCACCTCCGCCGCCCCCGCCAGCGGGTGATCGACGGGCAGCGCGACATCGAGCGGATCGGCGAGCAACGGCACGCGGGTGAACCGCCCGTCCCCCGCGTCCGGCACGGCCCGCGCCGCGAGTGACAGCGCGAGATCGACCTCCCCGGCCCCCAGCAGCTCGTACGCCTCCCCCGCCTCGGCCTCCCGCACCTGCACCCGGACCCCCGGCCGCGCCACACGCAAGGCCCGCACGACGGGCACGACGAGCGCGGGCACGGCTGTGGAGAAGGCGCCCACCCGCACCTCCCCGACCTCCCCGTGCGCGTACGCCGCCAACTCCGCGTCCGCCCGCTCCAGTTGCTCGAACACCGCCTCCGCGTGCCGCAGGACGAGGTGCGCCGCGCCGGTGAGCCGTACCCGCCGGCCCTGTGCCTCCAGCAGCGGCACACCGAGCTGCTTGGCGAGGTTGGTCAGCTGCTGGGAGACGGCCGAGGGGGTCAGCAGGAGAGCCTGTGCGGTCGCGGTGACGGTGCCCCGCTCACGCAACGTACGCAGAATGATCAGCTTCTTGATGTCCCACTTGTCGTGCTCGGCCATGGACGGCAACCTATCCGGCACTTCTACCCGGCACTGAGGACGACCCCACCCAGGATCAACGCCATGCAGAGCAACTGCGCGGGACTCGTCGCCTCGCCCAGGACCACGTACGACAGCGCCGCCACGCACACCGGCTGCAGGTAGTAGACCGCCCCGGCCCGGGCCGCGCCGATCAGCGCGATCGCCCTGCTCCAGGCGAAGAAGGCGAGCGCGGAGGAGAAGACGCCGATGTAGAGGATCGGTCCGACGGTCGACGGCGTCGGGGCGAAGGGGCCCTGCACGGCCAGACTCACCGCGTACGCCGGAAGCAGCATCGCCGTCCCGAGCACGAACGCCGCGAAGAGGAAGGCGAGTCCGTCGATCTCGCGCGGCTTGTGACGCAGCAGCGCGCTGTACGAGGCGAAGCACGCGGCGGCCCCCGCCATCCAGAGGTCCCCGGCGCCGAAGTCGAGCGAGGGCCTCCCGCCGCCCATGAGCAGCAGGACCCCGGCACAGGCGATCAGCATGCCCACGATCCGGCGCACCCCGAGGCGTACGCCGCCGACGCGTTCGTACACCGCCATCAGGACCGGTGACGCGGCCATGATCATGCCCATCGTGCCTGCGGAGGTGGAGAGGGCCGCCTGGTTGACGAGGGTGTTGTACGCGGCGATGCCGAGGAGGGAGGCCAGGAGGAGGAAGCCGAGGTGGCGGCGGAGTACGTGCCGTTGCCGCCAGGCCGCCCGCGCCGCGAACGGGGCGAGGGCCGCGAGCGCCACGACCCAGCGCCAGAAGGCCTGTTGGACGGGCGGGACGCTGTCGTGCAGCGCACGGGACGTGACGAAGCTGCCGGACCAGACGACCGTGGCGATCGCCGCGAGCGCGATGCCGAGACCGAGACCGAGGCGCGGGCGGGGAGCCGTTCGCTTCACTCGGTCCGCGTCCGGCGAACTGCGCGTACGGGCGGCCGGGTCCAGGACTCCCACGGTGTATCCCACGCCTCTCTTCCCGTCACCTCTTTCCCGTCACCGGGAACTCGGTTCTTCCCGTCACCGGGACTCGGTCGATGTGGATCTACCGTCGCAGCGCCGGAACCGTCACGTCCATCGAATCTTTTCGACCATTCCTTTCAGTTGAGCTGAACGTTTGGGTGGCGCGCGCAGGGCGTGCCCCGAGCTGGCCGAACACCGTCGCCCCGAAGGCCAGGGCCATGCCCGCCAGTTGCACGGGACCCAGTGCCTGGCCGAGTGCCGCCCAGCCGATGACGGCCGCCGTGAGCGGGGAGAGCGGGCCGAGGAATGTGACCTGGGTTGCGGTGAGCCGGCCGATGCCGCGGAACCAGAGCCAGTACGCGACCGCCGTGTTGGCCAGCGCCAGATAGAGGTAGCCGCCGACCGCCCGGCCGTCGAGCACGGGCGGCGCGCCCTCCACGAGCAGCGCGACCGGGGCTATCAGCAGCCCGCCCGCGGTCAGTTGCCAGCCGGTGAGGGTGAGTGGGCCGACCCCCTCGGGACACCCCCACCTCTTCGTCAGCACGGTGCCCGCGGACATCGACGCGGTCGCGGCGAGGGCGGCCAGCACACCCACGGCGTCCAGCGCACCGGCCGCCTTCAGTACGACCAGGCTCACGCCGAGGGCGGCCGCGATGCCGGTGAGGAGCGTACGGAGGGTCGGGCGTTCGCCGAGCAGGGCCGCCGCGAGGCCCACGACGAAGAGCGGGCCGACGGAACCGACGACGGCCGCCATACCGCCCGGCAGCCGGTACGCGGAGAGGAAGAGGAGCGGGAAGAAGGCGCCGATGTTCAGCGCGCCGAGGGCCGCCGCCTTCCACCACCAGACCCCGCGGGGCAGCGTGCGGGCGAGGGCGAGCAGGACCAGCCCTGCGGGCAGGGCACGCATCAGGCCGGTGAACAGGGGGCGGTCGGCCGGCAGGAACTCCGTGGTGACGGCATAGGTGCCGCCCCAGGAGACGGGGGCCAGGGCGGTGAGCGCGATGACGGTGCTGCGGTTCATGACCGGCTCCATGAGGGAGATGGCTCGGGAGATGGCTGATGACTGATGGCTCCGGAAGATGATTCCGGGAGCTAGCTTGGCAGTAATTAGCTTAGCGCTAAGCTACTTATCGTCAAGCCACCTTCTTGCAGCCGGGTCATACGGTGCGGATACTCGCCCCATGAGCACTTCCAAGGCCGCCAGGACCCCCACGGACCCCGTCGACGCGATCATCGACCAGTGGGCCGTCGTCCGGCCCGACCTGGACACGGCCGCGATGGAGGTCTTCGGCCGCGTCTTCCGGCTCTCGCGGACGATGGGCGACCGGATGGAGAAGACGTACGCGCGGCTCGGCATCTCGCGCGGCGAGTTCGACGTACTCGCCACCCTGCGACGGTCCGGCGACCCGTACGCCCTCTCCCCCCGCCAGCTCTCGGCGACACTGATGCTGACCACGGGCGGCATGACCGGCCGCCTCGACAAGCTCGAACGGGCCGGCCTCCTCCGCAGGTCCCCGGACCCCCACGACCGCCGCGCCCTCCAAGTGACGCTCACAGACAAGGGGTTGACGCTCGTCGACGAGGCGGTCGGCGCCGGCCTCGCCGTCCAGACGGAGGCGCTGTCGTCCCTCAACGAGGAACAGGCCGGCCAACTGGCCGACCTCCTGCGCCAGTTGCTGGCGGGCACGGGCCAGGCGAGTCGCTAGCGACTCGCCGGGAGGGGTTCCCTGTCTGTTGCCGGCCTGCGGGCCGGTTGTAGCTGGTCGCGCAGTTCCCCGCGCCCCGTACGTGGCGCGGGTTCAGCTCAGCAACACGCTTCAGCTCTCGGAGGTGAGGGCATGGGGTCAGTCGCGGCCCATCGCCGCCGTCAGTGCCGCCTCGGTCTCCTCGGCGGTCGGTGATTCCGCCGCCCAGGCCGCGTAGCCGTCCGGGCGGATCAGGAGGGTTGCGCGGCGGTCGCTTGCCCAACTGGCCACGGTGAGGCGGTCCTTGCGGGTGTCGGGGTCGGGGGCCGTGGGTGCGTCGGACGGCGTGATGAGTACGAACCTGCCGCCTCGCAGGGCCTCGTACAGGCGGCCGTCCCGAAGGGCCACGTCCGGGACGCGCCTGCCGGTGAGAGGGTGGGCGCCGCGTGGGGACGGGTAGGAGTAGCCGATGCCGGTGATCTGGCCGAGCATGCGGGTGCGGGCCGGGCGGGCGTGGTCCAGGAACGTGGTGAGCAGGGTGCGGGCCGCGAGCGTCCAGGGGCGGTTGGCCATCGCGAGCCGTACGAGTCCGCCGCTGCTGCGGAGGACCGACTTGCCGACGGGGTGGCGTTCGGACTGGTAGGTGTCCAACAGGTCGGTGTGGGCGTGGCCGTTGAGTGTCGCCGCCAGCTTCCAGCTCAGGTTGGCGGCGTCCTGGAGGCCGGTGTTCATGCCCTGGCCGCCGGCCGGGGTGTGCACATGCGCGGCGTCCCCGGCCAGGAAGACCCGGCCCACCCGGTACGCCGGAGCCTGGCGCTCGTCGCTGTGGAAGCGGGACATCCAGCGGGCGTCGTGCATGCCGTAGTCGCGGCCGAGGGCGAGGCGGGTGATCTCCTTGACCTCGTCGAGGTCGAGGGGCGCGTCGTCGGCGACATTGCGCCGGCGGTCCCAGCCGATCACCCGGTAGTAGCCGTCCCCGAAGGGCGCGAGGAACGCGAACGCGTCCCCGACCGCGTTCACGGTCAGCAGCGTCTCCGGCTCCTCGGCCAGCCGGACATCGGCGAGGACGACGGAACGGATCGCCGAACGCCCGGGGAAGGGCAGCCCCACGGCCTCCCGCACGGCACTGCGCATCCCGTCCGTCCCGACGACGTACGCGGCCCGCAGCTCCCCCGGTCCCCTTCCGGCGCCCTCGGCCTCGGTGGCCGCGCGCACCCTGAGGGTCACCCCGTCCGCGTCCTGGACCAGCCCGGTCACCTCGGTCTCGTACGCGAACCGCACCCCGGCCTCCACCGCCCGCCGCTCCAACGCCCGCTCCACCTCGTACTGCGGCAGCACGAGCAGGTGGTTGAAGCGGGAGGGGAGGGTGGTCAGGTCGACGGTCAGCCGGGAGAAGAGCCGGAGCCGGTCGAGTGTCTGGCCCTTGCTCTCCAGCTCGTCGGCCAGGCCTCGGGCGTCGAGCTGCTCCAGTGTGCGGGCGTGCAGGACGAACGCGCGGGAGAGGTTGCTGGTCCTGTGCGGGCGCTTCTCGACGAGGGTGACGGGGATGCCGGCGGTGGCGAGGTCGCCGGCCAGCAGCAGACCGGTGGGGCCCGCGCCGACGACGATGACGTCGCGGGAAGCGGTGTCGGCGGTACGGGGAGTGCCGGGGGTGGCGTTCTTGTCGGTCGTGCCAGTCGTGCCGTTTGTGCCGGTCGTGCCTGTCATGGCGGCCTCCTGGTGCCAACGCGTGTTGGTCAAGGGCTGTTGGCAAACACCGGGTGGCCCGGTGCCAACTCTTGTTGGCCAACGCTCGTAGGCCAACACGTGTAGGCCAACGCCCGTTTGCCACCATAGGGCGACACCTCTGGCCCGTCAACAACTGTTGGCCTACGCTTGTTGGCATGACCGACACCGACTCCCCCACCCAGCACGCGCAGCCCGCCCAGCACACACAGCCGACACAGCCCACGCAGTCCTCGCAGCCCGCCCGCCGCTCCGACGCCACCCGCGCCACCATCCTCACCGCCGCGCGCGAACGCTTCGCCGCCGACGGGTACGAGCGCGCGACCATCCGCGCCATCGCCCGCGACGCGAAGATCGACCCCTCGATGGTGATGCGCTACTACGGCAACAAGGAGGGCCTGTTCGCGGCGGCCGTCGACATCGATCTGCGGCTGCCCGTGCCGGAGAAGGTGCCGAAGGAGGAGGTCGGCCGGATCTTCGTCGAGCACTTCGTGGCGCTCTGGGAGAAGAACGAGGTGCTCACGGCGCTGCTGCGGGTCGGGGTCACCAACGCCGCCGGGGCCGAGCGCATGCAGGGCATCTTCAAGGAGCAGTTGGTGCCGGTGGCCCTGCGCGTCTGCCCCGACCCCGAGCAGGTCCCGGCCCGCGCCGCGCTCGTGGCGTCACAGATGCTGGGCATGGCGCTGACGCGGTACGTCCTGCGCCTGCCGCCCGCCGTGGACCTGTCCCGCGAGGAGATCGTGGCCTGGCTGGCACCGACGATCCAGCGCTATCTGACGGCCCCGCACCCGGGCCCCTCCCGCTGAAGCCGCCAGGCGCGGACCGCGCCGGAAACACGTCGAGGGCACCGTCCTCGGGCGCGTACGACGAATGCCGTATGTACGCGCCCGAGGACGGTGCCCTCGAAACAGAAAGCCTCAGTGGCCGCAGAAAGATCTCAGTGGCCGGAGCCGGCCGAGGTCAGGAAGCCTTCACGGCCGCCTTCGTCTTGGCCTTGCCCTTCGGCTTCGGGCCACGGTCCGTCGACCCGTCGAGGACCCAGACCAGAGCGGCGATCAGCAGGAACAGCCCGATCGGCGCCGCGACGAAGAGCCCCAGCGTCTCGATGACGCTCAGGCCCGGACCGGGGTCGTCGCCGTCGTCAGGCGTCACCGCGAGCGCGGGGGACGACATCAGCAGCATCATCAGCGTCGTACCGGCAGCCAGGGCGCCGGCGCGCAGGGCGTTCTTCTTGTCCACGGTGCAAACGTAGCGAACACCTAATCCGGCCGCGCGCCCGGGGGTGCCGTACGGGGCGAAGCGCCTCCCGAGCCCGGCCCGGATTCCGCGACGTCCGGCCCGGAGACTCCCGAGTCCGGCCCGCATCCGCCCCCCATCTCCCCCACCCGGCCCGCGCGCACCACGTCGATGAGGGCGTGCAGCCGGGGTGAGGCGGCGAGTTCCTCCAGGGTGACGGGGCGGCCCTCGGCGTCGGCGACGGGCAGGCGCCAGTTGGGGTACTGGTCCCAGGTGCCGGGCAGGTTCTGCGGGCGGCGGTCGCCGACGGTGTCCGGGAGCCAGACGCCGATCATGCGGGCGGGGGTGCGCAGCAGGAACCGGTGCAGGGCCTGGATCTGCGCCTCCTCCGAGTCCTCCGACTGCCCGCCGGCCGTGCCCTGGAGCAGTCCGAGCCGGGCGAGCAGCGCCAGCCACTCCCCCACGTCGGTGGCGGCCTCGGCCCGTTCCTCCTCCACGGGGCGGGTCAACAGGCCCAGCCGGTCGCGGAGTTCGACGTGGTCGCCGGTGAGCCGGGACGCGGTGGGCGGCAGGTCGTGGGTGGTGGCTGTGGCGAGGCAGTCGGCGCGCCAGCTCTCGGGGGGCAACGGCAGGCCCGTACCGTCCCAGTCGCGTTCGAACCACAGCACGGACGTGCCGAGTACGCCGTGCTCGTGCAGCTTCTCCCGGACGCCCGGCTCGACGGTGCCGAGGTCCTCGCCGATCACCAGCGCCCCGGCGCGGTACGCCTCCAGCGCGAGGATCGCGAGCATGGCTTCGGCGTCGTAACGGACGTACGTTCCCTCGGTGGCCGGGCGGCCCTGCGGGATCCACCAGAGGCGGAAGAGGCCCATGACGTGGTCGATACGGAGGGCGCCGGCGTAGCGGAAGAGGGCGCGCAGGAGGCGGCGGTAGGGGGCGTAGCCGGACTCGGCGAGGCGGTCGGGGCGCCACGGCGGCAGCCCCCAGTCCTGGCCCTGCACGCTGAAGGCGTCCGGGGGCGCGCCGACCGACATGCCCGCCGCGAAGTACTCCTGTTGCGCCCAGGCGTCGGCGCCGCCGGGGTGGACGCCCACCGCGAGGTCGTGCACGAGCCCGACCCCCATGCCCGCGTCGCGCGCGCTGCGCTGGGCGGTGGCGAGCTGGGCGTCCGTCAGCCAGGCGAGGCGGCTGTGGAAGTCGACGCGGTCCATCAACTCGCCCCGGGCGCGGGCGGTTTCGGCCGAGCGGGGGTCGCGCAGGGCGGCCGGCCACTTCTGCCAGTCGGAGCCGTACACCTCGGCGAGCGCGCACCAGGTGGCGTGGTCCTCCAGCGCCTCGCCCTCCTCGGCGAGGAAGTCGCAGTAGGCGGCGCGGCGTCCGGGTCCGAGCGGTACGTCCCGGACGAGCTCCAGAGCCTCGCGCTTCAGCTCCCACACGGCGTCGCGGTCGATCAACGCGCCCTTGTTCAGCACGGATTCGCGCTGCCGCTCGGCCCGCTCCAGGAGCGTACGGACACGGTCGCGGTCACCCTCGCCCGCGTACGCGAACTCGGGGACGTCCTCGACGCGCAGGTACACGGGGTCGGGGTAGCGGCGCGAGGAGGGCCGGTACGGGGAGGGGTCGGTGGGTGCGCCGGGCACGGCCGCGTGCATCGGGTTGACCTGCACGAACCCGGCGCCGAGCGCGCGTCCGGCCCAGGCCGTCAGCTCGGCGAGGTCCCCGAGGTCGCCCATGCCCCAGGAGCGCCGGGACAGCAGCGAGTAGACCTGCACGAGCAGCCCGTACGTACGCCCCGGTGCGGCGGGCAGCCGGGTCGGCGCGACGACGAGATGGGCGCGGGCGGTCCGCCCGTCGGGAGCGGTGGCCTCCAACTCATGGACGCCGAGGGGCAGTTGTTCGGCGGAGGCACGCGTCTCGCCCTGCTCGGTACGGATCCGCAGGCGGGTCCCGGCGGGCAGCGCGGCGAGGGCGGAGGCGAGCGAGGAGTCTCCCGGGAATCCGGGCGGGGCGGCCGGGTCCGGGTCACCCTGCGCGGGTGCGGCACCGGCGGAACCATCGGCCACGGACGCGCGGGCCACGGACGGCGATCCGTCCGGCGCGGGCGCGTCCCCGCCGCGCGCGGGCGGGCTCTCGCCCGTCTCAGGCCGGTCCTCGTGCGGCGCGGGCGGGTTCTCGCCCAGCCCGTGCCTGATCACGTCCGGCGCGGGCCGGCCCTCGCCCGGCGCAGGTGGGTTCTCGTCCGGCGCACGCTCGTCGCCGTCCGCCCCCGGGGCGGATTCGCGCGCCCCGGCGTCATGGTCGCTCCCGGCAGCCGTCGGTGCCCCGCTCCAGCTCACCAGTGTCGGTGGGAGCAGTCGCTCCCGTAGCTCCGTCTCGCGTGCCGTGAGCGCCGTGCGGACGGCGTCCGGTGTCGCGGCGGGGACGCCCAGTGCGGCGAGGACGGCGACGACCGCGGCGTCCGAGGCCGCGACCGTGCGTCCCGGGGACGGGCTGAAGGAGGTGGCGACGCCGTGCAGCGCGGCGAGCCGGGAGAGCGGCATCAGACCCCCGATGGGTCCAGGCCCGCGGCGGCGCCCGTGGAGGTGGGCTCGCTCGTCAGGTGCGCGGCGTCGGCGAGTGGCGGTTCGCTGGTGAGGGGGGCGGCGTCGGGCAGCGGCGGCTCGCTGGTGAGCGGCGTCTCCGCGCAGGGCCCTTCGGCGGTGAAGACACAGATGTACGGGTCGGGGTCGGCGGGCTGCTCCGCCGGGCGTTTGGAGAGGGCCGAGAGCAGAAGCTGTGCCGATGCGGCCATGGGGGCCTCCTTGGTCGTCGCGGGTAGTCGTACGGCGGGTCACGGCAGCCCTACCCAGTGGGCGGGCGCGCAGACGTGACAGCCCGGACAACGTGCCCTTGTTCACATCTTGTCCCGGATGCGCCTGGTTACCAAGAGCGCCTGGACGGCCACCGCCCGCGATGACGCCCGCCCCCCAGAGGCACCCTCCCGCGAGACCGCCTCCCCCGAGCCCCTTCCCCGGAGCCCCTTCCCCGGGGCGTGGCCGAAGGTTTTCCCGGGATAACTATTCACTCGCTACATATACTGAGTACATAATGGTGCCCATGAGCACCCGCCACATCCTCCTGGGACTGCTCGCCGGAGGGCCGAGCCATGGCTACGACCTCAAGCGACGCCATGACGAACGCTTCCCGCAGGCCCGCCCGCTGGCTTATGGCCAGGTCTATACGACGTTGCAGCGCCTGGTCCGCGACGGTCTCGCGGAGGTCGACGGGACCGATTCGGACGGCGGCCCGGAGCGGACGCTGTACCGGTCCACCGACGACGGGGCGAAGGAACTCGCCGCGTGGACGGGCGAGATCACCCCGCCCGCACCCTTCGTGACGAACGAGATCTTCGCCAAGGTCGTGTGCGCGATCCTCGCCTCGGCCGACCCCGCCCGGTATCTGAGCGCCCAGCGCGCCGCGCACATGGCGCGCATGCGGGAGCTCACGGCGGTCAAGACGGCGCCCGGCGCCGATCTCGCGACCGTCCTCTCGGCCGACTACGCCCTCAACCACCTCGACGCCGATCTGCGCTGGATGACCACCACCGCGGCCCGGCTCACCACTCTGACCGCGGAGGTCGACGGAGCATGAGCAGCCCGCCCATGAGCAGTACGGAGACGGAGAAGGCCCTGCCGATCCTGGCGGCCCGAGGCCTCGCCAAGACGCACGGCAGGACCCAGGCGCTACGGGGCGCCTCGGTCGAACTGCACTCGGGGGAGATCCTCGCCGTCACCGGCACGAGCGGCAGCGGCAAGTCCACGCTGCTGCACTGCCTGGCGGGGATCGTCCGCCCCGACGAGGGCTCGGTCGTCTACGCCGAGCAGCGCCTCGACCAGCTCCCGGAACAGCGGTTGAGCGAGCTGCGGCGTACGGAGTTCGGGGTGGTGTTCCAGTTCGGGCAGCTGATACCCGAGTTGACCTCGCTCGACAACGTCGCGCTGCCGCTGCTGCTCGCGGGAGCCTCCCGCAAGGACTCCCACGAGCGGGCGGACGAGTGGCTGGAGCGGTTCGGCGTACGCGGCCAGGGGGAGCTGCGGCCCGGGGAGATGAGCGGCGGGCAGGCCCAACGGGTGTCGCTGGCACGGGCGTTGGTGACCGGTCCGAAGGTCGTCTTCGCGGACGAGCCGACCGGTGCGCTCGACTCCCTCGCGAGCGAGGGCGTGCTGACGGCGCTGGCGCACACGGCCCGGGAGTCCGGCACGGCGGTGCTGCTGATCACGCACGACGCGCAGGTCGCGGCGTACGCGGACCGCGAAGTGCACCTGCGCGACGGGGTCGTCGTCTCCGCGGAGGACGCGTTGACGCTGGAGGGGGCGCTGTGATCGCGGATCTCAGACTCGCCTGGCTGCTGACGCGGGGCTCGGACCGGCGGGAGTGGTGGCGGGTGACGCTGACGGCGGTGGGCGCCGCGCTGGCCACCGGCTTCGGGCTCGCGGCGGTCGCGGTCGCCTCGGTGGAGGGGCAGGTGTCCACCCCGTACTTTCACGGCCTCCTGAACCAGCCGGGGGAGCGCGCCGGGGTGGTTGTCGCGCTGGTGCTCCTGTGGCTGCCGGTGCTCGGCTTCCTCGGCCAGTGCGCACGCATCGGCGCCGTGCACCGCGACCGCAGACTGGCCGGACTGCGCCTCGCCGGGGCGACACCGAGGCAGGTGCGGCGCATCGCGGCCCTGGAGGCCGGTCTCGCCTGTCTGCTGGGGTCGGCCGTCGCCTCGGTGTTCTGCGCGCTCCTCATGGTGAACCTGTTGCAGCAGCAGCTTTCGCTGTCGGCCTGGGGCGGCTTCGCCCTGGTGGCGTTCGCCGTGCCCCTCCTCGCCGTACTGGTGAGTGTGGTCGCGCTGCGCCGGGTCGTGGCCTCGCCGCTCGGCTGGGTGCGCCGGGTGCGGCCGCGCCACGGCCGGGTCGCCACCCTCACCCTTGTGGTGCCGGCTGTGCTGATGGGCCTGGCCGCCCTGCTGATCGTCATGCGGAGCAGAGGGCCGGGGGCCGCCTCGTTCCCCCTACTGGTGTTCTCCGCGGTGGCGCTGACCGGTGCGGGCTCGGTGGCGGTCGCCGGGATCACCGCGCGGACCATCGGCAGGCGGCTCGCCGCCCGGACCGAGAACCCCGCGGTCCTGATCGCAGCCGAACGACTCCAGGCCGACCCGTGGGCCACCGCGCGCACCAACGCGGCCGTACTCCTGGTCGCCGTCGTGGGCGTGGGCTTCGTGGGCATACGCCAGATGTTCCTCGACTCCGTGCATCATCCGGCGGGGGGCCGGCCCTACACCCCTGAGGACGTGGCGTTCTACACCACCGGCGTGAACCTGGCGGGCGCCGCGGTCCTGATCGCGCTGCTGATCAGCCTGGGCGGGCTTGCCGTGGGCACCGCCGAGTCGCTCGCCACCCGGCGCCGGGGCCTCGCCGCGCAGGCCGCGGCGGGCGTACCGCAGAAGGTGCTGGGCCGGGCGCTGCTCCTCGAGACCGCACTGCCGCTGGCCCCGGCGATGCTGCTCGCGGGCTTCGGCGGCGCGGCGCTGTACATCACGTACGGAGGCATCGCGGACGCTGCGACCATCCCGATGGTGGTGCCGCTGCTCGTGCCGGTGGCCGTCTACGCGGCCTGCCTCCTGGCCGCCGCCACCTCGCTGCCCCTGCTACGCCGTTCGGTGCACCCGGCGGAACTGCGCTTCGCCTAGCCGCGCCCACCGCACTGCGGAACTCCGGCGCTCCGGGAGGCACGAGGGGACTTCCCGGAGCGCCGGAAAAGACCGGAAAGACGGAGAAAACGGCGGCCCGGCACACGACGGAGACGACGGACCGGCCCGCACGACGCAGGGCGGACCGGCCGCGCGAAGGAGGCGGCGGACCGGCCCGCGCCGAAGAACCAAAGGGGCGGAACCGGCCCGCACAAGGCGACACAAGGCAAGACGAAGGCCCGGATCGTCAGGCGGAAATGCCGTCGATCCGGGCCATCGCGTCCTCCGCGCCGTACGGCTGCAGGTATGGCAGCCAGCGCGGGTCCCTATGCCCGGTTCCGATGATGCGCCAAGCGAGCCCCGTCGGCGGGGCCGGTTTATGGCGCAGGCGCCAGCCGATCTCGACCAGGTGACGGTCGGCCTTGACGTGGTTGCAGCGGCGGCAGGACGCCACCACGTTGTCCCAGACGTGCTGACCCCCGCGGCTGCGCGGGATGACGTGGTCGACGCTGGTTGCGACGCCACCGCAATACATGCACCGGCCGCCGTCGCGGGCGAAGAGCGCCCGACGGGTCAGCGGAACGGGCCCCCGGTAAGGGACCCGTACGAACCTCTTCAGCCGGACCACGCTGGGTGCGGGGACAGTAACGGTTGCACTATGCATAAAGGCGCCGGATTCCTCGAGGCAGACAGCCTTGTTCTCGAGGACGAGGACGAGCGCGCGGCGGAGCGGTACGACGCCGAGGGGCTCGTACGACGCGTTGAGGACCAGGACATGCGGCACGGATGGCCTCCTTGTACGCCGGCGGCGCGTGGCTCGCGCCGGGACGATCTGTAGTCAGTCTCCCCTCATGCCTGGTGGAAGCGCCACC
The DNA here is from genome assembly GCF_048564895.1 of Streptomyces sp. 2-1. Taxonomy (NCBI): domain Bacteria; kingdom Bacillati; phylum Actinomycetota; class Actinomycetes; order Kitasatosporales; family Streptomycetaceae; genus Streptomyces; species Streptomyces sp. 2-1. Next base: position 4,155,838 of record NZ_CP183383.1, read on the forward strand.
ATGTCCCGGTAACGGGCTGGGAGTGTTTTCGACCACACCCTCTTCATCCCCAGGTGAGCACAGTCTCTCCCTCGAACATTGCAACGATCCGCACATGCTGCCCCGTTAGTGTGGTGGTTCTGCCCGTCGGTGCCCCTATTCCGATGTCCCTGCCGCGGGCGGACCGCTACGCCTGGAGGTACCTGCCGTGTTCTTGTCCGTCCTGTCGGCCGCCGATCCCACCGAGGAACCGACGGCGCCAACGCTCCAGGACGCCCAGGAAAGCGCCAACAACGCCGCTAGCTGGGTCGAGCAGAACTGGTCCACATGGCTCAGCATCGGCCTGCGGGTGCTGCTGATCCTGGTGATAGCGGCCGTGCTGAGAGTGGTCATACGGCGGACCATCACGAAGTTCATAGACCGCATGAACCGTACGGCCCAGGCGGTCGACGGGACGGCCCTCGGCGGTCTCCTGGTCAACGTCGAACGCCGTCGTCAGCGGTCCCAGGCCATCGGTTCGGTGCTCCGGTCGGTCGCGTCCTTCGCGATCATGAGTACGGCCGCGCTGATGATCCTCGGCACGTTCGAGATCAACCTCGCCCCGCTGCTGGCCTCCGCCGGTGTGGCGGGCGTGGCCATCGGTTTCGGCGCCCGCAACCTGGTCACGGACTTCCTCTCCGGCGTCTTCATGATCCTGGAGGACCAGTACGGCGTGGGTGACACGGTCGACGCGGGCGTCGCCTCCGGCGAGGTCATCGAGGTGGGCCTGCGCGTCACCAAGCTCCGCGGCGACAACGGCGAGATCTGGTACGTCCGCAACGGCGAGGTCAAGCGCATCGGCAACCTCTCCCAGGGCTGGGCGACGGCCGGTGTCGACGTCACGGTCCACCCCTCGGAGGACCTGGACCGGGTGAAGACGCTCCTCAACCAGGTCGGCGAGGACATGAGCAAGGCCGAGCCCTGGAACGAACGCCTCTGGGGCCCCATCGAGGTCCTCGGCCTCGACAGCGTGCTGCTCGACTCGATGGTCGTCCACGTCTCCGCGAAGACGATGCCCGGCAAGGCGCTGAGCGTGGAGCGCGAACTGCGCTGGCGCATCAAGCACGCTCTCGACGGGGCGGGCATCCGCATCGTCGGCGGTCTCCCCGCCCAGCAGGACGAGGAGGCGGCTCCCGACCCGACCGCGGGCATGGCGGCCCCGTCGGCCTACTCCAACTCCGCGTCCCCCCAGTCGCAGACGGCGTCGCCCATAGCGCCGGCCGCGGTTCCGACGAATGTGACGAAGTAGCGGCGAGAGCTTTCTCATACGCGCGAGACGCGCACAGGCCTCTGTGGGGCGGTCATCCGGATCACTCCGGGTGCCGCCCCACACGCATGTCCCCACACACGTGTCCCCACCGTCCGCCGGGTCGCGTGTCCCCTCACCGTCCGTCGGGTAACGACTTCATTGCCCGACAGTGGCCGGTATTGACGCGTCCCCCACCTCGGGCCTACCTTCCTCCCACCGATAGGAAAGTTTCCTAACAATGATTCCGCGGTGGACTTCCCAGTGGCACCACTGGGAAGCTGGGCAGCCGAAAGGCAGGTGTCGACACTCATGGCAGGAACCGCCGGTACGCCGGGCACCCCTCGCGTTCTGCGCGCCATGAACGACCGTGCCGCACTCGATCTCCTGCTGGAGCACGGGCCGTTGTCCCGGACGCGGATCGGCAAGCTGACCGGCCTGTCGAAGCCGACCGCTTCGCAGCTGCTGGCCCGACTGGAGGCGGCGGGGCTCGTCCTCGTCACCGGTACCAGCGAGGGCCGCCCGGGGCCCAACGCACAGCTGTACGCGGTGAACCCGGCCGCCGCCTACGCCGCCGGTCTCGACGTGACGCCCGAGCGGATCCTCGCCGCCGTCGCCGATGTGACCGGGCGGACGGTGGGAGAGTACGAACTGCTCACCCCCGGCCGTCGCGCGGGACAGACCGTCGTACGGCAGGTCACCGACGCCCTCGACGGCGCCGTGAAGGCGGCGGGGCTGGTCCGGGCCGACATCCAGCGGCTCGTCATCGGCACCCCCGGCGCGTTCGACCCCAACACGGGGCGGCTGCGCTACGCCTCCCACCTTCCCGGGTGGCACTCCCCCGCCCTGCTCGACGAGCTCGCGGCAGCGCTGCCGATGCCCGTCGAGTACGAGAACGACGTCAACCTCGTCGCCATAGCCGAGCAGCGGCTCGGTGCGGCCCGGGGTCACGAGGACTTCGTACTGCTGTGGAACGAGGGCGGTCTCGGTGCCGCGCTCGTCCTCGGTGGACGCCTGCACCGCGGCTGGACCGGCGGCGCGGGCGAGGTCGGCTTCCTCCCCGTACCCGGCGCGCCGCTCGTGCGGCACGTCACCAAGGCCAACAGCGGTGGCTACCAGGAGCTGGCCGGCTCCCAGGCCATCCCGAAACTCGCCCGTGAACTCGGCATCCAACCCCTGCCGACCGGGCCGTACGCCGAAGTCGCCGCCGCGCTCGTCGAGCAGGCGGCGGACATCAACGCGGGAGCCCACCGGCAGCTCCTGGAGACGTACGCGACGGGGCTCGCCACGGGTCTCGCCTCGCTGGTCTCCGTCCTCGACCCCGAACTCGTCGTCCTCAGCGGGGCCTCGCTCACCAGGGGCGGCGAACCGCTGCGCACCCTGGTGCAGGCCGAGCTGGAGGAGCTGGCCGCGTCCCGGCCGCGCCTCGTGGTCGGTGACGTCGACGAACACCCCGTGCTGCGCGGCGCGTTGGAGAGCGCGCTCGCGGCCACCCGCGACGAGGCCTTCGACACCTCGCGCTGAGCAGGACCCGCACACCTCCCCCGCACATCTCCGTACACAACCCGTCCCACACCCCGTCCCGCCCCAGGGAGACTTCGCCATGCCCGGAATGCCCAGGAAAGCGGTGCTCGCCGCCGCCTCGATAGCCCTTCTCACCACCGCCTGTACCGGCCAGTCGGACACCGGCGCCACGGACGACCCGAACGCGTCGACGACGATCACGTTCTGGCACGGCTGGAGTGCTCCCGCCGAGGTCAAGGCCATCCAGGCGAACATCGACCGGTTCGAGAAGGAACACCCCAACATCAAGGTGAAGGTCGTCGGCAACATCAACGACGACAAGCTCAACCAGGCGCTGCGCGCGGGTGGTTCCAGCGGCCCCGACGTGGTGTCGTCGTTCACCACGTCCAACATCGGCAAGTTCTGTTCGTCCGGCGCGTTCGCCGACCTCAAGCCGTTCATCGAGAAGTCGAAGCTCGACCTCGACAAGATCATTCCGAAGCCGATGCTGGAGTACACCCAGTTCGAGGGCAAGCGCTGCGCGATGCCGCTGCTGGGTGACGCGTACGGCCTCTACTACAACAAGGACGCCTTCGAGAAGGCCGGCATCAAGGCGCCGCCGAAGACGTGGTCCGAGTTCACCGAGGTCGCCAAGAAGCTGACGAAGTCCAAGGGCGACTCGTACGAGCAGCTCGGCTTCATGCCGAACTACCACGGCTACGAGACGGTCGTGGACCACTACATGTCGCAGTGGGACCACGCCTACTTCGACAAGGACGGCAAGTCCAGCATCGCCGAGGACCCGGCGTTCGCCGAGATGTTCACGTACCAGAAGAAGCTCGTCGACAGCCTCGGCGGCTTCCAGAAGCTGGAGAAGTACCGCAACACCTTCGGCGACGAGTGGGGCGCCAAGCACCCCTTCCAGACCGGCCAGGTGGCCATGCAGCTCGACGGCGAGTGGCGGCTGGGCATGGCCAAGGACGCGGGCGTGAAGTTCGACATCGGCACGGCTCCCATGCCCGTCGCCGACGACGAGGTCGACGAGTACGGCAAGGGCTTCCTCTCCGGCACGGTCATGGGCATCGCGCCGCAGAGCAAGAAGCAGAACGCGGCCTGGGAGCTGGTGAAGTACATGACGACCGACACCGCGGCCGTCGTCGCCTTCGCCAACGCCATCCACAACGTGCCGTCCACGTTCGCCGCGCTGAAGTCGCCCGACCTGACGGTCGACCCGGGCTTCAAGACCTTCCTGGACATCGCGCAGAACCCGCACTCCAACACCCCGCCGGCGTCCGTCAACGGCTCGACGTACCAGACGACCCTCCAGGACTTCGGCTACCAGTACGAGTCCGGCAAGGCGAAGGATCTGAAGGCCGGTCTGAAGAAGACGGCCGACCAGATCGACCGTGACATCGAGCAGGCGAAGTAGCCACCGATGTCCACGCTCACTCTGCGTGCGAAGCGCCGCCGGTCGGCGCTTCGCACGGCCGCCTTCATGTCGCCGTGGCTGATCGGCTTCAGTGTCTTCTTCGCGTATCCGCTGCTCTCGACCGTGTACTTCTCGTTCATGAAGTACGACGGCTTCGGTGTCCCCGTCTTCCGGGGTCTGGACAACTGGAACTACGTCTTCAACGACTACCCCATGTTCTGGCCGGCGCTGCGCAACACCCTGTGGCTGGTGGTCGTCATGGTCACCCTGCGGGTCGCCTTCGGCCTGGGCATCGGTCTGCTGATCACGAAGATCAAGACGGGCACGGGTGTGTTCCGCACCCTCTTCTACCTGCCCTACCTGGCGCCGCCCGTCGCGGCGACGCTGGCCTTCGTCTTCCTGCTCAACCCGGGTACGGGGCCGGTCAACTCGGTGCTCGGCGACCTCGGCCTGCCGACGCCCGGCTGGTTCACGGACGCCGCGTGGTCCAAGCCCGCCCTCACCATGCTGGCCCTGTGGGGCGTCGGCGACCTGATGGTCATCTTCATGGCCGCGCTGCTCGACGTACCGAAGGAGCAGTACGAGGCCGCCGAGCTGGACGGCGCGTCCGCCTGGCACCGGTTCCGGTTCGTGACGCTGCCGAACATCTCACCGATCGTGATGTTCGCGGTGGTCACCGGCGTGATCCAGACGATGCAGTACTACACACAGCCGCTGGTCGCGGGGAAGGTCGCCTCCGGGATCATCGGCGGCTCGGGCCAGCAGTTCGAACCGGGATACCCCGACAAGTCGACGCTCACCCTGCCTCAGCTCGTCTACAACCTCGGCTTCCAGCGCTTCGACTACGGCTCCGCGTGCGTGGTCGCGCTGGTGCTGTTCGCCCTGTCCATGGTGTTCACCGCGTTCCTGATGCGGCGCCGGGGCGGTCTCATCCAGGCAGGTGACTGACCATGACCCAAGTACTCGACAAGCCCGTGGAGTTGGGGACGCCGCCGGCCACCCCCGCCGAGCGGACCGCCCGCCGCAAGGCGCTCCTCGAATGGATCGCCGTGCACGCGCTCGGCGTCGCCGCCGCGCTGTTCTTCGTGCTGCCCTTCGTGTTCGTCGTCCTCACCTCCCTGATGAGCGACAACCAGACCCTCACCAGGGACCTGATCCCGGACACCTGGGAGTGGGGCAACTACGCGAAGGTCTTCGACACGCCCGGCTTCCTCACCTGGTGGAAGAACACCCTTCTGTACGCGGGCGGCGGCACCGTCCTGACGGTGGTGTCCAGCATTCCGGTGGCGTACGCGCTCGCCAAGTTCCGCTTCCGTGGCCGGAACCTGTCGTTGATGCTGGTCATCTCGATGATGATGCTGCCGCCGCAGGTCATCATCATCCCGATGTACCTGTTCTGGGCGAAGCAGCTGGATCTGTCGGGCACCCTGTGGCCGCTGATCATCCCGATGGCGTTCGGGGACGCGTTCTCGATCTTCCTGCTGCGGCAGTTCCTGATGACGATCCCGAACGAGTACATCGACGCGGCGAAGGTCGACGGCTGCGGGGACTTCAAAACCCTGCTGAAGGTCGTCCTGCCGATGGCCAAGCCCGGCATCGCCGCCGTCGCGCTGTTCCAGTTCTTCTACGCCTGGAACGACTACTTCGGACCGCAGATCTACGCGTCCGAGAATCCCGGCGCCTGGACCCTGAGCTACGGCCTGGAGTCCTTCAAGGGCGCCCACCACACCGACTGGAATCTGACGATGGCCGCGACCGTCCTGGTCATGGCCCCCGTGATCCTCGTGTTCTTCTTCGCGCAGAAGGCGTTCGTCGAGGGCGTCACGCTCACCGGAGTGAAGGGCTGACATGAAACTCGCAGTAGTGGGCGGGGGCTCCACCTACACCCCTGAACTCATCGACGGGTTCGCGAGGTTGAGGGACACCCTGCCCATAGAGGAACTGGTCCTGGTCGACCCCGCACTCGACCGCCTCGAACTCGTCGGCGGTCTGGCGCGGCGCATCTTCGCCAAGCAGGGGCACCCCGGGCGCATCACCACGACCGACGACCTCGACGCGGGTGTCGAGGGCGCCGACGCGGTGCTGCTCCAGCTCCGCGTCGGCGGACAGGCCGCCCGCAACGAGGACGAGACCTGGCCGCTGGAGTGCGGCTGCGTCGGCCAGGAGACGACCGGCGCCGGCGGCCTCGCCAAGGCGCTGCGTACGGTCCCGGTGGTGCTCGACATCGCCGAGCGCGTACGGCGTGCCAACCCGGACGCCTGGATCATCGACTTCACCAACCCCGTCGGCATCGTGACCCGCGCCCTGCTCCAGGCCGGTCACAAAGCGGTCGGACTGTGCAACGTGGCGATCGGATTCCAGCGGAAGTTCGCCGGAATGCTGGGTGTCTCCCCCTCCGATGTGCACCTGGACCATGTGGGCCTCAACCACCTCACCTGGGAGACCGGTGTGCGCCTGGGCGGCCCCGAGGGCGAGAACGTCCTGCCCAAGCTGCTCGCCGAGCACGGCGACACCCTCGCCGACACCCTGCGCCTGCCGCGCGACATCCTCGACCGGCTGGGCGTCGTCCCGTCCTACTACCTGCGCTACTTCTACGCGCACGACGAGGTCGTACGAGAACTGGGTACGAAGCCGTCGCGGGCCGCGGAAGTGGCGGAGATGGAGCGGGAGTTGCTCAAGATGTACGGCGACCCGGAGCTCGACGAGAAGCCGGAGCTGCTCGCCAAGCGGGGTGGCGCCTACTACTCCGAGGCGGCCGTGGACCTCGCCGCGTCGCTGCTCGGCGGGGGCGGGAGCACCTACCAGGTGGTGAACACGTACAACCGCGGGACACTGCCGTTCCTGCCCGACGACGCCGTGATCGAGGTGCAGGCAGCGGTCGGGCACGCGGGGGCGACGCCGCTGCCGGTGGCTCCGGTGGACCCGCTGTACGCAGGGCTGATGGCGAACGTGACCGCGTACGAGGACCTGGCCCTGGAGGCCGCGCTGCGCGGGGGACGCGAGCGGGTGTTCCGGGCGCTGCTCGCGCATCCGCTGGTGGGCCAGTACGCGTACGCCGAGGGCCTCACCGACCGGCTGATCGCGCACAACCGGGAGCACCTCGCGTGGGCGTGACCGCACGGGTCCTCGCCGTCGACGCGGGGAACAGCAAGACCGACGTCGCGGTCGTGGCGGACGACGGGAGCGTGCTCGCCACGGCGCGCGCCGGCGGGTTCCGGCCGCCCGTCGTCGGCATCAGGGAGGCGGTCGACACGGTCGCGGACGCCGTCGGCCGGGCCTTCGCCGCGGCGGGCGTCGACTCCGTGAACCATGTCTCGGCGTGTCTGGCCAACGCCGATCTGCCCGTGGAGGAGGAGCAGTTGGCCGCCGCGCTGCACGCGCGCGCGTGGGGCACGACCGTGGAGGTCCGCAACGACACCTTCGCGATCCTGCGGGCCGGTGTGGAGGAGCCGCGCGGGGTGGCCGTGGTGTGCGGCGCGGGCATCAACTGCGTGGGCATGCGGCCCGACGGCCGGGTCGCCCGCTTCCCCGCCCTGGGCCGTATCTCCGGTGACTGGGGCGGCGGCTGGGGCCTCTCCGAGGAGGCCCTGTGGCACGGCGCGCGGGCCGAGGACGGGCGGGGCGCTCCGACCGCGCTGGCCCGCACCCTGCCCGCGCACTTCGGCCTCGACTCCATGTACGCGCTGATCGAGGCCCTGCACCTGGAACACATCGAGCACGCGCGGCGCCACGAGTTGACGCCGGTCCTGTTCGCCACGGCGACGGACGGCGACCCGGTCGCCCGCGCGCTCGTCGACCGGCTCGCGGACGAGGTCACCGCCATGTCGGTCGTCGCCCTGACCCGTCTCGACCTGCTCGACGAGGAGACGCCGGTCCTGCTCGGCGGGGGCGTCCTGGCCGCCCGCCACCCCCAACTCGACGACCGGATAAGGGAACTGCTGGCCGAGCGCGCCCCCAAGGCCGTACCCAGCGTCGTCACCGCCCGGCCGGTCCTCGGCTCGGCCCTCCTCGGACTCGACCACGAGGGGGCCCCGGCCCTGGCGCACGCCCGCGTGCGGGAGTTTTACGAGAGGGTCTGAGCGCGCCGGGAACCGAACAGTTCGGGTTGGCGTATTCATGGGCAGGGGTGGTACGGGATCTTCGCCGTGCTGCGATCCGGACAAGGCCTTGCTGCAATCGGAACAAGATCGCGGCAAGGCCTGTGCGGATGTCAGTCCCGGCGGCGATACTTGCGGCCGTGTACCTCTGCCCGCGCTTCCTGGCGCCCGGGCGGAGGTGACCGGCCTATGACCATGGGGGAGGTCGAGTGACATATCAGCAGAAGGGCGGTGCGGCGCCACCGGGGGCGCCCGCACCCACGATGCCCGCGGTGCCTCCGCAGGCGCCGCCGCCCGGGCCGCAGGTCCGCTCCGCCGTGCCCGACACCGGGCCTCCCCGCCGTACGGCGTGGGCCGAGGGCGTCGACCAGCTGCGGGCCGCGGCGACCACCGAGCCCGGGCGGCTGCGCATCATCGGCGCGGTGCTCGCCCTCCTCGTCGTCGCGTTCGGGGCGGTCACCGCCTGGGAGATGACGGACCGTTCGGCCGCCGCGGACGCCGTGCTGCACAGCAGCCAGCCGCTGAGCGCCGACGCGGCGGAGATCTACCGCTCCCTCGCCGACGCCAACACGGCCGCGTCCAGCGGCTTCCTCGCGGGCGGCCAGGAGACGAAGGCGTCCCGCGACCTCTACGAGAAGGACATCAACAACGCGGCGGAGAAGCTGGTCACCGCGGCGGCCAACTCGGAACCGGGCTCCGCCTCCGAGAAGACCATCACCAAGCTGAACAGGATGCTGCCCGAGTACAAGGGCCTTGTGGAGCGCGCCCGGGCCAACAACCGCCAGGGCTTCCCCCTCGGCGGCGCCTACCTCCGGTACGCGAACTCGAAGATGCAGGTGATGCTCGATGACGCCGAGCATCTCTACACGGTGGAGAACCAGCGCCTGCGCGCCGACTACGACGACGCGACGCCCTACCCGTGGATCGCGATCGGCGCCGGCGTCCTCGCCATCGGCGGCCTCGCCTGGGCCCAGCACCGCAACTACCGCCGTACGAACCGTGTGCTGAACCACGGCCTGGTCGCCGCCACGGCCGCCTCCACGGTCGTCCTGCTGTGGCTGGTCGTCGGCCACAGCGTCGCCCGCGCCGGCCTCAACGACTCGTACGACAACGCGGTCCGCTCGCTGAACACGCTCAACGACGCCCGGATCGCCTCGCTCAAGGCCCGGGGCAACGAGAACCTCACGCTGGTCGCCCGCGGCGCGGAGACCAGGACAGAGGGCACTGGCGCGAACAAGAAGACGCTGGACGTCTTCGACGAGGACTACAAGACGCAGATGAAGGCCCTCACCACGAAGCTGGCCGCCGCCGAGGGCCTCGCCGACGACAGCGCGGGCATGAAGCCGGTCAAGGCCGCGACGGCGAACATGAAGGTCTGGAAGGAACGGCACGAGAAAGCCCGCACGCAGGACAACCTGGGCAACTACCAGGGCGCGCTGGACCGGGTGATCGGCTCCGACGGCAAGAAGCCCACGGGCGAGTGCTTCAAGAACGTCGACACGGCTCTGGCCACGGCGATCCAGCACGAGGAGACCGAGTTCAAGCAGGCCGCCGGAGACGGCCGGGGCGCGATGAACGGCCTTGTGGTGGGCGCCGCGGTCCTCGCGGTGCTGGCCGCGGCCGGCGCGGTTCTCGGCATCGGGCGCAGGCTGTCGGAGTACCGGTGAGAGGGGGCATGACGATGAACGCACGGCGTTTGCGGACCAGTCTGAGGGGCTGGGGCGGGGTGGGTGCGATGGCGGTCGTCTGCGCCCTGGCCGCCGTGTTCGCGCTGCTGTTGCCGGTCTCCCAGAGCCGCGAGGACGGCGGCACGGGCGCCGACGGCCAGGGGGTGGCCCAGGGCTCGCAGGCCAAGGCCGAGGACTGCGTGAACCCCGAGGACCAGAGCCTGGCACCGGACTCCGGCCCCCAGGACGGTGCGACCATCCAGAAGATCAAGGAGAAGGGGTCTCTGACGGTCGGCGTCGACCAGAACAGCTACCGCTTCGGCTACCGCGACCCGAACAGCGAGGCGAAGAAAGCCGAGTTGGAGGGCTTCGACATCGATCTCGTGCACGCGATCGCCCAGGACATCCTCGGCGACCCGGACAAGGTCGTCTTCCGCGCCATCCCGACCATCGAACGCATCCCGGCGATCCAGCGCGGCGATGTCGACATGGTGGTGCGCACCATGACGATCAACTGCGAGCGGCTGGGTCTCGTGGCGTTCTCCTCGCCCTACTTCAAGACCGGCCAGCAGGTGCTCGCTCCGAAGAAGTCGGACATCAAGGGATACGACGACACGCTCGCGGGCAAGCGGATCTGCTCGGCGTCGGGCTCGATCGCCCTTGAGAAACTGCAGGACGACCTGGGAAAGGTCATCCCCAAGTCCGCCGACATCAGCACCGTCGTGCCGAACCAACTCGACTGCCTGGTGCGGCTGCAGCTCGGTGAGGTCGACGCCGTCGTGACCGACGGCGCGCTCGCCGCGAGCCAGGCGGCGCAGGACCCGACGGTCCAGCTCAAGGGCGAGCCCTTCACGGACGAGTACTACGGCGTGGCGATGAAGAAGGACGCAACCGATCTGATACGCCGGGTCAACCAGATCCTGGTGGACTACCGCAAGGCCGACTGGCAGAAGTCGTACAACACCTGGCTCGCCGGGACGCTCGGCAAGAGCGACGGGCCGCCCCCGGTCCAGTACAAGTAGCGGGAATGTTCCAGTAGTTCCTGACGAACAGTTCTTCAGGAACTGCTCTTCACAAATAGTTCTTCACGCAGTTCTTCACGAAGCGAGGGGTGATCGATGGGCGTCACGGGACCCTCCGGGCCGGTGATGGACCGGGACGAGGTGGACCGTGCGCTGGCGCGGCTCGGCGCGGAGCACGAGGCCATCGAGACCTCGCTCCTCGCCCTGCAGGACCACGCGGGCCGCAGACTCCTCGAAGGCGCCGAGCTCACTGGTACGACCAAAGAGCGCTGGGGGGCCGCCGAGGCGTCGATCTCCCTGCTGTGGGCGTACTTCGACGCGTACGCCGACGCGTTGCGCTCCGCGCGGGAGATCCGCTCGCGCAGACGCTGGTCGAACCGCGAGGACCTCGTGGAACTCACCGAGCTGCTGCGCGGCGAGAGCGTGACGGTCGCCGGCAGCGCGTCCGCCACGGCCGCCGCGCCCACGATGGCGGGCACGGGCAAGCTCAGCGAGAGCTTCTCGCTCGCCGAACTCGTGGAGCGCATGAACGAGTTGTACGCGACCTCGCTGGACATGGTCGTGACGGCCGACGCCGTGTGGTCGGCGCTGCCCGCCCGGATCGATTTACTGGCCGCGGAGTTGCAGCGCACCCGCCAGCTCGCGCACTCCGTGGGCGTACGGCCCGGTGAGCACCCCTCGGGCGACGACCTGGAGCGGATCACACGCACCCTGACCGTGCTGCGCGAGCGGGTGGTGTCCGATCCGCTGGACTTCTGGCTGCCCGCGCAGGGCAGTTCGGCGCCCGGCGGCGGCCGTCCCGACACCACGCGCTACGACCGCGAGGCGCGCGCCCTGGAGGAGGTGCGCCGCGAGATCGACGCCGTGCTCACCGTCCGGCAGGACGCGGAGGCGCGGCTGCTGCGGCTGCGGGACGTGCTGAGCCGCGCGGACCGCACGCTCGCCGAGGCGCGCAGCGCCCGTGGCGAGGTCCTGGCGAAGATCGCCGCGTCCGAGGTGCCCGCGGTGAGCGGCCCGCCGACCGCGCTGCAGGAGCAGCTGGCGACGGCCGCCGAGTACCGCAGGCACGCCCAGTGGCACCGCCTCTCGCCGCTCCTGGAGTCCCTGGAGGCGAAGGCCGACGACGAACTGCTGCGCGCCCGCGAGTCGTTGACCGCGGTCACCGCGCCGCTCGCGGTCCGCGCGGAGCTGCGCGGCCGTCTCGACGCGTACAAGGCGAAGGTCGCCCGGCACGGCTTCGCCGAGGACCCGCTGCTGGTGGAGCGGTACGACGCGGCGCGCCGCATGCTGTGGAGCGCGCCCTGCGACCTGCGTGTGGCGGAACAGGCTGTGCTGCGCTACCAGCACGCGGCGGCCGAAGTGCTGGTGCCCAGGGTCCCCGGGCACGGCGGACCACAGGACCGGAGGGGGGAATCGTGAGTCAGCAGAACGTCAACACCGAAGCGAGTGGGCAGAGTTCGCAGGATCCGTGTCAGCGGCCAGGCTGCTCGGGGTCGTACGAGGACATGGGCGGCGGCGAGCTGTACTGCGACACCTGCGGTCTGGCCCCGGTCGTCTCGTCGACGGGCATGGTGGGCTCCCCGCCGACCGGGATCACCGGGGGCGGCCGGAGCGGTTCGCGGAGTTCGGGCAGCGCCAGTTCGCGCTCCAGCTCCCGCGCCTCCTCACGTGCCTCGTCTCGGTCGTCCCAGTCGCGGCGCTCGGTGTCGGGCCGTCTCTCGCGCTCGGTGTCGGGCCGCACCACGGGCCGTTCGGTGTCGGTGCGCAGTTCCGGCTCGACCGCCGCGTCCTCGGGGCGCAGCCGGCTCGGCGTCGGCCTGGTGCAGGTTCCGGACGTGCCGCGGCCCGACCCGCGCGTGATGATCCAGGAGAACCCCGAGGTCCCCGAGCGCAAGCGGTTCTGCTCGCGCTCCGACTGCGGTGCGCCGGTGGGGCGTTCGCGCGGCGAGCGGTCCGGCCGTACGGAGGGTTTCTGCACCAAGTGCGGCCACCCGTACTCGTTCGTGCCGAAGCTGCAGACCGGTGACATCGTGCACGGCCAGTACGAGGTCGTGGGCTGCCTCGCGCACGGCGGGCTCGGCTGGGTGTATCTCGCCGTCGACCGCGCGGTGTCCGACCGCTGGGTGGTCCTCAAGGGCCTCCTCGACACGGGCGACCAGGACGCGATGGAGGCCGCGATCTCCGAGCGCCGCTTCCTCGCCGAGATCGAGCACTCCAACATCGTGCGGATCTACAACTTCGTGGAGCACCTCGACCAGCGGACGGGTTCGCTGGACGGGTACATCGTCATGGAGTACGTGGGCGGCAAGTCCCTCAAGGAGATCGCCAACGGCCGCCGCACGGCGACCGGCAAGCGCGATCCGCTGCCGGTGGAGCAGGCCTGCGCGTACGGCATCGAGGCCCTTGAGGCCCTCGGCCATCTGCACAGCCGCAACCTCCTGTACTGCGACTTCAAGGTCGACAACGCGATACAGACCGAGGATCAGCTCAAGCTGATCGACATGGGCGCGGTGCGCAGGATGGACGACGACGAGTCGGCCATCTACGGCACGGTCGGCTACCAGGCGCCGGAGGTCGCCGACGTCGGCCCGTCGGTCGCCTCGGATCTCTACACGGTCGCCCGCACGCTGGCGGTCCTGACCTTCGACTTCCAGGGCTACACGAACGTCTTCGTGGACTCCCTGCCCGACCCCGACAACATCGAGGTCTTCCGCACGTACGAGTCGTTCTACCGGCTCCTCGTGCGCGCCACCGATCCCGACCCGGCCCGCCGGTTCGCCTCCGCGCAGGAGATGGCCGAGCAGCTCACGGGTGTGCTGCGCGAGGTCGTCTCCGTGCAGACGGGACGCGCCCGGCCCTCGCTGTCCACCCTGTTCGGACCCGAACTGAAGGTCACGGACACGGAGTTGTTCGGCTCACTGGCCGGCGACGTGTCGCGGCTGGGCGTGCGGGTCGATCCCGTACGCGGAAAGAAGGGCGCGCCCGCGCTGACGGCCGGGGCGAGCAGAACGAACGGTACGAACGGGGCGACAGCGGCGAGCGGGGCCGCGGGGGCGAACGGCACGCCGTTCCTCCCGCCGCCCTCCGCCGCCGTTCGGGCCGCCCTCATCAAGCCGCTGAACACCGCCGCCGCGGCCCTCGCGCTGCCGGTGCCGCGGGTGGACCCGGGCGACCCGAACGCGGGCTTCCTGGCCGGGCTGATGACGTCCGCACCGGCCGAGCTGATCACCGCGCTGCAGGCGGCGCCCGCCGGCTCCCTGGAGCTGCGGCTGCGCGAGCTGCGGGCGCGCCTGGAGATGGGCGAGCTCGACCAGGCGACCAGGACGCTCGAAGCCCTGGAGGCGGACCATCCCGACGACTGGCGGGTGGTCTGGTACCGGGGCGTGGCGGCGCTCGCGACCGGCGACCACGAGGTCGCGGCGGTGTCCTTCGACGCGATCTACGACGCGTTCCCGGGCGAGCCCGCGCCCAAGCTGGCCCTCGGCGTGTGCGCGGAGGTCCTCGGGCAGCTGGACAACGCCGCCGAGTACTACCGCCTGGTGTGGACGACCGACCCCAGCTATGTGAGCACCGCGTTCGGCCTGGCCCGCGTCCAGCTCGCGGCGGGCGACCGCCGTGGCTCCGTACGGACGCTGGAGTCGGTGCCGGAGGCGTCGATCCACTACACGGCGGCCCGGGTCGCCGCCGTCCGGGCCCGGCTGCGCCAGCGGCTGGCCGAGACCGCGCCGCCCCCACCGGGTCCACCGGCTCTGGGTACGTCCGGTACGGCGGTGCCCGCCGCGGGCGTGCCCGGTACGGGGGTTCCCGGGCCGGGGCTGTCCGGTGCGGGCGTTCCCGACGCCCCGTTCCTGGACGACCTGACCTCGGCCGCGGCCCAGGTCGAGGCGCTGGACGGGTACGGTCTGGACGCGGTGCGCCGCGAGCAGTTGTCCACAGAGGTCCTTGGTTGCGCCCTGGACTGGGTACTCTCCGGTAGCCAGGGTTCCGCCCCGCCGAGCACTGGGGCGCGGACCGTACTGCTCGGCAGCGACCTGGACGAGCGGGGCCTGCGCTTCGGTCTGGAGCGCTCGTACCGGACACTGGCCCGGCTCGCCCAGCGTGGCGAGGAGAGGATCGATCTGGTGGAGCGCGCCAACCGCTACCGCCCCCGGACGTGGGTGTAATTGATGTCGCAGATGCCTCAACTGGCCGCCTGCCCCAGCTGCGAGGAGCCGCTGGAGTCGGGGGACCGTTTCTGCGGTGCGTGCGGGTACGACCTCACCGCCGTACCCGCACCGCCGGACGACAACCCCACGGTCGCCGTCAACGGCGCGGCGCCCCGGCCCCCTTCGGCCGCGGCGTCCGTGGACTGGCCGGTCGCCCCGGAGGTGGACACGGCGGACACACCCGCGCCCGTGGTCCTGCCGACGGACATCGACGGCCGCGAGTCGGCGGGCTCCGACAGCCCGGGCGTACGGTTCGACCGGCCCGCGCAGCCGCCGTCGCCCCCGGCCGCACCACCACCGCCGCCGTCCCCCGCGCAGGTGCCGGGGCCCGCCGCCCCGCCCGCCGCGCAGGTGTCGGCTCAGGCGTCCGCGGAACCGGACGAGTACCCGCTCGCCGCGCCGCTGCCTCCCGAGGTGCCGCCGGCCGATCCGCGTACGGCCGACCTTCCGACGCCCCCCGCGGGCCTGAAGGTCTGTGTGGCCTGCCGTGCGGGCCAGGTCGACCGGGACGGCTACTGCGAGAACTGCGGGCACGCGCAGCCGCGCGAGCGCGACCACATGGAGCAGGAGCTGGGCTCGGTGGCCGCGGTCAGCGACCGGGGCCTGCGCCACCACCGCAACGAGGACGCGTTCACGGTGTCCTCGACCGCGCTGTCCGACGGCTCGCCCGCGGTCGTCGCGATCGTCTGCGACGGCGTCTCCTCGGCGACCCGCCCCGACGAGGCCTCGCTGGCCGCCTCCCGCGCGGCCAACGAGTCCCTCCTGGCGGCCCTGCCGCGCGGCACGCACCCGCAGCAGGCGATGCACGACGCGATCCTCGCGGCCTCGGAGGCCGTCAACTC
This sequence comes from Streptomyces sp. 2-1, assembly GCF_048564895.1. Classification (NCBI taxonomy): domain Bacteria; kingdom Bacillati; phylum Actinomycetota; class Actinomycetes; order Kitasatosporales; family Streptomycetaceae; genus Streptomyces; species Streptomyces sp. 2-1. The sequence goes on from NZ_CP183383.1 coordinate 4,171,867, forward strand.
CCTGGCGGACCGCAGCACTCCGGCCCACGAGCACCAGCCGCACGTGAACGCACCCGCCTGCACCATCGTCGGCTCCGTCGTCACCCCCAGCCTGCTGATCGTCGGCTGGGTCGGCGACAGCCGCGCCTACTGGGTGCCCGTGGACCGGTCGTCACCCCCGGCCCGGCTCACCGAGGACGACTCCTGGGCCGCCCAGATGGTCGCCGCGGGCCTGATGAGCGAGGCCGAGGCGTACGCGGACGAGCGCGCCCACGCCATCACGGGCTGGCTCGGGGCGGACGCGTACGAACTGGAGCCGCACACCGCTTCCTTCAAGCCGGACCGGCCGGGTGTAGTGGTGGTGTGCACCGACGGACTGTGGAACTACGCGGAGGCGGCGGAGGAGATGGCCGAGGTCATCCCGCCCGACGCGGCGGACCGTCCGCTGCACAGCGCCCAGGTCCTGGTGGGCCACGCCCTGGACGGCGGGGGCCACGACAACGTAACAGTGGCCGTCGTGCCGTTCCCGGCCCCGTCTCAGGGGGCAGGATCGGCCTGAGGCCGAAGCGGTACGAGCCGTACGAAACGGCATCGGCCTCGGAGGGGCCAGGACCGGAGGGGACCGGTTCGCCCACCGACATCACCCACACCTCGTGGGAGTCCTGAGGGGGAGCAGAGAAGGCATGGCCAATTTCTCGAAGTCGAACGTGCCGCAGTTCTCGGTGGACGTGTACCAGAACGAGTACCTGCCGGAGGGCGGCCGCGAGGTCAACGCGATCGTCACGGTGACCTCGACCGGCGGCGGCACCGTGGGCAGTGCCGTGGCGGCACCCCACCTCTACACGCCCGGTGAGGGCCCGGACGCGGCCGTGGCGATCATGGTCGACTGTTCGGGGTCCATGGACTACCCGCCGACGAAGATGCGGGGCGCCCGGGACGCGACGGCGGCGGCGATCGACGCGGTGCGCGACGGCGTGCACTTCGCGGTGATCGGCGGGACGCATGTGGCCAAGGAGGTCTACCCGGGCGGCGGCCGGCTCGCCGTCGCCGACGCGCAGACCCGCGACCAGGCCAAGCAGGCGCTGCGCAAGCTGAGCGCGGGCGGCGGCACGGCGATCGGCACCTGGCTGCGGCTGGCCGACCGGCTGCTGTCCTCGGCGGACGTCGCCATCCGGCACGGCATCGTGCTCACCGACGGCCGCAACGAACACGAGTCGCCCGAGGACCTCAAGGCCGCGCTGGAGGCCTGCGCGGGCCGGTTCACCGCGGACGCGCGGGGCGTCGGCACGGACTGGGAGGTCAAGGAGGTCACCGGGATCGCGTCCGCGCTGCTCGGCACCTCCGACATCGTCGCCGACCCGGCGGGCCTGTCCGCCGACTTCACGCAGATGATGGAGACGGCCATGGGCAAGGAGGTCGCGGACGTGGCGCTGCGGCTGTGGACCCCGGTCGGCACGTCGATCAAGTTCGTCAAGCAGGTCGCGCCCACGGTCGAGGAGTTGACCGACCGCCGCACGGAGGCGGGCCCGCGCGCCGGCGACTACCCCACCGGCTCCTGGGGGGACGAGTCCCGCGACTACCACGTGTGCGTCGAGGTCCCCGAGGCCGACCTCGGCCAGGAGATGCTGGCCGCCCGCGTCTCCCTGGTGATCCCGCAGGGCGACGGCACCGCCCAGACGCTGGGCGCCCAGGGTCTCGTACGGGCCGTGTGGACCGACGACATGGCAGCGTCCACGTCGATCAACCCGCAGGTCGCGCACTACACAGGTCAGGCGGAACTGGCACAAGTCATCCAACAGGGTCTGGATGCGCGCAAAGCGGGAGATGTCGACGGAGCAACGGCCAAGCTGGGACGGGCCGTTCAGCTCGCCAGCGCCTCCGGAAACGCGGATACGGCGAAACTGCTTTCGAAGGTGGTGGACGTGGTCGACGCCGCGGCAGGTACTGTGCGATTGAAGGCGAAGGTCGCGGAGGCCGACGAGATGACTCTCGAGACACGGTCCACAAAGACTGTTCGTGTAAAGAAGTAGAGCGGTACGCGCAAAGAAGCAGAGCGGTACGCACTCGGTCGCGAGCGCGGTGACAAGCAGGCAGTAACCAGCAGTACGCAAGCGGTTTGCACGATTTGCGGCCCTCTCGGGCCGGAACAGGAGAGGGGGAAGCGCCGACATGCCGACCTGCCCGAACGGACACCAGTCGGGTTCCGACGACTGGTGCGAGGTCTGCGGTCACCGCATGGCCGGTGCCGTGCCCCCGCCACCTCCACCGCCGCCCCCGGCGGCCGGCTACGGCTATCCGCCGCCCGGTTCGCCCCCGCCGCCCGGCCAGGGTGGCCGCCCGCATCTCTCCGCGGTGCCCGACGCGCCCTCGGCCGAGCTCTGCCCGCAGTGCCGTACTCCGCGTGAGGGCGGGGCGCCGTTCTGCGAGGAGTGCCGGTGGAACTTCCTGACGAACACGGCGACGTCGTACACCCCGGCCGCGCCGCGTCCTCCGGGGCCCGGCGGCGGTCCCGGTCCTGGTCCCGGTGGTCCCGGTGGACAGAACCCGGCGCTGCGCTTCCAGCAGCAGCCGCCGCCCGGACAGTCCTCCGGCGGGTACGACTACCAGGGCTCGCGGCCCTCGCAGATGAACCGGCCCGCCGAGCCGATCCCGCCGTACGGCGAGAACCCCTCGGGCTTCCCCGGTGATCCGTCACGACCGGTTCCGCCGCCGCCCGGGCCTGGCGGCACGGGACCCGGAATGCCTGGCGGCTTCGGCGGTCCTGGTGGGCCTCCTGGCGGACCCGGTGGCCAGGGCGGGCCTGGTGGCCCCGGTGGCCCGAACGGTCTCGGTGGTCCTGGCGGGCCCGGCGGGCCCGGCGGGCCGAACGGTCCCGGCGGGCCGGGTGGCCATGGCGGTCCCGGCGGTCCCGGTGCTCCACAGGGGTACCAGCAGTCCGGCCCACCCGCTCCTCCCGCGTACCCGCAGGAGACCAGGCACCCTCAGGGTCCCGGCGGTCCTGGTGGGCCCGGCGGCCCCGGAGGGCAGTCCTTCGGCGGCGGTGAGGACGACTGGGTGCTCCCGCCCCCCTCGACCGGTACGCCCGGCGGTCCTGGTGGCCCCGGCGGTCCGCCCGGTCCCGGTGGCGGCCCGGGCGGTGGCTACGGCTACCCGCAGCCCGGCGCGACGCAGGCGCCCCCCGGCTACCAGCAACAACAACAGCCGCTGTCGTGGAGCATCACGATCGGACCCGACCGTGAGTACTTCATGGCGATGATGCAGCGCTCGGGACCGGAGGCCGCGGGGCTGAACCTGCCCGCGTACTCCCCCGAGCAGCAGCGTCCGCTCACCGGCAACCAGATCACCATCGGCCGCCGCCGTCACTCCACGGGCGAGTCCCCGGACATCGACCTGGCGGTGCCGCCGGAGGACCCGGGCGTCTCGCACCAGCACGCGGTGCTCGTCCAGCAGCCCGACGGCAGCTGGGCGGTCGTCGACCAGAACTCCACCAACGGCACCACGGTCAACGGCGCCGAGGAGCCCATCCAGCCCTTCGTCCCCGTACCGCTGCAGGACGGCGACCGGGTGCACGTGGGCGCGTGGACGACGATCACGATCCGTCGGGGCTAGGCGAGAACAGACATATCCGTGCCGCCCGGTACCGAAAGGCACCGGGCGGCACGGTCATGGCAGGGGCCAGGCGTGCGGCCCCGCGGGGTCGTCCAGCCACGCCCAGGCACGGCCGCCGTCGACCGTGATCCCGTACCGCTGCCGGGGCGGCTGCCCCTCGTGCTCCCAGATCCCGTACGCCTCGTGCGGGTCGAGGCGGCCCGCCGTCAGGGTCAGCAGGAAGCGGAGCAGCTCGTGGTTCCTGGTCCGGCGCGGCAGCTCCGCCAGGTCCACGTCCGGGAGTTCGGGCCCGGGCCGACCGCCGCCGCGCAGGGGCACGAAGTAGGCGGGTGTGTGCAGGAAGCGGCCCTCGGCGTACCCGGAGTCGCGCACCCGCAGCGCGATGAGACCGGTGGCGAACGGCGCGAGGATCCGGGCACCCGGGGCGCACTGGGCCAGCCAGGCGCGCGGGATCGTGCTGAGCGTGCAGGTCGCGATGATCCGGTCGAAGGGGGCGCGCTCCGGGCAGCCGCGCGCCCCGTCGCCGGTGACGACGGTGGGGTGGTGGCCGGCGAGAGCCAGGTGCTGCCTGGCGGACTCGGTGATCTCCGGGTCCAGGTCGACCGTGGTGACCTGCCCGTCGCCCAGCCGGTGCGAGAGCAGGGCCGCGTTGTAGCCGGTGCCCGCGCCGATCTCCAGGACCGCGTCGCCGTCCCGTACCGCCAGCTCGGCCAGCATCTTCGCCATCAGGGAGGGCTGGCTGCTGGACGACAGCAGCTCGCCGTCGCGCACCCGGGTGGCCAGCGGGGCGTCTGCGTAGGCGCCGCGCACCCAGTTCTCGCGCCTGCGCGGGCTGGGGTCCTCGCCCCACCGGCGCTCGTATCCGCCACTGAGCGCGCCGACGTAGTAGTACGGCACGAAGAGGTGGCGCGGGACGCTCTCGAAGGCCTCCCGCCAGACCGGGTCCGTGATCCAGGCCCCGCTCGCCTCGATCTCGCGCACCAGCGCCGCCCGCGCCGTGGCGGCGAGGTCGTCGAGACCTGGGTCGATGGCGTGCGCGCCCATACCTCCACTGTGCTGCCGGACGGGCCAGGAGGCGAGCGCCGGGGCCGACCGATCCGGAACCGGCCCTTCAACAATCCGGAACCGGCCCGTCAACCGGCCCGTCGAAGGATCCGGAACCGGCCCTTCGATTCGGGTGGTCCTAAGCCTTGAGTCCTCGGTCACCCGGTCTGAGACCATGGACGGTGTGCTGCATTCACCGGGGGACAACCCCCGAACCCCCGGCCGAGACGACCAGGGGCTGACCGGAGCGACCTTTGTGAGGGCCAACTGACGTGAAAGAGATTCCGCGCGGCACGCTTCAGGAGCAGACCTTCTACGAGCAGGTCGGCGGCGAGGAGACCTTCCGTCGACTGGTGCACCGGTTCTACGAGGGCGTCGCCGAGGACCCGCTGCTGCGGCCCATGTATCCCGAGGAGGACCTGGGCCCGGCCGAGGAGCGCTTCACCCTGTTCCTGATCCAGTACTGGGGCGGCCCGACCACGTACAGCGAGAACCGCGGTCACCCCCGCCTGCGGATGCGGCACGCCCCGTTCGCGGTCGACCGCGCGGCGCACGACGCCTGGCTGAAGCACATGCGGGTCGCCGTCGACGAGCTCGGCCTCTCTGAGGAGCACGAGCACACGCTGTGGAACTACCTGACGTACGCGGCGGCGTCGATGGTGAACACGGAGGGCTGAGCACCGCCGGGCCGGACGCCCGCGCGGCCTAAAGCCGTCGGGCTGGACTCGGTCGCCGACCCCCGTAGACGCGCGCATTCCGGTCGCGTGTCGCCGGATTCCGGTCACGATCCGGTCAAAGTCGGTTCTCAAGCGCTTACCCCGGGGCCGTCACCTCTGACAGCATCGCTCGAAGATCCGGAATGACGGGGATTCCGGGATACGGCGGGGGGCCGGGTGACGGGGTTCGTTTTTTCGCGCGTGCGGGCACATCGACTGCTGCTGACCGCCGCGCTGCTCACCGTCGTGCTCACCACGGCGGTCCTGGCGACCCTCACCGCGTACTCCGGCGCGATCGGTGACGCCGCCCTGCGCCACTCGCTGCTCGACACCTCGCAGGGTGCCGGGCGCGAGGAGAGCGCGGCGGCCACGACGCTGATCGTCAAGGCCGACGTGCCCCCGCAGGAACGCGCCGCCGCCGACAAGGCCGTACGGGAGGGCGCGCGACGCACCTTCGACGGGCTGCCGGTGACACTGCGGACGCTGACGCGGTCGGGCCCGTACGCGCTGCCGAGGTCGCTGCAGCCCGCCGCCGAACGCTCGGGCGATCCGGACCTCACACACTTCGCGGCGCTCGACCGGACCCAGGTGCGGATGGTCTCGGGCCGCCTGCCCGGTGCCCCCGGGGACGACCGCGAGATCGAGGTCGCCCTTCCCGAGGCCGCCGCGCGGGAACTCGCGCTGAAGGCGGGCGCCCGGCTGACACTCGTCGACCGGTTCGACGGGCCGAAGGTCCGGATCCGGGTGACCGGGGTGTACCGGCCCGCGCGTGTCACCTCCCCCTACTGGCAGTTGGAGGACCTGCGCGGACGCGGGGTCAGCAGGCTGGACTTCACGACGTACGGGCCGCTGCTCGCCGATCCGACCGTCCTCGCGGCGGCGACGGGCAGCGGGCAGAAAAAGGGATCGGACCGGGCGGGCGTGACGGTGAGCGCCGGGCAGACCGGCTGGCTGGCGTCCGCCGACTTCTCCACGGTGACGACCGGGCGGATCGACGCCCTGCGGGACGCGGCGCGCTCCGGGCCGCGTTCACTGCTCAAGTCCCCCTCGCTGCACGGCACCACGGCCGTCACGACATCGTTGCCGGAGGAACTGGACCGCGTAGAAAGGTCGTTGCTGGTCTCCCGCTCGACACTGCTGATCGTGGCGCTCCAGCTCTCGCTGCTCGCCGGGTACGCGCTGCTGCTCGTGGCCCGGCTGCTGAGTGTCGAACGGACCGGTGAGACACGGCTGTTGCGGGCGCGCGGCGCAACCCGCGGGCGGGTGGCGTGGCTCGCCGCGTTGGAGGCGCTGCTGCTGGCGATCCCGGCCGCCGTGTGCGCGCCGCTGCTCGCCGGGCCTTTGACGCGGCTGCTGGCCGGGCAGGGGGCGCTGTCGCGGATCGGGCTGCGGCTGGACACCTCGGTGACGGCAGGCGGTGTGTGGGTGGTGGCTGCCGGGGTGGCCCTCGGGTGCGCGCTGGCGGTGACCGTGCCCGCGCTGACCGGGGGTTCGGGAGGCGGCCGGGCCCGGGCACTGCCCGCGCCGGTACGGGCCGGTGCGGATGTGGGGCTGCTGGTGATCGCGGCCGTCGCGTACTGGCAGTTGAGCCGCCAGAACTCCGGTGCCGTCACCGACGACCGTTCGGGCACGCTCGGCATCGACCCGCTCCTCGTCTCCGCACCCGCGCTCGCCCTGCTCGCCGGAACGGTTCTCACCCTGCGTCTGCTGCCGCCCGTCGCCCGTCTCGCGGAGCGGCGTGCGGCGAGCGGCCGGGGGCTGCCGACGGCGCTCGCGGGCTGGCAGTTCAGCCGCCGTCCGATGCGCGGCGCCGGGCCCGTCCTGCTGCTCGTCCTCGCCATCGCCATGGGCATGCTCGCGATCGGCCAGGGCGCGTCGTGGAACGGCTCGCAGGACGACCAGGCGGACTTCCGGGCCGGCACGTCCGTACGTGTGACCGGGGCGGGCGAGAGCGGACTGGGCCAGGCCGGGATCTACTCGGCGATCGACGGCGTGAACGGGACGGCTCCCGCGATGCGTACGACGCTGCCGCTGTCCGGGAACCGGACCGCGACGGTGCTGGCGCTGGACACGGCGGACTCCGGGGGCGAGGACGGTTTGCTGATGCGCGGGGATCTGGCCCAGGAGCCGGTGGGGCGGATGCTGGCCGGGCTCGGACCGAAGGGGGCCGCGTCGCCCGGCGCGGTGCTGCCGAAGGGGAGTACGCGGCTGGGGCTGGTGCTGCGGATACGGGCGGAGGCCGCGCCGGTGAAGGGGTCGCCCACTGAGGGGTCGGGCTCGGACTCGGCGGGGTCACGCTCGGATTCGGGCTCGGCGGCGTTCCGCTCCGAGATGTCGGCCGACGTGGCGGTGACGCTGGAGGACCGGTACGGCACCCCCTACCGCGTCCCCGTCGGCGAACTGCCCGCCGACGGACGGGCCCATCAACTCACCCTGGATCTGGCGAAGGTGGCCGAGGCCCCGGCCGGCCGGGCCGCCGAGCCGCTGGCGCTGACCGGGATGCAGTTGGACATGCTCCAGCCGACGGGCCGCGCCGAGCGCCACCTGCTCTCCGTCGAGGAGTTGACGGCCACGGGAGCCGACGGGGCGAAGCAAGACATTCCGCAGCCCGCGTCCTGGCTGGCGAAGTCCCGCAGCAACAGCAGTACGGCGGATCCCGAGGCCGACTCCAGCCCGTCGGCGGCGACCGTGAAGTCCGAGAAGCCCCTGACGGTCGGCTACGGCACCGGTTACGTACCCAGCGACTACGCCTGGGAGGTCTCGTCGTTGACGATCCGGCTGCGCGTGGACCGGCCCGACGTGCCCGAGGTCGCGGCGGTCGCCACGGACGGCTATCTCAAGGCCGCGGGCGCACGTACGGGGCAACGGGTGGACGTGACCTTCGGCGGCTCTGCCGTACCGGTGCGGATCGTTGACCACGTACGGGCGCTGCCGACCACCCAGGACGCCGGCGGCGGGGACCCCTCCGGCGGGGCGCTGCTGGTCGATCTCCGGTCCGTGAACCGGGTGTTGGAGCAGCGGTACGGGGAGAGCATCGCGCCCAGCGAGTGGTGGCTGCGGACCGAGCCGGGGGCTGCGGCGCGGGTGGCCGCGGAGTTGCGCGAGCGGCCCGATGTCGAGCCGTCGCAGGTGGTCGTGCGCGACGAGGTCGCCGAGCAGTTGCGGGACGACCCCTTCGGGGCAGGTCCGGAGGCGGCGTTCGCGGCGGCGTCCGTGGTCGCGGCGGCACTGGCGGCGGTCGGCTTCGCCGTGAGCACGGCGGGCTCGTTGCAGGCGCGCAGCGGCGAGTTCGCGCTGTTGCGCGCGCTGGGAGCGCCTCGGCGTCAGCTCGCGCGGCTGGTCGCCGCCGAGCAGGGTGTGCTGATGACGCTGGCGTTGGTGGTGGGGGTGGCGCTGGGGGCGGTTCTGACGCGGGCGGTGATTCCGTTGATCGTGCTGACGTCCGGGGCGAGCCGGCCCGTCCCGGAGGTGCTGGTGGAACTGCCCCTCGGCCAGGTCGCGTTCCTGCTGGCCGCCGTGGTCGTCGCACCGCTGGCCGTCACCGCGGTGCTGGCGCTGCGGCGGGAGGACACCGCTCCTTCGCTGCGATCGATGAAGTCGCTCAACGGGCAGGACGGTGAGTGAGATGGGGCGTGACTCCGGCTCGGGCGGTCGTCCGGGCTTCCGGCGGCGGGACCACTCCGTCGCCCCCTGGATCCGTACCCGACTGCGCACCGCCCCCGGCGCCGCGGTCGCCCTCGCGCTCCTGGTGATGGCGACCGCCTGTCTGGCCGCGGCCTTCCCCCGTGCCGTCGAACGCTACGAGGACGCGGGCCTGCGCCGGGCCGTCGTGGACGCGACGGCGCCCAGGACCTCCCTGCAGGTGTCCGCCCCGCAGCCCGGCACGTACATCCCGCAGTCGGAACGGGAGTCGGCCGTGAGCCCGGCCAGCATGCGCAAGGCGTACGAGCGGGTGCTGAACGTGGTGGAACGGCCGCTCGCCGTCGACCCCGCGCAGTCCATGTACGGCGTCCGCAACGTCAACAGCCTCGAAGCGGCGGAGACCTGGCTGCCGATGCCGAGCGGGCTGCCCGCGCAGATGTCGCTCGCCGCGCAGAGCGGACTCGCCGAGCACTCCAGGATGAGCGCGGGCCGCCTTCCGCGCGCCGGGGACACGGTGACCGCCGCGACCCGGGAGGTGGAGGCCGCGGTCACCACGGAGACGGCCAAGCGCCTCAACATCAAGGTGGGTTCGGTGATCCACGTGCCCGGCATGCAGCGCGACCCGCTCGCCGTGCGCATCACCGGCATCGTCGCCCCGCGTGACCCCGAGAGCGCGTACTGGACCACGCAGCCCCTCCTTCGCACCCCGTCCCTGATCCGGCCGCCCACGCAGGGCGGCGAGCCGGAGACCTACTGGCTGGGCGCCCTGCTGCTGCCGCCGGACGCGGCCCCGGTGCTCCTCGGCACCCCGGGCGAACCCGCGCGCTATTGGCTGCTCACCCCGGACCCCGCCGCGCTCACCGCGCACGACCTGTCCCGGCTGGGCAGCGCGGTCGCCTCGCTGGAATCGGGCCCGGGTCTGGTGAAGGTCCGCGACTCCACGGACGCGGACACCGGCGTGAGCACCGACCTCGACGAGGTCCTCGCCTCGTACGCCCAACTCCGCTCCGGCGTCCGGCCTCTGGTCTCCGTCGCCGCCTTCGGCACCGGTGCGGTCGCGGTCGTCGTCCTGCTGATGGCGGGCCGCCTCACCGCCGACCGCCGCCGCACCGAACTCGCCCTCCTGCGTGCCCGTGGCGCCTCCCTGCGCGGGCTCACGAGGCGGCTCGTCACCGAGACGGCGGTGGTCGCGCTGCCAGCGGGCGCACTCGGCCTCGCGGGCGCGCTGCTTCTCGTCCCGTACGGCCGCGCGCCGTACGCCGTCGGGGCTGCCCTCGCGGTCACCCTCCTCGCCTGCGCCGCACTGCCCCTGCGCGCCCTGGCCGCCCACCGGGTCGTAGGGGTGCACGGGGCCCGCGAGGACCTCACGTCCGTACGTCCCTCGCGGCGCCGCACCATCGCCGAACTCACGCTGCTCGTGCTGGCGTCGGCGGCGGTGCTCGCGCTGCGCAGCCGAGGGACGTCGGGCACCTCCGACGAGGCCTTCGGCTCCGGCGCCTCCGGCGACCTGGGCAGCTCAGGCGACCAACTCGTCGCGATGGCCCCGGTGTTGATCGGAGTCATCGCCGCGCTCGTCCTGGTCCGGCTCTACCCGCTGCCGCTGCGCTGGCTGGCCCGTCCCGCGGGCCGGATGCGCGGCGCGATCGGCCATCTGTCGCTGGCCCGCGCGGGCCGTACCTCCGTCTCCACCGTGCTCCCGCTGCTCGCCCTGCTGACGGCGCTCACCACCGCCGCGTTCGGGGGTTCGGTCCTCGCGGGCGTCGCGGACGCGCGGGACCGAGCGGCCGTGCTCAACCTCGGCGCGGACGCCCGCGTCGAGGCGGAGAGCGCCCTCCCCGCCACCCTGCCGGAGCGCGTCCGCTCGGCACCCGGCGTACAGGAGGTCACTCCCCTGAGCATCGCGTACGAGGCCAAGCCGGGAGCCGGCGTGGAGTCGGTACCCCTGGCCGGGGTGGACCCCGAGGGATACGCGCGGCTCGCGGACCGGACGGGTCTCGGGGCGTTCCCGGCGGGCGAGTTGAAGGCTTCTCCGGCCGGTGGCTCGTCGAAGCCCGGAACCGACGGCGGCTCGGCGAAGCCCGGCGACAGCGACCCGTCAAAGTCCAGCGCAGCCGACTCGGCGCAGCCCGGCACCGAAGGCTCGGCGGAGGACGGCGGCAGTGGCTCGGCGAAGGCCCCGCTTCCCGCCCTCGCCTCCTCCGCCGTCGCCGACCGCTACGGCACCCACCCCTTCTCGCTGCGGCTGTCGGACGGCAGCGACGTCACCGTCCGCATCACCCTCGTACGCGACCTGACCCCGGCCCTCCCGGGCACGGACTTCCTCATCGTGGACCGGGCCGGCCTCGGCACCGTCGCCGCGCGCCCGACCACACTCCTGGTGACGGGCGACCACGTGAGCGGGGGTGCCCTCCGCAAGGCCGTCGCCGCCGGTACGGGCGCCGATGCGGATCCCACGGCCCGTGCCGACGTACGGCTGCGTTCGGAGGAGCGGGCACGTTACGTCGACTCCCCTCTCCAGTCCGGCGCGGAACGCGTCTACGCGGCCGCGGTCGCGGCGGGCTCCGGATACGCCGTACTCGCGCTGCTGCTCGCCCTGGTGCGCGCCGCCCCCGAGCGCGCCGCCCTGCTGGCCCGGCTGCGCACGATGGGCCTCACCCGGAGCCAAGGGCGCCGACTCCTCGTACTGGAGGCGCTGCCCCAGGCCCTCCTCGCCGCGGCGGGCGGCATCCTGACCGGCTGGGCGGCGGTCCGTCTCCTGGCCCCGGGCATCGACCTCACCTCCATCGCCCTCGCCACCCCCGGCGGCGCACCCCCGACCGGCACCGCCGCCCTGCACACGGACCCGGCGTCCCTGTTCCTGCCCGCCCTGACCGTCCTCCTCCTGGCCACCGGAATCGCGGCGGGCCAGGCGTGGTGGACGGGCCGACGCGGCTCGGTACGGGAACTGAGGGCGGGGGACAGCCGATGACGAGCGGCTACGGCAGAAACGCGCCCTCAACGACAACAACTGGCACCGGCGGAGACGTGCCCTCCAAGACGATCACCACGGGAGTCGCCCGATGACCACCACCGAGCCCACCGGCCCCAGCTTCGCCGATCTGGCCGAACGTGCCGCCGCCCGGCGCGACCGGCCCGCCTACGGTCACGACGCCCTGATCACCTGCGACCGGCTGGTGCGGATCTTCTCCGCGGACGGCGTCGAGGTCCAGGCGCTCCAGGGTCTCGATCTCCTGGTCCGGGAGGGCGAGTTGATGGCGCTGGTGGGTGCGTCCGGCAGCGGCAAGTCGACTCTGATGAACATCCTGGCCGGTCTGGACACCCCCACCGCGGGCGCCGCCCGGGTCTCGGGCCACGACCTGCTGACCATGAACGCGAAGGACCGGCTCCGCTACCGCCGCGACACCGTCGGCTTCGTCTGGCAGCAGACGGCCCGCAACCTCCTGCCCTATCTGACGGCCGCCCAGAACGTCACCCTGCCGATGCAGCTCACCGGTGGCCGCAGGGGCCGTCGAGCCCAGTCCGAACGCGCCCTGGAACTCCTGGAGTTGCTGGGCGTCGCCGACTGCCGGGCCCGCCGCCCGTTCCAGATGTCCGGCGGTCAGCAGCAGCGCGTGGCCATCGCCGTGGCCCTGGCCAACGCCCCCGCCGTACTTCTTGCCGACGAGCCCACCGGTGAACTCGACTCGCACACCGCCGAGCAGATCTTCGCCGCCTTCCGCACGGCGAACGAACACCTCGGCACCACGGTCGTCATCGTGACGCACGACCAGGCGGTCGCCGGTGAGGTCCGCCGCACGGTCGCCATCCGCGACGGCCGCACCTCCACGGAGGTCCTGCGCCGCACCGAGGTCGACGCCACGACCGGCCACGAGACGGTGGTGGCCCGTGAGTACGCGATGCTCGACCGCGCGGGCCGGCTGCAACTCCCCGCCGAGTACACCGAGGCCCTCGGCATGCGCGACCGCGTCGCCCTGGAACTGGAACCGGACCACATCGGCATCTGGCCGGACGACAGCGAGCACGGCTGACGAACGACCGGGGCAGGACGCTCAGCGAACGCTGACGTCCAAGGCCCCAAGTCCCGCCCTGCGCACGGCGATCGACCCGTACGGCGTACGCAGCCTGAGCCAGGCACCCGCCGACAGCAGCCGCAGTACGGCCCCGTCGGGCACGGCCGTGTTCGTGTTCCTGGCCGTGGTCGCCGCCGGGCCCGTGGTCGCGGCCGGGCGCGCGGGCCGCAGGAATCCCAGCGACTGGGCGGCGTGCGCGGCCCGCACGGGGAGTTCGGTGTCGCCGACCGGCCGGGACCAGATCTCCCGCCCGATCCGGTCGAGCGCGCTCCGCGTACGCCCCTCGGGTGCCAACTCGTCGATGCGTGAACGGAATTCGGCGACCGCCCCGGCCACCATGGTCCGTACGGCGTCGGGCCCGGGCAGCCCCGGCTCGGACCGCCAGCCGCCGCGGGGCGGCAGCACCCCGGCCCACGGCGGGCCGGTGACGGCGGCGGGCACGGCCGCGGTGGCCGCCGACTCGTCGAGGGACTCCAGGAGTTCACCGGCCGAGACGGTCACGTCGAGCGAGAGGTCGAGCCCGTTCTCGTACGGCTTGTCGAGACGTGCCGTACGGATCGCGAGCACCTCGAAGGACGGTGGCCGACCGAACACCGCGAGCGTCGTCCCCGACGCCTGCAGCCGCACCGCGGCCGCCCGGTCGTAGTGGATCAGCCGGGCCAGGAAGGCGGCGAGATCCGCCGCCTCCCCCTCGTCAGCGAGGTGCAGGGCCGTCATGCCGCGACGGCCCCCGCAGGATCGTCCTCGTCGTCCGCGTACTCCGCGAGGAACTCCCGCTCCTCGGCGGTGAGGCGGCGCGGTCGCTGCGCCTCGAAGTCGAACGGCACTATGACCGTCTGGGCCCGGACGTACACCTGGTCCGGGTCCTTGACCTCGTAGGCGATGGTGAACGACGCCGCCCTGACCTGCGTGACCCACAGCTCGATGTCCACCGGCTGGTGCCGGTGGACCAACTGCTGCTTGTAGTCGATCTCATGGCGTGCCACCACGGACCCCTGCTGGAAATCCTTGTCCGGGCGGAACAGGAAATCGATACGCGCCTCCTCCAGATAGCGGAGGAAGACCACGTTGTTGATGTGGCCGTACGCGTCCATGTCCGCCCAGCGCAGTGGGCAGCGGTAGATGTGCCGCAAGAGATCAGCCCCGGGTCAGCTTCTTGTAGGTGGCACGGTGCGGACGCGCGGCGTCCGGTCCGAGCCGCTCCACCTTGTTCTTCTCGTACGACTCGAAGTTGCCCTCGAACCAGTACCACTTCGACTCGCCCTCGTAGGCGAGGATGTGCGTCGCGACCCGGTCCAGGAACCAGCGGTCGTGGGAGATGACCACCGCGGCACCCGGGAACTCCAGGAGCGCGTTCTCCAGCGACGACAGGGTCTCGACGTCCAGGTCGTTCGTCGGCTCGTCGAGGAGCAGCAGGTTGCCGCCCTCCTTGAGGGTGAGAGCCAGGTTCAGACGGTTGCGCTCACCACCGGAGAGGACACCGGCGGGCTTCTGCTGGTCCGGGCCCTTGAAGCCGAAGGCGGACACATAGGCCCGCGACGGCATCTCGACCTGACCGACGTTGATGTAGTCGAGCTCGTCGGAGACGACGGCCCACAGCGACTTCTTGGGGTCGATGTTGGCGCGGCTCTGGTCGACGTAACTGATCTTGACGGTGTCGCCGACCTTGATCGCACCGGAGTCCGGCGTCTCGAGGCCCTGGATCATCTTGAAGAGGGTGGTCTTGCCGGCGCCGTTGGGACCGATGACCCCGACGATCCCGTTGCGCGGCAGCGTGAAGCTCAGGTCGTCGATGAGGACCTTGTCGCCGAACGCCTTGGAGAGGTTCTGGACCTCGACGACGATGGACCCCAGACGCGGGCCCGGCGGGATCTGGATCTCCTCGAAGTCCAGCTTCCGCATCTTGTCGGCCTCGGCTGCCATCTCCTCGTAACGGGCGAGGCGCGCCTTGGACTTGGTCTGCCGGCCCTTGGCGTTGGACCGCACCCACTCAAGCTCTTCCTTGAGCCGCTTCTGACGCTTCTCGTCCTTGCGGCCCTCGACCTTGAGGCGGGTGGACTTCTTGTCGAGGTACGTGGAGTAGTTGCCCTCGTAGGCGATCGCACGGCCGCGGTCCAGCTCGAGGATCCACTCGGCGACGTTGTTCAGGAAGTACCGGTCGTGAGTGACGGCGATGACGCAGCCCGCGTACTTCGAGAGGTGCTGCTCCAGCCAGTTCACCGACTCGGCGTCGAGGTGGTTGGTGGGCTCGTCGAGGAGGAGCAGGTCCGGGGCCTCGATCAGCAGCTTGCAGAGCGCGACGCGGCGCTTCTCACCACCGGAGAGATTGACGACCGGCCAGTCGCCGGGCGGGCAGCCCAGCGCGTCCATGGCCTGCTCCAGCTGGGCATCGAGGTCCCAGGCGTTGGAGTGGTCCAGATCCTCCTGGAGCTTGCCCATCTCGTCCATCAGCGCGTCCGAGTAGTCGGTCGCCATCAGCTCGGCGACCTCGTTGAAGCGCTTGAGCTTGCCCATGAGCTCGGCGGCACCGTCCTGGACGTTCTCCAGAACCGTCTTGGTCTCGTCAAGCTCCGGCTCCTGCATGAGGATGCCGACGCTGTAACCGGGCGTCAGGAACGCGTCGCCGTTGGACGGCTGCTCAAGGCCCGCCATGATCTTGAGAACGGTGGACTTACCGGCACCGTTCGGCCCGACCACGCCGATCTTCGCGCCTGGCAGGAAGTTCAGGGTGACGTCATCAAGAATCACCTTGTCGCCGTGCGCCTTGCGCGTCTTGCGCATGGTGTAAATGAACTCAGCCAAGAGAAACCGTCCGGACGCTTGAAATCGGCAGTGGGCAGATACACCCCATCTTGCCGTACCGCCACCCCTCGAAGGAAACGCGTTCGAGCCGGGGGCCAGTGACCGGACGCCACCCAGTCACTCCTGTCACCGCACTGTCACTTACCGTCGCCATCCCCGTCGCCCTGAGCCTGCCCTGACCCATGGGCGTAGGGCTTAAGCCTGAGACCTTCGGGTCGTCCGGCCGAGGTGTTCCGGCCGGGATGCGGGTGGGATGGGCGCATGAGTGATCTCGTTGTGCCGCCCGGGGCCGCCGTTCGCGAACGGCTGGTCCGGGAGAGGAACGTCTGGCTGTGCACCGTGCGCCCGGACGGGTCTCCCCATGTGACTCCCGTCTGGTTCGTCTTCCTGCGGGACCGCTGGTGGATCGGTGTGGACGGGGTCTCCGTCAAGGTCCGCAATCTCGAAAGGTTCCCGCGGGTCTCGCTGGCACTGGAGGACGGCACGTCTCCCGTCGTGGCCGAGGGGGAGGCGGTGCTGCGCCGCGGGCTGTTCCCGGAGGAGGTCCTGGAGGCCTTCGCCGAGAAGTACGCATGGGACGTCTCCGCCCCGCGCACACCGGACGGAGAGCGTGTTCTGCTCGAAGTCTCCGTTCGGCGCTGGCTGCTGGCCGGCGTGGCCCAGTGATCGCCGCACGGCCCCGGGCCCCCGAAGGGCGGGCCGGGGCCGTGCGGCCATGGGGACGGGGCGGGAGCACGGGCGGGGCGTCAAGGAGTCAGCGAGCGGTTACCCACTGTCCAGTTGTCAAGGTGCCGTCTTCGGGCCGCCGTCTTCTTCGGGCCGCCTTCTTCGTTCCTTCAGTCCTGCTCGGGGGTCTTCTTCTTGCGGACGAAGAGCACCGCCGCGCCGCCGATCACGACCAGGCCGAGCGCGATCCCGGCTATCACCGGGGTGGAGCTGGAGGCGCCGGTCTCGGCGAGGTCGACCGTGGTGGCGGAGGTGCCGCCCACCGTGGCCGGGCTGGGCTCGCTCAGCGTCTGGGTCGTCTCGCCGGCGGTGCTGCTCTGCGTCCGGCAGTCGAGTACGCCCTTGAACCGCTTCTCGTAGCCGTTCGGCCCCTTGATCGTGAAGTCGTACGCCTGGTCCTCCTGCAGCGGGATCGTCACGGTCTGTGACTCGCCTACCGCGATGGTGTGCTCGACGCCCATCAGCTCGAAGGTGAACGCCTCGTCGCCCGCGTTGACCGCCGTGATGTCCACGCCGCCCTTGGCACAGTTCTTCTCGGCCGACAGCGCGGGTATCGCGCCGGTCTTCGCCCAGTTCGCGGTGGCCGTCGCGGAGACCGTCGACTCGCTGGAGCCGGCGAGGATCTGGGTCTGGCTCCTGGTCTCGGAGGCGAAGGCCCGGCCGACCGGCACGGTGGTCGAGGCCTGCACGGTCAGCGCGGCCGAACCGTCCGCGGTGTCCTCGGGGACGTCGAAGAACAGCTCGCCGCCGTCGGCCGCGGAGGTGATCTCCTTGCCGTCCTTGTCGACGACCAACACTCCGCTGGTCGCGTCGGCGGGCGGCGTGACCGTCACGCTGTCCGCGTTGGTGTGCACGGTGACCGGGCCGAGCAGTTCACCGGCGTGACCGGAGACCGCGGGCGGGTCCAGGGTCAGCGACGCCTCGGGCTCCGCGAGGTTGCGCGCGTCGCGCTGCAGATAGTCGGCGAGCTTCTCCGCCTGCGGGTCGACGGCGTCCACGTCGGCACCGTCCGAGTACCGCCAGATCGCCACCTGTGTGCCGGCCGCGGCGTCCTGCTCGGTGAGACCGCTCGCACCGGCCTTGGCGGCCAGCGCGGCGAGGTCGTTCACCTGCGGGTAGGAGTTCTGCAGGATCCAGCGGATCCGGCCCGCGTCCGGGTTGCCGTTCAGTGACGTGCCGCTCCAGGGCGTCTCCTGGTACTTGGCGTCCATCTGCGTCGGGTTGTGGAGGTCGACGCAGTACGTCTGCAGGGTGCCGCCGTTGTCGACGGACATCTCGAACAGCCCCGCGGGCACCTGCTTGTCCTCGCCGTTCTCGTGGATGACGGCGATTCCGGACGTCTTCAGCTCACCTATGGTGGCGGTCGCGCCGCCCCGGCTCAGGGGGAGTTCGTCGGCGGCGGCCGTGCCCGCCGCCGTCAGGGCGCTCACGGCAGCGAGTCCGGACACCAGCGCCACCGCGGCGAGCCGGGCGGCGCCCCGCCCGCGCACGGACGACGCAGAGAACGAAGAAAGCACAGAATTCCCCTTCGAGCAGGACCCGTTGACGTGGGGGGTTACGGTCCCACCAGCAGAATCAGCGGCCCCGAGAGCCATGCCCGGCATCCTAAGGACGGGGCGCACCTCTCTCCCCGGTCATGACATCGGACAAGCGATCCGACTCGGAATCGTTATCGCCGAGATGAGGCGTGAGCTGGGCTTATCGACAAATCCATGGGGACCGTTCGGAATAGATTCGCCGATAAGCCGCACTTCGGTCAGACGGTGAATCCAGTACCTGGCGTGTACTTGATGTCACGTCACCAGAGCCGGTTCCTGATGCTGTTGTTCCTGATGCTGTTGTTCCCGCAGCCCCTGTTGCTGTTGAGCGGTCTCGGCCGCCTGAGCAGCCGGCTCCGTCTCCCAGTTGGGCTCCGGCCTGGCCGGTGTCTCCGACGGCGTCTCGCCCTTGTGGGCCCGCCGGAACGCCGCCGTGCCGCGCGCCAGATCGTGGCCGATCGCCGTGGCCTCGATGTCCGCGCCCGTCCGCGACTGCCCGTCGCGCTGCTCGGTGCGGATCTTCAGCCTCCCCCGCACCACGAGTGGCTCGCCCACCGAGATGGACGCCTGCACATTCGTCGCCAGCGCCCGATTGGCCCACACCGTGAAGAAGTTGGTGTGCCCGTCCGTCCAGGCGTTCTTCTCCCGGTCCCAGTACCGCTGCGTCACCGCCAGCCGGAACCTCGCCGACGCGCCCATCGCCGTCTCCCGGAACACCGGCTGCGTCGCCACGTTCCCCACCACACACACCGTCGTCTCGTTCATCGCGGAATCCCTCCCTGCCCACGCCGACGGGCCCGTCCCGTACGGCTGCGTCCGGTGCGGCGAACCCGATGGATCGCGATGTGATCGCGTCGTGATCGCCGCGGTTCCAGACTGCCTCCGCCGGCCCGAGCCCGCTGAGCGCTGTGGGCTACCGCCCGGTTGTGGACAACTCCGCCACCCGAACGAGGACTTCACCCCGCCAATGCCTGTCCGACGCTTCCCTCCCCCAGCCTCGCGAACCGTCAGCCGGGCCCTAGACGCCGACCCCCGTGACCCGCAGGTACTGCTCCCGCACCTCCCGGTACCGCAGCAGCTCCGCCGCCAGCGGATCGAGGACCCGGGCCCGGCCGCACCCGGCCGCCGCGTCCCGCAGGCGTCGTTCCGCCTCCAGCCCGTACCGCCGCGCCGGCCCGCGCGCCGCCAGCCTGCAGGCCCACTCGACGCCCGGCCCGCCCACGATGCCGATCACCATCAGCAGCACCGGCACCCCGAGATTCGGCGACATGAAGCCGACGACCTGCCCCAGCAGCCAGAGCCCGCCGATGGCCTGGAGGATCGTCATGGCCGCCTGGGCCAGTACGGCGACCGGCCACCAGCCGGGCCTCGGCGGCCGTCCGACCGGCGCACCGGCTCGTACGGCCAGCTCGTCGAGCGCCTCGCACAACCCCTGTGACCCTCGTACGGCCGCCTCGCGCACCGCCTGCGCCCAGGGCGTGGGCAGTCCGCCCGCGGCCTGCTCGGCGACCGTACGGACCGCCTGCTCGACGCGCTGCCGTGCAGTGGCCTCCTCGTCGGCGTGGGTCCGTACGGAGAGGCGCCCGGTCGTTGGTTCGCGCCGGTCCTGGTACCAGCGCCACAGTCGCAGCCAGGGCGTGCCGCACGCGCGGTTGGCGTTGCGGCGCCACGCGCGCTCGGCCGCCTCGCCCGCCGCCGTGGCCCCGACCGCGTCCGCCAGCCGGTCGGCGAACTCGTCGCGCGCCTCCTCGGTGAGCCCGGCCTGCCGCCGGTTCGCGTAGACCGGCCACAGACGGGCCGCTGCCGCGTCCACATCGGCGGAGATCCGGCGCGCCGCCGCTCCCCGCTCGGCCACGAAGTGACCGAGCACCTCGCGCAGTTCCGGGACGCCGTCCCCGGTGAGCGCGGACAGCGAAAGGACGGTCGCGCCCGGCTCGCCGTACTCTCCGAGCGCGATCCCGTCCTCGTCGAGCAGCCGCCGCAAGTCGTCGAGGACCTGGTCGGCGGCCTCCCCGGGCAGCCGGTCGATCTGGTTGAGGACCACGAAGGTGACCTCCGCGTGTCCCGCCATGGGCCGCAGATAGCGCTCGTGCAGCACGGCGTCGGCGTACTTCTCCGGGTCGACGACCCAGATGACGGCGTCTACGAGCGCCAGGATGCGGTCCACCTGTTCACGGTGCTGGACGGCCGCGGAGTCGTGGTCGGGCAGATCCACCAGGACGAGCCCGCGCAACTGCGCCTCGGCCTCCGCGCTCTGCAGCGGTCGCCGTCGCAGCCGCCCGGGGATGCCGAGCCGGTCGATGAGGCTCGCCGCGCCGTCGCTCCAGCTGCACGCGATGGGCGCGGCGGTGGTCGGCCTGCGTACCCCGGTCTCCGAAATGGCCACCCCGGCGAGCGCGTTGAAGAGCTGCGACTTGCCGCTTCCGGTGGCGCCCGCGATGGCGACGACGGTGTGCTGCCCGGAGAGCCTGCGCCGCGCGGTGGCCTCGTCCAGGACCTGTCCCGCCTCGGCGAGGGTCCTGCTGTCGAGCCGGGTGCGGGAGAGTCCCACCAGTTCACGCAGCGCGTCGAGACGGGACCGTAGCGACCCGTCGTACGCGAGAGGGGTCACTACGGGTGGCCTGCTGTCCACGACTGCCTCCTTCACGGGCCTGGCCTGTCCCTCCGCCGTGGGGGACACGCGCCGCGCGATCAGCCCGTCGTCCCAGGAGACGCCGGATTCCGCCGCGTCGGCGGCGTCCGCGCCCGCCGCGCCGTCCGCGCGGCCCTTGTTGCCGATGCCGTCGGTGCCGTCGATGACGTCCGCGTCGTCCCCGGAAGGGGGCTTCTCGGGGTAGTCGTCGATCTCCACGGTCACAAGCCCGAACATGCGGCTCTCCGAACGGACACCGCCCTTGCCGGCGCCCCTCTTGCCTGCGTCCTTGCCGAAGTCCTTCTTGCCGAAGTTCCTCTTACCGAAGTCCTTCTTGCCGACGTCGTTCCTGTCGAAGTCCGTCTTGTCTGCGTCCGTCTTGTCGGCGTCCCTCGTGCCGGGGTCCTTCTTGGGGGCGTCCTTCTTGGGGGCGTCCTTGCGGTCGGTCACGAAATCGTCCTCCACGCGCGCGTGCCCAATGCCCGCACGCCCCTCGTCGTCTCCGGGGTGATCGGCGTGATCCGTGTGGTCCGTGACGGCGGTCACCACGATCACCTCTCCTTCTGCAGTACGGACAGCGCGGCGATGAGTTCGGCCTGGGGTTCGGGGTGCACGTCGAGTGCGTCGAGCGGCGCGAGCCGCCGCTCCCGTTCGGTGTGCAGGGTCTTGTCGAGGTAGTCGCTGAGCAGCCGCCCGCCCTTGTCGCGCAGCCGCAGGGCGCCGTGGGCCCCGATCCGCTCGGCGAGCCCTTCCCCCGCGGAGCGCGCCCGACGGCCGCCCAGGAGCGCCGTGGCGACCAGCGCCGCCACCACCTCGGGGTCCGGCGCGACGCTCTTCTCAAGGGCACGCACCTCCTCCTCGGCGTACTCCTCGAGGGTCCGCCGCCAGCGCCGTACGGCCATCCCGATACGGTGCTCGGCGCTCTCCAGCGTCGGATCACGGTCCGTCAGCCCCGGCGCGGACGCTCCGGGTTCGCGGCGCCAGGCCTCGTCGATGCGCTCGTCGGCGGCGGTGACGGCGCACAGCAGCAGCGCGGCCAGGCTCTCGGCGAGCGCGTCGAGCAGTTCGCCGGCGGTGCAGTCCAGCGGATAGCTGCGCCACCGCTTGAGCGCGTCACCGGCGAGCACGGCCCCGGCCTGCAAACGGCCCCGTACGCGCGCGTGCTCGCTGTCGTACGCCCCGTCGACGGCCGCGGTGAGCCGCAGGGCGGCGGCGTACTGCGCGGCCGCCGCACCGGCCAGCTCGGGCATCCGTGTCTTCAGCGAGTCGAGCACCCCGTACGCCGTGCGTGCCATCGCCTGCTGTCGGGCTCCCGGGTCCTCCACCTGTTCCGTGAGCCAGGCGAGCAGGGGCGCCACCGCCGTGGCCGGAAGCAGCCCCCCACCCCATGCCGACTCGGGCAACTCGGGCACGGTGAAGCGGGGTACGTCGCCGAGTCCCGCCTTGGCGAGGAGCGCGCCGTACTGACGCGACACCTCCGACACGACCTGGTGGGGCACCCGGTCGAGGACCGTGACGAGCGTCGCGTCGTGTTCCTTCGCGGTACGCAGCAGATGCCACGGCACCGCATCCGCGTACCGGGCAGCCGTGGTGACCATCACCCAGATGTCGGCAGCGCAGATCAGTTCGGCGGCGAGCACCCTGTTGTCGGCCACGAGGGAGTCGATGTCGGGCGCGTCCAGGAGGGCGAGTCCACGCGGGAGGGTGTCGGCGGTCTCGATGCGCAGCACGCGCCCGTCGTCCTCACCCGGCAGCAGCGGATCGTCCAGGGCGTCCTGTTGGGGCACCCACACGCGCGTGAGGTCGGGCAGTACGCGCATACCGCTGAACCAGTGATGGTCCTCCGGGTGGCACACGAGCACCGGGGTGCGTGTCGTGGGCCGCAGTACCCCGGCTTCACTGACCCGCCGTCCCACAAGGGAGTTGACCAGTGTGGACTTGCCCGCCCCGGTCGATCCTCCGATCACGGCGAGCAAGGGTGCTTCGGGTTCTCTCAACCGGGGCACGAGATAGTCGTCGAGTTGCGCGAGCAGTTCGTCGCGGTTGGCACGCGCGCGTGGAGCCCCCGCCAGGGGCAGCGGGAAGCGTGCGGCGGCGACACGGTCGCGCAGGGCGGAAAGTGCGTCGAGAAGCTGAGGCCGTACGTCCAAGGTCACCACATGCGAAGAATGCCCAATTTTGGAGGCTTTCTGAAGCATATGAGCATGTCTGCGCGCCGATCAGACATACGAGGCGGAAGGGACGCATGGGGCGCAGGCATAACGAGTGCACAACACCCGGGGCGTGAGACGCCAAAAGCGATGCACGATTCGCACCTGCCTGCGATTATCAGGACCGCTTCACTGAACCTCCACATCGAGCCACGGAGGCGAAGCACCAAGGACAGGGACCCGGGCGCTCTATCCTTGTCCCCGGCAAGGTCACGGACCCGCCCACACCCGGGCACCAGCACCACAGGCCACCACACCCGGCCCCCGTAGCTCAGTGGATAGAGCAGGCGCCTTCTAAGCGCTTGGCCGCAGGTTCGAGTCCTGCCGGGGGCGCCCATCCCCGCCCTCCCCTCCGGGAGGGCTTTTTGCTGGTCGGAGCATCTCTCCGCGAGCAACCGCGGCGGACACGCGCGACATCGCCCGACGCTCTCCCGGCCCGCTTTGAGTGTCTTGAGCACCTCAGGGGCGCCCGAACCAGGCGTCATTCACCGTTCGGGATCCGAAAACTGTCCGAAAATGGACCCGGTGTCACGCCACCGCCCGGCCGGTCACAACGCGGCCGAGAACCGGCAAACCCACCCTTGACCAGCCCATGGTCCCCCCATGGACCACCGGTCGGAAACAAGCCACGCCCAGGTCACCGGCCGTTGGCCCGCGGCGGAAACGATGCGGCGGATCGTTCGATCCGCGACGGAGCGTTCGATCCTCCGCGACGGATCGTTCGAACCCCTCCCAGAGGCCACAACCGCGGACACGGCCTCCCCGCCCGACGAAACGACGGCCCACCCATGAAGCGACGACCCACGAGACGCCTCTCCCTCGGTCTTGCCCCCGGCCTCACTCCCGCCCTCGCCCTGTGCGCCCTCCTCTCCGGCGCGCTGCCGGCCCACGCCGCAAGCCACCCGGTCGGCAGTTCGGCCGAAGGCCGCAACAGCAGCGGCAGGTACAGCAACAGCGACAGCTACGGGACGAAAGCCTCGTACGAACCCGGCCAGAACCCGCGCACGTACCAAGCCGTACCCCGCGGATTCGAGCCCGTGTTCACGGAGAACGTCTCCCGGCACGGGTCCCGTGCAGCGACCGACAGCGAGGACGGGGACCTCGTCCTCAAGCTGTGGGACCGGGCGGCGAGCGAGGGCCAGCTGACCAGGGCGGGCAAGGAGTTCGGACCTCAAGTGCGGGCGCTGCTCAGCGCCATGGCCAAGGTCGGGTACGGGAACCTGAGCGGACGCGGCAGGCAGGAGATCCAGGACACCGCCGTACGCATGGAGAAGCGGCTCCCGGGGCTGTTCGCGCGCATCGCGAAGGACGGTGAGCCGATCGACGTCGTCAGCTCCGGGCAGGGGCGCGCGGTGGACAGCGCGGGCGAGTTCGCGACCGCGCTCGCCGAGGCCGACCCGGCGCTGAAGCCGCTGATCGGGCCCGCCCGCGCGGACGAGGACCTGCTGTACTTCCACAAGGCGGCCGGGGGCGCCGCGTACCGCGACTACATCGACAACGACAAGCGGCTCGCGGACACCCTCAAGAGCGTCACCGACCAGCCGGCCACGCACCGCGCCGCCGTGAACGTACTGAAGAAGATCTTCAAACCGGCGTTCGTCGCGCGGATCTCCGCGGGAGGGTTCTCGGACATCGGCAGCGACGTCGACGCGGCCGAGGCGGTCTACAACCTCTACGGCATCGCCCCCGCGATGAGCGCCGAGAGCCCGGGCGGCCGTGGCTGGCACATGGAGCGGTACATCGCGCCGCGCGACGCCGCCTGGTTCGGGTATCTGAGCGACGCCGAGGACTTCTACGAGAAGGGCCCCGGCTTCGCCGACAGCGACATCACCTACAAGATGGCCGGCGTGCTGCTCGACGACTTCTTCAAGAAGGCCGAGGCCAGGCGGGACGGCACCAGCGACCTCGGCGCGGAGCTGCGCTTCACCCACGCCGAGGAGATCATCCCGCTGGCCGCGCTGATGGGCCTGCCGGGCAGTACGAAGCCGGTGACCGCCCAGCGCCCGTACACCTACGCCGACAACCCCTGGCGCGGCGCGTCCGTGGCGCCCATGGCCGCGAACATCCAGTGGGACGTGTTCCGCAAGGGCCACACCTATCTCGTACGCATGCTCTACAACGAGAAGGAGACCGCGTTCAAGCAGGGCTGCCGCCCGGTGGCCAAGGGCAGCACGTTCTACGAGCTGAACGAACTGGAGCGCTGCTTCGGACGTACGCACCCGACGTCCTGAGGACCGGGCGAGCCCCACTAATCTGTCCGCCATGAACGCATCGGGGGACATGGTCGACGGGCGGTTCGAGCTGCTCGGGCGGCTCGGCAGCGGCGGTATGGGGACGGTGTGGCGGGCCCGCGACAGCGTGCTGCACCGCGAGGTCGCCCTCAAGGCCGTCCGGCACGACGCGGCGGCCTCCCACTCCGTCCGTGAGCGGGTGCTGCGCGAGGCGCGGGCGCTCGCCCGGATCAGCCACCCGAACGTCGTGATGATCCACCACATCATCGACGACGACCCGCACCCCTGGCTCGTCATGGAGCTGGTGGACGGAGTCTCGCTCCAGGAGCGGCTGGCCGACGGCCCGCTGGCACCCTCGGAGGCCGCCCGGCTCGGCCGTCAGGTGCTCGCCGCCCTGCGCGCGGCGGTCGCGGCGGGCATCCAGCACCGGGACGTCAAGCCCGCCAACATCCTGCTGCGCGCCGACGGTTCCGCCGTGCTCACCGACTTCGGCATCGCCGCCCTCCAGGGGTCGACCGCGCTGACGGCGACCGGCGAACTCATCGGCTCCCCCGAGTACATCGCCCCGGAGCGGATCCGCGGCAACGACGACGACCCGGCGTCCGACCTCTGGTCCCTGGGGCTCGTCCTGTACGTCTGCGTGGAGGGCGTCAGCCCGTTGCGCCGGGGCACCACCCTGGGCACCCTCGCCGCCGTCCTCGACGAGGCCGTACCGCCGCCGGTGCGCTCCGGCCCGCTCTCGCCCGTGCTCCAGGCCCTGCTCGTACGGGATCCGGCGGCCCGCCCCGACGCGGCGCAACTGGACGCGATGCTGGCGCAGGTCGAGTCGGGTACGACTCCGGACTGGGCGCTGCCGACGGCGACGGCCCCGCTGCCGCCCGGCCCCACGACGGCGCCGACGCACGTCCTGCCCGTACCGCCCGCGTCCGGCGGCACGGTCGTCGGCGGTCCCGCGTCCGGGCCCGGCAGCACGGTCCATGGCGCTCCCGTGCCCGCCGAGCCGGTCGGCGAACACCCGACGCGCGTCCAGAACGTGCCTCCGCCGGGGCGCAGGCGGCGCCCGGCCCTCATCGCCACCGTCGCCGTCGTGGTCGCCGCCCTCGCGACGGCCGCGACCGCGCTCGTCCTGAACCTGCGCAACACGGACGACGACGGCAAGGCCAAGGGCGGCGGCGTTTCGGCGTCCGGCACCGCGACCTCCCCGTCCGCGAAGCAGACGCCCACGCCCGAATCGGCACCCGCGCCGTCGAAGGAGGCCTCGCAGCCGGCCGCGTCCCCGTCCAAGGAGGCGCCCACCGCGCCCGCCACCGACGGCCGGTGGATCGCCCAGCTGTTCTCCGAACCGGTCGGCTCCGGCACCGCCACGCGGGACCAACGCCTCGCGGCCGTCCGCAAGTCCGTCCCCGAGGCGGTCTACGTCCGCAGCGACGACTACGCCTCGCTCCGCCCGGGCTTCTGGGTCATCTACGCCCCGGGCCCGTTCACCGACGGCCGCGCCGCCCTGAGCTTCTGCGCGGACCGCGGCAGGACCACGCCGGCCACCTGCGTCGGCCGCTACCTGAGCACGGAGTCGGCGGACTACAGCCTCCAGTGCAGCCCCCCGGCCACCAGCCCGAAGGGCCGCTGCACACGCCAGTAGGCCGGGGCACCTCGAACCAGGAATCGAACAAGGGGACACTCATATGCTTTATCGCCCCATATGAAGCATCTTGGTGGATGATGCCCGGATGAGCACCGTTACCCCCTGTGGGCCCTCGCGTTGAACGGTCTGTGCGGTCGCGTCGGAGCAGCCGCGCTCACCGAAATCGAAGGAGTGAACGTGAAGTCTCGCATCGCGAAGGCGGCCGGTGTGGCCCTCGGCACGGGTGCCGTTGTGATCAGTGGAGCCGGTCTGGCCATGGCGGACGCGGGCGCCGAGGGCAAGGCCGTCGGCTCGCCCGGCGTCCTGTCGGGCAACGTCATCCAGGTCCCGGTCAACGTGCCGGTCAACCTCTGCGGCAACACCGTGAACGTCATCGCCCTGCTGAACCCGACGTTCGGCAACAAGTGCGCGAACCTCGACGACGGCCCGAAGGGCCACCCCGGCCCCAAGGGCTACGGCCACTGAGCCACCGCACACACGCGAAGGCCCCCGGCGGTACACACCACCGGGGGCTTTCCCCTGTCCACCTGTGGATCAGACGTACCGGTAGATCCGGCTGTGGTCCTCCAGCTCGTCCGGTGTCATGCCCCACGGCGGCATCTCCTCGTGCCGCGCCACCACACGCCCCCGCTGCCGGTCCCCGAGCTCCGGCGGCGACGCGGGCAGATACCGGGCTCCCTTGTGCCGCTTCTGCCAGCGGGTCCAGAGCAGGTCCACGAAGGAGTGGTGCAGCCAGAAGACGGGGTCGTTGACCGAGGCGCCGCCGAGCATGTGCCCGCCGACCCAGCGGTGCACGCGATTGTGGTTGCGCCAGGCGTCGTTGCCCTGCCCGGTCCCCCACCCTTCGAGCTTGTTCCGGAAGCCGCGGGAGGAGGTGGAGTCCCAGGGCGAAGTGTCGTACACGGGATCCTTGAGGGCCCGCGCGAGCTCGTCCGCGGTCGGGAGGGCGAGCGGATCGTGGGGGCGGCCGAGGTCACGCATGAGGTACTCGCCGTCGGTCATCGACTCCTTGACGACCCACTTCTTGTGCCGGTAGGCGAACGGCCCGGTCGTCACCTGCCGGTCGGAGCGCCGCCCGTTGCCCCCGAGCAGGTCCTCCCCCCACAGCGAGGCGGCGGGCGTCCGGTCCTTCGTCCAGTCCCAGTACGGCACGGACACCCCGGAGTCGACCCGCCGCAGCGCCCGCTCCAGCTCCAGCAGGAACCGCCGGTGCCAGGGCAGGAAGGAGGGCGCCATATGGGCCGTACGCAGCCCGCCCTCGCCGTCCGACACGTAGTGGTCGATGTGCATGCGGACGAACTCGTCGTACTCGCCGGTGCGTTTGATCTCCAGGAACGCGCCGACGAGCCTGCGCCGCTCGGCCTTCGTCAGCGCGCTCACGTTCTTACGCGTGTACGCCATGCCCGTGCCCCTCCCCCGGCCCCGCCTCCGCGGCCACCGCGCGCAGCCGCAGTGTGCCGCCCAGTTCGTCGACGGCCCCGCGGACGGCGGCGAGCGGCGTCGGATACGACTGGTAGTGGTCGATCATGGTCAGATAGCCGCCGTCGGCCCGCCGCATGAGGTGCAACGGCCGGTCGTCCACGGTGATTCGCCACTGTCCGGCGGGGGCCGCGTCAGCGGCGGCTCTGACGCCTGCGGTGTCCTTGACCCCGCGGATCCGTCGTCCGCGGTACATCTCGTCGAACCCGGACGCGAGATCAGTCCCGAACTCGGCCCCGCGCCCGCCCGGTTCACCGGACGGGGGTGGCTCGGCGCTCGACGGGCGCGACGGGCGCGAGGCCGCGACGAGCGGTGCCAGGGCGGCGGTGACGGCCGCGACGAGCAGCCCTCTCAGGACGTCTCGCCGCGTACCGTTCGCCACTGCCACCCGTACTCCTCCATGAACTGTCGGGCCCGGACGGCCGGTTGGCCGGGTGGGGCCCGTTGTGCCTACAGCCCGGGCGCGAGGCCCAGGGTCGCCCCCGGTGCCGCCTGCAGAACCGGGGCCAGAAGACCGACCTCGGGCAGCTTCGGGGCCGGGAGACCGAGCTTGTCCGCCTGAGGTGCGGTCAACGGAGCGTCCAACGAGGCACCCGGCGTCAGGGCACGCAGGTCC
Source organism: Streptomyces sp. 2-1 (assembly GCF_048564895.1). Taxonomy (NCBI): domain Bacteria; kingdom Bacillati; phylum Actinomycetota; class Actinomycetes; order Kitasatosporales; family Streptomycetaceae; genus Streptomyces; species Streptomyces sp. 2-1. The sequence continues at coordinate 4,200,803 of NZ_CP183383.1, forward strand.
GACGTGGGCGTGCTGGCGGCGACGTGGTCGAAGGTGTCCCCGAGCACGCGCGGCACCGGCGTACGCAGGTCGAGGGACGGCAGGTCGCTGGTGACCGGCAGCTGCGGGACGGCCCGGTCCGGCAGCAGCCGGCCCTCGACGTACCGCGGCCCGTCGGGGCTGCCCGGCGTGGGCAGCGGCAGGGTGCCGCCGATCCTGGGCATCTCCATGTTCAGCGAGTTCTCCACACCGTCCAGCGGTACGGCGACCGGGATCCCGTCGGCCGCGACGGCGGGCGTCGCGACGGCGGCCGCCACACAGGTGACGACGGCGGCAAGAGTTCCTCGGGTGGTCGACTTCATCTCAGGTACGGGCCTTTCGGGATTCGGGGGGTGCGTCCGAAACGCGTAACGACCCGGCGAACGACATCAGAGCAAAATTCCCCCGGTGGATGCAATTGTCAGCTCGTCCAGAAGTCCCACCAACGCGTCAACACGAGCATTCCGATGATCCCCAGATGCAGAACCGGCGGCACCCACGTGAATTCGGCGAGGAATCCCTTCACCCAGCCGGGTGCGGGCAGGAATTCATTTCGTACGTTGAACGACGTGACGTACCAGAACATGACGACGGTGGCGATCCAGGCGAGGCAGCACCACAGGCACAGCGCGTTGATGCTGTACAGCGACTCGTACTGGAGCCACGTCACGAATCCGACGCCGAACAGCGTGCCCGCGTCGAACGTCAGCCAGTACCAGCGTGGGAACGCCGCGCCGGCCAGCAGGCTCATGCCGACGCAGATCACGATGCCGTAGGCGACCAGACCGAGCATCGGGTTGGGGAACCCGAAGGCGGAGGCCTGGTCGCTCTTCATGATGTTGCCGCAGGAGACGACCGGGTTCAGGCTGCAGCCCGGGGTGAAGTCCGGGTCCTCCAGCAGCTTGAACTTGTCGATGGTGATGACCCAGGAGGCCAGCAGTCCGGCCGCGCCCGTGATCACCAGCAGCAGGGCGAACGCGCGGCCGGCGCCCGCTGTGCGCATCGTCAGCCGCGCAGGCTGCGGGCCGGGAGGAGGGCGTGCGCCGCGCTGTTCAGGGTCTTCTCGTCACCGGCGAAGGCGGCCAGGGCCTCCGGCGCGACGGGCTTGCCCGGCTCGGCCTCGGGCCAGGGGCGGGTGGTGAACAGGAAGTAGGCGTAGCCGCGCTCGCCGACCGCGGCGAGCCACTCCGGCGGCACCGAGCACTGGGCGTTGAGGTGGGCCATGGTGACGACGGCCTGGCCGGCCTCGACGAGGAGACCGACGGGGAAGCTGGGCTGCCGGGTGCCGTCGACGATCTCGTCGCCGATGGGCAGGCCGGTGCGGTGCAGCAGTTGCTCGACGGCGGCCGTGGAGCCCTCGGGGCCGCCCGCGCCGTCACCGAGCGAGTAGGCCAGCAGGAAGGGCATGTCGCCGTCGGGGTGTTCGCCGCTCCACGCCATGACGACGAGCGTGCCGAGGTCGGCGGCACGGAAAGGACGCGTTTCGCTTGATGTTGAGGTCACCGCGGAACCGTATCGACGCACCGGAATGCGCCCGCTCCGTTTCTCACTCGCCCGGGGGATTTCCGGCCGGGTCTCCACACGAACGGGGGACGGCGTCGAACGGCCGGAAAGAACAATCGGAACGGCGCGGATAATCGGAGAACAGGACGAAGGGCCGGCTCCGCGAGATGCGGAACCGGCCCTTCGTCACTTCCGGAGTTACGTCCGATGCCGCGTCCGGAGTTACCTCCGAAGTCACTTCTGGAGGGGAAGTCCACCCAGGAGCCCCGTGGGGCCCTCCGCCGAGTTGAGGGCCTTCGTCGCGCCGTCGACGGTATTCAGCACGGAGTCCTTGTTCGACGTGTCGAGGGCGTTCGACTGCGACTGCAGGGGCATGGCGTCCGCGGCGTCCACCGGCTCGTTGGTGAGCGAGGTGAGCGCCGAGTCGAGGCCGCCGTTGAGACTGGAGGGCGTGAGGTCGGCGGCAAAGGCGGGCGCTGCGGCAGCAGCGATGACCAGGGACCCGGCGACGACAGCGGCGGCCTTCAGGGACTTCATCGTGTTCCTTTCGTCGGCAACTCGCGTCGCCGGAGGGAAATTTCGCTGAACTGCGCACTGCCCAACGATTCCCGTTCCGGGCGGAAACTCCGTTCGCCGAAAAATTCCGGAAGCCACCCAATTGAAGGGTGTGTCAAATCCTCAAATGGGATCCCTCATATGAAAACAGCCGTCGGGCCGGCCCGGTTGACGGGCCGGCCCGACGGCCTGGATGTGCGACTCAGGAGGGCAGCAGCCCGCCGGTGGGCAGCGGCAGCGCGCCCGTCGGCAGGGGCAGCTTGGGCAGACCCGGCAGGTTGGCCGCGGGCAGGCCGCCGCCGAGGACCGTGGCGACGACGACGTTGACGAGGCCGGTCACGACGGCCAGCGCGGCAGCCGCGACACCGGCGACGTCACCGCTGGTGGCGGCCTTGACCAGGGAGTCGACCGCGGCCTGCAGGGCCTTGAGCGCGTCGGCCTTGAGGTCGAGCGGGACCTCGGCGACCGCACGCTCGGCGCCGCTCGGCAGCGGCAGCGCGGGGGCCGCCGGAAGCTTCGGCACCTCCGGCAGCGCGGCCGGCGGGGCGACCGGCGTGACGGGGGTGACCGGCGTGGCCGGGGCGGCGGGCTTGGCGGGGGTCGTGGGGGTGGCCGGGGTGCTCGGCACGACCGGCGACGTCGCGGTGTCGGGCACGGCCGGAACGGCGGGCTTGGCCGGTACCGACGGAACGGCGGGCGCGGTCGGGGCGGCCGGCTTGGCCGGGGCCGTCGGGGTGGGCGGCGCGGTCGGCACGGCCTGGTCCCGCTCGGCCTTGACCGGCGGGGTCAGCGCGCCCGCGGCCGGGGCGGCGGCGGTGGCCTTGGCGATGGCGGCCTTCACCGCGTCGGCGAGCTTGGCCGCGTCGGCGGCGGGGAGCTGGCCGTTGTCGGCCTTGAGCACGGCGTTGAGCAGGTCGGTGACCGGAGTGAGCACTCCGCCGACGTCGCCGAGGCTCTTGACCTGCGCCAGCAGAGCGTCCGCTCCGGGCACCGGCGCCTTGGCCGCTATCGAACGGGCGTCGCGGGTCGAGTCGTGGTCGGCGGCCACGGCGGCCGGTCCGGCGATCCCGAGCAGAAGCGTGGCGCAGAGTGCGGGGGCCGCGATACGCCGTGCGGGCAGAGCACGCATGGAGGGGTCCTTTCGGTGGTGCGTACGGATCTTGTGCTCACCGTGGAATCGGTGAGCACCTCCTGCAACCGAACGACCGCGCTCCGTAGCGGCCCGGGCCCGCCGCCGCGTCCGTTGTCCCTGGTGAGGCGCCATGCCCGGGCGTTCCCCGGGCTCTCGGCGCCCCTCCCTCCATTCGGGGCAACGCGGACCGGCCGCCCTCCCTGCGGGAGGACGGCCGGTCAAGGGCTGCGCAGCGACGTCAGTCGTTGACGCACTCGTTGCCGAACGCCGGGTTCAGCAGCGCGATGACGTTCACGGTGTTGCCGCAGACGTTGACCGGCACGTGGACGGGGACCTGGACCAGGTTGCCCGACAGGACGCCCGGGGAGTGGGCGGCGAAGCCGTGCGCGTCACTGTCGGCGGCGGCGACGCCACCGGTGCCCGCCATGGCGGCGGCGGCAACGGAGGTAAGGACCAGGCCCTTCGCGATACGCGACATGGAGAGGTGCTCCTTGGGATTGACACAACAATCCGGGCGGGGTGCCCGGCTCTGGATCAACGCGCGGCACCGGCGCGGGTTGTGCCACCAAATGGGTGAAGTCCCGGACCGGGTAACGGGCGCAGGCGGGGCCCACCACGGAGCCTGCGCCCGACACGGCGTCAACCAGTGTATGCAGCATGATTACGACACACTTGACGAGTTTCACGGATAAATACGGATAGCGGCTACAGTTGCGTTCCTCCTCAGGCCGCTTGAAACAGACGGGGAGTCATGGCGGCACTCATCTGATGTCCACAGCCTGTCCGTCCGCAGGGTCAGAACCTCTTCCCTAATTCCCCCGAAAGGGCAACGCCGGTCATGCGCAATTCCCTGGGTCCTCTGCTGCGCCGTGGGATGGTGGGTGTCTTTTCCCTCGCCTCGCTGTGGGCACCGGGCGGACCGGCGGCTGCCGCGCCTGCCATGCCCACGACGTCAACAGCGCCGACGGCCTCGACACCCTCACCCGCGCCGGCGGCCGCCGAGGCCGAGAGTCTCGCCTTCACCCAGCGGTACCGCGCACTCCAGCACGGCGGGATCGTCCGGGCCGCCAACTCGTCCATCACCTGCCGGCGGCCCGTCGAGCGCTCGGCGGCGTCCTGTCCCGCCGCACGCGAGGGCCGGGCGGCCACGAACGACGACAACGACGACTTCGAGATGTTCTACATCGACGTCGACAACGACCCGAACACCTACAACTCCAGCCGCGCCGAGGTCCGTCCGCCGTCCGGCGCCCGGGTCTCGTACGCGCGGCTGTACTGGGGCGGCAACCTCCGCGTCGGTGAGCAGAAGCCGCCCAAGGACAACGGGCGGGTGCTGATCGCCGAGCCGGGCGGCCAGTACAAGGAGGTGCTCGCCGACACGGTCGTCGGGCACCGGGTCGCGCACGGCGCGGACGCGTTCCAGGCCTCGGCGGACGTCACCGCTCTGGTGCGCTCCAGCGGCGCGGGCGCCTACACCGTGGCGCAGGTCAACGTGGCGATGGGCCACTCGGCGGCCGGGGCCTGGGGCGGCTGGACGCTGATGGTGGCGTACGAGAAGGAGTCCGAGCCGCTGCGGCACCTGGCGATGTGGGACGGCTTCGACCCGCTGGGCCCGGGCGGGGACCGGACGGTCCGGCTGCCCGGCATGAGGTTCCCCAAGGGCGCCGAGGGGCGTGCGGGGCTCGTCGCCTACAACGGTGACCGCGGGCGGACCGGCGGCTCGTTCACCCTGTCGGCAGGCGGCCTGACGACCCGTCTGGCCGACGGCGCGAACCCCCGAGACGACGTACTGAACTCGACCATCAGCGAGCCCGGCCGGACGGCCCCGGGACGCACACCCGCGTATCCCAACACGCTCGGGTACGACTCCGACGTCTTCGAGCTCGACAAGGGGCTGCGGCACGGCGGTGACCGGCTGGACTTCCGCCTGGTGTCGCCGCGCGACACGGCCTGGGCCGGAGCGCTGTTCGTCGCCGTCGACGCGAAGCGCTGACTTCTTCCCCCGACTTCCCCGACTTTCCCCCTTCCCCGTGAGTTCCCCAGTGACCTCCCCCTGAGCCCCTCCGAGCGCCACACGTGAGCGAGGAACGCACGCATGCAACTGTCACCGCCCGGCTTCCGGCCGCGGGTCCTGCACGTCTCCCAGCCCGTCGACGGCGGGGTGGCCCGCGTGATCACGGATCTCGTACGGGCCCAGCTGGCCGCCGGGACCGACGTCACCATCGCCTGTCCGGCGGGCGGCGCGCTCGCCGCGGCGGCCGAGGCGCTGGGCTGCGACGTACGGACCTGGCACGCGACCCGTTCGCCCGGGCCGTGGCTCGCGCAGGAGGTACGGAGTCTGCGCCAGGTCGTGCGGGAGGTGGACCCCGACCTGGTGCACGCGCACAGCGCCAAGGCAGGACTCGCGACGCGGCTCGCCGTGCGCGGGCGGGTGCCGACCGTGTTCCAGCCGCACGCCTGGTCGTTCGAGGCGGCCGGCGGGGTCACCGGGCTGCTCGCCCTCAACTGGGAGCGCCTCGGAGCGCGTTGGGCCTCCCGGGTGGTGTGCGTCAGCGAGGCCGAGCGGCGGACCGGACGGCGGTCAGGGATCGCCGGGCGGTTCACCGTGATCCCCAACGGGGTCGACCCGGAGCGCTTCCACCCGGCGTCGGTCGACACCGTACGGGCCGGGATTCCGCTGCTCGACGGGGTCGATCCGGCAGCGCCCCTCGTCGTCTGCGTCGGGCGGCTGTGCCGGCAGAAGGGGCAGGACGTCCTGCTCGACGCCTGGCGCGAGGTGTCCCGACGGGTGCCACAGGCGCGGCTCGTGCTGGTGGGTGACGGTCCGGACGCCCAGGCGCTGCGGGCCGCCGCTCCCGAGTCGGTGCTGTTCGCCGGGGCCGTCCCCGAGGCCGTGCCCTGGTACCAGGCCGCCGATCTGGTGGTCCTGCCGTCCCGTTGGGAGGGCATGGCGCTGGCGCCGCTGGAGGCCATGGCCTGCGGGCGGCCCGTCGTGATCACCGACGTGGACGGGGCGCGCGAGAGCCTGCCGCCGGGCCAGGGACCGCGCTGTCTGGTGCCGCCGGACCGGCCGGCCGAACTGGCCGCGGCCGTCGCCGAGCTGCTGCTCGACCCGCTGCTGCGCGAGTCGCTCGGCCACCAGGGACGCCGGTACGTAACGACCACGCACGACATCGGGCGCATGGCGAAGGCCGTCGCCCAGGTGTACCGCGAGCTGATCGGCACCCGGCCGACGCGGTCGACGCGGCCCAGAGGACGGAACACGGGCGTGGAAGCCACCGAGTGCAGGGAGTCCATCCACACGTGACTGCGGAAAGTACCGTTCCCTCCCCCGGCGGCCGGCCGCGGGCGACGGACCACGGATTCTCGCCCGTCTCGGTCATCCCGCCCCGCGAGGCCGCCGGCGGCTTCAGATTCCCCAGCGGCGGACGGCCGTTCGTACGGCGTGCCTCGCGGCTGCCGCTGCCTGCCGTGGACGTCTGCGCGGCACTGCTCGGCGGCGGCCTCGTGCTGCCCTGGACGCATCCGCTTCCGCTCGCCTCGCTGGTGCTCGCGGTGCTGTGGCTGAACGCGCACGGGTCGCTGTACCGCGCCGCGCCCGTCCCCGCCGTGCTGGACGAACTGCCCGCCGTCTGCGGCCGGATCGCGGTGGGCTGGTGCGCGCTCGCGGCCCTGCTCGCGGCGTACTCCCCGGACCACGCGCTGTCGGCCCGCACCCTGGTCCTCGGCTGCGCGGTGCAGTCGGCGGCGAGCTGCCTGGGCCGCGGCGCCGTGCACGGGCGGCGGCGCCGGGCGCTGCTTCGGCGTCCGCGCGCGGCCCTGGTGGTCGGCCGGGCCGCGACGGCACAGCGCGTGGCGGCCGCCTTCCTGCGCCACCAGGCGTGCGGGGTACGGCCGGTGGGCGTCGTCTCCGACGAGACGTCCGGCGGCGAAGGACTGCCGGTCCTGACCACGGGCGAGGAGGTCCAGCGGGCGCTCATCCAGAACGGCGTGCAGGACGTACTCGTCGTGGGCCCCGCCGCGCGCACCGAACAGGGGCCGCTGCTGCGGGCGCTGGGCGAGTCGGGCTGCGCGGTGTGGGAGGTGGACGCGGACTCCCCGGCGTACGAGAGAGCGGACCGGCTCGCGGGATTCGCCTGCCGGCCGCTGCCGGTCGGGCGGCTGTACGGGAGCGCCGGGAAGCGGCTGCTGGACGTACTGGTGTCCGGGGTGCTGCTGCTGATGGTCAGTCCGGTGCTGCTGGTGTGCGCGGTCGTGCTGCGGATCGGCGACGGGCCCGGGGTGGTGTTCCGGCAGGAGCGGATCGGCAAGGACGGGCGGCCGTTCACGCTGCTGAAGTTCCGTACGCACCGGCCGGTCGACGCGCACGAGGCGGCGACGCGGTGGAGCGTGGCGAACGAGCACGAGATGGGCTGGTTCTGCCGCTTCCTGCGCCGGACCTCGCTGGACGAGCTGCTCCAGCTGTGGAACGTCTTCTGGGGCGACATGAGCCTGGTCGGCCCGCGGCCCGAACGGCCCTATTTCGTGGGCCAGTTCAGCCAGACGTACCCCGGTTACGCGGCCCGCCACCGGATGCGGACCGGGATCACCGGGCTCGCGCAGATCCACGGGCTGCGCGGTGATACCTCGATCGAGGACCGCTGCCGGTTCGACAACGCGTACATCGACAACTGGTCGCTCTGGCAGGACGTGTGCATCCTGCTGCGCACGGCCGCCGCGCTCGTGCGCCCGACGGGGAGCTGACCGCGTGACCCAGCTGTTGACCGCTCCTCCTCTCCCGGCCATCGCGTCGGCGCCGCGCCGCTTCCTTCCCGTACTGCCCGTGGTGGCCCTCGTCGCCATGATGGCGCTGCCGGTCTCCGGGGGTGGCGACGGAGGAGGCGGCACCGTCGCCGACGCCGTGTCCGGTCTGGTCGTGCTGTACTGCGCGATCCGTCTCGTACGCGACCGCCGGCGCCCCCTGTCCCGTACCGCCGCCGTCGTGTTCGCGCTGCCCGTCGTCGGGATCGCGCTCGCCGCGGCGGGGGCGGCCTCGCCGGGGGCGGGGATCACCGGACTCGTGCGCTATCTGCAGATCTTCGTGCTCGTCCCCGCGGCGGTCATGCTGCTGATCCGCGACCGCCGGGACGCGCGGCTGGTCGCCTGGTCGCTCATCGGGCTCGCGCTGTGGCAGGGGGCGATCGGGGTCCATCAGTACGTGACCGGCACCGGGGCCTCGTACATGGGCGAGGAGATCCGGGCGGTCGGCACGTTCGGGGCGGCGGACGTCATGGGGATGGCGACGGTCGTGTCCTTCGGCGTGGTGTGCTCGCTCGGTCTCGCGCTCGGCGCGGGGCCGGGCCGGCAGCGGACCGCGGCGGCGGTGTGCGCGCTCGCCCTGTTGCTGCCGCTGGCCCTGTCGTTCAGCCGGGGCGCCTGGATCGCGACGGCCGTGACCTGCGGGGTCCAGCTGACGCTCGCCGGGATGCGGCGGGCGGTGCAGGTGTTCGCGGCGGTGGCCGCCGCGTCGGTGATCCTCGTGGGCGGGCTCGGCGTGGGCACCGCGATGCTCCAGGAGCGGATCAGCAGCATCACGCAGGTCGCGGACGCGCCGGACCAGTCGGTGACGGACCGTTACACGATGTGGGCGGCGGCGGTCGACATGTGGCGCGACCAGCCGCTGACCGGGGTCGGGCTGAAGGGCTTCCCCGACCATCGCGACGGGAACGCCTCGCTCGCGCTGTCGTCGGGCAGCGACACGGAGGGCGCGGGCGCCGGCTTCAAACGCCAGCCGCTCCTGTCGCCGCACAACATGTACTTGCTGATCCTCAGCGAGCAGGGGCTCCTGGGGCTCCTCGCACTGGCCGGGAGCTGGCTGGCCCTGCTGGTGTGCGGGCTGCGCAGACTCTTTCGCGAACGTCGGCCCGTACACGAACGGCAACTGACGCCGGGCGGCCTCGACTGCGCGCTGGTCGCGTGCGGGCTGCTGACCTGGCAGCTCGTCGACTTCGCGTACGCCGACATCGGCGGCCCCTCGACCGCCCTGACCGCGGTCCTCTTCGGCCTCGGCGCCTGGTGGGCGCTGGCCTCCAAGGAGGCCGGGGACCGATGACGGTGACGCCCTCACGGGCGGAGGGGGAGGATGCGGTGGTCCGGGCCGGGAGTCGTGGTGGGTCGGGGCCGGAAGCCGGGGACCGTCATGCGACGGGGTCGGAGGCCAAGGACCGTCGTGGGGCGGCACCCGAGGCCGGGGGCGCGGAGCGCGGTGCGGCACCCGCACCCGGACCCGTACCCGAGGCAGCGCCTCCGGGCGAGGGCCCCCCGGCCGACAGGCACAACCCGGTATCCGCAGCCAAGGTGCGCGGCCCCGCGGCCGGGAAGCGCGAGGCGATGGGAGCCGCAGGCCACCGAGGCCCGGGGCCCGCGGCCGGGCAGCACGGCACGAAGGCGGCCGGGCGGCACCGCCGCGATGGTGCCGCCGAGCGCCCCGTCGTGGTGCCCGCGGCCCGGGTCGCTCCCCTTGGGGAAGTCGACCCGCCCACCCGTGGGTTCCTCGCCAAGGCCACGCTCGTCACCGCTGTGCTCTCCATCGCCGGTGCCCTGCTCGGTCTCGGGCGGGATCAGGCGCTCGCGCATCTCTTCGGGGCCGGGACCGAGACGGATGCCTTTCTGGTGGCGTGGACGGTGCCGGAGGTCGCGGCGACGCTGCTGATCGAGGACGGGATGGCGTTCGTACTGGTCCCGGCGTTCAGCCTGGCGGTCGCCCGACGGGCGCGCGGCACCGGTGCCGACCCCGTACGCGCGCTCGTCGCCTCGACGCTGCCGCGCCTCGCGCTGGCCTTCGTGGCGGTCGCGGCACTGCTGATGGCCGGGGCTCCCTACCTGGTCGCGGCCCTCGCGCCGGGGCTGCCCGACCCGGGGCTCGCCGTCGACTGCACGCGGCTGACCGCGACCTGCGTCCTGAGCTTCGGGCTCGCCGGATACTGCAGCGCGGCCCTGCGCGCGCACCGCCGCTTCCTTGCGCCGGCGGCCATCTACGTCGCCTACAACACCGGCATCATCACGGCGATGTTCGTCCTCGGCGACCGCTGGGGCGTACGGTCTGCGGCCGTCGGCGTCGCGGTGGGCGGCTGTCTGATGGTGGCGGCCCAGGCGCCCTCCCTCGCCCGGCAGCTCTTCGGCCGCCGCCGGTCCGGCCCGGAGGCTGGAGGCGAAGCCGCTGGCACTGCCGCTGCCGCTGCCGCACAGGGCCCGTCATCCCTCGACGGCACCGAAGCCACCAAGGCCACCCAAGTCACCGAGGCCTCCGAGGTCGCCGACGGCCCGGGCCCCTCCGTGAAGCACTCGGTCGAACTCGCCCTCATCGCGCCCGTGCTGATGTTCGCCCTGTGCCGTCAGTCCCAGGTCCTCATCGAGCGCTTCCTCGCCTCGACCCTCCCCTCCGGGGCCATCTCGCATCTGAACTACGCGCAGAAGGTGGCCCAGATCCCGATGACGCTCTCGCTGATGCTGTGCACCGTCACCTTCCCGGTGCTCGCGCAGGCTCTCGCCGAGGGCGACACCGAGCGGGCCCGCACCCGTGTGGAGCGTGACGTGGCGGTCGCCTCCTGCATGGTGCTGCTGGGCGCCGCAGCGGTGTTCGCGTGCGCGCCGCAGATCATCAACCTTCTCTTCCAGCGGGGCGCGTTCACCGCTCAGGACACGGCTGCGACGGCCACCGTCATGCGGGTCTACTCCGTCGGACTGCTCGGGCACACGCTGGTGGGCGCGCTGGTGCGGACGTACTTCTCGGCCGGCCGGCCCACCTGGTACCCGCTGGCCGCGATGGCGGCGGGCATCGTCGCCACCTCCTGGATCGGCGCCGGGACCGTCGATGCCTGGGGCGTGCGCGGGATCGCCGCCGCCAACGCGATCGGGATCACCGTCACCGCGGCCCTGCTGCTGTCCGGCATGGGCGAGCGGCGCAGCGTACCGATCCACACCCGACGGGTCGTCCACGAACTCTCCAAGCCGGTCCGGGCCGCCGTGTGCGCGGCCGTCGCGGGGGCCTTCTGCGCGAGCCGCGTGGACTCCCCCGAACTCGCCCTGGCCGCCGGCGGTCTGACCGTGACCGTCGTCTACGTCCTGCTGCTCCGGGTGCTCGGCGTCAAGGCCGTCGCGCCCGCCTTCCGTACCGCCCTCCGCTCCGTCACACGAAGGCTGCCGCATGTCCGTTTCCGCTGACACCCCCGACCTGACCCGTACCGACCCGCGCCCGGCCGCGCCCCTGTGGGTGGCGATGTACCACTCGGTGGGCGACTGCTCGGACGACCCGTACCGCATCACGGTCTCGCCCGACCGCCTCGACCGGCAGCTCGGCTGGCTGCGGCGCCGGGGCCTGCGCGGGGTGAGCATGGCCGACCTGCTCGCGGCCCGTGCCCGCGGCGAGGGGAAGGACCTCGTGGGGCTGACCTTCGACGACGGGTACGCGGACTTCACCGACAACGCCCTTCCGGTACTGCGCCGCTGGGACTGCGGCGCCACCGTCTTCGTGCTCCCCGGCAGGCTGGGCGGCACGAACGAATGGGATCCGCTCGGCCCGCGCAAGCCGCTCCTCACCGCCGACGGCATCCGCCGGCTCGCCGACACCGAGGGCCTGGAGATCGCCTCGCACAGCCTCACCCACGTCGACCTCACCAAGGCGGACGACGCCCTCCTGGGCGCGGAGGTCGGCGGCAGCCGGGCCCTGCTCTCCGAGCTCACGGGCCGCGAGGTCCTCGGCTTCTGCTACCCGTACGGGACCGTCGACCAGCGGGTCGCCGACGTGGTGCGCGCGGCCGGCTACGACTACGGGTGCGCGATCGACCCCGGCCCGCTGACCGGCCCGTTCGCCCTGCCCCGGGTCCACATCGGCGAGAACGACACCTCCTGGCGGCTGTTCCTGAAGTACCGCCTCAACCGGCTCCGCCGCCGCCCGGTGCCCCTCACTCCGCCGGAGCCCGTGCCGACCTCGGTGTCCCTGCCCTCCCCCGCGTCACCGGAGTCCCCGGTGAAGGAGACCCCGTGAAGGCCCTGCACGTCATCACCGGCCTCGGGGTGGGCGGGGCCGAGCAGCAACTGCGCCTCCTGGTCCGCCACCTGCCGGTCGACTGCGACGTGGTGACCCTCACCAACCCGGGCGCCGTCGCCGAGGACCTCACCGCGGACGGCGTACGCGTCATGCACCTCGGCATGCACGGCAACCGGGACCTGTCGGCGCTGCCCCGCCTGGTCCGCGAGATCCGCGGCGGCCGGTACGACGTGGTCCACACGCATCTCTACCGGGCCTGCGTGTACGGCAGGATCGCCGCGCGCCTCGCGGGTGTACGGGCCGTCGTGGCCACCGAGCACTCGCTGGGCGACTCCCAGATGGAGGGCAGGCGGCTCACCGCGGGCGTCCGCGGGCTCTACCTGGCCAGCGAGCGCCTGGGCCGCGCGACGGTCGCCGTCTCGCCCACGGTCGCCGAGCGCCTGCGCCGCTGGGGTGTGCCCGGGCCGCGCATCGAGGTCGTACCGAACGGCATCGACGTGGCGCGCTTCCGCTTCGACGCGGCCCGGCGCGAGAGCACCCGGCGACGGCTCGGGCTGCCGCAGGGCGCGTACGTCGTCGGGGGCGTCGGACGGCTGACGGCCGGCAAGCGATTCGAGGTCCTCGTCCGGGCCCTGGCCGAACTCCCCAACGACGTCTGGCTGTTGCTGGTCGGCGGCGGCCCGGAGGAGAACGTGCTGCGGCGTACGGCGCAGGCCGCGGGGGTCGCCGACCGGGTGCTGTTCACCGGCGAGCGCCCCAACACCGAGGCCTCACAAGGCGGTTCGGGTCTCGATCTGCCCTCCCTGATAGGAGCCATGGACGCACTCGCCTCGCCCAGCACGGAGGAGGCCTTCGGTCTCGCCGTCGTGGAGGCCCTCGCCGCGGGCCTGCCCGTGCTCTACGTCTCCTGCCCGGCCGTCGACGACCTGCCGCCGGGCGCGGCCCCGTTCGCCCGGCGCGTCCAGGGCGGCGCCGACTCGTTCGTACGGGCCCTGCGGCAGGTCCGCGCGCAGGGCCCGAGGCCGCGCTCGGCACCCGAAGCGGCGCACCACTACAGCATCGCCCGCAGTGCCGACCGGCTCATGGACATCTACACGGCCGCAACTCTGGGAGTGAGTTCCGCATGACCGACAACCCCACTCGTACAACCGGCCGACCGGTGACGGCACTTGTCCGCGCGAAGGGGCTGCCGCCCTGGTCCCTGCTGGCCGCGGGCGCCGTCCTCGGCGGCCTGCTCGGCGGCGCGTACGGCGAGCTGAAGACGCCGCAGTACTCGGCCACGAGCTATGTCATCGCCGTCCCGGACGAGAAGTCGGACCCGGCGGCGGCGCTCGGCTTCGCCCAGGCGTACGGCCGGGTCGCCACCCAGCTCGCGGTCCTCGGGGACGCCCAGGTGTGGGCGGGCGTACCGGTGTCGACGCTGCGCGAGAGCGTGCAGACGGCGACCTCGCCGGACGCCCCGATGGTCGCCGTGACCGCCACCTCCGCGCGCCCCGACCTCGCCGCGGACATGGCCAACGCCGTGTCGCGGTCGCTGACCCGGCACGCCAACTCCGCCGAGGACAGCACCCATGTGGAGCTGCTGCAGTTCTCCCGCGCGATGAAGCCCACCGAGGCGTCGTCGGCGTCCTCGACGGTCACCGGGCTGGTCGGCGCGAGCGCGGGCGGGCTGCTCGGCGGGCTGGTGCTGCTGGTCAGGCCGCGCCGGTCCTCGGAGGTCGCGCCCACCCCGTCGGTGCCCGGCCCGGCCACCGCCGCCGACGTCCACGGACAGCTGTGAACGGCACGGTGACCGGCACCGCGACCGGCGCGTCGCGGACCGAACTGTGCACGGACGAGAAGGAGTTCGGCCGGCTGGCCGAGGAGTGGGGGCGGCTGTACCGGCGGTGCGACGCGGCGACCCCGTTCCAGAGCCACGCCTGGCTGCACTCCTGGTGGCTCTCCTACGGCAGACCCGGCCGGCTCCGGCTCGTCCTCGTCCGCGAGGGCGGTGAACTGGTCGCCGCCGCCCCGCTGATGCTCGTACGACAGCCGTGGCCGGCCCTGGTGCCGCTCGGCGGGTCGATCTCCGACTTCGGGGACGTACTCATCGAGGACGGCGAGCGCACCGACCGGGCCGCCGCCGCCCTCGCCGAGGGGCTCGCCCTGGCCGCCCGCACCGCGCTGATCGACTTCCGCGAGGTACGGCCGGGCGGCGCGGTGGAGCGGGTCTACGCGAGCTGGCGCGGGCCGCGTCGGCGGGTGCTGGACTCGCTGTGTCTGGAGCTGCCCGGCGCGTCGATGGACGATCTGATCGGACGGCTCGCGACGGCCAAGGCCCAGCAGCGGGTCCGCGCCAAGCTGCGCAAACTCACCTCGCTGGGCGTCGAACGGCGTGCCGTGCGCCCCGCCGAGGTGGGCGCGGCCCTGCGCCGGCTCCTCGAACTGCACCGGCTCCAGTGGCAGGGCCGCAAGGTGACCACCGAGCATCTGCAGGAGCGGTTCGCCGAGCATCTGGTGCGGTCGGTGGGGCCGATGGTCGACGCCGGGGACGCGGTGGTGACCGAGTTCCGGCTGGACGACACCGTGATGGCGGTCGATCTGACGCTTCTGTCACGGCAGTTGGCGGGCGGCTATCTGTACGGCGCCCATCCGCAGCTGCGCGAGCGGAAGGCGGACGTGGCGACGATGCTGCTGCACGCCTGCGCCCAGCACACCGAGGCGGGTGGCCGCCGGGTGCTGAGCCTGCTGCGCGGCAACGAGCCCTACAAGCACCACTGGCGGCCCCAGCCCGTCGTCAACCAGCGCTTCCTGCTGGCCCGGCGGCGGACGGCCCCGCTGATGTCGGCGGCCGTCTGTGACGTGGCCGCCCGCAGCCGGGGCAAGGAACTGCTCGACCGCTTCCACGACTGGAGGGAACGCGGTGGCGGCAGGCCGTGACCGACCCGCCGCCACCGCCCCGTCGGCGGACGCCCGCTCAGCGGTGGCGCGACCACCAGTCGAAGCGCAGGCAGAGCTTCCCGCCGAGCCAGTACTCGACCCAGTCGCCCAGCTCCAGCGGCGAGCAGTTCGGCGGGTGCACCGGCGTCGGCTTGGGCACCGGGGTCGGTGCGGTCGGCTTCGGCGCCGGGTCGGTGGGCTTGGGCAGCGGTGTCGTGTCGGTGCGGCCGAAGAGCGCCGCCCGGTAGATCTCGGACGCCTTGGGGTTGTCCCCGCACTGCCACACGCCGTGCGGGCAGTAGTCGGTGAGCGTGTTGTACAGCGGCTTGTGCTCGTCCATCCACGCGAGCATGCGTTTCATGTACGTCGGGTTGTCGCCGTTGCGGAAGAGCCCCCATTCGGGATAGGAAATCGGCTTTCCGTGGGCCTTCGCGAAGTCGACGTGCGCCTGAAGTCCGTAGGGCTCGGACACGGCCTCGTCGAATGACTGGCCTCGTGGCTGGTCGTACGAATCCATGCCGATGATGTCGACGGTGTCGTCGCCCGGATAGCACTGGGTCCAGGGAATGGCGTCCCGGCCGCGGTTCGGCGCGAAGTCGAACTTGAATTTCTGCCCCGGCACCGCCCGCATGGTGGTGACGATTCTGTTCCAGTACTTCTTCCAGGCCTCCGGGTCGGGGCCGCAGCGATGGGTGTACGTCATGCCGTTCATTTCCCAGCCGAGCACGATGACGGTGTCCGGCGCGTCCAGGTCGACGAGCCGCTCGGCCAGCTTGCGGAAGTGGCGGTCGAAGTCTCCGGCCGCGCCGCGGCGCAGCTGGAAGCGGACCTCGGCGTCGGAGACGTTCTCCTCGTTGCGCTCCAGCATGGGGACGTTCAGGACGAAGAGCCGGTCGTCCTCGTCCGCCCGCCAGTCCGCCCAGGTGTCGAGGAAGCCGGGCAGGCCCTCGATGTTGCTCCAGCGGTCGCCGGGCAGATACGTGTGCGCCACGCGCAGGTCGGCGCCGCCCAGCCAGCGGCTGAGCTCGGCGATCCGGGCGACTCCGCGGGGGCCGTAGTCCAGATAGGCGCCGAAGGCGGGGCCCCCGGGTCCCTTCGAGGGCGTCGCGGTCGGGGTGGTCGGCGTGGTCGGGGTTGCCGTCGCGGGCGCGGCCGGGCCGACGGGCTGTGCCGGTGCCACGGGCGCGACGACGGCGGTGGGAGCGGTCGGCGTCGGAGCCGGCGGGTCCCCCACTCCCGCGCCCACGGCGTACCCCGGCCCCGAGGCGAGGGCGGCCGACGCGACGAGTCCGGCGGTGAGTGCGGCGGTGGCGTACACCAGCCGTCTGGTTCGGGTCCGTTGCAGTGGGGCCATGTCCGCTCCTCGCGTTCCTTTTCCACCGTCCACTGACACCCAGTCACATAAATGTGCAATGCGCCAACCGGGCCGGGCAACCGGGGATATCCCCGATCACCCGCACGAGTGAGACATCCGAAGAGACAACAGAAGAGACCTCAAGGAAATATGCCCATGTCGCCCTTCGACACCCGTGTTCCCGCCGTACTTCTGCGAATCGACCGGAATCCCTTTCACCACGGAACGCTGGGAGCCGTACGCTCCCTCGGCCGGGCCGGGATCGACGTGCACGTGGTCGCCGATTCCACCGGAAGTCCGGTGCGCGGATCACGCTTTGTCCACCGGATGCATCCGCCGCCCGCACCCGGCGCCTCGCCCGCCGACATCGCGCTGACGTTGCGCCGAGTGGCGGCCCGGGTGTCCCGTCCCGCCGTACTGATCCCAATGGATGACGCGAGCGCGGTCGCGGTGGACCGGATGCGGGACGCCCTCGCACCCCGCTATCTGCTTCCCCTCTCCCCCGCCGGTCTCGCCGAACGCGTCGCCGACAAGGCCGAACTGGCCGCCGTGTGCGAGGCCGCGGGCATCCCGCACCCTCCGACACTCGCGCCCGACACCCCGGCACAGACGACCGCCGCGGTCCGGCGGCTCGGGCTGCCCGTGGTCGCCAAGTGGAGCCGCCCCTGGCTGCTGCCCGCGGGTACCGACCTGCGCAGCACGGCGGTACTGCGCTCGGCACAGGAGGCCCACACGCTGTGCCGCCGCGCCGAGGAGGCGGGCAGCAGACTGCTCCTCCAGGCGTTC
The DNA here is from genome assembly GCF_048564895.1 of Streptomyces sp. 2-1. NCBI lineage: Bacteria > Bacillati > Actinomycetota > Actinomycetes > Kitasatosporales > Streptomycetaceae > Streptomyces > Streptomyces sp. 2-1. Next base: position 4,218,098 of record NZ_CP183383.1, read on the forward strand.
CTGCCGCCGGCGCCCGACCAGGACTGGTTCTTCCACGGGTACGCGGACCGGTCCGGGTCGGTGTTCGGCGGCGGCCCGGGCCGCAAGCTGCGCGCCTGGCCGCGCGGGGCGGGGCTGACCGCGGTGGGCCGCTGGACCCCGAACCCCACCGTGCAGGCGCTGGCGGAACGGCTGACGTCGGCGCTCGGTTACCGCGGCATCTTCGACCTGGACTTCCGCCGCGAACACGCCACGGGCGCCTACCACCTGCTCGACTTCAATCCGCGGCCCGGCGCCCAGTTCCGGCTCTTCGCGGACGGGTCGGGGCTCGACGTGGTGCGTGCGCAGCACCTGGATCTGACCCACCGTCCGCTGCCGCCGCCCGCCCCGCTGCCCGGCCGGACCTTCGTGGCGGAGAACTACGCGCCGCTCGCCGCGCTCGGCTCCGGCACCGAGCGGGCCTGGCACGCTCGGGACGACCTCGCGCCCGGCGCCGCCCTGTGGGCGCTGTGGCCCCGCCACGCGGTCCGCCGCGTGCTGCACCGCGCCCGCCGGGCGACCGCCGCACCGGCCGCCGCCACCCGGGTCGTCCGGCAGACGGCCCGCCACGACGCCAACCCCCTGTCCGACGACGAGAAAGCGAGCAGCTGCTGATGTACGACCTGCTGGTGGTGGGGGCCGGTCCCTACGGTCTGTCCATCGCCTCCCACGCCGCGGCGGCCGGGCTGAGCCTGCGTGTGTTCGGCCGGCCGATGGAGTCCTGGCGCGACCACATGCCCCGCGGCATGTTCCTCAAGTCGGAACCGTGGGCGTCCAGCCTCTCGGACCCCGGAGGCCGGCTGCGCCTGGACACCTACTGCGCGGAACAGGGGGTACGGGCCCGGCACGGGGAGCCCGTCCCGGTCGAGATGTTCGCCTCGTACGGACTGTGGTTCGCGCGGCACGCGGTCCCCGAGGTCGACGAGCGCATGGTGACCGGTGTGCACCCCTGCCTGGGCGGCTTCGAGGCGGTCGTCGAGGACGGCAGGACGGTCCGCGCGCGAACGGTCGTCCTGGCGGTCGGCGTCCTGCCCTTCACCGAAGTACCCCCGGTTTTCGGCGAGTTGGACCCCGAGCACGTCTCGCACAGCAGCGACCACGGCGACCTCGACCGCTTCCGCGGCAAGGACGTGACCGTCATCGGCGGCGGCCAGGCGGCCCTGGAGACGGCGGCCCTGCTCGCCGAACAGGGCACCCGCGTCCGGGTGATCGCCCGCGCCGACGGACTCCGCTGGAACGACGTGCCCCCGCCCTGGGAGCGCCCCTGGTGGCAGTCGGCCCGCGCCCCGCACAGCGGCCTGGGCTGCGGCTGGCGCAACTGGTTCTACGCCGAACGCCCCGACGCCTTCCGCGCCCTGCCCGAGTCCACCCGCACCCGGGTCGCCGCCTCGGCGCTGGGCCCCGCGGGTGCCTGGTGGGTCCGCGACCGAGTCGAAGGCGCCGTCGAACTGCTGATGGGCCAGGAGGTCGCGGCGGCCTACCCGGTCCAGGGCGCCGTACGCCTCGAAACACTGGGCCGCTCCGGCGAGTTGAACTCCCTGGACACCGAACACGTCATCGCGGCCACCGGGTTCAGGGCGACCAGCGACCGCCTGGGCCTGCTGGCCGAGGACCTCCGCGGGACCCTGGCCGTGTCACCCGACGGATCCCCTTGCGTGGGGCGGGAGTTCGAGTCCTCCTGCCCCGGCCTCTTCCTGGCGGGCCTGACCACGGCCTCCGCCTTCGGCCCCGCGATGCGCTTCGTCCACGGCGCCTCGTTCACGGCCCGGACCCTCGTACGAGGCGTGCGGCGCCGACTGCGTACGGGGCCGGCGCGGGTGCCCGTGCCCGGCGCCCGGGAGCGGCGCGGGGTGCTCGGGGCGGCGGGTCACTGACGGCACGGGTGCCGGGCGCGAGGCGTCCGGCACCCGACACGTCACCACTGCCGGGACGCGACCCGACTTCGTCGGTACAGCACCGCTCCACCGACCAGCAGCCCCGCACTCGCGACCGAGGCCGCGAGCAGCCCGTCACTGCCGGTGTGCGCCAACTGCGGCGCCCTCACCACCGACCCCGGAGGGGTCGAGGCAGGCGGCACGGTCACGGGCGGCCTCGCGACTGGAGGAGTCTTGGTCGGCGGGGTCGTGACCGGCGGAGTCTTGTCCGGAGGTGTCGTGACCGGTGGGGTCGTGACCGGCGGACCCGCGACCGGAGGGGTCGTGACCGGCGGAGTGCTGGTCGGTGGTGTGGTGGTGGGAGGCACCGTCGTCGGCGGGTGAGCCGTCGGCGGCGTGGAAGTGGGAGGTGCGGTGGTGGGAGGCGTGCTCGGCGGCTTCGTGGGCGGCGTGGTCGGGGGCTTGGCAGGCGGCATGGTCGGCGGCTCGGCCGGTGGTGTGACCGGTGGCCTGCTCGGGGGCCCGGCCGGCGGGGTGTCGTCGCCGTAGCCCTTCGGACCGGGGCTCTGCGGGCCGTTGTGATGTGGCCCGTGGCTCTGCGGGCGGTCGTGGTGCGGACCATGACCCTGCGGACCATTGTGGTGCGGACCATGACTCTGCGGACCGCCGTGATGCGGACCATGGCTCTTCGGACCGCTGTGGTTCGCGCACTTGTTGCCGAACGTCGGGTTCAGCAGGGCGACCACGTCCACGGTGTTGCCGCACGCGTTCACCGGCACGTCCACCGGCACCTCGGCGTTGTTGCCCGAGCCGACGCCGGGCGAGTTGTGTGCCCCGCCGTGCGCGGAGGAGCCGCCGTGGTGACCGGAACCGCCACCGCGCCCGGGACCACCGTGGTGACCGGAGCCGTGGTGCCCGGAACCGTCACCACGGGGCGAGCCGTAGCCGTGGTCCGAGCCGTAACCGTCGTGCCGGCCATAGCCATAGTCCGAGCCATAGCCGTAATCCGGGCCATAGTCCGAGCCGTAACCAAGGTCAGAGCGGTAGTCATGGCCGTCGCCCGAGCCATAACCGTTGTCCGAGCCGTGGCCGGACGGTGGGGCGTGCCTGGGTGTGTCCGGCTTTCTGTGCTTGCCCGTGCCCGGGGCAGTGGCGCAGGAGTTGCCGAAGGTCGGGTTGAGGCCGGCCCCCACGTCCACGGAGTTGCCGCACGCGTTGACCGGGACGTTCACGGGTGCCTGCACGCTGTTGCCGGACAGCAGGCCGGGCGAGTCCGCTGCGACCCCGTTCGCGTTCGTGTCGGCGAACGCCTGGGGGGTGTACAGGGACATGAAGCTCGTCGCGGCGGCGGCCGCGACCATTCCCCTGCTCAGGGTCTGTCGCAATCTCGTTGTCTTCTCTGCTGGTAGAAGTGGGAAAGCCGGCCTTGGCGCCGAAAGGCGGTCCAAGGCCGGCGTGACACAGCCGGTCGGCTGGTGCGTTACGACGTCAGTCGTTGACGCACTCGTTGCCGAACGCCGGGTTCAGCAGGCCGATCACGTTGATCGAGTTGCCGCACACGTTCACGGGGATGTGGACCGGAACCTGGACCACGTTGCCCGAGAGGACACCCGGCGAGCCCACGGCAGCACCGTGCGCCTCGGAGTCGGCGAAGGCCGGGGCGGCCATTCCCATGGCCATGATCGCGCCGGCTACGACGACGGCACTCTTCTTGTGCTTCACGTACTTCCCTTTCTCTGCGGTCATGCCCCTATGACGGCCGAAACCGGACGAGCCCAGCCTGAACGGCTCGCACCATGACCTGCGGGCTGTAGAACGAGGGGATGGGGGACGAAGAAACTACAGAAAGTGCGACTCCCCGGTAATTCACCCGAACGCTCCGCGTGGATTCAGCAGGGGAAACGTCACTGCCATAAGGAAGGACCAGCGGAAGACCGACAGAAAGCAAAAACAGAAAATAGTGCCAAAGAGCCCGGGCACCCCCTGCGCGAAGAGCGAAGGGGACGCCCGGGCGTCCTTTGTGACGGTGGATCAGCTGCGGTCGGCGCCGTTGCCCGAGAGCACCGGGATGTTGGAGAGGACGTGCGAGACGGGCTCGTCGCCCTTCGCCTGGGTCGAGTTCTCGGCGCACTGCTGGTTCTGCGGGGCCGAGAGGACCGGCACGTCCTGGAGGACGGTGACCGGGACCAGGATGCCGACGAGCGAACCCGCGTTGACCTTGGCCGGCAGACCGACACAGAGCTTGTTCAGCGAGCCCTGGACCAGCGAGGCCTCGGGGCTCAGGTCACCGCCCGTCTTGGCGTTGCCGAACGCCTGCTCGGCGTGGTTGCCATTGGCCGTGGTGACGCCGTCGTCGTTCCCGATGGCAAGCGCCTGGGGGGCTGCCGCCGCCGAGACGCCGACGACAGAAGCGGCGACCGCCGCCGTGGCCATTGCCTTCTTGAGCATTTCTCCGGTCCTTTCCTGGCAGAGACACATGTTCCTGCTTTCGCATCAACCAGAAGCGGCGCCATTGGTTTCGTGCTGTCACCCGGTTGGCCCGTTCGGCACCCCGGAATTCACGGAATCCCTCGCGCGCGTGCGCCGTACAAACAGGCTTCTCAAATGGGCCATCGGAGTGAATCGGAGCAACTATGCGGGCCGGGGGCAGTTGTCCAGGTCGCTCCGGTGGACGGGGTTACTCCAGAAGGGACCAGCAAGTGATCAAGAAGGTTATGGCTGCCGCGGCGGTCGCCGCTTCCGTCGCCGGTGTTTCGGCTGCCGCCGCGCCCCAGGCGATGGCGATCGGCAACGACGGTGGCGTCACCACCGCCAATGGCAACCACGCCGCGCAGGTCTACGGCAACCAGGCGACGTACGGGGACATGAGCCCGCAGATGGCGCTCATCCAGGGCTCGCTGAACAAGCCCTGCATCGGCCTGCCGGCCAAGGCCAACCTGGCCTCGCTCGCCGGCCTGGTGCCGATCACCGTCGCCCAGGACGTGCCGATCCTGTCGGCCCCGCAGAACCAGCAGTGCACCGAGAACTCGACCCAGGCCAAGGGCGACGAGCCGCTGTCGCACATCCTCTCCAACATCCCGGTGCTCTCCGGCAACGGCGCCGACCGCAGCTGATCTGCCGCACCTCGCAGCGGGCCGCCGGTCTCACGGCGGTCCGCTGCCCCCTCTCACGTCTTACGGCGGCGCGCGCAACTTCGGTCCCGAGGAACCCTGTGGGCCAATCGGGGCAAACCCCGCAACCGCACCGTCCACCGCACTGTTGATCATTATGCGGCTCCGTCACGGGGCCATTCTCCGAAAGGGAACGAACATGAAGAAGCTGATGGCGACCGCGGCCATTGCCGCCTCTGTCGCCGGTCTGTCGGCCGCCGGCGCGCCCCAGGCGCTGGCCATCGGCAACGACGACGGCGTCACCACCGCCAACGGCAACGGTTCCGTCCAGAAGTACGGCAACCAGGCGACGCACGGCAAGATGAGCCCCCAGCTCTCGCTCGTGCAGGGCTCGCTGAACAAGCCGTGTGTCGGCCTGCCGGTCAAGGCCAACCTGGCCTCGCTCATCGGCGCCGTGCCGATCACCGTCCTGCAGGACGTGCCGATCCTGTCGGCCCCGCAGAACCAGCAGTGCACCGAGAACTCCACCCAGGCCAAGGGCGACGAGCCGCTGTCGCACATCCTGGACAACATCCCGGTCCTGTCGGGCAACGGCGCCGACCGCAGCTGATCTCCGCAGCCGCGCGAACAGCGGGTCACCCCTCGTGGGTGGCCCGCTGTTCCCATGCCCGGCCCAGGCCGCCGTGCACCGCTCTCAGTCTCCGTAAAGCGCCTCGATCTCCTTCGCGTACGCCGCTGTCACCGCGTGGCGCTTGATCTTCAGGGACGGGGTGAGCAGACCGTTCTCCTCGGTGAACTCGCCTTCCACCAGGGCGAATTCGCGGATCGACTCGGCGCGGGAGACGGCCTGGTTCGCGTGGTCGACGACCTTCTGGACGTCGGCGCGTATGCGGGGGTCCTGAACGAGCTCGGAGACCGGGGTGTCCGCGGGCATCCCGCGGACGTAGAGCCAGTGGGAGAGGTCCTCCCGGTCCAGGGTGATCAGGGCGGCGACATAGGGGCGGTTGTCGCCGACGACGACGCACTGGCCGACCGGGGGACGGCTGCGGAGACGGTCCTCCAGGACGGCCGGGGAAACGTTCTTGCCGCCGGAGGTGACGAGGATGTCCTTCTTGCGCCCGGTGATGGTGAGGTAGCCGTCCTCGTCGAGGTCCCCGAGATCACCGGTCGCGAACCACTCGCCGGTCAGGGCGGCATCCGTGGCGGCCGGGTTGTTCCAGTAGGCGCCGAAGACGATGCCGCCCTTGATGAGGACCTCACCGTCTTCGGCGATACGGATCGACGTGCCGGGGACGGGGAGGCCGACCGTACCCGGCCGGGGGTTGAGGGGCGGGACGATCGTCGCGGCGGCGCTGGTCTCGGTCAGGCCGTACCCCTCGTAGACGATGATGCCGGCGGCGTAGAAGAAGAGGTTGAGGTCGCGGTCGAGCGGGGAGCCGCCGCTGATGGCGTAGCGCGTACGGCCGCCGATTTCCCTGCGGATGCGGCGGTAGACCAGCAGGTCGTACAGGGCCCAGGCCGCGTACAGACCGGGACCCGGGCCCTTGCCGCGGCCGAGGAACCGGTCGAGGTGCGCCTCGCCGAAGCGGACGGCGATGCGGTGTGCGCGGTCGAAGGAGGCGGCGCGGCCGATCCGTTCGGCGGTGGCGCGGCCCGTGCCGTGGATCTTCTCGAAGAGATACGGCACGCCGACCAGGAAAGTGGGCCGGAACTCCCGTAGCGCCGGGCGGAGTTCGTCGGGCTTGATGCTCGGGAAGTGGCCCAGCTCGATACGGGCCGTCAGACAGGCGATCTGGAGGGTGCGCCCCAGGATGTGGGCGAGCGGGAGGAAGAGGAGCGTCGAGGCGATCTGGCCGGTGACCTCCTTGAAGACGGGGTGCAGCAGTTCGACGGTGTTCGCGGCCTCGGCGTGCAGATTGGCGTGGGTGAGGACGCAGCCCTTGGGCCGCCCGGTGGTGCCGGAGGTGTAACAGATCGTCGCGACGGTGTCCGGGGTGAGGGCCGCGCGCCGCCTGGTGACCTCCTCCTCGGCGATACCGCCGCCCAGCACGGTCAGGTCGGAGATCGCTCCCCCGTCGATCTGCCACACACGCGGCGGATCGGGGTGGTCGGCCGTACCGGTCGCGACCGCCTCCGCGTTCTCGGCGGTCTCGACAACAACGAAACGGGCGTCCGAGTCGCGGACGATCCACTCGATCTGCTCGGGCGACGACGTGGGGTACACGGGCACGCTCAGGCCGCCCGCCGCCCAGATCGCGAAGTCGAGAAGCGTCCACTCGTAGCGCGTACGGGACATGACCGCGACGCGTCCGCCCGGTTCGAGGCCCGCCGCGACCAACCCCTTGGCGAGGGCGGTGACTTCGTGGGCGAAGGCGGCGGCGGTCACGGGCTGCCAGGTGCCGTGCTCCCTGCGGCGCAGGACCACGGCGTCGGGGGCCTCGGCCGCGTTGGTGAAGGGCAGGTCGGCGGTACTGCCGGTGGCGGCCTTCGGGGCGAGCGCCGGCATGCGCGCCTCACGGACGACTCCGTGGTGGTCCCTGGTGATCCCGACCTTGGCGCGGTCCGCCAGATCGGTCAGCTTCTTCGCCCGTTTCAGATCCTTGCGTACGCCCATGACAGCTCCCGGTCGCGGCTCGCGTTGTGCGGTGGCGCGTACTTACTTCCGGGTCAACTTACTCACGCGTAGGGGATTTTCAACCCGCTCGGGGATTTCCCTGTCGGGCGGAGCACCAGAGCAGGGCTCAGGCGGCGACCCGTTCCCGCCCGGCCTCCGGCTCCAGGACCTTGCGGGTGACGAGCTTCGCCATGGCGGCCACCAGGGTGCGCGGGCGGCGCGGGTTGAGGTGGGCGCCCAGGGCGTTTCCGAGGCCCGGGGTGACGTAGGCGCGGTCGCGGTCGAGGGCGCGCAGGGCGGCCCGTACGACGGGTTCCGGGGTGGTGAAGGAGCCGACCGCCGCCTTGCGGGTGCCGATCGCGTCGAAGAAGCCGGTCTCCACCGGGCCCGGGCAGAGGGCCGTGACCTTGATGCCGCGACCGCGGTACTCCTGGCGCAGGGCCAGGGAGAAGTTCAGGACGAACACCTTGGTGGCGCTGTAGACCGCGAAGTACGGGCCCGGCTGGTAGCCCGCCGTCGAGCCGACGTTCAGGACCGCACCCGAGCCGCGCTCCAGCATGCCGGGGACCAGGGCGTGGGCGAGATCGACCAGGGCGACGACGTTGACCATCATCTCGTCGTGGTCGCGGGACGGGTCGATGTCCTCGAAGCGGCCACAGGTGCCGAACCCCGCGTTGTTGACCAGCAGGTCGACGGCGAGACCCCGGGCGGCGAGGGCGTCCACGACGCGCCGGGCCGCGTCCGGTTCGGCGAGGTCCTGGGGCAGTACGTGCGCCCGGACGCCGTGGCGTACGCGGAGCCGTTCGGCCACCTCTTCGAGGCGGCCCTCGGAACGGGCCACGAGGACCACGTCGTGGCCGCGCGCGGCGAGCTGGTCGGCGAACTCAGCACCGAGCCCGGAGGAGGCGCCGGTGACGAGAGCGAGAGTCATGACAGTTCCTTTCGCTTCTATTGCGGCTTCTGGGTGCACTATCTACTACGCAAGAGTAGCCGCTCCCCCCAAAATCGCAACAGCAATGTTGCAGATAATGAGAAATCTGCCGCCCTCGCGTATCGTTTGACCCACATCCCTCAGGAGGTCCCCATGGCCGAACCGGCCGTCCGGCGGCTGCGTGCCGACGCGGAGCGCAGTGTGCGCGTGATCCTGGAAGCGGCGGAGCGGGTGCTCGCCGCCGACCCCGGCGCGTCCATGGAGCAGGTCGCGGAGGCGGCCGGGGTGGCGCGGACGACGGTGCACCGGCGGTTCGCCAGCCGGAAGGCACTGATCGAGGCGCTCGCCGAGTCGGCCGTACGCCAACTCGCGGAGGCCGTCGAGGACGGCCGCCCGGACACCGCGCCGCCGCTGGTCTCCCTCCATCGCATCACCGCCAACGTCCTGCGGATCAAGGGGGCTTGGAGCTACGCGCTGAGCCGCCCCGACGACGAGGGCGGAACCGCGGCGGCGGGCTGGGAACAGGTCGGCGCCCGCTGCCTCGAACTCCTCGGCCGCGCACGGGACGAGGGCCTGCTCGACGCCTCCGTGGACCTGGAGTGGACCCGGCGCGTCTACTACGCGCTCATCGGCGAGGCCCTGCACGGACCCGAGGCCCAGCAGGACCCGGACGCACTGGCCACACTCGTCGTCGATACGTTGCTGCACGGCGCGGGACGACGGTCCGCCGCCAACTGACCTCCTTCCGAACCGACTTCCCGCCGACCGGCCCCCCTTCGAAGGGAACCCCGTGCGCCCCCACCGCCTCCGGTCCACCCTCATCACCGCTCTCATGCTGGCCACCGCGACCGTCTCCGCCACGACGTCCGCGACCGCCCACACCTCGACCGCCCCCGCATCCGCCACCGCCGCATCCAGCCTGAGCGCCCTCACCGAGTTGTTCGCCGAACGGCTGCTGCTGGCGGACAAAGTCGCGGCAGCCAAGTACGGCACCGAGTCACCGATCGACGACCCGGCGCGCGAGCGGCAGATCCTGGACGACGTCGCCGCGCGGGCGGCCGGACTCGGGCTCGAACCCCACTCCGTGACCACCGTCTTCCGCGACCAGATCGAGGCGAACAAGCTGGTCCAGCGGGGCCTGTACGCGCGCTGGGACGCCCACCCCAACGAGCGCCCCACCGAACGCCCCGACCTGGCCAAGGAGGTCCGGCCCGCGCTCGACCGGATCACCACCCGCCTCCTGGCGGCACTCCAGGAGACGGCCCAGGTCCGCGCCGACACCTCCTGCGAGCCACGCCTGTACGCGGCGGCCACCCTGTCCGCGTACGGGCACCGGCTGGACGTACTCCACCTGCGGGGGCTCGGCCGGGCACTGCCATCGGTCTGCGTCACGAACTGACATGAACCGGGCCGCAACCTGACGTGACATCAGTTCCCACTGGTCGGTCCCCCGTTCGGCCCACCGCGGACCACTTCCGGCCGCCTCCCCCGTCAAGCTCGGCTTGACGGGGGCCGATGAACGGGACATGACGTCGACGCACTCCCCCGCACACCCCTCGTACCCGAAGCCCCGCCCGCCGTCCTCCTCCTCCGCTCCCACCGCCGTGTCACCGCCGCTCGGGCCGGGGCAGCGGGCGGTGTGGGCGGACCGGGCCCGGACGGCGGTGTGGCTCGGGCCCGCGCTCGTGGTGGCGTACGCCGGGTTCCAGCGGCGGTGGATGTCCGACGACGCCTACATCTACGTACGGACCGTGCGGCAGGTGCTCGCGGGCAACGGGCCTGTGTTCAACGCGGGCGAGCGGGTCGAGTCGTCGACCGGGACGCTGTGGCAGTGGCTGCTCGTGGCGGCCGGGACGGCAGGGGTGGATCCGGTGTCGGCGGCGGTACTCGGGGGACTGCTGCTGACCGCCGTGGGGTTCGCGTTCGCGGGGCTCGGGGCGCTGCGGACGTACGGCGGTCGGGCGGCCGTGCCGCTGGGGTCGCTGGTGCTGCTCGGCCTGCCGCCTGTGTGGGACTTCGCCACCTCCGGTCTTGAGACGGGGCTCGCGACGTGCTGGATCGCGGGAGCGTGGCTGGCGCTGATCAAACGGCCCTCCTCCCTCCTGACCTCGGCGGTCATCGGGCTCGGACCGCTCGTCCGGCCCGACCTGGGGCTCGTGTCGGTCGTCTTCCTCGGCGCGCAGTGGCTGCTCGTGCGGCCGTCGTGGCGGGGCACGCTCGCGGGTGCGGGGGCGGCGGGCGCGCTGCCGGCCGCGTACGAGGTGTTCCGGGCCGGGTACTACGGGCATCTGGTGCCGCTGCCCGCCGTGACGAAGGAGGCCTCGCAGAGTCTGTGGGGGCGGGGCTTCGGGTATCTCGGGGACTTCGCGCATCCCTATCTCCTGTGGGTGCCCGCGCTGTTCGTGGCGGCGGCGGTGCTGCCCGCGCGCGGTGGGCTCGCCGAACGCGGGGTCGCGCGACTCGTTCCCGTGCTCGCGCCCGTCATCGCCGGGGTGCTGTGCTGGCTGTACGTCATCAAGGTCGGCGGTGACTTCATGCACGGGCGGATGCTGCTGCCGGGGCTCCTGCTGATGTTGTTGCCCGTCTTCGTGGTGCCCCTGACACGGGTGGGCGCGCTCGCGGCGGTCGGGGTCGGCCTGTGGGCGGTGGTGTGCGCGGGGTGGCTGCGGATTCCGTACGGGGGGCAGATCGGTCCGGCGGGGATCGCGGACGAGCGCGGGGTGTACGTCCGCCACAACGCCGATCCGCATCCGGTGCGGCACACCTTCGTGGGGGCCCCGCATCACATGGAGTACGCGCGGAAGGTGTGGGCCGCGCGGTACTCCGGGGCGCCGGCGCTGCTGTTCGGCAAGGAGGGGCGGGTGGCGGCGCCGGTGGGTCCTGGCGCTCCTTCCATGACGGCCAGTTATGTGGTGCTGGGCCTCAACGGGTCGCTCGTGCCGCTCGACGGGGCCGCGCTCGATCCGATCGGGCTGGCCTATCCGCTGGCCGCGCACTCCGAGCGGGTCGGGGGCGGGCGGGTCGGCCACGACAAGCGGCTGCCGGCTGCTTGGCTCGCGGCCGACCGGGGTGTGCCTGGGACTCTGCCCGGCTGGGTCGACCCTGCGGAGGTTGCCGCGGCTCGGCGTGCCTTGCGGTGCGGGGCGCTTGCCGAGTTGGACTCTGCTACTCGGGGGGTGCTTACGCCGGGGCGGTTCTTGCGTAACGCGGCCGGGGCGTGGGAGCGGACGGCGTTCCGCTTTCCGAATGATCCTGTGCGGGCGGAGAGGGAGTTGTGCGGGTGAGTGGACGTTAGGTGCGCGGTTCCTCGCGCCCCTAAAAGGCCACAAGATTGCGCCGTTCCCCGCGCCCCTGAAAGTGCGGGTGGGTCGTGGCTCGGTGCGCGGTTCCTCGCGCCCCTAAAGACACACGACTGCGCCGTTCCCCGCGCCCCTACGAAGTGCGGGTGGGTCATCGCTCGGTGCGCGGTTCCTCGCGCCCCTAAAAGATCAGGGGCGTAAGCCCCTCTCTTAAGTGCCCCCTACCCCTCCGGCTGCCGCCCTCCCGGCGAAGGGGTCGTGTCGGGGTTTCCGATCGCAGCACGACCTCTGATGGGCAACCAAAAGGTGCTGGATGACACAGCTGCGATCGGATGCCCCGTCGCGGCCCCGACCCAACCGCCCAACGGCAGGCGCATCTTTTAGGGGCGCGAGGAACCGCGCACCCCGCCCTCACCCACCCGCACCCACGAACTACGGCAGGTCCACGGCCCGGTCGATCGTCTCGGCCAGTTGGCGGATCGGCTTGCTCTCCGTGTTGGAGGCCAACTCGTCGGCCCGATCGGCGAGTTCGCGCAACGAGGGCGGGACCGGCGCAGCAGCGCCACCGCCGCCGCCGGAGCGAAGCGCGTCCGCGAAGTACGCCGCGATCGCGGTGACTTGAAGACCACTACGCGCCGTCTCCGCGCCCCACAGCCCCCCGTCGAAGGAGCCCGCCTCGATCTGCCCCGTCGACTCATGCGGCGTACGGGAGTCGGGGTCGAGCCACCGCACCGTGGCCGTGGCCACATGCCCCGACGCCCCCGGCCTGACCCGCACGGCGTACAGCGCCGTGACCGTGTGACCGGGACCGATCTCCCCACCGTCCACCCGGTCGTCGCGGAAGTCCTCGTCGGCGACCTGCCGGTTGTCGTAGCCGATCAGCCGGAACTGCTCGACGGTCTCCGGATCGAAGGAGACCTGCGCCTTGGCGTCACGAGCGGTGAGGTCGATGTTCCGCGGAAGCTGGTCACAGAAGACCGTACGGGCGTCCGCCGCGTTGGACACGTACGTGGTGTGGCCGTCGCCCTTGTCGGCGAGGCGTTCCATCAGCGCGTCGCCGTAGTCGCTGCCCACGCCGACGCCGAAGAGCGTGATGCCGTGCTCGCGGCGGGCGTCCGAGATGCGGTCGAGGATGGCGTCGGCGTCCGTCTCACCGGTGTTGGCGAGGGCGTCGGAGAGCAGCACGACCCGGTTGGTGGCACCCTCGCGCAGGCCGTCCACGGCGGTGCGGTACCCCGTGGTGACGCCCGCGCCGAGGTTGGTCGAATCCGTGGGCTCGAGCGTGTCGATCGCGTCGTGGATGCGGCCGCGGTTGTCGCCCAGGCGGGTCATCGGCAGCACGGTCCTGGCCTCGTCGCTGAAGGAGACGAGCGCGACCGAGTCGTCGTCGCGCAGCTGGTCGGTCATCACGCCCAGAGACTGCCTGACCAGGTCGAGGCGGCCCGGCTCGGCCATGGAGCCGGAGACGTCGATGACGAACGTGAGGGCGGCGGGCGGGCGTTCACTCGCGTCCTCGGCCTCCCGGGTGGCGAGCCCGACCCGAAGGAAGCGCCAGTCCCGGTTCTCCTGACCGAACGTGTCGGAGTTGGCGTCCTCCTCGCCGCGCGAAGGGTCCGCGGCGGCCGTCCGGGCCCCGTCCACCGTGACCGTGAACCCGTCGCCGTCCGGGCGCTCGTAGTCCTGCTCCTGGCCGAAGCTGTTGATGAACTCCTCGGGGCGGACGGTCGTCGGGTCGGGCCTGCGACCCTCCTCAAGGGTGCGGCGCGCATAGCCGTACGAGGCAGTGTCGACGTCCAGGGCGAAAGTGGAGAGGTAGTCGGCGGGCGGCGCGCTCTCGCGGACTTCGCCCTTCTGATCGCTCTCGGCGGTGCCGTCGTCGGTGCCCGAGGGACCGGTCGGCCGGACGGGACCGGGGGCAGGGAAGCCGTTGTCGTCCCGGGCCTTGCTGCCACCCCGGTCGTACGAACTCCCGTCGCTGCCGCCACCACTGCAGGCCGTGAGCAGAAGCCCGACGGCCACGCTCCCGGCGACGAACGCGGCACGCACCCGGCGCCCCCGCCCCCACCCCCGCCGCCCCTCTCCAGGTTGGAAACCCCGCGCTCCCAACTCTCCCCGCCGTACCTGATGCCGTCCGCTGCGCCTCATACGTGCCCCCTCGGGTGACCTCTTTGAGTCGACGTCTGTGACTGTGACGTCGGAGGCGGCCGGAAGGAGCGGGCCAAGGCGTTGCGGATGAATCTCAATGCGGCCACGGTGGACGGCAGTTGAGACCGGTGGGAGACCCTCCGGAGACCTGAGGGTGTCCGAAGGGCCCGAACAGCGGCGCTACGAGGCGGCAGCCGAGAGACGGCTAGGGGCCGCCTACGACACCACGTCCTTACGGGCGAACCCGCGGAAGGCCAGCGCGAACAACACCATCGCGTACGTGACGGACAGAGACGTGCCCTGGATCATGTCGCTCCAGTCGAGCTGCGGCTGGACGGCGTCGAGCCACGCGTACTGCCAGTGCGCGGGCACGAAGTGGCGCCAGTCGCCGAGCGCCGTCACCTCGTCGAGGACGTTGCCGATGATGGTCAGCCCGACCGCTCCGCCGACCGCTCCCAGCGGCGCGTCCGTCTTCGTCGACAGCCAGAACGCCAGGGCCGCGGTGATGAGTTGGGACACGAGGATGTACGCCACGATGATCAGCAGGCGCTGGGCGGCGGTCCCGACGGGCAGTGTGCCGCCGACGGGGAGCTGCAGTGGCCCCCAGCCGTAGGCCGCCGTACCGACGGCGAGCGCGACGAGCGGCAGCAGCACCAGCGCGGCCAGGCTGAGGCCGAAGGCGACGGCCAGCTTGGACCACAGCAGCCGGGCCCTGGGCACCGGCGCCGCGAGCAGATAGCGCAGCGACGACCAGCTGGCCTCCGAGGCGACCGTGTCCCCGAAGAACAGCGCCACCGGGATGACGAGCAGGAAGCCCGCGGAGGCGAAGAGGTTCACGGCGGCGAAGTTCGCCCCGGAGGTGGTCGCGGTGTCCATCAGGTTGATCCGCTGGGAGCCGTTGCCGCCGCCTCCCGGGTCGCCGACCTGGAAGGCGATCAGCAGGATGAAGGGCAGGGCGAGCAGCAGCCCGCCCATGACCATCGTGCGGCGCCGCTTCAACTGGCGGACCAGTTCGACCCTCAGGGGCAGCGTGCGGCCCGCGCGGTAGCCGTCGGCGACCTCAACAGGCCGGGCGGAGCCTCCGCCCCCTGCACGCTCCTCGGCGCGCCCCTCACTCCCGGCGCGCTCCTCACGCTCCTCCGCGCGGTCGGCCAGCGTGCTCATGCGGACTCTCCGATCAGGGTGAGGAAGGCGTCTTCGAGACGACGGTGGGGACCCACGGACTCCACGGGTACGTCCATCCGTACGAGCTCGGCGACCAGGCGCCGCGCGCTTCCGTCCGCGTCGAGCCGGACCAGGAGTCCGTCGTCGGTGCGGACGGCGGAGACGACACCCGGCAGCGCGGCGACCTTCTCGACGACGGGCTCGTCCGTCGGCGTGGCCGTGCCGACCAGCAGCGTGTCGCCCGAGCCGATGATCTCCTTCACCGGGCCGGCCTGGACCAGCTTCCCGTGGTCCATGACCACCAGGTGGGTGCAGGACTGCTCGACCTCGGCGAGGAGGTGGCTGGAGACGATCACCGTTCGGCCGGCCGCCGCGTAGCGGATCATGACCTCGCGCATCTCGCGGATCTGCGGCGGGTCGAGGCCGTTGGTCGGTTCGTCGAGGATGAGCAGGTCCGGCAGGCCGAGCATGGCCTGGGCGATGGCCAGCCGCTGGCGCATGCCTTGCGAGTAGGTGCGTACCGCTCGGGACAGTGCGTCGCCGAGGCCCGCGATCTTCAGTGCCTCGTCCAGGTGGGCGTCCTCGGGCGGGCGGCCCGTGGCCCGCCAGTACAGTTCGAGGTTCTCGCGGCCGGAGAGGTGCGGCAGGAAGCCCGCTCCCTCGACGAACGCGCCGACGCGTGACAGCACGGGCGCGCCCGGCCGGATCACATGGCCGAAGACGCGGATCTCTCCGGCGTCCGGCTTGATCAGGCCCATCAGCATGCGCAGTGTCGTGGTCTTGCCTGCGCCGTTCGGTCCCAGCAGGCCCAGGACCTGGCCCTTCTCCACGCGGAAGGTGAGGTCGCGCACGGCGTAGCGGTCCGCCGACTTGGCGTACCGCTTGCTCAAGTCGGTGATCTGGAGCGGGACTTCGGCCTGGGCCGGGTCCGGGGCGGGCGTCGCCGTGCGGCGCCGTCCGGAGAGCAGCAGGGCCAGCGCGAGCCCGGCGCCGGCGATCGGGAGCCACCACACCCAGGCGGGCAGCGCCGCCGCGGCGGTGTCCCCGCCGAGCGGCGCGGGCACGGTCAGGCCGCTCTTCTGGGAGGCCTGGGAGACGGTGTACGTCGCCGGGGCCGTCGGTGAGGCGTAGCCGAGGTCCGTCGAGGCGAGGACCAGGCGCAGCCGGTGGCCGTCGTCCACCTCGTGGTCGATCGCCGGCAGGGTGATGCGTACGTCCTTGCCGGCCTTCGCGCCCTCCACCCTGACTGGCTCGACGAGTTGCGAGGGCAGCACCGGCTGGGCGCCGCCGCCCGGACCGACGTCGTACAGCTTCGCGAAGAGGACCGCGTCCTCGCTCGTCGACTTCACGTGGACCGTGACCGTCGGCGAGCCGGTGATCTGCAGGTCCTCCTTCAGGGGCGCCGACTCGAACGAGGCGAACTGGCCGGGGAAGTCGAGGGACACCCCGACGCCGAGGGAGGACAGCTGGGACAGGCCACCGCCGCCGAGGCCGGGCAGGGCCGAGATGGCGGGCGGGCTGGAGCCGGCCGGGTTGTCGAAGCGCTGCTCGCGACCGGTCAGGGCGATCGTGCGCCCGCCGCCGGTGAGGCCGGGGTAGGTGTCCTCGGTCGCGCTGCCCAGCCGGGGCTCTCCGTCGCCGGAGCCCAGGCCGAGGGTCCGGGTGACCCGGAAGGCGGGGCCGGTGTCGACGCCCTTCTCGTCCTTCAGATAGCGGTCGAACCACGCACCGGTACGGGCCTGGACACGGCTGACCTCCATGTCGCCGCCGTCGTGCCCGCCCGCGATCCAGTCGACGTCCACGGGGGCGCCGTTGGCCTTGATCGCCTTCGCCGCGGTGTCGGCCTGGCCGAGCGGGAAGAGCGAGTCGGTCTGGCCCTGCATGAGGAGCGTGGGGACCTTGATGCGGTCACCGACGGCGGCGGGGCTGCGCTCCTGAAGGAGCTTCGTCGCCGCCGCGTCCGGTGTGCCGGACTCGGCGACCCGGTTGTACATCTCGCACAGCTGCTTCTCGAACTTGTCGCAGCCGCCGCCGGTGTTGATGAAGATGCCCGCCCACAGCTTCTTGAAGACGCCGTTCGGGAACAGCGCGTCGGCGAGGTTCCAGTAGGTGATCGCCGGGGCGATGGCGTCCACGCGGTCGTCGGTCCCGGCCGTGAGCAGGGATACCGCGCCGCCGTAGGACGCGCCCGCCATGCCGACGCGCGGGTCGCCGGTCCTGTCGAGCTGGACCTCGGGGCGCTTTGCCAGCCAGTCGATCAGCTTGGAGGCGTCGGCGACCTCGCCCTTGGGGTCGTTCAGCCCGATCTTCCCGTTGGATCTGCCGAAGCCGCGGGCCGACCACGTCAGGACCGCGTACCCGTCGCGGGCGAGGTCCTCCGCCTGGGTGCGCAGGTCCTTCTTGCTGCCGCCGAAGCCGTGCGCGAGGAGGACCGCGGGCCGGCGTCCGGAGCCGTCACCGGTGAAGTACGAGGTGTCGATTCTCACCCCGTCGCCCGTGCTGATGAGCTGGTCGGTGCGGTGTACCGCGGGTGCCCCGTCGGAGGCGACGGCACTCCATGTGCCGGCGCCGGCGAGCACCACGACGGCGGCCCCGGCGGCGATCCACCGTCGGGGCCGCCGCAGTGCGGGCAGTCGAAGATCCATGCGTCAACAGTACGGGCCGTACCTGTCGGCCCCAGACAGCTTCCAGGCTGAACCCCCACCCCTCCCACGGGAGTACGGGACCCCCGTGGGGTACCGCAGGTGCGGTACGCGGGAGTTCAGGCCTGCGCGTCCTCCGGGACCGTCACCAGCCAGCGGCTCTCCCTGCGCGGGCGCAGATAGAGGGCCCAGTAGAGGGTCGCGGCCGCGGTGATGCCGCCCGTCCACAGGAGGTGGCTCGTCTCCTGCTGGGTGAGCACGTACGCGAGGACCGCGATCAGGAGGACCGGCAGCACGGGCCAGAGTGGCATTCGCCACGCGGGCGTGTGTGCGTGGGAGCCGCGGCGGGCGAGCAGGGCGGCGACCGCGACCAGGAGGTACATGCCCGTCACGGAGACGCCGGTGATGCCGTACAGGGTGTCCAGGTCGACGAAGCACAGGACCGCGCCGGGCACGCCCACCAGGAGCGTGGCGACCCACGGGGAGCCGAACCGGCCGAGCCTCGACAGGACGTTGTTGACGGGCTCGGGCCAGGCCTTGTCGCGGGCGGAGGCGAACAGCACGCGGGAGTTCTGGATGACCATGACGATGCCCGCGTTGATGATGGCCAGGGCCACGCAGAGGCTGACGAAGGTGCCGACCGCGGAGTTGGACCAGGCGGCGACCATGCCGCTGATGTCACCGCCGGTCAGCTCGGCCAGGTCCGAGGCGCCCAGGGTGATCGCGATCACGGGTACGAGGATGATCACCGCGGAGATGGCGAGGGTGGCCAGGACCGTGCGGGCCACGTTGCGGCGCGGGTTCTCCATCTCCTCGGAGAGGTAGACGGCGGTCGAGAAGCCCTGGGTGACGAAGAGGGCGATGGCGAGCCCGGAGACGACCAGCATCGCGGTAACGGTGTCCGTGTGCCCGCCCTGTCCGGCCACCTCCATCGACACCAGGCTGCCCGCGCCGCGCTCGCTGTGGGCGAAGCCCAGGACGGCCACCACGGCCGCCGCGACGACTTCGAGGACCAGGAAGACGCCGGTGATCCAGGCGTTGGCCCGCAGGTCGAGCAGGCCCGCGAGAGTGGCGAGCAGCATCACGCCCGCACCCGCCATGGACGGGTTCAGATGCATGACCGGCGCCAGGTAGTCCGCCGTGCCCATGGCGATCACCGGCGGCACGATCATGACGACGAGCAGCGACAGCACGAAGACCAGCCAGCCCGCGAGCCGCCCGGCCAGCGTCGACACCATGGCGTACTCGCCGCCCGCGCTGGGGATGAGGGTGCCCAGCTCGGAGTAGCAGAACGCGACGGCGATACAGAGCAGCGAGCCGACGGCGATGGTCAGCGCGGTCGCCGTGCCGAGGGTCGAGAACAGGTCGGGCACGACCACGAAGAGCGTGGAGGCGGGCGTCACGCAGGAGATCGTGAGCAGCGTGCCGCCGACGACGCCGATGGAGCGCTTGAGTTTCCGGGGGCCGTCCGGTGCGGGGAGGTCCGGTGCGTCCGGTGCCTCGGCGGCGGGGGCGGCGGAGGGCTGGACGGGGCGGAGCGTGTCGGTCATACGCGGCGGTTCCGATCGACTCGTACAGCGGATTGCGGAGCATCGAACCCCGACGAAAACCATCGCGTCAATGGTTCCTCGGCAACGAAATCCGTAGCCCGAAGGCGACTTCACTGCTGTTTACGGCATCGATCCGCAAGCCACCGCTCGTCCGGCGCCCGTACGGGAACCGCAGCGCGGGCGTCAAAAAAACGTCAGGCCGTCCGGAGTCCGGACGGCCTGACGCGGGTGGGCGAGGGTGCTCGGTGGCTGCGGGTCAGTGGTTGCGCGGGAAGCCGAGGTCGACGCCCGTCGGGGCCTCCGACGGGTCCGGCCAGCGGGTCGTGACGACCTTGCCGCGGGTGTAGAAGTGCGTGCCGTCGTTGCCGTAGATGTGGTGGTCCCCGAAGAGGGAGTCCTTCCAGCCACCGAAGGAGTGGTACCCCACCGGCACCGGGATCGGCACGTTCACGCCGACCATGCCCGCCTCGATCTCCAGCTGGAAGCGGCGGGCCGCGCCGCCGTCCCGGGTGAAGATCGCGGTGCCGTTGCCGAAGGGGGACCCGTTGATCAGGGCCACACCCTCCTCGTACGTGTCGACGCGCAGCACGCACAGCACCGGGCCGAAGATCTCGTCCCTGTACGCGTCCGAACTCGTCGGCACCTTGTCGAGCAGCGAGAGCCCGATCCAGTGGCCGTCCTCGTGGCCCTCGACCGTGTAGCCCGTGCCGTCGAGGACGACCTCGGAGCCCTGGGCCGCCGCGCCCGTCACGTACGAGGCGACCTTGTCGCGGTGGGCCGCCGTGATCAGCGGGCCCATCTCGGAGGTCGGGTCGTTGCCGGGGCCGATCTTGATCTTCTCGGCGCGCTCGCGGATCTTCTCCACCAGCTCGTCGCCGACCGCGCCGACGGCGACGACGGCCGAGATGGCCATGCAGCGCTCGCCCGCCGAGCCGTAGGCCGCCGAGACGGCCGCGTCCGCCGCCGCGTCCAGGTCGGCGTCCGGGAGGACCAGCATGTGGTTCTTGGCGCCGCCGAGGGCCTGTACGCGCTTGCCGTTGGCGGAGGCGGTGGTGTGGATGTAGCGGGCGATCGGGGTCGAGCCGACGAAGGAGACCGCCTTGACGTCCGGGTGCTCCAGGAGACGGTCGACGGCCACCTTGTCGCCGTGGACGACGTTCAGCACGCCGTCCGGCAGCCCGGCCTCCGCGAACAGCTCCGCGAGCCTGACGGACGCCGACGGGTCCTTCTCGCTCGGCTTCAGCACGAAGGTGTTGCCGCACGCGATGGCCAGCGGGAACATCCACATCGGCACCATGGCCGGGAAGTTGAACGGCGTGATGCCGGCCACCACACCGAGCGGCTGGCGGATCGAGGCGACGTCGACCCGGGAGGCCACCTCGGTCGACAGCTCGCCCTTCAGCTGGACGGTGATCCCGCACGCCAGGTCGACGATCTCCAGGCCGCGCGCGACCTCGCCGAGCGCGTCCGAGTGCACCTTGCCGTGCTCGGCGGTGATCAGCTCGGCGATCTCGTCGCGGTGGGCGTCGAGCAGCGCGCGGAACTTGAAGAGGATCGTGGACCGCTTGGCGAGCGACGCGGTGCCCCAGGTCGCGTAGGCGTCCTTCGCGGCGGCGATCGCCGCGTCGACCTCGTCGACGGTCGCGAAGGCGACCTTCGTGGTCACGGCGCCGGTCGCCGGGTCGGTCACCGGCCCGTACGTGCCCGACGCGCCCTCGACGGACTTGCCGCCGATCCAGTGGTTGACGATCTTCGTCATGACCGAGTGCTCCTTCACAGATGGCGGCGCCGGGTGGAGACGTGCCGTTCGTACAGCTCACGGGCCTTGACCGCCGACGGTCGGGTCGCGGTCTCGGCCACAGGAACATCCCACCAGGCCTGGGCCGGGGGCGCGCCCGACACTGTGTCTGCCGTTTGGGTCTCCACGTAGACACAAGTGGGAGTGTCGTCGGCCCGGGCCTCGGCGAGGGCCGCCCGCAGGTCGCGCACGGTCTTCGCGCGCAGGACCCGCATGCCCAGGCTGGCCGCGTTGGCGGCCAGGTCCACGGGCAGCGGGCGCCCCGTGTAGGTGCCGTCCTCGGACCGGTGGCGGTAGGCGGTCGCGAACCGCTCGCCGCCCACCGACTCGGAGAGGCCGCCGATGGACGCGTACCCGTGGTTCTGCAGGATCACGACCTTGATCGCGATGCCCTCCTGGACGGCGGTGACGATCTCCGTCGGCATCATCAGATACGTGCCGTCGCCGACCAGCGCCCACACGGGCCGGTCGGGCGCCGCGAGCCGTACGCCGATGGCGGCCGGGATCTCGTAGCCCATGCAGGAGTAGCCGTACTCGACGTGGTACTGGTCGCGGGAGCGGGCGCGCCAGAGTTTGTGCAGGTCGCCGGGGAGGGAGCCGGCCGCGTTGATGAGGATGTCGTCGCCGGTGACGATCTCGTCGAGCAGGCCGAGTACCTGCGGCTGGGTGGGCCTGATGTCCGGGTCCTCGGCCTCGTAGGCGGCGTCGACGCGGTACTCCCAGCGCTCCTTGTCGTCCGTGTACTCGGTGACGTACGCGGGTTCGGCGCGGTGGCCGTGCAGCGCGAGCGCCTCGGTGAGGGACTCCAGGGCCGTGCGGGCGTCCGCGATGAGCGGCTGTCCGGAGAGCTTGTGGCCGTCGAAGGACGCGATGTTGATGTTCAGGAAGCGGACGCCCTGGGCGGTGAAGAGGGTGCCGGAGGCGGTGGTGAAGTCGGTGTAGCGGGTGCCGACGCCGATCACCAGGTCGGCGGTGCGGGCGAGTTCGCAGGCGGTCGCGGTGCCGGTGTGTCCGACGCCGCCGACGTCCGCCGGGTGGTCCCAGGTCAGCGAGCCCTTGCCGGCCTGTGTGGAGGCGACCGGGATGCGGGTGAGGTCGGCGAACTCCTTGAGCGCGTCCTCGGCCTCGCTGTGGTGGACCCCGCCGCCCGCGACGACCAGGGGGCGCCGGGCGTCCCGAATCGCCCTTACGGCGGCGGCCAGTTCCTCCGGGTCGGCGACCGGACGGCGGACCGTCCAGACCCGCTCGGCGAAGAACTCCTCGGGCCAGTCGAAGGCCTCCGCCTGCACGTCCTGCGGCAGCGCGAGCGTGACGGCACCCGTCTCGACCGGGTCGGTGAGCACCCGCATCGCCTGCAGCGCGGCCGGGATCAGGGCCTCGGGGCGGGTGATCCGGTCGAAGTACTTCGACACCGGGCGCAGACAGTCGTTGACCGACACATCGCCCGCGTACGGGACTTCGAGCTGCTGGAGGACCGGGTCGGCGGGGCGGGTCGCGAAGATGTCACCGGGCAGCAGGAGCACCGGCAGATGGTTGATCGTGGCGAGGGCGGCGCCGGTGACGAGGTTGGTGGCGCCGGGCCCGATGGAGGTCGTGACCGCCTGGACGGAGAGGCGGTTGGACTGACGCGCGTAGCCGACGGCCGCGTGGACCATGGACTGTTCGTTGCGGCCCTGGTGGTACGGCATCTCGTCGCCGTACTCCAGGAGCGCCTGACCGAGCCCGGCGACGTTGCCGTGTCCGAAGATGCCCCAGGTGGAGTCGACCAGGCGGCGTCGCACGCCGTCGCGTTCCGTGTACTGGGCGGCGAGGAACCGCACCAGTGCCTGCGCGACCGTCAGCCTTGTCGTCGTTGACGTCGGCTCTGTCATCGGTAGCCCTCTGCGCTTTCTTCGTGTCCCGGGTGGAAGCAGATCCGCCACGTCATACGTCTGAACGGGCCTTACGTCTCTATGGCCCGTCCGCCAATGTGCGGCCGTGCACACCCGATGACGGGGACCTCCGGCGCGGGGCCGTAGCGGGCGGGGAGTCGTCGCTCGCACTTCGCTCCTGCCAGGGCGAAGCGGCTTCCCGCGCCGGAGGCGATCAGGACCCGGGCGTCACGGGGGGCATGTGCGAAGTCGGCGACTCCGGCGAACACGCCCTCCCTGCCCGGGAGTTCAAACACTTTGTCCTCTTTATTCCCCTCTGTGCGCACAGTACAACCGCCGCCGGGGACGCGTGGCTCGTCGGTCATGTCGGCTTCCCCTCACAGCAGTCCGACGGCGGTGTCGACCGCGGCCCCGACATCGCCGTCGGCCGGGTAGAGCAGCGAACGGCCCACCACCAGACCCTGGACGGTGGGCAGTTGGAGGGCGCCGCGCCATTTCTCGTACGCGCCCTCCTGGTCGGCGCCGACGTCTCCGCCGAGCAGGACGGCCGGGAGGGTCGAGGTCTCCATGACGCGGGCCATGTCGTCCGGGTTCTCCGTGACGGGGACCTTCAGCCAGGTGTACGCCGAACTGCCGCCCAGGCCGCTCGCGATGGCGATGGACCGGGTGACGGCATCCGCGCCCAGGTCGTTGCGGAGGGTGCCGGTGGTGGGGTCGCGGCGGCTGAGGAACGGCTCGACGAACACGGGGAGCCGGCGCTCGGCCATGTCGTCCACGGCACGGGCCGTCGACTCCAGGGTGGTGAGCGAGCCCGGGTCGTCGTAGTCGATCCGCAGCAGCAGTTTGCCCGCGTCGAAGCGGAGCCGCTCGATGTCCCGCGGCTGGTGCCCGGTGAACCGGTCGTCCAACTCCCAGGCCGCGCCCGCGAGTCCGCCCCGGTTCATCGAGCCCATGACCACCTTGTGGTCCAGCGCGCCGAGCAGCAGCAGGTCGTCGAGGATGTCGGCGGTCGCGAGCACGCCGTCGACGCCCGGGCGGGAGAGGGCGAGGCAGAGCCGTTCGAGCAGGTCGATCCGGTTGGCCATGGCGAGCCTGCGGTCACCCACGGAGAGGGCTCCGCGGGCGGGGTGGTCGGCGGCGACGATCATCAGCCGCCCGGACTCACCGAGCAGCGACCGCCGGGGCCGCCGGGCGGCGGCCTCCTCGACGGCTTCGGGGCGCTGGGCCCGGATCCGGACGAGTTCCGAGATGTCGATGCGCGTCGGGGCGCCTGCCGCGGGGTCGTACGCCCCCGTGGCGCCCTCCTCGTGCCGGTCGACCCCCGCGTATCCCGCCGTCACAGCACCGCCCCCGCCTTCAGTGCCTGCTCGACTTCCGCCGGGGTCGGCATGGCCGAGGAGCACTCCAGGCGGGACGCGACGATGGCACCGGCGGCGTTGGCGTGCCGCATGATCCGCTCCAGGTCCCAGCCCGCCAGGAGGCCGTGGCAGAGGGAGCCGCCGAACGCGTCGCCCGCGCCGAGGCCGTTGAGGACCGTCACCGGGAGGGGCGGCACCTCCGCCAACTCGCCCTGCCGGTTCACGGCCAGGACGCCCTTGGGGCCCTGCTTGACCACGGCCAGCTCGACACCCGCGTCCAGGAGGGCGCGGGCGGCCGCGTGGGGCTCGCGCACGCCCGTGGCGACCTCCACCTCGTCGAGGTTGCCGACGGCGACCGTGGTGTGGCGCAGTGCCTCGGCGTAGAAGGGCCGGGCGGCCTCCGGGTCGCTCCAGAACATCGGCCGCCAGTCCAGATCGAAGACCGTCGTCCCGGACTTGGCGCGGTGGGCGAGAGCGGCGAGCGTCGCCGTCCGGCTGGGCTCCTCGCTCAGGCCCGTACCCGTGACCCAGAAGATCCGGGTGTCACGGATGGCGTCCAGATCCAGTTCGTGGGCGTCGATCTCCAGGTCGGGCGCCTTGGGGAGCCGGTAGAAGTACAGCGGGAAGTCGTCCGGCGGGAACACCTCGCAGAAGGTGACCGGCGTCGGCAGCCCGGGCACGGGTGTCACCCAGCGGTCGTCGACCCCGAAGTCCCGCAGCGCCTCGTGCAGATACGCCCCGAAGGGATCGTCACCGGTCCGCGTCACCACGGCCGTACGCCGCCCGAGCCGAGCCGCCGCCACAGCCACGTTGGTCGCCGAACCGCCGAGGAACTTCCCGAAGGAGGTCACCTGCGGGAGCGGCACCCCGGTCTGCAGCGGGTAGAGGTCCACGCCGATCCGCCCCATGGTGATGAGGTCGTACGCACTGGACTCCGCTGACTCGGCCATCGAGTTCCCTTCGTATCGGTTGACCCAAGGTCTAGCGGCGCTCACAGAGCCCTGTCAATTGGTTGTCCGGACATTCGGACCAGGCCTTGACACCTCTCCCCGACGGACCCGAAGCTGGCGCTCATGACGTCGTTGTCACCTCAGTCATCGCCGCAGTCCTCACTGTCGCGCATCCGCATCGGCTCGGCCCCCGACTCGTGGGGCGTGTGGTTCCCCGACGACCCCCAACAGGTGCCCTGGCAGCGGTTCCTCGACGAGGTCGCCGAGTCCGGATACGAGTGGATCGAGCTGGGCCCGTACGGCTATCTGCCGAGCGAGCCGGCCGTCCTCGCGGACGAGACCGCGCGCCGCAACCTGCGGGTGTCGGCCGGCACGGTCTTCACCGGGCTGCACCGCGGCCCGGACGTGTGGGACGCCACCTGGGCCCATGTCTCGGACATCGCCGCGCTCACCCAGGCGATGGGCGCCGAACACCTGGTCGTCATCCCGTCCTTCTGGCGCGACGACAAGACCGGCGAGGTCCTGGAGCCCGACACGCTCACCGCCGAGCAGTGGCGCCACCTCACCACGCAGACCGAGCGGCTCGGGCACGAGGTGCGCGAGCGGTACGGGCTGAAAATCGTCGTCCACCCGCACGCGGACACGCACATCGACAGCGAGGAGAACGTGGCGCGTTTCCTCGACGGCACGGACTCGTCGCTGGTCTCGCTGTGCCTGGACACCGGTCACTACGCCTACTGCGGCGGCGACAGCGTCAAGCTCATCGAGACGTACGGGGAGCGGATCGGGTACCTCCACCTCAAGCAGGTGGACCCCGAGATCCTGGCCGACGTGCGGGCGAACGAGGTTCCGTTCGGGCCGGCCGTTGCACGTGGCGTGATGTGCGAACCGCCGTCCGGGGTGCCCGCACTGGAGCCGGTACTGGCCGCCGCGCAGAAGCTGGACGTGGAGCTGTTCGCCATCGTCGAGCAGGACATGTACCCGTGCGAGCCGGACAAGCCGTTGCCGATCGCTCAGCGCACGCGGGCGTTCCTGAGGTCCTGCGGGGCGTAGGCGCTCCGCCGGGGGCGCGTTTTCGGCTGCGGGTCGTAGGTGCTGGGCGCACCCACGCGGCGGAGCCGCACATGTCACAGCCCCGCACCCCTGCCGGGGCACGCCCCTCACTGTTGCGCAATGCGTCACTCGTGTCACAAAAGACCCCTTCCTGTCACACATGTCGCGTGTACGCGGGTCTTGCGTCACACCCGCGCGACAGGCGCTACCGGCCGGTCACGCTGTGTCGTTGAGCGGGCACAGGCTTTGTGATCGCCAGCGCAGTGCCCGGCTCCCCCGACGGCCGCCCCTCGGCCGCCGCTGTGGCGCGCGCAGGGAGGTGCAACTCATGACCGACCGAAGGCTCTGGTCGTACAAGGAGATCGCGGCGCACATCAAGGTGCAGCCGGACACCGTGCGGTCCTACCGCAAGCACGGGCTGCTGCCCCCGCCCGACCACGTGGAGAGCGGCAAGCCCTACTGGTACGCCGACACGGTCCGCGCCTGGGTCGCCTCGCGGCCCGGCAACAGAGGCCGCAGAGACGGCTGATCACCTCCCGGCACGACAACCACGACAACCGGGCCCCCGCACGACGGACGTGCGGGGGCCCTCCCATGTCGGCCCGGCGAGCGAGCGGTTCACGCCCACGGTTCGATGATCGTCACTCCCGCCCCCGGCGCCGTCCCCATCGCCGCCAGCGCCGCGGGGGCCGCGCCGAGGGGGATCGTGGACGTCACCAGGAGGTCGGGGCGCAGCACACCGGCCCGTACGGACTCCAGCATCGGCGGGTAGGCGTGGGCGGGCATGCCGTGGCTGCCGAGGAGTTCGAGTTCCAGGCCGATCACGCGGGACATCGGCAGGGTCGGGTCCTGGGGCAGCAGGCCGACCTGGACGTGCCGGCCCCGGCGGCGCAGGCTTCCGACCGACGCGGCGCAGGTGGCGGGTGAGCCGAGGGCGTCGAGGGACAGGTGGGCGCCGCCGCCGGTCAGTTCACGAACGGCCTCCGCCGTCTCCTCGGGCCGGGCGTCCCGGGCCACCTCCACACACTCCGCCGCCCCGAACTCCCGCGCCAGCTCCAGCGCCCGCGGCGAGAGGTCGACCGCGACGACCCGAGCACCGGCCGCCGCCGCGATCATCACGGCGGACAGCCCGACCCCGCCGCAGCCGTACACGGCCACCCACTCCCCCGGCGCCACCCGCCCCTGCGCGACGACCGCACGGAACGCCGTGGCGAACCGGCAGCCCAGCGAGGCGGCCGTCCCGAAGGACAGCTCGTCCGCGACGGCGACGAGGTTCACGTCGGCGTGGTCCAGGGCCACGAACTCGGCGAACGACCCCCAGTGCGTGAACCCCGGCTGGGTCTGCCGCTCGCACACCTGCTGGTCGCCCGCCGCACAGGAGGCGCAGCTGCCGCAGGCGCAGACGAACGGCACGGTGACGCGGTCGCCGGGGCGCCAGCCGGTCACCAGGGCGCCCACCGCCTCGACGGTTCCGGCGAGTTCGTGGCCCGGCACGTGCGGGAGTGCGATGTCCGGGTCGTGACCCTGCCAGCCGTGCCAGTCGCTTCGGCAGAGGCCGGTGGCCGCCACCCGGACCACGACGCCGTGCGGTGCGGGGGTCGGGTCCGGGACGGTTCGCAGTTCGGCCGGCTTTCCGAATTGCTCGAACACCACTGCGCGCATGTGTTTTGCCCCTCCGCCGTCGGCCCGTGGATCGCTGTTGCTGATCGAACGCTAGACGCCCCGCGGGGAGCGCGGTTTTTGTGTGCGGGTCGGTAGGGGCGGGGTGCGCAGTTCCCCGCGCCCCTAAAAGCCACAAGATTGCGCCGTTCCCCGCGCCCCTAAAGACCAAAGGGTTGCGCCCTCCCCTACACCCCGAAAAGGGCGCATATGCCAAGGAGGCGCATAACAACCACTTGCCATAAAGTGCGGACAAATCTTCCGAGTCGCACTTTCGAGTCGAGGGATGTGTCGTGACCCAGCCCCCGCCGCCCGGCGCGCCCCGCGCGCGCATTCCCGGGCCTCAGCAGCCCCCTCCTTCCTATCCCCGGACGCGCACCGGGCTGTGGCGGCGGTGTCTGTGGGGCGGGCTCGTGCTCTGGGGGCTCAGCGCGGTCGTCACGTACGCGACCGGGAACACCACCCTGCTGCCGACGCTGATCCTGCTCGGCAGCTTCCTGGTCCCGGTCGTCTTCGTGCTGTGGGCGTACGAGCAGCACGGCCGCGACCTGGGCGTGAACGTGATCCTCGGCTGCTTCCTGACCGGTGGCGTACTGGGCGTGCTCGGCGCCTCGGTGATGGAGTACTACCTGCTCCATCCGTCCCTGTGGATGTTCGTCGGGGTCGGGCTGATCGAGGAGGCGGTGAAGGCGGCGGCGCTGATGTTCGTGCTGCGCCGGCAGACCCGTATCCGCGGACTGCGGGCCGGACTCGTGCTCGGGGCGTCGGTCGGTTTCGGGTTCGCGGCGCTGGAGAGCGCGGGGTACGCGTTCAACGCGGCCGTCTCGACCGAGGGCATCGATCTGCGGGCGCTGCTGGAGACCGAGATCCTGCGGGGCGTGCTCGCCCCCTTCGGGCACGGCCTGTGGACGGCGATCACCGGCGCGGTCCTGCTCGCGCACCGCCGCCCGAGCGGGCACTTCGCGTTCACCGCCCCGGTCGTCGGCACGTACGTCGGTGTCGCGCTGCTGCACGCCCTGTGGGACTCGACACACGGCATCGCGCTCTGGCTGGTGGCGCGGCTGACGCACGCGGGGCTCAACCCCGCCCTGTTCGGAGCGGGTTACCTGCCGGCCGTGACCGACCAGCAGAAACATCTCTTCACGCTGTTCTCGGTCGGCGGCATGGTCGCCGTGTCGTTGATGGGCATCGCCTGGGTACGTTCCCTGGCACGTCGCGACCCCTCTTGGCGAAATACCCCCTAGGGGTACAGTGTGGTTAGTGTGAGGCCCTCGTGGGCCACGCACGCCCCACACGTCTCGACGAGGAGCAACGACATGACCGCCCAGACCGACACCCCGGGCTCCCTCACCACCGTCTACCAGGCGAGCGGGATGAGCTGCGGACACTGCGAAGGCTCGGTGTCGAGCGAGATCTCCGAGATCGCCGGTGTCACCTCGGTGAAGGCCGTCGCCTCCACCGGCGAGGTGACCGTGGTCTCCGCCGCCCCGCTCGACGAGGAGGCCGTGCGCGCCGCCGTCGACGAGGCCGGCTTCGAGCTCGTCGGCAAGGCCTGACCCCGGCGAGACCCGGAGCACGGAGATGACCAGCACCACCGCGACGAGCCCGATAGGCGCGACCGCCGAGGTCGAGCTGACGATCGGCGGAATGACCTGCGCCTCCTGCGCGGCCCGCGTCGAGAAGAAGCTCAACCGGATGGACGGGGTCACCGCCACGGTGAACTACGCCACGGAGAAGGCGAAGGTCTCGTACGCGCAGGGGGTGCTGGTCACCGACCTGATCGCCACGGTGGTGAAGACGGGGTACACGGCCGAGGAGCCTCCCCCGCCGAGGATCGAGCCGCCCGCGGCCGACGCCGGGCAGTCCGCCCAGGAGAGCGCCCGGGATCCCGAACTGGCCGCGCTGCGCGAGCGTCTCACCGTCTCCGCCCTCCTCGCCCTCCCCGTCGTCCTGCTGTCGATGGTCCCGGCGCTGCAGTTCGACAACTGGCAGTGGCTGGCGCTCACCCTTGCCGCGCCTGTCGTCGTGTGGGGCGGACTGCCGTTCCACCGGGCGGCGTTCACGAACGCCCGGCACGGCGCGGCCACCATGGACACGCTCGTCTCGGTCGGCACGCTGGCCGCGTTCGGCTGGTCCCTGTGGGCGCTGTTCCTCGGCGACGCGGGGATGGAGGGCATGCGGGACGAGGGCTTCTCGCTGACCGTCTCGCGTACGGAGGGCTCGTCGGCCATCTATCTCGAAGTCGCCGCCGGGGTCGTCGCCCTCATCCTTCTCGGCCGCTATCTGGAGGCCCGCTCCAAGCGCCGCGCGGGTGCCGCCCTGCGGGCCCTCATGGAACTGGGCTCCAAGGACGTCTCCGTCGTGCGGGACGGCCGCGAGGTCCGTGTCCCGGTGGCCGCTCTGGCCGTGGGCGACCGTTTCGTCGTACGGCCCGGGGAGAAGGTCGCCACGGACGGCACGGTCGTCGAGGGTTCCTCGGCGGTCGACGCATCCATGCTGACCGGCGAGTCGGTGCCGGTGGACGTGACGGTGGGTTCGGCCGTCACGGGCGCCACCGTGAACGCGGGCGGACGGCTCGTCGTCGAGGCGACCCGGGTCGGCGCGGACACCCAGCTGGCGCGGATGGCGCGGCTGGTCGAGGACGCGCAGAACGGCAAGGCCCAGGTGCAGCGCCTCGCCGACCGGGTCTCCGGCATCTTCGTACCCGTCGTGCTGCTGATCGCGGTCGGCACGTTCGGGGGCTGGCTCGGTGTCACCGGTGACACGGCCGCCGCGTTCACCGCGGCCGTCGCCGTGCTGATCATCGCCTGCCCGTGCGCGCTGGGCCTCGCCACCCCGACCGCGCTCATGGTCGGCACCGGCCGCGGCGCCCAGCTCGGCATCCTGATCAAGGGCCCCGAGGTCCTGGAGTCCACCCGCCGCGTCGACACGGTCGTCCTGGACAAGACGGGCACGGTCACCACCGGCCGCATGACCCTCCAAGAGGTGTACGCGGCCGACGGCACCGACGAGAAGCTCGTGCTGCGGCTCGCGGGGGCCCTGGAGCACGCCTCCGAGCATCCGGTCGCCCGGGCGGTCGCCGAGGGCGCCGAGGCCCGTACAGGCCCTCTGGCGGCCGTGGACGGCTTCGAGAGCGTGGCCGGGCTCGGGGTGCGCGGCACGGTCGAGGGCCACGAGGTCCTCGTCG
Organism: Streptomyces sp. 2-1; assembly: GCF_048564895.1. NCBI lineage: Bacteria > Bacillati > Actinomycetota > Actinomycetes > Kitasatosporales > Streptomycetaceae > Streptomyces > Streptomyces sp. 2-1. The sequence continues at coordinate 4,249,321 of NZ_CP183383.1, forward strand.
GGCGGGCCCGTCTCCTCGAAGAGGCCGGGATCGCGCTGCCGGAGGAGCTGGCCGCGTTCAAGGCGCGGGCCGAGGAGGACGGGCGTACCGCCGTGGCCGTCGCCTGGGACGGCGTGGCACGCGGTGTCGTCACCGTCGCCGACGCGGTCAAGGAGACCAGCGCGGAGGCGGTACGCGCCCTGCGCGCCCTGGGCCTGCGGCCGGTGCTGCTGACCGGGGACAACCGGACCGTCGCCGAGTCCGTGGCCCGCACGGTCGGCATCGACCCCGCCGACGTGATCGCCGAGGTGCTGCCGCGGGACAAGGTCGACGTGATCGAGCGGCTGCGCGGCGAGGGGCGGACGGTGGCGATGGTCGGCGACGGCGTCAACGACGCTGCCGCCCTGGCCACCGCCGACCTGGGCCTTGCCATGGGCACCGGGACGGACGCGGCGATCGAGGCGAGCGACCTGACACTCGTACGGGGGGATCTGCGGGTGGCCGCGGACGCCATCCGGCTGTCGCGGAGGACCCTTTCCACCATCCGGGGAAACCTCGTCTGGGCCTTCGGCTACAACGTGGCGGCGCTGCCGCTCGCCGCGGCCGGACTGCTGAACCCGATGATCGCGGGCGCGGCCATGGCCTTCTCCTCGGTGTTCGTGGTGACGAACAGCCTGCGGCTCAGGGCATTTTCATGACGAAGAGGTAAGAGTCCCCCTAGAGTCCGGCACACGCCTTCACATAAGCTCTTCACAAGGCTCGCGCATCATCCTTACGCTTGGGTTCCGGTAGCGATATCGGAGCGCTTGCGTATCTTCAGGACATACGCAAGAGACGCAGATCACAGTGATGTGAACGTAACCATCGAAGGGGTTCGTGAGTCTAGATTGACGATGTCAGAGACGTCTTGGGGGGCGAATCTGACATCTGGGGACGTCTTGGGGGACGTTCTCGGAATTGCGTTGCCGGGGCACGTACAGCGGGGAGCTTTGAGCGGCCCTCCCGTACGTACGGGTCCCGGCAGACCGCAGCTCACCAGTCCGACCAGTTTTGCTCGTTTAGCTCGCAGCGACTCAGGCGCTGCCTTCAGACGCCCGGCCGGATCCCGTGGGGGGAATCCGCACCGGGACATGGGAAGGCGCCCCGATCTACGGCCCGTGGGGGGACCGTAGCGGGGCGCCTTCTGTTTGCCCGTACGACTGACCAACCGAGTTGCCCGTACAACTGACTGAGGCTGGGGCGTCCCCTACAGGGACGCCCCAGCCTCAGCAGACGAACGGACCGTCTAGCGCTCTTCGACAGGAACGAAGTCGCGCTCGACGACGCCCGTGTAGATCTGGCGCGGGCGGCCGATGCGCGAACCCGGCTCCTTGATCATCTCGTGCCACTGGGCGATCCAGCCCGGGAGGCGGCCGAGGGCGAACAGGACCGTGAACATCTCGGTCGGGAAGCCCATGGCCCGGTAGATCAGGCCGGTGTAGAAGTCCACGTTCGGGTAGAGGTTGCGCGAGACGAAGTAGTCGTCGGAGAGCGCGTGCTCCTCCAGCTTGAGCGCGATGTCCAGCAGCTCGTCGGACTTGCCGAGGGCCGAGAGGACGTCGTGCGCAGCCGCCTTGATGATCTTGGCGCGCGGGTCGAAGGACTTGTACACCCGGTGGCCGAAGCCCATCAGGCGGACGCCGTCCTCCTTGTTCTTCACCTTGCGGATGAAGGAGTCGACGTCGCCGCCGTTGGCCTTGATGCCTTCGAGCATCTCCAGGACCGACTGGTTGGCGCCGCCGTGCAGCGGGCCCCAGAGGGCGCTGATGCCGGCGGAGATCGAGGCGAACATGTTCGCCTGCGACGAGCCCACCAGACGGACGGTGGAGGTCGAACAGTTCTGCTCGTGGTCCGCGTGCAGGATGAGCAGCTTGTCGAGCGCGGAGACGACGACCGGGTCCAGGTCGTACTCCTGGGCGGGGACCGAGAAGGTCATGCGCAGGAAGTTCTCGACGTACCCGAGGTCGTTGCGCGGGTAGACGAAGGGGTGACCGATGGACTTCTTGTACGCGTACGCCGCGATCGTCGGAAGCTTGGCGAGAAGGCGGATCGTCGAGAGGTGACGCTGCTTCTCGTCGAACGGGTTGTGGCTGTCCTGGTAGAACGTCGACAGGGCGCTGACCACCGACGACAGCATCGCCATCGGGTGGGCGTCGCGCGGGAAGCCCTGGTAGAAACGCTTGACGTCCTCGTGCAGCAGGGTGTGCTGCGTGATCTCGTTCTTGAAGACGGAGAGCTCGTCGACCGTGGGCAGCTCGCCGTTGATCAGCAGGGAGGCCACCTCAAGGAAGGTGGAGCGCTCGGCCAGCTGCTCGATCGGGTAGCCGCGGTAGCGGAGGATGCCCTGCTCACCGTCGAGGTAGGTGATGGCGGATTTATAGGCGGCGGTGTTCCCGTAACCGCTGTCCAGCGTCACCAGACCGGTCTGGGCGCGGAGCTTCCCGATGTCGAAGCCCTTGTCGCCGACGGTGCTGTCGATCACCGGGTAGGTGTACTCGCCGTCGCCGTACCGCAGTACTACAGAGTTGTCGCTCACGTCATCCCTCACCGACGTTGTGCCTCTTCTTCGAGGTGCCCTGACTGTCTCTACCATCCCCCATTTGGCGCAGGAGAGTGCACTCGGGGTCGACCATTGGGCCTATTGGCGGCACTCAGTGCCGCCAACCTGTTCATCCTGCCCGGTTCCTCCTTCTTCCGAAAGTGCCGTGTGACGTTTCCGACTCGTTTGATCGATCATTTTTTGGGGTGGGGGTGTCGGTGGGGGTTGGTTGTGGCTGGGGTGCGCGGTTCCTCGCGCCCCTGAAAGATGCGCCTGCGGTTGGGTAGGGGGCCGGGTTCCTTCAGGGGCGCGAGGAACCGCGCACCTGGCCACGACCCACCCGCACTTCTTAGGGGCGCGGGGAACGGCGCAGGCTCAGTCCGGGAGCCGTGTGCCGGAGAGGCGGTGGGCCAGGGCTGTGCAGCGGCGGCCGGCGGAGACCGTGCGGACGGCCTGGCCGAGGGCCTTGCGGGAGCCGACCAGGACCACGAGCTGCTTGGCACGGGTGACGGCCGTATACAAAAGGTTGCGCTGGAGCATCATCCAGGCCCCCGTGGTGACGGGGATGACGACGGCGGGGTACTCACTCCCCTGGGACCGGTGGATCGTCACCGCGTACGCATGGGCCAGCTCGTCGAGTTCGTCGAAGTCGTACGGGACCTCCTCGTCCTCGTCCGTCAGGACGGTGAGGCGCTGGTCGTCGAGGTTGAGGGAAGTCACCACCCCCACCGTGCCGTTGAAGACGCCGTTCTCGCCCTTGTCGTAGTTGTTGCGGATCTGGGTGACCTTGTCGCCGACCCGGAAGACCCGGCCGCCGAACCGCTTCTCGGGTAGGTCGGGGCGGGCCGGTGTGACGGCCTGCTGGAGCAGGCCGTTGAGGGTGCCGGCGCCCGCGGGGCCGCGGTGCATGGGCGCCAGCACCTGGACGTCCCGACGGGGATCCAGGCCGAACTTGGCCGGAATGCGCCGCGCGGCCACGTCCACCGTCAGCCGCCCCGCCTCCTCCGTGTCGTCCTCGACGAAGAGGAAGAAGTCCTTGAGCCCGTCCGTGATCGGATGCTGGCCCGCGTTGATCCGGTGAGCGTTCGTCACCACCCCTGATTGCTGGGCCTGACGGAACACCCGGGTGAGACGGACCGCCGGCACCGGGCCCCGCTCGGCGAGCAGGTCGCGCAGCACCTCGCCCGCCCCCACGCTCGGCAACTGGTCGACGTCCCCGACGAAGAGCAGATGCGCCCCCGGAGGCACCGCCTTCACCAGCTTGTTGGCGAGGAGGAGGTCCAGCATGGACGCCTCGTCCACGACCACCAGGTCCGCGTCCAGCGGGCGGTCCTTGTCGTACGCCGCGTCGCCGCCCGGCTTCAGCTCCAGGAGCCGGTGCACGGTGGAGGCGTCCGCGCCGGTCAGTTCGGCAAGTCGCTTGGCGGCGCGGCCCGTCGGCGCGGCGAGCACGACCTTGGCGCGCTTCGCCTTGGCCAGTTCCACGATCGAACGGACCGTGAAGGACTTGCCGCAGCCGGGCCCGCCCGTGAGCACCGCGACCTTCTCGGTGAGGGCGAGCCGGACCGCCTGCTCCTGCTCGGGGGCCAGCTCCACCCCCGTACGGTCCTTGAGCCAGGCCAGTGCCTTGTCCCAGGCCACGTTCCCAAAGCCCGGCATGCGGTCCTCGTCCGTACGCAGGAGGCGCAGGAGCTGGGCCGAGAGGGACAGTTCGGCCCGGTGGAAGGGGACCAGGTAGATGGCGGTGACCGGTTCGCCGCCGTCCGGGCCCGGCACGCGCTCCCGTACGACGCCCGGCTCCTCGCCCTCCTCGGACGGCGCCGCCAACTCCGCGAGGCACTCGATGACCAGGCCCGTGTCCACCTGGAGCAGTTTCACCGCGTCCGCGATCAACTGCTCCTCCGGGAGGAAGCAGTGGCCCTGGTCCGTCGACTGCGAAAGGGCGTACTGCAGGCCCGCCTTGACGCGCTCCGGACTGTCGTGCGGGATGCCCACGGACTGGGCGATCTTGTCGGCGGTGAGGAAGCCGATGCCCCAGACGTCGGACGCGAGGCGGTAGGGCTGGTTCTTGACGACCGAGATCGACGCGTCGCCGTACTTCTTGTAGATGCGGACCGCGATCGACGTCGACACCTCGACGGTCTGGAGGAAGAGCATGACCTCCTTGATCGCCTTCTGCTCCTCCCAGGCCTCGGCGATCTTCTTGGTCCGCTTGGGGCCGAGCCCTGGCACCTCGATGAGCCTCTTCGGCTCCTCCTCGATGATCTGCAGGGTGTCCAGGCCGAAGTGCTGCGTGATGCGGTCGGCGAAGATCGGGCCGATGCCCTTCACCAGGCCGGAGCCCAGATAGCGGCGGATGCCCTGGACGGTGGCCGGCAGGACCGTCGTGTAGTTCTCCACCGTGAACTGCTTGCCGTACTGCGAGTGGGAGCCCCAACGCCCCTCCATCCGCAGGGACTCCCCCACCTGGGCACCGAGCAGCGCCCCCACGACCGTGAGGAGATCACCGCCACCTCGGCCCGTGTCCACCCGGGCCACGGTGTAGCCGTTCTCCTCATTGGCGTACGTGATCCGCTCCAGCACGCCCTCCAGAACCGCCAGGTTCCGCTCCCCGTTCCCCGCCCCTTGCTTGGACATGATCCGACGCTACCCCCCACCGCTGACACCGAGGGCGGCCCGACGTAAGGCCTGCGGCATCCCTGACACCTGCGGCCCGACCGGGGGCCCGACTGCGCAGTTCCCCGCGCCCCTAGAAGCCAAAAGATTGCGCCGTTCCCCGCGCCCCTGAAAAGCGTGGCTGAGGTCGGATGCGTAGGTGCGGGTGGGTCGTGGCTAGGTGCGCGGTTCCTCGCGCCCCTGAAAAACCAACCCCGAGAACCCAACGGCAGGCGCATCTTTCAGGGGCGCGAGGAACCGCGCACCCCAGCCCCCACAAACCCCACCCCCCATCATCACGATCCGATCTCAGACACTTGTTAACTTCCGTGTAATCGATTCCAATCCTCCCTGTAGGCGCATGTAATCGATTCCACAAGGAGGTGGAGCGTCGATGGCGAGCATCAAGGACGTCGCCGCCGCGGCAGGCGTATCCGTCGCCACGGTCTCGCGCGTCCTGAACGACCACCCCTCGGTCAGCCCCGCGGCACGCGCAACCGTGCTGGCGGCCGTCGAGACGCTGGGCTACCGCCCGAACGCCGTCGCCCGCTCCCTGCGCACGGACCAGACCCGCACCCTCGGCCTGGTCATCAGTGACGTGCTCAACCCGTACTTCACCGAACTGGCCCGCTCCGTCGAGGAGGAGGCCCGCGCCCTCGGCTACAGCGTGATCATCGGAAACGCCGACGAGCGGCCCGAGCTGCAGGACCACCACGTCCGTACGCTCCTGGACCGCCGTATCGACGGCCTCCTGGTCTCCCCCACGGACGGCGGCTCCCCGCTGATGCTGGACGCCGCCCGCGCGGGCACCGCGATGGTCTTCGTGGACCGCTGGATCCCGGGCATGGACGTGCCCGTCGTCCGCGCGGACGGCCGCACCGCCATCCACGACCTGGTCACCCACCTGCACACCCTCGGCCACCGCAGGCTCGCCATCATCGCGGGCCCGGCGGCCACCACGACCGGCAGCGAGCGCGTCGACGCCTTCCGGGAGGCCCTCCAGGAGTACGGGCTCCCGCTGCCCGACGCCTACATAGGGCAGGGCGACTTCCAGGCGGCCAGCGGACGCCGGGTCACCGAGGAGTTCCTCGACCTCCCCGAACCGCCCGAGGTCGTCTTCGCGGCCGACAACCTGATGGCCCTGGGCGCCCTGGACGCCATCCGCGCGCGCGGGATGCGGGTTCCCGACGACATCGCGCTCGCGGCGTTCGACGACATCGCCTGGTTCGTGCACACCGATCCGCCGATCACGGCGATCGCCCAGCCCACCCCCGAGCTGGGCCGCGCCGCCGTACGCGCCCTCGTCGACCGCATCGAGGGCCGACCCCCGCAGTCCGTCACGCTCCCCGCCCGTCTGGTCGTCCGCCGCTCGTGCGGCGAGTCGCTCGGCGAATCCCGCGGCGAGTCGCGCGGCGAGCCCCTGTCCCCGCAACCCTCTCCGCACTCGTCCCCGCAAAGGAGCAACACGTGAGCAGTCCCGACGAGTTGCTGCGTATCGAAGGCATACGCAAGACCTTCCCCGGTGTGGTCGCGCTCGACAGCGTCGACTTCGATCTGCGCCGCGGTGAGGTGCACGTGCTGCTCGGTGAGAACGGCGCCGGCAAGAGCACGCTCATCAAGATGCTGTCCGGCGCCTACCGGCCCGACGCCGGGAAGATCGTGGTCGACGGCAAGAAGGTCCGTATCCATGGTGCGCAGGACGCCGAGCGCCTCGGGATCGCGACCATCTACCAGGAGTTCAACCTGGTCCCCGATCTGACGGTCGCCGAGAACATCTTCCTGGGCCGCCAGCCGCGTCGCTTCGGGCTGATCGACCGGAAGACGATGGAGGCCGACGCCGCCGAGCTGCTTGAGCGGGTCGGCGTGAACGTGTCCCCGCGCGCGCGGGTGCGTGAACTCGGTATCGCCCGTCTCCAGATGGTCGAGATCGCCAAGGCGCTGAGCCTGGACGCCCGCGTCCTGATCATGGACGAGCCGACCGCGGTGCTCACCTCCGGAGAGGTCGAAAAACTCTTCCGGATCGTGCGGCAGCTGCGCGAGGACGGCGTCGGCGTCGTCTTCATCACGCACCACCTGGAGGAGATCGCCGCCCTGGGGGATCGCGTCACGGTCCTGAGGGACGGCCGGAGCATCGGCCAGGTGCCCGCGTCCACGCCCGAGGACGAGCTCGTACGCCTCATGGTGGGCCGCTCCATCGAGCTGCAGTACCCGCGCGAACGGGCCGACACCGGGACCGCGTTGCTCACCGTGGAGGGGCTCACCAAGGACGGTGTGTTCCACGACGTGAGTTTCGAGGTGCGGGCCGGTGAGGTCGTCGGCATCGCGGGGCTCGTCGGAGCGGGACGCACCGAGGTCGTACGGGCCGTCTTCGGGGCGGATCCCTACGACAAAGGGTCGGTGGCCGTGGCCGGCGAGCAGTTGCCGCGCCACGACGTGAGCGCGGCCATGACCGCGGGCATCGGGCTCGTCCCCGAGGACCGCAAGGGCCAGGGCCTCCTCCTCGACGCCTCCGTCGAGGAGAACCTCGGGCTCGTCACGCTGCGGGCGGCGACCCGCGGCGGGCTCGTCGACCTCAAGGGGCAGCGGACGGCCGCCGCGAGGATCGCCGAGCAGCTCGGCGTACGGATGGCCGGGCTCGGCCAGCACGTGCGCACGCTCTCCGGCGGCAACCAGCAGAAGGTCGTCATCGGCAAGTGGCTGCTCGCCGACACCAAGGTGCTGATCCTCGACGAGCCGACGCGCGGTATCGACGTCGGCGCCAAGGTCGAGATCTACCAGCTGATCAACGAACTCACCGCCGCCGGCCATGCCGTCCTGATGATCTCCAGCGATCTGCCCGAGGTGCTCGGTATGAGCGACCGGGTGCTGGTGATGGCCCAGGGCCGGATCGCCGGTGAACTCACCGCCGACGAGGCGACCCAGGACTCCGTGATGGCACTCGCCGTCAGCTCACCCACGACACCTACGACACCCCCTACGACCGTTACCACCGACTCCGTTACCGCTGTGGAGGGCCCCGATGGCCACTGACACGCTCAAGAGCACACCGGGCGCGAGTGGCGCCTCGGGCGGCCTGCGCCGGCTCCTGCTCGACAACGGCGCGCTCACCGCGCTGATCATTCTCGTCATCGCGATGTCGGCCCTGTCGGGCGACTTCCTGACGACGGACAACCTGCTGAACATCGGCGTCCAGGCGGCCGTGACGGCCATCCTCGCCTTCGGTGTGACCTTCGTGATCGTCTCGGCGGGCATCGACCTGTCGGTCGGTTCCGTCGCCGCCCTGTCCGCCACCGTCCTTGCCTGGTCGGCGACTTCGGAGGGCGTACCGGTCTGGATCGCGGTGATCCTCGCGATCGCCACCGGCATAGCCTGCGGCCTGGTCAACGGCGTCCTGATCTCGTACGGGAAGCTGCCGCCGTTCATCGCGACGCTCGCCATGCTGTCGGTGGGCCGCGGTCTGTCGCTGGTGATCTCGCAGGGCAGCCCGATCGCGTTCCCCGAGTCCGTCTCGCACCTCGGTGACACGCTGGGCGGCTGGCTGCCGGTGCCGGTCCTCGTGATGATCGTCATGGGGCTGATCACGGCCCTGATCCTGGGGCGTACGTACATCGGGCGTTCCATGTACGCGATCGGAGGCAACGAGGAGGCGGCCCGCCTCTCCGGTCTGCGGGTGAAGAAGCAGAAGCTCGTCATCTACGCGCTGTCCGGCCTCTTCGCCGCCGCCGCGGGCATCGTGCTCGCCTCGCGGCTCTCCTCCGCGCAGCCGCAGGCCGCGCAGGGCTACGAGCTGGACGCGATCGCCGCGGTCGTCATCGGCGGCGCCTCCCTGGCGGGCGGTACGGGCAAGGCGTCCGGGACGCTGATCGGCGCGCTGATCCTCGCGGTGCTGCGCAACGGCCTCAACCTCCTCTCCGTGTCGGCGTTCTGGCAGCAGGTCGTCATCGGTGTGGTCATCGCGCTGGCGGTGCTCCTCGACACCGTGCGGCGCAAGGCGGGGGCGACTCCGGTCACCGCCGGTGCCGGGGGCTCGTCGGGTCTCAAGGGGCCACAGGCCGTCAAGTACGGGCTCGCCGTGGTCCTCGTGGCCGCGATCGTGGGCGGGCTGTCTCTCTTCAACAACGGCTCGTCCTCGTCGAACCCGAAGGTCGGCCTGTCCCTCTCCACGCTGAACAACCCCTTCTTCGTACAGATCAAGGAAGGTGCGCAGGCGGAGGCGAAGAGGCTCGGCGCGGACCTGACCGTCACGGACGCGCAGAACGACGCCTCGCAGCAGGCCAACCAGCTGCAGAACTTCACCAGCGAGGGCGTCGACTCGATCATCGTCAACCCGGTGGACTCGGACGCGGCGGGCCCGTCGGTGCGCTCCGCGAACAAGTCCGACATCCCTGTCGTCGGCGTCGACCGTGGCGTCAACAAGGCGGAGACGGCCGCGCTCGTGGCCTCCGACAACGTCGAGGGCGGCAAGCTGGGCGCCAAGGCGCTCGCCGAGAAGCTGGGCGGCAAGGGCAAGATCGTCATCCTCCAGGGTCTGGCCGGTACGTCCGCGAGCCGTGAGCGCGGCGCGGGCTTCGCGGAGGGCCTGAAGGCCTACCCGGGCATCGACGTCGTCGCCAAGCAGCCGGCCGACTTCGACCGCACCAAGGGCCTCGACGTGATGACGAACCTGCTCCAGGCCCACCCGGACGTCCAGGGCGTCTTCGCGGAGAACGACGAGATGGCGCTCGGCGCAGTCAAGGCGCTCGGCTCCAAGGCCGGGAAGTCCGTCCAGGTCATCGGTTTCGACGGCACGCCCGACGGTCTGAAGGCTGTCAAGGAGGGCACGATGTACGCCTCCGTGGCACAGCAGCCGAAGGAACTCGGCAGGATCGCGGTGGAGAACGCGCTGCGGGCGGCCGACGACAAGGAGGTCGAGAAGACGGTGAAGGTTCCGGTGAAGGTGGTCACGGCGAAGAACGTGGACGAGTTCACCGGCTGACCCCGACCGATGTCGCGGGGCGGGTGCACGGCTGCTGCCGTCCACCCGCCCTCAACTCACCCCCACAGGGAGACTGTTCATGTACGACTACGACCTGCTGGTCGTGGGATCGGCCAACGCCGACCTCGTCATCGGTGTCGAGCGGCGGCCGGGCGCAGGGGAGACCGTCCTCGGCTCCGACCTGGCCCTCCACCCGGGCGGCAAGGGCGCCAACCAGGCGGTCGCCGCCGCCCGGCTCGGGGCGCGTACGGGGTTGCTGGCCCGGGTCGGCGACGACGCGCACGGCCGGCTGCTGCTCGACTCGCAGCGGGCGGCCGGGGTCGACACGGCCGGGGTCCTCGTCGGCGGGGCGCCCACCGGGGTCGCGCTGATCACGGTGGACCCGTCCGGCGACAACAGCATCGTCGTGTCGCCCGGCGCGAACGGCCGCCTCACCCCGGCCGACGTCCACGCGGCCTCGGCCCTGCTCGCGGCCTCCCGGGTGGTCTCGGCCCAGCTGGAGATCCCCCTGGAGACGGTCGTGGAGGTCGTACGCGGTCTGCCGTCCGGCACCCGTTTCGTACTGAACCCGTCCCCGCCCCGGGAGCTGCCCGAGGAGGTGCTCGCGGCCTGCGACCCGCTGATCGTGAACGAGCACGAGGCGCGGGTGGTGCTCGGCGCCGACGCGGGCGCGACGCCCGAGGAGTGGGCCCAGGCGCTGCTCGCCCTCGGTCCGCGCTCGGTGGTCGTCACCCTGGGCGAGGAGGGCGCGCTCGTCGCGGACGCCTCCGGTACGGCCCGGGTGCCGTCCGTGAAGGTGAACGCCGTGGACACGACCGGCGCGGGCGACTCCTTCACCGCGGCGCTGGCCTGGCGCCTCGGCGCCGGGGAGTCCCTAGCGGACTCGGCGGCGTACGCGGCCCGCGTGGGCGCCGTCGCCGTCACCCGCGAGGGCGCGCAGGCGTCCTTCCCCACCGCCGAAGAGGTCGCCGCACTGTGAAGAAGGCCGGAATACTGAACCGTCATCTCGCGGGCGCGATAGCCGAGCTGGGTCACGGCGACGGCGTACTGATCTGCGACGCGGGCATGCCCATCCCGGCCGGGCCGAGGGTGGTGGACCTGGCTTTCCGTGCCGGGGTGCCGTCCTTCGAGGAGGTCCTGGAGGGCCTGCTGGACGAGCTGGTCGTGGAGAGTGCCACGGCGGCGAAGGAGGTACGGGAGGCGAACCCGGAAGCGGCCGCGCTGCTGGCCGACCGCTTCCCCTACGCGCTGACCCATGTCTCCCACGAGGACCTGAAGATCCTCTCGGCGAACGCCCGTCTGATCGTGCGGACCGGCGAGGCCCGCCCGTACGCGAATGTGCTGCTGCACTGCGGGGTCTTCTTCTAGGCCCCGGGGCACGCACGAGTGCCCGGACAAGCTTCGAGGGGGCCCGGTCCGTCGACCGGGCCCCCTCGGTTTCCCCTCCCCCAAACCAGAACCCCCGCGATCCCCCCGGATCCCCCTCCAGAAGTCCTGATGCCAAGTACGACCCACGGAGTGCGGGGAGGGTTGCACGGTCTCTTGAGATTTTTTTGAGGTCCGTTTCGGTGGCTCAGTCGGCCTCGGCGCGGACCCGGTCGGCGATGCCCAGGGTCAGCTTCTCCGCCTGGTCCTCAAGGTTCCACTTGCCGTCCTGGTAGGCGTGGTTGCTCACCCAGTAGACGAGGACGCCGTCGCGCAGCGACCTCGTGAGGACCGCCAGCGACCAGTCGTTGCCGCCGTCGTGCCAGACGACCCGGCCTTCGGGGCTCTCACGGACGGCCCAGCCGTATCCGTACCAGCCGTCGTCGGAGTCGGGCACCCGCACGCGGGGCGCGAACAGCTTCTCCCTGGCCCGTTCCGGCAGGATCTCGTCGCCCGACAGGGCCCGGTGCCAGCGGAACATGTCCTCGGCGGTGGAGAGCATTCCGCCGTTGCCGCGCAGGTTCCAGTACGGCCCGTCGGCGGCCCAGGGATGGTCGAGGGGCCTGCCCTTGCTGCGCCCCTTGCTGTCGTACTCCACCGCGACCAGGTGCCGCGGCCAGCGAGGCAGTACGTATCCGGTCCGCTCCATCCCCGCCGGGCCGAACAGGTGCCGGGCGAGGAACGGCTCGTAGCCCTGCCCGGACGCCTTCTCGACGATCGCGGCGAGCAGGCTGTAGCCGGTGTTGGAGTAGTGGAACTCCTTCCCAGGGGCCGACTGCGGCTTCGACGCCAGGGCCTGCCGCACCATCTCGTCGCGGGAGACCGGGTCGTAGTCGTCGCCGAGCCCCTCGACCAGGCCCGAGGTGTGCGTGAGCAACTGCTCGATGGTGATGTCCTGTTTGTCCTCGGGGACCGGGCCGAGGAACCGGCTGATCCGGTCGCCGACCTTCAGCCGTCCCATCACCTCCAGCTTCAGGATCGCGGCGGCGGTGAACTGCTTGGTGATCGACATGACGTCGTAGACCGTGCGGCAGCTCGCGGGGGTGCCGGCCGCGCGGTCCGCCGTCCCGAAGCCTCCGCAGTACACGAGTTCGTCGCCACGTGCGGCGATCACGGTCCCGCCCGGACCGGCGGGAATGGTCCGGCGGAGGAAGTCGGCGACCGACTCCCCGTCGCGCGCCTTCGCGGCGGACCCGGCGGCCGACCGCTCCTCGGCGGGTTCCTTGGCTCGCTCCCTGGCGCGCTCCTTGGCGGGCCCGGCGGCGCGCTCTTCGGCGCACGCGCCCAGCGTCAGCAGAGCCGCAAGTGCGGTGACGGCGGCGGCAGTACGGCGGCAGCGGAGCTGACCCATATGACCTATGACCTCCAACATCGGGAATCCGCACCGAGGTTGACCGCCGCCGTCGCCGTTCCTCAAGCTGTCAGGGTGTTCGAGCTTGTGCGAACCCGTGTACGTCCAGCTCACCAGGGGGGACCACCGTCATGACCACCGCACCGCCCAGCCCGCCCGACACCGACGCCGCCGCCTTCGTGGCGGGGCTTCGGCGCCTCAAGGCGTGGTCGGGCCTCAGCTATCGCCGCCTGGAGCGTCAGGCGGCGGAGGCGGGCCACTCCCTGCCGTACTCCACGGCGGCGAGCATGCTCGGCCGTGAACGGCTGCCCCGCGAGGAGTTGGTCGCCGCGTTCGTCGCGGCGTGCGGGATTCGGGGCGCCGAGGCGGAGGCGTGGCTGGACGCCCGCACCGACATCGCGTGCGGGCCCGTACCGGAGGACGCCACGCCTGCCCCCGTACCCGCGGTCGTCGCGCCCTTGAACACCGCGCCCTTGAACCCCGCACCGGCGCGCACCAGGCCCTGGCGGCCACGCTGGACCCTCGTCGCCGCGGCGGCGCTCGTCACCGCGCTCCTCGGCGGGGTGACGGCGTCCGGCGTCTTCACCGACGACGAAGAGGTGCACGAGACGCGGACGTCGGTCCGCCTGTGATTCCTCGGACGGGATCACCCTTTGCGGGCCCCGGCTGCAGGCTGACGGGCCCGGCAGACAGTGGAATCCACCGAGGCCGTCCAGCCGATGTCGTTGACGGCGACTGGTGAGGAACGGTCATGGTCCCGTCACACTCTCCGCGCGGAGCGGTCATGGACCGCTGCGAGCCTCCTGCGTGACCCCGCGACAGGTCCGGGGAGAAGGAGAGGCACAACATGTCCTTGCAGAAGAAGAGGAACCCTTCCATGCAGAAAACCGCAAGCAAGCTCCGCCTCGCCACGGCCGCGTTCAGCGCTGTACTCCTCGCGGGCACGGCGCTCACCGGAAGCGCCCACGCCGCGCCCGAGGGGAGAGCCGCCGCGGAGATGGGGGTCAAGGCCTGCGGCTACTACGAGACGCAGACAGACGCGTACTACGGACACTGCGGCAGCACCTGGGTCAAGATCCAGGTCGACATCGACTGGTGGCCGACCGACATCAAGAGGTGCGTCCCGCCGGGCGAGACCCATCTCGGCACGACCGACGGGATCGACAACGCATGGGCCATCCCGGGCACCTGCGGCTAGCCGCCCGAGCTCCTCGACCCCGTGCCGCCCGGTTCGGCCGGGGCCCAGGTCGGACCCGTGGAGGCTTCCTTCGGGTCCGGCTCGTTGAGGAGGAGGCCCCAGGTGTCGTCGTCGCCGATGCGCGCGGTGATCTCCTTGGTCTGCCGGGACTTCGCGAAGTAGAGCACCACGGTCTGGCGGGTGGAGCCCTCGTCGTAGAAGTCCGCGGTGACCTCGCCCTTGGCGGCCTTGCCGAAGGACTCGACCCAGTTGCGGGCGGTCTTCTCGGCGGGGCCGTCCTCCACGGACAGGTCCGCGAGCGCGTCGGTGTCACCGTCGGCGAGCCGCCAGACGGCCTCCTGGACCACGCCGAGGCTGCCCGTGGAGGGGTAGCCGACGACGTGCAGCGGCTCGTGGCCGGTGTAGTCGGTCTGGTAGGCCGACGTGCTGTCGTCGGACGAGCAGGCCGTCACGGTCAGCAGGGCACCCGCGGTCAGTGCGCACCCCAGCAGGGTTCGCCTCATGATCAGCTCCTCGACTTCGGGCGGAGGATGACCACGCGCTCGATGTAGTTGGCCTTGTTGCGGTAGCGGGCGATCGCGGCGCTCAGCGTGGTCTTGCTGACCCCGCCGTGCTGGCGGAGCTGCAGGTCACGGCCGTTGTTGCCGACGACGACCGCCGCGTGGTTGTACACCCTCTCCTTCTTCCACTTGAACAGGACGATGTCTCCGGGCCGCGCGTTCCGCTTCGAGACCGACGGGGCCTTGCGGTACTTGGTCATGTGGCGGCGGAAGTTCTCGGTGCCCGACCAGGTGTAGCTCTTGTTCTTGATCGAACCGAAGAGGTAGTACTGCTGCCACCAGGCCCGGTCGTGCTTGCGGCCGCCCATGCGGGTCTTCATCTTGCCGCCGTAGTAGAGGGCCTTGGACACGAAGTTGGTGCAGTCCTGGCCGTACTCCCACTTGGTGCCGATGTTCTTCGAGGCCCACTTGGCGGTGCCGGACCCGGAGACCGCGGCGCGCAGGGCGATCGCCCGCTGGACCGTGCCGGTCTCCTCCGCGGGGAAGCCGTCCGCGTCGAGCGCGATCGGCTCGTCGGGCACGTCGTCGGCGTCCTGGCCCTCGGCCGGTGCCACGTCGAGGCCCTGCCAGGTGGACGCGGACTCCGTGAGGACCGTCTCTGCGGCGGGCGCGTCGGCTTCGAGGTGCAGGATCGGGGCGCCGCCGTTGGTGCTGAAGGTGAAGCGCTGCTCCTGGCGGCCCTCGTCGGCCTCGCCCGTCGGGTCGTCCGCACCCTGCTTGAGGACGGCCTTCTCGTCGACCGCCGCCCGCAGGAACACACGGCCACTGTCGTCGGTGCCGACGAGCACGTCGGAGAGTGCCGCGGTGGCATCCGTGTACGTGCTCCCGTGCCGGGCCAGCGCCTCGCGGCTCTCGACCAGTCCGGGCGCCTGGGCCTTCAGCAGGTCCTGGAAGGACGCGGCACGGGGGCTCGCGGCCAGGGCGGCCGTGACGGTGGCGTGCTTGCCGGTGAGGAGTCCGGCCCGCGCGTCGAGGTACTGGCGCACGATCTCCCGGTAGGTAGCCGATCCGGCCGGGACGGCTGCGGTGGTCACCGCGTCGGCTCCGGCGGCGGCCGGGCTCGTGCCGTGTGCCGTACGGGCCGTCACCGCGACGCGGTACGCGGTCCCGTTGACGAGGCCGCCCACGACGGCGCGCGGTTCGGCACTCGTGACCCGCGCGGCCTCGCTGCCGTCGGCCTTCGTCACGACGACCGTGTACTCCGGTTCGTCCCCCGCCGAGCCGTTGTCCTGCGGCGCGTTCCAGGTGGCCAGCAGACCGGCGTCGCCGGGGGTGACCCGTACGTCCTGGGGAGCGCCCGGCGCGGTCGGCGCCACGTAGTCGATCTCCAGCTTCGGGCGCAGCGCGGTGTCCGTCGCCCGGGCCGAGTGGTAGGCGGCGGTGGAGGCGCGTTCGGCGGCGGGCAGGCGCACGGCCAGGCCCTCGCCGGACTCCTGCTCCAGCCAGGACTGGACGACCGGGGCGAGATCCTGGTCGGCCAGGGGTGCCGCGTCGGCGAAGGGGGCCTCGTCGAGCGCGGCGAGCAGTTCGCCGCCCTTCTGCGTGGGCGTCCAGGGGTCGAGGAGGTCGTACACCTCGACCGGCCGCGGTGCCCCGGACTGCGTGGGGCTGAGGACGAGCCGTGCCTTGGTGATCCGGGCGCCGGCGGGCAGCTTTGTGAGGTCGGGCCTGAGCCAGGCGGCGCGTTCGCCGTCGGCCCCGCCTAGCGTCAGCCTCGCGTCACGGACGGCCGGGCAGGCGCCGCCCTCGGGGCAGGCCTTGCCGCCGACGGGCACGGTGGCGTCGTCGAGCGTGGCGCCGGTCAGGGTGAGCGAACGGGTCTGCGGTGCCTTGGGATCCGTACCGGACTGTGCGGTGAACTCCTGTTCGTAGGACCAGGCGGAGCAGCCGAGGTCGGTGCAGGCGCGCATCGCCCAGCGGTACGCCGTGCCGTCTTTCAGCACGCCGTCGGGGACCTGGGCCGCCGCGCGGCGCCCGCTGTCGACCCACGCTTCCGGCACGGTCACTCCGGACAGCGGCTTGCCGTCCTCGTCGCGCAGGATGAACTCGGCCCGTACACGGCCCTGTGCGGGGCTCGTCACGAGGCCCGACAGGAGCGGGGTGAGCGTCTTGACGGCGCCGGACTCCAGGGCCTGCGGCATGTCGGGCGGGCCGCTGGGCCGGCCGGCGGTGGAGACCGTGAACGTGCTCCACTCCGACCAGGCGGTGTTGAAGTGGGTGCCGTCGTAGGGGCTCGTACGGAAGCGGTAGGTCGTGCCGTCCTTCAGCAGTCCGTCCGGCAGGGTCACCGCGGCGGCCCGCCCGGACTCGACGAAGGGCGAGACGAGGAGGTTGCCCACCCGCTTGCCGGAGGCCGCCTCGACGATCTCGAACGTGCCGTTGATCCGGTCGCCGTCCTTGTCGGAGAACGTGTCGCGCAGGGTCGGCGTGGTCGTGTTGACCTGCCAGGTACCCGAGGCGTCGGCGGTGAACGGCGGACCCGCCTGCCGGTTGTTCCCGGACCGCGGACGGAAGTTGTACGTCACGGTCAGCTTGGGCGGATTGGCCGTCGCGTTGGCCGAGTTGACGCGCTTCCACTGGCCGACCGCGGACTCGTCGGCGGCCCGCAGGCCCATGGTGGAGCGCGGTGCCTTCTCCGAGGCCCAGGTCTGCGCGAGGTCGGTGACGTCGGCGGTGATCCAGCCGTCGTCGCCGCAGGCCGGGTTGCCCTTGGTCTCGGTCGCGGTCGCGTACCTGGTGTGCATCGCGGGCCGGTTGGTCCAGCGGCTGGCCGTGGTGGCCGCGTCGGCCGACCACACCTCCCACGCGTTCGGCCTGCAGTCGGTGTTCGCCGAGTGGAAGTTCCACAGGCTCACCTTGGCGCTGCTCACCAGGGCGTCCGCGATCGGCGCGGTGCCCCAGGTGATGTACGACTGGGCGGTGCGCGGCGTCCCGTTGGCGTTCTTGGTGCCCGGGTTGCCGAAGTCCAGCTCGGTGTCGGTGGACCAGTCGCGGGTCTCGCCCTGCTGGACGTACGTGTCGAAGAGGTTGCCGAGCGCGGAGGTCGAGGGGTCCACGGTCACCGGGTAGCGCGTCTTCGGGTCGGCGAGGAAGCGGGCGTCCGGGGTCACGACCAGGTCGAGCGAGGCGCCCTTCTGGACGACCTTCATCGCGACCGGCACCCGGCGGGTGTGCTCGCCGGACCGCTGGTCGACGGTCGAGTCCCACATCACGGGGGCGGGCATCACGGCCCGCCGCTCGCCGGTCCTGCGGTCGGTGAACACGACGCTGCCGTCGGCCTGTTGCTTGGCTCGCAGGCCCTTGGCGCGCAGCGGAAGGGTGTAGCCGTAGGCGCCCTCGGCGGGGCGCTTCTTGATCTCGACGTACTGCTCGAAGCCGGTCCTCGTCGCCTCGACGATCACGTCGGCGCCCGGGACGGCCTCCGGGTACTCGGCGCGGTTGCCGTCGAGCCGGGGCCTCGGCAGTCCGCCCTTCCACTGGAGGGTGACGCGCTGGTCGCCCTCGCCGAGCGTGACGAGGTCGCGGGCCTTGGCCGTGCGGGACTCGGCGAGCGAGTCGGCCGGGTCGCCGCCCCTGCCCGCGAGGGTCAGGTCGGCGGGATGGGCCTTGGCGGCGACCGTGCCGTCGGCGCGGCGCGTGAGGTCGGTGTCGACGGCGACCCACTTGCCGTTCCGCTCGAACCGGACGGGTCCCGCGGTGAGTTCGGTGGTCAGCGAGCCGTTCTCGTGCACCCACGTGGTGGTGGTCCCGGTGCGCTCGGACAGCGCCTCCACGCGGGCGCCGGTTCTTCGGGCCTCGGCGCGGGCGGACGGTACGTCGGCCGCCTGGCGTGCGGCGGGAGTCGATGCCTCGGCGGGCGCCGGCGCCTGCGTCGCGGACACCGGGGCGGCGGGCAGCAGGGTGGCCGTGAAGACCAGTCCCGTCAGGCCCGCCGCGCGGCGTATGGCTATGTGCATGTGTGTGTTCGGCCTTCGGTCAATATCGGGCAATGCGACGACAGAGCCTAGGAGGAGGGGCAGAGCGTCACATGCCGACCAGCGACCGTATTAGCCGTGTTTAGCCATGTATGAGGTGGGTGACATTGATCATCGGGCGCGACGGAACGCCGACGGGCGAAATCCCGTCGGCGTTCCGTGTTCCGTTCTTCAGGCTGTTGTCGCGCCTGCTGCTCGGCTGGTCTTCAGGCCGCGTGTTCCACGAACCGTGCGGCGGTCTCGGCGAGGACCTCGCGGCCGTCCCTGGCCCACAGCCCGTCGTTGAACAGCTCGACCTCGATCGGTCCGGTGTAACCGGCCGCCTCGACGTACGCCTTCCACTCGCGCATGTCGATCGAGCCGTCGCCGATCTGGCCCCGGCCGTTCAGGACGCCCTCGGGCAACGGGGTTGTCCAGTCGGCGAGTTGGAAGGTGTGGATGCGGTCGCCGGCACCGGCGCGGGCGATCTGCGCGGGCGCCTGGTCGTCCCACCAGATGTGGTACGTGTCGACCGCGACGCCGACCTGGTTCGCGGGGAAGCGTTCCGCGAGGTCGAGGGCCTGGGTGAGGGTCGAGACCACGCAGCGGTCGGAGGCGTACATCGGGTGGAGCGGCTCGATGGCCAGCCGGACGCCGTTGGCGGCCGCGTACGGGCCCAACTCGCCCAGCGCGTCCGCGATGCGCTCCCGCGCCCCGTGGAGGTCCTTCGAGCCCGCCGGGAGGCCGCCCGAGACGAGGACGAGGGTGTCCGTGCCCAGGGTGGCGGCCTCGTCGATGGCGCGGCGGTTGTCGGCCAGGGCCTCGGCCCGCTCGGCCGGGTCGATGGCCGTGAAGAAGCCGCCGCGGCAGAGGGTGGTGACAGCCAGACCGGCGTCGCGGACCAGCTTGGCCGTCTCCTCCAGGCCGTACGTCTCGACCGGCGCCCGCCACAGGCCGACGCCCGGGACGCCCAACTCCAGGCAGGTGTCGACCAGTTCGGGCATCAACAGCTGCTTGACCGTCATCTGGTTGATGGAGAAGCGGGAGAGGTCGCCGAGGGGGCTCGTGCTCACTGGTTCACTCCGTACAGGGAGAGCAGGTTCTTCATGCGGGCCGCCGCGAGCGCCGGGTCCGGGAACAGGCCCAGGCCGTCGGCGAGTTCGTACGCGCGGGCGAAGTGCGGGAGCGAGCGGGACGACTGGAGGCCGCCGACCATCGTGAAGTGCTCCTGGTGGCCCGCGAGCCAGGCGAGGAAGACCACGCCCGTCTTGTAGAAGCGGGTCGGGGTCTGGAAGAGGTGGCGGGACAACTCGACGGTGGGGTCGAGGAGTTCACGGAAGCCGCCCGTGTCGCCGGTGTCGAGGACGCGTACGGCCTCGGCGGCCAGGGGGCCCAGCGGGTCGAAGATGCCGAGCAGGGCGTGGCTGAAGCCCTGGTCGTCGCCCGCGATCAGCTCGGGGTAGTTGAAGTCGTCGCCGGTGTAGCAGCGCACGCCGTCGGGCAGCTTGCGGCGCAGGTCGATCTCGCGCTGGGCGTCGAGGAGGGAGACCTTGATGCCGTCGACCTTGTCGGGGTGGGCGGCGATGACCTCCAGGAAGGTGCTGGTGGCGGCGTCGAGGTCGGTGCTGCCCCAGTAGCCCTCCAGGGCCGGGTCGAACATGGGGCCCAGCCAGTGCAGGACCACCGGCTCGGCGGCCTGGCGGAGCAGGTGGCCGTAGACCTCCAGATAGTCCTCGGGGCCCTTGGCGATGGCGGCCAGGGCACGGGAGGCCATGAGGATGGCCCGCGATCCGGACTCCTCGACGAGGGCCAGCTGCTCCTCGTACGCGGCCCGCACCTCGTCCAGGCTGTACGGGTAGCCGACCTCGGTGACCGACAGCTGGTCGGTGCCGACGCCGCAGGCGATCAGGCCGCCGACCGCCTTGGCCTCGGCGGACGAGCGGCGGATCAGCTCGGCCGCGCCCGCCCAGTCGAGCCCCATCCCGCGCTGGGCGGT
This sequence comes from Streptomyces sp. 2-1, assembly GCF_048564895.1. NCBI lineage: Bacteria > Bacillati > Actinomycetota > Actinomycetes > Kitasatosporales > Streptomycetaceae > Streptomyces > Streptomyces sp. 2-1. The sequence goes on from NZ_CP183383.1 coordinate 4,269,991, forward strand.
GTCCATGGCCTCCGCGACGCCGAGCCCGTGGGACCACAGATGGCGGCGGAAGGCGAGGGTGGCGTCCCAGTCGACGGCGGCGGGCGAGTCGGGGGTGGTGTCGGCATACGGGTCGGCGACCACGTGGGCCGCCGAGTAGACCGTACGGGAGGTGAAGGGGGCGCCAGTGGTGAGGGGCAGGGGTTCGGTGCGTGGTGTGTAGGCGCGCAACACGCCGTTCGCGTCGGGGAGTTGGATCTGCCCGTTCGTCACAGTGCGATCTCCGGTACGTCGAAACGGCGGCCCTCGGCGGAGGACTTCAGGCCCAGTTCGGCGAGCTGGACGCCGCGGGCGCCGGCCAGCAGGTCCCAGTGGTAAGGCGCGTCGGCGTAGACGTGCTTGAGGAAGAGCTCCCACTGGGCCTTGAAGCCGTTGTCGAACTCGGCGTTGTCGGGGATCTCCTGCCACTGGTCGCGGAAGGAGTAGGTGGCCGGGATGTCGGGGTTCCAGACCGGCTTGGGGGTGGAACTGCGGTGCTGGACACGGCAGTTGCGCAGGCCCGCGACGGCCGAGCCCTCGGTGCCGTCGACCTGGAACTCGACGAGTTCGTCGCGGTTGACGCGGACGGCCCAGGAGGAGTTGATCTGGGCGATGGCCCCGCCGTCGAGTTCGAAGACTCCGTAGGCGGCGTCGTCGGCCGTGGCGTCGTACGGCTTGTCCTGCTCGTCCCAGCGCTGCGGGATGTGCGTGGCGGTCAGGGCCTGTACGGACTTCACGCGGCCGAACAGCTCGTGGAGGACGTACTCCCAGTGCGGGAACATGTCGACAACGATGCCACCGCCGTCCTCGGAGCGGTAATTCCAGGACGGGCGCTGGGCCGACTGCCAGTCGCCCTCGAACACCCAGTAGCCGAACTCTCCGCGGATGGAGAGGATGCGGCCGAAGAAGCCGCCGTCGATGAGCCGCTTCAGCTTGAGCAGGCCCGGGAGGAAGAGCTTGTCCTGGACCACGCCGTGCTTGATGCCGGCGGCGGTGGCCAGGCGGGCCAGCTCCAGGGCGCCGTCCAGGCCGGTCGCGGTCGGCTTCTCGGTGTAGATGTGCTTGCCCGCCGCGATCGCCTTCTTGATCGCCTCCTCGCGGGCCGAGGTGACCTGGGCGTCGAAGTAGATCTCGATCGTCGGGTCGGCGAGGACCGCGTCGACGTCCGTGGAGATGTTCTCCGGGTCCAGTCCGTGCTGCTCCGCGAGCGCCTTCAGGGCGTGCTCGCGGCGGCCGACGAGGACCGGCTCGGGCCACAGCACGGTGCCGTCGCCGAGGTCGAGACCGCCCTGTTCGCGCAGGGCGAGGATCGAGCGGACGAGGTGCTGGCGGTAGCCCATGCGTCCCGTCACACCGTTCATCGCGATGCGCACCGTCTTGCGTGTCACGTGATTCCCTTCGTACGCGTCCCGCGCCGCGTACGCCCCACAGGTGGACCCCGGTACGTCCGGTGCACCCTGGTGAACTGGTGAGCGTCACAGCAAGCGCTTTCTATGTGTAGAGAAGCTAGCCTCTGAGGAGCGGTCTGGACAAGACCGTGACGGGGATGAGTTGTTCGAGGGGGCGAACAACTGGGGGTTTCGGCCTTAGGGTCTGCACGGAACCGTGCGCGTGCGCTCGCTTGCCTGTGCGTGTGGGGGCTTGGGCTCTGGTGTGGGCTGGGGCGTCGGGCGTCGGTGTGGGCTGGGGCTTGGAGCTTCGGTGCGTGCTGGGGCTTGGAGCTTCGGTGCGTGCTGGGGCTTCGAGCTTCGGTGCGTGCTGGGGCTGGGAGCTTCGGTGTGGGCTGGGGCTGGAGCAGTGCATGAGGACTTACTACGAGATGCGCGACCGGAGGACGACGAAGATGACGGTGACCCTGGCGGACGTGGCGGCCCGCGCGCAGGTCTCGCCCGCGACGGTGTCGCGCGTGCTGAACGGGAACTATCCCGTGGCCGCCTCCACCCGTGAGCGGGTGCTGCGGGCCGTGGACGAGCTGGACTACGTACTGAACGGCCCCGCGAGCGCGCTCGCCGCGGCGACTTCCGACCTGGTCGGGATCCTGGTCAACGACATCGCCGACCCGTTCTTCGGGATCATGGCGGGGGCGATCCAGGGGGAGATCGGGGGGCCGGGGGGTCGGGCCGGCGGGGAGCGGCTCGCCGTTGTGTGCAACACCGGGGGGTCCGCCGAGCGGGAGCTCACGTATCTCACGCTGCTTCAGCGGCAGCGGGCCGCGGCGGTCGTGCTGACCGGTGGGGCCGTGGAGAACACCGCGCATGCGGAGGCCGTGGCTACGAAGCTGCGCAAGCTCGCGGCCGCGGGGACTCGGGTCGTGCTGTGCGGGCGGCCGCCCGCGCCCGCCGACACGGATGCGGTCGCTCTCACCTTCGACAACCGGGGTGGGGGGCGGCGGCTCACCGAGCATCTGATCGAGCTCGGGCATCGGCGGATGGGGTACATCGCGGGGCCTGAGGAGCGGACTACGACGCGGCATCGGCTTGAGGGGCATCGGGATGCGCTTGCCGCGCACGGGATTCCGGATGAGGCGTCGCGGACTGTGCATGGGCGGTACGACCGGCGGGCCGGGTACGAAGCCACTCTTGAACTGCTGCGGCGGGATCCGGAGTTGACGGCTGTTGTCGCTGCGAATGACACGGTTGCTCTTGGGGCGTGTGCGGCTCTGCGGGACTCCGGGTTGCGGATTCCGGATGACGTGTCCGTGGTCGGGTTCGATGATCTTCCCTTCAGCATTGATGCTGTGCCTGCGTTGACGACTGTGCGGTTGCCGTTGGCGGAGGCGGGGACTCGGGCCGGGCGGATCGCCATGGGGCGGGAGGAGGCGCCGCCTGGGGGGATTGCCACGATTCGGGGGGAGTTGATGGTGCGGGGGTCTACGGGGGCGCCGAAGAACTCCTGAGGTTGGTGGGGGGGTGCGGGTTGCTTGTCGCTGGGGTGCGCGGTTCCTCGCGCCCCTGAAAGACGCGCCTGCCGTTGGGCGGTTGGGTCGGGGCCGCGACGGGGCATCCGATCGCAGCTGTGTCATCCAGCACCAACACGTTGCCCATGAGAGGTCGTGCTGCGATCGGAAACCCCGACACGCCCCCTTCGTCGGGAGGGCGGCAGCCGGAGGGGTAGGGGGCACTTGAGGGAGGGGCCTACGCCCCTGCATCTTTTAGGGGCGCGAGGAACCGCGCACCGAGCGACGTCCCACCCGCACTTTCAGGGGCGCGGGGAACGGCGCAATCTTGTGGCCTTTAGGGGCGCGAGGAACCGCGCACCCAGCCCTGACTCACCCGCACCGACGCATCCGACCTCAGCCACACCCACCAGGGGCGCGGGGAACTGCGCAATCTTTTCGCTTTTAGGGGCGCGAGGAACCGCGCAGTCAGCCTCCACCCACCCGCGCAGTCAAGACTCCCCCGCCCCGGGAGGGCTACAGCGCATCCAAGCGACCCTGTTGCCCCGGGCCCAGGCGGAGCCCACCCGCCGCGACGTTCTCCTCCAGGTGGGAGAGCCGGGCCGTGCCGGGGATCGGCAGGATCACAGGTGAGTGGCCGAGGAGCCAGGCAAGGGCCACCTGCGTGGGCGTGGCGTCGAGTTCGGCCGCGATCGCCGCGATCTCGGCCCGGTCCCCGGACGTCCCCCACGCCACGGTCCGCCACGGCAGGAAGGCGATACCGGCCGCCTCACAGGCGGCCAACACCGGCTCATGCTCCCGGTCGAGCAGGTTGTAGCGGTTCTGGACGCTCGCGATGTCCACGATCTGCCGGGCCTGGTCGAGTTCGTCGACGGTGACCTCGGACAGGCCGATCCGCCCCACCTTGCCCTCGTCCCGAAGGTCCCGCAGCACCCCGAGCTGGTCGGCGAGCGGCGTCGCCGGGTCGATGCGGTGCAGCTGCAGGAGTTCGATTCGTTCCATGCGGAGGCGGCGCAGGGCCTTGTCGACCTGGGCCCGCAGGACCTCCGGGCGGCCGTTCAGCTCCCACTCCCCCGAGGACTCCGACCGCTCCAGACCGATCTTGGTGGTCACGAGCAGCCCGTCCGCGTACGGGTACAGGGCCTCGGCGAGGAGTTCCTCGTTGGCTCCCCCGCCATACATGTAGGCGGTGTCGATCAGCGTCACGCCCAGTTCGACGGCCCGCCGCGCCACTGCGACGGCGGCCTCCCGGGCATCGCCGGGCTCGGTGGGCAGGTGCATCGCCCCGAATCCGAGCCGCCCCACCTCCAGGTCCCCGCCGATACGGAACGTGCTCGATGTGGTCGTCGTCATCTACGAGTCTCCCCCTCGATCGAACGGCCACGCTAACAGCGCCCCCGGACCGACAAAACCCGTGCGCGCGACGGCCACAGCGGGCATAATCTCTGACTGAGTCAGAGATCAGAGTCAGCTATCCAGCCCGGTGTGCGAACCCCAAGGCAGGTGTCAAAGGCAGGTGCCGGACGTCATGACCATTCAAGAGATCCGTGCTTTCAACCGCTTCTACACGAACCTCATCGGCGCGCTCGACTACAGCCGCCAGCTCCACGCCCCGTACACGCTCACGGAGTCCCGTGTGCTGTACGAACTCGCCCACTCCCCTCGTACGGACGCGGCCGACCTCCGCGGTGAACTCTGTCTGGATTCCGGCTACTTGAGCCGTCTGCTCGCGAAGTTCGAGAAGGACGGGCTGATCGAGCGGGCGCCGTCGGAGAAGGACACCCGGCGGCGCCGGATCACGCTCACGGACCGCGGCCGGGAGACCGCCGATCTGCTGAACGAGCGCTCGCGGGAGGCCGTCGGCTCGCTGCTCTCCACCGTGCCGCCGGAGGCCCGGCCCCGGCTCGCCGAGGCCATGCGGGACATCCGGGAGATCCTCTCGGACGCAAGCCGGAGGCCGCCGCGTCGGGAGGACGTGCTGCTGCGCGAGCCTGGGCCCGGCGACCTCGGCTGGGTCGTGCAGCGCAATGCGGCGCTCTACGCCTCCGAGTACGGCTTCAACACGGACTACGAGGGCCTGGTGGCCCGTATCGTCGCCGACTTCGCCGAGGACCACGACCCGCACCTGGAGCGGGTGTGGATCGCGGAGCTCGACGGTCGTCCGGTGGGCTGCGTGATGTGCGTACGGGACGAGGCACCCGGCGCCGCCCGGCTGCGCCTCCTGCTCGTCGAGCCGGACGCGCGCGGTCTCGGCATCGGCGATCAACTGGTGGGCGCCTGCGTCGAGTTCGCACGCGGTGTCGGCTACCGGGAGATGGTCCTGTGGACGAACGACGTCCTTTCCGCCGCCCGCCGCATCTACCAGCGCCACGGCTTCGTCCTAGTCGACGAGAAACCCCACCGCTCCTTCGGCACCGACCTCAACGGCCAGGACTGGCGCCTCGACCTGCATGGCGTGAGCTGACAGGCGCCGACACACCTGCCTGCCCGGCGGAGACGACAGGGGGCGCCCCATCAGGGGCGCGGGGAACAGCGCAGTCTTTGGCTTTCAGGGGCGCGGGCAACGGCGCAGCCTTTGGCTTTCAGGGGCGCGGGCAACGGCGCAGCCTTTGGCTTTTAGGGGCGCGAGGAACCGCGCACCCTGCCGAGTCCGACGGTCCCTCGATATCCGGCCCAACCCCCAGCCGCCCCACCCACGCCCCCCGACGGAGTCACACGCGCGGGCGCCGCCCCTTCTCCTGCCTCGGGAAGGACTGGCGCCCGCCAGGAAGCGTCGGCTTCGGCAAGGTAGCCACCTCCTCCTTCGCCCGTTCCAGTTGCTCCGCCGTGTCGTCCGGGAGGCGCGGCGCTCGCGGGCGGCCGTGGGAGAAGCGGAACGCGGAGGTGAAGTCGCCGAAGGTGTCCCGGCGCCAGTCGCTGATGTTCGGTTCCTCCACGCCCGTGAAGGCCTCAAGGAAGCGCAACGAGGAGGTGTGGTCGAACGCCTCCGACGCCACCCAACCGCCCACCGTCCAGGGCGAGATGACGATCGCCGGGACGCGGAAGCCGCCGCCGATCGGCAGGCCCTGGACGAACTCGTCCGCCGTGCCCGCACGCGGCGTCGGCGGGGCAACATGGTCGAACAGGCCGTCGTTCTCGTCGTAGTTGAGGATGAAGGCGGTCTTCCGCCACACCTTGGGGTTGGAGGCGATGGCCTCGATCTTCGACGCCACGAAGTCCGCGCCCGCGGCGGGCAGGTAGTCCGGGTGTTCCGACTGGAAGCTCGTCGGCATGATCCACGAGACGGCCGGCAGGCGGTCGTTGCGGGCGTCGTCCTCGAAGGTGCCCTCGGGCTGGGGGCGTACGCCGCGCTCGTAGAGGTCGGAGCCCGGTGCCGCGTTCCTGAAGGACGCGAACTGCTCCAGCATGTTGCAGCCGTAGTCGTCGTCCTGCTGGTACACCTTCCAGCTGATCCCGGCCGCCTGGAGCCGCTCGGCGTACGTCGTCCAGCGGTACGGCGTCGGCGCCACGTTGCTGAGGATCGGGCCGCCCTGCTGTCCGCCGGGGTCGATCGTGCCCGTCATCCACATCAGACGGTTCGGCCAGGTCGGGCCGAACACCGAGCAGTAGTAGTTGTCGCAGATGGTGAAGGCCTCGGCGAGGGCGAACTGGAAGGGGATGTCCTCGCGGGTGTAATAGCCCATGACGTACGGGCCGTTGACGCCGTCCGCCTTGCGGTGGGCCGGCAGCCAGCGGTCCATTTTGCCGTTGTTCCAGGCCTCGTGCTGGACCGACCAGGCGTGGCTGGTGGACGGTATCGCCTGGGCGCTCGACTTGCGCGTGTCGAGGTGGAAGGGCAGCAGATAGCCCTTCGGGTTCTCGGCGTCGGGCTGGTAGAAGACCGAGCGGCCGTTGTCGAGTTTCAGCGCGTGCGGGTCGGCGAAGCCGCGCACCCCGGACAGGGTGCCGAAGTAGTGGTCGAAGGACCGGTTCTCCTGCATCAGCATCACGACGTGCTCGATGTCCCGGAGCGAGCCGCGCTTCGGCGGTCCGGCCGCGACTGCCTTCTGCACGCTGGGCGGGAGGAGAGTGAGAGCCGCGGCGCCGCCCACGGTGGCGGCGGCGGAACCGAGGAGTCTACGACGAGTCAACTCGGGCATGGTTGCCCCTTCTTGAGCCAATGGGCTCTGCGGAGTGGCGTGGGCCCGTGACGGAGAGCGCGGGCCGCCGATCACTCTCCGCCCGGTTCGGCATGCCACATCAGGGGCGTCCGGTGAACAAGTGAGAAACGGGTGGAAAGGGGTTGGCCAAGCCATGACATGCCAGGTCGGGGCATTGCCGGGCCGTTGCCGGGACTTGGCGGACGGATGGGCCGTACATGGGTCGAGGGCCGCGAGGCGCGCTGCCCGGAGTCGGCCTTCGAACCCGCGAGGCGCGCCGGCCGAGGTCGGTCTCCGGACCCGCGAGGCGCGGCCGGGAGTCGATCGCCGGACCCGCGCCGCACTGCCCGGAGTCGATCTCCGGACCCGTTCGGCACTGCCCTGATTCGATCTCCGGACCCGTGCCGCACGCAGGAGTGAAAAAAGACTGGTGGCGGGTACTGTCCGAGTCATGAAGCTGGCCTTCTCCACCCTCGGCGTTCCTGGACTCCCGATCAGCGACGTGGTGCGCCTCGCCGCCACGCACGGCTATCACGGCGTCGAGTTGCGCACGCATCCCGAGGAGCCGGTCCACCTCGGCCTGGATCCTGCCGAACGGACCGACGTGGCTGCCGAGTTCAAGGCCGCGGGCATCGAGATCCTGGGCCTCGCCGGGTACGCGCGCGTCGCGGCGCCGGGCGACGACGGCCCCGTGATCGCCGAGATCCGCGAGCTCCTCGAACTGGCCCGGGACCTCGGCGCGCCCTACATCCGCGTCTTCCCCGGCGGCAGCCCCGACCAGAGTCCCGAGGAGGCCGACGCCACGGCCGCCCGGCGCCTGGGCACGGCCGCCGAGTACGCCGCCGACCTGGGCGTACGCATCCTGCTCGAGACCCATGACTCGCACCGCACGGGCGCCGACGCGATCCGTGTCCTCGGCCTGGTCGGCCACCGTCAGGCCGGCGCCCTGTGGGACGTCATGCACACCTGGCTCGGCGGCGAACAGCCCCCGTCCACCTTCGCCGCGCTCTCCCCGCACCTCGGCTACATCCAGGTCAAGGACATCGCCTCCGCCGACGACACCACCCCGCTGCCGCTCGGCACGGGCGTCCTCCCCCTCACCGAGTGCGTCGAGCTGCTGTCCCGCGAGGGCTGGGACGGCTGGCTGTGCTGGGAGTACGAGAAGCGGTGGTACGCGTCGGCCGCACCGCTCGAAGGGTTGCTGGGGGCGGGGCGGGAGCATCTGGCGCGGTTGCTGAACGAGTCGGCGTAGAGCGGCGGCGGCGCGTCGGCTGGCACGCCGGGGCCCCATAGGCGTGCCTACTGTGTGAGCACTCTCGCCCATACCGTCTTGCCGATCACTCTGCCTCTCAGCTCCCAGCTCTCCGCCAGCGCCGCCACGAGGTGCAGGCCCCGGCCCGACTCCGCGTCCAAGTGCGGGACTTGGGGTTCCGGGAGGCGGGGCGAGGCGTCGGAGACCTCCACCTCGACCGCCTTCTGGCCGTCGTAGGTGAGCGCCACCTCGAAGAAGCGGTCGGGGACGCGGGCGTGGCGTACCGCGTTCGTCGCCAGCTCCGAGACGATCAGTTCGATCGCCTCCGCCACGTCGGTCGGGATCCGCCATTCCGTGAGTACGGACCTGGCCCCACGGCGGGCCTCCGGCACGGAACGGGTCACCGGTGTGAGCCTGCGCCGCCATGTCCGGACTCGGAGGTCGCGGAAGTCTCGGAGGTTTACTCCGTCACTTTCTGTGTTCACATGAACACTGTCGGCCCTGGTGGCTACCGTCGCCAGTGACCAAGCGTCGACGCCTGCGGCGGGCAACTGTGCCTGTGCGGGCGTTGATTGGCGTTGAGTGCCGTAGAGGGGAAGGTTGCAATGGCGCAGCCCAAGAAGAACTCGTCGTCACCTGCCGCGCAGTATTTCGCGGAGGTACTGCGGATGCTGCGCACGAAGGCGGGGTTGTCGCAGACCGAGTTGGGCGAGCGGATGGCTTATACGGGGGCCGCGGTGAGCGCGGTCGAGACGTGCGCGAAGCCGGCGACGGATGAGTTCATCGAGGCTGCGGAGAAGGCGCTGGAGGCCGGTGGATTGATCGCGGCTGCGGCCAAGTATTTGCGGCTGGAGCGCTATCCGGCCCACTTTCAAGGCATGGTCCAGCTGGAGCAGGATGCGCTGACGGTCTCCTCGTACTGCGTCCAGCTGATCCACGGGTTGTTGCAGACCGAGGCATACGCCTGTGCTCTGTATGACCACGCTGTTCCTCCGGTCGACCCCGAGGAGATCGAGCATCACGTTGCGGCCCGCATGGAGCGCAAGGCGCTGTTCGACCGCAAGCCTGTGGCGATGATCAGCATGGTGCTGGAAGAGGCCGCGTTGCGGCGGCACATCGGCGGTGCGAGCGTGATGGGGCGACAGTACGAATACCTCGTCGAATGCGCCACGCGCCCCAACCTGGCGCTGCAGGTGATGCCCATGGGGCGGGCCGGACATGCGTGCCTGGCCGGTCCGATGACGGTCATCGAGACCCCGGAGGAGGTCACTCTGGTCTACTTGGAGGGGCAAGGAAACAGCCACTTGGTCTCCAAGCCCGACGAAGTGGGAGTACTCGCGCGGCGTTATGCGATGATCCGAACACAGGCCCTCAACCCCGAGGAGTCCGTGATTCTGATCGAGCAGCTGGCGGGTGAACTGTGAGCAACTTGACCTGGTTCAAGAGCAGTTACAGCGACAACACCGGCGGCGAGTGCGTCGAAACCGCCTTCACTTGGTTCAAGAGCAGCTACAGCGACTCCAGTGGCGGTGATTGCGTAGAGGTGGCCACCACCTCCGCCATCCACATCCGTGATTCCAAAGACATCGCACGCCCCTCCCTCCGCGTCTCCCCCGTCGCCTGGGGTGTCTTCATAGCCGAGGTAAGGACCGCTTCTCACCCCTCATGCTGATCCGCGAAGCCCTCCGCAACCTCCGTCTCACCTGGCGCCCCCTGTACCGGCTCACGCTCCTCGTCACCGGGCTCACCACCCTTGCGGGGAGCGCCGTCGTGGGGGCCGGGTTCCTCCTGTCGTGGGGGACGTTCGAGGAGGTGCGGAGGAGTGCGGACCAGGATGTCGCCTACGAGGACCCCATCGCGGCGTACATCGACGGGACGATGGAGAGCCTGCAACGGGTCGGCGCGGGCGTCACCGTGCTGCTGCTGGCGCTCGCCGCGGGCGTCGTCGCCGTGTTGCAGACCGCGTACACCGTGGCCTTCGAGCACGCGTCGGAGGAGGGGCAGAAGAGCCTGAGCGTCCATGTGTTGTGGGCGCGCATGCGTCCGCACCTCGGGGTCGCCTACTGGGTGCAGTGGCGGGTCTGGCTGCGCGTCGGAGCGGTGGGGTTCCTGGCGCTCATGACCTCGGTCGCCGCGGACTCGGGGGAACTGCCGGGTGTCGAGCGGACGCTGGTGGGTGAGACCGCGACCTGGCAGTACCGGCTGGTAGGCGGGGTCCTGCCGATCACCATCGCGGCGCTCGCCCTGCTCGTGTACTTCCGCCACTGCGTGGCCACCGCCGCGCTGGTGACCGAGAACTCCTCCTCCAAGGCGGCGGTCCGACGTGCCTGGGCGCTGACGAAGAGGGCGCCCTGGAAGACGTACGGCATCGGGCTGCTGCTCGCGGCCGCGGTCGTGCTCGCCTTCGTCGTCCTGAGGTATGCGGCGGGTCCCGTCGCACACGTGCTGGGCCTCGGCATGCTGTGGCTGAGCGACGACAACGCGTACATCACCGGGGTGCTGGTGCTGATCACCCCGACGGCGGTGGCCCTGCTCCTGCTGCCGCTGGTGGTTCTGCCGTTCGTGTGCTCGGTGGTCGCCGTGCTGTACCGGGACCTCAGCGTTCGGGAGCCTCGCTTCGCGACCCCGGTGGCGTGACGACTACATCGGCGCCACCAGGACTGCGAACGAGCGGCCCAAAACAGCACCCCATCAACCCCGTTGTGCACTCCCGTGCCCACCCGTACCAATTTCCGGGAATCGGTGGAATCAGGGGAACCCATCCTCGCCACCCCCCGTCCAACCCGCATGCTGCCGGATGAGTCACCGCAGTGCGGTGTCGGCCTCGCTGCTGGCTGCGATCGCTGACTTACCCTCTCCGCCGCCTGCGGCCGACAGCACGCCGTCATCGGCGCGCCCCCCTCCAACAGCGCCGATGACGGCCCCTCTTGTGTCAGGCAGTCCGTACGTCGGCGAGTGGTGATTCCTCCCCTGACCGGTCCCCCGCTGGCAGAGCCCCGGGCAGCCCCGTCGGAAGGGCTCGAGCGGGGTGTATCCGCCGTGTCGGCTGTCCGCGCTATTGACTGGCAGAAATTTCCCGGATATCCGTGACTCCTTGGAAGTTTCCTTCATACTCGCCCCTCCACGGGCCCTACGAGGCCCTCTCCGGAAGGAGCGCACGTGCACACCTCCAGACGTACGCTGCTCGCGGCGACCGCGGGCGCGGCGGCGGTTGTCGCCGTCGGCGGCGGTCCGGCGCTGGCCGAGGACGACGACACCGGCAGGCTCGACGACAAGAGGCTCCGGGCCCTGATCTCCCGTATGACGCTCGAAGAGAAGGTCGGGCAGCTCTTCGTGATGCGGGTGTACGGGCACTCGGCGACCGCGCCCGACCAGGCCGACATCGACGCCAACCTCAAGGAGATCGGCGTACGCGACGCCGCCGAGCTGATCGCGAAGTACCGGGTCGGCGGGATCATCTACTTCGGGTGGGCGCACAACACCCGTGACCCGCACCAGATCGCGGACCTGAGCAACGGCATCCAGAAGGCCTCGCTGGCACAGCCCCGCGGGCTGCCCGTGCTCATCTCCACCGACCAGGAACACGGCATCGTCGCCAGGGTGGGCAGGCCCGCGACGCTCTTCCCGGGTGCCATGGCCCTGGGCGCCGGCGGCTCGCGCACGGACGCCCGTACGGCGGGGCGGATCGGCGGTGCCGAACTGCGCGCAATGGGTGTCCGGCAGGACTACGCGCCGGTCGCCGACGTGAACGTCAACCCGGCCAACCCCGTCATCGGCGTACGGTCCTTCGGTGCCGATCCCCAGGCGGTGGCGGGGATGGTCGCCGCGCAGGTGAAGGGGTACCAGAGCGCCGGGGTCGCCGCCACGTCCAAGCACTTCCCGGGGCACGGGGACACCGAGACCGACAGCCACTACGGGTTCCCGGTCATCGAGCACACCGAGGCCCAGTGGGCCGAGCTCGACGCGCCGCCGTTCCGTGCCGCCATCGCGGCCGGGATCGACTCGATCATGACCGCGCACATCATGGTCCCGGCGCTCGATCCGTCCGGCGACCCGGCGACCCTCTCCCGGCCCATCCTCACCGGCATCCTGCGCGAGCGGCTCGGCTACGACGGGGTCGTGGTGACGGACTCGCTGGGCATGGAGGGCGTACGGACCAAGTACGGGGACGACCGGGTGCCCGTGCTCGCCCTGAAGGCCGGTGTCGACCAGCTCCTCAACCCGCCGAAGCTGGACGTCGCCTGGAACGCCGTTCTCCAGGCCGTCCGCGGCGGCGAGCTGACGGAGGCGCGCCTCGACGAATCGATCCTGCGGGTGCTGCGGCTGAAGGCCAAGCTGGGGCTGCTCAAGGATCCGTACGTCACCCGGCGCGGGGTCGACCGGGTCGTCGGAATCCCTTCGCATCTGAAGGCCGCCGATCGCATTGCCGAGCGGACCACGACCTTGCTGGTCAACTCCGGGGGGCTGTTGCCGCTTTCGCGTCGTACGCATCGGAGCGTTCTTGTCGTCGGGGCCGATCCTGCCTCGCCGTCCGGGACCACCGGGCCGCCCACTACCGTGCTCGGCGCCGCGCTGACCGAGCTGGGCTTCACGGCGACCGTCCTCTCCACGGGCACGGCTCCCACCGAGGCGACGATCGCCAAAGCCGTCGCGGCGGCCCAGGGCGTGGACGCGGTGCTCGTGGGGACGTACAACGTCACGGCCGCCTCCAGCCAGCGGACGCTCGTGAACCGGCTGCTCGCCACGGGCCGCCCGGTGGTCGCGCTCGCCATCCGCAATCCGTACGACGTGGCCCAGCTGCCCGATGTCAAGGCCTACTTGGCGGCGTACTCCTGGACGGATGTCGAGCTGCGCGCCGCCGTGCGCGTGCTCGCGGGGCGTGCCGACCCGGTGGGCGAGCTGCCGGTGCCGGTGCAGAAGGCGGACAAGCCGAAGGAGGTGCTGTACCCCGTGGGGCACGGTCTGAGGTACTAGCCCGACGTACCCGGCCCGTCCTACTGGGCCTGGCGTACGGGACCTACGCCGCACACCCGGCGCACCGCCCCCAACTGACGCAAAGCACCCCGTACGCCTGGCGGGGCCCGCCGCGACGGGTCACGCTGGGCGGGGGGATCGGGGGGAGCGCCATGCGCGATGGACGGGGCGTGGGAGCACGTCGTACGGGGATGGTGTGCGGGCTGCTGATGCTGGTGGCGGCGGCGCTCACGGGATGCCAGCAGTCGTCCGGGACCCAGGAGCGCAAGCTGGACGAGACGACTCCGGCTCCGACGCGGGCCTCGGGATACGGGGTGGTGTTCCTCGCGATCGACGAGTGCAGTTCGTTCGGGCGCGAGTCGTTCACCGAGGTGCCGTGCACCAGTGAGAAGGCGGCGGCCCGGGTGGTCGCGCGGCACGAGGGGAAGGTCGGCGCGGGGCCGCCCTGTCCCGCCACCACGGACTTCGTGCTGCACATCAGCGAGCAGAAGCCCTCGGCCGACGAGGACGGCGACGGCGCGGTCCCGCAGGGCTACGCCTGTATGCGCAATCTTGAGGCCCCGCATCCGGGCGACCCGGGCGGCGGCGGAGGCCCCCGCACCATCGTGGGCGACTGTGTCTACAGCGCGGGCGAGGGCGAGGTCCGTGAGACGTCGTGCGACAGCACGGGCAAGAAGGCGCCGGAGTTCAAGGTGACCGCGGCGGTGGAGAAGCGCACCGGCTGCCCGCCCTCGACTGCGTTGTACGTCCAGCTGGGCGGGCCGAAGCCGGTGGGCTGCGCCCGCCCGGTGTAGCCCCGGGGTTTCCCCGGGAACTCCACCGGACGGGCGCGGCAGGGCGCTTGCGGCGTCGGCCGGTTACGGCCTCAGCTGGCGCTCCACCTTGCGCTTGTCGAGCTTCGAGTCGTACTTGGCCAGCGGCTTCGCCTTGTCCGGGTTCGCCTGGACCGCGGCGGAGGCGACGCCCGCCCACTCCAGGATCCGGGCCGTGGCGAGGGCCTTCTGGTCGGCGACGAGACCCGCGACGTTGGCGCCGTGGTTCATGCCGGGGGCCGTGAAGACGTACGAGTCACGCGCGCCCTTGCCGAGGTGGAACGGCTCGGCGCCCCACGGGTCGTTCTGGCCGTACACGAACAGCATCTGGTTCGCGTTGCGCTTCACCCAGGCGTCGACGTCGTGCATGACGCCGGGCTGGAACTTCATGGAGATGTCGCGCGGCACGAAGTTCCGCGGCGGCTGGTAGCCGTACCGGATCAGCTTCTTCTCGATGTGCGGGAAGCCGATGGTCGGCGCGCCGAGCTGCGTACCCGCCTGGTAGTAGTACGGCGTGTACGGCTCCAGGCCCTGGTCCGTGTAGAAGGAGAAGCCGGAGATCGTGTCGACCGACGTCCAGATCTCCTCGTCGGTCGCGTTCTTCGCGTCCGCCGGGATCTCGTCGCAGCCGGCGAGCGTGCCGTACTGCCAGAAGCCCCAGACGTAGTCCAGGACGACCGCCTCGTACGCCTTGTCCAGGCTGCCGACGGTGTTGAAGGTGTAGCCCTCGGCGGCGGCCACCTCCTTGTACTTCTTCTCCAGCGCGGTACGGCGGACGAGTGCCTCGCGCTGCACCGCGTTCAGCCGGGTGCGGCACTCCTTGGTGCCGACCTTCGCGAAGAACCGGTCGTACGCCGAGTCCTCCTTGTTCACCACGTCGTTGGGGGCGACGTACGCGACGACGCCGTCCATGTCACGCGGGTAGAAGCGCTCGAAGTACGTGGCGGTCATGCCGCCCTTCGAGCCGCCGGTGGAGACCCACTTCTTGTCGTAGATCGGCTTGAGGGCCTTGAAGATGCGGTGCTGGTCGCTGGCGGCCTGCCAGATGTCCAGCTTGGTCCAGTCGGCCGGCGCGGGCCGGGACGGAGTGAAGTAGCGGTACTCCATCGAGACCTGGTTGCCGTCCACGATCTGGGTCGGCTCGCGGCGACTCGGGGTCGTGGAGACGTTGTAGCCGCCGGTGTAGAAGACCGTCGGACGGGCCGTGTCCTTGTGCAGCACGGTGATCCGCTGCTGGAAGGTGCCCTTGGACGGCTTCCGGTGGTCGACGGGCTGGGTGTAGTTGAGGACGAAGAACCGGTAGCCCGTGTAGGGCTTCTCCTCGATCAGGCTCATGCCCGGGATCGCGAGGAGCCGGTCCTTGATGTCCGCGGCGTCGTCGTTGACGACGTTTGTGCCGGTGGCGTCCGGCTGGGCGGCGGTGGCCGCCCCGGCCGTGCTCACGGTGCCTATCAGCACCACGAGCGACAACAGCCATCTGAGCGTCTTGCGCATGCGTTCTCCCCTGAATACGCAGATGTCCGCCGGAACCTAGCGGAGCAACTGCTGTCGCACCAGGGGATGTTGGGTGCATTACGGACAGGATGGTACGAAGATCGCGCAACTCGGCCGGGAGAGTCCGCTCAGCGGGGAATCCGGTCGGTGGGGATCAGGTCAGCAGAGAATCCAGCCCGTGCTCACCGAGCCCGAGCCGACGGCGCCCTTGATCCATACGCAGCGGTTGCCGGCGTGCACCCTCACCGGGCCCGCGTACTTCTTGAACATCCCGTCGTTGGGGACCGCCTGGTTCCCCCGCGCCCGCACGCTCACCAACATGTACTTGCGGGCGCCCACCTTGTGGGGACGGGTCACCGCGCAGACGTAGCCGCGCTTCTTGTAGACCTGCACGTATCCGGTGGAGAAGGTCACCGTGCGCACCTTCCGCCCCGCGCACGGGCTCGCCGCCGACGCCTCGCCCACGCCGGGGCCCGCGAGCGCCAGCAGCCCCGAGGCGGTCACCAGGGCAGTACCGAGCGCCAGACGTCGGCGTATCACGCCCATGTCCACTGGTGTCCCTTCCACGGCCCGCAGCAATCGGCGTACTGGTGTACGGACGCATGACGTACGGCGGATGGTTGCGTGAAAGGGGCTACAGAGTCACCTCGGCGTACTGACGGCCGCGGCCTCGTCCTGGTCGGGCTCCCCCACGAACGTCCGCCACAGCTCCGCGTACCGGCCGCCCCGGGCGAGCAGCTCGTCGTGCGTGCCGTCCTCCGCGACCTTGCCGTCGGCCATGACCACGACGCGGTCCGCGCGGGCCGCCGTGGTCAGGCGGTGGGCGACCACCAGCGTGGTGCGGCGGCCCGCGATGCGGTCGGTGGCCTGGTTGACCTGGGCCTCCGTGGCCAGGTCGAGGGCGGCGGTGGCCTCGTCGAGGAGCAGGATGTCCGGGTCGACGAGTTCCGCGCGGGCCAGCGCGATGAGCTGCCGTTGTCCGGCGGAGAGGTTGCGGCCTCGCTCGGCGACCTCGTGGAGGTAGCCGCCGTCCAGCGTGGCGATCATGTCGTGCGCGCCGACCGTGCGGGCCGCCGCCTCCACCTCGGCGTCACTCGCGTCCGGACGCCCGTACGCGATGGCGTCCCGGACCGTGCCCAGGAAGAGGTACGCCTCCTGCGGGACGACGCCCAGACGGTGGCGGTACGACGTGATGTCGAGGGAGCGCAGATCGGTGCCGTCGACCGTGACCCTGCCGCCGGTCGGGTCGTAGAAGCGGGCCACGAGCTTGACGAGGGTCGACTTCCCGGCGCCCGTCTCGCCGACGAACGCCACGGTCTGCCCGGCCGGGATGCTCAGGGAGACCTCGCTGAGGGCCTCTTCGTCGTCCCCGTACGCGAAGTCCACGCCCTCGAAGGCGATCTCGCCCCGCAGGGACAGCACTTCGAGCGGCTCGTCAGCGGCCTTCGTCGACGTCGGCTCCTGGAGCAGCTCCTGGATGCGGCCGAGCGAGACGGTCGCCTGCTGGTACCCGTCGAAGACCTGCGAGAGCTGCTGCACGGGGGCGAAGAACAGGTCGATGTAGAGGAGGTACGCCACCAGCGCACCGGTGGTGAGGGTGCCCGCGTCGACCCGGCCCGCGCCCACGATCAGCACCGCTGCCGCCGCCACCGACGACAGCAGCTGCACGAACGGGAAGTAGATCGAGATCAGCCACTGGCCGCGGATACGGGCCTGGCGGTAGCTGTCGCTGCGCTCCGCGAACCGCCTGCCGCCCGCTCCCTCGCGGCGGAACGCCTGGAGGATCCGCAGCCCGGACACCGACTCCTGGAGGTCCGCGTTCACCACGGAGACGCGCTCACGGGCGAGTTCGTACGCCTTCACGCTGGCCCTGCGGAAGAAGAACGTGCCGATGATCAGCGGCGGCAGTGTCAGGAAGACGACCACCGCCAGGCCCACGTCGATCACCAGGAGGGCGACCATGATGCCGAAGAAGGTGACGACCGAGACGAACGCGGTGACCAGGCCCGTCTGGAGGAACGTGGACAGCGCGTCCACGTCCGTCGTCATCCGGGTCATGATCCGGCCGGTCAACTCACGCTCGTAGTAGTCGAGTCCGAGACGCTGGAGCTGGGCGAAGATCTTCAGGCGCAGTGAGTACAGGACGCGTTCGCCGGTGCGTCCGGTCATGCGGATCTCGCCGGTCTGCGCCACCCACTGGACGACGACGGTCACCAAGGCGAGGGCGGACGCGGCCCAGACGGCGCCGAGGGCGACCTCGGAGACACCCTGGTCGATGCCGTGCCGGATCAGGACCGGCAGGAGCAGACCCATGCCCGCGTCCACGGCGACCAGGCCGAGGCTGACGAGCAGCGGAAGCCCGAAGCCCCGCAGCAGACGCCTCAGGCCGTACGACTCCTCCGGCGTGACCGCGCGTGCCTCGTCGATCTCCGGGATGTCGGTGGCCGGGGGCAGCGCGTCGACCTGGGCGAGGAGCTCGGGGGTCGCGGGCGAGCCGTCGAGGGCGGTGTCCTTGGGCTCGCGGTCGCCCGTCCACAGGTGTGGGGTGACGCCCCGCTCGGCGTCGAACTCGGCGTCCAGCTCGTCCCGTACGGACGTGTCCTCCTGCGGACAGGTCGGCCGGGCGTGACCGGGCGAGACGCCGCCCAGCTCGTCCGGGTCGGTGAGCAGGCGCCGGTAGAGCGGTGAGCGTTCGGTCAGTTCCTTGTGCGTGCCGATGTCGGCGAGGCGGCCTTCGTTGAGGACCGCGATGCGGTCGGCGAGGTTCAGGGTGGAGCGGCGGTGGGCGATGAGGAGTGTGGTGCGGTCCGCCATGACCTGCTTGAGGGCCTCGTGGATCTCGTGCTCCACGCGGGCGTCCACGGCCGAGGTCGCGTCGTCCAGGACCAGCAGGCGGGGGTCGGTGAGGATCGCGCGGGCCAGGGCCACGCGCTGGCGCTGGCCGCCGGAGAGGGTGAGGCCGTGCTCGCCGACCTTGGTGTCGTAGCCCTCGGGCAGCGCGGCGATGAAGCGGTCCGCCTGGGCGGCCCGGGCCGCCTTCTCGATCTCTTCCTGGGTGGCCTCGGGGCGGCCGTACGCGATGTTGGCGCGGACGGTGTCGGAGAAGAGGAAGGAGTCCTCGGGGACGAGCCCGATCGCGGCCCGCAGCGAGTCGATGGTCAGCTCGCGCACGTCGTGGCCGCCGATGAGGACCGCGCCCCTGGTCACGTCGTAGAAGCGGGGCAGCAGGAGGGAGACCGTGGACTTGCCCGAACCGGAGGAGCCGACCACCGCGAGGGTCTCGCCCGCGCGGATCTCGAACGAGAGGCCGTCCAGGACCGGGCGGCTGTCCTCGTAGGCGAAGGACACGTCGTCGAACTCGACGGTCGCGGGGGCGTCGGCGGGCAGCGGCTTCGTGCCGTCCTTGATCGACGGCCTGGTGTCGATCAGCTCCAGGACGCGCTCGGCGCCGGCGCGGGCCTGCTGGCCGACCGTGAGGACCATCGCGAGCATCCGGACGGGGCCGACGAGCTGGGCGAGGTAGGCGGAGAAGGCCACGAACGTGCCGAGGGTGATCTGCCCCTTAACCGCCAGCCAGCCGCCGAGGGCCAGCATCGCGACCTGGCCGAGGGCCGGGACCGCCTGGAGCGCCGGGGTGTACTTGGAGTTCAGCCGGATCGTGCGCAGCCGGCCCGCGAAGAGCTTGCGGCCGATCTCGCGCAGCTTGCCGGTCTCCTGGTCCTCCTGCCCGAAGCCCTTGACCACGCGTACGCCGCTGACCGCGCCGTCCACGACACCGGCCACGGCTGCCGCCTGTGCCTGGGCGTACCAGGTGGCGGGGTGGAGCTTGGAGCGGCTGCGCTTGGCGATGACCCACAGGGCCGGGGCGACGGCAAGGGCGACCAGGGTGAGCGGCAGCGACAGCCAGGCCATGATCACGAGGGAGATCAGGAAGAGCAGTACGTTCCCGACCGTCATGGGGAGCATGAACAGCAGGCCCTGGATGAGCTGAAGGTCGCTGGTCGCGCGGCCCACGACCTGGCCGGTCGACAGCTCGTCCTGGCGCCGGCCGTCGAGGCGGGTGATCGTCTCGTACATGTCCGTACGCAGGTCGTGCTGGACGTCGAGCGCGAGCCGGCCGCCGTAGTAGCGGCGGATGTAGGTGAGGACGTAGACGACGACTCCGGCGCCGATCAGCGCGGCTGCCCAGGGGGCCATGCCCCGCGTGTGGTCCCCGACGACGTCGTCGATGATCACCTTGGTGACCAGCGGGACCAGGGCCATGACGGCCATGCCCCCGAGCGAGGCGCCCAGCGCGAGCACGACGTCCTTCGGGTACCGCCAGGCGTACCCCGCCAGCCGTCGTGCCCATCCCTGCTGTGTCGCCACGAGTGCCTTCCATCCGTCCAGTCGTTCTGATCGTCCGGAAGGCACCAACGCGGACGGGAGGGGATTTCATCCCTCCGCAACAATCGGGCCCGTGCTCGGGCCGCGTTCGGGGCACGTTCGGGTCTGCCGTCGGCGGCGGACCCGGAGGGATCAGAGGCGGACCCGGAGGGAGTAGAAGCGGGTGATCTGGACCGGGTTCTGGTTGTCGTCGCTGACGAGCAGCAGGTTCAGCCGGCCGTGGCCGCCGCCGCCCGTGACGGCGAGGCCCTCGATGTTGTCGAGAAGCGGGTTGGGCTGCGGCTGCTTGGCCTGGGCGCCGAGTGAAGGACAGTTCACGAGATCGGCGAGCAGGGTCTTGCGCACGAGGCGTACGCCGCTCTGGCCCGTCAGGGTGTCGATGCCGGACGTGTCCGTGGCACGGCGCAGGTCGGCCAGGTAGAGCCTGACCGTGTTGCCGACGCCCGCGGTGAAGCCGCGTTCCAGGACGAGGAGGCGTCCGTCGGGGGTGGCCGTGGTCTCGGAGACGTTCAGGCCGGTGTCGGTGCGGTAGCCGTACTGGGCGTCCAGGGCGAAGTGGCCCCGCTGCCGCTCCCAGGTCTGGAAGCGGACGATGCCCGTGGTGTCCCCCGCGAGGGAGCCCTCCATGCCGGCCAGCAGGGTGCGGCGGCCGGGGAGGAAGGTCAGCCCCTCGAAGGTCTGGTTCGAGGTGGCCCGGCCCGCGGGGGCGACCCTGAGCGCGTCCGGTACTGGGAGACGGTCGAGGATGCGGCCGTCCCGGGCGTACCGGCGTATGGACGGCTCGGTCTCGGAGGCGACCAACCGGGTCCCGTCCCGGTCCACGGCCAGCCCCTCGGAGTCGAGCGCGGCACCGGCCTCGTCGGCGAGCGGGACGACGGAGGCGGGCCGGAGCGTCTTCCGGTCCAGCGTGAACAGTGCGGACCGGTCGAAGACCGCCGCGATCCTGCCGTCGCGGTCCACCGCGAGCGCGGAGAAGTTCCCGACGAACGTTCCCTCGTACGTCGTCTTGTCGAGCGCATCGGAGAAGCCCTCGATGGAGACGGAGGGCGAACAGGCGTTCCCGCGCTGGGCGTTGGCGGGCGCTGCCGCGGTGAGGCAGGTGGCTGCCGCCAGAGCGGCCGTGACGGTGGCGAGGAGTGGTCTCAGGCGCATGGCGTCACGGTAGGCGGACGGGGGTTGAGGGGGAGGGTACGGGCCGTTAATTCCAGGGAGTCGGGGATTCGAGGGAGACGGGGAGCCGGAGATTCCGGGGAGCTGGAGGATTTCGGGGGCCGGGCGGCTGGGAAGCCCCAGAAGCCCGGGATTCCTAGGAACCGAGGACTCCGGGGAGCCCGGCGGGCCGGGAAGCCAGGAGAGCGCGAGGGGAGCCGGAGAGCCAGGGGCCGGGAAATGGGCGGCCGGAGGCCCAGGAGGCTGAGGATCCCGGGATGCCGAGAAGCCGGGCGGTCGGGAGCCCAGAAGCCCGGGACCCGGGAAGCCCAGCGAGCCCGGGATTCCGGGGAGCCCGAGGATTCCAGGGAGCCCAGAGCCGGAGTCGCGTGGGCACCGGTTACCCACGCGGCTCCGACCGAGCGCCAGGTCTCAGTCCTGGTAGACCTTGTTGTTGCCCGCGCCGCCGGAGAGCGTGTCGTTGCCCGTGCCGCCGTGGATCACGTCGTCGCCGGTGTTGCCGAAGATCGTGTCGTCGCCTCCCAGGCCGTACAGGGTGTCGTTGCCCCGGCCGCCGTAGAGGGTGTCGTTGCCGGAGCTGCCGCGGACGATGTCGTTGCCGTCGTCGCCGTACAGGGTGGTGTAGCCGAGGTCGTCCTCGCCGGTCGCCGTGAGGACGTCGTTCCCGGCGCCGCCGCTGCAGTGGTACGCGCAGCCCGTGAGGATGGTGTCGTTGCCGGCCTCACCGAAGGAGCCGTTGACCCAGACGCCGTCGACGCCTTCGAGGTGGTCGTCGCCGTCCCCGCCCTTGAGGACGTTCGCCCCCTTGCCCAGGATGACGTCGTCGCCCGGGCCGCCGCCGAGGGTGCCCTGCGTGTGGACGTCGTCGCCGACCGTCACGGTGTCGTCGCCGTCACCGAGGTCCACGTCGTAGATGTCCGAGTCGTCGGACCCCAGGGGCTCGGGCTCCACGCACTCCACGACGGTGCGGTCGGTCGCCGAGGGGTACGTACACACGTCCGTGCTGGTGATGGTGATCTCGAACTTGTCCCGGAAGGTGACGAGGTAGTCGCCGCCGAACTCGTTCGGGTCGACGTCGATCGCCTTGGTGGAGATCTGGAGGTCGTTCACCTGTCCGGCGGCGGCCCGGTACCAGATCGCGCCGTCATAGCGCTCGACGGTGGCCGTGGTCGCCGCCGTGTCCGTGGTGTCCGCCTGGGCGGCGGGCGCGGCGAGTACGGCTCCTCCCAGAGCCAGTACGAGGGTGGAGGTGGCGGCGATGCTTCGTAAAACGCGCATGCGAAAGAGACCCTTCGAGGAGTGCGTGCTGAATGGAGTCGGTGGCGAGGGCGCCGGTGACGTCGTCGGCGCCCTCACCGCGATCGGCGATCGGCGATCGGACAGCCGGTGCGACCTGCACGACCTGTGCGGCCGGCGCGGTCCGTACTGTCCATGCCGTCCGTGACGGGTGTGGCAGGTGTTGTTTCCGATCACCCATTCAGACAGCGGACCGGGGCCGAGGGTTGCACCGGAAAATCGCTTCTTTTCGCCGGACTCCGCAGGTCAGCGGGGGTTTCTAACACTCCTGGATGAGCTCTCGCGGAAACCCGGGTGAACGTTCTCCCTCATCGCGGAGGCGCCCTGATGCCGGATCATCGTCTTGACGAGTTTCGCGACCATGGCAGGCGGGACGCCGGTGGTGTCGATCAACTCGGCCTCCCCGCGCAGCCAGAGCAGCGCCTCGTCGTAGTCGTGGAGATGGTCCAGGCGCCGCCGGCGGGAGCCGACGCTCTCCGGGTCCGTGTCGTTCTGGATGCGCTCGACGAGCGTGTTGTGGTCGGCGTGCAGGACGAAGTGGCGTAAGGGAACGCCCGCCTGGACCAGTCCCGTGCGGATCTCACGCCAGTACGGCTTCTCCAGCACGGTCTGCGGCACGACCAGCGTGCCGCCCACATGGTCGAGCACCTGACGCGCGGTCTCCACCACGAGACCGCGCCACGGCGGGAACTCCTGGAAGTCACGGGCGGGCTTCCCCAGGACGTGCCAGAGCATGTAGCCGACCTGTTCGGTGTCCAGGAGCCTGGCGTCCGGGAGGAGGGTGGTGAGCTGCCTGGCGGTCGTGGTCTTGCCGACGCCGAAGGCGCCGTTGAGCCAGATGATCATGAAGCGGGCACCGCCGGGAAGGCTTCCTGAGGGTCGGTCGTGGGCGTGTAACGCTGCGCTCTGGTCGGCACGAGGTCCTTGTGGATCGCTTTGGCCACGGCCTGAATCGTCGTCACGCCGTAGTTCATGGTGCTGTTGCCGTGGGTCAGGACCGAGATCGTGTAGTCGTGGCCCGCGCCCTTGAAGGTGCCCACGCTGTGGACCCGCCAGCCGTGCGTGGAGCGGGACAGCCAGCCGTTCTTCACATGGACGGCGACGGAGGAGGGGGCTCCCGCCGGAGTGCCCCAGCGCTGCGAGGAGATGACCTTGCCCATGAGTTTGAGTACGTAGGCACGGGAGTTGTCGCTCAGCACCGTGTTCTTGGCGGTGAGCAGCGCGAGGAGCTTCTGCTCGTCCTGGACGGTGATCTGGGTGAGGCCCCAGTAGCCGTTCGCCCCGGGCTTGGTCCGGGTCATGCCG
This sequence comes from Streptomyces sp. 2-1, assembly GCF_048564895.1. Classification (NCBI taxonomy): domain Bacteria; kingdom Bacillati; phylum Actinomycetota; class Actinomycetes; order Kitasatosporales; family Streptomycetaceae; genus Streptomyces; species Streptomyces sp. 2-1. Next base: position 4,293,733 of record NZ_CP183383.1, read on the forward strand.
GCCGCGGCGAGGAAGCCCTTCACCTTCGTCGTGCCCAGCTGGTTCCAGAGCTTGGTCGTGGCCGCGTTGTCCGACTTGGTGATCATGGCGGTGGCCAGATCGGACTCCCGCTGGGTGAGATAGCGGTTGGTCTTCTTGGCGTCCCACAGAAGCGTGGCGAGGACGGTCACCTTGACGACGCTGGCCGAGTCGTAGGCCTGGGTCGGTCTCAGCGTGCAGGTGGTGTTGGTGCTCCGGTCGTGGAGGCCGACGGCCACGGTGCCCTGGCGGTTCGCGAGGGCCGTGGTGATGTCCTTCTGCAGTTTGGTGGCCAGGGCCGGCTGGGCGGACGTGCACGTCGCCTGCGGTGTGGCCGCGGTCGCTGGTGCCACGGCCACGGTGAGCGGCACTAGGACCCCGGCACCGAGGCCCGCGCAGAACACACGGGTACGCCGGGATATCCGGTGAGTCATCGAGTACTTCCATCCCCTTGGGTACGAACGAGCGCGCCTCGGCACACTCGCCTCTCTCGACTCACCGGGACGGCCGGGGGTTGTACGCGGGTTTCTGGAAGCGGAGTTGAGCGGCCTCGGGGCCCTGGAGACAGGGGCTTCGGGACCAGAAGCGGAATGCCAGAGGCGGCCCGGAACCGGGATGCCCAGGCGGCCTGGAGAGGGGACTCCGGATCCCCCCTCGTACGACAGCCGACAGCCGACAGCGGTCACGGCTGCTGCAACTGCTTCGGCTCCTACGACGACTTCGGCTACTTCTGGGTGACCCGCCCGGCGATCCCCTTCTTGATCGTCACCTCCACCGTCAGGTTGCCGGCCTCGGCGGCGGCGTCCAGGTCGTCGGCGGTGCACTTCTCCGCCTCGGCGGTCTCGGGGTCACCGCAGATGTCGCCGCCCGTGATCTCCGTGTCCTCGGCGACCCAGAAGGCACGCTCACCGACCAGCAGCTTGCCCGGCGCCAGGAACGTCAACGTGCCGGAGAACGTACCGTCCGAACCCGCCGGCGCCTCCGAGGAGTCGCCGCCCCCGCCCTCCGCGGCGAAGACCTTGGTCGCTATGCCCTTCTCGATCGACACCTCGGCCTTGGTGTTCCCGGCCTTCGCGGTGTCGTCGAGCTGGTCGGCGGTGCAGTTCTCCGCCCCCGCGGTCTCGGGGTCACCACAGATCCCGGCGCCCTGGATCACCGTGTCCTCCGCGACCCAGAAGGCACGCTCACCGACCAGCAGCTTGCCCGGCGCCAGGAACGTCAACGTGCCGGAGAACGTACCGTCCGAACCGGCCGGCGGCTCGGAGGCGTCGGCGCCACCGGAAGCGACGGGAGAACCGGCGGGGGCCGAGGCGCTGGGAGAGTCGGACGCGCCGCTGGGAGAGGAGGAGGCACCCGCTTCGGCGGAGTCCTCCGGGCCGCACGCGGTGAGGAACAGCCCCGTGGCGGCCAGGAAACCGATGGCGGCGAGCGTACGGGAGCGGGTGCGGCTGAGCGACATGTCGGGGTGCCCTTTCGGCGTCTTTGCTTGTTGATCTCAAACGTCAAACGCCGTACACAGCAAGCGCGTTCATCGGCGGTCACTCCTGTTGCACAGCCGGTATGAACCGCCGGTAACTGTTACCGGGCGGCGCGCTCTGTGACCGTCCGGCCCTGGCGCCGATCAGCGCCCTCTATCTACGACCGTCCGGCCCTTTACGTGTTCATACGCTTCCATGGCACCCCCCTTCCCCCACTCACAGCCGGGCCCCAGGTTCACCACAGCCCTCGCCCACACCGCTTTCGCACGATGCACGCGTGACATCTGCCACCGATCCGTACCCCCACGCCCCCGAGGCCGCCCAGGCCGCCCCCGCGGCGGACCGGGACGCCTCCTCCCCGCCTCCCGCCGAGACCGGCGCGCAGCCCGGGAAGCCACCCCGCTGGTCGCTTCCCGCGCTGGTCGCGATCATGGTTCTGGCCGGGGTGCTCTACTCCTGGAACTTCTCCTCGTCCAGCCTGAACAGCTTCTACAGCGCCGCCGTGTACAGCGGTACGCAGAGCTGGAAGGCGTGGTTCTTCGGGTCGTTGGACGCGGGGAACTTCATGACCGTCGACAAGCCCCCCTTCGTCCTGATGGTGATGGGGCTGTCCTGCCGGGTCTTCGGGTACGGCACCTGGCAGATGATGCTGCCGCTGGTCGCCTCCGCCCTCGGCACGATCTGGATCCTGCACGCGTCGGTCAAGCGGGTCTGGGGCCACGGCGCCGCGGCCGTCGCCGCGCTCGTGCTCGCCCTCACCCCGATCACCGTCGCCATCAACCGCGACAACAACCCGGACACACTGCTCGTCTTCCTGATGGTCGCGGGCGCCGCCCTGGCCCTGCGCGCCGTCCACAACGGCAGGCTCCTGCCGCTCGTCGGCTCGGCCGTCTGCTTCGGCCTCGCCTTCAACACCAAGATGCTCCAGGGGTACATCGCCCTGCCCGCCGTCTTCGCGGTCTACCTGTACGCGGCCCAGGGCGGCTGGCTGCGCCGGGTGCGCAACCTCGCGATCGCCGCGGTCGCCCTCGCCGTCTCCAGCTTCTGGTGGGCGGCGGCCGTGTCGCTGGTGCCCGCCTCCGACCGGCCCTACATCGGCGGCTCGACGGACGGCACCGCCTGGAACCTGATCATGGGCTACAACGGCCTGGGCCGCGTCTTCGGCGGCGAGGGCAACGGCGGCGGTGGAGGCGGTGGCGGAGGCGGCTTCTCCGGGACCGCCGGGATCGGCCGGATGTTCAACGAGGTGCTCGGCGGCCAGATCTCCTGGCTGCTCCCCTTCACGGCCATCGCCCTCGTCGGCGGCCTCGTACTGCGCGGTCGCGCCCCCCGTACGGACCTCACGCGGGCCGCGCTGGTCCTGTGGGGCGGCTGGACCGCCCTGCACTACCTCACCTTCAGCCTCGCCGAAGGCACGATGCACCCGTACTACACGACCGCCCTGGCGCCCGGCATCGCGGCGCTGTGCGGAGGCGGCGGGCTGATGCTCCTGCACGCCTTCCGCACCGACAAGAAGTGGCTGTGGGTCCTGCCCGTCGCGTTCGCCGCCACCGGCATCTGGGCCGTGGTGCTGCTGCGCCGCGCCTCCGGCTGGAACTCGTGGCTGTGGCCGACCATCGCCGCGGTGATGGTCCTCGCGATCGTCGGACTCCTCCTCTTCCGCTCGGGCCGACGCGTACGGCTGCTCGCCGTCGCCCTGACCGCGGCCGTCGCCGCCTCCCTCGCCGGACCGACCGCGTACGCGGCCTCGGTGACCGCGGGTTCGAGCGGCGGCATGAGCGGTACGAACCCGACGGCCGGCCCCACCACGGGCGGCGGCATGGGCGGCGGACCCGGCGGCGGTGGCGGTGGCGGTGGCGGCCGGGGCGGCTTCCCCGGCGGCGGCCAGGCCCCGGGCGGCCAGCAGCAGGGCAGTCAGCAGGCGGGTGGCGAGGCCCCCGGTGGCGGCCAGACGGGCACACCGCCCAGCGGCGCCCCCAGCGGCCAGCTGCCCGGCGGCGGCCAGCAGCAGGGTGGCCAGGAGCAGGGCAACGGCCAGACCGGCACCCCGCCCAACGGCACCTCCGGCACCGGCGAACAGGGCGGCACCACCTCCCGGCCCGGTGGCGCGGGCGGCGGTGGCATGGGCGGCGGTCCCGGCGGCGGCGCCGACAGCGCGATGGTCACGTACCTGGAGAAGCACCGCGACGGCGCCAAGTGGCTGGTGGCGGTGTCCAGTTCGCAGAGCGCGGCCCAGCTGATCGTCAGCACCAAGCAGCCCGTCATCTCCATGTGGGGCTGGTCCGGCAGCGACAAGGCCATGACCCTCGCCAAGCTGAAGGAGCTCGTGAAGAAGGGCGAGCTGCACTACATCGTGCTCGGCGGCGGCATGGGCGGCGGCGGTGGCATGGGCGGCGGTGACAGCGCCAGCTCCGAGGTGACCGCCTGGGTCCAGGAACACGCGACGGCGGTGAAGGCGAGCGAGTACGGCGGTACCGACTCCTCGTCGTCCGATTCCTCCACCGACTCCCAGAGCACTCAGAACACCCAGGCGCTCTACCGCCTGGACGCCTCGGACGTCAACTAGGGCAAACCCTCCCCCGATTGGGGAGAACCCTCGCTCTTCGCAGCCCCTGGACCGGCAACGGCCAGGGGTTGCGTCGTATGCAAGAACGTCACACAAACGCCTCCTCCCGGTTACACGAGCGACCCCATGTCCATGTCACGCTCCCGATTGACCGAAGTGTCAACACGCGTAGAACGCGGGCCCGTTGAGCAGGATCCCGCGTCCCGGCGCGTGCCGTTCCCGGGAAAGGGCACCCCCATGTCCGTTGCGCACAAAGGCAGTTGGAAGGCGCTGGCGGTAGGCGTATCCGCCGTCCTCGTCGGCCTCACGCTCCCGACGGTCGCCGCGACCCCCGCCGCGGCAACTACCACCGCGTACGACGACACGTACTACGCGGGCGCGATCGGCAAGACCGGCACGGCCCTCAAGAGCTCGCTGCACTCGATCATCAGCGACCAGACCGCGATCTCGTACTCCGCGGTCTGGAACGCGCTCAAGGTCACCGACCAGGACCCGAACAACAGCAGCAACGTGGTCCTGCTGTACTCCGGCATCTCGCGGAGCAAGACCCTCAACGGCGGCGCGACCGGCAACTGGAACCGCGAGCACACGTGGGCCCAGTCGCACGGCGACTTCGGCACCTCGGCCGGCCCCGGCACGGACCTGCACCACCTGCGCCCCGAGGACGTCCAGGTCAACAGCATCCGCGGCAACAAGGACTTCGACAACGGCGGCAGCAGCTTCACCAACAGCGGCGGCAGCCTCACCGACTCGAACTCCTTCGAGCCCCGCAGCGCCGTCAAGGGCGACGTGGCCCGCATGATCCTCTACATGGCCGTCCGCTACGAGGGCGACGATGCGTGGGAGGACCTGGAGCCCAACGACGCCGTCACCAACGGCAGCGTCCCCTACCACGGCCGCCTCTCGGTCCTGAAGCAGTGGAACGAGGCGGACCCGCCCAGCGCCTTCGAGGAGCGCCGCAACGAGCTCATCTACTCGAACTACCAGGGCAACCGGAACCCGTTCATCGACCACCCCGAGTGGGTCGAGGCGATCTGGTAGACCGACGGTGACCCGCGCTGAACTCCCTGTGACAGAAAGGGAGTTCAGCGCCACATCTGTCCCCTCGGTTACGAACCCATGACATTGGGGCGTACAACTGGGGGCGCTCCGATCGAGTCGAACTGACTGAACGCGGCATTCCGCGTGCAGAACCGACCGACTCGAAAGGCTTACGTATGTCCCGAGCACACCGCCGAACTCGTACCGCGCTCACCGCACCCCTGGCAGCCGCGGTGCTGCTCGCCGGAGGATTCGGCGCCATGGCCCTCACCGGGGGCTCGGCGCAGGCGGCCACCGGGTCCGCGGACGCGCAGGACGACTTCAACGGCGACGGATACGCCGACCTGGTCGTGGGAGCCCCCAACGCCACGATCTCGAGCAAGGCCAAGGCGGGCTATGTGGCCGTCACGTACGGCTCCGCCAGTGGCGTCTCAGCCTCCAACAAGAAGCTCATCAGCCGCTCCACCAGCGGCGTTCCCGGCTCCGCCGTGGCGAGCGAGCGCTTCGGGACCAACTTCACCAAGGGTGACCTCGACGGCGACGGCTTCAGCGACCTGGTGATCTCGGGCGGCAAGGCCGGCTCCGTCGTCCTGTGGGGCTCCGCCTCCGGACTCACCGGCGGCACGGCGATAGCCGGGTACGGCCAGTCCCCCACGGCCGGTGACTTCGACGGCGACGGCAAGACGGACCTCGCCCTGTTCGAGCAGGTGTCCTCCTTCGGCGACGAAGCCCCCAGCAGCGCCGCCGCCGTGTGGAAGGGCCCGATCTCGCGGACCGGCACGCCCACCGCCGTCCTGCCCGTCCTGGACAAGTCCCTGTGGTGGGGCTACGACGCCGACGACGCCTCCTGCGCCACCAACGGCGGCTGCGAGGAGGACGCCGACTCCATCAGCGGCCCCTACACCTCCACCGAGACCGGTGACGTCAACGGTGACGGCAAGGACGACATCGTTGTCTGGGAGTACAAGGGCGACGGCGTCTACGGCAACCGCCTGCTCCTCGGTGGCGGCAGCACCGGCTTCAAGAGCGGCTGGGTCCCCGGTGAGGCCGCCGGCAACAAGACGGGCACCGGCGTCGGGGACGTCAACAAGGACGGCTTCGACGACGTCGTGGTCGGCAACGACTGGGGCAGCGGCACCGTCAAGGTCGCTCTCGGTTCGGCCACCGGCCTGTCCTCGGACCGCGTCCAGACCTTCAACCAGGACAGCCCCGGGTTCCCGGGAGTCGAGGAAGAGGAGGACGAGATCGGCGGGTCGGTCTCGGTCGCGGACGTCACGGGTGACGGCTACGCCGACATCGCGCTCGGCATCCCGGGCGAGGACATCGGCGACATCTACGACGCCGGCTCGATCGCCCTGGTCCCCGGCAGCGCCTCCGGCGCCACGGGCGCCGGAACGAAGACCTTCCACCAGAACACCGCCGGTATCCCCGGAGTCGCCGAGAACAGCGACGAGTTCGGTGTGACCACCGCTCTCCTGGACCTCAACGGCGACGGTCACTCCGACCTCGCGGCCGGTTCCACGGCCGAGAACGCCCAGAACGGCGCGGTCTGGGTGCTGAAGGGCACGGCGAGCGGCCTCACCGCCACGTCGTCGTTCGCGTTCGGCGCCGGTGACCTCGGCGCGCCCGCCACGGCGGCGCACTTCGGCGCGTACCTGCGCTGAGCGAGCGGTCCACGGACATGACGGTGGGGCGGCCTGGTGCCGCCCCACCGTCATGTCCGGGCCGGATCTCCGGGTCAGGGGCGGTTCAGTCCAGGTGCGTCGGCGCGAACATCCGCAGCAGCGCCGGCAGCACGACCACCGAAGGGCCGGGCGTGGCAAGGGACTTGGCGAGGTCGTCGGCGAGGGTGTCCGGGGTGGTCCGTACGCCGGGGACGCCGAAGGACTCCGCGAGGGCCACATAGTCGGGGCGGGACAGTTCCGTCGCCGTGGCCTGGCCGAAGGCGTCGGTCATGTACTCGCGCAGGATGCCGTAGCCCCCGTCGTCGACGATGAGCCAGGTCACGTCGAGGTTGTGCTGCCTGGCCGTGGCGAGTTCGGCGATGGAGTACAGCGCGCCGCCGTCGCCGGAGACCGCGAGGACGGGGTGGGTCGGGTCGGCGACCGCGCCGCCGATGGCCGCCGGGAAGGCGTAGCCGAGGCCGCCCGCGCCCTGGGCGGAGTGCATGGTGTTCGGCCGGCGGGCGTCGAAGGCGGACCAGGCCCAGTAGGCGAGGATCGTCATGTCCCAGAAGCTGGCCGACCGGTCGGGCAGGGCCTCGCGGACGGCAGCCAACACTCGCTGTTCCAGGGTGAGTTCCTGGGCGTCGATGCGCTCGCGGACGAGGTCGAGCACGGTTCGTACGCGGTCCGCGGCCTCCTCGTCCTCCCGTACGGGAGCAGTCCCTTCGGGCAGGGTTTCGAGCAGCGCCGACAGGGCGAGGCGGGCGTCCGCGTGGATGCCGAGGGCCGGGTGGTTGGACTCCAGTTTGCCGAGGTCGGCCTCGATCTGGATGACCCGGCCGCGGGGCCTGAACGTGTAGTAGTTCGAGGAGAGTTCACCGAGGCCCGAGCCGACGACGAGCAGGACGTCGGCGTCCTCCAGGAAGTCCGTGGTGTGCCGGTCCTCCAGCCAGGACTGGAGGGAGAGCGGGTGGTTCCAGGGGAAGGCGCCCTTGCCGCCGAAGGTGGTGACGACCGGTGCGTTGAGGCGCTCGGCGAGCTGACGCAGCTTGCCGGACGCGTCGGACCGTACGACTCCGCCGCCCGCGATGATCGCGGGGCGGGCCGCCTTCGAGAGCAGGTCGGCGGCCACGGCGGTCAGTTCGGGGCGGGGCGGCAGGTCGTGGGGCGCGGCGTCCGCGGCCGTGACGACGGGCAGTGACGTCTCGGCGAGCAGCACGTCCTGCGGGATCTCGACCCAGACCGGGCCGTGCGGGGCGGTGAGCGCCGATTCCCAGGCCTCGGCGATCGCGGACGGGATCTGCGACTGCGTACGGACGGTGTGGACGGACTTCACGACGCCCCTGAACGAGGCCTGCTGGTCGGGGAGTTCGTGCAGATAGCCGTGCCGTCCGCCGCCGAGTCCAGCGCCGGGGATCTGGCTGCTGATGGCGAGGACGGGGGCGCTCGCGGCGGCGGCCTCCTGGAGCGCGGCCAGCGAGGTCAGCGCGCCGGGGCCGGTCGACAGGAGCAGCGGGGCCGCCTCGCCGGTGATCCGGCCGTACGCGTCGGCCGCGAACCCGGCGTTGTTCTCGACCCGCAGGCCGATGTAGGCGAGGTCGGAGCGGCGCAGCGCGTCGAACATGCCGAGCGCGTGCTGGCCGGGCAGGCCGAAGACGGTGGTCGCGCCGAGACCGGTGAGGGTCTCCACGACCAGGTCTCCGCCGTTGCGTCCGGGGGGCGGGTTGAGTGCGGCCTCCGTCTGCGCGGCGGTCGGGCGGAGCACCAGGTCGTGGTCGTGGGTCACTTGGCGTCGGTCTCCTCGGGCGCCTGCGCGTTCTTCTCGCGGGCCTGCGCGATCTGGCGGGACATGATGGTGGTCAGTTCGTACGCCGTGTGGGACGCGGCGACGGAGGTGATCTCGGCGTGATCGTACGCGGGGGCGACCTCCACGACGTCGGCGGAGACCAGGTGGCAGGAGGCCAGGCCGCGCAGGATCTCCAGGAGTTCGCGGGAGGTCATGCCGCCGGCCTCGGGGGTGCCGGTGCCGGGCGCGTGGGCCGGGTCGAGGCAGTCGATGTCGATGGAGATGTAGAGCGGACGGTCGCCGATGCGCTGCCGCAGCTGGTCGGCGACCTCGTCGGCGCCGCGCCGGTAGATGTCGGCGGAGGTGACGATGCCGAAGCCGAGCTTCTCGTCGTCGGTGAGGTCCTGCCGGCCGTAGAGCGGGCCGCGCGTGCCGACGTGGGAGAGGGCCTCGGTGTCCAGGATCCCCTCCTCGACGGCCCGGCGGAACGGGGTGCCGTGGGTGTACTCGGCGCCGAAGTACGTGTCCCAGGTGTCGAGGTGCGCGTCGAAGTGGAGCAGCGCGACCGGGCCGTGCTTCTTGGCGACCGAGCGCAGCAGCGGCAGCGCGATGGTGTGGTCGCCGCCGAGGGTCATCAACCGGGCGCCGGTGCCGAGGAGTTCGTCGGCTGCGCCCTCGATGGTCTCGACGGCCTCGTTGATGTTGAACGGGTTCGCGGCGATGTCACCGGCGTCCGCGACCTGGGCGAGGGCGAAGGGCGAGGCGTCCTGGGCCGGGTTGTACGGGCGCAGGAGCCGGCTCGCCTCGCGGATCGCGTTGCCGCCGAAGCGGGCCCCCGGCCGGTACGAGACGCCCGCGTCGAACGGCACACCGACGACGGCGACGTCGGTGGTGCCGACCTCGTCGAGCCGGGGCAGCCGGGCGAAGGTCGCGGGTCCCGCGAACCGCGGCACGCGGGACGAGTCGACGGGGCCGCGGGGCGTCTCGTAACTGCTCATGGGGGTAATGCCTTCTTTCCTGCGATTCATACGCTTCATCGCGTATGTGCTGCTTCTCCGACTCTACTGGTGAGCCGGAACCGATTCGGACGCGGGTTCGGAGCCGCGGCCCGCAAGCCGCTCGCGCCAGGCGGCGAGGACCGCCGGGTCGGTGGCGGGGGTGGCCAGCGAGACGATCACGTAGACGGCCAGGGAGGAGAGGAGCCCGTAGTAGATGGGCTCGTTGGCGAGGATTCCGTAGGACGCCATCAGGCCGATCACCGCGAGGCCGCCGACCGCGACGGCGGCGAGGGCACCCTGGGCGGTGCCGCGCTTCCAGAGCAGTCCGCCGAGGATGGGCACGAGGAGACCGCCGACGAGCAGGTTGTAGGCGACGGTCAGGGCCTCGACGACGTTGTTGAGCGCGATCGCCGTACAGATCACCGCGACGCCCATGATGAGGATGAAGGCCCGGTTGCCCCTGACCTCGTCGCGCTCCTCGTCGGAGTCGGCGGTGCCGGAGGTGGTGACGGCGCCGCGCAGCCGCGACCAGATGTCGTTGTTGGCGACGGTCGCGCAGGCGATGAGGGCTCCGGAGGACGTGGACATCACCGCGGCGAGGGCGGCGGCGAGGACCAACCCCCGTACACCCATGGGCAGTTCGTCCTTCACGATGGTCGCGAAGGCGTCGTCGGCGCTGTCCAGCTTCGGGTAGAGGACCTTGGCCGCCGTGCCGATGACGGCACCGGCGAGCGCGTAGACCAGGCAGTACGTGCCCGCGACGGTGCCGCCCCACTTGGCGGTGCGGTCGCTCCCCGCGGTGAACACGCGCTGCCAGATGTCCTGCCCGATCAGCATGCCGAACGTGTAGATCAGCACGTACGTGAAGATCGTCTCGCCGCCGATGCCCAGCGGGTCGAAGTACTCGGTGGGCAGCTGCGCCTTCATCTCGCTGAACCCGCCGGCCTTGACGATCGCGATGGGCAGCAGGAGCAGCAGCACACCGATGGTCTTGACGACGAACTGCACCATGTCGGTGAGCGTGATCGACCACATGCCGCCGAGCGTCGAGTACGCGACGACAATCGAGCCGCCGAGGATGATCGCGACCGTGCGGTTCATGTCGAAGAGGACGTCGAAGATCGTGGCGTACGCGATGGTCGACGTGACCGCGAGCATGAGGGTGTACGCCCACATGACGACGCCGGAGATGACACCTGCCCGGCCGCCGTAGCGGAGATCCAGCATCTCGGAGACGGTGTAGACCTTCAGCCGGGCGATGCGGGCCGAGAAGAAGATCGACAGGGCCAGCAGCCCGAGGCCGATGGTGAAGACCATCCAGGCGCCGGAGAGCCCGTACTGGTAGCCGAGGCCGACGCCGCCGATGGTGGACGCGCCGCCGAGGACGATCGCGGCCATGGTGCCGGAGTACATCGTCGGTCCGAGCCGCCGTCCGGCGACCAGGAACTCGCTCTTGGACTTGGCGCGGCGCATGCCCCACCAGCCCACGGCCAGCATGCCGACCAGATAGACGACGATCACTGTGTAGTCGACGGCCATTGGGGGCTCCTCTTCGCGCGTTCGGTGGCGTGTCGTGCGGGTGGGTGTGTGCTGTGGATTCGCCGGTGGCTGACCGCTCGCGACGTCGCGTGGCGTGGCGTGTTCGCGGGGACATCCGCCCGTACCCGCGGCCTCCGGTGGGGACGACCCTAGGTGGCCGGAAAGCAACGAAGAAGTGTACGTTTCATCCACAGTCACCGGATCCGATGGAGGAAACGTCCACCATGCCGGACGCTGCCGTTCCAGGCCCCGCCCCTGCCGTCCCACCCACACCTCCCGTCCCTCTCGCCGCACTGCTGGCCCGGGAGGACCTCGGGCTGCGGCAGATCGCGGGCCCCCAGGATTCGGCCACGGTGATCCACTGGGCGCACACCTCTGAGATGGCGGACCCGTACCCCTATCTCCTCGGCGGCGAGCTGCTGCTCACGGCGGGGGTGCATGTACCGGAGGCGGCGGGCTCGGGCACCTACTTCGACGACTACGTCTCCCGGATCGTCGAGGCGGGCGGCGCCGCCCTCGGCTTCGGCGTGGCCCCGGTCCACGACACGGTCCCGCGAGCCCTCGTCGTGGCCTGCGACGACTACGGCCTGCCGCTCATGGAGGTCCCGCCCCGCACGACCTTCTCCGGCGTGGCCCGGGCGGTCTGGCAGCTCATGGCTCAGGCCCGCCACACCGAACTCCGCCGCGTCACGGAGGCCCAGCAGAGCCTGGCCGCCGCGGCGGCCCGCCCGGACCCCGTCCCGTCGGTCCTGCGCCAACTCGCCCAGCGGGTGGGCGGCCGGGCCACGCTGTACGCCCCGGACGGCGGGGAGGTGGCTTCGGCGGGGCGGATGCCGGGGGCCGGCGGCGCGGGCGGGGGCGGCGAGGTGAGCGGGGCGCTGGCGGGGCTGGTGGCGGTGGTGCGGCCGACTACGAGGGACGGTTCCGGGAGCGTGAGTGCGAGCGGGGGCGGCGGGGGCCCCACTCCCTCCTCCGCGAGTGACACCGCCGCCGGGGTCCACCTCGCGGCGTACGTCCTCGGCACCGGGCAGGGTTTCGTGCTGGGCGTGGCCGCCCCGCGCCGCGACCCCGGCGACCACACGATCGCGTCCGTCGGGGCCGTACTCCTCTCCCTCCTCACCGGCGAACACCAGAGCAGCACGGGTGCGGCCCGCTCCTCGGCCCTCGTACGGCTACTGCTGGGCGCCGCCCCGGAGGAGGTCGCTCCGCTGCTGGGCGGGGGTGAGCGCTGGGTGGTGGTACACGCGCGGCCGGACGGTCCGGCGCCGGACGCCGTGACCGCGTCCGCGCTGGGGGCGGCGCTCGGTTCGGCGCTGGTGGATGTGGACGGTGACGTCGTACGGGTCCTGGTGCCCGCGGGCCACCGTGAGTTGACCGTCCAGCCGGGCTGGACGTGCGGGGTGAGTGCCCCGGTCGGCTCCCACGACTGGGCATCCGCGGACACGCAGGCGGGCCGGGCCCTGTCCCGCGCGAGGGCGACCCGAGCCCGCCTGGTCCGCCACGGCGAACACCAGGGCCTCACCGACCTGGTCCCACCGACGGAGGCCGCCGCCCACGCACGTACGTTGCTGTCCCCCATCACCGCGAACCCGGCCCTGACGGAGACCCTCCGAACCTGGCTCTCCCTCCACGGCAGCTGGGACCGCACGGCCGTCGCCCTCTCCGTCCACCGCAACACGGTCCGCCAACGCATCACCCGCTGCGCGACCCTCCTGTCGACGGACCTGGACGACCCGGACGTCCGCATGGAGCTGTGGTTCGCGCTGCGGCACGCGTAAAAACGTTCCTCGCCCCCGCCGCCCCTACCCATTCCCGTCCCTTTTCGGGGGCCAGCCCCCGAACCCCCGCTCCTCAAACGCCGGAGGGGCTGAAAGATTGCGCGGCAGGGCCGAACCTCTATAGCCCAGTCCAGGCGCATCTCAGCCCGTCCGGCGTTTGAGGACAAGGCCGTTCAGGCCGATCTCCCACCCAGCCCCGTTCAACCCACCCACCCACTCCAGCCCCCACCCAGCCCGTCCGGCGTTTGAGGACGAGCGCGTTCAGCGCGATGCGGGGGTCTGGGGGCGGCAGCCCCCAGGGGCGGGACGGGTAGGGGCGGCGGGGGCGAGAACCCGGTCGTACCGTCGCCGCACCACGGAATCCCCCCCACCCCCACCCCAAACCCCGAGTGACCCATGTCCCACGGTTCGATACACCGGCGCCACCCAGCGGACCGCACCGGCAGAATGGGAGGCATGCCGATACCCGGGACCCCCAGCCGCGCCGACCTTGTCGACCACCTCGTACGGACGCGTATCGCGGGCGACGTAGCCACCCCCCGCGAGAACAACCTCTCCCACTACCGCAAGCTGGCGAACGGCGACCGCAACTACTGGCTCGGCCTGGAGCTCGGCGACCGCTGGACCGACGAGCAGGACGTCCTGGCGGTCATGGCCGAGCGATGCGGCGTGAACGACGACCCGGAGTACCGCTACGGCCAGGACACCATCGACCCGGACCTGACGGTCGACGCCCTGGAGCGGATGGCGGGCCGACTGCGCAAGGCGGCAGCGGGCAGGCAGCGGGTGCTGTTCGCGACGGGCCACCCGGGCGGCCTCCTCGACGTACACCGAGCCACCGCAGCCGCCCTCCGCTCCGCCGGCTGCGAGATCGTCGTGATCCCGGACGGCCTGACCACGGACGAGGGATACGTCTTCCAGTTCGCGGACGTCGCGGTCCTGGAACACGGCGCGACCCTGTGGCACACCCACTCGGGCGAGCCGATGCGCGCGATCCTGAAGGGCCTGGAGAGCGCGGGCCGCCCCCTGCCCGACCTGGTCGTCGCCGACCACGGCTGGGCAGGCTGCGCGGGCCAACTGGGCGTCGACTCCATGGGCTACGCCGACTGCAACGACCCAGCCCTGTTCCTCGCGGAGTCCGAGGGCACGGTCCAGGTGACCGTCCCCATGGACGACCACGTCACGAGCCCCCGCCACTACGACCCGATGACGGCGTACTTGCTGGACGCGGCGGGCCTCACGGACACCGACACGGACTGAGCCCGCGCTCGACTGAGCCCACGCCCGGCGGGGCCCCTCGGCCCCCCAGACCCCTCACCGAGGAATCCGTACAACCCCCTCCTGGATCACCGTGACCGCCAGCCGCCCGTCCTGTGTGTAGATACGGGCCTGGCCGAGGCCTCGCCCGCCGGACGCGGACGGTGACTCCTGGTCGTACAGGAGCCATTCGTCGGCGCGGAACGGGCGGTGGAACCACATCGCGTGGTCCAGGGAGGCGCCGACGACGTCGCCCGTGACCCAGCCGCCGCGGCCGTGGGCGAGCAGTACGGAGTCGAGGAGCGTCATGTCGGAGACGTACGTGGCGAGGCAGACGTGCAGGAGCGGGTCGTCGGCGAGCTTGCCGTTGGTGCGGAACCACACCTGGGAGCGGGGCTCGCGTTCCTCCCCGACGCTGGCGAACGGCGGCGCGTCGACATAGCGGAGGTCGACGGCCTCGCGGGCCTCCAACAGCCGCTCCACGACGCCCTGTTCGCGGTACAGGTCGATGTACCGCGGCAGCAGTTCGGCCGCCGTCGGCAGGGTCTCCGGATCGGGCGCGGCCGGCATGTCGGCCTGGTGGTCCATTCCCTCCTCGTACGTCTGGAAGGACGCGGAGAGGTGGAAGATCGGCTGCCCGTGCTGGACGGCGACCACCCGGCGGGTCGTGAAGGACCGGCCGTCGCGGATCCGGTCGACGGTGTAGACGATCGGCGCGCCCGCGTCCCCGGCGCGCAGGAAGTACGCGTGCAGGGAGTGGGCGAACCGGTCGTCGGGGACCGTACGCCCCGCGGCGACCAGTGCCTGCGCGGCGACCTGCCCGCCGAAGACGCGGGGGACGACGGCGAACCGGGACTGGCCGCGGAAGATGTCCTGCTCGATCCGCTCCAGGTCGAGCAGATCGAGCAGGGCTTCAAGTGCCTGACTCATGTGTCAGTTGTACCGTGCAGTGATTTCGCGGGTGTTTTCTCGGCTGGTTTCCGGGCCCTACAGGCCCATGTCCTTGGCGATGATCGACTTCATGATCTCGCTGGTGCCGCCGTAGATGCGGTTGACGCGGTTGTCCGCGTACAGGCGGGCGATCGGGTACTCGTTCATGAAGCCGTAGCCGCCGTGCAGCTGGAGGCAGCGGTCGATGACGCGGTGCGCGACCTCGGTGCAGAACAGCTTCGCGGACGCGGCCTCGGCGGGGCTGAGTTCGCCCGCGTCCAGGGCCTCCAGGGAGCGGTCGGCGACGGCCTGCGCGGCGTCCACCTCGGCCTGGCAGGCGGCCAGTTCGAACTTGGTGTTCTGGAAGTGCGAGACCGGCTTGCCGAAGACCGTGCGCTCCAGCACGTACTCCTTGGCGAACCGGACGGCCGCCGCGGCCTGCGCGTACGCGCCGAACGCGATGCCCCAGCGCTCGGACGGCAGGTTGCCGCCGAGGTAGTAGAAGCCCTTGTTCTCCTCGCCGAGGAGGTCCTCGATGGGCACCTTCACGTCGACGAACGCCAGCTCGGCGGTGTCGGAGGTCTTCAGGCCGAGCTTGTCGAGCTTGCGGCCCACCGAGTAGCCCTCGGCCTTGGTGTCCACGGCGAAGAGGGAGATGCCGAAGCGGCGGTCCTCGGCCGTCGGGGCGGACGTACGGGCGCAGACGATCACACGGTCGGCGTGCACGCCACCGGTGATGAAGGTCTTGGCACCGTTGAGGACGTAGTGCGAGCCGTCCTCGGAGAGCTTCGCGGTGGTCTTCATGCCCGCGAGGTCGGAGCCGGTGCCCGGCTCGGTCATCGCCAGCGCCCACATCTCCTCGCCGGAGACGAACTTCGGCAGGAAGCGCTTCTTCTGCTCGTCGGTGGCGAGCGCCTTGATGTAGGGCAGGCCAAGCAGCACGTGCACACCGGAGCCGCCGAAGGAGACACCCGCGCGGGCGGTCTCCTCGTACATCACGGCCTCGAACTTGTACGAGTCGATGCCGGCGCCGCCGAACTCCTCGTCCACGCGGATGCCGAAGACGCCCAGCTCGGCGAGCTTGTAGTAGAAGTCGCGCGGCGCCTGGCCGGCCGCGAACCACTCGTCGTAGACGGGAACGACCTCGGCCTCGATGAAGGCCCGGAGGGTCTCCCGGAACGCCTCGTGATCCTCGTTGAACACCGTACGGCGCACCGCCGCCACCTCCACCTGGCTCATGAGTCCATGTCTAAGCGCTTGCTCAGAACATCACCGTACCGGCGAGTAGGCGGCAGCGTCCAGAGGAGCACCCGCGTAACGCTCGTCACGCCGCGGCGGCCGCGAAGGCGCCTCTCGCCATGCGATGGAGCAGCTCCGCCGTGCCCGCGCGGCCCGGGAGGGCGCCGGGGCGGCCCAGGTGGGGGGTGGAGTTCAGCAGTCCGAACACCGAGTGCACCGCCGAGCGGGCCGCCGGTTCGGCCAGTGCCGGATAGACCTCGCGGACGACCTCCACCCACAGCTCGACGTACTGCCGCTGCAGCTGCCGCACCAGCTTGCGGTCGCTGTCCCGGAGGCGGTCCAGCTCGCGGTCGTGCAGGGTGATCAAGGGGCGGTCGTCGAGCGCGAAGTCGATGTGCCCCTCGATGAGCGAGTCGAGGAGCGCCTCGGGATTCCCGTCGGACTCCGCCAGCCGGCGCTTGCCGCCGGTCAGCAGCTGCCCGCTGATCCCCACCAGCAGCTCGGCGAGCATCGCGTCCTTGCCGGGGAAGTGCCGGTACAGGCCGGGGCCGCTGATGCCGACCGCCGCCCCTATCTCGTCGACCCCGACCCCGTGGAAACCGCGCTCGGCGAAGAGCCGCGCGGCCTCCTTGAGGATCTGCTCGCGGCGGGTGGGGGCGTCGGTTCTCGTGGCCATGGACGCAATTCTAGACAGGGAGGTTAGCGCTCGTTAACCTGAAGGAAACGCGTTAACGCTCATTAACCTGATTCATGGGCCGACCAGACCTTGGTTCATGGATCGCTGACGACTTGGTTCATGGGCCACTGGCGACTTGGCTCATGGACTGCTGACGGCTTGGTTCATGGACCGGTGACCACCGGGTGAGGGGACCGCAGAATGCACGAGGCACCGGAGCTGACGACCGCGGGGGACCCCGCGGCGGAGGCCTGGCGGGCCAACGAGGAGGCGCACCGCACGCTCGTCGACGAGCTGCGGGGCAAGCTGGCCGCGGCCCGTCTCGGCGGCGGTGAGCGGGCCCGTGCCCGGCACACCGCCCGCGGCAAGCTGCTGCCGCGCGACCGCGTGGACACGCTCCTCGACCCCGGCTCGCCCTTCCTGGAGCTGGCCCCGCTGGCGGCCGACGGGCTGTACGACGGGCAGGCCCCGGCCGCGGGCGTCATCGCCGGGATCGGCCGGGTGAGCGGCCGCGAGTGCGTGGTGATCGCCAACGACGCCACGGTCAAGGGCGGCACGTACTACCCGATGACGGTGAAGAAGCACCTGCGCGCCCAGGAGGTGGCCCTGGAGAACCACCTCCCCTGCGTCTACCTGGTGGACTCGGGCGGCGCCTTCCTCCCCATGCAGGACGAGGTCTTCCCCGACCGCGAGCACTTCGGGCGGATCTTCTACAACCAGGCCCGGATGTCGGGGGCCGGCATCCCGCAGATCGCGGCCGTCCTCGGCTCGTGCACGGCCGGCGGGGCGTACGTCCCGGCGATGAGCGACGAGGCCGTGATCGTGCGCAACCAGGGCACGATCTTCCTCGGCGGCCCGCCCCTGGTGAAGGCCGCGACCGGCGAGGTCGTCACGGCGGAGGAGCTGGGCGGCGGCGAGGTCCACTCCCGCATCTCCGGCGTCACGGACCACCTCGCGGAGGACGACGCGCACGCGCTGCGGATCGTCCGGACCATCGTCTCCACACTCCCCGACCGCGGCCCCCTCCCCTGGTCGGTCACACAGGGCATCGAGCCGAAGGTGGACCCGGCCGGGCTGTACGGCGCGGTGCCGGTCGACTCCCGCACCCCCTATGACGTACGCGAGGTCATCGCGCGCGTGGTCGACGGCTCGCGGTTCGCCGAGTTCAAGGCGGAGTTCGGGCAGACCCTCGTCACCGGCTTCGCCCGGATCCACGGCCACCCGGTCGGGATCGTCGCGAACAACGGCATCCTGTTCTCCGAGTCCGCCCAGAAGGGCGCCCACTTCATCGAGCTGTGCGACCAGCGCGGCATCCCGCTGGTGTTCCTGCAGAACATCTCGGGCTTCATGGTGGGCCGTCAGTACGAGGCTGGGGGCATCGCCAAGCACGGCGCGAAGATGGTCACGGCCGTCGCCTGCACCCGCGTACCGAAGCTGACGGTGGTGGTCGGCGGGTCGTACGGCGCGGGCAACTACTCGATGTGCGGCCGGGCGTACTCCCCGCGCTTCCTGTGGATGTGGCCCAACGCCAAGATCTCGGTCATGGGCGGCGAGCAGGCCGCCTCGGTCCTCGCGACCGTCAAGCGCGACCAGTTGGAGGGCCGCGGCGAGTCCTGGCCGACGGATGAGGAAGAGGCCTTCAAGGCTCCGATCCGCGCCCAGTACGAGACCCAGGGCAACGCCTACTACGCCACGGCCCGGCTCTGGGACGACGGTGTGATCGACCCGATGGAGACCCGGCAGGTGCTGGGACTCGCTCTGACGACTTGCGCGAACGCCCCGCTGGGTGACCCCCAGTTCGGCGTCTTCCGGATGTAAGGGGACGGACGACGATGTTCGACACGGTACTTGTGGCCAACCGGGGCGAGATCGCCGTACGGGTCATCCGTACGCTCCGGTCGCTGGGCGTCCGCTCGGTGGCCGTCTTCTCGGACGCGGACGCTGACGCCCGGCACGTGCGCGAGGCGGACACGGCGGTACGGATCGGTCCGGCGCCGGCCGCCGAGAGCTATCTGTCGGCGGAACGCCTGCTGGAGGCGGCGGCGAGGACGGGCGCTCAGGCGGTGCACCCCGGGTACGGATTCCTGGCGGAGAACGCCGAGTTCGCGCGGGCATGCGCCGATGCCGGGCTCGTCTTCATCGGGCCTCCGGCGGATGCCATCTCGCTCATGGGCGACAAGATCCGCGCCAAGGAGACGGTGAAGGCGGCGGGGGTACCGGTGGTGCCGGGGTCGTCCGGCAGTGGGCTCACGGACGCGGAGTTGGCTTCCGCGGCCCGGGAGATCGGGATGCCCGTGCTGCTGAAGCCGTCGGCGGGCGGTGGTGGCAAGGGGATGCGGCTCGTGCGGGACGCCTCCGTGCTGGCGGACGAGATCGCCGCCGCGCGGCGGGAGGCGCGGGCCTCCTTCGGCGACGACACGCTCCTCGTCGAGCGGTGGATCGACCGACCGCGGCACATCGAGATCCAGGTCCTCGCGGACGGCCACGGGAACGTCGTACATCTCGGCGAGCGCGAGTGCTCCCTCCAGCGCCGGCACCAGAAGATCATCGAGGAGGCTCCCAGCGTCTTCCTCGACGAGAAGACCCGGGCCGCGATGGGCGAGGCGGCCGTCCAGGCGGCCCGCTCGTGCGGGTACTCGGGGGCGGGCACGGTCGAGTTCATCATGCCGGGCGTCACTGTGCCCATCGGGGGGACACCCCCCGAACCCCCCGTGTCCTCGTACTACTTCATGGAGATGAACACGCGTCTCCAGGTCGAGCATCCGGTGACCGAGATGATCACCGGGATCGACCTGGTGGAGTGGCAGTTGAGGGTGGCGGCGGGCGAGCGGCTCGGCTTCGCCCAGGAGGACATCACGCTCACCGGGCACGCCGTCGAGGCCCGGATCTGCGCCGAGGATCCGGCGCGGGGGTTCCTGCCGTCCGGCGGTACGGTCCTGCGGCTGCACGAGCCCCAGGGGGACGGCATCCGTACGGACTCGGGGCTGTCCGAGGGCACGGAGGTCGGGTCGTTGTACGACCCGATGCTGTCCAAGGTCATCGCGTACGGGCCGGACCGGGCGACCGCGCTGCGGCGGCTTCGCGGGGCGTTGGCGGGGACGGTGACGTTGGGGGTGCAGACGAACGCGGGGTTCCTGCGGAGGCTGTTGGCCCACCCTGCGGTTGTGGCGGGGGAGTTGGACACGGGGCTGGTGGAGCGGGAGGTCGAGGGGCTGGTCTCGACCGGGGTTCCGCCGGAGGTGTATGTGGTGGGCGGGTTGCTGCGACAGGCGGCTCTTTTCCCCGGCCCCACCCCTTCCCGAAGCGCCAATCGGCCTGAACGGCCTCGTCCTCAAACGCCGGACGGGCTGAATGAGTCGGGCTGGGTCGATCCGTTCTCCGTGCCCAGTGGGTGGCGGCTCGGCGGGGAGCACGCCTGGATCGTGCACCACCTCCGGGTGCCCGGCCACGACCCCGTGACCGTCCGCGTGCGGGGCACGGCGGAGGGCGCGGAGTTCCGGCTCGACGGCGTGGACGGCGCAGCCGAACCCGTCCATGAGTCCAGTGGCGAAGCCGCCATCTCCTGGGGGTCTGGGGGCCTGCCCCCGGTTTCGGGAAGGGGTGGGTCTGGGGAAGAGAACCGCTTGTCACAGCCCTCCACCGTCACCCTCCACCTCGACGGCATCACCCACACCTTCCACCAGGCCGGCACCTGGATCGGCCGAGACGGTGACGCCTGGAACCTCCTGGACCACGACCCCGTCGCCGCCTCCCTCACCGGCGCGGCACACGCGGGCGCGGACTCCCTCACCGCGCCCATGCCCGGCACGGTGACCGTCGTAAAGGTGGCCGTCGGGGACGAAGTGACCGCAGGCCAGAGCCTGTTGGTGGTGGAGGCGATGAAGATGGAGCACGTCATCTCCGCCCCGCACGCCGGCACCGTCACCGAGCTGGACGTCACCCCGGGCACGACGGTCGCCATGGACCAGATCCTGGCCGTGGTCGCACCGAGCGAGGAAGCGCAGGAGGAGGAGAAGAAGGCATGACCACCCCCGAACTCGGCCTGCCCATGGCCGTACCGGCCGACGGCCTCCCGGCCCACGTCCGCATCCACGAGGTCGGCGCCCGCGACGGGCTGCAGAACGAGAAGGCGACCGTCCCGACGGAGACCAAGGCGGAGTTCGTACGGCGGCTGGCCGACGCGGGCCTCACCACCATCGAGGCGACGAGCTTCGTCCACCCGAAGTGGGTGCCCCAACTGGCCGACGCGGAGGACCTGTTCCCCCTCGTCCGGGACCTGGGCGACCTCTCGGGCACGGCCCTCCCCGTCCTCGTACCGAACGAACGGGGCCTGGACCGGGCGCTGGCCCTCGGCGCGACCCGTATCGCGGTCTTCGCCAGTGCCACGGAGTCCTTCGCCAAGGCCAATCTCAACCGGACCGTGGACGAGGCGCTGGCGATGTTCGAGCCGGTGGTCGCGCGGGCCAAGGCGCAGGACGCCCATGTGCGCGGCTATCTGTCGATGTGCTTCGGCGACCCGTGGGAGGGACCTGTGCCCGTCCCCCAGGTCGTACGGGTCTGCCGTGCGCTCCTCGACATGGGCTGCGACGAACTGAGCCTGGGCGACACGATCGGCGTGGCGACCCCGGGACATGTGCGGGCGCTCCTCACCGCCCTGAACCAACAGGACATCCCCACCTCCTCCCTCGGCGTGCACTTCCACGACACGTACGGCCAGGCGCTCTCCAACACCCTGGCCGCGCTCCAGCACGGCGTCACGACGGTGGACGCGTCCGCGGGCGGCCTCGGCGGCTGCCCGTACGCGAAGAGCGCCACCGGCAACCTCGCCACCGAAGACCTCGTATGGATGCTGACGGGCCTCGGCATCGACACCGGGGTCGACCTCGACCGTCTCACCGCCACCAGCGTGTGGATGGCCGAACAACTGGGCCGACCCAGCCCGTCCCGCACCGTCCGTGCCCTCTCCCACCAGGAGTGATCCCCATGCCTCTCGACCACCGCCTCTCCCCCGAACTCGACGAACTCCGCCGTACGGTGGCCGACTTCGCGCACGACGTCGTGGCACCGAAGATCGGCGACTTCTACGAGCGCCACGAGTTCCCGTACGAGATCGTCCGCGAGATGGGCCGCATGGGCCTGTTCGGGCTGCCGTTCCCGGAGGAGTACGGGGGCATGGGCGGCGACTACATGGCCCTCGGCATCGTGCTGGAGGAACTGGCCCGCGTCGACTCGTCGGTGGCCATCACCCTGGAGGCGGGCGTCTCCCTCGGCGCGATGCCGATCCACCTCTTCGGCACCGACGCCCAGAAGGCGGAGTGGCTTCCGCGCCTCTGCTCCGGCGAGATCCTCGGCGCGTTCGGTCTCACCGAGCCGGACGGCGGCTCGGACGCGGGCGCGACCCGTACGACGGCCCGCCTGGACGAGGCGACGAACGAGTGGGTGATCAACGGCACCAAGTGCTTCATCACCAACTCGGGGACGGACATCACGGGCCTGGTCACGGTGACGGCGGTGACCGGCCGCACCGAGGCGGGCAAGCCGCTCATCTCCTCGATCATCGTGCCGTCCGGCACCCCCGGTTTCACGGTCGCGGCCCCCTACTCGAAGGTCGGCTGGAACGCCTCCGACACCCGCGAGTTGTCCTTCGCCGACGTCCGCGTCCCGGCCGCGAACCTCCTCGGCTCCGAGGGCCGCGGCTACGCGCAGTTCCTCCGCATCCTCGACGAGGGCCGCATCGCGATCGCGGCTCTCGCGACGGGCCTCGCCCAGGGCTGCGTGGACGAATCACTGAAGTACGCGAAGGAACGCCACGCCTTCGGCCGCCCGATCGGCGCCAACCAGGCGATCCAGTTCAAGATCGCGGACATGGAGATGAAGGCCTACACGGCCCGCCTCGCCTGGCGCGACGCGGCCTCCCGCCTGGTCGCGGGCGAACCCTTCAAGAAGGAGGCGGCCCTCGCCAAGCTCCACTCCTCCACCATCGCCGTCGACAACGCCCGCGACGCCACCCAGATCCACGGCGGCTACGGCTTCATGAACGAGTACCCGGTCGCCCGCATGTGGCGCGACTCCAAGATCCTGGAAATCGGCGAGGGCACGAGCGAGGTCCAGCGGATGCTGATCGCGCGGGAGTTGGGGTTGGTGGGCTGAACCGGCGGCTGAGCCGGCACCCGAGCCGGTGGCCGAAAAGCGCGCCCCTGGACCTCCGGGCTCAGGGGCCGCACAGGCCGCTCACAAGGGCTCATGTGGGCCACCTCCGGCATTCCCGCAGGTGAGACCCACCCCCTGGACAGGTGATGAGGTTAGGCTAACCTACCTTTCGCACTGTCCGGTGGGTCATCCGCCCTGTTCGAAAGCAGCCACGCCATGTCCAACGCCCGTGCCACCCACCTCACCCGCCGCGGCATCCTCGCCGCCGGTGGCGCCCTCGGCCTCGGGGCCGTGCTCGCCGCCTGCGGTGACGAAGACTCGAAGAGCGGTGGCTCGGCGGACGCGACGAAAAGCGCCGCCGCGTCAGGCCCGTGGAGCTTCGAGGACGACCGCGGTACGACGGTGAAGCTGGACAAGATCCCGGCCAACATCGTCGCCTTCACCGGTGTCGCCGCCGCCCTCTACGACTACGGCATCGAGGTCAAGGGCGTCTTCGGTCCGACGAAGACCAAGGACGGCAAGGCCGATGTCCAGGCCGGCGACATGGACGTCAGCAAGCTGACGGTCATCGGCAACACCTGGGGCGAGTTCAACATCGAGAAGTACGCGGGGCTCGCCCCCGACGTGCTGCTCTCCACGATGTTCGACGACGCCGGCACCCTCTGGTACGTCCCGGCCGAGTCCAAGGACAAGATCCTCAAGCTCGCCCCGAGCGTCGGCATCTCCGTCTTCGACCGCCAGCTGCCCAAGCCGCTGGAGCGCATGCTCGCGCTCGCCGAGTCGCTGGGCGCCGATGTGAAGGCCGCCAAGACCGTCGAGGCGAAGAAGAACTTCGAGACGGCCGCCGAGCGGCTGCGCAAGGCCGCCAAGGCCCGCCCGGAGATCAAGGTCCTCGTCGGCTCCGCGAGCCAGGACATCTTCTACGTCTCCGGCTCGAACCTCTCCATCGACCTGGAGTACTTCAAGGCCCTCGGCGTGAACCTCGTCGAGCCCTCCGCCAAGGCCCTGAAGGCCAGCGGCGGTTGGTACGAGAACCTGAGCTGGGAGAACGTCGACAAGTACCCGGCGGACATCATCATGATGGACGACCGCACCGCGACCATCCAGCCGGCCGACATCACCGAGGCCACCTGGAAGAAGCTCCCCGCGGTCAAGGCCGACCAGGTCATCCCCCGCACCCCCGAGCCGATCCTCTCCTACGACAAGTGCACCCCCATGCTCAACACCCTCGCCGAAGCAATAGAGAAGGCCAAGAAGGTCGCCTGACCGTCGACCCCTTGAAGGCGCGCCGCCACCTGGGCGCCCCTTCAGGGGCGCGGGGAACTGCGCAATCTTTCAGGGGCGCGGGGAACTGCGCGAGCAACCCGGACCGACCCGCACGCAACGCACCGCCTCACCCAGCGGAGCGACCCGCCCCCTGACGCAACTCAGGAGCAAAAGACATGCCGACGGCAGTAGCCGCCCCGTTCCGTTTCTTCACCCTTCAGGTCACACGGACGAGGCGGCTCAGCCCGTCCCTCGTCCGCGTCACCTTCACCGGCCCGGACCTCCACGCCTTCGCCTCGAACGGCCAGGACCAGAGCCTCTCGCTCTTCCTCCCCCGTCCGGGCCAGCAGACCCCCGTCATGCCGATGGAGTACGGCGACGGCTGGCGCCAGGCCTGGATCGACACCCCCGAGGACGTCCGCGCGGTCATGCGCTCGTACACCCTGCGCGCCCTGCGCCAGGACGCGAACGGCGCCACCACCGAGATCGACATCGACTTCGTGCTGCACGGCACGGAACCCGGCGCCGCGACTCCCGCGGGCCCGGCCTCCCGCTGGGCCGCGGACGCCGAGGCCGGCGACCGGGCGGTCCTGCTCGGCCCGTCCGTCGCCGACAACACGGCGATCCGGTTCCGCCCGCCCGCCGACGCCGACCTGATCCTCATCTGGGCCGACGAGACGGCCCTGCCCGCCGCCTCGGCCATCCTGGAGACCCTGCCCGCCGGGACGAAGGCCCGTGTCTGGCTGGAGGTCCCGCACACCGGCGACCGCGTCGAGCCCACCACCTCCGCGGACGCGGAGATCACCTGGCTCGTACGCGACGAAGCACGCGCCGACGCCCCCGACGAGGACCCCGACGGCACCCCCGCAGCCGCCCCCGCCGAAGAAACCCCCCTCGCCCTGGAAGCCATCCGCACCGCCCAACTCCCCTCCGCCCAGGCCCCGTACGCCTGGATCGCAGGCGAGTCCGGCTGCGTGAAGGCCCTGCGGCGCCACCTCGTGCGGGAGCGGGAGATCGACCGCAGGCGGGTCACCTTCGTCGGCTACTGGCGGCGCGGACTCAGCGAGGAGCAGCTGCGCGAACGAGGCGAGTGAGGGGAGAAGTGACCGGCGAGTGACGGGAGAAGCAACGGGCGGCGTAACGCGAGGGAGGCAAAGGTCACAGCGTGACGGGTGGGGCGGACACCCTCAGAAAGTTAGGTTAGGCTTACCTAAGTTGAACGCCGCCCCCACTTCACTCCCGCGCCCGTTTCTCTCCTGTCCCCCGGAGGACTCCCCCATGCGCTCGCACCTGCTCAATGACACGACCGCGGAGCGGTACCGCCGTTCCGTGACCGAAGGAATAGAGCGGGTGGCGGCCAAACTCGCCACCACCGACCGTCCGTTCACAGGCGTCACGGTCGACGCCCTCGCGCCCCGGATCGAGCGGATCGACCTCGACAAGCCGCTGCACGACACGACCGCGGTGCTCGACGAGCTGGAGGACGTCTACCTCCGGGACGCCGTCTACTTCCACCACCCCCGCTACCTCGCGCACCTCAACTGCCCGGTGGTCATACCCGCCGTGCTCGGCGAGGCGGTCCTCTCCGCCGTCAACTCCTCCCTCGACACCTGGGACCAGTCGGCCGGCGGCACCCTCATCGAGCGCAGGCTCGTCGACTGGACCAACGAACGCATCGGGTTCGGGCCCGCCGCCGACGGCGTGTTCACCTCCGGCGGCTCGCAGTCCAACCTCCAGGCACTGCTGCTCGCCCGCGAGGAGGCCAAGAGCGACTCGCACGCCAAACTGCGGATCTTCGCCTCCGAGGTGAGCCACTTCAGCGTCAAGAAGTCGGCGAAACTCCTCGGCCTCAGCCAGGACTCCGTGATCTCGATCCCCGTGGGCAACGACAAGCGCATACAGACGGTCGTGCTCGCCCGCGAGCTGGAGCGCTGCAAGCGCGACGGCCTGGTCCCGATGGCCGTCGTCGCGACCGCCGGCACCACCGACTTCGGCTCCATCGACCCGCTGCCCGAGATCGCCGAGCTGTGCGAGCAGTTCGGTGCCTGGATGCACGTCGACGCCGCCTACGGCTGCGGACTGCTCGCGTCCCTGAAGAACCGGCACCGCATCGACGGCATCGAGCGCGCCGACTCCGTGACCGTGGACTACCACAAGTCCTTCTTCCAGCCCGTGAGTTCGTCCGCCGTGCTGGTCCGCGACGCGGCCACCCTGCGCCACGCGACCTACCACGCGGAATACCTGAACCCGCGCCGCATGGTGCAGGAGCGGATCCCCAACCAGGTCGACAAGTCCCTGCAGACCACCCGCCGCTTCGACGCGCTCAAGCTGTGGATGACGCTGCGCGTGATGGGCGCCGACGGCATCGGCCAGCTCTTCGACGAGGTCTGCGAACTGGCCGAGGAGGGCTGGCGGTTGCTCGCCGCCGACCCCCGCTACGACGTCGTCGTCGCGCCTTCCCTCTCCACCCTCGTCTTCCGCTACATCCCGGCGGCCGTCACCGACCCGGCCGAGATCGACCGCGCCAACCTGTACGCCCGCAAGGCCCTGTTCGCCTCCGGCGACGCGGTGGTCGCGGGTACGAAGGTCGGTGGCCGCCACTTCCTCAAGTTCACCCTGCTCAACCCCGAGACCACGGCGGACGACATCTCCGCCGTTCTCGACCTGATCGCCGGCCATGCCGAGCAGTACCTGGGAGAGTCCCTTGACCGCGCTTCCTGAACCCGCTGAATCCGCCGTGCGGACGCACGACTTCATCGGCATCGGGCTCGGCCCCTTCAACCTCGGCCTCGCCTGCCTCACCGAGCCGATCGACGAACTCGACGGTGTCTTCCTGGAGTCCAAGCCGGACTTCGAGTGGCACTCCGGGATGTTCCTGGAGGGCGCGCACCTCCAGACCCCGTTCATGTCGGACCTGGTCACCCTGGCCGACCCCACGTCCCCGTACTCCTTCCTCAACTACCTGAAGGAATCGGGCCGTCTGTACTCGTTCTACATCCGCGAGAACTTCTACCCGCTGCGCGTCGAGTACGACGACTACTGCCGCTGGGCCGCCTCGAAACTCACCAGCGTCCGTTTCAGCACGACGGTCGCGGAGGTGACGTACGCGGACGACGTGTACGCCGTCCGCACCACGGCAGGTGACGTGTTCCGCGCCCGCCACCTCGTCCTGGGCACCGGCACTCCCCCGTACGTACCGGAGGCCTGCGCGGAGCTCGGCGGGGACTTCATCCACAACTCCCGCTACCAGCAGCACAAGCGGGAGCTGCAGGCCAAGAAGTCGATCACGCTGGTCGGCAGCGGGCAGTCCGCCGCCGAGATCTACTACGACCTGCTGAGCGAGATCGACGTCTACGGCTACCGGCTGAACTGGGTCACCCGCTCGCCGCGCTTCTTCCCTCTCGAGTACACCAAGCTGACGCTGGAGATGACCTCCCCGGAGTACATCGACTACTTCCACGCGCTGCCCGAGCGGACCCGCTACCGCCTCCAGACGGAGCAGAAGGGCCTGTTCAAGGGCATCGACGGCGAGCTGATCGACTCGATCTTCGACCTGCTCTACCAGAAGAACCTCGGCGGCCCGGTCCCCACCCGCCTGCTCACCAACTCCTCCCTCAGCACGGCGAGTTACGAGAACGGCACGTACACCCTGGGCCTGCGCCAGGAGGAGCAGGGCAAGGACTACGAACTGCACTCCGAGGGCCTGGTCCTGGCGACCGGCTACAAGTACGTGGAGCCCGAGTTCCTGAGGCCCGTCCGCGACCGCATCGTCTACGACGAGCAGGGCAACCACGACGTGGCCCGCAACTACGCCATCGACACCACCGGCCGAGGCATCTTCCTCCAGAACGCCGGCGTCCACACCCACTCGATCACCTCCCCCGACCTGGGCATGGGCGCCTACCGCAACGCCTACATCATCCGAGAACTGCTCGGCACCGAGTACTACCCGGTGGAGAAGTCCATCGCGTTCCAGGAGTTCGCCGTATGAGCGCCGCCGGAACCGGCAACACCGTGGGCTCCCTGAGCCTGCGCCCCCTCGACCCCCTGAAGGACGCCGAGCTCCTGCACTCCTGGGTGACGCATCCCAAGGCCGCCTTCTGGATGATGCAGGAGGCGAAACTCCAGGACGTGGAGCGGGAGTACATGGCCATCACGGCCAATGAGCACCATCACGCGTATCTCGGGTTCCACGACGGACGGCCCGCGTTCCTGATGGAGAAGTACGACCCCCGGTACATCGAGCTGGTCGGGCTGTACGAGCCCGAGCCCGGTGACGTCGGTATGCACTTCCTGGTCGCCCCCACCGACCGGCCCGTGCACGGCTTCACCAGGGCCGTCATCACCGCGGTGATGGACGAGCTGTTCGCCGACCCGCGCACCCGGCGGGTCGTCGTCGAGCCGGATGTCACCAACAAGGCAGTGCACGCGCTGAACGAGGCCGTCGGCTTCGTCCCGGCGCGCGAGATCGACAAGCCGGAGAAGCGCGCGCTGCTGTCCTTCTGCACGCGCGAACAGTTCCTGGCCACCCGAGGAGTTTCCCTGTGACCCTGTCCGACGCCGTGGCACATCTGTCCCCCCACCGCTGGGCCCGGGCCAACCGCCTCCTCATCCGCAAGGCCCTCGCCGAGTTCGCCCACGAACGGCTGATCACCCCGGAGCCGACCGACAGCAGCGATGGCAAGGACGGCAGCCCCGCCGAGTACGCCATCCGCAGTGACGACGGCCTGACCCGCTACCGGTTCACCGCCACCCGCCGTGCCCTCGACCACTGGCAGGTCGACGCCGAGTCGATCACCAGGCACCGCGACGGCAGCGAACTCCCCCTGCACGCCCTGGACTTCTTCATCGAGCTGAAGGGTGCGCTCGGCCTGAGCGACGAGGTGCTCCCGGTGTACCTGGAGGAGATCTCCTCCACCCTCGCCGGCACCTGCTACAAGCTCACCAAGCCTCAACTCACCTCCGCCGAGCTCGCGAGAAGCGGCTTCCAGGAGATCGAGACGGGCATGACCGAGGGCCACCCCTGCTTCGTCGCCAACAACGGGCGGCTCGGCTTCGGGGTCCACGAGTACCTCTCGTACGCGCCGGAGACGGCCAGCCCCGTACGGCTGGTCTGGCTGGCCGCGCACCGCTCGCGGGCCGCCTTCACGGCGGGCGTGGGCATCGAGTACGAGTCGTTCCTGCGCGACGAGCTGGGCGAGGAGACGGTCACGCGGTTCAACGACAGCCTGCGTGCACAGGAGTTGGACCCGGCCGACTACCTCTTCATCCCGGTCCACCCCTGGCAGTGGTGGAACAAGCTCACCGTCACCTTCGCCGCCGAGATCGCCCGGAAGCACCTGGTGTGCCTGGGTGAGGGCGACGACGAGTACCTGGCCCAGCAGTCGATCCGGACGTTCTTCAACAAGACCACCCCCGAGAAGCACTATGTGAAGACCGCCCTGTCGGTCATCAACATGGGCTTCATGCGCGGCCTGTCCGCCGCCTACATGGAGGCGACCCCGGCCATCAACGACTGGCTGGCCCAACTCATCGACAACGACCCGGTGTTGAGGTCGACGGGCCTGTCGATCATCCGGGAGCGGGCGGCCGTCGGCTACCGGCACCTGGAGTACGAGGCGGCCACCGACCGCTACTCCCCGTACCGGAAAATGCTCGCCGCGCTGTGGCGCGAGAGCCCGGTGTCCTCGCTCCGGGACGGCGAGTCGCTGGCCACCATGGCCTCGCTCGTGCACGTCGACCACGAGGGCGCGTCGATCGCGGCCACGCTGATCGAGCGCTCGGGGCTGACTCCGGTGGAGTGGCTTCGCCGCTATCTGCGGGCCTACTTCACCCCGCTGCTGCACAGCTTCTACGCGTACGACCTGGTGTTCATGCCGCACGGCGAGAACGTCATCCTCGTGCTCAAGGACGGTGTCGTCGAGCGGGCGATCTACAAGGACATCGCCGAGGAGATCGCCGTCATGGACCCGGACGCGGTGCTCCCGCCGACGGTCGAGCGGCTGCGCGTCGACGTGCCCGAGGACAAAAAGCTCCTGTCGATCTTCACCGACGTCTTCGACTGCTTCTTCCGCTTCCTCGCCGCGAACCTGGCGGGCGAGGGCGTCCTGGAGGAGGACGACTTCTGGCGGACGGTCGCCGACTGCGTACGCGAGTACCAGGAGGCCACACCCGAACTCGCGGACAAGTTCAAGCAGTACGACATGTTCGCGCCCGAGTTCTCGCTGTCCTGCCTCAACCGTCTCCAGCTGCGCAACAACAAGGAGATGGTGGATCTCGCCGATCCCGCCGGAGCCCTCCAGCTCGTCGGGAACCTGAAGAACCCCATCGCCGGGCTGTAAGCACCGACCCAGTCACCGACTTACAGCTCCCACAAGCAGGCGGGCGTCCCCCATGTACGGTCCCAGGGGGCGCCCGCCGCCGTGTTCACCTGCCGAGCGTCAACTGCTCCCTAACTACTGGGCGGGCCAAGGGACTTGCGAAGACCGGTAGTAGCCGGTCCCCATCGCGTCCCACCGCGGCGCCTGTGCCGCGAGCCGCACCTTGTACGTGTCCCAGTCGTGCGTGGCCGCGGGCGACCAGCCGAGCTCGGCCACCCCGGGCAGCCGCGGGAACGCCATGTAGTCGAGGTTCGCCGAGGTGGCGAGGGTCTCCGTCCACAGCGGCGCCTCGACGCCCCGGACCGCCGAACCGGGCACGCCCGCAAGGTAGTTGCCGGGATCCCAGTCGTAGGACCGCTTGACCTCCACCAGGCCGGCCCAGTCGAGGCCGAGCGGCGTGTCCGCGTTGTACTTCATGTCGAGGTACACCCGGTCGGCGGGCGACAGGACGATCCCGGTCCCGTTCCGCGCCGCCGCCGCGACCTGCTCCTTCTCGGCGGCGTTCGTGTCGTCCAGGCCCCAGTACTGGGCCAGCGCGCCCTTCGCGGGGGTCGCCCCGGTCAGCTGGTGCCAGCCCATGACCTTCTTCCCGTACTTGGCGACGACCGGCTGGACCTTGGTCATGAACTCCACGAAGTCCTCGTGGGGCGTTGAGTGCGCCTCGTCGCCCCCGATGTGGATGTACCTGCCGGGCGTGATCGCGGCCAGCTCACGGATGACGTCGTCCACGAAGTCGTACGTCACCGGCTTGCCGACGCACAGCGAGCTGAAGCCGACCTCGGTACCGGTGTAGAGCGGCGGCGCGACCCCGTCGCAGTTCAGCTCGGCGTACGAGGCGAGCGCCGCGTTGGTGTGGCCGGGCATGTCGATCTCGGGCACGACTTCGAGGAAGCGCGAGGAGGCGTACCGGACGATCTCCTTGTACTGGGCCTTCGTGTAGAAGCCGCCGGTTCCGCCGCCGACCTGCGTGGACCCGCCGTACGTGGCGAGCCGCGGCCAGGAGTCGATCGCGATCCGCCAGCCCTGGTCGTCGCTGAGGTGGAGGTGCAGCGTGTTGACCTTGTAGAGCGCCAACTGGTCGATGTAGCGCTTGACTTGATCGACGCCGAAGAAGTGCCGGGAGACGTCCAGCATCGCGCCGCGGTAGCCGTAGCGGGGCGTGTCGGTGATGGTGCCGCCGGCGACCGCCCAGGGTCCGGGCTGCACGGAGTCCTTCTCGACCGCGGCGGGGAGGAGCTGGCGCAGGGTCTGCACACCGTGGAAGAGCCCGGCGGGCTCCCGGGCCGTGATGGTGACGGCGCCCTTGGCGCTCTTCAGCCGGTAGCCCTCCGCGCCGAGCGCGGAGTCCTTGCGGCTGAGCTGGAGCCGAATGCCGTCTCCGCCGTCGTCCGTGACCGGCAGCCGATAGCCGGTCGAGGGACGCAGCACATCGGCCAGATACGAGCCGATGCGCCGGGCCTCCCGCGAGTCGTCCACGCGAATGCGCGTACTGCTGGTGATCCGGTACGGGGATCCGCCCGCGTCGACAGAGGCGGGGGCCGGAATCACCTGGCCGAGCGGAGTGGCGGTTCGGCCGGCGGCGGACGGTGCCGCGCCGACGACGGAGATACCTGCGGCCACCACGAGCAGCAGCGTACCGAGGAGTCGGGGCGTTCTGTGCTGTCTCACATGCGCTCCCTTCGAATGGGTATAGACCACTCTCCCGCACAGGCGGTGAAACAATCACCCCCATGGCGGAAATCATCCAACGGGACGGCACGTGGACCTTCGACGGCGACGCCCTGCGGCTCGTGCCCGGCCGTGACAAGAACGTGGGCCTGCTGCGCAAGACGTTGGGCGAACTCGCCGTACCGCTGGGCGCGTTGGCGGGGATCTCGTTCGAGCAGGGCAAGAAGTCCGGACGGCTCAGGCTCCGGCTGCGCGACGGCGCCGACCCGCTGCTGCACGCGACCGGCGGCAGGCTCACGGACTCCCACGACCCCTACCAGATGACCGTCGACTCGGACCGGTACGGCGTCGCCGAGTACTTCGTGGACGAGATCCGCAACGCGCTGCTCCTGGACGAGGTGCCCGCCACCGCTGTCGACCGCTATCTGCTGCCGGGGCCCGCGGTGCCCCTGTCGGTCTCCGCGGGCGACGGCACCGCGAGCTTCGACGGGGAGACCATCCGCCTGGAGTGGAACTGGAAGACGGAGGAGGCCAAGTCTGCGGCCGGCGCCCGCACGCTCGCCCTGGCCGACATCCAGTCCGTGGAGTGGCATCCCGCGGTAGGCCTGGAGAACGGCTTCCTCCGCTTCACCGTCCGGGGCGCCCCCACAAAGGCCCCACCGAAGTACGACCCCAACTCGGTCGACCTGTGGGGCTTCAAGAAGGACCCCCTGATGGCCCTGGTAGCGGCGGCGGTCCAGGCCCGCCTCCCCCACCCGTCGGCCCCGTCCCCCACGGACACCCCACCCAAGCAACTCACCCCCACCCCGGACCCACCCCCGGAAGCCGACCACGACGCCCTCCTCCGCCGCCTCCGCGAACTGGGCGACCTACACAAGTCCGGCGTCCTGACGGACGAGGAGTTCACGTTGGCCAAGCAGGCGGTACTGAGGGGCATGTAGCCGCAGAAAGGAAGACGCCCGCGTCTCCGAGGGAACACGGGCGCCTTCCTTGAGGGGCGCGGCAATAAGGGGCGCGGGGAACTGCGCAGTCTTTTTGGGGGCGCGGGGAACGGCGCAACCTTTCAGGGTCGCGGGGGACGATTAAGGGGCGCGGGGAACGGCGCAATCTTTTAGGGGCGCGAGGAACTGCGCACCCAGCCCCGACTCACCCGCACCCCCCGCCCCACCCTCCGCTCACCGAACCCGCCGAGCCACAGTGAAGTGATCAACCTCCTCACCGGTCTCGGCAATCCCCCGCACCTTCAAGGTCGCAAGCCGCCCCCGAGACGCCGGCGCCACATCCACCCGCAGGAACGAGTAGTCGAGATACCGCACCCGAGACCACACAACCGTCTCATTGACCTTGCCCTCCTTCGTATTGACGAAGGAGGCAACGGACTCCACCTCGTTCTCATGCCCCTCGTACGACACCGGCGCGGTGAACGCGTACAGACTGCGCCCCGCCGCCCCCGCCGTCACGTACACCACACCGTCCGTCTCGGGATACGCCGTACCACCGATCGGCAGCTTCTTGGTGACCTTGCCCGCCTTGATGACGTCCGTGCGCTCGTACTGGTGGTTGTGGCCGTTGATGACGAGATCCACCGTGTACTTCTCGAACAGCGGCACCCACTCCTGGCGCACACCCCCCTCCGAGGCGTGCGCGGTGGAGGTGCAGTAGGCGCAGTGGTGGAAGAAGACGACGACGAAGTCGACGTCCTTGGAGGCGCGGTACTTCTTCAGCTGCGCCTCGAGCCACTTGGTCTGCGTACCGCCGGAGATCCCCAGGTTGGCCGGGATCTCGAAGGAGATGTCGTTGGCGTCGAGGGAGATGACCGCCGTGTTGCCGTAGACGAAGGAGTAGACGCCCGGCAGGTTCTTCTTGTCGGGGCCATTGTCGGGGAGGTTCCAGCGGGCGTCCTCGCCGCCGTAGCCGTTGGGCGAGTACCAGGCCTCCATGTCGTGGTTGCCGTAGGCCGGCATCCACGGGACGGACTTGGCGACGGACTCGGTCTGCGCGAGGAACTGGTCCCACACGCGCGAGTCGAACCCGGCGTCGGTGGTCTGGCCCGCACCGGCGGGGTCGGCGTACGCGATGTCGCCCGCGTGCAGGTGGAAGGCCGGGTTCTGGCCGAGCAGCAGGCTGTTGTTGGCGAGGCCGTGGTAGCCGACGCCCTCGTCGCCGAAGGCCGTGAAGGTGAACGGCTCCTTGTGCGCGGGGGCGGTGGTGAAGGTGCCGAGCGTGCCCAGCAGATGCGCCTCGGCCGGGTCGAAGCCCGCGTGGCCGACGCCGTAGTAGTACGTCCGGCCGGGCCGCAGGTGGGTGAGCTTGGCGTGCACGTAGTACTGGGTGTGGTTGCCGCTCGCGCCGACACCGGCCGGGGTGAAGAGCGTGCGGACCTCGGCGTCGATCTTGTGGGAGAGGTCCCAGGGGTGGGCGCCGATCCGGACGAAAGGTTTCTTCACCGCGACGGGGACCTGCCAGGAGACGGTGATCTCCGTACGGGGGTCGCTGCCCCAGGCGAGGTGGCGGCCGAAGGGGGCGGCGAGCGCGCCGTCGACGCTCTCGGTGCGCGCGGCGGTCTGCGTCGGTACGGAAGTCTTCGTCGCTGCCTGTGCGACGGCGCCGGGCACGAAGACCCCGCCCGCGACGGCGCCCAGCGTGACGGCCCCGCCCCTGATCATCGTGCGCCGCGAGAATCTGGCGCGAAGGTATTCGTGCTGCTCGGCCATGCTCATGCGCGCGGCGAGCTGCTCCGGTACGCCCATGCGTGGAGTGTCCATGGCCGAAAAGGTGCTCCTGGCAACCATCGCACCGCGGGCCACAGGATGAACAGGCCCCGAACAGCCTCCCATAAGAGTTTCAACAGCCTCGTGCCCGAAATCGGGCAGGATTCTTGCGATTGCCAGCGCTTTACCTCAGGATCGACGGGTGCACGACGAACTTGTTGATCATCTGACGCGCTCCTCGCCCCTCAGCCGGGGCGAGGCGCTGCGGGTGATCCAGGACGTCCTCGCCTACTTCGACGAGGCGACCGACGACTACGTCCGTCGCCGCCATCGCGAGCTCCAGGCTCAGGGACTGGTGAACTCGACGATCTTCGAACGGATCGCGGCGGACCTGAAGTACCGCGCGGTCGCACCGCCCGAGCTCACGCTCAGACAGCTGCGCCGCATCGTCTACGGCTGACCGCCGGACGAACGACAGCCTGCCGGAACAGCGTGAGCGCCGGCCGGGCGAAGCAGCACCACAGAGCCGAACTGAACGACTGAGGGGACAGAGAAACCGTATGTGCGGAATCGTGGGATACATCGGCAGGCGTGATGTGGCACCGCTCCTCCTCGAGGGCCTGCAGCGCCTCGAGTACCGCGGCTACGACTCGGCGGGCATCGTCGTGACGTCTCCGAAGACGGCCGGGCTGAAGATGGTCAAGGCCAAGGGCCGCGTCCGTGACCTGGAGGCCCGCGTCCCCAAGCGCTTCGCCGGCACCACCGGCATCGCCCACACCCGCTGGGCCACCCACGGCGCCCCTTCCGACGTGAACGCGCACCCGCACATGTCGGCCGACAACAAGGTCGCCGTCGTCCACAACGGCATCATCGACAACGCCTCCGACCTGCGGAAGAAGCTGGAGGCCGACGGCGTCGAGTTCCTCTCCGAGACCGACACCGAGGTCCTCACCCACCTGATCGCCCGCTCCCAGGCCGAGAAGCTGGAGGACAAGGTCCGCGAGACCCTCCGGCTCGTCGAGGGCACGTACGGCATCGCCGTCATGCACGCCGACTTCCCGGACCGCATCGTGGTGGCCCGCAACGGCTCCCCGGTCGTCCTCGGCATCGGCGAGAAGGAGATGTTCGTCGCCTCGGACATCGCCGCGCTCGTGACCCACACCCGCCAGATCGTCACCCTTGACGACGGCGAGATGGCCACGCTGAAGGCCGACGACTTCCGTACGTACACGACCGAGGGCACGCGCACCACGGCCGAGCCGACCACCGTGGAGTGGGAGGCCGCCTCGTACGACATGGGCGGCCACGACACGTACATGCACAAGGAGATCCACGAGCAGGCCGACGCCGTGGACCGTGTGCTGCGCGGCCGGATCGACGACCGGTTCTCGACCGTGCACCTGGGCGGCCTGAACCTGGACGCCCGCGAGGCGCGCCAGATCCGCCGCGTGAAGATCCTCGGCTGCGGCACCTCGTACCACGCGGGCATGATCGGCGCGCAGATGATAGAGGAGCTGGCCCGTATCCCCGCGGACGCCGAGCCCGCCTCGGAGTTCCGCTACCGCAACGCGGTCGTCGACCCCGACACCCTGTACGTGGCGGTGTCCCAGTCCGGTGAGACGTACGACGTGCTGGCGGCCGTGCAGGAGCTGAAGCGCAAGGGCGCGCGGGTCCTGGGCATCGTGAACGTGGTCGGTTCGGCCATCGCCCGCGAGGCCGACGGCGGCATGTACGTGCACGCGGGCCCCGAGGTGTGCGTGGTCTCCACCAAGTGCTTCACGAACACCACGGTCGCCTTCGCGCTGCTGGCGCTGCACCTGGGCCGCACCCGTGACCTCTCGGTCTCCGACGGCAAGCGGATCATCGAGGGCCTGCGCAAGCTGCCCGGCCAGATCACGGAGATCCTCGACCAGGAGGACGAGATCAAGAAGCTCGCCGAGCAGTACGCCGAGGCGCGCTCGATGCTCTTCATCGGCCGGGTCCGCGGCTATCCGGTGGCCCGCGAGGCCTCGCTGAAGCTGAAGGAGGTCTCGTACATCCACGCCGAGGCCTACCCCGCCTCGGAGTTGAAGCACGGCCCGCTCGCACTGATCGAGCCCGCGCTGCCGACGGTCGCGATCGTCCCGAACGACGACCTGCTGGAGAAGAACCGCGCGGCCCTGGAGGAGATCAAGGCCCGCAGCGGCAAGATCCTCGCCGTGGCCCACGAGTGCCAGGAGAAGGCCGACCAGACCATCGTCGTCCCGAAGAACGAGGACGAACTGGACCCCATCCTGATGGGCATCCCCCTCCAACTCCTCGCCTACCACACGGCATTGGCCCTGGGCAGGGACATCGACAAGCCGAGGAACCTCGCCAAGTCGGTCACGGTGGAGTAGCCCAACAGCCCCCGCAGAGGCCGAACATGAGGACGGACCCCCACGTGTCGCCACCAGTACACGGGGGGTCCGTCCATGCGCCGGGGCCGCCCAAAACCCCGGCAGGCTGCCGACTAGCCGGTTGCCGTCACGCCCCGGCCGGCAGCACGACGCGGCATGGCCGTAGGCCAGTGAGCCAGCGCCGCAGTCGCCGCGTACCAAGCGGCCAGCCCGCCGACGACCGCGAACCACCCGCCCACCTTGGCAAGCGCCGCGGAGTCACCGAACTGCGCCACGGCGAGCAACACCATCGCCACGAACAACAGCCCGTACGCGCCCCTGGTGAGCGGCGCCGCGGCGGACGCTCCCAGCGTCAGACTCAGCGCGACGAGGGCGAAGAGCAGCAGGAACAGCCCCGCCGCGTTGTCGGAGACCTGCGTGTCGACGCCGACACCCCAGGTGAACCAGAACGCCCCGAGACCGGCGAACGCCGTGCCCGTGAACGTGTCGCGGTCGCGGAAGGCCATGAGGCCGGCGACGAAGAGGGCGATGCCACCGACATAGGTGGCGAGAGAGACGGAGTCGGCTGCCGTGACGCCGTCGATCACTTCGGTGTGACCGAGGCCGAAGGCCAGCAGGGTGAGTCCGAGTGCGAGGTGGCCGAGGGTCCAGGTGGTGCTTCCCGCGGAGACGTCATTGTCCACGGCGGGCTCCCTTCGTGCATGTGCTGTTGTGCGGTGACCGGTATATGCCCTTCACAAGCGCACAAACACATCTACGCGCGAGTAGATTTACCCGACACGTAAAGGAAGTTGACCTCGCCCACGGCTCATCTCACCTGGGACAACACCGAGTTGCGAAACGACAACACCGAAGGCGTTCGAACAGAGGTCGAAACAGAGGGCGTTGGGCGGTCAACTGGGAGCGGCCGGGGGCCGATCAGGGAATGACGACCACCGGGCGCTGCGCGCGCTTCGCGAGCCGGCCGGCGACCGAGCCGAAGATGCGCCCCACGATGCCGTGGGTCGATCCGACGACGATCGCGTCCGCCTCGTACTCCCGCCCCACCTCTTCGAGTTCGTGGCAGATGTCCCCGCCGCGCTCTACGAGGATCCAGGGGACCTCGGCCAGATACTCCGCGCAGGCGAGTTCGAGGCCGAGCACCTCGGTGCGGTGGTCGGGGACGTCGACGAAGACCGGGGGCTCGCAGCCCGCCCACACCGTGGTGGGCAGCCGGTTGGCGACGTGGACGATGATCAGGCCGGAGCCTGAGCGGCAGGCCATGCCGATCGCGTACGCGAGGGCGCGCTCGCTCGATGTCGATCCGTCGAAGCCGACGACGACGCCGTGCTTGAAAGCGGGATCGCAGGACTGACGTGGTTCTTCCGCCGCCAAGGGCTCGGCCGCCGTGGGATCGGCGACGGGGCGCTTGCGGTCCGCGGGTTCGAATTCGTGACCGGCCATGAGTGTCTCGGCGTTCGGATCCTCGTGGGTGGGACGACAGGTGCTACGGAGCTGTGTCCGGGAATCATCTTCCCAACCCCATACCCCCAAGGGTACGGCGGCACGCCTCCTCTGCCCAGATCCCGCTCTCGCCGCGGGAGGGTTCCAGGGAGCATGCACGAGGGAACGCCCGTAACGCAATGGTTGCTGCCCCGTACAGGCGGTTTGCACAGCGTTCACTCAGCAAGAAAGCCCCGGGACGGGTATTCGGGGCGCCAGGGCGGCCAGGGGCGGCATTTCAGGGGCGCGGGGCTGTGACATTGCGGCTCCGCCGCGTGGGCGCGATCAGCCGCAACGCACCCGCGGCCGTCCCACGCCCCCCGACACCCCCATGGCTTCCGAGGGCACCCCTGGGAAGCCCCCCGTGACCGGTGGCTCGAACACGCGTTGAACCCTCGTAAGCCACCGCCCCAGGGAGCCCCACCGTGTCCGGACGACCCTCGACCGCGCCCCAGCCCCCCTCCAGGACACCCGCCGCCCGCTCCGCCGCCACCCAGGACACGGTGAGCGACGTGGTCCGCTGGGCGGCCTTCAGCTGTGTCCTGGTTCCGGTCGTCCTCGTCGGGTACGGGGCCTCCCTGGCGGGCGCCGCCGGCACGGCTCTCGGTCTGGCCGCGGTGACGGGGGCGTGCCGGGTGCTGCTGCGCCGGTCCGAGCGGGGCGCGGCACGGCTGTGCACGGGAGAGCCGGCGCCGCACCGGGTACCCCGCGGCGAGGACCCGGCGCCGCATCATGTGCCCCGCGGCAGGGTAGGCGCGGGAGCGCACCGGGGCGGTCGGCATGCCGGTGGAAATACGCCGGTTGACTGACCGGTTTCCGCGCACGAGCCCGTTGCTTTTCAGCCAACTTCTGGACACCGCGCACCCCTTGGCCGACCAGGCCCCCAACCCCCGTTCGACCTGCACTGAAAGGGTCCAGTAGGGTGCCCGCACCCTACTGGGACCGGCCACGCGGGGCAGGCGCACTTCCCTGTACGGCCCACGAGTGCAACGCTTCGTGATCGAATGCTTCACGCCAAGTTGCCATGTCGACAATCTGCCGAGTGCTG
Organism: Streptomyces sp. 2-1; assembly: GCF_048564895.1. Lineage (NCBI taxonomy): Bacteria > Bacillati > Actinomycetota > Actinomycetes > Kitasatosporales > Streptomycetaceae > Streptomyces > Streptomyces sp. 2-1. Next base: position 4,333,786 of record NZ_CP183383.1, read on the forward strand.
AACTGGCCACCTCGGCACCACGGGACACAGTAGATTCGATCTTGACGTCTTACGGCGGGGGACTCGTGCAGGACCGAGGGGAAACGTGCAGGAGCGACACAACCGAGGAGCCGCGACCACCGAGGGGGGCTTAGCAGTATGAGCCACGACTCCACTGCCGCGCCGGAAGCCGCGGCCCGGAAACTTTCCGGGCGACGCCGCAAGGAGATCGTCGCGGTGCTGCTGTTCAGCGGCGGCCCCATCTTCGAGAGTTCCATACCGCTTTCGGTGTTCGGGATTGACCGCCAGGACGCCGGCGTGCCGCGCTACCGACTACTGGTGTGCGCCGGCGAGGAAGGCCCACTGCGGACCACAGGAGGCCTGGAACTCACCGCGCCCAATGGGCTGGAGGCGATCTCCCGGGCAGGCACGGTCGTCGTGCCGGCCTGGCGGTCGATCACCTCACCACCACCGGAGGAGGCGCTCGACGCACTGCGCCGGGCCCATGAGGAGGGTGCCCGCATAGTCGGGCTGTGCACCGGCGCCTTCGTACTCGCGGCGGCCGGTCTGCTGGACGGCCGTCCCGCGACGACACACTGGATGTACGCGCCGACGCTGGCCAAGCGCTATCCGTCGGTGCACGTCGATCCCCGCGAGCTGTTCGTGGACGACGGCGACGTACTGACGTCGGCGGGCACGGCGGCCGGGATCGACCTCTGTCTGCACATAGTGCGGACGGACCACGGAAACGAGGCAGCCGGAGCGCTGGCCCGCCGTCTGGTGGTCCCGCCCCGCCGCAGTGGCGGTCAGGAGCGCTATCTCGATCGATCTTTACCAGAGGAGATCGGCGCCGACCCCCTCGCGGAGGTCGTCGCCTGGGCGCTGGAGCACCTCCACGAACAGTTCGACGTGGAGACGCTGGCGGCACGCGCGTACATGAGCAGGCGTACGTTCGACCGCCGGTTCCGCTCGCTCACCGGGAGCGCTCCCCTGCAGTGGCTGATCACGCAGCGGGTGCTCCAGGCGCAGCGGCTCCTGGAGACGTCCGACTACTCGGTGGACGAGGTGGCGGGCCGTTGCGGCTTCCGCTCCCCGGTGGCCCTGCGCGGCCATTTCCGCCGGCAGCTCGGCTCGTCGCCCGCCGCGTACCGGGCCGCCTACCGGGCCCGCCGTCCGCAGGGCGAGAAGCAGTCGGACTCGGACGGTTCCGGCGCGCCACCGCCGCCGCCGGTGCAGCAGGAGGCACCCGTGCCCCTGCAGACCCGGCGTACGGCCGCCGCGCACGCGGTCGGCCCGGCGACCTCGTCCCTCTCCACCGAGGGACGGGCCGGCGCGGAGATGTACGCGGGTGGACGGGCGAGCCTGCCCGGACAGCGGAGCGCGCCCTAGCCGCGGCCGTTTCGGAGCGTTGCGCGCCGGCCCCGGACCGTTGTGGTCCGGGGCCGGCGCGGTTTTTGTCCGTCATCGGTACCGACATCGGTGCCGACTGCCGAGGTCCCGGGCCTGCCCGGGCGCGGGGGCGGGCCGTAGGGTGAGCCCATGAACGATCGCATGGTGTGGATCGACTGCGAGATGACCGGTCTCTCGCTGTCGGACGACGCGCTCATCGAGGTGGCCGCGCTGGTGACCGACTCTGAGCTGAACGTACTCGGCGAGGGGGTGGACATCGTGATCCGCCCGCCGGACGCCTCATTGGAGACGATGCCGGACGTGGTGCGCCAGATGCACACGTCCTCCGGCCTCCTCTCCGAGCTGGCCGGCGGCACGACCCTGGCGGACGCGGAGGAGCAGGTCCTCACCTATATCCGTGAGCACGTCAAGGAACCGGGCAAGGCCCCGCTGTGCGGGAACTCGGTCGGCACGGACCGCGGCTTCCTGCTGCGCGACATGGCGACCCTGGAGGAGTACCTCCACTACCGCATCGTGGACGTCTCCTCCGTCAAGGAGCTGGCGCGCCGCTGGTACCCCCGGGCGTACTTCAACAGCCCGGAGAAGAACGGCAACCACCGCGCGCTCGCCGACATCCGCGAATCGATCGCGGAGCTCCGCTACTACCGCGAGGCGATCTTCGTCCCGCAGCCCGGCCCCGACTCGGAGACGGCCCGCGGCATCGCCTCGAAGCACGTCCTACCTGCGGGATAACCCCCACCGAAACACGGGCGCGAGCACCCCTTCGGACCCTGTACACTTTTTCTCGGCCGGTCGGTGAACCACTCGGAGAACCAACCCCGGTCATGGTGGGTGTAGCTCAGCTGGTAGAGCACCTGGTTGTGGTCCAGGATGCCGCGGGTTCAAGTCCCGTCACTCACCCTGAAGTCCTGAGGGCCGGTCCGCGAAAGCGGACCGGCCCTCAGGCGTTTCCCCATCACCCGGCACCACCCGGCCACCGGACCGATCGGATTCCCCGGTGGTACTGGACTGCCCCTCCCGCACCCCGTCACAGTTACGAGCATGCTGGAGGCAGTCGTCGGGGTGGTCGGGGTCGTTGTCGGGGTGGCGGGGCTGGTCACGAGCTATGCCGGGCATCGGCACTCCGTGCGGGAGTCGGCGCGGGTGGCGGCCATGGCCCGGGAGGTCGAGGAGCGGGAGCGGGAGCTCGCGCTGGAGGCCGAGCGGCGGGCGGAGGTGGTGCAGGCCTCCCTGGTGCAGGTGATGATGAGGAGCCGGCCGTCGCCGCTGGCCGAGCAGTGGGTCGGCTGGAGTCTTCAGGCGACGAACGGGAGCGACCAGCCCGTCAGGGACGTCGCTCTGCACTACGACGGTCTGCCGCTCCCCACGACCCTCACCGGCGGGCTGCTGCACGCCGGGGAGAGCGTCAGCGCCCTGCTGCCCACCAGCGACACGAGCCTCGGTCCCGCCCGTCCCTCCCAACCCGCCCTCGGTGTCGTGCAGTTCACGGACGCGGCGGGAGTCCGGTGGCGGCGGTCGGCCACCGGAATGCTGGAACAGCGGTACGAGAGCGGGAGTTGGGACCCCCGGTCTCCGCGGGTGGCTCCGTTTCAACCACCCGCGACGCAGACAGGGGCGCAACCGGGGGCGTACGGGCGGCCGACCCCTGCCGGACCTCCGGGCACGGGCCCGGCACAACCACAGCCACAGCCGTGGCACCAGCCGCAGTCACGGCCGCGGTCACGGAAGCCGCTGCCCCGGTCGGTGTCCGCCGCGATGGTGCTGGTCGGCGCGGGCCTGGTCGCCTGGGCGGTGTGGTCCCTCACTCGGTAGGCGCCGCTCGGGGGCAGAACGACCCGAGGACCTGCGCCACCCGGGCGCCGGAACCGCCGAGGGGCGGCACCGCCCGACGGTCTGCATCACCCGGGCGCCGGCACCACCCGAGGGCCCGCCCCCACCCGGAGGCCGCCCCCGCCCCAGGACCGCGCCCCTCCCCCTAAGAAGACGCCCGCGCCACCAGTTCCGTAGGCAGGACCAGCTGTCGTCTCTCCAGCCCCCGGGACACCGCCGGGCGGCGGTCCGCGATCTCGTCGATCAGGAGGGCGAGCATCGCGCGGCCCATGTCCTCGATCGGCTGGCGCACGCTTGTCAGGGGCGGGTCCATGTGGCGGGCGATGGCCGAGTCGTCGTAGCCGACGAGGGCCACGTCGTCGGGTATGCGGCGGCCCGCCTCGCGCAGGACCTGGCGGGCGCCGGCCGCCATCACGTCGGAGCCGGCGAAGACCGCGTCCAGGGTCGGGCAGACGGCGAGCAGCTCCTTCATCGCCCGGCGACCGCCCTCCTCCGTGAAGTCACCGGGGACGATGAGGCGGTCGTCGACCTCGCGGCCCGCCTCGCGCAGCGCCTCGCGGTAGCCGTCGACACGGCGCTGGGCACCGAAGACGTCGAGGCGTCCCGCCAGGTGGGCTATGGTCTGCCGGCCCTGGGCGATCAGGTGTTCCACGGCGAACCGGCCGCCGCCGAAGTTGTCCGAGTCCACCGACGGCAGCGTCTCGTCGGCCGAGCGCCGGCCGCTGATCACCGCCGGGATCTCCAGCTGGGCCAGCAGGTCGGGCAGCGGGTCGTCCGCGTGGACCGAGACCAGCAGGACCCCGTCCACCCGGTGCGCGGCCAGGTACTGGGCCAGCCGGCGCCGCTCCCGGTCGCTGCCCGCGAAGATCAGCAGGAGCTGCAGCTCGGTGTCGGAGAGTGCCGCGCCCACTCCGCGCAGCATGTCGGAGAAGTACGGCTCGGCGAAGAAGCGGGTCTCGGGCTCGGGGACGACCAGGGCGATCGCGTCCGTACGGTTGGCGGCGAGGGCACGGGCCGCCGTGTTGGGCACGTATCCCAGCTCCGCGACCGCCGCCTCGACGGCCGCGCGGGTGGCGTCGCTGACCCGCGGGGAGCCGTTGATCACGCGGGAGACCGTGCCGCGGCCCACACCGGCGCGCGCGGCGACCTCTTCGAGGGTCGGCCGTCCGCCGCTCCGGCTACGCGCTCCGTGGACTGCCATGGTCCGCCTCCCGTCCGGCACGGCTCTCGCCGTGCTTGGCCTGGAATGTAACAGTCGTGATCGGGACCGGGCGCCCGGAGTCCAGGCCTCCGCACTCCACCCGTACTCCCACACCGTCCCGGCCCGCACCCCGGCCGGCACCCCGACCCGTATCCCGGCCGGCACCCCGCCCGTACTCGCTCAGCATCCGGCCGCACCTCCTGGACACCCGTCCGTGACGAAGCGGCCAGTCCGACGCCGCTCGACGCCACGCGACGCAACTCCGACGCCACTCCGACGCCGATCCGGAGCCTTCCCGAGGCCGTCCCGAAACCGTCGGAGACCTACTCTCCCGAGCCCAACCTCCGTTAGCTAACAGCCCGATAACTGAAGACATATCTCTATGCCCTCTCCCTTGACACCCCCGCGCCGAGCGACGAACCTTCAACACATCACCTGTGGGAGCGCTCCCACAGTACCTGACACATACACATCCCGCACGTTCCCCGCCCGAGCCGCAGCGTGAACTAACGGGCCCAACAATGCAGTTGGCCGGGGGGTCGGCACGTCAGGCAACAGGAGGACGCAATGCGCACGAGTACCCGCGGGTCCCGCAGGCTGATGGCCCTCGCGGCCGTCGCCGCGCTGACGACGGGGCTGCTTGCCGGCTGCGCCGAGGACTCGGACGACGGCTCGTCGAACTCGGACGGCGGCAGCGGCGGAGGCAAGACCACGCTCACCATCGGCACCTTCGGTGTCTTCGGCTACAAGCAGGCCGGCCTCTACGACGAGTACATGAAGAAGAACCCGGACATCACCATCAAGGAGAACGTCACGACCCGTACCGACGTGTACTGGCCGAAGACGCTCACCCGTCTGCAGGCCGGTTCCGGTACCGACGACATCCAGGCGATCGAGATCGGCAACATCGCCGAGGCGGTGCAGACGCAGGCCGACAAGTTCGTCGACCTCGGCAAGGAGGTCGACAAGTCCCAGTGGCTGGACTGGAAGACCGCGCAGGCCACCACCAAGGACGGCAAGACCATCGGGCTCGGCACCGACATCGGGCCGATGGCGGTCTGCTACCGCAAGGACCTCTTCAAGGCGGCAGGTCTGGAGACGGACCGCACCAAGCTCGCCGAGCAGTGGAAGGGCGACTGGTCCAAGTACGTGGACGTCGGCAAGGAGTACATGAAGAAGGCGCCGAAGGGCACCAAGTTCGTGGACTCCGCCTCCTCGGTCTACAACGCGGCGCTCGGTGGCGAGAGCCAGCGCTACTACGACGCGGACGGCAACGTCATCTGGGACAAGTCCACAGGAGTGAAGAAGGCCTGGGACGCCTCGATGGAGGTGGCGACCAGTGACATGTCGGCGAAGCTGAAGCAGTTCGACAAGCCGTGGGACCAGGCCTTCGCCAACGCCAAGTTCGCGACGGTGGCCTGCCCCGCCTGGATGATCGGCTACATCCAGGAGAAGTCCGGTGACGCCGGCAAGGGCAAGTGGGACATCGCGGCGGCACCCACCGCGGCCAACTGGGGTGGCGCGTTCGTCGGTGTGCCCACGGCGGGCAAGCACCAGAAGGAGGCCATCGCCCTCGCGAAGTGGCTGACCGCCCCGGAGCAGCAGGCGAAGGTCTTCGCCAAGCAGGCGAGCTTCCCGTCGATCCCGGCGGCGTACCCGAGTCTGAAGCCGCAGGCCGCCACGACGGCGTTCTTCTCGGACGCGCCGATCACGCAGATCTTCTCCGACTCGGCGAAGACCATCCCGACGCAGATCTTCGGCGTCAAGGACCAGCCGATCGGCACCGCCATCACGGACATCGGCATCCTTCAGGTCGAGCAGAAGGGCAAGACCCCGGCCCAGGGCTGGGACGCGGCCAACAAGGAGATCAAGGACGTGCTCGGCCAGTGACCAGCTCCAAGCAGGCTCTCGCGCGATCCGCGTCGAGCGCCGACGCCGCGCCCGGCTCCCAGCCGGGCGCGGCGCGCCGTGCTCACGGTCGCGGTACACCGCCCCCCGGCCCCGGCTCCTGGCGCAGCCGGCTGTACCGCTGGGACATGAAGGCGTCGCCGTACGCGTTCATCGCCCCCTTCTTCATCTTCTTCGGCGCCTTCGGGCTCGTCCCGCTGCTGTACACGGCCTGGTACTCGCTGCACAACGTGCAGTTGTCCAACCTGGACCAGCAGACCTGGGTGGGCCTGGACAACTACAAGAACCTGATGTCCTCGGACTTCTTCTGGGGGGCACTGCAGAACACCTTCACCATCGGTGTGATCTCGACCGTGCCGCAGCTGATCATGGCGATCGGCATCGCGCACCTGCTCAACTACAAGTTGCGTGGCTCCACCGTGTGGCGGGTCGTGATGCTCACCCCGTACGCCACCTCGGTGGCGGCGGCGACCCTGGTGTTCGTGCTGCTGTACTCCTGGGACGGCGGCATGATCAACTGGCTGCTGGGTTTCGTCGGGGTCGACCCGGTCAACTGGCGTGAGTCCACCTGGGGTTCGCAGTTCGCCGTCTCGTCGATCGTGATCTGGCGGTGGACCGGCTACAACGCCCTGATCTACCTCGCGGCGATGCAGGCGATCCCCTCCGACCTGTACGAGTCGGCGGCCCTGGACGGCGCGGGCCGCTGGCAGCAGTTCCGCCATGTGACGATCCCGATGCTGCGGCCGACGATCCTGTTCACGGTGGTCGTCTCCACGATCGGCGCGACGCAGCTGTTCGGTGAACCGCTCCTGTTCGGCGGGGCCAGCGGCTCCAAGGGCGGCTCGGAGCACCAGTACCAGACGCTCGGCCTGTACATGTACGACCAGGGCTGGATCATCGGCAACCTCGGCAAGGCGTCCGCGATCGCCTGGACGATGTTCCTGATCCTGCTGATCGTGGCCGCGGTCAACCTGCTGATCACCCGACGGCTGAGGAAGTCACAATGACCACTAGTGAATTGACGCCACCTCAGGCGCCGATGGACGCGGCCGAGAAGGCCGCCCGGGAAGGCTCCGGGCGCCGCCGTCTGATGGGCGCGGGCAAGCAACTGCACGCGGGCCCTCTCACATACGTCGTCCTTGCGGTCTTCGCCCTCGTGTCGCTGGCGCCGCTGCTGTGGACGGTGGTCGCGGCCTCGCGCACCAACCAGCGGCTCGCCGAGACGCCGCCGCCGCTGTGGATCGGCGGGAACCTGTTCAAGAACCTGGAGTCCGCGTGGGAGGAGGCGGGTCTCGGCACCGCGATGCTCAACAGCACGATCGTCGCCGGGACCATCACCGTCGGTACAGTCCTGTTCTCCACGCTCGCCGGGTTCGCCTTCGCCAAGCTGCGGTTCAGGTTCTCCAGCCTTCTGCTGCTGCTGACCATCGGCACGATGATGATCCCGCCCCAACTGGCGGTCGTACCGCTGTACTTGTGGATGAGCGAGCTGGGCTGGTCCAACCAGCTGCAGACGGTCATCCTGCCCACCCTGGTGAGCGCCTTCGGTACGTTCTTCATGCGGCAGTACCTGGTACAGGCGCTGCCCAGCGAGCTGATCGAGGCGGCGCGGGTGGACGGCGCGAGCAGTCTGCGCGTCGTGTGGCACGTGGTCTTCCCGGCGGCGCGGCCGGCGATGGCCGTGCTCGGGCTGCTGACGTTCGTGATGGCCTGGAACGACTTCCTGTGGCCGATCATCGCGCTCAACCAGCAGAACCCCACCGTGCAGGTGGCCCTCAACTCGCTCGGCACCGGCTACGTCCCCGACCAGGCGGTGATCATGGCGGGCGCGCTCCTGGGCACCCTGCCGCTGCTCATCGCCTTCCTGCTGTTCGGCAAGCAGATCGTGGGCGGGATCATGCAGGGCGCGATCAAGGGCTGACCCACCGCGCCCGCCTCCGCGCGACGGACCAACCTCTTGCGGTGCCGGGCCGGACGGGGCGAACCGCCACGCCCGGCCGAAGGGGCCGAGCCGCCGCTGCCTCGGCCCCTGCTCCTCCCCCCTCCGACCCCATATCCCCAGGTCTCCTACGACCTTTCCTCCCATGGGAGCGCTTCCATGCCTGAGCCCGCAACGCCCGTGACCTTCCCGCCCGCCTTTCTCTGGGGCGCGGCCACCTCCGCGTACCAGATCGAGGGGGCGGTGCGGGAGGACGGCCGTACGCCCTCGATCTGGGACACCTTCAGCCACACGCCCGGCAAGACGGCCGGCGGCGAGAACGGCGACATCGCCAACGACCACTACCACCTGTACCGCGACGACGTGGCCCTCATGGCGGAGCTGGGCCTGACCGCGTACCGCTTCTCGGTGTCGTGGTCGCGGGTGCAGCCGACGGGCCGCGGTCCCGCCGTCCAGCGCGGCCTGGACTTCTACCGCCGTCTGGTCGACGAGCTGCTCTCCCACAACATCAAGCCCGCGATCACCCTCTATCACTGGGACCTCCCCCAGGAGCTGGAGGACGCGGGCGGCTGGCCCGAGCGGGACACGGCGCTGCGGTTCGCCGAGTACGCGCAGATCGTCGGTGAGGCGCTGGGCGACCGCGTCGAGCAGTGGATCACGCTCAACGAGCCCTGGTGCAGCGCGTTCCTGGGCTACGGATCCGGGGTGCACGCTCCTGGGCGTACGGATCCGGAGGCGTCCCTGCGTGCCGCGCACCACCTCAACCTGGCGCACGGGCTCGGGACTTCGGCGCTGCGCACCGCGATGCCGGCCCGCAACAGCATCGCGGTGAGCCTCAACTCCTCGGTGGTCAGGCCGCGTTCGCAGGACCCGGCGGACCTGGTGGCGGTCCGGCGCATCGACGACCTGGCCAACGGCATCTTCCACGGCCCGATGCTGCACGGCGAGTACCCGGAGACCCTGCTGGCCGACACGTCGTCGATCACGGACTGGTCGTACGTCCTGGACGGCGATCTCGCCCTGATCAACCAGCCGTTGGACGCGCTCGGCCTCAACTACTACACGCCGACGCTGGTCGGCGCCGCCGAGACCGCCCCGGACGGCCCGCGTGCGGACGGTCACGGGGCGAGCGACCATTCGCCGTGGCCGGGCGCGGACGATGTGATGTTCCATCAGACTCCGGGCGAGCGTACGGAGATGGGCTGGACCATCGACCCGACGGGCCTGCACGAGCTGATCATGCGCTACACGACGGAGGCTCCCGGGCTCCCTCTCTACGTCACCGAGAACGGCGCCGCGTACGACGACAAGCCCGACCCGGACGGCCGCGTCCACGACCCGGAGCGCATCGCCTATCTCCACGGCCATCTGTCGGCCGTACGCCGGGCGATCGCCGACGGCGCGGACGTCCGCGGCTACTACCTGTGGTCCCTGATGGACAACTTCGAGTGGGCGTACGGCTACGAGAAGCGCTTCGGCGCGGTGTACGTGGACTACGCGACCCAGGCCCGTACGCCGAAGTCGAGCGCCCTCTGGTACGGCGAGGCGGCGCGGACCGGTGCGCTTCCTTCGGTGAACACGACCGAATAACCCCTCTCCCAGTGGGGACACGGGGCGGACGGGGAACGGGGCGCGGCACTGTGAGGGGAGTGCCGCGCCCCTCCGTGGACCCCGGCCGGGTGGGGGGGGAAGGCCGGCCGGGGCGTCGACCCCCGTGCGGAGATGGCTGGTTGGACCTTGGACCCTTCTGGCGGGCTACTTGTAGGCGGCGAATGCCTTCGAGAAGGCGTGGGGGTCCTGGAGGATCGAGCTGCAGGTCGCGTCGGCCGAGGGCTTGGTGCCGCCGGGGCACTGCTTGTCGCGGGTGGCGGACCACATGGAGAGCCAGCCGATCCCCTTCGACCTGGCGAAGTCCACGAGCTGGGTGGCGTCGTCGACCTTGAAGATCTCCGTCACCACGTCGTTGACGCCGATCATCGGGGTGACGGCGACCGCCTTCCAGGCCGCCGACTCGGACAGGCCCAGAACTCCCTTGATCTGCGCCTGCGTCGCCGTGGCGGCCTGTTCGGCGTAGGTGCCCATGTCGCCGCTGTACGCCGGGCCGTAGTCCATCGCCATGATGTTGACCGTGTCGATGCCGACGCCGTTCGACTTGGCGTCGGCGAGCAGGTTCACGCCGTCCTGGGTGAGCCCCTCGGGCATGACGGGCAGGGTGAACGAGATGTCCAGGTCCGGGTGTTCGGCCTGGAGCGTGGCTATCGCCTTCGCCCGGCGGGTGTTCGCCGCGGTGTCGGGGAGCGCACCGCCCTCGACGTCGAAGTCGACCTTCGTGAGCTTGTACGCGTCCACCACCTTCTCGTACGCCGCCGCGAGGGCGTCCGCCGAGGAGCAGTTGAGGGCCAGTTCCGAGCCGGCCGCGCCGCCGAAGGAGACGCGGACGTCGCCGCCCTTGGCGCGCAGGGCGCCGATCTGCGCGGCGACCGCGTCGGTGCCGAGGTCCGTCACGCCGCCCCACTTGGGGGTGCAGCCGCCGCCGTCCGTGACGAAGGCGAGGTTGTAGTCCTTCACGCCGGTGGCCGTCGCGGCGGCGACCAGGTCGAAGGCGGGGTAGAGGGAGGTGTCGACGTAGGGCGCGAAGCCGGCGGTGGCCGCCGTGCCGCCGTCGGTGGACTCGGAGGGCGAGGCGGTGGGACTCGCGGTCCGGGTCGGGGTGGCCGTGGGAGTGGCCGTGGGGGTCGCGGTGGGCTTGGGTGTCGTGGTCTGCGTCGGGCGGCCGGTCGGTTCCGGGGTCGCCCCGTCGTCCACCGAACACTTGGCGTCGTCGATGAGACAGCCGGTGGGGGTGCCGGAGCCGTTCACCACGAAGCCGACCGTCACCGACTCGCCCTTGGCCAGCCCGTCCTTGTCCCAGGCGGGCGGCCTCACGGTGACGTGCCGTCCGCTCACGCTCGACTCGCCGTTCCACAGGGAGCTCAGCTCGGCCCCGGACGGCAGGTCGAACTCCAGCGTCCAGTCCGTCTTCGCCGTACCGGTGTCGTTGGTGACGACGTACTGCGCGGTGTAGCCGGTCGACCAGTCGCTGGTCCTGGTGTAGGCGGCGCCGACCCCGGCCGCCTGCGCCGTACCGGAGAACACGAGGGCTCCACCGCCGACCACGGCCGCGGCGACCACGCCTCCGATCGCCTTGTTCCTGCCGTTGACCGTGCGCCGGTGGGTGCTCATGGCGTGCCTGCCTTCGCTGTTCCGTCAGTCCCCGAGGGGGTCACGGGTGGGGGTGGGGTGCGGCAGCACGCTAGCGAGCCGGAAACGGGCAAACAGCCTGATCCGGACGGGGGTTGGGGATCTTAGGGTGCGCTTAAGGAAGGGATCGGGACCGGTTAAAGGTCGAGACCAATTTGGCCGATCGGCGGCGGCGCACCGAGCCCCGGTGACCTCGCCTCTCGGGCTCCCGGCCGTCGAGCTGGATCCAGATCCGCACCTCGGTCCCGCCCAGGACGGAGCGCCCGATCCGTACGTCCCCGCCCGTCGACTCCGCGAGCCTGCGCACGATGTCGAGCCCGAGCCCGGTCGAGCCGTCGCTGCCCGATCCGCCGCCCCGCGCCATCGCCGCCTCGGGGTCGGTGATCCCCGGGCCGGCGTCCGAGACGAGCACGATGACGGCGTCCTCGCCGTTGTGCACGTCGACCGCGAAGGCGGTGCCCTCGGCCGTGTGCCGGAAGACGTTCCCGAGCAGCGCGTCCAGCGCGGCCACCAGGTCGGCGCGGGCCACGGGTATCCGTACCGGCCGGTCGACCCCGGCCACCCGCACCTTGCGGCCCTCGTCCTCCGCGAGCGCCGACCAGAAGTCCATCCGCTCCCGGACGACCTCGGCCGCGTCGCACCCGGCACCCACGCCTATCGCCGCGGTCTGCGGCTTGGCGTCCCGGGCGGTCCGGATGATCGTGTCGACCTCGCGCTCCAGCTGCGCGACGGCGGCCCGGGTCTGCTCGGCGGCGGGCCCGTCCCCCAGCGAGGCCGCGTTCAGCCGCAGCACGGTCAGCGGTGTACGCAGCCGGTGCGAGAGGTCGGCCGCCAACTCCCGCTCGTTCGCGAGCAGTTGGACGACCTGGTCGGCCATGGAGTTGAAGGCGACCGCCGCGAGCCGCAGTTCGGTCGGCCCCTCCTCGGGCACCCGGGCGCCCAGCTTCCCCTCCCCCAGCTCGTGCGCGCTCTCCACCAGTCGCTGAGCGGGCTTCACCATCCGCACGCCGAGCCGGTCGGCCACCGCGACCGAGCCGACGATGAGCGCGACACCGACCCCGGCGAGCACGGCCCAGGCCGTGGCCACGCCATTGGTGACCTCCGACTGCGGTACGTACACCTCCACGACGGCGATCTTGCCCGTACTCAGCGCGATGGGCTGGAGCAGCGTGAAGCCGCCGGGGACCTCGGTGGTGGAGGCCCGGCCCAGCTTCCGGGTCGTGGCGATGTCCTTGCCGACGGCGCGCTGCCGGCCGAGGTCGACCGCCTCCACCCCGTCGCTCGCGGGTATGTGGACGGCCATGCCCTCGTCCGAGCCCGCCGAGGCGACGACCTTCTCCAGCTGGCGCCGGTCGGTGGTGATGGAGAGGGCTGGGGCGATGGCCGCGGCCTCCCGCTCGGCATTCGAGAACGCGCGGTCCCTCGCCATCTCCCTGATGACAAGCCCCAGCGGCACCGCGAAGGCCACTACGACCATGGCCGTCACCGCCACACAGACCTTGACCAGTGCCCATCTCATCGCGGCGGCTCCGCTCCCGACGGTCCCGGCGGCTCCAGCTTCACACCCACTCCGCGCAGGGTGTGCAGATAGCGCGGGCGGGCCGCCGTCTCGCCCAGCTTCCGCCGCAGCCAGGACAGATGGACGTCGATGGTCTGGTCGTCCCCGTACGACTGCTGCCACACCTCGGCGAGCAGTTCCTTGCGGGCCACGACGACCCCGGGCCGCCCGGCGAGGAAGGCCAGCAGGTCGAACTCGCGCCGGGTCAGGTCGAGTCGTACGCCGTCCAGCTCGGCCTGGCGGCGCAGCGGGTCGATGGACAGTCCGCCGACACGGATCTCCGGCGAGGGCGGGGCCTCCCCTGCCGTGGACCGGGCGCGGCGCAGCACCGCCGCCATGCGTGCCGCCAGGTGCTCGACGGAGAACGGTTTGGTCAGGTAGTCGTCCGCGCCGTCGTTCAGCAGCCGCACGATCTCCGTCTCGTCGTCCCGGGCGGTCGCGACGATCACGGGCACGTCGGTGATGCCGCGCAGCATCTTCAGCGCCTCCGACCCGTCCAGGTCGGGCAGGCCGAGATCCAGGATCACGACGTCGAAACGGAAATGGGCGACCTCGCGCAGCGCCTCAAGTGCCGTACCGACGCTGCGCACGGTGTGCGCGGCCTCGGTCAGATGCCGGATGAGGGCCGAGCGCACGAACTGGTCGTCCTCGACCACGAGCACACTTGCCATGGCCCGCAACCTACGCCATACGAGGTGGGCCGGTCCGGGGCCTGTGGATAACCGTCCGGGCAGCACCGACAGGGGACATGTGTGGGGCGCGTGGGGCAGTATGGCCCGCGATGCGCAGAGGACTCGTACACGGCTTGGCTTGGTCGCTCGCCACGGGCGCGGCGGTCACGCTGTCGTGGTGGGGTGTCCACACGGTGATGGCGGGGACGGCGTACGACCCGCCGCTCGCGCTGCCCATCCCGGCGGACGGGACGACCGCGCAGGGCGCGAAGCCGCTCGCCTCCTCGACGAGTCGGCCCGAGTCGGGGCCGGAGACCGGACCGTCGAAGAGCCGTGAGCCGAGCGCGGGGCGTTCGCCCTCCGCCCCGGCTTCGTCCTCGCCTTCGACCTCCCCTTCGCCCTCGAAGTCGGCGGGTGCGGGAGGTGCCGCTTCCGGCGCGGGTGCCTCCGGCGAGGTGAAGAGTTACGACACCGATGGGGGCCGGGTCGTGTTCGACCTCGGCAAGTCGTACGCGTCGCTGGTGTCGGCGACGCCCGCGTCCGGGTGGTCGATGCAGGTGTGGAAGACCGAGACGTGGATTCGGGTGGAGTTCTCGGCGGGTGCTGATCGGGTTTCGGTGTTCTGTACGTGGCACGACTCCGCGCCGCGGGTTTCGATCAACGACTACTGAGCGCCGAACTGCCGGCGGGACATGCCTACCGGAACACCGATGGCGGGGGTGCCGGTGAGGCGACCGCTGCCGCGTCCGTGACCGGGGTCGCTCCGCCGGTGAAGTCCCGCAGCGCCTTGCCGTGTTCGACTCTCGCCGGGTGGGGGTCGGAGGCGGCGCGGCGGGTCAGTTCGGGCACGGGGAGGGGGACGGCCGAGGCGATCAGGACGGCGTTGCCGAAGCGTTTGCCGCGCAGGACCGTCGGGTCGGCGACGAGGGCGAGTTCGGGGAAGACCCCGGCGGCGGTGGCGATCTGGCCGCGCAGATGCGCGAGGGGCGGGCCGTCGGCGAGGTTGGCGGCGTACATGCCACCGGCGTTGACGACCCGGCGTACGTCGGTGAGGAACTCGCCCGATGTCAGATGCGCGGGGGTCCGTGCCCCGCTGAACACGTCCGCGATGACCAGGTCCGCCCAGCCGTCCGGCACCTTGGCGAGCCCTTCGCGCGCGTCGACGGACCGTACGCGGATCCGGGCGTTCGGGTCCAAGGGCAGTTCGCGGCGGACCAGTTGGACGAGCGCCGCGTCCCGTTCGACGACCTGCTGGGTGGAGCGGGGCCGGGTGGCGGCCACGTACCGGGCGAGGGTGAA
This sequence comes from Streptomyces sp. 2-1, assembly GCF_048564895.1. Lineage (NCBI taxonomy): Bacteria > Bacillati > Actinomycetota > Actinomycetes > Kitasatosporales > Streptomycetaceae > Streptomyces > Streptomyces sp. 2-1. The sequence goes on from NZ_CP183383.1 coordinate 4,348,821, forward strand.
GGCGCCCCCGCCGAGGTGCACGACCTGTACGGGCTTGCCGGGCGGGGCGACGAGATCGATGACGTGACCGAGCCGGCGCTGGTACTCGAAGCTCAGGTACGAGGGGTCGTCGAGGTCGACGTGCGACTGCGGGGCCCCGTCGATGAGCAGCGTCCAGGCGCGCCCCCGGTCCCGGTCGGGCATGAGCTCGGCAAGCCCGCCGTCCACGCTCTCGACGACGGCCGAAGCGGCAACACGTCTGTCACCGCCCCGCTTGTCGTCCGCCCGCTTGTTCTTAGCCCGCGCCATCCACCCATTATCGACGGCACCGGACGGTTCGGCTCAGCGACGGCGGGCCCCCGTCCTTCAGGGGCGCGGGGCTGCGACACTCAACGGCAGTTGTCCGCCGCCTCGATCAGACGAGCCGCCTCCCCCAACGCGGCGCGCAGCACCGCGGGATCCGTGGCCAGCTCGGCGTCGCCCGGAGGCAACAGCCAGTCCGACCCCTCGACCGGCGGCTCCGGCGCCAGCCGAAGGCCCCGCCCGTCCGTCCGCGTACACGTACTGCCCGGGACGTCCCAGGCGGAAGCCGTCCCCGACGGCACCAAAAAGCCGAGCGTGTCGCAGCTGTCGTCGTGCAGGACGGGGCCGACGGCCTCCGCCGACGCACCGCGCCGCAGGATGTCGACCGCCTCCAGCCCCTGCCGAGCGGGGACGGTCACGAGATCACAAGGATCGACGCTCTGCCTGCTCTCCATCCTGGCCTCCACCACGGAACCCCTCCTCGATCGGGCACACCGCATGGTTCAACGCCGTACGGCGTCAACGGCTACGGCGAAACTCGGCCGCAAAGGATGGCAGTTCATGGCAGATCAGGGATGAGATATCCGTTTTGTAGCCAAACCCCGAGTGGTGGACTCGTCACAGCGGGTACGTTCGTGCCCGCCGGAAACACAGGTGCGGCCGGGTCGACAACATGATCAACTCGCCCTGCTTCCGGCATGGTTCGACGGTTCGTGAGAGAGGGCCCGGCCATGGCGTCGTCACCGATGACCTCGTCGTCCCAGTCACCTCGGCCGGCGCGGCCGAATCTCGCCTTCCGGCGGCTGCGCGGCCAGCGCTCGCCCGGCGAGTTCGCCGCGGCGGTGCGACGGGCCGCCCGGGAGATCGACGAGCAGGTCAGCTGCGACGCGCGTTACATCGGGCGGGTCGAAGCGGGAGAGATCCGGTGTCCCAACTACGCGTACGAGCGGGTGTTCCTGCACATGTTCCCCGGCCGGACGCTGACGGACCTGGGTTTCGTGCCCCGTTCGGCGGTACGCGGCCGAGGGGCGCGCACCTTCGAGGAGGCGCCCGACCCGCACACCACGAGCCCGATGTACGCCCCGCATGAGACGGACGGGGCGTACGAGCCGTATGACACCACGTACGGCTCGCACGAACCGAACGACCGGTATGACCCGCACGAGATCGACGACCAGAACCACGAGGAGAGCGACGTGCAACGTCGCGCATTCATGAGCGGCGGTACCGCCACCGTGGCGGCCGCCTCACTGGGCCCCATAGGGCTCGCGTTCAGCGGCGCTGCCGTGGCGGCGGACCGTTCCGTGCGCCGGCCCGGCGAGGCCGAGGCGGGGGCACTGGAAGAGGCCGTTCGCAAGATCAGGCTGCTGGACGACCGGCACGGCGCCGACGGGCTGTACCGCAGGGCGTCGGCTCCGCTGCGGGCCGCGTACGCCCTGCTGGACGCGGGCGCCGCGCGGCAGGCGACCGCCGAGCGGCTGCACACGGGGGCCGGTGAACTGGCCATCTCCGTAGGGTGGCTGGCACACGACTCGGGGCGTTTCGAGGACGCGCGTTCGCACTACGCGGAGGCGCTCGCGACCGCCCGGGTGGCCGGGGACCCGGCCCTGGAGGCGCACGCCTTCTGCAACACGTCCTTCCTCGCGCGTGACGCGGGACGGCCGCGCGAGGCGGTACGGGCGGCCCAGGCGGCCCAGTTCGCGGCGCGCCCGCTGGGCTCGGCGCGGCTGCTGTCGCTCCTCTCGCTGCGCGAGGCGGGCGGCTGGGCGGGCCTCGCCGACCGCAGGGGCTGCGAACAGGCGCTGACCCGCGCGCAGGCGCTGTACGGACGCGGCCCCTGTGACGCCGATCCCGAGTGGATGAGCTTCTACGGAGACGCCGAGTTGGCCGGTCTGGAGGCCCAGTGCTGGTCGACGCTGGGCGACTGGTCCCGCGCGGCCCATCAGGCGCGGCGCGCAACCCGGCTCCAGGACCCGCACTTCACCCGCAACCTCGCCCTCTACACGGCCGAGCTCGCCGACGACCTGGCCCGCGCCGGGCACCCCGACGAGGCGGCGGCGGCCGGACTGCGCGTCCTGGACCTGCTGGACGAGGTCCAGTCGTCCCGCGTGCAGACGATGCTGGCGGGGACGGCCCGGGTCCTGCTGCCGCACCGCCGCGCTTCGGGGGTGTCGGACTTCCTGGAACGGCACGGGGCGCTGCCGCGACCGGCCTGAGCGAGCGGGGCTACGCCGCCAGGTGGGCGCAGTCGTTCCACGTCTCGATCGCGGGCTCTCCGTAGGCCCAGCCCAGGACCGAGAGGGAGGTCGGGTTGAGGCGGATACGGGACGCGAAATCGATGTCCAGGCCGAGCCAGCGGGCCCCGATGGAGCGCAGGATGTGTCCGTGGGCGAAGACCAGTACGTCACGGTCGGCGGAGCGGGCCCACTCGACGATCTCGTCCGCGCGCGCGGCGACCTCGGCGAGGGTCTCGCCCCGGGGCACCCCGTCCCGCCAGATCAGCCAGTCGGGACGGTCGGCCCGGATCTCGTCGGGGGTCATGCCCTCGTACGCGCCGTAGTCCCACTCCATGAGCGTGTCCCAGGGGGTCGCCCGGTCGCCGAACCCGGCGAGTTCGCAGGTCTCACGCGCGCGTGCCAGCGGACTCGTACGGATCTCCACCCCGGGCAGGCCGTTCAGCGGGGCCCTGTGCAGGCGCTCCCCGAGCAGTTTGGCGCCGCGCCTGCCCTCCTCCAGGAGGGGGATGTCGGTCCTGCCGGTGTGCTTGCCGGACAACGACCATTCCGTCTGTCCGTGCCGGGCCAGAAGGAAACGCGGTGCCATGGAAGGGGCCTTTCAGGGAAGATCGAGCGGTGAACCGCAGGGGAACGAGGGGTGGATCACTCCATCATCGCTCACTCACGGATTGAGCAACCCGGTGGGCGATCTCTGCGTCTATGACGACCAGGGGGCGCGGCCACGGGCGACGCGCGCAGAACGTAAATTGGGCCAGGTCATTGCGGCCGGGAAAAAGCAGGAGGGGGAGGGATCGGATGTTGCGGACCGATGCACCGAGCACCGAGGCGGCACCACGTTCCCGCCTCCGCTGGTGGACCGAGCTGCCACTGATCCTGCTGGTGTACGGGGCGTACTCGGCGGGCCGGCTCCTCGCGCGCGGGGACGTGACCAGCGCCGTCGACCACGGTCTGGCGATCCTGCGCGTCGAGAAGTTCTTCTTCCTCAACGCCGAGCACCCGCTGAACCGTCTCTTCACCCGCGAGCCCTGGATCGGCATACCCGCCGACTTCTGGTACGCGTCGCTGCACTACATGGTCACGCCGGCCGTCCTGGTCTGGCTCTTCCGGTCCCGCGCCGTGCGCTACAGAGCGGCCAGGACCTGGCTGATGACGTCCACGTTCATCGGTCTGATCGGCTTCACGCTGCTGCCGACCTGCCCGCCGCGGCTGCTGTCCGCGAGCCACGGGTTCGTCGACACGATGGCCCAGTACAGCGACTACGGCTGGTGGGGCGGCGAGGCGAGCGCGCCGCGCGGGCTCGGCGGCATGACGAACCAGTACGCGGCGATGCCGAGCCTGCACTGCGGCTGGGCGCTGTGGTGCGGTGTGATGCTCTGGATGTACGGCGGCACGCGGCTCACCAAGGTGGCGGGGGTCCTGTACCCGTTGATCACCACGATCGTGGTGATGGGCACCGCCAACCACTACTTCCTCGACGCGGTCGCGGGCTTCGTCGTGATGGGGATCGGCTTCCTGCTGACCCGGCCGGTGCTGCGGCTCGCGGACACGCTCCGGGCGCGGCTGGGGATCCGGCCCTTCGCACCGGTCGCCGGGGGTTCCACAGGCGCCTCGCACGGCGCAGGTTCCTCAATTGTCAGTGCGGGGTGCCAGACTTCGGCGGGTGAGCGAATTCCCCGACAGCGCAAGGTCCCAGCCGTCCCGGGTACCGCCGAGCCGGGAGCCCCTGCGGGAGCCGAACCGGGAGCGAGTCCCCCCGGCGCGGAGGACGGGGCTCCGGCAGCGGCTCGCTGAGCTGCGCGGCCCCGAGGTCCCGCCGCAGCCGCTCGACGCGCGCGCCCTCGCGGCCCTCGCCGCGAACCCGGGGTGCAAGCGGCGCGCGATCCTCGACGGGGCCGGCGTGAACAAGACGGCACTGGCGAGCGCGCTCGGCTCGCCCTCGGCCTTCGGCCAGTCGCAGTTCGCGTTCATGCGGGGCAACGCCTTCGAGGCGCGCGTCAAGGCCGACGGCGGCGCGGAGCTGCTGCGGCTCGTGCACGAGAAGCTGGACGCGGGGGCCGTACCGCCCACGGCCGGCGCCGTTCCCGACCTGTCCGCCGTGGGCCCCGAGGGCCGCACGGCGCGTACGGCCCTGGCGCTGCGCGAGGCCACCGAGGCGGGCGTCTGGACCCTGCTCGACCACCCCCTGCTCGCCCTGGACGTCGCGGGCTCCCCCGCCTTCCTGGAGCCGGACGCGGTGGTCGTGCATCCCGACGGGAGCTGGACCGTCGTGGAGATCAAGTCCTTCCCGATGCTGGACGGTTCGGCGGACGCGGCGAAGGTGGGCGCGGCGGCGCGCCAGGCCGCTGTGTACGTCCTGGCCCTGGAACGGGTCGCGGCCCGGCTGGATGACACACCCGAGGTCCGGCACACGGTGCTGCTGGTCTGCCCGAGGGACTTCTCCAACCTGCCCACCGCGTCCGCCGTCGACGTCCGCAAGCAGCGCTCGGTCACCCGCCGCCAGCTGGACCGCCTCACCCGCATCGAGGACATCGCCGACCTGCTCCCCGAGGGCACCTGCTTCTCCCCCGACCTCCCCACCGCCGACCTGACGGCCGCGGTGGAATCGGTCCCGGCGACCTACGCCCCCGAGTGCCTCTCCGCCTGCGAGCTCGCCTTCCACTGCCGCGACCACTCCCGGGCGGAGGGCGCGGTGACCTCCCTCGGTCGCTCCCTCCGCGCCGAACTGGGCGGCCTGACGACGATCACCGACGTCCTGTCGGCGGCCCGCGGCGAAACCGGCGACCCGACCGACCCGGCGGTCGCGGCCCTGCGGAGAGCGGCCCGACTCCGAGCCGAGGCACTGGGCGACCGGACGGGACCCCTGATCGGCGGGGAGAAGCAACTGGCCGAGGCACCGGGACACACGGCGTGCTGAGCCCCTTCGCCCCCGGCCCCGAAAGGGGCGCGGGGAACCGCACGAGCAACCCCCACCGACCCGCACGTCATGCGACACCGTTCCCCGCGGAGCGTCCGGCCCGGGAGGCAGCCCCATGTCCCTGATCACCACCCTCGCCCGGCTGGAAGCCGTGGACACCGGCCGGGCCCAGCCCCTGGCCACCACCCGCCACCGCCACCTCTCCGAGCACCCGCTCGTCTTCGTACCGCTCACCACCGCGGGAGAAGCCGGGGCCCCGCTGGGCGCACTGGTCGGCACGGACCGCGAAACCCCCCGCCTCCTCGTCGTCCCCCAGCCCCGCGACCGCGACCTCCGCTTCGCGTTCCTCGCCGAGCTGGCGGACATCGTCCTGCCGTACATCGACGCGTACGCAGCGGACGTCGAGGCGGCGGAGCGCAACGAGACCGACCCGGAGACCGGCAAGCGGGTCAAGGTGGAGGTCGAACTGTGCGCGGACGCCCCGCAGTTGATCGTCCCGAGCCGCTCGGGCATCGACTTCGTACGGCTGCTCGGCCGCTCCATGCGCTTCCGCCGCACCGCCGAACAGGACCCGGAGACACCGCACCCGGCGCCCCCGCACGTACCGCTGCTCGGCCGGTGGCTCACGCACTACGGCGAGCGGTCCCGCGTACCCGGCTCCTCGCTCCTCCTCGCACTCACCGACGTCCTGTCCCGGCACTGGGCGACCGGACAGTCCAGCCTGGAGGACCAGCACCTCGGGGCGCTGCTCGCCTGGATCGACCCGCCCGAGGGCGAGTCCGGCGCCGAGGCCGCGCTACGGGCCGAGCTGCGGCGGGACGGCAAGGGACAGCTCCTCTGCCCGCCGGCCGGGCCCGCCACCGACCCGGCGTTCGACAACAAACTGCTCGCCCCCGCCATCGAGCACTACGACCGCGCGCGTACGGCACTCGCGGCGGCCGAGGACGGCATCGAGGCGGACGACCGGCTCGGTGAACTCACCGCCGCCGAGCGGAAGATCCGCGACCTCGTGGAGAGCCGCACCCGCCCCACCTGGGACGCGGTGTGGCGCGGCCTCGACCTGCTGCGCGCCCTGCCCGAGGGCGCCCACGCGGCCGACCGGTGGACCCGGGACCGCTGGTCGTTCACCGGCCACCGGGACCGGGTCCTGGCCGGCGAGCCCCCGCAGCCGCGCCGCGACGACGCGGTCACCGCGGCGAACAAACTCGCCACGCGCGAGCGCGAACAGGCCCGTCTGGAGGCCCAGGAGGCCCTCGACGACCCGCTCGTCATGGCCGGCCGGCGGCTCGCGGGCGAGGCCTTCGCGGGCGAGGTCACGGATGTCGTGATGACGTACAGCGAGGGCAAGCGGCCCAGCCCGCGCCCCCTCGTGACCGTCCGCACGGACGACCGGCCGCACTTCGGCGAGCGCGCCAAGGTCTACCGCTCGCTCGGCGGAAAGCCGCAGGCGGCGGAGTTCGTCGAGTACGTCCGGCACGAGGCGGACGGCGCCCCCGACAACCACAGCGCCGGGCACGGCAATGACCCCACCGACACCCTCGGCTCCCTGGTCGTGCTGCGCGTGGTCGACAAGATGGGCCGCGGCAAGGAGCCCGAGACCGGATCCGTACCGGAGAAGGGCGATCTCGTCTGCTTCACGCTGTTCGAGCACGAGCAGCGGGGCGGGGCGAAGCTGCCCGACCCGGAGGACACGCCGTGGACGCACGGCGGGCCGCCGGGCGAGACCGATGCCGCCGCCCCGCAACTCGAGGTGCTGCCCGACGCCGTGACCGATGAGGACGTCCTGTGACCACCGTGTTCGATCCGGGCGCCGAGGCCGCCCGCGCCACCGACGCGATCCTGCGCGACACCCTCCACGGGACGTCCCGCGGGGTCGTGGTCGACTCCCCGCCCGGCGCCGGCAAGTCCACGCTCGTCGTACGTGCCGCGCTCGAACTGGCCGATGCGGGGCGCCCGTTGATGGTCATCGCGCAGACGAACGCGCAGGTCGACGACCTGGTGCTGCGGCTCGCCGAGAAGAACCCCGACCTGCCCGTCGGCCGGCTGCACAGCAGCGACGCGGACCCGTACGACAAGGCGCTCGACGACCTGCCGAACGTCCGCAAGTCCGCGAAGGCCGGGGACCTCGCCGGGCTCGACGTCGTCATCTCGACGGCCGCGAAGTGGGCGCACGTCAAGGGCGTCGAGCCGTGGGGGCACGCGATCGTCGACGAGGCGTACCAGATGCGGTCGGACGCACTGCTGGCCGTGGCCGGGCTGTTCGAGCGGGCGCTCTTCGTGGGCGACCCGGGCCAGCTGGACCCGTTCGCGATCGTCGGCAGCGAACAGTGGGCGGGGCTGTCGTACGACCCGTCGGCGTCCGCCGTCACGACGCTCCTGGCCCACAACCCGGAGCTGCCGCAGCACCGTCTCCCCGTGTCCTGGCGGCTTCCGGCGTCGGCGGCGCCGCTGGTCTCGGACGCGTTCTACCCCTTCACGCCGTTCCGCAGCGGCACGGGGCACGGCGACCGCCACCTCGCCTTCGCCGTCCCGTCGGACGGTTCGGGCCCCGACCGGGTCATCGACGAGGCGGCGGAATCGGGCTGGGGCCTGCTGGAACTGCCCGCCCGGAACACCCCGCGCACGGACCCGGAGGCGATCCGGGCGCTCGCCCAGGTCGTACGCCGACTCCTGGACCGGGGCGGCGCGGCGACCTCGGAGCGCTCCCCCGACCCGGCCCCGCTGACGGCCGACCGCATCGCCGTAGGCACCGCACACCGCGACCAGGCGGCGGCCGTCCGTACGGCACTGGCGGAGCTGGGCGTCACGGACGTGACCGTGGACACGGCGAACCGCCTCCAGGGCCGCGAGTACGACGTGACGGTCGTCCTGCATCCCCTGTCGGGCCGCCCCGACGCGACGGCCTTCCACCTCGAAACGGGCCGCCTGTGCGTCCTGGCCTCCCGCCACCGCCACGCCTGCATCGTCGTCTGCCGCGCCGGCATCACCGACCTCCTCGACGACCACCCGTCCACAGAACCGGTCCAGCTCGGCGTCACGGTGAAGTTCCCGGACGGCTGGGAGGCGAATCACGCGGTGCTGTCACACCTGGCGGAGCACCGGGTTCCGTGGGAGTCGTGAGGGAGCGCGAAGGGTAGGAGAGAGCGTGCATCAGGGCCGGTCAGCCGCGCCCCGAGGCACTCTTGCGCAGTCAAGGGACAATGGACGGTGGCCCACCAACATGGACGGGCCGACCACCGTACGAGGAGGAGAAGTCATGGCGGAGCCCACGCCGCGTCGGAACGAGCCGCGGCTTCGCCCCGCGCCGCTGCTCTTCGAGCCCGCGGAGGCTGCTGCCGATCCCGAGCACTTTTTCGACCTGGAATCGATAGAGGATCCCCAGGCGCTGCTGGACCGCGCCACGGAGCTGACCCTCGCGTTCCGCGCGGCCACCGACCGGGCGGTCGAGTTCCAGGCGATGGCCGCCGCACAGCTCGCCGATCCCCGCCGGTTCGACCGGCTGACGCCTGCGGAGATCGCCGAACGGGCCGAGTGGACCGAGGACTACGCGAAGAAGATGGTCGAGTTCGGCCGCGAACTCCTGCGCGGCGCGGACGCCGAGGGGTACGCGGACCCGGTCTGAGCGCCGGCGGCAGCTATAGCGAGTGCCCAACCAGAAGCCGTACAGGCAGCCGAAAACAACCCCTGGCATATGCCAGGCGGGCAAGATACCCCACCCCGCACCCCCCTGTCCCCCTTTCCCGCAACCCTCAGGGACAGGCCGTTCACCCCCGGTAGCTCTAGAAGACATGAGCAGCGACCGGAACCCGGCAAGCATCGCCCCCGACAGCCCCGGCTCGGGCCCCGGCCACGGCACCGTCGAGCCGTTCCCCGACCTCCCCGACCGGTTCGACGTCTCGGGGGTCACCTCCGAGGGGGCCGCCTGGCTCGCCTCGACGGGAACGTACCCGCGCAGCACGCTCGCGTTCTGGGAGGACCGGCCCGCCGCCCCGGTGGTCCTGTCCTGCGGCTTCGCCTTCGATGTCGTCAACGCGCCCGCAATCTTCGGCCGCCGCATGCTGGACCGGCTGTGGGACGAGGGCCCGGGATCGGGCCCCGTGGCCACCTACCGGGGCCGGATGCTCCTGTTCGCCGCGCCCGGCACCGCACAGCGGCTGCCCGCGCTCCTGGAGTGGGAGGAGTGGGGCTCGGGCGGCGCCTCCGAGCGGACCCGGACCGTCCCGCCGCTCCTCTGCCACGGCACCGGTGACGCGGTGACGGTCCCGCCCCCCACCCCGACCGTCCCGGCCGCTCCCCGCACCGGCTCCCGTACCCCCGCGGAATCCCGCTGGCTGGTCGCCCCCGACACCCGCCACCCCTGGCTGCCGACCCCGGCGATCCTGCTCTGGGCTGCGATACGAGCTGCCCGGTCAGCGGCCCGCCGACGCCTCCCCGAGCCCTCCCCCGAGGCCCCGATATCGATTTTTCCTCCCGCCGATCAGGATGCTAAGGTCTACGACGTCAGCAAGCGCCGCTAGCTCAGTTGGTTAGAGCAGCTGACTCTTAATCAGCGGGTCCGGGGTTCGAGTCCCTGGCGGCGCACAGACGGTGAAAGGCCCCTCGCGAGAGCGAGGGGCCTTTCGCATGCCCGGCATGCCACCCACCGCACCCACCGCCGACAGGACGCTCTCAGCTGCCGGTGGAGATCGTCACCGTCCACGCCCCCGAAGCCGTCCGGTCCTCCACCTCGACGCGTACGTTCTCGCCCGGCACGGTGAAGCTCTCCCCGAGCGCGACCGGCGCGTCGGCGAGCGGCGGATAGACCGAGTCGTCCCAGCAGGCCGCGGACGAGGGGTGCGCGTCGACGACCTCGATCGGGCCGCCGCCGGACTGGGTCCCGCCGCGGATGCGGTAGACGAGCACTCCCTGTGAGCAGACCGCCGCGTCGTTGCCGACCGGCCCGCGCGCCTCGAAGGCGACCGCGCTGTCCCGCCCGGTCCGCACCACCGCCAGTTTCGTCCCGTTCCCGGACCCGAATCCCATGCCGTCCGACTCCGGCCCGGCACCGGGAACACCCACCCTCTCGAAGGCCTCCGAACCCGCCGCGGCCACCCCGGACCCCGCCCCCAGAGACTCCAGCGTCAGCCGCGTACCCCGTGCGCCCGCGTCCCGCACACACGCCACCTGGCGTGTTTCCAGCCACCCGAGTTTCCACTTGTGCCAGCCGAACAGGTCGGGCGCCAGGCCGAACTGGCTGCCCATGAGGTCCCAGTCGCCGACGTACGTGTCCCAGTCGCCCTTGCCGTCGGAGGGGCGGTGGTAGAGGTCGGGCAGGTCGAAGACGTGTCCGGTCTCGTGGGCCAGGACCAGCCGGTCCGGCGGATGCTTCTCGAAGACCGTGACGACCCGGCGGATGTCCTTCCCGTCGGCCCGCAGCGGCGTGTCCATGTTCACCACCTTCGTCGCGTCCGAGTCCACACCGGGCGCGTCCGGGTCGGCGACGAAGTAGACGATGTCGTAGCGGGAGAAGTCGACCCGGTCGTCCGCCGCGGCGAGGGCGTCGCGCAGATACGCCGAGCGCGCCGCCGCGCTCCAGTCGCGCTGTATGGCGTACGAGGTGGAGGCCCGCGGCATCCGGATCCACTCGGTGAGCGGGTGCGGGCGGAGCTGGAACCTGCCGTACGAGGCCCGTTCGAAGAAGCGGCTGGTGGCGGGGAAGTAATCGGCCGTCAGTTCGTCCGGCGTGGTCAGCGGGTCGGCGTCCGGGAAGGAGAGGAAGACCATGACAGCGTCGAGGCGTCTGGTGGGGCGCGGGTAGGCGGCGTTCCAGGTGTCCAGGCCCTCCGAGTGGTGCGCGTCGGTGCGCTTGAGGGCGCACGGCATGGAGAGCGGGACGGCGACCGAGGGGCCCGTCACGAGGGAGGTCGCGGCGAGGGCCGTCATGGAGGTGAACACGGCCGCGGGCGCGTGCCACCAGCGTTCGCGCCAGGTCTGCCCCCACCATGCCGGTACCCACCGACCGGGACCGGGCCGACCCGCACCGGGCCGTCCGAGGCCTCGCCAACGGGGTCGAACCCCGCCACGGGTGAGCCCCTTGAGGGGGAGCAGACGCGGCACGTCGACCTCCGGATGCGGAATTCGGGATACCGCACCCAGCCTGTGCCGTTTTGATCGTTTACGCCCTGTTTATCTGAACCAAAGGAGTGAGAGGGCCGACATCCGACCGAGAACATCAGGGAGCGCCAGGGGGGCGCCAGGACACGCCGACACCCCGAGCACTCACGGAACGTCACAAGTGATCGACCAGGGAAGGAACCCGTCCAGCTGCGGGCAGAAACGATCTGTCAGAGAGAGGGGTTCATCCGGGACACTGGACAGTAGCTGGAAGGCCCTACGGCCAACCTCTATGATCGGCACACTTTCCTGCGCGGACACGGCTAGAGCGGCCGTCCACCACCGGCCGACCCCCCGACGAGACCTGTACGACGAACGAGTGCACAGCGGGAGCGAACGGTGAGCGGAACGTCCGATGGGCCGGCGCCCGCGGTAGACCTCGTCCGGCCGGCCGTCACAGAGAGTCACATCGCGGCCTCTCGTCGCGTCGGGACCCCTCCTCACGAGGAACGGGTCCCACGCGTCGAGTCCCTGGTCGCACCCCCTCTGGACCTCTCGGCGGGGCTGCCCGCCGAGCTACCGGCCGGGCTTCCGGCCGACTTCCTCGCCGGATTCCCCTCGGGTCTCTCGGCGGGACTGTCGGCGGGTCTTCCGGCGCGGCTCTCGGCCGGTGCCCCGGCGGGCCTCCCGCCGCGCCCCGGGATCGACTTCGAGGCCGACGGCCACCCCCACACCGGCACCGATCCGCGTGCCGACGCCCATCCCCACCCCCATCCCAGTACCGGCGCCGGAACCCGGGCCGGCACCGACACCGAGGCCGGTACACGTACATTCCGCGCCACTTTCGCCGCCGCTCCCCTCGCGATGGCCGTCGTGGACCGGGAAGGCCTGGTCGTCACGGCCAACGACACCCTGGCCGCGCTCCTCGGCGCGGGCCCGGAAGGGCTCACCGGCCGGATCGCCGCCGACCTGGTGGACCTCGCCTCGGACGCCCGTACATGGCACGCGTACCGCGAGGTGCTCCGCGGCCGGCAGGCCAGACTCCGCTGCACCCGACGCCTCAAACACCCCGACGGCCACTCCCTCTGGGCCCAGGTGACGGTCAGTCCGCTGCCCGAGGAGGAGCGCGCGGTGCTGCTCTCGGTCTCCGACATCAGCGCCCGCCGCGAACTCCAGGCCCGGCTGCGCCACCTGCAGATGCACGACCCAGTGACCCGGCTGCCCAACCGCACCCTGTTCTTCGAGCGGCTTTCGGCCGCGCTGGAGGCGGAGGCGTACGAGGAATCCGGAACCGGCCGGATCGGGCTCTGCTATCTGGACCTCGACGGGTTCAAGGCGGTCAACGACACGCTCGGCCACCGCGTCGGCGACCGGCTGCTCGCGGCCGTCGCCGAGCGGCTGACCCGCTGCGCGAACGAGGCCGGGTACGCGCGAGCGGCCACCCCGCTGGTCGCCCGGCTCGGCGGCGACGAGTTCGCGCTGCTTGTCGAGGACTCCACGGGTACGGAGCAGCTCGCGGACCTCGCCGACTCCGTACTGAAGTCCTTGCAGGTGCCGTTCGACCTGTCCGGGCAGCGGCTGTCGGTCTCGGCCTCGATCGGTGTCGTCGAGCGGCACGCGGCCGGCACCACCGCGACCGGTCTGATGCAGGCCGCCGACACGACGCTGTACTGGGCGAAGGCCGACGGCAAGTCCCGCTGGACGCTCTTCGACCCGGAGCGCAACGCCCACCGGATGACCCGTCAGGCCCTCTCCTCCACGCTCCGCCCGGCCATCGAGAAGGGCGAGTTCGCGCTGGAGTACCAGCCGCTCGTGTGCATGGAGGACGGCGGGGTGCGCGGGGTCGAGGCGCTGGTGCGATGGAACCATCCTCAGTTCGGCACACTGACGCCGAATCGGTTCATCGGACTTGCCGAAGAAGACGGTTCGATCGTGCAGCTGGGCCGCTGGGTGCTGGCCACCGCCTGCCGGCAGGCCCGCCGCTGGCAGCTGGACCACCCGGACGCGGAACCCATCTTCGTCAGCGTGAACGTGGCCGTGCGTCAGGTCTGGGACTCCGACCTGGTGGCCGACGTGGCCGCGACCCTCGCGGAGACCGGACTCGCCCCGCACCTCTTGCAACTCGAACTCACCGAGTCCGCGGTGATGGGCTCCGCGGGACGGCCGCTCCAGGCCCTCCAGGCGCTCAGCGACATGGGCGTACGCATCGCGATCGACGACTTCGGCACGGGGTACTCGAACCTCGCCTACCTCAGCCGGCTGCCCGTCTCGGTGCTGAAGCTCGACGGGTCGTTCGTGCGGGGCTTCCAGTACGAGACCGGCGAGAACGGCGCGGGTCCGGACCCCCGGTCCAACCCGGCGGACGAGGTCATCGTCGAGGCGATGATCCAGCTCGCGCACCGGCTCGGTCTGACGGTCACCGCCGAGTGCGTGGAGACCGCGGGTCAGGCGTCACGGCTGCGGCGCATCGGCTGCGACACCGGCCAGGGGTGGCTCTACTCCCGGCCGGTGGCGCCGGATCGTATCTCCGCGCTGTTGACGGCGGCGGCCTGCTCTCAGGCCTGAGTCCCGCCGGTCGTGGGCAACTGGTACGCGTCCGCGATCAGTTCGTAGGAGCGCAGGCGTACGTCACTGCTGTGGGCGTTGGCGGTGAGCATCAGCTCGTCGGCGCCCGTGCGCTTCTGGAGGTCGTCGAGGCCGGAGCGGACCTCGTCGGCGGTGCCGTGGATGACGTTCGAGTTCCAGGAGTCGACGAACTCCCGCTCCATCGGGCTGAACTCGTACGCCTCCGCCTCCTCCGGGGTGGGGACCAGGCCGGGGCGGCCGGTGCGCAGGCGGACCATGTTCAGCGCGGCGGCCATGATCTGGCGGCGGGCCTCCTTCTCGTCGTCCGTCGCGAGGGCGGAGACGCCGATCAGGGCGTAGGGCGAGTCGAGTACCGCCGAGGGGCGGAAGGACTCGCGGTAGAGGTCGAGCGCCGGGACCGTGTTCTGCGCCGAGAAGTGGTGCGCGAAGGCGAAGGGCAGACCGAGGGTGCCCGCGAGGCGGGCGCTGAAGCCGGAGGAGCCGAGCAGCCAGATCGGCGGGCGGTGCGGGGACTGTACGCCGCCGGGAGAGGTCGCCTGGACGGGGCCCGGGACCGCGTGGATGCGGGCGTAGCGGTGGCCGGGCGGGAAGTCGTCGTCCAGGAAGCGGGTGAGCTCCGCGAGCTGCTCGGGGAAGTCGTCCGCGCCTTCGTTGAGGCGGTCGGTGCGGCGGAGGGCCGCGGCCGTGGCGCCGTCCGTGCCCGGGGCCCGGCCGAGGCCCAGGTCGATGCGGCCCGGGGCCATCGCCTCCAGCGTGCCGAACTGCTCCGCGATGACCAGGGGGGCGTGGTTCGGGAGCATGACGCCTCCCGAGCCCAGGCGGATGCGGGTCGTGTGGGCGGCGAGGTGGGCGAGGATCACGGCGGGGGAGGTGGAGGCCACGCCCGGCATGGAGTGGTGTTCCGCCACCCAGTAGCGGTGGAAGCCCCTGTCCTCGGCGAGGCGGGAGAGCTTGACGCTGGTGCGGAGGGCGTCCGTCGCGGTGCGGCCGGCGCCTACCGTGACCAGGTCGAGGACGGACAGTGGCACCTGCGCGGTGCCCCTCGCCTCCGCCCTGATCTCGTCGGGTTCGCTGGTGGTGTGGTCCGGTGCCGCCACGGGGGTCCTCCTGTTTGGTACGACGCGTTGTCCGCGCCTCCCCTAACAGGAGGATGGCTCCGCTTTATTCCCTCGCCCCCGCCGCCCCTACCCATTCCCGTCACTTCCTCAGGGGCTCCGCCCCCGAACCCCCAAAAGACTGCGCAGTTCCCCGCGCCCCTAGGTTCCTAGGGGCGCGGGGAACTGCGCAGCCCAGCAACGACTCACCCGCACGCATCCCACCCACGCCAGCCCCCACCCACCCCGGTCAACCCACCCACGCCAGCCCCCAGCCCCTCCGGCGTTTGAGGAGCGGGGGTTCGGGGGCGGAGCCCCTGAGTAAGGGACGGGAATGGGTAGGGGCGGCGGGGGCGGAAAAAGCCCTGGCTCCGCCCCCGCCGGGACCGTCACGCCTGGACGATCGGTTCCCGCGTAAAGAGCGCGCCCAGTTCCGGGGCGTTCACGCGGCGGTCCGTGAGGCGTAGGGCCTCCCAGACCGTGACCTGGTTGGCGGTGAGGACCGGCTTGCCGAGTTCCTTTTCCAGGGTCGGGATGTGGGAGGCCGTGTGGAGGGCGGTGTCGGGGAGGAGGACGACCTCCGCCTCCGGATGGTCGCCCGCGCGGGCCAGGGCCAGGACTTCCGCCTCACCCCACGTGCCCACCTCGGCCGCCGTGATGATCCCGGAGCTGCGTACGCCGAGGACGTCCAGGCCCGCGTCCCCCAGGAAGGTCCCGAAGAGGACGGCCACGTCGTCGGGGTACGTCGCCGCGATCGCGACCCGCTTCACGCCCAGCTCCCGTACGGCATGGACGAACGCGAAGGACGTCGAGGAGGCCGGCAGCCCCGCCGTCGTGGCCAGCGTGCGGACCTGATCGTGGGCGCCCTCCCAGCCGTAGACGAAACTGCCGCTCGTGCAGGCCCAGACCACCGCCTCGGCACCCGACAGGCGCAGGTCCTCGACCCCGGCGCCGAGGCGTGCCGCCGAGCCCATCTCCAGCAATGCGTCCACGCGGTGGGCGTCCTCCCCGATGTCCGTGTGGACGACCTGGAGGCGGATGTCGCTGCCGAGGAGCTGCTCCATGCGCGGGTAGTCGTCCTCGGCCGAATGGCCCGGGTAGAGGAATCCGAGAGCCGTCATGCCCAACCTTCCTGTTCTTCCGGTAGCGCTGGTTCTGCCGGTAGCGCCGGCGGTACGGGCCGCTGTCGCGCCGACTCGTCGATCAGCGCCTGGTACGGCCCTACCGCCCGGGTACCCAGGTGACGCAGGGCAGCCCACATCGTCACCTGGTTGGCCGAGATCACCGGGATGCGCAGTTCCGCCTCCAGCTGTGGGATGACGTCGTAGGTGGGGAGATTCGTGCAGCTGATGAAGAGCGCGTCCGCCTGTCCCCGTACGGCGTCGCGGGCCATGTCGACCACGTTGCGGTACGGGACCTTCCAGATGTGCCTGGTCAGGCCCATGTAGGCGCGGCCGGTGACCGTGATGCCCGCCTCGGCGAGGTACTCCTCCAGGGACTGGGTCACGGAGACGGTGTACGGCGTGACGAGTGCGATCCGGCGTGCGCCCAGCTCCTCCAGTGCCTCCAGGAGGGCGCCGGACGTGGTCACGGAGGGGATCTCGCCGGCCCGGGTCATGGCCTCGCACATGGCGCGCTCGCCCGGGATGCCGCCGACGAAGCTGCCGGACGTACAGGCGTACGCGACGATCTCCGGCCCGACGGCGTTCAGCGCGCGCACCGCGTCGCCGAGCGTCTCGTGCTCGCTGACCAGTCGGGCCAGGTCGAGGCTGACCTCGACGGGCACGAACGGCGTACGGGTGAGGTGGAGCGAGACCTCGTCTGGGACCCAGCGCCACAGTTCACGGTCGAGAGCGAAATCGAAGGGAGCGACGACGCCGACACCCCTTTGAGGGTGTGGTCCACCAAGGAAGGAGACGTCCATGAGCAGCCCCAACTCAGGTCGAACGAGCGGTGGTGACCGGCCCGGAGGCCGGGGGGACACAGCCGGCGCATGCCGGGACGTCGGGACAGGGGAACGGACGGGACTCCGGGATTCCCACGGAAACTAGCCCTTGTTGACGAAGGTAGGTTCCGGTGCGAGCGTGGTCAATCCGCGCATCTGAGACGGCTGTGCGCCCCCGGCCCGACGGCCGGTCCCAGACGGTTCGGCCGATGTCCCGCAAGCACTCAGAGCCCGGCGTCCAGCGTCCAGACACCAGAGAAGCGGACCCTCGTTGCGAAATGGTTTCCCCCCGATGACCTCTGCCACGCCCCCGAACCTGGCCGAAAAGACAACCCTCCTGGTGCTCGACACCGACCCGCCGCCCCGGCTCGGCCGGCTCACCGGCCGGGTGCGCGTCGAGCACGCCGACGAGTCGTCGCTGGCCGAGCTCCTGCCCGCCGCGGACGTCCTGCTGGTCTGGGACTTCGCCTCGCACGCCGTGCGCCGGGCCTGGCCCGGCGAGGGCCCGCGACCACGCTGGGTGCACACGGCGAGCGCGGGCGTCGACCACCTGATGTGCCCCGAACTCGCCGCGTCCGACACGCTGGTGACGAACGCGCGCGGCGTCTTCGACCAGCCGATCGCGGAGTACGTGGCCGCGCTCGTCCTCGCCATGGCCAAGGACCTGCCGCGCACCTGGGACCTGCAGCGGGCCCGGGAGTGGCGGCACCGCGAGTCGCAGCGGATCGCCGGCAATCGCGCGTGCGTGGTCGGTTCCGGGCCGATCGGGCGCGCGATCGAGCGGACGCTCAAGGCGCTCGGTATGACGACGGCGCTCGTGGGGCGCACACAGCGCGAGGGGGTGCACGGCCCGGAGGACCTCGACCGGCTGATGGCGCGCGCCGACTGGGTGGTGTCCGCGGCGCCGCTCACCGATGACACGCACGGGATGTTCGACGCGCGGCGTTTTGGACTGATGCAGCCGTCGGCACGCTTCGTGAACGTCGGACGCGGGCAGCTTGTGATCGAGGAAGCGCTGGCCGAGGCTCTCGCGAGCCGCTGGATCGCGGGGGCGGCGCTCGACGTCTTCGAGCACGAACCGCTGGGCCCCGACAGCCCGTTGTGGGAGGCCCCGGGTCTCATCGTGTCGCCGCACATGAGCGGGGACACGGTCGGCTGGCGGGACGAACTCGGTGCGCAGTTCGTGGAGTTGTACGAGCTCTGGGAAACGGGAGAGCCGCTGCCGAACGTCGTCGACAAACAGCGTGGATACGTACCTGGCCACTGAAACACGCCACTGAAGCACGCCACTGAAGCACGTTGGAGGGGCGGATGACCGAGCTCACCGAGCTGACCGCTGTACGACTCGTCGAGGGATACCGCAAGGGCGAATTCAGCCCCGTGGACGTGGTGCAGGCCGCGCTGCGCAGGGCCGAGGAGGTCCAGCCCGCGGTGAACGCGTTCGTACGGGTCGAGGCGGACGAGGCCCTCGCACAGGCCCGGGAGTCGGCGGAGCGATGGCAGCGTGGTGAGCCGGCCGGGCTGGTCGACGGGGTGCCGGTCTCGGTGAAGGACATCCTGCTGATGCGCGGCGGGCCGACCCTGAAGGGCTCCAAAACGATCTCCCCGCAGGGGCGTTGGGACGAGGACGCGCCTTCCGTCGCCCGGCTGCGGGAGCACGGAGCCGTGTTCGTCGGCCGGACGACGACACCCGAGTTCGGCTGGAAGGGCGTCACCGACTCGCCCCAGGCGGGCGTGACACGGAACCCGTACGACCTCTCGCGCACCTCGGGCGGATCCAGCGGCGGCAGCGCGGCGGCCGTGGCGCTGGGCGCGGGGCCGCTGTCCCTCGGCACGGACGGGGGCGGCAGCGTCCGTATTCCCGGCGCGTTCTGCGGGATCTTCGCGCTGAAGGCGACGTACGGGAGGGTGCCGCTGTATCCCGCGAGCGCGTTCGGGACGCTGGCGCACGTCGGGCCGATGACGCGTGACGCGGCGGACGCTGCCCTGATGATGGACGTCATCAGCGGCCCCGACCCACGCGACTGGTCACAGCTCGGCCCGGTGAACGGCTCCTTCGTGGACGGACTGGCCGGCGGCGTGCGCGGGCTGCGCGTCGCGTACTCGCCGTCCCTGGGCGGCCAGGTCGCCGTGCAGCCCGGGGTCGCCGCGGCGGTGCGGCGCGGGGTGGAGGGGCTCGCGGCCCTCGGGGCGTACGTCGAGGAGGCCGACCCCGACTTCACGGATCCCGTCGAGGCGTTCCACACCCTGTGGTTCGGCGGGGCGGCCCGGGTCACCCAGCGGCTCGGCCCCGACCAGCGGTCACTGCTCGACCCGGGGCTGCGGGAGATCTGCGACGCGGGGGCCCGGTCCAGCGCGCTGGACTACCTCGCGGCGGTGGACGTGCGGATGGAGCTCGGCCGGCGGATGGGCCTCTTCCACGAGACCTACGACGTCCTGGTCACCCCGACGATCCCGATCACCGCGTTCGAGGCGGGTGCGGAGGTGCCTCGTGGCTCGGGGCACCGCCGGTGGACGGGCTGGACGCCGTTCACCTACCCGTTCAACATGACCCAGCAGCCGGCGGCGACGGTCCCCGTGGGCACGGATGAGACCGGCCTGCCGGTCGGCCTTCAGATCGTTGGTGCGCGTCACGCTGACGCGCTGGTCCTGCGGACGGCACACGCGTTGTACGAGGCGGGGGTCGCGGGGATCGCGCCGCCTGCACCTCGCTGAGCGCCCTCTTCAGGGGCGCGGGGAACTGCGCAATCTTTTAGGGGCGCGGGGAACTGCGCGGCCAGCCCTCACCGGCCCGCAGCTCCCCACCACCCCGCGGTACAGGCCCCTCAGACCCGGGAGAAGCTCAGCGTCTCCCCCAGCGCACCCGCACGCCAGAGGTCATTGCACGCCTCCGCCATCGCATCCAGCCCCTCCACCACCTGCCCCCACACGATCCCGGGCACCCACCCCACATCCCCGTTGAGCAGCAGATTGTTCCGCTCGTAGAACAGGGCGAGGTCGATCACAGGCGTACCCGCCTGCACGCCGGAGGCACCCCCGTACCCGTACGCCTGCGTACCCAGCTGCGTACCGGAGAAGGAGAAATAGCAGAGATCGCCCGGAATGGGCGTGACGGTCGGGTTCTCCAGCGGTGGCTCGGCCGGGGCGAACGCCGGGAACAGGGCGTAGATCTCGTTGCGGGCGTACTTCGCGTGATACACGTCACTGCTCAGCGGCAGCGCGTTCCACACCGCCTCGCAGGTGATCGGCGCACGGTCGTCGAGGAGCTTCGCAGTGCAGTGGACTCCGCGCTTGGACAGGGACACGTCGATGTAGCGGTCGGTCATGATTTCCATGGTCCACCCCGGGTCAAGAGGGCCCTTCGCAAACGGGGCGCAAACAGATCCGCATAACTCGCATCGTCCCGGGTAGCCGCGCGCCCATGGCTCCACCATTTGGGAACGACGCGAAGGAAGCTTCCGCGGAAGAGAAGAAACGCGGCCCGAGCCGCCGGTCACTGCTGGCCGGCGTCGCGGCGTTCGGTGCGCTCGGCGCGGCCGGATGCAGCCGTGTGGCCACGGCGTCCGGCAAGGACGGCGGTGATCTCCTGGACCGTCTGAAGGCCCAGGGCGTCGTACGCCTCGGCATCGCCGGCGAGATCCCATTCGGCTACATCGACAAGAACGGCAAGCTCACCGGCGAGGCACCGGAACTCGCGCGGGTCATCTTCAAGCGGCTGGGGGTGGACAGTGTCCAGCCCGTGCCCACGGAGTTCGGCTCGCTCATCCCCGGTCTGAGCTCCCAGCAGTTCGACGTCGTGGCCGCAGGCATGTACATCAACGCCGAGCGCTGCGAGCAGGTGATCTTCTCCGACCCCGACTACCAGATGCTCGACTCCTTCATCGTGCGCAAGGGCAACCCGAAGAACCTGCACGACTACAAGGACGTCGTGGAGTCGAAGGCGAAGTTCGCGACCGGGACCGGTTACGCGGAGATCCAGTACGCGGTCGACGCCGGGTACAAGGAGAGCGACATCCTGATCGTTCCGGACCAGGTCGCCGGTCTGAACGCCGTCGAGGCGGGCCGTGTCGACGTCTTCGCGGGTACGGCGCTGACCACTCGCGAGGTCGTCAAGAAGTCCCGGAAGACGGAGTCGACCAAGCCGTTCGCGCCTCTCGTGGACGGCAAGCCGCACGTCGACGGCGGCGGCTTCGCGTTCCGGCCGACGGAGACCGGGCTGCGGGACGCCTTCAACGTGGAGCTCAGGAAGCTGAAGGAGAGCGGTGAGCTGTTCCGGATCCTCCAGCCCTTCGGTTTCACCAAGAACGAGATGACCGATATGACCGCGAAGGAGTTGTGCGGCGGATGACATCGGGCCTCTGGGAACTCGTACTGAAGGGGATCTGGGTCACGGTCCAGCTGCTGGTGTTCAGCGCTGCGCTGGCCGCGGCCGTCTCCTTCGTGGTGGGCATCGCGCGCACCCACCGGCTGTGGATAGTCCGCTTCCTCGCGGGCTTCTACACCGAGGTGTTCCGCGGTACCTCCGCGCTGATCATGATCTTCTGGGTGTTCTTCGTGCTGCCACCGGCCTTCGGCTGGCAGCTGGTCCCCATGTGGGCGGGCACCCTCGCCCTGGGTCTCACCTACGGGGCGTACGGCTCCGAGATCGTGCGCGGTGCCCTGAGCTCCGTCGACCCGGCGCAGCGTGAGGGCGGTATCGCACTGAGCTTCACGCCCTGGCAGCGGCTGCGGCTGATCCTGCTGCCGCAGGCGGTGCCGGAGATGATCCCGCCCTTCTCCAACCTGCTGATCGAGCTGCTCAAGGGCACCGCCCTGGTGTCCGTGATGGGCATGGGCGACCTGGCGTTCAGCGGCAACCTGGTGCGGCTCGCGCTGCAGGAGAGCGCGGAGATCTACACGTACATCCTGCTGATCTACTTCGTGATCGCCTTCCTGCTCACGCGGGTCATGCGCGGTCTGGAGAAGAAGCTGAAGGCCGGGCTCGGCAGGGTGCCCGAGGGTGGCGGGAAGAAGCTTCCCGCGCCCCGCCCGGAGACCACGGCCGTCGGTGCCGAAGCGGCAGGGGGTCGCTGATGAAATGGGACTGGAGTGCCGTCGGCGACTTCATGCCGCACTTCTGGGACGGACTGCTGGTCACCCTGCAGGCCCTGGTGCTCGGCTCACTGATCTCCTTCGCCCTCGGGCTGGTGTGGGCGCTGCTGATGCGCACGCCGAGCCGCTGGGTCCGCTGGCCGGTCGGGGTCGTCACGGAGTTCATCCGGAACACCCCGCTGCTGGTGCAGCTGTTCTTCCTCTTCTACGTGCTGCCCGAGTGGAACATCACGTTCTCCGCGATGACCACCGGTGTCGTCGCGATCGGGCTGCACTACTCGACGTACACGATGCAGGTCTACCGGGCCGGTATCGAGGGTGTGCCGGCCGGCCAATGGGAAGCGGCCACGGCACTGAACCTGCCCATGACCCGGACGTGGACCGCGGTGATCCTGCCGCAGGCGATCCGCCGGGTGGTGCCCGCGCTGGGCAACTACGTCATCTCGATGCTCAAGGACACGCCGTTGCTGATGGCGATCACCGTCCTCGACATGCTCGGCGAGGCGCGGCTGTTCTCGCAGCAGAACTTCCAGTTCACCGAGCCTCTGACGGTCATCGGCGTGGCCTTCATCCTCATTTCCTATCCCGCTTCCCTCCTCATGCGAGCCCTGGAGCGACGTCTTGTCCGCTGACACCCCTCTGATGAAAGAGCCCGACGCCAACTCCGACGCCAACCCGGCGACGGACGGCAGCGAGCTGATCCGTTTCGACAAGGTCACCAAGCGCTTCGGGGACAACGTGGTCCTCGACGGGCTCGACTTCTCGGTCGCCTCCGGCAAGCACGTCACGCTGATCGGCCCGTCCGGCTCCGGCAAGACGACGATCCTGCGGCTGCTGATGACCCTGGCCAAGCCCGACGAGGGCACTATCAAGGTCAACGGCGACTACCTCACCCACGAGGAGAAGAACGGCAAGCTGGTCCCGGCCGGCGAGAAGCACATCCGCGAGGTCCGCAAGAACATCGGGATGGTCTTCCAGCAGTTCAACCTCTTCCCCAACATGAAGGTGCTGCGCAACATCACCGAGGCGCCGGTCACCGTGCTCGGCATGTCCAAGGACGCGGCCGAGGAGCGGGCCCGGGAGCTGCTCGAACTGGTCGGGCTGACCGAGCACATCGACAAGTACCCGAGCCAGCTCTCCGGCGGTCAGCAGCAGCGGGTCGCGATCGCGCGGGCCCTGGCGATGCGGCCGCAGGTCCTGCTCCTCGACGAGGTGACCTCCGCGCTCGACCCCGAGCTGGTCGCGGGCGTCCTCGACGTGCTCAGGGACATCGCCCGCACCACCGACATCACGATGCTCTGCGTGACCCACGAGATGAACTTCGCCCGGGACATCTCCGACCAGGTGCTGATGTTCGACTCGGGGCGCGTCCTGGAGTCCGGTCCGCCGGAGAAGATCTTCGGCGACCCGGAGCACGAGCGGACGCGGGAGTTCCTCGGCGCGGTGCTGTAGTCCTTCGTGCAGCCCTTCGGGGAGCGTCACCGCCGGTCTTCAAGAAGTGGAGACGGCAGGGTTCCGAGGCCGAGCCGATGGGGCATGACTTTGGCATATGCCAGAAGGATGCCCCGCTGTTGAGGGGACTGGAACGCGCCACCAATCTCGCCAACAGCCCCTCCACGTACACCTCTTGGCGGTTATCGTGGAGGGGGCCCGGCCGTCCGGGCTGCGTTGAAGTGAAAGCCGGGCCGAAAAGCGCAAGGGGACCCACCGTGGCGCTGAAGCACGAGCCGACCGTGCCGTACCACTCGACCCAGGACGCCCTGCGCGTCCTGGAGACCGTGGCCGCGCGGCACACCACCGGTGTCACGGACGCCGAACTCGCCAGCCTCACCGGCCTCGGCGTGGAACGCCTCACCACGCTCCTGCGGATGCTCCGCCGCGAGGGGTACGTCGAGCAGATCGCCGACGGGGCGTACGTCACCGGAGCGGCGCTCGGCAGGCTCGGTTCCGCACACGGCCGGGACGAGGCCCTGCGCGCCCAGCTCCAGCGGAACCTCGACCGGCTGCGCGACTCGGTCGGCGCCGCCGTCTACATGAGCCGGTACGTGGACGGCGAGATCCACGTCGCCCAGTGGGCCGACAGCCCGAGCACCCCCGCGGTCAACGAATGGGTGGACTTCCGCTCGGCCGCCCACGCCAGCGCGATCGGCAAGAGCCTCCTCGGCCAGCTCGACCTCAACGGCCGGCGCGACCACCTCTCCCGCCACAGGATGGCCCGCCTCACCTCGCGCACGATCACGAACGAGCGGGCCCTGCTGTCCCGGCTCGACGCCCAGGCACCCACCGTGCCCGTGCTCGACCTCCAGGAGTACGCGGTCGGCACGGTGTGCGCGGCGGTCCCCATCACGGCCGGCTCGGCCGTGGGCTGCCTCGCCCTCTCCCTCCCGGTGTCCCACGCCCACCGCCTGCGCGAGGCGGCGGCCACCCTGAACCGGGGCGCGGCACCGGTACTGCTCTCGCTCGCGATCTGACCGCAGGCGGCGTGGTCCGGAGCACCCTCACGGACCAGGTATTATTTTTTCTGTCGCCAGCCGCGAAAAGCGGTTGGCGAGAGTCATGCGCCGCTAGCTCAGTTGGTTAGAGCAGCTGACTCTTAATCAGCGGGTCCGGGGTTCGAGTCCCTGGCGGCGCACAGAAGGAAGGCCTCCGCGAGAGCGGGGGCCTTCTGCGTTGCCCCTCCCCCGGCGTCGAAGGGGCTCCGGCCCTACCTCACCAGCAGTTCCTCGCGTCCCCGCGCCCGGTACCGCGCCACGAGCTCCGCCAGGTCCGCCTCGTCCAGCCGCCGGTACCCGGACTCCCCCGGTGGCCGCCACCACACCGGATCCGCGCACCGGAACCCCTCCCTCCGCAGCCCGACCCGGTGGATCTTGTTGGTGGCGGTGACCGGCATTCGGTCCACGATCCGTACGAAGCGGGGGGCCATCTTGGTGCCCAGGTCCGGCTGGGCCAGCAGGAAGTCGGCGAACCGGAGCGGGTCGAAGTCCGTCCCCTCCCGCAACGCCAGGGTCGCCATGACCTGGTCTCCGGCCACCGGATCCGGCACCGCGTACACGGCGACGGCGGCGGCGTCCCCGTAGCGGGCGAGGATGTTCTCGATCACGGCGGCGGCCAGGTTCTCGCTGTCGACGCGGAGCCGGTCGTCCGTGCGCCCCGCGAAGTAGAGGAATCCGTCGGTGTCCCGGTAGAAGAGGTCCCCTGTCCAGTACCAGCCGTCGCGCTGCCGGGCGGCCTCCGCGGCCTCGTTGCGCCAGTAGCCCTCGAAGGGGTTGGGCCCGCGGTTCACCAACTCGCCTATCGCCTCGCGGCCGTTGAGCAGTCTGCCGTCGGCTCCGAAGGCCGCGGCGGGGCACTCGGTCCGGCTCACCGGGTCGACCACCGCGAGATCGTCGCCCGGGGCGGCCCGCCCGATCGCCCCCTTCGGTGTGCCGGGCGTCCGCTGGATCGCCGCGCCTCCCTCGGAGGACCCGTACCCCTCCACCAGCCGCACCCCGAACCGCTCCTCGAAGGCGGCCGCGTCCACCGCTCCCGCCTCCGTCCCGAAGCCCGTGCGCAGCGGGTTGTCCCGGTCGTCGGCCCGGGCGGGGGTGGCCAGGATGTACTGCACGGCCCGTCCCACGTACGTGAAGTAGGTGGCCCCGTACGCCCGTACGTCCGTCAGGAAGCCCGAGGCCGAGAACCGTCGGCGCAGGGCGACTCCCGCGCCGGCCGCGAGGGCGGGGGCCCAGTCCGCGATGACCGCGTTGCCGTGGAACATCGGCATGCAGATGTAGTGCACGTCGTCCGCGAGCACCCCGAAGTGGTCGACCAGCGACCGCCCGGCCGCCGCGAGCCGCCCCTGCGAGCAGATCGCCGCCTTGGGCGCCCCGGTCGAGCCGGAGGTGAAGTACAGGAGGAGGCGGCTCTCCGGAGCGGCCCGCGTCGGCTCGGGGCGCGCGTCCGCGTACGGCGCGAGCAGCTGCTCGTACGCCTCGGTGTCGGTCACCAGCATGCGTACGCCCGGGAGTCGGAGTCCGTCGAGGAGCGGGAGATGTGCCTGCTCGGTGACCAGGACGCGGCACTCGGTGTGCAGGATGTCGCGGGCGAGTTCGGGGCCGCGGCGGGTGGGATTGATCCCGGCGACGGCCGCGCCCGCCAGGGCCGCCGCGCTCAGCCACAGGGGGTACTCGGGGGTGTTGTCGAGCAGCACGCCCACGTGCGGCTCCGCGCCGGGCGGCAGCAGGTCCCTCAGCAGTGCGGCCCGCGCCGCCGCGCCCGCGGCCACCTCGTGGTGGGTCAGGGTCCGTTCCTCGAACCACAGCCCCGGCCGGTGGTCGCCCCACCGGTCCTGTACGAGCTCCGCGACGGTCCGTGCGCCGGTACCCACGCTCCTGGATCCCATGGAGGCGCACCATAATTGACGGAGCGTCAGATGTGGAGGGTCAGGCGCGGAGGGTCGGGTTCGGAAGGGTCACGGCAACTCGTCGTACGGCAGGTCGTCGATCGAGGAAGGCTCGTCCACCTTGCTGACGGAAGAGCCGTCGCCCATGAAGGAGTCGTCGGCGAAGACCTCGCTGTAGGTGACCATGAAGCCGACGCAGAACACCACGACCACGGAGAGGAACGCCAGGATGCCCACGGTGGAGGCCGTGTTCCTGACGTGGCTCGGCGCCTGGGCCGTGGCCTTCACGGTCTCACCCTCGGCGTAGTGCACGACGACGATGTCGCCCTCCAGCGTCGTGCCCGGCCCGTCCTCCTCCTCGAAACGGATGGTGCGCCCGTCGCGTGCCGTGAATTCGTATACGTGATGCAGCGTCGTGCGCACGGAGGAGTCGCCGCTGCCGCCGCTGGTCGTCGTGTACGTGCGCAGGCAGCGCGCCTCGGCGGTCAGCCCGCTGTTCCAGGCCCGTCTGAGCTCGAGCGCGCGGCGGATCACCCTGACAGCCAGGAAAACAGTCAGGGCCATGATCAGGCCCGGCACCGCATAGAACATGAAGTCCATCGACATCCCCCGATGTTCGGTACAGCTCCACGCACGCCGTCATGGTCATGTCGACGTGCGTGGAACCTACCCGTGGGGGGTGGGCAAGAGCCTCAAGGGATGCTCAGAGTTGCGCGGCGAACGGGTGTCGGGCGCTCAGAACGTCACGTCCGAGCAGGCGTAGAACGCGTTCGCCGTGTCGGCGATCGTCCACACCGCGAGGATGACGTGGTGACCGCTCTTGCCGGTCGGCAGGGTGCCGCTGTGCGAGAGCGTCGCCGGCGGCTGGCCACTGTAGGGGACGGTGAGGAACGGGGCGGTGACCAGCGCGGACCGGGTCAGCGGAGCGTTCTGGTTCCAGCCGTTCTTGGTGACGTAGTACTTGAAGTCCGTCGTGGAGTGCCGGGCCGTGAACTGCCAGCGGAAGGTGTAGCTCTGCCCGCCGTTGACCTTGGTCGTCGGCCAGGCACCGCCCGAGGGCGTCGTCGCCTTGTCGAGCGCGTTGAAGTTGGTGTGGTTCCCGGAGCAGATCTGCCCGTCCGCGGGCCCGGCCGCCGGGAAGCCCTTGGGGCCCTCGACGCTCTGGGGTTCCCACTGGATGGCGCCGCAGTTGGTCACGGAGCCGTTCTGGCAGAGCTTCTGCCGGCTGATGGGGAGGTCGGTGTAGCCGTGGCCGGTGGCACCACCACTGGAGAGCACGAACGCTCCGGTGGTGGCGAGGCCGACCGCGGCGGCGTACAACTTCGTCTGTTTCCGCATGCTGCCGCTCCTGGAGAACGTGGGGGAAGTTCCGTGAGCCGTGCAGGTCTAGACCAAGTCCCAGATTATTGCTGACTGTTGAACATGTCCATACCAATAGTGGAGAGGATTCGGTGGCACCGGTCCCGGGACTTCTCCACGAGTTCGCCGTTGGGGTCGTCGTTGGTCGCGACCCAGTCCCGGGCCTGCGCCTCGTCCCTCCCACCCGCCAACTGCCGCTCCACCAGCCTCTCCTGACGCACATCACCGGGCGCCTCGACGTACCAGCACTCCTCCATGAACACAAAGGCGTCCCGCCACCCCGGCAGATCGCAGGCGAGGTAGTTCCCCTCGGTGACGATCAGCCGGGCCGCCGGGGGCACCACGTGCCGCGCGGCGACCGGCTCGTCGAGCGTGCGGTCGTAGTCCGGTACGTAGATGTCGCGGCCGGTCTCGTCGAGGACCCGGCGCAGCAGGTCGACGTAGCCCCACACGTCGAAGCTCGGCTCGGAGCCCTTGCGGGCGGTCAGGCCGAGGCGCTCCAACTGGGCGTTGGAGAGGTGGAAGCCGTCGAGCGGGAGGTAGGCGGCGCCCTCGCCGATCTGTGCGACCAGGGCACGGGCGAGGGTCGACTTCCCGGCGCCGGGCGGGCCGGCGAGGCCCAGGACGGCGCGGGGGGTGTCGGCGGTCAGTTTCCAGGCGTACGCGGCGAGACTGACGAGATTCGGTGCGGGGGTGCGGCGGTCAGCGATCTCCATGTCCCGTATAGAACGCCACCGTCAGGTCCTTCACCAGAGCCTTGCGCTCGTAGTCGTCGAGTTCGACGAGCCCGCGCACGGTCAGCCGGGTCACCGTGTCCTCGACGGAGTCGACGACCGAGGTGAGGACCTTGTCGCGGTGCTGGGCGTCGAGTGCCGCGATCCGGCGGCGCTGCATCACGGCTGCGACCTCCGGGGCGTACTCGACGCGCAGCGGCTGCGCCGAGAACACCTGGAGGCCGGCCGCCGCCGCGTCCGCGGCCACGATGCGGGTCAGCGAGTCGCCGACGGCCTCGGTGTTGCGCAGCGTCGCGGATTCGGCGGCCCTCGGCGAGTTCGGTGCGACATCGGCCGGCAGCTGCGCGAGCACCCGGGCGAGCGCAGCCTCCACGCACTCGCGCAGATACCGCTGGTGGTCCTCGACGCCGAGCGTGGCGCGCGCGGTGTCCCGCACCCGCCAGACGACGAGGACGACGACCCGCAGCGCGACCCCGTTCGCATCGACCGCCGGCATCGGGTCGCTGCGCCAGTGCCGCAGCCGTACGTCGATCCGGCGGCGCAGCACCAGCGGGTTGACCCACATGAGCCCGGTGCGCCGGACCGTGCCCCGGTAGCGGCCGAAGAGGCCGAGCACCCAGGCGCGTCCGGTACGGCCGCGGGCCAGCCCGCCGAACCCGAACAGCGTGAGCGCCCCGGCCCCGGCGAGCGCCGCCCACTGCGGTCCACCGAGCGCGGCGCTCATCCGCACCGGCAGCCCCAGCGCGTCCACGGCGAGCGGCGGCAGCACACCCGCCCACCAGGACGCGAGGACGCAGCCGGCCGTGCCGACGGCACCGGCCAGTACCCCGACCGTGCCCGGCAGTACACCCGCGGGCCGCTCCACCAGGTCGGGGTCGACCTCCACCACCGGCCGCGGCCGGACCGGGGAGGGCGGGCGCCGGGTGACCCTCGGCTGCTCGCCGGTGCCGCGCCGCCGGCTCACGACGGCGGGCGCGAGCGGCACGGACACCGGCTCGGGCTCGTCGCGGAACAGCAGGTGGACCGGGATCTCCGTGGTCGCCTCGTTGTGGATGAGCCGCGCCCCGCGGCCACCCGTGTCCCGACCGCCCGCCTCAGAGGTCCCCTCGAACTCCGGGGACTGTTCAGTCGTCGTACTCATACGTGCCTCCGTGCCTCCGCGCCAGGAAGAACTGTCATGAGAGAAATGCCGTCAGGAGCCGCCCAGCCCCTCAAGAGATCCAGCCCTCAAGAGATCGCCCTCAGGAGAAGAGCCGCCGCCAGGTCTCCGGCCCTGGGTAGCCGTCGGCCGCACCGCCGCGCCACCCCTGCGCACGCTGGAACGCCTCGACGTTGCGCCGGTCGCCCTCGCCCCAGCGCGGTCCCGGCCCCTGCGTGTAGTGCTTGCCGAACCCCTTCTTCACCAGCTGCTTCCCGAGCCGGGTGACGTACTCGTTGCTGGCGCCCGGCCGGAACAGCGCCCGCCCGGGATAGCCGGGGACGCCGTGCGAGGCGACACCTCCGGCCGGGGGCCGCCCCGGCCTGCCCGAACTGCCGCCGCTCGGGGCGACGATGTCCCGGCCCTTGTCGCTCACCAGGTACGCCCAGGTCGCCGGCCCCGGCAACCCGTCCGCGTCCGCCCCCGTCCAGCCCTGAGCACGCTGGAACGCCTGGGTGGCCCTGCGGTCGGCCTCCGACCAGCTCGGACCGGGCCCCGCCGAGTAGAACGCGCTCGCGCCCCGCTCGACGAGCATCCGCCCCAGCCGGGTGACGCTGGCGTTGGTCGCCCCTGGCCCGAAGGCCGCCGCACCCGGGTAGGGCGGCGCCGCCGGTTTCGTCCCCGGCGAGGTGACGGGGGTGGCCGGAGTGGTCGGGGTGGCCGGTGTCTTGGGGTCGGCGGGAGAAGCCGGACCCTCACCCTCGGTTCCCCCTTTCAGCCCCTTGTAGCGGTACGCCAGATAGCGGTCCGAATACTTCCAGTAGGCGTACGGAGTGGCCTGCTTGCGGGCGCGCGGGCGGGCCTCCTCGTACGCGATGTAATAGTCCTGCGTGTAATCCGTCCAGCCGCCGAAAATCACGACGTGCGACCCCTTCTCGGGATCCGCCGGATTGTGGAACAGGAGAATGTCACCGGGCTCCAGCTGCTCCCGGGGAATCCGGACGCCGAACTTGTCGAGGCTGCCCGTCCATTCGTTGCCGCCGAGGTTCCAGGCCATCGAGACGAAGCCCGAGCAGTCCTGGCGGTACCCGTCGGACCAGTACGCGCTCATGCTGTAGGGCACCTCGGCGGCGACCCACTCCTTGGCCCGGTTGATGATCTCGGCCCGGGTCGTCGGAGGTGCCTTGACCTTGGCCGGAACGCCTCCGGGGCCGTGGAGCGGGGTCTTGCCGCCCTGCGGTGTGTCGGGTTCGTCGGCCGCCGGGGCGCCGGGCAGCCGCGGGGCGTGCGCGGCGGCCGCGACGGCCGGTACGACGTGGCCCGCGCCGAGCGCCGTGCCGGCCGCGGCGGCCAGGACGAGCGCTCGGTGGGCCGCCGGGTGGCCACCGAATCCGGTGGCCACGGAATGTGGCAGCACAAGCCGCCAGTGGGTACATCCGGGGCATTCACAGCCGCTCTCGGGATCGAATTCCTCGAATACCGGAGCCGCCATGCGATTCCCCTCACACTCCTGGTGGAAAAGTCCGCGCTTCTGCACGTCCGTCAGTTTCTCAACTGTCACCGGGTGTCGCATGTTGACGGTCCAAATGATGTAACCGCGAACCCCCGCCCCGCACCCCCCTCAATGCGGTGGCCCGGAGCACGGGCCGGGGTCCGGTAGAGTCTGCGGAGCAGCACGCGCCGCTAGCTCAGTTGGTTAGAGCAGCTGACTCTTAATCAGCGGGTCCGGGGTTCGAGTCCCTGGCGGCGCACCACCGAAGAGGCTCCTCGTCATGGCGAGGAGCCTCTTCGCATCCGGCCGAAACCCGATCGCGTATGGCCGAACCCTTTCGGCCCGCTACCCTCTGGCCATGGCGCGCGACCTCCAGGAGCGGATCAAGAAGCTCATCATCGACCGTCGGCTGCCCTCGGGCGCCGTCCTTCCGACCGAGCCCGAGCTCATGGAGCTGCTCGGCGCCAGCCGCAATTCCGTCCGCGAGGCGCTGAAGGCACTCCAGGCGATGGGCATCGTCGAGATCCGGCACGGCTTCGGCACCTATGTGGGACCGATGTCCATGGCCCCGATGATCGAGGGCCTGGCCTTCCGTACGGTCGCCGGGCACTACCGGGGCGAGGACAGCCTGCTCCAGCTCCTGCAACTGCGCGAGGCCGTGGAGACCGGGCTGATCGTCCGGCTCGCGGGCCGGGTCCCGGCGGACGATCTCGCCGAACTGGATGCCCTGGTGGACCGTATGGACTCCGAGGCAGCCGCGGGCACCGGTCTCGCGGACACCGACCGCGCCTTTCACGCCACTCTCTACCGGGGCCTGGGCAACCTGCTGCTGAGCGAGCTCCTGGAGGCGTTCTGGGACGCCTTCCACCGCGTACGCATGGATCTCGTGGGGCTGCCTCAGGATCCGAAGGTCACCTGCCGGCAGCACCGGGAGATCCTCGACGCGGTGCGCTCCGGCGACGCGACCAGGGCGGAGGACGCGATAAGGGAACACTTCGGCAACATCCGTACACGCTTGACCGTAACCACACCGAACGAGACCATCAGACACCCCAATGAGCGCGTATGACCGGTAAACACCATGTTTCGCATCTTGCGATCATGGTGAACGGCGTAGAACCCTGGGCGACAAGAGGCTGCAGCTACAGGGCAGTTGGGGGCTGGGAACCGGTTGCGTGCGAAGGCGGGGAATAGGGGCCCCGTTCATGAACGGATGTCGAGGGGGGCATCATGCAACCGGAAGGCCGGTGCGCCGTGTCTATAGGGTATGTGGATGATGCGGTGGCGGGGGCCTGCTGTTGATGCGCCTGTGAATGTCTAGGGGGACATGAGCAGGCGAACGGAACAACGAGCACGCGATGGTTCGCGTGTGGGGGGATGACTCATGACGTCGACGCCGACGGGCGCCCGGCAGAACTCCGATCCGTCCGAGACCACCCAACTGAGGGTGCCGTCACAGACTCGGACCGGCAGCTTCCGGAGAATCAAGAAGACACTGCCGAGATACGACTACGAGCACTACAGCAGGCTTGCGGGGCCTCTCACACAGCCCGATCCGACCCAGCCGTACAAGGTGCAGTACCGCTCGCTGCTCTCGCAGGAGCCGCACCGGCTGCGCGCTGCCCTGATGCTGGGCGCGGCGCCGCTGCTCTCGCTCGTCCTGCTCGTCTGGCTGCTCCAGCCCGCGCACTGGACCGAACGCGACTACCCGGCCTTCGACTTCCTGCCGGCGCTCGACATCGTGATGCTGGTCTCGATCGGTCTGATCGAGCTCTTCCGCTGCATGAACGTGCTGTCGAACGCGCACGCCACGCTGGTCGCCCGCGACCCGATCCCGGTGGTGCCCGAGACCGGTACGAGAGTGGCCTTCCTCACCTCCTTCGTGCCCGGCAAGGAGCCGCTGGAGATGGTGACGAAGACCCTCGAAGCCGCGGTCAAGATCCGCCACCGCGGCCTCATGCATGTCTGGCTGCTCGACGAGGGCAACGACCCCGAGGTCCGGGAGGTCTGCGAGCGCCTCGGCGTGCACCACTTCTCCCGCAAGGGCGTCGCGAAGTGGAACATGCCCAAGGGCCCGCACCGCGCGAAGACCAAGCACGGCAACTACAACGCCTGGCTGGACGCGCACGGCGACAACTACGACTACTTCGCCTCGGTCGACACCGACCACGTGCCGCTGCCGAACTACCTGGAGCGGATGCTCGGATTCTTCCGTGACCCGAACGTCGGCTTCGTGATCGGCCCGCAGGTCTACGGCAACTACGACAACCCGATCACCAAGGCCGCCGAGTCGCAGCAGTTCCTGTTCCACGCGCTGATCCAGCGGGCCGGCAACGCCTACGGCTCCCCGATGTTCGTCGGCACGTCCAACGCCGTACGCATCAAGGCGCTGAAGCAGATCGGCGGTCTGTACGACTCGATCACCGAGGACATGGCGACCGGCTTCGAGATCCACCGCCACAAGAACCCGGCGACGGGCAAGAAGTGGCGCTCGGTCTACACGCCGGACGTGCTGGCCGTCGGTGAGGGCCCGAACGCCTGGACGGACTTCTTCACCCAGCAGATGCGCTGGTCGCGAGGGACGTACGAGACGATCCTCAAGCAGTACTGGAAGGGCTGGTACTCGCTTCCGCCGAGCAAGCTCTTCAACTACACGATGATGATCATCTTCTACCCGATGTCGGCGCTCAACTGGATCCTGGCGGCGCTGAGCTGTGCGCTGTTCCTGGGTCTGGGCGCCTCGGGTGTGAACATCGACCCGGCGATCTGGCTGATGCTCTACGGCAACGCCTCGGCGCTGCAGATCGGTCTCTACGTCTGGAACCGCCGTCACAACGTCTCGCCGCACGAGCCCGAGGGCTCCGGCGGTGTGGCCGGCATGATCATGTCCGCGCTGTCGGCGCCGCTCTACGCGAAGGCGCTGATCGACTCCGTCCTGCGTCGCAAGAGCAAGTTCGTGGTCACCCCGAAGGGCGATTCCGCGAGCCCGGACACCTGGTTCGGGACGTTCCGGTACCACTGGTACTTCATGGCGATCTTCGCCGGTTCGATCGGCGCGGGCTTCGTCTACGGTCACGCCCACCCGGCGATGATCATCTGGGCGACCTTCGCGCTGCTCATCACGGCCTCGCCGATGTTCGCCTGGCGCTGGATGATGCGGCAGGACAAGAAGGGGCGCAAGCACCGGCAGGGCGGTCCCCAGGACCCGCCCGCACCCCCGCAGGACAGCCGCATTCCCCACCAGCCGCAGAGTTCGCAGCAGCCTCCGGTCGCACCGCACACGCCCCAGCAGAAGCCCAGTTGGGCGGCAGGCGGGGGCAACGACCAGACGGTGCAGATCGCCCTCGGGGGACGGCAGCCCCGATCCGGGGGCTGAGTCCCGGCGGCTCCGCCGCCGACCCCCGGACCCCCCAGCCGGAAAAGCCTTGTACGCCAGTCATCGAGACAAGTTAGACGGGAATTGAAGTGAAAGACGGTTCCAGCCGCCGCCGCGCCCGCCGCATCGCGATAGGTGCGGCGGTGGTGCTTGCGCTGGCCGGGATGAACGGACCCGCGCTCTACCGCTTCGGGACGGATCAGTACCACGAGTACAAGATCAACAAGCCCGAGTACAAGGCCGCCAACGGCAAGTGGGACATCGTCGAGTTCCCCGAGGAGTACCGGCTCAACACGATCCACGCCGCACTCCTGCACACCGGCAAGATCCTGCTGATCGCGGGCTCCGGCAACAACCAGGACAACTTCGACGCGAAGAAGTTCGACACGCGTGTCTGGGACCCGGTCAAGAAGACGATCAAGAAGGTCCCGACGCCGGCCGACCTGTTCTGCACGGGCCACACGCAGCTGCCCAACGGCAACCTGCTGATCGCCGGCGGCACCAAGCGGTACGAGAAGCTCCAGGGCGACATCACCAAGGCCGGCGGCCTGATGGTCGTCCACAACGAGAACCCGGACAAGCCGATCACCCTGCCCGCGGGCACCCGCTTCACAGGCAAGGAGGGCGGCAAGACCTTCGTGTCGAAGGACCCGGTCGTCGTCGAGCGGGCCAAGAAGGTCTTCGACCCGGACACCGGCAAGTTCCTGCGCAACGAGCCCGGCCTGGGCCGGATCTACGTCGAGGCGCAGAAGAGCGGCAAGAAGTACGAGACGGGTACGCAGGACAACTACCGCGTGCAGGGCCTGTCGGGCGCGGAGGCGCGCAACACGTACGGCATCGCCGAGAAGCTCGCCCTGGACAAGAAGGACTTCCAGGGCATCAAGGACGCCTACGAGTTCGACCCGGTCGCCGAGAAGTACATCAAGGTCGACCCGATGAACGAGGCGCGCTGGTACCCGACGCTCACCACCCTGTCCGACGGCAAGATCCTCAGCCTCTCCGGCCTGGACGAGATCGGCCAGCTGGTGCCGGGCAAGAACGAGGTGTACGACCCGAAGACCAAGAAGTGGACGTACACCAAGGGCGTCAGGCAGTTCCCGACCTACCCGGCGATCTCCCTGATGCAGAACGGCAAGCTGTTCTACTCGGGCGCGAACGCCGGTTACGGCCCCGACGACGTCGGCCGTGACCCGGGCATCTGGGACCTGAAGTCGAACAAGTTCAACAAGCTCAAGGGCATGTCCGACCCGAAGCTCCTGGAGACCGCGGGCACGGTGCTGCTGCCGCCCGCGCAGGACGAGAAGTACATGGTGATCGGCGGCGGCGGGGTCGGCGAGTCCGAGCGGTCCAGCAAGAAGACCCGCATCATCGACCTGCTGGCCGACGACCCGAAGTTCGTCGACGGTCCCGAGCTGGAGAAGGGTACGCGCTACCCGCAGTACTCGATCCTGCCCAACGACGACGTGCTGGTGTCCGGCGGCTCGGAGGACTACCGCGGTCGCGGCGCCTCCAACATCCTCCAGGCGCGGATGTACGACTCGAAGTCCAACGACTTCAAGCGGGTCGCCGACCCGCTGGTCGGCCGGAACTACCACTCGGGCTCGATCCTGCTGCCCGACGGCCGCGTGATGTTCTTCGGCTCGGACTCGCTCTACGCCGACAAGGCCAACACCAAGCCGGGCAAGTTCGAGCAGCGCGTCGAGATCTACACGCCGCCGTATCTGTACCAGGGTTCGCGGCCCTCGCTCTCGGGCGGTCCCAAGACCATCGAGCGCGGCGGCTCCGGGACGTTCACCTCGCAGCACGCCTCGTCGATCAAGACGGCCCGGCTGATCCGGCCGAGCGCGTCGACGCACGTCACCGATGTCGACCAGCGGTCCATCGCGCTGGACTTCACGAAGACGAAGGACGGCATCGAGGTCACCGTGCCCAAGAGCCGCAACCTCGTCGAGTCCGGCTGGTACATGCTGTTCGTCACGGACGACCAGGGCACCCCGAGCAAGGCCCAGTGGGTCAAGGTTCCCTGACCCGGAGCAAGTGATGTGACTGGGGGCGCCCTCCTTGGCGGAGGGCGCCCCCAGTCACGTATGCGCTGTTGCCTGCGGTCACCTACGAGCTGTTGCCCACGGGCTGTTACTTGGTCGCCTTCGCGAGCTTCAGTGCGTACTCGGGCCACCACTGGCCGGCCTTCGGGCCGCCCTTGCACGTCCCGTCGGACTCGCCGGGCCGCTTGACCCACACGTACGCGTCGACGATGTCGTCGTCGGTCTTGGTCGTGGGCGACTCACCGAGGGCGCGGCCGGGCGGGTTGCACCAGTTCTCCGCCGGATCGCCTTCCGTGTACGGGCCGTTGCCGTTGCGGCTGGTGTCGACCACGAAGGGCTTGTTGCCGACCTTCGACGACAGGTCCTTGCCGTACTTCGTGCTGTCGGCCGTCGTGTAGAAGTTGGACACGTTGACCGAGAAGCCGTCGGCCTGCTCGACGCCCGCCAGCTTCAGCGGCTCGGCGATGTCGTCGGTCTTGCCCCAGCCCGCGTTGCCCGCGTCCAGGTAGACCTTGGTGTTCTTCAGGGACTTGAACTTCTCGACGGCGCCCCGCAGAAGGTCGTAGCGCTCCTCGTGGAACTCGTCCGGGGTGCAGCCGTCCACCATGTGCAGCACGGCGTCCGGCTCCAGGATCACCGTGGTCGCCCGGTCGCCGATGCCCTTGGCGACCTGGTCGATGAAGCCCCGGTACGCGTTGCCGTCGGCGGCGCCGCCGCCGGAGAACTGGCCGCAGTCGCGGTGCGGGATGTTGTAGACGACGAGCAGCGCGTCCCGGTCGGCCTTCGCGGCGGCCTCGGTGAAGCCGCGCGCCTCCTGCTCGGCGTTCTCCGGAGTGAGCCACTCACCGGTGGGCTGCTCGGCGATCTTGCGGATCAGCTCGGCGTCGTCCTTCTTGCCGTCCTTCACATATGAGGCCACCTGCTCGGCAGCGTTCCCATCGGGATTGACCCAGAACGGGTCCTTGTCCTTGGGCTGCTGGCTCACCTTGGCGCCCGACTGGTCCTTCTCGCCGTCGCCGTCCGAGGATGAACACCCCGCCAGCAGCAGCACAGCTCCGGCCACCGCCACGGACGCCTTTGCCACCCCTCCAGTGGCGAAAAGAGACACAGCCCCCCTGCTCCCGTACATCAAACTCCCCCTCGGGTGCACCGTCCGAAGTCCCAATCCTGACATACGTGTCGGTCCGCCCACGAGCTCGTCCGCGCCTTGTCCACTAGCTGTTACACCCCCTTCCCACCGGGTAGGCGCCGGACGGACGTGCGGGGGCGGTGGCCGGACTCGGGAAGGGCGCGGACATGCACCACAGCAGTCGGGAGGGCCGGCTGGGGGCCGCCCTCGTGGAAGCCGCGGACACGCTCTCCGAGACCTTCGACACGGTGACGTACCTGCGACGGCTCTCCGACCACTGTGTGGCCCTCCTGGACGCCTCCGCGGCCGGCATCATGCTGATCGAGAGCGGCGAGACGGTGTCGTTCGGTGTGAGCAGCCGCCGACAGGAGCTGGCGCTGGACCTGTTGGAGGTCCAGCACCACGGCGGGCCCTGCCTGGAGAGCTACGGCAGCGGAGAACCCGTCCCGCCGGTCGCGATCCGCGCGGCCCACGCCTCCTCGCGCTGGCCCGACTTCACGGAACGGGCGCTGCGGTACGACATCGGGAGCACCTTCGCGGTGCCCCTGCGCCGGAACGGCACCCCGCTCGGCGCCCTCAACGTGTTCGTGCCGGGTCCGGCCCACCCGTCCCCGTCTCTGTCTCCGTCTCCGTCTCCGTCTCCGTCTCCGGCGGACGAGACTGGGCTGCTCCTCGCGCAGACCCTGGCCGACGCGGCCGCCCTCGGGCTCGCCAACCACCGCGTGTTCACCCAGTACCGGACACTGACGGGCCAGCTGCAGGAGGCCCTCTCCAGCCGCGTACGCATCGAGCAGGCGAAGGGCATGCTCGCCGAGCGCCGGCGGACCGGGATGGACGAGGCGTTCATCGCGCTGCGCCAGTACGCGCGCAGTCACCGGCTGCCCATCGACGAGGTCGCGACGGACGTGATCGCGGGCACGGAGGACGCCTCCGAACTGGGCCGCGAGCGCCCCGGACCCGCCTAGACCCCCGCGACTAGCTGCACGGATAACACAGCGCCACCGGTACGGGACTTGGCGTCAATCAGACCCTAGGCCGGAGCGCCCATCCGAACTAGAGTCTTATCAGACGGCCCCGGCCCCCGGCTGTCCGACCATTCCCGATGCGCGTCCGAGACGCGCGGACGGGCCCCTGAACCTCCCGTGCCGGCCGCCGGGTTACTCCCGCAGCCCGGGCGCCCACGGTCGAGGACCAGCCCGGTCGACGGCTCCGGGGGGAGCGGGTCGTCGACCGGGCCAGGTGCGATACGAGGGATCGGGCGAGGCTTCCTGGGTGCGGGGGCTCACAGACGCGTACCGCTGAGGTACGCGGAGACGACCACGTTCGCCGTGTAGGCGCGGCTCGCCCGGTCGAAGGTTCCGCCGCAGGTGATCAGGCGCAGTTCGGCGCGGCCGGTCTGCCGTGTCCCGTACACCTTCTCGGCGTCGAAGCGGTCCCGGGTGAAGACCTGGACGTCCTCGACGGTGAACTCGGCGACCCTGCCGTCGTCGCGGACCACCCGGACCGTCTCGCCCGGCCGTACCTCGCTGAGGTGGTAGAAGACCGCGGGCCGGGTCTCGGTGTCCACGTGCCCGACGAGCAGCGCGGTACCGGCCGCCCCGGGCCGCGCCCCGTCCCCGTACCAGCCGACGGTCCCCGGCTGTCCGTACGGCGGCGGATCGACCGCCCCGCGGGGGTCGAGGCCGCGGGTCACCACGGGTGCCTGCACGCCCAGTGCGGGGATGTCGACGCGCTGGGGTCGCGCGTCCCCCAACGGCTCGGCCGCGGGCGGCAGTTCGACACCGAGGGGCCGTCCGACCGCCGCCACGTCACCCGTGGTCGGCGCGGATATGCCCTGGCGCACGTCGGTCACTTCGCGCCCCCACAGCCACAGCCCGAGGAGCAGCAGCGCCCAGGCCACGCCCATGAGCAGCCGGCCGCCGCCGGAGGTGTGTTCCCGGTCGGACATGGCCGGTCAGTCCGTACCGCGGGTACTCCCGCGACTCCGACGGGCACTGCGGACCGCCACGGCGACGGCGGCGACACCGGCCAGGACCAGCCCGACCACCGCGTGCCGGGTACCGGGCCCCTCCGAGCGGGCGTCGACGACGGCGAGCCGCGCGGTACCGCCGCCGCCCGCGTGCACGGGCGCGACGGGGGAGGCGGGCGCGACGGGCGAAGCGGCCGAGTCCCCGGGCTGCTTCTCCTTCTGCCCCTGCTGTTCCTTCTTCTGCTGCTGTTCCTTCTGTTCCTGCTTCTGCTGCTTCTGCTGCTTCTCGCGCTGCTTCTTGTCGACGACGGTGAGGGCGCCCTTGACCTTGTCCTCGAAGCCGTCGCAGGTGACCTTGACGTCGTACGTGCCGGGGTCGAGCGTCGAGCGGACGCGGGTCTCGCCGGTGAGGACCCCGGGCGCCCCGGTGAGCTGCGCGTCGGCGACGAACGCCTCGGACGCGGCGGTGCCGGACATCCCCGAGCAGCCCTTGACCCGCAGTTGGATGTCGCTGCCGGGAGCGGGGGACCCCGGGGTCACGGAGACTCCCCCGTCGGCCGCGTACGCGGTGGGGGCGAGCGCGGCGGCAGCCACCACCCCGGCACAGAGAGTCAGTCGCAGTGAACCCATCGTGAACCTCCAGATACCTGGAGCGTCCTCCTCGGGGCGTGCGGTCGCATCCGGGGAGGGGGTCCGCTGCTCCGTACGGGTGGCTCAGACGCGGTCGACGAGGTCCGCGATGGAGTCGACGACCGTGGACGGGCGGTAGGGGTACTTCTCGATCTCCGCCCGACCGGTGAGACCGGTGAGGACGAGGAAGGTCTCCATGCCCGCCTCCAGGCCGGCCAGGACGTCCGTGTCCATGCGGTCGCCGATCATCGCGCTGGTCTCGGAGTGCGCCCCGATGGTGTTGAGTCCCGTACGCATCATCAGCGGGTTCGGCTTGCCCGCGAAGTACGGCTGCTTGCCGGTCGCCTTGGTGATCAGCGCGGCCACGGCACCGGTGGCGGGCAGCGCGCCCTCGGCGGACGGGCCGGTCTCGTCGGGGTTCGTGGCGATGAAACGGGCGCCGTCGTTGATCAGCCGCACCGCCTTCGTCATGGCCTCGAAGGAGTACGTACGGGTCTCGCCGAGGACCACGTAGTCGGGGTCGTGGTCGGTCAGCACGTACCCGATGTCGTGCAGCGCGGTGGTCAGACCCGCCTCACCGATGACGTACGCGGAGCCCTCGGGGCGCTGGTCCTCCAGGAACTGGGCGGTGGCCAGGGCGGACGTCCAGATGTTCTCGACGGGCACGTCCAGGCCCATCCGCCGCAGCCGGGCGTGCAGGTCGCGGGCCGTGTAGATGGAGTTGTTGGTGAGCACCAGGAAGGGCTTCCCGGACTCCCTGAGCTTCTTTATGAAGGCGTCGGCGCCGGGGATCGGCACGCCCTCGTGGATGAGCACCCCGTCCATGTCGGTGAGCCACGATTCGATGGGCTTGCGCTCTGCCATGTGCCGTCTCCTGCCGTACGCGTGCTGCGTGAGCCGTGCGGGTCTGCCGCGGGTGTGGGGGACGCCGTCACAGCTGTGTGCCGACGCCTCCAGACTAGCCATCCGCCCGATCTTGGTGGAGGGGGCGGCCTGCAGCCCGGGCAGAGAATCCCGCGACTCCCGCGGCGCCCTCAGCGCCTGCGGCGGGCCGCGAGCAGTGCGCCCAGTCCCGCGCCGAGGAGCAGGAGCGCGCCGGCCGTCGCGGCGAGGATCCCCCGGGTCGAGTGCAGCCCCGTCCGGGCCAGCTCCTCCGCGAAGGGAATGCCGTCCGGTACGCGCCCGGAGGCGTCGGCGCTGTCCCGCCCACCAGTGCTGCCGGCACTGTCCTTGCCGCCGACCTCGCCCTTCCCGACCCCGTCGCTGTCTCCCTCCTCCCCCTCACCCTCTCCGAGGATGCGGAAGCGGTAGTCGTTCGACTGCCCGACCCAGTCGCCGTCGTCGCCGTCGTCCCCCTGCCGCTGCACGACGGCCGCGTGCGCGACGACGTCGTTGGCCACGGCGTCCGAGGTGACCGCGAGCCGCACCTTGACGGAGAGGGTCGCGCCGGGCGCCACGGTGAACCCGGGGAAGGGAGCCTCTTCGGCTTCGGCCCCCTTGGCCGCGCTCGCGGGGCCGCCGAGGACCCCGATGTTCTCGTCCTGCTCGGTCCGCTCGAAGCCGACGGGGCGGGGCCGCTCCCCGTCGTAGAACTCGAGCCGCGGCTGCTCCGGCCGCAACGCCCGCTTCCCGTCCACGAGGACGACGACCGGATGGATGTTCCCGCAGGTCGCGTCGGTGGTGTTGGTGAGATCGATGTACCAGGTCCGGAACCCGCCCCCGGCGTCGTACTCGGCGGGCCCCCCATGGATCCGCGTACGCACGGGAAATTCCCCGCCCCCAGGCTCGGCACAGGTGGGCCGCCCCGGCCGTTGATCCACCCCGGCCGCGGCATCGGCGGGCACGGGAACGAGGGCGGCTGCAGCACTGACAGCGAGACAAACAGGCTTGCTCAGTCGCATGGACACGGGAGCCTGCCACGCCACCCCCACCCACCAACTCCGGCACGCTGGCACGGGGCCCGTTCGGAGGCGGAGGTTGCGCCCGATCGGCCCAGCGCAAGGCAGGGCCGACCCACCTCAGGGGCGCGGGGAACTGCGCAATCTTTTGTCTTCCAGGGGCACGGCGAACGGCGCAGCCCTTTCGCTTCCAGCGCTTCCAGGGGCGCGGGGAACGGCGCAATCCTTCGTCTTTCAGGGGCGCGGGGAACGGCGCAATCTTTTCGCTTTTAGGGGCGCGGGGAACTGCGCGCCCAGCCCCTCCCACCCGCACCCGACAACTCACCCCTCCCCCCGCCCGAACAACGGCACCAACAACAACTGAGCCGCCCCCTCAGCAACCCCCCGCACCCCGCCGGAGGCAACCCGTACAGGCACAGGCATCCCCACCCCCTCCCGCCGAGCCCGAGCATCAAGCACCGCCCCGACCCCCCTCACGAACCGCGCCGACTCCGCGGCAACCGTGCGCCCGCCCAGCAGCACAAGGTCGATGTCGAGAAGCCCCACAAGATTCGCGGCCCCTTCCCCAAGAACCCGCGCGGCCTCGTCCACATCCCCCCGGGCCACCGCCGCGAGGCACAACGCCTCGACGCACCCCCGGTTGCCGCAGGAACACGGCGGCCCGTCCAGCTGGATGACCTGGTGCCCGAACTCGCCCGCCCCGGTCCGGGACCCGCGATGCACGGCCCCTCCGAGGACGAGCCCGGCCCCCAGCCCCGTACCGAGATGGAGATAGGCGAAGGCCCCCGCCTCACCCCCGACCGCCAGCCCGAGCGCAGCGGCATTCGTGTCCTTGTCCAGCACGACCGGCACCCCGAGCCGCCGAGCCAGCGCATCACGCAACGGAAAGCCGTCCCACTCGGGAAACCCGGTCACCCGGTGCAGCACGCCATGCGTGTGATCGAGGGGCCCGGGCATGGCGACACCGGCCCCGAGAACGGTGGACCCGGCAACGGCCTGACCCTCCGCACCCGTCCCCAGCCCCGCCACCACCTCCCCGAACTCCGCCACGACCACGTCGAACACCGCGTCCGCCCCGGCCCCCAGATCCAGCGGAGCACACCGCTCCCCCACGACCGCCCCGGTGAGATCGACGAGCACGACCCGCAGCTCGTCCCGGTCGAGGTGCAGCCCCACCGCGTGCCCGGCCTCCGGCACCAGCCGCAGCACCGTGCGCGGCTTGCCGCCCGTGGAGGCCTGCCGCCCGGCCTCGGTCACCAGCCCGTCCTCCCGAAGGCGGGCGGTGATCTTGCTGACGGCCTGAGGCGTCAGCCCCGTACGCTCCGCGAGTTCGAGGCGGCTCATCCCCGTACGCCCGGCGCGTCGCAGCAGATCGAGCAGCAGGGCGGCGTTGTGACTGCGCAGCGCGAGCAGGTTCACCCCGCCGCCCACCCGGGCCGCTCCGGAACCAGCCCCGATCCCAGCCACTCAGTTCCTCCCTGTACCGCGTGCGCCTGTGCCGCGTGCACCTGCACTGCGTACGCCTGTGTCGCGTACGTCCACAGCCCCATTGTCCCCCGCGCTTGCACTTTGGCAACAGCGTTGCTTAAGTGGAAGGCATGACTGGTACAGGCACTGGCACCTCCCTCGGCGAAGGCCCCGTCCGCGAGGGCCCCTTCCGCGTAGGCCTCGTCGGCTACGGCCTCGCGGGCTCCGTCTTCCACGCCCCGCTGATCGCCGCCACCGAGGGCCTGACCCTCGACACGGTCGTCACGTCGAACGCGGACCGGCAGCAGCAGGCGAGGGACGAGTTCCCGGACGTACGGATCGCGGCGACCCCCGACGAGCTGTGGCCGCGCGCCGACGAGCTGGACCTGGTCGTCATCGCGTCCCCGAACAAGACGCACGTCCCGATCGCCACGGCCGCCCTCAAGGCGGGCCTGCCGGTCGTCGTCGACAAGCCGATCGCCGGCACGGCGGCGGACGCGCGCGAGCTCGCCGCCCTCGCCGACGAGCGCGGGCTGCTGCTCTCCGTCTTCCAGAACCGCCGCTGGGACAACGACTTCCTGACCCTCCAGAAGCTGATCACCGAGGGCGGCCTCGGTGACGTCTACCGCTTCGAGTCCCGTTTCGAGCGCTGGCGCCCCGAACCCAAGGGCGGC
Organism: Streptomyces sp. 2-1; assembly: GCF_048564895.1. Classification (NCBI taxonomy): domain Bacteria; kingdom Bacillati; phylum Actinomycetota; class Actinomycetes; order Kitasatosporales; family Streptomycetaceae; genus Streptomyces; species Streptomyces sp. 2-1. The sequence continues at coordinate 4,393,352 of NZ_CP183383.1, forward strand.
TGGCGCGAGTCCGGCGACCCGGCAGAGGTCGGAGGTCTGCTGTACGACCTCGGCAGCCACGTGGTCGACCAGGCGCTGGTCCTCTTCGGCCCTGCGGCCTCGGTGTACGCGGAGTCGGACGTACGCCGCGCGGGCGCGGAGGCCGACGACGACACGTTCATCGCGATCACGCACACGAACGGCGTCCGCTCCCACCTCTACGTCTCCGCGACGACCGCCCAACTCGGCCCGCGCTTCCGCACCCTGGGCTCGAAGGCCGGTTACGTGAAGTACGGCCTCGACCCCCAGGAGGCCGACCTGCGCGACGGCGAGCGCCCGGTCGCGGGCAAGGAGAAGGAGTGGGGCGTCGAGCCCGAGGAGCTGTGGGGCCGCGTCGGCTCCGGCGAGTCCCCGGCGACCGGCGGCGGCACCCCGGTCCCGACCCTCCCGGGCGCGTACCCCTCGTACTACGCGGCCGTCGCCGCCGCCCTGAGCGGCACCGGCGAGAACCCGGTCACCGCGCTGGAGGCCGCCACCGCCCTGGACGTCCTGGAAGGCGCGCGCCGCTCGGCCCGCGAGAACGTGACGGTGATCCTGTGAGCACCCCCACCGCACCGACCATTGCCGAACTGGAGGAGCAGGAGCGCCGCCTGACGCTCCCTCACTTCACGTACGACGACGCGTGGGCCCTCGGCACGCTCCTCGTCGAACTGGCCCGCGAGCAGGGCGCCCCGGTCGCCATCGACATCCGCCGGGCAGGCCAGCAGCTCTTCCACGCCGCCCTCCCCGGCTCCACCGCCGACAACGACGCCTGGATCGACCGCAAACGCCGAGTGGTCGACCGCTATGCCGCCTCGTCCCTCCTGATCGGCACCCGCTTCCGAGCCAAGAACACGACGTTCGAGGACTCCTCCCGCCTGGACCCCGACGTCTACGCGGCCCACGGCGGAGCCTTCCCGATCACGGTCGAGGGAGCAGGAGTAATCGGCACGGTGGTGGTCTCGGGCCTCCCCCAACTGGAGGACCACGCAATGGTGGTAGAGGCGCTGGAACGCTTCGCGGCCACGCTTTAAGGCACGGGGGGACTTTTCAGGGGCGCGGGGAACGGCGCAATCTTTTGGCTTTCAGGGGCGCGGGGAACTGCGCAATCTTTCAGCTCATTTCTTGGGGCGCGGGGAACGCACCGCAGTCCCCCGCCCCACCCACCCCACCCAGCGGAGCGCTACGCCGGCTTGAATTCCTGCCGCTGCCGCCCGAGCCCCTCGATCTCCAGCTCCACCACATCCCCCGCCCGCAGGAACGGCTTGGGCTCGGGCATCCCCAGAGCAACACCCGCCGGCGTCCCGGTGTTGATGACGTCCCCGGGATAGAGAGTCATGAACTGACTCACGTACCGCACGACTTCGGCAACGGGGAAGATCTGGTCGGACGTATTCCCGTCCTGCCGCAGCTCCCCGTTGACCCACAACTTCAGCCCCAGCCCCTGCGGATCGGGAACCTCGTCCGCCGTCACGAGCCACGGCCCGAGCGGATTGAACGTCTCGCAGTTCTTCCCCTTGTCCCAGGTCCCGCCCCGCTCGATCTGGAACTCCCGCTCGGACACGTCGTGCGCCACCGCATACCCGGCGACATGCGCGAGCGCCTCCTCGTGCGAGCCGAGATAGCGGGCCGTACGCCCGATGACGACGGCCAGCTCGACCTCCCAGTCGGTCTTCACCGAGCCGCGCGGCACCAGCACGGTGTCGTACGGCCCGACGACCGTGTCCGCCGCCTTGAAGAAGATCACCGGCTCGGCGGGCGGCTCGGCGCCGGTCTCCTTGGCGTGGTCGTGGTAGTTGAGGCCGATGCAGACGACCTTGCCGATCCGGGCGACCGGCGGGCCGACCCGCAGCCCGTCCGCGTCGAGCACGGGCAGTTCCCCGGCCTCGGCGGCGGTACGGATCCGGCCGAGCGCCGCGTCGTCGGCGAGCAGCGCCCCGTCGATGTCCGGCACGACGCCCGACAGGTCCCGCAGGACTCCCTCAGCGTCGAGGAGCGCGGGCCGCTCGGCCCCTGTCGTGCCGACTCGCAGCAGCTTCATGATCACAATCTCCCTTGATCGCGGGCGGCCCGTCCGACGGGTGCAGCCATCGGAGGACTGGTCGATCGTCCAAGGTCGACGTCCAGTCCGCAAGACCTGGTTCACGGACTGGACCGTAACCGCCCACCCAAGCCGCCCTCTCAAACTGCACGCCCGAGCCACGCGCCCCCGCCGCGTCAGCCGAGCACGGCGGCGGCCGGCGCGGCCCCCGGCATGTCCCGGTACAGCACGGCCCGCTCGATCGCGCTCCACGTCGTACTGGTCACCACGTACAGCGCGGCGGCGAGCGGCACCACCGCCACGGTGAACAGTGTGAGGAAGGACATCAGCGGCATGACCTTGGTGATCGCGCCGAGCCCGGGCACCTGCTGCTCACCCTGGGCGCCGCCGGTTACCGGGGTCACCGATGCACTGGCGGCCATCATCCGCTTCGTACGCCGGTAGTTGAAGGTGGCGACGACCGCGACGATCACGAACAGGGCCAGGTACACCAGCCCGGCACCACCGAAGACCCCACCGTCGCCGAGGGCGTCCGCCCACCGGCCGCCGAGCGGGGCGGCGAAGAGCTGGTGGGCGAGCAGGGAGTTGGCCTCGCCGCCGATCTGCGAGTTGGAGAACAGGTGGTAGAGGAGGAAGAAGGCCGGCAGCTGGAAGAGGCTGGGCAGGCAGCCGGAGAGCGGCGACACCTTCTCCTTGGCGTGCAGTTCCAGCACCGCCTTCTGGAGCTTCTCGGGGTTCTTGCCGTGCTTCTTGCGCAGCGCGGCGATCTGCGGCTGCAGGGCGGCCCGCGCCCGCTGCCCGCGCGCCGAGGCCCGGGACAGGGGATGCACGAGGAGTCGAACGAGCGCGGTGAACAGGACGATCGCGGCTGCCGCCGCCGAGGCCTGGAAGAGCGGTTCGAGCAGTTCGGCGAGCCCCTCGACGAGGCTCGCGAAGGCGGACATGAAGGAGGAGAAGAGAGAAGAGAAGCCGGACATGGATGAGCCCTCCGTGGGTCTCGTCGTGCCGAGGAGATGAGACGTGACGTACGTCGGCATGACGACCCGCGCGGGGGTCTGCTGAGGTTCTCCGGAAATCTCCCGCGAACGCTCTGAGAGCGTCCCGAAGTCTCGAATCCCAATTCCCGGAGTCCCGAGTCCCGGAGTCTCGAATCCCGAGTCCCGAGTCCCGAGTCCCGAAGAGTGGTCCCCTACGCGGCCGTCAGGAGGGAACGGCCGGGTGCTCGGGGACGCCTGCGCCCCCGGGCGTCGGGGTCGCGCTGCGGCAGGAACGCCGTGCGCTTCTCACGGTCGCGGAGGGCCGTACGGACCCGTGTACGGGGTACGGCGGGCGCGAGCCGTGAGGCGATGAGGGAACAGGCGGCGAGGGCGGACCCGGCCGCGGCGGTCGCCGCGAACGTGACGGCGACGGCTCCGGCGAGGCTGCCGGTGTCGAGGAGCGCCACCTGAAGGAGGAGGACGAACAGGAGAACGGCGGGCTTGAGCTGCGCCCAGGTCCGTGTCATCGGCTGCCCTCCCGTCCTCTGGTCCTGCTCGTTCTTCTGGTTCTTCTGGTTCAGCCGACTCTGCGGCCTCCTGCCGTTATACAGGATCGCCTCCAGAAGCCACTGCCACAGGTGAGCGGCCAGGAACAAGGAACAACAGGCTCCGGCAAGGCCGTAGTACCCCGGGGGCATAGTCGCTACGCTCCCAGCGGGGGAGGAACGCGCGTACGGGCGTGGGGAGTTGGGGGTGTTGCAGGTGTACCGAAGACGTGTGCGGCAGTGTGTCGGTGTCTTAGCGACCGGGCTGCTGCTGGCCGGATGCTCGGGGGACGGGGACGACGGGGGCGGCGGAGCCGCCAAGCCCGCCGATACCAGGACCAGCGGCTCCCCGCGGGCCACCGCGAGCGGTGACACCCGCTCCAGCCCGAGTCCGAGCCCCAGCCCCAGCGCCGGGGCCACGAGCCTGGACTTCACCCCCGATCCCGACCGCGCGCCGAAGACCCGCGCAGCGGCCCTACGCCTGGCCCGCACCGTCGTGGCGGCACCCGCCGACTGGGGCCCCGGCTTCGTCAGGCACAGCCCGTACGAGAGCGACCCCGCCTCCTGGCCCGTACTCGACCAGGACTGTGTCTGGCAGCGCGAGCCGCTGCCCTCGACGGTGCTCGCCAACCTCGCCCGCAACAGCGAGCTGCCCGCGGAGGATGGCAAGGGCCCGATCCGCGTCACCGCGACCGTCACCGTGCACCGGGCCGTGAAGGACGCCGACTGGGAGATGGCCGGGACCCTGGAGGAGGCGCTGCGCTGCCCCGATCAGCAGCTCCGCCAGAACGAGCGGATCAGCGGACTGCTCTCCCAGGGCGCGCACTTCGGCCTGATGGGCAACTTCACCTCCGAGGACACGCTCACGGAAGGCGGCGAGTACTACAGCGGTGAACTGGGGGGTCCTCTCTACTACTACTGGATACAGAGCCGTCTGGGCCAGGTCACCGTGGCCGTCGTCGGCAGGGGTTCCGAGGGGCGGTCCGACGAAGATGTCAACTCCGCCCTGCGGCAGGGAGCGCTCCAGATGCTGAACCGCGTCGAGACCGAGCTGGAGGCGGCGCGATGAGCGAGCGTCTGCTCCCCACCGACCCCGCCTCGATCGGCGGACACCGGCTGCTGGCCCGCCTCGGCGCGGGCGGCATGGGCGTGGTCTATCTCGGCCGTACGGAGGCCGGGTCCCTGGCCGCCGTCAAGGTCATCCAGGCCGAGTACGCGGACGAGCCGGACTTCCGCGCCCGGTTCCGCCGGGAGGTCGAGACGGCCCGCCGGGTGACGAGCCCCTGGGCGGTGCCGGTCACCGGCGCCGACCCGGACGCGGACGAGCCCTGGCTGGCCACCGCCTTCGTGCCCGGCCCCTCGCTGGAGGAGGCGGTCGCCCGCCACGGCCCGCTGCCCGCCCGCAGCGTGCGGGTCCTGGGCCGGATGCTCGCCGCGGCGCTGCGCGAGGTGCACGCCGCCGGTCTCGTCCACCGCGACGTCAAGCCCGCCAACGTGCTGCTCGCCGTGGACGGCCCGCGCCTCATCGACTTCGGGATCGCCCGCGCGACCGACGAGACCGCGATCACCTCCGCCGACATGGTGGTCGGCACGCCCGGTTTCCTCTCCCCCGAGCAGGCCGAGGCACGTGGCGAGGCGGTGGGCCCGCCGAGCGACATCTTCTCGCTGGGCTGCCTGCTGGCGTACGCGGCGAGCGGCCGTCCGCCGTTCGGCACCGGCACGGCCGACGCCCTGCTCTATCGCACGGTCCACGACGAACCCGACCTCTCCGGCATCGAGGCCGAGGAGGACACGGAGGACACCGGGGGCGTCGAACTGCTGACGCTGCTGCGGCTGTGCCTGGCGAAGGACCCGGCGGACCGTCCGACGGCCGAGCAGTTCGGCACTGTGCTGCTGGTCGAGGACGCGGTCCCCGACGGCGGGCAGATCGACTGGCTGCCCGAGGACGTCGTACGGGTCATCGCCGACCGTTCGGCCGAGATGCTGGCGCTTCCCGACATCGAGCCGACCGTCGCCGACGCACCGGCCGAAGCACCGACGGAAGCGGAACCGGCGTCGCCCGGCCGACGGCGGCTGCTCCTGGCCTCCGGCGCGGCACTGCTCCTCGCGGCGGGCGGAACCGCGGCCTGGGCCACCCTGCGCGACGAGGACACGCCGGGCGCGTCGACACCGCGGGCCCGCCGCTGGGCCATCGGCGTACAGGCGGATCTGAGCGGGTCCCGGCGGACGGCGGGAGAGGCGCAGGAGCGGGGCGCGCGGCTGGCGGTCGAGCAGTTCAACGCCCGCAGGAACAAGCCCTTCGAGCTCACTCTGAAGACCGTGGACGACGGGGGCAGCGCGGGTCGGGCGCCGGCCGCGGCGAAGAAGCTGATCCAGGACGCCGATGTCCTCGCCGTGCTCGGCCCGACCAACGACGAGACGGCCCAGGCGGTCCTCGGCACGTACGACGAGGCGCTGCTGTCCCTGCTGTCGGTCTCGGCCGGAGGACTGCTCCTGACCTCGCGGGAGTACCGGTCCTTCGTGCACTGCCGCCCGAGCGACGCGGCCCTCTCGCTCCCCATGAGCGTCTATCTCATGAAGCAGAAGGGAGCCCTGCGCCCCGGCCTCCTCCAGGACCGCACCGCGCAGACGTACGCCCAGGAGTCCGCCGGGATCAACGCCACCATGCTGCGCCAACTGGGCCGGCCGGCCTACCCCCGGGTGGTCCCGGAGGACACGCGGGACATGGGACCCGTCGTGGCCGACATGCTGCGGGCCGGGATCGGCTCCTTCATCTACGCCGGCTACACCGAGGGAGCCGCCCTGGTGGCCCGCGAACTGGCGGCGGCCGGCTTCGACCGGCCGCGGTTCGCCTCGCAGGCCGTGATCGACCCGGCGTTCCTGAAGCTGGCCGGGGACGCGGCCGAGGGATGGCTGATGACCGCGTCCTTCATCGACCCCGCGGCCGTACCGGCCGCGGAGACCTTCACCGCCGCCTTCCGCAAACGCTTCGGCGCCGCGCCCGGTTACTACGCGGCCGAGGCGTACGACACCGTCAACCTCGTCCTCCAGGAGCTGGTCAAGGCCACGAAGGGCGGACGGCCGCCGGGGCGCAAAGAGCTGGTGGGCCTGCTGCGCAAGAGCCGCTACAAGGGCATCACCAAGGAGTTCTCGTTCAAGCCGGAGGACGGCACGTTCGCCGGCTGGGGCATCTTCCTGCACCAGGTCGAGGGCGGCCGGTTCCGCTTCCTCGGTGATGCCCCCTCCGAGGTGTAGCGGTGAGCGGGACGCCGTCCGAGGGGCACTCGGCAGTGCGCGCCCTGAAACCGGGCGACCCGCCCTTCGTCGGCGGCTACCGGCTGCTCGGCCGGCTCGGCGCGGGCGGCATGGGCGTGGTCTACCTGGCCCGTTCGACGGGCGGGGCACTGGTCGCGCTGAAGGTGATCCGCGCCGAGTACGCGGCCGACCACGACTTCCGCGCCCGGTTCCGGCGCGAGGCGGAGGCGGCGAGCGGCCTCACCGGACAGTGGCTGGTACCGGTCACCGCGGCGGAGCCGGCGGCCCGCGAACCCTGGCTGGCGACCGCCTTCGTACCGGGTCCGTCGCTGGCCGAGGCCGTCACGCTGCACGGGCCGCTGCCGGAGCGTACGGTCCGCGCGCTGGGCGCCCGGCTGGCCGAGGCGCTCACCGAGGTGCACGCCGCGGGCCTGGTGCACCGGGACGTCAAGCCGGGCAACATCCTGCTCGCCCTGGACGGCCCCCGGCTGATCGACTTCGGCATAGCGCGTTCCACCGGTGCCACCGCGCTGACCGCGAGCGACGTGGTGATCGGCTCGCCCGGCTATCTCTCGCCCGAACAGGCACGGGCGCAGGGCGGTGACATCGGCCCGCCGAGCGACGTCTTCTCGCTGGGCTGCGTCCTGGCGTACGCGGCGACCGGCCGCCGCCCGTTCGGCACCGGTACCGCGGCCGCTGTCATCTTCCGCACGGTCCACGAGGAACCGGACCTGGACGCCGTGCCGTGGACCCTGGTCCCCCTGCTGACCGCCTGCCTCGCCAAGGACCCGGCGGCCAGGCCCACCGCACAGGAGGTGCGCGACGCCCTGGCCGGTGAGAGCAACCGGAAGGGCGAAAGCGAGGGTGAACGGGCGGATGACTGGAAGGCCGGACGGGCGGACGAAGAGGCGGGTGAACAGGCGGGTGAACAGGCCGGACGGGCGGGCGAAGAGGAAGGCGAACAGGCGGGTGAGGGGGCGGCTGAAGGGGTGAGTGAAGGGGCTGACGACTGGCTGCCGCCCTCGCTGCCCCGGCTGATCGCGGAACGCTCGTCCGCCGTACTGGCCCTGCCCGACCCCGGCCCCGGCCCGACCACGCTCGTGCAGCCGCTGGAGGAACCCGCCGTATCCCGGCGCCGCCTGCTGACGCTGGGCTCGGCGGCCGCGGTGGTCCTGACCGGCGGAGGCCTGGCGGCGTGGGCGGCCACCAGACCCAGGGCCGACGACGACGGCGACGGAGCGACGCGTTCGGAACCCCTGCCCCGGTACGTCATCGGTCTGCACGCGGACCTCTCGGGCCCGGACAAGGCGATCGGCCTGGCACAGGAGCGGGGCGCGAGGCAGGCCGTGGCGGACTTCAACTCCCGCTCCCGCGACGGCCGCACGTTCGACCTGGCCCTGAAGGTCCTCGACGACGCCGGGGAGGCGAAGCGGGCCACCGAGGTGGCCAGGAAGTTCGTAGCGGACCAGGACGTGTACGTCGTCCTCGGCCCGACCGGCAGCGTCTCCGCCGAGGCCGTCGTCAACCGCTACGAGAAGGCCCTGCTGCCCATCGTGACCGTCTCCTCCGGCGCCGATCTGTACGCCCGGTCCACCATCCAGTCCACCACCCGCGCGTACTTCCAGCTCAGGCCCGACGAGAACGCCCTGTCGACGCCCTTCATCCACTACCTCACCCATAGCGAGGAGAGCCGCAGGACCGCCCTCATAGACGACAAGGCGGCCGGCCTCACCAGCTGGCAGATCGTCAAGGACGTGGCCGCGTACCCGCCGTCCGAGGGCACGACCACGACCCACGTCGTCCCCGCGGACAGCGAGGACTTCGACCCGGTCGCCGCCGCCGTGCTCGCCGCCGACGCCGAGGCCGTCGTGTACGGCGGCTCCTCACCGCACCGGGCCGCCCGGTGCGCCCGCGCACTGGAACAGGCCGGATTCGGCGGTACGCGGATGGCGCCGGAGCCGGTCCTGGAGGCCGCGTTCCTCACGGAGGCGGGCGCGGCGGCCGAGGGCTGGGTGATCACCACGAGTTATGTCGACCCGGCCGAGCTGCCGACCGCGGCACGCTTCGTGGCGGCGTACAAGAAGCGCTACGGGGTACGCACCGTCGAACGCTTCGCGGTGGAGGCGTACGACGCGCTGCTCTTCGTCGCCCAGGGCCTGCGCGAGCTGGGCAGTGTCGAGCCCGAGCGGGGCGCCATGGTGCGCAGGCTCCGCCAGACCACCCACAAGGGGCTCGCCAAGACCATCGAGTTCGATCCGGTGACCAAACAGTTCCGCTGGGTCAACGGCCTCTTCCTCCACCGGATACGAAACGGCAGGCCGGACTTCCTGGGCCGCTACGACGAGGTGAAGGAGAAGTGATCCGGCGGGGGCCGGGCTGCTCGGGGGCCGGGCTGCTCGGGGAGGGGCTGGCTCAGCGAGGTGGCTCAGCGGACCGGCTCAGCGGGGCCGCATGGAACCGAGCTTCCCCCAGACCACCAGGCGGTACTTGGACGTGTACTCGGGAGTGCACGTGGTGAGCGTGAGGTAGTAGCCGGGGTCGGTGTACCCGTACGAGGGCCTGACCTCGCTGCGAGGGATCTCCCGGATCACTCCACCGTCCCCCGCCGAGGTCTGCGCCAGCGTCCTGTCGACGACGTACGTATAAACGGCGGCCGGAGTCTCCACCTCGATCCGGTCCCCCCGCCGCAGCCGGTTGATGTACCGGAACGGCTCACCATGGGTGTTCCGATGCCCGGCCAGCGCGAAGTTCCCGGCCCGCCCGGGCTGCGCGGTCCCCGGGTAGTGGCCGACGTACCCCTTGTTGAGCACGTTCCCCTTACCGATGCCTTCCGCGACGGGGACGCGGAGGCCGAGACGGGGGATGGCGAGGATGGCGTAGGCCTGGGTCCAGCGGGGGCGGGGGGTGGGGTTGGTGGCGGAGGCGGAGTCCGGCGCGGACCGGGAGCCGGCACCGGCACGGTCACCATCGCTGTCGCTGTCCCCGTCGCCGGGGGTGGTGGAGCCACGGTCCGAGACGGATCCCCCGTCCCCCTCTCCCGCCCACTCCTGTTCCAGGGCTTGGACCTTTCTCTCGGCGCCCTCCCTGGCCTGTCGGTTGGTCCACCACAGTTGGTGGACGACGAGGAGCATGAGGACGACACCGAGGGTTACGAGGATCTCGGCGCCGTTCCAGAGGAGGCGGGCGTAGCGGGCACGCCGCCGCCGGGCCTGTTGATGGACGACGGGGACTCGCATGCGCGTACGCCTCCCTCCGTGCGGTGGCCTCGGCGGTGGCTGGGGCCGCACGATAAGGGCTGAGGCCCCAACTCACCATCCCCATGAACGAGCCGCCCCCTCCCCACCGCTCACGACCACCCACGACTCCTCACGCCCCCACCGCCGATCTCACCCCTGGCCTGCCCATACCTCTCCTCCGCCGGGCGGTCGGCAGTACGGTGTCCACCATGCGCCCCGACACGTCTGCCGAGTACGTCGACCACAACGCCGAAGCAGCACGCCTGGAGCGGACCGCCGGCCTCTACCCCGAGGACGCCGAGCACCTGCTGCTGCAGGCTGCGGCCCACCTCGAACTGGCCGACGACCGCCCGCGAGCCACCGCCTTCTACGACCGTCTCCTCTCCAGCGAGACCCCCCTGGAGAACCCGTTCCTGGTACGGGCCCTCAAGGCGGCCAACCTCTGGGAGTACGGGCACGAGGCGGAGGCGAAGGCGATCATCGAGGGCGTCCGCGCGGCGTCACCCCGCGACCCGGCCCCCTGGGTGATCGTGGCGGAGTCCCTGGAGTCCCACGACGAGCTCGAAGCGGCACAGCAGACGTTCACGGAGGCGGCGACCCACCTCCTGACGGACGTACCCGAACCCCCGTACGCGACCCACCCGGTCCTCTTCGGCCGCCACCGCGTACGCCGCATGCTGGGCCTCCCCCACGACAACTGGGACTCCCTCGCGGACACCCTCCACTCCTCCCCGGTCTCCCTGGACGAACTCCACGACCCCAAGCGCGTCTGGTCCCTGGGCTCGGACAACCCGGCGGAACTGGAGGCGGAAATCTCCCGCCTGCGCGCCGAGTTGGGCACATACCGGGAGGCGCTGTCCCGCCCGTTCCCGGTGGCGGTCCTCCACTGGCCGGCCCCGGAACTGACGGAACTGCTGACGGCGTATCCGTCCTTGGCGGAGGAATACCCGTCCCATGAGGAGCACCTCGCGACGATAGAGGGCTCACTGAGGGAGCTTGCGGCTTCGGGCACCCCGAACTTGGGGATCGTGACGGGCACGGTTCCTTCTTATGAGGCGTTCGCCGCTTCGGAGGGGGCTTCACCTGGGGATGCCTCGCTGCTGCCGCAGTATGCGACGACGCTGGCGGCCCGGGGTCGGGCTGAGGCTTGGCCGCCGGAGCGGGGGGCGTCTTGTTGGTGTGGGTCGGGGCGGGGGTATGGGGAGTGCCACGGCAGCGACGCGTGATGTGGCTCCCTCGATTGCGTAGCACGCTCAAAGGCGATCACCTTTGGGTGTAACACCCTCGATTGTCAGCGGCTGCTGTTAGAACTGCAGTCGGGACGAGCCATATCAACGTGCGCAATCGAGGGAGTATCGGGTGGCGGAACCGGGGGATCTGGCGCAGCCAGTCGCAGGTGTCTACGAGCAGCTCATCACCCGGAATCTGCACAGTCAGATAGAGCAGCTCGAAGCATCAGGCTGGAAAGCCATCCACGAGGAAGTCAGTGCGGAGTCCTCTCCGCACGTGCTCGCCCGCCACATCGCTGAGGCAGTCGGACGCAGGCTAAGTCAGCTGCCCCACGACAAGCAGGTCGCCGCCGCGAACCAGATCCTGAAGTCGCTCGCTGAGAGTGCGCCGGACGCGGACGAGGCCGTCGGTACCATCGTCGATGGCCCACGGCAGCTCCTGACCCTCGCCGAGCAGGAGGCTCCAGGCGTCTACGCGCTGCGTCCCCTCACACCCCTCTCCGAGACGTCGCTCATCACCAACGCGTCGGATGACCCCAGCCTGGGCGCTGAGTTGAGAGCCGAGTTGGCCACGGCAGACCGCATCGACCTGCTGTGCGCGTTTGTGAAGTGGTACGGCATCCGGGTCTTGGAGGATTCGCTCCGTGCCGCCAAGGAGCGGGGCGTACCAATCCGGGTCATCACGACGACCTACATCGGTGCCACCGATCGGCTCGCGCTCGACCGCCTTGTCCGCGATTTCGGTGCCGAGGTCAAGGTCAACTACGAGATCCGGTCTACTCGACTGCACGCGAAGGCATGGCTGTTCCGACGCAATAGCGGCTTCGACACCGCGTATGTCGGCAGCTCGAACCTATCCAAGGCTGCACTGCTCGACGGCTTGGAGTGGAACGTACGCCTGTCGTCGGTGGCGACTCCCTCGGTACTGGACAAGTTCGAGGCGACTTTCGACGCGTACTGGAACGACATCGCCTTCGAGTCGTACGACCCCGACGACGATGGAGAGCGACTCGATCGGGCCCTTGCCCAAGCGGGCGGCACCGGTTCCGCAACCGACCTAAAGATCAACCTCTCCGGACTTGAAGTACGCGCCTTCCCGCACCAGCGGGACATGTTGGAACGCCTCACCATCGAGCGGGAGATTCGCAGCCGGCACCGCAACCTCCTTGTCGCAGCGACTGGCACGGGTAAGACGGTGATGGCGGCGCTGGACTACCGAGCTCTGCGCAAGAAGTTTGGCGACGGAAACCCAAGGCTGCTGTTCGTGGCCCACCGCAAGGAGATTCTTCGGCAGTCGCTGCGCACGTACCGCGAGGTACTCGACGACGCGTCCTTCGGAGAGCTGCTCCACGGCGGTGAAGACCCCCGAGACTGGAACCACGTCTTCGCCAGTGTCCAGTCCCTGAACGTTCGGCGACTCGAACAGCTCAGTCCAGACCACTTCGACATCATCGTCATCGATGAGTTCCACCACGCCACAGCCACCACCTACCGCCGGGTCATCGACCACTTCACGCCGAAGGAACTGTTGGGCCTCACCGCTACCCCTGAGCGGATGGACGGGCGGAATGTGCAGGACGAGTTCTTCAAGGGCCGCATCGCTGCGGAGATGCGGCTGTGGGAAGCCCTTGAGAACGATCTGCTGTGCCCCTTCCACTACTTCGGCATCCCGGATGGCACGGACCTGACCAACCTCGGTTGGCAGAAGGGCACTTACGCGGATCGCGAGCTCGGCAACCTCTATACGGGCGACCACGCTCGGGCTCGCATTGTGGTGAAGCAGATCCGGGACAAGATCTCCAACCCAGGGGCCATGCGAGCCTTGGGCTTCTGCGTAACCAAGGCTCATGCCCACTTCATGGCCGATTTTTTCCGCAAGGCCAGATTCCAGGCCGCAGCACTCGACAGCGAATCGCCTGCTGCCCTACGAGCGCAGACACTGAGTGACCTGCGCGACGGCAAGCTTCAAGTGATCTTCTCCGTCGATTTGTTCAACGAGGGTCTCGACATTCCTGACGTCGACACCCTGCTGCTTCTGCGCCCCACGAACAGCGCCACGATCTTTCTTCAGCAACTGGGCCGTGGCCTGCGCCGCACGGAGACGAAGCCAGTACTCACGGTCCTGGACTTCATCGGCCAGCACCGAGCGGAGTTCCGCTTTGAGGAGCAGTTCCGCGCACTGACGAACCTCACCCGGAACCGACTCGTCGACCACATCGAGCGGGACTTCCCACAGCTTCCCTCTGGGTGCCAGATCATCTTGGAGGGCAAGTCGAAGGACCTCGTCCTCGACAACATCCGCACCCAACTGGGCGCCACCATCAAGACGTTGGTGACCGAGGCCAAGGCATACGACACACCACGTCTAGCGGACTATCTCCGCGAGAGCCGCCGGGAGATCAAGGAGCTCTACAAGAGCGACAACTCCTGGACAGCGGTCCTCCGCAAGGCCGGCCTCGTCGACGATCCAGCACCGTCAGAAGAAGCGGCGCTTCTCAAGCGCGTCCACGCGTTCCTCCACATCGACGACCCCGAGCGAGCCAGCGCTTACCTTCGCTTGCTCTCAGACGACACTCCCTCGTACGAGGCCCTGACTCCCACCGACCAGACGTATGCCCACATGCTCTTCTTCAACCTGTGGGACAACGCCGGAGGCTTCACCAGCTTCCAGCAAGGCTTCGAATCACTGCGCTCGCAGCCCGTATTCCGCGATGAGCTCCGACAGGTCCTGTCATACGTGATCGAGCGGTCAGACCACTTCCCGATCCCACTGTCGGGCCCCCATCGCCACATCCCTTTGAAGGTCCACAGCGCCTACAACCGCTCTGAGATCCTGGCTGCTCTCGGCGTGGCCCGCTTCGGTGGCCAGATGCCTAGGTCCTTCGCTCAGGGCGTCCAGTGGGTCGACGAGATCCAGACGGACGCCCTGTTGATCACGCTGGAGAAGAACGAGAAGGACTTCTCCCCCACCATCCGCTTCAAGGACTACGCGTTGAGCCCCACCCTGTTCCACTGGGAATCACAGAACGCCACCGCGGAGACCTCGCGTACAGGTCTGCGCTATCGCTATCACACGCAACAGGGCAGCCACATCCTCCTGTTCATGCGCCGCTACAAGTACAACGACATCGGCAAGTCCCAGCCCTGGATGCTCCTGGGACCAGCAACGTACGTGGAGCACACCGACAGCAAGCCGATGGCGATCACATGGCGACTGGAGCATGATCTTCCGGCCGATGTGTGGACGTACTCTGCTATCGCAGCGGGACATTAGCCGCTAGCGATCAGGTTAAATTCCCTTGCAATCCGAGTCTCTGCATCATCCGCCACCCGGGTCGCGACCTCCTACTTCTCATCTTCCTGGAGATTATCCACGACGGTGGAAATCTCCTTGATGAGACCTTCGCCGGAAGCGATCGACTCTTGAATAATCGGCGACGCCTGATTGAAGACTACACATGCCGCGATCAGAGCGAGCAAAGCAGTCTTCCACCGGCTAGCATTGTTTGGCTGCGCATTTACTAGCGTCGCCCCAGCCTGAGCAAGCGAGCCAATAACAGTACTGGCCTCTCCCGATACCCTGGCACCACCGAACAAGCCTACATTCTCGATGAGCCAGATCAAGTGACGTATCTGGGAAATCAACTCATCTCGCACAGGCCCGAAAATTTCTCCCTCTCCCATAGAGGTCAATAGGTTAATCCACTCATGACACTGCCTCGTCATCTCATCGAGATCAGCGCTTCGCGGCGCCGCGCCGGATCCCACAAGATTACCCGAGATTAGTTCCGCAGTGGATTCCAGGTGGTCAAGCTTATCTTCGTCAATAATTCCATGGGCAGGTCGAGCCGTATCCGACCAATTGATAATTGGCTGCATTACCGCCGTCCACCATGCGCCCACGTACCGCTCACATCTCAGACGAGACCTCTCAGGCAAGGCGTCCAATTGCCGAATCGTCATCTGCAGGAGTGCCACGACCTCGGAGTGGCGTCGCGCAAATTCAATGTTGCCCCAATCAACACCAAGCACACTGCACCAGCCCGCCACATGATTATCCTCCCCGGAATCACGAACTCCCTGCAGGATCATGTAGAGGTGATGCGCTGCCGTATTCTCATTCGAAAAACTCATATCCCCCACCAGTTCTGGCAGCCGCTGAAGCATCGGTATGTGATCGTCAAATGTACCAGCGGGCTGCTGGATCGCGACTCGCTCTCAGGAAAAGAAGCGGGCGACGGTGGAGATCCTTCGCAAATCATCCCTCGCAACCACACTGCCCGGGCCTGAGCGGTACGCTCAACTTTCACGAATCGAGCAGGAGGTCCAGACGTGGCCATCATCAAGCAGGCAGCACGCCAAACCCTCGGTCAGCTCATAGGTGCTAACAACCCAGTGGTCACTGTCCCTGACGATAGCCAACGTCAGTACGCATGGACAAAAAAGGAGGTAGATGTCTTCTGGGCAGACATCGAGAAATTCAAAGAGGCTCGAGAAAGCGGCCGAGAGTCGGCATCTGAGTACTTCATAGGCCCCGTAGTGACTATAACCGCAGACTCAGTCCAGGGGCGCTCGCTTCTCGATGGCCAGCAGCGATTGACAACCTCAACCATCCTGATCTCCGTAATCAGAGACATCCTTTGGGGAATGAAATCCCCGGAGGGCATGTCCAGCGCGAATAACATCCAACGAGACTACATTGCCCGCAAGTCAGGCCGAAAAGAGCCCATGGAATATTTCCTGGTGCTGTCATTGTTCGACCGAGATTTCTTCCGCGACAACATTCAGGATTGGAGTGAGATTACCGGAGAGTGCCCGAGAGTTGAGAACCCCACTCGGCCTTCTCATAAGCTGATCCTGGACGCCTACACCAACTTCCGATCAAAGATCACAAGCCGCCTACAGGTACACGCCGATAACGAGGCACGCTTGGACTATTTGGACTCCTTGCGCGAGTGCCTGATTAACGGCCTAGTTTTTGTGGAAATTCAAACACCCTCCTCCAGTGACGCAAACGAGGTATTCGAGACAATAAATTCGCGAGGCAAGGATCTTTCCACTGTAGACCTCGTTCGAAACTTCCTGATGGAAAAGAGTAGGAGTGACTATGAGAAGTCTCGCGTGAACGATGCGTGGAGGTCTCTCCTTGACGGGTTTGATCGACGAGAAGAGATTGAGAAATTCCTGCGACACTTCTGGGTGTCAAAGCACGGCGATGTGAAATCGCACAGCCTGTATGCAACTATCCGAAAGGACCTCAGCGGGCACTTCGATAAGCGCCCGCAAGAATATGGTGTCGCCGCATTCTCTGCCGAACTCGAAGGAGCGGCCGTTCGGTATGCTGAACTCATAACCGCGGACACCGGAGACGCGAATTTCGACACGTCTCTTGGTGAAATAAAGGCGATGAGCGCAGACGCCCTCTATCCACTTCTGCTGTCCGCGTCCGGAAACTACGCATATTCCGATCTGCAAACTCTAGTAGATGCATCAATTAGCTACTACGTGCGCTGGACAGTAGTAGGCCGAAGGGAGTCGACGCTTCTGGAGGAGAACATATTCGGTGCCGCCAAGGAGCTTTCGAGAGGGACCTCCCTGGATACAGTAATTCAGAAACTTCTTGGCTGGATACCGGATGATGAGACCTTTGCGTCAGACTTCCGGGACGCGTCCATTCCAAAGCCTTCTCAATCCCGATACCTTCTGGCTAAGATCGAGCAGAGCTTGCGTATCCAGAATGATGTACGCGAAGAGGTGGTCCTGGGTGACGGTAAAGTACACGTGGAGAATGTATATCCACAGAAACCTGCAGATCACTTGCGGCTAGAGGATCACGACTCCTGGGTCAGCCGTTTGGGAAACTTGACTCTCCTGGCGGGGAAGCGGAATCAAGCTCTCTCCATGGTCTCTTTCCCAGAAAAGGCGCATCTCTATTCGGGATCGGCACTGCTGGTCTCCTCTCAAACAAACATCGAGGAACTATGGGACAAGCAGGGTAGTAAATGGCGAGTGGCGGGAATCGAGGCGCGGCAGACCGCGCTCGCAGAAATTGCCCTCGAGGTGTGGCCTAGCGGGATCCGTATACCGTAGGGCGGATGAACGATTCCGCGAAAGGCCAAGATGCAGAGCAGTGGATGTCGGCTTGGCGTGCGCCAGCTGATCCGGAGCCGGTTGAAGTCGTCGAGCGCGGCAGAGCCCCACTCGACGACCGAGCAGTAGCCGCCCAAGCCGTGCAGCGTCAGGCGGAGGCAGGCCCGACACTGCCGTCAAAGATTTAGTCCCGGCCAAGGTGATGGTCAAAGCCACGGTCAGCGAATGCCGAACCTGGCTCACGCTAGGGATGGCGGGCGCGGCCTGTACCGGCGGGATGGCACTGACCGGCCGCGGCAACTGAGCGACGTCGTTGCGTTGTGAGGTTCAACGAACTCCGTCGCAGCCATCGGTGATCAGGTGGCGTTCTGGGCTTCACGTGTTAGTTCCGATTGGCGATCTCTGCTTCGAAGTGGGTCTGTGCGCGATCGAGCGCATCATCCGCGTCGCATCCGTGCGCTCTGAGCCAGTGGAGAACGTCGGCGATCACGTCAATCGCCGCTTCCTCAGCGATGGCCACACTCAGGATGCGTGAGCTTGCCGCGTGCGTCAGCGCACCTACGCTCTTCCTGTGCAACCGGAGCATCATCTCGACCCGAGTAACGCGACCCCCTCCGCAGTGTCCATTCGTGGAATCCAGCCCGGTCCCCAGCTCACACCAAGTCACCTTCCGGTCGGGGGAGAGTTGGACACCCCATCGGTCGGCGACGGCATCGATGATCGCTACTCCTCGTCCGGCCTCGGCTTCGGAGCCTGCGTCGAGGAGGGTGGGGAGGGCTCGCGTGTCGGGGTCGTGGACTTCGATGCGCAGGTACGTGCCGTTCATTGAGACGGCGAGCGTCGTCGGCGTGCCGAGGCCGACGTGCCTGATGACGTTGGACACGAGCTCGCTGACACAGAGTTGGGCTGCGTCGGTGACCTCGTGCAACCCCCAAAGCTCCAGGTGCAACCTGAGGATGCGACGGAGCCCCGAGACTTCCTCGGGCTCGGCCACGAAGGGCAGATCCCACGGCTTCCTCAGCAAACCGGCGGTGCAGTCCATCGTTCAACTCCTCTGACATCATGTCGCGTTGCTGTACGCAATCGACTACACACTGAGAGTTGCATTGGAACTCTCAAAATGGAACTCTCACCTTGTGTTTGCGGGAGCGCGACCGTGATCCGCGCGCCCCCGGCGCGTGCCCTCTTGCCGGTGCGGTTGAGCAACCTCGACGATCTGACAGATCAACATGAAGGGCCTTGGACATGGCAGCCGGACCTACCACTCGTAGGCGCCAGTTGGGCGCCGACTTGCGTCGCCTCCGCGAGCTCAAGGGCCTGACCCTTGAAGATGCAGGCGGGCTCGTCGGCATCTCGAAGGCGACACTGAGCCGCTACGAGACCAAGGAAGGCTCGGTCAAGTGGCCGGCCGTGGACGCCCTTTGTCGCGAGTACGGCGCCTCCGACGAAGAGCGTCTCGCTCTGGTCGATCTGGCGAAGGGCGCCAAGATTCGGGGCTGGTGGCGGTCGCTCGCCGACCCCATCCCCGAGTCGATGAACCTCATGCTCACGCTAGAAGACGAGGTGGTACGGGAGGACCACTACGCCTGCATGTACATCCCAGGGCTCCTCCAGACGCGCGCCTACGCCGAGGCCGTTCACCGCGCCTCGGAAATGCGGTGCGCTGAAAGGGAGGTACAGCACATGGTGGACATCCGCATGAAGCGACAGGAACTCCTCCAGCGCGAGGAACCGCCGCACATCTGGTGCGTCATCGACGAGGCCGCGATCCGGCGCAGCGTTGGCGGGCGGACGGTGATGCACGAGCAACTGCGGCACCTTCTCACCACGTCCGAACTCCCGCACGTGACCATCCAAGTCCTCCCGTTCTCAACAGGAGCTCACGCAGCGGCAGTTGGGAGCTTCGCCGTCTTGGGAGGTCAGACTCCCGAGCTGGACGTGGTGTACGTGGACATCCTCGGCGGCGGGCTCTTCATGGAGAAGCCGGAGGAACTGGAGCGCTATAGGTTGGCGTTCCAATACCTTCGCGCACAGGCCCTCGACCTTGAGGCTTCTGCGGCGCTGATCCAACGCATAAGCGAGGAGTCCTGATGGCCGTACGGTCCGAGCCCCGCTGGTTCAAGTCCTCGTACAGCGGCGGTAGTGGCACTGAGTGTGTCGAGTGTGCCCACGCTGACGGTCGCTTGCACGTGCGCGACTCCAAGTGTGTCGACGGCCCGGTTGTGGCCGTCCGGGCGCATGCTTGGCGGGCATTCATACGGGCTCTGGAGAGCGACTCTCTGGTGGGATGAGCTGGTACATCACTTACTTTCGCCGCCCCGTTGACTCCGCTCTCGTCACGTCCAGGCTCTATGCGCCGTTGGACGCGGCACGTGCGCATGAGACGGCCGCGGTGGGTGAGGTGCGGGCCAGGCGAAGGACCGGTATCGGCGCCACGCCCGCGGGCCCGCGGGCGGCGGAGGCAGCCACCGTCGGTCCGGCGAGCCGCGCGTTCTGGAGGCGTGCGGCGGCGCGGGAATGGGTGAATGAATTCCAAGTCGGCGATTGGCCTGCCACGTGATGCCCTTGGGCGGTTGGCCTCGGTGGACCTGAACTTCGAAGGTGCCGTGGGGCCGCCCGCTTCTTTTTCAGTGTCGTGATTCCGTGGGCCGTGTAAAGGGCGGCCTTCGGCCGTCGCCTGCGGCGATTTCGCTTCGCTTCACCCTTGACTCGGCCCACGGAATCACGAGGTAGAAGCGAGCGGGCGGCTCGGAAAAGTGGGGTCCCCGGGTTGGGGGGGCGCGCCGGTCGGTTTGGGGGTGGGCCGGGACCTTCGGGCGCCACTGCTTCTCGCCAGCACGCCGGGTGGCATTGCGGCTATCGGATAGTGGGGAGTTCTGGACCTGCCGGGGCGGCGGCTCCGGGGGTTCCCTGCCGGGTGTCCTTTCTTTCACCCTTTCGATTACGTTACTGACCTGGCCATATAACGCTGGGTGAGGAATCATTGAAGGAGTCAACTCGCCTGGTGAGGAGGGTGAGTTGGTGTGGTCTCGGGGCTCGGTGGGGGGGGTGAGTGCGTTGACTATGGGCGAAGTCGTTCCGGACGGAGTGCCCGTCTCCGTTGGGGTGGTCTCGGAGTCGTTGGATGCCTGGGCCGCCCTCCTGCGCGAGCAGGCTCCCAGTGCTGAAACCGCTGCCTCTCTTGATGATTTGAAAGGTGAGTGGCTTTCTCCTCGGGGGCGGATTGATGCGCTTGCCGTTGTGGAGCGGCACCTGGGTTGGTTGCAGGCCAAGCAGGTTGAGTTGTTGGCCGCTATTTCCGATCACGCCGAGGGGACACCGCCGTTGGCCGATGGTCCGGCTGTTGGTGCGGATATGGATGCCGTTTTTCTGGGTGAGTGGGACTGTGCCGTTGAAGAAGTTGCCTGTGCCCTGAAATTGGCCAATTCCACTGCTGCTCAGCGGTTGGAGACTGCTCGGCTTCTGACCGGGCGGCATCCGGCGACCCTGGGGCTGCTCGCCGACGGGGAGATCTCTTATCAGCAGGCCAGGGTCGTGGCCGAGCAGTGTGCTGTGTTGGCGGTGGACTTGGCTGGGGAGGTCGAGAGAGCGCTTGTCGAGCGGATGCCTCAGCAGGCCGCTGGGCAGACTCGGGCTGCTGTGCGGCGGCAGGTTCAGCGCGTTGATCCCGCTGGGGCCGAAGCCCGGCATCAAGAGCGGGTGCGGGAGCGGAAGTTGTTGTCCTATCCGCAGGAGGACGGGATGGCGTTGTTCGGGGCCGTGTTGCCCGCCCAGCGCGCCGCCGTGATGGAGCAGGTCGTGGAGGCGTACGCCGTTGGGTACGGGGATGACGGGCGCACGCTTGATCAGAAGCGGGCCGATGCGTTGTACGACCTGGTGGTCGAGCCGCGGGCTGGAGCGGCGCTTGAGGTCCCCTCCAGGGCCGTCACCGCCGTTGTTCACGTCACCGTGCCGCTTGATGTGCTCATGGGCGTTGATGATGGGCCGGGGGAGCTCAAGGGGTACGGGCCCGTCACCGCCGAGCAGGTTCGGGAGATTGCCTTCGCCGGCGGGACCGTATGGCGGCGGCTTCTTGTTCAGCCTGTGAGTGGGCTGCTCGTGAAGACCGATCCCCTTACCTACAAGCCGACCGCGGAGACTGCGCGGCATGTGGTTGCTCGGGATCAGTACTGTGCGTTTCCCAGTTGTCGGATGCCTGCCTCGCGGTGCGATCTCGATCATGTGCGGCCTTTTGACCATGCTCGTCCTGAGCGGGGCGGGCCCACCACTCCCGAGAATCTTCAGCCGCTGTGTCGGCGGCATCATCGGCTCAAGACTCATCATCCGGGGTGGAGCGTCGGCAGAGATGCCCGTACCGGGGGCGCCGTCTGGACCGCTCCGACCGGGCATACGTATATCAACACCCCGCCCCTCTATCGGGAGTGAGCGAGTGGGGTGCCTGTGGCCTGCCCGTGGTCCTGCCGGTCAGGTGGGGTCAGGTCACGTCAGCGGGTATGACGTGCGGCCCGAGGCCTCGTCTATTTCGTCGTGGGCCTTGGTCAGGAGTTTCATCGCCAGTTCGTTGAGGGCCCTGGCGCCGGCGACCTCCTCGCCCACCCTCGGCTGGTTGGAGTCGGAGGGGTGGCGGCTCGCGTAGCCGTGAGCCCGTACCTCGCTTCCGTCGGGGAGGCGTACGAGGGCGGCTGCGCGGGTGCGGTTGTCGTCCTCGTCGAATTCCAGCTCTATGTGCCATCCGACAGCGGTCTTCATCATCATCACAATCACCTCCGGAGCCGCTGTTTCCAGCTGCCTCCAGCTGTCTTCAGCCGCTTCCACCTTCCGCTTTCCACCTTCCTCCAGAGTGCGCCTGCTCGGCCGCGATTGCACGGCGTACCCAATGACAGAAGCTCCCTCGCGTCACGCCGTATCGCAGCGGTCCCGGAGGAGGTCCACTCCGTCGCCCTCCAGGTCGTCGCAGTACGTCGCACGTCCTGTCATCGCCATCACCAGAGCCAGGGTGGTGCCGGAGACCAGCGGGCCGACGCCTGTCGTGAAAGGGCCGTCCGTCGCGGTGAGGCTCAGGCCGTCGATGCGTCCCTTGGCCAGGACCACCAGGTCCGAGCCCTGGTAGTACTCCGCCACCTGCGTGACCGTCTCGATCGGGTGGTCCCGGACGATGCCCAGCGGGCGTCGGATGTCCTCTCCGTGCACGATCGTCTCGCCCAGCATGGCCAGGGCCGGGAGAGGGGGCTTGGTCGTGCTGGGGACCACTCGTCGGAATCTCTCCAGGGTTTCGGACGGAGTGGCGCCCAGTTGTTCGGCCAGCCTCATGGCCACCTGTTTGTCGAAGTCGAACCGGCAGCGGATCACGCCCGCCAGCCAGCGTACGGAGTTGAGGCTCGCTCCCGCGGTGAGGTGCGCCAGCACCTCGCGCACCGTCAGCCCGGTGCACAGCGAGGGCGTCGCCCACTGTTCGTCGGTCAGGTCCGCGAGATCGGCCGCCAGGGCCGTTCGCTCGGCGCGGATCAGGGGCCAGGCTCCGGTCGTTCCTCGGGGCGCCTCGCCGGTCGGCCCTCCGGTTGTCCCTCGGGTCGGCCTTCCGGTCGGCCCTCGGTTGCTGTGGGCTGCTCTCGGTTCCGGATCAGTCATACGGGGGCGTCTCCTGTCAGGGGGCGTCGGGTGTGGGCGTACGCGTAGGCATGGTCTCCTGCTGCCCGTTCCGCCTGTGACCCAGGTCTCATCATCGTCGTGCAGCAGAAAACACAGGCTCCTCGTCGAGGGGGTGACAGGAATGGAGGGAGGGAGGGAGGAGCGTATGGATCTGTAACCGATCCGAAGGCCCTGTTCGCGCCCCGATTCTCCCGGTACCGGTGCCCGGAGGAGCGGGGCGCGGCGCGCTCAGGGATGATCTGTCCCATGGGGCATGGGAAAGGGCACGGGGCGGACATGGACGACGCCCGGGCGTGGGACAAGCGGCTGGCATGGGCGTACGGCCTGATCGCGAACGACCCGGCCGAACGGGCCGCGGCGCTCGACCACTTGGCCTCCGCGCGGAGGAGGACCGAGGAGGCTCAGCATCGGTTCAACGAGACGTTGCGGGAGCTGCAGGGGCAGGGGGTGATGTATCCGTACCAGGATCCGGCCCTGCGGTCGGCCAACGAGGAGTACCTGTGGGCCCGGAGCCATTCGCTGCCCAGTGGCATGTGGGACAGAGGGCACGGTGAGGATCTCTCCGAATGGCCCGGGCTGCCCTACGCGCTCCTCTTCCTGGAGTGGGAGGCCCGGTATCCCGAGGAGTGGACCCGGCATGCCAAGGCGTGGGGCACCAAGGAAGGGCTCATCCGGGACCTCGCCACCGACGCCGTCGGGCAGGATCCGGTCGCCCGGACCAAGCTGATCGACCTGGTGGAGATCGTCGTACGGCGTGCCTACCGCTGCAAGGACCGCGAGTACGTACGCATCGCCCGGGTCGTCGACGGCGACCCGCTGCGCGTACGGCTGGAGGGCGCCCGGCGCTCGGAGAACCCCTGGGCCCAGCTGCACGCCGGGTACGTACTGTGGATTCTGGACCGCCCCGAAGTACCCAACAGCCGCCATGTCTGGCGCACTTGGCTGGCGGACGCGCGTCAGTAGGCCCGGCCCTGCGGGGACCGGGGCCCGGTCAGGGGGTGTTCCTCGCCGCGAGGAACGTCCGTACCGCCGCGTGCAAGCGGCGCGGTTGGTCCAGGTGTACGTCGTGGCCCGCGTCCTCGATGACCGCGGTCCGGGTCTGGGGCTGGGGCGGGGACTGGGACTGGAGTGGGCGGCCGGTCCGTATCTGTGCCCTCCGCGCCATCTCCGCCATCTCCGCCATCTCCGCCTCCCGCATCGTGCCCCTCGCGCCGCGTACTACGAGGGTGGGGCAGGCGACTCGGGCCCACTCGGGCCAGTACGCGCGGGCGGCCAGGTCGGCGACGGCCGCGAGCATCTCTTCGCGGTCCCAGCGGGGGTGGTGGCCGTCCTCCCGTTCCTCCAGGCCTCTCGCCCAGGCCTCGTGGCCGAGGAAAGCGGCGGCGGAGGAGAAGGACTCGAAGGGCGTGGGCCAGCTGTCCAGCCAGGCGGCGATCTCGGCGGGGAGGTCCGGGCTCGGGCCGGCCGGGCCCGCCTCGACCAGGATCAGGGAGTCGACCAGGTGCGGGTGGGCCGCCGCGGTGAGGAACGCCGTGTGGCCGCCCAGGGACTGGCCGAGGAGGGTCACCGGGGTGGGGAGGGACAGTTCCTCGATGAGGGTGGTCACGTCCCGTACCGCCGACGCCCGCGTCATGTCCGGCGGGCGACGCGTGCTCGCGCCATGGCCTCTGGCGTCGTACGTGATCACGCGGTGGCCGTCCGCCAGGAGGAGCGGGAGCATGTCGTCCCACTCCCCCATGTGACCCGCCAGGCCGTGCAGGAGTAGCAGCGAGGGGTGTCGGGAGTCGGGGGTGGTCTCCGCGTCGGGGTCGGGGGCGGGTGCGTGGTGGTCCCGGTAGGCGAGGCGGATGCCGTCAGGGGTGGTGGCGTTGCCTGTTTGGGTGTCCAACTGGGGTGTCGCTCCTTGTCGTCGGGCTGGAGTTTCTCAGGCTGACGGCGCTGTGGGGCACCCCGGCAACCTTTCCCCTCCCAGCTGCCACTCCTCCCTGACAGTTCCTCAACTCCTCTGCAGGGATGGTCGGATGAGCCGCAATGTCAGTGTGAGCAGTCGTAGACGGTTTCTTGTCGGGGCCGTGGGTGCGGTCGGGGGTGGGGGGCTCGGGGTGCTGGGGCTGCCCGGGGCCGCTGTTGCCGCCGCAGCGGCGGCCACCGGGACCGTGTACATCGCCAGTGACTCCACCGCCCAGACGTACAACTCCCGTTACTACCCCCAGGCCGGCTGGGGGCAGAAGCTGTCCTCGTTCCTGAGCTCGAACATCACCGTCGCCAACCATGCGATCGGCGGGCGGAGTTCGCGGTCCTTCATCGAGCAGGGGCGGCTGGCCGCGATCCATCAGGTGATCAAGGCCGGTGACTACCTCTTCGTGCAGTTCGGGCACAACGACGCGACCGTGAGCAATCCGGAGCGGTACACCTCGCCCGCCGACTACAAGGAGTACCTGCGCAACGACTACATCCGGGCGACCCGGGCGCGGGGCGCGACGCCGGTCGTCGTGACGCCGGTGTCGCGGCGTTCGTACAACGCTTCGACGGGGAAGTTCAACGTCTCCTTCCCGGCGTACGTGGATGCCGCGAAGGCGGTCGCGCGGGAGGAGGGCGCCCCGCTGGTCGACCTCGCGGCGGCCAGCCGGGTCTACCTCGACGGGGTCGGGATCGAGGGGTCCAAGGGGATCTTCCTGTGGCTGACCGCGGGGCAGTACCCGAACTTCCCGAACGGGGTCCAGGACAACACCCACTTCCAGGAACGGGGCGCGGTCGAGATGGCCCGGCTGGTCGCCCGGGCCGTGGCGGGGCTGGGGCTGCCCATCTCGGGAGAGGTGGTGCCGGGCGCCCGGCGGGGGCCGGTTAGCCTCGGTTGACCGGACAGGATTCCGGCCGGGATCCGGACTGGATTCCGGCCGGAAGCAGCACCAGGAGGCAGTGATGGCGAAGGTACCGGCCGCGGCGGTGGCCGCGGGTGGGCTCATCGGTGGGTACGGGGTCGCCCGCTGGACCGGGAAGCGGCAGCTCGGCGGGGCCGTACTCGCCGTCGCCGGGGCCACGGCCGCGCAGCAGTGGCGGCGGCAGGCCGGTGGGCGGGCGGCGGGTGCGCTGACCGTCGCGTACGTCGCCGGGTTCGCCGGATCGCATCCGCTCGCCAAGAAGGTGGGGGCGTGGCCCGCGGTGTTCGGGGTGGCCGGGGCCGTGGCGCTGGCGTCCTGGGCTGTGGCCGACCGACGCGGCTGAGGGCGTACGCCTTCCTATTCCTTCTATTCCTTCTATTCCTTCGTTTTCGGGGCATCCCCGGAGTGGGCCGGACCCCTACCCCACCGGCGCTCCCCGGAACGCCCTCCGGTAGGCCTGCGGGCTCGTTCCCACCACCCGCTTGAAGCGGTCGCGGAAGGCCGTCGGTGAGCCGAACCCCGTCTGGACCGCGATCCGTTCGACCGGGTGGGTCGTGGTCTCCAGGAGGTGCTGGGCGCGGCGCACCCGCGCCAGGTGCAGCCACTGGAGGGGCGTGGTGCCGGTCTGTTCGCGGAACCGGCGGTTGAGCGTACGGGCGCTCGTGCCCGCCCGGGCCGCGATGTCGTCCAGGGTCAGGTCGCGGTCGGAGTGCTCCTCCAGCCAGCTCAGCAGGGGTTCCATCGTCGTACCGGCGGGGGCCGGGGGCTGGGCGTGGACGATGAACTGGGCCTGCCCGCCCTCCCGTTCGAGCGGCATCACGGACATCCGGGCCGCGTGCGCGGCGACGGCCGAGCCGTAGTCCAGGCGGATCATGTGCAGGCACATGTCCATCGCCGCGGCGGCGCCGGCCGAGGTGAGGAACTGGCCGTTGTCGACGTAGAGGACGTTCGGGTCGACCGTCACCTTCGGGTACATCGCCGCCAGGTCCGCCGCCGCGATCCAGTGCGTCGTCGCCCGCTGTCCGTCCAGCAGACCGGTGGCGGCGAAGATGAACGCGCCGACGCAGATCGACGCGATGCGTGTCCCGTTCGCCGCCGCCGCGCACAGTGCCTCGGCGACGCCCGGCGGCAGCGGCACGGTCGGGTCGGCGGTGCCCGGCACGACGATCGTGTCGGCCTCGGCCAGCGCCTCAAGCCCGTACGGCGCCCGTACGGAGAACGGGCCCGCGCTCACCTCCTCCGCCACCGAGCAGACCTTGACCCGGTAGGGCGCGCGGCCGTCCGGCAGCCGGGCCCAGTTGAACGTGTCGATCGGCGCGGAGAGGTCGAACGGGATGACCTGGTCCAGTACCAGTACGGCCACTGTGTGCATGGCGAAAGGGTAGGGGTGGCGCGGGTTCTGGCCAACAGGGGTGTCGGCCTGGTGCACGGGAGTCACGGCAATGGGGGCTGGCGGTGGGGCTGGCGAGAATCCGTTGAACCCTGGCAATAGCGCCACTTCCACAAGATCCGGTACGCCGCCTACCGTCCCCTCGTGACCAAGTTCTTCCTCGTTCTCCATGTCCTGGCCGCGATCGTCGCCGTCGGGCCCGTCACCGTGGCGGCCAGCATGTTCCCGCCCGGCGCGCGGCGCGCCCTCGCCGATCCGGGTGACCAGCGGGCGGCGGAGACGCTACGGCTGCTGCACCGGATCTGCCGGGTGTACGCGGGCCTCGGCATCGCCGTTCCCGTACTCGGTTTCGCCACGGCCATGAGCATGGGCGTCCTCAGCGACGCCTGGCTGATCGCCTCGATGGCCCTGACCGGGATCGCGGCGGCGGTCCTGCTGGCGCTGGTGCTGCCGCGTCAGGAGGAACTCCTCGAAGCGGTGGAGGCGGGGGCCGGGACGGACGCGACCACCGAGGTCGCCGCCACCACCGACACCATCGGAACCACCGGCACCACTGGCGCTGCGGCCACCACCGGCATCGCCGCGAACCCCCGCGCCACCGTCCGGCTCGCCATGTTCACGGGCATCTTCAATCTGCTCTGGGCCACGGTCACGATCCTCATGATCGTGCGCCCGGGTTCAACGACGGGCGCCTGACGGCCGAGGAACCGCCGCCCGTTCCCGAGGACGCTCCCGACGAGGAGTGGGAGGAGTGGGCGAACACCAGCCCGTCCGTCGAGTCTCCCGTGTCCTCCCTGAACTGCCGGGCGACGGATGTGGCGACAAGTACCCCCGCCGCCATCACGAGCGTGGAGAACGCCCAGGTCAGAGGCCACAGGGACGCGTCCGGCGGCTCGGGGTTCGTGCGGAACGAGAGGTACATGAGGGTCGCCGGGGGCGCCGCCACCAGCAGCAGTGGCCAGGCGAGGGCGTCGCGGTGGCCGAAGTACAGGGCCAGGAGGAGCAGGGTCACGGCCAGGGCCGCGACGCCGAGGACGGACACCGGGGTCGTCTCGGTCGTCGAACCGGGTGACTCGGGGCGGTTGCGCAGATCCCAGGGCAGGCAGAGAAGGTACGCCGCCGAGGACAGAGCGGCACCCAGCAGGCGGGTCAGCCAGCGTTCCGTCCAGGGGCGCTTCGACAGCAGGCCCAGCAGCTTCTCGGTCATGGGGGTCATGGGAACGAGAGTTCCTCAGACGCACACGGGGCCGACAGAGTACGCGTACTCAGATCGCCGGGGCCTTCCTCCGAGCCGACCGCACAGCCGTACAGCTGTGGACCGGGGGCGCACGACCGGCCCGTACGCCCCGCCCGCGGCCTAGACTCCCAGGTCATGAAGGGACTGCTGCTACGGCTGTCGGCCCTCGACGCGGACGCTGCGGCGGCGCTGCGGGTCATCGCGCACTTCGAGGCGCTGCTCGGGGCCGGGCGGCTCGACACCGAGTCGCTCGTACGGTCCACGGCGGGGCTGGCCGAATGTCCGGCGGGCCTTGAGGTGGGCGGGCGTGTGGTGCGGTTCGGGCCGGCCGGGACCGTACCGGCGGGGCCTGTCGGCACGGTCTCCGGGAGCGCCGAGTTCACGCCGGGCGGCCGGGTGTGGCTGGAGCGGGCGGGGGCGCCGGGGCCCTTCGACGAGCTGGTGCTGGAGTGGATGGCCATCGCCGCGGGCGTCGTACACGGCAGCCGTGAGCAGGACAGCGCGCCCCATCAGGTGGCGGACCCGGCGCTGGTCGAGCGGGTGCTGTCGGAGCGCGAGGCCGTCGAGGACCGGGCGCGGGCACTGCGCCTGCTGGGTCTGGTGCCCGAGCAGCCGCTGCGGGTGATCGCCGTCGCCGGGGCCTCCTCGGTGGCTGTGCTCGGGCGGCGCGAACTGCGTCCGGGTGTGCGGGTCGCCGCGGTCGGTCCGCTCGCCGTGGCGCTGGTGCCGGGTGCCGCGTCGGCCGCCGACGAGTTGCGGGCGTTCCTGCGTGAGCAGGGCACCGAGGGCGGCGTACGGATCGGGGTCGGCGGCAGTGCTCCCGCCCTGGACGCCGGGGTCTCCTGGGCGCAGGCCCGGCTCGCGCTGCGGTTCGCCGTCGATGTGGCGGGGCTGCCCGACGAGGCCGTCGTGGACCACGACACCCTCGGGCCGGTGGCGTTGCTCGCCGACATCCCCGTGGACCGGCTGCGGGCCCAGCCCGACGTACGCGCCCTGGCCGAACTGGCGGAGGGCAAGGGCGGCCCCGCGGCGCTGGCCGCCCTGACCGCCTTCCTCCGCACCGGCTCCCTCCGCCACGCCGCCACCGACCTCCACCTCCACCACAGCTCGGTCGCCGCCCGCCTGGCAGGCGTGGAAACCGCACTCGGCTACCGCCTGAGCGACCCACAGGACCGCTTCAGAGCCCAACTGGCGTTGTACGCGCTGCGATTGGCGCCCCTTTAGGGGCGGGAAACTGCGCAAGAGCCACGGCGCCACCAGCGCTTTTTTTGGGGGCGCGGGAAACTGCGCAAGAGCCACGGCGAAACCGGCGCTTTTCAGGGGCGCGGGGAACTGCGCGGCCAGCCACAACCCACCCGCACCCGGCAACCAACAAGTCCCCCGGCGCTTCGGACGGGCTACCGCAACGCCTTCCGCAGCACAGCAACCGCCTCCGCCGCATCCCTCTGGGAGACCTCCGCATGCGTGACCAGAGCCGAGCCATGGAACGTCCCCGGGAACAGATGCAACTCCACACTCACCCCGGCCGCGAGCAACGCACGCGCATAGTCGATGCCCTCGTCCCGCAGCGGATCGAACTCCATCACCGAGATGTAGGCGGGCGGCAGCCCCGCGAGCTGCTCTGCGGTGGCCCGGGCGGGAGCCGCGTATATCGGGACGTCGGGGCCACCCGGCACCCCGCTGCCGAGGTAGGCGTCCCAACTGACGATCGCGTTGGGCCTGTTCCACAGAGGCGTGTCGGTGAAGTCCCGCATGCTGGGCGTGTCGAGGCGGTCGTCGAGTTCGGGTATGCCGAGGTACTGGAAGACGATCGCGGGCCCGCCCCGGTCACGGGCGAGCAGCGCCAGACCGGCCGCGAGACCGCCGCCAGCGCTGACGCCGAAGAGGGCGATCCTGGTGGGGTCGACACCGAGTTCGGCGGCGTTCTTGGCGACGTGGACGAGTCCTGCGTACGCGTCTTCGAGGCCGGCCGGGTACGGGTTCTCGGGGGCGAGCCGGTACTCCACGGAGAAGACGGCGACGCCCAACTCTCGGGCGAGCGCCACGTTGACGCCGTGGTCGAATTCGACGCTGCCCAGCATGAAGCCGCCGCCGTGGATGTCGTAGATCACCGGGAGCGGGCCCTCGACGCCCTGTGGGCGGTAGCCGCGCAGGAGGACGTCCGGGGCGCCCTCCGGCCCGGGCGCCACCACGTCGAAGACGTCCACGCCGGTGGCGTCCACTTCCTCCAGGGCCGCGGTGATGGCGACGAGCATCTCGGCCCGGGCGCCTTCGAGGTCCGAGGTGTCGGCCCTGGGCAGCATGGGCAGGACCGCGGCAAGCTCCGGGTCCAGCGGATAGGTCGTCATCTCGTCCTCCGATTCGACGCGCGTTCCCGTCGTCGTCGCGGCTCTGCGTCGTCACGTCGCTGCGTCGTTCCGGAAACGGTGACACGGCGTATCCTCGCAGGTCACCCGACGGGCGTCGGGGAATCGGGGAGGGCTGCCCGACAGCCGTACGGGCGTCGGGGAATCCGGCAGGACGACCCGACAGCCGTACGGGCCGGAAGCTCGCGAACCCGGAGGGGGCCCAGGTCGTCGTCGCCCCGGAGGGTGCCTACGCCGTCGCCCCGGAAGCAGCCGGACCGGAAGTCCCCGGCCCGGAAGGCTTCGCCCCCGGAGACCGTGAAGCCGCCTCCGACAACGGCCTGGCAATGTCCTCCAGCGACCGCCGTTCCGCCCGTACCGCGAGTGCCGCCGCGACCAGCCCCGCCGCGCACATGAGCCCGGCGCCGATCTGGAAGGCGAGCACCGTGTCGCCGACCACGCCCGTGCTGGTCAGGTCGGCGAAGAGCAGCGGTCCGCTGATGCCGCCGGCCGCGGTGCCGATGGCGTAGAAGAAGGCGATGGCCATCGCGCGGGTCTCCATGGGGAAGATCTCGGAGACCGTGAGGTACGCGCTGCTGGCGCCCGCGGAGGCGAAGAACAGGACCACGCACCAGCAGGCGGTCATCGTCGTCGCGCTCAGCGAGCCCCGGTCGAAGAGCCAGGCGGTGGCGAAGAGCAGGATGCCGGAGAGCAGGTAGGTGGACGAGATCATGATCCGGCGGCCCACGGTGTCGAAGAGCTTGCCGAGCAGCAGCGGGCCGAGGAAGTTGCCGGCCGCGATGACGGCGAAGTAGTAGCCGGTCGAGGCGGTCGGCACGTCGAAGAACGTGGTGAGGATCGCGCCAAAGCCGAAGGTGATCGCGTTGTAGAGGAACGCCTGCCCGATGAAGAGGGAGAGGCCGAGCACGGCGCGTTTGCGGTACGTGGAGAAGACCGTGCGCCCGATGGTGAGGAACCCGATGCTCTTGCGCTGGTGGATGGTGATCTCGCCCGCGGGCGGCGGGAGTTCGCGTCCGGTCTCCTCCTCGATCTGCCGCTCCACGGAGGCGACGAGGCGCTCGGCCTCCTCTCCCCTGCCGTGGATGAACAGCCACCTGGGACTCTCGGGGACGCTGCGGCGTACGAGCAGGATCACCAGGCCGAGGACGACGCCGAGGAGGAAGGTGAGCCGCCAGCCGACGTTGATCGCGAACAGGTCGGTGTTCAGCGCGACGATCGACAGGAGCGAGCCGCCGATCGCGCCGAGCCAGAAGCTGCCGTTGATGATCAGGTCGACGCGGCCTCGGTAGTGGGAGGGGATCAGCTCGTCGATCGCCGAGTTGATGGCCGCGTACTCGCCGCCGATGCCGAAGCCAGTGAGGAAGCGGAAGAGGAAGAACCACCAGGTGGAGAAGGAGAACGCCGTCATGGCGGTGGCCGCGAGATAGACGGCGAGGGTGATCATGAACAGCTTTTTACGGCCGAAGATGTCCGTGAGACGGCCGAAGAACAGCGCTCCCGCGCAGGCCCCGGCCACATAGAGCGCTGCCGCGATCCCGGTGACCTGGGCGGCCGAGATGGGCAGCCCGCTGCCGGACTCGGAGAGCCGGCCGGCGATGTTGCCGACGACGGTGACCTCGAGACCGTCGAGGATCCACACCGTGCCGAGCCCGATGACGATGGTCCAGTGCCAGCGCGACCAGGGCAGCCGGTCCAGCCGGGCAGGGACGGCTGTGGTGACAGTGCCGGTATCGGCCTCGGTGACGGCCATGGCTCGCCTCCTCCGCCCCCGGGCACGTGCGGCTCCGGGGCACATCCCCGAGTCCCCAGATCCGCGGCCCTCTCACACCGCCCGACGCGTGGCGCCCCTTGAGGGGCGCGGGGAACCGCGCGAGCGCCCACTCCCCCCGGAGGGGAAGGTCACGCTCCCAGCGCCCGAGACACCGCATAGATCAGAAGCCCCGCCAGCGAGCCGACCACCGTGCCGTTGATCCGGATGAACTGCAGGTCACGGCCGATGTGCGCCTCGATCTTCTTCGAGGTGTGCTCGGCGTCCCAGCCCGCGACCGTGTCCGTGATGAGCGAGGTGATCTCGTCGCGGTAGGTCGTCACGACGTACACCGCGGCCCCCTCGACCCAGCCGTCGACCTTGGCCTGGAGCTTCGCGTCGGTGGCCATGCGCGCGCCGAGCGAGAGCAGCGAGGCACGAACACGCAGCCGCAGTTCACTCCGCTCGTCCTCCGCCGCGGACACGATCATCTGCCGTACGGAGGACCAGGCGGACGCGATCAGGTCCTGGACCTCGCCGCGGCCGAGGACCTCCCGCTTGAGGTTCTCCACCCGGGCGCGGGTGTCGGTGTCGGACTGGAGGTCGGAGGCGAAGTCGGTGAGGAAGCGGTCGAGGGCGCCGCGCGCCGGGTGGGCGGGCATGTCGCGCATCTCGGTGATGAAGCGCAGCAGTTCCTTGTAGACGCGCTCGCCGACCCGCTTGTCGACGAACCGCGGGGTCCAACCGGGGGCGCCGCCCTGTACGGCGTCCATCACCTGGTCGTTGTGGAGGACCAGCCAGTCGTGGGCGCGTACGCAGATCAGGTCGACGACCCGCCGGTGGCCGCCGTCCGCGACGACCTTCTCCAGCATCTTTCCTATGCCGGGGGCGATCTCCTGGGCGTCGGCCCGCCGGTTGATGGCCTCGCCGACGACGGCCTGCACGTCCGAGTCGCGCAGCACGGCGAGGGCGCCGCGCAGGGCGGTGGCCAGCTCCGCGGTCACCCGGTCGGCGTGGTCCGGATCGGCCAGCCAGGTGCCGAGGCGGCTGCCGATGCCGACGGCGCGCAGCCGCTGCCGTACGACGTCCCGCGAGAGGAAGTTCTCCCCGACGAACTCGCCCAGGGAGACGCCGAGCTGGTCCTTCTTGGTGGGGATGATCGCGGTGTGCGGGATGGGGATCCCGAGGGGGTGCCGGAACAGCGCGGTGACGGCGAACCAGTCGGCGAGCGCGCCGACCATGCCGGCCTCGGCGGCAGCCGCGACATAGCCCGTCCAGGCGCCCGCGCCGGAGTTCCCGGCCCACTTGGCCAGTACGTAGACGACGGCGACGAACAGCAGGAGGCCCGTCGCCGTGAGTTTCATCCGGCGCACCCCGCGGAACTTCTCCTCGTCCGCGGGGCTGAACGAGTTCATCGCGCGCCCGGGCACCGTGCGGTTCGCCACACCGCCGGGCCGGGCATGCTGCCCTTCGGGCCCCGCTCCATCCGTTTGATCCGCTTTCGCGCTTTCCATCCGCTCCACCCGTTCCCTGTCCCCCGCACACATTGTCCCAACCTGACCGACTACTGGAACGGAACAGGAGTTCCCGGCGTCTTGCCGGGCGGGGCCAGAAAAAATGGATACGGGCGGCGGGGGCAATGGGGGCCCTGTCTGCTTCCCCCCACGCCATGCCTCATCATGGGGTCATCACATCGGAGCCTCGGGCTCCCACTGCCCGAGGAGACTTGCACCGCATGACCAAGCGTCACGGTTATGCCTTGCTGGCCGCGATCGTCGCCGTAGTCGTGGTCATCTCAGCCGCCATATACGTCGGGGTCGCCGCCGACGACGGCGAGGAGAAGCCGCTCGTGGGCGGCGGCACGCCACACAACTCGGCGGCCCCCGCGTCCGTCGGCACCTGGGTCGGCGCCTGGTCGGCGTCCCCGTCCGGGGCCGAGCCCGGCACCGAGACCAACGGGATGGCGGGCCGTTCGGTCCGCAACGTGGTGCACGTCGGCGTCGGCGGCTCCGCGGCCCGCATCACCCTGTCCAACCTCTACGGGCAGCAGCCGCTCAGCATCACGCACGCCTCGGTCGCCGTCGCGGCCGGCGCGAACAACCCCGCCGCCGCTGCCGGCACCATGCGCCGCCTCACCTTCCGCGGCAGCCCGTCGGTGATCGTGCCGGCCGGCCAGCAGGTGGTCAGCGACGCCGTACGCCTGCTCGTCCCGCACGACACGGACGTGCTGGTGACGACGTACTCGCCAACCCCGTCCGGGCCGGTCACCATCCACCCGCAGGCACGGCAGATCTCGTACACCGCCGAGGGCGACCTCACGGAGGACGTGACCGGCACGGCGTACACCGGGCAGACGCCGTACTGGCGTTACGTGACCGCGCTGGACGTGCTGAGCAACGAGTCGGACGGCACGGTCGTCGTCATCGGCGACTCGCTCACCGACGGCTCGACCTCGTCCGTGGGCGAGAACCGGCGCTGGACGGACGTCCTCGCGGACCGGCTGCGCGACGACTCGAACGGGCCCCGCTACAGCGTGGTCAACCAGGGCATCAGCGGAAACCGCGTCCTCGGCAGCGGCCTCGGCCGGCCCGCCGAGAACCCGAGCGGTCTGATCCGCTTCAACCGTGACGTGCTCGGCCGCACGAACGTCAGGGCGGTCGTGGTCGCCCTCGGCGTCAACGACATCCTCCGTACGCCCCAGCAGACCGACGCGAACAAGATCACCGCCGGGCTGCGCGAACTGAGGCGCCTGGCCCACGCCCGGGGCCTGCGGGTCGTCGGCGCCACCCTCATGCCCTTCCAGGGCCACCGCGGCTACCGCCCGCACCTGGAGGACACCCGCCAGGCCGTCAACGCCCAGATCCGCGCCGGCAAGGTCTACGACGCCTACGTCGACTTCGACAAGGCACTCCGCGACCCCTACAACCCCCGCCGCCTCCGCTCCGACTACGACTCCGGCGACCACCTCCACCCCAGCGACAAGGGCTACAAGCGCATGGCAGAAGTCTTCGACCTGAACGACCTGAAGGGCTCAGCTCCGGCCGAGCTGTGATCTTTTAGGGGCGCGGGGAACTGCGCACCCAGCCGCAGCGGGCCCGCACCCCACGACCCACCCGCGGGAGCCCTCGGGCCAGGGCTCAGGCTCGGGATCAGTCCCGGTCCCGGTCCCGGCCCCGCCGGTCATCCCGCCGCTCACGACGTTCCTCCCGCCGAGCCTCCCGATGCTCCCGCCTCAGCTCTCGATGCTGGTCCATCGCGGCCCGGTGGATGGACCGCGCCTCATCCAGCGAGTCCCGGTGATCCAGGTCGCCGGAGCCGGAGCCCTCAAGGGCCCGGCGCCGGGACTCCTCCAACTCCTCCTGCCGCGCGGCCTTCCGCTCCAGCTTCTCCAGCCGCCGCTCCTCCTTCTGCCGGAGCCGCTCGGCCTTGGTCACCTTGCGTTCGACACCGACTCCGCCCCAGAAGGCGAACCCGGTGACGACGACACGCGGGGCGCCGGGGTCACCCTGCACGCCCTCCTCGCGGTGGTCGAAGCCGCCCATGACGCCGATGCCGCGGACGACGACCTCGACACCGGGCGGCACGATCACGCTCATCCCGCCCATGATCGCGACGCAGTTGACGATGACCTCGCCGTTGGCGAAGTTCGCCTCGCGCAGGTCGATGACACCGCCGCCCCAGAACGCGAAGGCGTTGAACTTCCTCGGCACGGTCCAGCGCCCCTTGCGCTCGAACCCCGACATGATCGCGACGCCCCACTGGGACGTGCAGCTCTCACTGCCGACGATGCGGTCCGCCCAGCTCCCCGTCTCGGCGGCGGGCCCCTTCACCATCGACACCGTGGGAACGGGCGGCGGAGTCACCCCGGGCGCGGGCAGATCCCGCGTGATGGGCGCCAACTCCTTGTACGTACGGGCCTTGTACGTGGCCTCCAGACGCTCCTCGAACTCCTCCATGTCGAGGCGGCCCTCCGCGAGGGCGTCCCGCAGGACTTCGGAGACCTGCTCGCGGTCGGCGTCGGAGGCTCGCAGCTCGGGAAGCCCGTCGGGGAGTTCGTCCGTCATGGACAGAAGCCTACGAGGTTGCCTTCTCCGCGTACATGCGGCTGATGACCGCCTCGATGTCCGGCTCGCGCACCGACAGGTCCACCAGCGGATACGCGGCGGCGATCCGCGCCACGAGCGGCGCAGCCGACTCCGCCGCCGGGAACGCGAGCCACTGCCGCGGCCCCTCGACCTTCACGACCCGCGCCGACTCGACCTCGATGGGCGGGAGTTCACGCTCCAGGTCCACCACCAGCGTCCGCTCGCTCTCGCCGATCTCGTGCAGCCCGGTCAGCGGCCCGTCGTACATCAGACGCCCGTGGTCGATGACCATCACGCGCCGGCACAGCTGCTCGATGTCGGTCAGGTCGTGGGTGGTGAGCAGGACGGTGGTGCCCTGCTCGGCGTTGAGGTGCCGCAGGAACTCCCGCACCTTCGCCTTGCTGATCACGTCGAGCCCGATCGTCGGCTCGTCCAGGTACAGCACCTCCGGATCGTGCAGCAGCGCCGCCGCGATGTCCCCGCGCATCCGCTGCCCGAGCGAGAGCTGCCGTACGGGCACGTCCAACAGCTCGCCCAGCTCGAGGAGTTCCACACACCGGTCGAGGTTCTCGGCGTACCGCGCGTCCGGGATCCGGTACATGCGGTGCATCAGCCGGTACGAGTCGATCAGCGGGAGGTCCCACCACAGGGTCGTACGCTGCCCGAACACCACCCCGATGCGGTGCGCGAGCCGGGTGCGCTCGCGGGACGGATCGATACCCGCCACCCGGAGCCGGCCGCCGCTCGGAGTCAGGATCCCCGTGAGCATCTTGATGGTGGTGGACTTGCCCGCGCCGTTCGGCCCGATGTAGCCGACCATCTCGCCGCGCGCCACGGCGAAGGAGATCGAGTCGACCGCCCGCACCTGCCGCCGCTCACTGCGCATGAAGCCGGTCTTCTTGCGTACGTCGAAGACCTTCTCCACGCGGTCGAGGCGAATGAAGTCGTCGGCGTGGTCGAAGTCCCCCTGTGTGCCCGTCTGCGTGTCCATGTGCGGCTAACTCCCCGTGCTCCGGTACGAACGAAGACCCGCGCGCCAGGCGAACCCCGAGAGCGCGCAGCAGACGACCGCCACCAACGGCGGCAGGAACGCGACCCACTCGGGCAGGTCGAGCGGGTACGGCAGGTCCAGCACGTACAGCGCGGGCAGCCAGTTGACGAAGGCCAGCGGCACCACGAACGTCACCCCGCGCACCAGGTCCTTCGCGAAGACCGTCGGCGGATACTGCAGCAGCGTGGTGCCGCCGTACGTGAAGGAGTTCTGCACCTGGGACGCGTCCTGCGCCACGAACTGGAAGGCCGCGCCCGCCACGAACACCGACGCGAAGATGGCGGCCCCGCTGACCACCATCACCGGCATCATCAGCACCTTCAGCGGCGTCCAGGAGATGTCGACCACGAAGAGCGCGTACCCGAGGACCAGCAGCCCCTGTGTGATCCGGCCCAGCCGGCGCAGCGCGAACCGGTCCGCGGCGACCTGCGCGAGCACCGGCGCGGGCCGCACCAGCAGCGTGTCGAGCGTGCCGTCGCGCACCCGCTGCCCGAGCCGGTCCACCGAGCCGAGCGCCAGATCGGTGAGCCCGAACGCGGCGCTGGACAGCCCGTACAGGAACGCCACCTCGCCCAGCGAGTACCCGCCGAGCTCGTCGACCCGCGAGAACATCAGCAGGATCGCCACGAAGTCGAGCGCGGTCCCCGCGAAGTTGCCGAAGACCGTCATCGCGAAGGACGCGCGGTACGCCATCGTCGAGCGGATCCACATCCAGGCGATCAGCCGGTAGGCCCGCAGCCCGTCCACCACACGCGAGCGACCGGCCGGCGGGAAGCCCCGGTGCACGTCGTGCCTCTCCCGAAGATCAGCCACCCTGGACCACCACCCTGCGCGTCGCCGCCGACTGGACCATGCGCCCCACTCCGAGCAGCCCGACGGCCCACGCGGCCTGGAAGGCGTACGTACGCCACAGCGCGAGGCCGGTGCGCTCGCCGAGCAGCACATCCGCCGGGGCCTGCAGCAGCGCCGACCAGGGCAGCGCCCGGGCCAGCTCGCCGAGGGCGCCCGGGAAGACGTTCAGCGGCAGCGTCATCCCGGAGAAGAAGAGCCCCGCGAGCACCGCCAGCTGCTGCACACCCGCCCCGTCCATGAACCAGAACGCCATGAGCGCCACGAGATAGCGGATCGCGAAACTCACCAGGAGACCGAGGGCGACGGCGACGAGGAACGCCAGCCAGGTCCCGACATCCGTCGGGAGCGCGAGATGGAACACGAGCCCCCCGAACGCCATCGGCACCACACCGCGCCCCGCCAACTGGAACGCGGCCCGCCCCGAGTCGGCCGCCAGCCACCACATCTGGAGGTCCGCGGGCCGGTACAGGTCGATCGCGATGTCACCCGTACGGATTCTCTCGATCAGCTCGTCCTCGAAACCGCCGCCCATCACCGCGACCGCCGCGAGCAGCCCCTGCCCGAGCCACACGTACGTCACCGCCTGGGACTGGTCGTACCCGCCGAGGCCAGGCCTTTCGTCCCACAGCGCGATGTACGTGTACGCCAGGATCAGCCCGAAGACGGTGTTGGTGAACACGCCCGCGGCGGTGGCCACCCGATAGGTCGCGTACCGCCGGAACGCGCCCGTCGCGACGGCCGCGTACAACCGCCATGTCCCCACGTGGGGCCCCCTTCGACCGATCCGAGCCAAAGCGCAGGAGCCTAGCCCCGGGGCCGTACCGCGTGCCACGCATTTTCCCGGCAGGACGCGTGCCACGTGCGGGGAACGAATCGCCGGGTGCGACAGTCTTCAAGGAGGGGCGCACAAGGCGTACGAGGGCGTACGAGACGTATGACGCGAAACGGGAGTCCGGCACAACATGAACGACCAGCCGCAGCCGCAGCAGCCGAGCGAGGGCTGGGCACCGAGGGAACCAGGACCCGCCACCGCGGCGGCTCCGGACGCACCCGGCACACCCGGCACACCCGGCAAGAAGCCCAAGCGCCAGAAGCGCACCGGATGGGGACGGCTCATCCCGACCTGGCGGATGGTGCTCGGCACGGTCCTCACCGGGCTCCTGCTGCTCATCGGCCTGTTCGCACTCGGCTACTACCTGGTGAAGATCCCGGCCGCGAACTCGGCGGCGATGAAGCAGAGCAACGTCTATCTGTACTCGGACGGCAGCCAGCTCGCCCGTGACGGCGAGGTCAACCGGGAGAACGTGACGCTGGCACTGATCTCCAAGGACGCCCAGCACGCGGTGCTGGCCGCCGAGGACCGCGACTTCTACAGCGAGTCGGCGATCGACCCGAAGGCGATGATCCGCGCCGGCTGGAACACCGCGACCGGCAAGGGCAAGCAGTCC
Organism: Streptomyces sp. 2-1; assembly: GCF_048564895.1. Lineage (NCBI taxonomy): Bacteria > Bacillati > Actinomycetota > Actinomycetes > Kitasatosporales > Streptomycetaceae > Streptomyces > Streptomyces sp. 2-1. The sequence continues at coordinate 4,433,450 of NZ_CP183383.1, forward strand.
GGCTCGACGATCACCCAGCAGTACGTGAAGAACTACTACCTGGCCCAGGAGCAGACGGTCACCCGGAAGGCGAAGGAGTTCTTCATCGCGATCAAGCTGGACCGCGAGAAGAGCAAGGACGACATCCTGGAGGGCTACCTCAACACCAGCTACTTCGGCCGCAACGCCTACGGCATCCAGGCCGCCGCCCAGGCCTACTACGGCGTCGACGCCAAGGACCTGACGGTCGGCCAGGGCGCCTACCTGGCGTCGCTGCTGAACGCGCCGAGCGAGTTCGACGTCGTGGCCCACCCCGAGAACAAGCCCGCGGCGCTGGCCCGATGGAACTACGTCCTCGACGGCATGGTCAAGAAGAAGTGGATCACCGCTTCGGAGCGCTCGGGCATCAAGTTCCCCGAGCCCAAGCAGACGGTGATCGCGGCCGGCATGTCCGGACAGCGCGGCTACATCGTGAAGGCCGTCAACGACTACCTGACCGACAACAAGATCCTCGACGAGGACGAGCTCAACGCCGGCGGCTACCGCATCACGACCACCTTGCAGAAGCCCAAGCAGGACGCCTTCGTGAAGGCCGTGAACGACCAGGTGATGGAGAAGCTCGACAAGAAGGACCGCAAGGTCGACAACTACGTCCGCGCGGGCGGCGCCTCCATCGACCCGAAGACCGGCAGGGTCCTCGCGATGTACGGCGGCATCGACTACACGAAGCAGTACTACAACAACGCGACCCGCCGGGACTACCAGGTCGGCTCCACCTTCAAGCCGTTCGTGTTCACCGCCGCCGTGCAGAACGACTCGACCACGCAGGACGGCCGCACGATCACCCCGAACACCGTCTACGACGGCACCAACAAGCGCCCCGTACAGGGCTGGGAGGGCGGCACGTACGCCCCGGAGAACGAGGACCAGGTCTCGTACGGGCAGATCTCGGTCCGCACCGCCACGGACAAGTCCGTGAACTCCGTGTACGCGCAGATGGCGGTGGACGTCGATCCGGAGAAGGTCGAGAAGACGGCCGTCGGCCTCGGCATCCCGTCCGACACCCCCGACCTGACGGCGTCCCCGTCGATCGCGCTCGGCCCGGCCACGGCCAGCGTCCTCGACATGGCGGAGGCGTACGCGACCCTCGCCAACCACGGCAAGCGCGGTACGTACACGATGATCGACAAGATCACCAAGGACGGCTCGGACGTGGTGGACCTGCCCGGGCGCAAGACCTGGCAGGCGGTGAGCCGCGAGGCCGCCGACACCACGACCTCGGTCCTGCAGAGCGTCGTCGACGGCGGCACCGGCACGGCCGCGCAGGCCGCCGGACGGCCCTCCGCGGGCAAGACCGGCACGGCGGAGGAGGACCAGGCGGCCTGGTTCGCGGGCTACACCCCGAACCTCTCCACGGTCGTCGCCATCATGGGCCAGGACCCCGACACGGGCGCGCACAAGTCGCTGTACGGGGCGCTCGGGCAGCCCCGCATCAACGGCGGTGGCTACCCGGCGCAGATCTGGGCCCAGTACACGAAGGCCGCTCTGAAGGGCACCTCCGCCCAGGAGTTCGACCTGCGGCTCCAGGACGGCGCGGAGGAGCAGCAACTCCCGCCCGCCGACCCCGACGAGGACCAGCCGGGCACGGACGCCGGCCAGGACAACGGCGGCACCACCGGCGGCGAGGAGACCCCCGCGACCGAGGGCCAGACCGGCGGCACCACCACGGACGGCGGCACCACCGGCGACGGCGGCACGACGACCGACGGCGGCACCACGGGCGACGGCGGCACGACCACCGGAGGCGCGACGACGGGTGGCGGCACCGGCTTCCCCACGGGTGGTACCGACGGCGCGGGCGGCACCACCGGCGACGGCGGCACGACGACCGACGGCGGAACGACGGACGGCGGGGGCGAGGACGGGAGCGCGGGGACGACGTTCGGCGCGTTCCCGTAGCGCCCATCCGGGGGCGTTCCCGTAGCGCCCTTCCGGGGGGGCTGTCTGCGGTTCTAGTGACCGGAGGTCGCCTTCAGCCCCACCACGGCAACCAGCAGCAGACAGACGAAGAAAATCCGGGCGGCGGTGGTGGGTTCACCCAGCACCGCCATACCGAACACCGCCGCCCCGGCCGCGCCGATGCCGACCCAGACGCCGTAGGCGGTACCGATGGGCAGCGTCTTCGCCGCGTACGACAGCAGGAACATGCTGGCGACGATGCCCGCACCGGTGAGAACGCTCGGCACGAGCCGCGTGAAACCGTCGGTGTACTTCATACCGATCGACCAGCCGACTTCGAGCAGACCGGCGACGACAAGCAGGACCCAGGCCATGAGGCACCTCCGTGAACGGACCAACAGGCGTTGATCAACAGGGGTGCGTCGTCTTTGCGAGTCCCGGTACGGCGCGTCTCGTCGGGGTCCTTCCAAGGTAGCAAAGGCCAAGCAAAAGGGGCTGGTGACGGTAGTCACCAGCCCCTTTCTCTGTTTTCGGCCTCTGTTTCAGAAGTACGGGTGTTTCAGAGGCACGGGTGTTTCAGAGGTACAGGCCGGTCGAGTCCTCGGAACCCTCGAACCGGTCCGCGGCCACGGCGTGCAGGTCCCGCTCACGCATCAGCACGTACGCGGTGCCGCGCACCTCGACCTCGGCGAGGTCCTCCGGGTCGTACAGGACGCGGTCGCCCGGCTCCACGGTCCGTACGTTCTGCCCGACCGCGACGACCTCGGCCCAGGCGAGCCGCCGGCCCACGGCCGCCGTCGCGGGAATCAGGATGCCGCCGCCGGACCTGCGTTCACCCTCGGCGGTGTCCTGCCGCACGAGCACACGGTCGTGGAGCATCCGGATGGGCAACTTGTCGTGATGGTTCTTCTCGCTCACGTCTCGAACCTACCTGCCTTCACACGGTTCGTACGTACGTGGGGTGCGACCGGGGACGGGCTCGCGGGTGCGGGCGGGGTGACGGCGGGTCAGCCCCTGCGGCGCCTGGTGCTCAGGGTGAGCAGTCCGACGACTCCGACCACGACGAGGGCGACGGGCACGATGCGGTCAAGACGCGGCGCCCCCTCCTCCGTCACGAACTGGCCCTTCACATCGCCGACGACGCGGTTGACGCCGACGTAGGCGCGCCCGAGCGTGTGGTCGACGCTGGACGCCACCTTGGCCTTGGCGTCCCCGACGATGGTCTTCGGGTGCACCCGCACACCGATCTCGTCGAGCGTCTCGGCGAGAGTTTCGCGACGGCGCTTGATGTCCGCCTCGATCTGCGCCGGAGTCCTGGTGTCCGGCGTGCTCGACGTGTCCGACACGCGCTGCCTCCGTGGTCGTGGTCGTTTCTTCCCGTGGCCTGTTCTCTTCGGCCTTTTCTCTGGTCGACAGTCTGTCAGCTCCGCACGCCGCGCACCGCCCGGCACCCCCATTACGCTCGGGTGCGTATCCACCACCTCGCAAGGAGACCGAACGAGATGAGCGAGCGACTCCAGCCCGGCGACACCGCCCCCGCCTTCACCCTGCCGGACGCCGACGGCAAGGAGGTCTCGCTGGCCGACCACAAGGGCCGCAAGGTCATCGTCTACTTCTACCCGGCCGCCCTGACCCCCGGCTGCACCAAGCAGGCCTGCGACTTCACGGACAACCTCGAGCTCCTCGCCGGCGCGGGCTACGACGTCATCGGCGTCTCCCCCGACAAGCCCGAGAAGCTCGCCAAGTTCCGCGACAAGGAAAACCTGAAGATCACCCTCCTCGCCGACCCCGACAAGACGGTCACCGAGTCGTACGCCGCCTACGGCGAAAAGAAGAACTACGGCAAGACCTACATGGGCGTAATCCGCTCCACGATCGTGGTGGACGAGGAGGGCAAGGTGGAGCGGGCACTGTACAACGTCCGGGCTACGGGGCACGTGGCGAAGATCATCAAGGATTTGGGGATCTGAGGGCCTGGGGGTCCGGGGATCCAGTGGTCCGGGGATCCGGGATCCGGGGACCTGAGGGCCTGAGGCTGCCCTGAAGCCTGCGCGAGAACCTGCACCCGTTGCGCCCCAACTGTCATGCGTCCACCGGCATCTGATGCGGAGGAGGCGGCTGAAGCCGGGGAGCAGAGCGAGACGCAAACCCCCGCTCATCGGCGCCCGCCTGACCGGTACGATGGCAGGCGGCTGGCGGCGGTGGCGCAACGGCTGACGCAGCAGACTTAGGATCTGTGGCCCGTGAAACGGCTTGAGGGTTCGAATCCCTTCCGCCGCACAGTGAATGGCCTGCGAATCGAATGATCGATTCGCAGGCCATTTCTTTGCGTCGAGCCCTGCACCCGAACGGCAGGACCGCTACTCAGCCGGCAGCGCGAACCACCGCAGCAGTACCGGCTTGGCGTCCGGTGGGGCGTCCTCGGGACCCCGGGCGAAGCGGGTCAGGAGGTCGAGGTAGGCGTCATGGAAGGCGGTCACCTCTTCCTTGGTGAGGTGGCTGAGGCTGCGGGAGCCGCGCATCCAGCCGTCCGACTCGGCCTGTTCCTCGGTGAAGCGCCGGGCCAGCTCGATGTCCTCGTCGAGCCGCATCCGGTCGAGGGCCCCCGCGACGGCCCGCTCGCCGTCGGTCATCTCGTCCTGCGCCGGCCTGCGTACGTCGAGTCCGCGCACCGCCCGCCACCAGCGCTCGCGGCTGTTGGGCCGTTCCGGCACGTCCTCGATGAAGCCGCCGCGTTCCAGGCGGCGCAGGTGGTAGCTGAGGGTGCCGGTGTTCTCCCCGAGGGCGGCGGCGAGGGTCGTGGAGGTCGCCGGGCCCGAGACGGCCAGGTGGCGGAGGACCTTCAGGCGCAGCGGGTGGGCGAGGGCTTTGAGGGCCGCCGGGTCACTGACCGTGCGCCGCTCGCCGCCCGGGTCGGCACCCGCTTCCGCGCCCATTTCGGCACCCGCTTCGGCCTCTGGTGCGGCCTCTGGTGCGGCCTCCGGCCCGGGCTTCCGCTCGCCTTCATCACTCATGGGGGCAGCCTACCGCCAGACACAGCCGAATCTCTGCAGAGTGAAGTCTGCAGAATTTTCTCTGCAGATCTTCCATTGCAGAGGAATGGCTGCAATCCTTGAGGCGTGGACATCGACATCGCGGGACCCTCCCGCCCGTCCGCCATTCACCTGGAGGTCTTCATGCTTCGCGCCCGACGTCTCGTCATGACGCTGTCCGCCCTGGCCCTGGCCGTCGGCACGGGCGCGGCGGCTGCGGGTCCCTCGCAAGCCGCCCCCGCCCCCGGTGCGGGTGCCGTCGCGGACGCCGACGCCCGCGCGGACACGCGGCAGCTCGGCTTCGCGGACTGTCCGAGCCTCTCCGAGCTTCCCGAAGGCGCGGATCCGGCGAAGTGGCGGTGCGAGGCGATGACCGCCACCGGGCATCTGACTCTCGGTCGCGCCGATATGCCGATCGACCGGCCCCTGGCGATCACCTTCGCGGAGGGCAGGGTCGACGGCGAGTTCCGTCAGGTGTTCGGGGCGATGGTCGCCACTCCCCTACGAGTTCGGGGCACACCGCTGTCGATCACGCCTCGGTACGGCGGCTATTCGGACTTCGAGTCCAACGACGAGCGGCGGGGCGAGCTGGATCTGACGTTCCGTATATCCGGGCCGGGGGTGCCGCGCGGTTGTTCCATAGGCACCGACGCGGCCCCGGTCCATCTGGTGCTGAAGGAGACGGATCCGTCGAGGGCCGTCTCGCCGGATCCGCTGGTCGTCGCCTTCGGGGTGGCCGACAACCGCTTTACGGTGCCGGGCACTTCGGGCTGCGGCCGGCTGGGCCGCGTGCTCGACAAGGTGCTGGGGCTGCCGGCGCCGGCGGGCGTGAACGGCATCGACCTGGACGCGCGGGTGGCGCTGCGGTCGTACGGCGAGGTGGGGTAGCCCAGGCGCCGGGGTGATCAGCCCAGCAACTCCCGTACGACCGGTACGAGTCCGCGGAACGCCTTGCCCCGGTGGCTGATCGCGTTCTTCTCCTCGGGGGTGAGTTCCGCGCAGGTGCGGGTGTCGCCCTCGGGCTGGAGGATCGGGTCGTAGCCGAAGCCGTGGGTGCCGGTGGGCTCGTGGCGCAGGGTGCCGAGGAGGCGGCCCTCGACCACGCGTTCCGTTCCGTCGGGGAGAGCGAGTGCGGCGGCGCAGGCGAAGTGGGCGGCGCGGTGTTCGTCGGAGATGTCGCCGAGTTGGGCGAGGAGGAGCCTGAGGTTGGCGCCGTCGTCGCCGTGGGTGCCGGACCAGCGGGCGGAGAAGATGCCGGGGGCGCCGCCGAGGACGTCGACGCACAGGCCCGAGTCGTCGGCGACGGCCGGGAGGCCGGTGGCCTGCGCGAGGGCGTGTGCCTTGAGGAGGGCGTTCTCGGCGAAGGTGACGCCGGTTTCCTTGACGTCGGGGATCTCCGGGTAGGCGTCCGCGCCGACGAGGTCGTGGTGGAGACCTGCGGCGGCGAGGATCGCCCTCAGCTCGGTGATCTTTCCGGGGTTGCGGGTGGCGAGGATCAGGCGGGTCATGGTGCTCACCCTAGCCAGGCGGGCGGTGCCGCTCGTGCGATGCCTGTGATCGCCCGCCCACCGCTGCCCGCGGTCTGATCGCCTGCCACCCGCGGCGGAGCAGGTCGTTCACGCGCGAATGGGCGCCCCGGTCGTCCACCCGTGGCAGGAACGGCCGCCCACCCGCGGCGGGACGGCCGTTGCCGTCACGCCCATCCGCGGCAGGACAGCCGTCGCCGCTACGGGCGACGTCTACCGGCTACGGGCGACGCCACGGCCGCGGCCACGTCTACGGCGTGCAGACCTTGGTGAGTTCGCCGGCCGCGTCCGTGACGGGGCTGATGTCCGGGGTCTCGTCGCCGTTCTTGATGGAGTCGCGGACGTTGGTGACCGCCTTCTGGAGGTCGTCCACGGCCTTGTTGATGTCAGTGTCGTCGGTCTTGTCGCCGATGGTGTCGAGGTTCTTGTCGATGGAGTCGAGTGCCTCGTCGGCCTGCGTCGGGTCGTTCGCCGCGTTCTCCACGGCCTGCTGGAGGTCGGTGACGCTGTCGGCGATCGTGTCGGCGGTCTGGACGCAGTCCAGGGCCTTGTTGACGGCGTCGCAGCCGGTGGTCAGCCCGGCCGTCAGCGCGACGGCTGCCACGGCGGCGGCGATGGCAGTGGTGCGGCGTACTCGGCGGCGACTCGCGGCCATGGAACGGTCCTCCCGTTGCGTCAGGCCCGAGGGCCCCGTTGCGTAGGCCACAAGGCCCCCGTGTGGTGCTGGCCGGGCGTACAGCGGTGTGCCGTACGCCCGTACTCGTAGGGACGCGACGGCCGGTGCCGTGGTTGCCCGTGGCAGGAGGCCGTCTTGGTGTGTCCTTTACCTTTCCAGGACCGTATCAAGTGCCGTGCGCTGGGCGACAGCGAGTTCCGTGCAGCCCAGAACGGCCAGGTCGAGAAGGGAGTTGAGCTCCTCGCGGGCGAACGGTTCGGCCTCGGCGGTGCCCTGGACCTCGACGAAGCGGCCGTCGCCGGTGCAGACGACGTTCATGTCGGTGTCGGCGCGGACGTCCTCCTCGTAGCAGAGGTCGAGGAGGGGTACGCCGCCGACGATGCCGACGGAGACGGCGCTGACCGTTCCGGTCAGGGGCTGGCGGCCGGCGCGGATGATCTTCTTGCCCTGGGCCCAGGTGATGGCGTCCGCGAGGGCGACGTACGCGCCGGTGATGGCGGCGGTGCGGGTGCCGCCGTCGGCCTGGAGGACGTCGCAGTCGAGGACGATGGTGTTCTCGCCGAGCGCCTTGTAGTCGATGACGGCGCGCAGGGACCGGCCGATGAGGCGGCTGATCTCGTGCGTGCGGCCGCCGATCTTGCCGCGGACGGATTCGCGGTCGCCGCGGGTGTTGGTGGCCCGCGGGAGCATGGAGTACTCGGCGGTGACCCAGCCCTCGCCGCTGCCCTTGCGCCAGCGCGGGACGCCCTCGGTCACGGAGGCGGTGCAGAAGACCTTCGTGTCACCGAAGGAGACGAGGACGGAGCCCTCGGCGTGCTTGCTCCAGCCGCGTTCGATGGTGATCGGGCGGAGCTGTTCGGGCGCGCGGCCGTCGATTCGAGACATGGCGTCGAGCCTAGTCGTATACGGGTGAGGGGCCGCCCCGGGTAACGGAAGCGGCCCCTCAGGAGTGAGTCTCAGGTCCCCGGGCCTGGGCCCGGAGTCCGGGGGTTCACATCATGTCTTCGATGTCCGCGGCGATCGGGTCCGCGTCGGTGCCGATGACGACCTGGATGGCGGTGCCCATCTTGACGACGCCGTGGGCGCCCGCGGCCTTCAGGGCGGCCTCGTCGACCTTGCTCGGGTCGATGACCTCGGTGCGGAGGCGGGTGATGCAGCCCTCGACCTCTTCGATGTTCTCGATGCCGCCGAGCCCGGCGACGATCTTCTCAGCCTTGCTGGCCATGTCCTACTCCCTGATCCGAACCGCTTTGTCGCAGTAACCCACAGTTGGCCCATCTTCGCGAGCGGTCACGTCACCCGTACCGAATGATGGCGAACACGACAGCGCGACCGTTCGCCGACTGGTCTACACCAGTTTTCAACGGCCGCCAAACCCGGTCCCGTTCCAGGGGGTGCGGGCGGGCGGCGGGAGACGTGTGGAGGGGCGCGGGAGGATGCAGGAGGACCGCCGATGAGTGCCGACAGCGCCGCCGCGCCCGCGCGCGCCCGCTGGAACAACCTGTTCCAGGGCCTGCAGAAGATGGGCCGCAGCCTCCAACTGCCCATCGCCGTGCTGCCGGCCGCCGGCATTCTCAACCGCCTGGGCCAGCCGGATGTGTTCGGTGCCGACGGTCTCGGCTGGACGGATGTCTCCAAGGTGATGGCGGGCGCGGGCGGCGCCCTGCTGGACGGTTCGCTCGGTCTGCCGCTGCTGTTCTGCGTCGGTGTGGCGATCGGCATGGCGAAGAAGGCCGACGGTTCGACGGCGCTCGCGGCGGTGGCCGGGTTCCTCGTCTACTACAACGTGCTGCGGCAGTTCCCGGAGGACTGTGCGGAGCAGGCGAAGGTGGTGGCGGCCGGCTGTCAGGCGGACGACGGCTCGGTGGTGGTGTTCACGTACCAGAATCCGGGCGTCTTCGGCGGCATCATCATGGGGCTGATGGCGGCCTACTTCTGGCAGCGCTACCACCGCACCAAGCTGGTGGACTGGCTCGGCTTCTTCAACGGCCGCCGTCTCGTGCCGATCATCATGGCGTTCGTGGCGATCGCGTTCGCGGCGCTGTGTCTGTGGGTGTGGCCGCCGGTCGGCCGGGGTCTTGAGGACTTCAGCGACTGGCTGGTGAGCCTGGGTTCGTGGGGTGCGGGCCTCTTCGGTCTCGCCAACCGCGCGCTGCTGGTGATCGGGCTGCACCAGTTCCTGAACGTGCCCATGTGGTTCCAGTTCGGCAGTTACACCAAGCCGGACGGCACGGTCGTGCACGGCGACATCAACATGTTCCTGGCGGGCGACCCGGACGCGGGCCAGTTCACGTCGGGCTTCTTCCCCATCATGATGTTCGCGCTCCCGGCCGCGTGCCTGGCGATGACGCACTGCGCAAAACCCCAGCGCCGCAAGGAAATTGGCGGCCTGATGATGTCGATCGCCCTGACGTCGTTCGTCACGGGCATCACGGAACCGATCGAGTACTCCTTCGTGTTCATCGCGCCCGCGCTGTACGCGGTGCACGCGATCCTCACGGGCGTCTCGATGGCGGTGACCTGGGGTCTGGGCGTGCACGACGGGTTCAGTTTCTCGGCGGGCCTGATCGACTACGTCATCAACTGGAACCTGGCCACGAAACCCTGGGCGATCATTCCGATCGGCCTGTGCTTCGCCGCCGTCTACTACGTGGTCTTCCGGTTCGCGATCACGAAGTTCAACCTGCCGACGCCCGGCCGGGAGCCGGAGGACGAGGTCGAGGACGTGACGAAGGCGTAAGCGCTCCGCTCTTCCTGGGGCCCCGAGGCCGTTCGTAGTCTGCGGACCATCGTGGCCGTTTCGCGCAGTTCCCCGCGCCCCTTATGGGGCGCTTTTTCATGCTTACGGGCACTTGATTCCGTATGGTCCAGGCCACAAAAACTGCGGGTTCCTTATCTCACCTTCACCGTGCTACAACAGGTCTACACCACTGAGTGGTGTAGACCACGTGGATGCTGTCCATCCCCCGTGCAATTCCCTTCCGTTCACTTCCCGTCCCCGGCAGCACCCTGCACATGGAGGAACCATGACCACCGCCACAGCTCCGGCGGCCCCCGCGAAGAAGTGGGGATCCGGCCTGCTCCAGGGCCTGCAGAAGGTCGGCCGCAGCCTGCAGCTCCCCATCGCCGTGCTGCCGGCCGCCGGCATCCTGCTCCGTCTCGGCCAGCCCGATGTGTTCGGCGCGGACGGACTCGGCTGGGACAAGGTCGCGTCGGTGTTCGCCACCGCCGGCGACGCGGTCTTCGCCAACCTGCCGCTGCTGTTCTGCGTCGGCATCGCCATCGGCTTCGCCAAGAAGTCGGACGGCTCCACCGCGCTCGCGGCGCTCGTCGGGTTCCTCGTCTACAAGAACGTCCTCACCGCGTTCCCGATCAGCGAGGCCAAGGTCCAGAAGGGCGCGGACGTCGCCGCGACCTACAACGACCCCAAGGTCCTCGGCGGCATCGTGATGGGCCTGATAGCCGCCGTCACCTGGCAGCGCTTCCACCGCACCAAGCTCCCCGACTGGCTCGGCTTCTTCAACGGCCGCCGTCTCGTACCGATCCTGATGGCCTTCATCGGCACCGCCGTCGGCGTCTTCTTCGGCCTCGTCTGGGAGCCCATCGGCGACGTCATCACCAACTTCGGCGAGTGGATGACCGGCCTCGGCGCGGTCGGCGCGGGCATCTTCGGCGCCATCAACCGCGCGCTGCTCCCGGTCGGCATGCACCAGTTCGTGAACACCGTCGCCTGGCAGGAGATCGGTACCTACACGGACTCCGCCGGTGCCGTCTGGCACGGTGACCTGCCGCGCTTCTTCCACGGCGACCCGACCGCCGGTCAGTTCATGACGGGCTTCTTCCCCATCATGATGTTCGCGCTCCCGGCCGCCGCCCTGGCGATCACGCACTGCGCCCGCCCCGAACGCCGCAAGGCCGTCGGCGGCATGATGGTCTCCCTCGCGCTGACCTCGTTCGTCACGGGTATCACCGAGCCGATCGAGTTCGCGTTCATGTTCATCGCGCCGGTGCTGTACGTGATCCACGCGGTCCTGACCGCCATCTCGATGGCCGTCACCTGGGCGCTGGGCGTCCACCACGGCTTCAGCTTCTCCGCGGGTGCCATCGACTACTTCCTGAACTGGAACCTCGCCACCAAGCCATGGATGATCATCCCGATCGGCCTGGTCTTCGCGGCGATCTACTACGTGACCTTCCGCTTCGCGATCATCAGGTTCAACCTCGCGACGCCGGGCCGCGAGCCCGACGAGGAGGTCGAGGACCTCACCAAGGCGTGAGGACCAAGACTTGAGCACCAAGGCCTGAGCACCAAGGCCTGAGGCATGACAAAGGCCCCCGGAGCCGATCGGCTCCGGGGGCCTTGTGCTGCGTAGCCTGATCAGGCGCTGCGCGCGCAGTGCCACGTACGGACGACGCCAGATCTCGTACGGACGACGTCAGATCTCGTACGTGACCTTCAGATCTCGTACGTGACTCGCGGTGTGGCGAGTTCCACCGGTCCTCCGAACGCCGCTCGGGCGTCGGCGAGGTTCGCCTGGGGGTCCGTCCACGGCGGGATGTGGGTCAGGACCAGGCGGCGGGCCGCGGCGCGGGTCGCGGTCTCGCCGGCCTCGCGGCCGTTGAGGTGGAGATCCGGGATGTTCTCCTTGCCGTGGGTGAACGCGGCCTCGCAGAGGAACAGGTCGGTGTCCCGGGCGAGTTCGTCCAGTGTGTCGCACACGCCGGTGTCCCCGGAGTACGTGAGCGACCGGCCGCCGTGCTCGACACGGATGCCGTACGCCTCCACGGGGTGGCTCACCTTCTCGGTGTGCACCGAGAACGGGCCGATCTCGAACGAGCCCGGCTTGACCGTGTGGAAGTCGAAGACCTCGCTCATCGAGGAGGCGGAGGGGGTGTCCGCGTACGCGGTGGTCAGGCGCTGCTCCGTGCCCTCCGGTCCGTAGACGGGGATCGGATCGCAGCGGCCGCCGTCATGGCGGTAGTAGCGCGCGACGAAGTACGCGCACATGTCGATGCAGTGGTCGGCGTGCAGGTGGCTGAGGAAGATCGCGTCAAGGTCGTAGAGACCGCAGTGGCGCTGCAGCTCGCCAAGGGCACCGTTGCCCATGTCGAGAAGCAGCCGGAAGCCGTCGGCCTCGACGAGGTAGCTCGAGCAGGCCGATTCCGCGGACGGGAACGACCCCGAGCAGCCGACGACGGTGAGCTTCATAAAGCAGAAACCTCCGCTGGCGGGGAGTGAAGACGGGGGTCGTGCGGTCCGTCGAGCGTAAGGCGCAAAAGGTCCTGTCGCTCCTCCGTCGAGGGCCGTTGTGGGGGAACTCACCTGCGGTGTCACCGGTTCGGGGGCCAGCGGGGTGGCCGGACGTGGGCCCCGTCACGCCGGTACCGTCATATCCATGGATACGTCGTGGTGGCTCGCGTTGGCGGCCGTGGTGCTGTTGGCGGGTGTCGCGACGCTGGTGGACGGGTGGGGGCGGCGGGGGCGACGGGGGTCTTCCGGCGGGCGGGGTCGACCTCCGGGGAGGCCCCCGGCCCGGGGTGGGATCCGTCGGCCTTCTCGTGCTTCTCGGCCGCGGCCGGCCGAGATCTGGTGGGCGAATGTTCCGTTCGAGGACGGGCCCGGGGCGAAGGACCGGCCCTGCCTGGTCCTGTCCGTGCGGGGCCGCACGGCTGTCGTCGCCAAGATCACCAGCAAGAGCCCCGATGAGCGGCGGGCCGGGGTGATTCCGCTTCCGCCCGGGTCCGTCGGGGACGCGCGGGGGCGGGCCAGCTTCCTCGAAACGGGTGAGCTGCGCGGGCTGCCGGTGCGGGACTTCCGCCGACGGGTGGGCCCGGTGGACCCCTCGATCTGGGACCAGGTCCGCAACCTCACCCGCTAGGGCTTCTCCTCGCCCCCGCCGCCCCTACCCATTCCCGTCCCTTTCGGGGGCCAGCCCCCGAACCCCCGCTCCTCAAACGCCGGAGGGGCTGGATTGTTCGCGGCCCGGGCCGACACCATCAGCCCGTCCGGCGTTTGAGGACGAGGCCGTTCAGGCCGAAAGCGGGGGTCTGGGGGCGCAGCCCCCAGGGACGGGACGGGTAGGGGCGGCGGGGGCGAAAACCCCCTACGCCCAGAGCTGACCCTGCAACGTCTCGATGGCCTCTTCCGTCGTGGCGGCGGTGTAGACGCCCGTGGAAAGGTACTTCCAGCCGCCGTCGGCCACGACGAAGACGATGTCGGCGGGCTCGCCCGACTTCACGGCCTTGTTGCCGACGCCGATCGCCGCGTGCAGCGCGGCCCCCGTGGAGACACCCGCGAAGATCCCCTCCTGCTGCAACAGCTCCCGGGTACGGGTAACGGCGTCGGCGGAGCCGACCGAGAAACGGGTCGTCAGGACGGACGCGTCGTACAGCTCGGGCACGAACCCCTCGTCGAGGTTCCGAAGCCCGTACACGAGATCGTCGTACCGCGGCTCGGCCGCGACGATCTTGACGTCGGGCTTGTGCTCGCGGAGGAAACGCCCGACCCCCATCAGCGTGCCGGTGGTCCCGAGCCCGGCGACGAAGTGGGTGACGGACGGCAGGTCGGCCAGGATCTCCGGACCCGTCGTCGCGTAGTGGGCGCCCGCGTTGTCGGGGTTGCCGTACTGGTAGAGCATCACCCAGTCGGGATGCTCGGCGGCCAGCTCCTTGGCCACCCGAACTGCCGTGTTCGATCCCCCCGCCGCCGGCGACGGGATGATCTCGGCGCCCCACATGCCGAGCAGCTCCCGCCGCTCCTGGGAGGTGTTCTCGGGCATGACGCAGACCATGCGGTAGCCCTTGAGCTTCGCCGCCATGGCGAGCGAGATGCCGGTGTTGCCGGAGGTGGGCTCCAGGATCGTGCAGCCGGGCGTCAACCGGCCGTCCTTCTCCGCCTGTTCGATCATGTGGAGCGCGGGCCGGTCCTTGACCGAACCGGTCGGATTGCGGTCCTCGAGCTTCGCCCAGATGCGGACGTCGGCGGACGGCGAGAGCCGCGGCAGGCGCACCAGAGGGGTGTTGCCCACCGCGGCCAGCGGGGAGTCGTAACGCATCAGCGATCAGAGCCCGGGCCGGTCAGACCATGCCGCCGGCGACGGCCGGCAGGATCGTGACGTTGTCGCCGTCGGTCAGCTTGGTGTTGATGCCGTCGAGGAAGCGCACGTCCTCGTCGTTCAGGTACACGTTCACGAAGCGGCGCAGCTCGCCGCCGTCCACGATGCGGGCCTGGATGCCCGCATGACGGGTCTCCAGGTCGGCGAAGAGTGCGGCGAGGGTCTCCCCGCCGCCCTCGACGGCCTTCTGGCCGTCGGTGTAGGTGCGGAGGATGGTGGGGATGCGGACCTCGATGGCCATGGCTGTGGGCTCCTGTCGGGAGTGAGTCGGTGGGCGCGCGGCAGCGCAGAGAAACAGGTGAGCTTTGTGAGGCGCCGCGGCTCACGGCCGTACGGCGGCAGGATTCAGCGCGTACAGATGGCGCTCTGCAGCCTGCACAGGTCGACGTGCAACCGTGCCACGAGCAGCATGCCCGGGGTCTTGTCGCTCACGTCGTGGGAAACCATGGGGTCATCGTATCGATTCCCGGTCCGGGTCCTGGAATGTGATCTCAGATACTGGATGAATTCTGACCGAAGTGCGGGATCGGTACCTCGGGATCAGTACGTCTCCACGACCGTGACCTCCTCCTCCGTCACCTCGCCCTCCAGGATCCGGAAGGACCGGAACTGGAAGGGTCCGGCGTCGTCGGCGTCCGCCGTGGAGACCAGGACGTAGTGCGCGCCGGGCTCGTTCGCGTACGAGATGTCGGTGCGGGACGGGTACGCCTCGGTGGCCGTGTGGGAGTGGTAGATGACTACCGGTTCCTCGTCGCGGTCGTCCAGCTCGCGGTAGAGCTTGAGGAGGTCGCCGGAGTCGAACTCGTAGAACGTGGGCGAGCGCGCGGCGTTGAGCATCGGGATGAACCGCTCGGGGCGGCCGGTGCCCTCCGGGCCGGCGACCACGCCGCACGCCTCGTCGGGGTGGTCCTGGCGCGCGTGCGCGACGATCTGGTCGACGAGGGCCTGGGTGATGGTCAGCATGGTCGTCAGGATAAGCAGAAGGGCCGCCGCGTACCGAGGGGTGGTACGGGGCGGCCCACATGCTGGGCCACGAGCCCCACATGTTCTGTGCGAGGTCCGTCAGCCGATCTTCTCGAACTCCGGGTCGCGGCGCTCGGTGACCTCAGGGTTCCGCGACTTCAGCACGGCCCAGCCGATGCCCAGTGCCGCCGCCCAGCCGGCCATCACGTAGAGGCAGACGCGGGAGTCGGCGTCGTACGCGATGAGGCAGGTGACGAAGAGCAGGAACACGACCGCGACCCAGCTGAGCTTCGCGCCGCCCGGGGCCGGGAAGGACGAGGCGGGCAGGCGTCCGGCGTCGACCGCGCGGCGGTACAGGATGTGGCTGACCAGGATCATCAACCAGGTCCAGATGCCGGCCGCGGTGGCCACCGAGGTGACGTAGCCGAAGGCCTTCTCCGGGACGATGTAGTTCAGGATCACGCCGATGCCCATGAAGAGCATGGAGACGGTGATGCCGAGCGCGGGCGTCTTCGTGGAGGACAGCTTGTTGAAGATCCTGGGGGCCTCGCCGTTGTCCGCCAGGGTGCGCAGCATGCGGCCGGTGGAGTACATGCCGGAGTTGCAGGAGGACAGGGCCGCCGTCAGGACGACGAAGTTCACGATGCCCGCGCCCGCCGGGATGCCGATCTTCGCGAACGCCTCCACGAAGGGGCTGACTCCTGGTGCGAACTCGGTCCACTTCACGACGCAGAGGATGACGGTGAGGGCGCCGACGTAGAAGAGGGCGATGCGCCAGGGCAGGGTGTTGATCGCCTTGGGGAGGGTCTTCTCCGGGTTCTCGGACTCGCCCGCGGTGACGCCGACGAGTTCGACGGCGAGGTAGGCGAACATCACGCCCTGGAGGGTCATCAGGGACGAGCCGATGCCCTTGGGGAAGAAGCCGTCGAAGGCCCAGAGGTTGGAGACGGCGGCCGAGTCGCCCGCGGAGCTGAAGCCGAAGGTGAGGACGCCCAGGCCGATCACGATCATGCCGATGAGGGCGGTGACCTTGACCATCGAGAACCAGAACTCGATCTCGCCGAAGAGCTTCACCGAGATCAGGTTGGCCGCGAAGAGAACCACCAGGAAGACCAGGGCCGTGACCCACTGCGGGATCTGCGGGAACCAGTAGTTGACATAGATCGCGGCGGCGGTGAGTTCCGCCATGCCGGTGACGACCCACATCAGCCAGTACGTCCAGCCGGTGAAGTAGCCGAAGAACGGGCCGAGGAACTCGCGGGAGTACTCCGCGAAGGAGCCCGAGACGGGACGGTAGAGCAGGAGCTCTCCGAGGGCCCGCATGATGAAGAAGATGATGACGCCCGCGAGGGCGTACATGAGGATGAGACTGGGGCCCGCCTTGGCGATGTTCGCCCCGGCCCCCAGGAAGAGGCCGACGCCGATGGCGCCGCCGATCGCGATCATCTGGACCTGACGGCTGTTGAGGCCGCGTTCGTAGCCCTCTTCGGGGGCGTGACCCCCTTCGGGGCCTTCGCTGCCCACGACGCCTTTGCGGTCGTGCCCGTCGTCGTTCTTGCCGACCTGCACCGAGGTCATGTCTGGTGCGCCTTTCTCCATGCCGATCCGAGCCGTCGTCGGCTCCGGATCGGGTCCCGATCCCCCCGGATTGAATGGAGCTGAGTGGGCTCCCCGTGCCCGCTCGTGCCTGGTCGGCGATCCGCCGACCGGTGGCGCACCCGGCCGGACATGGGTGGCGTCCTGCCGGGCGGTCGTGAAGATTTATCACGGCCGCAACACTGATCACCTGAGGCGCGTGTAGCGCACACCACAGGGAGAACCGGACAAAAGTCGGACCGCGCCCCATAGGGCGCGGTCACGGTGACGCGATCGTTATTCGGATTTGAGCGTCCGCTGAGCGAACGGAATATGTCAGGACATCAACGTTTCAACCAACGTCTCCTGAAGGCCGCCCAGCCACAGATACGCCATCACCATCGGCTTGCGCGGGTCCTCGTCCGGCAGCCGGTAGAGGAGGTCGGTGTCCTCCTCGTCGACGACGTCGAGGCGCGATCCGATGGCCAGGCGCAGGTCGTTGAGGGCGCGCAGCCACTGCTCGGACTCCTCGGCGGAGAGCTTGAGGACCGCGCCGCCCTCCCCCACGGCCGAGAGCGTGTCCAGGGAGCGGATCACCGTGAGCGCGTTCTCGCGCTTGGCCGCGCGCAGGTCGTTCTCGGTGAAGCGGCGGAACTCGGCGGAGTACGCGCGCTGCTCCTCGGCCTGCTCGGGCGAGTTGGCCTCGACGTCGGGCCCGCTGTACGCGTCGGGGAAGAGCCTCTTCAGCACGGGATCGGAGGGCGGTTCGCTCGGGCCCTCCGCGAACAGCTCGGCGAGCGGGTCGTCGGAGGCGTCCTCGCCCGGTCCCGGTCCGATGAGCTCCAGGAGCTGTACGGCGAGGGAGCGGATGATGGAGATCTCGACCTCGTCGAGCGCGACGGCCGCGCCGCCGCCGGGGAGCGGTTCGAAGTGTCCTGGCATCAGGTGCGTCGCTACTTCCAGTACTGCGCGGGCGTCGGGCAACTGCCGGTCGGGCCGGGTTCCACCGGCCCGACTCCGGTCGTGCTATTTCCGGTCGTGCTGGAGGGTGGCCCACAGACCGTAGCCGTGCATGGCCTGCACATCGCGTTCCATCTCCTCGCGCGTGCCGCTGGAGACCACGGCCCGGCCCTTGTGGTGGACGTCGAGCATCAGCTTGGTGGCCTTGTCCTTCGGATAGCCGAAGTACGTCTGGAAGACGTAGGTCACGTAGCTCATCAGGTTGACCGGGTCGTTGTGGACGATGGTCACCCAGGGGACGTCGGGCTCGGGTACGGCGAAGACCTCCTCCGCCGACTCGGTTTTTTCGGTCTCTAGGGGTGCGGGAGCCGTCACACGGCCCATGCTGCCACCACAGGTGGGTGCCCGGCCAAACGAACCCACAAATCGTCAGAGTGACGAGATAGGGGTACCATCCTTTGCCATGAACACTGCGGACCTAGGGCTGCCGGTTGATGTTCCCTCCACCGCGCTCTTCACGGACCACTACGAGCTGACCATGCTGCAGGCCGCCCTCAAGGGCGGGGCCGCCGACCGGCGCTCGGTCTTCGAGGTCTTCACACGCCGGCTGCCCGAGGGCCGCCGCTACGGCGTCGTGGCCGGGACCGGACGCGTACTGGACGCGATCGAGAACTTCCGCTTCGACGCGGACGTCCTCGGCTTCCTGCGCGAGCGCCGCGTCGTCGACGAGCCGACCCTGGAGTGGCTGGCCTCCTACCGCTTCAGCGGCGCCGTCTGGGGCTACCCCGAGGGCGAGGTCTACTTCCCCGGATCACCGATCCTGCGGGTCGAGGGCTCCTTCGCGGAGTGCGTGCTCCTGGAGACCGTGATCCTCTCCATCCTCAACCACGACTCGGCGATCGCGGCCGCCGCCTCCCGGATGGCCTCGGCCGCCGGGGAGCGCCCGCTGATCGAGATGGGCGCCCGCCGCACCCACGAACTGGCCGCGGTCGCGGCGTCCCGGGCGGCGTACGTCGGCGGCTTCACGACCACCTCCGACCTGGCCGCGGGCTTCCGTTACGGCATCCCGACCGTCGGCACCAGCGCCCACGCCTTCACGCTTCTCCACGACAACGAGCGGGACGCCTTCCAGGCCCAGGTCGACTCGCTCGGCCGGGGCACGACGCTGCTCGTCGACACGTACGACGTCACCGAGGCCGTCCGGCTGGCCGTCGAGGTGGCCGGACCCGAGCTCGGAGCGGTCCGCATCGACTCCGGTGACCTGCTGCTCGTGGCGCACCGGGTGCGCCAGCAGCTGGACGAGCTGGGCGCCACGAACACCCGGATCATCGTGACCTCGGACCTGGACGAGTACGCGATCGCCTCGCTGGCCGCGGCGCCCGTGGACGCGTACGGCGTGGGCACGCAGCTGGTGACGGGATCCGGCCATCCGACCTGTTCGATGGTCTACAAGCTCGTCGCCCGTGCCGAGTCCGCGGACCCGAAGGCTCCGCTCGTTCCGGTGGCCAAGAAGTCGACGGGCGGCAAGACGTCCATCGGCGGCCGTAAGTGGGCCGCGCGGCGGCTCGACGCGTACGGGGTCGCCGAGGCCGAGGTCATCGGCCTCGGGGCGGTCCCGGCCGAGCTCAGCGACCGTCAGCTCCTGGTGGAGCTCGTCAAGGGCGGCCAGGTCCTCGCCCGCGAGCCCCTGGACGTCGTACGCGACCGGCACGCGGCGGCCCGCGCGAACCTGCCCCTCTCGGCGACCCAGCTCTCCCGCGGGGAAGCCGTCATTCCGACCGAGTACGTATGAGCCACGTGGGACGGGATCCGGGCAGCGCCCGGGGACCCACCTCAGGCCACCCCGAGCCCGAACGGGCATGAACGGACGAGGAGCGGGAATGCAACGGCCACAATCGCATCCCTCCCGCCATGCCCACCCGCAGACTACGAACCGCTCCCTGTGGAGCGCCTCGCAGAAGGACACCGACATGCGCCGCGCCTTGATCGTCGTAGACGTGCAGAACGACTTCTGCGAAGGCGGCAGCCTCGCCGTGTCCGGCGGAGCCGACGTCGCCGCCGCGATCACGGAGCTGATCGGGCAGGCCCCCGCCGGCTACCGCCATGTCGTGGCGACCCGCGACCACCACATCGCCCCCGGCGGCCACTTCGCCGACAACCCCGACTACGTCCACTCCTGGCCCGCGCACTGCGTGGCGGGCACCGAGGGCGTCGGCTTCCACCCGAACTTCGCCCCGGTGGTCGCCTCCGGCGCGATCGACGCGGTCTTCGACAAGGGGGCGTACGCGGCGGCGTACAGCGGCTTCGAGGGCGCCGACGAG
Organism: Streptomyces sp. 2-1; assembly: GCF_048564895.1. Classification (NCBI taxonomy): domain Bacteria; kingdom Bacillati; phylum Actinomycetota; class Actinomycetes; order Kitasatosporales; family Streptomycetaceae; genus Streptomyces; species Streptomyces sp. 2-1. The sequence goes on from NZ_CP183383.1 coordinate 4,453,556, forward strand.
AACGGCGTGACGCTGGGCGACTGGCTGCGCGCCCGCGAGATCACCGAGGTCGACGTGGTGGGCATCGCCACCGACCACTGCGTCCGCGCCACCGCCCTGGACGCGGCCCGCGAGGGCTTCCGTACGCAGGTCCTGCTCGACCTCACGGCCGGCGTGGCCGAGGAGACCACCGAGCGGGCCCTGGAGGAGCTGAGCGCCGCGGGCGTGGAACTGAGCGGCAAGCCGGTCGTCTGAACCGGAAGCGGCCCACGCACCCCTGCCCGATCCGAGGGCTCGCGCGCCCCTGCCCGGTCCGGGGCCCGGCCTAGAACCCCTGCGGTGTCGCCGTCCGCCGCATCAGCGCCCGGATCGGGTGCCACAGCTCGGCCGCGCAGGCGTCCGCGCCGGGTGCCGTGCGCCATATGAGGCCGTCGGGATGGTGCAGGACCGCGGTGATCTCGTCCGGGGTCGGGGGCTCCGCGTTGCCGCGCAGGTACACCGCCCGCATGCCCAGGTTCCGCAGCCGCGTCAGGGCGCGGGCGCGGTTCTGGGCGTGCACGAGCACGCGTACCGAGCCGCTGCCCGCGGCGGGCGGTCGGGGCAGGTTCAACGCCACCACCACCGTGCCGTTCGGCAGCTTGCAGAAACCTCCTGCGGCCATGCAGTCACACCCCCGTGAGAACCAGTGTCAATAAGAGAGTCACAGCACGCACCTAAACACGATCGGCCGCAACCCGCCAGGGGGTTGCGGCCGATCATGGTTTGACCTGCGGAAATGCCTTTTACTTCGTCGCGGCAGAGACCTTCACCGTGATCGTCGAGCCGTCGCGCGGCTCCTTCACGATCGCGATCTTGGTGTTGGTGTCAGTGACGCGGACACCCGAGGTCGGGTTGGTCTCGTCGTAGTAGGTGTTCGTGTGGTCGTTGAAGATCCGGTTGCCCGGGAGCGACGGGATCTTCGTGGCGACGTCCGCCTTGTGCAGCCTGAGGGCGTCCGTCCGGTAGGTGCTGAAGGGCGAGTCGTACGACTGGATGCGGGTGCGCATCAGCGTGCCGTCGGACCACTTCAGCGGCTTCGGGTGAGCGTCCACCGGCAGCAGCAGACCGGAGCCCGCGTGCTGGCTGACGTTGTTGTCGTTCTGGGAGGTGTCCCACTTCCAGATCAGCAGACCGTTCTGGTAGGGGAAGTGCTCCACCCAGGACGGGCGCGTGGTCGAGAAGCCGAAGTTGTACGGGCCCGACTTGAGGGTCTTGTCGTACGACACGTACTGGCGGTTCTCGGCGATGTAGTACTGCGCGTAGTCGTCCGTGACGGCCGCGCCGATGCGGGAGAAGCCGGTGGCCTTCCAGGCGGCGTCGGCGGTCTCGGCGTTGTCCGAGAAGACCGGCGAACCGTCGGCCGTCACCGTGATCACGTCGGCCGCGAAGCCCTTCTGGGCCACCCCGCCGTCGGTCTGGTAGCGGAAGCGGAGGTCGAACTTCTTGCCCGCGTAGGCGTCGAGCGGGAACGAGAGCTTCTTGTACGCGTCCACCGTGCCGGTCAGCGCGGGCTTGCCGCTGCCGTCGCGCGGGAGGGCAGCGCCGTCGACCGTGCCGTCCAGCGGCGTCCAGTTGGCGCCGTCGGTCGAGACCTCGGTGTAGAGGTAGTCGAAGTCGGTCTCGATGTCGTACCAGCCGTCGAGGGTCAGCGTGGCCGAGGACTTGCCGGTGAGGTCGACGGAACGGGTCAGCGTGTTCTTGAGGTCGTCACCGCTGCCGCTCCACCACTGGGTCGCGCCCTGAGCCGGGGTGACCACCGGGTTGGTGACCTCCTTCTCCGGCAGTTCGACGACCAGCGCCTGGGCGTTCTTGGTGTTGTACTCCGCCACGCCCAGCTTGTGGGTGGAGCGCGTCGCTGCCTTGGCCGTGTCGTACTTCAGCCAGCCGAGCTGGAGTTTGTCCCAGGCGGTCATGTCGCCGGGCAGGTCACCGATGGTGTTCTTGCCCTCGCCGAGCCAGGAGCCGGACGACATCAGCGTCCAGAACCCGGTGGAGTTCTCGGCGGTGTTGGTGGTGTCGTAGTGGTCCGGCAGACCGAGGTCGTGGCCGTACTCGTGGGCGAAGACGCCGAGTCCGCCGTTCTCCGGCTGGATGGTGTAGTCGCCGACCCAGATGCCGGAGCTGCCGATCTGCGCCCCGCCCATCTTGTTGCCCGTGGGGCCGGTGGCGCCGGCGTCCGTGCCGAACGCGTACCAGCGGTGGGCCCAGATGGCGTCCTCGCCCTGTGCGCCGCCGCCCGCGGACTCGTCCTCGCCGGCGTGCACGATCTGGAAGTGGTCGATGTAGCCGTCGGGCTCGTTGAAGTTGCCGTCGCCGTCGAAGTCGTTGCGGTCCCACTTGTCGTAGGCGGCCAGCTCGGACTTGATGTCGGCGTCGGACTTGCCGGCCGCCTTCTGTGCGTCTGCCCAGGCGGTGACACCGTCGGCGACGGCGTTCCACGCGCAGGTGTCGGGGTCGCACTTGTTGGAGCCGTAACGGGCCTCGTTGTAGGGCACCTTGACCCAGTCGGAGACCGCGCCGCCGATGGAGTAGCGGCCCGAGGACTGCTTCTCGTAGTACTTCTTCATCGACTCGACACCCTTGCCGGTGCCGAAGTAGAGCTCTTCGAAGTGCTTCTTGTTGTAGTCCGCCTGCCAGGCCGTGCTGTTGTCCTCGGCACGGTCCGGCTGGGCTATCTGGTTGTGCAGGGGACCCGGGGTGCCGCCGTAGCGGGGGTCCGTCTTGTCGCCGAACTCCACGAGGATCGTGAAGATCTGGTCGGTCTTCTCCCGGCCGAGCTCCACGTACTTGCCGTCCTGGAGCTTCACGACCTGCGAGCCGCCGCGGTTCTTGACGGTGGCGTCGCCGGATATGACCTGCTTGAGCGCTTCCTCGCGCTGGGCCTCCTGACGTTCGGTCAGCGGGCCCTTCAGGTCGTGCTCGCGATCGGTGTTGTTCTCGGCGCGCGCCGGGTCCTGCCGGTTCGCGGCCGGATCCTGACGGCCCGCCGCCGCGGCCGGCTTGTCGCCGGCAGCGGCCTGCGCCACCGCGAAGGTCGAGAACGTGGCAGCGGCCGCTGCGAGCGACACACCCACCGCGGCTGCTCTGAACGTCCATGGTCTGCTGGTCACTTGATGCAGTCCTCCCCCGCGCCCGGGCGCGCGGAATGGAGGGGTGTCCAGGTCATGGAGTCCGCGCGCGCTCTATGCGCGTCACAAGTGACGACATTCGATCGGAGTTGCGGGAGAAAAGACAGACCTTGACTTGAACAGGTCAAGTGGGCTATGCACCGGCGGTCGTGCGCCGCGCGCGGACATCCGTCCGCTCACGGAGGAACGGTGTACGACTCAACAGGCGCGTTCGAACGTCCACTTGATGGACGCCATGACTCCGTGCGCCCCCTGTGCACCGGCACCGTGGGTTAGGTCACGCTTACTGCTCGTTCCGCTCGGGCAGACAGCCGATTAGAGTCGGTTGGCGGCTCGCCGGATTTCCGGTGGTTTGCCAACCGGACACCGTTGTCGAACCCCAGATTCTTATCCGCACCCTCCCCCATCGCGAGAGGCACGGGGGGAGACCCCCACCCCGAGGATCGGAATAGCCATGCCTCGTCCGACCGCCGCACAGCTCGCCTACGGTTCCTGCACCGTGATCTTCTCCACGCTCGCCATGCTGCTGCTGTCACAGACGAGTTCGGGCCTGGGAGTCGTGGTGATAGCGCTCTCCGCCCTCGTGCTCGGCCTCCTCGTGGCCATGACGGTTCCCGTACCGAAGCCCGCCGCGCCGACGGCGTCCGTTGCCCGGCCCGCGTCCGTCACCCTCTCGGAACACCGAGTTCCGGTGCAGCGCGAGACCGTCGCGGTCGCCGGCGCGTCCGAGCCGGTCCGCGAGCGCGCCTGAGCCGACCCGAACGACCACACGAACCGGCGGGCCCGTTGACCACGGACCCGCCGGTCGTCTGCGCCGCCTGTGGACTCAGCCCGCGCTGACTCCTGTGGAACTCAGCCCGTGCTGACCACCACCGTCTTGGCCGCCTTGTCGTGCAGGCCCTGCTTGTAGGGCTTGTCGAAGAAGCTCCAGCCGCCCGCGATCGCGGTCCAGATGCACGCGCAGCAGAACGCGAACGGCAGCCACAGGACCAGCGCGCGGACCAGCGAGGTCTGCACGGAGGGCGTGGAGCCGTTGTCGAGGTTCGCCACCCGCAGATGCAGCCACTTCTTGCCGAGGGTCTGCCCCGCCCTGGCGGTCATGACGGTGTCGTAGCCGACGTAGAGCACCGCGGCGATCAGCGACTGGCCGAACGACCTGCCGTAGTCGATCTTGTCCGTGTCCACGTCGTACTCGTTGACGTTGAACGCCCACGTCACCAGCCACACCACGATGACGACGAGGATCATGTCGATGATCCGCGCGAGCGTGCGCTTGCCGCTGTCGGCCAGCGGAGGCATCCCGGCCAGCGGGTCGTTGCCGTACGGACCGCCGCCGTACGGGTCGCCACCACCGCTGCCGTACGGGTCACCGCCGCCGTAGGGCGGGGGCGGCGGAGTGGCCCCGTACGGCGAACCGGTGCCCGGCGGGGGCTCGTTGCCGTACGACGGGTCGAACGGCGGGCCCTCGCCGGGCGGTGGCGGCTGCTGTCCGGGCGAGCCCTCGTCCGGCGGCTTCTTCTTGAACGGATCGTCATCCGGCGGGGGCGGCGGCTCGGTGGTCATATCCCGAGTCGACCGCGAACCCCCCGACTGTGCAATGGGGGGCGGCCGTCCGGGGGACCGGTCAGCCCGCGACGAACGTGTGGGCCGCCTTGTCGTGCCAGCACTGGCGCCACGGGCGGTCGAACGCGCCCCACAGGACACCCACGACACCGATGGCGAGAAGACCGGGAACGCTGTAGACGAGCCAGCGGCGCAGGGCCAGACCGAACGACGGCGGGTCGCCGCCCTCGATGTCCCGCACCTGGAGGCCGCACAGCTTCTTGCCGAGGGTGCGGCCCCACTTGGCGGTGGGCAGCGCCTCGTAGAGGACACCGAAGAGGAGCAGTACGGCCAGGATGATGCCGAGGTAGACCGCGGTGGTGCCGTCGAGGAGCCAGACCGTGACGGTCTCACCCGACAGCTTGGCCGCGTCGATCTTCTCGTTGACGTGGTCGAGCGCCTTGGTGCCCAGCGGAACGGCCGCCGCGCCGGTGACGGCGGCCAGCACGATCGTGTCCACGAGCCTGGCCGCGAAGCGCTTGCCGAGTCCCGCCGGGCGCGCGTTCGCCTGCGAGCGGGCCACCGCCTGGAACGGGTCCTCCCGCACCGGCTTCCACGGCACGACCGGCTGGTCCTCGTCCGGCCCGGCCAGGCGGTGCACCTGCTGGGCCCAGGAGGGCTGCCCACCGCCCACACCCGCGGCCATGGGCGCGCCGGAGCCGGACTGCGGAGGGGTGCCGGAGGCGGCCTGCTGAGGGGCGGACTGCTGCGGAGTTACGGGGGCCGCCGGGAAGGCGGCTGCGGGGCCCTGGGGGGCCGCCTGGGCCGGGCCCGCCTGGGCCTGGGCCTGGGCCGCGGCTGCCTGAGCCGCCGCCGAGGACTGGGCTGCGGAGGCCTGCGCCCCGCGCTGCCGGTCCCCACGAGGTACGGCCCTGAACGTCATCGTGCCCTCGGAGGCGAGGGGTTCACGGGAGCCGGGCACACCGCCCGGACGGTCGCCGCCCGAGACATGCGCGCGCCCGGCGCCCATGGCTCCCGCCGCGCCCGCTCCCCCGGCCGGCCCGGCGGCCCCGGGTCCGGCGGAGCCCGCCGCTCCGGTCGGCTGTACCGGTCCGGTGGGCCTGCGGAACACCACCGAGCCGCCGGAGCCCGGCGGCTTGAGGGCCCCCGAGCCCCCGTCGGACCCGGAACCGGCACCGGCATCGGCATCGGCCCGGCCCTCGGACTCGTACGAGTGGAACGTGGCCATGCCGTCCGTGTGGTCCGACCTGCCGTCGGGCTGGGACGGCAGGGCGGGTCCGGCGGAGTCGGCCGGCTGGTCGGTGGGTACGCGCGGATCGGGCTTGCCCCAGCGGATCCGGCGGTCCGGGTCGCCGCCGAAGCCGGTCTGCCGTGAGCGGTCGGCGCCCCACGCGGTCGCGGGCTCGGGCCGACTGCCGTGCTGGGCGTCGGCGGGCGACGGGTTCGCGGCCGGCGGGTCCTCGTCGAAGAAGTGCGGCCCCGTCTCCTCCGTGGAGGCGGGCACGGACCGTTCGTCCGCGGGCGACGAGAGCGGCTCGCCGCCGGACGGCGCCGGCCGGCTGGTGCCCGGCACCCACGAGGCACCGTTCCAGTACCGGACATATCCGGGAATGGAAGGGTCCGGGTAATACCCTTCGCGGGGCCTGTCGTCGCCTGGGGCCGGGGTTGGGGCGCTCATGTCCGTCGTCCCGTATCTGCTCGGGGGTCGTGTTGAGCGTCCACATCTATCAGACCGGCGCAAGGGTCACTGCCGCTCCTGGCGTACCTACCCCCTTCGAGCAAGGTTCCGCCACGTTTTCCGGCCTCTTCCGGTCGGGTGACGACCGTCTGGCGGCCGTGTGCTGATCGGGTCTGCCGGTCGGGGCTACCGGCCGGGTCCGACGGTCATGTGCCGGTCGGGTGCCGGTGCCTTCGGAAAAAGTTCGGCGAACCCGCGTAATGCTTCGCGGCCCGCGCCCTCTCCACTCGTACGGGCCCACCCACAGGGCCACTGGACGAGAGGAAACGCACGACATGTACACCGTGGTGGAGCGCGAGCTCGAACTGAAACTGGTCCTGTCCCCCGAGCGCAGCATCCCGGTCCCGGCCCGGCTGAACTACCGCACCGACGATCCGTACGCCGTCCACATCGCCTTCCACATCGGCTCGGATCACCCCGTGAACTGGACGTTCGCGCGCGAGCTGCTCGTGGAGGGGGTGTTCCGGCCGTGCGGGCACGGGGATGTGCGGGTGTGGCCGACGAAGGTCGCCGGGCGGAGCGTGGTCCTGATGGCGCTGAGCTCACCCGACGGGGACGCCCTGCTGGAGGCGCCCGCCGCCCAGGTGTCGGCCTGGCTGGAGCGCACCCTGCGGGCGGTCCCGCCGGGCACCGAGGCCGACCAGCTCGGCATCGACGACGGCCTCGCCGAACTCCTCGCGCCCACCCCGGCCGACGACCTCTGGCTGCGCGACCCCTGGCCCTCGGACGAGTCCAAGGACGGGGAGTGAGACGGCGGGCCGCGAGCAGCCGAGGAGGTGACTCAGAAAAGCTTGCCGGGGTTGAGGATGCCCAGCGGGTCGAACGCCGTCTTGATCGCCCGCTGCATCTCCACGCCCACCGGGCCGATCTCGCGCGCCAGCCACTCCTTCTTGAGGACGCCCACGCCGTGCTCGCCGGTGATCGTGCCGCCGAGTTCCAGGCCGAGGGCCATGATCTCGTCGAAGGACTCGCGGGCGCGCCGGGACTCGTCGGGGTCGCCCGCGTCGAAGCAGACGGTCGGGTGGGTGTTGCCGTCGCCGGCGTGCGCGACGACCCCGATGGTCAGCTGGTACTTCTCGGCGATCCGGTCGACCCCTTCGAGCATCTCGGCGAGCTTGGAGCGCGGTACGCACACGTCGTCGATCATCGTCGTGCCCTTGACCGCTTCGAGGCCGGTGAGGGACAACCGGCGGGCCTGGAGCAGCAGTTCGGACTCGGCCGCGTCGTCCGCCGGTACGACCTGTGTGGCGCCCGCCGCCTCGCAGAGCGCGCCCACGGCCGTCAGGTCGGCGGCAGGGTCGAGCGTGTCGAAGGCGGCGAGGAGCAGTGCCTCGGTGGACTCCGGCAGGCCCATGTTCGCCATGTCGTTGACGGCCTTCACCGTCGTACGGTCCATGAGTTCGAGGAGCGACGGCACATGGCCGCCCTCCATGATCCGGCAGACCGCGTCGCAGGCGGCCGCGGCGGACGCGAACTCGGCGGCCAGCACGAGCTGTTGGGGCGGCTGCGGCTTCAGGGCGAGCGTGGCCCGTACGACGATGCCGAGCGAGCCCTCGGATCCGACGAAGAGCCGGGTCAGGTCGTATCCGGCGACGCCCTTCGCCGTACGGCGGCCGGTGGACATCAGACGCCCGTCGGCGAGGACCACGTCCAGGCCGAGGACGTACTCGGCCGTCACCCCGTACTTCACACAGCACAGCCCGCCGGACGCGGTGCCAATGTTGCCGCCGATCGTGCACATCTCCCAGCTGGAGGGGTCCGGCGGGTAGTAGAGGCCGTGTTCGTTGACGGCGCGGGAGAGCGTGGCGTTGATGACACCCGGCTCGACCACCGCGATCCGGTCGACCGGGCTGATCTCCAGGATGCGGTCCATCTTGACGAGGGACAGCACGACGCAGCCCTCGGAGGCGTTGGCGGCGCCCGACAGACCCGTACGGGCGCCCTGCGGGACGACTGGGATCCGTAGTTCAGTGGCGACGCGCATGACGTGCTGGACCTGCTCGACGGTGCGCGGCAGCACCACCACGGCGGGGGTGCCGGCCTCGCAGAAGCTGGCCATGTCGTTGGCGTACGAGGCCGTGACGTCCGGGTCGGTGAGGACCGCCTCGGCCGGCAGGCCCGCGAGGAGACGGTCGACGAGGCTGCCCACCGCCACGCTGTCTTCATCGGGTCGGGCTTCGATACGGCTCATGATCACAGCGTCGCACCCGGGGCCATCGGTGTGAACCCCGCCCGCGCGAGGCTTTCCGTGCCGGGGTGGTGGCCGGGTGTGCTCTTCGTATTGGCGCACAGTGAGCCGCATGGAGAGCGGCATGGGAAAAGAGCTGGCCTCGGGTTCGGCGGGCGGTCCGGCGGGTGGTCCGGTGAGTCGTTCGGCGGGTCGTTCGGCCAGGAGGGGGACGCTCGTCGGCGCCGTCGTGGGATGCGCCGTGGCGGGGTGTGCCGCGCTGGGCGGTGTGCTGATGGTGGCGCCCCCGGAGCCGGACGGACGGCCGCCCGCGCCCGGTCCGGTGGCTCGGGCCGAGACCGCCGTCGGGGCCGGGGCACCCGCCTCGCTGCCCGATCTGGTCGCGCTGATCGGGGACCGCGAGGCGCATCTGCGGGCCCATCCGGGTGATGTGCGGTCGTGGGCGGTGCTCGGCGCGGCGTACGCGGAGCGGGGTGAGCGGACCGGCCAGGCGCGGTTCTACCCGAAGGCCGAGAAGGCGTTGCGTACGTCGTTGCGGGCGAAGCCGAAGAAGAACGTGGAGGCGCTCGACGGGCTGGCCGCGCTCGCCGATGCCCGGCACGACTTCCGGGCGGCGCGGAAGTGGGGCGAGGCCTCGGTGGCGGCCTCGCCGAAACGGTGGGCGGCCTATCCGGCGCTGATCGAGGCGTACCGGGGGCTCGGCGAGTTCAAGGCCGCGGACAAGGCGCTGGCCAGGCTCGTCCGGCTGTCGAAGGGGTCGGCGGCGCCGAGGGCACGGGTGCTGACGCGGGCCGCCTTCGTGTACCGGGACCAGGGGCTCCGCGAGGACGCCGCCGCCGCGCTCTCCGACGCGGTGGCGCTCGCCTCCGCTCCGGCCGAGCGGGCCGACTCTCTCGTCGCGGCCGGGGAGCTGGCCTGGGAGCGCGGGGAGCCCACCGAGTCGCTGCGTGCCTTCGAGGCCGCGGTGCGCGCCGATCCCGACGGGCACTCCGCCCTCGCCGGGCAGGGCCGGGCGCTGGCCGCCCTGGGCCGGACCCCGGAGGCCGTGAGCGCGTACCGGGCCGCGTCGGAGAAGCGGGCGCTGCCCCAGTACGCGTGGGAGCTGGGCGAGTTGTACGAGTCGCTGGGGCAGGGCGGCGAGGCGCGGGCCCAGTACGACGTGGTGCGGGAGCGGGTGCGGGCGGGCGCCGCCGGTGGGGTGAACACCGATCTCGTCGCGGGTCTCTTCGAGGCCGACCACGGTGACGCGGAGGCCGCCGTGCGGCTGCTGCGGGACGAGTGGGAGCGGCATCCCTCCGCGGCGGTCGCGGACGCGCTGGGGTGGGCGCTGCATCGCGCCGGACAGCACGAGGACGCGCTCGTCTTCGCCACGAAGGCCACGGACAGGCAGCACGTGGGCGCGGTGCGCAGTGCGCCGTACGCGTACCACCGGGGCATGATCGAGCGGCAGTTGAAGCGGGAGGGACCCGCGCGCCGCCATCTGGAGGAGGCGCTGCGGATCAGTCCGTACTTCTCGCCGCTCGGTGTTCCGGCAGCGAAGGAGGCGTTGGAGGCACTGGGCCCGGTGTGACGGCGCCCATTGCCCCCAACGGCCTTGCAGGCTGCGGCGCCTACAGGTTGCCGCGCTTCTCCTGCTCCCTCTCGATCGCCTGGAAGAGGGCCTTGAAGTTGCCCTTGCCGAAGCCCATCGAGCCGTGGCGTTCGATGATCTCGAAGAAGACGGTCGGGCGGTCCTGGACCGGCTTGGTGAAGATCTGGAGCAGGTAGCCGTCCTCGTCGCGGTCGGCCAGGATCTTCAGTTCGCGCAGGGTGTCGACGGGCACGCGGGTGTCGCCGACCCACTCGCCGAGGGTGTCGTAGTAGGAGTCCGGGGTGTCGAGGAACCGGACTCCGGCCGCGCGCATGGTCCGTACGGTCTCCACGATGTCGTTCGTGTTGAGCGCGATGTGCTGGACTCCGGCGCCGCCGTAGAACTCCAGGTACTCGTCGATCTGGGACTTCTTCTTGGCGATGGCGGGCTCGTTGATCGGGAACTTGACCTTGAGCGTGCCGTCCGCGACGACTTTCGACATCAGGGCGCTGTACTCGGTCGCGATGTCGTCGCCCACGAACTCCTTCATGTTCGTGAAGCCCATGACCTTGTTGTAGAAGGCGACCCACTCGTTCATCCGGCCGAGTTCCACGTTGCCGACGCAGTGGTCGATGGCCTGGAAGGTGCGGTGGGCGGGCGGCTCGACCATCGGGTCCGCGGCCGTGAACCCGGGGAGGTAGGGGCCGTCGTAGCCCGTGCGCTCGACCAGGGTGTGGCGGGTCTTGCCGTACGTGGCGATGGCGGCGAGTACGACGGTGCCGTGCTCGTCCTTCAGCTCGTAGGGCTCGGTGACCGGGCGGGCGCCGTGCTCGACGGCGTAGGCGAACGCGGCGCGGGCGTCCGGGACCTCGATGGCGAGGTCGACCACGCCGTCACCGTGCTCCGCCACGTGTTCGGCGAGGAAGTGGCCCCAGGGGGTGGCCGCCTTGATGACGGAGGTGAGGACGAAGCGGGCGGAGCCGTTCTCCAGGACGTAGCTCGCGGTCTCGCGGCTGCCGTTCTCCGGTCCGGAGTAGGCGACCAGCTTCATGCCGAAGGCGGTGGAGTAGTAGTGCGCCGCCTGCTTGGCGTTGCCCACGGCGAAGACGACCGCGTCCATTCCCTTGACCGGGAAGGGGTCTGCCTGCCGCGCGGTCTCGGGGGTGTGGTGAGTGGTCTGAGTCATGGACGCAGGCTCTCCCCCTTCGGCAAGGTGCGCAATAGTTTGCGGATCTGCTGGGCAATATGTGCAGTGAAATGCCTGCCGGGCCGGGCTTTGTGTACAGGATGACCACCTCGGAGGCCTTCATGGCGATCGATCATCTGGACGGGCGGCTGCTGGTGCTGCTCGCACGGGAGCCGCGGATCGGGGTGCTGGAGATGTCCCGGCGGCTCGGGGTCGCGCGCGGGACCGTGCAGGCGCGGCTCGACCGGCTTCAGTCGAATGGAGTCATCCGGGGGTTCGGGCCGCAGGTGGATCCCGCGGCCCTCGGCTATCCCGTCACCGCTTTCGCGACGCTGCAGATCCGGCAGGGCCAAGGCACGGACGTACGGGCGCACTTGGCGACCGTGCCCGAGGTGCTGGAGCTGCACACGACGACGGGCGGCGGGGACATGCTGTGCCGACTCGTGGCGCGGTCCAACGCCGATCTTCAGCGGGTGATCGACCGGGTTGTCGGTTTTGATGGCATCGTCCGGGCCTCCACGGCGATCGTCATGGAGAACCCCGTGCCGCTGCGGATCATCCCGCTGGTGGAGCAGGCCGCGGAGGACGACGACTGAGGCGACAGTGATGGCTGAGGCGACAGTGGGGTGAAACGCGGGTGAGCTTCTGGGAGTACGTGAGCAGTCGCCATCAGCAGCTCCTCGCCGACGCCTACCAGCACGCCAGCGCCGTCTTCCAGTGCATGGTCGTCGCCACGGTGATCGGTGTGGTGGTCGGTGTCGTCACCTACCGGAGCGAGTGGGGCGGGAACCTGGCCACGACCACGACGGCGACCCTGCTGACCATTCCCTCGCTCGCCATGATCGGTCTGCTCATCCCGATCGTGGGGCTGGGGGTTCCGCCCACGGTGATCGCGCTGACCCTGTACGGGCTGCTGCCGATCGTGCGCAACTCGATCGTGGGGCTGCGGGGGGTCGATCCCTCGCTCGTCGACGCGGCCACCGGTATCGGGATGTCGCGGCTCGCCCGGCTCCTGCGGGTCGAACTGCCGCTCGCCTGGCCGCCGATCCTGACCGGGATCCGGGTCTCCACACAGATGCTGATGGGCATCGCCGCCATCGCCGCCTATGCCTCGGGGCCGGGTCTCGGCAACGAGATCTTCCGCGGCATCGCCTCCCTGGGCAGCAAGAACGCGCTCAACCAGGTCCTCGCGGGCACGCTCGGGATCATCGTCCTGGCCCTGCTGTTCGACGCCGCGTACGTCCTCATCGGGCGGCTGACCATTCCGAGGGGGATCCGTGCCTGAGCCGACCACCGCCACCGCGACCGGCACCGCGACCGCCACCGCCACCGCCACGACCACGGGTGCGAACGCCACCACCGGCGCCACCATCGAGCTGGAGAACCTCACCAAGCGGTATCCGGGGAGCTCCGACCCCGCCGTGGACAGCGTCAACATGGAGATCAACGCCGGCGAGCTCGTCGTCTTCGTCGGCCCCTCGGGGTGCGGGAAGTCGACCACCCTGAAGATGATCAACCGGCTGATCGAGCCGACCGGCGGGCGGATCAGGATCGGTGGCGAGGACGTCACCGACATGGATCCCGTGAAGCTGCGCCGCAAGATCGGCTACGCGATCCAGGCCTCGGGGCTCTTCCCGCACATGACGGTCGCCCAGAACATCGCCCTCGTACCGAGGATGGTGGGGTGGCCGAAGGCACGGATCAACGCCCGGGTCGAGGAGATGCTCGATCTGGTCGGTCTCGACCCGGGCGAGTTCCACGACCGCTATCCACGCCAGCTCTCCGGCGGGCAGCAGCAACGGGTGGGCGTGGCCCGGGCGTTGGCCGCCGACCCGCCCGTGCTGCTGATGGACGAGCCTTTCGGTGCCGTGGACCCGATCACCCGCGACCACCTCCAGGACGAACTGATCCGGCTCCAGCACGAGTTGCACAAGACGATCGTCTTCGTCACCCACGACTTCGACGAGGCGATCAAACTGGGCGACCGGATCGCCGTGCTGCGGGAGCAGTCGCACATCGCCCAGTTCGACACTCCGGAGGCGATCCTCACCAACCCCGCCGACGACTTCGTGTCCGGGTTCGTGGGCGCCGGGGCCGCGTTGAAGCGGCTCAACCTGTCGCGCGTACGGGACGTGGAGATCACCGACTATCCGACGGTGACCGTCGACGACCCGCTCCAGGAGATCTTCAACAAGCTCCGGTCGAGCGGTACGAACGAGATCCTGCTGCTCGACCGGCGCGGGCGGCCCTACAAGTGGCTGCGGCGCGGGGACCTGATGCGGGCCAAGGGTTCGCTGGCCCGGGCGGGCACGCTGGTGCACGACACGGTGACCCGGGACGCGACGCTGCGGGACGCGCTGGAGGCCGTGCTCATCGACAACGCGGGGCGGGTCGTGGTGACCGGGCGGCGCGGGGAGTACACGGGCGTCGTGGACATGGAGACGCTGATGAACTCCGTGCACGAGCTGCTGGAGGCCGACCGGCTCGACGCGATCGAGCACCAGCACGAACTGGAGGAGACGCGCGCGGCGCAGACCCGTCACGCGCAGGAGGGCGTCGACGGTGCTGCCGGTCCCGGCGGGGAGGCGAAGGCGTGAGGGCCCCGGAGACCGGCCACGGCACCGGGACGGACCCGGGCGGCGAGGGCTCCGGGACGGACCCGGGCGGCGAGGGCTCCGGGACGGACTCCGGTACGGACCCTGGTACGGACTTCGGTACGGACTCCGGGTTCGAGGAGACGAAGGCGCCCCCGCCCGGCAAGTCCCGTGCCTCACGGGTGACTTGGCAGAAGCTGACCTTCCTGCCCGCCGTGCTCACTGTCGTGCTGCTCACCACCTGGCTCTGGTTCCAGCAGGCGGAGCTGGACCCGCTCTCGGAGAACGCGCTGTCGGGCGGCCAGGTGTGGAAGGCGCTGCGGCAGAGCATCGAACTGACCGTGATCTCCACGTTCTTCGTGCTGATCATCGCGATCCCGCTGGGCATTCTGCTGACCCGCGGAGCGTTCCGGAAGGCGACCCCGGCCGCCATGGCCCTCGCCAACATGGGACAGGCGACCCCTGCGATCGGCCTGTTGGCGCTGCTCGTGATCTGGCTGGGCATCGGGCGGAAGGCGGCGCTGATCGGCATCATCGCGTACGCCGTCCTGCCGGTCCTGTCGAACACGATCGCCGGGCTCAAGGCGAACGACCCGACGCTGGTGGAGGCCGCCCGGGGCATCGGCATGTCGCCGGTGGGAGTGCTGACCCGTGTCGAACTGCCCCTCGCCGTACCGCTGATCCTCGCAGGCGTCCGTACGGCCCTCGTCCTGAACGTGGGCACGTCGACCCTCGCCACCTTCGGCGGGGGCGGCGGTCTCGGCGTACTGATCACGACCGGGATCACCAACCAGCGGATGCCGGTTCTGGTGCTCGGCTCGATCCTGACCGTGTCCCTCGCCCTGCTGGTCGACTGGCTGGCCTCGCTTGCCGAACTCCTCCTCAGCCCTCGCGGGTTGGAGGCGGGGACATGAGACGGCGTACGGGCCTGGTGGCCGCCGGGGCCGTGCTGGCGGCCACGGCCGGGTGCGGGCTGACCAGCGGCTCGCCCATGGTCGACGACGTGGAGCCCGGCTCGATCGGGCAGGGAAAACCGCTCAAGGGCGCCGATCTCACCGTCACCTCCAAGGAGTTCACCGAGCAGCTGATCCTCGGCGCGATCATGGGCATCGCCTTCGAGGCGGCCGGCGCGAACGTGCTGGACCGCACGGGCATCCAGGGCTCCATCGGCGCCCGCGAGGCCGTCAAGAGCGGGGACGCGGACGGCATGTACGAGTACACGGGCACCGCCTGGATCACGTACCAGGGCAACAACGATCCCGTCACCGACCCGCAGAAGCAGTGGGAGGCAGTACGCGAGGCCGACCGGAAGAACGGCCTGACCTGGCTGCCGCCGTCGGCACTCAACAACACGTACGCCCTCGCGATGAACCAGGCCAACTTCAAGAAGTACGGCACGAAGACCCTCTCCGACGTGGCCGCGCTGTCGAAGTCCGACCCGAAGGCGGTCACGCTCTGCGTGGAGAGCGAGTTCGCCAACCGGGCCGACGGGCTGCCGGGCATGGAGAAGGCGTACGGCATGAAGCTGCCCGCCGGGAACATCACGCAGATGGACACCGGGATCATCTACACCCAGGTGGCGAAGGGAAGTTGCACCTACGGGGAGGTCTTCACCACCGACGGGCGCATCAAGTCGATGAACCTGGTCGTGATGGCGGACGACAGGAAATTCTTCCCCAACTACAACGTGGCTCCGGAGATCAACTCCAAGGCGCTGAAGAAGTATCCGGCGATCGCGCAGGTCCTCGACCCGATCACCAGACGCCTGAACAACGACGTGGCACAGGAGTTGAACGCGCGGGTGGACGTGGACGGGGAGGATCCGCACACGGTGGCGCTGGACTGGATGAAGGACGAGGGGTTCGTTAAGGAGGGCTGAGCGGGGGCTCCCCCGGGGGTCGCTTCCGCTAGCAGCTCGGGACGGAGCCCTGGCCCTTCTCCAGGGCCACCAGGGCGGCAACCGCGCCCTTCAGAGTGGTCACCGGGATGAGGCGGAGGCCCTTCGGGAGGTTCGACTCGGCGTCCGAGCACTCCGCCTTCGGGACCAGGAAGACCGTGGCGCCGTCGCGGCGGGCGGCCTGCGTCTTGAGGGCGACGCCGCCGACCGCGCCGACCTTCCCGTCGGCGTCGATGGTCCCGGTGCCGGCGATGTTGCGACCTCCGGTGAGATCGCCGCCGCTGCCGTCGCCGTCCAGCTTGTCGACGATGCCGAGGGAGAAGAGGAGCCCGGCGCTGGGTCCGCCGACGTCGGCGAGCTTCAGGGTGACCTTGATGTCGCCCGAGTTCTCACCGAGATGATTGAGGGCGGCCTCGGTGGCGGTGTCCTGGGACTTCTTCATCTCCTCGGCGTTGTGCTCCTCGATCTCCTTCACGCTGTCGCCGCTCGGGTAGACGGAGTCGCGAGGCATGATCG
This sequence comes from Streptomyces sp. 2-1, assembly GCF_048564895.1. Classification (NCBI taxonomy): domain Bacteria; kingdom Bacillati; phylum Actinomycetota; class Actinomycetes; order Kitasatosporales; family Streptomycetaceae; genus Streptomyces; species Streptomyces sp. 2-1. The sequence goes on from NZ_CP183383.1 coordinate 4,469,954, forward strand.
CCTGGTCGGTGCGGAACCAGCCGTCGAGCACATCGCCCAGGCTCACGTCCTGGTCGGGCCCGGTCGCCTCGATGGTCGTCATCCGCAGCTGGCCGCGCGTCTTGTGGGTGTCCGCCCCGGTGATCGTGATGACCGGATCACCCTTGTTCTCACCGAGCACGTTCGCCGTCATCCCCGGCTGAGCCACCGAAAACGGCAACGGCACAAACACCGCCGTAGCAAGCAGCGCCACAACAGGAACAGCACAGACACCGACAGCCTGGAGACGCGTGAGACGAGAGAGCACGGGATCAATCTAACGCGAGACCGATTTCCGGCCGGGGGCCACCCACGGATCACGGCAGGGGCGACAGGGAGCGGAGCGCCTTCGGGGACGCGGGAGGCTGGGCGACTTTTTTTGGGGGCGCGGGGAACTGCGCAGTCTTTTTGGGGGCGCGAGGAACCGCGCACCTTCCAGAGGCTGGGGGAACCACGCGATTCCAGGGGCGCGGGGAACGGCGCAATCCTTTAAGGGCGCGGGGAACTGCGCGACCAGCCCCCACGGCACCCCCAACCCCCTGAGCTCAGATCACCGCAAGGCCTCGGCCACTTCCTTAGCCGCATCAACGACCCGCGGCCCCACCCGCTCAGGCACAGCATCCGCAAGCATGACCACCCCCACACTCCCCTCCACCCCGGTCACTCCGAGCAGCGGCGCAGCCGCCCCACTGGCGCCCGCCTCCAGCTCCCCGTGGGTGAGGGTGTACCCCGGCTCCTCCGCGGAAGCGGCCCGCGCGGAGAGGATCGCCTTGCCGGCGGCCCCCCGGTCGAGCGGATGCCGGAACCCGGCGCGATAGGCCACGTGGTAGTCGGTCCACGTCGGCTCGACCACGGCGACGGCGAGCGCCTCCGCACCGTCGACCAGCGTGAGATGGGCGGTCGCCCCGATGTCCTCGGCCAGCGACCGCAACGCGGGCAGCGCGGCCTCGCGGACCAGCGGATGCACCTGCCGCCCGAGCCGCAGCACGCCGAGCCCGACACGGGCACGGCCGCCCAGGTCACGACGTACGAGGGCGTGCTGTTCCAGCGTGGCGAGCAAGCGGTACACGACGGTCCGGTTGACTCCGAGTTTGTTGGACAGCTCGGTGACGGTCAGACCGTGGTCGGTGTCGGCGAGCAGTTTGAGGACACGCAGTCCCCGGTCGAGCGTCTGGGAGGTTTCCGCGGTCACGACGCCCACTCCTTAGTGGTGAGAGTCGACGGCCCCTACGCGGCGGATGCGTCACCGGTCCCATCGGCGACGCGCGTCAGAGGCCGCCGGTTCGGCAGCGTCCCGGGCTGTCCGGGGCGGGCACCGGCTGCGCTCCGCGGCGGCGCTGCCACGGGGCGTGTGCGTAGCGGGACAGTAGCGAGCTGGTTCGCTCAGCGGAAGTCTCCGTCCAGAATCCGGGCGTTCGCAGGTACGGACCGGGTTCGGTTACCCGGAGTTAGATTCACTTTCGCCCTGAAATATCCGGCGCACACCACTGGGCGTGCACGAGCCCTGCACAGAGCGCGCACACGCGTGAGCGCCGGTGTCATGACGACACCGGCGCTCACGTGAACGTACCGGGGCGGGCGGGACGGACCGGGGCGCGGTCACCGCATCCGGGTGGCCCACTCCTGCACCTTGGCGATCCGCTGGCGCAACTGCCCGGCGGTGGCCTCCGCGCTCGGCGGCCCCCCGCACACCCGGCGCAGCTCGGTGTGGATCACACCGTGCGGCTTGCCGCTCTGGTGGACGTACGCGCCGACCATCGTGTTGAGCTGCTTCCTGAGCTCCAGCATCTCCTTGTGGGAGACCACGGGCCGCCGCTCGGCGGGCAGTTCGAGAAGGTCGGCCTCGTCGTCCGGCTTCTTGCGGCTGTGCGCGATCTGCCGGGCCTGCCGCTTCTGGAGCAGGAGCTGGACCTGGTCGGGTTCGAGGAGCCCCGGAATACCGAGGTAATCCTGCTCCTCCGCACTGCCCGGGTGGGCCTGCATGCCGAACTCGGCGCCGTCGTAGAGCACCCGGTCGAAGGTGGCCTCGGACTCCAGGGCCTCGAAGGAGAACTGCTCCTGCTCCCCGGTGTCCTCGTCCTGCTCCTTGTTCGCCTCCTCCATCTCCTTCTCGGATTCGGCGTACGGGTCCTCCTCGCCCTCCTTCTTGGGCTTGTCGAGGGCGTGGTCGCGCTCGACCTCCATCTCGTTGGCGAAGGTGAGGAGGTCGGGAACGGTCGGCAGGAAGACGGAGGCGGTCTCGCCACGCCGCCTGGACCGTACGAAGCGGCCGACGGCCTGGGCGAAGAAAAGCGGCGTGGAGATGGTGGTCGCGTAGACGCCCACCGCGAGCCGGGGCACGTCGACGCCCTCGGAGACCATGCGGACGGCGACCATCCAGCGGTCGTCGCTGTGGCTGAACTCGTCGATGCGGTTGGACGCGCCCGTGTCGTCGGAGAGGACGAGGGTGGCCTTGCTGCCGGTGATGTCACGGATGAGCTTGGCGTAGGCGCGGGCAGATTCCTGGTCGGAGGCGATGACGAGGGCGCCGGCGTCCGGGATGCCCTTCCTGACCTCCGTGAGCCGCTGGTCGGCGGCGCGCAGCACGCTGGGCATCCATTCGCCGCGCGGGTCGAGGGCGGTGCGCCAGGCCTGCGAGATCGCGTCCTTGGTCATCGGCTCGCCGAGCCGGGCGGCGATCTCGTCCCCCGCCTTCGTACGCCACCGCATGTTGCCGCTGTAGGAGAGGAAGATGACGGGCCGCACGACGTGGTCGGCGAGCGCGTTCCCGTACCCGTACGTGTAGTCGGCGGCGGACCGTCGGATCCCGTCGCGCCCCTCCTCGTACGTGACGAAGGGGATGGGGTTGGTGTCGGACCGGAAGGGCGTACCGGTGAGCGCGAGCCTGCGGGTGGCGGGCTCGAAGGCTTCGAGGCAGGCCTCGCCCCATGACTTGCTGTCACCGGCGTGGTGGATCTCGTCGAGGATCACCAGGGTCTTGCGCTGCTCGACGCGGTTGCGGTGCAGCATGTGCCGCACGCCGACACCGGCGTACGTGACCGCGACGCCCTGGTACTCCTTGCTGAGCGGCCCCGCGCTGTACTCGGGATCCAGCTTGATCCCTATCCGCGCGGCCGCCTCCGCCCACTGCTTCTTCAGATGCTCGGTCGGCGCGACCACGGTCACCTGCTGCACGACATGGTGGTGCAGCAGCCAGGAGGCGAGCGTCAGCGCGAAGGTCGTCTTGCCGGCTCCGGGTGTGGCGACGGCGAGAAAGTCACGCGGCTGCTCCTGGATGTACTTCTCCATCGCACCTTGCTGCCAGGCACGCAGCTTGCTGGCCGTGCCCCAAGGGGCCCGCCCGGGAAACGCGGGTGACAGGTGGTGCGAGGAGGTGGCACTGGCGGCGGTGGTAGTCACGGTCTCCGTGGGGTGGTTGAGCGGCTCGGCTGGCGTGTGGCATCGGCTGCGTATGACAACCGGGCCACCCTACCGGCGGCCCCACCACGTCAACGCGCGGACGACGCGGGGTCACCCTTGGATGGGACTCAGGTCACAGAGAACTCCGTGGAGTGGGAGCGGCTTGTTCTCGTCGGCGGGGCGAGGCTCGCCTGGGCCGGGGCAGGGCTTCGCCGGGGGCCGGGCGGGACTTCACCCGGGCCATCAGCCACGCGACGCCCCCGCGCTCAGCGGGAGTCGGTCCGCAGCCGTGTGGTCACCCAGGCCCCCACCAGCGCCACCCCGGCCATCGGCAGGAACACCGCGGCAAAGGCGGCTGGATGGCCGCCGGAGGCGTTCGTGGCGGCGTGGGTGACCGTGCCGCCGCCCAGGGCCGCGAAGGCCGCGCCGCCCGCGGAGAGGAGGAGGACGTTCGAGAGGCCGTCGGATATCTGGAGGGCGGCGGAGTTGGTGCCGGCCTCCTCGGGGGCGGAGAGGTGGAGCAGGAGGACGCTGGTGGAGGAGATCACCAGGCCCATGCCGAAGCAGCCGAAGGACCAGGCCACCGCGACCGTCCACACCGGCACCCCGTCGATCAGCACGCTCGGCGCGGCGGCGATGGAGGCCGCGGTCAGGACCATGCCCAGCATCATCAGCCGGTCCCGGTACGGTTCCACGCGCGCCCTGGACTGCACGAAGGAACCCAGCGCCCAGGTGCCCCCGCCCGCCGCCAGTGAGAATCCGGCCAGTGTCGGCGAGAGCCCCCGCTCGGTGACCAGCATCAGCGGCACGAAGGACTCGGCCGCGATGAAGGACCCGGCGGCAATCCCGCGCAGCAGCACGACGGACGGCAGCCCGCGCGCCGCCAGGTAGGTCCCCCTGGGCAGCAGCCCGAGCACCGCCGGGATCAGGAGGGCGACCCCCGCCACGGCCGGGACCACCGACAGCCACCTCAGGTCCTGCGCCCCGTACTGCAGCAGCCCGGCGCCCAGCGAGATGCCCAGCGCCAGCCGGATGCGCCGCCGGTCGAAGGGCGCGGCCACGGCTCCCCCGGCCGGGCCGGACGCCCGCCGCCGTATCTGCGGCAGCGCGAACGCCAGCGGCAGCAGGACGAGAACCGGTATCCCGACGAACACCCAGCGCCAGCCGAGGTGTTCGGTCACCGCGCCGGAGGCGAGCGGCCCGACAACGGACGGGATCACCCAGCTCGCCGCGAACGCCGCCATGATCGACGGCCGCAACCGCTCCGGATAGGCCCGCCCCACGACCACGTACAGCGCGACGATCACCAGCCCGCCGCCGAGCCCCTGCACGGCCCGCCCGAGGATGAACAGCCACATCGCCCCGGCCGTCCCCGACAGCAGCAGCCCCGCCGCGAACGCCCCGATCCCCGCCGTCAGCGACCCCAGCGGGCCCGCACGGTCCGACCACTGCCCGGCCAGCACCATCCCGAACAGACTCGTCGTGAAGTACCCGGAGAACGCGAACGCGTACAACGAGACCCCGCCCAGCTCCCGCGCCGCCACCGGCATAGCCGTCCCAACAGCAGTCGCCTCGAAGGCGATCAGCAGCACGACGGACACGATCCCGACACTGAGCGCCCGGTGAGCACGCCCGAGGACACCTTCGCGGGCGCCGGCTTCGACCGCCGGACTCTGCACGGCCGATGTCCCGGGGGCAGCCGGGTCGGCAGGGTCGGCCAGGTCGGCCGGGGTCTCAGCGACGCCGGTGTCGCTCGGTTCCAGGGTGGTCATGCCCGCCAGCGTAAGGGGCACGACTGACATTGACCCCTGTCCAGAGACGGGACCTCCCCCGGGACCTTGGTCGTACGACCACCCTCGCCCGACCCGCCCTCAGCTCTCCTCCTCTCCCCCTCCCCGCCTCCTTTCATGAACGCCGTATGGCAGTCCCATTGCAGCCCCGCCCGTTCCCTTGAGCCCCTGCCGACAGCGCCGTACGTTCGACACAACGAGTCCGGAACACCGGGAACACCGGGTGATCGGGTCACAGAGTGACCAGGTCACCGCAACCCCGGACTCAAGCTTGGCCGTGTGCCCGAGTGGCTTAGGGACTCGCCTGCAAAGCGAGGCACGTGGGTTCAATTCCCGCCACGGCCTCTGTTCGGTGTCGGGGTCGACCGCTGTCAGGCGGTCGGCCCCGACGCGTGTGCGGCGGCCGTGCGTAGGACGCCCCGCGGCGGCCGTACGCGACTGGATCAAGCGGCGGCACGCCCCCGTGCACGGGAGGCGCTCACAGCACCCCGCCCGCCTCGTCCTGGAACAGTTCCGTCCAGTAGTGCCAGTCCGCCGCGGAGGCGGAGCCCGTGGGGTCGACCGTCGACAGGGTCTGCGTCATCGTCGTGGCGAGTTGGTCGTAGGCCTCCGTCGTCAGTTCGTGGGACAGGGTGCCGTCGATGGCCTTCTCGCGGTGGAGCAGCCAGAGGGTGAAGGCCAGGGTGGAGACGTCCGTGTTGAGGGCGTGCAGGGTGGCCTCGGGCTCGCTCCAGTTGAGGACCGCGCCCGTCGAGCCGTCGACGACCAGGCTGTTGTCCTCGATGAGGTGGCCGAGGCGTATCAAGTGGTCGGAGCCGTCGGGGAGTTCGGCGGCGGTGTACTCGCCCGGGCGCTCGTCCTCGTAGTACTCGGCGAGGGTCGGCAGCGGCACGTCCGTGTCCAGCTGGAAGAGGAAGCCGTCCTCGGGCAGGCCCGTGTCGCGCAGGAAGCGGCGGGTCGGTTCGTGCGCCAGCGCCGCCGGGAAGTCGACGTCCTCGAAGCGCACGACCCGGCCCTGGCCGAACTCCTGGTCCAGCAGCCGGTCGGGCAGGTCCAGGGTCAGGGTCTCGTCGGCGGGCGGGCCCGCGACGAGGGCCAGCGGGCGGATCAGCGCGGCCATCCGCCAGAACGGCGGGACCTCGCCGCCGGTGCCCTCCTCGAAGACCGCGAGCAGCTGCTGCGACATCGCGGCCACGGCCTTCGGCCCGAACCGGCCCTCGTAGGAGGCGAACCGGCCGCGTCTGGCCGCCATCTCCTCCGTCGCCGCCACGAACTCCGTCAGCGCCTGGAGGGAGGGCGCGAGCGGGCGACGGTCCATCAGGTCGGGGCGGTCGTGGAAGAAGTACGTGGTGGAGACCTCGCCCGTCGCTCCGTCGAGCAGCACCGACTCCGTCTCGGCGTCGGCGGGGCCGCCGAGCAGCGCGCCTATCACCAGCAGGTCCCGGAGGTCCTCCGCGAGCAGGTCCGGGTCCCCGGTCGAGTCCGCCACTGTCCGGGGGCCGTCCGTGCGCAGCGCCTCGAAGGTCAACAGGCCGCCGTCGTCCGGCAGTCCGGGGCCCGCCAGCCAGCGCCGCGTTGCCGCGTGCGTGACGTACGGGTCCAGTTCGTCCTCGGTCAGAGTGATCGTCTTGATGCCGGCGTCCGTCGTGCTCATCGTTCCCCCGCGCATGGTTGTTCACAGCCCCCGGCAGGACCGGACCGGGCGGCACGCTCAGGGAACTCCACGGAAACCCACGAACAGAGCCTGCGGACAGACTCACGGAAAACGCATGGAGAACCCGTGGAAGATGCCCCGCCGCCCAGCGGTCCTCCCCACTGCCCAGAACATTACGCGGCACCACTGACAACGCCCCGGCACCGCCGTGACCAGCGGATCACCGGCAGTCGGCAGCCGACAGCCCTCGGCCGGATCCGGACCTCACCTCAGCCGAAATACACGCCGCCCGCGACAACCACGACCGCCGCCACCACGAACACCAGCACCCACAGCATCAGTTTCCCGACGCCCGGCCCCGGTTCGTAGCGCGGCGGCTCGGGAGGGGTCACTGGGTCGCCGTCACCACGGCCGCCTGGGGCCTTATCGGCAGCCGGTTCACCGGACGCCCCGTGGCCGCCCGTACCGCGGAGGCGACCGCGGCCGGGGAGGTGACCACCGGCACCGCGCTGACGGCCTTCGCGCCGAAGGGCGCGACCACGTCACGCTCCTCGACGAGCTTGACGATGCGGATGTCGGGGGTGTCGAGGGCGGTCGGCAGCGAGTAGCCCGTGAGGTCGGGGTGGCGCACCAGCCCGCGCGCGGTGCGCAGGTTCTCCGTGAGGGCGACGCCGATGCCCTGGGTGACACCGGCCTCGATCCGGGAGGCGAGCTGCGCGGGGTTCAGCACCCGGCCCACGTCCTGGGCGAGCGCCATCTCCACGACCCGTACCGAACCCAGCTCGATGTCGACGTCGACGACCGCGCGGACCGCGCAGAAGGCGAGCCCCACGAAGGCGTCGCCCTGGCCGGTGCCGTCGAGCGGCTCGGTGGGGTGCGGGCGGCACTGAGCGGTGGCCCACAGCTCCTTGCCGTCCATCGCCTCCGTGACGGTCGTCGACAGGACACCGTCGTACGAGGTGATCTTGCCGTCGGTGATCTGGAGGAGCTCGGTGGACATCCCGAACTTGTGGGCCAGGGGCTGCAGCAGCTGCGTACGGACCATCTTGGCGGCCCGTTCGACCGCGCCGCCGGACACCCAGGTGTGGCGGCCGCGGCAGCTGGGCCCCGCGGGGGGCTGATCGGTGTCCACGGAGGCGACGTGCACCTCTTCGATGCCGAGCGTCTCCTGGACGATCTGCCGGGCCAGCGTGGTGAAGCCCTGCCCGGTCTCCACGGCCGCGCAGAGCACGGTGGCGATGCCGTCGTGGACCTTCACGGTGGCGGTCGAGACCTCGTCCGCGCCCTCGGCGCCGAGCATGTGGACCATGCCCAGGGCGTAGCCGACGCCACGCCGTACGGCTCCGGGTTCGCCGGCGCCCTCGGGTCCGCCGGGCAGCAGCCACTCGTCCTCGGGCGTGTCCTTCGGGAGGGCGGGCAGCGGGAAGTCCTGGACGGCCTGGAGCAGTTCGGCGACCGGGGCGGGGCACGTCACGGTCTGGCCGGTGGGGAGCACGTCCCCCGTGGCCAGCGCGTTGCTCAGGCGCAGTTCGGCCGGGTCGACGCCCAGCTTCTTGGCCAGTTTGTCCATCTGGGCCTCGTAGGCGGCGCACACCTGCATGGCGCCCTCGCCGCGTACGTGCCCGGAGGGCGGGTTGTTGGTGCGGACGGCCCAGCCCTCGATGAAGGCGTTCGGCACGACGTAGGGGCCGCAGGCGAAGGAGACGGCGGCGGCGAGAGCCTCGGACGACGTGTCGGCGTACGCGCCCGCGTCGAGCAGGATCTGCGCCTCGACCTTGACCAGCCTGCCCTCGGCGTCGGCGTGGTGCCGGTAGCGCAGGAGCGTCGGGTGCCGGTGGGCGTGCCCCAGGAAGGACTCTTCGCGCGTCGCGGTGAGTTTGACCGGACATCCGGTCTTCATGGCAAGAAGTCCGAGAGCGAGCTGGAAGCTCTGGTCCTCTCGGTCGGCGGTGGCGCCGGGCACGCCGGTGACGACGACCTTCACGCGCTCCGGTTCCAGGCCGTAGCAGGCGGCGGCCGTGTCGCGGTCGGCGTGCGGGTCGGTGGACGCCACGTAGAGCTCGACCCCGCCGTCGGGGCGGGGCACGGCGAGACCGGCCTCCGCGCCGATCGGGGCCGGGTCCTGGCGTCCGATGCGGTACAGGCCCTCGACGACGATCTCGCCCGCCGCGTCCGGGTCGCCGTGACGCAGCGGGATGTGGCGGATCAGGTTGCCGTCGGGGTGCAGGGGTTCGGCCTCGAAGGCCTGCTCCGGGTCGGTCACCGGGTCGAGCGTCTCGTACTCGACGATGACGGCCGCGGCGGCCATGCGGGCGGTGTCGGGGTGGTCGGCGGCGACGGCCGCGATGGGCTCCCCGTGGTGGCGTACGACCTCGGAGGCGAACACCGGACGGTCGGCTCTGCCGCGGCCGTGCAGCGCGGTGCCGGGCACGTCCTCGTGGGTGATGACGGCCCGTACGCCGGGCATCTCGCGCGCGTGGGTGGTGTCGATGGACAGGATGCGCGCGTGCGGGTGCGGTGATCTGAGGACGGCGGCCCACAGGAGGCCCTCGGCCCACAGGTCGGCCGCGTACGGGAACGTGCCCTCGGTCTTGGCGCGGGCCTCCGCGGACGGCAGGGACACGCCGAGGCCGTGGGGCAGCGGCTCCGGGACGGTGCCGGGCTCCGCGGTGGTCGCGGTGGCGGTGTCGTTGCTCACGCCTGGCCTCCGTCCTGGCCGTAGGGCTGCTGGTGCGGCTGTGGTGACTCGAACGCGGACGGGTTGACGCTTCCGGCGCCCGGGCCCGCCTGGTGCGGGATACGGGCATCCGCGGAGGGCGCGGAGTCGGCGTCGTCCACGGCGTTGTCGGCGGACGCGTGGGCCTCTCGCTCGGAGACGACCTCGCGCACGGCGTTCAGGACGCCCCGGTAGCCGGAGCAGCGGCACAGGTTGCCGCAGAGGGCCTGGCGCGTCTCCAGTTCGGTCGGCGCCGGGTTGCCCTCAAGGAGGTCGTGCACGGTCATCGCCATGCCCGGGACGCAGAACCCGCACTGCACGGCGCCGCACTTGGCGAGCGCCCGCTGGACGTCGGAGGGCTGCCCGTCGGCGGCGAGCCCCTCGACGGTGCGTACCTCGCTGCCGGCGGCGGTCACGGCGGGCACCAGGCAGGACGCCACGAGCCGGCCGTCCACCTGCACGTTGCAGGCCCCGCACTCGCCCTGCGAGCAGCCGTCCTTGGCGCCCGCGAGTCCGAGCCGCTCGCGCAGTACGTAGAGCAGCGATTCGCCGATCCAGGCGTCCGTCACGGGCCGCTCTACGCCGTTCACCCGCAGGACGTACGAGGCCAGGGGGTGGTCGTTGTGCGCGGGCGCACCCGGCGTGTCGTCGGCCGCGGGTCCCTCGGCGGCGTCGGCGGCCGACTCGGGCTCCTCGGGACGCGCTTCGGGCTCGTCGGCCCGTTCCGGGGGGCCGTGACCGGCCGGTGGCTCACCCGGCTCCTCGCGCATCGTGCCTTCGCGCATCGATTCTTCGCGGTCCACGGAGACCGCGATCTCGTCGGCGTGCTCTCCGGAGACGTCGATGATCTCGGCCGCCTCGATCTCCGCGGCGGTGGGCCCGGCGGTGCCGTGCTCGGCGTGGGCCGCGGCCTCCTCGGCGGGCGGCTGCTGTTCGGGAGCCGGCTGCTGGGCCCAGGGCTCGTTGGCCCAGGGCGCCGCCGCTCCGCCCGGCAGCGTGGCCGGAGGGGTCCCGCCCCACTGCTCGACCAGGGCCGAGGTCGTGAACTCGCCGGACTCGTCGGGCAGATCACCGTCGGCGACGGGAATGGACCACTGTCCGGTCACGTCCTGGCCCGGCGCGCCCTGGTCCCCGTGACCGCCCTGGCCGCCCTGTGAGGGCTCGTCGAAGGTCCACTGGCCTGTTGCCCCCGGGTTGTACGCGAAAGCGTCCTGGGCGCCCTGGCGGTGCTCCTCGGGCAGGGCGTTGGGGTCGGGCCACTGCACGGCCTGCGGCTGCCCGCCCTCGGTGCCCTGGGGCGGCGCGGCCCATGCGTCGGGCGCGGCCGGGTCGGCGCCCTCGTCCGTGGGCGCGACCGTTATCGGCGGCGGTACGTAGCCGTGGCCGGGCGCGGCGAGCGGCGAGTCGGCCAGGAGGGCGTCGATGCCCCCTTCGGGGAGCTTGACGAAGGCGGTGGCGCCGTCGTCGTAGTCGCCCTGGGGCAGCGGGTCCCAGCGGCTGCCCGACTGGGGGCCGCTCTCTCCGTGCTGGTCGTCGGTCACGAAAGTGCCCTCCCCAGTGCTCGTCGGGCCAGCGCGGCGACGGTGCGCCGCAGGTGCAGTACGGCGGGTGGCAGTTGCTGGACGGAGCCGTCCTCGGCGGGCGCGGGGTCCGGGATGCAGGCCGCGGCGACGTACTCCCCGAAGGCGTGCAGCGCCTCGGGCACGATCGCGCGGTTGTTGTCCCAGTCGATCAGCGAGGCGACCCACTGCTCGGCGTCCAGGGGCCGCAGCGGCATGGGCGCTATGGCGCCCACGGCGCACCGCACTCCGCGCCTGGCGGGGTCGAGGACGAGCGCGACGGACGCGATGGCGCGCCCGGGCCCGGTCCGTCCGGTCGCCTTCAGGAAGACCTGGGGGGCGTGCAGCAGCGGCACGCGCACGTACCCGATGAGTTCGCCGCCGCGGAGCATCTCCATGCCCGCGAGCAGGTGGGAGACGGGGATCTCACGGCGGGCGCCGCCCGGGCCCGCGATGATGAGCGTCGCCTCCAGTGCGGCGAGCACGGGAAGCGCGTCCCCCGTGGGGGACGCCGAGGCGATGTTGCCGCCGAGGGTGCCCGCGTTGCGGATCTGCGGCGGTCCCGCGGCCCTGGCGGCGGCCGCGAGGGCGGGGATGAGGGCGGCGAAGTCGGGGCGTCCCATGCGGGCGTGGGTGAGGCCCGCGCCGAGGAGCGCGTGGCCGTCCTGGTACTGCCAGCCGCGGATCTCGCTGATCCGGCCGAGGCCGACGAGCGCGGCGGGCCGCAGTTGCCCGGAGTTGACGGAGGCCATGAGGTCGGTGCCGCCGGCCACGGGAACGGCCGCGGGCATGGCTGCGAGAGCCGCCACGGCCTCGTCCAGCGAGGCGGGCAGCGTCACGGCCTGCGCCGCCTGCGGTGCGTGCGTGGTCAAACCGGCTGCCCCTTCCCGCTGCCCCACCTGGTCCCACCTGTGTTGCCGTACGGTACGTGCTGACAGGGCGGACGTGGCAACTCTGGCACATCTTCCCCGCCCCTCGGCGCGGGGGTCCGCTAGGAGGCATTCCTACCGCCACCAGCGGATGGTCCGTTTTCGCACCACATCGCCCGTCAGCGCGAATTGGCAGCCTTCGATGACCCTTGGGGCCTTTCTCCTTGAGGGTCACCGTCCCAGGGCAACCGCTTCGGGCGACACCCCTTGGGAGGCACCTCACACGTTCGGGGGCGCTCCCTCGATCGGGCGTCCGAGCACTCCGGGACGCTGCTGCCACGGCAACGGCCCGGTGGGGGGCCGGTAGGAGACGCCGAGGGCGTCAAGTCGCCCGTAGTGGGCGGTCATCCGCCGCTCGAAGCCGGCGAAGTCGCGCTCCGCGGGGTCGGGCAGGGCACTCCAGGCGACCTCGGCGAAGGCGGCGAGCCGGGGAAACGCCTGGTAGTCGACGCGTGTGCGGTCCTCCATGACCTCGGTCCACAGGTTGGCCTGCGTGCCCAGGACGTGCCGCGCCTGATCGGAGGTCAACTCCGGTGGAACGGGCTCGAAGCGGTAGACGTCCTCAAGGGTGCGTACGAAGCCGATCGGCACGGGCTCGTCGGGGCCGCCGTGCTGACGGTGGTCCAAGTAGACCTGCTGCTCGGGGCACATGACGACGTCGTGGCCCGCCCGCGCTGCCGTGATGCCGCCCCGGTAGCCGCGCCACGAGGACACGGCGGCGCCGGGGGCGAGGCCGCCCTCCAGGATTTCGTCCCAGCCGATCAGCCGACGCCCGCGCGCGGCCAGCCAGTTGTCGAAGTGGCGGATGAACCACGACTGGAGTTCGTCCACGTCCGAGAGCCCGAGGTCCACGATCCGCGCCTTCGCGGTCGGTGACGCCTCCCACTGGTCCTTGGCGCACTCGTCGCCGCCGATGTGGACGAACTCCGAGAAGCCGGCCGCGTCCGCGGGGAACAGGTCGAGGACTTCCTCGAAGACGCCCTCGTAGAAGCGAAGGACGTTGTCAGTGGGGGCGAGTACGTTTTTCGAGACGCCCCAGGTGTCCCAGACTGAGAGGGAGGTCGTGTCGATGACGTCGGTGTTGCCGAGTTCCGGATATGCGGCGATGGCGGCCTGCGAGTGCCCCGGGATGTCGATTTCGGGGACGACGGCGATATGCCGCTCGGTGGCGTAGGCGACGATCTCGCGGATGTCGTCCTGGGTGTAGAAGCCCCCGTGCGGCTTGTCCTCCCAGAGGGGCGAGGCACGATGGCCGAATTTGGTGCGCGCCCGCCACGATCCGGTCTCCGTGAGCTTCGGGTACCGCTTGATCTCGATACGCCAGCCCTGGTCGTCCGTGAGGTGGAAGTGGAAGACGTTCAGCTTGTGAGCCGCCATCAGGTCGAGATAGCGCAGGACACCGTCCTTGGGCATGAAGTGCCGTGAGACGTCGAGCATGAGGCCGCGCCAGGCGAATCGCGGGGCGTCCTGGATCTCGGTTTCCGGCAACTGCCAGCCGGTGCGCCGCAGAGGGGCGCGCCGGAAGGCGTCGGGGCCCAGCAGCTGCCGTAGCGTCTGGGCGCCCCAGAACACGCCGGCCGGGCCGCCTCCGGTGACGAGGGCCCGCCGGTCTCGGACCGTGATCCGGTAGCCCTCGGGGGGCAGTTGCGGGTCGAGGCGCAGTTCGACGGAGTTCTCCGCCGCGTGCCCGGGCGGCCCTGGTTCGCCCTCGCGCAGGGGAAGCCCGGTGGCGGCGACGAGCACCGCGCGCAGCCAGCGGGCGGTGCCGTCGGTCTCCGGCCCCGCCGTGAGGGTCGTCTCCTCGTCGAGCGGGAAAACGCCGTCGCCCCAGGTCGACGTGGTCTGCGGCCCGGGAATCAGTTCCGAGGTGGTCATGTCTCAGTCCTTCACCGCGCCGCCCAGTCCGGAGACCAGCCGTCGCTGTACGAGTACGAAGAAGATCAGTACCGGAATGGTCATCACCGTGGACGCGGCCATCACACCGCCCCAGTCGGGGTCGTCGGGCTTGTAGAAGACAAGGAGGGCCATCGGCAGTGTGGACTGCGAAGTGTCGCTGATGATGAAGGACTTGGCGAAGAGGAAGTCGTTCCACGCGGAGATGAACGAGAACACGCTGGTGGCGACGAGCCCGGGAAAGACCAGCGGGAAAAGGATCTGCCACAGGAACCGCGTCCGGCTCGCCCCGTCGATGTAGGCGGCCTCCTCCAGTGCCTCCGGGACGGCCTTCACAAAGCCGCGCAGCATCCAGATCGCGAAGGGCAGCGAGAAGGCGATGTGCGGCAGGATCAGCGCGCCCAGCGTGTTGAGCTGCCCGAGGTCCCGCATCTGGAAGAAGAGGGGGATCGTCAGGGCCTCGACGGGCACCATCTGCGCGATCAGGAACATGATGAGCAGGGTGGTGCGGAATCGGAAGCGGAATCGGGTCACGGCGGTCGCCGCGAGAAACGCGATGAGCGCCGAGACGGCGACCACGGTGACCGCCACGACGAGGCTGTTGAGGAAGTACCGGCCGAATTCCTGCTGCCCGAAGACGCGTCGGAAGGAATCGAGTGTCGGATCCAGCGTCCAGGGCCGCGGCTCGGTCGACTCGATCTCCCCGGCGGGTTTGAAGGCGCTGAGCACCATCCAGTAGAGGGGGAATGCGACGACCGCCGCGATCAGCAGTGCGGATGCCTCGGCGGCCAGCCGCCACGGCCGCTGTACGGAACGGCGTGCGAAATCACGTACAAAGCCTTCTGTTTTCACGGGACTTGCGGAACTCACAGCTCCTCCCCCTGCCTTCTGATCAGCCTCAGATATACGAGCGTGACGGCGAGCAGAATCAGCAGCATCACCACTCCGATCGCCGAGCCGAGGCTGTACTGGGAGGACGCGAAGGCCTTCTGGTAGGCGTACACGTTCAGGACGAGGTTCTGGCCGGCGATGCCGCCGCCGCCCGTCATGACGTAGATCTGCGTGAAGACCTTGAAGTCCCAGATGACCGACTGGATGGTGACGACCACGAGGATCGGGCGGAGCATCGGGGCGAGCACCGAGCGCCAGATCCGCCACTGGGAGGCGCCGTCCAGGGACGCGGCCTCCAGGACCTCGGCCGGTACGGCGCGGATGCCGGCGTACACCGTGACCATCACGAACGGGAAGGAGCACCAGACCACTTCGAGCAGGACGAGGGCGAAGGCGCTGTACCGGCCGTACGTCCAGGAGTGGTCACCGAGCCCGAGGATCCGGTTGACCGGACCGAAGTCGGGGTCGAAGAGGAGCAGCCACACCGTCGACCCGGTCACCGCGGGTGTCGCCCACGCGCCGAGCGCGGCCAGCATCAGCGCGAGCCGCGGCACGGCACGGACACGTGTCAGGAGGACGGCGAGCGCGCAGCCCACCGCGAGCGTCGACACCACACACGCGCCGGCGAACAGCACGGTGGCCAGCAGGACCTGCCAGAACTGCGGGTCCCCGAAGAGCGTCGCGTAGTTCCCGAACCCCTGGAAGGTGGCCGGCTCCCCGCCGCTGACCTGTGCCTGCGTGTACTCCAGGAACGAGATCAGCCCGAGCTGGTAGACGGGGTAGACGAGCAGCCCGCCGATCACGACGAGCGCGGGGGCGAGGTAGAGCCAGGGCGTCCAACCGCCCCGCGCGAGCGGGGACTTGCGGCCCCCGCCGCCACGGCGGCCCGGGCGGGCCGCCGTGCGGACGGGTGCGGGCGAGGCGCCCTTGGCCGGACCGGACCCCGGGGCCCGACGGGCCGCGGGCAGGGCCGCGGCCCCGGGCTCGGGCCCGTCCGGCCCGGCCTCGCGCGGGGCCGGCTGCGCGGAGGGGCCCGGCGGCGGGGCGGCCCCCGGCAGCTGACGGTTCGTCATCCGGGTCACCCCGCGGAGCTGAAGGCGTCGTTCATCTTCTTCGCCGCGTCCTTCGAGGCCGCGTCCACGCTCTTACGCCCGCTGACGACCTCCTGGAACATCGTCGGCAGTACGAGGGACGCGTCGATCTGGGACCAGGCGGGCGAGGCCGGGACGAACTTGGCGCCCGCGCCGAGGGTCTTGACGAAGGGCGCGACGAACGGCTCGCGCTTCGCGACGTCCTGGCGCACGTCCGTGAACGTCGGCAGGAAACCCATCGCGTCGAAGAGCGCGTCCTGCGACTTCTTCGAGGCGAGCTGCTCCATCAGGTCGACGGCGAGCGTGCGGTGCGAGGTGCTGTTCAGCACGCCGAGGTTGTTGCCGCCCGCGAACGCGGGAGCGATCTCACCGGACTTCACGCCGGGCAGCGGCACGACCGCGTACTTGCCCTTGACCTTCCCGGCCTCGATCGCCGCGTGGCTGAAGTCGCCGCCGATCGCCATGCCCGCCTTGCCGGAGGCGAACGCGGTGACGGTGTCGTTGCCGCCCATGCCCGCGCACTTGGCGGCCGGACAGTTGTCGTCGCCGAACAGCGAGGTGTACGCCTTGATGCCCTTCTGGGCGTCCGCGCTGTCGATCGTCGAGGCGTACGAGCCGCCCTTGCCCTCGGCGATCTCGCCGCCGTTGGACCAGATGAACGGCATCGCGCCGTACGTGTACGCGCCGCCGACCGCGAGCCCGTACAGCTCCGGCTTCGCCTGCCGGATCGCCTTGGCGGTGCTGATCAACTCGGCCTGGGTCTTGGGTACTTCGAGGCCCAGGTCCTCGAACACGTCCGTGCGGTAGTAGAGGGCACGGACGCCGACGAAGTACGGGGCGCCGTAGATCTTGCCGTCGACCGTGACGGACTGCTTGGCGGTCGGGTCGGTGTCCTTGGACTCGCTCCAGTCCGTGAACTCCTTGGTGACGTCGGCGAGTCCGCCGTCCTTGACGTAACCGGCCGTGTCGGTGTTCCCGTACTCGATGAGGTCGGGCGCGCTCTTCGGGTCGTTGAAGGCGGCCTTGATCTTCTCGGCGCGGGTCTCGACGGGGATGTACTGGACGTCGACCTTCGTGCCCTTGTGGGCCTTCTCGAAGGCGGCGACGACACCGTCGACCACCTTCTCCTTCGGTGCGGTGTCGACCTCCTGGAAGAGCCACACCCGCAGGGTGCCGCTCTTCTCGTCCTTGCCCCCGGAGTTGTCGGAGGACTCGGGGGCGCAGGCGGTGGCCGTGAGCCCGGCGACGACAAGCGCGGCTATCGGGGCGGCCATTCGGGCAGAGAGTTTCGAGAGCTTCACGGGGCGTCCTCCGGGGGAGCGCGTTGCAGCACGTGCAATGGTGGTTTTGCGCTGCACAACACGTCGGAGGCTATGGAGTACATGAACACGGCCACAAGAGGTCTCAACCACTCTGTGACCACTCGAAGCACTCCGTGCAACGTGTGGACCGTACACGGGCAGTACAAAGGCCCCGGAGGCGCCCAAAGGGCACATCCGGGGCCACGCTCACGACAACCCTGTCCACCGACCGGGGGGTTGGACCGCCGACAAGGCGCCATCGCGCCCGACGCCCCGCACCGGGCGGGAGGTCACCGGGCAGGAAGTCACCGGGGGCGCGCAGGGGGCGCTACTTGTCGCCGCCGCCCTTGCCCTTGCCCTCGTCGCCGCCGGCGCCCATGGACTCGTAGATCTCCTTGCACATGGGACACACGGGGTACTTCTTCGGGTCGCGGCCCGGCACCCACACCTTGCCGCAGAGCGCCACGACGGGCGTGCCGTCCAGCGCGCTCGCCATGATCTTGTCCTTCTGGACGTAGTGGGCGAAGCGCTCGTGGTCCCCGTCGCCGTGCGACGTCTGCGGCGTCGGCTCTACGAGGGTTCCCGTCCCAGTGCCTCGCTGGGGCTGGGTCTCAGGCTCAAGAGTGCTCATAGACGCAAGAGTACTGAAGCCGCGGGGCATCAGTTGAGCGAAGGGTCGTCCGGGTACGTGGCCACCATCGCCAGCTCGTTGCGCTGGCGGCGCAGCACCTCGCGCCACAGCCGCTCCGGAGCGGGCGAGGAGACGTCTCCGGGCTCCGACTCCACCACGTACCAGGCGCCCTCGCCGAGCTCGTCCTCCAGCTGTCCGGGGCCCCAGCCCGCGTACCCGGCGAAGATCCGGAGCGAACCGAGGGCCGAGGCGAGCAGCTCCGGCGGGGCCTCCAGGTCCACGAGCCCGATCGCCCCGTGCACCCGGCGCCAGCCCAGCGGAGCGCGCTCCCCCGACGCGCCCCCCGGGATCACCGCCACCCCGAGCGCGGAGTCGAGCGAGACCGGGCCGCCCTGGAAGACCACGCCGGGCTCGCCCGCGAGGTCCGCCCAGCCCGAGAGGATGTCGCTCACATCCACCGGTGTGGGGCGGTTGAGGACGACACCCAGGGAGCCCTCCTCGTCGTGGTCGAGGAGCAGCACCACCGCACGGTCGAAGTTCGGGTCCGCCAGGGCGGGCGTGGCCACGAGCAGCCGCCCTGTGAGCGAGGACACCTCGGTCATGCGAGACATGATCCCGCATCTTCCCCGTGCGGGGGGAGGCAATACCCGTACCCGGGTGAATGCAGCTCAGGGCGTACGGGTGCAGGTGGAGCGCACGCCCTCGACGGTGACCCCGTGTGTCCGTTTAGGAGCGGTTCGTGTTGTGGCAAAGCTATGACGTCCCTGGGGCGCCCTTGGGCTTACTGAAGGGGGGTAGGCGGCCATTACGCTTGCTTCTTCGCCCCTGCCCCACCAACCGGAACGCGAGATACATGACCGTCAACGGCTCAGACGACGTACTCCTTGTCCACGGCGGAACCCCGCTGGAGGGCGAGATCCGTGTCCGCGGTGCGAAGAACCTCGTACCGAAGGCCATGGTCGCCGCGCTGCTCGGTAGTGCTCCGAGCCGACTGCGCAACGTCCCCGACATCCGTGACGTGCGGGTCGTACGCGGGCTGCTGCAGCTGCACGGTGTGACGGTCCGTCCGGGCGAGGAACCGGGCGAGCTCGTCATGGACCCGTCGCACGTGGAGAGCGCCAACGTCGCGGACATCGACGCGCACGCGGGCTCGTCGCGCATCCCGATCCTCCTGTGCGGTCCGCTCCTGCACCGCCTCGGGCACGCGTTCATCCCCGGCCTGGGCGGCTGCGACATCGGCGGCCGGCCGATCGACTTCCACTTCGAGGTGCTGCGGCAGTTCGGCGCGACGATCGAGAAGCGCGCGGACGGCCAGTACCTGGAGGCTCCGCAGCGGCTGCGCGGCACGAAGATCACGCTGCCGTACCCGTCCGTGGGCGCGACCGAGCAGGTGCTGCTGACGGCCGTCCTCGCGGAGGGCGTGACGGAGCTGTCGAACGCGGCCGTGGAGCCGGAGATCGAGGACCTGATCTGCGTTCTGCAGAAAATGGGCGCGATCATCGCGATGGACACCGACCGCACCATCCGTGTCACGGGCGTCGACAAGCTCGGCGGCTACACCCATGCGGCCCTGCCGGACCGCCTGGAGGCCGCCTCGTGGGCTTCCGCGGCCCTGGCGACTGAAGGCAACATCTACGTCCGCGGCGCCCAGCAGCGCTCGATGATGACGTTCCTGAACACCTACCGGAAGGTGGGCGGTGCCTTCGAGATCGACGACGAGGGCATCCGCTTCTGGCACCCCGGCGGCCAGCTGAAGTCCATCGCGCTGGAGACGGACGTCCACCCGGGCTTCCAGACGGACTGGCAGCAGCCGCTCGTCGTCGCCCTCACGCAGGCGACGGGCCTGTCCATCGTCCACGAGACGGTGTACGAGTCCCGTCTCGGCTTCACCTCCGCGCTCAACCAGATGGGCGCACACATCCAGCTCTACCGCGAGTGCCTCGGCGGCTCCCACTGCCGTTTCGGGCAGCGCAACTTCCTCCACTCGGCGGTCGTGTCGGGCCCCACGAAGCTCCAGGGCGCCGATCTGGTCATCCCCGACCTCCGCGGCGGCTTCTCGTACCTCATCGCGGCCCTGGCGGCCCAGGGCACGTCCCGCGTCCACGGCATCGACCTGATCAACCGCGGCTACGAGAACTTCATGGAGAAGCTCGTGGAACTGGGGGCGAAGGTGGAACTGCCGGGCAAGGCGCTCGGGTAGCGAGACTCGTTCCGGCCGGGCGTCATCCAGCCCGGCCGGCGTTCGAGGCCATTGGTAAGCGCAACAGCGATGGGGCGGCACCCGGATTCCGGGTGCCGCCCCATCGCACTTACTACTGCTACTGCCTACCTACCTGCTACTACCTGCCGAACACCGTCCCGCGAGGTGTAGACGGCAAGGTCACTTGCCCTTGGCGGCTTCCTTGAGCTTGCTGCCCGCGGAGACCTTGACGCTGTAGCCGGCGGGGATCTGGATCGGGTCGCCGGTCTGCGGGTTCCGCGCGGTGCGAGCGGCACGGTGGGTGCGCTCGAAGGTCAGGAAGCCGGGGATGGTGACCTTCTCGTCGCCCTTGGCGACGATCTCACCGACGGTCTCGGCAAAGGCGGCCAGAACGGCGTCGGCGTCCTTGCGGGTCACCTCGGCACGGTCGGCCAGCGCGGCCACCAGCTCACTGCGGTTCATGTTGTTACTCCCGTGTTCTTCTTGCCGTTGAGGCGTGCCACGCGGCGGAGCCGCATATTGGGCACGTCGAAGCCGATGCTGCCAGGTTCCTCGGCGGTCCCCGGACCCGGGTCCGTGGCCGGACCCTCGCGCCCGAAGACGCATCCTGCCCCCACCTGCGGCGGGAAAGCCAATCCGGCACCCCTGGGAGTCACACGAAAAGCGCCACGGCCTCGAATTGGTGACGCTCCGTCGGTTCCCGGCAGCGGACCGCAGGGCCTGAAAGGCCTGGTGGGCCCTCAGGGACTGAGCCATGGCCGCCACCCTAGAGGCGGCCTGACGCCCCACGTCCGGCGACGCGCCGGTACGGGGGCCGGGTGGCAACCGTCACAGTCGCCACCTGGCGGGGAATTTCCCCGCCCCAGCCTCCCCTACCCAGTCCCGCCCATTTCAGGGGCTCCGCCCCCGAACCCCCGCCCCTCGAACGCCGGAGGGGCTGGAATACCGGCGCGGTACGCCCTCTCAGGCCGTCGCGCCCGCCGCCTTCGCCGCGGTGCGGACCGCGCCCGCGACGGCGCCGGCGACCTTGTCGTTGAAGACGCTGGGGATGATGTAGTTCGGGTTGAGCTCGTCCTCGCTCACCACGTCCGCCAGGGCGGTTGCGGCAGCAAGCATCATCTCCGTGTTGACCGTGCGGGACTGGGCGTCCAGCAGACCGCGGAAGACACCCGGGAAGACCAGCACGTTGTTGATCTGGTTCGGGAAGTCGGAGCGGCCGGTGGCCACGACGGCCGCGGTCTGGCGGGCGATCGCCGGGTCGACCTCGGGGTCGGGGTTCGCGAGCGCGAACACGATGGCACCCTCGGCCATGGCGGCCACGTCGTCGCCGTCCAGCACGTTCGGGGCCGAGACGCCGATGAAGACGTCCGAGCCGCGCACGGCCTCCTTGAGCGTGCCCGTGACCCCTTCGGGGTTGGTGTTGTCGGCGATCCACCGCAGCGGCGAGTCGGCGGCGGCCTTCACCAGGTCCTCACGGCCCGCGTGCACGACACCGTGGATGTCGGCGACGACGGCGTGCTTGACACCGGCGGCCAGCAGCAGCTTCAGGATGGCCGTACCGGCCGCGCCCGCACCGGACATGACGACCCGGATGTCGCCGATCGCCTTGCCCGCCACGCGCAGCGCGTTCGTGAGGGCCGCGAGCACGACGATCGCCGTGCCGTGCTGGTCGTCGTGGAAGACGGGGATGTCGAGGGCCTCACGCAGCCGCGCCTCGATCTCGAAGCAGCGCGGGGCGGAGATGTCCTCGAGGTTGATGCCGGCGAAGCCCGGGGCGATCGCCTTGACGATCGCGACGATCTCGTCGGTGTCCTGGGTGTCCAGGCACAGCGGCCAGGCGTCGATGTCGGCGAAGCGCTTGAAGAGGGCCGCCTTGCCCTCCATGACCGGCATGGCGGCCATGGGGCCGATGTTGCCCAGGCCCAGCACCGCGGAGCCGTCCGTGACGACCGCGACGGTGTTGCGCTTGATGGTCAGACGGCGGGCGTCCTCGGGATTCTCGGCGATCGCCATGCACACGCGGGCCACGCCCGGGGTGTAGATCATCGAGAGGTCGTCACGGTTGCGGATCGGGTGCTTGGACTGCATCTCGATCTTGCCGCCGAGGTGCATCAGGAACGTACGGTCGGACACCTTGCCGAGCGTCACGTCCTCGATGCCGCGCAGCTGCTCGACGATCTCGTCGGCGTGGGCGGTGGACGTCGCCGCGATGGTGACGTCGATCCGGAGCTTCTCGTGGCCGGAGGCCGTCACGTCGAGGCCCGTCACCGAGCCTCCGTGGGACTCCACGGCCGTGGTGATCTGGGAGACCGCGGTTCCGCTCGCGGGCACCTCCAACCGGACCGTAATCGAGTAGGAGACGCTGGGCGCCGTTGCCATGGCCGACTTCCTCTGCTTTCACCGGGTACTGCGAGCGCTACTGGTTCGCGGGTTTGCCGTCCGATCGTCGCACCTACCGCGGAGTACGTGGTAGCCGCCCTGGATTGCGAACGTTTTGTTCTCAACCAAGGAGAGGCCCCTGTCACTGGGTGACAGGGGCCTCTCGTCCGCTCACGACATGTCGAACGGAACTTCGTTCAATGACACCGACCCGCCATGCTCGCCTCGCGGCAAGTGGTCGCTCGTAGCGACGAAGGTTGGGCCCGGGGGCTTGGATCGGGCCGGTGTCACACCAACCGTAACAAACGATCCCCATAAGGCAATTCCCGTACCGGAGGTTCACGGAGAAGGTTCTTCGCGCTCGGTCCGGTCCGGCCCAATGGCCGAACCGGACGGCCGGGCTCCGGTCAGTCCCGCAGCAGGTCCGGCACCCCGTTCGCGTCCGGTTCGTCGCGGTCGGCCGAGATGACGGTGAGCTGCTGGGTGGCCCGGGTCAGCGCCACGTACAGCACGCGCAGCCCGGCCGGGGACTCGTCGGCGATCTCCGCCGGGGAGACGACCACCGTGGCGTCGTACTCCAGGCCCTTCGCCTCCAGGCTGCCGAGCGCCACCACGCGGTCGCCGAGCCCGGCGAGCCAGCGCGCGGCCTCGGCGCGGCGGTTCATGGCGACGACGACACCGACCGTGCCGTCGACCTGGTCGAGCAGCCGCGCGGCCTCCTCCCGCACGGTCTTGGCCAGGGAGTCCCGTACAGCGGTGAAGCGCGGCCGTACGCCCGTGGAGCGCACCGCGGACGGGGAGGCGGCGCCTGGCATGGCCAGGGCCAGGACCTTGGCGGCGAGCTCGGCGATCTCGGCCGGGTTGCGGTAGTTCACGGTGAGCGTGAAGCGGCGGCGCGGGCGCGTGCCGAGGGCCTCGTCACGGGCCTCGGCGGCCTCGTCCGGGTCCGACCAGGAGGACTGGGCGGGGTCGCCGACCACCGTCCACGTGGCGTGCCTGCCGCGGCGGCCGATCATGCGCCACTGCATGGGCGTGAGGTCCTGCGCCTCGTCGACGATGACGTGCGCGTACTCCGTGCGCTCCTGGGCCAGCCGCTCGGCCCGCTCGCGCTGCGTCTCCTCGCGTTCGGGCATGAGCTCCTCCAGGCCCGTCAGCTGGTCGAGCGGGTCGAGGTCGCGTTTCCTGCGGGGGCGGGCCGGGGTGCCGAGGATGGCCTGGAGCTCGTCGAGCATGGCCACGTCGTGGACGGAGAGGCCGTCCCGCTTGAGGGAGCGGGCGACCCGCCGGACCTCACCGGGGTTGAGGATCCGCCGCGCCCAGCGACCGAGCCGTTTCTCGTCGGCCATCGCCTCCAGAACGGCACTCGGTGCCAGCTCGGGCCACCAGGCGTCGACGAACTCGATGAAGCTGTCCTCGGAGCTGACGTCCTCGTCGAACGAGGAGCGCAGCTCGGCCGCCAGCTCGGCGTCCGTGTGCCGGGTCCCGGCGCCGGACTGCACCCAGAGGGCGTCGAGCAGCAGCTTGCGGGCGCGCGGGCGCAGCAGGTTCACGGGGGCGGTCCCGGAGAGCGCGTTCTGGCGGATCCGGTCCAGCTCGGGCGCCTCCAGCTCCAGCCGCCGCCCGAAGGCGACGACTCGGAGACGGGTGGTGGATGTGGCGGAGGGAGCCTGCGATTCGTCGCCGAAGTCGGCGGAGTCATCGGAGTCGGCGAAGCCGTCGTCCGGATCGCCGAACGCGAGCTGACCGGCCGCACCGTTGTGGCCGTTCCGGCCGTTGCGGCTCGCCTGCCCGTTCCGCCTGCCGCGCGCGGGCCCCTGGCCGGCCTCGCCCGGTGCCTCCAGCGCCCCTCGCGCCGCCTTCCGCAGCACCTTGAGCATCCTGTACGAGCCCTTGGCGCGGGCCACCGCCGGCGAGTCGTAGAGCGTGGCCTCGGCGCCGTCGACCAGGGAGCCGACCGCGCGGATGGCGACCTGGCCCTCCTCGCCGAGGGACGGCAGCACGCCCTCGGTGTACGCGACCAGCAGGGGCGTGGGCGAGACGATCAGGATGCCGCCCGCGTACCGCCTGCGGTCCTGGTAGAGCAGGTAGGCGGCCCGGTGCAGGGCGACCGCCGTCTTTCCGGTGCCCGGCCCGCCCTCCACGTACGTGACGGACGCGGCGGGGGCCCGGATGACCAGGTCCTGCTCGGCCTGGATGGAGGCGACGATGTCCCGCATGGTGTGGCTGCGGGCCTGGCCGAGCGCCGCCATCAGCGCGCCGTCGCCGATCACCGGCAGTTCGTCGCCGGAGAGGGAAGCTTTCAGCTCCGGGCGCATCAGGTCGTCCTCGACCCCGAGGACCCTGCGGCCCTTGGAGCGGATGACCCGACGACGTACGACCCGGCCGGGGTCGACCGGTGTGGAGCGGTAGAACGGCGCGGCCGCCGGGGCCCGCCAGTCGATGACCAGCGGCGCGTAGTCCGAGTCCAGGACGCCGATACGGCCGATGTGGAGGGTCTCCGCGATCTCCGCGGTGTTGTCGGGCCGTACGGCGCCCTCGGCGGGTTCCACCGCCGTGTACGCCCCGTCCGGGCCCTTCTTGCCGTCCTTGCCGAGGAGGAGGTCGATCCTTCCGAAGAGGAAGTCCTCGAACTCGTTGTTCAGGCGGTTGAGATGGATCCCCGCCCGGAACACCTGCGCGTCACGCTCCGCGAGTGCTCCGGGTGTACCGACCTGTCCACGCTGGGCGGCGTCGTTCATCAGGAACTCCGCCTCGTGGATCTTTTCCTCAAGGCGCCGGTACACCCGGTCAAGGTGTTCCTGTTCGACGCCGATCTCGCGGTCGCGCACGGAGTCGCCCACCGGATCGAACGCCGTTTCCTGCTGAACCTGAGCCGCCACCGGGCCCCCTTCTGACGTGCATCGCAGCCGTCAACCGTACGCGAAGGGGAGCCCGGCGGGCTACGTTTCCGCTCTTGATCGACTACACGTCGACCTCGACCAGCTTCTTGCCGGCGAAGGTCATGACCTCGAAGTGGTCGATGTCCTCGGGGTTCATGGCGACGCCACCGTGCACGTAGAGCGGGCTCTTGGCCTGCTCGGTCGTGGCGTTCTTGATGCCGTAGCCCCACTTCGGGACCGCCCAGGTGGTCGCCGTCTCCCGCTCGCCGTTCTTGCCGACGGCGATGAGGGAGCACTTCTCCGGGCCCTTGACGTTCTTCAGCTCCAGGACCGAATGGGTGCCCCAGGCCTTGCCCTCCATGCCCACCACGGCGCTGACCTTGGTGGTCGGGTCCGTGGCCTTGACCTTGTCGGTCATGTGCGTGAAGGCGTCCTTGGCGGGGCTGGCGGACTGCAGGGGCTTGGCCTCCTGGGTCGTCTCGCCGCCGGTGGCCGCGATCGCGACGATGGGGCCGCCGATGATCAGTGAGGCCGCGAGCCCGAAGAAGGCACGCCGGCTCCTCTTGGCACGGACGCGACGCTCCACGACCTCGCCGACCAGCCGGTCCGCGAGCTGTGGGCTCGGGCGGGCGGCGAGCGACTCACCTATGGCCGGAGTGCCCTGAGCGGCGGGCAGATCGGCCAGGGCGGCGAGCATCGGCTCCATGCCGGCGAGTTCGTCGAGCTGCTGGCCGCACCACTCGCAGGTCGCGAGGTGCGCCTCGAAGGCGGTGGCTTCGGCGTCGTCGAGGATGCCGAGCGCGTACGCACCGACCGTCTCGTGTACATCGCCCTGCCCTTGCGAACTTTGCATGGGTCCAGGACTACCCGTTCCGTATCCCCCGTATGTGCTCATGCCGTCACCCCCCGCTCCTCCAGTGCGAGTTTCATCGAACGCAGGGCATAGAACACCCGTGAGCGCACCGTGCCGCTGGGTATCCCCAGGGTTTCGGCGGCCTCGTTTACGGTACGCCCCTTGAAGTACGTCTCGACCAGTACCTCCCGGTGGGCGGGGGTCAGGTCGTCGAGCGCGTCAGAGAGTGTCATCAGCCACAACGCCTTGTCGATCTCGTCCTCCGCGGGAATGACCTCCAGCGGCGACGGGTCCACCTCCTGCGGCCGGGCCTGCCGGCTGCGGTGCCCGTCGATGACGATGCGCCGAGCGACCGTCACCAGCCAGGGGCGTACCGAACCGGTAGCTCGGTTGAGCTGTCCGGCGTTCTTCCAGGCACGGATGAGCGTCTCCTGTACGACGTCCTCCGCGCGCTGCCGGTCCCCGGCGACCAGCCGCAGCACATAGGCGAGCAGAGGCCCGGCGTGCTCACGGTAGAGCGCACGCATCAGCTCCTCGTCCGGCTCCGAGGGCTGGGACATACGATGTCGGGCCCTCGGCAATCGTTCATCGGCCACGGCGGAATCCTTGCGCACGCCTACCTCCGGTGTCCGGGGGATCCCCCAGTCGGTCGCTCATCCCGGGATACGGGCGCAGGCGCGGCTGTGTTCAAAGTGACGGGCATTCTTTGTGAGGAGAGTGTGGGGAAGTTGGGGGGCTCTCCTTCACGGGTGAACTCTAAGCCCGCGCGAGGGCTGCTCTGCGCCGGTGCCTGGCAACGCGTTCGCGGTTCCCGCACACCTCGCTGGAGCACCACCTGCGACGACGCCCCCTGGACGTATCCAGGTACACGATGGGGCAGTTGTCTCCCTCACACTGCCGAATGCTCGCGCGGGCGGCCGGATCCGTCAGCAGTTCAACTGTGTCACGGGCGATGGCCGCGAGCAGCGCGGCGGGGTCCGGCGGGCCGTCCAGGGCGCGTACGAGCGAGCCGCCGGGGTCCCACACGGCGTGCGCCACGGGCGGTGCGGTGCGGGCGAGTTCGTTCACGCGGGCAAGCGCGATGCCGAAGGGCCGGGAGTCCCGGGAGGGCTCCGTGCGTACCAACTGTCCTATATGCCCGCGTAGTTCGCGAAATCCGACGAGCCAGGAGGAGTCGACGGACACGAGCGGTGTGCCCGCCGGGACGAGTCCGGATCCGGAGATCCAGGCCCGCAACGGCTCCGCCGAGTCGAGCCGTTCCTCGGGGTGGGTGGTCGCCAGGAGATCGAGACAGATCCGTCCGGAGTCGAACCGCAGCTCGTACGAGGCCGTGGCTGTGGCCGTGCCCAGTGCCATGTGCCTGTCACCGCCTTGGGGTTGCCGCCATGCGGGGCCGGTGAGTGGTCGTGAGTGGGGGTACGGGAGGGGGCCGTGCATGGCCCGTACTCCCTACAGTGCCTTCCCCCGCGCGCGGCGGGAAGCCCCGCGCCGGGCCGTACCCTCCCTCGCGCCGCCCGGCCCTCCCCGGCTGGACGTCCGCTTATGCGGGCGCGCGTCCGAAGCATGTCGTCCGCCGGGGCCTGCCTGTTGACTCATAGACATGGCAACCACCACAGAGAGCAACAAGGGGCGGCGTTCGACCGCCGGGGGTGTACTGGTCGCGGCCACGGTCGTCACGGGTCTGGTCGCCGGGCTGTTCTACGCGTACGCGAACAACGTGATGCCGGCGCTGGCCCGCAGCGACGACCGCGTCTACGTCGAGGTCATCCAGAACATCAACGACGTCATCCAGAACCCTGTGTTCCTCCTGAGCTTCAACGGTGCGCTGCTGCTGACCGCCTTCTCGGCCTGGCAGTTGCGCGGCTCGCCGCGGATCCGGGTGTGGGTGTTCGCGGCGCTGGTCGTGTACGCGCTCGCGTTCCTGGTGACCGTCGTCTTCAACATCCCTCTGAACAACGAGATCATGGACGCGGGAAATCCGGCCACGATGACCGATCCGGCCGCGGTGCGCGAGAAGTTCGAGGACCCGTGGGTGGCCTGGAACGTCGTGCGCGCCGTACTGCACCTCGTGGCGTTCGTCCTGCTGGCGTGGGCTCTGGTGCTGTACGGGCAGCACGGCCGCGGCGGTCGTCAGTCGTCGCCGTACTTGGAGTCGGCGGCCGGGTCGAGCGCCAGCCGGTAACCGCGCTTGACGACGGTCTGGATGAGCTTGGGCGCCCCCAGTGCCGTACGCAGCCGGGCCATCGCGGTCTCCACGGCGTGCTCGTCCTTGCCGGCGCCGGGCAGGGCCCGCAGCAGTTCGGCGCGGGCCACCACCCAGCCGGGCCGCCGGGTCAGCGCGCGCAGCAGCGACATTCCGGCGGGCGGCACGGGCCGCAGCGAGTCGTCCACCAGCACGGCGTGCCCCCGGATCTCCACCCGGTGACCGGCGATCGGCAACGTTCGCGCCCGGGACGGCAGTTCCTGACACAGCACCTGTACGAGGGGGCCGAGCCGGAAACGCTCCGGCTGGACCGTGTCGATGCCCCTGGCCTGCAGCGGCAGCGCGGTGACCGGGCCGACGCAGGCGGGCAGCACGTCGTGGTTGAGGGCGGCGAGCAGTTCGGGCAGCAGCCCGCGGTCCTCGGCGCGGCCAAGGAGCGAGGCGGCGGCCGGTGCGCTGGTGAAGGTCAGCGCGTCCACACCGCGGGTGACCGTGGCGTCGAGCAGCCGGTCGACGGGCGCGATGTCCTCCGGCGGCATCCACCGATATACGGGGACACCGACGACGTCCGCGCCCGCGGCGCGCAGCGATTCGACGAACCCGGGCAGCGGCTCACCGTGCAACTGGACGGCGATCCGGCGCCCTTCGACTCCCTCCTCCAGCAGCCGGTCGAGCACCTCGGCCATGGATTCGGAGGACGGGGACCACTCCTCGGTGAGTCCCTGGGCCCGTATCGAGCCCTTCACCTTCGGTCCGCGGGCGA
Organism: Streptomyces sp. 2-1; assembly: GCF_048564895.1. Lineage (NCBI taxonomy): Bacteria > Bacillati > Actinomycetota > Actinomycetes > Kitasatosporales > Streptomycetaceae > Streptomyces > Streptomyces sp. 2-1. The sequence goes on from NZ_CP183383.1 coordinate 4,499,103, forward strand.
GCAGCTCGACCCCGCGGAGCGTGTCGAGGAGGTCCTCCCCCAGCCCCCACCCGTCGGCGGCCTCGACCCACCCGCGAAATCCGATGGCGGTGGTCGCGACCACGATGTCCGGGGCCTCGTGGAGCAGTTGCTTGGTCGCCGCGAGCAGCTCGCTGTCGTCGGAGAGGGGCACGATGCGCAGGGCGGGCGCGTGCATGACGGCGGCGCCGCGCCGCTGGAGCAGGGCTCCGAGTTCGTCGGCACGGCGGGCGGCGGTCACACCGACGGTGAACCCGGCGAGGGGGCCGTGACCGGTCCGGTCTGCTCGGTGCTCGGATCGCTGTTGAGATCGCTGCTCGGTCGGTTGCTCGGGGCGTTGCTCCGGTCGCTGCTCTTCGTACATGGCTCTCGTCCCGCTCGAGTGGTGTTCGTCCTGCGTCACCCGCTGGGTTGGGGCGTCCCGCGTGGAGCCTCCGTGGTGGGGCGCCCGGTCCCAGGGCCGGTGCGTCCTGCTCCGGGGCGCCTGCCGCACGCCCTATTTGCCCGCATCATGGCGGATGACCGAGCCTGTCAATCATGCGTGACAGGCTCGGTTCCGCTTGATGTCGTCCGTGTTACGTCACACTTCCGCGTAGCTGAGCTGCGGCTTCGCCTCGGAAGCGGTCACCGTCGGAGACCCGGCCGCCGCCGGGCGGCGAAGGTATACGGCCCAGGTGACCCCGAAGCAGACCGCGTAGAAGGCGAGGAAGCCGACGAAGGCGCCGGTGCCCGACCCCACGCTCAGGAACGACTGCCGGAAGGCGAGGTTGATGCCGAGACCGCCGAGCGCGCCCACGGCCCCGATGAGCCCCATCGAGGCACCGGACAGCCGCCGCCCGTAGGACGCGGCCTCCTCGCCGGTGAGCTCCAGGGCGGTGGCCTTGGCCTGGAAGATGCCGGGGATCATCTTGTACGTGGAGCCGTTGCCGAGCCCGCTCAGCACGAACAGCACGATGAACGCCGTGGTGAACAGGGCCAGCGACTCCTCCATGGAGGCGACCACGATGACGGCGGTGGCGGCGCCCATGCCGACGAAGTTCCACAGAGTGATCTTCGCGCCACCGTACTTGTCGGCGAGCCAGCCGCCCACGGGCCGGATCAGCGAGCCGAGGAGCGGCCCGATGAAGGTGACGTACGCGGACTCCAGCGGCGTACGCCCGAACTGCGTCTGCAGCACGAGCCCGAAGGCGAAGCTGTACCCGATGAACGACCCGAACGTCCCGATGTAGAGGAAGGACATGATCCAGGTGTGCGGGTCCTTCACGGCCTCCTTGGCGGCGCCGGTGTCGTTCTTCACGGACGTGATGTTGTCCATGTAGAGGGCCCCGAGAACGGCGGCGACGACGATCAGCGGAATGTAGATCCCGAGCAGCACGCGCGGCCCGGCACTGGCCCCGATGACGGCGAGCCCGACGAGCTGGACGACGGGCACGCCGATGTTGCCGCCCCCGGCATTGAGCCCAAGAGCCCACCCCTTCTTCCGCAACGGGAAGAACGAATTGATGTTGGTCATGGAGGAGGCGAAGTTGCCGCCTCCCACACCGGCGAGCATGGCGCACACGAGGAAGGTCCCGAAGGACGTCCCCGGCTCCATGACGATGAACGCCGCGATCGTCGGGAGGAGCAACATGCTCGCCGAGACGATGGTCCAGTTCCGGCCACCGAAGCGCGCGACCGCGAAGGTGTAGGGCACCCGCACGACGGCGCCGACCAGCGTGGCCATGGAGATGATGAAGAACTTGTCGGCCGGGGTGAGCCCGTACTCGGGCCCCATGAAGAGCACCATCACCGACCACAGGGTCCAGATCGAGAACCCGATGTGCTCGGAAAGAACGGAGAAGAACAGATTGCGCCGGGCGACCTTCTCCCCCGTCTCCTTCCAGAACGTCTCGTCCTCCGGGTCCCACTGCTCGATCCAGCGGCCCCCCTTGCGCGGTGCGATGCTGCTGCTCGGGGCTGTCATCTCACGCCTCCACGATTTCTCCGGCTGGTCCACCCGAAGGTAGGGACGACTCGTTTCCGGCCTGTGGCGACGGGTGACCGCCCGGGAACGTTGCTCTCACCCTGGGGCGGGGGGCGCGGTGAGGGGTTCTTCGGGAGGCTACCGGTGAGGGGGGTCCCTACGGGTTCGCGTATGGGTTCGCGGGAGGGCCTGCCTGGGGGTGCGTCTGCGGGTACGACTGGGGGTACGACTGCGGCTGCGGCGGTACGGGGCCAGGGCCGGGGTGGTTGTAGGGAGTGGCCGGGGGGCCTCCGTATGGGCCGGGGGCCTGGGGTGCGGCGTACGGGCCCGGGGCGTAGGGGGCCGCGGCGGGCTGGGGTGCGTAGGGGCCTCCGGCACCGGGCTGAGGTGCGTACGGGCCTCCCGCGCCGGGCGTGCCGGCGCCGGCGAAGGGGTTGGCGTGCCCGGGCTGGGGGCTCGCGTATCCGGGGGCCTGCGCGCCCAGCGGCAGGTAGCGAACCCTCCCGGCCTGGTCCGTGACCGGCGTGAACCCGGCGGCCCGCAACCGCGCCGCGAACTTCGCGTTGCGCTTACGAGTGACGGCGAACCCGATGCCGAGGACTCCGACGAGCAGCACCCACACAACAGCGGACCCGGCGAAGGCGACGCCGTCACCACCGGTCCGGAGGGCCAGGACCACACATCCGACGGTGCCGCCGAGGGCCCCGTAGAGCATCCGCTTCTCGGCGCTCTTGCCGGTCAGGTCGAAGTTGATCCGCGCCTTGAGGAGCTCCAGGGCGTCGGGCACGAAGGGCGGCAGGGGCCCACCACTGGCGGCCTGCGGAAACTGGGCCCAGTTCTGAGCGGCCCGCTGCCGGGCATGGGGCCCCGGGTCGGGCACGATGAGCATCTTCAACCCACCGTTGTGCCCACCCCCTTGCCGCACATCCGCATACTCGTACCCGAACTGCTGCGCCACGAAGGCAAGCCGCGCCAACTTCTTCACGGACGCCATGGGACTGGCAACCTCAACCGCTTCACCACTCGCCATGAGCTGGAACATCTTCTGCAGTTGGCGGTTGCTCATGGGGGTGTACTCCGTTGCGGGCGGGTGATCATCATCCGGAGCAGCCTATCGACGGCTGCTGGAGCTCCTGGAGCAGAGCTCCGGCCCTCCACGACGACACCACGGGCCTCCACGGAAGACGCACACGGGACGGGGCGACGCTTAGGCGGACACCATCGACGCCCCGGCAGCGGCAAGCGTGTCGGCGATCGCTTCGAGATGGAACGGCCGGTGGGAGGATGCTCGACAGCCGTCTGCGATGTCAGGGCAGAAACGTGGACACCACGGTTACGGAAGGTGTCCTTCATCCTCAGCCTTCGTAAGGGGATTGTCGAAGCTGACCGTCTCGGCGATCTGCTGGAGGATCTCGCGGTACTGCTCTCGGCAGGCCACCGCAATCGTACTCAGCGTGATTACGACCAGACGCTTGCAGTCTGGGTGAGGTAGATGTGCGTGGATCTGGGCAAGGGGTGCTGGAGAAAGCCCGCTGTCCGCCGAAGGCGTCAGTACGGTCTCGCTGAGAGTGGCCGGGCCGCAGGAGAGTTCAAGGTACTCGATGCGGGTGTGGCCTTGATCTGAAGTCACGGCGCGGGCCGCGGTGACCGCCCGTGGCGCCATGGCCGTGTCGCGCCAGGAAATCGTGAAGAAGGAGAGCAGAGGCTGACCACTTCCTCTGTCCGATTCAGCGATGTCGTCCCGGTGCAGGCCAACCGAAAAGTGGACGGTGCCGACCTCGTGTAAAGCCCCCAACAACTGCTGGCCCTTCGCAAATTGGGCGATGAACTGCTGGCGGATCATTTCGTCAGGCGCCGCGTCGAGAAAGGGAGCGAGGGCAGTGCGCAGCAAGTCGGCGCCAGGTGATTCAGGCGCGGGCAACAGGGCGTTGAGAGGTAGAGCCGTGAAACCTGGGGGTTCGGCGAACCAGATTTCGGTGGTGGGATCATTGGCCGAGTCGTGAAGCGTAAAGCTCGAGTTGGCCATTAGGGTGTCTCTTCACTGCGCGCATCAGGTTGGGCAGGGTGGATCCCGACACGTCGGCCCCGTTCGATGTCCTCAGGCGTAGCACCCCAGTCCGCGAAGCTGCGGCCGTCTTCGGCCCTCGACTGCTGTTGAAGGACATGCAGCCGACGAGGCGCCCTACCGTCTGCAGTGGGCGCGGCAATGAGACCGATGAAGCGCGGGTCGCCGGCGAACCACACAGCCTCGACCTGTGCCTTCAGTTCAGGCTTGGCGCGGGGGGCCAGGCGGCGGCTCCACCACTCCGTGCGCAGATGCTGGGAAAACACCAGCGGCAGTCGCTGCTCCGGGCTGGCCGGGTTGGGGAGTTCGAACCATCCGTACTGCCTGCCGAGGACCTCTGGATGTTGGGTCAGCCCCGACGGTACGCCGCGGAGAATTTGCCATGGATACGTTTGCAAGATGCGCCGCATGCGGAACGCTGCAGGAAAATAGCGCAGTTGGAGCACGGCTCGGTACATCGAGTAGAGCAGAAACGGAACGAACAAGAAGGAAAACCCTGGAGACAGGAATACGACCAGCACAGCCAGCAGACCAATCCAAGCCGCAAGCCATCCGATGAGGCCGGCGATGTTCGTGGCCATATTTCTCCGCCAGGCTCGATGGGTAGGCGGATGGGCCCAGGCGGTGGCGTAGTCAGAAGGATTCATTGGCTGGCTCTTTCTCCGGGAGGAAAGTTAAAAGACGTGACCAACAAGGTTCAGGACTCCACCGTTGTCGAGGATGAGCCGTGTCCCGTCGATTCCGGCAACGGAACCGTCCTTGATTCCGTCATCGTCCGCGTCCACCAGACTATTGACCAGACCGAAGCCGGCAGTTCCCACTCCAATCGAGCCTGACGTGGCGGCCACTACTCTCTCTGCATTCGCTGCGTCACTCGCGCCGCGCACCATCCATCCGGTCAACGGATTGTCCAGGCGGGAGATGCCCTGCGCCCCTTCCATGATCTTGGATCCGAAAAGGCCGACCTTCTGCCCAGCTGAGAGGGTCTCGCTTCCGGCACGAATGGCATTTGCCGCTCCTCGGGTTCCGAACGCCACTGCTCCGAGGCCTGGAAGCGCGCCCATGACGTCGCTTCCCACGGTGACGAGGTTGCTGAAGAAGTCGGCGTCGAACTCACCCTTGGCGAAGCCATCCTTCAACGACGCCCACATCTCGGGATCCTGGATGATGCGCGCCCCCAACGCCGATGCGCTCAGCGCTGCGGCCGTGAGCATGAGCGCCGCCACCATCGCCACGCCCAGTGGGCCGGCGAAGATGATCGCCACCAGCCCGACGACCCCCGCCACAAAGCTGAGGATGTCTGGCAGGTTCTCCTGGAGCCAGTCCATCGCCGAGTCGAACCACCCCGGCTCATGGGGCACCAGCTTCTTCGTCGCGTCGCGGATCTTGCCCGCCCGGTGCTGAGCCTGCCGCTCATGCTCCTCGGCGAGCTTCCGAGCCCTGCCCAGGATTTTCTCGAGGTCCGCTTCTGCCTCGTCGACGGCTGTGTTCGCGTTGGTCAGGGCCTTCTGGGCATCGTCGTGGCCGGGGACCTTCTTCTTGTCCAGGGCCGGGTCGTCGCCCGCTGTCGTCGCCTTGCCCTTGGCCGTGTCGACAGCGGCGCGCGCGTCCTTCGCCTCCTCGTCCAGGCGCTTGGCTCGGCGCTGGAAATCGTCGAGTTCGCCCTCCCAGAGGCTCAGCTGCTTGGCGGCTTTACGAAGAGAACGCGCGGCGTTCTTCAGGTTCAGCGGCAGCGGGCCCTCGTCCAGCTGTTCCCGGAAGGCGACGGCAGCATCACCCTTCCAGTAGCTGCCGTCCATCAGCTTGGTGACCAGGTCACGCGTGTCTTCGAGGACCTTCGCGCAGCCGGCGAGCTTCTTGTGCAGGCCGCTCACGGTCTCGGTGCTGCCCGGCACTGGATTGAATCCCAGGTGGGGATAGTCGGGATGCGGAATGCGCGGAGCGGATTTGAGCCCTTGGGGCTTGCCGCGATCGGCCACGTACTCGGGGTCGAGAGGTGCCCCCGGCCGCGGTTCGACGCCGACCGTGTACGTCACTTCTTTTCCCCGCTCTTACCACTACCGGCCTGCTTCAGCGCTTCTTCAAGCGCCTTGTCGACCTCGCGGTAACTGTCCCGGCTCTTACCGATGATCTCGGCAAGATCCTCGGTCTGTTTGCCGATCTCCTCCGAGCCGTACTTCCAGTCCTCCTGGAATTCCTCGCACGCGGAGTCGAGATCGTCCGTACCCAGTCCGGTGATGGTCGCCGCGGACAACGCCTTCCTCACCCCCTTGAGCGAATCGGTCGACCTGTTCAGCTGCTTCATGAACCGCCCGAGCTCATCGCCGTCAACAGCCAGCCGCTCCGCCACGCGCCCCTGCTCCCCGATCGCCGCCTGCCATTTCCGCAAGGGAGGGACGCTAGCTGCTTCTCACGCCGCCCCGGCCGGCCATGACCGTCGCCGTAGGCACCAGTTGACAGCCCGGAGCCGCCTGCACGAACACGTTCTTCTCCGGGGTGACTGCCTGGATGCCGGGGCGGAGGCTGACCCAGGTTCACCCAAAAGATGGGTCCTCGCAGCCATCAACTGAGGTGCGTCCGAGCAGGCGGGCAACGAAGCCGAGCCCGGGCTCTGCCTCACATTGTGAAACGAGCCCGGGCACTGGGAGTCCTCACCGCCTACTGCTCAGCGGTTGACCGCCTGGATCTCCTGGACGATCACGTCCTGGTCCGCCCCGAACTCGCCGTCGGGCAACGGCTGGTCGCCGTTCACGCCGGTGCCGGTCCAGTGGATCTTCCAGGTGACCGTGGCTTGGAGCTTGTAGGAGTCGTCGCCCGAGGAGCGGAGGTACTTCACGCCGCACGGCGGAGTTTCGTCCGCCTTGCCCTTCGCGAAGGCCTCGCCGATCTGGTCGCCGTTGAGTTCGCACACGCCGGAGGCGGGGTAGGTCGTCGCGTCGGCCGTGCCCGGTTCGATCTTCAGGGAGATCGGTTCGGCTGTGGTCGTCGCCTGGACGCCCAGAAGCGGGACGGACGCGGTCACCGAGACCGGCTTGAAGTCCGCCGCATCGAGCCATGCCCACGTCGGCAGGTTCACCTTCGTGGTGCCCTCCGGGGCGAGTTCGACCTTCGTCGAGGGCACACGGATCTCTGCGTAGGCGAGTTGGGCCAGCATCTCGGGGGTTATCGCCTCCGGGATCTCGGGGGGCGGCGGATCGCCCGTGTCCACCCAGAAGTAGTCCCTGGTGCAGTCGAGCGCACCGGGATCGCCTTCCCTGCCCTCTGTGACATAGGAGGCCCAGAAATAGCCCTCGCCGGCCTTGTCCTTGTTGAAGTCCTTGTACGGGTCACCACCCTCGAACTTCTTACGCTGCTCCGCGTCCCACTCGTATCCCGTGGAGCCCGCCTCCCAGATCGGCTCCAGGTACTCCTTGAGCTGGGCCGGCGTGTACTTGGGGGCGTAATAGCAAGCCGGCGGAGTCCAGTTCGACGCCGTGGAGGTCACAGGTCCGGCAGACTGACCCGAGCCGTTCTTGGAACGGTCGAAGACAACGGCACCTGCCGTTGACGAAAGTTTGCCGTCTTTATCGGCATTTCCGGAGACCGGTGGGGGACTCGGCTTCTGACTGCCGTTGCCGAAGTCGTCGTCCGCTGACGCGAGGCCCGAGTTGGCCAACAGCATCAGGACGACAGCCGAGCCGACAACGACTCCCCGCCTCTTCACGGCTGGCATTTGCCACTCGCCCTCTCTGAAAGCATGTCCTGGGTCACCCATACCCCCGCCTTGTTCTTCTTCAAGGCCGTGTTGTAGAGCACGTAGCTGTTCTTCGTTACCGGGGTCTTGTCGACTTTTCCAGTCTTGACGTACTTGTTGTAGGCCTTGCCCTGGTCCTCGCAGTACGAGAGCGTCGCCGTTCCATCGCCACGGACCGTCACCGACTCGTCATAGAAGCGGTAGGTCCCGGTAGTACGAGCCTTGTGATCCACGAATCGCTGCACGTACTCCTGAGTTGTCGCCGCCAACTCGCCCTCCGAGTAGAAGCGATACGCGGGATCCAGCGGATCCTGATTGGCGATGGCCTGGTCCGTCGCCTTGATGAACTGCTCACCGTCGGACAGGACAGCATCCTTGTCCGCGTCGCCCGTTTTATTCCATTCAAAGGTGTAGTGGAGATCGGACGGCAGCTTGATCTTCGGCCGCCCCACAACCGCCGAAGCGGAAGCGCTCGGCGAAGCCGACTTGTCGTTGCCTGTGTCGGCGCCCGCGATCTTGTCGTTGTCCTTGTCCTTGGAACTGTCGTCGCTGCCGCAGGCGGACAGCGACAGGGCCGCGGCGGCGGTCAGCGCGATCGCTGCGAGCAGTGTGGGGCGGCGGTTCACGGACGGCTCCCGGTGGGGCGAGGGGGACATGAGCCCAGCCACGCTACCGAGGGGGTAACAGACGACACCAGAGCGAATTGCATCAACCACGTCACGAACTGGGCGTCAAAATTCGCATTTCAGAGCAAAGAGCGACCGAATCAGCAGCGAGACGACTACGCCAAGTGGCGGGCCAAGTCCCCGACTTGGCCCGCGCAAACAAACCGGAAGCGACACCTCGACGTCGAAGTCCTGTGTCTTCTGCCGCGTCTTCTACAGCGTCTTCTACCGCGCCCCAGCCCTATGTCCCCGCGAGCCCGCGGCCGGCTTCTTCTTCGAGCCCGTCGGCCACAGCTGTGGGCGACGTTTCGCCGCCAGGTCCTCCGCCCAGCCGAAGGAGACGACGCAGGCTCCGATGAGGACCCAGGTGACGGCCAGAGCGGGCCAGGGGCTTTCCAGGAGCCAGGAGGCGTTCTGCCACATCACGTCGTAGTTCCACAGGCGGTCCACCTGGGTCGCCGCGACGAGGATGCAGATGTTGTGCCAGAGGTAGATCGTCACGGCACGGGAGTTGAGCAGGGTGATCGGCTTGTCCCAGCGGCGCAGCCTGCGTGGCCATTCGGACCAGGACGGGCTGAAGTGCAGCAGGAGCATCACCGTGCCGCAGGACCAGAGGGCCTGGGCCAGCGGGATGCTGTCCAGGTCGTGTCCCTCGGTGAAGTTGTGGTTCGTGGCGTACCAGAGCCCCAGCAGGGCGATGGCCGGGGCCACCGATGGGACCACATAACGCGGGAGCCGCTGGAGGATTCCCTCCTGGTGCGCCATGCCGAGGACCCAGCACGCGCCAAACGTGCTGAAGTCCGTCAGGGCGGACGGAATTCGCTCACCGGGGAGCGACAGCCACTCGAGCTGGAACGCCGCCGACAGCGCGATCGGCGCCGCGATCGTCGCCACCGGCAGCGCGCGCAAGGCGCGGAGCAGGAACGGCGACAGCAGTACGTACCAGAGGTACGCGCGGACGTACCAGAGCGGGCCCGCAAGGTCCGAGGCCCAGTTGTCGCCGATGAAGCCGTGGATTCCGGGCAGCCCCTCGGCGTACGGCGGGTCGCTGATCGGGAGGATCCAGAAGGTGAGGTGGAGCAGCCACCAGCCCGGGTGGCCGTCCTCGTCCGGGCCCCAGCCCTGGAGGACCATGCCGGTGACGCCGATCGCGCCGAGCAGCCAGATCGGGGGGATGAGGCGGCGGATACGGCTGCGGATGACCTGCGGGGCCGGGCGCTTCAGCGAGCGGGCCATCAGGTTGCCGGCCAGCGCGAACATCACGCCCATGGACGGGAACACCAGCGGCAGCCAGGCCCAGCCCGTGAGGTGGTAGAGCACCACCCGGAAGAGGGCGAGTGCCCGGAGCAGGTCGAAGTAGCGGTCCCGGACGGGGCCCGACCGCTTGGCCGGCGCCGAAGCGGAGTCCGAAGCGGAGTCCGAAGCAGCGCCCGGAGGGGCACCCGAAGCGGAGTTCGACACCGAATCCAAAGCCGAGCCCGGTTCCGACCCCCAGGCCGGCTCCGATCCCGGTCCCCGTCCCGGCCTCGTCGCCGTCGGCCCGCCGTCCGGGTAACCCGGTGCCGTGGCGGGGCCGGGGAATGTCCCGTCGTACGAGTCCTGCATCGAGGTGTCCTGTCCGGCCCATGTGCCTGTGCCGGTACCGATTCCGGTACCCGTGCCTGCTCCTGCGTCTGTACCCGGCCACGGAGTGCCAGAGGACGGCTCCGGCCAAGGAGCCCCGGAGGGTGGCGTGCTCATCCGACCGGCCTCCGGTCCATCTCGGGCTGTTGCGTGGCGCCGCCGCCCGGGCCCGCGGCGCCGGGAAGGCCGACCGCGCCCGTGCGCCGGAGCTTCTGCCAGCGCAGTCGGCCGCCGGTGAGGGCGGTGATCCAGGACTGGAGCAGTACGACGTACATGAGCTGGCGGTACAGGATCTGTTGGAGCGGGAGGGAGAGGAGGTGGGTCATGCGTTCCTTGTCGAGGCGGAACGCGTACGCCGCGCAGATCGCCTGGACCGCCAGGACGCCGAACCAGGCGAGGATCGTCTGCTCGGTGGGGCCGAAGACGAGTCCGTAGAGGAGGAACACGTCGATCAGCGGGGCCAGGAGCGGGGCCAGGATCATGAAGAGGGAGACGAGGGGCATGCCCACGCGGCCGAAGCGGCCCGACGGGCCGCGCTCGATGACCGCCCTGCGGTGCTTCCAGATCGCCTGCATCGTGCCGTACGACCAGCGGTAGCGCTGGGACCACAGCTGCTGGACGGACTCCGGGGCCTCGGTCCACGCGCGGGCGTTCTCCGCGTACACGACCCGCCAGCCGTCGCGGTGCATCGCGATGGTGATGTCGGTGTCCTCGGCGAGCGTGTCGTCACTCATGCCGCCGACGCGCTTGAGCGCGGAGCGCCGGAACGCACCGACCGCGCCCGGGATGGTCGGCATGCAGTTGAGCATGTCGTACATCCGGCGGTCGAGGTTGAAGCCCATCACGTACTCGATGTGCTGCCAGGCGCCGATCAGCGAGTCGCGGTTGCCGACCTTCGCGTTGCCCGCGACGGCGCCGACGCTCGGGTCGCCGAACGGCTGGACCAGCTCGCGGACGGTGGCCGGTTCGAAGACGGTGTCGCCGTCCATCATCACGATGAGGTCGTAACGGGCGTTCGCCACACCCCTGTTGAGGGCGGCGGGCTTGCCCGCGTTGAGCTGGCGGACGACGCGTACGTTCGGCAGGCGCAGGTTCTCGACGATGCGCGCGGTGCCGTCGCTCGACCCGTCGTCGATGACGATCACCTCGATGGGGTGATCGCTCGCCACGAGCGAGTGGACCGTCTGCTCGATGCACTTCGCCTCGTTGTAGGCGGGCACCAGGACGGAGACCGGTTCGGTGATCGGCCGCCCCCAGCTGAAGCCGCGGCGGCGGACCTTGCGGGCGTGCATGACGGAGAGCAGCAGCATCAGGCCGAAGCGGGCGATGACGAGGGCGCCGATGATGGCGAGGCCGACGACCAGGACGGAGGTCGTGTTCTCGGAGGCCTGGACCGCCACGACCCACGCCTTGCCCTTCCACAGGTCGAGGCCGGCGACCGGGGTGTGCGCGCTGGGTACCTTGAGAGCCGCGGTGAGCGTGTCGAAGCGGTAGCCGTCATCCTGGAGTCCGGAGACGAACCGGTCGAGCGCGGCCACGGTCTGCGAGCGGTCGCCGCCGGAGTCGTGCATCAGCACGATGGCGCCCTTGCCGCCCTTGGGCGTGGCGTTGCTGATGATCTTCTCGACGCCCGGCCTGCGCCAGTCCTCGCTGTCGGTGTTGTTGACGATCGTGATGTAGCCGCGGCTGCCGATGTACTCGGTCACCGGCCACGACTTGTTGTCCATCTCGCCCGCGAACGACGAGTACGGCGGCCGGAAGAGAGAGGTCCGGATGCCGGCCGCGCCCGCCAGCGCGAGCTGGTTCTGGGACAGCTCCCAGTCGACCCGGCTCTTGGACTGGAGCGAGAGGTCCGGGTGGTTGAAGGTGTGCAGGCCGATCTCGTGGCCCTCGTCGACCATGCGCTGGACGAGGTCCGGGTAGCGCGAGGCCATGGTGCCGGTGATGAAGAAGACGGCGTGCGCGTCGTGCCTCTTGAGCACGTCGAGCACCTTGGGCGTCCACTCCGGGTCCGGGCCGTCGTCGAAGGTCAGGACCAGCTTGCGGTCCGGGATGTGCACACTGTCCTCGCGGCCGTTCCGGGTGTCGATGACCGGGCCGCCCTCAAGGATCTCCTTGGGGACCCGGTCGGACGCGGCCGGCGACTGGACGCGGTGGTCGGCGAGGATCTCGCTGTGGACGAAGCCGCGCAGCATCAGCATCGCCATCAGGGCGACGAGGATGAGCGAGGGCAGTAGATAGCGCATGGGCAGGCGTCGGCGCCGTACGGCGCCCCGCTCTGCGCCGCGGCGGCTGGTGCGGGGTGCCATCAGAGGGTGTTCTCCGGGGACTGTGCGGTGGGGGCGGCGCTCGGGTCCGGCGCGACGACCGGTCCGGGCGTGAGCGGTTCACCGGCGACCGTGTCGGTGTCGCCCGGCGGATCCGAGGGGTCACTGCTCTCGGTGACGCTCGGCTCGGGGTCGGGCGAGACCGGGGGTGTGTTCGACGGCGCGGTGTTCGTCGGCTTCGGTGTGGTGGGCTTCGTGTTGGTCGCCGACGGCTTCGGGTCGGTGCTCTTCCCCGTGCCCGTGGGGCTGGCCGACGGGCCCGTCGAGGTACCGGCGCCCGGTGCGTTGCTCACCGTGCCACCCGCCGACGGCGTCACGCCGGGCGAGGGGACCACCGCGCCGGACGGGTCCGCGGAGTCGGCGGGCAGCGGCGGGATCTCGACCTTTCCGGCGGGCTTGTCGTCCTGCTCCTGGCCCAGTTCGGGAAGCCAGGGCGCGCTGGAGTTGCCCGACATGAGCGTGGCGAGGATGACCACCGCGTAGACAGCGCAGGCCATGCCGACGGCCATGCCGATCCTGCGGTACCTGCGGCTTCGGCGGCCCGTCTCGTCGACGAAGACCGGGCCGTCCGAGGCCTCCTTGGTGCTGGGGGCACCCTTGGCCTGCTGGACGAGCCAGTCCTCCAGCTGCCGTCCCACCCCGTCGAGCTGGACCGTGACCTCGTGCGGGTCGTGGGTGTGCTCGGGGTGCTCGGACTCCTGCCAGGAGTCCTGGGCGGCATCGGAATCGGCGTCGTCCCAGACGGACCCGGCGGACCCGGTGACCCCGGTAGCCCCGGCGGAACTGGCGGACCCGGAAGACCCGGCGAACCCTGTGGATACGACAGGCTCGTTGGGCACGACGGGCTCAGTGGATACGACGCGCCCGACAGGCCCGGCGAAATGCCCTGCGGATGCTCCGAACCCGGCGGCCCCTACGGACCCTCCGGACCGGCCTGGCTGCGACCGGCTCACGCCCGGATCACCGTCTCCCTGTTCCCCGAACTCGTCGCGCTCGCCACGCTCGCCGTACACGCCGTACTCGCCGCGGTCACTGTCGTCCCCGCGGTCCCCACGGTCACCGCGGTCCCCACGCTCGCCATGTTTCCGGTGTTCGCCGTACTTCCGGTGTTCGCCGTCGTTCCACGGGCCGTCACCGCGCAGGCTGTCACCGCGCCGGTCGTCGCTCAGCACGTCGTTGTTCCGCCCGTCGTCGTTCGGCTCGTCGTCTCTCTGTCGCGGCACCGATGGCGCCGCGGCACGGCGGAACCACACGTCGGTGTCACGCCGGTCGGAATCCAGCCGCCCGGAATCACCACGCTCGAAGTCCCCGCGGTCGGCGGATCTTCCGCCGAACTCATCGCCACCGGAGTCGCCGCGAAACGACTGATCGGCCTCCCGAGGGGCCGCCTGACCGGCCTCACCACGGAGCGACAGACCGTCCTTACGACGGGCCGCCGGATCGGCTCCACCCTCACCCTGACGATCGGAATCACTCCGACCCGGTTGGGCGTCTTCCCGCCAACTTTCCACGCGCACGCACATCCCCCCACGGGACTGGTTCCAGGGGTGCCATGTACGACCCGGGCACTCGTACTCGTCGTCCGGACCGGACCCCCATCCGGCCCGAGCGCCCCCTTTATCACACTGCACCCGGCCCATGAATGTAGCGCACGTAAGCAACAGTGAGGGTTCTGTGTCAGGCCCGGCTCATCATGATGAGTGCATCTGTGGCCGGAATCCAACCCTCCGAAGGGCGCTCCAGCCACCCTTCCGCCCCCGCAAGTCGCGCCGCCGCCGTGCGCAACGCCTTCACTCCACGATGCCTCAGTCCCTTGCGCCACACCAGCGACACTGGTGACAGCGGTACGGGGTCGACCAGGGGCCGGAGGACGGATTTCGGCATGGCCGGAAAATCCATCACGGCCAGGACGGGGTTTCGTTTCTTGGCCATGATCCTTTGGAACTCCTCGGTGCCGACGGCGAGCGGGGCCGGCGCCGCGACCTCGATCCCCCGTCCCTCGAAAAGTTGACGGGCCAGATCGGTCCACTCCAGCGTCCGGGGATTCCCGGCTCCCGCGTACACCTGTTCGCCCGCCAGCGCGTCGAGCGGTATTGCATCCAATCCAGCCAACCGGTGGTCCTCCGGCAGCACGACCGCCATGGGCTCGTACCGCACGGGCTGCTGCTCCAGGCGGGCGCGGACCGCCGGATCCAGGCCCGCGAACCGGCCGAAGGACGCGTCGAGACGACCGGCGAGCAGTTCGGCGGCGGCTCCGGTGAGGCCGCTCTCGAAGCGAGTCATCAGCTCGCAGTCCGGGGCGAGTTCACGGGCCAGGGCCAGCACGCGCCCGGAGACCAGCCCCGGGCTGTTCACGTCGACGAGCAGGGGCCGTTCGGCGTCCGGCCGCCCGAAGGCTGCGAGCAGCTCGTCCTGCGCCTCCAGCGCCCGCCGCGCGTAGGGCAGCAGCCGTTCGCCGTCGAGGGTGAGCGTCACCTGCCGGGTGGTGCGTACGAAGAGGGTGGCGCCCAACTCCCGCTCCAGCCGCCGGATGTCACGGCTGAGGGCCTGCTGGGCGACGTACAGCCGGGCGGCCGCGCGCGTGAAGTGCAGGTCCTCGGCGACGGCCAGGAAGGCGCGCAGCAGGCGGGGGTCGAGGTGGGCGGGCATCAGGCGAACCTACAACGCGGGTGCGTCAATCGGTACGGAGTAAGTGTTGGACCCCCGCCGAAGGCCCGGGCGAACGTTGATCCATGCCGCGACCGCCCCGACCTCCTCTCCAGCAGCCCCCTCGGCCGTACCCCCGACCCCGCCCCGACGCCCGTACGACCATCCCCGCCGTCACCGCCGACAGCCTGGTGGTGGCCGACTTCGGACCACGACGGCGGACCCGCGGCTCCGGCCCCGGCCCCGGCCCCGGACCGAAGTGGCCTCGGCGCGGCTCTGGTCCCGGTCCCGGCCCTGGCCAGAACCGGCCTCGGCGCGACTCCGACCTGAGCGATCCCGACCTGCGCAAGCCCGACATACAGGGAGGCAACCCGTACCGCCGCCTCTTCACCATCCCCGGCACCCGGGCCTTCACCCTCGGGAATCTGATCGCGCGGCTCCCGATGGGCATGTTCAGCGTGAGCGCGGTGATCATGATCGCGGGGGCGCGGGGCTCGTACGCGCTCGCCGGTGCCGTCACCGCGACCGGGCTTGCGGCGACGGCGGTCGTGGCGCCCTGGACGGCACGGCTGGTCGACCGGCACGGACAGGCGCGGATCGCCGTGCCCGCGACGGCGGTCGCCGCGCTCGGCTCGCTCGCGCTGGTGCTCTGCGTCCGGTACGGGGCGCCCGACTGGACGCTGTTCGCCGCGTACGCCGCCACGGCCACCACGCCCAACACCGGCGGTATGTCCCGGGCCCGCTGGGCGCATCTGCTGAAGGGCGATCCGGTACGCCTCCACACCGCGAACTCCTTCGAGCAGGCCGCGGACGAGCTGTGCTTCATGCTCGGGCCGGTCCTGGCCGCGTTCCTGTGCGGGGCGCTGTTCCCGGAGGCCGGCACCCTCGTCGGGGTCGCCCTGCTGCTGACCGGCGTGCTGACCTTCGCCGCCCAGCGCTCGACGGAACCGCCCGCCCGGGGCCGTACGACCGCGGCCACCCGCTCGCCGGTCCGGGCGCCCGGGATGCCGCCGCTGCTGGTCGGGTTCCTCGCCACGGGTGCGGTGTTCGGCTCGATGGAGGTGGTGACGATCGCGTTCGCCGACGCGCAGGGGCACCGGGCGGCGGCCGGGATCGTCCTCGGGCTCCAGGCGGCCGGATCGTGCGCCGCCGGGCTCCTCTACGGGGCTCTGAGGCCGGCGGGCCCGGCCAAGCGGCGCCACCCGTGGAGCCTCGCCGCGATGGCCCTGCTGATGTGGCTGCCGCTGCTTGCCGCCTCGCTCACGGGTTCCCTCGTGGTGCTCGCCGGGGCGCTGCTCGTGGCGGGGATGGCCACCGCCCCCGCGATGGTCACGGGCATGACCCTGGTCCAGCACCGCACGCCCGAGGGCCGGTTGAACGAGGGGATGACCTTGGCAGTGACGGGGCTGCTGGGCGGGATCGCCTGCGGGGCAGCGGCCGGCGGATGGACCGTGGAGCACGTGTCGGCGACCGCGGGCTATGGAGTACCGGTCGCAGCGGCGGCGACCGCCCTCCTGATCTCCGTCACGACGACAGCGGGCCGCGCGACCCCGACCCCGACCTCAGCCCCAACCCAAGCCCAAGCTCCGGACCCGGCCCAGCCCCAGGCCCGCCGCTGAGGACACCCCGCCCGCCGTCCGACGGGCCGAACGCCCGCCCCAATTCCCGCGCACCCCATTGACGCGCCCACAGGCCCCACATACCTTCCCCCGTCGAAGCGCTTCGACATCACGCATCGAATCGATTCGATGAACGCTGCGTGATGTCCCGATACCCATCCGACTCCCCCGGAGGTACTGGATGTTGACGGCACGAAGGCGTGTGATGGCGACGGCCGCCGCGGTTCTGAGCGGAACCCTGCTGCTGGCCTCCTGCGGCGGCGACTCGGACAGCGGGTCCTCCGACGGGAAGACGTTGAAGCTGTGGCACTACGAGGCACCCAACAGCGCGATGGGCGTGGCCTGGAAGGAAGCCATCAAGGAGTTCGAGAAGACCCATCCCGGCGTGCAGGTGAAGTTCGAGGAGAAGGGCTTCGAACAGATCCAGAAGACGGCCCCGATGGTCCTGAACTCCAATGACGCGCCCGACCTCATGGAGTACAACAAGGGCAACGCGACGGCCGGGCACCTCTCCCAGCAGGGACTTCTCACCGATCTGTCGGCGGAGGCCACCAAGCGCGGCTGGGACAAGAAGCTCAGCGCCGGTGTGCGGACCACCAGCCAGTACGACGCCAAGGGCGTGATGGGTTCCGGCAAGTGGTACGGAATCCCCAACTACGCCGAGTACACGATGGTGTTCTACAACAAGGACCTCTTCAAGAAGTACGGGATCGCCGAGCCGAAGACGTTCGACGAACTGACCGCCGCCATGGACAGGTTCGTCGACGAGGGCATCACCCCGCTCGCCAACGCGGGCGCCGAGTACGTGGCCCAGCAGTACCTCTACCAGCTCGCGCTGTCGAAAGCCGACCGCGCCTGGGTGGACTCGTACGAGCTCTACAAGGGCAAGCCCGACTTCCACGACGCCGCCTGGACGTACGGCGCCGAGACCTTCGCTGACTGGGTGAAGAAGGGCTACATCAGCGAGAAGTCCACCGGTACGAAGGCGGAGGACGCCGGGGTCTCCTTCATCCAGGGCAAGAGTCCGATCCTGTTCTCCGGCAGCTGGTGGTACGGCCGGTTCGTCGCGGAGAGCAAGGCCGACTGGGGCACCTTCCTGTGGCCGGACTCGAAGATGACCCTCGGCTCGGGCGGCAACCTCTGGGTGGTCCCCAAGGGCGCCAAGAACAAGGACCTGGCGTACGACTTCATCGACATCACCATGTCGAAGAAGATCCAGAACCTACTGGGCAACAACGGCGGGGTCCCGGTGGCCGCCGACCCCGCCGCCATCACGGACCCGCGGTCCAAGGGGCTCATCGCCAACTTCAACACCCTCGCCGAGCGGGACGGCCTGGCCTTCTACCCCGACTGGCCGGTCGCCGGCTTCTACGACGTGCTCGTCTCCGAGACGCAGAAGCTGATCACGGGCAGCGCGAAGCCGGACGCCTACCTGGACGCGGTGGAATCGGCGTACGACAAGGGCGTACAGGCCCCATGACGGTCACCGTCGAACGGGGCGGACCGGGCGGCCGGGGCAGTCGGCGCGGACGGGGCAGTCGCGGTGGTGATGTTGTCGAAGCGCATCACCACGCGAAGGGGCCGCGCCGCCCCCGGGACTCGTACGCGCTGTTCCTGCTCCCCGGAGTGCTCGCCTTCTTCGCGATCATCGTCGTGCCGTTCCTGATGAACACGGGCGTGAGCTTCACCGAGTGGCAGGGCGTGGGTACGCCGAAGTGGACCGGACTCGCCAACTACCGGGAGCTGATGGACGATTCGGAGTTCTGGGCATCCTTCCGGCACAGCCTGTTCATGGTCGTGGCGATGGCGGCCGTACCGACCGTCGTCGGACTCGTCCTGGCCGCCGCCCTGTTCGACTTCGTCGGCAAGCACTTCGGCAGCAGGACGGTCGCCGTTCTGCGGGCCTGCTTCTATCTGCCGCAGGTGCTGCCGATCGCGGTCGCGGGCATCGTGTGGAGCTGGATCCTCGCGCCGGAGAACGGCTCGCTGAACGAGCTCCTCAAGGCCATCGGCCTCGGCAGCCTCCAGCAGGACTGGCTCGGCGACCCCGACCTCGCGCTCTACACCGTCATGGGCGTGATGGTCTGGGTCCAGATCGGCTTCCCGCTCGTCGTCTTCATGGCGGGCCTGCAACGCGTCGACCCGCAGCTGTACGAGGCCGCCGAGCTGGACGGGGCGGGCTGGTGGCGGCGGTTCTGGCACATCACGCTGCCGCAGATCAGGCCCGAGATCTACGTCGTACTCCTGTGGTGCACGATCGCCGCGCTCAAGGTGTTCGGCGCGGTGTACGTCCTCACGAAGGGCGGCCCGGGCGGGGCCACGAACGTGCCCTCCTACTTCTCCTTCACCACCTTCTTCGAGAAGACGCAGGTGGGCTACGGAGCGGCGATCTCCACCGTCCTGACCGTGATCATCCTGGCGCTCGCCCTGGCCGGTCTGAAGCTCCAGACGCGTGCCGAGGACGCGGAACAGGGGGTCGTGCGATGACCGCCGCCGAGCAGGGAGCCGCCCCATGACAGCCCTCCGCCGCTATCCCGTGCTCGTCGCCCTGTTCATCGGGGCCCTCTTCATGGTCCTGCCCTTCCTGATCGTCGCCGTCAACGCGGTGAAGTCGCCCGCCGAGTACTCGTCGAACGGCCCGCTGAGCCTTCCCGAGGGCGTCTACCTCGACGGTCTCAAGGACTTCTGGGAGCGCGTCGACTTCGGGCAGAAGCTGGTCAACTCGGTGCTCATCAGCGGGTCGGTGGCCCTGGGCGCCGTCGTCCTGTCGGTCCTCAACGCGTACGCGATCGGCATCGGCCGGATCAGGGGCCGCACCTGGGTGCTCGCCTTCTTCGTGCTGGCGAACATGCTGCCGCAGGAGGCGCTGGTCTACCCGGTCTACTACCTGAGCAAGGAAGCGGGCCTGTACGACACCAGGCTCAGCGTGATCATCGTCTTCGTCGTGATCCAGGCCGCCTTCGGCACGTATCTCCTCGCCTCCGTCCTCGGGCAGTTCCCCCGCGAGATCATCGAGGCCGCCCGGATCGACGGGGCGAACAAGTGGCAGGTGCTGTGGCGGATCGTGGTGCCGGTCAGCCGGCCGACCATCGGCGTGCTGCTCGTCTTCTTCTTCATCTGGACCTGGAACGAGTTCCTGCTCCCCCTGGTCATGCTGATCTCCAACGACAACCAGACCGTGTCGGTGGCGCTCGGCGTCCTCCAGGGTCAGCGCCTGATGGACGCCACGATGACGAACGCCGCCGCTCTCCTGGGCGTCCTGCCCGCCCTCGTCTTCTTCCTCGTCTTCCAGCGGACGCTCACCCGCGGCATCGCCGTGGGCGCGGTCAAGTGACCGCCCCGAGCGCGGTCAAGTAAGGGGTGTGCGTGTGAAGTTCACCGACGGCTACTGGATGCTGCGCGAGGGTGTGAGCGCCGCCCATCCGGTCGAGGTCCTCGATGTGACCGCCGGGCAGGGCGCGTTGGCGATCCACGCGCCGACCCAGCCCATCCGCCACCGCGGCGACCTGCTGAAGGGACCGGTCGTGACGATCAGCGCACACGCTCCGATGCCGGACGTCATCGGCGTCACGTTCACGCACTTCGAGGGCGAGGAGGCGCGAGGACCCCAATTCGAGCTGGGGAAGGAGGAGTTCGCCGCGCACGCCGAGTACGACGAGGAGTCCGCGACCCTCACCGCGGGAGCCCTGTCCGTGCGGGTGAGCCGTACAGGACCCTGGCACATCGACTTCCTCGCCGACGGCCGCACGCTGACGACCAGCGGCGCCAAGGGCATGGGCATCATGCGGGACGCGGGCACGGGCGGCCACTATCTGCGTGAACAACTCAACCTCGGCGTGGGCACCCAGGTCTACGGCCTCGGCGAGCGTTTCGGGCCGCTGGTCAAGAACGGCCAGGTCGTCGACATGTGGAACGCCGACGGGGGCACGGCCACGGAACAGGCGTACAAGAACGTGCCGTTCTATCTGACGGACGCGGGCTACGGCGTGTTCGTCGACCATCCGGGCCGGGTCTCGTTCGAGGTCGGCTCGGAGGCGGTGTCCCGGGTGCAGTTCAGCGCCGAGACACAGCAGTTGACGTACTACGTGATCTACGGGCCGACCCCGAAGGACATCCTCCGCAAGTACACGGCCCTCACCGGCCGTCCGGCGCTGCCGCCCGCCTGGTCGTTCGGGCTGTGGCTTTCGACGTCCTTCACCACGTCGTACGACGAGACGACCGTGACCTCCTTCATCGACGGCATGAAGGAGCGCGAACTCCCGCTCTCCGTCTTCCACTTCGACTGTTTCTGGATGCGGGAGTTCAACTGGTGCGACTTCGAGTGGGATCCCCGGGTCTTCCCGGACCCGGAGGGGATGCTGGCCCGCCTGAAGGAGCGCGGGCTGCACATCAGCGTCTGGATCAATCCGTACATCGCCCAGCGCTCACCGCTGTTCGCGGAGGGCAAGGCACTCGGGCACCTGCTGAAGCGGCCGGACGGCAGCGTCTGGCAGTGGGACCTGTGGCAACCGGGCATGGCACTGGTCGACTTCACCAGTGAGGCCGCCCGCGACTGGTACGCCTCGAAGCTGGAGGCGCTGCTCGCGCAGGGCGTCGACTGCTTCAAGACCGACTTCGGGGAGCGGGTCCCGCTCGATGTGGCGTACGCGGACGGCGGCGACCCCGAGCGGATGCACAACTACTACACCTACCTCTACAACCGGACCGTCTTCGACGTGCTGCGCAAGCACCGCGGCGAGGCGGAGGCCGTCGTCTTCGCGCGCTCGGCGACCGCCGGCAGCCAGAAGTTCCCCGTGCACTGGGGCGGCGACTGCGAGGCGACCTACGAGTCGATGGCGGAGTCGCTGCGCGGCGGCCTGTCGCTCGGCCTCTCCGGGTTCGGCTACTGGAGCCACGACATCGGCGGCTTCGAGGGCACCCCGACACCGGCCCTCTTCAAACGGTGGCTCGCCTTCGGCATGCTCTCCTCGCACAGCCGCCTGCACGGCAGCTCCTCCTACCGGGTGCCCTGGCTCTTCGACGAGGAGGCCGTGGACGTCCTGCGCCTGTTCACCCGGCTGAAGCTGCGCCTCATGCCGTATCTGTACGAGGCCGCCCGCACCGCGCACACCGAGGGCGTGCCGATGATGCGCGCGATGCTCCTGGAGTTCCCGGACGACCCCGGCTGCGCGCACCTGGAACGGCAGTACATGCTCGGCCCGGACCTGCTGGTCGCGCCGGTGTTCTCCGACGACGGCGAGGTGTCGTATTACGTGCCCGAGGGCACCTGGACCCACTTCCTCACCGGCCGGCCGGTGACCGGTCCGCGCTGGGTGCGCGAGAAGCACGGCTTCTCCAGCGTGCCGCTCCTCGTCAGGCCGGGCGCGGTGATCCCGGTGGGAGCCGTCGACGACCGGCCCGACTATCCGCACGCCGACGGAGTGACCCTCCACGTGTACGGGCTCGACCGCGGCGCGCAGGTCACGGTGCCCGTGGACGGTGTGACCTTCACCGTCGTACGCGAAGGTGACACACTGCGGGCCTCGTCGAGCGATCCGTCGGCGTCCTGGGCGCTGGCGGCCGGGGAACGGGTGACGCGGGCGAAGGCCGGGACCGGGTTCCTCTCCCTTGAGCTGGGCCCCGAGTCCCCTCAGCCGACACCCGAGCAGGAGCGGGGCTGAGCATGGTGAAGATCACCGACGTGGCACGACACGCGGGGGTGTCCCCCAGCACCGTCTCGTACGCCCTGAGCGGCAAGCGTCCGATCTCCGAGGAGACCCGGCAGCGCATCGAGGACAGCATCCGCGAGCTGGGCTACCGACCGCACGCGGGCGCCCGGGCCCTCGCGAGCAGCCGGTCGAACGTGCTGGCGCTGGTGGTGCCGTTACGGACCGGCATCCACGTCCCCGTGGTGATGCAGTTCGCGGTGTCCGTGGTGACGGCCGCGCGCCGGCACGACCACGACGTGCTGCTGCTCACCCAGGAGGAGGGCGAGGACGGGCTCCGGCGGGTCGCGGACACCGCCCTCGTGGACGCGCTGATCGTGATGGACGTCCAACTCCACGACCGGCGCCTGCCGTTGCTGCGCGCCCTGGACCGCCCCTCGGTGCTCATCGGCTTCCCGGCCGAGCCCGCCGGGCTGACCTGCATCGACCTGGACTTCAAGGCGGCGGGCGAACTGTGCGTCGAGCATCTCGCGGGCCTCGGACACCGGGTGATCGGCCTGGTGGGCTCACCGCCCGAGGTGTACGTACGGGAGACCGGGTTCGCCCAGCGCGTGGTCCAGGGCTTCACGGCCGCGGCCGACCGCAACGGGCTGTCCTCCTCGGTGCACCCCTGCGAGGCGGCACCCGCGGCGGCCCGGCAGGTCGCCGAGCAACTCCTGCGGGAGCGCCCCGCGTTGACCGGTGTCGTGGTACACAACGAGCCGGTCCTGGAGCCGCTGATCGACGCGTTCGAGTCCCTCGGCCTACGGGTCCCGGGGGATCTGTCCGTCACGGCGATCTGCCCGGACGAGGTGGCCGAGCAGACCCGCGTCCCCGTCACCTCGATCGCCCTGCCGACCGCCGAGGTGGGCACGGGAGCGGTGGACCTGCTGATGAGGAAGCTCGGCGGCGCCACGACCGTACCGGAGGCCACACTGCTCTCGCCACGGCTGACGGTACGGGCGAGCACGATGCCGCGGCCCTGATCGTAGGCCGGGACCCTGGACCGTACAGAGCCCTGTGCGGTCCAGGGCGTCGGAGAGACGCCCTGGACCGCAACCTCACTCCCTCAGCACTCCCCCGGCTTGCGCCACGAGCACTCCAGGTCGCCGTTCCGTTCTGCCGCCCGCGCGGTGCCTCCCGGCTTCACGAGTACGGCCGCGTCCGCCGTGGATCGCGCAAGCGTCACCACGATCGCGTCCTCCAGCGGCTTCACGGAGGAGGCGAGGTAGTTGTTGAGCACGATGCTGTAGACGAGTTCGCGTCCGTCCGCGTCCGTCACGTACCCGGAGAGCGCGGACGCCCCGGTCAACGAGCCGGTCTTGCCACGGGCGTTGAGCGCGGCGGGCGTCCCGCACATCCTGGTGCGCAGGGTGCCGCCCACGAAGCGGTCGGGGCCGCAGGCGACCGGCAGGGACTTGTACCAGTCGGCGTACCAGGGCTCGGCCCGCACCGCGAGCAGCAGCTTGCTGAACTGGCCGGCGGTGAAGTTGTTCATCCGGGAGAGCCCCGACCCGTCGACCTGCCGCAGCTTGCCCGTGTCGACGCCGACGCCCTTCGCGTAACCGCTGATGGCGGCGAGCCCGGCGCTCCAGCTGCCCTCCCCCGACACCTTGCGGCCCATGGCCTTGGTGAGGATCTCGGCGTGCATGTTGTTCGACAGCTTCATGAAGGGGATCAGCAGTTCCTTCAGCGGCATCGAGGCGTGCGAGGCGAGCTGTCGTGCCCCCGCGGGCGTGGCGCGTCCGAGCCGGGTCGGCCCGGTCACCTTCACCCCGTGCGCGGCGAGCGCGTCCCGGAAGACGGCGGCGGCGTACCCGGTGGGCTCCCACACGCTCACCCACTCCGTGGCGCCGGAGCCGCCCACGGGCGTCGTACCGCTGACCACGATGGTGTTGGTGCCGTGCTCCCGCTCGACGGTGAGGTCGTTCGAGCCGCCCGCGGCGACGGTCGTGGCCCGGACGTCCAGGTCGACGTAGTCCGTCTTCGGCGTGACGGTGACGGTCGGCTCGTCCCCGCCCGCCGCGCCCGGCGCGACCTCCACGATCACGGTCCCGGTGTCGTAGTCGGTGTCGGGCGCGACGCTCAGCGCGCTGATCTGCGCCGAGTAGTACGCGGACTCGTCGTCGGCGGCCCAGGACCGGCCGAGCCGGGAGCTGTCGAAGCGGGTGTCGTCGGCGAGGAGGCGCCCGTCGACACGGGTGACGCCCGACGCGGCGAGGTCGGCGGCCAGTTTGTCGTAGTCCTTGGCGAGTGCGGTCGGGTCGCCGCTGCCGCGCAGATACAGATCGCCGCGCAGGACGGAGCCCTGCCGCCTGCCGTTCGTCAGGACGTCCGTCGTGAACGTGTAGTCGGGGCCGAGGATCTCCATCGCCGCGGCCGAGGTGGGCAGTTTGGTGTTGGAGGCGGGCATCAGCCGCTCGGTCGGCCGGTGTTGGTACAGCACATCGCCGCTCGCGGCATCGGCGACCACGACACTCGCCGCCCCGCCCTCCATCCGGCTGTCCCCGAGGATGGTGTCGATGGCCTCCGGCAGTCCGCTCCGGTCGGCGTCCGCCCCGGCCGGCGATCCCGAGCCGAGCGCGGCAGCCGCGAGCCCGATGACGACGGGCCAGATCCACCGTTTCATACGGGAGTTGACGCGCTCCCCAGAACTCTTCGCGGTTCCACTCACGGGTCTACTCATGCCACAGGAGCATCCCGGACGACGCGCCCCGTGGACAGTAGGCGTCCGGACGGGATCAGCCGAGCCCCACGGCGGAGCCGCACGTCATCTGTCCACGGCCACGACAAAGGCCCCGCTGCCTGGGCAGCGGGGCCTTTGTTTAACATGGGATGAGTGGAGATGGCGGGAATCGAACCCGCGTCCACCGGTGCAGAATCAGGGCTTCTCCGTGTGCAGTTCGCTTCGATTTTCTCGGCCCCGGTGATCACGCAAACAAGTCGCCGACGGGCCCAGTCACTGTTTGATTTCCCATCGAACCCCGTGACCGGGCTCGATGGTTTAGTTCCCTAGATTATGCCAGGGTCCGGGTCGGGAACACCCCCGGGCTGACACCCTTTTAGGGTCCTTCAGTCGCTGTTATTAGGCAGCGAGGGCGAAGGACTGGGAATCGCTCTTGGAATTGGCGATTATTGGTTGCGACATATGGTTAACGAGATCATTGCCGCTTCCTCGACACGCTTCCCCTGCTTCAACATCCGCTGTCGAAACCGATCATCCCCATGTTGATTTTTCAATCCCCTTCGGAACTTCTCCAAGCGAAGAGGTGTGCACCCGCTACGAGGCGCAGTGCCATCGTACGTGACCAACGCGCACCCATGCCACCGTATTCCCGGCGGCGGGGGGCCCACCGGCCCTCTTACTGGCCCCGCTGCTTCCGCTTGGCCGCAGCGATGGCCCGGTCCGACTCCCGCCGGTCCTGCTTCTCGCGGAGGGTCTGCCGCTTGTCGTACTCCTTCTTGCCCCGGGCGAGCGCGATCTCCGCCTTCGCGCGACCGTCCTTGAAGTAGAGGGCGAGGGGCACGATCGTGTGACCCGTCTCCTCGGACTTCGACGCCAGCTTGTCGATCTCCTCGCGGTGCAGGAGCAGCTTCCGCTTGCGGCGCACGGTGTGGTTGGTCCACGTGCCCTGGCTGTACTCCGGGATGTGGGCGTTGTGCAGCCACGCCTCGTTCCCGTCGATCTGGACGAAGCCGTCGGTCAGCGAGGCCCGGCCCTGACGCAGGGACTTCACCTCCGTGCCGGTGAGGACGAGCCCGGCCTCGTAGGTGTCGATGATGGCGTAGTCGTGCCGCGCCTTCTTGTTCTGCGCGACGATCTTGCGCTTGCCGTCCTTGACCTTGCCGGAGGTGCCCCCTCCCTGCTTCGGCTGGGATTCTTTCGGTACGTACATGCCCTTGCTCATAGTGCTGGCCATTTTCGCACTAGAGGGGCCCACGAGGGAAAGCCGATTACGGGAGATGCGGACCGTCGGCCCGGAAAGCCGTGTCCGGTCGGTTACGAGGGGTCGCCGAGCCCGCTCAGTACGGTCTCGGCCCGCTCCAGCGCGCCCGCCTCGGCCTCCAGGTCGGGGGTGATGCCGCGGCCGTCGACCCCGCGGCCGGAGGGGGTGCGGTAGTGCCCGACGGTCAGCTCGGCGACGGAGCCGTCGGGCAGCCGGCTCGGCATCTGGACCGAGCCCTTGCCGAAGGTCCTGGAGCCCACGACGACCGCACGACCGCGGTCCTGCAAGCCTCCCGTGAGGAGCTCGGCCGCGCTCATCGTGCCGCCGTCGACCAGCGCGACCACGGGCCTGGTGGTGTCACCGCCGGGATCGGCGTGCAGGGCACGCTGGTCGCCGTTCACGTCGTACGTGGCGACGAGGCCGCCGTCGAGGAAGGCGGAGGCGGCGGTGACGGCCTCGGTGACCAGGCCGCCGGAGTTGCCGCGCAGATCGAGGACGACCCCGGTGCCCGTGGGAGCGTCGGCCACGGCGGTCCGTACGAGGTCTCCGGAGCCCTTGGTGAAGGCGGCGACCTTGATCACGGTGACGCCGCCGGGCAGTTCGCGGACCGTCACGGAGTCGGTGGACAGACGGGCCCGGCGCAGGGTCTCGCGCCACGCGTGCGTGCCGCGCTCAAGGCCGAGAGCGACGGTCGTCCCGGCGCTCGCGTCGGTGGCGTCGCCCCTCAGTAATGAGACGACCTCCGTGACGGGCCTGCCGTCGACCCGGCGGCCGTCGACACTGCGCAGCCGGTCGCCCTCACGGATCCCGGCGGCCTGCGCGGGCGAGCCGGACTGGACCCGGGTCACCTCGATACGTCCGTCGCGCTCGCGCCGGGCCCACAGGCCGACGCCGGTGTACTGGCCGTCGAGGGCTTCCTCGAACTCCTCGTACTCGCCCTGGGAGTAGACCGCGCCCCACCGGTCGCCGCTGCGGCTGACGGCCCGCTCGGCGGCCTCGACCGGGGACTTGCCGTCGGCCATCGCCTCGGCGGCGGCGTCGGTGACCTCTTCCTGGTGGCCCGCCGGGGCGGACCTGGTGGACGGGGAGGCGCTCTTGCGGCCGGGGGTGTCGAACGAGCCGGTCGCGGCGCCCGCCGCGAGAACGCTCGCGAAGACCAACGTCAGGGCCGCCCCGCGGCCGAAGCGGCGGGGCTGACAGAACAGGTCGCGGCCTGACATGCCGGTGAGTCTAGGACAACGAGAAGGGCCGTACCGGCGCTTGCCGGTACGGCCCTCTTGTCATGCATCACACCTTCAGGTACTTGCGCAACGCGAAGAACGCGGCAAGCGCGGGCATCAGCAGACTCGTCGCGAGGATGAGCGGCAGCTTCGTGAGAACGGCGTCCCAGCCGATGAAGTTGATCAGGTTCAGCTTCTCCGACAGGGCCAGACCGTGGTCGATGATGAAGTACCGGGCGATCAGCAGGAAGGCACACGCCACCCCGCCGCCGATCAGTCCGGCGACCGCGGCCTCCATGATGAACGGCGCCTGGATGTAGAAGCCGGAGGCGCCCACCAGGCGCATGATCCCGGTCTCACGCCGACGGCTGAAGGCCGAGACGCGCACCGTGTTGACGATCAGCATCAGCGCGACGACGAGCATCATCGCCATCACCGCGCGGGCGGCCCAGTTCATGCCGTTGAGGAGCCCGAAGAGGTTGTCGAGGATGCCCTTCTGGTCCTGCACGGACTGCACGCCGTCCCGGCCGTCGAAGGCGGTCGCGATGACCTGGTACTTCTCCGGGTCCTTCAGCTTGATGCGGAAGGACTCCTGCATCTGGTCCGGGGTGAGCGAGGCGGCGAGCGGGGAGTCGCCGAACTGCTCCTTGTAGTGCTTGTACGCCTGGTCGCTGGACTCGTGCGAGACGGTCTCGACGACGGACATCTTGTCGAGGTCGGTCTCGATCTGCTTCTTCTGCTCGGTGGTGACCGCTCCCTTGGCGCAGTTGGGGTCGGACTCCGCGTCGCTCTTGTTGCAGAGGAAGATCGAGACGTTGACCTTGTCGTACCAGTAGCCCTTCATCGTGTTCACCTGGTCGCTCATCAGGAGCGAACCGCCGAACAGGGCGAGGGACAGGGCGACCGAGACGACGACCGCGAAGGTCATCGTCAGATTGCGGCGGAGACCGACACCGATCTCCGACAGAACGAACTGGGCGCGCATGGCGTCTTCTCAGGCCTTTCCGTGGCGGATGCGTGGGGAGTCCTCCCCCTGTTCCGCGATGAATCCGCGAGCGTGGGGGAGGTCGCGGTCAGTGCTGGTAGCCGTACACGCCGCGCGCCTGGTCGCGGACTAGTCGGCCCTTCTCCAGCTCGATGACGCGCTTGCGCATCTGGTCCACGATGTTCTGGTCGTGCGTCGCCATCAGGACGGTCGTGCCCGTCCGGTTGATCCGGTCGAGCAGCTTCATGATGCCGACGGAGGTCTGCGGGTCGAGGTTTCCGGTGGGCTCGTCCGCGATCAGCAGCTTGGGTCTGTTGACGAACGCTCTCGCGATCGCCACCCGCTGCTGCTCACCACCGGACAGCTCACCGGGCATCCGGTCCTCCTTGCCACCGAGCCCGACGAGGTCGAGCACCTGCGGCACGGACTTGCGGATCTCGCCGCGCGACTTGCCGATGACCTCCTGCGCGAAGGCGACGTTCTCGCCGACCGTCTTGTTCGGCAGGAGCCGGAAGTCCTGGAACACCGTCCCGAGCTGGCGGCGCATCTGCGGCACCTTCCAGTTGGAGAGGCGCGCGAGGTCCTTGCCCAGGACGTGCACCTGGCCGTGGCTGGTCCGCTCCTCGCGGAGGATCAGCCGCAGGAAGGTGGACTTTCCGGAGCCGGAGGACCCCACCAGGAACACGAACTCGCCTCGCTCGACCTCCAGGGACACATCCCTCAGAGCGGGGCGGGTCTGCTTGGGGTAGACCTTGGACACGTTGTCGAATCGGATCACGGATGCACCACAGGCCGTCGGGGATATCGGGGTTAGATGAGCGTGACCATACGCGACCCGGGTACACGCGCGCAGTCGCCGGGAGAGGTTGCGCAAGGGTTGTGCGCTTTTGTGCGGGGCAACCTGAGAAGAGGGCTGCGCTCCGAAGGGGCACGACGAACCGCGCGACCGGCCACACACGGTCCGTAGTCGCGGGAAAACGCAAGCCGCCCCATCTGAGAGCGAGCCGCGCAGCCTCCGGAGGAACCTGGCACAGTGGAGGGGGAACGTATCCGTTCCCGAGAGCGTTGTGTACGTGGAACCGGTGCAAGGAGGGCGAGCGCATGACGTACGACCGGCTGGTGTGCGCGAACTGTGCCGCGCCCGTGAACGAAGGCCGCTGCCCCGTCTGCCGCGCGAACCGTGCGCGACTGCAGCAGGAGGGCCCCTTCGGAGGCGGCCTCAACCCCATGGCGCTGATCGCACTGCTCGCCATCCTGATCGCGGCAGTGGCCCTGCTGGCCCACCAGACCGCGTAGGACGCACGCGAGGCACGAGCGGGCACGCACGAGGCACGGCGGCAGCGGGCGGCAAAGGCGCGAACAGAGCAGACAAGACATGAAGAAGGGCCCGGAGCTTGAAGCTCCGGGCCCTTCTCACGCATTCACGCACTCATAGGCGTACGCCCATGACGACGTCCGTCAGGCAGCCGCGCCGCGGCCGTTCATCAGGCGGGGCAGCATACGGAAGCCGATGCCGCCGGCGATCATCGTCGCGGCGCCGATCAGCAGGTACGTGATGTTCTCGGCGGCGCCGGTCTCGGCCAGCTCGCCACCGGTGCCCTGGGCGGAGGTGTCCGAACCGGTGTCGGTCAGGCTCTCCTTGCCCGCGCCCTGCTCGACCGGCTGGGAGCCGCCGTCGGGGTCGGTGTCGTTGCCACCGGTGCTGCCACCGTTGTCGTTGCCCGGGTCGCTCGGCTCAACGGTGGGCTCGTCGGTCGGCTCGGTGGGCTCCTCGGTCGGCTCCTCCGTGGGCGGCTCCTCGGTGGGAGGCTCCTCGGTGGGGTCCGTCGGGATCACCGTCGGCTCTTCGGTCGGCTCGGTGGGAGTCGGGGCCGGGGTCGTCGGGTCGTCGACATTGAGGCCGACCTCGACACCGTCCTTGTCGGCGCTGGCGCCGACGTTCAGACCGCCCACCTCGACACCGACATCGAGAGCCGAGGCGGCACCGGCGGCGGTCAGCGAGGCACCGGCGGCGATCACCGCGCCGGCGGCTATCCGCGCGATCCGGATGCGCGTCTTCTTGGTCATCTGGTTGCTACCCCCAGTAGCTCATCGTCAATGGTGCAGCGCCCGGGGCCGCGACGTCGGGGAAAGCTCGGTGGAGCCCCCGGTTCACATGCGCCCCAGAGATACGCATGCCGCGCGTCAGCTTTCCCACTTTTCAATGCAACGTCAAGGTCGTTGCGACCGCGATGTCCAGATCAAGCTCATTTGACCGGCACAGCGTCATGTGAGTGTGATGTAAAACCCAGACATCGGCCTACACAAAGGGCAACTGCCGTCCGGTGGATGGCAGTTGCCCTGTCGACAAAGCGACGTCTACAAATGTCGCCTACTTCTCCTGCTGCTTGCGCCAGCGAATTCCGGCCTCGAGGAACCCGTCGATCTCGCCATTGAAAACGGCCTCGGGGTTTCCGACTTCGAACTCCGTGCGCAGATCCTTGACCATTTGGTACGGGTGCAGGACGTACGAACGCATCTGGTTTCCCCAGGAGTTGCCGCCGTCGCCCTTGAGGGCGTCCATCTTGGCCTGCTCCTCCTGCCGGCGCCGGTCGAGGAGCTTGGCCTGCAGCACGTTCATCGCGGACGCCTTGTTCTGGATCTGCGACCGCTCGTTCTGACAGGAGACGACGATGCCGGTGGGCAGGTGGGTGAGCCGCACCGCGGAGTCGGTCGTGTTGACGCCCTGGCCGCCGGGCCCGGACGAGCGGTACACGTCCACTCGGAGCTCGGACTCGTCGATCTCGATGTGATCGGTCTGCTCGACGACGGGAAGGATCTCCACACCCGCGAACGACGTCTGGCGCCGACCCTGGTTGTCGAAGGGCGAGATCCGCACCAGCCGGTGCGTGCCCTGCTCCACCGAGAGCGTCCCGTACGCGTACGGGATCTGGACGGCGAAGGTGGTCGACTTGATGCCGGCCTCTTCCGCGTACGAGGTCTCGTAGACCTCCGTCTTGTATCCGTGCTGCTCGGCCCAGCGCAGGTACATGCGCTGCAGCTTCTCGGCGAAGTCGGCGGCGTCCACGCCACCGGCCTCCGCGCGGATGTTGACCAGCGCCTCGCGGGAGTCGTACTCCCCGGAGAGCAGAGTGCGGACTTCCATCTCGTCCAGCGCCTTCTTGACGGCGGTGAGCTCGGTCTCGGCCTCGGCGCGGGTGTCCGGGTCGTCCTCCTCCTCGGCCATCTCGAAGAGAACGCTGAGATCATCGATACGCCCGCGGAGCGCTTCGGCCTTGCGCACCTCGGCCTGGAGGTGGCTCAGCTTGCTGGTGATCTTCTGCGCCTCGTCCGGGTCGTCCCACAGGGACGGCGCTGCCGCCTGCTCCTCGAGCACGGCGATGTCTGCCCTCAGCTTGTCGAGGTCCAGGACGGCCTCGATCGACTCCATGGTCGAGGAGAGGGACTTGAGCTCTTCGGATACATCGACGACTGCCACGCCTCCAGCGTAACGGCTCCACGAAGTGGCTCCGCCGGTGGAACGGGGGGCTTGCGTTTGCGGGGCTCGGTTTGTCGGGTGCGGGTGGGTGGGGCCCGGGTGCGCAGTTCCCCGCGCCCCTTAAAACCAAGGGGCGCGGGGAACTGCGCAATCTTTAGGGGCGCGAGGAACCGCGCACTCAGCACCGACCCACCCGCACCCAACACACCAGCCCCACCCACCCAGGGGCGCGGGGAACTGCGCGGCCAGCCACGGGCGACCCGCACCCAACACTCCGCCCCGCCCCGGAGGGCCTCCCGCCCGTCAGGGCGAAGCCGGTGCCGACGACTCCGTCTCGGAGGGTGTCGCACCCGCGTCGTCCCCCGAGGTGGCGAACCACGCGCCAACCCCCACCGCGGCGACGAGCGCCACCCCCGCCGCCCCCAGCGTGATCCGCCGGCGCCGAGCGGCGGCGGCCCGGTGGCGGGCGGACCCCGGCCGCGGCGCCCCGGCGGCACGCGGAGCGCGGGCCGTGCCACGCGCGCCGCCCGCGAGCTCGTCGGGCCCGGGCACCCTCATCGACGTATGCGTGTCACGGTTCGAGTCCGGCTTGGCCCCGGGTACGAGGGGAACGGCCCCGCGCCGGACCCGCTCGCGCGGAGCCTCCGGCTCGGCCGGCCCGTCGTCGTACCCGCCGCCCCCGTCCTCGTCGCCGTCCGGCTCGTCCACGTCCAGCGGCGGCATCCCCGCCAGCAGCGGCAACTGCTCCCGCAGCCGCTCGCCCAGCTCGGACGCCCGCAGGCGGGACGCGGGCGCCTTCGCCAGGCACTGCACGAGCAGCTGCCACAGTTCCTCGGGGATCCCGGGCAGCGGGACGACAGTCTCGGTGACGTGCCGCCGCAGGACCGCACCCGGGTGTCCCCCGCCGAACGGCGTGAACCCGGCGAGGAGTTCGTACAGGACGGTCGCCAGGGCGTAGATGTCGACGGCCGCCCGCGGGGGCAGGCCCTCGATGATCTCGGGCGCCAGGTAGTCCGGCGTACCGATGATCTTCGTCGCGCGTGTCCGCCGCGGTGAGTCGATGAGCTTGGCGACGCCGAAGTCGGTGAGCAGCGCGGGATGCGAGCCGCCGGGGCCGAGCGGTCCCTGCATGTCGAGCAGCACGTTC
Source organism: Streptomyces sp. 2-1 (assembly GCF_048564895.1). Classification (NCBI taxonomy): domain Bacteria; kingdom Bacillati; phylum Actinomycetota; class Actinomycetes; order Kitasatosporales; family Streptomycetaceae; genus Streptomyces; species Streptomyces sp. 2-1. The sequence continues at coordinate 4,532,223 of NZ_CP183383.1, forward strand.
TCCGGCTTGACGTCCCGGTGCACGACCCCCGCCGCGTGCGCCGCCGCGAGTCCGTCCGCGACGTCGGCCACGATGGCGACGGCCGCCTCGGGCGCGAGGCGCCGCTCCCGGTCGAGCCGGGTCCGCAGATCCGTACCGCGGACGAGGTCCATGACGAGGGCGAGGTCGTTGCCGTCGACCACGAGGTCGCGTACGGAGACGACGTGCGGGTGGTCGAGGCCCAGCAGGGCCGTCCGCTCCTGCACGAAACGGCCCACGAGCTCCTGGTCGGACGCGAGGTCCTCGCGCAGCAGCTTGATGGCGACGGGGCCCTCGGGCCCCTCGCCGAGCCACACCGTGCCGGCGCTGCCCCGCCCCAGAATCTGGTTGGCGGTGTACCGGCTGCCGATCTTCCGTACCAAGACTGCTCCTACGGGCGCGTGTTGCCGATAAAGCTACGCGCCCAGAGCGCCAACCTCCTCTTCGGCGACAGAAATCACCCCCCAGGTGTCGACAAATCCCCAGAACCGCACCGCGGTTCCGGGGATTTGAAGGGGCAATGCTCTGAAATACCGGAAAAGACTTACCGGCCGCTGAGACCGGCCGCTGAGAAGACTTACCTACTTCGCGGAACCGCCGCCCAGGTCCTCGACCCAGCCGGAGACCGTGCCGATCCAGTCCGTCAGCTGGTCCCAGTAGCTCTTGGACGTGCCGATCCAGCCCTGGAGCGGGCTGAACTCCCAGATCGCCCAGCCGGCCAGGAACAGGATGACGATGGTGAACAGGCATCCCTTGAGGCAGCCGAGCCCGGGGATCTTCATCGGGTTGGCGCTGCGCTGCCGGGGCTCGCGCGGCGGTCGCGGCGCGGGCTGCTGAGGCTGCTGGGGCGGAGCGTGCCGCTGCTGCGGCTGATGCTGGGGCGCGTACCCCTGGGGCTGCTGCCCCTGCTGCGGATAGCCGTACCCCTGCTGGTTCTGGGGCGGACGCTGCCGTCGCTGCTGGGGCTGCTGGGGCCTCTGCGGCGGCGGTGGCTGCTGCTGGGGCCTGGCGACCTGGCGCTGGGGGCGCCGGCGCAGCGGGTCCTCGTTCGGGTCGAGGTAGGGCTGCATCTGCGTCGGCTCGTTGCGGTCGCGGGCCGCCCGCAGCTGGTTCTGCCAGGGGTGCGGGTCCTCGGGCCCACCCCCGGGCTGGCCCGGCGGCACCGGCGGCATCACGGCCGTCGGGTCGGCCGCGCCACGGTTGGGCAGCACGGCGGTGGGATCGGCGGCGCCGGTGTGCGGCAGGACGCTGGTCGCGCCGTTCGGGTCGTACGAGGCGGCGCCCTGCGGGAGCACCTGGGTGGGGTCGGCGGCACCGAAGTCGCCCGGCACGGCGGCGGGCGCCAGGTCCGGGGCGAGCAGGACGCCCACGGCCTCGGCGGCGGCGATCTGCGCGGAGTTCGCGTGCACGCCGATGCCCTCGGCGACCGTACGCAGCCCGCGGGCGAGGTTCTCGGCGCTGGGCCGCTCGTCCGGGTTCTTGCGCAGGCAGCGCTCTATGACGGTCCACAGCGGGTCGGGGACCGTGGAGGGCCGGCGCGGCTCGGCGCTCAGATGCTGGTGGAGAACCTCCAGGGCCGATCCGCCGCCGAACGGGGGACGGCCGGTGACCAGCTCGTACAGCATGATTCCGGCGCCGTAGATGTCGACGGCGGAGGTCTGCGGGCGGCCCTCGGCCGACTCGGGCGCGACATAGGCGGGCGTGCCGACGAACTCGTGGGTGCGGGTCAGGCCCGGGGAGTCGGCGAGGCGGGCGATGCCGAAGTCCGTCAGCATCGGGTGCATCTGGCCGCCGTCCTGGTTGAGCAGGACGTTCGCGGGCTTGAGGTCGCGGTGCACCACTCCGTCGGCGTGGCTGGCGGCGAGCGCGTCGGCGACCTGGGCGGTCAGGAGCGCGGCGGCGACCGGCGAGAACGGGCCGTTCTGGCGCAGGTAGTGATGGAGGTCGGGGCCCTCGATCAGGTCCATGACCAGGGCCAGCAGATCGCCCTCGACCACGAGGTCCCGTACGCGCACGATGTTCGGGTGGGTCAGGCGGAGCAGCACGGAGCGCTCGCGCAGGAACCTCATCACGATGTCCGCGTCGTTGGCGAGCTCCTCCTTGAGGACCTTGATCGCCACCGTTTCACCCGGCTGACCGGGTACTGCCGCCTCGGCGCCCGCTGTCTCCCTCTGGCGGGCGCGCCAGACGGTGCCTGTGGCGCCGCGCCCAAGCGGCTCCTCAAGGAGGTACTTGCTCCCTACCGGCCGCACGTCATGCGCTCCCTGCTGCTTGCCTGACTGATCCGTCCACCCTGCTACGGGTGGTTCCGACCCACTGTAGTGCCGTCGAACGCGGCACCGGGCTGTCGTCCCGCTGCGGTTTCCCTCACCTCGTCCACCCATGCATTACGTAAGGCGTTCCTGTATGTGTTCGATGAAAAGACGCTCGCTTTGGGTGGTTTGGTTGCCGCATCTTGACGTGACCGATCTCAAGCGGACATCGCTCGGGCATTGGTCAGGCACTTTTGCGGGCAGAGCCGACCAATCAAGATCACTTGCCGGTGGAGGACGGGCGTGTTGTCAGTGGCAGGTGCGAGGATGCTTCCCGTACTGGCCGACGTGCCCGTGTGCGGTGGGGGGAATCTGCGGTGGGGGATCGCGGAGCAGCCTCGTCGCGGGCGCCCGCGACAGAAGGGACCGCTGACGGCGATGCAGATCCGGCTGACCGTCGTAGACCCGCTGGGGACGCGCCCCGAGGGACGCCCCGCGTCCTGCGACGTGCTGGTCACAGCACCCGCCGGGACCGCGCTCGCGGCGGTGGCCTCCGGCCTCGCCTCGGCGGTCGGGGGCGAGGGGGCCGGGGTGCTGTACGCGGGGGCGGAGCGGCTCGACGCGCAGCGCTGCACGCTGGGTGAGCCACCTCTCATGGACGGCGCCGTGCTGTCCCTCGGCTCCCCCGCGGAGCCCGGTCCCGACCTCGACCCCGCCGCGGCACAGCTGCGCGTGGTGGCCGGGCCCGACGCCGGAGGTGTCCATTTCCTGCACGGCGGACGGATCGACATCGGCCGCTCGGCCGACGCGGACGTGCCGCTGGACGACCCGGACGTCTCCCGCCTGCACTGCGCAGTGACGGTCGCGGCGGACGGCCGCGTCTCGGTGGCGGACCTGGGCTCCACGAACGGCACGACACTGGACGGCCGGCGCGTGAGCGAGCGCCAGGTGCGGTTCGCCCCGGGGGCACTCCTCCGAGTGGGCGAATCGGCGCTGCGCCTGGCCCCGGCGGGCGAACCGGCCGTCGTGCGGGAGACCGCACCGGACGGCGAGGGACACATCCGGGTCGTGACGGCACCGGAGCCAGCAGAGCGGGAACAGCCGACGACGACCACGGCCGGTCGTACGGGACAGCAGGCATCGGCGCCCGGCGAGGCGGCCGGAGCCGCGAGGGTGCCCCACGCGCGCGACGGTGACGACGGGGGTGCTCCGGAGGCGGCGTCCCGTTTCCAGGCCGCGCCGCCGACCGGCGAGACGCATCACGGGTACGGCACCGCCGGGTGGGGCTCGGCCGAGGGCGGGCGCTCCCATGGGGCCGCTGGGGCCGCGTCCTCGCCCCAGGGGCACACGCCCGCGGGCCCGACCGTCGTGCCCGGGCAGGGCAGGGCGCCGCGGATCGAGAGCAGGGACTCCAGAGCGCCTTCGGCGTCGGCCCCCGAGGAGACCCCGGACGCACCCGCCCCCGGTGAGGGCGGCCGAAAAGGCACTCCCCTCCGGGGGACACCCGTGCCCCGCGGTGTGCGCAAGCGCGGCGGGCTCTCCGCATGGGCCCGGCGGCTCGCGGGCGGCCGGAGCGACGAGCCGGACGCGGAGCACGACGAGGCGTACGACGACGCCTATGACGATGCCTACGAGACACCGGCCGCCGAGGAGCCCCTCGTCGCGGGTGCCTCCGCTCCCGAGCGGTGGCCCGATCCCGCCGCACTGCTGCTGGCCGCGCTCGGACCGGGACCGCGGCTGTGGGAGCGCGGCCCGGGACACCCGGAGACGCTCACGGTCCGGCTCGGCACGGCGGACCGGAGCGCGCCCGACGGCTCCGGCCTGCTGCCCTCGGTGCCGGTGACCGCGGGTCTGCGGGAGGTCGGGGCACTGGGCCTGGCCGGGCCGCGTGGCCGCCTCTCGGGGCTCGCCCGCGCGGTGGTCGCCCAGCTCGCCGCGCTGCACTCGCCCGACGCGCTGGAAATCACCCTGATCAGCACGGATCGCTCGCGTTCCGTGGAGGAGCGCACCGCCGAGTGGTCCTGGCTCGGCTGGCTCCCGCATCTTCGTCCCACCCACGGCCAGGACTGCCGCCTCCTCCTCGCCTACGACCGCGAACAGGCGACGGCGCGTACGGAGGAGCTGGTCCGCCGGCTCGAGGACCACCTGGCGGAAGTGGGCCGGGCGTCCGTATCCACCGGCGGAGGGCTTCGCCTCGGCGAGGGCTCACCGGACGACAGCGGGGCCTTCGGGGCCGTACAACGGCCCGGCGAGCGACGGGAGACGGGCGGCGAGCGGGGCCATAGCGGTGGCGGTGGCGGTGGCGGCCGTCCAGGATCCTCACCTTCTTCCTCGCCTTCCTCCTCTCCCTCTCCCTCTTCCACTCCCTTTCCCTCTTCTTCTTCCTCCTCCGAGGGCGTGGCCCGGCCGAGGCATCCGTCCGACGGCGGCTCGGCGGCCGACGGGACCGCCGGCCCGGCGTTGCCCCGCGCCCACCCCACCGCACGCGACAGCAACATCACTCACCTTGGACTCCCCCGCAGCGGTACGCAGACCAGTGACGCGGCGGCCCGAGGGCGGGCCAGGCGGCCCTCCTGGGCGCGGTCCGACGATCCGGCGGAGACCGAGTGGCCGGGCCCCCACACCGTCGTCGTGGTGGACGGGGACCCCGGGTCGGCCGGTGTACGGGAGGCCGTGTCGCGGCTCGCGGCCGAGGGGCCCCAGGCCGGGATCCACGTCATCTGTCTGGTCGAGACGCCGGCCGCGTCGCCCGCCTCACCGGTGACGGACACGTACGAGGCGGCCTGCGCGGCCTCGCCCGCCTTCCGGGAGTGCGGTGCCGTCGCGCTGCTCAGCGGTGACGTGGCGACGGCGCTGCGGCTGCTGCGCGTGGCGCACGGCAAGCAGACGGGCGCGTCCGCATCCGCCACGCAGGGCGGGCCGGTGGGTCACGGCACGGTCGCCGCGGTGGACGCCGTGTCCATGGCCTGGGCCGAGCGGTTCGCCCGGGCGCTGGCGCCGCTGCGCGCGGACGGCGTGGCAGGCGAGCGGCACACCCGTGTGTCCGCGCCGCTGCCCCAATCCGCCCGGCTGCTGGACGAGTTGGGCCTGGCGAGGGCCACCCCGGCGTCGCTGATGGCCCGCTGGGCGGACGCGGCCGACGACACGGAGGCGCTCGGCGGCCGGGCCACGGCCGTGCTCGGCGCCGGCCCCCGCGGGCCCGTGTCCGTGGACCTCGCGGTCGAGGGTCCGCATCTGCTGGTCGAGGGCCCCTCGGGCAGCGGGCGCACCGAGCTGCTGCGTTCGGTGGCCGCCTCGCTCGCCGCCGCGGAGCGGCCCGACCGGCTCGGCATCGTGCTCATCGACGGCCGGGACGGCACGGGCGGCGGCGGTACGGCCGCGCGCGGGGACGGGCTCCAGGTGTGTACGGACCTGCCTCACGTCACGACGCATCTGGGCGCCCACGATCCCGTACGGATGCGGGAGTTCGCCCAGTCGCTGTCCGCCGAGCTGAAGCGGCGGGCCGAGCTGCTCGGCCGGCTCGACTTCGCCGAGTGGCACTCGCTTCAGGACCGACAGGACAGGCAGGCGCGACAGGATCGGCAGGACCGGCAGGGGGCGTCGGGCCGTGTCGTCGCCCAGCGTTCGGCCGGTTCGGCGGGTTCTGCGGCGGCCAGGCAGACGGGCGGTACGGCCGGTGGGTCCGCCGGGGCCGGGGACCTCGACACGCCCTCCAGTTCCACGCTCCGGCTGCGTCCCGTCGCGAGCCGGCCCCGGCCGGAGGCGGGGCCTCCGCTCCCCCGGCTCGTCGTGGTCGTCGACGATCTCGACGCGCTGCTCTCGCCCGCGCTGGGCTCCCCCGGGCGTCCCGCCGCCGGTTCGGTCGTGCGGGCGCTGGAAGCCGTGGCGCGGGACGGGGAGCGGCTCGGGGTGCATCTGGTGGCCGCGACCGGGGGCGGGGAGCGGACGGACGAGACTGAGCTGGCTCGGCGGGCGACGCTTCGGGTTGTTCTCGAAGCGGTGGTGGCCGGGCCGGAGGAGCCTGCGCCCGGGCGGGGGCGGCTCGGCGGACCGGCCGGTCGGTCAACGGCGTTCCAGGGGGGCCGGGTCACTGGTCGTATCCCCCGTACGGCGACCCTGCGTCCCACTGTCGTGCCGCTGGAGTGGGCCCGCATGGGTGATCCTCCCGCGCGGCGGCCCGTCCGCGAACTGGGCAACGGGCCCACGGACCTCGCCCTCCTGGCCAGCGCCCTGGAACGAGCGGCCCGCTCGGTCTCGGCGACGGAGGTGCCGTCACTTCTTTAGCGCCGGGTTCGTCCGGTGTTTTTTCGCCCCCGCCGCCCCTACCCATTCCCGTCCCTTTTCAGGGGCTCCGCCCCCGAACCCCCGCTCCTCAAACGCCGGAGAGGCTGAGTTCTAGCCTGTCCGGCGTTTGAGGACGAGCGCGTTCAGCGCGATGCGGGGGTCTGGGGGCGGCAGCCCCCAGGGATGGGACGGGTAAGGGCGGCGGGGGCGAGAAACCCCCCCCACCCCCACGGCCCGCCCCCAAGTCCCCACGTCACGACGCGGTTACGATCACGGCCTTGACAGCGCAGGCGCTCTTGCCGCCCCCAAGCGCACGGGCGTAGACCAAGAGCGCACGGGACAGCGCTCGGACGTTCGACGAAGAACGGGGCAAGTCATGCGCAGCAACACTCTCCGTACACACAGGCCGCACCACGAGTCGCACAACAAGCCGCACAAGATGAGCAGGACCGCGCGAACCGCGGCCGCCGTCGTCGCGGGGGCGATGGCGCTCACGCTCACGGCATGCGGCGGTGACGACGACAAGGGCGACGAAGGAGGCGGGGGAAGCGAGACCGGCGGCAGCGCCGCCAGCGTCCAGCTCCCCAAGCTCGACGGCCAGAAGCTGGAGGTCGCGGCCGTCTGGACCGGCCCCGAGCAGGACAACTTCACCAAGGTCCTGGACGAGTTCGAGAAGCGGACGGGCGCGGAGGTCAGCTTCGTACCGACCGGCAACAACACCTCCACCTTCCTGGGCACGAAGATCCAGGGCGGCAAGCCGCCGAACGTGGCGTTCCTGCCGCAGGTCGGTGTGCTGCACCAGTTCGTCGACAAGGGCTGGGTCAAGCCCCTCGGCGCCGAGGCACAGGCGCAGATCGACAAGAACTTCTCGGCGGGCTGGAAGGACCTGGGCGCCTACAAGGGCAAGCAGTACGGCGTCTACGCGAAGGCCGCCAACAAGTCCCTGGTCTGGTACAATACGGCCGCGTTCGAGGCGGCCGGGATCACCGCGGAACCCAAGACCTGGGACGAGTTCCTCCAGACCGCGCAGACGCTGTCGGACGCCGGTTCGCCCGCGGTCTCCATCGGCGGCCAGGACGGCTGGACCCTCACCGACTGGTTCGAGAACATCTATCTCTCGCAGGCGGGCCCGGAGAAGTACGACCAGCTGGCGAAGCACGAGATCAAGTGGACGGACCCCTCCGTCAAGGAGGCCCTGACCACGCTGGCCCAGCTGTGGGGCAAGGACGACCTGATCGCGGGCGGCAAGGCCGGCGCGCTGCGCACCGAGTTCCCCAAGTCGGTGACGAACACCTTCTCGGGCGACACCCCGGCCGCGATGGTCTACGAGGGCGACTTCGTGGCGGCGAACATCAACGCCGACACGAAGGCCAAGATCGGCACGGACGCCAAGGTCTTCCCGTTCCCGGCGGTCGGCGACGAGTCGCCGGTGGTCAGCGGCGGTGACGTGGCCGTGGTCCTGAAGGACGACAAGGCCTCGCAGGCCCTGATCACCTTCCTCGCCTCGACCGACGCGGCCGAGCTGTGGGCGGCGCAGGGCGGCATCATCTCCCCCAACAAGGAGATGGACCTGAAGAGTTACAAGGACGCCGTGGCCGAGGACATCGCCAAGGCGCTGCTCGACGCGGGCGACGACTTCCGCTTCGACATGTCCGACCAGGCGCCCGCCGCCTTCGGTGGCACCCAGGGGCAGGGTGAGTGGAAGGGGCTGCAGGACTTCCTGAAGACCCCCACGGACGTCGAGGGCGCGCAGCAGGCGCTCGAAGCATCCGCCGCCAAGGCGTACAAGGGCTGACGGCAGTCCATGTCGTCGCAGGTGGCGACGGCGGGGGGTCCGGCAGGTCCGGTGCCCCCCGCCGGAAAACGCAAGAGCGTGATGGGCACCCGGGCGTGGGTGGTGGGTCTGTTCCTGCTGCCCGCGATCGTGCTGCTCGGCGCGCTCGTGGTCTACCCGATCGGGTACTCGGTCTGGCGCAGTCTCTACAACGCCGACGGTTCGGGCTTCGTGGGGCTGGGCAACTACGGCGACATCTTCACGGACGACGCCACGTTCACCGCGGTCAAGAACACCGCGATCTGGGTGGCGGTGGCCCCGGCGCTGGTCACCGGGCTCGGCCTGATCTTCGCCGTGCTGACCGAACGGGTGCGCTGGGCAACGGCGTTCAAGCTCGTCATCTTCATGCCGATGGCCATCTCCATGCTGGCCGCGGGCATCATCTTCCGGCTCGTGTACGAGGCGGACCCCGACCAGGGCGTGGCGAACGCCGTGGTGGTGGGCGTGCACGACACCTTCGCCGAGTCGTCGGTGTATCCGAAGGCCCGCCCGTCGACCGAGAGTGATCTCAAGGCGTCCGGCGGGGGTTCCTTCACCTCCACGGGCACGGTGAGCGCGGGCTCCCCGGCCCTGATCCCGCTGGTGGGCATCGCCCCGAACAAGGTGCCCGGCAGCCCCGGGGACGCCAAGGCCGCCCAGGCCTCGGGCGACGGGGTGTCCGGCACGGTCTGGCTGGACTTCAAACTGGGCGGCGGCGGCGAGAAGGGCGCCATCGACGCAGGTGAGAAGGCCCTGCCCGGCATCAAGGTCGAGGCGGTCAAGGACGGCAAGGTCGTGGCCTCCACGAAGGCGGGCGACGACGGTACGTTCACGCTGCCGGCCTCCGCCGACGGTGCCCAACTGCGCCTGCCGTCCTCGAACTTCGCGGCGCCCTACAACGGCGTCGACTGGCTCGGCCCGAGCCTGATCACACCGGCCATCATCGGTTCGTACGCGTGGATGTGGGCGGGCTTCGCGATGGTGCTCATCGCGGCGGGTCTCGCCGGAGTGGACCGCAACCTCCTGGAGGCGGCCCGGGTCGACGGGGCCAACGAGTGGCATGTGTTCCGCAGGGTCACGGTCCCGCTGCTCGCTCCGGTCCTCGTGGTCGTGCTGATCACGCTGATGATCAACGTGATGAAGATCTTCGACCTGATCTACATCATCGCCCCGCAGCCCACCCAGGACGAGGCCAACGTCCTGGCCCTGCAGCTCTACAACTCCTACACCGGCGGTGGCGGAGACCTCGGCCTCGCCAGCGCGATCGGTGTGGTGCTGCTGCTGCTCGTCATGCCGGTGATGATCGTCAACATCCGCCGACTGCGAAGGGAGCGCCGACGGTGACCGCACCCTCCGTACCTCTGAAAGCCCCGCCGGAGACCGCGGAAGCGGCCGGTCCGCCCGAGCGGTCGCTCGCCTCCAGGCTGGCGAGCGGCGCGACCGGCGGTGTGATGCGGGTCTTCCTCATCCTGGTCGCACTGCTCTGGGTGACGCCGACGGTGGGGCTGCTCGCCTCGTCGTTCCGTGACCCGACCGACATCGCCGCCTCCGGCTGGTGGACGGTCTTCAGCAAGCCGGCCCAGCTCACCACCGAGAGCTACTCGACCCTGCTCGGCAAGGAGGAGATCACCGACTCCCTGCTCAACACGATCTGGATCACCGTGCCGGCCACCGTCCTGGTGATCGTCATCGGGGCGATGGCCGGATACGCCTTCGCCTGGATGGACTTCAAGGGCCGCGACTGGTGGTTCCTGGCCGTGGTGGCGCTGCTCGTGGTGCCGGTGCAGATCGCCCTGATCCCGATGTCCGAACTCTTCGGCGATCTCGGGATCTTCGGCACCATCATCGGTGTCGTCGTGTTCCACGTGGGTTTCGGCCTGCCGTTCGCGATCTTCCTGCTGCGGAACTTCTTCGCGGAGATCCCCCGTGAACTCCTGGAGGCCGCACGGCTCGACGGCGCGAGCGAGACCCGTCTGTTCACCACCGTGGTCCTGCCGCTCGGCGGGCCCGCGATCGCCTCGCTCGGCATCTTCCAGTTCCTGTGGGTGTGGAACGACATGCTGGTTGCGCTGGTCTTCTCGGACTCCGACTCACGGCCGTTGACGGTCGCGCTGACCCAGCAGACCCGTCAGTTCTCCGGCAACATCGAGACGCTGGCGCCCGGCGCGTTCATCTCGATGGTCATCCCGCTGGCCGTGTTCTTCGCGTTCCAGCGGCAGTTCGTGTCCGGTGTGATGGCGGGCGCGGTGAAGTAGCGTCCGGGACATCCGGGTCGGGCACCCGGAGTACACATCGCGAGGGGCGGGCCGCCTTCGGCCCGCCCCTTCGCGTTCACCCGGGGTCCCCCACATGCCGCATCCGGCGTAACCCGGTAACCCCTTCGGCCGTTTCCGGGCAGTATGCCCGCGCCGACACAAGGATGTCCCTTGCCCCGGTTCAGTGTCATTGTCCCCGCGTACCAGGTGCAGGCATATCTGCACGAGTGCATGGCATCCGTTCTCGAACAGTCCTTCACCGACCTCGAGTTGATCGCGGTGGACGACTGCTCACCCGACGCCTGCGGCGCGATCATCGACGAGTTCGCCGCCGCCGACCCCCGCGTGCGGGCCGTCCACCTCAAGGAGAACGTGGGCCTCGGCCGGGCCCGCAACGCCGGTATGCGGTACGCGACCGGCGACTACCTGATCTTCCTGGACGGCGACGACACCCTCACCCCGGACGCCCTGCGGGCCATCGCCGACCGCGTCAAGGAGACCGGCGACCCGGACGTCCTGGTCTACGACTACGCGCGCACCTTCTGGTCGGGCGAGACGGTCCGCAACGTACAGGCGGGCCAGCTCACCGAGAACGCGCCGGCGCCGTTCACGCTCGACGACCGTCCGGGGCTGCTGAAGCTCCTCATGGTCGTGTGGAACAAGGCGTACCGCCGGGAGTTCATCGCCGGGGAGGGCTTCGCCTTCCCGCCCGGCTACTACGAGGACACCCCCTGGACGTCCCCGGTCCTGATGGCCGCCGAGACGATCGCGACGCTCGACCGCGTCTGCGTCCACTACCGCCAGCGCCGCCGGGGAAACATCCTCGGCACGGTCAGCAACAAGCACTTCGACGTCTTCGACCAGTACGACCGGGTCTTCGCGCATCTCGACGCGCACCCCGAACTGGCGCACTGGCGGCCGGTCCTGTTCCGCCGCATGGTCGACCACCTGTCGGCCGTGTTCCTCAAGCGCGACCGGGTGCCGCGCGGCTCCCGCGCCCTGTTCCTGCGCAAGGCCCGTGCCCACTACGTCCGTTACCGCGTACCGGCCGCCGACGGCCCGTCCGAGAACCGGCTGCGGCACGCGCTGGTCCGCCTGGGCAGTCACCGCACCTACCGCGCGCTGTGGGCGGCGGTACGGATCCAGCGAGGCGTCACACGACTCACCGGGGCGCTGGCCCGGACCCTCCGCACGGCCGCGCTCCGGCTCCACTACAAGGTCCAGCTCCGGCTTCCCGTCCGGGCCGACCAGGCCGTGTTCGCCAGCCACGGAGGACGCGGCCACGGCTGCAACCCGGGGGCGCTGGAGTCCGCGTTCCGGACGTACGCGCCGGACGTGCGCACCGCGTGGATCGCACGCCCCGAGTTCCACCACACGATCCCGACGGCGACCCGCAGGCTGACACCGGGCACCGCCGCGTACTGGACGGCGCTCGCCCGCTCCAAGTACCTCGTGAACAACGCCGACTTCGACCCGCGGCTGGTCAAGCGCCCCGGCCAGATCCTCGTCCAGACCCAGCACGGCACACCGCTCAAGCACATGGGCCTCGACCTCCAGGAACGCCCGGCCGCGGCCCGCGACACGGACTTCACCGCCCTGCTGCGCGACACCGACCAGTGGGACTACTGCCTGTCCGCCAACCGCCACTCCACCCTCGTCTGGGAGCGCGTCTTCCCGTCCGGCTACACGACGCTGGAGTACGGCCAGCCGCGCAACGACGTGTTCCAGCAGGCGAGTTCGGCCGACGTGGCACGGCTCCGCGAGAACCTCGGCATCCCCGAGGGCGCGGTCGCCGTCCTGTACGCGCCCACGCACCGCGACTACCAGCGCAGCCAGCGCACCGCGCTCGACCTGGAGCGGGTGCTGCGCCAACTCGGCCCGCGCTTCGTCCTGCTGGCCCGCGCGCACCACGCGTACGGGGCTCCGCTCGCGAAGAGCTCGGGCCGCCTCATCGACGTGTCGGACCACCCGAGCGTCGAGTCCCTGTGCCTCGCCTCGGACGCGCTGATCACCGACTACTCCTCCCTGATGTTCGACTACGCGGGCCTCGACCGGCCGATCGTGATCCACGCGGACGACTGGGAGGCGTACGAGGCGGCCCGCGGCACGTATTTCGACCTGCGCGCGTTCCCGCCCGGTGCGGTGGCGCGCAGCGAGGACGAGCTGATCGACATCTTCGCGACCGGGCACTGGCGGGGGTCGCGCTCCACGCAGCTCCGGTCGGCGTTCCGGGACCGCTTCTGCCCGTACGACGACGGACACGCGGCCGAGCGGGTCGTGCGCCGAGTCGTGCTCGGCGAGATGGCGGGGCTCCCGGCGGTGGTGCCGCTCGCCGACCGCCTTCCGGTGCCCTCGGCGGCGGACCAGTCCGACACGGCACCACTGGCCACCATCCCGACGCCTGCGGGCCAGGCCCCTGCCCTTTAGGGCGCAGCCCGGCTTTTCAGGGGCGCGGGGAACCGCGCGAGCAACACCGACCGGCCCGCACCCGCAAACCAGCCCTCAGCAACCCCACGTCACAGAAAGAGCCCCGCACCACATGCCCCGCTTCAGCGTCATCGTCACCGCACAAGGCCTCGCGGGGCGCCTCCCCATCACCCTCGACTCGGTCCTGACCCAGTCCTTCACCGACTTCGAACTGATCACGGCCTGCGACACCCCCGACTCCCCGGCGGCGACCGTCACCGGGGAGTACGCCGCCAGGGACCCCCGCGTCACCCACCCCACCGGTTCACGCGCCGCGGGCATGCACGCGGCCACCGGCACGTACCTGCTCTTCCTGGACGCGACCGACGTGCTGACGCCGGGAGCACTCGCGGCGACGGACGCCCGGCTCCGGGAGACCGACGACGTGGACGTCCTGCACCTCGCCCACGAGCGCGTGCCGTGGTGGCTGGGCGAACCGGTGGCGGAAGGGGGCGACGACGACCCCACGGACGTACGGCGACCGGTCTGGGCCACGGCCTACCGAAGTGCGTTCCTCACCGATCACCAACTCGACTTCCCGGAAGGCCACTTCACGGACATCGGCTGGTCCGGCCTGGTGACCCTCGCGGCCGGGAGGACGGCCGCGCTGGACACGGTCTGCGTACGACGTCATGAGCGGCGCCCCAGCGGCAGCGGCACGGCACCCGACGCACAACGCCAACTCCTCGACCAGGTCGAACTGGTACTGAGGCGGGCGGCCGAACAGGACCTGGACGAGCCCACATCGCGCGCCCTCTTCGACCACCTCTTCGCCGAGGTCCTCGACACGGCGGCCAGGTCCTGCCGCAGGGCCTTCTTCCGCCGCGCGGGCAGGCTCCACCGCCGCCACCGCCCGGCGGGCCACCGCACCAAGGGGCTGCGCAACCGGCTGCTGGCCCGCGGCGCGTACGCCACGTTCCGTGCGCTCCTCGGCACCGAGCGACGGTCGGAGCAGGCCCGCGCGTTCGCGACCCGCGCCACCCGCAGATGGCGTCGAGGCCGACCCCGCGGCCCGTACCGCCGATACCTCCGCAGGTCCCTCGACGAGAACCTCGCCGTCTACGCCGCCTACTGGGGGCGCGGCTACGCCTGCAACCCGGCCGCCATCCACCGCAAGGCACGCGAACTCGCCCCGCACATCAGGTCGGTGTTCCTGGTGCGGGAGCAGGACGCGGCGAACATGCCCGAGGACGTGGAGAGCGTGGTGATCGGGAGCAGGCGGTACTGGGAGGTGATGGCCCGGGCCAAGTACACGTTCAACAACGTCAACTTCGAGACGGCCGTGGTCAAACGCCCCGGGTCCGTGCACGTCCAGACGCACCACGGGACGCCGCTGAAGCGGATGGGCGTCGACCAGATCGAGTACCGGGCCGTCGCGGCGGCCACCGGCAGCTTCGGCCGGCTGATGGAGCGCGCGGACCGCTGGGACTACTCCCTCTCCTCCAACTCCCACTCCACGGAGGTCTGGTCGGGTGCCTACCCCAGCGCCTTCCAGCACCTGGAGTACGGCTATCCGCGCAACGACCGCTTCTACACGGCGGATCCTGCCGAGGTCACCGCGATCCGCGAGCGGCTCGGCATCCCCAAGGACCGGGTGGCCCTGCTGTACGCGCCGACGTACCGCGACTATCCGCGCGATGTGTCGGCCCAGTTCGACCTGGCCCGATTCTGCGCGGAGTTGGGACCGGAGTTCGTGGTGCTGCTGCGGGCGCACTACTTCCTGGAGGGTGACGCGGACCTCCAACAGGCCGTGTCCTCCGGCCGGTTGATCGACGTCACGGCATCGCGCGAGACCGAGGACATCTGTCTGGCCTCGGACGCGCTCATCACGGACTACTCCTCGATCATGTTCGACTACGCCAACCTCGACCGGCCGATCGTGACGTACGCCGACGACTGGGACGTCTACCGGGACACCCGGGGCGTCTACTTCGATCTGCTGGCCGCGCCGCCCGGCCATGTCGCCCGTACGCAGGACGAGTTGATCCGAGTCTTCACGACGGGCGAGTGGGCGGACGAGCGGTCCGCCGGGCTGCGGGACCGGTTCCGGGAGCGCTTCTGCCGGTTCGACGACGGGCGGGCCGCCGAGCGGGTCGTACGGCGGGTGCTGCTGGGGCAGCCCGAGGAGGAGCTGCCGCCGGTGGTGCCGCTGCACGAGCGCCTCCCCGTTCCCGCGGCGAGACCGACGGTCGTCGCCGGCCCACGGACCCACGCACCGGTCCGCTGATGCCGTCGTCACGTCCCCCGAAATCCCCGCCGGTTCCCGGACCTGGAGGTGCCATGCCCCGCTTCAGCATCGTCGTGCCCGTCTACAACGTGCAGGGCTATCTGCGCGTATGCCTGGAGTCGGTCCTCGACCAGTCGTACGGCGACTTCGAGCTGATCGTCGTCAACGACTGCTCCCCGGACGGGAGTTCGGCGATCATCGACGAGTTCGCGGCCCGTGACGAGCGGGTCGTGCCCGTCCATCTGCCGGTCAACGGCGGGATCGGCCCGGCCCGCAACCACGGGGCGAAGCTGGCGCGGGGCGAGTACCTGCTGTTCCTCGACAGCGACGACAGCTACACGCCGGGCACCCTGCGGGCGATCGCCGAGCGCATCGACGCGACCTCGCGGCCGGACATCGTCCTGTTCGACTACGCGCGCACGCACTGGCACGGCGCGGTGAAGCGCAACCGGGACGCGGCGGTCTTCGAGGCGCCGGGCCCCGAGGTGTTCACGGTCGCCGAACGCCCCGATCTGCTCGACCTGTTCACGGTCGTCTGGAACAAGGCGTACCGCCTCGACTTCTTCCGCGACGGCGGTTTCACCTTCCCCACCGGCTTCTACGAGGACGCGGTGGTCGTCTACCAGACCCTGTGGACGGCCCGCACGATCACGCTCGTCGACCGGATCTGCGTGTACTACCGGCAGCGCCGCCAGGGCAACGCGATGCGCACGCCGAGCCGCGAGCATTTCGAGGTGTTCGCGCAGTACGAGCGGCTGTTCCAATTCATCGCGGAGCGGCCCGAGTTGGAGCGGTGGCGCGGCTTCCTCTACGACCACATGGCGGACCACTACCTCTTCATCCTCCGCCAGCAGGACCGCGTACCGCCCTCTGCCCGCCCCGAGTTCCACCGGCGGGCGGCACGGGACCTGCGGGCGTACCGCCCGAGCGGACACCGGCTCGGCGCGGACATCCCGCGGGTGTCCTTCACACTGCTCGCCCGGACCCCGTACGCCCTCTACGGCCTGCATCGCATGGCGGCAGTGCGGCGGGCCGGTCTGCGCAGGCGCTACCGGGTCTGGCGCCGACGGCTGCGCAGGGTCCTGCTCGCGACGCACCGCCGACTTGTCCTGCGGCGCGCGCTCGACCCGAACCTCGCCGTGTACTCGGCCTTCGCGCACCGGGGCGTCCTGGGCGATCCGGCCGCGATCCACCGCAAGGCGCGGGAGATCGCCCCGCACATCCGGGGCGTGTGGGTGGTCGGGAAGGAGTACGTGGACACGCTGCCGCCGGACGTCGAGCACGTCCTGCCGGGCAGCCGGGCATACCGGAAGGTGACGGCGAGGGCCAAGTACCTGGTCAACAACGTCAATTGGGCGAACGACCTGGTGAAGCGCGAGGGCGCGGTGCACATCCACACCCACCAGGGCACCCCGCTCAAGTCGATGGGCGCGGACCTGCTCAAGTACCCGGGCGCGCGACGGGGTTTCAGCGTCCCGAAGATGCTGCGTCGGGCCGACCGCTGGGACTACAGCCTGGTCGCGAACCCGCACTCCGAGCTGGTCTGGGACCGTGCGTACCCCTGCGACTTCGTGTCCCTGCGCTCGGGCAGCCCGCGCAACGACTGCCTGGTCAGGCCGGAGCCGGGCCGCCGTGAGTCCGTACGGCGGCGGCTGGACGTCGACGACGACCGGACCCTGATCCTGTACGCGCCGACCAACCGCGACCACCGTCAGGGCGGTTACGCGCCCACGTGCGACCTGGAACGCCTCGCGGCCGGGCTGCCGGGCGACCACGTCCTGGCGGTCCGCCTCCACCCGTCACTGGCCCAGCGCCACGAACGCGGCCTGGAGCTCAAGGACCTGGCGCGGCGGGGCGTACTCCTGGACGTCACCGACGAGCCGAGCGTCGAGGACCTGATGCTCGCCTCGGACGCGCTGGTCACCGACTACTCGTCCCTGATGTTCGACTACGCCCACCTCGACCGGCCGATCGTCCTGCACGCCTACGACTGGGACACCTACCTCGCCGGACGCGGCACGTACTTCGACGTGACCGAGCGCCCGCCGGGTCATGTGACGCGCGACGAGGGCGAGTTGGCGCGGCTGTTCGCGTCGGGCGCGTGGCGGGACGAGGAGTCGGCGCGGCTGCGGGGCGCCTTCCGGGAGCGGTTCGGCGGTTACGACGACGGCCGGGCGTCGGAGCGGGTCGTACGGCTGCTGATGCTGGGCGAGGACCTCGCCGCCATGCCACCCACGGTCCCCGCACCCGGCGTCCCGAGCGAGCAGTTGGCCCGCTCGTGAGCGCTCGCCCCGCCGCGTGGGTGCTGTTCCTCGCCGCCCTCTTCGGCTGTCTCCAGCTCGCCAACGTCACCGGCCGGGACACGCCCGACAGCCGCAACTACCTGTCGTACGCGCTGAGTCTGGGCGGCGCCGACAAGGAGGAGGCGGCGGGGCGGACGATCGCGTACGTGTGCGCGAGCCGGGGCGAGACCGCGTCGCGGAACCACAGTGTGGACGTGCGGCGCTTCCGGGCTCCCGATCCGGGGCCTGAGATCCGGGACGAGTGCCGGGGCTACTACGACTGGAGTGTCGGCCGTCGGCTGGACGCCGGGCAGACGTCCGGGTGGACGGCACCCTTCATGAGCGAGCGGTTCATGCGGATCTTCGAGGTGCGGCCCGGGTATCCGCTGCTGCTCGTGCCGTTCGTGACGGTGCTCGGGGTGACGTGGGGGCTGTGGGCGGCGGGGGTGGTCGTCGCGGCGGCCGGGGGCGTGCTGGTGTTCCTCGTCCTGCGGACGGTGGGTGTGCCGGTGGGGCTGGCGCTGACCGGGCAGGCCCTCTACTACGTCCTGCCGACCGGTGCGACCGCGATGCGGCCCATGACCGAGGGCACGATGATGGCGCTCACGCTGGCGGTGCTGTGGGGGTGTGCGCTGGTGCTGCGGGGGCGGGCGGGGGGCGCCGGTCTGGTGGGCGTCTCGCTGGCGCTGCTGTTCACCGTGAAGCACTCGCAGGCGCTGTTCCTGTCGGTGTGTCTGGCCGCGGGGCTCGGGGTGATCGGCCTCTACCGGAGACGGGCGGGGCGGCCGGTGGGGGACGCCGTGAAGACGCTGCTGAAGGTGACGGTGGGGGCGGCCGTGGGCGTCATGCTGCTGACCCGGCTGCTCCCGTACCCCTCGGAGTCCGACAGCCTCCAGGACCTCCTCACCGACCACTTCAACCGGTCCGACCGGGAGCGGGCGTGGTGGGAGTTCCTCCACCTGGAGCTCAACTTCTGGATGGAGTGGCTGCGGCGGCAGTTGGCGGAGCCGCTGTTCCTTGCGCTGCTGGTGGCCGGCGGGTGGGGGGCCCTCCGGCGGTGGCCCGCCTTCGGGGTCCTCCTCGCCGCCGCGGCCGGCACCGGCGTCCTGAGCATCGCCGCCCATCCCGACATCGGCATCGACCGGTTGATGGTGATGGTGTGGCTGGTGCCGGTGGTGGGCGTGCCGTTGCTGCTGGCGGACCTTTCTCGCCCCCGCCGCCCCTACCCATTCCCGTCCCTTTTCGGGGGCCAGCCCCCGAACCCCCGCTCCTCAGACGCCGGAGAGGCTGAAAGATTGCGCAGTTCCCCGCGCCCCTAGGTTCTTAGGGGCGCGGGGAACTGCGCAGTCCAGCCACAACGCACCCGCACGCATCCCACCCCGCAAGCCCCCACCACCCAGCCCGTCCGGCGATTGAGGACAAGGCCGTCCAGGCCGATCCCCCACCGATCCACGGTCAACCCACCCACCCCCATCAGCCCCGCCCACCCACTCAGCCCGTCCGGCGTTTGAGGACGAGCGCGTTCAGCGCGATTCGGGGGTTCGGGGGCGGAGCCCCTGAGTCAGGGACGGGAATGGGTAAGGGCGGCGGGGGCGAGGAAAGTTACTACTCGACTACGAGCTCGACCGGAATGTTGCCCCGCGTCGCGTTGGAGTACGGGCACACCTGGTGGGCCTGCTCGATCAGCTTGCGGCCGGTCTCGGCGTCCACGGACTCCGGCAGCTCCACCCGCAGCGTGACGGCGAGGGCGAAGCCCTCCCCCTGCTTGCCGATCCCGACCTCCGCAGTCACCGCCGCGTCACTGACATCGACCTTCGCCATACGACCGACCACACCGAGCGCACTGGCGAAACAGGCCGAGTAACCGGCCGCGAACAGCTGCTCCGGGTTCGTGCCCTGCCCATTGCCGCCCATCTCCACCGGTATGCCGAGCTCCAGGTCGAGCTTGCCGTCGGAGCTGTAGGCCCGGCCGTCACGGCCGTGGGTGGCGGTGGCGACAGCGGTGTAGAGCGCGTCCATGAAAACCATCCCTCTCAGGGTCAACGTCGTATCGGCGGGCCCTGGTCCGGCCCCCCTCACGACCACAACCATGCCACACAATTCAGTTGTGCACAACTAAATGACGCACCCGAGGTATCCTGGAGCCATGACCACGACGCCCGCACCCGACGCCGCCGTACAGCACCCCGCACGAGACGAGGACTTCCTCCGCCTCGACCAGCAGATCTGCTTCTCCCTGAACGCGGCCTCCCGCGCCTTCGGCGGCGTGTACCGGGTCGTGCTGAAGGACCTGGGGCTCACGTACCCCCAGTACCTGGTCATGCTCGTCCTGTGGGAGCACGGCGAGCTGCCCGTGAAGAAGGTCGGCGAGCACCTGCGGCTCGACTCCGGCACGCTGTCGCCGCTGCTGAAGCGCCTGGAGGCGGCCGGCCTCGTACGGCGTGAGCGCAGTGCGCGCGACGAGCGGTCCGTGGTGGTCGGGCTCACGGACGAGGGCACGGCCATGCGCGAGCAGGCGCTTCGCGTACCGCGCCGGATCGCCGCCGCGACGACCTTCGAGCTGGAAGAGATCCTCGAACTGCGCGCCCGGCTCGACAAGCTCACGAACGCACTGGACGCGGCGGCCCTGGACGAGACCCCGGGCTGCGGCGCGTAACCACCGCCCACCCGCGCGCCACACACCACCGGCCACCCCTCACATCATCGGAGCCCTCCGCACATACAGGCGCAGGATCGACCCCTTCCGTACGAACTCCGCCTGCGGCACGAACTCCTCGCCCACGACGGTGACTTTGACCCGCTCGGTCGGATCGCTCGGATACCAGGCCGACTTCAGCGCGTACGGCTCGGCGACCACCCAGACGCGGTCCAGGCCGGCCAGCCTGCGGCGCAGCTCGTCGGGGCCGGTCTCGCGCCCGTAGAGCGTGCCGGAGACGGGTGCGGGCTCCTCCAGAGCGATGTCCCGCGTGCCATGGAACCCCTTCGGGTACGCCAGCGCGGAGCGCCTGCCGAGTGACGGCAGGAAGAGCACGGGGTCGCCCGGGCTCATCCGCTGGGCCGCCGCGGCCGAGACGACGGCGAGGTTGTCGGGGCGGTGGGCGGGGTCCCGGTCCTGCCGGAGGACGGGGAGCTGTGAGACGAAAGCGAGGGTGATGGCCAGTACGCCGGCCAGCGTTGCGGCGTACGGCACTCGGACGCCTCGTACGAGACCGGGTTCGGGACCGGACCAAGGACCGAAACCAGGACCGGAACCAGAATTGGCACCGGCACCTGCACCTGACCCCGCACCCGAACCAGCACCAGGACCAAGCCCCGGATCGCCCCCCACGCCCCGCATCAAGCCGTCCGCCTCGCGCCGCGCCAGCCCCACCCGTCGTGCCGCCAGGACCAGCCGTTCCGCCCCCGCCGCTGCCAGGAGCGGCGCCCCGGCGAGCGCGTACAGCACATAGCGGTCGTCGTAGAGCGGCCAGTGGCGTGAGACCGCGATGAGGGCCGCGGGCGGGAGGAGCAGGAGGGGCAGGGCGACCGTGGGGAGGGAGAGTTCGCCGCTGCGGGCCGGTGGGGTGAACGGGTGGCGCAGGGCGAGGGCGATCAGCAGCAGATACGGGCCGAGGACCAGCTGGGTCGGGCCGGTGAAGGAGCGCAGCAGGCGTTCGACGGTGCCGCCGCCCGGGGGCCGGAGCCAGGCGACCTGCTCCGCCTGGCCGCTGGAGATCAGGGCGAGCGGAAGCAGGACGAGGAGGACGGCACCCGCGGCGCAGGCCCAGTCGCGCCACACGCGGCGGGGCATCCGGGCGAGGGCCAGGGTGGCGGCGTGCGCGAGCAGGATCAGTACGGCGAACTCGTGCAGCAGGACGGTGACGGCGACGACTCCTCCGTACGTGCACCAGCCGACCACGCGCGCGTGCCGTGCGAGCCGGCCCACGGGCTCGTCTTCCGGATCCCCGCACCCGTCCCCGTCCTCACGCCCGTTTCCGTCCGTGTCGGCCGTCACCGCCCGCGCCAGCAGCAGCGTCGATGCCGCGACCCCGGCGGCGACCAGTGCGTACGAGCGCCCTTCCTGGGCGAAGTGCCCGGCCATGGGGGTCACGGCGTACAGCAGGCCCGCCCACAGGCCGACCCTCGGGCGGGCGAGCCGGGCCCCGAGGGCGGCGATCAGGCCCGCGGTCGCGGCGGCAGCGCAGAGCGAGGGGACGCGCAGGGCGACCTCTCCGGGGTGGAGGGCGAGGACGGGGTGCATGAGGAGGTAGTAGAGGCCGTGCACCGCGTCCACGGAATGCAGCAGCTGCCAGATCTGCGGGAGCGAGCGCCGCGCCACCTGGAAGGTGACCGCCTCGTCGCGCCACATCCCGCCACGATCGATCCCCCAGAGACCGATCCCGAACATGACGAGTACGGGTACGAGCACGGCGACGGCAACCTGCGGACGCTTGACGACCATGCACCAGATTTTGTGCTATTAGTCAGCCTTCGGACGTGATTGACCCGTCATCAGACGTTATGTGCCTTCTTGCGGCTTACGATCCGTCGAGTGAAGCCCTGGATGAAGCCCCGCCTCCTCCCTGTCGCCGCCGTCTGGCTCACCACCCGCGCCCTGATGCTCTGGCTGCTCGCCCGCGACGGGCACGCCCCACTGGGCATCGGCGGTGTCGCGCGCGAGGTGCACCAGCTCTACGCCCGCTGGTACGGCGTGCTCGCCCACGGCACGTTCCCCTCGGGCGACCGGCTGTGGCAGTACCCGCCGGGCGCGGGCCCGGTCCTGTTGTCCCCTGGGCTGCTGCCGGGGCTGACGTACTTCCAGGCGTTCGTGCTCCTCGCGCTCGCCGCCGACGCCCTGGTCGCCGTCGCCCTCACGCGCGCGGGCACCCGGACGGGCCGCAGCCTGCGCGGCGCGGCCCTGTGGATCGCGGGCCTGCCCCTTCTCCTCCACCTCCCGCTCGCCCGCTACGACGTGCAGGTCACCGCCCTCGCCGTCATCGCCCTGTTGACGTTTTCGCGCTCCACGCGCGCGTGCGGTGCGTTCGCGGCGCTGGGCGCTCTCGTGAAGGTGTGGCCCGCGCTGATCCTGATCGGCACCCCCAGGGGGCGTACGACGAGGGAGGTGTGGACGTCGGCGGCCGTCACCGCGGGCGTGCTGCTCCTCGCGCTCGCCGCGCTCTTCCGTCACCCCTTCGACTTCCTGCGCCAGCAGGGCGGCCGGGGCGTACAGATCGAGTCGCTCGGCGGGACGGCCCTCTCCTTCGCGCGGCACGCCGGCTGGCCGGGGCAGGTGCGCTACCGGTACGGGGCGATGGAGTTCACGGGGCCGTACGTCAGCACGATCGCCGCGGGGTCGCTGGCCCTCACCGGTGTCGCCTTCGGGGCCCTGCTGCTGTGGCGGCTGCGGGCGCGGCACTGGACGCCGGCGACTCCGTACGACGCCGCGCTCTGTGCCGTGCTCCTGTTCACCGTGACGAGCCGGGTGATCAGCCCTCAGTACCTGGTGTGGCTGCTCGGCCTGGCCGCCGTATGCCTGACCTCGCGGCACACCTCGCAGCGCCCGGTGGCCGTGCTGATCATGGCGGCCGCGGCGGCCAGCGCCCTCGCGTATCCCGTCCTCTACAGGGACGTCATGGACTGCACGTGGACCGGCACCCTGCTGATGTTCGTCCGCAACGGACTGCTCGTCGGGGCCGCCGCGCTCTCCTTCCGCCGCCTGTGGACCTCCGGAATCCGGCCGGCCGGCGTTCGGTCCACGGGAATCCGATCGGCGGAGACGGAACCCTCACACAATTCCCGTCATCTTCCCCACGAGACAGTAAGTACCTCTTAACGGAAAATTACCTACACCAGCCACTATTTCGTCCCGTGGAAGCCATGCGATCCATCCAAGCCGTACCTCCCCACCAGTCACAGGTGTGCGTCGTGGTCATCGGGTACGACGACGCAGCCCGTGTGACGGACGCGGTGCGCTCGGCCCTCGCGCAGGGGCCCGCCGTCCGGGAGGTGATCGCCGTGGACGACTGCTCGGCGGACGGCAGCGCGGACCTCCTGGACCGCCTCGCCCTCGACGAGCCGCGCCTGAGGGTGCTTCGTCGCAAGGTCAACAGCGGCGGTTGCGGCAGCCCCCGCAACGACGGCATCGAGGCCGCCACGGCCCCGTACGTGATGTTCCTGGACAGCGACGACGTCCTGCCGCCCGGCGCCGTGGACGCGCTCCTCGACGCGGCCGCCGGGCGCGGGGCCGAGGTCGCCGCGGGCCTGTGTGTGCGCCGCGAGCTGCCGTCCGGCCGCGAGGTCCCCTGGCAGCCCGAGCTGTATGCCAAGGCCGCCCTGGTGAGGCACCCGTCCCGCCGCACGCACCTGGTCCACGACACCCTCTGCGTCAACAAGCTCTACCGCACCGACTTCCTGCGCGAGCACGGCATCCGCTTCCCCGAAGGACGCTTCCCCTACGAGGACTTCGTCTTCACCGCGCGCGTGCTCGCCGCCGGTCCGCGTATCGCGCTGATCCCGGACACGGTGTACGTCTGGCACGTGCGCCGCGGCGCCGAGCGGCTGTCGATCTCGCTGGACCGGGCGGGCGTCGGCAACTGGCGGTCCAGGATCACCGCCCACGCCCTCTCGTACGACATCCTCCTGGCCGCCGGTGAGAAGCGGCTGGCGCGGGCGACACGCGCGCGGTTCCTCGACCACTCGCTGCGGATGTACGCGCGCGAGCTCGATCAGCGCGGTCCCGTGTACCGGAGCGAGTGGTGGGCCCTCACGCGCGCGTACCTCGCGACGTTCGACGCGGCCGACCTCGCGCTCGCACCGGCGCCGGGACGGGTCGTCGCACAGGTCGTGACGGCCTCCGAGGAGCCCCGCGACCTGACCCGCGTCAAGGAGGTCGCGGCGCGCCCGGCCCGGCTGCGTCCGCCGTACGCGCGGCTCGCGGACGGTACGCCCGTCTGGTCCGCCGACCTGACCCAAGTGACTCTGGAACACCTGCTGTTCCGGCCCGTACGCCTCCTCCCTGTGGCCGTCGACGCGGAACTGCGGCCACGCGCGCGTGCCACCCGGCTTCGGCTGCGCCTGCACGAGCTGTACGGGCGGATGGCTGACGCGGCGCCGGCGTCCGTGGACGCCGAGTTCGTGAACCGGCACGACGGGGCGGTCGGGCTCACGGTGACGGCCCGGTGGGTGCCGGACGACCCCGATCCTCTCGACGACGGCCCGGGCGACGACGGGGGCATCGACTCCTGGACGGCCGAGGCGGCCGTCGACCTCGCGGCGCTCGGCTCCGGCACCTGGGACCTGCGCCTTCGGCTGCGCTTCCACGACGGCACGAGCCGCGAGACCACCGCGCACGCCGTCGCGGGCCCGGGCCTGCTGCGCCGGTCCGTCGTGCGCAACGGCCGGCACGGGCTGCTGCTCGTCCAGCCGTACGCGACCCACGCGGGCTCGCTCGCGCTGCGGCTGGCGCCCGGTTGGCGTGGAATGGCCACCGTGGTGCGCCGCAGAATGAGGCGTTTGCTTCACTGAGGGGCGGCTCAGCGCAGCAGAAACACGCACGAACCGACACACGAGGGGACGGCCGATACATGACCTGGCTGATCACCGGCGGCGCCGGCTACATCGGGGCGCACGTCGTCCGTGCGATGACCGAGGCGGGCGAACGGGCCGTGGTGTACGACGACCTGTCCACCGGGATCGCCGAGCGCGTGCCCGACGGGGTGCCGCTGGTCGTCGGCTCGACCCTGGACGCGGAGCGGGTGGCCCGGGCACTCAAGGACCACGCGGTCACGGGCGTCGTCCACCTGGCGGCGAAGAAGCAGGTCGGCGAGTCCGTGGACCTGCCGCTGCACTACTACCGCGAGAACGTCGAGGGGCTGCGGGTGCTGCTGCAGGCGGTCACGGCCGCCGCGGTGCCGTCCTTCGTGTTCTCGTCCTCCGCGGCGGTGTACGGCATGCCGGACGTCAACCTGGTGACCGAGGAGACACCCTGTGTGCCGATGAGCCCGTACGGCGAGACGAAACTGGCGGGCGAGTGGCTGGTCCGCGCCACGGGCCGCGCCCACGGCCTGTCGACGGCTTCCCTGCGCTACTTCAACGTGGCGGGCGCCGCCGCGCCGGAACTGGCCGACACGGGCGTCTTCAACCTGATCCCCATGGTCTTCGAGAAGCTCACGGAGGGCGTGCCCCCGCGCGTCTTCGGCGACGACTACCCGACCCCCGACGGCACGTGCGTCCGCGACTACATCCACGTGTCCGACCTCGCGGAGGCCCACGTGGCAGCCGCCCGCCGGCTGGCCGCCGCCCCCGGCACCGACCTGACCCTCAACATCGGCCGCGGTGAGGGCGTCTCCGTCCGCGAGATGATCGACCGCATCAACGAGGTCACCGGCCACACGCTCGCCCCGACCGTCACCCCGCGCCGCCCGGGCGACCCGCCCCGCGTCGTCGCCTCCGCCGACCGCATCGCCGCGGAACTGGCCTGGAAGGCCAAGTACGACGTCCACGACATGATCACGTCGGCCTGGGAGGGGTGGGTACGACTCCATCCCGAGGCCCGGAGGGGCTAGGGATTCGGCTCAGAAACGCGCTCGCCGCGGGCCGGACATCGTCCGGGACCGCGGCGAGTGCCTGACGGGTGTACTGACGGGATCCGTCAGAGCTTGTCCATACGGGTGTAGGGGCTGACGATACGGGCCTGGCGGGAGCCGAAGTCGACGAGCATCGCGATGCCCTCCTCGACGCCGACGATCCTGCCCAGGCCGAACTGGTCGTGCGTAACACGGTCACCCAGGGCGAAGTGCTTGGCGACCGGGACAACCGGAGCTTTGAAGGGACTGGTGGACAGGTGGCGCCGGGGCGCGGATGGCTTCGTCATCGTCAGTCCAGTATGCGCCCCCGAGGGCCTCGAAAGTGAGGCCCGGATGACAACGATCCGGACGCTACGGGGTTGACGCCCCTTGCCGGGGCACCCCGCAAGGGGTCCGGAGCTGCGACGATTCCTGGCTCCGTGGCATGAACGGGACCAGCCTCGGCCGACTTCCACCACCCGCACATGAACCCGGACTTCGTGACCCGGCGGCGCTTTTTCGACGCTCTTCGACGCCTCACAGGGGCCTTACGGCGTCTTTACAACGCCTTGAGCGCCACCGCCGTGGCCCGGGCCAGGCTCTCCAGGTACCCCTTCGGCAGCTTGGGGCTGCGGATCACCACCGAGCGCCAGTACAGCGGTCCGGAGATCAGGTCGAGGGCCAGCTCGTCGTCGATGCCCATCCGGACCTCGCCGCGCCGCTCCGCCGCGGCGACGATGCCGCTGGCGACGCCCTCCTGCCCCTCCCGCAGAGCCTTCTGCATGGCCTCGGCGATGTCCGGGTTGCGGGCGGCCTCGGCCTGGAGATCGGGGATGATCTGCGAGGCGACAGGGTGACGCAGGGCCCGTGACGTGACCTCGTACAGAAGACGCAGGTCGCCCTCCAGGGAGCCCGTGTCGGGTGCCGGGAGCCCCTGCACCGCGACGGCCGACACCAGGTCGAGCACCAGGTGCAGCTTGGAACGCCACCGGCGGTACACCGCGGTCTTGCCCACGCCCGCGCGGCGCGCGATCCCCTCGATGGACATCCGCGCGTATCCGACGGCCGCGAGCTCCTCGAAGACGGCCGCCCTGATGGCCTCCGTCACATCCTCCCGGAGCACCGCAGCCCCGGCGGGCGTCCGGCGGCGCGGCTGCTGCGGACTCTCTGCCGCCCCATCGGCGTTCGCTGCCGCCCCATCGCCGTTCGCTGGGGCCCCGTCGGCGTTCGTCGTCATGTCGAACAGCATAGGGGCGTGACGACGAAACGGTTGCGTTCCGACGTGAGATCGACCTACGCTCACGTGACGACGATACGGTTCCGTCCCGACGTAAAGCGGGTCCCAGGTACGGGTAAAGACGGGCCCGTAGCGACGTAAAAGAAGCGTTCGCAATCCCTCGTTGGCACACCCCCTCCCACGAGCCCCGCGCTCCGAGTGAAAGCAGCGGATGTGAGTCAGGTCCTCCACACACCGCCCCCGGCACCCGACCCGGTGCCGGCATCGGCCGCCCCGCCCGACGACGCCGCGGTGCTGGCCGCCCGTTACGGCCTCACGGTCAGCGGCGCCCGCCCCACGCTGCCCGCGTACGTCCGCCAGTTGTGGGCGCGCCGGCACTTCATCACGGCGTTCGCCACGGCCAAGCTCACCGCCCAGTACAGCCAGGCGAAGCTCGGCCAGGTCTGGCAGGTGGCCACGCCCCTGCTGAACGCGGCGGTCTACTACTTCATCTTCGGCGAGCTCATGGGCACGAGCCGCGGTGTCCCGGACTACATCCCGTTCCTGGTCACCGGCGTCTTCGTGTGGACGTTCACCCAGAGCTCGATCATGGCGGGCACCCGGGCGATCTCCGGCAGCCTCGGCCTGGTGCGCGCCCTGCACTTCCCACGGGCCGCGCTCCCGGTGTCGTACGCGCTGCAACAGCTCCAGCAGTTGCTGTTCTCGATGGCCGCGCTGTTCGTGATCCTGCTCTGCGTCGGTGTGCCCGTGAGTGTGTCCTGGCTCCTGGCCGTTCCCGCCCTGGCACTGCAGTTCGTGTTCAACGCGGGCGTGGCGATGATCATGGCGCGGATGGGCGCGAAGACGCCGGACATCGCTCAGCTGATGCCGTTCGTGCTGCGCACCTGGATGTACGTGTCCGGTGTCATGTGGAGCATCGACAAGGTGCTCACCGCCCACCAGGACATGCCGCACATCGTGCTGGTCGCCCTGGAGTGCAACCCGGCCGCGGTCTACATCGACCTCATGCGGTTCGCGCTCATCGACACCTTCCACGCGAGCCAGCTGCCCCACCACGTGTGGGCGCTCGCGGTCGGCTGGGCGCTGCTCGCCGGCGTCGGCGGCTTCATCTACTTCTGGAAGGCAGAGGAGACGTACGGCCGTGGCTGAACCCAACGACGCACCCATCCCCACGGTCGTCGCCGACCGCGTCGACATCGTCTACCGCGTCAACGGCACGGGGGCCGGCCGTGGCAGCGCCACCGCCGCCCTCAACCGCATCCTGCGCCGGAAGAAGACCGAACAGGCCTCGGGCGTACGGAAGGTGCACGCGGTGAAGGCGGTCTCCTTCACGGCGTACCGGGGAGAGGCGATCGGGCTCATCGGCACGAACGGGTCCGGAAAGTCCACGCTGCTCAAGGCCGTCGCCGGACTTCTTCCGGTGGAGCACGGGCGGATCTACACGGACGGGCAGCCCTCACTCCTCGGTGTGAACGCCGCCCTGATGAACGACCTGACCGGCGAGCGCAATGTCTATCTCGGCGGCCTCGCCATGGGAATGTCCCGGGAACAGGTGCGCGAGCGGTATCAGGAGATCGTCGACTTCTCCGGCATCAACGAGAAGGGCGATTTCATCACGCTGCCCATGCGGACGTACTCGTCCGGAATGGCCGCGCGGCTCCGCTTCTCCATCGCGGCGGCCAAGGACCACGACGTGCTGATGATCGACGAGGCCCTGGCCACCGGGGACCGCTCCTTCCAGAAGCGGTCCGAGGACCGAATCCGGGAGCTGCGGAAGCACGCCGGGACGGTGTTCCTGGTGAGCCACAACAACAAATCGATCCGGGACACGTGCGACCGGGTGCTGTGGCTCGAACGCGGCGAGCTTCGTATGGACGGGCCCACGGAGGAAGTGCTGAAGGAGTACGAGAAGTTCACCGCGGGCGGAGGCAAGTGACGGGCTGGGAGACAGCCGAGGAAGGGCCGCTTTTCAGCGCTCCAGGAAAGCGAACAGGTCCTCCCACTTCCTCACTATCTCGTCCGTCGTATAACGCTGGATGTTGATTCTCGCCGCCTCGCCCATCCTGTCCCGCAGCTCCTTGTCGGACATCAACGTGTCGAGGCGGCGGGCCAGTTCACCGGTGTTGCCGAGGGTGGCGAGCAGGCCGTCCTCGCCGTCGTGGACGATCTCGTGGACGCCGGGGGCGCAGTCGAAGGCGGCGCAGGGCACGGCGGTCGCCATCGCCTCCATGAGGGCCAGCGGAAAACCCTCGCCGCGGGAGGACTGGACGAAGACGGAACCGCCGCGCAGGGCGCCCGGCACATCGCTCGTACGCCCCATCCAGTCCACGGAGTTGTCGAGTCCGAGAGCCGTGCACTGCTTCTTGAGGATCTCCTCGTCCTCGCCCGAGCCGTAGATGCGCAGCCGCCAGTCGGGATGGCGCGGCGCGACCTCCGCCCAGGTGTCGAGGAGCATGTCGATGCCCTTCTGGTCATGCAGCCGCCCGATGCTGATGACCGCCTTCTCGGTGCGCGGCGACGGAACCTCCGGCATGAAAGGCAGCGGATTCGGCATGAACGAGGCGTTGTTGAGGCCCTGCCCGATCCACAGGTCGGCGTCCTCGCGGGTCAGCGCCAGCATGCGGTCGACGTCCTTGTAGTACGTCCGCACCCGCTGGAAACGCGAGGACGCCTTCGAGTAGTCGAACGACTCGTGACTCATGCCGATCACGGTCAGCCCACGGGTGTCGGCCTGCGCCACCCACTCCATCGCCCACACCTGCGTGACGATGACGACCGCACCGGGCCGCGCCGCCCGGAACAGCTCGGTCAGCCTGACGGCCTGCTCGCGCATGCTCGCCTCACGCGCCCGGCCGGGCCGCGGCGGCTGTCCGGCGTACAACGTCGTCATCGGGTAGGGCACTTCGCCGAGTTCCTGTACGACGCCGGGCGGGGTGATGCCGACGACATGGACGCGATGCCCGCGCCCGGTGAGGAGCCGGGCCATCTGGTGCGACCAACTGGTCACTCCGCCCAGCTCGTTGACACTGTTGGAGACGAAGAAGACGTCCCGCTGCGGATCGGTGCTCACGAGGGTCATCCACGCCTCCACTGCGCGAAGAACTGGTCGACGATGCTCTGGGCGGCGTTCCCCTTGTCGTACTCGCCGAATTCCGCCACGAACCCCTCCCGCGCCTCCGCGTACTTCACGGCCTGCTCGTCCAGGGAGGCGAGGGCGGTGTGCAGCTCCTCCTCGGTGCGCGCGACCGGCCCCGGCGCCCGCTCCAGCAGGTCGAAGTAGGTGCCGCGCCCCTCGTGCACGTACTCCTCGTAGTCGTAGGCGAAGAAGAACATCGGCCGGCCGAGGAGCGCGTAGTCGAACATCACGGACGAGTAGTCGGTGATCAGCCCGTCGGCGAGCGCGAGCAGCGGGGTCACGTCGTGGTGTGCCGATACGTCGATGACGCGCCCGCGCACGGACGGCGGGAGCACGACGTGGTTGAGGTAGTGCGAGCGCACGAGCAGGACGTACCGGTCGCCGAACGTGTCGGCGAACCGCTCCACGTCGAAGGGCAGCTCGAACCGCCGCTGCCTGCCCCCGTGTTGACGGAAGGTGGGCGCGTACAGCAGGACGGCCTTGTCACCGGGAATCCCCAACGCGGCGGCAAGGGCACCGCGTTCACGATGGCCGACTTCCTCTTCCCTCCTCCTGGCCTGCACGAGGGCGTCGTTGCGGGGATAGCCCACCCGCAGCAGCGTCTTCTCCTTCAGGCGGAACGCCCGGGCGAGGGTGCGTACGTCGTGCTCGGAGCGGATCAGGAACCGGTCGAAGCGGTCGAGGGTGCGCTGCTGTTCGGCCTGCTCGGGCCGGGACCTGAGCTTCCACTCGGGCTCGTCGAAGCCCATCCGCTTGAGCGCCGAACCGTGCCAGGTCTGGATGTAGGTCGTCTCCGGCCGCTTGGTGAGCTTCAGCGGATAGCTCTGGTTGTCGACCCAGAACTCGGCCTGCGCCAGCGCCTTCAGATAGGGCAGCGACCAGCGGCGTACGAGAGTCGCGTCGGCCGGAAACCCGGAAGGACCGCTGCCGGTGTACGACCACACGGCCTCGAAGTCGAGCCCCTGGCGCCGCATCTCCTCGTAGATCGCCTTCGGGCTGTCGCTGTACTGCCGGCCCAGGTGGCTCTCGAAGACGACGAGCCCCTTCTTCACGGGCACCCGGCTGAACACCTCGTGGTAGAGGCGGATCTTGGTGTCCCCGGAGGTGAGCTTCCTGCGCACCGCCTTCGCCTTCCGGTACCCGGACTTGGCGAAGCGGCCGGGCGCGCCCCGCACGCCCTTCTCCACGAGCGCGACCACCTTCTCGCGGGTCACGATCCGGAAGGAGAGATGGCCGCGCGAGGAGATCTCGGGCGTGACGTGGTCGGCGACCAGCCGCGTGAGCCGGGGCCGCACGGGCAACTGCCCGTCGGCCAGCCCGGGTTCGGAGGCGGTGAGGCGGGTGGTGGTGCGCACGCCGTCGACGTCGAGATGCAGCCGTACGTCCCACACCGCGTCCACGATGCCCAGCGGGCGCAGCCCGCGCGCGAGGTCGACCGACGCCTCCCAGGCGATGGCCTCGCCCTCGTGCCGCAGCGTGGCGACCGGGAAGCGGAAGATCTGGAACCGCACGCCTTTGCGGCGGGCGGCGAACTCCAGCTCGCCGGTGAGCCGGGCGCCGGGCGGGACGACGCCGAGGGGGTTGGTGATGCTCCCGGCCAGCCGGACGGTACCGGCGTCCTCCTCATACGTGGTCAGGACATTGCGCAGGAACATCTTCTCGACGGGCTTGGCGTGATAGCCGAGTTCGGTGACGTCGAGGACGTGCCGGGCGAAGTCGCCGTCGCGGTGGCCGTCGCGATCGTCGCCGAGGTGGCCGTCGAGATGTTCCGCACACCAGTAGATCCGGCCGTCGCGTTCCACCATCGGCGAGGAGATCTTGTCGCGGTTGGTGAGGGTGTCCACGGCCGGCAGGAGGTTGTCCCAGTCGCTCTTCTGCAGCAGATAGGCGCAGATGGCGTGGATGGGCTCCACCTCGTCGAAGGCGGCGCGGTCGATGGACTCCAGGTAGTCGCGGGCGATCGCGGCGAACTCCTCCCGGTAGGAGGCGTCCCGGAACGGCAGGTCACGCAGGTGCAGCACCAGGTCGTGCTTGAGGAACTTGACGTCCTTGTGGAACTTCAGCTCCAACAGACCCTTGTCGGCGAGGAGTTGATCGACCCGCCGATGGATCTCCATCCGGTGCGCGAAGTTGGCGATCTCGGCGCGCCGGTTGCTGATCGACTTGGTCGCGGCCTTGTCGACGACGTTCCAGTCGTAGACGCGGTTCGGGATGAGGGTGATCCGACGGGCGGCGGCGTAGGCCTGAGCGGAGAAGAGCAGGTCCTCGTAGTGAATCCCGACAGGAAAGGCGAGCCCCTGCTCAGCCAGGAACTCCCTCCGATAGCACTTGTTCGTGGAGAGGGTGTCGAAGACCAGCAGGTCGGGCAGCTCGGAGATCGACTCCAGGGTCCGGGTGCGGGCGTACAGCCAGGGGTACCACTTGACCTCCTTGCCGTTCCGCGAGTCCACGTGCACCCGCACGCACATCCCGGACACCAGATCGGCGCCGGTCGTCTCGGCCGCCTCCAGCATGTTCCGGCAGGCGTTGCGCTCCAGTACGTCGTCGCTGTCGAGGAAGAGGACGTACGTGCCGCGCGCCTGGGCGATGCCGTGGTTGCGGGGAGCCCCGCACCCTCCGCTGTTCCGCTCCAGCTGGAAGGCGCGCACCCGGCCGGGGTGCGCGGCGGCCAGCCCCCTTGCCACGTCGTACGACCCGTCCGTGCTCCGGTCGTCCACGATCACGACCTCGAGGTTCCGCAAGGTCTGCTCCAGCACGGAGCGCACAGCTGTGGGCAGCCGTGCCTCGTCGTTGTAGACGATCACGACGACGGACACGTCCGGCGCGTTCAGTACGCCCGGTGCGCCCGGTGCGCGAAGCGATTCCTCGTTCATCCTATTTATCCTAAGTGTCCCTCACTGAACCCTGTACGGGGTGTAGGCCGCTTGGGGGCCACTTAGGTAGATGTTGATCGAGAGGCCCGGGTTGCTCCGGAGGGATTTCGCCCCCCAGACCCAGCTAAATCTCAGCCCGTCCGGCGTTTGAGGACGAGCGCGTTCAGCGCGATGCGGGGGTCTGGGGGCGGCAGCCCCCAGGGACGGGACGGGTAGGGGCGGCGGGGGCGAAAAAGAAGGGGCTCCCCCAACCCACAGGGCGCCCCTCCTCCCGTCCGCGAGGACTACGTCCGCGTACGCAGCATCGTCCGCATCGTCCTCATCGCAACCGACAGATTCGCGAGATCGAACGCCTCGGACCCCTGGATCTCCTCCAGAGTCGTCCGCGCCCGAGTGAGAATCGCCGTGTTCTTCTCCTCCCACGCCTTGAACCGCTGCTCAGGCGTGGACCCCCCGTTCCCGACGGCGAGAACATCCGCGGTCAGCGCGGCATGCGCCGCGTACAGGTCCTCACGGATGGACGCCCGGGCCATGGACTGCCACCGGTCCGCACGGGGCAGCTCGATGATGCGGTCCATGAGCTGGGTGACCCGCAGCCGGTCGGCGAGGTCGTAGTAGACCTCGGCGACGTCCATCGGGTCCTTGCCCACCCGGTCCGCCACCGCGACGACGTCGAGCGAGGGGAAGGCGGACGAGAACCCGGCCACCCGCTGGGCGAGCTCGTCGGGCACCCCGGCCCCGGACAGCTCGTCGTAGATCTGCTGGTACCACTCCAGATCCGCGCCCCGCAGCAGCTTGGGCAGCTCGGCCCAGACCCGCGTGACCCCTTCCCGGAAGAAGTCGATCGTCTCGGCGAGCTGCAACGGCTGCGGCCGGTTGTTGAGCAACCACCGCGTCCCCCGCTC
Organism: Streptomyces sp. 2-1; assembly: GCF_048564895.1. Classification (NCBI taxonomy): domain Bacteria; kingdom Bacillati; phylum Actinomycetota; class Actinomycetes; order Kitasatosporales; family Streptomycetaceae; genus Streptomyces; species Streptomyces sp. 2-1. Next base: position 4,566,514 of record NZ_CP183383.1, read on the forward strand.
GACGAGCCGCCGCGAGTGCAGCCGGATCCGGGTCTGGACACCCGCGTCGACCGTGTTGTCGAGCGCCTCGACGGCGTCCCACACCTCGCTGGAGTTGAAGATCGCACGGGCCGCGGTCTGCGCCCGGACGATCTCCTCCAGGGAGGCCCCGGTCTCCTCGCGGAGCCGGTGCAGGAAGCTCGTACCGCCGGTGTTGACCGTGTCGTTGACCAGCACGGTCGTGACGATCTCGCGCGACAGCGGATGGTTGTCGATCTGCTCGATGAACTGCTCGCGCAACGCGGTCGGGAAGTACGCGTGCAGCAGGCTCCGCAGGTACAGGTCGTCGGGCAGCGACGTGTGCAGCAGCTCGTCGGAGACCGTGATCTTCGTGTACGCGAGGAGGACGGCCGTCTCCGGCGAGGTCAGACCCTGCCCGGTGCCGAGCCGTTCCCGGATCTGCCGGTCGGTCGGCAGGAACTCCAGCGCCCGGTCCAGATGGCCCTCGCGGACCAGGTGGCGCATGAAGCGCTGCTGGGCGTGGAGCATGTCCTTGGACTGGGCGAGCGCGTTGGCCAGGGCCGTGTTCTGCGCGTAGTTGTTGCGCAGGACGAGCGCGCCGACCTCGTCGGTCATCTCGGCGAGCAGCTTGTTGCGCTGCTTGACGGTCATGTCGCCGTCCGCGACCACCGCGTTGAGCAGGATCTTGATGTTCACCTCGTGGTCGGAGGTGTCCACGCCCGCGCTGTTGTCGATGGCGTCGGTGTTGACCTTGCCGCCGGCCTGCGCGAACTCGATGCGGCCGAGCTGGGTGAGGCCGAGGTTGCCGCCCTCGCCGACGACCTTGACCCTCAGGTCGGCGCCGTCCACGCGGATCGCGTCGTTGGCCTTGTCGCCGACGTCCGCGTGCGACTCGGTCGACGCCTTCACGTACGTACCGATGCCGCCGTTCCACAGCAGGTCCACCGGCGCCTTGAGGATCGCCCGCATCAGGTCGGCGGGGGTCATCTTGGCGATGTTGCCCTCGATGCCGAGGGCCTCGCGGATGTGGCTGTTGAGCTGGATGGCCTTGGCCGTACGGGGGAAGATGCCGCCGCCCTGCGACAGCAGCTCCTTGTCGTAGTCGGCCCAGGAGGAGCGCGGCAGCTCGAACAGCCTGCGCCGCTCGGCGTACGACGTCTCCGCGACCGGGTTCGGGTCGATGAAGATGTGCCGGTGGTCGAAGGCGGCGACCACCCGGATGTGCTCGCTCAGCAGCATGCCGTTGCCGAACACGTCACCGGACATGTCACCCACGCCGACGACCGTGAAGTCCTCGGTCTGCGTGTTGACGGCCAGCTCCCGGAAGTGCCGCTTGACGGACTCCCAGGCGCCGCGGGCGGTGATGCCCATCTTCTTGTGGTCGTAGCCGGCCGAGCCGCCGGAGGCGAAGGCGTCCCCGAGCCAGAAGTTGTAGCTCTCCGCGACGCCGTTGGCGATGTCGGAGAACGTGGCGGTGCCCTTGTCGGCGGCGACGACGAGGTAGGTGTCGTCCTCGTCGTGCCGTACGACGTCGGCGGGCGGTACGACCTCGCCGGCCACCATGTTGTCGGTGATGTCGAGCAGCGCCGAGATGAAGGTCTTGTAGCTGCGGATGCCCTCGGCCAGCCAGGCGTCGCGGTCCACGGCCGGGTCCGGCAGCTGCTTGGCGACGAATCCGCCCTTGGCGCCGACGGGCACGATGACGGTGTTCTTGACCATCTGCGCCTTGACCAGGCCGAGGATCTCGGTCCGGAAGTCCTCACGCCGGTCGGACCAGCGCAGCCCGCCTCGCGCGACCTTGCCGAACCTGAGGTGGACGCCCTCGACGCGCGGCGAGTACACCCAGATCTCGTACGCCGGACGCGGCGCCGGCAGGTCCGGGATGGCCTGCGGGTCGAACTTCATGGAGACGTAGGTGTGCGGCTCGCCGCCGCCCGCCTCCTGGAAGAAGTTCGTGCGCAGGGTCGCCTTGATGACGGTGAGGAAGGAGCGGAGGATCCGGTCCTCGTCCAGGCTGGCGACCTGGTCGAGGGCGGCGTCCAGCTCCTCCAGCAGGGCGTCGGTCAGTTCGAGGCCGGCGCGCTGGCGGTCCGGCGACATCCGCGCCTCGAAGAGCGAGACGAGCAGCCGGGTGGTGTGGACGTTGTTGCGGAGGGTGTCCTCCATGTAGTCCTGGCTGAACGTCGAACCGGCCTGCCGCAGGTACTTGGCGTACGCGCGGAGCACCATCGCCTGCCGCCAGTTCAGCCCGGCGCTCAGGACGAGGGAGTTGAAGCCGTCGTTCTCGGCCTGCCCGGTCCAGGTCGCCGAGAAGGCCTCCTGGAACCGCTCGCGGCCGTCGTCACCGAGGTGGTCGCCGTTGCCGCTGCCCGTCTTGGGCAGGCGCAGGCCGAAGTCGTAGATCCACGCGGACGCGCGGTCCGAGCAGCGCAGCTCGTACGGGCGCTCGTCGGTGACTTCGACGCCGAGCCGGGTGAGGACCGGCAGGACGGCGGAGAGCGAGACCGACTCCCCGGTGCGGTAGATCTTGAAACGGCGCTCGCCGGGGGCGGCCCCCACCGGCTCGTACAGGCTGAGCGCGAAGTTCTTGCCGTTGCCGAGCTTCTCCAGGTGGACCAGGTCGGCGACCGCGGTGCGCGGGTTGTGGTCGGCCTTGTAGCCCTCGGGGATGGCGTTGCCGTACCGGCGCAGCAGTTCGGCGGCGCGCTCCTCGCCGCACTCCGCGTTCAGTGCCTCGGCGAAGCCGTCGGCCCAGGAGCGGGCGGCCTCGACGAGCCGCGCCTCGATGCGGTCCTTGTCGGCGTCGCTGAGCTGCGGCAGCTCGGTGCCCTGCGGGACCCGGACCACGAAGTGCAGCCGGGAGAGGATCGACTCGGTGTTCCAGGCGGTGAAGTCGACACTGATGCCGCCGAGCTCCTCCTTCAGGATGTCGATGATCCGCAGGCGTACGCCGGTGGTGTAGCGGTCGCGCGGGAGGTAGACGAGCGCCGAGTAGTAGCGCCCGTACTCGTCCTGCCGCAGGTAGAGCCTGAGGCGCCGCCGCTCCTGGAGGTACAGGACGGAGGTGACGATCGACCGCAGCTCGTCGGGCGGGGTCTGGAAGAGCTCGTCGCGCGGGTACGTCTCCAGGATCTGGAGGAGGTCGCGCCCATCGTGGCTGTTGGGCGAGAAGCCCGCACCCTTGAGGACCTCCTCGACCTTGCGCCGGACGACAGGCACGCGACGGACGGACTCGGTGTACGCGGCGGAGGAGAAGAGACCCAGAAAACGGCGCTCGCCGATGACGTTGCCGTCCTGGTCGAACTTCTTCACGCCGACGTAGTCGAGGTAGGAGGGCCGGTGCACGGTGGCACGGCTGTTGGCCTTGGTGAGGACCAGGAGCTTGTGTTCGCGGGCCTTGGCGCGGGCGTCGGCGGGCAGCCGCTCGAAGGACGGGCTGACCGGGTGGCTCTCGTCGGTCGCGTGGTGCGGGTCGGAGCGCAGGATGCCGAGTCCGGTGCCGGGAACGGCGGCGAGCGAGTCGTCCTCGCGCAGCTCGTACTCGCGGTATCCGAGGAAGGTGAAGTGGTCGTCCGCGAGCCAGCGCAGCAGCTCACGGGCCTCCTCCACCTCCTGGTCGCGCAGGTCGTCGGCGGTCGGCTCGGTGGGCAGCTCGTCGGCGATGCGCAGCGCGGAGTCGCGCATCTTCTCCCAGTCCTCGACGGCCTCACGGGCGTCGGACAGGACGCGGACCAGGTCGGCGGTGATCTGCTTCAGATCGGCGCGGTCGGTCTCGCGGTCGATCTCGACGTGGATCCAGGACTCGACGAAGGCGTCGTGGGGCAGCTCGCCGGTGGGCCGGGTCTTCAGGACCTCGATGAGCTTGCCGGTGAGGTCGCGCCGCACGATGACCTGCGGGTGGATCACGACATGGATCCCGCGCCCCTGCCGGGACAGCTCGTTGGTCACGGAGTCGACGAGGAAGGGCATGTCGTCCGTGACGACCTCGACGACGGAGTGGCTGCAGGTCCAGCCGATCTCCTCGACCGTCGGGGTGTGGACTCTTACGTTGGCCGTGCCCTGAGGTCGGTTCTCGGCCAGCCGGTAGTGCGAGAAGGCGGCTCCGAAGACGTCGTCCGGGTCTCGGTCGGTGAGGTCTTCGGGGGCGGTGTGCAGGTAGTAGCGCTGGAGGAACGCGAGCAGTGTGTCCTGGTCGGGAGCGCTCGCGCCCATCTTCCCGGTCGGCAGGTGAAGATTCCCCCCGACAGGGCTGTTCTCAGCTACCCGGGCGGCCCGTTCGAGCAGCTCGGCCTTGGCTTCGTCCAGCTTGGTCTGCATTGTCCTCTGGCTCCTGTCGCGCGCCGTTGCGTGACGTCGTAGAACGTGAAGTGACGTAGCGCCGCGACGCGGGGTGTCCGGTCTCGTTCGACGCTATGCCGCGATGAGAGATGAGCGGGGCGTTATCGGCCATTCTCGGCCGCTCCGGAGGCTGTGACGCTGCTCTCGGTACACCTGCGCCTGCCGCGTATGCGGTGGTTTCTGCGCTTCCCCGCCCGGGGAGACCAGCGACCGCCCGGTCACGGATGTCGTCCGTGCGTTCCGGGCGCAGGGCAGGGGCAACAAGGCCCCCGCGACGTATCGCGCTGATCACGGCACAAGGCTATCGCTCTCCACGGGGCCCCCGTCATGAGCCGTATGTGTACAAAAGCGGGGTCCCCTTTTTGACACTCTGCACAGTTTCCCTCGCCCCCGGGGCCCTGGGGGCGAAGCCTCAGGCCGCCAGCCGCTCGGCCTCCGCGACAGCCTCCTCCAGACTGTCCACCACGGGCACCCCGACCCCCTCAAGGCTGGCCCGGCTGTGCGACCCACCGGTGTAGAGCACGGCCCGCGCCCCCACGTGCAGCGCCGCGACCGCGTCGTCCGCCGCATCCCCGATCACCACCGTACGAGCGGGCTCCACCCCCGCCAGCGCTCCCACATGCCGGACCATGTGCTCGGCCTTGCTGCCCCCGGACGGCCCGGTCCGCCCGTCCACCCGTATGAAATGGGGCTCGATCCCGAACCCCCGTACCAACGGGACGAGCTCGTCGTGCCCGTACATGCTCAGGATCGACTGACTGCGACCGGCCGACGCCCACTCGGCGAGCAGCCCGGGCACCCCGTCGGTGAGCCCGCAGCCCACCCGGTGCTCGGTGTAGTACCGGTGGAAGGTCACGTCCATGACCTCCCACTCCTCGTCCGTGGGCAGCCGCCCTATCAGCCGCTCGTAGAACTTCGGCACCGGTACGCAGTACAGCTCCCGGTACCGCTCCAGCGTGATCGGTTCCATGCCCAGCTCGGCGAACGCCGCGTTCGTCGCGCCGATGATCGCCGTGTTGTCGTGGAACAGGGTTCCGTTCCAGTCCCAGACAATGTGTGCCGCTCCGTGCATCCCCATACCAAAAAAATACCCGGCCACACTGACAACACATCCGGAGTGCTTCCGCGCGCGCCCCCGGGAGCCGCGACCGGGCGGCCGGGCCCCGTCAGTCGCCCAGCCCCACCAGGTTCGGAATCTCCTGCGTGGCGAACCACAGCAGCTCGTGGTCCTCGGCCCCGTCCACGACGAACTGCGCGTCGTCGTCACCCCGGTCGGCCGCGCCCAGCACGTCCACGGCCGCCGTCACGTCCGCCTCGGCCTCGTCCGAGTCGAGATGCACGGCCGCCGCCTTGGCCAGCGCCACGGCCCCGCCGATCCGCACCTCGCCGAGCGCCGAGGAGTCGAGCCCCCGGTCGGGGTCGGCGACCGCGGCCCCGTCCGGCACGTCCACGGCGACGACGACCCGCCGGCGCGGGGCTCCGGGGTCGAGCGCGACCAGCCGCAGGGAGGCGATCGCGGCCCGGTTCAGCGCCGCGTACTCCAGTTCCTCGATGTCGTCGGACAGGTACCACTCCCGCAGCGCGGGCGTGACGGCGTACGCGACGAAGGGCCCCGACCCCAGCTCACCCGTCTTGTACGCCTCGGCGAGACCGGAGAGGGTCAGGGGGACGTAGACGCGCATGGCTGGCCGCTTTCGTAGTCGGATCGCGTGGTCGATCTCTCCGCCGGAATCGCCGCCGGAATCACCGTCGGGTCTCGCCGTCGGAGGCCTCCAAGAGGGCGGGTTCGCGCCTCGCGGAGGGCCTTCAGGATACGTGCGGGCGTCCCCTTTCGAGTCCCGGCCGCCCCTCCGCAGGCGTCCACCGCGGGCCTCGCACATCACCCGGTACACCCCGGCCCCGCCAAGCCTCCCGCCCCGCCCCGTCACCCTGATAGGTGAAGATTCCGGCACCCCCGACGCGCGCCCACCGTCCTTGCAGCCACCCGCTCCGGCCTCGTACAAGATCCCCAACGGAAAGTTACCGACCGGTATCCAGTCGGTCCGACGGAATGGGGCTCCCGCTGTGAACAAGGTGATGACCAGGACGAAGCGCACCACGGGCGCCCCGGGCACCCGCCCGCCCGTACGCCACGACACGCGCCGCCCGGGCGGCGGCTCACCCCGTACGACCCCGGGCGGAGGCACACCGCGTACGAGGCGGGCGGTCACCGCCCCGAGCGCTGCCACCACCCGGAGCACTGCCACCACCCCGGGCACCACCCCGATCTCCGTCCCGACCACCTCGCCGGTCCCGTCCGGAGCCCCGCCCCGGAGGAGCCCCACAGCCCCCGCTGAGAGCCTTCCGGGTGTACCCCGGCAGCCTCGCCCCACCGACCTGTTCGCCGACCGCCTCGTGGCCGTTCTGAGTGGTCAGCGCCCCGTCCACTGCATGCTCCGGCACACCGCGGGACGCGCGTACGACGAACTGGCCTGGCTCGCCGAACGCGGCCCCCTCCGCGCCCGCGGCACCCGCCCCGTAGTCCGCGACATCGGCTACTACGTACCGCGCCCGGGCGCCGTCGAGGCCTTCGCCCGCATCGGCGCGGGCGACCAGCTCCGCGCCATGGCATTCCGCCTGGAACAGGGCCCCGACCTCCGCTGGCGCTGCACAGCAGTAGAACTGGGCGGCGCCCGCATGCCCCACACGAACGAGGACTGACCAGCGCACCGAGCCCCGTAAGGGGCGCGGGGAACTGCGCGAGCAACCCAAGCCACGCCGCACCCACTGCACACCGCAACGCCGACCCACCTCAGGGGCGCGGGGAACTGCGCAACCAGCCCCCTCCGACCCGCAGCCAACAACCCCCGTGCCGCGAGCCAACCCAACATGAAGGGCCGGGCACCAAAAGATGCCCGGCCCTTCAACTGCCCACCCCGCGGAGCGAACCGTCACTTCTTGCGGCGACGCCCGCCCTTCTGCTGCTTGCGCCGCTCCGCGCGCGTAAGCCCGTCCGACTCCGACCGCACCGGCTCGTCGTCGTTGGTGAAGTCGCCCTCGACGATGCCGCCCTCACCGTCCACGGTGGGCGCGGAGAAGTGCAGCCGGTCCGGCCGCTGCGGGGTGTCGAGCCCCTTGGCGCGGATCTCCGGACGGGAGGAACCCGCCGGAACCGCGTCCCCCTTGGAGAGCGACGGCTTCGCGTCCTCGACCGGAACCTCCTCGACCTGCTGCTCGACCTGGACCTCCAGGTTGAACAGGTAGCCGACGGACTCCTCCTTGATGCCGTCCATCATGGCGGTGAACATGTCGAAGCCCTCGCGCTGGTACTCGACCAGCGGGTCCTTCTGGGCCATCGCGCGCAGGCCGATGCCCTCCTGGAGGTAGTCCATCTCGTAGAGGTGCTCGCGCCACTTGCGGTCCAGGACCGACAGCACGACCCGGCGCTCCAGCTCACGCATGATCTCGGAGCCGAGCTGCTCCTCGCGGGCCGAGTACTGCTCGTAGATGTCGTCCTTGATGGACTCGGAGATGAACTCGGCGGTCAGACCGGCACGGTCGCCGGCCGCCTCCTCCAGCTCCTCGACGGTGACCTTCACCGGGTAGAGCTGCTTGAAGGCGCCCCACAGCCGGTCGACGTCCCATTCCTCGGCGAAGCCCTCGGCGGTCTCCGCGTCGATGTACGCGTCGATCGTGTCGTTCATGAAGTGCTGGATCTGCTCCTGCAGGTCCTCGCCCTCCAGGACGCGACGACGCTCGCCGTAGATGACCTCGCGCTGCCGGTTGAGGACCTCGTCGTACTTGAGGACGTTCTTGCGGGTCTCGAAGTTCTGCGTCTCGACCTGCGACTGGGCGGAGGCGATGGCGCGGGTGACCATCTTGTTCTCGATCGGCACGTCGTCCGGGACGTTCGCCATCGACATGACGCGCTCGACCATCTGGGCCTTGAAGAGGCGCATCAGGTCGTCGCCCAGGGAGAGGTAGAAGCGGGACTCGCCCGGGTCGCCCTGACGGCCGGAGCGGCCGCGCAGCTGGTTGTCGATACGGCGGGACTCGTGCCGCTCGGTGCCGAGGACGTAGAGCCCGCCGAGGTCCTTGACCTCTTCGAACTCGGCCTGCACGGCCTTCTCGGCCCGCTCCAGGGCGGCGGGCAGCGCGGCGGCCCACTCCTCGATGTGCTCCTCGGGGTCGAGGCCGCGCTGGCGCAGCTCGGCCTCGGCGAGGTCGTCCGGGTTGCCGCCGAGCTTGATGTCCGTGCCACGGCCGGCCATGTTCGTGGCGACGGTGACGGCACCCTTGCGGCCGGCCTGGGCGATGATTGGGGCCTCGCGGTCGTGCTGCTTGGCGTTCAGCACCTCGTGCTGGATGCCTCGCTTGGAGAGCTGCTGCGAGAGGTACTCGGACTTCTCGACCGACGTCGTACCGACGAGGATCGGCTGGCCCTTCTCGTGCTTCTCGGCAATGTCGTCGACGACGGCCTCGAACTTCGCTACCTCGGTGCGGTAGATCAGGTCGGACATGTCCTTGCGGACCATCGGCCGGTTGGTCGGGATCGGGACGACGCCGAGCTTGTAGATCTGGTGGAACTCGGCGGCCTCGGTCATCGCCGTACCGGTCATGCCGGAGAGACCGGGGACTTCCTTGCCGTTGTGGTCGTGGCGCTTGTAGAGGCGGAAGAAGTTCTGCAGGGTGATCGTGGCGAGCGTCTGGTTCTCGTCCTTGATGTCCACCCCTTCCTTCGCCTCGATCGCCTGGTGCATGCCCTCGTTGTAGCGGCGGCCGGCGAGGATACGGCCGGTGTGCTCGTCGACGATCATGACTTCGCCGTCGAGGACGACGTAGTCCTTGTCCTTCTTGAAGAGCTCCTTGGCCTTGATGGCGTTGTTCAGGTAGCCCACCAGAGGCGTGTTCACCGACTCGTAGAGGTTGTCGATGCCCAGCCAGTCCTCGACCTTGGCGACGCCGGGCTCGTGGATGGCGACGGTGCGCTTCTTCTCGTCGACCTCGTAGTCGCCGGTCTCCTCGATGCCCTTGAGGGTGTTGCCCGCCTCGCCCTTCTTCAGGCGCGTGACGAGCTTCGCGAAGTCGCCGTACCACTTGGTGGCCTGGTCGGCGGGGCCGGAGATGATCAGCGGCGTACGGGCCTCGTCGACGAGGATCGAGTCGACCTCGTCGACCACCGCGAAGTTGTGGCCGCGCTGCACCAGTTCGTCCTGCGACCACGCCATGTTGTCGCGCAGGTAGTCGAAGCCGAACTCGTTGTTCGTGCCGTACGTGATGTCGCACGCGTACTGCTCGCGACGCTGGGCCGGCGTCATGTTGGCCAGGATGCAGCCGACGCTCAGGCCCAGGAACTTGTGGACACGGCCCATCATCTCGGAGTCGCGCTCGGCCAGGTAGTCGTTGACCGTGATGAGGTGAACGCCGTCTCCGGAGAGGGCGTTCAGATACGTGGGCAGCGTGCCGACCAGGGTCTTGCCCTCACCGGTCTTCATCTCGGCGACATAGCCGAGGTGGAGCGCTGCGCCGCCCATGATCTGCACGTCGTAGGGACGCTGGCCGAGGGCGCGCTTGGCGGCCTCACGGACGGTCGCGAACGCCTCGGGCAGCAGGTCGTCGAGGCTCTCGCCGTCGGCGTACCGCTGCTTGTACTCATCGGTCAGGGCTCGCAGCTCGGCGTCGGAGAGGTCAACGAAGTCCTCTTCGATGGAGTTGACCTGGTCCGCGATGCGGTGCAGCTTGCGCAGGATCTTTCCTTCGCCTGCACGCATGATCTTCGAGAGGACGGACACGGGGGTTTGTCTCCTTGCCGGTCGGGCCTGGGACGGTCGGTTTCAATGACGGTTTCAAATCACAGCTTGAGCAACGGCCATCGTAAGCGAGGACCCCACCGCGCCGGGAGGTCTGCATGTGACAGCCATTAAGACAACGGGCGGAGGATGCGGAAGGTGCCGCGCAAGCGCTACGAAAGGTAACCGCCGCCTCACACAGGGCTAAAGTGATGGCTTCCTCACCGAAGCCCGAGCAGAATCGGCCGATGGACCCCGTCACACTGACCTCCGAACGGCTCCTGCTGCGCACGGTGGGACCGCACGACACCGACGCCGTGTACGACGCCGTCCAGGATCCTGACATCCAGCGCTGGACCACGATCCCGTCGCCCTATCTGCCCGAGCACGCCACGGCCTTCACCGAGCAGATGGTGCCCGACGGCTGGGTGGACTGCTCGATGTTCACCTTCGGTGTCTTCCTGCCCGTCGGCGGTGAACTCGCCGGCATGCTCGCCATCACGATGCGTTCCCTGGGGGTCGGCGAGATCGGTTTCTGGGCGACGAAGGAACACCGGGGCAACGGCTACATCACCGAGGCCGCCCTCACCGCCTCCCGCTGGGCGTTCACCCAGCTGGCGATCGACCGTGTCGAGTGGCGGGCCGAGGTCGGCAACACGGGCTCCCGCGCGGTCGCCGAACGCGCCGGCTTCACCATCGAGGGCACCCTTCGTTCCGGCATCAACAACAAGGGCGTACGCCGCGACTGCTGGATCGGATCCCTGCTCCCGTCGGACCTTGGCCTGCCGTCGACAGCGCCCTACCTGCCCACGCCACGACAGGGCTGAACTCCCGGCGCCCGCCCGTCCTTCGGCCGTCTCCACCGCCTGCCCACGGGCCGTTTTCGCAGCTCAGGACCCATTGTCAGTGGCATCGCATATCGTGCGGACCATGACGAGTCTGCCGCGCCCCACCGCCGAACTCACCGCCGACGAGGCCCGCCGAATCGCCCTGCGCGCCCAGGGTTTCCTGGGCGCCCCCGACCGCCGGGGCGGCGTCCGAGGCGTACTGCGGCACCTCGGCGCGGTCCAGCTCGACACAATCTCCGTCCTGGCCCGCTCCCACGAACTCATCCCGTACGCCCGCCTCGGCGCGGTCGGCCGCAAGACGGTGGACGGGGCCTACTGGACGCCCGCGTCCGACGGCACGGCTCCGCCGAGCCCCCACGCCTTCGAGTACTGGTCGCACGCCGCCTGCATCCTCCCCGTCGAGGAGTGGCCGCACTTCGCGTTCCGCCGCCGCGCCTACCGCGCCCGCCCGCACTGGAACCACGACCTGCCGGACGGCACGTACGAGCAGGTCATCAAGCAGCTGAGGACCGAAGGCCCGCTCACGGCCACCGACTTGGGCGGCGCGAAGAAGACCAGCGAGTGGTGGGACTGGTCGGGCACGAAGGTCGCCGTCGAGCGCGCGCTGATGTACGGCGAGGTGGTGTGCACGGAGCGCAGAGGCTGGAAGCGGGTGTACGACCTGGCCGAGCGAGCCATCCCGGGCGACCTGCTCCACGACGAGCTGGACGACGCGGAGTGCCTGCGCCGTCTGGTCCGGCTCGCGGGCCAGTCCCTGGGCGTCGGCACCCGCGCGGACATCGCCGACTACCACCGCCTCAAGGGCGAGCAGGTCGACGCGGTGCTCGCGGACTCCGGTCTGGTCCCGGTCGCAGTGGAGGGCTGGTCCAAGCCCGCCTGGGCGGATCCCGCGGCCCTGGAGACGCCCCCGCGGGGCCGCCACCGCACCACGCTCCTGTCGCCGTTCGACTCCCTGGTCTGGGAGCGGGCCCGCACGGAGCGCATCTTCGGCTTCACCCACCGCCTGGAGGCCTACGTCCCCAAGCCGAAGCGGGTCTACGGCTACTTCGCCATGCCGGTCCTCGCCGGCGGCCATCTGGTCGGCCGCGTCGACCCGGCCCGCGAGGGCGCCACCCTGGTCGCCAAGCAGGTCACCCTCGACAGCCCCAAGGCCGTACCGGCGGTGGCCCAGGCCCTCCTGGAGGCAGCCACCTGGGTCGACTGCACGAACATCCGGGTGGAGCGAGCGAACACCCCGGCCCTGCGAGAGGCCCTGACTACGGAACTGAGCCGAACGCTGGGCTAGGGAACCCCGGGCCCCGCGACGCTGCCGCTGCCGCTGCCGCTGTCAACGAATCTCAAGAATCTTCTCCCGCATCGCATACACCACGGCCTCCATCCTGGAGTGCAACTGCAGCTTCTCCAGAATGTTCCGCACGTGGTTCTTCACGGTGTTCTCGGAGATGAACAACTCCTTGGCGATATCCCGGTTGTTCATCCCGGTCGCCACGAGCTTGAGAACCTCCAGCTCACGCTCGGTGAGCCGAGGCGCCGGCACCAGCCGCCGCTCGTCCGTGCGCTGGATCATCGACTTGAACTCGGTGAGCAGTTTCGACGCCATCGACGGACTGATCTGCGACTGCCCGTCCGCAACGGCGCGAATGGCCGTGGCCACTTCGTCGGTGGAGATCTCCTTGAGGAGATATCCGGTGGCCCCCGCCTTGATCGCGTCGTAGAGGTCGGCCTCCTCGTCGCTGATCGTCAGCATGATGATCTTCGCGCTGGGCGCGACCTCCTTGATGGAGGTGCACGCCTCGATGCCGCCGCGCTTGGGCATCCGTACGTCCATCAGCACGATGTCCGGCAGCAGATCGGCGGCCTTGTCGACCGCCTCCGCGCCGTCACCCGCTTCCCCGACGACCTGGATGTCCTCCTCGGCGGCGAGCACGATCTCCAGGCCGCGTCGGAAGAGGGCATGGTCATCCACGACAAGGACCCTGATGGGTTCCTTGCGCGGGGACCCCGCGTCCGGGCCCATGCCGACGACGCCGTCGTCGGCATCTTCGTCACGCATCGGTCCGAAGCTGTCCGCCATGGTTCCTCCCCCTGAAGGCCGTGGCCTGTGTTTCTTGTGCCATCGCCAACCCGAGGCAACGGCCCACCGGTTGGGCCGGTACGGCCATGATTTCATGCCCGGGCGACAACGGGACGACAGAGCGGGGCACGAAGGGGTCGCACACCGGTGCCCCTGGGGGCGCACGGGCACTCCAGGGGCACCACTGGGGCTCCCGGCCGAAGGCCGGGGGAGCTCACCGGGCGAGGTCAGCCGCCCAGCGCCCCGCCTGCCGGGGCCTGCTGCGCCTTGGCGACCATCGGGTCCGTGCTGAGGTGGATGACGCCGTAGTCGTACGCGTGCCGCCGGTAGACGACACTCGGTTCCTTGGTCTCGGAGTCGACGAACAGATAGAAGTCGTGCCCGACCAGCTCCATCTCGTAGAGCGCCTGGTCGAGCGTCATCGGGGACGCGACGTGGGTCTTCTCGCGGACGACGAGGGGGCCGTCACCCTTCACCTCGAGCGAGCCGATCTTCTTGGTCGGCACCGCCTGGGGCTCTTCCTCGTGGACCACACTGCCGTTCCCGTTGAGCGTGGCCGCGTCCGGGACGTGGTCGGCGACCTCGGCTGCCGAGATCCTGCGGGCGCCACGGCGCGTGTAGCGCTTGTCGTGCTGCTTGCGCAGCCGTGCTTCCAGCTTGTCTGCCGCCAGGTCCAGCGCCGCGTACGGATCGCTTGCCGCTGCCTCCGCCCGGATCACCGGACCGCGGGAGTGAAGCGTGATCTCCACTCGGTCGGAGCGGTCGGCCTGTCGGGGGTTGGGCTCCTTGGACACCTCGACGTCGAGGCTGATCACCTTGCCGTCGAGCTTCTGGATCTTCTCCAGCTTCAGCTTCTCGGCCACGTGCTTGCGGAACCGCTCGGGCACCTCGGTCTTGCGGCCCTTGACGACGATGTCCACGCAGAACTCCGTTCCCGGATCACTCCGCATCGACGGCGGAGCATCTCCCTTTTGCACCAGGCTCCAGCGACTCGCGGAGCCTCGGACTCGGTGACTTCCACCTCCTCCTCCCCCGCGGGCAAGATCTCCACCCACTGTCGCGGGTGATTGCAGAAAACCCACGGCACGGCATTCCGATATGCGAGGGACGGCGTCCGCCATTCCCTCACAACCGAACATATCTCGCCTGGACGGATGGCGTCACCCTCTACTGCGACGTACCTCCATTCAGGTGAATAGAACCTCTCACTACCTGCAACGACGCAACTTCTTCGTCAGTTCCGGTTTATTTCGAAAGATGCCGGAGTCGCCGCGACCACAGCCGCTGCGAGCATGCCTTCGGCGCCGTTCGTACCTCTCATTTCTCTGACCGCTTCTGGTCGGCCTACACCTGTCGCCGTCGCTTGAGACATCCCTTCCCCTGTCACTTTGGGTGTTACTCGGCCGTAAGGACCGGTTCTCGCCACCAGAACGGCCCTCAAAGCCCGTGCCGCCTCCGCCAGGGACGCGCCCGTGGTCATCAGGTCGTCGACGATCACGACCCGTCCACCACCGGCCAACAGCCGCGCTCCTCCCGCGGGCACCTCCAGGGCGCCGGCGAGATTGTCCAGCCGCTGCCGGGAGTTGAGCCCCGACTGGTCGGCCACGGCACGCCACTGCCGCAGTACGGCGACTACCCGGGCAGGTGTCCCCGTACGCCGCAGCTCACCCGCCGCGGCGAGCGCGATCCGCCGTGCCGGGTCGTGCCCCCGCGCCCGGACCGCCCAGGGCGCGGACGGCACGGGAACGAGCGACACTGGAGTCCTGGAGCCACCCACTCCGACGGGTCCACCGGGTCCACCAGTCACGAACCCCGCAGCCCCAGCCCCGCTCCCGCAGCCCGTCGCGAGCCCCACCCGTACGGCCCCCGCCAGCGCCGCTCCCAGAGGCCCCGCGAGCATCAGCGCACCCCGTTCCTTGTGGGCGAGGAGCACCGCGCGCACCTCGTCCTCGTACGGAGCCGCCGCGTGCACCACCGGCAGCCCCGGTGGTTCCGGCTCCGGTCGCACCCGGCTCGGTACGGCCCCCGTCAGGGCGGCACGGCACTCCGGGCAGAGCACCGTGCGAGGCGTCCCGCAGCCTCCGCACTCGGCCGGCAGCACCAGGTCGGTGAGGTCCTGCCACCACCCCCGCATGTCCACCACTGTGCCAACGCCCGAGCTCCCCTGCCACCCCTGTGGACAACTCCCTGTGGACAACTCCGGGCAACCACAGGACCGTTGTCACCCACACGAGGGAGGCACTCAGACAGCGAAGGAAGGTCGGCCAGGCCGGACAAGGCCAGGGCTCACCCCGGGTAAACCGGTGCCATCCCCGTCTTGACCACCGTCTGCCACTGGGCCCCGGACGAGAGCCGCACGATCCCGTCCTCCGAGTGGGCCACCAGAGGCAGCCGTTCGTCCTCAGAGGCGGCGATCTCCTTCACGCCGGTGAGCGCGGCGGGTGCCGGGCCGACCGGTGTGGAGCCGTCGACCTGGACGTACTGGATCTGCTGCACGACCCGGGCCTCGCGCCCGACCACGACCAGACGGCTGTCGCCGGCCCAGGACATGGCGGTGACCTCCTCCAGCTGCGGCGCCACGGACCGCAGCTCGTGGATGGAGACGGACGGCTTCCCGTCCGATCCGTTCTGCCGCTCGATCCGCCCCATGAGCAGGGTCGTCCTGTCGCCCTTCCGCACGATCAGCGCGATCCGCACCCCGTCGGCGGCCACCCGCACCGCCTCGATCCGCCCGTCCAGGCTGGGCGTCGTGACCACCAGAGGCTCACCCGCGCCCTTCGCGAGCAGCAGCAGCTTGGAGCTCTTCGGGTCGCGGTCGGCCACCCACAGGTCCCCGCTCGCGTCCCAACTGGGCGTCGTCAGCCCGTCGTCCTCCGACTTGGCCTTGCTGCGCAGCACGGGCTCCCCGAGCGAACCGCCCGACGCGAGCGACCCGACGTACAGCGAGCGTCCGTCGAGCGACACCCCGGCGGCGGTGTCCTCGTCCCGCGAGACCGCGGCCGCCCGCAGCGCCTTGTCGCCGTCGCCGAGCGCACCCGGCACCGGCTCGGGCTCCTGTTCGCTGCCCGTGCTCGCTATCCGGACGAGCCGCTTCTCACCGTCGATGAAGTACTCGTACTCGGCACGCTTCGCCGGCCCGTGGGCGACGTAGATCTCGGCCTTGCTCGCTCTGAGCGCACACGACTGCGTGCCGTCCGAACGCTGCAGCACCACCTCCTCGAGGCCCGTGGGCGTCAGGTCCTCGAGGGTGAACAGGAGTTGGGCCGCCATCTCCGTGCACACGGACTGGCCGATCCGGTCGGCCTTGTCGTTCAGCGGCACCGTCAGCCGGTTCTGGTCGTCGGGCGAGAGTGTCTTGACGCCCTTCTTCAACGCCGTACCGGTGGGGAAGCTGGACCTGACGACCGGCTTGAGCCAGCTCGTCGGCCCCTTCAGGAGCGAGCGGACCATCTGCGTCACCGGGTCCACCTGCTCACGCACGTAGACGGGGTCGGCGACCGCCCCGAGCTGATCGTCCGTCCTGCCCGACGTGTTCGACGCGAAGTAGTACTTGTTGACGGACAGGTAGTTGCGCTGGAAGTCGGACTTCCCCATCACGAGGCCCTGCGGCAGCTCGTCGATGCGCCACTGCCTGCTGCCGTCCTTCTCCTTGTACTTCGCGAGGTGCACGAGCTCGTTGTACGTGCCCGCGGCGGGTTCGTACGCGAACTGCGAGTCCACCTTGGCGACCCTGGTGCCGGTCAGCGAGTAGACGTAGTCGCCGGTCGCCTCCCGGCTGCCGCTGTGCTCCGCCGCGGTGTTCGGCCCGTCCGCGAGCACCGTCGTCGACTGGTTCGGACGCCAGTCCTTGGACGCCTCGCCCGTCAGGTACTTGCGTGCGGTCTCGAACCCGGGATCGTCGCTGGTCAGCGCCTCCAGGAAGCCCTGCACGATCTCCTCGGGCTGCGCGTTCTCCCGGGGCGGCATGGCGAAGACCCGGACCTGCGGGTCCGGCCGCTGCGAGGCCTCGACGCCGCGCAGATCCCCGCCGTCCGGCATCGAGGCGCACCCGGTCAGCAGTACGGCCCCGCAGACGCCGTACGTCATCAGACGCACCGGACGCCGACGGCCGCCCCGATCGCGGTCAGCGCCCACGTGATTCCTCCCCCTGCTTCAACTGTTCCGGCCTCTCACCGGTTCCCCGGCCGTCCTCGGACGGGGCGTCCTCCGCCGCCTCGGGGCTCTGGCCGCGCGTTTCCGCGGTGGGCCGCGGCACCACGCGCGCGCCGTTGCCGGGCAGCGCCGCCGGGTCCACCGCACCCGTCACCCGGGGGGCGATCATCGGCGGCGGCCCGGTGCGCTCGCTGACGGGCTGCGCGGGCACGGTGGCCAGCTTCTGCGTGCCGCCGAGGGGCAGCCCCGCGTCGTTCAGCCCCCGGTTGCGCCGCGAGTCCTTGGGCTCCAGGGGTATCGGCGAGCCCCGCAGCGGCTCGTCCGCGGTCCGCGGCAGTGTCAGCCGGAACTGCGAGCCGCCGCCCGGCTCGCCCCAGGCCTGCAGCCAGCCGCCGTGCAGCCGCGCGTCCTCCAGGGCGATGGACAGGCCCAGGCCCGTACCGCCGGTCGTACGCGCGCGTGCCGGGTCGGCCCGCCAGAAGCGGCTGAACACCCGGGTCGCCTCGCCGGGCTTGAGCCCCACTCCGTAGTCGCGCACCGCGACCGCGACCGCTCCGCCCGCCGCGGCGAGTTTGACCACGACGTCCTTGCCCTCGCCGTGCTCCACGGCGTTGACGACGAGGTTGCGCAGCACCCGCTCCACGCGCCGGGCGTCCGCCTCGGCGACCACCGGCTGCTGGTCCCCGACGACCTGTATGTGGGTGCCCTTGCGGTCGGCGAGCGGCTCGGCCCCGCTGACGACCCTGCGTACGACCTCCCGCAGGTCTATCGGCTCGGCCTCCAGGGCCGCCGCGCCCGCGTCGAAGCGGCTGATCTCCAGCAGGTCCGCGAGCAGCGTCTCGAACCGGTCCAGCTGGTCGGCGAGCAGCTCGGCCGACCGCGCGGTCATCGGATCGAAGTCCACGCGCGCGTCGTGGATGACATCGGCCGCCATCCGGACCGTCGTCAGCGGCGTGCGCAGCTCGTGCGACACGTCGGAGACGAACCGCCGCTGCATCCGCGACAGGTCCTCCAGCTGCTGGATCTTCAGCTGCAGGTTCTGCGCCATCTTGTTGAAGGCCTCGCCGAGCCGCGCGATGTCGTCCTCGCCGGTGACCTTCATACGTTCCTGGAGGCGCCCCGCGGACAGCCGCTCCGCGATCCCGGCGGCCATCCGTACGGGCGTGACGACCTGGCGCACCACGAGCCAGGCGATCGCCCCGAGCAGCACCACCACGAACAGCCCGGCCGTCGCGAGCGTCCCCTTGACGAGGCTGAGCGACTTCTCCTCCTGCGTGAGCGGGAAGAGGTAGTACAGCTGGTACGGGGTGTTCTTGGGGTCGTTGAGCTGGGTGCCGATGATCAGCGCCGGCTGGGACGCCTGGCCGTTGGTGTAGAAGACGCGGGTGTAGCTCTGGGCCGCGCCCGCGCCCTCGTCGACCCGGTCGCGCAGGTCCTCGGGCACGCTGAGGCTCCAGTCGACGAAGCCCGACGCACGCGGTCCGAGGCCCCTGCTGTCGTTGTCGGCGGAGGCGGTGCTGAGGGTCACGACGCTGAAGGCGCCCTGGCCGCCGCTGGACAGCGACTCCACGAGAGCGCTCATCCAGCCGCTCACGTTCTGCACGGGGTTGTCGTCCGGGCCCGGGCCGTCGTCCGCGCCCGCCGCACTGTCGGCCTCCTGCTTGGCGACCGTGAACCCGCCCGTGGCCTGGCTCTGCGAGGCCTTCACCTTGGCGTCCAGCAGGCCGTTGCGCACCTGCCCGATCACGACGAAGCCCAGCAGCAGGACGACGCCCAGCGACATCAGCAGGGTCGTGACGACGACCTTGAGCTGGATGTTGCGCCGCCACAGCCGCATGACGGGCAGCAGCGGACGGCGCACCCAGCGCATGAACAGCCGAAGGACCGGGCTGCCCTGGACTCCGCCCTGCAGCAGCCCGCCCTCGGTGAACTGTCCCCAGCGGGAGCCCGTCGTCCTCCGGCCGACAGGCCGCCCCGCGCGGGTCCCCGGCTGGCCGGGCGCCGAAGCGGCACTGTCCCGGGACATGTCAGCTCGGTCCGGCCTTGTAACCGACGCCACGGACGGTCACCACGATCTCCGGCCGCTCCGGGTCCTTCTCGACCTTGGAGCGCAGCCGCTGCACATGGACGTTCACCAGGCGGGTGTCCGCCGCGTGGCGGTAGCCCCACACCTGCTCGAGGAGCACCTCACGCGTGAACACCTGCCACGGCTTGCGGGCCAGCGCCACCAGCAGGTCGAACTCCAGCGGAGTCAGCGCGATGGACGCCCCGTCCCGCTTCACAGAGTGACCGGCCACGTCGATGACCAGATCGCCGATGGCGAGCTGCTCGGGCGCCGGCTCCTCCGACCTGCGCAGCCTGGCCCGGATCCGGGCCACCAGCTCCTTTGGCTTGAACGGCTTCACGATGTAGTCGTCCGCGCCCGACTCCAGGCCGACCACGACATCGACGGTGTCGCTCTTCGCGGTGAGCATCACGATCGGTACCCCGGACTCCGCCCTGATCAGGCGGCACACCTCGATACCGTCCCGACCGGGAAGCATCAGGTCCAGGAGCACCAGGTCGGGCTTGCTCTCACGGAAAGCGGCCAGCGCCTTGTCGCCGTCGGCTACGAAAGACGGCTCAAAACCTTCACCACGCAACACAATGCCGAGCATCTCGGCCAGTGCGGTGTCGTCATCGACGACAAGGACTCGTCCCTTCATAAACGACATCATCCCATTAACTAAATCGTTACCTGGCGTGACCTGTCACACAGCTCTTCTAGCGCCTCAGCCGTCACGGGAGACACAGCGCCCTCCTCGGTGACGATCGCAGTCACCAACTCGGGCGGCGTCACATCGAAGGCGGGGTTGTACGCCTGGGTCCCCAGGGGTGCCACCGGTATCCCGCCTCCCGCTTCCGCTCCGGCCACCGGCACCTGGGGTGCTGTGATCTCCGTCACTTCATGTCCGGCACGCTGCTCGACCTCGATCGCTGCTCCGTTCGGAGTGTCCGGATCCACCGTCGTCACCGGCGCGACCACGATGAACGGCACATGGTGGTACCTGGCCAGCACCGCGAGCGGATAGCTCCCCACCTTGTTCGCCACCGAACCGTCGGCCGCGATCCGGTCGGCACCGATCAGCACCGCGTCCACCTCTCCCGCCGAGAACAGCGATCCCGCAGCGTTGTCCGTGAGCAAGGTGTACGCCATTCCGCTCCGCGCCGCCTCATAGGCCGTCAGGCGAGCACCTTGCAGCAACGGCCGCGTCTCGTCCACCCAGAGCCTGCGAAGCCGCCCCGCCCGGTGCGCCGCGAGAGCCACCGCGAACGCCGTGCCCTCACCCCCGGACACCAGCGCGCCGGTGTTGCAGTGCGTCAGGATCCGGTGGTTTCCGCCGGGCAGCAGCTCGTCGAGAAGCGCCAGCCCGTGCGTGGCCATCCGGGCGCTGGCCTGGGCATCCTCCTCGTGGAGCGCCCGCGCGGCGGCCAGCGCGGCATCGGCGGCCTGCTTCTGGTCACCACCGCCCCGCAGGACCGCGAGGTGAGCCGCCTGGGCCCTGCGCGCCCCGTACGAGAGGTTCACCGCGGTCGGCCGAGCACTCGCGAGCGAGGCCGCGGCCTCGTCCACGTCGAACCCCCGGGCGGCGGCGAGCGCGACCCCGTAAGCCCCCGCGATGCCGAGCAGCGGCGCCCCGCGAACGGCGAGCGTACGGATCGCCTCCACCAGGGCGGGCGCGTCCGTGCACACCAGCTCGACCTCCTCGGCGGGCAGCCGCGTCTGGTCGAGGAGGACCAGTACAGGGCCCTCCGGCGGCTCGTCCCACCGGATCGCCGGTATCTCGGTGGGCCGCTGGTTCTCGCGGGATTGCGCGTACTGATCAGCCATCCGCCCAGTCTGCCCCGTACCGGCCGGACAATTGAAGGTGTGCAGCCCATACGGCAGCCGGTCACTTCCCGGCCACACCGTGGCACGATGGCTGCCAACCTGCCGCCGCGACCGCGGACGGGCACCGTGAAGGAGCGACGATGAAAGACACTCCGGGCTGGGCATCGCCCGGATCTGCCCCCTCCGACGGGCAGAACGGACAGGAGCCGACGGCTTCCGGCCCTGCCGAGCCCACGGACCCGCCCGCTCCCACGGAGCCTGCGGGCCGGCCGGGCGCCGACCCGTCCGGCCCCGGCCCGAAGTGGTCCAAGGAGCAGCCCCCGCCGGCCCAGTGGCCGTCCCCCGGCAGCCCTCAGGACACTCCGCCCCAGGCCCCGCCACCACCCCCGCCAGGCCCCGGCTGGGGCGGCCAGCCCCCCGCGGGCCCGGGCTGGGGCGGCCAACCGCCCGCCGGCCCCGGCGGGTACGGCGGCTACGGAGGTCCCGGCGGCCCTGGTGGCTACGGCGGCCCAGGCGGTTACGGCCCCGGCGGCCACCCCGGCTGGGGAGGCGGCTGGGGCGGTCCCCCGCCCGCGGCCAAGCCCGGCGTCATCCCGCTCCGCCCGCTCGGCGTCGGCGAGATCCTCGACGGCGCGGTGTCCACGATGCGTACGCACTGGCGCACCGTGCTCGGTATCTCGCTGACCGTGGCGGTCTTCACGCAGATCGCCGTGATCCTGCTCCAGGGCTTCGTCCTGGACGACAGCGCCAGCACGGAGACTCTCAACGACCCCAGCGCCACCGCCGGCGAACTGTCGCGCGCCCTGGGCGACAGCCTCCTGAACTCCGGCGCCGTCCTGCTGATCACCCTGCTCGGCACGATCGTGGCGACCGCCCTGCTCACGACCGTGACCAGCCGCGCCGTGCTCGGCAAGTCGGTGACCACCGCGGAGGCCTGGAGCGACGCCCGGCCGCAGCTGCCCAAGCTCTTCGGCCTGACCTTCCTGCTGCCGCTCATCGCCATCACCGTCGGCGCCCTGGGCACACTGCCCGGCATCCTCGTCGGCCTCGCCGGCGGAGGTGACGGCGCCATCGCTCTCGCCGTCTTCGGCGGCCTGGCCGCAGCCGTCGTCGCGCTCTGGCTGATGATCCGCTTCTCGCTGGCCTCGCCCGCCCTGATGCTGGAGAAGCAGAGCGTCTTCAAGTCGATGAGCCGCTCCGCGAAGCTCGTCCGCGGCTCCTGGTGGCGGGTCTTCGGCATCCAGCTGCTGGCCACGATCATCGCGAACATCGTGGCGTCGATCATCGTGATCCCGTTCGCCTTCCTCGCCTCCGCGCTCAGCGGCGAGGGGGTCACCGGCTTCCTCAACACCGGCACCGGCGACCTCGGCTGGACGTTCCTCATCATCAGCGGGATCGGCTCGGTGATCGGCTCCATGCTCACCTTCCCGATCACCGCCGGCGTCTCCGTGCTCCTCTACATCGACCAGCGCATCCGCCGCGAGGCCCTCGACCTCGACCTGGCCCGCGCGGCCGGTGTCCAGAACTACGGCTCCGGCACCCCTGGTTCCACCCCGGGGAGCTGACGGAGTGAGCCTGGCGGGGGGAGTTCTCACAGCGGTACTGACGCTGCAACGCACCAGCGAGACGGCCGTACTCGCGCTGTCGCGCGGCGAAGGCGAACCGCCGGTCACGATCCCGCGCGACCCCGCGCAGGAAGCGGCCCGGCGCGAGCTGTCCAAGCGGATGTACCACGAGAACGACCCCAGCCTGCTCGAACGCGCCCTGGACGCCTTCTGGGAGTGGGTCGACAAGCTGTTCAACGCCGCCTCCTCCGCGACCCCGGGCGGCGCACTCGGCCTCCTCGTCGTCGTCCTGGCGGCCGTGGCTCTCATCGGCGCCCTCTGGTGGCGCCTCGGCACCCCACGCCGCGGCCCGACATCGGCGGCCCCGCTCTTCGACGACCGCCCGCGCAGCGCCGCCGAGCACCGCGCCGCCGCCGAGGCACACGCGGCCCAGAGCCACTGGAACCAAGCAGTCCAGGAACGCATGCGCGCCGTCGTGCGCTCCCTGGAGGAACGCGCCCTGCTCGACCCCCGCCCCGGCCGCACCGCCGACGAGGCCGCCGCCGAAGCGGGCCGCACGCTCCCCGCCCACACGGACCGACTGCGCGCCGCCGCCCGGGACTTCGACGACGTGACGTACGGCGGACGAACGGCCGGCTCGGACACGTACCAACGCCTCTCGCAGCTCGACCGCGAACTGGAACGCACCAGGCCGGTCCTCGCGAGCAGCACCCACAGCACGGCCCACAGCGCCCACCAGGGGGCCGCCGAGTGACCACCGAGGCCCCCGCACCCGAGGCGCCCGAGGCCACCCCGCCCTCCACCTCGGCCTCTCCGACCGCCCGTCAGCTGTGGACCCGCTCGCGCGGTGTACTGCTCGCACTCGTGGTCCTCCTGGCGGCGGCCGTCGCCATCGCCGCGGTCCGCTCGGACGCCGAGAGCGGCAGCCTCGACCCGCGCTCCGCCGAACCCTCCGGCAGCCGCGCCGTCGCCGAACTCCTCGCCGACCGAGGTGTGTCCACCCGCGTGGTCACCACCCTGGAAGAGGCCACGTCCGCCACCGGCTCCGACACGACCCTGCTGGTCGCCCGCCCCGACCTGCTGACCGACCGCCAGCAGGACCGCCTCCACTCGGCGTTCGCGAACTCCGGCGGCCGGACCGTCCTCGTCGCCCCCACCACCCCGTCCGTCGGGACCCTCGCCCCGGGAGTCGACGCCGACCCCGCGCCCAGCTTCGACACCACGCTGTCGCCCAACTGCTCCCTGCCCGCCGCCCGACGAGCGGGCAAGGCCGAAACGGGCGGCATCCGCTACACCACGAACGCGCCCGGCGCCGACTCCTGCTACCCCGGCGACGGCATGCCCACCCTGCTGCGCATCCCGGCGGCCGAGGGGAACGGCGACACCGTCGTACTCGGTGCTCCCGACGTCCTCCAGAACGAACGCCTCGACAAGCAGGGCAACGCCTCGCTCGCCCTCCAACTGCTCGGTTCCCGCCCCCACCTGGTCTGGTACCTCCCCTCGCTCTCCGACGACTCGGCCACCGACGCCGGTGAGCGCAGCTTCTTCGACCTGATGCCTTCCGGCTGGCTCTGGGGCACGCTGCAGCTCTTCTTCGCCGCGATCCTGGCGGCCCTCTGGCGCGCCCGCCGCCTCGGCCCGCTCGTGCCCGAGAAACTCCCCGTCGCGATCCGCGCCTCCGAGACCGTCGAAGGCCGCGCCCGCCTCTACCGCAAGTCCAACGCCCGCGACCGCGCCGCCGCGGCTCTGCGCTCCACCACCCGCACCCGCCTCGCCCCCCTCGTCGGCGTCTCCCCCGCCCAGGCGCACGCGCCCGAGGCCCTGCTCCCCGCCCTGTCCGCCCAGCTCCGCCGGGAAGGACAGGCCCTGCACTCACTCCTCTTCGGGCCGCCACCCAGCGACGACGCGGCCCTCATCGCTCTCGCCGACCAACTCGACGCCCTCGAAAGAGAGGTACGCCGTCCATGATGGCCCCGACCACTGACAACGCCGGGTACACCGGGGATCCGGGCACCGCCCGCTCCTCCCTGGAAGCCCTGCGCGCCGAGATCGCCAAAGCCGTGGTCGGCCAGGACCCCGCCGTGACCGGCCTCGTCGTCGCCCTCCTCTGCCGCGGACACGTCCTGCTCGAAGGAGTCCCCGGAGTCGCCAAAACCCTGCTGGTCCGGGCCCTGGCATCCGCACTCGAACTCGACACCAAGCGCGTCCAGTTCACCCCCGACCTGATGCCGAGCGACATCACGGGCTCCCTCGTCTACGACTCCCGCACCGCCGAGTTCTCCTTCCAGCCGGGCCCGGTCTTCACGAACCTCCTCCTCGCGGACGAGATCAACCGCACGCCGCCCAAGACCCAGTCCTCGCTCCTCGAAGCGATGGAGGAACGCCAGGTTACGGTCGACGGCACCCCCCGCCCGCTCCCCGAGCCGTTCCTGGTCGCCGCGACGCAGAACCCGGTCGAGTACGAAGGCACGTACCCCCTCCCCGAAGCCCAGCTGGACCGTTTCCTCCTGAAGCTGACGATCCCTCTCCCGTCCCGCCAGGACGAGATCAACGTCCTCAGCCGCCACGCGGAGGGCTTCAACCCACGCGACCTGCGCGCCGCCGGCGTACGCCCCGTAGCGGGCCCCGCCGACCTGGAAGCCGCCCGCGCCGCCGTCGCCAAGACCACGGTCTCCCCCGAAATCACCGGCTACGTAGTGGACATCTGCCGCGCCACCCGCGAATCGCCGTCCCTCACCCTCGGCGTCTCCCCGCGCGGCGCGACGGCGCTCCAGGCCACCGCCCGCGCCTGGGCCTGGCTGACCGGCCGCGACTACGTCATCCCCGACGACGTGAAGGCCCTCGCGCTCCCGACCCTCCGCCACCGCATCCAACTCCGCCCGGAAGCAGAGATGGAGGGCGTGACGGCCGACTCGGTCATCAACGCGATCCTCGCCCACGTCCCCGTACCCCGCTGATGGCCCTCACCGGACGCACCGCGCTCCTGGCGGCGCTCGGCACCCTCCCCGTCGGCATCTGGGAACCCAGCTGGACAGGCATCCTCGCCGTGAACGTCCCGCTGGCCCTCGCCTGCGCCTGCGACTTTGCCCTGGCGGCCCCCGTACGCCGCCTCGGCCTGACCCGCTCCGGCGACACCTCGGCACGCCTCGGCGAAACAGCCGACGTCACCCTCACGGTCACCAACACGTCCGGCCGCCCCCTGCGCGCCCGCATCCGCGACGCCTGGCCCCCGAGCAGCTGGCAGCCCGGCACGGAGATCGCCGCGTCCCGCCACGAGCTCACGGTCCCCGCAGGCGAACGCCGACGCGTCACAACCCGTCTGCGCCCCACCCGCCGCGGCGACCGCCACGCGGACCGCGTCACCATCCGCTCGTACGGCCCACTCGGCCTCCTCGCCCGCCAGGGCAGCCACAAAGTCCCCTGGACGGTACGCGTCCTGCCCCCTTTCACCAGCCGCAAGCACCTCCCCTCGAAGCTGGCCCGGCTGCGCGAACTCGACGGCCGCACCAGCGTCCTGACCCGCGGCGAAGGCACGGAATTCGACAGCCTCCGCGAGTACGTCCCGGGCGACGACACCCGCTCGATCGACTGGCGCGCCACCGCCCGCCAGACCACGGTCGCCGTACGCACCTGGCGCCCCGAACGCGACCGCCACATCCTTCTGATCCTCGACACGGGCCGCACGTCGGCGGGCCGCGTCGGAGACATCCCCCGCCTCGACGCCTCCATGGACGCCGCCCTCCTCCTCGCAGCCCTGGCCTCCCGCGCCGGCGACCGCGTGGACCTCCTCGCATACGACCGCCGCGTACGAGCCCTCGTACAGGGCCGATCCGCAGGCGATGTCCTTCCCTCCCTGGTCAACGCCATGGCCCGCCTCGAACCGGAACTCCTCGAAACGGACGCCCGCGGCCTGACCTCCACCGCTCTCCGCACGGCCCCCCGCCGCTCCCTGATCGTGCTCCTCACGACCCTCGACGCGGCCCCCATCGAGGAAGGCCTGCTTCCCGTACTCTCCCGCCTCACCCAGCGGCACACAGTCCTCGTCGCTTCGGTGTCCGACCCCCACATCGCGCGAATGGCAGCCGCAAGGGGAAACACCGAAGCCGTGTACGAGGCCGCCGCGGCAGCGCAGGCCCAGGCAGAACGCCATCGCACCGCGGAACAACTAACTCGCCACGGAGTGACAGTCGTCGACGCAACTCCGAACGACCTGCCGCCGGCCTTGGCAGATGCATATCTGGCACTCAAGGCAGCGGGCCGCCTTTAAGCACTGCAGAAATGCAGGGGCGAGGCGGCGCGGGGACAGGGACAGGGGAAAAGCCCCGCTATAAACAGCCCTGAAACGCAAGAAAGCCCCCGCACCGAAGTGCGGGGGCTTTCTCCAATATTTGTTCGGCGGTGTCCTACTCTCCCACAGGGTCCCCCCTGCAGTACCATCGGCGCTGTGAGGCTTAGCTTCCGGGTTCGGAATGTAACCGGGCGTTTCCCTCACGCTATGACCACCGAAACACTATGAAACTGTGAATACCGCACCACACCCCGTGGCCACACGGATGTGGGGTTGTTCGTGGTTTCAGAACCAACACAGTGGACGCGAGCAACTGAGGACAAGCCCTCGGCCTATTAGTACCAGTCAGCTTCACCCCTTACGAGGCTTCCACATCCGGCCTATCAACCCAGTCGTCTACTGGGAGCCTTAACCAATCTAGTTGGTGGGAATACTCATCTCGAAGCAGGCTTCCCGCTTAGATGCTTTCAGCGGTTATCCCTCCCGAACGTAGCCAACCAGCCATGCCCTTGGCAGGACAACTGGCACACCAGAGGTTCGTCCGTCCCGGTCCTCTCGTACTAGGGACAGCCCTTCTCAATATTCCTACGCGCACAGCGGATAGGGACCGAACTGTCTCACGACGTTCTAAACCCAGCTCGCGTACCGCTTTAATGGGCGAACAGCCCAACCCTTGGGACCGACTCCAGCCCCAGGATGCGACGAGCCGACATCGAGGTGCCAAACCATCCCGTCGATATGGACTCTTGGGGAAGATCAGCCTGTTATCCCCGGGGTACCTTTTATCCGTTGAGCGACGGCGCTTCCACAAGCCACCGCCGGATCACTAGTCCCGACTTTCGTCCCTGCTCGACCCGTCGGTCTCACAGTCAAGCTCCCTTGTGCACTTACACTCAACACCTGATTGCCAACCAGGCTGAGGGAACCTTTGGGCGCCTCCGTTACTCTTTAGGAGGCAACCGCCCCAGTTAAACTACCCATCAGACACTGTCCCTGATCCGGATCACGGACCCAGGTTAGACATCCAGCACGACCAGACTGGTATTTCAACGACGACTCCACAGACACTGGCGTGCCCGCTTCAAAGTCTCCCAGCTATCCTACACAAGCCGAACCGAACACCAATATCAAACTGTAGTAAAGGTCCCGGGGTCTTTCCGTCCTGCTGCGCGAAACGAGCATCTTTACTCGTAGTGCAATTTCACCGGGCCTATGGTTGAGACAGTCGAGAAGTCGTTACGCCATTCGTGCAGGTCGGAACTTACCCGACAAGGAATTTCGCTACCTTAGGATGGTTATAGTTACCACCGCCGTTTACTGGCGCTTAAGTTCTCAGCTTCGCACACCCGAAAGTGCACTAACCGGTCCCCTTAACGTTCCAGCACCGGGCAGGCGTCAGTCCGTATACATCGCCTTACGGCTTCGCACGGACCTGTGTTTTTAGTAAACAGTCGCTTCTCGCTGGTCTCTGCGGCCACCCCCAGCTCAGAGAGTAAATCTCATCACCGGTGATGGCCCCCCTTCTCCCGAAGTTACGGGGGCATTTTGCCGAGTTCCTTAACCATAGTTCACCCGAACGCCTCGGTATTCTCTACCTGACCACCTGAGTCGGTTTAGGGTACGGGCCGCCATGAAACTCGCTAGAGGCTTTTCTCGACAGCATAGGATCATCCACTTCACCACAATCGGCTCGGCATCAGGTCTCAGACTATTGCCAGGCGGATTTACCTACCTGACGTCCTACACCCTTACCCCGGGACAACCACCGCCCGGGCTGGACTACCTTCCTGCGTCACCCCATCACTCACCTACTACAGGTCTGGTCCGTCGGCTCCACCACTCCCCTTTGCCCGAAGGCTCCAGGGCGGCTTCACGGACTTAGCATCGCCTGGTTCAATGTTTGACGCTTCACAGCGGGTACCGGAATATCAACCGGTTATCCATCGACTACGCCTGTCGGCCTCGCCTTAGGTCCCGACTTACCCTGGGCAGATCAGCTTGACCCAGGAACCCTTAGTCAATCGGCGCACACGTTTCTCACGTGTGTATCGCTACTCATGCCTGCATTCTCACTCGTGAACCGTCCACCACTAGCTTCCGCTGCGGCTTCACCCGGCACACGACGCTCCCCTACCCATCCGTACTCCCGTTGGGGATATGTGTACGAATGACACGACTTCGGCGGTACGCTTGAGCCCCGCTACATTGTCGGCGCGGAATCACTAGACCAGTGAGCTATTACGCACTCTTTCAAGGGTGGCTGCTTCTAAGCCAACCTCCTGGTTGTCTCTGCGACTCCACATCCTTTCCCACTTAGCGTACGCTTAGGGGCCTTAGTCGATGCTCTGGGCTGTTTCCCTCTCGACCATGGAGCTTATCCCCCACAGTCTCACTGCCGTGCTCTCACTTACCGGCATTCGGAGTTTGGCTAAGGTCAGTAACCCGGTAGGGCCCATCGCCTATCCAGTGCTCTACCTCCGGCAAGAAACACACGACGCTGCAC
The DNA here is from genome assembly GCF_048564895.1 of Streptomyces sp. 2-1. Taxonomy (NCBI): domain Bacteria; kingdom Bacillati; phylum Actinomycetota; class Actinomycetes; order Kitasatosporales; family Streptomycetaceae; genus Streptomyces; species Streptomyces sp. 2-1. Next base: position 4,595,921 of record NZ_CP183383.1, read on the forward strand.
CTAAATGCATTTCGGGGAGAACCAGCTATCACGGAGTTTGATTGGCCTTTCACCCCTAACCACAGGTCATCCCCCAGGTTTTCAACCCTGGTGGGTTCGGTCCTCCACGACCTCTTACAGCCGCTTCAACCTGCCCATGGCTAGATCACTCCGCTTCGGGTCTTGAGCGCGCTACTAAATCGCCCTATTCGGACTCGCTTTCGCTACGGCTTCCCCACACGGGTTAACCTCGCAACACACCGCAAACTCGCAGGCTCATTCTTCAAAAGGCACGCAGTCACGACCCACCAAGTAAACTTGATGAGCGACGCTCCCACGGCTTGTAGGCACACGGTTTCAGGTACTATTTCACTCCGCTCCCGCGGTACTTTTCACCATTCCCTCACGGTACTATCCGCTATCGGTCACCAGGGAATATTTAGGCTTAGCGGGTGGTCCCGCCAGATTCACACGGGATTTCTCGGGCCCCGTGCTACTTGGGTGTCTCTCAAACGAGCCGTTGATTTCGACTACGGGGGTCTTACCCTCTACGCCGGACCTTTCGCATGTCCTTCGCCTACACCAACGGTTTCTGACTCGTCTCACAGCCGGCAGACTGTGAAAGAGAGATCCCACAACCCCGTACACGCAACCCCTGCCGGGTCTCACACGTATACGGTTTGGCCTCATCCGGTTTCGCTCGCCACTACTCCCGGAATCACGGTTGTTTTCTCTTCCTGCGGGTACTGAGATGTTTCACTTCCCCGCGTTCCCTCCACACACCCTATGTGTTCAGATGTGGGTGACAGCCCATGACGACTGCCGGGTTTCCCCATTCGGAAACCCCCGGATCAAAGCCTGGTTGACGGCTCCCCGGGGACTATCGTGGCCTCCCACGTCCTTCATCGGTTCCTGGTACCAAGGCATCCACCGTGCGCCCTTAAAAACTTGGCCACAGATGCTCGCGTCCACTGTGCAGTTCTCAAACAACGACCAACCACCCATCACCCCACCCCTTACGGGCGAGTTCACTGGGGCCGGCACTGAAGATCCAGACACAAGGTCCGTACCCTCAGACACCCAACAGCGTGCCCGACACCCTCGCCACTCATGATCAGCTTTCCACGCCCCGAAGGACAGTACTTGCAGCCCAAGATGACTGAGAGTGCCGAATAATCAACGTTCCACCCATGAGCAACCAGCATCAGACATTCGCCGATGTACTGGCCTCTGGACTGCCAGGCAGAGCCTGTCAGCCAAGAAGTGCTCCTTAGAAAGGAGGTGATCCAGCCGCACCTTCCGGTACGGCTACCTTGTTACGACTTCGTCCCAATCGCCAGTCCCACCTTCGACAGCTCCCTCCCCACAAGGGGGTTGGGCCACCGGCTTCGGGTGTTACCGACTTTCGTGACGTGACGGGCGGTGTGTACAAGGCCCGGGAACGTATTCACCGCAGCAATGCTGATCTGCGATTACTAGCAACTCCGACTTCATGGGGTCGAGTTGCAGACCCCAATCCGAACTGAGACAGGCTTTTTGAGATTCGCTCCGCCTTGCGACATCGCAGCTCATTGTACCTGCCATTGTAGCACGTGTGCAGCCCAAGGCATAAGGGGCATGATGACTTGACGTCGTCCCCACCTTCCTCCGAGTTGACCCCGGCAGTCTCCTGTGAGTCCCCATCACCCCGAAGGGCATGCTGGCAACACAGAACAAGGGTTGCGCTCGTTGCGGGACTTAACCCAACATCTCACGACACGAGCTGACGACAGCCATGCACCACCTGTCACCCGACCACAAGGGGGGCACCATCTCTGATGCTTTCCGGGCGATGTCAAGCCTTGGTAAGGTTCTTCGCGTTGCGTCGAATTAAGCCACATGCTCCGCTGCTTGTGCGGGCCCCCGTCAATTCCTTTGAGTTTTAGCCTTGCGGCCGTACTCCCCAGGCGGGGAACTTAATGCGTTAGCTGCGGCACCGACGACGTGGAATGTCGCCAACACCTAGTTCCCACCGTTTACGGCGTGGACTACCAGGGTATCTAATCCTGTTCGCTCCCCACGCTTTCGCTCCTCAGCGTCAGTAATGGCCCAGAGATCCGCCTTCGCCACCGGTGTTCCTCCTGATATCTGCGCATTTCACCGCTACACCAGGAATTCCGATCTCCCCTACCACACTCTAGTCTGCCCGTATCGAATGCAGACCCGGGGTTAAGCCCCGGGCTTTCACATCCGACGTGACAGACCGCCTACGAGCTCTTTACGCCCAATAATTCCGGACAACGCTTGCGCCCTACGTATTACCGCGGCTGCTGGCACGTAGTTAGCCGGCGCTTCTTCTGCAGGTACCGTCACTTTCGCTTCTTCCCTGCTGAAAGAGGTTTACAACCCGAAGGCCGTCATCCCTCACGCGGCGTCGCTGCATCAGGCTTTCGCCCATTGTGCAATATTCCCCACTGCTGCCTCCCGTAGGAGTCTGGGCCGTGTCTCAGTCCCAGTGTGGCCGGTCGCCCTCTCAGGCCGGCTACCCGTCGTCGCCTTGGTGAGCTTCTACCTCACCAACAAGCTGATAGGCCGCGGGCTCATCCTTCACCGCCGGAGCTTTCAACCCACCGAGATGCCTCGGCGAGTGTTATCCGGTATTAGACCCCGTTTCCAGGGCTTGTCCCAGAGTGAAGGGCAGATTGCCCACGTGTTACTCACCCGTTCGCCACTAATCCACCCCGAAGGGCTTCATCGTTCGACTTGCATGTGTTAAGCACGCCGCCAGCGTTCGTCCTGAGCCAGGATCAAACTCTCCGTGAATGTCTGCCGGTAATCCGGCGTAACACCACGAGAGCGGAACAACCAGGCGGAATAAGCCCGGTCATTCACAGCGTCCTCGCTGTGCGCCTGCCGGAACAATGCCCGGCAGGACTTTTTCAAAGGAACCTCGTCCCAGCCATGACGGCCGGAGACGGGGTATCAACATATCTGGCGTTGATTTTTGGCACGCTGTTGAGTTCTCAAGGAACGGACGCTTCCTTTGTACTCACCCTCTCGGGCTTTCCTCCGGGCTTCCCTTCGGTGTTTCCAACCTTACCAGATCCGTTTTCCGTTCCGTTTCCGGTCGGAATTCATTTCCGGTGGCCAGTTGGGGGGCCTTTGCCTATTCGATTGCCTTGCGGCTTTCTTTCGGCGAGTCCGACTTTATCAGAAGTTTTTGACCGGCCTGACCGGCCACTCGTTCCTGATTTATCGGGAAGTGCTTCACCGGAACCGAATTCCAGGAAGCTGACAGATGCTAAACCGTCGCCACCGGACTTGTCCAGTTCTAGGCAACTGTTCGAATCTACCTCCCCACGCGTCCCGTGTCAACGGTTTTTGTGGGGCGAAGAGGAGACTAGCAGCTCGGTCGACGTGCCTGCACATCAGGCAGCGGTCGGTACGGAGGCGCTGCGTTCGGCTTCCTCGACGTCGCCCGTCTCGCCGGCCCGCGCCGCGCGACCGCCCAGGATGTAGACGTACGCGAGGAACAGCAGCTCGGCGGCTATGCCGATGCCGATGCGGGCCCAGGTCGGGAGGCCGGACGGGGTGACGAAGCCTTCGATGGCCCCCGATACGAAGAGGACCAGGGCCAGGCCTATCGCCATGCCCAGGGCGGCTCGGCCCTCCTCGGCGAGGGCGGAGCGGCGGCTGCGGGGGCCCGGGTCGATGACGGTCCAGCCGAGGCGTAGTCCCGTTCCGGCCGCAACGAAGACGGCGGTCAGTTCCAGGAGGCCGTGCGGGAGGATCAGGCCGAGGAAGGTGTCGAGGCGGCCTGCCGAGGACATCAGGCCGATGCCCACGCCTACGTTGAGCATGTTCTGGAAGAGGATCCAGACGACCGGCAGGCAGAGGAAGGCGCCCAGTACCAGGCACATCGCGGCGGCCTGGGCGTTGTTCGTCCACACCTGGGCGGCGAAGGACGTCGCCGGATGGCTCGAGTAGTAGGTCTCGTACTCGCCGCCAGGGCGGGTGAGCTCGCGCAGGTCGCTCGGGGCCGCGATCGAGGACTGGACCTCCGGGTGGGTGCCGATCCACCACCCCAGGACGATGGCGACGGCCGTGGAGAGCAGTGCAGTAGGGACCCACCAGTGGCGTGAGCGGTAGACCGCGGCGGGGAAACCGTGCGTGAGGAAGCGGGTCACATCGCGCCAGGAGGCACGGCGGGTGCCTGTCACCGCACTACGCGCGCGTGCCACCAGTTGACTGAGGCGGCCGGTCAGCTGGGGGTCCGGGGCGCTCGACTGGATCAGCGAGAGATGGGTCGCCGTGCGCTGGTAGAGGGCGACGAGTTCGTCGGCCTCCGCGCCGGTGAGTCGCCTCTGGCGTCCGAGGAGTGCGTCGAGCCGGTCCCATTCGGCTCGGTGGGCGGACACGAAGACGTCGAGGTCCATCGGGTTGGCTGCTCCTCGGCTGCTCGTCGTGTGGTCAGCTTGTCGCACTGCGGCGCGATGTGCCCTCAGCTTGGCAGACTGGCTGTCCTCGGGGCAGTTCGGGGAAGGACGGCGGGCGTGAGTGAGCTTGTGACGGGCGAGGCGGTGGCGCTGGAGCTGCGCCCCGCGAAGCTGCCGAGCCGGGTGCTGGCCGTGGTGCTCGACCTGGCGGTGGCGGTGGCCGCCTATGTCGCGGTGACCATCGCCCTGGTGGCGTCCACGGCCGCGCTCGACGAGGCGGCGCAGATGGCGGTGTCGATCGCCGCGTTCATTCTTCTGCTGGTGGGCGGTCCGATCGCCGTGGAGACGCTCAGTCATGGGCGGTCGCTGGGGAAGCTGGCGTGCGGGCTGCGGGTGGTGCGGGACGACGGCGGGCCGATCCGGTTCCGGCACGCGCTGGTCCGCGGGGCCGTCGGTGTGGTCGAGATCCTGATGACGTTCGGGGTCGTCGCGTGCATCGCCTCGCTGGTGTCTGCGCGGGGACGGCGGCTCGGTGATGTGTTCGCGGGGACTCTGGTCGTACGGGAACGGATTCCCGCCGGGCGTACGGCCTTCGTGCCTCCCCCGCCGCCTTGGCTGGCGGGGCGGTTCTCCGGCCTTGATCTGTCCGGGGTTCCGGATGCGCTGTGGCTGGCTGTCCGGCAGTACCTGACCCGGATGCAGCAGCTGGATCCGCAGGTCGGCTGGGCGATGGCGGAGCGGCTCGCCTCCGATGTCGCCGAGCGCACCGGGACTCCGGCGCCGCAGGGGGTGCCGCCGGCGGCGTATCTGGCGGCCGTGATGCAGGAGCGGCAGGCGCGGGAGGCCCGGCGGGCGTTCAGTGGCGGGGCTGCTGGGGGTGGTCCTGCCGCGGGCGGGGCAATGGCCGGCATGCCGGGCGTGCCAGGGGCGAGCGGGCCCGTGATGCCGTACGGGATGGTGCCTTCGCCGGAATCGGCCTACCACCCGGCTTACCCGTCCCCGTCGGTTTCGCCGTCCTCCCCCTACTCGGCTCCGACGCCCGCACCCGCGCCCACACCGGCTCCGGCGCCGCAGGACGCCGGCACCGGCGCCGAGCGTCCCGCCACCGGCTTCGCCCCGCCCGCGTAACTCGCGGGCTCCCCCGGCACCTTCGTCAGGCGAACGCCGACGGCGGGGATTCCAGGTCCTCAAGCTCGATGCCGGGCGCGGAGAGGATCACGTCGCCGGAGAGGTGCACGGCGTGCTGCTCGCCGGTGTCCAGGGCTGTGACCTGGTATTCCTCCACGGTGAGGGGGCCGTTGTCAGTGGCGTGTGTTTCTCTCGTGATCAGGGCCCAGGACTGGTCGAGGGTGCGCGGGGCGAGGACCGGGTCCGTGAAGGCGACGAGGCGTACACGCGTGGCGGAGGCATCGGGGGTGAGGCGCAGCAGACGTGCGGTGGCGATGAGGAAAGCGGGGGATGTGCCGGTGAAGGCGTGGGCGCGGACATTGCCTTCGGTGGCGTGAGCTCCCGTGGGGTCGGTGCGGACCCAGGTGACGCCGTCGAGGGCGGCACCGCGGACCTGCCAGCCCGAGGCGTGCAGTTCGAGGCGGATGGGGCGGCCGAGGTCGTCGAGGGCGAGGTCGACGGAACCGGCAGGGTCGCCGGAGGGGGCGGTCAGTTGGGAGACGTAGCGCCAGCCGGAGGGGCCGGGCGCGCAGTGGAAGTGTTCTTCGGCGAGGGGGGTGTGGTCGTGCGGGTCATGGAGCGAATATCGGCCGCGGGGCATGGTGGCTCGGGTCCTCGTAGGGGGCAGGCCCCCGCCGGTGACGACGGGGGCCTGCTGACAACCGTTGGCTGAGCGCCTGGTTCGGCTGCTCAGTAGCGGTAGTGGTCCGACTTGTACGGGCCCTCGACCTCTACGCCGATGTAGCTCGCCTGCTCCGGGCGGAGCGTCGTGAGCTTCACGCCGAGCGCGTCGAGGTGGAGGCGGGCGACCTTCTCGTCGAGGTGCTTGGGCAGCACGTAGACGTCGGTCGGGTACTCCTCGGGCTTGGTGAACAGCTCGATCTGGGCCAGGGTCTGGTCCGCGAACGAGTTGGACATCACGAACGACGGGTGGCCGGTCGCGTTGCCCAGGTTCAGCAGGCGGCCCTCGGACAGCACGATGAGGACCTTGCCGTCGGGGAACTTCCAGGTGTGGACCTGCGGCTTGACCTCGTCCTTGACGATGCCCGGGACCTGCGCGAGGCCGGCCATGTCGATCTCGTTGTCGAAGTGGCCGATGTTGCCCACGATCGCCTGGTGCTTCATCTTGGCCATGTCCGAGGCCATGATGATGTCCTTGTTGCCGGTCGTGGTGATGAAGATGTCAGCCTTGTCGACGACCTCGTCGAGCGTCGTGACCTGGTAGCCGTCCATCGCCGCCTGCAGTGCGCAGATCGGGTCGATCTCGGTGACGATCACGCGGGCGCCCTGTCCGCGCAGGGACTCCGCACAGCCCTTGCCCACGTCGCCGTAGCCGAGGACGACCGCGGTCTTGCCGCCGATGAGGACGTCGGTGGCGCGGTTGATGCCATCGATCAGGGAGTGTCGGCAGCCGTACTTGTTGTCGAACTTCGACTTGGTGACGGCGTCGTTCACGTTGATCGCCGGGAACAGGAGGGTGCCGTCGCGGTGCATCTCGTACAGGCGGTGGACGCCTGTGGTGGTCTCCTCGGTCACGCCGCGGATCTCCGAGGCGACCTGGGTCCACTTCTGCGAGCCGTTCGAGATCGTCCGGGTCAGGAGCCCCAGGACGACGCGGTGCTCGTCGGACTCGGCGGTGTCGAGGGACGGGACCTTGCCGGCCTTCTCGTACTCGACGCCCTTGTGGACGAGCATGGTGGCGTCACCGCCGTCGTCCAGGATCATGTTCGGGCCGCCGGTGGGGGTGTTCGGCCAGGTCAGCGCCTGCTCCGTGCACCACCAGTACTCCTCCAGCGTCTCGCCCTTCCAGGCGAAGACCGGGATGCCCTGGGGGTTGTCGGGCGTGCCGTTCGGGCCGACGGCGATGGCGGCGGCCGCGTGGTCCTGGGTGGAGAAGATGTTGCAGGACACCCAGCGGACCTCGGCGCCCAGGGCGACCAGGGTCTCGATCAGAACGGCGGTCTGCACGGTCATGTGCAGCGAGCCCATGATGCGGGCGCCGGCCAGCGGCTGGGATGCGGCGAACTCCTTGCGGATCGACATCAGGCCGGGCATCTCGTGCTCGGCGAGGGTGATCTCCTTGCGGCCGAAGTCGGCAAGGGAAAGGTCGGCGACCTTGAAGTCCTGTCGGTTGTCGACAGTGGTCATACGAGCTGCTCCTCGGGTTGGGCGAGGTCGGTTGGGCTGGTCTGCGCGGCGGCGGGGCAGGACGTGCGTCCACGGGGCACACGAATGCCCGGTGCCTTGCGCAGCGCAGTCCGTCGGAGGCCCTCTCTCCCTCGGCCGGCCCGTACGGGGCCGCCCGACCGCCATCAGCAGCGACGTCTGGCTCGGTTACGAATCTACACCGATCGGCTCAGCGGGCCCCAGTCCGCCTCCGGACAGAAAGAAGCGGAGTCCGAGGGTCCGCCGGGCCGGGATCAGGGGCCAACAAGCCCGGACAATCCGGTACTTTTGAACTTTTGGTCCTGCGCAGGGGTCTGTTGCAGGATGCCGGGGATCGGGACCATGTGCACCAGCTCGCGGATCGCGATCCCCCACAACAAAGGCGTTAGGAGATCGACGTGACCAGTCCGGCCGGCCTTCCCCCCACGGGCGGCGGCAGTGGCGAGCGGCAGCGGTTGAAGCTGCTCGCCGTGACCGCATGCCCGACCGGCATTGCCCACACCTACATGGCGGCCGAGAAGCTCTCGCAGGCGGCGGAGCGGCTCGGCGTCGACATCAAGGTGGAGACCCAGGGCTCGATCGGGGCCGAAAACGTACTCACTGACAACGATGTCAGAACCGCGGACGGCGTCATCATCGCCGCGGACAAGGATGTGGACCTGAGCCGGTTCGCCGGTAAGCGGGTCGTGACGGTCGGCGTCGCCGAGGGAATCCATCACCCCGAGCGGCTGATCGAGCAGGTGCGGACCGCGCCCGTGCACGGCGGAGGTGGGGGCGGGACCAGTACGTCCTCATCCACCAACAGCGGCGGCAGCGGTGGCGGCAAGGAGCGGAGCATCGGGTACAAGGCGCTGATGAACGGCGTCAGTTACATGATCCCGTTCGTCGTGGTCGGCGGGCTGCTGATCGCGATCTCGCTGTCGCTCGGCGGGCACACCGATCCGTCCGGTGGCCTGGTCATCCCGAAGGACTCCTTCTGGATGGACGTCAACAACATCGGCGTCATCGGGTTCCAGCTGATGGTGCCGATCCTGTCCGGCTATATCGCGTACGCGATCGGGGACCGGCCCGCGCTGGTGCCGGGCATGGTCGGCGGGTGGATCGCCAACACCGGTTCGCTGTACGACTCCGAGGCGGGCGCGGGCTTCATCGGGGCGATCGTGACCGGGTTCCTCGCCGGCTATCTGGTGCTGTGGATCAAGAAGGTCGAGGTTCCGAAGTTCGTCCGGCCGATCATGCCGATCATCGTGATCCCGATCGTGGCGACGACGGCGCTCGGGCTGTTCTTCATCTACGTGATCGGCGAGCCCATCTCCTGGGTCTTCGAGCATCTGACGGACTGGCTCGGCGGGATGACCGGGACCAGTGCGGTGCTGCTCGGCGCGATCCTGGGGCTGATGATCGCGTTCGACATGGGCGGGCCGGTCAACAAGACGGCGTTCCTGTTCGGCGCGGGGCTCATCGCGACCGGCAACCAGGAGGTCATGGGCATGTGCGCCGCCGCGATCCCGGTGATGCCGCTCGGGCAGGGCCTCGCCACGCTGATCCGCAAGCGGCTCTACACCGAGCAGGAGCGTGAGACGGGTCTCGCCTCGCTGTTCATGGGGTTGTTCGGGATATCCGAGGGCGCCATTCCGTTCGCCGCCGCGCGGCCGGCGCAGGTCATCCCCGCCAACATGCTCGGCGGTGCGGTGGCCGGTGCGCTCGCGGGTCTGGCCGGGGTCGAGGACGCGGTGCCGCACGGCGGGCCGATCGTGGCGGTGCTGGGCGCCGTCAGCGGCGTACCGATGTTCTTCGTGGCCGTGGTGATCGGGACCGTGGTGACGGCTCTGACGACGGTCGCGCTCGTCGATGTCAGTGAGCGCAGGCGGAAGGGGCAGCCGATGGTCGACGGGCTCGCGCCGCAGCCCGAACTCGCCCTCGCGGGCGTGAGCGCTGGCGCTGGCCTGAGCGTGGGTGCCGGCAGTGACGGCCTCGGCGCCGGCACCGGCGGCGGGACGGCCACCGCGCACGCTCCCGCCCAGCGGACGGATTCGGTTCCGGCGTCCGCCGGTTCCGCGGCCGACGCCTCCCCCGACGCGACCGCGGACCGATCCGCCGACGCGTCCACGGACGCATCCGCCGGTGCCTCGGACGACGACGAAGTCCTCTCCGGGTATCTCACCGCCCGGACCGTCAAGGTCCGGCTCGATTCCGGTGACAAGGAGGCTGCGATCCGGGAGATGGCCGGGCTGCTGGCCGCCACCGGGAAGGTCACGGACGTCGAGGAGTTGGTGGCGGCGGCACTGCGGCGCGAGGAGCAGGGTACGACCGGGCTCGGCGAGGAGATCGCCATCCCGCATGCCAAGACCGATGCCGTGACGGCGCCCGTCGTCGGGTTCGCCCGGTCGGCGGAGGGTGTCGAGTGGGGTTCGCTCGACGGTACGAAGGCGAAGCTGGTCTTCATGATCTCCGTGCCCGAGGCCGCCGCCGGGGACGAGCATCTACGGATCCTGGCCCTGCTGTCGCGGAAGTTGATGGACACCGGGTTCCGCGAGCGGCTGATGACGGCTCCCGACGAGGCGGCGGTTCTCGACGTGCTGCGCGAGATCCGGTAGCAGCGCGCGCAGACGCGGACTGACGCTCACGGCCTGGAGGTTGGGGCCGTTGGGGCGGCTTGTACGAGACCGGGCCCGCCGAATCGCTCGGTGGGCCCGGTCTCGTACGAGTGAGGCGTACGAGGAAGAGGGCGCCCCCTCCCCCGTACGGGAAGTCAGTGCTCGGCGGTGGGCGTCGGGCCGCCCGGGGCCGCCTCGGGGTCCGCGCCCTTCGCGGCCTCGGTCTCGCTGTAGATGTCGGGTTCGAGGTAGATGACGCGGGCGATCGGGACGGCCTCGCGGATGCGGGACTCGGCGGCGTCGATCGCGGCGGCGACCTCGGTGGCCGTTTCGTCGTGCCGGACGGCGATCTTGGCGGCGACCAGCAGTTCCTCGGGGCCGAGGTGGAGCGTACGCATGTGGATGATGGCGGGGACCGTGTCACCGTCGACGATGGCGGCCTCGATCTTCCTGACGTCCTCGACGCCGGCGGCCTCGCCCAGGAGCAGCGACTTGGTCTCGGCGGCCAGGACGATCGCGATGGCGATCAGCAGGATGCCGATGCAGAGGGTGCCGATGCCGTCCCAGACGCCGTCGCCCGTGCCCAGGGCCAGGCCGACGCCGATGAGCGCGAGGACCAGACCGACGAGGGCGCCGAGGTCCTCAAGGAGCACGACCGGCAGCTCGGGTGCCTTGGCGTGGCGTACGAACTCCTTCCAGGACTGCTTGCCCCGGATGGTGTTGGACTCCTTGATGGCGGTCCGGAAGGAGAAGGTCTCGGCGATGATCGCGAAGACGAGGACGCCCACCGGCCAGTACCAGTGGGTGATCTCGTGCGGGTGCTTGATCTTCTCGTAGCCCTCGTAGATCGCGAACATGCCGCCGACCGAGAAGAGGACGATCGAGACGAGGAAGGCGTAGATGTACCGCTCGCGGCCGTAGCCGAAGGGGTGTTGCGGGGTCGCCTCGCGCTGGGCCTTCTTGCCGCCGAGGAGCAGCAGGCCCTGGTTCCCCGAGTCGGCGAGCGAGTGCACGGATTCGGCGAGCATCGACGACGAACCACTGAAGAGGAACGCCACGAACTTCGCTACCGCGATCGCGAGGTTCGCGGCGAGTGCCGCCACGATCGCTTTGGTGCCGCCTGACGCGCTCATGTGTTCCCGATGTCCCTTCGTCTGCCATCTCGGCCGGCCGTCTGCCCGCTCGGCTGCCGTTCCGGGCTTTGCCCGCCCTTTGCGGTGGGCCATTGTTGCAGCCCGGGCCGACATCGGTGCGCCGGGTCACCACAGTGACCGTTTCGGGCCACTGGGAACGTCGCCAGGACTCGGGCAGGGTCGCCGGAATTCAGGCGGGCCGCCGGGGCTCAGGCGATGACGGTGGCCCTGAACACCGTGCCGTCGCCGGACACTTCCGCCTTTTCGCCCGCCGGTACGAAGACGGACCGGCCGGGGCCGAGCGCGTGCTCGCCCGCCTGTACGGAACCCGCGGTGCACAGCAGGATCTGCGGGGTGCCGAGGGTGAGGTCGTGGACGGGGGCGCCCGCCACGAGGGCGTAGCGGGAGAGGCGGAACTCGTCGATGGGGGTCTCGTAGACCTCCTCGCCGTCGGGGGACGCCTCGGGGCGCAGTACGCCCGGGTCGCTCGCCTCGAAGCGGACGATCCGCAGGAGTTCGGGGACGTCGACGTGCTTGGGGGTGAGGCCGCAGCGCAGGACGTTGTCGGAGTTGGCCATGATCTCGACGCCGAGGCCGTTCAGATACGCGTGCGGCACGCCGGCGCCGAGGAACAGCGCCTCGCCGGGCTGCAGTCGGACGTGGTTGAGCAGCATCGCGGCGATGACGCCCGGGTCGCCCGGGTAGTGGTGGGCGAGGTCGGCGTACAGGGCGTGGGCGCCGCCGAGCCGGGCGCAGGCCGCGGCGGCCTCGGTGACCGTGGCGGCCATCTGCTCGCGGTCCGCGGAGAGCACGGCCGTCAACACCTCGCGCAGCGCCGCCTCTTCGGGGTGGGCGTGCAGCAGGTCGACGTACGGCTTGAGGGAGTCGACGTCGAGGGCCGCGAGCAGGTCGGCGGCCTCCGACGGGGCCCGGAATCCGCACAGGCCGTCGAACTCCGTGAGCGCGCAGATCAGTTCGGGCTTGTGGTTGGCGTCCTTGTAGTTGCGGTGCGGGGCGTCGATCGGGACGCCCCGGCGCTCCTCGTCCTCGTACCCCTCCCTGGCCTGGGCGAGATCGGGGTGCACCTGGAGGGAGAGGGGGGCGCCCGCGGCGAGGAGCTTGAGGAGGAACGGCAGGCGGGGGCCGAACTTGGCGACGGCCGCCGGGCCGAGCTCCTTCTCGGGAGCCTCGTCGATCACCTCGGTGAGCGGGCCGCGGAGGGTGCGCGAGGGCGCGCCCGGGTGGGCGCCCATCCACATCTCGGCCTGCGGCTCGCCGGTCGGCTCGACGCCCAGGAGGTGCGGGATGGCCGTGGTGGAGCCCCAGGCGTAGGGGCGGATCGTGTTGTCGAGGCGGTCCATGCTCTGTTTTCTTCTCCGTACGTACGCTGCTCAGCGGGCGCTGGTCACCAGGCGTTGCTCAAGGTCAGGCTCCCGAGGCGAGCGCCAGGTAAACGGCGGCGAAATCCGTGATGGCGATCAGCTCGGCGAGGGTCTCCAGGTCGCCGCCGTCCTCCGGTTCGAGTTCGCTGATCGGTGTGTCGTGGCTGAGGGCCAGTTCACGGGCGGCGGGGGCGGCGCTGAGGCCGCCGGTCGGGCGGTCGCGGAGGAGGACCACGCGCGCGTGCATGACCTGGGCCTCCTCGACGCGGTCACGGAAGAAGTCGTCCGGGTCCGCGCCTGCGGCCAGCGCGCCCGAGAGGAGGACGCTGTGCGCGTCGAGTGCCTCCGGCAGCTCGGCGGCTAGCGCGGGGCGCCCCGCCAGCTCGGCCAGCGCGCCGACGAAACGGCGGCCTGCCGGGCCCGCGGACGTGCCCTCGGTCCAGATCACCGGGAGCGCCTCGGCCAGCTCGGCCGCGAGGGTCTTGGCGGGGTTGCTGTACGTCGCGATGGCCGGGCCGCAGCGCTCCGCGATCTGGTCCAGCCGGTCGGCGACCTTCTGCAGGGCCTCGGGCGGCGCGGTGACCAGACCTGTGCGGTCCAGGAGCGCGAGCAGCGGTGTGAGCAGCGCCCAGAGCACGCCGGGGGCGGACGCGGCGGAGGGCGCCCCCGGCTCGTACGGGGCGGTCGCCATCTGTACGAAGAGGCCGTGGGCGCCGTCCACCGCCTCGGTCAGCGGGGAGCGTGCCGGGGCCACGGCGGCGACCGTGCAGCCGCGGCGGTAGGCCTGCTCGACCAGGAGCGAGAGGCCGGGCTCGCTGCCGTCCGGGGTGGCGATCAGGATCAGGTCGACGGGGCCCGCCCAGCCGGGCAGCTCCCAGCGGAGTGCGCCCGCGGCCGGGGCCACGCCGGTGGGGGCCAGGCGGATGACGGGGCAGCCCGCTCCGGCGAGGGTGCCGAGCAGGTCCGCGGCGCTGATCGCGGCGGCTCCCGGGCCTGCGATGAGGACGGCTCGCGGGCGGCCGTCCGGCTTGAGCTCGGGGATGCCCGCCTCGGCCGCGTGCCGGGCCGCCGTGCGGACTCTGGCGCCCGCTTCGGCTGCGCCGCGGAGCAGACCGCGGCGGTCCGCCTCCGCTAGGGCCTCGGGGGCGTCGAGCAGCGATTCGTCGAGCATGGGCGGCAGCCTCCGGTCGCCGGTTCTTCCTTGGGGCTCGGCCTTGCGGGTCGCCTTGGCGGCGGGCCCTGTGCGGGTCGCCTGGGCGGCGGGCCTTATGCGGGGCGGCGGGCCTCGTCCACGAGGAGGACCGGGATGTCGTCCCGGACGGGGTAGGCCAGGCCGCAGTCCTGGCCGGTGCAGATCAGCTCGGTTTCCTGCTCCTTGAGGGGGGCGTGGCACGCCGGGCAGGCGAGGATCTCCAGGAGGCCGGCTTCGAGCGGCATGGCGGGTCCCTTCGGGGGCGGGGTGGTGCGGTGATGTGGCCTGGTCAGGGTACCGCTGTGGGTGGGCGGGCGTCGGGGGAGTTCGCCCCCGCCGCCCCTACCCATTCCCGTCACTTTCCGGGGGCTGCGCCCCCAGACCCCCGCTATCGGCCTGAACGGCCTCGTCCTCAAACGCCGGACGGGCTAAAACTCAGCCCCTCCGGCGTTTGAGGAGCGGGGGTTCGGGGGCGGAGCCCCTGAGTAAGTGACGGGAATGGGTAGGGGCGGCGGGGGCGAAACCCTTGGCCTCAGCCCCTGATGATCGCCAACGCCTCGTCCCGCACCTTCGTCATCGTCGGCTCGTCGCGTGCCTCCGCGTTGAGGCGGAGGAGCGGCTCCGTGTTGGAGGGGCGGACGTTGAACCACCAGTCGGTGGCGGTGACGGTGAGGCCGTCGAGTTCGTCGAGGGTGATGCCCTCGCGGCCCTCGTAGGCGGCCTTGATCGCGGCGAGGCGGCCGGCCTGGTCGTCGACCGTGGAGTTGATCTCGCCGGAGCCGGCGTAGCGGTCGTACTGGGCGACGAGGGCGGAGAGCGTGCCCTCCTGGCCGCCGAGGGCGGCGAGGACGTGGAGGGCGGCGAGCATGCCCGTGTCCGCGTTCCAGAAGTCCTTGAAGTAGTAGTGCGCGGAGTGCTCGCCGCCGAAGATCGCGCCGGACGTGGCCATCTCGGCCTTGATGAAGGAGTGGCCCACGCGCGTGCGGACCGGCGTGCCGCCGTTCTCGCGGACGACCTCAGGGACCGACCAGGACGTGATCAGGTTGTGGATGACCGTGCCCTTGCCGCCGTTCCTGGCCAGCTCGCGGGCGGCGACCAGGGCCGTGATCGCGGACGGGGAGACCGGCTCGCCGCGCTCGTCGACGACGAAGCAGCGGTCGGCGTCACCGTCGAAGGCGATGCCGAGGTCGGCGTCCTCCTCGCGGACGCGCTTCTGGAGGTCGACGATGTTCGCCGGGTCCAGCGGGTTCGCCTCGTGGTTCGGGAACGTGCCGTCCAGCTCGAAGTACATCGGTACGAGGGTCAGGGGCAGCCCGGCGAAGACGGTCGGGACGGTGTGTCCGCCCATGCCGTTGCCCGCGTCGACCACGACCTTCAGGGGGCGGATGGCGGTCAGGTCGACGAGGCCGCGCAGGTGGGCCGAGTAGTCCTCCAGCGTGTCCCGCTGCGTGATCGTGCCCGGTGTCGCGTCCGAGGCCGGGGCTCCGGAGTCGATCCAGGACTCGACCAGTTCGCGGATCTCCGAGAGGCCGGTGTCCTGGCCGACCGGGGCGGCGCCGGCGCGGCACATCTTGATGCCGTTGTACTGCGCCGGGTTGTGGGAGGCCGTGAACATCGCGCCCGCGAGGCCGAACGCCCCCGACGCGTAGTACAGCTGGTCCGTCGAGCACAGCCCGATCTCGGTCACGTCGACGCCGCGCGCCGCCGCACCGCGCGCGAAGGCCCGCGACAGACCGGGGGACGAGGGGCGCATGTCGTGCCCGGTCACGATCGCGTCGGCGCCCGTGACCTGCACGAAGGCCGCGCCGAACAGCTCGGCCAGCGTCTCGTCCCACTGGTCCGGGACCACCCCGCGTACGTCGTACGCCTTAACGAGCTGCGACAGATCAGCGGTCACGGCCAACCTTCCTTGAGTCCTCAACGGTGGCCCCAAACTACCCGTACGAACTGACACTCGGGTGTGCGGGACCCGGGAGGGCACATACGGACATCGCGCACGGACCTCCCACGGACTACGCAAGGGCTTACGGAAGCATCCATTCCAGGACGGGCGAGCTCTGTCCGACGACGATCAGGCACATGACCAGCAGAAGTCCGAGGCTCCATGGGAGCACCTTGCGCAGCAGGTCTCCCTCGCGGCCGGCGAGGCCGACCGCCGCGCAGGCGATGGTGAGGTTCTGCGGCGAGATCATCTTGCCGAGGACGCCGCCGGAGCTGTTGGCCGCCGCGAGGAGCTCCGGGGAGAGCCCAGACTCACGGGCCGCGGTCACCTGAAGTGCGCCGAAGAGCGCGTTGGCCGAGGTGTCCGATCCGGAGACCGCCACGCCGAACCAGCCCAGGACGGGCGACAGGAAGGCGAGTCCCGCGCCGGCCGCCGCCACGAAGTGGCCGATCGTGGCCGCCTGTCCGGAGAGGTTCATGACGTAGGCGAGCGCCAGGACGGATGTCACGGTGAGGATCGCGAACCTCAACTCGTGGACGGTGGCGGCCCATTCCCTGACCGCCACGCGCGCGTGCACCCCAAGTACGACGGCCGTGCACACCCCGGCGAGCAGTACGAGCGTGCCGCCCGTGGACACGATGGGCCAGGTGAAGACGTTGCCGCCGACGGGGTCGCCGTCCGCGTTCGCGACGTTCAGGAACGGCCAGTCGAAGGTGCGGGTCGCCTTCGCCAACTGGTCCTTCACCACCGGGATCTGGGCGATGGAGAAGATCACGACGATCAGCGCGTACGGCGAGTAGGCCCGCAGCACCTCGGCGCGCGGGTCCTCCTCGTCCAGGTCCTCGCTGCGTACGCCGGTCAGGACCGCGGCCCGTACGGGCTCGGCGGCGGGCTTGCGCGCCTGCGGCACCGCCATCAGCGCGCCCGCTCCGGCCAAGGCCGCGCCGATGTCGGCGAGTTGGGCGGAGATGTAGTTGGAGGCGACGAACTGGGCGACGGCGAAGGCGAATCCGCACGCCACGGCCGGGATCCAGGTCTCGCGCAGACCGCGTCGCCCGTCCACCAGGAAGACGAGCACCAGCGGCACCACCAGGGCGAGCAGCGGGGTCTGACGGCCCACTACGGAGGCGACGGAATCCAGTGGCAGGCCGGTGACTTGAGCCAGTGTCACGACCGGGGTGCCCATAGCGCCGAAGGCGACCGGCGCGGTGTTGGCGACCAGCGCGACCACCGCGGCGCGGACCGGGTCGAAGCCGAGCGCGACCAGCATGACCGAGCAGATCGCGACGGGCGCGCCGAAGCCCGCGAGGGCCTCCAGGAGCGCGCCGAAGCAGAACGCGACGACGAGCGCCTGGATGCGCGGGTCGTCGGAGAGTCGCCCGAACGAGCGGCGCAGGATGTCGAAGTGCCGGGTGCGGACGGTCATCCGGTACACCCAGAGGGCGTTGACGACGATCCACAGGATGGGGAAGAGGCCGAACACGGCCCCCTGGGCGGCGCTGGAGAGCGTCTGGCCGACGGGCATGCCGTACGCGAGCCAGGCGACCAGGGCCGCGGCGGCGAGGCCGATGAGGCCCGCCAGGTGCGCCTTCATCCGGACGCCGCCGAGCAGGACGAGCACGATGACTAGGGGCAGGGTCGCGACGAGTGCGGACAGGCCGAGCGAGTCGGCCACGGGCTCGAGTTCCTGGATGTACACGGAGCCTCCCCGGATTCCGCGATGCGGAAAGCGATTTCTCACGGGCGGGGGAATGGTCGTGTCCGCGACAAGCTCACGTCAATGGTCGTGCGTCACCGAGTGAAACGTGCACCGAATGCGCACGGGGTGAAGTCCCGTGCACGGGACGGATTGAAGTCCCGTTCGCAGGACGGAGTGAAGTCCCGTTCGCGGGACGGGGGTTCGGGAAGGGAGTTCAGGAGTCCGGTTCAGGAGTCCGGCGAGCGCAGCACCCGGAGGTGGCCGCGGCGGGCGACCTCCATCGGGTCCGCGCCGCGGGCGTTGCCGCCGCCCGCCTGTGCGGTTCGCTGCTGCGGACGGGCCGCCTCACGCACGGCGTTGGCGAGCGCCTCCAGGTCGTCACCGCTGGGGCGGGAGGGAGCGGAGGCGTCCGCGAGCCGGACGACCTCCCAACCGCGAGGCGCGGTGAGGCGCTCGGAGTGCTCGGCACAAAGGTCGTAGCAGTGGGGTTCGGCGTAGGTGGCGAGCGGGCCGAGGACCGCGGTCGAGTCGGCGTAGACGTACGTCAGCGTCGCGACGGCGGGACGGCCGCAAGCGGTGCGCGAACAGCGACGTACAGGGCTCACGATGTTGGACGGTACCGCACTCTTGAGCGGGCCGCGACGACTCACCCCCGGGTCACTCCACCGTGTCGTGGTGTGACCCCTGACACAGGTGGTTCCTGGTGCGCCTTGTTGACCTGCGGGTACGGGTGTTGGCGAAATTTCGGACGGATCCAGGAGCGGTCCCGAGTTGGTGCGAAAGCTGTCAATTGCCGTTATTTCTGTGGTCCTAGAGGCATATGGAAACGAGCCCAACCTTGGCTGGAATGGTCATCAAGTGGCATACGCGGTTGGCGAGTCGCTGCCGGTGGTGGGCGCTGGTCGCGCCGTGGGGCGGGAGCCGCGGGACGCCCCGGCGCCGCTCCCCCGAGGGGGTGACCGCCGGTGGACACGTGCAGGCGGGAGAAGGGTCTGGGGACTACTCTTCGTCAGTGATGGACAACCCCGTACCGCCCCGTGCCGCCGAGCCCAGGCCCCGTCGTCGTGATCGACACGGGCGGGGGATGCGTGGCCCCGTGGCGCCGCCGCAGGTACCCCTCTCGGCGAGCCGGGGCGAGGTGTTCGCGGATCTGGTGCAGGACTCCGTGGAGCGGCTGGAGCGGCGCTGGCCGCAGCTCGCCGACATCGAGTTCCTGGTGCTGGAGGTGCCCCGGCTCGACCCGGCCCGCGACGAGGGCTGGGCCGACGAGACGGTACCCCTGGGGGGCACGATCCCGGCGCGCGAGGGCAGGCCCTCCCGTGTCGTCGTCTACCGCCGCCCGGTCGAGATCCGCACCAAGGGGCGCGACGAGCGGGCCGCGCTCGTGCACGAGGTCGTGGTCGAGCAGGTCGCCGAGTTGCTGGGGCTGACTCCGGAGACGGTGGATCCCCGGTACGGGGAGGACTGACCGCACTCCCTCAGGCGTGCGGTGTCCTGCTTCCGCAGCACGGCGTCCTTCCGCAGCGCGGCGTCCTACTTCTGCAGCACCGAGAGGTCCTGTGCCGCGTCCGGTACCTCCACCGTTCCCCGGTCGTCCGGCAGCGTCTGCACCGTGAACATCGGTACGCCGCCACTGGCCTCTTCGAGCATGCGCGCCGCGTAGACGGGACCGCCGGACTGCGGCTCGACCGTGAGGGCGTACGTGCCCTTGAGGCCGCCGGGGACCGGCAGCTCGACGTTCTGGGTCGTGCCGCCCTTGATCGTGTACGTCTTCGACGCGGCCGTGCCGCCGCCGCTTCCCGCGGAGGCCGTGACCTTGACCTTCGCGGCGCGGCCGGGGGCCACCAGGGAGAGCGTGGAGCCCTTGGCACGGTTGTCGGCGGCCGTCGCGCGCGTGTCCACCGGGCCGGTCGCCGGGATGAACGCCGTCTCCTGCTTGTCACCCTTGCCGCGTGTGACCTTGAGGGCCGCGACGACCGGGGTGGGCCGCCCGGTCGGCGTCAGCATCAGGGAGCCCGCCTCGCCGCGTGTGACGTCACCGAGGTCGATCGCGGCGGTCATGCCGGCCTTGATGTGCAGCGTCTCGTTTCCGGCGGGGGTGATCGGCCCGTTCGGGGAGGCGAGCCGCACCTTCAGGTCGGCGTCGGCGTCACCGGGCGCGAAGGCGACCAGCCGTACGGAGGTGGCGTCCTTCGGGATGCCCGGCAGGACGAGGCTGCCCGCGGGGTCGGTCGAGGGGCCGAGCCAGTCGCCGCCGAGCTGGTCGTCGATGGCCTGGACGGCGGCGGCGACCCGGCCGCTGCGGACCGTGACATGCACGGTGAGGTTGGTCTGCGGCTCGTCGACGAGCGTGGACAGCAGCACCGCCTCGCTGGAGTGCGGCGGGATCTGGATGCCCTCCCCCACCGTCGACTTGAGGGCGCCGTCCTTGCCGTACAGCTCGATGTCGGCGACGGCGGCGGAGTCGTCCGGGTTGGTCAGGTGCGCGTAGTCCGTGCGCTCCTTGGCGGTGCTGGCGCCCGGGAACCAGAACTCCGTGTCCGGAGCGGTGCAGTTGGTGCCGAGCAGGCCTCGGCCGCTGCCCGCCGCGATCTCCGTCGTCTCCTGGACGGTCCAGCCGGGCGCGAACCTGCCCTCTGCAGTACCGACCAGCGCGGGAGACTCGGCGCCGGATGCCTCGCCGGTGACCGGCTTGCCCGGCTCCTTCGGCGTCAGGACCGCCTTCTCCTTGCCGTCCTTGTTGTCGTCGTCCTTCTTGTCGTCCTTGGACGCGTCCGTCTTGCCGTCCGCCGATTCCTCGCCCGCCGCCGTGAGTTCGGCCGCGCCGTCGTCACCGGTGCCCTCCGCGACGGGAGTGAAGGACGTGTACGCGGTCTCCGCGAGGTCCGAGGTGCTGGGAGCCGGGCAGAGCAGGCTGGTGCGCTCCACGGGCAGCTGGGCGGCCGCCTTCGCCGTGTCCGTGCCGGAGGTGTCCGGCTCGGACATCGAGGCGAATCCGGTGACGGCGGCGAGCGCGGTCACGCCGGCGATCAGGGACACGGTGGTGCGGTTCACTGCTGGCTCCCGTCGGGGCGCTCACTGTCGGTGCCGTGCGGCGGCTGCTGGTGCTGGTCCGGGTCGTACGCAGGGTCGTAGCCCTGGGAGTACGTCTGCGCCGGGTCGTACGCCGCGTTCCCCGTGCCGTACGTCGCGTACGGGTCGTACTGGCCCGTCTGGTACGGGTCCGCCTGGTACTGCTGCTGGTCGTAGGTGCCCGCCGGGTACTGCGGGGCGCCCTGGTACTGCTGCTCGCCGCCGTAGGTGCCGTACTCGGCGCCCGCGTACGTCGTCGTGTCCCATTCTCCGTAGGTCTGCTGCTGCGGGACCTGGGCGGGGACCGGGGCCTCCTCCGACGGAGGAGGCGTGGACGGCGGGGCGTCCGGAGCGAACTGGTCGGGCTGGTCCGTCTGTTCGGCCTCCGCCTGGGCGCGCAGCCTGCGGGCCCTGCGGCCCTCGCCGGAGACGGCCTGGGCGGGGACGACGGGCTCCTCGGGGAGGTCGTCGTCCACGTCACGGCGGCGGCCGGGCAGGGCGAGCACCACGAGGACGACGGCGAGCGCGCCCTGCGCCCACAGCCATCCGGTGTGGCTCATCGGGGCCTCGAAGGTGACGTCCAGCCGGCCCGCGGTGGCGGGCAGCTCGAAGCCCTGTGCCCAGCCGTCGACCGTGGTCCTGGTGAGCGGCTTGCCGTCGAGGGTGGCCGTCCAGCCCGGGTCTGCGGTGTCGGCCAGGCGCAGGACGCGGCCGTCTGCACCGGCGGGGATCTTGGTGTGCAGTTCGACGGGACCGGCGGCGATGGGCTGCGGGTCGCCGGAGCCGGGGACGATGGCCGCGCGGGCCACCTGCCGGTCGACGCGCCACAGGGCGCTGCCGTCCTGCTGGCTCAGCCGGCTCAGGCCGGGGGTGGCGTCCAGGACGCGGCTGACCTCGCGGGGCGCGCCGCCGCGCACGAGGACGTACCGCACGGCGAAGCCGCCGAGCTGGTCGGCCTGGTCGGCGCCGGAGCCCGCCACGAGGTTCGCGACGACCTTGTCGAGCGGCTTGTTCTCGCCGTCCGCCGCGGCCAGTTCGGCGTCACCGAGGCGGGCGCCGGAGCCCCGGACGAGCATGTAGCCGACCTCGGCCGGCGAGGCGCTGTCCAGGACGAGGGTGCGGGCCTGGTCGCGGGTGCCGCTCTCCTCGGCGACGAACGCGGGCACCTGGACGGGATCGCGGCGCTCCAGGGGCCCGTCCGCGCCGCGGATCATCCACCCGGCGGCGACGAGCAGGGGGCCGGCCGCCGCGGCGAACGCGATGAGCACGGCGAGCGGCTGGCGCCAGCCGAAGCTCTGCTCGGCCACGCGCGAGCGGGCGCCGTCGGCACCGAGCGCGGCGGCGGCGAGGAAGGCGAGGCCGTAGACGAGGGTGGCCGGTCCGGCCCAGGTGGAGCTGTTGGACAGGACGGCGAAAACGAGCGCCACCAGGCCGGCCGCCCAGGCGGTCCAGATTCCCAACTGACGCTCTGTACGCACCAGCGCGGCCACTGCGGCGCACACGATGCCGATGAGCATCAGCCCGCTGACGGTCCCGGGGCCGCCCGGGCTGCCGCCCAGCAGGTCGAGCGCGGAGGCCGCCCCCGACCCGTACTCCATGCCGGCCTCCTGGAAGAAGCCGAACGGCAGCAGCGTCAGTGACCAGGGGGCGAGGACGAGCAGCGGGGTGCCGAGCTGCGCGAGGAAGCGCGGCCCGTAGGCGGTGATCTCGCCGCGGCGCACGACCAGCAGGGCGACGCCCAGCACGAGCGCGATGGGCCACACGATCGGCGTGAAGGCGGTGGCGAGGGTCAGCAGCAGCGCGTACGCCCAGGTGGCGCGCCAGCTGCCGCGGGCGGTCTCCGAGGCGAGGCCACTGGCCGCGATGCCCGCGCGCGCGATGAGGGGCAGCAGC
Organism: Streptomyces sp. 2-1; assembly: GCF_048564895.1. Lineage (NCBI taxonomy): Bacteria > Bacillati > Actinomycetota > Actinomycetes > Kitasatosporales > Streptomycetaceae > Streptomyces > Streptomyces sp. 2-1. Next base: position 4,618,558 of record NZ_CP183383.1, read on the forward strand.
ACGGCGAGTACGGCCGTGCCGATGCGGCCGCCCGCGAGCGCGCCGGTGGCGGCGGGCAGGAAGGCGTACGCCACGGACGCCCAGGCGCGCAGCAGGCGTGACTGGACGAGCGGCCGGGAGGCGAAGTAGGCGGTGAAGCCGGCCAGCGGCACCGAGCCGACCAGCAGCACGGTGACGGCGAGCCCGGTGGAGCCGAACAGCAGGCTCGCGAGCATCGCGACGAGCGCGAGGTACGGCGGCGCGGACTGGGTGCCACCGGCGCCGACCGGATGCCAGGCGTCCAGATAGCGCGACCACAGCTCGGAGGAGTCGGCCGGGGCGGGCAGCAGCGCGCCGCCGGAGAGCGCGCCGCTGCCGAGGAGTTCGCGGCAGGCGACGAGCGAGATGAGGAGGAGGGCCACGAAGAGCATCGGTCCCGGCTTGCGGGCGACGCGCTTGAGGCGGGCGAACTGCTCGACCTCCAGGAAGTCGGCGTCGTCACCGCCGGGCCCGGACTCGACGGCGCTGCCGTGCCGTCCCGCCGCGTTCAGCTCCGGGTCGGAGCTGCCCGTGAGGTTGCCCGCGGCCTGTTCGATGGTGGCCCGTACGGTCGCGCCGGGCGGCGGGAACAGCGGGCGCAGCTCGCCCTTGTCGACCTGGGGGCGGCCTCGCCTGCGCCGGCCCGCGAGGATGCGCTCCGGGCGCAGCAGTGTCCCCAGGAGGCCGCGGATCTCGTCGACCGCCTGTCCGGGGACCTTGCCCACGAGGTACGCGACCGTGCGCAGCAGCGTGCCGATGACGAGCCGTACGAGGATCCAGGGGAGCGCCGCGCTGCGGCTGTTGACGAGGAGGGTGTAGACCGCGCCGGCCTTGTCGACCTTGTGCGGGGAAGCGGAGGTGCGGCCCACGCAGTCGACGGTGCGCCGCTCGCGGGAGGACGCCTCGGCGTGCCGCACGACCGCTTCGGGGGCGACGAGGACGCGGTGGCCGGCGGCCTGGGCGCGCCAGCACAGGTCGATGTCGTCACGCATCAGGGGCAGCCGGCGGTCGAAGCCGCCGAGCTCCTCGAAGACGTCGCGGCGGATCAGCATGCCTGCGGTGGACACGGCGAGCACGGGCCTGACGTGGTCGTGCTGGCCCTGGTCCTGCTCGCGCCGGTCGAGGCCGGTCCAGCGACGGCCGCTGTGCGCGATGGTGACGCCGACTTCCAGAAGCTGTCTGCGGTCGTACCAGCCACGCAGCTTGGGGCCGATGATCGCGACTTCCTTGCCGAGCTCCCGTTCGTTCTCCACGACCCGCAGCAGCTGGGCCAGGGCGTCGGCCTCGGGGGCGCAGTCGTCGTGCAGGAGCCACAGCCACTGCTCGGGCTCGCCGTGGGGCAGTTCCGGCATGTCGTACGCGTCGTCGCGCCACGTGCGGGTGACCGGGTCCCAGCCGCTGGGGCGCTTGAGGTACGGCAGGTCGTCCGGGGTCAGCACGCCGGCCGTGCGGGCGGCCTCCTCGACGGCCTGGCCGAAGCCGGTGCGCCGGGCGAGGTGCAGCACCCGGTCGGCGCCGAGGGCGTCGGTGACCAGCCGCGCGGAGTCGTCCGCGCTGCCGGTGTCGGCCGCCACGGCGTTCTGTACGGGGCGTTCCTGACCGAGCAGCCCGGCGAGGGCGTCGGGGAGCCAGCGGGCACCGTCGTGCGAGACGAGCACTGCGGTGACCACGTGCCGTGGGAACTCGGGCGTGGCAGTGTCGTACTGACCTGCCGAATGGCTGTGCACGGACATCGAGGTACGGGCCCCGGTTCGATGGACTGCGGTGGACGCCTGTGCCCCCAGAGGACAGCGGGGCGTCTCGGACGGAGGCCCACACTAACGGCTGGGCAGCAGAGCGGCCCGCCGCCTGTGGATAACCCACCTGCGACGGGCCGTTCGTTACGTATCGGAACGTAGGGGTGTGCGCCGTTCGGTCGGGCGGCGCACAGCCGGCGATCAGGTCGTGATCAAGCCACGATCAGACGGCGGCCTTCTTCAGGCGGCGCCGTTCACGCTCGGACAGGCCGCCCCAGATGCCGAAACGTTCGTCGTTGGCGAGTGCGTATTCGAGGCACTCGGAGCGGACCTCACAGGCGAGGCAGACCTTCTTGGCCTCGCGGGTGGAGCCGCCCTTCTCGGGGAAAAAGGACTCGGGGTCGGTCTGCGCGCAGAGCGCCCGCTCCTGCCAGCCGAGCTCCTCTTCGGCCTCGTCGACCAGCAGTTCCTGAAACAGCTCGGTCATGTGCGCCCCTCGTCCGTCTCGCGTCCCCGTGATGCTGCCGTTACCGATTTCGGCTGAACGACACGAGTGAAATTACAAGTGTGCCGATCCGGGCCAGTCAAGCCGAGATCTGCTATTGGGCCCCTTATTCACTCTGCGGAACCAAGGCTTTGCGGAAAGTGTTCAAATCGGCATAAACCCTGACAGCCGAATAGGGACCCGGCCGGGCTCCGTCTCCGTGCAGGACCTGTACGAAGAAGGACGCTCAGAAGTTCGATCTCGTTCCTGTACGGACGACGAAGCGAACCGGATCACATGTGGATCACACGGATGCCGCATGGATCGCTGGATCGCGACGAGGTTCGTGCGCCCGGTTGTGCGCCATGTGTCCTCGCAAGCTCCTGCACAAACCTTTCGCCACAGAGATGAACCGGATGAGGTGAAACATCGCCCACATACCGGACATCAAGTTGACAGTCCGAGTGTGAACCGGTGTCCTAGTGGGCATGCTCGCGAACTTGGCACTCACCTCGACCCGCACCGCCGGGTCCCTCGGTGCTGCCCACGCTCGCTGTAGCTGTTTCTGTTGCTGTCACAGCTGTTGAGCCAACCGCGCTCCGGCTGCCGCCGAGTCCACTGACCAGGACCCGGCCGCTGGTCCCCTCGCCCGTACCAAGGGCACACCTCATGCCCGCGACCCGGGCGGACGGTACGTGACACCCCAGTCCTCCAGCACTCTCTTCCGCCGAGGAACCCACCGCACCCATGAACAGCGACAGCGACCTCCAGATCGCCGGCGACATCCTCGAAGTACCGCACCTCCTCCAGGCGCCGCGCGAGCACCCGGCCACGGTGGCCGACTTCGTCGGCCTCGCCCGCTCCATCGCCGCCGACCGCTCCCAGTGGGAGCACCTCGTCGAGTACGACGCCACCTCCCGCTGGTACCACCGGCTGCGCACCGGGCCCGGCTACGAGGTGTGGCTGCTCTCCTGGGTGCCCGGGCAGGGCAGCGGGCTGCACGACCACGGCCGCTCCTCCGGCGTACTCACCGTCCTGGAGGGCGCGCTGACCGAGCGCACCGAGCGGGGCACGCGCGCGTTGGGCGCGGGCGCTCAGCGTGTGTTCGCGCCCGGGTACGTGCACGAGGTCGTCAACGACTCGCTCGATCCGGCCATAAGCCTGCACGTGTACTACCCCGGGTTGACGGAGATGCCGATGCACGCGGTGCGGTGCGCGGCGGAGTCCGGGACTGTGGCCGAGGTCTCGTAACCGGCTGACGCGTTGTCGTAGCCGCCTGCAAGACTGAATGCATGCGCATTGTGGTTCTGGCAGGCGGCATCGGTGGTGCACGGTTCCTGCGTGGTCTGAAGCAGGCCGCGCCGGACGCGGACGTCACGGTCATCGGCAACACCGGGGACGACATCCACCTCTTCGGGCTGAAGGTCTGCCCGGACCTCGACACGGTGATGTACACCCTCGGCGGCGGTATCAACGAGGAGCAGGGCTGGGGGCGGACCGACGAGACCTTCCACCTCAAGGAGGAGCTCGCGGCGTACGGGGTCGGGCCGGAGTGGTTCGGGCTCGGCGACCGGGACTTCGCGACGCACATCGTGCGGACACAGATGCTGAGCGCCGGGTATCCCCTCAGCGCCGTCACCGAGGCGCTCTGCGACCGGTGGAAGCCGGGCGTCCGGCTGATCCCCATGTCGGACGACCGCATCGAGACCCATGTGGCCGTCGAGATCGACGGCGAGCGCAAGGCCATCCACTTCCAGGAGTACTGGGTGCGGCTGCGAGCCTCCGTGGACGCGTACGCGGTGGTGCCCGTCGGCGCCGACCAGGCCAAGCCGGCGCCCGGGGTGCTGGAGGCGATCGCCTCGGCCGACGTGATCCTCTTCCCGCCGTCCAACCCGGTCGTCTCCGTCGGCACCATCCTCGCCGTGCCCGGCATCCGGGAGGCCATCGCCGAGGCGGGCGTCCCGGTGGTCGGCCTCTCCCCCATCGTCGGTGACGCGCCCGTGCGCGGCATGGCCGACAAGGTCCTCGCGGCCGTCGGCGTCGAGTCCACGGCCGGCGCGGTCGCCGAGCACTACGGCTCGGGACTTCTCGACGGCTGGCTCGTCGACACCGTGGACGCCGGGACGGTGGAGCAGGTCACCGCCGCCGGTATCCGGTGCCGGGCCGTGCCCCTGATGATGACCGACCTGGACGCGACGGCCGAGATGGCCCGTCAGGCGCTGGCGCTGGCGGAGGAGGTGCGGGGCGCTTGAGCGACGACGATCTCAGGAGTGACGAGTTCGGGGGTACGGGGCACATGAACGACGAGGTTTCCGCGAGCCCGGCTCCGGCTCCGGCCGGGGACGAAGGGCTGCCGTCGGGCGTGCCCGGCTTCCGGGTCTGGGCGCTGCCCGGACTGCCCGAGGTACGGCCGGGGGACGATCTCGCCAAGCTGATCGCGAGTACAGAGCCGGGTCTTGTCGACGGGGACGTACTGCTGGTCACCTCGAAGATCGTGTCCAAGGCCGAGGGGCGGATCGTCGAGGCGGCGGACCGGGAGGCCGCCATCGACGCCGAGACCGTGCGGGTCGTCGCGCGGCGCGGGCCGCTGCGGATCGTGGAGAACCGGCAGGGGCTCATCATGGCCGCCGCCGGCGTCGACGCCTCCAACACGCCCTCCGGGACCGTGCTGTTGCTGCCCGAGGACTCCGACGCCTCCGCGCGCGCGATCCGCGACGGGCTGCGGGACGCGCTCGGGGTCGAGGTCGGGGTCGTCGTCACGGACACGTTCGGGCGGCCCTGGCGGACCGGGCTCACCGATGTCGCCATCGGGGCCGCCGGAGTGCGCGTGCTCGACGATCTGCGGGGCGGCACGGACGCGCACGGGAACCCGCTCAGCGCCACCGTCGTCGCCACCGCCGACGAGCTCGCCTCCGCCGGTGACCTGGTCAAGGGCAAGGCCGCCGGCCTGCCTGTCGCCGTCGTGCGCGGATTGCCCCACGTGGTGGGCACGAGCGGCGAGGACGAAGGGACGCGAGGCATGGTCCGGAGCGCGCACGACGACATGTTCCGGCTCGGCACCTCCGAGGCCGTCCGGGAGGCCGTCACCCAGCGGCGTACCGTACGGGCCTTCACCGACGAGCCCGTCGACCCCGATGCCGTACGGCGTGCGGTGGCCGCAGCCGTGACCGCGCCCGCACCACATCACACGACGCCCTGGAGATTCGTACTCCTGGAGTCGGCCGAGTCGCGGACGCGGCTGCTCGACGCCATGCGGGACGCCTGGGTCGCCGATCTGGAGCGGGACGGGAAGAGCGAGGAGTCCATCGCCAAGCGCGTGCGGCGCGGGGACGTGCTGCGGGGCGCGCCTTATCTCGTCGTGCCGTGCCTCGTCATGGACGGGTCCCACACGTACGGGGACGAGCGGCGGGACGGGGCCGAGCGGGAGATGTTCGTGGTCGCCGCGGGCGCCGGGGTGCAGAACTTCCTCGTCGCGCTCGCCGGGGAGCGGCTCGGGTCCGCGTGGGTGTCCTCGACGATGTTCTGCCGGGAGGTCGTGCGGGACGTGCTCGGGCTGCCGGAGGGGTGGGATCCCATGGGGGCCGTCGCGGTCGGGCATGCGGCGGAGGAGCCGAAGGCTCGGCCGGAGCGGGATGCGGGGGCGTTCATCGAGGTGCGTTGAGCGCCGACGGGGTTCTGTGAAGGTCCCGGACGCCGCGGGTGCGGTGCGGGACTTTCGCATCCCCCCTAGTCTCGTACGGCATTACCGAGCGCCCCAAGCCCTAGGACCCCATCGTGGCCGGACGTTTTGATCCTCGGCCGACGCGTACGACCGTGCGCGGCGGGCATGTCGTCGTGCCCGGGCAGGCGGGCCGGTCTGCCGGACTCGGCGGGCGTACGCGGACGTGGGTGCCGCCGTGGCCTCTGGATCTCGGGCTCGTGCTCGGGCCGTTGCGGCGGGGGCCCGCCGATCCGACCTTCCGGACGACGCCCGACGGGGCCGTGTGGCGGGCCAGCCTCACGCCGGTCGGGCCCGGGACCCTGCGGGTGTCCGTGCGGGCGGGGGTCGTCGAGGCGGAGGCGTGGGGGCCCGGGGCCGAGTGGTTGCTGGAGCAGTTGCCCCTGATGCTCGGGGAGTCGGACGATCCCGATGCCTTCGAGCCGCGGCATCGGCTGGTGGCGGTGGCCCGGCATCGGCGGCCCGGGTTGCGGCTCACACGTACGGGGCTGGTGCTGGAGTCGTTGATTCCGTCGGTTCTTGAGCAGAAGGTCACGACGGACGAGGCGTATCGGGCCTGGCGGTTGCTTGTGCGGAAGTACGGGGTGCCTGCGCCTGGGCCCGGGCCTCTGGTGGGTCGGGGTGGGGGGATGTTCGTGATGCCCGAGCCTCGGGTGTGGGCGTTGATTCCCTCGTGGGAGTGGCATCGGGCCGGGGTCGACAACAAGCGGGCGTCGACGATTCTGCGGGTCGTTCGGGTGGCTCGGCGGATGGAGGAGGCCGTGGGGTTCGAGGCGGGGCGGGCCCAGGAGCGGCTTGAGGTGGTGGCGGGGGTGGGGCCCTGGACCTCGGCGGAGGTTGTGCAGCGGAGTCATGGGGCGGCGGATGCGGTGACGGTCGGGGACCTGCACCTTCCCGGGATCGTGGGGTATGCGTTGGCCGGGGACCGGGATGCGGATGACTCCGTCATGTTGTCGTTGTTGGAGCCTTATGCGGGGCAGCGGCATCGGGCTGCTCGGCTGATTTTGTTGAGTGGGCGGACTCCGGCTCGGCGTCAGCCGCGGATGCCTCGGGGGGATATTGGGCGGCTTTGAGTTTCCTCGCCCCCGCCGCCCCTACCCATTCCCGTCCCTTTTCAGGGGCTCCGCCCCCGAACCCCCGTATCGCGCTGAACGCGCTCGTCCTCAAACGCCGGACGGGCTGAGATGTGCCTGGACCGGGCTGAAGAGTGCGGCCTGCTCAAGAAGTGAGCCTGCGCCAGATTGCGTGCGCAGGCTCTGCTCCCCCCTTGGTGAAGCCAGTTGGTTCAGGTGGTGTTACTGGTCCGATGAGAAGCGGAGTGCTGCCGCTGGGATTTGGGCGTCGCACCAGATGCGTACGCCTTCTCGGAGTTCGTTGTCGGGGCCTACCGAGGCGCCGTCGCCTACGACGGCGCCTGTGAGGATCGAGCGGGCTCCTACGTGGGCGCGGGCGCCGATCAGGGAGTCGGTGATGACCGCGCCGGGGGCGATGACCGCGCCGTCGAGGATGGCGCTGCCGGAGATGCGGGCGCCCTCGCCGACGGTGGCGCCGTGGCCGACGACGGTGCCGCCGGTCAGTTTGGCGTCGGAGGCGACCGTGGCCGACGGGAGGACCAGGCGGTCCCCGCAGCGGCCCGGGACGGCCGGGGACGGAGCGCGGCCGAGGACCAGGTCGGCCGAGCCGCGTACGAAGGCTCCCGGGGTGCCCAGGTCCAGCCAGTAGGTGGAGTCGACCATTCCCTGGAGGTGGGCGCCGGAGGCGAGGAGCTCCGGGAAGGTCTCCCGTTCGACCGAGACCGGGCGGCCGACCGGGATCGCGTCGATCACCGAGCGGCGGAAGACGTACGCGCCCGCGTTGATCTGGTCGGTGACGATCTCCTCGGGGGTCTGGGGTTTCTCCAGGAACGCCTGGACCCGGCCCGCCGAGTCCGTGGGGACCAGTCCGTACGCCCTCGGGTCCGTCACCCTCGTGAGGTGCAGGGAGACGTCCGCGCCCGACGACCGGTGCGTGCTGATGAGGGCCGGGATGTCCAGGCCCGTCAGGATGTCCCCGTTGAAGATGAGGACCGGGTCGTCGGGGTCCGATCTCAGCCGGGAGGCCACGTTCCGGATGGCGCCGCCGGTGCCGAGGGGCTCCTCCTCGGTGACGTACTCGATGTGGAGCCCCAGCGACGAACCGTCGCCGAAGTGGGGCTCGAAGACCTCGGCCAGATAGGACGTGGCGAGCACGATGTGCTCGACCCCCGCCGCTCTCGCCCGTGCCAGCTGGTGCGTGAGGAACGGTACCCCGGCCGCCGGAACCATCGGCTTCGGCGTGTGCACCGTGAGGGGGCGCAGCCGTGTGCCCTTGCCGCCGACCAGGAGGATCGCTTCTGTCACCTGTCGTCTCTGCTTCCTGATGGGGCCGGTCGAACTGTCTTTCGACCGGCCAGTGTATGCAGACCGTTTCGATGGCTGTGGGGCGCCTCTGGGGGAGGTATGGCTGTGGGGAGCCGCCGGGGCTGGGACCCCGGCTTGCCGGGCTCACCCTTCCCGCCGACCGGACCTCATCGTCCCTGGTAGCGGGCCGAAGTCACACGGGCCGTGCCGAGCTTCGCGTAGAGTCGGCCGCCCGGGCATTCGGTGGCGAAACCATCCCGGTGACCGGAGATTACATTGAGTCGTACGTTCTTTCCTTTTCGGTAGAGATTTCCGCCCCCGGACTTGAGGTAGGTCTTGCCCTTCGGGTTCGCTCCGAAGAGGCCGAGCTTCCACGCCGTGAGCTTCGCGATCGCCTTCACCGCGGCGGCGGGCGGGTTCGAGGCACCGAAGCTCCCGAGGACCGCGATCCCCATGCTGTTGGTGTTGAAACCGAGAGTGTGTGCGCCCATGACCGGCTTGGCCACGCCTCCGGCCCGCCCCTCGTAGATGTTTCCGCACTTGTCGATGAGGAAGTTGTAGCCGATGTCCCGCCAGCCGCTGCTCTTCACGTGGTAGCGGTAGATACTGCGGATGACTGAAGACGCCTGCGCGCAGCGGTAGTTGTTGCCCGACGCGGTGTGGTGGACGAAGGCGGCCTTCACGGTCTTCGTGTAGCTGAAGTTCCGCTCGCGGAGCGTCTCGTCGGCACCCCAGCCCCGGCGGGTGACGATGCGCGGACGTGCGCCGATGTACGGCTTCACGCGCTGGTCCGCCCCCGTGTCCGCCGCGTCGTCGGGGCCGATCGTGCCGGTCTTGCCTGTCGTACCCGGCTTGTCCTTCACGGCCGGCTTGTCCTTCGCGCCGCCCGGCTTGTCCTTCGCGCCCGCCGCTTCCGCCGTCTCGCCGCGGGTCGCGACCAGGTCCGCCTCCGTCTGCTTCTGGCTGAGGGCGGGGATCGCGGTCGCGCCGAGCGGGGCGAGGTCGGCGTTGACGGCGGAGGAGGCCGCGGCCTCGGGGGACAGGACGTTGCCCCGCGGGGTGTCCACTCCGGAGGCCTGGCCGGGCGGGGGCTCGGCGGTCGGGTCGACGCCGGGGTCGATCAGTTCGATGTGCAGGCCCCTGGGGAGGGGGTCGCCGGCGACGGCCCGACCGTCCGCCTCCGGCCTGCCGTCCGCCTCCGCCTGGACGCGGACCTCCACACCGTCCGAGTCGCCGACCCACAGGGGGGCCGTGGATCCCCGCACCCGCCCGGAGGTGCGCTCCGCCGTGTCCGGGTCCGCCGCGTGCTCGTGGTTGTGCGTGTCCACGTCCTGCCAGACGGACCACTTCGCGGTGCCGCTCGCGCGGGTACGGACCTGGACCCGACCCTGGAGTTCCGTGTCCGGGTTGTCCCAGACGACGCCGACGAGGGAGAAGTGGCGTACGTCGCGGCGCGGGAGGCCTTGAGTGGTGGCGGGGGTGGAGGCCGGGGCGGACGTGGGGGGCAGGGTGCGGTCGCTGGGGGGTGGGGTGAGGGGCGCGAGGGGGAGGGACTGGGTGCTGCCGGGGATCGATCTGTCGGTCGCGGAGCCGGCGGGGGCGAGGGCTGGGGCTGGGGCTGGGGCGGCGGCTCCCGCGGCTGTCCCGGCCGACGTGGCGTTCTCGGCCGGCGTCTTCGAGGTGCTCGGCGTTTCCGGTCGGGCCCTGGCCGTCCGGTCGGATGCCGGTCTGTCCGGTGTCGCCCGGTCGGTGGTCGGGCTCTCGGCCGCCGGGGGTGCGGCCACGGCGTCGGTGGACAGGGCCAGGGGGAAGGCCAGGGCGGCCGCACACGTGACGGCGATCGAGGAAGCAAGATATCCGCGCATGCCCCTGATCCTGGACATAGTCATACTTATCTGTCCATCTGGGATTTGACGGACCGTCGGCCCGACTCCGCCGAACCGGTGGCCCTCGCTCACCCGCCCGGGCGGGTGTCCGCGTACCCTTGCGTCCCGTGAACGCCACCGACCGCACCCCTGCCGACCTGCTGCGATCCGCGCTCGCCACGGATCCCGCGCGCCCCCTGGTGACCTTCTACGACGACGCCACGGGTGAACGTGTCGAACTGTCCGTGGCCACCTTCGCCAATTGGGTGGCCAAGACCGCCAACCTGCTCCAGGGCGAGCTGGCCGCCGAGCCCGGTGAGCGGGTCGCGTTGCTGCTGCCCGCGCACTGGCAGACGGCGGTGTGGCTGCTCGCCTGTTCCTCCGTGGGGGTCGTGGCGGATGTCGGGGGTGATGCGGGTGCCGCCGACCATGTGGTGGCCGGGCCCGGGCAGTTCGAGACCGGGCTCGCGTGTTCCGGGGAGCGGGTGGCGTTGTCGCTCGCGCCGCTCGGGCGGCGGTTCGCCCAGGTGCCTGCCGGATACGCCGACTATGCCGTCGAGGTGCCCGGGCAGGGGGATGTCTTCCAGGCGTACGGGCCGCTGGATCCGGAGGCGCCGTCCTTGGTTGTCGCCGGGGCGGAGCTGACGGGGGCGGAGGTTGTGGAGCGGGCTCGTGCGGATGCGCCCGCGCTGGGGCTGGCTGGGCCCGGGGCCCGGCTGTTGTCCGCTCTTTCCTACGACACGTGGGAGGGGCTCAGCGCCGGGCTCTTCGCTCCGCTGGCTGTCGGGGGGTCCGTGGTGTTGTGCCGGAACCTTTCGCAGGTCGGGGAGGATGTGGTGGCGAAGCGGATCGAGAGTGAGCGGGTTTCGGCTACGGCTCGCCGCTGACCTCGCCTCCGGGGTGGCTGGGCCGGGTTTTTCGCCCCCGCCGCCCCTACCCATTCCCGTCCCTTTTCAGGGGCTCCGCCCCCGAACCCCCGCTCCTCAAACGCCGGAGAGGCTGAAATACCTCAGGCGCGCGGGGAACTGCGCAGTCTTTTAGGGGCGCGGGGAACTGCGCACCCCAGCCACGACTCACCCGCACTCGCATCCCGACCTTGCGTCCCTGCCCGTCGGGGGTCTGGGGGCGGAGCCCCCAGGAACGGGATGGGACGGGTAGGGGCGGCGGGGGCGAGGAAACCCCCGTCCCCCATTCAGCCCACCCCCCGAAGCCCCCCGCCCCCTCCCGGGCCATGGTCGTAGGAGTAGGTCCGTACGCCATGAGGGGTGGACTCAGACGTGAGCGACGCCGGAGGGACGCACGGTGCGGCACGGGCCCCGGTCGGGCCCGGGGTCGGTGCGTCTCCCATCGGGGCCGGGGTCAGGCGGCGTCGGCGGCGATGGCTGCGGTACATCGCGATCGGCGTCGTCGTGGTCGTGGTGGGCGCCGCGGGAGCCGGCTGGGTGCTGTACGAGAAGCTGAACGGCAACATCACGTCGGACGACGACACGGCCGCCGAACTCGCGCGGTACGAGAAGGAGCGCCCGACCTCACTGGCGCGCGACGCGCAGAACATCCTGCTGATCGGGTCGGACTCACGGTCGGGGGACGGGAACCAGAAGTACGGGCGGGACTCCGGCACCGAGCGGTCCGACACCACCATCCTGTTGCACCTCCCGGCGAACCGGCGCAGCGCGACCGCGGTCTCCCTCCCCCGGGATCTGATGGTGGACGTGCCGAGCTGCCGCCGGCCCGACGGCAGCCGCACCTCGCCGACGTTCGCGATGTTCAACCACGCCTTCCAGAGCGGCGGTTCGGCGTGCACGATCCGTACGGTCGAGAAGCTGACCGACATCCGGATCGATCACCACATGGTCGTGGACTTCCACGGCTTCAAGGACATGGTCGACGCCGTCGACGGGGTCGTGGTCTGCCTGAAGGAGCCGATCGACGATCCCGCCGCCAAGCTCCGGCTGCCCGCCGGCAAGGTGAAGCTCAACGGCGAGCAGGCCCTCGGGTACGTACGCGCCCGCAAGACCATCGGCGACGGCAGCGACACCGACCGGATGGACCGCCAGCAGCGCTTCCTGGGCGCCCTCGTCAACAAGGTGCGCAGCAATGACGTACTGCTGAATCCGGCGAAGCTCTATCCGGTGCTGGACGCGGCGACCTCGTCGCTCACCACCGACCCGGGCCTCGCGAGCCTGCGGGGCCTGTACGACCTGGTCCGGGGCATGCGCAACATCCCCACCGAACGTGTGCAATTCCTTACGGTGCCGCGGGAGTCGTACGCCTACAACGCCAATCGTGACCAGCTCGTGGAGCCCGCGGCGGAGAAACTCTTCGAACGGCTGCGCATGGACGCACCGTTGGAGGTGTCGAAGGAACTTCCGGAGGATTCCGGCACAAAGAGGAGTGGCTCGGAGCCGGTCGGCAACGGGGACGCGTACGGCGATTCGCACAACTACGAGCCCTATGACGGGAGTTATGAGGAGAGCGGGGAGGAGCGGGGTGCGGGCCTCGACCAGGAATTCGGCCAAGATGACGGCAAATCGGGCGCAAAGCGGCCCGAGGACCCCTCGCTGACACCGAGCCCCGCGCCGACTTTCCGCGGGAACACGGCAGCCGAGGACGCCTGCGGTTAACGCCCGAACAGGCCTCTGAGTAAAGAGCACACCAAGACGGGGAACGTACGTTCAAAGAATTGGGTGGATTGCCCGGTTGTAGGGAAGTGGAATTTCTCACCGTCGTCGCTGTACGCCGAACTGGGCGGATAGTGTGAGCGATCCGGTGCACCCGGTCCTGAGGTCTGTCCTGAGGTCGCGCACTGGTTGGACCGACTGACCGAGCGTCTTTTGAGGGGGAAAGACGCCGCGTGGCCCCGACGGAGGACTCAAGCAACCGTGGACGCGCAAGGCCGTGGGCGGGCGGACGATATCGATCCCGCAGACCAGTGGGTACTCAACCCCAATACCGGTGACTACGAACTGCGACTGCAGAGTTCCGCAGAGCAGCGGGCGGTGCCGGGCCCCCGCGCCGGGAGAGCCGCGGGTACCACCGCGGTACCCCCACGTGGGCGTACCGCGCCGGGCCGGGAGCGCCGGGGCACTCCAGAGGAGGCACCGGACCCAGGCGTCCCAGGACCGCGCAGACGACGCGCGCCACAGGCCCCTCCGCCAGGTCGGCGCAAGGGCGGGCCGAAGAAGTCGAAGGCCAAGAAGATCTTGGTTTGGACGGGCGGCACGATGGCCTTCCTGCTGGTCGGGGCGAGCGTGGGCGGCTACCTCTACTACCAGCACCTCAACAACAACATCACGTCCGTCTCCGACGACGGCGCGGGCACCGGCGGCTTCAGCAAGGACCGGGCGATCAACATCCTGCTGGTCGGCACGGACAAGCGCACCGGTAGCGGGAACAGCGGCTACGGCGACTCCGGAAGCGCCGGGCATGCCGACACCACCCTTCTGCTGCACGTCTCGAAGGACCGTACGAATGCGACCGCGTTGAGCATTCCGCGCGACCTGATCACGGACATCCCGGACTGTCCGACGGAGCAGGAGGACGGCACGACCAAGGTCATCCCGGGTCAGCAGGGCATTCGCTTCAACAACAGCCTCGGCCAAGAAGGACGGACGCCCAGCTGCACGATGCGGACCGTCACCGAGCTGACCGGTATCAAGCTGGACCACTTCATGATCGCCGACTTCAACGCGGTCAAGACGCTGACCTCGGCGGTCGAGGGCGTCGATGTCTGTCTGGCCAAGGACATCAACGACCCGGATTCCAAGCTCAAGCTGTCCAAGGGCGAGCACACCATCGAGGGCGAAGAGGCGCTCGCCTTCGTCCGGACCCGCCATTCCGTGGGCTTCGGCGGCGACCTGAGCCGGATCGAGCTCCAACAGCAGTTCCTCAGCTCCCTGATGCGCAAGCTCAAGTCGAAGGGCACCCTCACCAGCCCGACGAAACTGGTGAAACTGGCGGAGGCGGGCACCAAGGCGCTGACCGTCGACTCGAAGATCAGCAGTATCACCAAGCTCCGTGATCTGGGCTTGGAGCTGGGGAAGTTCGACATGAAGAACCTGTCCTTCACCACGGTTCCGGTCGTCGACAACCCGGCCGAGAAGGTCAAGGCGACGGTCGTCCTCAAAGAGGCCCAGGCCAAAGACCTGTTCGCCCTGATCAAGGACGACGTGTCGCTCACCGCGGTGAAGCAGAAGGAGAAGAAGGAGAAGGCAGCCGTGGCCGCCCGGCTCAAGGGAACCAAGGCCGACGCCTCCGAGGTGCGCGTCAGGGTTCTCAACGGCGGCGCTCCCGCGGGGTCCGCACAGGAAACCCTCAATTGGCTGCAGATCGACGAAGGCGTGACCAAGTCCGAGAACGCGGGCAACGCCGGGGTGACGCTGCAGAAGACAACTGTCGAGTACGCTCCCGACCAAGCCGATCAAGCACGCAGGCTCGCCGACCTCATGGGTCTGTCCGGGGCGGCGATGAAGCCGGGCAAGAGCGTGACCAACTCTCAGGGCCTGCCCGCGATCACGCTGACCCTGGGAGAAGATTTCAAGGGGGCGGGGGTTTCCTTGACCACTCCGTCGACGGCGCCGGGGGACGTCGAGAAGTCCACAGCGGACAAGGTTGAGTGTGCCAAGTGACCTAACGGGTCCGTCACGCGTCTGACAGGACGCGAGTGCATCCTTCAGGGCGCCAGTGCGTCTAACAAGACGCGGGTGCTCCGGAAGGGCACGCGACGGGCCCGTTTGTCAGGTACAGGGGTGGGAGGGGCAGGGAGATGGTAGGGAGCAGTGTGCGTGGGGAGGGGACGAGACCACGCGTCCGGCGTGACGGGGAACCCGGCTGGGACGACAGTCCGCGCGACCCCGGTGAGGCAGGCGGCTCCGGGGGAGATCCGCACAGCGGAGGACGACATCGCGGGGGCGGTGATACAGCGGCTCCGCGGCGCAAACGCCGGGTGCTGCGCTGGTCCGCGACAGTGCTGGCGGTACTGATACTTGGCACCGCAGGGACCGGTTATCTCTACTACGAGCACCTCAACGGCAAGATCAAGAAGGACGATCTCAACCTCGGGGACACAGAGATCGCCAAGCCGAAGCCCAACGCGGCCGGCCAGACTCCTCTGAACATCCTGCTCATCGGCTCCGATGCGCGGGACTCGAAGGAGAACCAGAAACTCGGCGGCGCCAAGGAGACGTTCGGGGCGACTCCACTCGCCGATGTCCAGATGCTGCTGCACGTGTCCGCGGACCGCAGCAACATGTCGGTGATCAGCATGCCCCGCGACACTTTGGTCCAGATCCCAAAGTGCACGGATCCGGACAATGACAAGGAGTACCCGGCGAGCAACGGCCGGGCGATGACGAACCAGAGCCTCGGTCACGGCGGGCCCGGCTGCACGGTGGCCACCTGGCAAGAGCTCACGGGTATCCACATCGACCACTTCATGAAGATCGACTTCGCGGGTGTGGTGTCGATGGCGGACGCCATCGGCGGGGTCCCGGTGTGCGTGGACGCCAACATCCACTCGCTCGACAGCCAGGGCCACGGCTCCGGTCTGAAGCTGAGGGAGGGCAAACACCCGGTGAAGGGCAAGCAAGCCCTGCAGTGGCTGCGTACCCGCTATGGCTTCGAGGACGGCAGTGACCTCGCACGCGCCAAGGCGCAGCACCAGTACATGAATTCGATGGTCCGCGAGCTGCGCGAGAACGCCACCGTGACCAACCCGAACAAGCTGCGGAAGCTCGCCGAGAAGGCCACCGAGGCCATAACCGTCGACCCGGGTCTCGACACCGTCAAGAAGCTCTACGACCTCAGCAACGAGCTCCGGAAGGTGGAGCCGAAGCGCATCACGATGACCACGATGCCGAACCGGTACGTCGGCGCGCGCGTGGAGCCCACGGAGGACGCCGAGAAGCTCTTCCGGCTGGTGCGCGAGGACATCGCCCTGGACGGCAAGGACAAGAAGAAGGAGACCGGCACCAAGGTGTCGAAGGATCCGGCGGCCGCCGACGGCGAGATCGCGGTCCAGATCCAGAACGGCACCCGTACCGACACCCTGGGTGCGGCCAACGGCCGCGCGAGCACCGTGACCGGACTGCTCGTGCAGAAGGGCTTCACCAGGGCGGCCGCCGACACGAGTGTGATCCTCAGTGAGGACAAGACGGTCGTCCGCTACCCGAGCGCGGAGCTGGAGGGCGACGCCCAGGCAGTCGCCAAGTCTCTGGGGATTCCCCTGAGTTCGGTGGAGAAAACGACGAACGTCTCCGGCGTCACGCTCGTCGTCGGCGCGGACTGGCGCGAGGGCACCGCTTACAAGGCTCCCAAGGAGGACGACTCGACTCCGGAGTCGGCCGAGGCCCTCAACGGCGCGGACGACAAGGCCTGCATGCATGTGAACCCGAACTTCACCTGGTCCTGACGCAGACGGGCCCCTCCCCTGCCGGGGAGGGGCCCGCACCGGGTCCAACAGGTCCTACGGGCCGGCATCGGCTCAGCGGAAGCGGAAGGACGCGTTCTCGTTGTAGGTGTTCACCAGCTGCCCCTTGGAGTTCGGGGCACCGACGTCGTACGCACCGCCGTAGTTGGAGTTGAAGTACGAAACTCCGGACTTGTTCGCGGTGTTGGCCCAGGACGCGGCGTTGTTCTTCACACTCTGTCCGACACCGGCCGTCCCGAGGCCCCAGTCCGCGAAGTTCATCGGAAGCCCGGTGCCGTTGTAGTCGCCCCAGTTGGGGACGTTCTGCCGGGTGCCGGTGGCCCCGCCCTTCTGGCCGGAGTTGTAGTAGAGGCAGAACATTCCTTCGAGCACCCCGCCACAGATGCTGGATCTGGACGCGGCCTGGGCCGGAGTCGCCGTGGTGAAGACGCCCATGGTGCCGGCGGCGAGCACGCCACTGGCGACAAGCAGCGATCGAATACGCATGGTCACTCCTGTAGGGGGTTTTCGGGCTTTGCCACTACCCGGTTCAGCGCCAGCGGAAGGAGGCGTTGTTGTTGTAGGTGTTGGAGAGGTTGCCCTTGTCGCGCGGCGGGGCGACATCGGAGGCGCCGGCGTAGTTCGAGTTGAAGTACGAGACACCGGTCTTGCTGTCGTGGCTGTTCGCGTAGGACGCGGCGTTGTTCTTCACGGGCGTGCCCACACCGTTGGTGCCCTGGCCACCGTTCGAGAAGTTCCAGTTGGCCCAGTTCGCGATGTCGTGGTACGTGGCGGTCCAGCCGCCCTTCTGGTCGGAGTTGTACCAGAGGCAGTAGTCGACATCGATGACGCCGCCGCACAGGCCGTCGGGGATGCTGTCGGCCTGTGCGGGCGCGGCGGTGGCGAGCATGCCGAGGGCCCCGGCGGCCGCCAGCGCGGCAGTGAGTGCGGAGGTACGGATACGCATGGGATGGGTGTCCCTTCTGTCCTGCGGATGGGAGGTGGTCGGGCAGCGGCGGCGGTTCACCGGGATTCGCCCAGCTCGGCTGCGGCCCGCTTGAGCTGGTCCGTCTTGTGCCGCTTGATCCGGGCGAGTTCCTCGGCCTTCTTCTCGATCTCCGTCCGCTGCCACGTGGACTCGACGTCGAACCAGGTGCGTACGAGTCCGGTCTTCTTCTTGCATTCGACGTCCGCTCGGGCCGTCGAAATCTCGGTGGGGTTTGTCTTCTCGGTCCCGAACTCCGGGTCGTCGATGGCGTCCATGGGCGAGGCGTAGCGGTAGCCCTTGGCCGCCATGCACGAGGACCACGTGCGGAAGCCCGCTACGACGCGCGAGTCCTTCTGGCTGCGCACGAAGCTCTCCAAGTTCAGTTCGCGCGCGATCTTGTCGGGGCCGAACTCCTCCTCCGTGCCCGCCAGCCGGCGCTTGGCCTCTCCGATGCACCCACCGTCCGGGTTGAGGGAACCGTCCGCGAGCGGCTTGCCGGCGAGTGTGATGCGGCCCGCCTCGCCCAGGGACTTGGTGTTCGACTCACCGGCCTTCGGGGTCGGGAAGTGGTAGCCGTACAGCGCCGCCGTATGGGAGTTGGCGACGCCGTAACGGCGGTCCATGACCCCGATGTCGGGAGACTGGGTGTCGTCCGGGCGGTAGTCGAAGCCCGAGCGCTTCATGCAGCGCTGGGCCAGGCTGCTCATCGCGCGTGTCATCAGGCCGAGTTCGGACTCCGAGAAGATGTAGCCCTCGATGGGCAGGGCTAGATCTCCCGTGAGGCTGGACGACCTGGGCGCGATGGAACTGTCCGGCTGCTCCGGTACCGCCGCCTCGTCGCCGTCACCGGAGCTCGAGCAGCCCGAGAGGAACAGGGCTCCAGCGAGCAGGGCTGTCACTGTCGTCTTTCGCACGTCTCTTCCTTGGTAACCGTGAGGGCTGGGAGCTGAACGACCCTGGAGTGGTGCGCCTCAGCGGCGCAGCGCCTCTGCGGGTTGGATGCGGCTGGCGCGCCAGGCGGGGTAGAGCCCCGCGAGGACCCCGGTGACCAGACCGATCGCCGGGGCGGCGACGACGGTCGCCGGGTGGATGACCGGTGTCCAGTCGCGGACGACCGCCATGCCGACCACGGTGACCGTGCCGAGGCTCGTGCCGATCAGCCCGCCGAGCGCGCCCAGCGCACCCGACTCGGCCAGAAACTGCACCGTGATGTGGCGGCCGCGGGCGCCGAGCGCCCTGCGCAGGCCGATCTCACCGGTGCGTTCGAGCACGGCCACCAAGGTGGTGTTGGCAATGCCGACCGCACCGATCACCAGACAGATGCCGGCCAGCAACATGAAGAGCTCGTCCAGGTCGGACGTGACGTTGCCGCGCAGGGTTCTGGGGTCGGGCGGCGGTACGACCTTGAAGTACTCGGGGTGTGCGGGGTCGAGTGCCAGCGCTGCTTCCGAGGCGATCTGCCGGGCGGCCCCCAGGTCGGTCGCGATGAGCATCTTGGCCCGCTCGCCGCTCTCCGGGCTTCCCCAGATCCGCTCGGCGGCGGTCCGCGGCACCACCACCGACAGCAGCAGGTCCGCCTTGCGCTCGACGTCCTCGACGATGCCGATGACGGTGAACGCCTGGTCTCCCACAAAGACCGCCGGCGCGGTCTCGAGTGTGGTGATGCCCAGCCGTGCGGCCAGGCCCGAACCGATCACGGCCACGTTCTCGCCCCGCCGGTCGTGGTACGCGTCGAACGTCCGCCCCTGAGCGAGGACCGGCCCGGCCGCGGCGAGAACGCCGGGGGACGCCGCGACGACCTGAGTTCGTTCCCCCTCGTCGCCGGTTCCAGGAGGCGCGGCCGAGACGACATCCCCCGGACCCAGTCGCACCGGCCAGTACACGCCCGCCTGGCGCACCCCGTTGAGTCTTCCGATACGGCGGTCCGCGTCGGCCGGGAAGGCGTTGTCGAGAAACTCGGGCTGAGCGCCGCCGGTGTCCTCAACAGTGACCTCGGTGGCGGTCAGCTCATTAAAGCGAGAGTCGATCTGCGAGGACGTAGTGGCGGTGAGACCGAGGACCGCGACGAAGGTCCCGACGCCCAGGACAGTGCCGAGCGCTGTGAGCGCGGACCGTGCGGGCCGCTGGAGGATGCCCGCCGCGGACTCGGACAACAGGTCGCGCGAGCTCAGCCGGGACCGGTCGGCCCGGTCCGTACGGGTGCGGCTCGCACGCTTCGCACGGCCGGGTATCGGGACCTTCACGTGGCGGTCACCTGCTCGCTGAGCATGCCGTCCCGGATGGCGACGGTGCGCTGTCCGCGGGCCGCCACCTCCGGGTCGTGCGTGATCACCACGAGGGTCATCCCGTCACTGTGGAGTTCGTCCAGGAGCAGCAGGATCGACTCGGCTGTCACGGTGTCGAGGTTTCCCGTCGGCTCGTCGCACAGCAGCAGCGATGGGCGGGCAACCAGCGCGCGAGCGATGGCGACACGCTGCCGCTCGCCACCCGACAGCCGGGTGGGCAACGCGTCGGTGCGGTGACCGAGGCCGACTCGCTCCAGCGCCTCACGGGCCCGCTGCTCGCGGCCGCGGCGCGCGCTGGTGTTGTAGACCATGGCCAGCATCACGTTCTCGACGGCCGAACGGTGCGGCAGCAGATGGAAGCTCTGGAAGACGAACCCGATCCGCCGGCCACGCAGCCCGGTGCGGTCCGCGTCGGAGAGCGTTCCGGTATCGATGCCGTCAAGGAAGTAGCTGCCCTCGGTGGGCCCGTCGAGCAGCCCCGCGATGTTGAGGAAGGTGGACTTGCCAGAGCCGGAGGGGCCGACAACCGTGACGTACTCGCCCTGTCCGATGGCCAGTTCACACGCATTGAGCGCCTGGACCGGAGGTGGACCGGGATAGGTGAGACCTACACCCCGGAACTCGACGACCGGTGGTGTGGTGGTGTCGGCGCTCACCGCGAGACACCCACGACTACCTTGTCGCCCTCCACGAGCCGAGCACCCTTGACGGGGGTGATCTCGGTATAGCCGTCTCCGGAGGTGCCGGGCCTGACCTCGATCCGCCGCCGCTCACCGGAGCGCTCCAGGACGGTGACAGTGGTGCGGGAGTCGGCGCCCGCGGAGAGGGCGGACACCGGGACGACGAGTACCTTCTCGCCCGACGAGGCAGCCTCGATGGTGAGCCGCACGTCCTGGCCCGCGAGGCGGGCGGGAAGCGCGGATTTCGGCTTGACCACGACCGTGTATCCCTGGCCGCCCGGGTCGGCAGCCATGTCCTTGTCGTCAGTCTCGGAGGCGGCCGGGGTGTCGGCCACCGAGGAGACCGTGCCGCTCACTTCGTCTCCGTACACCTCGGAGAGCACCTCGACCCGCTGACCGGGCCGTACCAGATCCTTCTCCTGCGCGCCGAGCGATCCCTTGATCACCAGCTGGCCCGCGGAGACGGTCGCGAGCTTCTCGCCGACCTCACCGCCGACCTTGGCGGTCATGGCGTCGACTCGGGCAGGGAATCCAGAGAGGAAGACCACCTCGGAGGCAGGCACCATGGGGCCCGCCACCTCCTCCGCCTTGCTGAGCCGCGTCCTGGCCTCGGCCAGGTCCTCGCGGGCGTAACGGATGGCGGTGGCGTCATTTTCCGGGACCTTTTCCGCTTTGTCCGCGTCGCCGTTGATCAGCTCGTCGAGCTGGCGCTGGGCCTGCTTCACCTGACCCCGGGCGGCGCTGACCGGATCACCGCCCTCACCCTCCCCGCCTCCTCCGGCGGCCACGACCTCGTAGCCGATGGCGGCGTAGAGCGCGGCGACGGCCTGCTTGGTGCCGGGACCGAAGGTGCCGGGCGCGTCGGTGCCGGTGGAGTGGCCCAGCGTCCGCAGGGCCTCCTGGAGCTGGCGCACGTCGTTGCCGTGAGTGCCCGGCTTGAGGTCCCGGTACACGGGCAGCTTCCCGGGCAGCGCGAAGACGGGCCGGCCCGATATCTCGACCAGGACGCGGCCTGCCTTGAACGTCTGGCCGGATCGCACCATCACCTTGGTGACGACGGGCGTGGTGGCGTCCGCGAGGGCCGAGCCGGCCGGCGCGATGTCGACGGTCTGCGAGGCGGAGACGGCACCGCGGGTGACGACGGTGTCCGACAGGACGCGCCGCTCGACGGGAGCGGTGAGGATGTCGGGGGCCGGAGGACCGGCGTCGGCCGCGGCCTGGGCGGGCGACTTCACGAACGTCGAGGTCCATACGGCGGCACCGGCGAGCACCACGGCGCCCGCCGCCAGCGCAGCCACGGCCCGCTTGCGCCGTGACAGCCCAGAGCTCTCCTGTGAGTTCGACATCGGTCCCCCCAACCCGGTCGCGACATTTGGGGCCCCGGCCCCATGCCGCCATGTCCGCGTCAGAGACGATCATCGCGACTGCGCTGCTGTCAAGCGACTTCCGGCACAGAAGGTTACTGGGTATTAACTTTCAGCCACCATGATCGACTTTTGGTCAACTAGATCTTCACAACCACCCCACAGGGTGCAACTCATGTCAGGATCCTCTGCGGTTCGGGAGTCCGAACGTTTGTCCAAGGGGGAATTTCCATGCGTATCGCGGCAAAGATCGCCGGTGTCCTGTTCGCGGCCGGCGCGGTGGTGGCCACGGCCGCCCCGGCCCAGGCCTACTCGTTCGACAACTACAAGGACGGGAAGTGCGTGGCTGAAGAGCTGTGCATGTACTACCACTCCACGTCCTACTCGTCGTCGTCCTTCATGGACTACTACGACGAGGAGCCGACCCACCACAACGACACCTTCTTGGCGTCGGGTCCCGGCCAGGGCCAGGTAGTCGGCAACAACGCGTCATCCGCGAAGTGCTCGGCCACGCGCTACAACTACGCGATCTTCTTCAACTCGGACTTCAAGGGCGAGCGGTACAACACCACCTGCGACGGTGTGCGCCGCAACACCCCGGGCTGGCTGCAGAACAACAACGCGTCCAGCTACGAGCCGTACTAGGCCGAGGAAGGGCACGTGGTGCGCACCACCAGGATCGGCCTGGCGCTGATCTGCGCCGCTGTCGCGCTCAGCGGCTGTTCCTCATCCGAGTCGGGCTCGGGCGACCGGGCCCGGTCGGAGGAGGCCCCGCCGGTCGACTTCAAGAATCCGCCCAAGGTCTCGGCCACTCCGTCCATGAGCAGTTCCCGCAGTCTGGAACTGCCGTTGGAGGCCTACACCTGGACGGACGAGGAGGAACGGACCCGGCGTCAGGGTGAGGACCTCCTCGCCGCCGACTGCATGCGCGGCTTCGGCTTCGACCTGGAGCCGCGCCCGGTGTACCGGGGGGACAAGGCACTGCGGGACGCGAACCGCTACGGCGCCACCGACCCGGACACGGCCTCGCGTTTCGGCTACCGGATCGACCCGGCGGCCCGTGGTCCCAAGCCGCCGGAGGAGGACTACTCTCCCGCGGAGTCCTTGGCGCTCTTCGGTCCCCAGGACGGGCAGGGCGAGCGGAAGACGGCCGACGGCAAGTCCATTCCCAAGGGCGGCTGTTGGGGCAAGGCGCTTCGCGACCTCGCGGCCAAGGGGCCCAAAGTGCATCCGGACAAGGAGGAATTCGCCTCCCAGCTGGCCATCTACACCTTCCAGGAGTCCCAGAAGGACTCCCGGGTCGAGCAGGTATTCGCCCAGTGGTCCGACTGCATGAAGAAGAAGGGCTACGACTACAAGGCGCCGATGGAGCCGGTCGAGGACCGGACACTCCAGGCCGCCAAGGCCGCCACCTCGCGCGAGATCCAAGTAGCCGAGGCCGACGTCGCGTGCAAGCGCGCACACAACGTCATCGGCGTCTGGTACAGCGTCGAAGTCGCCTACCAGAACCGGGCGATCGAAAAGAACCAGCAGGAGCTGGACACGCTCAAGGAACGCAAGGAAGCGATCCTCGGGGCCGCCGCAAAGGCCTCTGCCGACTGATCAGGAGTTGCCTTGAGGACCGTCCACGTCGGCGCCGCTCTTCTCCTGTCCGTAGCGCTGCTGACATCCTGCTCGCCCTCGGAGTCCTCCGGCGGCGAGCAGGCGGCCGACAGCGAGGAGAGAGCGGGGAAGCCCACGGCCGTAACCACGATCTCCCTTCCCCTGGACCCGTATCAGGTCTCCGACAGTGACTTCGGCAAGGCCTCCCGCGCACTCGCAGTTCTCACCGACCAGTGCATGGAGCAACAGGGATTCGACTACGAGGCCCCCGAACAGCAAAGCGCTTCCGCCACTCCGACGGGGCATGAACGGCGTTACGGAATAACCGACTTGGGGGCCGCCAGGAAATACGGCTATCACCTCGGCGGCGCCCCGACACCACAGCAGCAGCCCCGGGAATCCAAGCGGTACGAGCGCGCCCTCGCCGGCACGGGAAAACCGAGGGGTTCTTCCGGGGAGTTCGACGACGGCTGCACGGGCGAGGCACACAAGGAGCTGGAAGCAGGAATCGATATGGAAGCGGTCGACCTGCCCCAGTGGTACAAGCGCGATTCCTTCCAGCGTTCGATGCGGGATTCCCGGGTCACGACCGCTTTCCGGGAATGGTCCGGGTGCATGGCCGGAAAGGGACACCGTTTCTCCTCCCCGTTGGATCCGCCAGGTAGCCGGAAGGTCATGGGCCGGAAGGTGACGGCGTACGAGCGCTCGGTGGCAGTCGCCGACATCGAGTGCAAGGGGAGAACAGGGCTGGTCGTGACCTGGCGCGATGTGGAGAGCGCCCTGCAAAAGGCCACCGTCACCTCTCGTGCCAAGGAACTCGAGAAAGCGCGCACCGAGACCGCGAAACTGGTGCGCCGCGCCGACAAGATCCTCGCCTCCGAGGACGGATGACCGTCACGGCGGCGTGTGAATGACCGACAGAACACCAACGAGGGGAATTTCATGAACAAGTGGGCCACGCTCGCGACCACCGGCGCCGCAGCTCTGGCATCGGTATTCGCCTTCTCCGGCAGCGCGTCCGCCGCCAACGGATCCTGCGCCGTCCAGGAGGTGTGTTTCTACTACAACTCCAACACCTCGGGCTCGATGATCGACTACGAGGGCGACCAGTACACCCACCACGACGACTACTTCATCTCGTCCGGCAGTGGCCAGAACCAGGTGGTCGGAAACAACGCGGCGTCCATCTTCTGCAACATGGGACCGCTCTTCACCTGTGAGACGTACTACAACTCCGGCTACTCCGGAGACTCGTTCAAGACCCTCGGCGGCAAGCGCGTGAACCTGCCGTCCTGGCTGAAGAACAACAATGCCTCCAGCAAGTCCTACTACTCGGGCGGCTGCAGCGGCCCCGGCTGCTGATCAGGCCGAGTCGGCGCTCGAGTGCACTGCCGGGCGCCGACTCGCGATGACCTTCCTGGCCAGCGACTTCGGGCTGGTCAGAAAGCCGATGCCCCACGACATGTGCATGGTGGCGAGGGCGACCGGAATCCACAGCCGCGCCTTCGGCGGCAGCCCCTTGCCCGCCGGCAGGGAGCCGAGGGCGATCGCCGCGAGGTAGCCGCCGGGGACCAGGAAGCCCCAGGGGGTCACCGCCGCACCCACCACGAGCCCGGCGACGATCGCGCAGACCGCGGCCGGCGGGGCCAGGTAGCGCAGGTTGATCGAGCCCGAGTGGTAACGGGCGACCACATGACGCCAACGCCCGTAGTCCTTGTACTGCTTGGCCAGGGCCTGCATCGAGGGACGCGGGCGGTAGGAGACCCGCAGCTCGGGCGAGAACCAGATCAGTCCGCCCGCCTCGCGGATCCGGAAGTTCAGCTCCCAGTCCTGGGCGCGGATGAACTCCTCGTTGTAGCCGCCCTGTTGCTCCAGGGCCTCACGGCGGAAGACACCGAGATACACGGTGTCGGCCGGTGCGGCCTCGCCGCCCGTGTGGAAGGCCGCGTTGCCCACGCCGATCTTCGACGTCATCGCCGCGGCGACCGCGTGCTCCCAGTCGTTCTCGCCCTCGGCGTGCATGATGCCGCCGACGTTCTGCGCGCCGGTCTCCTCCAGGAGGCGGACGGCGGTCGCGATGTAGTTCGGCGAGAGGATGCCGTGCCCGTCGACGCGTACCACGATCGGGTGGCGGGACGCCTTGATCGCGGCGTTCAGCGCGGCGGGAGTGCGACCGGTCGGGTTCGGCACCGTGTGCACACGGGGGTCTTCTCGTACGAGCTCGGCGGCGATCTCGTCCGTACGGTCCGTCGAGGGACCGATGGCGATCACGACCTCCATCTCGCCCCCGTACTCCTGGGCGAGGATCGCTTGGACGGCTCCGCGCAGATGCCGTTCCTCGTTGAGGACGGGCATGATCACGGAGACGGCGGGGAGCTGCACGTCGGGCTTGGCGTTCATCGCGGATTACGTTACCGCGAATGGGGGACACGGACGCGCGCCGCCCGGTCCCTGCGCCGGGCCGCAGATCGTATGGGCCTACGGTGCTCACGGACCCCCACACCCGGCCGACGCGGAGGTGTCCGCCTTGCCCACGCCTCCCCGCTCCCCCGCCCGCCCGCAGCGGCAGCGCCCAGCGCGGCCTCCCGTACGGCGCAGGCAGCCTCGCTGGGCCATGCGGGTGACCACCTCGGTGTCCGTGACGGTGCTCGCGGCGGCCGGCATCGGGCACGCGCTGCTCACCGGTCTCGGCTCCGACATCGACCGGATCGACCCCTTCAAGGACATGAAGAACCGGCCCGCGCACGGCCACGGCATGAACGTCCTGCTCGTCGGCACCGACGGCCGCGACCGGATCACCCCGGAGGAGAAGGAGAAGTACCGGCTCGGCGGCGCCCCCTGCCACTGCACCGACACGATCATGATCGTGCACCTCTCCGAGGACCGGAGGCGGGCCAGCATCGTGAGCCTGCCGCGCGACTCGTACGCCGAGACGCCCGCCCACATCGACCGCACCACCGGCCATCGGCACCAGCCGCACCCGGTCAAGCTGAACGCCGCGTACGCGGAGGGCGGGCCGCAGCTGACCGTGCGGACCGTGGAGAACATGACCCATGTGAAGATCGACCACTATCTGGAGGTCGACTTCACCAGCTTCATCAAGACCGTGGACGTGCTCGGCGGGGTCCGGATCTGCACGGTAAAGCCGCTCAAGGACACCTACACCGGGCTCGACCTGCCGACCGGCGTGCACGACCTGAACGGCGGGCAGGCCCTGCAGTACGTGCGCTCGCGGCACATCGACGGGGCCTCGGACCTCGGCCGGATGCAGCGCCAGCAGCGCTTCCTGGCCGCGCTGATCGAGCGGGCCACCTCGTCCGGGGTGCTGCTCAACCCGATCAAGTTCCGGGAGGTGACCGGGGCCGTGCTCGGCTCGGTGCGCGCCGACAAGGGCCTCGGCTCGGACGAACTCATCGACCTGGGGCGGGCGATGCGGACCTTCTCACCGTCCTCCTCGGAGTTCACGACGGTCCCGATCGGGAAGATGGGGTACGCCGTCAAGGGCATCGGCTCGACCCTGAAGTGGGACGAGCAGAAGGCGGACCGGCTCTTCGGCACCCTGCGCGACGACAAGCCGCTCGCCCCGCACCGGGTCCGCTCCAAGGCGCTGCGCGTCGATGTGGCCCCGCAGCAGATCCGGGTCCAGGTCGAGAACGGCACCATGACCGCCGGCCTCGGCCGCCGCGTCGACAGCGGCCTGTCGGCCACCGGCTTCCGTACGACCCGGGCTCCCGTGAACGCCCCCGACCGCTCGATCCGGCGCACGATCGTCCAGTACGACCCCCGCTGGGACCGCTCCGCGAAATCCCTCGCCACGGCCCTGCCCGGCAGCGAGCTGCGCCCCGTGAACGGCCAGGGCCCCCTGATGAAGGTGATCGCCGGCTCGGACTTCAAGGAGGTCCACAAGGTCCGGGCGGAGGACCCGACCCAGGGCGAATTCAAAACGGTGACGGGCGACCAGGTGGTCTGCCCGTAGCCAAGCAATCCAATGCCAAGCAATCCAATGAGGGGTTCGCCACCGAATGTGTTGCGGAGGGGCCCTAGTCGTCGAGCCCCTCAGAAGCCCGCTTCTCCCGCAGCTCCACGATCGCCCGCCGCCGGGCGAGCCGATGCGTACGACGGATCTGCGCCTCCTGATTGCGGCGCCGGTCCCGCTCGCTCTCCGCCAGCACCGGAGGTACCCGCCGGGGCTTCCCATCGGCGTCCACCGCGGCGAAGACCAGGTAGGCCGAGCCGACCTGCTGAGGCGGCGTGGACTCGTTCCAACGCTCGGCGAGAACGCGGACGCCGACCTCCATCGACGTACGACCCGTCCAGTTCACCTGTGCCTTCACATGCACGAGGTCGCCTACGCGTACGGGTTCCAGGAAGGCCATCTCGTCCATGGAGGCGGTCACGGCGGGCCCGCCGGAGTGCCGCCCGGCCACCGCGCCGGCCGCGTCGTCGACCAGTTTCATGATCACGCCACCGTGCACCGTGCCCAGAAGGTTGGTGTCGTTGTGCGTCATGATGTGGCTGAGGGTGGTTCGGGACGCCGAAGTCGGCTTGCCCGGAATATCGGATTCCGGGGTACGGGCCTGGTCTGTCATGCCGACCACCTTATGCCGGGCACTCGCAAGGGTTGCTTTGCATCAGCTCTGCAACAGCCCTGGTGCGATTTTCCGAAGACCCTTGTATGGCACACAGTGGGACCCTGCACACTGGGCCCATGAGCGATTGGCCCCAGGGACACAACGGCGGCGACCGGCACGGCCGCGGCAGCACAGGCGCCGAGCCCGAGGGCGCCCGTGTGATGCGACAGGTGCAGCGCGGCTCGGGGGCCGGTCCACGCCCCTCGGCGCCGTCGCGCGGAGTCCCGCCCCAGCCGACGTACACGGACGGCTACGGCGAGGACGCCTACGACGGTTACAACACCGGACAGGTCTACGGCTCGCCGGGCGGCGGCGGTCCGCAGGAGCCTCCGGGCGGCCGTGGACGGGGTCCGCGGCCCGCGCCGAACTGGCGCAAGCGGATCAAGTGGACCGCGATCACGGTGGTCACCGTGCTGGTCGTGGTCTCCGTGGGTACGTACTTCTGGGCCGACTCGAAGCTCAAGCGCGAGGTCGACCTGTCTAAGGTGATCGACCGGCCCGACGGCGGCGAGGGCACGAACTACCTGATCGTCGGCTCCGACAGCCGCGAGGGCATGTCCGCCGAGGAGAAGAAGAAGCTCCACACCGGCTCCGCCGAGGGCAAGCGCACGGACTCGATGATGATCCTGCACGTCGGCGACAACGGGAACACGATGATCTCGCTGCCGCGCGACTCGAACGTGACGATCCCCACGTTCAAGGGCTCCGAGTCCGGCAAGACCTTCCCGGGCACCGGCCGTCAGGTGAAGCTCAACGCGGCGTACGCGGAGGACGGGCCCGAGCTGCTCGTGCGGACCGTCGAGGCCAACACCGGTCTGCGCATCGACCACTACGCGGAGATCGGCTTCGGCGGCTTCGCGAAGATCGTCGACGCGGTGGGCGGTGTCGAGATGGACATCCCCAAGGCCTTCAAGGACGACAAGTCCGGCGCCGACTTCAAGGCGGGCAAGCAGACCCTGAACGGCGAGCAGGCCCTGGCCTTCGTCCGTACGCGGTACGCGTTCGCCAACAGCGACCTGGACCGTACGAAGAACCAGCAGAAGTTCCTCGCGGCCCTGGCGAGCCAGACGGCGACGCCGTCCACGATCCTCAACCCCTTCAAGCTCTACCCGACCATGGGCGCCGGCCTCGACACCCTCACCGTCGACAAGGACATGTCCCTCTGGAACCTCGCCTCGATGTTCTGGGCGATGAAGGGCATCACCGGCGGTGAAGGCAAGTCGATGAACATGCCGATCTCCGGCAACTCGGCCAACGGCAACCTCCAGTGGGACACCGCCAAGGTCAAGACCCTGGTGAACCAGCTGAAGAACGACGAGAAGGTGACGGTGTCGGGGAACTGACCCGGTCCCGAGCCGTACCGCGGCGAGACGCGAAGGCCCCCGGCATGACGCCGGGGGCCTTCGACGTACGGCGGCGGGGCGTTACGGCAGGTTGCGCGCCATCACGATGCGCTGGACCTGGTTCGTGCCCTCGTAGATCTGGGTGATCTTGGCGTCGCGCATCATGCGCTCGACCGGGTAGTCGCGGGTGTAGCCGTAGCCGCCGAGGAGCTGGACGGCGTCCGTGGTGACCTCCATGGCGACGTCCGAGGCGAAGCACTTGGCCGCCGCGCCCTGGAAGGTGAGGTCGCTGTCGCCGCGCTCGGACTTCGCCGCGGCCTGGTACGTCAGGGCGCGGGCGGCCTCGATCTTCATGGCCATGTCGGCGAGCATGAACTGGATGCCCTGGAAGTCGGCGATCGCCTTGCCGAACTGCTTGCGCTCCCGGACGTAGCCCTTGGCGTAGTCGAGGGCGCCCTGGGCGATGCCGAGGGCCTGGGCGGCGATCGTGATGCGGGTGTGGTCCAGGGTCCTCATCGCGGTGGCGAAGCCCGTGCCCTCCTCGCCGATCATGCGGTCGGCCGGGATGCGAACGTTGTCGAGGTAGACCTCGCGCGTCGGGCTGCCCTTGATGCCGAGCTTCTTCTCCGGGGCGCCGAAGGAGACACCCTCGTCCGACTTCTCGACGACGAAGGCCGAGATGCCCTTGGAGCGCTTCGTGGGATCGGTCACGGCCATCACCGTGTAGTACTCCGACTCGCCCGCGTTGGTGATCCAGCGCTTCACGCCGTTCAGGACGTAGAAGTCGCCGTCGCGGACCGCCTTGGTCTTCATGCCCGCCGCGTCCGAGCCCGCGTCCGGCTCGGAGAGGCAGTACGAGAACATGCCGTCGCCCTTGGCCAGCGGGCCCAGGTACTTCTTCTTCAGGTCCTCGGAGCCGGAGAGGATCACCGGGAGCGAGCCCAGCTTGTTCACCGCGGGGATCAGGGAGGAGCTGGCACAGACCCGCGCCACCTCCTCGATCACGATGACCGTGGCCAGCGCGTCCGCGCCCGCACCGCCGTACGACTCCGGTACGTGCACGGCGTGCAGGTCGGAGGAGACCAGGGCGTCCAGCGCCTCCCGGGGGAACCGGGCTTCCTCGTCCACCACGGCGGCGTACGGCGCGATCTTCGCCTCGGCCAGTGAGCGGATCGCGTCACGGAGCATGCCGTGCTCCTCGGACGGGCGGTACAGGTCGAAATCAGCCGATCCGGCCAAGGTCTCTCACGCTCCAAAGACGCTGTGATGCTGACGCTAATTACCGTTAAGTAACTCAAATTTTAGGGGCCCGCCCACGGGAGTGATACGTGAGCTTGGCGACAAGAGGGAAACTGCCCGGTGAAGCACTCGAACAAGCCCCGACTATGCTCGGTCAGCGCACTCGAGACGCGCTGCGGGCGCACATCTGACGGATACCTGACGGACACCTACTGGAGCATCCATGGCCCTCAAGATCACCGTGATCGGCACCGGCTACCTCGGCGCCACGCACGCCGCGGCCATGGCCGAGCTCGGGTTCGAGGTGCTGGGACTCGACGTCGTACCCGAGAAGATCGAGATGCTCCAGCGGGGCGAGGTCCCGATGTACGAGCCGGGTCTCGAAGAGCTGCTGGCCAAGCACGTCGCCGGTATCGAGGGGTCCAGCGGGCGGCTGCGGTTCACCATGGACTGGGCCGAGGTCGCGGCGTTCGGCGACATCCACTTCGTCTGCGTGAACACCCCGCAGAAGCACGGCGAGTACGCGTGCGACATGTCGTACGTCGACGCCGCCTTCGCCTCGCTCGCGCCCCACCTCACGGGCCCCGCCCTCGTCGTCGGCAAGTCCACCGTGCCCGTGGGGTCGGCCGAGCGGCTGGGCCGCACGCTGGTCGAGCTCGCCCCCGCCGGCGAGGAAGTGGAGCTGGCCTGGAACCCCGAGTTCCTGCGCGAGGGCCTCGCCGTCCAGGACACCCTGCACCCCGACCGCATCGTGGTCGGCGTCCGCAGCGAGCGCTCCGAGAAGCTGCTGCGCGAGGTGTACGCCACGCCGTTGGGCGAGGGCGCGCCCTTCGTGGTGACCGACTTCCCGACCGCCGAGCTGGTGAAGACCGCCGCGAACTCCTTCCTCGCCACCAAGATCTCCTTCATCAACGCGATGGCCGAGGTCTGCGAGGCCGCCGGCGGCGACGTCGTGAAGCTCGCCGAGGCGATCGGCTACGACGACCGGATCGGAAAGAAGTTCCTGCGCGCGGGCATCGGCTTCGGCGGCGGCTGCCTCCCCAAGGACATTCGCGCGTTCATGGCACGCGCCGGTGAACTGGGCGCCGACCAGGCACTCACTTTCCTGCGCGAGATCGACTCCATCAATATGCGGCGCCGCGGTCAGATGGTGGAGATGACCCGTGAGGCACTGGGCGGCGGATCGTTCCTCGGGAAGCGGATCGCGGTGCTCGGCGCGACGTTCAAGCCGGATTCGGACGACGTCCGGGATTCGCCCGCGCTGAACGTCGCGGGACAGATTCATCTGCAGGGCGGCCAGGTCACGGTCTACGACCCCAAGGGCATGGACAACGCCCGACGCCTCTTTCCGACACTGGCGTACGCGGAGACGGCCGCGGAGGCCGTACGCGGCGCCCACGCCGTCCTGCACCTCACCGAGTGGAGCGAGTTCCGCGAGCTGGACCCGGCGGCGCTCGGCGAGTCCGTGACGGACCGCGTCGTACTGGACGGCCGCAACGCGCTCGATCCCGCCGTGTGGCGGGCCGCGGGCTGGACGTACCGGGCGATGGGGCGACCGGCCGCCTGAGTCGGCGCTGCGGCTTATTGTTCGCCGGGCGCAGCCCTGCACTTCTTCTCTCCAATTGGTTCGAATCGCATTCGAGCGATGTGGTGGAATTGCCGTGCCCCGCACGCCAGTTCTTCACAGTCGCAATGCGCGGAATGACGTCGTTGTAGCCCGTTCTCACAGCAGGGGCACCCCTGGATGAGAGGCAGGCAACAGGCGATTAACCAACGCGTAGCCGCGCGGAATTCGGCTCCCACTCCACTGGTCCGCATTCACCGATCTGAATGACCGGACCATGCCAGGAGTGATCATGCCCCTGTTCAACAGGGCGGATTGGCCGAGGGATCACCGCGACGAGGTGGTCGCGGGCGCGCTCGTGGGCGCCGTGCTGATCGTGCTCGGTTACGCCTCGGGGATCGGCGCCCCGCCGTCGTCGGGGCCGGCACAGGCCGCCGTGCCGCCCACGTCACCGCCCGCGGCGACGGCACCGCCCAGTACGACTCCGGCGCCGGGCGAGGACGCGCCGGAGGGAGCCGCGCCCGTGCCCCAAGTCCCGGTCGGAGCGGGCGAGTTGCCGATCGGCACCGGTGTCGTACCGATCGGGGGCAGCGGCCATGCCGGGCACGGGACCGGAACCGGCAGCGGGAGCGGCACGGGGAGCGGGGAGTCCGGTGCCGGCGGCCATGACGGTCACGGCGGGCAGGGCACGACGCCGACTCCCACCCCCACGCCCTCCCCCTCCGGCTCCGCGGGCGAGGAGCCCCCGGCCGACGACTCCTGCGACGACGGCGACGTACACCTCGTACAGCCCCTGCTCACCGGGATCGCCGGGCTCACGGGCCAGGCCCTCGACCTCGTGGGCGGCGCGGAACCGACCCCCGGGCCGACACCCTCCCTCTGCGTCGGAGTCGCCACGCCGGGCCTCCTCTCGGCCCCGGACGACGCGGAGGCCACCCCGTGACGTCCCGACCCCGACTCCTCGCTCCCCTCCTCGTCCTCCTCACCGCCCTCCTGTACGTCCTCGCCGGCGCGGCGCCCGCCTCCGCCCACACCGAGCTGGTCCGATCGACTCCCAAGGACGGCACGGAACTCGGCAAGGCTCCCGCCCACCTCACCCTCACCTTCGACGAGCCCGTCGAGCTGTCCGACGTACGCGTGATGACGCTCGACGGCGACCGGCTCCCCGTCTCCCGCGCCCCGCGAGGTGGCGACGACACCGTGCAGGCCGCGCTCCCCGAGGTGGCTCCGAAGACCGGTGAACTCGCTCTCACCTGGTCCGTCATCGACGAGGAGGACGGGCACGCGTCCTCCGGCCGGCTGACGTTCGGCTTCGGTACGGCAGCGGGGCCCGCCGCAGCCCAGGACCGCGGCGCCGAGGCCGCACCCGCGCCCTCCCCCTCGGTGCGGCACGGCCTCGTCGCCGCTCGCTGGGCCGGCTATCTCTCGCTGGCCCTGTTCATCGGCGGCATCGCGTTCGTCGCGCTGCTCTGGCCGCGCGGGGCGGGTGAGCCGCGGGCCCGGGCGATGCTCGCCCTCGTCTGGGCCTGCGGGCTGCTCTCGACGGTCGTGGCGCTCGGACTGCAGGGCGCGTACGCCGAGTTGGGCGGAATCCGCGACGCGCTGTCGGCGTCGGTGTACGCGAATGTGCTCACCACCGGGCCGGGCCTCGCGCTCGCCGCCCGCGGGCTGCTGTGGGTGCTCGCCGCGGTGGTGCTGAGCGCGCTGCTCCAGGGCGGCGGCCGTACGGCACGCTCGCCCGGCTGGCGGGTGGGTGCCCTCGCCGTGTCGCTCGGGCTGCTGCGCGCGACCGGGATGACTGGCCACAACTCCGAGGGCACGCAGCCGACTTGGGGCGCGCTGGCCGACCTGGTGCATCTGCTCGGGGCGAGTCTGTGGATCGGCGGTCTGGCCATGCTCGCGGTGGCCGTGCTGCCGCGCCGGGACCCCGACGAGCTGGCGCTGGTCGTGCCCGGCTACTCGAAGCTCGCGGGCGCGTCGGTGGCAGCGATCGCCGTGGCCGGGCTGGTGCTGGCCTGGCAGGTCGTGGGCTCGTACGACGCCCTGCTGCACACCTCCTACGGGCAGTTGCTGCTGGTCAAGACCGGTGTGCTGGCCCTCGTTCTGTTCGCCGCGTGGCGCAGCCGTCAGTGGGTGCGTACGCGTCTGGAACTCGCCGTGCTGCTGCGCGGCGAGGCCGCCACCGTGCGGCCCTTCGGTTACTCGGTCGCGGCGGAGACGGGGCTCGTCCTCGTCGTGCTCGCCGTGACGAGTCTCCTGGTCACGGCCGACCCCGGCCGCTGACCTCCCCTGAAAACCCCGAAATCCCCTCACAGACAAGGGAGTTGCGTTTATGCGCAGTAAAGACACCGGCGAACGGCGCCGCCGGGCGCCCGCCGGGAACCGCGCCCTGCTGGTCGCCGGACTCGGCGCCGCCTTCGCGGCGGTGCTCAGCCTGGGGCTGCTTCAGGCGACGGCCGGTTCGGCGTCGACGACCGACACGGCGGCGGGCGCGGCTCAGGCGCCCGCAGCCGCGGCGGCCGAGGCCCGGCCCGCGGCAGCCGCCGCTGCCGACCACCAGGTCGACATCATGGGCAACAAGTTCGGCGACGGGAAGCAGCTGGTCGTCAAGGTCGGCGAGACCGTCCAGTGGACCAACCACGACACGGCCCCGCACACCGTCACCACCACCAAGGGCCCGAAGAAGTTCGACTCGGGCACCCTCGAGAAGGGCGACTCCTGGTCGTACACCTTCACCACGGCGGGGACGTACGAGTACTACTGCGCGGTGCACCCGGACATGGTGGCGTCCGTGAAGGTCGTCGCGGACGACAGCGGGTCCACGGGTGGGTCCACCGGCGGGTCCACCGGTGGTTCCGGGAGCGGCGGTACGTCCGGCGGCTCCACGGGCGGCTCCTCCGGCGGTACGTCGGGGGGCTCGACCGGGGGCTCCGGCACGGGCGGTACCAGCGGGGGTGACACCGGTGGCACGTCCGGAGGCAGCTCCGGCGGAACCAGCGGTGGCAGCACCGGTGGCAGCACGGGCGGTGGGGACGGCGGCGACGAGCAGTGCGCCAGCGTCCAGGACGTACTGCTGCCGATCCTGCAGCACCTCAACGCCGCGCACCTGGAGCGTTCGCCGGGTGAGCAGGTGCAGGACGCCCTGGCCCTCGACTCGTACATCAAGATGCACACCGTCTGGGTCGAGAGCATCCTCACGCCCGCCACGGAAGGCGGGGGCGCGGTCGTCGACGACACCCTCGGGGTGCTGCTCCAGCACGTCAACTCGGCACATCTGGAGGAGTCGCTCGGCCAGCAGATCACCGATCTGCTCAACGTCGACAGCTACGTGAAGATGCACACGGTCTGGGCCGAGCACCTGCTCGCCCCCACGACGGGCTATCTGACCAGCAACTGCTGACCCCGGCGGCACCGCCGATCCCGGCGGACCGCTGATCCATGCGGTACCGCCGCCACAGGAGGACGCCGGGCCGGCCGAGGCTCAGTCGGCCGGCCCGGCGTCCGGCGTTCATTCTCCCCCCGCTCTGTTTCTCCTCGGAAGGAGAACCAGGATGACGACCGTCACCCTGCCCACCGTCTCCCCACCGCCCGGCCGGTACGCCGTCGCACCCGGCCGCTCCTTCGCCGAACTCACCGCCTACTACGGCCCGTTGGCGACCCTGCGGCGCCGCGTCACCCTGACCGGGGCATCGCTCACGGTCCCGATCCCGGAATCGGAGTCCATGTCCGATTCCGAAGGCGCGCGGCCGGTGTTCCGCTTCGACCTCGCCGGCACGATGAAGGCCTCCCTGGTCTCCGAGCACGTGGAACCCCTGGCCGACGGGCGGCACCTGCAACTGCTCGCCGACCTCGACGTACGGGGTGTCGCGTTCCCGGTCCTGCTGCGTCTGCGCGTGGTGAGGTGCGCCGAGGGCCGGCTGCTGGTGGTGGGCTCGACCCGGCTCTCGTACCGGCTGCTCCGGCGCGCGACCGGCTTCCGGCTGCCGTGGTCCCGCCCGGCGACCCGGCTGCGGCTGCTGCTCGCCGCGGAGTTCGCGTGAGCGCGGGGTGGCGGGGGCGGCACGTGCCGCCGGGGCCCGCCACGTTCGCCGTACGCTCCCCGCTCTCCGTACTCTCAGCACTCTCCGTACTCGTCCTGCTGGTACCGCTGTTGCTGCTGTGGGCGGCGCCCGGGCCCGCATCGGCGGCCACCTACCGGGTGGCGATGAAGGGGTACGCGTTCGGGCCCGGGACTCTCACCGTCCCGGTGGGCTCCACGGTGACCTGGACCAACCAGGACACGGCCCCGCACGACGTGAAGACCACCTCCGGCCCGGCCTCCGTCCACTCTCCGATGCTGCAGAAGGGGCAGAGCTGGAGCTTCACGTTCACGACGGCCGGGTCGTACGGGTACTACTGCACCGTGCACCCGGACATGACGGCCCGGATCGTGGTCCAGGCGGCACCGACTCCCGCGGCTCCGACCCATACGCACACGGGATCGGACGATCACGGGTCCGGGACGGGAGCCGGGACTGGGGCCGGAACAGGCACCGGGTCCGGGTCAGGGACCGGGACCGGGCACCACACGGCTCCGACGACTTCGGCGGCCTCTGCGGCTGGGCGTTCCAAGGCGCCGACTGCCACCAAGTCCCCCTCCGCACCGCCCACTTCGGCCCCGGCGGCCGCGGCGGCTCCTTCGGCAGCAGGTCCGGCGGCGACCCCGCAGGCCATGGAACCGACCGCCTCCGCCCGCCCCCTCGACGGCCTGCTCGTCCTGGCGGGTGTGGTGGCGGGAGTGGCCGTGCTGTGCCTGCTGCTGGTGGGTTCGCGCTCGGCGGCGAGGGAGGGCCGGGACTCTCCGTAGCCGGAGAGTCCGGGCCGGAGAGTCCGGAGAGTCCGGAGAGTCCGGAGGCTACTTGGCTCGGTAGCGGCGCATCTTCGCCCGTGCCCCGCAGACGGACATCGAGCACCAACGGCCGCGCCCCGCCGGACTGCGGTCGTAGTACGCCCAGTGGCAGTCCGGCGCCTCGCAGGCCTTGAGACGGAGCCAGGTGCCGGCGGTGAGGGACTCGGCGACGGCCGCGGCGACCCGGGAGGTGAGGGCGGCCGGGTCTGCCGGCCGGAGGCTCGCGGAGCCGTCCGCCGCAGAGACGGTGACGACGAGCGGGGCCGAAGCGAGCAGCTCGTCGAGGG
The DNA here is from genome assembly GCF_048564895.1 of Streptomyces sp. 2-1. Lineage (NCBI taxonomy): Bacteria > Bacillati > Actinomycetota > Actinomycetes > Kitasatosporales > Streptomycetaceae > Streptomyces > Streptomyces sp. 2-1. The sequence continues at coordinate 4,656,034 of NZ_CP183383.1, forward strand.
GGCGTACCTCCCGGTGTCCCGGATGCCCCGCGTGCGCGAGACAGACGGCCCGCAGCGACTCACGCAGCTCCCGCGCGGCCTCCACATCGGCCGTCGCCAGGCCCAGCCCGGCGCGCCCCTCCACCGTGTCCAGGGCGTCGGTACCCGTCTCGATGTCCAGGGTGTTCACCAGGGACTGGAGCAGGGCCAGCCCGCCGGGTGCGGGCGCGCGGTCGTTCATACCGGCGACGTTACCTCCGGTGGCAGCCATACGGTAACCGCGGCCGGTGACTGCCGGCGACCGGCCACCGGCGGCCGTCGCAGCTCAGCCGCTCAGCCGGTCAGCCGGTCAGCCGGACTTCTTGACGACCGCCTCCGCGTTGCGCAGTCGCGTCGCGTTGTCGGCACGCTGTGCCGCCGTCGCCGACGCCTCCTTCTTGATCATCCCGCGCTGGATGGAGGCCTCCGCACGGCTCCAGACGGCGACGAGGTCCACCGACTCCTTGCACTTCACGTCCGCGGTCGCGAGCGCGGTCTCGGCCTTCGGCGCGGCGGGTACGTTCAGATCGGCGGACCCGATGCTCTTGAGCGGGTCGGCGAAGTCGTGCCCGGCCTTCTTCATGCACGAGGACCACTTGGCGAAGACCGCCTTCACGGCCGGGGTGCTCATGGACGAGCTGAACGACTCGGTGTTGATCCGGCTCACCACCCCGGCCTCGGAGCGCAGGTCGTCCCGGCCCAGCAGTTTCCGCTCGGCCTCCTGCGCGCAGCCGCCGGGCGGCACCGCCTTGCCGCGGACCCGCTTCACCGGGGCGTCGTACCCGGCGGCGAGGCGGGACTCACCGGTGTCGCCGTCGAGCAGCTGTCCGGCGGTCAGGGCCGCCATCTCCTCCTTGGAGGGGGTCGCGGCTCCGGACTCCGCCGCGACCGAGCTGTCCGTGGGCAGCAGGTGATAGCCGTACCGCTGTGCGGCGCGGAGATCGATGACCCCGTACCTGCGGTCCTGGCGGGGAATCGTGGGGGTCGGGGCGCTCCAGGAGAATCCGTACCGCTTCATGCAGGCGGTGACGAGGACCTGCTTCGCCTCGGCGACCTTCGCGTACTGCGAGGGGCTCAACTGGTAGTCGTACACGGGGAGATCGAGGCGTCGCGGGGTGAAGCCGAGCGACTCGACAGAGGCCGGGGCCTGAGCCTCGGCCTCCGCCTTCGCGGAGCCGGAGGGCTCCGAGTCGCCCGGCGTCCCACTGGTCGAGCAGCCGCTGAGCAGTCCCGCGGCGAGGGCGGACATCAGCACCACGGAGTACGTGGCCCGCGGGAGTGGTCGTCTCATCGGGTCGTCAGCACGCCTTCACGGAGGCGTTCTCGTTGTACGTGGAGACGAGCTGGCGGTAGCCGCTGTCGCCGATGTAGTCGCTGGCACCGGCGTAGTTGCTGTTGAAGTACACGCGCCAGCAGTTGCTGCCCGGGTTGGCGGCGCTGGCCGCGTTGTTCTTGACGCCCTGGCCCTGGCCGGCGCTGTTGGGCGTGCCGATGTGGCCGAAGATCCACGGGTCCAGGTCGGCGACGTTGCGCGTGAACGCGGCGAACGAGCCCTCCTGGTTGGAGTTGTAGTACAGACACAGCGAGTTGTAGACGGAACCCGTGGCCTGGGCGCAGAGGTTGTACCCCGCGATGCCCGCCTGCGCCGTACCGGTGGAGAGCCCCATCATGGCGACGGTGGCAGCGCCCGTCATCGCCAGCACGCCGAGCCGCGACTTCATCATGAACAGTCCCCCAGAGACGAGATGCGAAGGAAAACGAAGGATCAGTGAAAGCTGAGGGGGCATCAGTGATCAAACCCCCGCCGGAAAGTTACCCGAGAGGTACATGTGACGTCCATCGAGATTGTCACCGCCGGAACACTCACCGCACCCCCACCCTTGCGTCGTTACCTCCATTGGGGCAGCATGCGGTAACGGTTACCGATTGATCGCCTGTGAAGGTAACGAGTAACGACCGAGGAGGAAGTCATGGCTGTCGCCGAACTGGGCACCGTCGTTCTGGACTGTCCCGACCCCCGCACACTCGCTTCGTTCTACGCCGAGGTGCTGGGCGGCACCGTCGAGACCGAGGGGGAGGCCGACTGGGTCGACCTGCGGCTGCCCGACGGACGGGCGCTGGCGTTCCAGGCAGCCCCCGGCCACGTACCGCCGAAGTGGCCCGCACCCGACGGCTCCCAGCAGTTCCATCTGGACCTGACGGTCGAGGACCTGGACGCGGCGGAGAAGGAGGTCCTGGCGCTGGGCGCGACCGTGCTCGAAGCGGCGGATCGGGGGCGGGGGTGGCGGGTGTACGCGGATCCGGCCGGGCACCCGTTCTGCCTCTGCGCCTGCTGAGGCGAAGCGGGGGCCGAGGCGGGCGCTTTTGGGGACCGAGGCGGGTGCTTTGAGGGGCCACGGCTGGCACTTTTGGGGGCCGCGGCCGGTGCTTTCAGGGGCGCGGGGAACTGCGCACTCAGCCCCCGCCCACCCGCACCGGCATCCGCACACCCGCACCCGCACCCGCACCCGCACCCGCCAGCCAACCGCCAACCGCCAACCGCCGGAGGCTACCCGTCCATCTCGGCGATCTTCGCCGTGGACGGCTCGCGGCGGTTGCGGGCCGCGCGAGCCGTGAAGTCCGCGGTGCGCAGGACGCGTTGGACGTTGCCCCAGGTGAGCAGGGCGAGATCGGACTCCGACCAGCCGCGGCCGAGGAGTTCGGCGATGAGGCGCGGATACCCCGACGCGTCGGACAGGTCCTGGGGATGCGCGGCCCCGGAGTCGTACGTCCCCGAGAGGCCGACGCACTCCGGCCCCGCGAGCGCGCGTACGTGGTCGAGGTGGTCCGCGACGTCCCGTACCGACGGACCCGTCTGCTCGGAGGTGAGCGGCACGAGGCACAGGCCCTTGGTCATGCCGAGCTCGACGAGGACGTCGTCGGGGAGGTTCGCCGGGTGGAGGCGCAGGGCCCGGGCGGCGGAGCGGGTGAAGACGACCGGGGACTTGGAGATGGTGAGGGCACGGCTGACGGTCGCGTCGGAGGCTCCGGACAGGTCGACGAGTACGCCGATGCGGTTCGTCTCGCGTACGACCTCCTCACCGAACCTGGTCAGCCCGTTCTCGCCGGCCCAGGACGCGCCGGAGAGGGTGAGGACGCGCAGGCCGAGGGAGTGCAGCGCGCGGAGGATGCCCAGCGAGTCGTCCAGCGCGGCGGCGCCCGCGGGGCCGAGCAGCACGGCGACCCGCCCGCAGTTCCTGGCATCCGTGACCTGCGCCGCGCTGTGCGCCATCCGCAGGCCCTCCGGGTGCGCCTCCACCACGGTCCTCACCAGGTCGAGCTGCTCCAGCGTGGCCCCGACAGCCCGCTCGCCGACAAGACCGTCGGGCAGATGCAGCGACCAGAACAACGCCCCCACGTGCCCTTCCCTCAGCCGGGGCACATCCGTGTCTATCGTGCTCTCGCCGAGCTCCAGGTCGTACCAGGGCAGGTGCCGCAGCGCCCACGGCAGACCGCTGTAGCCGTCGGCGACGGGGTGGGCGGCGAGCAGGGCGTGCGCGCGGACGAGAGGGTCCTCGGCCGCGTCCCCCTCGCCCGCCTCGGGTCCGGCATCGACCGCGAGACCCCGCTCGTCCTCAAGAGCACCCGGCTCGAACTCGAACTCGGCATCGGCCTCGACATCGGCCACGACATCGGGGCGATCCAGCTCGCCGACCTCGGTGGTTGCGTGCAGTTCGTCCTGCAGATCTGCCATGACGACGCTCCCGGGTCCGGTGGTGGCGACAGGTATCCCCACCGTGGCACGGGGGCGGAACGGGGTCTCGGTGAGTACGCCGTTCGAGCGACGGCAACCCCCGCCCCGCAAGGGGCGCGGGGCCGTGACATTTTGCGGCTCCGCCGCGTGGGCACACCCGGCCCCCACCCACCCGCAGCCTCCAAACCCCACGCCCAGTGAAGCGATCCCTCGGAGCCAACAGGGGAAGCCAACAGGCGATGCGAACCGGCGGAGCTACCCACACTCCTCCGCCCGCCCCAACAAAAGCCCCCGCTCCCTCTCGTTCCGCGTCAACGAAGCCGCCCTCTCGAACTCCCCCCGCGCCTCCCCCACCCTCCCGAGCCGCACCAGCAGATCCCCCCGCACGCTGGGCAGCAAGTAATAGCCCCGCAGGGCCGGTTCGTCGACGAGCGCGTCCACGATGGCGAGCCCGGCCTCGGGGCCCTCGGCCATGGACACGGCGACGGCCCGGTTCAGCTCGACGACCGGAGAGGGAGTCCGGACGGCGAGCAGCCCGTACAGCGTGGCGATCCGCGCCCAGTCGGTCTCCTCGTACGAATAGGCGTGGGCGTGGCACGCGGCGATGGCGGCCTGCAGCACGTACGGCCCGGGCCCGCCCCCCGTGGACACGGCCTCCGCACGGGCGAGGGCGGCGAACCCTCGGCGGATGAGGAGCCGGTTCCACCGGGAGCGCTGCTGGTCCTTCAGGAGTACGGGCTCGCCCGACGGCCCGGTGCGCGCGGCGGACCGGGACGCCTGGATCTCCAACAGGGCGGCCAGCCCGTGCACTTCGGGTTCCTTGGGCATCAACTCGGCGAGCACACGGGCGAGTCGGAGGGCGTCCTCGCAGAGGGCGGGGCGCAGCAGGTCGTCGCCCGCGGTGGCGGCGTACCCCTCGTTGAAGATCAGGTAGATGACTTCGAGTACGGACCCGAGCCGGGCCTCGCGCTCGGGCCCGTACGGCACCTCGAAGGCGACGGCCTTCACGGCGAGCGTCCGCTTGGCGCGCACGATGCGCTGGGCGACGGTCGCCTCCGGGACGAGGTAGGCGCGGGCGATCTCGAGGGTGGTCAGCCCGCCGAGCAGCCGCAGGGTGAGGGCGATCCGGGCCTCGGCGGACAGCACGGGATGGCACGCGGTGAAGACGAGTCGCAGCAGGTCGTCGTCGATGTCGTCGGGATCGGCCGGCTCGTCGATGTGCCCGTGTGGGGCGGACGTCTCCAGGTCCCGCCCCATCTCCACGAGCTTGCGCGCGTACCGCTCACGCCGCCGTACGAGATCGATCGCCCGGTGCTTGGCCGTGGCCATCAGCCAGGCCCCGGGATTGCCGGGCACCCCTTCCCGGGGCCACTGCTCCAACGCGGCGACCAGCGCGTCCTGCGCCAGCTCCTCCGCGATCCCGACGTCCCGCACGATGCGCGCGACCCCGGCGATGATGCGGGGCGACTCGATACGGAAGACGGTCTCGATGGCGTGGGCGGGGGCGTCCGCCGATGGCTCTGGTGTCACGCTCCACCATCAGACACCCCCGGAGCCGTACGACCAAGGCTCAGCCCTCGACGATTTCCCGTACCTCGCAGGTCACCGTCCAGTGGGCCTCGTGGATCTGGAGGAACCGCTTGGTCCACTCGACGGCCTCGGCCTTGTCCTTGGCCTGCAGCATCGCGTACCCGCCGACGACCTCCTTGGCCTCGGTGAACGGCCCGTCGGTGACGGACATCTCCCCGCCCTCCCACCGCACCCGCGTCCCCTCCGCGGTCGGCTTCAGCCCGGAGGTGTCCAGCAGCACCCCGGCCTTCGTCATCTCCTCGATCAGCTCCCCCATCCGCGCCATGAGCTCGTCGCTGGGCCCCTCGGCGGGCGCGTTCTGCTCATCGATACGGATCATCGACAGGTAGCGGGGCATGGTGACTCCCTGAGTCTCTCGGTACGGGGGCGGGGCTTGTCCCACCTTCCCTCTCACCCATGCGTCGAACGGCGGACGGCGGGATCGACACGCTCGCCGAACTTCTTCGGGAGAATTTCCGCCGAGGCCGTTTCCACAGGTAGGGAAGCCACGCGGTCACATCAGTCAGCGAAGTCCTTGAGCTTCTCGGTCTCCAGGGTGAAGCCGACAGGGTTCGGCAGCTCGATCACGGTGCCGAACGGTTGTGGGGTGCCGGAGCGGTACCTGCCGCCTTTCGGCTCCGAGTGGACGGTGACAGTCGCTGCCTCGCGATCAATCAGCAGGTAGACGGGGATACCTGTGGTCGCGTAGCCCGTTGGCTTCTCGATCCGGTCACGCCGGTTCGCGTCGCTGTCACGGGACGTGACCTCGACGACCATCAGCACTCCCTCGGGCTCTGACCACTCACCCTTGCCCGCGAAGAACGTCTGCGGCGCCAGCGACCCGTCCGGGCGGGCCCTCCCATTGCGGTACGCCTCGACCTTGAGCCCCTGTTCCGGGAAAAGGAACAGGTCAGGACGATGCTGCATACATCGTTGGAGAAGCCAGGCGACGATCGTCCCATGATTGCCGTCCGGCATGGGCTTGACCCCAACCTTTCCGTTCAAGAACTCCAGCGCCACCGTTTCCGGCGCATGGCGGGCGAGCTCCTCGAATTCCTCGACGAGCATCTGGGGCTGATCGGAAGTCATGGGGGTCATTGCGTCGCCTCCTTCCCTCCATCCTGCCCCGCTCGCGGGCGGACCGTGCTGCAAGGTCGTCATGCGCGTGCTCCGTTCTCTGTACTCCCTGTACGTCGCCCGGTGCGCAGGGCGGCGCGCACCTGCCCCGCACGGGCGTGGACGTGTTCCGACGCGAGCCCGGGCCGACCTCCCCAGCAGCCGCCGCACAACCCGCCCCGCATCTCACCCCCGTCACCGGGCTCACCACACGCCGTGCACACCACCTCGTACCGCGGGGCCCGCGTTACGACCGGCTCCGGCGGCAGCTTCCCCAGCAGCCGAGCCCGTACGAACCCGTACGGATGCGCCACCCGCTCCGGAAGCCCAGCGATCACCGCCTGCACGAGCTGCGCCTCGCCCGCGCCCCGCGCGAACCACTCGGCGGCCTGTTCCTCCAGCGCCCCGCACTCGGCGGCGGAGAGCGTGAGCCGGGCGTCGATACGACCGAGCCGCGCGAGCACGCCGTACGCGCCGGACCGCGCCGCCCGCGAGGGCTCTGTGACCGGCACCTCCCCGCCGAGGAAGGAGCCCCACCAGGCGTCATCGCGTGCCGTCCGCGAGAAGAAGGTGTGCCAGACCCACCGCGGACAGCCGTCGACGGTGACGGGCCGTCGTACGCGCCGCACGTGCCCGGCCGCAGAGAGGTTGTTGAGGGCGGTCCCGATGGCGCACTGTCCGTAGGGCAGATGCTTGGCGAGGGTCTTGATGGACATGTCCGCCTCGTCGTCGAGCCGGTCGAGATACCCGGCGATCGACGCTTCACGGGCGGGCAGATGTACGAAGTCCCGCCCGGTACGGGGCTCTTGGTCGGGCGCGGACTTCTTCCCGTACCCCGGATTGGCCATGGGATGGGCGGAGGGGCGCGGGGCAGCACTAAGCTGGGCGGTAGCCATGGATCGACTTGTCCTCGATCTAGTTGGTCAGACCCCCGCGCGGTGCTCTAACACCCACGGGGGTCATTTCTTTGGGCGCACGCTACACGCCCGCCACGCTCCGCCGCGACCCGATCACAAAAAGTCATCTCCCCTGGCCCGGGCGCCACTTGAGCCCGCCTCAGCCGGCCACAAGGGAGGGAGGGTGGGTTGAGCCACCCACCCATTCCTTACAAAAAGGGTCTCGAATCCCGACCCCCGAAGCTCAAGCCCCGACGTGCGCGACGAACTCCGCCCACGCGGAGGCGGGGACGGTCAACTCGGGGGCGCCATCGATCGGGTTGAGCTTCGAGTCCCGGATGTGAATGGCGCCGAGGTGGAGGGCGACCTCGACGCAGGCGCCCCCTTCCCACCCGCTAGAAGCACCTCACCGCAACGACTCCCAAAGCTCGCTCGCCTCCGGCTCGTTCGCCACCACCCGGTTGGGGTCGGACGGGGCCGGGACCACCGGCATCATCACCGTCTCCGTCGTGGTGGAGGAGAGGGACTTCAGGCTCTGGCCGAGGCTCATGAGTTCGGTGAGGGAGTTGAGGCCGGTGTCCGTGGTGAGGCTGTCGGTGAGGGCGTCGGCGACGCGGTAGAGGCGGGTGGGGTTGGTGAGGAGGTTCGTGGAGTCGACCTGGTCGAGGAGGGCCTTCACCAGTTGCTGCTGGAGGCCTATGCGGCCGAGGTCGCTCTGGTCGCCTATGCCGTGCCGGGTGCGCGCGAGGGCCAGGGCCTTCGTACCGTCGAGGTGGTGGGTGCCCGCGTCCAGTTCGAGGTGGCTGTCCTCGTCGGAGATGTCCTCGTCCGTGGTCACCGTGACCCCGCCCAGCGCGTCCACCAGATCGGCGAAGCCCGCGAAGTCGATCTCGATGTAGTGGTCCATGCGGACGTTCGTCATGGACTCCACGGTCTTGACCGCGCAGACGGGCCCGCCGACCGAGTACGCGGTGTTGAACATCGCGCCGTACGACACCGATGTCGAACCGCCGGACTCCCGCGGGCAGGAGGGGCGCGTGACGAGAGTGTCGCGCGGGATGCTCACGACGGTCGCCTTCGTCCGGCCCTCGTCGAGGTGGATGACCATCGCGGTGTCGGAACGGGCCCCGCCGCTGGCGCCGCCGCCGAGTTCCTTGTTCCGCTTGCCGTCCCGCGAGTCGGAGCCGAGGACCAGGATGTTGAGCGCGCCGCTCGGGAGCGGGGAGGGGGAGGCCGCGCCGTAGGGGCTCGGTGTCGTCATCGACTTCGCCGGGCGGTTGTCGCCGAGCGCGCTGTCGATGTCGACGCTCTTGATGTTCTGGTTCAGATGCCAGTACGCCCATGCCGCACCGGCCAGCGATACGACCAGGGCGCAGCCGAGTGCGATTCCCGCGGCCCTGAACAGCCGTGCCCGTCTGGATCGTTGCCGCCCCGCGCCAGGTGTCTCGGCGCCCCCGCCCCCGTGCTCGTCTTCTCCGCTCACAGACAGGAACGTAAGTCCGAATTATTACAACGAGGAACCACTTCCCGGTTTTCCTAGTCAAACTCTCATATTTCGTTGGGTCTTCTCAGCTGCCGGTAAGGAGCGGACGGCACCCCGCCGAAAGTCTTCGAAAGTTTCGAAGCGCCGACCGGGCCCGGCTCACGGCCCGGTTCGATCACCGCGCCCCGAAGTACGCCGCCCGCCCCTCCCCCGCCGGCGCCGCCGTGCTGCTGCGCACCACCAGGCTCGTGGCCAGTTCCACCCGGGTCGCCGCCGAGGGGCGCTCGCCACGGCCCAGGTCGAGGACGAGCCGGGCCGCCGCCTCGGCCATCTCCGTGAGCGGCTGGCGGACGGTGGTCAGCGGGGGGCCGACCCAGCGGGCCACCGGCAGGTCGTCGAAACCGACGATGCTGAGGTCCTCCGGTACGCGCAGACCCAGCTCGCGCGCGGCCTCGTACAGGCCGAGGGCCTGGAGGTCGTTGCCCGCGAAGACGGCCGTCGGACGGTCGGGGAGCTTCAGGAGCTCAAGACCCTCCCGGTAGCCGCTCTCGTGGTGGAAGTCGCCGGTGCGGATCAGCGCGGGGTCGGCCGGCAGCCCGGCCGTGTCGAGCGCCGCGCGGTAGCCGTCGAGCCGGGCGCGGCTGCACATCATCCGTGAGGGTCCGCTGATCACGCCGATGCGCCGGTGGCCGAGGTCGGCGAGGTGACGGGTGGCCGCGAGGCCGCCCTGCCAGTTGGTGGCGCCCACGGACGGCACGTCGTCGCCCGGGTCGCCCGCCGGGTCGACCACCACGAACGGGATCGAGCGGCTGGTGAGCAGCGCCCGCTGGGACTCGTCCAGCCCGTTCAGGACGAGGACGACCCCGTGCGGGCGGCGGGCGGCGACCTGGTCGGCCCAGGTGCGCCCGGGCGTGAGACGGCCCGCGCTCTCGGAGAGGACGACACTCAGCCCCTCGTCCCGCGCCACGTTCTCCACGCCCCGGATGACCTCCATCGCCCACGCGCTCTCCAGTTCGTGGAAGACGAGGTCGATCAGCGGCGACCGGGACGCCTCGGCCCGCCGGCGCCGATAGCCGTGGTTGCGCAGCAGTTCCTCGACCCTGGTGCGGGTCGAGGGGGCCACATCGGCACGGCCGTTGAGCACCTTCGAAACAGTCGGAGCGGAGACTCCCGCCTCGCGGGCGATCTCGGCGAGTGTCGCCGACTGGGCTACAGCGGGATTCGGGCGAGTCATGGACCGGATCGTATCCCTGCGCAACCTCTTGACGAAGCCCTTCGACAGCCATACGTTCCCGGAACATTCGAAGTGCCTTCCGAAACATTCGTGTCGCGAGTCCAAAAACGAGTACAAAAAGAGGTGCTGTCATGGAGTCGATCAGCGGGCGGTCCAACGGCGGACGGCCCACGGGCGGGCAGCCCACGGACGAGAGTCCCGGGAGCCTGGGCGGCGGGACGTTCGCCAGCAGGACGTTCAGCAGGCGCTGGGTCCTCGGCGCCGGTGCCACCACCCTGCTCACCACTGGTCTGACCGCCTGCGGCTCGGGTGACGGTTCCGGCGGGGGCGGCGGCACGATCACCGCCATGGTGTACGGGGACGACGCGGTGAAGGTCCAGACGGCGGCCGTCGACCGTTTCAACAAGTCCGCCGCGAGCAAGTCGGCCAAGGGCAAGGTGAAACTGGAGAAGGTCCCGGGCTCGGACTACTCGGCCAAGCTGCGCACGGCGATGGGCTCCCCGAGCGCCCCGGACGTCTTCTTCAACTGGGGCGGCGGCTCCATCAAGGCGTACCAGGAGGCCAACCAGCTCATCGACCTGACCGACACCATCGAGGGCGACCCGGTCCTGAAGGGCGGTTTCCTGCCCTCCGTACTCGCGGCCGGCGGACTCGGCGGCCGCAACTACGGCATACCGATGCGCGGCATGCAGCCGGTCATCCTCTTCTACAACAAGTCCGTCTTCGCCGAGCACAAGCTCCAACCGCCCACCACCTGGGCCGAGTTGCAGGAGATCAACGCCAAGCTGAAGGCCGCGAAGATCACCCCGTTCGCGCTCGGCGGCGCCGACACCTGGACCGAGCTGATGTGGCTGGAGTACCTCGTCGACCGCATCGGCGGCCCCGAGGTCTTCGCGAAGATCCAGGGCGGCGACGCGTCCGCCTGGGGCGACCCGGCCGTCCTCAAGGCCGCCGAGACCGTCAAGGAACTCATCGACGACGGCGCGTTCGGCTCGAAGTTCAGCTCGGTGTCGTACGTCAACGGCGGCGCCCCGGCCGTCTTCGCCAAGGGCAAGGCGGCGATGCACCTGATGGGCTCGTGGGAGTACTCGACGCAGCTCGGCAAGTTCCCGTCCTTCGCGAAGAACAACCTGGGCTGGTGCGCGTTCCCCACGGTCGAGGGCGGCACGGGCGACATCCGCAACGTCGTCGGCAACCCCACCAACTACTGGTCCGTCAACTCCCGTACGCAGAACAAGGACGCCGCGATCGCCTTCCTGAAGGACTGCGCCTCGGAGGCGTACGCGAAGGCTCTGGTGGCCAACGGCGACATCCCGACGACCGCCAACGCGGCCAAGCTGCTGGAGGCCTCGCCCAACCCGGAGTTCGCCACGTTCCAGTACGAGATGGTCGAGAAGGCGCCCGCCTTCACGCTCTCCTGGGACCAGGCGCTGGGCGCGGACATCGCGACCCCGATGCTCACCGAGATCAACAAGCTCTTCGTCGGGAAGTCCTCGCCGAGCCAGTTCGTGTCCGCGCTCAAGGAGCTGAAGTGAGCGCACCGAGCCCATCGAGCGCACCGAGCCCTACGAAGGCCCGCCCCACCGAACCGACAGCCAACACGTCCGCCCCACCCGCCAGGTCGTCCAGGTCGTCCAAGTCCTCCACGGTCGGCCGCCCGCACGCCGCCTGGGCCCTGCCCGGTGTCCTCTTCTTCGCGTTCTTCGCCGTGGTCCCGATGGGCCTGGCCTTCTACCTCTCCTTCACCAGCTGGGACGGCCTGGGCGACCCGCAGCCCGTCGGCCTGGACAACTGGCGGAAGCTGCTCAATGACGACCGCATGGTCCAGTCCCTGTGGCTCACCGTCCTGCTGACGGCGGCGAGTTGGGTCTTCCAGACGGTGATCGCGCTGCTGCTCGGCGTCTGGGCGGCGGGCCGCCAGCGCAACCGGGCGGTCCTGTCCGCGATCTTCTTCGTGCCGTTCCTGCTCTCCTCGACGGCGATCGCGCTGCTCTTCTACGCCCTGCTCGACCCGAACTTCGGCATCATCCAGGAGAACATCCTCGGCTCCTCCAGCGGCGCGTTCCTCGCGATCGTCTTCGTCGGCGGCTGGCAGTTCATCCCCTTCCACACCCTGATCTACCAGGGCGGGGCCCGTCAGATACCCGAGGTGCTCTACCAGGCGGCGGCGATCGACGGGGCGGGCCGCTACCGCCAGTTCTTCTCGATCACGCTCCCGCAGCTGCGGCACACCGTCACGACGTCCACCGTGCTGCTGGTCGTCGGCTCGCTCACGTACTTCGAGACCGTGCTGATCCTCACCAAGGGCGGCCCGGGCACCGACACGGCGATCCTGCCGTACCTGATGTACGAGGCGGGCTTCAAGAGCTACGACTTCGGCTACGCGAGCGCCATCGCGTCCTTCCTGGTGGTGGCCGCCACGGGGCTGTCCCTGATCCTCGTGCGGCTGACCGGCTTCGGCAGCATGCGCAGCACCCGCGAAGGGATGTGACGGAGTGTCACACGATACGTTGCCGCGTCCGCGTCCCCCGAAGACCGAGGAGCGTCCCACGCCACCGCCCCCGCAACGCCGCCGCAAGCACTGGACGAAGCGCGGCAACCCCGTCTCCGGCCTCGGCTCGGTCATCTGGCTCGCGATCGTCCTCGTCCCGATCTACGCGATGCTGTCGGCCTCGCTCACCAGCCAGGACAAGGCACTCACCGGCAACCCGCTGAACCCGCCCACGAGTCCGACGCTCGACAACTACAACACCGTGCTGAACAGCGGCTTCGGCCATCTGCTCAGCAACACCGCGATCGTGGCCGTCGCGGTCGTGGCCATCGTCCTCGGCCTGTCCGTCCCGATCGCGTACGTCGCCGTCCGCACCCGCAACCGCTGGTCGGGCCTGGCCTTTCGCCTGTTTCTCCTCGGCGTGGCGATCCCGGCCCAGGCGGTCGTGGTCCCCCTCTACCTCCTGATCGCCAAACTCAACCTGTACGACAGCCTGTTGGCGGTCATCCTGCCGACGGCGGCCTTCGCGATGCCGGTCTCGGTACTGGTCCTGGTGGGCACTCTCCGAGACGTCTCGGAGGACCTCTACGAGGCGATGGCCCTGGACGGAGCGTCCCCCCAGCGGATGCTGTTCCAGCTCGCCATCCCGCTGGCCAAGGGCGGCATCAGCACGGTCGTCATCTTCGCCGCGCTCCAGGCCTGGAACGGCTTCCTCTTCCCGCTGATCTTCACCCAGTCCGACGGCCCACGCGTCCTGACCCTCGGACTCTTCAACTACGTCAGCCAGTTCGGCGTGAACATCCCCGCCCTGCTCGCCTCGGTCGTCCTCTCCGGCATCCCCATCTTCGCCGTCTACCTGGTGGCCCGCCGCGCCCTGGTCGGCGGCCTGATGGGAGTCGGCGGCAAATGAACCCCCTAGACCCCGACAGGAGTTTCATGACCACCGCCCCCTGGCGTGATCCCGCCCTGCCCGCCGAGGCCCGGGTCGACGACCTGCTCGCCCGGATGACCCTGGAGGAGAAGACCGCCCAGCTGTACGGCGTGTGGGTGGGCGCCGCCACGGACGGCGACGGAGTCGCCCCGAACCAGGTCGAGATGACCTCGGAGTACGACTGGGACGAGCTGATCACCCACGGCCTCGGCCAGCTGACCCGCTCCTTCGGCTCGGCCCCCGTGGACCCGGCGCTCGGCGCGCAGGCACTGGCCCGCGCCCAGCGCCGCATCGCCGAGGCCGGCCGCTTCGGCATCCCGGCCGTCGCCCACGAGGAGTGCCTGGCGGGCTTCACCGCCTGGGGCGCCACCGCGTACCCGGTCCCCCTGGCCTGGGGCGCCACCTTCGACCCGGACCTGGTCGAGGAGATGGCCCACCGCATCGGCAAGGACCTCGCCTCCGTCGGCGTCCACCAGGGCCTCGCCCCGGTCCTGGACGTCGTACGGGACCCGCGCTGGGGCCGCGTCGAGGAGACCATCGGCGAGGACCCCTACCTGGTCGGCACGATCGGCGCGGCCTACGTCCGCGGCCTGGAGTCCGCCGGCGTCATCGCCACGCTCAAGCACTTCGCGGGGTACGCGTCCTCCGCGGGCGCCCGCAACCTCGCCCCCGTACGCGCCGGTGTGCGCGAGTTCGCCGACATCACCCTGCCGCCGTTCGAGTTCGCGCTGCGCGAGGGCGGGGCCCGCTCGGTGATGGCCGCCTACACGGACACGGACGGCGTGCCCGCGTCCTCGGACCCGTATCTGCTGACCGAACTCCTGCGAGAGCAGTGGCAGTTCACTGGCACGGTCGTGTCCGACTACTTCGGTGTCGGCTTCCTGGAGACCCTGCACCGGGTGGCGGGCACGAAGGCGGAGGCCGCCCACGCGGCCCTGGCGGCCGGCATCGACGTCGAACTCCCCACGCTCCGCTGCTACGGCGACCCACTGGTCGAGGCGGTACGCGCGGGCACGATCCCGGAATCCCTGGTGGACCGGGCGGCGGCCCGGGTCCTGCGCCAGAAGTGCGAACTGGGCCTGCTGGACGAGGACTGGACCCCCGAGCCGACGGGCCCGATCGACCTGGACTCGACCGCGAACCGCGTACTGGCCCGCCGCCTCGCCGAGGAGTCCGTCGTCCTGCTCTCCAACCCGGACGGCCTGCTCCCCCTCGCCCCCGACACCCGGATCGCCGTGGTCGGCCCGCGCGCCGCCGACGCCCTCGCCATGCTGGGCTGCTACTCGTTCCCCTCGCACGTGGGCATCAACCACCCCGACCAGCCCATGGGCATCGAGATCCCCACGCTCCTGGAGTCCCTGCGCACCGAACTCCCCGACGCCAAGGTCACGTTCACCGAGGGCTGCGACACCACGGATCCGGACACCTCGGGCTTCGCGGAGGCGGTGGCCCGCTCAGCCGAGGCGGACGTCTGCGTGGCGGTACTGGGCGACCGGGCGGGCCTCTTCGGCAGGGGCACATCGGGCGAGGGCTGCGATGTGGGCGACCTACAACTCCCGGGCGTACAAGCCCAGTTGCTTGACACCCTCACCGCCACCGGCACCCCCGTGATCCTGGTCCTGCTCACGGGCCGCCCGTACGCGCTCGGCCGCTGGCACGGCCAACTGGCCGCCTCCGTCCAGGCGTTCTTCCCGGGGGAGGAGGGCGGCCCGGCAGTGGCAGGCGTGCTGTCGGGCCGCGTGAACCCCTCGGGCAGGCTCCCCGTGAGCGTCCCGCAGACGCCCGGCGGCCAGCCGTGGACCTACCTCCAGCCCCCACTGGGCCTGGCCGGCACGGTCAGCAACCTCGACCCGACCCCCCTCCACCCCTTCGGCCACGGCCTCGGCTACACGGACTTCACCTGGGAGGACATCGAGGACCGGGGGCCGACGGAGATCGGCACGGACGACCCGTACGACGTCTCGGTCACGGTCCGCAACACGGGCCCCCGAGAAGGCACGGAGGTGGTCCAGCTCTACCTCCACGACCCGGTGGCCCGAGTAACCCGCCCCGACGTCCGCCTGATCGCCTACCACCGCCTGACCCTGCCCCCCGGCCAGGCCCGCCGAATCACCTTCACCTTCCACCCGGACCTCTCGGCCTTCACAGACGGCAAGGGCCAACGCGTGGTGGAACCGGGCGCTTTGGAACTCCGCCTGGGCAGCTCCAGCACAAACACCCATCACACGGCCCACCTCACCTTGACGGGCCAGGAGCGCCACTTGGGCCCAGACCGCCAACTGCGGTGCGATTCAAGGGAGACGGAGGCAATTTAGGGGCGCGGGGAACTGCGCAATCTTTTGTCTTTCAGGGGCGCGGGGAACTGCGCGACCAGCCCGCCCCCCTACCCGTCGAGGGACTCGAACCGCCACCGATGAACCGCCCGCGCAACCAACTCCCCAGCCGGCTCCGGCAACTCAGGCAGCTCAGCCTCATACGCGGCATCCCACCACGTAATGACGAGCACCCGATCCCCCGGAGCCCGCAGGACCTCCCGACGCAGGGGCCGCGCCGGGAGGTCCTGCCCCCTCACCCACGCAAGCAGTTCCTCCCCCCGCCCCTCGACGGCCCGCGCCTCCCACATCAACGCAACAGTCATGAGTACAGATTGCCCTTGCTGACCTCATGCACATGATCATGACCGTGCTCATGGTCATGATCATGCGACCGCCCGGGCACATGCGTGTCAGTAACGGGCAACGAAGAATCCGCGGACAGATCCCAGTCGGAGGCGGCCCGCCCCCGCGCAACCATCTCCGCCCCCAACGCGGCAACCATCGCCCCGTTGTCCGTGCACAACTTCGGCCGCGGCACCCGCAGCCGAATCCCCGCCGCCTCGCACCGCTCCTGCGCAAGCACCCGCAGCCGCGAGTTCGCGGCGACTCCCCCACCGATCATCAGGTGGTCGACACCCTCGTCACGACAGGCCCGTACGGCCTTGCGCGTCAGCACATCGACGACGGCCTCCTGGAAGGACGCGGCCACGTCCCGCACCGGCACGTCCTCCCCGGCCGCCCGCTTGGCCTCGATCCACCGCGCCACGGCGGTCTTCAGCCCGGAGAACGAGAAGTCGTACGCGGGATCCCGCGGCCCGGTGAGCCCGCGCGGGAAGGCGATGGCACGCGGGTCCCCCTCCTTGGCGTACCGGTCGATGACCGGCCCGCCGGGGAACCCGAGGTTCAGCACCCGAGCGATCTTGTCGAAGGCCTCGCCGGCAGCGTCGTCGATGGTGGCGCCCATGGGCCGTACGTCACTTGTGATGTCCGAGGACAGCAGCAACGAGGAGTGTCCGCCGGAGACGAGCAGCGCCATCGTCGGCTCGGGCAGCGGGCCGTGTTCGAGCTGGTCGACGCAGATGTGCGAGGCGAGGTGGTTGACCCCGTACAGCGGCTTGCCGAGCGCGTACGCGTACGCCTTCGCCGCCGACACCCCGACGAGCAGCGCGCCCGCGAGCCCGGGGCCCGCGGTGACGGAGATCCCGTCCAGGTCCTTCGCGCTGACGCCCGCCTCCTTCAGCGCCCGCTCGATGGTGGGGACCATCGCCTCCAGGTGCGCACGGGACGCGACTTCGGGCACCACGCCCCCGAAGCGCGCGTGCTCGTCGACGCTGGACGCGATCGCGTCCGCGAGCAGGGTCGTGCCGCGGACGATGCCGACGCCGGTCTCGTCGCAGGAGGTCTCGATGCCGAGGACGAGCGGTTCGTCAGCCATTGATCTCGGTTCCTTGTACGGATGTCGATGGGTCGTTGAGTCGCATGACGAGCGCGTCCACGTTCCCCGGCTGGTAGTAGCCGCGCCGGAATCCGATCGCCTCGAAGCCGAAGCGCTCGTACAGCTTCTGGGCGCGGACGTTGTCGACGCGGCATTCGAGCATCACCTCGGCGCACTCGAACGCGGTCGCGGCCCGCAGCAGTTCGGTCAGGATCTGCGCGCCGAGGCCGGTGCCCCAGTGCTCGCGGGAGACGGCGATGGTCTGCACGTCACCCACGTCCCCGGCGGCGGCGAGCCCGCCGTACCCGACGATCCGCGCAACACCTCCGGAGTCGGAGGGGATCTCGGCCACGACGTAGCGCCGAGTCGCGCCCGGCCCCCGCGCATGGGCGAGGTCCGACCAGAACATGCCCCGGGACCAGGCGTCCTCGGGGAAGAGGTCCTTCTCCAGCTCCAGCACGGGCTCGATGTCCCACCAGCGCATCTCGCGCAGCACCGCGGTCGTCACTTGGGGGTGACCACCTTGTAGTTCTTGGGCACCTGGGCGTCCGGCCGGCGCAGATAGAGGGGCCGGGGCGCCTCCAGTTCCTCGCCCGCGGCCAGCCGTTCCGCCGCCAGGGACGCGAGCGCGGCAGCCGAGACGTGCTCGGGCTCGCGCGCGTCCGGGAAGGTGTCGGGGTAGAGCAGCGCACCCGCGCCGACGGCGGGCAGCCCGCCGATGTCCAGCTCGCCCGGCCGGTCGACGGCGGGCTCGGTGACCCGGGTGCGCGAGTCGGCGTACCGCGCCCAGTACACCTCTTTGCGCCGGGCGTCGGTGGCCACGACGAAAGGCCCATCGGCAATCGACCTGTCGGCCGCGTAGGCGAGACCGTCGAGCGTGCACAGTCCGTGTACGGGGATGCCGAGCGCGAGCCCGAAGGTGTCGGCGGTCATCAGACCGACGCGCAGCCCGGTGTACGGGCCGGGGCCCACGCCGACAACGATGCCGGTGACCGCGTCGAGCCGCAGCCCGGCCTCGGCGAGCACCCGGTCGACGGCAGGCAGGAGCAACTCCCCGTGCCGGCGCGCGTCCACCTGACTGGAGGCGGCGATGACGGACGTCCCGTCGTGCAGCGCGACGGTGACGGCGGGGGTGGCGGTATCCAGAGCGAGCAAGAGCACGCGAACAGCCTACGGCGCCCGGGCTCGGAGCACGGCCGCCTCAATCCATCCCAGACCTGCTGCTAACGTCACAGAGATCACAAATGCCGTACGAGAGGTGGGCACCCAAGGTGGTTCGGAGCAGCTCGGGAATCGTGGCCGGGCTCACCGCGGCGGCGCTCGCCGCGATCGGCTTCCTCGCCTACCAGGCGTCCGCGGACGTGCCGAGCGGCCTGGGCTCCTCCCGGGCCGCCGACTCCTCGAAGACCGAGGCCGCCAAGGCCCCCCGGGACAGACAGCACCCGACGGCACTGCCCGCCGCGTCGGGCACGGGACGACGGGTCGTCTACTCGGTGGACGACGACCGCGTATGGCTCGTCGGGTCGGGTGACCGGGTCAAGCGCACGTTCAAGGTGACCCCCGGAACGGTGGATCCCGCGCCCGCCGCGTACATCGTCACCTCCCGCTCCGGCAAGATCACCGGCTCCGACGGCGTCGCCGTCGAACACGTCGTCCGCTTCACCAAGGTCTCCGGCGTAGCAATCGGCTTCAGCGCCGCCCTGAACGGCACGACCACCGCCCCCGCCCCCTCCAAGAAGCTGGGCGGCATCCGAGAATCCCGAGAAGACGGCACAGCCATGTGGGAATTCGCCACCATCGGCACAAGGGTCACAGTGATCAAGTAACGCAACACGAGCGCCCCCTCAGGGACGCGGGGAACGGCGCAATCTTTTGCCTTTTCCGGGGCGCGAGGAACGGCGCAGTCTTTGGTCTTTTTCGGGGCGCGGGGAACGGCGCAATCTTGTGGCCTTTAGGGGCGCGAGGAACCGCGCACCCAGCCCCCACCCACCCGCACCCGCCAAACAGACCTACGCCGCACGCCGCCGCGCGTCACCCACCGGCTCAGCCGGAGGAGGAGGCGGCGTAGAAACAACCCGCGCCAACACCCCCGCCGCAAGCAACTCCCGCATGGACACCCCACCCACCCCCGACGGAGTCACCCCCACAGGAACCGACGCCCGCGTCACATCACGTTCAGACGTCGCCATGGCGGCCTCCTATGGGCTCCGGGAGCAGACGTGGTTAGGTAGACCTAACCAACTCCTCCGTCCATGTGAACACGCCGAAGCCGCCCGACGCAACATCTTCCCGACGCCTTGTCGGAATGTTGGGGCGAACCTACGAGGACGGGGCCGGACCAAGCCGGACCAGGCGTGATCGGACGGGTCCGGGCCGCCGGATCAGGCGGAGAGCACGCCGAGCCCGACCGTCGCCCACCGCTCCCCGACCCCGGTCAGCGTGACGTGCCGTACCTCGTCGGTCGTGTCGCCGACGGCCCGGTGGATGAGGACGTGCAGCCGGTCGTCGGCCAGCTCCTCGACCTTGCCCTCGCCCCACTCCACGACGATCACGGAGTCGGACAGCGAGACGTCGAGGTCGAGGTCCTCCATCTCGTCGAGCCCGCCGCCCAGGCGGTACGCGTCCACGTGGACCAGTGGCGGACCGTCGCCGAGGGGCGGGTGCACGCGGGCGATCACGAAGGTCGGCGAGGTGACCGCACCCCGCACGCCGAGCCCTTCGCCGAGCCCGCGGGTCATCGTCGTCTTGCCCGCGCCGAGTTCACCGGTGAGCATCACGAGGTCCCCGGCGCGCAACAACTTGGCGAGCCGACGGCCCAACTCCCGCATCTGTTCGGGTGAGTTGACGGTGATCTCAGTGGTGACGCCGGCCACGGAAGGCTCCGAGGGTCCCGAGGACTCAGCCGGGTTGCGCGGTGCTGCTGGTGCTTCCATAACCACCCACGGTAGCCCCTGCCGGGACGGCTCCGGCGCGGGTGAGGAGGTCGGCAAGCCGGTCTATGACGACCTCCGGGTGCTCCAGCATCACCAGGTGCCCGGCGTCCGGCACGAGCACCAGCTCGGCGTCCGGCAGCAGGTCGGCGATGGCCTCGCTGTGCTCGCTCGGCGTGACGAGGTCCTTGACCCCGGCCAGTACGAGCACGGGCATGTCCGCGAAGTGGGCGAGCGCTTCCGTCTTGTCGTGGTCGGTGAAGGCCGGGTAGAACTCCGCGACCACGTCGATGGGCGTGCCCTCGATCAGCCGCTCCGCGAACCGCGCGACCGCCGGGTCGACGTCCCTGGACGCGAACGAGTACCGCTTGATGATCCCGGCGAACAGATCGGCCGTGGCCCGCCGCCCGCGCTCCACCAGAGCGGCCTGCTGCCCCAGCGCCTTCAGCACTCCGGGGAGCACCCGCCGCACCGCGTTGACGCCCGCGACGGGCAGCCCGAAGTTGACCTCGCCGAGCTTCCCCGACGACGTACCGACGAAGGCGACGCCTGCGACCCGCTCGCGGATCAGGGAGGGGTACTGGTCGGCCAGGGCCATCACCGTCATGCCGCCCATCGAGTGGCCGACGAGGACGAGCCGGCCCTCGGGCGCCGCCGCGTCGATGACGGCCTTCAGGTCGCGGCCGAGCTGGTCGATGGTGACCGGCATGTCGTCCTCGACCTGGGCCACGCCCCGCGCGGAGCGGCCGTGGCTGCGCTGATCCCAGTGGACGGTCCGTACGACACCGCGCAGCGCGGCCCGCTGGAAGTGCCAGGAGTCCTGGCTGAGGCAGTAGCCGTGGCTGAAGACGACGGTGACGGGGGCGGGAGCCTTGCGGCCGAAGAGCCGGCGGCGGCGCGGGGCGAGGGTGGTGTCGGGCTCCACCTCGTCGACCTCGTAGTACAGCTCCGTGCCGTCGTCCGCGACGGCCTTGCCGGGCATGCCGCGCAACGACCCGTACGGACCGGCCGAGTCGAGGGCGAGACGGGCCTTCCTGCGCATGCCCCGGCCCACCGTGAGCCGCTCTATGGCGACTCCGGCGGCGGCACCCGCGGCGACCACGCCTATCGCGGCACCGGCGATCCCGGCCCTGCGCCAGTTCGCACCCCCCGCCGCGGAGACGGCCGAGGCGGCGGCCGTGGCCGCTTCCACGGCGGCCTCCGCGCTGCTCTCGCTCACGTACCGCTCCTCTTCGCCGGGGCGCTGCCCATGTCCACTGTCGGTGCTGCTGGTGTCGGTGCTGCCGGTGTCACTGTTCCTGCCGGTCGTGCTGTTCCTGCTGGTTGCCGCGATGCCGTGCCCGGCATCTATGCGGTTACCCCGCTTGTTCGCTATTCACGTAAACGCGCGGCACCCGGGTTCCGATCCGGGTGACGATTTCGTAGGCGATCGTGCCGACCGCCTGGGCCCAGTCCTCGGCGGTGGGTTCACCGTGGTCACCGGGGCCGAAGAGGACCACGCGCTCGCCGACCGGTGGCTCGTCCCCGCCGAGGTCGACCGCGAACTGGTCCATCGCGACCCGCCCCGCGACCGTCCGCCACTTGCCGGCGACCAGAACGGGGCCGGTGCCGGAGGCGTGGCGCGGGATGCCGTCCGCGTACCCGACGGGCACCAGGCCGAGGGTCGTGTCGCCCGCCGTCACGTAGTGGTGTCCGTAACTGACGCCGTGCCCCGCCGGTACGTGCTTCACCAGGGCCAGCGACGCCGACAGGGTCATCACCGGGCGCAGCCCGAGGTCGGCCGGAGTGCCCAGCTCGGGGCTGGGCGACACGCCGTACACCGCGATCCCGGTCCGTACGAGGTCGAAGTGGCTCTCCGGGAGCGTGAGCGTGGCGGGCGAGTTGGCGATGTGCCGGACCTCGGGGCACACGCCCTGCCCCTCGGCGTACGCCAGCATCTCGCGGAAGCAGGTGAGCTGGGCCTGGATGGAGGGATGGCCGGGCTCGTCGGCGCAGGCGAAGTGGGACCACAGACCGGTGACCCGGACGAGCCCCTCGGCCTCGGCGCGCAGGGCCTCGGCGACGAGCTCGGGCCAGTCGGCCGGCTGGCAGCCGTTCCGCCCGAGCCCGGTGTCGGCCTTGAGCTGGACCCGAGCGGTCCGACCGGACGCACGCGCGGCCTCCACGGCCTCCCGCAGCGCCCACACCCCGCTGATCCCCAGGTCCAGATCGGCCTCGACGGCCGCCCGCCAGGGTCCGCCGGGGACCCACAACCAGCACATGATCCGCCCGTCGAGACCGGCCGCGCGCAGGGCGAGGGCCTCCTCGGGCGTGGCCGTGCCCAGCCAGGTCGCGCCGGCGTCCAGGGCCGCGCGGGCGCACGGGAGCGCCCCGTGTCCGTACGCGTCGGACTTGACCACCGCCATGAGGGCGGCGGTCGGCGCCTGGGCGCGCAGAGCCCGCACATTGGCCCGCAGTGCGGCCAGGTCGATCTCGGCGCGGGCCCGCGCGGGTGCAGTTTCAGTCATCGCGCCCAGTGTCTCAGAGGGGTCGGACACAGCCCTCAGGTACCGGGCCTGCGGCCCCACACGTACACGCTGTCACCCTTGTAGAGCACGCCCCACAGCGTGCGGGCGTCGGCGATCCGCATGTTCACGCAGCCCATCGAGCCGGGCGGGTTGTAGACGCTGCCATAGATGCCGTGGAAGGCCTGGCCGCCGCTGAAGAACTGGCTGTACGGCATGGGGGTGTTGTACAGCGTCGACCAGTGGTTCTTGTGCTTCCAGTAGACCTTGTGCCAGCCGGCCCTGGTCCGGTACCCGGCCTTGCCGCTGCGGATCGGCACCGGCCCGAACAGCACCTTCGTGCCCTTCTGCACCCAGGTCAGCTGCCGGGTGAGGTCGACACAGGCGACCCGGTAGGCCCGTACGGGACAGTTCCCCGCGGCGTTCGGGTATTTCGCGGCCGACAGGAGCTGCATCTTCGCCCAGGTCACGGGCCCGGCGAAGCCGCTGTCGGGCCGGATCCCGTATCTGACCTGAAAGGCCCGGATGGCCCGGCAGTCGTTCGCCGACTGCTTCCCGTCCACCCTGAGCCGCAGCCACCGCTCGACCTGCCGCTGGTACGGCCCGGTCTGCTTGCTGCACGCCACGACCCCGGACTGCCGCTCCACGGCGTCGCTCAGCGGTACGTACTCGATCAGCTCGTCGCTCTCCGCGTCGGCGTCGGCCGGCTCGTCGGCGTCCTCCTCGGCGGTCGGCGTGTAGACCTTCGGGGCCAGCGCCTGGTCGGGAGTGTCCAGGTGCCAGGGCTGGGACGGCCCAGGGGGCACCCCGGGCACCAGCTCGCTCAGCGGCGCGGGGACCTCGGGGGCACGGGGGACGCCGGGGGCGGGCGGAGGCTCCGCGACGGCCCCCGGCACGGACAGCGCCGTGATGACGGCGACCAACACGGCAACGGTTCTCTGACGGACCATGCCCCCAGCGAAACCCCCGGGACGGCGCACGGGGTTCAGCCGCGCGGAAGGGTCGCCCGTTGTGCGCACGCGGACGGGGGACCGGGGCCCCGCCGCGCGGCGGGGCCCAGAGGGGTGGGAGCGGCTCAGCCCTCCATGACGTCCCGCCAGGCCTCCCGTACCGCGTCGGCCACGTCGTACGCCCCCACGGGCGCCCCGTCCGCCGCGAACCGCCCGGCCAGCCCGTGGAGATACGCCCCCACGCTGCCGGCGTCCCGCGCCCCGAGCCCGGCGGCGAGCAGCGACCCGGTCAGCCCCGACAGCACGTCCCCGCTCCCGGCGGTGGCGAGCCAGGCGGTGCCGGTGGGATTCACGCGCACAGCCCCACCGCCGGGCTCGGCCACCAGGGTGGTGGACCCCTTGAGCAGCACGGTCGCCCCGTACGCCGCCGCGAGTTCCCGTACGGAGGTCAGCCGCGCCCCTTCGACCTCGTCCCGCGAGACACCGAGCAGCGCGGCGGCCTCACCGGCGTGCGGCGTCAGCAAGGTGGGCGCGGTGCGGGCCCGTACGACATCGCGCTCCGCGAGCCGCAGTCCGTCCGCGTCCACGAGGACCGGCACGTCGGCCCTCAGCACGGCCGCCACGGAATCGGCGTCGTCGCCGACCCCCGGCCCCGCGACCCAGGCCTGCACGCGCCCGGCCCGCTCGGGCGACCCCGCCGACACCAAGGTCTCCGGGAACCGCGCGATCACCGCGTCCCCCGCGGGCCCGACGTACCGTACGGCTCCGGCCCCGCCCCGCAGCGCCCCGGCGACGGCCAGCACGGCCGCGCCGGGATATCGGGCGGACCCGGCCACGATCCCCACGACCCCGCGCCGGTACTTGTCGCTCTCGGCGCCGGGCACGGGCAGAAGCGCGGCCACGTCGGCGTGCTGCAGGGCCTCCAACTCGGCCTCGTCGGGCAGCGAGAGCCCGATGTCGACGAGCCGCACGGACCCGGCGTACTCCTTCGCGGGGTCGACCAGCAGCCCGGGCTTGTGCGTCCCGAAGGTCACGGTCAGATCGGCCCGCACGGCGGCGCCCCGCACTTCCCCGGTGTCGGCCTCGACGCCGCTGGGCAGGTCTACGGCCACGACGGCGGCGCGGGACTCGCGGGCCAGGTCCGCGAGGGGGGCGGCATCCGGCCGCAGGCCCCCCTTCCCCCCGATCCCCACGATGCCGTCGACGACGAGGTCGGCGCGACGGATCGGTTCCGCCGCCGCGTCCGACCCGGGCACGATCGTGCCGCCGGCCCGGCGCAGCGCCGCGAGCCCATCGCTGTGGGTCCTATCGGGCGCGAGCAGGACGGCTACGACGCCTGCGCCGCGGCGGGCCAGCCGGGCCCCGGCGTAGAGGGCGTCGCCGCCGTTGTCGCCGCTGCCGACCAGCAGGACGACCCGACTGCCGTACACCCGCCCCAGCAACTCGGCACAGGCCGCGGCCAGCCCGGCCGCCGCCCGCTGCATCAGGGCCCCCTCCGGAAGCCGCCCCATCAACTCCCGCTCCGCCGCCCTGACCGTCTCAACCGTGTACGCGATCCGCATACCCCGAGTCTCCCCCACGGGGCCCTCCGGGGGTTGGCGGTGACGTGGTGCGGGTCTGCTGGTGCTGGCCGCGCAGTTCCTCGCGCCCCTAAAAGACTGCGCAGTTCCCCGCGCCCCTGGGTGGGTGGGGGTTGCGGCACGCCTTCCGGGTGCGGGGCCGCGTCGGAATGTCCGCCCGCAGCGCAAGACGCAAGCCACGTCGCCCCGGTGGCCGCCTCCCCTTGTCGTCGTAAGCTGCGGCCACACATCCCGCCACGTCCCCTCCGGCCATCCCCCGTCAGGGGCGCGGGGTACGACCGGAGGGGATGTGACGGACGGGCACGCGGCGAACAGACCTCGGCCACCGGGGTCTTTAGGGGCGCGGGGAACTGCGCGGGCAACCGAGGTCGGCCGCACGTGGTGAACAACCTCAGACACCGGCATCTTCAGGGGCGCGGGGAACTGCGCAATCTTTTACCCCTCCGCCACCACCACCGCAGAAGCCACCCCCGCATCATGGCTCAACGACACATGCCACGCCCGAACCCCCAGCTCAGCAGCCCGCGCAGCAACGGTCCCCGTAACCCGCAGCCGAGGCTGACCACTCCCCTCGACATAGACCTCCGCATCGGTCCACCGCAGACCACCCGGCGCGCCCAGCGCCTTGGCCAGCGCCTCCTTAGCGGCGAAGCGAGCGGCAAGGGAGGCGACCCCCCTGCGCTCCCCACTCGGCAGCAGCAACTCGCTCTCCAGAAACAGCCGTTCGGCCATCCCGGGCGTCCGCTGCAGCGACGCCGCGAACCGGTCGATCTCAGCCACGTCGATTCCGACCCCGATGATGCTCATCAGGGCACCCTATTCCCGGTCAAGCTCCGCACCCGCCCTGAACAGGTCCTCCGCTCGCTCGACCGTTCCGGCCCGGTCGAGCCAGTCGTCGAGGCGAACGTGGTCCGTACAAGTGGTGATGCGCTCGCGGACAACGTCGGAGATGGAGAGCAGCCGTACTTCCAGCACGGCCAGAGTTCCCTTGGCCAGCCCCTGCGCCAGCCCTGCGGCATACCCTGAGGCCCACGACTCGGCGTAATAGCCGGGCACCCACTTCTCGATCTTGCCCCGCAGATACGCGACCTCCCCGGGAGACAGGCCCTCCCGCTTGATGATCTCCTTGAACCTTGTGTGGAGTTCGGCCATGGCCTTCTCAGGCTGAAGTCCAAAGGCCATGGCCGCCGCGAGCGACATGGCAATGCCTGAGACTTCCTCCTGCAGCTCCGGGTTCAGGCTCTGCCGATTGTCTTGCAGGTCTGTCAACGCTCAGGCCTGTTCCGGACTGACCCCCGGAACGGCCGGGTCCTCGGCGAACAGGTCCTCGACCGCAGCGGCTGTCCATGAGCGGTCGACCCAGAGGGCAAGGGTGTCGAGATCAGCGCACGAGGTGATGCGCTCCCGAGTGTCCTCGGGAACGGGGATGCCGCGCTTTTCCAGGACGCTCAGGATCATCGAGACGCGCTCTTCGATCTGGCCTTCGGCCCTGCCTTCGAGATAGGCCGTCTCACGGACCGTCCCCCGGCCGGGGAAGTAGCTGACGAACGACATGATTCCCTTCCATTCCTCTCCGGCTGGGGTGTTCCCCAGGTTGATTTCCAGGAACTCGAAAAAGTACCCGGCGGTCTCCGGGTCCGTTTCCTGGAGTTCTTGGAGGGCGCTGCCGATCGCCTCCAGTATGGCGCCGCACTCGGCGCTGCGGGCGTGTGCAAGGGCTGACAGCGCGGCCAGTGCGAGGTTCTTCGCCACGGTCCTGACGTCGGTGATCACTGGCAGGTTGTCAGGCCCTGCGACCAGCGGGTAGGTCCGCTGCGCAGTCCAGCCACGCGCGCCGCAGTCGAACGGACCGGCCGCCCACTTGGCCGTACCCCTGTCCTGACACACCACCAGAAGCAGCACGGGCAGGCCGTACTTCGCCTGGAGGTACGCGATGTAGTACCCCCAACTCGCCTCCTTGCCCGGGACCCTCTTCGACTGCGCCTCGATGGCGAGCAGGAAGTCCTCGCCGTCGGACGGGCCAATGCGCAGCACCGTGTCCACGCGTCGCTCCAGCGGCCGAGTCTCCGTCACGTCTGTCGTGACAGCGTCCACAGTCACCTTGGCAGGTAATGGAACGTCCAGTACCCCGAACACGGGAGCCAGGATCTCGGGCCGCTCCTGGAAGATCCGGTGCATGCCCTCGTGAGCAGATGTGACCATGTGCGCAACCTTGGTGGCGTCAGAGGCCGAAGATCCGGACGATAGGGATGCGTTCACCCATTCGAGCGGCGACGAAACGTTCACGCTGTCGAAGTCAGCTCGCACCATCCACGGGCTGGCGAGAGAGCTGTGAGGCACCTGTGGACAACTGGCGGAAGTCGCCCTACTCCACCGTCACCGACTTCGCCAGGTTCCGAGGCTGATCCACCTCGTTGCCCCGAGCCGTGGCCAGCTCGCACGCGAACACCTGCAACGGCACAGTCGCCACCAGCGGCTGAAGCAACGTCGGCGTGGCCGGGATCCGGATCAGGTGATCGGCGTACGGGACGACCGCCTCGTCCCCCTCCTCCGCGATCACGATCGTCCGCGCCCCCCGCGCCCGGATCTCCTGGATGTTCGACACGATCTTGTCGTGCAGGACCGATCGTCCCCGGGGTGAGGGCACGACAACCACCACCGGCAGATCCTCCTCGATCAGAGCGATCGGCCCGTGCTTCAGCTCACCCGCCGCGAAGCCCTCGGCGTGCATGTAGGCGAGCTCCTTGAGCTTGAGGGCGCCCTCCAGAGCGACCGGATACCCCACGTGCCGCCCCAGGAAGAGCACGGTGTTCTTCCCGGCCAGCGACCGGGCCAGCTCCCGCACCGGCTCCATGGTCTCCAGCACCCGTTCGACCTCGCAGGAGATCCGGGACAGGTCACGCACCACGGCCTGGATCTCGTCGCCCCACTTCGTCCCGCGCACCTGGCCCAGGTACAAAGCCACCAGATAGCAGGCCACGAGCTGCGTCAGGAACGCCTTGGTCGAGGCGACCGCGACCTCCGGCCCCGCGTGCGTGTAGAGAACGGCGTCCGACTCCCGGGGAATCGTCGACCCGTTCGTGTTGCAGACGGCCAGGACCCTGGCCCCCTGCTCCCGCGCGTGCCGCAGCGCCATCAGCGTGTCCATGGTCTCGCCGGACTGCGAGATGGCGATCACCAGGGTCCGGGCGTCCAGGATCGGGTCCCGGTAGCGGAACTCGCTCGCGAGCTCCACCTCGCAGGGAATCCGGGTCCAGTGCTCGATGGCGTACTTGGCGATCAGCCCGGCGTGGAAGGCGGTCCCGCACGCCACGACCACGACCTTGTCGACCTCCCGCAGCTCGCTCGGGGAGATCCGGACCTCGTCGAGCGAGAGCGACCCGCTCGCGTCGATGCGCCCGAGCAGCGTGTCGGCGACGGCCTTCGGCTGCTCGGCGATCTCCTTGAGCATGAAGTAGTCGTAGCCGCCCTTCTCGGCGGCGGAGACGTCCCAGTCGACGTGGAACGACCGCACCTCGGCGGGCCGCCCGTCGAACCCGGTGACGCTCACGCCGTCCCGCCGCAGCTCGACCACCTGGTCCTGCCCGAGCTCGATGGCGGACCGGGTGTACGCGATGAACGCGGCGACATCGGAGGCGAGGAAGGCCTCGCCCTCCCCGACCCCGACCACCAGCGGTGAGTTGCGCCGCGCGCCCACGACCACGTCCGGCTCGTCGGCGTGCGCGGCGACCAGCGTGAAGGCGCCCTCCAGCCGTCGGCACACCAGCCGCATGGCCTCGGCGAGATCGGCGCACGCGGAGAACTCCTCGGCGAGCAGATGCGCGACGACCTCGGTGTCGGTCTCGGAGGTCAGCTCGTGCCCCCGCTCCGCCAGCTCGGCGCGCAGGGCGGCGAAGTTCTCGATGATGCCGTTGTGGACGACGGCGACCCGTCCCGCGTTGTCGAGATGCGGGTGCGCGTTCGCGTCGGTCGGCCCTCCGTGAGTGGCCCACCGCGTATGGCCGATGCCCGTTGACCCGGTCGGCAACGGCCGCTCGACCAGCTCCTTCTCCAGGTTGGCGAGCTTCCCGGCCTTCTTCGCGGCGGCCATCCCGCCGTCCGCGGGCACCGCGACGCCCGCCGAGTCGTAACCCCGGTACTCCAGCCGCTTCAGTCCGGCCACCACCACATCGAGCGCCGACTGCGACCCCACGTATCCCACGATTCCGCACATGGCGGCAGCCTAGATGCCGACGCCCGCCCCGCCCCGGCACCGCGTGCCCGATATCGGAAATTGCCGCCCGGAGGGCCCGGGGCGCTCGGAGCCCCCTGAGCGCCCTGCTCCCCTGTTCCCTACTCCCCGCGCTCGATCCGGTCGATCGCCTCCTGGACCATCCCCAGGTACTCGACCTCCTCGCAGCGCGGCTTGCTGCCCATCTCGTAGAGGTCGATGCAGTCGTAGAGGTACTCCCCCAGGTCCTCGTCCGGCAGGTCGACGGACAGCTCGCTGCAGACCCGGCCCTCGTGCTCCGCCGACGGGACGGCCCCGACCGCCGGACCCGGTCTGCGTCTGCCGAATCCACGCACGCGGAAACGCACGGCCATGACGACCACCCCAACCCCCGAGAACACCGGAAGGCGGCTCGCTCCCGGATGGGCGGACGCTATCCCCGTACGAGCGGGCGGTCCAGACTTCCGGACGCACCCGGGACCCACCCGGACGCGTGTAGAACGCACCGACGTGACGGACTCCACCCGCCACCCTGTTCAAACTCCCGTAACAATGAACTGTGATCTCACCGGTCTCCTCGTTGCCGCGGAGCGCCCACCGGCCCAGGCCGGAGGCGACTCCCTACCTCGACCTCACCCGCTCGGAATGGAGCGCGCTGCGTGAGAAGACGCCGCTTCCGCTGACCGCCGAGGAGGTGGAGAAGCTGCGCGGCCTGGGCGATGTCATCGACCTCGACGAGGTGCGGGACATCTATCTGCCGCTCTCCCGGCTCCTCAACCTCTACGTGGGTGCGACCGACGGCCTGCGCGGCGCCCTGAACACGTTCCTCGGCGAGAAGGGCTCCCAGTCCGGTACGCCGTTCGTGATAGGCGTCGCGGGCTCGGTCGCCGTCGGCAAGTCCACCGTCGCGCGCCTCCTCCAGGCGCTGCTGTCCCGCTGGCCCGAGCACCCGCGCGTCGAGCTGGTCACCACGGACGGCTTCCTGCTGCCCACCAAGGAGCTCCAGGCCCGCGGTCTGATGTCGAGGAAGGGCTTCCCCGAGTCGTACGACCGCCGGGCGCTGACCCGTTTCGTCGCGGACATCAAGGCGGGCAAGGACGAGGTGACGGCCCCCGTCTACTCGCACCTCATCTACGACATCGTCCCCGGCAGGCGGCTCACCGTCCGCCGCCCGGACATCCTGATCGTCGAGGGCCTGAACGTCCTGCAGCCCGCCCTGCCCGGCAAGGACGGCCGCACCCGCGTCGGCCTCGCCGACTACTTCGACTTCAGCGTGTACGTGGACGCGCGGGCCGAGGACATCGAGGCCTGGTACCTCAACCGCTTCCGCAAGCTGCGCGCCACCGCCTTCCAGAACCCTTCCTCGTACTTCCGCAAGTACACGCAGGTCTCCGAGGAGGAGGCCCTCGACTACGCGCGGACGACCTGGCGGACCATCAACAAGGTCAACCTCCTGGAGAACGTGGCCCCGACCCGTGGCCGCGCCACCCTCGTCGTCCGCAAGGGCCCGGACCACAAGGTCCAGAGGCTGAGCCTGCGCAAGCTGTAACCAGAGGTTTCCCCTCTGCGGCTACTCTGCGTCGCATGCTGCATCTCCGCCTGATCACCCCGGCCGACAGAACCGACGCCGTGGTCCGCCTGATCGAGGACACGGTCGGCACCACGCACCTCGCGGTCGTACCGGGTGCCGCCCGCAACCCCGCGGGCGACATCGTCATGGTCGACGTGGCGCGCGAGGCCGGCGACGAACTCATCGGCGGGCTGCGCGAGTTGGAGATCGACACGCACGGTTCGATCGCCGTCGAGAACATCGACCTGTCGCTGTCGGAGCGCGCCGACAAGGCGGCGGACGACGCCCCCGGCGAGGGCGCGGACGCGGTCCTGTGGGAGCACCTGGCGGACGCGACGCACGAGGAGTCGACGCTCTCGTTCACGTACATCGCCTTCATCACCCTCGCCACGATGATCGCGGCCTGCGGTGTGGTCCTCGACAACGCGATCCTGATCGTGGGCGCGATGGCGGTGGGCCCGGAGTTCGGCCCGCTGGCCGGCTTCAGCACGGCCCTGGTCCAGCGTCACCCGCGCCTGGCGCTGCGCTCCCTGATCGCGCTGCTGGTGGGCTTCGCGGTGGCGATGGCGGTGACGGTCGGCTTCAGCCTCTTCATGGACGGCCTCGGCCTGTTCAGCGAGGCCCAGTTGGAGGGCGACCGCCCCAACACCGCCTTCGTCTACGCCCCCGACGCGTTCTCGTTCGTCGTGGCGGTCCTCGCGGGCATCGCCGGCACCCTCTCCCTGACCTCGGCCAAGTCGGGCCTCCTGGTCGGCGTGGCCATCTCCGTCACCACGGTCCCGGCCGCCGCCAACGCGGCCGTGGCCCTCAGCTACGGAGACACCACCCAAACCATCGGCTCCACCAACCAGCTCCTACTGAACCTCCTGGGCATCGTCCTCGCGGGCACGCTGACCCTCCTGGCCCAGAAGTGGGCCTGGTCAAGGCAGAGGGCACGCACCTAAGGGGCGCGGGGAACGGCGCAGTCTTTTGCCTTTAGGGGCGCGAGGAACCGCGCACCTTCCAGGGGCGCGGGGAACGGCGCAGGCTTTCGCTTTTAGGGGCGCGAGGAACCGCGCAGTCCAGCCACAACCAACCCGCACCCCGCAACGAACGGCTCCCCCCACCCCCTGGGCAGCCCAAAAATCACCCCAGCGCAGACTTCACCGCATCAGCAAGCCGCCCCGCCACAGACCGAGCCTGATCAATATCCGCCGCCTCAACCATCACCCGAACCAACGGCTCGGTCCCGGAAGGCCGCAACAACACCCGCCCCGTGGCCCCGAGTTCCCGCTCGGCCTCGGCAACGGCCGAGGCCAGTTCCGCGGACGTCCCCACCCGGGACCGGTCGACATCAGGCACGTTGATGAGAACCTGCGGCAACCGCTCCATCACGGACGCGAGTTCCCGAAGCGTACGACCGGTCTGAGCGACCCGAGCCGCGAGCAGCAGCCCTGTCAACGTCCCGTCGCCCGTGGTCGCGTGGTCAAGGATGATCACGTGCCCGGACTGCTCGCCGCCGAGCGCGTACCCGTGCTCCTTCATCTCCTCCAGCACGTACCGGTCCCCGACCCCGGTCTGCACGAGGGACAGCCCCTCCCGCTCCATGGCCAGCTTGAACCCGAGGTTCGACATGACCGTGGCGACGACGGTGTCGGACCGCAGCTCGGAACGCTCCCGCATCGCGAGCGCGAGGACCGCGAGGATCTGGTCGCCGTCGACCTCGGCACCCGTGTGGTCCACGGCGAGGCACCGGTCGGCGTCACCGTCGTGCGCGATACCGAGAGCGGCACCGTGCTCGATGACGGCGGCCTTGAGCAGGCCGAGGTGGGTGGAACCGCACCCGTCGTTGATGTTGAGCCCGTCCGGGTCGGCGCCGATCGTGACGATCTCGGCGCCTGCGCGGGTGAAGGCCTCGGGCGAGACCCGGGCGGCAGCGCCGTGCGCCTCGTCCAGGACGACCTTCAGACCGTCCAGACGGTTCGGAACGGCCGTGAGGAGATGGGCGACGTACTGGTCGAAGCCCTCCTCGTACGAGCGGACGCGGCCGACGCCCGAACCGGTGGGCCGGTCCCAGGGAGCGCCGGTGCGGTGCTCCTCGTAGACGGCCTCGATCCGGTCCTCCAGCTCGTCGGCGAGCTTGTGTCCGCCGCGGGCGAAGAACTTGATGCCGTTGTCCGGCATGGCGTTGTGGCTGGCGGAGAGCATCACACCGAGGTCCGCGCCGAGCGCACCGGTGAGATACGCGACCGCGGGGGTCGGCAGGACGCCGACGCGCAGGACGTCCACGCCCGCGCTGGCGAGGCCCGCGACCACGGCGGCCTCCAGGAACTCCCCGGACGCTCGCGGGTCCCGTCCGACGACCGCCGTCGGCCGGTGGCCTTCGAAGGTTCCCGCTTCGGCCAGTACGTGCGCCGCCGCCACGGAGAGGCCGAGCGTGAGCTCGGCCGTCAGATCCGCGTTGGCGACACCACGTACGCCGTCCGTCCCGAAGAGTCGTCCCACTGGTGTCCTCCGAACTTGCTCAGGTACTCAGGCTTACTCAGAAACGTGCGGCTCGGGCCAGGGGTCCGGCTGCGGCCCTTGTCAGGGTCCGGCTACGACCCCTGTCAGGTATATCCCCCGGACCTGTATATCTCCCAGGTCCGTCGCAAGGCTGCCGCCTTGCAGGCCTTCTCAAGGCAGACTTCCGGACCTGTTCCAAGGTTGTGGTAAACGAACGCCCCGGCGGCACAGAACGTGCCGCCGGGGCGTTTCGTGCAAAACAGCAGAGCGGTATTTAGCGCTTGCTGTACTGCGGGGCCTTACGGGCCTTCTTGAGACCGGCCTTCTTGCGCTCGACCGCACGGTCGTCACGCTTGAGGAATCCGGCCTTCTTCAGGGCGCCGCGGTTGTTGTCCACGTCCGCCTCGTTCAGGGCGCGGGCCACGCCGAGGCGCAGGGCACCGGCCTGACCGGAGACGCCGCCACCCGAGATGCGGGCGACAACGTCGTAGCGGTCGTCGAGCTCGAGCACCTTGAAGGGCTCGTTGACTTCCTGCTGGTGCACCTTGTTGGGGAAGTAGTCCTCAAGGGTGCGACCGTTGATCTTCCACTTGCCGGAGCC
Source organism: Streptomyces sp. 2-1 (assembly GCF_048564895.1). Classification (NCBI taxonomy): domain Bacteria; kingdom Bacillati; phylum Actinomycetota; class Actinomycetes; order Kitasatosporales; family Streptomycetaceae; genus Streptomyces; species Streptomyces sp. 2-1. The sequence goes on from NZ_CP183383.1 coordinate 4,690,084, forward strand.
CGGGACGATCCGGACACGGGCGATGGCGTTCTTGCGACGGCCCAGGCCGGCGGCCGGCTGCGGGTCGCCGAAGCGGCCGGCGAGGGACTCCGAGGTGTACTCGCCCTCGACGGGCACCTCGGACTCGGTGGTGTACTGCTCGACGTCGACGAGCTCGGTCTCAGTCTCTTCGACCGGCTGCTCAACGGTGGTCTCGGCCACGATTCTCCTCAGATTCTTTTTCGTCTTAGGGGGTGGCCGGAACTACTGCGCGACCTGGGTGATCTCGAACGGCACCGGCTGCTGGGCAGCGTGCGGGTGCTGGTCGCCCGAGTAGACCTTCAGCTTCGAGAGCACCTGACGGCCCAGGGTGTTCTTGGGGATCATGCCCTTGATGGCCTTCTCGACGGCCTTCTCGGGGTTCTTCGCCAGCAGCTCGTCGTAACGGACGGAGCGCAGACCACCCGGGTAACCGGAGTGGCGGTACGCCAGCTTCTGGGTCTTCTTGTTGCCGGAGAGGTGCACCTTGTCGGCGTTGATGATGATGACGAAGTCACCAGCGTCGACGTGGGGGGCGTAGATCGGCTTGTGCTTGCCCCGGAGGATGTTCGCGGCGGTGGTCGCCAGACGGCCCAGGACGACATCCTGAGCGTCAATGACATACCACTGGCGAGTGATGTCGCCGGGCTTGGGGCTAAACGTACGCACTTCGTAGCCTTCGCTTCTTCAGTGGATGGGTCCTGACACATGGCATCACTGAAGCGATCGTGCAGCTGGGGACGACAGTGCCGGGGACGCTGCCCGTATGCCGCCCACTGGTAACTGCTCCAGGGAACCTACGTAAGGGCCTCTCGCGTGAGAACGACCAAGCCGATACGCATAACGAAAGGCAAGAGTACTCGCGCCGCCCCACAAGGGTCAAAACGAGTGACCCGGCCCGTCCTCCACCCACCCGGACCGGCCCCCACCCGCCCCACGCGCGACGCCCGGCCACACCCCCCGTGTCTGAGCCCGCTGCGCCCGCCCCCTCAGCCGTGGGCACGCAAAAAAGGTGGGCACGCAAAAAAGAACGTGCGGATCGTCATACGGGGATCCACCGCCGAGCCCGCCGGGCACAGGCCTCCGCGGCCCGTACGACGACGGCGTCGCCGATACCCCCACCCCGTGTATGCAGGGACGTCTCGACCGCACCGGCACCGAGCACACCCCCCGGAACGACCCACGCGTGCCAGGACGCGGCTCGTACCAACCACCCCGAGATACCCCCTTTGGCCTCATTCACGCTTGACAGGTCAGGGGTTCCGGTGGTGCCGGAGACGGACCAGCACACCCCATGTCCCGTCTAAGATGCGCCCCATGAGCTTTGGGCAGGGGGGACCCTCGTGGGGTTCCGGGGGATCAGGTTCTCAACCGCCGCAGTGGGGCGGTCAGTCACCCGACTGGGCGGCGCTGGCCGAGGCGTCCGAAACGCGCAACCGGCGGCGCAGATGGCTGCTGATCGGCGGAGGCGCGCTCGCCACGGTCGCGGTCGGCACGGCCGTCGCCATGGCCGTGGTCTCGGCGGACGGCAACGAACAGGCGTCGAACAGGCCTGCCTCCGAGCTGCCCACGTCCGCGGCCATCCCGTCGGACACCACGGGCACCGGCCCGTCCTTCGCGGAGACCTCGGCGCCGCCGCCGCTGGATCCGAAGGACTTCATAGGCAACGTCAAGAAGGACACCGCACCGCTCGCCCCGGACCTCCTCTTCCCGGGTACGCAGCTGACGATGGGCGAGACCGTCTACAAGAAGGGCGCGATGGCGTCCACGAAGAACTGCGCGTCGGCCGCCCAGGGCACGCTCGGCCCGGTTCTCACCAAGAACGACTGCACCCGCTTCATGCGCGTCACGTACACGAAGGACGGGATCGCGGTGACGGTGGGCGTGGCCGTCTTCGACGCCGAGGGCCAGGCCCTCAAGGCGAAGAACGACGCCGACGACAAGAGCGTCGTCCAGTCCCTCTCCGGCGAGGGTGTCCCCACCTTCTGCCGCTCGGCGATCTGCCGCTCGACCACCAACTCGTACGGCCGCTACACGTACTTCACGGTCGCCGGTTTCACCAACGGCAAGGACGTGACCCAGAAGGACTCCAAGGTCTTCACCACCGGCGACGACCTGGCCGAGTTCACCTTCCGGCAGATCCACCGCCGCGGCGAGTCCCAGGCCTCCGCGGCCGCCAACCAGTAGACCGCGCCAGTAGACATCGTTCGACCGGCGGAACGGCCGCCGGAGAACAGAACGGCGGCCCGCCCCCCGGCAGGCCGCCGTCCCCGTTTCTGCTCGCCTACTGCTGCTGCTTGCTCACTTGTGCTTGAGCCGCAGCTTCACCGGCACCACGGCCGACTCCAGCTGCGTACGCAGGGTCATCTTCGAGACGCCCTCGGTCCGCTCCTCGAAGCGGATCGGGATCTCGACGGCCGCGTGACCGGCGCGTACGGCCTTGAACTTGAGCTCGACCTGGAAGCTGTAGCCGGCGCTGTCCAGGGAGTGCAGGTCGACGTCGCGCAGGGTCTGCGCCGACCACAGGTTGAAGCCCGCCGTGATGTCACGGATCTTCGTGCCGAGCACCGTACGCGCGTAGCGGTTGGCGAAGCGGGACAGCAGCACGCGGTGCGCGCCCCAGTCGTCGTCGAGCTGGCCGCCCTCGACGTACCGGCTGCCGATGACCAGGCCGACGCCCGAGGCCACGGCGGTGCCGAGCATCCGTGGGACCGCTTCCACGGGGTGGCTGCCATCGGCGTCCATCTGCACGACGTACTGCGCGCCCTCGTCGACGGCGGCGCTCATGCCGGCGACGTACGCACGCCCCAGGCCGTCCTTCTCGGTCCGGTGCAGCACGCTCATCCGGCGCCGCCCGTCCCAGTTGTACTTCTCCGCCAGCTCCTCGGCGATCCGTCCTGTACCATCCGGACTAGAGTCGTCCACTATCTTCAAGTGGAGCCCGTTCAGCGGCAGTTGAAGCACAGCCTCGGCCATTCTCGGCAGATTGGCAGCTTCGTTGTACGTAGGCATCACCACGGTGACAGCCACGTCCGCCCCCACGTCGTACGACATCTCTTTCCCTCCCCTTTTCTCTGTTTGCCCCCCACCGGACGCGGGACTCGGCCCGCGTCCGGCAACCCAACTCAGGTATGCACCTTGCGCTTGGCGGCGTCGTCCTTTTCCTCGGACGAGTCGTCCGTCGCCGCGCGTGTCCTTTCGAGGAGCACGAGCTGGAGGTATTTGAGCTTCTTGGTCTTCACGACCTTGAAGCTTCGCTGGATCACGGTCGCCGACGTCTTCGGCATGCCGCTGAACGGCTTCCCGTCGAGCGTGGTCGACACGAGCCACAGCCGGTCGGCCTTGGCCAGACACTTGGCGGGATGCGGGCACTCGGCCGCGTCGAACGAGCCCCGCTCCTGCGGTGTGCGGTACATCAGCCAGTCCTTGGGCCGGCCCGCGTCGTCGCGCAGCTCGTAGTCCATGGCCCGGCGCTCGGTCTGCACACCACTGAAGACGATGCCGTCGCCCTTCTTCTGGCCAGCCTCGATGAGCTGCGCGGCGCCCCGGAAGTCCGGCTCGCCCAGCGCGTTCTGCCGGGTCTCACGGATGCCGGGCAGCGACTGGAAGGCGATTCCGGCGACCGTGGCCGCCACGAGCACCCAGCCGAAGCCGCGCCGGGCCGCCGCACCCGTACCGGCCTTCGCCCCGGCCACCGGGCCGGCGATCCGGACCACCGCGACGGCCGCGAGCAGCACCCACGCGGGTGCCGTGAACTGCAGATAGCGCGGCAGGAAGAGGTGCAGCTGCGCGGCGGTGACATAGGTCACCAGCGGCGGCAGCACGATCCAGGCGGCCAGCGGAAGGGCCATCCGGCCGGCGAAGAACAGCCCGACCGTGCCGAGCGCCATCACCGGTACGGCCACCGCCCAGGAACCGAAGAGGTTCATGGGGAAGTCCATCAGGTCGTCGATGCCGGGGTTGTTCCAGGCGATCTGGCCGCTCTGGCCCGAGCCCGAGACGGCCATCGGGACGACGAAGCACATGCCGAGCGTGAAGGCCGCCGCGTACGCCCAGCCCACGATCTTGTCGCCCGAGCGGCGCGCGATCACGATCATCACGAGATGTGCGCCGAGCACCGCCATCGAGGCCAGGTGGCTCCAGCCGATCAGCGGCACCGACAGGGTGTAGGCGACCCACACCTTGAACGACGGCTTGTCCAGCGCCCGGGCGAGCAGCAGCGTCGACAGCAGCACCGCCGCCACGGCGAAGGCGTACGGCCTGATCTCCTGCCCGTACCGGGTGGTGAACGGCATGACGGCGACGGCCAGCCCCGCGAGGATGCCCGCCTGCGTGGTGAACAGCCGCCGCCCGAGCAGGGCGAGCAGACCGGCCGAGGCCGCCATGGCCACCGCGCCCGGGATGCGCATCGCGGTCGGGGAGTCCCCGGCCACCGCGAGCCACATGTGCATGAGCACGTAGTACGGCGTGAACACCACGTCGATCGAGCGGATCAGCAGGCTCAGGTCGTGGAACGACAGCGAGGCCGCCCACCAGGTGGCGTGCTCGTCCCGCCACAGCTGCCGGTCACCGATCCCGCGCCAGATCATGGCGAAGGCGAGCACCGTGGGCAGCAGAAACGTCACGGCAGTGACGAGCCGGCCACCCTTCGCATCCTCGGGCTCGTCCTCCCCGGGCTCGTCCGCGGCCGGCTCCGGCTCGACCGGCGCCGGCGGGACGGGCTCGGCGGCCTGCGCCTGCTGCTGCCCGGGCGCGGTGTAGGCGCCCTGGTCGGTGTACTGACCGGGATCGGCGTACTGGCCGGGGGCCGCGTACGCGCCCTGCGCCGGGTCGGCATACGTGCCCTGACCAGGACCGGCGTAGCCGCCCTGGCCGTCGGCGTACGCGCCCTGCCCGGCGTAGGCGCCCTGACCCGCGTACGGATCATGGCCCCCCTGGGCATCGGGATATCCGCCGCCGTACGGCGGAGAGGCATTGACACTCATCGCTTCACCCAAATCCGGAACGCGCCGTCGCCCTTACTCGTGGTGAAGCGCGACACGGCTGCCAGGCGGTAGTGGGAATTGCCGCGCAGCGCGTCGGTCACGGCCGTATCGACCTCGGGCGTGACCGTCCCGCGCAACACGATGACGTCGAACTTCGCGTCCTTGACCGCGGCACGGTAGGCATCGGGGCCGGAGTGCTGCTTGCCCTTCTTGTCCTTGTAGTCCATGCCGAACGTGCTCTGCCACTGGTCGTAGTCGGTCTTGTCCCGCAGGTAGTACGCGGGAACCTCGTGCTCCTCGGCGAGGTAGGTGCCCTTGCGGTCGACCATGTTGCGCAGGATCGCCGTCATCTCCTTGGAGTCCGGGAAGCTGTACGCCTGCTGGGACTGCACCATGCCGAACACCAGCGTCAGGACGTAGAGCATGATCCCGAGCTGCGGGTGCCGGAAGTGCGGGCCGACGAGCCGGGACATGCCGAGGCCCGCCATCGGCCCGGCGAAGAGCAGACCGAAGCCCACGTGCTTGAAGAGCGAGATCTCGGTCTGCAGGTGGATCTGGTAGGCGGGGGCAAGCAGCGCGGTGCCGGTCAGCACCAGACCGAGCGAGACCCGCCGGAACCTGCCCGGCCCCTGCTTGTCGACCCACGGCATCTCGCCCATGCTCGGGCGGATCACATAGGCGATGGAGCCCCCGAGCGCGGCGAGGAACATCAGCCCGCCCCACTCGGAGCTGTGCTGCAGGATCGTCGCCGCCGTGTCGGCGCCCTTGGCACGGTCGGTGGTGGTCTGGCTGATACCGCCGAGCGACCCGGTGTAGAGGTAGGCGGCGACCAGCATGGCGAGCATCGCCCCGCCGAACACCACTCCTCGGGCGAAGGCGAGCAGCCCGCGGTGCCGGTAGGTGGTCAGCACCGCCAGGACGACCAGGGTCGGCAGGTACAGACCCGCCGCGTACTTGGTGCCGAAGGCCAGGAACGCCGGGGGCGCCGCGAGCACGACCATCAGGATGTGCGACCGGCCGGTCCGTACGACGATCCAGAACGACAGCGCGAGCAGGAAGATCGCCGCCGCGTCGAAGGTGGCGAAGTTGCCGAGGAACACCGTCGACTGGATGACCGAGAAGAGGGCCGCCGCGCCGAGCGCCGCCCGGACGTTGAACATCCGGCGGGTCGTCGCGTACAGCAGCGCGGTCGCGCCGAGCATGAAGAAGAGGCTGACGATACGCACTCCGGCGAGCCCGGCCACGCTGTCGGCCATGGCCGCGAGCACCGGGTACAGCTTCGGGTAGCCCGAGAAGTAGCCCTCGAAGTCACCCGGCACGGGCGTGCCGTGCAGGATGTTCCCGACCTCGTAGTGACCGGCCGCGATGTAGAGCGCCTCGTCCTGGAACGCGGTGCCGCGCAGCCGCAGCGAGAGCCCGGTCTGGATCAGCAGGACGCAGAGCATGACCCAGCGGCCCAGCAGCTTGCTGCGCCCGCCGTCCACGGCCCACGCCGACTCCTGCACCGGCGGCAGCGTGTACCCCGGCTTCTCCGACTCCGCCTCGGGCTCCACGGACGCGGGAGCCGCCTCCGGCTCCACCGCCGTGTACGAGGCATAGGGGTCGTACGGCGCGTACGTGTCGTACGCCTGCTGGTCCGTGTACGAGGACCGCAGGTCCTTGACGTCGAAGCGCCAGGTGCCGGTCTCGCTGACATAGCCGCCCTGATGGGCCCCGGCCTGCTCCTGGTACGGAGGGTAGGTCGGCTGTACCCGGGGCCGGGTCTGGGCCTGCTGCGCGTACTGCCGCAGGCTCTCCTGCTGCGCGTACCGCCGCTGGTCCTCTTCGGCCGGGGCGTACTGCTGCTGGTTCCCGTGGCCGTACTGCTGTTGCTGCTGCTGGTGCTGTTGCTGCCCGTTCTGCTGGTACTGGTCGTTCTGCTGGTACTGGTCGTTCTGCTGGTACTGCCCGTTCTGCTGCGGGTACCCGTTGTCGGCGTACTGCTGCTGACCCTGCTGCTGTTGCCCCTGCGCCTGGCCCCGCTGCTGCCCCTGCTGCTGCCCGTACCCGTACTCGTCGTGCAACTCGGAGTCGTCCGCCCAGGTGGGCGTGCGTCGGTCGCTCATGGCTTCGTCACATCGAATCCGAAGCTCGAGTTCGCCGCCTGCTGCTTGAAGGTCTTCTCCGACAGCGGACCGCTGTTGATGCGCCAGTCCGTCTCCTTGTCGAAGTTGAACCAGACGAACCCGATGACGTCGTCGCGCTGCACGGTCCCCTGGAAGAGGGACTTGATGTCGGCGGGCTTGCGCTCACCGGCCTGCGCGGCGGTCTCCGCGATGATGAAGGGTTTGTTCGTGAAGCCGCGGATCTGCGTCATCGTCGGCCCGTACAGCGTCTGGTACGTGTTGGGGCCGGTGGCCGCGTAGTAGCCGATGACACCGACCCAGTCGACGTAGTCGTCGCCCGGCCAGTACGGCTTCAGCTTCACCTTCGGCATCGGGTGGGTGACGTTCGGGCTCCACACCCAGATGACCTGGGTGGCGCCCTCGTCGTCGAAGATGTCGTGGATGTGCTTGTACGCGGCGGTGAAGTCGGCGGCGCTGGTCTTCTTGGTGCCCCACGGGTACCAGAAGCCGTTCATCTCGTGCGCGAAGCTGATCGCGACGGGGAGGTTCAGCTCCTTGACGGACTTCGCGTACTCACGGATGTACTTGTCCTCCTTGCCGGAGGCGATGTCCTTCATGCTGGTCTCGAAGGGCTCCCAGGCGATGAACGCGACAGAGCCGTAGTCCCATGAGTTCTTCACGAGCTCCTGCTCGTACTGGTCGCCCCAGGCGGAGTAGAACTCGATCAGGTTGGGCTTCTTGCCCGCGCGCTTCGCGAAGTCCTCGACGGCCTTCATCTTGGCGGGAGCGCCGTCGGCGGCCACGCCCAGGTACTTCTTCTTCGGGTCCAGCAGCGGCCGCACGTCGTACGGCGGCTCCGGCTTCGCGGACTCACTGGCCTCACCGGTGCCGTCGGCACCCGGCTGCTCGCCCTGTCCGCGCTCGTACTGGTCGCGGCCCTCCTCGGAGAACGTGCTGCACCCGGCCAGCAGCGCACCGGCGATGAGCGTGGCGGCGAGCGCCCGCACGGGACGTGATGCCCGCACTCGGCGTACGGAAAAACTCATGCGGTCGCTTCCTGCACTTCCTGGGCACGCGGCTGTACGAGGACACGGCCGACGACCATCGCGTAGAAGAGGCCGGCGGACAGCATCAGCGCGAAGTCCGGCGGATAGAGGGTGAGCATGCGCCAGGCGGCGACGATGATCCACAGGACGGCGGTACCGCCGGTCCAGAAGATCATGCAGTTCCAGTAGCGGCGCATGCCGTTCTTCTTGGCGCCCGCCGAGCCCGTGGGCTTCCAGCCCATCGGACGGCCCCGCAGCACGTCCCAGACCGCGAAGACGTGCGACCACCCGTACATGATCCGGACGGCCCAGGCCTCGAGTCGGTACGGTGCCCGGTGCCACAGCGGCAGGACCAGCGTCACGTACGCGACGCTCGGCAGCACCCACAGGGCGGCCTCGGCGCGCAGCAGGTCGGGCCGCAGGATCATCAGGGCGAGCGGGATGACCGGCGCGATGAACGTGGCGAGCGCGGTCTGAAGGTAGTAGAGGAACCCCGACACATAGCAGAGCCGGGTCTTGAACTTGAGGTCCATCTCCCAGAACCGCTTGCTGGTGAGGAGCTCCAGGGAGCCCATGCACCAGCGGTACTGCTGGTTGTGGAAGGCACCGGCCGTGTCCGGGCACACACCGGCGGACAGCGCGACGGGCACGTAGCGCAGCTTCCAGCCCAGGGCCCTGAGGTCGAAGCCGGTGTACATGTCCTCGGAGTGCTCGATCAGCGTGATGCCGTTGGTCTGCTCCAGGGCCGCGCGCCGGTAGACGGCGCACGAGCCGACACAGATGGAGCCGTCCAGGTCCTCACGGGAGGTCTGTACGGACCGGTAGAACTGCTCCTGCACGGCGCCCGCGCCGCGCTCGATCCAGTTCTGCGCGTCGACGATGCGGAAGAACTGCGGCGACTGCACGATGGCGCACTTCTCGTCGTCGTCCATGTGCGGCAGCAGCTCGTCGAGCAGGTCCGCGCGCGGCGCGAAGTCGGCGTCCAGGATCAGGATGTGGTCGCCGTCGGTCCTCTCGAAGGAGTAGTTGAGGTTGCCGGCCTTCTTGAACCAGCCGCGGTTGGGCCGCACCACGTAGTTGAACCCGAAGTCGCGGGCCATCGCCCCGACCTCTTCCTCGGCCGCGTCGTCCAGGACGTACGTCTTCACGACACCCTGGTAGCTGTCCGCGAGCCGGTTCACATGGACCCAGGTGTTGTGGAGCACCTCCAGGGGCTCACCGCACACCGGCAGGAAGATGTCCACGCTCGGATACACCGCGGGCTGCCACTTGCGCACGAGGCGCTTGTGGCCCTTGATGTCGAAGTCCTTGCTGAGCCCGTCGAGGTACAACGAGATCAGGTAGTCCGCGATGATGAACGCCAGCAGCGGCAGCGTCAGCCAGAACCACGGACTCGACGCCGTGAACAGAAACTGGCTCATCGCCAGACACGCGAAGCTGATCAGCGAACCGACCGTCAGCACCCACAGGTACCGACGGGAGTACGAGTACTTCTCGACGTCGTCAGGCGGCGTCGGCAGGAGCCCATGACTCTGCGGCGTCCTTTTGCGTTTCCTGTTCTGCGGAACACGAGCAGTCCCCACTGCACTCATGCAAAACCCCCGGGGCCGTTGCGGCCCGTTACCCCCACCCGAACTCGGCCAACCCCTAATCGAACCTTCAGCCGAGCAGCGGAATCATAACCGAGTTTCAGAGGTTACGTCCGAACGTACGTGTTACGCAGGGGTTTCATCACACGCCACAGCGGGCATACGTAGCCACTTGCCCCTTTGTTCTAGGGGCGCGGCTCCCGTCAGCAGCACCCCGCTCCCGGCAGGGTCCGCCGGTTTCGCGCCTCTTTGTTCCGCGCGGCCAACAGCTCGTCGGCCGGGTACCCGACCTCTTCGAGCGTCAGCCCGTGCGGCCGCACCACATGCACGGCGGAGTCCCGCACCCCCGCGGCGAGCACCTTGCCGGGCCAGTCGGGCCCCCGGTGCCCGTCCCCCACGAACAGCAGCGCCCCGATGAGCGAGCGCACCATGTTGTGGCAGAAGGCGTCGGCCCGCACGGTGGCGGTGATGATCCCGTCGCTCCCCCGCTCCAGGCTCAGCTGCTGCAGCGTACGGATGGTCGTGGCGCCCTCCCGCTTCTTGCAGTAGGCGGCGAAGTCGTGCTCGCCGAGCAACCGCTCCGCGGCCTCGTTCATGGCGTCGACGTCGAGCGGCCAGTCGTGCCAGAGGACATGGCTGCGCAGCAGCGGATCGACGCCACCGGGGTTGTCGGTGACGCGATAGGCGTACCGGCGCCAGACGGCCGAGAACCGCGCGTTGAAGCCGCTCGGCGCCTCCCTGACGGCCCACACCCGCACATCCTTGGGAAGCCGCCCGGCCAGCCGCTTGAGCAGCTTCCCGCGCTGTTCGCCCCACACCTCGACGGGCAGATCGACATGCGTCACCTGCCCCCGGGCGTGCACCCCGGCATCGGTCCGCCCGGCCACGGTCAGCTCGTACGTGGTGTCCCGCGACCGTGTCACCGTCCGCAGGGCTTCCTCGATCTCCCCCTGCACGGTCCTGCGCCCGCCGGCCTGCTTGGCCCAGCCGGAGAACTCGCTCCCGTCGTACGAGAGATCCATCCGGATACGGACATGGCCGGGCGCTGCTTCATCACTCACCTGGAGATCCTCTCAGGAACACGGGAGCGGGCCCGCTCCTCGAAAGGAACGGGCCCGCCAACGCAGAACGCTTACGCGTCCTTGGACTCCTCGGCGGCCTCGTCGGCCGGCTTGGCGTCCTCGACGACCTCGTCGGACTTGGCCTCGACGGCCTCGTCCTTCTTCAGGGCGTCGTCCTTCTTGAGGGCGTCTTCCTTGACGGCACGCTGCGTCGCCGCCTCGGCCTCACCGGTGGCCTGCTGGGCCACGGTCAGGGCCTCCACCAGCTCGATGACAGCCATGGGCGCGTTGTCGCCACGGCGGTTACCGATCTTGGTGATACGGGTGTAGCCACCCGGACGGTTCTCGTAGCGCGGGCCGATCTCGGTGAAGAGCGTGTGCACGACGCTCTTGTCCGTGATGACCGTGAGCACCTGACGGCGGTTGTGAAGGTCGCCCTTCTTCGCCTTGGTGACCAGACGCTCGGCGTACGGCCGGAGCCGACGGGCCTTCGCCTCGGTGGTCGTGATCTTGCCGTGCTCGAAGAGCGACTTCGCGAGGTTCGCGAGAAGCAGCTTCTCGTGCGCGGCGCTGCCGCCCAGACGGGCACCCTTGGTGGGCTTCGGCATGGTGTTTCTCCTAGGTGTCTGCCCCGGCCGTATCAGGTACCGAGGTCAGTATCCGAGCGGGCGGCTGCCCGTCGAAGATCCGGGGCGCCCTTTTCGGGGCGCCTCGGAGGGTCCGCGCCCCATAAGGGGCGCGGGGAAACTGCGCGACCAGCCACAACGGTCCCACAGCCACATTCCGGACGTCTCGTGGAGAGACTAGTACTGCTCGGTCTCCACGAAACCCGCGTCCGCGTCGTCGTCGGCGCCGAAGGCGTCGGCGGCGGCGGTCGGGTCGAATCCGGGCGGGCTGTCCTTGAGGGCCAGACCCATCCCGGCGAGCTTCGCCTTGACCTCGTCGATCGACTTCGCACCGAAGTTGCGGATGTCGAGCAGGTCCGCCTCGGACCTGGCCACGAGCTCACCCACGGAGTGGATGCCCTCGCGCTTGAGGCAGTTGTACGACCGAACGGTGAGCTCGAGCTCCTCGATCGGCAGGGCGAGATCGGCGGCGAGCGCGGCGTCCGTCGGGGACGGACCCATGTCGATGCCCTCGGCGTCGATGTTCAGCTCGCGTGCGAGACCGAACAGCTCGACCAGCGTCTTACCGGCGGAGGCCATGGCGTCACGCGGACGCATCGCCTGCTTGGTCTCGACGTCGACGATCAGCTTGTCGAAGTCGGTGCGCTGCTCGACACGCGTCGCCTCGACCTTGTACGTGACCTTCAGAACGGGCGAGTAGATGGAGTCGACCGGAATACGACCGATCTCCTGCCCGACCTGCTTGTTCTGAACAGCCGAAACGTAACCACGGCCACGCTCGACCGTCAGCTCCATCTCCAGCTTGCCCTTGCCGTTGAGCGTGGCGAGGACGAGGTCGGGGTTGTGCACCTCGACACCGGCCGGGGGCGCGATGTCGGCTGCGGTGACCAGACCCGGACCCTGCTTGCGCAGGTACATCACGACCGGCTCGTCGTGCTCCGAGGAGACGACCAGCTGCTTGATGTTGAGGATCAGGTCGGTGACGTCCTCCTTGACGCCCGGCACGGTGGTGAACTCGTGCAGGACACCGTCGATGCGGATGCTGGTGACAGCCGCACCGGGGATGGAGGAGAGAAGAGTCCGGCGGAGCGAGTTGCCGAGGGTGTAGCCGAAGCCCGGCTCCAGCGGCTCGATCACGAACCGGGAGCGGAACTCGTCGACGACCTCTTCGGTCAACGAGGGACGCTGAGCGATCAGCATGAAGTGAATCCTTCAGTCATGGGCACCCACTATTTGATGCCCTTGAGTACTACAAGGGTACGGGCGGTACGGCCCCGAAAGGCCATACCGCCCGGACCCCACAAAAATCAAGACAACCGTGCGTCAGACGCGACGGCGCTTGGGCGGACGGCAGCCGTACTGCGACATTGTGGGGGATAACCCCCACACCCCCAGCCGTATGCCGAGCCGCCCTGCGTCAGAGCGTCAGACGCGGCGGCGCTTGGGCGGACGGCAGCCGTTGTGCGGCGTGGGCGTCACGTCCTGGATGGAGCCGACCTCAAGACCGGTCGCCTGCAGCGAACGGATGGCCGTCTCGCGACCCGAACCCGGGCCCTTGACGAAGACGTCGACCTTGCGCATGCCGTGCTCCTGCGCGCGGCGGGCGGCCGACTCGGCGGCCATCTGCGCGGCGAAGGGGGTGGACTTGCGCGAGCCCTTGAAGCCGACGTGGCCGGCGGAGGCCCAGGAGATCACGTTGCCCGCGGGGTCCGTGATCGAGACGATCGTGTTGTTGAACGTGCTCTTGATGTGCGCGTGACCGTGAGCGACGTTCTTCTTTTCCTTGCGGCGCACCTTCTTGGCAGCGCCCTGACGACCCTTGGGGGGCATCTATATCTCCTACGGGGAGGTGGTCGGTCCTACAGCGAAGACCGCTGATGAAGCGTTGTCCGCTGCGGACTACTTCTTGCCCGGCTTCTTCTTGCCGGCGATGGCGCGACGCGGGCCCTTGCGGGTACGAGCGTTCGTGCTGGTGCGCTGACCGTGGACGGGCAGGCCACGACGGTGGCGCAGACCCTGGTAGCAGCCGATCTCGACCTTGCGGCGGATGTCGGCCTGAACCTCACGGCGGAGGTCACCCTCGGTCTTGAAGTTGTTGTCCACGTACTCGCGGATCCTGACCAGCTCCTCCTCGGAGAGGTCACGAACGCGGGTGTTGGGGTTGACGCCGGTGTCGGCCAGCGTCTTCTGCGAGAGGGTCCGGCCGATGCCGAACACGTAGGTGAGGGCAACCTCCACGCGCTTTTCGCGCGGGATGTCAACACCGGAAACGCGTGCCATTCAATGGCTCCAGTTGTCGTTCGGAGGTCTTCCGCAAAACCGGTTCCCAGCCGCCGTATGAGGTACGAACTGGGTCCCCGGCCTCCGACCGGGGGTATCGGAATCCCTGCGAACAGCGGATCCGGGCTCTGCGTATGAACATGTGCTACTTGCGTCGCGCGAAACTCTGCGGGTGCAGAAGGTTCGGTCGTGCGTCAGCCCTGGCGCTGCTTGTGCCGCGGGTTTTCGCAGATGACCATGACCCGGCCGTGACGGCGGATCACCCTGCACTTGTCGCAGATCTTCTTGACGCTCGGCTTGACCTTCATTGGGTGAGGTTCTCCGGGTCAGTGCCACCGCCCCGCGGAATACGGGACACAGGCAAGATCTACTTGTACCGGTAGACGATCCGGCCACGGGTCAGGTCGTACGGAGACAACTCCACCACGACCCGGTCGTCAGGGAGGATGCGGATGTAGTGCATACGCATCTTGCCGCTGATGTGTGCCAGGACCTGGTGGCCGTTCTGGAGCTCGACCTTGAACATGGCGTTCGGAAGAGACTCGACGACAGTGCCCTCGATCTCGATGGCACCTTGCTTCTTGGCCACGCTTCGCCCTTCGAATCGACTACCTTGATCGACCCCGTGCTTACTGCACGCAGACATGCAGATGCACGAGAGCCGACGAGTCAGTCTACGCCAGGGCCCTCGGAAAGACGAATCGAGATAGCCTGCCCCGCGCGGAAGATCCCTAAGCAGCAGACGCGCCCCTCAGGGGCGCAGGGCACTGCGCGACCGGCCCCACAGGGCCGCAGCCGCGACGCATACACCAGCCCAGCACTACAGCGCGAACTCAGCCCAGAGGGTCAGGAGCCGCCGTGATCCCGTACTCGGCCAGCTTCGCCTTGCCCCCGTCGGGAGCCGTGAGCACGAGCGGCCCCGCCTCCGTCAGCGCGACAGAGTGCTCCCAGTGGGAGGACCACGTGCCGTCCGTCGTGATGACGGTCCAGTCGTCCGAGAGAACCTCGGTCTTCGGCGTACCCAGCGAAACCATGGGCTCGATGGCGAGGCAGAACCCGGGAACGAGCTTCGGCCCCTTCCCCCGACGCCGCTCCACGTAGTTCAGCAGATGCGGATCCATGTGCATCTCGGTGCCGATGCCGTGGCCGCCGTAGTCCTCGACGATCCCGTACTTGCCGCCGCCGGGCTTCGGCTGCCGCCGGATGTACGTCTCGATGGCGCGGGAGACGTCCACGAGCCGGTTTCCCAGCTTCATGGCGGCGATCCCGGCCCACATCGACTCCTCGGTCACCCGGGACAGCTCGATGAGCTCCGGAGCGTGACCGGATCCGACGAAGGCGGTGAAGGCGGCGTCCCCGTGCCAGCCGTCGACGATGGCGCCGGCGTCGATCGAGATGATGTCGCCGTCCTTCAGCACGACGTCGTCGCTCGGGATACCGTGCACGACGACCTCGTTCGCCGAGGTGCAGATCGTCGCGGGGAAGCCGCCGTATCCCAGGAAGTTGGACTTGGCACCGTGCTCGGCCAGCACCTTGCGGGCGACCTCGTCGAGGTCCTTCGTCGTGGCCCCGGGTACCGCCGCTTCCCGTGTCGCCCTGTGGACGGCGGCGACGACCAGGCCCGCCTCACGCATCTTGGCGATCTGCTCGGGGGTCTTGATCTGCACCATGAGGGCCCGCGCTCTCCGTCTTCTCTGCCTGCTCGGTTACGTACACAACAGTACGGCCGCGGCGCCCGACAGGGGCACCGCGGCCGAACCAGCCAGGACGACTACTTGTCGTCGCCGCCCTCGCTGTCGTTCTTGCCCTCGGACTGACGCTTGAGGGCGTCCATCGCGCGCTTGGTGACGTCGTCCACCTTGCCGAGCGCCGAGATCGTCACGACCAGGCCCTGGGCCCGGTAGTAGTCGATGATCGGCTCGGTCTGCGTGTGGTAGACCTCCAGGCGCTTGCGGACGGTCTCCTCGGTGTCGTCGTCACGCTGGTACAGCTCGCCGCCGCAGGCGTCACAGACGTCCGTCTTCTTCGGCGGGCTGTACGTCACGTGGAAGACATGACTCGAGTCCCTGCGGCAGATGCGGCGGCCTGCGATGCGCTTGACCACCTCGTCCTCGGGGACCTCCAGGTCGAGCACCGCGTCCAGCTCCACAGCGTCGGCCTTGAGCGCCTGATCGAGCGCCTCGGCCTGCGAGACGTTCCGCGGGAAGCCGTCGAGCAGGAAGCCGTTCGCGGCGTCCGGCTGCTCCATGCGGTCCCTGGCCATGGCGATCGTGACCTCGTCCGGCACAAGGTTGCCCTCGTCCATGTACGACTTCGCCAGTTTGCCGAGTTCGGTCTTCTGGCTGATGTTCGCACGGAAGAGGTCGCCCGTGGAGATGTGCGGAATCGACAGGTTCTGGGCAAGGAACGCGGCCTGCGTTCCCTTGCCCGCACCGGGCGGCCCGACGAGGACGATACGCATCAGCGGAGGAACCCTTCGTAATTGCGCTGCTGGAGCTGGCTCTCGATCTGCTTCACCGTCTCCAGACCCACACCCACGATGATCAGGATGCTGGTACCACCGAACGGGAAGTTCTGGTTTGCCCCGAAACCAACCAACGCCATCGTCGGTACGAGAGCGATCAGACCCAAGTACAGCGAACCTGGCCAGGTGATCCGGTTGAGTACGTATCCCAGGTACTCAGCGGTCGGCCGGCCAGCCCGGATGCCCGGGATGAAGCCACCATACTTCTTCATGTTGTCCGCGACTTCCTCGGGGTTGAACGAGATAGCCACGTAGAAGAAGGCGAAGAACACGATCAGCAAGAAGTACGTGCTGATGTAAATCGGGTGGTCACCCTTGGTGAGGTTCTGTTCGATCCAGGTCTTCCAGCCGGACGTCCCACCTGCGAACTGAGCGATCAGCGCCGGGATGTAGAGCAGCGACGAGGCAAAGATCACAGGGATGATGCCGGCCTGGTTGACCTTCAGCGGGATGTACGTGGACGTGCCGCCGTAGGACCGGCGGCCGATCATTCGCTTCGCGTACTGGACGGGAATGCGGCGCTGAGCCTGCTCCACGAAGACGACCAGACCGACCATGACGAGACCGACCGCGATCACCGTGCCGAACTCGATCCAGCCGTCCGCGAGGTTGCCCTGCTGCTTGATGGCCCACAGCGCGGACGGGAAGGTCGCGGCGATCGAGATGAACATCAGGATCGACATGCCGTTGCCGATGCCGCGGTCGGTGATGAGCTCACCGAGCCACATGACGACGGCCGTACCGGCGGTCATCGTGATGACCATCGTGATCGTGACGAAGATCGACTGGTCGGGCACGATCTGTTGTGCGACCGGGCAGCTGGTGAACAGTGCACCACTGCGGGCGGTGGCCACCAGGCCGGTGCCCTGCAGGATGGCCAGGGCCACCGTCAGATAACGGGTGTACTGCGTGATCTTCGCCGTACCGGCCTGACCCTCCTTCTTGAGGGCCTCCAGTCGCGGGATCACCACGGTCAACAGCTGCAGAATGATGCTCGCCGTGATGTACGGCATGATGCCCAGCGCGAAGATCGTGATCTGCAGCAGGGCGCCACCGCTGAACATGTTGACCAGACCGAACAGGCCCGTGTTCTGGCTCGCGTCGTCGATACAGATCTGGACGTTCTTGTAGTCGACACCGGGGATCGGGATGTGCGTACCAACCCGATAGACCACGATGATGCCGAGCGTGAAGAGCAGCTTCTTGCGCAGGTCGGGCGTCTTGAACGCCCGGGCGAACGCGGTGAGCACGGTGCCTCCTGCGACCCCCGCGCAAGTGCGTCAGAGGTGACGGTCTTGAGGTTCGACGAATAAGTAACGGACAGCTGACTAACAGTTAAGAACCGCCCTGAGTTCCCAGAGGTCACACCGGGCGAAAATTAGCAGTGCAGGCCACCTTACCGGCGACACCGCTCCCCTAGGAACGACCAACCGGGGATGCCCCTTTTGTGGGGCACCCCCGGTCGGGTTCGCTCAAGTCATCGAGACGCCTGGTGATTTCAGACGAGCTCGGTGACGGTACCGCCGGCGGCGGTGATCTTCTCCTTGGCGGAGCCGGAGACGGCGTCAACCGAAACCTGCAGCGCCACGGTGATCTCGCCCTGGCCGAGGACCTTGACGAGGCTGTTCTTGCGAACGGCACCCTTGGCGACGAGCCCCTCGACGGTGACCTCGCCACCCTCCGGGTACAGCGCGCCCAGCTTGTCGAGGTTCACGACCTGGAACTCGGTCTTGAACGGGTTCCGGAAGCCCTTGAGCTTCGGGAGACGCATGTGGAGGGGCATCTGGCCACCCTCGAAGCGCTCCGGAACCTGGTAACGGGCCTTGGTGCCCTTGGTACCACGTCCAGCCGTCTTACCCTTCGACGCCTCACCACGACCCACACGGGTCTTGGCGGTCTTGGCGCCCGGGGCGGGACGGAGGTTGTGGATCTTGAGCGGGTTGTTCTCCGCCATGATCAGTCGACCTCCTCAACCGTCACGAGGTGGCGGACGGTGTGAACCATTCCGCGGAACTCGGGGCGGTCCTCCTTGACGACCTGCGTGTTGATCCCCTTGAGACCAAGGGACCGCAGGGTGTCACGGTGGTTCTGCTTGCTGCCGATGTACGACTTCGTCTGCGTGACCTTGAGGCGAGCCATTACGCACCCGCTCCCGCACGCGCACGGAGCAGAGCCGCGGGGGCGACGTCCTCGAGGGGCAGACCGCGGCGGGCCGCGATCTCCTCGGGACGCTGCAGGCCCTTGAGGGCCGCCACGGTCGCGTGCACGATGTTGATCGCGTTGGACGAGCCGAGCGACTTCGACAGGATGTCGTGGACGCCGGCGCACTCGAGGACAGCACGCACCGGGCCACCGGCGATAACGCCGGTACCGGGGGAAGCAGGCTTGAGCAGGACGACGCCCGCGGCCTTCTCGCCCGTGATCGGGTGCGGGATGGTGCCCTGGATACGGGGGACCTTGAAGAAGTGCTTCTTGGCCTCCTCAACACCCTTGGCGATGGCGGCCGGCACCTCCTTGGCCTTGCCGTAGCCGACACCGACGGTGCCATCGCCATCGCCCACTACGACGAGCGCAGTGAAGCTGAAGCGACGACCACCCTTCACAACCTTGGCGACGCGGTTGATCGCGACAACGCGCTCAACGTACGCGGTCTTCTCGGCAGCAGCGCCGCCGTCACGGCCCTTCCGGTCCCGCCGCTCGCCGCCACCGGCACCGCTTCCGCGGCGCTGGGGTCCAGCCATTGGAATTACCTCTCTCTGTTTCCGCTAGCTACGGAACCAGGACTCAGAACTTGAGTCCGGCCTCGCGGGCGGCGTCCGCCAGGGCAGCGATGCGCCCGGCGTACTGGTTGCCACCACGGTCGAATACGACAGCCTCGACACCGGCGGCCTTGGCACGCTCGGCGACAAGAGCGCCGACCTTGCCGGCCTGCGCCGACTTCTCGCCCTCGCCACGGATCGACGCGTCCAGGGTCGACGCCGACGCCAGGGTGTGACCCTTGATGTCGTCGATGACCTGGGCCACGATGTGGCGGTTCGAGCGCGTCACGACCAGGCGAGGACGCTCAGCCGTTCCGTTGACCTTCTTACGGATCCGGATGTGGCGCCGCTTGATGGCAGCACGCTTGTAAGCGTCGCCCTTAGCGATCTTCGTACCGTATGCCATGGCTTACTTACCCGCCTTTCCGACCTTGCGGCGGATGACTTCGCCCTCGTACTTGACACCCTTGGCCTTGTACGGGTCGGGCTTGCGCAGCTTGCGGATGTTGGCCGCAACCTCGCCGACCTTCTGCTTGTCGATGCCCTCGACCGAGAAACGGGTGGGGGCTTCCACCTTGAAGGTGATCCCCTCGGGGGCCTCGACCAGGATCGGGTGGCTGTAGCCGAGCGAGAACTCCAGGTTGGAACCCTTCGCCAGGACTCGGTAACCGACACCGCTGATTTCGAGCTTCTTCACGTAACCCGTGGTCACGCCGGTGATCATGTTCGCCACCAGCGTGCGGGACAGGCCGTGCAGGGCCTTGTTCTGACGCTCGTCGTTCGGGCGGGTGACATTGAGAATGCCGTCCTCGCCCTTAGCGATCTCGATCGGCGCCGCGACGGTGTGGGAGAGGGAGCCCTTGGGGCCCTTCACCGAAACCGTACGGCCGTCGATGGTGACGTCCACGCCGGCGGGAACCGTGATGGGGAGCTTGCCAATACGCGACATAGCTTCTTCCGTTCCCTTCCGCTACCAGACGTAGGCGAGAACTTCTCCGCCTACGCCCTTCTTGCCGGCCTGCTTGTCGGTGAGGAGACCGTGCGACGTGGAGATGATCGCCACGCCGAGGCCACCGAGCACCTTGGGCAGGGAGGTGGACTTCGCGTACACACGCAGACCCGGCTTCGAGATCCGCTTGATGCCCGCGATGGAGCGCTCACGGTTCGGGCCGAACTTCAGCTCGAGGACGAGCTTCTTGCCGACCTCGGCGTCCTCGACCTTCCAGCCGGTGATGAAGCCCTCCTGCTGGAGGATCTCCGCGATGTGAGACTTGATCTTGCTGTGCGGCATCGCGACATCGTCGTGGTACGCCGAGTTCGCGTTACGCAGACGAGTAAGCATGTCTGCGATGGGATCAGTCATGGTCATGAATTGGCCTTCGGCCTCTCTCGCCGGGGTTTCCAGTGCGCCATCCCTCTCCCCACTCAGTGGCGGGACGGGTGCGGTGCGGGGACCTACGGCGTAGTAAGTCGTACGGGCGTCCAGGCGCCCAACCCTCCTAGCCTAAGCCATGGAGGGGTGGGCGCCCGACATCGCCCTTTACTTACCGAGAGCCTCTGGAATCCCGAAGTACGGGATTACCAGGAGCTCTTGGTCACGCCCGGCAGCTCGCCACGGTGAGCCATCTCACGAAGGCACACGCGGCAGAGGCCGAACTTGCGGTACACGGAGTGCGGACGGCCGCAGCGCTGGCAGCGCGTGTAGCCACGTACGCCGAACTTGGGCTTACGAGCAGCCTTGGCAATCAGAGCCTTCTTCGCCATCTCGCTTACGCCTCCTTGAAGGGGAAGCCGAGGTGACGGAGAAGGGCACGGCCTTCGGCGTCGTTGGTCGCCGTGGTGACCACGGTGATGTCCATACCCCGGACGCGGTCGATCTTGTCCTGGTCGATCTCGTGGAACATGACCTGCTCCGTGAGACCGAAGGTGTAGTTGCCACGGCCGTCGAACTGCTTGGGGGACAGACCACGGAAGTCGCGGATGCGCGGCAGCGCGAGCGACAGGGTGCGGTCCAGGAACTCCCACATGCGGTCGCCACGAAGCGTGACGTGGGCACCGATCGGCTGGCCCTCACGCAGCTTGAACTGCGCGATGGACTTACGGGCCTTGGTGACGGCCGGCTTCTGACCGGTGATCGTGGTGAGGTCGCGAATCGCGCCGTCGATCAGCTTGGAGTCGCGGGCGGCGTCGCCCACACCCATGTTGACCACGATCTTGACGAGACCCGGGGTCTGCATGACGTTCTCGTAGGAGAACTCTTCCTGCAGCTTGCCCGCGATCTCCTCGCGGTACTTCGTCTTGAGACGCGGAGTCGTGGTGGTAGCCATCAGATGTCCTCACCCGTCCGCTTGGCAACGCGAACCTTGTTGCCCTCGTCGTCGAAGCGGTAACCGACACGCGTGACGACCTTGTTGCCGTCCTTCTCAACGACCAGCTGGACGTTGGAGACGTGGACGGGCGCCTCGGTCGTGACGATGCCACCGGCCTGCGAACCGCGAGCGGTCGGGCCGGCCTTGGTGTGCTTCTTGACCCGGTTGACACCCTCGACCAGGACGCGGTCCTCGCGGGGGTAGGCCGCGATGACCTTGCCCTGCTTGCCCTTGTCCTTACCGGTGATGACCTGTACCAGGTCGCCCTTCTTGATCTTCATGCTTACAGCACCTCCGGCGCGAGCGAGATGATCTTCATGAACTTCTTCTCGCGCAGCTCCCGGCCCACCGGGCCGAAGATGCGGGTGCCGCGAGGGTCGCCGTCGTTCTTCAGAATGACGGCGGCGTTCTCGTCGAAGCGGATGTACGAGCCGTCGGGACGGCGGCGCTCCTTGACGGTGCGAACGATGACCGCCTTGATGACGTCACCCTTCTTCACGTTGCCGCCGGGGATCGCGTCCTTGACGGTGGCGACGATCACGTCACCGATGCCCGCGTAGCGGCGACCGGAGCCACCGAGCACACGGATGCAAAGGATCTCCTTCGCACCAGTGTTGTCGGCGACACGCAGTCGCGACTCCTGCTGGATCACGTCTATCTCCTGTTTGTCTGCCGGTTCCCGGCAGGGGCCCTGTCCTGTACGGGATTCGGGCCCCTGCCGAGCCTGGCGGAACTGTCCTGCGGGGGGTGCCCCGCAGGAGAATTACTTGGCCTTCTCGAGGATCTCGACGATGCGCCAGCGCTTCGTCGCGGACAGCGGCCGGGTCTCCATGATGATGACCCGGTCGCCGACGCCCGCGGCGTTCTGCTCGTCGTGCGCCTTGAGCTTGTTCGTACGGCGGATGACCTTGCCGTACAGCGCGTGCTTGACGCGGTCCTCGACAGCGACGACGACGGTCTTGTCCATCTTGTCGCTGACGACCAGACCCTCACGGGTCTTGCGGAAACCGCGGCTCGTGTTGGTCTCTTCAGTCACGTTGCTCTCGCTCATCAGGCGCTCTCCACCGTCTCGATGCCCAGCTCGCGCTCACGCATCAGGGTGTAGATCCGCGCGATGTCCTTGCGGACGGCCTTCAGCCGACCGTGGTTCTCGAGCTGACCGGTCGCCGCCTGGAAGCGGAGGTTGAACAGCTCTTCCTTGGCTTCGCGGAGCTTCGCGAGAAGCTCCTCGTCACCCAGTTCGCGCAGCTCGGACGCCTTGGTACCGGCCGACATCACGCTTCACCTGCCTCGCGCTTGACGATCCGGCACTTCATCGGCAGCTTGTGGGCTGCGCGAGTCAGGGCCTCACGGGCGATCTTCTCGTTGGGGTAGGACAGCTCGAACATGACCCGGCCCGGGTGCACGTTCGCGACCCACCACTCGGGGGAACCCTTACCGGAACCCATGCGGGTCTCGGCGGGCTTCTTGGTCAGCGGGCGGTCCGGGTAGATGTTGATCCAGACCTTGCCGCCACGCTTGATGTGACGGGTCATCGCGATACGAGCCGCCTCGATCTGGCGGTTCGTCACGTACGCCGGCGTGAGGGCCTGAATGCCGTACTCGCCGAACGAAACCTCCGTACCACCCTTGGCCTGACCACGGCGCTTGGGGTGGTGCTGCTTGCGGTGCTTGACCCTACGGGGGATCAGCATTTCGGTCAGGCCTCCGTTCCGGTGCTCTCAGCCGGAGCGGCAGCGGCGGCGGGAGCGTCGGCCTTGGGGGCCTCGGCAGCCGGCGCGGACTGCTGCTGCGGCTTGCGGCCGCGGCCGCCACGCTCGCCACCGCGGCCACCGCCACGGGCCGGGCGGTCGCCGCCCGGGCCGCCACCACGGGCCGGGCGGTTACCCGCACGGGCAGCGGCGTTCTCGGCGCGGACCTCGGCGATGTTCTTGACGTCGCCCTTGTAGATCCAGACCTTCACACCGATACGGCCGAAGGTCGTCTTGGCCTCGAAGAAGCCGTAGTCGACGTTCGCGCGGAGCGTGTGCAGGGGCACACGGCCCTCGCGGTAGAACTCCGAGCGGGACATCTCGGCGCCGCCGAGACGGCCACCACACTGGATCTTGATGCCCTTGGCGCCGGCCTTCATCGTGCCCTGCATGCTCTTGCGCATGGCACGACGGAAGGAGACGCGGGAGGACAGCTGCTCGGCGACGGCCTGGGCCACCAGCTGAGCGTCCGTCTCCGGGCTCTTGACCTCAAGGATGTTCAGCTGGACCTGCTTGCCGGTCAGCTTCTCGAGGTCACCGCGGATGCGGTCGGCCTCGGCGCCACGACGGCCGATGACGATGCCCGGGCGCGCGGTGTGGATGTCCACACGGACGCGGTCACGGGTGCGCTCGATCTCAACCTTCGAGATGCCGGCGCGCTCCATGCCGGACGTCATCATCCGACGGATGGCGACGTCTTCCTTGACGTAGTCCTTGTACAGCTTGTCGGCGTACCAACGGGACTTGAAGTCCGTGGTGATGCCGAGCCG
This sequence comes from Streptomyces sp. 2-1, assembly GCF_048564895.1. Lineage (NCBI taxonomy): Bacteria > Bacillati > Actinomycetota > Actinomycetes > Kitasatosporales > Streptomycetaceae > Streptomyces > Streptomyces sp. 2-1. Next base: position 4,713,967 of record NZ_CP183383.1, read on the forward strand.
GAACCCATGCGGGTTAACCTTCTGGCCCATTACCGGGTTCCTTCCTTGCTGCTGACGACCACGGTGATGTGGCTGGTCCGCTTGCGGATCCGGTAGGCACGGCCCTGAGCACGCGGACGGAACCGCTTCAGGGTCGGGCCCTCGTCGACGTAGGCCTCGGAGATGACAAGGCTGCCGGCGTCGGTGTGGTCGTAGTTGTGTGCGGCGTTGGCAATGGCGCTGTCAAGCACCTTGCCGACCGGCACGCTCGCGGCCTGCGGGGCGAAACGCAGGACCGCCTGAGCCTCCGTGGCATCCATGCCACGGATAAGGTCCACCACGCGGCGGGCCTTCATGGGCGTAACGCGGATGTACCGCGCCTGGGCCCTGGCTTCCATGGTTGTCCTTCCAGTGTCTGTCATGGTCGATTCCACCCCGCGTTAGCGGCGCTTCGACTTCCGGTCGTCCTTGACGTGACCCCGGAAGGTGCGCGTCGGCGAGAACTCGCCGAGCTTGTGGCCGACCATCGACTCGGTGACAAACACCGGAATGTGGGTCTTGCCGTTGTGCACCGCGATCGTGTGGCCGAGCATGGCCGGGATGATCATCGAGCGACGGGACCAGGTCTTGATGACGTTCTTGGAACCGGCTTCGTTCTGTGCGTCCACCTTCTTGATCAGGTGGTCGTCGACGAAGGGCCCCTTCTTGAGACTGCGCGGCATCTAAACCCGCTCCTAGCGCTTCTTGTTCGTCTTGCGGCGGCGGACGATGTACTTGCTCGAAGCCTTCTTCGGCGAACGAGTACGACCCTCCTTCTGACCCCACGGCGAGACCGGGTGGCGACCACCGGAAGTCTTGCCTTCACCACCACCGTGCGGGTGGTCAACCGGGTTCATCGCCACACCGCGAACGGTCGGGCGGACGCCCAGCCAGCGCTTGCGGCCGGCCTTGCCCCAGTTGATGTTCGACTGCTCGGCGTTGCCGACCTCGCCGACGGTTGCGCGGCAGCGCACGTCGACCAGGCGGATCTCTCCGGACGGCATGCGCAGGTGGGCCATCTGGCCCTCCTTCGCGAGCAGCTGCACGGAGGCACCGGCGGAGCGGGCGAACTTGGCACCGCCACCGGGACGGAGCTCGATCGCGTGGATCGTGGTACCGACCGGGATGTTGCGGAGGGCCAGGTTGTTGCCCGGCTTGATGTCGGCCCCGGGACCGTTCTCGACGCGGTCGCCCTGCGACAGGTTGCGGGGGGCGAGGATGTAGCGCTTCTCGCCGTCCGCGTAGTGAAGCAGCGCGATGCGCGCGGTGCGGTTGGGGTCGTACTCGATGTGCGCGACCTTCGCCGGCACGCCGTCCTTGTCATGGCGACGGAAGTCGATGACACGGTAGGCGCGCTTGTGTCCACCACCCTGGTGGCGAACGGTCACACGACCGGAATTGTTACGGCCGCCCTTGCTGTGCAGCGGGCGAACCAGCGACTTCTCCGGCGTGGACCGCGTGACCTCGACGAAGTCGGCGACGCTGGAGCCACGACGGCCCGGCGTAGTCGGCTTGTACTTGCGGATTCCCATTTCTCAGTCCTCGTCCGATATTCGGACCAGGGCGCTCCGTTAGGAGGCCTGGCCGAAGATGTCGATACGGTCGCCCTCAGCGAGGGTCACGATCGCGCGCTTGCTGTCCGCACGCTTGCCGAAGCCGGTGCGGGTGCGCTTGCGCTTGCCCTGACGGTTGATCGTGTTGACCCCGGTGACCTTGACCGAGAAGACCGCCTGGACGGCCTGCTTGATCTGGGTCTTGTTGGCCCGCGGGTCCACGACGAAGGTGTACTTGCCCTCGTCGAGCAGCGCGTAGCTCTTCTCCGAGACGACCGGCTTGAGGAGGACGTCACGGGGATCCGTGAAGCTCTTGCTCAGCGGGGTCTCGACGGTGTTCTTGCCCTCGGTGGCGTGGCGCTTCGCCTTGGCGACGCGCGCGGCCTTGGCGGCCTTGGCCGCCTTGGGCGCAATGCTCGGGTGACGCGTAGCCATCAGGCTTCGCTCCCTTCGGTGTCAGCGGCCTTGGGGCCAGACACGAAGGACTCGAACGCGGACTGGGTGAAGACCACGTCGTCCGAGACGAGAACGTCGTACGTGTTCAGCTGGCCCGGCTCCAGGATGTGCACCTGGGGCAGGTTGCGGGCGGAGAGCAGGCCCTGCTCGTCCTCGCGGGAGATGACCAGGAGCACGTTCTTGCGCTCGCTGATCTTGCCCAGCAGGGACTTCGCGGCCTTCGTGGAGATCTCGCCGTCGACCACGCCGGTGACGACGTGGATACGAGCGTTGCGGGCCCGGTCGGTGAGGGCGTGGCGCAGGGCCGCGGCCTTCATCTTCTTCGGGGTCCGCTGCGAGTAGTCACGCGGCACGGGACCGTGCACGACGCCACCACCGGCGAACTGGGGCGCGCGGGTCGAGCCCTGACGGGCGCGGCCGGTGCCCTTCTGGCGGTACGGCTTCTTGCCGCCACCGCGAACCTCGCCACGGGTCTTGGTCTTGTGCGTGCCCTGGCGGGCAGCGGCCAGCTGGGCGACGACGACCTGGTGGATCAGCGGAATGCTGATCTTCTCGACGTCGAAGATCTCCGCGGGGAGCTCGACCGTCCCGGTCTTGTCGCCTGCCGGCGAAAGGATGTCAACAGTGCTCATCGTTACCTCAGGCCCCCTTGGCCGCGGTGCGGACCAGGACGAGGCCGCCGTTCGGACCGGGAACCGCGCCCTTGATGAGCAGCAGACCCTTCTCCGCGTCAACGGCGTGGACGGTCAGGTTCTGGGTGGTGACCCGCTCGTTGCCCATGCGACCCGCCATGCGGAGGCCCTTGAACACACGGCCCGGGGTGGCGCAGCCACCGATGGAGCCGGGAGAGCGGTGCTTGCGCTGGGTGCCGTGACCGGCGCCGAGGCCCTTGAAGTTGTGACGCTTCATGACACCGGCGAAGCCCTTGCCCTTGCTCTTGCCGGTCACGTCCACCTTCACGCCGGCCTCGAAGACCTCCGCGGAGATCTCCTGACCCAGCGTGTACTCGGAGGCGTCCGCGGTGCGGATCTCGACGAGGTGGCGGCGGGGGGTGACGTCGGCCTTGGCGAAGTGACCCTTGAGGGGCTTGTTCACCTTGCGCGGGTCGATCTCGCCGAAGGCGATCTGGACCGCTTCGTAGCCGTCGGAGTCATTCGTACGGACCTGGGTGACGACGTTGGGGGAGGCCTTGACGACCGTCACGGGAACAACACGGTTGTTCTCGTCCCACACCTGCGTCATGCCGAGCTTCTCGCCCAGGATGCCCTTGATCTGCTTAGCCATTCTCAGATCACCGGCCCCTAGAGCTTGATCTCGATGTCGACACCGGCCGGGAGGTCGAGTCGCATCAGGGAGTCAACGGTCTTGGGCGTCGGGTCGAGGATGTCGATCAGGCGCTTGTGCGTGCGCATCTCGAAGTGCTCGCGCGAGTCCTTGTACTTGTGCGGCGACTTGATGACGCAGTACACGTTCTTCTCAGTGGGCAGCGGCACCGGGCCCGCGACAGACGCACCAGTTCGCGTCACCGTCTCGACGATCTTCTTCGCCGAGCTGTCGATGACCTCGTGGTCGTAGGCCTTGAGCCGGATGCGGATCTTCTGTCCCGCCATGGCTACTCAGTAGTCCTTAGTCTCGTTTAACGCTCTGGAACCCGGGGGTTCGCGTCCCTTGCCTCCGACCCACGCGGTCGGGCGTGTCGCGCTCCTGCTGACAGAGATGTCCACGAGTGGATTTCCCTGCCGAGGGACGCGGCTGAGCCCAAAAGACAACCGCTGGACCGGGGGCTGAACACCCACCGGGCGCCTGGTCTGCACCCCGCTGACACTTCCCGGAAGATTCCCGTACGTCCGCTCCAGCGCTGCCTTACGGCAGTTGGAGCGACGAGTACTGTGGGACTCGCTTCCGGTCCTCCCGGCGGGAGGCGCGCAGCATCGGCACTCAACCGAGCAACCCCGACAGTCTGCCATACGGGGCATACGGCTGGCCAATCGAGCCGGAGAGAATACCCCCAGGGTGACGCAGGTCAAACACAGGCTCGCAGGGGGAGCGGGGCGGGCGCCCTCCACAGGGCCGCAGGCCGTGGGCCGCCACACGGCCGACCGCCACCGCCGGCCGCTCTCCCGCCGCCAGGTCTCGCAGCCGTCCCGCACTCGCGACGCGATGGCGGTCGCGGTCGCTCGCGGTCGGCGGGCCTGCCCCCGGCCCCCGTCGTCCGGCTTCTCAGCTCCGGGGCTCGTCGCGTTCGAGTGCGTCGAAGTCGATCGGCTGATAGTCCCGGGCGTAGCCGCGCAGGAACTCGGCCGCCTCAGCCGGCAGGGGCGGGGTCGCGATCACCGCGTACTCCAGTACGCGCTTCGGGGCGAAGTACTTCCAGAACTCGTACTCCGGCTCCCCCGCCGCGAGGCCCGGATACCGGTCCGTGACGCCGAGGCTGTCCAGGAGTTCGACAAGCGTGGCGTCGGCGAGGTTCGCCATCGGCTCGCGCGGGAGCACGATCCGCTCCACACCGGGGTCGAGACGAGGCTGCTTCCCTTGCGCGATGTCCTCCAACTGGGGCCGGTCCAGCACGTACCAGGGCCCGGCATGCTCCTGTACGAGCCAGCTGTCCCGGGTGTCACTGCGATGGATGGCGCATTCGTCGCCCCGGAAGATCTGCTCGACGTAGCCGAGACCGGGCTGGATCAGGGTCTGGGTCTCGCCGGCCGCCTGATACGTGATCTCCCTTCCGTGTCCTGTCGCGATCTGCGCGAACTCGGCGGCGAACTCCGACCGGGCGGGCGAGGCACGCAGGCAGGAGAAGTGGAGCGACCCGACCAGGAACGCGTGGTCCTCCTGCCAGGTCGCCCGCATGAGGCGGTACGGAGGAACACTGCTGGCCCACCCGGGGATGTGCAGGACGAATTCCCCGCAGAAGACACACGAAGCGTGTTCACTACTCATTACAGCTTTCCCTTTCCGCGACGCGGTTCATGCCAAGGTACGCACATCGTCGGTCATCCCATTCGCACGGGAACGATGAACCCCAACGGATTCACCGGACCCCCCTCAGGATATGTCCCCTGCGGCAGCTCACGGATTCCATCACCGTCGAAAAATCTCAGATTTCCGTCCCTGCTGACGACAACTTCCATATGATCCGACGCCTTGTATTCCAGATCCCGCGACATGCTGTTGGGAATCCCCCGCGCCTCTTCTATTCGGTTGGGCGGTCCGGGAATTCGGTCTTCCGGGTGCGTATGGGCGATGAAATCGTAATCCTGCCCCCTGAGGTCCCGCGGAATGGAACTCGTCCGCTCCGTCCCCCGGAAGAGACGCAGATCTCCCGCCGGATTCTGGATGATGGCGTGCTCGACCCCGTGGAAGCTCTGGAGTTCGGAGAGATGCGAAACGTTCACCTCTCCGGGCCGGATGGGTATGTGCCCGTTCTCCAGCGCCCGGGTGAGCTGCCTGGCCTTCGGGGACAGCGCCCGGTAAGGGATCTGGCCACCCGGCATGCGGGCTGCGCCCTTGAAGACGCCGCTCATGCCGCGAACACCCTCGGCCATGCCCTTGAGCCCGACCTTGAGCCCGTTCATGGTCCGGAGGCCCTTGAGCCCCTTGGCGAGTCCGCCGAGAGTCGTCAGCCCCTTCATGCCGGGTATGCAGTCCAGCGCCGCGAAGGCCACATCCCACAGGGACGCCTGCCCCTTCATATATTTGTTGAGGGTGTCGGCCAGGACGACGAGCGCAGCGATGAGCACGATGGCGCCGAGAATGGGCCCACCGATAATGAGGGCGATGATCCCGAGGACGGCGACGACGACCTTGCACACGGCGACGATCGTGTCCCAGTTGTCGACGAACCAGTCACCGACCTCCTCGTACCACTTACGGTTCTGAATGCCGGCGTCGGAGGCCTCGTCCAGCTTCCGCTTCGCATCCCCGGCGGCGTCCTCGCGCATCTTCCGCGCATCCGCCGCCATCTTCTTCGCGGCATCGAGGGCGTTCTGCGCGGTGGTGACGTCGGACTGGGCGGAGGTGTGGGCGTCCTTGGCACTCTGCGCGTCGCGGGTGGCGGCACGGACTTTCGCCTCGTCCGGCTTGGGGACGTCCTTGCCCGCCGATGTCGGGTCGTCCTTGTACTTGTCGGCTTCCTTATTGGCGCGGGTGACCCACGAGTCGGCGGAGGAGAGACGGGACTTGGCGGAGGACAGGTCCGCCTGCGCCTCCCGGCCCTGGGCGAGGGCCTTGTCGGCGAGGGCCTGAGCGCGCTCCAACTGCGGCCAGTAGGCGGCCAGCGCGTCCCCGGCAAGGTCGTACGACTTCTTCAGCTTCTTGAGATTCTTCGGAACCCCGGAGAACTCGTCCCGGAACACATCGGCGGTCTTGCCCACCATCGACAGGACGGCGTCCTCGTCCGCCATCCCTTTGACGAGACGCAGCGCGTCCTGCACATCGTCCGCGAAGTCGTGCAGGCTCTTGGCCAGCGACTTCACCCGGACCGGATCCCCCGGCGTCGGATCCTTCTCCAGATCGAGGACATGCCAGTCCGTCGGCCGATAACCCGCCACGCCTCAACCCCCGTCACAACTGCCCCATACGAAACCGTACGCAGCAGCGAATTTACTAGGCGTCGACGTCCCTCGCATGCAAGATCAGTTCGGATCCCGAGGTCAGGCCTGCCGGTCGAGTCGCTGTTCAGGGACTGCGACGGAGCGTCCGTGGCTCTGGCCCAGCAGCGTCGGGAAGGGAGCCGGACCGGGAGTACGTCCGCACGCTCGCCGGAGCACGCCCTCCACGCCCCTCGCTCAGGAGCGGCGTCCGCGCAGGGCCTTCCAGGCGTCCTCGGCCGCGTATGTGATGGTCAGCCGCCAGACCTCCAGCTTGTCCAGCACCTTCGACACGACCTTCCACCACTTGAGCCACAGCGGCAGCTGCCGGAACGGTACGTGGTCGAGGGTGTCGTCGATGGCGTTCTCGGCGACGCTCATGCGCCCGGTCCCTTCCGCCCGCAGCGCGGCGTACAGCTCCGGCGTCAACTCGCCATTGAGCCGCGCCGCAACGCCGGCCGCGGTGAACGCGAACCCCCGCTGATCGCGGTCGGACAGCCGCATCGCCCTGACGATCCGCGGCGAGGCCTCGGCCAGAGAGCAGTTGAAGGCCAGCCCGATCACGGCGGAGCCCAGTGGGCCCTCGCCGCGTGCGTACGCCGCGTCCCACTCGGCGGGGTCGTCGAAGCGAAGCAGGCTCTCGTCGCCGCCCCAGTCCCACCCGGACACCATGTTCCGCCTCTCCCGATGTCAGCTACGTCGGCGGAGGACCCGCCAGATTTCCTCAGCCGTTTCCCCGGACCTCAGCCACCAGCTCTCCAGCTTGTTGCGCACCCCTGACACGACCTTCCACCACTTGAACCGCGGAGGCAGTTGCCGGAACGGCACGAAGGCCAGCGTGTCCTTGATGGCGTACTCGGCAATGCTCTTGATCCCCTCCGCTTGTAGCGCGGCGTACAGCTCGGGGGTCAGCCGACCGTTGATCCGCGCCGCGGCACCGGCCGCGGTGAACGCGAACCCCCGCTGAGCGAGATCCCGCAGCTGCATCGCCCTGATAATTCGAGGCGATGCCTCCTCCAGCGGACAATTGAAGGCCAGCCCGATCACCGCTGAACCCAGAGGCCACTCACCACGCTCGAAGGCGGCGTCGACCTCGGCGGGGTCGTCGATGTGCGACACGCCCTCGCCGGTTTCCCAGTTCCACTCGGACGCCACGCCCGGCCCTCAGAATTCGTCCGAAAACGGGGCGGAATTCCCTCCCCAGTGGAACCGGTAGCCATCACTTCCACTGTCGAAAACAGCGAGGAGGCCGCGGTCAGGAAGGTCGAATTCCTTCCGCACCCAGCCGTCCATCGCCAGTGCCGCCACTTCGGAGCGGAAGTGAGCGAGAGGGAAAGTGAGCGCGGCGACCTCGATGAGCAGACCGTCGGGGTGTGCGGACGACAGGTCGGAGGAGTGAACCGAGAGCCCGAAGGAGAGCCATGCGGCGTCACGCCAGTTGATGCCATGGGGAGGCGCCAGCCATACGTTGCGGTAGATCTGCAGCCGGAACCCTTCGCCCGCATCCGCACCAGGCGCGCGGTGCTCCGCCGTCAGGTCTGCGGCCAGGCCGCCCAGAGGGCTCCGGAAACGATAATTGAAAATGCTACTCACCTGTCTCAACTCTAGAATTTCAAGCGCACCTTCCGGGCGTCGGAGGCCATCTTCTTCGCGGCATCGAGGGCGTTCTGCGCGGTGGTGACGTCCGACTGGGCGGAGGTGTGGGCGTCCTTGGCACTCTGCGCGTCGCGGGTGGCGGCACGGACTTTCGCCTCGTCCGGCTTGGGCACGTCCTTGCCCGCCGACCCCGGGTCGTTCTTGTACTTGTCGGCTTCCTTGTTGGCCCGGGTCACCCACGAGTCGGCCGACGACAGGCGGGACTTGGCGGAGGAGAGATCAGCCTGCGCCTCCCGGCGCAGGGCCAGCGCCTTGTCTCCAGGTCGTACGACTTCTTCAGCTTCTTGAGATTCTTCGGAACACCGGAGAACTCGTCCCGGAACACATCGGCGGTCTTCCCCACCATCGACAGGACGGCATCCTCATCCGTCATCCCCTTCACCAACCGCAGAGCATCCTGCACGTCATCGGCAAAGTCGCGCAGGCTCTTCGCCAACGACTTCACCCGTACCGGATCCCCCGGCGTCGGATCCTTCTCCAGATCCAGCACATGCCAGTCCGTCGGCCGATAACCCGCCACGCCGCAACCCCCGTCACGCCAACCCCGTCAACCACACATACGCACAAGTGAAGTTACTGGGTACGGGCGTTCGGCGTGAAGATCACATCGCACCGTGCCCAGCAGCCACCACCGCCTCGTCAGCCCTACTCGTCCTTGAGGGTCCACACCGGCGAGTCCTTGGGCGGCAGCGGGCGGATCGGCAGCTTCGTGAAGTCGATGTCCGCGTCATCGTCCGCGTCCCCCATCGGCAGGCGGCCTTCTGCTTCGGCGTGGTGGTAGTACGCGCCATAGGCCCAGAATTCCGGCAGCTCGTGGCACATGAGATCGGGGTACGGAGAGATCTCCAGGCTTCCGTACCTCTCGTTGATCCTCGCCACTGCCTCTGCACGGGAAATCCCGAAACGCTCCGTCATCTCGCCCGCCATCTCGCGAAAATATTCGAGCATTCCTTCGTCGAGCTTCATAAGAAATTCTGCGGTCACGACGTCAGCGACCCTACTCGTCTTTGAGGGTCCAGAAGGGGGACTCCCTGGGTGGCGGTGGGCGAACCTCCCACTCCGAGAGGTCACCGTCCACATCCGGATCACCCGAGGGAAGCGGTTGCGCGTCACGTGTCGCCCTGAAGTAGAGATGATAGGCCCAGAATTCCGGGAACTCATGACACATAAGGTCCTGGTTCATACCGCTGATGTCCTCGTCGGCATACCTCTCATTAATCCTCGCCACGGCCTCGGCTCTCGAGATTCTGAAATGTTCAACCAGCACGTCCACCATTTCTCGAAAATAGTCGAGCATCTCGTCATCGAGTCGAGTCAGGAACTCTTCGGTTCTCATGATGCTGGCCCAAACCTCTGATGGAATGAATTATTGAAGAGTTCTGCCGCCCGGTCCGAATAGATCGCTACCTGGTGGCCTGAGAACACAGGGTCGGCTTTACCCTTTACAAAGCTTCCGGGATTTCTCAGCATGGGCCCCTCCACGAGCTCATAGTTGTGCATCGCGCCCCCGCTGCGGTGGTGCTTCATGAAGGAAGCGAGTTCATCACTCGGACCATCGAATATCTTGCCGTTCAACTTGTCCATTTCACTCTTCGGAACTCTGAAGTGTAGTACGGCAGGGACATCACCCCTATCATCGGCCAGCCTCTTGGCCCAGGTAAGCGCCTGCCGGGGATCATTCGTCACATAGAAACCTCCCCTGCCGAAGTCCATCTTGCGATTGCTGACCGCGAGATTGATTCCGTCATTGACAATGCTGTCCGCGGCACCGCCGAAAGTTCCATGATAGAGATCCACCATGCACGGCGCCTTGAGCCCCAGGGGGTCCATCCACTGCAGGGGATTATTCACATAGGCGTAGTGATTCGGCGCTGGTGTGCGCCCCAGCGGATCGGGGCTCAAATAGCGTGCCGTGCCGGGCTCGTAGTAGCGGTGATGGTTGTAGTGAAGCCCGGTTTCCGCGTCGAAGTACTGGCCCGGGAAACGCAGCGGGCAGTCGGCGCGGTCACCACCGGCCGGACCGGCTGGAACGCCCCACAGCGTCGACGACCGCGTCCAGACGACGTCTCCGTCCTCGTCGACCAGTTCCGTCGGCGTTCCGATGAGGTCGGTGACGATCGCGTAGAAGCGCTCGTCGATCTCTTCCTGTGGTGAATCCGGCCCCACCGGTCCACGACCGCGGACCCGTTGGCCGACCGGTGTCGTTCCGCTGCCCCAGTCCCACGACGTACTGACGACGCCGTCCGTCTGCTCCGCGAGCCGGTCACCGTCCCAGAAGAAGGTGACATGCTCGACCACGGTCGTGCCGTCGTCCCCGAGCAGTTGTTTCGCCACACGCCGGCCGAGCGGATCGTAGACGTAGTGCCAGTAGCGGCCATCCGGTGTGCGGACGTCCGTGAGCTGGTCCTCGGCGTTCCACACATAGCGCCACTCACGCCTGCCGCCAGACAGTAGCTTCGTGACCCGCCGGACCACCCGGCCCTGACCGTCGTGCCGGTAGAACGTACGACCCGCCCGCTCGATCAGGCTGCCCGAATACGTCCGGTCCCCAGGGCCTGTCTCGGTGTCGTCCACCGGCGCGGACGTACCGAAGGCGACGAGATTGCCGAGGCCGTCGTACCGATACGTCTCGTCCCAGCCGACGCCGCCCCGCGCGGCGGTCACCCGCCCGGCCCGGTCCAGTTCGAAGGACCGCTCGCCCTGGCGGAGGTCGGACATCCCGACAAGGCCGCCGTCGACACTGTGCTGGTAGGTACGCCGTATCACTTCGCCCGAGCCCGACGAGCGCACTTGCTGCGTCGTCCGCAGACGGTCCGCGTCCCAGTCATGGGTTAGACGTGCCGCATCCCCGAGTGCCCGCTCGATCTCGCGTCCCACGACGTCGTACTGGAAGGTGACGTCGTGCCGCCCCAGCTGCTGCACCAGCGAACGCCGCTCGGGCGCGTACGTCCAGCGCGTGACCGCGCCGCTCGGCGTCCTCCGAAGAGTGCGGCGCCCTGTGGTGTCGTACTCGGTGCGGACCTCCTGCCCGTTCCACCGCTCCGCCAGGACCCGGCCCGTCGCATCGTGCTCGATACCGAGTTCGACATCGGTGTTCCGCGCCCGGACAAGCCTGCCGAGCGGGTCGTAGGCATACGTCGTCGTCGCGCCGTCGGCATCCATGGTCACGACGTTGCCGAGCGAGTCATAGCTGAACACCGTGACCTGTCCCGCTCCGTTGACCCGCTCGACCAGTCGGCCCACCGCGTCGTAGCGGTAGGTCAGTCTGCGGCCGTTGAAGTCCGTCTCCGACGTCAACCGGCCCACTGGGTCGTACTCGTAGCTCCAGACCTGCCCGGCTCCGTTGGTGACGCTTCTCAGCCGAAGTTCGGTGTCGTACTCGAACCGCTCCAGCGTCCCGTCCTCGTTCTCGCGCACGGAGCAGAGGTCGAAGTGGGTGTTCTGGTACGCGGTGTGGCGGCCGGTCGACGACGAGTACTCCAGGGGATTGCCCTCGGCGTCGTACGACCAGCGCTCGGTGGTCCCGTTCGGAAGCTCACGCCAGGAGATCTGGCCCTCCACCGTCCAGCCAACCCGGGTGACTCCTCCGAGAGGATCGGTGAGTTCGTTGATCCGGCCGAAGGCGTCCCGGACGAAGGAACTGCTCGCACCCAACGCGTCTGTCATTCCGACGACCAGGCCGGCGTCGTCGTTGACGACGGTCTGCTGATGTTGGCCGAGCGCGTCCACGACTCCGGTGAGACCACCGCGCTCGTCGAACATGAAGGAGGTCGTGGCACCGAGCGGGTCGACGACGGCCACGCGGTTGCCGCGCTCGTCGTAGACCGACTCCCATGAACTGCCGTCCGGTTGCGTCACCTTGGTAACCAGATCGAGTTCGTTGTACTCGGTGGTGATGACACCCGCGTCGGGCCGGACGACTTCCGTGACGTTGCCCGCCACGTCGTGGCTGTAGCGCGTGGTACGCCCGAGCGAGTCGGTGAGGGCGACCAGTCGGCCGCGATCGTCCCAGGTGCGCGACGTGGTGTGGCCGAGAGGATCGGTCTCGCTGACAGGCCGGTACGCCGCGTCGAAGCTGTACGCCAGGGAATGCCCGAGGGAGTCGGTCGCGACGGTGGTGCGCGTTTCGTCGTCGTACGCGTAGGAGTAGGCGAGGACTCCGTCCGCGCCGCCCGAGCGAACACACCGGTCGACGTCGTCGTACGCGTAGCGGTACCAGTCGCCCTGTCTGCTCTGCCAGCCCGTGATCCGCTGCCGGTCGTCGTAGCTGTAGCGCTGGGGCACCGAGGACGAGTCGCTGACACCGGTGAGGCGGCCCTGCTCGTCGTACTCGTAGGCCACGAGGCGCGGCCGGCCGGGAGCGCTGAGCAAGGTGAGGGCGGTGATGCGGTTCGAAGCCGTGGTGATTCCGAGCCGGTAGCCGGAGTGGTGGATCAGCTCTTGCGGGGAGCCGTCGGGGGCGTACCGGACATCGATGGTGTTGCCGTTGCGGTCTTCGATACCGGCAAGCAGCAGTTCGCCCGCCCCGCCGCTCGGTATTCGCCTGAACCGCAGCGTCGTGCCGTTGTCCGGCCGCCACACCGTGATCTCACCGTCGGGGGTGCCGTCCCAGCTCAATGGCCAGCTGGGGCCGACGATCGGCTGCGCCGGCTCGGCAGCCTCCGGAACGGCGTAGTACAGCACGGTGCCGTCGTCCGCGATGAACCGGATGCCCTCGTCGTCGGCCAGGAGCCGCTGGTCCAGGGTCGATGTCCAGCCGGCTCCGAACCAGCGCCCGGCCTTCACGCCGGTGCGGTGGCTGCGTTCGACGACAAGGGGCAGGACGCCGGGCAACGAGACGTCCGGTATCGACATCACCATTTGGCCGGTGGCCATGTCGATCGGATCACCGCAGGTGAAGAGGTTCTTCATCTGACGTCCGAGACCCTGCACACGCGGACCGAGGCCCTTGAGGCCCATGGCCATGCCCTTGAGGCCCACCTTGCCCAGGGATTTCAAACCCTTGGCGAGTCCACCGAGGCTGGTCAGCCCCTTCATGCCCGGGATGCAGTCCAGCGCGGCGAAGGCCACATCCAACAGGGACGCTTGGCCCTTCATGTACTTGTTAAGGGTGTCGGCCAGGACCACGAGGGCGGCGATGAGGACGATGGCGCCGAGGATGGGCCCACCGATGATCATCGCGATGATGCCCAGGACGGCGACGACGACCTTGCACACGGCGACGATGGTGTCCCAGTTGTCGGTGAACCAGTCGCCGACCTCCTCGTACCACTTGCGGTTCTGAATGCCGGCGTCGGAGGCTTCGTCGAGTTTCCGCTTCGCGTCGCCGGCGGCGTCCTCGCGCATCTTCCGCGCGTCCGCGGCCATCTTCTTCGCGGCATCGAGGGCGTTCTGCGCGGTGGTGACGTCGGACTGGGCGGAGGTGTGGGCGTCCTTGGCACTCTGGGCGTCCCGGGTGGCGGCGCGGACCTTGGCCTCGTCCGGCTTGGGGACGTCCTTGCCCGCCGATGTCGGGTCGTCCTTGTACTTGTCGGCTTCCTTGTTGGCCCGGGTGACCCACGAGTCGGCCGAGGAGAGGCGGGACTTGGCGGAGGAGAGGTCCGACTGGGCTTCACGGCCCTGGGCGAGGGCCTTGTCGGCGAGGGCCTGAGCGCGTTCCAACTGCGGCCAGTAGGCGGCCAGCGCGTCCCCGGCAAGGTCGTACGACTTCTTCAGCTTCTTCAAGTTCTTCGGGACGCCGGAGAACTCGTCCCGGAACACATCGGCGGTCTTGCCCACCATCGTCAGGACGGCGTCCTCGTCCGCCATCCCCTTCACCAGACGGAGGGCGTCCTGCACGTCGTCGGCGAAGTCGTGCAGGCTCTTCGCCAGCGACTTGACCCGTACCGGATCGCCCGGCGTCGGATCCTTGTCCAGGTCCAGCACATGCCAGTCCGTCGGCCGATAACCCGCCACGCCGCAACCCCCGTCACGCCAGTACCAAAGACATCCGTGTGCACACGTGAACCTACCGGGAACACCGGTGCGATCAAGCTGCCGCCGGAAACTCCGAACCGATCAGGAATGAGCCGACACTCCAACTGGTCTCAGGCAGACGCGAGAACCTTCTCCAGCTCAAGGTCGTACGCGCGAAACGCGGCCCGCCCGCTCTCCGGTGCCTCCGAATACGGGTGGAGGATGCCCGGCAGTTGGGCGACCCGCCACATCCGGAAGGCCGATTCAGGGGAGTTGCGGCCCGAGGGGTCCACCAGTTCGGAGGCGATGTCGAGGATCTCGGCGAGGTGGACGGCCGCGGCCCGTTCCTCCACCTCGGCGCAGATGGCGGCAGTGATCAAAGCCTGGAGGAATTGGGTCAGTTGGAGGTCGGCGCCCATCCGGCACATGCGCCGCACCACACGCGGTTCCGCAAGCTCTTCGAGAGGCTCCGGAACCCCCGTGAGACCCGCCGACCACAGCAACAGGAACTCCGGCGTCACCTCGTGCTCGCGCAAATACCCCAGCTCGTCCGCGATCGCCATGCCCGGGGCGCCGAACCGGCAGACCTCCTGGATGCCGTCCATCAGGCGCCCCAGTTCCTGTCGTCTGCCTGCCAGGAAGCCGTCCACCGAGACGTCAGCGAGCTTCCATGTCCCCGTGAAATTCACGGCACCGATCTCCACGACGCCCCCGAGCGACGCGAACACCGAACGCGCGAGCGACTCCTCAGGTACGGGCGTAATCTCGTCCCCTGCTTCGCGTTGCTTGCACACCCGCACAGTCTCGTGCAGGTCACCCGTCGAGGCCGAGCCGATAGGGGGCATCCGCGACGGCTCGTCGTCCAGCCCATAGCCTCTCCCTCATGCCTCGCACCACCCCACCCCGCCCCCTCGACGCCACCGCCCTCTTCCCCGAGTTGGCGCCCCTGGCCCGTACCGCCGTCAGGCTGCACCCCCGCGCCGGTACGCCCACCGCCACCGACAGTTCGATCGGCGGCCCCCTGCTGTGGCCGGCCGATGAGCCGTGGCCCACCTGCCCGGATCACAACAGCGCCTCGCACCACGGTGTAGCCCCCGACGACGTACGGCTGGGGCGGCGCATCCTCGCCGAGGCCTGGGCCCGGCCGCGCGCCGAGGGTGCCGACCTCCTCACGCCGGAGGAGCGCGTGATCGTCGACCGTGCCTCGATCTCCGGCAGCGCGCGAATACCCCAGGACGGCCCGGTCCCCATGATCCCGGTGGTCCAGCTGTACGCCTCGGACGTCCCCGCGCTGCCCGGCCCGGCCGGTACCGACCTGCTCCAGGTGCTGTGGTGCCCCTTCGACCACGACGAGGACTACCTCCCGGCGGTCGAGCTGTACTGGCGGGCCTCCGCCGACGTGACCGACCCCCTGGCCGCCCCGCCACAGCCGTCGGTGATCGGCAGCGACGACTACCTCCCCGAACCCTGCGTCCTCCACCCGGAGACGGTCACCGAGTACCCGGCCCCGCACGAACTGCCCGAGGACCTCGCGGAACGCATCGAGGCCTGGGAGGAGGACCAGAGCCCGGACGACCCGGATGACCCGGACCACCTGGACGACCTGGACGACCTGGACGACGTCACCGTCGTGGACTATCAGTACGACCTCAGCGTCGCCCCCGGCTGCAAGCTCGGCGGCCACGCGCCCTGGAGCTTCAGCGACCCGTTCCCGATGGCCTGCCCCGAGTGCGGCTCGGACGTACGCCCGCTGCTCACCATCGACGGCACCGAATGGGACGGCGGCAGCGGAAGCTGGCGCCCGACCGAGGACGCCGACTACACGGGCCTCCACTTCCTCGGCCCGGCCTGCTCGACCCACCTGAACATCGGCCGCAGCTACAACCTGCAGCTGTACGTGTGCACGTCCTCGCCCGACCATCCGCACGTGCAGAACATGCAATAGCACCTCGTCCGGGACTGCAATCCCGATCGAGGGCCCGACCACCGAGGAAGTCGGACCCTTCCCGATGGATGAGCAGAACCCCGGCGCGACCCCTACGCCCAGCCCCGGATTCCGCGGGGCAACATCCACCAGCCGACGAAGCCCCAGGGTCACCGCCCGTCGGTCAACTCCTCCCGCACGGCCCCGTACGCCGGCTTCCGTCCGAAGTCCTCCCCCAGCAGCGTCGCCGCCCCCTGCCCCGCGAAAACCCCCGGCACCCACGAGTACTTGTCCGTGAACCCCCACACGGTGAAGGACTTGCAGCTCCGCGCCCCCAGGCAGGCATCCATCAGCCCTCGGAAGTACGTCGCCTGAGTCGCGAGCTTCTCCTCATCCACCGGCAGGATCATCCGTACGTCCACCTCGGTGAAGGCGGTCTGCATCCCCAGCCGTTCGAACCGCGCGAGGTTCCCCGCCACATCCCCCGGGAAGCCGTACTGGATGGCCAGATGCCCCTGGATCCCGAAGCCCTGCACCGGAACGCCCTCCGCCCGAAGCCGCTTCGCCAGTTCGTAGTAGGCGGTCGACTTCGCGTTGACGCCCTCCACGTTGTAGTCGTTCAGGAAGAGCTTCGCCTTCGGGTCCGCCGCGTGGGCCCAGCGGAAGGCGTCGGCAATGTACGACGGTCCGAGCTTCTGCAGCCAGATCGAGTTCCGCAGCGAACCGTCCTCCTCGAAGACCTCGTTCACCACGTCCCACTGCTGGATCCTGCCCTTGTACCGCTTGACCTCCGTGGTGACGTGCTTCCGCAGGATCCCCCGAAGCTCCCCCGCCCCGATCGAACCGTCCGCCACCCCCGTCGTCAGCCACCCCGGCAACTGGCTGTGCCACACCAGCGTGTGGCCCCGCACCACCTGCCCCCGCTCCCGCGCGAACCGCACCAACTCATCCGCCCCCGACCAGTCGTACGTCCCCCGCGCCGGCTCGACGACCTCCCACTTCATGACGTTCTCGGCGGTGACGGAGTTGAACTCCCGCCCGGTCGCCCGCCGATACGTCGTGTCCTCGCCCAGCGCCGCCATGTCCACGGCCGTACCGATCCGCAGGTCGGCACGCTCGGCGAGCGCCCGCAGCGGAGCCTTCCCGCCGGGCGATGCCTCGTGCGCGGAAGCCGTCTGTACGCCCGTGACCAGCAACGTCACGCCGAGCAGCCCGACAACAGGCGTGCGGAAGCTCTTCATGTGCGATCCCTCCAATGAATACGACTCAGCGAACGCAATCGACCGAACGCGGCTCAGCGAACGCGGCACAGCAAACTCGGCTCAGCGAACTCGGTAGCTCTCCAACGGCCCCAGATACGTCGGCGTCAACCCACCCGTATCGATCACCAACCGCTGCACCACCACCGTCGGATCGACCATCCAGAACTTCAGCCGGTGCACCCCGGCGGCCCCGATCATGTGGCGCGTAGACGTGCGATTGACGTTGTCCGATGTGTTGCGGGCCCACTCGATGTCCATCAGCCCGTCATCGGCACCCGTGGCCGCGTGGATGTCGACGATCTGCGGGGCGTCCCCGTCGAACGAGATCCCGTACTTCAGCCCGCCCGTCGGCAAGGTCGGGTTCCGCGGAGACAGATACGCCCACACCGTGACCTCCCCCGCGGACAGCAGGCTCACCTCGTACTCCAGCCGCGGAGACGATCCCCCGGGCGTCCGCCGAGGAGCCGTCACCGGCCACGGCGTCACCCCCGCCCCCGTACGCCCGATCCCGTCGATCCGCCGCCACGCCCCCACCGAGCGCGCGAAGTGCTCGGCATCGACGGCCACGTACCCACCCGCCTCGACGAACCCCCGCAGCCCCCGCGCCCCACGCACCGACGGCCGCTCGGCAACCACCCCGACCGTCACCACCGCACCCGCCCCCTCCACACTCACCGACGCCTCCGTACGCCCCCGCGGCGCCCGGTCCCAGTCCACCGTCAGCACCACGCGCACCTGCTTCTCGACCCGACCCCGCGGCCGGTCGACCCTGACCCACGGCACCGATGGAGTGATCCGATAGTCGAAGGCCGTACGCCCCCGATTGAAGACCTCGATGTACTGGTCGGGCCGGGTCTGGTACGGGCTGAAAACAGGCAGCTCAGCCGGACGCGCACCCGCACCCGCACCCGCCGACTCATCCGCCACCCCCGGCCACCACTCCCCCGACTCCACCCCATCCACCGCCACCCCCATCTCAGCGGCCACCGGCACCTCAACCCGCCTCACCGCCGGAAAGATCTCATCCGGCAGAGCCACGTTGTCCCGCTCCGGCTGCTGCCACGGCGCATTGGGCCCGTACCGCTCCACATCCCCGTACCCGATGTGCGGCTGCGTCTGGAAGCCCCGCCATTTCCCGCCCGCCACCCGGGAGTTGAAGCGCTCGGCGAGAGCGAAGTCCCGCGCCAGCCCGGCCTCCGCCTCGGCCGCCAGGTCATTCGTCGCGGCCCGCCCCTGCCGCGCGTACAGCAGATTGGTGAACTCCGCTTCCCGCAACCCGTACAGGTTGGCCGTCGCCGCCACCGCGTACCCGACGAGCTCGAACCACGCGTCCTGGTCCGCGGCCGGCAGCCGTCGGCCGATCCGGTCCGTGTCCTTCGCCAGCCGCCGCCACTCCTCCGTGACCCGCTCCAGCTCACGGTGACCGAAGTAGAAGGGCGTCTGCTGGTCGTCGTACACGACCTTCCCGTCCGCCAGCGTGATCCGGCGATTCAACAGCTCAGGCTTCCGCCGCGACTGGAGCTGCGCGTACCGCGCCAGCACCGACGAGATCGACGAGATCTCAGCAGCCGCCGCCCCGCCGAAGTTCTGCCGCGCATACCCCCGCTCCCACTCCCCCAGCCTCTCCACCGGCCAACGCCCCGGATCCCAGGCATAGTTGAGAAAGAACTCGGCCGGCAGCTCATTGCCCTTCAAGTCACCGACGTTCGTGACCCACAACTCCCGGTTCCCGTACGCGACCGCCTGGTGGAGCTGGTCCCACATGTTCGGCAGCGAAGTGGTGTCCACCCACTTGTAGTTGCGGCCGACGCCGACGTAGTCGAAGTGGTAGTACAGCCCGTACCCGCCACCCCGAACCGCCTCCGCCCCCGCCCCCGCCTCAGCCTCAGCCTCAGCCTCAGCCTCAGCCTCAGCCGGATGCTTGCGGATGTTCCCCCAGTTGTCGTCCGTCAGTACGACGGTCACGTCGTCCGGCGCCCGCAGCCCGCGGTCCCAGTACCGCTGGACCTCCTTGTAGAGCGTCCACACCTGCGGGGTCTCGGCGGCCGGACGGCCGGTGACGTCCTCGATGATCGACCGCTGTGTCGCGATGATCTCCCGCATCAGCTCGATGCCGTCACCGTCGGGCAGGCTCGTGTCCCCGTTCCCGCGCATGCCGAGCGTGACGACACCCTCGAAGTCCTGGTCGACCATGCGCCGCACGCCCTCACGCCAATACGCCTTGATCGCCTCGGAGTTGCGCCGGAACGACCACTCCCCCGTACCGCCGTACGGATCCCGCCCCGGCGTCACGACGTTCCCCGCGCTGTCGCGCACGGCCGGCACCGCATGCCGGTTCCACTCCTCGATGCCCCGCATCATCGGCGCCTCATGAGACGTGCCCATGACAATCCCATACGCCTTCGCCCTGGCGTGGTTCTCGGGATCGTCCTCGGCGAAGGCCCGCCCCCACACCGCCGGCCACAGATAGTTCGCCTTCAGCCGCAGCAGCACCTCGAAGACCCTGGCGTAGAAGTCCGCGTTGAAGCCGCCGGGATGACCGGGCGCCTTCCCCGGCCCGAAGAACGCGGGCGCCCACGTCCCCAGCGCAGGGTTCTCGTCGTTGATGAAGACCCCGCGGTACTTCACCGCCGGCGTGCCCTGGCTGTACCGCCCCGGCAGCACGTACACCTCGCTCCGCCGCACCGGCCGCACGTCGTCCCACCAGTACCAGGGCGAGACCCCGATCCCGTACGAGACGTCGTACGCCCCGAAGATCGTGCCGCGCGGATCGCTGCCCGCGACGACGAAGGCCCGCTCCACCCCCGGCATCGGCCGCTCGACCACGGTCTGCAGCGAGGTCTCCCACTTGCCCCGGATCCCGCGGACGTCGAGCTTCCCGGCCGCGACCAGCCCGTCGATCAGCGGACTGCGCCCGATCGTCCCGACGAGCACGACCTCCCGCGCCACCGCCGAACCCGGCCGCACCCCCGTGACCCGCTCGATGTCGTCCCGCAGATCCCCTGCCACCCGTACGACTCCGGGGTGGTCGTCAGGGCTGACCACCACCGCCACCCCGACCAGCGAAAACCCGCCCAACACCGGCGAGAAGGACAGATACGCCCCCGAGTCCCCCACCCGCAGACCCCCACCCCCGCCGTCGGCCCACGCACTCCCGGCCCCCATCGACAGCACCGGCACAGCACCGATCCCGGCCCCGAGCACACCCCTACGACTGACGCACCCAGACATGCCACACCCCTCGATCCCCTATTTGGTCAGCGGCATGACAAATGGTGAAGGGAGTGCAGCGAGGGGACAACGGGTCGAACGCGCCGAATAGTTTCGAAGACGGGAAGGCCCGAGAGCCCGTACGACCTCGGTCGTACGGGCCCGCCCGGCTAGTCCTCCCCCACAAGCCCTTCGAAGGGCACTTCCTTGCAGGGCTTGATCCGTCCCTCGACCACGTACATGCTCCAGGCGGGGCTGACGTCGTCCTTCACCCTCTCCGGCTCCTCGAAGGCCAGGGTGTCGCCGGGGTGCAGGGTGTACGTCCAGGGTTCACTCAAGATGCCCTTCTCCACGTCGTAGGTCCTCGTTTGCGGCGGCGGCAGCTCACCGCGCGGCTGCTCACAGACGTAGCCGCTCCTGGGCTTGTCGACACTGACGAAGATGCCCTCCGCACGCAGCCGCTCGGTCAGCGCCGTCTTCTCGTCCCAACTCAGGGCGATCTCGTCGAGGGTGAGGGTGACACTGCCGTCCTCGTGCCGCTCGACGGCGTACGCCTGCGCCCCACCCGTCGATGCCGGCAGCGCCACCACGCCCCCCACCGCGGCGACACACGCCGCGAGGGCGACCAGCGCCCGGCGAGTGGTGATCGTGCGGCGGATCACCGGCTCCGGCTGCGGCGGGTCCTCGGCCCGGAGAGCGATCTCCCGCTGGAGTTCGTTCAGCAGCCGGTCCTCGAAGGTCTTCGTCGTCCTGGTGCTCATGCCTCTCCCCCTGCGTACGTGAGTGCTGCCTGCTGCCCGCCGGCTCCGGCCGCCGCCGAGCGCAGCGACCTGCGTGCCCGGTGGAGCCGCACCCGGGCGGTGACCTTGCGTATGCCCAGCGCCACGGCGGCCTCGGTGACGCTCAACTGGTCGACGGCGACGAGTTCGATCACCGCACGCTCGCCGTCGGGGAGCGTGACCATGGCGGCCAGCGCGCGACGCCCGGCCTCCTCGGCGTCGAGCTTCTCCTCCAGCCGGTCGATGTCGTCGCCGTCCAGCAGCCGGCGGCCGGCGATACGGCCGCCGAGCACGTTCTGACGCGCGCTCCTCCGGGCTTCCGCGGCCACCACGTTGCGTGCGATGCCGTACAGCCAGGCCGTCTCGCTCCCGAGGTCGGGGCGGTAGGCGCGGGCGGAGTCGATCACCGCGAGGAAGGTCTCGGCGGTGAGGTCTGCGACGGTGTGCGGGTCGGTGACCCGCCGGGCCATGAAGCGGGTGACGGTGTCGACATGGCGGCGATAGAAGACCTCGAAGGCGGCCGGGTCGTACATCTCTCCCGGTGGACCGCCCCGGCCTTTGCTGTCGGATGCCAAGGTGTGAACCTCCCGTTGTCCGTCCTGCTGTCACTTCTACTTGGAACAGGCAGCCGAATGCGTTACGGGACGGCCCCGGCGGGCCTGCCGGAAAAGGCGAAGGGGCCCGCACGACCGAAGTCGTACGGGCCCCTTCAAGGAGCTCAGCGATGCTGGAGCTACCAGGCGTTCAAGCCCAACAGGTAAGCGAGGCTTACTTGTTGATCTTGGTGACCTGGCCGGCGCCCACGGTCCGGCCACCCTCACGGATGGCGAACTTCAGGCCCTCCTCCATGGCGACGGGCTGGATGAGCTCAACGGTCATCTCAGTGTTGTCGCCCGGCATGACCATCTCGGTGCCCTCGGGGAGGGTCACCACACCAGTCACGTCCGTCGTGCGGAAGTAGAACTGGGGACGGTAGTTGTTGAAGAACGGCGTGTGACGGCCACCCTCGTCCTTGGACAGGATGTACGCCTGGGCCTCGAACTCCGTGTGCGGGGTGACCGAGCCGGGCTTGATGATGACCTGGCCGCGCTCGACGTCCTCGCGCTTGATGCCACGAAGAAGCAGACCGACGTTCTCACCGGCCTGGCCCTCGTCGAGCAGCTTGCGGAACATCTCGATGCCCGTGACCGTGGTGGTGGTCTTCTCGGTCTTGATGCCGACGATGTCGACGGTCTCGTTGACCTTGAGGACACCACGCTCGATACGACCGGTGACGACGGTGCCACGACCGGTGATCGTGAAGACGTCCTCGATCGGCATGAGGAACGGCTTGTCGACGTCACGCTCGGGCTGCGGGATCGACTCGTCGACGGCCTTCATCAGGTCGAGGACGGACTGGCCCCACTCCTTGTCGCCCTCAAGAGCCTTGAGCGCCGAGACCTTGACGACCGGAAGGTCGTCGCCCGGGAACTCGTACTCGGAGAGCAGCTCACGGACCTCGAGCTCGACGAGCTCCAGGATCTCCTCGTCGTCCACCATGTCGGCCTTGTTCAGCGCGACAACGATGTACGGAACGCCGACCTGGCGGGCCAGGAGCACGTGCTCCTTGGTCTGCGGCATCGGGCCGTCGGTGGCGGCGACCACGAGGATGGCGCCGTCCATCTGGGCAGCACCGGTGATCATGTTCTTGATGTAGTCCGCGTGACCCGGGCAGTCGACGTGCGCGTAGTGACGCGTCTCCGTCTGGTACTCGACGTGCGCGATGGAGATCGTGATACCGCGCTGGCGCTCCTCAGGAGCCTTGTCGATCTGGTCGAAGGCCGAGGCCTCGTTCAGGTCCGGGTACGCGTCATGCAGCACCTTGGTAATGGCGGCCGTGAGGGTCGTCTTACCGTGGTCGATGTGACCGATGGTGCCGATGTTGACGTGCGGCTTAGTCCGCTCGAACTTCGCCTTCGCCACTGGGTCCTCCTGTGGAGTGGTTCTGGTACGCCTTACTCATCGGCGCCAGGGTGATCTTTGCTGGGATGCCGCCCGCCGGGATTTCCGTTTCCGGATGAATCCCGTCGGTCGGTGTCAAGCCTAAAGCGTGCAAACGGTGTGCGTTACTCGCCCTTGGCCTTCGCGATGATCTCCTCGGCGACGTTCCGGGGAACCTCGGCGTAGGAGTCGAACTGCATCGAGTAGCTTGCGCGACCCGAGGTCTTGCTGCGGAGGTCGCCGACGTAGCCGAACATCTCCGAGAGGGGCACGAGGCCCTTCACGACACGGGCGCCGCTGCGCTCCTCCATGGCCTGGATCTGGCCACGGCGGGAGTTGAGGTCGCCGATGACATCACCCATCGACTCCTCGGGCGTGGTGACCTCGACGGCCATCATCGGCTCGAGCAGCACGGGGCTGGCCTTGCGAGCGGCCTCCTTGAACGCCTGCGAGCCGGCGATCTTGAAGGCGAGCTCGGAGGAGTCGACCTCGTGGTAGCCACCGTCGAGAAGAATGACGCGGACGCCCGTCATCTCGTAGCCGGCCAGGATGCCGAACTGCATGGCCTCCTGCGCACCGGCGTCCACCGACGGGATGTACTCCCGCGGGATACGGCCACCGGTGACCTTGTTCACGAACTCGTACGCCGGACCATCGGTCTCGGTGATGGGCTCGATCGCGATCTGCACCTTGGCGAACTGACCGGTACCACCGGTCTGCTTCTTGTGGGTGTAGTCGTGACGCTCGACGGCCTTGCGGATCGTCTCACGGTACGCGACCTGCGGCTTACCGACGTTGGCCTCGACCCTGAACTCACGGCGCATACGGTCGACCAGCACCTCGAGGTGCAGCTCGCCCATACCACCGATGATGGTCTGGCCGGTCTCCTCGTCCGAGTGAACCTGGAAGGAGGGGTCCTCCTCCGCGAGACGCTGGATGGCTACACCCAGCTTCTCCTGGTCACCCTTGGACTTGGGCTCGATGGCGACCTGGATGACCGGCGCCGGGAAGTCCATGGACTCCAGGATGACCGGGTGCTTGTCGTCACTGAGCGTCTCACCGGTGGTGGTCTGCTTCAGGCCCATCACGGCGACGATGTCGCCGGCGCCCACCGCCTCGATCTCCTCACGCTTGTTCGCGTGCATGCGGTAGATCTTGCCGATGCGCTCCTTCTTGCCCTTGACGGAGTTCAGCACGGCAGTGCCGGACACCAGGCGGCCCGAGTAGACCCGGACGAAGGTGAGCTTGCCCAGGTGCGGGTCGCTCATGATCTTGAACGCGAGGGCGGACAGCGGCTCGTCCACGGACGGCTTGCGCTGGATGACGACCTCGGGGTCCTTCACGTCGTGGCCCTCGATGGCCTCGACGTCAAGCGGGGTCGGCAGGTAGCGCACGACCGCGTCGAGCAGGGGCTGAACGCCCTTGTTCTTGAACGCGGTGCCACAGAACACCGGGGTGACCGTGGTGCCCTCGGACTTGCCGGACGCGATGGTGATACGGCGGATCGCGGCGTACAGCTGCTCCACGGAAGGCTCCTTGCCCTCCAGGTACAGCTCCATGATCTCGTCGTCGTTCTCGGCGACCGTCTCGACGAGCTTGCCGCGGTACTCCTCGGCAGCCTCGGTGTGGGTGGCCGGGATGTCGACGACGTCGTACATCTCGCCCTTCTCCGCCTCGGCGGACCACACGAGAGCCTTCATCGTGACCAGGTCGACGACGCCCTTGAAGTCGGCCTCGGCACCGATCGGGAGCTGCATGACGATCGGCTGCGCGCCGAGGCGGCCGCTGATCATGTCGACGCAGCGGTGGAACTCCGCGCCGGTCCGGTCGAGCTTGTTCACGAAGCAGATGCGCGGCACGCCGTAACGGTCGGCCTGACGCCACACCGTCTCGGACTGCGGCTCGACACCCGCGACACCGTCGAACACGGTGACGGCACCGTCGAGGACGCGGAGCGAACGCTCCACCTCGACCGTGAAGTCGACGTGACCCGGGGTGTCGATGATGTTGATCGTGTAGTCGTTGTCCTCAAGCGGCCAATGACAGGTGGTAGCAGCAGAGGTGATCGTGATGCCACGCTCCTGCTCCTGCTCCATCCAGTCCATGGTGGCAGCGCCGTCGTGGACTTCACCGATCTTGTAGCTGACGCCGGTGTAGAAGAGGATCCGCTCGGTGGTGGTCGTCTTACCCGCGTCGATGTGGGCCATGATCCCGATGTTGCGGACCTTGGCCAGGTCAAGTGAAGTGGTAGCCATAAGGCTTCGGTCTTCTCTCGGTCTCGATGGGGGTAGCGACTACCAGCGGTAGTGCGCGAAGGCCTTGTTGGACTCGGCCATCTTGTGGGTGTCCTCGCGCTTCTTCACAGCGGCACCAAGGCCGTTGGAGGCGTCGAGAAGCTCGTTGAGCAGACGCTCGGTCATGGTCTTCTCGCGACGGGCGCGGGAGTAACCGACCAGCCAGCGCAGCGCCAGGGTGCTCGCGCGGCCGGGCTTGACCTCGACCGGCACCTGGTAGGTGGCGCCACCGACACGGCGGGACTTGACCTCGAGGGTCGGCTTGATGTTCTCAAGAGCGCGCTTGAGCGTGATGACCGGGTCGTTGCCGGTCTTCTCGCGCAGGCCCTCCATGGCGCCGTAGACGATGCGCTCGGCGGTGGAGCGCTTGCCGTTCAGCAGCACCTTGTTGATGAGCGACGTGACAAGAGGAGAACCGTAGACCGGGTCGATGATGACCGGGCGCTTCGGGGCGGGGCCCTTACGAGGCATTTCTACTTCTCCTTCTTGGCGCCGTAGCGGCTGCGGGCCTGCTTGCGGTTCTTGACACCCTGGGTGTCCAGGGAACCTCGGATGATCTTGTAGCGAACACCCGGCAGGTCCTTCACACGGCCACCACGCACGAGCACGATGGAGTGCTCCTGCAGGTTGTGTCCCTCACCCGGAATGTAAGCGGTGACTTCGATCCCGCTGGTCAGACGCACACGCGCGACCTTACGCAGGGCCGAGTTCGGCTTCTTCGGGGTGGTCGTGAACACACGCGTGCAGACGCCGCGACGCTGGGGCGAACCCTCGAGTGCGGGCGTCTTGTTCTTCTCGACCTTGTCCTGCCGGCCCTTCCGGACCAGCTGCTGGATCGTAGGCACTACTTCTCCGGTTTCTGTGTGCCGAATGGTGAAGCTAACCTGGAACATCGCCGACCCACGCGGTCGGGTGTGTCGAATCCTGCAGACTCTCGCCGTGAGGCGAGAAGGGCGCAGATTTACGGTGGCCGCTTACGACTCCCCTTGCGGTTTGAAGGCACGCACGGGAGCCAGGGCACACCCCAGGCACAAGGTCTGAGCGTACCTACCTCATACGCTGCGGTCAAAACAAATGGGCCGCACTACCATCCGTGAGCGGACCATGCCAACCCGCCAAGCCGTCCGTGATCTTCATCCGGTCGTCAGCGCGGCGATGAGCAGCAGCGTCACCACCAGGGTCCAGCTGGCCGTGGCCAGCCATCCGATGACGAGCCCGGTGAGCGCCAGACCGTCACCGCCCTCGCCCCTGCGCCGGATCTCGGAGCGCGCGGAATGGCCGAGAATCACCGCGGGAAGACCGGTGAGCCCGAAGGTCACCAGGCACAGCCCGCCGCAGATCGCCGACCCGATCGCCTTCTCGTTCGTCTTCGGCACGGGAAGGGGCAGGAACGTCCGTGGCACGGCTCCTACGGCCGCCGGGAGCGGTACGGGCCCCTGGGGCAGGTCGGCCACCAGAAGGGCCAGCTCGCCCACCGTACGGGCCGCGTAGGCCCGCGCCACGCGCTTCTCGAACTCGGCCTGCTCCATGCGTCCCTCGCCGAAGCCGGCTCTGAGCACGTCGACGGCCCGCTCCCGGTCCGCGTGCGAGGCGAGCATCGAATGACTGCCGTCCGCGTACCCGGGCTGCGGAGGACCGCCCTGCCCGTACCAGACGGGCGGCTGAGCGCCCTGCCCACGCCACGACGGCACACCACCCGGCCCCGGCCGGGCCTGCGGATCCTTCGGCCCCTCCCCGGGCTGCCACGACGGGTACGACACGGGAGCACCTCCCCCCGAAAGACTGGGCTTCCATCATGCTCCAACGCGGCATTTCCGGCATAGGTTCCCGTCACGGAAAAGCCGAAGGGCGGCCACCCCGGAGGGTGACCGCCCTTCAACTCAAGCAACCCGCTTACTGGTTGTACGGACCGTAGTCGTAGTCCTCCAGCGGAACGGCCTGGCCGGAGCCCGTGCCGAACGGCGAGTAGTCGATGTCGTCGTAGCCGACGGCCGAGTACATCGCGGCCTTGGCCTCCTCGGTCGGCTCGACCCGGATGTTGCGGTAGCGGGACAGGCCCGTACCGGCCGGGATGAGCTTACCGATGATGACGTTCTCCTTGAGGCCGATCAGGGAGTCGGACTTGGCGTTGATCGCCGCGTCCGTCAGAACCCTGGTCGTCTCCTGGAAGGACGCCGCCGACAGCCACGACTCGGTGGCCAGCGACGCCTTGGTGATACCCATCAGCTGCGGACGGCCGGAGGCCGGGTGGCCGCCTTCCTGGACCACACGACGGTTCTCGGTCTCGAACTTCGACCGCTCGACGAGCTCGCCGGGCAGCAGCTCCGCGTCGCCCGACTCGATGATCGTCACACGGCGGAGCATCTGCCGGATGATGATCTCGATGTGCTTGTCGTGGATCGACACGCCCTGCGAGTTGTAGACCCGCTGGACTTCGCCGACCAGGTGGACCTGGACGGCACGCTGACCCAGGATGCGCAGCACGTCGTGCGGGTTGGTGGCACCCACGGTGAGCTTCTGGCCCACCTCGACGTGGTCGCCCTCGCCCACCAGCAGACGGGCACGCTTCGAGATCGGGAACGCCGTCTCGTCGCTGCCGTCGTCGGGGGTGACGACGAGCTTCTTGGTCTTCTCGGTCTCCTCGATCCGCACGCGGCCGGAGGCCTCGGAGATCGGGGCGACACCCTTCGGCGTACGAGCCTCGAAGAGCTCGACGACACGGGGCAGACCCTGGGTGATGTCGTCACCGGCCACACCACCGGTGTGGAAGGTACGCATCGTCAGCTGCGTGCCGGGCTCACCGATGGACTGGGCGGCGATGATGCCGACCGCCTCACCGATGTCGACCAGCTTGCCGGTGGCCAGCGAACGGCCGTAGCACATGGCGCAGGTACCGACGGCGGACTCGCAGGTCAGGACCGAACGGGTCTTGACCTCCTCGATGCCGTACTTGACGAGCTCGTCGATGAGGACGTCGCCCAGGTCGGTGTTGGCCGGGGCCAGCACCTTGCCGTCGACGGTGATGTCCTCGGCCAGCGCACGTGCGTACACGCTGGTCTCGACGTTCTCCGTCTTGCGCAGGACTCCGTCGGAACCCCGCTCGGCGATCGCCAGACGCAGACCGCGGTCGGTGCCGCAGTCCTCCTCGCGAATGATGACGTCCTGCGAGACGTCCACCAGACGACGGGTGAGGTAACCCGAGTCGGCGGTACGCAGGGCGGTGTCAGCCAGACCCTTACGGGCACCGTGCGTGGAGATGAAGTACTCCAGGACGGACAGGCCCTCACGGAAGGACGCCTTGATGGGACGCGGGATCGTCTCGTTCTTGGCGTTCGACACCAGACCACGCATACCGGCGATCTGACGCATCTGCATCATGTTTCCGCGAGCGCCCGAGTTGACCATCATCGAGACCGGGTTGGTCTTCGGGAAGTTCGCGTTCATCGCCTCGGCAACCTCGTTGGTCGCCTTGGTCCAGATCGCGATGAGCTCCTGCGTGCGCTCGTCCTTGGTGATCAGACCACGCTCGTACTGCTTCTGGACCTTCTCGTCCTGGTCCTCGTAGCCCTTGACGATCGCGCGCTTCGCGTCGGGAACGACGATGTCGGAGATGGCCACGGTGACGCCGGAACGGGTCGCCCAGTAGAAGCCGGCCGCCTTCAGGTTGTCGAGCGTCGCCGCCACGATGACCTTGGGGTAGCGCTCGGCGAGGTCGTTGACGATCTCGGAGAGCTGCTTCTTGCCGACCTCGTAGTCGACGAACGGGTAGTCCTCGGGCAGCAGCTCGTTGAAGAGCGCGCGGCCCAGGGTGGTGTTCAGGCGGAAGGTGTCACCCTGCTGCCACTCCGGGTCGCCCTCCTCCTGAGCCGGCGGGGTCCAGCCGCGCGGCGGGATGGTGCCCACCGGGAAGCGGATGTCCACGCGCGACTGCAGCGAGAGGTCACCGGCGTCGAACGCCATGATCGCCTCGGCCGCGGAGCCGAAGGACCGGCCCTCGCCCTTGACGTCCCGCAGCTCGCCGTCGGTGGTGAGGAAGAACAGACCGAGGACCATGTCCTGGGTCGGCATCGTCACCGGACGGCCGTCCGCGGGCTTGAGGATGTTGTTCGAGGACAGCATCAGGATGCGGGCCTCGGCCTGCGCCTCCGCGGAGAGCGGCAGGTGCACGGCCATCTGGTCACCGTCGAAGTCCGCGTTGAACGCGGTGCAGACGAGCGGGTGGATCTGGATGGCCTTGCCCTCGACCAGCTGCGGCTCGAAGGCCTGGATGCCGAGGCGGTGCAGCGTCGGCGCACGGTTCAGCAGAACCGGGTGCTCGGCGATGACCTCTTCCAGGACGTCGTACACGACCGTGCGGCCGCGCTCGACCATGCGCTTGGCGCTCTTGATGTTCTGCGCGTGGTTCAGGTCGACCAGGCGCTTCATCACGAACGGCTTGAAGAGCTCCAGCGCCATGGCCTTCGGCAGACCGCACTGGTGCAGCTTCAGCTGCGGACCGACGACGATCACGGAACGCGCGGAGTAGTCCACGCGCTTGCCGAGCAGGTTCTGACGGAAACGACCCTGCTTGCCCTTGAGCATGTCGCTCAGGGACTTCAGCGGGCGGTTGCCCGGACCGGTGACCGGACGACCACGACGACCGTTGTCGAACAGCGCGTCGACGGCCTCCTGGAGCATGCGCTTCTCGTTGTTCACGATGATCTCGGGCGCGCCGAGGTCGAGAAGCCGCTTCAGACGGTTGTTCCGGTTGATCACACGGCGGTACAGGTCGTTCAGGTCGGAGGTCGCGAAGCGGCCACCGTCCAGCTGCACCATCGGGCGAAGGTCCGGCGGGATGACCGGGACGCAGTCGAGAACCATGCCCTTGGGGCTGTTGGAGGTCTGCAGGAACGCAGACACGACCTTCAGCCGCTTCAGCGCACGGGTCTTCTTCTGGCCCTTGCCGGTACGGATGATCTCGCGGAGGCGCTCGGCCTCCTCGTCCAGGTCGAAGGACTCCAGGCGCTTCTGCAGGGCAGCCGCACCCATGGAGCCGTCGAAGTAGGTCCCGAAGCGGTCACGCAGCTCGCGGTAGAGGAGCTCGTCACCCTCCAGGTCCTGGACCTTGAGGTTCTTGAAGCGGGTCCAGACCTCGTCGAGACGGTCGATCTCGCGCTGCGAACGGTCCCGCAGCTGCTTCATCTCACGCTCGGCACCTTCGCGCACCTTGCGGCGCACGTCGGCCTTGGCGCCCTCGGCCTCGAGCTCGGCCAGGTCGGTCTCGAGCTTCTTGGCGCGGGTCTCGAGGTCGGCGTCGCGGCGGTTCTCGATCTGCTGACGCTCGACGGAGACGTGAGCCTCCAGCGACGGCAGGTCGCGGGTACGACGCTCGTCGTCCACGTACGTGATCATGTACGCGGCGAAGTAGATGACCTTCTCGAGGTCCTTCGGGGCGAGGTCGAGCAGGTAGCCCAGCCGCGACGGAACGCCCTTGAAGTACCAGATGTGGGTCACGGGAGCGGCCAGCTCAATGTGGCCCATCCGCTCACGACGCACCTTGGCGCGAGTGACCTCGACGCCGCAGCGCTCGCAGATGATGCCCTTGAAGCGGACACGCTTGTACTTGCCGCAGTAGCACTCCCAGTCCCGGGTCGGACCGAAGATCTTCTCGCAGAAGAGTCCGTCCTTTTCAGGCTTGAGGGTGCGGTAGTTGATGGTCTCCGGCTTCTTGACCTCACCGTGGGACCACTGACGAATGTCGTCAGCGGTAGCAAGGCCGATCCGCAGCTCGTCGAAGAAGTTGACGTCGAGCACTTGTCGTCAATCCCTCTTTCGGGGTCGATTCTTCACTGGTCTGACTGGGGTCCGGGGTTAGCCGGGGCTCTTGTTCAAGGAGCCCCGGCCAGACCCGTCAGACCTCTTCGACGCTGCTCGGCTCGCGCCGGGACAGGTCGATACCGAGCTCCTCCGCGGCGCGGAAGACGTCCTCGTCCGTGTCGCGCATCTCGATGGACATGCCGTCCGAGGACAGCACCTCCACGTTGAGGCAGAGCGACTGCATTTCCTTGATGAGCACCTTGAAGGACTCGGGAATGCCGGGCTCGGGGATGTTCTCGCCCTTGACGATGGCCTCGTAGACCTTCACTCGGCCGGTCACGTCGTCGGACTTGATGGTCAGCAGTTCCTGGAGGGCGTAAGCGGCGCCATAAGCCTCGAGCGCCCACACCTCCATCTCACCGAAGCGCTGGCCACCGAACTGGGCCTTACCACCCAGCGGCTGCTGGGTGATCATCGAGTACGGACCGGTCGAGCGGGCGTGGAGCTTGTCGTCGACCAGGTGGTGGAGCTTGAGGATGTACATGTAGCCGACCGAGATCGGCTCCGGGAACGGCTCGCCGGAGCGGCCGTCGAACAGAGGCGCCTTACCGGTGGGGAGCACCATGCGCTCGCCGTCGCGGTTCGGAATCGTGTGCTGCAGCAGACCGGCCAGCTCGTCCTCACGCGCACCGTCGAAGACGGGGGTGGCGACGTTCGTGCCCGGGTCGACCTTGTCGGCCTCGATGGCCTGGAGGCGCTGCGCCCAGTCGTCCGCCAGACCGGAGACGTCCCAGCCGCGGCTGGCGAGCCAGCCGAGGTGGATCTCCAGGACCTGTCCCGGGTTCATTCGGGACGGGACACCCAGCGGGTTGAGGATGATGTCGACCGGGGTGCCGTCCTCCAGGAACGGCATGTCCTCGATCGGCAGGATCTTCGAGATGACACCCTTGTTGCCGTGACGGCCGGCGAGCTTGTCACCGTCCGTGATCTTGCGCTTCTGCGCCACGTAGACACGAACCAGCTGGTTCACGCCCGGCGGCAGCTCGTCGCCCTCTTCACGGTCGAAGACGCGGACGCCGATGACCTTGCCGATCTCGCCGTGCGGCACCTTCAGCGAGGTGTCGCGCACCTCGCGCGCCTTCTCACCGAAGATCGCGCGGAGCAGGCGCTCCTCCGGGGTCAGCTCGGTCTCACCCTTGGGCGTGACCTTGCCGACCAGGATGTCGCCGGCGACGACCTCGGCACCGATGCGGATGATGCCGCGCTCGTCGAGGTCCGCCAGGACCTCCTCGGAGACGTTCGGGATGTCCCGGGTGATCTCCTCGGGGCCGAGCTTGGTGTCACGGGCGTCGACCTCGTGCTCCTCGATGTGGATCGAGGAGAGGACGTCGTCCTGGACGAGGCGCTGCGACAGGATGATCGCGTCCTCGTAGTTGTGACCCTCCCAGGGCATGAAGGCGACGAGCAGGTTCTTGCCCAGCGCCATCTCGCCTTCCTGGGTGGCCGGACCGTCGGCGAGAACCTGGTTCTCGACGACCCGGTCGCCCTCGTCCACGATCACCTTCTGGTTGACCGAGGTGCCCTGGTTGGAGCGCGAGAACTTGGCGACGCGGTACGTGGTGTACGTGCCGTCGTCGTTGGCGACGGTGATGTAGTCCGCGGATACCTCCTGGACGACACCCGCCTTCTCGGCCTTGATGACGTCACCGGCGTCGACGGCGCAGCGGTACTCCATGCCCGTACCGACGAGGGGGGCCTCGGCGGTGATCAGCGGCACGGCCTGGCGCATCATGTTCGCGCCCATGAGGGCACGGTTGGCGTCGTCGTGCTCCAGGAAGGGGATCATCGCGGTCGCGACGGACACCATCTGGCGCGGGGAGACGTCCATGTAGTCGACGTCGTCACCGGGGACGTAGTCGACCTCGCCGCCACGACGGCGGACCAGGACACGGGCCTCGTCGAAGCGCATGTCGTCATTGAGCGAGGCGTTGGCCTGCGCGATGACGAACCGGTCCTCCTCGTCGGCTGTCAGGTAGTCGACCTCGTCGGTGACCTGGCCCTCGACGACCTTGCGGTACGGCGTCTCGACGAAACCGAACGCGTTGATCCGGCCGTAGGAGGCGAGCGAGCCGATCAGGCCGATGTTCGGGCCTTCGGGGGTCTCGATCGGACACATGCGGCCGTAGTGCGAGGGGTGCACGTCACGGACTTCGAAGCCGGCCCGCTCACGGGACAGACCACCCGGGCCGAGCGCGTTGAGACGACGCTTGTGCGTCAGGCCCGACAGCGGGTTGTTCTGGTCCATGAACTGCGACAGCTGGCTGGTGCCGAAGAACTCCTTGATGGAGGCGACGACCGGCCGGATGTTGATCAGGGTCTGCGGCGTGATCGCCTCGACGTCCTGAGTCGTCATCCGCTCACGGACGACACGCTCCATACGCGCCAGACCCGTACGGACCTGGTTCTGGATGAGCTCGCCGACGTTGCGCAGACGACGGTTGCCGAAGTGGTCGATGTCGTCGGTCTCGACGACGATCGAGGCGCCGTTGGGACCAACGGTCTCGGTCTCACCGGCGTGCAGCTTCACCAGGTACTTGATCGTCTCGATGATGTCTTCGACGGTCAGGATCCCGGCGTCCAGCGGGGCCTCGCTGCCCAGCTTCTTGTTGACCTTGTAACGGCCGACATTGGCGAGGTCGTAACGCTTCGGGTTGAAGTAGAGGTTCTCCAGAAGCGTCTGCGCGGCCTCACGGGTCGGGGGCTCGCCCGGACGCAGCTTGCGGTAGATGTCGAGCAGTGCGTCGTCCTGGCCCTGGGTGTGGTCCTTCTCCAGGGTGGCGCGCATGGACTCGTACTCGCCGAACTCCTCGAGGATCTGCTCGGTCGTCCAACCGAGAGCCTTCAGGAGAACGGTGACGGACTGCTTGCGCTTGCGGTCGATGCGGACACCGACCATGTCGCGCTTGTCGATCTCCATCTCCAGCCAGGCACCCCGGGAGGGGATGACCTTGACCGAGAAGATGTCCTTGTCGGACGTCTTGTCGATGGAGGAGTCGAAGTAGACACCCGGCGAACGGACCAGCTGCGTCACGACGACACGCTCGGTGCCGTTGATGACGAAGGTGCCCTTGTTGGTCATGAGCGGGAAATCACCCATGAAGACCGTCTGGGACTTGATCTCGCCGGTCTCGTTGTTGGTGAACTCGGCCGTGACGAAGAGCGGGGCCGCGTACGTGAAGTCGCGCTCCTTGCACTCGTCGATCGAGTTCTTGGGAGGCTCGAAGCGGTGGTCGCGGAAAGTCAGGGACATCGACCCGGAGAAGTCCTCGATCGGGGAGATCTCCTCGAAGATCTCCTCCAGACCGGACTTGGTGGGGACGTCCTGTCCGCTGTCCAGAGCCGCCTCGACACGAGCCTTCCACGCGTCGTTTCCGAGCAGCCAGTCGAAGCTCTCGGTTTGCAGCGCAAGAAGGTTCGGAACCTCGAGGGGCTCCTTGATCTTTGCAAAAGAGATGCGCAGCGGGGCGGTGCTGGCGCCGTTGTTCGTATTCGCGGAGGCAGTGCGCGAGGCGGCCAAGAGGGGGTCCTTCCGAGGGCTCGGACTCACTACGCGCGTACCGGTCCCAAGCCGGACACCAGGACAGCCGTTTCCTGAATCAGCCAAAAGGCCAGGTCAGGATCGGTTCAATCCACAGTGCTGAAGCGAGGGCATGCCCCTGGTGACGGGCAGGAGGCAGCTAACAGGCAGCGCAAAGGGTCAGTGTAGCCACTAGGCCCACTGATGTCCAGTGCGGGTTTTTGAAGACCCTCGTTGTTCTCAACCCCTGCTGCAAGCCACGCCCTCGATGCACATCGATACTGCCCTCTTCGCCACCGATCCATGCCTCGGATCCGGATCGTTGTGACGACGCGTCCTGAGAATTGCGCGCTGCGTGCGGTTCGTCAAGGCCCCCCATGCCCGAACCGGGTGCTGCCATCGTCACTTGCAACCCGTCTTGCAACCTGTCTCGCTGCCCGTCACAGGGCGGCCGGAGGCACGAACGAAGATCACCATACTCGTAGCGACCGACAGCGCAAGGCAGTCGCCGCACGGCCCCCTCGAACGCCGAAGAGCGACCACCCAGATGGATGATCGCTCTTCGGTGCGTCAGCGTTACAGCCCCTGCGGGAGCGGCTGTGTCGGCCCGCTGGAGCCGTCGCCGCGGGGCGCCCTCAGGCGCCCCGGCGGGCGGCTCGTGGTGTTACTTGACCTCGACGGAGGCGCCGGCGCCCTTGAGGGACTCGGCGGCCTTCTCGGCGGCGTCCTTGGCGACCTTCTCGAGGACCGGCTTCGGAGCGCCGTCCACGAGGTCCTTGGCCTCCTTGAGACCCAGCGAGGTCAGCTCACGCACGACCTTGATGACCTGGATCTTCTTGTCGCCGGCACCCGTGAGGATGACGTCGAACTCGTCCTGCTCGGCCTCGGCCTCGGCGGGGGCGGCGGCACCGGCGGGGCCGGCAACGGCGACCGCGGCGGCGGCGGTGACGTCGAACTTCTCCTCGAAGGCCTTCACGAACTCGGAGAGCTCGATGAGGGTGAGGGACTCGAACTGCGCGAGCAGCTCTTCCTGGGACAGCTTCGCCATGATGGCGTCCTTCCACTAATTCGGCAGGTGCCGGATGTACTGGTGAGGCGGGCGTACGTTCGGCCCGCTACGACCGTCGCCTCAGGCGGCGGTCAATGCGCGAGCCGAATTACTCGGCACCGCCCTGCTCTTCGAGCTTGACGCGAAGCGCCTCCGCAGTGCGGACGAACTTCGACGGAAGCGCCTGGAAGAGCTGCGCAGCCTGAGTCTGCTTGCCCTTCATGGCACCCGCCAGCTTGGCGAGCAGAACCTCGCGGGACTCGAGGTCCGCAAGCTTCTTGATCTCGTCGGCGGACAGCGCCTTGCCGTCAAGGACACCGCCCTTGATGACGAGGTTGGGGTTGTCCTTGGCGAAGTCACGAAGACCCTTCGCCGACGTCACCGGGTCACCGGAGATGAAGGCAACCGCCGTCGGACCGTTGAACAGGTCGTCGAGCGTCGAGATCCCGGCCTCGTTGGCCGCGATCTTGGTCAGCGTGTTCTTCACCACGGCGTACTGGGCGTCTTCACCGAGCGAACGACGCAGCGTCTTGAGCTGCGCCACGGTGAGACCCCGGTACTCGGTCAGCACAGCGGCGTTCGAGCTGCGGAACTGGTCCGCGAGCTCGGCTACCGCGGCAGCCTTGTCGGGCCTTGCCATAAGCGTGGCCTCCTTCCGGGTGATGAGGACCGCTCAGAAGGAGACTGGGAAAACGAAACGCCCCGGCGCAGGCGCACGGGGCGTGACTCGACCGAACGGATCCGTACGAAGTACGGGACTGCCCGGGAGTTCATCCACAGTCACCTACGCGGGTCGTCCGCAGTTTCAGCGGATCCTTCGGTCACCGCGCCCTCCAGGAGCACACGGCAACGACCAGCGGTCTTTGGCTTCTGTGGAAGGTTACGTGAACGGGTCGCTGTCAAGCAAATCCGTACGTGGGCCGACGCCGTACGCCGGCCCACGCCGGGGTCAGCTCTCGATGTCGCCCATCATCTCGGCGAGGTCCATGACGTCCTTGGCGGGCGGCGCCTCGACCGTCACGGGCTTGTTGTAGTCGACGAAGGTGATGGTCATGTCGAGCTTGCCCTTGTCGGCGTCGCCCTTCATGCGGAACCGCTTGGTGCGGTCGTCGCCGTCGATCCACATGTCCATCGTGAGCGCGTCCACGCCCATCTTCTCGTACTGCTCAAGGCTCTTCTCCCGCTGCTCACGGGTGGCCTTGCTCTCGCTCTTGAGGGACTTGCGGAACTCGTCGAGGGTGACCGTGCCCTTGTAGTGGGTGGTCTCGACGCCGTCGATCTTCTCGGTGCCGACCTTCTTCACGTCCTTGGAACCGGTGAGGAAGGTGGACTCCTGGGCCGGGTTCTTGTCGGCCGTCCCGGCGCCCGGAGCCGCGCCCCCCAGCGCGTCCTCCCCCAGCGTGGACAGGTCGAACTTGATCCAGCTCTTGCCGTCCATCTCCTTGGCGGCCGCGGCGCCCCCGCCTATGTACATCGCCTTGTCGACGAGGCGGATCTCGGCGGTGCCGTCCGCGCCCTGGTCGAGGGCGGTCATCTTCATGCTCATGGCGACGTCCGGCTTCATGCGCATCTGGGCATCGGCCTTGACGCGCCCCTCCTCAGGGGTCCTGCCGGTCATCCGGTAGCTGATGGAGGTGATGTCCTCCGTGTTCTTCGCCGCCTTGGCCACGGCCGCGGCGGGCGTCATCTTCGGTGACTCCTCGCTCGCGCCGTCCTTCGAACAGCCGACGGCACCCCCGGCGAGGACCAGCGCGGCGAGTGCCGCACCGGTCGTCCTACGACGCACGGATCCGCGCACAGAAATCTTCATGGTTCCCCCCAAGGAACAGATGAGCGACTCACAGACAGGGCGTGAGCGTATCCCAGAGGGACTCGGCCGGTCCTCCGAGTTCCTTGAGGCCCGTGGGACGTCCGGGGCGCCCTGAAGGCGCCCCTCCGCGTCCCGTACGAGGGCTCTCAGGCCGCCGGCTGAGTCTGCATCAGGTCCTTGAAGTCGGCGGTGTCGCCCGCCGGGGGTTCCTCGGTGGAGATCTTCACGCCGTAGTCGCTGTAGAACGCCGTGGAGGACATCGAGCCGGTCGCCAGCTCACCCTTCTCGACCTTCTTGACCAGCAGGTCCTCGTCGTTGACCCATATGTCGATGGTCTCGGTGGTGACTCCGGCCTGCTCCAACTGGCGCTTCATGTCTGCCAGTTGGTCCGCGTTGAGGTTCGAGCTCTCGCCCGCGAGGTCCGCGACGTCGACCGTGCCCGAGTAGTGCGTGGTGTTCTCGCCGCGCACCTTCTCCTCGCCGACCTTCTTGACGTCCCCGGAGGCCAGCAGGAGCTTCACCGACTGGTTCGGCGTGGTGTTCTGCATCTGGTCCTTCATGTACGCGCCCGATCCGCCGGCGAGGTCCGCCAGGTCGTCGTACGCGTACTTGATCCAGTGCTTGCCGCCGGACTGCTCGGCGAACTTGTCGCCCATCTTCGCGTAGTAGGCATCCGGCAGATAGCGGGCCTCCATGGAGGTGGTGCCCAGCTGCCGCATCTGGTCGGCCATCGTGCCGCCGGTGTACGTGATCGTCAGGGTGCCGGTGAGGCCGTCGGCCCAGCCGAGGGCGCCGTCCGCCTCCATGGACATGATCGTGCCCATGGTCGTGGTGGACTCGACCTTGGCGGAGTCGGCCTTGTCGGTGGACTTCTCGACGGTGCGCAGGGCCGCGATCGGGTTCGCCTGGGTCTTGGCCTTGCCGGCCGCCTTGTCGCCCCCTCCGGAGCTTGCGCCCGAGCTCCCGCCCGAACCCCCGTCGGAGTCCGAGCCGCTACAGGCCGCGACCCCCGTCAGCGCGGCGGCCATCGCGATCGAGACAGTCGCGCGTCGCACGGCAGTGCTCTTCATTCGTCCCCCTATGCGATTCCTGTGCCTTGCACGCTAGCGCAGGGCACTGACACCCGGTCCGGAATCGGGCATCTGACAAAGAGGGACGGGCCCCGCACCTCGAAAGGTTGCGGGGCCCGTCCTGGAATCGCGTGTGCGACGCGGCTGCCGGTGAGCGTCAGGCTCAGACGGAGGCCGGGTCCTCCTCGACGAGGAGGTTGCGGGTGCGGTTCGGGTCGAGCGGGATACCGGGGCCGATCGTCGTGCTGATCGCGGCCTTCCGGATGTAACGACCCTTGGCGGCGGACGGCTTCAGACGGAGGATCTCCTCCAGCGCGGCGCCGTAGTTCTCCACCAGCTGGGTCTCGTCGAACGAGGTCTTGCCGATGATGAAGTGCAGGTTCGAGTGCTTGTCGACGCGGAACTCGATCTTGCCGCCCTTGATCTCGGTCACGGCCTTGGCCACGTCCGGGGTCACGGTGCCGGTCTTCGGGTTCGGCATCAGACCACGCGGGCCGAGGACACGGCCCAGGCGGCCGACCTTGCCCATGAGGTCCGGGGTGGCGACGACGGCGTCGAAGTCCAGACGGCCCTTCGCCACCTCGTCGATGAGCTCGTCGGAGCCGACGATGTCGGCGCCCGCGGCGGTCGCTGCCTCGGCACGGTCACCGGTCGCGAAGACCAGGACCCGGGCGGTCTTACCGGTGCCGTGCGGGAGGTTCACGGTGCCACGGACCATCTGGTCGGCCTTGCGCGGGTCGACACCCAGGCGGAAGGCGACCTCGACGGTGCCGTCGAACTTGCTCGTGGAGGTCTCCTTGGCGAGACGGACGGCCTCGAGCGGGGCGTACTGCTTGTCCCGGTCGATCTTGGCGTCCGCAGCGCGGAGAGACTTGCTGCGCTTGCTCACTACTGCTCCTGTGTGTTCTGAGGAGTCGTGGTGTGGGCCGAGCAGGCCCTGCCACGGTCTTTCCTACGGGGTGGAGGTCAGCCCTCGACCGTGATGCCCATGGAACGGGCGGTGCCGGCGATGATCTTCGACGCGGCGTCCAGGTCGTTGGCGTTCAGGTCGGGCATCTTCGTGGTGGCGATCTCGCGGACCTGCGCCTGGGTGATCTTGGCGACCTTGGTCTTGTGCGGCTCGCCGGAGCCCTTCTCCACGCCCGCGGCCTTGAGGATCATCTTCGCGGCCGGCGGGGTCTTGGTGATGAAGGTGAAGGAGCGGTCTTCGTAGACCGTGATCTCCACCGGGATCACCCAGCCACGCTGCGACTCGGTCGCGGCGTTGTAGGCCTTGCAGAACTCCATGATGTTGACGCCGTGCTGGCCCAGCGCGGGGCCGACCGGCGGCGCCGGGTTGGCCGCACCGGCCTGGATCTGGAGCTTGATGAGCCCCGTGACCTTCTTCTTCTTGGGAGGCATTGCTCTCTCCGGGTCCTAGTGAGAGTTTTCAGCCGCCGATCCGGATCATCCGGACGGAGGCATACCGCACAACGATAACGGGTATCTGTGCGCGGCCAAAAACCGAGCAGGTCAGACAGGCTTTGAGGGCCCGTCTGACCTGGTCGGAGGCGTGTGTTCCGGAAGATCGTCCCGCGAGGGTCAGTTCTTCTGGATCTGGTCGAAGCTCAGCTCGACCGGGGTCTCGCGGCCGAAGATCTCGACGAGGCCCTTGACCTTCTTCGAGTCGGCGTTGATCTCGTTGATGGTCGCCTGCAGCGTCGCGAACGGGCCGTCGGTGACGGTGACCGAGTCGCCG
Source organism: Streptomyces sp. 2-1 (assembly GCF_048564895.1). NCBI lineage: Bacteria > Bacillati > Actinomycetota > Actinomycetes > Kitasatosporales > Streptomycetaceae > Streptomyces > Streptomyces sp. 2-1. The sequence continues at coordinate 4,754,682 of NZ_CP183383.1, forward strand.
ACCTCGAAGTCCAGCACCTGGACCTCGAGCTTGCGGGACGGAGCCGGCTTGCCCTCGGCCTCGGCCGCCTCGCGGGCGGCCTTCTCCTCGGCCTCCGGAGCGAGCATCTTGACGATCTCGTCCAGCGTCAGCGGGTACGGGTCGTACGCGTTGCCCACGAAGCCGGTGACACCGGGGGTGTTGCGGACGACGCCCCAGGACTCGTTCGTCAGGTCCATGCGCACCAGCACGTAGCCGGGGAGCTTGTTCTGACGGACGGTCTTGCGCTCGCCGTTCTTGATCTGCGCGACCTCTTCCTGCGGCACCTCGGCCGCGAAGATGAAGTCCTCGACGTTCAGAGAGACGGCACGCTGTTCGAGGTTCGTCTTCACGCGGTTCTCGTAACCCGCGTACGTGTGGATGACGTACCACTCGCCGGGCAGCCTGCGGAGCTCCTCGCGGAGGGCCACGACGGGGTCGACCGGCTCGGCCTCTTCTTCTTCGGCCTCTTCGAGCTTCTCGTCGTCGGCCTCGTCGGAGACGGCCGCGTCCTCGGCGTCCGCGTCGGCTTCGGTGTCCACGTCGGTCTCGACGTCCTCGCCGGACTCGTCCTCGACGTGCAGGGCAGCCTCTTCGGCGGCCTCGCCGGCTTCGGCGTCTGCAGCCTCGACCTCGTCCTCGACGTCCGCGCCCTCGACGATGTCGAGCTCGTCGTCAACGGACTCGACCGACTCGCCGGCGTCGTTCAGGTTCGGGTCAGACACGGTGGCTGCTTCTTCCTGGATCATGGGGGTGGAACACGCGAAAGCGGGCGCCGGGTACGGCGCCCTTCGCGCTTGGCTCAGCCGAATACGTACTTGGCGGCCTTGTCGAGTCCGAAGTCAATCACAGTCACCAGACCGATCATGATGACAACGAACACAATCACCACTGTGGTGTACGTCGTCAGCTGATTCCGGGTCGGCCAGACAACCTTGCGGAGTTCCGCGACGATCTGGCGGTAGAAGAGGGCAAGGCGCTTCAGCGGGCCCTTCTTGGCACGCTTACCGCCCTTGCGGCCCTTCTTCTGGGACTCCGGCGCCTCATCCTGGGCATCAGGCATGTCGATGGAGCCCACGGCGTCCGTCACTCGTCCTCACCTGATTCCGGGTCGTGGCCGTGCCGCGCCCGGGTATGAGCCGCACGGCGGTGTTATTGCAGTACGTACATGCGCACACATCCTGGCGAAAGGAGTGTGTAGCAGGGCCGGAGGGACTTGAACCCCCAACCGCTGGTTTTGGAGACCAGTGCTCTACCAATTGAGCTACGACCCTTTGTTTCCCCAACAACGTACCGCATCCGCCCGGGTGCTCGGTGTGCACCGGGTGGGCGCGGCCGGTGAAGGCCAACGAGGTGAGAGTGTACGTGGTCGACGGCCGGTCGTCGAACAGAAAGTGTCCGTAAGGACTTTGTCGGTCGGCGCTCACTCTGTGAAACCGGTGTGCCGGGGAGGTTTCGTGTCTGGAACGATGGGCCCATGAGCCCTGCAACCCCTCCCACCGAGCGCCGGGTCTCCGCCCGGGTCGGTGCGATCTCCGAGTCCGCCACCCTCGCCGTGGACGCCAAGGCCAAGGCCCTCAAGGCCGCAGGACGTCCGGTGATCGGCTTCGGCGCCGGTGAGCCCGACTTCCCGACCCCGGGCTACATCGTCGAGGCCGCCATCGAGGCCTGCAAGAACCCGAAGTACCACCGGTACACGCCGGCCGGCGGCCTTCCCGAGCTGAAGGCGGCGATCGTCGCCAAGACGCTGCGCGATTCCGACTACGAGGTTGACGCCTCCCAGGTCCTGGTGACCAACGGCGGCAAGCAGGCCATCTACGAGGCGTTCGCCGCGATCCTCGACCCGGGCGACGAGGTCATCGTCCCGGCGCCCTACTGGACGACGTACCCGGAGTCGATCCGTCTCGCCGGCGGTGTCCCGGTCGAGGTCGTCGCCGACGAGACCACCGGCTACCGCGTCTCGGTCGAGCAGCTGGAGGCGGCCCGTACGGAGAAGACGAAGGTCGTCCTCTTCGTGTCGCCGTCGAACCCGACGGGCGCCGTCTACAGCGCCGAGGACACCGAGGCGATCGGCCGCTGGGCCGTCGAGCACGGTCTGTGGGTGCTGACGGACGAGATCTACGAGCACCTGGTCTACGGGGACGCGAAGTTCACCTCGCTGCCCGCGATCCTGCCCGAGCTGCGCGACAAGTGCATCGTGGTCAACGGCGTCGCGAAGACGTATGCGATGACCGGCTGGCGTGTCGGGTGGATCATCGGCCCGAAGGACGTGGTGAAGGCCGCGACGAACCTCCAGTCGCACGCCACGTCGAACGTGTCGAACGTCGCCCAGGCCGCCGCCATCGCCGCTGTCTCCGGCGACCTGAAGGCCGTCGCCGAGATGCGCGAGGCCTTCGACCGCCGCCGCAAGACCATCGTGCGGATGCTCAACGAGATCGACGGCGTGCTCTGCCCGGAGCCCGAGGGCGCCTTCTACGCGTACCCCTCGGTGAAGGCCCTCATCGGCAAGGAGATCCGCGGCAGGCGCCCGCAGGACTCCGTCGAGCTGGCCGCGCTGATCCTGGAGGAGGCCGAGGTCGCGGTCGTCCCGGGCGAGGCCTTCGGCACGCCGGGCTACCTGCGGCTCTCGTACGCGCTGGGTGACGAGGACCTCGTCGAGGGCGTCTCGCGCATCCAGAAGCTGCTGGCCGAGGCCAAGGACTGAACCCTCCCACCGTGAGTGGGTACGAGCGGGCCGCTTCCCTCCGGGAGGCGGCCCGCTTCTTCGTGTCGTGGTTCGTGTCTCAGTGCGAGCAAGACCACGTTCAGGGAAAGCGCTACCGATACGGAGGCGGCGTACGGCAGGATCCTGGAATGGAGCACGTACGTGATGTCTCTGAGCTGCCCAAAGCTCATCTGCACCTGCATTTCACCGGGTCGATGCGGATCACCACTCTGCTGGAACTGGCCGACAAGCACGGGATCCACCTTCCCGACGCGCTGACCAGCGGGGAGCCGCCGAAACTGCGAGCCACCGACGAGCGGGGCTGGTTCCGTTTCCAGCGGCTGTACGACGCGGCGCGGTCGTGCCTCAGAGATCCCGAGGACATCCAGCGGCTGGTGCGGGAGGCCGCCGAGGAGGACATCAAGGACGGCTCGGGGTGGCTGGAGATCCAGGTCGACCCGACCTCGTACGCGCCGCGGCTGGGTGGGCTGATCCCGGCGCTGGAGATCATCCTGGACGCCGTGGACTCGGCCGCGCGGGAGACCGGGCTCGGGATGCGGGTCCTGGTGGCCGCGAACCGGATGAAGCATCCGCTGGACGCCCGCACGCTGGCCCGGCTGGCCGTGCGGTACGCGGACCGCGGCATCGTCGGCTTCGGGCTCTCCAACGACGAGCGGCGCGGGATGGCGCGGGACTTCGACCGGGCGTTCGCCATCGCGCGTGAGGGCGGGCTGCTGGCGGCGCCGCACGGCGGCGAGCTGACAGGCCCGGCGTCCGTCCGCGACTGCCTGGACGACCTGCACGCCTCGCGGATCGGGCACGGGGTGCGGGCGGCCGAGGACCCGCGGCTGCTGAAGCGGCTCGCGGACCGGGGCATCACCTGCGAGGTCTGCCCGGCGTCGAACGTCGCCCTGGGGGTGTACGAGAAGCCGGAGGACGTCCCCCTGCGCACGCTCTTCGAGGCGGGGGTCCCGCTGGCACTCGGCGCGGACGACCCGCTGCTGTTCGGCTCACGGCTGGCCGCCCAGTACGACATCGCGCGTCAACATCACGCCTTCACGGACGCCGAACTGGCCGAGCTGGCACGGCAGTCGGTACGGGGTTCGGCGGCCCCGCACGACATCAAGGAGAAGCTGCTGTCCGGGATCGACGGCTGGCTGACCGCCCCGGCCGCCTGAAGTGGGCGTGGGGCGGATACGCCTGGAAGCCGATGTCCAGTTCCGTGTGCCGTCCCCGGCTCAGGGGCATGTGCAGCGTGAGCGAGGCGACCAGCACGTCGAGCCCCTTGGCGGCCCTCTTGTCCAGGGGGCCGAAGCCGGCCGCGACCTCCAGCTGGGCGGACGCCGAGGCGAAGGTGTCCCGGGCGCCGAAGAGGAACAGCGTCCGGGCGTGGACGGCGGGGCGGATCCGGTCGACGGGGTCGAGGCGGTCCCAGCGCTGTTCCCAGCGCGCCTGCCATGCCGCCGCGTGGTCGGCGGTGCGCCGTTCGTCGGTGCGGACGGTGCCCGGGGTGCCCCGGGTCAGCCCGCGGCGCAGCGACGGCCATGTGGAGGGTCGCAGGCCCAGTGTCCGGTGGGCGAGGACGAGGTCGACCGGCACTCCGGGCGCGAACGTCCTGGGCACGCTGTCACGCAGCGGGACGTGGACGACGGTGTGCGGGGAGTACGCGGCGAACGAGAACAGCGCGGCGAGGCGGGCCAGTCCGTCGTGGTCGCCGACCAGATAACCCCAGTCCCGCAAGGGGTCGCTGAGTGTGGTGTGGCGCAGTGCGGGGCGCGGCTGGACCACGCGGAACGCGTACCGGCCGGCGCTCGGCCGGAACTCATCGACCCTCAGCCGCACAGGAGTTCTCTCATGCCCTCAGGGTGATCGCCGGACCGGGCGACCGGCAAGCGAAATACCTCAGAGGCTGACGCCGACCGTCACCGGTTCGTTGACGAGTGTGATCCCGAAGGCGGCGTGGACACCCGCGACGACCTCTCGGGCGAGCGCGAGGAGGTCCTCCGTGGTGGCCTCGCCGCGGTTGGTGAGGGCCAGGGTGTGCTTGGTGGAGATGCGGGCGGGGCCGGTGCCGTAGCCCTTGGTGAAGCCGGACTTGTCGATCAGCCAGGCCGCGGAGGTCTTGGTGTGCCCGTCGCCCGCCGGGTACGCGGGCGGGATCACGCCGTCGCCGAGACGCTCGGCCACGCGCGCGTGGAACACGGCGAACTCCTCGTGGGTGAGGATCGGGTTGGTGAAGAACGAGCCCGCCGACCAGGTGTCGTGGTCCTCCGGGTCGAGCACCATGCCCTTGCCGGAGCGCAGCTTCAGGACGGTCTCCCGGGCCTTCTCCAGCGGCACGCGGTCGCCCGGCTCGACACCGAGGGCGCGGGCCGTCTCGGCGTACTTGACCGGCGCGGAGAGCCCGGAGGCGTCCTCCAGGCCGAAGCGGACACGCAGCACGACGAAGCGCTCGGGCTCGGCCTTGAAGCGGCTGTGGCGGTACGAGAAGGCGCACTCGGCGTTCGGAACGGTGACCGTCTCACCGGTCCGCCGGTCGTAGGCGATCACTTCGGTGATCGTCGACGACACCTCCTGGCCGTACGCCCCCACGTTCTGGATGGGCGTCGCACCCGCGGAGCCCGGGATTCCGGCGAGGCACTCGATGCCCGCGAGGCCGGCCTCGACGGTGCGGGCGACGGCGTCGGTCCACACCTCTCCGGCGGCCAGCTCCAGCTTCGTACCGTCGAGGGCGAAGCCGCGGGTGGCGATGCGCAGGGCGGTGCCCGCGAAGCCCTTGTCACCGATGACCAGGTTGGATCCGCCGCCGATCAGCAGCAGCGGTGTGCCGGAGTCGTCGGCCTCGCGGACGGCGGCGATCACCTCGGCGTCGGTCGTGGCGGTGATCAGGCGCGCGGCGGGGCCGCCGAGCCGGAAGGTGGTCAGCGGGGCGAGCGGGGCGTCGTGGAGTTCCAGCACGTGCCCAAGAGTACGAGAACGGCCCCGCCGGTCGGGGCGGGGCCGTTCTCGCGGCTGAACCGTTCGGGGCGTCGGCCGGTCACAGACGGCGCAACGCCTCCGCCCAGTCGAGCGGGAGGTCGTCCGCCGTGACCGTCCACGAGACGAACTTCGCGTCCCGCATCTGGGGGCCGAGGCCCCGGGCGGTCGGCGCGTGCGTGCCGGAGCGGGCGAAGTTCTTGAGCGCCGCGGGCGACTCCCAGGCGGACAGGGTCCAGAAGGTCCGCCGCAGCGGGGCCGCCCTGAGCGTGGCGCCGTACGCTCCGGGGGCCTTGCTCACCTGCCGCCAGACGGCCGGTGTCCTGGCGAAGAACTTCAGCGCTCCCCAGCGGGTGCGGGTCTCGAAGCGGGAGGCGAAGACGTGCACCTCGGCGCCCTGCGGCGGCTTGTTCGGCACGGTCCAGGGGAGGGTGGGCATGATCGGACTCCTTTCGGGTTCGCGTTCGGGATCGGGTTCGGATTCCGGGCTCGGTGAGGGCCCTCAGTGGGAGGCCGTCTCCAGCACCCGCTCGGGCGCGGTCCCGGCGCTCTCCTCGCCCGCCTCCGCCGCCCGGCGACGACGGGGGATGAGCAGTGCCGCGACTCCCGCCACGGCCACCGCGGCGGAGCCGACCCAGAGCGCCGGCTGGGTGCCGTCCACGAAGGTCTGCGCGGTCCCGTAGCCGCCCTGGGCGGAGAAGATCGAGGCCATCACCGCGATACCGAGGGCGCCGCCGACCTCACGCAGCGCGTTGTTCGCGCCGGACGCGATCCCCTGCTCGTGCGGCCGGACGCTGGACATGACCAGGTTGGAGGCGGGGGCGAAGAAGAGGGACATGCCCACACCGCTGATGATCAGGGCGGGCAGCTGCGCCGCGTACGACGTGTCGGGGGCGATCACGGTGGCGAACCAGCCGAGCCCGACGGCCTGGAGGAACAGACCCGCGGCGACGACTGGGCGACCGCCGATCCGGTCGGACAGATAGCCGGCGACGGGCGCGATGAGCATCGGCATCCCCGTCCAGGGCAGCATCCGCAGCCCGGCCTGGGTGGGCGAGTAGCCGAGGACGCCCTGCATGTACTGGCTGAGCAGGAAGATCGAGCCGAACATCCCGAGGAACATCAGCAGGCTGGCCGCGTTGATGCCGGCGAAGGCCCGGTTGCGGAAGAGCCGCATCGGCAGCATCGGGTGCTTGGCGTTGATGCCGTGGAGCACGAAGCCGACGAGCAGAGCGGTACCGGCGAACAGCCCCAGCAGGACTATCCCGTCGGTCCAGCCGACGACGGGCGCCCGGACCAGCCCGTACACGATCCCGAAGAGGCCGCCGCTGGCCAGCAGGGTGCCACGGATGTCGAGCGGGGCGCCGGCGCCGAACGACTCCGACAGACGCAGCCGGGCGAGCGGCAGCAGGACCAGCCCCAGCGGAACGTTCAGCCAGAAGATCCACTGCCAGGAGATGTGCTCGGTGAGGCTGCCGCCGATCAGCGGCCCCGAAGCGACCGCGAGACCGTTGACGGCACCCCAGATCCCGTACGCCATCCCGCGCTTGGCGGCCGGAACGGCGGCCGTGAGAAGGGTCAGCGTCAGCGGCATCATGATGGCGGCGCCGACGCCCTGGACGGCACGGGCGGCGATCAGCGAGTCGATGCCGGGCGCCATGGCCGCGGCGGCGGACGCGGCGGTGAACACGGTGATGCCGACGAGGAAGAGCCGGCGGCGGCCGAACCGGTCGCCCAGAGCCGCGCCGAACATCAGCAGCACGGCGAAGGTGAGCGTGTACGCGCTCACGGTCCATTCCAGATCGGAGAGGTCTCCCCCGAGGTCCTTGCGGATCGAGGGCAGTGCGGTGGTGACGACGAGGTTGTCGAGCGCCGCCATGAACCCGGCGACGCTGGTGATGACGAGGGCCCAGACGGCTCCCCCGCGACGTTCGGTCTGCTGTGACATCGCTCCCCCAGCGGGTGATCGCTGACTTCGATTAGTTATTGCTGACTAACTTTCACGGGCATGAAAGGGCGGCGCTCCTCGCCACCCTTGGTTCAGTGTTCGAGCCGGCCCTTGAGCCGGGCCGAGGGGTAGAGCCCCTCCCAGACCCGGTGCTCGGGCGGAAATCCCATGGCCACCAGGCAGTTGATGAGCATCCCGTACGCCATGAAGGTCGTGGTCTCGTCGACATCGGCACCGAGCGGCAGATGGGCCGTGTCCCACAGGCGCATCCAGCCCGCCCGTACCGCTTCACCGAGTTCACGGTCGCCCGCCTGCTCGGCCGCCGCCACCGCGACGTACATCTGCATCTGCATCAGCAGCCGCTCGGGCTCCTCGGCGATCACCCTGACGTACGCGTCCGCCATGGCGTGCAGGGCCTCCTCGCCCTCCAGCCCCTTGGCCGCGTCCGCGAAGGTGCGCGTGGCCTCCTCCATGCACCGCTCGGCCGCCGCGAGGAAGATCGCCTTCTTGCCCGGGAAGAGCCGGAAGAGGTACGGCTGCGAGACACCCACGCGCTTGGCGATCGCCTCGGTGGACGTGCCGTAGTAGCCGCCCCGGGAGAACTCGCTCATCGCCGCACGGATGACGCTCTCGCGCCTCTCTTCTGCGCTCATCCTGACCATGCGAGTAAGTTAGTACTCAATCACTAACCGAGTCAAGGAGGTGGGGTGCGGAGAGAAGAAGCAAGCGGCGCGGGAAGCAGGAAGTAAGGGGCGCCCGCAATGGCGGACGCCCCTTACTCTCACCCCTCGCGCCCCTGCCGGGCCCTGCCCGTCAGGCGAGGCGGACGACCGCGCGGGACATGCCCAGGACCTTCTGGCCCGCACTCATCGCGACGAGGTCGACGCGGACGGTGTTGTCGTCGAGCTTGGCCGCGACCTTGCCGCTGACCTCGATCGTGGCGCCCTGGTCGTCGTTCGGGACGACGACCGGCTTGGTGAAGCGGACGCCGTACTCGACGACCGCGCCCGGGTCGCCGGTCCAGTCGGTGACGACCCGGACCGCCTCGGCCATGGTGAACATGCCGTGCGCGATGACGTCCGGGAGGCCGACCTCCTTGGCGAACTTCTCGTTCCAGTGGATCGGGTTGAAGTCCCCCGAGGCGCCCGCGTACCGCACGAGCGTGGCGCGCGTCACGCCGAAGGTCTGGGCCGGCAGTTCGGTGCCGACCTCGACGTCGTCGTACGAGATCTTCGCCGTCATCTGTTCACGCCCCCTCGGCCGCGCGGGACACGAGCTTGGTCCAGGCGGTCACCACGTGCTCGCCCGCCTCGTCGTGGACCTCGCCGCGGATGTCCAGAATGTCGTTGCCCGCCAGCGACTTGATCGCCTCGATGGTGGAGGTGACCGTGAGCCGGTCGCCCGCGCGCACCGGGCGGCGGTGGACGAACTTCTGGTCGCCGTGCACCACACGGCTGTAGTCGAGCCCCAGTTGGGGGTCCTGGACGACCTGTCCCGCCGCCTTGAACGTGATGGTGAACACGAAGGTCGGCGGGGCGATCACATCGGCGTGACCGAGAGCCTTGGCGGCCTCCGGGTCCGTGTACGCGGGATTGGTGTCGCCCACCGCCTCCGCGAACTCGCGGATCTTCTCCCGGCCGACCTCATAGGGCTCGGTGGGCGGATAGGACCGCCCCACGAAGGACTGGTCGAGCGCCATGGGCCCGGCACCTCCTGGTTCGCAACTGGGTGTAACGACGCGAGGCCGCCCCCCGACTTCAGGGGACGGCCTCGTGTACGAGCCTGATTTATCGCGTTTCGCGGTGCGCGGTGTGCGCATTGCAACGCGGGCAGTGCTTCTTCATCTCCAGTCGGTCCGGGTTGTTACGCCGGTTCTTCTTGGTGATGTAGTTCCGCTCCTTGCACTCCACGCAGGCCAGCGTGATCTTCGGGCGGACGTCGGTGGCAGCCACAGGAGTGCTCCTTGACGAACGGATGGGACGATTAGCGCATTAACACACAGAAGAGTAGCCGATCGAAGGACCGACCCCACAATCGGCTACTGTCAGTAGCGGTGACCGGACTTGAACCGGTGACACAGCGATTATGAGCCGCTTGCTCTACCGACTGAGCTACACCGCTGAGATGTGATCGGTCCCCGTCTTGCGACGGGAACCTTCCACACCAGAGCCCCAATACGGAATCGAACCGTAGACCTTCTCCTTACCATGGAGACGCTCTACCGACTGAGCTATTGGGGCGAGCGATGAAGACATTACACGCTCGGCCACCGAACGCCCAAATCCGTTTCGCGGCACCTGCCCCGGCCCGTTCCGGGCCGCTCGCGGGGCGTTTCACGCGCCCCTCCCGCACGACGGACCACACCGGTACGACTATTCCGCTCCTCCTCGATGCACGCCGGTCGCCACCCTAGGCTCGACTCACGCTGCGTGATCTTGTGCCCCTCCTTCGCAGCCGCCTGTCCCTCTTTCGCAGCCGCCCTTTCGCAGCCGCCGCCGAGCCCCAGGAGCGCGATGCCCGACAGTCAGCCGCAGCAGCCACACTCCTCCTCGTCCTCGTCGGGCTCCTCGGGTTCGTCCGGCCGGAGCGACGGCTCCGACCTGCTGCTCTGCGGTGCGCGGCTCACCGACGGCCGGACCGTGGACGTGAGGCTGGGCGGCGGGCGCATCGAGGCGGTCGGCACGGCGGGCAGCCTCACCGCGCACAGCGCGCGCGTGGACCTCGCCGGCTATCTGCTCCTGCCGGCCCCGGCCGAGCCCCACGCGCACGGGGACACGGCCCTGTCGGCCGACGGCGACGGACCGGTTTCGTACGAGGCCCACGAGGTCCAGCGCCGTACGACCGAGGCCGCGTTGCTCCAGCTCGGGCACGGGGCCACCGCCCTGCGCTCGCACGTGCGCGTGGGCGATGTGCAGGGGCTGGGTTCGATGGCCGCGGTGCTCCAGGCGCGGCGCGCGCTGCGCGGGCTGGCCGAGTTGGCGGTGGTGGCGATGCCCCGGGTACTGACCGGGCTCGCCGGGGCGGACGGGCTGGCGATACTGCGGGACGCGGTGAAAATGGGCGCCTCCGTAGTGGGTGGTTGTCCAGATTTGGACCCTGATCCGACGGGATACGTGGAGGCGGTCCTGGAGGTCGCCTCGGAGCACGGCTGCCCGGTCGATCTGCACACGGACGGTGACGACCCGGCGCGGCTGGCACGGCTCGCGGCGATGGCCGGCGGACTGCGGCCGGGGGTGACGCTCGGCCCGTGCGGCGGACTCGGGCGGCTGCCCACCGAGGTCGCCTCGCGGGCGGCGGACCAACTGGCCGCGGCCGGCGTGGGCGTGGTCTGTCTGCCCCAGGGCGGCTGCTCGGGCGTGGACCGCCGCGGAACGGCTCCGGTACGGCTGCTGCGGGCGGCCGGGGTGCGGGTGGCGGCCGGGAGCGGCGCCCTCAGGGACGTGTCGAACCCCGTGGGGCGCGGGGACCCCTTGGAGGCGGCGTATCTGCTGGCCTCGCGGTACGGGCTGCGGGCCGGGGACGCCTACGACGCGGTGAGTTCGTCGGCGCGGGCTGCATTGGGGTTGCCCGAAGTCCGGGTAGAGGCCGGGTTCCCCGCGGAGTTGCTCGCGGTGCGCGGGGACCGGCTCGATGCGGCGTTGTCCCTGGCGTACAGCCGGATCGTCGTGCATCGGGGGCGGGTGGTGGCGCGGACGAGTGCGGTACGGGAGTACTGCAACTCCGCTGTGACCGTGGCGTTGGACCTGCCTCGACAGGGGCGGACGGGGCGCGCGGAGGAGCCTTCGTGAGGCTTGGAGGGTCCGGAGGCGGGGTGCTTTTGGCGCGGGCACGCGCGCGTGGAGGCCTGTTCGGGCTCCACGCGCGCGGACCGGTGCCTACGAAATCCGCCCGCCCCGTGGCCGTCGGGCTGCCGACGTGACGGTCGAGTTCCGGACAGGCCGTCAGAAGCCGCTCAGCAGGCCTCCGGTGAACGGGTTGCCCGGACCCCCGAACCCGTCCGCGGGTATCTCGGTGGCACCGGACGGGGCGCTGATGTCGCCTGCCTCGCCAAACTTGACCACCAGGGGGAGCCGGGTGCCCTTCGGACCGTCCGCGAGGGCGGCGAGGTCTGCGGAGACCCGGGTCAAGTCGCCGTTCTTCAGGGAGAAGTTGACGGCGATCTTCTTGTTCGGGGCGTCCTTGAGGTCCTCGTCGGTGGGCAGTTCGGCGCCCGCCGGAAGGTCGTCGGCCAGCGGCCGGAGCTTGTCGAGGACACCGGTGAGCAGCTCGCGGAACGAGGCCTTGGCGACGATCCGTTCGACGCCGTCGCTGCCTCCCTCGTTGCTGAAGGTGACCTCGCGGGCGAAGACTCCGCGTACGGCCTTGAGGATCTTCTGCTGGGTCTTGGTGTCGATCTCGCCGGGCCCAGCGGACTTGTCAGCCTTGCTGCCCTTGCCGCCCTTCTCGGAGCCCGAGGCGCCCTTGCCGGCCCGGTCGAGCTTGCTGGTGTCGACCTTGACCCACTCGCCCTCGATGACCTTCTTGAGCTCCTTCTCGCTCTCGGGGAGTTCGTCGGCCGACGGCAGCGGGAAGCCCATGGCCTCACCGACCGCCTTCATGTCGGCGCGGTAGTACGTGTAGTCGCCGACGAGGCGGTATTCGGCCAGAACGCCGTCGGGCCCCGAGATCGTCACGCCCGTACCGACGAGGTCCTTCTCCCCCGAGTCGGCGAGCGGCTTCCTCGACTCGACGGACACCTTCACCCGCACTCCGGTGAAGAGTTCGGCGAGCTCGGGCGGCATCTCCTCGCCGGGCTCGGCCTCCTCGGCCAGCTTCGTGAGGGCGGAGGGCTTGGCGTCGAGCCCCAACTCGAAGGCCAGCGACTTCTTTTCGCCGAGCCCTTCGAAGGCGTGGTCGACCTTCTGACCTGCGGTGAGGTTCTCGACCGTGCCGCAGGCGGCCACGCCGGCGAGCAGCGCCGTGGTGCAGGCGGCCGCGGTGAGGGTCTTGCGCAGGGCAGGGCGGTTGCGCGTGGCAGGGCTCATGCGCGTCGCAAGGCTCTCGCGTGTGGTGGTGATGACGGTCTCCTTCATGACGCCGTGCGGCGTCACCCCTCGTACACAGTGATCGTTCATGAGACTCACGAGTTATCCACAGGGTTGTGCGGCGAGTGGGGTCGTCCGGGCGTACGGTCGGAAACATGCGCATTGTTATCGCTGGAGGTCATGGTCAGATCGCGCTGCGGTTGGAGCGGCTGCTCTCCGCGCGCGGTGACGAGGTGGCGGGGATCATCCGCCGCGCCGAGCAGAGCGAGGATCTGCGGGCGGCCGGCGCCGAGCCGGTCGTGTGCGATCTGGAGTCCGCTTCGGTCGAGGAGGTCGCCACGCATCTGGAGGGCGCGGACGCCGCCGTCTTCGCGGCGGGCGCGGGCCCGGGCAGCGGGGTGGACCGCAAGAACACCGTGGACCGGGGCGCCGCCGTGCTGTTCGCGGACGCGGCCGCCCGGGCCGGAGTGCGTCGGCATGTCGTCGTGTCGTCGATGGGCGCGGATCCGGAGCACCCAGGGGACGACATCTTCGACGCGTATCTGCGCGCCAAGGGCGAGGCGGACGCGTACGTACGCGCTCACCGGGGCCTGGACTGGACGATCCTGCGTCCCGGGATGCTGACGAACGACGCCGGTACCGGTCTCGTACGTCTGGAGGCCGCCACGGGGCGCGGCCCCATCCCGCGCGACGACGTCGCGGCGGTCCTCGCGGAACTGGTGGACACTCCGGCGACGGCCGGGCTGACGCTGGAGCTGATCAGCGGCTCGGCGCCGGTGTCCGTGGCGGTGAAGTCGGTGGCCGGGAACTGACCGGGGGACCGGGAGACCGGGAGGACGCACGCGGGCGTGGGGCGGTGATCGGCCGCCCCGCCCCGCGAGCGGGAGGGGGAGGTTCCGTGCCCGTTGAGATACCCGCAGCCCAGGAAGCATTGCTGCGGAAGATGTACGACGTCTTCAGCACCCCCGAACGCGACGCGTTCATCCCCCACTGCCTGGCGCCCGACGTGAACTGGCCGAACGTCGCCGACGGGGTCCGCCTGCACGGCCCCGAGGCGGTACACGCCTACTGGGCCGCCCAGTTCGCAGCCGCACACCCCCTCGTACGACTGGAGGGGCTGCGCCTCGACGAGGACGGGCGCCGCGTGATCGCTGTGGTGCGACTCGGACTGCGGGACGCCGTCACGGGCGAACACTGGGCGGAGGAGCCGGTCGAGCACGTGTACGCCTTCGGGGCGGACGGGCTGGTGAGCAGGATGGACGTACGTCGGCCCTGAACCGGCGGGGCGCGGCTAGGCGCGGGATCAGTGGGGCAGCAAGGGGCTGCGGGGTCGGGGGCCAGCGAGCGGGCAGCCGAGGTCAGAAGAGCGGCATCTGGCCGGGGAACTCCGCGACGACGTACCCGTCCAGCGCCGGCTGCGCGGCGCCCAGCTCCGCCTGTCTGCGCGATCCGGGGCACGACACGAGCTCCCCACTCCCCCGCGCCCCCGGCGGGTCGTGCCGGGCGAACCGCCCCGCGACAACGGCGATCTCGCGACGGCACTCGGGGCAGTTCCTGCGACGTGAGGACATGAACTCAGGGTACGAAGGAAGCGGCGGAAGGCCGCGGAGGCCCCGGCCCAGGAATCGGCCGCCAGGCTGCTCGCGACAGAGCCGGCAGCCCGGAGACAGGGACAGCGTCCAAGGTCCACGCTCGCCCCTGAGGGCGCACCACCCCAGACACGCAGAAACCCCCTCCGAACTGCAAGAATGCAGTTCTGAGGGGGTTTCTCTCAGCGTGGCGGCGCCAGGATTCGAACCTGGGAAGGCTGAGCCGGCAGATTTACAGTCTGCTCCCTTTGGCCGCTCGGGCACACCGCCGGGGTCGCTGCCGTTCGAACCGCTATTCGGCGGCGCTCCGTGGCAACGACGTAAACGATACCCGATGCTCGGGGGTGCTTCGCCACCCGATTGATCGGCCCCAGGAGGGGAGCGGGTGGCTAGGCTTATGCGGATGCGGCCCGGGACCGACGCGGTGCTCGACGGCCGCCACTACGCACCCCGATACAAGGAGCCACAGGACATGGCCGACTCCAGTTTCGACATCGTCTCGAAGGTCGAGCGGCAGGAGGTCGACAACGCCCTCAACCAGGCCGGCAAGGAGATCTCGCAGCGCTACGACTTCAAGAACGTCGGCGCCTCCATCTCCTGGTCCGGCGAGAAGATCCTCATGGAGGCGAACTCCGAGGAGCGGGTCAAGGCCATCCTCGACGTGTTCCAGTCCAAGCTGGTCAAGCGAGGCATCTCGCTCAAGGCACTGGACGCCGGCGAGCCCCAGCTCTCCGGCAAGGAGTACAAGATCTTCGCCTCGATCGAGGAAGGCATCTCCCAGGAGAACGCGAAAAAGGTGGCGAAGATCATTCGTGATGAGGGCCCGAAGGGCGTCAAGGCGCAGGTGCAGGGCGAGGAGCTGCGGGTCAGCTCGAAGAGCCGTGACGACCTGCAGGCCGTACAGGCGCTGCTGAAGGGCCAGGACTTCGACTTCGCGTTGCAGTTCGTCAACTACCGGTGACCGCGTGCTCGTTGCGCGTACGTAAGGCAGCACGAGGAAGGGTGGGCACCGTGGGTGCCCACCCTTCTCGCCTGCTGGCCGCGGTCTCGGGGGCGTGCGCTCAGTTGCGCGAGTTGCCGAACAGGAGGCGGTAGGCGATCAGCAGGACGAGCGAGCCGCCGATCGCGGCGGCCCAGGTGGCACCGTCGTAGAAGTCCTTGGCAACCGGGTGGTCCAGCCAACGGGCCGATATCCAGCCGCCGATGAACGCACCCGCGACGCCGATCAGCGTCGTGCCGATGAAGCCGCCGGGATCACGGCCCGGCAGCAGGAATTTGGCGATGGCTCCGGCCAACAGCCCAAGGATGATCCAGCTGATGATGCCCATGCCGTGAACCTGCCTCTCCGTGCTGTGCCTGTGCTGTGATCTTTCTCCGGCCAGGCTTTGTTCATGCCGTTCTGGTGTTGCCGATCGCGCGCTTGTTTGCTCGCTTGTTCGTTTGCTGTCACTGGTGTTCGTTTGCTGTTGCTGGGGAGGACGTCGGCACGGCGGCGACCGGTTGCACTGATCAGTAGGGTGCGACCCATGGCACAGTCGGATTCCGGCCGAACCGGTTCGGCCCGGCCCGGAGCGTCGCAGCGCACGGCGGAGCTGAAGCGGACGCTCGGCGTCGGCGACGCCGTTGTCATCGGCCTCGGATCCATGGTCGGTGCGGGAATCTTCGCCGCCCTGGGGCCCGCGGCACGGGCCGCCGGGTCCGGACTTCTCCTCGGCCTGGGCATCGCCGCCGTCGTCGCCTATTGCAACGCGACAGCGTCGGCGCGCCTCGCCGCCCGCTACCCCGCGTCCGGCGGGACGTACGTATACGGGCGGGAGCGGCTCGGGGAGTTCTGGGGGTATCTGGCGGGCTGGTCGTTCGTCGTCGGCAAGACCTCCTCGTGTGCGGCGATGGCGCTCACCGTGGGCGCGTACGTCTGGCCGGAGCAGGCGCACGCCGTGGCCGTCGGGGCCGTGGTGGCGCTGACCGCGGTGAACTACGGCGGTGTCCAGAAGTCCGCGTGGCTGACGCGGGCGATCGTGGCGGTGGTCCTAGGGGTCCTCGCTTCCGTGGTCGTCGTGTCTCTCACCTCCGCGCACGCCGACGCCGGGCGGCTGGACGTGGGGGTCTCCGGAGGTGTCGGCGGCGTGCTTCAGTCAGCCGGCCTGCTGTTCTTCGCCTTCGCCGGGTACGCGCGGATCGCGACGCTCGGCGAGGAGGTGCGGGATCCGGCGCGCACCATTCCGCGCGCGATCCCGCTCGCGCTGGGCATCGCGCTGGTCGTGTACGCGGCTGTCGCGGTGGCCGTCCTCTCTGTGTTGGGGTCGGGCGGGCTCGGTCGGGCAACGGCACCACTGGCCGACGCGGTGCGCGCCGCGGGCATGCCGGAACTCGTCCCGGTCGTGCGGGTGGGCGCCGCCGTAGCAGCGCTCGGCTCCCTTCTCGCGCTGATCCTGGGGGTGTCACGGACCACGCTGGCGATGGCCCGCGACGGGCATCTGCCGAGCGCGCTGGCCGCCGTGCATCCGCGCTTCCAGGTGCCTCATCGGGCGGAGTTGGCCGTCGGAGCGGTGGTCGTCGCGGTGACCGCGACGGTGGATGTGCGGGGTGCTATCGGCTTCTCCTCCTTCGGGGTACTCGTGTACTACGCGATCGCCAACGCGGCGGCCTGGACGTTGAGTTCGACGGTCGTGTCCCGGGTTGCGCCAGTGGTGGGGCTGGCGGGGTGTGTGACCTTGGCTTTCGCGTTGCCGTGGGTGTCGGTGGTTGTGGGCGTGGGCGTGCTGGGGTTGGGAGCGGGCGTGTATGGGGTGAGGAGACGGCTGTCCCGTGCTGAGCGCTGAGCGGGCGGAGCTCCGTACGGAGGGTTCAGCGCAGAGGGCTCGGCGCTGAGGGCGCTTGTAGGAGATGCGGGTCATGGGGGCCGGCTCGCCCCGCGGCGGAGCCGCAAATGTCACAGTCCCGCGCCCCTCCCGGAAAGGGCGCCCCCTAGTCGAAGGCTGAAACTCCGCTACGAAGCCCGCGCCGCCCCCGTGCGTATGCGGAAGTCGCCCCACGGCTCCAGATCCGCGCCGTCGTGGGACTCGTCGTACCAGCCCGTGCCGTCGAGCCAGGTGTGGAGCCAGGCCGTGAGGGTGGGCGCGTCCACGTACCAGGCGTGGTCGGCCTCGTCCGCGTTGGGCTCGAAGAGGAGGACGGTGGCGTCGGGGGTGCGGCAGTCCACGCAGGCGTACATCCCGCAGCCCCAGTGGGATATCGGCAGGACGCCCTCGGGCCAGGGCCATTCGGGGTCCTTGCGGCCGCTCTCGCGATGGGCGAGGTACTGCGCGACGACGGCGGGTTCGCCGGACGGCGGGCTGTCGAGCAGGGGAAGCAGACCGTACTCCGGGCCGAATCCTCCGTCGCCTATCCGCAGATAGAGGGCGGCGAGCAGCGGCGGGATGGTGAAGCCCAGGGTGGACTCCGCGCGGGCGAGCGTCGCCGCGTCCACGGGCTCGGGGAGCGAAGGCCAGCCCCACGGCCGGGAGTTGCGTGCCTCGGTGGAGACACGTGCCAGCAACTGCTCGATCTCGGTCATGCATTCATGATGCAGGGCGCCACTGACATTCGGGCAGCCTGTGGACAACCCTCATTCGAGACGGACGGCGATGCCCTTCTCCCCAAAGAATTCAAGGAGTTCCTCGAACGTCCAGGGCCGCTGACCTGTGCGCGGGACGAGGCCGAGGCAGGTACGGGCGACCTCCGCGTCGTGCCAGACGAGGGTGAAGGGCCACCGAGCTCCCCAGCGGCCGCAGAGGCAGTCGGCGAGCGCGTCCAGCCCCCAACCGAAATAGCCTCCGGGCCCGTTCACCGCCTCGCCCAGCGCGCAGAAGAAGCCCGGCAGGTCGGTGATGCGGCGGCCGTCGAGGTGAAACGTGCCGCCGGCTTCTGCGTCGGGCCTGTCCGGCTCGTGATGGTCCAACGCCATGCTCAGCCAGTGGCGGCGGCCCTCCGCGCCGCACCCGGCCCAGAGACCGGGCTCGGTGGGCCGGCCGCCGTCCCACAGCTCCCAGACCTCCTCGGCCGCGGTCGGAGGCCGCTCCGACCAGGGTTCGAGCGTGACGTCCACCAGGCCACGGCCGCGCGCGGACGGGATCCATGCCACGAGTTCGCCCTCGACGGCGGACTGGACGGTGCGGCCGGACGCGTCCAGGCGTATCAGCCTGGCGTGTCCGAGGTCCTCCTCCCCCGCGTCCAGGGCCGCCTGGAGGGCTCCGCGCGGGGCGCAGCCGAGCACCCGCACCCACGGTTCGGCGAGGTCCGGCTGCCCGTCCAGGACATGCGCCAGGTCCCGGCAGCCGCCCCATGGTTCGCTCTGTGCACCGAGCAGCCGGTAGCCCGGGGAGAGCGGCGGGCACTGCGGATAGTCGTACGGGTTGTCCGGCGACTCGCTCGCCTCGATCGTGATGTCGCGCAGCGACAGGTCACGCGCGCACGGGCGGTCGCCGAGGACGCGTACGTCCTCCAGGAACCACTCCTCGACCTGTGCGCCCTCCTTGTCGAGGATCTCCAGGGTCAGCGTGCCGACGGGCGCCGAGCCGTCCTCACGCGCACGCGTGAGGACCTTGCTCAGCTCGCCCTCGGGGGCACAGCCGATCAGTTCGTACGTCCCGCGCGCGGGAGGCTGCGGATCGCCGAAGAGGTTCTCGGCTTCCGCGCACAGGGCCCAGATCTCGTCGATCTCGTCCTCGGCGCTGTACGCCGCGAGGGCGTACTTCGGGGGCTCCACCTCCGGAGCCGCCCTACCAGCGGGACGAGGCGAACGGCTGGTCCGTACGTACGATTTCGCGCCCCAGGGGGAACAGCGAGACCGGGATCAGCTTGAAGTTGGCGATCCCCAGAGGGATGCCGATGATCGTGATGCACTGGAGGAAGCCCGTCACGATGTGGGCGAGGGCGAGCCACCAGCCGGCGAGGATCACCCACAGGATGTTGCCGATGAAGGACGGCGCGCCCGCGTCACGGCGCTCGACCGTCGTCCGGCCGAACGGCCACAGGGCGTAGACGGCGATGCGGAAGGCCGCGATGCCGAACGGGATGCCGATGATGGTGATGCACAGCAGCACGCCCGCGAACACGTAGCCGAGGAACAGCCAGAAGCCGCTCAGGACGAGCCAAATGATGTTCAGGATTGTCTTCACTGGTTACGACCTGCCATCTGCTCGAGCCGGGCGATGCGCTCCGCCATCGGCGGATGCGTAGAGAACATCTTGGAGAGTCCCTGGCCCGGACGGAAGGGGTTGGCGATCATCATGTGGCTTGCGGTCTCGATGCGCGGCTCCGGAGGTAGCGGAAGCTGTTTCGTGCCTGCCTCCAGCTTGCTCAGGGCGCTCGCGAGGGCAAGCGGGTCGCCGGTGAGCTGGGCGCCTGACGCGTCCGCCTCGTACTCCCTGGAGCGGCTGATGGCGAGCTGGATGAGGGACGCGGCGAGCGGGCCCAGGATCATGATCAACAGCATGCCGAGGATGCCGGGGCCGTCGTCGTCGTTGGATCGCCCGATCGGGATCAGCCAGGCGAAGTTGACCAGGAACATGATGACGGAGGCCAGGGCGCCCGCGACGGACGAGATCAGGATGTCGCGGTTGTAGACGTGGCTCAGTTCGTGGCCGATGACGCCGCGCAGCTCCCGCTCGTTCAGGATGCGCAGGATGCCCTCGGTGCAGCACACGGCGGCGTTGCGCGGGTTGCGGCCCGTCGCGAACGCGTTCGGCGCCTCCGTCGGGGAGATGTACAGCCGGGGCATGGGCTGGCGGGCCTGTGTGGAGAGCTCGCGGACCATCTTGTACAGAGCCGGGGCCTCGAACTCGCTCACCGGGCGCGCGCGCATCGCGCGTAGAGCCATTTTGTCGCTGTTCCAGTACGCGTACGCGTTCGTGCCGATCGCGACGACGAGTGCGACGACGAGGCCCATACGCCCGAAGAAACTGCCGATGCCGATGATGAGTGCGGACAGTCCCCCGAGGAGTACGGCGGTCCTGAGCCCGTTGTGCCGGCGGTGCACGGTACGCCCTCCAAGTCGTGCGGCAGGGGAACCCTTTGCTTGTCGATCTCTGACGTCACTGGTCCGTGGCTCCACGGTCCAGTGGACCCTCCCGTACTGGTCAACGCCAGGCGGGAAGCACTAGTTCCCTTGTGCGCGCGGCGACGCGCGTGGGCCGTCCGGGTGATGAAGGGGGACATCGCAGGCGCGCGTGGGGCTCGGATGCTCCACGCGCGCGTGCGCATGCTTTGCGGCAGCGGCGGTCAGAAGAGGCCGGTGTCGGAGAAGCGCAGGATCAGTTGGGGTGCTCCGGAGAGGGCGATACCGAGGACGGCGGTCAGGGCGATCGCGGCCGTGAGTGGGGCCGGTACGCGGTGGGTCTCTGGTTCGCCCTCCGGGGCGCGGAACAGGAGGGTCGTCCACTGGAGGTAGTAGAAGAGCGCGATCACGACGTTGACGGCCATGACCACGGCGAGCCAGCCGAGGCCCGCGTCGACGGCGGCCGAGAAGACGGTGACCTTCGCGAAGAGGCCGATGATGCCCGGCGGCAGGCCCGCGAGACAGAGCAGGAAGAAGCCGAGGACGAGCGCCGCGAGGGGCCGTGAGGCGTACAGGCCCCGGTAGTCGCTGACGCGGTTCAGCGGCTTCGTGCGGGCCACCAGGGCGGCCACCGCGAAGGCGCCGAGGTTCACCGCGGCGTACATCAGGGCGTACGCGACGGTGGAGCCGATGGCCTTCTCGGCGTCCTCGGAGTACGCGGCGGCGGCGATCGGCACCAGGAGGTAGCCGGCCTGGCCGACGGAGGACCAGGCGAGCAGGCGGACCGCGCTGTACGCGCGCGTGGACCGCTGTCTGAGGGCGCCGACGTTGCCGACGGTCATGGTGAGCGCGGCCAGGGCGGCGAGTGCGGGGCCCCAGACGTCCGCGTACGACGGGAGGGCGATCACGGTGACGAGGATCAGCCCGGAGAAGCCGACCGCCTTGCCGACGACCGACAGGTAGGCCGCGACCGGGAGAGGCGCCCCTACGTAGGTGTCGGGTACCCAGAAGTGGAAGGGGACGGCGGCGGTCTTGAAGGCGAAGCCGACGAGGGTGAGGACGACTCCCGCCTGGGCGAGCGTCTGCAACTGGTCGTCGACGTTCTCGATCCTGGTGGCGATCTCCGTGAGGTACAGGGTGCCTGTCGACGCGTAGACGAAGCTGATGCCCATGAGGCTCACGGCGGTCGCGGTGACCGAGGACAGGAAGAACTTCAGGGCCGCTTCGGAGGACTTCCTGTCGCCGTGCTTGATGCCCACGAGGGCGAAGGCGGGCAGGGAGGCGACCTCCAGGGCGACGATCAGGGTCGCGAGGTCGCGGGAGGCTGGCAGCAGGGCGGCGCCCGCGGCGGAGGAGAGCAACAGGAACCAGAACTCCCCTTCGGGGAGTTCCTTGTCGGCGTCCTTGAGGGCCGTCATCGACAGGAGGGCCGCCAGGAGTGCGCCTCCCAGGACGAGGAACTGGATGACCAGCGTGAACCGGTCCGCGGTGTAGCTGCAGACAGCGGCGTCGCCCGTCAGGCAGAAGGTGGAGCGGTCGCCGTCCAGGAGGGGCAGCAGCATGAGCGCGGAGGCGGCGAGTCCGGCGACGGAGACCCAGCCGAGCAGGGCCTTCCTGTTGTCTCCCACGAACAGGTCGGTGACGAGCACCACGAGTCCGACGACCGCCGCGATGGTGGGCGGCGCGATCGCGAGCCAGTCGACGGACTGGACCAGGGACTGGGCCTGGGCGCTCATCGGGTGCCTCCTGCGAAGAGCTGCTGCACGGCCGGGTCGGTCAGGCCGAGCAGTGCCTTGGGCCAGAGCCCGGCGATGACGGTCAGGACGACGAGCGGCGTCCAGGCGGCGAACTCGTACGACTGGACGTCGGCGAGCTTCGGCCCCTCCTGCGGGACCGCGCCCATGCAGACGCGGCGGACCACGACGAGCATGTACGCGGCGGTGAGCAGGGTGCCGAACGCGGCGATCGTCATGAAGGTCAGGAACGCGGGGCGGCTGAGGCCGTCGGCGGGGTCGAACGCGCCGAACAGGGCCAGCATCTCGCCCCAGAACCCGGCCAGGCCCGGCAGGCCGAGCGAGGCGACGGCGGCGAAGGCGAGCAGGCCGCCGAGCCGGGGCGCCTTGCCGTAGAGCGCGGCGCCGGTCTGCTGCGCGAGGGTGTCGAGGTCGGTCGTGCCCGTGCGGTCCTTGAGCGCGCCGACCAGGAAGAAGAGCAGGCCGGTGATGAGGCCGTGGGCGATGTTGGCGAACAGCGCGCCGTTCACGCCGGTCGGGGTCATCGACGCGATGCCGAGGAGCACGAAGCCCATGTGGCCGACGGAGGAGTACGCGATGAGGCGCTTGAGGTCGCCCTTCGCGCCCTGCTTGGCGAGGGCGAGGCAGGCGAGAGATCCGTAGATGATGCCGACGACCGCGAAGGCGGCGAGGTAGGGCGCGAACGTGCTCATGCCGTCCGGCGTGATGGGCAGCAGGATCCGGACAAAGCCGTACGTGCCCATCTTCAGCAGGACGCCGGCCAGCAGGACCGAGCCGACGGTCGGGGCGGCGGTGTGCGCGTCCGGCAGCCAGCTGTGGAGCGGCCACATCGGTGTCTTGACGGCGAGCCCGATACCGATCGCCAGAACGGCGATGACCTGCACCGATGTGGTCAGCGCCGGGTGATTGTCAGTGGCGAGTGCCACCATGTCGAATGTGCCCGCCTTGATTCCGATCAGGAGCAGGCCCAACAGCATGACGACGGAACCGAGCAGTGTGTAGAGGATGAACTTCCAGGCGGCGGCCTGCTTTTGTTCACCGCCCCAGCGGGCGATGAGGAAGTACATCGGGATGAGCACCATCTCGAAGGCCAGGAAGAACAGCAGCAGGTCGAGGACGGCGAAGGTCGCGAGGGTGCCGGACTCGAGAACGAGGACGAGCGCCACGAATGCCTTCGGGGACGGGCCCGACGGCATTTTGAAGTAGGAGTACAGCGCGCAGAGGAAGGTCAGCAGCGCGGTCAGTACGAGGAGGGGGAGCGAGATGCCGTCGATGCCGAGGTGGATCCGCACGTCGAGTGCGGGGATCCAGCTGATGTCCGTCGTGGCCTGCATCTTCGACGGATGGTCGTGGTCGAAGCCCAGCGTGAGGACGATCGCGGCGATGAGCACGGCGCCGGTGACGCTCACGCCGTGCCGCAGCACGGCCTGTTCGGGCGACTTCCCCTTCAGCCCGGGCGGAGCCGGCAGGAGAGCCGCGGCGGCCCCGATGAGCGGGCCGACGACGATGAATGCCAGAAGGACCTGCATCACGGATTCACTGATATCGATCACGCCTGCTCACGCTCCCGCTGTGGCGACGAGGAGGGCGGCGACCACCAGGACGACGGTGCCGGCGAGCAGCGCGCTCACATAGGTCTGCAGATTGCCGGTCTGGGCACGCCGGACGGCCGTGCCGAGCCAGCGGGGCAGGGCTCCCGCGCCGCGTACGTAGGTGTCGACGACCTCGCGGTCGAGGAACCGTACGAGCGTGGCGGCGGCCTGGACCGGGCGGACGAACAGCGCCGCGTACACGGCGTCGAGGTGGAAGCCGACGGCCGCATGGCGGTGCAGCGGGCCGAGCAGGAGTCGGCCCGGGTCCGCCGGGTCGGGCGCGGAGGCCACGTCTCCGTACGCGGGCGCGTGGCTGGCGATGGCCTCGGCCTCGACGAGTCCTGCGTCCCCCTGGGGGTGGGCCGCGACCGCACCCATCGGTACGCGGGCCGCCATGGCCATGGTGTGCCGCCAGGCGCCGTACGTGACGATGCCGCCGACCAGAGCCACACCCGTGCCCAGCACGGCGGTGGTGAGGGTCGGGGTCAGGTCGCGTCCGTCGAACCACTCGGGCAGCGGGCCGGTGGCGAGTCCGAAGGCGAGCGACGGGACGGCGAGCACCCAGAGGACGGCGTTCATGGCGATGGGCTGCCTGCCGTGGTCGGGGGCCTCCGGTCCGTGGCCGCGGAAGACGAGGAGCCACAGGCGCATCGCGTACGCGGCGGTGAGCAGGGCCGTGACCAGGCCGGCGACGAGGACGATCCAGCCGACGGCGCCGGGAATGCCCTCGGCGTGCCCGGTGGCGACGTGCTCGGCGGCGCCGAGGACGGCCTCCTTGGTGAAGAAGCCGCTGAAGGGCGGGATCGCGGCGAGCGCGAGGAGCGCCACGGTCATCGTCCAGTACGCGTCGGGGACGCGGGCGCGCAGGTCCTTCATGCGGGACATGGCGGCCAGGGAGTTGGTGCCGGCGGCGTGGATGATCACGCCTGCCCCGAGGAACAGCAGCGCCTTGAAGGCGCCGTGCGAGAGGAGGTGGAAGACGGCGGCGCCGCGGTCGCCGACGGCGAGGGCGCCGGTCATGTAGCCGAGCTGGCCGATCGTCGAGTACGCGAGGACGCGCTTGATGTCGTCCTGGGCAAGCGCGGCGAGGGCCGAGCCGGCCATCGTGACGGCGGCCATGACCGCGAGGACGACCAGGGCCGCCGAGGAGGCGGCGAAGACCGGGAGGAGTCGGGCGATGAAGTAGACACCGGCGGCGACCATCGTCGCGGCGTGGATCAGCGCGGAGACGGGGGTGGGGCCCGCCATCGCGTCGGGGAGCCAGGTGTGGAGCGGGAACTGCGCCGACTTGCCCGCCACACCGGCCAGGAGCAGCAGGGCGATCAGGGTCGGGTGGTCGAGTCCGCCGCTCGCGACGTTGCCGAGGATCTTCGTGATGCGGAAGGACCCGGCGTCGGTGGCAAGCGCGAACAGGCCGATCAGGAAGGGGACATCGCCGAGCTTGGTGACCAGGAAGGCCTTGATGGAGGCGGCGCGTGCCTCCGGGGTCTCCCAGTAGTGGCCGACGAGGAAGTACGAGCAGATGCCCATGATCTCCCAGCCGACCAGCAGCACCATCAGGTCGCCGGAGTAGACGACGAGCAGCATCGCGGAGGTGAAGAGGGAGACGAGAGCGGCGTACGAGGGGTAGCGCGGGTCGTCGCGCAGGTAGCCCGTCGAGTAGATCTGCACGCAGGTGGCGACCAGGCCGACCAGCACGGCGACGAGGGCTGCGAAGCCGTCGACGTACAGGGCGAGTTCGATGG
This sequence comes from Streptomyces sp. 2-1, assembly GCF_048564895.1. NCBI lineage: Bacteria > Bacillati > Actinomycetota > Actinomycetes > Kitasatosporales > Streptomycetaceae > Streptomyces > Streptomyces sp. 2-1. The sequence continues at coordinate 4,780,069 of NZ_CP183383.1, forward strand.
GGACCGAGCCGGTGGGGGTGAGCTCGGTGGCGGCGCTCACCGCCTGGCCGCCGCCCTGTCGTACGGCGACGACCACGGCGAGTCCGAGGGCCGCGAGCGGGGGCAGGACGGCGAGGGGGCGTACGAAACCGGGGGCCGTGCGGCCCAGGAGCAGGCCGGCCACGGCGCCCAGGAACGGGAGGAGGGGGACGAGGACGGCGAGGGTGGTCGTGGTCACGCGGTGGCCTCAGCCTTCTCGGCCGGTACGGGACGGGCGGCGCCGGAGTCGTCGGGCTCGGAGTCGTCGTCGGTCTCGGCGGTGTCGCGGAGCTTGTCGATGTCCGCGGTGCCCCGGTTGCGGTGGACGGCGAGGACGATCGCCAGGCCGATGCCGATCTCGGCGGCGGCGATGGCGATGGTGAACAGGGTCAGAGCCTGGCCGGAGTGGAGCGTGTCCTGGGCGGTCTTGCTGAGCCAGACGTCGAAGGCGACGAGGTTCAGGTTGACGGCGTTGAGCATCAGCTCGACGGACATCAGGACCAGGATCGCGTTGCGGCGCGCGAGGACTCCGTACAGGCCCGTGGAGAAGAGGAGGGCGGAGAGCACGGCGGGATAGGCGAGGTGCATCAGCGGGCGCCTTCCTTGTCGCTCCGGGGGGTGTCGTTTCCGGGGCCGTCGGTCCGGGTGCCGTTGCTTCGCGTGCTCGGGACGCTCGTGGTGGTCGCCGTGTTCGCCTTGGCCTTGCGGGACAGGACGATCGCGCCGACCAGGGCTGCGAGCAGCAGGACCGAGAGGGCCTCGAAGGGGAGCACCCAGCTCTGGAAGAGGCTCGCGCCGGTGACCTCGGTGGAGCCGGCGGCGGCACCGTCCAGGTCGATCCAGGTCGTCCGGAAGGCGTCAACGACGACCCAGACGAGGGCGGCTGCCGCGGCGATCGCCACGGTCAGGGCGGCCCAGCGGTTGCCGGAATCGGCGTCCGGGGAGCGGCCGATGGGAGCCCTGGTGAGCATCAGACCGAAGAGGAGGAGTACGACGACGGAGCCGACGTAGATGAGGACCTGCACCCAGGCGATGAACTCGGCCGTGAGGAGAAGGTATTCGACGGCGAGACCGCCGAGGGCCACCACCAGCCACAGGGCGGCGTGCACCAGCTGCTTCGTGGTGACCGTGACGACCGCGGCGCCGAAGGTGACCAGGCCGACGAGGAGGAAGGCGATCTCGACGCCGGTCGGGGAGAGAAAGCCTTGGGATTCGGAGGCGGCGGAGGTGGTCGTGGCGTGGGCCGCCATGGCGGTGGCTGCGGCGAGGGTCACGATTCACCGCCCTGCGGATCGGTGGGCTTGGCCTGCGGGGCGGGGCCGGACCCAGCCCCGGGCGCCGCTCCGGGTTCAGATGTGGGTTCCGGTGTGGGTTCGGGCTGGGCTGCGGCCGCCAGCTTCTCCGCGGATTTGCGGGCGGCGGCGATCTCCTTCGGTTCCTCGGCTCCGGGGTCGAGGGCCGGCGGGGCCGGGACGGTCCACATCCAGTCGCGGAGTTTGTCGCGCTCGTGGGTGAGTTCGTGGATGTCGGTCTCGGCGTACTCGAACTCGGGGGACCAGAAGAGGGCGTCGAAGGGGCAGACCTCGATGCAGATACCGCAGTACATGCAGAGGGCGAAGTCGATGGCGAAGCGGTCGAGGACGTTGCGGCTGCGCTCGCGCCCGCCGGGGGCGGCGGGCGGGACCGTCTCCTTGTGGGAGTCGATGTAGATGCACCAGTCCGGGCACTCACGGGCGCACAGCATGCAGACCGTGCAGTTCTCCTCGAAGAGGCCGATGACGCCGCGGGTGCGGGGCGGGAGTTCGGGCTGGGCGTCCGGGTACTGCGCGGTGACGGTCTTCTTCGTCATCGTGCGGAGGGTGACGGCCAGACCCTTGGCGAGGCCGGAGCCAGGGATGGGGGCCATGGTTACGAGATCACCACCTTCACGACGCCGGTCAGGGCGATCTGGGCGAGGGAGAGGGGGACGAGGAGGGTCCAGGAGAGTTTCTGGAGCTGGTCCTCGCGCAGGCGGGGGTAGGTGACGCGCAGCCAGATGACGACGAAGGCGAGGACCGCCGTCTTCAGCAGGGTCCAGACCCAGCCGAGGCCGTCGGCGTCCCACGGGCCGTGCCAGCCGCCCAGGAAGAGCACGGTGGTCAGGCCGCACAGGACGACGATTCCGGCGTACTCGGCGAGGAGGAACAGCGCGAAGCGGAGGCCCGTGTATTCGGTGTACGCGCCGAAGATGATCTCCGAGTCGGCCACCGGCATGTCGAAGGGCGGGCGCTGGAGTTCGGCGAGGCCTGCCACGAAGAAGACGATGGCGCCGACGATCTGCCAGGGCAGCCACCACCACTCGAAGGCGTCGACGATGCCGGGGAGGGAGACCGTGCCCGCCGCCATCGCGACCGAGGCGGCGGTGAGCAGCATCGGGAGTTCGTACGCGAGGAGTTGGGCGGCGGTGCGGAGGCCGCCGAGGAGGGAGAACTTGTTGGCCGAGGCCCAGCCCGCCATGAGCGAGCCGAGGACGCCCACGCCCATCACGGCGAGTACGAAGAAGATGCCCGCGTCGATGACCTCGCCGACCGCGCCCTCGCCCGGGCCGATCGGGATGGCGAGGAGGACGAGGAGGTACGGGAGGAGGGCGACGGCGGGGGCCAGCTGGAAGATACGTCGGTCCGCGCCCGCGGGGACGATGTCTTCCTTCTGCGCGAACTTCACGCCGTCCGCGACGAGTTGGGCCCAGCCGTGGAAGCCGCCCGCGTACATGGGGCCGAGGCGGCCCTGCATGTGGGCCATCACCTTGTGTTCCGTCTGACCGACGATCAGCGGGAAGGTGAGGAACACGACGAAGACGATCAGGAGTCGCAGGGCGACGTCGAGCACGTCGTTCACTGCCGGCCTCCTGGGGGGTTTTCGTCGTCGGTGGGGGTGGGGTTAGGAGTGGGGCTGGGGGTGGAGTCGGCTTCTGGAGCTTCCGAGGGCTCGGTTGCCTCGGATTCCGGGGTGTTCTCGGGCTCCGGTGCGGGCTGCTCGGTCGGTGGCGGCTTCTCCGTGGCTGAGTCCTGGTCGGCCTCGTCGAAGGCGGGGCGGGCGTGGTGCCAGGGGGCGTCCGAGCTGCGGGGGCGTGCCGGGCCGGTCGGCTGATCGTCGCCGGAGGGGGCGGCGGGTGGGGCAGGAGCGTCGGGTGTGGCGGGTGTGGCAGGTGCCTGGCGTTGTGACGCCGAGCCTTCGCCCGCGGTGCGCGCTCTGCGGGGGGACGTCGACGCTGGCGGCGGTGCCGGTTCTGATGCCGGTGCGGCTTCGGTGCCCTCGGCCGGGGACGGGGCAACCCCCGCGGTGGGGGCCGGGGCTTGGGCCGCCTCCGAAGCAGGAGCGGGAGCGGGAGCGGGAGCCGACTCAGCTTCCGCGCCCGCGGCCGAAGGGTCGGTGCCGCGCTGGGTCGCCGAGCCCTCGCTCACGCTGCGAGCCCGTCGGGCCGTAGGCCGAGCCTCCGCTGCGGCACCGCCGCCCTCCGGGGACGCGGCGCCCCCAGCCTGCGAACCCGCAGACGCGGCACCCTCAGCAGCCGCACCCGGCGCAGCCGCCTGGCTTGCCGAGCCCTCCCCCGCCGTGCGGGCCCGCCGCACCGGGCGGTCGCCTGCGGCACGTGCGGTGCCTCGGGCCGGACGGGCCGGGGCAGGCGGGAGTTGGCCCTTGAGGGGGCCCCACTCGTTGGGGTCGGGAACGCCCGGCGGGAGCATCTGGCGGCGCTTCGGGCCGCCGTGTTCCGACTCGCCCGGTTCCTTCGCGCCCGGCCAGGCCTTGGCCACACGCGCGGCCAGGACGAAGTCCTTGCGGAGAGGGTGGCCCTCGAAGCCCTCGGGAAGGAGGAGCGGGTCCAGGCCGGGGTGGCCTTCGAAGGTGACGCCGAACATCTCGTGGGTCTCGCGTTCGTGCCAGGCGGCGCCCGCGTAGACCTCGACGGCGGAGGGGAGTACGGGGGCGTCGTGCGGGACGGTCGTCCGTACGAGGAGGCGGCGGACCGGAGCGAGGGCGACGACGTGGGCCGAGACGCGGAAACCGGTGCCGGGTTCGTCGACGGCACTCAGCCAGTCGAAGTACGTACAGCCGAGGTCGTCGCGCGCGGTCTCCAGGGAGGCGAGCCAGGACGTCGGCGGTACGTCGACCGTCAGGACCTCGTACGACTCCTCGGCCGTGGTGTCCGGGCCGAAGAGTTCCTCGACGGGGGCGGGGAGCCAACCGGTCATCGGGCGTCCCCCGTGGCCGACGGCCCTGTGGAGGACGGCTGCGCGGACGGCGGCTGTACGAGGCCGCTCTGGAGGGCTGCCGTGGAGGGGCGCGAGGTTCCGTAGCGCTCCCCCAGCGACTCCCTGGCGATCTTCTCCTGGAGCTTGAGGATGCCCTGGAGGAGGGCCTCGGGCCGGGGCGGGCAGCCGGGGACGTACACGTCGACGGGGATGATCTGGTCGACGCCCTTCGTGACGGAGTACGAGTCCCAGTACGGGCCGCCGCAGTTGGAGCAGGCGCCGAAGGAGATGACGTACTTCGGCTCGGGCATCTGCTCGTACAGGCGCTTCACGGCCGGGGCCATCTTGTCGGTGACCGTGCCGGACACGACCATCAGGTCGGCCTGGCGGGGGCCCGGCGCGAACGGGATGACGCCGAGGCGGATGAAGTCGTGGCGGGCCATCGACGCCGCGATGAACTCGATCGCGCAGCAGGCGAGGCCGAAGTTGAAGACCCAGAGCGAGTAGCGGCGGCCCCAGTTCAGGACCACCTTCATCGGCTCGGGGGCGAGGCGCGAGAGCACGCCGAGCCGCTTCGGCTCGGGCAGGAGCACAGGCCCCGGGGTCACGTCCGTGTTCGGGGTCGTGTTCGGGGTCATGTCCGGAGCCGTATCCGAAGTCACGTCCGGGGTCACGTCCATGTGAGGACGCCCTTCTTGTATGCGTACAGCAGGCCCACGGCCAGGAAGCCGAGGAAGATGAACATCTCGACGAGGGTCGCCGCGCCGTAGCCCGGCGCGGCGAAGACCGTCGCCCAGGGGAAGAGGAAGATCGAGTCGACGGCGAAGATCACGTAGAGGAAGGCGTAGACGTAGTAGCGGACCTGGGTGTGGGCCCAGCCCTCGCCGACGGGGTCGACGCCGCATTCGTACGTCATGAGCTTCTCGGGTGTCGGAACGACGGGCCGCAGCAGACGCCCCGCTCCGAAGGCGACGGCGACGAACAGCACGCCGACCACGGCGAGCACTCCGACGACCGAATAGGACTCGAAATAGTCCGCCGCGAGGACGGTCCCGGCTGTCTCGGCGGCCCCAGCGGTCCCGGTCGCCACGACCATGGTCGGTTCCGGCACGTCCGCCCCTCGCTCCCTGACCTCGGATGACCCCGTACTGACTGCGCGCTGACCACGCGTGCGCCACGGGATGCGCCGTGCGATGCGCCGCGTTCGACGATCTGTACGCACCGGAGTCTAGGGCCTGATAAAGAGACGGTAAGCAGCCCGTCACGGGTAGGCATGATGCGACGGCTTTCCCGGGCAGTGATCCGGCCGCCTGCCGACCGTCTTCCGGGCGTCCGCGGGGCGCCTTCCAGCCGTCTTCCGCGTACCTTCCAGCCGGTCTTCAACCCCTCCCGCACCCTCCCGGGTCGTCGTGAAGGCCGGGGATGGTGGGGTTTACCCCAGGGGATCCGGGCGGTCCACCTCATGGCGCGGCGGCCCGCGGCCCGGCAGGCTGGCGCCTATGACCGAACGCATCCTGGCCGCCGACACTCCGGACGGCGCCTCCGACCGGCCGCCACCCGCGCGCTTCGCGTACGACCGGCACACCTGGAAGGAGATCGCGCATCTCCTGGCCAACCTGCCGGTGTCGCTCGTCGGGTTCACGTATGTGGTGACCGTGCTGTTCACGGGTGCCTTCCTGACCCTGACGGTGATCGGGTTCCCGCTGCTCGCGGCCGGACTGATGGGCGCGCGCCAGCTGGGCAAGCTGGAGCGCGGCCGGGCCAGGGGGCTGCTCGGGGTGCGGGTCGACGAGCCGAGCCCGCTGCCGTTGCGCGGGCGGGGCGGGTTCTTCCCTCAGCTGTGGATGGCGCTGAAGGACCCGGTCGGCTGGCGCACGGTGCTGTACGAGTTCATGCGGCTGCCGTGGGGCATGGTCACCTTCACCGTCACCCTGGTCTCGTTGTTCGTGCTGTGGCCGGTGCTTCCGTTCATCGCACGGGGACTGGCCAACGCGGACCGGGCGATGGTGCGCGGGCTGCTCTCGCCCTCGGACGAGCTGGAGCGTCGGATCGCCGAGTTGGAGTCCGACCGGGGGGTGGTCGTCGACACGGCCGCGGCCGACCTGCGGCGCATCGAGCGCGATCTGCACGACGGGGCGCAGGCCCGGCTGGTGAACCTCGCGATGGGCCTCGGCCTGGCGAAGGAGAAGCTGCTGGAGGGCCAGGCCGACGAGACCGTCGCCGCCATGGTCGACGAGGCGCACGGCGAGGTGAAACTGGCCCTGCAGGAGCTGCGGGATCTGGCCCGCGGCATCCATCCCGCGGTCCTCACCGACCGCGGTCTGGACGCCGCGCTGTCCTCGGTCGCCTCGCGCTGCACGGTGCCGGTGAAGGTGACCGCCGATCTGCCGACGCGGCCGGCCGCGGCCATCGAGGGCATCGCGTACTTCACCGTCTCCGAGCTCCTTCAGAACGTCAGCAAGCACAGCGGGGCGCGCTCCGCGTCCGTCGACGTGTGGCGCTCCGACAACCGCCTCCTCATACAGGTCTGGGACGACGGCCGCGGCGGAGCCGCCCTCGACGGCGGCACGGGAATGGCCGGACTCGCGGACCGGCTCGGCGCGGTGGACGGCCTGTTCGTCATCGACTCACCGGTCGGGGGACCGACGACGATCACGGCCGAACTCCCTTGGCGGGACCGGGAACTGACCGAGTAGGCGGAACCGGTGGAGTGAGGCGGAGCGGGTGGAGTGGATGGAGCGGGGCTGAGCACGTGGAGTGGGCCGAGCAGGCGGGACGGGCGTGGATGCGGACCTCGCGTCCTCCGGTCCCGGCCTGCACACACCTGCCTGCACACACGGGCCCGGCCTGCACACGCCCTGCCTGCACACACGGGCCCAGCCTGTACGCGTCCGCCCGCACGCAGATGCCCAGGCTGCACGCGCCCGCCCGCACACACATGCCCGCCTGTATTCATGTCGGCCACCGTCGTGGGCCCGGCGCGCTGCCCGGCCCCAGCCGTACCCCGACCCCCGCCTCAACCCCGGCACCGACCCCAGCCCCAACTTGGGCCCCGGCCCCCAGAAGGTAGGGAAAACCCCCGCCCCAAGACGCCGACCCGCTCCATGTCCCGGCCGGCCGGGACCGAGCACTGTGGAGTTACAACAGCGGACGAGTAGAAACGGACGGCGGCCATGGCCACGGAGTACGGACAGGGATACGGGTGGGACGGCGGACCCGGCTTCCGCGGGGAGGGCGCCGAGGAGCGGCGGCACCTGCTCCCGGCCGCGCTGCGGGCGCCGATCGAGGCGCGCAGCTGGCGTGAGTTCGGGTACCTGATGCTGAGTCTGCCGATCAGCATCATCATGTTCACCTTCGCCGTGACGATGGTGTCGCTCGGCGCGGGCCTGCTGGTCACGTTCCTCGGCATCCCGGTACTCGCCGCCGGCCTCGCGGGCTGCCGCGGTCTCGGCGCGATGGAGCGGACCAGGGCGCGCGCGCTGCTGGGGCTCGACGTCGCGGCGCCGGAGCCGTTGCGCATGACGAAGCAGGGCCCGATGGCGTGGATGGGCGCGATGCTGAAGAGCGGCGCGTCCTGGCGGCACCTGCTGTACGCGGTACTGCACTTCCCCTGGGCCGTGTTCGCCTTCTCGGTGGCCATCAGCTTCTGGACGTACGGCTGGGCGATGCTGACGTACCCCCTGTGGTTCTGGCTGTTCCCGGTCTACGGCGGGCAGGACGGGCTCCAGCTGTACGGGGACCAGGGGCACAGCATCTATCTGGACAACCCCTTCGAGATCACGGTGACCGCGCTGGTGGGCCTGCTGCTCACGATGGCCACGCCGTGGATCGTGCGGGCGCTGACGCAGGTGGACCGGCTGCTGGTGCACGGGCTGCTCGGGCCGTCGAAGCTGGCCACGCGGGTCGTCGAGCTGGAGTCGGACCGGGGCGTCGTGATCGACACGGCGGCGGCCGACCTGCGGCGCATCGAGCGCGATCTGCACGACGGGGCGCAGGCCCGGCTGGTCGCCCTCGCGATGGATCTGGGGCTCGCGAAGGAGAAGCTCACGGAGGATCCGCAGGCGGCGGCGCGGATGGTGGGCGAGGCGCACGGTGAGGTGAAGACGGCGCTCCAGGAGCTGCGGGATCTGGCGCGCGGGATCCACCCGGCGGTCCTCACCGACCGCGGTCTGGACGCCGCGCTGTCCTCGGTGGCGTCCCGGTGCACGGTTCCCGTGCAGGTCGAGGTCGATCTGCCGACCAGGCCGGCGCCTGCGATCGAGGGGATCGCGTACTTCACCGTCTCGGAGCTGCTGCAGAACATCAGCAAGCACTCGGGGGCCACCCGGGCCTCGGTCGATGTCTGGCGGATCGAGAACCGGCTCATGATCCAGGTGGTCGACAACGGTGTGGGCGGTGCGGATGTCGCCGCCGGCTCGGGGCTTGCGGGGCTGGCGGAGCGGCTCGACTCGGTCGACGGCATCCTCGTGGTGGACTCCCCTGTCGCCGGGCCGACCCGCATCACAGCGGAGCTGCCCTGGCGCGGGTGAGCGGTCCCTTCATATTGCGTGTTGGCGGTGGGTCCGGGGAGTCTCCTCTCCCCGGACCCACCGCTTCCCGCGACCTGGGAGTCCGCCCCCAGGGCCGCGGACCGACAACGATTCCCTCACCCACCCTCAGTTGGTCCCAAATGCTGGAATGCTGGGGGTTGACGTACGAGCGTGGGGGGCCGAGCAATCGTGGAGGACAGGGTGCGCGTGGTCATCGCCGAGGATTCAGTGCTGCTCAGGGAGGGCCTGACCCGGTTGCTGACCGACCGTGGGCACGAGGTGATCGCCGGAGTCGGCGACGGGGAGGCGTTGATCAAGACGATCACGGAGTTCGCGGCGCAGGACGCGCTGCCGGACGTCGTGGTCGCGGACGTACGGATGCCGCCGACGCACACGGACGAGGGCGTGAAGGCGGCCGTGCAGCTGCGCAAGCAGCACCCGGGGCTCGGGGTACTGGTGCTGTCGCAGTACGTGGAGGAGCAGTACGCCACCGAACTGCTCGCCGGTTCCAGTCACGGCGTCGGCTATCTGCTGAAGGACCGGGTAGCCGAAGTGAGGGAATTCGTGGACGCGGTCGTCCGCGTGGCCCGCGGCGGCACCGCGCTGGATCCCGAGGTCGTCGCGCAGCTGCTCGGGCGCAGCCGCAAGCAGGACGTCCTCGCGGGGCTGACGCCACGCGAGCGGGAGGTCCTAGGACTCATGGCCGAGGGGCGGACGAACTCCGCGATCGCACGACAGCTCGTGGTCAGCGACGGCGCGGTCGAGAAGCACGTGAGCAACATCTTCATGAAGCTGGGCCTGTCCCAGAGTGACGGGGATCACCGGCGTGTTCTCGCGGTCCTCACCTACCTGAACTCCTGACGACCTGACACTGTGTCAGAAATCACCGCAACGCAAGCACGAGAACCAGGCATGAGCACGAGAACCAAAGGATGAGCATCAAGCGTCTTCACAGGTAACGCCGGGGGGCGGATAAATCGTGGCAAATCAGGGTGTCCGACGGTCTCAAAAAGGGGTCCACCCTACGAACAGTCAGGGGAAGGCGACCCTTAGCGACGTAGGGTTGGACCCGGGATGGCCTGCGGGAGGGCCGATCCCGGACAGCCGCCTCGAAGGAGGTTCACTTCAGTGACCAGTCAGGTCAGCAGTCCGGCCGAGCATGCCGACGGAACCGTCGTAGGAGAACAGCGCAAACCGGCGGGCACAAAGGACGTACGCCGGCTGGACCGGGTGATCATCAGGTTCGCCGGGGACTCCGGAGACGGTATGCAACTCACCGGAGACCGCTTCACCTCCGAGACGGCATCCTTCGGAAACGACCTTTCGACACTGCCGAACTTCCCCGCCGAGATCCGCGCGCCCGCAGGCACCCTGCCGGGCGTTTCGTCTTTCCAGCTGCATTTCGCCGACCACGACATCCTCACCCCCGGCGACGCGCCCAACGTCCTCGTGGCGATGAACCCGGCCGCGCTGAAGGCCAACATCGCCGACGTGCCGCGCGGCGCGGAGATCATCGTCAACACGGACGAGTTCACCAAACGGGCGATGCAGAAGGTCGGCTATGCCACGAGCCCCCTGGAGGACGGTTCGCTGGACGGCTACAGCGTCCACCCCGTCCCCCTCACCACGCTGACCGTCGAGGCGCTCAAGGAGTTCGACCTCACCCGGAAGGAAGCCGAGCGCAGCAAGAACATGTTCGCGCTGGGCCTGCTCAGCTGGATGTACCACCGGCCGACCGAGGGCACCGAGAAGTTCCTCACCACCAAGTTCGCCAAGAAGCCGGACATCGCGGCGGCCAACATCGCCGCGTTCCGCGCGGGCTGGAACTTCGGCGAGACCACCGAGGACTTCGCGGTCTCCTACGAGATCGCGCCGGCCACCGCGGCGTTCCCGACCGGCACCTACCGCAACATCTCCGGGAACCTGGCCCTGTCCTACGGCCTGATCGCGGCCTCGACCCAGGCGGACCTGCCCCTCTACCTGGGCTCCTACCCGATCACCCCGGCCTCGGACATCCTGCACGAACTCAGCAAGCACAAGAACTTCGGCGTACGGACCTTCCAGGCCGAGGACGAGATCGCCGGCATCGGCGCCGCGCTGGGGGCGGCCTTCGGCGGATCGCTCGCCGTGACCACCACCTCCGGACCGGGTGTCGCGCTCAAGAGCGAGACGATCGGGCTCGCCGTGTCGCTGGAACTGCCGCTGCTGGTCATCGACATCCAGCGCGGCGGCCCCTCCACCGGCCTGCCCACCAAGACCGAACAGGCCGACCTGCTCCAGGCGATGTTCGGCCGCAACGGCGAGGCACCGGTGCCGATCGTGGCCCCCCAGACCCCCGCCGACTGCTTCGACGCGGCCATCGAAGCCGCCCGCATCGCGCTCACCTACCGCACCCCGGTCCTGCTGCTGTCCGACGGCTACCTCGCCAACGGATCCGAACCGTGGCGGATCCCGGAGACCGACGAACTCCCCGACCTGCGCGTGCAGTTCGCCCAGGGCCCGAACCACACCCTGGACGACGGCACCGAGGTCTTCTGGCCCTACAAGCGCGACCCGGGGACCCTCGCCCGGCCGTGGGCGATCCCGGGTACGCCGGGTCTGGAACACCGGATCGGCGGCATCGAGAAGCAGGACGGCACGGGCAACATCTCGTACGACCCGGCCAACCACGACTTCATGGTGCGTACGCGTCAGGCGAAGATCGACGGCATCGACGTACCGGATGTCGAGGTCGACGACCCGCACGGCGCCACCACCCTCGTCCTGGGCTGGGGCTCCACGTATGGACCCATCACCGCGGCGGTACGGCGGCTGCGGGCGGCCGGGGAGGCGATCGCGCAGGCGCATCTGCGGCACCTCAACCCGTTCCCCGCGAATCTCGGCACGGTGCTGAAGGCGTACGACAAGGTGGTGATCCCCGAGATGAACCTCGGGCAGCTCGCCACCCTGGTCAGGGCGAAATACCTGGTGGACGCCCACTCCTACAACCAGGTCAACGGAATGCCGTTCAAGGCCGAACAGCTCGCCACGGCTCTCAAGGAGGCCATCGATGGCTGAGACGACCACGGAAGGTCCGGGCACGATCGAGGCGCTCACTCTGGTGCCCAAGGCCGAGGCCAGGCAGTCCATGAAGGACTTCAAGTCCGATCAGGAAGTGCGCTGGTGCCCCGGCTGCGGTGACTACGCGATCCTCGCGGCGGTGCAGGGCTTCATGCCCGAACTGGGTCTCGCCAAGGAGAACATCGTCTTCGTCTCGGGCATCGGCTGCTCGTCCCGCTTCCCGTACTACATGAACACGTACGGGATGCACTCCATCCACGGCCGCGCCCCCGCCATCGCGACCGGGCTCGCCTCCTCCCGCCGCGACCTGAGCGTGTGGGTGGTGACCGGTGACGGGGACGCGCTGTCCATCGGCGGCAACCACCTCATCCACGCCCTCCGCCGGAACGTGAACCTCAAGATCCTGCTCTTCAACAACCGGATCTACGGGCTCACCAAGGGCCAGTACAGCCCGACTTCAGAGGTCGGCAAGATCACCAAGTCGACGCCGATGGGCTCCCTGGACGCGCCCTTCAACCCGGTGTCGCTGGCGATCGGCGCGGAGGCGTCGTTCGTGGCGCGGACCGTCGACTCCGACCGCAAGCATCTGACAGAGGTGCTGCGGCAGGCAGCCGCCCACCCGGGCACGGCCCTCGTCGAGATCTACCAGAACTGCAACATCTTCAACGACGGCGCCTTCGAGGTCCTCAAGGACCGGCAGCAGGCCGAGGAGGCGGTCATCCGCCTGGAGCACGGGCGGCAGATCCGCTTCGGGGCACCGCTCGAAAGCGGCCTCGGTTCCAAGGGTGTCGTGCGTGACGCCGTGACCGGCGACCTGAAGGTCGTCACCGTCACTCCGGAGAACGAGCCGCAGATCCTGGTCCACGACGCGCACTCCGCCTCCCCCACCACGGCGTTCGCGCTGTCCCGGCTCGCCGACCCGGACACGCTGCACCACACGCCGATCGGTGTCCTGAGGGCCGTCGACCGCCCGGTCTACGACACCCAGATGGCCGACCAGCTCGACACGGCCATCGAACAGAACGGCAAGGGCGACCTGTCGGCGCTGCTCGCGGGCGGGGACACCTGGACGGTCGTCGGCTGACACCGACACCGACATCGACGCCGACACCGTCGTACGGATTCTCTGAGGCCCGGGCTCTTCAGGCCCGGGCCTCGCTGTTTGCCTGGCGGGCTTTCGCCTCGTCGTAGGCCTGGCGTGCCTCCAGTACGGCGTCCATCCGCTCCTCGGTCCAGCCCGCGAGCGTCTTCACCTGGTCGGCTGCCTCGCGGCCCAGGTCCGTGAGCGAGTAGTCGACGCGCGGCGGGATGACCGGCTTGGCGTCCCGGTGCACGAGCCCGTCGCGCTCCAGGGTCTGCAGGGTCTGGGTGAGCATCTTCTCGCTGACCCTGCCGATCGCGCGGCGCAGCTCGCTGAAGCGGTACGGGCGCTCCAGCAGGACGATCAGGACGAGGACGCCCCAGCGGCTGGTGACGTGCTCCAGGACGAGACGGTACGGGCACATCGCCTCGCCCTCGACGCTCCACTTGCTGGTCAGCGCGGGACCGCCCGTTGCCACGGCCCCGCGGGAACCGCCGGTTGCCACGGCACCGCCGGTCGCTGTGGAAGCACTCACTGCTGAATCACTTACGGCCATGCCAGTACCTTACTTCAAAGTGGGTACTTTCGCAGAGTTAGTGCCTCTCCTATGGTTAGTGGCATACCCAGCCCACAAGGAGTTGTTTCCACCATGAGCATCGTCGTCACCGGAGCCACCGGACACCTCGGCCGTTTCGTCATCGAGGGACTGCTGGAGAAGGTCCCGGCGGACCAGATCACGGCCGTCGTCCGCAGCGAGGAGAAGGCCGCGGGCTTCGCGGCCCGTGGCGTGAAGCTCGCGATCGCCGACTACAACGCTCCCGAGACCTTCGACGGCGTCTTCTCGGCCGGCGACAAGGTGCTGCTGATCTCGGGCAACGAGTTCGACAAGGGCCGCGTCGGCCAGCACAAGGTCGTCCTCGACGCCGCCAAGGCGGCCGGCGTCGCGCTCCTCGCGTACACCAGCGCCCCCGGCAGCCTGTCCGCCGCGCTGGCCGACGACCACCGCGGCACCGAGGCGGCGATCCTGGAGTCCGGCGTGACGTACGCACTGCTGCGCAACGGCTGGTACCACGAGAACTACACCGAGAACCTGGCCCCGGTCCTGGAGCACGGCGCCGTCGTGCAGGCCGCCGGTGAGGGCAGGATCTCCGCGGCCTCCCGCGCGGACTACGCGGCCGCCGCCGTGGCCGTGCTGACCGGCGAGGGCCACGAGAACAAGACGTACGAGCTGGGTGGCGACACCGCGTTCGGCTTCGCGGAGTACGCGGCCGAGCTGAGCAGGCAGACCGGCAAGGAGATCGCCTACAACGCCGTCCCCGGCGAGGTGTACGAGGGCATCCTGACCGGCGCCGGACTGCCCGCGCCCTTCGCCTCGATCCTGGCCGGCGTCGACGCGTCCATCGAGAAGGGCGAGCTGGTCGTCGCCACCGGTGACCTCTCCCGGCTGACCGGCCGCCCGACCACGCCGATCGCGGAGTCGATCGCGGCGGCGCTGAAGGGCTGACCCACCGGGCCCCGGACCCCAGCCCCAGACTCAGCCCCACGGAAGCACCCCCGTTTGTAATGACCGTATGGCGATACGGGCATGACAGGCGGGGGTGCTCGGCGCTACCTTCTTGGAGGTTGCGCGTGGTTCGGACGCCGCGCGTCCGCTGCGGACGTCATGCGTCCGCAGCGTGGTGAGAGGGAGGGGCCGTGCCGGTGGAGTCCAAGGGCGAACAGCACATAGGTCTGGATTCCAAGAGCGAACAGCGGATCGGTCTGCTGAACGGCTTCGCGGCGTACGGCATGTGGGGGCTCGTGCCCCTCTTCTGGCCGCTCCTCGAACCCGCGGGAGCGGCGGAGATCCTCGCCCACCGCATGGTGTGGTCCCTCGGCGTCGTGGTGATCGCGCTCGTGGTGATGCGGCGCTGGGCCTGGGCCGGTCCGCTGCTGCGACAGCCGCGCAGACTGGGCCTGATCACCATCGCGGCGGCCACCATCACGGTCAACTGGGGCGTCTACATCTGGGCCGTGAACGCCGGCCACGTGGTCGAGGCGTCCCTCGGCTACTTCATCAACCCGCTCGTCACCATCGCGATGGGCGTCCTGCTCCTGAAGGAGCGGCTGCGGCCCGCGCAGTGGGCGGCGGTGGGCATCGGCTTCGCCGCGGTGCTCGTACTGACCATCGGGTACGGCCAGCCGCCGTGGATCTCCCTCTGCCTCGCCTTCTCCTTCGCGACGTACGGCCTGGTGAAGAAGAAGGTCAACCTCGGCGGTCTGGAGTCGTTGGCCGCGGAGACCGCGATCCAGTTCCTGCCCGCGCTCGGCTATCTGCTGTGGCTGTCGTCCCGGGGCGACGCGACCTTCGGCGGCGAGGGCGCCGGGCACGCGACGCTGCTGGCCGCGACGGGTTTGGTGACCGCGGTGCCGCTCGTCTGCTTCGGAGCGGCGGCGATCCGGGTGCCGCTCTCGACGCTGGGACTGCTCCAGTACCTGGCACCCGTGCTGCAGTTCCTGCTCGGCATCCTGTACTTCCACGAGGCGATGCCCGCCGAGCGGTGGGCCGGGTTCGCGCTGGTGTGGGCCGCGTTGTCGCTGCTGACGTGGGATGCGCTGCGGACTGCGCGGAAGTCGCGGATGGTGCTGCGGGAGGCGGCCGCGGCGGCGACCGCTGCAACGGCAGCGACCGCCGCCGCGGAAGCGGCCCGGGAGGCGGCGGCCACGGGCCCGACCACCGCCGGCGGCACCGCCACCAGCACAAACACATAGCCGGTGACGGCGTCGGCGTCGGCGTCAGTAATCCGTGTCCTTGCCGAGGAACAGTTCCGCGAAGCCGGTCGCCGCGGCGGGTGAGGCGAGGATCCGCCGCAGCCTGGCCATCGAGGTGCCCGCCTTGAAGGGATCGCCGGACGAGGCGCCGTGGTACACGTCGGAGAGCCACTGCGAGAACTCCTGGTACTGCCACACCCGCCGCAGACAGGCCGCCGAGTAGCCGCGCAGTCCGCTGTCGTCACCCTTGCCGTAGTACGCGACGAGCGCGTCGCCGAGCAGCAGGGAGTCGTGGATCGCGAGGTTCATGCCCTTCGCGCCGATCGGCGCGAGGAGGTGCGCCGAGTCGCCGGCGAGATACAGCCGCCCGTACGCCATCGGCTCCACCACGTAGTTGTGCATGGCCAGGACCCGCTTCTCGATCAGCTTGCCCTCGTTGAGCGGCTGGGCCCCCTTCGCCCCCAGGCGGGCGTGGAGTTCGGCCCAGACGCGCTCGTGCGACCAGTTCTCCGGGTCGTCGTCCGGCGGGCACTCCAGGTAGTAGCGGGTGACCTGCGGGCTGCGGGCCATGTGCCCGGCGAACCCGCGCGGATGGATGCCGAAGACGACACAGTCCGAGGACGGCGGCGCCTCGGCCAGCAGCGCCAGCCAGCCGACACCGAAGTCGTACCGGGCGACGGTGGCGTGCTCCGCGGGCATACGGTCCCGGGTCACCCCGCGTGCGCCGTCGCAGCCCGCGATGAACTCGCAGTCCAGGCGGACCCGTTCACCCGTCTCCGGATCCGTGTACGCCACCGAGGGGCGGTCCGTGTCGATCCCGGCCGGCTCGACGTCACGGACGCCGAAGCGGATGTCGCCGCCCCGGACGTCCGCGTACTCGCGCACCAGATCCGTCACCAGCAGCGGCTGCGGGTACACGTAGTGCCGGTGGCCCGACACATCGGCGTACGGGAACCTGTGGCGCTCTCCGGCGAACCGGAACTCGCACTCGGTGTGCGCCACGGTGTTCTCCAGGAGCCGGTCCGCCAGGCCCCGCCCCTCCAGCGCGCGGACCGCCCACTCCTCCAGGAAGCCCGCGCGCGGCCGCTGTTCGATGAAGTCCCTGCTCTCGTTCTCCAGCACCACGCAGTCGACGGAGGCGGCCCGGAGGATGTTGGCGAGGGTCAGTCCTGCGGGCCCCGCCCCCACGATGACGACGCGGGTGCGCTGCGTGTGGACGGGAGCGGAGGCGGGAGCGGAGGCGGGGGCGGACGGAGTGGGGGCGTCTGCGGTCATGCGAACAGTATGGCGAATCCGGTGTGGCCCGATTGTCAACTCGAAGCCTGTCGGGTGGGGTTGCGGGTGGGGTTGGCGGACGCGTCGGGAACGGCGTCGGCGGGCGCGGCGGCGATGACGGTGGCCGCGGCCGTGGTGGGTGCGGCGAGTACGGCGGGTCCGATGGGCGCTCCGGCCGTCGGCGGCTTCGTACGACTTCTGAGGCCGAAGGACGACAGCAGCGCGCCCAGTGTCACCATCGCCACCGGGACGATCAGGGCCGCGCGGAAGGCGGAGAGGGTGGCGTCCGGGTCGGAGCTCGCGGAGGCGCCGGAGGAGGCCAGGCCGTACACCGCCGTCACCGCCGAGATGCCGATCGCCGAGCCGAACTGGGTGAAGGTGTGCAACAGACCGCTCGCCAGGCCCTGTTCGGACTCCGCCACACCGTCCGTCGCCGCGATCGTGAGCGGCCCGTAGGCCAGCGCGAAGGCGGTGCCCGCGATGATCAGGGTCGGGAACATCGCCGCGTACGACCAGTCCATGCCCACGGGAAGGAAGAGCCCGTACGCCACGACCGCCAGGACGAAGCCGCCGAGGATCACCTTGCCGTGGCCGAAGCGGGTGACCAGGCGCGGGGTGAGCGTGGGGGCGAGGATCGCGTCGCAGCCCAGCACCACCAGGGCGATCGCCGTCTGCAGGGAGGACCAGCCGCGCAGTTCCTGGAGGTAGAGCGTCAGGACGAACTGGAAGCCGAAGAAGGCGCCCACGAAGAGGAGCGCGCCGAGGTCGGCCCGCACGACGGAGCCGGTACGGAGGATGCCGAGGCGCACGAGGGGGGTGGGGGTGCGGCGTTCGACGGCGACGAAGACGACGAGCAGGGTGGTCGCCGCGAGAGCGGCGCCGGCGGTCAACTGCCAGCCGTCCAGGCCGTGTTCGAGGCGGATGACGGCGTAGGCGGCGAGCAGCATGGCTGCCGCGGCGGCGGTGGCACCGAGGACGTCGAAGCCTTCGGTACGGCGCCGGGGGCGCCCGGGGCTCTTCTCGCGTTCCTTGGTGAGCGGCATGGCCGGGATCAGGCGTACCGCCGCCACGAGCAGGGCGCCCGCGAGCAGGACCGGGGCGAAGAAGACCCAGCGCCAGCCCAGTTGGGTGAGCAGGCCGCCGATGACCAGGCCGAGGGAGAAGCCGCCGGCCGCCGTGCCCGCGAAGACCAGCAACGCCTTGTTGCGCTGCTCGCCCTCCTCGTACGACGTCGTGATGAGGGACAGCGCGGCCGGTGTCATGAACGCGGCCGAGACGCCGGTGACGAAGCGGGCGACGATCAGCGTCCAGCCCTCCGTGGCGAAGCCGCCCAGGCCCGAGAAGGCGAGGAAGACCGTCAGCCAGGTGAGGAACATCCGGCGGCGGCCCAGCAGGTCGGCCGCACGGCCGCCGAGCAGGGTGAAGCCGGCGTAGCCGAGTACGTACGCGCTCATCACCCAGGCCGCGGTGTCGGTCGGCAGGTCGAGGTCGGATCTGATGGAGGGGATCGCCACCGCCAGCATGGCGACGTCGATGCCCTCCAGGAAGATCGTTCCGCAGAGGACGAGCAGCAGGGCCCAGGCACGGGTGCCCATCACGACTCCTTGGGTCGGCGAAGGGGCGGTTACCTGAATGAGGGTCGGTTCCCTCTTGTAACCGGTGCCAGCCTGCGGCAGCATCGGCGGACATGGAAGAAGGCACTTTGGAGTCACCGAGTCATTGCGCGGTAACCATGGACGGCACGGATGGCGCGGACACCGATCCCTTCCAGTGGGACACCCGGGAGGACTGCCAGGTGCGGCAGATCCTCGACCGGGTGGCCGACAAGTGGTCGCTCCTCGTGATCGCCCTCCTCGACAACCGGCGGTTGCGGTTCACCGAGTTGCGGCGGGAGATCGACGGGGTCAGTCAGCGGATGCTGACGGTCACTCTGCGGCAGTTGGAGCGGGACGGGCTCGTGAAGCGGACCGTGCATCCTGTGGTGCCGCCTCGCGTGGAGTACGAGCTCACTCCGCTCGGCGGGACCCTCCACTCGACCATCCGGTCGTTGGTCGCCTGGACGGAGGCCCACCAGGGGGAGATCGCGGCGGCCCGGGAGGCTTATGACGAGCGGGTGGGGGCGGCTTCTGGGTGAGGGGGTGGTTTTCGCCCCCCGCCGCCCCTACCCATTCCCGTCCCTTTCCGGGGGCTGCGCCCCCAGACCCCCGCCATCGGCCTGAACGGCCTCGTCCTCAAACGCCGGACGGGCTGGGTGTGTCGGCCCGGGCTGCGAATTCTTTAGCCCTCCGGCGTTTGAGGAGCGGGGGTTCGGGGGCGGAGCCCCTGAGTAAGGGACGGGAATGGGTAAGGGCGGCGGGGGCGAAAAACCCCTCCTCAGCCGGCCCCCTCCCCCGCCAGCCGCGCCCGATGCGTGCGGGCCTTCTGGCGGTTGCCGCAGTGTTCCATCGCGCACCACCGCCGCCGCCCGGGCCGGGACGTGTCGACGAAGAGCAACGCACAGTTGTGGGACCCGCACTCACGGATCCGCCCCGCATACGGCCCGGTGAACAACTCCACCGCGTCACACGCAACGGTCGCCAGCAACCGCGCCCCGGTGGCCCCCGGTGCCCACCCCCGCGCCCCGTCCGCCTCGACCCGGGCGGCAAGCGGCGCCCCAGCCGCAGCAGCGTTGACGACATCAAGAGGACGGGCCTGGAGAGGCCGCCCATGAGCCCGGTCCGCGGCCAGCAGGAAGACCGCGTCCCGCAAGGCTCGGATTTGCGCCAACTCCCCCTCGGTGACGGTCACTTCGAGCCCACCGGGCAAGCGGCTCCGCTCCACCCACCGCACCAGATCCGCGGGCTCGTGCAGCACCTCGAACCGAGCGAACTCCCCCGGCCCGCCCGTCGTCACGAGCTCCAGACACAGCGCCCCGGGATCGAAGCGGAACGACTTCCCCCCGTACGACACGAGAGTCAGTCCGGGCGATTTCATTGCACGCTCACTCACGTAACCACTATAAGTGGTTACCATGACAGAAACACAGCCCCAGTCCCAGTCCCAGACACCTTCATCGACCCCGGCACCCCTGCACTGGAAGCTCGTCGTCGACGCCGCCGACCCACACACCCAGGCAGACTTCTGGGCCGCCACCCTCGGCTACCTGGTCGAGGACCACAGCGTCCTGGTCGAGCGCCTGCTCGGCTTCGGCGCCGTACCGCCCGAGGTCACCGTCGAGTCGCACGGCCGCCGGGCCTGGCGCGACGCCGCGGCCGTACGCCACCCCTACGATCCGTACGACAAGGACAGCGGCACCGGCCTCGGACGACGGCTGCTCTTCCAGCGCGTACCGGAGCCGAAGACGGTCAAGAACCGGCTGCACATCGACGTGCACACCGGGGACAGGCCGCGGGAGGCGGAGGTCGCACGGCTGACCGGGCTGGGCGCGGCGGTACTCCGAGAGGTGAAGGAGCAGGGCGGCGAGTGGGTGGTGATGACGGACCCGGAGGGCAACGAGTTCTGCGTGCACTGACACGCGGGGCCCCACGGCGACCGGGGCGCCCATCCGTACGCGGCAGCCACGGAGGTCCGCCCGCCCACCCGTCCGCGGCGACAGGGAGCAGCCCCCTTCCACAGCTCACCCGTACTGCCACGAGCAGCCCTCGACCAGGTGAACCCCACCAATCCGCTATCCGAACACCCCTGACCGGATTGCGCTCTTGACGGAACGTCAACCTCAGCTTCACCATCAGGCACCCATTCCCACATGGAATTCGGAGCCCCCCACATGAAGCTCTCTGTTCCCGGACGTGTCACGGGTGCCGCGGTCATAGCCGTCGCCGCACTCCTCACGACAAGCGCGATAGCCGACGCCGCGCCCGCGCGCGTGGCCGCCGCACCGGACATACCCGTCGCCAACGTCAAGGCCCATCTCACCCAACTGCAGTCCATAGCCACCGCCAACGGCGGCAACCGCGCCCACGGCCGCACCGGCTACAAGGCGTCGCTCGACTACGTGAAGGCCAAACTGGACGCGGCCGGATTCACCACGACCATCCAGCAGTTCACCGCCTCCAGCCGCGTCGGCTACAACCTGATCGCCGACTGGCCCGGCGGCGACGCCAACCAGGTCGTCATGGCGGGCTCCCACCTCGACAGCGTCACCTCGGGGGCCGGCATCAACGACAACGGCTCGGGCTCGGCGGCCCTGCTGGAAGCCGCGCTCACCGTGTCGCGCACCCAGTACCAGCCCACCAAGCATCTGCGGTTCGCCTGGTGGGGAGCCGAAGAGCTGGGCATGATCGGCTCGCGCAACTACGTCAACGGCCTCACCACCGCCAACCGCGCCAAGATCAGCGGCTATCTCAACTTCGACATGATCGGGTCGCCGAACCCCGGCTACTTCGTCTACGACGACGACCCGGCCATCGAGAAGACTCTCAAGGACTTCTACGCGGGTATAGGCGTCGCCACCGAGATCGAGACCGAGGGCGACGGCCGCTCGGACCACGCCCCCTTCAAGAGCGCGGGCATCCCCGTCGGCGGCGTCTTCACCGGCGCCAGCAGCACCAAGTCCGCGGCCCAGGCCGCCAAGTGGGGCGGCACGGCGGGTCAGTCGTTCGACCGCTGCTACCACTCCTCGTGCGACACGACGGCGAACATCAACGACACCGCCCTGAACCGGAACAGCGACGCCCTGGCGTACGCGGTGTGGGAGCTCTCGGAGTAGCCGAACCCGCTCCGGCCGACTCCGGCAGCTCAGGCCCACCCCGGTCGACTCCGATCGGCCCCGGCCCACCGCGGCCCGTCCGTCTTCCGGGGTAGCCGACGATTGCATGCGTGTGCATATACTGCGTACGCATGCAGTCGTCGTACGCCTTCCATGACGGAGCCGCTCATGACCCGCCACTTCCTCTTCCTCCTGGGCAGCGCCCGCGACAGCGGCAACACCGAGCTGCTGGCCCGCAGGGCCGCCGAACAGCTGCCGGCCGACGTCGAACAGCGCTGGCTGAGTCTCACCGAGCACCCGGTGCCCGACTTCGAGGACCTGCGCCACGACAGCGACCATGCCCGGCCGTCCGGCGACAACACGGCCCTGCTGCTCGACGCCACGCTCGCGGCGACGGACCTCGTCATCGCCTCCCCGCTGTACTGGTACTCCGTGTCCGCACACACCAAGCGCTACCTGGACTACTGGTCGGGCTGGCTGCGCACCCCGGGCCTCGACTTCAAAAAGACGATGGCCGGGCGCACGCTGTGGGGCGTCACGGCCCTCGCGCACGAGGAGGAAGAGGTCGCCGACCCACTCATCGGCACGCTCAACCACTCGGCCGCGTACATGGGGATGCGGTTCGGCGGCGTCCTCCTCGGCAACGGCAGCAAGCCCGGTGATGTCCTGACCGACTCGGCCGCCCTGACCCGCGCCAAGACGTTCTTCGCGCAGGAGCCCCCGCTCGCCCGCTTCCCGTACGACAGCTGAGGCCCCGCCGCCTACGGACCCAGGGATGGCGCCGCTCTACGCGGTGATGTCCTTCGCCGTGAACCGTGCCCACGCCGCCGCTCCGAACACCGCCGCGTACAGCCCCTGGAGCTGCAGGTTGCGTATCAGGTCGTCCCAGTAGACCGGGTCGCGCATGAGGTCGGCGAAGGACAGCCAGTAGTGCGAGAAGAAGTACGGCTGTATCGCGTGGAGCTGGGGGATCTGGTCGAGGATCTGCACGGTGATGAGCAGGCCGACGGTCGTCGCCATCGCCGCGATCCCGCTGTTCGTCAGGGTCGAGACGAACAGGCCGAGGGCCGCGATCCCGATCAGTGACGCGGCGACGGCCAGCGCGATCAGCAGCGCCCGCCCGAGCCCCTCGCCGAAACTGATCCGCGTGCCGGAGATCGTCGTCAGCTCGCCCAGCGGGAACAGAAGTGCTCCCACGATGAGCGCCGAGGTCGCCACCACGAGGGTCGCGATGACGCAGAAGGCCAGCGTGGTCGCGTACTTGGTGATCAGCAGGCGGGTCCGGCCGGCCGGGGCGACCAGCAGATAGCGCAGTGTCCCCGCGTTGGCCTCGCCCGCTATCGCGTCGCCCGCGACGACGCCGACCGCCATCGGCAGGAAGAACGGCAGTGTGGCGGCGAGTGCGGTGAAGACCAGGAACAGTCCGTTGTTGGTGATCTGCGCGATGAAGGCGGGCCCCTCGCCTCCGCCGCCTCCGGCCGACGAGCCGTCGCTCGTCTCGATCTTGACCGCGATCCCGACCAGCACCGGCACCGCGGCCAGCACGGCGAGCAGCGCGATCGTCCGCCACCGCCGGAGTGTGGTCCCCAGCTCGTTGCGCAGCAGGCCGAGGGTCCACAGCGGGGTCGGCGTCCGTACTCCGGCCGCTGTCTTCGCGGCCTGGGCCGGCGGCTCGGTGAGTTCAGCCCGCGACATCGAATCCCTCCCCCGTGAGCGCCACGAACGCGTCCTCCAGCGAGGCCCGTTCGACCCCGAAGCCCCGGACGCGGACGCCCGCCGTCACCAGTGCCGCGTTCACCTCGGCAAGTTCGCGGTCCGGTGGCTCGGCGGTCACCCGGTCCTCGGTGACCACGACATCGCTCACGCCCTGTTCCTTCAGCACCCGGGCCGCGTCGCCCGGATCCGGTGTCGTCACGACGAGCCGGCCGCGCGCGCCCGCCGCGAGATCGGCCACCGGGCCCTGGGTGATCAGCCGTCCCTGGGCCATCACCGCCACGTGCGTACAGACCTGCTCGATCTCGTCGAGCAGATGCGAGGAGAGGAAGACGGTGGTGCCGTCCGACGCCAACTCCCTCACCAGGGAACGGATTTCCCGCATCCCCTGCGGGTCGAGACCGTTGGTCGGCTCGTCCAGCACGAGCAGTCGGCGGGGCTGCAGCAGTGCCGCCGCGAGCCCGAGCCGCTGCTTCATCCCCAGGGAGTACGCCTTCGCCTTCTTGCCCGCGGCTGCCGTCAGCCCGACACGGTCCAGCGCTGCCGCGACGCGCGTACGCCGGGTGCGCGGGTCGGCGGTCGGGTCGGCCGAGTCGTATCGCAGGAGGTTGTCGCGGCCGGAGAGGAAGCCGTAGAGAGCCGGTCCCTCGATGAGCGCGCCGACGTGCGGCAGGACGGCACTGGTGGCGCGCGGCATGGGCTGGCCCAGCACACGCGCCGTACCGGACGTCGGCTCGATCAGGCCCATCAGCATTCTGATGGTGGTCGTCTTGCCGGAGCCGTTCGGTCCGAGGAAGCCGAAGACGCTGCCCGCCGGGACGGCCAGGTCGAGGCCGTCGACGGCGAGCTGTCCGCCGCGGTAGCGCTTGGTGAGGGCGCGGGTGGCGATCACGGTGTCACCCGTGTCCGCGGTCGCTGCCGCGTCCGCCACCGTGTCACCGGCGTTCGCCGTGTGACCGGCCTCCGCGGTGTCGCCCGCGTCGGCCGTGCCGCGCTCACCCGCCATGTCCCCGTCCGCGGTGGACAGTTCCGCCATCGACTCCCTCACTTCGCCTTTCCCACAAAGGGCTCCGGGACCGCGTGCGCTACTTCGCCGCGTTGGCCGCCTTCACGAGCGCGTCCTTGGTGACCGCGCCCGCGTAGACCTTGCCGTCGTCCGTGATGAGCGCGTTGACCAGGCGGGTCGAGAAGACCGTGCCAGAGCCGAACTTGCCGGTCACGTGGTCGCCCAGCGAGTCGAGGAAGCGGCCCGCGTCACCCGCGCCGGAGGACTCCGACGGCATGCCCTCGCCGCCGGTGTCGAACTGGGCTATCGAGCTCCAGCCCTCACCGATGACGTTCAGGCCCTGGAACTCCTCGCCCAGGTCCTCGCCGCCCTTGGGCTGCGCCCGGTCCGCCGGGCCCTCGGCCTTCGCCTCGTCGCCCTCGGTGACCTTCGTGCCCTTGGGCGGGCTGAAGTCGAAGGTGGACGCGGCCGGCTTGGAGAAGTCGACCTTGGTGAAGCCCGCGTCGATGACGGCCGCGCCGCCGCTCGCCGGGGTCAGCGTGAACTTCAGGGGCAGACCGGTCTTCGAGTCCACCGCGATGGAGATCGCGCCGACCGTCGAACCGGACGCCTTGGGCTTGATCAGCAGCTTGTAGGCGTCACGGCCCGCGACCTGAGCCGTACCGTCGACCGTCACGGATGTCGTGTCGTCGGCCGCCTTCAGTGCCTCGTCGGCCAGCTCCTTGGGGGTGGCCGGCACGTCGTCGGCCTTGCCCTTCGTCCCCTTCTCGGCGGCGCCGGAGGAGTCCTTCATGTGGTACGCCTCGTTCGACGCGCTGTCGTACGCCCACACCTCGTCGCCGTTGTGGATCACGCTGTACTCGGCGGCCTTGTCGAGCAGTGAGAGCTTCTGCTTGTCCTCGCCGTCGGACGCGACCCGCAACGTGTGCGTACCGGACGCCAGTTCAAGCAGCTTGGACGATGGGTCCGCGGAGGAACCCGAGTCGTCGCCGCCTCCGCCCATTCCGCCGAGGCTGCTCTCCAGGCCGCCGAGGTTCGGCAGGCCGAGGTCCGTGCTGATCTTCACTGTGCCGGACAGCTGCTGTACGTCCGACGCGGCGATCTTCTCGATGAGCTGCTGGGCGGTGATGTCCGGCAGGTCCGGGTCACCGGAGCCGGCGAACGCCGGGACCAACCCGATGGTCGCCGCCGCCACCCCCAGCACCGCGACGGGGACGACGTACCGAGCGGCTTTGCGTCGGCCGGTGCGCAGGTCCTCGTTCGTGTTGTCGTCGGAATCGTACGGTGCCATGTGTGCCCTACCTCCGTCGTCGGCGGCTGATGCACTCGTCCACCCCTGGCCGCCATTGTCACCCGAACTCCTGTGAAGTGGTGTGTCCAATCTGACCAAATCGGCCCGCGGAAAGCGTCAGACCTCGGAGCCAACTCCGCGTACACCTGGGGTATGACATGGGTGGACGGCGCCTCCCCCGACCCGTAGGGGTCGTGCGGGGAAGACGCCGTCCGTGTATCGCGCCGGAGCCGGGTGAAACCCCTTCAGATCCGGGTGGATCACATCCTGATCCCGGGTGGACGGCTTTCCGAGCCTGGGTGGATGGCGTCCACGATCAGAGCGTACGGCTTCGCGATCCGGCGGATCAGCCGGTGGTCAGCGGGCTGTTCACCGGTTCACGAACACGTAGTCCGCCCCGTACGGAACTCCCACGATCTTGCCCACCTTGCAGGACCCGGCCGGAGCGACTCCGCCCACGGTGTTCAGCCGCAGGATCTCCGCGGTGTGCGCGAGCAGCCCCCGGTGCTTGCCGGACTGCGTGGCCCTGAGGTCCAGTTCGGGGATGTTCTTGTCGCCGTTCGAGGTCTTGGAGATGAGCGCGCCGGTGACGGCGCTGCGGTCGGCCGCGATCCACTGCGGGGTACCCGAGTTGGGCTTCACGAACGAGTGCGCGATGGGACCGGCGAGCACGGCGGCCACGTCACGCTGGGCGAAGGACGTGGTGCCGTCGGCCGCCTTCTTGCACTCGTAGATCTGCTTGCCCTTGATGACGGACGCCTGGAAGTTGTTCAGCGCGTGCCGGAAGTCGAACTTGGTGGTGACCTTGTGGAGCTGGCCGCGGACGGCCCCGCCCGGGAACTCGGCGGTGTGCAGATTGGCGTAGAAGCTGCCCGGGTCGGACTTCAGCTGCCCCAGCAGGGCGGCGTCCTTGACCTTGACCGTGCCGGTGACCGTGCGGCCCTTGGCGTTGTCCAGCAGCTTGGTGAAGTCGACCTTGACGCCGCCGTTGACCCCCTTGGCACCCTGGTGGATGTGGAGCAGGGTCGGCTTGCCGGTGCCGCGCCACTTGACGGCGACGGACACCTTGTCCCCCTTGACCTTGACGAACTCGAGCGCCGCGCCGTCCTTGTCACCGACGGCGGGGCCGCCCTGTACGGGCACCTCGTTGGCGCCGTTCAGGCTGGCGGCGAGGATGGTGCCGCCGCTGCCGCCGGCGAGAGCGCCGCTCTGCACCTCGATGGACTTGTCCCCGTGTCCCGAGTGGCCCGCGCCGGCACTCGCGCTCGCACCCTTGCCGGAGCTCCCGCTGTCGGCGACCGCCGGGATGACGGCGGCGGCGACTCCGGCCGCGGTGGCCACCGCGACGCCGGTCATGACGAGCTTCTTACGACGCTGCGCGAACGTAACGATTGTCCCCATGATTCTTTTTCTCCCCGTATTTCCGCTGACGCCCCCTGCGTCAACTTCTATGGGGACTACGGACCGGATCCGAATTTGGACTCGTTCCAGGTCTGTGACCTGAGTCACAGATGAAGAGGATCTTGGGGAAATGCCCGAGGGGATCTTGGGAGAACGGGGAAACGAGCAGGTCAGCCCGCCCGGTGGACCACCGCGTCGCACAGCTCCACCAGCGCCGCCTTCGCGTCGCACTCCGGGAGCGGCGCCAGTGTGGCGCGCGCGTCCTCCGCGTACCGCACGGTGTCGCGGCGGGCCTGGTCCAGGGCAGGGTGCACGCGCAGCCTGGCCAGCGCCTCGGCGTGCCGCGCGTCGTCGGACAGGTCCGAGGCGAGCAGGTCCGACAGCGCGATGTCCTCGGCGAGCCCCAGCCGCTCCACGCGCTCACGCAGCCGCAGCACGGGCATCGTCGGGATGCCCTCGCGCAGGTCGGTGCCCGGCGTCTTGCCGGACTCGCGCGTGTCGCTGGCGATGTCCAGCACGTCGTCGGCGAGCTGGAAGGCGACGCCGAGCCGCTCGCCGTACTGCGTCAGCACGTCGACGACCGTCTCGTCGGCGCCCGACATCATCGCGCCGAATCGTCCCGCCACGGCGATCAGCGAGCCGGTCTTGCCGCTGAGCACGTCCATGTAGTGGTCGATCGGGTCGCGACCGTCGCGCGGCCCCGCCGTCTCCAGGATCTGGCCGGTGACCAGCCTCTCGAACGCCTCCGCCTGGATGCGTACGGCCTCGGGGCCGAGGTCGGCCAGTATGTGCGAGGCCCGCGCGAAGAGGAAGTCGCCGGTGAGGACCGCGACCGAGTTGCCCCAGCGGCTGTTGGCGCTGGGCACTCCGCGGCGCACGTCCGCCTCGTCCATCACGTCGTCGTGGTACAGCGTGGCGAGGTGGGTCAGCTCGACGACCACGGCCGAGGGCACGACACCCGGCGCGTACGGGTCACCGAACTGTGCGGCGAGCGTCACGAGCAGCGGCCGGAACCGCTTGCCGCCGGCGCGCACGAGGTGCTGCGCGGCCTCCGTGATGAACGGGACCTCGCTCTTGGTGGCTTCGAGCAGTCCCTCCTCGACAGCCGCCAATCCGGCCTGGACATCGGCTTCGAGAGCCTGGTCCCGCACGCTCAGCCCGAACGGCCCGACGACGGTCACGAGGGTCTCCTGTCTGCTGACGCTCTCAACGGCGGTCTCTGGATGCTCTGAGTGTTCCGGGTGCTGCCGGTGTTGCGGATGCTGTGGGTGTTTGTCGATGTGTCGCTGCTGGCACTCAAGTCAGCGTATCCGGTCGCCTTTCGATCACAGTGAGCGCCCGCCCGTCACCTGCCATCACCCTGCCTGACACGCTCCACCTGCCCCCTTTTGCCCCCCACACCCAGCCGGGCGGTATCCGATCACGGAAGGTATGTTCTTGATCTGCCGATACAGCTGATACATCCGGTACGGCCGACACATGCGGTACGTCCTGAAAGCGAGCCATTTTTCAGGAAGTGATGCTCCTTGTCCCGCGACACGATCGAGTCCGGCCCGGATCCCGAGCCGGAGCCCGGTGGCCCGCCCTCGGACCCCGCGGACGACCATGCCTTCCTCGGCCAGCCCAGGGGCCTGCTCACCCTCTCGGGCCTGGAGGTCTGGGAGCGGTTCTCGTTCCTCGGGATGCAGGCGATCCTCGTCCTGTACTTCGCGGACACGGTCGCCCACGGCGGCATGGGCATGTCCGCCGGAACGGCCGCGTCCGTCTCGGCCGCGTACGGGACGCTGGTCTATCTGGTCTCGGTGGCCGGCGGCTGGCTGGCCGACCGCATCCTCGGCTCGTACCGGGCGGTCCTGTGGGGCGGCGTCCTGATCGCCTGCGGCCACTACTCGATGGCGGTGCCCACCGCGGCCATGACCTGGGCGGGACTGGGCCTGATCAGCGCGGGCACGGGCCTGCTGAAGCCGAACGTCGCCACCATGGTCGGCAAGCTGTACCGCACCGACGACGACCGCCGCGACGCCGGTTTCGCCGTGTACTACATGGCGATCAACATCGGCGCCTTCGCGGGCCCGCTGATCACTGCCTGGCTCGGCGACCACCAGGGCTGGCACTGGGGCTTCTCGGCCGCCGCGGTCGGTATGACCTTCGGTCTGATCCAGTACGTCGCGGGCCGCCGTCACCTGGCCGGGCGCAGGAACGCGGCCGAATTCGCGCTGCCGCCGGCGTCCATGCGCAGGGCCGTCCGACTGATCGTCCTGGGGCTGCTGGGGGTGGCCGTCCTCGCGGTCCTGCTGGCCGCCGCCGGATGGCTGACCATGGACCGCTTCGTGGACCTGCTGACCCTGATCTCGGTGATCGCTCCGGTGGTCTACTTCGCGGTGATGTTCAGGAGTCCCCGGGTGACTCCCGGGGAACGCGGCCGGCTGCGCCCGTACATCGTGCTGTTCCTGGCCTCCACGGTCTTCAACTTCATCCTCTTCCAGGCGTACTCGACGATGATGCTGCTGGCCGCCTCGAACGCCGAGACGACGATCCTCGGCTTCGACTTCCCCGCCGGCTGGTACGCGTCCGCCCTGGGCGCCTTCGAGGTGGCGCTGGCCCCGGTCGTGGCCGCGCTGTGGGTGCGGATGGGGCACCGCCAGCCGCACGCCTCCAACAAGATCGCGTTCGGAGTGGTGCTGGGAGGCCTGTCCTTCCTCCTGATGGTGCTGCCGACCTCCGGCCACGCAGGCGACGACTACCTGATGTCGGCGTGGTGGATCGTCGGCTCGTACTTCCTGCTGGGGCTCGGCGACATCCTCCTGGAGACCTCCGGCATGTCGGCCACCACCAAGCTCGCCCCGCGGGCCTTCGCCAGCCAGACGATGTCCCTCTGGTTCCTCTCGCTGGCCCTCGCCAACGGCATCCAGGCCCAGACCGTGAAGCTCTACGACGACGTCTCCAAGCCCGCCTACTTCGGCGTCAACGGCGCGATCGCCGTCGCCGCGGGCCTGCTCGTGATCGCCGCCGCGCCCTGGCTGCGCCGCACGATGCACCCGGTCCACTGAGACCCCACAGGCCCTGGAGGTCACCGCCATGCGCATCCGTACGTCCTTCCCCTACGAGACGGCTCACGAGGATCTCCGCGTTCCCCTCCCGGACGGAACCAAGCTCTACGCGCGCGTGTGGCGCCCGCTCACCGACGAACCCGTACCGACCCTGCTCGAATACCTGCCCTACCGCCTGACCGACTGGACGGCCCCGCGCGACTGGCAGCGCCACCCCTGGTACGCGGGGCACGGCTACGCCTCCGTACGCGTGGACATCCGCGGGCACGGCAACTCCGAGGGCATGCCCGGCGACGAGTACTCGGC
This sequence comes from Streptomyces sp. 2-1, assembly GCF_048564895.1. Lineage (NCBI taxonomy): Bacteria > Bacillati > Actinomycetota > Actinomycetes > Kitasatosporales > Streptomycetaceae > Streptomyces > Streptomyces sp. 2-1. Next base: position 4,810,490 of record NZ_CP183383.1, read on the forward strand.
GACGGAGCTGGCCGACGGGGTCGAGGTCGTCAACTGGCTCGCCGCCCAGCCCTGGTGCTCGGGCAAGGTCGGCATGTTCGGCATCTCCTGGGGCGGCTTCAACTCCCTCCAGATCGCGGCCCTCGCGCCCGAGCCGCTCAAGGCGGTGGTCACCGTCTGCTCGACGGACGACCGCTATGACAACGACGTGCACTACATGGGTGGTTCCGTGCTCGCCGTCGACATGCACGCGTGGGCGGCGACCATGCTCGCGTTCGTCTCCCGCCCGCCGGATCCGCTGTACGCGGGCGAGGTCTGGCACGACCTGTGGGTGAAACGTCTGGAGACCGTCGATCCGTTCCTGCACACCTGGCTGGCGCACCAGACGAGGGACGACCACTGGCGCCGCGGCAGCGTGTGCGAGGACTACTCGGCGGTCCGGGCGGCGGTGCTCGCGGTCGGCGGCTGGCACGACCCGTACCGGGACGCGGTCCTGCGCCTGGTGGAACACCTCCCGGCGGACCGCGTACGGGGGATCGTCGGGCCGTGGTCGCACCAGTACCCCGACCGGGGGCTGCCGCCCGGCCCCGCGATCGGCTTCCTCCAGGAAACGCTGCGCTGGTGGGACCACTGGCTCAAGGGCACGGAGACCGGGATCATGTCCGAGCCGCTCCTGCGCTCGTACGTCAGCGACTCCCACCCGCCCGCCACGGTGTACCCGACGCTGCCGGGCCGCTGGGTCGGCGATCCGGCCTGGCCCTCTCCCCTGGTGGCCCCGGTGACGTACGTCCTTCAGGGCGAGCCCGTGGTGGTGCGGTCGCCTCAGCACACGGGGGTGGACGCGGGCCGCTTCTTCCCCTTCGGCAACGACGCGGACCTGCCGCCCGACCAGCGGGACGAGGACGCGAGGTCGGCGTGCTTCGACTTCGAGGTCCCGGAGGAGATCTGGGTACTGGGCCGCCCGCGGGTGAGGTTGAGGCTCACTACGGAGGCGACGCGTGGACAAGTAGTGGCCCGAATCTGCGACGTGGCCCCCGACGGCTCCTCGACCCTCGTCACCCGGGGCGTCCTGAACCTGTCAGCCCGTCATGGCCGCGACCAGGTGGTTCCCTGGAAACCGGGCTCTACGGAGGATGTGGTTCTCGACCTGAACGCCATCGGCCACGCCTTCCCTCCGGGCCATCGCGTCCGTCTCGCCGTCTCCTCCGCGTACTGGCCGTGGATCTGGCCCCAGCCGGGTTCGGAGGCGGGCTTCACCCTCACCCCTTCGGGGAGCGTGCTGGAACTCCCGCTCCGCGCACAGCAGTCGGACCCGTCCATCTCCTTCGAGGAGCCGGAGCAGGCGGAGCCCATGGGGGTCAACTTCCCCGCGACACTGGACGAGCCGCGCCCCGAGCGCCTCGTCGTCCGCGATGTCGCCAAGGGCGAGTGGCGCCTGGAGGTGGACCCTCGCTACGGAGGCACCCGGGTGTATCCCGACGGCCTCGAATTCACCGAGGAAGCCCTGGACACGTACACGATCGTCGAATCGGACCCGCTGTCGGCCCGCGCCCACTCGGACTGGTTCGTCCGGCTGCACCGGCCTGACCTGCCGTGGGACGCGAGCGTCGAGGCGCACTCCGAAACCACCTGCGACGAGGCGGACTTCATCACCTCGAACGAGGTGATCTGCAAGAACGGTGACGAGGTGGTGTTCCACCGCACCTGGGAGAAAAGGATTCCGCGGACGGCGGGGTGAGCTCGTACGCTCCCCGCATGAAGGCGAACGCGCACGTGGGCCCCGCGACGGCGAAGGCGTATGCGAGCCCCGCGCCCGCAAGCGCGTGTGCGAGCCCCACGAGCGCAAAAGCGTGTGATGAGACCCCATGACCGCGTACGCCTATGTGGGTCCTGCGGACATAGCGGCGGCCGTCCGGCCCGGCGGGGGCGGCGCCCGGATCCGGAACCCGGCCGACCTCGACACCTTCCTGTCCGCCCGCCCCGCCGACGAACTCGCCGAGCCCTTCACCTTCGTCGTCGACGCCTCCCTGACCCTGCGCCTGGCCCCACGCCGCTCCGAGCACGTGGCCTGCGCGGACGGGAAACCGGTGCGCGCCGCCGGGGAGTTGGGCTTCGCGAGGACCTCGTCCGGCTGGGCGGTCACGTACGCGAGCAACCAGTCCACCGGCTACTGCCCCGACCCCGAGTCGTGGCGGTCGCTCGCGGCGGCCCTCACCCACGCGGGCATCGACCGCTCCGCCGCCGACACCGGCGGCTACACCCACCCGATCGTCTACCGCCGCTGCCCGTCCTGCGCCGAGTGGAACTCCGTACAGGACGCCCATTTCGTCTGTTCCCTCTGCGACGCCGACCTCCCGGCCGACCACCGCACCGGCCCGACGGACCTCGCGCTCCTCGCCGACGAGGAGGGCAACTCGGTCAGGATCACGGTCCTCGGCCGGCATCCGCGAATGGTGGCGGGCCTCGCGGCCGAGATCGTCGTGGAGACGCCTTTCGTGCGTGGCCGCCTCGAACTCTCTCTGTGGCGCCGCCGACTTGAGGCCTGGGGGCATGCCCTGGACGCCGCATTCGACCGCGGTGAGGACATCGCGTGGATGACGGTGGAGCGAGGCCCGTCGATTTCCATTCGGCTCACGGGAGAACGGGATTGCCCCGAAGTGATCGTGGAGGACGACACGATTTCCATGGCCACCGTGTGCGTTCCCGTCGATCTTCCCCGGAACTGGATCGACAGCCATCAGCAGAAACTTCGTGACGTTCTCACTCTCTGGAACCCGGAAGACTGACTCTCCGGAGCCCCGAAGAGCACTAGGGGAACGTTTACGGACAAGTAGCACCTTATGCCGACTGGGCGGGCATCCAGACTCCGCCCGACTTGCCCCAATTAGACACATGGCGCACCTAATTCCCCACCTGCGTACGTGAATTGGGTCACGTCCGCCCGGGACGGTCACTTTGCCGCTTCGGTCGATTCACCTTTGCTCAAAGCAAGTTGAACTTCACCTTCCGAATGGATCAAGAATTCCCATCCGTCCCGAACAGGCAAATCACATCGCCATGTGAATTCTGGGCTTGTTCACGGCATGTGCTCTCGCATACGTTCACGTCACTCCGGATGGACCGCCTAATCCTGCCGCCGCCCGGAGATCCCAACCACCCATTCACTCGCGTACGGCAGGAGCGGGGGACCCAGGTAGGCCGCCGGTCCGGATTCCGGAACGGCTCGGGGTGAAGCCGCGTGCAGCATGCGGCCGGGCAGCTCCCGCCCGAACCCGACAGCTCACCTCGCAGGCGTCGGAGAGGAAACGCGCCATGGCCGCACGAGGCAAGCACCGCCGCCCCCGAATGAACACCCTCACGCGTGGCATCGTCGCCGCGGGAACCGGCGGAGCCGCGCTCGCGCTCCCCATCGTGGGGGCCGCCGGCGCCCACGCCGCACAGCCGACGCAGGCCGCACAGGCCCCCCAGGTCGCACCGGCCGCGGTCCCGCAGGTCTCGCTCGTCACGTACAAGGTGGTCTCGGGCGACACCCTGACCAAGATCGCCAAGAAGCACTCCACGAGCGGCGGCTGGCAGAACCTGTACAAGGCCAACCGCGCGGTCATCGGCGACGACCCGGCGGTCATCCGCCCGGGCCTCAAGCTGACGGTCGGCACGAAGAACGCCCAGACCTCCGCGAAGACGGCCACCGCGACGAAGGCCTCCACCGCGTCCGCCGTCACCCCCGCCGCCGCGAAGACGTACACGAACGACCTCGACGGCTGGATCAGGGAGTCGCTGGACATCATGGCCCAGCAGGGCATCCCGGGGTCGTACGACGGCATCTACCGCAACGTCATGCGCGAGTCGTCGGGCAACCCGCAGGCCATGAACAACTGGGACTCCAACGCCGCGGCCGGCACGCCGTCGAAGGGCCTCCTCCAGACCATCGACCCGACCTTCAACGCCTACCACGTGGCCGGCACCTCGATGGACCCCTTCGACCCGGTCGCCAACATCACGGCGGCGTGCAACTACGCCGCCGCGAGGTACGGCTCGATCGACAACGTCTTCGGGGCGTACTGAGCGGGCGGGTACCGGTCCGACCGGTGCCGGACGTGCTGATCCGGACGTGCTGGTGCCGGACGTGCTGATGCCGGGCGGCCCGCGGCGAGGGAGACCGACCTCTCCGCGGGCCGCCCGGCTTTCTCCTGACGCAGAACCCTGACGCAGAACTAGGGCCGCGGCCCGAAGAGCCGCTCCAGCACCACCGCGATCCCGTCCTCCTCGTTCGACAGGGTCACCTCGTCGGCCACCGCCTGGAGTTCGGGGTGGGCGTTGGCCATCGCGACGCCGTGGGCCGCCCAGTCGAACATCGGGATGTCGTTGGGCATGTCACCGAAGGCGATCGTGGTGGCGGGAGTGAGGCCGAGGTGTTCGGCCGCCAGGGCGAGCCCCGTCGCCTTGGTCACGCCACATGGCTGGAGTTCGACTGTGCCGGGGCCGGACATCGTGACCGTGGCGAGGGAACCGACCGCTCCGCGGGCCGCGGACGCCAACTCGTCGTCGGACAGCAGGGGATGGCGCAGCAGCACCTTGCTGATGGGTTCCGTCCAGAGGTCGTCGCGACGCAGGACCCGTACCGCGGGGAGCGTGGGGTGGGGCATCTCGTACCCCGGCTCGATGAGCGTGAGTCCGTCGACCCCGTCCTGGTCGACGGCGGCGTACACGTCCCCGACCTCCGCCTCGATCTTGCCGAGCGCCGTCTCGGCCAGCTCGCGGTCGAGGGTGACCGACCAGACCATGCGCTCGGCGCCGGCGTCGTACAGCTGCGCTCCCTGACCGCACACCGCCAGTCCCTGGCTGCCCAGTTCGTCCAGCAGGGGGCGTACGCGTGGTGCCGGGCGCCCCGTCACCACGAGGTGCCTGGCACCTCTCCCGATTGCCATCGCCAGCGCGGCGCGTGACCTGTCCGAAAGGGTGTCGTCGCCTCGCAACAACGTCCCGTCCAGGTCAGTGGCGATGAGTGAATATGCGATCGGTGCGGCCATGATCAGAGAATACGGATCGAACGCCCCAACGACTCGACGGGAACCGGACGTCGTCCGGTATCTCGTCAGGCACAGAGGTCGTCACAGGCACCATCCGTCGGCCGCGCGGAGGCAAATCGCGGGCGAGGAGGAGCAGTTGGCCATGCCCTGCCCGCTCCCCCGCCCCCGGTCAACCGGCCCGTCGCCCTTCCCCGGGCCGCATCTCCCCGTGCCCGGCCCCGTCCCGTGGACACGGCTCGCGCGCGGTCTTCGCGCCGCTCGACGGCTTCGGCGACGCGTTGATGCGTACGCGCACGAACCGGAGGTTCCGTTCAGCCGCGCGCCCCCACCAGATGCCGGACCAGCCTCGGTGAGGCGAACTCCGTGCCGCACACGAACCGCATCACGGGCCCGTACGAAGCCGCCGCCGGCAGCCCCGTGAAGTACAGCCCCGGTACGGAGGAACTGAACCCGGCGCCCAGCTTCGGCGTCCCCCGGCTCACCGCCAGCTCCGTACGCAGTTCGTGCCCGAGGAAGTCCATCGCGGCGAGGTCGACGCGGTATCCGGTCGCGGCGACGACATGGTCCGCGGAGAGTTCCTCGACGCGTCCGTCGAGGTTCTGGACGGCGAGGGACGGGTGGCCGCCCGCCGATCCGGAGCGGACGATCCGCGACACCTCGCTCACCTGCACCTTCCCCTCGAACCGCTCCCGCAGCCACCAGGCCCCGAGCGGGCCGAGCACCCGGCGGACGAGGAAGTGCCGGGCCTGCGGCGGCAGATGGCGGTACGGGTGGGGGTAGTAGCTGAGCGCCCACAGCGACCAGGCCCGGCCGAAGGGCGACTCGGGGCGCAGCCTCGGCTGTGTCCACGGGGGCGCGCCGAAGGCGACCGAGCCCTTGCCGCGCGCCACCACGCGCACCTGCGCGCCCGCCTCCGCCGCGAGCGCCGCCGTCTCCAGGGCGGACTGGCCCGCGCCCACGACGATCAGCTCCTTGCCGGAGAACCGGGACAGGTCGTGGAGCTGCGAGCTGTGCGAGACGGGCCCCGTGGGGGTCGGTCCGTCGGGTGCGGCAGCGGCCAGCTCGGGCGGCAGATACGCCAGCCCGGACAGCCCGGTCGCGACGACGACCGCCCGCGCGGTGAACAACTCCCCGGAGTCCAGCTTGAGTTCGAAGCCACCCGAGCCACCCGAGCCACCGGAGCCCACCGAGCCGCTCCGACCGCCCTGCCCGGCATTCCCCTGATCACCCAGCCGGTCGACCGAGACGACGCGCACCCGCTCCAGGTCCGGCACGAGCTTCTGCCGGAACCACTCCCCGTAGGCGACGAACGTCTCGACCGGAACGATGTCCTCGTCCGTGACGAGTCGCCGGATGCCGGCCGCGTCGCAGTAGTCGACGAGGTCGTGCCCGCGCTGCGGGGCGTCGATGTTCGAGGCGGCCGGGGTCGACTTCAGCAGCATCCCCTCAGGCATGTGCGCACGCCAGCTCACCATGGGCTCACCGAACACCCGTACCGGAATGCCGCGCGCTCGCAGATGCGCGGCGGTGGACAGGCCGAAGGGCCCGGCACCGATCACTGCCACCGTCTCCATCACGAAGTCCCCTCCCCAGGACGCTGCTTCGTCACTTCGTGGTCAGCACCAACAGGTGCTGTGTAGTACTGGCTCGTCGTACTGCTGGCCCTTCGTACTGCTGGCCCTTCGTACTGCTGGCTCGTGCTCGGGCGGGCCCTCACCCCGTGCTCGGACGGGTGCTCCGGCGGTTGGTCCGCCACAGCTGGTACATGTGCTTCACTCCGGGCCGTACGAAGCGAGCGAGCATGGTGAAGAACGGCCGCAGGTCGTCTGCCGCCAGCCACGCCAGCTCCGTGCCGCTCGCGTGGGCCGGGGCGTGCGGTGTCGTGTAGCCGCTGCGGCGGTACGCGAGCAGGGCGGGCAGGTCGATGTTCTCCACGATGTACCGCCGGCCCGCGAGCTGTTCCCCCTCCGGAACGGTGCGGCCGGTCAGATCCAGATGCATGGCACGGACGACGTCGATCCCCGACTCGTTCTCGAAGAGCCGGAACTGCGCGCCCATCCGCGGGTTGAAGTCGAGCAGTTTGTACTGGCCGTCGCGCCGGTCGAAACGCAGGTCGAGGTCGATGACGCCACTGAAGCCGATCTGTTTGATGAAACGTGCGGCGATGTCCGCGAGTTCCGGATTGTCGACCACGTACGCGTTCGCCGTCATCCCCGCGTGCGGCGGCCAGGAGCGGACCTTGACGCCGGTGAACATCGCGAGCGGCGTCGAGTTCGCGTCGAAGTACGCGTGCACGATCCAGTCCTCGGCGTCCTCCCTGGGCAGGTACTCCTGGAGGATCACCCCGGGGTGCTCGCCCCAGTCGCGCGCGAGCGCGAGCAACCCCTCGCGGGTCGCGATCCGGGTCGTCCCGTTCACGGCCGGTCGCGCGCGGCGCACGAAGGCCTCGCGGTTCTTGGCCACGAGCGGGAAGACCGCCTTGGCCGCGAAGTCCTCGATCTCCTCGTACGACTCCGGGCAGGCGGACTCCGGGCTGGGTATGCCGTGCTCCAGGCAGAGTTCGTGCAGTCCCTGCTTGCTGGCGAGCCGGCGCGGAAGGACGGCCTCCACTCTGGGGAACAGGAAGCGGTCCGCGAGCTCCGCCTGATGCTCGGCGATCAGCACCGCGGCCTCCTCGTCGGTCGGGATCAGCACGGTGGGCCGGCCGATCCGGCGCCCCACGCGCAGCAGTCCCTCGACGAGCCGCTCCGGCCGCTCCGTCCCCGTGGTCGGCCAGACGAACGCCTGCCGCAGATGCCGCGAGGCCGCGGCGGGCGTGTACCGGTCCTCCGTAATCGCGTACATCGGTACGCCCAGGCGCCCGAGGCTGCGGATCGCGCCTACTCCGCCGTGGTGCAGCGGGTAGTCGCCGAACTTCACGATCAGGCCCGGAACATCCCGGTCCGCGCCGAACGGCACGCCTGAGAAACGTCTGGCCACGGGTCCCCCCACGTGTCCCTCCCACTGGACCCGGACCCACCCCGTCCGCGCCCCCCGAAAGGACGCTAAGCCGGAATCAACTACTCCGACCCCACCCCTAATGGGACATTGCGAACTCTTTAGACACTGCCCAAGAGCGCCGACTCCCCCGTAACGTGTGCTGCACCCACACGGAAAGCGAGGCAGTACCCGATGCCCCCCTTCGATGTCACCGAGGGCGATCCCTTCGGCCCGCACAATCTTCCGTACGGCGTGTTCTCCCTCGACGGCTCCGACAGCAGGCCCGACGGCGACTCCGGCCGGCGGAGCGTGGGCGTTCGGCTGGGCGACCACGTGCTGGACGCGGGGGCCGCGGCCGTGGAACTCGGCTCCCCGTACGCCGCGCTGCTCGCCCGTCCCTCGCTGAACCCACTGCTCGCGGCCGGCCGCACGGCATGGTCGGACGTGCGGCGCGCGATCACGGCGTGGGTGACGGTGCCGGCCCACCGCGAGACGATCGCGCCCCTGCTCCACCCGCTTTCCGAGGTTTCTCTCCACCTCCCCTTCGAGGTCGCCGACTACGTCGACTTCTACGCCTCCGAGAACCACGCCCGGAACGTCGGCCAGATCTTCCGCCCCGACGCCGAGGACTCCCTCACCCCCAACTGGAAGCATCTGCCGATCGGTTACCACGGCAGGTCGGGCACCGTCGTGGTCTCCGGGACCGAGGTCGTACGCCCCTCGGGCCAGCGCAAGGCCCCGGCCGACCCGGCGCCGGTCTTCGGGCCGTCCGTCCGGCTGGACATCGAGGCGGAGGTCGGCTTCGTGGTCGGCACGCCCTCGCCGATGGGCACGGCCGTCCCGCTGAGCGACTTCCGCGACCACGTCTTCGGGCTCTGCCTCCTCAACGACTGGTCAGCCCGCGACCTCCAGGCCTGGGAGTACGTCCCCCTCGGCCCGTTCCTCGGCAAGTCCTTCGCCACCTCGGTGTCGGCCTGGATCACACCGCTCGACGCCCTGGACGACGCCCGGGTCGCACCCCCGACGCGTACGCATCCGCTGCTGCCGTATCTGGACGACTCCGACGACGCCTCGGAGGACCCCGGCGGCTATGACCTGCGCATCTCCGTCGCCGTCAACGGCCATGTCGTCTCCGAGCCTCCCTTCTCGACGATGTACTGGACGGCCGCCCAGCAGCTGGCCCACATGACGGTGAACGGCGCGTCGCTGCGCACGGGTGATCTGTACGGGTCGGGCACCGTGAGCGGGGCCTCGGACGACCAGCGGGGCTCGCTCCTGGAGCTGACCTGGAACGGGCGCGACACCCTCGAACTGCCGGACGGCAAGCGGACGTTCCTGGAGGACGGCGACGTGGTGACCCTGACCGCATGGGCACCGGGACCGGACGGGACCCGGGTGGGCCTGGGCGAGGTGACGGGACGGATCACACCGGGCGCGTAGCAGCCGCCCGCCGACCGGCGGGGGCAGACCGGCAGGGCTCGACGGACTCGGACGCGGACCCGGACGTCAGTGCGTACGCCTCACGCACGGTCTGACGCTCGCGGCCAGGCCATGGGCGGTGCGGATGGGCGGTGCGGAAGCGCGCATCCATCGCACCGCCCACCAGGCCGAACCGGACCGAGCCCGGCCGAACCGAGCCCGGCTGGTAGCCGGCCCTGGACCTATATCCAGTCCTCCGGCTCCGGCTCAGGCCCCTCTTCCATGTCGGGCCAGTAGAACCCGGGGTCGTCGTCGCTCCGAGGCACCGGAACCGACCTCTCGCCTCTTCCCGAGCCCGCCGCTCGCCCAGAGCCAGAGCCCGAACCGGAAGCAGAGCCCGAGCCGGAACCAGAACCGGAGTCAGAACCGGAACCAGAACCGGAAGGCCGCTCCAGGGAAGCAAGCACCCCGATCACGCCCTCCCCGTACGTCGCGAGCTTCTTCTCGCCGATCCCGCTGATCCCGCCCAGCTCCGCGACGGAGCCGGGCCACACCGTGGCGATCTCCCGCAGCGTGGCGTCGTGGAAGATGACGTACGCCGGGACGCCCTGCTCCTTGGCCTGGCCTGCACGCCAGGCGCGCAGGGCCTCGAAGGCGGGGAGCAGCGCCGGAGAGAGCTCGGCCGCCGCGGCTGCCGCCTTGGCCTTGCGCTCGCTCCGGCCGGAACCGGACGAGGAGGACGAGGAACGGGAAGCCACCGGCTTCGGCGGCTCCTTGCGCAGCGGCACCTCCCGCTCGCGCCGCAGCACGGTCCCGCTCGCCTCGGTCAGCACCAGCGTGCCGTACTCACCCTCGACCGCGAGGAGCCCCTGGGCCAGCAACTGCCGGACGACACCGCGCCATTCGCCCTCGGCCAGCTCCTCGCCGATGCCGAACACGGACAGCTGGTCGTGGTCGAACTGGATGACCTTGGCGCTCCTGCGCCCGAGCAGGATGTCGACGATCTGGATCGCCCCGAACTTCTGCCCCCGCTCACGCTGCAGCCGCACCACCGTGGACAGCACCTTCTGGGCCGCGACCGTGCCGTCCCAGGTCTCGGGCGGGAGCAGGCACGTGTCGCAGTTCCCGCAGGCCGGGGCCTCCGGGTCCTGGCCGAAGTAGGCGAGCAGCTGGCCGCGCCGGCACTGGGCCGTCTCGCACAGGGCGAGCATCGCGTCGAGATGTGAGGCCGCCCGGCGCCGGAACGCCTCGTCGCCCTCGCTCGACTGGATCATCTTGCGCTGTTGTATGACGTCGTTCAGGCCGTAGGCCATCCATGCCGTGGAGGGCAGTCCGTCTCGGCCGGCGCGGCCCGTCTCCTGGTAGTAGCCCTCGACCGACTTCGGCAGGTCGAGGTGGGCGACGAACCGGACGTCCGGCTTGTCGATGCCCATGCCGAAGGCGATGGTCGCGCACACGACCAGGCCGTCCTCGCGGAGGAACCGCGACTGGTGGGCGGCGCGCGTGCCGGAGTCCAGACCCGCGTGGTACGGCACTGCCGCGATGCCGTTGCGGGCGAGGAACTCGGCCGTCTTCTCGACCGAGTTGCGCGACAGGCAGTACACGATGCCCGCGTCGCCCGCGTGCTCCTCCTTCAGGAAGGACAGGAGCTGCTTCTTCGGGTCGGCCTTCGGGACGATCCGGTACTGGATGTTGGGCCGGTCGAAGCTCGCCACGAAGTGACGGGCGTCCGGCATGCCCAGGCGCTGGGTGATCTCCTTGTGCGTGGCGTGCGTGGCCGTCGCGGTGAGCGCGATCCGCGGTACGTCGGGCCAGCGCTCGCCGAGCAGGGAGAGCGAGAGGTAGTCGGGGCGGAAGTCGTGGCCCCACTGCGACACGCAGTGCGCCTCGTCGATCGCGAAGACGGAGATCTTGCCGCGCTTGAGGAGGTCGAGCGTGGACTCCAGACGCAGCCGCTCCGGCGCGAGGTAGATCACGTCGAGCTCGCCCGCGAGGAACTCGGCCTCGACGGTTCGCCGCTCGGAGAAGTCCTGCGTGGAGTTCATGAACCCGGCGCGCACGCCGAGCGCCCGCAGCGCGTCCACCTGGTCCTGCATCAGTGCGATGAGGGGTGAGACCACGACGCCCGTGCCCGGTCTGACCAGGGCCGGAATCTGGTAGCAGAGCGACTTTCCGCCGCCCGTGGGCATGAGGACGACCGCGTCCCCGCCGCTCACCACATGCTCGATGACGGCTTCCTGCTCGCCTCGGAAGGCCTCGTAACCGAAGACCCGATGGAGCGTGCCGAGCGCTTCGCTCTCCGCCACCTCTGTCATCACACCCGTCCCGCCCATCGTCCCGTCCCCCGTACGTCGTGCCTCGACCACTGCCCCCACGATAGGGGTCCGCACCGACAGCCTCAGAGTTATCCACAGGCTGCGCCGAAGGTTCTGCCGAATACGTCCGTCATACGTCCGTCGCCCCGCGGCCGAAAACACTTCGGGCCCCGGCTCCCAAAGGAACCGGGGCCCGAAGAGCACCAGGTCAGCGAACGAACACGCCCGCCTGACCAGCCAGGTCGAGGAAGTACTGCGGCGCCACACCCAGTACCAGCGTGACCGCCACTCCCACCCCGATCGCCGTCATCGTGAGCGGCGACGGCACGGCGACCGTCGGTCCCTCCGGACGCGGCTCGCTGAAGAACATCAGCACGATCACGCGGATGTAGAAGAACGCCGCGATGGCCGACGAGATCACACCGACCACGACCAGCGCGCCCGCGCCGCCCTCGGCCGCCGCCTTGAACACGGCGAACTTCCCGGCGAAGCCGGAGGTCAGCGGGATGCCCGCGAAGGCCAGCAGGAAGACCGCGAACACGGCGGCCACCAGCGGTGACCTGCGTCCGAGACCGGCCCACTTGGACAGGTGCGTGGCCTCGCCGCCCGCGTCCCGTACGAGGGTGACCACCGCGAACGCGCCGATCGTCACGAACGAGTACGCGCCCAGGTAGAAGAGCACCGACGAGACACCGTCCGGCGTGGTCGCGATGACACCCGCGAGGATGAATCCCGCGTGCGCGATCGACGAGTACGCGAGGAGCCGCTTGATGTCGGTCTGGGTGATCGCGACGATCGCACCGCCCAGCATGGTGACGACCGCGACGCCCATCATCACCGGACGCCAGTCCCAGCGCAGGCCCGGCAGCACGACGTACAGCAGCCGCAGCAGCGCGCCGAAGGCGGCCACCTTGGTCGCGGCGGCCATGAAGCCGGTGACCGGGGTCGGCGCGCCCTGGTAGACATCCGGGGTCCACATGTGGAACGGCACGGCGCCGACCTTGAAGAGCAGGCCCATGACGACCATCGCGGCGCCGATGAGCAGCAGCGCGTCGTTGCCCATGGTGTCGGCGAGTGCCGGGTTCACCGTCCCGATGGTGCCGTCGACGACCTGCGCGATCGTCGCGTACGACACCGAACCGGCGTAGCCGTACAGCAGGGCGATGCCGAAGAGGGTGAACGCGGAGGCGAAGGCGCCGAGCAGGAAGTACTTGACCGCGGCCTCCTGCGACATGATCCGCTTGCGGCGGGCCACGGCACAGAGCAGATAGAGCGGCAGCGAGAAGACTTCCAGGGCGATGAACAGCGTCAGCAGGTCGTTCGCCGCCGGGAAGACGAGCATGCCGCCGATCGCGAAGAGCAGCAGCGGGAACACCTCGGTGGTGGCGAACCCGGCCTTGACCGCGGCCTGCTCGCTGTCGCTGCCCGGCACGGACGCGGCCTGCGCGGCGAAGGAGTCGACGCGGTTGCCGTGCGCGACCGGGTCCAGACGTCGCTCGGCGAACGTGAACACGCCGAGCACACCGGCCAGCAGGATCGTGCCCTGCAGGAACAGCGCGGGCCCGTCGACCGCGATGGCGCCCATCGCGGCGATACCGGCCTTCGTGGTGCCGTATCCGCCGGCCGCCAGTCCCACGACCGCGGCGAAGGCGGCGGCGAGGGCGACGACGGACACGAACACCTGGACGTAGTAGCGGGACTTCCGGGGCACGAAGGCCTCGACCAGGATCCCGATGATCGCCGCACCGATGACGATCAGGGTGGGCGACAATTGCCCGTATTCGATCTTCGGCGCGTCGATCTTGTCGATCGGGTCGGCCGCCATTGTCCACAGGCTGTGGACGGCTGTAGCGCTCACGGGGCCGCCTCCACCTCGGGCTGGGGGTCCTTCTTCTGTACGTCGGACATGGTCTGCTTGACCGCCGGGTTGACGATGTCGGTGATCGGCTTCGGGTAGACGCCGAGGAAGATCAGCAGGGCGATCAGCGGGGTGACCACCACGAGTTCCCGCACCCGGAGGTCGGGCATCGCGGAGACCTCGGGTTTCACCGGGCCGGTCATCGTCCGCTGGTAGAGCACGAGCGTGTAGAGCGCGGCGAGGACGATGCCGAAGGTGGCGATGATCCCGATGGCCGGGTAGCGCGTGAACGTGCCGACCAGGACCAGGAACTCACTCACGAACGGCGCGAGCCCCGGCAGGGACAGCGTCGCGAGGCTGCCGATCAGGAACGTGCCGGCGAGCACCGGCGCGACTTTCTGCACCCCTCCGTAGTCGGCGATCAGACGCGAGCCGCGCCGCGAGATCAGGAAGCCGGCCACCAGCATCAGCGCGGCGGTCGAGATCCCGTGGTTGACCATGTAGAGCGTCGCGCCCGACTGGCCCTGGCTCGTCATGGCGAAGATGCCCATGATGATGAACCCGAAGTGGGAGATCGACGCGTACGCCACCAGCCGCTTGATGTCGCGCTGGCCCACCGCGAGCAGCGCCCCGTAGATGATGCTGATCAGGGCGAGTACGAGGATGACCGGCGTCGCCCACTTCGAGGCCTCCGGGAAGAGCTGGAGGCAGAAGCGGAGCATCGCGAAGGTGCCGACCTTGTCGACCACCGCCGTGATCAGGACGGCGACCGGGGCGGTGGCCTCCCCCATCGCGTTGGGCAGCCAGGTGTGCAGCGGCCACAGGGGCGCCTTCACCGCGAAGGCGAAGAAGAAGCCCAGGAAGAGCCATCGCTCGGTGTTGGTCGCCATGTCCAGCGTGCCGTTGGCCCGGGCCTCGGCGATCTCCTGGAGCGAGAAGTTTCCCGCCACTACGTAGAGACCGATCACGGCGGCCAGCATGATCAGGCCGCCGACCAGGTTGTAGAGGAGGAACTTCACCGCGGCGTACGAGCGCTGGGCCGCCGCGTGCTCGTCCGAGCCCGCGTGGGCTCGGTCGCCGAAGCCGCCGATGAGGAAGTACATCGGGATGAGCATGGCTTCGAAGAAGATGTAGAAGAGGAAGACGTCGGTGGCCTCGAAGGAGATGATCACCATCGCCTCGACGGCGAGGATCAGGGCGAAGAAGCCCTGGGTCGGCCGCCAGCGGCTGCTGTTGGTCTCCAGCGGGTCGGCGTCGTGCCAGCCCGCGAGGATCACGAACGGGATCAGCAGCGCGGTCAGCGCGACCAGCGCCACCCCGATGCCGTCCACGCCCAGTTCGTACTTCACCCCGAAGTCCGCGATCCAGGCGTGCGATTCGGTGAGCTGGTAGCGGTCGCCGTCCGGGTCGAAGCGGATCAGGACGACCAGGGCGAGTACCAGGGTGGCGAGCGAGACGGTCAGCGCCAGCCACTTGGCGGCGGTGCGGCGCGCGGCCGGCACGGCGGCCGTGGCGATGGCCCCGATCGCCGGGAGCACCGCCGTCGCTGTCAGCAGAGGAAAGGACATCGGTATCAGACCGCCCTCATCAACAGGGTCGCGGCGATGAGGATCGCAGCACCGCCGAACATGGAGACCGCGTACGACCGCGCGTAGCCGTTCTGCAGCTTGCGGAGCCGTCCGGAGAGGCCGCCCATCGAGGCCGCCGTGCCGTTGACGACCCCGTCGACCAGGGTGTGGTCGACGTACACCAGGGAGCGCGTGAGGTGCTCTCCGCCGCGTACGAGGACGACGTGGTTGAAGTCGTCCTGGAGGAGGTCGCGCCGGGCGGCCCGGGTGAGCAGGGAGCCGCGCGGGGCGACCACCGGGACGGGACGGCGCCCGTACTGGACGTAGGCGAGAGCGACGCCGATGACGAGCACGACCATGGTGGCGAGCGTGACCGTCGTCGCGCTGACCGGCGGGTGACCGTGCTCGAACTCGGTGACGGGCTCCAGCCAGTGCACGAAGCGCTCGCCGATGCTGAAGAACCCGCCCGCGAAGACCGATCCGAAGGCCAGCACGATCATCGGGATCGTCATGGACCTGGGGGACTCGTGCGGGTGCGGCTCGTGGCCGTTCTCGTCGGGCTGCCAGCGCTTCTCTCCGAAGAAGGTCATCAGCATCACGCGCGTCATGTAGTACGCGGTGATGGCCGCGCCGAGCAGGGCCACGCTGCCAAGGATCCAGCCCTCGGTGCCGCCCTTGGCGAAGGCCGCCTCGATGATCTTGTCCTTGGAGAAGAAGCCGGACAGGCCCGGGAAGCCGATGATGGCCAGGTAGCCGAGGCCGAACGTCACGAAGGTGACCGGCATGTACTTCCTGAGGCCGCCGTACTTCCTCATGTCGACCTCGTCGTTCATGCCGTGCATGACCGAACCGGCGCCGAGGAAGAGCCCGGCCTTGAAGAAGCCGTGCGTCACCAGGTGCATGATCGCGAAGACGTAGCCGATGGGGCCGAGGCCCGCCGCGAGGATCATGTAGCCGATCTGCGACATGGTCGAACCGGCGAGCGCCTTCTTGATGTCGTCCTTGGCGCAACCGACGATCGCACCGAAGAGGAGCGTGACCGCTCCGACCACGGTGGTCACGAGCTGGGCGTCCGGCGCGGCGTTGAAGATGTCGGCAGAGCGGACGATCAGGTACACGCCCGCGGTCACCATCGTCGCGGCGTGGATGAGGGCCGAGACCGGGGTCGGGCCCTCCATCGCGTCCCCGAGCCAGGACTGCAGCGGCACCTGGGCGGACTTGCCGCAGGCGGCGAGCAGCAGCATCAGGGCGATGGCGGTCAGTTTGCCCTCGCCGGTCTCACCGGTGGCCTCCAGGACCGGCCCGAAGGCGAAGGTCCCGAAGGTGGTGAACATCAGCATGATCGCGATCGACAGGCCCATGTCGCCGACGCGGTTGACCAGGAAGGCCTTCTTCGCGGCGGTGGCGGCGCTGGGCTTGTGCTGCCAGAAGCCGATCAGGAGGTACGAGGCGAGGCCGACGCCCTCCCAGCCGACGTACAGCAGCAGGTAGTTGTCCGCGAGGACGAGCAGGAGCATCGCCGCGAGGAACAGGTTCAGATAGCCGAAGAAGCGGCGGCGCCGCTCGTCGTGCTCCATGTACCCGATCGAGTACAGGTGGATCAGCGAGCCGACGCCCGTGATCAGCAGCACGAACGTCATCGACAACTGGTCGAGCTGGAAGGCCACGTCAGCCTGGAAGCCCTCTACGGGGATCCAGCTGAACAGGTGCTGGGCCATGGCCCGGTGTTCGGCGTCCTTGCCCAGCATGTCGGCGAAGAGGATCGCGCCGATCACGAAGGAGACGGACGCGAGAGCCGTACCGATCAGGTGGCCGACGGCGTCCAGTCGTCGGCCACCGCACAGCAGTACGGCCGCTCCGAGCAGAGGCGCCGCCACAAGCAGCGCAATCAGGTTCTCCACGATTCAGCGACCCCTTACAGCTTCATCAGGCTGGCGTCGTCGACCGAGGCCGAGTGGCGGGAACGGAACAGCGACACGATGATCGCGAGCCCGACCACGACCTCCGCGGCGGCGACGACCATCGTGAAGAAGGCGATGATCTGGCCGTCGAGATTGCCGTGCATCCGGGAGAAGGCGACGAACGCGAGGTTGCAGGCGTTGAGCATGAGCTCGATGCACATGAACACCACGATCGCGTTGCGCCTGATCAGGACGCCGGTGGCGCCGATCGTGAACAACAGGGCGGCGAGGTAGAGGTAGTTGACGGGGTTCACTTCGCGGCCTCCTCTTCCCGCTCTTCGCGGCCGAGCCGCTCCTCGGAGCGCTGCTCAAGGGCCTTGAGGTCCTTGATCGCCTCGTCCGACACGTCACGGATCTGGCCGCGGTCACGCAGTGTCTTGATGACGGTGAGCTCGGACGGGGTGCCGTCCGGCAGGAGGCCGGCGATGTCCACCGCGTTGTGCCGGGCGTAGACGCCGGGGGCGGGCAGCGGCGGGAGCTGCTTGTTCGCCCGCACGCGCTCCCCGGCCAGTTCGCGCTGGGTCTTGGCCCGCTCGGTGCGCTCGCGGTGGGTGAGCACCATGGCGCCGACGGCGGCCGTGATGAGCAGGGCGCCGGTGATCTCGAAGGCGAAGACGTACTTCGTGAAGATGAGGGCGGCCAGACCCTCCACGTTGCCACCGGAGTTGGCCTGGGCCAGCCCGTTGAACTCCGACAGCGACGCGTTGCCGATGCCCGCGCAGAGCAGGATCCCGAAGCCGAGGCCGCACAGGAGGGCCAGCCAGCGCTGGCCCTTGATGGTCTCCTTCAGGGAGTCCGCCGCGGTGACACCGACGAGCATGACCACGAAGAGGAACAGCATCATGATCGCGCCGGTGTAGACGACGACCTGGACGATGCCCAGGAAGTACGCGCCGTTGGCGAGGTAGAACACCGCCAGGATGATCATGGTCCCGGCGAGGCAGAGCGCGCTGTGCACGGCCTTCTTCATGAAGACGGTGCACAGGGCGCCGATCACCGCGACGGAGCCGAGGATCCAGAACTGGAAGGCCTCGCCGGTGGACGTCGAGTAGGCCGCGAGGGAGGTGGAGTGGGCGGCGAGTTGCGCGCTCATGCGTCCGCCCCCTCTTCCTCGGCCGCGCCCGAAGGGCCTGCCATCGGATGCAGCTCTCCCTTGGAGACGGCCACCTGGGGCACCGTGCCGGGCGCGGCCTCCGTGACCAGGCCCCGGTAGTAGTCGCCCTCGTCCATGCCGGGGAAGATCGAGTGCGGTGACTCGACCATGCCCTCCTCGAGACCGGCGAGCAGCTGCTCCTTGGTGTAGATGAGGTTGGCGCGGCTGCTGTCGGCCAGCTCGAACTCGTTCGTCATCGTCAACGCGCGCGTGGGGCACGCCTCGATGCACAGGCCGCACAGGATGCAGCGGGCGTAGTTGATCTGGTAGACGCGGCCGTACCGCTCGCCCGGGGAGTAGCGCTCCTCCTCGGTGTTCTCCGCGCCCTCCACATAGATGGCGTCCGCGGGACAGGCCCAGGCGCACAGCTCGCAGCCGATGCACTTCTCCAGGCCGTCCGGATGGCGGTTGAGCTGGTGCCGGCCGTGGAACCGCGGGGCGGTGGTCTTCTGCTGCTCCGGATACTGCTCGGTCAGCCGCTTCTTGAACATGGCCTTGAAGGTCACGCCGAAGCCTGCGACGGGATTCTGGAAACCGGGTTTGGTCTCCTTCTGCTCATCAGCCATCGGACGCCTCCTTTCCGTCACGAGGTCCATCGATTCCGTCACTGTCAGTATTCACGCCGCCACTGACAATCAACTCCCGCTCCCGGCGCGGACGTCGCCGGGGCACCGGCGGCAGCTCCTGTCCGGGCAGCGGCGGTACGGGGAATCCGCCCGCCATCGGGTCGAAGGCAACGGGTTCGTCCGGCGTCTCCTGGGCGTCCTTGCGGTCGCGGTACATGTCGGCGATGAAGGAGAGCAACAGCAGCACAAGGACCGCGCCCGCCACGTACAGGGCGATGTCGGCGAAGTCGTAGTTCTCGTTCCGCAGGGTCCGTACGGTCGCGACGCACATCAGCCAGACCACGGAGACCGGGATGAGGACCTTCCAGCCGAGCTTCATCAGCTGGTCGTAGCGGACGCGGGGCAGCGTGCCGCGCAGCCAGATGAAGAAGAACAGCAGCAGTTGCACCTTGATGACGAACCAGAGCATCGGCCACCAGCCGTGGTTCGCACCTTCCCAGAAGGTGCTGACCGGCCAGGGGGCCCGCCAGCCGCCCAGGAAGAGCGTCACGGAGACCGCCGAGACGGTCACCATGTTCACGTACTCGGCGAGCATGAACAGCGCGAACTTGATGGACGAGTACTCGGTGTTGAAGCCGCCGACCAGGTCGCCCTCGGACTCAGGCATGTCGAAGGGGGCGCGGTTGGTCTCGCCGACCATCGTCACGATGTAGATCAGGAACGACACCGGCAGCAGGATGATGTACCAGCGGTCCTGCTGCTGGGCGACGATCTCCGAGGTCGACATCGAGCCGGAGTACAGGAACACCGACGCGAACGCGGCGCCCATGGCGATCTCGTACGAGATCATCTGCGCACAGGAGCGCAGACCGCCGAGGAGCGGATACGTCGACCCGGAGGACCAGCCCGCGAGCACGATCCCGTAGATGCCCACCGAGGCGACCGCGAGGATGTAGAGCATCGCGATCGGCAGGTCGGTGAGCTGCATCGTGGTGCGCTGACCGAAGATCGAGATCTGGTTGTCGGCCGGCCCGAAGGGGATCACGGCGATCGCCATGAAGGCCGGGATGGCCGCCACGATCGGCGCGAGGATGTAGACGACCTTGTCGGCGCGCTTGACGATCAGGTCTTCCTTGAGCATCAGCTTGATGCCGTCGGCGAGCGACTGGAGCATGCCCCAGGGGCCGTGCCGGTTGGGGCCGATGCGCAGCTGCATCCAGGCGACGACCTTGCGCTCCCACACGATGGAGAACAGCACGGTGATCATCAGGAAGGCGAAGCAGAAGACCGCCTTGATGACGACGAGCCACCAGGGGTCGCGGCCGAACATGGAGAGGTCCTCCGCGGCCAGGTACACGGGCGCGGCGAGGTTTCCGGTCATGCCTCCACCTCCTTGGGGGTCTCGGCGGCGAGCGTCGCCGGGCCGATGCGGACGAGTGCGCCGGGCAGCGCGCCCGTGTCCGAGGCGACGCCTCCCCCGGCGGAGTTCAGCGGGAGCCAGACCACGCGGTCGGGCATCTCGGTGATCTGCAGGGGAAGTTCGACCACTCCGGAGGGGCCGGTCACGGCGAGCAGGTCGCCGTTCTTGACGCCCGCCTCGGCGGCCGTGGCGGCCGACACGCGCGCGTGTGCGGCGTGCCGCGTCCCGGCGAGTGCCTCGTCGCCCTCCTGGAGACGGCCCTGGTCGAGCAGCAGCCGGTGTCCGGCGAGCACGGCCTCCCCCGAGGCGGGCCGCGGCAGCACGGCCGCGGTGTCCACGGGTTCGGTGGCCCGCGCCCCGTCCCAGGTGCCGAGCCGGTCCAGCTCCACGCGCGCGGTGCGCAGGTCCGGCAGCCCCAGGTGTACGTCCATGGCGTCGGCCAGCATCTGCAGGACGCGCCCGTCGGTGGGCGACAGCCGTCGGGTCAGCTGCTCGGGCTTGAGCGCGGACTCGAAGAGGCGTGCGCGGCCTTCCCAGTTGAGGAAGGTGCCCGCCTTCTCGGCGACCGCGGCCACCGGGAAGACGACGTCCGCGTGCTCGGTGACCTCACTGGGGCGCAGTTCGAGCGACACCAGGAAGCCCACCGCGGAAAGTGCTTCACGCGCGCGTGCCGGGTCGGGGAGGTCGGCGACCTCGACGCCCGCCACGACGAGCGCGGAGAGCTCGCCGGTGGCGGCGGCCTCGACGATCTGTGCGGTGTCACGGCCGTGGCGGTGCGGCAGAGCGGCGAGTCCCCAGGCCAGCGTGACCTCGTCCCGCGCGCGCGGGTCGGTGGCCGGGCGTCCGCCGGGCAGCAGCGAGGGCAGCGCCCCCGCCTCGATCGCGCCGCGCTCCCCGGCCCGGCGCGGGATCCACACCAGTTGGGCGCCGGTCGCGGTGGCGGCCCGTACGGCGGCGGTGAGCCCGCCGGCCACGGCGGCCAGCCGCTCGCCGACGACGATCACGGCGCCCTCGGCGCGCAGGGCCTCGGCGGCCTTCGCCCCGTCGCCCTCCAGGCCGGCCCCGGAGGCGAGCGCGTCCAGCCACTCGGTCTCGGTGCCGGGGGCGGCCGGCAGCAGCGTCCCGCCCGCCTTGTCCAGGCCGCGGGTGGCGTGCGTGGCCAGCGAGAAGGTCTTCTGCCCGTGTCCCCGCCAGGCCTTGCGCAGCCTCAGGAAGACACCGGGCGCCTCCTCCTCGGACTCGAATCCGGCGAGCAGGACGGCGGGTGCCTTCTCCAGTGCGGTGTACGTGACGCCCGTACCGTCGAGGTCCCGTCCGCGTCCGGCGACCCGGGCGGCCAGGAAGTCGGCCTCCTCGCCGCTGTGCACGCGCGCGCGGAAGTCGATGTCGTTCGTGTCGAGGGCCACGCGCGCGAACTTGCTGTACGCGTAGGCGTCCTCGACGGTCAGCCGGCCGCCGGTCAGGACACCGGCCCGGGAGCGGGCGGCCAGCAGCCCCTGGGCCGCGGCCTCCAGGGCCTCCGGCCAGGAAGCGGGCTCCAGCTCACCGGACTCGCCGCGCACCAGGGGGGTCTGCAGCCGGTCCCTCTGCTGGGCGTAGCGGAAGCCGAACCGCCCCTTGTCGCAGAGCCACTCCTCGTTGACCTCGGGGTCCGGGGAGGCGAGGCGCCGCATGACCTTGCCGCGCCGGTGGTCGGTGCGGGTCGCGCAGCCGCCGGAGCAGTGCTCGCACACCGAGTGCGAGGAGACGAGGTCGAAGGGCCGGGAGCGGAAGCGGTACGCCGCCGAGGTCAGCGCGCCGACCGGGCAGATCTGGATCGTGTTCCCGGAGAAGTACGACTCGAAGGGGTCGCCCTCACCGGTGCCGACCTGCTGGAGCGCGCCCCGCTCGATCAGCTCGATCATCGGGTCGCCGGCGATCTGGTTGGAGAACCGGGTGCAGCGGGCGCACAGCACGCACCGCTCGCGGTCGAGCAGCACCTGGGTGGAGATCGGCACGGGCTTCTCGTAGGTGCGCTTCTTGCCCTCGAAGCGGGACTCGGAGTGGCCGTGCGACATGGCCTGGTTCTGCAGGGGGCACTCGCCGCCCTTGTCGCAGACCGGGCAGTCCAGCGGGTGGTTGATGAGCAGGAGCTCCATCACACCCTTCTGGGCCTTCTCGGCGGCAGGAGAGGTGAGGTGGGTCTTGACGACCATCCCGTCCGTGCAGGTGATCGTGCAGGACGCCATGGGCTTGCGCTGGCCCTCGACATCGACGATGCACTGACGGCAGGCACCGGCCGGGTCGAGGAGCGGATGGTCGCAGAAGCGGGGGATCTCGATGCCGAGCTGTTCGGCCGCGCGGATGACCAGGGTGCCCTTGGGCACGCTGATCTCGACGCCGTCGATGGTCAGCGAGACGAGATCCTCCGGCGGAACCGCCGCCTCCCCGCCTCCGGAGGGAGCGCTCGTGGTTACCGTCATGCGTTCACCTCCGTGTGCTTTTCCTTGTCGGCCCAGGCCGTCGACTTGGCGGGGTCGAAGGGGCAGCCCCGGCCGTTGATGTGCTCCTCGTACTCCGCGCGGAAGTACTTGAGCGAGGAGAAGATCGGCGAGGCGGCACCGTCGCCGAGGGCGCAGAAGGACTTGCCGTTGATGTTGTCGGCGATGTCGTTCAGCTTGTCGAGGTCGGACATGACGCCCTTGCCGGCCTCGATGTCGCGCAGCAACTGCACGAGCCAGTACGTCCCTTCGCGGCAGGGCGTGCACTTGCCGCAGGACTCGTGGGCGTAGAACTCGGTCCACCGCGTGACCGCACGGACGACGCAGGTCGTCTCGTCGAAGCACTGGAGTGCTTTTGTGCCGAGCATGGAACCCGCGGCGCCCACTCCTTCGTAGTCAAGAGGGACGTCGAGGTGCTCGTCGGTGAACATCGGGGTGGAGGAGCCGCCCGGCGTCCAGAACTTGAGGCGGTGTCCCTTCCGGATGCCGCCGCTCATGTCGAGGAGCTGACGGAGTGTGATGCCGAGCGGGGCCTCGTACTGGCCGGGGCTGGTGACATGGCCGCTGAGGGAGTAGAGCGTGAAGCCCGGGGACTTCTCGCTTCCCATCGACCGGAACCATTCCTTGCCCTTGTGGAGAATCGCGGGAACCGACGCGATGGACTCGACGTTATTCACAACAGTCGGACACGCATAGAGGCCCGCGACGGCAGGGAAAGGGGGACGAAGTCGCGGCTGTCCACGGCGGCCTTCGAGCGAGTCGAGCAGCGCGGTCTCCTCACCGCAGATGTACGCGCCCGCGCCCGCGTGCACGGTGAGCTGGAGATCCAGTCCGCTGCCCAGGATGTTCTCGCCGAGGTAGCCCGCCGCATAGGCCTCGCGTACGGCCTCGTGCAACCGCCTGAGCACGGGGACGACTTCACCACGCAGATAGATGAATGCATGCGACGACCGGATCGCATAACAGGCGATGACAATGCCCTCAATGAGGCTGTGCGGGTTCGCGAAGAGAAGCGGGATGTCCTTACAGGTGCCCGGCTCCGATTCGTCGGCGTTGACAACTAGATAGTGAGGCTTTCCATCACCCTGGGGAATGAACTGCCACTTCATTCCGGTGGGGAATCCCGCGCCGCCACGGCCGCGCAGACCGGAGTCCTTCACATACGCGATGAGGTCGTCCGGCGACATCGCGAGCGCCTTGCGCAGGCCCTCGTACCCGTCGTGCCTCCGGTAGACGTCCAGCGACCAGGACTTGTCCTCGTCCCAGAAGGCGGACAGCACCGGTGAGAGCAGCTTCTCGGGGCTCGTCTCTCCGCCGGCCTCCGGCTGGGAGGTGCCCCCGTATTGAGTGGACAAGGTCATCACTCCCCCTCCTCGGCAGTGGGCCCGGCCGGGTGGGACGGGTCGGAGGCCGACGTGTCCTGCGGTGCGTCGTGCGAACTGAGGTGCTCGGACGGGGACGGGTCGTGCGGCGGCGCGTCCTGGGGAGCGCCGGACCCTCGCGGATGCACCACACGCGCGGGGCCCGTCTCCCCCTTGGCCAGCCGGAGCCCGATCAGCGAAGCGGGGCCGGCGCCGCCGCTCGCCTCGACCGCGCCCTCGCGCTCGTCGGGGAAGCCCGCCAGGATGCGGGCGGTGTCCTTGAAGGTGCACAGGGGGGCACCGCGCGTCGGCTCGACCTGTGTTCCCGCGCGCAGGTCGTCGACGAGGCGCTTCGCGCTCGCCACGGTCTGGTTGTCGAAGAACTCCCAGTTGACCATCACGACCGGCGCGAAGTCGCAGGCCGCGTTGCACTCGATGTGCTCCAGGGTGACCAGGCCGTCGTCGGTGGTCTCGCCGTTGCCGACACCGAGGTGGTCCTGGAGGGACTCGAAGATCGCGTCACCGCCCATGACCGCGCACAGGGTGTTGGTGCAGACGCCCACCTGGTAGTCACCGCTCGGCTTGCGCCGGTACATCGAGTAGAAGGTCGCGACCGCGGTGACCTCGGCCGTGGTCAGGTCGAGCATCTCCGCGCAGAACCGCTGCCCGGTGCGCGTGACGTGGCCCTCCTCCGACTGCACGAGATGCAGCAACGGCAGGAGGGCGGACCGGGAGTCCGGGTAGCGGGCGATGATCTCGCGCGCGTCCGCCTCCAGCCTGGCTCGAACGTCGTCCGGGTAGTCGGGCGCGGGCAGTTGGGGCATGCCCAGGCTGACGCCCTCGGGGGTCGTGGTCACCGGTCGACGCCTCCCATCACGGGGTCGATGGACGCGACGGCGACGATGACGTCGGCGATCTGGCCGCCCTCGCACATCGCCGCCATGGCCTGCAGATTGGTGAAGGACGGGTCCCGGTAGTGGACCCGGTAGGGGCGGGTGCCTCCGTCGGAAACGGCGTGCACCCCGAGTTCGCCCTTGGGCGACTCGACGGCCGCGTACGCCTGTCCCGGCGGCACGCGGAACCCCTCGGTCACCAGCTTGAAGTGGTGGATCAGGGCCTCCATGGAGGTGCCCATGATCTGCTTGATGTGGTCGAGCGAGTTGCCGAGTCCGTCGGGGCCGAGCGCGAGCTGGGCGGGCCAGGCGATCTTCTTGTCGGTGACCATGACCGGGCCGGGCTGCAGCCGGTCCAGGCACTGCTCGACGATCCGCAGCGACTGGCGCATCTCCTCGAGACGGATCAGGAAGCGCCCGTACGCGTCGCAGGTGTCGGTGGTCGGGACGTCGAAGTCGTACGTCTCGTAGCCGCAGTACGGCTGCGCCTTGCGCAGGTCGTGCGGCAGACCGGCCGAGCGGAGGATCGGGCCCGTGGCGCCGAGGGCCATGCAGCCGGCCAGGTCGAGATGGCCGATGTCCTGCATACGGGCCTTGAAGATGGGGTTCCCGGTGGCGAGCTTGTCGTACTCGGGAAGGTTCTTCTGCATCTTCTTCACGAACTCGCGGATCTGGTCCACCGCACCCGGGGGCAGGTCCTGGGCGAGGCCGCCGGGCCGGATGTACGCGTGGTTCATGCGCAGGCCGGTGATCAGCTCGTAGATGTCGAGGATGAGCTCACGGTCACGGAAGCCGTAGATCATGATCGTGGTGGCGCCGAGCTCCATGCCGCCGGTGGCGATGCACACCAGGTGCGAGGAGAGCCGGTTCAGCTCCATCAGGAGCACCCGGATGATCGTGGCGCGGTCCGGGATCTGGTCCTCGATGCCGAGGAGCTTCTCGACGGCCAGGCAGTACGCGGTCTCGTTGAAGAACGACGTCAGGTAGTCCATGCGCGTCACGAAGGTCGTGCCCTGTGTCCACGTACGGAATTCGAGGTTCTTCTCGATGCCGGTGTGCAGATAACCGATGCCGCAGCGGGCCTCGGTGACCGTCTCGCCGTCGATCTCCAGGATGAGCCGGAGCACGCCGTGCGTGGACGGGTGCTGGGGGCCCATGTTGACGACGATGCGCTCGTCGTCGGCCTTGGCCGCGGTCTGGACGACCTCGTCCCAGTCGCCGCCGGTGACCGTGTAGACGGTGCCCTCGGTGGTCTCGCGCGCCGAAGCGGCAGATGCGTGCGACGTGCTCATGAGTACGACCTCCGCTGGTCCGGAGCCGGGATCTGGGCGCCCTTGTACTCGACGGGGATGCCGCCGAGGGGATAGTCCTTGCGCTGCGGAAAGCCCTGCCAGTCGTCCGGCATCATGATCCGCGTCAGCGCCGGGTGGCCCTCGAAGACGATGCCGAAGAAGTCGTACGTCTCGCGCTCGTGCCAGTCGTTCGTCGGATAGACCGTGACCAGGGACGGGATGCGCGGCTCGCTGTCCGGGGCGCTGACCTCCAGACGGATCAGCCGGTTGTGGGTGATCGAGCGCAGGTGGTAGACGGCGTGCAGCTCGCGGCCCTTGTCCTGCGGGTAGTGGACTCCGCTCACTCCGGTGCAGAGCTCGAAGCGCAGGGCCGGGTCGTCGCGCAGGGTCTGGGCGACCTGGAGCAGGTGCTCGCGGTCGATGTGGAAGGTCATCTCGTCGCGGTCGACGATCGTCTTCTCGATCGCGTTCTCGGGGACGAGACCCTGTTCCTCCAGGGCGCCTTCGAGCTCGTCGGCGACCTCGTCGAACCAGCCGCCGTACGGGCGGGAGGCCGCTCCCGGCAGCCGGATCGAGCGGACCAGGCCGCCGTAGCCGGAGGTGTCCCCGCCGTTGTTGGCGCCGAACATGCCGCGCTGGACGCGGATCTCCTCACCGCCGTCGCCGCGCTGGCCCGGGAGGTTGGAGGCGCCGAGGTCCTTCTCGGGGTTCACCCCGTTGCCGTTAGCGTCGC
This sequence comes from Streptomyces sp. 2-1, assembly GCF_048564895.1. Lineage (NCBI taxonomy): Bacteria > Bacillati > Actinomycetota > Actinomycetes > Kitasatosporales > Streptomycetaceae > Streptomyces > Streptomyces sp. 2-1. Next base: position 4,837,497 of record NZ_CP183383.1, read on the forward strand.
TCACCGCAGCAGGCCCTTCATCTCGATGGTGGGGAGCGCCTTGAGCGCCGCTTCCTCCGCCTCGCGGGCCGCCTCCTCGGCGTTCACGCCGAGCTTCGAGGACTGGATCTTCTGGTGGAGCTTGAGAATCGCGTCCATCAGCATCTCGGGCCGTGGCGGACAGCCGGGCAGATAGATGTCGACAGGGACGATGTGGTCGACGCCCTGCACGATCGCGTAGTTGTTGAACATGCCGCCCGACGAGGCGCAAACCCCCATGGAGATCACCCACTTGGGGTTCGGCATCTGGTCGTAGACCTGCCTCAGGACCGGCGCCATCTTCTGGCTGACGCGTCCGGCGACGATCATCAGGTCGGCCTGGCGCGGCGAGCCGCGGAAGACCTCCATGCCGAAGCGCGCCAGGTCGTAGCGGCCCGCGCCCGTCGTCATCATCTCGATGGCGCAGCAGGCGAGGCCGAAGGTGGCGGGGAAGACGGACGACTTGCGCACCCATCCCGCGGCCTGCTCGACGGTGGTCAGCAGGAAGCCGCTCGGCAGCTTTTCTTCGAGTCCCATGCTCAGTGGCTCCTCTGTCCCCTATACGGGGCTCAGTCCCTTGCGGGGTTCAGTCCCATGCGGGTTTCAGTCCCATTCCAGGCCGCCTCGCCGCCACACGTACGCGTACGCGACGAAGACGGTGAGCACGAAGAGCAGCATCTCCACGAGCCCGAAAACCCCGAGTGCGTCGAACGTGACGGCCCAGGGATAGAGGAAGACGATCTCGATATCGAAAATGATGAAGAGCATCGCCGTCAGGTAGTACTTGATGGGGAACCGCCCGCCGCCTGCCGGCGTGGGGGTCGGCTCGATACCGCACTCGTAGGCTTCGAGCTTGGCCCGGTTGTATCGCTTTGGACCGATAAGCGTGGCCATGACCACGGAGAAGATCGCAAAGCCTGCTCCGAGGGCTCCCAGTACGAGGATGGGCGCATACGCGTTCACCGCTCCTCGCTCCTCTCAGTCGGCATTGACTGCTGGCGGTTGCATCAGGCGTCGCTCCCTGCCTCGCATGCCCCATGAACCTCATGAGGCCCACGAGCTCCGTGCGGCTCCACGAAGATCGCGTACATGTGAAGCAGGTCACAAGCCCAACTGCCCCGCATCTTATGCCTGCGGGTCTGTGATCTGCGACACGGGGTACGACAACGTCTTTGTGATCTCCACCACCCAGCGAAGGATCATGAAGTCGGATGAGTGCCGATCTTCGTACGAGAAGCGTCCGAGTGATCACCAGAGGTGACATTTTCGCCCGTCGTCGCTGGTCCAGGCTTCGGCGCACTATCAAGGCCGCGAGATCCAAGGCAAATTGGTGTTGGACATCGGCGCTTGATAGAGGAACTCGTTCACACTTCGGGGGGAGTTGGAGTGCCCGGTGTGGACGACCCGGGTGCGCGCATCGCGCGTGCATCCGTTCACGAGCGGAACGGGTCGTCGGCCCGACCTCCACGGCTCCCCCGTCTCACGCGCGCGACACCGCCACAGAGGCAGCCGTTCCGTGACCTGCGTCACATTGGTAACGGCCGGGAAACAACCGGGCTTGGCCAACCGCTCCAACGAGTGGTAGGTCGCGGGCAATTCGGGCGTAACGCTGAAAGACCGTGATCACAGGCTTCACGGGCAGTGTCCGCAATGCCCGTTACGGCGTCAATAAGGAACGCCACGCCCGGGATTCGGGCGGCCCATTGAACAACTGTGGCGCACCACACGTTTCTTGAAGGTATGGAGGAGCCCCTGATACCGGTTGTCCCTATGTCCCACACCGCTCACATACGCAGCCACCGGAAACCCCGGCCTCGCAGCAGCTCGGCGCTCGCGATGCGCGCCGGAGTTGCCGGTGGCGTCCTCAGCACCCTGGCAGTGGCCGGTGCGGCCGGATCGGCGAACGCTGCCGAGCCGGTGACCCAGACCATCGAGCTGCCCACCCTCACGGCCGACATGACCGCTCAGGTCGCCGAGTCGGCGGAGGTCACCCAGCAGGCCGCGGCCGACTACCAGCTGCGCGCCGAGCGCGACGCCGCCGCCGCGAAGGCCGCCAAGCAGGCCAAGGCGGACCTCGCCGACGCCAAGAAGAAGGCTGAGGCCAAGCAGAAGGCCGAGGACGCCCGCAAGGCCGCGGCCGAGCGTGCCACCCGGTCGTCGGCGCGGACCACGCTCACCTCGACGTCGGCCGACAGCGACGTCCCCGCCCCCGCGAGCGGCAGCGTCGGCACGGTCATCAACTTCCTCAAGGCGCAGCTCGGCGACGCCTACGTCATGGGCGCCAGCGGCCCGGACGCGTGGGACTGCTCCAGCCTGGTGCAGGCCGCGTACAAGCAGGTCGGCGTGGATCTGCCGCGCGTCTCCCAGGACCAGTCCGTGGCCGGCACCCCGGTCTCGCTGTCCAACGTCCAGGTCGGCGACATCCTGTACTGGGGTGGCGCGGGCTCGGCGTACCACGTGGGCGTCTACATCGGTAACGGCCAGTACCTGGACGCCGCGAACCCCTCGAAGGGTGTCGTCATCCAGGACCTGTCGGGCTACCCGGCGAGCGGCGCGGTACGCGTCCTCTGACCCAGGTCACGCCTTCCCGGCCCCTGACCGGGCTTCTCCGGGCCTCGGCCACGCACATTGAAGGGCCGCTCCCCCAACACGGGGAGCGGCCCTCAGCCGTGCCTCAGCGGCCCCACCCGTAGCCACGCCTCACCGGCCGGCGTGCCTCGTCCCGGTTCGGGCGGGTTCGGCAGGCCGGGCCGGTGGTCGCGTGTTACGCCTTCGGGGCCACCTTGGAGAGGCCGTTGATGATGCGGTCCATCGCGTCGCCGCCCGTCGGGTCGGTCAGGTTGGCCAGCATCTTCAGCGTGAACTTCATCAGAATGGGGTGCGTGAGACCCCGCTGCGTGGCGATCTTCATGACCTTCGGGTTGCCGATGAGCTTCACGAAGGCGCGGCCCAGCGTGTAATAGCCACCGTAGGTGTCCTTGAGGACCTTCGGGTAGCGCTGGAGGGCGAGTTCGCGCTGGGCGGGGGTCGCACGGGCGTGCGCCTGGACGATGACGTCGGCGGCGATCTGGCCCGACTCCATGGCGTACGCGATGCCCTCGCCGTTGAAGGGGTTCACCATGCCGCCCGCGTCACCGACGAGCAACAGGCCCTTCGTGTAGTGGGGCTGGCGGTTGAAGGCCATCGGGAGGGCGGCGCCCCGGATCGGGATCGTCATGTTCTCCGGGGTGTAGCCCCAGTCCGCGGGCATCGAGGCGCACCAGGCCTTCAGGACCTCGCGCCAGTCCAGCTCCTTGAAGGAGGACGTGGTGTTGAGGACGCCCAGGCCGACGTTGGACGTGCCGTCGCCCATGCCGAAGATCCAGCCGTAGCCGGGCAGCAGCCGGTCCTCGCCCGGGCCGCGCTTGTCCCACAGTTCCAGCCACGACTCCAGGTAGTCGTCGTCGTGGCGCGGGGACGTGAAGTACGTACGGACCGCGACGCCCATCGGACGGTCCTCGCGGCGGTGCAGGCCCATCGCCAGCGACAGCCGGGTCGAGTTGCCGTCGGCGGCGACCACGAGGGGCGCGTGGAAGGTGACCTCGCGCTTCTCCTTGGAGTCGGCGTCGCCGAGCTTCGCGTGCACACCGGTGATCCGGCCCGTGCGGTCGTCGATGATCGGGGCGCCGACATTGCATCGCTCGTGCAGCCGCGCGCCCGCCTTCTGCGCCTGCCGGGCCAGCTGCTCGTCGAAGTCGTCCCGCTTCCGTACGAGTCCGTAGTCGGGGTAGGCGGCGAGATCCGGCCAGTCCAGCTGGAGGCGGACGCCGCCGCCGATGATGCGGAGCCCCTTGTTCCGGAGCCAGCCCGCCTCCTCCGAGATGTCGATGCCCATGGAGACGAGCTGTTTGGTGGCGCGCGGTGTCAGCCCGTCACCGCACACCTTCTCCCGCGGGAACGCGGTCTTTTCGAGGAGCAGGACGTCCAGTCCGGCCTTGGCCAAGTAGTAGGCGGTGGTGGAACCGGCTGGCCCGGCCCCGACGACGATCACATCGGCGGTGTGTTCGGAGAGGGGCTGGGACTCGGTCACGGCGGGTTCTCCCCAAGTCTCGAAGGCTCTAGGTCTCGAAGTGCGAAGTCTCGAAATCCGCGTGCTGAGGGGCACGGGACATGGGCAGTCTATGCAGCGGTACTGATCACCTGGCTGAAGGGCTGCCCCGTGAACCGAGCTCTCCCCGTGGTACACCTGCGCGTCCCGACCGACGAGGACGCGTTCGCCTGGCACCGGGTCTTCGCCGACCCGGACGTGATGGAGTTCCACGGCGGAAAGCCGGCCGAGCTGTCCTTCTACGAGGAGTTGACCGCCCGGCAGCGCCGGCACGACGCCGAGTACGGATTCTGCTTCTGGACCATGCTCGACGAGGAGGGCCAGGTCATCGGCTTCACCGGCGCGCAGCCGTGGCCGCGCGAGTGGGGGCCGAAGGGCGAGATCGAGATCGGCTGGCGGCTCGGGCGCAAGCACTGGGGCAAGGGGTACGTCACCGCGGCCGCGCGGATCACCCTGGAGAGGGTGCGCGCGACGGGCGTGCCCAGCGTGGTCGCCATGGTGAACTCCCGCAACGAGCGCTCGATCGCGGTGACCAGACGCCTCGGCATGGAACTCGCCGAGACGTTCACGACGGAGACGTCGGACCAGCTGGGGCACTGCTACCGGTTGGCTCTCTGACGGTTTCCGGCCAGGCGCCCGCCCGGCTCCCGCCCGGTTCTCGTCCGGCTCGCGCCCGGTTCTCGTCCGGTTTTCGAGGGCTGCCGGGGGCGTCCGGCCGGGCTTTCCGACACCTTCCGGCACGGCTCGGCAGGGCTTACTCTGCCGGTACCGCTGGGGGTGACGTCTGTGCGCATAACACCCAAGACACCCGAAGTGCGCGTACCGCGGCTCGTCGGTCTGATGGCCGTGGACGCGCGCGAGACGGCCGAGGCGCGTGGGGTGCTGCTCGCCGCGCCGGACCGGCCCGACTTCCATCTGACCGTCGTCGATTACGTCGTACGCCAGTATCCGCTGCCGGGGTCCGAGGTGGCTCGCGGTGCGGTCGTCACTGTGTGGTTCGACTTCGGCGAGGGGGAAGGCGGGGGCGGGGCGGGTGTGCGGGAGCCTCGGCGGGGTGGGCCGCCGCACGGAGGGTTGTACCGGGAGCTCGATGAGCCGGAGGATCCGTTTGCCGTGCTGCGGTAGGTGGCGGGGCGAAGGACTGCGCCGTTCCCCGCGCCCCTGAAAGCTCCCCGTGCCCCTGGGAGAAGCGGCTTATGGAGCCTGCTTATGGGGTCTGCTTGTAGCCCCTGTGCAGGGCCACGACCCCGCCCGTCAGGTTGCGCCAGGCCACCTTCGACCAACCCGCCTTGGTGAGGCGTTCGGCGAGGGCCGGCTGGTCGGGCCAGTCGCGGATGGACTCGGCGAGGTAGACGTACGCGTCGGGGTTGGAGGAGACCGCGCGGGCCACCGGCGGGAGGGCGCGCATCAGGTACTCGGTGTAGACCGTGCGGAAGGGCGCCCAGGTCGGGTGCGAGAACTCGCAGATGACGACGCGTCCGCCGGGCCTGGTCACCCGGTACAGCTCGCGCAGCGCGGTGTCCGTGTCCTGTACGTTCCGCAGGCCGAAGGAGATCGTCACCGCGTCGAAGGTGTCGTCCTTGAACGGCAGCTTCGTGGCGTCCCCCGCGGTGAGCGGCAGCCAGGGGTGGTTCTTCTTGCCGACCCGGAGCATCCCGAGGGAGAAGTCGCAGGGGACGACGTACGCACCCGTGCGAGCGAAGGGCAGCGAGGAGGTGGCGGTGCCCGCGGCGAGGTCGAGGATCTTCTGCGCGGGCCGCGCGTCGACCGCCTTCGCGACCTCCTTGCGCCAGACCCGGTCCTGGCCGAGCGACAGCACGTCGTTCGTCAGGTCGTAGCGTTCCGCCACGTCGTCGAACATCGAGGCGACTTCGTGCGGCTGCTTGTTCAGGGATGCGCGGGTCACACCCCCATTGTGGCAGTACGGGCCGGGTGACTCTCCAGCACCCGGCCCGTACGCCGGTCGGAATCCCGCCGTGAGACCCGTGAAGGGCACTCAGGGCAGCAGCCTCGGCTTCTTCTTCGCCGCCACGTCCTCCACCCAGCCGCAGAGCAGGATGAACACGGCGATGAGGATCCAGCCGATGCCGAACATGAACCACTGGCTCTCCAGCGGCAGATACGTCTCGAAGGCCGGTACGTTCCAGAACTGGTCGATCAGCGGGACGGCCAGGATCAGTGCGATCTCGTGCCAGAGGTAGAGGGTCACGGCACGGGCGTTGAAGATCGTCACGATCCGGTCGAGGCGCTTGAAGCGGGCCAGCCCGGCGAAGTCGATCCGGAAGTGCGCCTTCGCGTACATCAGGAGCGTCACGAACCCCGCCGACCAGAAGGCCTGCGCCAGCGGGATGTCGTCGAGGTCGTACGAGCCCGTCTCGGCCTGGTGCGTGAAGGCGTACCAGCCGGCGTAGCCGATCGCGGCGAGCGAGAGGACGACGACGGCGAACGGCTTGAGCCGTTGCAGGACACCGTCGCGGTGCGCGAAGCCGAGCATCCAGCAGAAGAGGAACGTGGCCAGGTCGGTGAGCGCGCTCCCGAAGCGGTCGTCCGGCGGCTCCCACAGGAAGTGGACGACCAGGATCGGGGCGAGGGAGAGGACGAGCACCGCGACCGGGGCCAGCCGGAACACCCTAAGGAGCAGCGGCGAGAGCAGCACGAACCACAGGTACGTCCGCAGGTACCAGAGGATCTCCCAGGCCTGCTCGCCCCACGCGTTGCCCGGCGGGTCGCCGAGCGGCACGATCCAGTAGACGATCTGCCAGCCGGGCATCCAGTCGTGGATCAGCATCGCGGTGACGACGAAGAATCCCCAGAACCAGAAGGGCGGCAGGAGCCGACGGATCCGGCTCCTGATCACCTTGAGGGCGGGCCGCTCCAGCGACTTCGCCATCAGCGTGCCGGCCAGCGCGAACATGATCCCCATGGAGGGGAAGACCATGCCCGCCCAGGCCCACCCGAACGTGTGGTACGTGACGACGCGGACCAGGGCGACCGCGCGCAGGGTGTCGAAGTAGCGGTCGCGGCCGGCGGGCTTCGGCGGCGCGTCCGGGGCCTGGGCCTGGGCCGGTTCGGGCTCCGGCTCCCGGCCGCGAAGCTCGGCCTCGGCCTCGGTGGTGGCCGCGAACTCCCCTTCCACCGGCGGTGGTTCCACCGTCGGCAGCTGTGCGGTGTCGCCCGGCGCCTGCTCCGGCACGGGGTACGCGGTGTAGTCCGCCGGGGCGTACCCCTGGGCGTACTCCGGTGCGTACCCCCGCTGGTCGTTGCCGGCGTACTGCTGGGGGTACGGCTCGCCACCGTACTGCGGCTGCCCGTACGGCTGTTGCTGCTGGCCGGACCCGCACCCGGACCCGTATCCGGACCCATGGCCGTAGCCCTGTGGTTGCTCCTGCGGGTAGCCCGGCTGATCCGTCCCCCAGCTCATCAGCTGACCCCCGCCGGTGTGCCGACCTCGCCCGTGCGCTTCAGCTTCTGCCAGCGCAGACGGCCGCCGGTGAGGGCGGTGATGCAGGAGTGGATGAGGACGAGGTACATCATCTGCCGGTACGCGAGCTGCTGCAGCGGCATCATCAGCAGGTAGCGGTACTTCTCCCGGTCCAGCCGGAACGCGTAGGCCGCGCAGACGAGTTGGAGACCCAGGACGGCCAGCCAGGCGAGCAGGGCCGCCTTGAAGTCGATGAAGATCATCGAGTAGGCGGTGAACACGTCGATCAGCGGGGCGAAGACCGGCGTGACGATCTGGAAGATGACGACCAGCGGCATACCGACCCGGCCGAAGCGGCCCGAAGGTCCCTTGTCCGTAAGGGACTTGCGGTGCTTCCACAGCGCCTGCATCGTCCCGTACGACCAGCGGTAGCGCTGGGACCACAGCTGCTTGAGCGAGGCGGGCGCCTCCGTCCAGGCCCTGGCGTGCTCCTGGTAGACGACCCGCCAGCCACCGCGGTGCATCGCGATGGTGATGTCGGTGTCCTCGGCGAGCGTGTCCTCGCTCATGCCGCCGACCTCCAGGACGGCGTCCCGGCGGAACGCGCCGATCGCGCCCGGGATCGTGGGCATGCAGCGCAGCAGGTCGTACATGCGGCGGTCGAGGTTGAAGCCCATCACGTACTCGATGTGCTGCCAGGCGCCGATGATCGTGTTGCGGTTGCCGACCTTGGCGTTGCCCGCGACCGCGCCGACCTCCGGGTCCGCGAAGGGCTGGACGAGCTGGTGCACGGCGTCCGGCTCGAAGACCGTGTCACCGTCCATCATCACGACGATGTCGTAACTCGCGCTGCGGACACCGTTGTTGAGGGCGGCCGGCTTGCCCGCGTTCTCCTGGCGGATGACCCGGACGTTCGTCATGCCGAAGGACCGTGCCGCATCGCGCGCGATCTGGGACGTGTCGTCCGTCGACCCGTCGTCGACCACGATGATCTCGATCGGATGCGTGCTCTTCGCCAGCGACTCAAGGGTGTTGGCGATGCACTCCTTCTCGTTGTACGCGGGCACGATCACGCTGACGGGCTGCGTGACGGTCGGCCCCCAGCTGAACCGGCGTTTGTTGCGCTGCCGGTAGTGCCTGCGGGCAAGGATCAGCATCATCCCGAAGCGGCCCATGACGGAGACACCGACGACGGCGAGACCGGCCGCGAGCCCCGGTACGGTCCACTCGGCGACGGCGACGGCCGCGACGAGGGCCTTGCCTTCGTAGAGGGTGGTGCCGGTGGCGGTGCGGTGGGCGGCCTGGAGGCTGTTGACTCCCCCGGCCTGGCCCGACTGCCCCAACTGACCGTTCTGCCCCTGCTGTTGACCCTGCTGGCCCTGCTGGCCGCCGGGCACCTGACCGCCCGCCTGCTCACTCTGCTCACTGCCGGGCTGCTGACCGTTCTGGGCGGCCTGGCCGGTCTGGCCGTTGGCCTGCTGGTTCGCGCTCTCCGTCTGCCGGATCGCGCCGCTGATGGTGGTGAAGGTGTAGCCCTTCGCCTTCATCTTCTTGATGTACGTCCCGAGGGCCTTGACCGTCTGGGAACGCTCGCCGCCCGCGTCGTGGAAGAGGACGGACGCGCCCTTGTTCTTCGACGGCGTGGCCCACTTGATGATCTTCGAGACGCCCGGGCGCTTCCAGTCGTCGCTGTCGGTGTCGACGAAGACGCTGGTGTAGCCCTCCTCGCCGAGCTTCTTGTAGACGGGCCAGCTGTAGTTGTCGATGGCGTCCGCCTCGGAGGAGTACGGGGCACGGAACAGCGTGGTCGTGATGCCCGCCGCACCCGCGAGCGCGAGCTGCGTCTGGTCCATCTCGCGGGCGATCCGGTCGTCGCTCTGGTACGAGAGGTCGACGTGCGTGAAGGTGTGGATGCCGATCTCGTTGCCCTGGTTCACCAGGTCCTTCACGATGCTCGGATAGCGCGACACCATCGAGCCGACCACGAAGAACGTGCCCGGGACGTCGTTCTCCTCAAGGATCTTCAGGATCTGCGGAGTCCAGGTGGGGTTGGGGCCGTCGTCGAAGGTGAGCGCGATGGTCTTCTCGGGGACGGACTGGCTCTGGGCCTCTCCGCCCCGGAAGGAGAGGATCGGCCCGCCGTCGAGGATCTTGTCGGGGACCTTGCTGGAGCTGGCGTTGCTGCGTACGCGCTCGTCGCCGCCGACCTCGGCGCGCAGATAGCCGTCGAGCAGCATCACGCTGGTGAGTGCGAGAAGGAGCAGCAGGGCGAGGATGACACGCGGTTTCTGCAGCGCCGCGGCCTTGCCCGCGGCCCGGGTCATCCGGGACGGGGCGCGCCTGCGGCCGCGCGAGGGCGTCGTAGTAGCCATGAGTGTGAGTGCGTTCCGGTCAGTTGGCGGCCACGGCCGCCGAGGCGGACGCGGACGGAGCGGAGACGGAGGCGGGGTCCGCGGATGCCGACGGGGCGGCGGTGGGCGCGGCTCCGGCCGGCGGGGCGCCGGTGGCGACGCCCGTGGGCGGGACGCCGGTGGGCTGCGCGGGCGGGCTGCCGGTGCCGCCCTGCGGCTGGGCACCGCCGCCGGGCCGGGAGTTCTGGTTGCCCGGGCCGCCGCCCCCGAAGGGCAGCAGCGAGGACGGGGAGAGTGAGGGGCCCCAGCCCATGAACGCCATGCCGAGCACGACCGCGTACCCGATGCAGACGACGCCCAGGAGGAGGCCGATCCGGCGCAGCAGCTTCGCTCTGCGCCCGGAGTTGTCAACGAACACGGGACCGTCTTCGGACCCGTTGGACCCGTTGCCGCGTTTGCGGCGGCGGCCACGCCCAGCGGCGCGGGATTCGATGGCAGGCTCGGAATGCATTCCCCGGATATTAGGCAGCCTTTATGTGTCCGAAACTCTGATTTCCTTGTGAGTGGGCCATGAGAAATGCCTGATCCTGTCGTTTCCCTGAGAGAGTTCCGCTCGGCTTCGTGGACCGCGGTCGCCTGTGAGACGTTTTCAGCCCACGACGTGAACCAGAGAGCGGTGCATACGCAATGCGGAGTTTCCTCAAGCCGACTGCAGGGTTCGTCTGTCTGGCGGCCCTGACCTGCGCCGGGTGCTCCTCGGAGCCGGACTCGGAGTCGTCGTCATCGTCGTCCTCACAGCCATCGGCGGCGGGGGCCTCGCAGTCGCCGTCGGCCTCGGCCTCGGCGGCGTCGGCCACCACGTACGCCCCGTACGTCAGCGCCACCACCGCCTCCGACAACGACTCGGCCGGCTCCCCGGCCACGTACAACCTGGCCTTCGTCATCGCGGGCGGCAGCAGCTGCACACCGAAGTGGAACGGCACGACGGCCATCGGCGACTCGGCGGTCAAGTCCCGTATATCGGCGCTCACGGAGTCCGGTGGCGCGGTGCGCGTCTCCTTCGGCGGCGCCTCCGGCAAGGAGCTCGCCTCGACCTGCGACACCGCCTCCGAACTGGCCGAAGCCTACGGGGCCGCGCTCGACGCCGCCGGGGCGACGGAGGCCGACTTCGATATCGAGGGCAAGCAGTTGACCGACTCCGACTCGGTCGCACTGCGCTCCGAGGCGATCGCCCTGCTCCAGAAGGAGCGCTCCGACCTCGCGGTCACCTTCACCCTGCCCGTGATGCCGTCCGGGCTCGACAACGACAGCCTGGCGCTGCTGGAGTCCGCCAACGACAAGGGCGTCCAGGTCTCCACGGTCAACATCATGACCATGAACTACGGCAGTTCGTACGACGAGGACATGGGCGACTACGCGGAGACGTCGGCCGAGGCCGCCCACGATCAGCTGGAGGACGTCTTCGGGCTGTCGGACGACGGGGCCTGGAAGGGGCTCGCCCTCACCTCGATGATCGGCGTCAACGACGTCGACAACGAGACGTTCTCCCTGTCCGACGCGGCCCAGGTTCGCTCGTTCGCGGAGGAGAAGGGGGTGGCGTGGGTGTCGATGTGGTCGACGTTCCGGGACCAGCCGTGTGAAGGGGACGATGCGGATTCCGATGACGCGGCGACGAATTGCAGTGGCGTTGAGCAGGAGGCGGGAGATTTCGCCGAGGCGTTCACCGGGTGAGTAGGGTCACTTTTCCAGTGCGGGTGGGTAGGGGTTGCCCGCACAGTTCCCCGCGCCCCTTAAAAGCAGGGGTGCCGCATTTAGGGACGCGGGGAACTGCGCGGGCAACCACGACAAACCCGCACCCGATACCCAGCCAACCAGCGGAGCTACGAGGCTACCGACGCCGATGCACAAGCCGCCCCGCGCAAACGGTGGCGATACACGTGCCGTCCGGGGCGAACACGGCAAGGTCGGCCCGCCCCACCTCCCGAATCGCCGGCGGCGCCGCACTCGGCAGCACGACGACATCCGTCCGCCCGGCGGCGGCCCGGAGTTCGGGTGAGTCGGCGTACTCCTCCAGCACGACCACCGCGCCCAGCTTCAGCACCGCGTGAATGCGTTCGCGCGCTGTCGGGGCGTCCGGAATCGGCCCCCGGTGGACCAGGGCGGGCCCGAGCACTCCGGGCCACCGCCGCACCCGTGCGTCGGGAAACCGCTCGCGGAGATCCGCGAACGTCCCGACGGCCCCCACCCGGTCCCGTCCCACGACGACCGCGCCGTCCTTGATCGGCTCTCCGCCGTCCCAGACGACGCGTACCTCGTCGGCGGTGTGGATCGTCTCCAACTGGTCCTCGTAAGGGCTCAGTTGGAGGCGAGGAGCTTCAGCTCCGGGTGGGCCGTGCCGCCCTCGATCGCCGTGGAGGAGATGTGGGACTGGACCCGCTCGTCGACCGGGTCGTTCGCCGGGTCGTCGTGGACGACGAGGTGCTCGTACGTCGTGGCCCGCTGGGCCGGGACGCGGCCGGCCTTGCGGATCAGGTCGATGATCTCCATACGGTTGGAGCGGTGCTTGGCACCGGCCGAGGAGACGACGTTCTCCTCCAGCATGATCGAACCGAGGTCGTCCGCGCCGTAGTGCAGCGACAGCTGGCCGACCTCCTTGCCGGTCGTGAGCCAACTGCCCTGGATGTGGGCGATGTTGTCCATGAAGAGCCGCGCGATGGCGATCATCCGCAGGTACTCGAAGAGCGTGGCCTGCGTACGGCCCTTGAGGTGGTTGTTCTCGGGCTGGTACGTGTACGGGATGAAGGCCCGGAAGCCGCCCGTCCGGTCCTGTACGTCACGGATCATCCGCAGGTGCTCGATGCGCTCGGCGTTGGTCTCGCCGGTGCCCATGAGCATGGTCGACGTGGACTCGACGCCCAGGTTGTGCGCCGCCTCCATGATCTCCAGCCAGCGCTCGCCGCTCTCCTTCAGCGGGGCGATGGCCTTGCGGGGCCGCGCGGGCAGCAGCTCGGCACCGGCACCGGCGAAGGAGTCGAGCCCGGCGGCGTGAATGCGCTGGATCGCCTCCTCGGCGGAGACCTTGGAGATACGGGCCATGTGCTCGACCTCGCTCGCCCCCAGGCTGTGGATGACGAGCTGCGGGTAGGCGGCCTTGATCGCGGCGAAGTGCTCTTCGTAGTACTCGACACCGAAGTCCGGGTGGTGCCCGCCCTGGAACATGATCTGCGTCCCGCCGAGCTCGACGGTCTCCGCGCAGCGGCGCAGGATGTCCTCGAGATCCCGCGTCCAGCCCTTGGCGGTGTCCTTCGGCGGCGCGTAGAACGCGCAGAACTTGCACGCCGTGACGCAGACGTTCGTGTAGTTGATGTTGCGCTCGATGATGTACGTCGCGATGTGCTCCGTACCGGCGTACCGACGGCGGCGTACGGCGTCGGCGGCGGCGCCGAGCGCGTGCAGCGGGGCGTCGCGGTAGAGGTCGAGCGCCTCTTCCGGGGTGATCCGCCCACCCTCGGCGGCACGGTCGAGGACGGACTGGAGGTCGGCCTTCTCGGTCACCGGAGCGGTCCCTTTCATAGGGGTGTGGACGGACTGATCCAGCGTACGCCAGGCCGGGTGATCACCCGACGTCAGGACAGGTGATCACTCGATGTCAGGCCGCGAACGCCCCGATGAGCAGGCCCACGAAGGCGCCCGCGATCAGGAAGGGCCCGAACGGCATGGAGGTCTTGCGCCCGGCCCTGCGGACGACCACGAGGCCCAGCCCGTACAGCCCGCCGAACAGGAACCCGGCGAAGGTGCCGAGCAGCAGGGCTCCCCAGCCGTACCAGCCGAGGACGGCCCCGAGCCCCAGCGCCAGCTTCACGTCACCGAAGCCCATGCCGTTGGGGTTGATGAGGAAGAGCACGAAGTAGCCGCCGCCGAGGGCGAGGGATCCGTACAGCGCGGTCAGCCAGTCCCCGTCGTTCTCGGGCGCGGCGGCTGCTCCCGCGAGCAGGACCAGGGCGGCTCCCGCGAGCGACAGCGTCAGCACGTCCGGTAGCCGCTGCACGGTGAAGTCCACGACGGCGAGCAGCACCCCGAGGGGCGCGACCAACAGCCAGACCCCCAGCTCGGGCCGCGTCCCGGTCGCCGCGGCGAGCAACCCGCAGACGAGGGCGGTGGCGAGGGCGACGAGGGGGGTGCTGGGCCCGTACGCCCTCCCCCCACACTCCCGACATCGGGCCAGGCCGACCCAGCCACCGATGAGATGCCCTTCGGGACACCGCGTCTGCCAGGGCTCGTCGGGGGCGACGGAGAAGCGGTGGGCTGCGCGGGGCACGAACAGACCGACGACGCCGCCCCAGAGGGCGGCGCCGCCGATCATCAGCAGGTCGATCGACTGGAAGCCGCTCATCCCACTGCGGCCACGCCGCTGCGCCAAGCCGGCAGCAGCTCGTCCAGCAACGCCTCGGTCCGGGGCGGCAGGCCGCGTGCCCCGGAGCGCGCCACCAGATCCGAGGCAAGCCTCTTCAACCGCTCGCTGTCCCCGGTCGCATGAGTGGCCCGAAGCAACTCGTTCCACAACCGCTCATCCCCCGGCGCGGAGCCGAGCGCCGCGTTCAACGCCTCGATCGCCTTCTCCGCCCGGTCCTTCTCCAGGTGGAACGCGGACAGGGCGAGCCCGATGTCCGCAACGAGCAACGGCAGTTGGGCGTCGATGATCTCGTGGGTCAGCCACCCGTACCGCCCGGCCGACCGCTCCGCGAGCAACGGCCCCCGCACCAGCACCAGCGCATCGGTCAGCAGTCGCCCGCGCACGGCACGGCTGTTGGCGCCCCGCCCCTGCGTGGCCTCGTGGTACAGCGACCGCAGCACATCCAGGTCGGACACGACGGACTTGGCGAGCTTGAGCCGCCCGGTCGAGTCGGTGCCGAGCCGCGGCGTACCGTCCGGGTCGTTGCCGAGCCAGGCGCGCAGCCGCTCGACGAGCGCGTCCCGGACGTCGTCCGTGACACCGCGCGGCCAGAGCGCGGAGGACAACACCCGCGGATGCACACCCTCACGGTGCAGAAGCAGCAGCGCCAACGCCTCGTGCAGCAACGGGCTGCGCTCACCGTCCGGCGTTTCGAGGCCGATGATCTCGTACGGGCCGACGAGCCGCGCGTACACCGCGGGACGCCCCTGCTCGCTGATGTCGACGAGGAACGGCGGTGTGGTGGTCGGACGGTCGTCGTCGCGCTCGGGGTCGGCATCGGTGAACAGCTCGACGACGGCCCGCTGCTGGGACACCGGCAGGAGCTGCGCGTCGAGTTCGAGGCCGAGGAGCGGCGCGAGGAGCTTGCCCTCGCTGGTGATCTCCATCTCCCAGGCGGCACCGGGCAGATCGCCCGACTGCGTACCGACGAGGTATCCGATGCCCAACCGGCTTGCGTCGGCGGCCAGTTCGGCGAGCGTGACGGCGTCCTCGGCGGACGGCTCGGCGGCGAGCAGCACGAGGTGCGGGGCCCAACGGGTGTGCTGGGCAGGGCCCGTACGGCCGGTCAGCACGGAGTCGTGACCGGCGGCACCGAGCGCCCCGCGCCGCTGCCGCGTCTCCGCCTCCATGGTCTCCACGAGCGCCTCGATGTCGTCGAGGTGGCGGAGCCGGTTGGGCGCAAGGGGCGTGAGGTCCTCGCCGAAGCCGACGAGGGTGATCGTCATGCGGTCGGACCAGCCGTTCGTCGCCAACTCGGCGGCCACGGAGGCGAAGACGCCCGCCCGGTCCTGCTCACGGCCGCTCAGCGAGACGATGCCGGGCACGGCCTCCAGGTTGAGGAGGAGCCGCGAGTCGTCCATCGTGCCGAGGCTGACGAGGCCGGGGTAGGGGGCGGCCGTGTCGACGTCCTCGTACCGCTCGGCGTCCGCCCGCGCGAGCATCCAGAACGTCTGGTCCTGCCCGAGCTGCCAGGGCGCCGGCGGCTTCCCGGCGGGCTGGGCGAGTTGGAGGTGCAGGTCGCCGTTGCCGCTCATCCAGGCCGCGTAGACGGTCGGCAGCGGCCGGGACTCACCCGCGAGCGAGGCGGCGAGCCCGCGCAGGGAGAGGTCGAGGAGGCGTACGCCCTCGGGGTCGGCCCCCACCAGCAGCGCGTCCTGCGCGTCGGCGGCGGCGCCGGTGGGCGTCGGCGGTTCCATGCCGCGACGGCCGCCGACGGCACCGAGGGCGGACTGCCACAGGGCCTGCCTGCGACGCCGGCCGAGGGCGCCGAGGAGTCCGGCGGCGAGCAGGGGCGCGCCAAGCAGTGCCTGCGGCAGCCCGAACCCACCGTCCTCCCCGGCGGCGGGGGCGGCGTGCTCCTGGCCCTGCTGCCCCTGCTGTCCTTGCTGCCCGTCCTGACCCTGCTGGTGCCCCTGGTCGGGGGCGGGCCGCTGCTCGGGAAGACTGATGTGGGCGGTGTCACGGTCGAGGGATCCGGAGCCGCCCTGCTGACCGCCGGCGCCCTCGGCACCGCCGCCGGTCTTGGCGTAGTCGGAGATCTGCTGCTGAACTTCCTCCGAGACCTTCGGGGCCTCGTCGGGCATCTCCACCAGCTCGCCGCCGCGGGCGTCGCCGGGCATCTCCATGATCCAGCCGGGCCGGATGAGGCTGGCCTCGGAGAGCTTCGAACCGTCGGGCTGCGTACGGTCCTTGTTGAGCTGGTAGATCTCCTTGTACCGCCGCCCGTCGCCGAGGTGGCGCTCTGCGACCTCCCAGAGGGAGTCGTGGTGACGGCCCTCGGGGGGCTGGATCCGGTAGAACTTCGTATCGTCGTCGGAGGCGTGGGCTCCGGTCCCGCTCTCGGCGTGCGCGGCGGCGGAGGCCGCCTGCTCGGCCAGGGCGGCGGCCGTCGAGGCCGCCTGCTCCTGCTGCTGGCCCAGCAGCCCGCCCGGCGTCTGCTGCGCTGCCGCGGCGGCCGGCCGCTGGTTCCCCTCCAGCTGCTGCCCGAGCTGCGACAGCCCCGGCGTGAAGCTCGCCGCGGTCGCGCCGACGAGCAGCAGCGCCGCGACGAGCTGCCGCGCGAGCAGCTGGCTCGGACCGGCGCCGGGTACGCGGTTCGGCAGCCCGACGCCCGACAGCGCGGCCTTCACCTCGACGAGCACGCACGCGGTGAACTGGGCCCAGGCGAACCAGACGACGACGGTCAGCGTATTGATGAACGTATCGACGCTGATCTCTTTCTGGAGCCAGTCCAGACTCGGCGAACCGCTCGGCAGCGGCCAGCCGATCTGCGAGGCCAGCGCCCCGGGCACCCCGATCAGCAGCACGAGCAGGGCCACGAAGGCGAGAAACGCCTTCAGAAAGTCCCCGAACGTACGTCGCCGCCGAGGCAACGGCTGCGGCGTCCGATTCCTCGGACCCGGCGAGCTTCCCGTCGAGTTGGAAGTGGTACGTCGCGCCATGGCGGGTGTCCTGGTGTCGTGTGTGGAGGGAGGGACAGTTGTGGGGTAAAGCGAGCCTACCGGGGTTCCCAAAGGACGCGCTGCCCCCCTTCACCAGGGCGGCAATGAAGTGGATCACCCAGCACCCTCAGAGTGGCCGAACCGACAACGACAGACCCCGGCCTACACAAACACCCCGCAACACCTTCATCACACTCCGTAGAGTGCACGGCGTGAAGGCCGACATGGGACGCCGCTACCGGCTGTACCCCAGCGAGGGCCAGGAGAGAGTCCTGACCGGTTGGGGACACACGTGCCGCGCCCTGTGGAACATGGCGCTTGAGCAGCGGGCGTACCTGTGGACTCAACGCCGGCTCACCCTGCGGGCCAACGAGCAGTGCAAGCAACTGACCATTGCCCGGGCGGAGTTGCCGTGGCTGGCCGAACTACCCGCTCAGGCCGCTCAACAGGTGCTGCGACATCTGGACCGAGCGTACGAGAACTTCTTCAATCCGGATCATCCAGCACGTTTCCCGCAGCGCAAGAAGCGCACGCACCGCTTATCGGTCTCCCTCCCCGGACAGACCGTGGAGGTACGCAAACTCAACCGGCATTGGGCAGAAGTACGTCTGCCCAAACTGGGCTGGGTGCGCTTCCGGCTGTCACGAGCGCTGGGCGGCCCCATCCGCAACGTGACCGTAAACCGGGATGGAAGTGGCTGGCACATCTCCTTCGGCGTGGCAACAGGCGTCAGGCCGCAAGCGCCCAACGAAAAACCCGGATGCGGCGTGGACTTCGGGGTAGCGGCCTCGGCCTACGTATCCACCGAGAGCTCGCCCCGCATCAAACCCGAAGGCCTGACCTCACACGAACGACAGCGCCTGGGAGCCCTGGAGCAACGCAAGGCTCGTCAGATCACCTACGCCAGGAAACACCAAGGAGGCAGGTACAGACGGCGGCTGCGTGCCACGCTCGCGTCCATTGACCGGCTGAGGACACGCGAAACGAACCGCCGCAGGGACTTCACACACAAACTCACCACCGATCTCGCCAAAAGCCACGGCTTCGTCGGCGTTGAGGACCTTCGTGTGACTCAGATGACCTCCAGCGCCAGAGGCACGCCGGAACGACCCGGCCGAAGCGTCTCCCAAAAGGCCGGGCTCAACCGCGCCATCCTGGACAACTGCCCTGCAGAACGCCGTCGTCAACTGGAGTACAAGTGCCGCTTGTACGGTTCTGAGCTGATTGCCGTTCCTGCGTTCCACACCTCCCAGACCTGCGCCGCCTGCGGCAAGGTCGACCCCGCGTCCCGCAAGGGGTGCGGCCGGCTGTTCGTCTGTACCCACTGCCGGCACGAGGACGACGCCGACCACAATGCCTCGGTCGAGATCGAGGCCCGAGCCCGCCGGGCGGGTGGCTCGGACAACAACAGCACGCGCAGCACCGGAAAGGTGCGAGTCCCGGCCCCGGGCCGAAGGCGCATGCGTGAAGCCCAATCGGCAACCTGATGCACGCCGACGGGAATCTCCGGCTCCAGCCGAAGAGCATCGTCAATTAGATCTTATTGAGGGCAACGGCAACACCGCACGATCACTCGTGGCGATGCCACTCGTCTCGGTTGCGAAGCGGGTCGACGCGTTCGCAACCGTCATGTCACAAACCTCGCGACCACCACACAATCCCCCATTGACGCCCAGCTTCTCTCTACCCGCTCCTGATAGCTTCGTTTCCTGTTGCACACAGTCGCCGCACTTTGGGGGAGAACACCCGTGGCCCGCCGCACCCTGCCCACCGCCGTCGCATTCGCCACGACAGCGGCCCTTGTACTCACCGCCTGCGGCGGGAGCGACGATTCGTCGTCGGACGACATCAAGGGGGCGGACAAGGGGTCCAGCAGTCCGTCGGCTTCGGCTCCACCGTCCAAGGCATCCGACGCGAAGCGCCCAGCGATCAAGCTCCCCAGCACCTTCCAGCTCACATTCGAGAACTGGACGAGCGGCGACGCCGACAAGCAGGCCGTACTCAATGACGGCAAGGAGGAGCTTCGGGCGGGATACGCGGCGATCATCGCCAACGAGCCCGACGGCGGTGACGCCCTCGCCTTCTACACCACCGAACCAGGTCTGTCGCAGGCCCAACTGTGGATCAAGACGTACACGGCCAAGAACCTCACGGTCATCGGCGAACTGCCGGCTTACGACGCCAAGGTCACGCTTGCCAACAAGGGTGCGGCGTCTCTCAGCTACTGCACTGACGAAAGCAAGGCGTCCACGAAGCAGCGCAAGACCGGCGAGGTCGAGGGGAATCCGGCGGGCACGGACCCCAAGGTCCAATACGTGATCACGATGGTCAAGAACGCACAGGACGTGTGGCAGACCGACACCGTCATCTCGAAGAGGGGCGGTTGCTAGCGATGAGGCCGCACGACGCATCCCTGCCTCTGGTACTCGCAACGCTCACCACAGTTCTCCTCACCTCCACACCTGCCGCCGCAGTCGGGGAAGGCGGTACGTACGGCGACGCCAAGGGCGAGGAGATCTCCGCCGCCACCTCCCGGTCCAGGATCAAGCTCACCCAAGTCAGCGGCCCCACCGGCGGAAAACGGGGCTCTCTCTCATCGACGGACGTGAACTGGGAACCGCCACCCTGCTGGTACGAGCCCCTCTTCACTCCCGAGCAGCTCAAGAACTTCGCGGAGACCGACGGCAGCGGCCAAGTCAGTATCCGCCAGGGGTGGATCGGGTCGAAGCTGTGGACCGACCACTTCAGGGACGAGAACGACGCCCCCAATCACTTCGGCACGCCATCGACCACGAAGGGCTACAAGGACTACAACCTCGGCAAGGACGGCTACTTCTGGCACGGGGTCGCTCCGGACGTCACCACCATCGACGACACATCGCTGTGCGGCCGGCTCATGTTCTGGCAGAACGCCGGCGAGATCCCCGACGATCCGAACGCCCCCACCCCCGAGACCCTGGCCGACTACGCGTACGACAAGGTCAAGGTCCCGGACACCGAGGTCGAGCTGAAGCCGGAGGCCGAGTCCACGGTGAACCTCCCGACCTGGGTCTGGCTGGACAAGGGAACGTTCCAGGAGGTCAAGGTCCGTGCCGAGTTGCCCGGTACCAACCTCTGGGCGGAGACCACCGCGAAGCCGGTGAGTCTTCATCTCGTCCCCGGTACCGGGGACGCGGAGACGTACCCCGCCTCCGGTGAGTGCGAGATCAACGACGACGGCTCGATCGGCACCCCTTACAAGAAGGGCGACGCCGAGCAGACGCCCCCCTGCGGCATCACGTACCTGCGCGCCACCAGCGGCCAGCCCTACGCGCTCAAGGCCTCCGTCACCTGGCAGATCTCCTGGGAAGGCACCGGCGGTGCCGGTGGCGACCTGCCCGACGGCACCTTCGAGACCACCCAGGACATGAACGTCCAGGAAATCCAGTCGATCAACCGCTGACGCACGATCATCCCTTCGCGCCTTCGCGGCAGTTGTTCCCCTTCTCCGACACCCCACAACAGAAGAAGAGACGCGCACACCATGGCATCCCCCCACCCGGCACGCGCCGCACGCACGACCGGTATCGCTCTGCTGATGCTCGGTCTGACTTCCACCGTCGCTCTCACCGGGTGCGGCGGCACCACGGACGAGGACGGGAAGGCCGGCACGAAGGCCTCGGCCTCCGCCTCCGCCCCCAAGGGCGCCGTGACCCGCGAGCAGGCGGCGAAGATCGTCGACAACTACGCGGCTGTCAACGGCAAGGCGAACGCGACGCGGAACGCGAAGCTGCTGGCGACGGTCGAAGGCGGCCAGGTCCACGAGCAGAGCAAGGCGGACTACAAGACCTTCGGCACCTGGACGAAGGCGGACCAGGGCGACTACGAGAAGCCCTTCTCCTACCAGGACCGTACGTACTACATCCCTGCCGGTGAGGACTGGTTCGCGGTCAAGGCCACCGCCAGCGGATCGAAGATCCCCGCCCTCCTGATCTTCGACAAGGACGGCGGCGCCTGGAAGTTGATGTCCGCGGTCTACTCCGACGCACCGATCCCGGCGATCGACACCGGCAACCACGGTCTCGCCACCGCCGTAGCGCCCACCACCCGTGTCGGATCCCTGGCCCCGAACGACGTGAGCGCGGCCTTCGAGGACCTGTACGAGACCGGTGGGAAGAAGGCCGGCGCCGCGATCTCCCACACCACGGACCCGGCCAAGGACGCCCTCAAGCTCTACAAGGGGCGCGACACATTCGATCTGGCCAAGTGGGCGACCAAGAAGTTCTTCGCCAAGGACCCTGCGTACGGGACGACTTACGCGCTGCGGCTCGCCGACGGCGGCGTGCTCGCGGTCGTCCCGACCGCCCACACCCAGGAAACTCTGCTCAAGCAGCAGTACATGGGCAGCTTCGAGATCACCCCGAACAAGGAGGAGTCCGTCTACAACCCGGCCAAGCGCGCCATCGTCACCGACACCTTCCAGGGCATGACGCTCGCCACCCTCCCGAAGTCCGGCAAGCCTTCGGTGATCGCGTACGAGTACCGGATGACGGACTCGAAGTAGACGACGGGACCGGTGAGGCATGGTCGGCACGGTGACGGGGGCACCGTGCGCCTCATATAGTCACAACTTGCGCAGACAGCAGACACACGCCGCCGAGGCACGGACACCACAGGGGGAACGCACATGGGCAAGCCCGACCTCGCGCTGCCGCTCAGTGAGCTGGAGGACTACGGCACCCGGCTGCGTGACATCAAGACGCGGATGAACCACACCAAGAAGCTCTTCGAGTCCTACAAGGACGACATCGGTGACGGCGGCGTCTACGACAAGTTGGAGGACTTCGAGTCCAACTGGGAGGACGGCCGCGAGGACATCAACCAGCAGCTCGACGCGCTGGCCCAGATGTCCGAGGCGATCGTCCGGGAGTTCAAGAAGCTGGACGACGACCTGGCGAAGCAGGTCTCCGAGGGTGTGAAGAGCGAGGAGAAGGGCGGCGGCAAGGGCCAGAGCGGCGGCAACAAGTAGCCTCGGCCCTTCTCCCCACGGAGAGAGCGTAGGGCCGGCGCTCACCGGCCCGGCCGACCTCGTCAGCCGACCCCGTCAGCCGACCTCGTTCTCCGCCACCGCCCGGCCCCGGACCGTCACATCCCCGCCGTAGAACATCCCCGTGAAGACCGGCGCGTACGTCAGCTGGACCTCCACCTCGACCGCGTCGGCGTTCGCGGCGACGCAGTGGGTGGCGGCGATGTCCGCGCCGGTCATGCCCATCTCCTGGGCGAAGGCCTTGACCCGGGCGCCGCAGTTCTCGAAGAGGATGGGGGCGGGGCCGCCCTCGTTCTCGTACAGGGCCTCGCGGTCGATGTCCTGGGCCGCGTACCGGGCGGCCTGTTCGGCGATGTCGGCGGCGCGTTCCCGCTTGGAGATCGACAGGCCGCCGTCGATGACGAAGGCCGAGAGAGACAGGAACACCAGGGCGAAGATGATGACCGCTCCGGCGCCCGAGCCCCGGTCGTCGAGCCTCGTGCGGCGAGTGTGGACCCAGTCGCGTACGGCGGGCGGGATGTTCACGCGGCCCTCCGCAGGGGGTCGATCGGCGAACTGAAGCTCGCGGTGAGCGTGGTGGGGACGTCGAGGCCGAGCATCGCCAGGCCCCGCACCTCGCAGCTCACCTCGACCGTGAAGATGCTGTCGGGCTCGAAGCCCGCGCTCGTCTGGTTGACGGTCACGGGACCCGAGCAGACTTCGCCGAGGTCCGCGGCGGCCGCCTTGCGGGCCTCGGACATGGCGATGGCATGGTTCTTCTGGATCGAGCCGGCCCGGGCCGCGTCCCGCGCCGCGCCGTCGATCGCACCGCGCCCGTCCACGAGCTGCCCGAAGGCCACGAGGACCAGGATGAAGAGGATCATCACCGGGGCCAGGATGACCACTTCGATCGTGGACAGCCCCCGGTCGCGGGCGCCCACAGCGGCACGAGCCCTTTGCCCCACGAAACCCCGTACCGCCGAGCGCACCCCGGCAGGAAGCGCCCCCATCAGTTGCCCTCCTCCGGAACGAACCGCTCCACCGGTCCCGAGGACTGCGCGTGCACCGTCATGTCCAGCCCGGGAAACACCGACGGCACCTTCGCCGTGATCTCCACGCCCACCGTGTTCTGCTCCGGCTGGAGCATCTCCACGGTCGGGGAGAGCACCAACTGCGGCCCCAACTGCGCGATGTAGCTGTCGACGACGTCCCGTGCCTCGCCCCGCCACGCGCCCGGCTGTTCGTCGGCCGTCGCGCGGGCCTTGCGGGCGCCGGCCTGGGCCGCCGCCTGGGCGACGTGGTCGGCGAAGAAGTACAGCGCGAACTGCACGGTGGCGAAGATCATGAAGAAGAGCACGGGCGTGAGCAGCACGAACTCGATCGCGGTCATGCCGGAGTCGCCGCGGGCGGAGGCGGCCTCCACCCGGCGGCGTACCCAGCGTCGTACGCTCACCAGTTACCCCGTATGAGAGATATGAGAGATATGGGATATATGAGAGGGCGAGAGTCGGGAGGCGGAATCAGCAGGTGCTGCCCGCGTCCGCGCCCTTGATGCAGTCGCCGACCTTGTTGGCACCGTCGCTCAGCGCGGCGTTGATGATCGCGGCGACCACGCCGACGATCGCCACGACGACCGCCGAGATGATGACCCACTCCACCGCGGACGCACCACGGTCGAGCTCGCCGGAGCGGGCACGCTGCACCCGCCCCTGGAGGAAGGTGATCAGGAAGTCCACCCCCGGGATCCCGGTGCTGAAGTTCCGTCCGTTCATGGTGAGTTGTCCTCTCAGAATTCTTGGAAGTAGGAGCGGTCGACGTCAGACCTGGAACACACGCATCGCCGCCGGGAAGATCAGGAAGACCAGGAAGCCCGCGCAGAGCAGCAGCTGCGCGACGAGCATCGACTGCGACTTCTCGCCCGCGCTGCCCTCGATCTCGGCGAGTTCGCGGTGCCGCATCGTCTCGGCCCGGGAGGCGAGCGACTCGCGCACCTTCGCGCCGTCGTCCGCGACCAGCGCCAACGAGGCCGACAGGTCCTTCAGTTCCTCCACCCCCAGGTCCTCGCCCAGCGAACCGAGCGCCTGCCACTGGCTGATGCCGGTGATCCGGGCGTCCGCGAGCGCATTACGGATGCGCTGCGTGGCCCAGCCGTCGGAGACCTCGGCGGCGGCCATCAGGGCCTCCGGGAGACCCCGGCCGCCCGCGAGACTCATCGACACGAGGTCCAGATACGCGCCGATGACGCGCCGCAGGTCACGCCGCTTCTCCGCCGCGTCCCTGCGTACTTCCAGGTCCGGCAGGAAGAAGAAGATGGTCGCGAACATCAGCGCGAGCCAGATCGGGATGACCGGGCTGCGGCCGACCCCGAGCGTCCAGACCACGGCGAACATGAACGGGCCGAAGAACAGCCCGGCCGCCGCGAGCAGCACCTTCGTAGCGAGGAAGTTCTCCCAACTCCGGTCCAGCACGGCCAGATCGGCCCGCAGCGACCGCAGCTCCCAGCCCTGCTGCATGTAGAACTCGGAGACGCGCGCGCCGACTCCGGTCCGTACGCTCCCGAGCCGCCCCTTGTCGGCGGTGGTCCGGTGCAAGGACTCGTACGCCGCTCCCCTCGCGCGCATCGCGTCGATGCGGGCGACCTGCGAGACCGCGCTGCGCTTGGACGGCATCAGGGCGCGTACGAGGGCGTAGATGCCCAGGCCCAGGACGGCGCCGACCACGACGGGCATGGTCAGGGTCGAGTTCATCGGCGTACCCCTTCCTCCGGCAGCGTCTGCGACGGAGCCTGTGTCTGGGACGGCGACGGCGTACGGGGGCGGACGAACTGGACCGACGCCTCGTCCCGTACCAGGAAGCGTTCCGGTGTCTCGATGGTCGAGAGCTTGCGCAGCCATACGAAGCCGAGCGCGAACAGGCCGCAGACACAGGCGAGTACGAGCTGGCCGACCGCCGTGCCGTACGGCTCGACGAATTCGCGGTTGAAGATCGACAGGCCGAGGACGAACGCGACCGAGACGGCGACGACGATCTGTACGGAGCGACGGGTCGAGGCTCGCTGCGCCATGACCCGCTGCCGCATGTCGACCTCTTCGCGTGCCGACTTGGCGAGCGCGCCCAGGACCTGCCGCAGACCCGGGCCGCGCAGCCGCGCGTTGAGGATCAGCGCGGCCACGATGATGTCGGCGGACGCGTCGTCGATCTCGTCGGCGAGCTGCTGCAGGGCTTCCGGCAGCGGCGTACGGGAGCGGAGGCGGTCGACGAGGGCGTCGAGGTGCGGGCGCAGGACCGGTGCGGCGGCGCGTGCGGAGGCGGGGATGGCCTGCTCCAGGCCGACCGCGCCCGCGATGGTGTCGCGCAGCGACTCGGTCCAGGAGGCGAGGGCCTCCACGCGGCGCATGGCCGATTTCTCCTCGGAGGCGCCGCCGAAGAGCTTGTCCCAGAAGAAGACGAGGACGGCGGTCGCGATTCCGGCGACGGCCCACCGGGTGAGCAGCAGGACGACGATTCCGGCGCCGGCCGCGATCGAACCGCGCTGACCGGCGAACCGGACGAGCTCGGAGGCCCGTTCGCTCGCCTTCTGCTTCTCGTGCTCGGGCTTGGCGGGCAGTCCGCGGACCGCGACGGCGAACAGCGCGAGACCGCCACCGACGGCGATGCCGCACGCGAGGGCGTACAGGACCGTAGTGGAGAACAGCCCGCCCATGGAGCCGAGCGAGTCAAGAGCGGCGAGAGTCATGGTCAGGTCACCCCCAGTTCCCGCCGGGCAGGCGATAGCCGTGCTGGATCAGGTCTTCGAGGCAGGCGAGGGGCGCGTGCGGCACGACCCGGCCGTCCGAGGCCTCGGCGAACACCTCGCTGGACAGGACGCGTCCGTCGACGCCGTTGACCTCGCGGATGGAGGTGACCATGCGCTGAAGTCGGCCGCCCGTCTGGTAGTTGTTGCGCCGCTGGATGAAGACGACGAAGTTCACCGCGCCCGCGACGAGCATCTGGCTGGCCTCGATGGGCAGCCGCTCGGTGGCCTGGAGCGCGTACGTGGAAATACGGTTGAAGACCTCGCTGGAGCTGTTGGCGTGGATCGTGGACAGCGAGCCGTCGTTGCCCTGGGACATCGCGTTCAGCATGGTCACGATCTCGTCGCCGAGGACCTCACCGACGATGACGCGCGAGGGGTTCATACGCAGCGAACGCCGGACCAGCTCCGCCATCGAAATGGTGCCCTGGCCCTCGGAGTTGGGCAGCCGCTCCTCGAACGCCACGACGTTCGGGTGCAGATCGGCGAACTGGTCGAGCCCGAGCTCCAGTGCGCGCTCGACGGTGATGAGGCGCTCGTGCGGCGGGATCTCGTTCGCCAGGGCCCTCAGGAGCGTGGTCTTACCGGCGTTCGTCGCACCCGCGATCATGATGTTCTTGCGCGCCCGGACGGCACAGGCGAGGAAGTGCCCGACCTCGGGGGTGAGCGTGCCGTTGCCGACGAGGTCGGACATGAAGACCTTGCCCATGCGCGCGCGACGGATGGACAGCGCGGGCCTGCGCGTCACATCCATGACGGCGGAGAGGCGGGACCCGTCCGGCAGCCGCAGGTCGAGCTGCGGGTTGGCGGAGTCGAAGGGCCGGGAGGAGAGACCGGAGTACGCGCCGAGAATCTGGATGAGCTCGATGAGCTCCTCGTCGGTCTCGGCGACGGGATCGCCCTTGGTCTCCTCGCCGTTGGCGTAGCCGACGAAGACCTGGTCGTACCCGTTGATGTCGATGTTCTCGACCTCGGGGTTGTCCAGCAGCGGCTGCAGACGCCCCACTCCGAAGAGCGCGGCGTGCACGGCGGCGGCGTACTGCTCCTCGGTCTCGGCGTCCAGCGGCGTACGCCCGGAGTTGATCTCCGTACGGGCGTACTCCTCCAGTATCTGGGCTATCACCGCGCGGGCGTAGTGCCGCTCGTCCTCGTTGGACATCGGCGTGACGCCGGAGACCTGGTCGAGCCGGCGCTGCTCGGCGATACGGTCACCGGCCTCCTGCCGGAACCGCTTGACCAGCTGGTGGTCGACTGCCGTCATCGGCCGGCTCCGGCGGTGGGCTGACCGTTCGGACCGCCGGCCGCCGGTACGGCCCAGGCCGCGCCGAACTGCTGGTAGAGGTCCGAGGTCACCTTGCGCGCCGAGCGGATGAGCAGCGACTTGTCGAGCCGTCCGCGCTTGCGGCCGGCCAACTGGTCGGCGCCTGCCGGGTCTTCGGCGATCGTGCCGACGACGCGGGCGCCGGTCTGCGCGGCCACCAGCATGTCGTTGACCTGGTGGACGAGCTTGCCGGACTCGCCCGGGTCGGTGATGAGGACGACCCCGATGAGGGGCGTGCCCAGCGCCGCCGCACCGCGCGCTCCGCCGTGCAGCTTGGCGCTGAGGGCGGCGGCCCGGTCGCGTACGCGCGCGATGGCCTCCGGCTCGGTGCGGGAGATGAGGAGTACGAGGGCGGCCTGCGAGAACATCTCGACGGCCGGGGTGTCCCCGCTGATCCGTCCGCAGTCCGCGATGACGTCGGCGGGCGCGTGCGGGGAGTCGGCGAGCTGCGCGAAGGCCCGGCCGAGCGTGGGCCACAGCCCCGCGAGCCCGGCCGCCTGCTCGGCGTTCCCGAGCCCGACGAGCACTTCGAGCCCACCGCTCAACGGCTGCACGTGGTCCCAGAGTTGATCCGGTACGAGACCACGGCGGGCGGTGGCGGCGATGGAGAGCATGCCGGTGTTCGGGTTCAGCGGCCCGCCGTGCGCGGCGGCACTGCGGTACACGAGGTCGCCGCCGGCCGGGTCGGTCTCGGCGAGCAGCACCCTGCGGGGCCAGACGGCGGCGAGGGCGACGGCCGCCGTGGTGACGCCGGGGGAACCTTTGTCGGCGGCGAGGGCGATGAGGGCCATGGTGTGTGTGACTCTCTTCGCCGCTAGTTGCCGGAGACCTTGACGAGGGCGACCTGGTTCGCCGCGGCGGCGCGGGCCAGCGCGGCGGCATCGCTCTCGTCGACGGTCACCGTGTAACGCTTGTTGGTGCTGCTGATGGTGGTGTCGCTCTTGGTCGCGGGCACGCTCTTGATGCGCGCGTCGGAGACGATCGGCGTGTTGCCGCTGCCCGCGGCACCGGTGCCCGTGTCATCGTCCGAGTTCGAGGAACCGGTGGTGCCGACCTGGTAGGCGGCCACGAGGTCGCCCACCTCGATGCCCTCGGGGTACTGCCCCTCCTTGAGGGAGAGTCCGACGACGGCCTTGCCGGACTGGAGGCTGGCCTCGGTGCCGAACATCTCGCCGATGACGAGGGTGCCCTTGTAGATCGTGGACTTGGCCTTGAGCTTCTTCAGGGTGTCGACCTGGGACCACCTGACGTAGTTGATCCCCGCGTCGTCCGCGACCAGCACCGACTCCACGTTGTTGCCGACGGGCTGGCCCGCCTGGACGTCGGCCGTCACCTTGACGACCTCGACGCGGTCACCGGCGCGCAGCACCAGCATGGTCGCCCCGAGCGCACCCACGAGGATCAGCAGGACCGCGAGCGCGGCCAGCGCGGGTTTGCGCTCGCGAGGCGGCGAGGGAAGGCGCTCCCCCATCGTCGGCTGAACCGGCGCAGCGGAACGGTTGTTGCCCGCCCCCGTACGCTCCTGGATCTTCACGCAACCGCTCCCCGTACACCCAAGAAGGTTTCGTCATTCAGGACACTTGGAACACTTCACCCTCACCGGGCGTACCGCCCGACCTGGTCGAATAGCCACGGCCGCAACGAGCGTCAAGTCATCGCACCGTATCAGCAGCGCATAAGCCCCTCAAGGCGCGCCCATGGCCTCGGATCCCACACGCCC
The DNA here is from genome assembly GCF_048564895.1 of Streptomyces sp. 2-1. Lineage (NCBI taxonomy): Bacteria > Bacillati > Actinomycetota > Actinomycetes > Kitasatosporales > Streptomycetaceae > Streptomyces > Streptomyces sp. 2-1. The sequence goes on from NZ_CP183383.1 coordinate 4,866,608, forward strand.
CGACGTTATCCACGCGCAACGCGGGCCGTTCGGTTCCCGGTCGAGGAAGGCCCTGCATACGGGGCCGCCACTGTGCACCAGCGAATCATCCTCCCCTGCTCCGAGGGCCGTTCGTCACGCTCCGTCCATGAGGTCTGCACTAGTCGCTCACGGGGGTGGGGTGGGGGCCCGACGGGGGCGTGGAAGGATCTCCAGCGATCTTCGGCCGCGCTCCGGCGGCGAGGGCGACGTCCGTACGGGTTCGGTACGGGTTCGCTACGGGTTTCGGACGGGTGGAGTTGGTTGCGGTGACGGGGCTTCTGCCCGTGAGTGGTGCGGCCCTGTCCGCGGATGCCCGGCTCCTCTCCGCGATACGCGAAGTCGGCGCGCGCCGGGGCGTCGACTTCAACTACACGGACGACGCGGCGACGGCGGAGCTGCTCGCGCGGCACCGGCGCACGCTGAGTGCCGCCGAGCACGGTCCCCTGATGTGGCTGGGCTCACTGGCACTGGTCGCGGCCATCGTGTGGCCGTTCCTCGGCCACACGGTGCCCGCCTTCGAAGGCCGGCCGGAGCTGGCCTTCGGCCCGGCGGGCCCGCTGTTCGTGGTGGCCGTGGCATCCCTCGTCGTCGTACGGCGGCGCTGGAAAAGGGAGTTGCTCCACCCGAGGCTGGCGGGCTACCGCGAGGTGCTGGGCCTGGCGCGTGCGCACGGGGTGCCGGTGACGCACGTACCGGGCTGGCTGGTGGGCCGGTCGCTGAGCGGCGACCGGGAGACGGTGCCGGTTCCCACGTACGCGGAGGTCACGTACGCGGAGGTGGAGCCGTTGCCTGCGGGGCCGGCGCTGCCTGCGGAACCGACGTCCGGCGAGGCAACCGACAAGCCCATGGAGACCGAGGAAGCGGCAAGGAAAGCAACCGAAGGGGCGGCACCCACAGCGCCGCCCCCGGCCATCCCCTCGAAGCCGGCCTCGGTCGCGTCGTACGAGGCCATGGCGGACGAGGGCGGCTGGCACGACGAGGCGGGGTGCCTGCTGCTGTTCGTGGCGATCGGTGGCGTGGCCTGGGCGTTCTCCGAGGAGAACCCCCTCGGGTACCTGGCCGCCGTCCTCGCGGTCCCCCTCGCGATCACGACCTGGCTGGCGGGAGCCCGCCAGGGCCGCGAGAGGCAACGTCTCCGGGAGGCGGCGGTGGAGTACGTACGAGCCCTGTCCGCCGCACAGTCGGCGGGCGCGGCTGTCCCCGAACTCTCCCCGGCGCTCCGCAAGTTGCTGGAGGAGGAAGCGGAGAAGGTCCGGGGCTGAGTGGAGGCACTACGTTCTCGGGCTCCCAAGCATCTCCAACTGCCGGCCGGCGCCTCGGCCGCAGCCACCACGCTTCCACCTCCGCCTCGGCCTCGGCCTGCCGTGCCGGTTCTCGAACTCGGCGAAGCTGCCCGGGCCGCCGTCCATCCGGCCCGAACTCCTCCACGAGCCGCCGTGGCCCGGTGAAGCCGCGGCCGGAGTTCGTACTTCTCCCTCCGGTCCGGGTGTTGGCGAACCGCATCTTCAGGAAGGGCAACGGCTCCCGGCCGAGGTGGTTGAGGCGGAGCATGCGGTACCGGGTCTCCGCCTCGCCGATGCTCTCCCCGCCGGAGAACTCACAGGCGTACGCCGGAAACGTCAGCCGGACGAACGGCGTCAGCTCGGGAAGCTCGACGCGATAGAAGCGGTGCACTTCGGGGGCCACACCCACTGCCACGTCGAAAGGCCGACGCCCGGCCGGCGCCCGAAACCCTTCCAGCGCACCGAGGAAGGGGTTCCGGTCGAAAATCCTCTTCTCCCTCTCCCGGGCGAACTCCAAAGTCGCCACGGCCAGTTCATGGTCGTAGGAGTCACGGCCGCCGAACTGAAGCAACCGCTGCCCATCGGCGGAGAGGGCACCGGCGAACTCGATTCCCCGCACCGGCGACCAGTGCCAGGCGTCGGCAAGCCCGGGCAGCGGGGCCGCCCCTTTGAAACCGGCGACTACGGCCTGAAGATCCACACTCCCACCCTAAGAGGGCCGACGCAGAGGCCCGAGGCCATCCCTGACGTCCCTCACCAATAGCCAATAGCCACTCACCATCACCATCACCATCCGCCACTCACCGTCCACCACCAGGAACCAAGGAGCCCGTCCCCCCATGAAGCGAACCACCGCCCTGGCCGCCTCCGCGCTCTCCCTGTCCGCACTCACCCTCCTGACCGCATGCGGCAGCGGTGACTCGGATTCGGGTACGGACGCCGCGGACAAGCCCGGGGCCACTGCATCCCGGGCGAAGCAGGTCAGCCCGGCGGACCGGCTGGCCAAGCTCATGATCACGAAGGCCGACGTGGACGGTTACGCGGTCGAGGAGCCCTCCGACGAGTTCGTGTTCGCCAAGTCCCCGGACGAGGTGACCCTGGACAAGAAGGTGTGCGCCCCGCTGGCGTACGCGATGAACCAACTCCCGCTCGGCGAAGCGCAGGCGGACCTCACGCGGGTCGCCTCGAAGGACGGCCTCAACGGCGGCTTCACGTACGTCACGCTCACCGCCTACGAGGACGGCGGAGCGGAGTCGGCCATGGCCGGCCTCTCCAAGGCGGTGGCCTCCTGCGGCGACGGCTTCACCGCCAAGTCGAAGAGCGGCACCAGCCCGTACGACTCGGTCACCGCCGAACCGACCACCAAGGCGGGCGACGAGTCCCTCGCCTTCAAGTCCACGATGACGGTCCTGGGCACCACCCACACCCTCCACTCGGCCGCCGTACGCCACGACGACGTCATCGCCGTCTACTTCTCGGTGGACGGCAGGGCGATCGCGGAGTCCCGGCCGAGCGACGTGAAGCTGGCGGCCGTTGTGGTGGGGGCGCAGAACGCGAAGCTTGGTTGATGCCCGCAAGGTCGCTGCCTGAATCAGCCTCGTCAGAATCCCCACGGGGCAGGGTGCGGGGAGAGTGAGGGATCCTCCGACCAGATCAGCCGGGACTCGAGTTGATCCCCCAGAAGCCCGACGAGGCGTTCCACCATCCAACCGTTCCAGCAGACAGCTGTGGGGAACTGCGGAAAACGGAATGCCGCCGGCTCGACGGGCAGCGCCTCCGGCCGGAACACCGATTTCTTGATCCTGCCGATCTGGTCCGGCGCCGACGAGCGCTGTTCATCGAAACAGTCGACCACTCGCTCCACGACGTGGAGAAGGTATTCGTCCCCCGCGGATCCGTCGATGTTCACCGGCACGAGACGCCCTGCTGTTGCGAGCTCGTCCCCCAGGACGCCAGCGATACGGCCGCTGACGACGGGGCAGCATGGATCGCCGTTGGGAAACTCTCTCCTGGGCCATCGTGGTTCGCCTCCCCATTCGGCGTTGAAGCCGGTGGGGGGCTCGCCGACAGAGCCGCCGAGCTGCCAGCGCATGAGTTCCACGGGCGAATTGTCGAAATGGAGAAGCTGGAACTCCCGCATGCTCGGCAGCAGGCGGTATACCGAAAGGGGACCTTGGTTCTCTGCAGCCGTCATGGTGCCTTCGCCTGACTCAACCCGCACGGCACGATCACCACAGGCCTGGGATCAGTCCGGCGGCACGGTCACTTCTTCGGAAACGCCCCATGCACGGGCCGCCCCGCGATCGCCTCGTCGACCTCGTGCTGGAAATGCTCGAAGTTGGTGAGGGCGAACCAGCCACAGGGCTCGACGCGCTCGGGAAGCACGTCGTCGTTCTCGTCCACGTAGCCTTCGATGCTGGCGTCGTAGAAGCAGTGCTGCTTCAGCAGGTGTCCGGGTTCCAGGTCCTCATGGGCCACGGTCCGGAAATACCCTTTGTTCCATGTCCAGTTCATGGTGAAGAAGGGGGGCATCAGCAACCGGTCCGGTGTCAATGCGGAAAGGTCCGGCTCCGGATTCTCGGCGGGAACGTCGTAGATGTAGGCGAGGATGCCGCCGGGGAACCTGCCCTGCGGACCGCTCTCGCCGATCTTCACGATTCTGCCGAATCGATAGGTGGAGTCGTCCAGCTGCAGCGCAAACACATCGCCGACCTCATGCGAGCGACGCTGGCCCTTCATCTTCTTCAACGGCATGACGAAGTGTGTTCCTTCCATAGAGTTCCGCCAGGTCAGGCCATGAAGATCCTGCCATAGCGCAAAGCCGTCCCATATATGGAACGCTTGGGAGATATGGAGTTGATCTGGTCGATGGGGACACCGTTCTTGATCCTGCTGAACCCCGACGCACGGACGTCCTCGATGAGCCCCTGTTCGATCGCACGAGCCTGCCATTTCTTCAGGCCGGTGGCTCCTCGCACTTCCTGGAGCCGCACGATTCCGTAATTCTTTGCTATGTGCTGCCGTTCACGCCTGGAAATCTTGTTGGTGATTCCCGCGTAGATCTTGTTTCCCTGCGCGTCCAGCCCATGGTAGACGGAGTACCCGCCCTGGCTGTTCCGCGCTTTCCACGCTCTGAGTGCGATGACCTTCGCACACGGCGCCAGCCCCAGGGCATCGAGCCAGGACAGCGGGTTCCGCACATAGCCGTGATGGTTGTCCTCGGGCAACAGCCCCAGGGGGTCCGGAGAGGTGTACTGGGCGGTCTGCGGGTCGTAGTAGCGGTGGAAGTTGTAGTGCCAGCCGGTCTCGGGGTCGTAGTACTGACCGGGGAACCGCAACGGACAGTCCGGACCGTCGATGGTCGTGCCCGCGTCTTCGCCCCAGAGGGTGGTTCTGCCGACCCAGACCACGTCTCCCGACTCGGAGACCATTTCGGTTGGGGTTCCGACCAGATCGGCGACGATCGCATGGAATCGCCAGTCGTATTCGTCCTGACCGGGCGTGCCGTCGAGCTGCAGGAGAGGCGTATGCGTATCGGGCTCGTACTCCCAGGTCCGCACATTTCCCGAACTCGACGTCTGTGCCGTCAGGTTCTCTCCGTCCCAGTCGAAGACAACGAATTCCGCGACCGTGTCGTCGGAGTCGAGCCGTTGCTTCGAGATGCGCCGGCCGAGCGGATCGTAGGCGTAGCGCCAATGCGTCCCGTCAGGGGTGTGGACATCGGTGAGCCGGTCCTCCGCGCTCCACCGGTATGTCCAGATCTTCCGGGCTCCGGAGAGCATCCGCTTGATGCGGCGCACCACGCGCCCCTGAGCGTCGTGCTCATACGTGGAGCGGCCGGCCCGCCGGACCAGAGTGCCGCTCGCCACCCGCTCGTCGGAGGTCGTCGCCTCCGCGTTCGACGTCTCGGCGAGTACGACGTTTCCGACGGCGTCGTAGCCGTACCGTTCCCGTCGCTCCGGGCCCCGTACGGATGTCACACGGCCGACGGCGTCCAGTTCGAAGCGGCTCGTGCCCGCGCCGAGCGCGTCGATGGCCGAGACGTGACCGCCGGGCGCGTAGGAATACCGGCGCCGTTCCAACGCCGGCGCCTCTGGCTCCGCAGGCAGGATCTCCTGCTTCTCCAGGAGATTCTCCGGGAGCCAGGACTGCGCGAGCCGGGCCCGTGCTCCGAGCCCCCTCCGCACCTCGCCGCCCCCCGCGTCGTATGCGAAGTCGAGGGTGTGTCCCTGTGCGGTGAGGTGCGTCGGGCGGTCTTCCGAGTCGTACGTCCACCGGGATACGACCCCGTTCGGTGTGACCCGCTCGATGCGACGCCCGAGTACGTCGTAAACGGACTCCACAGTGCGCCCATTGACCGATTCGGAGACGATCCGGCCGATGGCATCGCGGTGCAGGGCGACTTCGGCATCGGCGTTTCGGGCCCGGACCAACTGCCCTGCGCCGTTGTAGCCGAATGTCGAGACCACGCCGTCGGAGAACCGCTGCTCGACGATATTTCCCAGCAGGTCGTGTACGTAGTCGACGGTCTCGCCGCCCGTCTTCTCTTTACGCGTCAATTGACCCGCGGCGTCGTAGCGATAGTTCAGATCGCTGCCGTTGAAGTCCCGCTCTGCCACCAGTTGCCCGGCGGCGTCGAATTCATAGGTCCAGCTGCGGTCCTGCGGGTTCGCCACATTGAGCAGCTGTTGCTCCGTGTCATAGACGAACTTGTAGACGCTGCCGTCGGGGTTGATACGCACGAGTGGCAGATCGAACGGTCCGATCTCGTGCCGGGTCGTGCCGCCGGACGGCTCGTGGTGTGCGACCTCGTTTCCCTCGGCGTCGTATTCCCACATCTCACGTGAGCCGTCCGGACCTTCGCTGAAAGCGGGCAGCCCTTCGGTCGTCCATCCCGTGCGGGTGATCCGTCCGACCGGATCCTGGATCTCGACGACGCGGCCGAAGGGGTCTCGCGTGCATCGTGTGGTGCCGCCGAGGGAGTCGGCCAGCTCCAGCGGGAGACCGGCAGCGTCCGTGGTGAGCGTACGAGTGTGGCCCAGCGGGTCGGTATGCGTGGCGAGCCGGCCACCCGTGTCGTACGTGTACCTGGTCTCGGCCCCCACCGGGTCGACTGCCCGGACGAGATTGCCGTTCGCGTCGTAACTCTGCCTCCAGGTCGACCCGTCGGGCTCGACCACACTGACCGGAAGGCCGAGTTCGCCGAACTCGGTCGTGGTGACAGAACCGTCGGGGAGCCGAATGCCGACGAGACGGCCGCCCGTGTCATGGCTGAACTCGGTGACGCGTTCCAATGGGTCCGTCAGCGAGAGCAACTGGTCGTAACGGTCCCAGGTGCGGTGAGTGGTGTGGCCCAACGGGTCGGTTTCTGCGACGAGTTGGTACGCGTCGTTGAAGCGGTAGAGGGTCGTATGTCCCAGTGAGTTGGTCGCGGCGGTGGTACGGGCTTCCTCGTCGTACGCGTAGGTGTAGTCGAGAATCCCGTCCATGCCGTGCGACGCGACGCACCGGCCCTCCGTGTCGTACGTATAGCGGTACCAGGTGCCGATCCGGTCGTCCCAACCCGTGATACGGCGATGGGCGTCGTAGGTGAACTTCAGTGGCAGGTCCGAGGAGTTGTAGATCTCGGCGAGATTGCCCCGGCCGTCGTAGCCGTAGCGGATGAGAGTCGGCTGCTCCGGGTGGCTGCTCAGGCTCAACTCGGTGACGCGACCCGCCTCGCAGGTCACCCCTATGCGATAACCACCGTGGTGAATCACCTCGGACGGGGTGCCGTCCTCGGCGTACGCGATGGAGATCCGGTTGCGGTTGCGGTCACTGATCCTCGTCAGTACCAGTTCCGTCGGCGGCCTGTCGGGCAGCGGTTCGAAGTGCAGCGTCTGACCGGTCTCGGGCCGGTGGACGGTGAGCATGCCGCCCTGGACGCGGTCCCATTCCAGCGGCCACCGCGGTCCCTCGACCGGCAGGACGGCCACATCGGTCTCGGGCACGGGGTACTGGAGGACCATCCCGTCGTCGTTGGCGAACCGCACCCCGGTCGGCTCCAGCAGCAGCCGTTGGTCCAGGGTGGACGACCAACTCGGGCCGAAGAGACGGCCGGAGCGCAGGCCGGTGCGGTGGTGCCTTTCGAGGACGAGAGGCAGTACGCCGGGCAGGGTGACGTCCGTGGCGGACATCACCACCTCTCCCGTGGCCACGTCGACCGGGTCGCCACAGGTGAAGAGCTTCTTCATCTGGCGGCCCATGGAGCGGGTCCCCTTGCCCAGGCCCTTGACGCCCATGGCCATGCCCTTGAGACCGGTCTTGCCGAAGGCCCGCAGCCCCTTGGCGAGTCCGCCGAGGCTGGTGAGGCCCTTCATGCCGGGTATGCAGTCCAGCGCGGCGAAGGCCACATCCAATAGGGACGCTTGGCCCTTCATATATTTGTTGAGGGTGTCGGCCAGGACGACCAGGGCGGCGATCAGGACGATCGCACCGAGGATCGGCCCACCGATGATCAGGGCGATGACCCCGAGCACAGCCACGACGACCTTGCAGACGGCGACGATGGTGTCCCAGTTGTCGGTGAACCAGTCACCGACCTCCTCGTACCATTTGCGGTTCTGAATGCCGGCGTCGGAGGCCTCGTCGAGTTTCCGCTTCGCATCCCCGGCGGCGTCCTCGCGCATCTTCCGGGCATCCGCGGCCATCTTCTTCGCGGCGTCGAGGGCGTTCTGCGCGGTGGTGACGTCGGACTGGGCGGAGGTGTGGGCGTCCTTGGCACTCTGGGCGTCGCGGGTGGCGGCGCGGACCTTGGACTCGTCCGGCTTGGGGACGTCCTTACCTGCAGACCCCGGGTCGTCCTTGTATTTGTCGGCTTCCTTGTTCGCCCGGGTGACCCATGAATCGGCGGAGGAGAGGCGGGACTTGGCGGAGGACAGGTCCGACTGGGCTTCACGGCCCTGGGCGAGGGCCTTGTCGGCGAGGGCCTGCGCGCGCTCCAGTTGCGGCCAGTAGGCGGCCAGCGCGTCCCCGGCAAGGTCGTACGACTTCTTCAGCTTCTTGAGGTTCTTCGGAACCCCGGAGAACTCGTCCCGGAACACATCGGCGGTCTTGCCCACCATCGTCAGGACGGCGTCCTCGTCAGCCATCCCCTTCACCAGGCGGAGGGCGTCCTGCACGTCGTCGGCGAAGTCGTGCAGGCTCTTGGCCAGCGACTTGACCCGTACCGGATCGCCCGGCGTCGGATCCTTGTCCAGGTCCAGCACATGCCAGTCCGTCGGCCGATAACCCGCCACGCCGCAACCCCCGTCACGCCAACCCCGTCAACCACACATACGCACAAGTGAAGTTACTGGGTACGGACGTTCGATGAAAAGGTCGCGATGGCGGCGGGTGCGGCTGCGCGGTTACGACGGCCCGCCGCCGCCCCGCCACCGGCCCGCTCCGCTACTCCGCGAAGCGGAACGTCGACGTGATCGCGTCGAAGATGTCGAAGAACGAGTCGGCGAGGTCGAGCACCTGGCTGCTGCCCGCGATGAGGGCGACCTTGCCCTCCTGCCCCGGGACGGGGATGAACGTTTGCATGAGCACGGCGCGGATGGTGCGCTTGAGGGCGTCGTCGGGTACGGGGATGTCCTCGATGCCGTACGTCCGCGCGGCCGTGCCGACGCCCGGGATGTCGACCGTCGTGACCTTCCGCCACGCGTCGCCCTCCTTCTTGGCCTCGCGCACGGCGAGCTGGCTCGCGATGACCTGCGGGTCGGTGGAGAGGGGCTCGCCGGCCTGCGTACGCCCGCCGACGAGCGAGACGGTGATCGAGCCGGTGATGGGGGTGTCACCGCCGAAGCTCTCGGCCATGCAGCCGCAGTACAGCGCGCCGGACTTCCAGGCGTCCCCTGCGGCCTTCCGCAGGAACGCGGTGTACGTGTCCTGGTGCTTGGCCAACTCGGGCTGTTGCCGCACCCGTTCGGCCACCATCCGCCGGATCGAGTCGTCCCGCGACTCGGGCCGCACGTCGAACTCCCACCACGACTCCGGAACCTTGATCCGGAAGCCGCCGCGCTCGATGGTGAGTGTCTCCATGTAGCGGGCCATGTTGGTTGCTCTCCCCCGGTTCCGAAGCAAACTGCAGTCTGTGATGTGCGTGCAAGCCTACGAGGCCGCGTACGCGCGGTCCCAGCGGCTCATTCGTACGCTTCCCCAGGTGCCCATCGCCACGGCGGCGAGGACGAGGCCTGCGATGAGTCCTCCGTACGAGTCGGACTCGGTTCCGGTATCGGCATCGGTCACCGGGCCGGCGACGCCTTCGGGGTCGTACCGGACGCGCAGGATGTCGCCCTTCGACACCGAACGGCAGCCGTCGCCCTCGGAGAGCGTCGGCGAGATCCTTGTGCCGTCCGACCGCCGCTGAAGGGTGCACCGGTCGGTTCTGGCGTCCTCTATGTCCACGACCGTGGCCGTGGTCCACCGCCCGCGCTCGGCGAGCGCGGACTGCTGCCCGGCCTCGAGCGCCACCACGCCGAGCGCCACACCCGCGACCACCGGAACAATGAGCTGCCAGGCCATCTTCCGCTGGGCACGCGGAACACGCCGCAGCCCGAGCATCGGTACGAGCACCGCCGCCAGCGGCAACAGCAACCCAGCCGTCAGTAGGGCCACCCCGCCGAGCCAGGACTTCAGCGGCAGCGCGGGGGCGAGCCAGCCGAGTCCTGCGGATCCGAGGGCGCAGGTGAGGCTGAAGGCGAGCCAACGGGCGGTCTCTTTCGACATTCGAGCAGCCTAGGCCCGGATGTCCGGGGCGCTCGTCACAGCCAAATCACCCCACCCGGCCCATACGGGAATCAGCGGGACACATTCGCTCTGGCGAAACCGTTGGCCCCACGGATACCGTCACTGCTCTTGACTGAACCTAAATCTCACGGGGAGTCCACTGTGAAGCGCCGCACTTTGCCCGTTGCTGCCGCGTTGGCCGCGACCGCAGCCCTCCTGCTGACGGCTTGCGGCGGGGACGACAAGTCGGACGACGGCGACAAGATCGCGGGCGCCGACCAGGCGTCCAAGGAATCGGCTTCGCCGAGCGCGGAAGCATCGGATGCCGTTGAGCGCCCCACGGTCACTCTTCCCAAGGACGTCAGCAACGTCTTCGAGAGCTGGAAGACGGGCGACGCGACAAAGGACGCGGCACTCGCGGACGTCACCCGGCGGATCAACGCCACGGACGCGTCCATCACTGCCGGCGAGCCGGACTCCGAGGCGATCAAGTTCTACTACAAGGGTGACGCCCTCATCGACGCCGTCGAGTGGGTCCAGGGCTACAAGAAGGACGGCAAGTCGATCACAGGGACGACGCGCTACTTCAACCCTGAGATCAAGATCGCGGACAAGGACACGGCCGCTGTCGCGTACTGCTCCGACGAGAGCAAGGCGTACGACAAGGACCGGAAGACGAACAAGGCCGACAAGACAACCGTCACCAAGAACTCGTACGTCACCTACAGCGCGCGCGTCCAGAAGAACGATCAGGGTGTCTGGCAGACCACGAGTCTGCTCTCGGAGAGGGGGAACGCGAAGTGCGCTCCGTGACATTGCGGGGCGGATGGTTCGTGACGGGAGTAGCGGCCACCGCGCTGGTACTGACTCCCGGCACCGCATTCGCCGACAAGGGCGGCAACAACGCGCAGGGCAGCGGCAAGGCGCAGACCAGTGGCGGCCAGGGTGGCGGCGCCATCGACTCCCTCGTCACCTTCAGCGGCAGTACCGGCGGCGGGGGCAAGGCGAAAACGGGCAACGTGCGGCCCGTGGGCGACTGGGACCCTCCGGCCTGCTGGTACGAGCCCCGCACGGCGGACCAGTTCGGCAAGTACGTCGAGGACACGTACAACGAGACGGTCAACTACCCGGGCCAACACAGCTACGCCAAGACGGCTGTGGGCCAGTTCAGGGACAAGTACAAGGACGGCGAGTACAAGGACTACAACAAGGACGTGGCGGACGAGGGCAACTGGTGGGTCGCCGTCCGTGACGAGGACCGCTGGATGGAGCCGGAGGCGCAGATCTGCGACGAGCAGCCGTTCTGGGTCGAGAACGGTGACGACCCGGGCGTCCCCAACGCGGTCACCCCGCAGGTCCTCGCCGAACTCGCGTACAACCGTCTTCAGCTCCCGGAAACCGAGGTCACGCTCGCTCCCGAGGCGAATACCAAAGTGAATCTGCCTACGTGGGCCTGGCTGGACGAAGCCACGTTCAAGGAGGTCGACGTCACCGCCGAGCTCAACGCGGGCGGCCTCAACATCCAGGCCACGACCACGGCCAAGCCGGTGTCTCTCAAACTGGAGCCGGGCACGGCGGACGCCGAGACCTACCCCGCCTCCGGCGAGTGCGTGATCAACGACGACGGTTCGATCGGCGAGCCGTACGCCAAGGGCAAGGCCGACGAGACACCGCCGTGCGGCCTGAGGTATCTGCGCTCGTCGGGCGACGGAACATTCAAGCTCCAGGCCACCGTCACCTGGGAGATCAGCTGGACGGGAACCGGCGGCGCGGGAGGCGACCTCCCCGACGGCACCTTTGGCGCCGACCAGGAGATCACCGTCCAGGAGATCCAGTCGGTCAACCGCTGACAACAGCGACACAGAGGGCCGATGTCGGGGGCGTACCAAGACCATTGGTACGCCCCCGACATCGGACCACATCCATCCGGGTCGCTGTGTGGCCAGACACGTTCAGGCCGCAGGAGCAATTCGCTTGCCCCGGTTCGTCCTCATCCGCCCAACCGTGCAAAGAAGTTCGCTGTAGCGAAAATGATCGCCCCACGGATACCGTCGTTGCTCTCGACTGCACTTCTGTCTCACGGGGAGTCCACTGTGAAGCGCCGCACTTTGCCGGTTGCTGCCGCGTTCGCCACCTTGCCACTGGCGGCTTGTGGGGGCGCGAGCGAGGACGAGCGATCCAGCAGCGGCGACAAGCTCGCAACCACCCGACCGGGAGCGGAGAAGCCGGAGAGATCGAGTGAGCGGTCAGCGGCGCCGGCGGACGACGAAGCGGACGGCGTGGACGTGTCTCTGCCCGCCGACATGGACCTGGTCTTCGACTGGGACAAGCCGACGAACGGGAACGAGGCGGCCGCGACGGCCGACGCCGCCAACTTCTTCCGCGCCATCTACCGGGGCGTGGACAAGCGCACGCCCAAGGACCCGGCAGTGACCGCGTACGCCACCGGCGATGGGCTGAGCTACGCGACGACGCAGATCAATGCCTGGATCGACGGCGGTTGGACCGCCACCGGCACCCTGCGCCACTACGACGCCACCACACGGTCCACCGCCAACGGCAACTCGGTGGAGGTCGCGTTCTGCGCGGACTCCGGCAAGTTCTACGGCGAGGAAATCAAGACCGAGAAGATCCTGAGGACCGAGCCCGGCATCAAGGACTTCGACCACTACACGCTCGTCATGGTCAAGTCCTCCACGGACCCGGACCTGTGGCAGGCGTCCAAGGTGTTCGTCGAGACGAAGGCGACGAATTGCCGGTGAGTTCCGGCAACAGAGCCGACAACTGGGTCGGTAGCGACCGCTCCCTCTCCTCACCCCACATACAAACCACTCGGGAAACCCGGACCACAATATGAGTGACCTGCGTCTCGAAGACACCGTCTTCGAAGACCTGAAGAAGACCTTCTCGACGATCAGCGACCGTATGGACACCGCGCGCCGCACACTCCGTGGCGCCGACGGCTCCGCGGTCGGGCAGAGCAAACTCGTCGAGGAGGTCCACGAATTCGCCGACGACTGGGGCTACGGCATCAAGCAGCTCGGCAAGCACACCCAGGGCGCCGTGAAGATGATCAACAAGATAGGTGAGGAGTTCGGCAAGCTCGACCACGATCTCGCCGAGTCCCTCAAGACGAAGAAGAAGGGCAAGTAGTCGTGGCCGGCAAGCGCCCCACCTTTCCGAACATAGGTTGGGACCCGACGCCGGGGGATGTCGACGACACCCGGGACCTCGCCAGGAAACTCGGCGGCCTGGCGAGCGATCTCGGCACCACTCTCCGCGAGTTGGAGCGGATCGAAGCCGGTGCCTGGAAGGGCAAGACCGCGGTCGCCTTCACCGAGTACGTCGGCAAGGACGTCACCCCGCTCATCCGCAAGAGCCACGACTCCTTCGACAAGGCCTCGCGTGCACTGCACCGGTGGGCGAACGAACTCCTCGACTTCCAGGACGAGGCGAACCGGCTGGAGAAGTCAGCCGGGGAGAAGCTGGAAGCCAGGGAGACCGCCCAGCAGAAGGCCGACGCGAAAGGCGACGGCAAGGGCAGCGAAGAGCTCGGCAAGGCCTCCGGCGCGGTCGACGAGATCACCGGCAAGGTCCACGACCTCGAGGACCGCTACAAGCGGGCCGCCGGCAACATAAGCAAGGAACTCGACAAGGCCGGCGACATCGCGCCCGACGAGCCGGGTTTCTGGGACAAGCTCACCAAGGGCGTCTCGGACGCGTGGGACGCCACCGGGCAGTGGATCAAGGACCACGCCGACATGATCAAGCTGATCGGCGATCTGCTGAGTGATCTGAGTGCCGTGCTGGGCATGTTGGCCATCATCACCCTGCCCTTCCCACCCCTGGCGGCGATCTTCGGTACCGCGGCGCTCATCGCGAGCGGTCTCGCACTGGCGGCCCACGGGCTGGCCAAGTGGGGCGGGGCCGATGTGAGCTGGATGCAGATGGGGCTGGACGCAGTGGGACTCATGCCGGGGATCGGCATGTTCAGCAAGGGCATCAAGGTGGTCGGCGCCGGCAAGGCCGCGACGATGGCCGAGAACCTCGGCCAGGGTTTCACGAAGACCTCGATCGGCAGCTCACGCATCCTGATGGCCTTCGGCAAGAACGCGCAGGGACTCGAGGGCGGACTCGGCAAGGCCGGCCTGGTGAAGATCGGCGGCAAGTCCGGCGACGTCTACGAGGTGGCACACGCGACCAGTGGCCTGAAGTCACGTATGGGTGGCCTTGCCGCCGCCGGTTACCACGAGGGCCAGTGGCTCGGTTCCAAGGGTCTCAACATGATTCCGGGCGTCGACATCAGCCCCTTGGGTGCCGGTATCGCCATCGACGCGGGGGCCAAGATCCTCCCCAAGATCACGAGCATCCACCAGCACGTGGGGGAGGCTCTCTTCCCTGGCGACCAGTTCGAGAAGTCGGCCACCGGAGGCTGAGCCTCCGGACCGGAATGTCAGAGTGAACCGACCAGGACGAGCCTGCCGACTCGCCACGCTCCTCCCCAGTCGCCCGCCCAGTCGCCGCGTAAGGAAGTGAATACGGACATGAACATCTGGCAGCCGGAACCAGGAGAGACGCTTCTCGGGCGCGCTCCGATGACCTTCGCGACGGGCGCCGCCACGCAGGTCAAAGGCATGCGCTGGTTCCGCGACACCGAGCGCAACGACATTCAGGCCGAGCTGCCGGGCTGGCCCGAGGGGCCGGTGTTCACGCCCCGGTCGACAGGAGAAACGGCCGCGAGGAAGACCGTCAAGGGAGCGGCGATGGTCCTGGGCGTCGCCGTCATGGCCGTCCTCAGCTCCGCCGGAGGCAATGTGAGTGGGTCCTCCGGCCCGGACTCCGGCAAGGACACCCCGGACGACCCCGAGAACGAGGTCGAGGACTTCCCGGTCATGTGGGCCGCGCCCGGCACGCTGGCCCGCACCCTGCCCTGGCAGCTGGATCCTGCGCGCTCGGACGAGAAGCGTTACCGGACGCACGCGATCGTCACCGACCGCCGACTGGTCGTCGTGGGCCTCCCGTACCACAAGAAGGACTCCACGATCATCGAGGACGAGGTCCTCTGGGAGACCCCCCGGTCCAACATCAGCGAGGTCGAGCACAGGGACTTCAAGGACGGGAACGACGTCAAGATCGTGTTCTCCGACGGCTCGTGGTGCAGGTTGAGCAGCTTCAGACGGCAGAAAGTCACCGGGTATCTCATCCACCCCTTCGACGTGGTCCCCCTGGACAGCCTCACGCCGGCACAACGCGGCGCCATCGACAATTTCGTCGCAACGGCCCACGCCCGTGACCTCGGAACCCCCGTGGTCACTCGTCGCTCCTCCGGCCACTACCGGGTCGAGGTTCCGGTGCCGAGCGAGCTGAGCTCCTTCTTCGGCTCCGGCAGCCGCAGTCTGGTCATGGACACCGACGGGGTCGAGGTACCGCACAAGGACATCCGCCCGGAAGACCTCTGACCCCTGCCCGTACGCCTGACGAGAACGGCCCCGCCTTCCATGACTCCCCCCACCGAGACCACGAGCCCTCTTCCTCCCGCCCCCGCCTCCCAAGAACCCCCACCCATCTGGTTCCTGGCCCCCGAGGGCTTCTTCGCTCTCCCCCTCGCCGCCACTCCCGAGGAGCGAGCCGACCTCTCCCATTCCTTCGTACGGGAGCTCTACTCCCGCGGCGACGAGAACATATGGGAGCCGGCCGCCCCGTACTACGCGGCGATGGCCGAGATGATGGCGGGCACCGGAGTCTCGTACTCGGCAGTGGGGCTGTTCTCGACGGCCGACGAGAACGGGCCGCAGGACGACGGGGCGCAGGCCGACGGGACGCAGGACGGGGAAGTCGTCCGGCACGAAGGAGCCGACGGAGTCGCCCAGTGCGCCCTCACCGTGGCCGCCGTGCCGACGGACCAGGACGACGCCGACACCGACGTCGTGGCCCAGGGCATCCTCGCGATCCTCTCCGGCGACGAGTACAACGACGCCCGCTGGCTCGACCTGCCCTGCGGACCCGCCGTGTCCTGCGTGACGCTGCGCGAGTACAGGATCAAACCGGAACTGACGGAGACCGGCGAGCAGGTCGATCTGCTCACAGGACAGATCCAGGTCCATGTCCCTTTCCCCACAGGCCCGTTCACCGCGGTCTTCACGCTCCACACGGCGTCCATGGACTACTGGACCGAGTTCTGCGACCTGATGGCGGCCGTCCTCCAGACGGTGTCCTTCACGGATCCGGCGGAAGTCGCGGAGGGTGCGGAGGGTGAGCAGAAGCAGAGCCAGGCATGATGATCGTCGAGACCGATTCCGACCCAGCCGAAGAAGTTCCTGGAGAGCTCGGCCACCATGCTGCGCGAGCGCGTCGAGGCCGACCAGGCGTTCCCTTTCGGCCCGATGCCACCGCAGGTGTCGCCGCTGGTCCTCTTCACCAAGCAGTTCGCCTGCGACGAGGAACACAGCCCCCTGCACCTGAGCATGCTGGTCGAACCCGAACCCTCGGCCGACGGGCACGCGGACACGGCCCCCTTCGTCTCGCCCCACTTCGGCGAGGGCCTGCGCTGCGTACGCCGTTGGACCCGTCCCGACGGTGGCCCGATCACATCCATCGCATACGCATGGAACGACGCGGCCCGTGGCATCGACCTGGTACTCAAGGGGCACTACGACGACCCCGACCTCCTCGAAGCCTCTCTCGACGCAATCGACGACTTCGCAAAAAGCATCTGGATCACCTGACGAACTCCGCGGAGGCGCGGAGCAGACCACCTTGGGGGACAACGACATGGCAGGGTCAGCCAAACCAGGTCGGCGGAGAGCGGCTGCGGCTTCGTTGCGGTATGAGCACCGGCCCGGCAAACGATCGGGGCAAGAGAGCAAGCAGTCCAGCAAGGGCGACACCCTGTTCGGCTGCCTTGTGTTCCTGCTCTTTACGGCCGTAGTCGTCCTGCTCGCCCTTTTGGACATGTTCTGGGGCGACGAGACCTGGGAGTGGTCGGCAGACACATGGCCAGGTGGCGCGTACGGCTTCGCCGTATTCCTGGGCGCGTTGGTGCCGTGCGTGACAACCGTGTTCTTCATGGCCTTGGGCCGTGTGGCCTGGAAGTCCTGGAAGGCCCACAAGATCCGCTCGCTCGGCTGCACGCTCCTGGCCGTCGTGTGCGGAGCGGCGATGCTGCAGCTCGTATCGCTGATCTACAACGCTCAGAACACCGGCAAGTGGGGCCGCGGTGCTGACAGCGCCCCCAGCTGGGTCTTCAGCAACTACCCCTGGCTGTGGGCGGTCGGCCTGGTGTCCACCATCGCCATGGCCGCCCTGCTGATCACCTTGGCCGTGGCGCGCCAGAAACGGACTTCTTCGACCACTGACGCCGGTTCGCTCGAACCGAATTGACCGCTTCTGACGCCTCTCGCGGAGAACTTCGCAGTGGCGAAAACCCGCCCCCCACAGCTAGCGTCGGGCGGCATGCGACAGACCGCGCCCGCCGACCGGACCGCCGATGGCAAGACCGTTGGTGAGACCAGTGGTGAGACCGATGGCCAGACCGACGGTGAGAACGTCTTCGGCCTGATCACGCCCGAGGACTGGTTTCGCATTCCGCTTCTGCCCGAGGAGCGGCGTGAGGCGTCCGTGGGTGCCCTGGTCAAGAGGCAGTTCGCCGGTGTGGACGACCAGCCGGTGCTTCGCAGGCAGGCGGAGGAACAGTTGCTGGGGGCCGCCGAGGCGGGTGTCGAGCAGGGCGGAGTGGTGCTCTACCTGTCGTTCCTGGAAGCGGCGGGCATCCCTCTCGCCGCCTCCCTGCTGATTTCCCGCATCCACCAGCGGTTCGACACCCTCGACGCGGTCTCGGCGCTCAAGGACAAGGGCGAGGCAGGTCTCGTACGGCTGCCGGCCGCCGGGCGGGCGGCCCGTCGGCGACGGGCGGAGCGGACGCGGGAGTCCCGGCGGCTCGGAACCGAGTTCGCGGACACCATCGTGGAGTACTTCGTACCCGTACCGGACCGGGACGAGGTGCTGATGCTGACCTTCAGCACCCCCCTGGAGCCCATCGCGGACTCGATGGTGGAGCTCTTCGACGCGGTCGCCGGTACCCTCCGCTGGCAGAAAAAGGCCCAGCCAGCTCAACCGACCCAAGCGAATCAGGCACCTCAAGCAGCGCAGACGACCAACCCGACGCAGGTAACTCAGACAGCTAAAGCGACTCAGGAACCACGGGGGCAACAAGCATGACGGAGGGGCGACTCAGGGTCTCCACCGAGGATCTGCACACGGCCGGGGTGGGCCTGCGGACGGTGGCCACGGAGTTCGAGGGGCTCGACAAGCTGCTGGACGCCTACGACCGGCGGACGGTCGGGCACAAGCTGTTGCAGGAGCGGCTGCAGGAGTTCTCCGACGGCTGGAACGACAACCGCGAGAAGATGATCGAGGAGATCAAGGGCCTGGGCGAGGTCGCCAAGACGGCCGGCGAGGCGTACACCCAGATCGACGACGAGCTCTACAAGGCGCTCGTCGGTCAGGACAAGAACGGCCAGGACAAGAACGGCCAGGACAAGAGCGGCAAGAGCAAGACCGGCAAGGACCAGAAGTGACGCGCCCCGCCGACCACCGCTGGGAGGTGCTGGGCGAGAACGAGGATCCCGTACCGGGTGATGTGTACGACCTCACGGCGCTCGCCAAGCGTTTCACCGCCACCGCGAAGACCATCTCGGACGCCGCCGCCGCGCTGCGCAGGCTCGGCGACCAGAAGAGCTGGGACTCCAAGGCGGGCCGGGAGTTCGCCGAGAAGGCCGACGACACGGCGAAGACAGTGAGCAAGGCGCACAGCCGCTACGAGGAGGCCAGCGCCGCGCTGAAGGAGTACCACACCACGCTGGAGACCATCCAGGAGGACGCGGACCGGCTGCTCGGGCAGGCCGAGACGAAGAGCGGTGACCTCACGACCGCGAAGTCCAAGGCCGACAACCCGCCCAAGGAAACCGACAAGGCCGGGCAGAAGACGCTCGACACCACGGTGACGGACCTGCAGGGCGACCTGGACGGCCTGCGCGGGCAGCTCGCCACGCTCAAGAGCCGCCACAACACGGCGGGGAACACGGCCGCCAAGCGCATCCACGAGATCACCGAGGGCGACGACCTCAACGACTCCTGGCTGGACGACCTCCGGGACACCCTGAACATCGTCGCCGACATCGCGGGAGCCGTCGCCGCCGTGTGCGGGCTGGTGGCACTCCTGGTCGGCTGGATCCCGATCATCGGACAGGCTCTCGCCGGTGTCCTGGGCACCATCGCACTGATCGCGACCGCCATCTCGCTCGTCTGCCACGTCCTCCTGGCCATCAACGGCGACGGCTCGTGGGGTGATGTCGCCATGGACGTACTGGGCCTTGCGACCTTCGGCATCGGACGGGTCTTCTCCGCCGGCGCCAAGCTCGCCGCCACGGCCGGCCGCAGCCGCGTCTGGACCGCGGCGACCCAGTACGTACGTGGCTGGCACCCCGGCCTCGACTCGGCGGCGCGGCGCGCGATGGTCATAGAGATGGTCGGTGCGCGAGCGGGAGCTACCACGTCCGCCGCGGCGCCGAACGTCTCCCTGGGCGCCGCGTTCAGGGGCCTGCCCCGTTCCTTCGCGGACGACCTCGGCGCGGTCCGGAGCAACTGGAGGGACCTGTTCAAGGGCAGCGACAACATCGCGGCGTTCCGCGACGCCTGGAACACGGGTGGCGTACGCGGCTTCGGCAGCATGTACGCGGGGCCGGGGATGGTCGACGAGCTGGCCCGTATCAAGAACATCGATCCCGCGGACCTGAGCTTCGTCGGCACGCCCGACGCATTCAAGCAGGCCCTGCAGTACAACTCATGGGCAATCGGGTCGACGAGTACCGCGGCGGTCGCGGACGCCAAGAGCTTCATCGGGCTCTTCGGGAGCGAGGACATCGATGTGACCGGACCCGATGCGTCACTGGCCGGAAGGTAGCCCCTGATGCCCTCGATGCCCTCGATGCCCCAGATGCCTCCGTTGCCCGTGACGCACACCGCGGACACGGCAGCCTCGGCGGAAACGGCGTCCGCGGACTGGCACCAGTGCCGAGTCACACTGCCCGCCCCGCACAACTGGCTCGTACTCGATCTCACCGCCGAGCGGCCCGAGGAGTGGGCACGGGCCGCGGCCGACGAGCACTTCTCGGCCGACGACGCCCCCGCCGACTGGCGCGAGGCGTTCGCCGAGGACGTGCTCTGGTACTGGGCCGTCGCCGCCCGGCAGAAGGCGCTCTGCGCGGCGGTCCTCGCGCCGCGGGACGGTGGCGTGGCCGCGTTCTACTGCGTACGGGAACTGGTGGGCATCCCTGCCGAGTCGCTGCGCCTGGACGCGCTGCGCGCGGAGGCCGAGGCCGCCGAGGGGCCGTTCTTCCGTCCGCCGGAGATCACGGAGGTGGAGCTGCCGCTGGGCGCCGCGCTGCGCGTGCACCGCCTGGAGCCCACGGATCCCGAGGCCGGCAGCGGCACGGTGCTGGAGGGCGTGGCGCACTACGTCCTGCCCCGGGCGCATTCCACGGCTCTGGAGTGCCGGCTCCTCTGGCAGGCCATGGGGCTGGGCGAGGAACTCGGCAAGGTCGCCGACGAGTTGGCGGCCTCAGTCCGACTTGTCTGAACCACCCTGAACGCGCGCCTTCGGGCGCAGCCCCGCCATGCCCTCCAGCCCGAACCGTTCCCAGCGAATCAGCGCCACTGGCGCCCAGCTGAAGCCGACGATGAAGAAGCTGAGCAGCGTGGTGATTCCCTCGGGCAGGATCCAGCCGAGCTGGGCGGCGAGCAGCGAGACGACAACCAGGTAGACGCTGAACAGAACAAGGACGAGCGCCTTGAGCAGCGCCTCGCCCGGTCCGAGCCTGGGCTTCTCCTCGGTCCCCCGGACCGCCGCGAGGAGGAGCAGGGGCAGCATCAGACCCAGCAGGCCGCCCATGCCGATACCGCCGATGCCCACGGCGTTCCGTCCGTCGTCGGGGACCACGGGCGACAGGAACGAGTCGTCGGCCAGGCCGATGGTCAGGGCAACACCCGCGAAGGCGCCGAGCGTCATGGTCGCCAGGACCAGCAGCAGCCCCGCACCGAACGCGATGTTCCCTGCGACCGACCGCCCAGGACTCCGCCCCCGGGACTCCCCGGCCCCTGATCCAACAGACATGGACTCTCCCATTCCTCGCGGGGTCCGGACGAGGATAGCTGGCCGGGTCGGCGGGGAGGAGTGGCGCGGGATCCGGAACCGGAACAGGCGACTCCGAACGAAACCGCCCTGCGCGGCCGACCGGCGCCCGCACCGGCACTCGCCGGCACCCACCGGTACAGACACCGGTACAGGCACCCGCACCGGTGCCGGCACCGGGAACCAACCGCCTAGCGGTTCACGGCCTGGACCTCCTTGACCGTGACGTTCTCCTCGTACGTGGACAGACCGTCCGGCAGCGCGGGCTGCTGCGGCGGGCCGTCCGGGTCGGCGGAGTCGGTCCAGGTCACCTTCCAGGTGATCGACGCCTTGAAGGGGTAGGTGCCCGTGCCGGACGAGCGACGGTAGGTGACGTTGCAGCCCGCGTCCTCGCTGTCGACCGTGTAGCCGTTCCTGCCCTTCACGAGGTCGTACGTGCAGGTCTGCGGGTCGGCTTCGTCGGTACCGGCCTCGACCTTGAGCGCGACCGGGGTCGCGACGGTGGTCGCGGCCATCTGGACGCCCTTGTAGTCGATGCTCGCGGTCGTCCACACGCGATCGAAGTCGCCCTTGAACTTCACCCGCGTACCGAGGTTCACGATGAGCCGGTCCGCGCGCGGGCTCAGCTCGACGGGCGGCGCGGGCAACTTGGTGGAGTTGAAGGCGAGTTCGGAGAGGGTCTCGGGGGTGAGCTTGTTGGGATCGGGCTGCGGGTCGGCCGGCGGGACCCAGATCTCCCAGTTGTCCGTGGTGACCGGGCAGGCGTCGGTGTACTCGTCGTTGCGGAACTGCACCTGCCACCACAGGCCCTTGTCGTCCTTGCGGTAGCCCTCTTCCTCGCGCTTCCTGGCGTAGCTCGCCGCGGGCTCCTGCGCCCCGTCGTACGCGGTCTTGATGAACTCCTCGTACTCCTCGGAGGTGTACATGGGCTCGTACCAGCAGACCGGGGGCTTCCAGTTCGCGTTCGAGGACGTGGTGGTCGAGGTGGGGCCGCCGCCCGAACCGGCCTTGCTCTGGTCGATCCGGATGTGGGCGCCGATGGTGCCGTTGCCGGAACCGGCGCCGGAGTCCTGGTTCGGCTGGTCGGGCGCGGTGGTCCCCTGGTCTCCGCCGGTGGTCTCACCCGCGTACGCCGGGAAACCCGTCCCCAGCGCCATGACCAGCCCCGCGGCCACGGCGGTCCGCAG
Organism: Streptomyces sp. 2-1; assembly: GCF_048564895.1. Lineage (NCBI taxonomy): Bacteria > Bacillati > Actinomycetota > Actinomycetes > Kitasatosporales > Streptomycetaceae > Streptomyces > Streptomyces sp. 2-1. Next base: position 4,889,038 of record NZ_CP183383.1, read on the forward strand.
AACGGGACGAGCCGCGCCCGCCCCAGTGCCGGTACTGGTACTGGTACTGGTACTGGTACGTATCCCCGTCCTAGCCCTTATCCCTATCCCTGCACGCACGACGCGTCCCCCTTCTTCCAGTTCTGCTGCGTCACCTGCCAGTCGCCGCGGGAGTCCTTCTCGACCTGGAGCGTGTAGAGGACGAAGTCCTTGTCGCTCGGCTGGGTGCGCTGCACCTTCTCGGTCTTGATCACCTTGTTGTACGCCTTGCTCTGGTCCTCGCAGTAACGGGCCGCCGCCTTCTCGCCGTTGGCGACGTCGGTGACCTCGAAGTCGAAGTACCGGTAGTCGCCCGTGACGGTCAGCCCGTCCTTCTTGACCGTCGCCACGCGATCACCCCAGTAGGCGAGGGCGTTCGCCGCGAAGTAGCGGTTCATGTTGGCGGTCCGCCCGTCCCCCTCGGCAAAGGCCTCGATACGGGCCTGCGCCGCGTACGCCACATCCCGCACGATCGCGTCCTTCGCCACGTCCCCGGTCGACTCCTTCTGGACGTCGACCGTGATGTCCGAGGGCAGATCGAAGGCCGGGGCGCCTTTCTCGGCGGACGCGGATACCGACGGCGTCGGAGAACTCGACCCGTCCCCGCCCGCTCCCGCGATCTTGTCGTTCCCGGAGTCGCCCGAATCGCTACTGCAACCGGTGAGAGAAAGAGCGGCAGCAGCGAAGAGGCAGGCCACGGCGGTCCGCCGTCGCGTGGTCAGCATGTACTTATCCCAGGGTCGAGTGATCGATTTTTCCGGTGAATGTGCTTCTTGGGCAGCACCGGCAGTGCTGGGCGGTGCTGAAGTGCCGTGCAATGGAACGGACTTGAGGCACCTGAGGGACACAGATGGACACGCGAGGAAGTCGACATCCGGTTCCCGAACGCCAATGCCTCAGGCTCAGCGGGCAGCCCGGCTCTTCCCCTTGCCCTTCTTGCGCAGCTTCTTCATCCGGGCACGTTCCCGGGCGGCTTGCGCCTCGGCGCGGGCACTGCCCACCCGGAAGGCGAGCCATCCCACGACGGCCGCCGTCAGCACGCTGGAGACGAGGGCACTGCCCGAGCCGGGGATGTACTCACAGCCGAGCCTGCTGGAAGAGCAGTTCTTGCCGGGCAGCGCACCGAGCACGTACATGAACGCCCCGAACGCCAGCCCGCCGCAGATCGATACGCCGGCCACACGACCCGCACGCCGCGGCTTCGAGCCGCCCCGTTCGACCGCCGAGAACCGCAGGGCACCGATCGAGCCCGCCACCATGATCAGCCCGAAGACGGCACCTACCGCCCATGGCCCGCCGGGCCAGTCCAGCACCCATGGGGCGGACTTCCGGACGAACCATTTCCACGTCCCGAGAGCCACGAGGAGCAAGGCCCCGGCACCGATGACCACTCCGGCGATGCCCAGACCGTCCCGCGCCCGGAATCCACGCCCGCCGTCGCCACTCATGGCACCCCCTGTACCGAACCTGCCGTACCGAACCTGCCGCAGTCACGCGAGCCCCGGAGACAGCCCGGTGCGGTGGGACGCCGAGGCCTCCCACCGCACCGGACCACACCTGCACCAGGCGACCTCAGCCACCCAAAAGCGATAAGCCGCCCAAAAAGGCAACTTCAGCCCTTGACACCCTTGGCCAGCTCGTCATCCAGGTCCTGGTACGCCTTCGCGGCGCTGGTCAGGAACTTGGACATGCCGGTCAGGCCCTCGATCGTGTCCTTCGCGCCCTTCTTGAACTCGGTGAAGGAGTCCTCGAAGGCCTGCGAGCCCTTGCGGGTGGTGTAACCGTCCTTGACGAGGCCCTGGATGTAGCGCTCAAGGGCGTCGAGCTTCTCGTCGATCTTGTCCTTGGCGTCGGTCAGCTTGGTAGCCGCCTTGTGCATCTCGTCATAAGTGATATCTGCGTCTTTGCCGCCGGCCATGTGGCGTCCTCCATAACAACTCGACTTGCCGCAGGGCCAACCCCCGTGGCTCCCGTTGCGGATGATGCGATCGTCCGCCGAGTCTGCAGCTTACGCAGGACGCTTGCAGCCGCACACCCCGGATCCTTCAAGAGCCTTCAGGGAACCAGCACATACGCCGTTGCCTGTGGGAAGGGTGGAGCGGATATCGTCACTGGGCAGCTTCTGGGCAGCAGGAGAGCAGTCAACGGGGAGGACGATCGTGCGCCTGACTCTGACCGTCGTCGATCCACTGGGCGGCGCCAACGCCGACGTGGTGCTCGACGCGGATCCCGAGTCCTCGGTCGGGGACATCGCGAAAGAGCTGGCCGCACACGTCGGCTACAGCGGCGGGGCACAGATCATCCCCATCGGACACCACGGACAGCCCGGACAGCAGGCGGGCAACGGCGGAGCGCCCCTCGCCTATGTCGACGGCCATCCCGTCGACCCGGCCTCCACCATCGGCACCTCCCCCCTGCGCGAGGGCGCCGTCGTCAGCCTGCACGACCCCGCCGGCTGCCTGCCCGGCGAGCCGACCGGCCTGGTCGAGCTGCGCGTCGCGAGCGGGCCCGCGGCCGGCGCCGTGCACCGGCTCGGCATCGGGCGGTACGACATCGGCAGCGGCCCCGCCTCCTACGTACGGATCGACGATCCCGAGCTTCCCTCCCGCGCGCTGACGTTGTCAGTTGCAACGGACGGAACCTGCCAGGTCGTCGCACACGGGGAGGACCGGAACAACAGGGATGACAAGGACGACAAGGACAAGGGCGGCGTCACCCTCGACGGCGAACCCCTCGACGGCAAGGACTGGCCCCTCGGCGCCCAGGTCGCCGTCGGCAACACCCTTCTCGAACTCGACCGTTACTCCCCACCCAACGCCGCGTTGAAGTGGTCCGACGACGGGGCCGGGCTCGATTACAACCGGCCGCCCCGGCTCCAGCCGCCCGAGCGCCAGACCCGGTTCAAGCTGCCCGCCCCGCCGCGCGACTTCGAGGCCCGGCCGCTGCCCTGGCTGATGGCCCTGACCCCGCTGGTCGGCGCCGTCGTCGCCGTGATGATCTTCGGGCGCTGGTACTACCTGATCATGGCTCTGCTGAGCCCGCTGATCCTCTTCGGCAACTACTTCATGGACAAGAAGCACGGGCGCAAGTCCCATGCGAAGCAGGTCAAGGAGTACAAGGAGCACAAGGAGCGGATCGAGAAGGACGCTCAGGACGCGCTGATAGCCGAGCGGCTCGACCGGCGGCTCGCCGTCCCCGATCCCGCGTCCGTGCTGTCCATGAGCACCGGGCCCCGTACGCGGCTGTGGGAGCGGCGGCGCACCGACGCCGACCATCTCGTCCTCCGCGTCGGCACGGGACAGCTGCCCTCCGAGGTCGTGCTCGACGACCCCGAGCAGGACGACCACAAGCGCGAGGTCACCTGGAAGATCCAGGACGCCCCGGTGACCCTGCCGCTGCGCGAGCGCGGGGTCGTCGGGATCGCCGGGCCCGGCGACTCGGCCCAGTCCATCGGCCGTTGGATCGTCGCGCAGAGCGCCGTGCTGCACAGCCCGCTCGACGTGCAGTTCTACGTCCTCACCGAGAACAGCGCCCAGACCACCTGGGACTGGGTCCGCTGGCTGCCGCACTCGCGCCCCTCCGGCGCCCAGGACGCCAACGTCCTGATCGGCACGGACGCCGAGACCGTCGGCGCCCGCATCGGCGAACTCACCCAGCTCCTCGACGCCCGCCAGAAGGCCGCCAAGGAGAACGGGCGCCAGACCAACTTCACCGACCCGGATATTGTGGTTATTTGGGACGGTTCTCGGCGGCTTCGGTCCATGCCGGGTGTGGTGCGGCTGTTGCGCGAAGGTCCTGGCGTCAGCATGTACGCGATCTGCCTCGATGCCGAAGAGCGGTTCCTGCCCGGCGAGTGCCAGGCCATCGTCATCGCCGAGCCGAAGCCCGAGGAGCGCACCACCTCGGTCACGGCGTCCCGGGAACCCGCGGCCCAGGGCAGCGGTTTCCCCTCCTTCCAGGCCTGGCACACCGCCGAGCCCGACGACCAGCAGTCCGGCGAGCAGAAGCCGCTCGAACTGCGGCTGCGCGTCGAGCAGACGGGCACGGCCCGGGTCAAGAACGTACGGCCCGACTTCGTGTCGGCGGCCTGGTGCGCGCGTCTGTCCCGGTCCCTCTCCCCCATCCGCGACATCAGCGGCGAGACCGAGGACTCGGCGCTGCCCGGCTCCAGCCGACTGCTCGACGTGCTGCAGCTGGAGCCGCCGACGGGCGACGCGATCTCCGCCCGCTGGCGCATGGGCGGGCAGTCGACGATGGCGGTCGTCGGTGAGTCGTACGACGGGGCGTTCGGCATCGACATCCGGCGGGACGGGCCGCACGGTCTGATCGCGGGTACGACCGGTTCGGGCAAGTCGGAGCTGCTGCAGACCATCGTGGCCGCGCTGGCCGTGGCGAACACTCCCGAGAACATGACGTTCGTGCTGGTCGACTACAAGGGTGGCGCGGCCTTCAAGGACTGTGTGAACCTGCCGCACACCGTCGGCATGGTCACCGACCTCGACGCTCACCTCGTCGAGCGGGCCCTGGAGTCGCTCGGCGCCGAGCTTCACCGACGCGAGCACATCCTGGCCGCCGCCGACGCCAAGGACATCGAGGACTACCAGGATCTCGTACGGCGCGATCCCTCGAACCGGCCGCTGCCCCGACTCCTCATCGTCATCGACGAGTTCGCCTCGATGGTGCGTGACCTGCCCGACTTCGTGACGGGTCTGGTCAACATCGCCCAGCGAGGCCGTTCGCTCGGTATCCACCTGCTGCTGGCCACGCAGCGGCCCTCCGGCGTCGTGTCTCCCGAGATCCGGGCCAACACCAACCTCCGCATCGCGCTGCGCGTGACGGACGGCGGCGAGTCGAGCGACGTCATCGACTCGCCCGAGGCCGGGCACATCTCCAAGAGCACGCCCGGTCGCGCGTACGTCCGGCTCGGGCACGCCTCGCTCGTACCGTTCCAGTCCGGCCGCGTGGGCGGACGGCGGCCCGGAGCCGCCGACCCGACCGTGCTCGCGCCCTGGGCCGGGCCGCTGGCCTGGGAGGACCTGGGCCGTGCCGCGCTCGTCAAGCCGAAGGCCGAGGCGCGTGAGGAGGAGGAGATCACCGACCTGAAGGTGCTCGTGGACGCGATCCGCGACGCCAACGGGGCGCTCGGCATCCCCTCCCAGCACAGCCCGTGGCTGCCCGCGCTCTCCGAGACGCTGCTGCTGGACGAGGTCGAGATGCCCGCGGTCGCCGCACTGTCGGCGGGCAAGCTGCCGCCGGCCCCGTTCGGTGTCGAGGACCTGCCCGCCGACCAGGCCCGCCGGCCGGTCGTCGTCGACTTCTCCACCTTCGGGCACCTCATCGTGGGCGGTGCGCCGCGCAGTGGCCGTTCGCAGATCCTGCGGACGCTCGCCGGGTCGATCGCCCGCACCCACTCCTCGTCGGACGTGCACCTGTACGGCATCGACTGCGGCAACGGCGCGCTCAACGCGCTGACGCGGCTGCCGCACTGCGGTGCCGTCGTCGCACGTAACCAGACGGAGCGGGCCGTACGACTGGTCACGCGCCTCAAGGGTGAGCTGACGCGACGTCAGGACCTGTTGTCCGACAAGGGGTTCGCCGACATCGGGGAACAGCGGGCGTCCGTCACCGAGGAGGAGCGGCTGCCGCACATCGTCGTACTGCTCGACCGGTGGGAGGGCTGGCTGCCGACGCTCGGCGAGTACAACCACGGTGAGCTGACCGACGAGTTGCAGACGATGATGCGCGAGGGCGCGAGCGTCGGCATCCACCTCGTCGTCACCGGTGACCGGCAGGTGCTGCTCGGCCGGATGGCCTCGCTCACCGAGGAGAAGTACGGTCTGCGCCTCGCCGACAAGTCCGACTTCTCGATGCTCGGCATCAACGCACGCAAGGTGCCGGAAGAGATCCCGCCCGGGCGCGGCTTCAAGAACGAGACGGCGATCGAGACGCAGTTCGCGCTGCTGTCGGACGACCTGACCGGTCAGGGTCAGGCGGCGGCGCTCGCCACGATCGGCGAGGCGGCCACGGCCCGGGACGCCGAAGTCCCGCGCGCCAAGCGCCCGTTCCGGGTGGACTCGCTGCCCTCCCGCATCGGTTTCGCGGAGGCCTGGGAGATGCGGGACCCGGCGGTCGCGCAGTCGAAACTGTGGGGTCTGGCAGGCATCGGCGGCGACGACATCATGGCCTTCGGCCCGGACCTCTCGCAGGGCGTGCCGACGTTCGTCGTCGCGGGCCCCGCGAAGTCGGGCCGCAGCACGGCCCTGTTGAACCTCGCCCGCTCGTACCTCCTCCAGGGCGTACGCCTCGTCATCGCGGCCCCGCGCCCGTCGCCACTCCGTGAACTCGACGGCCAGGACGGCGTGTTGAAGGTCTTCACCGACGACGACATCGAGAGCGACGACTTCAACGAGGCCATCGAGTCGGCGTCCCCCGAGGAGCCCATCGTGGTCGTCGTCGACGACGGCGAGGTCCTGGAGGACGCGGACTGCGAGCGCGAGTTGAAGCGTCTCGTCCAGCGCGGCGCCGAACGCGGCCTCGCGCTCGTCATCGGCGGCGACGAGGAAGAGGTCTGCAGCGGCTTCTCCGGCTGGCAGGTCGAGGCCAAGAAGGGCCGCCGCGGCCTCCTCCTCTCCCCCCAGGACTCCGGCGCCGGCGAACTGATCGGCATCCGCACCACCCGCAGCATGGTCGGCGGCCCCATCACCCCGGGCAAGGGAATGCTCCACCTGGGCAACGGGGAGCCGGTCACGGTGACCGTGCCGCTGTAGTACCGGGCACCACAGGAGGTTCTGCGTCGGCGGTCAGTAGCCGCCGACGCTCGCCCTCACGCCGACGCCGGGCTGCTCAGCCGCTCACTCGACCTTCGACATCCGGGCCACCGGATCCCCCGCGTCCGCGTTGTCCGTCTCGTACCGGAGGTCGTCGCCCACCGGGACCAGACGGACCTCGTGGCGGCCCGTCGTGCACTCGGACGTGGTGGACGGCTTGGAGATGCTGGTGGCGACGAGTTGCTCGGGGGTGACCTTTTTGAGGATGAGGTCGGTGTCGCAGGTGCCGCCGATGAGGTCGGTCTGGCGGAAGGTGCCGAGCTGGTCGCCCACCTCGGCCTGGCGGACGGTGACGCGGAACGTGCCCATGGGGAGCTTGCCGTCCAAGGCGAAGCCGTCGCCCTCCCAGGTGCCGAGGTAGGAACTGGGGACGGCGGAGAGGTCGCTGCCGTCCGTGCCGGAGGCACTCGGCTCGGACGCGCTCGGGGTGGCCGCGGGCTGGGAGTTGGCCGGGCCGCCCGCGTCACTGCCGCTGTCGCTGTCGTTGTCCCCGCCCGGCAGCAGGTCGCCCACGAACGGCCCGCCGATCACCACCGCCGCCAGCGCTCCCGCCACCGCGAGCGCCACCGTGCAACTCAGCTTGCGGCCACGGCCGTTCGCCGTAGGCACGGAGGTCGCGGCCACGCTGACGGACACCTTCCCCGGGGAGGTGTCCGGGCCCGCCGCCGCGTCGCGGGGTTCCGGGACGTGGGTCGGGGGGCCGGACAGCTGCACCTGCGGTGCGTGCGGCGGCGTATGGGGGGCGTAGGGCGCGTACGACGGGTCCGGGGGGCCGAACACACCCGCGGGAGGTGCCGAGTCGGCCGGGGTCGGTGTCGCCCGGTCCCCGTCCGTCACCGCCGCTCGGGGGCCTTCCGTCGGCGCCGAACCGTTGGTGGAGTCGCCCACCGAAGGGCTGCTGAAGCCCACCACCCCCGACGGCGGCACGTCCACCGCCTCCAGGTTCAGGAGCTGGACCGCGCTGCGGCTGACCTGTTCCACCAGCGGCCCCGGCAGCCATCCCGCCGTCACCAGTCGGGCCGCGCCCTCCGCGGCGAGGCGGGAGGAGAGGGCGGCCGGGGTGGGACGGGCGGCCGGGTCCTTCGAGAGGCAGTCGGCCACCACCTCCCTCAAGTCGCCCGACAGCGCGCCCAGCTCGGGCTCCTCGTGGACCACCTTGTAGAGGAGCGAGGCCGAGGAGTCGCCGGGGAAGGGGGACGAGCCCGTCGCCGCGTACGCCAGTACCGCACCCAGCGAGAAGACGTCCGCCGCGCCCGTGACCCCCTTGCCGAGGATCTGCTCGGGCGACATGTAGCCGGGCGAGCCGACGGAGACGCCGGTCGAGGTCAGGGAGGCCGTGCCGTCCGTCGCGCGGGCGATGCCGAAGTCGATGAGGAGGGGGCCGTCGAGGGTCAGCAGGACGTTCGACGGCTTGACGTCACGGTGGACGAGGTCCAGGCCGTGCACCGCCGACAGCGCCTCGGCGAGTCCGGCGCCGAGGACCCGTACGGAATGTTCCGGGAGCGGGCCCGCGTCGGCGACCGCCGCGGAGAGGGAGGGGCCGGCCGCGTAGGCCGTCGCCACCCATGGGACGGGCGCGTCGGGTCCGGCGTCCAGCACGGGTGCCGTGTACGCGCCGCCCACCCGCCGCGCCGCCTCCACCTCCCGGCGGAAACGGGCCCTGAACTCCTCGTCGAGCGCGAAGTGCGGGTGCACGATCTTGACCGCGACGGTACGGCCGCCCGCGCTGCGGCCCAGATAGACACGGCCCATCCCGCCCGAGCCGAGCCGGCCCAGCAGCCGGTAGGGCCCCACGACGGTGGGTTCATCGACTCCGAGCGGTTGCATGGCGCGCACCTCCCCCGTGTTCCATTACCCCGTCCCCGTGGGTGTGGCACCGTCCCGCCGTGCCGCCCTGTCCAGCAGGGTAATGCCGTGCCGTACGCCGGTGACCTTCCCTACGGCTGCAACAGATCCATTACGGCTGCAGCAGATCCACCTTCACGTCCGCCGCGAACCCGGTCGTCGGCCCCACCCTCCGCGCGAACTCGGTGACCGCCTCCAGCTGCGGTCCCCCGAAGCGGAAGTCGAGGGTCGTGAAGTAGCGCTCCAGGACGCTCTCGTCGAAGGCCTCCCAGCGGGCCGCCTGCTCGGCGACCTTGCCGACCTCGTCCAGGGAGAGGTCCCGGGAGGCGAGGAAGGCCTCGTGGACCTGGCGCGTGAGGACGGGCTCGCGCTCCAGGTACTCGCGCCGGGCCGCCCAGACCGCGAAGACGAACGGCAGACCCGTCCACTCCTTCCACAGCGTGCCCAGGTCGTGCACCTGGAGGCCGTAGCGCGGGCCGTCGAGGAGGTTGGCGCGCAGGGCGGCGTCGCCGATCAGCACCGCCGCGTCGGCCTCCTGCATCATCAGGCTGAGGTCGGGCGGGCACGTGTAATAGGACGGCGTGACTCCGTACCGCTCCGCCAGCAGTAGCTGCGCGAGACGTACGGACGTACGGGAGGTCGAGCCGAGGGCGACCCTGGCGCCGTCGAGCTGGTCCAGCGGGACCTGGGAGACCAGTACGCAGGACATCACCGGGCCGTCGCAGCCGACCGCGATGTCGGGGAAGGCGACCAGCTCGTCGGCGTGCTTGAGGAACTCGACGAGGGTGATGGGGCCGATGTCGAGCTCGCCCCGCACGAGCCGCTCGCTGAGCTTCTCCGGGGTGTCCTTGGTGAGCTCGAAGTCGAGCAGCGTGCCCGTTCTCGCGAGCCCCCAGTAGAGGGGCAGGCAGTTCAGGAACTGGATGTGGCCGACGCGCGGCCTGGACGGGCGGGCGTCGGGACGCCCCTCGGGAGACTCGGGAGAATTGTCCACATCGCGAGGCTAGCGCCCATGGGGTACGGTGCAGGCTTCAGGGTCCCGAGTGGTTTCCGAAAGGATCTAGTCCGCTCCTGTCAACCCCTGTGACGCCAAGTGATACCGCTACGTCAACCCATCGGGCGACCCCGCCAAACTTCCGGGTGACGTGATCTTGCCCTCTATTGCTTTCGGCTGCCCTCCTGGGTACGCTCATCGCAAGTTGCAGTTTGGTTTCCCTTGCAGTACAGAGCCTGCGGAGCATGTGACCGCGGGCTCTCGTCGTTTTCAGACGAATGCAGTTGTTTACAAGCTTTTGTTTACACCTTGCAGGTTCTGGAGCAGGGCAACCCTTTGGGCCCAAGGAGGGCTTATGGCTACCGGAACCGTGAAGTGGTTCAACGCTGAAAAGGGCTTTGGTTTCATCGCCCAGGAAGGCGGCGGCCCGGACGTCTTCGTCCACTACTCCGCGATCAACGCGAGCGGATTCCGCTCTCTCGAAGAGAACCAGGCGGTTACCTTCGACGTGACCCAGGGTCCGAAGGGCCCGCAGGCGGAGAACGTCACCCCCGTCTGATCCTTCGGCCGAGTCTTGGCTCCATGAGCCCAATACTCTGATCCGGAACCGAGAGCAGTACCCAAGGAGCCCCTACACCGTCAGGTGTCGGGGCTCCTGCCTTTTCTCACGGCCCCTGCCGTTCAGTTCTCACGGCTCCTACCGTTCAGACACTGAGAGACGCGCGCGCCGCGACCGCGTCCGCCGGGTCCCAGCCCTCGCCCGGTACGGACGCGAGCAACAGGCGGGTGTACGGGTCCGACGGCTCCGTCAGTACGCGGCCGGTGGGGCCCTGCTCCACCGTCCGGCCGCGGCGCATCACCAGGACCTCGTCCGTGACGTGCTGCACGACGGCCAGATCGTGGCTGACGAAGACCAGGGCCACCCCGGTGTCCCGGCGGATGTCGTCCAGGAGCCGCAGGATCTGGGCCTGGATCGACACGTCCAGCGCGGCGACCGCCTCGTCCAGGACGAGGATGCGGGGGTCCACGGCCAGGGCCCGGGCGATCGCCAGTCGTTGCCGTTGGCCGCCCGAGAGGTGGCGGGGGCGGGCCTCCGCCTCCCGTTCGCCGAGGCCCACCTGGTCCAGGAGCGTTGCCGCGAGGGACTCCGCGCGGCCGTGCAGGCGGAGGGCTGTGCGGAGGCACTGGGTCGCTGTGAGTCTGGGGTCCAGGGAGATGTACGGGTCCTGGAAGACCATCTGGATCTCTCGGGCTCGGGTCAGTCTTGCCGTTCGGCGACGGGGGGTACGGGGGTCTCGGGGGCGGCCTTCCACTGTGATCGTGCCGGTGTCGGGGGTGGTGAGGCCTACGAGCATGCGGGCGACTGTGGTTTTGCCTGAGCCGGATTCGCCGACGATGCCGAGGGCTCCGCCGGTCTGGAGGGTGAAGGAGATGTCCTCCGCGGCTGTGTGGCGGGCCCCGCCGGGGAGGGGGTACGTCTTGCCGAGCCCTTCTACCTTCAGCAGGGGGCTTGTCATTTGTGGCTCACCTTGTCTTTCGGCTCACTCGCCGCTGTGCGTTGTGCCCACCCGTTCCGCCCTGCGGAACGCCTGCCCACAACTCGGCAGGCCACAAAGGCGCCCTCTTCCAGCGGCACCCTTTCCGGGCTCCACGTCTCGCATTGCTCCTCCGCCTCCCCGCACCGCGGTGCGAAGGGGCAGCCCTGGAACGTGTCCGCGAGGGATGGGGGGCGGCCCGGGATGGGGGTCAGGGGGTTGGTGTCGCCGAGGGTTGGGGTGCAGGTGAGGAGGCCTTGGGTGTAGGGGTGGGCCGGGGTCGTGAAGAGGGCTCGGGCTGTGCGTTCCTCTACGACACGGCCGGCGTACATGACGTACACGCGGTCGCAGTACGCCGCCGCCAGGTGCAGGTCGTGGGTGATGAAGAGCAGGCCCGCGCCCTGTTCCTCGCGGGCCGTGCGGAGTTGGGCGAGGATCTCGGCCTGGGTGGTGACGTCGAGGGCGCTGGTGGCCTCGTCGGCGAGCAGGAGTCGGGGGCGGGCGGCCAGGGCGCCGGCGATGACGACGCGCTGGAGCATGCCGCCGGAGAGTTCGTGGGGGCGCTGGCGGACCCGCTGTTCGGGGTCGGACAGGCCGACGGCGGCGAGGAGTTCGACGGCCTGTTCCTTGGTGGCGCCGCGTTCGACGAGGAAGTCGCCGATGCGGCGGACCGGGTTGAGGGTGGCGCGCGGGTCCTGGTGGATCATCGCGACGGTGTCGGCGCGGTGGGCGCGCAGGGCTTCGCCGCGCAGGCCGAGTACGTCCGTGCCGTCGACGCGGACCGAGCCGTCGAAGTCGGCGCCCGTGGGCAGCAGGCCGAGCGCCGCCTTCGCGGTGGTCGACTTTCCGGAGCCCGACTCGCCGACCAGGCCGACGACTTCACCCTCGGCGACGGTCAGGGTGACGGAGTCGAGCAAGGGGCGGGCCGTGCCGGGCACTTGGACCGTGAGGTCTTCGAGAGACAGCAGCATGGGCTCAGTCCTGACTTCCTAGGCGGTCGGCGGCCCAGACGCCGGCCACGTTGACGGACACGACGACCAGGGCGATGGCCGTGCCGGGGACGAGGGCGGGCAGCAGGGCGCCCTGGACGACGGCGGACTGGCCCTCCTGGACCATCAACCCCCAGTCGGAGGAGGGTGGTTGGGCACCGAAGCCCAGGTAGGAGAGGGTCGCCAGGGACATCACGGCCTCGCCGAAGAGGACGACGAGGTAGCCGAGGACCGAGCGGCCCAGGTTGGGCACCAGGTGCAGGGCGCAGATGCGGGTGCCGCCCATGCCCTGGACGCGGTAGGCGTCGACGTACGGTTTGCGGACCTCGGAGAGGGCGAGTGAGCGGGTGTAGCGGGCGACGGTCGGGGTGAAGGCCAGCCCGAGGGCGAGCACGGAGGTCGTGGTCCCGGTGCCGAAGACGGCGATGATCAGGACGGTGAAGAGCAGGCCCGGGAAGGCGTACATCACGTCGGTGATCCGGGAGACGAGGGCGTCGATCCAGCCGCCGTGCCAGGCCGAGAGCACGCCGAGGGTGACTCCGAGGACGGCGGCGACCGCGAGGAGCAGGAGCGGGGTGATCAGGCTCGTACGGGCTCCGTGGAGCACGCGGGAGAGCAGGTCCTGGCCGGAGGAGTCGGTGCCGAGGAGGTGGTCGGCGCTGGTGCCGGCGAGGGACGCGGAGAGGTCGATGGCGTCGGGCGCGTAGGGCGCGATGAGCGGGGCGAGGGCCGCCGCGAGGACGACCAGGGCGAGTACGGCGGCGGCTGTCAGGACGCCGAGAGGGCGTCGGCGGGGGCCGGTCGCCACGGGCCGCAGGGCGAGGGTGGTCATGCGGGGCGCACCTCCTTGACGCGCGGGTCCAGCAGCGGGTGGACGAGGTCGACGACGGTCGTCACCACGACGTAGCCGGTGACCATCAGCAGCAGGACCGCCTGTGCCACCGGGAAGTCGTGCGCGTTGATCGAGCCGACCAGGAGCGAGCCGATGCCGCTGAGGCCGAAGGCCGTCTCGACGACGACCGTGCCGGCGAGCATGCCCGCCATGACCAGGCCGCACATGGTGACGATGGGGCCGAGCGCGTTGCGCAGGACGTGTCGGCGGATGATGTCGCGTTCCGGGACGCCGGAGGCGCGGGCCGCCTCCACGTGGTCGGAGGCGGCGGCGTCCGCCATGGCCTGGCGCGTGACCCGGCTGATGATCGCAAGCGCGCCCAGCGCCAACGACAGGGCGGGCAGCGTCAGATGGTGCAGGGTGCCCGCGATTCCCGTACCGCTGCCGGTCACCGGGAACCAGCCCAGTTGTACGCCGAAGAGCGAGACGAGTGCGATCGCGGCGACGAAGGACGGCACGGAGGCGGCGAGGGTCGTGCCGCCGACGACCGCCGAGTCCACCCAGGTCGAGCGGCGCACGGCGGCCAGGATTCCGGCGCCGACGCCGAGGACGACGAAGAGCACGGTGGCGTACGCGACGAGTTGCAGGGTGGTCGGCAGGCGGGCGGAGACCAGGTCGCCGACCTGGTCGCTGTACTGGAAGGAGCGGCCGAGGTCGAGGTGGACGCAGTCCCACAGCCAGCGCCCGTACTGGACGACGAGCGGCTCGTCGAGGTGGTACTGCGCGCGGACCGAGGCGAGCCGTTCGGGGGTGAGCTTGTCGCGCCCGCCCGCGAGGAACACGGCGGGGTCGCCGGGCGCCGCGTACACGGCGGCGAAGATGACGAAGGAAGCGGCGAACAGGGTGGCCAGCAGACCGGCCAGCCGCCGGGATATACGAGCGAGCATGAGAGGTGTCTCCAACCAGCCTTGCTTGGCGAACTAGCTCTTCCTGGAGCCGAGTTCGGCTGCCCACGGGTAGTAGAGGTAGGCCTGTGAGGCCGGCGGACCGGTCAGCTTCGCGTCGAGGAGCAGGATCGTGGGGATCTGGGCGATCGGGATCCAGACCGCCGCGTCCGCGAAGCGCCGCTGCACGTCGATGGCGAGCGAGGCGCGTTCGGTGTCGTCGAGGGTGGCGAGCGCCTTCTTCACGTTCCTGTCGTACGTGGCGTCCTTGAAGCCGACCCAGTTGTTGGAGGAGTCGGACAGGCCGTTGTCGTAGAAGCCCATGGGGTCGGCCTTGGAGATGTACCAGTCGCCCACCAGCAGGTCGATCTCGTCGCGGGCCTGCGGATCGCTGTAGAACTCCTCGAACTGGGACGTCGGTACGGTCTTGATCTGGGCCTTGAGCCCGATGCGCTGGAGTGCGGCGCGTACGGCGTTGGCGGTGACGGTCCGGCCCTGGCTGGCGTCGGTGCCGATGACGAGGGGCGCTCCGGGCGTGCCCGCCTCCTTCACCAGTTTCTTGGCCTCGGCGAGGTCGTCGGCGGTGGGTGACGCGGGGGCCAGCGACCCCAACTGCTTCTGAGCGGCCTGGAATTCGGCCTTCTCGTAGCCCCAGGCGCCGGAGCCGACGGGGGTGGCCCACGGTTCGACGAGGCCGCCGTACCCGGAGTCGGCGATGCCCTTGCGGTCGAGGGAGAGGGAGAGCGCGCGGCGGATCCGCTCGTCCTTGAGGCCGCCGCGGGCGGTCGGGATGAGGACGAGGGAGGCGGTGGAGGGCCCGTAGTGCTGGGCGATGCCCTTGTCCTTGAGGAGGGCGGCGGCCGTGTTGGGCGACTCGGCGTACGCGCCGTCCGCCGCGCCGGTCTTGAGCGCGTTCACGAGCGCGCTGTCGGCGGCCCAGCGGAAGACGACCTCGCGGGTCATCGGCTGCTTGCCCCAGTAGTCGTCGTAGGCGGCGATGGTGATCGAGTCGCCGGACTTCCAGTTCTTCAGCGCGTACGGTCCGGAGCAGGCGTCCGCCTGGCCGGGGGTGCCGAAGTCCTGGCCGGCCTTCTCGACCTGCTCCTTGTTCCAGACGATTCCGGCGTCTCCGGCGAGGGCCTTTGTGAAGAGGGCGTCGGGGGCCTTGAAGCCGATCGTGATCTCGTCGGCGCCCGTCTTCCTCATCGACGAGACGTTGCCGAACTCGTCGGACTGTTCCATGTCCGGGTCGGCGTGCCGCTTCAGGGACCACAGGACGTCGTCGGCGGTGAGCTTCGAGCCGTCGTGGAAGGTGACGCCGGAGCGGACGGTGAGGGTGAGGGTCCTGCCGTCGGTGGAGGTCTTCGCCGAGGAGGCGAGGAAGGGCTTGGTCGTCATGTCGGGCTGGAGCTGGTAGAGCCGCTCGCAGACGTTGGTGAGGACGACGCGGCCGGCGCTGGTGCCCTGGGTGTCGAGGTCGAGCGAGTCGGGCTCGTCCTCCAGGAGCCAGTCGGCCCTGGCAAGCGTGCCCTTGGCGGCCGCAGTGGTGGGGCTGAGCTCCAGCTTGGCGGCGTCGGCGGACGCGCCGCCGGTGCCGCTCGTGGTGTCGGCGCCGCTGCAGGCGCCGACGGTCAGGAGGGTCGCTGCGGCCAGGACCGCCGTGGCGCCCCGCCTTCTGTCGCTGTGGGTCGTCATCCGGCATCTCCGTAAGGGCCGTCGTACAGGTTCCAGGGCAGGTGCTGGTAGTCGCGGTCGCAGGGCGTGCCCGCGGTCACGTGGTAGTCGCCGCCGGTCAGGTCGACGCAGGAGGAGACGAGCGTGGTCCAGTGCTGGACCACGGGCATGCGGCTGTCGGGGTGGGTGCACAGCGACTCGGGGAGGCCGAGGTGGTCCGACATGGCCTGCTTGATCAGCTTGCGGCTCTCGTCGGGACCGGTGGAGCCGCGCAGGACGCGCAGGCCCTGTTCGGCGCGCGGCACCCGGACCAGGGAGTCCGACGACAGGGGCCGGTAGCCGGCGGCGAGGGCGGCGGGGATGCCCGCCTGGTAGTGGTTGCCGTGCACGAGGAGCCCGTCGGTCGGATGCATCCAGCCGTGCCCGGCCGGGGTGGTCTCCAGGTCGATGGCGTACCCCTCGCGGCAGGTCAGCAGGGCGTTGCTGGCGATGTGCGCGCGGGTTCGGCAGAGCACTTCGAGGGCGTCGGTGATGGTGTGCTGGTCCAGGACCCGGCGTCGTACGACGGTCTGCGGCAGGCCCACCGCGTCGTCGAACCGTCCGCCCAGGCCGTTCGCGTTGAGCGCGATCCCCGCCGAGTTGGCACCCTGGCGGCCGATCTGGCCCGCCTCGACCTGCATGATCAGGGTGGGCTTCGGCGGCTGGACGACGCGGAGCATGACGACCGTGTCGGAGACACCGGCCCGCCAGTCCCAGTTCTGGCCCGCCCAGACCCGGCCGTCGCCGCTGGCCTCTCCGTAGGCGGCGAAGGAGGTGCAGCCTTCGGAGCGTTCCTCGACGGGGACCTCGACGGGTGCTTCCTGAAGCTCCCCCCGCGCTTCGCCCATCCTGGCGAAGGACCGGTCGTAGATGACCTCACCTCGGGCGTTGAGGGCGAGGACGTCGAGCAGGTCCACGCCCGCGCCGTCGGCGATCCCCCGCATCTCCTCGACGAGGTCGGGGGCGTAGTCGCGTACGGGGTCCAGCCAGCGGGCGGCTCGTGCGGTCACCTGCTGCCAGGTGAGGCCCGAGGAGTGCCCGAACGCCTCCTCGTAGTACGCGAGTGCGGTGTGCAGCCGGGGGCGGACGGCTTCGCCGTACTGGCGGCCTCGGTCCAGGGGGTTGCCGGAGATCTCGATGATGGGGAGGGTGCGGGGTGCCATTCTTCTCCTCGCGGTGGAGGGCTCCGCGCAACCGTCCTGTAACGTTGGTTACGAGATGCTCTCCTTTTGGAATGCGTTGCCCAGGAGAGTAACGGCAATCACACCGGAGTCAATACCTGTAATGAATATTTCAGAGGAGTCGGGCGGCGGCGAGGGTCTCGCCCGGCTGCGCGCGACCGTGCGCGAGAAGTGGGATTCGCTGTCCGCCTCCGAGCGGGCCGTGGCGCAGCACCTGGTCAGCGCGCCCGTGGAGTCCCTGCTGTTCGCGTCCGCCCAGGAGCTGGGCAGCGCGAGCGGCACCAGCAACGCCAGCGTCGTACGCACCCTCCAGCGCCTCGACTACGCGGGGCTGCCCGCGCTCAAGCGGGAGCTGGCCTCCGACTTCACCTCGTCGGTGGCACCCGAGGTCCGCCTCCAGCAGCGCATCGCCCATGTGGGGCGGGACCTGGACGGCATCTGGGGCGAGGTCTTCGACGAGGCCCAGGAGCGGATCGAGCACGCGCGGCGGCTCACGCCGGGTGACGCGCTTCGGGACGCGGTCGGCATCCTGGCCGAGGCGGCGGAGTCCGGCGAGATCCACTGCTACGGCGTCGCTGCCTCCGAATTCGCCGCGCGACACCTGGCGTTGGCGCTCGGCCGCATCGGGTGCCGGGCCCGCCATCTCGGCGAGACGGGTTTCGCGCTGGCCGATCCGTTGCTCCGGCTGCGGCAGGGCGATGCGGTGGTCATCTTCCAGCCGGGGCGCGCCTTGGCCGAGCTGACGGTCATCACTGAACGCGCGCGGTCCGTGGGCGCCCGGGTCATCCTCGTCACCGACGAGCTCGCCGAGCTGTACGGCCCGAGCGTGGACGCCGTCCTCATCGCGCCGCACACCCCGACGGGCATAACGGCGGAGGCCCTCACCGCGATCGTCGTCGCCGACGCGCTCCTCCTCGCCCTCACTGCCCTCGACGAGACGCGGGCAGTGGAGACGTCACATCAACTTACGGCGTTGCGGGAGCAGTTGCTGAAACCGAAGCGCAAGTAGCGACCACTTTTCTGCGCCCCCGCCGCCCCTACCCATTCCCATCCCTGACTCAGGGGCTCCGCCCCCGAACCCCCGCTCCTCAAACGCCGGAGGGGCTGAAGATTTCGCAGTTCCCCGCGCCCCTAAAAGGGGCGCGGGGAACTGCGCAGTCCAGTCACAACACACCCGCACGCATGCCACCCCGCAAGCCCCCACCAACCAGCCCGTCCGGCGTTTGAGGACGAGGCCGTTCAGGCCGATCTCCCACCCACGGTCAACCCACCCACCCCGCACCTCCAGCCTCTCCGGCGTCTGAGGAGCGGGGGTCTGGGGGCGGAGCCCCCGGTAAGGGACGGGAATGGGTAGGGGCGGCGGGGGCGAAGAAACCCGGGCCGGAGGCCTACTCCGCGTACAGTTCCTCGATCTCCCGGGCGAACTCCCGCGTGACGACCGCCCTGCGGAGCTTCATCGTCGGGGTCAGGTGGCCCGCCGTCTCCGTGAAATTCAGGGGGAGCACGGTGAAGCGGCGGATCGATTCGGCTCGGGAGACGAGGCGGTTGGCGTCGTCGACGGCGCGTTGGAGGACGGCGAGGAGGTCGGGATCGGTGACCAGGGCCGCGACCGGGACGTCCGACTTGGCGGTCATCCGGCACCAGTGGGCCATGCCCTCGGCGTCAAGGGTCAACAGGGCGGTGATGTAGGGGCGGTTGTCGCCTACGACCACGCACTGGTTGATGAGCGGATGGGCCCGCAGCCAGTCCTCCAGCGGCGCAGGAGCCACGTTCTTGCCGCTGGTGGTGACGAGGATGTCCTTCTTGCGCCCGGTGATGGTGAGGTAGCCCTCGTCGTCCAGCTCGCCGAGGTCACCGGTGGCGAACCACCCTTCCTGGTCGGCCGGGACCACCCCGCCCGCCTGCGGGTCCCAGTAGCCGCGGAACACATGCTCCCCGCTGAGCAGGATCTCGCCGTCCTGGGCGATCCGGACACGCGTACCGGGCAGCGGCCACCCGACCGTGCCGAGCCGCGGCCGGTGCGGGTAGGTGAGCGTCGTGGCGGCCGTCGACTCGGTCAGGCCGTAGCCCTCGAAGACCTGGATGCCCGCGCCGGCGTAGAAGGAGGCGAGGCGGCGCCCGAGCGGGGAGCCGCCGCACACCACCTGGCGGACCTTGCCGCCGAGGGCGGCGCGGATACGGCGGTAGACGAGCGGGTCGTAGAGGGCACGGGCCGCCTTGAGCTTCGCACCCGGCCCCGGGCCCGCCCCGTGCTGCTGGGCCTCCAACGCCTCCCCGTACCCGCGCGCCACCCGCGCCGCCCGGTCGAAGGAGGCGGCACGGCCCATCTTCTCGGCGGTGGCGCGGCCGGTGTTGTAGACCTTCTCCAGCACGTACGGGATGGCCAGGAGGAAGGTCGGGCTGAAGCCGGCGAGGTCGGCGAGCAGTTCCTCCGTACGGATGCTCGGCGCGTGCCCCAGCCGGACCCGCGCCCGCATACAGGCGATGGCGACCATCCGGCCGAAGACGTGCGAGAGGGGCAGGTAGAGGAGCGTGGACGCCGGGTCCTTGAAGGTGGACTTGAAGACCGGGTGGAGCAGTTGGACGGCGTTGTCGACCTCGGCGAAGAAGTTGGCGTGGGTCAGCGCGCAGCCCTTGGGCCGGCCCGTGGTGCCCGAGGTGTACATGATCGTCGCGAGCGAGTCGGGACCGAGGACGCCCCGGCGTACCGCGACCTCCTGGTCCGGCACGTCACGCCCCAGCTCGGCGAGCCGCTCGGTGTGCCCCTTCTCGAAGATCCACATGTGGCGGACATCGGGGAGCCGGTCGCGCTCAGGGCCGAGCGCGGCGGCCTGCGCCACATGCTCGACGGCGATCGCCACCGCACCGGAGTCCTGGAGGATCCAGCGGGTCTGAAAGATCGACGAGGTGGGGTAGACGGGGACGGTGACGAGCCCGGCGGCCCAGGCCGCGAAGTCCAGCAGCGTCCACTCGTAGGTCGTACGCGCCATGATCGCGAGCCGGTCGCCCGGCAGCAGCCCCTCCGCGATCAGCCCCTTGGCGACCGCCAGGACCTCGGCCGCGAACTCGGCTGCCGTGACGTCCGTCCAGGTGCCGTCCGCCCCCTTCCGGCTGAGCACCGGGTCGTCGGGGGCCTGTTCCGCGTTGTCGAAGGGGATGTCCGCGAGCGAGCCGTGCGTGACGGCGTACACCATCGGGGGCACCGAGACCTCACGCACGACCCCGTCGAGCCGCCTGACCTCGGGTTCAGGGATGACGAGCTCGGGATTGTCGGAGGGATCGCGGGACACTGACGGCTCCTAACTCTTGCACTCCCCCCATTACGGACCTGTGAAGTGGCGGGTTCACCTGGGAAAGTGAGGTGCTTCTGTGCGGAAGAGTGAGAGGTTCGTGCACGTTCGGACGCCTGTTCATCTTTTGCCCAACATACCGACGCAACAGGGGCGTTGCCCGCGGATCCGTCGAGTTCGTGCCCTTCGGCCCCTCACTGACGTTCAAGTCGGCCCCTCACGGACGTTCGAGTCGGCCCCTCACGGACGTTCGAGTCCGCTCCTCACGGACGTTCGAGGATCGCCGTGACGCCCTGCCCTCCCGCCGCACAGATCGAGATCAGTCCGCGCCCGGGAGCGTCCCGTTCGGCGAGCAGTTTCGCGAGGGTCGCCACGATCCGCGCCCCGGTGGCCGCGAAGGGGTGACCGGTCGCGAGCGAGGAGCCCGCCACGTTCAGCCGGTCACGGTCGACCGTGCCGAGCCCCCGCTTCTCCCAGGCCGCCAGCGTGGCCAGCACCTGTGACGCGAACGCCTCGTGCACCTCGACGAAGTCGAAGTCGTCCAGGCCGAGCCCGGCCCGCTCCAGCATGCGCGGCACGGCGTGGGCGGGCGCCATCAGCAGACCGTCCTCGCCACCGGCCACATCGCCGTTCACGAAGTCGACGGCCGCCGTCTCGTACGCCGTCAGATACGCGAGCGGCGCCAGCCCGCGCACCGACGCCCACTCCTCGCTCGCGAGCAGCACGAGTGCCGCGCCGTCCGTGAGGGGCGTCGAGTTCCCGGCCGTCATGGTCGGGGCGGGATTGTCGGGGCTATCGGGATTGCCGGGGTTACCTGGGGTGCCTTGGCCCTTCAGCCCGAACACCGGCTTCAGGGAGGCGAGTTTGCCGACCGTCGAGCCGGGCCGGAGGTTCTGGTCGCGGGCCAGCCCCCGGAAGGGCACGACCAGGTCCCCGAAGAAGCCGCGCTCGTACGCCGCCGCCAGCCGCTGATGGCTGGCCGCCGCCAACTCGTCCTGCGCCTCCCGGGTCACGCCCCAGACCCGGGCCGTGACAGCCGCGTGCTCGCCCATCGAGAGGCCCGTACGGGGCTCCGCGTTGCGCGGGATGTCCGGGACGAGGTGGCCGGGGCGGATCCGGGCGAGTGCCTTCAGCCGGGCGCCCGTCGACTTCGCGCGCCGGACCTCCAGCAGGATGCGCCGCAGCTGGTCGTTGACGCCGAGCGGGGCGTCGCTGGCCGTGTCCGCGCCGCCCGCGATCGCCGACTCGGTCTGCCCGAGGGTGATCTTGTTGGCCGCGGCGATGACGGCCTGGAGGCCGGTCCCGCAGGCCTGCTGGATGTCGTACGCGGGGGTGCGGGCGTCCAGCCTCGACCCGAGCACGGTCTCGCGCGCGAGGTTGAAGTCCCGGCTGTGCTTGAGCACGGCACCGGCGACCAACTCCCCCACCGCGCCCGGCTCTTCGAGCCCGAAGCGGCTGAGGCGTCCGACGTGCTCGACGAGTCCGTCGACCGCCGCGGTCAGCATCTCCTGGTTCGAGGCGGTCGCGTACGGGCCGTCCGAGCGGGCGAAGGGGATACGGGTGCCGCCGACGATCGCGACGCGACGCGGCTGCGGCGCCCGGAAGGATCCCCGCAGAGGCTCCCGAAGGGGTTCCGGCAGGGGTTCCGGCAGGGGTTCCGGCAGGGGTTCAAGGGGGCTCATCTCGACCTGCTCCTCACCGTGACGTAGGCTTACCTCGGGTAACCTTACTCCAGAGTAAGAATACGACCGAGCTGGGAGTTGGACGATGGCCGACCGCTACCTGAGCCTCACCGGCACCGCCCCCGGCCGGTTCCTGACCCGCCGGCTCGGGCTGCCGCAGCCGGTGCGACTACGGCGCTGGAGCGCCGAACAGCCGTCACTCCAAGGGGAGTTGCTGCATCTCACCGCGGGCAAGTCGGAGCTGGACCTCGCACCCGTACTGGCCCGGTCCGGGCCACGCTCCGGCGGCGAGGAGCCCCACTCCGGCGGCGACAGGCCCGTCGCCGTCGTCCTCGACGCCACCGGCGTCCGTGACATCGACGCGCTGGCCGAGGTGCACGCGGCCCTCCACCCCGTCGTACGGTCGGTCGCCGAGAGCGGGCGGGTCGTGGTGCTCGGCGCGCCCCTGGATCCCGCCGACCATCACCAGGCCGCCGTCCAGCAGGCCCTCGAAGGGTTCGTACGGTCCCTCGGCAAGGAGATCGGGCGCGGGCGGACGGTGAATCTCGTACGGCTCCTGGAGGCGGGGGCCGCCGAGTCGACGTTGCGCTTTCTGCTGTCGCCCAGGTCGGCCTATGTCAGCGGGCAGGTGATCGAGGTCGGCGGCCACGGTGGCGGGGACGGTGGCAGTGGTGATGGCGGTGAGCCGGCCGGGCCCGAGGATCCCGAGAAGCCCCTTGCCGGGCGTACCGCGCTCGTCACCGGGGCCGCCCGCGGGATCGGTGAGGCCGTCGCCGCGACGCTGGCGCGGGACGGGGCTCAGGTGGTGTGCCTCGACGTGCCCGCCGCCGGAGGCGATCTCGCCGCCGTCGCCGAGCGGCTCGGCGGGGTCGCGCTGCCGCTCGACATCACGGCGGACGACGCGGGGGCGCGGATCGCCGACGCACTCCCCGGCGGGCGGCTCGACGTACTGGTCCACAACGCGGGGATCACCCGGGACCGTCGGCTGGTCAACATGGCTGCGGAGCGGTGGGGTTCGGTGCTCGACGTCAACCTTGCGAGTGTGCTCCGCACGACCGACGCCCTGCTGTCCGCCGGCGCGCTCCGAGCGGGTGGGCGGGTGGTCGCCACCGCGTCCATCGCCGGGATCGCTGGGAACGCCGGGCAGACGAACTATGCCGCGTCCAAGGCGGGGGTCGTGGGCCTGGTGCGGTCGCTCGCCCCTCGGGCGCTCTCGGAATACGGAGTGACGGTGAATGCGGTCGCGCCCGGGTTCATCGAGACCAAGATGACTGCCGCCGTACCGTTGTTCATTCGCGAGGCGGGGCGCCGGATGAACTCGCTTGCCCAGGGCGGGTTGCCGGTTGACGTGGCCGAGACGACTGCTTGGTTCGCGCATCCGGGGTCCGGGGCGGTCAACGGGCAGGTTGTTCGGGTGTGCGGGCAGAGCCTATTGGGTGCGTGAAGGGTCCGTGCTCAGCCCAGAAAGGAAGTCAGCGTTGGATGACGTAACGGGTTCTATTCGTACCCAGGTTCTCGACCGTTCGCCGCGCCTATGGCCCTTGCTCGCCCGGGGTGCTTTCCTCTCGCCCTTCAAGCGGCCCCGGACGGGAGTCACGGCACCCCGTACCCGATTGGTTCTCCCGGGTCTTCGTATCGACCTGGGAAAGCTCGCCGCTTATGAGCGGGCCTGTGGATTCGGGGTGGGGGCCGACGAGTTGCCCATTACCTATCCGCACGTTCTCGGATTTCCGTTGGTCATGCGGCTGATGAGTGAGCGGGCCTTTCCGTTGCCGTTGCTCGGGCTGGTGCACACGTCCATCGGGATCACCCGGCGGAAGGCGACGGCGGCGACCGGGGAGTACGAACTCGCCGTGTACGTCGACGAGTTGGTGCCCCACCGACGCGGGACCGAGGCCGTCGTCATGACGGAGATGCGGGCGGGGGGCGAGCTCGTGTGGGAGTCGCGGAGTACGTATCTGGCGCGGCACCGCACCTCGGCGGGGAGCACGGGCGGGCCGGCCGCGCCCGAGGAGCGCAAGCCGCTGCCCGTCGTGGCCGAGTGGGCGCTCGCCGGGGACGTGGGGCGGCGGTACGGGGCCGCGTCCGGCGACCGCAACCCGATCCACCTGCACCCCCTCACCGCCCGGCTGTTCGGCTTCCCCCGGGCCATCGCGCACGGCATGTGGACCGTGGCGCGCTGCCTCGCCGAGCACGGGACGCCTCAAGCGGCCGTGGTCCGGGCGGAGTTCAGGGCGCCGGTGCTTCTGCCGGGGACGGTGTCGTACGGGGCGGAGGGTGCCGCCTTCGAGCTACGCGGAGCGGGTGGCCGGCTGCACCTGTCCGGAGAGGTCCTCCCCGTACTCTGACGCGCGCCTCGCCCTGCTACCCCGCCGAGCCGTGCTCCGACCAGGGTCTCCCCTCCATCAGGTCCCCCAGGCCCGCCCAGGCGAAGTTCATCAGGGTCGTGGCGGCCTGCCGGGCGGAGACGCCGGGGGTGGCGTTGGCCCAGGCGGCGAGGGAC
Source organism: Streptomyces sp. 2-1 (assembly GCF_048564895.1). NCBI lineage: Bacteria > Bacillati > Actinomycetota > Actinomycetes > Kitasatosporales > Streptomycetaceae > Streptomyces > Streptomyces sp. 2-1. Next base: position 4,913,391 of record NZ_CP183383.1, read on the forward strand.
TCGGCGGCACCGACGAGGGCTTCGGCGAGGCCGGCCACCTCGCGCTCGGGCAGCGACGGGTCCCGGTGCGCCTCACGGGCGGCCACCACGATCAGCTGCGTGACGAACGCGACGATCTCCTCGCGCATCGCGGCGAACTCCGCGGCGAACGGCTCCCCGTGCGTACGCGCCTGGAGGTGCAGCACCGCCCAGCCGTCCGGGTTCTGCGCGGTGTGCGTGAAGAACGCCCGCAGCCCGTCCCAGAGTTGGCGGTCGGCGGGCAGGTCCTGCTGGACCCCCGCGCGCACGGCCGCGGTCAGGGCGGCGGCCTCACGGCGGATGCACGCGGTGAAGAGGTCTTCCTTGGAGTTCAGGTACAGATAGACCAACGGCTTGGACACGCCCGCCAGATCGGCGATCTCGTCCATCGACGCGGCCCGGTATCCCCGCTGCCCGAAGGTCTGCACCGCCGCGTCCAGCATCTGCTGTTCGCGCACGGCTCGCGGCATCCGCTTGCTCTTCACTGCACCCATACGAGCAAGAGTACGAGTTGTCTGCCGACGGCTCTGCGGTGTTGGGGGCTGGCCGGATCGGCCTGAACGGCCTCGTCCTCAAACTCCCCCACTCTCGGCTTCGCTCGAGCGGGGGGACCCCCACGACGGGCTGAGTGTGTCGGCCGGCGCCGAAAAGTGCTCCTGATCAGCCTGATCAGTTACGACGTCTGGCCCTGGGCCCGTGTCACCTCGTCCACCGCGTCGTCCTCCTGGCTGCGGTTGGCCTCCAGGTTGGACTTGACGCGGTCGACGCGCTCGACGATCTGGATCGAGGCGCGGTCGCGTTCCTTGCGCAGGACGACGAAGCTGATGGGGGCCGAGATCAGCAGGGAGAGCAGGATGATCCACATGCCGTTCGAGTCGCCGAGTCCGCGCGGGGCGATGCCGGAGTAGACGAGGCCCCAGACGACCACGAGGCAGCCCACCAGGATTCCCAGGCGCATCAGTGTGTAGCGGAGCATCTCAATCCACTCTTCCGTGTCGAACGGGTTCTAAGGGGTCCGAAGGGATCCGAAAGTCCCCGACATTCCCAAAGGGCACCGTCCAGTCAAGCACGAGCGGCACCGGATCTTGCAGGGGGGTGCGGGGGATCAGGTGAGCGGCAGCAGCATGAAAATGTCGTCGCGTTCGTCGCCGGGCGCGACGCGTATCGCGTCCGGTATGCGGCCGACCTCCTTGTAGCCGCACGAGCCGTAGAACCGCTCCAGGCCGTGTCCGCCCCGGCAGGTGAGGCGGATCGCCTCGATGCCGTCGAGGGAGCGGGCCGCGTCCGCGGCGGCGGCCAGGAGGTCCCGGCCGTACCCCTTGCCCTGGTGCTTCGGGTGGACCATCACCGTGTAGAGCCACAGCCAGTGGGTCATCAGCCGGTGGGTGTTGAAGGTGAGGAAGGCCGCCGCGGCCACCTGGCCCTCCTCGTCGAACCCGGCCAGGAGGCGGGCGCGGCCCTCCGCCATCGCCACGAAGTGTTTCACCAGCTCCGGCCGGATGACCTCACGGTCCACCGGTGCCACGAAGCCGACGGCGCCTCCCGCGTTGGAGACATCCGTCCACAGATCAAGAAGACCGTCACGAACCTCGGCGGTGACAGCCGGTTCGAGAACGAAGGTAAGGGCCATAAGGCAAGGCTAACCATTACGCGACACCGACCTCAAGACAGACCGGCGTCACGTACGTCACGTGCTTTCCTCGCCCCCGCCGCCCCTACCCATTCCCATCCCGTACTCAGGGGCTCCGCCCCCGAACCCCCAAAAGACTGCGCAGTTCCCCGCGCCCCTAGGTCTTCAGGGGCGCGGGGAACTGCACACCCAGCCCATGCCCACCCGCACCCCTAGGTCTTCAGGGGCGCGGGGAACTGCGCAGTCCAGCCACGACTCACCCGCACCCCTAGGTCTTTAGGGGCGCGGGGAACTGCGCAGTCCAGCCCCTCCCACCCGCACCCGAAAAGTCACCCCAAGAACGTCAGACCCTCATCGGCTGAGGCAACTCGCGACGCCCCGCGTCGGGCCCGTCGTACTCGCGGATGATCTCGTACCGCGTGTTCCGCTCGACCGGCCGGAACCCGGCGTCGCGGATCAGGTCGAGCAGATCCTCACGCGTCAGCTTGTTCGGCGTGCCGTAGTTGTCGGCGTCGTGGGTGATCTTGTACTCGACGACCGACCCGTCCATGTCGTCCGCACCGTGCTGAAGCGCCAGCTGGGCGGTCTGCACACCGTGCATCACCCAGAAGACCTTGACGTGCGGCACGTTGTCGAAGAGCAGCCTGGAGACCGCGAAGGTCTTCAAGGCCTCCGCACCCGTCGCCATCTGCGTCCGCGCCTGGAGGCGGTTGCGGACCTTGCCGTCCTTCACGTCGACGAAGTCGTGCTGGTAGCGCAGCGGGATGAACACCTGGAAGCCGCCGGTCTCGTCCTGCAGCTCACGCAGACGCAGGACGTGGTCGACCCGGTGGCGAGGCTCCTCGATGTGCCCGTACAGCATCGTGCACGGGGTCTTGAGACCCTTCTCGTGCGCGAGGCGGTGGATGCGCGACCAGTCCTCCCAGTGGGTGCGGTGGTCGACGATGTGCTGCCGGATCTCCCAGTCGAAGATCTCGGCGCCGCCGCCGGTCAGCGACTCCAGACCCGCGTCGATCAGCTCGTCCAGGATCTCGGACGCCGAAAGACCGCTGATCGTCTCGAAGTGGTGGATCTCCGTGGCCGTGAAGGCCTTCAGGGAGACGTCCGGGAGCGCCTTCTTCAGTTCGCTGAGCGAGCGCGGGTAGTAGCGCCACGGCAGGTTCGGGTGCAGGCCGTTCACGATGTGCAGCTCGGTGAGGTTCTCGCCCTCCATCGCCTTGGCGAGACGAACGGCCTCCTCGATGCGCATCGTGTACGCGTCCTTCTCGCCCGGCTTGCGCTGGAACGAGCAGTAGGCGCACGACGCGGTGCACACGTTCGTCATGTTGAGGTGGCGGTTGACGTTGAAGTGGACGACGTCGCCGTTCTTCCGCATCCGCACCTCGTGGGCGAGCCCGCCCAGCCAGGCCAGGTCGTCCGACTCGTACAGCGCGATGCCGTCCTCGCGGGTCAGCCGCTCACCGGCCCGGACCTTGTCCTCCAGCTCGCGCTTGAGCCCGACATCCATGCTGCTTCTACCTCTCGTAAGTGACGAACCTTGTCAACCGTACGCCCAGCCGCCTATTCCTCTTCGGGCAGCTCACCCACCCGGTTCTCCCACTTCGTGGAGAGCACGATGGTCGTACGCGTCCGGGAGACGCCCTTCGTCCCCGACAGCCGCCGGATGGTCTTCTCCAGACCGTCCACGTCGGGCGCCCGCACCTTGAGCATGTACGAGTCGTCGCCGGCGATGAACCAGCAGTCCTCGATCTCGTTGAGGTCCTTGAGCCGGTGCGCCACGTCCTCGTGGTCGGTGGCGTCGGAGAGCGAGATGCCGATGAGGGCGGTGACGCCGAGACCGAGCGAGGTCGCGTCGACCGTCGCGCGGTAGCCGGTGATGACACCGGCGGCCTCCAGGCGGTTGATGCGGTCGGTGACGCTGGGTCCCGACAGACCGACGAGGCGTCCCAGCTCCGCGTAGGAGGCCCGGCCGTTCTCCCTGAGGGCCTGGATGAGCTGCCTGTCCACCGCGTCCATGCGATCGATAGCCTTCCGCTGAAAGTTCCTGAAGTGATGCCCTGAAGTGATGCGTGGGTACTGCGCGTTGCTCGGTCGTACGGGTCTGTCGTACAAGTCGGTCGTACTGCTCGGTCGTACGGGTCGAACGTGGTGCTCAGGTGCTGCCCGGATGCTGCTCAGGTGGTGCGTGAGCCCCCGCCGAGTTCGCCCTCCCAGCGGCGGTAGAGCGTGTGCCCGACGCCCGCCGCGTCCAGCACGCGCCCGGCGACGAAGTCCACCAGGTCCTGGATGTGGGTCGCTCCCGCGTAGAACGCCGGAGAGGCCGGCAGTACGGTCGCGCCCGCGTCGTCCAGTGTCACCAGATGCCGCAGGGTCTGCCCGTTCAACGGGGTCTCGCGGACGGCGACGACCAGCTTGCGCCGCTCCTTGAGGGTGACGCTCGCGGCACGCTGCAACAGGTCTTTGGAGAGGCCGAGCGCGACCCCGGCGACACAGGCGGTGGAGGCGGGCACGATCAGCATGCCCTTCGAGGCGTACGAACCGGACGACGGCCCCGCCGCCAAGTCACCCGCGCTCCAGTGCCGTACGTCGTCGACGTCCACCGCGAAGGTGCCGGGCTTGCCGTCGGCCCCCCGGCCGAGCCATTCCCGGAGGTCCTCCTGCCAGTGGCCGTCCCGGAAGCTGATCCCGGTCTCGTCTAGCAGCGTGAGCCGTGAGGCCCGCGAGACGACCAGGTCGACGCTCTCGCCGGCCGCGAGGAGGGCACGCAGCACGGCAGCCGCGTACGGCGTTCCGGACGCGCCGGAGACCCCCACGATCCAAGGCCGACGCTGAGTTTCTCCTGCGTTCACACCCTGAGCCTACCGGCGGGCCGCCCGGAGCTCAGGACCGGCCGCGCCTGCGGGCGGTCCACGGGCCGCACCCTGCTCACCCGGCACTCACGCGGCACTCACACGGTCAGACCGCGCACCAGCAGATCGAGCAGCGCGCACGCGAACAGGGCGATGCCGATGAAGCCGTTGACACTGAAGAAGGCGCGGTTCACCCGGGAGAGGTCGTGCGGGCGGACGATCGAGTGCTCGTACAGGAACGCGCCCGCCACGATCACCAGGCCGATCCAGAAGAAGGTGCCCGCGTCGGTGGCCAGCGCGTACCAGACGAAGAGTGCCGTCGTGAGGGTGTGGCAGACGCGCGCGCCCCAGACGGCCGCCGGGATGCCGAAGCGCGCCGGGACCGACATGACGCCGATCTCGCGGTCCGTCTTCACGTCCTGGCAGGCGTAGATGAGGTCGAAGCCGCCGATCCAGATGCCGACCGCGAGGCCGAGGATCACCGCGTCCCAGGACCACTCACCGGTGATCGCCAGCCAGCCGCCGATCGGCCCCATGGCCTGCGCGAGACCGAGGATGGCCTGCGGGAAGTTCGTGAACCGCTTGCCGTACGGGTACACGACCATCGGGATGACCGCGATGGGCGCGAGCGCCAGGCAGAGCGGGTTGAGCAGGGCCGCCGCGCCGAGGAAGAAGACGAGGGCGACCAGCGCGCCCGTCCACGCGTGCTTCACGCTCATCGCGCCGGTGACCAGCTCGCGATGGGCCGTACGGGGATTGCGGGCGTCGATCTCCCGGTCGATGATCCGGTTCGCGGCCATGGCGAACGTCCGCAGGCCGACCATCGCGACGGTCACCAGCAGCAGCCGCCCCCAGTGGATGTTCCCGTCCAGCGTGAACATCGCCGTCAGCGCCGCGATGTACGCGAAGGGCAGCGCGAAGACGGAGTGCTCGATCATGACGAGGCGCAGGAACGCCTTGGTGCGCCCCGGCTGGGGCTGGGGGATCGCGGCTGATGCGCTGCTCACGAGAGTCCGTACTCCTTCCACCGGCGGTCGACCTTCGCCGCCGTCTCCGGGTCGGACAGCACCATGTCGGGCCAGCCGCCGTCCCGCGTGTACCCCTCCTCGGGCCACTTCTTCGTGGCGTCGATGCCCGCCTTGCCGCCCCAGAACTGCTGGTACGAGGAGTGGTCGAGGTGGTCGACCGGCCCCTCGACGACGGTGAGGTCACGGGAGTAGTCCGTGTTCCCCAGCGCGCGCCACGCGACCTCGTGCAGGTCGTGGACGTCGCAGTCGGAGTCGACGACCACGATCAGTTTGGTCAGGGACATCATGTGGGCGCCCCAGACGGCGTGCATCACCTTCTGGGCGTGCTTCGGGTACTTCTTGTCGATCGCGACGATCGCGCAGTTGTGGAAACCGCCCGCCTCGGGGAGGTGGTAGTCCACGATGTCCGGCACGATGATCTTGAGGAGGGGGAGGAAGAACCTCTCCGTCGCCCGGCCCAGCGGACCGTCCTCGGTCGGCGGCCGGCCGACCACGATCGACTGGAGCAGCGGACGCTTGCGCATCGTCACACAGTCGATGGTCAGGGCCGGGAAGGGCTCCTGCGGAGTGTAGAACCCGGTGTGGTCGCCGAAGGGGCCTTCCGGGAGCATCTCGCCTGGCTCCAGCCACCCCTCCAGTACGACCTCGGCCTGCGCCGGCACCTGCAACGGCACGGTCTTGCAGTCGACCATCTCGATCCGCTTGCCCTGGACGAACCCGGCGAAGAGGTACTCGTCGATGTCACCGGGCAGCGGGGCCGTGGACGCGTACGTCACCGCGGGCGGGCAGCCGAAGGCGATCGCGACCGGCAGCCGCTCGCCCTTCCGCGCCGCCACCTGGTAGTGGTTGCGGCTGTCCTTGTGGATCTGCCAGTGCATGCCGATGGTGCGCTTGTCGTGGCGCTGGAGGCGGTAGAGCCCGAGATTGCGGATGCCGCTCTCCGGGTCCTTGGTGTGGGTCAGACCGAGGTTGAAGAAGGACCCGCCGTCCTTGGGCCAGGTGAAGAGGGCGGGCAGCTGGTCCAGGTCGACCTCGTCACCCTGGAGCACGACCTCGTGCACCGGCGCGTTGTCGGACTTGATCTTCTTCGGCGGTACGTGAGTCATGGCGCCGAGCTTCCCGAAGGCCTCGCGCACCCCGATGAACCCCTGCGGCAGCTCGGGCCTGAGCAGTCCGCCGATCTTCTCGCTGATCTCGTCGTACGACTTCAGGCCGAGCGACTTGAGGAGCCGGCGGTCCGTCCCGAAGACGTTCATCGCGAGCGGCATCGCCGACCCGCGCACGTTCTCGAAGAGCAGGGCGGGGCCGCCGGCCTTCTGGACGCGGTCGACGATCTCCCCGACCTCCAGATACGGGTCCACCTCGGCCTTGATGCGCTTGAGGTCGCCCTCACGCTCAAGCGCCCGGAGCAGGGAGCGAAGATCGTCGTAAGCCATGCGTTCCAGTATCGGCTACTCGCTACGCTGAACCTGTAACGGGGGCCGCTCACCCGGCCCCGATCTCGCACGCATCTCCACTCTCCACACGCAGGGGGACCGCCGAATGCTTCGGGTGCTGATGATTCTGGTGCCGTTGGGGCTCAGCATCTATGCGTTCATCGACTGCATCACCACTGACGAGAAGGACATCCGGTACATCCCCAAGCCCCTCTGGGCGATCCTCGTGCTGCTGTTCCCGCTCGTCGGCTCCATCTCCTGGCTGATCGTCGGCCACCAGCGCAAGCCGCGCGGTCTCTCCTCCGGCCGGGGCGGCTGGGTCGCACCGGACGACAACCCGGAGTTCCTGAAGTCCCTCAAGGACGACAGCAAGGACAAGGGCAAGGACGCCGGCAAGGACAGCGGCAGCGGCAGCGAGGACGGCCCGACGGACGCCGTGACGGACGACGAGGCGCACCTCAAGAACTGGGAGGACGACCTCCGCCGCCGCGAGGAGGAGCTGAAGCGGCGCGAGGGCGGTTCGGGCGACGGCCCGGACGACTCGGCTCCGCCGAAGCCCTGACGCGCGGTCCTGGGACGCAGTTCTGAGATGGAGCCCTGAGATGGAGATCCGTCTGCTGGTCACCTTCGAGAAGGTCGCCACCGTGCTGAGCTTCACGCAGGCGGCGGCCGAGCTGAAGTACGCCCAGTCCAGCGTGACCAGCCAGATCCGCGCCCTGGAGTCCTCGCTCGGGGTGCAGCTCTTCGACCGGCTCGGCAGCCACATCCGGCTGACCGAGGCGGGCGACCGGCTCGTCCCCTACGCCCGGCAGATCATCGAGCTGAGCGAGGAGGCACGGGCGGCGGTCGTCGGTACGGAGGAGCCCTCGGGCACGCTGACGGTCGGCACGATGGAGTCGCTGACGTCCTACCGTCTGTCCCCGCTCCTCGAACTGTTCCACCACCGCTATCCCGGGGTCCGGCTGTCCATGCGTCCGACGCTGGGTGACGAGACCCGGCAGGCGCTGCGGCAGGGCACGTACGACGTGGGTTTCCTGATGGAGCGGGAGACGGAGCACGCGGGTCTTGAGGTCACGCTGCTCGCCGAGGAGCCGCTGGCGCTGGTGGCGGCGCCCGGCCATCCCCTCGCGGGAGCGGCCGTGTCGGCCGTCTCGACCGCCGATCTCGTACGCGAGCCGCTGCTGGCCACCGAGCCGGGCTGCGCCTACCGGGACCTGTTCGAGGAGGAGCTCAACACCCGGTCCGCGGAGCCGGTTTCGTTCATGGAGTTCGGCACGATCGAGGCGACCAAGCGGGCGGCGGCGGCCGGCCTCGGCATCGCCCTCCTGCCCGCGGTGACGGTGGCGGAGGAGCTTGCCGACGGCCGGCTCGTGGCCCTGCGCTGGGAGCCGCCCTTCACCCTCAGTACTCAACTGGCGTGGCGGTCCGGGAAGCGGCTTCCGGCGCACGCGCGGCTGTTCGTGGAGCAGGCGCGGAAGCTGGTTGCCGAGCAAGGGTGACCTTCAGGCTCGCGGCCACGATCAGCGGGACGCCGAGCGCCTGGACGAGTCCGATGTGGTGCCCGTACACCGCCCAGTCCGCGAACATCGCCACCGCCGGGTAGGTGAAGGCGAGTACGGCGATCTTGGCGGTCGGCAGCTGGGCGTAGGCGGCGTACATCAGGACGTACATCAGGCCCGTGTGGATGACGCCGAGGCCGACCAGCCAGCCCCAGTCGGCGCCCGTGCCGCTCATCGCGCCGAAGTCGGCGAAGGGGAGCAGCAGCGGGATTCCGACGACGACCTGCACGAGGGCGATGAGGTGCGGGCGTACGCCCGTGATGCGCTTGGTGACGAGGGTGGAGAGGCCGTAGAGGAGCGCGGCGAGGAGGGCCTGTCCGACGCCCAGGAGGTACGTGCCGTCGCCGCCCGTGAAGTCCGAGGGCCTGACGCCGGAGACGAGGATCAGGCCCACGAAGGCGAGCGCGATCCAGCCCGCCTTCGCGGCGGTGAGGCGTTCGCGGAAGAGGAGGGCGCCTAGCAGCACCACGTAGAAGGGCTGCGTGTGGTAGACGACGGTCGCGACCGAGATCGACGTGTTCTCGTACGACTGGAAGAGGAAGACCCAGTTGAAGACGATGAACAGGCCGCCGAGGGCCGCGAGTCCGAGTTTGCGCGGGGTGAGTCCGTGGTTCCGGAAGTAGCCGCGGGCGAGGGCGTACGTGGCGAGTGCCAGGGCGCCGAAGAGGACGCGGAAGAACACGACGTTGAAGGGCGAGGCGCCCGACTCCACGACGAAGATGCCGAGGGTTCCGGAGAGGACCATCGCGGCGGTCAGCTGAACGGTGCCCTTGCGCTCGGACGAGCTGTCTGTAGCCATGCCCCGAAGCTACGAGCGGCTGCCGGTACGGGTCCACGCCCCACCGGGGCGTCCTGTCGATGGGGCCATCGGTCCGCCCGATGACGTTTCTCGCCCCCGCCGCCCCTACCCATTCCCGTCCCTTTTCGGGGGCCAGCCCCCGAACCCCCGCTCCTCAAACGCCGGAGGGGCTGAAGATTTCGCAGCCCGGGCCGACAACTTCAGCCCGTCCGGCGTTTGAGGACGAGGCCGTTCAGGCCGATAGCGGGGGTCTGGGGGCGGCAGCCCCCAGGGACGGGAACGGGAAGGGGCGGCGGGGGCGAGAAAAGGCCCCCGATCAACGCCCCGCCGCCAGCCGGTAGAACGCCTGCGTCGTGCGCGGATGCGCCATCTCGTCCAGCAGATGCCGCCACTCGGGATCAGCGGTGGCGGCCGTGTGCGCCTGGTCCCAGGCATCCAGCAGCGGCCCGAGCTCACTCTCGGGGGCCGCGACGACGGTGGCGGGGGTGACGGGGATGTTCATGGCGGTTTCCTTCCGGGCGGAGAGGCTGTGAACCTCCGGGAGCGTCTGGGTACAACCATCCCGCCGCCCGCTCCTCACCACCATGAAGCGACCTCCCGAGTGGAGGTACAGCTAGCCCCACCAAAGGAGTTGGCGTCTCCTACCGGACGCCCGCCACGAACACCGCCCAGGCGCTTCGCTGGATGAGCAGAACGGGGCCGGTGGGGTTCTTGCTGTCACGGACGGGGACGATGCCGGGGATGCCGGGGGCGATTTCGATGCAGTCCCCGCCGTTTGTGCCGCTGTAGCTGCTCTTGATCCACGTCGCCGCGCTGAACGCCTGAGTGTTCATGCTGCTCGTACCCCTCCATCGCCGCGCTGATCAGAGCGGCGGACTCCGGAGCCGACAGAGCGTCCGCCCTGAGCACATCATAGGTCTGGCTGTGGCGCGCATAGGCGGCTGGATCGTCGTTGAAATGACCACGGTCCAGGGATTCCGAGTACACCCAGTTGTGCCCGTCAGGCAGGTTGATCAGCGACATCGAGGCATTGGGACGGTCGAGTCCGGGACGGGCCGCCGGAGCCACCTGGATCCGGATGTTGGGCCGCTGCCCCACGGTCAGCAGGTGCGCGCACTGGTCACGCATGACAGCCGCGCTACCGATGACGTTGCGCAGACAGCTCTCGTCCATCATCGCGACGAACAGCGGGCCGTCCGGGGCGAGAAAGCGCTGCTGCCGACTCAGTCGCGCCCTGACACGCTCCTCCACTTCCTCGGTATCGACGATGTGGCGGGAGAACAGTGCCCGCGCGTAGTCCTCGGTCTGCAACAGACCTGGCATGACCTGGGCTTGGTAGGCACGCACAGCGTCCGCCTCCGAGTCCATGCGTACCCGGCGTTCGAACCAATCCGGATGCTCCACCTGCGGATACCAGTCGATCCGACTCCACAACCGCACCAACACCCCACCCGTACCCAGCAGTTCGTCGCAAGACTTGGCGAACGTGTCCTGCGGGACGCGCGTACCGGCCTCCACGCGGGCCACGTGCGAGCGGTCGCAGGGGATCTGGCGGGCCAGGCCCTCCTGGGTGAGGTCGGCGGTCTCGCGGAAGTGCTTCAGGACCTCCCCGAACACGGCGGCGGTCGTGACCGCCGAACCCCCCTCGGCGTTGCGTCGACTCACGGCGTCCGTTCCCCCTCCGTGACAGTGCGCCAGTGGCACGCGTCATGCGTTGAAACGGGCTGCTCCGTTCAGCAACGCTTGATGCACCCAGAGTAATGAGCCAACGTACGGAGCGTCAGTGGAAGCAGAAACAGCGCCGGAACGCGGAGCCCTCGTCTACGACCCGGTGACGCAACGCGTCGGCGAGTACCGGGACGCGACAGGCCCGTACGCGATGCTGCGCCCGGTGGGCGGCGGCCGGGAGTGGCAGGCCGACCCGGAGCGGATCCGCCCGGCGACCGCCGACGAACGGCTGGCGGCGGCTCTCAAGGCCGCCAACAGGCGCTCGGAGAGGGCATTGTGACGGGACGTCAGGCCACGGAGGAGGGAGACCTGAGCCGTCCGCCCGTACCCGTCCCCGGCTGCCCGGCGTGCACGGAGCTCGCGATACGACGTGACGACGCCCGCGCCTGGCGCGACCGCAGCGCTGAGACCGACGCCGATGTGCTGCTGAGACGGCATCTGCGTGCGGCCGGGGTGGAAGACATGCACCGTCAGGGACATCGCGCCGACCACGGGGAAGCAGGGCTTTGACGGTAAAGGCGAGGGGCAAGGGGAACTGGCGGTTCATGACCGGGCGTCCGCGTGCGGCGTGGACGGCCCGGCTCACGGACTCGCTGCTCGTCACCCTCGCGGCGCTGGACGTGTGGTGGCAGCTCGACCGGGACACCCCGGTCGAGGTGGTCCTCTCGGTCGCCGCCTGCGCGGCCCTCGCGGTGCGGCGGCGCTTCCCGCTGCCCGTCTTCCTGCTGTCGCTGCCCGCCGCACTGTTCTCGTCGGTCGTGGTGGTGCCCCTGGCCGCCCTCTACACACTGGCCGAACTCAGCCGGGACCGGCGCCTGTTGACCGTCTGCGCCACCGCGTCCGCGGCGGCCTCCGCCATGCCGTGGCCGCTGTCGGAGTACGCGTCGGACGACCGCACCTGGACCTTCGTCAACTTCGTCTACCTGCTGGCCACCGCGGCGGCCCCGGTCTTCCTGGGCCAGCTGGTCCAGGCCCGGCGCGACGCCGCGGTCCGGCTCGTCGAGATCGAGGAGGCACGCGAACACGAGCGGCAGCTGCACGCCCAGAACGTACTGGCCCGCGAACGGGCCCAGCTGGCCCGGGAGATGCACGACGTCGTCTCCCACCAGGTGAGCCTCATCGCCGTACGGGCCGGGGCGCTGCAGGTCGGCGCGCCGGACCCGGGCTCGCGCGAGGCCGCCCGGGCGATCCGCGAGCTCAGTGTCACGACACTCGACGAACTGCGGCACATGGTCACGCTGTTGCGTGCCTCCGGCGGCCGTACGACCGAGCTGACCCCGCAGCCGACGCTCGCGGACCTGCGCCAACTGATCGACACGAGCGGTATCGAGGTGTGCCTGGAGGGCGAACTGCCGCCCGGTATCGGGGCCCCGGCCCAGCGCGCGGTCTACCGGACCGTGCAGGAGGCCCTCACGAACGTACGCAAACACGCGCCCGGCGCGACGGCGACCGTACAGCTGTGGCACCTGGGCGACGAGCTGGGCGTGACCGTCACGAACACCCCGCCGACCCGTCCGACTCTCGAACTGCCCGGCTCCCAGCAGGGGTTGATCGGTCTGGGCGAACGGGCCGAGAACCTCGACGGCTCCTTCGAGGCGGGCCCGACGGAGGACGGCGGCTACCGGACCCGACTGCGACTGCCGGCGACGACCGACTGACCAACCGACCGCCCACCGGCCGGTGTTGCGCCGCCTGGTCGCCCTCGCGCAGAAAGTCGGACGTACGGGTCAGTCCTCGCGCAGGACGAGCGCGAGGAGCCCCGGGAAGCGGGCGTCGAACTCCTCGCGGCGCAGACGGTTGACGCGCCTGACGCCCTCGTCGCGCTGCTCGACGAGTCCCGCGCCGCGCAGCACGGAGAAGTGATGACTCAGGGCCGCCTTGCCGACCGGCACGTCGAAGCTTCCGCAGCTGCGCGTCCAGACGGGGGACCCCGCGAGCTCCCGTACGAGCGTGATGCGTACGGGATCGGAGAGGGCGGCGAGGGCGGTCAGGACCGGGACCTCGTCGGGGTGGGTGTGCTCGGGGGCCGCCCGGTGGCTGACGCGTTCCGCCATGTCCGCCTCCCCTTGAGCACGGTCGTTTCCGCTTGCCGAGTGTTCGACGAAAACCATACACTCCGGAGTGTTCGCTTTTCATTGAACAGTCGACCGGGGAGTGTGGCATGCGCGCGGTTCAGGTCCAGGAGTACGGCGGCCCCGAGGTCCTCAGGACGGTGGAGACGGAGGTGCCCGAGCCGGGCCCCGGCCAGGTGAGCGTGGACGTGGCGTACACGGGGGTGAACTTCGCCGACCTCAAGGCGCGGGGCGAGGGCTACCGCGTACCGTCGCTGCCGTTCGTCCCCGGCCTTGAGGTCTCGGGCCGGGTCCGGGCGCTCGGCGAGGGCGTGTCGGGTGTCGAGGTCGGCCAGGAGGTGGCGGCCCTCACGAACGGCGGCGCGTACGCGGACGTGGTCGTGGCCGACGCGACGACCGTCTTCCCGCTGCCGTCCGGCGTGGACCTCCGTACGGCCGCCACGCTGCCCACGGTCCTGCCGACCGCGTACGCCCTCGTGCACGCGGTGGGTCGGCTGCAGCCCGGCGAGACGGTTCTCGTACAGGGTGCGGCGGGCGGAGTCGGCACGGCGGTGGGGCAGTTGGCGAAGGCGGCGGGGGCCTCCGGGGTGTTCGGGGTGGTGTCGGGCGCGGCGAAGGCGAAGTACGCGCTGGACCACGGCTACGACGACGTGTTCGTCGCCCCGTCCACCAACTCCACGGCCTCCACGAACTCCACGGCCTCCACGGTCTCCGCGGGGTTCGTGGACGAGGTTCGTGCGGCTACGGGTGGCCGGGGCGTCGACCTGGCCCTCGATCCGGTCGGTGGCGAGACCTTCAGGGCGTCCCTCGCCTCCCTGGCCGTCTTCGGGCGCCTGGTGTCGTTCGGCAACGCGAGCTCGGCCGAGCCGTGGCGGGTCGGGCAGCCGGAGCTGTACCCGACCGGCCTGTCGGTCTCCGGCTTCTCCATCCTGACTCTGGCCCAGACGGCGCCGGACGCTCTGCGGGCCCTGACGGAGAAGGCGTTCGCGGCCGTGGCGGAGGGGGTCGTATCCCTGCCGGTGACCGCGGAGTTCCCGCTGGAGGAGGCGTCCGAGGCGCACCGGCTGATGGGCGGGCGGACGAGCACGGGGAAGCTGTTGCTGCGGGTCGCATGACCAGGCTCCCGCTCAGCTCTCAGGCACGGTCGACTCGGGTTTCGTGTGGAGGACCTCGCGGGCCTGGTCCGCGGCGCGGATGAGGCTCTCGCTCACGTAGTCGAGGAAGCGGGCGATGTTCTCCAGGCGCGCGGCGGCCGGGGTGTCGGGGCCGAGGATGCCGACGCCCTGCCGTGCGGTCTCGGCCAGTTGGATGGTGCCGCGGGCGCTGGCCACCATCGACTGGTACCAGACGTCGTCGTCGACCGTGTACCGCTCGCGGCGGTTTTCGTCGCGCTCCCGGCGGACGAGGTTCTGGCTCTCCAGGAACGCGATCGCCTTGGAGATGGACGCCGGGCTGACCTGGAGACGCCGGACGAGTTCGGACGCGGTGAGGCTGCCCGTGTCGCTGGTGAAGAGGCAGGCGAGCACCCGGGACATCATCTTGGGCAGGCCCTGCTGCATGAAGACGGTCGTGAACGTCTCCTCGTACTCGCGCACGGCTTCCGCGTCGCGCCCATGGGCCTGCGGGGGCGCCTCCGACCCCCGGGTCTCGGCCGGCCTGCGCCGGTGGGCGCGGCGCTCGGTGGCTCGGTGGGCCAGGTCGGGGCGGTAGGCGGTGGGGCCGCCGTTGCGCATGACCTCGCGCGTGATCGTCGAGGTCGGACGGTCCAGACGCCTGGCGATCTCCGCGTAGGCGAGCCCGTCGGCCAGTCCCAGCCCGATCTGCTGACGTTCCTGCTGGGTGAGTCTGCCTCCCGGCATCGCGGTCCCCTTTCGTACTTCCTTGACGCGCCCAGCATAGCGTTCACTCGCAGCCCAATGCAACGAGCGTTGGGCTTACGTTGCATTAAATCTCAGACGGTTGCAACGATATTTGCACTCTGAGCTGCAGTGATTCAGATCGAGTGCAACAACCTCATTGCGCACTCCATGAACGCAACGTAGCGTTTGCGTTGCCAGAAACCAGCAGCGCAAGACAGCGAGCGGTGCAGAACAAGCACCGCACGAGGAGAACACCATGCAGAAGTTCGACACCCCCGCCGCGATCTCCGCCGTTCTCGACATCCCTGCGGGACGCATCCGGTTCATCGCCGCCGACCGGGCCGACACCACCGTCGAGGTCCTTCCGGCGGACACCTCGAACAGCCGCGACGTGAAGGCGGCGGAACAGACCGAGGTCGCGTACGGCGACGACGGTGTCCTGAGGATCAAGGCCTCACCGGCGAAGAACCGGATCGTCGGCCACTCCGGATCCGTCGAGGTGACCGTCCAGCTGCCCGTCGGCTCCCGTGTCGAGGCGAAGGCGGCCAGTGCCGAGTTCCGGGGCGTCGGTCGGCTCGGTGACGTGGCCTTCGAAGGCGCGCAGGGCTCGGTCAAGCTCGACGAGACCGCGAGCGCCCGCCTCACCCTTCTCGCCGGTGACGTCTCGGTCGGCCGCCTGGGCGGCGACGCGGAGATCAGCACCCAGAAGGGCGGTATCCAGATCACCGAGGCCGTGCGCGGCACGGTCGAACTCCGCACCGAGGCCGGCGAGATCTCGGTCGGCGCCGCACGCGGAGTCTCCGCCTCCCTGGACGCGGGCACCACCTACGGCCGGATCAACAACGCACTCAAGAACACCGACGGCGCCGACTCCGCCCTCACCATCCGCGCGACCACCGCCTACGGCGACATCACCGCCCGCAGCCTCTGAGCGACCACATCGTCCGCAGCCTGTGGACGACTTCAACGTCCGCTGTCCCTGCACGGCATCAACGTCCGCTGCCCCTGGACGACTTCACCCTCCGCAGCTCTGAAGGAGCACTCATCATGACCGACTTGGCCATCGCGGCGAACGGGCTGCGCAAGTCCTACGGCGACAAGACCGTCCTCGACGGCGTCGACGTGGCCGTCCCCGAAGGAACGGTCTTCGCCCTGCTCGGCCCGAACGGCGCCGGCAAGACCACCGCCGTGAAAATCCTGTCCACGCTCATCTCCGCCGACCCCGGCACCGGCGACGTCCACATCGGCGGCCACGACCTGGCCGCCGACCCCCAGGGGGTGCGGGCCACGATCGGTGTCACGGGTCAGTTCTCCGCGGTGGACGGACTGATCACCGGCGAGGAGAACATGCTCCTCATGGCGGACCTGCACCACCTGTCCAAGCAGGAGGGCCGCCGGGTCACCGCCGAACTCCTGGAACGCTTCGACCTGGTGGAAGCGGCGAAGAAGCCCGCCTCCACCTACTCCGGCGGCATGAAACGCCGCCTGGACATCGCCATGACCCTGGTCGGCAACCCGCGGATCATCTTCCTCGACGAGCCGACCACCGGCCTGGACCCGCGCTCCCGCCACAACATGTGGGGCATCATCCGGGAACTGGTCACGGGCGGGGTGACGGTCTTCCTCACTACCCAGTACCTGGAAGAGGCCGACGAACTCGCCGACCGCATCGCGGTGCTGAACGACGGCAGGATCGCCGCCGAGGGCACCGCCGAAGAGCTCAAGCGCCTCATCCCCGGCGGGCACGTACGACTGCGCTTCGAAGACCCGGCCACGTACGAGACGGCCGCCGTCGCGATCAGCGAGGCCACCCGGAACGACGAGGCACTCTCCCTCCAGATCCCCAGCGACGGCAGCCAGCGCGAACTGCGCTCCATCCTCGACTGGCTGGACGCGGCCGGCATCGAGGCCGACGAACTCACCGTGCACACCCCCGACCTCGACGACGTGTTCTTCGCCCTCACCGGCCCGGCCAACGTTCCCAACCAGCCGGCTCAGCCCGCTCAGCCCACCCAGCCCGCTCAGACCAAGGAGACCGCCCGATGAGTACCCTCTCCCTCGCCGTCCGCGACTCGTCCACGATGCTGCGCCGCAACCTGCTCCACGCCCGGCGCTACCCGTCCCTCACCCTGAACCTGCTGCTCACCCCGATCATGCTGCTCCTGCTCTTCGTGTACGTCTTCGGCGACACGATGAGCGCGGGTATAGGAGGTGGCGGCGGTCCGGACCGGTCCGCGTACATCGCGTATCTCGTCCCGGGCCTGCTGCTGATGACCATCGGCAGCACGACCATCGGCACCGCGGTGTCGGTCTCCAACGACATGACCGAGGGCATCATCGCCCGCTTCCGCACGATGGCGATCCACCGCCCTTCGGTGCTCATCGGACACGTCGTCGGCAGCGTGCTGCAGTGCGTGATCAGCGTGATCCTCGTCGGGGCCGTCGCGGTGGCCATCGGCTTCCGGTCCACGGATGCCACGGGTCTGGAGTGGCTGGCGGCGTTCGGACTGCTCGTGCTCTTCGCCCTGGCGCTCACCTGGATCGCGGTCGGCATGGGCCTGATCAGCCCCAACGCCGAAGCGGCCAGCAACAACGCGATGCCGCTCATCTTCCTGCCCCTCATCTCCAGCGCCTTCGTCCCCGTCGACTCCATGCCGGGCTGGTTCCAGCCGATCGCCGAGTACCAGCCGTTCACCCCGGCCATCGAGACTCTGCGCGGCCTGCTGCTCGGCACCGAGATCGGCCACAACGGCTGGCTCGCCCTCGCCTGGTGCCTGGGTCTCGCGGTGCTCGGCTACTTCTGGTCGACCGCGAAGTTCAACAGCGACCCGAAGTAACCGCCGTGACAGCGCGGGTCACCTCCCCCGCAACTCGTCCCGCCCCCAGGGCGGCGCACCCCGACACCACGTGGGCGTACGCCGCCCTGTCGGCGTCCCCGGCGAGACCGACGCAGACTGGAGACCCGAACGAAGGGAGACTGATGCCATGCCGGACACAGCAGCCGAGAACTCCCCCGGCCCCCGTGAGGTCCTGGCCCGCTATCAGCAGGCGATGCTCGACGGTTCCGCGGACGACCTGGCCGACCTCTACGCGGTGGACGCCGTCCACGAGTTCCCGTTCCTCTTCCCGGGCATGCCCGAGCGGTACCAGGGGCGCGAGGAGGTGCGCGCGGGCTACCGGGCGGCCTGGGGCGCGAGCCCGGCGCGACCGCGGGACATCCGTGACGTCGTCGTGCACGACAGCACCGACCCCGAGGTGATCACCGTCGAGCAGGTCGTCACCGGGACCGTTACCACGACCGGCCGGTCCTTCAGCTTCCCCGGCCTTCTGGTGATCCGGGTCCACGACGGCCTGATCACACATGTCCGCGACTACATGGACGGGCTGGGCGTGGCGCATGCGATGGGCCGCCTGCCGGCGGTGGTCACCGCCCTGTCCCAGTAGGTGTGTTGCGTTGAGCGGGTCGTGTTAGAGGGATCGTGTCGTGGGGAGAGGTTGGTGATGAGAGCCGACGACCTCGTACCACTGGGCCGCACGGGACTTCAGGTCAGCCGTCTCGGGCTGGGACTCGCCTCCCTGGGCGGCCTGTTCGAGCCCGTGCCCGAGCGACAGGCCGCCGCCACCATCGACACCGCCTGGGAGTTGGGCGTACGACTCTTCGACACGGCTCCCGTGTACGGGTACGGGCGCTCGGAGACCCGTACGGGCGCGGCCCTCGCCTCGCGGCCCCGTGACGCGTATGTGCTGTGCACCAAGGTGGGGCGGCTCATCGAGCCCGGCGGGCCGGACACCCAGCCGATCTGGGCGGACCCGCCGGCCGGGGTCGGGCCCCGGCTCGACTACTCGTACGCCGGGGTGCTGCGGTCGGTCGAGGAGAGCCTGGCGCGGCTGGGGCTCGACCGGATCGACGTCCTCCATGTCCACGATCCCGACGAGGACTTCGGGGCGGCGGTGGGCGAGGCGTATCGTGCGCTGGCCGATCTGCGGGCCGAGGGTGTCATCGGTGCGGTCTCCCTCGGCGTCAACCATGCGCCCGTGGCGGCGCGCTTCCTGCGGGAGGCCGCCGTTCCCGGGCCCGACTGTGTGCTGCTGGCCGGGCGGTACAACCTTCTCGACCAGTCGGGGCTCGACGAGTTGCTGCCGCTGTGTGTCGAGCGGGGGGTGGTTGTCATGGCCGCGGGGGTCTATCAGTCGGGGTTGTTGGCGGATCCGCGGCCGGGGGCTCCGCACGGGTACGCGTCCGTTCCTGCTGAACTGGCCGCGCGTATCGGGGCGTTGAGGCAGGTTTGCGCGGACTTCGGTGTTCCGCCCCTCGCGGCGGCCGTTCAGTTTCCGCTTGCCCACCCTGCGGTCACCAACGTGGTCGTCGGCGCTCGCTCGCCTGCGGAGGTGGCGGACACGGTGTCTCTCTTCAACCAGCCTGTTCCGGGGGACTTTTGGGCGGCGGTGAAGACGGCCGGGTTGCTTCCGGAGGAGGCGCCGACGCCCGCGTAGGGAGGGGCTTTTCTTCGCCCCCGCCGCCCCTACCCATTCCCGTCCCTTTTCAGGGGCTCCGCCCCCGAACCCCCGTATCGCGCTGAACGCGCTCGTCCTCAAACGCCGGACGGGCTAGGTGGGTGGGTGGGCAGGAGCTAACCGGGGGTGGGTGGGGACCAGCCTGAACGGCCTCGTCCTCAAACGCCGGACGGGCTGGGTGGGGTCGGTGGGACTGCGCTCACCACACCCGCTGGTCCTTGAAGAAGACGCTGGCCTGGCGGACGCCCCCCGTGTTCGACTCGAAGCCGAAGCACAGTCGTGGCTCGGGGGCGAGCCAGATGCTCATGCCCTCGGGCTCGCGGGCGGGCAGCGACTGGCCGGCCGTGGTTTCGAAGGTCTCGACGACGGAAGAGCCGACGTCGTTGAGATCGATGGTCCGGAGGTAGGAAGCACTGTTGGTGCCCCCCTCCAGCAGATATGCGAAGGACCCGTACGCGGCGAACCCCTGGTGGGTGGCGACGGGGTCCGGAAGGGCCCGTTCGATGAGCCTGTCGGCGTCGGCGAGGCGACCGGCGCGCGCATCACTGAGGTCGAAGGCCACGATGCGGCGTTGAGTGCCATTCGAATAGCGGACCAGCAGACGATTGGTGGACGGGTCGATGACGGGCTGCGGGTTCCTGACCACATCGCTGATGGTGGGAGTGCGGTCCTGAATCCGGGAATCGTTCCTCTCGAAGACCGCGCCGTTGATGAATTCGAATCGGCCCATACGAGTGCCGTAGAAGCCCTCGTTGGCCTCGCTGGCGTTACCGGTGCCGTTGTAGGCACCCAAGGTCTCCGTCCAGAGATAGACCTTGCCGTTGTACGGCTCTACGGCGACGGACACTCCATGACCGAAGCCGTGGAGCGCCATGGAGCCCGTTTCATTGCCCGCGAGATCGGTCCTGGTGACCCAGATGTCGCCGAAGTTCTCGGCGCTGGTGTTCGTGCTGTTGTGCTGGAGAAAGTAGATCTGGTCATTGACGGAGTCGTAACCAAAGGACTGCAGCACCCAGTTGGCGTGCAGCGATCTCTTCCAGATCGGGTTTCCGCCGGTGCCTCCCAGGACGAATCGCATGGAGACGGGAACGGACGCACTCGCCGGCGTCGCGCCCAGCACCGTGGCCCCCAGCCCGACGGCTGCGGCGCCACCGGCTTTGAGCAGGGTACGGCGGTTTATTCGGGAGTTGGGTCTGTCTAACGCGCTCATGGCACCTCGCTGCAAACGTTGAAGCGGATGGCGGATGGACGGGCATCAGTCGTGCGCGTGGCCGTAGATCTGGCCGGACAATGCAAGATCAGCAACTGTCGAACATCCAATCAGGCCGGAGTTTCGGCGCGCCAGTGCGTTTACCAGAACTTGCCGAGTGGGTGGTCATGCCGCAATGACCGTCAGTCGCATGTTCAGGCTGAACACAACCCAGTTGACGCCCACCCGCCCGCGGGGATTTCCTGCCGCCATGACTGACCTTCGTATCGAACGCGTCGACGCCACCGAGCCCCTGCTCGAAGACTGGCGGCACGTTCACAACGTGATCGTGCCGCCGGCCGCCATGGACCTCGACGAGGTGCGGGAACGGGCCGGACGGAATCACCTGGAGGTCGCCTACCTCGGCGACGGACCCGACGGCGTCCTCGTCGGGTGTACGACGGTGCGCCCTCCTACGGACGACACGGCGACGGCCACCGTGATCGCCCGCGTACTCCCCGCCCACCGCCACCAAGGACTCGGCGAGCAGCTCTACGTACGGGCGCTGGCGCAGGCCCGCGAACTCGGCGCCCAGCGGATCGAGACCGTCGTGCTGGCCGCCAACACCGAAGGACTCCGGTTCGCGGAACGGCACGGATTCGTCGAGTTCGACCGGTACACGCTGCCAGGCGAGAGCGCCCTCTGGATCGACCTACGGCTGGCGTGAGGCACGCCGTACCGGAGTCCTTGTCGTATAGGACATGGTCTGGCCTACACGGCTCCTAGCGTCGGGCTCACCGCCTCCGTTCACGGACGGCCGGCTGCCGACGACCGACCAAGGAGCCCCCCATGAGCCTCGTCACCACCATCCAGCCGGACGGTACGCCCACGTGGATCGACCTCAGGGTGCCCGACCTCGAACGCGCGCTGGAGTTCTACAACGCGCTCTTCGGATGGGAGTACGCACCGGACACCGCGAAGACCGGCCTCGGCACGGTGTGCCTGCTGCGCGGGCGCCCCGTCGCGGCCATCGCGCAGGCCGCCCCGACCGACACGAGCACGAACCCCGACTGGACCATGTACTTCGCGACCGCGGACTGCGACGGCACCGCCAAGCGGATCGCCGACGCGGGCGGCTCCGTGCTCACGGCCCCGACGGACATCGGGGAGCACGGCCGCGCGGCCCTCGCCGAGGACCCGGTCGGCGCCCGCTTCGGTCTCTGGGAGGCCCGGGCCCACGTCGGCTGCGAGGTCGTGAACGAGCCCGACTCGCTCGTACGGAACGACCTGGTCACCCCGGACCCCGAACCCGCCCGGGCCTTCTACACGACCGTGTTCGACTACACCCTGGACGGCAACAAGACCCTCCCGGACCTCGACTTCACCTTCCTGCGCCGCCCGGACGGCCACGAGATCGGCGGCATCTTCGGCTTCCCGGGCGCCCCGAGGTCCGCCTGGGCGACCACGTTCGAGGTGGCCGACACGGATGCCGTCGTCGGCCGTGCCGTCGCGGCGGGCGGCATCGCCGACACCCCCGAGGACAGCCCGTACGGCCGAATCGCCACCCTCACGGACCCCTTCGGCGTGGAGTTCTCGGTCATCACCAGGCCCGCCTAGGACAGAGTCACACCGATCCGAGCAGGCCGTCGAGGATGGTCTTCTCGGCGAGGTAGAAGGCGAGAGCGCCGACGGGAACGAGCGCGGCGCACAGCCAGTAGCGGTGCACCCCGGCGCGCGCCAGGTAGCCGGTGAGGAGGGCGGTGAACAGCGCGCCGACGGCCAGGAAGACGGCCGCCTCTCCCCAGTAGCCGAGCGCCAGACCCAGCCAGAGTCCCTCCCCCAGCACCACCATCGGGACGGCCGCCGCGGCCACCGCCCGTACGTGCCCCCGCCCGCGCCGCACCGTCCACCCGGCCCACCCCAGCAGCGGCCCTCCGGCCAGCCCGGCCACCGACCACACGGCGGCGGTTCCGAGCCCTCCGGCCCCGAAGGTGTCCCCGAGCGTGGACGCCGTGTAGTAGCCGCAGCAGGTGGCGAGCATCATCGACGCCCCGCCCCAGACAGCGAGCGGCCGGGTACGTATCAGGGCACCGGCCGCGGCGGTCCAAATGATCCAGGTGGACACCGAGTTGGTCGCCCGCTCCAGCAGGGGCGCCGTCCCGTGCAGGCCGTAAGTCGCCCAGCCGAGCAGAAGCCCGAAGGCAGCGGTCGCGGTGATGGTCGCCGTAGCGGTGAGGACGCCGGCGGAGGTGTCGCGACGGGACACGGTTCCGGTAGACATGCCCGCACTATACACACGACGTATACGCACGGTGTATAGCCTTCGTTCGTTCGCAGCGGAGGCTCCGGCGCCCTAGGCCCCCCGCGGCGCTCCCCACTCATAGCCGTGCGCTGTGAAGGCCTCGGCGAGGCGGCGCCAGGGCAGGCCGCAGCGCTCCCGGGCCAACTCCCCGCCGTCCGGGGCGACCAGGACGAGTTGTTTGCCGTCCCGGCACGCGAGGGCGATCTCGTCGCGCGCGAACTCCTGGTCCGAGTCCCTGATCGTGAGGACCACACCGCTGTCGGAGATACGGGCCGTCAGGGACTCGTACACGGCGATGAACCCGACCAGCACGCCCAGCGCGAGGCCCACGACGACCGCGCCGACGGTGAGCCAGGGTTCGGGGACGGAGGTCAGCAGCCGGGCCGGTCCCTTCATCGGCACCCAGGGCAGCGACAGCCACAGGTCGGCCAGGAGCGTGAGCAGCCAGCCGCCCACGCCCCCGCACCCCACGCAGACGAGCATGAGCTGCCAGACCGGCTCCGCGAGGACGGTGGCCTCCCCCGAGCCCGCCACCGTCCCGTCCCGCGGATCCGGGCCGCTCTTCTCCATGTCCACGCTGCTTCTCCCCGATCGGCGCCGATGGTGCGGTCTCCAGTCTCACGAGCACGGGGCCGTCCGGTCGTCGGCCGATGGTCTATGTGCCCGCAACTTTGGTCGTCCACCGGGTACTTTCCGCACGTTGCCCCGGCATACCGGCCGAAGGAAACAGGAAAGTGGAAGGCATGGATCAGGCACAGGCACAGGCACAGGCACAGGCACGCGCATGGCTGGCCACCGCTGTCGAGGAGGCACGCACGGGGCTGGAGGAGGGCGGCATCCCCATCGGGGCCGCGTTGTACGGAGCGGACGGCACACTGCTGGGGCGCGGGCACAACCGGCGCGTCCAGGACGGCGATCCGTCGATGCACGCGGAGACGGCCGCCTTCCGGAACGCGGGACGGCAGCGTACGTACAGGGGCACGACGATGGTCACCACCCTCTCCCCCTGCTGGTACTGCAGCGGTCTCGTCCGGCAGTTCGGGATCTCCCGGGTCGTCGTCGGGGAGGCCGAGACCTTCCACGGCGGGCACGACTGGCTCGCCGAACACGGCGTCGAGATCGTGCTCCTTGACGACCCCGAGTGCACCGCCCTGATGCGCGACTTCATCAAGGACCGACCCGAGCTGTGGAATGAGGACATCGGTGAGTGACGCCACCACCCCCAGCAGTCCCCGTACGGCCCGTACCCCCCGTATCCCGACCGTCGATCTGCGGCCCTGGGTCTCCGGCGACCCGGCGGCCCGCGAGGAGATCGCGCGTACGGTCGACTCCGCGCTCCGGACCGCCGGCTTCCTCCTGGTGACCGGCCACGGCGTCGATCCCGCCCTCCGCGCGGAGATCCGCGAGGCCGCCCGCGCCTTCTTCCGGCTGCCCGCCGAGGTGAAGCAGCCGTACGCCGTCAAGGTCGGTGGCCGCGGCTGGCTCGGCCCGGGTGCCGAGGCCAACGCCTACTCGGAGGGCACGGAGACCCCGCCCGACCTCAAGGAGTCCCTGTCCTTCGCGACCGACGAGCCCTTCGACGACCCGGAGATCGACGCGGAGTGGTGCGCGCCGAACGTCTGGCCCGCG
Organism: Streptomyces sp. 2-1; assembly: GCF_048564895.1. NCBI lineage: Bacteria > Bacillati > Actinomycetota > Actinomycetes > Kitasatosporales > Streptomycetaceae > Streptomyces > Streptomyces sp. 2-1. Next base: position 4,938,004 of record NZ_CP183383.1, read on the forward strand.
GAGGCCCCCGGGCTCCGGGCGCTGTGCGAGGAGTACCTGGCCCGGATGGCAGAGCTGGAGAACCATCTCCTGGAACTGCTCGGCGCGTCCCTCGGCCTCGAAGCCGACTTCTTCACCCGCCACATGAGCCACCCGACCTTCGGCTTCAACATCAACTGGTACCCGGGTACGGAGGTCGTCGGCGAGCCCGAGGAAGGCCAGTTCCGTATCGGCCCGCACACCGACTTCGGCACGGTCACCATCCTCGACCGCCAGGCCGGCAAGGGCGGTCTGCAGGTCTACACGGACGAGGGCGGCTGGGAGGACGCACCCTTCGACCCGGAGGCCTTCACCATCAACATCGGTGATCTGATGGCCCGTTGGACGGGAGACCGGTGGCGCTCCGGCCGTCACCGCGTGCTGCCGCCGCCCGCCGACGCCCCCGCCGAGGAGCTGATGTCCCTCGTCTACTTCGGCGAGTGCACCCCGGGCACCGTCGTCGAGTCCGTCCCGGCTCCGGTGGGACGGGTGGCCCACGAGCCGGTGGACTCGCACACGTATCTGCGGGCGAAACTGGACTCGATCACCGTGGTCTGACGCCGATTCCGCGATCAGTCTCCGCCAACCGCGGCGACACTTTCGCAAGCTGCCGGACATCATGCGGCCTACTCCGAATCAACTCCCCCTCTCCGTCCTGCTGTTGATACACCTCTCCACAGCACGGAGAACCGGACCGCCCCAGGGGGAGATGCGGTGCACAGTGGGCTGCACGGCCGAGGGGCGCTGTTCGACACGGATCCGCCCGGCCTCGTCGCACGGCTTGTCGGGCTGTGCCCGTTCCAGCACGGGCCGACTCCTCTGGAGTACGCGAAGGAGCCGCCGTTCGTGGTCTTCACCGGCGGACCCGGGCTCGGCAAGAGCGCGGTGCTCGGCGAACTCCGCGCCGCCTACGCGGGGCAGACGCCCCTCGCGCTGATCGACTGCGAGGACGAGCTGTTCGCGCGGCCCCCGGCGCGGCGGCCCGGCGAGGCCTGGTCGCCGGTGTCCCAGGCCGTCCTGACGATCGCCGAGCAGCTCGCCGAACCGGTCGCGGGCGCCGGGCGGATCGCCTTCCCCCGGCTGACGGCAGGGCTGTTGGCGGTGGCGGCGGGCGGCTGGCGCGACCGCGACCTGCCCCGCATCCGCCAGGAGGCCGAACGGATCCTGCTGCTGAACGACACCGGCTCCTGGGTCGCCGGATTCACCGGCCGCTGGGTCGGCCGGGTGTCGACCAGACTGGTCGACGCACTGTCCGGTACGGGGCCGGTCGCCGCGCCCTCCGGTACGGGGTCGGTCGTCGCGCCCATCATCGAGGCGACCCTGGAGGTCTTCTCGGAGGGCGTCACGCCCACCCACCGCCGGCTGCGGAAGGCCGCCACCTGGTACCGCGACTGCCCGAGCGCGGGCGGCAACCCGAAGCTCGGACTCATCCTGCTCTCCGGGCACTTCAGGGCGGGCGGCGACTCCCGCACCCACGCCGAGCGATATCTCGTACGGGCCCTGCTGGCCGACCTCGACGACGCCTACACCGGTGCCGTACAGCGCACGCACCGGCCCGGACGTCCGGTCGTCCTCGTCGACAACGTCCAGGCCACGGCCGGTGTCGGGCTCATCGGCTCCGTGCTGCGGGACCGGGCCGACGGCATCGCCGACCGGGTGGCGTTCTTCGCGGGGCTGCGCGGCGACGGCCACCCCTCCCTGCACAACGCCGCACGCCGAGCCCTGCCGGAGGTGGCCCGCGCCACCGGCTGGGAGCCCGGCGGCACGGTCTCGTCCCACGCCTTGCTCGTACCGCTGCCGCCACCCGCCACCGCTTCTCCACAGGCTGTGGAAGCCGGTCTGTGACAGCCACGGCTGCCGTAGTGACAGCTACGGCAGCCGGCCGGTCTCGTCGACGATCCCCCGGTCCACGACCGCCACGGACTCGACCAGGTCGCCCTTGTCGAGGACGTCGCACTCGTTCTTCGGCCCGGTGATCCGGACCGTGCTCTCGCCCAGGAACTTGTCCGTCTTCTCGTCGAAGATCAGCTCGCTGCGAGCACCGACCCGGTCGGGTGTCCAGGAGAGGCTCGCGCCCTTCATGGCGACGGCCACTCCCTGCCGCCCCGCCGCGTCCCGCGCACCGTCCACTACGAACAGGCCGGGAATGCGGGCGGCGGCCCGGTAGAGCGCGGCGGCGGTCTTCGGCGGCAGGAGCTGGCCGGTCAGCAGAGTCGCGACCTTCTCGTACGCTTTCACGTCGTCGGACCGCTTGCCGGACGCCCGCTCGCCGGGTTCCAGCCCGTAGAGCCACCGGTACATCCCCTCGGGGTCGGTGGGCAGTTCCTCGACCTGCCGGAAGTACTCGGGCATGGTCTTGCCGGGCAGCTGACGGGCGATCGTGTTCTCCACGTAGTCGCCGTCGCCGCCGCTGCCCTTCCCGTCCGCGTGCTCGCGGCGCAGGCCCTCGCTCTGCCCGTCGACGGACTTCCAGGACTGCTCCACGCCGTACGGGTGGCCCTCCTGCGTCATGAGGCAGCCGTCGGGAATCCGCAGGCCGGGGTTCATCTTCCAGTGGTAGTTCTCCACTTCGGAGTAGACGAACTGGTTGTCGCGCACCCGCGGGAGCCGCTCCTTCTCCGCCGCCCGGGCGATCCGCTCCAGCACCTCGGCGGGACTCTGCCGGTTCATGGTGTCGGGCGTGCGGTCACTCGACGCGATGCCGGGCCCGGCCGACGGCCCGGTGGCGTCCCGGGTCACCGTGACACCGAGGACGACGGCCACCGACAGGGCGCCCGCCAGGGCCGGGGCCACGAAGGCCGGGCGGCGCCAGAGGGGCGGCCGTACCGGCGGCGGGGTCTCGCTCGTGTCGTGCGCCTTGTCCGTCTCGCCCGTATCGCTCGTCTCGTTCGTGATCTCGCGCATCAGATGCTCCCTCAGGACGCGGTGGCGGCCCGGCGGGAGGTCCTTCTCGGGAATCGTGCTCACTGGTTCCCCTCCTGGATGGGCCCGGCCACGGACGGGCGGCCGTCCCTCATCTGTCCGCGCCCGCCGGCGAGTTCCGCCGCGAGCTTCGTACGCGCCCGGGAGAGCCGGGAGCGCACCGTGCCGACCGGGATGCCGAGCGCCTCCGCGGCGGCGGCGTAGTCGAGGCCGCCCCAGACGCACAGCGCGAGCACCTCGCGCTCGGGCCGGCGCAGCCGGTCGACGGCGACGCGTACGGACCTGAGGTACTCCACGTCGTCGATCCGGGCGGCGACCTCGTCGGCGAAGTCGCGCTCGGCCTCGGCGGGCGGCAGCCGTGCCACTGCCGCCGTGTGACGCCGGGCGGCCCGGCGCCTGTTGCGGGCCACGTTCGTGGCGATGCCGAGCAGCCACGGCCGCGGCGAACCGCCCTCCGCGTCCAGCCGCTCCCGCAGCCGCCAGGCCTCCAGGAACGTCAGCGACACGATGTCCTCGGCCCCCGCCCAGTCCCCCGTCAGCCGGAACGCGTGGTTGTAGACGGAGCGCGCGTACGCGTCGAAGAGCCCCCCGAACGCCTCCGCGTCCCCGGCCCGGATACGCGCGCGCAACTCCCGCCGGCTCGGGCGGTCCCCCTGATTCGTCTCCACGTCCCCCACCTGTCCGTACAACGAAGGCCGGTTCCCGTGACGTGCGTCACATGGAACCGGCCTCGGTCGTACGAGGGTGTCAGACGGCGGGTGTCGTACGGGAGTGTCGGATGGAGAAGTCAGACGCCCGCGTAGGAGTGCTTGCCGGTGACGAAGATGTTCACGCCGTAGTAGTTGAACAGCCAGCAGGCGAAGGCAATGAGCGCGATGTACGCGGCCTTGCGGCCCTTCCAGCCGGCGGTGGCCCTGGCGTGCAGGTAGCAGGCGTAGGCGACCCAGGTGATGAAGGACCAGGTCTCCTTGGGGTCCCAGCCCCAGTAGCGGCCCCACGCGTCGCCCGCCCAGATCGCGCCCGCGATGATCGTGAACGTCCACAGCGGGAAGACGGCGGCGTTCACGCGGTACGAGAACTTGTCGAGCGACGCCGACGCGGGCAGCCGCTCCATGACGGAGGTGGCGAAACGGCCGGGCTTCCCGCCGGTCGTCAGCTTGTTCTCGTACGAGTCCTTGAAGAGGTACAGGATCGTGCCGACCGCGCCCACGTAGAAGACGGCACCGCAGAAGATCGCGGTGGAGACGTGGATGTAGAGCCAGTACGAGTGGAGGGCGGGAACCAACTGGTCGCTGGCGGTGTACAAGACAGTGACGGCGAGACCGAGATCGAGGAGGACCGTGGTCACCAGGAAGAGGCCCATCCAGCGGACGTTCTTCTTCATCGCGAGCAGCGCGAGGTACACACCGACGGCGACGGTGGAGAAGGTGATGTTGAACTCGTACATGTTGCCCCACGGCGCCCGCTGCACCGACAGAGCACGCGTGAGCACACCGCCGAAGGCGATGAGGAAGGCGAGCACGGTCAGGGACACGGCGATACGCCCGTAGAGGTCCCCCTGCTCGTCCCCGCCGTGCGCGCCCGGCCCGTCCGGCACGTCCCGGGAGCCGGGTGCGGCCCGCGTGACGACCTTGGGCCGTTCCAGTACGGCGGTTCCGCCCGCGTTCTTCACGGTGACCGCGGGAGCCGCCGCCTTCTTGCTCTTGGCGTCCTTGTCCGCGGTCAGCGCGGCGGCCGTCCGGCCGACCTTGCTGCGGCTGCCGAAGAGCCATTCGGCGATGTACGCGAAGAAGGCCAGCGTGTAGACGGCCATCGCGGAGTAGATCAGCGTGTTGCTGAGGTTCGCGAGGTTTTCGTTGGTCGCGGCGGCGAGCTCGGTTGCGGCGGCGAGAGTCACTTCTCAGCCCCTTCGGCGGCAGGTACGGCGGGGGGTTCGGGGGTGGAGGTCTTTGCTTCCGGGGCCGGGTCGGACTCCGGTGTGTCGGGGGCGCCCGGCGCCATGTCGTACAGGATCCCGGCCAGGTCGCCCAGTTCCTCCGGGACCTTGGCGGACTCGCTGCGGCCGAGGCCGGCCATCTCGACGACGGTGACGCCGTCGGGACCGGCGGTGGCGCGGACCCAGACGCGGCGGCGCTGGATGAAGAGGGACGCGGCGAGGCCGAAGATGGCGGTGAGGGCTCCGGCGAGGGCCCAGCCGGAGCCGGGCTGCTCGGTGACCTGGAAGCCGGCCCACTCCTTGATGTCCTTCTCGAAGGTGATCGAGCCGGCGCCGTTCGGGAGCTTCATGGTCTCGCCGGGCTTCAGGTTCTCCCTGAGCTGCTTGCCCTTGGAGTCCTTGAAGCCCTTCATGTTCTTCTTGTCGAGCTGGTACACGCTCTGCGGGAGTCCCGAGTCCACACCGAGGTCGCCGTGGAAGGCCTCCAGGTTCAGCACCGGGTTGAGCAGCGCGGGGAACTGCGAGACCACCGCGGTGTTCGCCCCGCCGTACGCCGGAAGGAAGAAGGCCCGGAAGCCGAGCTGGTCCTTCTTCCCCTGGGCGTCGCGGTAGCCGTCCATGACCTTGATCGCACCGGTGGAGGTGACGTTGGAGTCGAGCGGCAGCAGCGGCACGGCCTGGCTGTAGACGACGTCGCCCTTGCCGTCCCGGACGGTGACGACGGGCGCGTACCCGTGGCTGACGAGGTAGACCTTCGTGCCGGCGATGTCGAGCGGCTCGTTGACCTTGATCGTCCGCTGCTTCTCCTTGCCGTCGGAGCCCTCGCTGTAGGTGACGTGGGACTCGTACGTGCGCGGGGTGCCCTTGTTGGGCCCGCTCGGCTCGTACGTACCCCTGAAGTTGTCCAGGACGAAGCTGAACGGCTCCAGGTCGTCCGTGCTGAAGAGGCTCCCGGACTTGAAGTCGTCGTACTGCGTGAGGGTGTTGGCGAAGCCGTCGCCCTCGACGATCAGCTTGTTGCCCTCGTACTTGAAGAGCTGGCCCCAGGCGAAGGCGATCAGCATCACGATCAGCGCGATGTGGAAGGCGAGGTTGCCGACCTCCCGGAGGTAGCCCTTCTCGGCGGCGACGGCGTCCCCGGCGGCATGCGCGCGAAAGCGCCGCCGCGTCAGCAGCTTCAGGGCTTCCTCGCGGACCGCCTCGGGCTCGGCCTCGGTGCGCCACGTCGTGTACGCGGGCAGCCGGTTCAGCCGTCGCGGGGCGCCCGGCGGCCTGCCGCGCAGCTGGCCCACGAACTGCCAGGTGCGGGGCACGATGCAGCCGATGAGCGAGATGAACAGCAGGATGTAGATCGCCGAGAACCACGCCGAGCTGTAGACGTTGAAGAGGCCGAGCTTCTCGTAGATCGGCCCCAGGGTCTCGTGCCGGCCCATGAAGTCGGCGACCTTGGTCTCGTCCTGGCCCGTCTGCGGGATCAGGGAACCGGGGATCGCGCCGAGCGACAACAGGAAGAGCAGGATCAGCGCGACCCGCATGGAGGTCAGCTGCCGCCAGAACCAGCGGGCCCACCCGAGGATCTCGCGGCCGGTCCACGCCAGCCATCCCGCCGCGCCGGGGGCGCGCACACCACCGAAGGAGCCCGGTACGACCGTGTCCCGGGGCGCGGTGGACAGCTGCGCCCCGGCGGCGCCGAGTTCGCCCGCGTCCCGCGCCGCGGCGGTGTCGGTCGCGGCGGCGTCGTTCCCCTCACCGGTCGGCACGTCCGTGCCTCGTTCACCGGTCCGCACGTCCGTGTCCCGTGTCGTGCCCATGGATCAGACCCCTACCGTGAAGCCGTTGGACCAGCCCTGCATCTCCTGCACGATGCTGTCCCACGCGCCGGTCAGCAGCAGCAGACCGGTCGCGATCATCATTCCGCCACCGACGCGCATCACCCACACGTAGTGGCGCTTGACCCAGCCGAAGGCACCGAGCGCCTTGCGGAAGGCGACGGCCGCGACGACGAAGGGCACGCCCAGACCGACGCAGTACGCGATGGTCAGTATGGCCCCACGGCCGGCGCTCGCCTGGTCGAAGGCGAGCGCGTTCACGGACGCGAGCGTCGGTCCGATGCAGGGCGTCCAGCCGATGCCGAAGAGCGCGCCGAGCACAGGGGCCCCGACGAGACCGGCCACCGGCCGCTTGTGGAAGCGGAATTCGCGCTGGGTGAGCCAGGGCATCAGGCCCAGGAAGAAGATGCCCATCGCGATCATGAGCCCGCCGAGCACCTTGGAGAGGACGCTCTGGTGCTCCTGCAGCGTCGAGCCGAAGTACCCGAAGAGGGCGCCGCCGGAGACGAACACGGCGGAGAAGCCGAGCACGAAGAGCGAGGCGCCCGCCACCATCCGCCCGCGCTTCGCGTCACCCAGGTCGGTGCCGCCGACGCCGGTGACGTACGACAGATAACCGGGCACCAGCGGCAGTACGCACGGTGAGAAGAAGGAGACGAGTCCGCCGAGTACGGCGATCGGGATGGCGAGTACCAGCGCCCCGGTGAGGACGGTCTGGTTGGGGTCGGTGCCCGCGGCTACGAGAAGGGACACGAGCCGTCACTTCTCCGCGAGGATCGGCTTGAGCATCTTGCGCAGGCTCGCCTCGCTGAGCGCCGACAGCGAGCGGGAGGCGACCTTGCCGTCCCGGTCGAGGACGAGCGTGGAGGGGATCGTCTGCGGGTTGAGCGTGCCCTTCTTGAAGCGGAGCATCAGCTTGCCCGTCGGGTCGTACAGGCTCGGGTACGTGACGCCGTGCGCCTTCTCGAAGGCGATCGCCGGACTGGTGCTGGTGTCGCGGGTGTTGATGCCGACGAACTGCACGCCCTGGTCCTTGAGGTCCTCGGAGACCTTGACGAAGTTCTTCGCCTCCAGGCGGCACGGGCCGCACCAGGAGCCCCAGACGTTCAAGACGACGATCTTGCCCTTGTAGTCGGCGACGTCGAGCTGCTTGCCGTCGATGGTCTTGCCCGAGAGTTCGGGAGCCGCGACCCGGCTGCCCTGCTTCACCGTCGCGATGCCGTCGGAGCCGGTGACGAAGCCGGTGTTGCCTGCCCCTCCGGACTTGCCCCCGGAACCGCACGCGGACAGCAGCAGCGCCGCGACGACGGCCCCGCCGGTCAGCAGGACGGCGCGGCCATGACTACGGCTGCGGCTCTGGCTGCGACTACGGCCGTGGGCCCGGTTCGTACGGTTCGTGCGCTGAGGGGTCCGGATCGAGCGCTGGGGGGCGCGGCTGGCGGCACTCATGTGAAAAGTTTCGCATGTCCGTTCCGAGGATCTTGCCCACCCCCCTCGCAGGCGGAAACCCGCACGTCAGACGCCATTTCGGGCACTGGTCCCGGTGGCCGTCAGGCGGCCTTGTCCGAGCCCTTCTCCGACCTGTTCGCGGAGTTCGTGCCGACATCGCCGAGGAACCCGTTCCAGCCACCGGCCGGTTCCTGCCCCACGCCGAGCGACCGCAGCTTCTCCAGGACGGCCGGGTCCTGCGCGTCGAGCCAGTCCACGAACTGGCGGAACGACACCAGGCGTACGTCCTTCTTGCCGGCGATGTGCTTCAGCGCGCCCTCCACGGCATCCATGTAGATGCCGCCGTTCCACTCCTCGAAGTGGTTGCCGATGAAGAAGGGGGCGCGATTCGTCTCGTATGCCCGCTTGAAGCCAGCTATGTACGACTTGGTCGCCTGCTCGCGCCAGGCCGGGTAGTTGGCGGGCGGCGCCTGCGTCGAGTTGACCGACTGGTTGGCGAGGATGTTGTAGTCCATCGAGAGGACCTCGAAGGTGTGGCCGGGGAAGGGGATCGCCTGGAGCGGCAGGTCCCAGAGGCCGCCGTTCTTCCTGGGCCAGACCTGGGTGCCGCCGGGCGAGGAGGCGTCGTAGCGCCAGCCGAGCTCGCGGGCGGTGGGCAGCAGGTTGCTCTGGCCGAGCAGACAGGGCGTGCGGCCGCCGATGAGTTCCTTCTCGTAGTCGAAGGGCAGCGCGGGCACCTCGGCCTCGCTCCAGCCCGTGTTCGTACGCCATTCCTTCACGAAGGACTTCGCCTGGGCTATCTCGCTCTTCCACTGGGCGGGCGTCCAGTTGCCGACCGTGCCGCTGCCGCCGCAGAAGTGGCCGTTGAAGTGCGTGCCTATCTCGTGGCCGTCGAGCCAGGCCCGCCGGACGTTCTTCAGCGTCGACTTGATGTGGTCGTCCGTCAGATAACCGATGTCGGACGCGCCCGGCGCGTTGTTCGGCGGGAGGTACTTGCGCTTTTTCGACTCGGGCAGCAGATAGAGGCCGGAGAGAAAGAACGTCATGCTCGCGTCGTGCTCTTCGGAGAGTTTCAGGAATCGCTCGAAGAGGCCGTTGCCGACGTCACCCGCGCCGTCCCAGGAAAAGACGACGAACTGCGGCGGGGTCTCGCCGGGTTCGAGACGACGGGGCTTACCGGGCTGCTTCGGCTGCTTCCCGGTGAAGGAGGTGGAACCGTCACCGATGGGGCGTACGGGGTGGTCGCCACGCTTGTTTCCGCCGTTGCCACGGTTTCCGGAACCCCCGACCCCGTCGGAGCCGTCTCCCAGTGCGGTACCGCAGCCCGCGAGTCCCATCGCGGCCGCGGCCCCGACCCCGAGCCCCAGCGCTCCCCTTCGGCTGATGTCGCGCATTCCGTCCCCATTCGTCGTGCCCTGTGCCCATGTCGAATGGACACCGGGTTAGAGGGCACGACGAAGACGGGGGTTCCCGGTCACACGCACATATTTCGGTGACTATCCGAAGATGAACCTGTAACGGACACACCGGAACGCAACAGACCGATTCCCCGTCTCAGCAGGGCGACTTTTTCAAGGGGCCAGGGACCGGCGCGCCTCAGAGGGGCGCGGGGCTGTGACATTTGCGGCTCCGCCGCGGGGCGCGACAAGCCCCCACCGACCCGCACATCACATACCGGCCGATGCACGGAGTGCTTACGCCCCGAAGGCCTTGGACTTGCCCTTCACCGGCTTGGCCCCTGCGAGGAGATGCGCGGGCACAAGATCCCGCGCGGGCTCGCTGTAGCCGACGGACACGATCTTGTCGCCCTGGTACGTGAAGGTCGTCAACGACGCCAACGTGCACTGCCGCTTCCGCGGGTCGTGCCACAACCGCCGCCGCTCCACATAGGACCGCACGATCCAGATCGGCAGCTGATGGCTGACGCACACGGCCTCATGCCCTCGAGCCGCGTCCTTGGCGGCATCGAGCGCCCCCATCATCCGTACGACCTGGTCCACGTACGGCTCGCCCCAGGACGGCTTGAACGGGTTGACGAGGTGTTTCCAGTTCTCGGGCCGGCGCAGCGCACCGTCCCCGACGCCGAAGGTCTTGCCCTGGAAAATGTTCTCGGCCTCGATCAGCCGGCCGTCGGTCGCGAGCTCGAGGCCGTGCGACTTGGCGATCGGCGTGGCCGTCTCCTGCGCTCGCTCCAGCGGCGAGGAGACGACATGGGTGATGTCCCGCGAGGCGAGGTGCTCGGCGACCCGCTCGGCCATCTGCTGCCCGAGCTCGGACAGGCGGTAGCCCGGGAGCCGCCCGTACAGAACCCCGTCCGGGTTCGCGACCTCGCCGTGCCTCATCACGTGTACGACGGTGATGTCACTCATGCTGCCGTGGCCTCCGCTGCTGCCCGTGCCGCCGCCGGAAGGGCGTCGGCGATCCGCTGAACCGCCCGTTCGTCGTGCGCCGTCGACACGAACCAGGACTCGAACGAGGACGGCGGCAGGTACACACCCTGCGCCAGCATCGAGTGGAAGAAGGCGGTGAAGCGGTACGACTCCTGCGCCTTCGCGTCCTCGTAATTACGTACGTCCGCCTCGGTGAAGAAGACGGAGAACATGTTGGACGCGTTCTGCAGCCGGTGCACCACACCTTCCTTGGTGAGGGCGTCCGTGACGAGCGTACGGATCTGCTCGGACACCGCGTCGACCTTCACGTACGCGGCGTCGTCGAGCAGCCGCAGCTGCGCGAGCCCGGCGGCGGTCGCGACCGGGTTCCCGGACAGGGTGCCGGCCTGGTAGACGGGACCCGCGGGCGCGAGGTACGCCATGACGTCCCGCCGCCCGCCGAACGCGGCGGCCGGGAAGCCGCCTCCCATGACCTTGCCGAAGGTCATGAGGTCGGGGGTGACGCCGTCGACGCCGTACCAGCCGGCTTTGCTGGTCCGGAAGCCGGTCATGACCTCGTCGGAGATGAACAGCGCGCCGCCCTCGGCACAGATGTCCTTGAGCCCCTGGTTGAACCCGGGCCCGGGCGGCACGACGCCCATGTTCCCGGGCGAGGCCTCGGTGATCACGCAGGCGATCTCACCGGGATGGGCCCGGAAGGCCTCGCGCACGGCGTCGAGATCGTTGTACGGCAGGACGATGGTGTCCCCGGCCTGGGCGCCGGTGACGCCCGGGGTGTCGGGCAGCCCGAAGGTGGCGACGCCGGAGCCGGCCGCGGCGAGCAGCGCGTCCACGTGCCCGTGGTAGCAGCCGGCGAACTTCACGACCTTGGCGCGGCCGGTGAACCCGCGGGCCAGCCGGATCGCGGACATGGTGGCCTCGGTCCCGCTGGACACGAGCCGCACCTGCTCCAGGGGCTCGATCCGAGCGACCATCTCCTCGGCGAGCGCGACCTCGCCCTCCCCCGGCGTGCCGAAGGAGGTGCCTCGGGAGACGGCCTCCTGGACCGCCGCGATCACCTCGGGACGGGAATGGCCGAGGATCATCGGCCCCCAGGAACAGACCAGGTCCACGTACTCCCTCCCGTCGGCGTCCGTCAGGTAGGGACCGCTGCCGGACACCATGAACCGGGGCGTACCGCCCACGGCCCGGAACGCGCGGACGGGAGAGTTCACGCCACCGGGCGTGACGGCCGCCGCACGGTCGAAAAGGGTCTGCGAGACCGGCGCCTCATAGGGATAAGGGACGGCCTCCCCCGCCTCAGGTACCTCGGGTACCTCAGGCACCTCGGGGGACGCACCGCCGGAGATGTTGTTCGCCTCTGCCATGTACTTCAGCGTACGGCCAGGGGCGGGTGGCTCCGGCTCTGCCCCGGGGTCTCCGACCACGAGGGGCTCCCGCCCGAACCCTCCACTCCGGATGCCCGATTTCACCGATATCTGCTAATCGGCTCGGGAACGGTATACCCTGCTGTGACGCGATACCGCGCGCCGCTCCACTCTTCGTTGGTCACCGCGAGCGCGAACTACCTAGACTCCCTGAAGGTGCCGTTCTCGGGGATAGTTGACTTCACACGCGTGGGGTCGGTCCACGGCGACGGACAAGTGTTTCAACGCACGTTTCGGCGGGCGGTCGTGGGGGAGGTCACTCTCACGATGATCGGGTTGCGTGGCGGGGGTCGCGCGCCTTAGAAAAGCAGTCGGGTGGAGATATGCATCGCGGTGGCGGACTGGGCGAGGGGACCGATGACCTGGGTCCTCGGCGTGCCCGGCGGGGGAAGCACCGACGCGAGGCGGAAGCGGCCGAGACACGTCAGGCACAGGGATCGCAGGGCGAACCTGAGCGGAACGACCCGTCCAGCCGTATGGACGGTATGGACTACACAGACCGCGGGGCGGACCAGCTCAGGGCAGGAAGCGGGAATGGTGGCCGGGTGGGGGTGACGTACAAATACTTCGGAGCCCCGGACGGCGCGACCGCCGCACGCGTTCCGATCTCCATGAGGCCCGAAGAACTCGGCGGCGACGAGCTCGGCATGAACGGCATGTTCACCAAGATCAAGCCGGAGACGATGGCCGCGATGGTCCTCACCGGCATAGAGGGCATACCGCTGCACAAGGTGCCCCCGCTGGAACTCGTCGTCCTCCACCCCGACTACGCCGTCGTCAAGCTCCCCATGACCGTCGTCGACCCCCTCCGCGGCATCGGCGAGGAGGCCGTCGGCGCGGCCGCCTTCATCTGGTCCACGGTCCCGGACCGCGGCGGCCCGCGGGACGCGTACAACGTGTACCAGCTGCTGCACGAGTGGCAGGACTTCTCCCACCGACTGCACGAGGCTGGGCACCAGCCGTACTGCTTGGTGTGGCCCTGACCTGACCCCCTGACCCGGGTTTCTGCGAATCGGGCGGAGCTTTCGGGCTCCGCCCTCGTCGTGTTCTGGGAGGGGCCGTCGTGCGGCCGCCCCCCTTGGAAGCACATGAGTCCGGGCGAGGGCTCTGAGACGCCCCCGCCCGTAAGTGTGTGCCGCTGCCGCCCTCAGCCGCGCAGCGGATGCGTCAGGTGGCCGAGCACCCCCGCCACCAACGCCGTCTGAGCCGGCACCGTGTCCGGGTAGATGAACTCGCCCTGGGCGTGGGCGCCGTCGCCGACCGCGCCCATTCCGCAGAGGACCGGGAGGCCGAGGGCGGCGACGAAGTTGGCGTCGCTGGCGCCGCCGACGGCGGTGTCGGGGAGGGAGTCGCGGCCCTGTTCGCGGGCGACCTCGCGGGCGAGGGCCAGGAGTGGGGCGGAGGCGGCGTTGAGGGTCATCGGGGGGCGGTTCCAGGCGTGGTCGATCTCGATGCGGACGCGGGGGTCGCTCACCTTGATGGCGTCCAGCTCCTCATCCACACGGGTCTGTTCGGCCTCGCTGCTGACCCGGATGTCCACGCCGGCGGTGGCCTGCCCGGCGACTACGTTGATCGCCGAACCGCCCTTGAAGAGGCCGGTGTTGATCGTGGTGCCCCGGTCGGGCGCGGCGACCTTCGCCGCGGCGACCACGAACTCCGACAGCGCGGTGATCGCGCTCGCCCCGTCCTGCGGCGCTAGCCCTGCGTGCGCCTCGACGCCCGTGGCGGTGACCTGGAAGATGCCGGTGCCCTTGCGGGCCGTCTTGACCGCGCCGTGGGCGGTCGGCTCCAGCACCAGCGTGACGTCGGCCTTCTGCGCGACCTCCTCGATCACCGGCCGCGAGGACAGGGAACCGATCTCCTCGTCGCCGTTGAAGAGGAAGGTGACTGTGGGCAGGGGCGCGCCGCTCTCCCGGGCCAGTTTCAGGGCCCAGATCCCCTGGGCCAGGCCGGTCTTCATGTCGAAGATGCCCGGCCCGCCGAGCTTCTCCCGCCCGTCCTCGGACGCCCCCGGCTGCTCCCATCCTGCGAGCGTCCCGGTCGGCCACACGGTGTCGTAGTGGCCGACGAGCAGGACGTGCCCAGCGCCCGCCCCGGTACCGGCGTACGTCAGCGTCAGCGTGTCCCCGCACTCGCCGCCCGGGTAGCGGTGCTCGTGGTCCGGCCGCCCGAGCCGCTGGACGGTCAGTTCGCGCAGGAGGTCCAGGCCGGTTGCCAGGCCGGGAAGGTCGTAGCTGCTGGTCTCCTGGCGTACGAGGGTCAGGATGTCGTCGACGATCCGCGGGGACACCTCCTGGGCTCGGGTGGTGAGGGCGGCGGCGGCTGCAGCTGCGGGTGATGCGGTCATCGTCTTCTTTCTCTTACGGAGGTGGGGCGGCGGTCCTCGGCGAGGGTCCGGTGGCGGAGGGTGCGGTCAGCCGACGCCGAAAGGGATGCCCAGCAGGTACCAGGCCACGAAGAACGCGACCCAGACGACCCAGACGACGGCGGCGATCGGGATCGTGAAGGAGGCCAGCGTGCCGATGCCCGCGGACTTCCGGTACTGCTGGATGAAGCCCAGGGCCATCACGAAGTACGGGCTCATCGGGGTGACGCAGTTGGTGACCGAGTCGGCGACGCGGTAGACGGCCTGGGTCGTCTCGGGCTCGATGCCGATGAGCATCAGCATGGGTATAAGGACGGGCGCGGCCAGGGCCCACAGCGCGGAGCCGCTGGTGATGACGAGGTTCATGAAGGTGATCAGCACGGCGATGCCGACCAGTACGGTCCAGCCGTCCATGTCCAGTTCGCGCAGCGTCTCCGCGCCCTTGACGGCGAGGATGTTGCCGATGTTCGTCCACTTGAAGTACGCGAGGAACTGGGAGATCGCGAAGAACAGGACGAGGATCGGCGCCATCGAACGGGTGCCGTCGACCATCGCGGTGATGATGTCTCCGGCGGCGGAGAAGCTCCCCGTCATCCGCCCGTAGACCGTGCCGAGCACGGCGAAGAACACGCCCAGGACGAGCGCCATCCCGCCGATCAGCGGGGATTCGACGATGCCGCCGCCCTCGCCGCGCAGCGGTGAGGACGCGGGGATCATGGCCACCGCCAGGAACGCGACGAAGCCGAGGGCGACCAGTCCGGTCACGCGCAACGCGCGGCGCTGCTGCTCGGTGACCTCGATCTCCTCCAGCTCGTCGGCGTCGAGCGCGGCGACCGGCTCGTCGGGCTCCAGGTCCGCGCGGCGGGCGAGGACCTTGTCGACGACGAGGGTGATCACCAGGGCCACCAGGACCGACGAGCCGAGCCCGAAGAAGTAGTTGGCCACCGGGGTGACGACGTAGTCCGCGTCGATGGTGTGGGCGGCAGCCGTGGAGATCCCGGACAGCAGTACGTCGGTCGTGGTGAGCGACGGAGAGGCGTCGTAACCGGCGGCGATCGAGACGTAGGCGACGACGCAGCCGAGCACGGGACTGCGGCCCGCCGCACGGAAGACCAGGGCGCCGAGCGGGATGAGCGTGACGTATGCGGCGTCACCGGCGACATGGCTGACCATGGCCGTCATCGACAGCGCGAAGGTCAGGTACTTGCCCGGCACCCGCGCGACCATGCGGCGCAGCAGGGCGGAGAACAGTCCGCTCCGCTCGGCGACGGCGATGCCGAACATCACGGTGAGGATGGTGGCCAGCGGAGGGAAGGCCGCGAAGTTCTCGACGGCGCCCTCGACGGCCATGGTGAGGCCGGCCTTGCTGAGCAGGTTCTGCACGTCGATGGTCTCGTGCGTGCCGGGGTGGACGGCGCTGACACCGATCGCCGCCAGCACGGCACTGAGGACGGCGACGACCCCCGCGAGGATCCAGAACAGCCAGAACGGGTTGGGGAGTCTGTTCCCGACCTTCTCGATCGCCGCGAAACTCCGGAACGCGGCACGCAGGGCTCTCGACCGGGGCTCGGTCGGCTGTGGCTGGGCAGAGGTGGCACTCATCGGTACCTCTTCGTGCATTTGAGGGATGTTCCCGCGAACAATGGCATTCAGATGAGAGATTCTCTATACCCTGGATGTAACGGTGGGATTAATCGGCAGTCTAAGGTGGGGCGCTATGACCCGCCCTCTCCTCGACGAGCTCGACCGGCGCCTCATCGGGGCACTCCACCTGGCACCCCGGGCCACCTGGGACGACATCGGCGCGATCCTGTCCGCCGACGCCGGCACCCTGAAGCGCCGTTACGACCGGCTGCACGAGGCCCGGATGGTCCGCGTGATCGGACAGGCCGACTGGGGCATGCACTCCACGGCGATGCCGGTCCATGTCTTCCTGGACATCACCGGCGAGACCCCGCTGGCCGTCCTGGACCGCCTCCGGGGCCTGCCCCACCTCCAGCTCCTGGCACAGATCTCGGGCGACTACCCGCTCTACGCCGTCGTGCACGCCCCCTCCGACACGGCCACCAGCGAGGCGATCGACCGGATGTTCTCCGTCCCCGGCGTCCGCCGCGTCAAGGCCCTGCCCGCGCTCAGCACCCTGCGCCGGGGCATCACCTGGGACCCGCAGTTCCTGACCGAGACCGAACGGGCCGGCCTGCTCGAACTCACCGGCACCCGCGTCGAGGGCACCGCCACCGCGACGCCCCCCGCCAAGCCCCTCAGCGAGGCCGAACGCACCGTCGTCGCCCAGCTGCTCCAGGACAGCCGGGCCTCCGCCGCGAGCATCGGCCGGGCCGCGGGCCTGGCCACCTCCACCGCACACCGGGTCGTCCGCCGAGTCCTCGACGAACAGTGGGTCAAACCACGCCTGGAGATCGTGTCGGACTGGCTGGGCTTCCAGACCCCCTTCGTACTCCGCCTGCGGATCGCGCCCGGCGAGACCCCCGACGTCATGCGCCGCATCGACCGGCTCCCCCAGACCCGGCTCGCCGCCCACGTGGCCAGCGACATGTCCGTCCTCGCCACCGGCCTGGTCACCGACCGCTCCGCCCTGGCGCTCTTCATCGACAACGAACTCGCCCGGATCCCCGGCATCCTCGGCGTCAGCGTCGACGTCATGCTCGCCGAACCGCGCCGCTACTGGCTGGACCGCGACCTCACCTCGGGCCTCGGCACGTTCCACGCACCGACGCTGCTCTGAGGCGCCGAAGACACCGAGACACCTGAGGCACCCGAGACACCGGCCGGCACCAGGCACCACCAGGCGGCACCGGCCGACACCGGGCGCCATCAAGCACTCCCCCTTCCCCCGCCCCCTTTGCCCTGTCTTTGCGCCACCATCGCCCGAATCCACTTGCGTAAGTCAATCAATCCTGCATATCGTTGAGTAAGTCAAGCAAATCAGCCATCCCCTTCCGACGGAGGCAGCACGATGTCCGACGCCCTTGTCCGATCCGGTGAGGTCGGGGATTCCGCCCCGCCCAGGTCGAACGCCGTGGTGGCGGTCCTGGCCTTCGCCGGAATCGTCGTCTCGCTGATGCAGACCCTGGTGATCCCGATCGTCCCGGAGCTGCCGAAGTACCTGGACGCCTCGGCGTCGAACGCCGCCTGGGCGGTGACCGCCACCCTGCTGGCCGCCGCAGTCGCGACCCCGGTCGTCGGGCGCCTGGGCGACATGTTCGGCAAGCGGCGGATGCTGCTGGTCAGCATCGTCCTGCTGGTGAGCGGCTCGGTGGTGGCCGCGTTCAGCGACTCACTGGTCCCGATGATCGTCGGCCGGGTGCTGCAGGGCCTGGCGGCCGGTGTCGTCCCGCTCGGCATCAGCGTCATGCGTGACGTACTGCCCTCCGAGCGGCTCGCCGGCTCCACCGCGATGATGAGCGCCTCGCTGGGTGTGGGCGGCGCGCTGGGGCTGCCGTCCGCCGCGTTCATCGCCGACAACTACGACTGGCACGTGCTGTTCTGGGTCTCCGCGGTACTCGGTGCCGTCGCCTTCGTACTCGTCCTGACGATCGTGCCCGAGTCGAAGGTGCGGACCGGCGGACGCTTCGACCTGGTCGGCTCACTCGGTCTGTCGGCCGCACTGGTCTCCCTGCTGCTGGCCATCTCCAAGGGCGCCGACTGGGGCTGGGGCAGCGGCACGACGCTCGGCCTGTTCGCCGTCGCGGCCGTCGTGCTGGTGGCGTGGGGCTTCTACGAGCTGCGTACGTCCCAGCCGCTGGTGGATCTGCGGACCACCGCCCGCCGGCAGGTGCTGTTCACCAACCTCGCCTCGATCGCGTTCGGCTTCTCGATGTTCGCGATGTCGCTGGTGCTTCCGCAGCTGCTCCAGCTGCCCGAGCAGACCGGTTACGGCCTCGGCAAGTCCATGATGACCGTCGGCCTGGTGCTGGCCCCGCAGGGTCTGGTGATGATGGCGATGGCGCCGGTCTCCGCCGCGATCACCAAGACCAAGGGTCCGAAGATCACCCTGATGACGGGTGCCGTCATCGTCGCCGTCGGCTACAGCCTCAACATCCTGCTGATGTCCGAGGTCTGGCACCTCATCCTGGTCTCCTGCATCATCGGCGCCGGTGTCGGCTTCGCCTACGGTGCGATGCCCGCGCTGATCATGGGGGCCGTGCCCGCGTCCGAGACGGCCGCCGCCAACAGCCTCAACACCCTGATGCGGTCCATCGGTACGTCCTTCGCGAGCGCCGTCGCCGGTGTCGTACTGGCGCAGATGACCACGGACTTCGGCTCGTCCGCGCTGCCCTCCGAGAACGGCTTCAAGGTGGTCATGGCGATCGGTGCGGGTGCGGCGCTGCTGGCGCTGGTTCTCGCCGCGTTCCTGCCGCGGCAGCGGACCGCCGCGCAGGCCGTGTCCCCGGCCGGGGACACGGACGACAGCGGTCAGGCCGAGGTCACGGAGGTGGCCGGAGTGAAGTCGTAACGCCTCCGGGCCTTTCAAGCACCCAGGCGGTCGCCTCCCACGGGAGGCGACCGCCTGGGTTCGTACGGGATGCGGTCAGGGCTTGCGGCCCAGTCCGCCGTGCTGGCCGATCGGCGTCGGGGCCGTGTCCGACTTCTCCGGGTGCCAGAGCGGGACCGAGACGACCCCGGGCTCGACGAGTTCGAGGCCCTCGAAGAACGCCTCGATCTGGGAGACGGGACGCAGGAAGTACGGGACCGCGCCGGTCTCGTTGTAGCCGTCCTGGGCCGCCTCGTACGCCGGGTCGGTGCCGCGGGAGCCGTCGTTGATGCACAGGTAGCTGCCCGACGGGAGGCCGTCCACGAGGGCGCTGACGAGGGTGCGGGCCCGGTCGTAGTCCGCGACGTGGCCGAGGATGCCGCTGAGGATCAGGGCGGTCGGGCGGGAGAGGTCCAGGGTCCGGGCGGCCTCCGCCAGGATGAGGTCCGGCTCGTAGAGGCTGGAGTCCACGTAGTCGGTGGCCCCCTCCTTCGACGAGGTCAGCAGGACGCGCGCGTGGGCGAGGACCAGCGGGTCGTTGTCGACGTAGACGATCCTGGACTCCGGCGCGATGCGCTGGGCGACCTCGTGGGTGTTGTCCACGGTCGGCAGGCCCGTACCGACGTCCAGGAACTGCCGGACGCCCGCCTCCTCCACCAGATGACGGATGCTGCGGCCGAGGAAGGCTCGGCTGCTGCGGGCGATCGTCACGATGCCGGGGAAGACGGCGGTGTACGCGTCGCCGGCCTCCTCGTCCACGGGGTAGTTGTCCTTGCCACCCAGCCAGTAGTTCCAGATCCGCGCCGAGTGCGGCACGGAGGTGTCGATTCTCTGCCTCGCCGCCGGGCCGGTCGAGCTCTCGTGGTCGGTCATGGGCACCGTCTTCTCATCCAAGGCGTGTACGGACACGCACAAACATAAGGTTCAAGATTCACCGATCAAGGTCCAATCTCCAAGATACGTACGGCATTTCGCACTTCGTGTGCCACCCCTGGTACCGCGGTGGCGCGCGGGGCGGTCGCACGGCCGTGCACTGCCCGCCGGACCGCCCGACGGGGCGTGTGATGATGGCGGAAGTCGTGGAGAGATGCGGGGGTGGGCGACCATGACCAGCCGGTTGCTGATGCCGTACCGGAGCGCCGGACGCGCTGCCCGGTCGGACGTACGGCGGGTGGCCCGGCCACCGGAGGTACGGGGTTCGACGCGGGCCACCGAGATCCTGGACTGGACGGATCCGGGTGTCACCGCCCTGGTGAACCGGGTCCGGGAGCGGGCCTCCGCGTCCGAGACGCTGCGCGTGGCGCACGGGATCGTCGCGCGGGAGATCCGGCCGGTGTACTCCGTGGAGGACCGGCGGCGGGTCTCGACGACACTGCGGCTGGGGCGCGGTTCGTGCAGTCAGCGGATTGCGGTCCTTGAGGCGGTCGCCCGTGCCGTGGGCATCCGTACGCGGGTACGGGGCCTGCTCGTCGACGGCGTCTTCTGGTATCCGCGGTTCCCCCGGCTGAAGCCGCTGGTGCCCGAGCAGGTGCTGCTGGCCTGGCCGGAGTTCCGGCTGGAGGGCGCGTGGGTGCCTATCGGCGAGCTGTTCGGGAAGGGCGGCGACGGCGGGTTCACCAACCGGGGTGGCGAGACCCTCTTCGACGCCGTGGCCCGTACGACCGTCGACTGGGGTGGTGCGACTGCCTGCGGCGGCGCGGGTGGGGGCTGCGATCTGTCGGCCCAGGTCCGGACGGACCTCGGCCACTTCGACTCCCGCGATGCGCTCTTCGCGCAGCACGGCCAGACGTTGTGCTTCGCGGCGCGCGCGGTGTCCGAGCCGGTGCTGGGGCGGTGGAGTGCGGGCTCCTGAATGTCTCCGGTGTGCACGTGACTCATCGCGTGCGGGTGGGTGGGGGCTGAGTGCGCGGTTCCCCGCGCCCCTTAAAGAACAGGTAGCCCCCTGCCTTTAAGGGGCGCGGGGAACTGCGCACCAGCACCCCACCCACCCGCACCCGTCGAACAAGCCACGGCTCAAGCGGCCAGCGAAACCGCCCCGACCGCCGGTGTCCGCAGCGCGCGCCGAGCTGTGACCAGGCTGGTCACGAACACCGCCGCCCCCGCGACCCCCACGATCCCGAACCAGATGCCCAGTCCTCCCTCCGGGAGGACGGAGTCCGTGCGGACCATCGTGAAGGGGATGATCCCGGCGAGCCCGGCGGCCGTGCCGAAGAAGACACCCGTCACCGTGAGGACGAGGGACTCGATGCCGATCATGCCGAGGACCTGACCCGGCGTCGCCCCCGCGAGCCGCTGCTGGCCGAACTCCCGGCGGCGGTAGGTCGTCGCCGCGTACAGCGAGTTGATCAGCATGATGCAGGAGAAGACCACGATGATGCCGACGACCACGAGGTTCAGGGTCTCGAGGTTCTTGGCGTCGATGGACTTCGGGACTCCGGAGGCGTCGATGGCGTCGTTCTCGACGGCCTGCATGTAGAGGGTCGCCGTCGCCATGCCGGTGAAGAGGATCAACGGCATGAGGACCCCGGACAGCTGCGCGGCACGCTCCCGCATGGTGCGTACGGCGAGATAGCCGCTCGGGCCCGTCGGCGGAAGCCGGTCGAGCAGGGCCCTCAGCAGCTTCGGCGAGAGCAGTGCGAAGCCGACCGCGAGCAGGATCGCGCCGTACGCGGCCGGTGCCATCAGCGCGGCGGCGGTCGAGGAGAACGCGAAGGTGGAGCAGACCGACAGGCTGCCGAGGACCAGGGCGGCGCGGACGAAGAACGTCCGTCCCCTGCCGCGGGGGCCGGTCTTCCGGGTGGCCCGGCGGACCGCGAGGAACGCCGCGCCCGCCGCCGCGAGGACCGTGATGTCGATGCCGGAGAGCAGCGCGACCGTTCCGAAGGTGTAGTCGACGGACTCGGCGACCTGCCCGCTGTCCTGGAAGAGGTCGAGCAGCAGCCGTCCGCCGAGCATCGCGGGACCGATCGCCAGCAGTGCGCCCACCAGGGCGACGGCCACCGACTCCCCCACGACCATCCGCTTGATCTGTGCGGGGGTCGCGCCGGAGCAGCGCAACAGCTCGATCTCGGCGGAGCGTTGACGGACGTTCACCGTCAGGGTGGAGGCGACGGCGAAGAACACCAGGAGGGTGCCGTAGCCGCCGACGACGCCCGCCGCGGTGGAGAGGCTCTCCGCGCTGGTGGCGTCGACGCCCTTGGCGCCGGCCGTGTCGTGCATCGAGTTGAAGGTCATGATGATCGCCGCGCCCAGGAAGGCGGACAGCAGCGTCGCGCCGAAACGACCGGGGCGCCGGCGGATGGAGCGCAGGGCCAGAGCGAACATGTCGTCACACCCCCGCCATCACGTCGTCGCCGAGGTGCGCGAGGCGCTCGGCCACCGCGTCCGCGGTCGGCCGGTGCATCTCACCGGCGAGCCTGCCGTCCGCGAGGAACAGCACCGAGTCGGCGTACGAGGCCGCCACCGGGTCGTGGGTCACCATGACGACCGTACGGCCGTGGACCCGTACCGCCTCCTGGAGGAGCCGCAGGACGTCCCGCGCGCTGCGGGTGTCGAGGGCGCCGGTCGGCTCGTCGGCGAAGATCACGCTCGGCTCGGTGACCAGGGCGCGGGCGATGGCGACGCGCTGGCGCTGGCCGCCGGAGAGCTGGTCGGGCCGGTGGCCGAGGCGGTCGCCGAGGCCGACGGCGGTGAGGATCTCCTGCACCCGGGCCCGGTCGACGCGGCGGCGGGCGAGCTTGAGCGGCAGGATCGTGTTCTGGGCGACGGTGAGGGTGTCCAGCAGGTTGTACTGCTGGAAGACGAAGCCGATCCGGTTGCGCCGGAACTTCGTCAGCTCGGCCTCCGTGCCGCCGGTCATCTCGGCGCCGTCGACCACGACGATGCCGCTGTCGGGCCGGTCGAGTCCGGCCGCGCACTGCAGCAGCGTGGACTTGCCGGAGCCCGAGGGCCCCATCACCGCGGTGAACGTGCCGCGCGGCAGGGCGAGCGTCACCCCGTCGAGGGCGGTCACCGCGTTCTCCTCGCCCCCGTAGGTCTTGGTGACCTTGACCAGCCGCAGTGCCTCGGCGGCGGGGCCCGTGCCGTGCTCGTGGTTGCGTCGATCGGTTCGGCGAAACATCGTCATCAGCCTCCGTCGGGCACCGTCCGTGCCCCGCTGTCGGGCACTTCCTGTGCCCTGCCGAAGACGCTACGGAGAAGGCGGGGCAGGCACATTGGGCGCAGAACCCGTATCGGGGGGTGTACCCAGCGACACCTCCCCCGGCGGGAAATCCCGGTCCCGCCGAAGGCAAACCCCGGTCCTGGAGGGAAATCCGGGCCGCACACCGCCTCGAACAGCGGACTTGTAGGTGGCATGACCACACTCATGCGTGGCCTTTGCCTCCGCTTCGCCGCCCGTACGCCTCCACTTGCTTGCATCGACGGCATGGACCACATCACGTTCCTTGTGGCCGTCGTCATCGTCACGGCCCTCGCCTTCGACTTCACCAACGGCTTCCACGACACGGCGAACGCGATGGCGACGTCCATCGCCACCGGCGCGCTGCGCCCCAGAACGGCGGTCCTGATCAGCGGCGTACTGAACGTCGGCGGCGCGTTCCTGTCCACCGAGGTCGCCAAGACGATCTCCGGCGGGATCGTGGACGACACCCTGGTGACACCGGGCATGATCTTCGCCGGTCTGGTCGGCGCGATCCTGTGGAACCTCGCGACCTGGCTGCTCGGACTGCCGTCGAGCTCGTCGCACGCGCTGTTCGGCGGCCTCATCGGGGCCGTCTGGGTGGGCGCCGGCGAGCACGGGGTGCACTTCGACAAGGTCGTGGAGAAGGTGCTGATCCCGGCGGTCGCCTCGCCGCTGGTGGCGGGCGTGGCCGCGCTGATCGCCACGTACCTCGCGTACCGGATCACCGCACGGGCGCGGCAGAAGACGGTGACCAAGGGGTTCCGGCTCGGGCAGATCGCCTCGGCGTCCCTGGTCTCGCTCGCGCACGGCACCAACGACGCGCAGAAGACGATGGGCGTCATCACGCTCACGCTGATCTCGGCAGGGGCGCTCGGCCATGACGCAGGGCCGCCCCTGTGGGTGATCGCGTCGGCCGGTCTCGCGATCGGCCTCGGTACGTATCTCGGCGGCTGGCGGATCATCCGGACGATGGGCAAGGGGCTGACCGACATCCAGTCGCCGCAGGGCTTCGCCGCGGAGGCCGCCTCCACGACGGTGATCCTGACCTCCGCGCACCTCGGGTTCGCCCTGTCGACCACACAGGTGTGCTCAGGCGGCATCCTCGGCGCGGGCCTGGGCAGGCGTCTCGCCGAGGTGCGGTGGGGCACGGCGGGACGGATGGTGGTGGCGTGGCTGGTGACGCTTCCCGCCGCCGCGCTGGTCGGCGGCCTCTCCGCGAGCGTGGTGACGCACGGCGGGAACTTCGGCATCGTGGTAATCGCACTCCTCGCGCTCGCCGTCGCCACCTTCATCGTGGTCATGTCGCGCCGCAACCCGGTGCACGCGTCCAACGTCAACGAGACCCACGAGGTCAGCGTCCGCGGCGCGGCCTCGACGCAGGTCTCCACCGCCGCCTGATCCGCCCCGGCCCGGGAGAGCAAGGAGAGTACGAACGATGCAGCTGGACTGGAGCGCCCTCGGCGAGGTCGCCGCGGTGAGTACCGGAGTCACGGTCGGAGTGGTCGTCGTCTTCGCCCTCGGCGTGCTGGGCCTGGCCCGCGCCGAGACCGCGCGGGAGGGCGACGGAGGCACCGACCCGGTGGGGCTCGGCGTGGCCGGGCTGTGTTTCCTGGCGTGCGCGAGCGTGGTGGCGTACGGGATCTATCTGATCGTGCCGCAGTTCCACTGATTCTCCCGGGGAGCAGAGATGACCGAGCTGCTGAGTGACATGCGCGTCGACTACACCGACCACGACGACCCGGTGCTGATCCGCCCCGACGGCAGTCCGGTGGACACCTGGCGGGAGAACTACCCGTACGAACAGCGCATGGAGCGCGGCGAGTACGACTGGCACAAGCGGCTGCAGCAGATCGAGCTGCTGAAGCTGCAGAGCTGGATCAAGGAGACCGGGCGTCGGCTCGTCGTCGTCTTCGAGGGGCGGGACGCGGCCGGCAAGGGCGGCACGATCAAGCGCTTCACCGAGCATCTCAATCCACGCGGCGCCCGGGTGGTGGCCCTGGAGAAGCCGACGGAGCGCGAGCAGGGGCAGTGGTACTTCCAGCGGTACGTCGAGCATCTGCCGACGGCCGGGGAGATCGTGCTGTTCGACCGGTCCTGGTACAACCGGGCCGGGGTGGAGCGGGTGATGGGCTTCTGCACGGGCGACGAGTACCGGCGCTTCATGCGACAGGCGCCCGCCTTCGAGCGGATGCTCGTCGACGACGGCGTGGACCTGGTGAAGTTCTGGTTCTCGGTGTCGCAGGGCGAGCAGCGCACACGCTTCACGATCCGGCAGGTCGACCCCGTACGGCAGTGGAAGCTCAGCCCCATGGACGTCGCGTCCCTCGACCTCTGGGACGACTACACCGCCGCCAAGGTCGCCATGTTCCGCGAGACGGACACCGAACAGGCCCCGTGGACCGTGGTGAAGAGCAACGACAAGAAGCGGGCCCGCGTGGAGGCCATGCGCAGCGTGCTGGACCGCTTCGACTACACGGGCAAGGACGACGAGGTGGTCGGAAAGCCGGACCCGCGGGTGGTCGGCGCGGCGGCGACCCTCCTGGAGGCGGGCGAGGACGACGAGTTGCAGGAGGGCTGGTAGGGGGCTCGTGGAGTAACTCTCGGCCGGGCTCGCGGAGGAGCGCCTGGACCCACCGGTGGTCCGAAGGCGTACGCGGACACCTCAGCCCCCGCCGCCCCGGCCCACCGTGAACCCGATCGCCGACCCCCCGCCCTCCCGGCGCCGGGCGAACGGGTCTCCGCCGTGGGCGGCGGCCACCTCGCGGACGATCGACAGTCCGAGCCCGGAGCCGGGCAGGCTCCGGGCGTCCGGCGCGCGGTAGAAGCGGTCGAAGACCCGGTCGAGGTCCTCCTCGGCGATACCGGGCCCACGGTCGAGAACCTCGACACGGACAGCGGCGCCCACGTCGGCACCGGCGCTCGTCCCCACCGGCACCCCAGTTCCCGTCACCACGATGTCGATCGGCTCGCCCCCGCCCCGGTCGAACTTCGCCGCGTTGTCGACGAGGTTGGACAGCGCCCGTTGCAGCGCGCCGGGCCGGCCGTCGACCACCGTGTCGCCGGACACCCGCACCGTGACGGCCCGGCCCGTCCGCCGCCGCGCCGCCACCGCCACGTCCTCGGCGATGTCGGCGAGGGCCACCCGCTGGAGCGGCTCCCGGTCCGACTGTCCGGCCGCGAGGTCGACCAACTCGTTGACCAGGTCGGTGAGTTCGCGGGATTCCTGGGCGAGGTCGGCGACCAGTTCCCCGCGGGCCGCGGGCGGCAGTTCGTCGATCCGGCGGAGCATCGAGATGTTGGTGCGCAGGGAGGTCAGGGGCGTACGGAGTTCATGGCCCGCGTCCTGGACGAGGCGCCGCTGGTCCTCCTCGGACTGGGCGAGGCGGCCCAGCATGCGGTCGAAGGAGCGGCCGAGCCGCGCCACCTCGTCGTATCCGGCGACCGGCACCTGGATGCCGAGCCGCCCGGTGCGCGCCACGTCCTCCGCGGCCCCGGCGAGCCGGACGAGCCGCGAGGTGATGCGCCGGGCCAGCCACCAGCCGAAGAGACCGGCGGCGATCACGACGGCGCCCACCAGCAGCACGGTCCGCTGCTGGAGTTCCCGCAGCAGGTCCTCCGTGTCGCTGAACTCCTGCGCGATCTGCACCGCGCCCCGCCCGTCGCCGAGCGAGACGGTGGCCACCCGGTACATGCCGTCGCCGACGTCGACGTCACGGTGTTCCACCAACTGGCCGGCCGGCCGCGCGGCTGCGATCCGCCTGTCGTCGGCCCCGACGGGCAGCGGCGGATGGCCGCGGTCGACGACCGAAGCGTCCGGCCCGAGGACCTGTACGACCGTGCCGCTCGGCCTGATGAGTTCGTCGCGCGGGCCGCCGTCGGCGTCCGCGGTGGCGAAGTCGGCCGGGGTCAGCGCGCTGTGCCGCACCTCGTCGAGCAGGTCCTGCACGACACCCTCGAACACGGTCTGCTGGTCGACGCGTACGAGCCGGGCGGCGGCGTCGTACGACAGGAACCCGACGAGGACCGTGACGGCCGCCGCCACCGCCGCGAACGACACCGTGAAGGTGGTGCGCAGCGAGGACAGCCGCGCCCGGGCCACCCAGCGCCTCAGGCGCGCGCCGGAGCGCACTCAGTCCTCCCTCAGCACGTACCCCACACCGCGCACCGTGTGGATCAGGGAGGGCGCGCCCGGCTCGTCGAGCTTGCGCCGCAGGTAACCGACATACACGGCGAGGTTCTTGGAGCCGGGCCCGAAGTCGTAGCCCCAGATGCGGTCGTAGATGGTCGTGTGGTCCAGGACGATGCCCGCGTTGCGGACGAGCAGTTCGAGCAGGTCGAACTCGGTGCGGGTGAGCTCGACCTCGTGCGGGCCCCGCCACACGCGGCGCGCCTGCGGATCGATGCGCAGACCCGCTGCGGCGATCTGGCCGTCGGGCATGCGCGGCGGTTCACTGGGTACGTCGACGGGGGCGCCCGTACGCCGGAGCAGGGCCCGGAGCCGGGCGAAGACCTCCTCGACGTCGAACGGCTTTACCACGTAGTCGTCGGCGCCCGCGTCCAGACCGGCGATACGGTCCGCGGTCTCGACGAGTGCGGTGAGCATCAGGATCGGGGTGCGGTTGCCCTCCGCACGCAGGACGCGACAGACCTGGAGGCCGTCGATGCCCGGCATCATCACATCGAGAACGAGCACGTCGGGTGGGGTGCGGTGGGCCTGCGCGAGCGCCTCGACGCCGTCGGCGACCGCCGTGACCGCGTATCCCTCCAGGGTCAGGGCCCGCTCCAGGGCATGGCGGATCGCACGGTCGTCCTCGGCGAGCAGCAGATTCTGGGGCACGGGACCAGTCTGCCAAGCCCCGCGGTACGTACTACCTGCTGGAGAGGGGTACGGCCGGGCCTCTTACCCGGCTCTCACCCTGCCGGGACCGGTGGCTTACCTCGCCCCGCCACTGTGTCCCCGATGCCGGGGGCGAGCGCCGCAACGGGGAGGCAGCGCACCGCATGAAACGTAGGGAGACCACCGAACGCATGAGGATCGTGTTCCTTCTGCACAACGCGTACGCCATCGGGGGGACCGTCCGCACCACGCTCAACCTCGCGGCGGCGCTCGCCGGGCGGCACGACGTGGAGATCGTGTCGATGAGGCGGCACCGGGACGAGCCGAGGTTCACCGTCGACCCGCGGATCACGATCATCCCGCTGGTGGACGAACGGGACGGCAGCCAGGACCTCACCGACCCGTCCTACGCACAGCCGGCCGTCGACTTCCCCGCCTCCGACAAGCGCTACGAGCAGTACACCCGGCTCACCGACCTGCGCGCCCGCGACCATCTGGCGGCCTGCGACGCGGACGTGGTGATCGGCACCCGGCCCGGCATCAACGTGTACGTGGCCCGGTTCGCCCCGCGCCGGGCGCTGCGGATCGCCCAGGAGCATCTGCGGCACGACTCGCACAGCAAGCGGCTGCGGGGTGTCCTGGCCCGCGCCTACCGCTCTCTGGACGCGGTGGTGACGACGACGGAGGCGGACGCCGAGGTGTACCGGCAGCGGATGCCGCTGCCGGGCGTACGGGTCGCCGCGGTGCCGAACATGGTGCCCGCGCCGGTCGGGATCACTCGGGACGACACGACGAAGGTGATCACCGCGGCGGGCCGTCTGGTCCGCGGCAAACGCTTCGACCTGCTGATCGAGGCCTTCTCCGCGGTCGCCTCGAAGGAACCCGACTGGCAGCTGCGGATCTTCGGCGGCGGTCCCGAGCGAGAACACCTCCAGCACCTGATCGACGGCCTGGGCCTGGCCGGGCACGCCCGCCTGATGGGACCGCGTACGCCGATCGAGGCGGAGTTCGCCAGATCGGCGATGGTGGTCTCGGCCTCGGACGCGGAGTCGTTCGGGATGACCCTGGTCGAGGCGATGCGCTGCGGGGTGCCGGTGATCAGCACGGACTGCCCGCTGGGCCCCGCCGAGATCATCACGGACGGCGTCGACGGCCGGCTCGTCCCCGTGGGCGACGCCCGCTCCCTCGCCGAGGCGATGCTCGACCTGATCACGGACGACCCGCTGCGGCAGGCGATGGGCGAGGCGGCGCTACGAAGTTCCCACCGCTACGACGCCGACCCGATCGTCGACCGCTACGAGGCCCTGTTCACGGAACTCAGGGCCACCCGCGCCCGCCGCGCCTGGACCCGGACCCGGTCCCGCGCCCTGAACTGGGCCCGCCGACAGCCACACCGCTTCCGCCGCACGACGAACACCCGGACCCCCACCATCAACAGCACAAGACCCACAGGACCGTGACGCCCGGGGCTCCGAGGACGTCACCTCCAGTACGCCGGGCGGCCCACATGGGTTCCCAGTCCCCCAGGACCGCCCGGCTCCCGCACCGGTCCGCCCGGCTTCCCGGCCCGGTGCGACGAGCCGCCCGCTTTCGCACGGCGGGCGGCTCGTAGGGGGCCGCGCCCCGCACCCAGAACACAACCTCCGCCCGGGCTACTCGCTCCTCAACGCGGCAAGCTGCTGCTCGAACGGAACCACCTCGAAGCCGCCATCACGCACGAGCTCCACCCCGCCCTGCGTCGGCAGCGAAACCGGCACCGACCCGGACCGCCAGGCCGCCAGGCCGTTCATCAGCCCCGCCAGCTCCCCCGCGGCCCGATCGATCCGCTCGACGAGCCCCTCGGCGCCCCAGTCCTCCGAGGCCGCGTACACCCCGGTGGGCACGACCACGGCCCGCAGATACGAGAACAGCGGCCGCAACGCGTGCTCCAGGACCAGCGAATGACGGGCCGACCCCCCGGTCGCCGCGACCAGCACGGGCTTCCCGGTGAGCGTGTCCGGGTCCAGCACGTCGAAGAAGGACTTGAACAGACCGCTGTACGAGGCGGAGAACACCGGCGTGACGACGATCAGCCCGTCCGCCGACGCCACCGCGTCCAGGGCGGCGCCCAGCGCCGTCCCCGGAAAGCCGGTGGTGAAGTTGTGCGCGATCTCGACCGCGAGGTCGCGCAGCTCCACCACCTGGACGTCCGCCGAGGTGCGCTCGGCGGTCGCGTTGGCCAGCCGGTCACCCAGCAGCCGCGTGGACGACGGAACACTCAGCCCCGCGGAAACGACGACGAGCTTCATGACGAGGTCACCTCCTTGCCGGCGGCGTCGGCGTCGGCCACGGCCGCCGCGGCGACACGGGACGCGTGCGTGGGCGCATCCGGCACCCCGGCCGGACGCCGCTTCGCGAACTCCTCACGCAGCACGGGCACGACCTCCTCGCCCAGCATGTCGATCTGCTCCAGCACGGACTTCAGCGGCAGCCCGGCATGGTCCACCAGGAACAGCTGACGCTGGTAGTCACCTGCGTACTCCCGGAAGCCCAGCGTCTTCTCGATGACCTGCTCCGGAGAGCCGACCGTCAGCGGGGTCTGCTGGGTGAAGTCCTCAAGGGAGGGCCCGTGCCCGTACACCGGCGCGTTGTCGAAGTACGGCCGGAACTCCCGGACCGCGTCCTGCGAGTTCCTGCGCATGAAGATCTGGCCGCCGAGCCCGACGATCGCCTGCTCCGCCGTGCCGTGCCCGTAGTGCGCGTACCGCGACCGGTACAGCTCGACCATCCGCTTGGTGTGGTCGGCCGGCCAGAAGATGTTGTTGTGGAAGAAACCGTCGCCGTAGTACGCGGCCTGCTCGGCGATCTCGGGCGAGCGGATCGAGCCGTGCCAGACGAACGGCGGCACGCCGTCCAGCGGCCGGGGCGTCGAGGTGAACGACTGCAGCGGCGTACGGAACTTGCCCTCCCAGTCGACGACTTCCTCACGCCACAGCCGGTAGAGCAGCGCGTAGTTCTCGACGGCGAGGTTGATGCCCTGCCTGATGTCCTTCCCGAACCAGGGGTAGACAGGACCGGTGTTGCCGCGCCCCATCATCAGGTCCACTCGCCCGTCCGCCAGATGCTGGAGCATCGCGAAGTCCTCGGCGATCTTCACCGGGTCGTTGGTGGTGATGAGGGTGGTGGAGGTGGAGAGGATGAGCTTCTCGGTGCGCGCGGCGATCCAGCCGAGCATGGTCGTCGGCGACGACGGCACGAACGGCGGGTTGTGGTGCTCGCCGGTCGCGAAGACATCGAGCCCGACCTCCTCGGCCTTCTGCGCGATGGCGACCATGGCCTTGATCCGCTCGTGCTCGGACGGCGCGCGACCCGTGGTGGGGTCCGGCGTGACGTCACCGACGCTGAAGATCCCGAACTGCATGGCTGCCTCATCCTCCACAGGTTGTTTACGATTCAACTATACCCGCCAACGATGGCCCCCGCCGGGCTATTCCCAGCCTCCGGCACCCCGAGTGCCGTGGCATCCCCGGGCCCGGGCATCCCTGCGCCTACGGGGTCCCTCCCCGCTGTCAGTGCCCCGTCCTACCATCCCGATATGGCCGCCCCACGCCGTGACGCACACCACGACACCGACCGCGACACCGACAGCAGCAGCGACCGCGACGACCGCGACACGAGAGGCATCGTCGACGCCGCGGAGTTCCTCGCGCATGTGGACTTCCGCCGCCCCGAGCCCGCCGAGCCCCTCCGCCGTCACGTGGAGCACTACTGGCTGATCGACTGGGACCTCCCCGAGCCGTACGTCTCCCACGTGGTCCCGCACCCCGCGGTCCACGTCGTCTTCCAGCAGTTCGAGGGCCAGGACCCCTTCGTCGAGGTCGCGGGCATCCAGCTCGGGCTCTTCACGCAGAAGCTGGAGGGGCGGGGCAGGGTGTGCGGCATCAAGTTCCGGCCGGGCGCCTTCCACCCCTTCGCACCGCGGCACCCGGTGTCCGACTGGACGGGCAGGCGCCTGCCCCTGACGGAGGTCCTCCCCGCGGCCCGGGACGACCTCGACGCCGTCCTGACCCCGCCCGACGAGAGCGCCCGCGTCTCAGCGCTCGACACGTTCCTGCTGGGCCTCGCCCCGGCCCCCGACCCCCGCGCCGACCTGGCGAGGGACCTGGTCGAAACCATCCGCACCGACCGCACGATCCGCCGCGTCACCGACTTCGCCCGCGCCCAGGGCATGACGGTACGAGCGATGCAGCGCCTCTTCTCCACCTACGTCGGCGTGGGCCCCAAGTGGATCATCCTCCGCTACCGAATCCACGAGGCCCTGGAGCACGCCGAATCCACCCCCTCCACCGACTGGGCCACCCTCGCAGCAGACCTCGGCTACGCAGACCAGGCCCACCTGATCCGCGACTTCACAGCAACGGTGGGGGTACCCCCGACGGCGTACGCCCAGAACACCCACTGAGGGCGGGGGGGGCCGTGAGCCCCTTTAGCGACGCGGGGGTCGCCAGCCCCTTCGGTGGCACAGGGGGCCATGAGCCCCATTAGGGGCGCGGGGAACTGCGCAATCTTTTAGGGGCGCGGGAAACTGCGCGACCAGCACCCCACCCACCCGCACCAACACGTACCCACACGCACCCACCCGCGCGCCACCTAGAACACATACGTATCCCCGGTGTCCAGCACCAACACCTCCTGCCGGTCGTTGTGATGGTTGCGATCCACCGCACCGCCGCCCCACACCGTGTCGATGCCCAGCGTCACCTCCGAGGGCGCCCCCCTCAGCCGTACGGCCATGGTGATCGTCTCCCCCCACCCGTCCGCGGGCAGCGCCCCCGTCCGGCACATCACCGTCCGCACCTCCGTCCGCGCGCACCCGGCCGGCAGCCCCTGCTCGTCCGCGAGCGGCACCGACCACCGCAGCCGTACGGTCGCCTCCGCGATGCCGGAGGGGCCGTGGTTCTGCGGGGTCATCCGCAGGTCCACACGCCCGCCGGTCATCACCAGGTGCCCGTGATAGGCGAGATCGGCCTCGGGCGCCGCGGCCGGAGCCGCGTCCACCACCGGTGCCGCCGTGGCAGCCGAAGAGGCCAGGGCCACCAAGACAGCCGCACCCAGCCCACAAAGAATCCGCATGTGTCATGTCCTCCGCGTCGACCCGCATGTCTCCGTACGTCGACGGATGTATGCCACCTGGGCCGCACGACAGGCGCCGCCCATCAGGTGAGGTGAGACGGCGGCTGGGTGGTGGAGCCGGGAGCGAGCCGCGGAGGACCCTTCAGGCGGGTGGCTCGTCGGGCAGCAGCCCCAGCTGCCCCAGGAAGTCCATCTGGTCGAAGTAGAGCCGGTAACTGGCGATCCGGCCGTCCGCGTCGACGGTCGCGAGGTCGACTCCGCGGACCCTGATCTCCTTCTGCGTGGCCGGCAGCGACTCCCCGGAGGGCAGCACCAGTGGCCCCGTGTTCCTGCCACTGAAGAAACCCTCGTCGACGGCGGTGTCACCGATCTCGTACGAGTACACCGTCTCGAACGTCGCCTCCGGGACCGCCTCCGTCATGTGCCGCCAGTACTCGACGATGTTGTCGCGCCCATGGATCTCTCCCTCGTCGGGCGTGACGGCGACCGCGTCCGCCGCGTAGAGCTCGGCGATGACCTTGAGATCCTGGTTCGTCGTCAGTGCTTCCGTGAGCCGGTCCATGACCTCACGTGCCTGTCCCATGATCCACCTCCTGCGCAGGGGATCACCCACCTCGATTTTCCCACCGCACCCGGCCCAGCGCACCAGGTCACCCACCGGCCGAACACCCCGCCCGCCTATCCTGGCCGATGAAGCAATCGACCGTACGAGCGAGCGGCGGTCCCGCACCACGGCCGCGCCCGCCCCCTCCCCCGAGGAGCAGCCCATGACCGCCGCCGCATCCGCCGCGCCCGCCGCCGCCTCCCGCATCGCCGTCGTCACCGGCGCGAGCAGCGGAATCGGCGCCGCGACGGCCAGGCAGCTGGCGGCAGCGGGCTACCGCGTCGTCCTCACCGCTCGCCGCAAGGACCGTATCGAGGCGCTCGCGGAGGAGATCGGCGCGGCGGGCGGCCAGGCGACGGCGTACGCGCTGGACGTCACGGACCGCGCGGCGGTCGACGAGTTCGCGACGGCCTTCAAGAAGATCGGCGTCCTGATCAACAACGCGGGCGGCGCGCTCGGGGCCGACCCTGTCGCGTCCGGCGACCCGGCCGAATGGCGCCAGATGTACGAGACGAACGTCATCGGCACGCTGAACATCACCCAGGCGCTGCTCCCCGCGCTGACCGCGAGCGGCGACGGCACCGTGGTCGTCGTCTCCTCGACCGCCGGACACGGCACGTACGAGGGCGGTGCGGGCTATGTGGCCGCCAAGCACGGCGAGCACGTCCTGGCCGAGACGCTCCGACTGGAGATCGTCGGGACCCCGGTCCGCGTCATCGAGATCGCCCCCGGCATGGTCAAGACGGACGAGTTCGCCCTGACCCGCTTCGGCGGCGACACGGAGAAGGCCTCGAAGGTCTACGCCGGCGTCGCGGAGCCCCTGACCGCCGACGACGTCGCCGACACCATCACCTGGACGGTCACCCGCCCCTCCCACGTCAACATCGACCTCCTCGTCGTACGCCCCCGCGCCCAGGCCTCCAACACAAAGGTCCACAGGGAGCTGTGATGCCGGACGCCGACAACCCGGCCCAGAACCCACCCGCCACGGACCCACTCGCCCGGGCCCAGGAACAACGCCGCCTGGCCCAGGAAAAGAAGGACGAACGCTACGTCTGGTGGTACCTCGCGTACTTCCTCTTCGGCATCCACCTGGTGGCGTTCGTGATGATCTACGCGGTGATGCACGCGAAGTAGTGCGGTCAGGTCGGTCTCATGACCGCCATCCCGCCTGCAGAACCTGGTAGTCGACCACGAAGATCCCTTCCTCCCTGAGGAGTTCACGGGCTTCGGCCGAGACGAGAAACTCGTGGTCGCTCTGCCGGACCCGCCACCCGTCGGGCTCGACGGCCCGCGACTGCGCGTCCCCCAGCCCCGGATGCACGGCCCACTCGCTCAGCCCGGCCGGAAGCTCCCGCAACAGCCGCGCGTACCGCTCCGCCTTGCCGTCGAGGGGCAGCGAAAAGCTGTCGAGGAAGTCATGGTCGACAACGGGCAGCCCGCGCACTCGCTGCCGCCCGGCCTCACCCCAGACCCGCACGGCAAGCCCGTACTCCCCGGCCAGGGCCACGGTCAGCTCGAAAATATCGTCGCGCCCGCCATCGAGCAGGCAATGCCAGTCAAGATGGGTCGGCTCCAGCCCGGCCGCGACCACAGTCTCGACCTGAGCCCGGAACTCCACCTCGACGTCCTCGATCCGAGCCCGCGCCATCAACTCGGCACGCCGCTCGGGCGTATGGAGCTCCCCGTCCTCATCAACCAAGGACGCCACATCCGCCCTCGGCGCGACGGGCCCCCGCCCACTCCGTGCCCCCGCCTCGCACACCAGCGAGAGATGCACCCCGAACGACACCTCGGGCCGCTCCCGCAACAGCCGCATGGCCTCTTCGGCCCCGCCGCAGGGCACCATCAAGCTGCACGAAGCCGCTATCCCACTCTCGATCGCCTCGACAACGGCGGCATTGACCCCACGCCGCATCCCGAAGTCATCACAATTGACAATGAGGACACGGGCATCAGCGGGGAAACCCAATAACTCACTGGCCAGCAATGGCAGTTCCCTTCGGCGAAATGAAAAAGGGGCCCGGGCCGACAACAGCCCGGGCCCCACTTGCAGTTCAGCCCTTCACGCACACCACCTGCTTCAGCTTCGCGACGACCTCCACGAGGTCGCGCTGCTGGTCGATGACCTGCTCGATCGGCTTGTACGCGCTCGGGATCTCGTCCACGACGCCGGAGTCCTTGCGGCACTCCACACCCTGCGTCTGCTCCTCCAGGTCCTTTGTCGAGAAGCGACGCTTGGCGGCGTTACGGCTCATGCGCCGGCCCGCCCCGTGCGAGGCCGAGTTGAACGCCTTCTCGTTGCCGAGACCCTTCACGATGTACGAACCCGTGCCCATCGAGCCCGGGATGATCCCGTACTCGCCGGAGCCCGCGCGGATCGCGCCCTTGCGGGTGACCAGCAGGTCCATGCCCTCGTACCGCTCCTCGGCCACGTAGTTGTGGTGCGCGCTGATCTCCGGCTCGAAGGTCGGCTTCGCCTTCTTGAACTCCTTGCGGACCACGTCCTTCAGGAGCGCCATCATGAGCGTGCGGTTGTACTTCGCGTACTCCTGCGCCCAGAACAGATCGTTGCGGTACGCCGCCATCTGCGGGGTGTCCGCGATGAATACGGCGAGGTCGCGGTCGACCAGACCCTGGTTGTGCGAGAGCTTCTGGGCAATACCTATGTGATGCTCGGCCAGTTCCTTGCCGATGTTCCGGGAACCGGAGTGCAGCATCAACCAAACAGAACCGGTCGTATCCGTGCACACCTCGACGAAGTGATTCCCGGATCCGAGCGTTCCCATCTGCTTCGTGGCCCGTTCCTGTCGGAATTTGACCGCCTCGGCCACACCGTCGAACCGCCCCCAGAAGTCGTCCCACCCCGCCGTGGCCAGCCCGTGGAACCCACCAGGATCCACCGGGCTGTCATGCATCCCCCGCCCCACCGGAATGGCCTGCTCGACCTTCGACCGCAGCCGGGAAAGGTCCCCGGGCAGGTCATTGGCCGTCAGGGACGTCCTGACCGCCGACATCCCGCACCCGATGTCGACCCCGACCGCCGCAGGACACACGGCCCCCTGCATGGCGATCACGGAACCGACCGTCGCACCCTTGCCGAAGTGGACGTCCGGCATGACGGCGAGGCCCTTGATCCAGGGGAGCGTCGAGACGTTGCGGAGTTGCTGCATCGCGACGTCCTCGACCGACGCCGGGTCCGCCCACATGCGGATCGGAACCTTCGCGCCCGGCACTTCCACGTACGACATCTCATCCTCATTCCCCCGAAAAACAAACAGAAGTCACAAATCGCAAAACCGGCACCAAGGTCAACGTTTGGGACAACGGACCGGCGTCCACGGCAGTGCGTGCGATACACATTGTCTCCAGGGGCCGCCCCCGCGCGGCAACTGAATAACCAACGCATAACCACAGGACACCCCGGTCGCGCGCCCAGCGCGGCGACCCGTCGAGAGGAGCCCCACCGTGCAGCGGAAGGCGTACGTACCCGGCGTCGCCGCGCTCCTCGCGGTGCTGCTGGCCGGCTGCACCGGTGGATCGGGCAACGACGACGGCACGACCGACCCGAAGCCGGGCGAGTCGGCCACGACGGCGACCGCGGCCCAGCCCGGCAAGTACCGCACGCTCCCCGAGCCGTGCGCCGCGGTGTCGCACGGCACGCTGGACTCGCTGCTGCCCGGCATCAAGCAGGTCACGGACGAGGAGCAGCGCGAGAAGGCGTACGAGGGCACGGCGACGCAGACGTACGACACGGACCGCAAGGTCGGCTGCCGTTGGAAGGCGCAGTCGACCGGGGCGACGGATCACCTGCTGGTGGACTTCGAGCGCGTGGTCTCGTACGACAACGCGGTCAGCGACGACGACCGCGCGACGGACATCTATTTGAAGAGCGAGACGGCGGCGGACCTTCCGGAGCCGGTCGCCTCGTCGGAGTCGTCGGAGTCCTCGGAGTCGCCTGATTCATCCGAGTCGCCCGAATCGTCCTCGGGAGGAAGCGGATCCCCCTCGGACGACTCCGGTTCAGGCTCCGGTTCCGGTGCGAGCTCCAGCGCATCGGAGTCCGGCAGCGGCGACGAGAGCAGCTCCGCCACGCCCTCCGACGACTCCACCCCCACCGCCCTCCAGCCCCGCACGCTCGACGACCTGGGCGACGAGGCGTTCCTGGACGACGCGCTGAGCAGCTCCCGGCAGCGCACGGTGACTGTGGTGTTCCGCACGTCCAACGTGGTCGTGACGATCCAGTACGACGAGCAGCCGGCGACCACGACCGACGTCCCGAGCAGCAAGGACATGCAGGACAGAGCGCGGAAACTGGCTAGTCAGCTCGCCGGGACGTTCAACGACTAGGGGCTCCCGGGAGGGGTTTCGGGCTGGACGGAACCCGAGTCACCCGTGTCCCGTTCGGCGTACCGTTGCCCCTCGGACCCGACCGAGTGCGGCCGGCCGAAGGACGCGGCCGTTCGCACGCACACCCGAGCGTCTACGAGTGAAGGAACCATGCACCGACCCGCACAGCGCCAGCGTCAGCGACTCACCCGCATCCTTGTCGGCGCGGCCGCCGTCCCGATGATGCTCGTCGCCTCCGGCTGCTCCTCGGACTCCGGCGACGGCTCCGGCGACGACGCGAAGAAGGACTCCGGCGCCTCGGCGTCGTCGTCCGCGACGGAGGCCGGTTCGGTGGTGAAGGAGGCCGCGTACGCGAAGCTTCCCGAGCCCTGCAAGGTGTTCTCGTCGAAGACGCTGAAGGAAATGGTCCCGAAGGGCACCAAGTCCAGCAAGGAGGGCAATTCGGGCGACACGGCGACGCGCGGCAGCTGCTCCTGGAACAGCCTGGACAACAACGGCGTGGACGGTTCGCAGTTCCGCTGGCTGAACGTGTCACTGCTGCGTTTCGAGTCGGACGCGACCCGCGGTACGGGCGAGAAGCTGGCCTCTGAGTACTTCACCAAGCACGCCGAGGACGCGCGTTCGGTCGAGGGTGCGAAGGACACCAAGTCGCAGCCGCTGACCGGGATGGGCAACGAGGCGACGCTGGTGACGTACGACCTGAAGAAGAAGGAAGGCACCTTCAAGCAGCAGACGGTCGTGACGCGGGTCGAGAACGTCGTCGTGACGGTCGACTACAACGGCGCGGGTCTGGCGGGCGACAAGGCCCCGAAGGTGGCCGACCTGACGAAGGCGGCGGAGAAGGCCGCCAAGGAGGCCGTGGAGGCGGTCCGGACGGCGAACGGGGTCGGCGGCGGCTCCTCGGCCGGTGGCGGCACGGCGCCGAGCAAGAGCCCCAGCCCGAGCAAGAGCGCGAGCAAGAGCGCCGGCCAGGGTTCGGATCTCGGCAAGGACTCGGGCACGAGCACGAGCAAGAGCCCGAGCAAGTCGGCCACGAAGAAGGACTGACGGCGGACTGACGGCGGTTCCGGAAATCCGGCCGCCGCCCAACTCGCGGCCGGACCAGGACATTTGCACCGGCCCGGCCTCCGTGGGGGCCGGGCCGGTGCCGGACTGCGCACCCGGACCCCGTACACATGTGCCACTCTGTTGCGCGCAACAGGTCGTCATGGGAGGGGAGTACGGGTGTCCGCGCCTATGCAGCTCACGAAGACGCACCGGATTCTCATCGGGGTGGTCGTCTTCGGAGCCGTCGTCATCGCCGGGATCGGCTTCGCCGGTTCGTACGCGGCGGTGCGCGAACTCGCCCTCCAGAAGGGCTTCGGGAAGTTCAGCTACGTCTTCCCGATCGGTATCGACGCGGGAATATGTGTCCTGCTCGCGCTCGATCTGCTCCTGACCTGGATCAGGATCCCGTTCCCGCTGCTGCGCCAGACGGCGTGGCTGCTGACGGCGGCGACGATCGCGTTCAACGGCGCGGCCGCCTGGCCGGACCCGCTGGGTGTCGGGATGCACGGTGTGATCCCGATCCTGTTCGTGGTCTCTGTGGAGGCGGCGCGGCACGCGATCGGCCGGATCGCGGACATCACGGCCGACAAGCACATGGAGGGCGTGCGCCTCACCCGCTGGCTGCTGTCCCCGCTGCCCACGTTCCTGCTGTGGCGCCGGATGAAGCTGTGGGAGCTGCGCTCCTACGAGCAGGTCATCAAGCTGGAGCAGGAGCGGCTCGTCTACCAGGCCCGGCTGCGTTCGCGCTTCGGCCGTTCCTGGCGCCGCAAGGCGCCGGTCGAGTCCCTGATGCCGCTGCGGCTGGCGCGTTACGGCGTGCCCCTGGCGGAGACGGCCCCCTCGGGTCTGGCCGCGGCGGGCATCGAGCCCGCGCTGCTGCCTCCGGCGCCGCAGCCCGC
Source organism: Streptomyces sp. 2-1 (assembly GCF_048564895.1). Classification (NCBI taxonomy): domain Bacteria; kingdom Bacillati; phylum Actinomycetota; class Actinomycetes; order Kitasatosporales; family Streptomycetaceae; genus Streptomyces; species Streptomyces sp. 2-1. The sequence continues at coordinate 4,977,864 of NZ_CP183383.1, forward strand.
CCTGGAGCCCGTCAACGCGGCTCCGGGCCTTCCCGCCTCCGAGACCGCGCCCGCCGTGCAGAACGACGCGGCCCAAGCCCGGACGCAGCGTCCCGCTCCGGTGGGCGACGAGCCCCCCGAGCAGCCGGAGTACGACGAGCCGCAGAATCAGTGGCTGCACGCCCGGGACCCCCAGGCCATCGCGTACCAGGGCGGCTACGACCCGACGTACGACCCGGACGCCGCGTACACCGAGTGGTACGGGGACCAGCAGCAGGCCGAACAGTTCGAGGACCGGCAGCAGTTCGAGAACCGGCGGCAGTTCGAGGAGCAGCAGCGGTTCCAGGACCCGCGGCAGTTCGAGGAGCAGCAGCGGTTCGAGGACCCGCGGCAGTTCGAGCAGGAGGCGTTCCCGCAGCAGTTCGAGGAGCCGCCGGCTCCCGCCCCGGAGCCCTCTCCGGAGGACACCGGTACCTTCCCGATCCCGGCGGGACCGGGCCGTACCCGTGAGATGGGGGCGGGCGGCGGCACGGAGCCGACCGAGGAGGACTACTACCTGGTCTTCAAGAAGTCGATAGACGGCAGCTACCCGACCTCGGGCCAGTTCAGGGGTGACGTGGAGGCGACGTACGGCACGATGCTCCCGCAGCGCGAGGCCGACCGTATGGTCAACCGCTTCACCAACCGCCACACGGCGGAGCTGCAGGAAGACCACATCGCGTAGAACCCGGTGCGGATACGTGGAGGGGGCGCCCGGAGATCTCCGGGCGCCCCCTCCACGTACAGACACATACGACCGTGCGGCGGCCCGACGGCCGCCGGGCCTCCTACTCCCCGAGCAGCTTCCTCACCCGCTCCTGGCCCACCGCGAGGAGGAGGGTGGGCAGGCGCGGGCCGGTGTCGCGGCCGACCAGCAGGTGGTAGAGCAGGGCGAAGAAGGTGCGCTGGGCGACCTTGATCTCCGCCGGGAGTTCCTTGGGCGTGGCGTCGGCGGAGAAGCCGGCCTGGACCTTCGGGACTCCGTACACAAGGTGTGTGAGTCCGTCGAGCGACCAGTGCGAGTCGAGGCCGTCGAGGAGGAGCCGCAGTGAGGCGCGGCCCTGGTCGTCGAGGGACTTGATGAGCTCGGTGTCGGCTTCCTTGCGGACGACGGTGCGCTGGTCGGCGGGGACCTGGGTGTTGATCCAGGCCTCGGCCCGATCGAGCCGCGGCCGGACCTCGTCGAGGGACGAGAGCGGGTCGGCGGGGTCGAGTTCGCTGAGGATGCGCAGGGTCTGGTCCTCGGCGCCGGCGGTGATGTCGGCGACGGAGGCGAGCGTGCGGTACGGCATCGGGCGGGGCGTCTTCGGGAGCTCGCCGACGGCGGTGCCGACAGCGCGCGAGTGCGCGGCGACGTCCGCCGGAAGCGCGGAGCCGTCGGCGACCTTGCCCTCCAGCTTGTCCCACTCGTCGTAGAGCCGCTGGATCTCCTGGTCGAAGGCGATCTTGAAGGACTGGTTGGGGCGGCGGCGGGCGTAGAGCCAGCGGAGGATCTGCGGCTCCATGATCTTCAGCGCGTCACCGGGGGTGGGCACGCCTCCCTTGGAGGAGGACATCTTCGCCATGCCGGAGATGCCCACGAAGGCGTACATCGGCCCGATGGGCTGCTTGCCGCCGAAGATGCTCCCGACGATCTGTCCACCGACCTGGAAGCTGGACCCGGGCGAGGAGTGGTCGACGCCGGAGGGCTCGAAGACGACGCCCTCGTACGCCCAGCGCATCGGCCAGTCGACCTTCCAGACCAGCTTGCCGCGGTTGAACTCGCTGAGCCGCACGGTCTCCGAGAAGTCGCACGCGGTGCAGGTGTACGTCAGCTCGGTGGTGTCGTCGTCGTAGGCCGTGACGGTGGTGAGGTCCTTGCCGCAGTCGCCGCAGTAGGGCTTGTACGGGAAGTACCCGGCGGAGCCGGTGCCGTCGTCGTCCGCGGCCGCGCCCGAACCCTCGGCGGCTTCGAGCTCGGCCTCGTCGAGGGGCTTCTGCGACTGCTTCTTGGCGGGGGCCTTCTTCGTCCGGTACTGATCAAGAATCGCGTCGATGTCCCCCCGGTGCTTCATCGCGTGCAGGATCTGCTCGCGATACGTGCCGGAGGTGTACTGCTCGGTCTGGCTGATGCCGTCGAACTCGACGCCCAGCTCGCCGAGTGCCTCGACCATGGCGGCCTTGAAGTGCTCGGCCCAGCTCGGGTACGGGGAGCCCTTGGGGGCGGGGACGGCGGTGAGCGGCCTGCCGATGTGCTCACCCCAGGAGTCGTCGACACCGGCAACACCGTTCGGCACCTTCCGGTACCGGTCGTAGTCGTCCCAGGAGATGAGGTGCCTGACCTCGTGGCCCCGGCGGCGGATCTCGTCGGCGACGAGGTGCGGGGTCATGACCTCCCGGAGGTTCCCGAGGTGGATGGGACCGGACGGGGACAGTCCGGACGCGACGACGACCGGTTTGCCCGGGGCCCGACGCTCCGACTCCTCGATGACCTCATCCGCGTAACGGGAGACCCAGTCGGTGGTCTCGGTGCTCTGAGCCACGATCGGCACGTCCTTCTTTCCTCAGGAGGTGTCTTTGGCCGGCGGTACGGTTCGCACGGCTGACCGTCCCATTCTCCCAGCTAGGCCCGCATCCACGAAAACGGCTTTTCATCGCCCCCGCCGCCCCTTCCCGTCCCGTCCTCGGGGGCCAGCCCCCGAACCCCCGCTCCTCAAACGCCGGAGGGGCTGAATACATTGCGGCCCGGGCTTGAAGACTCCGCCTGCCGAGCTCGAAGACTCCGCGGGCCGAGCTCGAAGACTCCGCGGGCCGGGCTTGAAGACTTCGCGGGCCGGGCTGAACTTCTATGGCCCGGCCCAGGCGCATCTCAGCCCGTCCGGCGTTTGAGGACGAGGCCGTTCAGGCCGATTGCCCACCCACCCCGGTCAACCCACCCACCCACGCCAGCCCCCATCCCCCCAGCCTCTCCGGCGTTTGAGGAGCGGGGGTTCGGGGGCGGAGCCCCTGAGTCAGGGATGGGAATGGGTAGGGGCGGCGGGGGCGGAAACTCGCTTTACCCCCATGGGATACTGGACGGATCCACCCGTACCCACGAGGAGAACGGCTCCCACCCCATGGCCTCGGTCACGTCCCTCACCGCCCACGTCCACCAGCGCCTGGCGGACGCGCTCACGGCAGCCCTGCCGGAGACCGCGCCCGCGGACCCGCTGCTGCGACGCAGCGACAGGGCGGACTTCCAGGCCAACGGAATCCTCGCCCTGGCGAAGAAGGCGAAGGCCAACCCCAGGGACCTGGCGACCCAGGTGGTCGACCGGATCGCCAAGGGTGACGTGATCAAGGACATCGAGGTCTCGGGCCCCGGCTTCCTGAACATCACGATCACGGACCGGGCGATCACGGAGACCCTCGCGGCCCGCGCCACGGACCCGGCGGACCGCCTCGGCGTCCCGTTCCTGGAGAACCCGGGCACGACGGTCATCGACTACGCCCAGCCGAACGTGGCGAAGGAGATGCACGTAGGCCACCTCCGCTCCGCGGTGATCGGCGACGCGGTCGTCCAGATCCTGGAGTTCGTCGGCGAGACCGTCGTCAGGCGGCACCACATCGGCGACTGGGGCACCCAGTTCGGCATGCTCATCCAGTACCTGGACGAGCACCCGCACGAGCTGGACCACGCGGCCGCCGAGGACGGCGCCGTGACGGGCGAGGAGGCGATGTCGAACCTCAACCGCCTCTACAAGGCCGCCCGCACGCACTTCGACTCCGACGAGGAGTTCAAGACGCGGGCCCGGCGCAGGGTGGTCGACCTCCAGGCGGGCGATCCGCACACCCTGGCCACCTGGCAGCGGTTCGTGGACGAGTCGAAGATCTACTTCTTCTCGGTCTTCGAGAAGCTGGACATGGAGATCCAGGACGCGGACATCGTCGGCGAGTCGGGCTACAACGACATGCTGGACGAGACGTGCCGCCTCCTCGAAGAGGCCGGCGTGGCGGTGTGGTCCGAGGGCGCGCTCTGCGTGTTCTTCGAGGACGTCAAGGGCCCGGACGGCAACCCGGTCCCGCTGATCGTGAAGAAGTCGGACGGCGGCTACGGCTACGCGGCGACGGACCTCTCGGCGATCAGGGACCGCGTCTTCAACCTGAAGGCGGACAACCTGATCTACGTGGTCGACGCCCGGCAGTCCCTGCACTTCAAGATGGTCTTCGAGACGGCGCGCAGGGCGGGCTGGCTGAACGGCGACGCGAAGGCGGAGCAGCTGGCGTTCGGCACGGTGCTCGGCAAGGACGGCAAGCCGTTCAAGACCCGTGAGGGCGAGACGATCCGGCTGGTCGACCTGCTCGACGAGGCGATCGACCGTGCCACGGCGGTGGTCCGCGAGAAGGCCGTGAAGATCGGCCTGACCGAGGACGAGATCGTCGAGAACGGCCGGTACGTCGGGATCGGCGCCGTGAAGTACGCGGACCTGTCCACGTCGGCCGTCCGGGACTACAAGTTCGACCTGGACCAGATGGTGTCGCTGAACGGCGACACGAGCGTGTACCTCCAGTACGCGTACGCCCGTATCCAGTCGATCCTCCGCAAGGCCGGGGACGCGCGTCCGCTGGCCCACCCGGAGCTCGAACTGGCCCCGGCGGAGCGTGCGCTGGGGCTGCACCTGGACCAGTTCGGCGAGCTGCTCCTGGACGTGGCGTCGGGGTACGAGCCGCACAAGCTGGCCTCGTACCTGTACCAGCTGGCGTCGCACCTGACGACGTTCTACGACCAGTGCCAGGTGCTGAGCGACGCGAACCCGAAGGAGGTCGTCGAGAACAGGCTGTTCCTCGTCGACCTGACGGCCCGCACGCTCCACCAGGGCATGGCCCTGCTCGGCATCAGGACGCCCGACCGCCTCTGACGAGGACGAGGACGAGGGCGACCTCCGAGCGCCACCGCAACCGCCACCGCCACCGCCGGCATCCGCCGCCCGAGACCCGGGCGCGGCCCCTCACCACGGGCCGCGCCCGGGTCTCGGCACATACGACAACCGGCCCGGCCGCTTCCCCCGTTCGGGTGAAGGAAGTTGAAGGCGCACACAACAGCCGGACTCACGCGATAGAGGTGACCCGTGCGGCGACGGAGGCCCGCATATGCCAGTGGCCCCTCCCCGCCCTGACCTGGCAATCCGTACGAGTGAAGGCCAAAGGTTGAGGTGCTCCGGCGCACCCCGGAGTATGCGATGCTGCGGGGCGCAAACCCCCCAACTCCGGGGAATCCAGAGCCCTGTTGGACCGCACTGGGAGCCCAATGAGCACTGCACTGCCCTTCTCCGTCACCCCGGCCGTCTGGATGGTGTTGACCCGTGCTGCCACTCGTTGAGACCGGCGAGGAGCTCGACGACATGGTCCGCGACGAGGCCCTGTTGCGGCCCGCCGTCATGGACCTGTGCGAGCGCCTCGGGGTGACCGTGAAGCCGCTGATCCGCTTCATCGAGGGTTCGCTTCCGGTGTACTCCGTCGGTGCCGCGCACGTCGTCAAGCTGTTCCCCGCCTTCGAGGAGATCGACGCCAGGCGCGAGGAGCGGGTACTGAGCCATGTGTACGGCAGACTGCCGGTTCCGACACCGCAGGTGTACTCGGCGGGGGCGTACAAGAACGGCTGGTCGTTCGTCCTGATGTCCCGGCTGCCCGGCGAGAGCCTCGCCGACGCGTGGCCGCGGATTCCGGCCGCGGAGCAGGACCGTATCGTCACGGAGGCCGGCGAGACCCTCGCGGCGCTGCACGCGCTGAACCCGGCGCCGCTCGCGAGCTCCGTCGGCCCCTCCGACTGGGGCCTGTTCGTCGACTCACAGCGGGCGAACGCGGTGGACCAGCAGCGCGAGGTCGGCCTGTCGAACGCCTGGCTGGAGCAGATCCCGTGGTTCCTGAGCTCGGTGCCGCTCGCCCCTCCGGCACGGCGCGTACTGCTGCACACGGAGTTCATGCGCCAGCATCTGACCGTGGACCCGGACGGCTGGCGCCTGACGGGCCTGTTCGACTTCGAGCCGGCGATGATCGGCGATCCGGCGTACGACTTCGTGAGCGTCGGGCTGTTCATCTCCTGCGGGGACCCTCGGCTGCTGAAGCGGTTCTACGAGGCCTACGGGTGCCCGCCGATCGACCCGCACACGCTCATGGCGTACACGCTGCTGCACGTCTACAGCAACCTCCCCGGCTATATGAGCATGCTGCCCAAGCCGCCGGAGCCGACGCTGGACGCGCTCGCGGAAACCTGGTTCGGCACCGGCTGACGGCCCCCGGCGGCGTTGTCAGTGCCGGGCCCTAAAGTCACCTGCATGGCGACTCTTCCGAACCAGCTGCCGACGCTGGCGGCCGACCCGACCGGCCGCTCGCTCGGTCTCGACCTCCCGCCCGGGACGCTGCTCGACACGACGGTCGAAGGCCCCTGGGACGAACCGCTGCTGTGGCGGGCGGACGCCCCGGCGTCGCCGGGCGACTGGCTGCGCCTGGCGTCCGCGCGGCGCACGGCGGGCCTGCATCCGGTGCTGCTCGGCGCGGACGCGGACAGCGAACCCCACCCGGACAAGTGGGAGTTGGACCCCGACCTCGCGTCGTATCCGGGCGACCACGACGCGGAGGAGGTCCTCGCGGACCTCTGGGAGGACTACGCGGCCGAGGCGGAGGACGCCGACTGGCCGGGCCTCGCCGCGGCGGGCCCGCCGGACGCCGACCCGGACGAGCGGGCGGCCGAGGTCGCCGACTCCCTGACCGGCGGCGGGAGTTGGCTGGAGCGGGCGCACATCGCCCTCGTACCGGCCCGCCGCAGCGCGGACATCCCGGCGGCCGTCGGCTGGTGCGGCCCGGTCAACCACATGGAGGACGTGGCGCCGCTGTGCGCGGTCCTGCGCTCCTGGGAGGACCGCTTCGGGATACGGATCGTGGCGATGACCTACGACCAGCTGGTGGTCTCGGTCGCCGCCCCGCCCCGGACCCGGGCCGAGGCGGAGGCGGTCGCCGCCGAGCACTACGCGTTCTGCCCGGACAACATCGAGCAGAGCGACCACAGCTCCCTGCGGGCGTACGCCGAGCACGAGGTGCTCGACGCACGCTCCTGGACGTTCTGCTGGGACTGAGCGGGACCGCGGGCGGCCCGTAACTCGGAGCGGGCCTCCGGGCTCAGGGCTTGCGGCCGGTGACCGCGTACACGTTGATGTCCGCGTCCGTCACGTCGTTGATGTCGCGGTACCTGACCTTCTCGATGTCGTCGAGGCCCTCGAAGTAGCCGGGCTCGGGCTGCTCGGGGACGGGCGCCGCGTTGTCGGGCCGCCAGTGGTGGGCGGGGACCACGCCGGGCTCGTCGACCTCCAGGCCGTTCTCGGTGAGGAACCGCTCGACCTCCACCTTCGAGCGCAGCACGAACGTGAACCCGCGCTCGGTGTACGTCCGCTGGACCGCGCGGATGTTCTCGGGGTTGAGGTCCTCGGTGAGATGGCTGAGGACGAGCCGGCTGCCCGAGGGCAGGGCGTCGATCAGCTCGCGCACGATCGGGTAGGCCTTGTCGTCCTCGACGAAGTGCAGGATCGCCACGAGCGCGAGGGCGACCGGCCGGTCGAAGTCGAGGGTCTTCGCGGCCGCTTCGAGGATCTGGGCGGGGTTCTCCAGGTCGGCGTCGATGTAGTCGGTCCGGCCCTCGGGCCCGCTGGTGAGCAGGGCACGCGCATGGGCGAGGACGACCGGGTCGTTGTCGACGTACACGACCCGGGAGCCGGGGGCGAGGCGCTGGGCGATCTGGTGGACGTTCTCCTGCGTCGGCAACCCCGTGCCGATGTCCAGGTACTGCCGGATGCCCTCTTCGCCCGTCAGCGTGTTCACGGCCCGGCGCAGGAAGTCGCGGTTGTGCCGGACGTCCAGGTAGCCGCGCGGGTTGGCCGTGAGCGCGGCGGCGGCAGCGGCCCGGTCGACCTCGTAGTTGTCCTTGCCCCCGAGGAAGACGTCATAGACACGTGCCGGGTGTGCCCTGGTGGTGTCGATCCTCCTTCTCAGCTCCGCGGGGTCCTGGCTGAGAGCATCACCGGGCATAGGGCCTCTCCCTGGAGAGTCGCGTCATCGAGCGAGCAACAACCTAACTCTCGGGGTGACTTGATGGTGCCCCGACCGGCAGATCAGCTGTGCGAACCACATCCGCCGGTACTGCCGACCGCACGGCCGGCAACGGAGAGACACTCAGCCCGGAATATCGGGCTCGTACTCGTTCCGCCCCCATTCGGAGTCACCGAGCGGGTAGTTGTACGCGGGCCGCCCCACGTTCCCGCTGGTCCGGAAGGGCTGCCCCTTGTTGTCGACGCGCACGGTGCCCTGCTTGGTCCCGCTGGACCAGTCGAGCTCCAGGTACCAGCTCACGTTGTGCGCCCGGGCGTCCGCGAAGATGTAGAAGACCTCGGGGTCGGACTCGCTCACCTTGTACGGGAAGTCGCGCTGCCCGGCCTTGGGCGAGGTCGCGGGCCGTCCCGCGTCCAGATTCACGGCGAACGACGTGGTCTCCACCCCGCCACCGCACCCGACGCCCATCTCGAAGTCGTTCCAGGCGAGCGGCGCGCTCTTCTCCACCACCCGTACCTGCAGCGACTCCAGGACGACGGTGGCCTTCCCGGTGCCCTGCACGGTCAGCGCGAGCATCTGCTGCCCGGCCGCGACCCCGCCGAGCGCGCTGACCCACCCGCGCGCGTCCGACTCACTCGGCGGCGGAGGCACCTGCTCGGGCTTCCGGTCGACGAGGTAGTGCTGACTGCACGGACTCTCCCACTTGTACGGATTGACGGCGACGGTGGGCGCGGAGGCACTCTCCTCGACCCCGGAGTCCTGCGCGGCCCCGGCCCCCGCCCCGGCGCTCCGGGAGGCGGAGGAGGACGCCGTCGGAGTACCACTGCGCGAAGCGGACGGCGAGGGAGACTTCCCCCTCGCGTCACCGGACGCACTGGCCCCGGGACTGTCGTCGACGGTCTCGGCGGCGGCCCCCAGTGCCTGCTTCCTGCCCTCACCGTCGTCGCCCTTGCCCGGCACGAGATTCACCACGAGGGCGGCCGACACGACCGCGGCGGCCACGGCAGCCCCGGCGAGCAGGACGGTACGCCGCCGACGCGTGGCGGTCGCGCCCGGCGCCCCTTCAAGCTCTGCCCCGGGCCCTGAGCCAAGGACATCGCCCCCGACACCCGCATCCCCAGCCGACTCCGAGCCAGCAGCCGACTCCGAACCAACGGCCGAGTCCGAACCAACGGGCGAGCCCGAAGCGGACGCAACGGACTCAGCGGACGCAGCAGTCGCAGCGGACGCAGCCAAATCCGAACCGGCAGCCGAAACGGACCCGCCAGCTCCCTCTCCCGCCCTCTGCCCCCGCCGCGCATCGGCGAGAACCCACCGCCGATGCAGCTCCACCAGTTCCTCGGGAGAGGCCTTGCAGGCGCGGGCGAACCGCTCCACGGGCGCGTAGTCCGTCGGCACGGCATCCCCGTTGACGTACCGGTGAAGCGTGGACGTACTCGTGTGAAGCCGCTTCCCGAGCACCCCGTAACTGAGCCCGGACCGCTCCTTCAACTGTCCCAAGAGCTCCGAGAACTCGTCCCCCGCCACCGTTCCTCCCTCTCCCACGTCCCGGATCCACGTTCCAGGGGAAGGTCGTTCCCCCAGGTCAGAGCCATTACGGGCGTTCCAGCGTCCCGGAAACCCCGGCAGGTGTGGCGGCCGGGACAGGACGCCGCACAAGCTTGGGCCATCCAAGCACGCCGCTCCCGTCACTCGGTCGAGCGGCCTGCGCCAAGGCCCGTACCGCATCAGGGGGATCAATCATGTCCGCTCGCACCACCCGCACCCGTGTTCTCGCCGCCGCAGCGCTCGCCGTCGCCACGCTGACACTGACGGCCTGCAACAACGGAGAGGGCGTACGCGACGAGGGCGCATCGGCGGGCACCACGTCCCAGCCGTCGTCCACGCCGACGTCCGAGTCGCAGAAGAACAAGGAGACGACCACGGGCGCGGGACAGGCGGCGTCCTCGTCGGACTCGAACTCCAAGCCCAAGGACGGCAAGGGCGCGCAGAACTCGTCGGGCTCGACGGGCTCATCGGACTCGGCGGGCTCATCGGGCTCGCAGGACTCCGGCCCCACCCGCACTTCCTGCACCACCGCCAACACCCGCATGGCGGCCACGGTGGTCTCGCGCCCCCTGAACCACGTTCTCCTCACCGTCACCAACACCGGCTCGAAGAACTGCAACGTGATCGGCTACCCGGCCGTCCGCTTCGGCGAGGCGCAGTCGGTCCCGCCGGTCTTCGAGGACTCCAAGCCGCAGGCGGTGCTCACGCTGGCCCCGGGCGAGTCGGGCTACGCGGGCGTGCTCCTCTCGGCGGCGGACGGCAGCGGCTCCAACGGCTACACGGCGAAGTCGCTCGAGGTCTACCTGAACAAGGACGCGGGAGCCGCGGCCAAGCCGTCGCTGCCCGCCAAGGGCGTGTACGTGGACGACTCGATCTCCGTCACGTACTGGCAGCAGACGATGGCGGACGCCCTCACCTGGTAAGCAGGCGGGCTCAGCGCAGCTTCTGCGCCACCTCGGTCGCCCAGTACGTGAGGATGTTCTGGGCGCCGGCCCGCTTGATCCCGGTGAGCGTCTCGAGGATCGCCTGATCCCGGTCGATCCACCCCTTCTCGGCGGCGGCTTCGACCATCGAGTACTCACCGGAGATCTGGTAGGCCACGACAGGCACATGCACCGCATCCGCGACCCGAGCGACGATGTCGAGGTAGGGCCCGGCCGGCTTCACCATCACCATGTCGGCCCCCTCCTCCAGGTCGAGGGCCAGCTCCCGCAGGGACTCACGCGCATTGGCGGGATCCTGCTGATAGGTCTTCCGGTCGCCCCTCAGCGACGAGCCGACGGCTTCCCGGAAGGGCCCGAAGAAGGCGGAGGAGTACTTGACGGTGTAGGCCAGGATCGCCACGTCCTCGCGCCCGATCTGGTCAAGAGCATCACGCACGACGCCGATCTGGCCGTCCATCATCCCGCTGGGGCCCACCACATGGGCCCCGGCATCGGCCTGCACCTGAGCCATCTCGGCGTACCGCTCCAGGGTCGCGTCATTGTCAACGCGCCCCTGACCATCCAACACCCCGCAATGCCCATGGTCAGTGGTCTCATCGAGACACAGATCGGACATGACCAACAGCTCGTCGCCGACCTCGGCCCGCACATCCCGAAGGGCGACCTGCAGAATCCCGTCAGGATCGGTCCCAGCCGTCCCCACGGCGTCCTTCTTGGACTCCTCCGGAACACCGAACAGCATGATCCCGGAGACCCCCGCCGCCACGGCCTCGGCGGCGGCCTTCTTCAGACTGTCCCGGGTGTGCTGCACGACGCCGGGCATCGCCGCGATGGGCACGGGTTCGGCCACTCCCTCCCGTACGAACGCGGGAAGGATGAAATCGGCGGGATGCAGCCGGGTCTCGGCGACCATGCGCCGCATCACGGGGGTGGTCCGCAGCCGCCGAGGCCGACTGCCCGGAAAGGATCCGTACGTAGTCATGGACCAACGCTACGCCCGCCCCACGCCTCCCTTTGCCGACGCCCAGTCGGCGCCACCGCCCCCTCCGCCCCCGCCCCACATGCGCCTGTGACGCCGCGGGCGCAAGCTGGTGGAAGGACCCCGACGGCCTCTCTGGGCAGGAGGACGCGATGACAACCGCGCACACCCCCAACCTGTTCGCCCTCTCGGAGATCCGAGGCCCGGTCCTGAGACCCGACGACGAGGCGTACATGACAGAGGTCACAGGCTTCAACCTGTCGCCACGCCACACGCCGGACATCGTGATCGGTGCAACGGGAACGGACGACATCGTCGCGGCACTCCGCTGGGCGACGGCGACAGGCACCCCCGTCTCGGTCCAGGCGACGGGCCACGGAGCGAACTTCCCGATCGTCGACGGCCTGCTGATCAACACCAGCCGCATGACCGACGTACGGATAGACCCGGCCGAACGCACCGCCACGGTCTCCGCGGGAGCGAAATGGCGAGACGTCCTGGAGGCGGCCGCGCCCCACGGCCTGGCCGCGCTGAATGGCTCCTCGACCGACGTGGGCGTGATCGGATACACGCTGGGCGGCGGCCTGCCGGTCCTGGGCCGGACCTACGGTTACGCGTCCGACCTGGTCCGCTCCTTCCAGGTGGTGACCCCGGACGGAGTCCTGCACGAAACGGACGCGACCCACGAGCCCGACCTGTTCCGGGCCCTGCGCGGCGGCAAGGGCAACGTCGGCGTCGTGACGTCCCTCGTCACCGAGCTGATCCCACTCACCCGCATCCTCGGCGGCGCGATCTACTACGCGGGCACGGACGCGGAGGCCGTCCTCAACGCCTACGCGAGCTGGACACCCACACTCCCCGAGGAGATGTGCACGGCATTCAGCCTGCTCCGCCTCCCCCCGCTCCCCCAGATCCCGGAACCCCTGCGCGGCGGCTTCTGGTCCCGGATAGCGGTTGCCTGGACAGGCGACCCGACAGAGGGCGAACGCCTCCTGACCCCCATCCGCGAGGCGGCCCCCGCAGTGATCGACACGATCGCCCCCATGGACTACACAGCCGTGGACCAGATCTACGCGGAACCCGAGGACCCTCTGCCCGCAAGAGAATCGTGCGCCCTGCTCAACGACCTCACCCCCGAGGCCATCGATACGTTCCTCAACGAGGTAGGCCCGACAGCCAGGGACTGCCCCCTACTCCTGGTCGAACTGCGCCACATGGGCGGCGCACTGTCCCGCCCGGCCCCCGTACAGGACACGGTCTGCGCCCGCGACGCCACGTACTTCCTGGAATCGGTGGCAATCCTCCCCGACCCAGAAACCGCAAAAGCAGTAGAACAAGCCACAAAAGCCCTACAACAGGCCATGACCCCCTACGGCACAGGCCTCACCATGGTCAACATCCACGGCACCCCCGGCACAGCAGCAGACAGAGCCAGAGCCTGGACCCCAGAGGCCTACGAACACCTCCAAAAAACCAAGGCCACCCACGACCCGTCCAACCTGCTCCGCTACGGCCACACAGTGCCCCCGGCGGCATAACCAAACCGACACCACCCCGCAGGCCGCACCCGCAGGCCGCACCCGACGACGCAAAGGAGCGGGCCGTGCCGGTACGTCGAAAGTCCGCCGCATAGAGCTCCTCCAAAAAACGGAACCCTAAAAACCCACAGCCGTACACCCGGCACGCGGCGGACTCGACGTACCGGCACGGCCCGCGGCCCCAAGAACGAACCGCGGACCAAAAACCAACCAAACGCGCCGCTCCAAACGAGCCGCTACGTGGTACGCCGACGCCGAGACCCAGGCCGCCGCTCACTGGGCCGAGTAACAGGATCCCCGGCCTCAAGAGCCGCAGCCCGCCGCCGCAACCCGAAGTCAGCCAACGCCTCGGCCAACCGATGCACGGACGGCTCCGGAGCCATGACATCGACCCGCAGCCCATGCTCCTCGGCGGTCTTGGCCGTGGCAGGCCCGATACAGGCAATGACGGTCACGTTGTGAGGCTTCCCGGCGATACCGACCAGATTCCGCACGGTCGAGGACGACGTGAAAAGAACAGCGTCGAACCCCCCACCCTTGATGGCCTCCCGAGTCTCCGCAGGCGGAGGCGAAGCACGCACGGTCCGATAGGCCGTAACGTCATCAACCTCCCACCCCAACTCAATGAGCCCAGCCACCAACGTCTCCGTGGCAATATCGGCCCGAGGCAGAAACACCCGATCGATCGGATCAAAAACGGGATCGTAAGGGGGCCAGTCCTCCAAAAGCCCAGCAGCCGACTGCTCCCCACTCGGCACCAGATCAGGCTTCACACCAAAGGCAACCAACGCCTTGGCGGTCTGCTCCCCCACAGCAGCAACCTTGATCCCCGCAAAAGCACGCGCATCGAGCCCGTACTCCTCGAACTTCTCCCGCACGGCCTTGACCGCGTTCACCGAAGTGAAGGCGATCCACTCGTACCGCCCGGTCACGAGCCCCTTCACGGCCCGCTCCATCTGCTGAGGCGTCCGCGGCGGCTCGACGGCGATCGTCGGCACCTCGTGCGGCACGGCCCCGTACGACCGCAGCTGGTCGGAGAGCGAAGCCGCCTGCTCCTTGGTACGCGGCACGAGCACCTTCCAGCCGAACAGCGGCTTGGACTCGAACCACGACAACTGGTCACGCTGGGCGGCGGCGGAACGCTCACCGACCACGGCTATCACCGGCCGCCCGCCATCGGGCGAGGGCAGCACCTTGGCCTGCTTGAGCGTCTGCGCGATGGTCCCGAGCGTCGCGGCCCAGGTCCGCTGACGCGTAGTGGTCCCAGCAACAGTCACAGTCATGGGCGTATCGGGCTTACGCCCGGAGGCGACAAGCTCCCCCGCAGCGGCACCGACAGAATCAAGGGTCGCCGAGACGACAACGGTCCCGTCGGACGCCCCGACCTCCGTCCAGCAACGCCCGGACGCGGTACGGGCGTCCACGAACCGCACGTCCGCCCCCTGCGCGTCCCGCAACGGCACACCCGCGTAAGCAGGCACACCGACGGCGGCGGCGACACCGGGAACGACCTCGAAGGGCACACCCGCGGCAGCGCAGGCGAGCATCTCCTCGGCGGCATAGGCATCAAGTCCGGGGTCGCCGGAGACGGCACGGACGACCCGCCTGCCACCCCTCGCGGCCTCCATGACAATATTGGCCGCGTCCTTCGACGCGGGGACGCCAGAGGTGGTTGACGCGCCGTCAACTACCGTTAGCTGAGGCGTGTCCGGGCTCGGGCCCGAATCGGTGTCGAGCACGGTGACGTTTCGTCTGGCGTGCGTGCGGACGACGTCGATCACTTCGGGTTCGGCGACCAGGACATCCGCGTTCGCCAGCGCCTCGACGGCGCGCAGAGTCAGCAGTCCCGGATCCCCGGGTCCGGCACCGAGAAAGGTGACGTGCCCGTGTTCGAGGCCGGCGGGAAGGGTGGTGGGGCTCAATGTGCTCGCTCCCCCATCAGACCGGCCGCGCCCTTGGCAAGCATCTCGGCGGCGAGTTCACGGCCGAGCGCCATTGCTTGGTCATGTGTCTCGGGCACGGGACCGGTGGTGGACAACTGCACCAGCGTCGAGCCGTCGGTCGTGCCGACGACGCCGCGCAGGCGCATTTCCTTGACAATCTGCCCGTCGGCCAGAAGGTCGGCGAGCGCACCCACAGGTGCACTGCAGCCGGCCTCCAGGGCGGCGAGCAGGGACCGCTCGGCGGTCACGGCGGCCCGGGTGAACGGGTCGTCGAGCTCGCCGAGCGCAGCGACGAGGTCCGCGTTGTCCGCGGCACACTCGATCGCGAGGGCCCCCTGTCCGGGGGCGGGCAAAATTGTGTCGACGGGCAGGAAGTCGGTGACTTCCTCAATCCGTCCGATCCGCTTCATTCCAGCCGCAGCGAGCACCACACCATCCAGCTCGCCACTGCGCACGTACCCGATCCGAGTGTCGACGTTCCCACGGATCGGCACGGTCTCTATCGAGATCCCATGCTCCCGCGCGTACGCGTTCAGCTGGGCCATGCGACGCGGCGAGCCGGTTCCGAGCCGTGCCCCGTCGGGGAGCTGCGCGAAGGTGCGCCCGTCGCGGGCGATCAGTACATCGCGCGGGTCCTCGCGCACCGGCACCGCGGCCAGCACGAGATCGTCGGGCTGCTCGGTCGGCAGGTCCTTGAGGGAGTGGACGGCGAAGTCGACCTCACCGCTCAGGAGCGCGTCGCGCAGGGCGGTCACGAAGACCCCCGTACCGCCGATCTGCGCGAGGTGCTCGCGGGACGTGTCCCCGTAGGTCGTGATCTCCACAAGCTCGACGGATCGCCCTGTCACCTGGCTCACGGCATCCGCCACCTGCCGGGACTGGGCCATGGCGAGTTTGCTCCGCCTGGTCCCCAGTCTCAGTGCTTGCCCATTCATGCTCGCCCTCGGTTCTCGGCGCTCTCGAAATTGTTGCTGTCAAAGTTCTCGCGGCCGAAGTCCAGACCGCCAAGAGCGGCGCTGTTGTGATCCCGGCTGTCGTCATCGGCCCGGGAGACGGCGGCGACCGTCTCGGCATCCAGGTCGAACAGGGTCCGCAGCGCGTCCGCGTACCCGGCACCGCCGGGCTCGGCGGCCAGTTGCTTGACCCGTACGGTCGGCGCGTGCAGGAGCTTGTCCACGACGCGTCGCACGGTCTGGGTGATCTCGCCGCGCTGCTTGTCGTCGAGGCCGGGCAGCCGGCCGTCGAGCCGGGCGATCTCGCTCGCCACGACATCGGCGGCCATGGCGCGCAGCGCCACGACGGTGGGCGTGATGTGCGCGGCCCGCTGAGCGGCGTCGAAGGCGGCGACCTCGTCGGAGACAATTCGTCGCACCTGGTCGACGTCGGCGGCCATGGGGGCGTCCGCGGAGGCCTCGGCGAGGGACTCGATGTCCACCAGCCGCACCCCGAGCAGCCGGTGCACGGCCGCGTCGATGTCGCGGGGCATGGCGAGGTCGAGCAGGGAGAGTACGGGGAGGGGCCGGGGCACCTCGGCGACGGGCTCGGGCCGACGCCGCTCGGGCACCCGCCCGAGGGTGGCCGCGGCGGCGGCGAGGGCGGCGACGGCGTCGGTGTCGATCTCGGGCGTACGACGACCCTCGCGACGGTCGACGGTCCCGTTGTCCACCCAGGCGGCGTGCTGTTCCAGGGTGGCCGCGTCCATACCGGCCACGGCAGCCTCCCCCATGACGGAGAAGCCGCTGGCCCCCTGCACAGCGGACCCCTGCACCGCGGAACCTTGCGCGGCGGAACCCTGCACGGCGGACAGATCGAGCGGACAGCCGTCCTCGCTACCGACGCTGGTGGGCGGAAGCCCAGACCGTACGGAGTCGGAGTCGGAGTCGGAGCCGGAGTCGGCGGCACGCTCCACGGCGGGCGCACCCGTGCGCCCCTCGACGGCCTCGGCCACGAGGTCCGCAGTCAGTACGAGCCCGGTCGCGCCGGTGCAGGACACGACGACATCGGCACGTGTCAGCTCGTCCGGCACCGACTCCATCGGTACCGCGCGGGCCAGCACGTCCACGTCGTCCGGTTCCGCCGGGCGCTGTCCGTACTGCTCGGCGAGCAGGGCCGCGAGGCGCTCCGCCCGGTCGAACGTCCGGTTGGCGACGACCAGCTCGGCCACCCCGGCCCGCGCGAGCGTCGCCGCGGCGAGCGAGGACATGGAGCCCGCGCCGATCACGAGGGCCCGCTTGCCCTTGAGCCAGGCGTCGGCCGGGGCGCCGGACGACAGCTGCTCCAGGCCGAAGGTCACCAGGGACTGCCCGGCCCGGTCGATGCCGGTCTCGGAGTGGGCGCGCTTGCCGACCCGCAGCGCCTGCTGGAAGAGGTCGTTCAGCAGCCGCCCGGCCGTGTGCAGTTCCTGCGCGGTGGCGAGGGCGTCCTTGATCTGGCCGAGGATCTGCCCCTCGCCGACGACCATGGAGTCGAGCCCGCAGGCCACCGAGAAGAAGTGGTGGACGGCCCGGTCCTCGTAGTGCACGTACAGATAAGGGGTGAGCTCTTCGAGACCGACACCGCTGTGCTGCGCGAGCAGCGTGGAGAGCTCGGCGACGCCCGCGTGGAACTTGTCCACGTCGGCGTAGAGCTCGATCCGGTTGCAGGTGGCGAGCACCGCGGCCTCGGCGGCCGGCTCGGCGGCGACCGTGTCCTGGAGCAGCTTGATCTGGGCGTCCGCGGACAGCGCGGCCCGTTCCAGGACGCTGACCGGAGCGCTGCGGTGGCTCAGTCCGACGACAAGAAGACTCATGCCGGCATCACGGCGGGGACATCCCCGTCGGGCCCTTTCCCGGCCTCCTTGGCCGCGGCGGCCGCCTCGGCCTCCGCCTCCATGGCGGCCCCGGCCTGCGCCTCGGCCTCCTCGCCGGCCTTGCGCTGCTCGTGGAAGGCGAGGATCTGCAGCTCGATGGAGAGATCGACCTTGCGTACGTCGACACCGTCGGGGACGGTCAGCACGGTCGGCGCGAAGTTCAGGATGGAGGTCACACCGGCGGCCACGAGCCGGTCGCAGACCTGCTGGGCGGCACCGGCGGGGGTGGCGATGACACCGATCGACACACCGTTGTCGTCGATGATCTTTTCCAGCTCGTCGGTGTGCTGCACGGGGATCCCGGCGACGGGCTTGCCCGCCATCTCGGGATCGGCGTCGATCAGCGCCGCGACACGGAACCCGCGCGAGGCGAACCCGCCGTAGTTGGCCAGGGCCGCGCCGAGGTTACCGATACCGACGATCACGACCGGCCAGTCCTGGGTGAGACCGAGCTCGCGGGAGATCTGGTAGACGAGGTACTCGACGTCGTAGCCCACACCGCGCGTCCCGTACGACCCGAGGTACGAGAAGTCCTTGCGCAGCTTGGCGGAGTTGACCCCCGCCGCGGCCGCGAGCTCCTCGGAGGAGACCGTGGGTACCGAGCGCTCCGACAGAGCGGTGAGGGCTCGGAGGTACAGCGGAAGCCTGGCGACGGTGGCCTCGGGAATCCCTCGGCTGCGGGTCGCCGGTCGGTGAGTTCGGCCAGTTGCCACGGTGCTCCTGCGGGTAGCGCGGGGCTGCAGGCGGTCGCACGTACCTAGACCGCCCCGTCGAATGCAGGCTATGTCTTTGTGAACGCGTGCACAAAGATGGTGTCCGATTTGCCCGGCCAACGTGACCGGGGTCACGCACCCCCGGCGCACCCGTACGGAACCGGCGCACAGGCACCTTCGTTCCTCACATGTTGGGGGCAAAACCGCACACTCTCCTCTACGATCCCCGCCCCCGAGTCCGAACCGCCCTCGATCCTAAGTGACTTTCCGGCCCACTTGGACGCCTCGGTCAGGCCACGGTTCCATTACTCCGCCCCATTGGCTACGCCTTGAGCGCCCTTCGCAGCCGCTCCTCGTCGACCCGCCAGAACGTGTGCTGGGCCCCGTCCACCAGCACCACCGGGATCTGTTCCCAGTACTCGCGGTGCAGTTCCGCGTCCTGGGTGATGTCCTTCTTCTCCCAGCGGACACCGAGATCACCACAGACCTTCTCCACGACTTCCTGTGCGTCTTCGCACAAATGACAGTCGGGCTTCCCGATCAGCGTGACCAGCCGCTCCCTCGACACGCTCTTCTCCGCACGACGCTCACCACGCCGAAAAATGGGGCTCATACGAACCATTCTCCCGCCGCGCGGGCTCGCCCGGCCCTCCACCCGAAGCACGACCACCCCGCGAAGCGCCCCAGAACGATCCCGAAGAGATGAGTTCTTTAACGGCACGGTCGCGGAGAGTTCACAGCCTCCAAACCTCCCGACTCCGGAACCACCGAACAAACTGGCTATGCTCACGCCATGGCCGCTCTCGGATGGCTCACCCCTCGTAGGCGCTCCGCCACCGCGCGGAGCGTGCTGGCAGGCGAGGCCTCGGCTGAGGCAGCGCGCAAGTCCTCCCAGGAACTGGAGGAGCTCGCGCACGAAGCCGCGCCCGAAGGCACCGAACCGGAGTTCCCGGTCATCGGTGACGACAAGGCCGCCGCGTTCTTCGACCTCGACAACACCGTGATGCAGGGCGCCGCGATCTTCCACTTCGGCCGCGGCCTCTACAAGCGGAAGTTCTTCGAGACCCGCGACCTCTACCGGTTCGCCTGGCAGCAGGCCTGGTTCCGGCTGGCCGGCGTCGAGGACCCCGAGCACATGCAGGACGCCCGCGACTCGGCGCTCTCCATCGTGAAGGGCCACCGCGTCTCCGAGCTGATGTCGATCGGCGAGGAGATCTACGACGAGTACATGGCCGAGCGCATCTGGCCCGGCACCCGCGCCCTCGCCGAGGCCCACCTGGACGCGGGCCAGAAGGTGTGGCTGGTCACGGCGGCACCCGTCGAGATCGCCACGGTGATCGCCCGCCGCCTGGGCCTGACCGGCGCGCTCGGCACGGTCGCCGAGTCGGTCGACGGCGTCTACACCGGCAAGCTCGTCGGCGAACCGCTGCACGGCCCGGCGAAGGCGGAGGCGGTACGTGCCCTGGCCGCGGCGGAGGGCCTGGACCTCGGCCGCTGCGCCGCGTACAGCGACTCCCACAACGACATCCCGATGCTCTCGCTGGTCGGGCATCCGTACGCGATCAACCCGGACGCCAAGCTCCGCAAGCACGCCCGCAAGCTCGACTGGCGGCTGCGCGACTACCGCACGGGCCGCAAGGCGGCGAAGGTGGGCATTCCCGCGGCGGCCGGCGTAGGCGCGGTCGCGGGCGGCACGGCAGCGGCGATCGCCCTGCACCGCCGCCGTCGCTGACGACGACACCGACGGCGACGCTGACCCAGCGTCGCCGGCACCCCTCGAACACCCGCTGACCAGCGGCCCCCCGCACGGACATGCGGGCAATCGTGCTGTCCTACCCGCGCAGAGCCCCCGCCAGTCCCGTCAACGGCACCCGGCCACAACACGCCCCGGACTCAGACGGAACACGGAATCATTCGATCAACAACCGGTCACTCTCCGGCACTTGATGAGGCGTCGTTCGGTAACAGAAGCGACGTAATCGATGATTTGAGCAACTGGGTGTAGCACTGCCTGTACGAAGCGTTATTCTCCTCAGACGCATGACGGGCCCCGCTCTTCGCTACGACGGGTGAACGGTCCGGTACTGCACGTGATGGAAGCTCTGCCTCTGGGAGTCCCGTGTACCCACACGTCGGGGTTGACGCCTCGGGCCTGGCTACGCTGCGCGCAACGGTCATCGACCGCCTGCGCGGCTTCGTCCCCACCGCGTACGCCGTCCCCGCCCTCGCTGTCTCCGTCGCGCCCGTCGGCCCGTGCTACGCACTGGCCGACGGCAGCGCGGCGGTCGGCAGACGAGGTCGTTCGAGCGCGTCGGCCACCACCGCACGCCGCCCGGCCGCAGACAGTGACAGCGCCCGGATGATGGACCTCGTGGAGCGCGCACAGGCCGGTGAGGCCGAGGCCTTCGGCCGGCTCTACGACCAGTACAGCGACACTGTGTACCGCTATATCTATTACCGCGTCGGCGGGAAGGCGACCGCGGAAGACCTCACAAGCGAGACGTTCCTGCGCGCCCTGCGCCGCATCGGCACGTTCACCTGGCAGGGCCGTGACTTCGGCGCCTGGCTCGTCACCATCGCCCGCAACCTCGTCGCGGACCACTTCAAGTCGAGCCGCTTCCGGCTCGAAGTGACCACCGGCGAGATGCTCGACGCCAACGAGGTCGAGCGCTCCCCCGAGGACTCCGTCCTGGAGTCCCTCTCTAACGCGGCGCTGCTGGATGCCGTCCGCCGCCTCAACCCGCAGCAGCAGGAGTGCGTGACCCTGCGCTTCCTCCAGGGCCTCTCGGTCGCCGAGACCGCCCGCGTGATGGGCAAGAACGAGGGCGCGATCAAGACCCTCCAGTACCGGGCGGTGCGCACACTGGCCCGGCTCCTCCCGGAAGACGCCCGCTGAGACCCCGTACACGGCGGGCCCTGCCCCGCCCCTTCTTCGTACGACTCCGTATGGCTCCATACGCTCAGCGATGCCCAACTCACCGTCCGTGAAAGTCCGTTGACTTCGCGGTCCGATCATCCGTCGTCCGTAACCCAAGTGCCGAGCCGCTCGTTGTGCGGGATACAGGCTCCCTGTGGTCACACCCTGGCCGACTTCGATCACTCGATCGAGTGGTCGTGGTCGGGGTGTGCAACCCTCAGGACCCCCTGGGGAGTCGACCGTGATGACGAGAGGAGGTGCCGCCAGTGATCGCGAACGTATCGGCGCACCGGCGGGCGAACGCCTTCGCCCAGGCCCTGGAAGAGCAGCCCGACCGGGGCACGGCGGCCGAGCAGTCCGAAGGACCCGCTCCGGCCGTCGTGGACCGGCCCGAGCAGGGCCGGATGCTGTCCCTGACGACCGGCCTCGGCGAACTGCCCAAACCGGAGCTGGACCCCGAGGTCAAGGTCGTCCAGCGGGCCCAGCTGGTGGCCGCGATGGAGGCCATGCTCCAGGAGGGCACGGCCGCGGGAGGCAGGGCGGCGGACCCTTCGGTGCCCGAGCAGCGGTCCCACCGGGGCCGGGGCGCGCACCGGGCGACCGGGCTGGGGAAGTTGCGACCGCGTTCCCGGCTGTCGAAGGGGCTCGCCGCGGGCGGGCTCACCGTCGGTGTGGCCGCCGGAGCCTTCAGCGGTGTCGCCGCTGCCAGTTCCGACGCCCTGCCCGGTGACTCGCTCTACGGGCTCAAGCGCGGCATGGAGGACCTCAAGCTGGGCATGGCCGACGGCGAGGGCGACCGCGGCCGGCTCTACCTCGACCAGGCCTCCACCCGGCTGAGCGAGGCGCGCCGCCTGATGGAGCGCGGCCGCTCGGGGCCCCTCGACCACGAGTCCCTGGGCGAGATCCGGCGTGCGCTGTCCGGCATGCAGCACGACGCCTCCGAGGGCCACCGCCTGCTGCACGAGGCCTATGAGCGGGACCCGGAGTCCCTGGGCCCCATCCAGGCCCTCTCCGCCTTCTCCCAGTCGCACCGCGAGGCCTGGGGCGCCCTGCGCGACCGGCTGCCCGTGCAGCTCGGCGACGTCAGCCGCCAGGTCAGCTCGGTCTTCGACGCCATAGACGAAGAGGTCGAGCCGCTGCGCTCGCTGCTCCCGCAGCCGCCCTCCCCGGAGGGCACCGGCCGCCACCGCGGCGCGAGCTCGGACGCCACCGACTCGTCCCGTACGGACCGTCCGGCCGCCCCCAGCTCCACCGGCGGCGACTCGTCGGACGGCACCGGCTCCAGCAGCGGCAACCCCAAGCCGTCCACCTCCAAGACCCAGGACGACGGCCTGCTCGGCGGCAACACGGGCGGCCTCCTGGACCCGCCCGAGGACGAGACCAGCGCCTCCCCGTCCGGCAAGGACACTCCACCGGCAGAGCCGGACGTGACCCTGCCGCCCCTCCTCCCGGGCCTGCTCCCGGGCCTGGGAATCGACAGCGAGGACGCGAACTAGCTTCTACGGATACGTCGGTGGGGGCGCCCCTTGTGAAAAGGGGCGCCCCCACCGACGTATCCAGAAGCCCTGGACGTATCCAGGACCCTCAGAAGAACACTGACCGCCGCTGCACCAGAAGCTTGTAGAGGGTGTGCTGGATCTGTTCCCTCACCTGGTCCGTGAGGTTGAACATCAGCATCGGGTCCTCTGCCGCCTCCGGCGGGTAGCCGTCGGTCAGGATCGGCTCGCCGAACTGGATCGTCCACTTCGTGGGGAGCGGAACGCCGCCGAGCGGGCCCAGCCACGGGAAGGTGGGCGTGATCGGGAAGTACGGGAAGCCGAGGAGACGGGCCAGCGTCTTGGAATTGCCGATCATCGGGTAGATCTCCTCCGCGCCCACGATGGAGCACGGAATGATCGGAGTGCCCTGACGCAGGGCCGTCGAGACGAAGCCGCCGCGGCCGAAGCGCTGGAGCTTGTAGCGCTCGCTGAACGGCTTGCCGATGCCCTTGAAGCCCTCCGGCATCACGCCCACCAGTTCGCCGCGCTCCAGGAGCCGTTCGGCGTCCTCCGCGCAGGCGAGCGTGTGACCGGCCTTGCGGGCCAGCTCGTTGACCACCGGCAGCATGAAGACCAGGTCGGCCGCGAGAAGCCGCAGATGACGGCCGTCGGGGTGGTTGTCGTGGACGGCGACCTGCATCATCAGGCCGTCCAGCGGCAGCGTCCCGGAGTGGTTGGCGACGATCAGCGCCCCGCCCTCCGACGGGATGTTCTCGATGCCCTTCACCTCGACGCGGAAGTACTTCTCGTAGAGGGGCCGCAGCATCGACATCAGGACCTGGTCGGTGAGCTCCTGGTCGTAACCGAAGTCGTCGACCTCGTACTCACCCGTCAGTCGCCGCCGCAGGAAGGCCAGACCGCCGGCGATGCGCCGGTCCCAGCCATTCTCCTGCGGCTTCTCCACAGCAGCCGGTTCCTCACGCGTCACGGGAACATCATCCTGCGGAATCGTTCGTGCGGGCAGGGGCTGGACCTCACGAACCACCACGGGCTCGCCCTTGCGCCTGTTCCCCGCGCCCCGGCGCCGCGGAGGCCGCTGTACGGCACTCCCGCGGGACCGGTCGTCGTCGAACGGAATGACCTTGGCGTCCGCCATCGTTGATGCGCTCCTCAGTTGGCGCTCTGCGTCGGGAGGTGGCCACCGCCGAGTACAGGCAGTGCCGCGATCCGGTCGACGGCCCCCGCAAGGGCCTCGGGGGGCAGGAGTCCGGGCCCTCGGCTGCGTGCGAAGTCCGCGAAGGTCTCCGCGGTCGTGTACCTGGGACCGTAGCCGAGCGTCTCGCGCATCTGCCGGGTCGCCACGACCCGGCCGTGCGTGAGCAGCCGCAGCTGCTCGGGCGAGAAGTCCGTCATGCCCAGCGTACGCAGCGCCGAGCCCACCCAGCTCACCGCGGGCATCAGCACGGGAACCGTGGGCCTGCCCAGCCGCCGCGCGCACTGCGAGAGCAGCAGGACACCGTCGCCGGCGATGTTGAACGTGCCGCTGTTGAGCGTGCCGCGCCGCGGCTCGTGCGAGGCGATCCGCAGCACCTCGATCACGTCGTCCTCGTGCACGAACTGCAGCCGCGGGTCGTAGCCGAGCACGGTCGGCAGCACGGGCAGCGAGAAGTACGCGGCGAGCGGCGAGTCCGCGCTCGGCCCGAGGATGTTCGCGAACCGCAGCACACACACGGCGACGTCGGGCCGGCGCCGGGCGAACCCGCGCACATAGCCCTCGACCTCGACCGTGTCCTTCGCGAAGCCGCCGCTGGGCAGCGACTTGGGCGGGGTGGTCTCGGTGAAGACGGCCGGATCGCGCGGCGCGGACCCGTACACGTTGGTACTGGACTTCACGACGAGCCGCTTGACCGTCGGCGACTTCTGACAGGCACCCAGCAGCTGCATGGTGCCGATGACGTTGGTCTCCTTGACCGTGGTCCGGCTGCCACCGCCCAGCGGGGTCGCCGTCACGTCCAGGTGCACCACCGTGTCCACGGAGTGCTCCGCGAGCACCCTGGCGATGGCGGGCTGCCTTATGTCGGCCCGTACGAAGTCGGCGCCGCCCAGGTGGTGCTCCGGCGGGACCGCGTCCACGGCGACCACCCTGTCCACCTCGGGGTCACGCTGGATCCGTCGTACGAACCGGCCCCCCAGCTGGCGGGCCACTCCGGTCACGAGCACGACCTTCCCCAAGATCAGCGCCTTCCTTCCAGCCGTCGACGACATGCTGCTCGTACTGTGCCGTTCGTACTCTGCCGTGTTCCCCGTGACGGCCACGTTAGCGGGTCGGTGTTGCGCTGTGATGACCGCCCGATGCACGAAGTGACGGCATCCCCGGACGTACGATCAGACCAAGCCATTCGCCGCACAGTCGTAGGCCCGGACGTACGCACGGCGTTCGTCGGGCCGGACACCGCGGCAGGGGATCGGGGGGCAACAATCGGGGGGGGGAACAGAGGATACGACTGTGGCCCCCCACCAGCCGGTGGGGGGCCACAGAGCGCACTGTCACAGCGTCGTCGCCCACCGTCTGCCCTGCTTGTGGCGGGTGACCGCTGTCCGTCGCGACTTACTTCTTGTTGCGACGCTGAACGCGAGTGCGCTTGAGCAGCTTGCGGTGCTTCTTCTTGGCCATCCGCTTGCGCCGCTTCTTGATAACAGAGCCCACGACTACCCTCGCTCACTTCTCTTTACTCGTTGCTGGGCTGCATGGGCCCACACGACTTATGAGGGGCCAGCCTACCCGCCTGAGCGCCGAGGTCGTAATCGAGGAGTTCCGGGTGAGACCCCGGGGACGCGATGGAGCCGTCCCGGGACCTCTCCGGACCGCCGTCAGGCTGTCTCCACCCCCACGTAGGACTCGCGAAGGTACTCGTGAACCGCTTGCTCCGGGACGCGGAATGACCTCCCGACCCGGATCGCGGGCAGATGACCGCTGTGCACCAAGCGGTACACGGTCATCTTCGACACTCGCATCACCGAGGCGACTTCCGCCACGGTAAGGAACTGAACCTCGTTCAGAGGCCTCTCGCCAGCAGCCATGACACACCTGAACCTTCCGCACTCGACGGTCACCGGCTTCCCCTTCCGGTGACACTTCGTCGTTGCGTGCTCACTCCCCAGAGTAGGGGCGTGTGATGCGAGTGGGGAAGAGGAGGGGCCATCGGCGGCCTACTGTGACAGACACGCTCGATTGAGTACATAGCGAGTAAGCGGTCGGTAGTAATCAGACCGCACAGCGTCATCAAGTGGAACGACGACGGACACCCGCCCCTCTGCCTCTCCGACGAACAGCGCGGGATCGTCGGTGTCACCCAGGCCGATGGCCTCGAACCCCAGCTGACCTGCTCCGCAGACCCATCCGTGGTCTCCCACCACGAGTTCCGGGAGGGGCCCGCCGGCCTCCGCCGCGGCGGCCAGCGCGGTACGAACCGGGAGGGGAGAGTGCGTGTGCGCGCCGGTCTCGCGACCGGGGTCGCACGCCCCGGGTTCGCGCACCAGCGCGACTCCTCGTACGTAGTCAAGGTTGTACGTGCGTAGACCGAACCGGGTCGTTATGTCGACACAGTAACCATGCGCGGGAGTGAGGACGGTACACCCCGCCGCCGACAGAGCGTCCGCGAGCGCGGCGTAGAAACCGATCAGTCGGTGCGGGTGTCCGGTGCCGAGCAGCACCGGGGAACGGTTCCGCGCGGCTTCCGCAAGCCGGGCGGCGAAGGCGTCAAGAGCCGCCAGTGTCCGCTCAGGATCGATCACATCAGGACCAGAGACGTGCCGCGGATCGGGCGACACTCCACACTTGTCCGCCATCAAAGCGATCAAATCCGGTTGTTCCCATGTCCATTCGGGGTCAAGCCCGATCGTCACCCGCGGATCCCGCGCGGCGAACAACCGATAGCTCCTGAGACTCGCCTCCCGCGAGGTGGCCACCGTCCCCGCCAGCCGCGCCGCCAGCAAGTGCGCCCGCAAAGCTCCACTACTCAACACACCCCGATGCTGACGCACCCACCCACCCTCGACCCCCAAAACCCCTGAAACACCGCACAGTTGGCGTAACGGGGACCAGGGCGGCGGGCGAGGCTGATTTTCAGCCCGTCCGGCGTTTGAGGACAAGGCCGTTCAGGCCGATCTCCCACCCACCCCCATCAGCCCCGCCCACCCACCCAGCCCGTCCGGCGTTTGAGGACGAGCGCGTTCAGCGCGATACGGGGGTTCGGGGGCGGAGCCCCTGAGTGCGGGATGGGAATGGGTAAGGGCGGCGGGGGCGAGAAAAGGCTCGGCACCCCGGCGGAGCCCTACGCCAGCAACCCCCGCAACGGAAACACGGCCCGCCGCGCAGCAAGCACAGCCTGGTCAAGACGGTCGGCGGGGTCGTACCCCGACTCCCACCCCTTCCACTCCACAGGCCACCGCCCATCAGTCATCCGCGCAGGCGCCAACTGCCGCGTACGAGCGAAGACCTCCTGCCGCCACCCCTCAGGAACCACCGTCTCCGGCGCGATCTCCCGCCCCGCAGCGACAGCGACAAGATGCGTCCACGACCGAGGCACGACATCCACCACGGCGTACCCGCCCCCACCAAGAGCGACCCACCGCCCCTCGGCGTACTCGTGCGCCAGCTCATGACAGGCCACCTGCACAGCCCGCTGCGCGTCCAACGACACGGCAAGATGAGCGAGCGGATCCTCGAAGTGCGTATCGGCCCCGTGCTGAGTGACCAGCACCTGCGGCCGAAAGTCCGCGACCAACTCCGGCACGACGGAGTGAAAGGCCCGCAACCACCCCGCGTCCCCGGTCCCGGCCGGCAACGCCACGTTCACGGCAGACCCCTCCGCGGACGCGGCCCCGGTCTCCTCCGGCCACCCCGTCTGCGGAAACAGCGTCCGAGGATGCTCGTGCAACGACACGGTCAGCACCCGCGGATCCTCCCAGAACGCGGCCTGCACCCCGTCCCCGTGATGCACGTCCACATCCACGTACACGACCCGCTCGGCCCCGAGCTCCAGCAGCCGGGCGATGGCCAGCGAGGCGTCGTTGTAGATGCAGAACCCCGACGCGCCCCCGGGCATCGCATGGTGCAGCCCACCCGCGAAGTTCACCGCGTGCAGCGCCTCACCCCGCCACACGGCCTCGGCGGCCCCCACCGACTGCCCGGCGATCAGCGCGGACACCTCGTGCATCCCGGCGAAGGCGGGATCGTCCATGGTCCCCAGCCCGTACGCCCCGTCCGCACTCCTCGGATCCACGGAAGCGGCCTTGACCGCCTCGATGTAGTCCTCCCGGTGCACAAGCCGCAGAGTCGAGTCCCCGGCCGGCTTGGCCGAGACGACCTCCACCTCCCGGTCGAGCCCGAAGGCATCGACCAGTCGCCGGGTCAGCGCCAACCGGACCGGATCCATCGGATGATCCGGGCCGAAGTCATAGCCCGTTACTGCCTCGTCCCACATCAGCTGTGCGCGGCCGCTCATGCCCGTCACCGTATCGGGAAGGTTCAGAAGCGAACGACTTGGCGTACACCAACGTCACCAGCACCAACACCATCGGCACGAGCATGGCCCCCCGATAACTCCACGCATCGCCCAGAGCTCCCACCAAGGGCGAACCGATCAAGAACCCCACATAGTTGAAGATATTCAGTCGGGCGACAGCCGCATCCGCAGCTCCGGGGAAGAGCCGCCCGGCCGCCGCGAAGGTCTGCGGCACGATCACGCACAACCCGAACCCCAGCAGCGTGAAGCCGAGCATCCCGACCCAGGCCCCCGGCGCCCCGGCCACCACCGCGAACCCCACAGCCGCGACCACCGCTCCGGCCCGCACCACCATCACGGCCCCGAACCGCCGCACCCCGAAGTCCCCGACGGCCCGCCCGATCAGCGTGGTGACCATATAGACGTTGTACGGAACGGTCGCGAGCTGCTCCGAACTGCCGAGCACATCCTGCAGATACTTGGCGCTCCAGTTGGAGACGGTCGAATCCCCGATGTACGCGACGGCCATCACCAGACACAGAGGCAGCAGCAACTTGAACCCGACGCCACCACTACCGCTACCGCTGCTGCTTCCGTCCTCGCCCTGCGCCTTCACCTCGGCCTCGGGCCCGCTCCCGTCGACGTACCACCGGCTCCCCACGAACGCCGCGGGCAACAGCACCACGACCACCGGCAGATACGACACGAACAACGCCAGATCCCAGTGCGCCCCCACCCACGCGAGCGACGCCCCGACGATCCCGCCCAGACTGAACGCCGCGTGGAACCCGAGCATGATGCTGCGCCCGTACCTGTGCTGAAGGCTCACCCCGAGCATGTTCATGGAGGCGTCGAGCGATCCGACGGCCAGTCCGAAGGCGGCGAGCGACAGCGCGATCGCCCACAGCCCGTCGCCGGCCCCCACCCCGAGCAGCGCCAGCAGCACCACCGGCTGCGACCAACGCAGTACGTGGCTGGGCGGCACCCTCTTCACCAGCTGCTCGGTGCAGACGCTGCCGACCCCGGCCAGGATCGGCACGGCCGCGAGGAACGCGGGCAGCAGCGCGTCGGATATCCCGTACCGGTCCTGGATCGCGGGTATTCGCGTCACGAGCAGCGCGAAGGCGACGCCCTGGGCGAAGAAACTGAATGCCAAAGAAGCCCGGCCACGCCGCAGCACATCTGTCATGGCGGCTCAGCGTAGGGCTCAGGCTTACCCGTGGGTAGACGGTTCAAAGATGAATTTTGTTCAACTCTGGCGCTGGTCTGGCGTTGGAAGATCAACTTGAGACCAACTCGGCGGCCGTACGGACGCCAAAGTCAGCCCTGAAGCAGGCCGATCAGCTCGCCCATGTCCCCGAAGAGCCGGTCCGCCCCCGCCAACCGCTCGGCCGGCGTCATCGCCGTGAACCCGTACACATCCATCCCGGCCGCGACGGCCGCCCGCACCCCGAGCGGACTGTCCTCGACGACAAGGCACTTCTCCGGCGGCACCCCCATGCGCTCGGCCGCGTGAAGGAACAGGTCCGGCGCCGGCTTCCCCCGCCCCACATCCTGCGAACTGAAGATCCGCCCGTCGTCGAACCACCGGTCAAGACCGGTCTTCCGATGCCCGACCCGGATCCGCTCATGACTCCCCGACGACGCCACACAGTACGGAACCCCGTCCGCGGCCAGCTTCTCCAGGACCTCCACGGCCCCCGCCACCGGCTCCAACTCCCACTCGAAGGCAGCGAACACCCGCGCATGAAAGACATCGTCGAAGTCGGCGGGCAGCCGCTCCCCGGTCCGCTCCTCGACGATGTCGTGTACGCGGTGCATAGCGGCGCCCATGTAGTCGCGCAGGGACTCCTCGTACGAGGTGGGGTGCCCCAGCTCGGTGAGATAGGCGGCCAGCAGCGTGTTGGAGATCGGCTCACTGTCCACAAGGACGCCGTCGTTGTCGAAGATCACCAGTTCGTAGCGCATAACAAAGACCCTAAACGCAAGAAAGCCCCCGCACCGAAGTGCGGGGGCTTTCCCATAATATTTGTTCGGCGGTGTCCTACTCTCCCACAGGGTCCCCCCTGCAGTACCATCGGCGCTGTGAGGCTTAGCTTCCGGGTTCGGAATGTAACCGGGCGTTTCCCTCACGCTATGACCACCGAAACACTATGAAACTGTGAATACCGCACCACACCCCGTGGCCACACGGGTGTGGGGTTGTTCGTGGTTTCAGAACCAACACAGTGGACGCGAGCAACTGAGGACAAGCCCTCGGCCTATTAGTACCAGTCAGCTTCACCCCTTACGAGGCTTCCACATCCGGCCTATCAACCCAGTCGTCTACTGGGAGCCTTAACCAATCTAGTTGGTGGGAATACTCATCTCGAAGCAGGCTTCCCGCTTAGATGCTTTCAGCGGTTATCCCTCCCGAACGTAGCCAACCAGCCATGCCCTTGGCAGGACAACTGGCACACCAGAGGTTCGTCCGTCCCGGTCCTCTCGTACTAGGGACAGCCCTTCTCAATATTCCTACGCGCACAGCGGATAGGGACCGAACTGTCTCACGACGTTCTAAACCCAGCTCGCGTACCGCTTTAATGGGCGAACAGCCCAACCCTTGGGACCGACTCCAGCCCCAGGATGCGACGAGCCGACATCGAGGTGCCAAACCATCCCGTCGATATGGACTCTTGGGGAAGATCAGCCTGTTATCCCCGGGGTACCTTTTATCCGTTGAGCGACGGCGCTTCCACAAGCCACCGCCGGATCACTAGTCCCGACTTTCGTCCCTGCTCGACCCGTCGGTCTCACAGTCAAGCTCCCTTGTGCACTTACACTCAACACCTGATTGCCAACCAGGCTGAGGGAACCTTTGGGCGCCTCCGTTACTCTTTAGGAGGCAACCGCCCCAGTTAAACTACCCATCAGACACTGTCCCTGATCCGGATCACGGACCCAGGTTAGACATCCAGCACGACCAGACTGGTATTTCAACGACGACTCCACAGACACTGGCGTGCCCGCTTCAAAGTCTCCCAGCTATCCTACACAAGCCGAACCGAACACCAATATCAAACTGTAGTAAAGGTCCCGGGGTCTTTCCGTCCTGCTGCGCGAAACGAGCATCTTTACTCGTAGTGCAATTTCACCGGGCCTATGGTTGAGACAGTCGAGAAGTCGTTACGCCATTCGTGCAGGTCGGAACTTACCCGACAAGGAATTTCGCTACCTTAGGATGGTTATAGTTACCACCGCCGTTTACTGGCGCTTAAGTTCTCAGCTTCGCACACCCGAAAGTGCACTAACCGGTCCCCTTAACGTTCCAGCACCGGGCAGGCGTCAGTCCGTATACATCGCCTTACGGCTTCGCACGGACCTGTGTTTTTAGTAAACAGTCGCTTCTCGCTGGTCTCTGCGGCCACCCCCAGCTCAAGCAGCAAGTGCTATCACCGGTGATGGCCCCCCTTCTCCCGAAGTTACGGGGGCATTTTGCCGAGTTCCTTAACCATAGTTCACCCGAACGCCTCGGTATTCTCTACCTGACCACCTGAGTCGGTTTAGGGTACGGGCCGCCATGAAACTCGCTAGAGGCTTTTCTCGACAGCATAGGATCATCCACTTCACCACAATCGGCTCGGCATCAGGTCTCAGCCTTAATGTGCGACGGATTTACCTATCACACGGCCTACACCCTTACCCCGGGACAACCACCGCCCGGGCTGGACTACCTTCCTGCGTCACCCCATCACTCACCTACTACAGGTCTGGTCCGTCGGCTCCACCACTCCCCTTTGCCCGAAGGCTCCAGGGCGGCTTCACGGACTTAGCATCGCCTGGTTCAATGTTTGACGCTTCACAGCGGGTACCGGAATATCAACCGGTTATCCATCGACTACGCCTGTCGGCCTCGCCTTAGGTCCCGACTTACCCTGGGCAGATCAGCTTGACCCAGGAACCCTTAGTCAATCGGCGCACACGTTTCTCACGTGTGTATCGCTACTCATGCCTGCATTCTCACTCGTGAACCGTCCACCACTAGCTTCCGCTGCGGCTTCACCCGGCACACGACGCTCCCCTACCCATCCGTACTCCCGTTGGGGATATGTGTACGAATGACACGACTTCGGCGGTACGCTTGAGCCCCGCTACATTGTCGGCGCGGAATCACTAGACCAGTGAGCTATTACGCACTCTTTCAAGGGTGGCTGCTTCTAAGCCAACCTCCTGGTTGTCTCTGCGACTCCACATCCTTTCCCACTTAGCGTACGCTTAGGGGCCTTAGTCGATGCTCTGGGCTGTTTCCCTCTCGACCATGGAGCTTATCCCCCACAGTCTCACTGCCGTGCTCTCACTTACCGGCATTCGGAGTTTGGCTAAGGTCAGTAACCCGGTAGGGCCCATCGCCTATCCAGTGCTCTACCTCCGGCAAGAAACACACGACGCTGCACCTAAATGCATTTCGGGGAGAACCAGCTATCACGGAGTTTGATTGGCCTTTCACCCCTAACCACAGGTCATCCCCCAGGTTTTCAACCCTGGTGGGTTCGGTCCTCCACGACCTCTTACAGCCGCTTCAACCTGCCCATGGCTAGATCACTCCGCTTCGGGTCTTGAGCGCGCTACTAAATCGCCCTATTCGGACTCGCTTTCGCTACGGCTTCCCCACACGGGTTAACCTCGCAACACACCGCAAACTCGCAGGCTCATTCTTCAAAAGGCACGCAGTCACGACGCAAGGAACAAGTTCCTTGCGCGACGCTCCCACGGCTTGTAGGCACACGGTTTCAGGTACTATTTCACTCCGCTCCCGCGGTACTTTTCACCATTCCCTCACGGTACTATCCGCTATCGGTCACCAGGGAATATTTAGGCTTAGCGGGTGGTCCCGCCAGATTCACACGGGATTTCTCGGGCCCCGTGCTACTTGGGTGTCTCTCAAACGAGCCGTTGATGTTTCGACTACGGGGGTCTTACCCTCTACGCCGGACCTTTCGCATGTCCTTCGCCTACACCAACGGTTTCTGACTCGTCTCACAGCCGGCAGACTGTGAAAGAGAGATCCCACAACCCCGTACACGCAACCCCTGCCGGGTCTCACACGTATACGGTTTGGCCTCATCCGGTTTCGCTCGCCACTACTCCCGGAATCACGGTTGTTTTCTCTTCCTGCGGGTACTGAGATGTTTCACTTCCCCGCGTTCCCTCCACACACCCTATGTGTTCAGATGTGGGTGACAGCCCATGACGACTGCCGGGTTTCCCCATTCGGAAACCCCCGGATCAAAGCCTGGTTGACGGCTCCCCGGGGACTATCGTGGCCTCCCACGTCCTTCATCGGTTCCTGGTACCAAGGCATCCACCGTGCGCCCTTAAAAACTTGGCCACAGATGCTCGCGTCCACTGTGCAGTTCTCAAACAACGACCAACCACCCATCACCCCGAACCAGTAGTCCGAGTGCACTGGGGCCGGCACTGAAGATCCAGACACAAGGTCCGTACCCTCAGACACCCAACAGCGTGCCCGGCACCCTCGCCACTCATGATCAGCTTTCCACGCCCCAAAGGGACAGTACTTGCAGCCCGAGATGACTGAGAGTGCCGAATAATCAACGTTCCACCCATGAGCAACCAGCACCGGACATTCGCCGATGTACTGGCCTCTGACCAAGTCCCCGAAGGTTCTTGGTAAGAAGTGCTCCTTAGAAAGGAGGTGATCCAGCCGCACCTTCCGGTACGGCTACCTTGTTACGACTTCGTCCCAATCGCCAGTCCCACCTTCGACAGCTCCCTCCCCACAAGGGGGTTGGGCCACCGGCTTCGGGTGTTACCGACTTTCGTGACGTGACGGGCGGTGTGTACAAGGCCCGGGAACGTATTCACCGCAGCAATGCTGATCTGCGATTACTAGCAACTCCGACTTCATGGGGTCGAGTTGCAGACCCCAATCCGAACTGAGACAGGCTTTTTGAGATTCGCTCCGCCTTGCGACATCGCAGCTCATTGTACCTGCCATTGTAGCACGTGTGCAGCCCAAGGCATAAGGGGCATGATGACTTGACGTCGTCCCCACCTTCCTCCGAGTTGACCCCGGCAGTCTCCTGTGAGTCCCCATCACCCCGAAGGGCATGCTGGCAACACAGAACAAGGGTTGCGCTCGTTGCGGGACTTAACCCAACATCTCACGACACGAGCTGACGACAGCCATGCACCACCTGTCACCCGACCACAAGGGGGGCACCATCTCTGATGCTTTCCGGGCGATGTCAAGCCTTGGTAAGGTTCTTCGCGTTGCGTCGAATTAAGCCACATGCTCCGCTGCTTGTGCGGGCCCCCGTCAATTCCTTTGAGTTTTAGCCTTGCGGCCGTACTCCCCAGGCGGGGAACTTAATGCGTTAGCTGCGGCACCGACGACGTGGAATGTCGCCAACACCTAGTTCCCACCGTTTACGGCGTGGACTACCAGGGTATCTAATCCTGTTCGCTCCCCACGCTTTCGCTCCTCAGCGTCAGTAATGGCCCAGAGATCCGCCTTCGCCACCGGTGTTCCTCCTGATATCTGCGCATTTCACCGCTACACCAGGAATTCCGATCTCCCCTACCACACTCTAGTCTGCCCGTATCGAATGCAGACCCGGGGTTAAGCCCCGGGCTTTCACATCCGACGTGACAGACCGCCTACGAGCT
Source organism: Streptomyces sp. 2-1 (assembly GCF_048564895.1). Classification (NCBI taxonomy): domain Bacteria; kingdom Bacillati; phylum Actinomycetota; class Actinomycetes; order Kitasatosporales; family Streptomycetaceae; genus Streptomyces; species Streptomyces sp. 2-1. The sequence goes on from NZ_CP183383.1 coordinate 5,013,024, forward strand.
CTTTACGCCCAATAATTCCGGACAACGCTTGCGCCCTACGTATTACCGCGGCTGCTGGCACGTAGTTAGCCGGCGCTTCTTCTGCAGGTACCGTCACTTTCGCTTCTTCCCTGCTGAAAGAGGTTTACAACCCGAAGGCCGTCATCCCTCACGCGGCGTCGCTGCATCAGGCTTTCGCCCATTGTGCAATATTCCCCACTGCTGCCTCCCGTAGGAGTCTGGGCCGTGTCTCAGTCCCAGTGTGGCCGGTCGCCCTCTCAGGCCGGCTACCCGTCGTCGCCTTGGTGAGCTTCTACCTCACCAACAAGCTGATAGGCCGCGGGCTCATCCTTCACCGCCGGAGCTTTCAACCCCCACCCATGCGGGCAGGAGTGTTATCCGGTATTAGACCCCGTTTCCAGGGCTTGTCCCAGAGTGAAGGGCAGATTGCCCACGTGTTACTCACCCGTTCGCCACTAATCCACCCCGAAGGGCTTCATCGTTCGACTTGCATGTGTTAAGCACGCCGCCAGCGTTCGTCCTGAGCCAGGATCAAACTCTCCGTGAATGTCTGCCGGTAATCCGGCGTAACACCACGAGAGCGGAACAACCAGGCGGAATAAGCCCGATCATTCACAGCGTCCTCGCTGATGCGCCTGCCGGAACAATGCCCGGCAGGACTTTTTCAAAGGAACCTCGTCCCAGCCGTGATGGCCGGAGACGGGGTATCAACATATCTGGCGTTGATTTTTGGCACGCTGTTGAGTTCTCAAGGAACGGACGCTTCCTTTGTACTCACCCTCTCGGGCTTTCCTCCGGGCTTCCCTTCGGTCTTGCGTTTCCGACTCTATCAGACCGTTTTCCGATCCGATTTCCTCGGTGCTTTCCAGGTTTTCGCTTTCGCGTTTCCCTTTCCGGCGGTTCCGACTCTATCAGATCCTTTCGGGCCTGATTCCCGGTCAGAGCGGGTTGTCTTCGCGGCTGTTGGGCCGTTCCGACGAGTGAGACTTTAGCGGAATCCTGGCCCCCGAGCTAATCGGGGTCGCGCTCTTTCGAACGCTGATTCCTCATTTCGCAAACGCGCATGAAAACGGTCCGACGACGGATCGTCGATCGCTGTGTGCTTGTTGCGGAATGGCTGTCCGGGGACCAACCGAAGTCGGCGCTCACGTCGGACAACTCGGAGAACACTACGTAGGGGCCCAGGGCGTGTCAACTTGACGCCTGGAGCCGCTCTGGAGGCGTACCCTCGGGGCCATGACTACGCACGCGTGCACCCAGCTGTGGTGGGCCGCCTGACGGCGGCCGTACATACGCGTGTACTCAACGGCCGCCGCCTCGGCGGCCGTTCTTGTTTCTCCCTCCTGGAGCGCCGGCCGGCGGTGGTGGCGGCCTCGACCAGGAGGTAGCGGAATGAAGCGGGTCTTCAGCGGGGTCAAGCCGACCGGGCATCTGACGTTGGGGAACTACCTGGGGGCGATGCGGCGGTGGAGTGCGGTCGATCAGCACGAGGCCGACGCGCTGTTCTGCATCGTCGACCTGCACGCGCTGACCGTGGACCACGATCCAGGCCGGGTGCGCAGGCTCAGTAGGCAGGCGGCCACGCTGCTGCTGGCCGCGGGGCTCGATCCGAAGCTGTGCACCGTCTTCGCCCAGAGCCATGTGGATGAGCACGCGCGGCTGTCGTACCTGCTGGAGTGTGTGGCCACGGACGGCGAGATGCGGCGGATGATCCAGTACAAGGAGAAGGCCGCGGTCGAGCGGGCCCGGGGCGGGAGTGTGCGGCTGTCGCTGCTGACGTATCCCGTGCTGATGGCGGCGGACATCCTGGCGTACGGGACCGACGAGGTGCCGGTGGGCGACGACCAGGCGCAGCACGTGGAGCTGGCGCGGGATCTGGCGGTGCGGTTCAACCAGCGGTACGGGCACACGTTCGTGGTGCCGCGGGCCACGCTTCCGAAGGTGGCGACTCGGGTCATGAACCTGCAGGAGCCGACGTCGAAGATGGGGAAGTCCGACGACGTGGGGCCCGGGATCGTCTATCTGCTCGATGAGCCCGAGGTGATCCGGAAGAAGGTCATGCGGGCCGTGACCGACAGCGGGCGGGATGTGGCGTACGACCGGGAGGCCCGGCCTGGGGTCTCGAATCTGCTGGAGATCCTCGCGGCGTGCGGAAGTGGGAACCCGGAAGCCCTGGCCGGTGTATATGAGTCGTACGGATCTTTGAAGAAGGACACCGCCGAGGCCGTGGTGGAGCTCCTCAGGCCCGTACAGCAGAGGCACAAGGAGTTGTGCGCGGATCCTGCGTACGTGGAAGGGGTGTTGCGGGAGGGTGCGGCGAAGGCCAGGGAGATGGCGAGGCCGAGGGTGGACGCGGCGTACCGGGCGATCGGGCTGCTGCCGGCGATGTAGATGAGGAGCGGTGGGGCCGGAGGTGGGCCCGGCCCCGGGGCTCCTAGCTGTTGCCGGAGGCCAGTTCGCGACTGCGGTCGCGGGCCGCTTCGAGGGCGGCGATGAGGGCTGCTCGTACGCCGTGGTTCTCGAGTTCGCGGATGGCGTTGATCGTGGTGCCCGCGGGGGACGTGACGTTCTCGCGGAGCTTCACGGGGTGCTCGCCACTGTCGCGGAGCATCACGGCGGCGCCGATCGCGGACTGGACGATGAGGTCGTGGGCCTTGTCGCGGGGCAGGCCGAGCAGGATGCCGGCGTCGGTCATGGCCTCGACCAGGTAGAAGAAGTACGCCGGGCCCGAGCCGGAGAGGGCGGTGCAGGCGTCCTGCTGGGACTCGGGGACGCGGAGGGTCTTGCCGACCGCGCCGAAGATCTCCTCGGCGTGGGCGAGGTGCTCGGCGGTGGCGTGGCTGCCTGCGGAGATGACGGACATGGCCTCGTCGACGAGGGCGGGGGTGTTCGTCATGACACGGACGACGGGGGTGCCCTGGGTGAGGCGCTCCTCGAAGAAGGAGGTGGGGATGCCCGCGGCGCCGCTGATGACCAGGCGGTCGGTGGGAACGTGCGGGGCGAGTTCGTCGAGGAGGGTGCCCATGTCCTGGGGCTTGACCGTGAGGATCAGGGTGTCGGCGCTCTTGGCCGCCTCGGCGTTGGTGACCGGGGTGACGCCGTGGCGCTCCTGGAGTTCCTTGGCGCGTTCGGGGCGGCGGGCCGTGACCAGGAGGTCGGCGGGGTCCCAGCCGGCTCGGATCATTCCGCTGAGCAGGGCCTCGCCGATCTTGCCGGTGCCGAGCACTGCGACTTTCTGGGTCATGTTCGGTTGCCCTCCGGGGGTGCGTCGTCCGAGGCCCATCCTCGCACCGGGGGCGTGGGGGTGGGCCGCGTTGTCCGGTGGGCGGGACGCGGCCGTCCCGGGGGCGGGGTGGTGCTCGGTGTCATGCGGTGCGGCGGCGGAGGGTTGCCGCGCCGAGGCTCAGGACGAGGAGGGCGCAGGCCGCGACGATCAGGGCGTCGCGGATGAAGTTGGTGGTGACGTCGGTGTGCTTGAGGACTTCGTTCATGCCGTCGACGGCATAGGACATGGGGAGGACGTTGGAGATGCCTTCGAGTACGGGGTGCATGTCGGGGCGTGGGGTGAACAGGCCGCAGAGGAGGAGCTGGGGGAAGATCACGGCCGGCATGAACTGGACGGCCTGGAACTCCGAGGACGCGAAGGCCGAGACGAAGAGGCCGAGGGCCGTGCCGAGCAGGGCGTCGAGAAGAGCCACCAGAAGGAGGAGCCAGGTCGAGCCCGTGACGTCGAGACCGAGGGCCCAGACGGCGAGACCGGTGGCGAGGGCGGACTGGATGACGGCGAGCGCGCCGAAGGCGAGGGCGTAGCCGACGATCAGGTCGGCCTTGCCGAGGGGCATGGCGAGGAGGCGTTCCAGGGTGCCGGAGGTGCGTTCGCGGAGGGTGGCGATGGAGGTCACCAGGAACATCGTGATGAGGGGGAAGATGCCGAGCAGTGAGGCGCCGATGGAGTCGAAGGTGCGCGGGCTGCCGTCGAAGACGTAGCGGAGCAGCAGGAGCATCACGCACGGGATGAGGATCATCAGCGCGATCGAGCGCGGGTCGTGGCGGAGTTGGCGCAGGACCCTGGCCGCGGTGGCGGTGGTGCGGGAGTAGCTGATCGCGCTCTGCCTCGGGAGTGTGGTCGTGCCCGTACGGGTCGTCGTGGTCCGGGTCGGGGTCGGGGTGCTCATCGGACGGACTCCTTGCTGCGCTGGTTGCCGGCCGCGATCGCCTCGTCGACCAGGTGGAGGAAGGCGGCCTCGACGGTGTCGGTGCCGGTCTGGGTGCGCAGGGCGTCCGGGGTGTCGTCGGCGAGGATCTCGCCCTCGCGCATCAGGAGGAGGCGGTGGCAGCGCTCGGCCTCGTCCATGACGTGGGAGGAGACGAGGAGGGTGGCGCCCCGGTCGGCGGCGATGGTGTGGAAGAGCTGCCACAGGTCGCGGCGGAGTACGGGGTCGAGGCCGACCGTGGGTTCGTCCAGGACGAGGAGTTCGGGGGTGCCGAGGAGGGCGACTGCGAGGGAGACGCGGCTGCGCTGGCCGCCGGAGAGGTTGCCCGCGAGGGCGTCGGTGTGGGAGGTGAGGTCCACGTCGGCGATGGCGTGGGTGACGTTCTCGTGGCGGCGCTCTGCGGCGGCGCGGCCGGGGTCAAGGATCGCGGCGAAGTAGTCCAGGTTCTGGCGGACGGTCAGGTCGTCGTAGACGGAGGGGGCTTGGGTGACGTAACCGATGCGGGAGCGGAGTGCGGCGTGGCCCGCGGGGAGGCCGAGGACGTCCAGGGTCCCGGTGACCTTGGCCTGGGTACCGACGATCGACCTCATCAGGGTGGACTTGCCGCATCCCGAGGGGCCCAGCAGGCCGGTGATCTGGCCGCGGGAGACCTCGAAGTCGAGTCCGCGGAGGACCTGGCGGGTGCCTCGGACAACGGTGAGCTCGGCGGCGTGGACCGCTGGGGCCGTGGGGTGGATTTGCGGGGTCGTGGGTGGACCGGGCGAGTAATTCATCATGTGATGAATAATGCTCCTGCAGGGTGGAGGCGTCAAGCCTGGGCGGGGGCGTGGCTGGGCGGGGCATGGCGGGCTGAGGCGCGGGGTGGAGGCTCGTGCGGTGCGTGGGGCGCTGGGGGCCTGATGGCCTGGCGCCGGGAGCTCGGTGGCGGGCACCCGGTGGTGGGTGGTGGGCGCCCGCGGGTGAGTCGCGGGCGTTCGGTGCTGGGTGTCGGGCGTTCAGTGGTGGGTCGTGGGTGTTCGGTGGGGGGTGGTGGGGTCAGGGGCGGAGTGCGACCAGGAGGTCTACGTCGTACGTCTCCTCGACGATGCCGTCCGGGAACACCTCCAGGAGGTGCTCGCGCTCCTCGGCCAGGAAGGAGGCCGTGCCCTCCTCGCCGAGGACGAGGAAGATCGAGTGGCTGCCGATGTTGGCGAGGTGCGTGTCGAGGGGGACGCTGCGGGTCCAGCGGACCTGGTGATGTGTGATGTCCGGGACGGTGATCGCGCCGGCGAAGGCCCGCTCGGCGCGGGCGGAGGTGCCGCCCTTCTTGCCGACGGCGTCGCCGCCGAAGTACCGCGCGACGCGTTGCTCCTGAGCCGCGATCCACGGGATGTCCAGGGCGTCCATGTTCCACCAGAGGGCGAGGGCGCCGCCCGGGCGCAGGACGCGCATCGCCTCCGGGGCGGCGCGGGCCGGTTCCGTCCAGTGCCAGGCCTGGGCGTAGGTCACGTAGTCGGCGGAGGCGTCGGTGAAGGGGAGGGCGTTGCCGTCGCCTCGTACGAGGGGGATGTCCGGGAGGGTGCGGCGGAACTGGCGTGCCATGCCGGCGCCGGGTTCGACCGCTACGACGTTCGCTCCGCGGGCGTGCAGGAGGGTGGTTGCGATGCCTGTGCCTGCGCCTACGTCGATGGCTCGGGCGCCTGCCAGGGGGTGGCCTGCGGCGTGCTCCATCGTGTCGAAGAGGGCGGGTGGGTAGGAGGGGCGGTTTGCGGCGTACTGGGCTGCGGCGGCGTTGAAGGAGTGGGCTCGGGTGTGGTGGTGGGCGCGGGAGGAGGCGGTCATGCCGCCATGGTGGCCTTGGGTGGGGGTGGGGGACAGTGGGCCTCGGTAAGAGGTTGGGGTGAGGGTGGGGAGGTTTTCGCCCCCGCCGCCCCTACCCGATCCCGTCCCTTACTCAGGGGCTCCGCCCCCGAACCCCCGTATCGCGCTGAACGCGCTCGTCCTCAAACGCCGGACGGGCTGAGTGGGGCGGGGCTGACGGGGTGGGTGGGGAAATCGGCCTGGCGGCCTCGTCCTCAAACGCCGGACGGGCTGAAAATCAGCCCCTCCTGCGCTTGCGGGACGGGTTTCCCGTGCGGCGGGCGGCTCGGCGGGTGTGTTCGGTGCGTGCCGTTTCGTACTCCTGGCGGTGGAGTTTTTCGCCGGGGGCCTCGGTGAGGGAGCGGAAGAAGTAGGCCAGGAGGGCGCCTACGAAACCGATGGCCAGGAGGCCGCGGAGGGATGCCTGGGTGTCGGGGTCGGGGCGCTCGGTGAAGGCCTCCCAGGTGCGGCGGAAGGCGATCGCGCTGCAGATCGCGAACATCACGACGACGAGGAGGGTGACGAAGCTGCCCACGGCCGCGATCGCCAGGCCCTCGTAGGCGAAGCGGAGGATCAGGCAGCTCGCCACGGCAGCCGCCAGCGAGCCGGCGGCCACGGCCGCGCGGCGGCCGGCGTAGCCGCCGTCGTGGTCCACCCAGGTCGTTCCGAAGAAGCGGATCGGTTCGGGGCGCGGGCCTGTGGGGGTGCCGGTTTCGTCGCTCACGGGTCGATTATCGCCCTGGGCGGGGGACTGCCGAAGTGTCGAGGCGCTGCTGAGTGCGTCGGAGCGCCGACGGGTGGGTGGTGCAGGTGAGTGAAGGGGCGGCTCGGCTTGCCGGCTCGTGGCCTGCGAGCCGGGCCGCCCCGACGCGGTCAGCTGCAGCGCGGTGCCACGTAGCCGTCGCTGCCCGTCTTCACGAAGGCGTCGGAGACGTACTCCCCGACCTTGATGTTGTCCCAGATGTTCGTCGTGCCGTAGGGACCGCTGATCGACTCGCCCGGGCGCTGGCAGAAGATCGGCACCTTGGAGCCCACCGCCAGGGTGCGGACCAGGCGGTACTGGGTGCCGGGGCCGCTGCGGACGTTCACGGTGTAGCCGGGTGCGATCGAGTAGAGCTTCTGGGCCGCGGTGACAGTCGCCTCCGCCCTCGCGCCCGAACTCTCCTCCGCGCTCTCCATCTCTTCAACAGCCATATGGGCCTCCCCCGTTGGATGCGTTCGGACGCACCTGTCTTGATCGTCGCGAACGCGTTGGCTTGAAACACTTTCTTTTCTTTGTGCACGCGGAGGCTAGCAAGCCGCGTGGGTCTCGTACGAACCATCGACTAGGCTCCGTGCGTCGCGCGTGCGTACGTAATTCACGGGGGTGGACCATGCCGCCACGACGCAGCGCCGGATCCGGTGCCGAAGCGGAACTTCCCGAATACGCCGGGCAGTACCGCCTTGAGTCACGCCTCGGCTCGGGCGGTATGGGTGTCGTCCATCTGGCGCGATCGACCTCGGGGCTACGGCTCGCGGTGAAGGTCGTCCATGCCGAGTTCGCCAAGGACCCCGAGTTCAGGGGACGGTTCCGGCAGGAGGTCGCGGCCGCGCGGCGGGTCAGCGGTGCCTTCACCGCACCGGTCGTGGACGCCGACCCCGAGGCCGAGCGGCCCTGGATGGCCACCCTGTTCATACCGGGGCTGACCCTGGCCGAGCACGTGAAGCGGAACGGCTCGTTGTCGTCCGCGCAGCTGCGTCAGGTCATGGCCGGCCTCGCCGAGGGTCTGCGCGACATCCACCGTGCCGGTGTCGTGCACCGCGATCTCAAGCCGAGCAACGTCCTGCTCGCCGAGGACGGTCCCAAGGTCATCGACTTCGGCATCTCCCGGCCATCGGACAGTGAACTGCGCACGGAGACCGGCAAGCTGATCGGTACCCCGCCGTTCATGGCCCCCGAGCAGTTCCGCCGCCCGCGCGAGGTGGGCCCGGCCGCCGACATCTTCGCCCTCGGGTCGGTCCTGGTGCACGCGGCCACCGGGCGCGGGCCCTTCGACTCCGACAGCCCCTACATCGTCGCGTATCAAGTGGTGCACGACGAGCCGGACTTGACGGGTGTCCCCGATGATCTGGCCCAGCTCGTCGGCCGCTGCCTCGCCAAGGAGCCGGACGAACGGCCCACGCCCGACGAGCTCATGGCGGAACTGCGGCTCGTCTCCTCTCTCTACGACACCCAGGCGTTCATCCCCGCGCAGCGCACATCGGAGCCGGGGGCCGAGACCGAAGCCCGGGCCGAAGCCGAAGCCGTCTCCGGGCACAAGCCCGCTCCCCCGCCCGGGGACGATCCGACTCACGTGCGCGGCAAGGGACGTACAGCAGCCGGGGCTTCCGGGCCGGACCCGGACTCAGCCCCAGACCCAGACCCAGATCCGTCAGTCGGTTCCAGTGACCTCTCGTCGCGCAACCGTCGTCGCCACCGTGTCCGTCTTTCCGTCGCCGCCGGTGTCGTATCCGTACTGGCGGTGTGGGGTGCGCTTCTCTTCGGGGTGCAGAGCGTCGACGGTGACTCCGGCAGTAGTCCGGACTCGGGCACCGAACGCCGTGCCGCCGCCGACACGTTCCGCCCGTGGGTCACGAAGGTGGGCACCGGGAAGAGCGGCATGTCCCAGTGCACCTACGGAGCCGGGGCTCTGCGATGCGCTGCTCCCGGTGTGCTCGCCGCCTCCGTCGACCCGCTGAACGGCAAGGTGCGGTGGACGCGGAAGACCGGAGCCGCCGGAGCCGACGGCGTGGTCGCGCCCGTCCTGTCGGGTGGACTGGTGCACGCCGTCACCCCGGACCAGAAGCAGCTCGTCGCGCTCGACCCCGACACGGGCAGGACCCGCTGGACGCTGGGCATCGCGGAGGACGAGGGCAGTGTGCAGCAGAGCGCGGGCGATACGGTTCTGCTGAGTTCACCCGACGGCATGGTCACCGGTGTCGACGGCAGGACCGGGGACCGGCTGTGGCGCCATCGCGTGGCCGGCCGGGCCCAGCCCTCCTTCGCGTACTTCGGCGGTGAGGTCGCGTACGCGACGACACTGGGCGCCGACAGCACGAGCACTCAGGTGATCGCGGTGGATCTGCGGACCGGGGACGTGCGGTGGCGCCACAGCCTCGACGGACTGCTCGTCCCCGTCGGGGCCGCGAAGGGCACCCTCTGGCTGACCGGGGAGAACTCGTACCAGGAGACCGTGAGCGTCGTCGGCTACACGCACGACTCGGGCCGCGTACGGCGGATCCCTCTCGGGCTTCCGCTCCCGTCCGCCACGGCCGCCCTGCACGATGGAACGGCCTATTTCCTGGCCACGGGTGGGGCGCTGGTGGCGGTGGACCTCGAAGCGGGCAAGCAGCGGTGGCGGCTGGAGACGTCGGTCAGCAGGGGGTCGGTGCCGACCGTCGACGACCGGCATGTGTACGTCGCCTCCCCCGACGGTCGGCTGCTCGCGGCCGACGCGCGTACCGGAAAGCTGCTGGGCCAGACCCGTCCACGGCTCAGCGGCGACAGGACCCAGGGGGTCGTCTCTGAATTGCCCGTGCCTCTGGTCGTGGGCAACCGGGTCTACGGAAGCGCGCCCGACGGAAGCGTCTTCGCGGTGGACGCCCGCAAGCCCGCCGGCTGGTAGTTCCCGGAAACGGCGAACCCGCCCGGTGGTGAGGACCGGGCGGGTTCACGTGGTGGGGGTGGGGCGGGGTCAGCCGAGTTTGGAGACGTCTCGGACTGCGCCCTTGTCGGCGCTGGTCGCCATCGCCGCGTACGCGCGGAGGGCGGCGGAGACCTTTCGCTCGCGGGCGGCCGGGGCGTAGACGCCGTTCAGGGCCTCGCGGCGGGTGGCCAGCTCCTCGTCGGAGACCAGGAGCTCGATGCCGCGGTTCGGGATGTCGATGCGGATGCGGTCGCCGTCCTTGACGAGGGCGATCGTGCCGCCGGAGGCCGCCTCCGGGGAGGCGTGGCCGATGGACAGGCCGGACGTGCCGCCGGAGAAACGTCCGTCGGTGATCAGGGCGCAGGTCTTGCCGAGGCCGCGGCCCTTCAGGAAGGACGTCGGGTAGAGCATCTCCTGCATGCCGGGGCCGCCCTTGGGGCCCTCGTAGCGGATGACGACGACGTCGCCGTGCGTGATCTCCTTCTTGAGGATCTTGTCGACGGCCTCCTCCTGCGACTCGCAGACGACCGCCGGGCCCTCGAAGGTCCAGATCGACTCGTCCACGCCCGCCGTCTTCACGACACAGCCGTCGACGGCGAGGTTGCCCTTCAGGACCGCCAGGCCGCCGTCCTTGGAGTACGCGTGCTCCGCCGAGCGGATGCAGCCGCCCTCCGCGTCCTCGTCGAGGGCCTCCCAGCGCTCGGACTGGGAGAAGGCCTCGGCGGAACGGACACAGCCGGGTGCCGCGTGCCACAGCTCCAGCGCCTCGGGGGACGGGGAGCCGGCGCGGACGTCCCAGGTCTTCAGCCAGTCGGAGAGGGACGGGCTGTGGACCGAGTGCACGTCCTCGTTCAGGTGACCGCCGCGGTGCAGTTCGCCGAGCAGAGCGGGGATACCTCCGGCCCGATGCACGTCCTCCATGTAGTACGTCCGGTCCTTGGCCACGTTCGGGGCGACCTTGGCGAGGCAGGGCACGCGGCGCGAGACGGCGTTGATCTCGTCCAGGCCGAAGGGGACCTCGGCCTCCTGGGCCGCGGCCAGCAGGTGCAGGATCGTGTTGGTCGAGCCGCCCATGGCGATGTCGAGCGCCATGGCGTTCTCGAAGGCCGCGATCGTGGCGATGTTGCGCGGCAGGACCGTCTCGTCGTCCTGCTCGTAGTAGCGGCGGGTGATGTCCATCACCGTGCGCCCCGCGTCCTGGTACAGCGCCTTGCGGGCGGTGTGCGTGGCGAGGACCGAGCCGTTGCCGGGGAGGGAGAGGCCGATGGCCTCCGTCAGGCAGTTCATGGAGTTGGCCGTGAACATGCCGGAACAGGAGCCGCAGGTCGGACAGGCGTTCTCCTCGATACGGAGGATGTCCTCGTCCGAGATCTTGTCGTTCACGGCGTCGGAGATCGCGTCGACCAGGTCGAGCGTACGGACCGTGCCGTCGACCAGGGTCGCGCGGCCGGACTCCATGGGGCCGCCGGAGACGAAGACCGTCGGGATGTTCAGGCGCAGGGCCGCCATCAGCATGCCGGGCGTGATCTTGTCGCAGTTCGAGATGCAGATCAGGGCGTCGGCGCAGTGGGCCTCCACCATGTACTCGACGCTGTCCGCGATCAGGTCGCGGGAGGGCAGGCTGTAGAGCATGCCTCCGTGGCCCATCGCGATGCCGTCGTCGACCGCGATCGTGTTGAACTCGCGCGGGATGCCGCCCGCGGCCGTGATGGCCTCGCTCACGATCCGGCCGACCGGCTGGAGGTGGGTGTGGCCGGGCACGAACTCGGTGAAACTGTTGGCGACCGCGATGATCGGCTTGCGGCCGATGTCCGCGCCCGGTACACCGGAGGCGCGCATAAGGGCGCGTGCGCCCGCCATGTTGCGGCCGTGGGTGACTGTGCGGGACCTCAGCTCGGGCATCGCAGCTCGCTCCTTCGGGAGAGTAATGACTCACGTCGAGCGTACGCCCGTCATCCAGGGGTTGGACACGGCGTCCGGAATGCGGGATGGCTGTCTCGGTGGTCGGCTGCGGGGCGGGGCCTTTATGTGGCCGGTCCCGCCCACGCGCCGGAGCCGTACGTGTCACGGTCCCGCCCCTTGAAAGGCTCAGGGGTTCGTCAGGTGGGCCTGAATCACCGGGGCCACCCTTGCGATGATCTGTTCCGGGTTCGCCGAGGCCAGGGGTTCGACCTTGATCACGTACCGCAGCATCGCGATGCCCACGAGCTGAGCGGCGGCCAGCTCGGCGCGCAGTTCGGCGTCCGGCGTGTCCAGCTGGGCGGCGACGCGGCGAAGCAGCTGGGCCGAGATGAGGCGACGGAAGACCGAGGCCGCGACCTCGTTGTTCACGGCTGAGCGGATGATCGCGAGCAGCGCCTTGCGGGTCGCCGGGTTCTCCCAGACCCCGAAGAAGAAGCGGGCCAGTCGCTCGCCGACGCCGTCCAGGGGGCCTTCCGCGATCGAGCCCGGGGCGCTCAGGAGGGGCCCGAAGGCGACCTCGATGGACGCCTCGAAGACCTGCTCCTTGGTGCCGAAGTAGTGGTGCACGAGGGCCGAGTCCACGCCCGCGGCCTTGGCGATGCCGCGTACGGACGTCTTCTCGTAGCCCCGCTCGGAGAACTCCTCGCGGGCCGCCGCGAGGATGCGGTCGCGGGCGGCGGGGGCGTCCGCGGAGTCCGCGTGGGAGGGGCGTCCGCGGCGGCGCGGGGCGGCGCTGGTCACGTGCGCGGGACCCGTACGGCCGAGGCCAGGTGGAGCCGGGTGAAGGCGAGGGCCTCCGCGAGGTCGGCCTCACGTTCGGCGCTGGACATGGCGCGGCGGGTGTTGACCTCGATGACGACGTGACCGTCGAAGCCGGACAGGGCGAGGCGTTCCAGCAGCTCGGCGCAGGGCTGTGTGCCGCGGCCGGGGACGAGGTGCTCGTCCTTGTTGGAGCCGTTGCCGTCGGCGAGGTGGACGTGGCCGAGGCGGTCGCTCATGCGGTCGATCATCTGGAGCGCGTCCGTGCGGGCGGTCGCCGTGTGGCTGAGATCGATCGTGAAGTGGCGGTAGTCGTCCTTCGTGACGTCCCAGTCGGGGGCGTAGGCGAGCATCTCGCGGTCGCGGTAGCGCCAGGGGTACATGTTTTCGACGGCGAACCGGACGTCCGTCTCGTTCGCCATGCGCCAGATTCCGGTGACGAAGTCGCGTGCGTACTGGCGCTGCCAGCGGAACGGGGGGTGTACGACGACCGTGCTCGCGCCGAGTTTCTCGGCTGCCGACTGGGCGCGCTGGAGTTTGGTCCACGGGTCGGTGGACCAGACGCGCTGGGTGATGAGCAGGCAGGGGGCGTGGATCGCGAGGATCGGGACCTGGTGGTAGTCGCTCAGGCGGCGGAGGGCCTCGATGTCCTGGCTGACGGGGTCGGTCCAGACCATGACCTCTACGCCGTCGTAGCCGAGGCGTGCGGCGATCTCGAAGGCCGTTGCCGTCGACTCCGGGTATACGGAGGCCGTGGACAGGGCGACCTTCGCATCCGGGATGCGCACGACTGGTTCTGCCACGGGGACAGGTTACGGGGTGGCTCTGGTGGTTGTGTTCGGGTGGGGGGCTTTGGCCGGGGGGTGACGGGTCGGGGTTGGGGATTCGGTCGTGGGTGAGTTGGGTGGGTGGGTGCGGGTTGGGTGTGGCTTGGTGCGCAGTTCCCCGCGCCCCTGGGTGGGTGGGGGTGAGGGTGTGTTTCGCGTGGCCGTCGGATTGGGTTGCCCGCGCAGTTCCTCGCGCCCCTAAAAGATTGCGCCGTTCCCCGCGCCCCTGGGTGGGTGGGGGTGAAGGTGTGTGTCGCGTGACGGTCGGATCCGGTTGCCCGCGCAGTTCCTCGCGCCCCTAAAAGATTGCGCCGTTCCCCGCGCCCCTAAAGGCCCCTCATGGGCGTGGGGTGGGGGGTTCTGGGGTCGCCATCTGGTCCAGGGTTCGGAGGATTACGCCCTCTCTCAGGGCCCAGGGGCAGATTTCGAGGGTTTCTACGCCGAAGAGGTCCATGGCGCCGGCGGCGACGATGGCGCCGGCAAGGAGTTGGTTGGCGCGGCCTTCGGAGACGCCGGGGAGTTCGGCGCGTTCGGCGGTGGTCATGGCGGCGAGGCGGGGGACCCAGTCCTCCAGGGAGCGGCGCTTGAGTTCGCGCTGGACGTACAGGCCGTCGGCCGAGCGGGCGGCCCCCGCGATACGGGCCAGCTGCCGGAAGGTCTTGGAGGTCGCGACCACGTGGTCGGGCGCGCCGAAGCGGCTGAATTCCCCGACCGTACGGGCGATCTGGGCCCGCACATGGCGGCGCAGGGCCCTGATGTCCCCCGGGTCCGCGGGATCGTTCGGCAGCCAGCCCGCGGTCAGCCGGCCCGCGCCCAGCGGCAGCGAGGCCGCCGCGTCCGGCTCCTCGTCGATGCCGTACGCGATCTCCAGGGAGCCGCCGCCGATGTCGAGGACGAGCAGCTTCCCCGCCGACCAGCCGAACCAGCGGCGGGCCGCCAGGAACGTGAGCCGCGCCTCCTCGGCCCCGGTGAGGACCTGGAGCTCGACGCCGGTCTCGGCACGCACCCGGGCCAGTACGTCGTCGGCGTTGCTGGCCTCGCGCACCGCGGAGGTCGCGAACGGCAGCAGGTCCTCCACGCCCTTGTCCTCGGCGGCCTCCAGCGCCTCCTGGACAACGGCGATCAGTTTGTCGACTCCTACAGAATCGATCGCGCCGCTCTCGTCGAGGAGTTGGGCGAGCCGCAGCTCCGCCTTGTGCGAATGCGCGGGCAGCGGGCGCGCGCCGGGGTGTGCATCCACCACCAGCAGATGCACCGTGTTCGAACCCACGTCGAGGACACCGAGTCTCATGTACGGAACGCTACTGCGCGCGGAACGCCCAGCAGTCCCCGGATGGCTTCCCGGCCACTTACCCTGGACCTGTGCCAAAGACGAAAAAGGCAAAGGCCGACAAGTCGGCAGTGTCCGCCAAGTCCGCCAAGGGTTCGCCCAAGTCCAAGAAGTCCCCGGCCGTCCCGGAGCAGGGTGACGAGAAGGGGCTCGACTTCGCGCGTGCGTGGGTGGAGTTCCCGGATCCGGCCGACGACGAGCAGCTCTTCCGCTGCGATCTGACATGGCTGACCTCTCGCTGGAACTGCATCTTCGGAAGCGGCTGCCAGGGCATCCAGGCGGGCCGCGCGGACGACGGGTGCTGCACGCTGGGCGCCCACTTCTCGGACGAGGACGACGAGAAGCGCGTCGCCGGACATGTGGCGAGACTCACGCCGGAGATGTGGCAGAACCACGAGGTGGGGACGGAGACGGGCTGGGTCTCGAAGGACGAGGACGGCGACCGGCAGACCCGGCCGTACCAGGGCTCGTGCATCTTCCAGAACCGGCCGGGCTTCGCGGGCGGCGCGGGCTGCTCGCTGCACATCCTGGCCGTCAAGGAGGGCCGCGAGCCCCTGGAGACCAAGCCGGACGTCTGCTGGCAGCTCCCGGTCCGGCGTACGTACGAGTGGATCGACCGGCCCGACGACACCCGGGTGCTCCAGGTCTCGATCGGCGAGTACGACCGCCGCGGGTGGGGTCCAGGCGGCCACGACCTGCACTGGTGGTGCACCTCGGCGACCTCCGCGCACGGCGCGGGCGACCCGGTCTACGTCTCCTACCGGCCCGAACTGATCGAACTGATGGGCAAGGCCGGCTACGACCGCCTGGTGGAGCTCTGCGAGGAGCGCCTGGCGTCCCAGCTGCCGTTGGTGGCTCCGCATCCGGCGGACCCGGCCCGCAGCACCCCGTAACAAGCGCGGGGCTGCGACATCGTGCGGCTCCGCCGCGCTTCCGCGACCGGCCCACGACGACCGGCGGACGCCGACCCACCGCCGACGACCCCGCCCGCGGAAGCGTTCACCCCTCCGACGGGCTCGGGTCGCCACTGTCACTGGGACTGCCGCTGTCACTGGGCGGCGGCGTAGAACCTCCGGAGGACTCCGGCGGGGGTTCCGGCTCCGGGTCCGACGGAGCCGTGTCGGTGGGCGTGGGCTCGGGATCGGGGCTGGACGGGGACGGATCGCTCGGTGTGGGCTCCGGGTCGGGGCCCGGGCCGGTCGGACCGGGATGGGTCGGTGTCGGCGTGGGCGGGTCCGGGCGGGGTCCTGGATGCGTCGGGCTCGGGCCCGCCGTCCCGTAGCCGTCGATCGTGACCACGGCGCCCGCTGGCGCGACCGACACGCTGGCGCTCCAGGGGCCGATCGGCTCGCGCAGATGGTCGACGTACACCTTGATCGTCAACGACTCGCCCGGCTCCAGCGTTCCGGACGACTGGCTGAGGTAGAGCCAGGACGCCCCGGTGTGCGCGGACCAGCGGACCGGTGAACTCCCGGTCGCCGTGAGGGTGATCAGTGTCGTGTCGCCGCTGGAACCGGCCTCTACGGAGAGGCCGGTTTTCTGTTGTCCCGAGGCCACGCCGATGACTTCCACGGAGACGTCGGGCGAGTCGCGGCCCGGCGTGAAGCGGGGATCGGGCCTGGTGCTGGCGTTGCCGGCGTTCTCGTAGCCGGGTGACTCGCCGCCGAGCCCGTCGGAGTCCTGCGCCTCGTTCGCGGTGACCGGGCGGCCGTCCGCTCCCTCGCCGGTGAGGGGTGCGCCACGGTAGGCCGCCCACAGGGCGAGCACCGGGGCCGCCACGACCGTGGCGACGACGGTGGTGGTGACGGCACGCGCGCGGAGGCGGTCACGGCGGGCCGCGCGGTCCTTGGGGTCCATCGGGAACCCGCGCCGGTCGAAGCGCGGACCGCCGCCCCGCGCGCGTGGGACGTGCGTCATCGCCCGGTGGAGGGCCGCGCGCGGGGCTTCGAGTACGGGCAGCGCGGCGGGTGTGACGCTGGTGCCGGGCCAGGAGCCGGGGACCGCGCGCTCGGCCGTACGGCGACAGCGCGGGCAGTCGTCGACGTGCCGGACCAGTTCGCGGCGCAGGGCCGTGCTGAGGACGAGGTGGTTGTCGCCGGTGAGCCGGGTGACTCCCGGACAGGTGCCGGTCTCGACGACGGCGAGGGCCGCGCGCGTGCGCTCGACCTCGCAGGCGGCCGTCGCGAGGAGTTCGCGGGCGGCGGCCAGGTCCATGCCGAGGACGGCGGCGACCTCGTGCGCGGCGAGCTGGTGCCGTACGGCCAGTTCGAGCGCCTCACGCTGTTCGGGCGTCGTACCGGCGGCCTCCGGCCAGGCCAGCAGCGCAAGTTCACGACGGCGACGGTCCTCCTCGGCGGCGGAGAGGAGGTCGGCGGTCGGGTCCGCGGTTCGTTCGGAGGCGGGGTCGGCCGCCCGGTCGGCCGTCTGGCCGCCGGGACGGTCCGCGACCGCGGCGGCGGCGCGGTGGACTCCGGCGTACGCGCCTTGGGGACGGCCCTCGGCGTACGCGCCCTGGGAGCGGCCGGAGGCGTGCGCGCCCTCGGATCGTCCCAGCGCATGGGCGCCATGACGTTTCTGCTTGGCCTCGGCGAGCTTGCGCAGGCAGGACCAGCGGGCGAGGGCGTACAGCCAGGCCCTGCGGTCGTCGGGCGCCTCCGGGCCGCGTTGGCCGCGGCGCTCGGCGAGCGCGAGTACGTCGCCGAGGGCGGCGGTCGCCGTGTCGTGGTCGCACAGCACGGACAGGCAGTAGGTGAACAGACCGTCCAGGTACGGCTCGTAGCGCGGAGGCGGGCACTGTGCCAGCGTGCGCGCCGCCGCCCGGTCGCGCGCCTCGCGGTGCGCCCGGTGTGCGCTGGTGGTGCGGGTCGAGGTCTCGGGACTGCGGCTCATCACCCGTGCGACCGTAGGGGCCGCGCGGTGGCCCCTTCTTGCTGCTTGCGCACATTTAATCCGTACGGGTGAAACGATCCCTCATAAGGGGACAGGAACCCTGAATTCCATGGCGTGTTCCTGACGAGTCGTGGCCGGTTTGTGAAGGGTGCCCGGTTATCGGCATCGGGCGCGGAACGGACCGGGACCGCGCTGTCAGTGGGGGCGGTTACGGTTCGTGTCATGGCTGCCCGTACGAAGACCGCGAAGGACCGGCCGTCCTACCGCTGCACCGAGTGCGGCTGGCAGGCGGCCAAGTGGCTCGGCCGCTGCCCCGAGTGCCAGGCGTGGGGGACGATCGACGAGTACGGCACGCCCGCGGTACGGACGACGGCCCCCGGCCGGGTCACCACGTCCGCGCTGCCCATCGGCGAGGTCGACGGCCGGCAGGCGACCGCCCGCTCGACCGGCGTGCCCGAGCTGGACCGGGTGCTCGGCGGCGGTCTCGTACCGGGCGCGGTCGTGCTCGTGGCGGGCGAACCGGGCGTCGGCAAGTCCACGCTGCTGCTGGACGTGGCGGCGAAGGCGGCCAGTGACGAGCACCGCACGCTCTACATCACGGGTGAGGAGTCGGCGAGCCAGGTCCGGCTGCGCGCCGACCGCATCAAGGCGATCGACGACCACCTGTATCTGGCGGCGGAGACCGATCTGGCCGCGGTCCTCGGCCACTTGGACGCGGTGAAGCCGTCCCTGCTCATCGTCGACTCCGTGCAGACGGTGGCCTCTCCGGAGATCGACGGCGCCCCCGGAGGCATGTCCCAGGTCCGTGAGGTGGCCGGCGCCCTGATCCGCGCCTCCAAGGAGCGCGGCATGGCCACGCTGCTGGTGGGCCATGTCACCAAGGACGGCGCCATCGCGGGACCGCGCCTCCTGGAGCACCTCGTGGACGTCGTCCTCAGCTTCGAGGGCGACCGGCACGCGCGCCTTCGGCTCGTACGGGGCGTCAAGAACCGTTACGGGACGACGGACGAGGTCGGCTGCTTCGAACTGCACGACGAGGGCATCACGGGCCTGACCGACCCGAGCGGTCTGTTCCTGACCCGCCGTGCCGAGCCGGTGCCCGGCACCTGTCTGACCGTCACCCTGGAAGGCCGCCGCCCCCTCGTGGCCGAGGTCCAGGCGCTCACCGTGGACACCCAGATCCCCACGCCGAGGCGTACGACCTCCGGTCTGGAGACCTCCCGGGTCCAGATGATGCTCGCCGTTCTGGAGCAGCGCGGCCGGATCAGTGCCATCGGGAAGCGGGACATCTACACCGCGACGGTCGGCGGTGTGAAGCTCACCGAGCCCGCCGCGGACCTCGCGATCGCGCTCGCGCTGGCCAGCGCCGCGAGCGACACCCCGCTGCCCAAGAACCTCGTCGCGATCGGGGAAGTGGGCCTCGCAGGCGAGGTCAGACGGGTCACGGGCGTCCAGCGCAGACTCGCCGAAGCCCATCGTCTGGGCTTCACCCACGCCCTCGTTCCGGGCGATCCGGGCAAGATCCCTGCGGGCATGAAGGTCCTGGAAGTCGCCGACATGGGAGACGCGCTGAGGGTCCTCCCGAGGTC
Source organism: Streptomyces sp. 2-1 (assembly GCF_048564895.1). NCBI lineage: Bacteria > Bacillati > Actinomycetota > Actinomycetes > Kitasatosporales > Streptomycetaceae > Streptomyces > Streptomyces sp. 2-1. The sequence goes on from NZ_CP183383.1 coordinate 5,032,098, forward strand.
GCGTCGGCGAGAGGCCCCACGGGACGAGGAAGAGCGCCGGTAGACTTTGCCCAGGTCTCGCCCGTCCGTACGAACTCAGGGCGCCCCCAGACACCTGCGACCGGAGGAGTGCAGTGGCAGCCAACGACCGGGCAGCAGTTCCCGGCAAGTCCGCCGGGAGTTCCGGTGCCGATGGCCTGATGCGCACCTCACTCAGCGCCGTGGCACCCGGCACAGGGCTCCGTGACGGCCTGGAGCGCATTCTCCGCGGCAACACCGGCGGGCTCATCGTGCTCGGCTGGGACAAGACCGTCGAGGCGATGTGCAGCGGCGGTTTCGTGCTGGACGTCGAGTTCACGGCGACCCGGCTGCGCGAGCTGTGCAAGCTCGACGGCGGCATCATCGTCGACAAGGACATCACCAAGATCCTGCGGGCCGGTGTGCAGCTGGTGCCCGACCCCACCATCCCCACGGAGGAGACGGGCACCCGTCACCGCACGGCGGACCGGGTGAGCAAGCAGGTCGGCTTCCCCGTCGTCTCCGTCTCCCAGTCCATGCGGCTGATCGCGCTCTACGTGGACGGGCAGCGGCGGGTCCTGGAGGACTCGGCCGCGATCCTCTCCCGCGCGAACCAGGCGCTGGCCACGCTGGAGCGGTACAAGCTCCGCCTCGACGAGGTCGCCGGCACGTTGTCCGCCCTCGAGATCGAGGACCTCGTCACCGTCCGGGACGTCTCGGCCGTCGCCCAGCGGCTGGAGATGGTGCGCCGGATCGCGACCGAGATCGCCGAGTACGTGGTCGAGTTGGGCACGGACGGGCGGCTGCTCGCGCTTCAACTGGACGAGTTGATCGCCGGGGTCGAGCCCGAGCGGGAGCTTGTCGTGCGGGACTACGTGCCCGAGCCGACCGCCAAGCGGTCGCGGACCGTCGACGAGGCGTTGTTCGAGCTCGACGCGCTCACCCATGCGGAGCTTCTCGAACTGCCTACGGTGGCTCGGGCGTTGGGGTACACGGGGTCGCCCGAGGCGCTCGACTCCGCGGTTTCGCCCCGCGGGTTCCGGTTGTTGGCCAAGGTGCCGCGACTGCCGGGGGCCATTATCGACCGGCTTGTTGAGCACTTCGGTGGGTTGCAGAAGCTGCTCGCTGCGAGTGTGGATGATCTGCAGACCGTGGATGGGGTGGGGGAGGCTCGGGCTCGTAGTGTGCGGGAGGGGCTTTCTCGGTTGGCTGAGTCTTCGATTCTTGAGCGGTACGTGTAGCCGCCGGCGGTTTGGCGGGGGGTGCGGGTTGGTGGGGCTGGTCGCGCAGTTCCTCGCGCCCCTGGGTGGGTGGGGTGAGGGTGTGTGTTGTGTGGCCGTCGGATTCGGTTGCCCGCGCAGTTCCTCGCGCCCCTAAAAGATTGCGCCGTTCCCCGCGCCCCTGAGGGCTGCGGCGGTCCCCGTGGGCCCAAAGGCTGCGGCGGTTCTCGTGGCGCTAAAAGATTGCGCCGTTCCCCGCGCCCCTAGAGACTGCGCCGGTCCCCCCGTGGCCCCAGAAAGACTGTGCCGGCCGTCCCCCTTGCCCCCGTGGAGCGCGTCTCTGCTGAGGCCGTTGCCCTCCGCTAGTCCTTCTTCAGGACGAAGGATGTCTGGGTTTTTGTGAAGGATGGGGCCTTGGCTTCTACCAAGTAGGTGCCGGGGGTTGCTGTGATGGCGGGTGGGGTGGCGCATTCGGGGGCGCTGGACTTGCGGTTCCACTGGATGGTGTGGGTTACGCGGTCGTTGGCGGGGATGCGGAAGAGGATGGAGGCGGCGCCTGTCGGGCAGTCGGCCGAGGACCAGATCTCGTCGTCGCTGTCCGCCTGGGTGATGGTCAGGACCGCGCTCTTGGGGCCCAGATCGAGCTTGCAGTCGCTGGACGAGGAGTTCTTGGCGATCAGTTCGAAGGTGGGCTTCTCGCCGGGCGCGTACGCGTTGTTGACGCTCCGCAGGGTCAACTTCACGGCACCGGCGGTGCAGTTGGGCAGGCTGGAGCCGGCCGGGAGCGTGTCGCCGGAGCCTCCGCCGCCCGCGCCGTCGTCCACTCCGCCACCGCCCGAGGTGGATCCGCCGGATCCTCCGGACCCCCCGGAGGTGGAACCGTCCGAGTCCCCGGAGCCCGCCGAGCCGCCGGAGCCGGTGTCGCTTCCGTCGTCCGACTCGTCGCGCCCGCCCGGGGCTTGGCTGATCGCGGGGTCGGAGCCGGAGGGGCCCGGGGTGATCGAGGCGGTGGGGTTCTTGTCGTTGGACCCGTCGGCGTCGTTCTTGCCGCCGCCCCCGCCGTCAGAGGTCACCACCCACGTGACCAGCAGCGCCAACACCGCGACCACGGACACGAGAACGGCCCTCCGTCGCCAGTAGATGGAGGAGGGAAGCGGCCCGACCGGATTGCGCATAGATCCCACGGCGCAAACTGTACGAGAGATCCGGGACTTCACTGTCCCCACCCGCCGCCCAGACCATCATCTTTTACAGATCATCGCCCCGGAGACGCCCTGTAAGGGGCGCGGGGAACTGCGCAGTCCTTTAGGGGCGCGGGGAACGGCGCGCTCAGCCACGGATCACCCGCACGCACATCACATCCCCAGCCCTCACCCACCCAGGGGCGCGGGGAACTGCGCGCTCAGCCCCCACCCACCCGCACCCAAAACCCAACGCGCACCCCCAGCCAAACCGTCGGAGACGCCCCCGCATGGGAGGATCGGGGTGCCATGACTGCGCCCACGAAACCCACATCCCACGCCCAGGCCGACGCGCAAGAGACCGTCGGCGACGACCTGCACGCCCCTGTCATCGACTGGTTCGAGGACAACGCGCGCGACCTGCCATGGCGGCGGGCCGACGCGGGACCGTGGGGAGTGATGGTCAGCGAGTTCATGCTGCAGCAGACGCCGGTGAGCCGGGTGCTGCCGGTGTACGAGCAGTGGCTCGCCCGCTGGCCGCGCCCCGCCGACCTCGCCGAGGACGCGCCGGGCGAGGCCGTCCGCGCCTGGGGCCGCCTCGGCTATCCGCGCCGCGCGCTGCGACTGCACGGCGCCGCGGTCGCCATAACGGAGCGCCACGGCGGCGACGTACCCACGGAGCACGCCCAGTTGCTCGCGCTGCCCGGCATCGGTGAGTACACGGCGGCCGCGGTGGCCTCCTTCGCGTACGGGCAGCGGCACGCCGTGCTCGACACGAACGTGCGGCGCGTGTTCGCGCGGGCCGTCACCGGTGTCCAGTACCCGCCGAACGCCACGACCGCCGCCGAACGCAAGCTGGCCCGCGCCCTGTTGCCCGACGACGAGCGCACGGCCTCGCTCTGGGCCGCCGCGTCCATGGAGCTCGGCGCGCTCGTCTGCACGGCGAAGAACGAGAGTTGTGTGCGGTGCCCGATCGCGGCCCAGTGCGCGTGGCGGCTCGGCGGCAAGCCCGCGCACGAGGGGCCGCCGCGGCGCGGACAGACGTACGCGGGTACGGACCGGCAGGTGCGCGGCCGGCTGCTCGCCGTGCTGCGCGAGGCGGTCGCGCCGGTTCCGCAGTCGGTCCTGGACCGGGTGTGGGACGAGCCGGTCCAACGCGCCCGGTCCTTGGACGGGCTGGTAGCCGACGGACTCGTCGAGCCCCTCGCGGGCGGTCTGTACCGGCTCCCACTGAGCTGACTCACAGGTTCCACCGGGGTCAGTGACAGTTCGTCTTGACAACTCCCGGTGGGCAAAACGCCCCATACCCGCCCCAGTCGTCACCTCGCTTTACCCATCCCCTACTTCCGTTACACAACCGACGGACAGCCGAGCGCTTCCCGCAGGCTCGTTCGGACAGCCCCGTGACAACCGCTCCGTAACTTCATTGCCGTACCGCGGACCAGCGGTACGGCAGGCAACGGACAACCGGCAGCACACAGGCCGGAACACGGGGACGGAGGCGGTTGGAATGGCGCATGGCGAGGTGCTCGAGTTCGAAGAGTACGTACGCACCCGGCAGGACGCGCTGCTGCGCAGCGCACGCCGCCTGGTCCCCGACCCTGTCGACGCCCAGGACCTCCTGCAGACCGCGCTGGTCCGCACGTACGGCCGCTGGGACGGCATCGCCGACAAGCGTCTCGCCGACGCCTATCTGCGCCGCGTCATGATCAACACGCGTACGGAGTGGTGGCGGGCCCGCAAGCTGGAGGAGGTCCCCACCGAGCAGCTGCCGGACGCGAGCGTGGACGACTCCACCGAGCAGCACGCCGACCGCGCGCTCCTGATGGACATCATGAAGGTGCTCGCTCCGAAACAACGCAGTGTCGTCGTGCTGCGACACTGGGAGCAGATGTCCACGGAGGAGACCGCCGCCGCCCTCGGCATGTCGGCCGGCACGGTCAAGAGCACACTGCACCGGGCGCTCGCCCGGCTCCGCGAGGAGCTGGAGCGCCGGGCGTCCGACGAACACGACGGATTCGGCGCGGGTGTGCCGGAGCGTGAGGAGCGGGAGCGTTGCGCGGCGTAGGCACTACGGTTCCACGGCCCGGCGGGCCCTTGAAGGCGGTGATCGCGGCGGTGGCCGTGCTCGCCGCCCTCGGCCTTTTGGTGTCCGCCTGCGGCACGGGCGGCACCGGCGCCCGCGACGAGGGCCCCGCCTCGGACTCCGTGTCCGCGGGCGCCGTGGAAGCCGGCACCCCCTCCGCCTCGCCGACCAGGGCACGCGCGGACGCGATCAGGCTCGTCCGGGCCGACCCGGGTGTCAGCGCGGCGGTCAAGCGCGACCTGAAGCCCTGCTTCGGCGACGAGTACCCGGTCGACGTGTCGTACGGAAAACTCACCGGCGGGACCGCCGACGACGTCCTGGTCAACGTGATGACCTGCGGTGACGCGGTCGGCGTCGGCTCGTACGTGTATCGCGAGGACGGTGACGCGTACAAGAATGTCTTCCGGGCCGAGGAGCCTCCGGTCTACGCGGAGATCGACCGGGGTGATCTGGTGGTCACCCAGCAGGTGTACGGGAAGGGCGATTCGCTGGAGTATCCGTCCGGCGAGGAGGTCATCACGTACCGCTGGACGGCGAACCGCTTCGCGGAGCGGGCCCGGACGACGAACGACTACAGCAAAGTGGTGGGCGGCGAGACGCCGGTCCCGACCGAGAACTAGACCGGCCACCTCCGCGGCCGACCCGACCGACCGAGAAACTGAGAGCACCGGATGGCAGAGCAGACCCACGTCCTGTTCGTCGAGGACGACGACGTCATCCGCGAGGCCACCCAACTCGCGCTGGAGCGCGACGGCTTCGTGGTCACCGCGATGCCCGACGGCCTGTCGGGTCTGGAGGCGTTCCGCGCCGACCGGCCCGACATCGCGCTCCTCGACGTGATGGTGCCGGGGCTCGACGGGGTGTCGCTGTGCCGTCGGATCCGGGACGAGTCGACCGTGCCCGTGATCATGCTCTCCGCCCGCGCCGACTCGATCGACGTCGTCCTGGGCCTTGAGGCGGGCGCCGACGACTATGTGACGAAGCCCTTCGACGGGGCCGTCCTGGTCGCCCGGATCCGTGCCGTGCTGCGGCGCTTCGGGCACGCGAGCGGGCCGCAATCGGCCGCCGAGTCCGAGGGCGGTTCGTCCGTCCCCGCCGGTGGCGTGCTGTCCTTCGGCGACGGTGACGGCGTGCTGGAGATCGACACCGTGGGCATGGAGGTGCGCAGGGGCGGTACGCCGGTGGCGCTGACGCCCACCGAGATGCGGCTGCTCCTGGAGTTCTCGTCGGCGCCGGGTACGGTCCTGTCGCGCGACAAGCTGCTGGAGCGGGTGTGGGACTACGGCTGGGGCGGCGACACCCGCGTCGTCGACGTCCATGTGCAGCGGCTGCGTACGAAGGTCGGCCAGGACCGGATCGAGACGGTCCGCGGCTTCGGCTACAAGCTCAAGGGATGAGGATCCCGGTGCTGCCCAGAGGGCTGCGGATCGGGCTGCGCTGGAAGCTGAGTGCGGCGATCGCGCTGGTCAGCGCACTGGTGGCGCTGGTGCTCAGCATCGTCGTGCACAACGCCGCCTGGGTCACCATGCTGGACAACGCCCGCGATGTGCAGGACGAGCGGCTGCAGATCGCGGCACGGTACTACGACACCTCCAGCGGGGCGGCCCGGCTGGGCACCAGGGTGGACGATCCGGACCTGCCTCAGGAGCTGCTGCGCAAGGTCAAGGCCGGGCGGCGGGCCACCTTCGTGCAGGACAACGACGACGGGGTGCCCGACATCTGGGCGGCCATGCCGATGCGGGACGGCCGGACCCTGTCGCTGCACACCCGTTTCACGGACCGCAGCGCCAATGTCATGGCGGACCTCGACCAGGCCCTGCTCATCGGCTCGATCGCGGTCATCTTCGGCGGCTGCGCCCTCGGCGTGCTGGTCGGCGGCCAGCTCTCGGGGCGCCTGCGCAAGGCGGCGAGCGCCGCGAACCTGGTCGCGCAGCGGCAGAGCGATGTGCGGGTGCGGGACGCCATCGGCGGTGTCGTACGGGACGAGACCGACGACCTCGCGCACGCGGTGGACGCCATGGCGGACGCGCTGAAGCAGCGGTACGAGGCCGAGCGGCGGGTCACCGCGGACATCGCGCACGAGTTGCGCACGCCGGTGACCGGGCTGCTCACCGCGGCCGAACTGCTGCCGCCTGGGCGGCCGTCCGAGCTGGTCAGGGACCGGGCCCAGGCGATGCGCACGCTCGTCGAGGACGTGCTGGAGGTGGCTCGGCTCGACGGGGCGTCCGAGCGGGCCGAGTTGCAGGACATCAACCTCGGTGAGTTCATCAGCCGGCGGGTCGCCTCCACTCATCCGGACATCGAAGTGCGGGTGGTGCACGAGTCGTTGGTCACCACGGATCCGCGTCGTCTGGAGCGGGTTGTGGGCAACCTCATCGCCAATGCCGGCAAGCACGGCAAGCCGCCCATCGAGATCTCCGTCGAGGGGCGGGTCATCCGGGTCCGCGACCACGGGCCCGGCTTCCCTGCCGATCTCCTCGCGGAGGGCCCGAGCCGCTTCCGCACGGGCAGCAGCGACCGGGCGGGGCACGGCCACGGGCTCGGCCTCACCATCGCGGCGGGCCAGGCGCGGGTCCTCGGTGCGCGGTTGACCTTCCGCAACGTGGGGCTCGGCGTCGGCTCGGGGCCGGTCGAGGGGGCGGTCGCCGTGCTGTGGCTGCCGGAACATGCGCCGACGAATACGGGGAGTTTTCCTATGCTTCCTTAGCGGTCTGCGGGGGTGTGGGGGCCCGGGGGGTAGGTGCGGGTGGGTGTTGGGTGCGGGTAAGTGGGGGTTGAGCGCGCAGTTCCCCGCGCCCCTTGGTGGGTCTGGGTGGGCGTGGGCTGTTGGGGCGGGTGAGTTTCGGCTGAGTGCGCGGTTCCTCGCGCCCCTGGGTGAGTTGGGGTGGGCGTGGGGTGTTGGGGCGGGTGAGTTTCCGCTGAGTGCGCGGTTCCTCGCGCCCCCGGGTGAGTTGGGGTTCAGGTTGGGCGTTGGCTGCGGGTCGCACTGGGCCGAGTGCGCGGTTCCTCGCGCCCCTAAAGGCAAAGGCCGGGCTGTGCTGTCAGGGGCGCGGGGAACTGCGCGAACGCCCTCACCGGCCCACGCCGAACCCACGACACCAGCCACCCACCCCACCCAGGGGCGCGGGGAACTGCGCAAACGCCCCCACCGCCCCGCAGCCACCACTCAACGCAAGCCCCGCAACAACAGACGGCCCGCAGCCGTAATCGCTGCGGGCCGTCCGGGTTCGGGCCGTCTCAGACCGTCTCGGTCGGCTTCGGTGTCGGGCCGCCCCTCAGTGGGACCTCCTTGACGAACACGGCCGCGACGAGGGCGACGACCGCGACCACGGCTCCGAGGAGGAACGCCGAGTGCGTACCGGCGGACACCGCGTGCTGGTACGCCTCCCTCGCGGCGACCGGCAGCTTCGCGAGGCTGGCCGCGTCCAGTTGGGCGGACTGTTCGGTGACCTTGGAGCCCAGGGCCCCGGCCCGCTCGGCCATCACGTCCTGGACGCGGTTGTTGAAGAGCGCGCCCATGATGGCGACCCCGAAGGACGACCCGAGCGTACGGAACAGGGTGGTCGTGGAGGACGCGACGCCCATGTCCTTCATCTCGACGCTGTTCTGCGAGACCAGCATGGTGATCTGCATCAGGCAGCCCATCCCGGCACCGACCACGGCCATGTAGACCCCGGACGTCAGTCGCGACGTATCCGTGTCCATGAGCGACAGCAGGTACAGCCCGACCGCCATCAGCGCACTGCCCACGATCGGGAAGGCCTTGTAGTGCCCGGTGCTGGTGGTGACCCGCCCGGCGACCATCGAGGTGACGAGCATCGCGCCGAGCATCGGCAGCAGCAGCAACCCGGAGTTGGTCGCGGACGCGCCCTGCACGGACTGCTGGTAGAGCGGCAGGAACAGCACCGCGCCGAACATCACGAACCCGGCGATGAAGCCGATGACGGACATCAGCGAGAAGTTGCCGCTCCGGAAGATGTGCAGCGGCACGACCGGCGCGGCGGCCTTGGTCTGCCAGAACAGGAACCCGACGAGCGCCGCGACCCCGATCCCGATCAGCTCCATGATCATGGCGGAGCCCCAGGCGTACTCGGACCCTCCCCAGGTGGTGACCAGCACGATCGAGGTGATGCCCACGGTGAGCAGCCCGGCCCCGAGGTAGTCGATCCGCGCCTGGGCCCGCTTCCTGGGCAGATGCAGTACGGCACTGATGGCTATCAGCGCGACGACACCGAGCGGCAGGTTGATGTAGAAGGACCAGCGCCAGCCCCAGTGGTCGGTGATGGTGCCGCCGACCAGCGGTCCGCCGATCATGGCGAGGGCCATCACGCCGGCCATCATGCCCTGGTACTTGCCGCGTTCCCGCGGCGGAATCAGGTCCCCGATGATCGCCATGACGCCGACCATCAGACCACCGGCACCGAGTCCCTGGATCGCCCGGAACCCGATGAGCTGCCCCATGTCCTGGGCCATTCCGCTCAGCGCCGACCCGATCAGGAAGAGCACGATCGAGGTCATGAAGACGCCCTTGCGCCCGTACATGTCGCCGAGCTTGCCCCAGATCGGGGTGGAGGCGGCGGTCGCGAGCGTGTAGGCCGTGACGACCCACGACAGGTGTTCGAGCCCGCCCAGTTCTCCCACGATGGTCGGCATGGCAGTGCCGACGATCATGTTGTCGAGCATCGCGAGGAGCATCGCGATCATCAGCGCGAGCAGGACGACCCGTACGCTCCTGGGCTGCTTGCCCTCGACCTCGGCCGTCCCCTGTTCCGCTGCTGGTTCCGCCCCCGCTTCCGCTACTGCCTCGGCTGCGTCAGCCGCCTTGGTGTCCGCCACTGTCCCCACTCCCCTGGGTACCGCACTGCTGCTTGCTTGCACTTACCTGCACTTACTTGCCGACCGGCAAGTTGACTACACTGGGGAAAAGTAGACCCGTAACTAGCCGGGCGTCAAGTAAGTTTTTCTTTACCTTACGGCGAGCACCTACGACACGTAGGGACGACAAGGACGAGGAGCAGCCACGATGGACGGCAGCAGGCAGCGGCGGCGCGGAGACACCCGTCAGCGCATCCAGGACGTGGCCATCGAACTCTTCGCCGAGCAGGGTTACGAGAAGACGTCACTGCGGGAGATCGCCGAACGACTGGACGTCACGAAGGCGGCGCTCTACTACCACTTCAAGACCAAGGAAGACATCCTCATCAGCCTCTTCCAGGACCTGACGAGGCCGATGGACGAGCTGATCGAGTGGGGCAAGGGGCAGCCGCACACCCTCGACACCAAGCGGGAGCTGCTGCGCCGCTACAGCGAGGCGCTCACCAACGCCGCCCCCCTCTTCCGCTTCATGCAGGAGAACCAGGCGACGATCCGTGAGCTGAGCATCGGCGAGTCCTTCAAGGACCGGATGCTCGGGATGCTGGACATCATCAGGGAGCCGGACGCCGCGCTGACGGACCAGGTCCGGTGTGTGAGCGCGCTCTTCACGATGCACGCCGGGATGTTCGCCCTCAAGGACATGGAAGGCGACCCCGAGGACAAGCGGAAGGCCGTCCTGGAGGTCGCCATCGATCTGGTCACGCGGGCGCACGCGGGCGCCACCGAGTCACTCTGAGCCCTGGGCCCCGAGGCCTCTTAGAGGGTCACGCCCTTCGAGCGCAGGAAGGCGACCGGGTCGACCGCCGAGCCGTAACCGGCCTTCGTGCGGATCTCGAAGTGCAGGTGCGGCCCGCTGGAGTTGCCGGTGTTGCCGGACAGGGCGATGCGCTGACCGGTCTTCACTATCTGGCCGGGCTTCACGTCCACGCGGGACAGGTGCGCGTACTGCGAGTACGTACCGTTGCTGTGCTTGATCACGACGGCGTTGCCGTACGCGGGTCCGTCACCGGCGCCGTTGCCGCCGGCCTTGACCACGGTGCCGCCGTGCGCGGCGACGACCTGCGTGCCGGAGGCGACGGCGAAGTCCTGGCCGGAGTGGGTGGACGACCAGAGGTTGCCGGCCTGGGCGAACTTCGCGGAGAGCTTGTACTTCTTGACGGGGTCGACCCAGGAGGCGGCCTTCTTGGCCGCGACGGGCTTGGCGGCGGCCTTCTTGGCGGCCGTCTTGCTCTTGGCCTTCGTCTGGGCGGCGGCCTTGGCCTGCGCGGCGGCCTGCTGCTGCACCGAGACGGCGGCGGAACCCGGCAGCGCGACGGCGCTCGCCTTGGTGTCGGCGGCGACCGCGACCCCGGCTCCGAGCGCGGCCGAGGCGCCCAGGCCGAGAGCCATGGCGGCGGCCCGGACGCGGAGCTTGGGCGTGCCGGGAAGGTGGGACGTGATGCGCTGCGACATGGGGACTACCTCCAGGGGGACGGACATCAACACACCCGGCGCGCTGTCGGCGCACCGGGCGAGGCATCCCTTGGTAACCCGCACCCCCGCCATCCCACAAAGGCCCCATCTACGACCTCAAGTCGTACTTGACACCGAAACTTCCGACTCCTTGACAAGAGAAAGGTCTGGGACGAAATCCTCCGCGTTTTATACGAGAAGTCGCGTTTACGCCCACTTCAGAGCCGTCCACTCCGGCCCGGGAGCCTTGGGGCCGGGCCCGCACCGCACGGCCTCCGACCCCGTCACCACCCCAGGGCCAAAGGTCCTTTTTGCCCGTTTCCACTCCACCACTACTCGCCCTAGTACCGGACAAATCGCCTGTGCGTCATGTCACCGGAGGGCATGATCCAGGGGCCTGCGAATGTGGCGGGGGCTACACAAGGGCCCAGGTGGTTCGCCTACGCTCGGTGCATGGTCGACGCCGGAGTGCTCGGGGCCCGTATCGCGTCCAGCGCGGTCGCACCGCTCGTGAAGAAGCTCTTCGTGAAGGACCAGCCGGGGGCCGGGCTGGTGAGCAGCCCGGTACGGATATCGGCGCTGGTGTCGTTCGGCCGGGAGAAGCGGAGCGTCACGCCCAAGGACGTCGAGAAGGTCGCGGCGGAGCTGGTCCGCAGGGCCCTGAAGACCGCCGGACCGGGGGAACAGCCGGTGACGGCCGAGGAGGCCACCGCGGTCGCCCACGCCCTCGGCCATTCACTCGCCTCGCTCGGGACCCTCACGATCGAGGACTACGAGGCCGTCGACCTCGGACCCGAGGAGTTCGCGCGCACACTCCGCTCCCACGCGGCCGTCATCTCGTACGGACTCAGCGGCGACGGCGAACTCTTCTACGAGCAGCTGCTGCACACGGCCGCGCTGCACATCCTGAACTTCTTCACCCAGCGCTCCACCTACATCGCCCGGCAGCAGACCGCGCAGAGCCGGCAGCTGGCCCGGCTGGTGCGGGCCGTGGACGTCCTGCTGGGGCGCCTGCCCTCGCAGTCGGCCGAGGACGCGGGGTTCGAGGCGCGGTACGCGGAGCACATCACCGGGCGGTACGGAACGCTGACGATCTACGGCCTGGACACCGGGACGAGCGAGTGGTCGCTCGACACCGCGTACCTCAGCCTGGAGGCGACCCGGGAGCGCGACGGGCAGGACGGTGGCCTCCAGATCCCCGCCGAGCAGGTCCTGGCGCAGCACGACCAGGTGCTCCTGCGCGGGGTCGCGGGCTCCGGGAAGACGACCCTCGTCCAGTGGCTCGCGGTGACGACGGCGAGCCGTACGTACGACCACGGCCTGACGCACCTCATCGGACGGGTGCCGTTCGTCCTGCCGATGCGCAGGATCGTGCGCCCGGGGACGGATTTCCCCATCCCGGGGGACTTCCTGAAGGCCGTCGGCTGCCCGGTCGCCGGGGAGCAGCCGGCCGGCTGGGCGGAGCGGGTGCTCCGGGCCGGGCGGGGTGTGCTGCTGGTCGACGGGATAGACGAGATCGCCGGTGACCGCCGCGACGCGGCCCGGCGCTGGCTGCGCGAACTGACCCGGACCTTCCCGGGAAACCTGTGGCTCGTCACCTCCCGCCCGTCCGCCGTCCCCGAACGTTGGCTGGAGGCGGCGGACTTCCACGAACTCACGCTCTCGCCGATGGCACGCGACGACGTCGCCACGTTCGTACGACGCTGGCATCGCGCCGCCGGAGCGGACGAGGCCGAGGGGATGTCACTGCTCCAGGCCGTGCGCACCACGTCCGAGCTGAACCGGCTGGCCACCAACCCGCTGATGTGCGGCATGCTCTGTGCACTCCACCGCGACCGGCGCGGCTTCCTCCCCCAGGACAGGAAGTCCCTGTACGAGGCCGCCCTCACCATGCTCCTCGAACGTCGGGACCGGGAACGGGAGTTGGACCACCCCGACGGACTGCGCATCCCGTACGCGACACAGGTCCAGCTGCTCCAGAAGCTGGCGTGGTGGCTGATCCGCAACAGCCGCGCGGAGATGGACCGTTCGGACGCGCTGCACATCATCGGGCAGGCGGTCCCCGCGGTGAACCTCGACGGGACCGCCGAGGACGTCTACCGGTCCCTGTTACTGCGGTCGGGGCTGCTGCGGGAGCCGGCGGAGGGGCGGGTGGACTTCCTCCACCGGACCTTCCAGGACTATCTGGGGTCCCGACTGGCTGTGCAGGAGCTGGACTTCGACCTTCTCGTGAACAACGCGGAGAAGGACGACTGGGAGGACGTCATCCTTCTCGCCGTCGCGCACGCCCGGCCGAAGGAGGCCGAGCAGATGCTGCGGCGGCTGGTGGGGCAGGACACCTCGCGCGGGAAGCTGCTGGCCGCGGCGGGGTTGCGGTACGTGGCGGAGGTGGAGCCTGCGGTGAGGCAGCTGGTGGAGGAGGGCGTGGGGTCGCTGGTGCCTCCGCGCGGGGTCTCGGAGGCCGAGCAACTGACACGCGCCGGTGGCGATCTGGTGCTGGCCCTTCTGCCGGGTCCGGAGAGACTCGACAACAAGACCGCATACCTGGTGGCATGGTCGGCCGCCCAACTGGGCAGTGACGCCGCGCTGCACTTCCTGACCGGCTTCCGGGCCCACCGGGACTCACAGGTCCAGCACGTCCTGGCCAACTCCTGGCACCACTTCGACCAGGAGCTCTACGCGCGCGAGATCCTCGCGCACATGGTCCGGCAGAGCACAGTGACCGTCCGCAGCACCAAGGACCTCCGCCTGCTCCGCTCCATCGGCGGCTGGGCACACATCAAGGTCGCCGGCGCCTACCGGGTCGAGGAGCTCACGGAACTCATCGTGCCCGAACAACTGACCGTTCTCCTGGTGGAGGCACCCCATCCGGTCGAAGGGCTGGCCTGGCTCTCGGCCTTCCCCAACCTGGAGGACGTGCACGTGGGCACAGAGGTGAGCGAGACCGTGGCGCAGCAGGTGCCCGCCCGGACCACACTCATCACCCCCTGATCCAGCCCGAACGGTGACCGTTCAGTGACACGCGGCGACAGAACGGTGACAAAAGAGGCCACAACCAACCCCCGGGTCGCCTGGTCTCACCTGGTGTGGGGCGGACGGCAGTTGACCAGCTGGACGCATCGCCCGACACGGATTCGCAGACTCACGGATTCACCAAACTGGGGGAACAGAAATGAAGCTCGTCCGTCACGCCGCCACCGTCGCCGTCGTCGTCACCGGCGGGGCACTCGCCCTCGCGGCGCCCGCCTCCGCGTCGGCATCCGCGTCCGCGCCCACGGCGGCCAGGTCGGCGGCCGTCGCGGCCCCGTCGGAGGCCCCGGTCGCGAAGTACAACGGCGCCTGCGGTGCCGGTCACAAGGTGATCGACTCCGCCAACATGGAGAACCTCGGCACCACCTTCCTCACCTACAACAAGACGACCGGCGAGAACTGCGTGGTCACCGTCCGCACCAAGCCCGGGGCGCCGGTGAAGATGTTCGCCCGGCTCAGCTCGAAGACGGGCGGAACCGCCACCGACAGCGGCCAGTTCACGACGTACGCGGGGCCCGTCTACATCGAGGCCCCCGGCGAGTGCGTCACGTGGGAGGGCGGCATCACCACCTACTCCACGAAGGGCACCGGCCACTGCGGCTGATCCACGACCGGGCATCCGGCCGACGAGCCCCGGCCGGGCATCACCCGACAAGGAGCCGCACGCTTCGGTGTGCGGCTCCTTCGTCGTGCCCCACCGGGAAACGCGTCCTGGTCGGCAAACTCCCTAACCGCACAGCGGCAGCGCACCGAAGACGTGCTCGCGCCAGAGCTGACGCGACGCCTCCTCCGGGTACGGGGCCACCGAGGGCTTCGCGTCGAAGAGCCGCGCCGACCGCCGCTCGACGTCGTACGCGGGCCACCCCGGGTCCTCCCCCGCCGCGAACCCCGTCCAGGAGGCCCGGACCAGCCGCGACAACTCCTCGGCCTCGGCGGGCGGTTCCTCCCCGAGGAGCAGCGCAGGCAGCCCCTCGCCGAGGTTGCCGAAGACCAGCGGTACGTCGAGCCCGTGGCAGGCGCCCAGCATTCCGCCCATGCCCGGCGCCTCCCAGACCAGCTCGTAGACGTGCGCGCGACCGCCGCCCGCGATCTGCGCCTCGGCCAGTTGGAGCGAGGGCATGCGGAACAGCCAGTCGGAATGGACGAGTTCGAAGAGCTCCTCGGCGCTCGCGGCCGGGAACGCGGCCCGGTAGGCGTCACCGCCCGACGCCCCGCCGGCGGCACCGCCCGGCCCGAACGTCCTTAGTGCGACGGCGGCCTGATCCTCCGTCACTTCTCCCGTCAGCCCGCGGAGCAGCATCATCAGCCGGAACTCGTCACGGGTATGGCCGACCACGAGCTCGACGTCCCGTCCCGCGCCGGAGGCGAGCGCCTCCCAGGGGGCGGCGGGCAGCACCTCGCCGTCGACGACGGGCGCGACCGGGATCAGCGCATGGGCCGTCGGTCCCCACCGATCCGCGAACGCCCCGCCCTTCGCGCCGACCGCGTCCGCCACCGCGGGCAGCCGTCGCGGCGCCACCGCCCCCATCTCCTCCACCGTCGGACGCACGCCCAGCTCCGCGGCGAACTCCTGGGCGATATCGGCGGCCAGCTCGGGCGAGAAGAACGTACCGGGCACGCTCTGCGCGACCGCCCGGCCGAAGAGCCCTGCCGCGCGTGGCATCGTGAGCAGCGCGGCCACCGAACCCGCGCCCGCCGACTGGCCGACGACCGTGACGCGGCCCGGATCGCCGCCGAAGGCGCGGATGTTGTCCCGCACCCACTCCAGAGCGGCGACCTGGTCGAGCAGGCCCCGGTTGGCGGGCGCTCCCTCGATGTGCGCGAACCCCTCGATGCCGACCCGGTAGTTGAGCGTCACCACGACGACGGCACCCTCCCGGGCCAGCCGGCCGCCGTCGTACTCGGGCAGGCCCGACATCCCGATGACGTACGCGCCGCCGTGCATCCACACGATGACCGGCAGCCCCGCGCCGGGGCCGGGGTCGGGCGTCCAGACGTTGAGGGTCAGCCAGTCCCCCTCGTCCACCGCGTCGCCGGACACCAGCGCGTCCATGCCGAACGCGGCGGACTGCGGAGGCGGCGTCCCGTACTCGACCGTCTTCCGTACGCCGTCCCAGCTCCGCACGGGCACCGGCGCCCCGAACCGCAGTGCGCCGACGGGCGGTTCGGCGAACGGGACCCCCTTGAACACCGCCGATCCCGACGCCTCTCCGGCCCCCCGCACCACACCCGCTGTCGTACGGACCTCGGGTTCGTCGACGCCCATCACGGCTCCCTCTGCAGACAGTTCGGTCATCGCGGATCATCCCGTCGAACCGGACGCCGGGGCCACCGGTTTTCGGGTGTCTCAAGATCCACGGACAGGGCGCACCCCGGCGACTAGGCTGAGTGGACCGACCACCATGCCCTCGGGGGAGCGCAATGGAACCAGCGACCGTCGGAGTCCGGCTGGCATCCAGCGTGGCCACACCGCTGATCAGGAAGCTCTTCACGCCGGAGGGGCCGGGCGCGGGACTGGTCGACAGGCCCGTACGCATCTCGTCCCGCGTCTCCTTCAAGGGCGAGCAGCGCACACTCGGCGAGAAGGACGTCACCCGGCTCGCCTCCGAGCTGGTCAGGCGGGCCCTGAAGGACGCCGACGAACGCCCCATCGCCCCCGACGAGGCACAACCCGTCGTCCACGCCCTCGCCGACACCCTCCGCGCCCTCGGCGACATCACCATGACCGACGCCCAGGCGGTGGCGCTCGGCCACGCGGGCCTCGCGCTCCATCTCCGCCACGCCGCCGGGAGCCCCGACCGGGACCTCGAATTCGACGCGACCCTCTTCTACGAGCGGCTGCTCGACACGGCCTGTCTGCACATCCTGCACTTCTTCACCCAGCGCTCGACGTTCGTCGCCCGAACCCTCGTCGAGCAGACCCGCCGCCAGTCCGAACTCATCGCCAAGGTCGACGAGTTGATCGCCCGCACCCCACGACCGGGCGACGGGGACGGGGCGTTCGAGCGGCGGTATCTCGCGTACGCGGCGACCAAGCACAGCCAACTCACCATCTACGGCATCGACCTGGCCAACACCCCGGACCGCTGGCCCCTGGACGCCGCCTACCTCACCCTTCAGGCCCTGCGCCCCGCCACGAGCGACGAGGACGGCCGGTACATCGCCTCACCCGGCACCCCGCTCCCCGCCGACGAGGCGCTGGCCGAACAGGATCTGGTGCTGCTGCGGGGCGTGGCCGGCTCGGGCAAGACGACGCTGGTGCAGTGGCTCGCCGTGACGGCGGCGCGGGGCGAGCGAGGGGACCGCATCCCGTTCGTACTGCCGCTGCGGACGCTCGTACGCCGTCCCGAAGGACTGCCGGCGCCCGCCGGTTTCCTCGCCGCCGTCCGCGTCCCGTTCCACGACGCCGCCCCGGACGCCTGGCCGGACCGGGTGCTCACAGCGGGCCGCGGTCTGCTGCTCGTCGACGGCATCGACGAGATCCCGGAGTCCGACCGCGAGCGCACCCGCCGCTGGCTGCGCGACCTGATCGACGCCTACCCGGGCAACCAGTGGCTGGTCACCTCCCGCCCCTCGGCCGTACGCGAGGACTGGCTCGCCGCGGACGGCTTCACCGAGCTGGCGCTCTCGCCGATGAGCCGCGAGGACGTCACCGCGTTCGTCGAGCGCTGGCACAGGGCGGCCCGGATCGGCGCCCCGGACACGGAACGCCTCACCGCGTACGAGACATCGCTCCTCGACGCCGTCCGCACCAAGCCCGATCTCGGCCGCCTCGCCACCAACCCCCTGATGTGCGGCCTCATCTGCGCCCTGCACCGCGACCGGCGCGGCTATCTCCCGCACGGACGGCAGGAGTTGTACGACGCCGCCCTCTCCATGCTCCTCTCGCGGCGCGACCAGGAGCGGGACATGCTCCCGCACGACGACATCCGGCTCACGGAACTCCCGCAGATCCAGCTGCTCCAGCGCCTGGCCTACTGGCTGATCCGCAACAACCAGGCGGAGATGGACCGCGAGCGGGCCGAGCGGCTCATCGCCGACGCGCTGCCGTCCCTGCCCGCCGCCGCGAGCCAGGGCGACGCGACCGCCATCCACCGCCATCTCCTCGTACGCAGCGGACTGCTGCGCGAGCCCACCCTGGGAACCGTGGAGTTCGTGCACCGCACCTTCCAGGACTACCTGGGCGCGAAGGCGGCTGTGGAGGACGGCGACTTCGGGCTGCTCGTCCGCAACGCCGCCGACCACCAGTGGTCCGACGTGATCCGGATGGCCGTCGCCCACGCCCGCCCGCGCGAACGGGCCGGTTTCCTCCGCGACCTGCTCGCCGCCGCCTCCGCCGAACGCACCGACCCCGCCGCGAGCACCCGTATCCGCCTCCTCGCCCTGGCCGGCCTGGAACACGCCACGGAGCTCGACCCGAAGGTCCGGGCGGACGTGGAGGAGCAGGCGGCGACGCTCATTCCGCCGCGCACGGTGGAGGAGGCCAAGGAACTGGCCTCGGTCGGCCCGCTCGTCCTGGAGTTGCTGCCTGGTCCTGAGGGCCTGTCCGACGCGGAGGCGAGGGCTGTTGTCGTCACCGCGTCCCTCGTCGGCACCGACGAGTCCGTTCCGGTCCTGGCCCGCTTCCGCGGCCACCCCGCCATGTCGGTCCGCACTCAGCTCACCTGGACCTGGCACCGCTTCGACACCGAGCGGTACGCGGCCGAGGTCATCGCCCACCTGCCCCAGGAAGACCTCTACTTCGCCGCCCACTCGGCGGCCCATCTGCGCGCACTGCACTCACTCGGCGGACGCCCACAGCTCCAGCTCGTCGGGGACATCGAGGCCGCGGCGCTGCGGGACCACCTCCCGCCCGACACGACCCGCCTGCTCGTCATGCGGAACAACCACTCACTGCGCGATCTGGACTGTCTTTCGCCGCTCCACCGGCTCTGGCATCTGGACCTCAGCGACGGTCCGCACGTCGAAGACCTCACGCCCTTGGCCGCGCTGCCGTTGAAATGGCTGTCCCTGGACCAGATGAAGGGTCTTGAAAAGCCGCACGCCCTGGCGCCGCTCTCGGCCTCGGTAACCCTGCACGAACTCGACACCGGTGTACCGCTTCAGGCCGATTCCCTCGATGCCGCACTCCCTCGGGGCCTAGCACTGACGTATCTGCGATTCACCAGGAATGCCCTCCGATTCACCGGGCTGCGCGGCTTGCGCCATATGCGCTCGGTGAAGACGCTGAGTCTGGCGAACCTCCTCGAACCGCTCACCCCCGAGGACTACGAAGAGGTCGCCCTCCTCCCCGAACTCCGGGAATTGCGCCTCAACTGGACCGCCGTTCCCTGGACCGCGGGCCCTGTCCTGCCGGGCATCGAGCGACTCCACTTCAACAAATTCACCGGAAACGAAGACCTGTCGGCGGTACCGGCTCTGTTTCCCGGGTTGAGGTCGGTGACATTCGCACTCGACCCGGACGCGACCGAGGTACCCGCAGAGGTCCTCGAACTCTTCCCCGGCACGCACGCCGTCATGAAGACGCACACGGTTCTCTAGGTCCGAGGTCTGTTCCAACCCCACCCAGGCACCCTACAGTTACCGACCAGTAATCCCTTCGCTTCCCTGTGGCCTCACACGCACATGAGCATGCACCACGACCCATGTCCGCAGCGCTCCGACGCGAGAGGAACCCCCCACCCCATGACAGGAAGAAGCTGGCAGCGCCTCATAGGCCTGACCGCCGCCGCCACCGCCGTCACCGCGGCCCTGGCGATCCCTGCCACCGCCGCGACCCCGGCCGCCGCCCCCGCCGCGGCCACCACCGTCGCGACCGCCGCCTCTGCCGCCGCCGCGGCGGACGTGGACTACGACACCTGGCAGAAGGACTGCCGGGCCGTCATGGCCGACGCGCTGCCCTACCTGAAGGAACGGATCGCCGACGCATCCTCCGGCGAGAAGCAGGCCATCGTCTTCGACATCGACAACACCACGCTGGAGACCGACTTCGGTTTCAGCTACCCGTCGCCGGCCAACGCGCCCGTCCTGGACGTCGCCAAGTACGCCCAGGACCACGGCGTCGCCCTGTTCTTCGTGACGGCCCGCCCGGACATCATCAAGTCGGTGACGGAGTACAACCTCAAGCACGTCGGCTACAAGGTCTCGGGCCTGTACGTACGCAACTTCATCGACCTGTTCAGGGACGTGGCCGAGTACAAGACGGCCCAGCGCACGGCCATCGAGGCCAAGGGCTACACGATCATCGCGAACATCGGCAACAGCGCCACCGACCTGTCGGGCGGGCACGCCGAGAAGACGTACAAGCTGCCGGACTACGACGGCCAGCTTTCGTAACCACGGCCGGGCGCGACGACACCGCCGGGCACGACGAAGGGGCCGGTGCCTTGTCGGCACCGGCCCCTTCGGGCGTTCTCAGACGGAACCCCGGGGGGTCACGCCTCCTTGCTCAGGTTGGGACCGGCGCCGCCGGCCGCCTGCTCGATCGGCGGGACGTCCGGCAGCGCGGACTTCTCCTCGCCGCGGAAGGTGAAGGTCTTGGCCTCACCCTCGCCCTCCGTGTCGACGACCACGATGTGGCCGGGACGCAGCTCGCCGAAGAGGATCTTCTCCGACAGGGTGTCCTCGATCTCGCGCTGGATCGTGCGGCGCAGCGGTCGCGCACCCAGCACCTGGTCGTACCCCTTGGTGGACAGCAGCTCCTTGGCGGACTGGGAGAGCTCGATGCCCATGTCCCGGTCCTTGAGGCGCTCGTCGACCTTGCCGATCATCAGGTCGACGATCTGGAGGATGTCGTCCTGCGTGAGCTGCGGGAAGACGACCACGTCGTCGACGCGGTTGAGGAACTCGGGCCGGAAGTGCTGCTTGAGCTCGTCCGAGACCTTGTTCTTCATGCGCTCGTAGTTGGTCTTCTTGTCGCCCGAGGCCGCGAAGCCCAGGTTGAAGCCCTTGGAGATGTCCCGGGTGCCGAGGTTGGTCGTCATGATGATGACCGTGTTCTTGAAGTCCACGACCCGGCCCTGGGAGTCGGTCAGGCGACCGTCCTCCAGGATCTGCAGCAGCGAGTTGAAGATGTCCGGGTGGGCCTTCTCGACCTCGTCGAAGAGGACCACGGAGAACGGCTTGCGGCGGACCTTCTCGGTCAGCTGGCCGCCCTCTTCGTAGCCCACGTAACCGGGAGGCGAGCCGAAGAGCCGCGAGACCGTGTGCTTCTCGCTGAACTCCGACATGTCGAGGGAGATCAGCGCGTCCTCGTCACCGAAGAGGAACTCCGCGAGCGCCTTGGACAGCTCGGTCTTACCGACGCCGGACGGACCGGCGAAGATGAACGAACCACCCGGACGCTTCGGGTCCTTCAGACCGGCGCGCGTACGACGGATCGCCTTCGACAGCGCCTTGACGGCGTCGACCTGGCCGATGACCCGCTTGTGGAGCTCGTCCTCCATGCGCAGCAGGCGCGAGGACTCCTCCTCGGTCAGCTTGAAGACCGGGATGCCGGTGGCGGTCGCGAGGACCTCGGCGATCAGCTCGCCGTCGACCTCGGCCACAACGTCCATGTCGCCGGCCTTCCACTCCTTCTCCCGCTTGGCCTTCGCGGCGAGGAGCTGCTTCTCCTTGTCGCGCAGAGAGGCGGCCTTCTCGAAGTCCTGCGAGTCGATCGCGGACTCCTTGTCGCGGCGGACGCCGGCGATCTTCTCGTCGAACTCGCGGAGGTCCGGCGGCGCGGTCATCCGGCGGATGCGCATCCTGGAGCCGGCCTCGTCGATCAGGTCGATCGCCTTGTCCGGCAGGAAGCGGTCCGAGATGTACCGGTCGGCGAGCGTCGCCGCCTGCACCAGGGCCTCGTCCGTGATGGACACGCGGTGGTGCGCCTCGTAGCGGTCGCGCAGACCCTTGAGGATCTCGATGGTGTGCGGCAGCGACGGCTCCGCGACCTGGATGGGCTGGAAGCGGCGCTCGAGCGCGGCGTCCTTCTCCAGGTGCTTGCGGTACTCGTCGAGCGTGGTGGCTCCGATGGTCTGGAGCTCGCCGCGCGCCAGCATGGGCTTCAGGATCGAAGCCGCGTCGATGGCGCCTTCCGCGGCACCCGCACCCACGAGCGTGTGCAGCTCGTCGATGAACAGGATGATGTCGCCGCGGGTGCGGATCTCCTTGAGGACCTTCTTCAGGCGCTCCTCGAAGTCACCGCGGTAGCGGGAGCCGGCGACCAGGGCGCCGAGGTCCAGGGTGTAGAGGTGCTTGTCCTTGAGGGTCTCGGGCACCTCGCCCTTGACGATGGCCTGCGCGAGACCTTCGACGACGGCGGTCTTGCCGACGCCGGGCTCACCGATCAGGACCGGGTTGTTCTTCGTACGACGGGACAGCACCTGCATGACCCGCTCGATCTCCTTCTCGCGCCCGATGACCGGGTCGAGCTTGGACTCACGAGCGGCCTGGGTGAGGTTCCGGCCGAACTGGTCGAGGACCAGGGACGTCGAGGGGGTGCCCTCGGCAGGACCGCCACTGGCGCCGGCGGTCTCCTTGCCCTGGTAACCGGAGAGCAGCTGGATGACCTGCTGCCGCACCCGGTTGAGATCTGCGCCCAGCTTGACCAGGACCTGGGCGGCGACGCCCTCGCCCTCGCGGATCAGGCCGAGCAGGATGTGCTCCGTGCCGATGTAGTTGTGGCCCAGCTGAAGGGCCTCGCGGAGCGACAGCTCCAGGACCTTCTTGGCACGGGGGGTGAAGGGGATGTGCCCGGACGGGGCCTGCTGGCCCTGCCCGATGATCTCCTCCACCTGCTGGCGGACCGCCTCGAGCGAAATCCCGAGGCTCTCCAGGGCCTTAGCGGCGACACCCTCACCCTCGTGGATCAGGCCCAGGAGGATGTGCTCGGTGCCGATGTAGTTGTGGTTGAGCATCCGGGCTTCTTCCTGAGCCAGGACGACAACCCGCCGCGCGCGGTCGGTGAACCTCTCGAACATCGTTAATCGCTCCTCAGAGCGGTCAGGCAGTAAGGGGACGCTCCCCTCCCTGTCCTTCCGCAGCTTAGTCCCGCAAGCGGGGACCGCTCATTCCAACTGCCGACACCGTCCTTGGCCTCCTGACCCCGAACGCCGACATCTGCTCCAACCTGATGGTGCGAGACGATGTTCCCGCAGGCCAGGCAGATACCCCCACCATCTGTACGCCGATGGCGAACGTGAGATGCCCGAGCCTTGCGTGTCGCCCCTCCCACTAGGGATGTCTTACCCGTACGCACTGACACTCCATGCCGAACGCACCGGTTCCCTCCGCTATGGGCGAACATCCTTGCGTCGCGGGCCGCTTCGGAGCGCCCACTTTTCGGACACTCTGCGCACGCGCGAAGCCACCCAGCGTAACTCGAACGTCGCTGTGACGGTTGGCCTTGCATGGTCCCCACGGTCCCTTCTCCCCGCCGGCCCCTCGACACGAGCCACCCGAGCCACTCGGGTCACCCGAGCCACGCGAGTCGCGCGGTCCGGCATTGGTACGAGAACGAACTGGGCTGGCCGACCGTGCCCGGCACTCCCGTGGACCTGCCGACGGGGCTGCGTTTCGACGTACTGGACGCACCGGTGGAGGCGGGGTACGCGGCGCTGCGGCATCTGGTGCCGGGCTCTCCGGTGGCCGTGCGGGCGGACCGGATGCGGTTTCTGGTGGCGGCGGGAAGCGCGGACGAACTGCCCGGGCTGCTCGACTGGCTGGAGTGGGGCGCTCTCGCGCTGGACCTCAGGGCGATCGGCGAGGGCGGGCGCATCGAGGCGCCACTGCCGCCCGGCACTCCGGCGACCGGCATTTCGGCACCCGGCACTCCGCGCCCCGCAGGGCCCCCCGTACACATCCCCGCGCATACGTCGCGCGCACCGCACACATCTGTGGAAACCGCTGTGGATACCACCCTGGACAGCTCGCAGGGGGCCGCCGTCTGGCTGCGACCCCCTGAGCCTGGCTGCGAGGTGGAGCCGTCGCTGCCGACACTGTCGGCGCTCGGTGGGGGCGTTGGGGGCGCCCCCGATCTCGTACGACTCGTGGACACGATGGCGACTGAATGCCATCGCATCCGGCTGCGCCGTTCCTGTGCTCAGCCTTTGGCCATGTCGTAGGCCTCTGCTCAGCCGTTGGCCTTCTCGTAAGCCTCACGAATGGACGCCGGAACGCGACCGCGGTCATTGACCTCGTAGCCGTTCTCCTTCGCCCACGCGCGGATCTGCGCGGTGTCCTGGCTGCCACCGGAAGCGGCGCGCGCCTTTCCACGGCTCCCCGAGGCGCGGCCTCCGGTACGACGACCGCCCTTGACGTACGGCTCGAGAAGTCCACGGAGCTTGTCCGCATTGGCAGTCGTGAGATCGATCTCGTACGTCTTGCCGTCCAACGCGAACGTCACGGTCTCGTCCGCCTCGCCGCCGTCGAGGTCGTCGACAAGAAGGACCTGAACCTTCTGTGCCACCGGATTTCCTTTCATCGATATCTTCAGGGACGGGGTCCGCGGCGTCCGCCGCTGTTTCACGTCCCTGTTATATGCACTACTGCAGTACGTCGGAAAGCAAACCGCTTTTGCTGGAAAAACACAAACCCCTGGCAGAGACCGACGGACCCGGGAAGACCGGAAACGTACGCGTTTCGGACATAGGGCCCGCGGGCAAGGGGCTGCGGGCTAGTGGCAGGGGTATGCCACGGGTATTACGGGGTGGCGATCACAGATGCAGAAGCATCCGGCTGTTGCCCAAGGTGTTCGGTTTCACTCGTTCGAGACCGAGGAACTCGGCCACGCCCTCGTCATAGGAACGCAACAGCTCGGCGTAGACATCGGTGTCTACAGGTGTCTCACCGATCTCCACGAAGCCGTGCTTCGCGAAGAAGTCGACTTCGAAGGTCAGGCAGAATACGCGGCGAACACCGAGCCAGCGGGCGGTCTCCAGCAACTTCCCCAGCAACTGATGTCCGACGCCGGCGCCCTTCATCGAGCCGTCCACGGCGAGAGTGCGGACTTCCGCGAGGTCTTCCCACATGACGTGCAGAGCGCCGCAGCCCACGACCTCAGTGGTTGAACCGGTGTCGCGTTCCGCGACCCAGAACTCCTGGATGTCCTCGTAAAGCGTCACCGTCGCTTTGTCGAGCAGGATGCCGCCACGGACGTAGGCGTCGAGGAGACGGCGAACCGCCGGGACATCGCTGGTCCTGGCCCGGCGGACGATGAGGGCTTTAGTGGCGGCTTCGGGCTGCTCTGCTGGCATGAGCGGACGTTATCGCCCGGTCTCGCCCCCAGCGGCGGCGGGGTTCTCGCCGACGGGGTTCTCGACTGCCGGGTTCTCTGCAGCAGGCATCTCGACCGCCGTGTTCTCGGCTGCCGGGTTCTCGACCGCCGCGTTCTCCGCCGTTGCGTTCTCCGCCGTTGCGTTCTCCGCCGTCGGGTTCTGTGGCGCGGGGGTTTCCTCCGGGCCTTGGACCATACGCACGGCATCGCGCAGTGCTTCGCGCTGTTCCGGGGACATCATGCCGAAGAAGGCGACGAGAGCGGCGGCCGGGTTGTCACTCTGGGTCCAGGCTTCGTTCATGAGTGCCGCGGAGTAGGCGGCCCGGGTGGAGACCGCCTCATATCGATAGGCCCGGCCTTCCGCCTCACGACGTACCCAGCCCTTCTGATGGAGATTGTCCAAAACGGTCATCACCGTCGTGTACGCGATGGACCGCTCCTGCTGAAGGTCTTCCAGGACTTCCCGAACGGTCACCGGGCGGTTCCACTTCCACACCCGCGTCATGACCGCGTCTTCGAGTTCTCCCAATGGGCGAGGCACAGCTCAGAACAATAGGGGGAGATGTCGCCAATCACGTGGTGGACGTGGCTTTGGATGACAAACAGCAACAAAAAGGGCGTACGACTCGAAAAGCTGATGAGTCGTACGCCACGGGGTGGACGTCGTTCGGTGCCCGGTGAAGCTCGGTCGGTGAGGCTCAGGCGCCGGTGTCGCGGGAGGCCTGGCGGGTGCTCTCCGCGCGGGCGAGGGCCGCGTCGACGACCGCGTCCTCCTTGGCCTTGTTGGCGCCGCCCTGGGTCTTCACGATCGTCACGATCAGACCGGTGAAGAACACGGCCATCACTACCGGGGGCACGAGCGCGGAGACGTAGTCCATGCCGTCCAGAGTAGCCAGGGGCCGCGGGGCGGGTGAGGGGTGGGGGTGGCGCGGGCCGCCCCCACGGTGCGACTAGACCGCGGCCAGCTGCTGCGGTGCGTTCGCGGGCGGGGCGGCCGGTTTGCGCCTCGGGGGGAAGACCTCGCCGGGGGTGGGGATGGGGCGGTCGCGGCGCGGGGACTGCGGCCTGGGCCGGGGGGCGGCCGGCTTCTCGGCGGGCTTCTCCGCGGGCTTCCTGCCGGGTTCCTCCGTGGCGGCGGCGAGGCCGCCCGGGAGAGCCGTCAGACGGGTGCGCGCACGGCTGCGGGAGGCCGGGACCGCACGGAGGGCGAGACGCAGGCGTACGTCCTGCTCCGCGAGGTCGTGGCAACGGTCGAGCAGGGTCGCCGCGACGGGGTTGCCGCGCAGGGCGCGCAGCGCGGCGAGGTCGTCCGGGACCGGGCGGTAGCCGACCACGAGGGCCTCCTCAAGGAGCGTCAGATAGCCGGCCGCCGTGCCGGGGAGCGCGGCGCGGTAGCGGGCGAGGTCGGCCAGCAGGAAGGCGCGCAGCCGGGCGCCCTCGCGGGCCGCCTCGTCGACTGCCTCCGCCAGGCGGAGGCAGTCCTGCACGTCCTCGGCCGAGGCGGGGCGGGGGTGGAGGGCGAGAGCGAGCGCACGTCGGAGCACTCGCAGCTCCTCCGCACCGAACGCCATGCCGCCGCGGGATCCATAGGGCGTGGGCATGCTCGCGACGATACGCGCTAATCAGACAAAATCCGTAGATCGGGTGCCGTGTGGCGTGGCTTCGCCACGCTGACTTGTCTGAGTGGCTCCGCCGGTCCGGTTGTTGTCCGCGGGTGAGTGGGGGCTTGTCGCGCCCACGGTGGGGGTCCCCCCGCTCGAGCGAAGCCGAGAGTGGGGGAGGAGCCGCACATCGCCACGGCCCCGCGCCCCTTTGGGGCGCCTAGGTGCGGGAGACGTTTCTTTCGTAGACCAGGCGGAGGCCGATCAGCGTCAGCCAGGGTTCGTGTTCGTCGATGACCGAGGACTCTCCCAGGACCATGGGGGCGAGGCCGCCCGTCGCGATCACGGTGACGTCCTCGGGGTCATCGGCGAGTTCGCGGGCCATGCGGTTGACGACGCCGTCGACCTGGCCGGCGAAGCCGTAGATGATGCCCGACTGCATGGCCTCGACGGTGTTCTTGCCGATGACCGTGCGCGGGCGGGCGATCTCGATCTTGCGGAGCTGGGCGCCACGGACACCGAGTGCCTCGACGGAGATCTCGATGCCGGGGGCGATGACACCGCCGGCGTACTCCCCGCGCGCGGAGACCGCGTCGAACGTCGTCGCCGTGCCGAAGTCGACGACGATGGCCGGTCCGCCGTAGAGCTCGACGGCCGCGACCGCGTTGATGATGCGGTCGGCGCCGACCTCCTTGGGGTTGTCCATCAGGATCGGGACGCCCGTCTTGATGCCCGGCTCGACGAGGACGGCGGGTACGTCGCCGTAGTAGCGGCGGGTCACCTCTCGCAGCTCGTGCAGGACCGAGGGGACGGTCGAGCAGATCGCGATGCCGTCGATGCCGTCGCCCAGCTCGTCGCCGAGGAGCGGGTGCATGCCCATCAGGCCCTGGAGGAGTACGGCCAGCTCGTCCGCGGTGCGGCGGGCGTCCGTGGAGATGCGCCAGTGCTCGACGATGTCCTCGCCGTCGAAGAGGCCGAGGACGGTGTGCGTGTTGCCTACGTCGATCGTGAGCAGCATACCTACTCAGCCTCGCTCGTCGTGGACGCGTCGAAGGCCTCGGACGTCTCGGCTGTCTCGGTGTCTTCTCGCAGGTCGAGGCCGATGTCCAGGATGGGCGAGGAGTGCGTGAGTGCGCCCACCGCGAGGAAGTCGACGCCCGTCTTCGCGTACGTCGGGGCGGTGTCCAGGGTGAGGCGGCCCGAGGCCTCCAGGAGCGCACGGCCGCCGACGACGGCCACGGCCTCCTCGCACTCGCCGGGCGTGAAGTTGTCCAGGAGGATCAGGTCGGCGCCCGCGTCCACGACCTCGCGGAGCTGGTCCAGGGTGTCGACCTCGACCTCGATCGGCACGTCCGGGAAGGTCTCCCGTACGGCCTTGAATGCCTGGGAGACGCCGCCCGCGGCGACCACGTGGTTGTCCTTGACGAGGGCCGCGTCCGAGAGGGACATGCGGTGGTTGACGCCGCCGCCCATGCGGACGGCGAACTTCTCCAGGGACCGCAGTCCCGGTGTCGTCTTGCGGGTGTCGCGCACGCGCGTGCCGGTGCCCTCCAGAACGTCCGCCCACGCGCGCGTGGCCGTCGCGATGCCGGACAGACGGCACAGGAGGTTCAGGGCGCTGCGCTCGGCCGTCAGCAGGTCGCGGGTGCGGGTCGTGACGCTCAGGAGCTTCTGGCCGGCCTCGACGCGGTCGCCGTCGTCGACGTGCCGCTCGACCTCGAACTCGTCCGTGCAGACCACGGAGACGACCGCCTCGGCGACCCTGAGGCCCGCGACGACACCGGCCTCGCGGGCGGTGAAGTCGGCGGTGGAGACGGCCTCTTCGGGGATGGTCGCGACGGTGGTCACGTCCACGCCGTGGTCGAGGTCCTCCTCGATGGCCAGATGGGCGATGTCCTCGATCTCTACGGGGTCGAGCCCGGCGTCGGCGAGGAGCTGCGCGAGGGCGGGGTCGAGCCCGCACTCGGCGTACTCCAGGGGATCGACGTCGTACTCCCCTGCGGCGCCGCAGCCGCAGCCGTCGCCGCAGCCACCGCCGGTGAGGAGGGGAAGGTCGGGGGTGCTCACTTCTGTCACTGCTCCTGGGGACGGGACTGCTGTGTCGGGGGGAAGTCTGGGGTGTCGGTGGTGTGTACGGCGAGTGTCCGGTCGGGATTCAGCCGCACGACGATGTGGCGCCGCCAGTTCGTGTCGTCCCGTTCACCTTTGTCCTCGCGCCAGTGGCAGCCGCGGGTCTCCTCGCGGAGCCGGGCGGCGGAGACGAGGACGCGGGCCACGCACAGGAGGTTGGTGGCCTCCCAGGTGTCGACACCGGGCTCGGCCGTCTTGCCGTTCTCGTCGAGGGCGTCGCGGGCGTCGGTGTGCAGTTGCTGGATGCGCTCGGCCGCGGTCTCCAGGGAGGCGGCCGAGCGCAGGACGCCGGCGCCGTCGGTCATGATCCGCTGGATCGCGAAGCGTGCCTCGGGGGCGAGCAGCGGATGGGCGGGCTTCTCCGTCCTCTCCGGCCTCTCCTGGTGGGCGACCGGGGCGGGCACGCGCGCGTGGAGGCTGTTCTCCTCGTGGCCGCCCACGATGTCGGCGGCGATGCGCTCGGCGTAGACCAGGCCCTCCAGGAGGGAGTTGGAGGCGAGCCGGTTGGCGCCGTGGACGCCGGTGCAGGCGACCTCGCCACACGCGTACAGCCCGGGGACGGTCGTACGGCCCCGGGAGTCCGTGCGGACGCCTCCGGAGGCGTAGTGGGCGGCCGGGGCGACGGGGATGGGCTCGTGGACCGGGTCGATGCCGTGGGCGCGGCAGGCGGCGAGGATCGTCGGGAAGCGGTGCTCCCACATGTGGGCGCCGAAGTGCCGGGCGTCCAGGTACATGTGCTCGGCGTCCTGCTCCTGCATGCGCCGCATGATGCCCTTGGCGACGATGTCGCGGGGGGCTAGCTCGGCCAGTTCGTGCTGGCCCAGCATGAAGCGCACGCCGCCCGCGTCGACCAGGTGGGCGCCCTCGCCGCGGACCGCCTCGGAGACCAGCGGCTGCTGGCCCTCGGCGTCCGCGCCGAGGAACAGCACGGTCGGGTGGAACTGCACGAATTCGAGGTCGCTGACCTCGGCGCCGGCGCGCAGCGCGAGCGCCACGCCGTCGCCGGTGGAGACGGAGGGGTTGGTGGTCGCCGAGAAGACCTGGCCCATGCCGCCGGTCGCGAGGACCACGGCGGGCGCGTGGACGGCTCCGACGCCGTCGTGCTGACCCTCTCCCATGACGTGCAGGGTCACGCCCGCGGTGCGTCCCTCGGTGTCCGTGAGGAGGTCCAGGACGAGCGCGTTCTCGACGGT
The DNA here is from genome assembly GCF_048564895.1 of Streptomyces sp. 2-1. Taxonomy (NCBI): domain Bacteria; kingdom Bacillati; phylum Actinomycetota; class Actinomycetes; order Kitasatosporales; family Streptomycetaceae; genus Streptomyces; species Streptomyces sp. 2-1. The sequence continues at coordinate 5,062,120 of NZ_CP183383.1, forward strand.
ACGCAGGCCACGCGCGCGTACCGCCTCGACGAGGGCGCGGGAGATCTCGGCGCCGGTGGCGTCGCCGCCCGCGTGGGCGATGCGGCGGCGGTGGTGGCCGCCCTCGCGGGTCAGCTCCAGGCCGCCCTCTTCGGACTCGTCGAAGTGGGCGCCGGTCTCGATGAGCCGGCGTACGGCGTCGGGGCCCTCGGTGACGAGGATGCGCACGGCGTCCTCGTCGCACAGGCCCGCGCCCGCCACCAGCGTGTCGTCGAGGTGCTGCTCGGGGGTGTCGCCCTCGCCCAGGGCCGCGGCTATGCCGCCCTGGGCCCAGCGGGTGGAGCCGTCGTCGAGGCGGGCCTTGGTGACGACGACGGTGCGCAGGCCGGCGGCGTCGCAGCGCAGGGCCGCGGTGAGTCCGGCGACTCCGGAGCCGACGACCACGACGTCGGCGGTGAGGGACCAGCCGGGTGCGGGCGCGTGCAGACGTATGCCTGTGCTGGTGCCTGTGCTGGTCACGAGGCGGCTCCGAAGGTCAGAGGAATGTTGTCGATCAGCCGGGTCGTCCCGACCCGGGCGGCGACGGCGAGGACCGCCTCGCCGGTGTGGTCGTCCGGGATCTCGGTGAAGTCGGACGGATCGACCAGTGCGAGGTAGTCGAGCGCGAGCGGCGGGTTGAGGCGGGCCGCGTCGTCGAGGACGAGTCGGGCGGCGGCGCGGACCGCGGCGGGGCCGCCGGGGGCCGCCTTGGCTACGGCGTGCGTGTCGGCCGCGGCGCGGGACTCGCCGATGGCGCTGAGGGCCTCGGCACGCGCGTGCGTGGCGGGCACTTCACGGGCACGCGCGCGCAGCGCCTCCTGGGCGGCGTGCCGGTCGCTGCCCGCGAACAGGGCCTGGGAGAGGGCGAGCGCGGTACGGCGCTCGGTGGCCGACAGATAGCGGTTGCGGCTGGACAGGGCCAGGCCGTCCGCCTCGCGCACCGTCGGGACGCCGACGATCTCCATGCCGAAGTTCAGGTCGCGCACCATGCGGCGGATCAGGGCGAGCTGCTGGGCGTCCTTCTGCCCGAACAGCGCCACGTCGGGGCGGGTGAGGTGCAGCAGCTTGGCGACGACGGTGAGCATGCCGTCGAAGTGCCCGGGTCGCGTCGAGCCCTCCAGGCGCCCGCCCATGGGGCCGGCGCTGATGCGGACCTGGGGTTCGCCGCCGGGGTAGACCTCGTCCACGGAGGGGGCGAACACGACGTCCGCGCCCGCCAGTCCGGCGATCTTGACGTCCGCGTCCAGGGTGCGCGGGTAGCGGTCCAGGTCCTCGCCCGCGCCGAACTGGAGGGGGTTCACGAAGACGGTGACGACGACCTCGCCGTCGCCCGCGATCGCACGGGCGGTGCGGACCAGCGTCGCGTGACCCTCGTGCAGGGCGCCCATGGTCATCACGACGGCACGGCGGCCGGTGCGCACGCGCGCGTGGAGCTCGTCGGCGGTGCGCAGCACGGTGGCGGTCATCGGGTGGCTCCGTTCTCGGCACCTGCGCGCGTCATCGGGCGTCTCCTTCGGGCCCGCCGGGTCCGTTCGCTCCGTCGGGTCCGGTCGGTCCGCCCGGCCCGGCGGTCCCGGACGTCCCGTTGGCGAGTACTCCGAGGAGGTCCTCGGCGAGCTCCGGCTTGAGGAGGCCGTGGGCCAGGGCCCGGTCGGCGGTCGCGCGGGCCATCGCCAGATAGCCGGCGACGGTCTGGGGCGCGTGCTTGCGCAACTCGGCGACGTGCGCGGCGACCGTGCCCGCGTCACCGCGCGCCACCGGTCCCGTGAGGGCCGCGTCGCCCGACCTCAGCGCGTTGTCCAGGGCGGCGCCCAGCAGCGGGCCCAGCATCCGGTCCGGGGCCTCGACGCCCGCCGCGCGCAGCAGCTCCATGGACTCGGCGACCAGCGTCACCAGGTGGTTGGCGCCGAGCGCGAGGGCCGCGTGGTAGAGCGGCCGGGAGGCCTCGGCGATCCACTCGGGCTCGCCGCCCATCTCGATGACCAGGGCCTCGGCAGCCAGGCGCAGCTCCTCGGGCGCGGTGACCCCGAAGGAGCACCCGGCGAGGCGCTGCACGTCCACGGGGGTGCCGGTGAACGTCATCGCGGGGTGCAGCGCGAGCGGCAGCGCACCGGCGCGCAGCATGGGGTCCAGGACCCTGGTGCCGTACCGCCCGGAAGTGTGCACGATGAGCTGTCCCGGCCGTACGGCACCGGTCTCGGCGAGGCCCTCCGCCAGTCCCGGCAGGGCGTCGTCCGGGACGGTCAGGAGCACCAGGTCGGACCGCCCCAGGACCTGCTCGGGGGTCACCAGCGGCACATCGGGCAGCAGCTGTGCCGCGCGTCGCCGGGAGGCGTCGGAGACCCCGGAGGCGGCCACCGGGCGGTGTCCGGCGAGCTGAAGCGACGCGGCCAGGGCGGGGCCCACGCGACCGGTGCCGACCACACCGACGGTGAGCCGCGCGGGGCGGTCCTTGGGGTCTGGCTGGGGGAATGTACTCACTCGACGGCGGCCTTCCGTTCCAGTCCGCTCCGGGTACCGGACGATTTCTCGTCATGTTAACGCGATTGGTCCGAGGGCCGTTTTTTTGTCCACAGGCTGTGGGGAATTCATATGACCGGTCGCCGTGCTGTCCTGCATGATCCGGGCATGGGCGATACGGCGGAGCAAGCGGTGGAACAGGCGGCGGACCAGGCGACTGAGCGAGCGGCGGATCGGGCAGCTGAGCGGGCGGCGGACGGTTCGGCGGAGCCGGCCGCGGAAGAGGCGGAAGAGACGGCCGAGCAGCGGCGCGAGCGGCGCAGGGTCGCCTGGCGAGGGGCGCGGCGGGTGCTGTGGCGGCCCGGTTTCCGCGCCACGGTCGGCGAGCTGCTGGCCCGGCTGACGGACGCGGCGCCGGACGTGTACGACCTGGACAAGCCGGTGGACATGTACGGCGACGGGATCGTCGAGACCCTGGAGGAGCGGGTCGCGGCTCTGCTCGGCAAGGAGGCCGCCGCCTTCTTCCCCTCGGGCACCATGGCCCAGCAGGTCGCACTGCGCTGCTGGGCGGGCCGTACGGGCAATACGACGGTGGCGATGCATCCCCTCTCCCACCCGGAGGTCCACGAACGGCATTCCCTCAGCACGGTCAGCGAACTGCGGACCGTCCATCCGACACGCGAGCCGCGCATGCCCTCCGCCGAGGAGGTGCGCGACCTGGACGAGCCCTTCGGGACGCTCTTCCTCGAACTGCCCCTCCGGGAGGCCGGTTTCGTCCTGCCCTCCTGGGAGGAACTGGTCGCCGTCACGGACGCGGCACGCGAACGCGACGCCGTGGTGCACCTCGACGGGGCCCGCCTGTGGGAGTGCACCACCCGCCTCGGCCACTCCCTGGACGAGATCGCGGACCTCGCGGACAGCGTCTACGTGTCCTTCTACAAGTCGCTCGACGGATTCGGCGGCGCCGCCCTCGCGGGCCCGAAGACGCTCGTCGACGAGGCGAAGGCCTGGCGCCACCGCTACGGAGGGCAGATCCTCCAGCAGTTCCCCACCGCCCTGTCCGCGCTGATCGGCCTGGAGAAGGAGCTGCCCCGGCTCCCGGAGTACGTGGCCCACGCGCGCGTGGTCGCCGCGGCGCTGCGCGAGGGGTTCGCCGGGGCCGGGGTGCCGTGGGCCCGGGTCCACCCCGAGGAACCGCACACCCATCAGTTCCAGGTCTGGCTGCCGTACGACGCCGACGTACTCACCGACGCGGGGACGCTGCAGGCCGAGGAGACGAAGACCGGCCTGTTCCCGCAGGTCTGGGAGCGGGGTGGACCCGGTCTGGCGTTCACCGAGGTCACGGTCGCCGCGCCGGGGCTGGAGTGGACCGCTGAGGACGTCCGCGCGGCGGTCGCCGACTTCGTGGGGCGGCTGCCGCGCTGAGGGACCGGACCGGTGCCTGAAAGGCCGGCGCCTCAGTGCCCGAGCAGCCGCGCCAGCGCCGCCCGTATCCGGCCCCGACCCCGGCCCCGGGCCGGGCGGCCGGTCAGGGCCGCGCGGAACCGGCGGTGGTCGGCCAGTTCGCGCATGGCCTGCCAGTCGTGGGTGCCGGGGGCCGGCGGGGTCGGGTCGCCGTGCTGCCGGGCGCGGTAGGTGTCCAGGAGGTACTGCTGGGTGATGCTCATGGCGGATCGCCTCTTCGGGACTGGGTACGGACGTGGACTCCGTGGGCCCCGCGGTTGCCCCGGTCAGTGACCCCAGCTTGCGCGCGCCCTGCCGGGGCGTCGCGTCGATTGACCGGCGTCGTCAATCGACGGCCGCGTTGTCGGTGGCGGGGTGCACCATGAGGTCATGAGCGTGACCATCGACATTTCCGGGCTCCGCAGGGAGCGGGTGGCCGTCGTGCCCTCGCCCCTCGCCGAGCTCTGCATGGCGCTGCACGCGCTGGCCGAGCCGGGCCACCATCCCGGGCTGCAGGGCTGGGCGACCGGAGTGACCGCGCGCCTCGACCCGCATCTGGCGGACCGGATGTGCGAGGCCGACTTCCTGTGGCGGACGACGTTCTCGGACCTGTTCCTGCCGTATGCGGGGGTGGGCGGCGGCACCGCGCTCCCCGGCGCCACCCTGGCCGAGGACCTGGACCTGCTCGACAAACTGACGGACGACCAGTTCGTGGACGCGGCCCTCGAATTCACCTGCGCGCTGCCGTACGACGCGCAGGGCGCGGGCGCGCTCACCAATGCCGGGGCCCGTCGGCGCGCGCTGGAGCTGGCCGCCGCGCGCGGACCCCGTCCGGCGGAGTTCACCGCTCGGCTGCTGGAGGACCCGCCCAGGATCCGCGCCTGGCTGCGCCAGTTCCTGGAGGACTGCGACGAGGCCTTCTTCGCCGAGACCTGGTCCCGGCTGCGCCACCAGCTCGCCGCGGACGCCCGCCACAAGACGGACCTGCTCAGACGCAAGGGCCTGACCGAGGCGCTGGCCTCGGTGTCGCCCGCGGTGACGCTGGACGAGGCGGCCGGCCGCGTCACCGTCGACAAGCTGGGCAACGGCCACACCACGGTCCGGGACAGCAGTCTGCTGCTGGTGCCGACGAGCCTCGGCTGGCCCCACCTCATGGTGCTGCACCGGTACGGCTGGCAGCCGGTGCTGCACTACCCGGTCGGCTCCCCCGAGCCGGCGGCCCCGCCCTCCGTCGAGCAGCTCACCCTGCGGATGACGGCCCTGTCCCACCCGGTGCGGATGCGCCTGTGCCGCAGTCTGGCCCGCAGCGCCTTCACCACGAGCGAGCTGGCCCAGACGCACGGCATGACGGCGCCCGAGATATCCCGACACCTGAGCGTCCTGAAGAGGGCGGGCCTGCTCACCACCCGCCGCCGCGGACGGTACGTCCTGCACCAGCTGGACGTCACGATGGTGGCCCGCCTGGGCAGCGACTTCCTGGAGGGCATCCTGCGCTGAACCGCCTTTTCCATTGGCGGCCCAGTTGGCGGCTCAGTTGGCGGCTCAGCTGGCGGCTCAGTCGAAGCGGATGTGCCTGGCGCTCGTCCAGGACCGCCGCAGCCAACCCCTCATCGCCCCGTCCTTGTTCGGCGTGAGGGTCAGGCCCGCGAGGACGGCGATGCGGTCCGCCGTCCTGGCGACCGTCGTGTGGTCGGTCCACAGGTGCTCAGCGAACTCCGGTTCGCGCAGCCGCTCCAGGCAGTGGTCGAGCTGCTCGACGGCCCAACTCTCCCTGCGCAACGGGGCGTCCTTGCCGACGACGTACCGAAGGAGATGGCCGAACCCGCGCTCGCGCAGCCGCTTCAGGACGGTCTCGCGCTCGGCGAGGAGCGTGAAGTGGCGTACGTCGTGGCCCTTTTCGCGCAGCAGACCCACGGTCTCGTCGAAGTAGCCGAGGTCGGTGACCGTCATGGGCGCGATGACGACTCCGTCGTGCTTGGTGAGGGCGAGGTCGAGCACCTCGACCACGCCCTGCCTCCAGGACGCCAAGTCCTGGAAGTTGCCGCGCAGTTCGGGCGGCAGCATGCGGCGCAGACCGAAGCCGGCGTGCTCGGGATCGCAGACGACACTGCCGGGCAGCCGCCGCCGGATCTCGTACGCCGTCTGTGTCTTGCCGCCCCCGAAAGGGCCGTTGATCCACAGAAGCATGCGCAGACCCTAGTGGCCGCCGATCACGCCCCGGTCACGCGCGCCCCAGCCCGGCCCGGACGGTGGTCAGCCCTGTCCCCCGCTCCCGCCCCCGGCCCGCACCAGACCGGTCTCGTACGCGAGGACAACGACCTGGACGCGGTCGCGCAGGCCCAGCTTCGTGAGGATGCGGCCCACATGGGTCTTGACCGTCGCCTCGGAGAGGACGAGCCGGGCCGCGATCTCGCCGTTCGACAGGCCCTGCGCGACCAGGATCATCACCTCGCGCTCGCGCCCGGTGAGCCGCTCCAGCTCCTTGTGCTGGGGCTCCTTGCCGGCGTTCGGCAGCATCGGCGCGAACCGGTCGAGCAGACGCCGGGTGGTGGAGGGCGCGACCACCGCGTCCCCGCTGTGCACGGAGCGGATCGCGGCGAGGAGTTCGCCCGGCGGCACGTCCTTGAGCATGAAGCCGGAGGCGCCGGCCTTGAGCCCGGAGAAGGCGTACTCGTCGAGGTCGAAGGTGGTCAGGATCAGCACCTTCGGCGGATTCTCGTCCTGACAGATGCGGCGGGTGGTCTCCACGCCGTCCAGCTTCGGCATACGTACGTCCATGAGCACCACGTCGACCTCGGTCGCGCGCAGCACCTGGAGGGCCTCGACGCCGTCGCCCGCCTCCGCCACGACCTCCATGTCCGGCTGGGCGGCGAGCACCATCCGGAACCCGGTGCGCAGCAGCACCTGGTCGTCGACGAGCATCACGCGGATCGGCATGGGAAGGTCCTCCGGTCGGTTCGTGGAGCTGAAGCGTGCACGTGTCAGTGGGCCGGCTTGAGGGGAAGCAGGGCGCTGATGCGAAAACCGCCGCCGGGCCGCGGTCCGGCGTCCAGGGTGCCGCCGACCATACCGACGCGCTCGCGCATCCCGATCAGGCCGTGGCCCCGGCCGTCGGCGCCGCCCTCCTCGTACAGCTCGTGCGGGGCGCCCTTGCCGTCGTCCTCGACGAGCAGGCCGAGGCCGTCGTCGAAGTAGACCAGGCGCACGCTCGCCCCCGTGTTCGGCCCCCCGTGCTTACGGGTGTTGGTGAGGGCCTCCTGCACGATGCGGTACGCCGTGAGCTCGACGCCGCTGGGCAGGGGGCGCGGGGTCCCCTCGATCTTGAAGTCGACGGGGAGGCCGGAGCTGCGGCACTGCTCCACGAGGTCGTCGAGCTGCTCCACGTCCGGCTGCGGCACGTACTCGCCGGACTCCTGGTGTTCGCCGGTGCGCAGTACGCCGAGGAGGCGGCGCATCTCGGCGAGGGCCTGGCGGCCCGTTCCGGAGATGGTCTCCAGGGCCTTCTTGGCCTGGTCGGGAGCGGAGTCGAGGACGTACGCCGCGCCGTCGGCCTGGACCACCATCACCGAGACGTTGTGCGCGACCACGTCGTGCAGCTCGCGGGCGATCCGGGCGCGCTCGGCGGCGACGGCGACCTTGGCCTGCGCCTCGCGCTCCTTCTCCAGACGGGCGGCCCGCTCCTCCAGCTGCGCGAAGTAGGCGCGGCGGGTGCGCAGCGAATCGCCGAGCACCCACGCGAGCGCGAACGGGACCATCTGGAAGACGACTATCGCCACATGGCCCGCGCCGCTCGTGTTCCCGTCCGGCCAGCGCAGCTGCGAGAGGGGCGCCGCCAGCAGACCGGCGGTCAGGGCGAGCCGGGAGGCCCAGCGCGTGCCGTTCGACGCGACGGTGTAGGTGATCACCAGCAGCGCGAAGTCGGCCGGCACCACCGACACGTCCAGTGCCAGCTGTGCCACGCCCACGGCGACGGCCAGCAGCAGCATCTTCTCGGGCAGGCGCCTGCGCAGCGCGATCACCAGGCAGAGGAGCAGGGTGACCGGGATGACGACGGCCGGGAGGTCGGTCCCGGCAGCCTCCTGGTTCGCGGTTCCGCCCACGACAGAGATCCCGAGGAGGAAGACGGCCCAGAAGCCGTCGACCCACATCGGGTGCCTGCGGAGAAAGTCATAGAGGCGCTGCACGTAACCCAGCGTAGGGAAGCGTGCTGTGTGCAGGGGTCAACCGGAGGGTCGATCCGTAACCGGTGCTCGTACTCCCCAAGGTGGAGGTCCCACTCGACTCGGCGCTTAACCTGACGCGGTGGAAGCGGTCGGGAGCAGTGGTGAGCGCAGTGAAGCGTGAGAGCGCGGGCGGGGTGCGCGGGTGGCGCCCGGCTACCGAGGAGGCGCTGTACGGGCCCTCCGGTTTCTATCGCCGCCCCGAGGGTCCCGCAGGCCATTTCCGCACCTCGGTGCACGCGTCACCGCTGTTCGCGGGGGCCGTGGCCCGGCTCCTGTGCCTCGTCGACGAGGCACTGGCCCACCCCGCCGAACTCGCCTTCGTCGACATGGGCGCGGGCCGCGGCGAGCTGGTGACCGGCGTCCTGAAGGCCCTCCCCGCCGAAGTGGCCTCCCGCGCGCGTGGGTACGCCGTGGAACGGGCCGCCCGCCCCGCCGGACTCGATCACCGGATCGAGTGGCTCCCGGCGCCCCCGCCCGACGTCACGGGCCTCCTGTTCGCCAACGAGTTGCTCGACAACGTGCCCCTGGACGTGGCCGAGGTGGACGCGGAGGGCACGGCACGGCTCGTTCTCGTACGGGAGGACGGGACGGAGTCCCTCGGGGAACCGGTCGCCGGGGCGGAGGCGGAGTGGCTGGCGAGGTGGTGGCCGCTCACCGGGGCTCCAGGCGGCCCGCTGCCGCTCCCCGAAGCTCCGGACGGCCCGCTCCCGCCCGAGGACGTCCGCCCGTCCGCAGCGGGCCTTCAGGGCCCTGCTCAAGGCCTTCACAGCCAGGCCGCCGAGGGTCTCCGCGCCGAGATCGGGCTCCCCAGGGACGCCGCCTGGGCCGCTGCCGTGGCCTCCCTCGGCCGGGGTCTCGCCGTGGCCGTGGACTACGCGCACTTCGCCGGCGCACGCCCGCCCTTCGGAACGCTGACCGGGTTCAGGGACGGCAGGGAGACCGCACCCGTGCCCGACGGCTCCTGTGACATCACCGCGCATGTGGCGCTGGACGCGTGCGCCCTGCCCGGGGCACGGCTGCTGAGCCAGCGGGAGGCACTGGGCGCGCTCGGGGTGAGCGGGGAGCGGCCGTCCCTGAGCCTGGCCTCCACGGACCCGACGGCGTACGTTCGGGCCCTCGCGGGCGCGGGCGAGGCCGCCGAGCTGACCGCCCGGGGCGGACTCGGCGACTTCGGGTGGCTGCTCCAGCCGGTTGGAATTCCGGACCCGCTCCCCGGCGGAAAATCGCCGTCTACGTAGAGCGCGGTTTGCCGGGAGGCCCGGCCGCGATCCGGCCGCCGTACACCGGCCTACTTGTCGATGTCCCCGACCACGAAGAACAGCGACCCCAGGATCGCCACCATGTCCGCGACCAGCGTGCCCGGGAGCAGCTCGGCCAGCGCCTGGATGTTGTTGTACGAGGCCGAGCGGAGCTTCAGCCGGTACGGGGTCTTCTCGCCCTTGCTGACGAGGTAGTAGCCGTTGATGCCGAGGGGGTTCTCGGTCCAGGCGTACGTGTGGCCCTCGGGGGCCTTCAGGACCTTCGGGAGCCGCTGGTTGATGGGGCCGGGGGGCAGCTCCGCGAGCCGGTCCAGACAGGCGTCGGCGAGGTCGAGCGCGACATGGGTCTGCTCCAGGAGGCACTCGAAGCGGGCCAGACAGTCGCCCTCCTGGCGCGTGACGACCTTCAGGGTGTCCTGGAGCTCCCCGTACGCGAGGTACGGCTCGTCCCGGCGCAGGTCGAAGTCGACTCCGGAGGCGCGGGCGATGGGACCGCTCACTCCGTAGGCGTGCACGGCCTCCGGGGAGAGGACGCCCACATCCCTCGTACGCCCGCGGAAGATCTCGTTGCCGAGCACCAGGTCGTCGAAGCGGTCCATGCGGGAGCGCACTCCGGAGACGGACGCACGCGCACGCGTGGTCCATCCGGCGGGCATGTCCTCCTTGAGGCCGCCGACCCGGTTGAACATGTAGTGCATGCGCCCGCCGGAGATCTCCTCCATGACGTGCTGGAGTTCCTCGCGCTCGGTGAAGGCGTAGAAGATCGGCGTGATCCCGCCCAGCTCCAGGGGGTACGACCCCAGGAACATCAGGTGGTTCAGGACCCGGTTCAGCTCCGCGAGCAGCGTGCGCGTCCACACCGCGCGCTCGGGGACCTCCATGCCGAGCATGCGCTCCACGCCGAGGACCACCCCCAGCTCGTTGGAGAAGGCGGAGAGCCAGTCGTGGCGGTTGGCGAGCATGATGATCTGGCGGTAGTCGCGCGCCTCGAAGAGCTTCTCCGCGCCGCGGTGCATATAGCCGATCACCGGCTCCGCGTGCTGGATCCGCTCGCCGTCGAGGACGAGTCGCAGCCGCAGCACCCCATGGGTGGACGGGTGCTGGGGCCCGATGTTGAGCACCATGTCGGTGCTCTCCGCGGCGCCGCCGATGCCGACCATGGTCTCCGTGGGACCCGTCGTAGGAGTCATGGGAACAGTGTCGCGTACGTACGCTTGCGGCATGGAGACGGGGACCTCGGAAAACGCGGGGCAGACAGCGGGGCAGGCGGCGGGCGAGCCGGTGTGGATCGGCCTCCCGCCGGGGCTGCTGAGAATGCGACGGCTGTTGCTGGTGGTGTGGCTGGGGCTGCTGACCATCGGTACGGGCCTGCTGCTCGGTCTGCTCGCCGGACCGGGCTGGGCGGCCTTCGCCCTGCTGCCGCTCGCGGTGCTGCTGTGGGGCTGGCCGATGCTGGGCCGCAACTGGCGGTCCTGGCGGTACGCCGAGCGCGCGGACGACCTGCTGATCAGCCGGGGTGTGCTGTGGCAGGAGGAGACCGTCGTGCCGTACGGGCGCATGCAGTTGGTCGAGGTCACCTCCGGCCCCGTCGAGCGGCACTTCGGGCTGGCGAGCGTGCAGCTGCACACGGCCGCCGCGGCGACGGACGCCCGCATTCCCGGACTGGATCCGGCCGAGGCGGAACGACTGCGCGACCGGCTCACCGAGCTGGGCGAAGCCCGATCGGCGGGGCTGTGACGACGCCGGGCGCCTCCAAGGACGTACGGGACGAGCCCCGGCCCGTACCGGAGGAGGCATCCGTGCCGGAGGCTGCGCCCGTACCGGGCGAAGTGTCCGAGGACGCGGCCGGGCCGCCCGAGCGGCGGCTGCACCCCGTGACGCCGCTGCGGCGCGCGTGGGCTCCGGTCGCCGTGATCGCCGGCTGGGCCGTGCACGACCCCGACCAGGCGCAGCGACAGCTGACCCGGCTCACCACGATGACGCTGCTGGCCGTCCTGGTCGCGGCCGTCCTGGGGGCCGCCCTCTACGGCTTTCTGAGCTGGTGGTTCACCCACTTCGCGGTGACCGACACCGAACTGCGCATCCGTACGGGCCTGGTGTTCCGGCGCACCGCGCACATCCGGCTCGAACGGCTCCAGGCGGTCGACGTCACGCAGCCGCTGCTGGCCCGCGTGGCCGGAGTCGCCAAACTCAAACTCGACGTCGTCGGGACCGACAAGAAGGACGAGCTGGCCTATCTCGGCCAGGAGGAGGCCCGGGTACTGCGGGCCGAACTGCTCGCCCGGGCCGCCGGTTTCGCGCCCGAGACCGCGCACGAGGTGGGCGAGGCGCCGGTCCAGCGGCTGCTCCACGTGCCCGCCGGCGTCCTCGCCGTGTCGCTCGTCCTGACCGGCGCCACCTGGGGAACGCTGGCCGCCGCACTCGTCGTACCGCCGCTGCTGTGGTTCGCCACCCACAGCGTGTGGACGGTCCTCGCGACGGCCCTTCCGCTGCTCGGCGCGGCGGGCGCGAGCAGCGTGGGACGGTTCGTCGGCGAGTACGACTGGACCGTGGGCGAGTCCCCCGACGGGCTCCGCATCGACCACGGCCTCCTCGACCGTACGCACGAGACGGTGCCGCCCGGGCGCGTCCAGACCGTACGCATCGTCGAGCCGCTGCTCTGGCGGCGGCGCGGGTGGGTCCGGGTCGAGCTGGACGTGGCGGGCTCTTCCAACTCCGTGCTCGTGCCGGTCGCTCCGCGCGAGGTCGCCGACGCGGTCGTCGCGCGCGTGCTGCCGGGGGTCACCGTGCCCACCTCACTGGCGCGTCCGCCGCGCCGGGCGGGCTGGTGCGTGCCGTTCTGGTGGCGGGGCTACGGGCTCGCCGTGACCGACACCGTCTTCGTGGCCCGGCACGGGCTGCTGCGCCGCAGCATCGCGCTCGTGCCGCACGCCAAGGTGCAGAGCGTGCGCCTGGAGCAGGGGCCGTGGCAGCGCCACAAGGGGCTCGCCGACGTCCGCGTCGACACCGGCGCCAACAAGACCGTGACGGCCCGGCTGAGGGACGCCGCCGAGGCGTCGGAGCTGCTGTACGGACAGGCGGACCGCTCGCGCACGGGGCGGCGGGAGGCCCGGCCGGACCGGTGGATGGCCTGAGGGCCTCGACCGGCTCGGACGATGCGAACGGCGTGAGGGCAGTGGCGGGTTGCCACTGCCCTCATCACGTACGCGATCCGTTGGGCCCGAGCGGCCCATCGGGGTCTACGAAACCGCGCTGCGCAGTTCCACGAGGTCGATCTGCTCCGTCTCGTCGTGCGCGGTCAGGTCGATGACCTGGCCGACACCGCGGGACTCCTCGCTCACAGGCTTGAACGCGGACTCCGACTCGGCCTTGTGGAGCGCGAGCGCCTCCTGGCCCACCACGTCGGCGAGGTCCTCGTTCTGTACGGCCTCCAGCGCCTCCTCGCCCTTCTGCGTACCGAAGAAGTCGAACCCGCCCTCCACGGAGGGGCGTCGCGCGGGCGAGGCCGGCGCGACCGCGACGGCCGTGGGCACGGTGAAGTGTCCGGAGGGCCGCGCTGCGGGGGTGAGGGCCGCCGCGCTCGTCGGGGAGTGGGTCGTCGCCCCGGTCTCGGGCCGCCGCTGCACACGCGCCACTTCGGACGGCGTGGGCCGCGCGAGGGCGGTGCCCGTCGACGGCTCGGGGGCGGGTGAGGGCTCGGGGGCGGGCGCGGTGCGGGTCGCCGTGGACTGGAGGGGCGTCACGTCGATCGCCGCGGACCGCTTGGGGGCCGTGGTCGTGTCGGTCGCCGTGGACCGCTGGGGGCTCACGTCGGTCGCGGTGGCCCGCGCGTGCGGCCGTACGGTCTCCGCGGGTTGCGTGGCCTTCACGGGCCTCGCGGATATCGGTGCGGTCGCGGCGGCCGTGCGCTCATGGCCGCCGACCGCCTCGGGCTTCCCCCGCGTCTCGCCCTCCTGCCCGGCGTCACCCTTGGGGGCACCCGTCACGGTGCTGCCTGCCGCGGACGCGCCCTTGGCGGAGCCGTTCGGGGAGCCGTTCGGCCGGGGCGCCCGCTTGCCGGGGCCTCCCGGCGAGGGCGAGCCCTTGGGGCCGCCGCCCTTCGTGGTGGTCCGCTTGACCGGTCCGGCCTTCACGGAGGGGCTCGGGGCCGGGGCGTCCTGACCGGAGCCGTCCGCGGCCGTGCCGTCCTGAGCCGAACCGTCCTCGGCGGAGGCGGAATCGGAGACCGAGTCGGCCGCCTCGGGGGCGGTGTCCTCGGTCTCGGCCTCGGCCGTGGTCCCGGCCTCGGTCGCAGAGGAGTCGCCCGTCGCCGAATCCGTCGTGGAGTCGGTCGTCGCCGAACCGTCCTCAGCCGTCACGTCCTCAGCAGGCGCGCCGTCCTCGGGCACGTCCTCCGCGGAGTCGCCCGCCGAACCGGCAACCTCGGTGGCATCGGCCGTACCGACGACTGCGCCCTTCGCGAGCCGGTCCAGCGCCGCGTTGGCCTTCACGTAGAGGACCGAGGCCGCCGCGGACGCCGCGAGGGCGGCCTGGACCGTCGCCGCGGTCGCCTCCGGAACCGCGTCCTGGGCGGAGACGGAGGCCGTCTCGTCCGTATCCGGCGGTATCGAGGCCGCGGCGGGCAACGCCCGGGCCGGAGCCGTCGCTTCTATCTCAAGGAGCCGGCGGCCCTCCAGCGCGGTGGCACGCTCGGTCTCCGCCGTGGCGTATCGCCGCAGCAGCGCGGCGTGTTCGTTGCGCAGCCCCTGCAACTCGGCGCGCTTCGCGCGGAGCCGCTGCTCCAGCTTCGTACGCAGCTCGCGCGACTCGTCGAGGTCGGTCTCGAGTTCGGCGGCCCGCTCCTCGTGACGCCACTCGTCGCTCGCCCGCGCGCGCGTGAGGTCCGCGACCCGTTTGCCCGCCGCCGCGTCCCAGCGGCGCATGACGACCGCGCCCGCGACAGCCGTCGCCGCGGCACCCGCGGCGAGCCCTCGGAGCACCAGCGTTTCGGAGAACAGCCATGGCCCCGCGGCGCAGACGGCGGAGACGCCTGCGATCGCCGAGGGGGGCAACAGCCGGTGCAGAGGTGGGGAATGGCGATGACGTCCTCGTGGCATGGCCAGAAACTTACCGCGCGTAGGCGAATCGTGGTGCCCCGCGGGGCAAAAACACAGCCACACCGAGACCTTCTCACCGCACCATCACCGGGCAATCTCCGCACCGGCCACTCGACAACCACGACTTCGGTCCCTCTTCGGCCGCCCCAACTGCCACTGCGCAGGCCGCTGTTTCTTGATCGCGCCTTCTCCCGAATCAACCCTTCTCCTGCGGATTGCGGAATTCCGAGTGGGGTTCTCGAGGCTTTCTCCCGGCGTCCGGGAAAGACCGTCGGCCATCGCTCATCGATCACTCATCGGTCGCTCAGCCGTCCGCTGATCCACTGCAGGGTCGCCGGGATCTCGCGCCGCCAGGTGTTGAAGTTGTGCCCTCCGCTGTCGAGGATGATCGACGAGATCCGGGTCGGCTTCTTCGCCTGCACCAGGTCGATGAAACGCATCGTCTCCTGGTAGTTGCTCTCGCCGTTCCTGCTGCTGCTGACGAGCAGTGAGGTGTCGGGCGCGGGCCTGTGCTTCAGGTACCACATCAGGTCGGCGCGGTTCTTCAACTCCTCGTTCCCATGGAAGAGATCGCCCGTCGTGGGATCGCTCGGCGCCCTGTAGTAGGGGGAAAGGCCCGCCCCGGCCGCGTATGTCTCCGGGTGGTGGATCGCGAGCTTCAGCGCGCAGTATCCGCCCGTCGAATCGCCGACGATTCCCCAGCTCCCGGGCTTTTTGCCCACCCTGTAGTGGTGCGACACCGCGTCGGGCAGGTCCTTGGCGAAGAACGACTCGGTCTTCGGGCCGCCGGGAACGTCCACGCATTCCGTGTCGCGCGGCGGTGCGACGGTCGGCCGCATCATGACCAGGATCATCGGCTGCATCGTGCCGTTCTTCGCCAGCCGGTGGGCGGTCTGCGGATAGTGCAGGCCCTTGATGAGCGCCTCGGCGGTGCCCGGATAGCCGGTCAGTACGACAGTCGCCGGGAACGTACGGGTGCGGTACTGCGGTTGGAAGTACTCCGGCGGCAGATAGACGTACGCGGGAGACGCGATATGGGTCCGCCGGCCCACGATGTCGACCTTCTGGATCTGCCCGCCGATCTGCGGTCGCGTCCCGCCGGAGACGTTCACCTGTCGTGTGTCGACCACTTGGAGAGGGCCGTTCGTGCCTGAGGCGTCATGGTCGACCACGATGCCCTGGCCCGACTCCTGACCGAACAGGTCGGCCCAGCTGGCGTAGAACCCGAAAGCCTGGTTGGCACCGAGGCCGATCGACGCGAAGATCGCGACCTGAGTGGCCAGCAGGAGGCCGATCCGCCCCGACACGGCACGCCAGTTGCGACGTGCGAGCCGCGGCCACCACCACACCGTGCCGACGAACAGCAGCACCGCGAAGAGGACCGCGAATGCCAGCACTTTGTTGCTCGTGAGACCCATGGGCTGTTCCTGCCTGCGCTTTCCGGCCGGTGACGGGCGCCGCTTCCTTCACGGCGCCTTGCCCCGGTCTTTCCTTGCCCTTTGAAACGGTTTTCCGATGGGGAGTGAACCTGTCTCCCCAAGACACCGTCCTAGAGGGCGCAATGTCGCCGGATGCCGGATTGGCACCGGATTCAAGGTCTCTCGCAGAACTACGGGATGCGATGTCTGTCAGGATAGATGGGGAAATGTCGGGCGAGGTTCCGGCTCGAACGGGCCGACTGCGGGGCGTACTCCGCGGTCCGCGCCCCGAGGCCGTTCCCGCCCTGGTCGCCAGGGCCTGCACGCTCGTAGGGCTTCTGGACATCGCCGCGGGTGTCTTCCCGCGCTTCCGCAACAGCCGTATGCACACGCTCGCCGAGGTACTGCCGGGCGCGTTCGGCCCGTTCGCCGCCGCCCTGTCCCTCAGCGCGGGCGTCCTGCTGCTGCTCCTCGCCCACGGTCTGCGCCGGCGCAAGCGGCGGGCGTGGCGGGCCGCCGTGATCCTGCTCCCGCTGGGCGCCCTCGCCCAGTTCACCTACCGGCACTCGCTCATCGGGGTCCTCATCTCGCTGGCGCTGCTCGCCCCGTTGCTGCGCCACCGGAGTGAGTTCAAGGCGCTGCCCGACCCGCGCAGCCGCTGGCGCGCCCTCGCCAACTTCGTCCTCATGGGGGCGGGTTCACTCCTGCTGGGCCTGGTCATCGTCAGCGTCCATCCCCACCGGATGGTCGGCAATCCGAGCCTCGCGGACCGCATCAGCCATGTGCTGTACGGCCTGTTCGGCTTCGAGGGGCCGGTCGACTACCAGGGCACCACGTCCTGGACGGTGGCCTTCTCCCTCGGCGCGCTCGGCCTGCTGACCGCGGTGACCACCATCTACCTGGCCTTCCGCCCCGAACACCCGGCCGCACGCCTGACGGAGGACGACGAGACCCGGCTGCGCGCCCTCCTGGACAAGCACGGCGGCCGCGACTCACTCGGCCACTTCGCGCTCCGCCGCGACAAGGCGGTCGTCTTCTCGCCGAGCGGCAAGGCGGCGGTGACGTACCGCGTCGTCTCCGGGGTGATGCTCGCCAGCGGCGACCCGATCGGCGACGTCGAGGCCTGGCCCGGCGCGATCGAACGCTTCATGGACGAGGCGAAGGCCCACTCCTGGACCCCCGCCGTCATGGGCTGCTCCGAGACGGGCGGCGAGGTCTGGACCCGCGAGACCGGCCTCGACGCCCTCGAACTGGGCGACGAGGCGGTGGTGAAGGTCGCGGATTTCTCCTTGGCCGGACGCGCGATGCGGAACGTACGCCAGATGGTGAAGCGCATCGAGCGAGCCGGTTACGAGACCCGCGTACGGCGCATCCGTGACCTCAGCGAGGGCGAGCTGGACCGGATCCGGCGCGCCGCGGAGGCCTGGCGCGGCACGGACACCGAACGCGGCTTCTCCATGGCACTCGGCCGCATCGGCGACCCGGAGGACGGCGACTGTCTCATCGCGACGGCCCACAAGGAAGACACCGTTCCCGGCCCGTACCGGGACCTGAAGGCCGTACTGCACTTCGTCCCCTGGGGCACCGACGGGGTCTCCCTGGACCTCATGCGCCGCGACCGCTCGGCGGACCCGGGCATGAACGAGCTCCTCATCGTGGCGGCCCTCCAGGCGGCCCCCCGTCTGGGCGTCGCCCGTGTGTCCCTGAACTTCGCGATGTTCCGCTCGGCCCTGGCCCGCGGCGAGAAGATCGGCGCGGGCCCCGTCCTGCGGGCCTGGCGCGGGCTGCTGGTGTTCCTCTCCCGCTGGTTCCAGATCGAGTCGCTGTACAAGTTCAACGCGAAGTTCCGCCCCTACTGGGAGCCCCGTTTCGTCGTCTACCGCTCCTCCCGCGACCTCCCCCGCATCGGCTTCGCCGCCATGCAGGCCGAGGGCTTCGTGAACCTCGCCCTCCCCCGCCTCCTGCGCCGCCGCGCCCCGGCCCCGCGCCCCTGCGCCCACGCGGTGACGGAACGGGACGTACGAGCGGCGTAACCGCCTCCGCACCCCCGTCCCCGCCCCGCCCCGCAGACCCCGACCGCCACGCGACGCCCACCCCCGCGCCGCGCGGCGGTCGGTTCGCTGTGCCCCTTCAGGGGTGCGGGGCTGTGACATGTGCGGCTCCGCCGCGTGGGCGCGACCAGCCCGACACAACCCGCGCCCCAAAACGGAACCTGCGGGAGCACCCCCACCCGGTCAGGGCGACCAACCGCTCACCTCCGGGGGCCTAGGCTTGAGGTCATGAGCAAAAGGAGCGGGCGCAGCCAAGTCGCGGGACTCCCGGAGTGGGACCGCTGCGCGGTCATGGGCGTCGTGAACGTGACCCCCGATTCCTTCTCGGACGGCGGCCACTGGTTCGACACGACCGCCGCCGTCAAGCACGGCCTCGACCTGGTCGCGGAGGGCGCGGACCTGGTCGACGTGGGCGGCGAGTCCACCCGCCCCGGCGCCGCCCGCGTCGACGAGGCGGAGGAGCTCAAGCGCGTCATCCCGGTGGTCCGGGGCCTCGCCTCGGAGGGGGTCACCGTCTCGGTCGACACGATGCGCGCCTCCGTGGCCGAGCGCTCGCTCGCCGCGGGCGCCGTCCTCGTCAACGACGTCAGCGGCGGCCTCGCCGACCCGGCGATGATCCCGGCCGTCGCCGCCGCGGGCGCCCCCTTCGTGGTCATGCACTGGCGCGGCTTCCTCCAGGGCAGCACCGTACGAGGGTCGTACGTGGACGTCGTCTCCGAAGTCGTCGCCGAGCTCCACACACGCGTGGAGGCCGTTCTGGCGGGCGGTGTCGCCGCGGACCGCATAGTCGTCGACCCGGGCCTCGGCTTCTCCAAGGAGGCCGAGCACGACCTGATCCTGCTCGCCCACCTCGACCGTCTCAGGGAGCTCGGGCACCCCGTGCTGGTGGCCGCCTCCCGCAAGCGGTTCCTGGGCCGCGTACTGGCGGGCCCCGAGGGCGCCCCGCCGCCCGCCCGGGAGCGGGACGCCGCCACCGCGGCCGTCTCCGCGCTCGCCGCCCACCAGGGCGCGTGGGCCGTCCGCGTCCACGAGGTACGGGCCACCGCCGACGCCGTCCGGGTCGCCCGGGCCGTGGAGGGCGCCCGGACCGCAGAGGGAGACCGGTGAGCGCCCCCCAGACGGACGTCGAGCAGGTCGAACTCGCCAACACCGCCTTCTACGAGGCGATGGAGCGGGGCGACTTCGAGGAGCTGTCGTCGATCTGGCTGACCCCGTCCGACCTGGGCCACGACGAGGAGTACCACGACCCCGCCCAGGCCGGCGAGGTCTCCTGCGTCCACCCCGGCTGGCCCGTGCTCAACGGCCGGGGCGAGGTCCTGAGGTCGTACGCGCTGATCATGGCGAACACCGAGTACATCCAGTTCTTCCTGACCGACGTGCACGTTTCGGTCACCGGCGACACCGCCCTGGTGACCTGTACGGAGAACATCCTCAGCGGCGGCCCGGCGCCCGAGGACAGTGACGAACTCGGCCCGCTCGTGGGCCAGCTCGTCGTCGCCACGAATGTGTTCCGCCGCACACCCGAGGGCTGGAAACTCTGGTCCCACCACGCCTCACCCGTACTGGCCGAATCCGGCGAGGAAGAAGAGGACGAGTCGCCCGCTTGAGTGGGTAAGGGCCAAGCAGAGGTTGAGATCACCAGGCCCGGGGTATGCGCGGCTACCAGCCCGTTAGCCGTCGCGTTCCCCCAGGAGAACACTCGATGAACCCTCCTCGCCCCCGCCCGGGGCGAGCCCCCTGCGGGCGAGCACTGTCAGTGCTCGCAGGTAGATTCGAATGAGGCTGGTGTTGCCGACCGCACTCGGGAGAGCCCGCCGTTACCGACGACTGCAGGAGTGATTCGCGTGGATCGTGTCGCGCTGCGCGGCCTCAGGGCCCGTGGGCACCACGGTGTCTTTCCCGAGGAACGCGAAGAGGGCCAGACCTTCGTCGTGGACCTCACGCTGGGCCTGGACACCCGGCCCGCCGCGGCCGACGACGACCTCACGAAAACCGTGCACTACGGCATCGTGGCGGAGGAGGTCGTGGCCGTCGTCGAGGGCGAGCCGGTGAACCTCATCGAGACGCTCGCCGAGCGCATCGCGCAGACGTGCCTCAAGCACGAGGGGGTCCAGGAGGTCGAGGTGTGCGTCCACAAGCCGGGCGCCCCGATCACGGTTCCCTTCGACGACGTGACCGTCACCATCACCCGGAGCCGAGTATGACCGCGTTCACCGAGGGCCACAGCGACCCGACCGTACAGCCGGTGCCCGCCTCCGTGGTGGAGCGTGTGGACGCCGCCGACACGACCCTGCAGAACCCCAGGCGCGCCGTGCTCTCCCTCGGCTCGAACCTCGGCAACCGTCTGGAGACCCTCCAGGGCGCCATCGACGCCCTGGAGGACACCCCGGGCGTCCGCATCAAGGCGGTCTCTCCGGTGTACGAGACGGAGCCGTGGGGCGTGGATCCGGGCAGCCAGCCGACGTACTTCAACGCGGTGATCGTGCTGAAGACGACCCTCCCGCCCTCCTCGCTCCTGGAGCGCGCCCACGCGGTCGAGGAGGCCTTCCACCGCGTCCGGGACGAGCGCTGGGGGCCCCGCACGATCGACGTGGACATCGTGGCGTACGCGGACGTGGTCTCGGACGACCCGGTGCTGACCCTCCCGCACCCCCGGGCCCACGAGCGCGCCTTCGTCCTGGCGCCCTGGTACGACGTGGAGCCCGAGGCCCAGCTCCCCGGCCGCGGCCCCGTGGCGCACCTCCTCGCCGACGTCCCCAGGGAAGGTGTCGCGCCCCGCGCCGACCTGGAACTCCAGCTGCCCGAGTAGTCGTTAAGGTCGAGACGCACACAGGCGGGTCGATCGAAGGGGCAATGTGAAAGAGCTGCGCATCAGGACGCTGGCCGCGGTGTTCATCGTCGCCGGGTTGCTGTCCTGGGCGGGTGCCCGCCTGTGGAACTCGGTCGGGACACTCCCCCGGGTCCCGCTGGCCGCCCCCATCGTCCTCGCTCTGATCGCCGTCGTGCTCCTGGCCACGGCGCTCTCCCTGCGGGCCCGTCTCAAGGCCCAGCGCGAGCGCCGCCCGGACGCGAAGGGCGTCGACCCCATGATGGCGGCCCGATCGGTCGTTTTCGGCCAGGCCAGCGCCCTCGTGGCCGCCCTCGTCGCCGGTATGTACGGCGGCACGGGCGTCTTCCTCCTGGAGTCCCTCGACATCCCCGCCCGCCGGGACCAGGCCATCTACGCCGGCTTCTCGGTCCTCGCCGGCATCGCCGTCATAGCGGCCGCCTTCTTCCTGGAGCGCGTCTGCAAACTCCCGGAGGACGACGACACGAACGGCGGCACGGCCCGCGCGACGTAGCGGGGCGCAGCCCCGTAGTCCCAGGGGCGCGGGGAACCGCGCACCCAGCGACAACCAACCCGCACGCACCTCGAAGCGCTCCCACGAGGGAAAACGCACCCCGCGAAGGGCCCCCGCGCTCAGCGAGCCATGATCAGACTCATGGCCTCATTACGCGTCGCGGCATCCCGCAGCTGCCCCCGAACGGCCGACGTTATGGTCTTGGCCCCCGGCTTGCGAATCCCCCGCATGGACATGCACATGTGCTCGCACTCGACGACCACGATCACGCCACGCGGCTCCAGGATCTCCATCAGGGATTCGGCGATCTGCGTGGTGAGCCGTTCCTGCACCTGTGGCCGCCGGGCGTAGACGTCCACGAGCCGCGCCAGCTTCGACAGCCCCGTGATCTTTCCGTTCGTGCTCGGGATGTACCCGACGTGGGCGACGCCCCTGAACGGCACCAGATGGTGCTCGCAGGTCGAGAACACCTCGATGTCCTTCACCAGGATCATCTCGTCGTGGCCGAGATCGAACGTCGTCGTCAGAACGTCCTCGGGCGTCTGCCACAACCCCGCGAAGATCTCCTTGTACGCCCGGGCCACCCGCCCCGGCGTCTCCCGCAGCCCCTCACGGTCCGGGTCCTCACCGACCGCGATCAGCAGCTCTCGTACGGCGTTCTCGGCGCGCTTCTCGTCGAATTCGCCGATCGTGCCCTCGCCGTCCAGCGTCACGGGATCGGTCATCTCGTGCCTCGTTCCTGAGCCTGTGACGCGTACGGATCACGCGTCTCATGTTCGGGCATACAACGATGCCGCGCCCCCCAGGCTAAGACCTGGGGGGCGCGGCATTTCGTTCCGGACCTGGTGAGGTGTATCGCACCCGAGCCTGGATCAGCTCTCGGAACGGTCCTCCGGGGCCGACTCGGTCACCGGGAGCGCCTCGGTGGAGGCCTTGGTGCTCGCGGTGATCGCGGGGCTGGCGCCGTTCGTCCCGTTCGTCAGTGACAGCTCCCTGGGGGAGAGCACCGGCGGGCGGGTGGACGGCGTGCGCCGGGAGGAACCGGTCCACGCGGGGCGGGCCGGACGCTTGATGAGGGGAGCGAAGACCTCAGCGATCTGCTCCTTGCTCAGCGTCTCCTTCTCCAGCAGCTGGAGGACCAGCGCATCGAGCACGTCGCGGTTCTCGACCAGGATCTCCCAGGCCTCGTTGTGCGCGTTCTCGATGAGCTTCTTGACCTCTTCGTCGACGAGCGCGGCGACCTCTTCCGAGTAGTCGCGCGGGTGCGACATCTCCCGGCCCAGGAAGGGCTCGGTGTTGTCGCCGCCGAACTTGATCGCGCCGAGACGCTCGGTCATGCCGTACTGCGTGACCATCGCGCGGGCCGTGGCGGTGGCCTTCTCGATGTCGTTCGCGGCACCCGTGGTCGGGTCGTGGAAGACGAGCTCCTCGGCCGCGCGCCCGCCCAGCATGTATGCCAGCTGGTCGAGCATCTCGTTGCGGGTCGTGGAGTACTTGTCCTCGTCGGGCAGGACCATCGTGTAGCCGAGAGCACGGCCTCTGGAGAGGATCGTGATCTTGTGGACCGGGTCGGAGTTCGGAGACGCCGCCGCGACCAGGGCGTGTCCGCCCTCGTGGTACGCGGTGATCTTCTTCTCCTTGTCCGACATGATCCGGGTCCGCTTCTGCGGGCCCGCGACCACACGGTCGATCGCCTCGTCGAGCATGTTGTTGTCGATGAGCTTCAGGTTGCTGCGTGCGGTGAGCAGCGCGGCTTCGTTCAGCACGTTCGACAGGTCGGCGCCCGTGAAGCCGGGCGTACGCCGGGCAACCGCGCCCAGGTCGACGTCCGGAGCGACCGGCTTGCCCTTCTGGTGGACCTTGAGGATCTCCAGACGGCCCTGCATGTCCGGGCGGTCGACCGCGATCTGGCGGTCGAAGCGGCCGGGGCGCAGGAGGGCCGGGTCGAGGATGTCCGGACGGTTCGTGGCGGCGATGAGAATCACACCGCCCTTGACGTCGAAGCCGTCCATCTCGACGAGCAGCTGGTTCAGCGTCTGCTCGCGCTCGTCGTGACCACCGCCGAGGCCGGCGCCGCGATGGCGGCCGACCGCGTCGATCTCGTCGACGAAGACGATCGCCGGGGCGTTCGCCTTGGCCTGCTCGAAGAGGTCACGGACTCGGGATGCACCGACACCGACGAACATCTCGACGAAGTCGGAACCGGAGATCGAGTAGAACGGGACGCCCGCCTCACCCGCGACAGCACGCGCGAGCAGCGTCTTGCCCGTACCGGGAGGCCCGTACAGGAGCACGCCCTTGGGGATCTTCGCGCCGACGGCCTGGAACTTCGCCGGCTCCTGGAGGAACTCCTTGATCTCGTGGAGCTCCTCGACCGCCTCGTCCGAGCCCGCCACATCGGCGAACGTCGTCTTCGGGGTGTCCTTGGTGATGAGCTTCGCCTTGGACTTCCCGAAGTTCATGACCCGGGAGCCGCCGCCCTGCATCTGATTCATCAGGAACAGGAAGACAACGACGATGAGGACGAAGGGGAGCAGGGACAGCAGGATGCCGACGAAAGCGTTCTGCTTGGTCGGCGAGACCGTGTAGCCGTCCGGAATCTGCTTGTTCTGGTACTTGTCCTGGAGGGTGGTGGCCAGGGCTACGCCCTGGTCGCCGATGTAGCTCGCCTGGATCTTCGAGCTGCCCTCGACCTTTGTACCGTCCTTGAGCTCGATCTTGATGACCTGCTCGTCGCCGGTGGTGAGCTTGGCCTGCTGGACCTTGTTGTCATTGATCGCCTGGACGACCTGGCCTGTGTCCACCGTCTTGTAGCCACCGGACGAGCCGACGACCTGCATCAACACGACCACGGCAAGGACGGCCAGCACGATCCACATGACCGGCCCACGGAAGTATCGCTTCACGTCCATCCATACGGAGCGGTGCCGCCCCGTCCCTCCTGCCATAGTGAGTTTGATAAGACTGTTCTTCGGACGGTACCTCAGCATTGTCACCCGAAGCTGCGCGGTCCGGCTGACAAACCCGTCTACGCATGCTCCAACGGCGCGAAACCCGCTGGGGTTCCCGGACGTCCTACAGGGGTTGGACCCCTGTCAGTGGGACGCCGTCCCACCAGGGTGCCTCAACCGCCGTAGACGTGAGGCGCGAGCGTACCGACGAACGGCAGGTTCCGGTACTTCTCCGCGTAGTCGAGGCCGTACCCGATGACGAACTCGTTGGGAATGTCGAAGCCGACCCACTCCACGTCGATCGCGACCTTCGCGGCCTCCGGCTTGCGCAGCAGCGTGCACACCTTGAGCGACGCGGGCTCGCGGGAGCCGAGGTTGGAGATGAGCCAGGAGAGTGTGAGCCCGGAGTCGATGATGTCCTCGACGATCAGGACGTGCTTGCCCTTGATGTCGGTGTCGAGGTCCTTGAGGATCCGCACCACTCCGGAGGACTGGGTGCCCGCCCCGTACGAGGACACCGCCATCCAGTCCATGGTGACGGGGGTGGACAGGGCCCGGGCCAGGTCCGCCATGACCATCACGGCGCCCTTGAGGACACCGACGATCAGCAGGTCCTTGCCCGCGTACTCCGCGTCGATCTTCGCAGCCAGCTCGCCCAGCTTCGCGTCGATCTCTTCCTTGGTGATGAGCACCGACTGGAGGTCGGTGCCCAGGTCTTTCGCGTCCACCCGCATCACTTTCGGTCGTCCCACCGGCTGCTTCCCGGCCCTCCCCGAAGAGGAGCCGCTCCCCGAAGGGGTTGCCCTCCGGGGCGGGTCGCTCCCCGAAGGGGAACCCTTTTTCAGCCTTGCCGAATCACCAGTCTGCCACCCTGCCGCTGGGCGACGACTTTGCCCGGGAGGTTGATGGCTCCCTGACCGCGCCATCCGGTGATCAGCCGGTCGACCTCTTCGATGTGCCGGGCGAACAGCGAACCGGCGGGCGCCCCGGCCTCGATGGCGGCGCGGCGCAGGATGCGGCGGCGCACGGCGGGCGGCAGGGCGTACAGCTTGGCGCACTCCAGGAGGCCCGTGGCGTCGCGCACGGACGCCTCGGCCTGACCCGCCCACGCGTCGAGCGCGTCGGCGTCGTCACGGGACAACTGGGCCGTACGGGCGAGTGCCTCGACGACGCCCTTGCCGAGCGCCTTCTCCAGGGCGGGCAGTCCCTCGTGGCGCAGCCGGGAACGGGTGTACGCCGGATCCGCGTTGTGCGGGTCGTCCCACACGGGCAGGGACTGGACCATGCAGGCCTTGCGGGCGGTCTGCCGGTCGAGGTGCAGGAAGGGGCGGCGGTAGCGGCGGGCGGCTCCCGGCCCTCCGGAGACGGCGGCCATTCCGGACAGGGAACGGATGCCGGAGCCGCGGGCCAGGCCGAGCAGGACGGTTTCGGCTTGGTCGTCGCGGGTGTGGCCGAGCAGGACCGCGGCGGCGCCGTGGCGCTCGGCGGCGGCGTCCAGGGCGCCGTAGCGGGCGTCGCGGGCGGCGGCCTCGGGCCCGCCGTCCCGGCCGACGGTGACGGCCACGGACTCGACCGGGGCCAGGCCGAGTTCGTTCAGGCGCAGCACGACCTCCGCGGCACGCAGGTCGGAGCCGGGCTGCAGACCGTGGTCCACGGTGACACCGCCGGCGCGGATGCCGAGTTTGGGGGCTTCGAAGGCGAGGGCGGAGGCGAGCGCCATGGAGTCGGCGCCGCCGGAGCACGCGACGAGCACGAGCGGCGGGGGCGGCTGCTCGTGCGAGGTGCCCGGGGAGGCGGAGGTGGCGGAGGTGGCGTCTGGGGA
This sequence comes from Streptomyces sp. 2-1, assembly GCF_048564895.1. Classification (NCBI taxonomy): domain Bacteria; kingdom Bacillati; phylum Actinomycetota; class Actinomycetes; order Kitasatosporales; family Streptomycetaceae; genus Streptomyces; species Streptomyces sp. 2-1. The sequence goes on from NZ_CP183383.1 coordinate 5,088,202, forward strand.
GGGCGTGTGGTCGGTGAGGACGTCATGGAGCACGCGGCGGACCGCCAGGCGTATCGCCGCGACCGCAGGATGGGGACCCATGTCCGGTTCCCTTCATGAAATTGTCGGGGGGTGAGCCCGAGATTCGGTCACTCAGAGTGTGTAGATGGTGACAGAACCGGGCCGTTCCCCGAGCATTGCACGCCTACCCATCGCTCACGGTCCCTCGGACGGGTGATTGGAGGGGCGTTCACCTGCCGTCGGCCGGATTCAATTCACGACTCTGCCTTACGGTGCACCCGCGCGACCCAGTCCGCCGGTTTGGCGATCTCCGACTTGGTGGGGAGCGTGTTCGGTGAGGTCCACACCCGGTTGAAGCCGTCCATGCCGACCTCGTCCACGACCGCGCGTACGAATCGCTCCCCGTCGCGGTACTGGCGCAGTTTGGCGTCGAGGCCGAGGAGCTTGCGCAGGGCCAGGTCCAGGCGGGAGGCGCCGCGGGCGCGTCGCTGCTGGAACTTCTCGCGGATCTCGGCGACGGACGGGACGACGGCGGGGCCGACGCCGTCCATCACGAAGTCGGCGTGGCCCTCCAGGAGGGACATCACGGCGGTCAGCCGGCCGAGGATCTCGCGCTGGGCCGGGGTCTGCACGATCTCGACGATGGAGCGCTGGTCGTCGCCCTCCTCGCCCTCGGGCCGGCCGCCCGCGAGGGACTGGGCGGCCTCACGGACGCGCTCCAGGACCGTCATGGGGTCGACCTCGGTCTCTCCCAAGAACGACTGGATTTCGCCCTCGAGGTGGTCACGCAGCCAGGGCACGGCCGTGAACTGCGTGCGGTGGGTCTCCTCGTGGAGGCAGACCCAGAGCCGGAAGTCGTGGGGCTGTACGTCGAGTTCGCGCTCCACGTGCACGATGTTCGGCGCCACCAGGAGGAGGCGTCCGCCGCCGTTCTCACCGGCCGGGAGTTCTCGGGTGGCCGGGGCGAACGTCTCGTACTGGCCGAGGACCCGGGAGGAGAGGAAGGACAGCAGCATGCCCAGCTCGACGCCGGTGACCTTGCCGCCGACGGCGCCCAGGACGGCTCCGCCGGGGGTGCTGCCGCGACGTTCCTGCATCTTGTCGAGCAGCGGTTTGAGCAGCTCCCGGAACCCGGCGACGTTGGCCCGGACCCAGCCCGGGCGGTCGACGACGAGGATGGGAGTGTCGTGGAGGTCGTCGCCGCCCATCCGCGTGAAGCCGCGGACGTGCTCCTCCGAGGCCTTCGCGTGCCGGCGCAGCTCCGCGACGACGGCCCTGGCCTCGTCGCGGCTCACTTCTGGGCCCGGCCTTACGAGCCGGGTCGCGGTCGCCACCGCGAGATTCCAGTCGACCATCTCCGCACCACCGATGCTCGTCATGCAGTCAACCGTACGTGAGCGCTGCCGCTTGGGGCAGGGAGTGGACCGCAGGGGTGCCTCTTGTGGAAACCGTAGGGGTACCCCTTGTGGAAAACGTGCGGGTCCACTGCGGCTGGGCGCGCCCACGCGGCGGAGCCGCATATCGACACGGCCCCGCGCCCCTTTCGGGGCGCCCTCGGCATGCTCAGTTGCAGCCGCACGTGGCCAGCGTCGACGCCAGGGCGTCCAGGCCCTTCTGGGTGGCCGTGGGCTCGGTGGGTGGGTCGGAGGCGGTCAGGAAGGCGAAGGCCAGGAGGTGGCCGTCCGTGTCCACGACCGTGCCCGCCAGAGTGTGTACGCCGGTCAGGGTGCCCGTCTTGGCGCGTACGAGGCCGGTGCCGGGCTGGCCGGCGTAGCGCCCGCTGAGGGTGCCGGTGAAACCGGCCACCGGAAGGCCCGTGAGGGCGGGGCGGAGCTCGGGGTGGGCCGGGTCGGCGGCCTTGGCCAGCAGGGCGGTGAGCAGGTCCGCGGTGAGCTTGTCGGCGCGGTCCAGGCCGCTGCCGTCGGCGAACTCCGCGCCCTTGAGAGGCAGTCCGAGCTTCTTCAGCTGCTTGCGGATGGCGGTGCCGCCGCCCTTGAAGCTCGCCGGTTCGCCCGCGGCGACTGCCGTCTGGCGGGCCAGGGCCTCGGCGATGTCGTTGTCGCTGTTGGTCAGCATGCGTTCGACCAGGGCGGACAGGGGCGGGGACTTCACCGTGGCGAGGGCCTTGGCGCGGTCGGTCGCCTCGGCGGGGACGGGGTCCGCGGTCTTGATGCCGCGGTCCTTCAGCAGCTCCGCGAACTTCTTCGCCGCGTCGGCAGCCGGTTGCTCGGTGCGCTTGGCGGTGCCGCTGGAGGTGTCGTCGAGACGGCCCTCGTCGGCCATCAGGGCGGTCACCCGGGCGACGTTGGTGTTGTCGAGCCCGATCGGGTGCACGTCGGGGCCCTCGTACAGCGAGGTGTCGTACGAGAGGGTCACCTCGTCGGTCTTGCGGTCCTTCAGGGCGCGGGCGGTCTCGTCGGCGAGGGTGCGCAGGCTCGCGTTGCCCTCCGCGTCCTTGCGGGCGGTCAGTGTGGGGTCGCCGCCGCCGACGAGGACGACCTTCTCGGAGTCGGGTTCGAGGACCGTACGGGTCGCGATGCGGTGGTCGGCGCCCGCCGCGGTGAGGGCCGCGACGGCCGTGGCGATCTTCGTGGTGGACGCCGGGCTCAGCGCGTCGCCCGCGCCCTTGCCGTACAGGCGCTTCCCGGTGGCCAGGTCGACGACTGCGGCCGTACGTTCGGTGCCGAGCGCGGCGTTGTCGAGGAGCGGGCCGAGGACGTCGGCCAGGGCCTTCTCCGTGGGGGACGGCCCGGCGCCGACGGAGCCGCTGAGTCCGGTGAGCACGGACGCGGCGCTGGGGGCGGGCGCCGGCGCCTTTCCGGACGTACCGGACACATGACCGTGATCTGCGCCACCTGCGCGCCCCTGCGATGCGGCCCAGTCACGCTCCGCCGTACGCTGACCGGTGGAGTCCCAGGGCCCGGCCGCAGTGACCACGGTGGCCGCCACGACGAGTCCGAGGGTGGCGGCGCCCGCCGTGAACTGCACGGTCGACGGCTGCGTGACCAGCGGCTTCACGGCTCCTGCGGCCCGGACGAGCGGTGGCTTCACTGCTTCCACGGCCCGTACGAGTTGCGGTCTCACGGACCGCGCGACCCGCACCACATGCGGTCTCGCGGCCCGCCAAGCCTTCAGCTCTGGCACGACCACCAGCCCCTTTCGCGATCACACACCTGCGTGAGGGACACTTAACCACCAGAACTATGTGCTGATCATGGAGGAGCCACCGGTGGAGTTCGACGTCACGATCGAGATTCCGAAGGGTTCACGGAACAAGTACGAGGTGGACCACGAGACCGGTCGGATCCGTCTGGACCGTCGCCTCTTCACCTCGACCAGTTACCCGGCCGACTACGGATTCGTCGAGAACACCCTCGGCGAGGACGGCGACCCGCTGGACGCGCTGGTCATCCTGGACGAGCCGACCTTCCCCGGCTGCCTCATCCAGTGCCGCACGATCGGCATGTTCCGTATGACGGACGAGGCCGGCGGCGACGACAAGCTGCTGTGCGTGCCCGCGCACGACCCCCGTGTGGAGCACCTGCGGGACATCCACCACGTGTCGGAGTTCGACCGTCTGGAGATCCAGCACTTCTTCGAGGTCTACAAGGACCTGGAGCCGGGCAAGTCCGTCGAGGGCGCCAACTGGGTGGGCCGTACGGACGCCGAGGCCGAGATCGAGCGGTCCTACAAGCGGTTCAAGGAGACGGGCGGTCACTGACCCCTGTGGCCTGAGGGCCGCGTGACCCCCACGGGGTCGCGCGGCCCCTTTGTCTGTCAGTGCGCATACTGAGGCGTACTGGAATGTGCGATTCAGGAGTCGTGGGTGACCGAGCCGGAGGCGGAAGACCGTAAGCCGCAGTCGGACGAGGCGAGGAGCGCGTTCGTCCCGCCCGCCGGTGTGGTGGCGCAGGCCGCGCCGGTCGAGGAGGAGTCCTCGACGACGTCGGAGTTCGCGCTACCCAAGGGGCTCGACGTCCCGGCGGTGCCCGCCACCGATTCGGAGGGGTCGGCGTTCAGCACGCCGCGGACGTACAGCGCGAAGCACGCGCTTGCCGCCTTCACCCCGCCCGCCGGCATACCGCGCGTCGATCTCACCAAGGACGTCCCCTGGCAGGACCGCATGCGCACGATGCTGCGCATGCCGGTCGCCGAGCGGCCCGTCCCCGAGACCGTGCAGAAGACGGAGGACGAGGGTCCGGCCGTCCCGCGCGTGCTCGACCTGACCCTGCGTATCGGCGAGTTGCTGCTCGCGGGCGGCGAGGGCGCCGAGGACGTGGAGGCGGCGATGTTCGCCGTCTGCCGCTCGTACGGCCTCGACCGCTGCGAGCCGGGCGTCACCTTCACGCTGCTGTCCATCTCGTACCAGCCGTCGCTGGTCGAGGATCCGGTGACCGCGTCGCGGACCGTGCGGCGCCGGGGCACCGACTACACGCGTCTGGCGGCCGTCTACCAGCTCGTCGACGACATCAGCGACGACCAGACCGAGGTCTCCCTGGAGGAGTCCTACCGGCGGCTCGCGGAGATCCGGCGCAACCGGCACCCGTACAGCGGCTGGCTGCTGACCATGGCCACCGGGGGCCTCGCGGGCGCGGCCTCCGTGCTCGTCGGCGGTGACGCGATCGTGTTCGTCGCGGCCGCCATCGGCGCGATGCTCGGCGACCGGCTGGCGTGGCTGTGCGCGGGGCGCGGGCTGCCGGAGTTCTACCAGTTCACGGTGGCCGCGATGCCGGCCGCCGCGATGGGTGCCGCTCTGACGATCGCGCACGTCGACGTGCGGGCGTCCGCGGTGATCACCGGTGGGCTGTTCGCGCTGCTGCCCGGACGGGCGCTGGTGGCGGGCGTGCAGGACGGGCTGACCGGCTACTACATCACCGCGGCGGCCCGGCTCCTGGAAGTCATGTACTTCTACGTCGGCATCGTCATCGGCGTCCTCGTGATCCTGTACTTCGGTGTGAAGCTGGGCGCCGAGCTCAATCCGGACGCGGCCCTGCAGTCCTCCAACCGGCCGGGGTGGCAGATCGCCGCGTCGATGCTCCTGACGCTCTGCTTCGCGGTGCTGCTCCAGCAGGAACGTTCCACCGTGCTGATCGTGACGCTCAACGGGGGCGTGGCGTGGAGCGTGTACGGGGCCATGCACTACGTGGGCGAGATCTCGCCCGTCGCCTCCACGGCCGCGGCGGCCGGGCTCGTGGGGCTGTTCGGGCAGCTGCTGTCGCGGTATCGGTTCGCTTCGGCGTTGCCCTACACCACCGCGGCGATCGGGCCCCTGTTGCCAGGGTCGGCCACGTATTTCGGGCTGCTGGCGATCGCTCAGAACGATGTCGATGAGGGGCTGGTGTCGCTCACCAAGGCGGCCGCCCTTGCGATGGCCATCGCCATCGGGGTGAATCTGGGGTCCGAGATCTCTCGGTTGTTCATGCGGTTGCCTGGTGCTTCCGCAGGGGCGCGGAGGGCTGCGAAGCGCACCCGCGGGTTCTGAGGTGCGGGTTGGACGTGGCTCGGTGCGCAGTTCCCCGCGCCCCTATAGGGGCGCGTTTCAGGTGGCCTCAGTCAGTCAGTTCTGTGGGTAGTTCTGGCCGTACGGGTAGCCCTGGTTCTGGTCCTGGGGGTACGGGTCCTGCGGGTACTGCTGCTGGTTCTGGGGCGGGTAGTTCTGGGGGTACTGCTGGGCGTACTGGTCCTGGCCCTGGGGGTAGCCGCCGTAGCCCTGGTCCTGGGGGTAGGGCTGCTGCTGGTACTGCTGGTTCTGGCCGTTGTCGTGGCCGTTGCCGTAGTAGTCGTCCTGGCCGTTCTGGTGGGCCGGGGGGATGCGGCGGAGCTGGGTCGTCTGGTCGTCCATGACGTGGGGCGCCGGGGGCATGTGGGCCGCCGGGGGCTGCTGCTGCGGGTTCTTCTTGGACTTACTGCGGGCCCGCATGAACTCGATGATGATCGGGACCACCGAGATGAAGACGATCAGGAGCAGGATCGGCTCGATGTTCTTCTTCACGAAGTCGATCTGGCCGAGCCAGGAGCCGAGCAGTGTGACGCCCGCGCCCCAGAGGATGCCGCCGACCACGTTGAAGATCAGGAACGAGCGGTACTTCATGCCGCTGACGCCGGCGATGATCGGCGTGAACGTACGAACGATGGGCACGAAGCGGGCCAGGACCAGGGACTTGGGGCCGTACTTCTCGAAGAACTCGTGGGCCTTGAACACGTTCTCCTGTTTGAAGAGGCGCGAGTCCGGCCGGGTGAAGAGCGAAGGCCCCACCTTCTTGCCGAACATGTAGCCCACCTGGTCGCCGACGATCGCGGCGATGCAGATCAGCACGATGGCGGCCCACAGCGGGAAGTCCAGCTGGTTCGACGTGATCAGCAGACCCGCCGTGAACAGCAGGGAGTCACCCGGCAGAAAGAAGCCGATGAGCAGGCCGGACTCGGCGAAGACGATCAGGAGCAGGCCCCAGATGCCGAACGAGTCGAGAAGGTAGTCCGGATCCAACCAGCTTGGGCCGAGGGCAAGCGTCGTCGTCACGATTCCGGACTCCTGAAGGGTGGTGGATGCGGCAGGCGAGGGTGTGGCCGACCAAAGTTATCAACGCAGCATGAAGGGTCCAGGTTCCACCGACTCCTACAGGATGCACTGTGCCCCGACTGGGACAAAGCTGTGAGCCATGGGAATCGAAGAATACGGCGGCGGTCAGGGACCCCAGCCCGACGTACTGGTCGTGACGACGAACGACGTGCCCGGCTACCGGGTCGAGCAGGTCGTCGGTGAGGTCTTCGGGCTGACCGTGCGCTCCAGGCATCTGGGCAGCCAGATCGGTGCGGGCCTGAAGTCGATGATCGGCGGCGAGCTCAAGGGGCTCACCAAGACGCTCGTGGAGACCCGCAACCAGGCGATGGAACGGCTCGTCGAGCAGGCACGCGCGCGGGGCGCCAACGGTGTGCTGGCGTTCCGCTTCGACGTGACCGAGGCGTCGGACGTCGGGACGGAGGTGTGCGCCTACGGCACGGCCGTGGTGATGGTGAAGGAGTAGGGCGGGCGGCGGCGGTAGGGGTAAGGGGCGCCCGCCACTGCGAACGCCCCTTACCTCCCGGCCGTCATCAGGCCTCGTGCCGTGCCGCGTTCGCCGTGATCGCGTCCCTCAGGTGTTCGGCGAGCCCCGGGCGCATGGAGTCGTAGAACTCCTTGAACCGCTCGTCCGACACGTACATCTCGCCGAGGCCCCGGTGGATCTCGTACGAGCAGTCGTAGAACCACTGGCTGATGTGCTGCCGGTGCTCCTCGGCCATGTCCATGGCCCGCTCCCCCGTGGCGGGCTCGCCGGCCTCCATGAGGGTGTCGTAGCGCTCGCCCCAGGAGGCGACCTCGGCCTGCATGCGCTTCCAGTCGTCCTTCGTGTAGCGGGCGGCGCGGCGCTGCGACTCCGCGTACGCCTCCGTGCCGCCCCAGCGGCGCTCGGCCTCCTCCGCGTGTTCCTCGGGGTCCTTGTCGCCGAAGACCTCGAACTTCTCCTCGGGGGTCAGGTTGATGCCCATCGTGCGTGCCTCCATGGCGTGCTCCACGGCTGCGGCCATCTTCTGCAGCTTCTCGATCCGGGCGGTCAGCAGTTCGTGCTGGCGGCGCAGATGCGCGCGCGGGTCCGTCTCCGGGTCGTCGAGCAGGGCCGCGACCTCGTCGAGCGGAAAGCCCAGCTCCCGGTAGAACAGGATCTGCTGCAGCCGGTCGAGGTCCTCGTCGCCGTAGCGCCGGTGACCCGCGTGGCTGCGCTCGCTCGGTACGAGCAGCCCGATCTCGTCGTAGTGGTGCAGCGTCCGCACCGTCACCCCGGCGAAACCGGCGACCTGTCCCACGGAGTAGCTCATCGTCTCCGCTCCCTCCTTTTCGGTACGCACCTCAGGCTGAGGCCTCACGTCACGTGAGGTGCAAGCCGGAATCCGCACGCGGATCCGCCGGATCCACCGGATGCGAATCCACCGGGTGCCATGCCGGTTTTACCCGCTTATGACGGAGTGGTGGCCCACCATGGAGGCCCGACCCCACCGACCGGAGGACCCATGCCGCTGCACAAAGGCCCCGAGCAGCCCGACAAGCGTCCCGCGACCGTCAACCCCTTCTACGGGGAGGCGAACCCGGTCAGCGGCATGACCGAGGCCCCGCCCCAGCACCGGCTGCCGGACGGGCCGCTGCCGCCCTCCACCGCGTATCAGCTGGTGCACGACGAGCTGATGCTGGACGGCAACTCCCGCCTCAACCTCGCCACCTTCGTCACCACCTGGATGGAACCCCAGGCCGGCGTGCTGATGGCCGAGTGCAGCGACAAGAACATGATCGACAAGGACGAGTACCCGCGTACGGCCGAGCTGGAGCGGCGGTGCGTGGCGATGCTCGCCGATCTGTGGAACGCGCCGGATCCGTCCGCAGCCGTGGGCTGTTCGACGACGGGGTCCAGCGAGGCGTGCATGCTCGCGGGCATGGCGCTCAAGCGCCGCTGGGCCAAGCGCAACGCCGACCGGTATCCGGGGGCCCGTCCCAATCTCGTCATGGGCGTCAACGTCCAGGTCTGCTGGGACAAGTTCTGCAACTTCTGGGAGGTCGAGCCGCGCCTGGTGCCCATGGAGGGCGACCGCTTCCACCTGGACCCGCAGGCCGCCGCCGAACTGTGCGACGAGAACACCATCGGCGTCGTCGGCATCCTCGGCTCCACCTTCGACGGGTCGTACGAGCCGATCGCCGAACTCTGCGCCGCCCTGGACGAGTTGCAGTCGCGCACGGGTCTGGACATCCCCGTCCACGTCGACGGCGCGTCCGGCGCGATGGTCGCTCCCTTCCTCGACGAGGACCTGGTCTGGGACTTCCGGCTGCCGCGGGTCTCCTCCATCAACACCTCGGGGCACAAGTACGGCCTGGTCTACCCGGGTGTCGGCTGGGCGCTGTGGCGCTCGGCCGTCGAGCTGCCGGAGGAGCTGGTCTTCCGGGTGAACTACCTGGGCGGTGACATGCCGACCTTCGCGCTCAACTTCTCCCGGCCGGGGGCGCAGGTCGTGGCCCAGTACTACACGTTTCTGCGGCTGGGCCGCGAGGGCTACCGGGCCGTTCAGCAGACGACACGGGACGTCGCCATGGGGCTCGCCGAGCGGGTCGAGGCGCTCGGCGACTTCCGTCTCCTCACCCGGGGCGACCAGTTGCCGGTGTTCGCCTTCACAACGGCTCCGGACATCACCGCGTACGACGTCTTCGACGTGTCCCGGCGTATGCGGGAGCGTGGCTGGCTGCTGCCGGCGTACACCTTCCCCGAGAACCGGGAGGACCTGTCCGTGCTGCGGGTGGTGTGCCGCAACGGGTTCTCGTCCGACCTCGCCGAGCTGTTCGTGGAGGACCTGGGCAGCCTGCTGCCCGAACTGCGCGAGCAGCAGCATCCGATGGCCCGGGACAAGGGGGCGGCGACCGGCTTCCACCACTGAGCCGGCCGCCTCCTCCCCCGCTACTTGCTCAGCGCCCCGAACCTCCGTACCGCCAGCGGGAAGAACACCGCGACCAGGGCGAGTGGCCAGAGCACCGCCAGCAGTTGGGCGTGTTCCGCCGCCCAGGAGGTGCTCACGGCCCCGCCCTCGTTGCCGAACAGGTCACGGACCGCGGTGGCCGTCGCGGACATGGGGTTCCACTCGACGGTCGCCCCCAGCCAGCCCGGCATGGACTCGGGGGTGGCGAAGGCGTTGGACAGGAAGCTCACCGGCCAGACCAGGATCTGCACGGTGACCACCAGTTCCGGCTTTCCCGCGACCATGGCCAGGTGGATGCCGATCCACAGCATCGCGAACCGGAGCAGGAGCAGGAGGCCGAGCGCGCCCAGGAAGGCCGCGAACGAGCCGTGCCAGGTCCAGCCGACGGCGAGCCCGACGCCGACGAGGACGATCAGGGAGAGGGCCGACTGCAGCATGTCCGCGACCGAACGGCCCACGAGGACGGCGCCGCCCGTCATCGGCATCGACCGGAACCGGTCGATCACCCCCTTGTTGAGGTCCTGGGTGACCGCGACCATCGTGGCGTCCAGGCCGAAGGCCATGGTCAGCGCGAACATGCCCGGCACCAGGTACTCGCGGTAGTCGCCCGAGATGCCGGTGCCGCCGCCCATCAGATAGCCGAACATCAGCAGCAGCATCACGGGGAACGCCAGCCCCACGAAGATCTGCACGGGCTGCCGTGCCCAGTGGGCGAGTTCGCGCCGGGTCATGGTCCAGGAGTCGGTGACGGCCCAGCTCAGCGACGTACTCACGCGGCCTCCTCGGTCTTGCCGGTCAGGTGCAGGAAGACCTCGTCCAGCGTCGGCCGGCGCAGGGCGATGTCCTCGGCCTCTATCCCGGCGTCCTCCAGGGCGCGTACGGCTCCGGCGAGGGCCGTCATGCGGTCGGTGACCGGGGCGCTGAGGAGGCGGCGGTCGGTGTCCACGGAGAGGGTGGCCTTGTCGAACGGCAACAGGGCCACGGCGGCGCCCAGTTGGCCCGCGTCGTGCAGGACGACGTCGATCCGGTCGCCGCCCGTCTTCGCCTTCAGCTCGTCCGCCGTGCCGTCCGCGATGACCTGGCCCCGGTCGACGACCGAGATGCGGTCGGCGAGCTGGTCCGCCTCCTCCAGGTACTGCGTGGTGAGCAGCACGGTCGTGCCGCCGCCGACCAGGGAGCGCACCGCGTCCCACACCTCCGCGCGTCCGCGCGGGTCGAGGCCCGTCGTCGGCTCGTCCAGGAAGAGCACCTCCGGTTCGGTGATGAGCGAGGCCGCGAGGTCGAGCCGGCGCCGCATGCCGCCGCTGTACTGCTTGACCGCCTTGCGGCCCGTGTCCGCGAGGCCGAAGCGCTCCAGGAGGGCGTCGGCCCGCACGTGCGCCTGCCGCGCGCCCAGGTGGTAGAGGCGGCCGAACATCTCCAGGTTCTGCCGTCCGCCGAGCTCCTCGTCGAGCGCCGCGTGCTGGCCGAGCAGGCCGATGCGGAAGCGCACCTCGCGCGCGTGGGTCCTCACGTCGTGCCCCGCCACCTCGACGCGGCCCTCGTCCGGCCGCAGCAAAGTGGCCAGGATGCGGACCAGGGTCGTCTTGCCCGCGCCGTTCGGCCCGAGCACTCCGTGCACCGTGCCGCGCCCGACGCTCAGGTCGAGCCCGTCCAGCGCGTGCTTGTCTCCGTACCTCTTCCGTACGCCCTCGACGACGATCACGTCGGTCATCGGGCTCCCTTCACTTCAGGGTAATCAAACTTGACTACTCGTGCGCCGGTGAACCGTATGCCCGTCCCGGCGCTTAGTCAAACTTGATTAGCGAAATCTCTCCGAGCCCGCTCAGCCCGCGTCCCCCGGATGGGACTCCCCCGTCGCGTACGGGTTCTCGTCGTCGTCCGCCAGCACGCCCACGAACGGATCGCCCTCGCCGGAGAAGACGTACGCGCCGCCCCTGATCCGTTCGATCAGGCCGCGGGTCCACTGGGCGCCGGTGTCCGCGGAGGTGACCCAGAAGTTCATGATCTCGCCGATGTGGCCCAGCTGTTCGGGGCCTTCCTCGGGCGTGTAGTACTCGGTGACGCCCTTGCGCCACTCCTCGATGGCCCGCACCCGCTCCTCGAGCAGTTCGAGGACCTCCTCGCGGTCCAGGTCGACCATGAACCCGAGCGCGGCGGTGAGCACGTCCGGCTTCTGGTCGTACGCGGTGAGGTAGTGGCGCAGCAGCGTGAGGTACTCCCCGGTGCCCGCCTCCGTGATCTCGTACTCGGTGCGCGGCGGGCCGCCGGCCGTGGAGGGCGCGATCTCGTGGGCGAGCAGCAGTCCCTGCTTCGCCATCTGCTTGAGCGCGTGGTAGATCGAGCCCGGCTTGGCGTTGGACCACTCGTGCGCGCCCCAGTACTCCAGGTCGTTGCGCACCTGGTAGCCGTGGGCCCGGCCGTGCTGGCGCACGGCACCGAGCACGAGGAGACGGATCGCTGACATGGAGCCAGCGTATGGCCCGCCTCCCCGGGGCCGGGTGGCGCCTCACCCCCAGCGCCCACCCTCAGGACTCCCCGGGGCCGGGGGGGGCGCCTCACCCCCAGGAGGCTCCCTGCTGCTGCGCGACCAGTTCGAAGGCGGTCTTGCCGTCCAGGGACTCGCGGATGACGTCGGCGTGGCCGGCGTGCCGGGCCATCTCCGCGATCAGGCGGAGCATCACCCAGCGCATGGACACGGCCTCGTCGTCCGGGAACCAGGGCTCGTCGGGCAGCGGGAAGGTGTCGTTCAGGCTGGGCACGGTCCGGATGAAGTCCTCGGTCTGCCGGGCGATCTTGTCCCAGTGGGCGAGCATCGACTCGACGGTCTCGTCGCCGACGAGCCGGAAGCTGTCGCCCCAGTTCTCCTCGGAGCGCTGGATGTCGGGCGCCATCTGCCGGGCCCGCGACAGCCAGCCCTGCTCGGTCTCGGCAACGTGCTTGAGCAGCCCGGAGAGCGAGAGCTCGCTGGCGCTCGGCCGGGTCGCGGCCTGCTCGTCGGTCAGGCCGAGCAACGTCCGGCGGATGCCCCCGCGCTGCTCGTCCAGGAAGGCGAGCAGCGCCCCGCGCTCGTCGCCGTGAGCCTCAGCGTGCACGTGCATGACCATGGGTGGCCGCCTCTCATCGGGTCCTCTTGCCTGCTGACACCGACCAAGTTACGGACCCTTGCGGACAGCTTCTGTCCTCAACAGGAGCCGACTCCGGGCGGAATTCCGGGACTTCAGACCCTCGTCCCCTCCACGACCGGCGCGGCCCCGTGCCGTCGCCTGCGCTGTGTGTACGTGCTGACCGCCCGCCACAGATCGCGGCGGTCGACCTCGGGCCACAGCGTGTCGGTGAAGTGGAGTTCGCTGTAACTGAGGTGCCAGGGAAGGAAGTTGGAGATCCGGTGCTCCCCGCCGGTGCGCCACAGCAGGTCGACCTCCGGGAGGTGGGGGTGCGGCAGATGGGCGGCGAGGAGGCGTTCGTCGATGTGGTCCGGGTCCAGCTCGCCCGCCGCGGCCGCGCGGGCCAGTCCCGCCGCGGCCTGGACGAGTTCGGCGCGGCCCCCGTAGTTGACGCACAGCGTGAGCGTCAGCCCCGTCCGGTGGCGGCTGTCGCGCGCGCTCTGCCGGAGCGCGTCGACCAGGTCCACCGGGAGGCCCTCGGGGCTGCCGGCCCAGCGCAGTCGGACGTCGAGGGAGCGCAGGTCCGAGTCGCGCAGGGTGTCGTGCATGGTGCGGAACAGCCGGGCGACCTCGCTCGCGTCGCGCCGCCAGTTCTCGGTGGAGAACGCGTAGAGCGTCAGATGGCTCAGGCCGAGCTCCAGCGCCCCGTGGACGACATCGCGGGTGGCGTCCGAGCCGACGCGGTGGCCCTCGCTGCGGGGCAGCCCCTGCTGGGCGGCCCAGCGGCCGTTGCCGTCCATGATGACGCCCACGTGCCGGGGCAGCCGCTCGGCGGGGATGTCCGGCGCGCACTCCCCGCTCGGGTGGGGCCGGGGCGGTACCGGCGGGAGGAACGCCGGGTCGGCCTCACGCCTGGGCTCGGGCAGGACCACCACGGGCTCGGCCGGCTGCACGAGCGCGGCGCGGCGCCAGGCCCGTACGGCACGGACGCGGGCGGGGGCGAGCAGCCGGAGCCGTACGGCCGGGGAGAGTTCGGCGGTGCGGTGCAGCAGTGCGGGGCCGAGCCTGCGGGCGGTGCGGACGCGGGCCCGGAAGAGGTCGGTGGAGGTGCGGAGCAGGACGGCCATCCCCGGGTGCACGCCCCGCTGCAGCGCGGGCTGTTCCAGCCATTCGTCGGCCTGGTCCGTCAGGCCGGCGATCAGTGCCTCTACGGGCGGTGTCCAGCGGCGGGCGAGGAGGTCGGCCTCGGGGACCCCGTGGGCCGCGAGGGCCTCCTCAGGGAGCGTCAGGATGCCGCGGCCGAGGTCGGACGCCAGATCGGTGAGGGTGTCGGTGAGGTAGAGGCCGTCGAGGAAGGCGGGCATGGCCTCCAGGTGTTCCTGGCGGACCGTGGTGGGAACTCCCGCCCGGGTCAGGAGAGTCAGGCACCACATCGCCCACGGGGTGTTCTCCGCCTGGGTGCGCAGGCTCCATTCGCGCCAGGTCTGGGGGCGGCGGCCCGAGGCGTCCTCGCGCAGGGCGGTGAAGACGGGCGTCAACGTCTCGACGTCGAGTTGCCACGTTCGGATGGTGTCCGCGAGCGCGCGGCGGACCGGATCCCCGCGGTCCGGGCCGTCACCCCCGGGTCCGTGGGACCGCCCCGCGCGCGAGGGCCCGTCGGCCGACGGTCCTGCGGGCGAGAACCCCGTCTCCGAGAGCTCCGAGAGCTCCGCGCGCAGGGCGTCCACCCAGGCCTGCAGCCTCGCGGCGCGCTCGGCCGGGCTGCCCTCCTCGTCGTCGACGAGGGCGTCGGTCGTCACGGCGGCGGCGTACATGGCCCAGCACGCGGGGCGCAGCGCGGCCGGCATCAGCTGCATGACGGAGTACTCGACGGAGCGGGAGGACCTCACCAGCCGTCGGCAGGACGCGTAGGCGGCGGCGATGTCGGGGGCGGAGGCAGGGTCGGGGGTGGCTGGCTGAGGGAGAACGGGGGACAAGGAGCCCTTCTTTCACAGCCGTCACGTCGTACGTCACGCCTGGCGATAGGTCGGAAAAGCGGTCGCCGTCGGCCCCGGAGCGGCCCACGGACCGGCCTGGTGCGGCACTCTCTCAACGACCCTGCACGGCCCTCGGAACGGCCTGGTGCGCCACCCGACGGTGCCCCCTTCCTACCGGTCCCGTCGACGCGCCGCGCGGGCTCGGCGACCTTCTCGCCCGATCGTGGTACGCCGCCGGGGCGGAGATCGGACATGGGTTAGGTTCCGTAGGCGATCGGTCACGAACAGTGACGCACCGTCAACACAGGGCGCCAGCCCGGGATGTGAGCCAGGCATGAGCGATTCCGTGGACGCGATCGTCGTGGGGGCCGGCCCGGTCGGCTGCGCCGCCGCGCACGCGTTGGCCGACCGCGGTGCCCGGGTCGTGGTGGTCGAGCGCATGGAGCGGGGCCCCGCCTCGCCGTTCGCCGTGGAATGGCTGCATCCGACCGCGGCCGACGTGCTGCTGCGCTGGGGCCTCGCGCTCCCGGAGGGCGGTCACGTCCGGGGTACGGGCGTCAGCATGCACCTGGCCGACGAGGGGCACGAGCCGGTCGTGGTGCCGTACCGGCGGGGCATGCGAGCCGTGTCCATGCCCCACGCGGAGCTGGTGGACGCGCTGCGGGACAGTGTCGTGAAACGGCCCGAGGTCGAGGTGCTCACCTGCGCCCGGGTCACGGCGGCCACACCGGACGGCACGGTCCGGCTGACCCGCGACGGGCAGGAGACGCGGCTGCGCGCCGATCTCGTGGTGGCGGCGGACGGCCGCTCCTCCGGGATCCGCCGCGCGCTGTTCGGGCACACCCCGCAGACCGTCGTGTCGCACTCGGCCGGTGTCGTGCTCGAAGGCCCCGGGCTGCCGGTCTACGAGTCGTTCCAGGTCGCGAGCGAGGTGCCCGGGCACGGTGTGGCCATCTACTCCATCGCTCCGGACGCGATCCGGGTGGTCCTCGACGTGCCCCCGACGCATCCGCGACCGCCCGCGCTGCACGCGTATCTGCACCGTCATTTCGTGCCGCTGATGCCGGAGGTGCTGCGGCGGCCGCTGGCCGACGCCCTCGCGGCGGGCCGGCTGACGTGGTCCGCGACCGGATTTCGCCCCCGCGTGCACTACGGAGAGGGCCGGCTCGCGCTGGTCGGCGACGCGGTCGGGCACATCCACCCGATCCTCGCGGCCGGTACGACCCTCGGTATTCAGGACGCCCTGAGCCTCGCCGCGCACGGCTCCGCCGAGGCGTACGCCCGGGAGCACGCGGGAGCGGGAGCGGCGACCGGGCGGGTGGCGATGGCGCTCTACCGTCTGCTGAGCCGTCAGGAGCCGGGCACCGCGCAGACCGCCAGAATGGCCGTCGACCAGCTGCGCCTCAGCCCCGCGCTCCGCGACGCGGTCGGGGACCTCCTCACCGGTGACGAGCCCGGCGCGGCCCATCTGCCGGTCGTGACGGCGTTCTCCACGATGCTCGGCATCCCGGCGCAGGACATCGCCGCCGCGTACGGGCCGGACGCCTATCTGCTCAGCCGCCGCTGAAGCCACACCGCGCGCGCCCTGCACGCCCCGTGTCTCCGGAACGCGGCACGGGGCGCCCTCGCCGAAGCCGGCAGGGGCGCCCCGTCAAGGAGTTGGCAGGTCAGAACGGGAAGAAGCTGCGTCCGTGCTGCACCGAGATCCACTTCTGGGTGGTGAAGGCGCCGACCGTCGACTCGCCGTTCAGGCGGCCGATGCCCGAGGCCTTCTCGCCGCCGAAATCGACCAGCGGCTCGTCGTGCACGGTGCCGTCGTTCACGTGGAACATGCCCGTGTCGATCTGCCGGGCGAAGGCGACACCGCGCTCGACGTCGGCGGTGTGCACGGCGCCGCTCAGCCCGTACGGGGTGTCGTTGACGATCCGCACGGCCTCCTCCTCGCCGTCGAACGGGACGAGGAGCGCCACGGGGCCGAAGATCTCCTGGCGGAGGATGTCGGAGTCGGCGGGCAGGCCGGTCAGCACGGACGGCTCGACGAGGTTGTCGGTGACGGTGCCGTGCACGAGGGCGGTGGCGCCCTCGGCGATCGCCTGGGTCACGACGCCCGAAACGGAGTCCGCCTGCGAGGAGTTGATGAGCGGACCGATGACGGTCTGCGGGTCGCTCGGGTCGCCGACCTTGAGCGTCTTCACCTTGGCGACGAACTTCTCGGTGAACTCGGCCTCGATGGAGCGGTCCACGAGGACACGGTTCGCGGCCATGCAGACCTGGCCCTGGTGCACGTACCGGCTGAAGACCGCGGCGTCCACGGCGTAGTCGATGTCCGCGTCGTCCAGGACCACCAGCGCGCTGTTGCCGCCGAGTTCGAGGACGGAGCGCTTGAAGTTCGCGGCGCAGACGGTGGCGACGTGGCGGCCGACCTTGTCGGAGCCGGTGAAGGAGATGACCTTCGGTACGGGGTGCTCGATGAAGGCGTCGCCTATCTCCGCTATGTCGGTGATCACGACATTGAGCAGACCGGCCGGCAGGCCCGCGTCCTCGAAGATCTTCGCGACCAGGGAACCGCCAACGATCGGGGTGTTCTGGTGCGGCTTGAGGACTACGCCGTTGCCGAGGGCCAGGGCGGGCGCGACGGACTTCAGCGACAGCAGGAACGGGAAGTTGAAGGGGCTGATCACACCGACGACGCCGACCGGCACGAGGTAGAGGCGGTTCTCCTTGCCGTCGACCGGCGAGGGGATGATCCGGCCCTCGGGACGCAGCGCCAGGTTGATCGACTCGCGCAGGAACTCCTTGACGAGGTGCAGTTCGAAGCCGGCCTTCAGATGCGTGCCGCCGAGCTCCGCGATGATCACCTCGGCGATCTCCTGCTCGCGCTCCTCGATGATCCGCAGGGCCTTCTCGAACACCGTACGACGCGCGTACGGGTTCGTCGCGGCCCATTCCTTCTGGGCGCGGGCGGCGGCCTGGTAGGCCTGATCCACCTCGTCGACCGTGGCTATCGTGATCGACGCGAGCTTCTCGCCGTCGTACGGGTTGAAGTCGATGATGTCCCAGGAGCCGGTACCGGGACGCCACTCGCCGTCGATGTACTGCTGAGCCAGGTCGGTGAAGTAGGACGACATGTGATCCCTCAATCCCTTGCTGCCGTAGCAGACACCCGAACGATCATCTTCACGGTCTGATCACACGTCATCGTACTGGTGTCTCAAGGGAGTTGGAGAGCGGATTCAGGAGAGCTGCAGGAGGCCCCTGAGCAAGTCACGGCTCTCGTCGGGACCGGGGCTGTCCTGCTGGAGCTCCTTCATCGCCTTCTCGTACTGGGTGACGTCCTCGCGCTTGTCCAGATACAGCGCACTGGTGAGCTGCTCCAGGTACACGACGTCGGACAGATCGGACTCGGGGAAGCTGAGCACCGTGAAGGCCCCACTCTCGCCCGCGTGCCCGCCGAAGCTGAACGGCATGACCTGAAGCCGCACGTTGGGACGCTGGGAGATGTCGATGAGGTGCTGGAGCTGGCCCCGCATCACCTCCCGGTCGCCGTACGGGCGTCGCAGCGCGGCCTCGTCGAGTACGACGTGGAAGTCCGGGGCGCTCTCCGACACCAGGTACTTCTGGCGCTCCAGGCGCAGCGCCACGCGCCGCTCGATGTCCGCCTCGCTCGCGCCCTTCATGCCCCGGGCCACGACCGCGTGCGCGTACGCCTCGGTCTGCAGCAGGCCGTGCACGAACTGGACCTCGTAGCTGCGGATCAGGGACGCGGCGCCCTCCAGGCCGACATAGGTCGGGAACCAGCTGGGCAGGACGTCCGAGTAACTGTGCCACCAGCCCGCGACGTTGGCCTCCTTGGCGAGGGAGAGCAGGGAGGTGCGCTCCGCCTCGTCGGCGATCCCGTAGAGCGTCAGCAGATCCTCGACGTCTCTCGTCTTGAAGCTCACCCGGCCCAACTCCATACGGCTGATCTTCGATTCGGAGGCGCGGATCGAGTAGCCGGCCTTTTCCCTGGTGATGCCGCGCGACTCGCGCAGCCGCCTCAGATGTGAGCCGAGCAGCATGCGCCGTACCACCGATCCCGACTCCTGCGCGCTCACGTTCGTCCGCCTCCCCAACCCGTCTTCAAGGGCCGCAGTCTGCCACTAAAACACTCCAAGCAGTACTCGTTCGATTACAGAAACGGCAAGGTTTCAGCGGGGACACACAGGAATCGACAAGGAGAAGACAAGCCAGACACAAAAAAGCGGCGAGAAGGTCGCGGAAAAAATGACCAAGAAGCGGTATGGGAAGGTCCAATTCGGGCACGTGCACGTGCATCTGCCCTTGCATCTGCCGAACGCATTCGGAACGATGGTCTCGCGCCACCGCTGCATCGCAACGACCGCGAACCCCGGGAGTGCCTCGCATGGGGACGAATGGATCGACCATGCTCGAGCCGTTACGGCAGGGGCTTCCACCACTGGACCCCGCGTCCGTGTCCAACGCCGCCTCCTGCGCCCTGCCGCCCCGCTACGAAGCGGTGCGCGACGCGCGGCAGTTCACCCGCCGCACGCTGGACCAGTGGGACATCGGCAACCGCTTCGACGACGTCTGTCTGGTGGTCTCGGAACTCGTCACCAACGCGCTCCGGCACGCCCTGCCCGCGGACACCCCGCGTCCCGGCGACCATGACGCGCCCGTGCGGCTGCACTTGATGCGGTGGACCGAGAGACTCGTGTGCGCGGTGCGCGACCCCAGTCACGACAGCCCGGTCGCGGGCGACTCCGAGGACTTCTCGGCGGAGTCGGGCCGCGGGCTGTTCCTGGTCGACTCGTTCGCCGACGGCTGGGGCTGGCACCCGCTCGCCGGCACGCTCAACGGCAAGGTCGTCTGGGCGCTGTTCCGGCTGGGCCCTTCCGCATGAGGAACCGCGGCGCTTTTTCGCGCCGCGGTTCTACGCGCGTTACCGACCGCCTACGGTCCGTGAACATCCCTGAATAGGGCGAGTTGCCCGTATCGGCCGACTGTCCGCCCGGACCGGCCGACCTGCCTGACCGCCGTCAGCCCGCGATCAGGTGGTCGAACTCGCCGTCCTTGATGCCCAGAAGCATGGCCTCGATCTCGGCAGGCGTGTAGATGAGGGCGGGGCCGTCGGGGAAGCGCGAGTTGCGCACCGCCACCTCGCCGCCCGGCAGCCGGGCGAACTCCACGCAGGAGCCCTGCGAGTTGCTGTGCATGCTCTTCTGCCAGGCCGCTCCGCGCAGCTCCGTGGCAGCCATGCCGTTGTACACGTCGTGGTCCACAGGTCGCTCCCCGGTGGTGCATTGGCGTCTGTTGCCAGTGATGCAGTGTTGGTCAACTGCCCGGATCATAGCCGCTCTTCACATGCAGTTGCATGAGCAGATGCACGTGCACGGGGGGTGGTCCTGCGGTTACACGTTTGACGGTCCCGCGGGCCGAATCGTTCCAACGCGAGCCCCCGCATGAGTAAGGGACGCGTACCGGGCCCTTTGTGTTCCGAAACGGCCCGTCCCGCCCACGGATTGAATGGGCGGGACGGGCCGCATCCCCGCCCCGTCAGGGGCGCGGGGACTGCGCGACCGGCCACGACCGGCCCGCAGTCGACGTACTTCGCTCGCCGCGGAGCGCTATCGCGAAGAGTACGGAAGCAAAGCCATCTCCCGAGCGTTCTTGATCGCCCGGGCCAGCAGCCGCTGCTGCTGGGCACTCACACGCGTGACCCGACGGCTGCGGATCTTGCCCCGGTCGGAGATGAACCTCCGCAGCAGATCGGTGTCCTTGTAGTCGATGTACGTGATCTTCGCCGTGCCCAGCGGATTGGGGCGGGGCGCCGGCTTGCGGTCGGGCTTGCGGGGCATGGTCAGACCTCCAGGAGGGAGTCGAAGGCGGGCGGGAGCTGTTTCCAGGCGGTGCGGCCGGCCGCGTACTCCGCGTCCGTCAACAGGCAGGACTCCAGGAGCAGTTCGAGCCCGTCGCGGTCCAGGCCCGGTGATGTGAAGACCAGGTGCTGGCAGCAGTCGCCGTGCTCCGGATGCCAGTCGAGGGCCGCGGCGGCACGGCGTACCGGCGGCACCAGCTCCCAGGCCGCGTCGGGCAGGGAGGCCAGCCAGGGCCCGGCGTTCTCCACGCACAGGGCGCCTCCCGCGGCGTCCCAGTGGAGCAGCGTGTCGGGCCGGTCCGCGAGCCAGAACCGCCCCCGGCTGCGCGCCGCCGCGCAGCACAGATCCTCCAGCGCCGCGTACAGCCGCTCCGGGTGGAACGGCCGCCGCCGGTGCCATACGAGCGTGGCGACCCCGCACTCGTCCGCCTCGGCCGGCAGCAACGCGCAGGCCGGATGCTGGGCGGCGGCAGCGGCCTCCACGTCGAACCCGCCGAAGGCGGCCTCCGCGAGCGGGTGCCGCCCGGGCTCGGAGTCCGCCGAGGCGAGTCCCGCCTGTCCCGCGGGACCCGGCCCTTCGGCCGGTCGCCTCTCGAACCACGACTCCCAGTCGCGGTCCCCTCGGCCCGACAAGTCACCGTCGCCTATCGGAACTTGGCGGGCCGTCGGATGGAGCTGGGCCAGGAGGGCGCGGTCCTCGTCGTCGGCGTCCTGCGAGGTGGCGAGGGCCAGGACGGGCGCGTACTCCAGCTGGCGGGCGAAGGTGTCGGCGACCGTGCGCTGGTCGGTGGCGGCAGCGGCGAGGCCCGCCTCGGCGAGGTCGTCGCCGTTGCCGAGGTAGGGCAGCACCAGGGCGGGGTCGACCGCCGTGATGACGCCGGTCAGACGGAGATCCGCGCTCACCACCACCTCCGCCATGGCCTTCGGCTCGACCGAGTCCCAGAGCTCGACGACGGCGAGCCTGGTCAGCCCGTCGGCCGCGAGGCGCTCCAGCTCGGGGACCAGGTCCTCGCGCAGGGCGCAGCACGCACAGTCGTTGACCAGGGATGCCTCACCGGCGGAGACGATCCCGGTGCGGTCGCGAACCGTACGAACCACCGTGCCCTGTACGGCCGTTGCCAGGTCGTGATGGAGCGCCACCGACCCCGGCACCTCGGCGAGCAGCCGGTCCACGGCCGCCCGGCGGGCATCGGCGTGCAGCCCGCCCACGATGGCGACGGACAGCATCACCGCTCCTCGCGCCGGTCGCCGGGCCGATCGTCGCGCTCACCGGTGCGCCGGCCGTCGCGGCTGCCGAACCGGCGCTCGAAGCGCTCCACGCGCCCGGCCGTGTCCATGACGCGGGCCGTCCCCGTATAGAAGGGGTGGCTCACGTTCGAGATCTCGACGTCGACGACCGGGTAGGTGTTGCCGTCCTCCCACTCGATCGTCTTCCCGCTCCCCCCGGCGACGAGGGTCGAGCGGGTCAGGAAGGCGTGGTTCGCGGCCCGGTCCCGGAAGACGACGGGACCGTACGCCGGATGGATCTCCTCGCGCATGAGGCTCAGCGCTCCTCTCGGAAGTCGACGTGCCGGCCGGCGACGGGGTCGTACTTGCGCAGGGTCATCCGGTCGGGGTCGTTACGGCGGTTCTTGCGGGTGACGTACGTGTAGCCGGTCCCGGCCGTGGACCGGAGCTTGACGACCGGACGGAGTTCGTTGCGTGCCATGTGGCTAGTATATGAAAACGGATCCCATTATCGATAACGAGAAGACAGAGAGGTGCGTCACTCACATGTCCGCGCACTGCATGCTGACCGGAGCCCGACCGGGCTTCGGGAACTCCATCTCCCACTCGCACCGGCGCACGTCACGGCGCTTCGACCCCAACATCCAGAGCAAGCGCTACTGGCTGCCGGGCGAGGGCCGGTACGTACGGCTGAGGCTGAGCACGAAGGGCATCAAGACGGTCGACGTCATCGGTGTCGAGGCCGCCGTGGCCCGGATCCGGGCCCGCGGGGTGAGGGTCTGATGGCCAAGAAGAGCAAGATCGCGAAGAACGAGAAGCGGCAGGAGATCGTCGCCCGGTACGCCGAGCGGCGGGCCGAGCTGAAGGAGATCGCCCGCAGGCCGACCTCGACGGACGCCGAACGGGCCGCCGCCCGGCGCGAGTTGGAGCGGCAGCCGCGTGACGCTAGCGCCACGCGCGTACGCAACCGGGACAGCGTGGACGGCCGGCCGCGCGGCTACCTGCGGACGTTCGGGCTCTCACGGGTGAACCTGCGGGACCAGGCGCACAAGGGGTTCCTGCCGGGGGTCCGGAAGTCCTCCTGGTAGCGGACTCCGGCGGAGGCGCCGGCGCTCCCCCGATGTCGGGCGGGCGTGCTTCCCGGTGCGCCGGAAGAGGGGCCTGGTAGCTTGCTGGCGGTCGTTCCCGGTTGCATCGGCGCCACCGGCGGTACCCGGCGGGTACCGGCGACTCGTCCGGCCAGACCCTTGGGGGCTTCAGTGACTTCGGCGACCATCTCGCGCGGGCAGGCGCGGATCGCGGCCGCGGCGGCGGGGCTGGCTGCCGCGCTCGTCCTGACGACCGGTTGCAGCAGCGACGACGGTGGCGGGAGCGACGACTCGCCCTCCTCCACCGGCTCGGCACCGACCGCGTCGGCCGACACCGGCGGCGGTACGGGCGGCTCCGGTGGTTCCGGCGGGAGCAAGAGCAAGGTCGGGGCGCTGGAGGGCAGCTGGCTGGCCACCAAGAGCGGCAAGGCCGTGGCGCTGGTGATCACCGGCGACGAGGCCGGGCTGTTCTCGACCGGCGGGTCCGTGTGCAGCGGCACCGCCGGGGAGACCTCGGGCATGCGCATGATCGAGCTGGAGTGCTCCGACGGGAACAAGGACCGGACCGAGGGCATGGTCGACTCGGTCGACTCCAAGACCCTGAAGGTCACGTGGGAGGGCTTCGGCGAGGAAACGTATACGAAGGCGGAGGGCGGCAAGATGCCGTCCGGGCTGCCTACGGCGAGCCTGGGGTCCTGAGGCCCCGGTTCACGTCGGGCCCGGCGCGCGTCAGGCCCAGCGCGCGTCACGTCACGCCGGTTCACGTCATCACGCCGGTTCACGTCAGCGGGTCGCGGAATCCTTCGGGTCTCGCGGCCCGTCCGGCTTTTCGGGGGCCGTTCCGTCGAGCGTCATGGGCGGTACGGCCGTGTCGAGGGCCTCGGAGAGCTCGGTCAGGGTGTCGAGGACGAGGGTCGCGGTGTTGCGTACGACCTTGTCGGTGTCCTCCGTCTCCCAGGCTTCCAGGGCCTCGCGTACCGCGTCCCAGGTGGGGACCCGGCGCTCGCGGATGGCCTTCGCGCCCTTGTGGGTCGACTCGCGCAGGGCGTCGGCGAAGCGGGCGGCGGGCGGTACGGGGGTCGCCCCGCGTTCCGGGAGGTGGGCCTCCAGGAGCATGGCCACGCGGCCCAGCTGGGCGAGCGCGTCCTCGGCGTCGTCGGCGGCGGTGCGGGAGAGGCCTCGGTGGCGGACCGGTTCGGCGGTGGCGCGGGCCACCGCCGCGTGCCAGGCCGCGCGGGCGGTACGGGCGGTGAGCAGGGCCCCGCGGACGTCCGGGGCGTCGCGCACGGACGGGTCCGCGTAGGAGCCGAAGACGGCGGCCACGTACGGGCCCTGGGCTGCCAGCCAGTCCGCGAGGCGGGTGCGCAGACGCGGGGTCTCCCAGGCCGGGTAGACGGCGTACGCCAGCATCGCGAGGAGTCCGCCCATGAGGGTGAGCAGGACGCGTTCGGGCACGGTCTGGGTCCACTCCTCGCCGCCCATGCCGAGCAGGAACACGACGTACGCGGCGATGCAGGCCTGGGTCGCGAACTGGCCCGTGCGCATGAGGAGGTACATGAGCGCGGCGCTCGCGACGGCGAGTGTGCCGGACTGGAGCGTGCCGGGGGTCGCCGCCTGTACGACGCCGGTGGCCACGGCCACGCCGATAACCGTGCCGGCCAGGCGGGCCACGGCCCGGCTGTACGTCTGGGAGAAGTCCGGGCGCATGACCATGACCGAGGTCAGCGGGGCCCAGTAGCCGTGTCCGAGGGGGAGCCAGGTGCCGAGGATGTAGCCGGTGGCGGCCACCGCGGACACGCGGGTGGCGTGGCGGGTGATGGGGGAACCCCGGTGGAGTTCGCCGCGCATGGCTTTGAGGGCCTTGGGGATGAGGGCGAGGAAGGTGGGGCGAGTGCGGGTTGTGGGGCGGGTGCGGGTTGTGGGGGCTGGTCGCGCAGTTCCTCGCGCCCCTAGGTGGGTGGGGGCTCGGCCGGGTGTCGACGGACCGTCGTTCTCGGCTGAGTGCGCGGTTCCTCGCGCCCCTGGGTCGGTCGGGGCTGGCCTCGGTGTCGACGGACCGTCGTTCTCGGCTGAGTGCGCGGTTCCCCGCGCCCCTGATGGGGCGCCTTCGTGCGGGGTGTCCTCCTGTGGGGTGCCGCCCGCTGTTTCCACCACGTCCTGGAGGAGGGTGTTGAGGCGGGTCATCGCCCGGTAGGGGGCTCCGGTGAGGATGCTGCCGGTGTCCGGGGTGCGGAAGGTGGCGAGGGCCGCGGGCGGGGCGGCGACGGGCTCGCCGTGGCGGATGGCGTGAGCCGCCGCGTCCAGGAGTGCGGCGGCGGAGGCGAGGAGTTCGCGGACCCGGTCGCGGGCGTGGCCCTCGGCCGGGACGCCCATCGCGGGGTCGGCGAGGGAGGCGAGGACCGGGCGGATGCGTTCGGCGATGCCCCGGGCGCCGTGGAGTTCGGCGGGGCGGCGGCGGGCCTGGCGCGGGGTGACGGCCGCCGCGTTGCGGGCCTCCATCAGGGGCTGCGGGTCGAAGGACGCGACCGGGTCATGGCGCAGCCGGCGCGCGTAGTCGGCCTCGGCGGCCAGGGCGTCGGCGAGCGCGTCGCGGTGGGCGCCCCAGCGTCGTACGGGGAAGAGGACGATCAGCGCCGCCTGCACCAGGCCGCCCACGATCATCATCGCGGCGTGGCCCGCCGCCTGGGCGACGGAGGTCGGCAGGGTGACCGTCACCAGCATGATCGCCACGTTCGAGGAGGCGATCAGGCCGATGGTCGGGCCCGCGGCCCAGCTCATCCCGGCGGCGAAGGTCCACACCACGAGCAGCGCGAGGAAGAGCGGTTCCTTGGAGATGGTGAGGTAGCCGAGGAACGTGGACACGGCGAGGCTCGTACCGGAGGCGATGGCCAGTTCGGGGCGGGGGCGCCAGCTGCGCTGGAACGTCGCGATGGCCGCCTGGAACGCGCCGAACGCCGAACTCGCCGCGGCCGCGGGGCCGAAGAGCCACAGGCTCAGCGCGATCACGATCGCGAGTCCCGCCGCTCCGCGCACCGCGATGAGCGGTTCGAGCCGCTTCTTCTCGACGGCGATGCCGGAGCGCGCCGTGTCCTTCAGCGCCCGTCGCCAGCTCACCGCGCCAGCGTACGCCGCGCGATGACCGATACCGGTGACTGATAGCGATGACAGTGACCGATACAGATGGAGGATGGCCGAAGCCGGATGACGGATGATCTACGAGCACCGCCACGCACCGGAAGTCCCCGCAAGCCGGACCCAGAAGCAGGTCCCGGAAGTCAGAGGTAAGCCATGCGCGCCCGACCGATAGCCGTCTCCGCACTCACCGCCCTCGTGGCGACCCTCGCCCTGACCGCCTGCGACGACGAGGGCAGCGGCGCCAAGGCGAACAAGGGGAACAAGAAGGCCGACAGCTCGTCATCCGCCGCCCGCTCCACCGCGTGCGAGGCGGACCAGGTCGGACAGGAGGTCGCCGCGAGCGAGGCCCCGGCCGCCGGCGACACCGGGAGCGTCTCGGTCACCCTCACCAACCGCTCCGACGGCGACTGCACCCTGGAGGGCTTCCCCCGCGTCGACCTGGCCGCGGGCGGCACCACCTGGTCCCTCGCCCACGAGGAGTCCGCGAAGCCGGAGAAGCTGACCCTCAAGCCGGACGAGACGACCGCCTTCACGATCACGTACGTACGAGGGCCCGCGGGCGACGCGACCAAGGGTGCCGCCGTGAAGACCGTGAAGTTCGGCCTGCCCGGTGCGGGCGCCGATCTGTCCTTCCCCTGGAAGTACGGCGAGGTCGCACTGCGGAGCGAGAGCGAGCCGGACGCCTCGGTGGGCCCGCTCCAGCGCGCCGGAGACTGAGCCACCGCCCCCCCGATCGCCGGGGTCACCGCAGTGGCGGCCGTGCCCTCACCTGGGCGCGGTCCGCCGCGGCGGCTCCTTCCTCCCAGCCGGCCGCGTCGTTCACCCCGCGCAGCCTGGTGGTGACGGTCGCCGGGAACATCCGCTCCGCCTCGTCCGCGACCGCCACGTCCCGGGCCGCGAGAACCGGCAGCAACTCCCCCTCCGTCGCCGTCACCTGTCCCTCGGCCACATCCGCCAGCCGGTCGCCGATGCGATGGGCGTACGCGGCGAGGAAGGACTGCCGGAAGGACTTCGTACGCTTCCTGCCGCCCGCCCGCTGTGCCGCCTCCGCCTTCGTCATCGCGGCGGTGGCCTGCACGAGGAGCGAGGTGTAGAGGAGTTCGACGGCCTCCAGGTCGGGGTCGAAGCCGACGACGGTCGAGAAGCCGAGGGCCTCGTTCCAGACCGCCCGGCAGCGGTTGGCCCCGGACACCGCAGAGAGGAGTACCGCCTTGGCCGTCTCGTAGGGCGGGTCGACGCCGATGCGGCAGGCGCCGGGCGCGTCCTTGGCGTGCGTACGGGCCGCGAGCAGCGCCTCGTCGATGCTGTGCCGCGCCATCAGCTCCTGCGCCTTGGCGCTCAACGCCTCCGCCTCCTCCGGGAACCCGGTCGCCTCGGCCTTGGCCAGCAGCGCGCGGATACGGGTGAGCATGCGGGAGCCCTTCGGGGCGCCGGCCGCCGCCCTGGGCGCGTCCACGTCCAGGGGCTCGATGGAGGGCAGGCGGAGCAGCAGCCGGTACAGGCCCAGTACGGCGGTGGCGTACGAGAAGCGGTCGGTGCGGGGTTCGGGGCGGGGCCGGGCCTTCGTCCCGGAGACCCCGGAGGCCCTGGCGGCATCGGCGGCCCCGGCGGTCAGCTCTTCGAGCTGTGCCGTCCAGCGCGGGCCGCGGGGCTGCTCGTTGCGGCGGCTCTCGTCGAGTATCAGCGCCGACACCAGGCGTACGTGCGTGTCGTCCAGCTCGCGGCGCACGATCCGTACGACATCGGCGGGCTGCCAGCCGCGCCGCCAGGCTCCCTCGACGAACTCCTCGCCGCGGCGGGCCAGTTCGGCGTCGGACGCGGGGTCGGAGGCGAGGAGCGAGGCACCGGTGTCGAGGGCCGCGTCGGAATCGGCGTAGAGGGCGGCTTCGAAGGCGCGCTCCACGGTGCTGGGCGTACTGCTCATTCCTCGATCGTGTCACGCGCCGGGGTGGGGGCGGCCCGGCAGGTGTCAACTCGGGGTTGACACCCCTTCACTGTCAACCTACGGTTGACACATGACCACGAATCCACGTGCCACCACCTCCGTACGCCTCGACGATCTGATCGAGGCCATCAAGAAGGTTCACGAAGACGCTCTCGACCAGCTCCAGGACGCGGTGATCGCGGCGGACCACCTCGGCGACGTGGCCGACCATCTGATCGGTCACTTCGTGGACCAGGCCCGCCGTTCGGGCGCGTCCTGGACGGACATCGGCAAGAGCATGGGGGTCACCCGGCAGGCGGCCCAGAAGCGGTTCGTGCCGAAGGCGGAGTCGGACCTCGATCCCAGCCAGGGCTTCAGCCGCTACACGCCACGGGCCAGGAACGTGGTGATCGTCTCCCAGAACGAGGCCAAGAACGCGGGCAACGACCTGATCCGCACCGAGCACCTGGTCCTCGGCCTGATCACCGAGGCGGAGGGCCTCGGGGCGAAGGCCATCACCGCGCAGGGCGTCACCCTGGACACCGTGCGCGAGGCCGCGACCGCCGCCCTGCCGCCGAGCGCCGCGGACGTACCCGCGCTCATCCCCTTCGACAGCAACGCCAAGAAGGCCCTCGAACTCACCTTCCGCGAGGCCCTCCGGCTCGGCCACAACTACATCGGCACGGAGCACATCCTGCTCGCGCTGCTGGAGCAGGAGGCCGGCACGGGCGCGGGCCTCCTCGGCGGACTCGGCGTCGACAAGGCTGCGGCCGAGGCGAACGTCGCGGAGGCGCTGGAGAAGGTGCGGCAGTCCCTCCAGGAGGACTGACCGGCCGACGGGTGCATCGTGTGCCCGGCACCGGACACGGCCCTGAACTGCGCGACTCGCGGTTCAGGGCCGTTGTCAGACCTGCCTGCGAGACTCGCAGTCATGACCGACCGGTGGGCTCTCGCGCCGGCCGAGGACGGCGGCGCCGAGCTCGCCCCCCTCGGCCCCGACGGGCTGCCCGCCGGACCGGTCCTGAGGGAACCGGATCTCGCCGAGTCCGTACGGTCCCGGCCGGACGTCGTCCGCTGGGTGTGGCGGGCGACGGCCGAGGTCTATCCGCGGCTGCGCGAGGCGGGCGTCCGCGTGGAGCGGTGTTACGACATGGAGGCCGCCGAGACCCTCCTCCTCGGCCACGAGGGACGGCTCGGCGAGCCCCGCTCGGCGGCAGCCGCCCTGGCGAGGCTGCGCGGCGGTCCCGTACCGCCCGACCCCCCGCAGCGCTCCGCCGAGCCCGGCTCGCAGTCCTCCCTCTTCGAGCCCCGCCCCGTCCACGTACCGCTGGAACGGCTCATCGATGTGTACGGGGACCAGCAGCGAAGACATGACGCGGCCGAGCACCCCGGGCGGATGCGGCTGCTGACGGCCGCCGAGTCGGCGGGCATGCTCGTGGCGACCGAGATGAACGCGTCCGGGATGCCGTGGAGCGCGGACGTGCACCGGGACGTGCTGCACGAACTGCTCGGCGAGCGGTACACGGGCGGGGGCGAGCCACGCCGCCTCGCCGAGCTCACGGACGAGGTGTCGGCCGCGTTCGGGAGACGGGTGCGGCCCGATCTGCCCGCGGACGTCATCAAGGCCTTCGGGCAGGCCGGGATCAAGATCAAATCAACCCGCCGCTGGGAGATCGAGACGATCGACCACCCGGCCGTGAAGCCGCTCGTCGAGTACAAGAAGCTGTACCGCATCTGGGTCGCGCACGGCTGGTCGTGGCTCCAGGACTGGGTACGGGACGGGCGGTTCAGACCGGAGTACCTGCCGGGCGGGACGGTCACCGGACGCTGGGTGACCAACGGCGGGGGCGCGCTGCAGATCCCCAAGGTCATCCGGCGCGCCGCGGTCGCCGACCCCGGCTGGCGGCTCGTCGTCGCGGACGCCGACCAGATGGAGCCGCGGGTGCTGGCCGCGATCTCCCGCGACCCCGGCCTGATGGAGGTCGCCGGGCGGGAGACCGACCTCTACCAGTCCGTGTCCGACCGCGCCTTCTCCGGCGACCGCGCACAGGCCAAGCTCGCCGTGCTCGGCGCGGTCTACGGCCAGACCTCCGGCGACGGCCTCAAGAACCTCGCGCTGCTGCGCCGCCGCTTCCCCAGGGCGGTGGCGTACGTGGACGACGCGGCGCGGGCCGGCGAGGAGGGGCGGCTCGTGCGGACCTGGCTGGGGCGGACGTGCCCTCCGGCGGCGGGGTCGGACTCCTCGGGAGAGGAGGCCGGGATCCCGGAGAGCGAGCAGGCCGGCGTCGTACCGGGCGAGGGCGGCGAGCCCGGGGACGCCCAGGACTGGGTGCCGGGGTACGCATCCACCAACTCCCGTGCCAGGGGCCGCTTCGCGCGCAACTTCGTCGTCCAGGGCAGCGCCGCCGACTGGACCCTCCTCGTGCTCGCCGCGCTCCGCCGCACCTGCCGGGACATGGCGGCCGAGCTGGTCTTCTTCCAGCACGACGAGGTGATGGTGCACTGTCCGGCGGCGGAGGCCGACACGGTCGTCGAGGCCATCCGGGAGGCCGCTGAGCTGGCGGGACGGCTGACGTTCGGGGAGACGCCGGTGCGGTTTCCGTTCACGACGGCGGTGGTGGAGTGCTACGCGGACGCGAAGTGAGCGCGGCGCGAAGTGAGTGGGGCGCGCGCTGTCCGGCCCCCGCCGAGCTCCCGCTCAACCCCCTTGTGTCAAAGGTTAGTTGAGCCGGACCAGCAACAGCTCCCGCAGTTCGTCGGTCACCGTGCTGTCGGTGCCGTCCAGGTCGTCGAGGGCCAGTTCCCACTGCTCGTACGCCTCGTCGGCGCGGCCCGCCGACCGGTGCAGCAGGCCCTGCTGGTGCCGGGCGAGACCGGCGGTGTAGCGGTCGGCGCGCAGTTCGGCGCGGGCCAGCAGCAGGGCGCACTCGCGGGCGGCCCGCTCGGTGCGGTCGAGGCCGCGCAGCGCACGGACGAGACCGAGGCGGGTCTGCGAGCCGCTCTGCCAGTCGACCCCGTCCGAGACGCTCAGGGCACGGTCGAAGTGCTCCAGCGCACGGGCCGGTTCGCCGAGCGTGAGGTGGGCGAACCCGATGTTGCAGTGCCCTGATTCGCGGACCCGGGAGTCGCCCATGGTCTCGCCGAGCGCGAGGCTCCGCTCGTGCCACTCGATGGCGGCGCGCGGGTCGGAGTGCTCGTAGAGGTTGCCGAGGTTGCTGTAGGCGACGGCCTCGCCGTCCAGGTCGCCCAGCTCCCGGGCCAGCTCCAGGCTTTCCCGCAGGGCGAGTTCGCACTCGACGTACCGGCCCAGGCTCTCCAGCAGCAGCCCGCGGTTGTTCAGGCAGCGCTGGATGCGCGGGACGACGCCGAGGCCGCGCCAGCGCGAGAGGGCCTGGTCGGTCAGGACGAGCGCCTTGCCCGCCTGTCCCTGCATGAAGTGGAGGCCCGCCAGGTCGGACAGCGCGATCGCCTCGGCGGCGTCGTCCCCGAGCCGCCGCGCCACCGTCAGCGCCCGCCGCCCCAGCACCGCCAGCTCGCGCAGCCGGCCGCGGCGCTGCAGATACGGGAAGAGGGCGCGTACGAGGACGGGGACCAGCGGGGACTCGGCGGCGCGGCCCTCGACGAGCGCGACGACGTTCGCCACCTCGCGGTCCCCCCAGGCGACGGCCTCGGCGGCCGACGCGAACGGCACGGTCTCACCGCCCGTGGCGCCCGCACGCTCCGACTCGGCCGCCGAGGCCGTCGCGCCGAGCCGGTTGTCGCGGTCGACACCGGAGGGGATCAGGGCCGGTACGCACCGACGGGCGGAGGCGATGTACCAGTGGAGGGCGATGTCGGTGGGGTCGGGGCTGGTGGGGCTGGGGTCCTCCTCCGCCGTCTCCCGGGCGACCTCGCGGGCGAAGTCGCGTACGAGGTCGTGCGGGGCGTAGCGGCCGTACGTCGTCTCGTCGAGGAGGGCGACGTCGACGAGGCGGTCGAGGGCGGCCTCGGTGCGGCGTTCGCCGGCGCCCAAAAGCCGGGCGAGGAGCGGGACCCCGTACGTCGGCAGGTCGAGCGCGCCGATCCGGCGCAGGGCGAGGGCGGCGTCCCGGTCGGCCTCGCGGTCGGAGGCCCGCAGCGCGTCGAGGGCGACCGCGAGCGAGCGGCGCACGCTGAGGTCGTCGTACTCCAGGTGGTGCAACCGGCCCTCGCTGGCGGCCAGTTGACCGGCGAGCGCGTCCGGTGTGAGGACCTGGCGGGCGGCGAGCCGGGCAGCGACGATCCGCAGGGCGAGCGGCAGCCGTCCGGTGAGGCCGACCAGAGGGTGCGTACCGTCGAGGCCGTCCCGTCCGGAGACGGCCCGCAGCAGTTCGGCGCTCTCCTCGTCGGAGAGGGGGGCGAGCGGGAAGCGGGTCACGCCGTCCAGCGCGGTGAGGGGCGAGCGGCTGGTGACGATCACCGCGCAGCCGGGGCCGGCCGGCAGCAGGGGGCGGACCTGGGCGGCGTTCACGGCGTCGTCGAGTACGAGCAGGGTGCGGGTGGGCGCCAGCATCGAGCGGAGCAACGCGCTTGCCGCGTCCGGGTGTTCGGGGACGCCCCGCGGTTCCACGCCCAGGTCGCGGAGCAGCGCGGCGAGGGCCTGCCCGACGGTGAGCGGCGGCACGCCGGGCGTGGCTCCGTGCAGCCGTACGTACAGCTGACCATCCGGGAACTCGGCCCGCAGCCCGTGCGCCACCTGCACGCCCAGCGCGCTCTTCCCGACGCCTGCCATGCCGCTGACCACGGCCACTCGGGGGTGCCCGGCCGCGGCCGCGGCCCCGGCGCCCCTCGACACGAGTGTGGCGCGCAGCCTGCCGATGGTCTCGGCGCGACCCGTGAAACAGAGGGGAGCGGGAGGGAGTTGGGCGGGGCGGGGGACGGGGACGAGGGAGGGCACCTTCGGAGCGGCTGGGGAGTCTGGATCAGCTGGATCGGCTGGGGTGAGTGGGGCCGCCTGGTCCGCCGGGGAGATCCGGGCGGCTTCCGCCGAGGGCAGGTGGTCGGCTCCGCGCCGATCGGTACGGCTGGGGGCCGACTCGGCGGACAGCGGGCCGGAGACACCGTCGCCTCCGGCGGACACATCAGCACCCGATCCAGATCCCGGCCCCAGGCCCGGACCCAGGCCCGGACCCGGACCCGGACCCGGACCCGGACCCGGACCCGACTCTGCTCCAGTCCCCGAACCCTCGTCCCGCAGAATCTCCAGGTGGGCCTCGCGGACCGTGAGGCCCGGTTCCACGCCGAGTTCGTGGATGAGGGTGCGGCGCAGGTCGCGGTGGACGGCGAGGGCCTCGGCGCGGCGGCCCGTCCGGTGGAGGACCATCATCAACTGGCGGTGGAAGGCCTCACGGAGGGGGAACTCCGCGACCAGCGCGGCCAGTTCGGGTGCGAGACCGGAGAGCCGTACGTCCCCGTCGGACACCCCGCGGCCCAGCTCCAGTTCTGCGTCGTACCGGCACTCCAGGGCGAACAGCCGTGCCTCCTCCAGCCGTTGGACGAGGGAGAGTCCGCCGAGGCCGGGAGGCATGCCGGTCAGTGGGGTGCCGCGCCACAGCCCGAGTGCCGCAACGGCCTCGGTCACGGCCTGCTCCCAGTCCCGCCGCGCGTGTGCCGCCCGGGCGGCACCGATCCGGGTCTCGAAGAGGCGTACGTCCAACTCGCCCTCGGCGACGCGTAGTTGGTAGCCGGGCGGGGCCGACCGCAGCCGGTCCGGGTCGTCCAGGAGGCGGCGCAGGCGGGTCACGTGGTTCTGCAGCGACGCATGCGCGGAGGCGGGCGGCGTCCCGCCCCACAGCGCGTCCTTGAGCACGTCGACGGAGACGACCCGGCCCGGTTCCAGCAGCAAAGCGGTGAGCAGTACCCGCCCCTTCGCGCTGCTCACCGGCCGCGGCACACCGTCGGCGTCGTACACGACGGTCGGACCGAGAAGCCCGAAGCGCAGCGCGGAGGACAGTCCGGAGGGCAGCCCGGAGGGCTCTGCGGAACCCGGCTCGGGCGAGGACGCGGGTATCGCCCCAGGTGACGGCCCGCCCGGGCGGCCGGGCGATCGGTCGCGGCGCAGCCCGGCGCCCCGCTCCGACCGCTGTCCGCCGCCCACCTGTCCGCCTCTTCCCATCGGCGGCCGTCAACGGCCTGAATCCGCCGCTCCCGCCACCTCCCAGGCGAAACTCTGTGCCTCGCCACACCGTTCGCCCCATGTTAGCGATCGGTTGGCGTGGCCTGATTTGATCACCGTTCGGACCCGGTCGTTCCGGTACGCGGTTGGCGTCGTAGGTCGCCGTGGCTCGGGGGAGTGTCGCCGTAGCGACCGGGTCCGAGAACCCGTGGGTGGGACTGGGTTCGAGAACCCGTGGGTGGGGGCCGGCTCAGATGACCGGTGGCCGCCCGAGGCGCGTGAGCCGCCAGACAGTCCCCCAGCGCATCGGCCGCCGTTCCCCCGCCGAGACCCGGAGCCCCTCCACGAAGCCGCCGAACCATGCCCGCAGCCCGCCAACTGAGCGTGTCCGCAGGAGAGTCAGCGCGATCCAGACCGCCAGGTGGACAGGGATGAGCGGGAGCGGCAGCCGGCGCCGGACGAGCCAGACGCGGTTGCGGGCGGTGACGCGGTAGTAGATGGCGTGCCGTGCGGGCGAGGTCTTGGGGTGCTGGAGCAGCAGCTCGGGCTCGTACCGGATGGTCCACCCGGCATCGGCGGCCCGCCACGCCAGGTCGGTCTCCTCGTGCGCGAAGAAGAACTCGGCCGGCCAGTCCCCGGTCTGCGCGAGCATCTCCATGGAGAGGGCGTGTCCGCCGCCGAGGAAGCCGGTGACCTCCCCGCCCCGCATCGGGTCCTTGGCGCCGAGCCGGGGCACGTGCCGCCGCTGGGTCTCGCCGTGCTCGTCGGCGATACGGAATCCGACGATGCCCAGGCGCGGATCGGCGGCGTACAGATCCCGTACGTGCCGCAGGACGTCGGGGTCGACGAGGAGCCCGTCGTCGTCCAGGTCGACGACTACGTCCACGTCCCCGAACTCCCGCAGCCGGCTCAGCGCGACGTTCCGGCCGCCCGGGCAGCCGAGGTTCTCGTCGACCTCGATGGCGGTGACCTCGCCGGGCAGCCCCAGCCGGTCGGCGAACTCGGGCAGCGGACAGCCGTTCCCGACGATCACGATCCGCGTGGGTGCGACGTCCTGCTTGGCCACCGACGCGAGCAGCGCGTCGACCTCCTGGGGCCGGGTGCCCATCGTCACCACGGCCACCGCGATCCGCGGCTCCATCGGCACGGCGCCCACCCCCACCACTCGACCTCGTACGACAACCTCGTACGACAACAAGGGGCGATGCTAGCCGTTCACGGTAAGGACTCTTCAAATACGCCGATTCTCCTTGCGTCGTACGAACTTCAGCCCCGACCAGTCGTCCCCGAGCGCGGCGACCTTCACATCCACGACACCCAGGGGCAGGAACAGCTCCCGCAGCGCGTTCTCGGTGATGTCGCTGACGTGGCCCGCCGCCTTCCGTGGCCAGGCGATCCAGAGCATCGCGGAGTCGGCGAGCGCCTCGACGAGCCCGGGTCCCTCGGCGGCCAGTACGGCCGCCTCCCGGTAGAAGGCCACGGTGACGTCCGCCCCCGTCGGCCCTCCTTCGGCGACCTCGCAGTCCTCGGGCAGCCCGGGGATCGCCCACCCCTCCCCCGGCGCGTGCAGCAACCGCACCCGCTGCCCGGCCTTGATCCCGATCTTCTTGGCCAGCGGCGTACCGGAGTACCCGCCGCCCGCCCCGCGCCCAGCACTCGCCCCGCTCACCGCGCCACCACCGTCCATGCGCTCATGCACGCACTCGTGCGCTCATGAACTCGTGCGTCCATGCATTCGTGCGTCCGTGTACTCGTGTCCATGAACTCGTGTGTCCATGGTTACTCGCGGTTCGCCGTCGTGCCGCTCATTGCCGTCCTGGCCCCGGTGGCAGGTAGCGTGTCCACGGCCGCTTCCCGAAGGAGCCCGCGACATGACCGTATCGATCTCCCTCCTCCTGATGGCGGTCGTCGCATTGGCGGCGGCGGTCGCGGCGCCCCGTGTCCTGACCCGGGCGGTCTGGCCCGACCGGGAGCCCGTGCTCGCGCTGTGGGTGTGGCAGTGCCTGGTCGCGACCGTGCTGCTCTGCTGCCTTACGTCGCTCGTGCTGAGCGCCTCGGCGGTCTTCCACACCGTCCGTGTCCATGTCTTCGCGCCCGCGCCGCCCAGGGTCACCGCGGCGTACGACCTGGCCGCCGCCCCGCCCTGGACCACCGCGCTGACGCTGCTGCTGGCCGGCGGTGCCGCCTGGACCACGGCCATGCTGGCGCGGGAGGTGACCGAGGCCCGCAGGCGCGGGCGGCTGCGCCGCGAGCACCTGCGCGAACGCGCCCCCGAGCTGCCGGCCGGGCTCAGCGACTCCCGCGGCCCGCTCCTCGTGCTGGAGGACGAGTACCCGGACGCCTGGTGGATGCCGGGCAGCCCGCCCCAGCTCGTCGTCACCACGGGCGCGCTGGGGCGCCTCACCGACCACCAGCTGGACGCCATCCAGGCCCATGAGCTGGGTCACGCCCGGGCCCGCCACGACTGGCTCCTGCACCTCTCCCAGGCGCTGGCCTCCGGTTTCCCGGGCATCCCTCTGTTCACCCACTTCCGCGACCAGACCCACCGCCTGGTCGAGCTCTCCGCCGACGACACGGCCTCCCGCAGCTGCGGCCACCTCACCACGGCCCTCGCGCTGATCGAGCTGAACCAGCACCGGGGCGTCCTGTCCTGCGCCACTCCCCGCCCCCTGCTCCACCAGCGGGTGGAGCGCCTCCTGGACCCGCCGCCCCGGCTGCCCCGGACCCACCGCCGCGGTACGACGACGGCCGCGGCCCTGGCCCCGCTCATCCCGCTCCTCATCGCCTTCGGCCCGGCCCTGGCGACGCTGGGCTCCTAGCGCTGGGCTCCTAGGGCCTGTCCGGCGATTCCCTCCCAGACTCTCCCCTGCCCCTCCCCCGGCCCGTCGGCGGCCCCGCACCGGGCTCACCGGGCCAACTCCGCTTCTCCAGGCTCCACTTGAGGCACCCCCTTGCCTCGGCCCGACCTCAACTCCGAGCAACCCCGTGGCCCCGATTCTCATCTTCTTCTCAGGGACGAGAGGGACGAGAGGGACGAGAGAGATGCCCGGGGCATCTGGGGCAACCGAGGTGCCCGGGCGCAGGAGCCAACAGGAGGAGAAGGACGTTGAGCCATGCCCGGCGCACATTGGTCGCCGCTGCGGCGTTGTTGGCGGTGGTGGTGGGGTCGCAAGGAGTCGCGCAGGCCCGCCCGGCCGCCGAACCCGCACCGCCCGCGGCCTCGGCCGACCCCGACGGCAGACTGCCGGCGGGCTGGCAGATCACCGAGACGAGATCCGGTCAGCACCTGAGCTGGCGCTCGGCCACACCGGTGCCCATGGGAGACGCCGCCGTCGAGTTCTACTCCGGCGACCGGCTCCTGGGCCGGCCGCTCGCCGCCAAGGACGGGCACACGTTCAGGCTCGCCCTCCAGGGCGTGGAGCTCGGACCGGCGAAGGACCTGCAGGTGCGGGCCGCCGGTCGCCGCCTCGACGAGGCCGGCATCGAGGCGGACTCACGGCGGCGTGCCTCCAAGGCGCCGGTGAAGCCGTCGGCCCTGCCGCCGGTCAACCCCGTGGACCCGGGCGTCCCCGGCCCGTACCGCACGGTCAGCGGCGAGTACGAGCTGAAGTCCGTGAAGCTGCCCGACTTCCCCGAACCGGTCGAGATGCGCGCGGCCGTGGTCGCACCGGCCGGGGCCCAGGGCAAGCGCCCGCTGGCCCTCTTCCTGCACGGCCGCCACCCCACCTGCTACACCGGGGGCCCGGACGGCGAGTTCGTCGGCGACTGGCCCTGCCCCACCGGTTCGAAGGCGATACCGAGCCACCGCGGCTATCTCCACGACCAGAAACTGCTGGCGTCCCAGGGCTATGTGACGGTGTCCATATCCGCCAACGGCGTCAACGGCCAGGACTTCGCGGCGGAGGACGGCGGAGCACAGGCCCGCTCGTCCCTCGTACGCCAGCACCTCGCCCGCTGGGCCAACTGGTCGGGCGCCGGACGGACTTCGGCACCGGAGGTCGTACGGAAGGCGGCGCGGGCGGACCTGTCGCGCGTACTCCTGGTCGGTCACTCGCGGGGCGGCGAGGGCGTGAACCGGGCCGCGATGGACAGCCTCTCCAAGCCTCCCGCCGACCGGGACGGCTACCGGGGTCCGGTGCGCTGGAAGATCCGGGGGACCGTCCTCATCGGCCCCACGATCTTCGGGCAGAACCCCGCTCCCGAGGTGCCGTCGATGACGATCCTGCCCGGCTGCGACGGCGATGTGTCCGATCTGCAGGGTGAGATCTACGTGGACGGGACCCGCGGTGTCAGCCGTGGTGCCGCCCTGCACAGCGCGGTCTACATGGTCGGCGCCAACCACAACTTCTTCAACACCGAGTGGACGCCGGGCCAGGCCCAGGCGCCCGCCAACGACGACTTCTGGGACGACGAGGGGTCGCCGGACGCGGTGTGCACGCCGGGCACCGCGACGCGCCTGACCGCCAAGAAGCAGCAGGCCGCGGGCTCCACCTACATAGCCGCCGCGGCCCGAGTGTTCGTCGCGGGCGACGACCGGGTCCGGCCGCTGCTGGACGGGTCCGGCGTACGCGCGAAGTCCGCGGGTTCCGCGCGCGTCCTCACTCACGCCGTCGGCGCCCGTCGTGGCGGCGCGTTCGTGCCGGACCCCTCGGTGAAGGTGGACGGCGGCCGGCTGTGCGAGCAGGTCGATCCCGACCCGGCCGCGGCCTGCCTCAACCCCGACGAGCCCGGCGCGTCACCGCACTTCGCCGGCTGGGAGACGGACCGGGAAGCGGGCCGCAACGCCGTGGCGCTCGACTGGTCGGCGGCGGGTTCCGCGGTACGGGTGCGGCCCGAGCGGCCGGTCTCGGTGACCGGAGCCAAGTCGCTGGCCCTGCGCGTGATCGTGCCCCCGAACACCACCGGCACCCGCCTGGACGTGTCCCTCACGGACACCGCGGGCCGACGGGCGAAGCTCGGCGACATCCGCCTCGACGGACTGCCGGGCACCGAGCGGACGACCTCGTACTGGGGCCAGGAGGTACGCGTACCGCTGACCGCCGCGACCGCCGCCGGGCTGGACCTCAAGCAGGTGAAGTCCCTCGAACTGACCCCCCGCAGCGGATCGGGGAAGGCATGGCTGATCGACGCCTGGGGCTGGCGCCCCGGCATGGCGGACGTACGGCCGGTCTCGCCGCCGCGCGTCGACATCGGCCGGCTGACCGCCGACGAGGGCGACTCCGGAGTGAAGACCTACCAGGTGCCGATACAGCTCTCCGGGCAGGGCAGTGGACAGATCCGGCTCTTCGTCGCGGACCCCGAGACGCGTGAGACCACGTCCCGGGTGGTGACCGTGCGACCCGGCACCGAGAGCATCGACGTGCCGGTCGACGTGCCCGGCAACACCCGCTACAGCTACGGCACGGCGTACAACGTGTTCGCCAAGGCCGTCCACGACACGGTGGTCGGCAACCACCTCGGCGGCGTGACCGTGAAGGACGACGACCCGATGCCCACGTTCAGTGTCGCGCCGGTTCCGAGCCGGGTCACCGAGGGCCAGAGTCTGACGTGGCGGAT
The DNA here is from genome assembly GCF_048564895.1 of Streptomyces sp. 2-1. Classification (NCBI taxonomy): domain Bacteria; kingdom Bacillati; phylum Actinomycetota; class Actinomycetes; order Kitasatosporales; family Streptomycetaceae; genus Streptomyces; species Streptomyces sp. 2-1. Next base: position 5,127,715 of record NZ_CP183383.1, read on the forward strand.
CACCCAGTCCGCGGTCGCCGACACGGAGATCTGGATCGACTCCGCGTTCGCGCGTGTCGACGGCGCCGAACTGTCCACCACCGACGTCGACCCGGCCTGGCTGGAGGAGACCACCGGTGAGTCACCGGCCCCCTCCCGGCCGCTGACCGAGCTGGAAGGGCTCTATCTGCCCCTCAGCGTCCCCCAGGGCGAGCTGAGCACCGACGTGACCATTCCTGTCGTCGCGGACGGTGTGAGCGAGCCGGAGGAGTCGCTGCGGATCCAGCTGTTCATCTGGCCGGGGGACGGCGAGCAGGTGGAGGGGCCGGTGCTCGACGGCACGGTGACGGACGCGTCGTAGTAGGGCTTTACGAAACCAGACGCGGGGGCCCGAAGTTCCGGGCCCCCGTTTCGCGCTCCTGATTCCTTGAAGCTCCCGGGTTCAGTTCAGTCCGTGGGCCCGTGCGCCATGATGCGGCGCAGTTCCTCGCTGAAGTCGGCCGCCGTCGGCTCCAGCAGCAGCGCCGCGAGGGGGATGTCCGCCCGCAGCCGCTCCCGGAGGGTCTCTACGACGCGCAGCACCTTGAAGGAGTCCCCGCCCAGGTCGAAGAAGTCGTCGTCCCGCCCGACCTCGGAGACCTGGAGGACCTCGCACCACACCTCGGACACGACGCTCTCCACGTCAACGGACTCGCCGACGGGGGCGCGCTGGACGGGCCGCGCGGGCGCGGATTCCGCCGACCGTTTCGCCGCCCAGGTCTCCAGGAGACGCCGGTCCAGCTTGCCGTTCGGCGTCAGCGGCAGTTCGTCCGCCACCTCGATGGCCGACGGCACCATGTACGGCGGGAGCCAGGTCAGCAGAGCCTCGCGTACGGACGACGGCAGGCTGCCCGGTGCCACACCCTCCTCGGGCACCACGAACGCGGCGAGCCGCTTCTCGGCACCCGAACCGTGCGCGACGACCGCCGCCTGCCCGACCCCCGTACAGCGTTTGGCGGTCTCCTCGATCTCGCCGGGCTCGATACGGATGCCCCGGATCTTCACCTGCCGGTCGGCCCGGCCCAGGAACTCCAACGCTCCGTCGGGGCGCGCCCTGACCAGGTCGCCGGAACGGTAGAGGCGGCAATGCGGGCTCACCGAGGGGACGTTGGAAAGACGCTCCGCGTCGAGAAAGCGCTCGGCGGTGAGTTCGGGTCGGTTCAGATAGCCGAGGGCGACACCGGCACCGCCGATGTACAGCTCGCCGGATTCCCCGTCGGCGACCGGCGTGCCCTTCTCGTCGAGGATCCACAGTTCGGTGTCCTGGATGGCGGGACCGATGAGCACGGTGTCCAGGTCGGGATCGCGCGGCAGCACCCAGGCCGTGCAGTAGATCGTGCACTCACTGGGCCCGTAGATGTTGGTGAGCGACGCGGTGGAGCGCGCGTGGAAGCGCTTGACCAGCTCGGGACCGAGCACTTCGCCGCCGGTGAGCACCTGCCTCAGACCGTCGTACCGCTCTGCGGGATCGCGGGTCAGCAGGAAGAGTTCGAGCTGGGACACGCCGAAGTAGACCGTCGTGATCCCCTGGTCGCGGATGAGTTCCGCGAGATGGTCCGCGTCGCGATGGCGGCCCGGGGCCGCGATGACGACGGTGGCACCCGCGAGCAACGGCCAGTACAGCTCGCCGAGATGCATGTCGAACGTGCACACCGTGTGGTGCAGCATCCGGTCGCGCTCGTCCATGCGGTGCGTGGTCTGCAGGGCCTTGATCCGTGAGACGAGAGCGCGGTGGCTGATCAGCGAGGCCTTGGGGCGGCCGGTGGATCCCGAGGTGTGGATGACGGCGACGGGGTCGTCCGCCGACGGGTCCGAGGCGTACGAGGCGTCCCGCACGGGTTCGAGTGTCGGCGGGTACGTGGCGCACTCCTCGTCCGTCAGGACGACCAGGTCCGGTACGTCCGAGAAGCGGTCGCGCAGCGCCGAGTTGGTGAGCACGGCCCGGGGTGCGCAGTCCTGGACGGCTCGCAGGGTCCGCTGTGGTGGGTCGTCCACGCCGAGTGCCACGTGGGCGGCGCCCGCGAACATGGCGCCCAGCACGGCCACCACGAACTCGACGGAACGGTCGTGGTGGATCACGACGCGGTCACCGGCCCGTACGCCGTGCGCGCGAAGGGCCGTGGCGGTCCGCAGGACCCGTTCCCTCAACTCGCCCACGGTGAGGACGGTTTGACCGGAGACGATCGCGGGGAGCGCCGGATCGCGCTCCCACCGTTCGAGCAGGAGTGCGTCGAGCCGGTGGTCCGCATCGGTCGACGGGCGGTCGGCGGAGGCCTGGACGGTCGTCATGGAGGTCAACCTCGGTCGGTCCGGGTGCGGAAGGCTAGGGCTGTGCTGCCGCGAACTGGTCGAGATTGCCGACGACGGCGTCCACCACCAGGGCGGGGGTGTCCGTCAGCAACATGTGTCCGCCCGGCAGCCAGACACTGCGGGTGTTCTCACTGAACAGGGCCCAGTCGGCGGTCCGTTCCTCGGGACACAGCGGATCCTCGTCCCCGAACACGGTGAGGAGCGGGCACCAGAGAAGGGGGTCGGGGCCCGACGAGTAGTCCTCGACGGCACGGATGTCCGCCACGATCGTCGGCAGCACCAGTTCGAGCATCTGCTCGTTGGCGGCGAGCCGTTCCGGGACCCCGCCGAACCCGTCGAGGATCCTCAGTACGCCGTCGGTGTCGTCCGTGTCGCGCAGCAACCGGCGCTCGGGGTCGGGCTTCTCGGTCACCGCCCACTGCGAGACGGCCACCATGCCGGCGACGCGGACGCCGTCGTCCCGCTGCAGTGCGCGTACGGCTTCCAGGCCGACGATCGCGCCGAAGCACACCCCGACCACGAGCAAGGGGGCGGTGCCGGGCAGCGCACGGGCCGTGGCCACGACGTCGTCGACCAGACCGGGCAGCTCCGGAACGCTCTCCCGGATACGCGTCTCCCTGCCGGGCAGCCGGGCCGTGGCCACCAGCCAGTCGGCCGGAGCGTGCTCCGCGAAGCCCTGGCCGCTCGCCGCCCCCGCGCCGGCGTGCGGAACGATCAGCACGCGTATCGAGGCGTCCTGCGGGTCGGCGCCCTTGAGCGCGAAGGTCTTTGCCGACAACGTTCTGTCACTCTCCATGGTTGGTGTCCGGTGCCTGGTGCCTGATATTTGATGCCTGGTGCCTGGTGTCAGCTCGTCGTGACGAACTCGGCGAGTGCCTGCGCCAGATAGCCGGGGTCCCTGGCCCCGACGAGTTCCCGGGCGGAGTGCATGGACAGGCCGGGCACGCCCACGTCGACCGTCGTCACGCCCAGGCGTGCCGCGGTGATCGGCCCGATCGAAGTGCCGCAGGGCATGGCGTTGTTGGACACGAACCGCTGCAACGGCACCCCGGCCCGCTCGCAGGCGGCGGCGAACGCGGCGAGGCCGGTGCCGTCGGTGGCGTACCGCTGGTTGACGTTGACCTTCACCACGGGGCCGCCGTTGGGCAGCGGGTGGTTGTCCGGGTCGTGCCGCTCGCTGTAGTTGGGGTGGACCGCGTGGGACATGTCGGCCGAGACGCAGAGCGCGCCCGCGAGAGCCCGCGACCAGTCCTCGCCGCTGCCGCCGCGGGAGGCCACCGAGCGGTTCAGGACGCGTTCCAGGAGCGGGCTCTGGGCACCGGTCTCCGAGCCGCTGCCGACCTCTTCGTGGTCGAAGGCGGCGAGCACCGGAACCCGGAACGACTCGGCACCGGCGTCCTTCGACCAGGCCTCGGTGGCCGCCGTCAGCGCGGTGACCCCCGCGTGCACGGACACCAGGTTGTCCAGGCGCGACGACACCAGGAACTCGCGCTCCGCGCCCAGGTGTCCGGGTGCCTGGATGTCGTGCAGCATCAGGTCCCAGCCGAGGATCTCGGTGGGTTCCAGATCGGCCTCGTACGCGATCCGGCGCAGCAGGGCGCCCTGTTCGGGTCTGCCGAGGGACCAGATCGGCTGGGTCTGGCGCTGGCGGTCAAGGGCCATGGACTCGTTGACCGAGCGGTCGAGATGGATGGCCAACTGTGGTACGCGGAACAGCGGTTCGTCCACCTTGACGAGGGTGGAGGTGCCGTCGCGCAGCGTGAGACGCCCCGAGATTCCCAGGTCGCGGTCGAGCCAGGTGTTGAGCGGAACGCCTCCGTAGATCTCCACTGCGACCTGCCGCCACCCCGCGGAACCGGTGTCGGGCCTCGGCTTGACCCGCAGGTTGGGCGAGTCGGTGTGGGCGCCGACGATCCGGAAGGGGGTGTGGGCGGGCGCGTCGTCGGGGACGTACCAGGCGATGAGCGCACCGCCGCGGGCGACGAAACAGCCGCCGCTGCGCCCCGTCCACTCCTCGGTCTCGCTCAGTTCCGTGAAGCCCGCCTTCTCCAGGCGGCGCGCGGCCTGTGACACGGCGTGGTAGGGCGAGGAGCTGCCCTGGAGGAAGGCGAGCAGGTCCTCGGTGTGGCTGGGGTCGGTGGCCAGGGTCATTCGGCGTCCGCCTTCCGGGGCGTTGTGTGCGGGTCGAGCAGTGCGGCGACCGGGCGGTCGGGCTGCGCGCACAAGTCTCCGATCATCGAGACGTACTCGGCGAGCAGGTCTTCGGCCGATTCCCGATCCCAGAGATCGGCCGAATACTCGAGGAAGGTCCGGTAGCCGAGGCCCGGATCACGACGCGGCGCGAGACCGAAGACGAGTTCCGCCCGGGCGACCGGCGGGGCCACGTCCTCCACTTCGACGTCGAGGCCGGGGATCTCGATGTCGGAGTCGGCGTAGTTCTGGAAGGCGAGGCCGTTCGGCACCCGGTCGGGGACCTCGGTCGCGCCCGCGTCACGCATCGCCTGGAGGATGCGGGCGGTGGGCAGCACGTTCGCCATGATTCCGAGGGCGCCCGCGCCGGTACGGGACACCAGCTCGGCGACGGTCTCGGCCGGGTCGATCCGCACCCGGACCAGGACGGCCGTGGAGACCACCGACACGAGCGACTCGCAGTCCAGGTCCTCGCGGTTGGCGTACGGGACGCTGAGCAGGACGTCCCGCTCCCCGGAGAGCCGGGCGAGGTGGATGCCGAGCGCGGCTGCCGCCACCGCGAACGGCGTCACGTGCCGGTCGGCCGCCAACTTCTCCATCGCCGCCCGGAGTTCACCGGAGGCGGCCCCGCGTACCGTGCCGCCGTCGCCGCTCAGCCGCTCGGGCCTCGGGCGGTCGGTCGGAGTGTCGAGCCGGCACGGCACCCCCTCCAGATAGTCGGCGCAGTGTGCGGCCCGCCGGTCCTCGGCCGCCGGGTCCTTCGACTCCAGCTGACGGCGGGCGTAGTGCGTGGCCTGGACGGGCGGTGCGTCGAGTGTGTGCGCGGTACCGGCCGCCGCGGCCGTGTAGAGCTCGGCCAGCTCCGCCAGGAGCACGGAGTGGGCCCAGCCGTCGGCACAGATGTGGTGCATGACGAACATCAGCACCCACTCGTCGTGCTCGACCCGCAGCAGCCTCAGTCGGGGCAGCGTCGGACGGGTGAGGTCGACGGGCGCGGCGGCCATCGCACGGCACACCTTGTCGACGCGGTCGGCACGCTTCCCGGGTTCGAGCCGGGTGAGGTCGTCGATCTGCAGCCGCAGCGGCGGGGCGGCGACCACCTCCTGCCACCAGACTCCTTCGCCGATCCCGGCCCCGGTTTCGGCCTCCCGCATGAAGCGGGTACGCAACGAGTGGTGGCGCTCGATCAGTTCGGCGAGGGCCGAGCGCAGGGCGTCCGGGTCCAGGGCGCCCCGGAAGCGGATCCTGGTCGGCACGTTCCAGACCTGCGCCTGGGGAACGGCGTAGTGGCCGGCGATCATCCGGTGCTGCTGGGCGCTCGCGGGGGCGCGGTCCACGACCTGGGCGACCTCGGCGTTGCCGGAGGGGGGCAGGTCGGGGGTGGGGGTGGACTCCCGGAGGCCGGCGCCGCCGAGTTGACGTGCCATCGCGCCCAGGGTCGCGTCCGCGAAGAAGTCCGCGAGGGCGATGTCCACGTGCAGCACGTCGCGTACACGGTTGACGAGCCTGATCGCCGCGATCGAATTGCCGCTGAGATCGAAGAAGTTGGCGTCGTCGGCCACGTCGTCGACGCCGAGGACCGACTTCCAGACGGTACGGAGAGTCTCCAGGACGGAGGGGGTCGACGGGACAGCCCCGGCCGTGGGAATCGGTGGGGCAGGCCGCGTCACGGCCAGGACCTCCGGCCGCACGGCGGTGTCCCGTACGAGCACCGCACCGCCCGACACCATGGCCCCCAGGATCCGGTCGAGGTCGCCCAGACAGTCCCGTACCGTCGACGCGTCGAAGAGATCGGCGTCGTAGCGGATGCGCAGCCGCAGCCCCGAACCCGTGCGGACGGCCATCAACCCCATCTCCAGCGGGGCCGATTCGGAACCGCCGTCGACGGCTTCGGCGTACAGCCCGGGCAGCCGGATCCCGGCCAGTGGAGCGGTGTCCAGGTCCGCCGAGACGGTGATCAGCGGGCGCGGGTTGCCGGGGTCGGGGTTGACGGCGGCCAGGAGCGCGTCCAGGTCGACGTGTTGATGGGCGTCGGCCGCGAACAGCGCGTCCCGGGTGGCCCGTACGGCGCCGGTCAGCGGTGTCGACTCCGTGAGCGTGGCCCTCAGCGGAAGGAGCGCGACGTGGAATCCCACCGTGCCGGTGGTCTCCGGGGTGCGCCGCCCGAAGGTCGAGCCCACGACGAACTCGTCCTGGCCCGACCGCTCGCGCAGCACCAGTTGCCAGGCGGTGAGGAGCGTGGCGAAGAGCGTGACGCCCTGTCGGCCGCTCCACTCCTGCACTTGCGCCGTACGGACAGCATCGAGACGGATCTCGGCGGCGGCCCCGCCGCCCGCCACCCGCCGGCCGCGCGGGCGCCGGGTGGGCAGCGCGGGCACCGGCGGCAGCGGGTCGAGATATCGCCGCCACCACTCCAGGTCGGCCGGGTCCCGGTCGGGTTCGGCGGCGCCGACCGTGCTGCCCGCGGGCGCCACGAACCGCGCGGGGCGGCCCTCGACCGCGGCCTTGTAGAGCTCCTCCAGGTCGGCCGCGAGGATGCCGGCCGAGTGGGCGTCGGTGATGATGTGGTGCAGCCCGAGTACGAGCACATGGTCGTCGTCGGCGAGCGTCAGCAGCCGTGGGGTGAACAGCGGGCCCTCGGCGAGGTCGTACGGCCGTGTGCTCTCTTCGCGCAGCACCTCCGAGACGGCCGCCTCGGGCTCCGGCCCACGGGACTCCGTCAACGGCCCCCGGCAGTCGGTCACTTGGAGCGGAATGCGCCGCCCGTGCCGTACGACCTGCAGCACCGTCTCGTCGCCACCGCCCGGGCGGAACACGGTCCGCAGGCCCGCGTGCCGCTCGACCAGCCCGTCGACCGCGGCGGCCAGCGCCTCCGCGTCCAGCGGGCCGCGCAGCCGCACCGCCTGGATCTCGTTGTACGCGGCCGGGTCGCCGATCAGTTGGGAGGCGAGCCAGATCCGGCGCTGGGCGTCGGTCGCGGGCGCGGAGTCGTCGGCGCCGGGCCCCACATCCGCACGGGGTGCCACGGGGCCTGCGTCCTGGTGGCGCTCACGCAGCGCGTCGAGGTGTTCGAGCCCGGTACGCATCAGGTCGGCGGGCATGCCGAAGTCGACGAGGGCGGCGATCTCGTCGACGCCCGCCTCGTACAGCGCGTCCACCACGGGCGCGCAGGTCTCCGGCGTACCGATCAGGGCCCGCTCGTCGCAGTACCCGTCGTACGCCCGGCGGAAGAGGTACTCCAGGTCCTCCTCGCTCGCCGTGGCCAGGTCCCGCGGATCGCCGCCCGGCGTGCCCTGCGTGCTCGCCGCGGAGCGCATCTGCAGCGAGGAGCGCAGATAGCGGGTCATCGGCTCCAGCGCCTGGGCACGCGCCGTCGCGTGGTCGTCGCCGAGGTAGGTGTGCAGGAGCACGGTCACCCGGCCGGTGTCGGGGTCGAGGCCGTGCTGCTCGCGGGCCTTGCGGTAGTGGCCGATGTTCTCGGCGAGTTCGGCGACCGTCTGGTTCATCAGGTTGGTGACGATGCCCAGACCGCGCCGCGCGGCCTCCTCGTACGACTCGGGCCGTCCCGAGGTCGCGAGGAACATGGGCGGCATGTCCTGCACCGGGCGCGGGTGGATGCGTACGGCGGTCTCCCCGCCGTCTCCCGTACGCCGGGGCAAGGTGCCGCCGCTCCACAGCGTCCGTACGTCGTCGAGGTGGGCGAGGCCGATCTCCTTGCGGCGGGCGAAGCGGTCCGGGTGGAGGGCGAAGTCCTGCGCGTGCCAGCCGGTGGCGCAGCCGATGCCGACCCGGCCGCCGGAGAGGTTGTCGACGACCGACCACTCCTCGGCGATCCGGACGGGGTCGTGCAGCGGCAGTACGACGGAACCCGCGTTCAGCCGGATCCGGCTGGTCTCCCGGGCCAGCGCGGCGGCGAGCACGGACGGGTTGGGGAAGAGACCGCCGAAGGAGTGGAAGTGCCGCTCCGGCACCCAGAGGGAACTGAATCCGCGCTCGTCTGCGAAGCGGGCCGTTTCCATGATCTGGTCGTAGGCGTCGGAGGGGTGGGGTGTGCTCGGTCGGCCGTCTGCCTCTCCACCCTCGTCCGGGTAGTCGCCGAAGAAGTACAGGCCGAAATCGGCGGACGGGCGGGGACGCGTGGCCTTCGACTGCGGGCGGGAGCGAGGGCGGGGTCGGGGGCTCGTGGGGAAGAAGCCGCCCTCGCGCAGGGCGCGCAGGGAGTCCTTCACGGCGTCCGAGACGCGCTCGACGTCCGTGTCGGTGTGGGCGGTGGACAGATAGAAGCTGCGCCACTCCCACACGTGGATGCCGCGCAACAGCAGGTGCTGGTAGAGGAGTTCCATGTCGGCGCGGTGCCTGAACCGGAACATGGAGCCGAAGTGGCTGAGCTCCAGGGGAAATTCCTCGTCCCTGAAGAACTCGTTCAGGCCTTCGGCCAGCAAGTCGGTGCGGGCGTTGAGCCGTTCCTGGAGGGCGGGGCCCTCGGTGGTGAGGTGGGTGAGGACCGCCTTGGCCGCCGCCATGGACAGCGGGTGCTGCATGTACGTACCGCCGAAGAACGTGGTCTCGGTCTCCGGGCGGCTGTCGTCGCCGTACCGCCAGAAGCCGCCGTCGACCCCGTCCAGGATGTCGGCGCGGCCCGCGATCGCGCCGATCGGGAAGCCGCTGCCGAGCGCCTTGCCGTAGGTGGCGAGGTCCGGGACGACGCCGAAGTGGTGCTGGGCGCCGCGCGGATGGGGGCGCAGGCCGGTGAGCATCTCGTCGAAGAGGAGCACGATGCCGCGGCGCCGCGTGAGGTCACGCAGTTCCCGCAGGAACGCGACGGGGCGCAGGGCGGGGTTGCGGCACTGGACCGGCTCGACGAGGACCGCCGCGATGGTGTCGCCGAGCGCGTCGACGGTGTCGAGGGCCTCCTGGCTGCCGTATTCGAGGACGATCAGCTCGGATACGGCGCTGTGCGGGATGCCGTGCGAGACGGGTACGGCGTGCGTCCCGTCCGGTCCCGGGCGGCCGAGCACCGAGTCGATGTGACCGTGGTACGAGCCGCGGAACATGACGACGCGGTCGCGTCCGGTGGCGGCGCGGGCCAGCCTGATGGCGGCGGAGTTGGCCTCGGTGCCCGAGCCCGCGAACGCCACGCGTTCCATGCCCGTCAAGTCGGCCAGCAGCTGGGCGACTTCACCGGCCTCGGCCGGCCGGGGGCCGAAGCGCAGACCGTGCGCGAGGTGCTCGCGTACGGCCTCGGTGACGATCTCCGGCTCATGGCCGAGCAGCAGGGCGCCGAAGCCCATGGTGATGTCGGTGTACTCGTTCCCGTCCACGTCGGTCAGGCGCGCGCCCCGGGCCGAGCGGGCCGCGAGCGGGTACAGCGTCTCCTTCGTCGAACGACGGAACCCGACGACGGCCCGGCTGTCGGCGAGCACGGCACGCTGCCGCTGGGCCAACTCCTTGGACGTACGGGTCCGTTCGGCCAGCGTCCGGCTCAGCTCGGCGGCATGAGCTCGCTGCCCGGCATTCGCGTCGGCGCCATCGCCGATCATGCCTGAGCCTTCGGGGAGGGTTACTCGGGGGCCGTGGAGGGTGGGGAGTGCGGGGAGTGTGGTGGGCATCGGGGCCGGGGCCTGAGGGGGCGGCGAGGCCGGTTCGGGTGGGGGCCCCGCCGCCGAGTGCCGCTTGGCCGCCGCGAGTTGTGCCGTGAGCTTCCGGGAGAGTTCCGCGGCCCGGTCCACCGCCGTCGTACTCATCGGGCACGCTCGGCACCGAGCAGGGCTATCGCCTCGGAGAGCTGGGTCAGCATGGCCGCCTGCGTCTCGGCGAGCAGATCGATCTGCCGCCGGAGCTCGGCTACTTCGGAGCGGAGTGCGTACTCCGGGTCCGCGGGCGCCGGGCCCACGGGCGCTGGGCCCACGGGAGCCGGTCCCACGGGCGCCGGAGCGGTGGCCGCGCCCGGCGCTGCGGTAGGCACGGCCGCTGGGGCAGGCACAGCCGCAGGCGCGAGCGCGGACCCTGCGGCAAGGGCGGACGCTGAGGCAAACGCAGGAGCGGGAGCAGGATCAGGAGCAGGGTTCGCGACAGGAGCAGGAGCAGACGCAGGAGCGGGAGCAGGCGCCGGGGCAGAGGCAGGAGCGGGAGCTGAGGCGGCGGAAGCAGCGGCAGGCGCAGGCAGAGCCGCAGGCCCCGTGCCAACGTCGGCCGGCCCACCCTCCTCCCGCGAAGCCGCCCGCCCCGCGCGCGCGGCGATCAGACGGGCCGTGAGTTCAGGAGTGCCCGCCTCCTCGAGGACCTCCCGGACGGACGTCCGCACGCCGAACTCGCTCTCCAACTGCCGCAGCAACCCGATGAGTTGCAGCGAATCCGCACCGAGGCCGACGAAGGACTGCCCGGCGCCGAGTTCGTCGGCGCGGTAGCCGAGATGCCGGGCCGTGAGCTCCCGTACGCGTTCGAGTACTGCCTGTTCGGTCATGCCGTCCTCCACTGAACCTTCCTTTGCAGGTAATCGGTCCACTGACGGACCGGGATGCGGTGGCGGGCCGGTCCAGTACGACCGGTGCTGGAACGGGTAGACGGGCAGCGGAATCCGGCGTCCCCCGCAGCCGTCCAGGAGCGCCGCCCAGTCGAGGTCCACCCCGGCACAGTGCAGACGGGCCGCCGCCGTCCACAGGCCGTCGGTGTCGGCGCCGCGGCCCTGCGTCGGCACGCAGAGGGTCTCCGGGACGGCACGGCGGGCCATGCCGGTCAGCGGCGCACCGGGCCCCAGTTCGACCAGGACGGCCCTGGACGCGAGCGTGCGCAGCACGGCGTGAAAGTCCGCGGTGTGCCGCGCCTGCCGTACGAGGTAGTCGGCGTCGGGCAGCCAGCCCACGGGATACGCCGTGCCGTCCAGGCCACTCACGAACTCCACCTGTACGGACCGGAGTTCGGCCTTGCCGACGGCGGCGTGCAGCTCGTCGAGCACCGGGTCGAGCAGCGCCGTGTGGAAGGCCCGGTCGACGGGGAGCTGCTCGCCCGCCACATCGTGCTCGGCCAGCCAGGCCCGGGCCGCCTCGACCGCGTCCGGCGGACCGGCGACGACGTGGTGGGCAGGACCGTTGGACACCGCCAGTTCGAGACGCCCGTACCGCGTCTCGTCGATGTCCCCGAGCAGCCGTCGTACGTGTTCCGGCGGGGCGAACACGGCCAGCATCGCGCCGGGTTCGGTGTCCTGCATGAGCCGGCCCCTGCGGCAGACGAGCCGCATACCGTCCTCCGGCGTCAGTGCTCCCGCGACGCACAGAGCCGCGTACTCCCCGACGCTGTGCCCGGCGACGGCCGACGGTCGCACACCGAACCCCTGCCAGAGCCGTGCCTGCGCCACTTGCAGCGCGAACAGCGCCGGCTGGGCGAAGTCGGTGTCCCACCGCTCCGGGCCCTCGCCACCGACGATCCGGTCGAGGAAGTCCGCCTCCCCGGTCTCCTCCTGATGGATACGGGCACACCGCTCCAGGACATCGGCCACCACGGGGAAGCGGCCGGCAAGCGCTGCGGCCATTCCGGGTCGGCCGCCGCCCTGACCGCTGAAGACGTACGCGGGTGTGACCGAGGCCGGGGCCGGAGTCGGGGCCGGGGCTGGGGTGTCCACGGTTCCGGTGTAGTAGGAGGCGTGGGCAGGCGCGGGGCTCCCCGGATCCGCCAGGAAGGCGTCGAGGCCGCGGACGAGCCCACTGACAAGGTTGTCAGCCGGGCCATCGGCGGGCGGGCCTTCGACCGGTGGGCCTTCGAAAGGTGCGGTGACGGCGGGTGCGGTGACGACCAGCCGGTGGCGCAGGTGCCGGCGCCCGAGCGCGGCCGTCGTGAGGAGATCGGCCGGTGCCATGTCCGGACGCCGCACCAGGGCGTCGCGGAAGGAACGGGCGTACTCCTCCAGGGCTTTGGGGCTGTGCGCGGAGAGCGGCAGGAGAGCGGGCACGGGGGCAGCTTCGGCCCGGGCCGCGCCAACCGAGGCAGCCGTGCCGACCGGGACAGCCGGGGCCTCTTCCAGAATCACATGGGCATTGGTGCCGCCCATCCCGATGGAGTGCACGCCCGCCCGCCGGGGCCGGCCGTCCGCCAGCGGCCACGGCATGGCGCGCTGCGGGAGCATGAACGGGCTTTCCTCGACCCCGAGTTGAGGGTTGGGCCGGGTCAGGTTCACCAGCGGCGGAACAACACCGTGCCGCAGCACCAGGATCGCCTTGACCAGCCCCGCGAGACCGGCCGCGCTGTCCAGGTGCCCGATGGCGGGCTTGGTGGACCCGAGCGCGCAGAAGCCCTTGCGGTCCGTGTGCCGCCGGAACGCCTCGCTGAGCGCGGCGAATTCGATCGGATCGCCCTTGTAGGTGCCGGTGCCGTGCGCCTCCAGGTAGCCGATCGTCTCGGCCCCGACACCGGCGCGGTCCAACGCGCCGAGCACGGCGTCCCGCTGGCCCGCAACACCCGGAGCGGCGAAACCCGCCTTGTCCGCACCGTCGTTGGTGACGGCGGAGCCCAGGATGACGGCGTGCACGGTGTCGCCGTCGGCGAGCGCGTTCGCCAGCGGCTTGAGTAGTACGGCGGCCACCCCGTTGCCGCCGACCGTGCCGTCGGCCGCGGCGTCGAAGGCCCGTACCGCACCGGACTTGGAGATCGTCGAGCCCTTCACATGGCGGTGCCCGGTGACCTGCGGCAGATGCAGGGCGGCCGATCCCACCACCATGAGGTCCGCGTCACCCGCGAGCAGCGCCTGACAGGCCAGGTGGACCGAGACGAGCCCGCTGGAACAGGCCGTCGCGACATTCACCGCCGGACCATCCAGTCCGAGCCGGAACGCGGCCCGATTGGCGGTGAAGTCCGGGTAGTTGCCGACCTGGATCTGCTTCACCGTGGTCCAGTCGTCGGCGCGACTCGACTCGCCGATGTTGGAGGCCAGGTAGCTGTGCAGGGAGTAGAGCCGATAGCCGATGCTCGCGTAGACCCCGATCCGTACGCTCCCGATCCGTACGCTCCCGGACCGGCCGCTTCCACTCCTGCCGGCGTAGCCACCGTCCTCCAGCGCATGGTGAGCGCACTCCAGGAACAACCGCTGCTGGGGATCGGTCAGGGTGGCCTCCCGGCCGCTCATCCCGAAGAACCCGGCGTCGAAGCCGTCGACGCCGTGCAGCAGCGCGCTCGCTCCGGTGAAGTCCGGGTCGCGGTAGAGCTCCTCGGGCAGGCCCGCGGCGGCGAACTCGGAGTCGGTGAAGGGCCGTACGTGGGACACGCCGGACCGGATGTCGTGCCAGTACTGCTCGGGTGTGTCAGCCCCCGGAAACCTCAGCGCCATCCCGATGACCGCCACGCGCGGGTCCCGCACCGCTCTCCCCCTTCCCCTGCTCTCCCTGCTCCACCTGCTTCCCCTCCCGCGCCTCGCTCGCCGGCACGGCTTCCTGCGCCTCATGTGCCTCGTGCGTCTCCTGTGCTTCGCCCGCTTCCTGCGCTCCGCGCCCCCGCAGCACCCGGGCCACGTACACCAGCGCGAGGACGATGGCGGCACCGTGCGCGACGCCGACGACCGACAGCGGCGTGAAGACGTCGAGGGCGGCGGCGACCACGATCATCCCGACGCCGAACCCGAGGTTCTCCACCGTGGCGGAGAGCCCGAAGGCGTGGGTGCGCAGAGGGCTCGGCAGGGTCTGCAGATGCGAGGTGTACGACACCTCGGTCAGGCCGTCGGCCGCGCCGGCCAGCAGCGCGACCAGCACGGTCGCGGCCCAGGGGAGCCCGGCGAAGGCCAGGATGAAGGTCCCCGACATGGCGATGGTGCCGAGCCCGAAGCCCAGGGCGCCGACCGAGCGTCCCGTCCGCTTGGTGTACCTCTGCAGCACCTGCTGGACGAGAACGTTGCCGAGCGCCCAGACGCACCAGAAGACGCTGACGAACACGGCCGGGTTGTCGGCGTCGAGTTCGGTGGAGTACACGGGCAGCGCCGCGTTGTGCGAGGAGGACCCGAGCGCGTCGATACCGCGCAGCGCCACCATGAGCCCGAGCACCGGAACCGCACCGAGCGCCACGAGCGCGGCGGGCACCTGCCGCCGACGGTCCCGCCGACGCCCCTGCCGGTCGGCCCCCTCTTCTTCCTGACCGCCCTGGCTGTCTTGGCCGTCCCCTACGTCCTTGCCTTGGCTGTCTTTCTCCTCATTGCCGCGCGCCGGGCCCATGGGCATCGGGAGGAGCAGGACGGTCAGGGCGCAGACGAGGAAGGTGGCCATGTCCACGAGGAAGGCCGCGGTGTAGCCGAGCAGTGACACCACCACGCCCGACGAGGCGAACCCGGCCACCATGGCCATCGAACGCCCGCTGACCATCAGGGAGTTGGCCCAGGTGTGCCGCCCCTCGCCGACCATGTCCGGGATGGAGCTGCGCAAGGTGACCATGAACAGGGTGCCGGAGGCCCCGACCACCGCGGAGACGGCGAACAGCGTGCTCGTACGGAATCCGTCGGGGGCCAGCACCAGCAGGAGCAGAGCCGCCGCCTGGGCCACGTTGGCCCAGAACATGACGCCCTTCGGGGACCAGCGGGCCAGGACCGCAGCCGCGGCGAGCCCCGCGACGAACCCCGCGGCGAGTCGTACGGCCATGAACACACCGACGGCCAGCGCCCGGTCCGTGACCGCGTAGACGTACAGGCTGAGCGCCACGACGTTGAGGAAGGTGCCGTACGAGGAGATCGCGTAGCCGGTGACCAGGATCCGGTACCGGCGTTCCTGAAGCGCTGCCGTACCGGACGTCACGAACGAACCTGCGCCAGGTCGTCCTCGTGTCGTACAGAGTCAGACATGGCGGCATCCTTTGCGAACACATGGGCGAAGGGGCTCCGCGCACCATAGGCAACGGGGCCCGCCGTTCGCAGGCAGAAGCCTGAACTCATGATTGTTATGCGGCAGTTGCGAAACATGACGACTTCCACGCCGCACGACAACAGTCGTGCGGCAGCGCCACAACAGTGCCCTGCAGCCCGACAACAGTGTTCTCAGGACAACGCCGACCGCCTGCCCGGCGAGGGTGGCAGCTGCTGAAGCAGCTCCCAGAGGGGCCGTGCCCCAGCCGCCCACTCCCCCAATGTCCCGCGGTCGACGAGATGCAGCTTCTGGGACCTCGCGAGCGGCTCGCACCCCGCGGTGAAGCGCCCGTTCGTCACGAGAACGACGACGTCCCCGCCGTGCAACTGCCGCCCGGTGCCGTTGAGTACATGCAGATCCGGGGTACCCACCGCCGATCCCAGGGCCCCGTCCTGCCGGTGCTTGCACTGGATCACCCAGCGCCTGCCGAGCGGATCGGTCGCCGTCACGTCGGCGCCGTTGTCCCCGGCCCCGCCCACCTGTACGGCATCGGCGCATCCGTCACGGCGCATCAGATCCCGTACCGCGAACTCGAAGTCCTCGTGGTGAAGCGCGTCGAGCTGAGGCAGCTCATACCGCAGCCGCCGCACATGCGCCCGCTCCCACCAGGCCTTCGCAACCCACTGAGCAAGCCAAAGACAACCGGCCGTACCCAGGACGGCGGCCAGCAGAGCGATCAACCACCAGTTCCCCAACAGCCACTGCCCCACGGCAACGCAGAGCCCGCCCCCCGCGGCAGCCGCGACACCGAGCACCAACGGCCGGGGCCCGCTGGGCTGGACCGGACTGGAGACCCGCTTCACGGACACCCGCTTCACAGACTTCGAACCCGCCGCCCGCTTCACGGATTTCGAGGTCACCACACGCTTCACAGGCGTACGCCGAGCCCGCCGCACCGGCGCCCGGCGGCTCACCGCCGCCCCCGGACGTGCACACCGTCATTCCTCACGCAAGGATCGGTCCAAGCCACCGTGTCCCCCTATGCGCACCCGCCCACGGCCACCTCGACCGCCCAACAGGCTTCTGCGCAGGCATTGTTGACACTAGGTCAGATCCTGCCGCCCACCAGGGACGGGACCCCTTTCGGGCCACCCCGAACACCCGCCGGCTCCAGCGGCGTGCCACGGACGAGAGCCCGCCCAGCACTCCCGCCCCTCACCCACAGCCCAGAATCACGCCCCCGCACTCCGGGGCGCCACCCCAGGCGCGCCCCGCCCGCCGCACGCCCCCACGCCGCACACGCATCTGCCCTCCAGGAGACCGAAGTCGGCCGAGAACCGCGTGCGCCCGCGCGTTCGGTCGCTCCCAGGTCGGAGGCGTGTGGCCCTACCGTCCCGTCACCGCCCCGTCCGCTGCCGGAGTTCGTCGAGGATCGCGGGGATCGTGTCCGGGTCCTGTGCCGTCACGACCACCACGACCTCACCCTCCGGGGAGGGCCACTCGGCGGCGATCCGTACGGCCGGGTGACCCGCGAGGCGGGACAGCAGCGCGGGGAGGTCGCTGTCGGCGGGAACCGGCAGCAAGTGCATCGCCGCGGTGGTCACGAAGGGCGCGGAGCGCGGCAGTTCACCGTCGGCGAGGGTCTCGACGAGAGAGCGGTACGGCTGCGTGGCGCCGTCCGTGGCGAGGGGCACGAGATGGGAGTTGATCAGGTCGCCGCCCAGCCGTGCGCCGACCTCCAGGACGACGGGGCCTTCGGAGGAGTAGCGCAGGTCCACGTGAAACCCGCCGGACTCGATACCCACGGCGCGCACCGCGCGCTCGGCCGCCTCGTGCACCCGGGCGAGCCGCTCCGGGGTGAGCCCGGAGGGGACGACCGTGGTGGTGGTACGGAGTTCGCCGGGCGCCAGATACTTGTCGGACACGGCGAGGATCACCACCTCGCCACCGTGGACAAGCCCGGAGACCGAGTGCTCGCTGCCCTCGACGAGTTCCTCGACCAGGAAGGCGGCGGAGTCCTCGTAGTTGAGGGACGTCAGCTTCATCAGCTCGTCCGGTTCCGTGTCCGCGTCGATCACGACGGACCCGCGGCCCCCCGAGGAGTGGGCGAGCTTGAAGATCAGCGGAAGGCCCAGCTCCCCCACCGCGGCCTTCAACTCGTCGGCCGTGGTCCCGCTGCGCCAGCGGGGGTTGAGGCCGTGCGGTTCGAGAGCCCGGCGCTGCGCGGACTTGTCGAGGCACACGGCGGCCGCGACGACCGAGGGCCCACGCAGGCCGAGCGCCTCGGCGACCCTGGCCGCGACGTCCACGTACCGGTCACCCCAGCACAGCACCGCCGCGGGCTCGTGCCCGCCGTCCCGCGCCTGCCGCAGGGCGCGAGCCGCCACATCCTCGGCGGACTCCGCCCTGGTAAAGGCAGCGACCCGGTCATCAGGCAGCCCGATATGACCGAGCCCGGAGTCGGAGTAGACGTACACGGCGTGGCCCAGCTCCGCCGCGGCATCGATCTCGGACCGCCACTCCAAGGGGGAGCGGCGCAGGCCGAGATGGAGCACTGAACGGTCGGAGGACATGCGTGGGCCTTCCTGAAGCTGCGCACCGGCGGAAGTCGGAAGGGTACGGGAGCGCGGGTCACAGGGGTGCGCGCAGGTCACAGAGGGCGCGGGCCACAGGAGCGCGGGTCACGCCACGGCCGCGGCGGACACGTGGCGCCGCTGATACCAGCTAACAACTCCGGGATACGGTGTTCGCCCCCGTTCACGCTCTCCGGCGCGCAGTTGCCCGGCGCGCGCGGCACCCACCCAGCGCCACAGACCACACCCCCCAAAAGCAAAAGCCCCAGGTCACGGCGAGTGAGTCCTGAGGCTTCCACAGAGCCGCCTTCGGGATTCGAACCCGAGACCTACGCATTACGAGTGCGTTGCTCTGGCCATCTGAGCTAAGGCGGCGTGCTGCCAGAACTATGGTGCGATCGGCAACGTGCGTAAGTCTACACAGTTTCGGGGGGTGCTCCGCACAGGCCTCGGGAGCACCCCCGGTGGACCGCGTGATCACGCCCCTGAGCAGCGCTTTCCGCTCTTCGGAGGGGTGCCTTCGAGGAGGTATTCGTTGATCGCGGAGTCGATGCAGGCGCTGCCCCGCCCGTAGGCCGTGTGGCCGTCGCCGTCGTAGGTGAGGAGGGTGCCGGAGGAGAGCTGGGCGGCGAGGGCCTGGGCCCAGCGGTAGGGGGTCGCGGGGTCACGGACGGTGCCGACGACCACGATGGGGGCGGCGCCCTTCGCCTCGATGCTGTGGGCTTCGCCGGTCGCCTTCACGGGCCAGTACGCGCAGTTCAGGGAGGCCCAGGCGAGGCTCTCACCGAAGACCGGGGAGGCCTGCTCGAAGGAGGGGAGCGCCTCCTTCACCTCCTCGGGGGTGGAGAAGGCGGCCGGCAGGTCCAGGCAGTTGACCGCCGCGTTGGCGAACATCAGGTTCTCGTACTTGCCGTCGGAGTCACGCTCGTAATAGCTGTCGGAGAGGGCGAGCAGGCCCGCGCCGTCCTTGTCCTTCATGGCCATGTCGAGGGCGTCGCGCAGTTGGGGCCAGGACCCCTCGTCGTACATCGCGGCGATGACGCCCGTCGTGGCCAGCGCCTCGCCCAGCTTGCGGCCGTCCGCGTCGCCCGTCTCGATGGGGGCGCCGTCCAGCTGCCGGAAGAAGGCCTTCAGGTTCTTGCCGACCTGCTCCGTCGTCGTGCCCGCGCCGCCCAGCGGACAGTCCGACTCGTGCACGCAGTCCTTGGCGAAGGACTGGAACGCCGTCTCGAAGCCCGCCGTCTGGTCCTGGTTCGTCTTCCGCGCGGGCAGCGACGGGTCCAGCGCGCCGTCCAGGACGAGCCGACCGACCCGCTCCGGATACAGGCCCGCGTACGTCGCCCCGAGAAACGTGCCGTACGAAGCACCCACGTACGTCAGCTTCTCGTCGCCCAGCGCCGCGCGCACGATGTCCATGTCACGGGCCGCCTCGACCGTGGACACATGCCGCAGCAGGCTCCCCGCGCGCTGCCCGCAGCCCTCCGCGAACTCCTTGAAGGCATCGACCAGTTCACCGGTCTCACGCACGTTGTCGGGGGTCGTGTCCGTCTGCGTGTACGTGTCCATCTCGCGCCCGGTGAGGCACTCGACGGGCTCGCTCCGGGCGACGCCGCGCGGGTCGACCGCGACCATGTCGTAGCGGGCACGGACCTTCGCCGGATACCCGATTCCGGCGTACGCCTGGAGGTAACCGACCGCCGAACCGCCCGGCCCGCCCGGGTTGACCAGCAGCGAACCGAGCCGCTTGCCCGGACCCGTGGCCTTCTTGCGGGAGACGGCCAGCCGGACGTCGCCCTTGGTCGGTTCGGCGTAGTCGAGCGGGGCCTTCAGCGTCGCGCACTCGAAGCCGGGGACACCACAGGCGCGCCAGGCCGGCCGCTGACCGTAGTACGAGGCCAGCGCCGACGGGGTGGCCTCGGGCAGCGCGCGCAGCGCCGCCGTCCCGGCCGGGCTCGCGGAGCTCGTCGAACTCCCCGCGGAGCAGGCGGAGACGAGCAGTCCGGCGACGGCGAACAACGTGCCGTACGCCCGAAGGGATCGGTTGGCCCGAGGTGACCTGGGCCGGCGCCTGGTGTACATCGAGCGAGCGTAACCCTGCGCGATGAATCGGTCGCTCAGGGTCGTCAACCCGACCTCGTACGAGTGACGCCGTCAACTCCGGACGTCACGCACGGCGGGCGGCGCACGGCAGGCAGCGCACGCCGGGCGGCAGGCGGCAGGCGGCAGGCGGCAGGCGGCAGGCGGCAGGCGGCAGGCGGCAGGCGGCACGACAGGATGCCGCGGCGGGATGTGAGACGCGCCGCGTCAACCAGCCCGCAGCGCCATCGTCATCGCCTCCACCGCCAGCAGCGGTGCCACATTCCGGTCGAGGGCCTCGCGGCAGGCGGCGATCGCCTCTATCCGGCGCAGGGTGGTCTCGGGGGACGAGCCGCGCGCCAGCCGGTCCAGGGTGTCCCGCATCTCCGTGTTGGCGAGGGCGAGGCTGGTGCCGAACTGGAGGGCCAGTACGTCGCGGTAGAAGGCCGTGAGGTCGATCAGGGCCAGGTCCAGGCTGTCGCGCTGCGTACGCGTCTTGCGGCGCTTCTGCTTGTCCTCCAGCTCCTTCATCACGCCCGCGGTGCCGCGCGGCATCCGGCCGCCCTGGGACGCGCCGAGCGCCGCCTTCATGTCCTCGGTCTCCTTGACGTCGGTCTCCTCGGCGACCTGCTTGGCGTCCTCGGAGGCCGCGTCGATCAGCTCCTGGGCCGCCTTGAGGCAGGCGCCCACGTCGTCGACACGGAGGGGCAGTTTGAGGACGGCGGCGCGCCGCGCGCGGGCGCGCTCGTCCGTGGCGAGGCGGCGGGCCCGCCCGATGTGCCCCTGGGTGGCGCGGGCCACGGCAGCCGCCACGTCCGGCTCGATGCCGTCGCGGCGTACGAGGACGTCGGCGACCGCGTCCACGGGAGGCGTCCGGAGCGTGAGGTGACGGCAGCGGGAGCGGATGGTGGGCAGTACGTCCTCGATGGAAGGTGCGCAGAGGAGCCAGACCGTGCGGGGGGCGGGCTCCTCGATGGCCTTCAGAAGGACGTTGCCCGCGCCCTCCGTGAGGCGGTCGGCGTCCTCCACGATGATGACCTGCCAGCGGCGGCCCGCCGGGGACATCTGTGCCCGGCGTACGAGATCGCGGGTCTCCTTCACGCCGATGGAGAGGAGGTCGGTGCGGATGATCTGCACGTCGGCGTGTGTGCCGATCAGGCTCGTGTGACAGCCGTCGCAGAACCCGCAGCCTGGGGATGCGCCGAGGGCCCGGTCGGGGCTCACGCACTGGAGGGCCGCGGCGAAGGCCCTCGCGGCGGTGGAGCGGCCCGAGCCCGGCGGTCCCGTGAAGAGCCACGCGTGCGTCATCTTCGACGCCTCGGCGACCGGGGTGTGGTCCGCCACCGCCGTGACCTGGGCGTCGGCGTCCCGGGCGGCGGCGTCGAGTTGCACGCTCACCTTCTCCTGGCCCACCAGGTCGTCCCACACGGTCATGGGATGCCGCCCTTCCGTCGCACCGGTCCTTGCGCATCCCATTGTGCGGGAGGGCACTGACAACGCGGTCCACACGGCGCACGCGCTCACCACCGGTGCCCATCATCGGCACCCGCCGCACAGGCCGCACCACCGCCGACACGGGCCACATCACCGCCAGCACTGCCCCGGCCACAAACCAGACAGACAGGCCTCGATCCACCCGTCAGCGCCGCCGACGCCCCCGCCCTTCGTCCGGCTCGTCCTCGTCACGCGGACCCAGCAGTTCGTCCGCCAACGTCGGGAGGTCGTCCAGCGGAGTCTCCTCCGCCCAGTCCGAACGGGGACGTCGCCGAGGGGCGCCCTCCTCGTCGACCTGAGGCAGCTCGCGCGTACGGGCGTCGGTGCCCTCGCTCCCCGGCCGCTCGTCACGGAAGTACCCCGGGGGCACCCGGTCCGCCGGACCGCTCCCCTGCTCACCGCCGCCACGGTCGTCCCGTACGGGAGGAAGCACAGCCGTCTCGTCCGCGGCGGAACCCGGCCTCACCGGAGGCAACACAGCCGTCTCGTCGGCAGCCGACCCCGGCCTCACCGGGGGCAACACGGCAGTCTCATCGGCAGCCGACCCCGGCCTCACCGGAGGCAGCACAGCGGTCTCGTCGGCCGCTCCCTGCGGCGCCGGAGGCTGCGGCAGCACGGTCGTCTCGGCGTCGTCGGGCCCGGCGTCGCGAGGCGGCACGGGACGAAGCACCGCCGTCTCGTCGGCCGGTCCGCCGGACGCGTTCGTGGGTGTCACGACGGGCGTCGGCACCGTCTCGGGGTCACGGCCGCCTGCCGAACCACCGGAACCAGCCCCTCCGGAAGCACCGGAAGCGCCCGAACCACCGGAAGCTCCGGAATCCGCCGCACTCGAAGCCGCCGCAGCGGCAGCGGCAGCCGCAGCCGCGCTGGAAGCCTCCGCCTCCCTCTGCGCCTCCCGCTGCGCCTCCGCCGCCCGTCGAGCCTGCTCGGCCCGGACCAGCGCCTCCTCGGCCTTCCGCTGCTTCTCCAGCCGCCGCTCCTCGGCCTCGGCCCGGAGCCGCGCCTCCTCCTCGGCCTGCTTGCGCCGGCGTGCCTCCTCGGCCGCGAGGGCCTGCTCCTCGGCGAGCCGCCGTGCCCGTTCCTCCTCGGCACGCACGCGTGCCGCCTCGGCGCGCTGCCGGGCCTCCTCGGCCTGGCGCTCGGCCTCGCGCCGCTGGGCCTCCTCCAGCTCGCGCTGCTTGCGCTCCTCTTCCTCCGCGCGCAGCCGGGCGAGCTGCTCCTGGCGCTCGCGCTCCAGCCGCTCCTCCTCGGCCTTGCGGGCGGCCTCTTCCTCGGCGCGCCGACGCGCCTCCTCCTCGGCGGCCTTGCGGGCCTCCTCCTTGGCCTTGATCTCGGCCTCGGAGAGCGGGAGCACCACATCGAGCCGATGCCGGATCACGGTCGTGACGGCTTCGGGCTCCTGCCCGGCGTCGACGACCAGATAGCGCGCGGGATCCGCGGCGGCGAGCGTCAGGAAACCGGACCGCACGCGCGCGTGGAACTCGGCGGGCTCCGACTCCAGCCGGTCCGGCGCCTCCGTGAACCGCTCACGGGCGGTCTCCGGCGCCACGTCCAGCAGCACCGTCAGATGAGGCACCAACCCGTCGGTCGCCCACCGGTTGATACGGGCGATCTCGGTCGGGGACAGGTCACGCCCGGCCCCCTGGTACGCCACGGAGGAGTCGATGTAGCGGTCGGAGACGACCACCGCGCCCCGCTCCAGGGCGGGCCGCACGACGGTGTCGACGTGCTCGGCGCGGTCGGCGGCGTACAGCAGCGCCTCCGCGCGGTGCGAGAGACCGGCCGACGACACGTCGAGCAGGATCGACCGCAGCCGCTTCCCGACGGGCGTGGCACCTGGCTCGCGTGTCACCACGACCTCGTGGCCCTTGGCGCGGATCCACTCGGCGAGCGCCTCGGCCTGGGTCGACTTCCCGGCCCCGTCACCGCCCTCCAGGGCGATGAAGAAGCCCTTCACGGCAGCCGCCTGCAGGGGGTCGTCCCCGCCGCGCAGCGCGTCCAGCAGGTCGTGCCGCAGCGGCACGCCAGAGCGGTCGTCGGCCTTGGCCAGCACCAGCGCGGCCACCGGCAGCAGCAGCGCGCCGACCAGCATCAGCGTGAACGCGGCACCGCCGTGCGCGAACACGAACTTGCCGTTCTCCACGCGGTGCGGGCCGATGGCGGCGGCCACCAGGGGGGCCACCAGCGCACCCAGAGCCACGAACACCCGTACGACCGCGTGCAGGTGTTCCGTCGTACGCGTCCGGCGGTACTCCTCGGCCTCCTGGTCGAGCAGGGCGTGCCCGGTGTTGGCGGCGACGCCCGCCCCGATGCCCGCCAGCCCGACGATCAGGATCACCGTCGTGACGTCCGGGACGAGGCCCGCGGCGAGCAGCGCGATCCCCGTGAAGGCGATCGCCAGCGCGAGCAGCCGGCGCCGGGACAGGGATGGCAGCAGCTTGGCGGCCGTACGGATGCCGATCACGACACCGCCGGTCAGCGCGAGCACCAGCAGCCCGTACGTCACCGGCCCGCCGCCCAGGTCCTTGGCGTGCAGCACGGAGACGGCGACGGCCGCCGCGATCGCCCCGGCGACGGCCGCGCAGGCGAGCACCAGGAGCGGGATGGCTCCGGTGCGGCCCTTGTCGATGCCGGTGCCCGTCTTGGGGCGGCGCAGCCCTTCGAGCGGCGACCGCGCGCGCGGGGTGCGCGCATCGGGCAGTTCGAGGAAGGTCAGCACCGAAAGGGACGCGGCGAACAGGCCCGCGGAGACGTACGAGGCGAGCGCGGCCTGGTGCTGCGCGAACCACTCCAGCCCGGTGCCCAGCAGATTGTTGACGAGCCCGGCGACGACGAGCGTGGCCCCGGCGAGGGGCACCGCCACGAATCCCGTACGCAGTGACAGGCGCCGCAGCGCCTCCATGTGGTCCGGCAGCGGGCGTACCGTCGCGCCCTCCAGCGGCGGCGCGGGCAGCAACGCGGGCGCCGCGCTCTCGCGGCACACCATCCAGAAGCGCTCGGCGACCCCGATGACGAAGGCCGTCACCAGGAGCACTGCCAGCGCGTTCTCCGGCGTCCAGTCGATCCACAGGGGCGCGATGATCAGCAGCGCGGCCCGCACACCGTCCGCGCCGACCATGGTCCAGCGGCGGTCGAGCGGCCCCTCCTGGGAGGTGAGGGACGTGAGCGGGCCCAGCAGGACCGCCCCGAAGAGGAGGGTGGCGAGAATCCGTGCCCCGAAGACCGCCGACACGGCGAGGGCCACTCCGCGGTAGCCGCCTCCGAAGGAACCGTCGGCGACCGCCGCCTGGAGGGCGAGCAGGACCAGCACGAGCAGCGCCAGGGCATCACCGATACCGCCCACCAGCTGGGCGCTCCACAGGCGCCTCAGTTGCGGCACACGCAGCAGCGCCCGGACGGCGCGCTCCCGTGAATCTGCGACCAGGGCGTCGTCGGGGGCCGGGTTGTGGGCCGTTGGCTGCTCGGCTCGCGTCATCCTGCCAGCCTATCGGGAGGGACTGACTCCCCGAATAGGCCCCCGAACATGCGAACGCCCCCGACACCAAGTGGTGCGGGAGCGTTCGTTTTACGAACCAAAGGTGAAGAACTCGATCCCGAGCGGGAGACGGGACCCGAAGGCCCTCACCGGAGGCGGTGCCCTGAGGCCCCGGCCCTCGTCGGCCTCTGCAGCCTTGTGGGCCTCAGTCCTCGGTCGTCGCCTGGGAAGCCGTCGCCTTCTTTGCGGTCGTCTTCTTGGCAGTGGTCTTCTTTGCCGCCGTTTTCGTGGCCGCGGTCTTCTTGGCGGCGGTTTTCTTCGCCGGCGCCTTCTTGGCCGGGGCCTTCTTGGCGGCCGTCTTCTTCGCCGTCTTCTTGGCGGGCGCCTTCGCGCGCTTCTCCGCGAGCAGTTCGAAGCCGCGCTCCGGGGTGATCTCCTCGACGCTGTCGCCGGACCGCAGGGTGGCGTTGGTCTCGCCGTCGGTGACGTACGGACCGAAGCGGCCGTCCTTGACGACGACGGGCTGCCCGCTGACCGGGTCCGCGCCGAGCTCCTTCAGCGGCGGCTTGGCCGCGGCCCGCCCGCGCTGCTTGGGCTGCGCGTAGATCGCCAGGGCCTCGTCGAGGGTGATCGTGAAGAGCTGGTCCTCGGCCTGGAGGGAGCGCGAGTCGGTGCCCTTCTTCAGGTACGGCCCGTAGCGCCCGTTCTGTGCGGTGATCTCCACGCCCTCGGCGTCCTTGCCGACGACGCGCGGCAGCGACATCAGCTTGAGGGCGTCGGCCAGCGTCACCGTGTCGAGGGACATCGACTTGAACAGCGAGGCCGTACGCGGCTTCACGGCGTTCTTGCCGGTCTTCGGGGTGCCCTCGGGGAGCACCTCGGTGACGTACGGGCCGTAGCGGCCGTCCCTGGCGATGATCTGGTGGCCCGACTGGGGGTCGGCGCCGAGCTCGAAGTCACCGCTCGGCTTGGCGAGCAGTTCCTCAGCGAGCTCGACGGTCAGCTCGTCGGGTGCCAGGTCCTCGGGCACGTCGGCGCGCTGGTGGTTCTCGGAGTCCTTCTCGCCGCGCTCGACGTAGGGGCCGTAGCGGCCGACGCGCAGCATGATGTCGCTGCCGTCCACGCGGAACGACGACACCTCGCGGGCGTCGATGGCACCGAGGTCGGTGACGAGCTCCTTGAGACCGCCGAGGTGGTCCCCGTCGCCGTTGCCCGCCTCCGCGGCGCCGGTCGCGTCGCCCTCGCCGAAGTAGAAGCGCCTGAGCCACGGAATGGCCTGGGCCTCGCCCCGCGCGATGCGGTCGAGGTCGTCCTCCATCTTGGCGGTGAAGTCGTAGTCGACGAGCCGCCCGAAGTGCTTCTCCAGGAGGTTGACCACGGCGAAGGACAGGAAGGACGGCACGAGAGCCGTGCCCTTCTTGAACACATAGCCGCGGTCGAGGATCGTGCCGATGATCGACGCGTACGTCGACGGGCGGCCGATCTCGCGCTCTTCGAGCTCCTTGACCAGGCTGGCCTCGGTGTAGCGGGCCGGGGGCTTGGTCGCGTGGCCGTCGACCGAGATCTCCTCGGCGGACAGCGGGTCGCCCTCGTTGACCTGCGGAAGCCTGCGCTCGCGGTCGTCCAGCTCGGCGTTCGGGTCGTCGGCGCCCTCGACATAGGCCTTGAGGAAGCCGTGGAAGGTGATGGTCTTGCCGGACGCGCTGAACTCGGCGTCGCGGCCGTCGGAGGCCGTGCCCGCGATCTTCACGGTGACGGAGTTCCCGACCGCGTCCTTCATCTGGGAGGCGACGGTCCGCTTCCAGATCAGCTCGTACAGCTTGAACTGGTCACCGGTCAGACCCGTCTCGGCCGGCGTGCGGAAACGATCACCCGAGGGGCGGATCGCCTCGTGCGCCTCCTGCGCGTTCTTGACCTTCCCGGCGTACGTACGCGGCTTGTCCGGCAGATAGCTCGCGCCGTAGAGCTGCGTGACCTGGGCCCGGGCCGCGGTGATCGCGGTGTCCGAGAGGGTCGTGGAGTCCGTACGCATGTAGGTGATGAAGCCGTTCTCGTACAGCTTCTGCGCCACCTGCATGGTGGCCTTCGCGCCGAAACCGAGCTTGCGGCTGGCCTCCTGCTGGAGCGTCGTCGTACGGAAAGGCGCGTACGGCGAACGGCGGTACGGCTTCGACTCGACGGACCGTACGGAGAAGTTCGTGTTCTCCAGGGCGGCGGCCAGCGCGCGGGCATTGGCCTCGTCGAGGTGGAGCGTGTTCGCGCCCTTGATCTGGCCGAGCGAGTCGAAGTCGCGGCCCTGGGCGACGCGCTTGCCGTCGACCGTGGTCAGGCGGGCGACCAGGGAGGCCGGGTCGCTCGCGTCACCGGCGCGGCCGGTGCCGAAGGTGCCGGTGAGGTCCCAGTACTCGGCGGAGCGGAAGGCGATGCGCTCGCGTTCCCGCTCGACGACGAGTCGGGTCGCCACGGACTGGACGCGGCCCGCCGACAGACGCGGCATGACCTTCTTCCAGAGGACCGGCGAGACCTCGTAGCCGTAGAGGCGGTCGAGGATGCGGCGGGTCTCCTGGGCGTCTACCAGCTTCTGGTTGAGCTCGCGCGGGTTGGCGACGGCGGCCTGGATCGCGGCCTTGGTGATCTCGTGGAAGACCATCCGCTTGACCGGGACCTTGGGCTTGAGCACCTCCTGGAGGTGCCAGGCGATGGCCTCGCCCTCGCGGTCCTCATCGGTTGCGAGGAAAAGCTCGTCGGAGTCCTTGAGCAGGTCCTTGAGCTTCTTGACCTGGGCCCGCTTGTCGGCGTTGACCACGTAGATCGGCTCGAAGTCGTTGTCGACGTCCACACCGAGGCGGCGCACCTCGCCGGTGTACTTCTCGGGCACCTCCGCGGCGCCGTTGGGGAGGTCGCGGATGTGCCCGACGCTCGCTTCGACGACGTAGCCGGGGCCGAGATAGCCCTTGATCGTCTTCGCCTTGGCGGGCGACTCGACGATGACGAGTCGGCGGCCGCCGTGTGCGGTCTCGCTGGTCGGGGACAACTTCGCTCTTCTCTCCGGTCGACGCAGGGGGTCTCGCCCCAGGCCTGGAACCCGGGGGTCGGGTCATGCTGACGCTGCGGAGTGTGACGGTACATCCCGCCCCCGTGTCAAACGGGAAAAGCCCGCAACGGCCACTCGAACGGTAACCCGACTCCCGCCATTCCTGCCGCCCGGAGTGCCGACCTGCCGTTTCGGACCTATCCGGAGGGTGACCTCTCAGTTACTGGAGGTCTGCGTTTCGAAGGGCCCCGGACCTGGTCCACCACGGCCGACGGCCGTCGATTCCCGGACACCGAAGGTGACCGTTCCCGGCCAGCCCGGCCGGCTCGGCCGAGGGGACTCCGGGGGTGTCGCCGGAAGGAGCGACGCTCAGGTACGAGTGAAACACCACACCGCGAGGAGCAGCGCGGACGTGCCGGCGAAGGCCGCGACCGCCGCGGAGGCCACGGGATGCGTCCCGTGGGCGACAGGGGCGCGCTGCCGCAGCCGGACGGCCGTCCACAGCAGGAGACCGCCCCCGAACAGGGCGAACACCGATCCCGTGAAGATCGCAGGTCCGCTCTCCATGGTTCGTCTCCTCCGGCCTTCGGTACCCAGCACCGGGACGCTGACACCTCCGGGCAGCCGGAACACCAACCCCGGGTGAACGCGGGGCGGACAGCTCCCTGCACCCACATGCGGAATCCGTCACACCGCCTTCTGGTGGCCGGTTTCACGTCCCGGTGCGGGATCCCGGTCCGGGAGTCCTCGGTGGGAGACCGGCCGAGCGTCGGACCGGGGCGCTCTTCCGCCGGCCCCGGGAAGACTCACCGGGAGGACTCACCGGGCAGGTTCGAGGAACCCCTGCTCGACCAGCAGCCGGATCTGGGACGGGGTCCGGTCCCGCAGCAGGACCGGGTCCTCTCCGACGAGTTGGGCGATGGCGTCCAGGATCCGGCCGGCGCTCAGCGTGCCGTCGCAGACGCCCGCGAAGCCCGCGCCGACCGTGTCCACCTTCGTGGCCCGCCGCATGCCGCGGTGCTGGCGCAGCACGACGTGCTCGGGGTCCTCGGCGCCGGGCAGTCCGACCTGCTCCTGCACGACCTCGCCCGCGAGCACGAAGTGCCCGGCGAGCAGCGCCGCGTCGTCGTGCGCCCGCAGATAGTCCACGCGGTCGAAGTGGGCGCGCACGGTGTCGCCGAGCGGCTGTTCGACGGGGTGCGGCCACTCCTCCACGACGACCGAGGGCTGTGCGGCCGCCGACTTGCGCAGGGTGATCCAGCCGAAGCCGACGGACTTCACCTTCCGCGCCTCGAACTCGTCCAGCCACGCGTCGTACCGCGCCTGGTACTCCACCGGGTCGGAGCGGTGGTCGCCCGCGTCCCGCAGCCACAGTTCGGCGTACTGCGTGACGTCCTGGACCTCGCGCTGCACGATCCACGCGTCGCAGCCGCGCGGCACCCAGGACCGCAGCCGGTCCTGCCACTCCTCGCCCTCCACGTGCTGCCAGTTGGCGAGGAACTGCGCGTACCCCCCGTCGTTCAGCCGGTCGCCCGCCTCCTGAACGAGCGTGCGGCACAGATCGTCCCCGCCCATCCCGCCGTCGCGGTAGGTGAGCCGGGCTCCGGGAGAGATCACGAAGGGCGGATTGGAGACGATCAGGTCGTACGTCTCGTCGTCGGCGACCGGTTCGAAGAGGGAGCCCTCGCGCAGGTCCGCCGCCGGGGCACCGGACAGGGCGAGCGTGAGCGCGGTGATGTGCAGCGCACGGGGGTTGAGGTCGGTCGCGGTCACGCGCGTGGCGTGCTGCGCGGCGTGCAGGGCCTGGATCCCGGAGCCGGTGCCGAGATCGAGGGCCGAGCCCACCGGCGTACGCACCGTGATGCCCGCGAGGGTCGTGGACGCACCGCCCACGCCGAGTACGACTCCTTCGTCGAGGCTGCCGATGCCGCCGGCCCCGCCGACCGCGCAGCCGAGGTCGGAGACGATGAACCAGTCCTCGCCGCCCGGGCCGCCGTACGGCCGTACGTCGACGGTCGCCGCGAGCTCGTCGCCGCCGGTCCGGGTCAGCCAGCCGCTCTCCAGGCAGTCCGCCACCGGCAGGACGTCCGCCACGCGCGTGTGCGGCACGGGCTGCTGCAGCAGGAAGAGCCGGACGAGCGCCTCCAGCGGTGAGTCGCCCCGGGTGGCCCTCAGCGCGGGCACGGTCTCGCTGCGGGCCAGCGCCGCGTACGCGGGGGCGCCGAGCAGGTCGAGCAGCCCGTCGGCGCTGAAGGAGGCGCCCAGGAGGGCCTCCCGCAGGCGCGCTGTGACGTCGGTGCGGTCGGACGAGGGCAACGGTGCCAGGCTGCTGTTACTCACGCCTCCATTGTGTCCGCTCCCGCCGCCGCGGCGCGCGCCCTGTGGACAGCCGGATCGGCTGGACCGATGGATCGGCCGGGTCAACTGGGCAGTCCGAGTCGGCGTCTGTGAGCGGAGTCCGTGGAGACAGGCCGAGGGCCCGGTACGCGCGCGCGTACCGGGCCCTCTTTCGGTTGACGAACGATCGCTGCCCCGGGGGGCAGGTCTCGTTTCCAAGGCCTTGTCTCAGGCGTTGTCTCAGGCCTTGCTCGCCGACGGCGACGTGGAGGCGGACTTGCAGCTCTCCTGCTTGGCCATCGCCTTGCCCACGTCGCCCTCCTCCAGCTTCTTGAGGGCGTCGTTGCCGCTCTGGCTGAGCTTGTCGAGCTGGGTGGCGATCCCCTTGAGACCGTCGGCGAACTTCGCCTGGTCCTTCGTGTCGAGGTCGTCGACCTGCTTCTTGAGGCCGGCGTACGAGGAGGAGATGGTGTTGAGCTCCTTGACGGCGTCCTTCTGCTTCTTCTCGCCGTCGTCGACGTCGGGCGCCCCGGCCTTGTCCACGGCGGCACCGATCGCCTTGTAGGCGTCGGACATGTCCTGGAAGGCCTTGGAGTCGGTCTTCTGGACGTCCGCCGGAGTGCTGTTGTCCGAGGTCTGCTTCTGGATCGCGGTATTGGCGGCCTCGATCTTCACCGCCTGCGGCTGCACCGCGTCACACACCTGCTTGGCCCAGGAGTTCAGCTTGTCGCTGCTGTCGTCACTGCTGCATCCCGACAGCGCCAGTACCAGTACCGCACCGCCGGACAGTGCGGCCGCGAGCTTCTTGTTCACCGGATTGGTCCCTTCCATGGCTCTCGGCCCCGGAACATACACGCCAAGTGGGCGACACCAGCGTGACGAAGGTCCACTTCATGCGTTATTGAAGCCATTTGCACCAAGCGAGATAAGGCTCACGAACAGGGCGTGGACACACACGGGCGGGCGGACGGCACGTCAATACGCGCCGTCCGCCCGCCCGTTGAGCGGAGCCCGACCGGGCGCTGACCCGGCCGGTCATCCAGTGGCTACGAAACCACCGCCGGATCCACCGACTTGGCCACCCGCTCGGAGTTGCCTTCATCACTCACGGCGATGCCTCGCCGCTTGGACACGTACACCGCGCCCACGATGACGGCGAGCGAGAGCACCGCGATGAGAACCCGCATGCCCACGCTCTTGTCCTCGCCGTAGCTGAATTTGACCACCGCGGGCGCGATGAGCAGCGCCACCAGGTTCATCACCTTCAGGAGAGGGTTGATCGCCGGCCCCGCGGTGTCCTTGAAGGGGTCGCCGATCGTGTCACCGATCACCGTCGCGGCATGGGCCTCGCTGCCCTTGCCGCCGTGGTGGCCGTCCTCGACGAGTTTCTTCGCGTTGTCCCACGCGCCACCGGAGTTGGCGAGGAACACCGCCATCAGCGTGCCGGTGCCGATGGCTCCCGCGAGGAACGAGCCGAGCGCGCCGACCCCGAGCGTGAAGCCGATCGCGATCGGCGTCAGTACGGCGAGCAGACCTGGTGTGGTCAGCTCGCGCAGCGCGTCCTTGGTGCAGATGTCGACGACTCGCCCGTACTCGGGCTTCTCGGTGTAGTCCATGATCCCGGGGTGCTCGCGGAACTGCCGCCGCACCTCGTAGACCACGGCCCCGGCGGACCGCGAGACCGCGTTGATCGCCAGCCCCGAGAAGAGGAAGACGACCGCGGCGCCCGCGATGAGCCCGACCAGGTTGTTGGGCTGCGAGATGTCCATCATCAGGTTCATCGGCGCGCCCGGACCCGAGACCTTCTCGCCCACTTCGTTCGCGGCCGTGAGGATCGCGTCGCGGTACGAGCCGAAGAGCGCCGCCGCCGCCAGTACCGCGGTAGCGATGGCGATGCCCTTGGTGATGGCCTTGGTGGTGTTGCCGACGGCGTCCAGGTCGGTGAGCACCTGCGCGCCCGCGCCCTCGACGTCACCGGACATCTCGGCGATGCCCTGCGCGTTGTCGGAGACCGGACCGAAGGTGTCCATGGCGACGATGACGCCGACCGTGGTGAGCAGACCGGTACCGGCCAGCGCCACCGCGAAGAGCGCCAGCATGATGGACGTACCGCCGAGCAGGAAGGCCCCGTACACGCCGAGGCCGATCAACAAGGCGGTGTAGACGGCCGATTCGAGACCGAGCGAGATACCGGCGAGGACGACGGTGGCCGGGCCGGTCAGCGAGGTCTTGCCGATGTCCCGTACGGGACGCCGGGTGGTCTCGGTGAAGTAGCCGGTCAGCTGCTGGATCAGCGCGGCCAGGACGATGCCGATGGCGACCGCGATGAGCGCGAGGATCCGCGGGTCACCGGCGTGGCCGAGGATGGCCTCGTCCGTGACGCCGTCCAGATCGGCGTACGAGGACGGCAGATAGGCGTAGACCGCCGCCGCCACGAGCGCCAGCGAGATCACCGCGGAGATGAAGAACCCGCGGTTGATGGCGCTCATCCCGCTGCGGTCCGATCGGCGCGGAGCCACGGCGAAGATGCCGATCATGGCGGTGAGTACGCCGATCGCGGGCACGATCAGCGGGAAGGCGAGCCCGGAGTCGCCGAACGCCGCCTTGCCGAGGATCAGCGCGGCGACGAGCGTGACGGCGTACGACTCGAAGAGGTCGGCGGCCATGCCCGCGCAGTCGCCGACGTTGTCGCCCACGTTGTCCGCGATGGTCGCGGCATTGCGCGGGTCGTCCTCCGGAATGCCCTGCTCGACCTTGCCGACCAGGTCGGCGCCGACGTCGGCGGCCTTGGTGAAGATGCCACCGCCGACACGCATGAACATGGCGATCAGCGCGGCACCGAGCCCGAAGCCCTCCAGGACCTTGGGCGCGTCGGCCGCGTAGACGAGAACCACACAGGACGCACCAAGGAGTCCTAGCCCCACGGTGAACATGCCGACGACGCCGCCCGTGCGGAAAGCGATCTTCATGGCTTTGTGCGAGACGGCGGTGAGATCCTTTTCGGGCTCACCCTCTGCCGGAGTCGCTTCCCGGGCCGCGGCGGCCACACGGACATTGCTGCGCACGGCGAGCCACATGCCGATATAGCCGGTGGTCGCCGAGAACGCCGCGCCGATCAAGAAGAAGACCGATCGTCCGGCGCGCTGATTCCAGTCGTCCGCGGGCAGCAGCATGAGCAGGAAGAACACCACGACGGCGAAAACACCGAGCGTGCGCATCTGCCGGCCCAGGTAGGCATTCGCGCCCTCCTGGATCGCCACCGCGATCTTCTTCATGCTCTCGGTGCCCTCGCCCGCCGCGAGTACCTGGCGTACCAGGACCCCGGCGACGACAAGCGCCGCAAGGGCGACGGCCGCGATGACCATCACGATCAGACGGTTGTCGTCTGTCAGTACTGCGGCTGCGAGGGTAGTGGGCTGGTCAAACTGATGAGGGGTAGAAAGCCCCGCCATTCGTCCTCCTTGACGCTTGGACCGAGCTCAAGATGTGGACGGATTGTAGGTACCGGAACCTGATCAAAACAGTGTGCGGTAAGTGGAATCAGCCTTCACGTGCTCTTCAGCAAATGATCCAAGGACCATCACGGAACCCGAAAGCGGTAACGCCTTAAAAGCATTGACGCGTGATCAATTGGCGCCCGGCCTGGCTTAAAGACGATCGTATTGTTGATCGTAATCCGGATAGTGAATTAATTCACGAAAACACGGAGCCCGATCCGGAGATGATCGCGCATGGGATCCGGGCATGGCGTCGAGCCGGTCCGGACATGCGAAAGGGCCCTGCGGAGCAGGGCCCTTTCGCACATGTGGGGCAGTACCAGGGGGTGGATCAGGGAACGAGCGCAGCCGGCGGCGTGGTGGGCCAGCTCATCCTGATCAGGCCGCCGTTCTCACCGGCGGTCACTTCGACGTCGTCGACGAGGCCGCTGATGACCGCGAGGCCCATCTCGTCCTCTTCGGTCTCGACGTCCGCGTCACTGGCTCCACCATGGGCGCCCGACGTCTTGTCGCCGGGAACCGTGTGCGGGGCCTCGTCGCCGACCTCGATGGAGAACTGCTTCTCCTCCTCGATCAGCGACACCCGCACCGGCGCCGAGATTCCGCCACTCTGGTGCAGGCCGACGGCCCGGGTGCAGGCCTCGCCGACGGCGAGCCTGACCTCATCGAGAACGGCCTCGTCCACTCCGGCCCTGCGCGCCACCGCTGCCGCCACCAGTCGGGCGGTCCTGACGTGCTCGGGCAGCGCGCTGAAGCGGAGTTCAACGGTGGCCATGCATCCCCCTCGGAACTACGGGCGTGCGGTCGGGGGCCGGGTCGCCGAGACCCGGCCCCCTCCATTGACTTCTGCCTCCCGGACACGGTCCGGGATCCGGCTGTCGGCCGCTGACCGGCCAGTCAGGGACGGGCCGGTCCACGGCCGGTCAGTCGGTGGCCGCCACCGCTTCCTCGACCGAGGTGTGGATCGGGAACACCTTGGTGAGGCCGGTGATGCGGAAGATCTTCAGAATGCGCTCCTGATTGCAGACGAGCCGGAGCGAACCCTCATGGGCACGCACCCGCTTCAGGCCGCCGACCAGAACGCCGAGCCCGGTGGAGTCGAGGAAGTCCACGCCCTCCATGTCTACGACGAGGTGAAAACTGCCGTCGTTCACCAGCTCGACCAACTGCTCGCGCAGCTTGGGCGCGGTATATACATCGATTTCGCCACCGACCTCGACGACCGTACGATCGCCGACGGTACGGGTCGACAGGGACAGGTCCACGGATCCTCCAGCACCTTGCTATCGAGCGGTCATCCCAAGGGACACCTCGGCAGAGCCCCCAGGATGGTTCGCCAGCCGCGATGGCATTCAATCACTTACCGGCAGGCGTGCACGACGCCTTGGGTCCATTGTCCGTCACGCCAGTGACACACTCGATGCCGATGGCCAAGAATCACCGATCCGATCGAACCTCGACGGACACCGCATCCCGCCCCTCGCCGGGCGAGATCCTGGACCGGCTCGCCTCGGGGCCGAGCCGGGCTTCGCGCATCACTCATACGGAGCACTTGCCCCCACGTGAGGGTCGTCATGCCGTGTGGCCCGACCGGATCCGCGCGGAGGTCATCGCCGCGGTGCAGTCCGCGGGAATCGAACACCCCTGGGCCCACCAGGCACTCGCCGCGGAGCACGCCCTCGACGGCGACTCGGTGATCGTCTCCACGGGCACGGCCTCCGGGAAGTCCCTGGCCTATCTCGTCCCGGTCCTGTCGACGCTCCTCGACGGCTCCGAGGCACCCAACGGCCGTGGCACGACCGCGCTGTACCTCGCCCCGACGAAGGCGCTGGCAGCCGACCAGCGCAGATCCGTGAAGGAACTTTCACAACCCCTGGGCAATGCCGTACGTTCCGCGGTCTACGACGGGGACACGCCCGTCGAGGAGCGCGAATGGGTACGCCAGTACGCCAACTACGTGCTCACGAACCCGGACATGCTGCACCGCGGGATACTTCCGTCACACCCCCGCTGGTCCTCCTTCCTGCGCGCCCTGCGCTATGTCGTCATCGACGAATGTCACACCTACCGGGGCGTCTTCGGGTCCCATGTCGCCCAAGTGCTGCGCCGGCTGCGCCGCCTGTGCGCCCGTTACGGCTCGTCTCCCGTCTTCCTCATGGCCTCGGCCACCGCCGCCGAGCCCTCGGTCGCCGCCTCCCGCCTCACCGGCCTGCCCGTGCTGGAGGTCGCCGACGACGCCTCACCCCGCGGTGAACTGGTGTTCGCCCTCTGGGAACCGCCCCTCACCGAACTCCACGGCGAGAAGGGCGCTCCCGTCCGCCGTACCGCCACCGCCGAGACCGCCGACCTCCTCACCGACCTGACCGTGCAGGGCGTCCGCTCGGTCGCCTTCGTACGGTCCCGCCGCGGCGCCGAGCTGATCTCGGTGATCGCCCAGGAACGCCTCTCCGAGATCGACCGCTCCCTGGCCCGCCGCGTGGCCGCCTACCGCGGCGGCTACCTCCCCGAGGAACGCCGCGCCCTGGAACAGGCCCTCCACTCCGGCGAACTCCTCGGCCTCGCCGCCACCACCGCCCTCGAACTCGGCATCGACGTCTCCGGACTGGACGCCGTCGTCATCGCCGGCTACCCGGGCACCCGGGCCTCCCTGTGGCAGCAGGCGGGCCGCGCCGGCCGCTCCGGGCAGGGGGCGCTGGCGATCCTGGTCGCCCGCGACGACCCGCTGGACACGTTCCTCGTCCACCACCCCGAGGCCCTGTTCGACCAGCCGGTGGAATCGACCGTCCTCGACCCCGACAACCCGTACGTCCTCGCACCCCACTTGTGCGCAGCCGCCGCCGAACTTCCGCTGACCGACGACGACTTGCCCCTCTTCGGCCCCGCCACCGCCGAACTGCTGCCGCAGTTGGAGGCCGCGAAACTGCTGCGCCGCCGTACGAAGGCATGGCACTGGACCCGCCGGGAACGGGCCGCCGACCTGGCCGACATCCGCGGCGGGGGCGGCAGTCCGGTACAGATCGTGGAGGCCGGTTCCGGGCGCCTGCTGGGCACGGTCGACGCGGCGGCCGCGCACGCCTCCGTCCACGAAGGCGCCGTCCACCTCCACCAGGGCCGTACGTACCTGGTGAAGGAGCTGCACCTGGACGACTCCGTCGCCCTGGTCGAGGAGGCCAACCCCCCGTATTCGACGGTCGCCCGCGACACCACCGCCATCTCCGTCCTGGAGACGGACGTCGAAGTCCCCTGGGGCGACGGCCGGTTGTGCTACGGCTCCGTCGAGGTCACCAACCAGGTCGTCTCCTTCCTTCGTCGTCGTGTCATCACCGGCGAGGTGCTCGGCGAGACCAAGCTCGACCTCCCGCCCCGCACCCTCCGCACCCGAGCCGTGTGGTGGACGGTCACCGAGGACCAGCTCGACGCCGCCCGCGTGAACCCCGAGATCCTCGGCGGCGCCCTGCACGCCGCCGAACACGCGTCGATCGGCATGCTGCCGCTCTTCGCGACCTGCGACCGCTGGGACATCGGCGGCGTCTCCGTCCCGCTGCACCCGGACACCCTCCTGCCCACCGTCTTCGTGTACGACGGCCACCCCGGCGGCGCCGGCTTCGCGGAACGCGCCTTCCACACGGCCCGCGAGTGGCTCACCGCCACCCACCAGGCCATCGCCTCCTGCGAGTGCGACGCCGGCTGTCCGTCCTGCATCCAGTCCCCCAAGTGCGGCAACGGCAACGAGCCGTTGCACAAACGGGGAGCGGTGCGGTTGCTTACGGTGCTGCTGAAGGGGGCGCCGGAGAAGCCAGTCGGGGAGAACTGAGGGCTGAGGGTTATGGCCCCACCTCCTCGACGGCTCGGTCGAGCGCTCCCGTCGGCGCCGGAGGTGTGCCAGGACCAGCTGATCCCGCCGGGCCCGCCGATCTGAGAGGGCCAGCCAGAACCACGGGCCCTACAGGCCCCGCCGGGCCCGCCCTGGCCCGCACCTCCGCCGTCAACGGTCCCCGTCCCGCCGCGACGGTGACGTCCGAGATCTCGCCCTGGACGGCACACCACACGACCCGGGTGCCCTGGGCCCGTGCCACCCGCTCCGCCTGCCCGCAGGCTGCCGTCCCACCCTCCATCCAGCGGTCGGCCGCCGCGAGAGCCGCCAAGTCGGCTGCTCCACCTGCCCGGTGGCGGATCACCACCGCCTGGCCCATGGCGAGGACGGCACCGAACACGACGCACAGCACGGCGATCGCACCCACGGTCCAAACGGTCGCCGACCCTCGGTCCGACGCGAAGACCTTGGCGGGGGTCCGCGCGAAAGTCCTCGTACGCGACCGGAGCCCTGCTCTCCTCATCCGCCCGCCCCCACCGTCTCCTCGGCCAGGGCCGCGGCCTCGTGCGTCAGGTCGAGGGTCAGCGCGTCGGGCCCCGGCGCCTTCGCCTCGACCCGTACGCGCACCAGGTCGCCCTCTCTCCGTACGGTGACCCGCGCGCCGCTCGGCGCCGTGTCACGGGCCGCCGCCAGCACCGCGCCCGGCGGGTCCTGCCGGGCCGCCGCGCGGGCCCCCGCCCGGGCCGCGTCCACGCACTGGATCAGCGAGGCCGCCGCCATCAACGCCCAGACCAGCGCCATCGTGAACGCGACCAGCACGGGCAGCACCACGGCCGCCTCCGCCGTGACGAAACCCCGGTCCCGGCACATCCCCAGACCGGACGGCCCAACCCCCGCATCCGCGCCGGCCTCAGAACTGCCCATTGAGCGCCCGCCCCACGATGTCCTGCAGAGCGCCCTGCACCTGCCCACTGGTCAGCACCTCATAGAGCACCACGGCGAACCCCACCGCCGTGATCAACCCCATCGCGTACTCGGAGGTGACCATTCCTGCATCCCTCCGCACCTTCCAGTCCCGGCCCACCAGGACCCACGCCCGCACCGGCCCCAGCACTCGTACCCGTACTCGCCGCATTGCCTTGCTCATCCGAACCCCCGTACAGCTCTGTTCCGTTGACCTCTGAAAATGGACCCCGGCCCTTCGGCACTTGGCCGTTGGCCGACCCTGATCGCTCGTCGTTCACCCCGTCCCGTACGTCACCCACCACCCCCACCCAGCACCCCGCCCGCGAGCCCGATCACCACAGGCAGCACGCCGATGGCGATGAACGCGGGCAGGAAGCAGAGCCCCACCGGCGCGGTGACCAGGACACCCGCCCGGCGGGCACGGGCCGTGGCGGTACGCCCCCACTCCGCGCGGGCCTCCGCGGCGATGCGTGCGACGGGCCCCGCCGCCGGTACCCCGGATTCGCCCGCCCGCTCCAGCAACCGGGCCAGCGCCCGAGCCCCTGGCAGGGCGGCCAACCCCCGCCACGCCTCGGCCGGTTCACCCCCGAGCCTCACCTCGGCCGCACCCCGCGCCAGCCGCTGTCCCACAGGCCCGTCCAGCGCCTCCCCCACCGCCTGGGCGGCCACCGCCGGACTGGCACCCGCCGCGATACAGGCGGCCAGCAGATCGGCGGCGAGGGGCAGTTGCCGCGTGGCCAGACCCACGTCGAACTCCTCCACCGGAGCCGGTCTCCGCTGCCACCGCCACACCCCGAAGCCGGCCACGAGCCCGACCACGACCCCGGTCGCACCTCCGACGACGGCCCAACAGACGCTCAGGGCGCCGAAGACCGGCAGCCACCGCCTCAACTCAGCGCGCAACACCGGGCGCCACCCGCCGGAAGCCGACTCCACCCCCGACCCCGCGCCCACGGCCTTCAACCGCCTTCGCGTCCTCCGCTCCCGCCGCGCCGAACCCAGGGCCCGGGCGAACGCCCACACCGCCACCACGACACACAGCGCCACCCCCAGCCTGTGGACAACTTCCGTGCTCATCCCGCCTCCGCTCCCCGTACGATCCGCAGCACCCACCACAGCCCGACGCCCTCCAGGACCCCGCCGACGAGCAGACAGCCCAGCCCCGCACCGGTGTGCAGCACGACATGCAGCGGGTCGGCGCCGAGTGCGGTGCCGAGGAGCAGTCCGAGCACCGGCAGTCCCGCCAGCAGCACCGCTGTCGACCGTGCCCCGGCCAACTGGGCACGCAGGTCGGCCCGTTGGTCCCGCTCCGCGCGCAACGCGCCCTCCAGTCGGTCGAGCCCGGCCGCGAGTCCGGCGCCCCTGTCCACGGCGACCCGCCAGCAGGCGGCGAGGCCCAGCAGTCCTTCGGCTCCCGGTCGTCGTGCCGCGTCGGTGAGCGCGCCGGGCACGTCCCCGCCGAACCGGGCCGCCGCCAGCACCACCGCCTGCGCGCGGCCGAGCCCGCCCGAGTCATGGGATGCGCCGAGCAGGGCCTCACCCGGCTGACGCCCGGCGCGCACCTCCCCCGCGAGCGCCCCGCACAGCGCGATCACCGCGTCGGCCCGCCGCTCCCGCGCCCGCCGTGCCGCCCCGGCCCGCCTGGCCCGTCGGACCAGCGGCACCCCAAGCGCCCCCGCGACGAGCGGCACCACGGACGCCCCGAGCAGACCGACCACCGCCCCGGCGACCAGGACCCACCACTCGCCCCGCATCCGGTGCCACCGCCGCAGCCGCTCGCCGACCCGCACGGCCTGCTCCCACGCCGGCGGCCCGGCTCCCACCGCCCCGCCGCCCGCACACACCAACCGCGCCCGCCGCGCCCCCGGCCCCTGCCCGCCCATCAGCCAGGCCGCCGCCCCGGCACACGCCATCGCGGCACTCACGGACACCGGCACCTCACCGACCCCCGTCACAGCCCCTCACCCCTCTCGCCGACTCCACCGAATTCACCGGCTCCACCGAATTCACTGATGCCGAGCAACCCCCGCAGCCGCTCCCACCCCCGCTCGTACGTGAAGGCCTCCGCGCCCCACCGCAGTGCAGGCACCGTCACCACCAGCCCCGCCGGATCCCGCTCCAGCACATGCACCTCGGCGATCCGCCGCCGCCCGGCCCGGTCGCGTACGAGATGGAGGACCACCGAGAGCGCAGCCGCCACCTGGCTGTGGAGAGCTGCCCGGTCGAGCCCCGCGGCCGTGCCCAGCGCCTCCAGCCGGGCCGGTACTCCCGAGGCGGCGTTGGCGTGGACGGTCCCGCAGCCGCCTTCATGGCCAGTGTTCAAAGCTGCTAGCAAGGCGACTACTTCGGGCCCGCGAACCTCGCCGACGACCAACCGGTCCGGCCGCATGCGCAGGGCCTGGCGCACCAGGTCCTGGAGTGTGACGAGTCCGGCGCCCTCCTGGTTGGCGGGTCTGGACTCCAGCCGTACGACGTGGGGATGGTCGGGGCGCAGCTCCGCCGAGTCCTCGGCGAGCACGATCCGCTCGCCCGGCCCGACGAGGCCCAGCAGGGCGCTCAGAAGCGTCGTCTTGCCACTGCCCGTGCCGCCGCTGATCAGGAAGGACAGCCTCGCGTCGAGCAGCGCCCGCAGCAGCCGGTCCCCGCCCGGCGGTACCGTCCCCGCCGCCACCAGCTCGGGGAGCGTGAAGGCCCGTGGCCGTACGACCCGTAGCGACAGGCATGTCGAGCCGACGGCGACCGGTGGCAGTACCGCGTGCAGCCGGGTGCCGTCCGGGAGCCGGGCGTCCACCCAGGGGTGCGCGTCGTCGAGCCGTCGCCCGGCCACGGCTGCCAGGCGCTGCGCGAGGCGTCGTACGGCCGCCGGGTCCGGGAAGGAGACGGCCGTCAGTTCCAGGCCGCCGCCCCGGTCCACCCACACCCGGTCGGGTGCCGAGACCAGCACGTCGGTGACCGAGGGATCGCCGAGCAGCGGTTCCAGCGGCCCGCTGCCGACCAGCTCCGACCTCAACCGCTCGGCCGCCCCGAGGACTTCGGCGTCCCCGAGCACCCGCCCCTGTTCCCGCAGGGCCTGCGCCACGCGCGCGGGAGTCGGCTCGGCCCCACTCTCGGCAAGCCACTGCCGAACCCCGTCCAACAGCCCCGTGTCCGAAGCCACGTTCCCGCCCGCACGCCGACTCATGAAGCTCGCGTCCGCAGGCCCGCTCAGGCCCGCACGCCGCCCTACCGGCCCCGCAGTCGCAGGCGGACCCCCGCTCATACGCCCCCTCCCGCGACAGCCGTCCGCTCCCAGAACGCCGAGCAGAAGCGGGCCAGCGGCCCCCGACCGTCCGCGCCGGGCGGAGCCCCTCGCTCCTGGGCCGCCAACAGACCCGTCTCCACCGGCACTTCGCCGGCCAGGGGCAGCCCGAGCAGTCGGGCGACCTCCCGGTCGTCCAGGCCGGGCGCGTACGGGCCGCGCACCACGACGCGCAGGTCCTTCAGGACCATGCCGACCGCGGACGCCACCCGCCCGGCCGCCGCGACGGCGCGCAGTTCGGCGGGGACCACGAGCAGGCCAAGGTCCACCTGGGCGAGGGCTTCCGCGACGCCTTCGTCGATTCGGCGCGGCAGGTCCACGACCACCGCCCCGCCCCGCCGCCGGGCGGCGGCCAGCACGGCCCGGACGGCCTCGGGTGCGATGGTGACGCAGTCGCCGCGGTCCCAGCTGAGGATCCGGAGGGCGTGCAGTGAGGGCAGCGACTCCTCCAGGGCGCCGCCGCCGACCCGGCCGTGCGACGCGGCGAAGTCCGGCCAGCGCAGGCCCTCGGCGGCCTCTCCGCCGAGGAGTACATCGAGTCCGCCGCCCAGCGGATCCGCGTCGACAAGGAGCGTGCGCCTTCCCTGGCGCGCCGAGATGACCGCGAGCGCGCAGGCGAGCGTGGAGGATCCGGCGCCGCCGCGACCGCCGATCACGCCGACGGTGAGGGCCGGCGGACCGACTCCTTCGGCCACGTCGGCGATCCGGTCGACCAACCATTGTTCGCCATCCGGCAGCAGCAGAACATGGTCGGCGCCGATCTCCACAGCCCTCCGCCAGACCCCGGAATCGTCCTGATCCCGCCCCACCAGGACCACTCCGCGTCTGCGCGCGGCTCCACGCACCCGCCGCGCGGCATCGTCGCCGACGAGCACCAGGGGTGCCGTCTCCCAGCCTCCGCCGCGCTCCGGCACCCCGTGGTGGACCTCGGGCCGGGCGCCGGCCGCGGCGCACAGCCGCAGCAGGTCGTCCAGCAGATCCGCGTCCTCCGTGACGATCAACGGTCCGCCCTGCCGCCCCTCGGCGGCCGACAGCCGGTCGTGTGTGATGGCTCCCGCCACGATCTCCAGCCCCCTTCGCTGCTTCCTCGCGGCGCCCCTGCGGCCCCGCGATTTCCGCCCGCGCGAAGAACCGGCAACCGGCCCTCCATATGAACCGCCGATACGAACCGGCCATAGCCGCCGGACAATCGGAACCGGCCATGAACTGCCGCGAGCGGTGCGCGTTGGAATCACGGTGCAGCGATCCAGGAAATCGTGTGGATCTTGGTCAATAACTGTGGACAACTCAACGGTTGTGAATATCGCCTTCACCCAAACCGGTGACCGATGAGTGACTGTTGTACGACTTCCTCAGAGCAGCGCCCCGACTACCCACAGTGACGAATCCTGTGCAGACACAGAGGAACGCCGCAGCCCGCACAACAGGGCCCGGCGTTC
Source organism: Streptomyces sp. 2-1 (assembly GCF_048564895.1). NCBI lineage: Bacteria > Bacillati > Actinomycetota > Actinomycetes > Kitasatosporales > Streptomycetaceae > Streptomyces > Streptomyces sp. 2-1. The sequence continues at coordinate 5,171,047 of NZ_CP183383.1, forward strand.
GAAGAAGAGAAGTTGAAAACCCACCCGGACATGCGACGACCCCCGCCGGGGGGGGAGAGCGGGGGTCGTCCCCACGGTCTGACTCGGGGGGGGAGGAGCCGGACCGGGTTAGCACGGTCGCGAACGATCCGTGACTTCCATGGTGTACCCGAGAGCCCTCTCAGGCAAACCCACGCGCCCCACACTAGCCCGAATGGCGGGCGCATATGCTCGACCCCGTGGAAAACCACTCCTTGCCCCGCACAGCGGCGTTCTTTGACCTGGACAAGACGGTCATTGCGAAGTCGAGCACGCTCACCTTCAGCAAGTCGTTCTACCAAGGCGGTCTGATCAACCGCCGGGCCGTGCTGCGCACCGCGTACGCCCAGTTCGTCTTCCTCGCGGGCGGTGCCGACCACGACCAGATGGAGCGGATGCGCGAGTACCTGTCATCGCTGTGTCGCGGCTGGAACGTCCAACAAGTGAAGGAAATCGTCGCCGAGACCCTTCACGACCTGATCGACCCGATCATCTACGACGAGGCCGCCTCCCTCATCGAGGAGCACCACATCGCCGGGCGGGACGTCGTGATCGTCTCCACGTCGGGGGCCGAGGTCGTCGAACCGATCGGCGAACTGCTCGGCGCGGACCGGGTGGTGGCGACCCGGATGATCGTGGGCGACGACGGCTGCTTCACGGGCGAGGTGGAGTACTACGCGTACGGCCCGACGAAGGCCGAGGCCGTCAAGGAACTGGCCGCGTCCGAGGGGTACGACCTCTCGCGCTGCTACGCCTACAGCGACTCGGCGACCGACATCCCGATGCTCGAGGCGGTCGGTCATCCGCACGCCGTGAACCCCGATCGCGCGCTGCGCCGCGAGGCCACCGCGCGCGCGTGGCCCATCCTCGACTTCCACCACCCGGTCCGGCTGAAGCAGCGGCTGTCGGTGCCGCCGCGGCCGGCCCTCGTCGCCGCCGCGGCGATAGGAGCGGCGGCGGCCACGGCGGGTCTGGTCTGGTACGCGAGCCGTCGGCGCGCGACAACCGTGTGATCCACGGGCCGCGAGGGTGCCCGATTCATTCCCTATGGGCCCAAAAGTAAAGAAGTACAGCGAGGGGTTCCGCTTCCTCCGGACCTGGAGTACAAAGGGGTTAACGGCCCGCGAGACCAAGGACATCCGAGAGGATCACCTTCAAACGCAACCGAGGCCCCACGGACCGCGCATGAACACCGGGCACCCACGCGACGTCGACCCGTCGATTACGGGCCAGCCGCACCAGGCGACGGGCAACAGTTCCCGACCTGATGGGCAATATCTCGAGGACGCTTGGTAACCGGGTGGACATGCCAGCGGCGGTACGGATCCCGTACCGCCGCAACCCTGTTCAGGGACAGGCACATTCAGAGCCCCGCAGACCCACGCGGCCCTTGTTGAAGCGATCGCGGGTCTACGCAGCCCCTCGTTGAAGCGCCTCGCACACCGCCGTCGACTCCCTGGCACCGAGTTCGATCGCCCTGCCGCAGTGGGCGATCCAGGTCGCCATACCCTCCGGAGTGCCCGAGACATAGCCTTCGAGGGCCGAGGCGTAGGCCGCGCGGCCCAGTTCCCCGTGACCGACCTCCGCCGGGCAGACGGACTTGGGGTCGAGGCCGCTGCCGACCAGGACGATGCGTTCGGCCGCGCGCGCGACCAGGCCGTTGTGGGAACCGAAGGGGCGCAGCGCGAGGAGTTCGCCGTGCACGATCGCGGCGGTCACCAGGGCGGGTGCGGAACCCCCCGCGATGACCAGCCGCGCCAGTCCGTCGAGACGGCCCTCGACCTCGGCCGCGCTCGGCAGCGGAAGCCCGATCAACGGCGGTCCCGCGGCGGCGGACGCGGCGCTCTCCGTGACGGATTCACCGTCCCGTCGCGGGCGCCCGACCGCGTCCCCCTCGTCGGCGGCGGCCACCAGATGCAGCCGCGCCAGTACCCGAAGGGGCGACTGCCGCCAGATGGACAGGAGTTGGCCCGCCTCGGCGGTCAGCCTGAGCGCGGAGCCCACCACGCGGGCCTCGTCGTCGCCACTGAAGTCGGCCCGCCGGCGCACCTCTTCGAGCGCCCAGTCGGCACCGGACAGCGCCGCGGAACCGCGCGCGCCGCGCAGCGCCGCCTCCGAGGTGATCGCGTTGCTGCGGCGGCGCATGATGCGGTGCCCGTAGACCCGGTCCACGGCCTTGCGCACGGACTCCACGGATTCGGCCACGCCTGGCAGCGTCCCCAGCGCCGCGAGCGGGTCGGCGTTCCCACCTGTCGTACTCATGAGTACGACCCTACGCACACCAGGCCCGCGCCCCACTAATGAGTGGTCTTCTTCACGTGTGGCGGCCCCCGGACGCCGTCGCGCCGGTACCTTAATGAACATGAAAATTGCTTTCGTTGGGAAGGGTGGCAGCGGCAAGACCACCCTGTCCTCGCTCTTCGTGCGCCACCTCGCGTCCACCGGATCGCCCGTCGTCGCGGTGGACGCCGACATCAACCAGCACCTCGGGCCCGCGCTCGGCCTCACCGACGAGGAGGCCGGGCGGCTGCCCGCCATGGGCGACCGGCTCGCGCTGATCAAGGACTACCTGCGCGGTTCCAACCCCCGCATCACGTCCACCGAGACGATGATCAAGACGACCCCGCCCGGCGAGGGCTCCCGTCTGCTGCGGGTGTGCGAGGACAACCCGGTGTACGAGGCCTGTGCGCGGCCGGTGGAACTCGACGGCGGGGCCGTCCGTTTGATGGTTACCGGCCCGTTCACCGAGGCCGACCTGGGAGTGTCCTGCTACCACTCCAAGACCGGTGCAGTGGAGCTCTGCCTGAACCATCTCGTCGACGGCCAGAGCGAGTACATCGTCGTCGACATGACGGCGGGCTCGGACTCCTTCGCGTCCGGCATGTTCACCCGCTTCGACATCACGTTCCTCGTCGCCGAGCCGACCCGGAAGGGAGTCTCCGTCTACCGCCAGTACAAGGAGTACGCGCGCGACTTCGGCGTCACCCTGAAGGTCGTCGGCAACAAGGTGCAGGGGCAGGACGACATCGACTTCCTGAGGAGCGAGGTCGGCGACGACCTGCTGCTGACGGTCGGCCACTCGGACTGGGTGCGCGCCATGGAGAAGGGCCGCCCGCCCAGGTTCGAGCAGCTGGAGGACGGCAACCGCCGTGCGCTGCGCGCCCTCCAGGCCGCCGCCGACGCCACGTACGAGCAGCGCGACTGGGAGCGCTACACGCGCCAGATGGTCCACTTCCACCTGAAGAACGCCCAGTCCTGGGGCAACGAACGAACGGGCGCCGACCTGGCGGCCCAGGTCGACCCGGAGTTCGTCCTGCGCGAGGCCGAGACCGCCACGGCCTGACGTTCCGCGTGAGGCCAGGCCGCCAGGGCCTGAGCCTCACGCCGTACGGCAGTCGCCGGTCCGCCGCGCCCGCCTGCCCGCCCAACCGCTCAGGGGGCTACCGCGTGACCGCCGGTGCCCCCGGGACGCCCTTCGGGGCCGGGGCGGGCTGCTCGGCGAGGGGGGCCGAAGGCGGCTGCTCGGCGAGGGGGGCCGAGGGCTGCTGCTCGGAGACGGGTGGCGGGGCAGGCTGCTCGGAGAGGAACGACGTCCAGCCGGCCTTCGGGTCCTCGCCCACCTTGAGGGTGCGGAGCCTGGCCAGCGTCTGCGGGTCCTGGACGTCGAGCCAGTCGGCGAGTTGGCGGAAGGAGACGCAGCGCACCTCGGGCTTGGTGCAGACGCGCTCGATGGTCTCCTGGACGGCGCGCATGTACGTGCCGCCGTTCCAGGACTCGAAGTGGTTGCCGATGATCAGGGGCGCGCGGTTGCCCTCGTAGGCGCGGGAGAAGCCCTTGAGCAGGCCGTCCCGCATCTGGTCGCCCCAGTACGCGTGCTTGGCCGGGTTGCCCCGGGTGGTGCCCGACTGGTTGACCAGGAAGTTGTAGTCCATGGTCAGCGTCTCGAAGGCGCGCCCCGGGACGGGGACGAGCTGCATCGACAGGTCCCACAGGCCCTTCTCCTTCTTGGGCCAGACCTGGTTGTTGACGCCACTGGTGTCGTACCGGAAGCCCAGCTCCCGGGCGGCGCGCATGAAGTTCTTCCGCCCCTCCAGGCAGGGCGTGCGGGCGCCGATGAGTTCCTTCTCGTAGTCGAAGGGCAGCGGGGAGGCCTTCGACGTACCCGTGGTGCTCTTCCAGGACTTGACGAAGAGCTTGGCCTGGGCGATCTCGTCCTTCCAGTCCTCGACCGACCACTGGCCCACGCCGCCCCCGCCGCCGCAGAAGTGGCCGTTGAAGTGCGTGCCGATCTCGTTGCCCTCGAGCCAGGCGCCGCGCAGTTGCCGCACGGTGTCCTTGATGCCCTGCTCGTCATTGAAGCCGATGTCGGAGCGGCCCGGTGAGTGCTGCGGCGGCCGGTACAGCCGGCGCTTCGCCTCCGGAAGCATGTACACACCGCTCAGGAAGTACGTCATCGTCGCGTTGTTGGCCTTGGCCACCTTGCGGAAGTGCGAGAACAGCCGCTGGCTGTCCTCGCCGGCCCCGTCCCAGGAGAAGACCACGAACTGGGGCGGTTTCTGACCGGGCTTCAGCCGCTCGGGGCGCGGCAGGTGCGGCTGAGCGCCGGTGAAGGCGGTGGAGCCGTCGCCGATCAGACGGACCGCGGTCCTGGGTGCCGGGGCGCCCGCGGCCTTCGTCGCGGCGCGAGCGCCGTCACCGTGCGCGCCCTTCTCGGCGCCGGTGTCACCGATACCGCAGCCGGCGAGCGCGGCGGCGCAGGCCGCGGCGGCCGTGACGCCCGCGGCGATCCTCTGAGTGGTGGCCATGTTCCGCCCACCTTCTTCCTTCAGTCGGGCCAAAGCGGAAGGGATTCCGTGCGGTGAAATCCCGGATAACCCCGAGAAAACGGACAGAAACCGACAGCTCACCCAAGATCGCAGGGGCCCCGGAAGGAATTAGTACGACAAGCCGATCAAAATGATTAATCACCCCCTGGAGTGAATTACTGACCCATTTGCGCTACTTTTTCGCACACGTCCTTTACTCTCCATTACGATTCATTTACCGAGAGTTGAGAAATCCCGCCGCTGTACGCCGTGACCCACGGCCGCGCCCCAAGCGACCGCGTAGCCCCGGAGGAAGACGGGAACCATGCCTGCCTGCGTCCCCACCCGCACCGACGACTCATCGCACATGCCGGACGAGGGGCGGCCGCACAGCCCGCCCGAGCCCCGCCGCCGGACCCCCCGGCTCCCCCGTGTCCCTCGCATCGCCGGCGCCGATCTGTCCGCCTCGATCGCCGTCTTCCTGATCGCCCTTCCGCTGTCCCTGGGCATCGCCCTCGCCACCGGGGCCCCGCTGCAGGCGGGGCTCGTCGCCGCCGCCGCGGGCGGACTGGTGGCCGGCCGTCTCGGCGGCGCCCCGCTCCAGGTGAGCGGCCCCGCCGCCGGGCTCACGGTGGTCACCGCCGATCTCATCCAGAAGTTCGGCTGGCGCACGACCTGCGCCATCACCGTCCTCGCCGGTCTCGCCCAACTCGGCCTGGGCTTCCTGCGAGTGGCCCGCTCCGCCCTCGCCGTCAGCCCCGCGATCGTGCACGGCATGCTCGCCGGTATCGGCATCACCATCGCCGTCGCCCAGCTGCACATCGTGCTCGGCGGCTCCCCGCGCAGCTCGGTCGTCGCCAACATGCGGGAGCTACCGGGGCAGTTGGCCCACCCCCAGGTGGCGGCGCTGTCGATGAGCGCCCTGACGCTGGCCGTCCTGCTGGCCTGGACCCGGATTCCCGGACGCGTGGGCCGGGCCCTTCGCAAGGTGCCCGCCGCGCTCGTCGCCGTCACCGCGGCCACCACGACGGCGGCGCTCGCCGGGCTCACCCTGCCCAAGGTCGACCTGCCGTCCTGGCGGAGCCACGCGCTGGCCGGGCTGCCCGAGGGCCCGGCGCTCGGGATCACCGCCGCCGTGCTCACCGTCACGCTGGTGTGCAGCGTCCAGTCGCTGCTCGGCGCCGTCGCCGTGGACAAACTCACGGCCGGGCGGCCGACCCAGCAGAAGCGCTCCGACCTCGACCGCGAGCTGCTCGGACAGGGCGCCGCCAACATCGTCTCCGGATCGCTCGGCGGGCTCCCCGTCGCGGGCGTGGCCGTGCGCAGCTCGGCGAACGTGCAGGCGGGAGCGGTCAGCCGGAACTCCACGATGCTGCACGGCGTCTGGGTGGTGATCGCCGCCCTGCTGATGGTCCCGGTGCTGGAGCTGATCCCCCTCGCGGCGCTCGCCGCCCTGGTGATGGCCGTCGGCATCCAGATGGTGTCCCTGCACCACATCCGCACGGTCACCCGCCACCGAGAGGTGCTGGTGTACGCGGTCACGACCCTCGCCGTCGTCGTCCTCGGCGTACTGGAAGGCGTCCTGCTGGGGATCGCCGTGGCCGTCGGAGTCGCCCTGCACCGGCTCACCCGCACCCGGATCATCCACGAGGAGGACTCGGCGGGTGTCCACCACGTACGCGTACGCGGGCAGTTGACGTTCCTCGCCGTGCCGCGCCTCAGCCGGACGCTGCATCTCGTGCCCCAGGGCGCCGATGCCGTGGTCGAGCTGGACGGTTCCTTCATGGACCACGCGGCGTACGAATCGCTGCACGACTGGCAGAGCACGCACCTCGCGCAGGGCGGCTCCGTCGAGCTGACCGGACGCACCGGAGCCCGGCTGGCCGCGCCCCACGTCCAGGGGGGCACCGGAGAGACCTCGCACTGCCACTGCCGGCCCTGGACACCCTGGCGCAACCACCACTGCGAGCGCCCCGAGAGCGCCCCGCAGGGCGGGCGTCGGAGCGGGCATCAACTGGCCAGCGGCATCAGCTCGTTTCAGCGCAACACCGCGCCCCTGGTGCGCGGCGAACTGGCCAGGCTCGCGCGGGAGGGGCAGCAGCCTTCCCAGCTCTTCCTGACCTGCGCCGACTCCCGGCTGGTCACGTCGATGATCACCTCCAGCGGCCCGGGCGACCTCTTCGTCGTACGGAACGTCGGCAATCTCGTACCGCCCCCCGGCGAGGAGAGCGCCGACGACTCGGTCGCGGCCGCCATCGAGTACGCGGTGGAGGTGCTGCAGGTGCGGTCCATCACCGTGTGCGGGCACTCCGGCTGCGGGGCGATGCAGGCGCTGATGAACACCGAACCGGGCGGCGCGCAGACGCCGTTGAAGCGGTGGCTGCGGCACGGGCTGCCGAGTCTGGAGCGGATGGCCGCCAAGGACCGGCCCTGGACGCGCATCGCCGGACGGGCCCCCGCCGACGCCGTGGAGCAGCTCTGTCTGACCAACGTGGTGCAGCAGTTGGAGCATCTGCGGGCGCACGACTCCGTGGCCCGCGCGCTGCAGGAGGGCGCGCTCGAACTGCACGGGATGTACTTCCACGTGGGCGAGGCCCAGGCCTATCTCCTCACGGAGCGCGCTCACCACGAGGAGCCGGACGGCGAGGTCTTCGACCGGGTCGCTGCGACGGCCCTGCACGACACACCCGCCTGAACCGCGTCCCTCTCCCGTCCGTGAGAACGTGTGGCCCCCCGTGTCCGCGGGAGGCCGCACGCACACATGATCCTGCCCACAGGTCTAAACCAATTCCCGGACGGCCCTTGTCACCAGGGGGCCGCGTCTGATGAGCTGTGGCCTGGGACACAACGGACACCCTGGGAAAGGGAGATGTCGTGAGCAACGAAAGCCTGGCCAACCTGCTGAAGGAAGAGCGCAGGTTCGCGCCGCCCGCCGACCTGGCCGCGAACGCCAACGTCACCGCGGAGGCGTATGAGCAGGCCAAGGCTGACAGGCTCGGCTTCTGGGCCGAGCAGGCCCGCCGGCTGACCTGGGCCACCGAGCCGACCGAGACCCTGGACTGGTCGAACCCGCCGTTCGCCAAGTGGTTCAAGGACGGCAGGCTCAACGTCGCGTACAACTGCGTGGACCGCCACGTCGAGGCGGGGAACGGCGACCGGGTCGCCATCCACTTCGAGGGCGAGCCGGGTGACGGCCGCGCCATCACGTACGCCGAGCTGAAGGACGAGGTCTCCCGGGCGGCGAACGCCCTCACCGAGCTCGGGGTGGAGAAGGGCGACCGGGTCGCCATCTACCTGCCGATGATTCCCGAGGCCGTCGTCTCGATGCTGGCCTGCGCCCGCATCGGCGCCGCGCACTCCGTGGTCTTCGGCGGCTTCTCGGCCGACGCGATCGCCACCCGCATCCAGGACGCCGACGCCAAGCTGGTCATCACCTCGGACGGCGGCTACCGCCGCGGCAAGCCCTCCGCGCTCAAGCCGGCCGTGGACGAGGCGGTCTCCCGGGTCGAGGGCGTGGACAAGGTCCTCGTCGTGCGGCGTACGGGCCAGGACGTCGCGTGGACCGAGGGCCGTGACGTCTGGTGGCACGAGATCACGGCGAAGCAGTCCGCCGAGCACACCCCCGAGGCGTTCGACGCCGAGCACCCGCTGTTCATCCTCTACACCTCGGGGACGACGGGTAAGCCGAAGGGCATCCTGCACACCTCCGGCGGCTACCTCACCCAGGCCGCGTACACCCACCACGCCGTCTTCGACCTCAAGCCGGAGACCGACGTCTACTGGTGCACGGCCGACATCGGCTGGGTCACCGGCCACTCGTACATCACGTACGGGCCGCTGGCGAACGGCGCGACGCAGGTGATGTACGAGGGCACGCCGGACACCCCGCACCAGGGGCGCTTCTGGGAGATCGTCCAGAAGTACGGCGTGACGATCCTCTACACGGCGCCGACGGCCATTCGTACGTTCATGAAGTGGGGCGACGACATCCCCGCGAAGTTCGATCTCAGCAGCCTGCGGGTGCTGGGCTCGGTGGGTGAGCCGATCAACCCCGAGGCGTGGATCTGGTACCGCAAGCACATCGGCGGCGACCGCACCCCGATCGTGGACACCTGGTGGCAGACCGAGACCGGCGCGATGATGATCTCGCCGCTGCCGGGTGTCACCGAGACCAAGCCCGGCTCCGCGCAGCGGGCGCTGCCCGGGATCGCCGCGACCGTCGTCGACGACGAGGCGCGGGAGGTGCCGGACGGCGGCGGCGGTTACCTCGTGCTCACCGAGCCGTGGCCGTCGATGCTGCGCACCATCTGGGGCGACGACCAGCGGTTCCTCGACACGTACTGGTCGCGCTTCGAGGGCAAGTACTTCGCGGGCGACGGTGCCAAGAAGGACGACGACGGCGACATCTGGCTGCTCGGCCGGGTCGACGACGTGATGCTCGTGTCCGGGCACAACATCTCGACCACCGAGGTCGAGTCCGCGCTCGTCTCGCACCCGTCGGTCGCCGAGGCGGCGGTCGTGGGCGCGGCCGACGAGACGACCGGCCAGGCGATCGTGGCGTTCGTGATCCTGCGCGGTACGGCGTCTGAGACCGAGAGCCTCGTGGGCGACCTGCGCGACCACGTCTCGAAGGCGCTGGGCCCGATCGCCAAGCCCAAGCGGATCCTGCCGGTGGCCGAGCTGCCCAAGACCCGTTCGGGCAAGATCATGCGCCGGCTGCTCCGCGATGTCGCGGAGAACCGTCAGCTCGGTGACGTCACCACGCTCACCGACTCCACGGTGATGGACCTCATCCAGTCGAAGCTCCCGGCTGCGGCCAGCGAGGACTGACGTACGACGCGAGAGGGGCACCCGGCGCAGGACGCGCCGGGTGCCCCTCTCGCGTCTAGCCTGGTGATCACCGGATGGGTCCGGCCGCATCTTGGGTAGGCTGAGAAGCGCGTAAACAACGCGACAAGAGAAACGCGACAGAGAGAACCCCGAGATCCCAGAGATCTCAAAAGGTGCGCCGGGAAGTCTGGTCGGCAAGTGCTCAGCGATGCCTACCGACCGGAGGTCGATCTCGTGCCCGCGCCCGGCAAGAACCACAAGGTCCTCGGACGGCTCTCCCTGCCCGAGCGGACCTTCGTCGCGGACGCGCTGCGCACCGAGACGGTAGGCGGCGTCCTCCTGCTCGCCGCCGCGATCGCCGCGCTGATCTGGGCGAACACCCCGATCCGGGAGAGCTACGAGTCGGTCAGGGACTTCCACGTAGGACCCGCCTCGCTCGGCCTGGACCTCTCCATCGAGCACTGGGCCGCCGACGGCCTCCTCGCCGTCTTCTTCTTCGTCGCGGGCATCGAGCTCAAACGCGAGCTGGTCGCCGGTGACCTCAGGGACCCGCGGGCCGCCGCACTCCCGGTCGTCGCCGCGCTGTGCGGCATGGCCGTGCCCGCGCTCGTCTACACGCTGGTCAACGTCACCGGCGGCGGCTCGTTCGACGGCTGGGCCGTACCGACCGCGACCGACATCGCCTTCGCGCTCGCCGTCCTCGCCGTCATCGGTACGTCGCTGCCGAGCGCCCTGCGCGCCTTCCTGCTCACGCTCGCCGTCGTCGACGACCTCTTCGCGATCCTGATCATCGCGGTGTTCTTCACCGAGAACCTGAACTTCGCGGCGCTCGGCGGCGCCGTCCTCGGCCTCGCCGTCTTCTGGCTGCTGCTGCACAAGGGCGTACGCGGCTGGTACGTGTACGTGCCGCTCGCCCTGGTGATCTGGGGGCTGATGTACAACAGCGGCGTCCACGCCACCATCGCCGGGGTCGCGATGGGTCTGATGCTGCGCTGCACCACCCGCAAGGACGAAGGCGAGCAACGTTCACCCGGCGAGCGCATCGAGCATCTCGTCCGCCCCCTGTCGGCGGGCCTCGCCGTGCCGCTGTTCGCGCTGTTCAGCGCCGGGGTCGCGGTGTCCGGCGGCGCGCTCGGCGAGGTGTTCACCCGGCCGGAGACCCTCGGTGTCGTGCTCGGTCTGGTCGTCGGCAAGGCGGTCGGCATCTTCGGCGGCACCTGGCTGACGGCCCGCTTCACAAGAGCGTCACTCTCCGACGACCTGGCCTGGCCCGACGTCTTCGCGGTGTCCTCGCTCGCCGGCATCGGCTTCACCGTCTCGCTGCTCATCGGGGAGCTCGCCTTCGACGGCGACCAGGCGCTCACCGACGAGGTCAAGGCCGCCGTCCTGATGGGCTCCCTGATCGCGGCCGTCCTGTCGGGCGTCCTGCTGAAGATACGGAACGCCAAGTACCGCAGGCTGTGGGAGGACGAGGAGCGCGACGAGGACCTCGACGGCATCCCCGACATCTACGAACAGGACAATCCCGCCTACCACCTGCGGATGGCCGAGATCCACGAGCGCAAGGCCGCCGAGCACCGAAGGCTTGCCGAAGTGGCGGGCGGGGCAAGCGAGGAGAACGACGGTCCGGCATGATCTGACACGCACGGTCCGTTACGCACGTTCCGATACACCCGGTCCGGCACGTACGGTCCACACGTACCCAAAACGCTCGCAGCTCCATGACGACAGACGACGCAAGACAACGGCGACAAGACAACCGACAAGACAACAGGGAGAACGCGATGAGCGCACCCGACGGCAGCCCGGTCGGCGCCGAACGCAGCATCGGCCAGCTGTTCGCCTCGGCGACGACCGAGATGTCCGCGCTGGTGCACGACGAGATCGCACTGGCGAAGGCGCAGCTCAAGCGGGACGTCAAGCGCGGAGCGGTCGGTGGCGGCGCGTTCGCGGCGGCCGGTGCGGTACTGATCTTCTCCCTGCCCATGCTGAGCTTCGCCCTGGCGTACGGCATCCGCACCTGGAGCGACTGGAACCTGGCGGTCTGCTTCCTGCTGTCGTTCGCCGGGAACGTGGTGGTCGCGGGCGTCCTCGCGCTGATCGGCGTGATCTTCGCGAAGAAGGCCAAGAAGGGCCAGGGCCCGCAGAAGACGGCCGCCTCGGTCAAGGAATCGGCGGCCGTACTGCAGAACGTGAAGCCGCACCCCCGTGAGGTGACCGCGGCCGACCCGGTCGGTGACACCGTCAAGGCTGTGGCACGCTCGTCCTCATGACGGATCCCGCCTCATCCTCGGCGCAACCCACCTCGGTCGTACGGCTCGACGTGCCCGGCGGGAAACAGGTGACCCACCGGGACGTCGCGGCCAACGGCGCGCGCTTCCACATCGCCGAGATGGGCGACGGACCGCTGGTCCTGCTGCTGCACGGTTTCCCGCAGTTCTGGTGGACGTGGCGGCATCAGCTGGTGGCGCTCTCCGACGCGGGCTTCCGCGCGGTCGCGATGGATCTGCGGGGCATCGGCGGCAGCGACCGCACCCCGCGCGGCTACGACCCCGCGAACCTCGCCCTCGACATCACCGGCGTCGTACGGTCCCTCGGCGAGCCCGACGCGGCGCTGGTCGGCCACGACCTGGGCGGCTATCTGGCGTGGACCGCTGCCGTGATGCGGCCCAAGCTGGTCCGCCGGCTCGTGGTCTCCTCGATGCCGCACCCCCGGCGCTGGCGCTCCGCGATGCTCTCGGACATGAAGCAGACCGCGGCCGGCTCGTACATCTGGGGCTTCCAGCGGCCGTGGATCCCCGAGCGTCAACTGCTGGCCGACGAGGGGGCCTTGGTCGGCGAGCTCATCCGGGACTGGTCCGGGCCGCGGCTGCCGGACGACGAGGCCGTGGAGGCGTACCGGCGGGCGATGCTGATCCCGTCGACGGCGCACTGCTCGCTGGAGCCGTACCGGTGGATGGTCCGCTCGATGGCCCGTCCGGACGGTATTCAGTTCAACCGCCGTATGAAGCGGCCCGTTCGGGTGCCGACGCTGCATCTGCACGGCTCGCTCGATCCGGTGATGCGCACGCGGAGTGCCGCGGGGTCCGGGGAGTACGTCGAAGCGCCGTACCGCTGGCGCCTGTTCGACGGGCTCGGGCACTTTCCCCACGAGGAGGATCCGGTGGCCTTCTCGACCGAACTGGTGAACTGGCTGAAGGACCCCGAGCCGGACCGCTGAGGGCATCGCGCCGCAGGTCAGGGGCCGTTCGACGAAGCTGTCGCATCACACGCCCCACACGTCTCGGGAACGCCTGTTCTACGAACGGCCAATTGCCCGACGCATAGGCCGATTGGGGGGCGTGGGGGCGGTTATCGACCTTGGGGCAGGGGCAGACGTCGGGGTATGGGCTGGACGCACGACTACAGTGACGCAGCACGAAACCGCCGCTCGGCCAGTGGCCTGAGCTCCCATCAGAGGGGAGCCCCGCAGCTGCAGGGCACGGATCCTCGGCTGGGAATTCCGCACATTCTGAAGCGCCGTGCCCGCTGGGTCTCGGCGCGTCTGCGTCACCCTCGCGACTGAGGACCCGCGCGGCCGGATCGTTCGGACCTTCGCCCGTTCGACTCCGTCGGCCGAGCCCTCCGCGCCCCCGGACTACAGCGCGCAGCTGTCGCTGCCCACCTGCTGGTTGGCGGTACGGCCCTTGGTGATGTCCTCCTGGACCTCTTCCACGGTCAGCGCGTACCCCGTGTCGGCGTCGTCGAGGGACTTCGCGAACACCACGCCGTACACCTCGCCGGTCGCGGTGAGCAGCGGGCCGCCGGAGTTGCCCTGGCGCACGGTCGCGAAGACGGAGTAGACCTTCCGCTGCACGGTGCCGCGGTGGTAGATGTCCGGGCCGTTGGCCGTGATGGGCCCGCGCACGCGCGCCGGGTTGACCGTGTACGAGCCGTTCTCCGGGAAGCCCGCGACGATCGCGTCGTCCCCCCTGGTCGCTTCCTCGGTGGTGAACTTCAGGGCGGGCGCGTCCAGATCGGGTACGTCGAGTACGGCGATGTCGCGCTCCCAGTCGTAGAGCACGACCTTCGCGGCGTACCGCTTGCCCTCGCCGCCTATCTGGACGTACGGCTCGTCCACGCCGCCCACCACATGGGCGTTGGTCATCACGCGGCGCGGGCCGAAGACGAAGCCGGTGCCTTCGAGGACCTTGCCGCAGCTCTGGGCGGTGCCGGTGACCTTGACGATGGAGCGCTGGGCGCGGGCGGCGACCGGGCTGCTCGCGAGGGCCGGGTCGGGCGGATCCACCTCGTTGATCGGCTCGTTCGAGAACGGGCTGAAGACCTGCGGGAAGCCGTTCTGCGCGAGGACCGAGGAGAAGTCGGCGAACCAGGTGTCGGCCTGGTTGGGCAGCGCCCGGTCCACGCCGAGCATCACCTTGGAGCCGCGGACCTCCTTGCCGAGCGTCGGCAGCGTCGTGCCGGCCAGGGCCGAGCCGATCAGCCAGGCGACGAGGAGCATCGCCACGACGTTGACGAGGGCGCCGCCCGTGGCGTCCAGGGCGCGGGCCGGGGACCAGGTGATGTACCGGCGCAGTTTGTTGCCGAGATGGGTGGTGAGGGCCTGGCCCACCGAGGCGCAGACGATCACGACGACCACGGCGACGACGGCTGCGGTCGTGCCGACCTCCGCGTCGTCCGTCACCGCTCCCCAGACGACCGGCAGGAGGTAGACCGCGACGAGACCGCCGCCCAGGAATCCGATCACCGACAGGATGCCTACGACGAACCCCTGGCGATAGCCCACGATCGCGAACCACACGGCGGCGACCAGCAACAGGATGTCCAGCACGTTCACTGCTTCAAGCCTCGCCTCATCACTTTGCGGTGGCCGTGCCTCGGCCGGGGGTCCGGGGACACCCGGCGCAGCCGCTCATGTCGCGGCCCCCGGAGAGACACAGCACGGGTGCCACCCTGTCATGCGCGCCAGTCGAGCGGGACCTGCTTGTCCCGGTCCCAGGGCCGCTCCCAGCCCGCGTAGTGCAGGAGGCGGTCGATGATTCCGGCCGTGAAGCCCCAGACCAGGGCGGATTCGACCAGGAATGCCGGACCTGCGTGGCCGCGCGGGTGCACGGCCGTCGCGCGGTTGCCGGGGTCCGTGAGATCCGCCACGGGGACCGTGAAGACGCGGGCCGTCTCCGCCGGGTCGACCACGCCGACCGGTGTCGGCTCGCGCCACCAGCCCAGCACCGGGGTGACCACGAAGCCGCTCACCGGGATGTAGAGCTTGGGGAGCACGCCGAAGAGCTGGACACCGCGGGGGTCGAGCCCGGTCTCCTCCTCGGCCTCGCGGAGGGCGGCCCGCAACGGCCCGTCGGCCTTCGGGTCGCCGTCCTCGGGGTCGAGGGCGCCACCGGGGAACGACGGCTGCCCGGCATGCGACCTGAGCGAACTCGCCCGCTCCATGAGCAGCAGCTCGGGGCCCAGCTCGCCCTCGCCGAACAGGATCAGTACGGCCGACTGACGCCCGCCGCCGTCCTCCGGGGGCAGGAAGCGGCTCAGCTGGAGCGGCTCCACCGTCTCCACGGCATGCACCACCGGGTCCAGCCAGCCCGGCAGGCCGTCCTTGGTCAGGACCAGATCGCCGTCCTGCATGTCGTGCGTGTGACTCGCGCGCGTCATCGCCACCCCCGTTCTGCTGCTCTCAACGCCCGCGGGTCCACAGATCGTTCCGTCATCCGGCCTCCCGCGCGGGTGAACCGGGCGCGGGGCCGGCGGAGGCGGGTACGGGTGCGCCGGGGGCGGATGCGCCGGGCACGACGGCGCCGGGGGCGGGCGCCCCCAGCGGGGGTGCGGGGATGCCTCCCGCGTCGAGGTAGGACTGCGGAGGGTTGAGGCGCTGGCCCGGGAAGCCGCCCTTCTCGTACTTCAGGAGCTTCTGGGCCTTCTCCGGGTCCGTCTCGCCCTCCCCGTAGGCCGGGCAGAGCGGGGCGATCGGGCAGGCGCCGCAGGCGGGCTTGCGGGCGTGGCAGATACGGCGGCCGTGGAAGATCACGTGGTGCGAGAGCATCGTCCACTCGCTCTTCGGGAAGAGCCCGCCGATGGCCGCCTCGATCTTGTCGGGCTCCGTCTGGTCGGTCCACTGCCAGCGTCGTACGAGCCGCTGGAAGTGGGTGTCCACGGTGATGCCGGGGCGGCCGAAGGCGTTGCCGAGCACGACGAAGGCGGTCTTGCGGCCCACGCCGGGCAGCTTGACGAGGTCTTCGAGGCGGCCGGGGACCTCGCCCCCGAAGTCGTCCCGCAGGGCCTTGGAGAGCCCTATCACCGACTTGGTCTTGGCCCGGAAGAACCCGGTCGGCCGGAGGATCTCCTCGACCTCCTCCGGGTTCGCCGCGGCCAGGTCCTCGGGCGTGGGGTACTTCCCGAAGAGGGCCGGAGTCGTCTGGTTCACCCTCAGGTCGGTCGTCTGCGCCGACAGAACCGTGGCCACCACCAGCTGGAAGGGGTTCTCGAAGTCCAGCTCCGGGTGCGCGTACGGGTACACCTCGCCGAGCTCACGGTTGATACGGCGCGCCCGCCGGACGAGAGCGGTGTGCGACTCGTTCCGGGGTGGCTTGGCGGGGGTGATTTTGGTGGGGGCGGCTTTGCTGGGGGTGGCTTTGGCGGAGGCTGCCTTGGCGGGCGCCGCTTTGGCTGGGGCTGCTTTGGAGGGAGTGGCTTTGGCTGGGGTGGGTTTGGCGGGGGTCACTGCGGCGGGTGCGGCTTTCTTCGCGGGGGCGGACTTTTTGGCAGGCGTGGGCGTGGCGGGAGTGGGCTTCCTGGCGGTCGCCTTCGCGGGCGCGCTCGATGCCGAGGTCTTCGTGGCGGTCGCCTTCGCCGGCGTGCCCGACGCCGAGGTCTTCTTGGCAGTCGACTTCACCGGCGTGCCCGACGCCGAGGCCGCCTTCCCGGCGACGGCCTTCGCCGGTGTGCTCTTCTTGGCGGCCTTCTTCGGAGCGGCGGCCTTCTTCGAGGCGGCCACCTTCTTGGTCGCGGCAGCGGCCTTCCTGCTCGCGGCAGCCACCTTCTTGCTCGGGGCGGCGGCCCTCACGCTCGGGGCGGGAGACTTCTTGCCAATGGCGGCCGCCTCCCCACTCGGGGCCGCCACCTTCCTGCCTGCGGCAGCAGCCGTCTTGCTCGCGGCAGCCTTCTTCGAGACGGCCACCTTCTTCGCGGCGGCAGCCTTCTTGGTCGCGGCAGCAACCTTCCTGCTCGGGGCGGCAGCCTTCCTCGCGGACGCGGCTCTCTTGACGGCGGCGGCCTTCTTCGCGGTCGCGGCCATCTCCGAGGCCGCGACCCCCGCGGCCTTCCCGGCGGCTCCGGCCGACCTCTTGGCCGGCCCGCCCCCTGCCGCTTTTGTCGTTTTCTTCGCTCCGTCGGGGTCCTGTTCGCCCACAGCGGAATCGCGACGTGCAACCACCCGTCCAGCCCCCTTGGCCTGTGCTCTCACCGGCGATTTGGACACCCGGCCAGCCTAAAGCCCACCAGTGACATCCGCCCCGGCCCTCGGAGATCGGCCCCCAATTGGCCCCCTGCCGCACTGCGGGACACACCTGTACGGCAGACTTGTGACTGATCACACTGTTTGGACCGTCCGGCAAAATGGGGAACACGGTCCCCGGCACACGGGGGAGCAAGATCCCCTGAGCAGGTCGACAAGGAGAGAACTCGTGGACGACGTTCTGCGGCGCGCCCCGCTCTTCGCGGCGCTCGATGACGAGCAGGCCGCGGAGCTCCGCGCCTCCATGAGTGAGGTGACCCTCGCGCGCGGAGACGCGCTCTTTCACGAGGGCGACCCCGGAGACCGCCTGTACGTGGTCACCGAGGGCAAGGTGAAGCTCCACCGCACATCCCCCGACGGCCGCGAGAACATGCTGGCGGTCCTCGGCCCCGGCGAGCTCATCGGCGAGCTGTCGCTGTTCGACCCGGGCCCGCGCACGGCGACCGCCTCCGCGCTGACCGAGGTCAAGCTGCTCGGTCTCGGCCACGGCGACCTCCAGCCCTGGCTGAACGCGCGGCCCGAGGTGGCCGCCGCCCTGCTGCGCGCCGTCGCCCGGCGTCTGCGCAAGACCAACGACCAGATGTCCGACCTGGTCTTCTCCGACGTGCCGGGCCGCGTGGCCCGCGCGCTCCTGGACCTCTCGCGCCGGTTCGGCGTGCAGTCCGAGGAGGGCATCCACGTCGTGCACGACCTGACCCAGGAGGAGCTGGCCCAGCTCGTCGGCGCCTCCCGCGAGACGGTCAACAAGGCGCTCGCCGACTTCGCGGGCCGCGGCTGGCTCCGCCTGGAGGCCCGCGCGGTCATCCTGCTGGACGTGGAGCGCCTCGCGAAGCGCTCGCGCTAGCCGTTACATCACGTCTTCTTTAAAGAAGGGCCCCGCCGCACGGTGGGGCCCTTCTTGTCGTCGCCGGGGCCGGCTCAAGGCGTCCGGACACCGACCCAAGGGGTGGGGATGCACGAGGACGCGTGGACGTACGAGGACGCAGGAGCGTACGAGGACAGGGCGCCGGAGTCGGTCTGGGGCGGCACGAAGGGCCCTTGGTGGCGCCGGGGCCCCGCATCGGCGCCGAGGCTGTGGAAGTACCCGCGGGAGAAGGGAAGCCCCGGCGCACCGCTGAGCACCTGGGCGGTCGACGGAACCCTCGCCATGGCGCGCTCCGACCGGGTGGAGGCGTACGGCCTGACGACCGGTGACCCCCTGTGGACGTGGCAGCCGCCCGACGGCGAGGTGCTGGCCCACGCCTCCGCGGACGCACCGGACGGCGTGGGCGTCGTACTGCATCACGACCACGCCGACGGGGACGGCGGCGCGGAGCACGTCCGTCTCACGGGGCTCGACGTCGGCTCGGGCAGGGTCCTCTGGTCGCGCGAGCAGCGTGCCGACGCGCTCGGATCCGTCGGCGGGCACGCGCGCGGGGTGGCCCTCGGCGGCGGTCGTCTCGCGACCGTCCGTCCCCGTCACGGGGACACGCCACCCGTGCTGCGGACGATCGACGCCCAAACCGGAGCCCTCCTGTGGGAGCGGCCGGTCCCCGAGCGGTGGGGGCACGTCTCCGTCGTACGGGCCCACCCTGTCGTCGTGTCCACCGCGGGACCCGGCGAGGACGCTCGCCGACGGCTCGTAGTGGTGGGCGGAGGGGAGAGGGAGTGGGAGATCGAACTGCCTCGCTGGGCCGAGGAGTTCGGAGGTGACGTGGCCGTGGTCGGCGATCTGCTGGCCGTCGAGTGCGTCGGCCCGCCGACTCCCGACGGCGAGGAGGACACCGGAAGCACGCTCAACGCGTTCGACGTCACCACGGGGGTCCTCCGCTGGACCTGGAGCAGCACGTACGGTGCCACGCTCTCCCCGCTGGCCCACCGAGGTCACCTCGTGGTCCTGAACGGCTACGGCGACCGCGCGACCGTGCTCGATCCCGCCGACGGCCGGGTCGTGGCCGAGCGCGTCCTGCCCGGCCACAGCTACCGGGCCCGCCTGTCCGCGGCCGGGGACTGCCTCGCCGTGGTCTGTACGGCGGAGCGCTCCGTCCACCGGCTGCGCGTGTTCCGCTGGAAATGACATGAACCCGCGGCCCGGCCCGTGCAGAGTGTTCCCATGCCGAACAAGGGGCTCGACTCCCGGGGATACATCGAACGCGAGGGATCCCTGGGGCTGATCCCGCGCGCGTTCCGGCCCGTGGTGGCCACGGCCCGCGACCGGGTGCTGGACGTCTTCGGGGCGCGGCTGCACAGCGCGTACCTGTACGGGTCGATCCCGCGCGGCACCGCGCGCGTGGGGTGCTCCGACCTCGATCTGCTGCTGGCCCTGCGCGAGGAGCCCACGGAGGCGGACCGTTCGGACGCCCGCTCGCTCGACGAGGCGCTGGACAAGGAGTTCCCGCAGATCGACGGGGCGGGGACGCTGCTGGTCGGCCGGGAGCAGGTGCTGAGCGACCTGGAGAGGCACGATCTCGGCTGGTTCGTGGCCTGCCTCTGTACGCCGCTGCTGGGCGAGGACCTCGCCGAGGACCTGCCGCGCTACCGGCCCGACACGCTCCTCGCCCGCGAGACGAACGGCGACCTCGCGCTGTTCCTCCCCCGGTGGCGCGAGCGGATCGCGGAGGCGGGCGCCTCGGAGGAGGCCCTGCGGCCCCTCGTGCGCTTCATGTCACGTCATCTCGTCCGCACGGCCTTCACCCTCGTCATGCCCCGCTGGAACGGCTGGACGAGCGATCTGACGGAGATGGCCGAGGCGTTCGGCACGTACTACCCGGAACGGGCCGCGCAACTGCGGGAGGCGGCCGTCCTCGGGCACGAGCCGAGGGGTGATGCCGCCGTCCTGCGGTCGTACGTCGACGATCTCGGGCCGTGGCTCGCCGAGGAGTACGCGCGCGTGCACGGCATCAAGAAACCGCGCCCCTAGGGAGGGCGTTTTCGAAACCGTGCCCCCAGGAGGGCCGTTTTCCCGCTTCTCAGGCCTCCCCGATGAGCCCGTGCTCCCGGAGATAGTCCATCTGAGCCAGCACCGACAGCTCCGCCGCCGGCCACAGGGAGCGGTCGACGTCGGCGTAGACGTGGGCGACGACCTGGGACGAGGTCGTGTAGCCGTCCTCGACCGCCGTCTCGACCTGGGCGAGGCGGTGGGCGCGGTGGGCGAGGTAGAACTCGACGGCGCCCTGGGCGTCCTCCAGGACCGGCCCGTGGCCCGGCAGGACCATGTGCACGCCGTCGTCGACCGTGAGGGACCTGAGGCGCCTCAGGGAGTCCAGGTAGTCGCCCAGGCGCCCGTCGGGGTGCGCGACGACCGTGGTGCCCCGGCCCAGGATCGTGTCGCCGGTCAGGACGGCCCGGTCGGCGGGCAGATGGAAGCAGAGCGAGTCCGCGGTGTGGCCGGGGGTGGACACGACGCGCAGCTCCAGGCCGCCCGTGGTGACGACGTTCCCGGCCGCCAGGCCCTCGTCGCCGAGCCGCAGCGCCGGGTCGAGCGCCCGCACCTTCGTCCCGGTCAGTTCCGCGAACCGTCCGGCGCCCTCCGCGTGGTCCGGGTGCCCGTGCGTCAGCAGGGTCAGTGCGACGCGCTTGCCGGCCTTCTCGGCGATGTCGACGACGTTCCGCAGGTGTACGTCGTCCAGGGGCCCCGGGTCGATCACCACCGCCAGCTCGGAGTCCGGCTCGGCCACGATCCAGGTGTTCGTGCCGTCCAGGGTCATCGCGGAGGGGTTGGGCGCCAGGACGTTGACGGCACGCGCGGTGGCGGGGCCCGAGAGCACCCCACCCCGTGGCTGGCCGGGAAGGGCGGCGGCGTCGGTCATGCGGAGGCTCCACCGGTCGGGATGTGCTTGGTGAACTCGTCGTGGCCGGGCCAGCTGAGCACCAGCTCGCCGCCTTCCAGGCGGGCCTGGGCCAGGACGGGCGTCATGTCGCGCCCCGGTGCCGCGGCGAGGGCCTCGGCGGCGGTGGCGTACGCGCCGAGCTGGCGCAGGGTCGCGATGGTGGGCGGCATCATCAGCAGGTCGCCCTTGTCGTAGCCGTCCCTCGCGTCGGCGGGGCGGATCCAGACGGTGCGGTCGGCCTCCGTGGAGGCGTTGCGGGTGCGCTGGCCCTCCGGGAGCGCGGCCACGAAGAACCAGGTGTCGTAGCGGCGGGGCTCGAACTCGGGGGTGATCCAGCGGGTCCAGGCGCCGAGGAGGTCGGAGCGCAGGACGAGCCCCCGGCGCTCCAGGAACTCCGCGAAGGAGAGATCACGGGCGACCAGGGCCGCGCGGTCCGCCTCCCACTCCTCGCCGGTGGTGTCGCCGACCACGGTGTCCTCGGTGGGCCCGGCGAGCAGGACGCCCGCCTCCTCGTACGTCTCGCGCACCGCCGCGCAGACGATCGCCTGGGCGGTGGTCTCGTCGACGCCGAGCCGGGACGCCCACCACGCGCGCGTGGGGCCCGCCCAGCGGATCTGCCGGTCGTCGTCCCGGGGGTCCACACCGCCGCCCGGATACGCGTACGCGCCTCCGGCGAAGGCCATGGAGGCGCGTCTGCGCAGCATGTGCACGACGGGGGTGGAGTCGGTGTCCTTGAGCAGCATGACGGTGGCCGCCCGCCTGGGGGCGACCGGTGTCAGCGTGCCCTCCGCGAGCGCGCGGATTCTCTCGGGCCACTCAGGGGGATACCACTGCCCATTCGCCATGGGCGGAGGCTATCCCGGAGTGGGCTGATGTTCGAGAGGCAACGATCGCCTCCCCCAGGAGGCACGCCTACGCCATAGGAGCAGGCCCACGCCCCGGAATCCGCTCACGCCACCGAGCCATACCCATGCAACGGCGGACCGACTTACGCGTGCGTCAGCTCCACCAGGACCTCGACCTCGACGGGGGCGTCCAGCGGCAGCACCGCCACGCCGACCGCGCTGCGCGCGTGCACGCCCTTCTCGCCGAGGACCTCGCCGAGCAGCTCGCTCGCGCCGTTCAGCACGGCGGGCTGGCCCGTGAAGTCGGAGGCCGAGGCGACGAAGCCGACGACCTTCACCACGCGCGCGATGCGGTCGAGGTCACCCACGACCGACTTGACCGCCGCGAGGGCGTTCAGCGCACAGGTGCGGGCCAGGTCCTTGGCCTCCTCCGCAGTGACCTCCGCGCCCACCTTGCCGGTGACCGGAAGCTTTCCGTCCACCATCGGGAGCTGGCCGGCCGTGTACACGTACACACCCGACTGCACCGCGGGCTGGTACGCGGCCAGCGGCGGCACGACGTCCGGCAGGGTCAGTCCGAGCTCGGCCAGCTTCGCCTCGACGGCGCTCATGCGGCCTTCTCGCGCTTCAGATAGGCGACGAGCTGCTCGGGGTTGTTCGGCCCGGGCACGACCTGGACGAGCTCCCAGCCGTCCTCGCCCCAGGTGTCCAGAATCTGCTTCGTGGCGTGGACGAGCAGCGGCACGGTTGAGTATTCCCACTTGGTCATGAGGGCGACTGTATCCGCTGCCGCGCACGCCCTTCCGCGGACCTCGTCGAGGGCCTCGCCCGGGACCTCTCGCACAGCTTGTCCACAGCCTCCTGCGTACTTCCGCGGCCGACTGGTTAGGCTCGAAGACGTGAGCAGGCTCCAGGTCGTCAGCGGCAAGGGCGGTACCGGCAAGACCACGGTCGCCGCAGCACTCGCGCTCGCCCTAGCGACCGAGGGCAAGCGTGCCCTTCTGGTCGAGGTCGAGGGCAGGCAGGGCATCGCGCAGCTATTCGAAGCGCAGGCCCTGCCCTACGAGGAGCGGAAGATCGCCGTCGCTCCAGGGGGCGGGGAGGTGTTCGCCCTCGCCATAGACCCCGAACTGGCCCTTCTGGACTACCTCCAGATGTTCTACAAACTCGGCAGCGCCGGTCGCGCGCTGAAGAAACTCGGCGCCATCGACTTCGCGACCACCGTCGCGCCGGGCCTCAGGGACGTACTCCTGACGGGCAAGGCCTGCGAGGCGGTGCGCCGCAAGGACAAGCGCGGGCGCTTCGCGTACGACTACGTGGTGATGGACGCGCCGCCGACCGGCCGGATCACCCGCTTCCTGAACGTGAACGACGAGGTGGCGGGACTCGCCAAGATCGGCCCGATACACAATCAGGCGCAGGCCGTCATGCGGGTGCTCAAGTCGCCCGAGACCGCCGTGCACATGGTGACGCTGCTTGAGGAGATGCCCGTCCAGGAGACCGCGGACGGCATCGCCGAGCTGCGTGCCGCGCGGCTGCCGGTGGGGCGGATCATCGTGAACATGGTGCGGCCCTCGATCCTCGACGAGACCGATCTGGAGCTCACCCGCGAGGCGCCGCGCACGGCCATCGCCAAGTCGCTGTCCGCCGCCGGACTCGGTGGCGCGCGTCGCGGCGGGGTCGCCGAGCGGCTGGTGGAACCGCTGCTGACCCAGGCCGACGAGTACGCCGAGCGGCACGCGTTGGAGCGCGACCAGCGGGCCGTGCTCCAGGGCCTGGACCTGCCCCTGCACGAACTCCCGCTGCTCGCCGAGGGAATGGACCTCGGGGGCCTGTACGAACTCGCCAAGGAACTGCGTCAGCAAGGGATCTCATGAGCCAGGACCCGGCCCGCGCACACGACACGACCCACTCGCACGAGCCCGCCCGCGGCATAGACGCCGCCGCCGTCCTGGACGTCGATCCGCTGATCGACGACCCGAAGACCCGCATCGTGGTCTGCTGCGGCTCGGGCGGTGTCGGCAAGACCACCACGGCGGCGGCCCTCGGGCTGCGCGCGGCCGAGCGCGGCCGCAAGGTGGTCGTCCTCACCATCGACCCGGCGCGCAGGCTCGCCCAGTCCATGGGCATCGACGCGCTGGACAACACCCCTCGCCGGGTGAAGGGCGTCGACGACTCCGCGGACGGCGAACTGCACGCGATGATGCTCGACATGAAGCGCACCTTCGACGAGATCGTCGAGGCGCACGCGGACCCCGAGCGGGCGGCCGCGATCCTCAACAACCCCTTCTACCAGTCGCTTTCGGCGGGCTTCGCGGGCACGCAGGAGTACATGGCGATGGAGAAGCTGGGCCAGCTGCGGGCCCGCGAGGAGTGGGACCTCATCGTCGTCGACACCCCGCCCTCGCGCTCGGCGCTCGACTTCCTGGACGCCCCGAAGCGGCTCGGGTCGTTCCTGGACGGCAAGTTGATCCGGCTGCTGACGGCTCCGGCGAAGCTGGGCGGCCGGGCCGGGATGAAGTTCCTGAACGTCGGGATGTCGATGATGACCGGCACCCTCGGCAAACTACTGGGCGGCCAGCTCCTCAAGGACGTCCAGACGTTCGTGGCCGCGATGGACACCACCTTCGGTGGCTTCCGCACCCGCGCGGACGCCACGTACAAGCTGCTCCAGGCGCCCGGGACGGCTTTCCTGGTCGTCGCGGCCCCGGAGCGGGACGCGCTGCGCGAGGCGGCGTACTTCGTGGAGCGGCTGGCCGCCGAGGACATGCCGCTCGCGGGGCTCGTGCTGAACCGCGTCCACGGCAGCGGCGCGGCCCAGCTGTCGGCGGAGCGGGCGCTGGCCGCCGCGGAGACCCTCGACCTCGCCGCCGGTCCGGTCGAACACCCCGCGGCCGGTCCGGCCGAACCCGGTGCCGATCCGGCCGTCGCGGAAAATCTTGACGAGGCCCGCATTGTGGATCAGTCGGGCGGGAAAGCTGGACTTCGTAACTCTCCCGACACGTACGGCAGTTCAGAATCACCCGCTACCCAGACCACCGTTCCCCAGGCTCCCGCGCCCGACGCAGGCTCCCCCGCCGCGGACCGGACCACCGCCGAAGGAGCCGGGACGGACGAGCCCACGGACGACCGAACCGTCGAACAACTCACGGCAGGCCTGTTGAGGCTGCACGCCGAGCGCATGCAGCTGCTCCACCGCGAGCAGCGCACACGCGACCGCTTCGCCGCACGCCACCCCGAAGTGGCGGTGGCCGAAGTTGCCGCGCTGCCCGGCGATGTGCACGACCTCGCAGGGCTGCGGAACATCGGGGAGCGGCTCGCGGCCGGTACCTCGCCGGCCGGAGCTGCGTAGCCTCTCGGGGCCACAGTGGCCCCAGTTGCGTGCGGACGCCGTATACGACGCCGTGCGGGGTCGCGTGTACGTCACGTGGCCCCCTGACGCATACGGGGCCGATGGGACCCCGGTTGCGTGCGGAGAGGCTGTCAGCCCACCGCCGCGTAGTTCTCGTACACCTCTTCCTCGTCGAGAGGCAGAATGCCCGCCCCTCGCTCGTACTCGGTACGCGCGGTTTCGAGCAGCCTGCGCCAAGAGGTGACGGTGGGCCGCCTGCGCAGCAGTGCGCGGCGCTCCCGCTCCGTCATTCCTCCCCACACGCCGAACTCGACGCGGTTGTCCAGCGCGTCGGCCAGGCACTCCGTGCGTACCGGACACCCGGTGCACACTGCCTTGGCCCTGTTCTGCGCTGCTCCTTGAACGAACAGTTCATCCGGATCGGTAGTGCGGCAGGCCGCCTGCGCACTCCAGTCGGTTACCCAGCCCATACCGGCGCCGTCCTCTCCCGAATCGAGGCTCCCCCACGGCGGCAGCGGCATATTCACCGCCGCCAGTTGAGGACGTTACGGAAGGTGGGCACAGTCAACCAGCCCCTTCGGGCCCAATCTTGAATGGCCCGAATGGACTATGGGTACGCGACAGATCACCCAACGGAGTGACCCGGCGACATCCGTGACCTTCCCGGCAAACCGGGACAGTTGAGTTGCGTCACATCGGACACCAACTGACACATGAGGCGGATTCGGGCACGTGCTCAACAAAAAAGTTGAGTGCCGACCGAAACGATTCGGGGTCGCCGGACGTATTGATACGTAGCCCTACTGCTGTGACAGTTGAGAGCAGCTTAGGCCAAGGCCTATACGTGTGTCCGGCGAATGAGAACGTAGGCTGCCCTCATGCCAAAGAAGCGCTCGGGCGGTGGTCTGTCGCCAACGCAGCAGGCCGCCAAGTTCCTCGGTGTCAGTGTGCTCGCGGGAGCCGTCATGGCCGGAATCGCCGTGCCGGCGTTCGGCGCGCTCGGTCTCGCGGCCAAGGGTTCGGTCGAGGGGTTCGACGAGATCCCCACCAACCTGAAGCGGCCACCGCTGAGCCAGCGCACGACGATCCTGGACAGCAAGGGCGGCCAGATCGCCACGGTCTACTCCCGTGACCGCACGGTGGTCGACCTCAAGGACATCTCGCCGTACATGCAGAAGGCGATCGTCGCGATCGAGGACGCGCGGTTCTACGAGCACGGCGCGGTCGACCTCAAGGGCGTCCTGCGGGCGCTCAACAAGAACGCGCAGAGCGGTGGCGTCTCCGAGGGCGCCTCCACGCTCACGCAGCAGTACGTGAAGAACGTCTTCGTGGAGGAGGCCGGCAACGACGCGGATCTCGTCGCCCAGGCCACCCAGCAGACCCTCGGCCGGAAGGTCCGCGAGCTGAAGTTCGCGATCCAGGTCGAGGAGGAGCTCGGCAAGAAGAAGATCCTCGAGAACTACCTGAACATCACGTTCTTCGGTCAGCAGGCGTACGGGGTCGAGGCCGCGGCCCAGCGGTACTTCTCCAAGTCCGCCAAGGACCTGAAGGTGGAGGAGGCCGCGCTGCTCGCCGGCATCGTCCAGTCGCCGAGCCGGTACGACCCGGTCAACGACGAGGAGGAGGCCGTCAAGCGGCGCAACACCGTGCTGCAGCGGATGGCCGACGTCCACGACATCTCCCAGGCGGAGGCCGACAAGGCCAAGAAGAAGCCGCTCGGCCTGAAGGTCAGCAAGCCCAAGAACGGCTGCATCACCGCGGTCAAGGGCGCCGGCTTCTTCTGTGACTACGTCCGCGAGGTCTTCCTGAACGACCCGGTCTTCGGCAAGACCCAGAAGGCCCGGGCCAAGATCTGGAACCAGGGCGGCCTGACGATCAGGACGACGCTCGACCCGCAGTCCCAGGAGTCGGCGCAGGCCTCGATCAAGGACCACGTCTACAAGAGCGACGACGTGGCGACCGCCGCCACCATCGTCGAGCCCGGCACCGGCAAGATCCTCGCGATGGGCCAGTCGCGTCCGTACGGCTTCGGCAAGAACGAGACGCAGATGAACCTGTCCGTGGACGCGAACATGGGCGGCGGCGCGGGCTACCAGCCCGGTTCGACGTTCAAGCCGATCGTGGCCGCGGCGGCCATCGAGGGCGGCAAGCCGGCGAACCAGGTGTACTCGTCGCCGTACGAGATGGACTACCCGAGCCCGGTCTCGGCCTGTGACGGCAAGAGCTGGAACGAGAAGGGCGTCCCGGTCGCCAACGAGAACGAGACCGAGGTCGGCCCGTACGACATGCAGGACGCGACCGCGAAGTCGGTCAACACGTACTACATCCAGCTGATCAGCGACATCGGCATCTGCCCCGTGACCGACATGGCGGGCAAGATGGGCGTCGAGCGCGCCGACGGCAAGAAGATGAACCAGGCCCCGTCGATCGCGCTCGGCACGCAGGAGATGTCCCCGCTGACGATGGCGAGCGCGTACGCGACCTTCGCCACGCGGGGCACGTACTGCTCACCGATCGCCATCGAGTCGATCCGCCAGACCGTCGGCGGCCAGAAGAAGTCCCTGCCGGTGCCGAAGTCGACGTGCTCACGCGCGATGTCCGAGAACACCGCCGACACGATCAACACGCTCCTCAAGGGCGTGGTCGAGGACGGTACGGGTTCCGAGGCGGGCCTCGACAGCCGGGCGAGCGCGGGCAAGACCGGTACGACGGACGAGCGCTACGCGGCCTGGTTCGTGGGCTACACCCCGAACATGGCCGGCGCGGTCTGGGTCGGCGACCCGGCCCACAAGCGGCGGATGACCAACATCACCATCGGCGGCGTCCCGTACGAGAAGGTCTTCGGCGGCAAGGTCCCCGGACCGATCTGGCGCGACATGATGGCCGGGGCCCTGGAGGGCAAGGACGCACCCCAGTTCAACCTCGTCAACATCCCGCGCGGCGACACCGGCAAGGACGACGGCCGCGGCGACGAGGACGACGACGGTGACGAGGACGGCAACAACGGGGGCAACGGCGGGAACGACGGTGACAACGGTGACGGCAACAACGGCGGAAACGGCAACCCGCAGTTCCCCAATCCGACCATCTCGATCCCCGAGGAGTGGACGATCAACGGGAACGACAATGGCGGCGGGAACGGGAATGGTGGGAACTTCCCGTAGGCCGTAGTTCGTAGTCCGTAGTTACGTGGATGGGGGCGCCCCTTGTGACAAGGGGCGCCCCCATCCACGTACCGGCGTGCGGCGTGCGGGGATGGTCGGGGCCGTCTCGGCGGCCCCGACTCAGCAGCCCGTCAGCAGTTGCTCAGCCCGCGAGCAGCTTCTTGACCACCCCGGCGACACGGCCGCCCTCGGCCAGGCCCGCCACCTTCGGGTTCACGATCTTCATGACCTGGCCCATGGCGCGCGGACCCTCGGCACCGGCGGCCTTCGCCTCCTCGACCGCCTGCGCGACGATCTGCTGGAGCTCGTCGTCGGAGAGCTGCTTGGGCAGGTACTCGGCGAGGACCACGCCCTCCGCCTTCTCGCGCTCGGCCGACTCCGCGCGGCCACCCTGCGCGAAGGCCTCGGCCGCCTCGCGGCGCTTCTTCGCCTCCTTGGCGATCACCTTCTGCACCTCGTCGTCGGAGAGCTCGCGCTTCGACGTGCCCGCGACCTCCTCCTTCTGGATGGCGGCGAGGGTCAGCCGGAGCGTCGAGGAGCGGAGCTCGTCGCGCTCCTTGATCGCGGCGTTGAGGTCTGCCTGCAGCTTCGACTTGAGCGTGGTCATGGGGTGATTGTCGCAGGTGTGGTGCGACCGCTGCCCATGGATTTCCGGCGCTCCCCTCGACGCGCCTCCGATGCTTCTCCGGCGCCCCTTCGATGCCGCTCCGCCGGTCCTCCGATGGTCTTACGAGTGTGTGGGGTCTGACACGATGGGCTCATGCGCGCGCGATACGGAGTACCTCTGGGAATCGCGGCGGCTGGCGCCGCCGGTCTGCTCTACTCGGCGGGTTTCGAAGCCCGCTCCTTCCGTCTGCGACGGGTGACGGTCCCGGTGCTGCCGCCCGGGATGCGACCGCTGCGCGTGCTCCAGGTCTCCGACATCCACATGGTGAGCGGCCAGCGCAAGAAGCAGCGCTGGCTGCGGTCGCTGGCCGGGCTGCGTCCCGACTTCGTCATCAACACCGGGGACAACCTGTCGGACCCGGAGGGCGTGCCCGAGGTGATGGACGCCCTCGGTCCGCTGATGGAGTTCCCGGGCGCGTACGTCTTCGGCTCGAACGACTACTACGGGCCCAAACCCCGCAACCCCGCCCGCTACTTGCTCGAGAAGGCGCAGGGCAGGCACGGGCTGAACGGCAACGCGCCCGTCGTCGGCGTGATCCACAACCCGTGGGAGCCGCTGCGCGACGGCTTCGACGCGGCGGGCTGGCTGAACCTGACGAACGCCCGGGGTTCGCTGAAGATCGACGGCTTCGAGGTCGAGCTGACCGGGCTCGACGACCCGCACATCAAGCGCGACCGCTACGCGCGTGTGGCCGGCGGCCCGTCCGACTCGGCCGACCTCTCGCTGGGCATCGTGCACGCCCCGTACCTGCGCACGCTGGACGCCTTCACCGCGGACGGCTACCCCCTGATCCTGGCGGGCCACACCCACGGCGGCCAGCTGTGCATCCCGTTCTACGGCGCCCTCATCACCAACTGCGACCTGGACACGGAACGGGTGAAGGGCCTGTCCACACACACGGAGACGGAGTCCGGGCGGACGGCGTACATGCACGTGTCGGCGGGCTGCGGCACGAACCGCTACACGCCCGTACGGTTCGCGTGCCCGCCGGAGGCTACGTTGCTCACGTTGGTGGGGCGGGGCTGAGGGCTCCGGCCCGGGGCCCAAGGCCGTGGGAGCTGCGGGGCCGAGGGGGTCCCGGGGCGGTTGGAGTTGCGGGGCCGAAGGGGCTTCGGGGGTTGTGGTTGGGCGGCGGGGCGAGCGCT
This sequence comes from Streptomyces sp. 2-1, assembly GCF_048564895.1. Lineage (NCBI taxonomy): Bacteria > Bacillati > Actinomycetota > Actinomycetes > Kitasatosporales > Streptomycetaceae > Streptomyces > Streptomyces sp. 2-1. Next base: position 5,201,201 of record NZ_CP183383.1, read on the forward strand.
GACGCGCAGGGGATGGCGGGGGCGAGCGCTGACGCGTGGAGTGCGTGGTGGCGAGTGAGGCACGCAGGGGCATGTAGCGGCATGGAAAGCGGCACCGCCCGACCGGTTCAACCCATCTCGCCCCTTTTGCTCAACCCGCTTAACGTGAGGGAATGACCGCCCCTCTGCCCGCAGATATCCCGGACATACCCGTCCTCCCAGGCGTGGCCGCCAACGCCGCCGCCATCGTCCCCGTCGTCCCGGCGGACGCGGTGGTCCCCCGCGTCCGCCGCCCCCTGGTCGCCGTCTTCCGCCTCCTCGTCGCGCTGACGGCGGCCGCGGGTGTGACGCTCGCGCTGGTCCTGGGCACCCCGTCCCGGGTCATGAGCCACTTCACGATCCTGAGCAGCGTCGTGGTGGCCGCGGTGTTCACCGCCTCGGCGTGGCGGGCATGGACGGCCCGCCGCCCGCTACCGCCGTCGGTCACCGCCGGCGCGATGCTGTACGCGGTCGGCGCGGGCCTGGTCCAGCACGTGATCCTGGCGAACGGTTCGAGCGCTCTCTCCATCACGGGCGACACCGGGACGCTCACCGGCTGGCCGGCCCTCACGAACCAGCTCCTGCACACGGCGGTCCCGGTCATGGCCGTAGTGGACTGGTTCCTGCTGACCCGCCCGGGCCCGCTGCGTCTCCACAGCGCGGCCACGTGGCTGGTGCTGCCCGCCGCGTACCTGGCCTTCACCCTGGCCCGGGGCGCGCTGCTGCCTGCCGGCACCCAGGCCCGCTACCCGTACCCCTTCCTGGACGTCTCCCGACACGGCTACGTAGAGGTCCTCGGCAACGCCACCGTCCTGGGCCTCGCCTGCTACGCACTGGCCCTCCTCCTCGTCGCCCTCGACCACATCCGCCCCGTCCCACGCCGCCACCGACCCCCCGAAAACCGGATTTCGTCTCCGGCCACCGGTGGGCTAAAGTAAACGACGTCGCCACGGACATGGCTCACGCAAGTAGCCTGCTCGAAGCGACATCGGGGTGTAGCGCAGCTTGGCAGCGCGCTTCGTTCGGGACGAAGAGGTCGTGGGTTCAAATCCCGCCACCCCGACAGTGAAGTACCAGGTCAGGGGCCTGATCCGCAGTGCGGGTCGGGCCCCTGAGTGGTTCCTGGAGATCGCTTGGGAGAAATCTGGGAGAAGGTCTTGGTCGGCTTCTCCCAGGAGCAGTCTCCAGTGCCGCAGGAAGAGCGGTGCTCGCGCGCCCTCGGACCTGCGCGTTCGCCAATCCAGGGCTCGTAATTGACCAGGAGCACCCGTGCGGGCCACCCCAACGGTCGTTAGGAACACCGCACATGGCAGGTCCTCGCTCAGCGCCTCCCCACGCCCGCGCGCTCGCTCAGCGGGTTCGTGCATTACGGGAGAACCGCGGGTGGACGCGGGACCGGCTGGCCAAGGAGGCGGGCATCGCCGTCGGGACGCTGGGCCGCTTGGAAAGCGGGGGAGCGATCCAGCCAGGTTTCTTCACCGTTGGCGCGGTCGCCGAGGCTCTTACGGTCTCCCTCGATGACCTGTTCCGGGCAGTCCCGGACTCTCCCGGCCTCTGGTCCGCGGGGTACGAAGGCCGGGACATCGACTCGTTCGTAGCCTCGCTCCTCGACAGCCGTATCGATGTCGTGGCGGACGTACGGCTCACCCCGATCAGCCGCAAGAGGGGCTTCAGCAAGACCCGGCTCGGGGAGGCCCTGGCCGAGGCCGACATCGAGTACATCCACCTGCGTGGCCTGGGGAATCCCAAGGACAACCGGGAGCCCTTCTGGGACGGCCGCGTCGACTTGGGTCGGACGCGTTTCCGTGGCCTGCTGCAGTCTGCAGAGGCCCAGTCCGATCTCGATCGCCTCGCCGAGCGCGCCCTGCAATCCCGGGTCGCGGTGCTGTGCTTCGAGAAGGACGAGAGCCGCTGCCACCGCCAGGTCGTTCTAGAGACGGTCAGCAAACAGGCAGCCTTGCCTGTAATTCCCCTGGCCTGACTTCATCTCTCGCTCCTGCACGCGCTCTTGCCGGTGGCCCATGCCTCTCCTCCTATCAGATCGGGAGATCAGTCGAGGGGGCAATCATGGGATCGAGGAGTCGGCAGCGCGCGCGGATCATGATCACGGTGAAGACGTATCCGGAACTGTCCACGAAGTACCACGAGACAAGCTGCGTGGCCGGCATACGGCTCGACCAGGGAGCGCCAGAGCACGTGCGGCTCTTCCCGGTCCCTTTCCGGTTGCTGCATGAAGAGAGCCAGTTCGCCAAGTACTCAATCATTGAGGTCGACGTGCACCGGCACCACGGCGACCGTCGCCCCGAGAGCTTGCGCCCCAACATGGAGACTCTCAAGGTTGTCGAGCGCCTTGGGTCAGCGGACGGCTGGCGCGAACGCTTCTCGCATATCCGGCCCCTCGTGGCGCCGTCCCTATGCGCCATTAAGCGAGATCAACAGATGCGGGGTACGTCGCTCGGCATCTTCCGCCCAGCGGAATTCACTGGCTTCCGCTTCGCCCCTGCCGAACCCTGGCCCGCTTCGAAGGCCGCCCTGGCTGATCAGTTGGATCTCCTCGCTCAGGACCTTCGCCAACTGGAGTGGGTGCCAATTGAGTTCCGGTACAGCTTCCGATGCGCGGACAAGGAGTGCGGCGGTCACAACATGGGGCTAAGGGACTGGGAGGCGGGCGAGTCGTACCGCAAGTTCCTTCGCCAGTACGGGAAGGAAGACGTGGAGGAGAAGCTCCGCGAGCGCTGGTTCGACCGGATGGTCACTCCGGAGAAGGCCGTGCACTGCTTCGTGGGCAACGTCGCAGCCCGCCCCAAGACTTTCCTGCTGCTAGGCCTGTTCTACCCGCGACGGGATGTCGTCGAGAACTTCCAGGAGAGCCTGTTCGACCTGTGAGGGTGCGCGCCTACTACGTCGACATCGCCCACTTCATGGCCGGCCTTCCGCTTCCCGAGCACACCGCGCGAGCACGGTGGATCGACGGAGAACAACGGACCCGCGAACGATGGCGCCACCTGGTTGCGACACGTCGCAATCACCTCGCCACGACTCGTTAGGCTTTCCACATGCGCAGATCGCTGGTCGACGAGGCGCGACTACGATCGCCGGTCATGGACTGGCTGGAGCGCACCGCAAAGCTGAGGCAGTGGAGCAGAAGCGGGACCCGCGCTCCGCACAAGCCGTTGCTGTTGCTCTACGCCCTCGGTCGGTTCCAGCAGGATGCCGCCGGCGAAGTGCGGTACAGCGCGGTGGAGGAGGATCTGCAGCGGCTGCTGACCGAGTACGGTCCGCCGAACAGGACGACTCCGGCCTACCCGTTCCACCACCTGGTGAGCGACGGCGTGTGGGAGGTGCGCACCGATCGCGGACCGGGCAGCCCCGGCAGCGGGGTGCGGGAGTTGCGGGGTGCGGGGGCCACTGGACGGCTGGCGCCGGAACTGAGGGCAGCGCTGCGGCGTGAGCCGGCGCTGCTCGGCCGGATGGCACGGGTCCTCCTCGACCTGCACTTCCCGCCTTCGCTCCACGGCGATCTGTGCGAAGCCGTCGGCCTGGAGCTGGAGCCGGCGGAGACCGGACAGCTCTCGGCCACCGCACGGAGGCGGCGGGATCCGCGGATGCGGGAGCGGGTCCTGACGGCCTACGAGTATCAGTGCGCCTTCTGCGGCTACGACGGCAGAATCGGCGCGGTGCCGGTCGGGCTGGAGGCCGCACACGTGCGCTGGTGGGCGTTCGACGGACCGGACGACGTCGACAACGGACTGTGCCTGTGCTCGCTGCACCACAAGCTCTTCGACAAGGGCGTCCTCGGTGCCGGCGAGGGCCACCGCATCCTGGTCTCCCAGCGCTTTATCGGCCACAGCTCCGCCGCCCGCGAGCACGTCATCGCGCTCGCCGACCGACCAATCATCGGACCTCAACCGGGCGCCCACCCCGTCGCCACGATCCACCGCTCTTGGCACACCAGCCAGGTCTTTCACGGCAGCCCACGCCCTGCCACGGCAGCCTGAACATCGAATCGTCGGCCGCGCCTCACTGGTACGTAGCGTGATACCAAGAGTATGGTCTCCTGTATGGCGACAAAGAAGGTGACCGTGACGATCCCCGAGGATCTCCTGGACGAGATCCGCGCGGACGCGGCAGAGCGGGGCTTGTCGGCGTACGTCGCCGAGGCGCTGCGCTTCAAGCGCGACCGGGACCGGCTCCTGGAACTGGTCGACTGGCTACAGGAAGAACACGGCCCCGTGACTGAGGACGAGCGTGTGGCAGCCCTCGACGAGCTGGAGGATCTCGACGCCGAACACGAGCGGCGCCGCACCTCCGGACAGCACAACGCCGGAGAGGCTGCGTGAAGAAGCGAGCCGGTGAGCACGGGCAGAGGCCGCTACGTGTCTTCGTCCTGGACTGTGAAGCCCTCTCCCTGGCAGTGCGCGGTGATCGGAAGATGATCGCCTGGCTCGACCTCGCAGCGCGAGGGGAGGCCGAAGTGCTGACGTCGCCGATGACCCTGGTCGAGGCGTATGACGGCAGAACGACCGAACAGCGCTGGGACTGGGTCCTGTCCCGGCTCCAGGTCGCCGACATCGGGAAGGACGAGGCCCGCCAGGCACGCCGGCTCCTGGCCGACGCCAAGCTGCACGGCCACAAGTACGCGATCGACGCCGTGCTCGCCGTCATCGCGCGACAGCAGAAGGGACAGGTCACCGTCTTCACCTCGGACGTCGACGACCTGGAGAAGCTGGTCCCGGACACGATCGTCGTCAAGAAGGTGTGACCCGACCCACGCCCCTCAAGGGCCCGCAGCTGGGATGGCACCGACCCGGGAGTGGGACATCCCGCACGGCTTCGAGCCCCGGATCCTGACCAGGACAGACGCGTCAATCGCCCTACCTGACCGGGCTCTCATCACTCACTGCCGCGGCAGCCTTCGCGAGCTCGGACTCGGCCCGCTCCCGCGCTTCCTGCGCACGGCCTGCTGCCCTTCTGATCACGGCCAGGAACCGAAGAACGCCGCCAAGACACCAGCGATCACTGCACTGTTATGAGCCCAGCGGGCGACCACGCGTGCGTGTCGCAGGTTCAGCCCGGCGGTCGAGGCGTTCGACGGCTTCTCGGACTGGGTGAGCTTCGGCCAGTACAGCACGGTGACGGATAGCGACCCGGCCGAACAGGAGAAGGACGTGAAGTTCACCTCCCTGCTGGCCAACCTGGTGATCTATCTCCGCCCCATACGCCAATCGGCACCAGGAACGGGAGCCGTGCCACGGCCGAGGATCCTCCGTCAGATGCCTTTGGCCTTTCGGCCGTTACTACCGGCGCCCTGGCTGAAGCTGCCGTGCGCGCAGGGATCTCGAAGGTCCTGCGCACACAACGAGGGACGGTCGGCCGGTCGCGGAGCGCGTTCCAGTAGCCGTACGGCTTCGTACTCAGCCCGTGCCGCGTCCCAGCGACGCTGTCGGCGTGCCACGTAACGTTCGGCCAACTCGCCGAACAATCACGGCCATGTGCCCCAGCCAGCAGCCAGGGCGGGGCGCAGCGCGCAGGACATCAGTCGCGTGGCTCGGCCAGCTCGGAGTCGTCGGTCGATGCGGGGGTGTCTGTCGACGCGGGATCCGCGAGGTCGTCGTTCTTCGTCGCAGACCAGCTCGCCAGCAAGTTGAGGGCCTCCTGGGAGTGGGAAGCGGGCTCGGGGGTGTAGGTGAGGAGGAGCTGGCTGGGGTCCGTGCCGAGTGGGAAGGTTTCGAAGGGGAGGTCCAGGTCTCCGACCACCGGGTGGTGGAGGCGCTTCGCGCCGGTGGTGTGGATTCGGACGTTGTGGGCTGCCCAACGGCGGCGGAACTCCTCGCTGCGGGTGGACAGTTCCCCGATCAGGTCCGTCAGCCGCCGGTCGTAGGCGTCGCGGCCGGCCTCGGCGCGCAGCATGGCGACCGTGTCGTTCGCGACCTCGTCCCAGTCGCGGAAGAACTCGGTCGCGTGCGGGTCGAGGAAGACGAAGCGGGCGTTGTTCGGTGGGCGTGCCGGGTCGGCGGGGGCGGCGGAGTCGGCGGGCGCCGCGTAGACCGGGGAGAACAGCGCTCGCCCTAGGGCGTTGGCCGCCAGGATGTCCAGGCGTCCGCTCAGTACGAACGCGGGTGTGCCGGTCATCGAGTCGAGCACGCGTTGTACCGCGGGCCGGACGCGCTGCTGAACCGGCCGACGGCGCGGCGGACGGGTCGTGCCGGCCCCTCGCAGCAGGTCGAGCAGGTGGATTCGCTCGGCCTCGTCGAGCTGCAGCGCCTGTGCGATGCCGTCGATGACGCTCTCGGAGACGCCGGTGGCGTTGCCGCGTTCCAGTCGCGTGTAGTACTCGCTGGAGATGCCCGCCAGCAGGGCCACCTCCTCCCGGCGCAGACCGGTGACCCGTCGGCGGTCGCCGCCGTACGTGGGCAGTCCGGCCTGCTCAGGGGTGACCCTGGCCCGTCGCGTGCCCAGGAATTCCCGGATCTCTGCGCGGAAATCGCCACGGACATCGCGATTAGTGCCGTACGGGTCGTTTCTGCCTGCCATGTTCTCCACTCTACGAGCGCTTCCCGGCGCCTGGGGGTCCCTCTCAGTGACCCCCTCAGCAGGGACTCCCACCCTCCCGTGACAACCGGTTCTGTTGGTGGTGCACCGCATGCACCGCATGCACCGCATGCACCGCATGCACCGCATATGGCGGTGTGAATCCCTCCGATCCCCCGATCCCTCCGATCACCCGGATCACCCGGATCACCCGGATCACCCGGATCACCCGAGATAAAGGGACTGGCAATGCGTCGATACAAGAAGCGGGCCGTCGTCGTCACGGCGCTGGGAGCGCTCGGCCTCGCGGCCTTCGGGGCCGGTGCCGCGGACGCCGTCGGCACGGTCCACGGCAACACCGGCACCAGCAAGAGCACGAGCACCGAAACCGGCTCCCGGTCGCCGTCCCGCGTCGCCGCCGAGTCCGCATCGTGGAGCCACCGGACCGCCCAGGCGAACAAGCGCATCATGCAGCGCTTCACCAGCGAGTTCCTGCCCACCGGCGATCCCGCGCTGGCCAGAAAATTCATCAGCCCGGACATCGTCATGCACTTCGCCGGAACGACACAGCAGGGCCGGGACACCTACCTCGGCGTCGTCGCCGCCAACATGAAGGCCATCCCCGACCTCGAGTGGACGGCGGAGGACATGCGGGCCGAGGGCGACACCGTCGCCGTCCGGTACGTCATGACCGGCACCCACCAGGGACCCTTCGCCGGCGTCGAGGCGACCGGCAAGGCCATCCGTGCCGAGAGCATGGCGTTCTACCGCCTGGCCGGCGGCAAGATCGTCGAGGAGCGCGCCCAGCTCGACATGCTCGGCATCCTCCAGCAGATGGGCGCCGTACCCGTCGCGCCCGCCGCGTAGCAGCGGAGCGCCGCACCGTACTTCACCCGCCTCCGCGCCGTATCGGCCCCCTGCGCCGTCACCACCGTGACCTGCGCTCGCCACCGCCGTGACCTGCGCCCGCCGCGCCCCTCCGTACGTACAGGTCCGGTCCCCCGGCCCCACGCCGCGCTCGCCCAGAGAACCCAAGCAAGAACAGGACACCCCCATGCCAACGAAACTGACCCACACCATCGCTCTCGTCACCGGTGCGAGCAGCGGTATCGGGGCCGCCACCGCCCGTCGGCTCGCCGAGGACGGTGCCTCCGTCGTCCTCGTGGCCCGCCGTAAGGACCGTCTGACAGAGCTCGCCGCCGAGATCGAGAAGACGGGCGGCACCGCGCTGGTCGTGGAGGCGGACATCGCCGACCGCGGCCAGGCCGAGGCCGCCGTACAGCGGACCGTCGAGCGCTTCGGACGCCTGGACATCGTGGTCAACAACGCGGGTCTGATGCTCCTGGGGCCCGTCGTCGACGCGGACGTCGAGGAGTGGGAGCGGATGATCGCCGTCAACGTCCAGGGTCTGCTCTACACCACCCGCGCCGCCCTCCCGCACCTGCTCAGGGCCGCCGAGGACGGGCCGCGCCGGGTCGCCGACGTCGTCAACATCAGCTCGATCGCGGGCCGGGTCGCCTGGAACGGATACGGCGTCTACAACCTGACCAAGTTCGGCATGAACGGCTTCACCGAGTCCCTTCGCCAGGAGGTCACCCAGCGGCACGTACGCGTCGGTGTCCTGGAGCCGGGCGGCGTGGACACCGAGCTGGGCTCGCACAACGACCACAAGCCCGAGATCCGCGAAGCGATCGGCACCTTCTTCGAGCAGACCGAGGTCCTCGCCCCCGACGACATCGCCGACGGCGTCGCGTACATGGTCACCCGGCCACGCCACGCCTCCGTCGGCGAGCTGTGGATCATGCCCACCGATCAGGCCTGATCGCCTTCTCAGCCCCACCCTTCCTCGACCCCACCCCTCATCACCGCGCCAATTCATCACCGCACCAATTGAAAGGAACCCAGCCATGAGCAAGGTCATTCTCGTCACCGGCGCCGGACGCGGTCTCGGCACCGACATCGCACGCGAGGCCCTCGCCGCAGGTCACCAGGTCGTCGCCACCGGCCGTCGCCCCGAAGAGGTCGAGAAGACTCTCGGCGGGCCGCAGGACAATCTGCTGGTCACCAAGCTGGACGTCACCAGCCCGGAGGACGCCGAGGCCGCCGCGCAGGCCGCCGTCGACCGCTTCGGCCGTATCGACGTGCTGATCAACAACGCCGGGAACTTCTTCGCCGGCTACTTCGAGGAGATCACGCCCGACCAGATGCGCCGGCAGATCGAGACCAACCTCTTCGGTCCGATGAACGTCACCCGCGCCGTCCTGCCCGTCCTGCGCAGGCAGCGCGCCGGCCACGTCATCACGCTCTCCTCGTCCGCCGGTCTGATCGGGCAGGAGTTCTGCGTCGCGTACGCCGCCTCCAAGTTCGGTGTGGAGGGCTGGATGGAGTCGCTGCGCTACGACGTCGAGCCGTACGGGATTCGCACCACCGTCGTCGAACCCGGCTTCTTCCGCACCGAGTTGCTCGTGGACGCCTCCACCACCTGGCCCGAGCCGACCATCGACGACTACGCCGAGCGCACCACCGCCACCATCGCGGCCTGGAAGAGCATGAACGGGCAGCAGACCGGCGACCCCGCCAAGCTCGCCCGCGCCCTGCTGAACATCGCCGACCGGGCCGAGCCGCCGCTGCGTTTCGTCGCCGGTGCCGACGCCATCGAAGGCGTCGAGGCCAAGGCCAGGGAACTCCTCGCCCAGGCCCAGGCATCCCGCGAGCTGGGCGGCGACCTGGCCTACGACGACACCACCACTGCCACCGCCTGACCCCCTCTCCCACCCGCCGGATCCGGGCGGGAGAGTTTCGGAATTCCCTTGCCGGAAAGGGGCCTTGGCGCCCCATCCGTACTCGTCCCCGTCCCCGGCCCCGTCCTCGTACTCGGCCCCGTACGGGTACTCGTCCTGCGATCGCGCCGTAGCCCTCCGCGTCAGATCGGGACCGCCACCCCCGTGAACGTCGTCTCCGGGGTCTGCGGGCTGGTGAAGCGGGCGTTGACGAGGTAGAGGCGGTTGCCGAAGCGGGCCGCGGTGGTGGGGACGTCGAAGCGGGGGTCCGTGATCGTGCCGGTCAGGGTGGCTGTCGTGGCCTTGGCGTTGAGGTGGAACACGCTGATGAGGTTCAGGCGGTTCTGGACCACGTACAGGGTTCGGCCTGTTCGGTAGAGGCCGTCGCCGTTGACTACGTTGGCCGCCCCGATCAGGGTGATCTTCGTGGCGTGGCCCGTCCTGAGGTTCACGTTGTAGAGCTCGCCCGGGGTGCTCTTGACGACGATCAGGGCGCGGCCGTCGGGCGTGCCGACGATGCCGTTCGCGTTGTTGACGTCGGGGAGTTGGACCCAGTCGCCCGTGAGGGGGAGGGTTTTCACGGTTCCGGCTCGGCCTCGCGGTACTCCGTAGAGCGCGGCGGCGCGTGAGTCGGTGAACCAGGCGCGGTCGCCCAGGAGCGTGACGTCGTTGATGAAGTGGCCGGTCGGTTCCGTCAGTTGGTGTGTTGCGACCACTTCGCCCGTGCGTGAGTCATGGGTACGGGCCACACCTGTATTGCCGGCCACGTACAGGAGGCCGTCGTGGTCGAGCTTCAGGCCGACGGCTATCAGGCCGGTGCCGCCCGCGAAGAGGATCCTGCCCTCGCCGGTCCGCAGGTCCGTGCGGTAGAGGGCGCCGTTGGCACGCGAACCCATGTACGCGTACGGCTTTCTGCCGATGGCTATGCCCTCGGGGAGGAAGCCGTTGGGGAGCGGGAACTCGGTCGGCCATGTGCCGCCGCCGTGCCCAGTGGTGGCGGTGGCTGCGTTCGCCGTACCTGCGCCTGCGCCCGTCGCCACCGCGAACGCGGTGAGGGCGGCGCCGCCCAGGAGGGCGCGTCGGGAAGGGTGGGGGAGCGAGTGCGGGTGCGGGTGACTGCGGGGCATGGTTGCGGCCTCCGGGAAGAGTGGGTGAGCCTTCAACTCGCTCATCCTGGCCCAGACTTGAGCACCCCTCCCCCCGTACGCCGGCTATCGACAGAGGATCGACAGGTTCCACCGCGAAGTCGGTGGCGTCGGCGGCCTGCGCCCGGGTCAGCCGTTCCAGCTCTCGTCGTACGGGTCCCGCGGCGCCTTGACCGGTTTCACCTCGGTGACGTCGAGGAACGGGATGATGCCGTCGTTCACCGGGTCCTTGGTCTGCTTGGCGGTGTACGTGCCGGTGACCTCCAGCCAGCTGTCCGGTCGCAGGACGGGCGGGATCCGGCCGGTCAGGCCGATCTTCACCGGCTGGGCGTCGGCGGCGCAGCAACTGAGTGCCATACGGACCAGGTACGGGGTGCCGTCGCGGTCCAGGGCCAGCAGGCCGGCGATCTTGATGTGCCGGTGGTTGAGGGAACGGCCGTGGTCGTACGCCGCCCGGCCCGCGTAGTCGACGAGGTTCAGCCGGACCGTCTCGCCTGCGGGGAGGTCCTCGAAGCCCCAGGGCTGCTTCTGCAGGGCCGTGCCGGTACGCATCGCGCTGTACGAGCCCAGTGCCGGCGGCGCCACGAGGATGAGGGCGAGGAGGGGGAGGACCAGGAGCCAGGAGATACGGGGTTCGTGGTGGGCGTGGGGGTGGGTGTCGGCGTCGGCGTCGGTATGGGCGTGCTCATGGAGGTCGGCGGGGGCGTCGACTTGAGCCAGGGCGCCCACTTGATCCGGGGCGTCAGCGCGTGCCAGGGCTTCAGTACGGGCCGGGGCTTCAGTGCGGGCCGCGGCTTCAGCCACTATGTCGTCCCCGTCGGACACACGCACCGCCTGCCGCTCGTACCAGACCGTCGCGACCGCCGTGGCGATCAGGACGACCCCCGCCGCCACCAGCAACGGCTGCAACCCGGCCTTGACGTACCGCAGATAGAGGTCGGTGAGGGCGGCGTGCAGGATCGCGCCGCCGGTGAGGAAGAGGACGGCTGCCTGGGCCTGGCGGTTCACAGGAGCACCGCCCCGACCAGGGCCGAGACCAGGACGGCCAGGGCGAAGGTGGCGGGCGCGAAGCGCAGGGCGAACTCGCGGCCGAACGTGGCCGTCTGCATCGCAAAGAGCTTGAGGTCGATCATCGGGCCGACCACCAGGAACGTCAGCCGGGCCGTGAGCGAGAACTGGGTCAGGGACGCCGCCACGAACGCGTCCGCCTCGGAGCATATGGAGAGCAGTACGGCCAGGACCGCCAGGGCGAGGACCGACACCACCGGGTTGTCGGCCGCGAGGCTCAGCCACTCCTCCGGGACCACGGCCTTGAGCGTGGCCGCGGCCATCGCGCCCACCACCAGGAAGCCGCCCGCGTGCATCACGTCGTGCCGTACGGATCCCCAGAACGCCGCACCCTTGCCGAGGCCGTCGGACGCCGGGCGGGCCGGCGGGCGCAACCAGTCGGCGCGGCCCAGCCGTTGCCACAGCCAGCCCATCGTGCAGGCCACCAGCAGGCTCGCCACGAAACGGGCCGCGACCATCTGCGGTTTTCCGGGGAACGCGACAGCCGTCGCGGTCAGCACGATCGGGTTGATCGCCGGCGCGGACAGCAGGAACGCCAGCGCCGCCGCGGGCGTGACACCCCGGCGCACCAACGCCCCCGCCACCGGCACGGACGCGCACTCGCAGCCCGGCAGCACCGCCCCGGCCATCCCCGCGACCGGCACCGCCAGAGCGGGCCGCCCCGGCAGCGCGCGGGCGAAGAACGACGGCGGGACGAACACCGCGATGACCGCCGACAGCAGCACTCCGAGTACGAGGAAGGGCAGCGCCTGCACCATCACCGCGACGAACACGGTCATCCAGCTCTGCATCACCGGCGCGGACAGCGCCCCGCGGATCGGGCCCTGAAGCACGATCCCCACGATCAGCAGCATGATCAGGACGAGGGGTGAGTTGAACTGCCAGCCCCGCGGTTCGCTCGGCTCGGCGTCCTCAACCCTGGGCGGTGCCGTGTCGGTTGTGGTCACGGGAGAGGTACCTCCGGTAGGGAAGGGCTTCCTGGATGGGTTGCCCTCCACCTTCAGTACGCCCGTTCCGGCACAGCTTCTCATCCCGATGTTCCGGCCGGGCGTGCGCGTGTTCCGGCCAGGGCACGCCCGCCTTCCGGCCAAGGCGTGCCCGAGCCGTCACTTCCTGCGGCGCAGCGCCCCGATGATCCCGGGAAGCGCACTGCCGAGTGCGACCACCGCCAGCGGGACGAAGACATCGACCCAGGGGTCGCGGATCGGGCGGTACGTGGCGAAGCCCTCCTGGATCTCGATGAATCCGATGGGCTTCGCGCCCGCGCCGCCACCTCCGCCACCTCCCTCGCCGGTCTTGGCCGCGCCTGCCTCGCGGCCCACACCGACCCCGAAGCCGAGCCCGACCTTGGCGACGGGGATGACCGTGACGCCGTTCCTCGTCACGGGTTCGCCGTAGACGGCGCTCACCGAGGCACGCCCGCCCAGCTTCTCGGCCAGCCGCTCCAGCAGCGCGACGGCCGGGTTGCCCTTGGGCACCTCCGCGAGGACATCCATGGGAACGCCCTCCGGCGGCTGCGCCGATGTGGTCCCCACCGACTCCACCGGCTCCACGGGCTTCACCGACTCCACGGGCTCCTCGGGCTTCTCCGGCTGTACGGGCTCGTCTTGGGGCATCACTCGTCACCATCCTCTGGCAGTACGGTCTTCGGTCTACGGTCGGTTCGGGCGGCCAGTGTCCCGCGGAACCCCCGCCTCAACTCCCTTGCGGCAGGCCCCTGTGCAACCGTCCGTACCGGTGAGGCACTCTGTGCTGTTGTGGCGAGCCTTCCTAATCAGAGCGGGTCGGACGATCGCGGTGCGCACATGGTGGTGTGCGGGGACGATGCCCTCGCGCACCGGCTGGCGGCCGAGTTGCGTGGCGTCTACGGCGAACGGGTGACGCTGGTCGTGCCGTCCGCCGAGGGCACCGTACGGCCGCCGGTCGTCGGGCGGGCCCGTGCCTCGGCGCTGCTCGACCGCGTGTCGGCGGCGGTGACCCGGGCGACGGCCAACGGCGGCATCGGCGGCGGTGGAAGCGGCAACAGCACCGGCGGGAGCGGAAGCGGAGGCACCGGTGAGGGCGTGGCAGGCCGGGCCACCGTCTCTCTGACCCGTGGAGCCACGTCTCCCCGGGGGACCGCCTCGACGAATCGGTCCGCCACCTCCGAGGAGCCCCGCCCCGCCCGGGTGCTGGAGGCCGCCGTCCTGACCGAGGCCGTACTCGCCGAAGCCGGTGTCGAGCATGCCGCCGCACTGGCGCTCGTCCATGACGACGACGAGACGAACATCCGCGCCGCACTGATGGCCCGGCGCCTCAACCCCCGTCTGCGCCTGGTCGTCCGGCTCTACAACCGCCGCCTCGGCCAGCACATCGAGGCCCTCCTCGACCAGGCCTCCGCCCTGGCCATGGCGGGTATGGCCGACGCCGGTGTCGGCACCGGAGCGAATGCCGCAGGAGACGGTGGAGGAAATGGCAACGGGAACGGCAGTCCGTCCGGGCCCGTACTCCTCGACGCCTCCACGACCGTTCTCTCCGACGCCGACACCGCCGCACCCGCGCTGGCGGCGACCGCGGTCGCCGGGACCAGCAAGGTCGTACAGACCGACGGGCTGATGCTCCGGGCCGTGGAACGGCAGCCCCCGGGCCCCGGGGAGGTCGCCGACCCGGGCCTGTGCACGCTGGCCCTGCTCTCGGCCACCACCAACGACCCGGCCGGCGCGGACGGTTCGGAGAGCAGCGGTGAGCACGGGCCTCGGCTCCTGCCCGACGAACGCTCCGTGGCCGCTGCGACCGGCCGCGGCACCGTCGTCCTGGAGGCGGTGTCGTACTCCGGGCCGCCGCTTCCCGCCGGACGCAGTGTCCTGCCCTTCGGCAGGCTGTTCTCCCGGCGGCTGCGGTGGTCGCTCGCGGGCCTGGTGGCCTGTGTGGTGGCGCTCGCCGTCGCGTCCATGGCGACGACGGGCGACCATCCGCTGCACGCCACCTATCTGACCCTCCTCGATCTCTTCGCCATCAACGACCCCGCCCTCGACGAACCCCTCGGCCGCCAGATCCTCCAACTCCTCTCCGGTCTCGTCGGGTTGCTGCTGCTCCCCGTGCTCCTCGCCGCCGTGCTGGAGGGCCTCGGTACGTTCCGCAGCGGGACCGCGCTGCGGAAGCCGCCCCGCGGGCTCTCCGACCACGTCGTACTCCTCGGGCTCGGCAAGATCGGTACACGTGTCCTCGCCCGTCTGCGCGAACTCCACATCCCCGTCGTGTGCGTCGAGGCCGACCCCGAGGCACGCGGGCTCGCGCTGGCACGCCGGCTGCGCGTGCCCGTCGTCCTCGGTGACGTCACCCAGGAAGGCGTCCTGGAAGCCGCCAAGATCCACCGTGCGCACGCCCTGCTCGCCCTGACCAGCGCGGACACCACCAACCTGGAAGCCTCCCTGTACGCCAGGTCGGTGCGGCCCGATCTGCGCGTCGTGCTGCGGCTGTACGACGACGACTTCGCCACCGCCGTCTACCGCACCCTGCGCGCCACCCACCCGCACGCGCTCACCCGCAGCCGCAGCGTCTCCCATCTGGCCGCGCCCGCCTTCGCCGGAGCGATGATGGGCCGCCAGATCCTGGGCGCGATCCCGGTCGAACGCCGGGTCCTGCTCTTCGCCGCCCTGGACGTCGCCGGGCATCCGCACCTTGAGGGCCGTACGGTCGCCGAGGCGTTCCGCGCGGGAGCGTGGCGGGTGCTGGCCCTGGACAGCGCCTCCCCCGAGGAACGCCGGCCCGGCCCCGCCACCGCTCCCGCCCCGGGCTCGCCCGAGCGCCCGTCGGGCCTGGTCTGGGACCTGCCTCCCACCTACGTGCTCGGCTCCGAGGACCGCGTCGTCATCGCGGCCACCCGACGAGGCCTTGCCGAACTGCTGGGACGACGCCCCCGGGACCGTACGGGCGCGTAGTCCCAGGACCGTACGGGTGTGTGGTCCCGAGTCTGTCCCCGCGGCGCGACCCGCCCCACAATGGGCCGATGGAATTCGCCGTGTTCGCCTCCCTTCCCGGGCTGGTCATCCTGCTGACGGTCATCGCGTTCGTCGATCAGTTGATGTTGCGCGCCGGGCGGGCCGGGGTGCTGCCCTGGCACAACGGGGCGCGGGTCGGACAGGTGTCGGCCACCGGCTTCGAGCAGCTGCACGGCGCGCTGTCACCGGGCAAGCAGAACGAACTCAAGGAGCGGGAGTCCGCCCTCGTGCTCCGGGACGACGAGGAGGACGGCGCGCCCCCGCACCGGACACGCGTCGACCTGGACAGCGGGGTCGCGGTGGTGGTCATAGGCACGCCGGCCCGAGCCCAAGCCGAAACCCAAGCCCGAGGCGAAGCCCCAGCCCCAGCCCGGAACAATGGAGACGGCTCCCCTCAGCGCCCCACCGATCAGTAACGCTCCACCAAGTGCTCCCGCCCCACCGGCGGTTCATACGGCTCGGGCCAGAAGTCCGTGATCGTCAGCACGCGGCCCTCGGCGTCACCCGTGAAGAACGAGATCCCGTACATCTCGTCCAGGCCCACCGTGAAGTGGAGCCAGGTGACGACCTGGCCGGGCTCGGCGACTATGCGCTCGATCCTCAGATGCCAGTCGCCGGGATACTCGCGGTTGAACTCGACGTACCTCTCCCGCCCGCTGACGCGCTCGCGCGTCTGGGGAAGGGTGTAGACGACGTCCTCCGCGAGGGTGTCCGCGAAAGCCGTCCAGTTCCTGTCCTCGGCCGCGGCCCAGAAGCTCTCCACTGTTTCGCGCAGATCTGTTGTGCGCGGATCGGTCGATGAGGTCATGGCGCCATAGTGCACCCGGCCACTGACAATCGGCCCTGACCTGCACGGACCCGGACATTGCCCCTGCCGCGACGGGTTCGGTCCGCGGAGTTTTCCACAGGCTGAGGACCTTGGGAGCGCATTGTCGTCCAGTGCGGGCAGTATGGGGCCATGACTGAGAGCAACGGGTCCGTCCCGCACGAGGGAAGCATGCCGGACTGGGAAAAGCGCTTCCGGGCGCCGCGGGTGTCCTTGCCGGACTGGGCGGAGGACGCGCCGCACCGGTCCTTGTTCGTGTCGAACGCGACAGGGACGTACGAGTTGTACGCGTGGGACCGTGAGACGGGCGACCAGCGCCAGGTCACGGACCGGCCCAACGGGACGACGGACGGCGTGATGTCGCCGGACGGCGAGTGGATCTGGTGGTTCGACGACAAGGACGGCGACGAGTTCGGGATCTGGCGACGCCAGCCGTTCGCCGGGTCCGGCGACAAGGATGGCAAGGGCGACAAGGGCGGCGCGCCCGTTCTCGACGAGCCCGCGGCTCCCGGGCTCGACCCCTCCTATCCCGCGGGGCTCGCGCTCGGCCGGGACGGACGGACGGCGATCGTCGGCCGGTCGACCGACGAGGACGGCTCGACGATCTATGTCAGCCGGATCGGCCAGGACCCCGTCGAGGTCTACCGGCACCGCGAGTCGGCGGGCGTCGGCGATCTCTCGCACGACGGATCGCTGATCGCGATCGAGCACACCGAGCACGGTGACGCGATGCACTCGGCGGTGCGGGTGCTGCGGATGGACGGCTCGGCGGTCGCGGAGCTCGACGACACCAAGGGCGGCACGGCCGAGCTCGGCCTGGAGGTGCTCGGCTTCGCCCCGGTCGACGGGGACACCCGGCTGCTCGTCGGGCATCAGCGGCGGGGCCGCTGGGAGCCGATGGTGTGGGACGCGGCGTCCGGCGAGGAGACGGACCTGGCGCTGGCCGCCCGCCTGGACGGCGACCTGAGCGCCGAGTGGTATCCGGACGGTTCCGCGCTGCTCGTGGTGAACAGCTTCGAGGCGCGCAGCCAGTTGTGGCGGTACGACCTGGCGACCCGCGGCCTGGAGCAGGTGCACACGCCGAAGGGCACGGTGTCGGGAGCGACGGCCCGCCCGGACGGCAGCGTTGAGTATCTGTGGTCGTCGGCCGCCGAGCCGCCGGTGGTCCGCTCGACGTCCGGCGAGGTCGTCCTCGACCCGCCCGGTATGAAGGCCCCGGCGTCTGTGTCCGTCCAGGACGAGTGGGTGACCGGTCCCGGCGGGCGTATCCACGCCCTCGTCCAGCGGCCGGCCGGGGTGACGGGTCCCCTGCCGACCGTCTTCGACATCCACGGCGGCCCGACCTGGCACGACAGCGACTCGTTCGCGGCGGGCCCGGCGGCCTGGGTGGACCACGGGTACATGGTGGTCCGGGTCAACTACCGCGGCTCCACGGGCTACGGGCGCGAGTGGACGGACGCGCTCAAGCACCGCGTCGGCCTGATCGAGCTGGAGGACATCGCGGCGGTACGGGAGTGGGCGGTCTCGTCCGGTCTCGCCGACCCGGACCGGCTGATCCTCACCGGCGGCTCCTGGGGCGGCTACCTCACGCTGCTCGGCGTCGGTATGCAGCCCGAGGCGTGGGCGCTCGGCATCGCGGCGGTGCCGGTCGCGGACTACGTCACGGCGTACCACGACGAGATGGAGGCCCTGAAGGCGATGGACCGCACGCTGCTCGGCGGCACACCGGAGGAGGTCCCGGAGCGCTTCGAGGCGTCGTCCCCGCTGACGTACGTCGACGCGGTGAAGGCCCCCATCTACATCTCCGCCGGGGTCAACGACCCGCGCTGCCCGATCCGTCAGGTCGAGAACTACGTGACCAGACTCGCCGCGCGCGACGCCGTCCACGAGGTGTACCGCTATGACGCGGGGCACGGTTCGCTGGTCGTGGACGAGCGGATCAAGCAGGTCCGTCTGGAGCTGGACTTCGCGGAGCGGCACCTGGGCAAGTGAGCGCACGGGTCCCCTCGTGGGGCGGGTCGGTCGAGAGGCACCCCCTCGGCCGAGCCTCCCGCGAGGGCCCCGTACCTTTGAGGTTGTGTACCGGTTCCTGCTGACGCCCCGCTGGTGGGGGATCAACGTCTTCGTGCTGTTGGCCATCCCCTTCTGCATCTTCATGGGGTCATGGCAGTTGAGCCGGTTCGAGGACCGGGTCCAGGACCACCGTGACGCGGGCGAGCAGGCCACGGCGGCCAAGACGGATCCGGCCAGGCCGCTCGCCGAGCTACTGCCCGTGGACAAGGAGACGTCCGGCAAGCAGACCACTGCGAAGGGCCGGTACGGGAAGCAGTTGCTCGTGCCGGGCCGGGAGCTGGACGACAAGCGCGGCTTCTACGTTCTGACGTTGCTGCGTACGGATGACGGCAGGGCCCTGCCGGTGGTCCGGGGGTGGCTCCCCGGAGCCGCGGACCCCTCGAAGGCCCCGGCCGCTCCGACCGGTGAGGTCACCGTGACCGGCGCGCTGCAGGCGTCGGAGACACCCGGTTCGAACGGCGTGCCCGCGGCCGGTGGTCTCCCCGCCGGCCAGACCGGCGCGATCAGCTCGGCGGCGCTGGTGAACCTCGTGCCGTACGACGTGTACGACGCATGGGTCACGCTCGCCAAGGCCGACGCGGGGATGAAGGCGGTGCCCGCGGCGGCTCCGGCGGACACGGGCCTGGACCTGAAGGCGTTCCAGAACCTGGGCTACACCGGCGAGTGGTTCGTCTTCGCGGGCTTCGTGGTCTTCATGTGGTTCCGGCTGATCCGGCGCGAGGTGGAGTTCGCACAGGACGCGGAACTGGGCCTCGTCGAGGACGACGGCGAGGGCACTCCCCCGGGCCAGGACAGCGACGGCGAGGACGCCGCCACATCCACCACCGCGGACAACACGAAGGTGTCAGCCTCTCCCACCGCCTGACGCGGCCCGACCGGACCGCAAGGCGCCTCGGCCGCCCCGGCCCAACCGGACCTCGGGCCCCGAGGGATCTCCGAACCCCAGGACCGCAGGGGACCCCAGAGGACCGCAAGGGGCCCCGGAGGACCGCAAGGGCCCCGGCCGGGCCTCAGGACCCGGCCAGCACCCCGGTCCGGTAGACCGTCCCGGCGCACGCGTTGGACACGGTCGTGGACACCGTGGGGCCGCCGCCCTCGGCCGAGTAGGAGACGACGACGCTTCCGTCGGCGGCTCCGTCCTCCTTCATGAGCTGCGAGCTCACGCCGCTGGTGCCCTCGGAGGTCGTACCGCCGCTGTCGCCGGTGGTGCTGGTCGGCGTCGGGTCGGGCGAGGGCTCGCCGCCGGTGCTGCCACCGGTGGTCGGACAGGTGCTCGACGGCACCCAGGCGAACTCGACCTCGTAGGCCGAGCCCGGCTGGAGCACCAGCGCGGCGGCGTACGTGGACTGGTCGGGCAGTCCGGCCGCCGCGTCACCCGTGGCGTGCAGGGCCGTGCCGATCGCGGACGAGCTCGCCGCTCCCTGGGCGGCCAGGGCGACCGAGCCGTCGCCGGAGACCGTACAGCTGGCGGCGGAGACGTTGGTGACCCGGAAGGTGCCGTAGACCGCGCCGTTGGCGTCGGGCGAGCCGGCGCTCCCGGAGGCGCTGCCGAGCTGCAGGGACGTACAGGCGGGCACGTTCGCGGCGGAGGCCGACGGCTGGGCGCCTGCGGTGCCGCCGTTGTCCCCCTTGCCCTTGCCGGGCTTGTCCGTCTTGTCGCCCTTGCCCTTGTCGTTGTCCTGGCCCGAGGAGCCGCCGGAGCCGCCCCCCGCGCCGGCCTGCTTGCCCTCGTTCGCGCCGCCCTGGGTCTGCGAGGCGTTGCCCGCGATGGACGGGTCGGCATTGGGGCCGGTGGAGTTCGAGACATGGATGAGGGCCGGGACGGCCGTGCCGATGAAGAGCGCGGCGGCAGCCATGCCGACGACGGCCTGGCGCTTGCGTGCCCGCCTGGCCGGTACCGCGCGCCGCAGATGGTCCAGCGTGCCGTCGGTCGGCTCGATCTCCTCGACGGCCTGGTGCAGGAGCCGCCGCAGGGCCAGTTCGTCGGACCCGAGCGCCCCCAGCGTGAGGCCGTCGGCACCGAACCCGCCCGAGTCCTCCGACTCGGGGCCCGCGGCATCCGTGTCCGAGTGGGCCGAACGGGTCGAGTGGGCCGAAGGGTCCGACTGGCCCGCCGCACCCGAAGGGCCCGAGGACTGCGTCGAGCGCGGCGAAGCGCCGGACGGGTGGTCCGCCGAGCGGCCGTCCGTGTCCGAGACACCCGATTCTTCCGGGCCCGAATTCTCCGAGGCGCCGTGATTCACAATTCCGTTCCCAGCGTGCTGGTCGTGCTCGTTGTCGTCGCTGTAGCCGCGACCGTACTCATCATGGCGTGCCCGCTCGTCTTTCGCGCTCATGCCGGCGCCTCCATGGCGACACGGAGCGCCGCGATGCCGCGCGAGCCGTACGCCTTCACCGAACCCAGCGAGATGCCGAGCGTCTCGGCCACCTGCGCCTCGGTCATGTCCGCGAAGTACCGCAGGACGAGGACCTCGCGCTGGCGCCTCTGGAGCCCCTTCATCGCCTTGATCAGGGCGTCACGCTCAAGCAGGTCGTACGCACCCTCCTCCGCGCTCGCCATGTCGGGCATGGGCTTGGAGAGGAGCTTCAGACCGAGGATGCGCCGACGCAGGGCCGAGCGCGAGAGGTTGACGACGGTCTGCCGCAGATAGGCGAGCGTCTTCTCCTGGTCACGCACGCGCTTGCGCGCCGAGTGCACCCGGATGAAGGCCTCCTGGACGACGTCCTCGCAGGAGGCGGTGTCGTCGAGGAGGAGCGCCGCGAGACCGAGGAGCGATCTGTAGTGGGCGCGATAGGTCTCGGTGAGATGGTCGACGGTCGTGCCGGCCGCCAGGGCTTCGTCGGCGCCCTCGCGCTGGTTCGGCAGGCGGGTCGGGCGCGCTGCGGGCATGGGGGCGATCACCGGCATGCCGCCGCCGGACGCGCCGGACATGCGGGGTCGGCGGGGCGGGCGCAGGGTCGTGCCCCGCGCCGCCACAGTGAATTCGAGTACCTCAGCCACGCCAGTTGGACACGCATCCCCCCGTTGGGGTTGTACGCGACAGGCATCACTTTTGCGTCAGGCTGCACGCCAGACAGTGCGTCAAATGCCCTCATACGTAAAAGCTCATCCCCTATGCCCCATATGAACGTGGCGTCCGGACGCCCCCTGAAGGGCGACCGCAAAGACGCTCCCCGCCCTCCGCGCGGTTGCGGAGAACGGGGAGGAAAATCTTCGAACGCCAGAAGCCTCGGTCGTCGGAAGCCTCGATTCAAGTGGTCCGGACCATTTTCCGACCATGAAAGTCACACAGATCCTACAAACGATTCAACTTTCGACCAGAAAATTTCCGGTCGAAAGCCCCTCGCAGCGCTGTGACACCACAGGACGGCAGCCGCGGCAGCCGCGCGCCCGAGTCACCCTCAACCCAGCTCGGCCGCCACCAGTTCCGCAATCTGGGCCGTGTTCAGCGCGGCCCCCTTGCGCAGGTTGTCCCCGCAGACGAAGAGCTCCAGCGCCGTCGGATCGTCGAGCGCCCGCCGCACCCGTCCCACCCAGGTGGGGTCCGTGCCCACCACGTCGGCCGGCGTCGGGAACTCCCCCGCCGCCGGATTGTCGAAGAGCACGACACCGGGCGCTGTGGCGATGATCTCCCGCGCCCGGTCGACCGTCACCTCGCCCTGGAAGCGGGCGTGGACGGTCAGCGAGTGCGTGGTGACGACCGGCACACGTACGCAGGTGACGGCGACGGGCAGGTTCGGCAGTCCGAGGATCTTGCGGGACTCGTCCCGCACCTTCATCTCCTCCGAGGACCAGCCGTCCTCGCGCACGGTCCCGGCCCACGGCACCACGTTGAGCGCCACCGGCTCCGGGAAGGGGCCCGTGTTGTCTCCCACGGCCCTGCGTACGTCACCGGGGGTCGTCCCCAGTTCCGTACCGGCGACGAGCGCGAGCTGCTGGCGCAGGGTGTCGACACCGCGGCGCCCGGCCCCGCTCACCGCCTGGTACGAGGAGACCACCAGCTCGCGCAGGCCGAACTCGGCGTGCAGCGCGCCCAGGGCCACGATCATGGACAGGGTGGTGCAGTTGGGGTTCGCGATGATGCCGCGCGGGCGCACCCGGGCGGCGTGCGGATTGACCTCCGGCACCACCAGGGGCACCTCGGGGTCCATCCGGAAGGCGCCGGAGTTGTCGACGACGATCGCACCCTTGGACGCGGCCAGCGGCGCCCAGCGCTCGGCGACCTCGTCGGGTACGTCGAACATGGCGACGTCGACCCCGTCGAAGGCCTCCTCCGTCAGGGCCACCACCTCGACCTGCTCACCGCGCACGGCCAGCTTGCGGCCGGCCGAGCGCGGGGAGGCGATGAGGCGGATCTCGCCCCAGATGTCCGCGTGCTGGGACAGGATCTGGAGCATCACAGTGCCGACGGCCCCGGTCGCTCCCACGACCGCGAGCGTCGGCCCCACGGACCCGGGTCGCACGGTCCCGGGTCCCACAGTCTTGGCCATCAGCGGCCGGTGCCTCCGTAGACGACTGCCTCGTCGCTGTCGGAGTCGAGCCCGAAGGCGCTGTGCACGGCGCGCACGGCCTCGTTGACGTCGTCCTGGCGGGTCACCACCGAGATGCGGATCTCAGAGGTCGAGATCAGCTCGATGTTGACGCCCGCGTCGGACAGCGCCTGGAAGAACGAGGCGGTGACGCCCGGGTTGGTCTTCATCCCGGCGCCGACCAGGGAGATCTTGCCGATCTGGTCGTCGTAGCGCAGCGAGTCGAAGCCGATCGCGCCCTTCGCCTTCTCCAGGGCCTCGATGGCCTTGTGGCCCTCGGTCTTGGGGAGGGTGAAGGAGATGTCGGTAAGACCCGTGGAGGCCGCCGACACGTTCTGCACGATCATGTCGATGTTGATCTCGGCGTTCGCGATGGCGCGGAAGATCACCGCGGCCTCGCCCGGCTTGTCCGGGACGCCGACGACCGTGATCTTGGCTTCGGAGATGTCGTGCGCGACTCCGGAGATGATGGCGTGCTCCACCTGCGCGTCCCCTTGCGGATTCTCGTTGCTGACCCAGGTGCCCGGCAGTCCCGAGAAGGACGAGCGGACGTGGATCGGGATGTTGTAACGGCGTGCGTACTCGACGCAGCGGTGCAGCAGCACCTTGGAGCCGGAGGCGGCGAGCTCCAGCATGTCCTCGGAGGAGATCCAGTCGATCTTCCGTGCCTTCTTCACCACGCGCGGGTCGGCGGTGAACACACCGTCGACGTCCGTGTAGATCTCGCAGACCTCGGCGTCGAGGGCGGCGGCGAGCGCGACGGCGGTCGTGTCGGACCCGCCCCGGCCCAGCGTGGTGATGTCCTTCTTGTCCTGGCTCACGCCCTGGAACCCGGCGACGATGGCGATGTTGCCCTCGTCCAGCGCGGTCCTGATGCGGCCGGGCGTGACATCGATGATGCGCGCTTTGTTGTGGACGGAGTCGGTGATCACGCCTGCCTGGCTGCCGGTGAAGCTCTGGGCCTCGTGGCCCAGGTTTTTGATCGCCATGGCCAGCAGGGCCATGGAGATCCGCTCTCCTGCGGTCAGCAGCATGTCGAACTCACGCCCGGCAGGGATCGGGGATACCTGCTCGGCGAGATCGATCAGCTCATCCGTCGTGTCACCCATCGCCGACACCACGACAACGACCTGATGGCCGTTCTTCTTGGCGTCGACGATCCGCTTGGCGACACGCTTGATGCCCTCGGCATCGGCTACGGAGGAGCCTCCGTACTTCTGCACGACAAGGCCCACGTGCGCTCCTCGCTCAGTCCGTCTCGTACCGCACGACTGCGGTCGGCTCAGTCTAACGAGCGGCCGAATTCCACCCCGGCGATATCGCATCGTGAGATGTCCCGCTCACGAGTTGATCACCCGGGTCCGTCCGGCTTTCGGTCGTCCGATCGGTCGGCTTCCGTCCACCGGCCCTTCGGCCGCTCCAGGACCGCATCTGCCCTGCCCGGACGCACCTCACTCGGAAAGTGCGCCGCGTCACACTCACGAGCCGTCGCGTTAATTTTCAAGCAGTTGAATTTCAAGCATTAGGGTTCCGCCTGTGCGCGTACTCCTGGTGGAAGACGACGAGCCGGTAGCCCAGTCGCTCCGGCGCGGGCTGCTGCGTTACGGCTTCGAGGTGGCCTGGGTCGCCACGGGCGGTGACGCCCTGGCCCACGAGGATCCGTACGACGTGGTGCTGCTCGATCTCGGGCTGCCCGACACCGACGGTCTGGACGTCTGCAAGGCGCTGCGCGAGCGCGGTGACGTGCCGATCATCGTGATCAGCGCGCGCAGCGACGAGACGGACCGGGTGGTCGGCCTGGAGCTCGGCGCCGACGACTACGTCACCAAGCCGTTCGGAGTGCGCGAGGTCATCGCGCGGATAAGGGCGGTGATGCGGCGCGCCCAGCCGCGTACGGCGGCCGAGGCCGCGGCGGCCGGACCGGATCGGTACGGGTCCCGGCTGACCGTCGACCGCAAGGCGGCCCGCGTCCGGCTGGACGGCGAGGAGGTCGCGCTCGCGCCCAAGGAGTACGACCTGCTGGCCTTCCTCACCGAGGAGCCGGGCGCGCTGATGTCGCGCGAACAGATCATGGAAGCGGTCTGGGACGCGAACTGGTTCGGGCCGACCAAGACGCTGGACGTGCATGTGGCGGCGCTGCGGCGGAAGCTCGCGGGCGCGATCACGATCGAGGCGGTCCGCGGGGTCGGCTTCCGCCTGGAGATCGACAAGGACGGCGACCGCGGCGACGGCGGCACGAGCAGCGACGGCGGGAACAGCGCCAGCGCCGGCGGCAACAAGGGTGACGCCTCCTCATGATCCGGCAGCTGATCGTCAGTTACGTACTCCTGGTGGCGATCGCGCTGGCCGCCTTCACCGTGCCGGTGGCCTTCACGCTGACCGCGCAGCTGCGCGGGGACACCGAGGAGTCGGTGGAACGTGAGGCCACCACCATGGCGCTGCTGCTGGGCGAGGGGGACGCGTCCTCTCGGCAGGCGCTGGTGCGGATGGCCGGGGCCTACTCCCAGGACACCCCCGGCACCGTCCAGGTGACCGACGCCGACGGCGCGGCGGTGGCTTCGCTCCCCCTCCCCGCGGACGACAAGGCGATCACGCGGGCCCTCAAGGACCATGAGCCGACGGTCGACTGGGGCTCCTCCTTCGTCTGGGGGCGGCACCTCGTGGTGACCGTGCCGGCCGAGTCGGCGGACGACAAGAACCAGACCGTGGGCGCGGTACGCATCAAGTACGCGACCTCCGACCTCAGCAGCCGGCTGTGGAACATCTGGGGCTTCCGGGCCATACTCGCGGTCGGCGTGCTGGCCGTGGCCGCCTTCATCGGCGCCTTCGTGGCCCGCCGCCTCACCCGCCCGCTCCGCCAGCTCAACGACATGGCGACCCGTTTCAGCGACGGCGACCTGACGGCACGCTCGCCGGTGGAGGGCCCGCACGAGACCCAGCAACTGGCTCGCACCCTCAACTCGGCCGGCGAACGCCTCGACAGCCTGGTCGCCGCCCAGCGGATCTTCGTCGCCGACGCCTCCCACCAGCTGCGTACGCCGCTGACGGCACTGCGCCTCTCCCTGGACAACATCGCGGACGGCACCGACGACGAGTTCGTACGGGAGGACGTGGAGCAGGCCACCTCCGAGGTGGTCCGGATGAGCCGCCTGGTGAACGGGCTGCTGGTGCTCGCGCGCGCGGAGGCGAAGGTGTCCGCGGCCGAACCGCTGTCGCTGCTCGACGTGATCGAGGAGCGCTTCGCGGTGTGGAGACCGGCCGCCGACGAGCGCGGAGTCACCGTCGCTCTGGGGGGAGTTGCCGGCGGCCGGCCGTTCGTGCTGGCCAGCCCGGGTCACTTGGACCAGGTGCTGGACAACGTCCTGTCGAATGCTCTGGAGGTCTCACCGGACGGCGGGACGATCACCGTGGAGGTGTCGTCCCACCCCGACGAGGTCGTGATGTCGGTGCTGGACCAGGGGCCCGGCATGTCCGACGCGGAGAAGTCCCGCGCCTTCGACCGCTTCTGGCGCGGCCAGGGCCTGACGGGCCGGGCCGGCTCGGGGCTCGGCCTGGCCATCGTCAAGCAGCTGGTCACGGATGACGGCGGTACGGTGGCGCTGCGGGACGCCCCTGGTGGGGGGCTGTGCGTCCGGTTCAGCCTGCGGCGGGCAGCACCGAGGAGTGGTGGTTGACGATCAGCCACTTGCCGCCGCGCTTCTCGTACTCGTACGTGTAGCGGGCCTCGACGTCCTTCTTCTCACCGGTCTTGGGGTCGGTCAGGTTGAAGACGTACAGCCCCGCGTCGATCGCCGAGTTGCCGTCCAGGACGTTGATCACGGACTTGATCTTCGTGCCCTTGGGCTTGTTCAGCAGGAAGTGGTCGAAGTAGTCGACGATCTCGGCGTGGTTCGTACGGATCTTGGGCGAGGCGGTGGGCAGGAGTACGGCGTCCGAGGCGTAGCGGGCGGCGACCTTCTTCGAGTCTCCGGTCTGCAGGGCCGCGTTCCAGCCGTCGAACAGCGCGGCGATCTCCGCCTTGGACGCCTTCTTCGCGTGCTTGGTGGTGGAGGGCTTCGACTGCTGCTCCGGCGCGGCCTGGCTGACGCCGACGGTGACGGCTCCGGCGGCCACGAGGGCGACGGTGACGATCGCTGCACGGGTCCGTATGTGACGCTGCATCACAACTCCTGTGTGGTGGGGTGGACTTGCTCCCCTGGGGGAGTGATCCAACCTTCGCTTCACACCGGTTAGGCCCCGTGCAGCGCAGATGCAGCGCACGGACAACGTTCGTACAAAACAGCAAAAGGCGCAGGTCACGGAGAGGGTTCGGCAATGGCGGGTGGCTGGGAGGCCGGTTTGCTGCTGAGCGGCATCGTGCTGCTCGGTTCCTGTGTGCAGTGGCTCACCGGTATGGGCTTCGCGCTCGTCGCCGTGCCCGCGCTGGTGCTGCTGCTCGACCCGGCGCAGGGTGTCGTCCTCGCCAACTGCGTCTCGTGCGCCATCTGCCTGGTCGGCCTCGCGGGCGGCCTGCGCGCGGTCCGGCTGCGCGCGATGGTGCCGCTGTGCGCCGCGGCGGCCTGCACGGTCCCCCTGGGCACCTGGCTGGCCCGCCGACTCCCCGAGCCCGTCCTGCTCGCCTGCATGGGCACCCTGGTGACGGCCGCCGTCCTCCTCGTGATGCGGGGCGCCCGGCTACCGTCCCTGCGCGGAAGCGGCGGCGCGGTGGCCGCGGGCGCGGTCGGCGGCTTCATGAACTCCGCGGCGGGCGTCGGCGGCCCGCCGATATCCCTGTACGCCCTCAACGCGGGCTGGACCGTACGGGAGTTCGTGCCCAACGCGCTGTTCTACGGGGTGGTGGTGAACGCCTTCTCCATCGCCGCGAACGGGGTGCCCCAACTCGCCGCGCCTGTGTGGGCGTTGGTGGTGGCGGGGATGGTCGTCGGAGGGTCGATCGGCAGATGGCTCGCGGGACGGCTACCGGAGAGGCAGGCCCGCCTGCTGGTCCTGCTGCTGGCGTTGGTGGGCGGGGTCATGACCCTGGGGAAAGGGTTGTGGGAGTTGCTGAGATGAAGGCGGACCAGGCGGGGGCCCGTACCTTCAACTGTGGGCTGTCGAAGGCCAGTTTGGTGTCACGTATGTGGGTTGTGGTGGGGGTGAGGGCGACTGACACGCAGTTGTCACCCTCGGCGTCGCTGTGACTGGACTTGAACCACGTCAGTTGCTCGCTCATAGCGCGTCCACCATCCGCTCGATGAAACCGGCCGACTCAGCAGGGCCGAGAGCCACGGTGCGGATCATGCTAAGCCGCTCGATGTGCGCGCTGACCACCCCTGGGTCGGACGTGAACTGACTCACCGACTGGCCTGTCGAGTACGCGAAGCGCTCGTGGTCGTGCGTCTCCAGCATCACCATGGGGCCGCCGAGGGCGGCAGGGATCGCCCGGTCGAACGGGAGCACCTGGATCGTGACGTTGTTGCGCTTCCCCAGTTCCAGGAGGTGGAGCAACTGCTCCCGATCCACCTGACAGCCACGCAGCACTGCCTCGTGCAGCACATAACTGCAGGCCACCGGCGGCTTGCGGGTGAGGAGTTCCTGGCGCTCCATCCTCGCCGCGACTCGCTCCTCGACCGTCTCCTCGTCCAGCGGCGGGCTGAAGTTGCCGATCAGCCCCGTCGCATAGGCCTTCGTCTGCAACAGGCCGGGGACCAGCAGCGTTTCGTACGACCAGATGCTGACCGCTTCCCGCTCGTACAGCATGAAGTCCTGCGCCCGCGCCGGGAACGGCTCCCGCTTCACATAGTCCTTGGCCGCACTCAGCAACCCCTCCGCATGACACAACTCGTCCGCCGCGTCCAGGACGCGCGGCGTCGGCATGCGTACGCCCTGTTCCATGGACTTGATGGTGTCCGGTGAATAGTTGGCGGCGGCGGCCAGTTCCTCGCGGGTCACGTTCGCTTTGGTGCGCCAGCGTTTCAACTGGTTGCCGCTGTATCGCCAGTTGAGCGGCGACGGCGTGGAGGAGTTGTACTGGACTGACACTGCGGCCACCTCCGCCTGATACACCCCGGCGTGTATCTCCTCGGTCACTACCGAGCGTAGCTGCGCGACCGCCATCGTGTGACCATGACGAACGCACTCCCCCACTACCGTCCCGAGTGGGTCCCCCTCGCCGGCCACCAACTCCGCCTGTCCGGCATCCACTTCGACACGATCCGTATCCAGGGCGTACGCGGGGAACAGGTCGCCGCGGACCTCGTCGAGGCGACGGACGGCGACGCGGGGCCCGTCGTCTGCGAGGCGGTCGGGTTCCGGTGGATGTACTTCCTGCTCGCGCCCGGATCCGCGAGGGCACACACCTGGCCGCTGGGGGTGCAGCGGTTCGGCGGGGCGGGGAGCCGCACGGTCACGTACATCGGGATTCCGGCGCTGGACGGCAACACGTGGCCGCTGCAGTGGTACAGCGAGCCGACGCCCACCACGCCGTACGTCGACCCGGACCGGCTGCACGCGACGCTCGGCCTCCGCTGCGCGTGAGTGCGCTGTGCGAGCGCCGCGGCAGCAACTTGCCTGCGGCCGGGGCTACTTGACCTCGCGCAGGCCCAGCGGGCCCGCGATCTCCTCCGCCATCACCTTGCCGGCCGCCTCCGCGAGGGCGTCCTCGCTGAGGTCCTGGTCGGTGTCGAGACCGTCCAGTTCCTCCAGGGGCTGGTTCAGGCGGACATGGGCGACCAGGGACTGGAGGGCGCGCAGGGTGGCCGAGGCGGTGGAGCCCCAGTTGGAGAAGTACGAGAACTGCCACCACCACATGGCCTCGGTGGTGCGGCCCGCCCGGTAGTGGGCCATGCCGTGACGGAGGTCCGTCATGACGTCGGCCAGGTCGTCCGAGATACGGGCCGGGACCGGGGGCTTGCGGGGCTCGTACGGGTCGAAGACCTCGGAGTAGACGTCGACCGGGTCGAGCATCTCCGCGAGGCGCTCGCGGATGTCGTCGACGTCCGGCTCGGGGCCGAGGTCCGGCTCGTAGCGCTCGTCCGGGACGATGTCCTCGTGCGCACCCAGCCGGCCGCCGGCCAGCAGGAGCTGGGAGACCTCCAGGAGGAGGAAGGGGACCGCCGAGTCCGGCTCGTCGCCCTTGGCGACCTCTGTGACCGCTACGAGGAAGCTCTCCACCTGGTCCGCGATCTGGACCGCGAAGTTGTCGGGGTCCTGCCCCGTCGCGTGCAGCGTGGCGTCAGACATCTAGAAGCCGGCCTTCCTCAAGGACTTCGACAGGACCTTCGTCCCAATTGCTCGTTCAGACATCCAGCAGCCGCCTTCCCTCGAAGGCGCGCCCCAGAGTGACCTCGTCGGCGTACTCGAGGTCACCGCCCACCGGCAGCCCGCTGGCGAGGCGGGTGACCCTGAGGCCCATGGGCTTGATCATGCGGGCGAGGTACGTGGCCGTGGCCTCGCCCTCCAGGTTCGGGTCCGTGGCCAGGATGAGCTCCGTGACCGTGCCGTCCGCCAGGCGCGCGAGCAGTTCCCTTATACGCAGGTCGTCGGGGCCCACGCCCTCGATCGGGCTGATCGCGCCGCCCAGGACGTGGTACTTGCCCCGGAACTCACGCGTCCGCTCGATCGCGACGACGTCCTTGGGCTCCTCGACCACACAGATGACCGTGAGGTCGCGGCGCGGGTCGCGGCAGATGTTGCACAGCTCCTCCTGCGCCACGTTCCCGCAGGTCGCGCAGAAGCGGACCTTCGCCTTGACCTCCATCAGGCACTGGGCGAGACGGCGTACGTCCGTCGGCTCGGCCTGGAGGATGTGGAAGGCGATCCGCTGCGCGCTCTTGGGACCGACGCCGGGGAGCCGCCCCAGTTCGTCGATGAGGTCCTGGACCACGCCTTCGTACACGGATTGCCTTCCTGTTCCTGCTCGTCGCCCTGCTCGTTCGCTGCTCGTTCGGTACGTACCGTAGTCGCGCTTGCCCTCTTGGTACGTACGGTAGTTGGCGGTCGGCCGTCTTAGAAGGGACCGCCGGGTTGACTTAGAACGGCAGGCCGGGGATGCCGCCGCCACCCAGGCCCTGGGCCAGCGGGCCGAGCTTCTGCTGCTGGAGGGTCTGGGCGTTCTCGTTGGCCGCCTGGACCGCCGCGACGATCAGGTCGGCGAGGGTCTCGGTGTCCTCGGGGTCCACGGCCTTAGGGTCGATGACCAGGCCGCGCAGCTCGCCGGAGCCCGTCACCGTCGCCTTCACCAGGCCGCCGCCCGCCTGTCCTTCGACCTCCGTCCGCGCCAGCTCCTCCTGCGCGTTCGCGAGGTCCTGCTGCATCTTCTGGGCCTGCTGGAGCAGCTGCTGCATATTGGGCTGGCCACCACCGGGAATCACGATCAGCTCCTGGTTTCGTACGGCTGTGAGTACGGCTGTGTGTACGGCTGTCCGGCAGGGTTTTCCCGCCTTGGGACGAGCCTACGTGGTCTGCCGAGCCGTCGCTCCAGCACTCTTTCGAGTGAGACGGCGGATTGGCCTATACCTGATCAACGCCCACGTCCGAGCGGAAAACCCCCGAAACCGGGTCCATCGCCACCCATTGGGAGGTAGTAAGAGTGCGGCGCAGCAGCATCTCGTGAACCTTGCGCCACGTTACCGTCACGCAACGTCACGAGTAGGGAGCGTCGGGTGAGCCAGCCGGACATGCAGCCCGAGGGGTCGGCCCAGGACGGGGACGGTCGGGGTGATGGTGCGAGGGCCGGTGGTCCGAGGCCTGGGCCGGGAGGGTTCAGGCCCGGCGGACCAGGGCGGAGCGGTCCGCGACGCGGTGTTCCCGGCCGGGGCGCGCTCGGGCCCGGCGGGCCGAGGTCCAGCGATCTCATGGGGCGTACGTTCCCTCTCGGGGACTGGGGTGAGCCGGCCGAGCGGCTCCACGAGCTGTACCGGTGGGTGGAGGCGGGGGCGCTCACCACGGCGTCCTGGTATCTCGCCGAGCGGGTGTGGAAGCGGCGGGGGGCGCGGGTGTTGCGGGGCGGGGCCGCGGTGGGGGTTCTTGCCGGGGCCGCGTTGCCTCTCCTCGATGTCACCGGGGTGGTGGGCGGGGGTGCCGTCTTTGGATACCTGGGGTTGCTCGTCGGGGTCGCCTGTGTGGCGGGGGACCGTTTCTTCGGGGTGACGGCCGGGTGGATAAGGGATGTGGCCACGGCTCAGGCCGTGCAGCGGCGGCTGCAGGTACTTCAGTTCGACTGGGCGTCCGAGTGTGTACGGGAGGTCCTCGGGCCCACCGAGGGGACCGCGGGGGAGGCTGCCGAGCGGTGTCTTGGTGTGCTTCGGCGGTTCTCGGAGGATGTGGCCGAGCTTGTGCGGGTGGAGACGTCGGACTGGATGGTGGAGTTCCGGACGGGGGCGGGGCCGCTGGCGATCCAGGCGGGCGCGGGCGGGGGTCCACGGGTGGACACGGCCCCACCCGGGCGCCCCCCGCTCCCCCCGGGCACCCGCCCGAACATGCCACGCCAGCGACCGCCCGAGCCCCGATAGACCTTTCTTCGCCCCCGCCGCCCCTACCCATTCCCGTCCCTTTCTGGGGGCTCCGCCCCCAGACCCCCGCTCCTCAAACGCCGGAGGGGCTGGGGGTTCGGGGTGGGTGGGGAAGTGCGGGTGGGTGGGCGAGAAACGGCCTGGACGGCCTTGTCCTCAAACGCCGGACGGGCTGGGTGGGTGGGGACTTGCGGGGTGGGATGCGTGCGGGTGAGTCGTGGCTAGGTGCGCAGTTCCCCGCGCCCCTGAAAACCTGGGGGCGCGGGGAACTGCGCAGTCTTTTAGCCTCTCCGGCGTTTGAGGAGCGGGGGTTCGGGGGCTGGCCCCCGAGTAAGGGACGGGAATGGGTAGGGGCGGCGGGGGCGAGGAAAAGTACGGGTTATACCTGGGGCAGTGGGAATGACACCGGGCCCCGTAGACCCGCTCGGTTTACCGCTCTTACTCCGAAGAAGACGTTGTCCTTGGACAGGTCCACCTCGTGGGAGGTCACGTCGCCGACCGGGATGATGTGGGTCCACTCGGGAGCCGTGGTCTCGCGCCAGACGACCTCGTAGCCCGCCAAGTCGGGCTCGGAGCCCCGGCTCCAGGTCAGCTCCGTGGAGTTCGTCAGCGCGGCCGTCAGGATGCGCGCGTTGCGCGGCGCGGCCGGGGCCTGGGCCAGCGTCCAGAGCGCGGCCGCGTTCACACGGGCGACCCGGGCCGTGAAGGGGAAGTCGCAGAACTCCGGCAGGTCGCCGAATTGCTTGCCGCCCTCGACCCGCACGTCCTGGTGCTGGTGCGCGAAATCCTCGGCCGGCTCGGTGAAACGCGCAGCCGCATAGCCCTGTTCGAGGAAGGGGATGTGGTCACCGCCCCGCCGGTACCGGTCCCGGCGGTAGACGACACGTACATGCATACCCGTCGCCGAGTTGTCCCCGGTGTCACGCACGAACCGCGCCAACTGCCGCGACGGCGAGTCGTTCTCGCCGCCCACCGACCGGCGCGTCGCCGCCTGCTCGGGGGTCTCCGACGTGGGCACGCCCTCGGCGAAGAGACGGATCGTGTACGGGTCCTTCGTCCCGTCGTCCGCCTTCGAACTGCCCACGATGTCGTTCGTGAACATGGCCTGCACATCCGTGCCCGCCGCCTTGAACCGGGACGCCATGTGCGCGGCCCCGTATAGCCCCTGCTCCTCCCCCGCGACAGCCGCGAACACGATCGTCGACGCCGGGCGGCGCTTCGCCATCACCCGCGCCAGTTCCATCGCCACGGCGACCCCGGACGCGTCGTCGTCCGCGCCCGGGGCGTCCGAGGTGGCGTCCATGACGTCGGTGACGCGGGAGTCGTAGTGCCCGGAGACGACGTACACCCGCTCCGGTGTGACCGAGCCCCGCAGGGTCGCCACCACGTTGGTGATACGAGTCGCGGTCGGGATACGGGACGCGGGTTCCTGGACGTACGACTGGAGTTCGGCCGTCATCCGGCCACCGGACCCGGCGGCGTACGAGCGCATCTCCGCGAGGATCCAGTCGCGGGCCGCGCCGATGCCGCGGTCCGGGTCGTCCTGGGTGGAGAGGGTGTGCCGGGTGCCGAAGGAGACGAGTTTGCGGACCGTCGCCTCGATGCGGTCCGCGTCGATCTCCTTCAGCAGGGCGCGCAGTTCACGGGAGGGGGCCTGCGCGGTGGCCGGCGGGCGCGAGCCCGGCGGCGCGGCCTCGGCGGACCGCGCGGGCGTGTCCACGAGCTCGGCCGTCGGCATGGCCGCAGCGGACGCGGCGGGCGCCGCGGACGGCCCCACCGTGACGGCCCCGGCAGCCGCCGTCGCGGCCAGGACGGTTCTTCTGCTGGGGCGTATGTGCGGGTCGGGGGGTGGGGTGGGGGATGAGGTGGGGGTGGGTGACATGGATCCATGGTTGTGCGCGTGTCCGGCGCACACAAGGGTCCCTGCCATCACCCGAGCGGCCCCGGCCCCACCCCCGGCTGCGGAGGTGCCCCCACCACTCCCGGAGTCCGGTGGTCTGCGGATGTCGAGAACGTGTCACCGGCTCCGTCCCAGGGACGTCAGCGGCCACCACCCGGCCGCACGAGGAAGAAGAAACAGAAGAAGAAGCAGAAGGAAGAAGGAGAAACCAGCATGGCTATTCAGCGGATGGACAACGTCGGCATCGTCGTCGAGGACATGGACGCCGCCATCGCGTTCTTCGTGGAACTCGGTATGGAGCTGGAGGGCAGGGCGGAGGTCAAGGGCCTCGTCGCCGACCAGTGCACCGGGCTCGACGGCGTCCACTGTGACATCGCGATGGTCCGGACCCCGGACGGTCACAGCCGGCTGGAGCTGTCGAAGTACCGCACTCCCGCGGCGATCAGCGACGGGCCGCGCGACCGGCCGCACAACGTGCTGGGCACGCACCGCGTCATGTTCGCCGTCGACGACATCGAGGACACCGTGGCCCGCCTGCGCCCGCACGGCGGCGAACTCCTCGGCGAGATGGCCCGGTTCGAGGACAGCTATCTGCTCTGCTACGTCCGCGGCCCGGAGGGCATCATCGTCGGACTGGCCGAGCAACTGGGCTGAGACCGGCTCAGCCCTGCTCAGCCCTGCTCAGCCCTGCTTCGTGTACGTCAGTTCGTCGCCGTTGCTCGTGTTCACCCGGCGGAGGCGGCCGTCGGGGAGGACGGTCAACTCCGTTGCCTCGCCCGGGCTGCAGGACGAGGCCGGTTCGCCGACCGTGACCTCGGACGCGCTGATCCGGAGCGGGCCGCCGGAGCTCGGGGCCTCGGAGAGCTCCGCCCGGAACACACAGTGGTACGTGCCGCTGCCGGCCGGGCCGTCCGCCGTGAGCGAGAGGACCGTGTCGCCCACCTCGCCCTGCTGGATGGTGAGTTCGCGGGTGTTGTGGCCCGTGGCGTTGTCGATGGACGCGGTCCAGGTGCCGAGGTACTTGACGGGGATCGCGCCGTCCTTCGGCGTCTCCTCCGGTGTGGTGGTCGGCGGTTGTGTGGGGCCCTCGGTGGCCGGGCCTGGGGCGGGTGCGGTTGCCGTCGGCGATGTGGTGGGGTCGCCGCCGCCTGCGCGGTTGTCTCCGTCGCCCTTCATCAGGGCGTAGACGGATGCGCCTGCGCCCAGCGCGACGATCAGGGCGACGATGATCAGGACGGCGGTGGAGCGGCTGCCTCTTTCCGGTGGCGGGCCGGGCTGTGGGAGAACTCCCGGGCCGTACGGGGGTGTTGGGCCGTAGGGGGGCGTGGGGCCGTAGGGAGGGGTCGAGCCCGGCGGGGGTGGGTAGCCGGCGGGCTGGTGTTGGTAGTGCGGGTAGCCGTAGGCGGCGGGCTGGGGGTGTTGTTGGGGGTAGCCGTAGGCGGGGTGGACGGGTGGGCCTCCCGGCGGGCCTCCTCCCGGTGGGGCGGTCGGTGGGGGTGTGCCGGGCAGGCCCGTGGTCATTGTGGGGAGGTGGTCGAAGGGGGCGCCTCCCGGGGAGCCCGGTGGGGGTGGGGTGGGGCCGTCGGGGGTGGGGGCGTGTTCTGGGGTGGCCTCGGGGATGGGGGCCGGAGGTTCTTCGCCCCCGCCGCCCTTACCCTTCCCGTCCCTGGGGGCTGCCGCCCCCAGACCCCCGCTGTCGGCCTGAACGGCCTCGTCCTCAAACGCCGGACGGGCTGAAATCAGCCCCTCCGGCGTTTGAGGAGCGGGGGGCGGGGCCCCGGCCGCGCTCTCCCCCTCCTTCGAACCCTCCGGGCTCTCCGGATCCTCCGTGTCCAGGAGCTGTACCGCGTGCCGGCCCAGCTGGGCCACCAGCATTCCCGGCAGCCAGGGGTCGCGGCTGCGGCCGTCCGTGACGGTGTCTTCCGCGCCTGTGCGTTCGAGGATGTCGTCGAGGGTCGGGCGGGAGGCCGGGTCCTTGCGCAGGCACTGGCGGACCAGGTCGGCGATGCCCTCCGGGACGCCCGCCAGGTCCGGCTCCTCCTGGGCGATGCGGAACATCAGGGCGTGCACGCCGCTGTTGGCCGTACCGAACGGCAGGTCGCCCGTGGCCGCGTACGACAGGACCGAGCCCAGGCAGAAGACGTCGCACGCGGGCGTGATGCGGTCGCCGCGGACCTGCTCGGGGGCCATGAAACCGGGTGAGCCGACGAGCGCGCCGGTGCGGGTGAGGCCGCCGTCGGTCACCGTCTCCAGGGCGCGTGCGATACCGAAGTCGATGACGCGCGGGCCATCGATGGTGACGAGGACGTTCGACGGCTTGAGGTCGCGGTGGATCAGCTCCGCCGCGTGGATGTCCTTGAGCGCGTGCGCGAGACCGGCCGCGAGGATCCGTACGGAACGCTCCGGGAGCGCGCCGTGGTCGTGCCCGACGACCGCTTCGAGCGAGGGTCCCGCCACATAGCCCGTTGCGACCCAGGGGATCGCCGCCTCCGTGTCCGCGTCGAGGACCGGTGCCGTCCAGTACCCGCCCACCCGCCGGGCGGCCAGCACCTCCTGGCGGAAGCGCGCGCGGAACTCCTCCTGCTCGGCGAGTTCCTGGCGTACGAGCTTGACCGCGACCGTCCGCCCCCGGTCGGAACGCGCCAGGAACACCTGCCCCATGCCGCCGGCACCGAGCCGCGCCAGCAGTCTGTACGCGCCGATCCGCTGCGGATCGGCAGGCCCGAGCTTCTCCATCGGTATGCCGCCCTCCCCCGTACTTGTGCGACAGCCCGAGGATAGTGCGGCCGAACGGGGAGGTGGCCGGAGCGGTGTCTACGGTTCCGTAACAGCGGATGCCGTTTCTGTCACGGTTCGCCCACCCGGATCCGGGCCCGTTCTACCCGCCCGTGCGCGTGCTCGTCTCCGCTCCCGCCTCCGTGACCGTCTCCATCGCGCCGATCAGTCGCTCCAGCACCCGTACGGTCTCGGCCAGTTCGGCCTCGCCGAGGGTCTCCGCGAGGCGGTCCGCGAAGGCCGCGTGCCCGGGGTCGATCCGCCGGACGGACGCCAGTCCCTCCTCCGTCGGGCGGAGGAGCTTGGCTCGGCGGTGGGCGGGGTTCGGCACGTACTCCGCGAGGCCCCGCTCGACCAGCAGATCGGCGATCCGCTGCACGCTCTGCCGGGTGATGCCCATGACTCGGGCGATCCCGGAGACGGGCAGCGGCTCCTTCAGTACGGCCCCTAGCACCTGCCACCAGGCGGCGGTGAGCCCGGCCGGCTTGGCCAGCTCCTCGGCCACGCCCATGAACTGGCCGTTCAGCCGGAAGACGCCGAGCGCGCTCCGGCTGAACAGGTCCTGCCGCACCCTGCTCGCCCCACCCGGCTCATCCTTCGCACTCACTGGCCGGCCGCCTCAAGCACCGCGTACGCCTCCGCGTCCGAGTCGTGGAACAGCCGGTACCAGGCGTCGAGCACCTCTCCCTCGTACACCCCGAGCAGTCCGAACACCTCCCGTGCGAACGCGACGGGCTCGGTGGGTCCTGCGGTGATCAGCCTGCCGTCCGTGACGGCGTCGGTGTCGACGTACCGCTCGCCGCCCTTGTATCCCGTGGCCGCCAGATAGAAGGAGACGGCACTGGTGTGGGCCCGGTCGTCGAGCAGTCCCTCGCGGGCGAGGCCCGCCGTTCCTCCGCAGATCGCGGCGACGGGCACGTCGGCGTCCAGGAACTCGCGTGCCTTGCGGGCGAAGGGGGCGAGGTCGTCGCTCGTGTCCCACAGGTCGGCTCCCGGCAGGATCAGCAGCGAGCTGTCCTCGGGCCGCAGGTCGTCGAGCGCGATGTCGGGCTGGATCCGCAGCCCGCCGATGGACCTCACGGGGGCCAGGGACGCTCCGACCGTCCGGATCTCGTAGCCGTTCCGGGCGAGGTACGCGGTCGTGTGGCCGGTCTCCCAGTCGGCGAGCGTGTCGTAGACGGCGAGGTGTACGGGCTTGCGGTTGCTGCTGCTCATGGTTCCTCCTCGGTCGTGCCGATCGGCCGTCCGGCCCTGTCGGTGATTATGTAAGTATGCTGTCATCACGACAGGATGCTGTCAATAGCTTTCCGCGTCCGTGTCCGCGGCCTCGGCTCCCCCGGGCGTCCCTACACACGACAACCTGTCGCGTTCCCGGCCGCACCGCAGACAGGACGCCGATGTCGCGCCCTCGCCCCGGACACCTACGCTCGGCCGCATGACCCCTCAGCCCAATCCCCAGGCCGGCGCCGCCGTGAAGGCCGCGGACCGTGCGCATGTGTTCCACTCCTGGTCAGCGCAGGAGCTCATCGACCCGCTCGCCGTCGCAGGCGCGGAGGGGGCGTACTTCTGGGACTACGACGGCAAGCGGTATCTGGACTTCACCAGCGGGCTCGTCTTCACGAACATCGGCTACCAGCACCCGAAGGTCGTCGCCGCGATCCAGGAGCAGGCCGCGAGCATGACGACGTTCGCGCCGGCCTTCGCCGTCGAGGCCCGGTCGGAGGCGGCCCGGCTGATCGCCGAGCGGACGCCCGGGGATCTGGACAAGATCTTCTTCACCAACGGGGGCGCCGAGGCCGTCGAGAACGCCACTCGGATGGCCAAGCTGCACACCGGCCGCCCGAAGGTGCTCTCCGCCTACCGCTCGTACCACGGCGCGACCTCCGCCGCGATCAACCTCACCGGCGACCCGCGCCGCTGGCCGAACGACAGCGGGGCGGCCGGGGTCGTGCACTTCTGGGCGCCGTTCCTGTACCGCTCGCCCTTCCACGCGGAGACCGAGCAGCAGGAGTGCGAGCGCGCGCTCCAGCACCTCGCCGACACCATCGCCTTCGAGGGACCGGCGACCATCGCCGCGATCATCCTGGAGACGATTCCGGGTACGGCGGGGATCATGATGCCGCCGCCGGGATACCTGGAGGGCGTCCGTGCGCTCTGCGACGAGTACGGGATCGTCTTCGTCCTGGACGAGGTCATGGCGGGCTTCGGAAGGACCGGGCACTGGTTCGCCGCGGACCACTACGGGGTCGTACCGGACCTGATGACGTTCGCGAAGGGTGTGAACTCGGGGTACGTGCCGCTGGGCGGTGTCGCGATCTCGCCCGCCATCGCCGAGACCTTCGCCAAGCGCCCCTACCCCGGTGGACTCACCTACTCCGGGCACCCCCTCGCCTGTGCCGCCGCCGTCGCGACCCTCAACGTGATGGAGGAGGAGGACATCCTCGGACAGGCCACCCGGATCGGCCAGGCCGTGCTCGGTCCCGGGCTCCGCGAGCTGGCCGAACGCCACCCGAGCGTCGGCGAGGTCCGCGGCACGGGCGTCTTCTGGGCCCTGGAACTCGTACGGGACAAGGAGACGCGGGAGCCGCTGGTGCCGTACAACGCGTCCGGCGCCGCGAACGCGCCCATGGCGGCGTTCGGTGCCGCGGCGAAGGCGCACGGTCTGTGGCCCTTCATCAACATGAACCGCACCCATGTCGTTCCCCCGTGCAACATCACGGAGGCGGAGGCCAAGGAGGGTCTGGCCGCGCTCGACGAGGCGCTCTCGGTGGCGGACGAACACACGGTGTAGCGCGGGGCCGGTGTGGTCCGGATGGTCCCTTGTCGAACGCGTAAGGTGACTGGCTCGTAGACATGAGCGAGTACTTACCCGATCGGGGAGGGAAGCGGACGATGCCCCGCACCGGCAGCGGCAATGGCGCCGTCACCCGCAGCACGCTGCGGCAGCAGATCGCGGACGCGCTCCGCGACGAGGTGCTGGCCGGACGCCTCAAGCCGGGCCAGGAGTTCACGGTCAAGGAGATCGCCGAGCAGTACGGCGTCTCCGCGACCCCCGTCCGCGAGGCCCTGGTCGACCTGTCGGCCCAGGGCCTCCTGGACGCGGACCAGCACCGCGGCTTCCGCGTCCACGAGTACTCGCTGGACGACTACCGGGGCATGATCGAGGCCCGCAGCCTGGTCACGGACAGCATCTTCCGCGGGCTGCTCGACGCGGAGGCCACCACCACCCGGGGCGCCCGCGCCGCGCTCGCCACCCGGATCGACGACCCGCGCACCGGTGCCGCGCTCGCCGGGGTGCGGCGGCGCGGCGAGGAGGCCCAGCGGGCGGCCGTCGCCGGTGACCTCAACATCCTCATCGGCTACGACCTGCGCTTCTGGCGCGAGCTCAGCGGGCTGTTCGGCAACCCCTACCTCGCCGACTTCCTGCACCGGCTGCGCGTCCAGTCCTGGGTGTGCGCGGTCCAGCACCTGCGCCGGGTCGACGACCTGCGCGGCCGTCTGTGGGCCGAGCACACGGCCCTCGTCGACGCCCTCACCGAACGCGACGCCCCGACCGCCCACACGATCGTG
This sequence comes from Streptomyces sp. 2-1, assembly GCF_048564895.1. NCBI lineage: Bacteria > Bacillati > Actinomycetota > Actinomycetes > Kitasatosporales > Streptomycetaceae > Streptomyces > Streptomyces sp. 2-1. The sequence continues at coordinate 5,241,888 of NZ_CP183383.1, forward strand.
ACCGCGTACGACGCGCACTCGGTGGCGCTGATCGAGCAGTTGGTGGCGGACTAGGTCCGAGGATCCGGGCTGGGCCTGAGATCCGGGGCCGGATGCGGCGGGTGTGGGGGTGGGGCCGTCAGGTGTGGGGTATTCGACGTTCACGGCGGGGCCCGACCGCGCTTGCACCCACTACCCTTTCCTGACCACCGTGCTACGCGAGGAGCTCTCTGTTGGCCTGTGACCTGTGGCTGGTCCCGCTCGTCGACGTGTTGTGCCACACCCCCGACAACCCCTTCGCCGAGGAACTCGCGCTCTACGACAAGGTTCTGGGCGAGGCCGGACTTCCGCCGGTGCCGGTCTACGCCTACATGCCGGGCCTCTCCGGCGATGTGGCACCGGTCGCGGGCTTCGACTACGACGCGCTGCACTTCCTGCGCCGCGCGTATCTGCTGCAGGTGTGCGGGCTCCCGGTGACGCCGGTCGACGAACTGGGCGGCGACTACGAGCAGTTGCTGGAGATGTTCGACGCCACGGCCCAGCAGTCGCACCTGGTCTGGCACTACGACCACGCGGGCGCGTACGTACCGGTGGACTTCCCGCACCCGCTGTCGAGCGACGAACTTCTCGCGGGCGGGGGCCCCTTGGGCTCGTCCCAGGCACTGCTGCGGGAGCTGGAGTTCGTCGCCCCGACGATCGGCATCGACCCCGCCGTACCTCCCCTTCCGCCGGAGCCCCCCATGGCCCCCACCGAGCTGGAGGAGCCGGCCGCGCCCGCGCCCTTCGATTCCAGCCCGTTCGCCCGCGAACGGCATGTGTGGCTGGGGCTGCACGCGGCGGCGACGCGGAGCCTGGCACAGGGCTCGATGATCATCTTCAGCTAGCCCTGTCTGTCACTGGCCCTGTCCGTCATTCGGGGCGCGCTGCCCGGGAGTTCTGTGTCCGGGCGGGTGTCAGGACGTGCAGACGTCGGTCAGCTTGTCGGCGGCGGCGTCGATCCGGCCGGAGTCCGGGCTGGTGTCGCCGTCCAGGATGGCCTTGTTGTAGTCCTTGATGGCGTCGTTGAGGTCGTCGACCGCCTTGCCGACCTTGTCGTCGACGGTCCCGTCGCCGGTCTCGTCGCCGCCTGCCCTGTCGTTGATCCTGTCGAGGTTCTTCTCGATGGTGTCGATGGACGAGTCGGTCCGCGTGGGGTCCTTCACCGCGTCCGCACCCGCCTCGTGGATCGCCTTGAGGCTGTCGGCGATCGTGTCGGCGTTCTTGACGCAGCTCAGCGAGTTGTCGAGGTCGTCGTCCTCGCATCCGGTGAGCAGCCCGGCAGCAAGCGTGACAGCTGCCAGGGTGGTGACGACGGTGACGGTACGGCGTACGGGGCGACGGTTCGCGGCCATGGGATCGGCCCTTCCTGGATCGGCTGGTGATGCCGTCCACGATTCCGTCGTACTCGCACCGCCACGAGGGACCGGCCCCCCGAGTCCGTGGTGTAGCGGGCTACACCATCGACGCCCCGGCGGTCAGCGCAGCTCGGACAGGCCCTTCTGGAGGTCCTCGCCGTTCATGATCGGGCAGACCTCGACCTCGGCGTTGAACTGGGTGAGGAACGGCTCGCCGACGGGAGGCAGTTCCGAGCTGTCCTTCATGTCGAAGAACAGGAGACAGGTACGCCGGCCGCCCAAGGGCGCGAAGTACGCCGCCTCGGGCTTGAGATGGTCCAGGATCTCCTTGATCAGCTCCGGCATCTTGCCGCTGCGGATCGCTTCGTTCGACTTCTCCGTGTCCAGAGTGGCCTTGAGCATGACGCGCATCGCGCTCACCTTCTCCTGATCGCCGCACGCACGTTTGCACTTTCAGCGTATGCCCGTTATGAGAGGTGCGCCCACTCTTGCCCCACCCACGCGAAGGAGGGGTGCCCGATCGGGCACCCCTCCTCGCGGTCCGTACTGGATGGCCATCCGTGTTGGACGGTGGTCCGTACTGGTTGGACTGCGGTCCGTACTAGATGAACGAGTTGATCTCGATCGTCTCGTCGCGGCCGGGGCCGACGCCGATCGCGGAGATCGGGGCGCCGGACATCTCTTCCAGGGCCTTCACGTAGTCCTGCGCGTTCTTCGGGAGGTCCGCGAAGGTCTTGGCCTTCGTGATGTCCTCCGACCAGCCCGGCAGGGTCTCGTAGATGGGCTTCGCGTGGTGGAAGTCGGTCTGGGAGTACGGGAGTTCCTCGACGCGCTTGCCGTCGATCTCGTACGCCACGCAGACCGGGATCTCCTCCCAGCCGGTCAGGACGTCCAGCTTCGTCAGGAAGAAGTCCGTCAGACCGTTGACGCGCGTGGCGTAACGCGCGATGACCGCGTCGAACCAGCCGCAGCGACGGTCACGGCCGGTGGTGACACCGCGCTCGTGGCCGATGCGGCGCAGGGCCTCGCCGTCCTCGTCGAAGAGCTCGGTCGGGAAGGGACCTGCACCGACACGCGTGGTGTACGCCTTCAGGATGCCGATGACCCGACTGATCTTCGTGGGGCCGACACCCGAGCCGGTGCAGGCGCCACCGGCGGTCGGGTTGCTGGACGTCACGAAGGGGTACGTGCCGTGGTCGATGTCCAGCAGCGTGCCCTGGCCGCCCTCGAAGAGGACCACCTTGTCCTCTTCGAGCGCCTTGTTGAGCACGAGGACCGTGTCGGCGACGTACGGGCGCAGCTTCTCCGCGTACGTCAGCAGTTCCTCGACGACCTGCTCCGACTCGATGGCACGTCGGTTGAAGACCTTGGTGAGGAGCTGGTTCTTGCCGTCGAGGGCCGCCTCGACCTTCTGCATCAGGATCGACTCGTCGTACAGGTCCTGTACTCGGATGCCGACGCGGTTGATCTTGTCCGCGTAGGTCGGGCCGATACCGCGACCGGTCGTGCCGATCTTCCGCTTCCCGAGGAAGCGTTCCGTCACCTTGTCCACCGTCACGTTGTACGGCGTGATGATGTGCGCGTTTCCGCTGATGAGGAGTTTGGAGGTGTCGACGCCTCGCTCGTTCAGTCCGTTCAGCTCGGAGAACAGGACCGACGGGTCGACGACGACTCCGTTGCCGATGACCGGAGTACACCCCGGCGAGAGGATTCCGGAAGGGAGGAGGTGGAGGGCGTACTTCTGATCGCCCACGACTACCGTGTGGCCGGCGTTGTTGCCGCCCTGGTAGCGCACCACATAGTCCACGGAACCACCGAGCAGGTCGGTGGCCTTTCCCTTGCCTTCGTCACCCCACTGAGCACCGAGCAGCACAAGTGCGGGCACGCGCGTACACCCCTTCCGGGCGGGGCATGTCCAAGGTCGGGGACGTACGCGGCTGGTTCTGGTACGGCTGCGTACGCCGGCGACCACCTTTGGCCGCGACCGTCGGACCGGATGCCCCGGAATAGACGAAGCCCCTGGCGCAATAGCGCAAGGGGCTCTTGCACAAAGATGCTACCCGAGGAAGCGAGGCAGGACCGAGGTGTCGACTTCCGACCAGCTCCTTGTGGTCATCGACCCGGTCGCCCGTCACGGTGACGGTGAGGCGGTACGGATCGCAAAAGACGTGCTCAGAGCGGGTGCGACGACGAAAGTGTGCCTTCCTGACGGGCCCGAGGAATTCGATCGGGCACTTGCCCGGAGAGGGTCACGACGGCCTGTCGTGATCGGGGACGACCGGGCGCTTTTGCGTGCGGTCTCCGTTTTGTACCGGCGGCGGGAGCTGGCCGGATGTGCACTGTCCCTGGTGCCGGTCGGTGTGAGCGGCGGTGCGCTGTCGCTCGCGCGGGCGCTGGGCGTGCCCATAGGCGCCGTCGCGGCGGCCCGAGCCGTCCTCGACGGGGCCGAGCGGCGGCTCGACCTCCTCGTGGACGACAGCGACGGGGTGGTGCTGGGGGCGCTGCGGATTCCGCCGTTGGCGGGGGGTAGGTGGGGGGTGGGCGGTTCGGGCGGGTCTTCGGGGGTGGGCTTGGGTGGCTTGGGGGCTGGTTCTGGGAACGGGTCTGGGTCCGGTTCCGGCAATGGGGCTGGTTCTGGGGCCGGGGGCGGTTCGCGGTTGGGGTTGGGGTTGGGGTTCGGATTGGGCTCGGGTTCGGGTTCCGACTCCGACTCTGGCTCTCGGTCCGGGTCCGGGAGTCCTTCTGAGGATGGCGGTGGGCATCACCATCACTGGCTTCGTACCTGCCAGTCCCTCGTACGGACCCTCGCTGCCCGGCCCGCCCGGGTGCCGGCTCCTGCGGTGAGCGGGCCGACGCGGTTGCGGATCGAGGTCGACGGGGTGACCCTCGTCGACCTCGACCAGCCGCTGGAGTCCGTGTCCGTCATGCCGGGTGGGGTGGGCGGGGGTGCGCGTGTCGAGGTGCGGCCCGCCTCTGTGGGGGCGGAGGCCGCTCTGCTGGAGGCTGTGGCTCGGACGATCACCGTGTCGGGGGCGGACTTCCGGTATCGCGCGGATGCGGTGGTTTCGGGGCCTGTGCGGACTCGGACTTGGACGGTGCGGGAGGGGGCTTGGGGGTTGACGCTGCCGGGGTGACGGGAGGGGTTTTCGCCCCCGCCGCCCCTACCCGTCCCGTCCCTGGGGGCTGCCGCCCCCAGACCCCCGCTTTCGGCCTGAACGGCCTCGTCCTCAAACGCCGGACGGGCTAGTAGTTAGCCCCTCCGGCGTTTGAGGAGCGGGGGTTCGGGGGCGGAGCCCCTGAGTAAGGGACGGGAATGGGTAGGGGCGGCGGGGGCGAAGAAACCCCCTACCCCGCCGTCGGCAACCCCAAGTCGTCCTTCAACGACACCCCCGTCCCACCCAGCTCCCGCGCTCGGGTCATCAGGGACGTCAGTTTGGCGGCGGCCAGGTCGTAGGACAGGCCCAGCGGAGGGCGGATGTTGGAGAGGCAGTTGCGGTCGGCGTCCGTGGTGTGGCCGGGGCGAGGGGCGTACGTGAGGTACGCGCCGAGGGAGTCCGCCGCCGACATCCCGGGCCGTTCCCCGACCAGCACGACGACCATCGCGGCACCCAGCGCATGGGCGACGTCATCACCCAGCGCCACCCGCGCCTGCTCGGCGAGGACGACCGGGGCGATACGCCAGTCGGCGGGGAGCCGGGCCGTGGTCGCCGCGATCACCGACGCCGCGTGCTCATGGACGGCCCGGCTCGACAGCCCGTCCGCGACCACGAACGCGATGTCCCAGTCGTCACGCGGCAGATGCGCCCGGTCGACGTCGTCGAGCCTCCGGCCCAGGTCGGGCCGCTGGAGGTACGTCAACCGGTCGGGAGCCGCACTCCGGACCCGTACCGTCGGCACACCCGGCAGCGCGGACGCCACCACGTCCGGGTCGAACGGCGAGTGGACCGCGTCCCGCGCCGCCGCGTGCACGGCCTGGAGTTCGAGGCGGTGACGCGTGGGCAGGGCGGACCCGGCCCGGCCGAGCCCGATCCGCGCCTGGGTGTGCCGCCGCAGCCCCGCCCACAGCGCGGTGTCGGACGACGACTCGGGAGCCGTACTCCCTTCCATCAATGCCCTTACCAGCACGGCCAGTTGACGGTCCGTCATGCTGCCAGCTCCTTGCCGATGGCCATCAGGGGGTGGGCGGTGCCGGCGACGGGCCGTATTCCGCCTCGTTCGTCCAGGAGGCCGATGCCCTCCAGCCATGCCTCGAACTCCGGTGCCGGGCGCAGCCCCAGGACCTCACGGAGGTACAACACGTCGTGGAAGGAGGCGGATTGGTAGTTGAGCATGATGTCGTCGCCGCCGGGCGTGCAGATGACGAAGGACGCCCCGGCCACACCCAGCATGGTCAGCATGGTGGCGATGTCGTCGTCGTCCGCGTCGGCGTGGTTCGTGTAGCAGATGTCCAGGCCCATGGGCAGGCCGAGCAGCTTGCCGCAGAAGTGGTCCTCCAGGGCGGCGCGGAGGATCTGGCGGCCGTCGTAGAGGTACTCCGGGCCGATGAAGCCGACGACCGTGTTGACGAGGAACGGGTCGTACCGGCGGGCCACCGCGTACGCGCGTGCCTCGACCGTCTGCTGGTCCACCCCGTGGTGCGCGTCGGCGGAGAGCGCGCTGCCCTGGCCGGTCTCGAAGTACAGGGCGTTGGTCCCGACCGTGCCGCGGCCCAGGGCGCGCGCCGCCTCGTACGCCTCGTCGAGGAGGCCGAGGGTGACGCCGAAGGACGCGTTCGCGGCCTGCGTGCCGGCGATGGACTGGAAGACGAGGTCGACGGGCGCCCCGGCGGCCATCAGGTCGATGCTCGTCGTGACGTGGCTGAGCACGCAGGACTGAGTGGGGATCGCGTACCGCTGGATCACGCCGTCGAGGAGTTCCAGCAGGTCCCGTACGGCCTTGGGGCTGTCGGTCGCCGGGTTGATGCCGATGACCGCGTCGCCGGAGCCGAGGAGGAGTCCGTCGAGCAGCGCGGCGGCGACGCCCGCCGGGTCGTCGGTGGGGTGGTTGGGCTGGAGGCGGGTCGCGAGGCGGCCGGGCAGGCCGATCGTGGAGCGGAAGGCCGTGACGACCCGGACCTTGCGGGCGACCGCGACCAGGTCGGCGTTGCCCATGAGTTTGGAGACGGCCGCCGTCATCTCGGGGGTCAGGCCGGGGGCCAGCGCGGCCAGGGCGCTCGCGTCCGCCGCGTCAGAGAGCAGCCACTCCCGGAACTCCCCGACCGTGAGACCGGCGACCGGCGCGAAGGCCACCGCGTCATGGGTGTCCACGATGAGCCGGGTGACGTCGTCGTCCTCGTACGGGATCACCGGTTCGGCGAGGAACTGCGCGAGCGGCACGTCCGCCAGCGCCCAGCGGGCCGCGACCCGCGCCTGCGCCGACTCGGCGGCGAGCCCGGCGAGGCGGTCGCCGGAGCGTTCGGGGCTCGCGGCGGCGAGCAGCCGGGCGAGGCCGTCGAAACGGTGGGTACGGCCGCCGAGGGTGGAGGTGTACGTGCTCATGCCGGGGACGGTACGAAGTGCGGGCGTACGGGGTCCATGGCCGGACGGAGAGTTAACGCAGACGTTCGCTGCCGCCGCGATCCACAGGTGTTCTAAAGGTCTGGTTGACAAACATTTAACGCCCGGACCGGCGACACGACTCATTTTCCATGCAGCATTCCGGTCGACCGAGGACAAGCTCGGATACGAGCGCGAAGACGAGCACGAAGACAAGCGGGCGACCGCGGACGACCCTGGAGAGGGGCCACCCGATGGCAGTACAAGAGGGCGCAGCCCCCGAGGCAGCGGCGGACACGACCGGCGAGGACACCACCGTCCATCGGCTCAAGCCGAACGCGATCGGCCTGCTGGGCGTGGTCTTCATGGCCGTCGCCACGGCCGCGCCGATCACCGCGATGACGGGCAACGTGCCCTTCATGGTCTCCTCCGGCAACGGCATCGGAGCCCCCGCGAGCTATCTCGTCGCAATGGTCGTCCTGGCGATCTTTGCGGTCGGCTTCACCTCGATGGCGAAGCACATCACGTCCACGGGCGCCTTCTACGGCTTCATCTCGTTCGGCCTCGGCCGGACCGTCGGCCTGGCCTCGGGGCTCCTCGCGACCTTCGCGTACGTGGTCTTCGAACCGGCCCTGATCGGCATCTTCTCGACCTTCGCCACGACGACCCTCCACGACCAGACGGGCGTTGACGTCCCGTGGTGGGCGTTCGCGATCCTGATGCTCGGGATCAACGCCATGGGCACGTGGTTCGGGGTGTCGGTCGCCGAGAAGCTGCTCGTGGTGCTGCTCGCCACCGAGGTGACGATCCTCGCGGCGATGGCGATCTCCGTCGCCCTGCACGGCGGCGGCCCGGACGGTTTCACGTTCGGCCCGGTCAACCCGGTCAACGCCTTCCAGGGGACCTCGGCCGGTCTCGGACTCTTCTTCGCCTTCTGGTCGTGGGTCGGCTTCGAGTCGACGGCCATGTACGGCGAGGAGTCCCGCGACCCGAAGAAGATCATCCCCAAGGCCACGATGATCTCGGTGCTGGGCGTCGGCATCTTCTACGTCTTCGTCTCCTGGATGGCCATCACGGGCAACGGCGAGACGGCGGCCGTCGAGGCGGCCTCGTCCTCCAACCCGCTCGCCCTCTTCTTCAACCCCACCGAGCAGTACGTCGGCCACTGGGCCGTCATCGTCATGCAGTGGCTGATGATCACCGGCTCGCTGGCCTGCGGCATGGCCTTCCACAACTGCGCCGCCCGCTATCTCTACGCCCTCGGCCGCGAAGGTGTGCTGCCGTCGCTGCAGCGCACGATCGGGCGCACCCACCCCGAGCACGGCTCCCCGCACGTCGCGGGCCTCGTCCAGACGATCGTCAGCGCGGTACTGCTCGGCGCGTTCTGGGCGGCGGGCAAGGACCCGTACACCGGTACGTACGTCCTGCTCGCCATCCTCGGCACGATGGCCATCCTGGTGGTGCAGGCCGTGTGTTCGTTCGCGGTGCTGGCGTACTTCCGCAAGAACCACCCCGAGTCCCGGCACTGGTTCAGGACCTTCACGGCCCCGCTCGTCGGCGGCCTCGCGATGCTCGCGGTGGTGGTGCTGCTGGTGTCCAACATGGGCGTCGCGGCCGGCCCCGAGTCCGGCTCGATCGTCCTGAAGGCGACCCCGTGGATCGTCGTGCTGATCGGCGCGGGCGGGGTGGCGTACGCGCAGTACCTGAAGAGGCGGCGGCCGGAGGGGTACGCGCTGCTGGGGCGGACGGTCCTGGAGGAGACGAAGGAGAGGTAGCCAGCCGCGAGGGAGTTGGCGGCGGAGTCCGCGGCGCCGTTCTCGGTGGTGTTCGCGGTGACGTCAGCGGCGCCGTTCACGGTGGTGTTCGCGATGGGCCTTCGGCCGGGTGCTGTACGTCAGCCCTGGCCGAACGTCTTGTCCCGGTGCTCCCGCCACCGCTCCATCAACTGGCCGAGCTCGCCCTGCAGATACTCGAAGAAGGCGAGCGTCTCGGCGATCCGCTGTCCGCCGGGGGTCGTCACCCCGAGGCTGTCGACGCCCTCGCGCAGGGTGTGCTCCCAGCGCTTGAGCACGGCGTCACGGCTGGTCAGCGCCTCGTACCACTGGTCGCTGTGCACCCGGTACCGCTCGCGCCGCGAGCCGGGTTCGCGCTCCCGCGACACCATGTGGACCTGGGCGAGATAGCGCACCGCGCCGGAGACCGCGGCGGGGCTGACCTGGAGCTGTTCGCCCAGTTCGGCCGAGGTCATGGCGCCGGAGTCGGACGCGAGCAGCGCGGCGAAGACCCGGGCGGCCATCCGCTGCATACCGGCCTCGACGAGCTGTGCCGCGAAGCCCTCGACGAACTTCGACACCGCCTCCGTGTCCCGCCCCACCGCACTCGGCTCCGTCATCGTTCGATCATCTCCCCTGCTCGCGCACCGACCCCCGAGTGTATCGGTCCTTTTTATGCTTCCTTAACTTCACAAATTTCTGAAAGAAGCGTACGTTCTGAACCATGACGAAGGCAATCACCGTCTCCGGACTGCACAAGTCGTTCGGCAGCACGCATGCCCTGGACGGTCTCGACCTCGACGTCGAGACCGGCGAGGTCCACGGCTTCCTCGGCCCGAACGGCGCCGGGAAGTCCACCACCATCCGCGTCCTGCTGGGCCTCCTGCGCGCCGACTCCGGCGCCGCCCAGCTGCTGGGCGGAAACCCGTGGACCGACGCGGTCGAACTGCACCGCCGGATCGCGTACGTCCCCGGCGACGTGACCCTGTGGCGCAACCTCTCCGGCGGCGAGGTCATCGACCTGTACGGGCGGCTGCGCGGCGGCCTCGACAAGGCGCGCCGGGCGAACCTGATCGAGCGGTTCGAACTCGACCCGACCAAGAAGGGCCGCACCTACTCCAAGGGCAACCGGCAGAAGGTCGCCCTCGTCGCCGCCTTCGCCTCGGACGTGGACCTGCTGATCCTGGACGAGCCGACGTCGGGCCTCGACCCGCTCATGGAGGAGGTCTTCCAGTCCTGCGTCGAGGAGGAACGCGACCGGGGCCGTACCATCCTGCTCTCCTCGCACATCCTCAGCGAGGTGGAGGAGCTGTGCGACCGCGTCAGCATCATCCGCAAGGGCCGGACCGTGGAGAGCGGCTCACTCACCCAGCTGCGCCATCTGACCCGTACCAGCGTCACCGCCGAACTCGCGGGCCCGCCCAACGGGTTGGCGGCCCTGCCCGGCGTCCATGACCTCGACGTCCAGGGCAGCAGGGTCAAACTCCAGGTGGAGAGCGACAAGCTGAACGCCGTACTGCGCTCGCTCACCGAATCGGGCGTACGGTCCCTGACCTCGACTCCGCCGACCCTGGAGGAGCTGTTCCTGCGGCACTACCAGGAGGACGTGCGGGCGGAGGCGGTGTCGCGATGACCGCCGTGGCTTCGGGTGCACGGTTCGGCGTACGAGCCGGTGGTTCCCGTCAACTGGCCGGTACCTGGACCCTGTTGAGGCTCGCGCTGCGCCGCGACCGGGTGATGATCCCGCTGTGGGTCGCGGTGATCGGTCTGATGGTGGTCTCCATGCCCGGCTCGCTGGAGAGCGTCTACTCCACGGCCGCCGAACGCGCCGACGTGGCCGACCAGATGCTGACCAACAGCTCCCTGCGCGCCATGTACGGGCCGGTGTTCGGCGACTCCCTCGGCGGCCTCACGGCGTGGCGCATCGGAACGTACGCGGGCGTGTTCGCCGGGATCATGAGCCTGCTCGTCGTCGTGCGGCACACCCGGGACGAGGAGGAGAGCGGCCGTCAGGAGATGGTCTCGGCGGGCATGGTGGGCCGTCGCGCCCCGCTGACCTCGGCACTCCTCGCCGCCCTCGTCGCGAACGCGGGCCTCGCGCTGATCATCACGGGCGGCCTCGCGGGACAGGGTTCGTCGGGCGCGCTGGCGCTCGGGCTCGGCACGGCCGGGGTCGGCATGGTCTTCGCGACGATGGCGGCGATCGTCGCCCAGCTCACGGAGAGCGCCCGGCTCGCGAAGGGGCTGACGGGCGGGCTGCTGGGCGCGGCGTTCGTGCTGCGGGCGGCCGGTGACTCCTCGGTGAGCGACGGCTCGTCGGTACTGACCTGGCTGTCCCCCGTCGGCTGGCTGGAGAACCTGCGCTCCTTCGCCGACGAACGGTGGTGGGTGCTGCTCCTCTTCATCGCCGCCGTGGCACTCCAGGGCCTGATCGCGTACGACCTGGCCGGCCGCCGTGACGTCGGCATGAGCTTCCTGCCGACCCGGCCGGGCCCTGCCTCCGGCCGCCTCGGTACGGCCTGGTCGCTGGCCTGGCGGCTGCAGCGCGGCAGCGTCCTCGGCTGGAGCCTCGGCTTCCTCGCCGCCGGGGTCGCCTTCGGCGGAATCACCACGGGCGCCACGGATCTGGTCGGCGACAACGAACGCACCCGCGAGATCATCGAGCGCATGGGCGGCCAGTCCGGGATCACGGACGCGTTCCTCGCCACGATGGTCGGCATGCTCGGGATGGTCGCCGCGCTGTACGTCGTCCAGTCCGTGCTGCGCCTGCACGCCGAGGAGACCTCCCAGCGCGCCGAACCCGTCCTCGCCAACGCCGTGGGCCGCCTGCGCTGGGCCTCCGGTCACCTGCTGATCGCCTTCGGCGGGGCGACCCTCATCATGCTGATCAGCGGCCTGGGCCTGGCCCTCGGCTACGGCCAGGACCTCCCCACCATCCTGGGCGCCTGCCTCGTCCAACTCCCCGCGATCTGGACCATCGGCGGCCTGGCCGTCCTCCTCCACGGGGTGTCTCCGACGGTGGCACCGGCCGCGTGGGCCGTGGCAGGCGCGGCCCTCCTCCTGGGCTGGATCGGCCCGGCCCTCGACCTCCCGACCACCCTCCTCAACCTCTCCCCCTTCGGCCACCTCCCAAAGCTCCCGGGCGGTGAGATGGCGTGGACACCGGTACTGGTACTTACGGCGATCGCGGTGGCCCTGGTGGGGGTGGGGCTGGGCGCGCTAAGGCGCAGGGACATGGCGACATGACGCCGGTGGCCTTGTCTCTTCAGGGGCGCGGGGAACGGCGCAATCTTTTCGCTTTTAGGGGCGCGGGGAACTGCGCGACCAGCACCCCACCCACCCGCACGTACACACCCACCTGACCTACCACCCCCCGTCACACCTCAACAAGCAACCCCTCCAACCCCCGAATCACAAAGTTCGGCTTCCGCTCAGGCTCGGCAGCGAGCTTGAGCGAAGGAGCCTGATCCAACAACGCCCCCATCGACGCGGCCAGTTCGATCCGGGCAAGCGGCGCCCCGATGCAGTAGTGGATCCCCGCACTGAAGGAGATGTGGGGATTCTCCGGCCGGGCCAGATCCAGCGTCTCCGGCTCGGCGAACACCGCCGGGTCATGGTTGGCGGAGCCGAACAGCAACGCCACCTCGCTCCCCCGTGGAATCACCATCCCGTCCACCTCGATCTCGTCGAGCACCCACCGCTCGAACAACTGCAACGGCGTGTCGTACCGCATCAGCTCCTCCACCGCCGTACCCACCAGCCCCCGGTCCGCCCGGAGCGCCGCAAGCTGGTCGGGGTTCCGGAACAGCGCCCACCACCCGTTCACCGTGGCGTTCACCGTCGCCTCGTGGCCCGCGTTCAGCAGGAGCACGCACGTCGAGATCATCTCCTGCTCACTGAGCCGGTCCCCCTCGTCGTACGCCGCGATCAGACCCGAGACCAGGTCGTCCCCCGGCTCCTTGCGCCGGAGCGCGATCAGCTCCCGCAGGAACTCGGTGAACTCCACCGACGCCCGCACCGCCTTCTCCGCCGTCTGCTCCGACGGGCTCAGCTCGTACATCCCGCAGATGTCCGCCGACCAGGGCCGCAACTGCGCCCGCTCGGACTCCGGGATCCCCAGCATCTCCGCGATGACCGCCACCGGGAGCGGTTCGGCGACGACCTTCAGCAGGTCACCGCCCCCTGCCTCGACCAGCTCGCCGACCAGCTCGGCCGCCAGCCCGTCCACGTACGGACGCAGCCGCTCGACCGTCCGCGGGGTGAACGCCTTCGACACCAGCCGCCGGATCCGCGTGTGGTCCGGGGGCTCCAGGTCGAGCATCCCGTGGTCGTTCAGCACATGGAACGGCTCGTGCTCGGCCGGCGGTGCCGTACGCCCGAAGTCCTCGTGCGTGAACCGGTGCTGGTACGTCCGGCCCAGACGCCGGTCCCTGAGCAGCGCCGACACGTCCGCGTGGTGCGGGACCAGCCACTGGTTGGTGGGCTCGTAGTAGTGGACCCGGCCCTGGGCACGGAGATCCGCGTACGCCGGGTACGGGTTGGCCAGGAAGGCCTGGTCCCAGGGGTCGAACGCGGGCGGGGTTTTCATGGCTGCCATGAGCGGACGCTAGCCGGAGGTGTCCCTGTCTGACCAGGGGTGTCCCTCTTCCCCGCGCCCCTGAAAAGATCAGCCCGGGGTCACCAGTCGTGCCTCGTAGGCGAACACCGCCGCCTGGGTGCGGTCCCGCAGGCCCAGCTTGACCAGGATGCGGCTCACATGGGTCTTGATGGTGGACTCGGCCACCACCAGGCGGGTGGCTATCTCGACGTTGGACAGGCCCTGGGCTATGAGGACCAGCACCTCCGTCTCGCGCTCGGTCAGGTCTCCGTAGGCCGCCTGGGCGGTGGGCGACAGGCGGGGCTCCTCGGCCAGCTTCGAGAACTCCGTGATCAGCCGCTTCGTCACCGAGGGCGCCAGCAGTGCCTCGCCGGCCGCGACCACCCGCACCCCGTCCGCGAGCTGCCGGGCGGAGGCGTCCTTCAGGAGGAAGCCGGACGCTCCGGCGCGCAGCGCCTGGTACACGTACTCGTCGAGGTCGAACGTCGTCAGGACGAGCACCTTCGACGCGCTGTTCGCCGCCACGATCTCGCGGGTCGCCTCTATGCCGTTCATCTCGGGCATCCGGATGTCCATCAGAACGACGTCAGGCCCCAGCTCCCGGACCCGGTCCACGGCCTCGCGGCCGTTGACCGCCTCGCCGACGACCTCGATGTCCGGCATCGCGCCGAGCAGCACCGAGAAGCCCTCGCGGACCATCATCTGGTCGTCGGCGATCAGTACGCGGATGGTCATGCGGAGTCCTCCGTCGGTGCCGTCGCCGCCGGGACGGGGAGGAAGACCGTGACCTCGTAGCCCCCGTCGTCCGTCGTCGCGGCCGTCATCTCCCCGTCCAGCATCGACACCCTCTCCCGCATGCCCGTGATGCCGTGCCCGGCGCCCGGTGAGGGCTTGACCAGGCCGGTCGCCGGACCGTTCACGATGCGCAGTCCGAGTCCGCCGAGCACATAGCCGATCTCCACCTTGGCCGCGGCGCCCGGCGCGTGCCGCAGGCTGTTGCTCAGCGCCTCCTGGACTATTCGGTACGCGGACAGCTCGACGCCCTGCGGAAGCTCGCGAACCGCCCCGGTGACCGTCTTGTCCACGGCGAGGCCCGCGCCCCGCACGTTCTCCAGGAGCCGGTCCAGGTCCGCGAGGGTGGGCTGCGGGGCGTCCGGGGCCTCGTAGTCCTCGGCCCGTACGACACCGAGGACCCGGCGCAGCTCGGAGAGGGCTATGACCGCGTTCTCCCTGATCACCGCGAAGGCGTACTCCAGCTCCGGCGGTGGGTTCTCCACTCGGTAGGGGGCGGCCTCCGCCTGGATGGCGACCACCGACATGTGGTGGGCGACCACGTCGTGCAGCTCGCGGGCGATCGTGGTGCGCTCTTCGAGAAGGGTGCGCTTGGAGCGCTCGTGCGCGGTCACCGTCTCCTGGGCGGTCACCTTCTGCGCGGCGTCGTGCCGCACATGCCAGACCGTGACGACCAGCAGGGCCAGCGCGCTCACGAACAGGAAGGGCACGGTGTTCGTGTAGTAGTGGCTGCCTCCGAAGAAGACCTCCGCGAACAGGCCGTACGCCGCTGTCAGCGCCCACATCCAGGCTGCCGTGCGGGGTCTGGTCCTCAGCGCCACGATCGTGAGCACGATCAGCTGGGTCGCGAACGCGCCGGGCAGCCAGGGCCAGTCGCTCCCCCAGTCGTTGCCGAACAGAGCTGTGACCGGTGTCACCGCGAGGGAGACCCAGAAGGCTCCGACCGGCCTGAGCAGGGTCAGCAGGATCGTGCCCAGTGCGAGCAGGCCGGTCAGGAGCTGCGGGAGATCACCGCCGCCGTTGCCCGCGAGGGAGATGAGCAGCGCCACCAGGCCGGCCAGTCCCACCACTATGTGCGGGGTCCAGGCCGCCTGCTCCCGCAGGCGCGGCGGCAGCCGCCGGGTCAGGCGGCCGTCCACACGCATCCTGGGAAGTGGGCGGACGGCGAAGGCGTCGTGGAAGAGGTCCTGGCGCAGCCCGCGCGACGCGTCCATCGCCAGCTGGAACTCGGGGCTGCGCTGCCTGGCACCGCCTGGCGGTGTCGTCTGCGTCTGCGTCGTCTCGGTCACATACAGAACGGTAGGCGGAGACCGGCATAGTGGTCGTCACCAGTGAGAAGGGTCATTCAGCCTCCCTCTCAGGTACTACGGGTACGACCGGGTGTCCCTCGGGTCGGTGCCGCCCGTGGTCGCCGGGGCGCTCAGTAGCCGGTGGGGCGCACCAGCCCGCACTCGTACGCGAACACCGCCGCCTGGGTGCGGTCCCGCAGGCCCAGCTTCACGAGGATGCGGCCCACGTGGGTCTTCACGGTCTGCTCGGCGACGAAGAGCCGCTCGGCGATCTCCGCGTTCGACAGGCCCTGCGCGATCAGGGCCAGCACCTCCGTCTCGCGCTCGGTCAGCTCGCCGACGCGCTGCTTGAGCGGGGCACGGGGTGTGGAGTCCAGCCGGGAGAACTCCGCGATGAGGCGCCGGGTGATCCCGGGCGCGAGCAGCGCGTCGCCTGCGGCCACCACCCGGACCGCCTCGGCGAGCTGGTCGGCGGACGCGTCCTTCAGCAGAAAGCCGGAGGCACCCGCGCGCAGCGCCTCGTACACGTACTCGTCGAGGTCGAAGGTGGTCAGCACCAGAACTCTGATCTGCGGGGTCTTGTCGGTGATGCGACGGGTGGCCTCGATGCCGCCGAGCTCGGGCATACGGATGTCCATCAGGACGACGTCCGGGGCGAGTTCGGCGACCTTGGCGATGGCGTCCAGGCCGTCGACCGCCTGGCCGACCACGTCGATGTCGGGCTGGGTGTTGAGCAGCACCGTGAAGCCCTGCCTGACCATCTGCTGGTCGTCGGCGATGAGTACGCGGATGCTGCCGCTCGTCATGAAGTGTCTCCTGTGGGGTCCGGTGGGCCCTTGGGGCCGGTCGAGTCGTCGGGACGGGGAGTGGGCGTGCGGGAGGCGGTGGCCGCCGAACGCGGCAGGAACGCTGCCACCGTGAAACCGCCGCAGGCCGTCTCCATGGCCATGAGGGTCCCACCGAGCATCATCGCCCGCTCCCGCATCCCGAGCAGACCGTGCCCGGCGCCCGGCGACGGCGAGGCGGGGCGATCCGGCGAGGAGTTGACGACCCGGATCTGCAGGCCGCGCGGGAAGTGCGTGAGCTCCACCCGCACCACCGAACCGGGCGCGTGCCGCAGCGCGTTGCTCAGCGCCTCCTGGACGATCCGGTACGCGGACAGCTCCACGCCTGGCGGCAACGGGAGCTGCTCTCCGGTGATCTCCGTGGTCACCGCCAGCCCGGCGGCGCGGGTGTTCTCGACGAGCGCGTCCAGGCGGTCGAGAGTGGGCTGGGGAGCGTCGGGCGCGGCGCCGGTGCCGGCACCGAGACCGTACGCGTCGTCGGGGTTCTCCGAACGCAGCACGCCGAGGACCCTGCGCAGCTCGGTGAGCGCCTCCAGGGCGTTCTGCCGGATGCCGTCGAGGTTCTCCTTGAGCTCGTCGGAGGGGTTCTCCACCAGGTGCGGGGCCACCTGGGCCTGGATGGAGATGACCGACATGTGGTGGGCGACCACGTCGTGCAGCTCGCGGGCGATGCGGTTGCGCTCCTCCAGCAGGGTGCGGCGGGAACGCTCCTCCGCCGTCAGGGACTCCTGCTCGACCAGCTGGGTGCGCGCCTCGCGGCTGCCGCGCAGGGCGGTGCCGAGGAGGACGGCGACGGCGAACACGGAGACGGCCAGCACGCCCGTCCCCGAGTACGGTCCGCCGCCGAGGAGGCCCTGCACGAGGGCCGTGACCAGCCCGGTCACCGCCAGCACCCCGAGGGCCACCCGGGCGGGCATCCGCAGGGCGAGCAGGAAGAGGATGAGGGCGTGCGCGGCGATCGTGGGCCCGATCCACGGCCAGTTGGGGCCCGGGGCCACCATGTCCACCATGTTCGACCGCGCGGCCACGGCGGCGATGAACATCGCGGACAGCGACAGCCACCACGCCGGAAAGGGCCGCCACAGGGCGAGTACGAGCGCCACGCCCTGCGACGTTCCGGCCAGCAGACCGAACTCGACGCCCAGCCGGTAGCTGGTGCTCATCTCGTCGATGCCGCCGATCGCGGCGACGACAGCGATCAGGCAGATCACGACGTGCGGCAGCCGGCGCACCCAACGGGGCCAGGGCAGTGGCGGCAGGGGCGCGCTGCCGGACGAGAGGCCCGAGAGAAGGGCGGACAGGGAGCGACGGGTGCGACGCACCCGGGCGGGACCAGCAGGACTGGTGGGGCTGATGGGGCCGGTAGCGTCGGCGGAGTGCTCGGAGTGAGCTGGCAGGGGCACGGTGGGGCGGGTCTCCGGGAGCGGGGGCGGGGACGAGGGTGGGGGTGGGACCGAGGTGGTGTCGTCCTCTGTCCGGGCGTCCTTGGCGTCGTCCACGCCGTCAACCCTAGGCACGCCGGGCCTCGTTCGCTTCCACCGCTTCCACGGCGACGCGGTGGGTGCGGACGACTCGTGACGGTCCATTGGTGCGGGTGCGGGTACGGGTGCGGGTACGACGGCCCTGGCGGCGGTGCCCCTGCTCGTAGGAACGAAAGGCCGCCCAGCACACGGCCAGGGCCAGGGCGAAGACCGGGAGCCAGGCCAGTCGGAACGCCACCCACGCGAGGTCGTCCGGGGTGGTGTGCAGGCCCGGGAGCCGGCCCGCGAGGAGGCCCGTCGCGGTGACCGACATCAGTGCCGTCTGGTGCCACAGGAAGATCGTCATCGCGGAGAGGTTGACGAAGGCGACCCAGGCCCAGAGCACCGGCCGGCGCATCGCCCGGCGCAGACGCTCGCGCAGCAGCAGCGCCAGACCGCACTGGGCCAGGCCGAAGGTGACCACGGCCAGGGTAGGCGGATTGAGGTTGGAGACCGAGGCGCCGGGGACGCCGACCATCGACGCCGGATAGCCGCCCCACGCCACGAGCCCGGCGGTCACCGCCGCACCGCCCGCGAGCAGCACCCAGCCCGAACGCCGGCTCAGCTCGCCCCGCGTCCAGGCCGCGCCCAGCGTGTACGGCACGAGCCAGCCCGCCGCCACATTGACCCAGCCCAGCCAGGCCGGGCCGCCGAACCCGAAGCGGATGAGGTCCACATGGAGAACGACGGCCAGCGGCCACAACGGGTTGACCCGGGTCACCAGTGGCGTCACCGCCGTCAGCGCGGCGAAGACCAGCAGGAACCAGAGAGGGGACAGGACCAGCTTCAGCAGCGCGTGGACCGTCTTCAGGTCCGCGCCCGTCACGAGCAGGCCGGCCGTGGCCACGGTCCACAGCCCGAGGACTGCCGCCACCGGCTTGAAGAGGCGGGACAGGCGCGTACCGAGCCAACGTCGGTACGTCGTACCGCGCGACCGCGCCGAGGCGTAGCTCTTCGTCGCCACGTGTCCGCCCACCAGGAAGAACACGGCTAGCGTCTGGAAGACCCACGAGATGGGCGCCAGCCAGGGCATGGGCGCCAGCGGGCTCGACGTGCGCAGCCTGCCGCCGTCCGCGACCAGGGCCGTGACGAGCCAGTGGCCGAGCACGACGCCGAGTATCGCGAAGGCGCGCAGGGCGTCGACGGAACGGTCCCGGTCGGCCGGTGTCGCCGCGTCGATCCGCTCGGTGCCGCGGCGCAGTCGGCGTATCACCTCATCCACGTCACCCATGGGTCATCTCCGGTGTCTCGCCGAGCACGATCCGGGCGATGTTGTCCAAGGACACCGAGCCCGGCTTGAGGTAGTCGCTGTGGCCGCCGTCGCCCGCCGCGAAGACGCGGGCGCCGAACGCCGGGGACACGGGGTCGGTGCCGAAGCCGACCGTCGTGCCGAAGAGGTCGGCCCTGGTGTGCGGGACGTCCGCGATCCAGTCGTCGCCGCCTCGGCCGGCCCAGACGCGTGCCTTCGTGTGCAGGCCGGCGGCCGAGTCCACGCCTGTGCCGGGGCTGCCTATGAGCACCAGGTCCGAGATGTCGAGTCCGCTTGCGGCGCGGGCGCCCACGACTGTCCCGTACGAGTGGCAGAGCAGGGTGAGTCGGGCGCGCCCGTTCACCTGCCTCAACTCGCCTATGAATTCACGGAGTTCGGGTGCCGCCTCCTTGGCCAGGCCCGTGGTGAGGACGTCGGGGCTGATCGTGCCGGGCGTCTCGTAGCCGAGCCAGGCGATCACCGCGGCGCGTGGGCCGAGTTGCCGGCCGAGTCGCTGGTGCAGGGCGAGGGCGCCGGCGCGGAAGCGGTCGTACGTGTCCAGGCTCGTGTCGGAGCCGGGTACGAGGACCGCCACGTGGTCGGCGTTCGCCAGGTCGCCGAAGACCTCGGCGGCTCGGCCGGAGCCGCGGGCGTCGAAGGTGAGGAAGCGGCGCGACGGGTCCGCCATGGAGCGGACGGCCGCCGCACGGCTGCGGTCGCCGTGGGCCGCGGCCATCCGCGCGGCCTCGGCGGCGTTCGCCCGGTTCGCCGCGTAGGCGCTGTCCAGCGTGGTGGGGGTCAGCGTGCCGGTGTGGGCCGGGGCGGGTGCCGGTATCTCCGGGTGGCTGGCCGCGGCGGAGATAGGGGCGACGAGGGCGCCTGTGATCAGGGCGGCGAGCAGGCCTCGGCGGGCGCGGGGCCATCGGGGGTGTTTGGTGGGATGGCTTGGCTCAACCGGATGGCCTGGCCGGCCCGGTTGGCCTGACTGGCCTGGCTGAACCGGTTGGCTCGGCTGAACCGGTTGGCTCGGCTGAACCGACCGGTCTGCCTGGCCTGGCTGACCCGGGTGGTCTGCCTGAACCGGCCGGTCTGTATGGCTCGGCCGGGCCGATCGATCCGGTCGCGCCGCAGCCCTCCCCCGTAGCCCCATCCGCGTGCCCCCCGTCTCGGTTCGCCCGTCCATCGGGCTCAACTGAGAAGGAAGTTACGGATCTGGGCTTGTGGTCGGCGTCCCGCCTGGGAGCTCACCTGCGAGGTAGCTCTCCGGTATTACGGGTATCACCGGGGCGCCTTTGCTCCGCGGGCAGCGGCTCCATTCCGGCGCGGGCGCCACCCCGGCATGGGTCCGCTCCTGCGCGGGCGCCACCCCGGTGTGGGCTCAACGCCGGCACGGGCTCGGCTCCGGCAACGGTTCAGCCTTGGTACCGGCTCGGCGCCACCCCGGCACGGGCGCCGCTCCGGCACGGAGCTCGGCTCCGGTACCGGCCCCGCTTCGGCGCCAGCACCCGCACCGCACCCGGCGTTTGGCAGCCCCTGGCAGGGCCGGCTTCGCCCTGTCCTACCAAGCCAGTTGGGCGATTTCCTCCGCCACCACCGCGCAGGCGTCCGCCGCCGGGTCGATCAGGGGGAAGTGGCCCACGTCCTCCAGGAGCGTCAGGCCGACCACCTCGCCGGCCTTGGCCGCCGCGTCCGCGTATGCCTCGGCGACCGCCTGCGGTACTACGACGTCCTCGCGGCCCTGGACCAGGGTCGTGGCGATGCCCGTCGGGAGGAGCAGGGCCGGGTCGGCGTACGGCTGGCGTTCGCCGAACTTGGCCTCTCCGCCCAGGAGTTGGCGGGCCGCGCCGGAGCAGACGTCCAGTTTCTCCGCGACCGTGAAGTCGGCGATCGGGGCGAATGCGACGACGCCTCGGAGTGGGGCGGGGCGGTCCGTGTGCCACGGTGCGTCGGCCGGGAGCAGGTGACGGGCCGCCGCCCAGAGGGCCAGCTGGCCGCCCGCCGAGTGCCCGGTGACCACCATGCGGCGCGGGTCGGCCTGCGGGAGGGCCGCGCGTACGAGTGCCGGCATCGCGTCGAGTGCCGCCGCCACGTCGTCGAACGTGTCCGGCCAGCGTCCCGCGACGGGTCCGGAGCCGCCCTGCGCCGGGATCGTGCCGCCGCGCCGGTACTCGACGTTGGCCACGGCGAAGCCCCGCCTCGCCAGGAAGTCCGCGAACGGCGTGATGTGCCGGCGGTCGTACGGTGCCCGCCAGGCGCCGCCGTGCAGGACCACGACGAGCGGGGCGCGTTCCTCGCCCCCTCGCGGCGCGTAGAAGTCGACGACCTGGTCGGGGTGGTCGCCGTACGCGGCGGTGGTGTCGGGGTCGACGGGCGGATGCGAGAAGGCCGACTCCTCCTCCGCGGCGTCGCGGGCGTCGTCCGGCATGCTCCAACCTCTCAGCGGTGCGGTGTGTGTTCACCTGCGCGGCCCGCCTGTCAACACGCTCCGGCGGGCGGACCGTTGGCGGGACGGTATCAGGCCGGTGACGTGCCTCAACACGCGGCTGTGACCCTCGGTGAGGGGCAAATGGTTCTATTGTTTCGTTACGCTCGTGATGGGCCTCGTGCCTCCACGAAACGCCCGCGCGTCTCCGCCGAACGCCTCCGGCCGTGGCCGTGGCCGTCGTGGTCCGTGAAGCCGCCGTACGTACTTGAAGGAGCCCGTCATGTCCGCTGAGCCCGGCACCGTTCGTCCCGGGGGGCGTACCGCGCGGGTGCGGGCCGCCGTGCTGCGGGCCGCCGGGGACGTGCTCGCCGAGCAGGGGTTCGCGCATCTCGATCTGGCGGATGTCGCGCGGCGGGCCGAGGTGGGCAAGACCACGGTGTACCGGCGGTGGGGGAGCGTGACGGGGCTCGTTGCGGATCTGTTGGTCGAGATGGCCGAGGAGTCGTTGCCGCGTACCGAGACGGGGGGTGTGCTTGGTGATCTTCGGGCCAATGCGCGGCTTGTTCGGGGGACGTTGGCCGATCCTCGGCAGGGGGCGTTGTTTCGGGCGGTGATTGCTGCGGCTACGGGGGATGCGCGTACGGCGGAGGCGTTGCGGCGGTTTTATGAGGTGCGGGTTGCCGAGTGGGCTCCTTGTGTTGAGCAGGGGGTTGGTCGGGGGGAGTTGCCGGTGGGGACGGATGCGTCCGAGGTCGTACGGGCTGTCTCGGCGCCCCTCTACTACACGTTGCTCACGACGGGGGTGGCTCCCGGTGTGGCCGCGGCCGATCGGGCGGCGGAGGCCGCGGTTGCCGCTGCGCGGGCCGGGGTGTTTGTTGTGGAGGACTGAACCGTGCCGGGGGGGCGACCTCGGTTTTTTTCGCCCCCGCCGCCCCTACCCATTCCCGTCCCTTTCTGGGGGCTCCGCCCCCAGGCCCCCGGTATCGCGCTGAACGCGCTCGTCCTCAAACGCCGGACGGGCTGAGTGGGTGGGCGGGGCTGATGGGGGTGGGTAGGGAATCGGCCTGAACGGCCTCGTCCTCAAACGCCGGACAGGCTAAAAGATCAAGCGCCAGCCCAGCTGAAAGCTCACGCCCCGGACCAGTTGAAAGCTCACGCCCCGGCTCAGCCGGAAGCTCGAACCCCAACCAGCCGAGAACCCAGCCCCGGACCAACCGAAAGCTCAACCCCACCCCCCAACCCCGCTAAAACATCTCCCCCAAAACCCGAGCCGCCCTCTCCACATCCCCGAACCCCACGTATAGCGGCGTGAAGCCGAAGCGCAGTACGTCCGGTTCGCGGAAGTCGCCGATGACGTCCCTGTCGATCAGGCGGCGCATGACGTTGCCCGCGTCGGGGCAGCGGAGGGCCACCTGGCTGCCGCGTTGCGTGTGGGGGGAGGGGGTCAGCGACTCGACCTCGCCCCCGGGGACGTACGACTCGACGCATTCCAGGAAGAAGTCCGTCAGGGCGAGGGACTTGGTGCGGACGGCGTCGATCGATACGTCGTCCCAGACCTCCAGGGCCGCCTCCAGGGCGAGCATGGAGAGGATGTCGGGGGTGCCGACGCGGCCTCGGAGGGCGCCGGGGGCCGGGGTGTAGTCCGGGGTCATGCCGAAGGGGTCGGCGTGGGAGTTCCAGCCGGGCAGGGGTGAGTCGAAGCGCGGTTGGTGGGCCTCTCGGACGTAGAGGTACGCCGGTGAACCCGGGCCGCCGTTCAGGTACTTGTAGGTGCAGCCGACCGCCAGGTCCACGCCGTGTTCGTCGAGGCCCACCGGCAGGGCGCCCGCGCTGTGGCACAGGTCCCAGATGGAAATGGCGCCCGCCGCTTGGATCGATGCCGTCAGGGACGGCAGGTCGTGCAGGCGGCCCGTGCGGTAGTCGACGTGGTTCAGCAGTACCGCCGCCGTGCGCTCGCTCAGGGCGCCCGGCACCTCGTCCGGCGTCACCGGGCGCAGCGTGCAGCCCGTGAGGCGCGCTGCGGAGGCCGCGATGTAGCCGTCCGTGGGGAACGTCGTCGCGTCCACCAGCACCTCGTCCCGGCCGCCCGGCCCCGGCCGACCAGCGTGCCCTTCGCCGTCACCTTTCTCGGCCGCCAGCCGTACCGCCCCCACAACCGCCTTGAAAACGTTGACACTTGTGGAGTCGCCGACCACGATCTGGCCCGGCGCCGCGCCCACCAGTGGAGCGATCCGGTCGCCGATCCGTTCCGGTGCGGTCCACCAGCCGCTCTCGTCCCAGGAGCGGATCCGCAGTGAACCCCACTGACGGCGTACGACGTCCTCGACGCGGCCGGGGACCGAGCGCGGCAGCGCGCCCAGCGAGTTCCCGTCCAGGTACACCGTGTCGTCAAGTACGAACTGGGCTCGCATCCCCGCCAGTTCGTCCGCCGCGTCCAGTTTTTCGGCCTTCGGCCGCATCTCGGGCTCAGACATGGGACCGCGCCGTCCACAGCTCGGGGAACACGTTCTTCCGGGCCCGCTTCTCCAGCCAGGCCACCCCGGCGGAGCCGCCCGTGCCCGTCTTCGCGCCCATGGCGCGCCGCGTGGCCACCAGGTGGTCGTTGCGCCAGCGCCACACCAGCTCGGCGACATCGGTCAACGCCTCGCCCAGCCGGGCGAGTTCGGCACTCTCGTCGCCCGCGTACAGGTCGGTCCAGACGGTCTCGACCTCGGGCGACGGGTCGTAGCGGAGGGACACGTCACGGTCGACCACCGACGCAGGAATCGCGTGGCCTCGCCGTGCGAGCAGCCTCAACACCTCGTCGTACAGGCTGGGTTCGTGCAGGGCCTTCTCCAGCTCGGCGTGCACGCGGGGCGCGCCCCGGTGCGGTACGAGCATGGACGAGGACTTCTCGCCGAGCAGGAACTCCATACGGCGGTACATGGCCGACTGGAAGCCGGAACCCTCGCCGAGGGCGCTGCGGTACGAGTTGAACTGGGCCGGAGTGAGCTGGCCGAGGGGCTTCCAGGAGGCGTTCAGCGCCTCCAGTTCCCGTACCGACCGCTTCAGGGCCGCCACCGCGACCGGCACCCGGTCCTCGCGCAGCGCCTTCGCCGCGGTCTCCCACTCGTGGACGATGACGGTGAACCACAGCTCCATGACCTGGGTGGTCACCAGGAAGACCATCTCTCCGGGATCGTCGGAGAGGGTGTGCTGGAGGTGGGTGAGGACGTCCGCCTGGACGTAGTCCTCGTACGGGGTCGTGCCCTGGAAGTCGAGATGCGGGGTCTCGGGCTCCGAAGCCTCTTGGGGCTGAGCCTGGTGGGACATCGCTGTCTCCTGTTGTGTACTCCGGGTAGCGGTCCGCCCCTGCCGAGTTCGACACGGTGGCCCCGGTCCCCACGGGCATCCTCCACAATCGTGCCCCGAATCCGCAAGGTCCGCCTGGTCACACCAGGCGGACCTGCACAAACAACAGTCCGGCTCAGCCGAGGGTCTGGGCCGCCGCCGGGGAGGAGTCCTTCAGGAACTGCGCGCAGCGCTCGTACTCCTCCTGCTCGCCGATCGCCTGCGCGGCGCGGGCGAGGCCGTGCAGGGCGCGCAGGAAGCCGCGGTTCGGCTCGTGCTCCCAGGGCACCGGGCCATGGCCCTTCCAGCCGTTGCGCCGCAGGGAGTCCAGACCGCGGTGGTAGCCGGTACGGGCGTACGCGTACGACTCGACGACGCTGCCTCGCTCGTACGCCTCGTCGGCCAGCTGGGCCCAGGCGAGCGAGGAGGTGGGGTACTTGGCGGCGACGTCGGCGGGGGGTGTGTCGTTCGCCAGGAGCTCGCGCGGCTCCGGGTCGTCGGGCAGGTGGGTCGGGGGCGGTCCCCCGAAGAGGTTCTCGTGAATGGCCATGGGTTCCAGTTTGCCTGCCCGTGACGCCCGCGCGAGCACCGCGGGCGCGCTTTACTCCCCCGGCGAACGCGCCGCCGGCCACTCCAGCCGGCCACTCCAGCCGCCCGCTCCGGCCGATTACTCCGGCCGCCTGCTCCGGCCGACTACTCCGGCCGGCTACTCCAGCCGCCCGCTCCAGCCGGCTACTCCGGCCGACTACTCCAGCCGTCCGCGCGACTGGTTCGGCTCCAGCGGCGGCGCCGTGACACTGCCGTGCGTGAGGCATTCCGGGCGCAGACAGCCCGGCGGGGGCTTCCGTACGGTCGCGTAGGCGATCACCGCGCCCACGACCAGGATGCCCGCGCACAGGGGCATCGCCCGCCGGAACGCGTCGTTGAAGGCGTCCGCCGACCGGTACGCCTCCTCGCCCATCCCGGCGAGCAGCGGCAGCGCGGCGACGGCGACGAGTCCTGCCGCGCGGGCCGCCGCGTTGTTGATGCCGCTGGCCAGGCCCGCCCGGCCGACGTCCACGGAGGCGAGCACGGTCGCGGTGAGGGGTGCGACCAGCGTCACCATGCCGAGGCCCAGCACCAGGATGGCGGGCAGCACGTCGAACGCGTACGAGGCGTCGGTGCCCACCCTCAGCATCAGCAGCATCCCCGTCGCGCACAGCAGCGGGCCCACCGTGAGCGGGATGCGCGGGCCGATGCGCTGGGCGAGCTCGCCGGAGCGGGCCGACAGGAACAGCATCAGGACCGTCGTCGGCAGCAGGGCAGTACCGGCGCCCAGGGCCGAGTACCCGGCCACGACCTGGAGCTGGAGCGCGGAGAGGAAGAAGAAGCCGCTGAAGGCCGCGTACACGCACAGGGTGACGACGTTGACCGCCGTGAACTGGCGGGACGCGAAGATGTCGAGCGGCATCATCGGGTCCGCCCGCCGCCGCTCCACGGCCACGAAGGCGACGCCCGCCGCGACCCCCGCGACCGCCGTCACGGCGACGACGAGCCCTGATCCGGCGGACGCCTCGATGAGGGCGTACGTCACCAGGGCCAGCGCCAGCGCGCCGAGGGCGGCGCCGAGCACGTCGAAGCCGCGCCCGTGGATCCGGTCGTCCTTCGACTCCGGTACGTGGCGCAGGGCGATCGGGGCGCAGAGCAGCGCGAGCGGGACGTTGAGGAGGAACACCCAGCGCCAGCCGGGGCCGTCCACCAGCCAGCCGCCCAGGAACGGGCCGACCGCCGCGCCGATACCGCCGAAGCCGGACCACAGGCCGACGGCCCTGGCCCGGTCGTCCGGGTGGAACGACGCCTGGATCAGCGCGAGCGAACCGGGCGTGAGCAGCGCACCGCCGATGCCCTGCAGCGCTCGGGCCGCGACGAGGACGCCCGCGCTGGGGGCGAGCCCGCAGAGCAGCGACGCCGCCGCGAACCACACCACCCCGACGACGAACACCTTCCGCCGCCCGAAGCGGTCGCCGAGGGCTCCGCCCAGCAGAATCAGGCCCGCGAGGGTCAGCATGTACGCGTTGACGGTCCACTGGAGGCCCGCCAGGTCCGAGTCGAGATCGCGGCCGATCGTCGGCAGCGCGACGTTCACGACGGTCGAGTCCAACATCGCCATGCTCGACCCGAGCACGGTCGTCAGCAGGATCCACTTCCCGGCGGGGGACGACATTCTGACGGCCGGGGACTCCTTGGGCGGGGCAGCCATACACCGGAGCATACGGACACCGGAGCGCACGGACATATGGAAAGGCCCGGCCCCTCAAAGGGAAACCGGGCCCCGCCGTCACCACTGGAGCACTAACCGTCTCCACCGGAGTACTACATGGGTGCTACTTGATCTTCGTGCCCGTCGAGCGCAGGTTGGCGCAGGCCTCCGTGACGCGGGCGGCCATCGACGCCTCGGCGAGCTTGCCCCAGGTGCGGGGGTCGTACGTCTTCTTGTTGCCGACCTCGCCGTCGACCTTCAGGACGCCGTCGTAGTTGCGGAACATGTGGTCCGCGACCGGGCGCGTGAACGCGTACTGCGTGTCCGTGTCCAGGTTCATCTTCACGACGCCGTTCTCCAGCGCGGTGGCGATCTCCTCGGCCGTGGAGCCGGAGCCGCCGTGGAAGACGAAGTCGAACGGGGACGGCTTGCCGTACTTGGCGGCGACGCCCTCGTTCAGCTCCTTGAGCAGCTCGGGACGCAGGACGACGTTGCCCGGCTTGTAGACGCCGTGCACGTTGCCGAAGGACGCGGCCAGCAGGTAGCGGCCCTTCTCGCCGAGGCCCAGGGCCTCGGCCGTACGGATGGCGTCGTCGACCGTCGTGTAGAGGGAGTCGTTGATCTCGTGCGAGACACCGTCCTCCTCGCCGCCGGTCGGGGTGATCTCGACCTCAAGGATGATCTTCGCGGCGGCGGCGCGGGCGAGCAGCTCCTGGCCGATGGCCAGGTTGTCGGCCAGCGTCTCCGCGGAGCCGTCCCACATGTGGGACTGGAAGAGGGGGTTCTCGCCACGGGCGACGCGCTCCTCGGAGACCGCGATCAGCGGACGTACGTACCCGTCGAGCTTGTCCTTGGGGCAGTGGTCCGTGTGCAGGGCGACCGTGATGTCGTACTTCTTGGCGACGATGTGCGCGAACTCGGCCAGGGCGACCGAACCGGTCACCATGTCCTTGTTGTACTGGCCGCCCAGGAACTCCGCACCACCGGTGGAGATCTGGATGATGCCGTCGCTCTCTGCCTCCGCGAAGCCGCGCAGCGCAGCGTGCAGGGTCTGGGACGAGGTCACGTTGATGGCCGGGTAGGCGAACTTGCCTGCCTTCGCCCGGTCGAGCATCTCGTTGTAGACCTCGGGGGTTGCGATCGGCATCTGTCCGCTCCTTGTGTATGTGCGGGTGGCGTTCTGCTGCTTACGGCCCTGACCTAGGGGGTGACGTCATCGTCGGCCCCATCTTTCCAGACTTGCCCGGATGCTCCGGCCCCCGTGCCCAGCCTGTGGACAACTCCCGGCGTGGGCTCGGACCAGGGAGGAGAGGGGGGATCGGACCCAGGCTCGGAACCGGGGTCAGTCCAGGCCCAGTTCGTCCTTCGAGTACGCGAAGAGGTACGGGACGCCCGCGCCCTTCTCGATCTTCTCGCCGGCACCGGTGGCGCGGTCGACGATGGTCGCGACGGCGACGACCTCGGCGCCGGCCTCGCGCACGGCCTCCACCGCGGTGAGCGGGGAGCCGCCGGTGGTGGAGGTGTCCTCGACGACGACCACGCGGCGGCCCGCGATGTCCGGGCCCTCCACGCGTCGCTGCATGCCGTGCTCCTTGGCCGCCTTGCGCACGACGAAGGCGTCGAGGCGGCGGCCTCGCGCGGCGGCTGCGTGCAGCATGGCGCCGGCCACCGGGTCGGCGCCCATGGTGAGGCCGCCGACCGCGTCGAATTCGAGGTCCGCGGTCAGGTCGAGGAGCACCTGGCCGACCAGCGGGGCGGCCTCGCCGTCCAGCGTGACCCGCCGCAGGTCGACGTAGTAGTCCGCCTCCAGGCCCGAGGAGAGGGTCACCTTGCCGTGCACCACGGCCTTGTCCTTGATCTGCTGCAGCAGCTCGCCGCGTACGTCACTCATGCGGGTCAGCTTAGAGGCGCCGCCACGTCCAGGTGGTCGTGGCTTCGAGGGGATCGATGGGGGTGACCAGGCGGGGCAGGGTGTTGAGCCCGTTGGGCGGCCCGGTCTGCGGCTCCACGCAGACGGCGGCCTCCTGCTCGTCGTACACGACGACCCAGTGCTCGTGGCTCGCGACGTTCAGCTCCAGCCGCCCGGGCCAGGTGAGGGTGACGTCGACTCCGTCCGGCATCCCGAAACAGTCGTCCCAGGGGCCGGGCTTCGGATCGATACGGCGGCCGGTGGGCAGGTGGTCGTCGCCGCGCTCCTCCTGCCAGGCGGCGGTGAAGTCGACCCGCACGTCCTCGCCGCTGCCCAGGTTGCGGTTGAACCAGGGGTGCCAGCCGATCTGCGCCGGGAAGGAGTCGTCGTACGTCTCCACCGACATGGTCAGCGTCAGGGTGTCCGCGGTCAGCGCGACGACCTGGGTGACACGGCCCGTGTACGGCCAGGGGTCGACGAGGTCGTACGTGATCACGGCCTCGTTCTCGCTCCTGCGGGCCGTGTGCCAGGCGGCGTCCCGGGCGGTGCCGTGGATGGCGTGGGGTGGGGAGTTGAGGGGGAGCTGGTGGGGGGTGGCGCCGTTCAGGAAGCGGCCGTCCCTGGTGCGGCCGCACCAGGGGACCATCGGGAAGCAGCCGAACTTCTGGCCCTGGCGGAGCAGTTCGACTCCGTCGACCTTCAGTCCGCCGATTCGTCCGCCGTTGCCGGGCTGGACGGTCACCTCCGCGTCGGCCGCGGTCAGCGTGATGTCTTCGTTACTCACGCGGGAACCCTAGCGCCCCGCGCTCCGCTGGGTTGGGGGGACTTGGGTCGTGGCTTGGCTGCGGGTTGGTGGGGGCTGGTGTGTTGGGTGCGGGTTGGTGGGGGCTGAGTGCGCGGTTCCTCGCGCCCCTGGGTGGGTGGGGGTGAGCGGGGGGGTGTTGGGTGCGGGTCCGTTTCGGGTGAGTGCGCGGTTCCTCGCGCCCCTGGGTGGGTGGGGGTGGGCGGTGTCTTTAGGGGCGCGGGGAACTGCGCGGGTGCCCTCGGCTTGCCCGCGCCTGGAGGTCTACCGGCGTTTGCGGAGGGCTCTGCCCAGTACTACCGCTGAGGCCAGGAGGAGGGCCGCTGCGGGGGCCGCCCAGCGGAGGGCCGCGCTGGGGCCTGCGGCCTCGGGGGCGGGCACGGGGGCGTAGCGACCCCGTGGAGGCGCGTGGTCCACCTCCTCCGCGCTGCGGCCGATCATCGTGCGCCGGGCGTGCGCCGCCTCGGCGGGGGTGCCCGACTCCGGGACGGCGTCGTCCTCGAAGCCGCCCTCGAAGTCCTCCTCGGCGAACGGTTCGAGAGAGGGAGGCGGAACCTCGGCCTCATGGATGGAGGAGGTCTCCTCGGCGGCAGGGGTCTGCTCGGCGGGCGAAGGCTCCTCGGCCGGCGAGGGTTCCGGGGCCGCTTCGGGCTCGGAGGCCGCCGACTCGGGTGCGGGAGTGGACTCCTCGGGTGCGGGGGTGGCCCCCTCGGGCTCAGAGGCCGTCTCCGGCCTCCTCGACTCGCCGCCGGAGGCAGCCGCACCCGCACCCGCAGCCGCGTCCGGCACCGCCAACCCCTCCGCGAACCGGCTCAGCAGACGCGTCGTCGCCGAGGTCACCGCGTCCGGCGGGAGTTCCGTGACGCGGCCGTCGGCCGATGCCGTGCCGGTGAAGGTGACGGTCGAGCCACTCGGGTCGCCCTCGCGGGAGCGCAGCGACAACGTGAGGGCGAGCTTCACCGTGCCGCTGCCGCGGGCCTCCGTGGCGTCGGCCTCGACGGCGTACGTGCCGTCGTCCTGCGGGGTGACGGTGAGCGCCCCGCGATACGTGATGGCGTGCCCGCCGACGCGTACCTTCAGGCGGCCGGAGACGGGCGGTGTTCCCGCGTCCTGCTGGAGCCCGGGGACGGCCCGGGCCACCCGCGCGGGATCGGCGAGAGCCTCGCGCAGCGACTCGACGGGAACCGGAACGAACACCTCATGCTCCATGTCGGCCGAGCCTACCCAGCACCGCCCGTACCGCACCTCTGTATGAGGGGATTCCCCCGGATCCGCGGGCAGAGCGACTCGGTCGGAGTCAGTCCGCGTACCTCGGATGCACCAGCGTGGACGGTGGCAGGCCGGTGAGCCGGGTGCGTTCGGCCGCCCGCGCGTCGGCCCGCAGGGACGGTACGTACGGTGTGCCCGGCGGTGTACGCAGCTGCGGCCGGGCGCGGGACGCGAGGACGAACCCCCAGTCGTGCGGGGCCCGGGACCGGCTCGCCGCCGCCGGGTCGCGTCCGGCCACGGCGTACGGGACGGTCCGCAGGCCGGCCGCCCGTACCGTCGCGTCGACCGTCCAGAAGGCCCGCGGCCTCGACGCCACGGGCCCCGCGTGCACGGCGAGCCGCCCGCCGTCCGCGAGGACGCCCCGCGCGAGCCCGTAGAACTCCTGCGAGTACAGCTTCGTACTGGACGTGATCCCGGGGTCGGGCAGATCGGAGACCACGACGTCGTACGCGCCCCGCGGGGCCCGGCGCAGCCAGCCGAAGGCGTCCGCGGCGACCACCCGCACCCTCCGGTCCCCGTAGACGTGTCCGTTCAGCTCGGACAGCGCGCGGTCGGTGCGGGCCAGCTCCACGAGCCGGGTGTCGAGTTCGACGACGTCGACCTGCCGTACGCCGTCGTGCCGCAGCACCTCGCGCACGGCGAGGCCGTCGCCGCCGCCCAGGACGAGCACGCGCGCGTGCGGGCCGTTCATCGCGGGGTGGACGAGGGCCGCGTGGTAGCGGCGTTCGTCGCTGCCGCTGACCCGCAGGCGGCCGTCGAGGTAGAGGTCGAGGGGACGGCCGTCCGTGCCGCCGGTGAGGACGACCTCCTGGACGTCGGTGTGCATCGCCACGCGTACGTCCTTGCCGTAGACCGCGTGCCGCGCGGCCCGTTCGAAGTCGTCCACGAGGACGGCGGCCGAGGCGAGGAGTGCGAGCACGACGAGGTTGGCGACGACCAGCAGCCAGCGGGCGCGCCGGCTCAGGTCCTGCCGGAACAGGCCGAGGACGAGGGCGCCGCCCGCGATGGCGTTGACGGTTCCGGTGACCAGCGTCGCGGTCAACTGGCCGAGCAGGGGCAGGAGAAGGAAGGGAAAGGCCAGACCGCCGACCAGCGCGCCCACATAATCCGCGGCGAACAGGTCCGCTACCGCGCCGCCCGCGTCCTGTCTGCGGATGCGCTGGATCAGCTCCATCAGCAGGGGGACCTCGGCGCCGATGAGCAGTCCGATGGCCAGGGAGAAGGCGACGAGGACGTAACTGGAGCCGCCCTCCCAGGCGCCGCCCCAGTCGCCGGTCCAGGCGAAGACGGCGTACAGGGCCATCGCGCTGCAGCCGCCGACGAGCGCGAGCAGTGCCTCGACGGCGCCGAAACCGGCCGCGGCGCGGCAGCGCAGGCGCTTCGCGACCAGCGAGCCGAGGCCCATCGCGAAGACCATCACGGACAGGACGACGGAGGCCTGGGTGACCGAGTCGCCGATCAGGTACGAGGCGAGGGCGACGAGTTCGAGTTCGTACACGAGTCCGCAGGCAGCGCAGATGAAGACGCCCGCGAGGACGAGGAACCGGCCGGTGGCCGTGCTGACCGGCAGACGCGCCGGGCCCTGGCCGCTCCGGGGCGGCGGGGCCTTGGCCGTGCCCGGTCGGTCCGTGGCCGTGCCGGGCTGGGCGGGGGCGTGCGGCTCGATCACCCAGCGAACGGTACGTCACCGAACAACTGCGTCCTGTCACCCACACGTGTGGAAACTCGGGCCTGAACGCATACTTTGGCCAGGGCGCGTACGGGCCGTGAACGGGGTGGTTGTGCGCGGTCCGGTTTGTCGGGTGCGGGTCAGCGGGGGCTGGTCGCTCCCCCACTCTCGGCTTCGCTCGACCGGGGGGACCCCCATCGCGGCGGAGCCGCAAATGTCACAGTCCCGCGCCCCTTACGGGGCTTGCCCTGCGGCTCTGTCCGATTCTCCTGGGGCCAAAGGACTACTGAACGCCGATCAGGGCTAGGGTCGAAGTCAGGTAACCACGTGCAATCCTCAGGAGTACCCACCGAATGTCTATCGACCCGTCCTCGATTCCGAACTTCGGGGGCCAGCCCGAGCCGAACCCCGGCGGACCGGCGGGCCCCGTCGTCCCTGATCAGGACCTTGTGAAGCAGCTCCTGGACCAAATGGAGCTGAAGTATGTCGTCGACGACGAGGGTGACCTCGCGGCGCCGTGGGAGCAGTTCCGCACGTATTTCATGTTCCGCGGTGAAGGCGACCAGCAGGTCTTCTCGGTGCGGACGTTCTACGACCGGCCGCACCAGATCGAGGAGAAGCCCCAGCTCCTCGAGTCGATCGACGACTGGAACCGGCGCACGCTGTGGCCGAAGGTCTACAGCCACACGCACGACGACGGCACCGTCCGCCTGATCGGCGAGGCGCAGATGCTGATCGGCACGGGCGTCAGCCTGGAGCACTTCGTGTCGTCCACGGTCAGCTGGGTGCGGGCCGCCATCGAGTTCGACAAGTGGCTCGTCGAGCAGCTCGGCCTGGAGCAGGAGATCGACGAGGCCGACAAGCCCGAAGAGGACGAGTAGGACTCACTCGGGCACGGGCCCCGCGGGCCACGGCCGCGCGGCGGCTCACAGCGGCTTGTGGGCGAGCACGACGAGGTACGCCCCGTACGCGAACGAGAGCCCGGCCAGGGCGCCGACCACCAGGGTCGCGTGCCATGGCCGGGCTCTCGCCGTCCGTACGAGCGCGCAGGCCAGCGGCAGCAGCAGCGGGAACGCCGGCAGCAGGAACCGCGGCTTGCACTCGAAGAAGCCGGCGCCGCCGACCGCGACGAGCAGCAGCGCGCCCGCGTAGACCAGCAGCGGCAGGGGCGCGCGGTCGGCAATCAGCAGCCCGTACAGCAGCAGGCCCACCGCCACGATCACCATCGACATGGGGAAGACCAGCCGGTCGCCGTGGAGCAGCAGATGCTTGACGAAGCGCAGTGCGCCGAGGCCGAAGTCGAAGCGCGAGCCCCACAGCCGCTGCACCTCGAAGTACCCGCCGAGCAGATCGCCCTTGCGCCGCCCGACCCACAGGAAGAACCCCGCCCACCCGAGGGGTGCGAGCGCCGCGCCCGTCCACAGCCTGTGGGAAACCTTTCCGCGCCGCCTGAAGATCTCGTACGCCGCCGCCGCGAGCACGGCCGCCGCCACGGCGAAGCCGTTCGGCCGGGCCAGCCCCGCGCAGGCCGCCAGCGCGCCCGCCCACACCCAGCGGCCGGTGAGGACGGCGTACAGCGACCAGGCGGCGAAGGCGGTCAGGACCGGTTCCGTGTACGCCATCGAGAGCACGACGGAGTGCGGCAGCAGGCCCCACAGGAGGACCAGGGTGGTGGCGACGGCTCGGTCGTGCAGCCGGGCGCCGATCGCGTAGATCCCGCAGGCGGCGACCGCGGCGGCCGTCCACGAGATCAGCAGGCCGGCGCCGGGGCCACTGAGCGGGGTCAGCTCGGTGACGGCCCGCAGCAGCCCCGGGTAGAGCGGGAAGAACGCCAGGTCGCTGTGGACGACGGTGGGGCGGAAGTGCAGGCTGCGCCCGTAGCCGTCGCCGGCGATCCGCAGATACCAGATGGAGTCCCAGGACCGGCCGAGCAGGAGCACCGGGTGCCCGCCGGTCGCCCAGGCGGTCATGGCCACCGCCGCGGCGCCCAGCAGCCGGGCTGCGGCGAACAGCCCGAGGGCGGTACCCATCGCCGCCGCCGGGGACGGACGCGGACGGGCACGGCCCTCGGTGGCGGACTCCGTGACGGCGGGGGACGGGGGCGCGAGGGTCCTTACTTGGGTCACACCAGAAGATTGCTGGCAATTCGTATCATTTGCGAGCAACGCGCGGCCGGGCGCGTACGAATTCCCCCGCTTCTCCGCGAGTGCTTCAGCCCGCGAGGGTCTTGAGGCGCTTCACCGCCTCCTCCAGGACCGACGTCTGCTTGCAGAAGGCGAAGCGGACGAAGGGCGCGCCGACGTCGCGGTGGTCGTAGAAGACGGCGTTCGGGATGGCGACCACGCCCGCGCGCTCGGGGAGCGCGCGGCAGAACGCGAACCCGTCGCTCTCGCCGAGCGGCCGGATGTCGGTGGTGATGAAGTACGTGCCGGCCGGCCTGAACACCGTGAAGCCCGCCTCCGCGAGCCCCGCGCCGAGCAGGTCCCGCTTGGCCCGCATGTCCGCGCGGAACGCCTCGAAGTACGTGTCGGGCAGCGCCAGCGCCTCGGCGACCGCGTACTGGAAGGGCCCCGAGGCCACGTACGTCAGGAACTGCTTGGCCGAGCGGACCGCCGCCACCAGGTCGGGCGCGGCCGTCACCCAGCCGACCTTCCAGCCGGTGAACGAGAAGCTCTTGCCCGCGCTCCCGATGGTGACCGTGCGCCCGCGCATGCCGGGCAGTGTGGCGAGCGGGATGTGCTCGGCCTCGTCGAAGACCAGGTGCTCGTACACCTCGTCGGTGATCACCAGCAGGTCCCGCTCGACGGCCAGCTCGGCGATCGCGGTGAGCTCCTCGCGGGTGAGGACCGTGCCGGTCGGGTTGTGCGGGGTGTTGATCAGCAGCAGCCGGGTGTTGTCCGTGACCGCGTCGCGCAGCTCGTCCAGGTCCAGCCGGAAGCGCCGGTGCACGACCCCGTCGTGGGTCTCCTCGTGCGGGCGCAGGGTGACCGGTACGCGCGTACCGCCCGCCATCGCGATGCAGGCGGCGTACGAGTCGTAGTACGGCTCCAGGGCGATCACCTCGTCGCCCGGTTCGAGCAGGGCCAGCAGGGCCGCGGCGATGGCCTCCGTGGCACCCGCCGTGACCAGGACCTCGGTGTCCGGGTCGAAGCCGAGGCCGTAGCGGCGCTCCTGGTGCGCGGTGATCGCGGTGCGCAGCTCGGGCACGCCCGGGCCCGGTGGGTACTGGTTGCCCCGGCCGTCGCGCAGCGCCCGCACCGCAGCCTTGCGGATCTCCTCGGGGCCGTCGGTGTCGGGGAAGCCCTGGCCGAGGTTGATCGAGCCGGTACTCAGGGCCAGGGCCGACATCTCGGCGAAGATCGTCGTGCCGAACTCTGCGAGGCGGCGATTGAGGAGCGGGCGGCGTGCACTGGAGGTCATGACCGCCATCCTGCGCTCAACCTCTGGAGTTGCTCAACTCTGCTTTGGTCCGTGAAGCGCGGGGGCATCCCCCCTTCACACAAGAAGCACACGCGGGAAATCAGCAAGCAGAGCAGCGAGCAAGCAGCTGGCAAGCAGCAAGAGGAACAGGCACAAACACACACAGAAGCACAGGCGAGAAGCAGAGCCCACGGGGGGCCGCTTCGGGGGAACGGAAGGAGGGTGGCGCCATGATCGTAGGCATCATCCTGGCGGTGTTCGTCGTACTGGTCGTCATTGGACTCGTGTCCGCCGCGACGAGCGGCAGCCGGAGGCGTTCGCGCCGGTCCAGGCACAGCTGGTGGGCCGGCGGCTCGGGTTCGGGCTCGGGCGGGGGCGGCGGCTGTTCGACGGGGGGTTCTTCCTGCAGCAGCGGCTCGTCCTGCGGAGGCGGGTCGTCCTGCGGGGGCGGGGGCGGTGGGGGCGGATGCGGCGGAGGCAGCTGACACGGGGCAGCTGAGCTCCGGACAGGAAACCGCGTCCGGACCGTCCGGCACCACGAGCGTCCGTCGGGAGTCGTCTCCCGGCGGACGCTTCGCCGTGTGTCGGGTCTCGTCTCCCGGCCGGCCCGTCGCCGTGTGTCGGGATTCTCCGCCGGGGAGGCGCTTCGGCGTGTGAGGAGAGCCGGGCGGGTGTCGAGGAGCGTTGAGGGACGTTGAGGGGCGTTGAGAGAGCGGGGGGCGTGAAGGCGCACGTGTGAGCCAATGGCGCACTTCTTGGTTGAACAGTTGAGCTGTGGAGCCCTCGGGGGGATGGAAACCCTACGAAGTTGGGTAAAAACGCTGTGGCGGACGCGCCGTTCATGATTCCCTCGTAATCGCCGACGCAGACCCCGGAACATCCTTCTGACCTGGCCGCCCGGGCCCAATCCCCGCCCGGCGCCGACCGGGGTGCGACGGACCGACTCACCGTCACCCTTCACAGACACCAACCCCACCCTTTTGCGTGCAGCGGAGCCGACCCATGCTCACGACCCTCAACACCGCCTACACCGACACGCGTGCGGCCGATCTCGCCTGGGCCCTCGGTCGCGAACCGCTGCCCGCGCTCGCCACACTCGATCTCGAACTCTCGGGTTCGAAGCTCCAGTTGAGACTGCTCGGGGCGTCCCACCAGGTGCTATTGGAGGAGGAGCGGGGCAGCTGTTCGGAGACCGTCGCCTGTATTCCGGGCAGCAGCACACCGTTGCCGCTCGGCGTCGCCAAGCGGGTGGGCGACTGGGAGTACGAGTTCGCCGCGCGCGTCGAGACGTTGTCGCGGGGCTCGTTCGCGGGGCGCGCACAGGAGTTGCTCGCGCTGGTGGCCGACCATCCGAACGGTCTGGCGGGGGTCTTCCCCGGCAGCCCGCACGCCTTCACGGCGATGCTCGCGCAGCGACACGAGGGGCAGGTGCATTGGCGCACCTGGCATGCGTATCCGCAGGACGGGCAGTTGGTGGCCACCCGTACGCGGGTGGGGGTGCGGGTGGCTGCGCCGGCTTGAGGGGTGGGGTGGAGTGGAGTGGGGTTGGTGGGGCTCGTTGTACGGGTGCGGGTCGGTCGGGGTTGCTCGCGCAGTTCCCCGCGCCCCTGAAAAGCCCGGGGGAACCCCACCCCTGAAAACCCAGGGCAACCCCACCGACCCGCACCCGCACCCGCACCCGCACCCGCACCCGCACCCGCAGACGAACTCCTGCCTCCCTACAACTCCTTGCCGGAGGGGGCCGCCGTCGTGGGGCCCACGATCAAGCCCTCGCCGAACGCGTCCACGCGAACCGTGTCGCCGTCGTTGACCTCGCCGGAGAGGATCTCCTTGGCGAGCCGGTCGCCGATGGCGGTCTGGACGAGCCGCCGCAACGGCCTCGCCCCGTACGCCGGGTCGTTGCCCTCGTCGGCGAGCCAGGCCAGCGCCGCGTCGGTGACCTCCAGGGTGAGCCGCCGCTCGGCGAGCCGCTTCGCGAGGCGGTCGACCTGGAGTCTGGCGATCCGCTCCAGCTCGGACTTGTTCAGCGCGGAGAAGACCACCAGATCGTCGAGCCGGTTGAGGAACTCCGGCTTGAAGGAAGCCCGTACGACCTCCAGGACCTGCTGCTTCTTCTCCTCCTCGGACGTCAGCGGCTCGACCAGATACTGGCTGCCGAGGTTCGAGGTGAGGACCAGGATGGTGTTGCGGAAGTCGACCATCCGCCCCTGGCCGTCCGTCAGGCGGCCGTCGTCCAGCACCTGGAGCAGGATGTCGAAGACCTCCGGGTGCGCCTTCTCCACCTCGTCGAGGAGCACGACGCTGTACGGGCGGCGGCGGACGGCCTCGGTCAGCTGGCCGCCCTCCTCGTAACCGACGTAGCCGGGCGGCGCGCCGACCAGCCGGGCCACGCTGTGCTTCTCCCCGTACTCCGACATGTCGATGCGGATCATGGCCCGCTCGTCGTCGAAGAGGAAGTCCGCGAGGGCCTTGGCGAGTTCGGTCTTGCCGACGCCGGTCGGGCCGAGGAAGAGGAACGAGCCGGTCGGGCGGTCCGGGTCGGCGATGCCCGCGCGGGTGCGGCGCACGGCGTCCGAGACGGCCTGCACGGCTTCGGTCTGGCCGATGAGGCGGCGGCCCAACTCCTCCTCCATGCGCAGGAGTTTCTGGGTCTCGCCCTCCAGGAGGCGGCCGGCGGGGATGCCGGTCCAGGCGCCGACCACGTCCGCGATGTCGTCCGGGCCGACCTCCTCCTTCACCATCGTGCCCTTGGCGGCCTCCTCCTCGGCCTCGGAGGCTTCCTCCAAGTCCCTTTCCAGGGTGGGGATCTCGCCGTACAGCAGCTTGGAGGCGGTGTCGAAGTCGCCGTCGCGCTGGGCCCGTTCGGCCTGGCCGCGCAGTTCGTCGAGCTTCTCCTTCAGCTCACCGACGCGGTTGAGGGACTGCTTCTCCTTCTCCCAGCGGGCGGTGAGGCCGCGCAGCTCCTCCTCCTTGTCGGCGAGGTCGCGGCGGAGCTTTTCGAGGCGCTGCTTGGAGGCAGGGTCGGTCTCCTTGTCGAGCGCGAGCTCCTCCATACGCAACCGGTCAACGGCACGCTGGAGTTCGTCGATCTCGACGGGGGACGAGTCGATCTCCATCCGCAGCCGGGACGCGGACTCGTCGACGAGGTCGATGGCCTTGTCGGGCAGGAAGCGGGAGGTGATGTACCGGTCGGAGAGGGTCGCGGCGGCGACGAGCGCGCTGTCCGCGATGACGACCTTGTGGTGGGCCTCGTACCGGCCCTTGAGTCCGCGCAGGATCGCGATGGTGTCCTCGACGGTCGGCTCGGCGACCAGCACCTGCTGGAAGCGGCGTTCGAGGGCGGGGTCCTTCTCGATCCGCTCGCGGTACTCGTCCAGGGTCGTCGCCCCGACCATGCGCAGCTCACCGCGGGCGAGCATCGGCTTCAGCATGTTGCCGGCGTCCATGGAGGAGTCGCCGCCGGCGCCCGCGCCCACGACGGTGTGCAGCTCGTCGATGAACGTGATGATCTGGCCGTCCGAGTCCTTGATCTCGGCCAGCACCGTCTTCAGGCGCTCCTCGAACTCACCGCGGTACTTGGCGCCGGCCACCATCGCGCCCAGGTCGAGCGAGACGAGCCGCTTGTTCTTGAGCGACTCGGGCACATCGCCCTTGACGATCCGCTGCGCGAGCCCCTCGACGACGGCGGTCTTGCCGACGCCGGGCTCGCCGATGAGGACGGGGTTGTTCTTGGTGCGGCGGCTGAGCACCTGCACGACCCGGCGAATCTCCTGGTCACGGCCGATGACGGGGTCGAGCTTGCCCTCACGCGCGGCCGCGGTGAAGTCCGTACCGAACTTTTCGAGTGCCTTGTACTGGCCCTCGGGATCCGGGGTGGTCACCCGGCGCCCTCCCCTGCTCTTCTGGAAAGCCTCCAGCAGCTTTTTCGCACTGGCTCCCTGCTGGGAGAGTACGTCCCCGCTCTGGCCGCCCTTCGCCGCGATCCCCATGAGCAGGTGCTCGGTGGAGAGGTACTCGTCGCCCAGCTCCTTGGCACGCTCGGCGGCGTCGGCGATGACGGCGAGCAGCTCACGGTTGGGCTGGGGCGGGGCGACGGTGGAGCCCGTCACGCTGGGCAACGCGCTCAGTACGCGCTCCGCGCCGGTCCGTACGCCGGCCTGGTCGGCCTCGACGGCGGCCAGCAGGTCGGTGATGTTCTCGTTCTCCTGCCCCTCAAGGAGCGCGAGAAGCAGATGCGCGGGGGTGAGGTCGGCGTGACCCCCGGTCACGGCCCGGTTGCTGGCCGCGTTGATCGCGTCCCGGCTCCTGTTGGTCAGCTCGGCGTCCACGTGTCCGTTCTCCTCCTCGTGCTCCAGGTTGGCTGACCCAACCAACGTACACAAAGTTGAGTCTATTCCACTCAAGAAGGTGCGGGCGAGGGTCAGCGGATAGGTTCCGGTCCATGGCCTCGTACCCCGTGAACCCGCACGATCCCGACGACTCGTACCTAGGTTTCTGGCGGGAACGTCACCTGTGCACCCTGACCACCCTCCGTCCCGACGGCACGCCGCATGTGGTGCCCGTCGGGGTTACATACGATCCGGAGGCCGGTCTCGCTCGGGTGATCGCGAACAAGTCCAGCACGAAGGTGCGGAACGTGCAGGCCGGCGGGCCCGAGGGCGTCCCGGTCGCGGTCTGCCAGGTGGACGGGCGGCGGTGGGCGACGCTGGAGGGGCGCGCGACGGTCTCCACGGATCCGGCGCGGGTCGCGGAGGCGGTGCGGCGGTACGCCGAGCGCTATGGCCGGACCCCGTCCCCCAACCCGTCCCGGGTGGTCGTCGAGATCGCCCTGACGTCTGCACTGGGGCACGGGTGACCGAAACTGGTGCGCGGTGGGCGCACAGTGGGACACCAGTCAGGTACCAGGCTGGTTTCAGCCCTTGTGGAAACCGGTGGATGACCTGAAATATGCCTGGAAACTGCAGCGGCGTCACCGTGTTCAGGTCACGGTGACGCCGCTGCGGGGGAAGCGCCTGAGCGATTTACAACGACGGGGGAATCGCGTCAGGCACTGCGGGGGGTGGCTGAGATGGCTCGTACGTCCGGGGCTTCCGGCTCGTCCAGCCTGTGGTCGCGCTGGTCGAGGTTCACAAAGATCATTCCGTACCGAATGGCGCACCGTACCGGCTGCGGCGCCCCCCGAGGCCGTCGCAGACACCGATACGCCCGAAGGTCGTCGTCATCGTCCCGGGTCACCACGACCGGCTCCCCGAACACCGTCACCATCAATGAGTCACCGCTGTGGGGGACAGCAGTGGCCAGATCGATGAAGTGCCAGCCGGAGCGGTACGCGGTGGCCATTTCTCGGCGGAAGGAGCGGTCGTCGGGAGGAGTAGTCATGCTTCTGCGTCCACCGGAGCGGAGTCCCAGCCGCTGTCCACCGGAACGGCCAGAGTCACCGGGTCCGCCGCCTGGATGATGTCCCACCCGCTGTCGGGCGGCGGGTCGGCCTGTCCTGCACCGCCAAGAGCGCCAACTGCCACTGGAACGGAGAAGACAGCGGCAAGTACTGAAC
Organism: Streptomyces sp. 2-1; assembly: GCF_048564895.1. NCBI lineage: Bacteria > Bacillati > Actinomycetota > Actinomycetes > Kitasatosporales > Streptomycetaceae > Streptomyces > Streptomyces sp. 2-1. The sequence goes on from NZ_CP183383.1 coordinate 5,283,476, forward strand.
CAAGCAATCTCGCGCGCATAGTCGGCTTCGTCCTCACTTGATCGAATCTTCTCCCCCGTCGTGACAAGACGATGGCTCATTCAGGCACGTCAATGCCACAGGAGCGATGCATCATGTTCCTGCACGTTCAGGACCCTGGGGGGTGGAGAAATGACAATAAACAACTCAAACCCGACACATCCCCATGCTGTCACTGAGTTGTGCACCGAAGGAGCGCGGCTTTACGCCAGCGCTCTGCGCTCCGGAAAGATCACTCGCGGGGAGGTGGAAGCCGCTCCATGCCTGCTCGAATTCGCCCTGCTGCATCCTGATCCGGACGACGCGAACTGGCTGCGTCCGGTTCCACCCACCGTCGCGCTCGCGCAGCGACTGCACCCGCTGGAGCGCGAGATCCAGCAACACAGGCGCCACACGATCGAGCTGACCGACGCCTTCGACCCGTTCATCGCCATCAGCACCCAGAGTCAGGCGAGCATTCACGCCATCACGGTGCTGGAAGGGTTCGACCGGATCAACACGGCGCTGAACTACGCCACCGCCGAGTGCCATACCGAGATGCTCACCGTCCAGCCGGGCGGCGGCCGGCATGCCGACACCCTGATGCAGGCCCTGGAGCGCGACAGGCCCCTCACCGACCGCGGGGTCCGGATGCGCACGCTGTACCAGCACACGGCCCGCCACAGCCAGAGCACACTTGCCTACATAGAGCACATATCCGACGGCAAGATCCAGGTCCGTACACTCGAAGAGCTCATCGAGCGCCTGATTATCTTCGACCGCACGGTCGCCTTCATCCCGGCCAGCGACGACCGGCGGGTCGCTCTCGAGCTCCGGCACCCCGGACTCGTCATGTACCTCAGCAAGGTCTTCGAACAGCTCTGGCAGCGCGCGGTCCCGCTGACCGAGGATGTTCCGAACGACGTCGACCCCAATGGCATCACCCCTGTCCAGCGCTCCATCGCCAAACTCCTCATCGAGGGGCATGTCGACGAGGCCATCGCCCGCCGCCTGGGTATGAACGTCCGCACCTGCCGCGCCCACATCGCGAAGCTGGCCTCCGCCCTCGGCAGCGGCAGCCGGGCCCAACTCGGCTTCCTCATAGCACAGTCGGGGCTCCTGGAGCGGGATCACTGACATGTCCGTCAGAGAGAGCCCCCACCTCCACGCGCACGGAGACGAGGAGCTTTGCGAAGCAGGCATAGGTCTGTATGCCCGTGCCCTGCGCGAGGGCAGTGTGCGCGAAGTTGATGGCGAGGCCGCTCCCTGCCTGCTCGATCTGGGGCTGTTGCACCCCGACGTGGACGACGCGAAGCGCCTGGTGCCCACGGCGCCGGCCGTCGCGCTGCCACGGCTCCTCCGCGCGTTCGACGAGCGGATCGCGGAGGAGCGGCGGCGGGAGGCCCGGCTGGCCGACTCGTTCGAATCGCTGATGAGGATCGACGGACGGAACACAGCCCCGGCGGAACCGACGGGCATCACCGTTCTCAACGGCCTCGATCGAATCAACTCGGCCATCACCGAGGCCATGGCGGACGCCTCGACGGAAGTGCTCACCGTTCAGCCCGGCGGCGCCCGGCCTCTCAAGGACCTCGCCATCGCCCTGCCCCGCGACCAGGCCATGCTCGACCGCGGCGGCCGTATGCGCACGCTCTACCAGCACACGACCCGCCACGCCCTTCCGGTGCTCGCCCACTACGAACGGCTGCGCGGCGACGTCGAGGTCCGAACTCTCGACGAGATCACGGAGCGCTTGGTCGTGGTCGACGGAGCCGTCGCGTTCATCCCCGCGAAGCGGGACCGCAGCATCGCTCTGGAACTGCGCCATCCCGCGCTGGTGGACTACCTGGTCACCGTCTTCGACCGCCTCTGGCGCCTCGCCACCCCGATGTACCCCGAAGCCGTACACCCCCCGTCCCTCAACGGCATCACCCCCCGCCAGCACGCCATCGCCGCCCTCCTCATCGAAGGTCACACCGACGCGGCCATCGCGGACCGGCTCGGGCTGAACATCCGTACCGCCCGCGTCCACATCGCCAAACTCGCCGCCACCCTCGGCAGCGAGAGCCGCGCGCAGCTCGGTTACCTCATCGGTCGGTCGGGGATTCTGGAGTCCCGGGACCGGGAGTCGTGAGGGGCTGGAGTTCCGGGGAGCGGGGTGGGCCGTCGAGGCCGGCCTGGGCTATGCGGACGCCTAGTTGGGTGCGGCTGGCGGCGCCCAGGGTTTCCGAGAGGCGGGCTATGTGGGCGCGGCAGGTGCGGACGCTGATGCCGAGCCGCTCCGCGACCACCGCGTCCTGGTGGCCCTCCGCCAGCAGCGCCGCGATGGAGCGTTCGCGGTGTGTGATGCCCTCGATGCCCGTGTCCGGGAGGGGTGCGGTGAGGGGGATCGCCAGGCGCCAGAGCCGTTCGAAGACGGTGACCAGGTAGTCCACGAGTGCCGGGTGACGTAGTTCGAGGGCGATCGTGCGGTCGGAGCTCGCGGGGATGAAGGCGACCGTGCGGTCGAAGACGATGAGCCGCTCGGTGACCTCGTCCAGGGTGCGGGCCTCGGCCGAGTCGCCCATCAGTTCCATGTAGTTGAGCAGGCCCTGCCCGTGCCGGGCCACATGCGTGTACAGGTCGCGCATGCGCACACCCCGGCGGCGCAGCGCCATGGCCCGGTGCAGGCCCTCGGAGAGCTCGTCCTCACGGCGGATGCCGCCCGGCTGGACGGCGAGCACCTCGGAGGCGCACGCCTCGGTCGCCTCGTCCATCGCGGCCCGGATCCGGGGCAGTCCGTCGAGCACCCGGATCGCCACGCCCTCGGCGCGCGAGTGGGCGTTGCCGCCGAGGGCCGCGTACCACTCGAAGGCGGACACCGCCGAGCCCATGCGCGACTGCGTCGCCACGACGTGCTCGTGCATCTCCCGCAGCAGCCGTGTCATGACCTCCTGCGGCGAGGTCGGCACCAGCCAGCCCATGTCGTCGGGGTCGGGATGCAGCAGCGCCAGCTCGACCAGGCAGGGCACGGTCTCGGCGTCCTCGCGGGACACCCGGCCGCGTCGTACCGCCCGGGAGTACACCCGGTCCCCCGCCTCGCACAGGCGGTCAGCACCGTGCGAGTGCGCTTCCTTCCCGTGCCCGGCCATCTCCTCAACCCCCGGTTCAAGCCTCTTCCGGAGCGCAACTATGCGCGGCTGCCACCGCCTCCGCAACACGGCTTCGACGCGCCCCCGCCCCCTATAGGCACGGTAAATATCGATTTATACCCACCACAGCATGGCTCGTTGCAACAAGCTGATGGCACTCGCGAATCGGACGGCGGGGCGCATGTGCGACGCATGAGGACGGTGAGCAAACGCGCGACCCGCGTGAGCTGCCGGAAATCACCGAGTGATCGTCGTGTTACGTGCCGCATTTAACGTCAGGCCATGGCGGACATATTTGACGCGTACGCGTTGGCCGACGCGTGGGACGAGATGTTTGAGCGGCCGGGTGAGGTCAGGACCGCCTATGAGCCGGTGCTGGCGGCACTCCAACCGATGGAACCGGCCGAACTTCGGTTCAGGGCCGATCAGATGGCCCGGTCGTTCACGGACCGCGGCGTGACGTACGCCTTCGCGGGCGAGGAGCGGCCCTGGCCGCTGGATCTCGTACCGCGGGTGCTGGACGCGCTGGAATGGGATCTCATTCAGCGCGGGGTCTCTCAACGGGTCAGGGCCCTTGAGGCCTACCTCGCGGACGCGTACGGGCCGTGCCGGGCCTTCGAGGACGGGGTCGTGCCCTGGCGGCTCCTCCTCAACTCGCCCCACTTCCACCGGGCGGCGCACGGCGTGGAACCCCCGGGAGGGGTACGCATCCACGTCGCCGGCATCGATCTCGTACGGGACGAGGCCGGTGACTTCCGGGTTCTGGAGGACAACGTCCGGGTGCCGTCCGGGGTCTCGTACGTCATCGAGAACCGGCGGGCGATGACCCGGATCTTCCCCTCGCTCTTCGCCGAGCAGCATGTGCTGCCGGTCGACGGGTACGGGCAGCGGCTGCTCGCGGCGCTCCGGGCGTCCGCACCCGACGGGGTCGGCGACCCGCGCGTCGTCGTGCTCACCCCGGGTCCCAGCAACGCCGCCTACTTCGAACACGCCCTGCTGGCACGGCTGATGGGCGTGCAGCTGGTGGAGGGCCACGATCTGGTCTGCCGCGGGAACCGGGTGTGGATGCGGACCACGCGCGGCGAGATGCCCGTCCATGTCGTATACCGGCGGCTCGACGACGACTTCCTCGACCCGCTGCACTTCCGGCCCGACTCGGTGATCGGCTGCCCCGGCATCATGAACGCCGCCCAGGCCGGGAACGTCACACTCGCGAACGCGGTGGGCAACGGCATAGCGGACGACAAGCTCCTCTACACGTACGTTCCCGATCTCATCCGGTACTACCTGTCCGAGGAGCCGGTGCTCCCCAACGTCGAATCGTTCCGCCCCGACGAGCCGGGACAGTTGGAGGCGGTCCTCGACCAGCTCGACCAGCTCGTCGTGAAGCCGGTCGACGGGGCCGGCGGGCAGGGCATCGTGATCGGACCGCACGCGGACCGGCAGACGCTCGATCGCGTACGCAAAGAGGTCGTCGCCGATCCTCGGGGGTGGATCGCCCAGCGGCCGGTGGCCCTGTCCACCTCTCCCACCCTCGCGGGCGAGCGGATGGCCCCGCGCCACATCGATCTTCGGCCGTTCGCCGTGAACGACGGCAGCGATGTGTGGGTGCTGCCCGGCGGGCTCACCCGGGTCGCGCTCCAAGAGGGCAACCTCATCGTCAACTCCAGCCAGGGCGGCGGCTCCAAGGACACCTGGGTACTCGCGGAGGGCCCCGCGGAGGGCCCGGTGACGGAGCCCTCCGGCCCCCTGCCCGAGGTCGCCCCGCGCCAGCTCGGCCCCGACGGCGACCATCTCGTCCCTCAGGAAGGGGCGCAGCAGCAATGACGGCCGCACATGGAGTGCCCGCACAAGCAGCCCGAACAGCTCAGGCAGCACACGCAACTCAAGCCGCTCAAGCAGCTCAAGGAGCAGGAGGTACGGCCGTGAACGACGTGATCCTCTCCCGCATCGCCGAGGCGCTGACCTGGACGGGCCGCTATGTCGAACGGGCCGACGCCACCGGCCGCATCCTCGACGCGTATCTGCACCGGCTCCTCGAAGACCCCTGGCGGGACGAGGACGTGGCCTGCCGCTCGTTGTACGCGATCCTCGGCGTCGACGCGGGCACCGGCCCCGTCGACATGCAACAGGTCCTGGACCAGCTGGCCTTCGACGCCCGCTCGACCTGCTCCATCGAGGGCGCGCTGGGCGCCGCCCGGCTGAACGCGCGCAGCGCGCGCGAGGCGGTGTCCTCCGAGATGTGGGAGTGCCTCAACTCCACCTGGCACGCCCTCGCCGACCAGCGTCTCGCCGCCCGCCGCACCGGCCCGTACGCCTATCTGGAGCTGGTCCGCCGACGGGCCGCGCTCTTCTGCGGGCTCGCCGACTCGACGATGAGCCGGGACGACAGCTGGCGTTTCGTGGTGCTCGGCAGGAGCCTGGAGCGGGTGGACATGACCGTACGGCTGCTGTCCGTACGGGTGCTGGACGCGGCGCACGCGCCCGACTGGCCGACGCTGCTCAGCGCGAGCGGGGCGGACGAGGCGTACGCACGGGTGTACGGCGGTTTCGGGGACACCGCCCGGGTGGCCGAATTCCTCATCATGGACCGGGAGTTCCCGCGCTCGGTGCTGCACGCGCTGACCACGGCGGAGGAGTGCCTTGCGGCGCTCGGCCGCCCGCGCCAGGACCCGGCGCGGCGCCCGATCGGCAGGATGCGCACCCGACTCGAATACCTGGACTCGACGGCCCTGGAAGACGTACTTCCCTCCCTCCTGCGGGAGTTGCAGACGTCCTGCATGGCCTCCGCCGAGGCGGTCGCGGAGAGGTTCTTCCCGTACCAGGGGCCCGTCGAGTGGGCCCAGGAAGGAGCGTGAGCATGAACGCCAACGCCAACGCCAACACGAGCGCGAACGGGAACGGGAACGCTCCGATGACCCGTCGGCTTCGTATCCGGCACATCACCCGCGTCTCGTACGCGCAGGCCGCGGTCCGCTCCCACAACGAGGTCCGCATGACCCCGCTGACGCTGCCGGGCCAGACGACGCTGGACGCCCGCGTCCTGGTGAACCCGTCCACGCCGACCTGGTCGTACTGGGACTACTGGGGCACCCAGGTCACCGGCTTCGACCTGATGGAGCCGCACGAGGATCTGACGATCACGGCGGTGAGCCTGGTGGAGACGTCACCGCCGGCCGACCTGTCACCGGCCCCGACCTGGGCGGAGGTGGCCGAACGGGTGGCCAACTCCCGCCTGCTGGAACACTCGGTGCAGACCTCCCGTACGGCCGTCCCGGAGGAGCTGGTCGAGCGGGCCCGTGCGGCGGCCGCGGGCCTGGACCCGCACGAGACGGCGGTCGCGGTCTCGGACCTGGTGGCCGACCGGGTCTCGTACATCCCGGGCTCCACCGGCGTGAACACCAGCGCGGCCGAGGCCTGGGACCAGGGCGCGGGCGTCTGCCAGGACATAGCCCATCTGACGGCCGGGCTCCTGCGGGCACTCGGCCTGCCGACCCGCTATGTGTCCGGCTACCTGCACCCCGAACGGGACGCGGAACTGCACCGCCCCGTCGCCGGCCAGAGCCACGCCTGGATCGAGTACTGGGCCGGCGACTGGACCGGCCACGACCCCACCAACCGCACCCGCGCCAACGAGTCCCACGTCGTGGTCGGCCGGGGCCGCGACTACGACGACGTCACCCCGCACAAGGGGATCTACCGAGGGGTGGCCGGGGGCCCGCCGGAGGTGACGGTGGAGTTCACCCGGGTGGCATGAGCTCGCGGGTGGCGTGAACTCGCGCGTGGCGTGAACTCCCGTGGCCCGTAGGCCGGTTGGCGGCCGGGAGGTTCAGGGGTTTTTCCACAGATGTGGGAAACCCTCTGAACCGTCCCGGTTACGCGCGTCGACCCCGCACCGGACAAAGTGCTACTTGATGCCCAGGGAGTCGCAGGCCGCCTTGTACTTGGCCGTGCAGATCTGTTCGGCCGTGTAGATGCCGTCCTGGAGGACCGTCGACTTGATGGTGTCCTTGGTCAGGGCGGAGACCTGGAGAAGGTTGGCCGGGACGTTCTTCTTCGTGGGGCTGGTGACCTTGTCGGGGGTCAGCGAGTCGAACTCGATGCCGAAGCCACGGACGACGGCCACGGCCATCTCGGCGGCGGTCTCGGCCTCCTGCGGGTACGGCTTGTAGACGCTCATGAACTGGTCGCCGATGACGACGCGCTGCACCGCGTCCAGCTCGGCGTCCTGGCCGGTGATCGGCGGCAGGTCGTTGACCCCGGCCGCCTTCAGCGCGGAGATGATGCCGCCGGCCATGCCGTCGTTGGCGGAGTACACCCCGGCGATGTTGTCGGCGCCGATGGCGGAGATCGCGGCCATCATGTTGGCCCGGGCGTTGGCCGGCTTCCACTCCTTGGTGTCGTACGACTTGGCGATGGTCACCTTGCCCTTGAGCTCACCGAGGGCGCCGTCCTTGAACTGGGCGGCGTTCGGGTCCGTCACCGCGCCGTTCATCATGACGATCTTCTGCGACTTGCCGGCGCCGAGCTCGTCGACGAGGGCCCTGCCCTGCACCTGGCCGACCGCCTCGTTGTCGAACGAGACGTACGCGTCGATCGGCCCCTCGGCCAGCCTGTCGTACGCGATGACGGGAATCCCCGCCTCCTTGGCCTGCTTCACCCCGGAGGCGATGGCCTTGGAGTCCACCGCGTCCACGAGGAGTACGTCGACCTTGTCGGCCACCATCCGCGCGAGCTGCTTGTTCTGCTCGGCCGCGTCCTGCTCGGCGTTCTCGTAGACGACCTTGCCCTTGCCGCCGGTCAGCGTCTCGACCTTCTCCTTGATGATCGGGAAGTCGAACTTCTCGTAGCGCGAGTTCGACTTCTCCGGCAGCAGCAGCCCCACCGTGATGTCGTCGCCCTTGGTCGGGCTCGCTTCGTCGCCGTCGCTGCTCCCGTCAAGTGCTCCGCATGCGGCGAGCATGAGGGTCATCGTGGAAGCCGAGACGGCTACGGCGGTACGACGTATGGCGCTGTTCACTTTCGGGTGCCTTCCGGACGAGGGCGCAACCGTGCGGGCCCAGGTGACAAAAGCCAACGTCGGGGTTCCTGGTGCGTCAAGGAGTAACTGCTAACGAGATCGCAACAGAAACCTGTGGAGAGACCGGGGTGATGTAGGGGAAATCCGTCGGGCAGGGGTACACCTGCCCGTCGTACGAGGGGGTCGAGGGTGGGGCGGACCTGGGCGGAAGCGTCCAGAACACCACGTCCGGGTCAGTACGGGCACCTGTTCGGCCGCGTACGGATTGCGGTGGCGCGGCTCTCGGAAGTTGCTGGGAGGAGGTGCCGGCAGCAGTTGCCGGAACCAGGCAGCTCGTCCCGCTCGTGTCCACACTCACTCTGGAGTCCCCATGCGCACGCTCTCCCGATGCCTCATACCGCTTCTGGCGGCCGGCTGCCTGGCCGTGACGGCCGGTACGCCCGCGATGGCCGCACCCGAGCCCGCCCCCGACCCGTGTGCCGCCAACTGGTCCTCGCTCGCCGGGCTCACCGATACGGGCACGCTCCGCGAGGCGATCGTCGCCTGCGTCGAGAGCTACACGGAACGCCCCCTCGACAGCTGGCTCCAGGCCCCGCCGAAGCCGCCCGTGGAACAGATGGCTCAGGCGGCTCAGGCGGCTCAGGTGGCGCCGCCGGAGACGAAGGAGCAGGGGGTCACCGCCGTGGAGGACTGGACCGGCGCCGACGCCGCCGACTGGGACGACGATCTGGCCTGCGACCTCGCCGAGATCTTCGACGAGCCGACGTTGTGCCGCCCGGCCCCCGCCAATCCGGCCCCCTGACAAAGGGGTTCACGGCAAACGGTTCACGGCCAAAGAGCTCACGGCAAAGGGTTCGCGGCAAGGCTTCAAAGGGGTTCATGAATCACGGGAGAGGGTGGGCGGTGTTTCCCGCCGGAGAAGCGCCCACCCCTTCCGACCAGGGACGACACCGTCCGGGCGGCGAAATTCAATTCCCCGGTGCTCACAACTGTGATCGCCCGTCAAGGGCGAGAAGAACCACATTTTGAGAATGCGGATTCTCGCCCCTCCCGGCGGAAATCGACTGCTACGTTTGGGCTTCGTCCCGAGTCAGGCAGGCGTGCCGTCGACGGCAGCCCCGCTCGGATTGCATCGCGGGTGTTCTCGTTCACCGTCGACCCAGCGCGCCCTTTTCGCCTCGGTTCTCAGCCCATCCCTTTGGAGTTCCTCCATGTCTGCGGACAGCACAGCTGTCACCACTCCCGCACGCCCGGAAACCGGCACCGGCACCGGCACCGGCACCGGCACCCAACCCCCGGGCCGTCACCTCGGCCTCGCCCTGGTCGTCATCGCGGCGGCCCAGCTGATGGTCGTACTCGACGCCACCATCACGAACATCGCCCTGCCCGCCATCCAGACCGACCTCGGCGTCTCCGACGCGAACCTCGCCTGGATCGTCAACTCGTACGCGCTGGCCTTCGGCGGGCTGCTCCTGCTCGGCGGCAAGGCCGGTGACCTCTTCGGCCGCCGGCGCATGTTCCAGGTGGGCATCATCGTCTTCACCCTGGCCTCCCTGCTGGGCGGGCTGGCCCCGAACGAGGGCCTGCTGATCGGCGCCCGCATCCTCCAGGGCGTCGGCGCCGCGCTCGCCGCGCCCAGCGCGCTGGCCCTGATCACCACCACGTTCCCGGTGGGCAAGCCCCGCAACACGGCGATGGGCGTGTACGCGGCCATGGGCGGCGTGGGCGCCACTGTCGGTCTCCTGCTCGGCGGCACGCTCACCGATCTGCTGGACTGGCGCTGGGTGTTCTTCGTCAACATCCCCATCGGCCTGGCCGTCCTGGCCGGCACCCGCACCCTCGTCGAGGCCGAGCGCCACCCCGGCCGCCTCGACGTGCCCGGCGCCATCACCGGCACCGGCGGTCTCATCGCCCTCGTCTACGGCATCACCCGCGGCGGCGAGCACGGCTGGACGAACGGGCCGACCCTGGCGTCCTTCGCCGCGGCCGTAGTCCTGCTGGCGGTCTTCCTCGTCCTGCAGTCCCGCAGCTCGCATCCGATGATGCCGCTGCGGCTGTTCCGGGACCGCAACCGGACCGGCTCGTACGCCACCATGCTGTTCATCGGTGCGGGCATGTTCGCCACGTTCTACTTCCTGACCCTCTACATGCAGCTCATCCTGGGTTTCAGCCCCGTGAAGACCGGCTTCGCCTATCTGCCGTTCAGCTTCGGCATGGCCGCGGCGGCGGGGGTCAGCTCCAAGCTGGTCGCGCGCTTCGCCCCTCGGCTGATCGCCGGGCCTGGGCTGCTGGTCGCCGCGGTGGGCATGGGGTGGTTCGCGACTTTGAAGGCGGACTCCTCGTACGCCGCCCATCTCATGCCGGCGATGTTCGTCACCGCGCTCGGTCTCGGCATGAGTTTCGTGCCGATGACGCTCGGGGCGGTGAGCGGGGTCGACCATCTGGACACCGGGGTCGCTTCCGCGTTGCTGAACACCGCGCAGCAGGTTGGTGGGGCGTTGGGGCTTGCGGTGCTGTCCACCATCTCCACGTCTGCTGCCGATGGCAGGGTGCCCGATGCTGCTGCGTCCCTCTACCGGGGGCTGGCCACTGAGGACTTCGGGCTTGTGTCTCGGGCCGGGGAGGCGCTGACGCACGGGTACACGATGGCGTTCGTCGCCGCCGCGGGGATGTTCTTGGCGGGGCTTGTCGTCACGGCTTTCGCCGTCGACGCGGGGCGCCAGGGGGAGGCGGGGTCTGTGCCTGGGGCCCACATGGGCTGACCCGAACGTTTTTCGCCCCCGCCGCCCCTACCCATTCCCGTCCCCTGGGGCTCTGCCCCAGACCCCGTGCCCCGTGGGGTGGGTTGTCGGGTGGAGGTCGGCTGTTGCTGGTCGCGCAGTTCCCCGCGCCCCTGAAGACCTGGGGGCGCGGGGAACTGCGCAGTCTTTTGGGGGTTCGGGGGGCGGAGCCCCTGAGTCAGGGACGGGAATGGGTAGGGGCGGCGGGGGCGAAAGAAACCAGGTGTCAGGCACCCGCGAACGCCACCCCCGCATCAGTCCCGGCCCATGCCCCCGCCCCCGGTCCCCTCCCCACCCGTCGCCCGCGCGTGCTCCTCCCACCCCGCGCGGAACCAGTTCAGCTGATGCCGTTGGAGTTCTTCCTCGGTGAGGACGCGGACGGATTCCGGCCCCGCCGCCCGGACCTTCTCGCCGAGCCCGATGAGGAGTTCGCCCACCAGGCGGGAGACACGTTCCGCCTCGCCGTCCGGGCCGCCGCCTCCTGGATTTCCCATGCCGCGCTCCCTCAAGGCCCCGCAGGCCAATGGCCAATAGCCCGAGTACTCCGGACCCCCGGCCCCTTCGCCGTCAGCCGCCGTCAGCCGCCCTCCGGCAGGAACTGCTGGGCCACCTTGGCGAACAGCTCCCGCAGTTCGGGCGGGACGCCCATGCGCAAGGCGGCCTCCTCGACGCTCAGCCACGGACGATCCTCGCCGCCCGCGGGGCGCGCGCCGTCCGACACCGGCAGGTCGTCCTCGGTGAGCCGGCCCGAGCGGATGAGCATCTCCCGCAGCGGCACGCCGAGTACGGCCGCGATACGCCGCATCGTCTCCAGGTCGGGCATGGACTGCCGCTGGAGCAGCCGGCTCACGGCGGCCCGGTGCACCCCGGCGTCGTCGGCGAGCTTCGAACGGCCGCCGCCGCGCGGGCTGTCGATGTCGTAGCCCCGGACGCGCAGCAGTCCCTCGATCCAGCCGGCGAAGTCGTCGAGGCCCGCGGCCCGGAAGTTGTGGTCGGCGCGGGCACCGACCCGTGAGCTCGAAGCCATGCGTCCGCTCTCCCCTCGTCGCCGAGGCAGCGTACCGATCGCACACGCACCAATATGTGTGCGCGCCCGCGCGTAACTGTGGAGATTCGGCAACTTCCCGCAGCTCAGGAGGGGTTGAGGACCCGCCGTCACATCGACCTCCACGGAACGTAATCACTTGCGTACGCGCTCGCAACATGCAACCCTGTCCGCTCGTTCGCAACCATCGAACATATGTTCCCATAGATCGAAAGGGGTTGCACGTGCCCGACCAGTCGCCCGGAGCCGCCGCCACCACGACCACAGCCTCAGCCTGGCGTTCTGCTGCCGAACCGGTATCGCGCGGCTGCAATCAGCGCCCGGTCCACCGGCCGAACGCGGTCGCCCGATGAGCGAAGACCACGGTGGAGCCGCCTGGATCGCCTCGCTCGTCCGCCGCTTCCCGGACCTCGTCGACGAGTTGGCCCCCGCGGTCCACGGAGGCCTGCGCGAGCGCCGGGACAGCGGACCCGTCGGCGGCACGACCGCCCCGGTCCGCCTCTACGTCTCCGACGCCGTACGGGACATCACCGACGGAGTCGTCGAACTGGAGGAGGCCGTACGTGAACGGCTCGGCCTGCGGCCGGTGCCCCCGGCCTCCGTACCGGTACGGCTGCGCCGTATCGCCGGACTGCTGGACCGCATCGCCGCCGACCCGCTGCTCGCCCCGCACGTCGAGGACGAGACCCGGCGGATGGCCGCACGCTGCGCCCGCGCGCTCGGCGACCCGGAGCAGCTCGTACGGCTGCCCGGCCGCTGCCCCGCCTGCGACTGCGTCTCGCTGCGGGCGTTACCCGAGCGGGCCGAGATCAGATGCGTCAATCCCGTGTGCGGGCGGTTACTGGAGGCCGAGCACTCATGACCGGAACCACGAACGCCGGCAGGACCCTCAACATCCCTTTGATCACAGCCGAGTTGGCCGCCGACGAGGCCGGCGTCACGACCGCGACCATCCGCAAGTGGGTGCAGCGCGGCCATCTGCGGCCCGCGGGCACCCAGGGCCGCCGACGCCTCTTCCGCCTGGAGGACGTCTTCGCCGCCGAGCGGACGACACACCTCGCCCGGCACCACGACCACTGATCCCGCCGAACCCACTGGTCCCACCGAATCCACTGAACCTGCTGGTCCCACTGGTCCCGCTGATTCCGCCGTACGCGCGAGGGGTCCTGCCGCACCACGCGGCGGGACCCCTCATGCGTACAGCCTGAATAACCGTCAGGCATAAGCCAGTTGCAAGTTTCCCCCACCGGTGTCACAGTGGATGCAGCGGCAGAGCTGCGCCCGGAGGACGGGCGGCGGACCTGCCGCTTCGTGTTGCCCGGAAACTTCCGGGCCAGGTCGCCCGGAGGCCCGGAGATCCCCGGAAACCGTCTCCCGAAGGGAGCGTCCATGTGGCCATCCTGACCTTTCCCGACGCCGAGCAGCTGGTCGTCGACTTCCTCAAGAACCGGGCCGAGCTGACCGGCGTCACCGTCGACAGCCGCCCGCCCGCCGGGTTCGACGGCACCCAGAAGGTGGTCCTCGTCTCCCACATGGGCGGCGCCTGGGTCGACGACCAGCATCTCGACCAGCCGCTGCTCGACCTGGAGGCGTACGGCCCGGACAAGCCCACGGCGCACACCGTGGCGCTGTCCGCCCGTGCCTGCGTCCTGGAACTGGCCGACACGGTGTACGGCTCCGCGATCGTCGTCGATGTCTCCGAGGCCGACGGACCGCGCTGGCTCCCCGACTACACACGGTCGGCGGCGAACCGCTACCGCTCCACGATCCGGCTGCTGCTGCGGCTCGGCTGAGCCCGGCCGCCCACCGTACGACCGATCTCCGTACGACCGCTCAAGTCCCTTACTTGAAAGAGGCGTTCGCATGGCAACGAACAACGGCAAGGAAATCCGTGTCGCCGGTACCGGCCGGGTCCTGGTGGCCCCCGCCGGGAACACCGCGCCGGCCAAGTCCGACGACGTCTGGCCGACCGGCTGGGTCGAGCTGGGATACACCTCCGTCGACGGCATCAAGCTCAACAAGAAGGACAAGATCGACCCGGTCGACACCTGGCAGTCGGCGAGCCCGGGCCGGTTCATCTACTCCGACCGCGACCTGACCGTGAAGTTCCAGCTGCTCCAGATGAACAAGAGCACGCTCTCCTTCTTCATGGGCATCCCGGCCACCGACATCACCCAGACCTCGGTGGGCGGAACCGCGGTGGTGGACACGTACGAGTTCCTGATCCCGAGTACGCCCGCGAAGGACGAGCGGGCCCTCGGCATCGAGTTCACGGACGGCACGGACGCCGTGTACCGGTTCATCCTGCCGCGCGGGCAGGTCACCGAGACCGAGGAGATGGGCTTCACGCGGACGGGTTCCGTGAAGCTCGGGGTCACCTTCACCGCGCTGGAGGCGGAGACCGCCAAGCGCGAACTGGCCAAGTGGATCATGAAGGACAAGGCGTACGCGGCTCTGTGACGGACCGCCCGTCCACCCTCTGATCCACCTTCTGTGACAGCCCTGTCCGGGCTCGTCACCCGGGGCGGCGGGCTCCCCCACCCGCCGCCCCGGCCCTCCGCATACGTCCGTTCGCACATGTACCTCTGTCCGCAAGGGAGTTCACCATGGCCGGATTCAATGTCAACGCGGCCCGCGCGCAGCGCCTGGAGGCGCTCGGGCGGGCCTGGACCTTCGAGCTCGACGACGACAGCTTCGAGCTGCCGACCGAGCTGACCCGCACCACGGCCCGCACACTCCGCGACCTCGACGACAACGACGTGGACGGGCTGCTCCGACTCCTGCTGGGTGAGAGGCAGTTCACCCGCTTCGAGCGGCACGACGTCACCATGCAGGACATCGCCGCCATCCTGGAGGCCTACGGCAAGGAGACGGGGCTGGGCCTGGGGGAAGACTGAGCCTCGGCGAGCTCGTCGAAGAGCACGCCGAGGCCCTGGAGGCGGACCTGCTCCGCCATTACGGGGTCGACCTGCTCGACTGGCACCGGGGGCAGTTGTCGTCACGTCGGCTGTCGGTGCTGATCCAGCACCTGCCGAGGGACAGCGCGCTCGTCCGGGCGCTGCACGGCGAGGCGGCGGACTGGTCGGTCACCGACTACCTGCTCGCCTCCGTCGTCGACCAACTCGCCGAGGCGAACTGGATGTTCGCGACGGTCAACCGGGACGAGGACAGCGAGCCGCTGGAGTTCCCCGAGGCCGTACCCCGGCCGGGCGACGAACCCGACGTCAAGCCGGACGCCGGGTCGGCGCAACGGACTGCGACGCCGACGGCGGAAGAACTCATGAATTTCTTCCTCTGACGGCCGGCCCTGCGGACAACCGGTCAAAGGTGCGCGACAGCGGTGGCCACCAGAGAAACCGCGGCAACCGAGCCGATCACCCACGGCACCCTGCCGCTGCCGACTTCCGCCGTCATCATGGCTCCTCGCGGATCCCTCGGGTCGTACATCACATCAAGCTTTTCGCCCACGGCAGCGGGTGGGAACCGGTAGCTCTGCGTCTCGCAGGTATACACCGCTCCCTCGACGACAAAACGGAGCTGGAGACTGGTATTCCCCTCCGAGTTACGCCTGTGGTTGATGCAATCGGCCTGGACGACAACACCTCTGCGTCTGAGATTCCCGTCGCGCCAAACAAAGAGAGCGGAACCCAGTAACAAGGGAATACCCAAAATCATTACGCCGGGCGCATAGTCACGCAGAACCTCGAACATACCCAACTCCCATCCTCAGGCGACGCGCAACGCTTCCAAACCCTAGCGACCCCCCTTGGGGCTGCCTAGGGAGTCGCTGGCGCAGCACGCCTCCACCTTCGACACCGCTCGGGAGAAAAGGTGAACCAGAGAACAAATGATGAAATTTATCAAAAGGTATCCGAGGTGAAGACGCTCCTCACAGCCAAACAGACCACCTGCCTGTCCAAAGCTCACTTCGATGCAGCCATCGAAAAGCTCTCAGGTCCGACACCTGCGACCTCTTCCAAGAATGCTCCCGGCGTAGCGGAGCAACTCGCCCCGCTGACCGGAGCTTCCGAAATCATCACCAACATCATCAAGAAGGAATGGATTCCCCTGAGCGTAGCGGCTATCGGCGTCCTGGGGATCAAATTTCTCAATTGGGAGGTGCTCGGAAAAAATCTACTGCGCGGTATTCGGTTGCAGTTGCAGCCGGAGAAATTTGTTGGAGTCGGACGGATCCAACAACCTCAAGCCGCCCCGCAGGCACCTATCACCAGTATCGATGTGGACCGGCTGAAAGGTATGCGCAGCGCCTCCATCTCTCTGTCCCGGGCGCTGAGTGACCTCACAAAAGAGGCGGGTAGTGCCGCGCGGCAGATCGCCTGACTCGGGAGGGGTTTCTCATGTCACTCGCACGTAGTTCCACCACCGCTGCGGCAACGCTTTCCCGCTTCCGTGGCGCAGCCGTTCAGGCCTCGAACTCCGTCCAGCAGTTGCGTACCGCGACCACCGGAGCCAATCCCTCGCTGGACAAGATCCGGGGCGGTTCCGACAAGCTCAACACGTCGCTGGGCCGGCTGCGGACGGCCGCCTCGCAGACGGGCAGCGGCCTCTCGAAGGCCGGCTCCGGGGCCAAGGGCGCCGACGGCTCCCTCGCCAAGTCCAGGTCCACCACCGACAAGTTCAAGACCTCCCTCGACAAGCTCAAGTCCTCCGCCGACAAGGCCAAGGGAGCGCTCAAGGACGTAAAGCAGCAGTCCGACGCCGTGGAGAAGTCCGTCGGGAAGGCCGGCAAGAACGCCGACAAGGGCGGGAAGTCCATGGGGAGCCTCGGGAAGGGACTCAAGGGCGCGTCCACCGCGCAGAAGGGGCTCAACCTCGCCATGGCGTCCAACCCGTTCGGGCTGGTGATGACCCTGGTGGCCCCGCTCATCGCCCAGTTCGTGAACATGGACAAGGTCGCCGCCCTGGTCCGCAAGGGGCTCACCGCCGCCTGGGGTCACATCAAGAGCTCCTCGCAGTCGGCCGCGAGGATCCTCGGGCCGCTCTTCAAGGGCGTCGTGAACGGGTTCCTGACGCCCACCCGGATGCTCGTCCGCGGGCTCAACGTCCTGATCAGCGCCCTGAACCGCGTCAAGTTCAAGGTCCCGGACTGGGTGCCCGCCATCGGCGGCCGGGGCTTCGCGTTCAACCTGTCGCCCATCCCGGTGCCGCAGCTCGCGAAGGGCGGCGTCGTGCGGGCCCGTACCGGCGGCACGCTCGCGCTCGTCGGCGAGGGCGGAGAGCACGAGGCCGTCATCCCACTGTCCAAGCTGGAGCGGATGCTCGGCTCCGGCGGTGGCATGCGCAGGCTCGCGGCGGCCGTCGAGGCGCTCGCCGAGCGGCCCGTCCAGATCGACGTGGACTCCCAGACCATCGCACGCGCCGTCCAGCTGGGGCAGCGCAAGCTCGCCCGGAGGTGAGGCAAGGACATGGCCAGGAACCTGTGGATCGGCAAGCCCGGTCTGCTGCGGGAGATCGACCAGGCCGCCAAGAGCTGGGACCGCAGCGCCGAGTTGAACGTCACCGAGTTCAAGTCCCTCGAAGGACGCGTCACCACCATCGCGCCGCCGCGTACGGTCCGCCGGCTCAAGTTCTCCTGGGACTGGCTCGAACCCGGTGACGCCCAGCACCTGACCCGGCTCGCCCGCCGGGTCAACGGCCCTGGCCTGCAAGGCAGTCCGACTCCCTCGTACGGACCGCTCGCGGTCATCGACCCGGCCTCGGTCAACCTGCTCGGGCCGTATCAGGCCGCGGCCCAGAGCTCCGAACCCGGCGGCACCGACCACTGGTTCACCGTGTCCGGCTCGCTGGGCGTGCTCCCGTACACCGGTGACACCGTCATCGGCGACTTCGGGGAGACCACCCGGGTCGGCTGGAAGCACGGTCTGTGGACCGGCTGGCCGGTGGCCCCCGGTATGCGGGTGTCCTGGCAGGTGCCGCCCGACTGGAACCCGGCACTCGCCACGGCCCAGCTGGACTGGAAGCGCGCCGACGGCACGTATCTGAGCACCACGGCAGCGACCGGCGCCGCAGTCACCGGCACCGCTCCCGCCGAGTCCGCCTTCGTCACTCCGGTCGGCGGCCCCGGTGAGGCCGTGCTCGCCGGACTGGCCGGCGCCTGTCTGACGATCGACGCGGTCCCGGTCGCGTACGCGCTCGGTGACGGCTGCCCGGCGATGACCGTGACCGCGTACAGCGACGTCCCGGCGTCCCGGCTGCCGTACCGGAACATCAGCATCGACCTGGTGGAGGTGTAACAGGTGCAGGATTCAGACGAGTTGCTCGGGGCCGCCCTCGCCGCCCCGGACCGGACCCCGGCCCACGCCACCCGGCTCGGCGGCCGTGAACTGGGCGCGCAGATCCAGTCCTGGAAGGTGGAGCGGGCCTACAGCACCGATCTGCCCGAAGCCCTGCGCGCCTTCTCCGGAAGCGCGTCGGCCCAGCTCGAACTGCTCCTCGGCGGCACCGGCGTGCCCGCGCCGCTGCTGTACTCGGCCTGGGCGGGCCGCGGCACCGGCGACGCCGTACGCCCCGGTCAGTCCGTCGTCCACCGGGCGGGCGCGAACGGCCGTACGGTGCCTGCCTTCCGGGGCACAGTGCGGTCCCGCGCGGCAGCGTCGGGCAGCGACACCGTCACCGTGCAGGCGCTGGACGGCGCGGAGCGGCTGCGCGGACCCGCGCAGCTCCCGCGGCCGTATCACGGTCTGCGTTACGGGCGTCCTGTGGCGAGCGCGACCTGGTGCGTGGACGAACTCCTGCGCCAGGGCGGCATCCACAGCTGTCCGCCGCCCCGGGGACCGGCCGTGGCCGAGGACCCCGCCAAGCCGTTCACCGTGCTCTACGCCTCGCTGCACGGCGGCTTCAACGCCTCGTACGGGCAGCCGGAGACGCTGCCGGACCCGGCGTCGTACTCCTGGATCCGGGACGGAGCCCCGTTCGACACGGCGCTGATGCCGAAGGCGGCCGGGCTGGAAGTGTCCTGGATGCCGCGGTCCCGCTTCGTCGTGGCCGGGAAGGTGTTCCAGGCCGAGCTGCATGTGAACACCGCCCTCTCGGTGGGCAGCGAACTGGAACTCAAGCTGGTCTTCGACCGCAGCGCGGGAGCGTTCGGGAACTACGCGCTGAACGTGTACTTCGCGACCGGCGTCGTGAAGATCACCTCGGGCACGGTCGACGGCGGCGGCACGGTCGCGAGCTGGACCATTCCCAAGCTCGCCTCCCTCAAGGGGGTGTGGCATCTCGGGTTCACGGTGGACACCCGGGCGGGGACCACCGGCGCGAGCACCCCGGCGACCGTGTACCCGCGGCTCACTGCCCCCGACGGGGAGTACGTCGTCCCGCCGACCGCGCCCTACACCTTCACCGAGGCATCCGCCCTCCAGCCTCCCTCCGAGCTGTTCCAGGTCAACCTGAAGACGGACGTGGCCGTCGAGTGCCTCCAGGTCACCGACCGTTCCTGGCCCGACCTGACCTCGTACACCGCCGACGAGTGGGAACAGAAGGGCCGTTGGGCCAGGGGCGCGGTGCTCGACGACGCGACGGTGCCGCTGTTCGACCTGCCCAAGGTCTCCGGCTCCCAGTGGGACGCCATCACCGAGATCGCCCGCGCCACGCTGTCCACCGCCGAGTTCGACGAGCTGGGCGTCTTCCGCTGGCGCGGCCCGGGCCGGTTCCAGTCGGTGCCGGCCCGGCCCGATCTCACGGTGACCACCCGGCGGGACATCGCCGCGCTCACCGTCTCCGAGGAGATCGACGCCTGCCGCAACTACTGCGAACAGCCCTACCAGGACTGGACGGGCATCAGCCACACCTTCAGCGACACGGTCACCGACACCGTCGTACGGGAGATCCGGCCGGGCAGCCCGGTAGAGGTCGCCTACGCCGTCGCCGAGGACGAACTCGACATCGGGCCGCTCCAGATCGAGGACGACGTGGCTCCGATCGGGGGCCACCGGGTCCGCTTCGGCAGCGCGGCGACGGGCGGCACCTCGGTCAAGGGCCGGGTGACGGTCGGCTCGCGGCGCGACGGCCCGAACTACATCGTCCGCTTCACCAACCACGGTACGGCGAGCGTCTGGACGGTCACCAAGGACGGCAAGCCGTCCGTGCAGATCGTGCCGCAGAAGCGGACCGGCGATCCCCGGCAGCGCTCGTACGCCTGGTACAACACCAACAGCCAGCTCCACTACGGCAAGCAGGTCTACCAGGCACCCGCGACCGAGTGGGTGCAGCAGCGGCAGGCCGCCTCGGACCTGTCGTTCGCCATGCTCGACGCCGGCCGCTATCCGGTGCCGGTGCTCGGCGAGGTGGAGGTGCTGCACGACCCCCGCATCCAACTCGGCGACGTCGTACGGGTGGTGGACACCAGCGGCGCCACGCTCGACACGCTCGCCTGGGTCGTCGGAATCCGCACCACCTGTGCGTCCGGCGCCGCCCCGCAGCAGACCCTGACCCTGCGCGGCACCTCCTACAACGGTGTCCCGGCCGACGCCGGACTCACCCCGGACCCGCCGGTCGATCCGGGGTACGGCACGCAGCGCACGTACTCCCTGATCGAGGCGCGGAACGCGACGCTCGACGCGCTGACCACGAGCGGGGTCTCCTATCGCGAGCTGCTCAACGCACCGGGAGGTGCGGCATGAGCGAACCGCCCGCGCAGGAACCGCTGTTGGAACAGCTGCAGGAACCACTGCAGGAATCGCTGTTGGACCCCGTCGAGGAGGACGGAAACGTGGCCCATCCCGTCCCGATCGACAGCCCGACGACACGCGACGGGGACGGGGGCATGCCCGCGGATTCGCTGCCGCCCGTCCTGGGCGACTGACTGCGCGCCGCGTCTCCCCCTCCCGGTAACGCCCAGCTCTACAACTCCCCAACTCCCCCTCTCCCACAAGTTCCAGGAGGAAGCCGTCATGGCCCTGCTCACTCCGCTCGGCAGTCTCCCGTACCCGCAGCCGTCCGACGCCGCGAACATCCCCGTGCACATCCAGTCGCTCGCCGAGGCCGTGGACGGCCGGACCGTGCTGCGGTTCGCCGACGGCGCAGCGCGGGACGCCAAGGTGACCGCCCCGGTGGCGGGCATGCTGTGCTGGCTCAGCACGCCGAAGCAGTACTGGTATTACACCGGCAGCGTCTGGTCCCAACTGGCGCCCGCCCCGGTCCACAAGGCCAACCCGACGGTCGGCACCACCACCGCGACATCGTTCGTGGAGACACTGACCCCTTCCACCGGCGACCCGACGGCCGCCGCCTTCACGGCTCCGGCCTCCGGCTCCGTGCTGGTGTCGGTGGGCGCGCGTATCAGCAACAGCGCCACCGGTACGTGCTTCATGTCGGCGAACATCAAGGCCGGTTCGGGCTCGACGGTCGTCCTGGCCGCCGCCGACGCCCGCTCGGCCATCGCCACCGGTACGGGCCAGGTCTCGGCAAGTACCCAGTACCTGGTCAGCGGCCTCACCCCGAACAGCGCGTACACGGCTATCGCCGCCTACAAATGCACCGCGGGAACGGCCACGTTCGCCTTCCGGTTCCTGACCGTCACCCCCGTGAACTGAGGACGTCATGGCCACACCCCTGACGGCCGACGCCCTCGCCCGCGCGCTGCGCAGCGAGGGCGTCGCCCTTTCCGAGCACTCCGACTGGCGTACGCACAACCGCAATCACAAGGGTCCCTGGGGTCCGGTGCACGGCGTGATGCTGCACCACACCGCCGGCACCGACAGTCTCCGCCTGTGCCGCGACGGCACCGGGGCGCTGCCGGGCCCGCTGTGCGTCGGGCTGATCACCAAGGACGGCACACTGCACCTGCTCGGGTACGGCCGTACCAACCACGCCGGTTCGGGTTCGAGCGCGGTCCTGGACGCCGTACGCGCCGAGAGGTCCACGCTCCCCGCCCCCGGGCCGGACGCCGTGGACGGCAACGCCCGCTTCTACGGCTTCGAGATCGAGAACCTGGGCAACGGCCGCGATCCGTATCCGGCGGCCCAACTCGCCGCCGTGGAACGGCTGTCGGCGGCCGTGTGCCGTGCCCATGGCTGGTCGGCGGCCAGCGTGATCGCCCACAAGGAGTGGACGCGACGGAAGATCGACCCGTCGTTCCCGATGGCGGTGATGCGCGCGCGGATCGACGCGCTGCTGGGCGACAGGCCCGCTCCGCGCCCCGCACCTGTGACGCACGCGCCCTTCCCGGGCGCCGCGTTCTTCGTGCCGGGCCGCCGCAGCGAACTGATCACGGCCGTCGGCAGACGGCTGGTGGCCGAGGACTGCGGCCGGTACGCGAACGGCCCCGGCCCCGTCTGGACACGCGCCGACGTCCTCTCGTACGCGGCCTGGCAGCGCAAGCTCGGCTATGTGGGCGCGGCGGCGGACGGCATCCCTGGCCGCACCAGCTGGGACAGACTGCGCGTGCCGCGGGACTGACGGGCGACGGTCGCCAGAAAGCACTGGGAACCACCAGGAACCACCGAAGAGAACGAGGAGCACGAGGAGCAGCACGATGACCAAAACCGACGCCGATACCGATACCGATACCGATGCGGACGATCGCCGGGAGGTGTGCGATGACGGCGACTGAGACGGAGGAGGTGGTACTGGAGCTGGAGCGGCTGCGTCGCTCGGTCGACGTCGGTTTCGCGACCACCCGCGGCGACCTGGCGCTACTCCTCCAACGCGCCGACCAGACCGACAAGACCCTGGACGAACACGAGACCCGTATCGAGGCCCTGGAACGCACCCGCTGGCCCCTGCCGTCCCTGGCGGCAGCCACGTCGTGCCTGGCCCTGGCGCTGACGGTCTGGCAGACGCTGGGCCGATAGGCGCTCTACTCCTTGGCCCGCGCGGGCCCCGTGATCGCCTCCGTGACGACGAAACCCTTGGCGGGGCCTTCGGGGATGGTGACCTCGGTGCCGTAGGGGACCCGGTGGATGTCCTCCCAGTCGGCCCTGTCGGGGCGGGGCCCGGTGAAGAGGGTGACGGCGCCCTGACCGTCGTAGTCATCGATGACGACGTACACCGGGATACCCGCACGGGCGTACTCGCGGCGTTTGCGGACGCGGTCACGGTCCTGGTTGCGCTTGCCGGGGGAGACGACTTCGACGATGAGCTGCACGGAGTCGGCCCTGACTCCCATGTCGTCCTCGTCGCCGCACGGCTCCGTGTCCTCCGGGGCGACGAAAGCGTCCGGGATCCATGCCTTGCGGCTGTGGATCACGTTCACGTCCTGATGGCAGGCGTACTCGCCTCCGTCCAGGAACTTGTCCAGAGCCCTTCGCACGCGGTTGGTGATCAGGCCGTGCGACCGGCGAGCGGTGGGCGACACCTCGATGACTCCCTCGATGATCTCAGCGCGGTAGCCCTCAGGAAGTTCCAAGGCTTTCCATGCCTGCCACAGGACCTCGTCAAGGCCGGGCCCGTTCTCGGGCAGACAGTGAGGCTCGGTCCTGATCTCGGTCATGGTCTCGGGCCTCTCGTGTGCAAGAGCGGTCATCGTGGCGTCACCTCCTCAAGTGTGGGCTGGGCGTGCTTGTGGCACAAGCAACGCCATCACGGTAGGCAGCCACATGGGCTCACCTGCGGAAACGTTCGCTGTTCACTCGAACAGATGAAGCAGAAACGACTCACCCCGCTCGCCGCAGTCGGCTACTCCGCGCGCCGATGGCCGGTCTGCCGAGTCCCGGTTCCGGGACCGGTCCCGGGAGCGAGCGCTACGTTCGGCGGGCTCGCTCGCGCCCGACGTCCGCCTCTACGTTCCGGAGCCTTGGATGATCTTCGGCATCCCCGTCCTGTGCATCTTCGCCTGGATGGCCTGGTCGGTCCTTCGGATGAGCCACTTGCCCGCCTGGCGTCAGTGGCTGCCCGCTGTACTGCTTACGGCTGCGGTGTCTTCCTGGTTTCTCCTCGCTGCTTCTGTCGCCTCCGACTCTTGGGGGTGGTTCTACCTGCCCGTCTGCCTCGCACTGGCCTCGTGGGCCGTGAGCTTGCGGGAACGCCGCGCGGCGGGCAGGCAAAAGGGCGTCGAGGCATCCGGCTGACTCAAACAGGTGAGCAGAAACGGCTCACCCCGCCGGCCGCAGCTCGAACCAAACCCCCTTCGCGTACCGCCCCGTCCTCCCGTCCGCGACGCCCCATGTGTCCGCCACCTCCTCGGCCAGGGCAAGCCCTCGCCCCCAGCAGGCGGCGACCCCCGCGGCCGGGTGCGCCACGACCGGTGGGTCGGGGCTCTCGTCGAAGACGCTGACGTGGAGCCGGGCCGGATTCAGCCGGATCCGCAGCATGGCGGCGCCCTTGGTGTGCAGATGGACGTTCGTGACGAGTTCCGAGGTGCACAGGGCGGCGGGCATGACGAGGGGTTCGCGGTCGTGCGTGAACAGGACGGCGCGTACGAAGTCCCGGCAGACGCGGGGCGCGGTGGCGTCCGCGGGGCGAACAGGCTGTATTCGTAGGCGAGTTGCGCGGGCGGTGGGCGGCGCGGCGGGCGGGGTTCATTGGCGTCGACTCCAGTCGGGGGGTGGGGGGTGACACGGCCCGCGCCCGGCGATGGCTTTGCCCGAGCGCTCCTGGATGGAGGGGCGGGTGCTCTGTCGGCTTGTGGGCAGGGGGAGTTGAGCGATTCCGCTCAGTGACTGGAACCACACTCACAGTAGGGCTATTGGTTTACGCAGGGTTCAGCGCCGGGGAGGCTGCCGCGCGTATCGGTATGGGCAGGGCCCAGCTGAGCCAGATCGAGACGGCGAAGACGACCATCCTGACGGAACGCCTCCACGAGCTATGCCGCCTCTATGGATGCATGGATAAGACCTACATCGAGGCTCTGGTGGTCATGTCCGAGGCAACGGGCAAAGGGTGGTGGACGCCCTACAAGAAGCCCATGGAACAAGGGCCCTTGAACATGGCAGAGCTGGAAGCCGGCGCGGCTGAAGTGCGGTTGCACCAGTCACTCTTCATCCCGGGCCTCTTCCAGACGGCCGACTACGCACAGGCCATCTTCGCCACGCCGCAACTGGGTTTCGAGAACGAGGACATCGGGGACGCACTGAAGTTCCGTATGGAGCGGCAGCGAATCCTGACCCGTGACAGCCCTCCGTCCGTGCACGCCGTGATCCACGAGTCGGCGCTGCACATGAAGTTCGGCGGGACGGACGTGCTACGCGGGCAGCTGCTCCATCTCATCGAACTGGCCCGGCTTCCCCACGTGAACATCCGGATCTATCCGTTCAGCTCCCAGGCGCATGCCGCCATCAGCGGGAACTTCGTCCATCTGATCCCTTCCGTGCCGCAACTGGGCACGGTGGTACTCGAACAGCCCACGGGAATCCGGTACTTGGGTGGCCAGGAGGCCCTGCTCCAGTACAGGCAGCTTTTCGAGCGGCTCGCCGATTACGCCTTGCCTCCGATCGACGTATCGTTGGCCCCGGAAGCACACTCCGTGAAGGACTCTCTGGCCCTCATCCAGCACGTCCTCTACACCCTCTAGGGAGACGCGGATGCCTGAACTCAACTGGCAGAAGTCGACGTTCAGCGGCGGCCCGCAGGGTGAGTGTCTCCACATAGCCACCGCCCCCGACGGAACCCTCCGCCTCCGCGAGAGCGACACCCCCGACGTCATCCTCGCCACCGCCCCGCAGGGCCTCGCGGGACTTCTGCACCACATCCGTACCCGTACTCACAACTCCTGATGGCGGGCGAAGCCTTCAGGCATCCGCGGCTCGCCGCGCTCTACGACCCGCTCGATCCCGATCGGAGCGACCTCGACGCGTACGTCCGCATCGCTGAGGAGTTCGGGGCGCGGCGCGTGCTGGACATCGGCTGTGGGACAGGTGTGTTCGCGTTGCTGCTCGCCGATCGTGGGATCGAGGTCGTCGGTGTCGATCCGGCGCAGGCGTCTCTCGACGTGGCCCGGGGCAAGCCCGGCAGCGAAAGGGTGCGCTGGATCCACGGGGACGGCACCACCCTCCCGCCACTCCAGGCCGACCTCGTGACCATGACCGCGAACGCCGCCCAGGAGCTGGCCGATCCGGAGATGTGGCGGAAGACCCTGCGGGGCGCCTACGAAGCCCTGCGCCCCGGCGGGCGGTTCGTCTTCGAGACGCGGGATCCGGCCCGGCGCGCCTGGGAGGAGTGGAACCGCGAGGCCTCGTACGGGGTTACGGAGCTCCCGGGTGTCGGCGCGATCGAGGGCTGGGACGACCTGGTCGAGGTCGACGGGCCACTGGTGACGTTCCGCCACACCTTTGTGTTCGCCGCGGACGGGGAGGTACTCACCTCGGAATCGACCCTGCGTTTCCGTGAGCGGGACGAGATCGAGGCGGACCTGGCCGCGCAGGGGTACGTCGTGGAGGACGTCCGCGACGCCCCCGACCGCCCGGGCCGGGAGTTCGTCTTCGTCGCGCTACGGCCGGGAGCCGGTCACGCCTGATGCCCCGCCGCCCCTGACGCCCGGCCGGCCGGCCGCTCACGAGAGGCTGCCGACCCCGACCCACTCCCGCAGCAACCCCTCCCGCTCCGCCGCTCGCGGCGACCCGTCCTCCTGCGCCCGGCCCCACTGCGCCATGGCGGCCAGCGTCGCGCGCAGGGTGGCCTCGCCCGCCGTCAGGTGGGACAGGAGGGACAGCGAGAGGTCGTACTCCTCCTGGGAGTAGCTGGACGCCGCCGCGTACACGGTCAAGTCGGTGGTCCCGTCGGCCGTTTCGACGAGGACGCTCATCATCGGCGGCGCATCGGTCTCGCCGAAGCTCGTCACGGTCAGCACCATGTCCACCATCACGCTGATCCGACGCTTGAGGTTTTTCAGCGGGACATCCTCGACGGTCAGCCCACGCACCTCGTCCCACGGCCACAGGTCCGAGCTGCCGTCACCGAGCGACACGACCCCCTCCGGCGTCAGCCGCACCCCCGGGGCGCGCCCGGACGGCTTCGCCCCCACATACACATCGCCCTCGGCGATCCAGAACAGCCCCACCATGGCCATGGGCAAGCTCCATTCCCCCCGTGAATCCAACGTTCAGCAGACCCATACAACCAACCCCCGTGTCCGCAGGTCTCGTTCGTCGACGGTTTCCTCCTGCCACCGACGAACAACATCGAGGAACGCATGAACCCACTCAGACGTTCCACTCTCGCCACCCGAGCACTCGGCGGCGCCACCTGGGCATGCGCCGCCGTGGCCCTGTTGCTCGTCCTGGTGCGGGACGACGCGCCGGTGCCGCGTACGGACCTCCTCGTGACGCTCGGGCTCGCGGTCGTCGCCGCGGCGGGGTGGGCGCTCGCATGGCGTACGGCGCCCGTGGTCGAGTCGGCGTCAGGACGGGAGCCGGAAGCGGCGCCCCCTGGTCGACTCCCCCTCCCCAAGCGGGACTTGGGCACGGTCGCCGGGTTTCTCCTGTTCCTCCTGACTCCGTTCTCGATGCTCCAGCTCTCCCTGGGTCCCGGTGACGGAGGCCTGTTCAGCGGGCTCCTGGCGCTCTTCCTCGTCGTCGTGACGGTGAACGCGGCGGCCATGGCCCGCCGGCGGACGAGCCAGGCCCCCACCCTGCGGAAGCTGCGTGTGCTGGCCGAGGACGCGGCACACGGCGAGGTGTACGCGGTCCGGGTAAGGGCCGGGGAACCGGTGAGGCTGCGCTTCAGTGAACGCGGCGACAAACCCGGCACGGTGGACGTCTCGTACTGGCACTGGATCGTGCTGAGGGACGGCACCCACGAGATCCGGCTGTCCGCGCCGCGCGAGGACTTGGCACGGGCGGCCGTACGGCTCGGCGGGCAGGACGGGTGGCTGTGCCTGCCCAAGCGCTGGAAGCTGATCGACGAGGAGCTGCCGGCAGCGTTCGTCGCGGACAGCGGCGAGGCCGTTCCGGGCCTCGTCGCACCGGAGGACGTCCGCACGTACCTCACCCGGGACCTTCACCCGACCGCGGCCGACCGCGCGGCACGCCGGGTGCCGTCGACCGCCAAGTTCCGCGCCCCGGTCCATCTGCCGATGCTCGGCGGCGCCTGCCTGGCCGCCCTGCTCGTCCTGCCCGTGCTGCTCGTCGGCGAGGACGTGCCCGCGCCGCTGGCCTGGCTCCTGTGCCTGCTCGCGACGGCCTCGGCCATGGCAGGCGCCGTGCGCGGGGTCGGCCTCGGCGCGACGCGCGCGATCCTGGGCGATGTCTCCTGGACAGAACAGGACGATACGGATCCGTCCATCGCGTAGGTCGGCGCGGGCGTCCGGACGCCCACCACACCGGCCGAGTGAGCTGAGACCGTCCGACCACGTGAAGGGGCCCGGAGGTTCGGTCGAACCTCCGGGCCCCTTCACATGTGCTGACCTGCGCGCGTCGGTCAGTCGGTGTCAGTCCGACTGCTGTCGCTTCGGGCGCCACACCACCAGTGCGCTCGTCTGCTGGACCTCCTGGTACGGGACCAGGTCGCGGCGGTACGAGGCGTGGACGGCGGCCTCGCGCTGTTGCATGGCCGCCGCCGCGCCGTCCAGGGCCGCTTCCATCTCCGCGACGCGGGACTGGAGCGCGGCGACCTGGTTCTCCAGCTCGATGATGCGCTTGATGCCGGCGAGGTTGATGCCCTCGTCCTGCGACAACTGCTGGACGGTGCGCAGCAGTTCGATGTCACGGGCCGAGTAGCGACGGCCGCGCCCGGCCGTGCGGTCCGGGGAGACCAGGCCGAGGCGGTCGTACTGGCGGAGGGTCTGCGGGTGCAGGCCGGAGAGCTGGGCGGCCACCGAGATGACGTACACCGGTGTTTCTTCCGTCAGCTCATATGCGGAATAAGAACTCTGTCGACGGCGTCCGGTTGCGTCCATGGTGTCCTCATGCTCCCTTCGCGGCCTGGAACAGCTCCGCCCGCGGGTCCTCGTCCGCGGTGGCCTCGCGATACGCCTCGAGCGCGTCACGAGCCTTCCCCGTCACGTCCGTGGGGACACTCACCTCGACGGTGACCAAGAGGTCCCCGCGGGTGCCGTCCTTGCGGACCGCGCCCTTGCCACGGGCGCGCATCGTACGGCCGTTGGGTGTGCCCGGGGGCAGCTTCAGGGTGACCGGAGGCCCCCCGAGCGTGGGCACGCGGACCTCGCCGCCGAGCGCCGCCTCCGTGAAGGTGACGGGGACGGTGACGGTGAGGTTGTCGCCCTTGCGGCCGAAGACCGGGTGCGCGTCGACGTGCACGGTGACGTAGAGGTCGCCCGCGGGTCCGCCGCGCTCGCCCGGGGCGCCCTTGCCGCGGAGCCGGATGCGCTGGCTGTCCGAGACCCCGGCCGGGATACGGACCTGCATGGTGCGGGACGACTTGGCGCGCCCCGAGCCGTTGCAGACCAGGCACGCGTGCTCCGCGATCAGGCCGCGGCCCTTGCAGTCGGGGCACGGGTCGGTCAGCGAGAAGCCGCCGCCCGAGCCGCGCGCCACCTGGCCGGTGCCGACGCAGGTCGGGCACACGCGCGGTGTGCCGTTCTTGTCGCCGGTGCCCGAACAGGCCTTGCAGGGGGACTGCGAGGTCATGCGGAGGGGCACGGTCGCCCCGTCCACGGCCTCGGTGAAGCTGAGCGTGACCTCGGTGTCGATGTCCTGGCCGCGCCGCGGCTGCGTACGCGTGCCGGTGGTGGCGCCGCCGCGGTTGAACAGCCCGCCGAACACGTCACCGATACCGCCGCCGAAGCCGCCGGCGCCGCCCTGGCCGCCCGCTCCGCCCTGACCCGGGCCGCCGCCGAAGAGGTCGCCCAGGTCGAAGTTGAAGTTGCCGCCCCCGGCGCCCGGACCGGGCCGGAACCCGCCGTTGCCGAAGAGGGCGCGCGCCTCGTCGTACTCCTTGCGCTTCTTGGGGTCCCCGAGGATGTCGTTCGCCTCGGAGATCTCCTTGAAGCGGTCCTCGGCCTTCGCGTTCCCCTTGTTGGCGTCCGGGTGGTACTCGCGGGCGAG
Source organism: Streptomyces sp. 2-1 (assembly GCF_048564895.1). Classification (NCBI taxonomy): domain Bacteria; kingdom Bacillati; phylum Actinomycetota; class Actinomycetes; order Kitasatosporales; family Streptomycetaceae; genus Streptomyces; species Streptomyces sp. 2-1. The sequence continues at coordinate 5,313,346 of NZ_CP183383.1, forward strand.
CTTCCGGTACGCCTTCTTGATCTCGGCCTCGGTGGCGTCCTTGGGGACGCCGAGGACCTTGTAGTAGTCCTTCTCGATGAAGTCCTTGGTGCTCATCCTCGACGCCCCTCCTTCCGCACGTCACTGTCACGTACGCGCTTGGTGTTCATGGTGCATACGGGCGCGCGTACGCCCTGTTCCACGTCAGCCCTCGTCCGGGCCACCGCTCTCCTTGTCGTCGGCCGCCTGCGTCCCGTCCGCCTCGTCGCCCTTGACCGTCTGCGCGCCCGGCTGGGGCTCGGCGACGGCCACCCGCGCGGGGCGGATGGTGCGCTCGCCGAAGCGATACCCCGGCTGCAGAATCGCCACGCACGTCGTCTCGGTGACGTCCGGTGCGTAACTGTGCATCAGGGCCTCGTGGATCGTCGGGTCGAAGGGCTCGCCCTCCTTGCCGAACTGCTGCAGACCCATCTTCGCCGCGACGGTCTCCAGCGACTCGGCCACCGACTTGAAGCCGCCGACCAGTTCGCTGTGGTCCCGCGCGCGGCCGATGTCGTCGAGCACGGGCAGGAGCTCGGTCAGGAGGTTCGCGATGGCGATCTCCTTGACCGCGATCCGGTCGCGCTCGACCCGGCGGCGGTAGTTCTGGTACTCGGCCTGGAGCCGCTGGACGTCCGCCGTGCGCTCGCCGAGCGCCGTGCGTACCTGGTCCAGCTGAGCGGTGAGGCCCGCGATCTGTGCTGCTGCTGCCGCGTCCCCGGCCTGGGCTGCCCCCTCCTCCACGGAGGGGGCAGCCTTCGGCTCGGCGTCTTCAGAGGTGGCGCCGGAGGGGACGTCGGGCTGCTCGTCGAAGCCCGGGGTCTCCTCTGTCACGCGGCACCGTCCTTGCGGTCACGGTCCTCGTCGACGATCTCGGCGTCCACGACGTCGTCGTCGGCGGCCTTGGCGCCCGCACCCTCGTCGGCACCCGGGGCCTCGGCACCGGCGGCACCCTGCGAGGCCTGGGCGTCCGCGTACATCGCCTGGCCGAGCTTCTGGGAGACGGCGGCGACCTTCTCGGTGGCCGTACGGATCTCGGTGGTGTCCTCGCCCTTGAGCGCGGTCTTCAGCTCCTCGATGCTCGTCTCGACCTCGGTCTTGACGTCACCGGGGACCTTGTCCTCGTTGTCCTTGAGGAACTTCTCCGTCTGGTAGACGAGCTGCTCGCCCTGGTTGCGGGACTCGGCGGCCTCGCGGCGACGGTGGTCCTCGTCCGCGTACTGCTCGGCCTCCTGGCGCATCCGGTCGACCTCGTCCTTCGGCAGCGAGGAGCCGCCGGTGACGGTCATCTTCTGCTCCTTGCCCGTGCCCAGGTCCTTCGCGGTCACGTGCATGATGCCGTTGGCGTCGATGTCGAAGGCGACCTCGATCTGCGGGACCCCGCGCGGGGCCGGCGGCAGACCGGTCAGCTCGAACATCCCGAGCTTCTTGTTGTACGCCGCGATCTCGCGCTCGCCCTGGTAGACCTGGATCTGCACGGACGGCTGGTTGTCCTCGGCCGTCGTGAAGATCTCGGACCGCTTGGTCGGGATCGTGGTGTTGCGCTCGATGAGCTTGGTCATGATCCCTCCCTTGGTCTCGATACCGAGGGACAGCGGGGTCACGTCGAGGAGCAGGACGTCCTTGACCTCGCCCTTGAGGACACCGGCCTGGAGGGCGGCGCCGATGGCGACGACCTCGTCCGGGTTCACACCCTTGTTGGCGTCCTGGCCGCCGGTCAGCTCCTTGACGAGCTCGGCCACGGCGGGCATACGGGTGGAGCCACCGACGAGAACGACGTGGTCGATCTCGCTGAGCTGGATGCCGGCGTCCTTGATGACGTTGTGGAACGGCGTCTTGCAGCGCTCCAGCAGGTCGGCCGTCAGCTGCTGGAACTGGGCGCGCGTGAGCTTCTCGTCCAGGTGCAGCGGGCCTTCGGCGGACGCGGTGATGTAGGGCAGGTTGATCGAGGTCTCGGTGGACGAGGACAGCTCGATCTTGGCCTTCTCGGCGGCCTCGCGGAGGCGCTGGAGGGCCATCTTGTCCTTGCCCAGGTCCACGCCGTGGCCCGCGGAGAACTGCTTGACCAGGTAGTCCATGACGCGCTGGTCCCAGTCGTCACCACCGAGGTGGTTGTCGCCGTTCGTGGCCTTCACCTCGACGACGCCGTCACCGATCTCAAGGAGGGACACGTCGAAGGTGCCGCCACCGAGGTCGAAGACGAGGATCGTCTGGTCGTCCTTGTCGAGGCCGTACGCGAGAGCCGCCGCGGTGGGCTCGTTCACGATGCGCAGGACGTTCAGGCCCGCGATCTCGCCGGCCTCCTTCGTCGCCTGACGCTCGGAGTCGTTGAAGTACGCCGGGACGGTGATGACCGCGTCCGCGACCTTCTCGCCCAGGTACGCCTCGGCGTCGCGCTTCAGCTTCTGCAGGATGAAGGCGCTCATCTGCTGCGGGTTGAAGTTCTTACCGTCGAGCTCGATGGACCAGTCCGTGCCCATGTGACGCTTCACCGAGCGGATGGTCCGGTCCACGTTCGTGACCGCCTGGCGCTTGGCGACCTCTCCGACGAGCACCTCACCGTTCTTGGCGAAGGCGACGACGGACGGCGTGGTCCTGGCGCCCTCGGCGTTGGTGATGACGGTGGGCTCACCGCCCTCCAGAACGCTGACGACGGAGTTAGTCGTGCCCAGGTCGATGCCGACCGCACGTGCCATTTCAATTCCTCCAGCAATGACTTGAGTGGAACAGGCTCAAGTGTGCATGACGCTCGCCGCTCGGTCAACAGAGGTGAGTCGTGGGGGCTCAACTCTTATCTTGCCCTTACGCGCAATTAGGCCCTGACCTGCGGGTCGGATGGTAGGTGCGGGCCTGCTGGTGCCGGCCGCGCAGTTCCCCGCGCCCCTAAAGGGGCACGACTCACTCAGGCAAGCCTCAGCGACGCAGATCACCGCACCCCTGACTACAGTGCGGACACAGGAGTGGGTAGTCTCAGAGGACTGCATAAGTTACCGCTTAGTAATCAATCTTCGGGGAACCGGGAGACCCACCCCGAAGAGAACCTCGCAGGCCCGAGGAGTCCCGAAATGCAACTCGCCGCGATCATCGTGTCGCTGGTCCTGACCGTGGTCGGCGTTGCGCTCATCGCCCGAGCCGTCGCGCAGATCTACCGGTTCGTGAAGCTGGGCCAGCCGGTGCCGGCGGGCAGCCGCACCGACAATCCCAAGGCTCGCACGATCACCCTGGTGAAGGAATTCCTGGGTCACACCCGGATGAACCGCTGGGGCATCGTCGGCTTCGCCCACTGGTTCGTCGCGATCGGCTTCCTGACGCTGCCGCCGACCCTCGCGCAGGCCTACGGCCAGCTCTTCGAGGCGGACTGGACGCTGCCCGTCATCGGCGGCTTCCTGCCGTTCGAGATGTACACCGAGTTCATCGGCGTGATGACGATCATCGGCATCGTCGTGCTCATCGCGATCCGGCTGCTGAACCTGCCCTCCCGGGCCGGCCGCAAGTCCCGTTTCGCGGGCTCCAAGGCCTGGCAGGCGTACTTCGTCGAGTACGTCATCCTCACCATCGGCCTCGCCATCTACACGCTGCGCGGGCTTGAGGGCGCGATCCACCACGTCGAGCACTACGAGGCCGCGTACTTCGCCTCGTACCCCCTGGTCCTCGCCTTCAAGGGGCTCTCCCTCGGCGTGCTCCAGAACCTCGTCTACCTCGTCGCGATGATCAAGATCGGCACCTCGCTGATCTGGATGATCACCGTCGCGCTGAACACCAACATGGGTGTCGCCTGGCACCGCTTCCTGGGCTTCCCGAACATCTGGTTCAAGCGGAACGCCGAGGGCGGCACCGCGCTGGGCGCCCTGCTGCCGATGACGTCGGGCGGCGAGCCGATCGACTTCACCGATCCGGGCGACGACGACGTGTTCGGTGTCTCCCAGGTCGAGCAGTTCTCCTGGAAGGGCATCCTCGACTTCTCCACGTGCACCGAGTGCGGGCGCTGCCAGTCGCAGTGCCCCGCCTGGAACACCGGGAAGCCCCTCTCCCCGAAGCTGCTGATCATGTCGCTGCGGGACCACGCCCACGCCAAGGCCCCCTACCTTCTCGCCGGTGGCGGCAAGGACATGGAGGGCAACGAGAAGGCGACCGAGGAGCAGCTCAAGGACGTGCCCGCCGCCGCCCTCGCCGAGGCCGAGCGGCCCCTCATCGGGACGCTCGAAGAGAACGGCGTCATCGACCCCGACGTGCTGTGGTCCTGCACCACCTGCGGCGCCTGTGTCGAGCAGTGCCCCGTCGACATCGAGCACATCGACCACATCGTCGACATGCGCCGCTACCAGGTGATGATCGAGAGCGCGTTCCCGTCCGAGGCGGGCACGATGCTCAAGAACCTGGAGAAGAAGGGCAACCCCTGGGGTCTGGCGAAGAAGCAGCGCCTGGAGTGGACCAAGGAGGTCGACTTCGAGATCCCGGTCGTCGGCAAGGACATCGAGGACCTGTCCGAGGTCGACTACCTGTACTGGGTCGGCTGTGCGGGTGCCCTTGAGGACCGCGCCAAGAAGACCACCAAGGCCTTCGCCGAGCTGCTGCACATCGCGGGCGTCAAGTTCGCGATCATGGGCGGCGACGAGAAGTGCACCGGTGACTCCGCCCGCCGGCTGGGCAACGAGCCCCTCTTCCAGGAGCTCGGCATGGAGAACGTCTCCGCGCTGAACATGGCGTTCGGCGAGGAGATGGACGACGAGGGCAACTTCACCGCCGAGTCGAAGAAGCCCAAGTCCGCGAAGAAGATCGTCGCGACCTGCCCGCACTGCCTCAACACCCTCGGCAACGAGTACCCGCAGCTCGGCGGCGACTACGAGGTCATCCACCACACCCAGCTGCTCCAGCACCTGATCGACGAGGGCAAGCTGATCCCGGTGACCCCGGTCGAGGGCCTCATCACCTACCACGACCCCTGCTACCTGGGCCGTCACAACAAGATCTACACGCCTCCGCGCGAGATCATGTCGGCCGTCCCGGGCCTGCGCCAGCAGGAGATGCACCGCCACAAGGAGCGCGGCTTCTGCTGCGGTGCCGGTGGCGCGCGGATGTGGATGGAGGAGCGGATCGGCAAGCGCATCAACAACGAGCGTGTTGACGAAGCTCTCAGCCTCAACCCCGACATCGTCTCCACCGCCTGCCCGTTCTGCCTCGTCATGCTGACCGACTCGGTCAACGGCAAGAAGAACGACGGCAAGGCGAAGGAGTCCATCACGGTCGTCGACGTGGCCCAGCTGCTGCTCGACTCCGTGAAGACCCCGGTCGACGACGAGCCCCCGGCGGGCGAGTCCGAGTCGGAGAGCGCACCGGAGCCACAGCCCGTGAAGTGACCTGAGCGTCATCCCCGTAACGAAGCACCCCATGTCCTGGTAGCCCCGGGACATGGGGTGTTGTCGTGCCGGGCTCAGGCGATCGGTGTCGTCTGTGCCAGGGCTATGCGCCAGTTGTCGTCCTCGTCGCGGGTCGCTACGTAGGTCATCGCGCCGCGCGCGGGGAAGTCGGACGGGCCCTGTCCCTGTGTGTCCGGGCGTTCGTCGTGGACCGTCTTGGTCAGGCTCACGATGGCCACATCGGGACGTACGAACCTGATGTCGTCGACCTCCAGCGTGGTCCTGACGTCCTTGAGCGGGGAGGCGAGCGCCGCGGTCATGGCCGACTCGAAGGCCTCCCGTCCGAAGACGCGCCGGCCCGCGAGGTTGATGAGCACCAGGTCGGAGGTGTGCAGGGCCGGGAGCACCTCCGGATCGGTCTGGGCCTCCTGGCTGCGTGCGACGAGCTCTCGGATGGCGTGCGTGGCGTTCGTCGTGTCCATACGGGAAACGTAGAACCTCAACTTTGGTTCAGGTCAAGGGCGTTCATGTCGCAGACCTGGGGTCTTTGACAGGTACGCGAACCGTCCTCCATCATCACCATCATCAATCCACTAGTTCATTAGCTAAAGGGTGGTGACGGAAGTTGGAGTTCCGGATCGACAGGCGGAGCGGGGTGGCCGCCTATCAGCAGATCGTCCAGCAGACCAAGCAGGCCCTGCGCCTCGGCGTACTCGTGCCCGGCGACCAGTTGCCCACGGCCAAGGAGGTCGCGGCGACCTCCGCGGTCAACCCGAACACCACGCTCAAGGCCTACCGCGAGCTGGACCGGGAGGGCCTGGTCGAACTGCGGCCGGGTCTTGGCACCTTCGTCCGTCAGTCGCTGGCCCGTCCCCAGGCGGGGGCGGACTCACCGCTGCGGGGTGAGCTGGAGGCGTGGATGGACCGGGCCCACGAAGCGGGTCTGGAGCAGGAGGACGTGACAGCGCTCGTCACGTCGGTCATGGAGGAGCGGTACGCCGCGACCAGGGCGACCGCCGGGCATGGGGGACACGGGGGACACGGATGATGAGCAACGGGGCGGGTCACGGGGGACACGAAGGACACGACAGGCACGAGATATACGGGGGTCTCGCGGGCGAGTCCGCGATAGAGGCCCACTCTGTCGGCAGGAAGTACCGCAGGGGCTGGGCCCTGCGGGACTGCTCCTTCCGGCTGCCGGCCGGGCGGATCTGCGGTCTGGTGGGCCCCAACGGCGCCGGCAAGACCACGCTGATGTCCATCGCCGCCAACCTGCTGGAGCCGACCTCCGGCACGCTGCGGGTGTTCGGCGCGGCACCGGAGTCCGCGGAGGCCGGCCGGCGTACGGCGTTCCTCGCCCAGGAGAAGCCGCTGTTCAAGCGCTTCACCGTCGCCGAGACCCTGCGCCTGGGCCGTGAACTGAACCCCGGCTGGGACCAGCGGGCCGCCGAGAACATCGTCCGCGCGGGCAACGTGCCCTTCGGGGCGAGGATCGGCACCCTCTCCGGCGGCCAGCGCACCCGGGTGGCCTTCGCCGTCGCCTTCGGCAAGCGCCCCGACCTGCTGCTCCTCGACGAGCCGATGTCCGACCTCGACCCGCTGGTGCGCCACGAGTTGATGAGCACCCTGCTGGCCGAGGCCGCCGAGCGCGGCACCACCGTGCTGATGTCCACCCACATGATCGCCGAGCTGGAGAACACCTGCGACTACTTGCTGGTCATCGCCGAAGGAGGGCTGCGGCTCGCCGGAGAGGTCGACGAACTCCGCACCGCCCACGCCGTGTTGACCGGGGTCCACTCCGACGGGCGGACGCCCCCTGAGGTGGCGTACCACACGGTCGTCGAAACCCGCACCAGCGGACGGCAGTTCACCGCGCTGGTCCGCCCCGACGGGCCGGTCAGCGGCGGTCCCTGGCAGGCGAGCACCCCGAACCTGGAGGAACTCCTGCTCGCCTATCTGCGCTCCCCCGAGGCACCGCCCCTGATCAGCCCCAGTTCCTACGTCGCCCCGCAGGCGGTGGCGGCATGAGCACGATGACCAGCACGGGCAGTACCGGCGGCCCGGCCCCGGCCCCCTCCGACCCCGCTCGTACCAAGGCCGGCCGCGGCCCCCGGCTCAGCGGTATGAACTGGCTCGTCTGGCGTCAGCACCGCGCCGCCTACTGGACGCTCCTGGCCGCCACCGCGATCACCGTCGCGGTGATCGCCTACCAGCGCGGGCAGATGGTGACGTACCTCGAAGGCTACGGCTGGCCCGACCTCAAGTCCGGCTGGCAGGAGCGGTTCGACCAGGGGCCGCTCAACATGACCGCCCAACTGCTCGGTTACGCGCCCCTCCTGATCGGTGTCTTCATGGGCGCGCCCCTGCTCGCCGGGGACCTGGAGAGCGGCACCGCCAAGCTGGTCAACACGCAGTCCGCCGGCCGGGTCCGCTGGCTCGCCACCAAGCTCGGGGTGACCGCGCTCGTGGTCACGGTGTGCACCACGGCGGCCTCCGTCGCGTTCACCTGGTGGTGGTCACCGGTCAAGTCGTCGTCGTACGTGATGAGTTGGTCCGACGCTCTCGCCTTCGACAGCAGCGGGCCCGTGCCCGTGGCGCTCACCCTGCTGACCGTCGTCGGTGGCGTGGCGATCGGCATGCTGCTGCGCCGGACCCTGCTGTCCATGGCCGTCACCTTCGGCTTCGCCGTCGCCGTGCAGATGGTCTGGTCGCGCGTGCGGCTGTTCTTCGGGGACGTCGTCACCGTCACGACCGGCAACGGTGTCGGGGACGGGTCCTTCCCGAAGCTGCCCGACAGCGCCAACGTCCTGGACCAGTCCTACCTCACCGCGTCCGGCGACCTCATCGGCTGGGGCAGCTGCAACGAGGCGACGGACAAGGCCGCCGCCGCCTGCCTGGACAAGGCACAGGTCGTCGGCTGGCACATCGAGTACCTCCCGCTCTCCCAGATGTCCGCCATGCAGTGGCTCGGCTCCTCGATCCTGCTGGCGCTGACCGCCGGCATCGCGGCGTTCGTCATCCTCTGGGGCCACAAGCGCCTCTTCTGAGCCGCCGCCCCTTCTCTCCCTCTCCTCACCAGTACGCGGCCGAGCGGCCACAGCGTCGCTCCGCCGCGCCCCGATGCTGCCCCGAGCCGGTGATCACACCGCCATGAACCATGTCGAAAGGCCCGAGTTGAAGTCGCACAAGCACAGGAAACGAACGGTCATGACGGTCCCGTCGGCTGCCGCTCTCGCGGCGGCGCTCGGCGCCGGACTGCTGGTGAGCACGTCCGGCGGCGCCCAGGCCGCCCCCGCCGAAGCCCCCCTCCCCGCCTCCGCCAGGACGGTCACGCTCGTGACCGGCGACAAGGTGGCCCTGGACGCCAAGGGCAAGGTCACCGGTGTGGTGGCCGCCGAGGGCCGCAAGGGGATCGGCTTCCGCGTCCAGCAGGCCGCCGGTCACGCCTATGTCGTGCCGCGCGACGCCGAGCCGCTGATCGCGAACGGCACGGTCGACCGGCGGCTGTTCGACGTGAAGCGGCTGGTCGGCGGGCACTACGACGACGCCCGCCGCTCCGACGTGCCGCTGATCGTCACGTACGACAAGGGCACGTCCCTGTCGGCCGGTACGTTCCGGAGTTCGGGCGCGACCGTCCGCCGGGACCTGCCGAGCATCAACGGCGACGCCGTACGCGCCCGTAAGTCCGAGGGCTCCGCCCTGTGGGAGACGCTCACCAGTGGCACCGGCTCCGCGAAGGTCAGGAAGATCTGGCTGGACGGCAAGGTGAAGGCCACCCTGGACAGGAGTGTGCCGCAGATCGGCGCGCCCGCGGCCCACTCGGCGGGGTACGACGGCAAGGGCGTCAAGGTCGCCGTCCTCGACACCGGCATCGACGCCACGCACCCGGACCTGAAGGACCGTATCGACGCGGCGAAGAACTTCTCCGCCGCCTCGGACACCGTCGACCGCGCGGGCCACGGCACGCATGTGGCCTCGACGATCGCGGGCTCCGGGGCCGCTTCTCCCGCGGGCACCAAGTACGCGGGGGTCGCGCCCGGCGCCCGGCTCCTGGTCGGCAAGGTGCTCGACGACGAGGGCTCGGGCGAGGACTCCGGTGTCATCGCCGGTATGCAGTGGGCCGTCGAGCAGGGCGCCGAGGTCGTCAACATGAGCCTGGGCGGCGAGGACAGGCCCGGTATCGACCCCGTGGAACAGGCCGTCAACGACCTGTCGGCCAGTTCCGGCGCCCTGTTCGTGATAGCCGCCGGCAACGAGGGGCCCAAGGAGGGCACCGTCGGCACGCCCGGCAGCGCCGCCGCCGCGCTCACCGTCGGCGCGGTCGACCGGCAGGACGCCATCGCCGAGTTCTCCAGCCGCGGCCCCACGGCCGACGGCTCCCTCAAGCCCGACCTCACCGCGCCGGGCGTGGACATCGTCGCCGCCAAGGCCGCCGAGGGCTTCATGGGCGACCCCGCCGCCGACGGCTACGTCTCCATGAGCGGTACGTCGATGGCGACCCCGCATGTGGCGGGCGCCGCCGCGATCCTGGCCCAGCAGCACCCGGACTGGACCGGCCCGCGGATCAAGGCCGCACTCACCGCCTCCGCGAAGCCGGCCGCCGCCACCTCCGCGTACACGCAGGGCACCGGCCGGGTGGACGTCGCCGGGGCGATCACCCAGCAGCTCACCAGCAGCCCGGCCTCGCTGGGCTTCGGGACACAGGAGTTCCCCCACACCGACGACCGGCCGGTCACCAAGGACGTCACGTACCGCAACGCGGGTACCGGGCCGCTCACCCTCGACCTGGCCACCGAGGCCTACGGCGACGACGGAAAGCCCGCGGCCGAGGGCCTGTTCACCGTCTCGCCGCGGCAACTCACCGTCCCCGCGGGCGGGGAGGCGACCGCCACCGTGACCGCCGACACCCGTGCGGGAACGGCCGACGGCAGCTTCGGCGGCTCGGTGACCGCCACCACCGCCGACGGCACCACCACCGCGCGCACCTCCCTCGGCGTCGTCCGCGAGGTCGAGTCGTACGACCTGACCATCAAGCACCTCGACCTCGAGGGCAAGGTCCCCGACGACGCGGCGACGGACATCTACGGCCTGGACAACGACATCTGGACGGAAGTCTCCGACAAGAGGGACGGCGAGGTCACCATCCGTCTGCCTAAGGGCCGTTACGCCCTCCAAGGAATGTTCTTCACCGGCGACGGACGGTCCGTGCTGCTGCACCCGAAGTTCGCGCTGACCAAGGACACGACCCTGGTCATGGACGCCCGGAAGACGAAGCCCGTCAAGGTCACCGTGCCGGACGGCGCGGCCAGGCCCGCGGGCGCGATGTTCTTCTTCCACGTCGACGTCAACAACAAGCGGTACACGTCTCTGTACGACGCCCCCTCCTTCGGCAGCATGCGCGTCGGACAGCTCGGCGCCCCGGTGCCGGCCGCCGAGGCGTCCGCGATGTACCACGGCATCTGGACCCACAAGGCCGTCAACTACCGGCTGGCCTGGAACCGTACGGGCGACCTGTCCGGCTTCACCAAGAACGTCAGGCGCTCGCAGCTCACCAAGGTCAAGGTCGTCGCCGGGGCGCCGGTGAAGGGCAAGACGGCGACCGTCTGGGCGGCGCCGCTGATGCCCGGCGGCTACTTCAACCTCTTCCAGACGCCGGGCCGTCTGCCGCTGACCGGCACCGACTACGTACTGCCCAACGGGATCAAGTGGTTCTACCAGGTCAGCCAGTACGGCGCCCCCGACGAGGAGGGCGAGCCGACGTGGGAGAACACCCAGGTCGGCGCGCCCAGGGCGTACGCGGCGGGCAGGGACTACACGCAGCGTTTCAACATCGGCGTCTTCGGCCCGTCCCTCCCCTCGGGTGCTCTCGCGCACGGCTTCGACCGGCCGGGCGCGGTCCGCTCCGGCGACACCTTCTCGGCGTACCTGCCGCTGTTCTCCGACAGCGGCGGCAACGTGGGCAACTCCGCCTACACGAAGGCCAGGAGCTCGCTCCACGCCGACGGCGAGGAGATCTTCGCGGTGGACGAGCCGCTGGACGGCGAGTCCCACACGGTCCCCGCCGGCCGGCGCAGCTACCAGCTCGACGTGGACGTCTCCCGCTCCCCGGCGCAGTCCGCCGTCAGCACCCGGGTCGCCGCGACCTGGACCTTCGCCTCGGCGCACGTCGCCGGTGAGGCGCCCGAGCGGCTGCCGCTGACGGTCGTCCGCTTCACTCCGAAGCTGACGACGGCCAGTACCGCCAAGGCCAGGACGACCCTCACCGTGCCCTTCGCCCTCCAGGGCGCGGCCACCGAGGTCGGCTCGCTGCGCAAGCTCGCCTTCGCCGTCTCCTACGACAACGGCGAGACCTGGAAGAAGGCCCAGGCAGTGGACGGCAAGGTCCTCAAGCTGCGCAGCCCGGCCAAGCCCGGCGCGGTCTCACTGCGGGCCACGCTCACCGACGCCGACGGCAACACCCTGAAGCAGACGGTCTACGGGGCCTACCGCACGACCAAGTAGGCCCGCGCGCCCTACGCCTGAGTGCCTCGCCGGTGCCGGTCCCGGTCCCGATCAGGGCCGGGGCCGGGGCCGGTCGGGCCGGAGCGGGACCCGGCGTCCGTGAGCGCGGCGCCGAGTTCCGCCCTGCGGCGGATGCCCAACTTGCGGTAGGCACTGGTCAGATGGGTCTCGACGGTACGCCGGGCCAGGTGCAGCAGCTCCGCTATCTCCATGTTCGTACGGCTCTGCGCGGCGAGTTCCGCGATCCGGCGCTCGCTGGCGGTGAGCGACCCGGACCCCGTCCGTGCCGTCGCCGCGCGGCGGGCGCCGCCCTCGCGCAGGGCCGCTTCCGCGGAAGCCCGCATCCGGACCGCACCGAGGCGTTCGGCGCGTTCGGCCGCCTCCCGGAGCGCCTCGCGGGCCCGTGCCCGGTCCCCGACGGCGGTGAGCCCGCGCCCCTGGGCGATCAGCGCGGGTATCAGCTCCGTTTCGACCGGCTCGCCGCCCGGGGCCGCGCTGCCGTCACCGTCGGCGGTCGCCTCCGGGGCCGCCTCGGGCGTCACATCAGGTGTTCCGGCCGACACCCCGCCGGCCCCCTCCCGCAGGACCCGTACCGCCCGGTCCGTCAGATCGAGGCCGCGGCGGCCGCCGGTCGCCGTGCCCAGGACGCGCAGGGCCCGGCCCAGCACGCGGGGCGTGTTCCACACCGTGGCGAGGCGGAGTTCCTCCTCGGCCAGGGCGAGGGCCTGGCGGGGTCGGCCGAGCGCGAGGTGGCACTCCGCCGACGCGGTCCGCCAGGGGGTGACGACCGGGCTCACCACGTCCCGTGCCGACTGGTGACGCCCGCACTCCAGGAAGTCGCCGAGCGCGCCCGCCGGATCGCCGGTGGCCGCGCGCAGGACGCCGCGCGCGTACAGGAAGCGGTTCAACTCCCATGAGTCGTACGGGTTCTGGAGGTCGAAGCCGTCCGCGAGAGCTGTGGCCTCCTCCGTGCGGCCCGTCTCGACGAGCGCGATCAGCGCGTGGGCCTGCGCGTTGGCGGGATCCAGCCGGCCCACGACGGGACTCAACACCACTGGATCGTCGAGCAGTTCGGCGTACGCGCCACGGGCGGCGGCGATGTCGACCCGTACGTTCAGCAGCGCCAGGTGCATCGGGTGCAGCAGGGACGTGCGCTGCCCGGCCAGGCCTCGCCGTACGAGCCGTTCGGCCTCGTCGAGCTGGTCGGCCCACTGGGCGACCGCGGCGGCCGTGCCCAGCAGGAACCCCTCCGCGAGCGGGTCGGCCGGCTGCGCCAGCAGGGCGCGGATCCGGCGCATCGCCGACGCCGCCGAGGTCAGGCCGGCCGTCGACTCGTACCGTACGAGCAGCGCCTGCCCTGCCGTGCCGACGAGTTGGGGCGAGCGTTCGGCGGTCTCACGCAGCCAGCGGTACACCTCCCGCCGGGTCCCCGGATCGTGGTCGGACAGCAGCGCCGAGGCGGTCTGCACCGTGCGGACAAGGTCCGGATGGCCCGTCAGATGCTCGTTCTCCAGACCGCGCAGCACGTCGATCGCGACGCGCGCCTCGCCCTGCCGGGCCAGCGCCGTGCCCAGCGCGACCGCCGCGCGCACCCGGTCGCGCGGCAGACCCGGCAGTCGCATCGCCTCGGCGAGCCGCGGTATCCCGGCCGTCGACCGTACGGTGGCGTACTCCAGCGAGCCGAGCTCGGTGAGGACCACGCTCCGGCGGGCGTCCGGCATCGGCTCGTCCAGGGCGCGGCGCAGGAACGCCAGGGCGTCGTCGCTGCGGTCGTCCCGGACGGCCAGGTCAGCGGCGTCCAGCAGGACACCCGTCGCCCATGCCTCGCCGACCGGGGCGGACCGCAGCAACTGCCCGGCCACCGCCTCGGCGCGGTCGCCGCGGCGCAGCATCGCCTCGGCCGCCCGGTGGTGCGCCGCCTGCCGCAGGGCACCCGACCAGCTGCTCAGCACCGCGTCCCGCAGCAGCGGATGGGCATAGCGGGGCCGTCCGCCGGGGCCGGGGCGCAGCAGCCCGAGGCCGGTCATCGCGGTGAGCCAGCCCGGTACGCGGGCGGGGTCGGCGCCCGCCGTCCTGGCGAGCAGCTCGGCGTCGGCGTCCCCGTGTCCGCCCCCGCCGCTCGCGCTGTCCCCGTCCTTCTCGCCGGCTTTCTCGTCGGCCTTCTCGTCGGCCTTCTCGTCGTCGTCCAGGGCGGCGAGCGCGCGGGCGACCTCCGTGGTCGTGGGCCCGGCGCTGTCCAGCCACCAGGACACGGCGGCCGCGTACGAACCGGGGTAGAGCGCCGCGCAGTTGTCGGGCAGGGCCGCCGGGGCGTCCTCCGCGGCGGTGCCCCCGAGGTCGTCCAGCAGGGCACGCAGCAGCAGCGGGCTGCCCGCGCCCGCCCGTACGCAGTCGTCCACCAACTCGGCCGGGACGGGACGGCCGAGGGCCGAACGGACCAGCTCCTCGGCGGAGCCGGCGCTCAGCGGGGCCAGCGTGCGGGTGCGGACGAGGGCGGGGGAGAGCGCGTGCACCAGCCCGTCGGCCGGGGGATCGATGTCGTACTGGCTGCGTTCGGTCACCACCATCAGTACGGGTAATCGGTCGATCCGCCGCACCGCCTCGACCAGCCAGCGGCGCGAGGACTCGTCGGCGAGGTGCACGTCGTCCACGGCCACGAGGAGCGGCACGTCATCCGCGTACGAACGCAGCAGACGCCACAGCCGCGCGGGCCTGCCCCGGTGGGACGGGGTGCCGGGCGGGTCCGGCTCCTCCCCCGCGGCCGAGTCGAACCCCGGTCCGTGTGCGAGGAGTTGGAAGACGGCGCCGAACGGCACGGAGGTGTGGTCCGGCGAGCAGCGGGCCCGCAGTACGCGCATGCCGGCCGCCTCCGCCTGCTCGGCGACGGCCTCCAGCAGCGCGGTACGGCCGGTGCCGGTGGCGCCGCGCAGCAGGACGAGACGGCCGGCTCCGGCCCGGGCCCGCTCGGCCTCGGCGGCCACCAGCTCCAGTTCCTCCCGGCGTTCGCGCAGCGCTACGGACATGCCTGCCTCCCTCGTGGCCGTGGTTCGTTCCGCTCTGTGTGACGGCCCGGAGCGGGACCCTCGTTGCGTGACAAGACCCACGAGCCGAGAAAGCGGTGCCGCCGATCTCGTGGTGCGTCTCGTGGTGCTCCACGATTGCGCCGGCCACACGCGTCACAGAAGTGTGGTGTGCGCACGCCTGTCACGGACCTCACAGTGGTGACGGGCCCGCGGACATAGGGGAAACGGTTGCGCAGCTCATACGGGACCTCGGCTCCCGGCACGGACGGATCCGAGCCCCGGATACCGGTGTCGGTGCACGCGTGGGACCCGATCTCCCGGGAGGGAGTGCTCGGGCAGCTTCGGCAGCACCCGGTGATCGACCTCCGCGAGGAGACCGAGACCGGGCCGGACACCATCGCCCTGCTGGTCAACGACACGCTGGACGAGGCCACCCTCTCCCGGCTGCGCAGACTCGTGCGCAGCGAGGGCGCCCGTGCCGTCCTCGTGGTGAGCGCGATCCGCGAGAGCGAACTCCTCGACGCCATCGACTCCGGCGCCGGGGCCATCGTGTGGCGCCACGAGGCCACCGCGCACCGGCTCGTGCAGGCCGTCCTCGCGGCCTCCCGCGGCGACGGCGATCTGCCCGCCGATCTGCTCGGCCGGCTGATCAGCCAGGTGAGGTCGCTGCACCGCACCGCGACCGGCCATCCCGGCGCTCCCCCTTCGGGGCTCGCACCGCGCGAGGTGGACGTACTGAGGCTGGTCGCCGAGGGGCTCGACACCGGGGAGATCGCCAGCAAGCTGTCCTACTCCGAACGGACCGTCAAGAACGTGATGCATGGGCTCACCACCCGGCTGCATCTGCGCAACCGGGCGCATGCCGTGGCCCATGCCCTTCGGGAAGGCTACATCTGACCGAACGGGCAATCGGATGTGGACAATTGGGCAAACCTGTCTGCCCGGTGACCGTCCCCGGCGTGCCTGCGGAGCCGAAGGCTCCGCGGGGCACCATCGGTAGGGCACGATCGTCACGACGGCGGTACCCGTAGCGGCAGGGGCAGCGGCAGCGGCAGGAGCAGCGGTGTCGGCACGGGCCGGTCCGGCTTCCGGCTTCCGGCTTCCGGCTTCCGGCTTCCGGCGGCGACACTGCACAGGCAAGGCACGGCAGGGCAGGAGCACGACGGTGATCCACGAGGTGGACGAGGTCCTCAAGCGGCTGCTCGGGGGCGGCGCGCTCGCCGGTTCCGGCATCGAGATCGCCTTCGAGGCGCCGACCCGCGACTGGGCGGCCCGGCGCAACGCGCCCGCCGTCAACGCCTACTTGTACGACATCCGGGAGGACGTCTCCCGGCGCCAGCGCGGCCAGGTCTCCGTCCGTGACGAACGCGACGTGATCGTGCGCCGCCGCCAGCCGCCCCGCTGGTTCCGGCTGTCGTACCTGGTCACCGCCTGGACCAAGCAGCCCCAGGACGAACACCGGCTGCTCTCCGCGGTACTGACCACGATGCTGCCGCACGAACTCCTGTCCGCCGACGAACTCCCGGGCGCACTCGGCGCGTTGGGCCTGTCCGTCCCGCTCACGGTGGCGGGGCTGCACACCGAGTCCCGGTCCCTCGCCGAGATCTGGTCGGCCCTAGGCGGCGAACTCAAGCCGTCCCTCGACCTCGTGGTCACAGCGCCCTTCCCGGCCTTCCCCGAGTACGACGTCGGCCCCCCGGTCACGGAGGGCGTGGTCCGCGTCCGCGGCATGGACGGCACGCTGGACGGCTCGCAGGAGCGCACCCACCGCCAACGGCAGCCGGCACCCGTGCAGGACACGCCCGCGCAGGACACCGGAGAGCCGCAGCGGTGACCACGTACGCCTCCGCCGCCTCTCCCACGTCCGGCGCGCTTCTTGTCCGCCTCGCCCGACTGCGCGACCGGGTCGCCGAGTTGGTCGCGAGCCGCAGTGCCGTCGACCCCACGGCGGACGATCCGCTGCGGGGGCTGTACATCTCCGACGAGGCCGTACGGCATCTGCTGGCGCCCACGGCGGTGTCGTACGCCGACGTGTTCGAGAACGCGGCCGGCTCCGAGGACGGGTCCGGCCCCGGAAGCCCCGAGTCCGCCGCCCCGGACACCCGGCTGGAGCGGCTCGCGGTGCGGCTCGGGCTGACCGAGCTGGACACCCGGATCCTGCTCATCGCCCTCGCGCCGGACCTGGACCGCTCCTTCGAGCCGCTGTACGGGTACCTCAACGACGACGTCAGCAGGCGCCGGGCTACCGCCGGACTGGCGCTCGACCTGTGCGGGCTGCCCGCGCACCTCGCCGAGGCGCGGGCCCGGTTCCACCCCTCGGCGCCGCTGACCGCGCTCGGGCTGCTGACCGTCGAGGAACCCGAACGCCCCTTCCTCAGCCGCGCGTTGAACGTACCGGACCGGCTCGTCGCCCATCTGCTCGGCGACGACACCCCGGACGCCGCGCTCGCCGGCAGCGTCCACCCGCTCGACTCACCCTCGTCAGTGCCTCTGCCCCCGCCCTCGGCCTCGCACGACGAGTTCACCACCAGGCTGGCCGCCCGGCTGGCCGTCGGCCCCCGCACCGTCTATCTCCGCGAGCACCGCGAGGGCGACGGGCTCGTGTCCGCCGTGGCCGCTCTGCGCGCGGCGGGTGTCGGGGCGCTGCACTTCACGCCCGCGGCAGCCGGGGAGCCGGTCCCCGAGCTCCTCTCCGATGTCCTCCCCCGGGTGCTGCGCGAAGCCCGGCTGCGCGACCGGGCGATCGTCGTGTCACCGCTGCCGGAGAAGCCGGGCCCGCTGCTGCGGGCGATGACGGAGGCCGGCGTACCCGTGGTGCTCGTCGGGCACCGGCCGTACGACCCCCAGTGGTGCGACCGCGACCCGCTGGTGCTCGACGCGCCCCGGCCGCACGCGGGTGCCGTGGACGCCTGGGCGGCCGCGCTCGGCGCCGGGGCGGACGGTCCGGGTTTCGACCTGGCCGCCACCGTCGCCCCGTACCGGCTCGGCGGGGACCGTATCGAGCGGGCGGCCCGCGCGGCCCTGGACCTCGCGATATTCGACGGCACCGCGGTGACCGCCGCCCATCTGCGGCTGGCCGCGCGGCAGCAGTCCGCGTCCGGGCTCGAGCGGCATGCCCGCAGGATCCGGCCGGACGTCGGCTGGAACGACCTGGTCCTGCCGGACAGGCCCCTGGCCCAGCTGCACGAACTCGCCCTGCGCGCCCGCCACCGCGACCAGGTCCTCGGCGACTGGCGGCTCAGCGCCGGAGGCGGCCGGGGCCACGGTGTCCTCGGGCTCTTCGCGGGCGAGTCGGGCACCGGCAAGACGCTGTCCGCCGAGGTCGTGGCCGCCGAACTCGGCCTGGACCTCTATGTCGTCCAGCTCTCCTCGATCGTCGACAAGTACGTGGGCGAGACCGAGAAGAACCTCGAACGGATCTTCACCGAGGCCGACCGCACGGACGCCGTGCTGCTCTTCGACGAGGCGGACGCCGTGTTCGGCAAGCGCTCGGAGGTCAAGGACTCCCACGACAAGCACGCCAACATGGAGAGCGCGTACCTGCTCCAGCGCCTGGAGTCCTTCGACGGCATCGCCCTGCTCACCACCAACCTGCGGGCCAACATCGACGAGGCGTTCACCCGGCGGCTCGACCTGGTGGTCGACTTCCCGTTCCCGGACGCCGAGCAGCGCCGGGCCCTGTGGCGGCACAGCCTCGCCCACGTCCCGTGCGTCGAGGACATCGAACCGGCGGCGGTCGCCCGCGACTTCGAGATGGCCGGCGGCTCGATCCGCAGCGCGGTCGTCACGGCCGCCTACACCGCGGCGGGGCGCGGCGGGCCGGTCACGACGGACGACCTGCTGGAGGGCGCCCGGCGCGAGTACCGCAAGGCGGGCCGGCTGGTGCCGGGAGAGGGCGGCTGGTAGTCGCCGGCGTCCCCCTCCCGGGACCAATTTCGGCTCACCCTCACACGGTGAACTTCACGGCTTCGAGCCAGAGGTCGTTGCTGAGGGTGCCGCCGAAGATGTAGCCCTCCCCTTCGCCGGGCTTGTCGCACCCCATGCCGTGCCAGCCCTCGTTGCGGACGTGGGTGGTCTGGCAGACGGAGCCGCCGCCGTCGTCGACGTTGATGGTGAAGCCCAGCATGTTCGGGGCGTCCGCCTTGGTGCTGCCGAAGTAGTTGTCGATGCCGTCGGGCGCGAACGACCACGGCTTCCCGTTGTAGTCGCCCTTGCCATTGGTCGACCCCGGGTCGTGGACGAAGGCGGCGCTGCCCGTGCGCTTGGCGCCGGACACCGCGACGTTGATGGCCTTGAGCGCTTTGTTCTCGCCCACCGTGCCGGCCGTTTCGCCGTCGCACACGGCGTCCGTCCAGCCCTTGCCCGTGACGAAGACCCGGTAGCAGATGTGCCGCCCGCCCGGGTCGTCCGCGGCCAGTGCCTGGACGGCGGTGGCCGCGGTCTTCTCCGGAGCCTTCTTCTTCTCCTCCTCGGAACCGCCTCCACCGCCACCGCCGCCGCCACCGGCGGCCGGTGACTGCGCCGCGGGCGGGGGTGTCGAGGCGGGAGCGGTGGGAGTGGGCGGGGGAGGCGGTGTCGCCGAGGCACTGGGCGCCAGTGTGCTGACGCCGGCCTCGTCGAGCCTCTCCTTGGCCTCGCTGCGGACCTGGGGCTTGTAGGCGATCCACAGCATCACGAAGGTGATCGCGAGCGCCATGAAGACACCGAGGAAAGTGGCCAGCCAGCGCGGCAGGAACCCGCGCTGCACGTACGTTCCCTCGACATCCAGCGGAGCGACTCCCGACCGCTGTACGGCGAACTTGTACGGCCGCTCCTCCTTCGACCCGAACCAGATGATCTGCCGCGGCTTCAGCGTCGCCTTGACGAAGGCGGCCCGACCGGGCTCGATCTGCACATTGCTCGGATGAAGGTCGTACGAGAGCTGATCACCGTTGTCGCTCCCGCTGACCGAGGCGGTGAGCCTGGTGTTGCCGAGGTTGTCGACGGCGAGCTTGGGCCGCCCGCGGAAACGCCCCTTCACCGTCGGCGGCACGAGCTCGGCCCGCACCTCAGTGAAGGGGGTGATGGTGAGGTTGCCCTCGGGGACCGTAACCGCCTCGGGGTGTTCGGTCGGGGTGATGCGCACCGCGTAAGGGTTCGGCCCCGCCGTCGCGTCCGGCGTACGCGGCGGCGCGAACGTCAGCTCCACCGTGCCCGTCGTCCCGGGATACAGCCGGAGCGTCTGCGGCTCAACCACCGTCCAGGGAGCGACATCACCGACCGCCTCGAAGCGGTACTCGTCGACCACATCACCGGTGTTGCGCAAACGCAGCCGCACGGTCGTGCTGCCACCCGGGTCCACGGTCGCGGAGGCGGGCTCCAGGGAGGTCCAAAGGCTCACGATCAGTCCTCATTGGGTTGGATGATCTGCCACTCCTGGTCGTCGGTGACGGTGCAGTTGAAGATCATCAGGGTTACTTCGTTGCGGACGTCGTCGCTGCCCGCGACTTCGAGGCACTTGTTGTCGCTCTTGAAGTTGCGGATCCAGTAGGCGCCGCTCTCCTGCTTCGCGAGCCACCACAACTGGTTGTCGCTGTTCGTGCCGTCACAGGTGAACTCCGTGACCTTCGTGTGAATGGGAGCCGCCCCGTAGTTCGGCAGATCCATGCACAACTTGTCCTTGACGTTGCGGATCTGGAAGAGGTCCGTGCCGCCGGGGCCGCCCTTCTCGACCTTCACCTCAAGGTTCCAGAGCTGGTTGTCGGCGGCGGTCGGATCGCAGGAGTACTGCTGGACCCGGCCGTCCCTCTTGCCCACGCCCTCGCCGGGGACGTCGGCACACAGCTTGGTGGACAGGTTCTTCAGGACGATGTTGTTCGCGGGCAGGAGGCTCTTGGGCTTCTCCTTGGTCGGCGCGGGCGCGGGCTGCTCGTCCCCGCCTCCGCCGTTGTCCGCAGGGGCGGACGCGACCGGTGCGGAGGCCGACGGCGGTGCCGAGGGGGCCACCGGTGTCGGCGAGGCCGAGGGCGCCAACGTGCTGGCACCGGCCTCCTGAAGTTCCTTGGCCTCGCTGCGGACCTGGGGCTTGTAGGCGATCCACAGCATCACGAAGGTGATCGCGAGCGCCATGAAGATGCCCAGGAAGGTGGCCAGCCAGCGCGGCAGGAACCCCCGCTGCACATAGGTCCCCTCGACATCCAGCGGAGCGACTCCCGACCGCTGCACGGCGAACTTGTACGGCCGCTCCTCCTTCGACCCGAACCAGATGATCTGCCGCGGCTTGAGCGTCGCCTTCACGAAGGCGGCCCGACCGGGCTCGATCTGCACATTGCTCGGATGAAGGTCGTACGAGAGCTGATCGCCGTTGTCACTGCCACTGACCGAGGCGGTGACCTTCGTGTTCCCGACATTGTCAACAGCGAGCTTGGGCCGCCCCCGGAACCGCCCCTTCACGGTCGGCGGCACCAACTCCGCACGCACCTCCGTGAAAGGGGTGATCGTCAGGTTCCCCTCCGGAACGGTGACCGCCTCCGGATGCTCGGTCGGCGTGATCCGCACCGCGTACGGGTTCGGCCCCGCCGTCGCGTCCGGCGTACGCGGCGGCGCGAACGTCAGCTCCACCGTGCCCGTCGTCCCGGGATACAGCCGGAGCGTCTGCGGCTCCACGACCGTCCAGGGCGCGAGGTCGCCGACCGGCTCGAAGCGGTACTCGTCGACCACGTCACCGGTGTTGCGCAGACGCAGGCGCACGCGCGTGCTGCCGCCCGGATCCACCGTGGCCGACGCGGGTTCCAGGGATGTCCAAAGGCTCACCCTCGGACGCTACTCGCGGGGCCGACGCCGGGTCAGGAAGCCTCGGGGCATGATGCGTGCCCGAAGAGGCGGGCCCGACTGCCCCGGCTCGCGATCCTGCGACCGTGGACGATCTGCCACCGCTGGTTGTCGTCGGTCATTACCTCGCACCGGAGCCGTGCCGCAGGAATGAGGGCAGGGTTGACTGCCCGAAGGAGCAGACCAGTTGGCCCCCCGACCAGCGCACAGTGAGCCGGGAGTGCCCCTCCGGCTCTTCTGCCACAGGCGGGGCACCGGTACAACGGCGTGAGGAGAGAGGACGGTACATGCACGCATACGAGCGCCTCGGCACGGGTCTCGACGCGGGCCGCGACCGGGGGCGCGCTCCCCGGACGTCCGCCCCGCGGCCGACGACTGCGGCCCACTTTGCCCACCTCCAGAGCATGGCCGGAAACGCGGCGGTCGCCCGTGCCGTCCAGCGGGACCGGCACCAGCACGCGCCCGGCTGCGGGCACGGCGAGGACCAGGCGGTGGTCCAGCGGGACACGGTCGCCGACGCGGTGCGCTCGTCGTGGCGTCCGCTGGAGCCGCGCATCCGGGAGCGCGCCGAAAGCGGGCTCGGCATGGACCTCGGCGACGTCCGCGTGCACACCGACGCCGTCGCCCAGCGCTCGGCGGTGCAGTACGGCGCCCGCGCCTACACCAGCGGCAGGGACATCGTCGTAGGTCCACAGGGTGTGGACGACGAGACGATGTTCCATGAACTCACCCACGTCAGGCAGCAGGCGTCGGGCCCGGTGGCGGGCACCGACAACGGGGCCGGCGTGAAGGTCTCCCACCCGAACGACCCCTTCGAGAAGCACGCGGCCGAGAGCGGCCGCAGACTCGCCCAGGGCGTTGCCCCGAACCTCACGGTGCCGGGGACCGGCGGCGGCCCGAGTACGGACGGCGGCGCCGCCCCGGTGCAGCGGTACCACGTGTTCGAGCCGGGCCAGGAGGACTACCCGACCAAGCACCCGGACGCGGACGACCAGCAGTTCTTCGTCGGGCAGGACAAGAACGAACAGGGCAGCTGGTACGACCAGACCGACCCGCCCCTGCCTCACTACGTCTACGAGGACAGCGTCCGGCTGGCCGTCTCCGACGACTTCAAGCTCGCCGTGCAGCACGGCGCCGGCGAGCCGAAGACCTTCTTCGCCACGGAGGCGAAGATCAAGTCCGCCAACGACAAGCTGCCGGACCTCACCAAGGGCAGGGGCGTCTCGCTGGAGAAGACCGGCCGGCATCTGACCTTCGAGGGCTCCGGCCGCAAGGAGGTGCTGTACGAGGTACAGCCCAAGGGACGGCCGAGGGCGACCGCGACGGAGGAACAGCACGGGCTCGACGTGCGCGTCCCGCAGCGCTGCAACGCGATGACGGAGTTCGTGACCGGGCAGCGTTCCGTGGACCTCAAGGGCGGCGACGCGTACTGGGAGTCCCTGGCCAAGGCGCTCGACAAAATGGACCCGGGCAACAAGTACGAGAAGCGGATCAAGGCGTCCATCAAGGAACCCGAGTCCGGCGTCTTCCAGACCCTGACGCTCCAGATGAGCGGGCTGTTCCAGCGACTGTTCCAGGAGAAGCCGGACGACATGGAACGCGTGCTGAAGCGGCTGGAGCTCAACGAGCACGCGAAACTCCCGAAGGTCGGGGACGCGATGATGGTCAAGTCGGAGCCCGACGAGGAGCAGCTGCAGAGTATGAGGAGCGGCGAGATCACCGGTGTCGTGCCGTACCACTTCGGCGGTGTGGTGGCGAAGGCCGGCAACGACTACGTCACCATGGAGAACTACGCGCGCGGCGAACAGCCGCCCCGCTCCACGCTCGACGGGGGCGATCCCCTCTGGTACTTCGCGATGTACAGCAGTAGTCAGCCGGGGCGGACCTGGCACGAGTGCTGGGCCACGCCGAGCACCGGTCTGGTGGGCGCGGCACTGACCATCACCCTGCGGGGCTGACCGCACGCCGGACGGGTGGCAGTTGCCCTTGAGGGCAGAGGGACTGCCCCCGATCGGGCCCCGCAGGACGTTTCGGGGGACGCGCTTCGCGCGTGAGGGTGAGAGGCGTCCTGTCTCGTACCCCGAGGAGAGCAGAGCATGCCGTCCTACCTGTCGCCCGGCGTATACGTCGAGGAGGTGGCCAGCGGCTCGCGTCCCATCGAGGGAGTGGGCACATCGGTGGCGGCCTTCGTCGGACTCGCGCCGACCGGGCCGCTGAACGAGCCGACGCTGGTGACCAACTGGTCCCAGTACGTCGCGGCCTTTGGTGACTTCACCGACGGTTACTACCTCGCGCACTCGGTGTACGGGTTCTTCAACAACGGCGGCAGCGCCGCGTACGTAGTCCGCGTCGGCGGCACCGCCGAGGGCGCGGCGGGAAGCGGCGCCCCGGCGTCCGTCTCCGGCTCCGCCGCCCCGGCCGCGCTCCCGGCGGGCGAGCCGAAGCAGCTCGGCACGTTCAGCGTGACCGCCGTCGCGGGCGGCTCGATCAGCGTCGAGGTCGCCGACGCCGAGGGCGAGGGCCCCGCCGAGCGCTTCAAGCTGATCGTCAAGGAGGGCGACAAGCCCGTCGAGACGTTCGACGTGACCGCCAAGAAGGGCGGCCGCAACTACGTCGTCACGCAGGTGAAGGAGCGCTCCAAGCTCATCACCGTGCAGGAGTCGGCGCCCGCCGCGCAGCTCGCGCGCCCCGACAACCAGACCGTGGCCCTGGCGGCCCCCGCCGCCCCCGCGCCCGTCACCCCCGCCAAGGCGAGCGACTCCCACCCCGGCCCGGCGCACTACCTCGGCGACTCCGCCGACCGCACCGGCTTCGGCGGTCTGGAGGCCGTGGACGAGATCTCCATGGTCGCCGTCCCCGACCTGATGGCCGCCTACCAGCGCGGCGCGATCGACCTGGAAGCCGTGAAGGCCGTCCAGCTCGGCCTCATCGCGCACTGCGAGTTGATGGGCGACCGGGTCGCCGTCATCGACCCGCCGCCGGGCCTGAACGCCCGCCAGATCCGCGTCTGGCGCCAGGAGACCGCGGGCTACGACTCCAAGTACGCGGCCCTGTACTACCCCTGGGTCAAGGTCTTCGACCCGGCGACCGGCCAGTCCCGGGTGATCCCGCCGAGCGGCCACGTCTCCGGCATCTGGGCCCGCAACGACTTCGAGCGCGGTGTGCACAAGGCACCCGCCAACGAGGTCGTACGGGGAGCGGTGGACCTGGAGCTCCAGATCACCCGCGGCGAGCAGGACCTGCTCAACCCCATCGGCGTCAACTGCATCCGCGCCTTCCCGGGCCGCGGCATCCGCGTCTGGGGCGCCCGCACCATGTCCTCCGACCCGGCCTGGCGCTACCTCAACATCCGCCGGTACTTCAACTACCTGGAGGAGTCGATCCTGCTCGGCACCCAGTGGGTGGTGTTCGAGCCGAACGACCACAACCTGTGGGCCAGGATCCGGCGCAACGTCTCGGCGTTCCTCGTCAACGAGTGGCGCAGCGGCGCCCTCTTCGGCCAGCGGCCCGAGGAGGCGTTCTACGTCAAGTGCGACGAGGAGACCAACCCGCCGGAGTCGGTCGACGTCGGCCGCGTGATCTGCGAGATCGGCATCGCCCCCGTCAAGCCCGCCGAGTTCGTGATCTTCCGGCTGGCCCAGTTCTCCAGCGGCAGCGGGGAGTTGGAGGAGTAGGCCCGTCCGCCTGCGCCCCCCCCCAGCCCTAGCAAGCCTCTTCGTACGCCGGCCCGTACGTCGCGTCGTACGCAATCGCCAAGAACCCTCAGAAGGACAGAGAACAGATGAGTCTCAGCCCGGGTGACGCCCTTACCTCACATAATTTCGGTCTGCAGATCGACGGCGTGATGGTCGAGTACCTCGCGGAGGTCAACGGCCTCAGCATCGAACAGGACGTCATCAAGCACCTGTCGAACTCGGCGCAGGGCAGGCCCGAGGTCAGCCTGATGCCGGGTGTGCAGAAGGACGGGCAGTGCACCGTGGTGCGCGGAATGACCCAGTCCCCGGCGTTCACGACGTGGATCAACGACTCGATCGCCGGCCAGATGAGCACGGCCCGCAAGAACGCCTCCATCATCATGATGGATTACCAGAACAACCCGGTGAAGCGGTACAACATGCGCAACGCCTGGTGCAGCAAGATCGACGCCAGTGCCCTGAAGGCCGGCGAGGCCTCCGCGCTCACCGAGACCGTGACCATCGTCTTCGAAGAACTGGTCATCGAGTAATGCGGCGTACGGCTGCCAGGGCGGGCGCGGGCCCGGTCGTGGACGCACCACCGGCGCCGGGGCCGATGGCGGGGCCGGAGCAGACCGCTGCGCCGGCCCCGGCGCCCGCGCCTGCTCCCGCTCCCGTATCGGTGCCGCAGCAGTTGCGGACGGAGTTCCCCTTCGAGCTGCCGCGGGGGTACGTCGACGCGTCGGGCACGGTCCACCGGGACGGTGTGATGCGCCTCGCCACGGCCCGGGACGAGCTGATCCCGCTGCGGGACGTCCGCGTCCAGGAGAACCCGGCCTATCTGTCGGTCGTCCTGCTGGGCCGGGTCATCACCAGCCTCGGCACGCTGCCTTCGGTACACGACGGGGTGGTGGAGAACATGTTCGCCTCCGACCTCGCGTTCCTCCAGGACTTCTACCGCCAGGTCAACGCCGAGGGCCACACCCGCGCCGCCGTGGAGTGCCCCCACTGCTCGGAACCCTTCGAGGTCGAACTCGGCGGGAGCCGCCTGGGGGAATCGTGACGTACGCGACCGACCGGCTGCACGAGGAGATCGCGTACGTCGCCTACCACTTCCACTGGAGCCTGGAGGAGATCCTGGATCTCGAACACCAGGACCGCCGGCGCTTTACGGAACAGATCGCGTCCCTGGTGACGCGGGGCGGGGCGGAGGGCTGAGGAGTGGGGTTCTTCGACCGGCTCAGGGGCAACGGTTCGGCGACGTCTGCGGCTTCGACGTCTGCGGCTTCTGCAGCGTCGGGTTCGGCGGCTTCAGCCGCGGGGCGCGGGGCTGGGGCGGAAACGGTCGCCGGGGCGAACTCGGCTTCCGGGGACGGCAGTTCCGTCCACACGGATGGGAGTGCGGGTACGGACATGGGGGCCGGGTCGGCCTCCGTGGGCGGCTGGGTGGGGTTGCCGCCGATCCAGCGGGCCGCTGTCGGGCGGACCGGTGTCGCGGACTCCGGCTTCGGCGGGCGGCTGAGCACCTGGCAGAACCCCTCCTTCACCGGGACCCTGTCCCACGCCGTCCTCGACGGAGCACCGGGCGGGCTCGTCAGGAACGCGCTCACCACGTCGGCGAGGTCCGTCTCCGGACTCGAACCGCCCTCGCACACGCTTCTGCCGGTGCGGTCCGAGGAGCCCGAGGCTCCGGGCGGCGTACGCGACGACGCAGCGTCGGCACCGGCACCCGTAGCGGTACAGCGCGCTCCTCGTCCGGTCACGGCGTCCCGCCCGGCGGGGCCCCGGGTGACACCTGTTCCGCCCCGGACCCACCGGCCGAACTCGCTGACCAGGGCGTCCGCCACGCCTGCGGTGCAGCGACGGGCGCTGCCCGCTGCCCGACGGGAGGCCACCGGCGCGCCCTCCGCGCAGGCGGCGGCCGATGGCGAGCGGTCCACAGAGGTCGGCCCGGTCGGCACACCGGCCGCCTCCGGCAACCCGACTCCGACCGGTCCGGGGAGCGGCCCGACGACCCGCTCCGGCGGCGCGACCGTCAATGTCCAGCGGGCGGCGGCCAGTTCAGGCGGCACGGCCGTCTCACCGGCCACCACCGGATCCGCCGGTACGGCGAGCGGTGCCGGGAGCCCGGCGGCTCGCGCCGGTGGCGGGGCCGTCAACGTCCAACGGGCGGCGGCCAGTTCCAGCGTCACAGCTGCCGCTCCGGCCACGACGGGTCCCGGCAACCCGGCGCCCGGGCCTGTCCGCCCGACGGCCGATCCCGGCGCCCGGGCCACTCGCCCGGGTGGACCGGCGGCCAACCCTGCCGACAGGGCGGCGGCCGGTTCCACCAGTACGACACCCCACATCGGCACCGAGGCGGCGACCTCCTCCGCCGGTACGGCGAGCAGCGCGGCGCCCGCCGTCCCTGACGCCACGCCCACCACCACCGGGCTCGGCAAGGCAGTGGCCGACGTCCAGCGAGCGGCTGCCGCTCCCCGTGGCGCGGCCCCCGGTCAGGCCGGAGCAACCACCGGTCCTGGCCCCGCTCCCGCCAGGCCCGGCAACGCTGCGGTCAACGTCCAACGGGCGACGACCAATCCCAGCGGCACGACGTCCGATCCCGCCGCGACGACCACCGGTCCTGCGACGACGGCCGCCGGTACCGACAACGCGGCGGCCCGCGTCCAGAGGGCGGCGGCCGACCACAGCAGCATGCCGACCCGACCTGCCACGACGCCCACAGGCTCCAGCGGAACCGGGGACAACCTCAGCCGCCCGGCGGCCGGTCCCAGCCGCACGGCGAACGGCCCGCGCCGCGCGGCGCCCGGACCGAGCAGCGCGGCGACGCGGCCCGGCGATGCGGCGACGGGCATCCAGCGAGCTCCCGCCGCCCCCGGCGGCACGCCAACTTCCGCCGTTGGAACGGCAACCGGCCCCAGGGGCGCGGTGCCCGACTCCGGCGGCCCGGCGACCAACTCCGGCAACGCGAACGTCAACACGACTGCCAACGTGCAACGGGCGACGAGCGGCTCCAGCAGCTCGCCAACCTCCTCCGCCGGAACGGCAAACAGCCCCAAGAGCGCGGTCAACAACTCCGGTGACCCGGCGGCCCGTTCCAGCAGCGCAGCGGTCAACGTCCAACGGGCGACCACCGACTCCAGCAGCTCGCCCACCTCCTCCGCCGGAACGGCAAACAGCCCCAAGGGTGCGGACACTAACTCCGGCCCCACGGCGGCCCGTTCCAGCAACACAGCCGCCAACATCCAACGCGCGACGACCAGTTCCAGCAGCACGCCAACTACCTCCGCCGGAACGGCAAACAGTCCCGGGAATGCAGCAGCCAACTCCGGTGACACCGGGTCCCGTTCCGGCATCCCGGCCGTCAACGTCCAACGGGCGACGCCCAGTTCGAGCGGCACCTCCGCCACACCGCCCACAACCGGCTCCGCCGGTACGACACCCGGCCCCGTCCGTCCCACGGCCGGCCCCACCCACGACGGCCCGGCGGCAACTCACCCGGCCGGTCCGGCAACCGGGACCCCCGCCGAAGGCCGGACGCCCATCCCCGGCAGCCCGATAGCCCCGGGCCCCCAGGCAGGGCAGGCCCCCTCCGCCAACCCGCCTGCTCCCGGCCCGAGTCGGGGTGGACCCACCACCCCCACCACCTCCACCATCAAGCCGGTGCAGCGGAGCGCCTCCGCCCCGGCCCGGCGCCTGGGTCTCGGTGCGCCGACCTCGGGGAACGTGTCCACCACCGGCCCGACGGTCGCACGCCCGGGACCGGCGACCCAGCCCCCCGTCACCTCGGCCACCCCCGCACCCGCACCCGCGAGCACGCCGGACCAGCTCCCCGCCTCACCAACCGTCGCCCCGGTCCAGCGCGCCACCACGCCAACCCCCCGGCAGCGCCCCCTGCTCGGTGCACCCCTCTCCGCCCCGCCCCAGAACGCGGAACCCCTCTCCGGGCGTACCTCTCCCGGCAGTTCGGGCGTTGCCGGGCCGCCGACCGTCCGGCGTGCGGCGACCGCGCTCCAGGGAAAGGCACCGGACCGTACCCCCGGACCACCGGCCACCCGGATCCACGGAACCCCAGTTCCCGCACAGGCGGCACCGCCCCACCGCCCCCCGGCCGTACCTCTACGGACCCCGGCCGCCAACGCCCCTGCCGTACAACGCGCCACGGCGATCCCCTCCGGCGCGGGGCCCACGGCCAAAAGCGCCAGCCCCGCACCGGCACCCGCCGCAGGCACGCCCATGCGCAGCCTGACCCCCGCCCGCGCCCTCACCCCCGCCCTCGCTCCCGCCCCGACACCCGCAGCGGCCCCCGCCGCCCTGCGCCGGGCAACCCCCGCCGCGATCCCGCTGCGCCGGTCCTCGTCCTCGGGCACCGGACCTTCGGTACAGCGGGCCGTCGCCCCCAGCACTCCCGTCGGCCGTGCCGTGCCGCTTCTCTCGGCCGCCAAGTCCGGTTCCGGTACCGCGGCGCCCGTCGTTACCCCCGGGACGGCCCCGCAGACGCCGTCGCGGCCAACCACCTTTCCCGCCGCGCCAGTTGTCCAACGGCTCCCCGCTGCCGCCCCCAGGGCACCCGGCAGCGCGGCCGGAAACACCATCGCCACATCAGCGGCTCCCGCCCCCGTCTCCGTACAACGGGCCGGCGGTGGGCCGCCCCAGCCGACGCCCGCCAGGACCACCACGGCCGTCTCGGCGGTCACGGCGCACGGCTCGTCCGCGTCCGGCTCCGCGAGTGACCCGCACAAGACGGACAAGACGCAGAAGACGCCCGACCCCGACGAGCTGCCCGACTACACCCCGGTCGCCAAGGGCCAGTTCGACCCCCGTTCCCTGACCGACTTCCAGCTCGACGAGCTGACGCACAGGCTGATCGGCCGGATCACCCGGCTGGTCCGCACCGAACTGCGGCTCGACCGGGAGCGGATCGGCAAACTCCGCGACCCCCGCCGCTGACCACCCACCACCCCGCACGACCCCGCGCCACCGACGTCCGCAGAAAGGCCGCCCCCGATGTCCCGCGATCTCGACCCGGGCTCCACCATCTTCTTCACCCTGACCATCGACGGCGAGAGCCTCGGTTACTTCAACGGGTGCGAAGGGCTCTCGTCCGCGGTGGAGATCGAACAGCACCAGGAGGGCGGCAACAACGGGTTCGTGTGGCAGCTTCCGTCGCGCGTCACGTTCTCCAACATCAGGCTGACCCGCCCGCTGACTCCGGACACCACCAAGGTCGCGGCCTGGATCTCCTCGGTGACCACCGGGGTGAAGCGGCCGACCGCGCAGATCGCCGCGTTGCGGGCGGACGGTTCGGAGGTGGCCCGCTGGGGGCTGATCGACGTACTGCCGGTCAGCTGGCAGGGCCCCTCCCTGGACCCGGCCAGCCCGGCCGTCGCCACGGAGGTCCTGGAAATCACCCACCACGGGTTCACGGACTGAGGGGGCGGCACCACACATGGCAAAGGGAAGCAAGGGCGCGGGCAAGAGCCTCGTACGCGCCACGCTGGCCATCCACGAGCCGCCGGTCGGCACCAGCACCACCCCGGGCGCTCTGATCAAGACGTTCAAGCTGGACTTCAACCCGGCGCAGCTGACGCTGAGCCGCCGCGCCCAGTGGAAGACGACGCCGACCGCGGCCGTACGAGACGGCAACGTCCCGGAGTTCATGGGTCCCGAGCCCCGGGAGATGACGGTCGAGATCTTCCTGGACTCGTCCCTCGATCCGAACAGCAGCTCCGTGCTGAAGAAGGTGGAGTCGCTGATGGCCTGCTGCGAGACGACGACGAAGAGCATCGCCGCCAAGCAGCCCTCGCCGCCCTGGGTGGTGTTCCAGTGGGGGTCGTTCTCCACGGCCCGCTTCACGGCGTACGTGAGTTCCGTGCAGGCGAACTACTCGCTGTTCGGCACGACCGGTGTGCCGATCCGGGCCACCTGCCAGGTGACGCTGCACGAGATCCCCAGCAAGGCCAAGGGGCAGAACCCGACCTCGGGCGCGCTCACCGCGCAGCGTGTGCACCGCGTCGTCGCGGGCGACTCGCTGCAGTCGCTGGCCTGGCGCGAGTACGGCGACGCCGCGGCCTGGCGCGCCATCGCCGAGGTCAACGGCATCGACAACCCGGCCGATCTGCCGTCGGGCAGGGAACTCCTGATGCCCTCGGCCGAGGAGGTGCGTTCCTGATGGTGCAGCCCGCGTACTCCACGCTCATCCAGGTGACGATCGACGGCAAACCGCTGCCGCCCGACTACGCCCCGATGCTCGTCGACGGCTGGGTCGACCAGGGCGCCGGGGTGCCCGCCGCGTTCCGGCTCACCTTCCGGGACCCGGACCGCGAGGTCCTCGCCAAGCTGGGCATCAGGTTCGGGTCCGAGGTCGTGCTCACCCCTATCGCCGACGGCCAGGGTGCCGCCGATCCGCTGCTGACCGGCGAGGTCACCGGTCTGGAGGCGGACTACGACGGCACCGGCACCTTCACCGTCGTCCGCGGCTACGACGCCGGGCACCGCCTGGTGCGCCGGCGCCGGGTGGCCGCGTACAAGAACCAGAGCGCCTCCGACATCGCCCGCAAGCTGGCCAAGGAGGACGGTCTCCAGCTCGGTGTGATCGGTTCGACGAAGACCGTGTACGAGTTCATCAGCCAGGCCAACGTCACCGACTGGGACTTCCTCTCCCGGCTCGCCGACGAGAACGGCATGGTCATGTCGGTGAACGCGAAGGGGAAGTTCGAGTTCGCCAAGCCCAAGCCGGCCTCGGGGGCGCCCGGGGTCGGTACGGACGGGGACAAGAGTCCGTTCGTCCTTCAGGCCCGCCACGACATCCTGCGGCTGCGGGCCGCCGTCACCGCCGCCGACCAGGTCGGCAAGGTCCAGGCGCGCGGCTGGGACATCACCACGAAGAAGAAGCTGACCTCGATGTCGCTGGCGACCAAGAACCCCGGGGTCAGCATCGGCACCGCCCCGGGCGAGGCCGCCAAGAAGTTCAAGACCTCCACGCTGGTCGAGACGGGCACGCCCTACGACAAGCAGGCCGAGGTCAAGTTCGCCGCGGAGTCCCTCTCCGACGACGTGACCTCCTCGTTCGCCGAGCTGGAGGTCGCCGTGCGCGGAAACCCCAAGCTGCGGCCCGGCGTTCCGGTCACGCTGTCCGATGTCGGGGAGCCCTTCCAGGGCAAGTACACCGCCACGTCCGTACGGCACGTCTTCGGCGACGGGCAGCACTACGAGAGCTGGGTGACCTTCAGCGGACGCCAGTGGCGCTCGCTGTACGGGCTCGCCTCCGGGGGCGGGTCGGCCGTCGAACCCCGGATGCCCGGCGTGGCCAACGCCATCGTCACCAACGTCCAGGACCCGGACAAGCAGGGGCGGGTCAAGCTCCAGTTCCCGTGGCTGGACGACCAGTACGAGAGCGACTGGACGCGGGTGACGCAGTTGGGCGGCAAGGGCGGCGGCGGGATCTTCCCGCTGGACGTGGACGACGAGGTCCTCGTCGCCTTCGACCGGGGCGCGCTGGACCATCCGTTCGTCATCGGCGGCCTCTACAACGGCAGGGACAAGCCGACCCCCGTCACGGACGTCCCGCTGCACGACGGACTGCGGAACAAGGCGATCCGGCACACCCTGTCCGACCGGAAGGGCAACCGCATCGACCTGCTCAGCCAGACCACCGGCGCCCGCAGTCAGGGCGTGCGGGTCGCCAGCGGTGACGGCCGTCTGACCATCAACCTCGACCGCACCAAGACCGAGATCACCGTGGACAGCAAGGGCACGGTCAGCATCACGGGCAGCAGATCGGTGTCGGTGGAGGCCGGCACCGACCTCACCCTGAGCGCGCGGCGCAGGCTGACCATCAAGAGCGGCGGGCTGCTCAACATCACGGGCAGGAACGTCAACGTCAAGTCGCTCGGCGGGGCCGTGGCGGTGGACGCGGTGGGTGCCCTCAGCCTCAAGGCGGTCGGAACCGTCCAGGTCAGCTCCGTCGGCCAGGTGGGCATCCGGGCCGTCAACGTCGACCTCATGGGCATCGTGACGGTCAACAAGAAGCCGTATCCGATCCCGTGACGGCCGAGACGTACGCCCCACCCGCACAACGCGGAAACACCCGAAGCAGGACCGAGACGACCAGGAGAAGGCGGGTGGCCCACTGATGGCCGAGCAGTTCGTCGGATCCGGCTGGGCCTTCCCGCTGCGCATCGGCCCCACCGGGGGCATCGCCCTGGTCAGCGGGGAGCGCGAGATCGAGGAGGCCATCCGGCTCGTACTGGCCACCGCGCCGGGCGAGCGGCCGATGCGCCCGGAGTTCGGCTGCGCCATCCACGACCTGGTGTTCGCCCCGGTCAACGAGGCCACCGCGGGCCGCATCCAGCACGAGGTCTACACGAGTCTGGACCGCTGGGAGCCGCGCATCGAGGTGAGCGACGTCGAGGTGACCGCCGGCCGCGAGACCGAACAGGGCGTGCTCTTCATCGACGTCCGCTACTCGATCCGCGGCACCAACAACCCGCGCAGCCTGGTCTTCCCGTTCTACGTCATCCCCTCCCACGACGAGCCGGACCCGGCTCCCGAAAGCGACCGCTGATGGCCCTGCCCTCCCCGAACCTCGACGACCGCCGCTTC
Organism: Streptomyces sp. 2-1; assembly: GCF_048564895.1. Lineage (NCBI taxonomy): Bacteria > Bacillati > Actinomycetota > Actinomycetes > Kitasatosporales > Streptomycetaceae > Streptomyces > Streptomyces sp. 2-1. The sequence continues at coordinate 5,347,333 of NZ_CP183383.1, forward strand.
CAGCAGTTCGTCGACGACGCCAAGCGCTACATCCAGCAGCGCGCCCCGGAGTGGACCGACCACAACGTCTCCGACCCGGGCGTCACCCTGGTGGAGACGGTCGCCCACATGGCCGACCAGATCGTCTACCGGCTCAACCGGGTGCCCGAGAAGAACCACCTGGCGTTCCTGGATCTGGTGGGCATCACGCTGTTCCCGCCCTCCGCGGCCCGTACGGACGTCACGTTCTGGCTCTCCGCGCCGCAGGAGGAGCCGATCCTGCTGCCGGAGGGCACCGAGGTCGCCACCACGCGCACCGAGAGCGAGGAGGCCGCGGTCTTCGCGACCGAGCACGAACTGACCGTCGTGCCCTGCGAGTTGAGGCACCTCGTGGTCCAGAAGAACGGTGAGCCCGTCGCCGACCGGACCGCCGACCTCGCCGAGGGCAAGGACGTCATGTGCTTCTCCGAGGCCCCGCGGCCCGGCGACTGCATGCTGCTCGGGCTCAGCGCCGCCGTGCCGCACTGCGCGGTCGGGATGGAGCTGGACAGCCGGGTCGACGGCGTCGGCGTGGACCCGCGGCAGCCGCCGCTGGTCTGGGAGGCGTGGACCGAGGACGGCTGGACCGAGTGCGAGGTCGACCGGGACGGCACCGGCGGCCTGAACCGGCCCGGCGAGGTCGTCCTGCACATCCCCGGCGGGCACACGCTGTCCCGCACCGGCGGTCAGGAGGCCGGCTGGCTGCGCTGCCGGGTCACCGAACCGCTGCCCGACCAGCCCTTCTACACCACCTCCCCGACCGTCCGCTCCGCGGAGGCGTTCACCCTCGGCGGCACCACCACGGCCGTGCACGCCGAGACGGTGTACGACGAGGCGCTCGGCGAGTCCACGGGGCTGCCCGGGCAGCGGCTGCGCCTGGCCCACGCCCCCGTGGTCGGCGACACCCCTCCGGTGCTGCTGCAGACCGCCGAGCACGAGGGCTGGTCCGACTGGGACGTCGTCCCGTCGTTCGCCGCCTCCACCCCGCACGACCGGCACATCACCCTGGACGCCGCCACCGGTGACATCGCCTTCGGCCCGGCGGTACGGGAACCCGACGGCACCCTGCGCCAGTACGGGGCGGTGGCCCCCAAGGGCGCCGTCATCCGCGCCCTGCGCTACCGCACCGGCGGCGGCAGGACCGGGAACGTGGCCCGCGGCGCCGTCCAGGTGCTGCGCACGTCCGTCCCGTACGTGGCCGAGGTCGTCAACCGGGAGGCCGCGCGCGGCGGGGTCGACGGCGAGACGGTGGAGGAGGCGAAGACCAGGGCGCCCATCACCCTGCGCGCCCAGGAGCGGGCGGTGACCCTGCGCGACTACGAGGAGCTCGCCCGCCGGGCCGCCCCCGAGACCGCCCGGATCACCTGCCTTGAGGGCGACGAGGGCGAGCACGGGGCGTACGCGGTACGGGTGTTGGTGGTTCCGCAGGCCGTGCCCGACCCCGGCGGCCGGCTGCGCTTCGAGCAACTGGTGCCCGGCGACGCGCTGTTGCGCCGCATCACCCACTACCTGGACGAACGCCGCCTGATCGGTACGCGGTTGGCGGTGGGCCCGCCCTTCTACCAGGGCGTCACGGTGGTCGCCACGGTGCACGCGTTCCGCGGTACCGACACGGACCGGGTACGCCGTCAGGCGCACGACGCCCTCTACCGCCACCTCGACCCGCTGACCGGCGGCGCCGACGGGCGGGGCTGGCCCTTCGGCCGGCCCGTGCAGTCCGGCGAGGTCTTCGCCGTGCTCCAGCGCGTACCCGGCGTCGAACTGGTCGACGAGGTCCAGCTCCACCCGGCCGACCCGCTGACCGGCAAACGCGGCGACGCGACCAACCGCATCGACCTCCAACCCCCGTCCCTGGTCTTCTCCTTCGACCACCGGGTGCGCGTGATCGGGGACCGGCCGTGAGGGCCACGCCCCCGAAGGGGCGCGGTGCCGTGTCGAGAGGCGGCCACCCATGAGGGGCTCCGTCGACGGGCTGGGCTCGTCCGCGCCGATCGGCATGATGCTGCCCGCCGTGTTCGCCGACGACGATCTGGCACAGCGGTTCGTCGGAGGCCTCGACGACGTGCTCGCGCCGATCCTGGCCGTCCTGGACTGCCTGGACTCCTACTTCACCCCGGCCCTGGCCCCGGTGGACTTCACCCGGTGGCTGGCGGGCTGGGTCGGTGCGGAGACCGACGGCACCGAGCCCGACGACCGGCTGCGCGCGGCCGTCGCCGCCGCCGCGTATCTGCACCGGGTACGGGGCACCAGCCGAGGTCTGTCCGAGGCGATACGCCTGGTCTTCGGGGTGACCCCGGAGATCACCGAGAGCGGCGGTGCCGCCTGGAACGCCCGGCCCCTCGGTCCCGTTCCCGGCGACCGCAGCCCGCGCCTGCACGTCACGCTCCGCCTGCCCGACCCGACCCGCGCGGACGAGCACCGCCTCGACAGCCTCGTGGCGGCGGCCCGCCCCGCCCACATGCCCTACACGGTCCAGGTGACCGCCGCCGAAAGGACTCCCGAGAGATGACCAGCCAGAACTCCGGCACAGGACGGGAGCCCGCCCGCAGCTGCGCCGAATGCGGCACCCGGGCGGAGCCCGGCCAGTCCTTCTGCGACTCCTGCGGTGCGGTACTCGGCTGGTCCGGCGCCCCGGACCGGTCCGACGCGGCCCGCAGGGACCCCGTACGCGCGGAGGCCGCGGCACCGGCGCGGGACTCCGCGGCCGGGGGTGGCGCCGGGGGTACCGGCGGCTCCGGCAGCACCGGCAGGTCCGGCAGGTCCGGCGGCTCCGGCGGCAACGGTGATCAGCCAGGGTGGGACGCGTTCGCAACCCCCGGGGCCGGAACGGGTACGGCCCGTACGGGCCACGGCCCGGCCGTCGCGGCGACGCCCGGGCCGGACAGTGGCCGACGGGGAGAGGACGAGACCGGGTGGCCGCAGGCCGGAGCCGCCGGGCCGAGTACGGGTGTCCGCCTGGCGCGGAACGCTGGTCCGCGGCCGGGCGACGAGGACGCCGACCGCTCCACCGGCCGGTCCGGTGACGGCGAGGCGAGCGCCCGTTGGTCCGGTGACGGCGAGGCCGCCGCCGGCTGGTCCGGGGCGCGGCGCACGGACACGGCGCCCGACTCCGAGTCGGCGGCCGGGCAGCGGCGGTCGGGCAGCGCGGACGGTTCCGGACCGGCTGCCGGACACCGGCAGTCGGGCAGCGCCGACAGCTCCGGATCGGCCGCCGGACACGGGCACTCGGACGGCGCAGACGGCTCCGGGCGGGCCGGGGCACGGCAGTCGCCCGCCGCCGCGTCCGTGGGCTCCGGCGCCGCGCCGGACTCCCCGCCGCGGCACGACCACCCCGCCACCGCGCCGGACTCCCCCTCCGCGGCGTCCGCAGGCGCTGGTCCGGCGGGACTCCGGGAATGGGACACGAACTCCCCCGCCGCTCCGGCCTCCCACAGCTCCCTCGACCTCTCCCCCGGCGCGCGGGACAACGCCCGCCCCGAATCCGGCGGGGACACCCACCCGGGCATCCACCCCGACGACGACGCCGACACCGAGCCGGTGCCGACGACCACGAGCCGGGGCCACCACCCGTCCACCGACTCCGCCCCCTCCACTCACTCCAGCCGCGCCACAGGCTTCTCCGGGTCCACGGACTCCTCCGACTCCACCGCCGAACGGGCCAGGTCCCTCCTCATCCCGGTGAGCGATCCCGAGCCCCGCGCGCCCGCGTCCCCCGCCGTCGCGCCCGTACTGCCCGGCCGCCCGGTCGCGAACCGTCCCCAAGTCCGCGCCCCGGGCCCGGAGTTCGGCCCGCAGGGCGGCACCCCCTGTCCCTGGTGCGCCACCCCCAACCTCCCCGACCGGCACTACTGCGCCCGCTGCGCCATGCCGATGGCGGGCGGCGGGCCGTCGGCACCGGGCCGGCAGCCCTGGTGGCGCCGGATACCCGGCTTCGGCGTCGCGCAGACCCCGTGGGCCGGCGACCGCCCCCGGCTGCGCCGCGGCTTCGGGGCCGTCATGAACTGGGTGGTCGGCGGCCTCGTACTCGCCCTGATCATCACGCTCGTGCTCAACATCGGCGACGGGGTGAACGCGACCCGCGACCACTTCGCCAAGCGCGCCGCGGTGGGCCCGGACAGTGTCAAGGCGTCGCGCTCCTACCCCGGTCACCCCGCGCAACGCGCCTTCGACAAGCTCAGCAACACCTGGTGGGGGCCGGGTGTCTCGGGGACCGGCGAGGGGCAGTGGCTGGAGGCCCGGTTCGCCCAGCCGACCCGGCTGCTGGACCTGGTCATCACCTCCGGTGTGTCGACCCAGCCGGACAAGCTCTCGCAGTCGGCCCTGCCGCACCGCATCGAGGCCGTGATCACCACCGCCGACGGCAAGAAGAAGTCCCGGATCATCAACCTGGACCAGAGCGCGGGCGGCCAGCGGCGCAAGTTCCGGGTCGGGGAGGTCTCCTCGGTGCGCTTCATCGTGCGGTCGTCCTACGCCACCGACGCCAAGAAGCAGGTGTCCATCGCGGAGATCGAGTTCTTCACCCGGTCGAACAGCAACAGCTCCTGACGGACGGGCCCCGAACCACCCGCCACAGCACAGCACAGCAGGACACGACACGGCACTGGGCCGCCGAGCATGCCCGGCGGCCCAGTGCGGCAAGGCTGATGAGGCCAGGTCACTCCTCGCGCTGGGCGCGGGCCAGCCGGTCCGCACGGTCGCGCCGCGACGGGGACAGAACGTTCACCGTGACACCGGCGCCCTCGCCGGGCGTCGCGTCCCAGCCGCGGAGCTTGTCGGCGACCTTCGTCACGCGTACGTCGTCCGGTCCGGCGTCGATGTAGAACAGCGACTCGTTCACCTCGTCGTCGTCACCGCCCCAGCGCACCACGCCCTCGCAGTCGGCGAGGATGTCCCGCAGCGTCAGCTCCTGGAGAGGGAAGAGCCCGCCCTTCGCACTGGCGCCCGGCCGGATCCGTACCGCGGTGCCGGAGGCGAGGTTCGACTCGGGAAGAGCTTTGCGGAGCTTGCCGATCCCCTGCCAGCCCGCCAGGTCGATCCGCCGGATCTGCTCGACCTCGTAGTGGAAGCGGCGGATCACGTGGACGAGGATCAGCTCCACGTCTCCGATGCGGACGTCGACCTCAAGACCCGTACCGGCGACGGGGCGAGTCCACACCGTCGAGACATGGTTCGCCTCCTTCTCCAGGGTCCATCCGTTCGCGGACACCGGAAGCTTCTTCGGCGCGCCCAGTGGCCCGCTCTGCGGTGTCTCCTTCGGCGCGGCGACAGCGGTGCCCGGTACGACGGAGCCCAGGGCGGCCGCGGCACCGATCACCGTGGCACTCTTCACCACGGCACGCCTCGTCATGTCGTTCTGCACGTGTTTCATCCCTCTCTCATAGAACGATCATGAGCGCGAACGACGGCACCAGGGTCATCAGGACACTGACCGGCCAGTACACGCGGGGTTCCAGGGCCGACCTGCGCCGCAGCGGGCGGTTGGCGAGCCACCAGACCAGGCCGAACACCAGCAGCACCGGCCCGCCGACCAGCAGCCAGGGCAGCATGCCGTCGTTCTCCGTGGGCTCGCCGACGGTCCAGCCGAGCGCCTTGAGCGGCCAGTTCACCGCGAAGTACGACAGCAGCCACACCGGAACGACACCGGGGACTCCGAGCAACAGGTTCACGCCCAGGACGGCCGGCAAGGACTTCCGCATGCTCCCAGTATTCACGCCCATGATCGGGGTCACTTGCTGCGGGACAGCTGGTTGTAGCTCTCGAGAACGTTGTAGAGACCGATCAGTTCGCGGCCGTACTGGGCGGCGTCGTCGCCGGTCCCGTTGTAGCGGGCCAGCAGGGCCTGGGTGTCGGCCAGGCCGGTGGTCAGGCTCGGCCGCGGCTTGTTGAGCTGGTGCGCGTTGTAGACCGTCAGATAGGCGACCGACCGGATGTTGTACGTCGGGTCCCCGTTGAGGTCCTTCCACACCCCCGGGATGTCGTCGTCGGTCAGCGGGCTGCCGTTGATGATGCCCTGCTGCATGCAGTAGTTGCGGGCGTCGATGGTCACCCAGGCGAAGATCTGGCCCCAGCCGGTGCTGCAGTCGTCGTCCAGACCGGCCTTGACCGCCTCGTCGGCGGCGACGTCCAGGGGGTTCATCTTGCGCAGCTCCCACAGGACGGGAGCCTGGATCAGCGCCTTGCGGAGCTTGAGCTGCCGCGCCAGCGACGTGAACAGCCAGTCCGCGCTCAGCACGAGTTCGTACGCCTTGGTGGTGGAGATGCCGCCGAGCGTGGCCCAGTCCGAGTCGGTCCAGCCGTCGCCGCCGGTCTCCGGGACTCCGATCGACTCCAGGTAGGTCTTGACGTCGGTCAGCATCGGGGCCTGGTAGGCGTCCTTGTCGAGGTCGACGTCCACGCCGTCGGTGTAGCCGCCGGGGTCGAAGTCGCCCTGGCCGGTGTCACGGCCCGAGGCGATGTTCTTGTCGATCTCGATCGAGCCGCTGCCCGAGCCGACGGTGAGGGTGGCGATCTGGTCGAACGCCCAGTTCGTCGGCATCGGGTAGCCGAGGTTGCCGGAGAAGCCGCTCGACATGTCCGACACGAAGCTCGTCGCCGAGTATCCGGCGTCCGCGATGCGCTGGCACACATTGCGCGGTCCGTAGACACCCACGCCGTAGCTGGAGTTCTCGCCGATGGTGCGCATCACGCCGCGGAAGTGCGGAACGATGTACTCGGTGACCTCGCCGTCCATCGCGTCGTAGTCGACCGCGAAGTAGATGATCGTGCCCGGCTTGAAGCCGTGGTACTGCGCCCAGTCGATCGCCTTGAACGCGTCGCTGGTGCCCTGGTTGTAGCTGAAGTAGTCCGCCGACCGGCTCCACGTCTGGAAGATCGGGAAGCAGCGCAGCCCGGCCTCCTTGATCGTGGCCAGCTCGCCGGGCTGGATCTGCTTCTCCGGCAGGCTCGTGGTCGACGGATTGAAGAGATACCGGCCGATGTACTGGTATCCGGCGTCCTTCAGGGCCTGCGCACGCGGCGGCGTGATCATCGTGACGCCGTCGCACGCCGTGCCGGGGCGGGACTGGTCGCCGTAGGAGACGAGCAGCGAGGCCCACGTCGGGAAGTCGCCGTTGCCGGTGACCGGGAGCTTCACGAACGACTGGAAGCTCTCCACTCCGGACTGCACGGTCGAGGTGAAGTTCCCGAAGGGCACATTGCGCTTGTTCAGGATCATGGCGGCGGTGAACAACTGCGCCCATACGCCGGTGGTTCCGTTGGAGACCGTGTGGGACTTCAGGCCCGACTGGGTGCCGGGTCCGAACACGCCGTTCGCGGTGCCGTCGGCCATGCCCAGCTCGTACTGGATCGCGAACAGCATCGACTTGGCGACGTCGCGGGAGTGGTATCCGTCGCAGGGGATGACGTAGAAGTCCTTGCGGAGGATGTAACGGCCGTTCAGCCACTGCTGGATGGACCGGATGGTGTCCGAGCCGCCGCCGATGGTGACGTAGGCGTCCATGTTGAACAGGCCCTTGACGACTTTCGGCCACAGGGAGCTGCCCGGGTAGGTGGCGCTCACACCCATGTTCTGGTTGAGCTTCTCGACGGCCGCCTTGACCCGGGCGTTGTACGTGCCGTCGATCTCGCCGCCGTCATAGCCCTTGCAGTAAAGAGCGGACTGAAGGATGCGGGCGAAATTCGCCGAGGGGACCGTCGTCTCGTCCAGCTTGCCGTACTTCGAGCCGATCGTGGCGAGCGTGGTCGGACCGAAGGAGTCCGACAGGGCGGTGATGCCCATCTCGTACTGGAGCGCTCTGGTCAGGGCGTACATCACGGGCCAGCCGGTGACCCCGTTCTCGTCCAGTTTGGATATGCCGAGTGTCGCGCCGTTGTTGTACGTCGTGTTCACGAACCGCTGGGCGAGACGGACCATCTCGTCGGCCATGAGCTGTCTCCTGACTTCTGGTGCGGGCGGAAAGTGGCAGGCAGAAGGGGGTCGGCAGGGAAGGTGAGTTGGCAAAAAAAATAGGGCGCCGGAGGAACCGACAGGAATGTTCATTGGCGCCGCCAATTTCTGCAAGCCATTACATCGGCGCGCCCAACTGCGGGTTGTTGCCAGACCTTTACCCGAATCGCTACAACCGTGACAGGTGACACACGGCCGGCCGGCGCCCCGATGTTTCACCCTTCACGGATCTCCGAGGACCTTCGAAGAAAACCCAGCAATGCCACCAATTCAGGCATGTGCACAATTTGCCTCTTCGGGCCGCAGCGCTCTCAATTCAGGGCGGATCCTCACGATCATCCGGAAGACCACATTCCGCATGTCCGAAGGTCACGAATTCAGCACGAACACCTCAACGTGTTACCACCATTTACCCTCGGCTCGAACAAGTGCATGATGACCGGCGTTGTTGTTTCCGGGTCGGATGAGGTTCGCGGTGAGTGGGCGAAGAGTGAGTGCGCGGATGGTGGCGGCCCTGACCGTGTGCATCCTCGGCGGCGGACTCGCCGTCGGATGCGGCCCGACCGCAGACAGCGGCGACGGGGGCTCGGCGGGCAAGCGTGAGCCCCTCACCGTCGCCAAGGCCCCCGCTCAGCTCCCCGTGCCGCTCGGCAAGGGCAGCAAGGCAGCTGACGACTTCAACGGGGACGGGCACCCGGACCTCGTCCTCAACGATCTCGTGAAGCGCGACAGCCACGGCGACGACGCCGGGATCGGCGTCGTCTACGGATCGGCGCGCGGGCTTGCCCCCGGCGCCCGGCAGTTGCTGAGTGCCGCCCGCAACGCGGCCGCCACCAAGGGGCAGTTGCCCGCCGTCTTCGACGCCGAGGCGAGCTGCGACCTCGACCGGGACGGCTACACGGACCTCGTCGTCTCGACGGACCCGCCGTTCGACGGGCAGGGTCAGCCGCCGGTCCCGCTGCAGATCCTCTTCGGCTCGGCCCGGGGGCTGGTCGGCAAGGCCGTGAAGCTGGCGATTCCCCCGCAGGCACGTTTCGGCAACGACTGGCCGGACCAGCCGGTGTGCGGGGACTTCAACAACGACAAGGCCGACGATCTCGTCGTGCACGCCTCCGACGGGCGGCTCAGCTATCTGCGCGGGCCCTTCACGCGCAAGGGCGCCCCGAAGGCGGCCGGTGCGCCGCTCGCCTCGCCGGGGAACGTGCCCACGCCACCGGCCGTGGACGTCGACGGTGACGGGTACGACGACCTGCTCGTCCGTACCGCCGAGGGTTCCGCCGCCTCCGCGTCCACCTCCTCCCTCGTGCCGGGCGGACCGACCGGGCCCGCCGGGACCGCGGTGGCCCTCCCCAGCGGTGTCGACGTCGCGTTCGGCCGGTTCGGGAAGGGCAAGGGGCTCGACGCGGCGATCGGCTCGATGACCGGGACCGCGCTGCGCTACGACGTTCCGGGCACCCTGCGCGGCAAGCTCGACGTCGCCGGAACCGTCCTGGACTCCGGGGACTTCGACGGGGACGGGCTGAGCGAACTCGTCTCCAGCGGTACGGAGTTGCGGGTCCTGAAGGGCCGTACGACGGGTCTGTCCAAGGCCGGGATGGTGACCGTGCCGCCGCCCGCCCGGGGGACCACCCGCGTGCTGAAGGTCGCCGACTTCGACGGGGACGGGCGCGCCGATCTGGCCGTGCGCACCTACCGCGGGGACACGAAGGACACGATCGCCGTGTACCGGGGCTCGAAGCAGGGCCTGCTCGCGCGGGAGCCCGAACTCACCTTCTCCACCTCGGAGTTCCTGGGCATGGAGAGCTGATGCCGCCCCGCACTTCCAGGACCGGTCCTGCGGCGGTGGTCGTCGCCCTGGTCGCGAGCCTTGCCGTGGCGTGCGGCGGTGACGGCTCCACGGACCGCCCCGAAAGCGGACCGAAGAGGCCCGCCGCCGGAAAGCCGTCCGACAATCCGGACCCCGGGGACTTCAACGGCGACGGCTACGACGACTTCGCGACCTTCGTGTACTCCCAGTCCAAGGACAAGAAGCGGTACACCGAGACGCTCGCGGTGGTCTACGGCTCCTCCGACGGCCTCAACAAGGCCTCGGCCCAACGGACTTCGGCGGGCGGGAAGGGCTCGGGCTTCGTCTCGGCCCCGCTGCGCACCGACCTCGACGGCGACGGCTTCACCGACCTGGTCGTCGCCCGCGGGAAGGCCGGCACCCCGCTCGGGACCTTCGCCCTCTTCGGCGGCGCCCGCGGTCTGGGCAAGGCCACCGAACTGGCCCTGCCCGACGGCTTCCAGCCGCGCGCCGCCGCCGACTTCGACGGCGACGGTTCCGTGGACCTGCTCGACGGCGGACACGGCGGCACGGGCGACCCCAGCGCGACCGGGCCTGGCTCCGACGGGCTGCTGCTGTACGGCCCCTTCGACCGCACCGGCACCCCGAAGCGGCGGGCCGCCCTCGACCTCGACCAGCAGGGGTACGCGACGCCCGAATCGGCCACCACCGGCGACTTCGACGCCGACGGGAAGGCGGAGGTGGTGTTCACGTACGACTTCGACGCGGAGGAGGACGAGAGCGCGCCCGAGAGCCTGTACATGGTCGGCTACTACGAGGGCGGCGCGGACGGACTCGTACGCGACACCTCGCTCGAACCGCGCATCAGCAAGGCGGTGGGCACCTTCGAGGGGCCGCGTACGCCCGCCGTCGGTGACGCGGACGGCGACGGCGTCGACGACCTGCTGCTGCCCACGCAGCTCACCGTGGCGCCCGCCGACATGCCCGCGGAGGGCGGTGCGCTGACCATCCTGTACGGGGCCAAGTCCGGGCTGGGGAGCGGGCGTTCGGAGTCCGTCATCGAGGGCGAGGGCGGGGAGAAGCGGCGGATCGACTTCGGGTCGTCGCCGGCCGTCGGGGACGTCAACGGCGACGGGAAGCCGGACGTCGTCGTGAACACGCCGGGCTATCGGGGGCACGACGGGAAGGTGACGTTGTTGCCCGGCGGGGCGTCGGGGGTGCCGTCCGCGGACGGGGAGCAGGCCGTCGATCCCCTGACCGACTGGTTGCCGGGGACGCCCAACCCGTACAAGTGGAACGAGTTCGGCCATCAGCCGCCGTTGCTGGACGTGGATGGTGACGGGCATGACGACGCGGTGGCGTTCGGGCCGTTGTGGGAGAAGCGGGCGGGGGCGTTTCTGGTGTTGCGGGGGAGTGGGGAAGGGTTCGGCCCGGGGAAGGTGCAGCTCCTTACGCCCGGGGATCTTGGGGTGCCGCTGCGGTTGAAGTGAGCGGAGGGGACCACGGCGGGGGATGTGTGTTGGTGCGGGTCGGACGTGGCTGGTCGCGCCCACGCGGCGGAGCCGCACAATGTCACAGCCCCGCGCCCCTGAAAGCCAAGGCCGCCGCAAGAGGCCCCGTATGCCCCAGTTAGCCCTCTGACCTCGGAAGTCGTCCTCAAAAACTTCCGCCCCCCGTACAACCCTGCCCCCTCCCCGTGGGTCTTCTGATCGCCAACCGCCCGTAAAGCCCAGGAGAACTCCGGGCGAATGCGGGTGGTACGCACCCCATTGACTGCGGGCGCCCGCCAGGCGTCCCCGCATGCAGCAGGAGAATCCCGCATGCACAAGCATCTGCGACTCACCCTCGCGACGGCGTCCGTTGCCGCGCTGACGGGGGGTCTGCTCACCTTCTCGGCGGTGACGGCAACGGCCGCCGACTCGACGACCGTGCCGCACGCCGACTTCAACGGCGACGGCGTCGGCGACGTGGCCTTCTCGGCCGCGGGCGCCTACGTGAACGGCCGCGCGACCGCCGGCCAGCTCGTCACCTTCTACGGCACCGCCACCGGAGTGTCCTCCGCCAAGCGGTCCACGCTCAGCCAGGACAGCGCCGGGGTCCCCGGCACCGCGGAGGCCGGTGACGCCTTCAGCGCGGAGACCGCGTACGCCGACTTCAACGGCGACGGGTACGACGACCTCGCCGTGTCCGCCCCGCGGGAGAAGGTCGGCAGCGACACCAACGGCGGCACTCTCGCCGTGCTGTGGGGCTCCGCGAGCGGCCTGACCGGCAAGGGCGTCACCGTCGCCGACCCGGCCGTCTCCGCGCACGACTACTGGGGCAAGAACCTCGCCGCCGGCGACTTCGACGGCGACGGCACGGCCGACCTGGCCGTCGGCAACTCCTCCAGCACGGTCTACGTCTACAAGGGCGGCATCAGCGCGTCCGGCACCGCCGTCGGCGGCCGGTACACGCTCAAGCCCCCGATCCAGTCGGGCGGCGACGCCAGTGGCCCGATCAACCTCACCGCGGGCGACGTCAACGGCGACAAGAAGACCGACCTGGTCATCGACGGCTTCGAGACCGGGACCGACTACGGCTGGGCCAGGAACTACTTCGTGCCCGGCGCCGCGAGCGGCCTCTCGATCTCCTCGGCGCAGATCGTGAAGCCGGGCGCGATCACCGCGATCGGCGACGTCAACGGCGACGGTTTCGGCGACATCGTCTCCGGCGCGTACTGGCACAACACGTTGAGCGACGGCACGACGGTCCCGGACTCGGCCTTCGGCGGCAAGGTGAACGTCACCTACGGCACCGCGGACGGCCCGGGCGCGACCACGGGCATCACCCAGAACACCGGCAACGTCCCCGGCTCCTCGGAGAAGAACGACTACTTCGGCTACGAGCTGGACCTCGGCGACATCAACGGCGACGGGTTCCAGGACATCGTCGTCACCTCCGCCGGCGAGGACCTGAACTCCATCACGGACACGGGCGCGGTCACCGTCCTGTACGGCTCGGCGAACGGCCTCAACACCGCTTCCGGCACTCAGTACTTCGCGCAGAGCACGGCGGGTGTGCCCGGCAGCGACGAGAAGAACGACGCGTTCGGCGCGGACGCGAAGCTCGACGACGTCAACGGCGACGGCCGGGCCGACCTGCTGGTCGGCTCGTACGAGAACGCGGGCAACGGCGCGGTGCTGTACATGCCCTCGAACGGCACGAAGATCACCACGACCGGCTCGCGGTCCGTCTCGCCGAGCAGCGCGGGTGTGTCGACGAGCGGCACGCCGTCGTTCGGCGTCAACTTCGCCGACTGAGTTCGCCGACCGAGCACGTCCCGTCCCTCTTTCACCATCCGGCGGGCCCCGCACCGAACTGGTGCGGGGCCCGCCGTCCCCCCTACCGGAGACCTCTCTTGCGCAAGCGCACGCTCCTCCTCGCCACGACGCTCACCACCGCCCTCACCACCGGGCTCCTGATCGCCCTCCCCGTCACCGCCTCCGCCGCCCCCGCGGGCCTGAAGGGCGACTTCAACGGCGACGGCTTCGGTGACGTGGCCTTCGCCGCGCCGTACGCCAAGGTCGGCGACCAGGGCATGGCCGGGTACGTGGCCGTCGTCTACGGCAGCGCGACAGGCCTGGACCCGGCCAACCACACGGTGATCGACCAGAGTTCGGCCGGTGTGCCCGGCACGCCGGAGGCCGAGGACGCCTTCGGTTCGGCGCTCGCGGTCGCGGACTTCGACGGTGACGGCTACGCGGACCTCGCGGTCGGCGCGTCCGGCGAGGACGTCGAGAGCGATGTCGACGGCGGCACGGTCGCGGTCCTGTGGGGCGGCGCGAGCGGCGTCGCGGGCGGTACGACGGTGAAGGACCCGGCGGCCGGCACGCACGACGAGTTCGGCCGCGTCCTGACGGCGGGCGACTTCGACGGCGACGGCAAGGCCGACCTGGCCGCGGGCACGACCGCCTCGCACGCGTACGTCGTCAAGGGCGGCTTCACCCGCTCGGGCACGACCGGCGCGGCGCAGCGGATCGCACTGCCCGAGACCACCCCGTACGGCGTCGACGCGATCAAGGCCGGCGACACGAACGGCGACGGGAAGGCCGACCTCGTACTGACGTACCGGACCGAGCTGACCGGGGACGGCCCCAACAGCTGGTCCAAGGGGGTCGCCTACCTCGGCATGTCCACCGGCCTGGAGACCTCCGTGCCGCGCGGCCTCGGCGGCGGCACGACCATCGCGATCGGCGACATCGACGGCGACGGCTACGGCGAGATCGCCCTCGGCAACGTCTTCACCGCGGAGGACGACCACTCCGGCAGCCTCGGCGGCAAGGTGACGGTGGTCCGCGGTTCGGCGGGCGGCCCGGTCAACGGCGACGCGCCCATGGCCGAACTCACCCAGGACTCCCCGGGCGTGCCCGGCGCGGACGAGGAGCGCGACGGCTTCGGCAGCGCGCTCTCCATCGGTGACGTGAACGGCGACGGCTACGGCGAACTGGCCATCGGCGTCATCTTCGAGGACATCGAGACCATCGAGGACACCGGCTCCACGGTCCTCCTCCAGGGCTCGGCGGACGGCGTCTCCGAGACCGGCGGCCGCACCCTCTCCCAGGCGTCCTCGGGCGTCCCGGGCAGCGCGGAAGCCATGGACTACTTCGGCTCCGACGTCCTCCTCACCGACGTCACGGCCGACGGCAAGGCCGACTACACGGTCTCCGCGAGCTTCGAGGGCGAGGGCGTCGGCGCGGTCACCGCGATGCTCTCCGACGGCACGGGCATCTCCTCCGCCGGCGACCGCGGCTTCGGCCCCGGCGCGTTCAACCTGCCTTACACGTACGGGGCCTTCGGCGCCGGCCTCACCAACTGATCCGGAGCACTCCCTCACCGTCGAACCGGGCCCGGCACCTCCCAGGCGCCGGGCCCGGTTTGCGCGTGTACGTCCCCTTGGCCACACCGAAAACACCAGCCACGGAAATTCACCAAACTTCCGTACAACCGTTCCCCCAGCTCCAAAGGTCTCCTTTGAGCCAACCGACCACTTTGGGAGATCTCTTGCGAAAGCGCACCTGCCTCCTGGCCGCCGCCATGCTCGTCTCGGGCCTGAGCCCGCTCGCCCTGGCCGCTCCGGCCTCCGCGGCCGCCGCCAAGTACGTCGACGACTTCAACGGCGACGGATACCGCGACCTCGCCGTCGGCGACCGCGGTGCCAAGGTCGGCGAGGCGCAGAACGCGGGTGCGGTCGTCGTCATATGGGGCACGGCCAGGGGGCTGGACCCCTCCAGACGTACGGTCGTCACCCAGGACAGCCCGGGCATCCCCGGCGCGGCGGAGTCGGACGACTACTTCGGTACGGACGTGACGACGGCCGACCTGAACAAGGACGGGTACGCGGACGTCGTCGCCACCGCGATCGGCGAGACCAACGACGGCCGCTCCGGCGCGTTCACCGTGCTGTGGGGCTCCAAGTCGGGCCTCACCCACGGCAGTTCGTACATGAACCCCCTCTACAAGGACCGCGCCTTCGCCAAGGACATCG
This sequence comes from Streptomyces sp. 2-1, assembly GCF_048564895.1. Taxonomy (NCBI): domain Bacteria; kingdom Bacillati; phylum Actinomycetota; class Actinomycetes; order Kitasatosporales; family Streptomycetaceae; genus Streptomyces; species Streptomyces sp. 2-1. The sequence goes on from NZ_CP183383.1 coordinate 5,362,606, forward strand.
CGGTCGGCGACTTCAACGCGGACGGCAGGCCGGACGTGGTCGCCGTCGACTCCGAGAACATCCTGTTCATGCGCGGCCCGTTCACCACGTCCGGCTCCCACGGCAAGGTGACCGACTTCGACCCGCGCGGCGGCGAGGAGATCACTCCGGAGACGGTGGTCGCCGGAAAGGTCACCAAGGACGGAACCGTCGACTTCGCGGTCCTCGGCAGTGAATGGGACACGGCCGTCGGGGCGTTCAGGGACACCGTCTGGTTCTACAAGGGCGGCTCCGGCGCCCCGAAGCGCACCAAGACGGTCAAGCTCCCGTCCTCCACGACCCTCGTGTCGAGCGGCGCGGCGATCGCCGACTTCGACAAGAACGGATACGGCGACCTGGCCATCGGTGCCGAACGCGCGGGCACCGGCGGCGCCGTGTACGTCCTGCCCGGCACCTCGACGGGCCCCAGCGGCTCGGTGAAGACCATCACCCAGGCCACGTCCGGCGTACCCGGCACCCCGGAGACCGGCGACGACTTCGGCGGCGACGTCTCGGCCGCCGACACCAACGGCGACGGCTACGCCGACCTCGCCGTGGGCACCCCGGGCGAGATCATCGCCGCGGAGACGTCCGCCGACACGGGCATGTCCGTCAAGGCGGGCGGCCCGCCGCCCCGCATGGCCGCCGGCGCGGTCACCGTCCTGCGCGGCAGCGCGTCCGGCCTCACCGGCAAGAACTCCCGCGCCTACGACTACAACACCGCGGGCATCGAGGGCGAACCCGGCGAGCGGGCCGCGTTCGGATACTCGGTCAGCCTCCGCGACTACACCCGCGACGGCCGCGCCGAACTGCTCGCCGCCGCCCCGTCGACGCCCCAGCGCCTGCACCTCCTCACGGGCACCTCGTCGGGCCCGACAGGCACCGGCTCCCAGGTCCTCACGCTCGCGAGCCTGGGCCAGACCGCTCTCACCAACTTCTGGGCCGAGCTGGCGGATTGACCGCGGACCGGTCCCGGACGGACCGGCTCCCCTCCCCCTCACACACTCCTCTGGAGACCTCCACCCGATGAAGCGCTCGTTGCGCACCACCACCGCCCTCGCCGCGATCCTGGCGGCGGGCGTAGCCCCACTGACCCTCACCACCCCCGCCTCCGCCGCCGCGGCCAAGTACGCCGACGACTTCAACGGCGACGGATTCCGCGACTACGCCGTCTACTCGGGCGGCGACAGCAAGGGCGGTGGTGTCGAGGTCACCTTCGGCACGGCCAACGGCCCCGGTACGCGGACCCAGTTCATCGACCAGGCGAGCTCCGGTGTGCCCGGCGCCGACGAGACGGACGACCAGTTCGGCGAGGTCCGCACCGCCGCCGACTTCGACAAGGACGGATACGGCGACCTCGCCGTGGCCGCCATCGGCGAGGACGTCGACGGCCGCAAGGACCAGGGCGCGGTCACCGTTCTCTGGGGCGGCCCGAACGGCCTCTCCGGAGGCACGACCGTCCCGGACAAGGCACCCAAGGACTCCTACAACCGGATGGGTTCCGACCTCGCCACCGGCGACTTCAACGGCGACGGCAAGACCGACCTCGCCCTCGTCAACGACGACAAGACGTACGTCTACCGCGGGGCCATCAACCGATCCGGCGTCCACGGCTCGGTCACGACCCTCGACAAGACGACGTCCTTCTACTCCACCGCCCTCATCGCCGGAAAGGTGAACGGCGACGGCAAGACCGACCTCGTCGTCATCGGCGACGTCGTCACCGACTCGTACATCGCCTCCGACGCCTGGTTCGTGAAGGGCGGCACCACCCTGACCTCCGGCAAGACCCTGCGCCTGGAGTCCCTGTCGGGCAACGGCGGAAGCACGGACCGCGGCGGCGACGGCGTCATCGCCGACTTCGACAAGGACGGCTACGGCGACATCGCGGTCGGCACCGCCGTCCATTCCAAGTCCAAGGGCCGGGTCTCGGTCTGGTACGGCTCGTCGTCCGGCCCCTCCACGAGCACCCGCATCACCCAGGCGACGAGTGGGGTGGCGGGCACCCCGGAGACGTACGACGAGTTCGGCTGGTCCGTCTCCGCCGGTGACGCCAACGGGGACGGCTACAAGGACCTGGCGGTCGGCGTGATCGGCGAGGCCATCAACGGCAAGGAGTACGCGGGCGGCGTCCACGTGCTGTACGGCCGCGCGTCGGGGCTGTCCGGCACGCGCTCACAGTGGTTCGCCCGCAACTCGGCAGGCGTACCGGGCGCGTTGGAGGAGGGCGAGCACTTCGGCTACGCGGTCCGCCTCCGCGACACGAACGCCGACGGCCGCGCCGACCTGTACGTACGCGGCAGCGTGAACACGCTGCGCCTGCCTGGTTCCCCGACGGGTGTCACCACGACGGGGGCGGCGTCCGCGGAGGAAAAGCTCATCGAGGGCACGCTCCAGTAGGACTCGCGGTTACCCTCGGGGAGTCATCAAGTTTGACTACCGCGACTGCCCGAGGGAGCCGCATGGCCAACGAGGTAACCATCCCCCTGCTGCCCTGCCGGTCGATCGACGAGATCACCGAGTTCTACGGCAAGTTGGGCTTCACCACGACCTATCGGCAAACCCGCCCGAACCCCTACGTCAGCGTCCAACGCGAGGACCTCCAACTGCACTTCGCCGGGATCGAGGGCTTCGACCCCGAGCAGTCGTACGGCTCGTGCGTGGTGATCGTCCCCGACACCGGGGCCATCCACCAGGCCTTCGCCGAGGCCATGCGGGCCGCCTACGGCAAGGTCCTCGTGTCCGGCATCCCGCGGATGACCAGCCCTCGCCGCCGCAAGAACACCGGCAAGCGGTCCGGCTTCAGCGTCGTCGACCCCGGCGGCAACTGGATCCGCTTCTTCCCGGCGACGGAGGACGAGGACGTACCGGACGAGTCCTCGTACCCCACGGGCAGGCTCACCAAGGCCCTGGAGAACGCCATCGTCCTCGGCGACTCCAAGGGCGACGCCCACCAGGCGGCCCGCATCCTGGATGCGACCCTGACGCGCGAGCGCGCCTCCGCCCACCCTGTCGAGCTGGTCGAGACCCTCGTCTACCGCGCGGAACTCGCCCTCCGCCTGGACGACGCACCCCGCGCCCGCGCCCTCCTGACCGAGGCCGACGGTGTCCCGCTGGGGGACGACGAGCGCGCCCGCCTCACCAACACCCTTGCGGTGGCGAGGGAGTTGGAGGGAGCACTGCCGCCTACGGGCCTTACGAACGAAGGTGCCGTATGAGGGCGGCGAGCCCGGCGCCGGTGGCGGCTATGACGGTGTCGGGCTCGTCGCTTTCGCGGAGGAGGAGGGTGTCTTGGCGTGCGGCGAGCTCCACGCAGTCGTCGCTGTCACCCCCGCCGGAGAAGGAGGACTTCTGCCAGGCGCCAATCTCAACGCAGTTGGGCGCATCCTCTCCGTCAGAGAAGGAAGACTTCTGCCACTGTATGACCGGTGTCATTGCGAGGCCCCTCAGGTGAACTGAGCAAGTCGGTGGATGAGGTCCCTCGACTCTACGACTCCCAGTGCCGCGCCCTCCACGGAGTTGATCACCCTGCGGTACACGTTGAGCTGCTCCTCCGCGTCGATGAACGTCCCGGCGTGCGGAGAGTCCAGCAGGACGGTGTCCAGTTGAGGGACAGGGCCGCCCGCAAGGAGCACCGGCGTGCCGATCAGCGTGAATCCGTCCACGTCGAACGGGACCACGCGCACGGTGACTTGGGGCCGCTCGGACTGCTCCAGGATGTGCAGCAGCTGACGCTGGGCCACCTTGCGGTCGGCCAACCTGACACGCAGGGCCGCCTCGTGGACCACCACCTCGTAGTCGGCCTCTTCGAGGACCTCCTGCCGCCGCAGGCGAAACGCAACACGCGTCTCGACCTGTTCCTCGCCGAGCGTGGACACGGGCAAGGCGTACGTCGCCCGCACCTGTTCCTCGGTCTGCAGCAGCCCGGGGATCCGCACATTCTCGAACGACTTCAAGTACGGGGCACGCTGCTCCAGTTCAGCCAGGTCGAGGAAGCCGGGCGGCAGCAGATCCCGGTACTTCTCCCACCAGCCACGCCCTCGCTCGGTCGCCATGCCCACCAGCGCCTCCACAAGCGCGGCGTCATCACACGCGTACTGGTCGGCCAGATGCCGCACACGCTCCGCGCTCACCCCGACCCGGCCCGCCTCGGTCATGGAGATCTTGCTCTCGGCGATGCCCGACGCCTGGGCCGCCTCCCTCGCGGTCAGCCCCGCCCGCTCCCGGAGCTTTCGCAGCTCCGCGCCGAGCCGTTGCTGGCGCGCGGTGACGATGCTCCTTGCAGGCATACAGCCCTTCCTTCCCGGCAGTTGGGACTACGAGTATTCCAGTTCACCTTGACCGGGGTGATACACCACCCCTACCGTAAGTGATGCAACGAACACTCTTCGGAGCGGAAGTGCATCCCCCCGTCATGCCACGCCATGCCGGGCCAGACAGAGCCACCGCCCCGACGACCCCCCACCCACTCCCCACCAGGAGACCGCATGCCCATGCCCACCCCCTGGGAGTACACCCTCTACATCCCCCACGACCCCCGAGCCGTAGGCATCTGCCGCCGCGCACTCCGCGACATCCTCACCAGCCACCACCTCCCCGCCCTCGTCGAACCGGCGGAGCTACTCGCCTCCGAGCTCCTCGGGAACGCCATCCGGCACACCGAGGGCCCCGCCGCCCTGAAGCTCAGACGGTCGGGGAACTCGTTCCGGCTGGGCGCGTGGGACACGGACCCCGCGCCGCCGACGACGAAGCCGGAGGACGACGAGACGGGCCGCGGCCTGCGGATCGTGCGCGCGTACGCCGACGACTGGGGCTGGTTCCAGGTCAACGGGACGGCGGGCAAGTACGTGTGGTGTGAACTCGGCACAAAAACCCAATAACGCGGGATAATCAGAATGTCGGCCATGAGACGCCAAGCAACAGAAAGGCGGCGATCACGATGGCTGAACACCCGAACGCAATGCTCGTCCGCAAGGGCTACGACGCTTTCACCAGGGGTGACATGGACACCCTGCGCGGCATGATGGCATCGGACTGTACGCACCACGTACCCGGTAGTCACATGCTCTCCGGCGACTACAAAGGGCAGGACGCGGTCATGGAGCTGTACGGCCGGCTCTTCGCGGAGACCAACGGGACCTTCCAGGTCGAGCTGAGCCACATCCTCGTCGACGGCCGGGGCCACGCCGTCTCCATGCACCGCTACACGGCCGAGCGCAACGGCAAGCGGATCGAGCAGAACGGCTGCCTCATCTTCCGGATCGTCGGGGACAAGTTCACCGACATCGACGAATGCCAGGAGGACATGGAGAAGGAGGCCGAGTTCTGGGCCTGACGCCCAACGGAAGGCGCATGCGCCAAGGAACCCGCACGCCCCACCGAACGCGCACGCCCCAGCGAACGCGCACGCGGCAAGGAATGCGCCCGGGGCCACAACCCCTGGCATCCTCCAGGTGTCACACAGGTGAACCACAGTCCCCGGTCACCACCCTGGAGCCCCCGTGCAGATACGGACGTACGCAATCGCCGCCACCGTCGCCGCGGCGGTCACCGCGGGCCTGACACTCGCGCCCACCGCGGCCGCGGCCCAACCCTCCCCCACCACGAGCGACTTCAACGCCGACGGCTACGCGGACCTCGCCGTCGGCGTCCCCGACGGAGCCGTCGACGGCAAGGCGAAGGCCGGATACGTCAACGTCGTGTGGGGCGGCCCGAAGGGGCTCGGCTCCCGCGGCAGTATCCGGGTCAGCCAGGCCACCGCCGAGGTGCCCGGCTCTCCGGAGGCGGGCGACCGGTTCGGCGCCTCCGCGGTTCTGGAGGACCTCAACGGCGACGGCATCGCGGAGCTGCTCGCCGGCGCCCCCGGCGAGGACGTCACCGACCGTGGCGTGGACGCGGGCATGGTCACCGTCGTGGGCGGCGCGAGGGGCGGCCCGAGCCACGGTTCCACGGCTCTCACCGGCCCGGCGGCGTCGGCGGCGTACGGCGGGTCGGTCGCGGCGGCCGATCTGACCGGGGACGGCAGCAGGGACATCGTGATCGGCGGCCGGGACAAGGTCGTGCTGCGCACGGCCGACGGCATCCTCACCACCGTCCTCACCGCCCCCATGGGCGGTCGCGCGCCCGTCCTCGCCACCGGCGACTTCACCGCCGACGGCACGGCGGACCTGGCGCTGGCGTACTGGACGGTCGACGCCCCGTTCACGCAGTCGCACGTACGGCTGTGGGCCTGGGACGCGGCGGAGCAGGGCATGGCCAACACCTGGAACACCGACAACGCCGGTGTCTCGGCCCTCGCCGCCGGGGACTTCGACGGCGACGGCAACGACGACCTGGCCCTCGGCGAGTGCCGCGAGATCGCCGACGAGAACATCGACGACCCGTGCGGTCCGGAGGAGTTCGCGAAGGGCGGCGGCATCCATGTCCACTACGGCAGCGGCCCGGACGGCTCGTTCGGCTATCGCGCGCAGACCATCGGCCAGGACACGGTCGGCGTGCCGGGCGTGGCCGAGACCGGCGACCGCTTCGGCGCCTCCCTGGCCGTCGCGGACGTGAACCGCGACGGCCGCGACGACCTGGTCGCGGGCGCCCCCGGCGAGGCGATCGGCACGCGGGCGGGTGCGGGCGCCGCGACCCTCCTCTTCGGCGGCGCGACCGGCCTGGTCGACGCCGATGGCGAAGGCCACTCCGTCGCGTACAACCAGGGCACCCCGCGCGTCCCCGGCGCCGCGGAGGCGGGCGACGCCTTCGGTGCCGCCGTCGCGACCGGTGACTACGATCACGACGGCAGGCCGGACATCGCGGTCGGCTCCCCCGGCGAGAACGCGAAGTCCGGCGGCGTGTGGGTCCTCCCCCGCGCGAGCGCCGACGGCTCCTACACGGTCACGCCCACCAAGCTCGGCCTCCCGGCCGCGTCCAGCGCGCTCGCGTACGGCCAAACCCTGAGCAGCCACTGAAAAGACCCCGAGAATCTCCCCGGAGAACCCATGTCGGTCCCCTGGGAAGTCCCTTAGGGGATGTCACAGCTCGGCAGCAAAGCCGGGCCCGTTGCCCCGGGCCCGGCACGTCACTGTGCGGGACCAGGTACGTTCGATTACGTGGCTGGATTCAGGATCGGACGCGGCCGGGACAACCGCACGCAGCAGGCGCACCCGCAACAACAGGCGCGGCAGCAGCCTTACGGACAGCAGGCCCCCCAGGGCGGCCCGTCGTACGGCTATCCCCCCGCGCCCCAGCCGTACCCGCAGCAGCATCAGCAGCGGTACGGCAATGGCGGCGGTGGCGGTGGCAACGGGCCGCAGCAGTGGCCCCAGACGAACGGGCACGGTGAGCCGGAGTACTTCGGCGACCACGACCATCATGGTCAGGGCCAGGGCCAGGACCCGTACGCGGCGAACCAGCCGGGTCACACCACGGCGTTCTCCGTCGGCGAGGACCCGTACAACCCGGGCGGCACGTACCGCGCGGGCCAGACGACCGCACCCCCGGTGGGCCCGCGGCTGCACTGGAAGGAACTGCTGACCGGCGTCATCATGCGCCCGAACCAGACCTTCCTGCAGATGCGCGACTACACGATGTGGGCCCCCGCCCTCATCGTGTCGTTCCTCTACGGCCTGCTGGCGGTCTTCGGCTTCGACGGCGCCCGCGCGGACGTCATAAACGCCACCCTGTCGAACGCGGTGCCGATCGTCCTGACGACGTCGATCGCGATCGTCCTCAGCGCGTTCATCCTGGGCGTGGTCACGCACACCCTCGCCCGCCAGCTCGGCGGCGACGGCGCCTGGCAGCCCACGGTCGGCCTCTCCATGCTGATCATGTCGCTGACGGACGCGCCGCGACTGGTCGTCGCGATGTTCGCGGGCGGCGACGCGCCGTTCGTGCAGCTGCTGGGCTGGGCGACCTGGGTCGGGGCCGGCGTGCTCTTCACGCTGATGGTCAAGAAGTCGCACGACCTGCCGTGGCCCAAGGCCCTGGGAGCGTCGGCGATCCAACTGATCGCCCTGCTGTCGATCATCAAGCTCGGTACGTTCTAGCGCCTGTCCGACGGGCCCTAGGCGTCGCCCTGGGGCCAGTGCGCCGGCTCGATGTTCTGGTTGGCGTGGAAGAGGTTGTGCGGGTCGTAGGTCCGCTTCACCTCCGCGAGCCGGTCGTAGTGGTCGCGGTAGGTGGCCCTGACCCGCTCCTGGCCCTCACCCGGCCCGATGAAGTTCACGTACGCGCCGCCCATCGAGTACGGGTGCAGCTCCTCCCGGTAGTCCGTGCACCACTGCTTGATGAGCCCGGCGTTGTCCGGGTCCGGGTCGATGCCCGCGAAGACGCCCGACCAGACGGCGTCGCGGTAGGCCCACGCCGTGTCGAAGGAGCCGACCCGGGAGGCGGCCCCGTCGACCGGGTAGAGGTGCATGGTCGACAGGTCGGTCGGCAGGTTCTCGCCGTACTTGAGGTGGATGTCGACCGCCTCGTCGGTGATCCGGTCGAAGAAGTCACCGCTCCAGTACCACTGCAGGCCCTTGGGGATCAGCTCGTCGAACATGCTCTGCAGCGCCGGGTACGGCATCGGGCTGGTGAAGTGGAAGGCCGGGCGCCCGGCGTCGTTCACCACCGCGAGCGTCTCGTCCAGCAGCGCCAGGTCACCGGTCCAGCACCACACGACGGCACACATCCTGTGCCCGTGCAGCTCCTCGGGGAACGGCGGCCCGGGCGGCACGGAGAGCACCGCGTAGAAGCCGTTCAGGTCCTCGGGCGCCTGCGGCAGGAACTCCCGGTACCAGCGCAGCACTTCACGCGTGTGATCCACCGGCCAGACCGTGATGCCGACGCCCACGGAGTGCTGCGGGTGCAGCCGGTAGGTGAAGGACGTGACGATCCCGAAGTTCCCGCCTCCGCCGCGCAGCGCCCAGAAGAGGTCCGGGTACGAGGTCTCGCTCGCCGTGACGAAGCTGCCGTCGGCGAGGACGACGTCCGCGGAGATCAGGTTGTCCACCGTGAGCCCGTACTTGCGGGTGAGGTGACCGTGTCCGCCGCCGAGGGTCAGGCCGCCGACGCCCGTCGTCGACATGATCCCGGCGGGGGTGGCGAGACCGAAGGCGTGCGCGGCGTGGTCCAGGTCGCCGAGCGTGCTGCCGCCGCCGACCTGCGCGGTCTTCGCGACCGGGTCGACCCGCACCCAGCGCATCGGCGACAGGTCGAGGGTGACTCCGCCGTCCACCAGGCACAGTCCCGGGCCGCTGTGCCCGCCGCCGAGCACGGCGAGTTCGAGCCCGTGGTCGCGGACGAAGTCCACCGCGTTCATCACGTCCCCGGCGTCCGCACACCGCACGAAGGCGGCCGGCCGCCGGTCGATCATCGCGTTGTAGATCGACCGGGCCTCGTCGTACGCGCCGTCCTCGGGCGCGATGACCGGCCCGCGCAGTCCGGTCCGCATCGCCTCAAGGGTCGTACCGTCCAAACCGCCGCCGCTGTTGCCGGTGGTGCTGTCCGTGCTGCCGCCCATGACGATCGCTCTCCTCGCGAGGCCCGGTAGGTACGGTCCGTCCGCGATCGCACGTTTCATCCGCCCCAGGGCCGATATGTCAAGGGTCTCGCCGCTCGGCAGGACTGGCAATCGCGAGCGGGGTGCCCGGGCGGGGCGGGGGGAGCACCATGGAGCCATGGACGGCGACACGGACGGCGACACAGGCGGCGGCACGGACGGACGTGGACCTACGCGCGGGGCCGGCGGCTCACTGGCCGAGGTCAGCGCACCGGGCCGCGTGGCCGGGCCCGACGAGGGCATCAGCCAGGAGGAGCTGGGCCTCGCGGCCCGCAACCACGGCCTCCTCCTGGAGGCGCTGCGCCACGACGTGACCCCGCCCGGCCTGCACTACGTACTGGTCCACTACGACATCCCGTACGTCCCGCCCGCCGAGGCCGACACCTGGACGCTCACGGTGGGCGGCCTGGTCCGGGAGCCCCTGGTCCTGGACCTGTCCGCCCTGTACTCCCTGCCGCCCGTCACCCACCGCGTGACCATGGAGTGCGCGGGCAACGGGCGGGCCCGCCTCACCCCGCGCCCCGTGAGCCAGCCCTGGCTGGTCGAGGCGGTCGGCACGGCCGACTGGACCGGCGTACCCCTGCGGACGCTGCTCGCCGAGGCCGGGGTCGAGCCGGACGCCGTCGAGGCGGTCTTCACGGGAGCCGACCACGGCGTGGAACGCGGCGTCGAGCAGGACTACCGCCGCAGCCTGACGCTGGCCGACGCCACGGCCGCCGACCGGGAGGTCCTGGTGGCGTACGAGATGAACGGCGCCCCGCTCCCGCCGCAGCACGGCCACCCGCTGCGGCTGGTGGCCCCCGGCTGGTACGGCATGGCGCATGTGAAGTGGCTGCGGGACATCACACTCACCGACACCCCGTTCACGGGCTTCCAGCAGTCGGTGGCGTACCGCTACCGCCAGGACCCCGACGAGCCCGGCGCCCCGGTCACCCGTATCGCGCCGCGCGCGCTGATGGTCCCGCCCGGCTTCCCGGACTTCATGTCCCGCACGAGGGTCGTACGCCCCGGTCCACTGCAGCTGGAGGGCCGCGCCTGGTCGGGCCACGCGCCGGTGACGAAGGTCGAGGTCAGCACGGACGACGGCGGCTCCTGGCAGGAGGCGGAACTCGACCCGCCGGACGGCCGCCCGGGCCACGCCTGGTCGTGGCGCCACTGGCAGGCGCCCTGGACGGCGGCCCCCGGCACCCACGTGCTGACGGCCCGGGCCACGGACGCCGCGGGCAACACCCAGCCGGTCACGCAGCCCTGGAACCGGGGAGGCTTCGGAAACAACCTGGTGCAACGGATTCCCGTGCTGTGCGCACCGGTTGACGGGTCGTCATCCACACACTCCCGCCCGGCGTGAGGCAGACCGCACGCGGCCGGCGGAACCCGAGGGGCCGCAGCTGGTCCCCGTGCCGGGCGGAGAGCGTGACCGCGACGGCGGTGCCGCCCTCCTCGTCGACGGCACCCAGCCCGGGCGCCAGCAGGTCGGCGGCCACGGTGTGGTCCCAGGCGCTGGTGTCGTCCAGCGTGCCGACGACGACCACCTTCCAGTGGGACTCGTCGGGCTTCCAGCGGTCCGCGTCGGGCCCGGCCGACAGGAACAGGCGGTCCGGGCCGTCCGAGCGGTCCGAGCGGGCCGGGCAGTCCTGCGGGCCGAGGCCGAGCTCGCGGGAGAGCAGGCTGCTGAAGCGCCGGTCGGGCGGCTCGGCACCGGGGTTGGGAGGCAGCCAGACGGCCGCCGCGAGCAGCGTGCCGTCCTCACGCTCGGCCACCCACACCTGACCGTCCTCAAGGGCGTGATGGGCCAGCATCAGCCGCATGGCACGGCGGGCCCGGTCCCAGTCGACGGGGGCGGCGTCCGGGTGCGGCGGGACGTGCGGAACGGCTCCGGCGTCGGCCGGGGCGATGAGACGCGCCACGGCCGGTACGTCCACGAGTCCCGCGGCGCGCACGGTGGTCCGGGGCCGCAGCGAGAGAGGCGCCGCCATGGTCGAGGCGGAGACGGGGGTCAAGGCGGTGGTCATGTGTTGGTGTTCTCCTTCTCGGATTCTCGGATTCTCAGACGGCCCGGCTCGTGCCGGTGAGTTCGACGGTGACGGGGCGTACGCGCGCGGCGGACGGGAGCCCGGCGCGGAGGAGGCGGGTGGGGCGCGGTAGCCGGGGCTGATCGCGGGTGGCGGCGGGGGCGGAGGCGCGTCGGCCGGTCCGGTCCTGGTGGGACTGAGGACGACTGAGCAGGACCACGCCCCGGGCGGCCGCCACCGCACCGGCGAGGGCGATCAGGGTGCCGGTCGTGCCGTACTGGAAGCCCTCGCCGAGCAGACCGATGCCGATGACGGACGCGGTGACCGGGTTGACGAGGGTGAGCAGGGCCAGCGGTCCGCCGAGGCCGCTGCGGTACGCCTTCTGGGAGAGCAGCAGCCCGCCCGAGGCGAACGCGACGGTGAGCACCGCGACCACCGCCACGCTCCACGACAGCGTCGGCCCGACGGCGAGCTTCTGCGCCAGCGTGGAGCCGACCCCGGAAGCGATACCGGAGGCCGCGGCGAAGGCGAGCCCGCCGAGGGCCGAACCGCCCGAGGCGAAGCGGACGAGCACCGCGATGACGCCGAGGGCGACGAGCGCGACCGCGAGGACCTCGCCGGTCCCGAGGGTGTCGGCCGGCGCGCTCCCGGAGGCGGTGGCCGCCAGCAGCGCGGTAAGCCCCACAAGAGTCAGGGCCACCCCGCGCCACTGCGTACCGGAGGTCCGCCGCCGGGCAACCAGCGCCCCCAACGGCACCGCCACCACAAGGGTCAGCGCCCCGAGCGGCTGCACGAGGGTCAGCGGCCCGTACCGCAGCGCGACCACATGCAGCAGCGCACCGGAGGCGTTGAGCCCGACGGCCCCCCACCACGAGCCGCGCGCCAGCGTGCCCCGCAGATCAGCCGTACCGGCCGCGGTCCGCTCCTGAACCACGGCAGCCGCCGCATAACAGAACGCGGAGACCAGAGAGAGCGCGAGCGCGAGAACCACCGGACTGCTCATCATCGTGACCCGCCCTCCCTGCACCCGCGATCGATACGAAACGGTTTCGTACACGAACGCTACGGGGGCCACTAGCGAAACGCAAGCGTTTTTTTAAGGGCACGAAAAAACCGCCCAGGGCGACGGGGCCCTGAGCGGTTCATGGGTGCCGAGTGGAATGGGCGCCCCCTCAAGGGGCGCGGGGAACTGCGCAACCAGCCACAGCAACGGGGCCGTAGCCAAAAATCGGCCCCAGCGGAGCGCGAACGTGAAATGTCAGGCGTCGAGAACCTGGCCGGCCCGCTTCACCACAGGCGGCTCGACACTCCACGGGAAGTTGATCCACTCATCGGTCCGCTTCCACACGTACTCGCACTTCACGAGGGACTGCGACTTCTCGTAGATGACGGCGGACCGCACCTCCGCGACGGCGTCGACGCAGAAGTCGTACACGAGCTTCAGCGTCTTGCCGGTGTCGGCGACGTCGTCCGTGATCAGCACCTTCTTGTCGGAGAAGTCGATCGTGTTGGGCACGGGCGCGAGCATGACCGGCATGTCGAGAGTGGTCCCGACCCCCGTGTAGAACTCCACGTTCACGAGGTGGATGTTCTTGCAGTCGAGGGCGTACGCGAGCCCGCCGGCGACGAAGACACCGCCGCGGGCGATGCTGAGCACGATGTCGGGCTCGTACCCGTCGTCGGCGATGGTCTGGGCGAGCTCGCGGACGGCGAGACCGAATCGTTCGTAGGTGAGGTTCTCGCGCACGCCGCTCACGTCGCTCGGATCACTCATATCTCCACCCATGTCTCCACCCATGTCTCCGCCACTCACACCTGGGTCCGATGGAAGTTGAGGAAGGAGCGTGAGGCGGTCGGCCCGCGCTGCCCCTGGTAGCGGGACCCGTACCGGTCGCTCCCGTACGGGAACTCGGCCGACGAGCTGAGCTGGAACATGCACAGCTGCCCGATCTTCATGCCCGGCCAGAGCTTGATGGGGAGGGTCGCGAGGTTGGACAGCTCAAGGGTCACGTGCCCGGAGAAGCCGGGGTCGATGAACCCGGCGGTGGAGTGCGTGACAAGCCCGAGCCGCCCGAGCGAACTCTTGCCTTCGAGCCGGGACGCCAGATCGTCGGGAAGGGTGATGACCTCGTACGTCGACGCGAGGACGAACTCCCCGGGATGGAGGATGAACGGCTCGTCCCCCTCGGGCTCGACGAGCCGAGTGAGATCCGCCTGCTCGATGGACGGATCGATGTGCGGATAGCGGTGGTTCTCGAACACCCGGAAGTAGCGGTCGAGCCGCACGTCGACGCTCGACGGCTGCACCATGGATTCGTCGTAGGGATCGATCCGCACGCGCCCGGCGTCGATCTCGGCCCGGATGTCCTTGTCAGAGAGAAGCACGCCCCGAGGATACGCAGAGCGCCCGGGCCCACCACAATCCGGTGATCGTGGCGGACCCGGGCGACTACGAACAAGGCGAACGCGCGGCACCCGGCACTGCGTACCGCGCGCTTCGCGCACTCAGTGCTTCTGATACTCCACAGGTACGACATTGCGGAGCCGGGCACAGCGTGGGCAACGGATCAGCCGGCCGGGGCCGAGCCGATCGGCCTGCTGCATCGGAAGCGAGGCGGTGCTGAACACGTGCCCTTCGGCACAACGGACGACGGTGCTGCGTTCCATCAAGTCCCCAGAGTCCCTTCCCCAAGAGCCAAGTCTGCCTGACGAGGAAGCGTCACATTACGGGACGAAGCGGACGACCCTCCAGGCGGCACTCCGATCCCGCGCAGCCCCTCTTCAACCCCTCCACCGTACGCCCCAACTCCCGCGCCCCGCAGCCCCGTCCACCCCCCGAAACAGCACCGGGCCCCACGGCTTCAGCGCCGGGGGCCTGGCATGAGGTATGGTGATTCCGCGTTTCCGACACCGGTCCAAACCGTCCGAACCGGCGTCTTTCGCGGGTGTAGTTTAGTGGTAGAACATCAGCTTCCCAAGCTGAGAGTGCGAGTTCGATTCTCGTCACCCGCTCCACGCAAAACCCCCAGGTCATTGACCCGGGGGTTCTTTGTTGTCCAGGCCATTCAATTCAATGGATGGAGGATGCCGGCACTAGTACCGCACCGCCCGCGCCACTTCCGTCTTCACCTCGCCCGACAGTTCGCGGTTGCTGCGGGCCGTCGCCGTGCCGGTCTTGTCTGCGGCCACGCCAGACACGGTGACGACGACCACGTCGAGCCGGTTGCCGCTGGTGTCGGTGAAGTCGACCTGGACCGCGAAGGACTTGGAGGAATTCGTGGTGTTGGCGGCGGTGATCTCGACGGTCGCCCGGCCGTCGTTGTCCTTGCCCGGTTCGGCAAGCTTCACATCGGACTTCACGTCCACGCCGCTCTTGATCTCGTCCAGCTCGCGGCCCGCTTTCGCCGTCGCCGACGCGAAAGCCGACGAGGCGGCCTCGCCGGCGGCCGACGACACCGAAGAGGGAGTGCCGTCGTCCGAGCAACCGGTGAGCACGGCGGCGCAGCAACCCACCGCCGTCAACAGCAGCAGGCCCTTGGGGCGGGGCATTTTGCCCTCCTGGTGGTTCAGCGGGCAGAGGCCGACGACTCCAGTGAAGGGATGATCGCGTCCGTCCGCATTCCGGGTAACCCGCACGAGTCAGTCGCTGCGGGTGCCGCGCTCACCAGGACCGACCGGGCCGCCGACGCGCCCCGTCGCTGCGCCGCGGCTGTGGACGGCGGGACATCGGACGCGCGGTGACCGCTGGGTGTCTGTCCCTTCTCAGCCCCTGGCCTCGGCGTCGGCGACCGCGATCGCGACACCCAGCGCCTCGGCGATGTTGCCCGCCGCCGTCATCACTCGCGCTGTGCCCACGATGGGGGCGATGGCAACCAGGACATCCTGCAGCTGAGCGGCGGTCAGGTCGGCCCTGAGGGCTGGGTCGATGTGGGCGAGGTAGGAGATGGGGGGCGCGTCCGAGGCCGCGAGCGCGGCAATGCGAGTGAGGATGAGGGTGTCCGGGGGGAGACCGCAGCGCTCAAGAGAGTCGACGGTCATGGCGGCGAGGGTGTCCAGGACAGGGGTGTCGGATGCTGTGGACATGCCGGGTGGCCTCCTTCAGGCGCTGACGGCGCCAGGACGGGGTGTGGCCGAGGCGGACAGAACGGGCATCCGCCGGCGCCACGCTCTGCTTCAACCGTAGAAGCGTTCCGGGCAGGACGCGCGGGGAGCCGGACCGCATCCACCGAGCCCGCGTGCTTCAGGTCGGCAGCCACTTCACCACCGCATCCCCGCGCGCGGCCGTCCGCGTGTAGAACTCCGTCAGCTCCCGATGCGCCGCCGCGAAAACGCCCCGCGTGTCGGGCTCCGCGGTGACGCCGCCGTAGCGCGGCAGCAGTTCGTCGCGGGCGAAGACCCACAGCGCGTCGAAGTCGGCCATCGTCAGGAACCTGGCCACCCGGTGCGCCTGGCCCGCCGTCAGCACCAGGAACGGCGGTTTGTACCGATCGGGGTGGAACACCGGCCGACCGCCGAGCACCACCTGGGCCTGAGGTCGGTCCTCCGCGCGGTGCGGGGGATCGCCGGTGTAGAGGCGTTCCTGGTCCAGATATCGCTTGTCCAGCACATCCCCGCGGTGCCGGTCGACGCGGTGCCGGACGGTGTCCGAGTCGTCCCCGAACAGCCGTTCCAGCCAGGTCGCGCTGTTGCGCAGTGCCGGGGGCGGCACCGCTCGCAAAGGAAAGTAGAGGCTCATCACAGAGGGAGCGCACGGGGACGCCGGAGCGTCACTCCGCCCGGCGCACGCCGCGTTCCGGGAGTGGTCTTGGCACCGATGTCCGGCCTGGCGATCACCCATCACCGATCACCGGATTCGCCGGGCGTCGCTGAGCCGCAACGCCGTCCGGCCCGGCGTACGGATCGGCGTACGGATCGGCTCAACGTCCTTACGTCGCCGTTTCCTTGGGGCCGGCGACGGCCCTCGCGGCTTCGCCACCCACGCGGCAGGCGCTCCGACGACCACGTGAGGGACGCGTGATGCGTTGTGACACTTCCGTGAGAACGCGCGCTGGTCTCAATGGGGCCGTCGATGCCAACGGGGCTCGTCGGACGGAACGGACTCGCTTTGAACCAGGTGCGAACGAGGACAGTCTTGGGCCAGGCACGGCAATCCCGCCGCGTACAGACGTACGACGGGGAATTGGGCGCGGCAGTCGCGCGGGCCCAGGACGGGGACGAGACCGCCTTCGCGGTCGCCTACCGGATCGTGCAGCCGGGCCTGCTCGGGTATCTGCGCGGATTCGTCGGCGAGGACGCGGAGGACGTGGCGTCCGACGCCTGGCTGGAGATCGCCCGTGACCTCGCACGGTTCAAGGGTGACGGGGCCGGTTTCCGCGGCTGGACGGCGACCATCGCCCGGCACCGGGCACTGGACCATCTGCGCCGCCAGCGCGTGCGGCCCCGGTCGGGAGGGACCGAACAGGACGTACTGAACCTGCCCGGCCCGCACACCACCCATGACGAGGCACTGGAGACCCTCTCCACCGAGCGGGCCCTGGAACTGGTCCGCGGACTGCCGAAGGACCAGGCCGAGGCCGTGCTCCTTCGAGTCGTCGTCGGCCTGGACGGTACTGCCGCCGCGCGCGTCCTCGGCAAGCGCCCCGGAGCGGTGCGCACCGCCGCCCACCGGGGTCTGAAACGCCTCGCCCATCAGTTGGGCGTCGGGTTCCAGGCGGCAGAGGGTGTGACGGATGAGGCGTCCCGGACGCTGGGGGAGTCGAAGTGAACGACGCCCGCGGCAGTGGGCCGGCGGACAGGCAGCAGGGCCCGGAACGCCAGGTGAATCGAACATGTCGGACAGGAACGGAAGCGGACATGGGTGAACGGCTGAGCGGCGACGGAGTGCCGGGCCGTCGATGTGTGCACCCTGACGACGCGGTGTCCGCCCCGTGGGACGTGTGTGACGACACGGCGCTGGAGACGGTACTGGCCGCCGTCCTGCGCGGAGGCGATGTCGCCCCCGAAGCCGAGCGGCGGGCCGTGGCCGCCTTCCGGGCCGCCCGCGGCGCGGGCGGGCATCGGGAGCGTACCCGGCGCCGGGACGACTGGCGGCTGCCCGCGGAGCGGCGAACCGGGCGCCCTGTGAAGACGACGTTCGCCGCCGTGTTCGCCAGCCTCGCCCTGGGCGGTGTCGCGGTCGCGGCCATCGGGTCGGCCGGCTCGTCCACGGGCGGCGCCGGTGCCGACCGGAAGACCGCGCACCCCTCGGTGTCCGCCCCGGCCCGGCCGAGTGGTGAGACCTCGTCGGCTTCCTCGGGCGGCGGACCGAAGGACGGCCCGGCCGCCGCCCAGGACACCGAGGCCCACTGCCGCGCCTACGAGCACGTCAAGGACCGCGGCAAGGCGCTCGACTCGACGGCCTGGCAGCAACTCGTCGCGGCGGCGGGCGGCGAGGGCAAGGTCGCCGCGTACTGCGCCGAGCGGCTGGCGCGGGCGACAGCCGCACCGGGCAGGTCCGGCGGCACGGGCAAACCCGGCGAGGGCGCCGCGGACGCCGGCACGGGCACGGCGGGCAACACCGGCACGTCGGGCAACGGGAATCCCGGCAACGACGCCGGTGGCGCGGAAAACGGGGCCGGCAACGGCAAGGCAAGCGGCGGGAAGGGCGAATAGCCGCCGCGTACGGAAGCTGAGAGTGCGAGTTCGATTCTCGTCACCCGCTCCAACACGAACCCCCAGGCCATGGGCCCGGGGGTTGTTTGTTGTCCGGGCGTGGCAGCGACCACCCGGATGCGGTTCGGCCTTGCGGCCGAGCCGTGTCAGGGCCGGTACGTGACGCCGAAGCGGAATTCACGTTGGCGGCCGGGCTCCAGGGAGAGGGCGGTGGCAAGTTCGGGGCGGTTGAAGGCGTCGGTCGTCGTCTCGACCGGTTCCAGGGCGATGGAGGCGCGCCGGTCGCGGGCCAGGGTGTCGCCGGTGAAGACGTGCAGGTAGCCGCCGTGCTGCCAGATCCGTAGTTCGGCACCGGTCGCGGGGTCGCTCAGTACCGTCTCGGTCCGGCCGTCGGGGCCGGGTGCCAGGTCCGCGAAGCAGGCATCGATGACGGCGTCGCCGAGCTTCCTGGGCGTCCGGAAGTCCAGGTCGGGGCAGCGGTCCAGGGGCAGCAGGGCCTCCTTTCCGGGCAGGGGGATGAGGGAGGCGTCGGTGCGGATCAGGGTGTGGGCGGGGATCTGGAGGACCAGGTCGTCGATGGGGCGGGAGAGGGTGAAGTAGGGGTGCCAGCCCGACGCGTAGGGGGCGGTGGTCTCGCCCACGTTCGTCGCCCGGATCTCGATGGCGAGTTCGCGGTGGCCGATCGCGTACTCCACGTCGAGGTCGAGCGCGAACGGGTAGCCGGCGTAACGGCCCGGTCTGATGCTCGTGCTGCGCAGCCGCAGGCGCGCCGAGTCGGCCGTCATGGTGGCACCGACCAGCCGGAACGGCGCTTCGCGCGCGAAGCCGTGGTAGATCGTGCGGTCCCCGACGCCGCCGGGCAGCAGGTCGTGGTCGCGGCCGTCGTGGTGGTAGCGGCCGTCTGCGACGCGGTTGGGGAACGGGGCGAGCAGGCCCGCCCGTACGCCGTCCTGTGACAGCAGCTCCGTCTCGTCGCGGTAGCCGTCCGTCAGCTCCGTCAGCTCCGTCAGTTCCGTTGGTTCGGCCAGTTCGGCCAGCTCCGGCGGCTCCGGCGGCTCCGGCGGCTCTGTTCGCTCCGCCGGTTCCGTTCGTTCCCTCCGTTGTCCGGTCGTTCCCCGTGTGACCTGCCAGCTCAGCAGTGTCGCCCCGCGCAGGGCGAGGACGGCGCGGGTTCGGCCGTCCGGTGCGGAGACGGTCACGGTGGGTTCCTCGCCCAGGAGGCCTTCTGCGATCTCGTACGTGTCGGCCATCCCGTCCCTGCCTCTCAGCCGGCTTCCGGGACGAGCTTCTTCGCGCCGGTCATGATGGCCACCGCGTCCTCCATGGAGTGCGACCGCGGGGTGATGACCCCGGCGCAGCCGCCCAGGCGCTGGATGTGGATGCGGTCGGCGACATCGAAGACGTTGGGCATGTTGTGGCTGATCAGGATGATGCCGAGGCCCTGGTCGCGCAGGTCTCGTACGAGCTTGAGCACCTGGCCGGTCTCGCGGACGCCGAGGGCGGCGGTGGGTTCGTCGAGGATGACGACCCGGCCGCCGAAGATCGCCGTCCGGGCGACGGCCACCGACTGCCGCTGGCCGCCGGAGAGCGTCTCCACCGCCTGGTTGATGTTCTGCAGGGTGCCGATGCCCAGCCGCTTGATGTGGTCGGACGCCTGACGCTTCATCTCGCCGGTGTCGAGCATGCGGAACACCGAGCCGAGCACACCCTTGCGGCGGATCTCGCGCGCGAGGAACAGGTTGCTGGCGATGTCCAGCGCCGGGGCCACGGCGAGGGTCTGGTAGACCGTCTCGATGCCGGCCTCGCGGGCGTCCTGCGGGCGCTTGAAGTTCACCTCGGAGCCGTCGACCAGGATGCTGCCCCGGTCCGGGACAAGGGCTCCGGAGAGGCACTTGATCAGGGTGGACTTGCCGGCGCCGTTGTCGCCGATGACGGCGAGGACCTCGCCGGGGTAGAGGGTGAGGTCGACGTCGTTCAGGCCGATGACCCGGCCGAAGACCTTGACCAGGCCCTTGGCCTCGAGAACGGGGGCGGTGGCAGGGGTGCTGGCGGGCGTCACGACTTCACACTCCGGATCCACTGGTCGACGGAGACAGCGGCGATGACCAGGACGCCGACTGCGAGGACTTGGTAGTTGGGGTCGATCCCGGCCAGTGCCAGACCGTTGACGAAGACCTGCACGATGAGCGCGCCGATCAGCGAGCCGATCACCACGCCGCGTCCGCCGAACAGGCTGGTGCCGCCGATGACGACGGCGGTGATGGACTGCAGGTTGGCGTTGAGGCCGCTGTTGGGGTCACCGCCGCCGACCCGGCCGACCAGGATCCAGGCGCCCACCGCGATGGCGAACCCGCCGACCACGTAGGCGCTCAGCAGCACCCGGTTGACGGAGATGCCGGCCAGCCGGGAGGCCTCGATGTCGTCACCGACGGCGTACAGGTGACGGCCCCAGGCGGTGTAGCGCAGCGCGTAGCCGATCACCACGTACAGGGCGATCATCAGCAGGACGCCGTTGGTCAGGTTCAACTGCCCGATGGACACGGTCTCGCCGCTCCACATGAGAATGTTGCCCGGCTGCAGGGAGACGGTCTGGCCCTTGGCGTAGATGAGCGTGATCGCGGTGAAGATGCTGAGGGTGCCGAGCGTGACGATGAACGGTGGCAGCTTGATCCTGGTCACCAGCAGCCCGTTGACGGCCTGTGCGGCAACGGCGACGGCCGCCCCCGCGAGCAGGGCCAGCACGCCCGGCAGACCGTTGTCCGCGACGAGCTTCGACATCAGCAGCGAGGAGAGCACCATGACCGCGCCGATGGACAGGTCGATGCCGGCCGTGAGGATGATGACGGTCTGGCCGACCGCCAACGAGCCGATGACGGCCGTCTGCTGCGCGACCAACGACAGGTTCTGCAACGCGTAGAAGCGGTCGTTGACCAGGGAGAACACGATGGCGGCGAGCACCAGCACGATCGCCGGGCTGAGCGCCGGCTGACGGTGCAGCACCGACTGGATGCGCTGGGCCGGTGTGGCGGGCCGGTTGAGGAACTCCTCCGCCGGTGCCGGTGTTGCCTGACTACTGTCCACGTGGGTGGTCACAGGGGGTGGTCCTTCCGGTTCTTTCCCTAGTGCGGACCTTCGTACGGGCCTTCGCGCAGGCCGTCGTACGGGCTCAGGGGCTCATGGCCATGTGGTGCGGGTGTGCCGCCGGTGCCGTACCTGCGGCACACCCGGCCGGCCGGGTCAGCTGCCCCAGCAGGCGGAAGCGGCCTGCGACGGGGACTGGACCTTCAGACCCCCGATGGACTTGGCGGCGACCAGCGCGGTGCCGGTGTCGTAGAACGACTTCCCGTTGGTCACGCTGGGCTTGCTGCCGCCGCGGGCCAGCTTCGCGATGGAGCTGACGCCGAGCGCCGCCATCTTGCCCGGGTACTGCACGGCGTCGGCGGCGAACTTGCCGCTGGTGACGTTCTTCAGGCCCGAGCAGCTGCCGTCGATCGCGTAGATCGCGACGCCCTTCTCCTTGCCCGCCGCCTTCAGCGCGTTGTACGCGCCCTCGCCCGCCGGCTCGTTGATGGCGTAGACCACGTTGATGTCCGGGTTGGCCGACAGACAGTTCTCCATCGCGGTGCGTCCGCCGTCGATGGCGCCCTGGGTCGGCTGGTGGCAGGCGATCGTGTACGTACCGCCCTTGCCGCCGGTGTACTTCCCGGTCTTGGCCTCCTTGCCGTTCTCGGTCTTGCTGCCCGGGTCGATGCCCATGCCCTTCAGGAAGCCGTGGTCGCGGTCGATGTCCACGGAGACGACCTGGTTGTTGAACAGGTCGAGCATGGCGATGACCGCGGGCTTGCCGTCCAGGGCCGCCGCCGCGTACTCGCCGTCGAGCCTGCCCGCCTGCTCGTTGTCGGTGGCGTAGGTGATGTCCGCGACGCTCGCGGGGTTGGGCGCGGTGTCCAGGGCGATCACGAAGAGGCCGGCCTGCTTGGCGCGCTTCAGCGCGGTGTTCACCGCGTCGCCGTTGGTGGTGATCAGGATGCCCTTGTCGCCGCGCGAGACGGCGTTGTCGATGGCGGTGATCTGGGTCTGGGTGTCGCCGTCCGACGTGCCCGCCGCCACGGTGAGGCTCACCTTGTCCTTGGCGGCCTGCGTCTTGGCGTCCTTCTCCATGCTCACGAAGTACGGGTTGCTCAGTGTCTTCAGGATCAGTGACACACCCACCTTCTCGCTGCCGGACGAGGTGGAGCTTCCGTCGGAGGAGCCGCAGGCCGCGAGAGTGACGCCGAGGCACATGGTGATGGCGATCGCTGCCGCCCGGGTGCGCCGACCGTGAAGGCCCGACGCCTGGCTGGAGGAGAGGTTCATGACGTGATCCCTTTCGAGCCGTCCCTTGGTCGACGCTGAGACAACGTTGACTCGACGGGATACTGGGCCCGTATGGACGAGCGCGTCAAGACACTGGTAGACATGCTTGGGCAACGAGTAGGTAACGCGTAAACAAGTGGAGACAACGATGACTCTGGGCGAGCCGCCGCCCCGGTCCCCCCGCAACCGCCCCACCATGCGTGAGGTGGCGGCACTGGCCGGCGTCGCCATCAAGACGGTCTCGCGCGTGGTCAACGAGGTGCCCACCGTCGATCCGGCCATCGCCGCCCGGGTGCGTGACGCGGCCGACAAACTGGGCTACCGGCCCAACCTGACCGCCAGCAGCCTGCGCCGCGGGGACGGCCGGACGGCCACGATCGGGATGCTCGTCGAGGACTCGGCGAACCCCTTCTCGGCGGCCCTGACCCGCACCGTCGAGAACGTGGCACGCGAGCGCGGAGTGCTCGTGCTGGTCGGAAGCCTCGACGAGGACCCGGCCCGGGAGCGGGAGCTGGCCCGGGCCCTCATCGACCGGCGGGTCGACGGCCTGGTGATCGTACCGGCCGGCCGCGACCACAGCTATCTGATCAGCGAGCAGCGCTCGGGCACCTGCATGGTCTTCGTCGACCGCGAGCCCAGCCTGCTCGACGCGGACACCGTCGTCTCCGACAACCGGCAGGGCGCCCTCACCGCCGTCAACCACCTGCTGAAGGCGGGCCACCGCCGCATCGCCTACCTCGGCGACCGGGCGACCATCCCCACCGCCGCCCAGCGCTTCGACGGTTACCGGCACGCCCTGGAGGTCGCGCACCTCGAGTACGACGACGAGATCGTCCGGCACACAGGGGCCAGCGAGGAATCCGCCATCGCCGCGACCGAGCGGCTGCTGGCGCTGCCGAACCCGCCCACCGCGCTGTTCACCAGCCAGAACCTGGTCACCATCGGGGCCGTACGGGCGCTGCGCGCACTCGGTCTGCAGGACACCGTCGCCCACCTGGGCTTCGACGACTTCCCCCTGGCCGACCTCCTCAGCCCGGGGATCTCCGTCATCGCGCAGGACGTCGAGCAGTTGGGCAGGACGGCCGCCGAGATGCTCTTCCGCAGACTGGACGGCGACCAGTCACCCACCCGCACGGTCACCATTGCGACCCGGCTGGTCGAGCGGGGATCCGGCGAGATCGTGACCGGGGTATCCGGCGACGTCACGACCGGGGGACCTCGCCAGGGCTGAGGCATACCCCCTGGTCAACGAGGAACAGGTGTCTGCCGGCCCGGGCGTACTTCATGGTCACCGAAGAACAGGCGTCTGCGGGCCCGGGCGTACTTCATGGCCGTCGCGCGGCGCCCAGCCGGTCGGCGAGCAGTTGGTCGGCGAGCAGTTGGAGTCTCTCGGCATCGGGGCTGTCCTCGGCGGCGGTGCAGACCATGAGGACGGGGCCGGGGTTGCCCGGTATCGGGTAGGCGTCCCAGTCCAGGTTCAGTTCGCCGACCTGGGGGTGGTCGAGGCGCATCTGGCCGCGGGTCGGTTCCTCGACGTCGTGGAGGGCCCACAGCGCCGCGAACTCGTCGCTGCGGACGGCGAGTCCACCCACCAGCTCGACCGCGCGCGGATGGCCGGGATCGGCGGCGACCTGCGTCCGCAGCATCCCGATCAGCTCCGCGACGGTGGCCGCCCGGTTCGGGCACGCCCGGTCGGCCTCGGGGCTCAGGAACAGCGCCAGCAGGTTCCGCTCCCGCTGCGGCTGCCGGGTGAACTCCCCCAACAGGGCGCCGCCGAGCGGGTTCCAGGCCAGCACGTCCAGGAAACGGCCGACGACCAGAGCGGGCGAGGGCATCGTACGCAGCAGTCGCAGCGTGGTGTCCGGTACCTCCTCCGGCTCGTACGAACGCGGCAGGCGGGTGGGGGTACGTGCGGCGGCGGCGAGGCTGTGCAGGTGGCGGGTCTCCTCGGCGGAGAAGTTGAGGGCGCGGGCGACGGCGTCGAGGACCTGTTCGGAAGGCCGTACGTCGCGTCCCTGCTCCATGCGCTGGTAGTAGTCCGAACTCACCCCGGCCAGCAGCGCCAGTTCCTCCCGCCGCAGCCCGGCGACGCGCCGCCGCGGGCCGGGCTCCAGGCCGACGTCCTGCGGGCGCAGCCGAGTTCGGCGGGTGCGCAGGAACTCGGCGAGTTCGCGTCGGGGGTCGTCGCCCATGGCGTGGGAGGGGTCGGTCACTGCGCCAGTATGCGGCCGGCGCGGCCCGCGAGGGTGGGTCTGCCGGACCCAGGAAAAGGAGAACGACCGTGATGCCGCGTGCGGGGTCCAGCATCGGACACGCCACAGCCGGTCACGGAAGGACAGCGACATGAAGGCCGTTCAGATCATGAGTTTCGGTACGGCGGACGTACTGCGGATCAATGACGTGGACCGTCCCGCTCCCGGTGCGGGTGAGGTGCTGGTGTCGGTGGAGGCGACCAGCGTGAACGGACACGATGTGATCGTCCGCGCGGGCGAATTGAAGATGGTGTCGGGACGCCGCTTCCCCATCGGTGTGGGACTGGACTTCGCGGGCACCGTCGCCGCGACCGGCGCCGGTGTCGAGGGCCACCGGGTCGGGGACCGGGTGTGGGGCATGGTGCATCCCCGGCAGAGGCACTCCGTCGCCGGGGCGGCCGAGTACGTCGTGGTCTCCGCGAACCGGATCGCGCAGGCCCCGGCGGATCTCTCGTCGGTCGACGCGGCCTCCCTGGTGGTCGCGGGCGCCACGGCGCTGATCGCGCTGCGCGACAGCGTGCGCCTCACGGACGGGGAACGGGTCCTCGTGCGGGGCGCGGCCGGCGGAGTCGGCACGGCCGCGGTCCAGTTGGCGCACGCCATGGGCGGCCATGTGACCGCCCTGGCCCGCGACCGGCACGCCGAGCTCCTGACCGACCTCGGCGCCGACGAGGTCCTGGACCACGGCTCCACCACCTCGGACGGGATCGGCCCCTTCGACGTCATCGTGGACACCGTCGGCTCGGAACTGAACTGCTACCGGAGCCGGTTGGCCAAGGGCGGCCGGATGGTCACCGTCGGACTGTCCGCGTCGGCGCTGGCCGCAATCGCCGCGTCGAGCGTCCACGGCTCCCGCCGCATCCGCACCTTCAGCGCCAACCCCGAAACCCCCCTGCTGCGCGACGTGGCCGACCTCGTCACATCGGGCTCGCTGCGCCCGGTGGTCGACAGCGTGTACCCACTCGCGGACATCGCCGCGGCACACCAGGCGTTCGAGCGGGGCGGCGTCGCGGGCAAGCATGTGGTGACGGTGCCGTGCGGCTCCGTCTGACGGGGGACGGTGGGCGGGGTGTGGTGGGCACCAGGTTTACTGGCGGCCGTGACCGCCGACGAGTTGCTGAATCGCCGACAGAATCCCCTCCACGGCAGTGGGCTCGGAGGCGAGGGCGGCCAGGGAGACGGACGGCCAGCCGTTGTAGCCCTTCGCAGGCAGAGCCTCCAGCCTCTCCGCCAGGCCGGGGAGAGTTGGCAGGGAGGCCGCGAACGCCGCTGCCCGCTCGTGGCCGAGGTGATAGGTGATCGAGCCGAAGGCGAAGGAGAGGTCGTCCTTCGCCGGGTCGTCGCGCAGGGAGAGCGTCGCGACCGGTACGTCCCGTCCGGAGGCGCGGTAGTACATGCGCATGCTCCGGTACTTGGCCGTCCCGCACTCGAGCCGCCCCTCGGCCGCAGCGTGATCGAGCAGCGCGGTCGCGGTTCGCCGTACGTCCAGGTCGGGGCGCGACGCGATCGCCGCGTCCATGTCGGCCCGGGTCGTCCGCTGCGCAGCGCGGTGGCCCGAGGGGGACTTCGCCACGGTGGCGACCTCGCCGTGCACGCGGGGGACGAGGACACGGAGGTCCCCGCCGCCGCGGTACTGGGTCAACTCGACCGCGTACACCTCGGTCTGACGCAACTGGCGGTTCAGGAACTCGACGATCGCCCGCAGCTCCAGCGGAATCTGGTCGGCGACGAACAGCAGCCGCATCTGCCCGGCGGCCAACCGCTCCTCGACCGTCGTCCAGAACTCCTCCGCGGACCGGTCGCCCTGGTCGCCAAGGAGTTCGCCGTACGCCTCTTCCAGCGATCGGCCGTCCTTGACACAGGTGTCCTCGAAGGAACGCCGCAGCAGTGCGGCCGGCCAGTAACGGGCGGCGTTCGCCGCGTAGTCCAGCATCTGGCCGACGACCTCACGCCGGATCCGGGTGTCCGTGGCCCGCTTGACCTCCACCAGCGTCGGCACGCCGTCGGCGTCGACGAAGAGATGGTCAAGCCAGTACGCCGGGGCACTCTCCGTGCTCGTCGGCACCCCCATCTCCCGTGCCACCAGCACCAGTCGCAGCGGCCGGCCATCGGCCAGCGAGCCGAAGTCCAGCACCCGAGGATGACGCGCGAGCAGTTCCTGGAACTCCGCCTCGGTCTCGAACCCGGCCCGCTCCAGGGCCTGCAGTTCCTCGCCGAGGACGAACACCGGCTGGTTCGTCATGTGATCCCACCCCCGTGATCCGACTCCCACGATGATTGCAGCTTCCTGCTGCCGTTCCACCATGCCGTTCGGTCGGTGGGGCGCGTGCGAGGATGTCGTTCGTGACCGGATCGTCGTCCTCGTCTGTTGCCGAGGGACCGTCTCGTAGTCAGGGTCTGGGTCCCCGTGCCGCTGCCGCGCTCGTGTTCGGGTCCTCGGCCGCGGTTCTGGTGGTGGAGATCGTCGCTCTGCGGCTGCTGGCTCCCTATCTCGGGCTCACTCTTGAGACCAGCACGATGGTGATCGGTATCGCCCTCACGGCGATCGCCCTCGGGTCGTGGCTGGGTGGGGTCGTTGCCGACCAGGTCGATCCGCGTCGGCTCATAGGGCCCTCGCTCGGGGTGTCGGGAGCGGTCGTGGCGCTCACCCCCGCCGTGCTGCGCACCAGTGCGGAGTGGGCACCGGCGGTGCTCCTGCTGATCGCGGCGCTGACCATACTCGTGCCGGGCGCGCTGCTCTCCGCGGTGACGCCGATCGTGACGAAGCTGCGGCTCACCAGCCTCGCCGAGACCGGAACCGTGGTCGGCCGGCTGTCCGGTGTCGGTACCGTCGGCGCCATCTTCGGGACCGTCCTCACCGGCTTCGTCCTCGTGTCGCGGTTGTCGGTCAGCGGCATTCTGATCGGCCTCGGAACACTGCTGGTGGCCGGCGCGGCGCTGGTCGAGTGGCGGGCGCGCGGGTGGAGCGGCACCCCTGCCCTCACCCTCGTGGTCGTCGCCGGCGGCCTCGCCACCACGGTCGCGCCCGGTGCCTGCGACACGGAGACCAAGTACCACTGCGCCCGGGTCGTCGCCGACCCCGACCGGGACGGCGGCCGGACCCTCGTTCTGGACGGCCTGCGGCACTCGTACGTCGACATCGACGACCCGACCTTCCTGGAGTTCGCGTACGTACGCGCCATCGCGTCGGTGGTCGATGCCGCCTTTCCCGAGGGTGAGCCACTCGTCGCCCACCACCTGGGCGGCGGCGGGCTCACCTTTCCCCGCTACCTCGCCGCCACCCGGCCCGGGACGCGCAGCCTTGTGTCCGAGATCGACAGCGGGGTCGTACGCATCAACCGCGAGCGACTCGGTCTGGGACCGGGCGCCGGTATCGACGTACGCGCCGAGGACGGCAGGCTCGGTCTGCGGCGGCTGGACGACGGCAGTCGTGACCTCGTCGTCGGCGACGCCTTCGGGGGCGTCAGCGTGCCGTGGCACCTCACCACGGCGGAGGCGATGACGGACGTACGGCGGGTGCTCGACGAGGACGGCCTGTACGTCGCCAACCTCATCGACCACGGCGGTATGGACTTCGCCCGTGCCGAAGTGGCCACCCTCAGCGAGACGTTCGAGCATGTGGCCGTCGTCGGCGAACCCGCCGACATCGGCCTCGCCCCGGCCCCCGGCACGTCCGAGGGCGGCAATCTGGTGGTGCTCGCCTCCGACCGGCCGGTCGACCTGCGCGCGGCCCAGGAAGCGCTGGACTCCCGGCAGACCGGCTGGAAGACCTCCACCGGCAACGACCTCGCCTCCTGGATCGGCGATGCCCAACTGCTCACCGACGACTACGCACCCGTCGACCAGCTCCTCCAGCCCTCCAGCACACGCGACACACGGAGCGGCCGCAGCAGCAGCCGCAGTCTGAACTCCCCTACTTCGCGGGTCGGTTCGCGGTAGGCGTCGAGGCGCCGGTTGCGTCCACGTCCTGTCAGACGGTTCTGACGACCATGCCAGTGCCTTCGAGGGCCGTGATCTCGTCGGCCGGGGCCGCCGTGTCGGTGACGAGCGTGTGCAGGAGGGTGGCGGGGCCGACGTGGGCGTAGGCGGTGTGGCCGAGTTTGGTGCCGTCGGCGGCGACGATGACGCGGCGGGTGGAGGCGATGGCGGCCTTCTTCACGGCCGCGTCGTCGAGGTCGTACGCGGTCAGGCCGTCGGCCGCGCTCAGGCCGCAGCAGCCCATGACGGCGGTGTCGAAGCGCAGAGCCGACAGGGACGTGAGGGTGAGAGGGCCGGTGAGGGCTCCCTCGGCGGCCCGCGGCTGACCGCCGGGGACCATGAGCGTGGCCGTGCGCGGGGCCTCGCCCAGTACGTGGATGGCCTGCAAGGACAGGGGCATCACCGTGACCGGGCGCCGGCGCAGCAGGTGGGCGAGCTCCAGGCAGGTGGTGCCGCTGTCGAGGAGGACCGTCTCGCCGTCGGCGATGAGTGAGGACACCTCGGCCGCGATGCGGCGCTTGGCCTCGACGCCCTCGTGGGCACGCAGCGCGAAAGGCGGCTCCTGACCTCTGAGCAGCAGGGTGCGCGCGCCGCCGCGGACGCGCTCGAGGACGCCTTGCGCGGCGAGCGCGTCGAGGTCGCGCCGGATGGTCATCTCGGAGGCGCCGGTCAGGTCGACGAGTTCCTGGACCGTGATCCTTCCCGACTCCCTGACGGCCTGCGCGATCATCCCGTGCCGGTCTGTGCTGCTCATGACGCGATTGAACACCACCCGAAACGAACATTCAATGTGTGCGAAGCGACAGTGTTCAATCGAGCCAGATGTTCGTTACGGTTGGTTTCATGAACGCACCGCTTCGAGCCGCCCGCGTAGCGACCTTCGTCTACTTCAGTCTCTGCGGCACCCTGATGGGCACCTGGGTGGTGAACATCCCCGCCATCGAGGAGCGCGTGGGCATCAGTCACGCGACGCTCGGGGGGCTGCTGGTGCTGCTGGGGCTGGGGGCCTTCGTCGGTATGCAGGTGGCCGGGCGTCTGACCGACTCTCTCGGGGCGCGCGTCGTCGTCCCCACCACCGGCGTGCTGTGCAGCGCGGCCCTGGTGCTGCCCGGCCTTCCCCAGGACCCGTGGACGCTCGCAGCTGCCCTGATGGTCTTCGGGTTCTGCAACGGCTGCCTGGACGTGAGCATGAACGCCCACGCCGTGCACGTGGAGAAGGCGTACGGCCGGCCCGTCATGTCCGCCTTCCACGCCACGTTCTCGGTCGGCGGCGTCCTCGCCGCGCTCGTCGGAGCGGCTGCGGCGAGCGCCGCCCTGAGCCCTGCGGCGGGCATGGCCGCGATGGGAGCGCTGGGTGTCGTGGTTGCCCTGGTGTCGGCACGGGCGCTGCTGCCGGCGGGGCCCGCCGCTGCCGACGCCGACTCTGCGAGGGATGCCTACTCCGCTGGGGAGGCCCACTCGGCTGAGGATGCCTACTCCGCTGAGGAGGCGGCTCCTACGGGGAAGGCCGGGCAGGCATCGGCCGCCGCGCGCCGCGGCACCAGCGGGCGCATCTGGATCCTCGCCGCCCTCGCCCTGATGGTCATGCTCTGCGAGGGAGCCGCCAACGACTGGAGCGCGCTGCACCTGAAGGACGTCCTCGGCGCGCCCGCGAGCACCGCCGCCTTCGCGTACGGCACCTTCGCGGCGACCATGACCATCGGCAGGCTGCTCGCCGACCGCCTAGTCGCCCGGTTCGGGTCCATGGCGATCCTGCGCCACGGCGCGGCGACGGCCGCCGTCGGCATCGCGATCGTGACCGTCTCACCGTGGATGTGGGCCGCGTTCGCGGGGTGGGCGCTGTTCGGACTGGGGCTGTCCGGCTGTGTCCCGCAGCTGTTCAGCGCGGCCGGGCACGCCGACCCCGCCGCCGCGGGGGCCAATGTCTCCCGCGTCGCCGGGCTCGGCTACGTCGGCATGCTCGCCGGCCCCGCCGTCATCGGCTGGCTGACCCACTTCACCGCCCTGAACCACACCTTCGTACTGCTGATCCTGCTGTGCGCGATCACCGCGGTGGCCGCCGGGATCCTGCGCACCGATTCCGACCGCACGCGCGAGCCGGCCCACGGCAGCCTCTGACCGCCTGTGCGGCACGGCTCACTCCGTGCCGCACAGGCTCTCCCTCTCGCCCCGGCCGTCAGAACCCGGAGGAACCCTCACCATGCCCACCGACCGACACATCGTGCTGTTCGACCTCTTCGGGGTCATCGCCCGCCACCAACGCCCGGGCGCCCTGGCCAAGATGGCCGCCCGCTGTCACGCACCCACCGAAGCCTTCACCACGGCCTACTGGGCCTGCCGCCCGCCCTACGACGCCGGCCGGCAGTCCGCGCCCGAGTACTGGACCGCCGTACTGCGATCGCTCTCCGTCGACGCCGACGCCGACGCCGACACGATCGAGGAACTGCGCCTGGCCGACATCGACAGCTGGTCGCGCGTCGACAACCGGATGGTCGCCTACGTCCAGTCCCTCCACGCCGTCACCGAGGTCGCCCTGCTGTCCAACATCCCCTCGGACCACGCGGACGCCTTCCTCGCCGCCCAGCCCTGGCTGCACACGCTGGACCACGTCGCCTTCTCCGGAAAGATCAAGGCGGCCAAGCCGTCCCCGGCGGCCTTCCATCACTGCGCCATCGCCATGCAAGCCGCCCCGGC
Organism: Streptomyces sp. 2-1; assembly: GCF_048564895.1. Lineage (NCBI taxonomy): Bacteria > Bacillati > Actinomycetota > Actinomycetes > Kitasatosporales > Streptomycetaceae > Streptomyces > Streptomyces sp. 2-1. The sequence goes on from NZ_CP183383.1 coordinate 5,394,099, forward strand.
CGACTTCCTCTTCGTCGACGACCGCGAGGAGAACGTACGCGCCGCACAGGCCGTGGGCATGAACGGCCACGTCTTCACCGACCGCGACGAACTGGCGGCCGCCATCGACACCTGGTTGCCCGCTCGACGGCCCACGTGGAAATGACGGAAACGACACCTGACATGAGACACCGTGAGCACGCGTCACGCGGCGTCGATCAGCGCCAGGTCCATCGGTACGAGCGTCGTCGACGTCAGCAGTGCCCGGATCAGGTTGTCGTTGAGTGCGTTGCCCACCGGCTCGCCGAGTTCCTCGCGGGTCAGCCAGGGGACTCCGTCGCGGGACAGGCGGGTGCGTACGCCGTTGACCAGGTGTTCGACGCGTTTGTCGGTCCAGCCCGCGTGCGGCTGGGACTCGGCAAGTTCGGCGGCGGTCTGTCGCCAGGTCAGGGGCTGCGGCCGGGGCTCGTGGAGAAGGTACCGCCGGCCCAGGACGACGAGGGCGAGCTTCTCCTGCTCAGTCAGGATCCACACCCGGGGCGGGCGGGTGACGTCACCGTGCCGCGGCTGTGGCCGTTCGCCCTCGGGGCCGGTGACGAAGACCTCCAGCAGGTGCTCGCGGCCACGTGAACCGCCCACGAACAGCGGGGTGTAGCCGGTGTCGAGCGGCAACGGCTCCTCGCCCCGGAACAGCAGGCGGGCCCCGGCGCAGCGGATCGGCAGCCGCCCGGCGTTGCTCACCCACCAGCGGCCGTCCCGGTGGGTGAGCGTGCCCTGGTGGCGGCTGAGCTGGGGGTCGTCCTCGCCGAGACAGACATGCACCTCGGGCCGGTTGCGGCCGAACAGGACCTCGCGCCCGTCCCCGGGGCCCAGCGTCATGCCGCCGGTCAGCGCGAGCGCGAAGAGGGTGCCGGGCAGCGGCGCGGACGCGCCCCGGGCGAGGCTCCCGTGGGTGGCGGGCAGGAACCGGCCGCCCGGAGCGGGCATTCCCCGCCCGCCCGGGTGTCGCTCCCCCGGCCGTCGGTCGCCCGGCCGTCTCCGTGCCATTCCCGGCTCGGTCATGTCACGCCCCCGGCAGTCGCTTCGCGATGTTCCGTACGACGACTCCCGCGAACTCCGTTGCGCTGTCGCACAGTTGGCCGGACGACTGCGGGGCGTACACGGTCAGCTGGAAGTGTTCGGTGGTGGGGTCGCCGACCGAGTTCCGGTACGTGCGGTGCGGAGTCCGTACGGTGCAGCTGTCGTCCTCGGCCTCGTCCGCGATGACGTAGCTCTTCGTGCCGGCGACGTTCACCGGCTTTCCGTCGTCGGCGTCCAGGGAGTTGTCCCGGCTGAACTGGATCTCCACCGCACGTTCGCCGTCGTCGCTCGACCAGTCGCAGCTCCAGGAACCGAAGCCGCCGTCGCGGTTGTCCACCTTGACGCCGGGAAGCCGCTTGAGCTCCTTGGCGTCGAGCAGCGCGCAGGCGTCGAGCCGGGCCAGGGAGTTCTTGGCCGGCGGCGACGAACGGCGGGGGACCGGGCCCTCGGCCAGCACGCCGACGACACGGTCGGAGGCGGCGTCGGCCAGCTGGCACGGGTCGGGTGCCACCTTGTTGAGCTGCTTCCCGATGACGCGGATCTGCTTGCCGTCGGTGGTCAGGACGGCCCGTTCGCAGGCGTTGCCGTCACGCTTGAGCGTCACGACCGTGAGGCTGCCGACCAGGCGGGTGGAGAGGACGTCGTCGAAATCGTCCCGGTCCGAGTCGAGGTTCACCTCGACGTCCGCGTTGTCGTCACCGCTGTTGTTGCGCACCAGGACGTCGCAGCGGTCGATCTCCCCGTAGTCGGGGTCCAGTTCCGTACCGCCGAAGCGGCTCAGCGAGGCCGCGCCGAGCAGCCCGCAGGGGTCCGCCGTCCGCTCGTCGCCGATGGCACCGGCCCGCGCCGCGACCGGCGGTTTCGCATCGGTACGACCGTCCTTGTCACCCTCGTCCCACGGGCCGAAGAGTACGAGCCCGGCCGTGATCGCGCCCGCCGCGACCAGTGCCACCGCCGCGATCACCAGAGGGCGGTGACGGCGTCGGCGTACGGGCCGTGGCGGCTGAAGCATGAACGGCGTGAAGTCCCCCGGGCGGCGCAGGAGTCGCGGCAGCCGGAGCGTGCGGGACGCGAGATCCCCGCGACCGCCCTCCGTACCGCTGTCGTGCAACTGCTCCTGTATGTGCGGGGGCGGGGGTGCCGCGCGTGTCAGCAGCTGCTGCGCCCTGGCGGCGTCGGGCCGGCGCCGCGGCTCCACCTCAAGGAGGGCGGTGAGCGGCTCGTCGAGCGGGCCGGCCCGGTGCGCGGGCTCGATGTGTCCCTCGACGGCCCGGGCCAGGTACGCCATGAGGTGTTCGGCCTCCCCGTACGGCGACCGGCCCTCGACCGCCGCGAACAGGGAGGCGCCCAGGGAGAACACGTCGGACTTCTCGCCCGCGGGCTGCCCCTTGGCCAACTCCGGGGCCAGATAACGGGGTTTGCCCCGCACGATGCCCGTCGTGCTGTGGGTGACGTCGCTCCACAGGGCCCGCGAGATCCCGAAGTCGGTCAGTCTCGCGATGCCCTCGTCGGTGACGAGGATGTTCTCCGGCGTCACATCGCCGTGCACCACACCCTCGTTGTGGGACTTCGCCAGCGCCGCCGCGATCTGGCAGCCGATCGATCCGGCCTCCTCGGGCGTGAGCGGGCCGCTCTCCGTCACGATCTGGGCGAGGCTGCGCGAGGGGACGTACTCCATGATGATCCAGCAGGTGGCGCCCTCGTCGACGAAGTCGAAGACGCCCACGATGTTCGGGTGGTGCAGCCGCCCGGCGTTGCGCGCCTCGCCCATGAGCCGGCGCGTGGCCCGGTCGTCGTCCAGGCGGGCGCACTTGACGGCGACCCGCCGCTCCAGCCGCTCGTCCCAGGCCAGCCAGACGACGCCCATCCCGCCTCTGCCGATGGGCTCCCGCAAGAGATACCGGTCGGCGATCCTGTCCCCGGCCTCCGGCGTCACCAGCACCGCGCCACCCCTCGCCCCACCCACAACTGTCCGCCCTGCCAGGTCACGGAGTGTACTCAGCCCGAACTTGGCAGTGATCCGCTTCACCGGACTTCGCGCGGACCCGCCCAGAATCCCCACAGCGCGCCGGGTTCACGGACCGGCGGGGGGAGCACACGGCCGCTCGCCCCGGTCCTCACCGGCGCCCGTCACCAGCCCGCCGTCGACCGCCACCGGTCGCCACCAGCCGCCGCCACCAACAGCTCCAACTCGCTTTCGCAGCCTGTGTGTTGCTGTGTCACGACTGTGTGACCGCGCTGTTCTGAAGCGAGGACAGGCGTGACCTGTGGGGCCCGGGAGGCCTCATATTGATCACAGAGCGGGAAACGGCGGATGCGCCACCGGCTCCCAGCTGCCCCCGCCTCCGGAAGGAACCCCCCGTGATGAACCGCCGCCTGCGCCAGGCCATCGTCGCCACCGCCGCCCTCACCGCCGGTCTGCTGATGACGGCATGCCAGAACGGGACCGACAGCAGCTCGTCCGGCAAGAGCCCCAAGGGCTCCGCGAGCCCGGTGGCCGCGGACAAGGCCTCGGACTCCAAGAACGCCAAGAACTCCAAGGGCGTCAGCGGCTCGTTCAAGAACGGCAAGGTCACCTATCTCGCCCCGGGCAAGTACATCGTGTCCGTACCGGGCAAGGAGGACCAGCAGTTCTGGGTCGCCGACGACACCGAGGTCTACGGCGTCGGCACGATATGCGGCGAGGCCGGTTCCAAGGTGGACGCGCCGTGCACCCTGGACCAGTTGGAGGCGGCCCTCAAGAAGGGTGCCGTGAACGCCGACGTGGAGATGAAGAACGGCGTCGCGACCCTGGTGAGCGAGCGCCGTGCCGCCCAGCAGGACACCGGCTCCGGTTCGGATTCCGGCTCCTCCGGGTCGGACTCCGACTCGTCCTCCGGCCGCGACGAGTCGGTCGTCGAGGGCGTCAACAAGGGCAAGGGCGTCAACGGAACCTGGTTCGGCAACGTCTCCTACCTGGCGCCGGGCAAGTACACCGTCTCCGACATGAAGGGCACCGAGCAGCAGTTCCTCGTCGCCGACGACACCAAGATCATGGGCTACGACGACATCTGCGACGCCGTGAACACCGGGCCCGGCGGCGAGGGCGGCGTCGAGTGCACCGAGGCCCAGCTGGAGGCTGCCGCCAAGAAGGGCTTCTCCGCCGAGGTCGAGATCAGCAACGGCATCGCGACCACCATCACCGACGACCACTGAGCCGCGGGCGCCGACCGGAACCCACCGGCACCGAGTGACGAGGTCGCCGGTCGCCGGTCGCCGGTCGCCGGCCCACCCCGGTTCGGGACGAAGAGGTTCAACCCTCCTTGTCCGTACAGACGTGCCAGACTTCCGCGGGTGCCCTGCTCGTCGCATGGGGCGGGTTCGAGCGTCCATCGTTGACAGCGGTCGGAATCGGGCTTGTCGCCTTGGGCCACGTGGTGAAGCCGACCTCGTGACCGGTGGGGAGCCCGTCGACCGGCCCCGTGTGACACGTCCTCAGCCGGTCGCGGCCGACGGCGTGGGCCGTGCCCCGGTCTCAGTCCCCGTGGGTACGTCGCCGGTGTCGGCGGTGCTGCCGGGAGCGAGTCCGCAGGTGCCGGATTTCGATGCGCCGTCCTGGCCCGTCAGTTCCACGACGACCTGGCCTTCGGCGTCCTGGCTGTAGGCGATCGTGCAGGTCAGCTGGCGTAGAGCGGTGGTGTCCAGTCCCTCCAGAAAGAAGGGCAGGAGGGTCGCTACCCTGCCGCCCGGGAGGAGTTCGACCTTGACGGACCCGCCGGGGAGGGCGGCGGGGAGGGACGTGCTCAGGCCGGCGGCCCGGTCTTCCTTCGCCGGACCGCCGAGCAGCGCCAGAACGGCCTTCTCCGTCGGAATCGGCTCAGCCGTGTCATCGGTGTTCTCCTCTCCGGCGCCCTCGACGTATCCGTCGAACACGGACGAGTCCGCGGGTGTCCGGATCACGGGGCTCAGCCCGCCGTCGGGGGAACGGAAGAACAGCAGTATTTCCTGGTTGCGGTCGAAGAAGGCCTGGAAGCTGGCAGGACCGCCCGCCTCGATGGCATCGGTCTCCTGGATACCGCAGCCACCGAGCAGGGGTACGACCGCCGCGAAGGCGACGCCCGCCGCACGTCGGCGCGTCCGCGCACGCCTCATCCGCAGGCCCCCTCCACGTGAAGCGGTATCTCGACGGCGAAGACGGCGCCGCCCTCGGGACGGTTCCCCGCATGGATCGTCCCGCCGTGCAGTTTCACGTTCTCCAGGGTGATCGCCAGTCCCAGGCCGCTGCCCGCCGAGCGGGTGCGGGCCGCGTCGGCCTTGTAGAAGCGGTCGAAGATGTGCGGGAGCACCGCGGGCTGAATGCCCGGCCCACTGTCCGCGACCTCCGTGATCAGCAGCACGGGTGAGCCCGGGGCGCCCGCCTCGGTGCGCAGGCGTACTGTCACAGGCGCTTCGCCGTGCTTCAGGGCGTTGCCGACGAGGTTGGCGATCACGACGTCGAAACGGCGCGGGTCGAGCCGGGCGCGGATGCCGTCGGGCAGTTCGGTGCGGACCCGGTCGTCGGTCCAGTGCCGGTTCTGCAGGGTGTTGCGGATGGCCTCGGCGACATCGACCTCGTCGGCGTTCAGCTCGGCCGCGCGGGCGTCGAAGCGGGAGATCTCCATCAGGTCCTCGACGAGCACGGCGAGCTTTCCGGTCTCCGCGCTGACCAGCCGGACCGCCCGGGCGGTGTCGGCGTCCAGGCCGTCCGCGTCCTCGTCGAGGACCTCGGTGACAGCGAGCATTCCGGCGAGGGGGGTACGCAGTTCGTGCGAGACGTCGGAGGCGAAGCGTCGGGCGCGTTCCTCGGCCTCGCGCAGTTCACGTACGGACCGCTCCAGTTGGCCCGTCGACTCGTTGAAGGTGCGCGCCAGGTCCGCCAGTTCGTCGCTGCCGCGCACCGCGATCCGGGTGTCGAGTCTGCCGCTGCCCATGCTCCGGGCCGCCTGGCGGAGTTCCCGCACCGGGCGCAGCACACTGCGCGCGGCGAGCAGGCCGGGTATCAGCGCGACGGCGAGGCCGGGCAGGGCGCCGTCCCGGGCGGCCATGAGGAGGGCGTCGATGGTGATCTGCTCGTCGGTCATCCGCATGACGGCGTAGAGGACGAGTCCGCTGGGCAGCACGCTGTCGGGGCTCGTCTTGAAGACGGTGGGCATGGCGATGGTCAGGTAGGGAACGCCGTCCTTGACGACCCGCTCGAAGGCGCCGCGGGGGTTGGCCCGCGCGGCGCTGCGCAGTTCGGGTGTGATGACGGTGGAGACGGGGTTCTCGCCCGAGGAGGCGCGGAGCGAACCGTACTCGGCGAACACCACCCAGGGGTGCGGCTTGCTCTTGCGGGCGAGGTCACGCAGGACGTCCTCCAAGCCCTCCCCCCGCACGGGCAGGCTGAAGCCCGTCAGCTGGACCTGCTCACGGAACGACGTGACCGCCGTGTCCTGGGCGGTCTTCAGCACCGCGGTGCGGGCCTCACGGTAGGTCAGGGCGGCCGTCGTACCGGCGCTGACGGCGGCGACCAGCAGGAAGGCGAACAACAGCCGCGTACGCAGCCCGAACACCCTGACCCGCGACCGCTCACCGCCGCTCACAGCGGCCCGAAGCGGTAGCCGAAGCCCCGCAGCGTCTGGACGTACCGGGGGCTGCCGACCTCGTCCTCGATCTTGCCGCGCAGCCGGGCGACACACGCGTCGACGAGTCGGGCGTCGGCGTGGAAGGTGTGCTCCCAGACGTGCTCCAGGAGTTGCTGCCTGCTGAACACCTGCTCGGGGGCGCCGGACAGGTGCAGCAGGAGCTTGAGCTCCGAGGGGGCGAGCGCGAGCCGCCGGCCGGCTTTGGTGACGGTCAGCCCGACCCGGTCGACGGTGAGTTCGCCGTACACCTCGATGGCCGGGCGGCCCGATCCGCTGTCGTCGATGCGGCGCAGTACGGCACGGATGCGGGCCTCGATCACCTCGGGGCGGGCGGGCTTGACGATGTAGTCGTCGGCACCGGCCTCCAGCCCGATGACCACGTCGAAGTCGTCGCCGCGCGCGGTGAGCATGATGATCGGCAGCTGGCTGTGGTCGCGGACCTGCCGGCAGACCTGTACGCCGTTCATGCCGGGCAGCATCAGGTCGAGGAGCAGCAGGTCGGGGCGGAACTCGGCCATCGCGGCGAGGCCCGCCTCGCCGGTCGCCGCCGCCCGTACCTCGTGGCCGCGGCGGCGCAGACCGAGTTCGACCCCCTCGCGTACGGAGGGGTCGTCCTCGATGAGGAGCACGCGGGGCATCGGCGGTTCTCCCTAGGTGATGTCAGGGGTGGTGGTCAGGGGGGTGGTCAGGTCCGGGTTCGTCTGCCGCGTACGCCGGAGAGCAGCGCGTCGAGTTCCGTGAGCCGCAGGGGGCGGGTGAGCAGGGCGAAGGTGAGGACGACGACAGCCGCCCCGGCAGTTGCAGCGGCCAGGGCCCCGGCCCGTACGGCACTCACGGCCGCGAGGTGGGCGAGCGCGGTGGCGGGGACCGCGGCGAGCAGCAGCCGCGCGTGCGCGCCGACGGCGGACGAGCGCAGGGGGCGGGCGACGGCGAGCCGGCGGCTCAGGACGAGGCCGGTCACCGCCCAGCCCACGCACAGCGCCAGGGAGTACGCCGCTGCCATGCCCGTCACCGCCCAGCGGGCCGGCAGCAGGTGTGCGGCGGCCAGGGACAGGCCCGCGTTGAGGGTGACGATCACGAGGTTGAGCAGGAACGGCGTACGGGTGTCGGAGAGCGCGTAGAAGGCGCGGGACAGGACGTACTGGCCGGACAGGGCGACGAGTCCCGGCGCGAAGGCCATCAGGATCCCGGCCATGGCGGCGGTGTCGTCGGCGCCGGTCCTGCCGTATCCGAAGACGAGGGCCATCACCGGCTGGGCGAGCGCGAACAGCGCGCAGGCGGCGGGGACGACGGCGGACGCGCAGACGCGCAGGGCGTGGGAGACGTCCCGGCGCACGGCGGCGGTGTCGCCGTCGGCGGCGGACGCGCTCATCCGGGGCATCAGCGCGGTCACCACGGAGACCGTGATGATGCCGTGCGGTACGACCCACAGGGCATAGGCGTTGTTGTACGCGCCGTATCCGGGGCCGCCGTCGAGGCCCGCGGTGGTGGCGAGGCGGGTGGTGACCCAGTACGCGGCCTGGTTGGCCAGGACCAGCAGCACCAGCCAGCCGGCCGCTCGCAGCGGGCGGGTCAGTCCGCTGCCGCGCCAGTCGAAGCGGGGCCGCCAGCGGAAACGGGCGGCGCGCAGCGCGGGGAGGAGGGCGAGGGCCTGGACGGCGATACCGGCGGTCGTGCCCCAGCCGAGGACAGCGGTCTCGGTCGCGGTGAGCGTGTCGCCGCCGCCCATGGCCAGCGCCAGATACAGCCCGAACACGGTCATGACGACAAGGTTGTTGAGGACCGGCGCCCACATCATCGCGCCGAACTTGCCGCGTGCGTTGAGGACTTGGCCAAGCAGTGTGAACAGGCCGAGGAAAAAGATCTGCGGCAGGCAGTAGCGGGCGAGTGCGGTGGTCATGGCCGCCTGCGGGCCGGTGTAGTCGGTGTACGCGTCGACGATCGCGGGGGCCGCCCACACCGCGGTCGCGGTGATCGCCAGCAGGGCGAGGACGCAGACGGTGACGAGCCGGTCGGTGTACGCGACACCCCCGTCGTCGTGCTCCTTGGCGGCCTTGACCAGCTCGGGCACGAAGACCGCGTTCAGCGCGCCGCCGAGGAGCAGCATGTAGACGATGGTGGGCAGGGCGTTGCCGACCGCGTACCCGTCGGCGGTCGGCCCGATGGTGCCGATCGCCGCCGCGACCACGGCGGAGCGGGCGAAGCCGGTGGCCCGCGAGACGATGGATCCGGCGGCCATGACGGCACTGCCGCGGGCCGTGGAGGCTGTTTTCGTCGGTCCCGCCGTCGCTTCCGCCATCGGTTCCGCTGTCGGTCCCGTGCTGCCCGCGCTGCCCGTGCCGGCCGGTGTCGTATGGGTCATCGGCGGTTCAGGTACGCCTGGAAGGCGCGGTGAAGCGCGTGGTTGGCGCTGCCGCCCAATGCCCTCTCCCATTCCCCCAACGTCTCGACGACCTGCCCGCCGGTGCCGAGCTTCCACCGCAGCAGTCCGTACGTACGTTCCTCAGGATCGAGAGTGGAGGGTACCCCGCGCATGTCGTAGACGTCCGCGCCCAGCGCATGGGCGTCCAACAGCATCCGCCACTGCAGGGCGTTGGAGGGCCGGACCTCGCGGCGGTGGTCGGCGGAGGCGCCGGTCTGGTACCAGGCCCGGCGGCCCACAGTGATCATCGTGTGGGCGGCCAGGATCTCTCCCCGGTGCCGGGCGAGGTAGAGCTTCATCCGGCCCGGTTCCTCGGCGTTGAGCACCGCGTACTGACGCTCGTAGTACGCGAGGGAGCGGCCGAGCCGGAACCCGTCGCGTCGCTCGGTGATGCCCAACAGCCGGTAGAACTCCGGGAGTTCGGCCGCGCTGCCGACCACCACCTCCACGCCCTCCTTCCGGGCCCGGCGCACATTGCGTCGCCACTCCTGGTTGAGCCCGGACCACAGGTCCTCCGGGGTGCGTCCGGCGAGCGGCACCTGGAAGACGTGCCGGGGCTGTGCGTCCCCGTCCCCGCCGGTGCCGTTCGCTCCGGTGCCCTCACCGCCGCAGCGGCGCCAGCCCCGGGCCCGCAGCCGTTCGGCGACGGCGGTGCCGAGCGGGTCGACCTCACTGGCGAGTACGTCGCCGAGGCGTCGGCCGGGGCCGGCGAGCGGCTTGAGCAGGGCGGCGTCCCAGCGCCGGTAGGCGGGCGACGGGCCGATGCGTACGGCGAACGCGCCCGCGCGGCGCAGGTGTTCGAGGAGCGGACCGAGCCAGTCGTCGACGTCGGGGTCGTTCCAGTCGGCGACGGGCCCTTCGGGAAGGTAGGCGAAGTACTTGCGGGTGCCGGGGAACTGGCGCAGCAACACGAGGGCCACGCCGGTCAGTTGACCCGCCTCCGGATCCGGCCCCCAGCCGAGGAGTTGGGCGCGCCAGCCCTCCTTGACGTCGGCCCAGGAGGGGCACTGGAGGAAACCGGCGCCGAGGGCGGCGCCGGCGGGGGACGCGAGGAAGGCGCGGTAGGTCTCCGCGGTGATGGTTCGCAGGGCCATGCCCGGGTTCCGTGGCTGGGGCACGCGGCTGGGCGGCACGAGCAGCGCTGACACAGTCCGTTCCTCTCCTTCTCCCCGGGCCTTCTCGCGGACCATTTCGCGGGCCTTTTTGCGGGGTCGCAAAGGATGCTCACAGCGGACCATGACCGCTCCGTCCGGTGAATGTGACCGGACCATGACCGTTCCTCACCAGTCGCCGTCACATTGCTCCACAGCGGCTGACCTCGGGTTTTCCGGCTCTACAGTCACGATATCGCCGACTCTGGCCCACCTCGTTCTCGCCCTTCCCGGAGGTTCCGTTGTCCCGGTTGCCCCGCACCCGCGTACTCGCCCATGCCCGTGTCCGGGCCGCCGTCGTGGCCGCCGCCACGGCCGCCCTGCTGGCACCGCTCGCCGCCTGCACGTCGAGCGGCTCCGCCGACAGTCCGGGCGCCGGGGCGGACAACAAGGTGAAGCCGGGCGCCGACGACCGCCCGGTCGAGGTCACCGTCACGCCCAAGGGAGAGCGGGTCCCGGCGGGCGAGCCCGTGCGGGTCACGGCCGCGGGCGGCAGGCTCACCTCGGTGACCGTCACCGACGGCAAGGGCCACAAGCTCGCCGGGAAGGCCGCCTCCGACGGCCGGTCATGGGTCTCCGACCGCAAGGCCGCACCCGGCGCGGCCTACACGGTGACGGCGGCGACCAAGTCCGAGGGCGGAACCGCCAGGAGTACCAAGGCCACCTTCACCACGGCCGAGGCGGACAAGGTCAACAAGGTCGACTGGCGACCGGGCACCGCCTCCACCGTCGGCGTCGCCCAGCCGGTCTCCCTGGTCTTCGACAACCCGGTCAAGAACAAGGCCGAGGTCGAGAAGCAGCTCAGGATCACCACCTCGAACGACACCGAGGGCTCCTGGGGCTGGCTGACCGACTGGTCGGGCCGGGACCGGGTGGACTGGCGGCCCAAGGAGTACTGGAAGCCGGGCACCGAGGTCACGCTCGACGCCGACCTGAACGGCACCGACTCGGGCACGGCCGGCGGCTGGTTCGTACGCGACTACTCGACCACCTTCACCATCGGCGCCCGGCAGATCGCCAAGGTCGACCTCGACAACCACCAACTCACGCTCGTACGCGACGGCAAGACCGTCCGGCGCATACCGGTCTCCGGCGGCACGCCCGGCGGTGACAAGCGCTCCTGGCGCGGGACCGCCGTGCTCATGGCCAAGGAGGGCACGATCAACATGAACTCCGAGACCGTGGGCCTGGGCAACGCCTACGACAAGATGGTCAAGCACTCGATGCGGCTGACCTGGTCGGGCATGTACGCGCACGCCGCCCCGTGGAACGCCCGCTACTTCGGCAACTCCAACCAGAGTTCCGGGTGCATAGGGATGAGCGACGCGAACGCGGCCTGGTTCTACGGGCAGGTGCGGGCCGGCGACCCGTTCGAGATCACCGGCAAGGACACCAAGGGCGTGGTCGCACCCGGCAACGGCTTCGGCGCGTGGAACCTCTCGTGGAGCGAGTGGCAGGAGAAGAGCGCGCTGCGCTGAGGGGGGCGGGGGGCCGGGTGCCGGGTGCCGGAAGTCTTCCAACCGGCCCCCGACCACCCGGGGTTACTTCTCCCCGGGGTTAGTTCTTCCCGGGGGTACCTCTTCCCGCAGTTACTTCTTGACGTCCTTCACCGACGTCGGCCCCAACTGCTTGGCGCTGGCGTACTCCGGCATCGTCATGGGCTTGTCGAACAGGAAGAACGACTGGTTCGTGCCGACCGTGAACTCCATGTACGCGCCCGTCGTGGCGTCGAAGCCGTAGTACGCGTTGCAGGTGGACCCCGTCGTGTACGTGCCGTCCATGCCGGGCTGCGCGAGGACCGCGACGCCGCTGTCGGAGTGCTCCACCTTCTCCGTCGGGGTGAGCATCTTGCAGCGCGGCACGGGCAGGCCCTTCATGATGAAGTACCCGTACTCACCCTTGGCGTTCTGGATGTAGACGTACGAGAGTTTGCCCCGCTTCCCCCATGTCTTGACCCACTGGTTGATCGCCTCGCGGGTCGGCGAGTACTCCATGCGGCCCGCGGGCTGCTGGGCCACCAGGTGGTCGTAGCCCTTCTGCTTGGCCTTGTTCTCCTTGTCCTGGCTGGAGTCGGTGCAGGACGTCAGGGCGAGGCCCACGACGAGTGCGACGACGGGGGCCAGGGCCGTGCGTGCGAACTTCTTCATGAGGTGCTGCCCTCTTTCCCGGGATGAGACGGGGATCAGTTGGTGCACGTCGTGCGCTCGGCTTCGACACTCAGCCGGTACGGCAGGTCCTTGTCACGGAAGGGCGCGCGGTGCTCCTGGGCGGCCTTCGAGTTGTATTCGTTGACCGACTCGATCCGCGTGGCCTTCAGCGCGGTGACCGACTGGTCGATCTGCGTCGTGCGGGTCTCCGAAGCGGCCTTCCGCTCCTCCTGGAGCACCTGGATGGTCCCTTCGGCGTTCTGTACGGCCTCGCACAGATCGAAGAACTCCTCGTAGGTGGTCTGCCGGAACTCGCCCGAGCCGACCGTGTTGTTGCGCTCGTCCGCCTCACCGCGGAACGGGGCGGTGATCCACCCCGCGCCGCCGAAGGCGAACACCCCGATCACGTAGACCACCGCCAGGCCGATGACTCCGACGACGGCCCAAGCCCCTAACCGTGCTCCCTCACGCACTTGCCCCATGGCCAGCCCCCTCAACAGGTGGATCCGCGGCATGGAACCACCCTCCGCGGAGGAGGACACGGCACCTGGTGAAACGGTTCCGCCGGCCCGGTTGTCCGGGAACCACTCCGGGATTGTCCTTGATCGGTAACGGGCGGATCCGATCGCCGCCGCGCCTCGTCCTTCTTGGTGGTCGCGCGTCGGCCGGGGAATTCGGCGAGTAACTGCGGGAAAGCGGGGCGGACATGGCACGACACGGCGGCGGGCGGGGCTGGTACGGCAAGGTGCTCGGCGCGGCGCTCGGGGTGGCGCTGGCCGCCGGGGGTGCGTCGGCGTGGTCCGCGCAGGCCGGTTCCGTGGGCACCTCGTCGCCGAACGCGTCCTCGTCGGCCAAGCCGGGCAGTGACGCCAAGCCGGTCGCGGTGACCATCGCGCACGCCTCGGACAAGGGGGCACGCGGCGTCAACATCACCATCGACGACGGCCCCGACCCCGTGTGGACGCCCCAAGTCCTCGACGTACTGCGGGAGTACGGGGTGAAGGCCACGTTCTGCATGGTGGGGACGCAGGCGCAGGCCCACCCGGACCTCGTAAAGAAGGTCGTCGCGGCCGGGCACCGGCTGTGCGACCACTCGGTGTCGCACGACACGACCATGGACAAGAACTCCAAGGCCTACCAGTCGAAGCAGATCCTCGACGCCGAACGCATGATCACCAAGGCGTCCGGGGGCGTACGCCCGATGTACTACCGGGCGCCCGGCGGGGCCTTCACCCCGTACAGCCGCAAGCTCGCCGCCTCGCGCGGCATGCGTCCGCTGGGCTGGAACGTGGACAGCAAGGACTTCGAGCGGCCGGGCACGGACGCGATCGTCGCCACCGTCGAGCGCGAGGTGCCGAACGGGCCGACGCTCCTCTTCCACGACGCGGGCGGCGACCGCTCCCAGACCGTCGAGGCCCTGGACCGGATCCTCCCCCGGCTCAAGGAGCAGGGGTACTCCTTCGGCTTCCCGGTGTGCTGACGTCTCGTGGCGTTCGGTCGGCGGCCCTGACGAACTCGGGCGTCCAGGGGGTCGCGGGCGTCCGGGCTCCAGAGGTCCGGCGCCCTACGCCGCGATGACCGCGACGCCCGTCCTGCCCCCGTCGACGTCGACCACGGTTCCGTGCACGAAGGCCGCTTCGTCGCCGGCCAGCCAGACCACGGCATGCGCGATGGCGTCCGGCGTGCCGATGCCGCCGGCCGGGGTGCCCTTCATCATGATCTCGCCGGGGTGGGGCTCGCCGCCTTCCGGGGCCGGGGGCAGGATCACTCCCGGTGAGACGGCGTTCACGCGCACGCCCATGGGGCCGAACTCCGCGGCCCATGCCCGCGTGAGCGTCTCCATGGCGCCCTTGGTGGAGCTGTAGAGCGCGCCGACGGGAACGCCCAGGCGCGCGATCCACGAGCCGAGATTGATGATCGCCCCGCCACCGGACTCCGCCATGCCTGGGACGACGGCCGCGGTGAGGAAGAACGGCGCCTTCACGTTCACTCCGAAGACCCGGTCGAACGTCTTCTCGTCGGTGTCGACGGTTCCGGAGCCCGGGTAGATGCCGGCGTTGTTCACCAGGATGTCGATCCGCCCGCCCAAGGTCTCACGGGCCCGATCGGCCAGGCTCTGGGAGGCCTCCTTGCTGCCGTCGAGGTCCGCCACCAGGAAATCCGCCCGGCCGCCGGATGCGCGAATACCCTCGACGACCCGTGTCCCCCGTTCCCGGCTGCGCCCGGACACGATGACGTGGGCCCTCTCGGCGGCGAACGCTTCCGCGATCGCCTGCCCGATGTTGCTGGTCGACCCTGTGACCAGCGCCGTCTTGTTCCGCAGTCGTTCACCCATGACGTGATCTCCCTCTTCTCGCAGTGTGCGGACCACTGTGCGTCGCAGAAAATGGACCAGCAAGTCCAGAATGGACCTACATTGAGACGGCCGAGGAGAGGAGACCGAATGCCGCCCGCACCGACCGCGAAGGGCCGCGCCACACGGGCCCGCATCGTCGAGGGCGCGGCCGAGGTGCTGCGCGAGCAGGGTGTTGCCTTCGCGACGCTCGACGACATCCGTGCCCGTACCGGCACGAGCAAGAGCCAGCTGTTCCACTACTTCCCCGACGGCAAGGACGAACTGCTGCTGGCGGTGGCCCAGTTCGAGGCGGACCGCGTCCTGGAGGACCAGCAGCCGCACCTGGGACATCTGGACTCGTGGGAGTCCTGGCAGCGGTGGCGGGTCGCGGTGGTGGAACGCTACGAACGCCAGGGCGACCACTGCCCGTTGGGGTCGCTGTTCCTCCAGGTCGGACGATCGCGCCCGGGTGCCCGGGCGATCGTGACCGAGCTGATGCGCCAGTGGCAGGAGCAGCTCGCCCACGGCATGCGCGCCCTCCAGACGAAGGGCCTGGTGTCACCGGCCCTCGATGTGGACCGGTCGGCCGCTGCGCTGCTGGCGGGCATCCAGGGAGGCGTGGCCATCATGATGTCCACGGGCGACTCGGCTCACCTCAGGGCCGCGCTCGACACCGGCATCGAGCATCTCCGCGCGACGGCGGACGAGCCGGTGCGGACCTGACGGGGTACGGGTGCACCGCGTGTCGCATCCCAGCAGGTGAGACGCGCGCCAGGGCCGAGCGGTCCGTACGGCCGAGAACACGCACGTCCCGGCAGTGCGGAAGCAAGGCGCACACTTGCGGTGGAAGTTAGGTAAGCCTTACCGTACCCATTCGCACCACTCAGGGACCCGGCCGTCACGCCGGTCCGCCCGCGGCGAGCGCTTCACCGACGCAGCCTGGCCGTCCTCCCCCAGTGCATCAAGGGCCTGGGAGGTACCCCCAGCCGGAACCCGCTCAGAGGACCCGCACTTGAAGCGCCCCACCTTCGGTCTGTACGACCCTGCCCGCGAACACAGCGCCTGTGGCGTCGGCTTCATCACCCGCCTCGACGGGGCACCGAGCCACGACGTCATCCGCAAGGGCGACGAGGCGCTCCGTGCCATCCCGCACCGTGGCGGCACCTCCGCCGAGGGTGTCGGCGACGGCGGAGGCGTGAGCGTCGACCTGTCGGTGGAGTTCTTCGGCGCGATCACCGGCGAGGAACTGCGCGCCGGGCACTTCGGCGTCGCCAACTGCTTCGTACCGACCGACGCCGAGGCGACGAACGCAACCGACGTGACTTACGCGGCCCACGACGCCGGGCGGCGACGCGACGCCGCCGTCGAGCTCGTCGGCCGGAGCATCGCCGTCCAGGGCTTCGACGTACTGCTCGTACGGGACGTACCCGTGGACCACAGCGTCGCCCGGCCCGCCGCCGAGCGGCACCAACTGCCCATCGTGCAGTGGGTGTTCCGGGCCCCGGCGGACTGGACGCGTGCCGACGTCGACGCCGCCGCCAACCGCGCCCTGCTCGCCGTCGAAGCCGTCGCCTACGCCGACGACACGGACCGGTACGCCGGGCTGTACGTGTTGTCGCTGAGCGCGCGGACCCAGGTGCTCAAGGGACGGCTCAACTCCGGTGAGGTCATCGGGTACTTCCGCGACCTCGGCGACCCCCGGCACTCCGTGCGGTCGCTGTACTTCCACACCCGGTTCTCCACCAACACCGAGCCGCACCCGACCATGGCCCAGCCGTTCCGCCTCATGGCGCACAACGGCGAGCTGAACACCGACCGCAAGAACCGGCTGAGCGACGAGGCCCTCGCGCGGGCCCGCACCCGGAGCATCGTGCGCCCGCCCGGGCAGTCCGACTCCAGCCGCCTCGACCAGACCCTGCAGAGCCGGGTGTTCGACGACGGCCTGGACCTCGTCGAGGCCGTCGTGTCGCTCATGCCGCCCGCCTGGGAGAACGACCGGACGCTGCCCGACGCCGTCCGGGACATGCTGGAGTACTTCTCCCTCTACGAGGAGAAGAACGACGGCCCCGCCGCCGTCATCTTCAGCGACGGGGACGTCATCGGCGCCCGCCTCGACCGGCTCGGTCTGCGCCCGCTGCGTACCGTCGAGACCGCCGAGTACCTCATGGTGGCGTCGGAGGCCGGGCAGGTCGCCTTCCCCGACGAGGAGGTCGTGCACCGGGGACGTATCGAAGCCGGCGGCATGCTCGTCGTCGACCATCGAACCGGCCGCCGGATGCGTACGCGCGAGGTGCTCGACGCCCTTGCCGCGCGGCGGCCGTACTCCGAACTGCTCGACGCGGCCCGGGTGAACCTCGACGACCTGCCCGCCCCCGACTACTACCGCGGCACCACCACGCTCGGATACGACGGCGACCTGAGCCTCTCGGGCCGGTACGTGGCCTACGCGCTGAACCAGGAGAGCTTCCGGTTCATGCTCGACCCGATGCTCGCCAACGGGTCGGAGCGGATCTCCGCGAT
The DNA here is from genome assembly GCF_048564895.1 of Streptomyces sp. 2-1. NCBI lineage: Bacteria > Bacillati > Actinomycetota > Actinomycetes > Kitasatosporales > Streptomycetaceae > Streptomyces > Streptomyces sp. 2-1. The sequence continues at coordinate 5,411,375 of NZ_CP183383.1, forward strand.
GGGGTACGGCAACGCCATCAACGCGCTCAGCGACACCGAGGGCGGCATGGCGAAGTACTTCTCGCAGCGCTTCGCGCAGGTGACCAACCCGCCGCTGGACAGCATCCGCGAGGCCGACGGCATGAGCATGCGGGTCGCCCTCGGACCCAAGCCGGACGGCACGGGGAGCGTCGGCGGGCGTCAACTCGTCGTCTCCTCACCCGTGTTGGGGCACCTCGACATGGTGCGGCTGCGCGACCAGCGGATCGTTCCGCTCGATCGGTTCGACATGCTCTACGACCCGGTGTCCGGGGACGAGACCGCGAACGCCGACGCGCTCCGGGCGGCCCTTGAGCGGCTCTGCGACGACGTCGAGCGGTTCGCCACGGAAGGGGGCGGCATCGCGGTCCTCACCGACCGGGGGATCTCCTCCACGCGCGCGCCGCTGCCGGTGATCCTCGCCGTCGCGGCGGCGAACCAGCGGCTCATCGAGACCGGGCTGCGGCTGCGCGTCTCGATCGTCGCGGAGAGCGGGCAGCTGCCGTCGTCGCACCACGTCGCCACCGCGCTCGGCTTCGGCGCCGCCGCCGTCTACAGCCTCAGCGCGCGGCTGCGGGCCGAGGAGAAGCACCCGAGCGCACCGGCGCCCGCGGGTGAAGTCACCGAGACCGACCGGGCGTTGGCGCGGTTCCGCAAGGCGGCCGAGAAGGCGCTCGCCAAGACCATGGGGCGGGTCGGGCTGTGCACCGCCGAGAGCTACATCGGCGGTGCCTTCTTCGAACCCAACTATCTCGACACCCGCGACGAAGTGTTCGCGCGGGCCTTCCCGCACATGGAGGCCCCGGTCGGCGGGGTCGGCTTCGCCCGTATCGCGCAGGCCGCGACCGAGTGGCACGAGCGGGCCCGTGCCGTGGAGACCGATCAGCAGATCCCGCTGCTCGGCCTGTTCAAGGAGCGGTCGGACGGCGCCGGGCACTCCTTCGGTGTCACGGCCGTACGCGGATTCGGCGACATGACCGAGGAGCGGCCGGAGTTCGGCCGACAGGACCGAAAGGGCGGGCAGGGCGCACAAGACAAGCCAGGCGGGCCGGGCGGGCAAGGCGGCGACTCGGACGCGCTCCGCCTCCTCACCCTCGGCCAGCTCGACGACGCGTTCGGCATCACCGACGCCGCGTACCGCAACACCGGGTACGACGCCCTCAGCGACGCCGAGATCGACGCGTTCCGGATCACCCCCGGGTACCGCGCCTTCCTGCGGACCACGCACGAGGAACGGTCGCGCCGGCCGGCCGCGCTGCGGGATGTGCTCGCGCTGCCCGCCGACGTCACCGGGCTGCGCACGCCGGAGGACTTCGCCCGTGAGCTGGGCCGGTTCTCCACGAGCGGCAACGCGAGCGTCACGGTCCGGGGCGTGGTCGCGACCGTCGTGGACCGGTCCCCGGGAACGGTGACTGTCCGGCTGAGCCTCGACGGTGACGCCGAACGCCACACCGCCCTCGCCGACGGCCTCGCGCTGGCGCACCCCGGCGAGGTCGAGACGGTCGCCGTGGGTGCCGACGGCATAGAGGTCACCGCCACCGGCACCGCCGCCCGCCTCCTCACCCTCCTCGACAGCGCCCCCGACAGCGTCCAACTCACCGACGTACAACCGGCCCACGAGATCACCCGGGCGCTCGCCTCCGGCGCGATGAGCCACGGCGCGCTCGTGGCGACCGCGCACGAGGCCGTCGCGCACGGCACGAACATGGTCGGCGCGATGTCGAACAGCGGCGAGGGCGGCGAGCACCACACCCGCTACGGGACCATCCGCGGCTCCCGGATCAAGCAGTTCGCGTCGGGACGGTTCGGCATCTGGGCGGGCTATCTCGCCGACCCGATGCTGGAGGAGCTGGAGATCAAGATCGGGCAGGGCGCGAAGCCCGGCGAGGGCGGCCAGCTGCCCGCGCCGAAGGTGACGGTCGACATCGCGGCGGCCCGCGGCGGCACTCCCGGCATCGAGCTCATCTCGCCTCCCCCGCACCACGACACGTACTCCATCGAGGACTTGGCCCAGCTCATCCACGACTGCAAGGCCGCACGGGTACGGGTGATCGTGAAGCTCGTGTCCTCGGAGGGCATCGGCACCATCGCGGTCGGTGTCGCCAAGGCCGGTGCGGATGTCATCAACGTGGCCGGGAACACCGGCGGTACGGGCGCCGCGGCCGTCACCAGCCTCAAGTACGCGGGCCGTTCGGCCGAGATCGGCGTGGCCGAGGTGCACCAGGCCCTCGTCGCGAACGGGCTCCGCCAGAAGGTCGTCCTGCGCTGCTCGGGCGCGCACCAGACCGGCGGCGACGTGGTGACGTCGGCACTGCTCGGCGGCGACAGCTTCGAGTTCGGGACGACCGCGCTCATGATGCTCGGCTGCGTCATGGCGAAGAACTGCAACGTGAAGTGCCCCGCCGGGCTCACCACCAACTCCGAGGCGTTCGAGGGCGATCCGCGCGCACTCGCCCAGTACCTCCTCAACATCGCGCACGACGTCCGGCAGATCCTCGCCCGGCTCGGCCTGCGGTCGCTGCGCGAGGCCCGGGGGCGTACGGATCTGCTGCAACTCCTCGACCACCCGGCGAGCGTGGGGCGCCTCGACGTCCGGCGCCTGCTGGCGGGCGTGCCCGAGAAGGTCGTCGAGGACCCGGAGTACCTGGAGAAGGACTTCACCACCGACGACGCCCTCATCGAGCGCGTCCGTGCGGCGCTCGTCGACCGGCGCGAGCCGTCCCTGCTTGTCGAGGGCATCCACCTCGGCAACAGCGACAAGTCGGTCGGCGGCCAGCTCGGCATCGACGTCGAGCGGCTGCTCAATCACGAGTTCAACGGCGTCGTTCCCGCGGTCACGACCGACGACCGCGGGCGCCGCCGTCTGGTCGACGACGCCGTACGGATCCGTACCACCGGGTCCGCCGGTCAGTCGTACGGCGTGTTCTGCAACGACGGCATCACCCTCGAACACACCGGCACCGCGAACGACGGCGTCGGCAAGAGCCAGAGCGGCGGCCGGATCGTGGTCCGCGCCCCGGGCGGCGGCAGCTCCGAGCGCGGCGGGAACGTGCTCGTCGGGAACTTCGCGCTGTTCGGCGCGACCGGCGGGCGGACGTTCGTGCAGGGGGAGGCCGGTGACCGGTTCGCCGTGCGCAACTCCGGCGCGACGGCGGTCGTCGAAGGGCTCGGTGACTTCGGCTGCGAGTACATGACCGGCGGCACGGTCCTCAACCTCGGCGGCTTCGGCAAGGGCCTCGGCAACGGTATGAGCGGCGGGTTCGTCTACCAGTACGACCCCTCGGGCGAGTTGGCCGGCCGGGTGAGCGCGGACTCGCTGCTCGTGTTCCCGGTGACCGACACCGCGCACGGCGACTTCCACGAGTCGGCCGTACGACTGCTGCTGACCTGGCATGTGGAGGCCACCAACTCCCCACTTGCAGCAAGACTGTTGGAGGACTGGGAGAGCGAACGGCGGCACGTGTACTGCGGGATGCCCCGCGCACTGCTCCTCTACCAGGACGCCGGAGAGATCCTCGCCGCGGCCACCCGTGGTGAGCTGTTGGACGAGCTGGCGACCTCGATCGCGACGGACAAGCTCCGCGCGTTCAAGGTGGACTACCGCGACCGCCGAACCGTGCTCGGCGGCCGGGCCCCGGCGTTCGGCGACCAGGGCAGCGACGACATGTTCTCGCTGCTGTCGTCGTACACGGTGCTCGGCGTGGCACAGGACCTGGCGGTGCAACGGGTGCCGGGCGCCACCGGCCCGGACGATCCCCGAGTCTCCGAGGCCGTCCGCAACCTCGTTCTCACCGAGGACTTCTTCGTCAAGCAGCGGGTGGTGAAGTACCTGCGCGGCACGCTGGAGCGGTTCGACGACGGCGAGTTGGCGACCCTCATCGCGAGCAAGCGCCTCGACGACTACAAGCGGGCGCTGAAGCAGCGCAACAACCTCAGCGTGGACGCCCCCGGCACGTACGGCTGGATCGTCCACCAGACCACGAAGAACGCCGGCCGCGTACGCGCCGCCCGCTTCGACGAGTTGCTCGCGACGGCGGCCCTCGAAGACATCGCCACGCGCCGCGCCCCGCAGGCCCCGACCGAGACGGTGACCACGTGACGCTCTTGCCCCCGACCGGGTCCCTGATCCCGGCCGACGCGCCGTTCTCCGCCGAACAGGAGGCCTGGCTCGCCGGTTTCATCGCCGGTGTCGCGGCTGCCGGGCGCCGGGAGGGTGGGGCGGGTGACGCGCCCGCCGTGACGATCGACGTGCTGTTCGGCACGCAGACCGGGAACTCCGAGTTCGTGGCGGGTGAGTTGGCCGCCGGGGCCCGGGCCCGCGGCCTCGGCGGAAAGGCCACCGCGCTCGACGACATCACACCCGAGCAACTCGCTGCCATGTCCCATGTGTTGGTCGTCACCTCGACGTACGGCGAGGGCGAACTGCCCGACAACGCAGGGCTGTTCTGGGAGGCACTCCAGGCCGAGACGGCGCCGAGGCTGGAGGGTCTGCGCTACGCGGTCCTCGGGCTCGGCGACCGCGGCTACGACGACTTCTGCCAGGCGGCGAAGCTCATCGACACCCGCCTTGAACAGCTCGGCGCGGGTCGGCTCCACGAACGCGTCGACTGTGACGTCGACTTCGAGGACCCGGCGGCGGAGTGGACGACGGTGGTGCTGGAGCGGCTGGTGGCGGAGACCGGCGCGACCGGCGGTACGGGTGCGGCCCCGAGCCGGGCGCCCCGCTCCCCCTGGAACAAGCGCACCCCGTACCGTTCCCGGCTCGCGGTGAACAGGCTGCTGTCCTCTCCCCGCAGCGCGAAGGAGATCCGCCACTACGAGTTCGACCTCGGCGACAGCGGCATCACGTACGAGGCGGGGGACGCGCTGGCCGTCGTACCGCTGAATGACGACGGGCTGGTCGGAGCGCTCCTGGAGCACCTGGGCGCGAGCGGCGACGAGGAGGCGGCCGCGTTGCTGCGCGCGGAGCGCGAAATCCGCACCCCCTCCAAGGAGTTGATCGCGGAGCTCGTCGAACGGGCGCCGTCGAGCGAACTGGCGGCGGTCGTCGCACACGGCGACCGCTCCGATCTCGACTCCTGGCTCTGGGGCCGGGACGTACTGGACCTGCTCCGGGACGCGGGCCCCGCCGCCGCACCGACCCTGCCCGAACTGCTCCCCCTCCTGAGGCCGTTGCAGGCACGCCAGTACTCGATCTCGTCGAGCCCGCTCGCCCACCCGGACCGTATCCACCTCACGGTCGCGTCCGTCCGGTACGGCTCCGGGAAGCGGTCGTACGAGGGTGTCGCGTCGACGTACCTCGCGGACCGGGTCGGCGAGGACGCGGCCGTCGGGGTGTTCGTGCAGCCGAACGCCTCCTTCGGCGTCCCGGTGGACGACGACGCCCCGATGGTCATGATCGGCCCCGGCACGGGCATCGCCCCGTTCCGCGGCTTCCTGCACGAGCGTGCCGCACGGGGCGCCACCGGCCGCAACTGGCTGTTCTTCGGAGACCGGCACCGCGAGAGCGACTTCGTGTACGAGGACGAGCTGGCCGAGTTGCGGGGGCAGGGCGTACTCACCGAACTGGACCTCGCGTTCTCGCGCGACCAGGCCGAGAAGGTGTACGTGCAGACGCGGATGCGGGAGCGGTCGCGCGAGCTGTACGGGTGGCTGGAGGAGGGCGCGCACGTCTACGTCTGCGGCGACGCCTCCCGGATGGCGAAGGACGTCGAGGCGGCCCTGCTGGGCGTCATCGCCGAGCAGCGCGGACGCGGGGACGACGACGCGGCGGAGTACCTGGCGGATCTGCGCCGGGCCAAGCGCTACGTACGGGACGTGTACTGAGCATGGCGAACCACGACAGCTGGTGTTCGTTCGAGGGCTGCTGCGGCAGGCGCGACGGCACCGCACGGCTGATCGACGCGCGGATGCCGGAGCTGGCGCGTTGCCTGACTCTCTTCCAGTACGTCCAGGCGGTCACGGGAGGTCCGGTCGCCCGGATCGACCAGGCCGGCAGCTACGCGGTCCCGAGCCTGCGCGGCGAGGCGTTCGCCGTACGGCCGGGCTCGATCGCGCTGCGCATCGACGGTGCCGGGGTGGATACGGCGGTCGTCGCGCGGGACGAGGACACCGGCTCGGTCGCCCTGCGTCTGCTGGACGCGGAGGGCCGGACCGTGCACCAGGGGCGGCTGCTGTCCGAGGGGGACCGGCTGCTGTCCGGGCTCGCGAGCACGGTCGACGCGGGGGCGTCGGCCGCCGGGCCGCCCGTGGTTCCCGATGTACCGGAGTGGGAGAACGGCGATCAACTGGCCCAGCTGGACGCGGTGTTGGCGGACGGCGGGGCGGCCCGGCGCGAGGCGTTCCACCGCTACCGCGGCGAGCACCGGCCGATCGAGGTCGACGTCGTCCCCGCCGTCCTCGACCACGTCTGCTCCGTCGGACTGCCGATCGGCGTCGCGGTGTTCGCCCCGGCGGCCATGCAGGCGTGCGGCGGCCGTGTGCACGTCACCGACCGGACCGTCGGCGGGCGGGTGTTCGCGGCGGTCGCGGAGAGCTCGGTGGAGATCGACCTCGCGGGCGTACGGGCCTGCCACCTCGTCCGCTCCACGGCGGCCCATGGCCCGACGTCGGCGCTCGAACTCGACGACGAGGACGGGCGGTGCGTCGCGGTCATCACGCAGTTCGGGATGGTCGGGGAGGACGTGCACGAGGCGTGGGAGCATCTGGCGGCGTCGCTGCCTGATGCGTAGTCCTTCGTTTGTCGCCCGTCGCAGCATCGGCCCGGGACGCTCATCGGCCCGGGACGCTCATCGGCCGGGGCGGTCGCAGGCCATCCACTGTCCCCGCATCTCAACTTCACGTCCTGGCACGTGAGTTCGGTGCTGCGACATGGGTACTGTGAAACACGCGGAACGATCGGCTGCTACACCGGACAGCGGGACCGGAGAGCGGACGAGGGTACTGCGGAGCTGCCAGGCGGTTTGCTCAGGGCGGGGCCCTCGGGGTGAGGGGAGCCTTTGGTGCTTCAAGGTGCACGGGGCGGCACGTTGCGTACGGGTGCGGTCGACGTCGCGCGGATCGGTGGACTGTGGCGGGTCACGCGGCCCTGGCATCCGGGGTTGCGGCCGTTCCTGCGCAGTTATGTCGGCTACTGGGAAGCGATGACGTCGCCGTACGAGGCACGGTTGGTGCCGACCGGTCGTGCGACCCTGTTGATCAGCCTTGCGGAGCCGTTTACCCAGGTCAGACGGTTGGGCGTACCGGGCGGGGACAGCGGGCGCATCGGGTCGCTGGTGGTGGGGATGGAAGACCGGCCGGCGATCTGTGTGCATCCCGGGGGCCAGGAGGCGATCCGGGTCGAGTTCACACCGCTGGGCGCCTACCGGCTGTTCGGCATGCCGATGAGCGAGTTGACGAACCTGGCGATCGAGATCCGGGACGTGCTGGGGCCCGAGGCCCGGGTGCTGGTGGAACGGCTGGCGTCCACCCCGGACTGGGCGGCCAGGTTCGACCTGCTGGACGAGGCGTTGCTGGACCGGCTCGGGTTCGGCCCGGAGCCCTCGCCCGAGGTGGGCCATGCCTGGCGGCTGCTCTCGGGCAGCGCGGGGGCGATCCCGATCGCCCGTATAGCGGCGGAAGTGGGCTGGAGCCAGGGGTACTTGGTCCGCAGGTTCACCCAGCAGATCGGGCTGGCACCGAAGGCGTCCGCCCGGGTGCTGCGTTTCCGCCACGCCGTCGCGATGCTCAACCGCGGGACCGCGAGCCTCACCGAGATCTCAACGGCCTGCGGCTTCTACGACCAGGCCCACCTCAACCGCGAGTTCCGCGCCATCGCCGGCACCACCCCCGGCCAGATGGTGGCCGCCCGCCGGGTGGAAGGAGCCCTCGCCCTCTCCAAGAGGTCAAATTCGTCCAAGACCCGCCCGACCACCGCCCGATAACGTCCCGGTTCGTACAACCGATGGCCGGTCGGATGGCACGGGGGACTGTCCGGCCGGCCGCGTCGGCGTGTGGCCGCGCCGCTGCGTGCGGGGACGCCGCGTAACGGTGCGTCGTCGCGTCGTCCGGATCCCGCTGATCCGGGCGAATGGCCGAGGCGCGGCCGGCGGGCTTCTGCGTGAATCGAGGTGCGGGAGGACGGATTCCTCAGGGCTAGAGTGCAGCGATGATGACGCAGGCCTTCTCGTGGGCCCAGGAGGCCAAGCGGTGACTCGACAGGTCAGCCTGGTGGATCTGCCGGTGGCTTTCGCGCGGCCCCTCCGGTTGTTCACGTACATCATCGGACACAGTCAGCTGTTGCTCAGAGGACAGCAGGACAGCGATCAAGGCCACTCGACAACGCTGGAAGTGCTTTTCAAGGACGTAAGTGCCCTGTCGGTCCGCGACCACTACCCCTCACTGACCATCCGCGCAGCATCCAGCGAGGAAGAAGAGGAACTGCGCGGAGCGGTACCCGGCCCCTGGTACGACGCGCGGGCCTTCGTCCTGGGCGAGCGGTTGTTGGGCGGTTTCGTAGTCGCCGGCACCGTGTTCTGGGGCGAGTCCTCTGCTCCGGAGACGTACAGCAGCTTCCTCGTCCCTGAGTACGACCTGCCGCGATTCGATCCGGACCAGCCGTTCCCGCCCGAGCCCCAGACGATCTACACCCCCTACCCTCAACGCCGGAAGCCATGACAGGCAGTTGTACGCCGCGGTGCCGGGGGCAGGCCGCCGCCACCATCGACCGATGAACGGCGGCCCCGGAAGCACATGAGCTTCCCAGGCTGAGGTCCCACTGGGGCACAAAATTGGCAGTGGCGTACGTCGGCGTGGCCGCTAGCATCGGCCCATGACGTCACATCAGGCGGATGCCGCGTAGGTCCCCGCGCGAGGTGAGGGCCGCTGTGCCCGGTGGGCAGAGCGATGGTGCGGTGAGCACGCTGCTCATCAGCGCGTGTCCTGGGCCGCCGGCGTGTACTGCCGTTCACACGTACCTCTTCGTCGACGGCCTCGACGTGATCACTCGCAGCGACAGCAGAATGGCCGGCCTCGATCCGAGGCGACTGCTCCGCCCGGGCGGACCGCTCTATCCGACGGACATGCCGTGCACAGTGGATGTGGCAACCCAGGAGCATCCCGAGCCAGGTCCGGACAGGCTGACCATCCTGGTCCGGCTCCGGGGCGAGACGGTCACCTGGTCGGACCTGATGTACCCGGGCCCCGATGACAGGCCCATCGAGGAGGTTCGCTTCCGTCTGAAGCAGTACCTGGGCGAAGTCGAACGAGCATTCGCGGCGTTGAAGGACGGCCCGTAACGGCTGGACCGCAACGCCCGTCTCAGTGACCAAGGGGTGTCATGGGAAACAGAGAGACAGAACAGGCTGCGATCACACATGTGATGGCCCTGGAACGAGCCGCCGGCCGCGCCCCGAAGGATGTCCACGCCTCGGGGCTCCCGTACGACATCGACAGTTCGCCTCGCATGATCGAGGTCAAGGCATTCAGCCGCTCGGCGCGCAGCGAACCGCTGCCGCTGGAAGACCGGCAAGTGACTGCTGCCAAGGAGAACCCCGAGCGCTACTACGTCTACGTGGTCGACAACCTCGCGGGCCTTGATGGGGCGGAGGTCGGCGTGCGCATCCTGCACGGAGAGACGCTGCTGACGATGATCAAGCGCAGCCGGCCTCAAATCACGTACTGGCCCACTTTCAAGGCCGCCGAGTACGACCAAGCCGAGCGCCTGGGCTGAAGTCTGCGGTACGGCGACCGCTGGAACCATCTCCACGGCAAGCACACCTGACACGTAACGCATCCGGATCGGCACTAAGAGTTGCCCCCGCCCCGCACGACCCCTTCGGTGGCGGGTCCCGTCATGGAAGAGGAGGCTGGATGGAGGGGTGCGTGCGTGCGTGATGGAGAGGCGGCCGGCCCCATGGCTGAGACGAGTACAGATCACAAGGCTCATACGCCGTTCTTCTCGCGGCCAGGCGTGCGGCGTCTCGTGCCGTTCGTTCTGATCAGTGCGATCGCGCTGGTGTTCATCTTCGAGAACCGTCAGAGCGTCGAGATCCGCCTTCTCGTCCCGGAGGTGACCATGCCGCTCTGGGGTGCCCTCCTGATCGCCTGGGGTCTCGGGATGCTTGCCTGTGCCTTCACTCTGCGTCGACGCCGGAACCGGCACTCACGACGGACGCGGTGAGGGCTGCGGCTGCTTCGATGGCTCCTTTGCGGTGCTGAGCGCGCCTATGCGCCGTAGCCATGACCTGACCTCGGCTTCGGCCCCCAGGACCTCCTCGCCGCGCACCGCCAGGCCCTCACCGATGGTCGCGCCCCGGCAGGAGGCCGCGTAGTCGCGCTCGGTGGTGCCCAGGCCGCTCATCGCATGGGTGGTGAACGGGAAGACCGTCTTGCCGCGGAAGTCGAGCCGCTCCGTGAAGGTCGACATGATCATGGGGGCTCGGACGTTCCAGATCGGGCTGCCCAGCAGGATCGTGTCGTAACGGGCCATCGAGGGGAGGGCGTTGGCGATGGGCGGTCGGGCGTCGTCCTGCTGTTCACGGGTGTTGCGGGCGACCGTTTCGTCGTAGTCCTCGGGGTAGGGGGCGGCTGCTTCGATGCGGTGTACGTCGCACTCGACGCGGGCGCCGATCATCCCTGCGAGCACTTCGGTGTTGCCGATGTCGAGAGTGGTGCGGCCGCCGTAGGAGTAGTTCTCGCCCGGTCGGGAGAAGTACGCGAGAAGGATCCGGGCCCCCGGCGGAGTGCTCGTGGCGGCAGGCTTCGACGCCGAACACGCGGTGAGTTGTACGCCTGTCATGGCGGTGGCTCCTCCCAGGAGTACGGCCCGAAGCAGCGCACGCCGACCCGCCCCGCTCCCGACCGCCATCGGTCGGCCCATCAGTCGGTGTCACGGCGAAAGCCCGCGAACCGGGTCACGACCTCCGGGTCCCGGTGGTCGAAGAACAGTGAGCTGCCCGTGTCCAGGGTGGCGACGGCCGACATCTGGTCTTCGGTGAGTTCGAAGTCGAAGATGTCGATGTTCTCCGTCATCCGGTCCGCGCGGACCGACTTGGGGATCGCGACGACGTCACGCTGGGTCAGCCAGCGGAGCACGACCTGTGCCACGGACTTGCCGTGCTTCTCGGCGATCTCGCTGAGGAGCGGGTTGGTGAAGAGGTTGCCGCGGCCTTCGGCGAACCCGCCCCACGACTGGAGCTGGACGCCGTGCTCGCGCATGACCTCCTGGTCGGCGGTGCGCTGGAAGAACGGGTGGGTCTCGATCTGGTTGACCGCGGGGGTGACCTCGTTGAAGGAGGCGAGGTCGACGAGCCGGTCGGGGTGGAAGTTGGCCACGCCGATGGCCCTGATCGCGCCTTCGCGGTGCAGCCGCTCCATGGCGCGCCAGGAGCCGTAGACGTCGTTGAAGGGCTGGTGGATCAGGTACAGGTCCAGGTGGTCGAGGCCCAGCTTGCGCAGCGACGTGTCGAAGGCGCGCTTCGTCTTCTCCTCGCCCGCGTCCTGCAGCCACAGCTTGGTCGTGACGAAGAGTTCGTCGCGCGGGATGCCGGCCGCCTTGATCGCCCGGCCCACGGCCTCCTCGTTGCCGTACGCCGCGGCCGTGTCCAGCAGCCGGTAGCCGGCGGCCAGGGCGTCGGTCACGGCCCGTTCCGTCTGCTCCGGCGGGATCTGGTAGACGCCGAACCCGAGGATCGGCATCTCGACGCCGTTGTTGAGGGTGACGTGCCGCATGGGATTTCCTCTCGCAGGTGATTCGCACGTGATTCACACGGGATTCGCACGTGACTGGAATCCAGCCTCGCCTCTGTCCGTCCGCCGTGGCAGGCCGAGAGGCGCCGGGGAGTGGTGTTCGGGGGTATGACAGGGCCTCCCACGCGCCTGCCGTGCAGGTCAGCGCGGTGTGACACTGGCCGTATGGCATCGGAGCGGAGCGGCAGCGGTGGCAGCAACAGCAGCCCCAGTAGTGGTGGCGGTGGCATGGAGCTGGGGCAGTTTCTGCGTGCCCGGCGTACCCAGACGCGGCCCGAGCAGGTCGGGCTCACCGTCGGCACCGGCCTGCGCCGCACCCCCGGTCTGCGCCGCGAGGAGCTGGCCACGCTCGCCGGCATCAGCATCGACTACTACGTACGACTGGAGCGCGGCAAGGAGACCCGCCCCAGCCCCGCCGTCCTCGACGCCCTCGCCCGCGCCCTGCGCCTGGACGACACCGAGCACCAGCACCTGCGCGAGCTCGCCGCCCGCGCCGCCCGGTATGCACCCGAGCCTCCGCCGCCGCCCAGCCGGACGGTCCGCCCGCATCTGAAGCTGGTGCTGGAGACGCTGCGGCCGAGCCCCGCGTACGTCATCAGCCGCAGCATGGATCTGCTGGCCTGGAACCCCGGCGGCCTCGCCCTGTACGCGGGCCTCGACGACTGGCCCGCCGGGCAGCGCAACCTCGCCCGCTACTTCTTCCTCCACCCCACCGCCCGCGTCCTCTTCCGGGACGACTGGGACGAGCTGGTGCGCGGCTGCGTCGCCCGGCTCCGAGGGCTGGCCGGGACCGCCCCGGACGCCCCCGACCTCACGCACCTCGTGGGCGAACTCCTGCTCAAGAGCCCGGACTTCGCCAGGCTCTGGGAGCGGTACGACGTCATCGGGCGCAAGCGGATCCAGAAGACCTTCCACCACCCCCAGGTCGGCGTCCTCACCCTCAGCGGCCAGAGCATGCACCTCGACGACACCCCCGGCCAACGCCTCGGCGTCTACACCGCGGAACCAGGCTCCCCCGACCACGACGCCATGTGCCTCCTCGACCTCACCGCGCCCCGGCCGGGCGGCGGCGGCACCGCGGGGCGGCGGGCAGACACTCGGTGACCGGCCCAGGGGGTGTGACAGGGCCCCCACGCGGCTGTCCCGCTGGTCACACGGCTGCGAGACTGGAACGCATGGCACGTGAGCAGCACACCGGCAGCGGCACGGGCACGGGCGCCGGTCGCAGAGGTAGCGGTCGCAGCGGCGGCGGTGGCAACAGCGCTGGCAGTGGCAGCGAGCTTGGGCGGTTCCTCAAAGCCCGGCGGGCCCGGGTCACGCCCGCCGACGTCGGGCTCCCTGCCGGTCCCGGGCTGCGCCGCACGCCCGGTCTGCGCCGCGAGGAGCTGGCGACCCTCGCCGGGGTCAGCATCGACTACTACACGCGGATGGAACGCGGCAGGGAGACCAACCCCAGCCCGTCCGTCGTCGACGCCCTCGCCACCGCGCTGCTGCTGGAGGAGCCGGAGCGCCGGCACCTGCGCGACCTCGCCGCCTGCGCCGCCCGCGGTGCAGCCCGCAGTGCAGCCCCGTTCCGGACGGCCGAGGAACCACCCCCCACCAGCGTCGACCCCGGCATGGAACTGCTCCTGGAGAGCCTGCGCCCCAACCCCGCCCACGTCGTCAGCCGCACCATGGACGTGCTGGCCGTCAATCCCGGCGGGCTGCGGCTGATGGCCGGGCTCGTGGACTGGCCGGAGGGGCAGCGCAACATCGTGCGGTACGTCTTCCTGCACCCGACCGCCCGCGTGCTCTTCGAGGACTGGGAGAACCAGATCCGCGGCTGCGTCGCCCGCCTCCGTACCCTCGCCGGCGTCGAACCGGACGCACCCGACCTCATCGGCCTGGTCGACGAACTGCTCGCGAAGAGCCCGGACTTCGCCGCCCTCTGGGAGCACTACGACGTCACGGGCCACAGCCGCGGCCGCAAGACCTTCCACCACCCCGACGCCGGCACCTTCACCCTCGGCTACCACTCCCTCCAGCTGGACGGCGGCTCCGGCCAGCGTCTGGTGGCATACCACGCCGTCCCCGGAACTCCGGAGTACGACGTGATGGTCCGCCTCGACCGGGACGGGGACCGGAACCGGGAGCCGGCCGAGGCCGGGGCGGAGGCCGGAGCCGAGGCCGAGGCCGCCGGGCGGGCGGGCGCCCCAGCGTCACTGACGCGCCCTAGCCCACGCCCACGCCCGCACCCACGCCTGCGTCACCCGTCCACTCACGGCTCGATCAAGACCTTCAGCGCCTCGCGGTCCGCCATCGCGCGATAACCGTCCGGTACGCCGTCCATGTCGACCGTACGGTCGAAGACGCGGCCCGGATCGATGCGGCCCTCCAGTACGTCGGGGAGCAGCTCCTCGATGTACGCGCGGGCCGGGGCCATCCCGCCGGTGAGGGTGAGGTTGCTGGCGAACTCCGGGAAGCCGAAGGGGACTTCGGGGTACTGAGGGGCGCCGACGCGGCTGATCGTGCCGCCCGCTCGGACCGCACCGATCGACATCTGCAGGGCGGGCAGTGTGCCGACGCACTCCAGGACGGCGTGCGTGCCGTCACCGCCGGTCAGTTCCCGTACGCGCTCGATGCCTTCCTCACCGCGCTCGGCGACGACGTCGGTGGCACCGAAGTCGCGGCCCAGGTCGGTGCGGCCCTTGTGCCGGCCCATCAGGATGATCCGCTCCGCACCGAGCCGCCGCGCGGCCAGCACCGCGGAGAGGCCGACCGCTCCGTCGCCGACGACCGTGACCGTCGTACGGGGGCCGACCCCGGCGGTGACCGCGCAGTGGTGGCCGGTGCAGAACACGTCGGACAGGGTGAGCAGGGACGGCAGCAGAGCCGAGTCCTCGGCCACCGGCAGCTTGACGAGCGTGCCCTGGGCCTGCGGGACGCGTACCGCCTCGCCCTGGCCGCCGTCCACGTCCTCCGAGGCCCAGAAGCCGCCGTGCCGGCAGGAGGTCTGCAGGCCCTCCACGCAGAAGTCGCAGGTGTTGTCCGCCCAGACGAAGGGGGCGACGACCAGGTCGCCCCGCTTCAGGCCGGACACGTCGGAGCCGAGTTCCTCGACGACGCCGAGGAACTCGTGGCCGATGCGGTCCCCGTGCTCGGTGGCCTCCCGCGACCCGTACGGCCACAGGTCGCTGCCGCAGATACAGGAGCGCAGCACCCGGACGACCGCGTCGGTGGGCCGGTGGATCTTCGGGTCGGGGACGTTCTCGACGCGGATGTCGCCGGCGCCGTAGATCAGTGTTGCTCGCATGAGTGCTTTCCGATCGGGGTGACTTGGTTCGGCCCGTGCCGCTGCGCGGGGTTCAGCGGGTGCTGCTGCGGGGTGCGCCGTACTCGGCGTCGTCGACCTTCTCCAGCCAGGTGGTCTCGGGGCCGCCGTCCGGGCCGGGGCCCTCCCACATCGCGAGGTGGGTCATGAAGTGGTCGGCGGTGGCGCCGTGCCAGTGCTCCTCGCCCGGCGGGGTGTGGATCGTGTCGCCGGGATGGGCCTCGATGACGGTGCCGTCGCGGGTGCCGATCAGGGCGGTGCCGGAGACGATGTGCAGGGTCTGGCCCAGGGCGTGGGAGTGCCAGTCTGTACGGGCGCACGGCGAGAAACGCACCATGTTGGCGCGCATCCGGGACGGCTCCTGACCGGCGAGGATGACGTCGAACCAGACGTCACCCGTGAACCATTCGGCGGGCGCCTTCACCGTGGCCTGCTTCTTGAGGATTTCCATGGGATGCCGCTCCTCTGCGCCCAGGCACTCGTCCGTGACCGGGCCTCGTCCATGCCTGCGCCTCGTCCATGCCTGGGCCTCGTTCCGACGATGTCCTTCAGGCAGGTGATCGCGCTCATCGCACTGGGCCGACCGGCGTAGCGGGCGAGGCGACTGATGACTCCAGGCTGCCCCCGGACCAGCCCGCGCGGCAGGCCGCCTCGCGCCGGGGAGTGGCGTTCAGGGGAGTGACAGGGCCCCGCGCCCCCGGTGGGGCCCCGCACGGCTCGCGGGTGCGCGGGTTCACGAACTCGTCGAGATTTCTCGGATCCATGACAACCTTCCGGGTCACCCGGTCCGTAAGTACGGCATGAAGCACTTCTCACCGCGCGCCGCCGCGGTGCCGGGCGGAGGGGGCCTGTGATCCGGACGCCGGACGAACAGGACGTCTCCGACACCGGCGGCGCGGTCGAAGTCGGGCTCGACTTCGACGAGTTCGCGCGCAGCCGCCAGGCGCAGCTGCGCCGTACGGCGTATCTGCTGTGCGGTGACTGGCACCTGGCCGAGGACCTGACGCAGACGGCGCTCGCGAAGCTCTACGCGGCGTGGCGTCGGGTACGGCTGGACAGCCCCGACGGCTACGCCCGCAAGGTGCTGTTCCGGACCTTCGTGGACGAGACCCGGCGGCGGCGCTGGTGGGAGCGGCCGAGAGCGTACGAGTTCGACATCGCGGCACCGGCGCGGGACCCGGAGCTCCGGCTGACACTGCTGGCCGCGCTGCGGCAGGTGCCCGCGCGCAGCCGGGCGGTGCTGGTGCTGCGGTTCTGGGAGGACCAGAGCGTGGAGGCGACCGCGGCGGCGCTGGGGTGCAGTGTCGGCACGGTCAAGAGCCAGACCTCCCGGGGGCTGGCCGCACTGCGCCGGATCCTGGGCGACACACCGCTCGCGCCGTCGCCACCCGGCAGCGGTGGCGGCAGCGGTATGGACTCGGGCAGCGGATATCTGAGGGCGGGGTGGTGAGCATGGCTGGGGAGTCCGGCGCCGGCGGGCGCGGGAGCGGGAACGGGAGCGGGAGCGAGGACGCGTACGAGTTCGCCCTCGTCGACGCGTTGGGCAGGCTGAGTCCTGACGCGGAGCCGCCGATGCCGGATCTGGTGCCGGGCGCGACCGTGCGCGGCAGGCGGATCCGCCGTCGGCGCCGGATCGGGGTGGCGCTGAGCGCCGTGGCGGCGGTCGCGGCCGTGTTCGTCGGGGGGTCCGCCGTGATCCCGTCGCCGGTGGAACGCGCGCCCGCGCCGCCGGCCGCGGAACCGTCGGTCTGGTACCCCTCGCTGGGCCTGCTGCGATCGGTCGTCACGGCGAAGGCCGGCACGGTCGAGCCGGCGGACCCGAAGCGTCCGGACGGGGATCGGCGCTACTTCCGATGGGTCGACGCGTCCGGTCGTCCGAGCTATCTGTACGTGTCGGTCGAGCGGTCCGCGACCGGTCAGTCCCTGCTCCCGTCGGGCTCGGTGGGGTGCCGGGACGGCGTCGGCCGCACCCTCATGACCCCATGGGGCGGCCGGCTGACGAAGTGCAACGTCGTCCCGAGGAAAGAGGGGGACAACCTGCTGGAGTACTACGTGCGCCAGCAGGAGCTGCCCGAACCGAAGAGCGAAGCGAGCGACGACTACGCGATGGGCGTCGCCTACGTGACCTCGGGCGGCTGGACCGTGCAGGTGATCGCGAGCGAGAGCGGCGAGAACCGCAGGCGCGGCCAGGAGTACTCGGACTCGGTCCGCCAGACGCTGTACCGGCTGGCCACCGACCCCCGGCTCTTCGACGCCGTCAAGGAGACCGGCGGCTGACAGGCCCGTAACCGACGGGCAGGAACAGAACCCGACCAGGCAAGAACAGAACCCGACCTGAATGGAGAGGTGTCATGGGCATGCCCAAAAACACCCTGCGCAGTCACCTGATCACGGCCCTCGCGGTCGGCATGCTCCCCCTGCTGGCCGCCTGTGGCGGCGGTTCGGGCGACGACGACGGCAAGAACAGCGGGAGTTCCACGGCGGGCGGCGGCACGAAGAACGTCGACGGTGCCGCGCAGCTCAACATCCCGGAGGGCGTCAACGCCGAAGCCAAGAAGGAGTACATCCGGGAGAACGCCATCGCGGCCTGCATGAAGAAGGAGGGGTTCACCTACACACCGCACGTGGCGACGGCATCCTCGGACAACCCCAACCATGACGGCGACGGCGAGGACTACGCGGCGGCGAAGAAGTACCGCCAGAAGTACGGCTTCGGGACCTACGCGGCGGCCGCCTACCCCGACGACCCGAACGTCCCCTTCAGCAACGCGGGCGGCAAGGTCGGCGGAAAGGAACTCGACCCCGTGGACGACGACACCAAGGGGCTGACCCCGGCACAGGTGAAGGCGTACGAGGCCGCGCTGTACGGTCCCCCGGCCAGGACCAAGGCGGAGGAGAAGGACGCCGGCTGCACCCTTGAGGGGAACACCGCGGCGTACGGGGCTCCGTTGAGTGCCGCGGCGGAGAAGAAGAAGCAGAACGCCAGGACCGAGGAGAACCGCCAGAACGGGCTGGCGCTCAACGGCGACACCCAACTGGTGCAGCTCGCCCAGCAGTACGCCACCTGTCTGAAGGGGCAGGGCATCCCGGTCTCCACCACCCAGCCGACCGGCATGGCCTACATGGTGCGGATCGACCTCGCCGGCAAGCTCCCGGAGGACGGGAGCAAGTGGACCAAGGAGCAGGCGATGCCGCTGCTCACCGCGGACATCGACATCGCTCTGAAGGACCTGGAGTGCGGCAAGAAGTTCCGCGCGGCGTACTTCCCCAAGGAGAAGGCCAACCCGTACTGGGGTGACGGCGCGTGAAGCGGCTCGGCAGCCGCCGACAGCTGGGCGCCCTGGTCGGCGCGGTGGTGCTGGTCGGCGCCGGGGGCTGGTTCGCCGGTACGCAGGTGCGCTCGCCCGCCGACGCAGCCGCCTCGCACAACGCGCCGAAGGCCGGCCCGGTGACCGTGGAGGTGGAGCGGCGGTCGCTCACCGCGACCGTGGTGGCGACCGGGACGGTGGCGTTCACCTCGCCCCGGCCGCTCTCGCTGGCCGGCTCGGTCGGCACCGGGGCGGTCACGAGCCCGGCCGGCGAGGGCGCGGAGCAGCGGGTCACCAAGGCACCGGTCGCCGGTACGAAGGTCAAGGAGGGCGACGTACTGATGACGGTCAACGGCCGCCCGGTGCTCGCGCTCGCCGGATCCGTACCGATGTACCGCCCGATGGGCCCCGGAGCCACCGGCGACGACGTGAAGCAGCTCCAGAAGGCGTTGCGGCGGCTCGGGTTCGACCCCGGGTCGGCCGGCGGCACCTTCGGCCGGGGCACGGCCACGGCGGTCACCGACTGGTACCGGAACAAGGGGTACGAGGCCCAGCAGCCGAGCGCGGAGGACCAGCAGCAGCTGGGCGCGCTCCAGCAGGCGGTGTCCGGCGCGCAGGAGGCGCTGCTCACGACGCGGAGCGGGAACGCGGGCGACGGTGCCGACACGGGCGACGGCTCCGGCACCAGAGCGGGGACCGGGTCCGAGGCCGGTTCGGGGACCCGTACGGACGCGCAGTCCAGCACCGACCGGCAGGTCCAGGAGATACAGCTCAAGTCCGCGCAGAAGTCCCTGGACATGGCGAACAGCGCCCTCAGCAACTTCCAGGCCACCTACGGGACGAAGGTCCCGGCCGGCGAGGTCGTCTTCTTCCCCGAGCTGCCCGTACGGCTGGACAAGGTGACCGTGAAGACCGGCGACGCCCCCTCGGGCCCGGTCGGCACCGTGACCGGCTCCGAGCTGCTCGTGGAGGCGGCGGTGCCGGGTGCGGACGCCGAACTGCTGAGGCGGGGTATGCCCGTCGAGGTGACGACGACGGGCGGGGAGAAGGTGAAGGGCAAGGTGGAGGCGATCGGTTCCGCCGCCGACGCGTCCGGTACGCAGGGCGGCGACGGCGAGGCGGCCACCGGGGCGACGTCGGAGGGCAGCGGCACGGGAGCCGCCGACGCGTCCGACGGCGCGGCCGACGCCGGCGCCACCGGCACGTCAGGTACTTCCGGTACTTCCAGTACTTCAGGTACGGACGCCGTCTCCGGGGCGAGCGGGCCGGGTCCGGTCCAGTTGCGGATCTCCATCCCCGATCCCGGACCGCTGGCCGGGCAGGCCGAGGCCTCGGTGAAGGTGACCATCGAGGTCGGCGCCTCGGACGGGAAGGTGCTGACGGTGCCGCTCGCCGCGATCCGTACCTCGGCCGACGGGAAGGCCCGGGTGCAGGTCGAGCGCGACGGCGGGGTGCGCGACGTCTCCGTGACCGTCGGGCTCTCCGCGGCCGGCCTCGTAGAGGTGAAGCCGGCCGGCGGCAAACTCGAGCAGCGCGACAAGGTGGTGGTGGGCAAGTGACTCCCGGCCTCTCCCATGACCATGACCCCTCCTACGGCCCCTCCCCTGCCCCCTCCGACACCCTCGACTCGTCCGATGCCGCCGCCGTCATCGAACTCACCGGCGTGCGGCGGACCTTCGACTCCGAGCCGCCCGTGCACGCCCTGCGGCAGGTGGATCTGACCGTACGGCGCGGGGAGCACCTGGCCGTCGTCGGGCCGTCCGGCTCGGGCAAGTCGACGCTGCTCAACACCCTCGGCCTGCTGGACCGGCCCACTTCGGGCTCGTACCGGCTGGACGGGGTGGAGACCACCGGGCTCGGCGACCTCGAACGGACCGCGCTGCGCGGCAGCCGGATCGGGTTCGTGTTCCAGGCCTTCCATCTGCTGCCGTACCGGACGGTGGACGAGAACGTGATGCTGTCGGAGGCCTATCGCAGGCCGCGCCCCGGTCGCGGGCGCGGCAGTCGGCTCGCCCGGGCCCGTGAGGCGCTGGAGCGGGTGGGGCTGGGTCACCGTTCGGGTTTCCGGCCCGACCGGTTGTCCGGCGGCGAGCGCCAACGGGTCGCCATCGCACGGGCGTTGCTCGGTGACCCGGCGCTGCTGCTCTGCGACGAGCCCACCGGCAACCTGGACAGCGAGAACACGGTGTCCGTGCTGGAACTGTTCGAGGAGTTGTGCGCCCAGGGGGTGACCCTGGTCGTCATCACCCACGACGAGGCGGTCAGCCGCCGGGCCGGCCGCCGCGTCCGGATCACCGACGGACGCCTCACCGAGGAGACCGGGTGATACGCGCGGGGGCGGGCAGAGGGCGGTCGGCCGGGCCGACGCGCGTCGGGCGGCCCTGGCTGGACCCCCGTGACCTGTGGACGGAGTCCCTCGCCGGCGTTCTCGCCCGGCCGGTGCGGTCCGCGCTCACCACGCTCGGCACCGTGCTCGGGATCACCACGCTCGTCATCACGATCGGCGTGGCCTCCACCGCGGGCAACCAGATCGTCGGCCGGTTCGACGCGCTCACCGCGACCTCGGTGACCGTGACGGTGCCGCAGGCCCTTCCCGGCCAGGACGACTCCGGCCCCCTGGTGGACTGGTCGGGAACAGGCGCGGTCCGGCGGCTGGCCGGGGTGGAGTCGGTCGCGGCCCTGGCCGATTCCGCCACGACCAACAGCGTCCAGGTGCGGTCCAACGACGTGAGCGCGCCCGGCGACACCTCGGGCCAGACCCTCGGTGTGGTCGCCACCTCGGCCGGTCTGCCGGACGCCGTACGGGGTGCGATGACCACCGGGCGGTTCTTCGACGCGGGTGACATCGCCCGGCACGACCAGGTGGCGGTGCTCGGCGACCAGGCGGCTCGACTGCTCGGCATCCGGCGGGTGGAGGACGCCCCGGCGGTCTTCCTCCGGGGCCAGTCGTACACGGTCATCGGCATCCTCGGCGGCATCCGGCGCGAGCGGCAGCTGTCCACGGCCGTACTGCTCCCGCCCACGACCGCCGCGGACCGGCTCGGTCTGCGCGACGTCACGCGCGTCCTGGTCAACACCTCGCTCGGCGCGGCCCGGCAGGTGGCGCGCCAGGCGCCGATCGCCCTGGCGCCCGGGCACGAGGACGCGCTCACCGTCGTGGCGCCGCCCGATCTGTCCAAGTCCCGCGACGGCGTCCAGAACGACGTCAACGGTCTCTTCCTCGTCCTCGGTCTGGTCTCGCTCGTGGTGGGCGCGATCGGCATCGCCAACGTGACCCTGGTGACGGTGATGGAGCGGGTCGGGGAGATCGGGCTGCGACGGGCGCTGGGCGCCTCACGGCGGCAGGTCGCGGCCCAGTTCCTCCTGGAGTCGACGACCATCGGCCTGCTGGGCGGCGTCATCGGGGCGTCCCTGGGCATCGCCGTCGTGGTGTGCGTCGCCGTCGTCAAGGACTGGACCCCGGTCCTCGACCTGCGCCTCGCCCTCGGCGCCCCGCTCGCCGGAGCCCTGGTCGGCCTGCTCGCCGGCCTCTACCCGTCCCTGCGCGCCGCCCGCCTGGAACCGGCCGACGCCCTCCGCGCACCGTCGTAGCCCCGCGCCGCCGAAGTCCCGGTGGAGGCGGCCTCACGGCCCGTTGAGGCTGGGTCGCGACGCGGGAGGCCGTCGGAGGCCCGGCCGGCCTTCGGCCGAGCAGTCGGCCAGGAGTACGGCCTGGCCGCGTCGGTGGAGACGAGCGCCCAACGCGCCTCAGCTCAGCTTCCGGCAGTACAGCGCATCCGGTGTCCGTGCCGAGCCGACGCGGCCGGTGTAGGCGATTCCGGCGGCGTACTCGTCGGCCGCGCACTGGCCCTTGTAGTGGCCGCTCGCGAAGTCGCCGCCCTTGGGGTTCTGGCCCCTGTCGTCGCCGCGGTCGAACCAGAGCGTGCGGCCGGCCGTGCCGAGCCTCCCCGCCGGGGCCGCCGCGCACAGGGCGGCCGAGACGGCGGAGCCGCGGACGCTGTAGCCGGTGAGGAAGTGGCCGGCGGGGCACTGGAGTTTGGTGTATCCGGAGGCCCAGTCGCCGCCCGGCGGGACATGCCGCTCGTCCCTGACCACCTCGTGTCCGCCCGCCGGGGCCCACAGGGAACCGGCGGTCACGTCCGAGCACAGGCCCCGGTTGCCCGTGTGGCTGAGGCCGAGGAGGCGCTGTCCGTCGGGGCAGGCGGCCTTGCGGGCGCCGGAGTCCCAGTCGGGGAGGGCGCGCATACGGCGCGAGGCGACGAAGTCGCCGTGGTCGGGGCTGAGCATCGACCACTCCGTCACGGGGGCGACCTGGCCCGTACGGCCCGAGGCCTGTACGAGCCGGGTCCACGCCGCGGCCCGCCAGTCGTCGCCGTCGTACACGCCCATGCGGTGGCCCGACGAGTCCCAGTGCAGCAGGGCCCAGCCGTTGCCCCTGCGGTTCTCGTGCCAGCCGACGAGCGGCCAGTACGCGAAGTCGGCGTCGGTACGGACCAGTTGGTCGACGAAGTTCTCGAACCAGGCACGCTGCTTGGCGCCCGTCTCCTCGCGTCCGCCGACGCCGAACTCGCTGATCCAGACGGGTGCCGTGAAGTGCTGGTCCTGTTCCGCGGTGACGTAGAACGCCTGGCGGTTGAGCACGGCGGTCAGTTCGGCGGGGCTGAAGTCGCGGTAGCGGGGGTCGGTCGTCTCGCCCGTTCCCGTGGCGCCGCTGTGGTTGGGGCCCGTGTAGTCGTAGAAGTGGGCGGAGTACACGAGCTTGCCGGAGTCGACGAGGGTGTGCGAGAGGCGGCGTACGGGCTCCAGGGTGGGGCGTTCGTGTGCGAAGCCGTCGATGGGGATGCCGGTCCAGTTGATGCCCTCGACGATGATGAGGAGGTCCGCGTTGGCCTCCGTCAGGATGCGGTCGCCGACGCGCTGGGAGGCGGCGAACCAGTCGTGGTCGTCGCCGAGGCCCCAGTTGGGGTCGTCCAGGATGTTGCGTCGGACCTCGTTGTAGAGGTCGGCGCCGACGACACGCTTGTTGTCCTTGTAGCGGCGGGCCATGAACAGCCAGTCGTTCTCCCAGGCCGCGGTCGACCGGCTCGCGTTCCAGCGTTCGTTGCCGTCGACTCCGCAGCACCAACGGGTCGTGTTGGTGTGGTTGTTGAGGATCACGGCGAGGCCCGCGGCGGTGAGTTCGCGTACCACCGCGTCGTAGACCTGGAGCGGGGTCATGCCGCGCAGGGACGGGTTCGCGGCGACCGCGTCGTCCTTGACGGGCACGCCGTCGTGGATCATCTCGTTGGAGAACGGCAGCCGGATGCTGTTGATCCCGATCTCCTGGAAACCGGCGATGATCTCGGCCATGGGGGCCCGGTCCAGGCCGAGGGGGGTCCGGCCGGAGTTCTCGCCCGCGTGGTGGTTGGCGTCCTCGTCCACGCTTCCGGAACCGTTCCAAGTACCGCTGGCTCCATGCCAGTTGCCGGACCGCAGCTTGAAACGGTCGCCGTCCGCGTCGACGATCCAGCGGCCCCGCGTGCTGAGCGGCGCCGTCCAGTCCGCGGCGGCAGTCGTGACGGGCGTCGCGGTTTCGGAGCTCGGCGCGCTCTTGGGCGCGGAACCCTGTGGTGCCGCGGCCGCCGGAACGGGCGTCAGTGGTGCCAGCACGAGTACGGCGGTCAGAGCCGCCCCGACGAAGGATCCGCGCACGGTCACCATCCAGAGGACGACGTCACCATGCCATGACAGGCATTTGTCATGGCAGCGTCATCATGAGGGATGGGGCGGTATTGGTCCAGGCCTACGGATGCGACTGTCGGGCCTCGCGGGTCACAGCTCCGGCTCCAGGCTCTGTTCCGCCCAAATCGTCTTGCCCGTGGGGGTGGGGCGGGTGCCCCAGCGCTGGGTCAGCTGGGCGACCAGGAGCAGGCCCCGGCCGCCCTCGTCGTACGTACGGGCGCGGCGCATGTGGGGTGCCGTGCTACTGGCGTCCGAGACCTCGCAGATGAGGGTCCGGTCGTGGATGAGGCGCAGCTGGATGGGCGGCGTCGCGTGCCGGATGGCGTTGGTGACCAGTTCGCTGACGACCAGCTCGGTGACGAAGGCGGCGTCGGACAGACCCCAGTCCGTCAGCCGGCGCAGGGCGTTCTTGCGGACTTCGGAGACGGCGGACGGTTCCGGGGGCACGTCCCAGGCCGCGACCCGGTCGGCGTCGAGTGCCCGGGTGCGGGCGATGAGCAGGGCCACGTCGTCGGTGGGCCGCCGGGGGAGCACGGCCGCCAGGACCGAGTCGCACAGCGCGTCGAGGGAGGCCGCGGGAGCGGCGAGGGCGTGGCGCAGGCGTGAGGTGCCCTCGTCGAGGTCGCTGTCGCGGGACTCGATCAGGCCGTCGGTGTAGAGCGCGAGCAGACTGCCTTCCCGCAGTTCGATGTCGAGGGACTCGAAGGGCAGGCCGCCCAGGCCCAGCGGAGGCCCCGCGGGAAGGTCGAGCAGCTCCACCGTGCCGTCCGGGCTCACCACGGCCGGCGGGGGATGCCCGGCCCTGGCGAGGGTGCACCGGCGCGAGACGGGGTCGTAGACGGCGTACAGACAGGTCGCTCCGACGTCCCCCGAGCTCTCCCCCTCGGCGGCGGATCTCCCCCGGGTTCTCGGCCTCGCCCGGTCAGGGGGGACCTCCACCGCCTCCTCCGCCTCCGTGGCCAGGCGGCCGACCAGGTCGTCGAGGTGGGTGAGCAGTTCGTCGGGAGGCAGATCGATGTCCGCGAGCGTGCGTACGGCGGTACGCAGCCTGCCCATGGTCGCCGAGGCGTGGATGCCGTGGCCCACGACGTCGCCCACGACCAGCGCCACCCTGGTTCCGGACAGCGGGATCACGTCGAACCAGTCCCCGCCCACCCCGGCCCGGGCGCCGGCCGGGAGGTAGCGGGAGGCGACCTCCACCGCGGCCTGCTCGGGCAGGCCCTGCGGCAGCAGGCTGCGCTGCAGGGTGACCGCCGTGGCGCGTTCGCGGGTGTAGCGCAGGGCGTTGTCGATGCAGACCGCGGCCCGGGCCGCCAGTTCCTCGGCCAGTACGAGGTCGTCCTGCTTGAACGGGTCGGGGTGCCGGTGCCGGGCGAAGGCGACGACGCCCAGGGTGGTGCCGCGCGCCGAAAGGGGCACGGTCATCGCCGAGTGGAAGCCGAACTCGCGGATCCGGGCGGACCGGCGCGGGTCCTCGGCCACCCAGTCGGCGACCGCATCCTCGGTCACCCGGTGCAGCACGGCCCGTCCCGTCCGCAGACTCTCCGCAGGCGGGGAGCCCTCCGGGTACGTGTCCACCTCGCCCAGGGCGACGACCGCCTCCGGCACGTCCGGGAACACGGACTCGTGGGCGATGCGCCGCAGCGCGAGGGAGTCGCCCGCCGCCAGCGGTCCCGGGGGCTGCTCGGGGGCGTCGTCGAGGGACGCCAGGAGGTCGACGCTGACGAAGTCGGCGAGGTCCGGGACCGCCACGTTCGCCAGCTCCTGGGCCGTCCGCGTCACGTCGAGCGTGCTGCCGATCCGGGTGCCGGCCCCCGCGATCAGCTGGAGCCGCTTCCGGGCCCAGTACTGCTCCGTCATGTCGTGCCCGGTGGTCGCCACGCCCAGGACACGGCCGTCCGCGTCCTCCAGGCGGTAGACGTGGACCGACCACGCGTGGTCCCGGCCCTCGCCGGGGGCGAGCGCGTGGTTCTCCAGATACTGCGTCTCCCCGGTCTCCAGGGCCCGCCGCATCGCCCCCTCGACCTTCTCCGCCACCGGTGCGTCGAGCACGTCCGTCAGCCTGAGCCCCCGCAGGTAGTCGTCGCTCATGCCCAGCACGCCCCGCCCGGACTGCGTGGACCGTCGGAAGCGCAGATCCGTGTCGTACACGGATGTCGAGCAACACGGGGAGTCGAGAAAACCCCGCCTCACGAGCACGTCGTCGTCGGTCCGGGCCGACGCCGGCCCGAACACCGCGGAGACGAGAAGCCAGCCGGGCGTCCCGCTGTCCGACGCCGCGTCCGAGGCGCGGTGCGCCACCGGGGTGGGTGTTCCGTGGGTGGTTCCGTCCGGCGTTCCGTGGGTGGTTCCGTCCGGCATTACGGGGGCCGTTCCGATCGGCGCTCCGCCCGGCATCCCGCCCGGCATCCCGCCCGGTGTGCTGCCGCCAGGCACCCCGTCCGGTGTGCTGCCGTCCGGTGTCCTGCCCGGCGCCCCGTCCCCTGTCCCGCCCGGTGTCCTGTGGTGTGCGATGACCCTGGCCTCCACTCGGTGGCCGTCGAGGTGCCGGAGGGCCAGCGTGCCGTGCCACCTCGGCAGGTCCTGCAGCTCCTGCGGCTCCGGGAGGGGCGGGAGATCGCCCGCCCCGGGCTCCTCGGCGAGCAGTGAGGCCGCCGCCCGGCCGAGGATCTGCGCCGCCGAGTAACCGAGCAGCCGTTCCGCACCGGCGCTCCAGCCGGTCACGACGCCGTGTTCGTCGACGGTGGCGCGCGCAGTGAGGGCCCCGCCCGCGCCGTCGGGGCCCGGACTCGATTCCTGGTCGTCGACGGCACGCCGCTCCATGACCACTCATCTCGCTCTCGTTGCGCTCTCCACCTCGCGTGACTCTCAGCGCGTGGGCACGCTTCGCCTCGATGTCCGAGACTCCACACCTCTGGGTCTGCCCTGTATTTTCACATTTCATCTTATTTACGCCAGTCGACGTACACCTCACGAACAGCCTCGCCCGGGGCAGTGTCACCACCACCCCGGGCAAGGCCGAGTACATGAACCAGAGGACTAGAGGGCTACCGGGTCGTGTTGTAGGCCCGTTCGATCGTCTGGACCAGGGTGTTGCCGGCGCGGTCCGTCAGATTGGCTCGGAGGGAGACCGAGCCCGCCTTCGCCGGGTGGTTCAGGGAGAGGTGGGTGCCTCCGACGGCCTTTGCGGGCTGCCAGGTGGTGCCTTCGTCGTACGAGACCTCGAAGGCGAGCTTGGCGGGGCGTTTGCCGGTGGCCGCGCCCTCGACGGTGAAGGGGACCTCGAACCGCTTGCCCGCCTTCGCCGTGCTGGACAGGGTCAGGTCGGGGGAGAAGCGGACCACCGACAGAGGGAGCGCGGTCGTGCCATCCTCGGGGGTGGTGGCGGAGCGGAAGGTCCACTCCGTGCGGACCCGGGTGCTGACCGGGAACACCGCGGGATCACGTGAGGCGTCCACGGTCAGTCTGTACGCGCTGTCCTTGGCGGGGACGGTGTACTCGGTGAGGTCGATCGGGGAGTAACCGTAGTCGTCGGGTATCTCCTTGCCGTCCGCCTGGAGCGAGCTCGTCACCGAGGTGTAGTCGCTGAGGCCCCAGTGGCCGGAGCCGTCGCCGAACAGCGGCGTGAAGGCCCTGATGACGTTCCCGTACCGCACGACTCCGGGGAGTCCCCGCTCCGGTCCCTGGTCACCCGCGGCGGGCACGGTCGGGCCGAAGACGCCGACGTTGAACCGCTCGGTGTAGCTCCGTCCGGCCTTCCAGGTCCTCGGCATCCGCATCAGGAAGCTCTCCGAGACCCTGTCGCGGCCCTCGCCGAACATCTGCCAGGTACGGAAGGACCACTTGACGTCGTTGTCGAGGACGTACTCCGTGGTGCTCAGCGGCAGGTCGCCGCGCAGGTCGGAGTAGCTGAGGATCAGGCGCCCGTCGGGTGTGTGCGCGGACGCCTCCATCTGGACGCCCCTGCCCTCGACGGGCACGCCCACCTGGAGGTTCACCTTGGCGAGCTGGTCCTGCCGGACGTCGGCGGTGAAGCCGTCCAGCCGGCCGGCGCGGTTCCAGGCCAGGTGGTAGGCGACCGGCCGGCCCGTGTCGTCCGTGCGGGTCCAGTCGCCGGAGAACACGGCGGACATGTCACCCGCGGACTCGTCGGGTCCGAGCTGCCCGAACCGCGTGCCCTGGAAGGTCGGCACCAGGAACTCGAGGTTGCCCGGGCTCAGTTCACCGCCCCGGTCATAGGTGTAGACGACCGTGGCCTCGGTGTTCTTCGCCGCCGCGTCGGGCACGGTGATGTCCACCGGTCGCGCCTGCCGGGCGTCGACGACGACGGTGGTGTCCTTGTCCACGTTCAGCATCGGCTGCACCAGCACGGCGTGCGTGGCGGCGTCGTACGAGGGATGGATCACGCCGCTCAGGGTGTAGACGCCCTTGGGCACCCGTACGGTGAGCTCGCCGTCCTGCTCGTCGGCGAGTTCGGCGTAGAAATCACTGTGAATGGCGCTGAGTTGGGTGGCGGCGTCGCCGATCGGCTCGCCGTTCTCGTCGAGGTGCCTGACCGTCAGGTCGTACGACTCGACCTCGCGCTCCACGCCGACGGCGGAACGCACCTGGACCTTGCCGTCGGTGGAGGTGGCCTGCACCGAGCCGCCGAAGGTGCCGTCGGCACTGCCGGCGCGGGTGTCGGCGGTCACGTCGGCGGTCGCCTCGCCGCCCGCCGGGACGGTGAGCTGCCGCGGCGACACGGCGAACATGCCCTCGGCCGCGGGCTTGCCGTCCACCGAGAACGCGTCGACGGACAGGTCCAGGGTGACCGGCTCCGTACCGAGGTTGCGGTACGTCAGCTTCTTGGTCGCCGGATCGTCGTCGTTGTGCGGCCACTGCTGCTTGCCGAAGTCGATCGGCCCCTGCTCGGTGACGACGCCCTGCTCGATCGCCCGCACCACGTCGGTACGGCCGGTGCCCTGCTGGAAGGAGCTGTACGAGCCCGGCTTCGCGGAGCCCGTGAGGACCGCCTTGAGGCGCTCACCGGTCCAGTCGGGGTGCTGCTGGGCGAGGATCGCGGCGGCGCCCGCGACGTGCGGGGACGCCATGGAGGTGCCGTCGATCGTGAGGTAGCCGGGTATGTCGGAGGGGTACTCGCCCTCCAGGATGCTCCCGGCTGCGGCGGCGGCCGTGATGGCCACACCGGGTGCGGTCAGGTCGGGCTTGACCCCGCCGTCGCCGACGCGCGGGCCGCGGCTGGAGAAGTCGGCGAGTTGGTCGGCCTTGTCGACCGCGCCGACGGTGAGCGCGGCGTCTGCGCTGCCGGGCGAGCCGACGGTCCCCTCGCCGAACTCTCCGGAGTTGCCGGCCGAGATGACGAAGAGCGTGTCCGACTCGGCGGAGAGCCGGTTGACCGCCTCCTCCATCGGGTCGATGCCGGGCGTGTCCTCGCCGCCGAGGCTGAGGTTCGCGACGTCCGCGCCCTGGGCCACCGCCCACTCCATGCCCGCGATGATGCCGGAGTCCGAGCCGAAGCCGGTGTCGTCCAGGACCTTGCCGTTGAGGATCTTGGCCCCCGGGGCGACGCCCTTGAACTTGCCGCCGGACCTGGCACCCGTACCGGCCACGGTGGACGCCACATGGGTGCCGTGGCCGAACTTGTCACCCGTGCCGGAGGAGTCGGAGAAGTCCTGCTCCTCGATCACCTGGCTCGCCAGGTCGGCGTGGGTGGTGTCGATCCCGGTGTCCAGGACGGCGACCTTGGTGCCGGTGCCGTCGAAGCCGGCGGCCCAGGCCGTGGGCGCGCCGATCTGCGGGACGCTCTTGTCGAGGCTGGCCTTGCGTCGGCCGTCGAGCCACAGCTTCTCGACGCCGGTCGATCCGGCGAACCGGGTCGCTCCGTCGCCTGCGGCTCCGGTGCCGGTCACGGCCTCCCAGAACTCGGCGCCACGCTGCTTCACGGGCCGCATCGACTTGCCGTTGACGACCGGCAGCGCCCGGCCCATCTTCGCCCCGGCCCCGGTGAACGGGCTCATCGAGGGCGCCTTCTTGCCCCGGAACGTGACAATCAGCGGCAGGTCGGAGCGGCGGGCGTCGTCGTAGCCGTCCGCCAACAGCTGGGTCACGTCGAACAGCCGGGTGTCCAGCTTGCCCTGGGCGAGCAGCAACTGGGCGTCGCCCGGAACCACTTGGGTGTGTCCGTCGACCACCCGGACCGAGAACGGAACCCGCTCCCGGCCCTTCCCTCGCTCCACCCCGATGACCTGGCCGGCACCGTCAAGACGGACCCGGTCGCCGGTGACCAGCGTCACCGTCCTCGCCTTCTTGCCCTTGCCGACGCCGCTCGCGCTCCCGGCCACCGACCCGGTACGCCCGTCGGCCGGGTCCCCCGCGGGCGCGGCCTGGGCCGTCCCGCCCGGGACACCGGCCAGCAGAAGGACCGTCGAAACGGCCCCTGCCGCCACGACGGAACGTAAGGGTCTCGCACGTAACTCCACCTGAACTCCTGACACTTGGACCATCGGACAGGAGTCGCCCGCGACGCCGGAAACCCCGACGCCCCACCCGTACGCCCAACGACTCGCCATAGAGACGGGGCGGGTTGTCGTCAGGTTGTCAAGACATCGGATTTATTTCTGACGGGACGTCAGGGGGGTCCAGGGGGAACGCCGAGAGGACGCCGAAGGGGTGTCGAAGGGATGCCGAGGGTGGGCGCGGCGGTCGGGCACCGGGGCCGGCTGGGTGCCGGGGTTGGGCGCGGCCCGCCATCGGCCGCCGTGGTGGCTGCTGGAGAATGGGGGCATGAGCATCGTCAAGATCAACGTACTCACGGTTCCCGAAGAGCAGCGCGAGACGCTGGAGAAGCGGTTCGCCTCCCGTGCCGGCACGGTGGACAGCTCGGACGGGTTCGAGTGGTTCGAGCTGCTGCGTCCCGTGGAGGGCACCGACTCCTACCTCGTCTACACGCGCTGGCGCGCCGAGGAGGACTTCCAGAACTGGATGTCCGGCCGCGGCCAGGCCGCCCACCGCGACAACGCCGCCGCCGGCGGCGAGCGCCCGAAGCCCGCCGCGACGGACTCGACCCTGTGGACCTTCGAGGTGGTCCAGCAGGCCGCACCCAAGCAGGGCTGACGCGGACGGGGGCGCGCGGGTCGGGCGCTTGCGGGCGGCGCGGTTCAGGGCCGGTCACGGGCCGCCCGGTTGAGGACGGGTCGCGCGGCGACGCGAGCCGGGACCAATTGCAGGCGCCCGGCTCAGCACCGGTCGCGCGGCAACACGAGGCAGGACCTATCGCGGGCACGGCACCCAACCAGACCCGACCCGGAGGTGGCGCGCTTCGGGGCCACTTTGCGGGCGGCGCGAGTCAGGCCCAGTCACGAGCCGCACAGCTCAGGACCGGTCGCACAGCGGCCCGGTTCGGTACCGGCTACACGGCCGCGTGTTCCAAGACCGGTCATGGGCCGCCCGGCTCAGGACCAGGCTCGCGGCAACGCAAGTCACGCCCGGTCGCAGGCAGTCCGAGTCAGGACCACTGCCGGGCAACGCGAGTCACGGCCGGCCCCGGGCCGCCCCGATGAACGCCGTGATGAGGGCGGGGTCCTTGACCCCCCGGCTTTGCTCCACGCCGCTGGAGACGTCGATGCCCCAGGGTGAGGTGACGGTGACGGCCGCGCGTACGTTGTCCGGGGTCAGGCCGCCGGCGAGGAGCCACTTTTCTCCCGGAGCGGCCAGGGGTTTGGTCGACCAGTCCCAGGCGACTCCGGAGCCGGGGACGGGGGCGTCGAGGAGGAGGATGTCCTCGCCCATGTCGCCGTGGCGTGGGGCGGGTTCGCCGAAGGCTGTGGCGCGGATCAGTGTCCAGCCGGCCGTCGCTAGGTCGTCGTAGTAGGCGCGGTCCTCGGGGCCGTGCAGTTGGACGGCCCGGATCCCCGAGTCGGTGGCCAGGGACCGTACGTCCCGGAGGGGCTCGTCGCGGAAGACGCCGACCGTCAGGACGTTCTCCGGCACACGGGCGCACAGCCGCGCCGCCGTGGCCGCGTCGATGCGGCGCGGGCTGGCCGAGAAGACGAAGCCGATGGCGTCGGCACCCGCCTCGACGGCCGTGTCGACGTCCCGTTCGGTCTTCAGGCCACAGATCTTGATGAAGAGGGAGCTGCTCACCCCCTCAGCCTGCCGTATCCCGGGTCGGTTGCGCGGCGCCGGGTGCCGTCCCGTACCGGCGCAGCCACCACCGGTTGTGGAGATCCGGCCGAACGGCGGCGACATGATCCGCTTTTCTGGCCATTCCCCGTCCCGTTGAGCTAGAAATTCTCCGAACTCACATTGACCAGTGGGTTCTTGGTGTCACACCAGCCCGAGGGGAACCACGCAGTGACAACGCACGATCATGTCTTGCCCGGCCGGGACGGCCGCTCGACGCACCGGCTCAGATTCAGGTCCGCTTCCGGTTCCGGTTCCGGGGCACGGAAAGGCCTCAGCCGCTTGAGGATCACCGCCGCCGCCGTGACCGCACTCGTCGTCGCCGGGTCGGGGGCCCAGGCGACGGCCGCCCAGGCGGACCCGACGGCGGCGGCGAAGGCGACCGCCTCGACGGTCCCGCTGCCGGCCCCGCCGGTGCCGTCCCTCTCCTGGACCGACTGCCAGGGCGGCTTCGAATGCGCGAACGCCGACGTGCCGCTGGACTACCGGGCACCCGAGGGCCGCAAGATCACCCTCGCGGTGATCCGCAAGAAGGCCGCCGACCAGACGAAGCGCAAGGGCACGCTCTTCATGCAGCCCGGCGGACCGGGCAACTCCGGCGTGGACTTCGTCCGCGGCAACTACGACGACCTGCCGGCCGCCCTGCGCGACTCGTTCGACGTCTTCGGATACGACGTACGAGGCGTCGCGCGCAGCTCGGCGCTCGAGTGCTGGGACGACGCGCGCTACACCAAGGCCGTCACCGACGCGAAGGGCGCCCCGGGCCCCGACGCCTTCGGCCCGGCCCTGCGCGAGGCCGCCGAGTTCAACCAGGCCTGCACGGACAAGTCGGCCGACCTCCTGCCGTTCGTCGGCACCGAGTACGTCGCCCGTGACATCGACCTGCTCCGCCAGGCCCTGGGCGAGGAGCAACTCACCTATTACGGACGGTCGTTCGGCACGTACATCGGTACGGTCTACGCCGCCCTGTTCCCGAAGCGGGTGCGCGCCCTGGCCCTCGACGGTGCGTACGACCCGGTGCACTACGCCAACCAGCCGTACTCCTACGACAAGCCCCAGTACCTGGCCCTGGACGGCGCGATGAGCCGCTTCCTCGACTGGTGCAAGGCCGACCAGGCCACCTGCGGGTTCGGGGACGGCGACCCCCGGGCGGCGTTCGAGAAGCTCAAGCGCGACCTGGACGCCAACCCGGTGCCGACCGCGAGCGGCGGGCTGGCCAACGGCTACACCCTGGTCTACCGGCTGATGTTCAACATCAACGAGGGCAAGGTCATCTGGCCCGCGTTCGGCGAGGCCCTGCGCAAGGCCCAGCAGCGCGACAACACCTCGTTCCTGCTGCGCCCGCCGTCCCCGGGCAGCTTCGACTTCCTGGTCCCGAACGTGGTCGTCGAGTGCGTCGACAGGGACTACCCGCGCGACCAGGCCCTGCTGAAGCGGAACGTCACGGCCTACGCCAAGGCGGCACCGCTGCTCGGCCCGGCCATGGCCTTCGGCCCGCCGACGTACGACCACCAGCACGCCACGGCCTGCACCCAGTGGCCCGGCGAGCGCGTCAGCCGCTACGACGGCTCCTACCGTGCCAAGGGCTCCAAGCCGATCCTGGTCCTCGGCACCACCGGCGACCCGGACACCCCCTACCAGGACGCGGTGGCACTGTCCCTGCAGCTCGACAACGCCTCGCTGCTCACGTTCAAGGCAGAGGGCCACACCGCCTTCGGCCGGAGCGCCTGCGCGACGGACGCGGTCACGGGCTACCTGGTGGACCTGAAGGTCCCGGCCAAGGGCGCGACCTGCGCGGACGAGACCCAGCCGCCGACCGTCACGCCCAAGGTGGCCCCGCCCGGCACGACGCTCGGCGAGCTCCGCAACGGCGTCAACGAGCGCCTCGACCGGCTCGGCTCGCTGCGCTGACCCACCAGCCGGACCGACACTGACCGGCCGACACTGACCGACATCGGCCGACGTCGACCGACACCGATCGACGCCAGGGGCGTCGGGCCCTTCCCGGCCCGGCGCCCCTGGCGCGTCAATATCTGTGCCCGCGAAGTAAGAAATGAACACGACGCGCGATGAACATTCCTTCCTCGACAGGCAGAGCAGAATTATCCTCCGCACACGCCCGACCGCAGCGTGCTACTCTCGATCTCAGTTGCAGTTGTGGTTCCCGAAATCTTGAAGACGGGGCGATCATCACGCGACTCGGATTTCACAAGTTGTGGATTCCGACGCACCCCCGAAGGAGATTTGACATGGCTGCAGGCACCGTGAAGTGGTTCAACGCGGAAAAGGGCTTCGGCTTCATCGAGCAGGACGGCGGCGGCGCCGACGTCTTCGCCCACTACTCGAACATCGCCGCCCAGGGCTTCCGCGAGCTGCAGGAGGGCCAGAAGGTCACCTTCGACATCGCCCAGGGCCAGAAGGGCCCGACGGCCGAGAACATCGTTCCCGCCTGACGCTGACGCGTACTTCGCAGCTGGGGCCCGCACCTTGGGGTGCGGGCCCCAGCTCGCTGCATTCCAGAAAACCCGCACCCTCCCGCTCATCGGGAATGCTCGGACCGACGCTCCGGTTGACATACTGCCGGACCCTCCCGAACGGAATACCCGGCCACACCGCCGGAATATCGCCCCGCACTTCAGCGACGTATCCCGCGAGCATTCCCCGCCGATCCGATTCGGCCCCCCATTCTCTTCGGCTCGTTCTTGCAATTCTCTGCGCTGCTCATTTGCTGCGGGAATTCCTTGATACGCGCCTCATCAAGGAAGGTTCCGCATGAACCGCACACGCACGAACGACCGCTTCTCCCGCACCCGTTCGGGAGGATCCACCCGCACGGGCGGCTCGGGCTCCGGAAGGGGCGGCAGCTACTCCGGCGGCTACTCCGGTGGCTCGCGCCGCTCCGAGGGCGGCTACAGCCGTCAACGGTCGGCCCCGCAGGGCGAGTTCGCACTGCCGGTGACGACCACCCCCGCGCTGCCCGCCGTCGAGGCGTTCGCCGAGCTCGACATGCCGGCGCAGCTACTGGCCGCGCTCGGCCGGGAGGGCGTGACCGTGCCCTTCCCGATCCAGGCGGCGACCCTGCCGAACTCCCTCGCGGGCCGTGACGTACTCGGCCGTGGCCGCACCGGCTCCGGCAAGACCCTCGCGTTCGGTCTCGCGCTCCTCGCCCGTACGGCGGGACTGCGCGCCGAGCCGAGGCAGCCGCTGGCGCTCGTCCTCGTACCCACCCGCGAGCTGGCGCAGCAGGTCACCGACGCGCTCACCCCGTACGCCCGTTCCGTGTCGCTGCGGCTCGCCACCGTGGTCGGCGGGATGCCGATCGGGCGACAGGCCGGTGCGCTGCGCGCCGGTGCCGAGGTCGTCGTCGCCACGCCGGGCCGGCTCAAGGACCTCATCGAGCGCGGCGACTGCCGCCTCAACCAGGTCGCCATCACCGTCCTCGACGAGGCCGACCAGATGGCCGACATGGGCTTCATGCCGCAGGTGACCGAACTGCTCAACCAGGTGCGGCCCGAGGGCCAGCGGATGCTGTTCTCGGCCACGCTCGACCGCAACGTCGACCTGCTGGTCCGCCGCTACCTGGCCGACCCGGTGGTCCACTCCGTCGACCCGTCCCAGGGCGCGGTCACCACGATGGAGCACCACGTCCTCCACGTGCACGGCGCGGACAAGCACCGGACGACCACCGAGATCGCGGCGCGCGACGGCCGGGTCCTCATGTTCCTGGACACCAAGCACGCGGTGGACCGGCTGACCGAGCACCTGCTGAACAGCGGTGTCCGGGCCGCGGCCCTGCACGGCGGCAAGTCCCAGCCGCAGCGCACGCGGACGCTGACCCAGTTCAAGACCGGGCACGTCACGGTGCTGGTGGCGACCAACGTCGCGGCCCGCGGCATCCACGTCGACAACCTCGACCTGGTCGTGAACGTCGACCCGCCCAGCGACCACAAGGACTACCTGCACCGCGGAGGCCGTACGGCCCGCGCGGGCGAGTCCGGCAGCGTCGTCACGCTGGTGACCCCCAACCAGCGCCGTGAGATGAGCCGGCTGATGGCCGCCGCGGGCATCACCCCGCAGACCACTCAAGTGCGTTCGGGCGAGGCGGAGTTGAACCGCATCACCGGCGCCCAGGCTCCCTCGGGCGTGCCGGTCGTCATCACCGCTCCGGTCGTGGACCGCCCGCGGCGCGGCGCCTCCACGTCGTCCCGGGGCCGTCGGGGCCGTACGGGCGGCAAGGGCCGCTCGACCGGCGAGGCCCGCCGCACTCCGCAGCGACCGTCCGCCGCCGGCGCGGCGGCCTAGGTCCTGGCACCGCGTTCCCGTCGTTCGCCGGAAGGCGGCCCGGGCCGCGTCCGGTACGTACTCCCGGCGGACACCGGGAGAGCGTGCCGGGCGTTGCCCGGCGTTCTCGCGCTCTCCCGCCGATCGGCCCCCGGCCGGCCCGTGCCGGTCCCCCTGGTCTTTCCTCTCCTCCCTCCCCACCCCTCCCTTCCCTGTGAGGCATCATGCGCTGCGTCATCGCCCGGTTCCCGTTCGACCTCGACAAGAGCGGGGTCCTGGACTCGATGAAGGGCGTCAAGCCCGAGGCCATCACGGGCGAGTCCGTGATCATCGGCCGCCGCCACTACCCCGTCAAGCAGGTGGGCGAGGTCATCACCCGGCAGGACCGCCGTGACTTCACCAGCGGCGAGGTCGTACGGGCCATGACCCGGCTCGGCTTCACCTGCCAGGCCGGCCCCGCGCCCGAGCCCGCCCCGGTCGCCGCCACACCGCTCCAGACCGCGTCGGCGCTGCTCGGCAGCCCGGCCCCGGCCCCCGCTCCGGCCCCCCTGGGCCTGTGACGGCCGACGCGAGCCGACACCGGCACGCAGCACCCCCCGGCTGACGCCGGGAACATCGATGAGGGCCCTGCCGACGCGCGTCGGCAGGGCCCTCATCGTCTTTTGCGGAACGTGTCGCTTCTGTTGAGCGTGTCGGATACGGCTCTGTTGAGCGTGTCGGATTCGGCGGTTCAGTGGTCGGAGTAGCTGACGTCGCCCACGGTCCAGGCGCTGACGTCCTCGATCGCGACGCGGTACATCCCGCCCGTCTCGGGAATCCCGATGTTGCCCTGGAGGATCCGGGCGAGGTGGAAGTGCAGATACGCGGGTGGCTCGCCGGGGCCGCCACGGTCGCCGCCCTCCTGACCGCCATCTGTCGGCTCGGCGCCGAAAACCGCGGAGAACGGGCCCAGGCGGTCCGAGTCGTTCAGGACCTCCGACACCCGCTCCCTCCACACGGCCTCCGGAGCGAGCCGGCCGGTGATGACGGCACCGCCGACCACCACGGTCAGCGACATCTGATTGCTCTGCCCGGACTCCACGAGGGCGGAGATGTCCACGAGGAGCCGGTCGGGGTTCGTCATGGAAGCCGAGTCTATTCAGCGGCGCGCCCGGCCTCACCCGCACGGCCCCGCCCCGGCCCCGCCCGGTAACACCCGCCTCGGCCCCGGCGTCACCGGGTGTTACCGGCCGTCACTGCGGACCGCAGAATACCTACGCCTCAAGCGAACCGAAATCTACTCTCGCCAGAGTAGACATTGGCCCGCGTCGTGGTTAGTGTTTCTCTCGTAGACAAGGTCGAGAGAGACCCGGCAGACACGAACTGGCGGGTAGAAGACGACAGTTCCACCACAGGTCCCGAGAAAGAACGGAAGGAGCAGACGCCATCAGGATCGCCCGGCCAGGGCAACATCCGGCCGGGTACCGCAAGACCCCGGAATGGAAGGTGGTCCCCGGTCACGCATTCGCGATCCCCGCATACCCGCCCGTCTCCCGGGCCGGACTGCGGAAACAGAAGGTCGGCGCAGCAGTAGAGCCGACAGATGGTGTTCAATTTCCTTCGGGGCCCTGGTGCCGTACGGCACCAGGGCCCCTCGACGCGTTGGTCAACGAGGTGACATGACAGCAGATACTCCGCTCAGCGGTCGTCTGGACGACGACGACTACCCCGCGTACACGATGGGCCGGGCAGCAGAAATGCTCGGCACCACCCCGGGTTTCCTCCGGGCCATCGGCGAGGCACGGCTGATCACTCCGCTCCGCTCCGAAGGCGGACACCGGCGGTACTCCCGCTACCAGCTACGGATCGCCGCGCGCGCCCGCGAACTCGTCGACCAGGGGACCCCTGTCGAAGCCGCCTGCCGCATCGTCATCCTTGAGGACCAGCTCGAGGAAGCACAGCGCATCAACGCCGAGTACCGCCGCGCCGCGAACGAGACACCCGAGACTCCCGCCTGAGTGGGTCGGAGGCCAGCTCGCGGAGAATGCGGCTCAGGTCGTCCGGAGCCGCCGCGAGACGGACGGGGGTGCCCGCGTCGTCGAGTTCGGCGATGTGCCAGCCGCTCGGGACGGTGTCGCCGTCGCCGCCCCGGACGCGCCGCACTTCCTTGACGGCAAGCCGCTCCACCGGCACCGGCTTCGCCGCGAACCTCCCCGGTCCGGGGTGGGGCGTCACCGCGAGCGGCCCGCCGCCGAGGACGACATGGGTGCCGAAGCCGTACGGGTTGTAGTCGGTGTGCTCCAGAAAGCGGGCGGCCAGGAACACGTCGTCCTCGGCCTCGCCCGCCTCCTCCTCGGCGAACCAGCCGGCCTCGCCCGTACCTCTCGCCACTCCCGTCGCTTCCGACACTCCCGTCACTTCCATCACTTCCGTGACTCCGGTCGCGTCGATCTCTCCGGGTGTACGGACACGGGTGGCGCGCCACGCCCATACGAGGAAGGCCAGGGTGGCCGCCGATCCCGTAGCCGCCCAGGTGATCGCCACGGGATCGGTGAGCAGGGTCGTGGGGTGGAGGTGGGCGAGCGGCAGCAGCCACAGGGCCGTGCCGACGAGCGCGCCCGCGAACGGCACGGCCGAGGGGAGGACCTCGTCGTCGGGCAGCCGGCGCCCGCGCAGTCGGAGCAGCACCCGGGCGGCGGGGTAGCCCGCGGCCAGCAGGCACACGGCCGCGACGACGGCCAGGTCTCCGGAGGCGGGAACGTGCAGGCGGTACACCTGACGCTCGCCGACGACCTCCCGCACCTCACCGCGCCAGACGGTGAGTTCGACGCTGTCGCCGGGCCCGAACATCCTGGCGCCGTCCGACGAGACCGCGAGCCGCTCCATCGGCCGGCCGTCGACGAAGTACAGCCAACTGCCCTTGCTCCTGGACCGGGTGGCCTCGGTCCGTGCGATCACGGCGGTCAGGGTGGTCAGGCACTCGTCGCGCTCCGCGGCGGGCGTCCCGGCGGTGCACGGGGTGGCTGAGCGCCACGCCCGCTCCCCCGACGCGGTGCTCGGCACGAACGAGGCGGCCAGGCCCGCGCCCCCGAGCAGCAGCAGGCACAGGGCCAGTGACCCGGCCCAGCCGCGCCCGGCGGTGCGGTACGAGACGACGGGGACGTGGTCCGACTCCGGCGTTCCGTGGAGCCGGTGCAGCGCACGGAACGCGTCCAGTTTCGCGTCGAAGTCCGGATCGTCGTAGGACCAGCTCCGCGGCAGCGGAAGGAGCAGCTTGCGTCCGTCGCGCAGCAACAGGCTGACGCCACGGGTGTCCTGGACCCGGGGAGTGTTCGCGTACTTCAGGCGTACGCGCAGGTCGGCGATGTCGCTCCAGCGCAGGCTCCGGCGGCGCAGCAGCGTCCAGGAGTGCACGCCGTACGAGTCGGCGCGTACCCGGGCGGTCGCCTTGTACAACGCCCAGCCGCCCACCGGCACGAGAAGCAGGCCGATGCCCAGCACCACGCCCGGGCCCCCGTACGCCAGACGCACCACGGCCGCGCCCGCACCGGCCGCCCCCAGCCCGGCGAAGAACCACAGGACGCGTCTTCCGAAGGGGCGGCAGATCACTTCCCGCACATCGGTCATGCCCGACACCCTGTCACCGCCCGTCCGGCGCCCGCCTGTGCCGGATGCGGCAGTGTTCGGGCCGGTGACGCTGCCGACCGGGGCCGCCCGCCGTGTGCTGGGGCCAGCACCACCGCCGGTCCGCAAGCCAGCCCCATCGTGCGGTCCGCGCCCCGCCGACATCCTGGGAACAGCAGAGCGGCGGGGCGGAAGGACGAGGTGGGCGGCCGTGGCCGCGGCCCCTGCGCCTCCATCGCGCGAGGCCGCGCAGCGTCGATTCGTACGACCAGGGGGAACCGACCATGCACTCACGCATCCTGACCGTCGCACTCGCGGCGTCCGCCTTACTCACCCTGACCGGTGTCGCCACGCCCGCGAGCGCCACCGCCGGGAGGGGCACACCGTCGCTGGAGGGCGTCTGGCAGATGGACGGTTACGGCACGGCGGTCGCCGTGAACGGCCGCCGCCTGACGACGTACGACACCACCGCCGTCAGCTGTCTGCCGGGCACCATGAAGGGCGAGCAGCGGGGGCACACGGCCGCGGACGGCAGTCGCCGCTTCCCCGTGTTCGGCGGGGCGGTCGACGTCACCGTCACTCCGCGGGGCGATGAGACCGCGCGGCTGCGGATCGCCTCCAGCGCGGGGGTCCGTACGCTGCACCGGGTGGCCGCGCTCCCCGACCGGTGCGCGAAGAAGCCCGCCGCCGATCCCCGCGCGGTCTTCGACGTCTTCTGGCGGACCTACGCCGAGAACTACCCCTTCTTCGCCGCCAAGCACATCGACTGGCAGGCCGTCCGCGACCGCTACCGGCCCCGTGTCGGCAAGGACACGACCGACGACGAACTCTTCGCCGTCCTGCGGGAGATGATCGAGCCCCTCCACGACGCGCACACCTCGCTGTCGGACGGGAAGGACCGGGAGTTCGGAGGCCTGCGGCCCGACACACCGCCGCACGGACCCGAGGACCTCGCCCGGATCGACACGGCCGTCGCGAAGGCGGTCGGGGTACCGCTGCGGCAGTACGCGGGCGGGGCACTGTCGTTCGCCCGCCTCCCGGAGGGCACCGGATATCTGCGCATCACCCGCTTCGTGGGCTACACCGAAGAGGAGTCGTACGCGAAGTGGGAGGCGGAGCTGGACGCGGCTCTGGACAGGATTCCGTGGAAGAGGCTGACCGGGCTGGTCCTGGACGTCCGGCTGAACGGCGGCGGCGCCGACCCGCTGGCGCTGCGCGTCATCTCCCGGCTGACGGACCGTCCGTACACCGCGTACACCAAGTACGCCCGTAACGACCCCCGGGACCCGACCCGGTTCACGCCCGGGCAGCCGATCACGGTACGGCCGCACCACGGGCTCCGCTTCACCGGACCGGTCGCGGTCCTCACCGGCCCGCTGGCGGTCAGCGCGGCCGAGACCTTCACCCAGGCGCTGATGGCACGCAGCCCGGAGCCCGTACGGATCGGGCAGAACACCCAGGGCGTCTTCTCCGACACCATGGACCGCACCCTGCCGAACGGCTGGAGCTTCGCAGTGCCCAACGAGGAGTTCCGTACGGCCGACGGCACCACCTTCGACGGGCCCGGCATCCCACCGCACCACCGCACCCCGGTCTTCACCGAGGAGGAGTTCGAACAGGGCCGCGACAGCGCCCTGACAAAGGCACGGGAACTGCTGCGCCACCGGGACCGGTAGGGCGTGACGGACCGGTGGGCCGTCCTCGGTCCCACCGGTCCGTGCCGCGGTACGTGAATTGGGTGCCCGTCAGATGTCGAACTCCTCGTCGCGGGTCTCCGGGAGGGCCAGCAGGCACAGGAGGCTCAGCAGGCAGAGGGTGCCGGTGTAGAAGCCGAGGACCAGTGGTGATTCCCAGTGGCTGTTCAGCCAGGTGGCGACGAGCGGGGCGAAGCCGCCGCCGAGGGTGTTGGCGAGGATGAAGGCCGCGGAGGCGCCGGTGTAGCGCAGCCGGGCGGGGAACAGTTCGGGGAGGAAGGCCGCCACCGGGGAGAACATCAGCGCCAGGAACATCAGGCCGACCGTGTACGCGCCGGTGATGACCAGCCCGTTGCGCGAACTCAGGGAGGCGTACATGGGCACCGCCCACACCACGCAGCCGACGGCTCCGGTCAGCATCACCGGGCGCCGGCCGATCCGGTCGGACAGCCTGGCGACCGGGAGGGTGATGGCGATTCCGGCCGCCGCGCCGATGCTCGCGGCCGTCAGCATCGTGTTCTGGGGGATGCCGAGTTCCTTCGGCCCGTACGAGATGCTGTAGACGATCGTCAGGTAGTAGACGGCCGAGCCGCCGATCGCCGCGCCCGTGCCGAGCAGCAGTCGGCGGGGGTACCGCTTGAGAAGCACGCCCAGCGGAAAGCGGGATCCCGACTCCGGCGTCGATTCCGGTGCCTTTGACCGCGGTCGCGTCGTGCGGTCCGCCGTCGCGCTGAACACCGGCGACTCCGAGACCGTCGTACGCACCCACAGGCCGATCACGACGAGCACGGTGCTGAGCAGGAACGGGATGCGCCAGGCCCACTCGACGAATCCGTCCCGGCCCACGATGTTCAGGGTGGGCAGGATGACGGCGGTGGAGAGCAGGAAGCCGAGCGAGGGGCCGGCCTGCGGGATGGACGCGTACAGCGCGCGGCGGCCGGGCGGTGCGTGTTCCGCGGCGAGGAGCACCGCGCCGCCCCACTCGCCGCCCATGCTGATGCCCTGGAGCAGACGGAGCGTCACCAGCAGTACGGGGGCGAGGAGCCCGGCGGTCTCGTACGTGGGCAGCAGTCCTACGCCGACCGTGGCCACGCCCATCAGGAGGAGCGAGGCGACCAGGGCCCGTCGGCGGCCCAGCCGGTCACCGATCGTGCCGAACAGGACGACGCCCAGGGGGCGGGAGAGGAAGGCCGCGGCGAACGTGAGGAACGCGGCCAAGGAGGAGACGGTGGCGTTGCCCGAGGGGAAGAAGGCGGGGCCGAGGACGAGTGCGCTCGCGGTGCCGTACACCGCGAAGTCGTAGTACTCGATCGTGGTGCCGACCAGGCTGGCGACGGCGACCCGTGGGGCCTCGGTCCTCGCCGCCGGCGGAGGGGACGCGGCCGGTCTTGGGCCGACGGTCACGGGAGCGGTCTTGGACGGTAAATCAGGCATGGGGAGTCACTTCCGGTACGCCCGGGCCACACGGTCCGGGTGCAGATGGGGGGACGGCCTCGCATGAAACACGTTCCGGAGCGCGCCTGTCACCCTAAGCCCGGAAATTCAATTTCGACAAGGAAGCCCGAAAGAAAAACCACACGTCCGAATAGCCGAACGCGCGCGAGAATTGTCTGCCATTTACACGTGACATCCGTAGTAAAGCGTCCGATGCGGCCATGCGCGGGGGCAGACCTCCTCAATGCGCATAGAGCACACCACACGCGCCACCTCGCCATTTGCCGCCCAACACCCCACGAACAGCACCCTCCTGCGGCGTCAACCCCGCCATACCTGTCAAATCACTGTCAATATTCATTCCCGAACCCGCATAAAAATTTGCCGGTGATCACGCCTTGCCAACGGCCGATTACGCGTGAATGCTGATGGCCGACTGAACTTGAAAGTTCTACGACCATCGTTTTTCGGACATGGAGACCGCAACAGGATGTCGCGGTTCGGCTTTCTTAAATGCGGCCTCCGGGCTGGGAAGGCGCATTACCCATGCTGAAAACTGGCAAGCTATTACGCTTGAGAAGACTTTCGCTCGCGGGTGACGACCGGCACCTGCTCGTACCGCTCGACCACAGCGTTTCGGACGGCCCGATCGTCCCCGCCGACAAGTGGGACGACCTGCTGCGCGCACTGGTGGCCGGCGGGGCCGACGGGATCATCGTCCACAAAGGGCGGGCGAGCGCCCTCCCGCCGGACATCCTGAAGAGTTGCGCCCTGGTGGTGCACCTGAGCGCCAGCACCGCCCGCTCCGCCGACGTCCACGCCAAGGTGCTGGTCGCCGATGTCGAGGAGGCGCTGCGGCTCGGCGCCGACGCGGTCAGCGTCCACGTGAACATCGGCTCGGACACCGAGGCCCAGCAGCTCGCCGACCTGGGGGCGGTGGCCCGTTCCTGCGACGTGTGGGGCATGCCCCTGATCGCGATGGTCTACCCCCGCGGCCCCCGCATCGAGGATCCGCGCGACCCCGCTCTCCTCGCCCATCTCGCCAACGTCGCCGCCGACCTGGGCGCGGACATGGTGAAGACCTCCGTCGCGCTGCCGATCGACCGGATGGCCGAGGTGGTGGCCAACAGCCCGATCCCCGTGCTCGCGGCCGGCGGTCCGCCGGACGGCTCCGACCTGGTCGAGTACGGGGCCGCCGTGATGGCCACCGGCTGCGGGGGGCTGGCCATCGGTCGCCGGATCTTCTCGGCCCCCTCGCCCGCCGCGCTGGTCTCCCGGCTCTCCGCGGTCGTGCACGGCGGCGGCAACACCCTCTCGGATGACATGAGCATGACTAACTACTCGACGATCGTGGCAGGAGTCGCATGAGGTTCGCATGGATCGATCTCCGTGAGGTCCCCCGTCCGCAGCTCCAGGCGGTGGTGGACGCGGCCGTCCACAGCCGGATGGCCGGAGTCGTGGCCACCGACGCCGAGTTACTCGGGACGCTGCCGCCGACGGTCACCAGGGTGCTGGTGACGGGCGCTTCGGGCCCTGCCGCCGCGAAGAAGCCCGGAGACAGGCCCGAGGCCAAGCCCGGCGACA
Source organism: Streptomyces sp. 2-1 (assembly GCF_048564895.1). NCBI lineage: Bacteria > Bacillati > Actinomycetota > Actinomycetes > Kitasatosporales > Streptomycetaceae > Streptomyces > Streptomyces sp. 2-1. Next base: position 5,456,236 of record NZ_CP183383.1, read on the forward strand.
AGGAGGTGAAGGGTTCCGGGGGTGCGAAGGATGCCAACCTCCCCTCCGGAAAGGGCAGTTCTCCTGCCGGCACCGGAATCGACCTCCTGCTGCGGAAGTTCGGCACCCAGGAGGAGCTGGACGCCCTCGCCGCCGACAACCGTGCGGCCGGCGGCACCGGCAACACCGGTGGTCCCGATGGCACGCCCGCCGCCGGGTTCATCGACGTACGGGACGACCGCACCCTGACGCTGTCCTGCGCGGGCGCAATGGCGTTGCCGTACACCGTCATCCACTTCGCCGATCCGACCAAGATCCCGCTGGAGATCGTGCTCGCCGCGGCGGAGTCCGCCGAGGGCAAGCTGGTGACCGTCGTCGACGGTCTGGAGGAGGCGGCCATCGTCTTCGACGTCCTCGAACGCGGCTCGGACGGCATCCTGTTCACGCCCCGCAGTGCAGACGAAGTGTTCGCGCTGGCACGGCTGTTGGAGGCGACGACCCCCCAACTGGAGCTGTCCACCCTGACCGTGGAGAGCATCCGGCACGTCGGGCTCGGCGACCGGGTCTGCGTGGACACCTGCTCGCACTTCGAGGAGGACGAGGGCATCCTCGTCGGCTCGTACTCCTCCGGGTTCGTGCTGTGCTGCAGCGAGACGCACCCCCTGCCGTACATGCCGACCAGGCCGTTCCGGGTCAACGCCGGTGCCCTGCACTCGTACACGCTCGGGCCCGACAACCGCACCAGCTACCTCAGCGAGGTCGGTTCCGGCAGTGTCCTGCTCGGGGTCGGCGCCGACGGCCGCACCCGGCGGGTCGTGGTCGGCCGCGCCAAGCTGGAGTCCCGGCCGCTGCTTGAGATCCGTACCCACGCCGAGGACGGACGGCTGGTCAGTCTGACCGTGCAGGACGACTGGCACGTACGGGTGCTCGGCCCGGGCGGGAAGGTCCTCAACGTCACCGAACTGCGGACCGGCGACGAACTGCTCGGCTATCTGGCCACGGACAAGCGCCATGTGGGCCTGCCCATCGGCGAGTTCTGCAAGGAGGTCTGATGGGCGGCGGCCTGAGAGACCCCCTGAGAGAAAGCGACCTGTCCGGTGGTCCCGTGGACGTCGACGGGATGGGTTCCCTGGTCCGGCGGCTGCTCGATGCGCGGGACGACGCTCTGCCGTATCTGACGCATCAACAGGAGACCGTTACGCGGGGCGAGTTACGGGAACGGGTGGCCAAGCAGGCCGCCGTGTTCGCCGGGTTCGGTATCGGGCCGGGCAGCGCCGTCGGTCTGCGCACTCCCCCCAGCTTCACCCAGGTCGAGGTGCTGCTCGCGCTGTGGCGGCTGGGCGCCCAGGTGATGCTCTTCGACTTCCGGCTCAAACCGGCCGAGGTGGCGGCGCTCTGCGCGTCCTGCCGGCCGCAGTTCATGGTCCGGGCGGGCTCCAACGTCCAGGCGACCTTCGGCTTCCGGCCCGAGTACGAGGTCGTCACCGAGTGCCGCGGAACGGGGCGGCCCGCTGCCACCGGGCACCGGCTGGTCCAGTTCAGCTCCGGCTCCACCGGGCGGCCCAAGGTGATCGGCAGGACCGCCGCCTCGCTCGCCGCCGAGGTGGACCGGTTCGCCGGGATCGGCGGGATGCCGGGCGAGGGCGACCGCGTACTGCTGCTCAGTTCGACGGCGCACAGTTTCGGCCTCGTCGCCGGGCTGCTGCACTCCCTGGCGGCCGGCGTCTCCGTCGTCTTCGCGCCCCGGATATCCGCCCGCGACCTCCTGCGCACCGCCGTGGACCACCGGGTCACCGCCGTGTTCGGGGTGCCGATGCACTACGAACTGCTCGCCGCCGCCGTCGATCCCCCCGAACTGCCCGACCTGCGGGTCGCGGTGTCGGGCGGCGAGCTGATGCCGCCGGACGTCGCCGCCCGGTTCACCGAGCGGTACGGGGTGCCGGTCGGCGAGTCCTACGGCACCACCGAGAGCGGGGTGGTCGCCATGGACGTCGGCGGCACGCTGCGGCCGTCGGTCGGCCCGGCCGCACCGGGCATGGTCGTACAGGTGCGGCGGGGCGAACTGGACGTCGCCCTCGACGAGTCGCCGTACCTCTTCGACTCCGGCGGTACGCAGTACGCGGACGGCTGGCTGCGTACGCGGGACCGGGCCTCGGTCGACGGCACCGGGGCCGTGCGGGTGTACGGCCGTGCCGACTCCCTCGTCGTGATCGGCGGTCTCAAGGTGGATCTCACCGAGGTCGAGAACGTGTTGCGGGAGCATCCCGCGGTTGAGCAGGCGGTTGTCGTTCACGACGGGGTGACCGAGGCGTATGTCGTGACGGGCGCCGCCACTTCCTCCGAGGAGTTGCTGCGGTGGTCTCGGGAGCGGTTGGCCGACTACAAGTTGCCCCGGGTGGTCCGGCTGTTGGATGCGTTGCCGCGTACTTCCAACGGGAAGTTGGTGCGCCAGCCTGCGATGTTGCGTGAACGCTCCGCTGGGTGAGGCGGGGTATGGACGGTCGTTTGTCGGCTGCTGGCCCGTTGTGGCTTGTCGCGCAGTTCCCCGCGCCCCTTTGGGGCGCTCTACCCCTCACTGGAGATTTTGATCATGAGTACGTCTGTCCTGGAAGACGAGATCCGTGAGTTCGTGCTCGGCACCGTAATCGACGAGATGAACATCCTGATGAGCCGTGACGGCATCACCGACGAGAGTCCCGTGACCGTCGGTGGGTTGGATCTGGACTCGTTGAGTCTGATCGAGCTCACGTTGCGGCTGGAGACGCGGTTCGGTGTGGAGATACCGGACACCGACATCGAGCCGCTGGCCTCGCTGACCCTCGGCTCCCTCGTCGCCGAGATCGTCCGACGCGGTGCGAAGGCATGAGTACGGGGGCCACGGCGCGCGACGCACGTGAGGGGGAGCCCGTGCCCGCGCTCTCGCCTCTCACCACCGACACCGTCCGTGAGCTGCTGGCGGATCGCAAGATCTTTCCCGGTGTACCCGACGAGCTCGGTGAGGACACCGAACTCATCCTGGATTCCCTGGGGTTGGTGTGGCTGCTTCACGTGGTGGAGGAGCGGTTCGGGGTGGTCGTGGAGCCCACCTATGAGGACATCGCCGGGTTCACCTCGCTGCGGCGGCTCACCGAGTATCTGAGCGCGGCGCAGGCGGGCCGCCTGGAAGGGGGTCCCGATGAGCGGTGAGGTGACCGTTACCGGGTTCGGTGTGCGTACCGCGTTCGGTGTGGGGGCCGATGCCTTGCGGCGGGGGGTTTTTGCGGGGGTTCCTTCGTTCACGGCTACGACCCGGTTCGATACCGGGCCTTATCGTACGGCGGTGGCGGGGGCGGCGGTTGACGGTCCCGGGGGTGTTGAGGGCTGGGCCCTTCGGCACGCCCTTGCCGAGTGTGGCGCCGAGGCCCTGTCCATGGCGGGGCTTGCCCCAGGGGCTGAGGCTGCCGTGTTGCTCGGTGTGGCCGGGGATCATACGAGTGTTACTCGGTATTGGCGGGGCGCCGGGTCGGATGTGGGGTGCGGGTCGGTCGTGGATGGGTGCGCGGTTCCTCGCGCCCCTGAAAAGACACCGGTGCGCGGGAGCTCCACGGAAGTGGAGCAAGTTGCCGATGCCGTTCCCGCTCGGTTGACCGAACTCCTCGCCGGGGAGCTCGGGTTGGTCGGGCCCCGGCTCACCTTCACCAATGCCTGTGTCGCCTCCGCTGCCGCGGTCATTCATGGCTGTCGGCTGATCTCCTCCGGGCGGATCGACGTGGCCGTCTGTGGGGGTGGCTATCTGGTGGAGGAGGAGACGTTCGGGAAGTTCGATTCCGGGCGGGCGCTGTCGCGGGACGGGATGGTGCGGCCGTTCAGTGCGGACCGGAGTGGGCTGTTGCTCGGCGACGGTGTGGCGGTCGTCGTGCTGGAGTCCGCCGAGCACGCCCGGCGTCGCGGGGCCCGGTCGCTGGCCGGCGTCGTGGGCTGGGGGGCGGCCTCCGACGCCCACCACATCGCCCAGCCGCACCCGGAAGGTGTCGGACTCGCCCGCGCGGCCCGGCAGGCGATGCGGCTCGCCGGCGACCCGGACGGGACCACCCTCGACTACGTCAACGCCCATGGCACCGGCACCAAGTACAACGACGGCGCCGAGACCCGCGGGCTCCGGGCCGCCTTCCCCGAGCGGGCCGAGTCGATACCGGTCAGCTCCACCAAGAGCACGACCGGCCATCTCCTGGAGGCGGCGGGCGTCGTGGAGTTCGTGATCACGATGCTGGCCCTGACGGACGGCGTGCTGCCGCCGACCGCCGGATACACCGCGCCCGACCCGGAGTGCGACCTCGACTACGTGCCGAACGAGCCGCGCGGGACCGATGCCCGCCGGGCCCTCACCATCAACGCCGCCTTCGGAGGCGCCAACACCGCACTCGTCCTGGAGCGGCCGTGACCCCGACCGAGAGCACCACGACCACGGCCGAGAACACCCGCAAGACCGTGCTGCGTTCGTCCCTCGGCATCCTTTCCACGGCCACCGCCACCCACGGCACCGGGCGGGACGGCGACATCCCGCTGCCGAGACTCCCCGGCTTCGTGGAGTCGGCCTTCAGCCCGCTCGCCTACGAGGCCGCCCGGCTGTGCCTCGCCGAACGGCCCGGGGACGGTTCGCGTACCGCGGTCGCACTGGCCAGTACGGCCGGCGATACCACCACCGCGGATCTCGCCAGTCGGCGCATGGTCTCGGGGCGGGTCCACAACCCGCTGCTGTTCATGCAGGCCACCCCCAACTCCGTACTGGGCTATCTGAGCCGGGAGTTCGGGATCACCGGTCAGATGTTCAGCCTCTCCACCCTCGACGACCCTGTGACCGAACTGCTCTCCATGGCCGACCTCCTCCTGGAGGACCCGGAGGTGGACCGGGTCCTGGTGCTGGGCGTTGAGCTGGGCGGCAGCGAGCGGCTGACCGCCATGTACGAGGAACTGGCCGACAGCCACGGTCATCCGGCCCCAGCCCCGACCTCGGCCCTTCCTGCGGACGCCGGACTCGCGGCGGCGGTCCTGCTCGGCCGTCCCGGCACCGGAACACCGGTCTCGGTCCGGTCGGCAGAGGCGTACGAAGGCGACGGCGGGACCGGCGCCGACGGAACCGGCACACGTGTGCAACCCGGCAGCATCCAGAGCCTGTTCGACCTGGTCGGGCTCCACCGGCGGCTGCTGCGGGAGGGCGGCAGCCATGTCCTGGTGACCGACCCGCGGGCGCCCGCATTCACCCTCACCGTCACCGCCGACACCGACGCAAGGAACGAGACGGAGACCCATGCTCATCAGTAGACAGGAGCGGGCGCGGATCTGCTCCGACACCGAACTCGGCGCCGGCAACATACTGGAGCGCCTGACCGCGTACGGCCGACCGCTCGACGAACCCGTGCTCTGGACGGACGGCGGCTGGCGGGCGCCGGACGGCAGTCGGCCCGAGGTGCTGACGCTCGGGCAGCTGAACGAGGCGGTCGAGACGTACGCGGGCTGGTACGCCGCCCAGGGTGTGCGGCCCCGCGACCCGGTCGCCGTGCACTCCTACTCCAGCACCGAGTTCGCGGTGAACTTCCTGGCGCTGACGGCTCTCGGAGCCGTTCCGTCGTTCGTCAACGGCAATCTGCCTCCCGAGACCGCCCGGGAGTACGTACGACGGCAGGGTGCGGTCGGCGCCTTCACCGACCGCGAGCACCACGACGTGCTGTCGGCGGCGAAGGGGGCAGAGGGAGCGGACGGAGCGGAGGCTACGGAAGGGCTCGGCTTCTGCGTGACCGCCGACGACATCCGCCCGGAGCACCGCGAGTTGCTCCCCTCCTCCTATCCGTACCGGCACGACCCCACCGATCCGGTGCTCATCTCGCACTCCTCCGGAACCACCGGGATGCCAAAGGGAGTTCCGCACACCCACCGGACACTGATGTACGCGCAGGTGCACCGGCTGCGCTACTCCACCGGCACCGACATGGCACGCACGCTGGTGGGGCTGCCGGGCGCGCACAACGCCATGGTGGCGACGCTGCTGTACTGCCTCCTGCTGCGCACGGACATCAAGCTGCTCTCCAGCCAGCGGGGCGCCCAAGTGCTGGACGCCATCGAGGAGTTCGGGCCCACCACCGTGCTGGCCTTCGCCGGGACCTTCGGCGAGATGGCCGCCGAGACGCTGGAGGACCGTGATCTGTCGAGCGTGCAGGTGTGGTTCAACACCGGGGACGCGGCCCACGAGGCGCACATCCGGGCCCTCGTCCGGCACGGCAGCCACCAGACGATGGGCAAGGACCTGCGGCGCGTACGGGTCGAGGGGTCCGTCTTCGTGGACGGGCTCGGCTCGTCGGAGGCCGGCTACTCCGTCTTCCACAACCGGCACACCAAGGACACCTCGGCGTACTCGCGCTGTGTCGGCAAGCCCATCAGCTTCGCCGAGGCCGCCGTGCTCGCCGAGGACGGCACCCCGCTGCCGCCCGGCCGGATCGGCCGCCTCGGCCTCAAGTCGCCCACTCTCACGCCCGGTTACTGGAACGACTCGCTGACCTGGAACCGTATGCGGCTGGGCGGCTACTGGCTCACGGGGGACCTCGCCCAGCAGGACGAGGAGGGCAACTTCTACCACCTGGACCGGGCCCCGGACGCCGTCCGCACCCGCGACGGCATCCTCTTCAGCACCCGCACCGAGGAACTCCTGCTGCGGGAGCTGCCCGAGCTGGCCGACTGCACGGTCGTCGGGGTCGCCCCCGAGGGCGTACGGGCCGACTGGGACGGCGACGGCGAGGCCGAGGCGTACGCGCTGCTCCAACTCGCGGACGAGACCACGGAGAACGAGACCGCCGAGGACAGCGGCGACGAGGTGTGGACCGCGCGGGTCAACGCCGTTCTCGTACGCGCCGGATTCCCCCCGGTCACCCGCGCCCTGCGCATGAAGCCCGACGACGTGGCCAAGGGTGCCACCGGCAAGGTCCTGAAACGCGTGATGCGCGACCGGTTCGCCGCCAGGGGGCAGCTGTGAGTGCCGACGAGGTCAACCAGCGTGCGCAGACGGTGGAGGCGTACCGGCTGTGGTGGCAGCACGACGCCCACTGGTACCAGGGGGTGGCGAGCCGGTTCGGGCAGCAGGTCGCCAATGAGATCAACGCGGAGGCGCTGCGCAAGGTCGCCGTCCACGTCGGGCAGCGCGTCGGCCGCCGGTCCGGGCCGCTCCCCGACAGCGGTGACAACGGCAAGGACCTGGAGGAGCTGCGCCGCCGCTACGACGAGTGCGGCGACCGGATGTTCCCCCGGGAGCTGCGCAACGCCTCCACCGAGGTCGAGGACGCGGGCGGGAGCGGGAGCAACAACAAGGACGGTGGCGAGGGCGAGGGCCTGATCGTGCTCACGCTGCGGCGGAACTTCGCCATCACCATGGTCCGGATGGCCGGTTCGCTGGAGGGCTACCGGTGCCCGTGCACCGACATCCACGCGGGCTGGTCCGAGGGGCTCGGCGTGACCCTGACGGAGAACCGGGCCGAGAGCTGTCTGCGCGACGGCGACAAGGCATGCCGACTGCTGATGCGAGTCGCCACTCCTGTCGCTGCCCCTGCTCCCGCCTCCTCCCCCGCCACGGAGGGCTGAGCCGTGCGCGTACTTGTCGCCGGGGCCACCGGAGTGGTCGGACATCCGCTGGTGGGCGCGTTGCGGGCGCGAGGGCATGAAGTCAGCGCGCTGGTACGGGAGGAGTCGCGGGCCCGGGCTCCGGAGGCGGACGCGGTCGTGGTCGCCGACGCCCTGGACCGGGAGGGCCTGCTGTCCGCGGTGTCGGCCGCCCGGCCCGAGGTGGTCGTCCACCAGATGACGGCGTTGCGGCTGCTGACCGCCGACCCCGTGGAGGCCTTCGCGCTGACCGCGCGGCTGCGGACCGAGGGGACCGCCCATCTCGTCGCGGCGGCCCGTGCGGCCGGTGCGCGGCGGCTGATCGCGCAGTCCGTCGCCTTCGCCGCCGCCCCGGTCGGGGACCCCGTCCTCGACGAGGACGCGCCGCTGTACGTGGACGCCCCGGACGCCGGCTGGGCCGCCACCGTACGGGCCGTCGCCGAGCTGGAGCGGCAGGTCCTGGGCGGAGGACCGGATCTCGCGGGCGTGGTGCTGCGCTACGGCACCTTGTACGGACCCGGAACCGGGTACGCCCGTATCGGCGGGACCGGCCAACGGGTGTTGACCGGGAAGTTTCCGCTGCCCGAGGGCGGATCCGGGATCACCTCGTTCGTGCATGTGGTGGACGCCGTGGGGGCGGCCGTGGCGGCGGTCGAGTCGGAGGCCACCGGCGTCTTCCACGTGACCGACGACGATCCGGCCCCGGCCGCGCAGTGGCTGCCGCACTTCGCCCGCACGCTGGGCGGCCCGCCCCCGCGGACGATTCCGGCGGCCCTCGCGCCCCGGCTCCTCGGCTGGTTCATGACCCACCAGCTCACCGCGGCGCGGGGCGCGGCGAACGACCGGGCCCGTACGGAACTGGGCTGGAAGCCGCTGCGGCCGAGCTGGCGCGACGGGCTGGGCCGGGAATGACCGGCCCCGGTGACGCCATCAGCCTGTGCGTGATCGGCGCCGGTCCGCGCGGCCTCTCGGTCCTGGAGCGGATCTGCGCCAACGCGGACCGGGCCGCCCGCCCGGTCGCCGTCCACCTCGTCGACCCGTACCCGCCCGGCGCGGGCGCGGTGTGGCGTACCGACCAGCCGGGCGAGCTGCTGATGAACACGGTCGCCTCCCAGGTGACCCTGTTCACCGACGACAGCGTGGACTGCGCGGGGCCGTCGGTGCCGGGCCCGAGCCTGTACGAGTGGGCGCGCACCCTGGGGCCCGAGGCGTACCCGGACCGGGTCCTGGCGGAGGCGCGGCGGCTCGGCCCGGACACCTATCCGACCCGTGCCTTCCACGGCCACTACCTGGAGTGGGTCTTCCGGCATCTCTTACGCACCGCCCCTCCCGGGGTGACGGTCCACACGCACCGGGCGACCGCGGTCGCGCTGGCGGACACCCCGGACGGGCGGCAGACGGTGACGCTGGCGGGTGGCGGTCAACTGGCCGGGCTGGACTCGGTGGTGCTGGCGCTCGGCCACGGCGACCTGACCCCGAGCCCGGAGGAGCAGGCGTTGACCGCCTTCGCCGACCGGCACGGCTCGCTCTACGTGCGGCCCGCCAACCCTGCCGACGCCGACCTGAGCGGAATCGCGCCGGGAGCATCCGTTGCCCTGCGCGGCCTGGGGCTGAACTTCTTCGACTGCGTGGCGCTGCTCACCGAGGGCCGCGGCGGCACCTTCAAGGAGAGCCAGTCCGGCCTGGTGTACCTCCCGAGCGGCAACGAGCCTGTGCTGTACGCCGGTTCGCGCCGCGGAGTCCCGTACCACGCACGCGGTGAGAACGAGAAGGGCGCGCTCGGCCGCCATCACCCCCGCTTCCTGACCCCCGAGGTCATCGCCGGGCTGCGGCGACGCGCGGACGACGGTCGCCCCGTCTCCTTCCGCGACGACATCTGGCCGCTGATCGACCGCGAGGTGCGGACCGTCTACGACGAGGCCTGGACCGACCGGTACGGGGTGCCGCCCGCCGAGCCGTGGGACTGGCGGCGGATCGAACGGCCCTACAGCGAGCGGGACTTCACCGGTCGGGACGACTTCCGGCACTGGCTGCTCGAGTATCTGCGGCGGGATGTCGCCGAGGCCCGGCTGGGCAATGTGAGCGGGCCGACGAAGGCCGCGCTGGACGCCCTGCGGGATCTGCGCAACGAGATACGGCTCGTGGTCGACCACGGCGGGGTGTCCGGCGCGTCGTACCGGGCCGAACTGGACGGCTGGTACACGCCGTTGAACGCTTACACCTCGATCGGCCCGCCCGCCTTCCGCATCGAGCAGCTCATCGCGCTCATCGAGGCCGAGGTGGTGCATGTGCTCGGCCCGGGGATGCGCGTACGGCCCTCCGCGCGCGACGGCGGCTTCCTCGTGGACGCCGAGCAGGTGCCCGAACCCCCGGTGCTGGTCAGCGCGCTCGTCGAGGCGCGGCTGCCCGTCGTCGATCTGCGACGGAGTGCCGATCCCCTGCTGCGGGGGCTGCTGGCGGCCGGTGACTGCGTCCCGTACCGGCTGGACGGCCGGGAGACGGGCGGCCTCGCGGTGACGAGGAACCCGCCTCGGCTGGTGGACGCGGCCGGCCGGGCACACCCGCGCCGGTTCGCCTTCGGGGTGCCGACGGAGGGGGTGCGCTGGGTGACGGCGGTCGGCATCCGGCCGGGCGTCGGCTCGGTGACGCTGGAGGACTCGGACGCGATCGCGCGGGCGGCGCTGATGCTGCCGGAGGCGAGCGAGGTTCCCATGTCGGAAGCCCCGCCGCCGGACGTGACTTTGACAGTCCGTCAGATACATCGGGCACATCTGGCACACCAGCCATCAGACGAAGAAAGCCGAGGAGCGTGAACGTGATGTCCGTGGGTACCGACGCGGGCCTGCTCGCCCCCACCTGGGCGGGTACGCCCGCCGCCGCCGAGGTGACCGACGAGGCGTGGCTGCAGGCCATGCTGGACGCCGAAGTGGCCCTGGCCCGGGCCCAGTGCGCGGTCGGGCTGACACCCGCCGACGCGGTACGGGCGATCGCCTCGGTGGCCCGCGCGGAGCGGCTCGACCTGGTCGCCCTGGCCCACGCGGCGCGGGCCGCGGCCAACCCGGTGGTCGCGCTGGTGACGGCGTTCACCGAGGTGGTCGCCGCGAAGGACCCGGCCGCCGCCGAGTACGTACACCGGGGGTCGACCAGCCAGGACATCCTCGACTCGGCGGCCATGCTGGTCGCCCGCCGGGTGCTCGGCCTGATCGCCGCCGACCTGGAACGCACCGGCGCCGCCCTGGCCACGCTGGCCGACACCCACCGCCACACCGTGCTCGCCGGTCGCACCCTGGCCCAGCACGCGGTGCCCACCACCTTCGGTCTCAAGGCGGCGGGCTGGCTCCAGTTGGTCGGCGACGCGCTGGTGCGGGTGCGGGCGGTCGCTTCCTCGCTCCCGGCCCAGTTGGGAGGAGCGGCCGGGACGCTCGCGGCGTATCGCGAGTACGCCCTGCTGGACCGAGGAGATCACGAGGAGGGCGGGGAGGACGGGGACGGGGACGGGGGCCGGGACCCGGTCGGTGACGAGGGCGGAGTCGAGTTGCTCCGTCCCTTCGCCGAGGCGCTGGGGCTGGCCGAGCCCGTGCTGCCGTGGCACACCGTGCGTACGCCCGTCGCGGAGGTGGGGGCGGTGCTCCAGCTGGTCACGGGCGCGCTCGGCAAGTTCGCGCTCGACGTGCAGACACTGTCCCGTACGGAGATCGGTGAGGTGTCCGAGCCCGCGGCCACCGGACGCGGGGCCTCCTCGGCGATGCCGCAGAAGCGCAACCCCGCGCTGGCCACGCTGATCGTGTCGGCCGCCCGTCAGGTGCCCGCCCATTCCCTCGTACTGGCCCAGTGTCTGCTGGCCGAGGACGAGCGGCCCGCCGGGGCGTGGCACGCCGAATGGCAGCCGCTGCGGGAGGCGTTGCGGCTGGCGGGCGGGGCCGCGCACACCACCGTCGAGCTCGCCGAGGGGCTGGTCGTCCACCCGGAGCGGATGCTGGCCAACCTCGGACTGACCGGGGGTGCCCTCGTCACCGAGCGGCTGACGGTGGTGCTGGCCCCGGCGTTCGGCAAGGTGCGGGCGAAGAAGCTGCTGACCGCCGCGTCGGCCGAGGCCGCCGGCAGCGGGCGCCCGCTGGCCGAGGTGCTGTCCCAACACCCCGAACTCTCGGCCCTGTTCACCCCCGCCCGGCTGTCGGAACTGCTCGACCCGGCCCACTACACGGGCGCGGCCGACGCACTGGTCGACCGGGCGCTGAGCAGGTACGCGGACTACGCGGATCTCGACGACAGCGGCGACACCGCAGACGACGGAGGCAGCCGATGACCACCGCGAACCGGGCGGAGGAGGCGGAGGAGAAGGCCGTCCCGTCCCGGTCCTGGCCCGTTCTTCTGGTCGTGGTGTGCGCCCAGATGCTGATCTGGCTGGACACCTCGGTCCTGAACGTCGCCGTCACCACGCTCGCCGACCCGGTCGACGGCCTGGGCGCGACCCCCGCCGAACTGGAGTGGGTGGCGAGCGCCTACACCCTGGTCTTCGCCGGCACGCTCTTCGCGGGCGGCGCGCTGGCCGACCGTTTCGGCCCCCAGAACACACTCGTCGCGGGGCTCGCGCTGTTCGGCGCGGCCTCCGGCGCGGGCGCCTTCGCGACCGGTCCCGCCTGGCTGATCGTGGCGCGTGCCGTCATGGGCGCGGGCAGCGCGCTGCTGATGCCCGCGACCCTGTCGGTCATCGTGCAGAGCACCCCGGAGGAGAAACGCACCCGGGCGATCGCGATCTGGAGCTCGTCCAGCGGTCTCGGGGTGGCCGTCGGCCCGGTCGTGGGCGGGGCGCTGCTCAGCCACTTCTGGTGGGGCTCGGTGTTCCTGGTCAACGTGCCGATCGTGGCCCTGTGTCTGGCCGGAGTGGTCGCCGTCGTACCGGAGTTGAAGGGCCCCCGGCGCAGGGTGCTCGATCTGCCGGGTCTCGCCCTGTCGGTGCTCGGTCTCGGCGGAGTGGTCCTCGGGATCATCGAACTCGGCAGCGGGCAGACCTGGTACGGCCCGTACGTGCTGCTCCCGCTCCTCCTCGGCTGCGCGCTGCTCGCCCTCTTCGTCGCCGGTCAGCGCAGGTCACCGGCGCCCAGCCTGGATCTGCGGCTGTTCCGGCAGCCCGGGTTCACGGCCGGGAGCGTGGTGCTGCTGATCGCGTTCATGGCGCTGGCCGGGCATCTCTTCTACGCGGCCTTCTACTTGCAGGGGCCGCGCGGGCTCTCCCCGGCCGACGCCGGAACGGTCATGATCGCCGCGGCGATCGGCATCGTCCTGGGCAGTCAGGCGTCGCCCGCGCTGAGCCGGCTGCTCTCGGCCCGGTGGACCGTCGCGGCCGGGGTGCTGGCCACGGCGGCCACGTACGTCGGTTATCTGTGGTTCGACGGCCGGACCCCGATCCTGACGGTCGCCGCGCTGCTGTGGGTGCAGGGGTTCGGGATGGGCCTGGTCGGTACGCCGGTCACGGCCGTGATGATGAGCAGGGTGCCGCCGCATCTCGCGGGCGCCGGGTCGGCCGTCAACAGCGTCACCCGGCAGGTGGGCGGGACGCTCGGCGTGGCGATGACCGGTTCGTTCCTCTCCGGGGTGTACCGGGAGCGGATGGCGGACGCCGAACTGCCGGGCGGGGCACGGGGGTTGACGCCGGACGCCGAGGAGCAGGCCCGCACCTCCGCCGAGGCGGCCCGTTCACTGGCCGGTTCGCTGCGGCTGCCGGAACTGGCGGCCACCGCCGACCGCGCCTTCCTCGACGCCATGTACGCGGCCACGTTCTGGACCGCCGTACTGGCCCTCGTCGGATTCGCCGTGGGCGTGGTGGGACTGCGGACACGGAACGTCAGCACCGGAAGTGACGGAGGCAGGAAGGGAAGTGGGGACGACGATGGAACAGGCAACGGGCCGGTCGGTCTTCGTGACCGGGGGGAACCGGGGGATCGGGCTGGCCACGGCCCGCCGCTTCGCGGCGGCGGGGGACCGGGTCACGGTGACGTACCGCGGTGAGGAGCCGCCGCCCGCGACCGCCGGATTCCTCGCCGTACGCTGCGATGTGACGGACAGTCAGCAGGTGGACCTGGCCTTCAAGGTGGCCGAGGCGGCCCACGGCCCGGTCACCGTCCTGGTCGCCAACGCGGGCACCACCAAGGACCGGCTGCTGATGCGGATGACCGAGGAGGACTTCACCTCCGTCGTCGACACCAACCTCACGGGGGCCTTCCGGGTCGCCCGGCGGGCGATGCGCGGAATGCTGGGCGGGGGCCACGGACGTATCGTGCTGATCTCCTCCACGGCGGCGCTGCACGGCGCCGCCGGACAGACCAACTACGCCGCTTCGAAGGCGGGTCTGGTCGGTTTCGCCCGGTCACTGACCCACGAACTCGGGCCCCGGGACATCACCTGCAACGTGGTGGCGCCCGGTCTGACCGAGACGGACATGAGCCGCGCGCTCACCGAGGAGCAGCGCGACAGCCTGCTCCGGCAGACCCCGGCCGGCCGGCTCGCCCGCCCCGAGGAGGTCGCCGACGCGGTGGCTTTCCTGGTCGGCGCCGGGTATGTGCGCGGGGCGGTGATCCCGGTGGACGGGGGTGCGGGGCTGGGGCACTGAGTACCGCCCGGCCGTTGGTCCCGGAGCCGGAGCCGCGGGACCAACGGCCCGTTCTAGGTGGGCAGTTGGGCAGTCAGCTACGGAGCGTTGATCAGGTCGTGCGGCGGGACCGTCACGGTGCGGGCGCCCGGCTCACCGGCCAGGACGACCTTGCGCAGCGCGACGTTGTTCTTGGTGTTCGTCTCCTGGAGGCGGTTCTCCGGGTTGGCGATCACCTGGATGTAGTACGTGCCGTTCGGCAGGTCGGTGATGTCGAAGGACTGGCCGGGACGGTACTGGGTGTACGTGTCGCCGGAGCCGACGTCGAGGACCTCACGGACGGAGATCGAGTTCTGCTGGCCGCAGGCGGTCGACAGGTCGGTGTTCTCCGGGTGCCAGTTGGCGTTCTTCACCGTGTAGTCGACGGCGTCGGTGTTGGCCAGGCAGAACGCCTCCTTGCCGCTGCGCACCTCCTTGGTCTGGTCCTCGCTCAGCAGCCGGTAGCTGGCGAAGTCCGTGAAGTGCCAGTGCTCGTGGCCCTCCCGCGGGTCCCACTCCATGGTGCCGCTGGGGGTGTACCCGACCTGCTTGCCCGCGGCGTCGTAGAAGTACTGGTAGGAGTCCATCAGGTCCTTGCCCGGGCTGCGGAAGCCGTCCACGACGAGTGGCGCGGGACCCGCGTTCCAGACGTTGGCGCTGAAGGCGAGGTAGTCCTTGCCCGGGGCGTCGCCGTCCTCGCCGTCGGTGACGGCGATGTCCCAGGCGGGCAGCGAACGCAGGTCGGGCTTGGGCACGTTGGCCGGGACACCGGCACGGCCGCTGGGCCGCTTGGCGGCCGGCTTCAGCGCGGGCGCGATGCGCGAGCCGTCCGTGTGGCCGGGCCCGTCGCCCAAGTGGTGGGCCAGGCCGCGGTCTTCGAGCGCGTGGGAGAGCGCGGGAGGGGTGGGTGCGTCGGCGCCGCGGGGGCCGTAGTGGTGGGCGGCGGCAGCGGCAGCCGCGGCGGGATCCTTGGCGGACTGTGTGCCCTGCCCGCCGTGCCCGGCTCCGTGGTGGGCGGACGACGCGGAGGACCGTGAGGCGGCCACTCCCGCTCCCTCCCCGCCTTCGCCGGAGCGGACCGTCAGCTTGATGGTGTGCTGGTCGTCGGGGATACCGAAGAGGTCGCGGTACTGCTTGGCCACCCCGACCTGGGCGGTGTACTCACCCACCGGCAGGTCCACCGGCTTGTCGTAGTCGATCGAGCTGGTGTTGGACGCCCAGCCCTTCTCGACGCCCCACACCGAGCCCAGCGTGAAGGGATTGGTGGGGCAGCTCTGCGGATACTTCGAGGTCGCCGGGGCGTCCGGCCGGATCCGCCCCGAGGCGTTGTTCGGACAGAAGGTCCCCTTGGTGGCCGACACCTCCTCGCCCGCCGCGTTCTTGATCGACACGTCGATGAAGCCGGGCAGCCCGGTGAAGTCCTTCACCAGCCCGGTCGGCAGCGCCTTCGTCTTCGTACTCGTTCCGTCGCGGAGTATCTGCTGGGCGACGACCGGGTCCTTGTACGACTTGCGGGTCACCTTGAATTCCAAGGGCGCGTCGTCGACCGAGAGGTACGTGCCGAGGTCCAGGAAGACACCGGAGGCGCCGTCCCACTCGTAGCGGTCCAGCGTCACGGAGTTCGACGCGGCGATCAGCTTGAGCTTCGGCTTGCCCGCCGTACTCTCCTGCGCGGCCCCGGCGCCCGGAGCGGCCCCGGCCCCCGCGACGACGACGGTGAGCGCGGCTCCCGCGGCGAGCGTCGCACGCTGTAAACGGGTACGGCTTCCCTGGCCTGCCTGGTTTCCCTGGCTTGTCTGACTTCCCTGACCGCTCTGGCCTGTCTGGCTGTTCTGGCTTGTCTGGCTGCTCTGGCTTGTCGGACTGCTCTGGCTTCTCTTGCTGGTCATTGATTCCTCGTCTGCGAGTGCCATGGTCAGTGGCATCGGACTGGGCTGCCCACAGCCGACCGGGCCGGTGCCGGGGCATGAACTGCGCGGGCACGGGCCGTACGGTCCGGACGCACCCCCGCGCGCCCGGCGCCGATCTGTGATCAAGCTGCTGTGAGCAACCTGTGAGAGAGGCAAATGCGGTGCGTGGGTTGCCTGTTGGGGCCGAGCTCGGGAAATGGCCGTCAGGGCCGGCATGTCAGGGCACGTCGGGGCCGGTATGGCTGGGGCGGAATGTCAGGGCCGGTACACGGTCCCGGGCTCCGGTGACGCGGGCGCCAGGAGCTGGGAGACCGTGACGATGGTGTAGCCGCGCCGGCGCAGGGAGTCGATGATGCCCGGCACGGCCGGAACGGTCCCCTTGTAGCGGTCGTGCAGCAGGATGATCCCGTCGCGCCGCGTCTGGCCCAGCACCCGCCGGGTGATCAGGGCGGTGTCCGTCGTGGCGTAGTCCTTGGCCGTGACGCTCCACAGGATCTGGGCCAGGCCAAGTTTCCTCATCACGGCCGACACGTCGTCGCTGGTCCGCCCCTGCGGGGGCCGCATCAGGACCGGGGCGCGGCCCGTGATGCGCCGCACATCGTCCTGCACGGGCTTCATTTCCGCCTCGATCTCCTCGGCGCTCAATTCCGTGAGCACTTTGTGGGACCAGGTGTGGTTCGCTATCTCGTGGCCTTCCTCGGACATCCGCAGGACCGTGTCCGGATAGGTGTCCGTGTGACCCTTTCCCTGAAGAAAGAAAGTCGCGTGTACTTTCTTCTCCTTCAGGATGTCGAGGAGTTTCGGGGTGGGTTTGCTCGGGCCGCCGTCAAAGGTGAGCGCGACGCACTTCGCGACCGTGCAGTCCGGGCTGCCGGGGCTGTCGGGGCCGCCGGCGCTCTTCTGCGCTCCGGATTCCTCGGCGGCTGCCTCACGGGCGTCGTGCGGGGCCTTCACGCCGTGGAGGGTGGCGCAACCGCCGGTCAGGAGGAGGGAGGCGCCGGTCGCGAGCGTGACCGCGGCACGGAAGGCCGGCTTTCGGAGCCGCTGCCCGAGCCGTGTCCGGGACCGCTTCACCGCACATCAGCGGCTTGCGCGGCCTGCGTGTCCTGCGAGGCCCGCGCGTTCCGCCGCCCGCGCCGGTGGGCGGTGACGGCGAAGGTCACGAGGACCGCGCCGACGACCACCGAGAGCACGTCACGCGCTCCGGGAAAGGCCCAGAACATGGTGCCCAGCAGGGCCCACACCCGGTCCAGCAGCGGGAGTCCGCCGAGCGCCAGGAGCAGCACTCCCCCGACACCGCACAACAGCGTCGTCGAATTCAGGTTCCCGGTCGAGTTCTTTGTTTCCGTTCCCATGCCGTCGACCGTAGAAATCGACAGGGAAAAGGTAATCGGCAAAAAGAATGCGACGCACCTGGCCAAATGAACAGAGCGCACCGATACCAACGGCCAAGGCGCACCTATACTTTGGTATAGGAATTCGCCGCAGGTTCCCGCCCGCGGGGATCCATGGGTACGGTTTCTCCGTGATCGACGTGCGACAGGCCTGGCGTGGCCACCCCGGGCTCACGGAACCGGCCGTGGCCATGGCAGCCGTTGCCCTGACCGTGCTCGTGGCCAGGGCTCAGCAGTCGGGCCTGTCCGTCTATCCGCAGATCGGCGGAGGCGCTCCGGCAAGCCTGCTGGAGGAGGTACTGCCGTTTCACTGGGTCCTCACGGGAATCAGCGGCATCCAGCCCTTCGCCTGGGCGCACACGGGATCCGACAGCCTCGTACCCCTGCTGGCCTGCGCCGCACTGGGGCTGCGGCGGCGCCACCCCACCGGGCTCGCGGTGGCCCTGATCGTCCTCAGCACCGGCTGGCCGGTGGTGGTGCCCCTGCTGATCGCCCTGTTCACCGTCGCCACGATGCGCCCGGCGCGTACGACCTGGGCGGTCACCGCAGGCGCGCTCGTCCCGGTGCCCGTGGCCCTGCTGCTCGCCCCGTATCCCCCCGGGCCGCTCAACCTGGCGACCACGGTGTCGGCCGTCACCCTGGTCGCGGGTGCCGTCGGCTGGGGCCTGGTCGTCGTGGGCCTGCGGGAACGGGCGGACCGCGCGGAGACGGAGGCGACGCTGCGGACCGAGCAGGCGCGGCAGCACGCCCGCGAGGAGATCGCCCGGGAGATGCACGACGTGCTCGCGCACCGGCTTTCGCTGCTGTCCATGCACGCGGGCGCGCTGGAGTACGCCCCGGGGGCGCCGCCGGAACAGCTCGCCGAGGCCGTGGGCGTGATCCGGCACAGCGCCACCCGGGCCCTGGAGGACCTCCAGGACGTACTGAAGGTCCTGCGGGCCCCCGTCGTGGGCGACCACACCGAACCGCCCCAGCCCACGCACGCGGATGTGGCCCAGCTGATCGAGGAGTCCCGCGCCGCGGGCGTCGAGCTCCACCTGCGACAGCGGCTCGACGACCCGGCCACCATGTCGCCGGCGCTCGCCCGCACGGCCTACCGGTTGCTGCAGGAGGCCCTGACCAACCACCGCAAGCACGCGCCCGGGGCCCCGGTGACCCTCACCCTCGAGGGCGGCCCGGAGACCGGACTGACCATCCAGGTGACGAACCCGCTGGAGCGGGTGGCGCCTGCCGGCCCGGTACGGGACTCGGCGCGGGATCCGGGGCAGGGTCCGACACAGGGCTCCGTACCGAACGCGATAACGGACTCGATACCGAACTCGACACCGGACTCTGTACCGGGCCCTGTAGGCGCCCCCGCGCCGACCTCTGTGCCGGGCCCCGCACCAAACCTCGTACCGGGCTCCGGTCAGGGGCTCATCGGCATGCGGGAACGCGTCGACCTCGCAGGTGGCCGCCTGCGCCACCGCACCACACCCACCGACTTCCACCTCGACGTCTGGCTCCCATGGACGGCCTGACTCCCCGCCCGGACGGCCTGGCACCGCAGCCGGACGGCCCGACCTCCGGGACGGGCCGCCCAACCCCCGAGACGGGCGGCCCAACCCCTGGGACGGACGGCCCGTTCCCCCGGATCCGTCTGCTCGTCGTCGACGACGACCCCCTCGTACGCGCCGGGCTGCGCCTCATGCTGTCGGCGGCCGACGACATCGACGTCGTGGCGGAGGCGGCCGACGGGACCGACGTGCGCGCGCTCGTGGACGAGTACCGGCCGGATCTCGTCCTCATGGACATCCGCATGCCGAGGATGGACGGTCTCGCGGCCACGGCGGCGCTCCGGCAGCGGCCTCGGCCTCCGCAGGTGCTGATCCTGACCACCTTCACCACCGACAGCTACGTGCTGCAGGCCCTGCGCGCCGGAGCGGCGGGGTACGTCCTCAAGCACACGCCCCCGGCTCAGATCGTGGCGGCCGTGCGCAACGTCATGGCGGGAGAGCCCGTACTGTCCTCGGCCGCGGTGAGGCAGCTGATCGACACCGTGACCGACCCCGCGGGCGTGCCCGGCCCGTCCCGCCACGAGGAACGGGAGAAGGCCCAGGCGATGCTGGACCGGCTCGGCGCCCGGGAGCGGGAGGTCGCCCTCGCCGTCGCCGAGGGCAGGACCAACGCGGAGATCGCCACGGCATGCCACATGAGCCTGCCCACGGTGAAGGCCCATGTCTCCCACATCCTGACCAGGCTCGACCTCAACAACCGCGTACAGATCGCGCTGTTGGTCTACCGGGCGGGGCTCGTCTGAGGGTTGCGCTTCGGGGGTGTGGTGGGAGGCGGTGGCGGGGCGGCGGGTGGTCGTGAAACCGGGGGATGGCTGTCGGGCCACGGGGGTGGCGTCGGGCCACGAGACCGGCCGGCGGGCCGTGGGGCCGGGCGCCGGACCATGACCAGACCGGGCCGGGCCGGGCCGGGCGCGGACCACGACCAGGCTGGACCGGGCCAAGCAGGGCCAGGCCGTCCCAGGCCGGGACGGGCGCCGGACCATGACCAGACCGGGCCGGACCGGGTGCCGGACCGCGACCAGACCGGACCGGACCAAGCAGGGCCAAGCCGTGCCAGGCCAGGCCCCGGACCGCGAAGCCGCCCCGCCACGGCACACGTTCGACACGGAACGCGCCCGGCGCAGGCTCCGGCACGTTTTCGGCGGCTCGCGCCGGTCCGCCGGGCACCGGTGCGGAGTAACCTGAGGTCACCGAGGGCATTTCGTGCGCCGGCCTTCATGCCTACGTCGTTCTCGGTGAGCGTCGACACCGGACGGCTGCCCGCGGGCCGCTGTCCGGAGACAGGTTCGCGCGATGTCCGCGACCACCGATCGTCCCCCGCTGCGGATCGTCCCCTTCAGGGCCCCGACCGCCCGCCTCGCGCTGAAACCCGCGAACACCCCCACAGGACTTCCGGGGCTTCCAGGACTGCCTGGACTGCCAGACCTTCTGGACGGCGCCTGGTGGCCCCGCTCCCGCGACCTGGCCCACGAACTCTCCGCCCTGGCCGACGTCCTGGACCCCCTCGGCGGCCGGATCACCCGGATCGCCGTCAACTCCCGTTACTGGCCGGTCGTCCCCCGCCGGATCCCCGTGAACGGCCATGCGGTGAAGGTGGGTTGGTTCACCACGGAGCTGGACCCCCACAAGATCCTGCTGCTCTCCCACACCACGGGCCGCTGGAACCTCCTGGTGATCCCTCCGGAGGCCGACGCCTCCACGGCAGCCCGCCTCATGGCAGCCGCGAGCGACAGCACAGGCCCGTCCACGACCGCCACGGAACTCATCGCCGCGGAACACGCCCTGCACGGCGCCCCGGCGATCGACGGGGCACAGGATCCCGCGAAAGCGGAAGCGGAAGCCTGGGAGGACAACGAGATCGCCCCTCCACTGAACCCACTGCTCCCGCTGGTCAAGGAGGCCGCGCTCGCCCGGCCCGTTCACCCGGTCACGGGGCGGTGACCGGCATGACCGGCGCCCTGGCGGCCAGTGTGCTGCTGATCCTGACCGCCGTGGCGACCCGCCTGCACCCGCGCCGTCGCCGGAACACACGCCACTAGGGGTACCGGGGGATACCGGGCGGGCGGGTCGGTCGGGCATGCCTGGCGGACAGTGGGCCAATGCGGGTGCCGGACGGACAGCGGCCCGACGCGTTACGCGCCGGTCGAATCGCACACCTGCGCGCCTAGGGCCCGCACGCAGGGGGCCCTTCCGGGACCGGGTCGCACGGAGCCGGGGGAGGGAGTAGACATGGTGGCATGAGCGACAGTGATGCGCCTGGTGGGAGAGAGAGCCCGGGCATCAGGACGGACCCCGACGCCGATGCGGACGCCGAAGTAAAAACCGATGCGGACCCGGACCCGAACCCGGAATTCACCCACACCCGCTCCTCCTCTCTCAAATCCGAAGTCGAGGCTCAGGCTGAAGCAGCAGCTGGCATCGACATCGACTTCGCGAAGGTCTTCCAGGCCCTGCCCAGCCCGACCATGCTGCTCGCGCCCGACCTGACGATCATCAGCGCGAACCGGGCCTATGTGCAGATCTCAGGCCGTGGCCTGGACGAGCTGGTCGGCCGGTTCCTCTTCGACGTGTTTCCCGACAGCCCCACCGAGGAGGCCAGCGGCGCCCGGACCCTGCGTACATCGCTCGAACGGCTGCTGGCCACCGGCGAGCGGGACACCATGGCGCTGCAGAAGTACGACGTGGAGGTGCCCGACCGGCCGGGCGTGTTCGAGGAGCGCTACTGGAGCACGGTCAACATCCCGATCCTCGACGCGGACGGGCGGGTGTCGCTCATCGCCCACCGGGTCGAGGAGGTCACGGCCCTGGTCCGCGCCCGCAAGGCCGCCGCCCGGACGCCGGGCGCCCAGCACGCCTCTCTCACCACGCTCAGTCACGAGGACGCGATGACCGCCGACCTCCTGACCCGCTCCCAGGAACTGCAGGAACTCAACGAGGAGCTGCGCAAAGCCCACGCCCGCACGCACGAGGTCGCCGTCACGCTGCAGCGCGCCATGCTGCCCGGCACCGCGCTGCCGCGGCACGACTTCGCCGCGGTGCGCTACCAGCCGGCGGCCAGCTTCCTCAACGTATGCGGCGACTGGTACGACCTGATCGACCTCGACGGGGACCGGCTGGCCGCGGCGGTCGGCGACGTCGTCGGGCACGGGCTTGAGGCGGCCGGTGTCATGGGCCAGCTGCGCAGCGCCCTGAGCGCGGCTATCCGCGCGACCGGCCGGCCCGCGGACGCGCTCACGACCCTCGCGCAGCACGCGCACACCGTCGAGGGCGCGCTGGCCACGACAGCCGTCCAGGCGGTGATCGACCGGGCCGCACACACGGTCACGTACAGCTGCGCAGGCCACCCGCCCCCACTCCTGGCCCACCCCGACGGAACGGTCGAACTGCTCGACACGGCCACGGACCCGCCCCTGGCAGCCTCCGACGACACCATCCCCCGCACCCAGGCGACGGTCTCCTACACCCCCGGCGCCACCCTCGTCCTCTACACCGACGGCCTCATCGAACGCCGCGGCGAAGACATCGACCAAGGCCTAAACCGCCTCACCCACAGCCTCAAACACCACCACACCCTGCCCCCCGAACCCCTGGCAGACGCAATCCTCACGGACCTGGTCCCGGCCCCCCGCCGGGGCCCGGACGACGACACGGCACTGGTGGTGATCCGGCTGTGACGGGTCACTACGCCGAGCTGTCGCACGAACCACGCCGGATCATGGCATCTGGCCTGTCCGAGGCTCAGAGATCGGCGCAGCTACGCTTTCTCGGCGCAGCCGATGCTGCCTGACGGGGGAGACCGTGAACCGACCGCTGCTGTTCCTCGATGTGGACGGGCCACTCAATCCCTATGCGGCTGAGTCCGAGAAATGCCCCTCTGGATACACCACGCTCATAGTGCCGCAGGACGATGGAGCCCACGGGGAACGCGGCGAGCTCTCGGCTCGACGGCGGCCTCTGCTGGTCTGGCTCAACCCAGAGCACGGGAAGGCCCTGCTCGGACTTGGCTACGAGCTTTGCTGGGCCACGACATGGATGGACGACGCCAACCGGTGGATCGCCCCGGTGCTCGGCCTTCCCGAACTCCCCTTCGTCGATTTCGGCGGCGCCTTGTTCCGAGACCGCCCCGACGGCGTCCATTGGAAGACGGTCCCCTTGATCGACTATGCCGACGGTCGGCCCTTTGCATGGGTGGACGACGAACAGAGTGACCTGGACCAGGCATACGTCACCGCTCACCACCGTGGCCCCGGGCTCCTGCACCATGTCAACCCACGGATCGGGATGCGTAAGAGCGACTTTCGCACGCTCACCGGCTTCGCCCGTTCACTGGATACTTCACAGCCCATCAGCTGAGTACCTCCAGCCAACAGGCAGCTCCGTCCACGGACCACAACGGAACCTTCTACTACGTCGGCCGATTCACGGGGTGATCCAGAAATGACCGGTTTCGACATCACAGGGACCTCGGCCCCCTGGGTCGTCTTCGTTCCCCAAGGGGCGGCCGAGGTCCGTCGGCAGCTGGCTGGGCTGGAGGCGAAGGGAGGACAGGTCCACCACTTCGACTCTCGTGAGTTGATGACCGAGCAGGGAATCCACCGTTCGTTCGCGCAAGTCCTGCAGTTCCCTGATTACTTCGGACGGAACTGGGACGCCTTGGTGGACTGCCTGGACGACTTGTGTGGCGCGGTCACGAGTGGGGTGGGGATCGCGGGCGTTGTTCACGATGCGGATCGGCTGTTTGAAGCGGAGCACTTCCGCCTGTTCGTATCGGTCCTCTGCCAAGCAGCGGACCGTGCCAATTCGGCGGTGGATCTGGATGGATTCCCCTTGGATCGGCCGGCCATCGCCGAACACTTCGTTCTTGAGTTCCGTAAGTTCGATCGCGAGAAGGTCGCGCTCCGGGTTGAGCAACCCGATCTGACGGTCACCACGGGGGACGGGTTCGTCGCGGCCGCTCTCAGTCCCGAGGAATGGCATTGAAGTCTTCTCGGTAGAGCACGGTTCGGCCTGGTTCGGCCTGGACTCCCGGTGTCCCCCCTTGATCCAATGGTGGATGACATCGTTCTGGACAGGTACGCGGATACGGCTGCGCGGGATCGAGCCCGACGACTGGGCCGCGTTCATGCGGTTCGCTGTGGATGAGGAGCGGTTGGGGGATGCGGTGTGTCCGCCCCGTTCTGGCGAGGGGCATCGCGCCTGGGCCAAGGAGCAGGCCGTGGCCGAGCCCGACGGGGACTGCTTCCGGCTGGCCATCGAGGCTCTCGACACCGGGGAGATGGTCGGTGCCGTCTCCTCCAACCATGCCGATCCGCAGGCGGGGCGGTTCGAGTACGGCGTCACGGTCGGTGCGGAGCATCGGCGCAAGGGTTACGCGGCGGAAGCCGTGGTGATGCTGCTGCGGTACATGTTCGCCGAGCGGCGCTATCACAAGTGCGAAGCACGCGTCTTCGCCTACAACCAGGGGTCGTTGGCGCTCCATCAGCGGCTCGGATTCGTCGAGGAGGGGCGACTCCGCGATCACGTGTTCCTCGCCGGCCGGCACCACGACCTCGTCCTCCTGGGCATCCTCGCCGACGAGTTCGCCCAACTGCACCCGCCGGCCTAGCCGCCCTTCGGCACCTCGGCACCTCGGCACCTCAGCACCTCTCAGCCACGCGGTCTTGCCCTCGGTGAATCCATCCACCACCTTTTTCATCTATGGATAAAATAGTGAACCGGAGTGGGAGTCAGGAGCGGACGCCGAAGCCGAAGAAGTGGAAGCCGAAGCGGAGATCCAGGGCCGTCGCGGTCTCGCTCCTCGGCGCCCTGGCCCTCGGCGCACTGGGCCTAGCCCCGGCCGCCCCCGCCGGAACAGTCACCCTCGCCGGGGCCGCCGACCGTGCCCCCGCAGCCGGCGCCCGCCTTCCCCACGTCCACCCAACCCCCCAAGAGTTGCGCCCCGGCCACGCCTCCCAACCCGTGCCCGAGCAAGTCGTCGAAGTCGTCGGGCGTCGGACCGACCCCGCCGCTCGCAAGCTCGTTGAGAAGGTGCTGCGGGGCGCCGGGGCCCGGGTCATCCGGACCGTCGTCGCGGGGCAGCCCGTGCCGGATGCCGAGCTCACCGTCTATGTCGGCGGGCCCGGTGAAAACCCCGCCACCGCACGGGTGTTGGAGCGGCTCGGGGGCGAGTCGCCCCGTGGGCTGCCGGGCGGTGGGTATGCGGTTGCCGTCGGGCGGGGGCAGGTCGCGCTGTCCGGGGTCGACGGCACCGGTACGTACTACGCCGCGCAGACCTTCCGGCAGCTGGTCGGCCGAGGGAAGGCCGTACCAGACGTCACCGTCCGCGACTGGCCCGCCGCCGCGCTCCGCGGTGTGGTCGAGGGGTTCTACGGAGCGCCCTGGTCGCAGCAGGACCGGCTGTCCCAGCTGGACTTCTACGGGCGTACCAAGCAGAACGTGTACGTCTACTCCCCCAAGGACGACCCGTATCTGCGGGCGAAGTGGCGGGACCAGTACCCCGTCGAACAGCTCGCGCGGCTCAAGGAGCTCGTCGACCGCGCCGCCGCGAACCATGTCCGCTTCACCTACGCCCTCTCGCCCGGCCTGTCCGTCTGCTACTCCTCGGCCGCCGACGCGAAGGCACTCGTCGCGAAGTTCGAGTCGCTGTACGCCATCGGGGTGCGGTCGTTCGCCGTGCCGCTGGACGACATCAGCTACACCGACTGGAACTGTGCCGAGGACGGCGACGCGTACGGCAGTGGGGGCCAAGCGGCGGGAACCGCCCAGGGCTCGCTGCTCAACACCGTCGTCAACGACTTCATCGACGCGCACTCCGACCTCGCGCCGCTGGAGATGGTGCCGACCGAGTACTCCGACCTCGCCGACTCCCCGTACAAAACCGCCCTGCGGGAGAAGCTGGACCCGTCGGTCGTCGTCGAGTGGACCGGTGACGGTGTCATCGCGCCCACCATCAGTGCCGAACAGGCGAGGCAGGCAAGGGAGTTGTTCGGGCATCCGGTGCTGCTCTGGGACAACTACCCCGTCAACGACTACACCACCAGCCGACTGCTGCTCGGCCCGTACACGGGGCGGGAGGCGGGCGTGGCCGATGTCGTCACCGGTATCACCGCCAACCCCATGGTCCAGGCCGAGGCCAGCAAGCTCGCTCTCTTCACCTCCGCAGACTTCGCCTGGAACCCGGACGCGTACGACCCGAGGGCCTCCTTCCTCGCCTCGGTCGCCGACCTCGCCGGCCTCTCCGACCTCAGCGGGCGCGCGGCCCCAGCCCTTCGGATCTTCGCCGAGAACAACTACTCCTCCCCGCTGAACTCCACCGAGTCCCCCACCCTCACCCCACTCATCAAGGCGTTCACCAAGGCCCTGGACAGCGGGGACGGGCTGACAACCGCCGCCCGGAAGCTCCGCGCCTACTTCACCTCCATGGCCGCCGCGCCCGGCCAACTCCGCGCCCACCTCGCCAACTCCGGCTTCCTGAAGGAGACTTCGGCCTGGCTGGACAAGCTCGGCGCGTATGGCACCGCAGGCGACACGGCCGTACGGCTGATGCTGGCGCAGGCCGCCGGCGACGACGACTCCGTACGGACCCTCTACGGTCAACTCCAAGCCCAGCGAAAGCAGTTGGACTCCATTCCGCAGCAGGTCGCGCCCGGTGTCATGGAGCAGTTCCTGTACGACGCCACGCTGCGGGCAGCCCCCGATCCCGGCCCGGACGCCTCCTTCCGGCCGTCGTCGCTGTCACTGGCCCCGGGCGCGAGCGGCACGAGCACCCTCACCGTCGCCGACAGCCGCTCGACGGCCGCCCGTACCGTCACCTGGAAGATCGCGGCCCCGGACGGTCTCACCGTCTCTCCCTCCTCGGGGTCCGTCACCGTCCCGGCGGGCGGCGAGGCGGCCGTCACCGTGACCTTCACGGCGGCCAGCGGGGCGGAGAACGGCGTACGGTCCGTCGTCGTCGGCGGGGACGGGCTCGTCGGTCGGGCCATTCCCGTGCGGGTGACGGACGGCGTCGGCAGCGAGCGTGCCCTGACCGCCAACTTCAGTGGGGCGTCGGTCAGTTCAGTGGATCTGGCTTCGGGAGCGTCGGCCGAGATCGCCGTCGGTAAGAATCCCGGCGAGGTCGTCGTCAGTCCGGACGGCAGGACCGCGTACGCCGCCAACCAGGGGTCCGACTCGGTGAGCGTCATCGACGTGCCTACGGGCAAGGTGACCGCCACCATCGCGGTCGGTGACGTGCCCGCCGGGCTCGCGCTCACCCCGGACGGGAAGACCCTCTGGGTCGCCGACTACTCCGACGACGCCGTCCAGCCCGTGGACCTCGCGACCGGCGCGGCGGGCGCGAAGATCGCGGTGGGCGACGGCCCTGAGAACATGGCGATCACGCCGGACGGGTCGGCGCTGTACGTGGCGAACATCCACGACAGCACGGTCACGCCCGTAACTCTCCCCGCGGGAAAAGCCGGTACGGCGATCCCCGTCGGACCGAACCCCTTCAACGTCGTCGCGGCCCCGGACGGGCAGACCGTCTACGTCTCCAACTCCGGTGGCTCCACGGTCACTCCGATCGACACCGCAACCAACGACACCCGCCCGACGCTCCTGGTCAACGGCCAGCAGGCGTACGGGCTCGCCCTCTCCCCGGACGGGCGCACCCTGTGGGTCAGCGCGAGCACGGGCGACCGGGTCACCCCCGTCGACACGGTCACCGGCGCACCCGGCACCCCGGTCACCGTCGGCAGGTCCGCGTTCGACGTCGCGCTCGACTGGAACGGGAGCACGGCGTACGTCACCACCGCCGACGCCGGTGAACTCGTGCCGGTCACGACGGCGAGCGGCACGGTCGGCACCGCGCTCCGGACGGGCGCGTATCCGCTGGCCGCGGTGCTGACCCCGGTGCCGGTGCCGGTCCCGGTCGGCTAGTCCTCGTACGACTGCATACAACTGCATGCAACTGCGTACGACCGTGGAGGGCCGCGTACGACCGTCCTCCGTGGTGTGGTGGTCGCCGCCGGTGGTGTACCGGCGGCGACCACACCGCCCTGGCGCGCCACCCCCCGGTCAGCGGGTTGCAGGGCATGCGATCCCTCATGGGTCGCGCCGCGGCACGCGGGAGTGCGCCATGGCGGGGTCCGCAAGGGACACGTGGTCGAGGGCCCGGCCGCGAAGGGGCGGCGGGGATACGGAAGTTGTGTCGGTGGTGGAGACCGGCTCGTCCGAGCGCCCGGGGACAAGGGGCGCGCGCGAAGCCGGTGAACACGGCCTCGATGCTGTGACGGCTCCCGAAGAGCCTCACTCATCACTCGGGTCCGAGCCTAGGCCCGACCGCCTGTTCTGGATAGCCCCGCGTCCGTACGTCCCATATGCCCGTACGGGCACCGCCACCTGCGGGGCGGGCGGCACGCGGTTGATCCCGACGCCCCGTTTACCCCGGCGGCTCCTGCTGTGATGATGCCGAGTCGGGGGATGACCATCCCGCGCGGCCGGGGGAGGACCCGTATGACCGAGGTGTACCTGCGCAGACTGTCCCGGTGGCAGGCCGAGCAGCAGCGGGCCGCCGTCGCGGACGTGCACGTCACGGCGTACCGGGGCGAGGCGGGGGCCGAATACCGCGACCGCCAGGGCTTCCTGGACCGGTTCGAGCAGCATGTGCAGCGCCTCGGCTTCGACATGATGGTCGCCGACGCGGGCGGGCTGGTCGGCTGCGCGTACGGGTTCCGGGTGGAGCGGACCGGCGAGTGGTGGTCCGACTTCCGTGGCGAACTGCCCACCGACATCGAGGAACTCACCGCCTCGGGCCGCACCTTCCTGCTCGCCGAACTGATGGTGCTGCCGGCCCACCGGAGGAACGGCGTCGCGACCCTCATGGGCGAACGGCTGCTGGCCCGGCTCGACACCGATCTGGTCGTCGCGGCCGTGGACCTGGAGCGACCCGAGGGCGAAGAGGACGGCGACGGCGGCGGTCGTCCGGCGAACGCCGCCCAGGCGACCGTGCGCGCCTGGGGCTGGTCGAAGCTGGGCCTCCTCGCCCCTCACTCCCCGTCGGCCGTCCGAGAGGTATGGATCCGCAGGCCACTGCGGTGATCCCGTCAGTTGGACGGCCGCACGCCAGCCGCCGCGGCCTCCATCAGCGGTTCCGCGTCCGCCGCGTCGACCTCGGGGGGCACGACCAGCAGGTCCCAGCGGCCCCGGCCCGGACTGACCAGGCAGACGGTGTGCCGGCCGTGCGCCCCGGCGGACCGGCTGAGCCGTACGACGTGGTTGGCGATGAGCATCCGGCCGGGCGACGCCGCCCACATCGCCGTGTTCACGGTGACGCCGGTGATCTGTCCCCACGTACGGGGCAAGGCGCCGATCAGCAGCGGAAGTTCGGCCAGCAGATCGCGCGAGTGGGGCCACCAGGCCCCGTCGATCCGGCGCGGCAGGGTGCTGTGCGGGGCCAGGCGGAGGCGGGCGAGGGGCTGCGAAGGCAGGGGTTCGAGGACGGGGACGGTGGTCATGGAGCGCTCCTGTCTGGGGCACGACTACGGCGTGCCGGTGGTTCGTTCGCGACGGACGCGGCGGACACGGCGGACCGCGCGACGGAACGGGCTCTCTTCTCCTGCGGCTCGATCGAGCTTCTCCTGCGGCTCGGTCGAGCCGGACGACAGGTGGCTCCTTGGCCTCGATGCCCCGGTGCCCGGTACCTTCGTGCTTCCCTGAGCCCACGAACGGGTGACTCAGTGGTTCGACGGCTCAGTGGTTCGACGGCTCAATGGTTCGACGGCTCAGCGGTTCGGTGACTCGCCGGCGCGGAGCGTGCGGTCAGGATCGTGTGCCGCCCCGGGCGCCGATCGGCCCGGCGTCGTCGTGCGCCGAGGACGAGACCGGCTCGAACACCGGTGTACGACATGCCCTCGGTTCCCCCACCGTACCCTGGCCGTCGGTGAACGAGACTGCCGAGACCGTACGGTTTGCGAGGTCTCGGCCCGCGTCAACTTCCGGGCGGACCCTGCCCCTTTGGTACCGAGCAGTCAGGAACCGGTCGGGTACCGGCCAAGTAAGGCCTCTTCGAGCGCCCACCCGACGGATACCGGAAGGAGCGCTGTGGGCACCTCCTCCCCGGCAGTACGCTCGCCGTACGGCAGCCCGTGCCCCCGGCCCTCACCGTGAGTTCCCGTTCCGCGCAACCGAGGCTCTGCGCAAGGCGAAAGCCACCCCGGAGGTGCCGTTCCGCAGCGGCCACTCCACGGAGCGACTCCACCGGTCGGCTCCACAGCCAGAGGAGATGGGGCACATGGGCCCGCATCCGAGCCTGTTCGACGAGTGCCGTGTGGTCGGGGCGAGCGGCGAGCTGGACCTTTCGACGGCCCCGGGCTTCATCCGTGACCTGGAGGACGTGCGGCGCGGCACCGGGCGACTCTTCCTCATCGTCGATCTGAGCGGTGTGACGTTCATGGACGGCAGCGCCCTGGACCCGCTGTGCGCGGCCTGGGACGACTGCCGGTCGCGGCGCGGCTGGACCCGGGTCGTCTACGCGCGCCCGTGCATCGGTCTGGTGTTCCGGGCCGGGGCCGTCGTGGAACGCTTCCCCCGGTACGCGAGTGCCCTGGACGCCTGGCGGGGCATACCCGCCGACGACCCGGAACAGTGGAACGCGACGGAGAACCGATCCGCGTAGGGTTACGACGCAAGCCGGCCGGTGCCTCGCTCAGAGGCTCCCGGCCGCGGCTGAACGGATACCGGTGATCAGCGACGGCATGGCCGACGTTCTCCGGTCGCTGCGCCTCGGCGGGCGCGGCGATCCGGCCCGGGCGTGCGCGCTCGCACTGGGCGCCGAGGGCGTCGCGCTGTCGCTGCTCGTGGGCAACGGTCGCATGGCCGAGCCCCTCTGGTGCCATCCCGAGGTGAGCGCCCGTTTCGAGGAACTCCAGTTCACGCTGGGCGAGGGCCCGGGCCCGGACGCGGTGCGCACCGGGTCCCCCGTCATGGAACCGGACCTGGACCGCGTACGCCCGGACCGGTGGCCGGCGCTGCTGCCGCCCGCGCGGGACCTGGGCGTCCACGGGGTGTGCTGCTTCCCGCTGGGCATCGGCGCCATCCGTCTCGGCGTACTGACCGTGCTCTGCGACGGCGACCGGACGATGTCCGTCCAGCAGAGCGCGGACGCGACGGCCCTGGCAGCCGCGCTGACCGGCGCGCTCCTGAACGGGGACGGGCGCGGGCAGCGGGGCGAGGACGGGAACGGCAATGGGGACCGGGGCGGGAGCGGCAACGGCGGCCCGGTGCTCGGCCTGTTCCTGGACCGGCCGACGGGACTGCATCGCGCGGCGGTGCACCAGGCCACGGGAATGATCAGCGTCCAGCTCGGTGTGACGATGGAAGAGGCCCTCCTGCGCCTGCGGGCCCACGCCTACGGCAGCGAGCGCCCCCTCGGTGAGGTCGCGGACGACGTGGTCGCCCGCAGACTCCGCTTCAACGACAGCGACGACACCACCAACAACGCCTCCGACAACGGCGACGGCTTCGACGACGACATGAACGGGCCGTATTCGCCCGGCGACGGAAAGGGATGATCGGCATGGCCCGCGAACAACGTCTGGCCGAGATCTTCGTGGAGGTCGCGGACTCTCTCGTCGAGGACTTCGACGTCATCGACCTGCTGCAACGGCTGTCCACACGCTGCGTCGAACTGCTGGACGTCTCGGCGGCGGGCATCCTGCTCGTGGACGCCCACGGCGAGCTGCAGATCATCGCCGCGTCGGACGAGCACGCCCGGCTGCTGGAGCTGTTCGCGCTCCAGCACGACCAGGGTCCGTGCGTGGAGTGCTACCGCACCGGCACGGCCCGTACGAACATCGACCTGATGCGGCCGGAGACGGCGGCGGCCTGGCCGCACTTCGCCGACCGGGCCCGCGAGACGGGTTACGTGACCACGCACGCGCTCCCGCTGCGCCTGCGCAACCGGGTCGTCGGCGCGCTCAACCTCTTCCAGAGCGCGCCGCACCGCCTCGGCGACGCCGACATCGCGCTCGCCCAGGCACTCGCCGACGTGGCCACGATCGCGATCCTCCAGCAGCGCACGCTGGAGCAGTCACACATCGAGAACAGCCAGCTGGCGACCGCGCTCACCAGCCGCATCCTGATCGAACAGGTCAAGGGAGTGCTGGCGGAGCGCTGGAACACCTCGGTGGACGACGCCTTCGCCGCGTTCCGCTCGTACGCGCGAGCCCATCGGCTGCGCCTCGCGGACCTCGCCACGCAGATCATCGCGGGGGGCTTCGACACCGCGTCCATCCCCGCCCCGTCCCCCGCCGCCTCCGCCGCCGAAACGACACCGGCACCAGCACCGGCCACGCCGGAGGACCGCACCCGATAACGGCACGGCGAGTCGTCAGTCGACGCGGAAGCCCGACTTGACCGTGTCGAACACCGGGCGGTGCGTGTCCCATTGGGCTTCGGGCGCCGAGAGGTAGATGTCGTACTCCGTGCCGCCCTCCTCGCCGAAGCCGAAGTCGATGGCACGGAAGGCACGGGCCTTGCCCTGGAAGGTGAACTCCCACACCGCCGCGGGCTGTCCCTGGAAGGTGGTGCGCTGCATGCGCAGTTTCCGGTACGTCGGGTAGTTGCGCTTGGTGTTCGCCTCGATGGTCGTGAAGTGCGACTCGGGGTTCGCGCCCGCGGGGTTCACGGTTCCGATGGTGAGCCCGACCAGGCCCGAGGGGTCGGTGTAGGTGACCTGTTCGGTGCTCGCCTTGTCGACGCGCTTCCAGCCGTCCGGGACGGGGAAGGTGGCTCCCAGTGCCTTCTCCCTGACCAGACGGAACCCGGCGGGGACGGGGGGCTGCTCGGACGCGGTGGGCGAGGTCGCCGTCGCGGAACCCTTCCCGCCGTTGCCGCCGTGGCCACCGTTGTCGGACGTCATCGCGTAGAGCCCGCCCGCCACGGCCGCCGCGGCGAGCGTCACGGCTGCCGCGCTCCAGATGAGGGGGCGCCGCTTGCGACCCGGGCGGCCGGTGCCGTCGCCGCTGCCGCTGCCACTCCTGCTGCCGCCGGTGGGAGCGGGCGGCACCGACCCCACCCGCGAGCCCGAGTCGGCGAGCGTGGCCCCGGCCGAAGTCGTCGGCCCCGTCGCCGCCACGGTCGCCGTCGCCCTGCTCGGCGCGGCCGACGCCCACACGGCCCCCGTCACCCCGCCCGCCGTAGCAGCCGTCCTCGCGCCCGGTGCCTCCGACGCCACGACCCGCAGCGCCCGTTCCGTCTCCTCCGCCGACGGACGTTCGTCCGGGTCCTTGGCGAGCAGCATCTCGATGAGGGGTTCGAGCGGTCCGGCCTGCTTCATGGGGGCGAGCGGATCGACGGCGATGGCGTACGCGGTCTCCATCGCCGTGGCCCTGCGGAACGGGGGCCGGCCCTCGACGGACTGGAAGAGGGTGGCGCCGAGTGCCCAGAGGTCGGCGGTGGGGCCGGGCTTGTGGCCCTTCATGCGCTCGGGCGCGATGTAGTCGATCGAGCCGATGATCTCGCCGGTCTTGGTGAGCGTCGAGGTGCCGGTCGCCATGGCGATGCCGAAGTCGGTGAGGACGACACGGCCGTTCCCGCCCAGCAGGACGTTGCCCGGCTTCACATCGCGGTGCAGTACTCCGGCGGCGTGGGCGGCACGCAGCGCGGCGACCATGCCGAGGCCCACCCGGGCGGCCTCACCGGGCGGCAGGGCCCCGCCGCCCTTGAGGAGCGCGCCGAGGGTGGTGCCGTGCACGTACTCCATGACGATGCACGGCAACCCCTCGTCATCCAGGACGTCATGGACGACGACCACGTTCGGGTGAGTGATCCGGGCGGCGCTGCGGGCTTCCCTGCGGGTGCGTTCGTAGACGGTGGCGAGTTCGTCCTCGGAGAGGTGCTGCTGGGCGTGGAGCCGCTTGAGCGCGATCTCCCGGCCGAGGACCTCGTCCTCGGCACGCCACACGGTGCCCATGCCGCCGCGGCCGATCCGCTCGATCAACCGGTACCGCCCGGCGATCAACCGCCCCTCGTCCGACACAGCGCGCCTTTCGCCGACCCGACCCGGCCCAGTCCGACCGACCACCGACGCGATCCGATCCGACCCGGTCCCTGTGAACCGCTCCACGTTCGATTCGGATCGCCACGATAGTCGCCGCGGTCGCGGGGCACTGTGGCGGAGGCCATGCCGCCGTTCCGGAACCGGTCGGCCCCCGCCGGGGCAGACCGGTCGGACCCCCGCCGGGGCCGGCGGGTCAGACCCCCGCCGGTGCCGGTCCCACCAGTTCCGACAGCACGTCCTCCATCGTGACGAAGCCGAGGACCTTGCCCGACTCGCCGGTGACCGCGGCCAGGTGGCTGTCGTTGGCGCGCAGGGCGGTGAGGGTGTCGTCGAGCGGGGTGTCGATACGGACGCGCGTGACCGCGTGCAGCGCCGTGCGCGGGAAGGGGCGGTCCCGGTCGGTGACGCCGAGGGTGTCCTTGATGTGGAGGTAGCCGAGCACCGTACCGTCCTCGCCGGTCACCGGGAACCGGGAGAAGCCGGCCTCGGCGGCGGCGCGCTCCAGCCGGGCCGGGGTGACGGTGTGTTCGACCGTACGCATCCGCTGGGCCGGCACGAGGATCTCGCCGACCGGGCGGGTGCCCAGCTCCAGGGCGTCCCGCAGCCGCTCGCCGTCCGCGGAGGACAGCAGCCCGGCCTGGCTGGAGTCGACGACCATGCGGGCGAGCTGGTCGTCGGTGAAGACCGACTCCACCTCGTCCCTGGCCTCGACCCGCAGCAGCTTCAGCAGGACGTTGGCGAAGGCGTTGATACCGAAGACGACCGGCTTCAGCGCGCGGGTGAGGGCCACCAGGGGCGGGCCGAGCAGCAGCGCGGCGGGCACCGGCGCGGCGAGCGCGAGGTTCTTCGGGATCATCTCGCCGATCAGCATGTGCAGATACGTCGCCACGGTGAGCGCGATCACGAAGGCGATCGGGTGGACGAGGGCGTCCGGGACGCTGGCCGCCTCGAAGGCCGGCTCCAGCAGATGCGCGATGGCCGGCTCGGCGACCGCGCCCAGCACCAACGACGAGACGGTGATGCCGAGTTGGGCCGTCGCCATCATCGCGGAGATGTGCTTGAGGCCCCACAGGGTCATCCGGGCCCGCTTGTTGCCCTCCTGGGCGCGCGGTTCGATCTGGCTCCGGCGTACGGAGATCAGCGCGAACTCGGCGCCGACGAAGAACGCGTTGGTCACCAACGTGAGGGCACCGATGGCCAGTTGGAGGGTGGTCATCGTGCTCATCGGGACTCCTCCACGGTCTGACGGGCCGCGTCACGAGCGGACTCGGCGGCCGGCTCGTCGGCGGCCGGTTCGGTGATGCGGACGCGGTCGGCTCGGTGGTGCTCCACGTCCAGGACGTCCAGGCGCCAGCCGTCGAGGTCCAGCGCGTCGCCCTCGGCCGGGATCCGGGCGAGCCGGGTGGCGACAAGGCCGGCGACGGTCTCGTACGGACCCTCCGGCGCCCGCAGGCCTATCCCGGCGAGCTCGTCGATCCGTACGCTGCCGTCCGCCTCCCAGACCGCGCGGCCGTCCGGCGACGCGGGGGCGGGCAGCAGGTCGGGCACCTCGACGGGGTCGTGCTCGTCGCGGACCTCGCCGACGACCTCCTCGACGATGTCCTCGACGGTCGCCACGCCCGCCGTGCCGCCGTACTCGTCGATGACGACGGCCATGGTGCGGCTCGCCCGCATCCGCTCCAGGAGGCGGTCGGCGGGCAGGCTGTCGGGCACAAGGAGCGGGGCCGTGGCCAGCTCGGTGACAGGGGTGACGGCCCGCTTCTCCGGCTCCAGGGCCAGTACGTCACGGATGTGGACCGAGCCGACGACCTCGTCCAGGCTGTCGCGGTAGACCGGGAAGCGGGACAGGCCGGTCGCGTGGGTGAGGTTGGCGGCGTCGGCTGCCGTGGCGCGCGACTCCAGCGCGCGTACGTCGACGCGCGGGGTCATCACGTTCTCCGCGGTCAGCTCGCTCAGGTGCAGCGTGCGGACGAAGAGCTCCGCAGAGTCCGGCTCGAGGGCGCCCTGCGCGGCCGAGTGCTGGGCCAGTGCGACGAGCTCCTCGGGGCCGCGGGCGGAGGCCAGCTCCTCGGCGGGCTCCAGGCCCATGCGGCGTACGAAACGGTTCGCGGAGTTGTTGAGGTGATGGATGAACGGGCCGAACGCGGCCGTGAACCCGCGCTGCGGGCCCGCGACGACCTTGGCGACGGCCAGCGGGCGCGAGATCGCCCAGTTCTTCGGCACCAGCTCGCCGATCACCATCAGGACGACGGTGGAGACGACGACACCGAGCACGGTCGCCACGGTCGAGGCGGCGCCGCCCAGGCCGGCGGATTCCAGCGGCCCCTTCAGCAGCGAGGCGAGCGACGGCTCGGCGAGCATGCCGATCACCAGCGAGGTGACGGTGATGCCCAGCTGGGCCCCGGACAGCTGGAGTGTCAGCCGCCGGACGGCCTTCAGCGCGCCTTCGGCACCCCGCTCACCCGCCTCGGCGGCCCGCTCCAGGTCACCGCGCTCGACGGTGGTCAGCGAGAACTCGGCCGCCACGAACACGGCACAGGCGAGCGTGAGCAGCAGGGCGAGCAGGAGCAGCAGGATCTCGGTCACCGTGCCACCCCCGCCCCGTCACGCACATGTCTCGGGCCGGGGATGGCACGGCTGGTACTGGGAGGTTCACCCATCGCGGAACCTTCGCTCCTTCTCGCACTAAAGGTCGTATGACGCGCCCTGACCGGACACGTCCCACCCAGTGTAAAGGAATCGCAAAGTAGCGCGTCGGGAGCGACTGTGGGCGGCGCGGGCGGGTGGCCGGGGACCGGGCCCGCTCCCGGAAAACGCCTGTCGCGGCAGGGGCCCGGGTGCCTACGGTGAGGCCGTGCACCAGCACCGAAGGCGCGACCGCAGACCCTCCCCCCGCCGGCGCCCCCGGCCGGCCGGGACCTCGGCGAGCCCTCCCGGCCCGGATCTCGCGGGGGCCGATGTCCTGCTCGTGGGGTACTTCTCCGCCAGGCAGAAGGACTTCGCCGTACGCATGGACGCGGCTGCCACCGGTCTGTCGGCACGCGGCGCCCGGGTCGTGGGCCGCGTCGTGCAGCGCCGCGGCGTCTCGGACGGCGGGGCGAGGAAGATGACCCTCCCGTACTCCTCCCGGACCCTGCTGAGCTCCGGGAAGACCCGAGAAGTGGCCGCTCTCCGCGAGGAGACGGGAGCGGCCGCGGTGATCTTCCTCAACGCCCTCACGGAACACCAGCGCCGGGTGCTGACGGAGGCGTTCGGGTGCCCGGCTGTGAGCCTCGCGGAAGCCCCGGCGCCCGCGATCGCACCCGCACCCGCACCCGGCGACCGTGCGGGCTAGTCGGTCTCCCCCACTGCGTCCAGCGCGACCGCGTCCACGACCGGGACGTTTCTGAGGAGGTGGGCGAGGGCCGGACGCGGCGGTCCTCCGTCCCCTCCGTCTCCTCCGGGGTCCTGGGGCGCGGGCCCGGCGGCGGGTTCCTTCCAGTGCGGGTCGGCCGCACCGTCCAGGTCCTTCCAGAGGGCGACCGTGCCGGGGCCTGCGGACAGGTCCGGCTGAACCGGCCGGGCGTGCGGGAGCGGTGGACGGTCCGGCGCCGGGCGCGGGTCGTCGGGGTCCGGCCGGCGGCGCCCCCACAGGGAATTGGCCGCGAAGTGCAGGCAGTTGACGGTCACGATGGCCGGGGCGACGATCGCGACCGCCTCCGGGAACATCGGCTGGAGGGAGAGGGCCAGGATGACGGCGGTCACCCCGTTCTGCTGGCCGAGTGCCAGGGAGACCCGGTCCACCCGGTCCAGTTTCCGGGCCAGCACCGAACCCACGACGATCTGGGCGCCGTAGGCCGCCGCGCCCAGCACCAGGCCGTACACCAGGTCGACGCCCGCCACCAGGAGCAGTCCCAGCGTGAACGCCGCCGTCACGTAGGCGCCCCGGGAGATCCGTCCGAGGTGGCGGGTGAGCGCGGGCGGCCGGAAGAACAGGCCCACGAAGGCGACGCCGAGCATCAGCGTGTAGCCACCCGCCGTCACGACCAGCGCGAGCAGCAGGAGCACGGCGACGGCCTGTGTCGCGGGGGACCAGTGGGCGGGGTCCTTGCCCCGCGTGCGCCGCAGCAGCAGCCAGAGCGCCGCGGCCACGGCCACCAGGACCGCGTTCCAGCCCAGTTGGGCCGCGTAGTCCAGCAGGTCGTCACCGACGGCGCCCGCGATGCCCTCGGTGGAGGAGGTGGCGGACGTGCCGGCGGAGTCGTCCAGGGCGCGCAGCGCGAAGGGGGCCGTGTAGGCGGTCAGGAGCACCGTCACGGGGTCGTCGAAGGAGGCCCAGACGGACAGGACCGTCCTGCCGCGCGGTGAGAGCCGGGAGGAGTCCCGCAGCGCGGCGACGGACAGCGGGTCGATCTGGGCGACGGCGACCGCCAGGACGAGGTAGGCGGGATCGTCCAGCACCAGCCAGAGCACCAGCGCGATCAGCGCGGCCTTGGCGACCACTCCGACCGTGACGGCGAGAACCAGCAGTTTCAGGTCCCGCCTCGCCTCGCGCAGCGAGATCTCCGAGGTGGAGCCGTACAGCCCGACGGCGAGCAGGAGGGTCGTGAAGAAGAGGTAGAGCGAGGAGCCGCTGAGGTCTCCGGTCCCCGCGCCGGCACCGACGGCCCAGCCGACGCCGATGATCCCCACCAGCGTCCACAGATGCCTCGTGGCACCGAGAAGGCCCCGCCCGGCGACACCGGAGGCCATCGGAATCACCCCCCGTCCGATTCTCGTGCCACCGGAATCCAATTTAGGGCGTCAATTACTGTTCCAGTCTCGTTCCTTGATGATTTCCTGGACAGAATTGGCCAGCATATTCATGCGGAGATCCGCATGGAATACCCGGTCCTGGTGGAGAGTCGAACCCAGCAGGAATGCACCGTTCCCCATGGCGACGTAATAGAGGGCCCCTTCGTCCACGTCGAGCACGGTCCGGGTCAGCCGGCCCGGCAGCACCGCCTTCAGCGAGTGGTTCATCCGGGCCACGACGAAGGGCAGCCGGCCCGCGATGTCCTGGTAGCGCTCGCGGCGCCCCGGCCGGGTGATGTTGCGGAAGTAGGGCGCCAGCTCGGCGAGTTCCAGCACGTCCGTGGAGATGAGCCCGGCGCGCGGGTCCACGTACGCCGCGTAATGCAGGTCGTCCGAAGACAGCGCCTCGACGCACAGCTCACGGATCCGGTCCGCCTCCGGCCCGAGGAGCCCGAGCCGGTCGGTGTGCAGGGCCTCCTCCTTCCCGGTCGATCCCGGGGCCGCGGTGCGGGTGGGCCGGTCGCTCTCGGACGGCTTCGGCTCCTCCTCGAACCCGCCGTAGTTCAGGCCGCGTTGGCGCAGCACGGCGGCGAAGCGGGTGGCGAGCCTGGCCATCGCCCGGTCGCCCGGCTCCTCGTTCTCGCGGCCCAGCGAGACACCGGTCAGATACTCGCCCGGCCGGACGTGGTAGTGGAAGACGGACGCCTCGCCGAGGCGCAGCACGGTGCGGATCAGCCGGCCGCTCTCCACCGGCCGCAGCGCCCGGTCCATGCGGTCCAGCAGGAAGTTGAGCTGGCGTCCCACCCGGATGTAGAGGTCGCGGCAGAACCGGGTCTCCAGGCCCGCGGGCAGACAGCCGGAGCTGTCGAGGGCGTCGAGGATGTCCACCGAGTAGTTGAAGACCCCCCGGTGGTACGCGGCCACATGGTGCAGCCCGGCCGGGTCCAGGGCGCCGGCGCACAGTTCCACGAACTGGCGGCTGTCCTCGGTGACATGGGCGGCGAGCCGTCGTGCGGGTTCGGCGACCGAGGAGTTCCCGGCCGAGATGTCGGAGCGGTTGGATTCCGCGGTGTCCACCATGCCTCCTCAGTAGATGTCGAAGCCGGTGCGGAACAGATCGGGTTCGAGCGCGTCCATGCCCCGCCGCAGTGCGGTCTCGAAGGCGCTCCCGGGCCCGGACAGCGAACCCTGTGCGAGCGCCTGGGCGGCCCGCGGGTCGTACGGCAGGTCGATGACGGTTCTCAGAGGCAGTGTGTCCTCTACGGCCCTTGGTCCACCGGCGGATTGCGGACCGTGCCGGTTCTCGACGTTCTCGGGCTGGTTCGCGATGTGTCCGATGGTCTTCGGGAGCAGTCCGGACTCCTCCAGCCGCTCCGCCAGCCGCAGTGTGTCGGGGTGGGTCCGGTCTCCTGCCCGGCCCACCACGAAGACGAAGTCGACGCTCTCGCAGACGGCCCGGGTCCGCGCGTTCCAGCCGGGGCCGCAGTCCACGAGCAGGCAGCCGGCGAGTTCCGCGAGCCGCTGCGCCGCGCGCGCCATGATCCGCGGCAGCCCGGCCAGGCCCGCCAGGGCGGAGAGCCCGGGTCTGTCCAGTGCGAGCAGCGCCATGTCGCCGGTCCGGCCGTCGGGTGAGCGCAGGTCCTGGAGCCGCTCCTGGACCGAGCGGTCCCGGAGGTCCACGCGCCGGTCAAGGGCGTAGCCGACCAGCCCGCGGCCGTCGCCGGCCGCCGGTCCCGCGCCGTACTCGTCCCCCGTGCCCGTCGCCTGCCAGGCCCGCAGCAGCCGGGACAGTCCCGCGGTCGCCAGGTCCGCGTCCATCAGGATCACGTTCTGGCCCTTGTGCCCGGTCTCCGCGTCTATGAGTGCCGCGGCGGCGGTCGCCACCAGGGTCGCCCCCTCCCCGGGCCTGGCCGAGAGGACCGCGGCCGACCATGACCTGCCCAACTCCCGCTCCCCCGACTCCGCCACAGCCGCCTCCTCGCCCAGGACCCGCTCCGGCGCGCCCGCCGCGTGCCGCGGCCCGCGCGCCCTTTCCGACCTCCGCCCCACGACCCGCGCACGTCTCGCGCGCGGGTCAGATGTACGGCACGTCGATGTCGATCTCGATCCGCTCACCGCCCGGCCCCACCGCGTCCCGCACCCTCGCCTCGCTGTCCTGGAGGTTCGTCGCGGCGAAGCCGGTCAGCGGGTGCTCGGCCCCGCAGCGGACGCGCAGCCGCTCGTAGGTGTCCCGGTCGAGCTCCAGCGCGGCGGCCGACTCCCCGGTGAACACCAGGGCGTTGGCGTGGTCGAGGGCCGCGATCAGGGTCAGCGGATGGTCAGGACCGAGCGTCCCGCACAGGCCCTGCCAGCCCTCCTCGCTCAGCTCCGCCATACCGTCGACGAGCCCCGCCGAGCGCCTGCACAGCGCCAGGTTCACCTGGGCCATCCGCAGGAACGGATGTCCCTGCGGCCAGGTCCCGTACCGCTCGACGCACTCCTCGGCGAGTTCGCAGGCGCGCGGGTACTCCCCCATCAGCCGCAGATCCGCGGCCAGCGACAACCGGGCGGCCAGCGTCGCGTGGTGGTCGGGGCCCACGTACTCCAGCCAGCCCTCCATCGCGTCCTCGTCGTACTTGCGGGCCGCGCTGATCAGGTCGTCCTGTTCCGTGCCGCCCATCCGGCGCAGGGT
Source organism: Streptomyces sp. 2-1 (assembly GCF_048564895.1). Classification (NCBI taxonomy): domain Bacteria; kingdom Bacillati; phylum Actinomycetota; class Actinomycetes; order Kitasatosporales; family Streptomycetaceae; genus Streptomyces; species Streptomyces sp. 2-1. The sequence continues at coordinate 5,497,807 of NZ_CP183383.1, forward strand.
CGCGGCGAGGCCCCGGCTCGCGTGCAGCGTCGCCGGATCGCTCTCCCCCAGGCGGCGCTCCGCCTCGTTGAAGGCGTACTGCAGCTGCCGCTGCGAGGTCGGATAGTCCCCGGACTCCCGGTAACGGTTGCCCAGTTGGGCCGCCGCGCTCCACGTCAGTTCATGGTCCTCGCCCAGGACGCGCCGACAGCGCTCGTACGTCTCCCGGTGCAGGTCCAGGGCCTCCGCGGTCATGCCGACCATGGTCAGCGACAGCGCGAGGTTCGCCGAGGCCATCAAGGTGTACGGGTTGTCGGGCCCGAACACCTCGGTGAGGATGTCGGCGGTCGACTGGTCCTCGGCGAAGGCCTCCTGGACATGGCCGAGGGCCCGCAGATCGGCACCCCTGCCGAGCGCGCTGCGCAGGGTGACCGGATGGTCGAGGCCCAGGGTGGCGCGCAGCCGGTCCAGCGCCCCGCGGTTGATCTCCTCGGACTCCACGAACCGGCCCGCGTCCCGGTGGATGTTGCCCAGTTCCACGACGAGCCGCAGCAGGAAGATGTCGTCGGTGCTCTCCACGGACCCGTACCGCCCGGTCCACTCCTCGAACAGCAGGGCGGCGAGTTCCTGGGCGCGGTCCAGGCGGCGGGCCAGGCGCCGGTAGCGCACCTGGTTGACCAGCCAGCGGCGCACCTCGTCGTCCGTGCTCTGCACGGCACCCGAGGCGACGACGTGCTGGTCGAGTTCGGCGAAGACGGAGAGGAACCGCGGTTCGTGGGCCTCGGTGTCGAGCGGCGCAAGGGAGGCCAGGATCCGCTGGACCGCCGTGCGCGACTCCTCGTACTCCTCCTCCGGCAGGGCCGCCCGCAGGAAGGTCAGCCCCATCGGGTCGCCGACCACCCGCCCGCTGCCCTGGTTGATACGGGCCAGCGCACGCTCGTCGAGCGCGTTGAAGGCCAGCCCCGCGGTCTGGGCGGTGAGCGGGCCCCCGTCCGGCGGCGTCAGCCACTCCAGGGCGGCACGGCAGCGCAGTACGTCCATGGAGACGCCGCTCGGGGACATGTGCGCCATCAGCCGGAGGAACTTCTCCGCGACCGGGTAGGCCGCCCGCAGTGACTCCATGGACATCGACCAGGTGGTGTGCGCCTCCTCCGGATAGCCGCTCTCCGGTCCGGCGACATGGGTGCTCATCGCGTCCCGGTAGCGGCCGATGGCCTCCTCGACCGGCACACCGGTGCCCTTGATCCAGGCCGCCGCCAGTTCGACGGTCTGCGGGAGGCGGCCGGACACCTCCAGGATCTCGGCGGCCGGTTCGGGGAGGAGCCCGGGGAAGTGCAGGCGCAGTTGGTCGCACGCCTCGTCATGGGTCGGTAGGCCGACCTCGAACTCCTGGCCGACGCTCGCCCAGTCGCCGCTCTCCGAGGTGACCAGCACATGGGTGCAACCACCGCCGGGGCGCAGGCTGTTCAGATCCCAGGGGCCGCGCACGTTGTCGTACACCAGCAGGAACCGCCGGTACTTTTCGGTGCCGCCGGCCAGCGCGCTCAGGGTCCGGTCCACGGCGTCCGGGGCGGTGCTCTTGGTGACCCCCAACTTCTCGCCCAGTGCGGCGAGTTGCTCACGGACACTGAGCGCGTCGGTGGCCTCGATCCACCAGATGACGTCGTAGTCCGGCGAGAAGCGGTAGGCGAACTCCAGGGCGATCCGGGTCTTGCCCACGCCGAGGGGGCCTGTGAGGATCGCGGGCGCCGCCTGGCGGTCCGGCTGGAACTGGTCGCGCAGCCGCGCGAGGAACGTCTCGCGGCCCTGGAAGGTCGCGGGGCGCGGGTCGCTCTTCCAGATGGCGGGCTTCCGGCCGGGGAAGCGCGCCCCGCTCGACGAGTGGTGGTCACTGCCCTCGGCGGGCTCGGCGTGCTGTCCGCGGTCGGAGAAGAAGGCGAGCAGCAGCTCCTGGGCCGCCTGCTCGCCCAGGGTCTGCAGATGCGGTCCGGCCATGTCCGCGATGGGCGGCCGGACATACGCCTCCTCGACGCGCACCGCGACGATGGACGCCCCGCGGTCGCCGGACCCGAGCCGTCCCACGCCCCTCAACTGCTGGTAGACGAAGGCGTTGAGGTCACGGTCGGACGGCAGCGCGGGAGAGACCACCAGGATCGTGTACGTCGGTTTGGCGCCCGTGCTGCCGGACTCGGCCCGCCAGTCGTCCGTCGTCTGGCAGCTGATGCCGATGCGCGCCAGCACGCCGCGGATCCAGTCGGCCCACTGGCGGTCGGGCGCCGCGTGGACGATCCGCGCGGTGCGCTGTCCGGGCGGCTTCACATCGGCGAAGCGGCGCTCGATCTCCTGCCGGACGACCTCCTTCACCGGGCGGCTGCGGGACACCTTGCCTCGGCTGATCTCCTCGGCGATCCGCACATAGGCCGTGAGCTGCGACGAGGACTTGCCCGGCAGCAGGGTGAAGGGGACGAGGATCTCCTCGTAGGCGAAGGCCGGGTGGTGCTCCACCTCGACCTGCCCCCAGTACTCCTCCACGCTGCCGGCGACCAGGGGGCCCACCAGTCCGCCGAAGCGGCTCTCGATGTAGGCGCGCCGCCGGGACGCCTTCTCCCGGTCGGTGTGCTCGACGCGCATGGGCACCGGGAGGATGCGGATGTCCCGCCCGGTCTCGTGGGCCCGCTCGTGGATCTGGCGGGCGACGGCCGCCGTACCCTCTATCGACTGATTGCTGAGGTTGAAGCCGGCCACGACGACGTCCGGCAGCCAGAGCGTGCAGATGCTCGCGTTGTCCGAGTGCCCGGTGCGGCTGTCGATGAGGACGAAGTCGTAGTCGCCCTGCCGCAGCCGCTCGCGCAGGGTGTCGACGAACCGCTTGCCCCGGTCGTGCTTGTAGAACGACGCCCAGTCGAACAGCGCCACGTTCTCGCTGTACGCCTCGTGCTGCCGGCCGGGGCCGAGGAACTCGATGGTCCCCGGCGGCTGGAAGCGGTCCCAGCGCAGGGTGTCGCGGTGCGGCCGCACATCGGCGTGCTCGTCGAGCAGTTCCCGCAGCCGCCGCTCGTACTCCGTCCCGTCCAGGCCCTGTCCGGCCAGCGCCTCGGCGTCCCGTCCGTAGCCCTGCACCATCTCCGCCACACCGGTGGTGTCGGCGAGTTCGGGGTCGTTGAGGAAGGGCCTCAGGAAGCGGTGCAGGCCCGGGGACTCCAGGTCCCAGTCGACGACGAGCACTCTGGAGCCCTCGGTCGCCAGGATCCAGGCCACGTTGGCGAGGGCCATCGTTCGGCCCACCCCGCCCTTGTACGAGTAGAAGGTGACAATGGTCGCCGGTTCATGGGCGGCCTCGGCGCCGGAGGGTTCCGGCTCCACGCTGCTCATTGATGCTGCTCCACGTGTTCGCGTCAGCCATGCGGTCCACGGAGGATGGGACGCTCGCCTTCCCCCGGGGATGAGAACCACGATCTGGTGCGGGGAGGCGAATCCGGCAGTCCGAGCGCCGCCCCCATCGGGGCCGGATCCTGTGACGCGCCGGCGCGCCTGCTGTGCCACGGTACCGGCAGGGGAGCAAGGTGCACATCCCATGAGACGGCCGACGTACGGGACATAGCCCTGAATGGGGTGAGGTAGCCGACATCACGCGCGGTCATGGTGGGCGGTGAGCGGTCCGCGGCCACCAGCACCCGGTCGGCCACACTGCGCAGTATCTTGATGTATCCCCCTCGCGCGAGGGGATCGCGGATCAGCTGGCCGACGCTGTGCCGGGGGTAGTCGCTCCCCGTCGGGCCCGATTGCCGGGCGGTCTCCTCGGCCAGCCGGGCGGGTAACCCCGCGGCTTCCCACACCACCCCGACCGGGGCCACCGACGTGTCACCGGTGCGGTGCACCCGCCAGCTCATGCGCTCGTCGAACACGGACAGGTCGTACGTACAGCGCGGGCTGCGGAAGTACTCCTGCGAGTAGAGCACCACCAGGGAACGGCAGTTCATGGCCGGGGTGGTGGGCGGTGGGCCCGCGCGGAGGTCCAGCCCCCGGTGGTCCGCGAGCACTCCGTCGAATCTCGGCTCACGGCCCAGTCGGGCACGGATCTCGGCCTGGAGATCGGCATGGAAATGCTCGACGTCCCGTCTGCCACTGCCGCTCACGGCATGGCTGACAAAGAAATACGGAACCATGCATCCCCCCGTTTCCCGCCCGTCTCCGAACCGGGGTCGTCCCCGATCATTCCCTTACGCGGTGCAACGGTTCTACATCGGCAGGCATCCCCATGTTAGGGAGATTCCCACCGCCTGTAACCGCCTTGTGACAGTCCTTTGCAAGAGCGTGAAGACTGCGGGTGACCCGGTCGCGCACATGCTCGATCAATGCGCGTAAGTCCGCGCAATAGCACGAGGGATTGTCGAATCCGTTCTCCGGCCGGTACCGGTGCGCGCGCAGACCACCGCCGCAGACGCCCACGACCGGACAGGCCCGGCACTGCGCGCTCAGTCCCTCGGCGCCGGCCCGGTCCGCGGCGAACCCCGGATGGACCGCCGCGTCGTCGAAGCCGTGCGCCTCGATGTGGTAGCCCGTGTGGGCGGCGTTGTCGTGCACCGACTTGAGGATGTCGTTCTGCTCGATGCTCCCGTCCGGCTGCACCACCACGACGTCGGAACCGACAGCTCCCCACACCTCGCTGGTGCCGGCCCCGCCCAGATGCCGGTCGACCAGCGAGTCGAAGAGCCGCAGGGGAACCTCCCGCACCGGGGCGTCGAACCACCGGTCGAAGGCGGTGGCGAGCCAGCGGGCGTACGGGACACCGGGCTCCCCGGGCGGCCCCGGGGGCGCGGACTGCCAGGTGCCGAGCGGCATCAGGAAGTCCAGCGCGGGAGGTTCGTGCGCCAGCAGGGCCTCGTAGGTGTCCACCGGATCGTCCGCGAGGTCCACCGTGCACAGCAGACCGCCGTACAACGAGCGGTAGCCGGGCGTGCGCAACAGATCCAGGCCCCGTACGACGTCCGCGTGGGTCCCCTTGCCGGAGTGGTAGCGGCGCCTGCGGTCGTGTCCCTCGTCGGTCCCGTCCAGGCTGACACCGACGGTGATGCCCCACCGGCGGAACAGATCGAGGTAACTCCGGTTCAGCAGGGCGCCGTTGGTCTGCACGACGAGTTCCAGGGACGTGTCCAGACCGGTCCACGCCGAGCGCAGCGTCTCGGCGAAGTGACCGATGCGGCGCGGTCCGGCGAGCAGCGGCTCACCCCCGTGCAGCATCACCCGCGCCTCGGAGGGCCGATGGCGCCACACGTGCTCCACGATCCGCTGCGCCGTACGGTCCAGGACCGCGGTGGACATCACCCGGGGCTGGGCGGCCCAGCCGCTGTCGCGCAGGCCGTAGACATAGCAGTCCGGGCAGGCGAAGTTGCATCTGCTGTGCAGCTTGACGACGAACTGGGAGAAGGAAACGGCCTGTTGACCCGCCGTCAGTCCCTTTTCCGGTGCGAGAGGTTGTGAGCCCTTCTCACACCGCACTGTGCCACCTCGGAGCGCCGGCGCTCCCCGGTGACGCGCCCGGGTCCGCGCGCTGCCTGAGCAGTGCCTCGACCACCGCGGACCGTGGCATGCCCGCGAGCCGTTCGACGGACAGCAGGTCCGCCAACTTCCGTAATTCGCCCAGCTTTTCGGGAGCACCGCTCCCGGCCCCGCTCTTCATGGCTCCGGCCCCCATTCCCCCCGCGTCCCCTGGCCCCACAACGGTTCGAAGCGGTCCGCCGACCCTGCTAGAGTCCCGGATTCGTGAGCCGTCGGCGAATATCCACCCCGTACGCCTGACGTGTGCCCGTACGCCTGACGAGTGCGCCCGTCAGGCTCTCTTCACTGTACCCAGCGCGGTCAAGGAAGCCTATCCTTGGTAACAGGGGGGTCACCGGACCGACTGGAGCTACGACGTTGTTCGGCCCATGTCCAAGCCAGTGAGAGTTTCGCCCTGCCGGACTACCGGCGGCAGTCTGCGAGGGGCGCGTGGATCCATCCGTCAACTACTTCTACACCAGTTGCACCCGCAGTGACGGCTGGCCTGCCATCAGCCGCTTCCACGCGGATCTCGAGTACCGGCTGAGGGCGCAGGAGGGGCTGTGGGTGAGTGGCGCCCTGGGCCCCCAGGCGGCTCCCGGCCAGCGCCTCGCCGGCGCTGTGGCCGAGATCGCCGAGGTCGGAGTGATGATCGCGCTGTGCTCGCCGCAGTACTTCCAGAGCCAGTACTGCGGTATGGAGTGGGCGGTCTTCGAGACCCGGATCAGCCGCCACCGCGTGCTGACCCAGAAGGACGCGTCGACCTGCCTCATCCCCATACTGTGGGAACCCGTTCCGCCGGACGCCATGCCCCCGCCGACCGGCGACGGCCGGAGGTCGCCGGCCGAGATCCAGTGGGAGGACGGATTCGGCGGCAACGGACTGCACCAGCTGATGCAGTCGGACAGCCGGGAGGCGGAGGACGCCTACTTCGCCCTGCTGGAACGGCTGTCCAGGCGGATCGCGGAGGCGCGGCGCATACGCCTCTCCACGCTCGACGCCGACGAACTGCCCCGCGTCCGTTCCGCGTTCGGAAGGCTGCCCCTCACCCGGCAGACCACCTCGCCGCGGACACCCGTGTACACAGGCTCGTACACCGAACCGGGTGGCGGCTACGGCTCCCGGGCCCCGTCCCCTCCCGTTTCCATCGCCATCAGTTACGTGGGCGCCGACCAGCCCTGGGCGGACTGGATGGCGGAGGTCCTCGAACGGGACGGGCACCCCTCGGTCACCCAGGTGCGCTGGGAGACCGAGCGCGAGTCGCTGTCCGAGACCGTGGACAGGGCCCATCGAGTGGCGGAGCGCGTGATCGCCCTGTTCTCCCGCACCTACTTCACGGCCGGCGAGACCGAACCCCTCGACTGGGAAGGCGCGTTCGTCGGCGCGGACAGACAGTGGCTGATTCCGGTGCAGATCGATGCGGAACCCCGTCCGCTGCTGGTTCGCCGCGGGGTGCCGGTCACCCAGCTCAAAGGCTCCGACGAGAACGAGGCGCAACGTCTGTGTGAGCTGGTGCGCGACCCCAACCCACGGATCCCGGGTCAGCGCGAGGGGGACACCCGGTGACGTTTCCGCCCCCGCGTTCGTCCCGTTCGGCCACCGCACCGCCCCCTATATCGAACATTCCTCCGCTCGACCTTCCCTTCCAGGGGCGCGACGACCAGATCGCCAGGCTGCTGGAGCTCTTCGAGCAGTACGGTCACGTCCTGCTGCACGACGGCGTCGCACCGGTCCAGGGTTTCGGCAAGACCCAGGTCGCCATCGCCTACTGCCGTGCCTATACCCGCCGCTACGACGTGGCGTGGTGGTTCTCCTGCCGGGGCGAGACGGACGACGACCGACTGTGCGGACTCCTCGAAGAGCAGTATCAGGCGCTGCGGGAGGAGCGTGCCCGGGCCTTTGGCGCGAAGGTCGAACACCGGCCCGACAACCGCTGGCTCTTCGTCTACGACGACGTGTCCAACCCCGACCGCGTCTACGAACACTTCGTCCCGGGGACGGGGCACCGGCTCGTCACCTCTCGTTCCTGCGGCGAGACCTGGGGCAGCAACCGGCTGGAACTCGGCGGAATGACGGTCGAGCAGTCCTCGCGGCTGCTCCTGGACCAGGCGGAGAACCTCGGGTCCAAGCAGGCCAAACACCTGGCGTCACTCATGAACGGCCACCCCGCGCAACTGCTCGCCGTCGCCGAGGAGGTACGCCGGACCAGCTACGAGCGGTGCGCCAGGATACTGACTCCCGCCCCGCCGACCGACCCGGACACCCCGCCCGGCGGCATCGTGGTGATCCCGCAGCCCCGTGACGACTCGTCCGGCGCGCCCCTCAGCGGGGTGGAGCGACGCACTCTCGTACAGGCCCTGGCCCGCTCGCCGGTGGGGCGCACCAGGGAATCGTGGGACATCTGGCTGGTGTCCGTGCGGCAGATGATCGAGCCGACGCAACTGGCCGGTGTGAGCGACGGCGGACAGCTCAGGGACCGCATTATCTCGGTCGTCAACTTCGCCCTCGCCCAGCGGAATCCGAAGGTGATGCAAGCCCTCGCGGACGCCCTGGATCTCTGGGGTGACGAGGAGGGCATCGCCGACGTCCGGCGCCTCGTCGACAAGGCCGTGGACGCCTGGAACGGCGATCAGGGACGATGAGTCCTTGCCTGGCCGACACGGGGGAGTGCCGATGACACAGCCGCCGTTCTTCTTCACCAGTTACGCGGGGCGGGACGCGGACAGTGAACTCGTACGACAGTTCCACGCGCGCCTCCAGCAGGAAGTGGCGATCAAGCGGGGCGTGTCCGCCTCCCATGACGGATTCCTCGACACGGACTCGCTGGAGCACGGGGCCCGGTGGCGGCGGGATCTCTCCCAAGCGCTGGGAACCACCCGCTTCCTGATCGCGCTGCTCTCCGACGACTTCTTCGAGCGCAAGTGGTGCGGGCGGGAGTGGGCGGTCATGGAGGAGCGGATGCGCCTGGCCGGCGATCCCGAACCGATCGCCGTACTGCCGCTGTTCTGGGTGCCCGTCGCCCGGGAACTGCCCCCGAGCGTCGCCGAGATCCAGCACCGGACGCCACGGTTCGGGAAGGCCTACCGGCACAGCTGCGTCGTCGATCTCATGCGCGGTGACCGGCCGGCGTACGAGAAGCTGGTCATCGCACTCGTCGACCACATGGTGCGGAAGGCCACGGCTCCCCTTCCGGAGATGGACGCCACGACCGCGGCGGAATTCCCACCGACCTTCGGACTGTCCGCCAAGCCGGAGCCCGCCGATTGGGAAACCGCTGCCCCGGTGCACCAGTCCAAGGCGGACCTCTACACCCCGCGCGGCGGCCCCTTCGTGAGCCCGCCCGCCCGTGCCAACGGGTCCGGCGCACCACTCAGCGGGGCCGAGCGGCTGACCCTCGTACAGGCCCTGGTCCGCTCACCGGTGGGCCTCGACAGGGACACGTGGAACGTCTGGCTGGTGTCCGTACGGCAGATGATCGAGCCGAAGCAGTTGTCCATGGTGAGCGATGACGGACAACTCAGGAACCGCGTCGTCTCGGTCGTCAATTTCGCCCTCGCTCAGAAGTCTCCGAAGGTGATGCAGGCCCTTGCGGACGCCCTGGACTTCTGGGGGGACGAGGAGGGGGTCGCCGAGGTGAGGCTGCTGGTCGACAAGGCCGTGGAGAACTGGCCCGCGCGCTGACCGTCGCCGGACCGGGCCTCAGCCGACCCTGTTCGCCGGGCCGATCTGCAGCGTGCCGGACGAGCTGCCGTCCGGGGCGCCCGACGGGGTGTCACCGGCCAGGAAACGGGTGGACGACGGAGGCTCGGGTGTGTCGTCGGGTGCGGGTGGGTGATGGCTGAGTGCGCGGTTCCCCGCGCCCCTAAAAGCTAAGGGCGGGGCCGCACCTCCAGGCCTCTGCCTCTCAAGGGGCGCGAGGAACCGCGCACGAAGCCACACACCAACCGAACTTCACAACCCACCGAACCCCCACACACCTCCAGGGGCGCGAGGAACCGCGCACTCGGCCCTGACCCACCTGCACGTGTCGACCAACCCGCGGCTACTTCTCGACAGGCGCGTCCGGGCTGGGGACGAGGTCCCGGTCAGGGGGCGTCGGGGCGCCCGTGGCGGCGGGCTCACGGCGCAGGCGGCCGGTCAGACGGGTGGCTACCGGTTCGGTGAAGCGGGCGGTGAGGGGCCCGATGATCACCAGGATCAGGACGTAGGCCGTGGCCAGCGGCCCGAGTCTCGGCTCGATGCCGGAGGTGACGGCGAGTCCGGCAATGACGATGGAGAACTCGCCGCGGGCGACGAGGGTGCCGCCGGCCCGCCAGCGGCCCTTGGCGGAGATCCCGGCCCGCTTGGCGGCCCAGTACCCGGTGGCGATCTTCGTGCCGGCGGTGACCAGGGCCAGTGCGAGGGCGGGGAGCAGGACGGGCGGGATGCTGGCGGGGTCGGTGTGCAGGCCGAAGAAGACGAAGAACACCGCGGCGAACAGGTCGCGCAGCGGGGAGAGCAGCCCGTGGGCGCCCTCGGCGACCTCGCCGGACAGCGCGATCCCCACCAGGAACGCGCCCACCGCCGCGGACACCTGCAACTGCTGGGCCACGCCCGCGACCAGCAGCGTCAGCCCCAGCACCACCAGCAACAGCTTCTCGGGGTCGTCGCTGGAGACGAAGCGGGAGAGGTGGCGTCCGTAGCGGACCGCGACGACCAGGACGAGGCCGGCGACACCGAGCGCGATGGCCAGGGTGGCGCTGCCCGCCGCGATCCCCGCGCCGGCGAGGAGGGCGGTGATGATGGGCAGGTAGACGGCCATCGAGAGGTCTTCGAGGACGAGGATGCTCAGGATGACCGGGGTTTCGCGGTTGCCGAGGCGGCCGAGGTCGCCCAGGACCTTGGCGATGACGCCGGAGGAGGAGATCCAGGTGACGCCGGCCAGGACGACGGCGGCGACCGGGCCCCAGCCCAGCAGCAGGGCCATCGCGGCGCCGGGCAGGGCGTTGAGGGCGGCGTCGACCAGTCCTGCGGGGTACTGGGTCTTGAGGTTGGAGACCAGGTCGGTGGCGGTGTATTCGAGGCCGAGCATGAGCAGCAGCAGGATGACGCCGATCTCGGCGCCGATCGCGACGAACTCCTCGCTGGTGCCCAGGGGCAGCAGCCCGCCCTCGCCGAACGCGAGCCCGGCCAGCAGGTAGAGGGGTATGGGCGAGAACTGGAACCGTCCCGCGAACCGGCCCAGCAGCCCCAGGCCCAGGATGATCGCACCGAACTCGATCAGGAACGTCGCGGACGAGTGCACTGTGCTCACTCCCTTCCGAGTATCGTCGCCGCCGTCTCGACGCCCTCGCGGGTGCCGATCACGATGAGGGTGTCGCCGCCCGCCAGGCGGAAGTCCGGCGTGGGGGAGGGGATCGCCTCGGCCCGCCGCAGCACGGCCACGATCGAGGCACCGGTCTCGGTGCGCATCCGGGTCTCGCCGAGGACGCGCCCGTTCCAGTGCGAGACCGACGACAGCTCGATCCGCTCGGCCACCAGGCCCAGTTCGGTGGTGGAGAGCAGGTTCGGGCTGTGGTGGGCGGGCATCAGCGCGTCGATGAGCGCCGCCGATTCTCCCGCGGAGAGCCGCACGGAGAGGGCGCAGGCGTCCGGGTCGTCCGTCCGGTACGCGCTCAGTGTCCGGCCGCCGTCCCGGTGCGCGACCACCGACAGGCGGCGCTGTTCTCGCGTCGTCAGGTCGTACCGCACACCGATCCCTGGCAACGGCGTACTGCTCAGGCGTGGAGTGCCCATGACTGGTCCCCTGTCCGGTGTCCGGCGTCGATCTGGTGTGCGTTCACCCTACGGCGACCTGCGGATCGACTTCGGCCGCGGCCCGGTGGGGGGAGGCGGTCGCGCGGTTCCCCGCACCCCTGAAAGCGGGGCTGCGCCCCTGGCTTTCGTCTTTTAGGGGCGCGGGGAACCGCGCACTCGGCCCCCACCCACCCGCACCCGAAACTCAACCCGAACCGTCAGTCACTCAGTCAGCCAGTCACTCAGTAAGTCACTCACTCACCTCGATCTTCCCGTTGGCCTCCACCGCGACAGCACCCCGCTTCGGCGCGGTGATCGTCTTGAGGAGCTCGGCAAGGTCAACCCCCGTGGTGGAGCTGAGGAGTTCGACCCCCTGGGCGACGTTGTCCGCGACAGTGCGCGACAACTGACTGGCCCCGTCCGTCGAGATGACCGTCATCTTGTCGATGGCACTGAGCGGCTCGGACGCCTTGGCGACCACCTGCGGCAGCACCTCGACCAGCATCTGCAGTACGGCCGCATCGCCGTACTGCGCGAACGCGTCGGCCTTCTTGCGCATGGCCTCGGCCTCGGCCGCCCCCTTCGCACCGATGGCCGCGGCCTCCGCCTCACCCTCGATGCGTACGGCGTCGGCGAGCGCCGCGCGGTGTGCCTTCTCGCCCTCACCGGTCAGCCTGGAGCGCTGGGCGTCCGCCTCGGCCTCCTTGACCTGGGCGATACGCCGGGCCTCGGCCTCCTGCTCGGCCTGGTAGCGGGCGGCGTCGGCGGGCTTGCGGACCTTGGTGTCCAGTTCGCGGTCGGTCAGCGCGGCCTGCCGCTGGGCGACCTTCTCCTGCTCGGCGAGGACCTCCTGCGAGCGGGCGGCCTCGGCCAGCGGGCCGGCCGCCGCGGCACGGGCCGCCGCCTCGTCCGTCTCGGCCTTGATCTCCGCCGTCTTGAGGGCGAACGTCCGCTGGGCGATCGCGATCTCCTCCTCGGCCTTCAGCCGGGCCTGCTCGGCGGCACGCCGGGCCACCGCCTCGGCGATGTCGGCCTCCTGCTTGGCGCGGGCGGCCTCGGGCCGGCCGAGGTCCTCCAGGTAGGAGCCCTCGGTGGTGATGTCCTGGATCTGGAAGGCGTCGAGCACCAGGCCCTGCCCGGACAGGCTCGCCTCGGCCTCTTCGGCGACCTGCCCGGCGAACGCGGCACGGTCCCGGATGATGTCCTCCACCGACATCCGGCCCACGATGGAACGCAGCGCGCCGGACAGCACCTCCTGGGTGAAGCCGACGATGCCGTCCTGCTGCATCAGGAACCGCTGGGCCGCGGCGCGGATGGAGTCCTCGGTGCCGCCGACCTTGACGATGGCGACGCCTTCGAGGTTCGCCTTGACGCCGCGCAGCGTGACCGCGCCGCGCACCGAGATCGGGATATGCCGCGAGGACAGGTCCAGGGTGAACTTCTGCTGGACGAACGGCACGACGAAGACACCGCCGCCGACCACGACCTTCTGGCCGCTGTTGTCGGTGAACACCCGGCCGGTGTCCGGGTCGGTGGACTTCTTGCCGCGCCGGCCGGTGACGATGAACGCCTGGCTGGGCCCGGCCACCTTGTAACGGGTGACGACGACGAGCGCGAGCAGCACGAGGAGTACGACGACTCCCACGACCGCAACGAGAACTGGACTCATGGTGGATCCCCCCTGCCACCCCCGGGCGGCAGATCAGTACGAGTGGTACGAGCGTTACGAGCGTTACGAGCGGTACGGGTTACGGACTACCGGCCGGACAGGGCCTCAGCGCTGGACCGGCCTGACCGCCACCGACGTCGGTGACAGCGACTCCTCGACCCAGATCTCGGCGCCCCGGGCCACCGGCTCGGGGCTCTTGGCCGCCAGCTTCACCGGCTGGCCCGCGAGATACACGAGCACCTCGCCGTAGCCCTCGGCCGGGATCGGTGTGACGACCGAGCCCGAACTGCCCACGAGGTCGGTGCCGCGCGGGGTCGCGGACGGCTCGTCCCGCATCAGGGCCCGGCTGAACCGCCAGGTCAGCCAGCCCGCCCCGGCCCCGGCGCCGATGCCCACCGCGGTGGCGGGTCCGGCGCCGAGCCCGGTCGTGCCGAGGACGAGCGCCCCGCCGAAGCCGAGCATCGAGACGAACCCGGCGATGACCGGCAGGGAGAGGAGGCCGTCGAAGAGCCCGTCCAGGAAGCTGGTGCCGCCGAACAGTCCCTCGAGTACGCCGTCGAAGACCAGCGTCAGGACCAGCAGGACGAGCCCCGCGATGCCGAGACCGAGAAACAGAGTCACCGGTCCACCTCCCCCACCTGCGCCGGTCACCTCGATCAACGGGCATTGTGCCAGCTTCGTACATGTGTGCACATTGCCGTGATCTGGCAGTCTTTATGCGTTCTTGACGCCGTGCCGACACCGTACGTGGCACTCGCGTTCGAGCGCTTCGCCGCCCTCCGGCATCAAGAACGCGTAAAGATTGCCGGAACCCGGCAATGCGCCGGACTCCCGTCCCGGGTCACGATGGTCCGGCAGAAACGGGGAGCACGGGGGACGGATAAGGGCCCCGGTGCCGGACACATCGTCGTGAGACGACCGGCACCGGGGCCTCATCTCTTGCCGAGCCCCCGAAGTCCCTCCGAACTTCCCCCGAACTCCCCCGAGCATCCTCCGAACGTCCTCCGTGGTGAGGGGAACCGAGAGCACGCATGGACCTGCCGTCTTCCGGCAGTGAGCACCTCCCCCACGGGACCGCGCTCCGCCCGTATGCGCTAGAAATGCGTCAACGGCTCATCAGGAAGACGGGGGTGCGGATGGCGGCGGGGCGGGACATACCCGAGGAGTATCTGGAGGGGTATGGGCGCATCCTCACGGACGCCTCCGCGACCGGCCGCCGGCTGACCCGCGACGAACTCGACTCCCGCCGGGCCCTGGGTGAGCGGGCCGCCGAGGCGGGATACGGACTGCGCGCCCTCGTCGGCGCCCACCTGGCCGCCGCCCGCGTCCACTGGCCCGCCACGGCGGGCGAGAGCACACTCGCCGCCGTCGAGCAGGCCGTCGACGCCTTCGCCGAGGGCTACGAGCGGGCCCAACTCCTCGCCGTACGCCAGGAGGAGGCCGCGCGCCGGGAGTTCATCGACGACCTGCTGCACGGCCGCAGCGACCTCGGTCTGCTGGCCGAACGCGCCGAACGCTTCGGGCTGCGCCTCTCGCACGCGCACGCCGTCGCGGTGGCACAGGGCAGGACGGCGTACGACGAGGGGGACGCCGTGCCCCGCGATGTGGAGCGCTCCCTGATCAGCCGGTTCGGCGACCGCAGCATCCTCGTGACCACCAAGGACGGTCGTCTGGTGTGCATCGCGCCCGGCGACCAGGACGACGTGCTCGACTTCTTCGCCAAGCAGGCGTACGCGGCCACCGACGGCGGGCGCGTCGCCATCGGCCGCTCCCAGCCGGGGCCCGGCGGGGTCGTCCACTCGTACGAGGAGGCGCTGAACGCCCTCGACCTGGCCGACCGCCTGGAGTTCGACACCCCCGTGCTGCGCGCCGCCGACCTGCTGGTCTACCCCGTGCTCACCCGGGACCGGCAGGCCATGGCCGACCTGGTCCTCAGCGCGCTCGGACCGTTGCGCCAGGCCCGCGGCGGGGCGGAGCCGCTTCTCGACACCCTCACCGCGTACTTCGACTCCGGCTGCGTCGCCGCGGAGGCCGCCCGGCGGCTGTCGCTCAGCGTCCGCGCGCTCACCTACCGGCTGGACCGCATCCACACGCTCACCGGGGCGAATCCGGCCGATCCCGTGCACCGGTACACGCTGCAGACGGCGGTCATCGGGGCGCGGCTGCTCGACTGGCCGGAGAAGGACTTCTAGCCGATGCGGTACTTCTAGTCGTCGCCGTATCCGGCGTCGTCGTCATCGTCGTCCCCGTCGCCGTACTGCGGCGGCTGCTCCTGTTCCTGCTGCTCCGGCGGGGCCTGCTCCTGCTCCTCCTTCGGCTTCTCCTCCTCGGTCTCGGCCGGGGTCGGTGTGTCGGCCGCGGTTTCCGTGAAGGAGGGGGACGCGGGAGGCTCCTCGTTGACACCGGGCTCGGGGGCGGAGTCGGGCGCCCCGGTGCGGGCCACGGTTCCGGCGGCCGGCACGCCGCTCTTCTCGGGGCCGGTGGACGACGAACCGCCCTTCAGGTCGTTCCCGGTCTCCGTCGAGGTGGTGTCAGGCGAGAACATCTTCATGCCGGCGAGCACGGCCAGCACGAACAGCACCGCGCCGGCGAGGATGCCGAACACCCGGGGCCGACGACGGGCCATCGCACCGACCCCGCCGCCCGATCTCGCAGCCCCGTTCGACCGTGTCCCGCCCGATCTCGCGCGGCGCGACGGTGTGGAGGGCGCGGAGTGCGAGGAGTGCGAGGAGTGCGCGGAGTTGGCCGCGTGACCGGCGTGAGTGGCACGGGTCTGCTGAGCGGAACGGGCGGGCTGCGACTGCTGAGCCGCGGTCGGCGGCAGCCGGTACATCGTCGGGGGCCCCGTCTCGGCGGACCCCGACTGCGGCGGCCGGGAGGCGTACGACGGCGAGGCGGAGCGCGATGTGTGCCTCGTGTCCGACGCCACGGGCAGCGGCTCGGCGAGCCCCCGCCAGGCCCCCGTGCCGAACCAGTCCGCGACCTCCTGGGCCGAGGGCCGGTCCTCGGGCTGCTTGGCGAGGAGGCCGAGGAGGTAGTTCTCGAAGGCGGGCGGCAGTTGGACACCGTGCTCGCGGGGCGGCACCGGGGCCATGTCGATGTGCTGGTGCAGGGTGACCGTGGCGCTCTCGGCGTGGAACGGCGGTCGCCCGGTGAGGAGTTGGTACAGCACGCAGCCCAGTGAGTAGACGTCGGAGGCGGCCGACGCCGGTCTGCCCAGGGCGCGTTCGGGGGCGAGATAGAGGCTGGTGCCGACGATCTGGCCGGCCGTGGTGAGCGCCGAGGCCGGGTCGTCGACGAAGCGGGCGATGCCGAAGTCACCGATCTTCACGGTCCCTTGGGCGTCCGAGAGGAGGTTTCCGGGCTTGATGTCCCGGTGCACGATCCCTTCCCGGTGCGCGGCGGCGAGCCCGGCCGCGGCCTGGGCGGCGACGGTGGCGACCCGCTCGGTCCCCAGGCTGCCCGCCGCGGTCAGCTCCTGCGCGAGGCTCTGGCCCTCGACGAGTTCCATGACCAGGTAGAAGCGGTCGTCCCAGGCGCCGAAGTCGAACACGGCGACGACGTAGGGGTGGCTCAGCCGGGCCGCGGTCTGCGCCTCCAGCCGGAACCGGGCGGCCGCCGCGCTGTCGGCCTCGTCCCCGAGCAGCAGCTTGACCGCCACCTCACGCCCGAGAATCTCGTCGGTGGCCTGCCACACCTCCCCCATACCGCCGCGGCCAATGGATCCGTGCAACCGATACCGCTCCGCGACGAGCACCAGCGAATCATCCTCAACAACGCAGAAGGCCAACACGACGACCGCGAACGGCACTTCATGCGATGCAGAAGCGCGCAGGTGGGGGGATCCGCAGCAGGGGTCAGCCTACCGACTCGCAACCACCCCCGACGCCCCGTCAGGTGCGCGGGGCCGTGGACGTCCGCGGCTCCGCCGCGTGGGCGCGCTCAGCCCGAACTCAACCCGTCACAGAGCCACTTGCCCCGGCCCGGACCATCACACAGTCGAACTCCACGACCCGCCCGGTGGCAGGCTCCCGGGTGACGGGGTACATCCCGGTGACACCGAACCCCGCGGCCTCGTACGCGGCGATGGCCTCCCCCATCAAGGGGCTCCCCTCGTACAACCGCAACGCGGCGACCTCGGACTGCATCCCCACGAACTCGGAGATCCGGTCCCCGGCCCCGGCGAACACCTCCATGTCGAAGCCCTGCGTGTCCATCTTCAGATACGGCCGGGGGTCCTCGATCCCCTCCAACGCCTTCTGCATCACGTCGTCGAGCCGCCGGATCTCGATCTCCTCGGTACGCCCCTTGGAGAACCGCTTGTACCGCTCCTTGCCGTACTCGCTCGGCGGCAGCAGGGAGTTCATGGACTTCCAGTCGATGTGGATGGACTGCACGGCCTCCTCGCGCCCGAGCGCGAAGTTGTAGACCTGCCAGTCGGGGTCGTTCTCGGCGGCCTGCCGCAGCTTCTCGAAGGTGACGGAAACCGGTTCGAAGGAGACGATGCGCCCCTTGTAGCCGAACCGCCGGAGCCCCTTCCCGTACTGCCCGATATTGGCCCCCACGTCGAACACGCAGTTCACGCGGTTCAGCTCCAGGAGCGCGGCCACATGCTGGGCACCGAGATAGTGGGCGGCCCCGAGCTGGAACTCCCGTTCCGCTTCCGCCGACACGGCCTCGTCCAGGAGGAGCCGCGCCCCGGTGGCGCCGAAGGGGACGCTCGTCGCCTTCCGCCCCTTGGTCCCGCGCGCCACCAGCCACGCATCGGAACCCACGGAGGTGACGGCGTACCGTCCCTTCCCCTGAGCCACCAGATGCGCGCCCTGTCCCACAGGGACGCCGGTCCGGTCACCCCGCCGGAACACGACGGCGGCGCCGGGGCCGAGATCGAGGACCTTCACACCTATACGGGGAAGGAACGTGAGCAGTCTTCTGTAAAGGGTCTGCATCCCGCCAGCCTCGCAGAAGACGCCTTGGATTCACCGGTACTTTACTGAACAAGTTTTCGTGCGCTCTGGGTCGCGTGCCCGTCCAGTTCGTACGCCACGCGGATCAGCGGGACGTGCGTGAACGCCTGGGGGAAATTGCCCAGCTGGCGGCGGGCGAGGGGGTCGTACTCCTCGGCCAGGAGGCCCACGTCGTTGCGCAGGAGCAGAAGGCGTTCGAAGAGGCGGCGGGCGTCGTCCTCCCGGCCGGTCAGGAGCAGGGCGTCCGCGAGCCAGAAGGAGCAGGCGAGGAAGGCGCCCTCCCCGCCGGTGAGGCCGTCGGGGGCTGCGGCCCCGCCGGTGGTCGTGGCTCCTCCCGCGCCCGTCGAGTAGCGGCTGACCAGGCCGTCGTCGGTCGCAAGCTCGCGTTCGACGGCGGCGACCGTACCGATCACCCGCGGATCGTCCGGCGGCAGGAAGCCGGTTCCCGGGATGAGCAGCAGCGCGGCGTCGAGCGCGCGGGAGCCGTAGGACTGGGTGAAGGTGGCGCGGGCCGGGTCGTAGCCCCGCTCGCAGACCTCGCGGTGGATACGGTCCCGGACCTCGCGCCAGTGGGCGACCGGCCCCGGGCGCCCGTGCTCCTCGACCAGGCGGACAGCCCGGTCGAAGGCCACCCAGCACATGATCTTGGAGTGGACGTGGTGGCGGGGTTCGCCGCGCGTCTCCCACAGGCCCTGGTCGGGGCGGGACCACACCTCCTCCAGATGGTCGAGCAGGGCCTGCTGGAGCGAGAGGAGATGCCGTTCGGGACGCAGTCCGGAGCGCAGGGTGAGGGCGAGGGTCTCCATCAACTCGCCCGGTACGTCGAGCTGTTGCTGGGCCGCGGCGCCGTTGCCGATCCGTACCGGGCGGGAGTTCTCGTACCCGGCGAGCCAGTCGGCCGTCCACTCGGTCAGCCGGCGTTCGCCGCCGATGCCGTACATGATCTGGATGTCCTTGGGGCGGCCCGCCACCGCCCGTTCCAGCCAGCCGCGCCAGGCCTGTGCCTCGGCGGTGAACCCGCTGCGCAGCAGGGCCTCCAGGGTCATTCCGGCGTCGCGCAGCCAGCAGTAGCGGTAGTCCCAGTTGCGGACGCCGCCGGGCTGTTCGGGGAGGGAGGTGGTGGGGGCGGCGACGATGCCACCGGTCGGCTCGTAGGTGAGGGCCTTGAGGGTGATGAGGGAACGGACGACCGCGTCACGGTAGGTGCCGTCGTACGAGAAGGGGCGCAGCCACTCCTTCCAGTACTCCTCGGTGCGGCGCAGCGCGTCGAAGGGGTCCACCGGGTCGGGGGCGGGCAGGTGGGAGGGCTGCCAGGTCAGGACGGAGGGGATCCGTTCGCCCGCGGTGACCGTGAAGTCGGCGATGTGGGCCTCGCCCTGTCCGGTCAGCGCGACGGGCGTGGTCAGCCACACCGACTCCGGGCCCGCGATGCCCGTCAGCCGTCCGTCCTCGCGGTGCATCCAGGGCACGACGCTGCCGTACTCGAAGCGCAGCCGCAGATCCATGTGCAGGTCGACCGTGCCGGAGTGGCCCTCGACGATGCGTACGACGCTGGGGGCGCCGTCGCGGCGCGGCATGAAGTCGACGACGGTGGCCCGGCCGGTGGCGGTCTCCCACTCGGTCTCCAGCACGAGGGAGTCCCCGCGGTAGCGGCGGCGGACCGTCACCCCCTCGTCGGTGTCCGCGTCCACCGGGGCGATCAGCCATCGGCCGTTGTTCTCGTCGCCCAGCAGCGCGGCGAAGCAGGCGGGCGAGTCGAAGCGCGGCAGGCACAGCCAGTCGAGGCTGCCGTCGCACCCGACGAGGGCGGCGGTGAGCAGGTCTCCGACGAGGGCGTAGTCCTCGATCCTTCCCGGCATGCTGCAAGTGTCCGCGCGGCGGGGGACGGAGGCATCTCGAACGGGCGGAATGCCTCACCCGGTCGGACCGGTGCGCTGGTGGGCGGTGGCGGCGGGTGGTGCGGTGAGGTGGAGATCTCTCGCCCGCAGGAGCCGTAGGAGGCATTCCGCGATGACCCGTCCGCCCGGCCCGTCCGCCCCACCGAGCCCGCTCCGCCCCGCCCGTCGCCGTACGGTCCTCGCTCTCGTCCCGGCCCTGGCAGCGGCCTCGCTGCTGACGACGGCCGGGTGCTCGGCCGTCGACGGTGCCGGTTCCGGGGCGGCGCCGAAGGCCGACGCGGCGGCCTCCGCCTCGCCCGTGGCCGGGCAGCTCCCGTCGCCGTCCCCCTCCGTCACGGTCGCCCCCACGCTCACCGAGGCGCAGGTGAAGTCGGCGCTGATCTCCAACAAGGACCTGGGCAAGGGCTGGAAGCCGACCCAGGGCGGGGCGACCTGGCGGGACGCGCTGCTCAAGGGCAGGACGGACATCCCCGACTGCCAGCGGCTGCTCGACGGCCTGTACGCGGAGGACCTGCTGGGCGAACCGGCCGGGGCCCGCGCGGTGAAGGGCCTGGACGACACCGACGACGGGGCGCAGGTGCGCTACCAGGTCGGGGCGTACGACCGGGCGGCGCTCGACGCCTCGCTGGCCTGGCTGAAGGAGGTGCCGGGCAAGTGCGGCCAGTTCACGGCCGCGGATGTCAGGGGCGGGGAGCTGACCGTCCTGGTCACCGCCACGCCCCTGCCCGGCGTGGGCGAGGCCCGCGAGAGCCTGCGCATGAAGGTGTACGGCGAGTCGGGCGGCTCGTCCGCCGTACTCACCCTGGACTTCGCCGCCGTACGGGTCGGCGACAGTGCCCTCTCCCTCACCAACGGCGGCCTCGACGGCGTCTCCGCCAACTCCACCCGGCAGGCGGCCCAGCTCGGCACGCAGCGCCTCCAGGACGTACTCGCCGGGAAGAAGCCGGCGGCTCGGCCGGCGAGCAAGGAGGCTGACGCGGAGGGCTGAGCCTTCGAGCCCGCTCGGCGCCCGTCGTCCCTAGTCGGCGAGGTAGCGCTCGACCGGTCCCAGGGTGAGCAGTCCGCTGCCCGCGCCCGCGAGTTCGGCGGCGGCCGGGCGCAGGCGGGTGCGGGCGCGTTCCAGTACGGTCCGGTCGTCGAGGCGGAGCGCGGCTTCGGCCTCCAGGGCGCAGTAGGCCTCGTGCAGGAGGTCGTGCGGAGGCTCCGGTAGGGCGTGCAGGGCGGTACGGGCCTCGGTGTGGCGGCCCTCGGCGATCAGGGTGAACGGCTCGGCCCAAGGGCGGTGCGGGCCCCAGTCCGCCCGGGGGTCCGGGTCCGGCGGGAGCCCGTGGGTCAGGCGCAGGCAGAGGAGCGCGAGGGGGAGGAGGCCGCGTTCCAGGCCGGGCATGCCGGCGCCGTCGAGGCGGGCCGCGGCGGCACGGCAGGCGGTCTCGGCGCGGGCCGGCTCTCCGGTCGCGCTGAGCCGCAGGGCTCCGTACCACTCGGTGAATACGCCGACCAGCGGCAGCTCGTGGCGTTCGGCGAGGCGGTCCGCGGTGGCCGCGTGGGTGTCCGCGGCGGCGAAGTCGGCGAGGGCCGCGCGGGCCTGGAGGCGGATGAGGTGGCCGAGGATCTCGTAGGTCACCAGGCCGTGGCGTACGGCCAGTTCGACGAGTTCCGCGCCGATCGCGTCCCGTTGTGGCGCGAGGCCGGCCCGGGTGAAGGACTGCATGAACGTGCCGTTGAGGGCGAAGGCCAGCAGTGCGGGGTCGTCGAGGCGGCGGGCGAGCGCCTCGGCCTCGCGGGCGGCCTCGGGGCCTCGCGGGCCGGGCGCTCCGCGGGTCTCCAGGGCGATGGTGGCGAGCAGGCGGCAGCGGGCCGTGTCGTGCGGGCCGGTCGGCAGCGCGGCGAGCGTGCGTTCCGCCACGGCGACGATGTGCTCGGCCGCCGGCGGGTCGTCCGCGCGGGTCCAGATCGCCGGGACGTCGTACGCGCCGATGACTCGGGCCGTCAGTTCCGGGTCCGCGAACTCCTCGGCGGCGGTGATCGCCGCCGTGCGGTGGTGGCGGGCTTCCGCCAGGCCTTCGCCGCCTGTGACTGCGAGGTTTCTGATGAGGCCGATGGTGGATTCGAGCCGGGCTCGGGTGCCTTTGGCGACTGTGCGGTTGTAGGTCTTGGCGGCTCTTGTCCATAGGTCGGCTGGGGGTTGGGTTGTGGGTGGGGGTGGGGTGTTGGGTTCGGGTGGGATTGGGCTGGGTGCGCGGTTCCTCGCGCCCCTAGGTGGGTGAGGTGGGCCGGGGGTTTTGGGTGCGGGTTCGTATGGGCCGAGTGCGCGGTTCCTCGCGCCCCTGGGTGGGTGGGGTGGGGCGGGGGTGTTGGGTGGCAGGTCTGTGTCGGGGGGTAGGTCCAGTGTTGGGGTTTGGGTGAGGATGTCTGATTGGAGGTGGCGGAGGCGGGGGCCCGGGTCCAGGCCCAGTTGGTTGGTCAGGACTTCTCTGGCTCGGCGGAGTACGGCCAGGGCGTCACCCTGGCGGTGTTGGCGGTAGAGGGCCAGGGCGAGCAGGCGCCAGGCGTCCTCGCGCCAGGGATGTTCGGTGAGGTGGGCGTCGAGGTCGGGGACCGCGTCGGCGGGGCGGCCGAGGGCCAGGTGGGCCTCGGCGCGCCGTTCCACGGCCTGGAGGCGCAGTTCGGCGAGGCGGGCGCGTTCACCGCGGGACCAGTCCTCGTCCGCGAACTCGGCGTAGGCGGGGCCCCGCCACCACCCGAGGGCCTCCTCCAGGGTGGCCAGGGCCTGCTGGGCGGGCAGGTCGGCCGCAGTGGCGAGGGCGGTCTCGAAGCGCCACGCGTCCACCGTGTCCGGCTCGGTCCGCAGGGCGTATCCGGGACCGTCGGTGACCAGCAGCCGGGCCGGTGCCCGCGGCGGACGCTCCGGCTCCAGTACTCGGCGCAGCGCGGCCACGAACGTCTGGACGGCCCCCACGGCGCCGGGCGGCGGATCCTCCCACAGATCCTCGACCAGCCGGGCCACGGGCACGACCCGACGACGGGCCACGATCAGCCGCGCCAGCACGGCCCGATGCCGCGGCCCCTTCAACGCGAGCGCGCCCCCACTGTCACCGGCGGCAACCGTAGGCCCGAGCACCCCGAACACAACCCGCACCATCCCGACCACCACCCTCTCCGCCACCCCACTGCTGACCACACGCTGATTCACCCCCACCAGACTCAATAGCCAGGCCCAAGGCCCAACACCCACCCAACACCCCCGGCCCACCCCACCCACCCAGGGGCGCGAGGAACCGCGCACTCAGCCCATACAAACCCGCACCCAACACCCACGCCCACCGCACATACCTAGGGGCGCGGGGAACTGCGCACTCAGCCGAATCCCACCCGCACACACAACACACCGGCCCACCCACAAACCCACCAAGAGGCCCCCATGCCCCACACACCCCCAGCAATCCCCGGCTTCACCGAACACCGCATCCCGGTCACGGACAACATCACCCTGAACACCGCCATAGGCGGCACCGGAACCCCCGTAATCCTCCTGCACGGCTTCCCCCAAACCCACCTGATGTGGCGCCACGTAGCACCCGAACTCGCCGCGAACCACACCGTCATCTGCCCAGACCTCCGCGGCTACGGAGCCAGCGACAAACCCACCGACCCCGACGAATCGACGTACTCGAAGCGCACGATGGCCGCGGACGTGATCGCGCTCGCCAAGGCCCTGGGACACGACCGATTCGCCCTCGTCGGCCACGACCGCGGCGCCCTCGTGGCGATCCGCGCCGGCCTCGACCACCCGGACAAGGTCACCCACCTCGCCTCCCTGGACGTCCTGCCGACGCTGGACATGTGGGAGGTGATGCGCGGAACGTCGGCCGCGGTCGGCTTCCACCTCTATCTCATGGCCCAACCACCCGGCCTGCCGGAGCAGTTGATCGAGGCGAGCGCGGACGCCTTCTTCGGCCACTTCCTCGACATCTGGACGCGCGACCCGGCGGCCATGCCGCCGGAGATCCGCGCCGCCTACCTGGCGGCGTCCCGCGCGGCCGTCCCCTCGATCGTCGCCGACTACCGCGCCTCCGCAGGCATCGACGTCACGCACGACCGGGCCGACCGCGAGGCCGACCGCCGACTGCGGATGCCGGTGACGGTCCTCCAGCAGGACTGGGGCACGGCCCTCGGTTTCGACGCCGCCGGACTGTGGTCCGCATGGGCACCCGACCTGCGTCATACGACCGTCTCCTGCGGCCACTTCATGGCGGAGGAGGCCCCCGACGAGGTGGTCAAGGCCGTACGGGACCTGCTGACCCGGTGAGATCGGGCGCGCCCCGCGAGGGCCGCCGCCGCGGTGGGCGCAGGGGCTGTCGACAGCGCGGAAGTTAGGTTAGCCTGCCCTAATGAAGCCGGTCCCCACTGTCCCGAACCGCGTCTCCCGTCGCCGTCTGCTCGCGGCCGGCGGCGCCCTCGCCCTCGGCCCCCTGCTCGCCGCCTGCGGTGACGGCACCGACGACGGCGAGGCCGGCGACAAGTCCGCACGGTCGGCCGGGGACGCGGCAGGCGACGGCGGCCCCTGGTCCTTCAAGGACGACCGCGGGCGGACCGTCAGGACCGACAGCGAGCCGAAGACACTCGTCGCGTTCGTGAGCACGGCCGCGGCGCTCCACGACTACGGCATCGAGTGCAAGGGCGTCTTCGGCCCCACCGAGCCGATCGGCGGAAAGCCCAACCCCCAGGCCGGCGACCTGGACGTGTCGGAACTGACCAGCCTCGGCACGGCATGGGGCCAGTTCAACGTCGAGAAGTACGCGGCCCTCGAACCCGACCTCCTGATCAGCAACATGTTCCCGGCGCCCGATCTCTGGTACGTCCCCGAGGAGAGCCGTAAGAAGATCGAGGCGCTCGCGCCCTCCGTCGGCATCAGCATCGCCCGGACCTCGCTCCTCAACCCCCTGCGCCGGACCGCCGAACTCGCCGAGTCCCTCGGCGCGGACCTGGGCGCCAAGAAGGTCACCGACGCGAAGGCGCGCTTCGACAATGCCTCCGAGACCCTCCGCGAGGCCGCCGGGGCGAGCGGCGGACTGAAGGTCATGGCGATGACGGGGGACGCCGACCAGATGTACGTGGCCGTCCCCGACTCGTACAGCGACCTCAACTACTTCAAGGACCTGGGCGTGGAGTTCGTCGAGGGCAAGAAGTCCGACGAGTGGGGCTTCTGGGAGTTCCTCAGCTGGGAGAACGCCGACAGGCACCACGCCGACCTCATCATGATCGACAACCGCTCCACCGCCCTCCCGCCCAAGGACCTGGCCAAGAAGCCCACCTGGCGGCAACTGCCCGCGGTGAAGGCGGCGCAGACCACGCCGTGGTCGATGGAGGAGCGGTTCAGCTACGCCGGTTTCGCCCCGGTGATCGAACAGCTCGCGGCGGCGGTGAAGAAGTCGAAGCGGCTGGACACGTAAGCACTCCGCAGCACTCGGTCGTACTCCGTCGTACTCCGTCGTACCCCGCGGGAAGGGAGCAGCCGTCATGGACAAGCGCACGCCCCAACTCGGCGACGTCCAGGAGACGTTGCTCATCCCCCTCTACGCCCGTGCGGTCGAGACGCGTAAACCGCGCGGCATGCTCAGGGATCCGCGGGCCGTGGAGATGGTCGACGCACTGGACTACGACTTCTCCCGTTTCGACGGCGCGAAGAGTCTCCTCGGCGCGAACCTGCGCACGCTGCTCTTCGACCTATGGGTACGGGACTTCCTGGAACGGCATCCCTCGGGCACGGTCGTGGAGATCGGCACCGGCCTCAACACCCGGTTCGAGCGACTCGACAACGGCACGGTCCACTGGTTCGACCTCGATCTGCCCGATGTGATCGCGCTGCGGCGGGGCTTCTTCGAGGACACGGACCGCCGGCGCATGATCGCCGCCTCGGTCACCGACCCGGGCTGGATGGAGGAGGTGCGGCGCACGAGCCCCGGGCCGTACTTCCTGGCCGCCGAGGCGGTGTTGATCTATCTGGAGGAGGAGCTGGTCCGTTCGGTCTTCCGGCAGATCGCCGAGCGGCTGCCCGGGGCCCGCCTCGCCCTGGAGACCGCGGCGTCCCGCATGGTCGACACCCAGGACAGCCACGACGTACTCGCCAAGGTGGCCGCCCGGATGCGCTGGAGCTGCGACGACCCCGGCACCCTCGAACACTGGCAGCCCGGCCTCACCCTCACGGACTCCCTCACCCTGGCCCACCTGCCGGCCGAGGTCTCGCACCGGCTCTCCTTGCCCTACCGCGCCCTGCTCCGGCTCATGGCCACGATCCGCCGCCGCGACATCGAGGCGTACCGCTTCAATCTCTTCCGGTTCCCGGCGGAGTGACACCGTGTCGAGGCCGGGGATGGCGGTCGGCAATCGCCGCCCTCCCCGGCCTCGGCAGCGGTCAGGGATTGGGCACCGCGTCGACCCCGTCGTCCTCAGGGAAATAGGGGACGGCGTCAGTGGCGTCGGGGGTGGGTGACACCGACGGGACGTTCGCGGGCCTGACCGGGGTCTCCCGTTCCCAGCGCGCCGCCACGAACAGGAGGCCTGCCACCACGGCCGCCAGCATCAGCAGCGCCAGGACGGAGCGGCGGACGGGTCGTACGACGGGGAGCCGGAACCGGGCGTGCCGGGTCGGTGGGGCTGCGGGGCGCAGGTCGGGCAGGTCGACGGAGTCGGCCCGGGCCCTCAGGGCGTCGTGCAGCCGCTCTTCGAGGGGATCCGGGTGGAGGCCGGGACCGGGGTCCTGTTCGATCATCGGGACGCCTCCGGGGTCGCGCCGGGCTTCATCTGGGGTCCTCCAGCTGTCGGCGCAGGGCGGCCAGGGCCCGGCTCGCGGTGGACTTGACCGCCCCGCGGGACAGGCCGAGGGTATCGGCGATCTGGGCCTCGCTGAGGTGGGACCAGTAGCGCAGGACCAGCACTTCTCGCTGCCGCCGGGTCAGCCGGTGCAGGGCGGCGATCACTTCTCCGTGCTCCTCTCGCAGCAGCACGGGTTCCTCCGCCGACGGGGCGTGCCCCTGCCGTTCGGGGACATGGGCCCGTACCGTGCGGCGGCGGCGCAGGACCGAGCGCGAGGTGTTGACCACGCTCGTACGCAGATAGGCGTCGGGGTTGTCCAGGCCGGTCAGCCGCTCGCCGTGGCGGCGGTAGAGCGCCGCGAAGACGTCCTGCACGACGTCCTCCGCCGTGGGCAGGTCGTCCACCAGGAGCAGGGCCAGCCGGACCAGGTCCAGGCGGCGGTGGGAGTAGAGCTCGTCGATACCGGGCTCATCGATGCCGGGCTCGTCGATACCGGGCCTGACGAGGTCGGGCCTCGCGAGGTCGGTGTGGACGGCCGGTGTGCCCGGGACCGACCGCGGCCGGCCCGCCGGGATCTCCTCGCGCCGTTGCGACACCCCGCGCACCAGGCGCCATGCCCGGTGCAGCGCGTCCGCCCAGGCACGGGACGGGAAAGGCACGGGTCTG
Source organism: Streptomyces sp. 2-1 (assembly GCF_048564895.1). Taxonomy (NCBI): domain Bacteria; kingdom Bacillati; phylum Actinomycetota; class Actinomycetes; order Kitasatosporales; family Streptomycetaceae; genus Streptomyces; species Streptomyces sp. 2-1. The sequence goes on from NZ_CP183383.1 coordinate 5,525,115, forward strand.
TACCCGCCCGCCGGCCCACCGTCGGTCTGGGCCGGGGCGGCCAGGATCGTCGCTGCCTTCATGGATCTCCCGGAAATCATGGTCCTCACGCCCTCCGCCCGGAACCGCCGGAGGGGCGGTGGAGCCGCCGGGCAGAAATCCGGCAGCTCCACCTCGGCCCGGGCCGCCGGCCGGCCAGGAGCCGGTCAGCGGCGCGGGGCCGCCCGTTTCTCGTCCGTCACCGCTCGGCGGGGGCGAGCTCGCCCTCGACCCTGACGTCCTTGGCGCCGCGGGCCGGGGTGGAGTCGTACCCGCCAGGCACCGCCTCGACCGGGTCGTCGCCCGGGGCCGGCTCGGCGCACTCGTCACCGTCGCCGGGCACCGCGTCGATGGGGCCCTCGCCGGTGTACTCGTAGTCGACCGGGGCGTCCTTGGCGTCGCGGCCCGGGGTGGCGTCGCTGCCGCCCGGCACCGCGTCGACCGGGTCCGGCTCCGCGCACTCGTCGGTGGTGGTCCGCACCTGTTCGGTCGAGAGCTTGGGAGCGGGCGCGGAGTCGTTGTCGGCGTGGGCGGTGAACGCGCCTCCGAGGGCGAGCACGGCGGCGGCAGCGGTGGCCCCCAGGACGAGCCGCACTCGGGCCGGGCGGAGGCTGCTTCGGAGGGTCTGACCTGCGGACATGTGATTCCTCGAATCGTCGGTGGTGACTGGTCTGTCGCGGCGACCACCACGGGTGGTGTCCCGTGGCGAAGGCCGTGGCTCGGAGGCGCCTCCACCCGGACAGACGTTCCGACGACTCGGAGGTTGCAGGTCGGACGAACCTTTTCCGCCCTCTTCCGCGCGCCCGATCCCGACGCCCCTCTTCCGCGCGCCAGATCCAGGCGACAGCCCGGAGACCGACGACGGGTTGCGGTATTACGGCTCAGCGAACCGGCTCAGCGTCCTGCTCAGCGATCCGGATCCGGGCGCTGTCGTGCTCCCTTGGGGCGGATCCGCGCGGCCAGGACCGCGACGTCGTCCTGGGCTCGGTGGGTGTCGAGGCGGTCGAGGACCTGTTCCAGGAAGGATTCGATGTCGGCGTCCGGGCGCAGCCGCAGTGCGGCCAGCCGGGCCAGGGAGGCGTCGATGTCCTCCTCGCGCCGCTCGACCAGACCGTCCGTGAACATCAACAGGGTCTCGTCCGGGGCGAGTTCATGGTTGCCCAGTTCGTAGCCGCCGACGCCGGTGCCCAGCGGGGGTCCCACCGGCACGTCGATCAGGGTTCCGGTGCCGTCACCCGCGAACACGGCCGGAGGCAGATGGCCCGCGCCGGCGAGCGCGACCGTCCCGCGGGCCGGGTCGATACGGGCGAGCAGACAGGTGGCGGGCCGACGCGTGCCGTCCTCGGAGACCGCGGCGTCGAGCTGGCGCAGCACGCGGTGCGGGGGCAGATCGGCGGAGGCGACGTACCGGAGCATCGAGCGGTACGCGTTCATGTCGACCGCGGCGTCCAGGCCGTGCCCCATGACGTCGCCCATGACCAGCAGGGTGCGGCCGTAGTGCAGCCGTACGGTCTCGAACCAGTCGCCGCCGACGAGGGTGCCGCCGCCGACGGGCAGATAGCGGGTGGCGAGGTCGAGGTTCGGATGCGGGCGGCCGGGCTCGGCGAGGAGGGCGCGCTGGAGCTTCATCGCGGTGCTGTGGACGGCGGTGTGACGGCGGGCGTGCCCGATGTGGACGGCGGCGAGGCGGACCGCGTAGTGCATCGCGGCGGTCTCGTGGTCGGCGAAGGGGCGGCCGGTGCGGACCGCCAGCAGCACCCCGTACAGGCGGCCGTGCGCGAGCATCGGCACCGAGATCGAGCGGCGGGGCACACCGCCCGACACGTCGTCCGTCGTGGTGATCGGGTGCCCCTCGTCCAGGGCCCGTACGGTCAGGGACGGCTCCCCGTCGTGGGCCTCGAGCAGTTCCCTGGGCCCCACCGTCGCGGCCCGGGTCAGCGCCGGATCGCTCGCGGGCCGCGTCGCCGGCACGTCCTCGCCCAGCAGGTCCACGGCGACGGCCTCACAGCCGTGCCGCCCCAGGAACTCGACCAGTTCGGCGCAGGTGGTCCGCTCGTCGAGGGTGGTCCCGATCGACTCGACGGCCTCCTCGACCATCCCGACCGGTGCCGGCACCCCCTCACCAGGCCACTCCACCAACCCACCTCCGCCGCGCTGTACCCGTACCCGTACGTCGGTACGCCCGTCGACGCACCCCAGGCAGCCATACCACCAGCTTTCTGGACGAGTCGGCCGCTGGCGCGCGGCGGCGGGGCTCACCGGGACGGCGGCCCCGGTTCCGGCCCTGCCCTACTGCTCGTCCCCGAGCGGGAACGAGTGGTGCTCGTGCGCCACGGTCCAGCGGCCGTTCTCCTTGCGCAGGCCGAGGGTGAGGCGCAGGCGGGTGCCGGGCGCGGCGGCGAGCTCCTCCGGGGTGCCGCAGCGCAGCAGGGCGTGCGCGAAGGCGACGTCCGCGCCCGCGGTGACGTCCAGGGAGACGATGTCGAAGCAGGCCCCCTTGGCCTGCCACTCGAAGAACGGCGGCCAGGTCGCGCGGTACGCGTCCAGGCCACGGACGCCGTCCTGCGGGGGCGGTACGTCGAACATCACGATGTCCTCGGCGTGGTCGGCCAGGACCGTGTCCAGGTCGCCGGCGTGCACCGCCGCGGCCCACCGCTCGATCAGCTCCCGGATCAGCGCTTGGTCGTCCTTCATGGCGGCCTCCTTCTGGCGGCTTCCTCGATCGTGGCCGCCTTCTCTGCGGACTGTTTCCCCGCGGACCGTTTCTCCGCGGCCCGCCGCCCGCCGTTCTGCGGGCGCCCTCTCCGGTGAGGACTGCCCCGTGCCCGGAAACTCATCGCACCCGGCCCGTTCGACCCCGGGCCCTGATCATCGGGTGACCGGGCGTGCGGGGGGAGTAGTCGCAAGTGGCTGGGGGTGGTCCTTCAGGTGAAGCGTGCGCAAGTATGGGGTTATGACCGCGGCCCATCGCGCCATGGCTCTCCTGGAGACCTGGCCGAACCTGGTAAGTGGCCCGCCCCGGTGCGCCGTTGGGCAAGCCTTCGCTACGGCGGGACACGAGATCGTCCACTTCCACTCCGACGACTCCGCCGACCTCTACCTCACGCGCACGGCTGTCGAGCGCCTGCTCCCCCAGCTCGGGCACGCCAGCGCGATCAGGGTCCGCCCCGGCGCCTCCTGGATCACCGTGCTCCTCGACTGCGACGCCGACGTCCAGCTCCTGCTGGGCCTCGTGAGCGTCGCGCTGAAGGAGCACGGCGCGGTCACGCCCCGCCGTCCGTCACCACCGTGCGACTGGGAGCGGCCACCGGTGGTCCCCGGACCACGCCCGGGAGCGGCCCGCCGCATGGTGGACCGCCTCATGCCGCACGCTCACTGACCGGTAGCCAGGGCCTCTTGCCCGGCCGGCTGTTCCGTCGGTGCGCGCAGCCCCGCCGTCCACTTCTCCTCGATGCGGCCGACCCGCCACACCACCAGCGCGAGCGCCCAGGTGGCGACAAAGAGCCCCACGATCACGAACCCGACGACGTTCAGGTCGATTCCGGCCACCCTGTCCCAGAACACGCCGTGCAGGGAGAACCGTTCGGCGAGCAGCCCGAGGAGTTCCACGGTCCCGATGAGGAGCGCGACCGCGACCGACAGACCCGTGACGGTGAGGTTGTAGTAGACCTTCCGTACGGGCTTGGAGAACGCCCAGCCGTACGCGAAGTTCATGAACGAGCCGTCGATCGTGTCGAGCAGCGACATGCCCGCCGCGAACAGCACGGGCAGGCACAGGATCGCGTACCACGGCAGGCCGGAGGCGGCCCCGGAGCCGGCGAGGACCAGCAGCGCGACCTCCGTGGCGGTGTCGAAGCCGAGCCCGAACAGCAGCCCCAGCGGGTACATCTGCCACGGCCTGGTGATCGACTTCGTGACGCGGCCCAGCAGCCGGTTCATGAATCCGCGGTTGTTGAGCTGGTCCTCCAGCGCCGCCTCGTCGAAGTGGCCGTGCCGCATCCGCCGGAAGACCTTCCAGATCCCGGCGAGGACGACGAGGTTGACGGCGGCGATGACGTACAGGAAGACCCCGGAGACCGTCGTGCCGATGAGCCCCGTGACGCTGTGGAGCGTGGAGCCGTCGTCCCGCACCGGCCCGGCGACCGCCTTCACGCCCAGCGACAGCAGGAACGCGAGCGCGAACACCACGCTGGAGTGGCCGAGCGAGAACCAGAAGCCGACCGACAGCGGGCGCTGCCCCTCGGCCATCAGCTTGCGGGTGGTGTTGTCGATCGCGGCGATGTGGTCCGCGTCGAAGGCGTGCCGCATGCCCAGCGTGTACGCGGTGACGCCGATGCCGATCCCGAAGGACTTCGTACCGACGCTGTAGTGCTCGGGCGCCACGATCACGACGAGGGTGAACCAGCCGATGACGTGCAGCGCCACGATGAAGGCGGCCATCCCGCCGACCCGGACCCACTCCTCCCGGTTCAGGGAGGCACGCCAGGAGGAGAGGGTGGTCATGGGGTTCGCCTTGCCTTACGTCCGGTGGAGCTGCCTCCCCACCCTCACCGCGGGGCCACCGCACCTGCAACTAATGCGCAGTAAAGGGCGGGCCAGGTCTTGCCCCGCAAACGACCGGCAACAGGGAAAGCCCGCGGGCCCCGGGACCTCGTGCGAGGACCGCATGCCTCAAGACCGCGGGTCTCAGGACCGCATGCGTCAGGGCGCCATGCCGCCGCGCACGCTCGGGGTCGCCTCCAAGGCGCCCGCCCCCGTCGGTGTCGTCGCCACAGCCCCCGGATCCGCACCCGCACCCGCACCCGTACCCGTCCCTTCGGACATCTCCGCCGGGGCCGCGCCCACCACCTCCACCACCGATCCCGGCTTCAGCGCCTCGTACAGCCACATCGCGTCGTCGCGCCGCAGGCCGATCACACCGCCGGTGCGGTCGTAGTTGCCGGGCGCCTTCTCGTCCCAGGTGAGGGCGAGGAGGTAGTTCGTACGGTCGTCGGGGGTGCGGAGCCTCATCACCCAGGTCCCCTTGACGTCGTACCCGTTCCAGCCCGCGGAGTCGCCGGGCACCGTCGCCGCCCGGTACTTGGCGGTGACCGTCATCAGGCCGGTCGGCGTCGGTGTCTTGAGCGACCCGGAGGAGATCGGCAGGGTCCGCCCCTCGACGGACATCTCACGCCGGCCGAGATCGACGGTTGCGGCGACGGCCACCGGACTGGCCTCGCCCTCGGCGGTGGCCGGGGGAGTACGCGCGGTGTAACTCGCGGCGGGCGGTGTCGCTCCGGCGTCCCGCCCGCCGGTGAGGGCCACGGTCAGGACCAGCGCGAGGGCCCCGGCTGCCGTGGCACCGGCCGCGGCGAAGGAGACCTGCCGCCTGCGTCGGCGGCGCCCCGCGCGACGGCGGATCTCCGTGCCCGGAACCGGTACGGGCGTCTCGTGGTCGTGGGCCAACTCGCGCAGCGCGGTGGCCAGTTCGGTGCCACCGAAACCGAGATCGGAACCGAGGTCGGGACCGGAGCGCGGACGGGAGTGAGGACCGGAGCGGGGACCGAAGGCGGGGCCGGAGTCGAGGCCGTCGAAGCCGTGCGTGGTGCCGGGCGTGAGCTCATCGGACACGGTCGTCCTCCCTCTCACCCAGTTCGTCGGCCTCGCCGAGCCGCCGCGCCAGCGCCGCCCGGCCACGGGACAGCCGGGCCTTGACCGTCCCCACGGGCGCACCGGTCTCGGAGGCTACCTGCTCGACACTCAAGTCGCACAGATGGTGCAGAACGACAGCCATGCGCTGCGCTTCCGGCAGTTCCTTCAACGCCCCGACGAGCGCGGTCCGTTCGGGCCCGGGACCGGGTGTGTGCTCGGGCGGCGGATTGCGGCGGACCAGTTCCAGCCAGCGCCTGGCCCGCCGCCACCGGCTCACGGCGAGCCGCATCGCGACCGTACGGACCCATGCCTCGGGCGCCCCCTCGGCGAGGAACTCCCGCCGCCGGTCCCAGGCGCGGACGAACGCCTCCTGGACGACGTCCTGCGCCTCGCCGTGGTCCCCGGTGAAGGCGTAGAGCTGTCCGGTCAGCCGGGGGAACGCCGCGGCGTAGAACCCGTCGAACTCCTCCTCGGTCATACCCCCCGCCCCGCCCCCTGCCGTTTTCGTCGCCGCTGTCGTCGCGGCTGTCGTCGCAGTCGTCTCAGTTGTTCTCGCCGCTGTCCTCGCCGTTGTCCTCGCCACTGCCTTCGCCGCTGTCTTCGGATGGCTGTGCAACCCGGTGGCCTCCCCGGTGCGTACAGGTCCCGTACGTCACAGACGTCTCAGAAGGCACGGAGGTTACGGGCGCCGCGTACATCGAAGCACAAGCACCACGCAGGGCTGAGCCGGAGGGAGTGGCGCGCGGACAGCGCGCTCGACTGACCATGGACGACGAATTCACCGCCCGTGCCGGGGAGTACTGGCCCCGGCTGACACGTACTGCCCGGCTGCTCACGGGGAACTCCGCCGGCGCGGAGAGACTCGCGAGAGCGGCGCTGGCGGAGGTGTACGCGCGGCGCAGAACTCCGCGCGACGACGCGGAGTTCTACGTCCGGCGGGCTCTGGTACGGGGCTTTCTGCGGAGCCGTACCCGGCCGTTCATCGGCACCCGGCGTGCCCCGGAGCCGTACGCGGCCGGTCGACTCGACCCGCTCACCGAGGTGTTGGCGGCTCTCCCGCCCCGCCGCCGGGCCGTCGCCGTCCTGCACCACTGGGACGGCATGTCCCATCGCGAGATCGCCGCGCTGCTCAACTCCTCGCCGGGGGCGGTCAAGGCGCACGCCCGCCGGGCGCTGAAGGCCCTGCGCGCCCACCCTGCGTACGGCGCCAGAAGCCAAGTCACGCCCGGCCCCGTTCCACACCCCGGCATCCCGGCCGCCGTTCTCCCGGCCGTCGAGGAGGCGGGCCGCACCCGTCGGCGGAACCGCCGCCGTACGACGGCCGTGCTCACCACCGTCTGCGCCCTGCTGCTCGTGCCGCTGGCACTGGGGGCCGTGCGCGGCACCGGCTCCGGCGGCGGTGGGGACACAACTCCCGTCGCCAGGACGGCGGTTCGGGTCGTGACCGCCGGTGAGCGGGTTGCCGCCGCGCCCGGTGCCGAGGTCTGGCTCACCAAGGACGGCAAGCACTGGTCGACGCCGAAGGCGCCGAACCGGTTCCGGCCGGCAGGCAAGGGAGCGGGCACCGCCATCACCCTGGACTCCGACTCCGTCTCGGGGACACGCCTCTTCCACTCCGGCGTCCTCCAGGGCGTCCGCGAACCGTCCCGCGTCGAACTCACCACGCCCGAAGGCACGTTCAGGGCCACGATCCTCACCCTGGCGGGCAGCCCCGGCTGGTCCGTCTGGTACGCGGACACCCGACTCCCGGACGGCAAGGGCTGGTTGAGCGAGATCACCGTGAAGGCGTACGACTCCGCCGGCAAGCTCCTCGCACAGACGGGCACCTCCTGATGACCACCCGCCGGCGCGCCCTGCGCACCCCGCGCCCCCTGCGGACCCGCCTCCGCACCCTGCGGACCTACCTCCGCCGCACCCGCACCCGCCGTCTGCGGCGCGTCCTGGCCGCTCTGCTCGTCCTGTTCCTCACGGCCTGCGCCGGGCTCGTCGTCGCGTACCGCATGACCGGGATCCCCGACCCGCACCCGGAGACGGTCAGCCAGAGCACGGTCTTCGTGGACGCGGAGGGCGAGTACCTGGGCCGGCGCGGGCCGGTCGACCGCCAGGACATCTCCCTCAAGCAGGTGCCCCGGCACGTCCAGGAGGCCGTGATCGCCGCGGAGAACCGCTCCTTCCGTACGGACTCGGGGGTCGCCCCGACCGCCATCCTGCGGGCGGCGATCGCGACCGTGACGGGCGGCGAGCGACAGGGCGGCTCCACGATCACGCAGCAGTACGTGAAGAACGCCCTGCTGACCCCGGAGCAGTCGCTGGGCCGCAAGGCGCGCGAGGCGCTGATCGCCGTGAAGCTCGACCGCACGCACTCCAAGGACGACATCCTGGAGGGCTACCTCAACACGGTGTACTTCGGCCGAGGCGCGGCCGGTGTCGAATCGGCGGCGCGGAACTACTTCGGCGTGGGCGCGAAGGACCTGACGGTCTCCCAGGGCGCCGCCCTCGCCGGGATCGTCAACCTCCCCTCGTACTACGAACGGGCCGGCGCCGACGCGAAGGTGACCGGGACGCTGGAGCGCCGCTGGGCCTGGGTGCTGGACGCCATGGCGGACTCGGGCGCGATCAGCGCCCGCGAGCGGACGGCCGCCCGCTTCCCGGCGTTCCGCTTCTATCCGCCGGGCGACACGGACGGCGGGCGCCAGTACCTGATCGACGCGGCGTCCGCCGAGGCCGCCGACCGGCTCGGCATCACCGAGGACCAGTTGGCGCGCGGCGGCTACAAGGTGCACACCACCTTCGACCTCGGCCTCCAGGACGAGACGGCGGAGCTGGTCCGTGACCGTACGCCCAAGGACGCGAAGGGGGTGCGGCTGCACACCGCGGTCGTCGCGACCGTGCCCGGTGACGGCGCGGTCCGTGTGCTGTACGGCGGCGCGGACTACGCGCACCAGCCGTTCAACGACGCCGTCGACGGGGCGGTCGAGGCGGGCACGGCCACCGAGCCGTTCACGTACGCGGGCATCCGGCTGGGCGAGCCGCTGACCGGCCTGCCGAAGGAGGCGGCTCCGACGCCGATGCGCCTGAACTCCGCGTACGCGACCGTGGCCGCCGGGGGTGAGTACGCGACCCCGTACACGGTCACGAAGATCACCCGTGGGGGTCGTACGGTGCACACCGCGCGCCCGAAGATGCGTACCGCGATGGGTGAGAAGGAGGCCGCGGTGGTCACCGAGCTGATGCACGGTTCGCTCGGTCCGGACTCTCCGGGCTCTCCGGACTCTCCGGGCGCTTTGGGCACCGCGGTCAAGCCGGTCGCGACGGGGGTCGGGGCCGCGTTCCTGCCGGTGACCAGCCATGCGGCGGGCGCGGGCAGCGGGCCGGGGGCGCGGACGGTGTGGCAGAGCGTGTACTCACCGCGGCTCGCCCTCACCGTCGCCCTGTTCGCCGAGCGCGGGGGCAAGCCGGTCCGGGTCGCGGGGCTGACCGGCGAGTACCCGCCCGCGGAGCACGCGGCGCTGCAGGCGGGGGAGGTGTGGCGGCTGGCGGGTTCGCCCGGGACGGAGGGGCCGGCGGCGGAGGCCTTGCCGGGGGCCGAAGCCGGGGCCGATGCCGAAGCCAGGGCCGGAGCCGGGGCCAAGGCCGGGCCGTAGCCGGGACCGAGGGCAAGGGGGCGGGCGAGGGCAAGGGGACAGGCGAAGGCACGGGCGAGAGCTCGGCCTCGAACTCAAACTCGGACTCGGACTCGGACTCGGCCTCGCTCCCGGTCCCGGTCCCGGTCCCGGCGTCACCCGGACGGGCCCGCCCGTTGGTGGGCGGGGCGACGGCGTGGTGCCGTGGGAGGGTGCCCGGTGACCAGGTCCAGCCCACCCCGCGCATCCTGCTCACCCAGGAGGAACTGGCGGCGATCGCGAACGCGGTGGACCGCGCCGAAGGGGTGGGGGAGCACGCGGAGCGGCTGCTGGCGGAACTGACCCTGGCCCGGCGGATCCTCGACGGCTGCCCGGCCGGGATCGCCGTCCTGGACCGGAGCCTGCGCTACCTGTACATCAACGACGCGCTGGCCCTCCTCAACGGCATCCCTGCCACCGACCACATCGGCCGCCGGCTGCCGGACCTCCTGCCGGACCTGGAATCGTCGGAGCAGCTCCTCGAACAGGTTCTGCGCACGGGAGAGCCGCAGATCGTCACGGTGGGCGGGCAGACCCCGGCCGACGGGACGGGCGACAACCGGTGGTGGCTGGGCGCGTACCACCGGCTGTCGACGTCGTCCGGCGAGATCCTCGGGGTGGCGGCCGTCGTCCTGGAGGTCACCGACGCGCTGCGGGGCCGCGAGCACCTCGTACGGGCCGGCAACCGGATGGCCCTGCTCGACGAGGCGAACCGCACCACCGGCGCGACACTCGACCTCCGCCAGGCCTGCCAGGCGCTCGCCGACCTGCTGGTCCCGCGGTTCGCGGACTACGCGGCGGTGGACGTGGTCGACCCGGAGGGCACGCCCCGGGTGCCGTCGGAGAACTACCCGCTGCGCCTGCGCCGCATCGCGCTGGCCACCACCCCGGACCTGGCGGAGGTGTCGTCCCCGCTCGGCCGACTCGACGAGTTCGTGGTGCACCGGGCGGGCTCCCCGATGGCCCATGTCCTGGCCGACCGGCGACCGCTGGTGCTCAGCCACCCCGACGACGAGGCGATGCGCCAGTTCTCGCCGTCGCCCGAACGCAAGGAGCACCTCCTGCGGATGGGCGCGCACTCGGGGATCTACCTCCCGCTCGCGGTCCACGAGGAGCTGGTGGGCGCGGTGATGGTGTTCCGCTCCGGCGAATCGCCCCAACTGACGGACACGGACACCGAGTTGCTGGGGGACCTCACCGACCGGGCCGCCACCGGCATCGCCCACGCGGTCCGCTACACACGTGAACACGAGACGGCCCTGGAGATGCAGCGCGCCTTCCTGAACGCGCCCACGGTCACGGGCCCCGGCGTCGAAACCCTGGGCCGCTACCTTCCGGCGGGCTCGGGGGCGGAGGTGGGCGGCGACTGGTTCGACACACTCGCGCTCCCCCACGACCGCACGCTGCTGGTGGTGGGCGACGTCATGGGCCACGGAGTCCGAGCGGCGGCAGCGATGAGCGAGTACCGCTCGGTCCTCCGCACCCTCGCGATCCAGGGCAGCAGCCCCGACTTCATCCTCCTCCAGGCCGAACGCACCGCGCTGACCCTGGAGTTGGACCGGGTGGCGACCTGCCTGCTCGCTCTCCTCGACCCCCGCCGGGAACGCGCCACCTTCTCCAACGCGGGCCACATCCCCCCACTCCTCGTCACCCCCGACGGCACCCGCACCCTCCTCAGCCTCCCCGTCGCCCCACCCCTGGGCGTAGGCCTCGGCTCCTTCGCGGCCACCACGGTCCCCCTCCCCCCGGGCTCCGTCCTCCTCCTGTGCACCGACGGCCTGGTCGAACGCCGCGACCGCGACATCGAAACAGGCCTCCACACCCTCGCCACCCTCCCCATCACCCCGACCGACCCCCTCCCCACCCTCCTGGACACCGTCATCACCCACCTCGACCCCACCGCCTCGGAAGACGACGTAGCCATCCTCCTGGCCCGCACAAAGCCCACCCCACAGGAACCGGACCGCCTGGGGTGGTTACCTCCGGGGTGGACGAAGGGGCCGGGTTCGGCAGCGCGTTGAGCCGGGAAGGGGCCGGGTTCAGCGGCGCGTTGAGCCAGGTCGGTCCAGGTGCACGACCACGTGGTCGTGGAAGCGGTCCACGGCCTCGTCGACACTGCGGATGAACCCGGACTCGGCAGAGCCCCGGGTGTTGCCCATGCTCCGGAAGAGGGACAGCCGGAAGCCGGTGATCTCGGCGTTGTTCTTGGGGAGGATGTCGCCCGGTTCCGGGCGCAGCCGCTCCAACGTGCCGCGCGGGCCGCCCACATGCCCGTCGAGCAGGGTCTCGACATGCAAGTCGGCCGGTGCGTCGGAGAGTTGCCGGATGAGCCGCTTGGCCCAGGTGAGGGGGTAGCCCTGCTCGGGCACGGCGATCTCGATGGACGTCCGCAGCTTGCCCGTCCGCAGGTCCGCGGAGAGCGCGAGGATGCCGGGCGTGCCCTCGATACGGAGTTCGGAGTCCAGGCGGCCGGCCAGACAGAGCTGGTCGGCGAGGGCCGCGCGGCGGACGCGGGGGTCGGTGCCGCGCTTCGCCCGCTGCACGGGAAGCACCTTCTGCCCGAGTTCGCCGCCCAGGCGCAGACACACCTGCCGTACGAGCCGTTCCCAGCTCTCGACGACCTCCACAGCACGTCGATCGCCCTGGCAGAGGGTTTCGTCGTCGATCCCGTTGCGCACGGGCACCCAGGCCGGGCCCATGTTCTGGAAGCCGTGGCAGCCGGAGTTCTCGTGCTGGAGGTAGTGCAGGAGTTCCTGGAGCAGCCAGGCGTGCGCCGCGTTGCCGACGCCTTCGTGGCGGATCAGCATCTGGGCCTGGTGGGCGACGTCGGCCCACGACAGGTGCCGCAGCGCCACCTTGTGCTTACGCCGGCCGTCCGTCTTCACGTCGACCAGCGGACTGCCGTCCAGCTCCACGTCGTTGGAGAGGGTGATCACGGCCTCGTAGCCGCGGCGGGCGGCGATCTCGGTGTACGCCTGCACCTGGTCCGGCTTGAGGGCGTTGCCGTTGGTCTTCGTCTCGACCAGCGCCGTCCACAGCTTGCCCGCCCGCTCGACCCGGATCACGCCGTCCGGCCGCCGCGGGGAGTCGCCGTTGGGCAGCGATACCTCGGTGAACATCTCCATCCGCCCGGCGGGCGCCCCGAAACCGGCGGTGAGCCGCCTGCCGAACTCCGGCACCTGCGCCATCACCGACAGCAGCACGGAGGTCGCCCGGGTCTCCCTGTCCCGGTCGCTCTTGAGAGCGGAGACCGGGAAGAGCCGGGCGGCCCGCCAGGAGTCGTTCTCAGCGAGCGACTTCTTGGCCACCTTGGGCAGCGTGACCTTCTTCTTCGCCGTACGGGGCCGGGGGACCGACTTGGCCGGTGCCTCGACGGACTCGGTCACGATCTGTTCCACCACAGGAACGGGACTTGGGGCTGGCACGGCGGCCAACGGCACCGCCGTCCCCACGGCCTGGACCTCGACCGCGGTCGCGGCCTCGGGCCCCGCTTCCGTCGCGACGGGCTCGGCCGCCGCCTCCGCGGGGATCTCCTCCGGCGGGACGTCCTCGGCGACGGCAGCCCCGGTCTCTTCGGCCGCCTCCGCCTCCTCCGCATCGTCGTCGACATCGACGCCATAGTCCTGGGCGAGGCCCGCGAGACCGGACTCGTATCCCTGCCCGATGGCGCGGAACTTCCAGTCGCCGGCCCGCCGGTAGAGCTCGCCGAAGAGCAGCGCGCCGACCGCACCGGCGTCCTCGATGGAGAACCTCAGCAGCCCCTCGCCCGAGCCGTCGGCCAGGGTCACCCGTACGTCGTCCAGATCCCCGAACCGGCCTCCGTTGTAGCGGCTCGCCGCCACGACGACCTGCTCGACGTCCGCCGGGATCGCGGTCAGATCGAAGGTGATGCGGTCCTCGTTGCCGTCGGAGGTGGGCGTCTTGCCCAGCAACTGCACGGACCCGTCGGCCGCCACGGGGTTGTTGTAGAAGTAGAAGTCAGCGTCACTGCGGACCTTGCCGTCCGCCGTCAGCAACAGCACGGACACGTCCGCGTCGCCCTCACCCGTCGGACTGCTCCAGCCCAGGCTCACCATCACCGAGCCCACGTCTTCGCTCAACGCCGCCAGGCCGACATTGGCACCCTTGACCATCTCGTGCACGAGGCCCCCCAAATGCACCGCCGCACAGGTACTACCCGTCGGCTCATTTCGTCGCGATGTGTGACGCGCCCCACACCCAGCGCATCAGTGACGAACTGTAGCGCCGGAATCATGCACATAGACCCCGAATGAACGACTCGGGTAATAAAGCAGAGAGGGCCCCCCTTTATTCAGGGGCGCGGGGCTCGGTCAACGCTTCTCGTACGGATCCGATGGCGCCGGGACCCGTTTCACGGACGCGGCATCCAGCACGGGACGTGCGGCGTCCGAACCCGGCTTGCCCGTCGGGTGCCACGTCCCCGTGACCGTCACCCACGCGTCGGCCGCCGGGGCGTCCGCGTCGCGGATCTGGACCTTCAGTGCCTGCGCGTCGGCGGCGCAGCAGGTGACGAGGAGGCGGGCGATGTACCAGGTGCCGTCGTCGTCGCGGGTCACGAAGCCGGTGAGGCGAACCGTGCGGTTCTTCATGGAGGCCCCGGTGTCCCACTCCGCGCGGGAGGCGAAGGCGCCGAGGGTCAGGTCGACGGGGTCCCCGGCGGGCAGTTCGGGGAAGGTGCCGGTGCCCTGGGCGGCGACCCTGGCCTCCTCGCGGCCCGCGCTGTACGAGCCGAGCGCGGGCGGCGGGAAGAGGAGGAGGGCCAGGGCGGGGGCGGTGAGGAGCCAGGCTATGCGGGGGTTGCGGGTGTGGTCGTGGTCGTGCCCGGCGTGGGCCTCCCGGCCATGTCCGGCGTCGGTCGGAGCGGCGCCTTCGTCGTGGACCGCATGCTCGTCCTCGCCCTCGTCGCGGCCGATCATGCCCACCAGGCCCAGCGCGATCAGTGCCACGCCCGAGATCACCAGGTACGGGCGCAGGCCCTCCTTCACATAGCGCAGGTACAGCTCGCTGAAGAGGGCGATCCGCAGGAGGGCGGCGCCGCACAGGATGAGGAGCACTCCCTGGGGGCGCGGCCTCAGGCGCGTACGCGGTCGGGTCGTCACAGCAGCCACCAGCCCACCACTCCACTGCTCACCACGGCCACCACCCATGTGACGGCCGAGAACCGGACCGCGAACGCCCGCCCGAAGGTCCCCGCCTGGAGGGCGATGAGCTTCAGGTCGACCATCGGGCCGACGACCATGAAGGCGAGCCGGGCCGTCGGCGAGAACCCGGTCAGTGAGGCGGCCACGAAGGCGTCCGCCTCGCTGCACACGCACAGCACCACGGCGAGGACGGCGAGCAGCAGGACCGAGAGCCAGGGCGATCCTGTGAACACGTCCAGCAGGGATCGCGGCACCAGGATGTTGAACGTCGCCGCGGCTGCCGCGCCCAGCACCAGAAAGCCTCCGGCGTGCAGGAAGTCGTGCTGCAGGCCGTCCCGGAAGCCCCGCCAGCCGGCGGTGGCCGCTCCGGCTCCCGCCTCCGGCGTACGCCGCGTCGGCAGCCACTCCTCCTTCCCGAACCGCACCCACAGCCACCCCATCACCACGGCGGTGGCGAGCGAGGCGACGAGGCGGGCGCCGACCATGGCCGGGTTGCCCGGGAAGGCGATGGAGGTGGCGACGAGTACCACCGGGTTGATCGCGGGGGCCGACAACAGGAATGCCAGCGCCGCCGCCGGTGCGACTCCTCGTCGCATCAGGCTGTCGGCCACGGGGACCGACGCGCACTCGCACCCGGGCAGTACGACGCCAGCTGCTCCCGCGACGGGCACGGCGAGCGCCGGGTTCTTCGGCAGTACGCGTCTGAAGACCCGCTCCGGCACGAACGCCCCGATCGCCGCCGACACCACCGTGCCAAGGAGAAGGAAGGGGATGCCCTGCACGGCGACCGCCGTGAACACGGTCCACCAGGCCGCCATGGCAGGCGTCGCGATGTCGAGCGCGACCATCGGCCCGAGTACGGACCCGACGGTGGCGATGACGACCAGCGCGACCCCGCCGACCACCACGTACACCAGCGCCCGGACCACCAGCCGTGCCCCGTCGGCCACCCGCCGCCGGTTCCCGGCACCACTCGTGTCCACGCCCCTTGTCTCCACGCGCCTTGCTTCCCGCCCCCGCCTCACCCGTCGTACGTTCGCGCAGGCTAACCGGTGGTTCTGTGCGGGGTCTGCGTTTTCGCCCGGTGCGGGCTGTCAGTGGGGTTGTTGACCCTCGACCTTGTGCAGGGCCCAGAGTTCCGGATGTGGAGAGCGAGATGCGCAGTATCGGGGAGATGGCCCGGGACAGCGGGCTGAGTGTGAGTGCGCTGCGGTTCTACGACCGTGCCGGGGTGCTGGTCCCCGCCTGGGTGGATCCGGTGAGCGGCTACCGCTGGTATGGCCCCGAGCAGTGCGAGGAGGCGCGCCTGCTGACGCGGCTGCGCCGGGCCGGTATGCCCCTGCCGGACATCCGGCTGGTGCTGGCCGGCTGGTCCGGCGCGGACACCGACCTCGTACGGAAGCTGCTTGAGGCGCATCTGCGCCGGCTCGAACTGGGGCTGTCCGATGCCCGCAGCGAGTTCTCCGCGGTCCGAGCACTACTCGAAGGCAGGGAGAAACCCATGACATCGCAGCGCACCGCCGCCGTCCGGCTGACCGTTCCCGCGGCCGAACTGGCCGCCGCGCTGGACGCCGTCCGCTTCGCCGCCGGTACCGACCCGGAGCTGCCGATGCTCGGCGGCGTCCTGTTCGACATCGAGGGCGAGGCACTTCGGGTCGTGGCCACCGACCGGTACCGGATGGCCGTCGCGCGGGCCCGCGCCACCGGGCACGACGGGGCCCGTGAACAGGTCATCGTGCCCGCCCCGCTCGCCGACGCGATGCGGGCGCTGCTGAGCGGTGAGGACGGGGACGGACCCGTCCGGCTCTCCGTGGACGGTGACCGCGTGACGCTGGAGGCCGGGGACCGGCAGGCGGCCGGGCAGTGCCTGGACCACGACTTCCCCGACTACCGCCGTCTCGTCCGCCTGCCCGCCGGGCGCCGCGCGGTCGTCGACGTGCCCGCCTTCCGCGAAGCGCTGGAGACCGGGCCCGTCCGTACGAGCGAGACGCCCGGGCCGGACGGCAAGCCCTGCGACCTCAGCGTGCTCAGGCCCGCGGCCGACGGCACGGTGACCGTCTGCGCCGACGGCGAGGGGGACGCGGACGATCAGAACCACGTCGCCGTCAATCGTGAGTTCCTGCTGCACGCGCTCGACGCCGGAGCCCGCGACCGGCTGGTGCTGGAGTTCGGCGCTCCCACGGCTCCCCTGGCCGTCCGACGGCCCGACGCCGAGGACACCTTCTCGCTCCTGATGCCGGTGCGCCTGGAGAACTGAGCGCTCCGCGGGGGCCCTTCGGGGCGCGGCCGCACCTCGATTCACGTCCGCCGGTTCACGTCCGCCGGTTCGCCGTCAGCAGGCTGAGGCCCAGAGGAGTGGGGACGTGCAGCACGGTGTTCCGGTCGCGGACCGACGCGGTCAGGCCGGCCTCCCGCAGGATCCTGACGTGTTCGCTGACCGTCGCGGAGGTCACGCCCGCGCGCCGGGCCACCTCGCTCGTCGTGCCGCCGTCCTCCAGCGCCTGGAGGACGGCTGCCCGCCCCTGCCCGATGAGCCTGCCGAGCGTGCGGGGCCCGGCACCCGACTGCTGGGGCAGCCACCAGTGGTGGGTCCGGGCGACCGGATAGACCAGTACGGGCGGCAGGTTCGGGTCGGTGAGCGTGATCGGTGCCTGCCAGCAGAAGACGGACGGCACCAGGAGCAACCCCCTTCCGTCGAGCCGCAGTTCACGGTCGAGCGGGTACTCCGCCTCCAGATGGGGCGGTCGCCAGCGCAGTGCCGGACCCAGGCTCGACAGCAGCGCCTCGACTCCGCCGCTCAGCATCTCCCGCGCCCGCACGGCCCGGTCGGCCTCGATCTGCGCCCGCACCGCGGACCAGTACGGAGTCAGGGCCGCGTGGAAGTAACCGTGCAGCGCCTGCCCGAGGTTCTCCAGCGCCGCGGGCTCACCGTCCGCGAGGGGGCGCAGCCACGACGGTGCCTCGGTGAGTACGTTCATCTCCTCGGCCAGCCGTCGGCGAGGCGTGGACAGGATCGCCCGCACACCCTCCGACAGCCCCTGGGCGGCCTCCGCCGGATTGAGGAAGTCGGGAAAGCTGCCCCGGGGCGGTGCCAAAGTCCTTACCAGGTGCAGCTGGTGACGGGGCAGCCGTCGCAGCCCGGCCCGTGCCTGCGCACGCCACGCGCCGAAGACGGCCCGGCCCTGACGCGTCGCCAGCAGGTTCGCGCTGAGCACGGTCTCCCACAACGGGTCCGGCGCGGCGGCCACTCGGGTTCTGAGCAGGTCTTCGCACGTGAAATGCACTCGGAGCACGGCAAACTCTCACGGTCGGTGGTGCGATCGGCTGAGGCATCGGCGTGAAATGTTCCCTTGGATTCGAAGATCACGAAATGTCTTTTCGCGCCAACTCGCCCTCACCATTCCCCGGATCGCCGCACGCCACACGGCCGCGTGAACCGTCGCGCGCACCACCGTTCCAGCGCTCCACCAGCCCTTTTCGGCGCGCGCCGAAACACCTGGCAGGAACAGTCGGCACCGGGCAGCCTGAAGGGCGTACGCGACCAAGATCTTCACAACGGCCAAGGGGGAAGAACGACATGCGCAAACGTGCCGCTTTCGGAGCGGTGGCAGCCGCGGCTTTCACTGCCGTGCTGGCCACCGCGCCGAGTGCTTCGGCCGAAGCCAATCCGCCCGGGTGCGCGAAGGAGTACTTCTGCGCCTACAGCGGAGAGAACCAGACCGGCCAGCTCGTCCTCAAGACCAAGGGGAACTGGTCCGGGAACGTCGCCATCCGCTCGGTGTTCAACAACGGGGTCGCCTTCCCGGGCGCCGACCACGTCGACGTGACGTACACGTCGCCCGGCGGCGGCGGGGAGACGGCCTGTCTGCACTACAACCCGGGCCCCGGCGCCTACAAGGTGAACGCGGTCGCCGGCGTCCACATCACCAAGGTCGTATGGCGCGGCGAGTGCTGACAACGCGAGTGCTGACCACACGAGCAACGGGCATGCCGACCACACGAGCAACGCACGTGCTGACCACACGAGCGCCGGCTACGGAGGAGTCCTCATCATGCTGACCGGAAAGCGACTCGTCACCCTGGGCGCCGGAACCGTCGCGGCCGCCTTCCTCGGTGTCCTCGCCGTGTCCCCGACCGCGTCGGCGGAGGCGAACCCGCCCGGCTGCGGGAAGGGCAACTTCTGCGCCTACAGCGGCCCCAACCAGACCGGCAGGCTCGTCCTCAAGGTCGCGGGCAACTGGTCGGGCAACCTGTCCGTCGGCTCCATCTTCAACAACGGAACCGTCTTCCCGGGCGCGGACCACGTGGACGTGACGTCGCTCCTGGGCGGCCAGCCCTCGACCGACTGCTTCCACTACAACCCGGGCCCGGGCAAGTACAAGGCCAACGCCGAGGCAGGCCTCACCATCACCCGAGTGGTCTGGCGAGGCGAATGCTGACCGGCTGATACGGCGGGCCGGTGGGGGTACGGAGGACAGGGGCACAGCCCCGTCTCTTCAGCCTCGGGAGCGCAGCCTCTGGATTCTTTCAGGGGCGCGGGGAACTGCGCGACCGGCCCCACCGGCCCGCACCCAACCAAGCAACCAGCAACCAGCAACCAGCAACCAGCAACCAGCAACCAGCAACCAGCAAAACACAAGGCGGGACGCTAGTGCGGGCCCGCCTCCGCCGCACTGATCAGCGCTGCGAAAGCGATCACGGCGGCCCCCAGCGCGGTCACGAACCGGGCGGGGAAGAAGCGAGTGGCAATGCGTCGGAACACGGCGACAACCTCGCATCGTCAACGTAGGCCAGCGTATTAAGTCTGCGTCATCGTGCGCTTAACGCGCCGCTTAACCTAGGGCGTGTTCGCCTCCGGGGCAAGGGCCTCATTGAGCCGATCGGCTGCCTGTCCGCCCGTCCTAACTGCCCTCTTGCAACGGGAAGTTGAATAGCGTGCGGGTGTAAGTCGACTTACTGGCATGCTTACGCCATGGCCGAGCGCGACGACCCGGGAATCATCGGGCGCAGAGTGCAGCAGCTGCGTACGGAACGCGGGCTGACACAGAAGCAGTTGGCGGAACCCGCCTACACACCCGCGTACGTCTCCACGCTGGAGGCGGGCCGCGTACGGCCCTCCGAAGAGGCGCTGCGGCACATCGCGGAGCGGCTCGGGGTCGCCTACGAGGAGCTCGCCACCGGGCGGCCCGCGCACCTCGCCACCGACCTGCGGCTGCGGCTCACCGACGCCCAGCGGACGCTGGCGACCGGCGAGGCGGAGGTGGCCGCCGAGCAGTACACCGCACTGCTCGCCGAGGCGGAGTCGCACGGGCTGAACGCCGAGTGCGCCGCCGCGCTCCTCGGCCTCGGCGAATGCGCCCTGTCCACAGGGGATCTGGGAACGGCCCGGCTGCGTTTCGAGGAGTCGGAGAAGCGGCTCGCGGACGCCCCGCTGCCCGTCCGGGTCCCGGCCCTGCGCGGCCGGGCGGTCTCGCACTACCTCGCGGGTGAACTCCGGTACTCCTGCTACCTGCTGGAATCCACGATCGACGAGCTGAACCGTGGCGGGCTGCACGATCCGGACGCCCTGCTGCTGCTCTACGCGGCCGTCATCGCCCCGTACATGGACATGGGAGCGCACGCACGGGCCGCGCAGGCGGCGGAGTACGCGCTCGCGCTGGCCCCGCAGGTCGGCGACCCCGCGCTGCTGGCCCGAATGCACCGGTCCGTCGCCCGCACGATGATCGCCGAGGGCCGTATCGCCGAGGCGGACGCCTCCCTGGGCAAGGCGGCGGAGCTGTACCGCCAGCTCCAGATCCGTACGGAACTCGCCAACTGCCACTGGATGCGCGGGTACATGCACGCGCAGAACGGCGACATGGAGCGCGCGGAGGGCGAGTTGCGCGAGGCGCAGGCCATGCACTCCGCGCAGCGCGCCACGCTCTACACCAGCCAGGTCGCCGTGGAACTGGCGGACGTACTGCACCGGCGCGGGAAGTCGGACGAGGCGGCGGCCCTGCTCCACGACGTGCTCGGGGACCTGAGTTCGGAGCGCGGGGCCGTCCACTCCGCGGCCGCGCACCGGCTGCTCGGCATCATCGCGGAGGACGCCCGGGACACGGAGACCGCCGAGGAGCACTACGTGCGTGCGCTCAGCCTTCTCGAACGGGCCGGTGCGGCGGGCGACTTGGCCGACCTGTGCCGGTTGTTGGGGGATCTGCTGCGGCGTACGGGGCGGATCGAGGCGGCTTTGGATGCGTACCGCACGGGGCTCGGCCACCGCACGGCGCCGGGCACGACCACGCTTGGTCCGGCGCCGGCGCACCCGCCGCTGTGACGAGAGCCTGATCCGCTCCGCGGGGGAGCAAGTTTTGACGTGCGGGTCAGTCGTGGCTAGGTGCGCCCACGCGGCGGAGCCGCAAATCGATACAGCCTCGCGCCCCTAAAAGCGTGCTGGGTCTCGGTTAAAAGCGTGCTGGGTCTCGGCCCAGGACGCTAAAAGCGTGCTGGGTCTCGGCCCAGGAAGCCTGCCAGGCGGTCCGTGGACGGGGCGGTGTCCGGCACCGGGACGATGTCGCCGAAAGGCATGCCCTCGCCCCGGAACTGGGGTGGGAGGGTGGCCTCCGCTCGGGTCAGGATCTCGGCCGCCTCCTCCTCCGTGTACGGGACCGGCTGCCCCGTGGCCACCGCCAGGTCCCAGCCGTGGACCGTGAACTCCATGAGGGTCATGTTGAGGACCATGGCGGCGGGCAGCTTGCCGTCGCCGGTCACGCCCACCTCGCGGTCGAAGCCGTACTTCTGCCATCCGGCGACCAGTCCGGCCGCCGCGGCCCGGAACTCACCGGCGGGGTCCGCCCCGGACCGGTACCGCGCGGGCTCGGCGTCGTACGCGCGGCCGTGGCAGCGGGCCTCGAACAGCAGCAGCCAGCCGACGAGGTGGTTGACCAGCGTCTCGACGTCGTAGTCCTCGCAGGGCGTCGGAGCACCCAGCCGCCCGGGCTCGACGCCCTCGATGAGGTCACCGGTCTTGGACAGAACACCCGAAAGCAGCTCGATCTCATCCATGTCCGGAGTCTAGGAGCGCCCGCGCACGCCGGTCTTGAAGAAACGCGTCAGGACAGCGGCCTCACGACGACGGCCTCACGGCGATGGCATCGCACCGACGGCATCGCGCCGACCGCGCGGACGTTCCCATCCCGGCCCGCGGGACGGCGTACGGCCATACGCTGGCCCGGTGACCTCACCCGCCGCACGCACCGCGCTGGACCTCACCGCCGACCTGCCGGTCCCCGCCCTCGAGGACCTCTACCGGGACCTGCACCGCCATCCCGAACTGTCGGGGCAGGAGCGCCGGACGGCCGCGAGACTCTCCGAGCGCCTCGCCGGGGCCGGGTTCGAGACGGTGGACGGCATCGGGGGCACCGGAGTCGTCGGGATGCTGCGCAACGGCGACGGGCCGACCGTCCTGCTGCGCGGCGACATGGACGCTCTGCCGGTCACCGAGGAGACCGGACTGCCGTACGCCTCCGAGACCTCCGGGGCCATGCACGCCTGCGGTCACGACCTGCACGTCACCTGGCTGACCGGCGCCGCCGACGCGCTCGCCGCCGGGCGCGACACCTGGAACGGCACGCTGCTGGTCGTCGGCCAGCCCGCCGAGGAGACCGGCGAGGGCGCCGCCGCGATGGTGAACGACGGCCTGTACGAACGTTTTCCGCGCCCCGACGTCCTGCTCGCCCAGCACGCGGCCCCCGGCCCCACCGGGCTGTACGCGCACTCGCCCGGACTGATCATGTCGGCCTCGACGGACGTCGACATCGTCGTGCACGGGGTGGGCGGGCACGGCTCGCGGCCGGAGGCGACCGTGGACCCGGTGGTGACGGCCGCGTACATCGTGACGAGGCTCCAGACGGTCGTCTCGCGGGAGATAGCCGCCCGCGAATCCGCCGTGCTGACGGTCGGCCGGATCGAGGCGGGCACACGGCACAACATCATCCCGTCCGAGGCACACATCGCTCTCAACCTCCGTACGCAGTCCGCCGAGGTGCGGGAGCGGATGCTGGCCGCGATCCGGCGGATCGCAGCGGGTGAGTGCATCGCGGCGGGCTGCCGGCGCGAGCCCACGGTGACGGTCGGCGGCAGCTTCCCGGTCACCGTGAACGACGCCGACACCGACCGCCGGGTGGCCGCCGTGCACGGTGAGGTGTTCGGCGTGGGCACAGTCCTCGACTTCGGCCCGGTGATGGGCAGCGAGGACTTCCCGCTCCTCGCCGAGGGCGGACTCCCGTACGCGTACTGGTTCGTGACGAGCACGCCCGCCGAGGTGTGGGACGCGGCGGGGAAGGCGGCCGGGGGCGACCTGATGGAACAGCTCGCGGCCGTGCCCAGCAACCACAGCCCGCACTTCGCACCCGACCTGGCGACGGTGGGGCCGGGCGTACGGACGCTGGTGTCGGGGGCGTTGGAGATGTTTGCTCGGTAACACCTGTTACCCGCTACCGAGCAGTACGTGTGACGATTGGGGCCCCTGAGGTTGAATCCTCAATAACCCCCCACCTTCACGGTCGGCACAGCGAAGGAACAGGACATGACCACCCCTGTCTCCCCTGCCCCCGCCCATCTCCTCGTCGTGGACGACGAGGAGTGCGTGCGCGCCATGCTCACCACGGCGATGGAGTTCCTCGGCTTCCGGGTGACCGGCGCCGCCACGGGCCGCCAGGCGCTGGAGGCGCTCTCCCGCCACAGCCCCGATCTCGTCCTGCTCGACGTCGGCCTCCCCGGCCTCGACGGCTTCGAGGTCTGCCGGACGATGCGTACCCGGGGGCACACCATGCCGGTGATGTTCCTCACCGGCCACGACACGGTCGACGAGCGCGTCCGCGGACTCGACCTGGGCGGCGACGACTTCGTCACCAAGCCCTTCGAGCTCAGGGAACTCGCGGCCCGGGTCCGGGCGCTCCTGCGCCGCACCTCGGTCCGCTCCGCCGAACGCCGCAGCCTGCTCGCCGGCGACGTACGGCTGGACGCCGACACCTACGAAGTCTGGTCCGGCGGACGCCCGGTGAGCCTGACGACCACCGAATTCGCCCTGCTGCGCTACCTGATGGAGAACCCCGGCCGAGTGCTGACCCGCGCCCAGATCCAGGAGCGCGTCTGGAACCACCGCGCCGAGGGCTCGGGCAGCGTCGACACGTACGTCTACTACCTGCGCCGCAAACTGGGCGGCCCCGGCCAGGCGCTGATACGGACCGTGCGCGGCGCGGGCTATCTGCTGTGCGCGGACTGAATCCGGCCGCCGGATCCCGAACCGTCCCCACCCGGGGCCTGGTTCAGGGTGCGGCTGACCGCCGCGTGACCAGGCGTCTACCCGCATAGGGATTTCTGAGGGAACTCTGATCAGGCCAAGACCGATTCGTGATCTTGGCTTGATTCACTTGCCTCTTGGAAGCGCGCTCCCCGGCGCCTTCCGGTGACGAGGAAAGGCTCAGCCTCGTCAGACCTGTGCCTGAAGCCGGCTGAGGTTGCGCTGGACATCGTCCAACGCGCCCTGCCGACGCCCCGGAACGCGCAGGCGCAGGTCGGCCAGCGCGGGCCCGAGCTCACGGGCCCGCGCGGAGTCCTCGATACGGCCCCACTGGTGATGCGCCCGGTCCACGGCCGCCTCGACACCGGGGGCGCCCGGCTCCTGCCCCGCGGCCAGCCGTACGTCGGCCACCGCCAGCCAGATCCGGCAGCTGAGCTCCGCGTCGCCCGCGAACATGGCCAGATCCGCCCGTACTTCCATCCAGTGCACGACCTCGTCGGCCCCGGGCCCGTGCGCCCGCAGCGCTTCCTGTTCCTGCCGCCCGGCCAGCTCCGCGGCCTCGGCATGCCTGCCGCTCTCGACGGCGGCGGTGATCTCGGCGTGCGGGTCGGAGGGCGGGGACGGGGGCGGAGGTGTCATGGGGGAGGCGGGGCCCGGCACGGGCGCCGGTAGGGACACCGGGACTGGCTCGGGCACGGGTACTGGAGGCGGCGCGGGCTGGAAACCGGGTACGGGGTGCATCGGTGGCTGTGCGGGATGCGTCGGCTGTGCGGGGCGTGTGGGCTGCGTGGGGTCGATCGCCAGCACGATGTCCCGGCGGGCGGCCTCCGGGTCCTCGCCCGACGACCGTGTCAGCGCCTGCTGGTGGAGGTACGCGATCGGGGGACGGTGGCCGCTGCGGAGGATCGTGGCCACGGACTTCATGTACGTGGGCGACGCCACCGCGCGTCGCGGGGGAGGCGGGGCGACACGGCCGTACAGCAGGGCGCCCGGTCCCACGGTGAGCGGCTGAGTGGCCAGGTGCTGCCAGGTCTCCGCGTCCGTGTGCAGGTCGACGAGGACCGTCGTACTGCCCGGTGTACGCAGCCGGAGTTCCTCGCGGATCCAGTGCCAGGGGAAGCCGGTGTAGCGGACGGTCGCGGGGGTCGTCCGGGCCAGCGCGAGATGCGGGAGCCGTTGGCGGCGGTCGAGTTGGAGCTGGCCGGTGAGGAAGACCGTGAGCGGGCCTGGGGCCGTCGCGGCGGCGCGCAGGCGGGTGAGGACGGCCTGCGGTTCCAGGGGGTCGGCCAGCTCGACGACGTTCGCCGTGTCCGTGCCGGAGAGCACGTCGGGGCCGACGGCGGCGAGTATCGGGAGTACGGACGCGGCGTCCACGAGGCAGCTCTTGCCCGTCGGCGACGCCGCGAGCAGCAATACGGTTCCTGGCATCGCCGTTGTCTCCTGCCCTTGGATCACCACGGTCAGCACGGTAACCGGTGCGGGTGCAAAGGGTGTTGGGGTGGGGGCGATAGGGGGTGGCTGGTGGGGGTTTGTTCGGCCTCTGCGGGCCGCTCCCCTACGGGGCCTGCCTCACCGCGAAGATCGTCGTGTCGTCCGCGACGTGGGCCGTGTGATGGAGGGTGCCGTCGTGGACCAGTTCCACCAGGCGGTGGGGGTCGGCGGCCCTGGGGTCGGTGGAGACGGCGAGGGTCACTCGTTCGAGGAGGGGGAAGAAGACGCCGTCGGCGTCGCGGGCCTCGGTGACGCCGTCGGTGACGAGGAGGAGGGTCTCGTCGGCGGCCAGGGGGACCGTGCGGACGGGCGGGACGCCCGCGCCGGAGCCCGCCAGAGCGGAGAGGCCGAGCGGGAGTCCGTCACCCGGCGGCAGGACGCGTACGCCGCGCGGGCCCGCCACCAGCGGGGGTTCGTGGCCGAAGTTGACGACCTCGATGTGGCCCGTGGGGGAGCCCGGGGGCGGGAAGGCGACCAGGACCGCGGTCGCGAAGCGCTCCACGCCCCGTGCGGGGTCGCCGTCCAGGTCCTCGCCGAGGTCGGTGACGTACTGGCGGTGGCGGCCCATCCGTACCTCCAGCCGTTCGGCGACGACGGTCAGGGAGGCCTCGTGGTACGCGGACTCGCGGAACGTGCCCAGCAGGGCGGCGGCTGCCGCGACCGCGGGCAGGCCCTTGCCCTGGACGTCCCCGAGGAGGACCCGGGTGCCGTGCGGGCCGGGCTGGATGTCGTAGAAGTCGCCGCCGACGCGGGCCTCGCTGTCGGCGGCGAGGTACACGGCCGCGTGGTCGAGGCCGCCCCACGGGGCGGGGAGGGGGCGCAGCACGGTGCGGCGGGTCGTGTCGGCCACGTCCCGCATGTGCAGCATCCGCCGCTCCTCCCGGACGCGTACGGCACACGCCAGGGTCGCCAGGGCGCCGCCCATGGCGACCAGGATGAAGTCCGGCAGGCCGGTCTGGTCCTGGTGCGGCCAGGAGGCGTCCACCTCGATGTACGTGAGGAGCGCGAGGACGGCGAAGGCGGCGGTTCCCCTGACGCCGCAGATCGCCGCCGCGATGCCGGGGACGAGGACGATCCAGGAGATGACCCTGAACTCGCCCGAGGTGTTCCAGTCGACCACCGCGATGGCGATGAGCAGGAGGAGGGGCGGTATCCAGGCCACACTGCGGCCGCGTACCCGGAGAAGCTGCTGCCGCCGGGCGCGGCCGGCCGGATCCGCGCCGCTCATCCGCCCAGCGAAGCACGACCGGGTGCTCGGCGCACGCCGACTTCCTGACTTGGCCACACCTTGGCCTGCGGCTTGGCCTGCGGCCGGCTCGCTATTGGGTGCGGGTGGGCGTGGTGTGTTGGGTGGAGGTGAGTTTTGGCCGAGTGCGCGGTTCCTCGCGCCCCTAAAAGATTGCGCAGTTCCCCGCGCCCCTGGAAGGCAAAAGCCAGGGGCGCAGCCCCGCTTTTAGGGGCGCGGGGAACTGCGCGGGCAACTCACACCCACCCGCACCCACAAGCAAGCCGGCGGCAGCCACCCCGTACACGACTTGCCACCGCGCTCCCCCAGGTGTGCTCTGGAAGGCAGGGGCGAAAGAGAGGAGTGCCCGATGACTCACGCGGCACCCGCACCACGCACACGCACCGCCACCACAAAAACGATGGCGGCCCCCGCGAAACTCGCGATCCCGGCGCTCGGCGGCATCGTCTACGGCTTCTGGACGTCCGGCATCGACCGCCACTCGGGCCCGATCACCGGCTTTAACGTCCTCCTGGGCGTGGTCACCGCGGTCCTGTTCGCCGTGGTCGCCCAGGGCATCCACACCGTCGCCCCACGCCTCCCCCGGGAGGGCCGGGCCCTCGCGTGGGCGGTGTTCGCGGGCATCTCGTTCGGCTTCCTCTACAGCCTCACGGACGCCAGCGTCCTCAAGTCCTCGGGCATCTCCCTCGTGATCGCCGCGGGCGTGTTCGCGGTGGTGTTCTACCGCTACTACACGACCGAGGACTGAACCGGAGTACGACGAACAACACGTACAGCGGCCTGTGCCCGTCGGGCACAGGCCGCTGTACGTGTGCGGGTGGCCCGGGCCTCACCCACAGCTCCCCGTCCCGGGCCACCCGTTCTCCTCGGACTCACCGCCCGCCGGGCACCCACTCCCAGCCCGAGCCCGAGGCGTCCCAGGAGCCGGAGAAGCTCCAGCTCCACGAACCGGACGCGCTCCAGGAGCCGGAGGAGCTCCAGGAACCGTCGTCGCAGCCGTTGCAGCCCCCCGAACCGTCGTGCCACCGGTCCTTCCAGGCCCCCTCGCAGGGGTCGGAGCACCGCGGCACCCCCGCCCCGCCGATGTCCACGAACGCGGCGCTCGCCCAGGCACGGGCCCCGACGAGCCAGTACCAGTGCGGGTTGCCGAAGACGTGCGAGCCCCGCGCCACACAGGCGACCCGGTCCTGGCTGCCGGGCGAGAGCCGCCCGAGCACGGCCGAGCCGGTGTCGGGATGGGCCCGCACTTTGAGGTCGCCGCGGGAGACGACGGTGCCCCACACCGGATCCTCGGAGCCGCCGTGGCCGGAACTGCCCGCCGCCAACCCGCCGGACGTCGTATCGCCCGCCGTCGCCGCACCGGCAGAAGCCGTACCGGCAGAAGCGGTGCCGACGGCGGCCACCGTCAGCACACCGCCGCTGACCAGGGCGATCGCAAGAGTTCGCAGGGCCGGAGTGATGCCCATGATCGGCCTCCTTCTCCCCGCCTCCGTCCCCAGAACCAGGAAACACCCGTTCGGGTGAACCCTCCACCGGAGCCCCGGGAGAGCGACGGAGAAATCTCCTGCCTCCCCGCCGATGAGTTTTCGGACGCCCCAGGGTCTGCATCTCGAGACCGATCGAGGACTGCGTCGACAGACCGATGCTCTTCGGGCCACGCGGACGCACCCTGAGAGCTACGGAAGCGGCGCGAAAGCACTCGAAGAGTCGAATACGACTCAAATTCGACTCACGACTCGAAGACGACTCGAAGACCTCGAAACACCACGATCAAGCCGAGAGAACGACGCGGATGGGCGGACCGACATGACGAGCAAGAACCGCACCGACCAATGGGCCGGGCCGGCCATCGAGACCGCGGGTCTGGTGAAGACCTTCGGCGACAACCGCGCCGTCGACGGCGTGGACCTGCGCATCGAGGCCGGCACGGTGTACGGCCTGCTCGGTCCCAACGGGGCAGGCAAGACGACGACCGTGCGCATGCTGGCCACCCTGCTGCGCCCCGACGGCGGCGAGGCCCACGTCTTCGGCCACGACGTCGTACGGGAGGCGGACGCCGTACGGACCAGGGTGAGCCTGACCGGGCAGTACGCCTCGGTGGACGAGGACCTGACCGGCACGGAGAACCTCGTGCTGCTGGCCAGGCTGACGGGCCACAGCAAGAAGGCCTCGTACGACCGGGCGGCCCAGCTCCTGGACGCCTTCGGGCTGTCGGACGCGGCGGCCCGCCAGGTGAAGAACTACTCGGGCGGTATGCGGCGCCGTATCGACATCGCCGCTTCCATCCTCAACACCCCCGACCTGCTGTTCCTGGACGAGCCGACGACGGGCCTGGACCCGCGCAGCCGCAACCAGGTGTGGGAGATCGTGCGGGCGGTCGTCGCCCAGGGGACCACGGTCCTGCTCACGACCCAGTACCTGGACGAGGCCGACCAGTTGGCGGCCCGGATCGCCGTCATCGACAAGGGCAAGGTCATCGCCGAGGGCACCAAGGGCGAGCTGAAGGCGTCGGTCGGCGCGGGAGCCGTGCACGTACGGCTGCGGGACGCGCACCAGCGCCCGGACGCCGAGCGGCTGCTGAGGCAGGCCCTCGACGCGGACGTACAGCTGGAGCCGGACCCGGTGGCACTGACGGCCCGGGTCGGAAACGGCTCGTCGAACGGCTCCGGGGCCGCCGAGAAGGCGTCCCGTGCCCTCGCCGAGCTGGCCCACGCGGGCATCACCGTCGACAACTTCTCCCTGGGCCAGCCGAGTCTCGACGAGGTGTTCCTCGCCCTCACCGGCAAGTCCGACCACGCGGAGACCTCACCCCAGCCGCAGACGCAGCAGCAGACGAAAGAGGCCACGGCATGAGCACCGCGACCAAGCCCACCAACGGCACAGACACCGCCGACCTCGCGCCGGTCAGTACCGAGAGCCTGGCCGCGCTGCTCGTCGCCACCGAGCGCCCGCCCCGGCCGAACGCGATCCAGACGTCCTTCACCTTCGGCTGGCGCGCGATGCTCAAGATCAAGCACGTGCCCGAGCAGCTCTTCGACGTGACGGCGTTCCCGATCATGCTGGTGCTGATGTACACGTACCTGTTCGGCGGGGCCCTGGCGGGCTCCCCGCGCGAGTACATCCAGTACCTGCTGCCCGGCATCCTCGTCATGTCCGTCACCATGATCACGATGTACACGGGCCTCGCGGTCAACATCGACATCGAGAAGGGTGTCTTCGACCGCTTCCGCTCACTGCCCATCTGGCGTCCGTCGACGCTGGTCGGCTATCTGCTCGGAGACGCCCTGCGCTATGCGATGGCGTCGGTCGTGATGCTGTCGGTAGGCCTGATCATGGGCTTCCGGCCGGACGGCGGCTTCCAGGGAGTGCTCGCAGGGGTGGTCCTCCTGCTGATCTTCTCCTTCGCCTTCTCCTGGGTGTGGACCATGTTCGGCCTGCTGCTGCGCACGGAGAAGTCGGTGATGGGCGTCAGCATGATGATCCTGTTCCCGCTGACCTTCCTGAGCGACATCTTCGTCCGCCCCGAGACGATGCCGGGCTGGCTGCAGGCCTTCGTCAACAACAACCCGATCACTCATCTGTCCTCGGCGGTGCGCGGCCTGATGGAGGGCTCCTGGCCGAGCTCGGAGATCATGTGGTCGCTGGGCTGGGCGGGACTGCTCGTCGCGGTCTTCGGCCCGGTGACGATGCGGCTCTACAACCGCAAGTAGCGCGGTTGCAGCGGCTCACGCGCTCCCAGGGGGCCCGATGTCCCCCGGAAGAACGCAATCCAGGCCCGGATGCAGTCACCCCGGCCGTGCTCCGATGGCGGAGGTCACGGCCGGGGTTCTTCCTTGAGAGGTGCGGAAAGTCCTCTCGGCGCTGCTGATCGTGCTCGCCTGCGTCCTCGTGCCGCTGGGCGGGCTCTCGGCATGGGCGAAGTACGAGATCGGCGACACCGGACGGTACGTCGACACAATGGCACCGCTCGCCGCCGGGCCCGACGTGCAGAAGGCGATCGCCGACTCGGTCACCGACGGGGTCATGAACCAGATCGAGGTCGGACCGCTGGAGGGCGAGGTCCGCGCGTACGTGCGCAGGGCGGTGCGGTCCTTCACCGGTACGGAGGCCTTCCGCGCCGCCTGGAACACGGCGAACCGGGCCGCGCACGACGCCGTCCTGCGGGCCCTGCGCAGCGGCCGGGAGGGCGCCGTCACGCTCGACCTGGCCCCCGTCACCGAGCAGCTGAAGTCCCAGCTGTCCTACGACCGGGTGCCGCTGGCGAACCGCATCCCCGTCGAACACACCGAGGTCACGGTCCTCGAGGCCCAGGAACTGGGCACGCTCCGAAAGGGGTTCCACGTGCTGGAGATCGCGGGCTTCTGGCTGCCTCTCGCGGCGGTCGCCCTGGCCGTCGGCGGCATCCTGCTGGCCGTACGCCGCCGCCAGGCCGTCACGGCCACGGCACTCGGCATGGCCCTGGGCGCGGCCCTGCTGGCCCTCGCCACAGTCATCGGCCGCGCCCTGACACTCTCCGACCTCCCCACCCATGTGTCCCGGGCGGCGGCGGGCACGGTCTACGACGCCCTGACCTCGACCCTTCGCACGGCCACCTGGTTCATCCTCGCCCTCGGCCTCACCGTCGCCGCCGTGACCTGGGTCATGGACCACCACGTGCGACGTCGCGCAGCGTCCGCAGCGCCTGCCCCAGCACCGGCACCGGAACCGACGCGAGCCCGAGCCTGACCGCGTCCGGCGCCGCCCGCACCCCCACCGCGAAGGCGGGCCCCGGCGTGACCGCGATCCCGCGCGCCGCCGCTGCCGCCGTGAAGGTGTCCGCGCGCCACGGCGGCGGCAGCTCCCACCAGGCGTAGTACGCACACGGGTCGGCGCGTACGGCGAATCCGTCGAGCAGTTCCGCGACGACCCGCTGCCGCCGGGCGGCGTCCGCCCGCCGGTCGGCGACCAGCCGGTCCACGACCCCGTCCTGGATCCACCGCGTCCCCGCCTCCAGCGCGAACCGTCCCGCAGTCCACCCGCCCGACCGAAGCGCCCCCGCCGCCTCCTCGACGCGCCCCTCGGGCACGACGAGGAACCCGACGGTCAGCCCAGGCGCGACCCGCTTGGACAGCCCGTCGACGACATGGACGCGCTCGGGGGCGTACGCGGCGAACGGCACACCCTCCTCGTGCAGGAACGACCAGATCCGGTCCTCCACGACCGGCAGCCCCAACTCCCGCACCACCTCGGCGAGTTCACGCTTGCGCGCGTCCCCCATGGTGGCCGAGGTGGGATTGTGCAGGGTCGGCTGGACGTACAGCGCGGAGAGCGGCGCGGAGTGGTGGGCGGCGGCGACGGCCTCGGGCAGCAGCCCTTCCCCGTCCGTCTCCAGCGGTACGAGCACGCACCCGATCCGCGCCGCGATCTCCTTGACCAGCGGATACGTCAGCGCCTCGACCCCCACCCGCCCGCCGGGCCGTACCAGCGAGGCGAGCGCGCCCGCGATGGCCTGCCGGGCGTTCCCGGCGAAGAGGAGCTGCTCCGGGTGGGGCCGCCACCCCGATCCGGCCAGCAGCCCGGCGACGGCCTCGCGCGCCGCGGCGGTCCCGGTGGCGGGAACCGTACAGGTCACCTCCCCCAGCACATCGGCCCGCAGCAGCGGCACGAGTCCGCCGGCCAGCAGCTCCGACTGCCCTTCCACGGACGGGTAGTTGAGCTCCAGATTGACGACCGTCGCGGTCGCCGGCTCGGCCAGCGCCCGCCCCGACGGCACCGGCGCCGCGCGTACGAACGTGCCGCGCCCGACCTCCCCGACGACCAGGCCCCGCCGCACCAACTCCCCGTACACGCGCCCGGCGGTGGACCCCGCGATGCGCCGCCGCTTCGCGAACACCCTTTGCGGCGGCAGCCGTTCACCGGCCTTCAGCCGTCCCGTGAGGATCTCCTCGGCCAGCCGGTCGGCGATCCGCCGATAGTCCTCCACGCCCACCCCTTCCTGGATTGCACCGAGGGCAAAGATCTTATTGCACCGAGGAGTTCCCGGAATCTATGGTCCTGAACATGGCTCCCTTTCTTCTGTACGAGGACAAAGGCGCGCATGCCTCAACCTCCGTGCCCCTCGTCCTGATCCACGGCCACCCCTTCGACCGCACCATGTGGGCCCCGCAGGTGGCCGCCTTCTCCCCGGACCGCCGGGTGATCGCCCCTGACCTGCGCGGTTACGGCAAGTCCCCGGTGGTCCCCGGGCTGACCCCGCTCGCCACCTTCGCCGAGGACATCGCGGCCCTCCTCGACGACCTGGGCGTACGCGAGTTCGCGCTGGCCGGTCTTTCCATGGGCGGCCAGATCGTCATGGAGTGCTACCGGCAGTTCCCCGAGCGCGTCCGGGCACTGGTCCTGGCGGACACGTTCCCGGCGGCCGAGACCCCGGCCGGCCGGAAGTCCCGCAACGACATGGCCGACCGCCTGCTCCGCGAGGGCATGGGGCCGTACGCCGACGAGGTCCTGCACAGGATGGTGGCCCCGTACGCCCACCCGGACGTGGCGGCCCACGTCCACCGCATGATGACGGCCACCTCCCCCGAGGGCGCGGCTGCCGCCCTGCGGGGGCGTGCGGAACGCCCCGACTATCGCGAACTGCTGACCCGCGTCACCGTTCCGACGCTGGTGGTGGTCGGCGAGGACGACGAGTACACGCCCGTGGCGGACGCGCAGGCCATGCACGCGGCGATCCCGGACTCCGACCTTCGGATCATCCCGCGATCGGCCCACATGCCGAACCTGGAACAGCCGGAACAGTTCAACGCGGCTCTGGCTGCGCTTCTGCGTCGTCTCTGAGTACGGCCCGGTGGGGCTGCGCCCTTTGGGGGCGCGGGGAACTGCGCGACCAGCACAAGCGGACCCTCACCCGGCAGCAGCCCTCAACCGTCCCCCCACATCCCCCGTCTTTAAGAGAGGATCCAGCAAACGGAAGGGGGCGAATTTGCGCAGCGCAACGGCTGAGACGGACGAGTGGACGGACGACGCCCCGGCGTCCCGCCACGGCGGAAGCCGGGCCGGCGCCTGGTTCGCCGCACTCCTGCTCGCCGGTGTGAGCACAGTCGTCGGGTGCCGCATCGCGGACACCGACGGCATCACTCCCGCACCGCAACTGCTCGCGTTCCTGCCCTGGCTCCTCGCCCCCGCAGCCGTCGCCCTCCTCTTCGCCGCCCTCACCCGCTGGCGCCTCGGCCTCGTCTGGAGCCTGGCCGTGCTCGCCGCGCTCGCCTGGTACATCGAGCCGTACGGAAAGACGTCGCAGCCCAAGGGCGCCCCGGTCGCCGAACTCCGCGTCCTCACCTCGAACGTCGAGTTCGGCCAGGCCACGGACGAACTGATCGACGCGATCAGGGAGCAGCGCCCCGACCTCGTCTTCGTCCAGGAATGCGAGTACGGCTGCGAGGAGAAGTTGCAGCAGGCCTTCGGGAAGGACAAGAACAGCAAAGGGGACAAGGGCGCCTACCCCTACCGGCAGGCGGTCGAGGGCGCGGGCTCCGACGGTTCGGTGATCCTCAGCCGCCATCCCCTCAAGCCGGCCGCGGGCATCCCGGCCACCATGGGCATGCCCGGTGCCACGGCCGATGTGAAGGGCCACGAGATCCGGCTCCAGCTGGCCCATCCCATGCCTCCGCTGCCGACACAGCTGTCCACCTGGCGCGGGGAACTGTCCGACCTCCGCGACTACGCGGCCACGAACCGCACGCGGCCGACCGTGCTCGCGGGCGACTTCAACGCCTCCCAGGACCACGCGGCCTTCCGCCGCATCCTGGACGCCGGGTTCGCGGACGCCGCCCGCCTCACCGGCGACGCCCGCACACCGAGCTGGCCGGCCAGAACGGCCCCGCCCCTCGGTGCCCAGATCGACCACGTCCTGGTGTCCCGGGACTTCTCGGCGAACAGGGCCCGCTTCCTGGACCTCGGAAACACGGACCACCGGACGCTCGTCGTGGACCTGACCCTCTTCAAGAACTCGTAGATCAGGGGCAGAGGCGGCGGGGGCAGCGGGGGGCTGAAAAGGCGACGCGGGCCGCCCCTGTGCAGGAGGGACGGCCCACGTCAGTGGGGGGTGGGTGGTACATCCAGGGGGACCTACCGGTCCTGGTTCACCTTCGCCAGTGCCTTCGCGAGTCCGTTGACCCACAGCTGGTCGACGCGGGCCCGCTCGGCCGCGTTCGGGTTCGCGTTCGTGCAGGACGTGCCGGGGCCGCCGCCGGACATCAGCTCGCTGCAGGGCCCGGTGTAGTGGTCGGGGAGCCCAAGCACGTGCCCGGTCTCGTGGGCGGTCACGCGCGTGGAGTCGTACTGCTCGTTCTGCGCGTAGTCGAGGAAGATGTAGCCGCTGCCGTGCCCGTCCGTGGAGGCGTACGAACCACGGGAGTCGTTGCCCTCGCGGTACGTGAAGTCGGCGTTGGAGCCGGACTGGAGCTTCACGTTCGAGACGGAGCTGTTCCAGATCTGGGTGCTGCGGGCTATCTCGGCGCTGAAGGAGGGCGCGGAGGAGGCGTTGTAGACGACGGTGACGGCGGCGGCCTTCGGGTTCGCGGCGCGCTTCTCGGCCACGGACTTCAGCACCGCGTCGAAGAACGCCTTGTTGGCCTTGGTCTCCTCGCCGGAACCGTTGTAGCCCGCGAAGGGGGCGGCCGGGGCGACGGGCGCGGGCGCCGCGGAGGCCGGTACGGCCCCGAGCACGGCGGCCGTGAGGCCGAGCCCGACCGCGGCCGAGAGAACGGGTGTGGACAGACGGGTGGACAGTCGCATCGATGACTCCTTGAGTGGGGGGTGAAGTCGTCATCGGTGAGTGTCTGCGTCTGTGAGGCGGCTGTGATGATGGCAATCGGAGATAGGACGCAGCTATCACCCGGTCAGAAACGATCACCAGTAGTCCACTACTGATCATTTAGCGATCCACATCCAACCCAACTCGCCCCCTTCAGTCGGGGTTTGTGCGTCTGGTGCGGCCCGTGTGACCGTCCTAGGCTCACCGCATGGAGCTCGAGGTGAGGCACCTCCGCGCACTGTGCGCCATCGCCGACACCGGCAGCCTGCACCGGGCGGCCCGGCAACTCGGCGTGGCCCAGCCCTCGTTGAGCACCCAGCTCAAGCGCATCGAGCAGGAGCTCGGCGGCCCGCTCTTCCTCCGCGAACGCACCGGCTGCCGGCCGACCCCGCTCGGCCGTATCGTCCTGGGCCGCGCCCGCCCGCTGGTGGCCGAAATGCGCGCCCTGGTCGCGGAGGCGCGGGCCGCCGCGAAGGACGACGACGGTCCCCAGCTCCGCATCGGCTCCACCGCGAGCCGCGCCCTCGCGGGCTGGCTGCGGCGGCTGCGCGCGCGGCAGCGGGAGCCGGTCCTCCAGATGGACGTCTCCCCGAACGCGCTGCTGCGCATGCTCGCCGACGGCCGGCTCGACGTCGCCTATGTGCACGAGGTGGAGGGCTGTCCGCTGCGGGTGCCGGAGGGGCTCGCGCTGCGCGTCCTGGTCGAACGCGAACCGCAGTTCGTCTCCCTGCCCGCCGACCATCCGGCCGCCGCACACACCGAGGTCCAGCTCTCCGACCTGGCCGAGGACCGCTGGATGATCGATCCCACGGTGGACGGCGAGTGGGACGCGGTGCATCGGATGCTGCGGGCGGCGGGGCTCAATCCCCGTGTGCTGCACGGGGATTACCACACGGCCGCGTCACTCGTCTCGACCGGCGAGGTCGTCACCGTGTGCCAGCCGACGTGTCAGCCCGGGCCGGCGATGGCCGTTCGGCGGATCCAGGGGGATCCGCTGGGTGTACGGCTGTTGCTCGCGGCGCGTACGGAGGGGGAGTTGGACTCCGTGTTCCCCGGGCTGTGGGAGGCGTACTCGGAGGTTGCCCGGGAGGCGCCGGGGTATCGGGAGTGGCTGGATCGGGTGGGTGTGTAGGTGCGGGTCGTGTGTCGGGTGCGGGTTGGTCGGGGCTGGGTGCGCAGTTCCCCGCGCCCCTAGGTGGCTAGGGGGCGCCCTATCTCGGATAGGGCGCCCCATCCCTCGTATCAGACGCCGATGTCGCAGCCGTCCTTGCGCCAGACCGCCACCACCGACGGGCGGACGATCTTGCCGGGGCCGTCGGGCCAGATGCTCGCCGGGTTCTCGACGGTCGCGCCGGTGATCTCGCCCGGGTGCTGGACCGCGACGAGGACGCGGCGGTCCTGGACGATGGGGCCGCAGGTCTCGGCGCCCTTCGGCACGGTGAGGAACTGCTTCAGCTCACCGCGGCGGTCGCCCTTCGTCGCCACGCCGAACAGGCCGTCGTGGGAGCCGAGCTGGGCGCCGTCGGTGGAGATCCACAGGTTGCCGTGCGGGTCGAAGGCCACGTTGTCCGGGCAGGAGATCTGGCTGACCTTGTCCTTCGGGAAGCCCGCGAAGTACGTGGCCGGGTCCTTCGGGTCGCCCGCGACGAGGAACAGCGACCAGGCGAACGTCAGGGCGTCGGCCCGGTTGCGGCGCTCGGTGAGCTCCAGGACGTGCCCGTGCTTGTTGGCGTTGCGCGGGTTGGCCTCGTCCGCCTTGGCGTTGGAGCCGACACCGCGGTTGGTGTTGTTGGTGAGGGCGACATAGACCTTGCCGCTGTGCGGCGAGGGCTGGATGTCCTCGGGGCGGTCCATCTTCGTGGCGCCCACCTTGTCACCGGCGAGGCGCGTGAAGACGTACACCTCCTCGGCGGTCATGCCCTCGACGTGCGAGACGGCGCCCTTGGCGGTGGCGGTGGCCAGCGGGATCCACGTACCGCTGCCGTCGAACTCGCCGTCCGCCGGGAGCTTGCCCGTGCCGTCGATCTCGGTCGCCGGGGAGTCGCCGGTGAGCTTGGCGACGTACAGGGTGCCCTCGTCGAGGAGGGTCAGGTTGTGCTCGCGGGCGGAGCGGCTGTTGCCGTGGCGCATCCGCTTGCTGCCGACGAACTTGTACATGTAGTCGAAGCGCTCGTCGTCACCGGAGTAGGCGACCGGGCGGCCGTCCTCCGTGAGACGGATGGTCGCGCCCTCGTGCTTGAACCGGCCGAGCGCGGTGCGCTTGCGGGGCGTCGACGTGGGGTCGTACGGGTCCAGCTCGACGATGTAGCCGAAGCGGTGCACCTCGTTCGGCTCCTGGGAGACGTCGAAGCGCTTGTCGAAACGCTCCCACTTGCGCTCGGTGGCGCCGGTGCCGATGCCGTAGCGGGCGTCCGTGGGACGGCTCGCGTTGGCGAAGTACTGGTTGAAGTTCTCCTCGCCGTGCAGCGTCGTGCCCCAGGGGGTCTCGCCGCCGGCGCAGTTGTTGAGCGTGCCGAGGACCTTCTTGCCGGTCGGGTCGGCGGAGGTCTTGAGGAGGTTCGAGCCGGCGGCCGGGCCGGTGACCCGGAACTCGGTGGTCGCGGTGACGCGGCGGTTGAGGTGGTGGCGGGGTACGGCGGTGAGCCTGCCGCTCTTCCGGTCCTCCTCGACCACGACGACACCCAGACCGTGGGCGGCCCAGGCGATCTCGGCCTGCTCGCGGGTGGGGTTGGCGGGGTCGTATCCCTTGAACATCAGGATTTCGTCCGTGTACTCGTGGTTCGCCACGAGCAGCTGACGGCCGCGCTCGCCCGGCAGCGGGAGCAGGGCGAGGAAGTCGCAGTTGTAGCCGAACTGGCCCGCCTGTGCCTTGGCCGTCTGCCTGTCCGGGTCGAAGGCCGGGGCGCCGCGCAGGATGGGCTCGCCCCAGCGGATGACGACGTTCTGGCCGTAGCCCTCGGGGACGGTCACGGCGTCGGCGGTGTTCGGCGCGACGGGCGTGAAGCGGAGGCCGCGGGCGGCCTTGCCGCCCGTGAAGGCGGCGGGCGTGCCCTCGGGCGCCTGGGCGGCGGCCGGGATCGCGCCCGCGCCGACGACCGCGCCCCCGGCGGCGGCGGTCACGGTCACGGCGGCTGCCGCGCGCATCATGGAACGGCGGCTCAGCGCTCCGGCGATGACGTCGCCGACGTATTCGTTGGCGCTGGTGTTGGGCGCCGGGTGAAAGCAGGCGTCACCACAGCGGTACCGACAGGTCATCTCGGAACGGCCGCCCGGGTGTGAGCCGGTCGAGCCGATCAACGGCAGCAGGTTGCGCACGTTCCCTCCCCTATGTCTGTGTCCGGCGTGACGCTATGGGCACGCCCGTGCGGGGGCGCAGCCATGAGGTGAACGAGGGGTGAACCCCCGGAGTCCGCAGGGGTGTCGAGGCAAAGGGAAGGTAAGGGGAACCTAACTTGGAGGCCATAATCGACCCTGCCCAAGATCTCCAAATCCTGCGGCTAACCTTACGTGTCCGTCCTGGCCAGGGATTGACGGAACCAACTCATGCGAAGGGTTGCGCACATGGGCATTCTCACCCGCCTGCGGAATGCGTTCGGAAAGTCACGCAAGGGGGACACTGCCGCTGTTGCAGCCACCCCTGCCGCCGAGCCGAGCGTGCCGGCGGCCCGACAGGAGACGGCTCCCGAGCCGGTGCCTGCGGCGGCGGCCGAGCCGGAGGCCACCGTGCCGGCCCCGGCCACCGAGCCCAAGGCATCAGTGGTGGACGAACTGGTTTCGGCGGCCTTCGACAATGTGACGGTCCCGAAGCAGGCGTCTCCGACGGCTGAGCAGGAAACCAAGGCCGAGCCGTCGGAAAAGGCCAAGGCCGAGCCGGTGATTGAGGCGGAGCCGACGGCTGAGGCTGAGCCGGTCGCCGAGCCGGTGGCCAAGGCCGAGCCGGTCATCGAGACGGAAGCGGCGGCAGAGGCCGAGCCGGTCGTCGAAGCCGAGCCTGAGCCGGAGACGAAGGTCGAGCCGGTCGTGGCAGCCGAGGCTGAGCCGGTTGTCGAGGCCAAGGCCGAGTCCGTCGTCGAGGCCGAGCCGGTGATGGCAGCCGAGGCCGAGCCCGTCGCCGAGCCCGAGCCGGTCGTGGACGCCAAGGCCGAGGCCGAGCCCGTAGTCGAACCCGAGCCGGTCGTCGAGCCCGAGGCCGAGGTGAAGCCCGAGCCCGTCGTAGAGGCGGAAGCGGAAGCGGAGACGGAAGCGGAGGTCAAGGCCGAACCCGTGGTCGACGCCGAGCCGAAGGCCAAGGTCGAGGCCAAGCCCGCCGCCGAGGCTGAGCCCGTCGCCGAGCCCAAGCCGGTTGTCGAGCCCGAGCCGGTTGTCGAAGCCGAGCCCGCCGCCAAGGCTGAGCCCGTCGTCGAAGCCGAGCCGGTCGTCGAGCCCGAGCCCGAGCCCGTCGTCGCCGATGTGACCCCGGAGCCCGAGCCCGTCGTCGAGCCCGAACCCGAGCCCGTGGTTGCCGAGGCCGAGCCCGAACCCGAGCTCGTGGTTGCCGAGGCCGAGCCCGTCACGGGCTCGAACGAAGGCGAAGCCGAGTCCGAGGGGACGGCCCCCGCCACCACCCTCGCCCAGGTCAAGGACCACGCCCCCGGCCTGCTCACCGCCTACGACGCCGCCACCGCCACCCTCGAGAAGCACAACCTCACCGGCACCCGGGCGAAGGTCTACCTCGTCCTGGACCGCTCCGCGAGCATGCGCCCGTACTACAAGGACGGCTCCGCGCAGGCCCTCGGCGAGCAGACCCTCGCCCTGGCCGCCCACCTGGATCCCACCGCCACGGTCCACGTCGTCTTCTTCTCCACCGAGCTGGACGGCACCGGCGAACTCGCCCTCGCCGACCACGAGAACAAGATCGACGAACTCCACGCCGGCCTCGGCCGCATGGGACGTACGAGCTACCACGTCGCCGTACAGGAAGTCCTCACCCACCACGAGAAGTCGGACGCCCCCTCGGCCCCGGCCCTCGTGATCTTCCAGACGGACGGCGCCCCGGACGCCAAGACCCCCGCGACCCAGTCCCTCACGGACGCGGCGAAGAACCACCCCGGCGTCTTCTTCTCGTTCGTCGCGTTCGGCGAGCAGGACAACAAGGCCTTCGACTACCTCCGCAAGCTCAAGACGGACAACACCGCGTTCTTCCACGCGGGCCCGACCCCGCGCGAGCTCACGGACACGGAGGTCTACGAGGGCGTACTGGCGAACTGGCGCCCGTAACCCCAGAGGAAGCACCACCGGGCCGCCCGCCTCCCACCCCTTAAAAGGGGGAGCGGGCGGCCCACCCATGTCGGCTACGATTTCAAGGTTCGTAAGACGGTCGACGATCGAAGCATCACTCACCGAACCGTCACCCCACGTAACGACCCGGGAGCAGCCCGCAATGGCTCGACACCTCATCACCAGCGCCCTTCCGTACATCAACGGGATCAAGCACCTGGGCAACATGGTGGGGTCCATGCTCCCGGCGGACGTGTACGCCAGGTACCTCCGCCAGCGCGGCCACGACGTCCTCTACATCTGCGCGACGGACGAGCACGGCACCCCGGCCGAACTGGCGGCGAAGGAGCGGGGCCTCCCGGTCGACGAATTCTGCGCCCAGGCCCATGACGCCCAGAAGGCGGTCTACGACGGCTTCGAGCTGGCCTTCGACTACTTCGGCCGCAGCTCGTCCCCCCAGAACCGCGAGATCACGCAGCACTTCGCCCGCCGCCTGAACGAGAACGGCTTCATCGAGGAGCGCGCGATCCGCCAGGTGTACTCCCCGGTGGACGGCCGCTTCCTCCCGGACCGTTACGTGGAGGGCACCTGCCCCCACTGCGGCTACGACAAGGCCCGCGGCGACCAGTGCGAGAACTGCACCCGCGTGCTCGACCCCACCGACCTGATCAACCCCCGCTCGGCGATCTCCGGTTCGACGGAGCTGGAGGTCCGGGAGACGAAGCACCTCTTCCTCCTCCAGTCGAAGCTCCAGCACGAGGTCGAGGAGTGGGTGGCGCGGCACGAGGACGAGTGGCCGCAGCTGGCCTCCTCCATCGCCCGCAAGTGGCTGACCGAGGGTCTGCACGACCGCGCGATCACCCGTGACCTCGACTGGGGCGTCCCGGTCCCGGCCGACACCTGGCCGGAGCTGGCCGCCGAGGGCAAGGTCTTCTACGTCTGGTTCGACGCCCCGATCGAGTACATCGGCGCGACGAAGGAATGGTCGGACAAGGACCCGGAGAACCGCGACTGGAAGTCCTGGTGGTACGAGGCGGACACGGGCGAGAACCCGGTCCGCTACACGGAGTTCATGGCGAAGGACAACGTCCCGTTCCACACGGTGATGTTCCCCGCCACGGAGCTGGGCGTCCGCGAGCCGTGGAAGAAGGTCGACTACGTCAAGGCCTTCAACTGGCTGACGTACTACGGCGGAAAGTTCTCCACGTCCCAGAAGCGCGGCGTCTTCACCGACCACGCCCTGGAGATCCTCCCCGCGGACTACTGGCGCTACTTCCTGATCGCCAACGCCCCGGAGTCGGACGACTCGTCCTTCACCTGGGAGCACTTCACGTCCACGGTGAACAAGGACCTGGCCGACACCCTCGGCAACTTCGTCAACCGAGTCCTGTCCTTCTCCAAGAAGCGCTTCGGCGAGGAGGTCCCGGCGGGCGCGGAGGCGGGCGGCCCCGAGACGAAGCTGGGCGAGGAGATCGCGGCCCTGCTCTCGGAGTACGAGACCCAGATGGAGGCCCTCCAGTTCCGCAAGGCCGCGGCAGCCCTGCGCGCCCTGTGGTCGGCGGGCAACTCCTACCTGGAGGAGAAGGCCCCCTGGCTGGAGATCAAGACCAACCCGGACGGCGCGGCCCTCACCCTCCGCGTCGCGATGAACCTCATCCACCTCTACTCGGTCATCTCCGAACCCTTCATCCCGGCCTCCTCCAAGGCGATGCGCTCGGCATTCGCCCTGCCGGACGACACGGCGACCTGGGTGACGGCGGCCGAAGCCAAGTCCCTCACCTTCCTCCCCGCCGGCATCCCCTTCACGGTCCCCCCGGTCCTCTTCGCCAAGATCACGGACGAGGACCTGGAGACGTACAAGGAGCGCTTCGGCGGCGCACCGGAGTAGCCGCGGAGGGCACGCGCGCGACAGGAGGCGGGGAGGGCGTCACAGGACGCCCTCCCCGCCTCCTACGTTGTCGACGTCAGTACGCCGACGTCAGTGGGCCGACGTCAGTACGCCGATCTTGTCGATGCGGTGTTCGGGGTTGCCGCGGTCGTC
The DNA here is from genome assembly GCF_048564895.1 of Streptomyces sp. 2-1. Taxonomy (NCBI): domain Bacteria; kingdom Bacillati; phylum Actinomycetota; class Actinomycetes; order Kitasatosporales; family Streptomycetaceae; genus Streptomyces; species Streptomyces sp. 2-1. The sequence goes on from NZ_CP183383.1 coordinate 5,567,699, forward strand.
GCGCCAGAAGTTTCCGGCCGCGTTGTCCTCGGGTGTCGCGCACGTCGAGATGGTGATCATGGCCTGGGTGGGGGTCCGGCCCGGGAAACCCGGGACCTCCGCCCGCTGTTCGGCGAGCGAACGCTCGGAGCGGAAGGAGGTCTCCCTGGTGCCGGTGATCTCGTACTCGTACACCCTGCCGCCGGACGTGACGACGACCAAGTCGCCCTTGACGAGGGACGGGAGGTCGCGCAGCGGGCCGCCGGCGGAGAGCCGGTGGGCCGTGACGAGGTAGTTGCCGACCTCACCGGGCCCGACCCCGCCCTCGCTCCCGTACGGACTGGCTCCGACGCCACCGTTCTGGATCCGGGTGCCCGGCCAGTCGTCGGTCGTCCCCTCGTACGGGACGACGCGCAGGCCCTTGAGCCCGATCGCCGGGATGGCGAGTCGGGCGGTCCGGGTCCGGGTGTCGCTCTCCGTCGGAGGTGCCGGGCTCGCGGAGGACGGGGTGGGGGCCGGAGCCGAGGTGGCGGGGGCCGTCGGTACTGGGGCCGTCGTGGACGTGTCCCGTGGAGGCTTCGCGGAGGTGCCCGTCGGCACGGTCTCGTTGGAACAGGCCACGAGCAGCGCGACGACAGCGCCCATGAGCGCGCCGGAGAGTATTCGGGAACGGGACATGGCACTCGGGATCGGTAGCCGGTTCCGGGTCGCGCCACCACACACGGCAGCCGCCGGACTCAAAGACAAGAACGGCGAGGCCGGCCCAGGCGTTCCCGCGCAGCAGCAGAACGCCGCGGACCGACCACCGAGCCACCCAGGTCCGCTACTGACCCACTTCCACGGAGATGTGCGGCGCCAGCGCGCGCAGAAGCTCCGAGGCGTCGAAGATCTCCCCCGCCGAGGCGACGCCGACCGTGCGGGTCCGGCCGGTGAGGATGCGGTGGACCGCTTCCACCGCGAGGGGCGCGGTGACGGCGTAGATGTCCTGGCCCCGCGCCACGGCGTGCCGTTCGGTGTCGCCGGAGCGGACGACGACGTCGACGAGGAAGGTCTGGTCGGAGCGGCCGTGCTCGTCGACCGCGGACGGTGCCGGGGTGTCCGGGGCGGCCAGGTCCCCGGCCGCCTCGACCGTCATGTAGGTGCGTACCTCGGGGATGGTCAGATGGCTGGGGATCGTGACGACGTCGGCCATCGTGAACTCCCCGATGACGGCCCGGGTGCCCATCGGGTCGGGGAAGGGCCACTTCAGGGTGGGCAGGGCGTCGCTGTGGTACTGCAGTTGCCCGTTGGTGTAGCGGACGCGTCGGCCGTTGCGCCGCTCCCCGGAGATCCTGCCCGCCTCGCGGGTCCCGGGCGTGGGGTGCCAGCTGTTCAGGCCGTACGCGATGTGCGCCTCGTCGGCCGTCGTCCAGTCGCCCATCGCCGCGGTGACCAGCAGGTCGCCGAGGCCGCCGTAGAAGGCCATCGCGGGGACGATCACCGCTCCGGCGGCGCGGGCGCGGTCCGAGAAGTGGGCGAACGTGTCGGCGTTGGCCTCGATCTCGGCCGCGACGTCCACGTACGGGATCCCGGCGCGCAGGGCCGCCTCGATCACGGGCGCGGCGGTCGTGGCGAAGGGCCCGGCGCAGTTGATCACCGCCGCCGTACCGGCCAGGGCCCGGTCGAGCGAGGCCGCGTCGTCGACCGACGCCGGCCGGACGTCGAGCCCGGGGCCGTAGGCCGCCGCCAGCTCCCCCAGCCGGCCGGCGTCACGGCCGGAGAGCACCGGCACGAACCCGCGCTCCAGCAACCGCGCCACCACGAACCGCCCGGTGTGCCCGTACGCACCGAACACCGCCACCATCTGCCCCGACCCCGCTTCGATTCCCATACGGACATCCTGCCGAGGCCGGGCACTCCACCGTGAGTGTCCGGAACGACACGCCCCATACAATTACGGACATGAGCAGGAGCTGGAGCAGGAGCAGCAACACGGCCGCGGACCCGGCATGAGTGCAGACATGGGCACTGTCGCGCTGGCCGTCACCGACGGGATGCTGCACTTCGAACTGTCCGTGGCGTACGAGGTGTTCGACTCCGCGCCGGTGGGCGTGGCGGGCCCCTGGTACGACGTGGCCGTCTGCGGGTCGGCCGCCGTGCAGGTCGGACGGTTCCGCCTCGACCCCGACCACGGGCTCGACCGGCTCCGCAGCGCCGACACCGTGATCGTCCCGGCCTGGGCGGACGTGGACGAGGACCCGCCCGCCGACCTGGTCGACGCGGTACGGGCCGCCCACGAGGCGGGCGCGCGGGTGGCCTCCCTCTGCACGGGCGCGTTCGTGCTGGCCGCGGCCGGTCTGCTGGACGGGCGGCGCGCGACCACGCACTGGGCACACACCGACGTCCTGGCCGCCCGTTACCCGAAGGTGGAGGTCGATCCGGACGTGCTCTACGTGGACAACGGCAGCGTGCTCACCTCCGCGGGCAAGGCCGCCGCGCTGGACCTGTGCCTGCACCTGGTGCGCCTCGACCGCGGCTCGTCGGTGGCCAACGCCGTCGCCCGGCGCTTGGTCGTGCCGCCCCACCGGGCGGGCGGCCAGGCCCAGTTCGTCGCCGCCCCGGTGCCCGCGCGGGACGACCACCCGCTCGCCGATCTGCTCCCCTGGGCCGTCGACCGCCTCGACCAGCCACTGACCGTGGAGGACCTGGCCCGCCAGGCACGCATGAGCTCCCGCAACCTGGGCCGCCACTTCAGAGCGGCAACCGGCACCACCCCGCTCCAGTGGCTCCTCACCCAGCGCATCCGCCGCGCCCAGGAACTCCTGGAGACCACCGACACCGGCATCGACGCCATCGCCACGGCCACCGGCATGGGCACCGCCACCACCCTGCGCCGCCACTTCAACCGCACGATCGGCGTCCCCCCGGACACGTACCGCCGCACGTTCCGCTCGGGATCCCCGCGACCGTGATACTAATACCGGTATAAGTATTGGGCAGCGCTGTATGGCGCCGCAGGACATCACATTGCGTTGCATTGCGTCGCACGGCAGGGAGTCACGACACATGGTGGAGATCAAGACGGACACGGCACTGGAGGCGATGCGGGAGGCGGGGCGCGTCGTGGCCCACGCACTCGCGGCCGCCCGCGCGGCGGCGGCTGTGGGAGTTCGCCTGCGCGAGCTAGACGAAGCCGCCCGCACCGTTCTCAGCGAGGCCGGAGCGAGCTCTCCGTTCCTGGGCTACCAGCCCTCCTTCGCCCCGGTCCCCTTCCCCGCCGTGCTCTGCGTGTCCGTGAACGACGCCGTCTCGCACGGCATCCCCGGCGACTACCGCCTGCGCGACGGCGACCTGGTCAGCGTCGACTGCGGAGCCGAACTCGACGGCTGGACCGGCGACGCCGCGATCAGCTTCATCGTCGGCACCCCGCGCCCCGCCGACCTCGAACTCATCGCCGCCACCCAGCAGGCCCTGGACGCGGGCATCGCCGCCGCCACCGTCGGTCATCGCATCGGCGACATCTCCCATGCCATCAGCACGGTCGCCCGCAAGGCCGCCTGCGGCATGCCGTCCGACTTCGGCGGCCACGGCATCGGCCGCCAGATGCACGAGGACCCCCACGTCCCCAACCACGGACGCCCGGGCCGCGGCTTCCCCCTGCGCCACGGACTCGCCCTCGCCATCGAGCCCATGCTCATGGCCGGAGGCCACAACGACTACCTCACCGACCCCGACGGATGGACCCTGCGCACGATCGACGGCAGCCAGGCCGCCCACTTCGAACACACCATCGCCATCACGGAGTCCGGCCCCCGCATCCTCACCCTGCCCTGACAAGGGGCGGCAGCCTCGGCGGCGTACGAAAGGGGCCCGGGACGCCAAGTCCCGGGCCACCCTCGCGTCTTCAGTGGGGCGAGGTCAGGAAAGAACCCCGGCCCCCGTCGTGCCCGACAGCTCCGCAGGCAGGCTGTTCGCCGAGGTCTGGAGGCCCGCTGTCAGGGTCGGCGTCCAGTTCACCGTCGTCTTCAGCTTCTTCGAGTTCGCCGCGTTGTACGCGGCGACGAGGTCCGTGGACTTGCCGTTGACGAGGTTGCCGGTACCGGCGACCGAGCCCGTGCCGTCGCCGCTCAGGAGCTTGGCGACGTTCGCGCCGGACGGGACGGTCCAGGAGTTGCGCTCGGCGACGACCTGGGCCTTGGCCCGGGAGTCGAGGCTGTACTTGGGGGCGTAGCCGTTGAGGGTCGTCGTGTCGTACACGTTGTTGTAGAGGTGGATCTGGCCGATGCGAGCCAGCGGGGCGCGCTGGGTGATGCCCTTCCACACGTTGTGGTGGATGGAGACGCGCAGCTTGCCGACACTGTCGGTGTCGCTGCTGCCGATCAGCATCGTCTTGTCGTGGTTGGTGAACTGGTTGCGCTCGACGGTCACCAGGTCCGAGCCGTTGGTGATGTCGAGGGCGCCGTCGTGGATCTGGTACTTGCGGCCGAAGTGGGTCGGCTCGGACTTGTCGAAGAACGGCGCGTCGCTGAACGTGTTGTGGTCCGCCCAGACGTGGGTCGCGCCGCGCAGCGTCACCGAGTCGTAGTTGGAGTTCCACTCGCCCGAGGAACCGTCCGTCGGGTCCCACTGCGGGAAGCAGTCCTCGGTGGCGGTGAGCGAGAGGTTGCGGATGATGACGTTGTCGACGTCCTGCACCTGCAGACTCCCGCCGGTGATACCGGCCTTGGTGCCCGGGACGCCCACGACGGTGGTGTTGGCCGGGACCCGGAAAACGATGTTCTTCTTCTGCTTGGCCTGGGCTGCCGCGCGGGCCTTCTCCTGCGTGCCCGCGGGCGCCTTCTTGCCGTACGTGGCCGGGTCGAACGCCTTCAGGTACGCGGACAGCGAGTACCCCGTGCCGGAGGCGTAGTCGGCGCAGGTCAGCTTCTTGCCCGCGTCGTCCGTGTTGGCGTCGATCGTGCCCTTGACCTGGATGATCCTCGGCGTGGTGTCGGTCGCCGAGCCGAGCGCCTTCACCAGCTGGGCGCGGGTGCTGACGGTGAAGGTGTGCGCGGAGTCGGCCTTCGAACCGCCGGTCGTGCCCGAACCGGACGCCGCCCAGCCGTCCTTGGCGGGCAGGGCCTGGTGCGCCAGGTCGACCACACCCGCGTTCGCGTTCATCACGAAGGGGACGGCGCCGAGACCCGCGGCCGCCACGGCGGCGACGGAGAGGAGCACGGTGCGCCGCTTGCGGAGGGACCTGCGGTGGGAGGGGGATGCCACGGATGAGTCCTTACGTGGTTCTTGTGGGGCTCGTGCGTTGTGTGGAGCCCCTGTGAACGGGGTTCCGACTCATCTGTGGTCGCGGCGACCGGAAAGGTTGCCCTCTTCTTTCAGACCACCCCCTAGGACACAGCCGGCCCCGTGACGAACCGTCCATTCGCGTCGTACGGCCAGACATTGGGCTTGCAGCCGAGCATCCCCTTGATCTGCTGCATCATCGCCGGGGCCGGCTTCCCCGCTCCCGGGCACGTCACATGGCCGTGGCCGAGGAAGTGGCCGACCTCGTGGTTGATGATCAGCGCGCGGTACGCGTCCACGTCGGCGGCGTAGACCGGCGTCGCCAGCAGCCACCGCTTGAGGTTGACCACAACGTCCTTGCCCACGTTGCAGTTGACCTCGCCCCGCGTGTTCAGGCCGTACTTGCCGCAGATGGCGTCCACCGTCCCCGGCGTGGCGAGCCGTACGACGAAGTCGGCCGTACCGCTGGAGACACGACGGAAGCCCGAGCGGCCGTCGGCCGTCCAGCCGCGCGGGTCGGCGAGGATGCCCTCCACCTGCTCGGCGACATCGGCGGCCGACTGCGTGAGGCCGTCCTCGACGACGACCTTGTAGCTCAGGACCCGGCCACCCTTCCCCCCGACGGTCCCGCTCGTGCCGCCGGCGGTGGCGAACGTGCCGGGACCCGAGGCCGGGATCTCGGGCGCGGAGGAGGACGAGGAGGCGGAGGGGCTGCCCTTTCCGGACGGCTCGGCGTCGGCCTTCCCGCCGGCCTTCTCGTCGGGCTTCCCACTCGCCTCGGCCGACTCCGTTGCGCCGCTCGGTTCCGGTGTCGGGTCCGGCGACGGAACGGACGGCGAGGAGGAGGCGGATCCGTCGGCGGCGTCGGAGGACGAGGACGTCGTCCAGTTCACGGCCACAGCGGCGGCGATCACCAACGCGACCAGCGCCGCCAGGCCGCCGAGTAACGGACCCTTGCTCTTCCGGCCGCGCCCGCCCGAACCCCCGCCGGACCGCCCGCGTCCATCGGATTGCGCGGAGCCTCCGCGACGACGCCGGGACGGTCGGGAGGCGGAGGATCCCCTGGTCGAGGACGGCTTCGCGCTACGGGCAGTCGTGTTCATGGTCATCAAGAGTGAGTACGGCATGTAATGGGATATCGCTCAGCCGATAACGAAGAGATAACGGTCGATCATCTGTCCGACCTATGTGATCGTCCCGTAACAGTTCCCCCGCCGACGCCGGTAGCTGCCTCAACTCCCCAGAGCCGTACGGATACTGAGCACATGCCACGCGTCCTGCTGATCGAAGACGACCGCGCCGTACGGGAGGGCGTCCGGCTCGCACTGCGCCGCCAGGGGCACGACGTCACCGCCGCCGGAACCGGCGAGGAGGGGCTGGCCCTGCTGCGGACCTTCCGGCCGGACGTCGTCGTGCTCGACCTGATGCTGCCCGGCCTCAGCGGTCTCGAGGTGTGCCGCCGGATCCGTACCGAGGACCAGGTGCCGATCGTCATGGCGACCGCCCGGGGCGACGACACGGACATCGTGGTCGGTCTTGAGGCCGGGGCGGACGACTACGTCGTCAAGCCGGTGCAGGCACGCGTGCTCGACGCCCGTATCCGCGCGGTCCTGCGCCGGGTCGGCGCCGCGCCCAACCCCGACGGCATACCGAAGATCGAGTCCCACGGCGACGACGGCGAACTGACCATCGACCGGGCCGGGTTGGCCATCACCCGGCGGGGCGTGCCCGTCGCCCTCGCCCCGTCCGAACTGCGGCTCCTGCTGACCCTCTCCGCCTCGCCCGGCCAGGTGTTCTCCCGGCAGCAGCTGCTGGAGGCGGTCTGGGAGCACAGCTACCACGGCGACTCCCGGCTGGTGGACGCGTGCGTCAAGCGGCTGCGCACCAAGATGGGCGAGCCCGCGGGCCGCCCGCGCTACATCCAGACCGTCCGCGGCTTCGGCTACCGGTTCCAGTCCCGGTGAGCGGTACCTGGATACGTACCTGTACCTGGGTACGTACCTGGATGCGCGGGTCGGCCGGACGCGGACCGGTGACCCGGTGAAGCGACCGCTGCGCGGGCTGCGCGGCCGGCTGCTCATCGCCTTCGTGCTGCTCACCGCCGTCGCCACCCTCACCACCGGCGCCCTCACCTTGCGCGAGGCCCGTATCGCCGTGCTCCAGCAGAGCCAGGACACCGTCATCAAACGGCTGCGGGCACACGTCGACGGCCTGGCACCCGGCATCGCCTACCCACCGACCCAGAGCGACCTGGCGTGGGTCGCCCAGGAGGTCGCCGCCGCCGAACCGGCCCAGAACTGGCGGGTGTTGGCCACCTACCGCGGCCTGCGGGCCACCTCCAGACCACAGGACACGTTCACCGAGCTGACGGCCGACATGCGGTCGGCCGTGGGCTCCCGGCGGGCCGCCGTGTTCCAGCGGGTGAGGGCGGACGGCCGCTCCTCGCTCGTCGTCGGCCTGCCGGTCACCTTCGCCGAGCCCGCCGAACGCCCCGCGTCCGGGGTCGCGGTCTTCCTGACCGTGCCCCAGACCGGCGAACAGGGGTACGTGGACGCCCTGGTGACCGCCATCGGACGCGCCGTCGTGCCCGCCCTCGGCCTCGCCGTCCTGCTCGCCCTGCTGGCCGCCCGCGGGGTGCTGCGCCCGGTTCGCGAACTGCGCCGGGCCACCCGGAGCATCGCCGAGGGCCACCTGGACACCCGGCTCGCCGTCAACGGCTCCGACGAACTCGCCGATCTGTCGCACACGTTCAACGAGACCGCCGCCGCGCTCGAGGAGTCCGTGGCCGAGCTGCGCCGCATGGAGGCCCGTGCCCGCCGTTTCGTCGCGGACGTCTCGCACGAACTGCGCACCCCGCTGGCCGCGATGTCGGCCGTCACCGACGTCCTGGACGAGGACGCGGACCGGCTCGACCCGGACACCGCGATGGCCGTACGCCTCATCAGCGGGGAGACCGTGAAGCTGGCCCGGCTCGTGGGCGACCTGATGGAGATCTCCCGCTTCGACGCGGGCGCGGCCGGCCTGCAACTGGACGACCTCGACCTCGCGGAGTCCCTGCGGCGCACCCTCGCCGCCCGCGGCTGGCAGGACACGGTGGACACCCTGCTGCCCGGGCCCGGCGAACTGCGCGGCCGGGTCGACCCCCGCCGCCTCGACGTGGCCGTCGCCAACCTGGTCGGCAACGCGCTGCGGCACGGCGCATGCCCCGTACAACTGCGCCTGTACGCAAGGGAGATGCCGGACCCAGCCGCCGACGACGACGGCACGGTGTGGGCCGTCATCGAGGTGACGGACAGCGGTCCCGGCATTCCGGCGGACGTCCTGCCGCATGTCTTCGACCGCTTCTACAAGTCGGACACCGCCAGGACCCGGTCGGAGGGCAGCGGCCTCGGACTCTCGATCACGGCGGAGAACGTCCGGCTGCACGGCGGTACGGTCCGGGCGGCGAACCGGGCGGAGGGTGACGGGGCGGAGACCGGCGGCGCGGTGTTCACGGTCGAGATCCCCCTGGGCCGGGAGGAGCCGGAGGAGAAGGAAGAGCCGGAGGAGAAGGAGGTACGGGAGACATGAGTTGGCGCATCGGACGTGGGCAGCGGGCGGTGCGGGCCGGGCTTTCGCTCACGGCCGCCGCGTTGCTGCTCTCATCCTGCGGGATTCCCTCGACCGGTGTGGTGGAGGCGGGCGAGGCGGCCACCGGCATACGGCCGGCCTACGTCCTCTACTTCGTCAGGCAGGACACCCTGCTCGGCGTACGCAGCCAGGTCCCCGGCACCTTCGACATCGGGACGGCGGTGGAACTGCTGTTCCGGGGGCCGGACGCCCTGCTCGCCCGCAAGGGCCTGACCACGGAACTTCCGCGGCGGGCGGCCCCGGTGAAGGTCAGGGCGGACGGGGCGCGGGTGTCGGTCGAACTGCCCCGGGGCACCGAGCCCCTGACCAGAACGGCCCTCGCCCAGCTGACGTGCACGATCGCCGCCGCCCGCGTCGTCGTGGACGCGGGCTCCAGGTCCAGTTCCGGCTCGACACAGGTGACCGTGACGATCCCCGGCGTCAGGCAGGCCGAGGGCTCCGGCGAGACGTGCCCCGGGTCCGCGACCGCGGAGTGACCGGGGTGCCGCGCGCGCCCGGCGGTAGCCCTGCGCGCGCGGCGAACCAGGCAGGTGTCAGGAACCCTGCGAAACGCTGTTCGGGTCAACCGGGGCCACCAGTTCACCCTTCTCGCGGGTGGTGTTCGCGAGGTTGTCGTCGTCCGGAGTGGTCAGCTTGTTCCACTCCTCGTCCCAGATGAACTCGTCGTCGTCCCTGTTGCCGTGCGTCTCGTAGACGCGGCCCTTCGTGGTCAGCACCTTGATCCAGGCGTCGTTCCCGACGGTCGAGACGCTGATGGTGATGGAGCAGGCGTTCTTGGGGAAGTTGTCCTCGTCACTGATCTCTTCCCAGCTGTACTCGCCGAACGGGGACTGGTCCCGAATTCCGGCGTATGCCTTGCCGTCACTCAGCACCGCGCTGAGCTCCATGCCCCGCAGGGGGTTCATGATCGAGTCGATGTCCGAGCACTCCTGCTTGTCGCGGTCCCGGTCCTCGCACTTCTCGTGGAGCGGTCCGCCGGGGGTCTGGGCCTTCCCCTCCGGCTGGTACTTCTCGTGGTGCCCGTTCTCCTTCTCCTTCTTGCAGTCGTCGGTCGACGGGTCCGCCACGACGCTGCCGGCGGACGGGGTGACCGAGGCCGACGCGGGAGTCGCGACGCCGGCGAAGACGAGAGCGAGCGAGGCAACAGCCCCGCCGGTCAGCCACACGCCACGGGCGGCGAAGGGGCTCAGGGAGGACCTTGTCCTGAGTTCAGGACTCATGCATTGCTCCTTTGATCCGAAGGTACAGATGTGCGAGTGCACCGGAAGCGAGTTCGAGCTTCCTCTGCAAACATCGGGTCGCGGACGCAACGACTGAAGGACTTCTCCGTACGATCAACACATCAGCCGACACGCGAAACTCCAATGGGTTCCTGCGCGAAAGCGAATCGGAAACCGGACACTCGGCAAGCCGCAGCAAGGCGGACGGGGTCGCGTACGGACGGTCTCCCGGGTCGAGCCGCCAGGAGTGGTGTTGCCGTGAAGCCGCCGATCTGCCTCGGCACGATCGTGAGGCATGACCGTGAGGACGACCGTCGGAAACGAGTCGAACAAGGCGAACGTCTCGAACACACCTTGCGTCCGCCCGACGTCCGACCCGAGTCCGAGGGCTGTTACGGTGGCCCCGCCTGTGGCATGTCCACGATTCATCCGTATGGTTTCGCCATGGCAGTCCCCGAGGTCATCCCGATCGCCTACGAGCCGCGCCACCGCACCGAGGCCATCGGTCACTACGCGGAGGGGCAGTTCCTGGGGTCGATCACGTACGCGTTCCCCGAGGGGTACCGTCCCGACGACGGCTGGGAAGAGCACAAACGTCTCTACGCGGTGCTCCACACCTTCGACGCCGAGGGCCGGTACCGGGACTCGGACATCTGGTGTGCCGGCACGTGGGCGGAGCAGCAGCGCGCCCCGGAGGGCCAGGACTCGGTTCTCGCCCGGGCCCAGGCCCACCTGGCCAAACTCCTCAGGAGCCTCCCCCGGCGCCGCTACACGGACATCGCGATCCGCCCTTTCCGGCTCACCGTCGACGGCGTGCTGTTCGGCATGCTGACCGGCGAGGACGAAGGGGAGCCCTGGGCCGAGCTCTACCCGGACCGGCTGGGCTTCGGCCCACCTTGGGACGGGCTGTACGAGACCTGATCCGGCGCCGCCGCGCCGCCGCGGGTTCGACCGGTCCGCCGGACGGGGTGCCCCGACCCGGCCCTAGCTCATCTGTGCCTTGACGTGGTCGATGACCTCGTTGAACTCCTTAGTCGGCGAGAAGTCGACGTACTCGCAGTCCTCGAGCGCCTCCGGTACGTGGCCGGGCGCCCAGTAGAAGGCCTGCCCCGCCTCGTAGATCTCGCTGCCCGCGCTGGTGCGCATCCTGAGCCGCCCCTTGAGGAGATATCCCCAGTGGGGGCACTGGCACTGGTCGTCGGGCAGGCCCTTCACCGCCGGCGCCATGTCCGTCCCCTCGGGGAGGCTCGCGAAGGCGACGCTCATGCCTCCGCCGACTTCCTGCATGCGCAGTTCCACACCATTGCCTTCGATGGCGACGGGTGTGTCGTTCCGCGTGGTTGCCGTCATGATTCCTCCATGGCCGGTCCGCTGCGGGGTCTCGGGATCCGCGTCTCGGGAATCTCCGCTCATGGGATTCCCGGCGTCTCGGGAATCTCCGCCTCCTTCCAGTCTCGCCCCGGGGGCCACGGAGTGCGACAGCTCGCCTATCGCCGCCCGCCCCCGAAGCCTCCCTCCGGTGCCTCGCCCGCCGTCACCGTGGCGATCCGCTCGGCCGAGCCCAGGGTGCCCGAGGCGGCCAGACCTCCCGTACCGGTACCGGACTTCGTGCCGCCCGAGTGGATCTCGTACTCCTCTCCGCTCTTCACCGCGGAGGACGAGTACACGACGTTCTGGATCGACTTCGAGGTGACGTACGTGGCGACGACCTTGCCGCCGGAGTCGACGACGTGGAGGGTCGTGCCGGCCGGGACCGACGAGTCGAGGGTGGCGGAGAGCCAGCCCTGCTCGGAGTCGGTGGACGGGGCGACGGCCATGCCCGCGCTGCCGGCGGCCAGCAGGACTCCGCCGCTGATGCCGAAGTCGCCGTTGACATCGAGGGCACCGTTGCCACCTTGCTGCGGGCCGTTGACGACGACCGTGCCGCCGGTGATCTCGGCGGTGCCGTTGGAGTCGAGCCCGTCGCCCTCGGAGTCGACGACCAGGGTGCCGCCGCTGACGGTGAGCTTGTAGTCACCGACGCTCTCACCGCCACCGCCGCCACCCGGGCCTCCGCCGAAGCCGCCACCGCCCCCTCCGCCCGAGGAGCTGGTACCGCCCGCCGCGTTGATCCCGTCGTCGCTGGACCGGATGTCCACCGTGCCGCCGTTCACGGAGATGTCGGCGCCCTCGACGCCCTCGACGGCGGACGTGACCTTCAACGTCCCCTTGTCGACGGTCAGATCACCCTCCGCGTGGACCCCGTCGTCGCCGCTCGCGGCAGTCACCTTCGCCCCGTTGACGTGAACAGCACCATCACTGTGGACGGCGTCGTCGGAGGCGTCCACAGCGACGGTTCCGCCCTCCAGGACGTTGATCACGCCCGCCTTCAGCCCCTTCGTGGACGCGTCGTCCGAGGGCTGCGTACCGCTGCCGCCGCCGCTCTCGACGGTCAGCGTGCCGCCGGTCGCCACCAGGTCGGTGGCCGCGTCGACCCCGTCGCCCTTGGCGGTCACCTTCACCGTGCCGTCGCCGACGGCGACGTAACCGGAGTCCTTGTCCTCGGAGTTGTCGGCCTTGAGCCCGTCGCCACCGGCCGTGACGGTCACCGAACCGCCCTCGACGATCAGGTAGTCCTTGCCGCGGATGCCGTCGTCCGCGGCATCGACCACGATCGTGCCGGAGGCGATCACCAGACCGTCCGTGCTCGCGATCCCGTCGTTGCCGTTGCCGCGCACGGTGAGCTTCCCGTCGCCCGTGAGGGTGAGGTCGGCGGCGCTGTGAAGCGCGGCATCGGCTTCGACATCATCGGCGTACGAGTCGGCGTCACCGAGGGTGTTCTCGCTGCCGTCGGCGAGGATCACGACGGCCTCGTCCGCCTCGGTGACGTCGATCGCCGCGCCGGAGGAGTGGGAGATCTTCGCCCCGTCGAGCACCAACTTCACGTCCTGATCAGGGGCGTTGACGACGATCTGCCCGTCGGAGAGGGTGCCGCTGATGCGGTAGGTACCACCGGCGGTGATGGTCACGGTGGCCCCCTTGGCGGTCGCCCCGTCCCCGTCCACGGAGGCCGAGTCGCCCTTGAGCCGGACCGCGACGGCGTCCGACTCGTCCCACTCGGCGTCGGAGTCCCCGGCGTGCGACTCCTTGTTGTCGGCGAGCACGGCGGCGGCGTCCTGGCCCCCGTCCACGGCGGCCGCGGACCCGCTGGAACCTGATCCGGCGGACGAGGAGCCGTCGGAGTCGGATTCGCTGCCGGAAGAACACCCGGCGAGCGCGGCCGTGGCGAGCGCCATCGAGGCGAGGGCACCGGCGGCCTTCGTACGAAACCGTCGTGCCCTCTTCGGAGGCGTGCTCGGCTGGGTGTTGAGGTAGGGCTTCATGCTGGTCTCCCGTCGAGCGCGGTCGGAAAGTGGCGCCGCAGTACGGGCAGCCAGCGGTTGGAGGGCAGGTCGGGGCGCAGGGCGGCGAGCCCGGTGCCGTACTTCGACACGGGACAGGGCCGGTGCTTCAGCGACCAGAGCAGCCGGTCGGCCCCCGAGCCCGCCCGGCCCGCCTTCGTCTCGACGATGGCCCGGTCCGGAGTACGCAGCGCGGTCCCGTCGGGCAGTGCCCAGGTCAGATCGGTGTCGATGGTCAGCCGGCTCCCGGTGGCCGGGAGGAAGAGGGTCGTACGCCGGTAGTACGTGGTCAGCGCCGGTACGAAGCGCAGGCGCCCGGAGTTGATCCCGACCTCGGCGAGCACGGTGTCGGCGTAGGCCCGGGCGCCCGGGCCGAGTCTCCGAACATCCCCCTCGTACGGGATGCGCTGTTTGACGGTGGTGCCGCGCGGGCCACGCGTCTTGACCTCGAAGAAGTGCTGACCGGAGTCGATGTAGGTACGAATCCGGAGCTTGAACCGCCGCCGCCGATGCCGGGCCGCGCCCAGATACCCGTCCATCTCCGGGGTGTCGAAGTAGACGGACCGGTACGCGAACTCCCGCGCGCCGTCCACGTCCAGGACCCGCGTGTCCTCGTCGAGGCCGCCGAGCACGAGGGGCAGATCGGCGACCGGCAGCATGTACTTGCGGTCCAGCCGGGTCAGCAGCGAGGCCTGCGCGACGAGTTCGTCGAGCCCGATGGCCGGCAGCGCGCCGACCACGCGCCCAACCGACTCGGACTCGGACTCGAACCCGAGGGCTGTCATGCCCGTACTCCGCGCCCGCGGGGGGAGTCGTCGGTACGGGGGCTGCCCTCCCGGGGCTTGGTCACTGCGGCCCGGGAGGCGTTGGGGACCACATACCGGACCTCGACGAGCGTCGTGTCGTTGACGAGGTCGATGCCCTTGACGGACAGGTTCAACACCCGCCCGCCCAGGAGGACTTCGAGGTGGGAGCTCAGGGCCTCCTCGTCGGTATACGCGGAGTCCAGGCGCAGCTCCCGCTGCCGGTGGCGCGGGAACAGCCGGGGATGGTCACCGGCGTACAGCGTGGTCACGACGAGCACCATCAGCCCGGTGTGCAGAAGGTCGAGGGACTCGGACAGCCCGGTCAGCAGCCCGAGCGCCAACGCCGAGAAGTAGTAGGCGATCTCGTGCTGCGCGATCTCGTACGACCGCAGCCTGATGATCGACAGAACCCCGAAGAGCCCCATCCCCATCCCGATCCCGACCGAAGTCGACCCGAGCACCATCGCCACGGCGAGCACCCCGACATTGACCCCGAGAAACGCGGCGACCAGGTCCCGCCGGTGATGCCGCGGGAAGTAGACCGCGAAGGTGAGGAGGGAGATGGCGACGAGATCGGCGCCAACGAGAAGCAACCGGTCCATGTCAGCGGTCTCCCTGGGATCTGCCGTCGACTGCGACGAATGCGATGACTTCGATGGCTGCGCTCATGGTGACGACGATCGGGGGTCTGCCTGTGGGATCCCTTTGGGTTTCCTTAAGCAGGGTTGAGAAGTACGCCCGGGAAACCAGGGGTGAACTCAACGCCAAGGACGGCGTGTTGTGTACGAATTCCGCCCTGATCCGATCACTTGGGGCGTTGCCCTGTTGATGACACAGAGTGGTGGCTAAAGTCGCTGGTGCGAGCGGCCGAGAGGCCGTTGAACGGCAGCCGTCACGGGGGCGATGGGCATGGCGGAGCGGCTTCTGCTGGATGTGGACGAAGACGGCCGGGTGAGCGTGTCCGCGTGGCGGGCCGGTGAGGCGCTTCCCAATCGGGCTGGAGATCCGGTCCCGCTGGTGTGGCCGCTGGACGGACCGGCGCTGGAGGAGTTGCGCTGGTATCTGGAGGACTACCTGCGGGCACCGTTCGGCGTGTACGGCGAGCGCGGGCCACGGGTGGAGGCCCAGTTCCCGAAGTGGGGCGCCCAGGTCTTCGAGGCGGTGTTCGGTTCCGGTCCGGCGCGTGATGCGTACACGCGGGCGCGGGCACGGGGTGGCCCGGTCGAGATCGTCGTCCGGTCGGGAACGGCCAAGCACCTGGGGCTGCCATGGGAACTGATGGCCGACCCGGAGCGGCCCACACCGATCGCGCTCGACGACCAGGTGGTCGTGTCCCGCAGCCTGCCGACCGCGGCGCTGGGTGATGTGTTCACGGTCGGAGGCTCCCGGCTGCGCGTGTTGATGGTCATCTCACGGCCGTCCGGTACCGCCGACGTGGGCTACCAGATGATCGCCCGGCCGCTGCTGCGCCGCCTGGAGGCGGTACGGGGGCAGGTGGACCTGGTGGTACTGCGGCCACCGACGCTGGAGCACCTGGAGAGCGTGCTCGAAGAGGCGCGGGAGGCGGGGGAACCCTTCCAGATCGTGCACTTCGACGGGCATGGGGTGTTCGGACAGGCGCCGGGTGGTGGGGGTGCCGGGGGCGGGTGGCCGTCGTCGGTCATGTTCAACGGGCCCGGCCCGCAGGGAATGCTGGCGTTCGAGAAGGCGACGGGCGGCTCGGACCTGGTACCCGCCGGGCGCGTGGCGCAGGTGCTGAAGAAGTCCCAGGTGCCGGTGGTCGTCCTCAACGCCTGCCAGTCGGCGGTGCTGGGCTCACAGCTCGAAGCGGCGGTCGCGACGCGGTTGCTTCAGGAGGGCGCCGGTGCGGTGGTGGCGATGGCGTACAGCGTGTACGCGGTCGCGGCGGCGGAGTTCATGACGGCGTTCTACGAGCGGTTGTTCGCCGGGGATCTGCTGTCTGCGGCGGTGTCGGCGGGGCGCCAGCGTTTGGACCGGCATCCGCTGCGGCCGTCTCCGAAAGGGTTGATGCGGCTGGCGGACTGGGTAGTGCCGGTCGTTTATACGCGGACTGACGTGCACTTTGCCGGGTTGCGCACCGGTCGCGGTCAACAGGAGTCTTTGGATCAGCTGTTGGACCGGATGCGGGAACAGCCTGCTGCCGATACCGCCGACGCCGGGGAAGTGGACTCGGAATCAGCACTGACAGCCGTGGGCGAGTTCACCGGCCGGGATGCGCTGCTCTACACGCTGGATACGGCGGCCCGACTGGACCGTGTTGTGGTGCTGTACGGGCCCGGGGGGACCGGCAAGACGGAGTTGGCCAAAGCGTTCGGGCGGTGGTGGCGCGACACCGGTGCGCTGGACGATGGGCGCGGGGTGATCTGGCACTCGTTCGAGCCCGGAGTGGCGAGCTTCGGCCTGGATGGGGTGATCAACAGCATCGGACTGGGGCTGTTCGGAGCGCAGTTCGCCCTCTTGGACCAGGAAAAGCGCCAAAGCCTCGTGGAGAAGACACTTGTCACTCATCGCCTACTGCTGATCTGGGACAACTTCGAATCCGTCCACACCCTCCCCGATCCCACCCACGCCACCCAGCCTCTGACCGAACCTGAGCGCGAGGAACTGCGCGGCTTCTTGGACCGAATCGCCGCCAAAGGCAAGAGCGCGATCATCGTGACCAGCCGCACCCCGGAGAACTGGCTCGGCGCCGAGCGACGGCGGATCGAGGTGGGCGGCCTGGAAACCGACGAGGCCAACGAATACGCGGAACAGCTTCTGTCCTCCTATCCGGACACCAAGCCGCACCGGGAGTCGAAGGCGTTCGGTGAGCTGATGCAGTGGCTCGACGGACACCCGCTCAGCATGCGGCTGATCCTTCCTCGCCTGGACAGCACGGCTCCGCGGGACCTGCTGGCCGGCCTCCAGGGCACCACACCGTTGGCTGACACCGACGGCGGCGACCGCACCACGTCGCTATCCGCCAGCATCGCGTATTCCTTCACACACCTGTCGGCCGCGGACCAGCACGCTCTTACTGTGGTCAGCCTCTTCCATGGGGTTGTTGATGCTGACGTGTTGAGCCAATTCTCGACACTGCCCGATGTTCCGGAGTGGTATCAGGGCCGCACCCCCTCCGAGTGGGCGCAGGTCTTGGAGCGGGCGACGGAGGTGGGGCTGCTGACATCTCTGGGCGCGGGTATGTACCGCATTCATCCGGCCCTGCCCGCCTATCTGACCTCTTTCTGGCAGACCCTGGCTCTTGGCCGCCACCAAGAGCTGCGCAGAGCTGCCGAACTCGCCCTCCTCGACGCATACGCCTCCTTCGGCGGATGGCTGCTCCGGCAGATTCAGAGCGGGGACGCCCAGTTGGCCATGGTGGTGATCCACCTCCAACGGAGGACTCTGGGGAGCCTGCTTGGTTACGCGCTCGACCACGGCCTGTGGGGCCAGGCACAGGGCATTGCCCAGCCGCTGGACGAGTACTGGGACGCGCGAGGACTCGTGGAGGAGGCCCGTGCATGGGTCAACCGCGCGCGAGTGGCCGTGGAAGACTCCGAGGGCAACGCGCCCGACCTGAACTCCTCCGTCGGCGCGCTGTGGCTGTTCCTAACGGGCTCTCAAGCGAACCGACAAGTCAGGGCCGGCCAACTCGGCCAAGCCGAACGCACACACAGAGACATCCTCCACGCCCTACAGCTACAACCGGCCACCTCGAAACAGCGCAGCCGTCTTGCCGTCGTCTATCACCAGCTCGGTGAGATCGCCCAGGAACGAGGTCGACTGGACGAAGCCGAAGACTGGTACCGCCAATCCCTCACCATCAAAGAAGACCTCGGCAACCGATCCGGCATGGCCACCACCTACCACCAGCTCGGCAGGGTCGCCCAAGGACGAGGTCGACTGGACGAAGCCGAAGACTGGTACCGCCAATCCCTCACCATCAACGAAGACCTCGGCAACCGACCCAGCATGGCCATGACCTACCACCAACTCGGCACAGTCGCCCAAGAACGAGGCCGACTCGACGAAGCCGAAGACCGGTACCGCCAATCCCTCACCATCAAAGAAGACCTCGGCAACCGACCCGGCATGGCCACCACCTACCACCAGCTCGGCAGGGTCGCCCAAGGACGAGGTCGACTGGACGAAGCCGAAGACTGGTACCGCCAATCCCTCACCATCAACGAAGACCTCGGCAACCGACCCAGCATGGCCGTCATCTACCACCAGCTCGGCAGGGTCGCCCAAGAACGAGGTCGACTGGACGAAGCCGAAGACTGGTACCGCCAATCCCTCACCATCAAAGAAGACCTCGGCAACCGACCCGGCATGGCCAGCTCCTACCACCAGCTCGGCAGGGTCGCCCAAGAACGAGGTCAACTGGACGAAGCCGAAGACCGGTACCGCCAATCCCTCACCATCGAAGAAAGCCTCGGCAACCGACCCGGCATGGCCATGACTTACGGGCAATTCAGTCTTCTGGCCGAGGAGCAGCAACAATCGGAGGAAGCTCTCAAGTGGATGGTCCAATGCGTCACCCAGTTTGAGCAGTTCCCTCATCCATCGACCGGCCCCGGCCCAGCCCACCTGAAGCGCATGACCAATTCCCTGGGAATCCGCGCCCTCGAACAGACCTGGCAGTCAGTCACCGGCAGCCCCCTGCCCATGCCCGTGCGCGACTTCGTCCTCGCAGAAGACCCACCCGCCACCGACTGAGCACCGCAAGGAGACCACCCATGGCCGACCCGGTCGAACTCGGCGCCCGAGCCGCGGCGAAGCGGCTGATCACGCCGCATGCCCCGGCGCTCACCACGGACGTGGAAGTCGCCCTCCACACCCGCGACACCACCACCCGCCCCGACCAGTACGTCGACCCCATCTCCCTCGGCGCCCTCATCGTGAGCATCGCCAGCCTCACCTGGACCGTCTACAACGACCTCAGGAAGAGCAGCCCCACGCCACCACCCGAGGCAGTCACCCGCCGCGTCCGCGTGCAGCTCGACCGGCTCGACACACCCCAGGCGGGGGTCAGCCCGGCAGAGCGCGAGCGCTGCATCGACATCACCATCGAGGAAACACTCAACAGCGCCCAGAACGGCGACGGGTCGACCTGATCAGCGGCCTCGCCGTGAGCGTTTTCGTCCGCCTCGACCTCGGCGAAACGCTCGGCCGCTCACCCCTTCACCCGATTCCGACACAGGCAGTTCGCCGATGAGGGCCGCGGTGTCGCCGGTACTCGGGCAGACCCAGACCGCGTAATCCCCGTCCCCCTCTTCCCCGGCTTCCACGGTCGCGGCCAGCGGGTGCTTGTCCGGGTGACTCGGGCACTGGGGCCAGACCGCCGGCTCGCCCTGCCCCCACAGTGCCTCCACCGCCCATTCCTGAACCTGGTCCGCGACATGGGCGAGCAGCATGGCGGGCCTGCCGTCCGGCTCCGCGTACACGCCCTGGCCGGAGCCGTCGGGAGCGTAGAGCATGACCCCGCGAAAGTCGTCGTCGTCCTTACGGATGCCCGGCTGTACGGGGCATTGCGCGCGCAGGTCTCGCAGGACGGTTTTCAGGGCGTACGTGAACTCCTCGTCGTCGTCCACGGTCAGGGGCGGTTCACCTGGAGGTGGTGGAGGAGGGCGGCGAGGCCGTGATGGGTGACGGGGAGTATTCGGTCGGGTTCGTCACTCTCGCGGAGGAGTGGCTCGCCGTTCACGGCGGCGAGTTCCACGCACTCGTTGCCGGGGCCACCACCGGAGAACGATGACTTCTGCCAGTTGAGGGGCTGCGCCATCGAGTGCCTCACAGTTCCTTCGCCAAACGGTGGATGAAGTCCCGGGACTTCACGGGGTCAAGCGATGCCGCCTCCACCTTACGAAAGAGCGTTCGCATGGCAAGGAGTTGGGAGGAGTCGTCCAGGAACGCGGTGCCGTAAGGGGTGTCCCGTTGCACCGTGTCCAGCGCGGGCACCTCACCGCCCGCGTAGAGCAGTGCCGTGCTCGCACCAGCGAAGCCATTGGTGTCGAAGGGAATCACGCGCACGGTGACGTTCGGTCGCTCCGACTGCCGCAGCACTTCTTCCAGTTGGTCCAGGGCCACGCGGCGGTCGGCAACTCGTGTACGCAGAACAGCTTCGTGAACCACAGCCTCATACTCGACCCCCCGGTCAGCGGCGAGTACCTGCCTACGTCGCATGCGGTGCTCAACCTGCGCTTCCAACTCGCTCTCCGGAGGCTCCGGGACCCAGTATGCGAACACTGCGCGCGCGTAGTCCTCGGTCTGCAGAAGCCCCGGCACATGCGCGGTGCCGATGACCTGCAGGAACCGAGCATGATGCTCCAACTCCGCCAGATCCAGGAACTCAGTGAGCAGCACTCCCCGATACTCCTCCCACCAGCCTCGCGTGCGATCGGTCGCCATCGCCACCAGGGCATCGATCAACGCCCCGTCCCCGCACTCGTAGAGAGCTGCGAGCCTGCGTAGGCGCTCTTCACTGACCCCCGACAACCCGGCCTCGACCTGGCTCATCTGCGCCGAGGTCGACGAGAGGACGCCCACGACCTCGCGGGCCGACATCCCCGCCGCGTCCCGCAGCTTGCGCAGCTCAGCCCCCAGTCGCACCTGCCGGGCGGTGGGCTGACTCCTCGGCGCCATGCGGCTCATCTCCTCAACAGCACTGCTCACAGGACTTCTTGAGCCCCTCGTTCGGGTGCCAGGTTACGCGAGGAGCTTGCGTAAGGAGAAAATCCTCCTCTACCGTCAGTGACGCGACGCACACACTGCGGAACCCCGGGACCCCGGAAGCGCACCGCCCCGCCATGCCACGACGGGAGCGACACAGCCACCGCCCGACGACCGTAACCCTCCCTCCCTGACCAGGAGTTCTGCATGCCCGCACTCAAAGAACCCTTCGGTGAACCGTGGCAGTACACCCTCTCCCTGCCCAACGACCCCCGGGCCGTCACGATCTGTCGCCGCACCCTCCGCCTGATCCTCACCCTCCACGGCCTGCCCCACCTCACGGACGTGGCCGAGCTGGTCGCGACGGAGCTCGTGGCCAACGCCGTACAGCACACGAAGGGCCCGGCGGCCATAAGGCTTCGCTGGGTGGCGCCGGTCCTCCGGATCGGCGTATGGGACACGGACCCCAGACCTCCCGCGCCCCCGGCCATGACGGCTACGCCGAATCCGGCCCTCGAATCGGGCCGCGGCCTCACCCTCGTGGAGGAGTGCACGGACAAGTGGGGTTGGTACTCCCTGGGCGCCGCGGCCCAACTACCCCACACCAACGGCAAGTTCGTGTGGTGCGAACTGGCTCAGACGGCGTGAAGGCCCCGCTCACCCCGACAAACGACTATCGGCGCGTACTTCTGTAGATGGCATCTACGTAGATTGAATCTACGTAGATGCCATCAACGTACTCAGGTGTCGCCTCACCGGGTCCGGACGGGATCTCGTTACGGGGTCTCGTTACGTCCGGACGTGATCTCTTTGGTTCCGGCGTTGGCCCGAGGGCGGAAGCCCCACGGACGGCAGGCCCGGGGGCGGGGCGATGCCCAGAGCCGTGCGGGCCGCTCGGACGTGGTGCATGCCCTCCAGGGCCGTGCGGGTCACCACCGCGTACTCGGCGGGGGTGCGGGCGGTGGCCAGCTGGTGGCGGGCGGTGCGGTGGCGTTCGGCGGCGGCCGAGAGTTCGCGGGCCGCGGTTCGGTCGGCGCGCGCCCCCGCGGTGAAGGCGGACAGGCTGCCGCCCAGCCGGACCACCCAGCGGTTGGCCTCGGCCTCCGCGTCCAGGTCGGACATGGCGCCCCCGCCGTTCGACCGCCGCTGTACGACGACCGCGGCCACCGCCCCGACGATCAGCAGCAGTGCGAGCAGCACGGCGAATCCCATGATCTCCTCCGGTGGTCTCCTCCGGCTCTGCCGGTCTTCTGCGGGAGGTTCTCATCCCGCATGACCCATGAGACTCCCTGCCGCTGTGCGTCTCCGACGAGAATCCTGTGCGCCACCTGATCAGGTGCCCGCTGATTCCCGATCCATTACCGCCGGGCGGACCTCAGCATGCCGCGCCCGTCGCCACCTGGCCCTTCACCGAGGCGGGCCCGGGGTCCCACTCCCCGGGCCCGCCTGTGATCAGTTCGCCTCGCCGAAGCGGACTACGAGGCCGAGGCGGAGGCGGACGTGGTCGCCGACGCGCCCGGCTGCACCGCGGCGTCCGTGCCCTCGTGGGTCGCGTCCGGGTCGACGCCCATGGTGATCGTGCCGAGGACGCCCTTCGCGATGCCGTTCTTCTTGTACTTGAGCTTGAGGAGACCACCGGCCGTGCCGGTCTGGTCGTAGATGGTGTCCTCGGTGAGCGTCGTGCGCTCGGTCGTCGACGTGGAGTACGGCTCGACCTCCGCCGAGGCGAGCACCGACTCCTCGTCGAAGAAGAACTGGCCGGTGTGGCAGGTGTTCCCGCCCTCGTAGCCGGCGTCCGTCCAGGTGCCGCTGACGTGCACCTTGGTGTGGATGTGGACGCAGCGGCCCTGGTACCAGCCCGGGAAGACCGTCTTGAAGGTGACGAAGCCCTGCTTGTCCGTCTTCCACGTGCCGCGCAGGTAGCGCTTGTCGTCGGTGGGCTCCTGGTGGCCGCCACCGCCGCCACCCGGCGGGGCACCGGTCGGCGTACCGGACGGAACGTCCGTGGGCGTTCCGCTGGGCGGCGTGCCCCCGCCACCACCGGAGGAGGAGTCCTCGTACCCGGAGTACAGACCCAGCGCGTCGCAGTGCCAGATGTCGACGGCGGCGTTTCTGATCGGCTTGCAGGTCTCGTTGTCGATCACCTTGAGACGCAGGGTGAGCGGGATGCCCTCCCGGTCCTCGGTGATGTCCTGGCGGAGCTTGTCCGCGTCGATGTAGTACGGGCCCTCGGTGGTCTCCGACGTGAGCTTGTAGCACGTCTCCGAGGAGGTGGAGGAGGCGGTCGGCGAGGCGCCCTTCGTCGTCTGACCGGCGTTCGCGGTCGCGGCGATCGTGCCGCCCACGCCCACCGCGGCGACTGCCGCGCCACCTGCCACGACGACCTTGCGGCGCGTCACGTTCCGCTTGTGTTTCGGACCCTGAGCTGTTTGGTTTCCTTGGATTCCCGTCATGGACAGGGAAGTTAGGTAAGAAGCCTGTCAAGGGCGTGGGCACGGACTGTGGGTTGCTGTGTCCATGAAGAACGTGGCGCGAATCGATCGCAGACGTATCTCTCACGGCCTTGGCCCCGCGGCTCACGACCGGAGCCCTGCATCTCAGCGGCTCACGACCCGAGCCCTGCGCCTCAGCGGCTGCCGCGGGTCTCCGCCGCGCGGCGCGACAGGTCACGTACCAGGGCGGCCCGGTCCACCCGCCCGAGCGCTTCGGCGAGCCGGGTGAGCAGCTCGTCCGCGGTCTCCTCCCGCTCGGCTCCGGTCCCCGACAGGGTCGCGTGGTCCGGGATGCGCGCGAGGCAGGCGCGTACGGCCAGTTCGACCGTGTCCCGCAGCCGGGGTTCCCTGATCGCGACGGTGACGTGCACGGACTCCGTGTCGAGGGTGCGGGTGTGGTGGGCGATGCCCTCGGGCAGATACAGCACCTGGCCGGGCCGCAGGTCGACGGTCTGGGCGCTCGCCAGGTCCTCGACGTATCCGGGGCTCCAGTCCGCCGCGTCGCGCGGGGTGTCGTACAGATACCAGCGCTTGGTCCCGGAGATCTGCACCACGAACAGATGGCCGTCGTCTCGGTGGACCCGCAGGCCGTCCTCCCCCGCCCGCGTCCAGAACGCCACGGCTCCCGCTTTGGCCGAGAACAGCTGTGCCAGGCGACGGCACAGCTGCTGGGCTGGGCGATGCCACTCGTGCAGGTTCTGCACGACCACGGTGGCCCCGGCCGCCAGCTGGAAGCGGACCTTCGCCCCGTCCACGTAACCGGCCCGGGGGTCGCCGGACACGTGCATGACCCTGGTCAGCGCCTCGGGCGGCACGGGGGTGCCGCCGCGCATCGCGTTCAGCACCGGGTAGTGGAGCAGGCTGCAGTCCAGCCAGTCCTCCAGGTCCTGCCGGGACACGATCGCGGCGACCTCCTGCGCGGCGTCGAGGACGGCGTGCGCCTCGCCCCAGGGCAGGTCGTCGGCTGTACGGGGGTCACGGCAGAGCAGCCGGAGCCCGTCCCGCAGGCCGGCGGTCGCCCTGTCCACTGGGACGGTCGCCGGTCCGCCGACCGTCCCGCTCTCTGCCTCGGTCGTCGTCATCGGGCCTCCTCATGGGGTCGGGGGCGTGCGGTACGTGCAGGTGCGTGCGGTGGTGTCGGCCCGGGATGCCGAAGTGCGTCCAGGAATCCCGCGGCGGATCCTGCGGGGCCGGTTCGGGCCAGCGCGCTCCGGAGCAGCGCCCAGGCCTCGTCCCGGTCCGCCCAGCTATCGCCTCCACCACAGCCGTTGCCGTCACCGTCGCCGAAGCGGGCATCGAGTTCGGCGCGGACGGTGTCCCGCCAGGCGTAACCCGCGAGGTAGGAGCGCCAGTGCAGGACGCGGGTCTGCCGCAGCAGGAGGAGTTCGGGAGCCCACTCCAGCCCGGTGGCGGCGGCCACGGCCGACGCGGCCTCCAGCGCCTCGGCCGACGTACGGCAGCCCGCGAGGTCCGTGTCGAGCGCCAGGTCTGCCGCCATCAGGCCGCGGCTGAAGCACTCCTCCTCGGCGTAGAAACGGGCGAGGACCACGGCGATCTCCTCGTCGATCCCCAGCCGGGCGAGAAACGCGGTCGATCCCGCCAGGTGCTCCAGCAGCAGGGCCCACCCCTCCGACCGCAGCGGATCGAACGTCCACCGTTCGACGAGCGGGGCGTCGGCCGGACGCAGCGCGTGCTCGGCGAGGTGGGCCAGCTCGTGCTGCAGGTACTGGACCGTCACCGGAGTGACCGCGGTCGGCAGGGACAGCAGCGAGGAACCGGGCAGCCGTACGGGCATCACCATGGACGGGGTGTTCGGGCGCCGCAGCACCTTCACCTGGTGGCCGAGCGGCAGCAGTCCGCACCGCCGCGCCTGACCGACGAGCAGGGTGATCAGCTCGTTGAGCTGGGGCAACGGCCCCTCACCAGGCACCCCACCGGACACCCCTTCGGACGGCCCGAGCACCCCCTTGCCCAGCAGCAGCCAGCGCCAGTTGTACTCGGCTGTCGCGCTGCCATGCAGTCCGGCCGGGCGGGCCCAGGCGGCGGCGATCTCTGACAAGTCCCGCACCGGGGCCGTCACCTCGGCGAGCCGCCGTACGGAGTCGTGGGGCAGCGGGAGCGCCGACTCCCCGCACCACCAGGGGAGTTGACCGGCGGCCCGGCGCCGCTCGGTCAGCCACCGCCAGACCTCGTCGGTCAGCTCGCGGGCCTCGGCACACCAGACCTCGTACGAGGCCCTTCGGCCGTCCTCGTCCGCCTCCAGGTCGAGTACCGCCGAGGGGGCGGGCACGGCTGCCGTCTCGCCCAAGAGCTCGGCTACGAACCGGGAGAGTCCCAGGTCGGCCAGCTCACCGGCGGCCTGCCGGGCACGCCGGGCCGCCGGGACCGGGTCGCGGCCGGGGAGCCCGGCACGCTCCAGCTGGAGGTCCGCGATCAGATCCTCGACGTATACGACCTGTACGGCGTCGGATCCTGCGGGGTGCACGGCGTCTGGCACGCCGGGGTGTACTGCGTCAGGTACGGCGGCGGTCATGGAGCGCGCACCTCCTGGGGCCCGGTCGATCCGGTCGTAGAGGTGGTGGTCGGTGCCGTCCCCGGGCGTACTGCCAGGGACGCCACCCACAGGCCAGCGACACCGAACCCGGCGGCGGCGAGCGGCCAGGCCAGGGCCGTACTGCCGAGATCGCCGACGGCAAGGCCGGTCAGGATCAGGCCGCCACCGGTGAACAGGCTGTTGAAGAGCGAGGCCACGGACAGGACGGTGGCGCGGTGGCCGCTGTCGATCCGTTCGTTCATGGCAGCCCTCACACCGGGCATGCACAGGCCGAACGCCGTGGAGAAGCACACGTAGCAGACGATCGAGAGGGCCGGTTCCTTCACCGCGGCGGCGCAGACGAGTGCGAGGGCGCCGGCCGTGGACGCGGTGACGATGACGGTCCGGCGCGCGGACGCCCGGCGTTTCTGCAGGCTCAGGGTCCAGCCGAGGAGCGGGATCTCCAGCAGGGAGCCGACGCTGCGCATCGCGCCGAGCACCAGCAGGTTTCCGCCGACGAGTCCCTCGTACACGACCGTCCACTGCACGCCGGGGATACCCCGGAACAGCCACAGGAGTGCGGCGGCGAGGATCAGGGCGATCAGCACCTTGTCGCCCCGCAGGGTGAGCCGGGTCCCGGTCATGACCTCGCCGAACGACTCCCGCAGCCGTGGCGCGAAGGCTTCCCGGCGACCCGGGGCGGCCGGGGGACGGTCCGGATCCGGGCGTCCGGTCATGAGCCGCAGCGACAGTACGGCCGCCAGTGCGCAGGTCAGGCCCGCGACGATCTGGGGCAACGCCAGGTCGAGCGTGCCCAGGGCGGCGCCGGTCAGGGTGCCGAGGACGAGGCCCGCGTTCTCGGCGATCTTTCCCTGGGCGAAGAGCCGGTCCAGGCCGCTCGGGTCCTTGGCCCCGGTCTCGTCGACGGCCCAGGCCTCCAGGGCGCCGGACGCGAAGGTGCCGCCCAGCGCGGAGAGCAGGACTCCGGCGGCGGCGATGTACACACTGCCGCTGAAGAACAGGACGCTGTAGCCGACCGCCCGCAGTACGAAGCTGATCGCGACCGAGGTGCGCCGGCCGAGCAGGTCGGCCAGGACGCCGGTGGGGATCTCGGAGACCCCTTCGACGATCCACACCGCGGCGATCAGGGCGAACACCGCGCCCGATCCCATGCCCAGCGACTGCAGCAGCAGGACCGACGTGACGGTGAGGAGCATGTCGGCGAAGTAGTCGAGACCGGAGACCAGCAGATAGCCGCGGCGGACGCGGTCGACGTGACCGGCATGGCTGACGCGGTCGGCCGGGTCCTGGTCGGCGGGCCACGGTGGACCGGGGCTCGCGGGGCTCGTGCTCTCGTCTTCCGGGCCGCGAGAGGTCCCAGAGGTCACTGAGCGGCCCTGTCCACAGGTCCGGCCTCGTCCACCAGTCCGGCGCCGACCGCCTTGGCGTAGGTGGGTGTCCCGGTGACGTCCTCGGGCACCGGCACGTCGGCGTCCCACAGCCAGCGCAGCGCGGCGACGGTGTCGCCCGTGAGCCGTACCCGGCGGACGCGTTCGCCGGCCGGGGCCAGGATCGGGACGGAGACGACGGCGAGCGGCGCGGGACGGCGTTTGACCAGCAGCAGCGCCTCGGGCCACGGGTCCACGGTGCCCCGCTCGCGCAGCAGCCTGCCGTACGCGGGAACGTCGAACGTGGCCTCGGCGGTCCAGGCGCCGGGCACCAGGCGGGGGCGGCTGGAGGAGTCCCCGCGGCTCGGGCGCGTGTCGACCGTGGCGCGGCCGAAGAGGTACGCGTCCTCGAAGGCGAAGGCCTCGCCGACCCAGTCCTCCTGGCGGGTGATCCAGTCGGTGGACCGCAGGAACCCGCCGAAGGCGGCCGACGCGGTGGCCGCGGGCGGGAACACCGATCCGGGCTGGGCGGGCCGCCGCTGCCAGAACTCGCTGTCCAGGAAGGCGTGCAGGCCCTCCGCGCCGGTCCGGCCGTAGTACGCGAAGAAGGTGACCGGGAAGCTGACGTTCAGCACGTTGGCGACGGTCTTGCGGCGCCGGGCCTGCTCCATGTCGAAGCCCGGTCCCCTGGTGCCCTCGGCGACGACGACACGCTCGGCCGCGGGCAGTTCGGCGAGCAGTTGGGCTCGCCGCCTCGCGGTCGCGTTGAGGACGCGCCAGGTCGTGTCGGTCACCCTGACGTAGTCGAGGGCGACTCCTGAGATGGCATCGAGGGTCATGAGGCGCTCCACCAGTGGTCGGTCCGGCGGGCGAAGCGCCGCACGCTGTCGGTCAGTTCGTCGGCGGTCATGCCCTCCGCCTCGGCCATCACCGACCGCAGATGGGGTGCGCGGGGGAGCAGCGCGTCGGCCAGTTCCCACACCTCGTCGCTGACCGGCCAGTCGTGCTTGTCGTCGACCAGGCGTACGCCGCCCTCGAAGCGGCGGACGAACGTACCGCTCATGTGCGCCTCGACGACCCGGTCCCAGGCGATGTCGTCGTCACTCGGCAGCACCGGTGACAGGCCCCGCTGGACCCGCAGCCCGTAGAGGTGGCCGACGTCGATGGTCATCAGACAGTCGGCCCGCTCGGCGATCCGCGTCATCAGGGTGAGGATGTCCCGGTCGCCGACCACGAACGGATAGGGCGCGTTCTCGATGGTCAGCGGGCGGCCGATGACGTCCTGGGCGTGCTTGATCCGGTCCACCGCCCAGTCCACGGCCTCGTCGACGAGCGGCATGGGCACCAGGGACTCCAGCAGGGTCTCCCCCTCGCGGACCCACATCGCGAGGTCGATGTTGAGCCAGGGCGAGTTCAGTTCGTCGGCCCGCTGCCCGAGCAGACGCAGCAGCCGGTCGTCGAGCGGGTCGGTGCCGCAGACGTCCAGGTCCAGCGGGTGGAACAGCGCGTGCAGCCCGTGCCGACGGCAGAACTCCGCGCAGCGCAGGGCGAGTTCCTGGTCCGTGGCGAGGACTCCGACGCTGTACCAGGTGGCGGTGGAGCCGAGCCTGGTCGCCGTCTCCTCGGCGATGTCCATGTCCTTGATCGAGTCACAGCTGAAGCAGATCCCGTGGACACCGGGCGGACCCAGTTCGGGGATCGGGGACCCCGTGCGTACTGCTGTCGGCATGTGGTCGGTCCCTGCCATGCGCTAGTCCCTCCCGTGCGGAGCGGCGGCGCCCGGGGCCTGCGCGAAGCCTGCTTCCCGCGCGGCGGCCTCGGTGCGTTCGATCAGGTCGTGCAGATGGACATGGTCGTGTCCGAGGCGGGGCAGCAGCGCGTCGAGCCCTCCTCCCGCGCCTCCGACCTCGTCCAGGAGTGGAAATCCGGCCTCGGCGTCCTCCAGCAGCCGTTCCATGAAGAGGTTGGGCGCGTGCCGCAGCGACACGACGTCGAGTTGCAGCCGGGCGTGCGACTCACGGGAGAGGCCCGAACCTTCCGAACCATCCAAGCCATCCAACCCGTCCGAGCCGTCCGAGCCGTCCGAGCCGTCGGCCATGGAGGCGAGCGCGAGTTCGCCCTGTGCCAGGGCGTCGTCGATCCGGTCCTGCCACCGTTTGCGGAAGGCCCGCAGTGTGTCGCTGAACCGCTGTACCTCGGGCAGTTCGAAGAGCGTGAAGGGGCTGGGCAGATCGTCCGGGTCGAAGACGACGCCGAACCGCCGGGCGTAGAAGTCCCGGATCGGCGTGCCCTCGTAGAGCACGAGCGCGGTGTAGAGGTGGTCGTGCGGCACGTAGTCGTAGAACCCGGCCTCGCGCAGGAACTCCAGGTTGGCGCGGATGTCGGGCAGGGTGGTGGCCGGGTCCAGCATGATGAAGTCGAGCGAGATCTCGATGCCCAGGCGCTTCAGCAGGCGTACGGCCGCGACGTTGACCTCGGGTTTCACATGCTTGGCGAGCCGTTCGAGGACCGGTTCCGAGGCGGACTCGATGCCGAGTTCGATGAACCGCAGCCCGCACTCCTTGAGCCGGGGCAGCACCTCGGCGGCCTTGAGGATCTGGTTGACCCGGGTGCCGAAACTGAAGGTGACCTGCGGATCGGCCTCGTACAGCGCCTCGGCGACCTCCAGCGCACGGGTCGGCGAGACGAAGAAGTTGGCGTCGCTGAAGTACACGTGCTCGTAGTTGACGCCGTGCCGCGCACGGAAGTGGAGCAGCTCGGCGACGACCCGTTCCGCCTCGCGCGAGCGGTACTTGCGGCCGATGGTGAGCACACCGCAGAACGAGCAGTTGTACGGGCAGCTGCGGCTGCTGCAGATCGTCAGCGCGGCCTTCAGCCGGCCCTGCACCTCGTCGTAGTACGTGAGGTCGGGGTAGCCGGAGTGCGAGGTGAACTCGGCGTCGGGGAACGGGATCTGGTCGAGTTCGGGCACGAAGTCCCGGTCCTCGTTGACCAGGAGGCCGGCCCCGTCGGGCGCCCGCCAGGTGGTGCCCTTGATCCCGGTCAGCCCTGCCCGGTCGTCCACGCCCCCATCCACATCCGCGCCCACGTCCACGCTCACGCTCACGTCCGCGTCCGCGCCCAGGCCGCGTACGAGATCGAGCATCGCCTCCTCCCCCTCGCGCCGGACCACGACGTCGACGCAGGAGTAGCGGCGCAGGATGTGCTCGTGGACGGCGGTGGCGTGCGGGCCGCCGAGGACGATCAGGCACTCCGGTCTGCGGTTCTTGATCCACTCGGCCATGGCGATCGCCGCGCGGAACGACTCGTTGTAGACGGAGAATCCGACGACGTCGAAGCGGTCGAGGCCGTAGTGCGCGGCTAGTTCGACGGCGTCGTCCTCGGAGTCCCCGAAGTCGAAGCCCGAGCTGGGGAATCCGGATTTCTCCAGGTAGGCCATGATGTAGGCCAGCCCGATCGGCTTGGACTTGCGGCGGTCCGAGAAGCCGACCGAGGGGTTCACGAAGGCGATGGCCGGCCGTGTCAGCGTGCCCATCTCACACTCCCTCGGACGAGGACGCGGGCGCGGGTACCGGGGCTGACGCCGGCCCCGACACGGACGTCGACGCGGGTGCGGTGCGCAGGACGCCGTTCCGGGTGAGGCCGAGGAGGAAGTCCCGGTCGAGCTCGGGCAGGGTGTCGAGGTCCACCGGGCGGCGCAGGGCCTCGCGCCAGATGCGGGAGGCGTGACGGTTGAGCTTCAGACAGGACCGTGCCGGTCCGGCGAGCGGCACGTAGACGTGACCTGCCTGGTCCAAGTAGGGCAGTTCCGAGGTGATGCGCAGCATCGACGGGCTCTCCGGGGTCCGGCGCGACGGATCTCGGGCCCCGGCGCATCGCACGCCGGAGCCGCGAGGGGGAGCGGTCAGGCGTAGATCTTGCCGAGCATCTTGGTGTAGCTGGCGCCGCCGAGGCTGACGATGTCTGCCTCGGGGGTCTCGACCTCGTCGAACCCTGCGATCTCCAGCTCGTCGTGGGTGCGCTCGGTCAGCGACTTGCGGACCGGCTTCTGCTGCTTCTCCGCGCTACGGGCCATCGTTGGTCTTCCTCTCGTCCGGCCCCGGGCAGCCTGGGGCCCATCCGGAGTCACCCTGAGCAACAGGGAGACCGCGTGCCAAAGGAGCGTGTGGGCCGGGACGGTTTGTCGTCAAACAGGCAAATGGCCAGTAAATGACGTCGCGCGAGGGAGAGTTGAGGAGCGTGAAACGGGGGCGCGTTCTCCGCGCGAGCAAGCCGCGCAAGGTGGCTCCGACCAGGGAGGAAGCACGACACTCCCGGGAAGATCACGGCCGTGGCACACCCGCGCTGTCCGGATCTCTACGGCGCGGGAAGGATCTTCGTCACCCACATGGCAGCATCCGGGAATTCACTCTCCGTGACTGCCGCTTCGTGCCACTCTGGGTCACATGACAGATGAATCCGGCGGGAGCCGGGACGACCCGGAGGACGTCACTCCCGGGGAGGCGGCGGCCGCCCAGGAGCGCTCGTTCTGGGAGACCCGCCGACGGTACAACGAACTGGACGACGACGAAGCCGGCCGCCGCGAGCGCCGCCGTCTCAGCAAGGAGTCCCGGCGCATGAACCTCCAGGTACGCATACACCGCTACGCCCGAGCCCACGACGACGAGGGCCCGGTACCGGGCGACCTACGACTCCCGCCCCTCCCGGACCCCGAGGACGATCACAAACCAGGCTGAGCAGGCAAGTTCCGGCGCGCCCCGAAGGGGCGCGAGGAACCGCGCACCCAGCCACAACCAACCCGCAGAAAAAGCGAGGCCTCCCAGCGGAGCGCCCCCGCGGGCCCGGCCCAAGAGCCGGACCCGCAAGCCGCACCTGAGGAGAGCGGGGCCCGAAGGGCCCTACTTCGGCTGCGGCTTGCGCACCGAGAGGTGCAGCTCACGCAGTCGCGTCTCGTCCAGTTCCGTCGGCGCGCCCATCATCAGGTCCTGCGCGTTGCCGTTCAGCGGGAACGCGATGGTCTCCCGGATGTTCGGCTCGTCGGCGAGGAGCATGACGATGCGGTCGACGCCCGGGGCGATACCGCCGTGCGGCGGGGCGCCGAAGCGGAAGGCGCGGAGCATGCCCGCGAACTGCTCCTCGACGGTCTCCCGGTCGTAGCCCGCGATCTCGAAGGCCTTGAGCATGATGTCGGGCTCGTGGTTCCGGATGGCGCCGGAGGACAGCTCGACGCCGTTGCAGACGATGTCGTACTGCCAGCCCAGGATGTCCAGCGGGTCCTGGGTCTCCAGGGCCTCCAGACCGCCCTGCGGCATGGAGAACGGGTTGTGCGAGAAGTCGATCTTCCCGGTCTCCTCGTCCTTCTCGTACATCGGGAAGTCGACGATCCAGCAGAACCGGAAGACGCCCTCCTCGAAGTGCCCGGCGCGCTTGGCGGCCTCGACGCGGACCGCGCCCATGATCTTCGAGACCTCGTCGAACTCGCCCGCACCGAAGAAGACGGCGTGGCCGGCCGTGAGCGACAGGCGCTTCGTCAGCTCGGCGACGTTCTCCTCGGTCAGGAACTTCGCGATCGGGCCCGTCAGCGAACCGTCCTCGGCCACCCGCACCCAGGCCAGGCCCTTCGCGCCCTGCGAGACCGCGTAGTCACCGAGCTGGTCGAAGAACTTGCGGGACTGCGCGGCCACGTCCGGCACCGGCAGGGCCCGTACGTGCTTGCCCGCGAAGGCCTTGAACTCCGAGCCCTCGAAGACGTCGGTGATGTCTACGAGCTCCAGCTGGGCCCGCAGGTCCGGCTTGTCCGAGCCGTACTTCAGCATCGACTCGCGGAACGGGATCCGCGGGAAGGGGGAGGTGACGTGCCGACCCTTGCCGAACTCCTCGAACAGCTCGGTCATGAGCTTCTCGATGGGCTGGAACACGTCCTCCTGCTCGACGAAGGACATCTCCACGTCGAGCTGGTAGAACTCGCCCGGCGAACGGTCCGCACGCGCGTCCTCGTCACGGAAACAGGGCGCGATCTGGAAGTACCGGTCGAAGCCCGAGATCATCAGCAGCTGCTTGAACTGCTGCGGCGCCTGGGGGAGGGCGTAGAACTTGCCCGGGTTCAGACGGGACGGGACCACGAAGTCACGCGCGCCCTCGGGGGAGGTGGCGCTGAGGATCGGGGTCGCCATCTCGTTGAAGCCCAGCGCCGTCATCTTGTGACGGATGGCAGAGATGACCGACGTACGCAGCAGGATGTTGCGGTGCATGCGCTCGCGGCGCAGGTCGAGGAAGCGGTATTCCAGACGCCGCTCCTCGTTCACACCGTCCTCGGCGTTGATCGTGAAGGGCAGCGGGGCGGCCGCGCCGAGCAGCTCGACCTCGCCCACCTCGACCTCGATCTCGCCGGTCGGCAGCTCCGCGTTCACGTTCTCCGTGCCACGCGAGACGACCTTGCCGTCGATGCGGACCGTGGACTCCTTGGAGAGCTTGTCCAGGGCCTCGTACGCGGGGGTGCCGGGGCGGGCGACGAGCTGCGTGATGCCGTAGTGGTCGCGCAGATCGATGAAGAGGATGCCGCCCAGGTCTCGGCGATTGTGCAGCCAGCCGCTCAGCCGGACGTCGCTGCCGACGTCAGAGGCGCGGAGCTCGCCGCAGGTGTGGGACCTGTACCGATGCATCGTCGTTTCATCCAGTCTTCGCGGTCGGGGGCGTTGTTTCACGTGAAACACCGCAAGCCTACCGGCCGCCCCAAGATCGCCGTTCGCAATAGTTCCGCCACCCTGCCGGCCCTGGGTGCCCACCCGCGTCTCACCTGCCTCGGTGGCAGCTTTCGTTCACCTCTTCATACAGTGGGGCAATGCGCATCGGTGATCCCCTTCCCTCAGTGGGGGACGTCCTCGCCACCCTCGCCACCGGCCTGTGGAGGTGGGACGACGCCGCCGGGAAGGTCACCCTCGACGCCGAGGCCGCCCGGCTCCTCGGCCTGCCCGCGGAGCCGACCGTGCTCACGGAGGCAGGTGTACGCGCCCGTTTCCACCCCGTCGACTGGAACGAGGTCAACGGGGTCGTCCAGCTCGCCGTCGTCGAGGGCACGCTCGCCGAGCTGCGGCTGAGGGTCATGGACGAGCAGGGCCATGTGATCCGGACCGTACGCAGCCGCTCCAAGCCGTCGATCGACCCGGGCACCGGGTCGTACCAGCTGATCGGCACCATGCAGGAGGTCACCGAGCCGCAGCCGGGCTCCGCCGCGCGTACGCCGGTCACGGGTGACTGGAGACGCTCGCGCGAGGCGTTTCTGCTGGACGCGGGGCGGGCGCTGGCCGAGGCGCGGTCCACGGCGGAGGTGCTGCGGGTCGCGGCGGGCCTGTCGATGCCTGGTTTCTCGCCGGACGGGCTCGCGGTCTTCGGCGCGCAGGGCGACCGGCTGACGGTCATCGGCCACCACGGGCACAACCCCGGGGACGAGGAGCCGTTCACCCAGATGCCGCTGGACACGGACTATCCGGCCGCGGAGGTCGTCCGCACCGGCCGTGCCGTCTATCTCTCCTCGCCCGACCACTACCGCGACCGCTATCCGGCCTCCTGGCCGCTCGCCCAGCACTTCGACCGCCAGTCCTGGGCGTTCCTGCCGCTCACCTTCGCGGGCCGCACGATGGGCGCGTGGATGGCGGCCTTCACGTACCCCGTCACGTTCACGCCCGACGAGCGTTCCGTGCTGACGACGGTGGCGCGGATGCTGGCGCAGGCCCTCTCGCGGGCCGGGGTCGCCGAGTCCGAGCGGGAGCTCACGGACGGCCTCCAGCGCTCGATGCTGCCCACCCTGGGGCCGCAGATCCCGGGCATGAGCGTCGCGGCCCGGTATGTGCCCACCGGCGGCGGGCTCCAGGTGGGCGGCGACTGGTACGACATGATCCCGCTGCCCGGCGGCACCTCCCGCAACAGCCCCGAGGGTGGCCGCTTCGCCCTGGTCATCGGCGACGTCCAGGGACATGACGTACGCGCCGCCGGGCTGATGGGCCAGCTCCGGATCGCGCTGCGGGCGTACGCCTCCGAAGGGCACCGCCCGGACGCGGTCCTCTCGCGCGCCTCACGCTTCCTGTACGGGATCACGTACGACGAGGAGATCGCGGACCTGCGCTTCGCGACCTGCCTGTACGTGGAGGTCGATCCGGAGAGCGGGGTCCTGGAGATAGCCAGGGCCGGTCATCCGGACCCGGCGATACGCATGGCCGACGGGACCGTGCTGACCCGGCCGACCGCGGGCGGGCTGCCGCTCGGCATCGACCCGGACGCCGACTATCCGACGACGCGGCTCGTCCTGGAGCCCGGCGAGACCATGCTGATCTGCACGGACGGGCTCATCGAGACCGGCGGGCACGACCTGGACACCGGCTGGCGGCGGATCCGCAAGATCCTGGAGAGCCACGACGGCGACATGGAGGAGCTCGCCGACGCACTGGTCCAGGCCGTGCACGGGCCCTCCTCGCACCACACGACCGGGCCGCTGGTGGACCGCCGCGAGGACGACATAGCGGTGCTGCTGCTGAGCAGGGCGGGGGAGCACGGCGGCCTCGGCGGCACCCTCACCGAGCGGCCCTCCGCACGCCGGACCATGGTGACCGTCGCGCAGGCCGAGCACGAGCGGGTCGCGGGGGCACGGCAGCAGCTGCGGGAGTTCCTGCACGACTGGGCCTCCGCCGACCAGGTCGACTCGGCGGTCCTGCTGGTCTCCGAGATGATCACGAACGTCCTCGTCCACACCGACGCGGACGCGCTGCTCGTCGCCGAGATGACGGGCGCGGCCGGGACCCGTCGGATACGGATCCAGGTGTCGGACGGGAGCGACGACCTGCCCCACAAGCGGCATCCCGGCGAACTGGCCTCCTCCGGGCGGGGCTTGATGCTGATGGAGCTGCTCGCGGACGCGTGGGGCGTGGACCCGCGGGGCCAGGGCAAGAGCATCTGGTTCGAGCTCTACGAGGAGGGGCCTGGCGGCGAGGCCGAGCCCGGGGTGCCCGGCTTCTCCGGGGTCACCGACGTCTCCGAGCTCTCCAAGGACGCGTAACGCCCCCGCAGTTCCGCGATCACCCCGAACGCCGCCGCCGTCAGGGGCACCGCCAGCAGCATGCCGAGGATGCCCGCCACCGACGCGCCCGCGGTGATCGCCAGCATGACGACGGCGGGGTGCATCTGCACGGTCCGGCTCTGGATCATCGGCTGGAGCACATGCCCTTCGAGGACCTGCACGGCCAGGACGACGCCCAGCGCCCACAGCGCGATCACGAAACCGCGGTCCGCCAGGGCCACCAGGATCGCCACCGCGCCGGACAGAAAAGCGCCCAGGTAGGGGATGTACGCGCCGACGAACACGAGCGCGCCGAGCCCGACGGCCCCCGGCACCCGCAGCACGAGCAGGCCCACGGTGATGCAGATCGCGTCGATGAGCGCGATGAACGTCGTCCCGCGCATGAAGCCCTCGACGGCCCGGTACGCCCGCCGCGCCATCGCCTCGGTCATGTCGCCCGAGCCCTGCGGCACCAGCGAGCGCAGGGTGCCGGCCGCCCGGTGCGAGTCCCGCAGGAAGAAGAAGACGAGCAGCAGCGCGAGGACGGCCATGGCGATGGCCTGGCCCACGACGCTGATCCCGCTGATCACCCCGGACGCCGCCGTCCCGCCGAACTTGCCGAGCAGTTCCTTGGCGTTGGAGGCGAGGTCGTCGAGCGAGGTCCCGGCCGCCCCGAAGTGCTCGGACAGCGACTCGGCGGCCTGCTTGAGCGAGGCGGTGATCTCGTCACCGGTGTCGATCAGCGCGGCCACCACGATGTACGTGGCCCCGCCGACGACGGCGAGCACGGCGGCGCAGGTCACGCCGGCCGCGATCGACCGGTTCACCTTCGCCCGCACCAGCCGCCCGTACAGCGGCCGGAGCAGCGCCGTCCCGAGCAGCGCGAGCAGCACCGGCACCACCGCGGTCTTGAACTCGACGCACAGCCGCACCCCGACCACCACGACCCCGGTCACCAGCAGAGCGACGACGCACCAGGCGGCCACGCGGCGCACGGGTTCGGGCAGGAGCCGGGCGGACTCCGGAAGCAGGGGCTGCACGCCTCCACCTGACCATGCGTCAGTC
Source organism: Streptomyces sp. 2-1 (assembly GCF_048564895.1). NCBI lineage: Bacteria > Bacillati > Actinomycetota > Actinomycetes > Kitasatosporales > Streptomycetaceae > Streptomyces > Streptomyces sp. 2-1. The sequence goes on from NZ_CP183383.1 coordinate 5,605,172, forward strand.
GGGGCGGCGCTCCGGGAGGGCTGAAAGGGGGACCGGGCGCGGGACCGGTGCGCGATGATGCGAACCATGGCCGCCATCACTGAGATACCAGGGCCCAAAGGCCTCCCCCTGCTCGGCTCGGCACTCGACCTCCGGCGCGATTCGCTGGAGCTCTTCCTCCGCGCCCGGCGGGACCACGGCGACGTGGTGCGTCTCTCGGCGGGCCCACCTGGAGTCCGTTCGGTGCTGCACTGCGTCTTCTCCGCGGAGGGCGTGCAGCAGATCCTGGCCTCGCAGGCGGCCAACTTCCGCAAGGACAACCAGTTCTACGAGGAGCTGAGGCAGTCCGCCGGCAACGGCCTGCTCACCGCGCAGGACGCCGACTACCGGCGCCAACGCCGTCTGATCCAGCCGCTGTTCACGAAACGGCAGGTGGACACCTATGCCGCGGCCGTGACGCTGGAGGCCGACGGCACGGTCGAGCGCTGGCGGGACGCGGCCGAAGGCGTCGTCGACGTGGTCCGCGAGATGGACCGGCTCGCGCTGCGCACGGTCTCGCGCATCCTGTTCGGCGCGGACGTCGAAGCCGCGGTCGACGTCATCCACGACAACTTCCCCGTGGTCAGCGAGTACGTCATGCGGCGCGGCTTCTCCCCCGTCAACCCGCCGCGCTCCTGGCCCCTCCCGTCCAACCGCCGGGCCGAGGCCGCGTCCCGGGCGGTGTACGCGGTCTGCGACCGGATCATCGCGGAACGCAGGGCGGCAGATGCGACGGCCGGAGCCGCCTCAGCCGGATCCGCTTCCACCGCAACCGCCTCCGCCGAGGGCGACGACCTGCTCTCCCTTCTCTCCCGGGCGAGCAGCGAGGAGGACGGCAGCCTCGACGCCGCCGAACTCCGCGACCAGGTGCTGGTCTTCCTGGTCGCGGGCCACGAGACGACCGCGACGTCCATGGCCTTCGCCCTCCATCTCCTGGCCCGTCACCCGGAGGTCCAGAAGCGGGCACACGAGGAGGCCGACCGGCTGCCGTCGGGGCGGGCGCCCTCGGCCGCCGACCTCGACGAACTCCCGTACCTGACAAGGGTGCTGAAGGAGTCCATGCGGCTGTATCCGGCCGCTCCGGTGGTCGGCCGCCGGTCCGTCGAGGCCGCGGAGATCGACGGGCACCTGATCCCGGCGGGCGCGGACGTCCTGGTCCTGCCCTGGGTCACCCACCGCCACCCGGACCTGTGGGACGACCCGGAGCGCTTCGACCCCGACCGCTTCACCCCCGAGCGGGAGGCCGCCCGCCACCGCTACGCCTGGTTCCCCTTCGGCGGCGGCCCGCGCGCCTGCATCGGCCAGTACTTCTCGATGCTGGAGTCCGTGCTGGCCGTGGCTGCCCTGCTGCGCTCGTACGAACTGGAGGCCGTGGACACGGAGGTCCCGCTGGCAGCGGGAATCACCCTCCAGGCGACGGGTCCGGCGCGGGTACGGCTACGGGCCCGAGGCTGACCGCACACAACAGAACAGGCCCGAAGCCGCAGGACGAACCTGCGGCTTCGGGCCTGTCCCATGCTCTACCGGACCCTGCGGGCCGACCGCGGACCGGGCATCGAACGGGCGTGGAACGGGCGACTACAGCCCGCCCTCCGTCATCCCGTGCACGGCGGGAATGGTTCCCAGCCGGCCCTTCTGGAAGTCGTCGAAGGCCTGCTGGAGCTCCTCGCGGGTGTTCATCACGAAGGGGCCGTAGTGGGCCATCGGCTCCCGGATCGGCTGGCCGCCGAGGATGACGACCTCCAGGTCCGGGGTGTTGGCGTCCTGCTTCTCGTCCGCGCGGACGGTCAGCGAGGAACCCGCGCCGAAGACGGTGGTCTGCCCGGTGTGGACCGGGCGACGGTCCGCACCGACACTGCCGCGACCCGCCATCACGTACGCGAGGGCGTTGAAGTCCTCGCGCCACGGGAGCGTGAGCTCGGCGCCGGGTGTCACCGTCGCGTGGATCATGGTGATCGGCGTGTGCGTGATGCCGGGACCCTGGTGGCCGTCCAGCTCACCGGCGATGACGCGCAGGAGCGCGCCGCCGTCGGGCGTGCTGAGCAGCTGGACCGAGCCGCCGCGGATGTCCTGGTAGCGCGGCGCCATCATCTTGTCCTTGGCCGGCAGGTTCACCCACAGCTGGAGCCCGTGGAAGAGACCGCCCGACACGACGAGCGCCTCCGGCGGGGCCTCGATGTGCAGGAGGCCCGAGCCCGCGGTCATCCACTGGGTGTCGCCGTTGGTGATGGTGCCGCCGCCACCGTTCGAGTCCTGGTGGTCGAAGACGCCGTCGATGATGTAGGTCACGGTCTCGAAGCCGCGGTGGGGGTGCCAGGGGGTGCCCTTGGGCTCGCCCGGCGCGTACTCCACCTCACCCATCTGGTCCATCATGATGAACGGGTCGAGATGGCGGTAGTTGATCCCGGCGAACGCACGGCGGACCGGGAAGCCCTCACCCTCGAATCCGCTCGGCGCGGTACTCACGGCGAGCACAGGACGTGCCACGGCCTCGGTCGACGCGGCCACACGGGGCAGGGTCAGCGGGTTCTCGACGGTCACTGCAGGCATGTCGGTACCTCCTTGTGCTCGAAGTTTAGTTGAATGTCGAACTTTCTGCCACCTGGAACGCAGAACGCCCGGAGGGCATTCCCTCCGGGCGTTCTGGTGTGGATCGGTTCGTGTGGAGCGGTTCGTGCGGGCCGGTTGTACGGGCCGGTTGTACGGGCCGGCCATGCGAACCGGCCGTGCGGGCCGTTCCTACCGGGCAGTACGCGCTTGCAGTCTGCGTATGGCGGTGTCTGTCGGGCGCCTGTGGAGCAGCCGCGGTCAGCCGTACATCCGGCGCATGGCGAAGTCCACCATCTGCTCGACCGCCTTCGCGTCGAAGACGATGCGGTGCTCGCCCTCCATGTCGAGGACGAATCCGTAGCCGGTGGGGAGCAGGTCGATCACCTCGGCGCCGATGACCACGAAGTACTTGGACTCCTTGCCGGCGTACCGGCGCAGCTCCTTGAGCGAGGTGAACATCGGGATCACGGGCTGCTGGGTGTTGTGCAGCGCAAGGAACCCGGGGTTGTCACCGCGCGGGCAGTAGACCTTGGAGGTGGCGAAGACCTGCTGGAAGTCCTCGGGGGTCAGCGACCCCGTGGTGAACGCGCGCACCGCGTCGGCGAGCGACGGCGGCGACGGCTCGGGGTAGAGCGGCGGCTGCTGGCCGTATCCGCCGACCCCGCCGACACCACCGGGCATCTGCTGCTGCGGCGGCGGCTGGGACTGCGCGTACTGCTGCTGCCCCGGTCCCACGTTCTGGTCGTAGCCGTACATGGGGGCAAGAGTACTGGCGGGGCGGCCCGCCCGGTCGTCCCCGGCGGATTTCCTCGAACAGGTGGCGGAGTCGTGCACTCCCACCCGAAGGTGGACCCCGAAATGTAGACCCTGCTCACACTTGGGCAATCAGGGGTTGATTCTTATTACCGACGGGTAGCATCATCGTAGCTACTAGTTGGTACGTGAACCAGATGCGCACCAGACTCGAACCAGGTACGAGGCCTCGTCACCGAGGACTCACCCACCTCCCCGATCTTTACGGAGCCGTCGCCATGGGGCACTACAAGTCGAATCTCCGCGACATCGAGTTCAACCTCTTCGAGGTGCTCGGGCGCGACAAGCTGTACGGCACCGGCCCGTTCGCGGAGATGGACACCGAGACCGCCAAGAGCATCCTCGAAGAGCTGACCCGCCTCTCGGAGAACGAGCTGGCGGAGTCCTTCGCGGACGCCGACCGCAACCCCCCGGTCTTCGACCCGGAGACCAACACGGCGCCCGTCCCGGCGTCCTTCAAGAAGTCCTACCAGGCCTTCATGGACTCCGAGTACTGGCGGCTCGGCCTCCCCGAGGAGATCGGCGGCACCACCGCCCCCCGCTCCCTGATCTGGGCGTACGCGGAGCTGATCCTCGGCGCGAACCCGGCGGTCTGGATGTACTGCTCGGGCCCCGCGTTCGCGGGCATCCTCTTCGAAGAGGGCAACGAGGTCCAGAAGCACATCGCGAAGATCGCCGTGGACAAGCAGTGGGGCTCCACCATGGTGCTCACCGAGCCGGACGCCGGCTCGGACGTGGGCGCGGGGCGCACGAAGGCGGTCGAGCAGGAGGACGGCTCCTGGCACATCGAGGGCGTCAAGCGCTTCATCACGTCCGGCGAGCACGACATGTCGGAGAACATCCTTCACTACGTGCTCGCGCGTCCCGAGGGTGCCGGCCCCGGCACCAAGGGCCTGTCCCTCTTCCTCGTCCCGAAGTACGAGTTCGACTTCGAGACCGGCGAGCTGGGCGAGCGCAACGGCGCCTACGCGACGAACGTCGAGCACAAGATGGGCCTCAAGGCCTCCAACACCTGCGAGATGACGTTCGGCGACCGCCACCCCGCCAAGGGCTGGCTCATCGGCGACAAGCACGACGGCATCCGCCAGATGTTCCGCATCATCGAGTTCGCCCGCATGATGGTCGGCACGAAGGCCATCTCGACGCTGTCGACGGGCTACCTGAACGCCCTTGAGTACGCCAAGGAGCGCGTCCAGGGCCCCGACCTCGCGCAGTTCATGGACAAGACCGCGCCCAAGGTCACCATCACGCACCACCCGGACGTGCGCCGCGCGCTGATGACGCAGAAGGCGTACGCGGAGGGCATGCGCGCCCTGGTGCTGCACACCGCCGCGCTCCAGGACGAGATCCAGGTCAAGGAGGCCGAGGGCGAGGACGCGTCCGCCCTTGAGGCCCTCAACGACCTGCTCCTGCCGATCGTGAAGGGCTACGGCTCCGAGAAGGGCTACGAGCAGCTCGCCCAGTCGCTCCAGACGTTCGGCGGCTCCGGGTTCCTCCAGGAGTACCCGATCGAGCAGTACATCCGTGACGCCAAGATCGACACCCTGTACGAGGGCACGACCGCGATCCAGGGCCAGGACTTCTTCTTCCGGAAGATCGTCCGCAACCAGGGCGCGGCCCTCAACTCCCTCGCCGAGGACATCAAGAAGTTCCTGGCGCTCGGCACCGGCGGCGAGGAGCTGTCCGGCGCCCGCGAGCACCTCGCCAAGGCGGCCGTCGAGCTGGAGGCCATCGTCGGCCTGATGCTCACCGACCTCGCGGCGACCGAGCAGGACGTCAAGAACATCTACAAGGTCGGGCTGAACAGCACCCGCCTGCTGATGGCCTCCGGTGACGTCGTCGTCGGCTACCTGCTCCTGAAGGGTGCCGCCGTCGCCGCCGAGAAGCTGGAGACGGCCTCGGCGAAGGACCGGCCGTTCTACACCGGCAAGATCGCCGCGGCGAAGTTCTTCGCGGCGAACGTCCTGCCCGGCGTCACCGGTGCGCGCAAGCTCGCCGAGGGCGTGGAGCTGGACCTGATGGAGCTGGACGAGGCGGCCTTCTAGACGGCCCGCTCTCCTTGGTCACGCGCCTGCCCCTTTGAAGGCGCGTGACCGGCACCCGGCAGGCACCCGCGGGACGACGATCCGCCGTCTTCGGGGCGGATCATCCCCACCCGTCCCGACCCGTCCCGGCGTCTGTACAGACCCCTCACGAGGGCCCGTTCCCATCCCAGGGAACGGGCCTTCTCACGTCGTTAAGGTGAACCCATGCGCACACCGCCCCGCTTCGACCGCGGACACACCGACGACCTCATGTCCTTCCTGGCGGCGAGCCCGTCCCCGTACCACGCCGTGGCGAACGCCGCCGAGCGGCTGGAGAAGGCGGGCTTCCGGCAGGTCGCGGAGACCGACGCGTGGGACGGGACGAGCGGTGGAAAGTACGTGCTGCGCGGGGGCGCGATCGTCGCCTGGTACGTGCCGGAGGGAGCCGAGCCGCACACCCCCTTCCGCATCGTCGGGGCGCACACCGACTCCCCCAACCTGCGGGTGAAACCGCGCCCGGACAGCGGTGCGCACGGCTGGCGCCAGGTCGCGGTCGAGGTCTACGGCGGCCCGCTCCTCAACTCCTGGCTCGACCGGGACCTGGGCCTCGCCGGACGGCTGTCGCTCCGGGACGGCTCGACGCGCCTGGTGAACATCGACCGGCCGCTGCTGCGCGTGCCCCAACTCGCCATCCACCTGGACCGGTCCGTCACCTCGGACGGCCTCAAGCTCGACAAGCAGCGGCATCTGCAGCCCATCTGGGGTCTGGGCAACGACGTGCGCGACGGCGACCTGATCCGCTTCCTGGAGGAGGAGTCGGGGCTGGCCGAGGGCGAGACCACCGGCTGGGACCTGATGGTGCACTCCATCGAACCGCCCGCCTACCTGGGCCGCAACAAGGAACTGCTCGCGGGCCCGCGCATGGACAACCTGCTGTCCGTGCACGCCGGTACGGCGGCGCTGGCGGGCGTGGCGACGGCCGACGAGACCCTCTCCTACATCCCGGTCCTCGCGGCGTTCGACCACGAGGAGAACGGCTCGCAGTCGGACACGGGAGCGGACGGGCCGCTGCTGGGCAGCGTGCTGGAGCGTTCGGTGTTCGCGCGCGGCGGCTCGTACGAGGACAGGGCCCGCGCCTTCGCCGGCACGGTCTGCCTCTCCTCCGACACCGGTCACGCCGTGCACCCGAACTACGCCGAGCGGCACGACCCGACGCACCACCCGCGCGCGGGCGGCGGCCCGATCCTCAAGGTGAACGTCAACAACCGCTACGCGACGGACGGTTCGGGCCGCGCCGTCTGGGCCGCCGCCTGTGAGAAGGCCGACGTGCCCTTCCAGACCTTCGTCTCCAACAACTCCATGCCCTGCGGCACCACCATCGGCCCCATCACCGCGGCCCGCCACGGCATCAAGACGGTCGACATCGGCGTGGCCATCCTCTCGATGCACAGCGCCCGCGAACTCTGCGGCGCCACCGACCCGTTCCTGCTGGCGAACTCGCTGGTGGGGTTCCTGGAGGGATAGGGCTGCCTCAGACGCGCCCAGTTTTGAACCTGTTCATGACAGACCCCTCCGGCATACGATGCCGTCTTGATCAATCACCGTGGTCAATCACCCGGTGAAACACCTTGGTCGAACATCTTGCCCACGGGGGGACTTGATATGAGACGGCGTTCCATGCTGCTCGCCTGCGCGTCGGTCGCGGCCGGACTGCTGCTGGGGCCGGTTCCGACGGCTTCCGCCGCGACGACCGCACCCGAGCTGGTGGTAGCGGGCGGCACCGGTGAACAGTCCACCGGCCTGGTCTCGGTGACCGCACGCTCGGACACCGCCATCACCTCGATCACCGCCCGTCTGTATGCCGAGGGAAGCTCCGAAGAGGTCGCCACCGTCGGCGAGTTCGCCCTCGGCTCGGGCAGCGAGTCGGACGGCCGCTGGACGGCGACCACCCCGCTGCGTCTCGCCGAGCTGGGCACCTACCGCATCGTCGTCGACCTGACCGACGCCGACGGGGACACCTCCACGACACAGAGCGCCGCCGGATTCGACTATTGGCGCACGGCCGACCTGCACGACTTCGAGGTCACGCCGGAGCACCCCGACCACAGCCACCAGCAGGTGTCCGTCTCCGGCCGGTACACGATCACGGACCCGCGTACCGGGGAGACGACTCCCGCCGCGGACGGCGCCGTCGAGATCGCGACCTCGAACACGGGCGAGACCGTCTCGGCGAGCACGGACGCCGACGGCCGGTTCTCCACCGCGTACACGCACACGTACGACGGCGGGGGCAGCGTCTCCCCGTGGCTCCAACTGGCCGCACCGGGGTCGCAGGACGGCGCGACGGTCTACGTGTCGCCGGTCAGGTCGGACACCCGGGTACTGCTCGACACCGACGAGCTGAGCACCGTCGAGGGCGAGCCCGTGACGGTCTCGGGCCGCGCCGAGGTGTGGATCGACGACGACTGGCGGCCGCTTGCCGGGGCCACGGTCCGCGCGCTGTGGAGCACCGAATCGGGAGCCGCCGCGGTGCGCCCCGTCACCGACACCGAGGGCCGGTTCTCGGGGGAGCTGCTGATGCCGCGCTCCGGCACCGTGCAGGTCAACGTCCTCCCGGGCACGTACCTCAACGCGAGCGCGGAGGAGCCCCTGAGGGTCGAGGTCGCCCGCGCCACCTCCATCGGTTCCTTCTCCGTGACCGCCGGCACGAACTCCCGGCTCACCGCCCAGGGACGCCTCTACACCGGCGAGAGCACGCCCTCGGAGGCCGACAACAAGGTGCGGATCCAGTACTCGGCCGACGGCGCCACCGACTGGACGACGGTGACGACGGTCGTACCCGGCTTCGGTGACCCGGAAGAAGGCTCCCTGTTCCAGGGCACGTTCACCGCGCCCGCCGGACAGGGCCACTACCGGGCGTACTTCGAGGGAAGCGCCAACTGGCAGGCCGCGTACAGCGAACCGGTCTTCGTCCAGCTCCCCTGACGCGTCTCCCTGTCCGATCTCCCTGGTCCGTCCCGCCTCATCCGCCCGCGGAGATCTCCCCTGCATGGAGGGACCGGGTCCGGGTACTCGCCCCGGACCCGGGAACCGTACGGTCTCCGGGCCCGGAACGAACTGTGTTTCAAACAGGAGGCGACACCCATGGGCCTGGGCGGGTGCATCATTCTGATCGCCACAGGAGCGATCCTCACGTTCGCGACCGACTGGGACATGCAGGGGGTCAACCTCGACCTGGTCGGCATCATCTTCATGATCGTCGGGCTGATCGGTGTGGCGACGTTCAGCAGCATCGCCAAGCGGCGCCGGGTCGTGGTGCGGCCGACCGCCCCGGTCGACGAGGACCAGCACCACAACCGCAGCGGCTACAGCGACGGTTACGGCGTCTGACCGCCGTACGTAGTACGTAGGTAGCACGTACGTGGTTCGCGGTACGAATCAGCTGTTCAGCACGTGCCCGGTGGTGGCGTCCACATGGTCGGGGACCTCCTCGTGGCGGTCCCCGACCGACAGCGTGCCGGTGGGCTCGATGACGATGATCGCCGCGCCGGAGGGTGAACTCGGCTTGTGCTCGGTGCCGCGCGGGACCGTGAAGAGCGACCCCTTGGGCAGGACCACCGTGCGCTCACCGCCGGTCTCGCGCAGGGCGATGCGCAGTTCGCCCTCCACGACCAGGAAGAACTCGTCGGTGTGGTCGTGGGTGTGCCAGACGTGCTCGCCCTCGACCTTCGCGAGGCGTACGTCGTAGTCGTTGACGGCGGTGACGATGCGCGGGCTCCACAGATCGTCGAAGGAGGCGAGCGCGGCGGCGAGGGAGACGGGTTCGTTGTTCTGGGCGGCTTGGGGCTGGGGCACTCGGGTCTGGGCCATGGGTTCATCGTGCGGCGGGACGGCCCGGGCGTACGAGTGCTAGAAATCGCACATGCCGCAAGGATCCTCGCAGCACCCGGCTCCGACTGCTCCACCCTCTGCTCCGGGGCGTCGGCCGCATCGCGTCGCCGTGATCGTCGACGAGGGCACCAACCCCTTCGAAGTGGGCGTCGCGACCGAGCTGTTCGGGCTGCCGAGGCCCGAACTGGGCCTCCCTGAGCCGCTGTACGAGCTGACGCTGTGCACCCCCACCCCCGGGGTCCGGATGAACCACGGCTTCTTCACGCTGAGCGGGGTGCCCGGGCTCGACGCGGTGGACGACGCGGACACCCTCGTCGTCCCCGGCCGCCCGGACAACGTCGTGCCGCGCGGTGAGGCCGTACTCGACGCCGTCCGGCGTACCCACGCCCGCGGGGCCCGAGTCGTGAGCCTGTGCACCGGGAGCTTCGCGCTCGCCGAGGCCGGAATCCTGGACGGGCGCCGGGCCACCACCCACTGGCGCTGGGCCGACCTCTTCCGGGAGCTCCACCCGAAGGTCCTCCTGGAGCCGGACGTGCTCTTCGTCGACGAGGGGGACGTGCTGACAGCCGCAGGCAGCGCGGCCGCTCTCGACCTCGGCCTGTACGTCATTCGCCGCGACCACGGCGCCGAGATCGCGAACGCCGTGTCCCGGCGGCTCGTCTTCGCCGCCCATCGCGACGGCGGGCAGCGGCAGTTCGTCGAACGCCCCCTGCCCGACGTACGGGACGAGTCGCTGGCGCCGCTGCTGGCCTGGGCGCAGGCCCGGATCGGCGAACCGCTGACGGTCGCGGACCTCGCGACACACGCGGCCGTGTCGCCCGCCACGCTCCACCGCCGCTTCCGTGCCCAGCTGGGCACGACCCCACTGGCGTGGCTGACCGGCGAACGGGTGGCACTGGCCTGCCGGCTCATCGAACGCGGCGAGGAACGACTGGACGTCGTCGCGGCACGCAGCGGTCTCGGCACCGCCGCCAACCTGCGGGCGCGGCTGCGACGCGAGACCGGGCTCAGCCCGTCGGCCTACCGGCGGCGTTTCGGACCTGCTGCGGGGGAACCGCTAAGAGCATGAAATTCCTCGTACGCGACCGGCTCCTGGGCATCGGTGACGACTACTGGATCGAGGACGAGCACGGCCGGAAGGCCTTCCTCGTCGACGGCAAGGCGATGCGGCTGCGGGACACCTTCGAGCTGAAGGACGCGCAGGGGCAGGTGCTGATCGACATCCACAAGAAGATGCTCGCCCTGCGGGACACGATGGTCATCGAGCGGGGCGGTGAGCCGCTGGCGACCATCCGCCGCAAGCGGCTGTCCCTCCTCCGCAACCACTACCGCGTGGCCCTCGCCGACGGGACCGAGCTCGACGTCAGCGGCAAGATCCTCGACCGGGAGTTCGTCGTCGAGTACGACGACGAACTCCTCGCCCACATCTCCCGCCGCTGGCTGCGGGTCCGGGAAACCTACGGCGTCGAGGTCGTACGCGACGACGCGGATCCCGCCCTCCTGATCGCGGTGGCGGTATGCGTGATCCACCTGGCGGAGAGGGAACGGGACTCGGACTGAAGCGATTCCTTCGCCCCCGCCGCCCCTACCCATTCCCGTCCCTTTTCGGGGGCCAGCCCCCGAACCCCCGCTCCTCAAACGCCGGAGGGGCTAAAGATTGCCTGGACTGGGCTGAACTTCTATGGCCCGGTCCAGGCACATCTCAGCCCGTCCGGCGTTTGAGGACGAGGCCGTTCAGGCCGATGCGGGGGTCTGGGGGCGGCAGCCCCCAGGGACGGGACGGGTAGGGGCGGCGGGGGCGAAAAAGGCCCCGTCGCCAACCCCCGCCAGCCACCTCACCCCCGAGAACGCTCAACCCCCAGCACCCGATCCCTCAGCACAGGAAACTGCCCCCGAGTCACCCCGACCTTCGCGGGATCGAACTCCACGGAGAGCACCTCCTCACCCGCACCCGCCTCCGCAAGCACCTCACCCCAAGGATCAACCACGATCGAGTGCCCGGCCTGCGGAACCCCCGCATGCGCCCCAGCCGTCCCACACGCAAGCACGAACGCCTGGTTCTCGACCGCCCGCGCCTGAGCCAACAGCGTCCAGTGCGCCCGGCGGCGCTCCGGCCAGCCCGCCGGAATCACCAAGGCCTCGGCCCCCGCATCCACCAGCCCACGGAACAACTCGGGAAAACGAAGGTCGTAACAAGTGGCGAGACCGAGCACGGTCTCGGGCAACCGAACGGTGACCAGCTCCGCCCCCGCCCCCATCAACACGGCCTCACCCTTGTCGAAGCCGAACCGATGGATCTTCCGATAGGCGGCGGCCAGTTCACCGGCGGGGGAGAAGACGAGGGAGGTGTTGTAGAGCGGCCCCTCAGGATCCCGCTCGGGAATCGAACCCGCGTGCAACCACACACCCGCGTCGCTCGCGGCCTTGGCCATCACCTCGTACGTGGGCCCTTGGAGCGGCTCCGCCTCGGCACTGAACGACTCGAAGGCGAAGGCCCCCGTCGTCCACAGTTCGGGCAGCACGACCAGGTCGGCACCCGCCTGTTCCCGTACCAGCGAGGCGACACGCTCCCTGCGGGAGCCGATCGATTCGCCCTCGTCCACAGCGATCTGGAGCAGGGAGGCGCGCACACTACCACCGTCCTGGCATTCGAGCCTTTGATACGGGCCTACGATCGTCACACGAAAGCACTGCCGGGGTGCCTCACAGCAGCGTAACTTAGCGTCCCAAGACACCCGCTGACTGTGCACTGCCCGCGTCCAACCGCCCGAGGGGTCCCGTTCCGTGAGTCTGCATCCCAGCCTTCAGTCCTACGCCGACGCCTGGACCCACTCCATCGACGCGATATCCGAACTGGTGTCGCCGCTGGTGGAGGGGGAATGGAACCGGCGGACTCCCTGCCCAGGCTGGTCGGTGCGCGACCTCGTCTCGCATGTCATCGGCCTCGACTGCGAGATGCTGGGCGACCCCCGGCCGATCCACACGCTCCCCCGCGACCTGTACCACGTGACGAACGAACACCAGCGGTACATGGAGATGCAGGTCGACGTACGCCGTCACCACACCGCCCCGGAGATGACCTCCGAGCTGGAGTACACGATCATCCGCCGCAACCGCCAGCTGCGGAACGAGTCACGGCAGCCGGACGCCCTCGTCCGCGGCCCGCTCAGCACCGAGGTCACGCTCGAAGAGTCCATGCGCAACCGGTCGTTCGACCTCTGGGTGCACGAGCAGGACCTGCGCACCACCCTCGGCCGGCCGGGCAACCTCGACTCCCCCGGCGCGTACGTCGCCCGCGACGTGCTGCTCAGCAGGCTCCCGAAGGTCGTCGCCAAGGACGCCGGCGCCCCGCCGAACTCGGCGGTCGTCTTCGACGTACACGGCCCCCTCGAATTCCTGCGCACGGTCCGCGTCGACGCGGAGGGCGTCGGTTCAATAGACGGCGCCCCCTCCCTCGGCCCGGCCGCCACCCTCACCCTCGACTGGGAAACCTACTTCCGCCTGGCCTGCGGCCGAGTAACCCCGGAAGCGGTGGCAGACCGCCTCAAGACAGAGGGCGACCCGGAACTGACAGCGGCAATCCTGAGGAACTTCGCGGTCACACCGTGACCCTTGTCATTCCCAGCCCCTCCGGCGTTTGAGGAGCGGGGTCTGGGGCGGAGCCCCAGGTTCGGGACGGGAAGGGGCGGCGGGGGCGAAAAAACCCACCCCGCCCCGCCCCCGCCGAGCCTGGCCAGACAAGACCAGACCAGACCAGACCGGCCTACGCCGGAACGTGCACCGTCTCAACCCGGCTCGCCACGAGCCTCTCCCGCTCCCGCCGAGCCGCCTGCTTCCGCAACCGCAATATCTGACTCACCCCGAGCGCCTGCAGAACGAACACCACGGAGAAGGCAACCGAGTAGTCGCCCCCGGTCGCATCCAGCAGCACCCCGACCGCGAACAACGTCGTCATGGAAGCGACGAAACCGCCCATGTTGGTGATCCCGGAGGCCGTCCCCTGACGCTCAGGCGGATTCGCGGGCCGCGCGAAATCGAACCCGAGCATCGACGCCGGCCCGCACGCACCGAGAACCACGCACAGCACGATCAGCAGCCACATCGGCGCATGGTCGGCGGGATAGCCGAGCGTCGCGCCCCACACGACGGCCGTCGACAGCACCGTACCGAGCGCCAGCGGCAGCCGCGCCGCATGGTGCCGGGCGACGATCTGCCCGTACACGAGGCCGACGAACATGTTGGAGAGCACGACCAGCGTGAGGAGTTCGCCGGCCGCCGCCCGGGACAGTCCCTGCGCCTCGACGAGGAACGGCAGCCCCCACAGCAGCAGGAACACCATCGCCGGGAACTGCGTGGTGAAGTGCACCCACAGCCCGAGCCGGGTGCCGGGCTCCCGCCAGGACGCCGCGATCTGACGGCGTACGTACGCGGCTCCGTGGTGCGGGAACGGCTCCGGCTCGTGCCCCTCGGGGTGGTCTTTCAGGAACAGCAGCATCAGGACGAGGACGACCACGCCGGCGACCGAGCTGCCCGCGAAGGCGGCCGTCCAGCCGACGCCGTGCAGCAGCCGGGCGATGACGAGCGTCGAGACGAGGTTGCCCGCCATGCCCACCAGGCCGGCGAGCTGCGCGACCATCGGCCCGCGCCGGGCCGGGAACCAGCGCGAGCCGAGACGCAGCACGCTGATGAACGTCATCGCGTCACCGCACCCGAGCAGCGCGCGCGAGGCCAGCGCCATCCCGTACGAGGGCGAGAGCGCGAAACCCAGCTGCCCGATCGTGAACAGGACGACGCCGAGGGTCAGCACCTTCTTGGTGCCGAGCCGGTCGACCATCAGGCCGACGGGTATCTGCATGCCCGCGTAGACGAGGAGCTGCAGGATCGAGAAGGTCGAGAGCGCGGAGGCGTTGACGTGGAAGCGGTCGGCGGCGTCGAGGCCGGCCACCCCCAGCGACGTACGGAAGATGACCGCGACGAAGTAGACGGAGACGCCGACCGACCAGACGGTGACCGCGCGACGGCCGCCGGGCGGATCACCGGGGAGGGTGAGCGCCGAGGAGGAGGACGAGCTCATCGGACGTCCCCCCGCGCCAGGTTGGAGAACCAGCTGACGTGGCGGTGGACCAGGGCGACGGCCGCCTCCGCGTCGCCGGAGCGCAGCGCGTCGAGGATCTCCTGGTGCTCGGTGAGCGTCTTGGTGATCCGGTCGGGGTGGGCGTGCATCACGGCGACGCCCATCCTCAACTGGCGGTCGCGCAGCTGGTCGTAGAGGCGGGAGAGGATCTCGTTGCCCCCGCTGCGGACGATCTCGGCGTGGAAGCAGCGGTCGGTGACGGCGGCTCCGGACAGATCGCCGGCGGCGGCCTGCTCCTTCTGCTTCGCCAGGAGTTCGGTCAGGCGCTCGATCAGCGCGGGGGAGGCCGGGACCGCCTTGCGGATAGCGTGCTCCTCGACGAGCTGCCGGGTCTCCACCACGTCCGCGATCTCCTGAGCGGAGACGGGCAGCACCAGGGCGCCCTTCTTCGGGTAGAGCCGGATCAGTCCCTCGACCTCCAGCTTGAGCAGCGCCTCGCGCACCGGAGTGCGTGAGACCCCTACCGCGTCGGCCAGTTCGCCCTCGGTGAGCAGGGTCCCGCCCTCGTAACGACGCTCCAGCACAGCCTGCTTGACGTGCGCGTAGACGCGTTCGGCGGCGGGGGGTTGCTTCACTGCCAAAGACATGGCGACATCATAGATACAACACGTACACATGGTCGCGGGCCGTCCAGGATTCGGACGAGCGGGAAGTCGGGCGAGGGGCCAAATGGGGGCTGAGCGAGGGGCCATGTGGCGGGCCGGACGAGTGGCAGGGCAAGCGGCCGGTAAAAAAGGGCACCCCAGTTCAGGAACCGCACATCCTTTTGTGCTACTCACATGTCACACAAGAAGGCGCCACTCCCAAGTGGCCGCCGTCCTGGGGCATTTGGCACCTTCGGTGCCTTCAACCTAATCGGGGTAATCGACTTGATAACCGTCATAAAGGGCGCACGAATTCGCAGAGCTGCCGCAGTGGTCGTCACCACCGGAGCCGTGCTCGCGACCGGGGCCCTCACAGCGGCGCCCGCGCAGGCCCTCGCGACCCCCACGGTCGTCGCCAAGGGCGGCTACGTGATGAACAACGGCACGGCCAAGACGCTCTACACCAAGGCCGCGGACACCCGCCGTTCCACCGGCTCGACGACGAAGATCATGACCGCGAAGGTCGTGCTGTCGCAGCCGAACCTCAACCTGGACGCCAAGGTCACCATCCAGAAGGCGTACAGCGACTACATCGTCTCCAAGAACGCCTCGTCGGCCCGGCTGATCGTCGGCGACAAGGTCACCGTCCGCCAGCTGCTGTACGGGCTGATGCTGCCGTCCGGCTGCGACGCCGCGTACGCCCTCGCCGACAAGTTCGGCTCCGGCTCGACGCGTGCCGCCCGCGTGAAGTCGTTCATCGGCAAGATGAACAAGCAGGCCAAGGACCTCGGTCTGACGAACACCAAGTTCGACTCGTTCGACGGGATCGGCAACGGCTCGAACTACTCCACCCCGCGCGACCTGACGAAGATCGCCAGCAGCGCGATGAAGAGCGCCAACTTCCGCGCGATCGTGAAGACGAAGAAGTACACGGCGAAGACGATCACGAAGACCGGTGGCACCCGCACGATGGCGGCGTGGACCAACACCAACGGTCTGCTCAACAGCTACAGCGGCACCATCGGCGTGAAGACCGGCTCCGGCCCCGAGGCCAAGTACTGCCTGGTCTTCGCCGCGACCCGCAACGGGAAGACGGTGATCGGCACCGTGCTCGCCTCGTCGTCGATCTCGGCCCGCGAGTCCGACGCGAAGAAGCTGATGAACTACGCCTTCGCCCGCTGAGTCCCCCCGGGGTGCGAAGGGGGCCGACCGCGCACAAGCGGTAGGCCCCCTTCGCCGTATGCCTACCGTGTCCTCAGTGACGCGTGTGATCCAACAGCCACGAAACGAGGGCCCTGGCGGCTCCGCAGGCGAGTCCGGCGAGCCACGCACGCACGAGGGCAAGGCGGTCGCGGCGCGTGATTCGGGTACGGGGCATCGTTCCTCCGTGAAGGGCGGTGGATCAGTGTCGACGACCGGCAGCGAGCCGGCCGACCGGGCGCCAACCACTCTCGGCCCCGCTCACGATCCGATTCCCGGTTGCGACGAGAGGCCGGACGTGAACCGTCTCGCCCCAGTTGGGCCCCACGAACAAGCTCGGTGCGCAACGATGTTGCGATGAGTCGCGATGAGTGGGGCGGTCCGGTGCGCCGACCCCGACCACTGGCACGAGCGCGGGTGCCGGTGGGTCCATTACGCGATTTCAAGGACATGTTGTACGAGGTGTACGAGGCTGCCGGCGCACCGACTCTGGACGAGATCGTCGTTGAGATCGCCGCCGACGACAGCCTCGCCGCCCGGCCGAACCGCGACACCGTACGTCGTTGCATCGGTTCACCGCAGTTGCCGGCGCAACAGTCCGTCGCGGTGGCCGTGATGGCGGTGTTGGCGCGCAGGGCCGCTTGGGACATGCACGACATGACGCGCCGGGTGGTTGATCTGTGGCTGCGGGCACGGGCGTACCAGCCTCCGGGACAGCCGATCGCGGACTGCGTGGATCCGTCGGCCCTGGAGGTGCATCGGGCGATCGAGGCCGACGACGAGAACATCAGCCTGCCGATGCTGCCGGCCTATGTCGTCCGTCCCCACGACACGAGGCTGCGTTCATTGGCCGAAGAAGCCGTGTCGGGACAGAGCCGAATCGCGGTGCTGGTCGGCGGCTCGTCCACGGGCAAGACAAGAGCGTGCTGGGAGGCGGTCCAACTCCTTCCGCCGGAATGGCGCTTGTGGATCGTGCAGGGCATCTCGGCCGCCCTCGAAGAGCTGCCCTCGATCGCCCCGTGCACAGTGGTCTGGTTCGACGAGACGCACAACCGTTGTCTTCACACACCCGCCGGGGAAGTCCTCGCCGACGGGCTGCGCGCGTTGCTGCACGATCCCGATCGCACGCCCGTCCTCGTATTGGGGACGATGTGGGAGGAGACGTGGCACACCCTCACAGCCGTGCCCGCCGACCGGGACGAGGACCGGCACAAGCGGGCCCGGGCACTCCTCACGGGCTGCGCGGTGGCGGTCCCGTCAGCCTTCACCACTGTTGCCGACCGGACCGCGCTTCGGGAGCAGGCCGCAATCGACCCTCGCCTGAACAGGGCCCTCGCGAATGCGCGGGATGGCGAGGTGACCCAGTACCTGGCGGGCACGCCGGTCCTGGTCGAGCGGTATCGGAACGCGCCACCGGCGGCGAAGGCGCTGATCGATGCGGCGATGGACGTCCGCCTCCTCGGCCACGGACCCGATCTCCCGCTGCCGCTGCTGGAGGCCGCCGCTCCCGCGTATCTCACGAACGCCCAGTGGCAGCGGCTGGCGCGGCTCCCGGACTGGCTGGAGCGGGCCCTTGCCTACACGGAGGCGGAGTGCAGAGGCGTGCCCGGTCCACTCGCGCGCATGCATCCCCGGCCCGGCGAGCCCCGACCCGGCGAACCTTCGTATCGACTGGCCGACTTCCTCGAACAAGAAGGTCGCCGCGCTCGAAAGGCCGTACGGAGTCCAGCGGGAGCATGGGACGCGCTCATCGGCTTCGCCCATCGTGGTGACCTTGTCACCCTGGCGCGATCCGCCCAGCACCGGGGGCTGCTGCGCATCGCGATGGACCTGTGCTCCGCCGCGGCCGTTGCCGGCGACAGCGCGGCCTTCCCCACGGCCGGGAAACTCCTGGAGCATGCGGGCCACATCGACGCGGCGACCGCCTGGTACGAGCGGAATGTGTTGCTCGGCGACTGCTTGTCGTTGTCCTCGGTCACGGACATGCTGCTTGCGACGGACCGCGGCTCCGAGGCACGTGCCCTGCTGCTGCGTGCCCTGCACTCCGAGCACGACAACGTCAGGCAACACGCGGCCGACCGGCTGTCGGAAGTCGGCGAGGGCCACCACGGAGAACTCACTCGGGAGTCGGCAGCCGAATGGCTGCGGCCCGCCGCCGACGTCGGCCACACCACCGCCCGTTGGCAACTCGCCGTCATCGCTCAGGAGTCGGGAGAACTGGAACAGGCGATCTCGGGTTTCCAGCGCATCGCGGAGGACGATCGCTGGTGGGTGCACGAGGCGGCGGGTCGTGCGATCGCGCTCATGCGGGAGAACGGACGCGTCGCGGAGGGGCTGGCATGGATATGCGGACTGGCCGAGTCCGGGGACGCCACCGCTATGCGCCTGGCAGCCGAAACCCTCGATGCGGAAGGCCGTGTCGAGGAGTCACTCCGGTGGTATGCGGCGGCAGCCCGCGCGGGCACGCTCGTCTCCTTGCCGAAAGCAGTCGAGAGGCTCCTTGACGCGAACCGCGCTCGGGACGCTCTCGCCTTGATCGACGAGTGTGTGTCGATGGGCACGGCCCATGTTCTGCCGGTCGCCGCGGAACTGCTGTGGCACCGGCTGGGCCGCACGGAGGAAGCGCTCGCCCTGTACGGGCGGGCGGCGCGGCTCGGTGACGCGCATGCCATGAGATGCGCTGCCGAGAACCTGCTGCGGGCAGGACGCGCGAAAGAGGCGCGGGACTGGTATCAGCGTGCGGCTTCGGCCGGTACCGGAGATGCGACGCGCCACGCCAGCGGCCGGCTGTGGGGTACGGCTCAGCAGGAGACGGCGCTCTCGTGGTCCCGTCAGGCCGTACGGACCGGCCATGAGGAAACAACCGGTCATGGGGAAGCCCTGACGACGGCCGAGGGTGATGCTCCCGTCGCCCTTGAACACGCGAACCGGCCTCTGCCCATGACACGGCCTGCGCAGGAGGCGACCGCGCCGCCGCGGGGACTCGCGCAGGGCGGCGAGCGCCCGGCCTCTTTCGAGTCGTCGCGGGTACCAGCGGCAACCACCTCCGAGGACAGCCTGAGGGCCCTTCTGAAACAGGCCGAGGAGGGGGACATCCACGCGGCGGAGCAGGCTGTGGATGCCCTGGAGAGGGCCGGCCGCGACGAAGAGGCACTCGTCCTGTGGGAACGGATCGCTCCGTTCACTGACGTCTGGGGTCACTCCCACGTGGTGCGGCTGCTGAGGCGGACCGGCAGACACGGGGAGGCCGAGTCCCTGACCCGGTACGGCTGGGAGCCCGACGCCACGATCGCCCGGCCCTGGGACGCGCCTGCACCACCCCCGCTCGCGAACGGCCACTGACCGGCCAGTGAGCTGCCCGCTGCCCGGCGCATGCCGCGTCGAACAGAAGGTCGAACAGAAGAGGGGCACCGCGATCCAAGCCTGCGGCGCCCCCTTCCTGCTTCTTGAGAGCCTGCCCCGGCCTTGCTTCTTGGGAGCTGCCCCGACCAAGACCCGTCAGGCCCAAGTAATCAGCCGCTTGGGCTGCTCCAGAATCGCGGCCACATCCGCCAGCACCTTGGAGCCGAGCTCCCCGTCCACCAGGCGGTGGTCGAAGGAGAGCGCAAGGGTGGTGACCTGACGAGGCTTGACCTTGCCCTTGTGGACCCACGGCTGGAGCTTGATCGAGCCGACGGCGAGGATCGCGGACTCACCCGGGTTGAGAATCGGCGTACCGGTGTCGACGCCGAACACACCGACGTTCGTGATCGTCACCGTGCCGCCCTGCATCGCCGCCGGTGACGTCTTGCCGTCGCGGGCGGTGGCGACCAGCTCCCCGAGCGATTCGGCGAGCTGGGGCAGGGTCTTGGCGTGGGCGTCCTTGATGTTCGGGACGATCAGGCCGCGGGGCGTGGCGGCGGCGATGCCCAGGTTCACATAGTGCTTCTGGACGATCTCCTGGTTGGCCTCGTCCCACGAGGCGTTGACCTCCGGGTGGCGCTTGATGGCGACCAGCAGGGCCTTGGCGATCAGCAGCAGCGGATTGACCCGCAGCCCCTGGAGCCCGTACGTGTCGGGGGCCCTCTTGATCTCCTCGACCAGCTTCATCGTGCGCGTCACGTCCACCGTCACGAACTCGGTGACGTGCGGCGCGGTGAACGCCGAGCCGACCATCGCGGCGGCGGTCGCCTTGCGGACGCCCTTGACCGGGATACGGGTCTCCCGGGCGCCGTCGTACGTGGCGACCGGGGCCGGAGCCGGAGCCCGGACGGGAGCCGGCGCCGACGCGGGCACTGCCGCGGCCGGAGTCTCCTGGACGGGAGTGGCCGGGGCCACCGCCGCGTGCACATCCTCGCGCGTGATGATCCCGTCAGGCCCGGACGGTGTGACCGTCGCCAGGTCGACGCCGAGATCCTTGGCGAGCTTGCGCACCGGAGGCTTGGCGAGCGGGCGTGCCGCCGGAGCCGCGTGACCGTGCCCGTTCAGCTCGCTCTGGACGGCCACCTTCGCCGCGGCGGCCTCGGGCTGCTGGGCCGGAACCCCCCTGCGGGGGCGGCGCTTCGTGGAGGACTCCGAGACCCCGTAGCCGACGAGGACCGGCGTGCGGCCCGCGGGCTTGGGCTTCTCGTCGGAAGCCGCGGGCTTCTCCGGAGGAGCTTCGGTCCGCTCGGCGGGAGCCGCCGGAGCGGAGGCGGCTGCCGGAGCGGACGCGGCCGGGGCCTGTGCCTCGGCCGGCGGGGCGGCCGGAGCGGCTCCGCCGTTCACGTCCACCGCGATGATCACCTGGCCGACGTCCACCGTCGTCCCCTCGGGGAAGCGCAGCTCGTGCACCACCCCGTCGAAGGGGATCGGCAGCTCGACGGCGGCCTTGGCGGTCTCGACCTCGCAGACCACCTGGCCATCGGTGACCGTGTCACCGGCCTTGACGTACCACTTGAGGATCTCGGCCTCGGTCAGGCCCTCGCCCACGTCGGGCATCTTGAACTCGCGAAGTCCCGAGGCAGTCTCAGTCATCGTCGTCACGACCCTCTCCTCAGTACGCCAGCGAGCGGTCGACGGCGTCGAGCACCCGGTCCAGGCCAGGCAGGTACTCCTCCTCCAGCCGTGCCGGCGGGTACGGGGCGTGATAGCCGCCGACCCTCAGCACGGGTGCCTCCAGGTGGTAGAAGCACCGCTCCGTGATCCGGGCCGCGATCTCCGCGCCCGTCCCCAGGAACACCGGTGCCTCGTGGACCACGACCAGGCGGCGGGTCTTCTCGACCGAGGCCTGGATGGAGTCGAAGTCGATGGGGGACATGGACCGCAGGTCCACCACTTCGAGGGACTTGCCCTCTTCCTGGGCGGCGGCCGCGACCTCCTGGCAGACCTTCACCATCGGGCCGTACGCGGCCAGCGTGAGGTCGCTGCCCTCGCGCACCACGCGCGCCTTGTGCAGTGGGCCGGGGATCGCCTCGCGGTTGACCTCGGACTTGTCCCAGTAGCGCCGCTTCGGCTCGAAGAAGATCACCGGGTCGTCGCTCTGGATGGCCTGCTGCATCATCCAGTACGCGTCGGAGGCGTTCGACGGGGAGACGACCTTGAGGCCCGCGACGTGCGCGAACAGGGCCTCCGGGGACTCGGAGTGGTGCTCGACCGCGCCGATGCCGCCGCCGTACGGAATGCGGATCACGACGGGGAGCTTGATCTTGCCGAGCGCCCGCGCGTGCATCTTCGCGAGCTGCGTGACGATCTGGTCGTACGCCGGGAAGACGAAGCCGTCGAACTGGATCTCCACCACCGGGCGGTAGCCGCGCAGGGCGAGGCCGATCGCCGTGCCGACGATGCCCGACTCGGCGAGCGGGGTGTCGATGACCCGCTCCTCGCCGAAGTCCTTCTGCAGACCGTCCGTCACCCGGAACACACCGCCGAGCTTGCCGACGTCCTCGCCCATGATCAGGACCTTGGGGTCGGCGTCGAGGGCCGTGCGCAGCGATTCGTTGATCGCCTTGGCCAATGCCATCTTTTCCGCGGTCATCGCTACTTGCCCTCCCCTTCATCGGCGAACGACGCCTGGTAGGCGGCGAACTGGGCCCGCTCCTCGTCGACGAGCGCGTGCCCGTCCGCGTACACGTTCTCGAAGATGGCGAAGTGGTCCGGGTCGGGCATGGCGCGGACCGCTTCGCGCACTCGCCTTCCCAACGCCTCGCTCTCGGCCTCGAGTTCCGCGAAGAATCCCTCGTCCGCGTGGTTTGAAGCCTCCAGGTACGTGCGCAGGCGCTGGATCGGGTCCTTCGCCTCCCACGCCTCGCGCTCCTCGTCGGCCCGGTACTTGGTCGGGTCGTCCGAGGTGGTGTGGGCGCCCATGCGGTACGTGTACGCCTCGACGAGGGTGGGGCCCTCGCCCCGGCGGGCGCGCTCCAGGGCCCACTTGGTGACGGCGAGGCACGCGAGGACGTCGTTGCCGTCGACGCGGACGCCCGGGAAGCCGTAGCCCTGCGCGCGCTGGTAGAGCGGAACGCGGCTCTGGCGCTCGGTGGGCTCGGAGATGGCCCACTGGTTGTTCTGGCAGAAGAACACGACGGGGGCGTTGTAGACCGCGGAGAAGGTGAACGATTCAGCGACGTCGCCCTGGCTGGAGGCGCCGTCTCCGAAGTACGCGATCACGGCCGAGTCGGCGCCGTCCTTGGCCACACCCATGGCGTAGCCGGTGGCGTGCAGCGTCTGCGAGCCGATGACGATCGTGTAGAGGTGGAAGTTGTTGCTGTTCGGGTCCCAGCCGCCGTTGTTCACGCCGCGGAACATGCCGAGGAGGTTGGTCGGGTCGACCCCGCGGCACCAGGCCACGCCGTGCTCACGGTAGGTCGGGAAGACGTAGTCGTCCTCGCGGGTGGCCCGTCCGGAGCCGATCTGGGCGGCCTCCTGGCCGAGCAGCGAGGCCCACAGGCCCAGCTCGCCCTGGCGCTGCAGGGAGGTGGCCTCGGCGTCGAAGCGGCGGGTGAGCACCATGTCGCGGTACAGGCCGCGGAGCTCTTCGGGGGTGATGTCGGCTACGTACGCGTCATATTCGCCATTCTTGACGCGCTTGCCCTCGGGCGTCAGCAGCTGTACGAGCTCGGGCTGGGCGCCCGGCGGCTTCTTCGCAGCGGTGCGCTTGGTACCGGCGCTGCGTCGCGGCTTGCGCGCGGCAGTGCTCTCCACGGTCACGTGTGCTCCTCCGTCGGTCCGGTCCCCGGGGTTGCCGGGTGACCAGTGCGGCTCGCCTGATCTCCGTACCCGCGCACGGGGTGGGTGCGCTCGGCCGGGAACAGGCGTGACAGGTGCCCCGGCGAGCGCCCTGCACATAGCACGTTACCCAGTGCTCCACATTTCTGTGAAACCCCTCCTGACCTGCGTTTTTGCTTGGATTTCCGAGTACTTTCCACTCGGACTTCCAAGTACTTCGCGCCGATCGGGAACAGTCGCTGGTCAGAGCACTGGTTACAGCCTGGCAGGGGGCCGGAACACCGGCACGTTATCCCGGTCACCCCGGGGACGGGAAGAGTCCGACCGGGGCGGCCGGAAAGATCGTGTGTGAGACTGACTCCGTGCGCGAAGAAGGAAAAATCACTGTATTTCTTCTCGACGACCATGAGGTGGTCCGCCGGGGTGTGCACGAGTTGCTCTCGGCGGAGGACGACTTCGAAGTGGTCGGCGAGGCGGGCACGGCGGCCGACGCGCTGGCGCGAATTCCGGCCAGCCACCCGGACGTCGCCGTCCTCGACGTACGCCTGCCGGACGGCAGCGGGGTCGAGGTGTGCCGCGAGATCCGCTCCCGGGACGAGAGCATCAAATGCCTGATGCTGACGTCCTACGCCGACGACGAGGCCCTCTTCGACGCGATCATGGCGGGCGCCTCGGGCTACGTCCTCAAGGCGATCCGCGGCGAGGAGCTGCTCTCTGCGGTCCGTGACGTCGCCGCCGGCAAGTCCCTGCTCGACCCGGAGGCCACCGCCCGCGTGCTGGAGCGGCTGCGCGACGGAGGCAGCGCCAAGGGCGACACCCGGCTCGCGAGCCTCACCGACCAGGAGCGCAGGATCCTCGACCTGATCGGCGAGGGGCTCACCAATCGCGTGATCGGCGAGCGGCTCCATCTCGCCGAGAAGACGATCAAGAACTACGTCTCCAGTCTGCTGTCCAAACTCGGCATGGAGCGACGTGCGCAGGCCGCCGCCTATGTGGCCCGGATGCAGGCGGAGAAGCAGCAGCGCTGAGTTTCCGCGCCCCACGTGCCCTGCGTGTCCCACGCGCCTCACGCGCCTCACGCGCCTCACGCACCTCACGCGCTCTACGGAGGGCCGTGTCCAGTTGTCCGCGCTCTCCGTAGAGGCCGATCAGCGCTGCGCGGACGCCGTCCCGCACTCCGTAGAGGCCGCTTATTCAGGACTTATGTCCCTGCGCGGAAGGTCGGGCGGCCCTTTCTCCGGCTCCCGCGGTGCCGCACATTGAGAGGCATGCCGACCGACGAACAGCTCGCCGCCGGACTGCTCGGCCGCGTCCAGCACGGCCGCCTGGCGGCCAGCATGCGCGCGCTGCCCTTCCTGGCCACGGCCCGCCACATCGTGGTGGGCGGCCGTGTCCTGCTGCGGATCCACAAGGGGTACGGCCACCACCGGGCGTGCGCGGGAAGCGTCGTCGCGTACGGCGCGGACAACCTGGGCTCCCCGCGCGCGGGCGAGGGCGAGGGCCACTGGTCCGTCCAGGTCGTCGGCGTGTGCGAGACCGTCGAGCCGACCTCCGCCCAGCTCGCGCTCTTCGGCCCGGCCCCGCGCCGCGTGGACGACGCGCCCTTCGAGCCCGTGTACCTGGAGGTCACACCGGAGTTCGTCACCGTGCACTCGACGGACGGTGGCCTGGAGCTTGCACACCAGCACTGTCCGTGACAAGCCCGAGGTCAACGGCCTCTCCGGTGCCCTAACATCTGGCGCGTGCCGCGCTCATCTGTTTCGCCCGCCCTCTCCCCCGCACCCCCGCTGGGCGCCCTGCTGCGGCGATACGCCGCCGGGGCCCCGCTGGCCTGCGAACCCGTCGACCAGGGGCTGCTCAACCGCGGCTACCGCCTCGCCACCACCCGGGGCCGGTACTTCCTCAAGCACCATTTCGACCCCGAGACCGCCGACCCCGCCGCGATCGCCCGCCAGCACCGCGCGACCCAGCGCCTCGCCGACCTCGGCGTCCCGGTGGCCCCGCCGCTGACCGGCACCGACGGCCGCACGGTCGCCGTCGTCGGCGGCCACGCGTACGCGCTGCACCCCTGGATCGACGGACGCCACCGCAGCGGGGCCCAGCTCACCACGGAGCAGTGCCGGCGCCTGGGGGCGCTCCTGGGCGTCGTACACGCCTCCCTGGAGCAGGTGATGCCGCCGCGGCGGGCCGAGGAGCGTGCGGAGAGCGCCGACCCCTCCGACACCTTCGCCCTCATCGACGACCTGCTCGCCCGGGTACGCCGCCACCACCCGGCCGACGCCTTCGACGAACTGGCCCGCCACCGCCTCCTGGAGCGGCGCGCCCTGCTGGAACGGCACGCGGACCGACGGCCCCCGCAGGGCGGCTCGGTGGGCTGGGTGCACGGGGACTTCCACCCCTTCAACGTGCTCTACCGGGGAGACACCCCCGCCGCGATCGTCGACTGGGACCGGCTCGGCGTCCAGCCGCAGGCCGAGGAGGCGGTGCGCTCCGCGGTGATCTTCTTCGTACGCCCGGCCGGCACACTCGACCTGACGAAGGTACAGGCCTACGCGCGCGCGTACCGGCGCTCCGCGCGGGCCACCCCCTCCGAGCTCTCGGCCGCCGTGCACCGCGTGTGGTGGGAGCGGCTCAACGACTTCTGGATACTGCGCTGGCACTACGAGCGCGGGGACACCCGCGCCGACCCGCAGTTCCCCGCGGCCTCCGCGCTGGCGGTGTGGTGGACGCGGGAGTACGACGCGGTGTGCGAGGCGTTCGTGGGGTGAGGCCGAAACGGATCGACCGCCGCAGCCATCTCACTCGGCTCGGCCGCCTCGGCCGTGGGGCTCGTGAAACGGCACGCGCGCGTGGAGCCCGATTCCGGGTTCCACGCGCGCGTGAAGGGTGTTACGGAGGGGCCGGGTCAGCCTTCGGCGCCTTCCACGTCACCGACTTCGCCCGTCGGCTCGCCCGACGGCGTCTCTTCATCCGTCGGAGTCGTCTCCGGGTCCGTCGGCGTCTCTTCGTCCGTCGGAGTCGTCTCCGGGTCCGTCGGCTCGCTCTTCGTGGGAGATGGGCTGTTGCTCGGCGATGTCGTGTACGACGGCGTGAAGTCCGGGTCGCCGCCCGTGCCGGTGTCCTGGTCCGTGGGCTCGTCCGTGGGCTCGTCGGACGTGCTCTCGCTCGGAGTCGTTTCCTTCTCGGTCTGCGAGGTGGTCGGCGACTGCGTCGTGCTGCCCCCGCCGCCGTCGCCGTTGCCGTTCTGCAGCGCCAGCGCGACCCCCGCCGCGATCGCGACCACCGCGAGGACCGCCAGGATCCACAGCTTGCCGCGGCCGCTGCCCCGGTTGCCGTGTCCCTCGAAGCCCCCGTCGTCGCCTCCGCCACGGCCGGGCGGCAGCATCGGTGACGGGATCTGGGTGGTGCCCGAGTCGCCGGGGTGCGGCAGCCCGGCGGAGCCCGCGAGGCCCATCGCCGGGGTGTTCACAGCCTCGTGCATCTCCACGGGACCGGTGTTCCAGGTCCCGGTGTGGCCGCCCTGGTCGTACAGCATCTGCAGCCCGTACTGGGTGAGCCCGCGCATCTCCTCCGCGGTCTGGAACCGGTCGTCCGGCTCCTTCGCGAGCGAGCGCATGACCAGGCCGTCCAGCTCCGGCGGCGCCGCGTCCGAGACCTCGGAAGGGGGCACCGGGATGTCCTGGACGTGCTGGTAGACCACCGAGAGCGGGGTCTCACCGGTGAACGGCGGCCTCAGCGCGAGGAGTTCGTACAGGAGGCAGCCCGTCGCGTACAGGTCGCTGCGGTGGTCGACCGCCTTGCCGAGCGCCTGCTCCGGCGAGAGGTACTGGGGCGTGCCCATGACCATGCCGGTTTGAGTCATTGTCGACTGGGCGCCGTGCAGGGCGCGGGCGATGCCGAAGTCCATCACCTTGACCGCACCGGTGTTGGTGATGATCACGTTCGCGGGCTTGATGTCGCGGTGCACGATGCCGTGCTGATGCGAATAAGCGAGCGCTTCCAGCACTCCGGAGACGATGATGAGCGCCTGCTCGGGCCCGGGCGCCTCGGCGTTGAGCAGCAGGTCACGGATCGTGCGGCCCTCGACGAGCTCCATCACGATGTACGGGACGACCTGGTGTCCGACCACGTCCTCGCCGGAGTCGTAGACCGCCACCACCGCATGGTGGTTGAGCCCGGCCACCGACTGTGCCTCGCGCGTGAACCGCGCCTTGGACACGGGGTCTTCCGCCAGGTCGGAGCGGAGCAGCTTGACCGCGACGGTGCGCCCCAGCCGGACATCCTCGGCGGCGAACACCTCGGCCATGCCGCCCCGGCCGAGTCTGTGGGTCATCCGATACCGGCCGTCGCCGACCAGCCCGCCGTTACCCCAAAACTCCGGCGCATCTGACATACCGCCGCCAGTCGCCTCGGGGTCGGACGGGCCCTGAGCGCGCTGCTGTGCCATCAGTCCTCGCCGTCGTTTCTGTCCGCACCGGTCGAAGGTACGCGCGGTGGTTGTTACGGTCTCCGTCGGGCCACGCTACAGCCTCCGCGTGAGAGGCCGACCCGGGATGGACCGGCCATGAAACCCACAGCCGGTCCGCGCGTGCAAATTCTGTGTACCGGGCGTACGGCACCTGTAACGCTTCCGCGACTCTTCTTTCGCGTACGGTCACGGAACGGGCACCGAGCTTGACGTGTCAGTGCCCTCCGGCAGACTTGGCCGGGAATAACACTATGGATCACCGCCACGGGGGCCACATCAGCAGCTTCGGCCCGCGTGATCGGGGCACGCCGATGGGGGACGCAGAGACATGAGCCAGGACGGCGGACACGGCCGGTACGCGGGGCGTTCGGTCGCCGGCGGGCGCTACCAACTGCGCGACCTGCTCGGCGAGGGCGGCATGGCCTCGGTCCATCTCGCGTACGACTCGGTTCTCGACCGACAGGTCGCGATCAAGACACTGCACACCGAGCTCGGCCGTGAGCAGGCCTTCCGCGAGCGCTTCCGCCGCGAGGCCCAGTCCGTGGCCAAGCTCACGCACACGAACATCGTCTCGGTCTTCGACACCGGCGAGGACGACCTGGACGGGGCGACGACTCCGTACATCGTCATGGAGTACGTCGAGGGCCGCCCGCTCGGCTCGGTCCTCGACCAGGACATCGCCCAGTTCGGCGCCATGCCCGCCGACAAGGCCCTGAAGATCACCGCGGACGTGCTGGCGGCCCTGGAGATCAGCCACGAGATGGGCCTGGTCCACCGCGACATCAAGCCGGGCAACGTGATGATGACGAAGCGGAACGTCGTCAAGGTGATGGACTTCGGCATCGCCCGCGCCATGCAGTCCGGTGTCACGTCGATGACGCAGACCGGCATGGTCGTCGGCACCCCGCAGTACCTCTCCCCGGAGCAGGCCCTCGGCCGGGGCGTGGACGCCCGCTCGGACCTGTACTCGGTCGGCATCATGCTGTTCCAGCTGGTCACCGGACGGCTGCCGTTCGAGGCGGACTCGCCGCTGGCCATAGCGTATGCGCACGTCCAGGAGGAGCCCGTCCTGGCCTCCTCGGTCAACCGCTCGCTGCCACCGGCCGTGGACGCGCTGATCACCCGCGCCCTGAAGAAGAACCCGAACGAGCGTTTCGTCAGCGCCGAGTCGATGCGCGACGAGTGCCTGCGCGTGGCCCAGTCGTTCCAGGCCGCACCGCCGAGCATCGTGCCGGGCGCCCAGACGTCGAGCGGCGCCGGTGTCGGCTCCGCGGTGTTCCCCCCGGTCGACCAGTCGGCCCAGGCCCCGCAGGGGAACGTACAGACGCCGTACCAGCCGGGCGCCTACGGCCCGCCGACCCCGGCGCACTCGTCCACACCCGCCCCTTCGTACGGCTATCCGCAGCAGGGCGGCTACCCGACGCCGGCCCAGACCGCCGCTTACTCCCCGCAGCAGGGCTTCTCCACCCCGCCGCCGTACACGATCACGCCGCAGCAGTCCTCGGCGCCCGCCTCCGGGGGTGGCCGCAAGAGCAACATGCCGGTGATCGTGGGCTCGATCGTGGTCGCGCTGGCCGCCGTCGGCGGGCTGATCGCCGCGCTGCAGCTGGGCGGCGGGGGCGACGACGACAAGGGCGGCGGCGGTACCGAATCCAGCGCGTCGGCGTCCGAGGTGGCCGGGCACAAGGGGCCGGACACCACGAAGAAGATCGAGAAGACCGAGTGCACGGAGCCCGACGAGTCGTACAACGACGCCGACAAGATCAAGGTCCCGGACTTCAAGTTCAAGAACATGGACTCTGTGAAGGCGTGTCTGCAGGCGGCGGGCTGGCAGTACGAGAGCCAGCCGGTCGACGAGAACGCCTACGGCCAGGACACGGTGATGAGCCAGATCCCCGCGGCGGACGCGGACGTCGACCCCGAGAGCATGCCCAAGATCCAGCTCTATGTGTCGACGGGCAACCCCGCCTGATTCCTTGACCGTTCGGACACGCGAAGGGGCCCGGCATTTCTGCCGGGCCCCTTTCGTCCGCGCGCTGTTCGGAGTGATGGGAGTCGTCGGAATTACGGGTGCAGGTTCGGATACGGGTACTGGTACGGCCCGCAGTTACAGGTACGGACCCCCGACACGGCCGCCCGCACGCGGGTCGTCGTCCTCCTCGCCGCCGCCCACACCCGGCGGAAGCGCCCGGCGCATCGACTCCAGCTGGGCGCGGGCCGCCATCTGCTGGGCGAACAGGGTGGTCTGGATCCCGTGGAAGAGCCCCTCCAGCCACCCGACCAACTGGGCCTGCGCGATCCGCAGTTCGGCGTCGGAAGGGATGCCCTCGTCCGTGAACGGCAGGGACAGCCGCTCCAGCTCGTCAACGAGATCGGGAGCGAGCCCGTCCTCCAGCTCCTTGACCGAGCTGGCGTGGATCTCCTTGAGCCGGACCCGGCTCGCCTCGTCCAGAGGTGCCGCACGCACCTCCTCCAGCAGCTGCTTGATCATGCTCCCGATGCGCATGACCTTGGCGGGCTGCTCCACCATCTCCGTCACCGGGACCTCACGGGAGTCCTCGTCTCCTCCGCCGCCGAGAGCCATCCCGTCCTGGCCAACGACCAGGATCTGGGGGTTCTCCGGCGACCTTTCGTTCCTCGGCATCTCCATGCCGCCATTCTCTCGCACCCGCACACTTCATCACCCTGGTGCCCCCTCCCGGGCGTGATCCACCATGTACGCACCGGCGTCGCGCGTCAGACCGACGGCATCGGCGGCGTCGGCGGCTGCTGCGGTGGATCCGTGGCCGCCGCCTCCGCGAGCCGCAGCAGCCGGGCCTCGCAGTGGTCGAGCCACCGCATCTCGGCCTCCGCACGGAAGACCAGGTGCTCCAGGACGAGCAGCCGGGCCACCTCGTCCCGGTGCCCGGGGCCCTCCGCGAGCGCCTGCGCCCGCAGCCGGGTGTACGTGTGCATCGCCTCCGAGAGATACCGCCGCTGTGTCTCGACGATCGCCCGAATGTCGGCCCCCGGCGCCCCGACCGCCATGGCCAGCTTGATCGCCAGCTCGTCACGCGGCAGGTTCGTACGCTCCACGGGACGTGTGAACCAGGACCGCAGTTCGGCCCGGCCCGCGTCCGTCAGCGCGTACAGCACGTGTCCGGCCTCGTCGACGCCCTGCTGAACGACCAGACCGTCCCGCTCCAGCCGGCCCAGCGTCGTGTAGACCTGCCCGATGTTCAGCGGCCAGGTGGAGCCGGTGCGCGTCTCGAACTCGGTGCGCAGCCGCGAACCGTAGCGGGGCCCACGCTCCAGAAGTGCCAGCAGACCGTGACGTATCGACATAACCGGTATCTCTACCCCGTACATCTGTTCACGCCAAGAGTGTCACTGAGGGTGATCGCGTCGACCGCGTCGGCACCCGGACGGTCGGGATGCCGGTGTGGGCGCCCCGTGTGACTCTGGTGCCGTCGATCTTGGTTCCTTCGCACCAGGAGGGGGTCACCGACGTGACTCCATGGCTCCGCCCCCTGCACGTGACCGGCCTGCTGCTGGTCCTGCTGGCGGGCCCCGCTCCGATCTCGTACGCCGTCCCCCACGTCTCCTCCTACGAACCCGCACCCGGCGAGTCACGGGCCGGGAGCCGGGCCGGAGAGGGACGCGAGCGGCCGGGCCGGCCACCCGCGCCGACGGAGGAGTCAGAGGAAGAGCAACAGGAAGAGCAGGACGAAGAGGCAGCTCCGGACGAGGGGCAGGAAGAAGCACCGGAGGAGGACGGCGGGGCCGGTCACCCGGACGGGCCAGCGGACGGCGAGCAGTCGGAGGGCGCTGTCGCCCCCGAGACGCCCGGGAACACCGCGCCCCGGTCCCACCCGCCGTTCGACGCCGAGCAGGCCGCCGGCCGCCAGGTACACGCCTCGGAACCCGTCCTGCGGGTCCTGCCCCTCGGCAGCGGACTCGTCCTCATCGGCCTGGGCCTCGGCCTCGCGTTCGTCGCACTGCGCGTGCGGCGGGGCTGAGACGGGGCGGGCCACAATCTGCCGCGGCCCCCGCCCCAGGCGTCGAGTCCTACGGGAGCGTGAGCAGCACCTTGCCGATGTTCCCGCTCTCCTCCAGGACCCGGTGCGCCGCTGCCGCGTCGCTCATGGGCAGCTCGCGGTCGACCACCGGACGTACGTGACCGGCGGAGATCAACGGCCAGACGTGCTCCTGTACGGCCGCGACGATCGCCGCCTTCTCCCCGGCGGGACGGGCCCGCAGCGAGGTCGCGGTGACGGCGC
Organism: Streptomyces sp. 2-1; assembly: GCF_048564895.1. Classification (NCBI taxonomy): domain Bacteria; kingdom Bacillati; phylum Actinomycetota; class Actinomycetes; order Kitasatosporales; family Streptomycetaceae; genus Streptomyces; species Streptomyces sp. 2-1. The sequence goes on from NZ_CP183383.1 coordinate 5,637,295, forward strand.
CGCGCTTGCCCAGAAGCATCGCGATGTTCAACTCGCCCTTGATGCCGCCCTGCATGCCGATGATCGCGAGCCGTCCGTTGACCGCGAGGGCCTGGACGTTGCGGTCCAGGTACTTGGCGCCCATGTTGTCGAGGATGACGTCGGCGCCCGCCCCGTCGGTGGCGGCCTTGATCTCCTCGACGAAGTCCTGCTCGCGGTAGTTGATCAGCACGTCCGCGCCGAGGTCGGCGCAGAAGTCCAGCTTCTCCTTGCTGCCCGCGGTGACGGCGACCTTCGCGCCGACGGCCTTGGCCAGCTGGATCGCCATGGTGCCGATGCCGCTCGCCCCGCCGTGCACCAGCAGCGTCTCGCCGGGGCGGAGGTGGGCGATCATGAAGACGTTGGACCAGACCGTGCAGGTCACCTCGGGCAGCGCGGCCGCCTTGTCGAGCCCGATCCCCTCGGGCACGGGCAGCAGCTGCCCGGCCGGCACCACCACCTTCTCGGCGTACCCGCCGCCGGAGAGCAGCGCGCACACCTCGTCCCCGACGGCCCACCCCGAGACACCGGCGCCGACCGCCACGATCCGCCCGGAACATTCGAGGCCGGGGTACGGGGACGAGCCCGGCGGCGGATCGTAGAACCCCTGCCGCTGCAGCAGATCGGCACGGTTCACCGCGCTCGCCGCCACCTGGATGAGGACTTCCCCGTCGCTGGGAACGGGGTCCGGCGCCTCCGCCCACTTGAGCACTTCGGGGCCGCCGGGCTGGGTGATGGTCACTGCCTTCATGGGGCCGACGCTACTCCTGTCACAGAGCGTGTCCCTGCCAGGTACCCGGCAACACTCGCCCGTGCCCGATCACGTCAACCCTGACGATCGTCAAGGTCGGGGGTTGACGTTCGGCCGAGGTTCGCGGCTGCCCCCGCTCCTACGTTCAGGCCGTATGGAAAAAGCGTCGCGAGAGAAGACCAGGGCCGGTCGGCTGCCGGCCGCGCTGGGCCTCCTGGGCATGGGTGCGGGAGGGGTCGTCGCGCTCTCCCCGGGCGGCTCCTGGCTGTCCCCGGGCGGGCTGGGCGAGGCCGGAGCGATCGAGGTCACCGACGGAACCTCGGCGTCGGCCTACCGCTCGGTGACCGGGTGGACGGCGGACGGACCGTCCTGGCTGGGGCCGTTCCTGGAAGTGGCCACCGAGGGCACTCTGGTGATCCTCGGGCTGCTGCTGGCCTGGGTGGGCTGGACGGCCCTCCGCCGCGGAAGCGCCCGAGGGGTTGCAGGAGCCATGTTGACCGGCCTCGGCACCGTCGTCGCCTACGCGATCAGCGAGGCCGTGAAACTGGTGGTGGACGAGGAACGGCCCTGCCGTGCACTGCCGTTGACGGCCGACGTGATCGCGGAGTGTCCCGCGGCGGGTGACTGGTCGTTCCCGAGCAACCACGCCACCCTGGCCGCCGGGCTGGCGGTCGGCCTGGCCCTGCTGCGGCCCCTCCTCGCCGCGGTCACGCTGCCGCTGGCGGGGGCCGCCGCGCTGCTACGGGTCCTCGTGGGGGTTCACTACCCGCACGACGTACTCGCCGGTGCGGTGCTCGGCGGAACCGTGGTGGCGGCTGTGCTGCTCGCGTTCATGCCGCTCGCACAGCGGTCGGCGTCAGCACTGGGGCTGCGGGCGTCACGACCGGGGAGCCTGAGGAGGAAGGACTCCGGCTTCATGGGCCACGACAGCGGCAGCGGCCCGGTTGTCCACACCGAGCCTCGCCAGGATGGAACTCACATGGGCCTTGACCGTTCCCTCCACCACATGCAGCCGCCGGGCGATCTGACCGTTGGACAGCCCGCTGCCGAGGAGGGCCAGCACGTCCCGCTCCCGAACGGTGAGAGCGGCGACCCGGTCCCGGGCGGCGGAGCGCCGGCCGGCCAGGGTGCCCGCGCCCGTCACGGCGAGGTGCGTGACGACCCGGGCCGCGACCTTCGGTGACAGATAGGCGGCGCCCTCGGCCACCGCGCGAACGCCCCTGATCAGTTCCTCGGGCTCGCCCGACTTGATCAGGAAGCCGGCCGCGCCACCGCCGAGCGCCTGGAGGATGTAGTCGTCCTCACCGAACGTCGTCAGCATGACGATGCCCGTGGCCGGCACCGTGCTCCGGATCTCCGCCGCCGCCTCGATGCCGTTGATCCCCGGCATACGGATGTCGAGTACGGCCACCGCCGGTCGGTGGCGCCGGGCCAGTTCCACCGCGTCGTGCCCGTCGACGGCCTCGGCGACGACCTCGATGTCCGGATCCGTGGCGAGAACGGCGCGCACCCCGGCGCGGATCATCGGCTCGTCGTCGGCGATCAGCACCCGGATCACCGGGCGCTCACGGGGTGAGCGCGGCCAGGGACACGAGCGTGTCCTCCCGGAAGCAGAGCCGGTAGGCGTCCCCGGACCGGTCGTCGAACCGGTCGGCCGTCATCGCGTAGTACTCGCACGTCGTACCGGGTCCCCTTGGTTCGGCGGCCGACGGCCGGTGGTTCGTCTGACGGTCCGGCAGGACACGCTCCACTTCGACGCGATCCTGCCCCACGCGCAGACGGGCGTAGTCGCCCGGGTCCAGGACCGACCTCGACGCCGAGAGCATCTCCCACCCCACCAGTGCTCCGCCCAGCAGCGCCCCGGTCAGCAGAGGCACCATGAGCGCGGCCACGAAGGCCCGGCCGACACGGCGGCGGGCACGCAGATGTTCCCGCGGCAGCTCGCGGTCGGGCCTCGACGCCGTGGAGAACGTCGACTCCGTGGAGCTGGGGGGTCGTGACGGCTGCGCCGGGGGTGCGTGCGGAATCCGTGCGACGACGGCGAACCCCTCGCCACGCGGGCCGTGATCGCACGAGCCACCGGCCAGCCGCACACGCTCTTCTATGCCGACGAGGCCACGCCCGCCGCCCCGCGGCCGGGCACCGGTCGCGGACGAGGGCGGGCCGTTCTCCACCACCACCCTTGTCTCCGTGGCCGCATGCGTCACGTGGACGGTCGCCGTCGCGTCGGGCGCGTGCTTGGCGACGTTGGTCAGTGCCTCCTGCACGACGCGGTGAGCGGCCCGTTCGACCACCGGCGGCAGCCCGTCCGCCTCGCCCTCGATACGCAACTCGACCATGAGCCCGGCCGCCGAAGCCTCCGCGGTCAGCTCGGTGAGGTCGGCGCCGACCGGGCGCAGCGGTGCGTCGTCGGTCTCCTCCCGCAGGACACCGATCACCTCTCCGAGCCGTTCCACCGCGGCCCCCGCCCTGACCCTGATGTCGCCCGCGGCCCTTCGGTGGTGTTCTTCGAGACCCGGCGCGAGTTTCAGAGCACCGGCCGACAGCGCGATCAGGCTCAGCTCGTGGCCAAGTACGTCATGCATGTCCTGCGCGATGCGCGCCCGCTCCCGCAGCCGTGCCTGATCGGCGACCAACCGCTGCTCGCGCTGCAACTGCTCGGCGCGCTCCCAGCCGGCCCGTGCCAGCTCCTGGTACTGGCGCCAGAACCGGCCCGCGAACCAGGGAAGCATCGCGGCGACGACCACCACCGCCACGAACTGGCTCCCCCATGGGAGCCAGGCCGGCACGACGGACACCGCCACCACGCCGGTCGCGAGAATCGCGACGAGGGCGAGCACGGTCGCTCCCGTCGGCCCGGGCCGACGGCCCGCCAGGAACGCGACGACGCCGGTCGGGACGGTCCACCACAGGTTCACCATGCTGAGACCCGCGGCCAGCACGGCGCCCGCCGTCAGAAGACCGCCCGGATCGAGAACCGGCCGGGAACCAGCCCTCCCGGCCTCCAGGGCCACACCGTTGATCGCCACGCTGTCCATGCACGCGACGGTACGGACGTCGAGGGCGGTCCGACACTGCCGAAAGTCCAATGCCCGCGCCTGCGGCGCCCCCGGTGGGCGAAGTTCAGTCCTGCCGCAGTGGCCTCATGTCCGGTGCGACCTGGGTGTGCGGGGTGACGCGGACGATGGTGATCAGACGGTCCGTCAACTGCAGCTTGCCGATGGCGGGATCGTCGTAGCCGAGGACGCGGTGTCCTCGTACGACGCTGACCACCAGGTCCTCGGTCTCGCGGACGCCCTTGCCGACCTCGGCCTTTATGACGGGCCGTTCGACGATGTCGAGGCCGCTGCCCTGCTGGATGAGGTCCTCCATGACCATGCCGGCGCTGGGGCTGAGCACGGAGAGACCGAGGAGGCGGCCGGCCGCGCTGGCGCTGGTGATGACGGCGTCGGCGCCGGACTGCTTGAGCAGCGGCGCGTTCTCCTCCTCGCGCACGGCGGCCACGATCTTCGCCCCGCGGTTGAGCTGCCGGGCCGTCAGCGTGACGAGCACGGCGGTGTCGTCGCGCTGGGTCGCGATGATGATCTGGCGGGCCCGTTGGACCTCGGCGCGGATCAGCACGTCACTGCGGGTGGCGTCGCCGACCACGCCCGCGTACCCGTCCGCCGTCGCCGCGTCGATCACCTTGAAGTTGGGATCGACGACCACGACCTGCTCCTTCTTCAGCCCCGTCGCGCACACGGTCTGAATCGCGGAGCGACCTTTCGTGCCGAACCCGATGACAACGGTGTGCTCCCTCAAAGCGGTCCTCCAGCGGTTCAGTCGCCACTCCTCCCGGGTGCGTTCGGTGAGGACCTCGAGAGTGGTGCCGACCAGGATGATCAGGAACATCACGCGCAAGGGCGTGATCACGAAGATATTGGTGAACCGGGCGGCGTCACTGACGGGGGTGATGTCGCCGTATCCGGTGGTGGAGAGCGTGACGGTCGCGTAGTAGAAGGCGTCGAGCAGGTCGACCGAGCCGTCCGAGTTGTCGTTGTAGCCGTCGTGGTCGGCGTAGACGATGAGGGCGGTGCCGACCAGCACGAGCAGCGCGATGGTGACCCGTTTGGCGACCTGCCTCAGCGGATGTTCCACCCGTCGGCGAGGCAGTCTCACCCGGCGGGTGACGACGCGTTCCTCCGCGTGACGGGCGATCGCGTCCTGGCCCGGAAGTTTCACGTGAAACACACCCCGATCCCGGCCGTCGCCCAGGGCAGGTCGAGAATCTCCAGCTCCTGGCCGGGGCGCGCCCCGCCGGGCGGCACGACCGCGAGCGCGTCGGCCACGGCGATGCCCCGCAGCATGGCCGGTCCGTTGTAGTGCAGCGGTACGGCCCGGTCCTCGCGCAGGACGACGGGGATCAGCCGGGTGTCGTACGGATGGCCGTGCACGGTCTCCTTCAGGGGCAGCGTGTAGGTCTCCGGGGCCGCGCGGCCCGCGAGGGTGCGCAACAGGGGTTCGGCGAGCGTGAGCAGGCCGGAGACGGCGGCGAGGGGGTTGCCGGGGAGGCCGACGAGGTGCTGGTTCTCCTTGGTGCGGGCCAAGAGCATGGGGTGGCCGGGGCGCACCTTGACGCCGTCCACCAGGAGTTCGGCGTCGATGCGGCGCAGGGTGGGGTGCACATGGTCGACCGGGCCCGCGGCGGTGCCGCCGGTCGTGACGACGAGGTCGGCGTCGGAGTTCTTCAGGGCCTTGCGAAGGGCTTCGGCGTCGTCGCCGAGCCTGCGTACGGCGATGACGTCCGCGCCGAGCGCGCGCAGCCAGGACGGCAGCATCGGGCCGAGCGCGTCGCGGATCAGCCCGTCGTGGGGCAGGCCCTCGGTGAGCAACTCGTCCCCGAGGACGAGGACTTCGGCGCGGGGCCGGGGGAGGGCCGAGACGGTGTCGTATCCGGCGGCGGCGGCCAGCCCGAGCACGGCCGGGGTGACCACCGTGCCGCGCTGCAGCAGGGGATCGCCGGAGCGGCACTCCTGGCCACGGGGACGAATGTCCTGACCGGGTACGACCTCCCGGGTCGCGTGGAGCCGTTCCTTCTCATCGGTGCGGCCGTGCTCGCTGCGGATCACCGCGGTGACGTCCTGCGGGATCCGTGCGCCGGTCGCGATACGGACGGCCTCGCCGTCGGTGAGGCGCTCGGGCTCGGCGTGGCCCGCGAGGACCCCCTCGGCCCGGACGTGCCAGGGTCCCGGCCCGGCGACGGCCCAGCCGTCCATCGCGGAGGTGTCGAACGACGGGAGGTCCGTGAGGGCGGCGAGGGGAGCGGCGAGTACGAGGCCCAGCGCGGCGTCGAGGGACACGGAGACGGGGGCGTCCGGCCGACGGGGGGCTCGGCCGGCGAGGGCGCGGGCCTCGGGCCAGGGGGTTGCTTTGTGGTGGCCGTGCTCGGCCGTGCGGGCCCGGGAGGTTCCGTCGGCGGTGCCGGCGTCGGTCCCGGCGGTGTGTTGCCCGGGCTCCCGGTTTCCGCCCCTCGGCGACGGCGGGGGCACGGCGGGAGAGCCTCCAGTGGCTCCGGAGCCGTCGGGCACCTGGGCACCGCCTTCCTTGGCCAGGGCGAGGGCCTCCTCCACGTCGAGGTCGTCGAGGTCGACCTCCTCGTACTGCCCCGGGGCGGTCATCCGGCGTCCGGGCGGGCTTCGGGAGCGGCGGTATCGGAGCCGGTGCCGGTACTGGTGCCGGTGGCGGTCTCGGTGCCGGTCCCGGTGCTGGTGCCGGACGGGCCCGTCGGGGGTGGTGCGGTGCCGTCGTCGGCCTCCGCCTCCGCCGCCCAGCGCAGCGCCAGTGCCGTCGCCTTGCGGGCGGCTTCCGCGACCGCCTCGGGGCCCCCCTTGGCCTGCGCCGCCGCGTACCCCACGAGGAACGTGGTCAGCGGTGCCGCCGGGCGGGCCACGCCGTGCGCGGCGTCGCGGGCGAGGTCGAGCAGGGTGCCGGTGTCGACGTCCAGGTCGATGCCGAGCTCGTCCTTGACTGCGGTGATCCATTCATCCAACACGTGCCCATGCTCCCTGATACGTGCCCGGGCGGCGGCGATGTCGTCCCAGGTGTCGCAGTCGAAGGACGCGACGGGGTCGGTGATACGGGTGAGTTCGAGCGCATTGGTGAGCCGGCGCAGCGGCAGCCCGGTCAGTTCGCCGTGCTCGCCACGGAGGGCCGCCAGCTCGCGGCGCAGCGCCGCACTCCGGTACGCGGCCACCAGCGGCTGGTCCCGACCGCCGGAGTCGGTGAGCAACACGCCCTCCGTGTCTGCCTCTTGAAGAGCGGTCAGCAGCCGCTCGACCGTCTTCTCGTCCAGGAACGGCAGGTCGGCGGAGAGCACCACGACGTACGCGGCGGCGGTGTGCCGGAGTCCGGCGTCGAGGGCGGCCAGCGGACCCCCGCCGGGCGGGTCCTCGCGCGCCCACTCCACCGGACGCGCGGTGGGCCGGGGCTCCGCGACGACCACGGTGACTGCCGCGCCCGAACAGGCGGCCAGGACGCGGTCGAGCAGGGCGCGGCCACCCACGTGAACGCCGGGCTTGTCCGCCCCGCCGAGGCGGCGGGCGGCACCGCCGGCGAGCACGACGGCGTCATGGCCGTCCGTGTCCCGGCCGTCCACACCGGGTGCGCCGGAGGAACCGGGCCCGATGGAGGAACCGGGTGCGCCGACGGAACCGGGTGCGCTGGGACGCTCGTACGCGGTCACCCCCCGAGTATGGGCGCCCGATGGATCATTTCCACCCCCGCGCACAGCATGTGGACGGGGGTGGTGACGAGGTCGTACGGGCCGCGGGGCTACAAGGTCCGCAGCAGGACCGCGGGCTGTTCCACACAGTCCGCCACATACCGGAGGAATCCGCCCGCCGTGCCGCCGTCGCACACCCGGTGGTCGAAGGTGAGCGAGAGCTGCACGACCTGCCGCACCGCCAGCTCGCCCTCGTGCACCCAGGGCTTGGGGACGATCCGGCCGACGCCGAGCATGGCCGCCTCGGGGTGGTTGATGATCGGCGTGGAGCCGTCGACGCCGAACACCCCGTAGTTGTTCAACGTGAAGGTCCCGCCGGTGAGTTCCGCCGGTGTGAGCGTCCCGGTGCGTGCGGCCTCGGTGAGCCGGGCGAACTCCGCGCTCAGGGACTCCGCGCCCCGGGTGTGCGCGTCCTTCACCACCGGCACGACGAGCCCGCGCTCGGTCTGCGCGGCGAACCCGAGGTGCACCGCATCGAGCCGGACGACCTCCCTGGCCTCCATGTCGACCGTCGAGTTGAGCTCGGGGAAACGGGCCAGCGCGGCGGTGCAGATCCGGGCGAGGAGTGCGAGGAGGGAGATCTTCGACCCGCCGGCCTCGTTCATCCGCACGCGCGCGTGCATCAGTTCCGTGGCATCGGCGTCGACCCAGCAGGTCGCGTCCGGGATCTCGCGCCGACTCCGGGAGAGCTTGTCGGCGACGGCACCTCGGACACCCTTGAGAGGGATGCGGGTGCCACGCGCGTGCGTGGCTGACGTCGACTGCGCCGGTGCGGGCGCCGCGGCCTGGGGTGGCCGCACGACGGTCGGGGCCGACGCGGCGGCCCGCGCGGCGTGCTCGACGTCCGCGCGCGTGATCAGCCCGTCGGGACCCGAACCCGCCAGCTCCCGCAGGTCGAGCCCGTTCTCCCGGGCCAGCCGGCGCACGAGCGGGGAGATCACCGGCACGGGACCGTCGGCCCGGCGCCCGGCATCGACACCGGTCCCGTCCGCGACCGGCTCCTCGTCCTGTGCGGGACGACGGGTGGCCGTGCCGGACCCGGCGGACCCGAGGAGCGCGGTGGGCGCCGCCGCGACGGCCGGGTCGGCGTCCGGGAGCCCAGCACGACTGCTTCCCGCCGATCCGGCTCCGGCACCCGCGCCGACAGCGCTGCCATGCCGTCCCGAGCCCGGCCCGCCGTCGGACGAACCCGGTGACCGCCGCCCCGGAGCCGCCCCGGCCCCCGGCGGCCGCAGCCGTCCGCGCCGCGCCGGAGGCGCCTGCGTGCCGTAGCCCACGAGTACGTTCCCGGAGCCCTCGTCCTTGCTCTCGTCCCCGGAGTCGGGTGCAAGCGGGCCGGAAGCCAGTGCGCCGGAGGCCGGTGCCCCCACCGCCACCGTCAACAGCGGGGAGCCGACGGGCAGTTCGGTGCCCTCTTCGCCGTAGCGGGCCGTGACCACGCCGCCGTACGGGCAGGGGACCTCGACCATCGCCTTGGCCGTCTCGACCTCGACGACGGGCTGGTCGACGGCGACGACATCGCCGACCTGGACGAGCCAGCGGACGATCTCGGCCTCGGTGAGCCCCTCACCGAGGTCGGGCAGCTTGAATTCCAGGACCTGGGCCATCAGCTCTGTGCCTCCCACTGCAGCCGGGCCACCGCGTCCAGGATCCGGTCGACGCCCGGCAGGTGGTGGCGCTCCAGCATCGGCGGCGGATACGGGATGTCGAACCCGGCCACGCGCAGCACCGGCGCCTCCAGGTGGTGGAAGCACCGCTCGGTGACCCGCGCGGCGATCTCCCCGCCGGGCCCGCCGAAGCCGCCCGACTCGTGTACGACCACGGCCCGCCCGGTGCGTCGTACGGACGCGGAGACCGTCTCGTCGTCGAACGGCACCAGGGAGCGCAGGTCGACGACTTCGAGGTCCCATCCCTCGGCCCGCGCCGCCTCGGCGGCCTCCATGCAGACGGGCACCGACGGCCCGTAGGTGATGAGCGTGGCGCTGCGGCCGTGGCGCCGGACGACCGCGCGGCCGATCGGGTCCACGGCCTGCGGCTCGTCGGGGTTCCAGGTGTCCTTCGACCAGTACAGGCGCTTGGGTTCGAGGAAGACGACCGGGTCGTCGGAGGCGATGGCGGCGCGCAGCAGCCCGTAGGCGTCGGCGACCGTCGCGGGGGTGACGACATGGAGGCCCGGGGTCGCGATGTAGTACGCCTCGGAGGAGTCGCTGTGGTGCTCGACGCCGCCGATGCCGCCCCCGTAGGGCACGCGCACGGTGATGGGCAGCGGCATCGCCCCGCGCGTGCGGTTGCGCATGCGGGCCACGTGCGAGATCAGCTGCTCGAAGGCCGGGTAGGCGAAGGCGTCGAACTGCATCTCCACGACCGGCCTGAGCCCGTACATGGCCATGCCGACGGCCGTGCCGAGGATGCCCGCCTCGGCGAGGGGCGTGTCCGTGACGCGGTCCTCGCCGAACTCCTTGGCGAGCCCGTCGGTGACGCGGAAGACGCCTCCGAGGGTGCCGACGTCCTCGCCCATGACGTGCACGGTCGGGTCGTCGGCCATGGCGTCCCGCAGGGCGCGCCCGAGGGCCTGCGCCATGGTGGCCGGCTTCACCGCGACGGTGGTCATCGGGCCGTTCCTTCCGACTCGTGCTCGTTCTCGTGGTGGCGCGCCTCGGCGTCCAGCTCGGCCCGCAACTGTGCCTCCTGTTCCAGGAGTTGTGTCGTGGGCTGGGCGTAGACGTGCGCGAAGAGGTCCATCGGGTCGAGCGCCGGGTCCTGGTTCATGCGCTCGCGCAGGTCCGCGGCCATCACCTCGGCGTCCTCGCGCGCGGCGCGCATCCCGGCCTCGTCGAGCAGCCCGCGCTCGGTCAGCTCGCGCTCCAGGAGGGCGATCGGATCGTGCGCGCGCCAGGCCTCGACCTCGGAGTCGCCGCGGTAGCGCTTGTCGTCGTCGGCGTTGGTGTGCGCCTCCATGCGGTACGTGACCGCCTCCACGAGCGTGGGACCACCACCCGCGCGCGCGTGGGCGACGGCGTCGCTGAGGACCTCGTGCACGGCGGCGGCGTCGTTGCCGTCGACCAGGCGGCCGGGCATCCCGTATCCGACGGCCTTGTGGGCCAGCGACGGGGCCGCGGTCTGCTTGGCGAGCGGGACGGAGATCGCGAAGCCGTTGTTCTGTACGAGGAAGACGACCGGGGCCTGCCAGACGGCGGCGAAGTTCAGCGCCTCGTGGAAGTCGCCCTCGCTGGTGCCGCCGTCGCCGACCAGGGCGAGCGCGACCACGTCGTCGCCCTTGAGGCGGGCGGCGTGCGCAAGGCCCACGGCATGCGGGAGCTGGGTGGCGAGCGGCGTGCACAGGGGCGCGATCCGGTGCTCGTGCGGGTCGTAGCCGGTGTGCCAGTCGCCGCGCAGCAGGGTCAGCGCCTGGACGGGGTCGAGGCCGCGGGCCACGGCGGCGAGCGTGTCGCGGTAGCTGGGGAAGAGCCAGTCGCGCTCTTCGAGGACGAGCGCGGCGGCGACCTCGCAGGCCTCCTGGCCGGTGGAGGAGGGGTAGACGGCGAGGCGGCCCTGCTTGGTGAGGGCCGTGGCCTGCGCGTTGTAACGGCGGCCTCGCACCAGCTGCGCGTACAGCCTGCGCAGGAGCTCCGGGTCGACCCGCTCGGCCGCCTCGGTGCCGAGGACGCGGTGGGGCAGCGCGTCGGGCAGCAGCGGCGCGGGGTCGGTGCGGGGCTGCCAGGCGGGCGGCGGGGTCGGCCGGTATGCGCCTCGCTGCTCCATGACCGTCATGTCGGCACCTCCTCATGGGCGGCTTCGAGAGACGTGCCGAGAGTGACGCGCCTCACCTACCGATTGTTCGGTCGTCGGCACATTTTGGCTACAGGCACCTCCAGGCTGTGGACAAACGGTTCTCCACAGCCTGAGATGGACGCAGTACGTCCATGGTAGGGAGGCGGGGGGACATGGCACCTGAACAAATGGCCGAGGGGCCGGAGGCCGGATCCTCCCTGCCGCCGCCGCGCCCGCTGGACGCCATCGATCAGGACATCCTCCAGATGCTCCAGGCGGACGGCCGCGCCTCGATACGGTCCGTGGCCGAGCGCGTCCACGTGTCGCGCGCGAACGCCTACGCGCGCATCAACCGCCTCATCGAGGACGGCGTGATCCGCGGCTTCGGCGCCCGCGTCAACCACGAGCGCGCGGGGCACAGCACCTCGGCATACATCACCCTCAAGATCGTGCAGAACTCCTGGCGCACCGTGCGCGAGCAGCTGAGGGCGCTCCCGGGGGCCTCCCACATCGCGCTGGTGGGCGGGGACTTCGACGTCCTGCTCCTTGTGCACACGCCCGACAACAGGGCGCTGCGCGAGCTGGTGCTCACCCGGCTCCAGGCCATCCCCGAGGTGCTCAGCACCCGGACCCTGCTGGTCTTCGAGGAGGAGGACCTGGAGCCGCAGGGGTGACCTGAGGCCCTGGGGGCTGCCCTGACGGCCCAGGGCAGCGCTCGGCCTGCCCCAAGGGCCTCAGATGCCCCGGCGGAGCCCTTGGAGCACCGTCAGTCCTCCTGCCGGAGCCCCCCGAAGACCAGCCGCACCACCGCGTCGGCGACCTCGCGCTCGCCCATGCCCCGCCCGTCGGGGCGGTACCACTCCACGATCGAGTTGATCATCCCGAAGACCAGCCGCGTCGCGAGCCGGAACTCCACGTCGACGCGTACGTCCCCGTCGGCCGCGGCGGCCCGAAGGAGCTCGGCCACCCGGTGGTCGAAGTCCCGGCGCCGCTCCAGGGCCCACCGCTCGGCGTCGGTGTTGCCGCGCACGCGCAGCAGCAGCGTCACGTACGGCAGCTCCGCGGTGAGGACCTCGACCATGCGCCGGGTGACGTACTCCAGGCGCTCCACGGCACGCCCCACGCGCGCGTGCTCCTCGTCGAGGATCCCGAAGAGGCCGTCCAGCGCCCGGCTGACGGCCCGGCGCAGCAGCTCCTCCTTGCCCGTGACGTGGTGGTAGATCGACGACTTGGAGATGCCCGCCGCCTTGGAGAGGTGCTCCATGGAGGTGCCGTCGTAGCCGCGCTCGTTGAAGACCCGCACGGCCACGGAGAGCAGCGTCTCCGGGGTGTAGGTGTCGCGCTTGGCGGTGGTCATGGGGTGCCCTCCCGCTTCTCGGAGGCGTACGCGTGGCGGTAGAGCGCGAGGGACGGCGCGTAACGCCCCGAGGGGTCGCGCATGTGCAGGTCGTCCAGGACGTCGTAGGCCCAGCTCCGGCCCAGCCTGCGGCTCCATTCGAAGGGCCCCAGGGGGTAGTTGACGCCCAGGCGCATCGCCGTGTCGATGTCCTCCTCGGTGGCCACTCCCTTGGCGACGGCGTCGTGCGCCAGGTCGACGATGCGGGCCACCGTGCGGGCGACGATCAGGCCGGGCACGTCCCCGATGACGCTGACGTCCTTGCCGAGCGCCTGGAAGAGTCCGGTGGCCTCGGCGAGCGTCTGGGTCTGGGTGTCCTGCGAGTGGGACAGGGCGATCCGGGTCGCCCGGCGGTAGTCGAGCGCGAGGTCGAAGTAGACGACGTCACGGAACTCGACGGCGGTCTGGCCGTCCGCGAGGGCCAGCTGGCCGCCGCTCGGCAGCACCAGCCGGGTGCCGTGGTCCTCCTCGTCCTCGCGGACCTGGATGCCCGCCTCGCGGATCAGCGCGATCAGCTCGGCCGCGGGGCCCAGATCGCCCTCGGCGACCACGTAGGCGGGCGGCTGGACCTTCTCCGCGGTGTGCGGCTCTGGACGCTCGCCCTCGTCCCCGTAGTCGTACCAGCCGTGCCCCGACTTGCGGCCGTGGCGGCCCGACTCGACGAGCCTGCGCTGGGCCAGCGAGGGCGTGAACCGCACGTCCTGGAAGAAGGCCTCCCACACGGAGCGTGTGACGGACTCGTTGACGTCCTGGCCGATGAGGTCGGTCAGTTCGAAGGCGCCCATCCGGAAGCCGCCCGACTCGCGCAGGACCGCGTCGATCGTGGCGGGGTCGGCGGCCTGGGCCTCGTAGACCGCGAAGGCCTCGGCGTAGAAGGGCCGCGCGATGCGGTTGACGATGAAGCCCGGGGTGTCGGCGCAGGCGACCGGGGCCTTCCCCCAGGCGCGGGCCATCTCGTACGCGCGCGTGGCCGACGTTACGTCGGTCGCGAACCCGGAGACGACCTCCACCAGAGGCAGCAGCGGCGCGGGGTTGAAGAAGTGCAGCCCCACGAAACGGCCGGGGTTGCGCAGGGCGCCGCCGATCGCGGTCACCGACAGGGAGGAGGTGTTGGTGGCGAGCAGGCAGTCGTCGTCGACGACGTCCTCCAGCTCGCGCAGCAGCTGCTGTTTGACGTCCAGGCGCTCCAGGACGGCTTCGACGACCAGGCCCGAATCGGCGAGGTCGGCGAGGCTCTCCGCGGGGCGCAGACGGGCGCGGGCGGCGTCCCGTTCGGCGCCGGTCAGCCGGTCCTTCTCGACGAGCCGGTCGAGGCGGGCGGCGATCGCGTCGGCCGCGGCCTGCGCACGGCCCGGCACGGCGTCGTACAGCCGTACGGGGTGGCCCGCGACGAGCGCGACCTGAGCGATGCCCTGGCCCATGGTGCCGGTACCGACGACGGCCACGGGGCCGGCGAGGTCGAGTGCTGTCATGCTCGCGATCCTCCCGCACGGGGTTGTCCACAGGTTCAGCGGACCCCCTTGTCCCGACCGATCGTTCGGTTACTCTAACTCTGTCCGCCCGTTTCTGCCCAGGTCGTGAGCTCGACGGAGAGCTCATGAGACGAGGAGTTGGTCCCTCATGGCCGCCGAACTCACCGCGCACCAGCTGATCGAACAGCACCGGCCCACCCTCGACCAGGCGCTGGAAGCGATCCGCACGCGCGCGTACTGGTCGCCACACCCCGAACACCCCAAGGCGTACGGGGAGAACGGCAGTCTGGACGCGGCGGCGGGCAAGGCCGCCTTCGACGCCCTCCTCGGCAGCCGTCTCGACCTCGGCCAGCCCGGCACCGACGATTGGGTGGGCGGCGAGACCTCGCCGTACGGAATCGAGCTGGGCGTCACCTACCCGCACGCCGACGTCGACACGCTGCTGCCCGCCATGCGCGCGGGGCAGCGCGCGTGGCGCGACGCGGGCGCGGAGATGCGCGCGGTGGTGTGTCTGGAGATCCTCAAGCGGATCAGCGACCGCACCCACGAGTTCGCGCACGCGGTCATGCACACCAGCGGCCAGGCCTTCATGATGGCGTTCCAGGCGGGCGGCCCGCACGCGCAGGACCGCGGCCTGGAGGCGGTGGCGTACGCGTACGTGGAGCAGGTCCGCACCCCCGACGACGCCGAGTGGACGAAGCCCCAGGGCAAGCGCGACCCGCTCGCGCTGACCAAGCGGTTCACGCCGGTGCCGCGCGGTGTCGCGCTGGTGATCGGCTGCAACACCTTCCCGACGTGGAACGGCTACCCGGGCCTGTTCGCCTCCCTGGCCACGGGCAACGCGGTGCTCGTGAAGCCCCACCCGCGCGCGGTGCTGCCGCTCGCGCTCACCGTCCAGGTGGCCCGCGAGGTGCTCGCCGAGGCCGGCTTCGACCCGAACCTGGTGGCGCTGGCCGCCGAGCGGGCGGGCGAGGGCATCGCCAAGACCCTGGCGACACGCCCGGAGATCCGGATCATCGACTACACGGGCTCGACGGCGTTCGGCGACTGGCTGGAGGCCAACGCCCGCCAGGCGCAGGTCTACACGGAGAAGGCCGGCGTCAACACGGTGCTCGTGGAGTCGACCGACAACTACAAGGGGATGCTGTCGAACCTCGCATTCTCCCTGTCCCTCTACAGCGGCCAGATGTGCACGACCCCGCAGAACCTCCTCATCCCTCGCGACGGCATCCGTACGGAGGAGGGCCCCCGGTCGTACGACGAGGTGGTCGCCGACCTCGCGAAGTCGGTCGGCGGACTCCTCGGGGACGACGCCCGGGCGAACGGGCTGCTCGGCGCGATCGTGAACCCTGACGTGAAGGCCCGCCTGGAGTCGGCCGCCGGTCTCGGTGAAGTCGCCCTCGCCTCACGGGAGATCGCCAACCCCGAGTTCCCGGACGCGGTCGTGCGCACCCCGGTGATCGTGAAGCTGGACGGCGCCAAGCCGGACGACCAGGCCGCGTTCATGAACGAGTGCTTCGGCCCCGTCTCCTTCGCGGTCGCGGTCGACTCGGCGGCGGACGCCGTGGCGCTGCTGCGGCGGACCATCAGCAGCAAGGGCGCGATGACGGTGGGCGCGTACACGACCTCGGAGGAGGTCGAGGAGGCCGTCCAGGAGGCCTGCCTGGAGGAGTGCGCCCAGCTCTCGCTCAACCTGACCGGCGGGGTCTACGTCAACCAGACCGCCGCGTTCTCGGACTTCCACGGCTCGGGCGGCAACCCGGCGGCGAACGCCGCGCTGTGCGACGGGGCGTTCGTGGCGAACCGGTTCCGTGTGGTGGAGGTACGCCGGGAGGCGTGAAATTCGCCCGGGGGGCGCGGGACATCTTGCGACTGCGGACCGTTGTGCTGGTCGCGCAGTTCCCCGCGCCCCTGATGGGGCGCCCCGTGCTTACGAGGCACTCCAGTGGAACAACGTCATCGCCACGCTGGTGGCGAGGTTGTAGCTGGAGACCTGGGGCCGCATCGGCAGTGAGACCAAGTGGTCGGTGCGGGCACGCAGTTCGCCCGACAACCCGCTGCGCTCGGAGCCGAAGGCGAGGACGGCATCGTCCGGGAGCTTCAGCGACCGGATGTCCTCGCCCTCGGGGTCGAGGGCGAACACCGGCCCGGCGGGCAGCTCGTCCACGGTCAGCCGCTCGACGGCCGTGGCGAAGTGCAGGCCCGCCCCGGCGCGCACGACCGTCGGATGCCACGGATCGAGCGTGCCGGTCGTGACGACCCCCGTCGCGCCGAAACCGGCCGCGAGCCGGATCACCGCGCCCGCGTTGCCGAGGTTGCGCGGCTGGTCGAGGACGACCACCGGCGCGATGCGAGGCGTGCGGGCCAGCACGCGCAGATTGGCGTCGCGCTCGGGACGTACCGCCAGGGCGGCCACGGCGGTGGGATGCGGGCGCGGGACGAGGGCTTCGTACGCGGCCCGCGGGACCTCCGTCAGGAGGGCGTCCAGTGTGGCCCGTACGTCCGGGGCCAGGTCGTCGGCGAGGGCGAGCGCGGCCCGTCGATCGGCGGTGACCGCCACCGGGATCTCGGCCCGGAAGCGGACGGCGTGCTTGAGGGCATGGAAGCCGTCGAGCAGCACGGACGTGCCGGCGAGCCGACGCCAAGCGCTCACGGGATCCGGGTCGCGGGGGTCGACGGGATCGAGGTCGCGGGGATCGTCCGTCATGCGGTGAAGCCTACGTGCGGGGGCTCGGCCGTCTCTGCCGTACCGGCCGTCTCCGGGGTGCGCGGGGGCTCCTTGCGGAGCCCCCGGACCGTACGCGCACGGCCCAGACGCGTAAACAGCCCTCCACGCGCGCGTGCCGCCCATCCGCCCAGGCGGCGCAGGAACGACGTCGGCAGGAACACGGCGTCGGCGGCGATCATCGCGAGCGAGAAGAACGGCAGGCCCAGCACGACGGCGATCACGGCGTGCTCGGTCATCATGGCC
Organism: Streptomyces sp. 2-1; assembly: GCF_048564895.1. NCBI lineage: Bacteria > Bacillati > Actinomycetota > Actinomycetes > Kitasatosporales > Streptomycetaceae > Streptomyces > Streptomyces sp. 2-1. The sequence continues at coordinate 5,654,434 of NZ_CP183383.1, forward strand.
GCCAGCAGGACGTTCTTCACCCGCCGGTTGAACAGCGTGAAGGGGAAGGCGACCTGCACGATCACCGTCCCGTACGTCACGAGCAGCATCAGCGTGCCGCTCGCGGACAGCAGATCGGAGAGGGCCGGCCAGGGGGAGAAGTAGTCCAGGTGGAGGGGGTAGTAGACGGCGGTGCCGTCCTGCCAGCGCGAGCCCTGGATCTTGTACCAGCCGGCGGTCGCGTAGATCAGACACGCCTCGGCCATGATCACGAACAGGGCGGCGTTGTGGACGAGGTTGGCGACCACGTCGAGGAGGATGCGGGGCTGGACGCTCCGGCCGTACCGTCCGGCCAGCCACCACAGGCCCTGTACGGCCCACAGCCCCCAGTAGATCGTCCGCCAGCCGCCGAGGAAGCCGCCGTCGATCTTCCCCGCGAGCGTGGCCGCGGCAAGGACCAGGCCGAGCACCGTCCAGAGAGCGGGACCGGCCCTGTCCGGGCCCACCCACTCTCCACGCGCGCGTGCGTCCCGGGCTCGGCGCTCCCGCCGCTCGTCCAGCGACCAGACCTGTCCGCAGCGCGTGAGCACGAGGTAGATCGCCATGAGGTGGATGACGTTGTCGCCGCCGTCCCCCATGAAGATGCTGCGGTTCTGCAGGGAGAGCACGCCGATCATGAAGAGCACGGACATGGTCCGGGTGCGCCAGCCGAGCATCAGCAGGAGGCTGGACAGGACGGCGAACGCGTAGACGATCCCGAACCAGACCTGGCCGTCGGCCCACATCAGGGCCGTGAAGGCGTGGTTGCTCGCGATGAGCTGCTGGGCGAGATCCCAGCTCCAGGGGCCGTCGGGCCCGTACATCTCCTCGCGGTGCGGGAACTCCCGCAGCAGGAACAGCAGCCAGGTCCCGGCGAAACCTATGCGGATCATGGCGCTCTGGTACGGGCCGAGGGCCTCGCCGGTGACGCGTGTGATGGCGTGCGCGAGGGTCCGGTCGACGCGGTGCCTGCGGTCGAACCGGCTTATCCGGCCGGCGAGCCGCTCCCGCCCGAGGGTGCGCGTCCGGTCCCGGCTGAGGCTGCTCGCGTGGTGGTGGTCGGGGGCGCTCGCCTGGTGGTGACCGGGGGTGCGCGTCGGTTCGTGGTTGCCCGTCGGGTCGTGGCCGAGGTCGCTCATCGGGCGCTCGCCTCCGTCCCCGTGGGCTCCCCGGGCCGTGTCCCGGCCGCCCGGTCGGCCTCCGAGACCGGCCACCAGGGCAGCTGGCGGACGATGGGCTTGTCGGACACCTGCTCCTGGCTCCACTTCGGAGGCGGCACATTGGTCGTACGGGAGCGGACCTGGACCTGTTGCACGACCGCGCCCCGGCCGCCTGCCTGCTCGCGGTCGAGGCGCAGGACGACGATGCGGCGCAGGTACTTCTCGGAGAGGGCGCCGCGCAGGCCGTTCGGCCGGTTCGCGTTGTCGTGCGTGGCCACGAAGAAGTCCCAGGCCCGGCGCAGCTCGTTCTGCTGGGTGTGGCTGGGCAGCAGATTGCCGTCGATGGCGACACCGTCCAGCGCGGAGAGGTCGTACCAGCGGGTCGTCCTTATCTCACCGTCCGCGGCCCGCACGTCGGCGCGGACCTGGACCGCGATGTTCTGCTGCAGCGGGTTGGGCGCGAAGAGCTTCCAGTTCTGCTCGAACTCGGGGTAGATCCACTCGTCGATCGCCTGCCCGTGCTGCTTGGTGACCGTGTTCGACGGCGCGACATGCAGGAAGACCATGCCGACGTGCACACAGGCGGCGACCGCGACGACGGCGAGCGCGAGCGCGGCGGCGATCTGGTACGGGAGGGAGAGGGCGGCGATGCCGGCGGGGGGAGGAGGGAGCGGGGGACCGGCGAGGGCGGTGTCGTCGTACCGCTCGTCGTCGTGCTGCCCGTCGTATTGCTGGCCGCCGTACTGCTGGCCCTCGTACGGCTGCTCCTGCTGGTCGCCGTACTGCTGGGGGATCCGGGCGGGAGCCTCGCCGGAGGGCTTCTGCCCGACCGGGGCCCCATGACTGTCCGGGGACTCAGGGCTGTCCGGGGTGCCGCGGCCCTCCGAGGTCTCGTGATCGCCTGCGGTTGCGGTCTCGCGGACGTCCGAGGTTTCGTGGCCCTCCGGCGGAGAGCCGGCGGGGGCAGGGACGGCCGCCGCGGGCTCGCCCGGCACGGGCCGGGCGTTCGAGCCCTTGTCGTACGCGTCCATTCCGCCCCGTTCCCGAAGTGTGTCCGATTCCCGTCGCCCGTCCCGCGACAGTCGCACCGGCACGGTACTCAGGCCCGGCCGCCGAGCACAGTCCCATGGGTCACAGAGGCCACGAGGTTATCCACAGCGGTTGACACCTTACGACCCTCGCTCCTCCCCGAATCGAACACACCGACCGATCGATCGGCCTGCCGGTCGGCAGCCCTCCGGTGATCGGCCGGACCGGACCGACCCGCCCGCACCGTTCCCTTCTTCTAGAACCTGTTCTATCTTGACGCTCCGCCAGATCAACGGATCCGCCGGAAGGACAAGGCCGTGGACTTCACCTTCACCGAGGAGCAGCAGGCGGCCGTGGAGGCGGCGAGGGCGGTGTTCGCGGGGGTCGCGCCGGACGGCGTGCAGAGTCCCGCGCTCACCGCCGGTGCCGTCGCGGACGACTTCGACCGCGCCCTGTGGGCGAAACTCGCCGATGCGGACCTGCTGAGCCTGCTGCTCGACGCCCGCCACGGTGGCGCGGGCCTGGACGCCGTCGCGCTCTGCCTGGTGCTGCGCGAGTCAGCGAAGGTGCTCGCGCGAGTCCCGTTGCTGGAAAGCACCGCTGCCGCGCTGACCGTGCAGACGTACGGCGGCGAGGAGTTGAAGGCGGACCTGCTCGCCCGGGCCGGCCGGGGTGAACTGGTCCTGACGGTCGCCGCGAACGGACGCACCGGCCACGACGGCGCCGAACTCGCCGTGACCGCGCGGCCGGAGGGCGACCTGTGGGTGCTGGACGGGATGCAGACGGCCGTCCCCTGGGCGCAGAACGCCGACTTCGTCCTCGTACCCGCGCTGAGCAGCGACTCGGGCCGCTCCGTGCTCGCCCTGGTCCCCCGCGTCCACGAAGGCGTGCTGCTCGCCGAGCAGTTCTCGACATCGGGCGAGCGGCTCGGCGAACTCCGGCTGGATTCCGTACGCGTTCCCGCCCGTGACGTCATCGACGCCGACGGAGCCTGGGAGTCGCTGCGTGACCTGCTCGCCACCGGGACGTGCGCGCTGGCGCTCGGACTGGGCGAAGGGGTGCTGGGGATGACGAGCGAATACACCAGCAAACGGGAGCAGTTCGGGTTCCCGGTCGCCACGTTCCAGGCCGTGGCCGTGCAGGCCGCCGACCGCTACATCGACCTGCGCGCGATGGAGGCGACCCTCTGGCAGGCCGCGTGGCGGATCAGCTCGGGGGCGGGCGGGGCGCTCCCCGCGTCGGGCGACATCGCCGTCGCCAAGATCTGGGCCTCCGAGGGCGTACGCCGTGTCGTGCAGACCGCGCAGCATCTGCACGGCGGTATAGGCGCGGACACCGACTATCCCCTGCACCGGTACCACGCCTGGGCCAAGCACCTGGAACTCTCACTCGGCCCGGCGGCGGCACACGAGGAGGCCTTGGGCGACCTGCTGGCGGCGCATCCTTTGGGCTGAGCGCGAGGCTCTGCGGTGAGCGAGGCGCCTTGAGACAGGCGCGGTGCCTTGAGACAAGCGAGGCAGCTTGAGGTGGGCGAGACGCCTTGAGACAGGCGGGCGGCCGGGAAACCCGGCCGCCCCGGGTCGGCTGCTAGAGCACGAACCCCGACTGCCCCTCCGCGTTCACCACAGGGCGGCCCGCAGCCGCCCAGACCTGCATGCCGCCGTCGACGTTCACCGCGTCGACACCCTGCTGGACCAGGTACATCGCAACCTGTGCCGAACGGCCCCCGGAGCGGCAGATCACATGGACCCTGCCGTCCTGCGGCGCCGCCTCGGTCAGCTCGCCGTAGCGTGCGACGAAGTCACTGATGGGAATGTGCAGCGCCCCTTCGGCGTGACCCGCCTGCCACTCGTCGTCCTCCCGGACGTCCAGCAGAAAGTCACCGTCCGCGAGATCCGAGACCTCGACCGTGGGCACACCAGCTCCGAAACTCATGCCCCGACGCTACCCGACCCGACCGGACGTCCCGCAGCTCGGCCCGATGCACGCGAACGAACGCCACCGGCCCCAGAGGCCGACGGGTCCAGGGGCCGACGGGTCCAGGGGCCGACGGGTCCAGGGGCCGACGGGTCCAGGGGCCGACGTCACCGGAAGCCTGCCGTCAGGCCCCGCTGCCGAGCAGGCCCGCCAGCTCGGCCTCCCGCTCGCTGACCTGCGCCAGCAGCTGCTCGGCGATCTCCTCCAGCAGCCGGTCGGGGTCGTCCGGCGCGATCTTGAGCATCGCGCCGATCGCGCTCTCCTCCAGGTCGCGGGCGACGAGGGCGAGCAACTCCTTGCGCTGGGCGAGCCATTCGAGACGGGCGTAGAGCTCCTCGCTACGGCTCGGGCGCCACTCCTCGGCCACGGGACCGGCGGCCCACTCCTCGGACAGCTCCCGGAGCAGGGGCTCGTCCCCACGGCCGTACGCCGCGTTGACCCGGGAGATGAACTCGTCGCGCCGCGCGCGCTCCGTGTCGTCCTGCGCCAGGTCGGGGTGCGCCTTGCGGACCAGCTCCCGGTAGAGCTTGCGCGCCTCGTCGCTCGGCCGGACCCGCTGCGGTGGCCGCACCGGCTGATCGGTCAGCATGGCCGAGGCCTCCGGGGACAGCCCGTCCGAGTCGAGCCAGTCGTGGAACAACTCCTCGATCCCCGGCATCGGCATGACGCGGGCCCGGGCCTCCTTCGCCTTGCGCACGTCCTCCGGGTCACCGGTGCTCGCGGCCCGCGCTTCGGCGATCTGCGCGTCCAGCTCGTCGAGCCGCGAGTACATCGGCCCGAGCTTCTGGTGGTGCAGCCGGGAGAAGTTCTCCACCTCGACCCGGAACGTCTCCACCGCGATCTCGAACTCGATCAACGCCTGCTCGGCCGCCCGAACGGCCCGCTCCAGCCGCGCCTCGGGCCGAGTCTGCTCTTCGCCTCCAGCATCACCGGCGGACGAGGCACCGGCCGCCGAGCCACCTACCGTCCCGTCCCCGTCGCCGGCGGTCGAGCCATCCACTGACCCTGCGCCCGCGGTCGAGCCACCTACCGACTCGTCGTCCGCTGTGTCGTTGGCCACCGACTCGTCGCCCACCGCTGGGGCGTCCGCCGCCCGGTCACCCGCGATGGAACCATCCGCGGACTCGCCGCCCTCGGCTCCACCACCTCCGACCGCGTCCGACAACGGCGGCACGTCGGCGCCCGACCCGGCAGACGCCTCAACCGACGGCTCGGCGCCCGACTCGGAGCCCGGCTTGGCGGCTGCCGCAGCAGATGCCTCAGCGGAAGGCTCGGCCGACGGCTCAGCAGACGCCGCATCGGGCTTCTCGGTGTCCGACTCGGCAGACGGCACCTTCTCGGCGCGCGGCTCATCGGAGCCCGGTTCCGCGAGGGGCTCGGACGGGGGCTGATCAGCTTCCGGGGTCGTCACCCGCCCAGCCTAGGCCACGGCTCAGCCACCTATTCGAACTGCCTGGCCAGGGGCCTTCCCCGGACGCCGTCCCAGGCTTCGCCGCCCCGTCAAACCCCCAGCTCTCCCTCGATCCGCCCCGCCCGCACGGCCGCCACCAGCTCCGCGTGGTCGGCCTCGGTCCGGTCCGCGTAGGCCACCGAGAAGGTCGCGACCGCCTCGTCCAGCTCCTCGCTCTTGCCGCAGTACCCGGCGACGAGCCGCGGATCGGCGCTGTGTGAGTGCGCCCGGGCCAGCAGGGCCCCTGTCATCCGGGCGTAGTCGTCTATCTGGTCCGCGGCCAGCGCCGCGGGATCGACGCTGCCCTTGCGGTTGCGGAACTGCCGCACCTGGAAGGGGCGCCCCTCGACCGACGTCCAGCCGAGGAGGATGTCGCTGACGACCTGCATCCGCTTCTGGCCGAGGACGACCCGGCGGCCCTCGTGCTCGACCTCGGGCACCACCAGGCCGGCCGTCGCCAGATGGGGCACGAGGACGGACGTACGGGCCTCCTTCACCTGGAGGACGAGGGCCTCACCGCGGTGGTCGAGGAGCAGCACCACGTACGAGCGCGTGCCCACGCTGCCCGTGCCGACCACGCGGAACGCGACGTCGTGCACCGCGTACCGCGCGAGGAGCGGGAGACGGTCCTCGGAGAGCGTGGCCAGATACTCCTCCAGCGACCGCGCGACCGCGGCGGCCTCCTCGTCCGGCACGCGCCGCAGCACCGGCGGGGCGTCGACGAAGCGGCGCCCGCCGCCCTCCACGACCTCCGTCGACTTGGCCGCGAACCGCCCACTGGTGTTGCCACGCGCCTTCTCCGAGACCCGCTCCAGCGTGCCGAGCAGGTCGTGGGCGTCGGTGTGCGAGACCAGTTCCTCGTCCGCGATGGCGTTCCACGCGTCCAGGACCGGGAGCTTGGCGAGCAGCCGCATGGTGCGCCGGTACGAACCGGTCGCGAAGTACGCCGCCTTGCGGCAGGTGTCCTCGTCCGCCCCCGCCTCCCGGGCGGCGAGCACGAGCGAGGTCGTGAGCCGCTTGAGGTCCCACTCCCACGGCCCGTGGACGGTTTCGTCGAAGTCGTTGAGGTCTATGACGAGGCCGCCGCGCGCGTCCCCGTACAGACCGAAGTTCGCCGCGTGCGCGTCGCCGCAGATCTGGGCGCCGATGCCGGTCAGCGGTGTACGCGCCAGGTCGTAGGCCATCAGTCCGGCCGAACCGCGTAGGAAGGCGAAGGGGGTGGCTGCCATCCGGCCGACCCGTATCGGCGTGAGCCCGGGGATCCGGCCGTGGTTGGACGTGTCGACCGCGGTCACCGCGTCCGGGCGGTCGCCGTTCGTGTCGATGGAGGCGTGCGCACTGCGCGGGACGCTGCCTCGCAGCGCCTTGCCCTTCTCCTTGGGCGAGCCCTGCTCCTTGGCCGAGCCCTCGCCGGACGGCCGCGCGAACCCGCGCACCGCCGGAACCCTTGCCGCCCCGGCCACCACACCACCGGTCTCGCTCACCCGAACCGCCTCCCCCGCGCACGAACATCAATCGCGAACATCAATTTCGAGACGACCGTACCGCCGGGCGGCGATCCGCGTGAGCCCCTGTGGACAACTCCGCACCTGTGGAAAACACCCCAGCTCAGCGCCGACGACGGCCGGCAGGCGGTGCTAGCGCCGGAACTGCTCCTGACAGCGCCCGTCCTCCGCGAGATACGTCTTCGCCCACGCGCCCAGCTCCCCCAGCGCGGGCTCCAGCGCCGCCCCCGCCTCCGTCAGCCGGTAGGAGACCCGCAGCGGCGGCCCGTCGTCGACCTCGCGCACCACCAGCCCGACCGTCGCCAGCTCGGTGAGCCGGTCGGAGAGCATGCGCTCGCTGATGCCGGGGATGGCACGGCGCAGGTCGGCGAAGTGCACGGGGGCGGGCAGGAGCACGGCCACGATCGGGCCCGTCCAGCGCTTTCCGAGCACCTGGAAGACCTGGGTGATGCCGTTGTCCACCCGCCTGCACGACGCAGCGTCGTGGTTTTCCTGGACCGCCATGCCTTCAGGGTACTGGTCTCTCGTGAGGGGATGAAAAAAAGTAAGTGACTGTGTTATTCATAGTTACGAACAGAAACGCAGCCCATGGCGACGGGCCACACCCATGCCCGGGCTGCCAAGAGCAGAGCGCCCCCAGGCGCGCCCGCCGGACACGCTCCGCCGGACAACGCTCCGGCGAACCACATCGCCGGACCACATCGCCGAACCACCCTCACTGGAGAACTCATGGCCACCCTGTTGCAGCTGGACTCGTCCGTCTTCCCGGGTCCCGCCTCGGCGTCCCGCGCCGTCACGGACGCCTTCCGCAAGACCTGGCAGGAGCAGCACCCCGAGGGCACGGTGATCTACCGCGACCTCTCCGTGAATCCCGTGCCGCACATCACCGCCGACGCACACAGCGCCGGCTTCGCCGATCCGTCGGAGCACACCCCGGAGCAGGCCGCCGCCTTCGCCGCGCGCGTGAAGTTCATCGAGGAGCTGGAGCAGGCGGACGCCGTGCTGATCGGCGCGCCCATGTACAACTTCTCGATCCCGTCGACCCTCAAGGCATGGCTGGACAACGTGATCCTCGTCGGCCGCACCGCGGGCGAGACCCCGTCCGCCAAGGGCACCCCGGTCACCGTCGTGGCCAGCCGTGGCGGCTCCTACGCGCCGGGCACCCCGCGCGAGGGCTACGAGTACGTGCAGAACTACCTGGAGGCCATCCTCAAGGACATGCTCGGCATGGACGTGGAATTCATCGTCCCGGAGCTCACGATGGCCCCGCACATGCCGGCGATGTCCGAGCTGGTCCCGCTCTTCGAGGCCTCCCGCGCCAAGGCCCTGCAGGAAGCGGCCGACAAGGCCAGGACCCTCGCCGGACAGCTCACGTCCAAGGCGGCCTGACGCTTCACCGCGTGAGCACGCACCACGTGACCACGCACCGCGGTCGTACGGCGCCCAAGGTGCCCGAAGGCGGCGCCGCACGACCGTTTTCCACCCTCTACGGAGAGGGCACTTTCACTGATGGGCATCCCTAGGAGCCCCATCACGGCGGAAGGCACGCCTACGTGGCCGCCGCCGCCCGGTTGATCCCGTCCGTCTCCAGCACCCGCTCGGCCGCCCCGTCCCGGGCCACCGCGATCATCGCCAGGCCCACCTGCTCGGTCGTGGTGATCCGCCGGGGCGCCAGCTTCCGCAGGACGGGCAGCAGGGGCCCGGTCAACGCGTACATCGCCCGGTACACCCGGGTCTTCGACCGGATTCCGTGCAGCGGCTGGATGAGCCCCGGCCGGAACATGTACGCCTCCACGCCGTCCAGGGCAAGCAGCGCGTTCTCCGTCTCCCCCTTGACCCGCGCCCACATCACGCGCCCCCGCCCGGAGCCGTCGGTCCCCTGTCCGGACACGTAACAGAAGGTCAGCCCCGGATTCCAGCGGCCCAGCGAACGCGCCGCCTCAAGCGTGAGGTCGTACGTGACCTTCCGGTACGCGTCCTCCTTCATACCCGCCGACGAGACCCCGAGGCAGAAGAAGCAGGCGTCGTACCCGGAGAGCTCGCTCTCGAGCCCGCCGAGATCCATGAGATCGGCCCGCACGACCTCCCGCAGCTTCGGATGCGAGACCCCCACCGCCGACCGCCCGACCACCAACACACTCTCGACGCCCGGGTCCCGCAGACACTCCCGCAAAACCCCTTGCCCGACCATCCCGGTCGCCCCAAAGAGGATCACCTTCACAGAGCCCACTCCCACCACTCAGCCGGACCGGCACCCTAGGCCCTGCCCGCACGAGCCGCACGCAGCAGGGCCGAAGGGACTCAATCCCGCCAAGGATGCTGCTGCTTCACCGACTCTTGCCGCCCTGTTTCTTCTTCATCCAGCCCTGACAAACCCACCGGACGAGCCCCCCGACGAGAACGGCGACGACGATCGCCCGTGACGTGGTGGCACTGACTCACCCGGCGCACCCCGTTGACGTACAGATGCGCACACGCCTTTCCACAACGAGGCGGCGTCAGCCCAGGTGCTGCTCCAGCGAAGACTCAGCCCTCACACAAAGCAGGCCCCCGACCGTGAGATACCTCACCGCCAGGGGCCTGCCCGGTCACGTCGTCTGTCGGGACGCACGGGCTGTTCGTGCATGTTCCGGGGAACGAAGAACGGGCCCCCACCGGAACTTTCGTTCTGGTGGAGACCCGGTCTCCTGTGGTGCGCGAGGGGGGAGTTGAACCCCCACGCCCTTGCGGGCACTGGAACCTGAATCCAGCGCGTCTGCCTATTCCGCCACCCGCGCATTGGGTGTGTCGTCCGTCTCTCACCGAGTGGGTGAGCGCCTGCCGACATGCAGAAGATTAGCACGCTGGATGGGGTGGATTCACATCCGTTTCCGAGGGGCGGCGGTGGGGCGGCGGACCTCCGCGGCGGCCCCCATCAGCCCCGCTTCACCCCCGGATCACCTGCGGGACCGCCTCGGACGGCACCCCGGATCCCTCCATTCCCACCCTCCACGTATCAACGAGAACCGGTTCACGTATCAACCTCGTACCGGTCCAGGCCATCTCCCCAGGAGGGGGCCAGGGTCCACAGTCGGGTGCGGGACACTGTGGGGACGCCACCTCTACGATCCTTCTCATACGGAGTGCCCGGGGGGAGTTCGAAGAGGGGCTTCCGCGGGAACCTCGGGAGGGGACTTCAGTGGGCGTCGACTTCTGTCGACCGGGCCGACAGGGGGAACCAGCCGATTTCCCGGCGCGTGGATACGATCAGTAAGCAGTACCAGGGCAACGACGAAGGAGGAGGTGCCCCATGGGAGTCCTGAAGAAGTTCGAGCAACGTCTCGAAGGTCTGGTCAACGGCACCTTCGCCAAGGTGTTCAAGTCCGAGGTCCAGCCCGTGGAGATCGCGGGAGCGCTCCAGCGCGAGTGCGACAACAACGCCACGATCTGGAACCGCGACCGGACCGTCGTCCCGAACGACTTCATCGTGGAGCTGAGTACGCCCGACTTCGAGCGGCTCAGCCCCTACTCCGGTCAGCTCGGCGACGAGCTCGCCGGCATGGTGCGCGACTACGCCAAGCAGCAGCGCTACACCTTCATGGGCACCATCAAGGTGCATCTGGAGAAGGCGGACGACCTGGACACGGGCCTGTACCGGGTCCGCAGCCGTACGCTCGCCTCCTCCGCGAACCAGCAGGCCACTCCCGAGCGCGCACCCGCGGGCCCGCCCCCGGCGGCAGCCCGCGGCCAGGCAGGTGGCTACGGCTACCCGCCCGCGGCCGCTCCTCCCATGCCTGCCGCGCCGCCCCCCGGCGGCCGTCCGGGCGCCGCACCCGCGGGCCAGCGGCCCGCCGCGGCCCCGCAGCCGGGTGGACGTACGCGGCACTGGATCGAGATCAACGGCACCCGCCATCAGATCTCCCGCCCGACGCTGGTGCTGGGCCGCAGCACCGAAGCCGACGTGCGGATCGACGACCCCGGCGTCTCGCGCCGGCACTGTGAGATCCGGACCGGAACGCCCTCGACTGTCCAGGATCTCGGGTCCACCAACGGCATCGTGGTGGACGGGCAGCACACCACCCGCGCTACGCTCCGCGACGGCTCGCGGATCGTCGTGGGCAGCACCACCATCATTTACCGGCAAGCCGAAGGGTGAAGCGGGGGCAATGTCAGAGCTGACCCTCACGGTCATGCGGCTGGGTTTCCTGGCCGTACTGTGGCTGTTCGTGATCGTGGCCGTGCAGGTCATCCGCAGCGACCTGTTCGGAACGCGCGTCACACAGCGCGGCTCGCGCAGGGACGCCAACCGACCGCAGCAGGCCGCGCGCCAAGCCGCGCCGCCGCAGCAGCGCCAGCAGGCGGCACCGCCGAGCGGCGGCGGCCGTCAGCGCCGCGGCGCCCCCACCAAGCTGGTCGTCTCCGAGGGCATCCTCACGGGCACGACGGTCGCCCTGCAGGGGCAGACCATCACCCTGGGACGTGCACACGACAGCACCATCGTGCTGGACGACGACTACGCGTCCAGCAGGCATGCCAGGATCTACCCGGACCGTGACGGCCAGTGGATCGTCGAAGACCTCGGGTCCACCAACGGCACGTATCTCGACCGGAACCGACTGACGACTCCCACGCCGATCCCGCTGGGCGCGCCGATCCGCATCGGCAAGACCGTCATCGAGCTGCGGAAGTAGTGCTACGTCATGAATGAGCGCGAGCGGAGCGAGCGGGCAGCGGCGGTCCACACGACGGACCCCGGCGCGCTCCCGACCGGAGGGTGGGCACCGTGCGGATGTACCCGGAGCCGACGGGCGAGGTGCGCATGAGTCTGTCACTGCGCTTCGCCGCCGGATCGCACAAAGGCATGATCCGCGAGGGCAACGAGGACTCGGGTTACGCCGGTCCGCGGCTGCTCGCGATCGCGGACGGAATGGGCGGCCAGGCCGCCGGCGAGGTGGCCTCCTCCGAGGTCATCTCCACCATCGTCGCGCTCGACGACGACGTGCCGGGCTCGGACATCCTCACCTCGCTCGGGACGGCCGTTCAGCGCGCCAACGACCAGCTCAGGATGATGGTCGAGGAGGACCCCCAGCTCGAAGGCATGGGGACCACCCTCACCGCGCTCCTGTGGACCGGGCAGCGGCTCGGCCTCGTACACGTCGGTGACTCCCGCGCGTATCTGCTGCGGGACGGCGTGCTGACGCAGATCACGCAGGACCACACGTGGGTGCAGCGCCTCGTCGACGAGGGCCGCATCACGGAGGAAGAGGCCACCACCCACCCGCAGCGCTCCCTGCTGATGCGCGCGCTGGGCAGTGGCGACCATGTCGAGCCGGACCTCTCCATCCGTGAGGTCCGCGCCGGCGACCGGTACCTGATCTGCTCCGACGGGCTCTCCGGGGTCGTCTCCCATCAGACGATGGAGGACACCCTCGCCAGCTACCAGGGCCCGCAGGAGACCGTGCAGCAGCTGATCGAGCTGGCGCTGCGCGGCGGCGGCCCCGACAACATCACGGTCATCGTGGCCGACGTCCTCGACATCGACGGCGGGGACACCCTCGCGGGGCAGCTCTCCGACACCCCCGTCGTCGTGGGCGCGGTCGCCGAGAACCAGCACCAGCTGCACGACAACGGCGCCATGCAGACGCCCGCCGGCCGCGCCTCCAGCCTCGGCCGGCAGGTGCCCGGGCAGGGCGGCGGCGGAGAGTTCGGCCCGCCCGGCAGCGGCGACACCACCGGCTACGTACCCACCGGCGGTTTCGGCGGCTACTCGGACGACGACTTCGTCAAGCCGCGCTCCGGGCGGAAGTGGCTGAAGAGATCTCTCTACATCGCGCTCGCGCTCGGCGTCATCGGCGGCGGACTGTACGGCGGCTACCGCTGGACGCAGACGCAGTACTACGTCGGCGCCAACGACGAGCACGTCGCGCTGTACCAGGGAATCAGCCAGGACCTGGCCTGGGTCTCGCTCTCGAAGGTGGAGAAGGATCACCCCGAGATCGAACTCAAGTACCTGCCGCCGTACCAGCAGAAGCAGGTCAAGGCCACGATCGCCGAGGGCGGCCTCACCGACGCCCGCTCGAAGATCGACGAGCTGGCCACCCAGGCGTCCGCGTGCAAGAAGGACGCCGAGCGCCGCGAGGCGGACAGCAAGGAGAACGCGAAGACCGGTGAGGGCGAGGCCGGCGGTGTCACGGGAACCACACGGACCTCTGCCGCGTCCAAGGCGACACCTACGCCGACCCCGTCGGGGTCCGGTTCAGCATCGCCCGACCCGTCCAAGTCCACGACCGCACCCACTCCCACACCCGGCCCCAGCCTCTCCGACGAAGAGCAGAAGCTGGTCTCGCTGTGCGGTAAGCAGTAAGCAGCCGTGAGGGGCCCTGTCACACGATGAGCAGTACTTCCAACCCGTCGACGCATCACACGTCCACGATCGGCTCGATCGGAGCACCGAGCCGACGTAACACCGAGCTCGCGCTGCTGGTGTTCGCCGTGGTCATCGCGGTGTTCGCCTACGCCAACGTCGGTCTGGCCATGAACGACTCGGTGCCGCCCGGGCTGCTGAGCTACGGCCTCGGCCTCGGCCTGCTCGCGGGCGTCGGCCATCTCGTCGTCCGGAAGTTCGCGCCCTACGCGGACCCGCTGCTGCTGCCGCTGGCCACGCTGCTCAACGGCATCGGCCTGGCGGTCGTGTGGCGCCTGGACCAGTCGCAGCGGCTGCAGCAGAGCCCCAACTTCTTCGAGGCGGCCCCCCGCCAGCTGCTGAACTCCGCGCTGGGCGTCGCCCTGTTCGTGGTCGTGCTGATCTTCCTCAAGGACCACCGCGTCCTGCAGCGGTACACCTACATCTCCATGGTCGCCGCGGTGATCCTGCTGCTCCTCCCGCTGGTCCCGGGCCTCGGCGTGAACGTCTTCGGCGCGAGGATCTGGATCAAGATTCCCGGCCTCGGCACCATCCAGCCCGGTGAGTTCGCGAAAATCGCCCTGGCGGTCTTCTTCGCCGGCTATCTGATGGTGAAACGCGACGCCCTGGCCCTGGCCAGCCGCCGCTTCATGGGGCTCTACCTGCCGCGCGGGCGGGACCTCGGCCCGATCGTCGTCATCTGGGCGCTCTCCATCCTGATCCTGATCTTCGAGACCGACCTCGGTACCTCGCTGCTGTTCTTCGGCATGTTCGTGATCATGCTGTACGTCGCCACCGAGCGGACCAGCTGGATCGTGTTCGGTCTGCTGATGTCCGCGGCCGGCGCCGTCGGTGTCGCCTCCTTCGAGTCGCACGTCCAGCAGCGCGTCCAGGCCTGGCTCGACCCGATGCGCGAGTACGAGCTGAGCCAGCAAGGCGTCCTGGGCCACACCGAGCAGTCGATGCAGGCCCTGTGGGCCTTCGGCTCCGGCGGCACCCTCGGCACCGGGCTCGGCCAGGGCAACTCCGACCTCATCGGCTTCGCCGCCAACTCCGACTTCATCCTCGCCACCTTCGGCGAGGAGCTGGGTCTGGCCGGCGTGATGGCGATCCTGCTGATGTACGGCCTGATCGTGGAGCGCGGCGTCCGTACGGCGCTCGCGGCCCGCGACCCGTTCGGCAAGCTCCTCGCCATCGGCCTCTCCGGCGCCTTCGCCCTCCAGGTCTTCGTCGTCGCCGGCGGCGTCATGGGCCTGATCCCGCTGACCGGTATGACGATGCCCTTCCTGGCGTACGGCGGTTCCTCCGTCATCGCCAACTGGGCCCTCATCGGCATCCTGATCAGAATCAGCGACACCGCCCGCCGCCCCGCCCCGGCCCCCGCGCCCAACCCCGACGCCGAGATGACCCAGGTGGTCCGACCGTGAACAAGCCCCTGCGCCGGATCGCGATCTTCTGCGGGCTCCTCGTCCTCGCGCTGCTCATCCGCGACAACTGGATCCAGTACGTCCAGGCCGACTCGCTGAAGAAGGACACGAAGAACCGCCGCGTCGCCATAGCGCGCTATGCCACACCGCGCGGCGACATCATCGTCGACGGCGAGCCGATCACCGGGTCCACGAAGACCAGCGGCGACGACTTCAACGACTTCGAGTACAAGCGCACGTACAAGGACGGCGCGATGTGGGCCCCCGTCACGGGCTACGCCTCGCAGGCGTTCGGCGCCACGCAGCTGGAGAGCATCGAGGACGGCATCCTCACCGGCAACGACGACCGGCTCTTCTTCCGCCGCACCCTCGACATGATCACCGGCAAGAAGCAGGAGGGCGGCAATGTCGTCACCACGCTCAACGCCGCCGCGCAGAAGGCCGCGTACAAGGGTCTGCTGAAGCAGGGCAAGGGTGCCGTCGCCGCGATCGACCCCGAGACCGGCGCGATCCTGGCGCTGGCCTCCACTCCCTCGTACGACCCCTCGTCGTTCGCCGGGAACTCCACCAAGGTCGACGGCAAGGCCTGGACCGGGCTGCAGAAGAAGAACAACCCCGACGACCCGATGCAGAACCGGGCGCTGCGCGAGATCTACCCGCCCGGGTCGACCTTCAAGGTGGTCACGGCCGCGGCGGCGCTGGAGCACGGCATCGTCGACAGCGCCGATGAGAAGACGGACTCGCCGCTTCCGTACACCCTGCCGGACAGCACCACCGAGCTGAAGAACGAGGGGAACATCCCCTGCAAGAACGCGACGCTGCGCGAGGCGCTGCGCGTCTCCTGCAACACCGTCTTCGGCAAGCTGGGCGTCGACGTCGGCAAGGAGGACATGCTGGAGACGGCCAAGAAGTTCGGCTTCAACGAGGAGCAGTTCGTTCCGATCCGCTCCAGCGCCTCCAACTTCCCCGAGAAGATGGACAGGCCGCAGACCGCGCTCAGCTCGATCGGCCAGTTCGAGACGGCCACGACGCCGCTGCAGATGGCCATGGTGGCCTCGGCCATCGCCAACGACGGCACGCTCATGAAGCCGTACATGGTCGACAAGCTCCAGGCGCCGGGCCTCGACGTCATCGAGCAGACCGAGCCCTCGAAGATGAGCGAGCCGCTGTCCGAGAAGAACGCCCAGATCCTTCAGTCGATGATGGAGACGGTCGTCAAGGAGGGCACCGGCACCAAGGGCCAGATCAACGAGGACGGCGTCACCGTCGGCGGCAAGACCGGTACCGCCCAGCGTGGTGTCGACAACAGCGAGAACCCGTACGCCTGGTTCATCTCGTACGCGAAGCTCGACGACGGCAGCTCCCCGGTCGCCGTCGCCGTGGTCGTCGAGGACGAGAGCGCCAACCGTGACGACATCTCCGGCGGCGGTCTCGCGGCACCGATTGCGAAGGACGTGATGAAGGCAGTCATCGACAGCAAGAAGTGACCCCGCTCACGTCCCCTTCACATCGGTGCACGTTGCGATACCGGTCCTGTATCGGGTGACGGTTGTGGCCAGGTCAGTCAAGGCGAGCCGGGTACGGTATGCCCGGACAGCACACCGCCGGACCACACGTGGTGTGGTCAGGACCGTCGGAGAGGGCTGGTAGGTAGCTATGGAAGAGCCGCGTCGCCTCGGCGGCCGGTACGAGCTGGGCCACGTGCTCGGCCGTGGTGGCATGGCGGAGGTACATCTCGCCCATGACACCCGGCTCGGCCGCACGGTGGCGGTGAAGACGCTGCGAGCGGACCTCGCGCGCGACCCGTCATTCCAGGCCCGGTTCCGCCGGGAGGCCCAGTCGGCCGCCTCGCTCAACCATCCCGCGATCGTCGCCGTGTACGACACGGGTGAGGACTACATCGAGGGCATCTCCATCCCGTACATCGTGATGGAGTACGTCGACGGGTCCACGCTGAGAGAGCTGCTGCACTCAGGGCGCAAGCTGCTGCCCGAGCGCGCCATGGAGATGACCATCGGCATCCTCCAGGCGCTCGAGTACTCGCACCGCAACGGAATCGTGCACCGCGACATCAAGCCGGCGAACGTCATGCTGACGCGCAACGGCCAGGTCAAGGTCATGGACTTCGGCATCGCCCGCGCCATGGGCGACTCCGGCATGACGATGACGCAGACCGCGGCGGTCATAGGAACCGCGCAGTATCTGTCGCCGGAGCAGGCGAAGGGCGAGCAGGTCGACGCCCGCTCCGACCTGTACTCCGCGGGCTGTCTGCTGTACGAGCTCCTGACGGTCCGCCCCCCGTTCATCGGGGACTCCCCGGTCGCGGTCGCGTACCAGCACGTGCGCGAGGAGCCGCAGGCGCCCAGCGTCTTCGACCCCGAGATCACGCCCGAGATGGACGCCATCGTCCTGAAGGCGCTCACCAAGGACCCGGACTACCGCTACCAGTCCGCCGACGAGATGCGCGTGGACATCGAGGCCTGCCTCGACGGCCAGCCCGTCGCGGCCACGGCGGCCATGGGCTCCGTGGGCTACGGCGGCTACCCGGACGACCGGCCCACCACCGCTCTGCGCTCCACTGACGCGCAGGCCACGTCGATGCTGCCCCCGATGAACCCGGACGACGGCGGCTTCGGCTACGACGACCGTGCCGGGCGCCGACGCCAGCAGAAGAAGAACAACACCTCGACGATCCTGCTGGTCGTCGCGGGTCTGCTCGTGCTGGTCGGCGCGATCCTCATCGGCAAGTGGGCGTTCACCGGACAGGGCGGGTCGGGCGACGACGCGTTCCCGGCGCCGAACTTCGTGAACCGGACCCAGTCCGAGGCCGAGAAGATGGCGACCAACCGCGAGCTGGAACTGAAGATCGACCCCAAGGCCTGCGAGAACACCCCGAAGGGCAGTGTCTGCGCCCAGAACCCGAAGGCGGAGACCCAGGTCAAGAAGGGCGACACGATCACGCTGACCGTGTCGACCGGAGCGCCGAAGGTCGCGGTGCCGGGCGTAGTCGGGGATTCCCTTGAGGACGCCCAGAAGGAGCTGGAGGGCGACGACTACCAGTTCAAGGTCGATACCAAGTCCAAGGAGTCGGACGAGGAGCCGGGCACAGTCCTGAATCAGGACCCGAAGCTCGGCACTGAGGTGGAGAAGGGTTCCACGATCACCCTCACCGTCGCCAAGGAGAAGGAGCAGTCCACCGTTCCGGACGTCAGCGGCCTCAGCTGTGACGACGCCAAGGCGCGGATGGATCAGAACGACCTCAAGGGCAACTGCACCGACGTGGAGACCGACGACGCCAACCTCGTCGGCAAGGTCGTCGCCACATCGCCCACGGCCAACTCCTCGGCCGACCCGGGCTCCACGGTGAACATCCAGATCGGCAAGGCGGCGGAGGAGAAGAAGTTCGCCATGCCGAAGGTGACCCAGATGACCCTCGCCCAGGCCAAGCAGGTTCTCGCGCAGAACCAGCTCCAGCTCGGCAACATCCAGGGGTCGCAGGACGACAACGCCATCGTCTTCGCCAGCAACCCGCAGGAGGGTCAGCAGGTGAAGGCCGGCGACAGGGTCAACCTCGGAACGATCGACGCCGGGCAGCAGAACAACGGCGGCAACGGCAACGGCGGCCTCATCGGAGGCGGCGGCTGAGCAGCCCTCCGAAGAGGACTGACCCGGGCGACCGGACGCTGACCGCTGGTCGACGTCAATGGGGGCCTGTACTGCTCGGTCGAGCAGTACAGGCCCCCATTTGCATGGCCCGGGCGAGTTGCACGGCCCGTGCTGCATGGCCTGTGCGAGGTCAGGTGCGGGATCGCGCCCCTACAGGGTGCGGGTCTGCGTCGATGTGCGGCTCTGCCGCGTGGGTACGGCCGGCCCGAAGCCGAATGACCCGCGGGGCTCGCGAGGCTCGCGGGCCATCACCGCGCATCCCGCGGAGCGCTCAGCGCAGCTCCGGCGGCGGGGTCCGCTCGTCGTTGACCTTCTCCACGCGGTCCAGTTCGCCCCAGACGACGTACCGGTAGCGGGACGTGTAGACGGGCGTGCAGGTCGTGAGCGTGATGTAGCGGCCGGCCTTCTTCTTGCCCGATTCCCGAGGGACGGGCCCGAGGACCTTGACGTTGAACTTCGAGGTCTCGGGAAGGGTCGCGTAGACCTTGTAGACGTACCAGTCGTCCTTGGTCTCGAAGACGATCGCGTCGCCCTTCTTGAGCTTGTCGATGTTGTGGAACTTGGCGCCGTGGCCGTCGCGGTGGGCGGCCAGCGAGAAGTTGCCCTTCTTGTCCTGCGGGAGGGCGGACTTGACGGGGTCGGTGTAGTAGCCGGCGATGCCGTTGTTGAGGGACTTCGTGGAGGTGCCCTTCTTGACCAGCACCTCGCCGTTCTTCATCGCCGGGACGTGCAAGAAGCCGATGCCGTCCTTGGTGTCCAGACCGACCGGGCCGCGGTCCTCCGCCCAGTGGTCGCGCACCTTGTCGCCCTGCTTGTCGGCCTCGCGGTCCGCGACGACGTTCGTCCACCACAGCGAGTAGGCGACGAACAGGCCGAGGATCAGACCCGCCGTGATGAGGAGTTCACCGAAGACGCTGACGGCCGCCGCGATCCGGCCGCCGCCGCGGCGCCGCGGCGCGGGCGAGGACGCCCGGGCGTCCGTGTGCTCTTCGTGGTCGGTCGTCGCTGCCACTGCGTTGCCCCGTCTGGTCTCTCAGGAATCTTGGAATGTCGTGAAGCTCGGGATGAAGCTTGGGACGTTGTGAAGCTTGGGACGTCGTAAAGCGAGGGGTCGCCGGTCGCCCCGGTGTCTCAGTCGACGAGAGCGTCCGGTTTGCCCTTGTCGCGCGATCGTTCCTCGACCATCGTGCCCCAGACGATCATCCGGTACTTGCTGGTGAATTCCGGGGTGCAGGTGGTGAGAGTGATGTAGCGGCCCGCCTTGGTGAAGCCCGCGCCCTTGGGGATCGCGTCCAGGACGGCCGTGTTGCTCGGCGACGTCACCGGCAGGATCGACGCCATCTTGTACACGAAGTACTTGTCCTGCGTCTCCACGACGATCGGGTCGCCCGGCTTCAGCCGGTTGATGTACCGGAACGGTTCGCCATGGGTGTTGCGGTGCCCGGCCAGACCGAAGTTGCCGGTCTTGGCGTCCGGCATCGCCGTCTTCACGCCCTCCTCGGCGTAGTGACCGACCATGCCGCGGTCCAGCACCCGCTTCTTGTCGGTGCCCTCGGCTATCGGCACGACCACGTCGAGCTTCGGGATGTGCAGGAGGGCGAAGCCCTGGCCCGGCTCGAACACCCCCGGGTTCCCCTTGCCCTTGGCCCAGTCGTCCTGGAGGCTGCTCGCCTCGTTGCCCGCCTGCGCGTGCGCCCGGACGTTCGTCCACCACAGCTGGTACGTCACAAACAGCAGCATCAGTACGCCGGTGGTGATGAACACCTCGCCGATCGCCCGGCTGGCCATCACGGCCGCGCCCGGCTTCCGCTCCCGCGCCGCACGCCGCGCCTCCATACGGGAGAGAGGCGCGCCGGACGCCGCCCGGCTCTCCTGGGCCTCCTGCCCCTCCTGCGCCCCACCGGCCCCACCATGCCGCCCATGGCGCCTGGAGGCCTTACGACGGGCCGCACGGCCACCACCCGGGGCTCCCACGCCCCCTGCGCCCCCTGCGGGCGCTACGGCGCGCCCAGCGGGCCCGGCGGCCGGCGTCGGAATCCCCGGTATGGACTCGACGACATCAGCTATGCGCAGCCCGACCGTCTCGTCGTCGGCGAGAGGCGGCTGCTCGTACGGAGCGGAGTACGCCGGAGCCGGGGAACCCGCCGGGCTCATCGGGCCGGTCGCGCTCAGCGGGCCTGTAGAGCTCAAGGGGCTCGTCGAACTCAGCGGGTCGGGCTGGGCGTATGCCCCGTCGTACGAGGTCTGCGGCGCCCCTCCATAGGACGGTCGCTGCTGCTCCCCGTACGGAGGTTGCGGCTCGTACGGCTGCTGGGGCTGTTGAGGCTGCGGCTGCGGCTGCGGCACGGCATACGACGACGGCTGCCCAGGTTCGGCGTACCCGTGCGTGGGGTCCGTGTGCGCGCGGCGGACCGGGTCCGCGTACGAGGAGGCGGTCTGCCCGACACTCCAGTCCTGCGAATAGCCCTGCGGGTTCTGGGGGTCGTACCACTCCTGCTCGGGCGCCGCGGGCGGCCGCTGCCCCGGCAGGGGGTCGCTGAGCGGGTCGGCGAGCCCGTCGACGGCGGCCCGCATCGCACCGTTCGGCCGGGCGTCACCGCTCGGCCGGGCATCGGCATTCGGGGCCCCGAAGTCGCGGGACGGCTCGAAGGCACCCGGCGCCTCGAACGCCTCAGCGCCCCCGTACAAGGCGTCCTCGCCGTACGGGGCGGCACTGTCGCGCTCGGGGCGCAGGGCGGTCACGCCGTGGCCCTGCCCACCACCGGGGCGAGCCCGACCGATCTGGCGACGGCTCCCTGGTCTCCGCACTCCGCCAGCCAGTTGGCCAACATGCGGTGACCGTGCTCGGTCAGCACGGACTCGGGGTGGAACTGCACACCCTCGACCAGGAGTTCACGGTGCCTGAGCCCCATGATGATCCCGTCGTGCGTACGGGCCGTGACCTCCAGCTCGACGGGGACGGTCTTCGGCTCGGCGGCCAGCGAGTGGTAGCGGGTGGCGGTGAAGGGCGACGGAAGGCCCGCGAACACCCCCCTGCCCTCGTGCTCGACGAGCGAGGTCTTGCCGTGCAGCAGCTCGGGCGCGCGGTCCACGACCCCGCCGTACGCCACCTGCATCGACTGCATCCCGAGGCAGACCCCGAAGACGGGGATGCCGGTCTCGGCGCAGTGCCGGACCATCTCGACGCAGACGCCGGCCTCTTCGGGCGTGCCGGGACCGGGCGACAGCAGTACGCCGTCGAAGCCGTCCTGTGCGTGCAGCGCCGACACCTCGTCGTTGCGCAGGACCTCGCACTGGGCGCCCAGCTGGTACAGGTACTGGACCAGGTTGAAGACGAAGCTGTCGTAATTGTCGACGACGAGAATCCGCGCGCTCACTGGTTGTCCACCGTCACATCGTTGAAGGGCAGCAGCGGTTCGGCCCACGGGAAGACGTACTGGAAGAGCACGTAGACCGCCGCGAGGACCAGCACGAGGGAGATCAGTGCCTTGATCCACGTGTTCCCCGGCAGATGCCGCCAGATAAAGCCGTACATGCCGTCCCTTCCGTCGCGCCACGGCACCAGACTCACGCCGTACCGGACCAGACTAACGGCGTAGGGCCTCCGGTTTCCCAGCCTCTACAGGCTGGGTCGAGTCAAGATGTGCCCAGACGATCAGCCGGTGGCTGTGGCCCCATTCCGGCTCGCAGGTCGTCAGCGTCAGATAGCGGCCCGCACGCGTGTACCCCGACTTCTTCGGTACGGGGTCAATGACCGCTATGTCACTGGGCAATGTTTTGTAGGGCTTTGTGTCGATGCGGTACGTGAACCAGGTCGTCCCGTCGGTCAGCACCACCGAGTCACCCGGCCGCAGCCTGGGGAAATCCTTGAACGGGTCCCCGTACGTGCGCCGGTGGCCGGCGACGGCGAAGTTCCCCGGCTGTCCGAGCTGTGCGGTGCTCGCGTAGTGGCCGAGCCCCTTCTTGAGGGTGCTCGTCCTCGTGCCTTCGAGCACGGGCTTGTTCCACGTGAAACCAAGCCGCGGGATGTACATCACAGCGAAGGGCTTGCCGTTCTTGTACGGGGCAGGCTCGTCGGGGGTCGTACCGGGAGCGCCCGTCCCCGTGGACCTCGGCTCCTTGGGCCCGGCCGCCACGGAACCCTTCGACCACTGTTCCTGGAGCTGCGCGATCTGGTCGTCCATCGCGGTGTCGGCCTTCACACCCGTCCAGAACAGCACGTACACCACGAAGAGCACGATCACGGTGCCGACGGTGATGCACAGCTCGCTGAACGTCCTGACGACCACTCGCACCGACACAAGTCCCCCAGCGGCAGCGGCTCCATTGCTCCATGGGCTCTTACCCCACGGGCTGTTACTCCACAGGCTTCGCGTAGTGGAGATCCACCGTGCCCGAGTAGCCGGGCAGAGTCACGGTCCCGTCCTCGTCGACTTTCCAGCCGAGCCCGTAGACGTTGACGTACACCATGTAGTTCTGGATCGCCTTGGACGCCGAGAGGGCCTTCTGCAGCTTCTCCGGGTCACCGACCGCCTGGATCTTGTACGGGGGCGAGTAGACGCGGCCCTGGAGGATCAGGGTGTTGCCCACACAGCGGACGGCGGAGGTGGAGATCAGCCGCTGGTCCATGACCTTGATGCCCTTGGCGCCGCCCTGCCACAGGGCGTTCACCACGGCCTGGAGGTCCTGCTGGTGGATGACCAGGTAGTCGGGCTGCGGCTCGGGGTAGCCGGGGAGCTTGGCGGTGGCGTTCGGGGGCGCGTCGTTGAGGGTGACAGTGAGGGCCTCGCCCTTGAGCTTCTGGGTGCCCGCGTTCTTCTCCAGGGCGGCGAGCTTGGCCTCCTCCGCCTTCGTACTGCCGTTGTCCCGCTCGGCGAGCGTCTCCACGTCCTCACGCAGCGATCCGTTGCTCTCGTCGAGCTGCCCGTTCTTGTGGCTGCGCTCCTGAATCAGGTCGGAGAGCTTCAGCAGCGAGGCATCCGTACGGATATTGGTGCCCTTGGCCGTGTTGAAGCTGGTGAAGAAGATCAGCCCGGCCAGGGCGAACACGGCCACGGTCAGCACCCGCACCGGCCGGAAACGCCGGATTGTGCCAGGGCTGGAACCCGGCTGGGGGGAGTCGGCAGAATTGCTCAACGTACCCTTATCTCCTTCGGCGCCGCGGAAGCACTACGCTAACGGACGCCCGGGGGAGCGCTAAGAGTCCCCTTGTACGCTGCCCCGGAGCCAGCCCACGTTCCCTGCGCGGCCACGCAGCGCATCGACAGGAGAGACCCTCGTGCCGAAGTCACGTATCCGCAAGAAGGCCGACTACACGCCGCCCCCGGCGAAGCAGGCGACCAACATCAAGCTGAACAGCCGTGCCTGGGTCGCCCCGGTCATGCTGGCCATGTTCCTCATCGGCCTCGCCTGGATCGTCGTGTTCTACGTGACGGACGGTTCGCTGCCGGTCGACGCGTTGGGCAACTGGAACATCGTGGTGGGCTTCGGCTTCATCGCGGCGGGATTCGGCGTTTCCACGCAGTGGAAGTAACGCGGCCATAGGGTGTCGGGAGCCTGTACCGGGGCTTCCCCATGCCTGTGTCCGCAAGCCGTGGCCCAAGTTGTCCACTGAGTTATCCACAAGGGTTTCCACAGTGTGGATAGGTCTGAAGATCTGTGGATAACCCATCCGGTGTTGACGCCGGTGTGACTGACCTACCGGTATCCGCAAGTGCGTTCGCCCCCTGTCCCGCCTGGGGAAACCCAGGTCAGGGACAGGGGGCACACTTGTTCTTACACAGCATGCACAAGATCCGCCACGGTCTGTGGACAACGTGGGCTCGCACGGGATTCTCAGGCGGGTCGGACTTGACTTTCGGAGGGGCCCAGCGGCTCGGCTCAGGCGGGCTCGGCGGCTCGGCTCAGGTGAGCTGGCCGGTCCTCACCAGTGTCATGACCACAACCGCGAGTAGCACCAGCGCGCATACGCCGTACTGGACCAGAGCGCGCCGCTCGCGGGGCGCGTGCACCATGGCGTAGCCGATCACCACACCGCCGACGAGGCCGCCGATGTGGGCCTCCCAGGCGATGTTGCTCCACCCGAAGGTGAAGATCAGATTGATCACCAGCAGGGCGATCACCGGGCGCATGTCGTAGTTGAGGCGCCGCATGAGGATGGCGGTCGCACCGAACAGGCCGAAGATCGCGCCGGAGGCGCCGAGCGAGGGCTGGTTCGGCTCGGCGATCAGATACGTGAGCGCGCTGCCGGCGAGGCCGGACACCGCGTACAGGGCGATAAAGCGGGCGCGGCCGAGAGCCTGCTCCAGAGGGCCGCCGATCCACCACAGGCTGAGCATGTTGAAGGCGATGTGGATATAGCTGCCGTGCAGGAACATCGCCGTGACCATCCGGTACCACTGGCCCTCCGCGACGCCCTCGACGCTTCCGAGGATCGGTACGAAGGCCCGGCCGATGAGGTCGAAGCTGTCGGTGAAGCGGTCGCCCACGGAGAGCTGGACCAGGAAGACGGCGAGATTGAGCCCGACGAGGATCTTGGTGATCAGCCGGGGATCCGAGGTGACCGTGCCGCCCGCGAGGGTGCGGGGCTGAGCGGCGTTGGGGGCATGGCCCGTCCCGGAACCGTTCCGCACGCATTCCGGGCACTGGAAGCCGACCGAGGCGCTGATCATGCACTCGGGGCAGATGGGGCGCTCGCAGCGCGTACAGCGGACGCCGGTCTCCCGGTCCGGATGCCGGTAACAGGTGGGCAGGCTCGCGGCACCCTGTGGTTCCTGCGGGCTGCCTGGCGCCTGGTCCATCGGGATCCCCTCATCCTCTGTACGCATTTGGTACGCAACGCACCGCCCCGCTCATCCTTACGGATGGGCGGGGCGTTTGGTTCCCTGCGGGAGACCTCTCTCGGTTTCGTCCGAGGGGTCCCGGTTCCCTCCAGGGGCCTCGGTTCAGCGGGTCTCGATGACGACCGACTCGATGACCACGTCGCTGACCGGGCGGTCGGTGCGCGGGTTGGTCTGCGCGGAGGCGATGGCGTCCACGACCTTCTGGCTGGCCCCGTCGCTCACCTCACCGAAGATGGTGTGCTTGCGGGTCAGCCAGGCCGTCGGGGAGACGGTGATGAAGAACTGGGAGCCGTTGGTACCCGGGCCGGCGTTCGCCATGGCCAGCAGGTACGGCTTGTCGAAGCCGAGGTCGGGGTGGAACTCGTCCTCGAACTCGTAGCCGGGACCGCCGGTGCCGTTGCCCAGGGGGTCACCGCCCTGGATCATGAATCCGCTGATCACCCGGTGGAAGACCGTGCCGTCGTAGAGCTTGTCCGTGGACTTCGCACCCGTGGACGGGTTGGTCCACTCACGCTCACCCTTGGCGAGCTCGACGAAGTTCCGGACCGTCTTGGGCGCGTGGTTCGGCAGGAGCCGCACTTCGATGTCGCCGTGATTGGTCTTCAGGGTGGCGTAAAGCTGCTCAGCCACGATCTGCCTTCCGTTGTCCTTTGTGACTCCCCGATCCTCGCACGGACCGCGGCCCTCGTCTTGCGTCACCGCCGCTCCGGACCGCTTCAACCGCTTCGCACCAAAGCGGCGCACAGTACGGGGATCCATGACATTGTCGTGGCAAGCTCCCGTTGCACCGTATTGATCAGTTATTGCCCCGAGTACGCCCGGAGTCGGCTCTCATGACCCGGATGCCCGCCCTCGCATGCCCCGGAGCTCTCCGGCAGGCATGATCCGGATAAGGGTGGAAAGGTGAACTGTGACTTGCTGGGGGATGGCCCCAAGCCCCCATGTACGCCACCGAGGAGGAGGATCCCGTGACCCGCAAGGACAGCGTGCGCGCAGCGGCCGAGTCGGCAAAGGACAGCGTGCGGCACGCCGCGGAAGTGGTGGCGCCCTACGCCGACACGACCAGGGACCGCGCCACGCAGTACGCGAACGAAGCACGTGCCAAGCTCGCGCCGAAGGTGTCGGCCGCAGCTCTCCAGGCCGCCGAACAAGCACGCACGCAGTACGACGCCCATCTCGCCCCGCGTCTTGAGCAGGCCCGGACGCATGTGCCGCCGAAGGTCGACCAGGCCGCCCACGAGGCAGCTGTCCGCACCCGCAAGGCCGCGCGACAGGCGGCGGACTACTCCCGTCCGAGGATCGAGCAGGCCAGGGTCGCGGCCGGCCCCGTTCGCGAGGAAGCCACGTCCCGCAGTGTTGCGGCGCTGGCCGCGCTGCGCGGTCAGGTCTCGGCCAAGCAGGTGGAGAAGCTGGTCCGTAAGCAGGAGCGGCGGGCCAGGGTCGGCCGCCTCGCCAAGGGCCTCGCCGTGCTGGGCATCCTGGCCGGTGGCGCTTTCGCCGCGTGGAAGTGGTGGGACAAGCAGGCCAACCCCGACTGGCTGGTCGAACCGCCCGCCGCCACGGAGGTCCCGGAGGGCGGCCACCTGACCTCGGTCGACGGCAACGCTCAGGACGAACTCGACCCCGAGGTCCAGGCCAAGCAGGCCGAGGCCGAGGCGGAGGCGGCGGAACAGAAGGACCGCGGCTGACGCGGCGGCAGGACATCACAGCGCCGCACGACATCACATCGTGGGGGCAGGAGGCCCGGTGCCTCCTGCCCCCACGATGTTTCACGTGGAACCAGCCCGGTCCCGTTTCACGTGAAACCGGCTTTGGGTGAAACCGTCCTTACGTGGAGCCGGCCTTACGTGGAGCGGGGCCATTTGCGGAGCCGGGCTCTACGTGGAGCCGGTCGCGGTGCGGCGCGGGCGCCTGCGTTCCGGCAGGGGCTTGCGCTTGCGTGCGCGGCGCGGGACTTCCGCCGAACCGCCGGCCACCGGTGCGGTCGAAGCGGTCGGGGTCGAAGGGGCGGGGGCCGTGGACGTGAGGGCCGTGAGAGCCCTGATGCGGTCGGTGAAGTCGGGGTCGGGGAGGGGAAGGTCCAGGTCGTCGTCCACAAAGGCGACGGCCACGGGCACGTAGTGCAGGACTGCGTTGACCGGTTCGGGCACGGGCGAGTCGTCCGGCTTGAGTGCGCGGAGGATGCGCAGCGTGGTGGTGATCTCGACCTCGGGCCCGGTCTCCGCGTCGGCCACGACGTCGGTCTGGGTGTGCTGGGTGTGCCACCAGTCGGCTGCTCCGTGCTCGCCCAGGGCCCGGTGGTGCAGATAGAGGCAGTAGCTGGCGGCGGGATCGCCGGCCCCGGCGGCGTACTGCCACCAGAAACGGGCCGACTCCTCGCGCTCGGAGAGCTGCAACATGCACCCCAGCACGCGAGCCCCGGACGGTTCGGGCAGTGCCCGGGCGAGAAAGATCCGGAGATCGGTGAGGGCTCCGGTGTGGGTGATCACGGTCTCGCAGAGGGTCTGGAGATCGTCGGCGGCGGAGCTCTCGTCCACCGATCCCTCGCGGGCCTGCCCTCTGTTTTGAGGGCATTCATCGGCCGGGAGTTCGTCGGACGCCTTCCTCGTGCCCGGATCACCGCCAACGGCGCCCTCGCCGACCCCATCTGCGTCAGCGGCCGACTCTGCGTCAACCGCACTTGCGTCGGCCGACCCGCAGGCATTGCGGGTATGGGGCATGAGGTCACAGGGTTCCTCGGATGCGTCCCGCCGAACCGCCGCTCGGGCGGCCAGGCGAGCGAGGGCCGCGTCGATGTCGGCCCGGGTGTAGGGCTCGCGGCGCAGCCTGGCGCGGGCGAGCAGTTCGTCAATGGGCGATGTCATCGGCATGCCCTTCCTCGCTCTCGCTCAGCGCGACGCCATCGCATCCGCCCTCGCTCTCGCCTTCGCCCTCGCTCAGTGCGGCACTCTCATACCGCGTGGCCTCAAGTCGCCTCTTGACCCCGTACGCGTGCTCCAGCCGTCGTCTGGCGTGGCGGACCGTGGAGCGTACGCCGGCCGGGGTGATCCCGAGCGCGGCCGCCACCTCCTCCACGGTGAAGCCCTGGCCGAACTGCAGGAGCATGACGTCCATCTGACGCGGCGGCAGCTGTCCGATCGCCTCATAGAGGCTGAGGCTCTCCTCGAACTGGCCTATGGGGTCCACCGCCTGACTGAGCGCCACCGTCTCGAAGGCGGCCTCGCCGATGAGGGCGGGACGGCGGTCGCGGGCCCTGGAGAAGTCGATGGTGGTGTGCCTGAGCACGCGCCAGGCGTACGCGGTCGGGTTCTCCTTGGTCAGGACAGTGGACCAGGCCCTGAGTAATTTCTCGAAGGCCGCGTCGACGGCCTCCTCGGCATCGGCCCGGCTGCCCAGCCGGATCTCCGCCCAGTGGACGTAGATCGGCCGGTACATCCGGTGGAATGCCTCGAAGTCCAGCGGCAGTTTCCTCATCGGCCGGGCGCCGGTCGCGGTTCGGGGAAGTTCCTGGCTCACGTCTGTCCCTCCGTACCGCGCTCGCGCCGCATCTCGCTGATGCCGGCCCGAACTCCGGCCGCGGCCACACGGCGCAGCAGACCGAGCACGTCACGACCGAACACCCGCAGGGCGAGCACCGCCAGGATCACATCGTCGGCAACGTCCAGATTCACGTGCGGTTTTGCCTCTCCTTACAGAGGGCGAGGCCTCGTGGCGTTTCTGGCGGCCTCGGAAGGGCGCCTGTTTTACGCCCTCCGTTCACGATGACGTTTGCAACGGGCCAGGTGTGCAACAACCGCACAGACTTTCTTAACGGAGCGCAGTGTTCTGATTACGTATCTTCGTTCACAGCAGCTCACGCAAGCCTTCACGACTTCTGCGCGCCACCCCCACGCCACGTCGGCCACCTGCGAAGCGACCGCAGCACCCCCGAATCGGTCATCTCTTTGCGCAAACAATCGCAAACATCGCCACTCTCATCCTGTGACGCACGTCACCGCGCACACCCCCTGTGGCGCTCCGGCGCCCGAGGGGAGCAGAGCCCACGGGCTTGACGAGGCCACGTCACTACAGGACAGACGGGCAATTCCCGGCCGCCTCACACCCGTTGATGAGCCCGTCCCGGCGTGGAACCGCCCCTGAAGACGGGAGGCTGAATGACTCGACGAGCGAGGGCAGGCGGCGCCTGATACCGCCACCGCTGGACGGCCCGGACGCCCCAGAAATCCCCCGAGACGCGGATCCGCACCTCCCCGCCCGCAGGCCCCACGACACAAGAAAACCCCCGCTGACCTGTGATTAAGCAGATCAGAGGGGGTTCATCGTGTGGAGCCTAGGGGAGTCGAACCCCTGACATCTGCCATGCAAAGACAGCGCTCTACCAACTGAGCTAAGGCCCCGGAAGGGTGGCATCCGCCAGAAGGATCCCCTTCTGAGCAGCGCCGCAGACCAGAGTACCGGGTCACCCCGGGTATCCCGCAAAAAGATTGGGGGTCCCCGCGAACGACCACTCTCCGTAAGATGCTCGACGTGGTTCGCTACAGCGAACCACGGTACTTGGGGAAGCGATGGGGAGACGCGAATGGACGCCGCACAGCAGGAAGCAACCGCAAGAGCCCGGGAGCTGCAGCGGAACTGGTACGGGGAGCCGCTGGGGGCGCTCTTCCGTAGGCTCATAGATGACCTGGGGCTCAATCAGGCCCGCCTCGCGGGAGTGCTCGGCCTGTCGGCGCCCATGCTGTCGCAGCTGATGAGCGGCCAGCGCGCCAAGATCGGGAACCCCGCGGTGGTCCAGCGCGTACAACTGCTGCAGGACCTCGCGGGACAGGTGGCCGACGGCAGTGTGAGCGCCGCCGAGGCCACCGAGCGCATGGACGAGATCAAGAAGTCGCAAGGGGGCTCGGTGCTCAGCAACACCACGCAGTCGACGACCAGTTCGGGGGGTGCGCCCACGGTCAAGCGTGTGGTGCGCGAGATCCAGTCACTGCTGCGTTCGGTCGCTGCCGCGGGGGACATCATCGAGGCGGCCGACACTCTCGCCCCGACCCACCCGGAACTGGCAGAGTTCCTCCGGGTGTACGGAGCCGGCCGCACCTCGGACGCGGTCGCCCACTACCAGTCCCACCAGAGCTGAGCACAACGCCCGGCCGCCGAACACCCGGTAGCCGCAGTCCTGTTGGGCCTGCCGGTCACCGGAGTCCAGGCAGCCGGGCACCTCGGAAAGGCAGCCGTACCGACCGCCGAAGGGGGAGCGACGCACGACCATGGGTGAGGTCTTCGCCGGCCGGTACGAACTGGTCGACCCGATCGGACGCGGGGGAGTCGGTGCGGTCTGGCGCGCCTGGGACCACCGGCGGCGCCGGTATGTGGCCGCCAAGGTGCTCCAGCAGAGCGACGCGCACTCGCTGCTGCGCTTCGTGCGGGAGCAGGCACTGCGGATCGACCACCCCCATGTGCTCGCGCCCGCCAGCTGGGCCGCCGATGACGACAAGGTCCTGTTCACCATGGACCTCGTCGGTGGCGGTTCGCTGGTCCACCTGATCGGTGACTACGGGCCCCTGCCCCCGGCGTTCGTCTGCACCCTGCTCGACCAGCTCCTGGCGGGGCTCGCCGCGGTGCACGCGGAGGGGGTCGTGCACCGTGACATCAAGCCCGCCAACATCCTCCTGGAGGCGACCGGAACGGGCCGTCCGCGGCTGCGGCTGTCCGACTTCGGCATCTCGATGCGGCTGGGCGAACCCCGTCTGACGGAGACCAACTACGTGGTGGGGACGCCCGGTTACTTCGCGCCCGAGCAGCTGCTCGGTGCGGAGCCCGACTTCCCCGCAGACCTCTTCGCGGTGGGTCTGGTCGCCCTCTATCTCCTGGAGGGGGCCAAGCCCGATGCCAAGGCGCTGGTCGACCACTTCACGGCCCACGGCACACCGGGCGCCCCGAAGGGCATTCCCGAGCCGCTGTGGCAGATCGTGGCCACTCTGCTCCAACCGGACCCACAGGCGCGGTTCCGCACCGCCACAGGGGCGCGCAAGGCGCTCGCCGCGGCCAGGGAGCTCCTCCCCGAGCCCGGCCCCGACGACGAGCTGATCGAGATCTTCGACCAACTCGGCCCGCTTCCGGCCGAGTTCGGCCCACAGGGCCCTCTGACGGCCACTGCCTCGTCCGGAGGCACCCAGGCTCACGACACGACGCCTCAGCGGCAGGACCCGGGCACCGCGACGCCGTCGCAGCGGTCCGGGGTCGGGCCTGCGAGCGCCCGGACAGCCACGGAGAGCCGTGCGGCGCAATCCAGGAGCACCGCTCCGTCCGAGGCCCCCGCAGGCGCCGTATCCCCCCAGCCGAGCACGTCTCCTGAGGCCCACCCCGGTGGCGTGTCTCCAGACGCTCACACAGATACGGCCTGGCCCCAGACGCACACGGGCGCCGCCCCACCGATGCCTCCGGCAGGCGCTGTTCCTCCCCACCCCCACACCAGCACCGGCGCCATACCGTCCGGCTCCACCCCCGGCGCCGTACCACCACCGCCCTCGACCGCGCCCGTCTCCCAGCAGTCCCCCGCGGTGTCGGACACCGAGGGCTTCCCCTTGCAGCCCCCCACTCCCCCCACATCGCTCGCGCTCCCGAACCCCGCGTACTCCCCACACTCCCCGTCGTTGCCGTACGAACCCACTCACGTGCTCTCCCCCCAGGCTCCGCACCCCTCGACCGGTCACCCCTCGGCCACGACCCCCGTGTCGCCGCCCCGGCCGCGCGAATTCGCCTCTACTGCTTCATACACCGCTCAAGACGTTCGGGTTCCACCTCAGCCGCAGCCCGTTGCGCGGCATCGCGCCAGGCGGGCGCAGCGGCGGCCGGGGCCGCCCGCGATGGTGGCGGTTCCGGTGCTCCTGCTCGCGCTGGCCTGCTTCGCGGTCGGATTCTGGGCACTGACACAGATCTGAGCCGGCCCGGGAAGCACAGGTGGCGGCCGGGCCGGGAACCGCCCGTGGACCACCCCGACCACCCCGACTACCAGGCTCGCGGCGGCCCGTACTCCCGCGACCGCGCGTCCGGACCCTCGACGGACGGCGCAGGCACTGTCCCCTCTCTGTGCCCTCCGCCTCCGGCCGCCGCCGCCCGCCTCCGTGCGACCACGGTCCACACGGCGAGCCCCAGCACGAGCGCGGTCCCCGCGCCGATCCCGCCCACGGCGACCGCCTTCATCGCGGTGTTCCCGTCCGGTCCCCCGTCACCGCCGGCCGCCGCGGCGCCGTTCGACGCCGCGGCCTTGTCCCCCGCGGTCACGTCGAACACGTCCGGCGGCGCGGCGGTTCCGTCGTACGCCGCCGGTGTCCCGGCCGTACCGCTCACCCGCACACGCAGGGTCAGGTCGAACGGCCCGTCGCCGAACTTGCCGGCCATCTCCGTACTGACGTGCACGGCCAGGTAGTACCAGCCCGCGAACCGCATTCCGCTCACCTGGTCGTCGACGTCGTACCGGTTCTCGTAGGCGACCGGGGGCAGCGGCTCCAGGGTGGCCGACTTCGCCTTGCCGTCGTACCCGGTGCCGGCGTCGTCCACGAAGGCGCGCACCGGGTTGTAGAGCGACAGGCCGAGGGCGTTGCCCAGGAACCCGTCGCCGCTCGCCGGGCCCAGTTCGGCCGTGGCGTAGAGCTGTTGCCCCCAGTCGACGGGAACGCGGTAGAAGAGCGTCTGCCCGGCCTGGATCCCGTCCTTCCAGACGCCCTGTTCCAGGGAACGCGCCTCGTTGAAGCTCGTACCGCCCCTACGAGTCCTGGCGAGGCCGTCGACCGCTTGCGGCGAGGCGGAGTCCCACACCTCGGGGGCGGTCGTCGAAGCGGCCTTCTTCAGTGCGGGCTCCGACACGTACCGAAGCTCCAGCTCCCAGTCGTCCGGCGAGGACCCGGCACCGCTGATGCGCTCGACGAGCACGGAGTACGCCCCCGCGCTCTTGCAGGTGTACGTGCCGGGGCCGGCCCGGCGCGACGCCCAGGCGGTGATCGGCCGCGGGCTCTCGGTGGGCCCGAACCTGGCGGCACCGGCGTCCCCGGAGAAGCACTTGTTGCCGTTGGGGTCCTGCAGGGACACCTTGATGCCGTCCGAGTACACGGCCTTCGTGCCTGCCCTGGGGACGGCGGTGACCGACACATAGGCGGTGGACACGGCGTCGAGCCGCAGCCCGTAGTAGAGCTTCCCCTTGTCGCCGACGGAGCTCCGATAGGTCGTGCCGGGTGTCAGCCGTACGGCATCCGCAGGCGCCGTCGCACCCTCGACCTGCTCGGCGCCGACGGCGAAGCGGTACGGAGGGGGAGTGCCGGCCGCCGTCGCCTGTCCCGCCGAGGCCACGGCCGCGAAGAGCGCCGCCGCCCCGGCCAGGACCGTACGGCCGCGCCACCGTCCCGTGCGCCGCCCCATCACGCGCCACCCCTCGCCGTAGCACCGGATCGTCAGTCACCAGGCGTACGCGGACCGGTGTCGGCGCTGTCCCGACGCTGCCCCGGACGTCCGTGAAGCCTCGACCATCCTGCCCCTCCGGCCGCCGCGCCACCCCTTGTTCAGCCACGCAAGCGCTTCCTGTGACGTCCACGACGCCTGACGTCCACAACGCGCCGTCCCGGCCCTGCCCCGACCCCGCTCCGGCAACACAAAACCCCGACCGCGAGGCGGCCGGGGTCTGCACTAAGGCTGTCGTCGATACTCACGAACCCGTGGGCACGGAGTCGGTCGCCTCCGTCCACAGATCCTGCTCGGCGCGATCCGCCTGGATCTGGCGGTACACGAGGAGCCCGCCGATGGCGGCCAGTGCGACCAGGAGAAGCTTCTTCACCGCGCGACCTCGTCTTTCCTTGGCGTAGGGGACTTCTGCCGCCCGACTATACACACCGGCCGATACCGATCAGTGACCTGCGTCGGCCGCCAACTCCCGCACGGCACACAGCAGTAGAACCGGACGACAGCGCTCCTTTCGGAGCGTGAGAAGTCACCACACACAGTGACTTTTACTGCTCTTTCTCGCTTTTCTGGCTTCTTGGGTCCATCCGGGTGGTGTTCATCGGAAGATCGACGCGCCACGGGCGTCGGTCCGTCACTTCGCAACCGACATACACATCATGAGGAAAGTATGCAAATCCACCCACCCGAAAGGAGAGGGACCATGACTCGCAACACGGTCGTGAACCTGTGGACCGCGGTTGTCACCGCCTTCCTCGCGCTGTGCACGTCACTCGGACTGATCACGACGAGCGCCGTCGCCGCCGTACCCGCGACGGAGGCAGCGCGCAACACCGTCACCCCACAGGACGCGACGGCGCAGGAGGAGCCCATCCGGACCCGCCCACGGGCGAGTTCCCTGCCACCCACGATGAAACAGCGCATCCACGCGGAGGCGCACGGTTCCTCACCGTCCTGCCGGCACCGCCCGCCGACAGACGCCATGGACACGGACGCCACCGGCACACGGGACAGTGCCGAGGCACCAGCGGTCGTCGCCGCCGTGAGCGCCGCAGTACCTACTGCCGTCGACACGACGGACTTCGGCGTGAGGGAACCCGTCACGAGGGATGTCGTCGCGGCACCCGCCCGTCCCTGCGGCACCACCCACCTGACGACCGGCACCGTCGACGTACCCGCGGTACAGGCCGTGCGGGCAGCACCACCGGCAACTCCGGCAGGTCAGACGGGTCCGGCAGCACCCGCCATGGATGCCGCGCCCATCAGAGCCGTCATGCTCCCCTCACAGTCCTCGGCACCGGTCCAACTCCCGGCGCCGGCTCACGCTCCCGTCCTGGCCGCCGTCGGCTCGGCAACTCGGGGATGACCTCGTACCCCCCCAGCATCGCCACAGGCATATGCCATCGCCTTCAGCCGACCGTTTCGCCGGCCGAGTCGCAGGCGTCCCGCGACGGCCCGGGAGGGATGGACGAACTCCGGTCAGACGGGCTCCCAGGACGAGTCGACGGCGACCAGGGCTGTCAGTTCACCCGGCAACTCCACCAGAGCGCCGCAGAAGCAGACGAAACGATCGTCCACCGAGGCCGGCGCACCGAGGTCGATCGTCAGAATCGCCGCGACCTCGCGCAGTAACTCACCGGTGGCCGTACCGCGCGCCACCAGGATGCTTACTTCGTCAGGGTCCCAGATGGCGGTCTTCGGTAGGTCGTCCACCACAGAAATCACGATGCACACAGGTATCTCCCCAGGGATGCATGAGGGCATGCAGATATCCCGCTCCGGGAGGCCAGCGGCCTACCGATCGTACCCGCACGTGTTCTCTGGGTAAGAGCTGTTGGGGTATTCCATGGAGAGTTGCCAGACCGAAAGTGCCACTCCGCCGCTCCGGCGGCAGGACATGCGCTCCGGCAGAAGGACCCGCCCACGTACGGGCCGTCAGATCGTGCGACTGAGCTGGAGCATCGCTTCGGCGTTCTTGACCAGTGCGCGCTGTCTCGATTCGGGCAACTGCCGGTACAGCTTGAGCAGTTGCGCCTCGCGTTCGTCCCCGCTGGGTCCGGGCACCGGCCGACCGACGGAGGCGAAGAACTCCCGCGGCGTGGTTCTCACGCCCCAGCGACGGAACACCTCGACCATCGCACGCAGCCGCTCCGGATCGATACGGGACGTCCCACGCGTCCGGTTCATCCAGGCGTTGAGTGTCGGATAGGAGATACCGGCCTCCGCGGCCAGGTCCTTCTGGGTCCTGCCCTGCGACTCTCCGAGAAGACGCTCAAGCAGTACGGGCAAATCCTCGCCCTCGAAGACGAAGTCCTGGTCTTGGTCCAGGTCCGGCTCGTCCACGTCGGACGCCCCATTCGGCTGAAAGTTCCTGGTCACAAGCTCAAGCATCAACCATCGGCATCTACAAGTGCAAGTAGATCGCAGATCGATCGGTTGAGTTTCCGTAAACAGAAAGCATCGTGCCGCACCCAAGTGCTACGACACGCCCGCGTCTCCACACCTTCACATCTTCAGTCGCATGATTAACGCCGTCCGCCAGAGTTTGCCGAGTGCACCGTCAGCTGTCGCGCTTGACGTATCTACATCTACATGCATAGTGTAGATACGTCGATCAAGCGCGCCCGGCAGCCCCGCATCGCCCGCACGGAGGAACATTCACGTGCGAGACGGGCGGATCAACCACCAGCGGATCGAGCACAGCACACCCGCCCCCCTTTGCCCCCTGCGACCCGCGGCCACCGCTGACCACCATCAGCCCGCCTTTCCATCCACACCCCTGCACCCCGGAACTCCGGCATCCGCTCAGAGAATCTACATCTACATGCATATCGAGTATTGCAGCCGAAGAACATCCCGGACCCCGGCAGAGCCCTCGTTCCCGGGCACGTCCCAGGACCCGCCCAGGACCCCAGGACGAACCCCACAAACACTCGCGCAGAAGGAGCACCCAGCCCGTGTCCGCACAGATCAGACGAGAGAACAGACCGTGTCGGCAGACGGCCTTGACGAACGGCGGGAACGACGTGATCGCCAAGGTCGCCAATGTCGACGTGGTCGATAGGGTCGCCGAGGTGGACGGGGCCGGAGCCGACATGGTCGACCGGGCCCGGGCCGGCGACCGCGAGGCATTCGCGGCTCTCTACGCCGATCACCAGCACTTCGTATACCGGTATCTCCTCTTCCGCACCCGGAACCGGCATCTGGCCGAGGACCTCACCCAGGAGGTCTTCATCAAGGCGCTGCGCCACATCGAGAGCTTCACCTGGCAGGGCACGGCCTTCACGGCATGGCTGCTCACCATCGCCAGAAACCTGCACCTGGACGAGGTGAGGACCAAGCGCTCCCGGCTGGAAACCCTGGTCTCCGAAGTAGGGGACGGCGACACGCACGACCGCAGTGCCGAGTCCGGCGCGCTGCACACGCTGGAGACGATCGAGACCCGTGAAGCCGTGTGGAACGCCCTGCGCACGCTGAACAGCCATCAGCGACAGTGCATGGAACTGCGGTTCATCGGCGAGATGTCGCCCGAGGAGACCGCCTGCGCCATGGGACGTACCGTCGGCGCGGTCAAGGCACTCACCTTCCGGGCCAGGCAGAAACTGCGTGCGGCGTCGGAGAGGGAGGCCGCGGCATGAACAGGAACCTGCCCCACGCAGAGCGCGTGATCCGTACGGCGCTCTCAGTGAGCACCTCGAACCAGGCCAGGGCCGTCGCCCACGCCCTCGATGTGGCCCGCCTGCTGGTGGACCCGGAGCGGACGTTCGGACTCGTTCTGCACCGCACGCCGAGCGGCACCTGGGCCCGGGTACCCGGGCAGCTGACGGAACTGGAGAGGCAGGCTCTCGCCTGGGACCACTCGTGCGAGCGGGCCAGACTGGTCGCGGCCACCATCGAGCAGCACATCGGCGGGCACCCGGATGTCGACAGCATCCGGGCCGACGGGGACTGCGTACGCGTCGAAATCCGCGTCCCCGACCAGGAGCAGTGGCGGCAGTGGCGCGCGCACTTCGGGATCAGACGCGACGCGGAGGCACCCCTGGGGCACGCGGTCGTCGGCGAGAGCCGTCATGCCGGCGTCCGCGTGTCGGTGCTCGCGCACAAGCCGCAGCAGACGCCTTGGCCCCGGCCCGTCTCTGCTCCCGCGAGCACTGGTCCTGGTCACGGACGCGACCACGCCACGCAGATCGAACCCGCCCCACAGATGTACGAGTACGAGGGGATCGTTTACAACCTGGCGTTGCCACAGCGGGACGCACACGGGGACGTCTGGTACTTCCACGGCGGACGGACGCCGAGCGGCATGCCCCTGCTGTCACTGGACGGCCGTTCCGAGCGGTGCACACTCGCCAATGTGACATCCCTGATGGGGCCCTTGGTGGCACTGGAGCCAGAAACCTCCTCCGCGGCGTCCGACAAGGCCGTGACAGCCCGGCCGGACGCCTCGGCGGGTGCTCCGTCTCTGCCCAAGGCGCGCCGGTCCCGGGCCGTCCAGCTCACCACGGCCCGGCTCACGGTCGTTCGGACACCGACACCGGCCCCGGCACCCACCTCGGCCCCGGCACCAATGCCGACGCCAACGCCGTCGAGGCCAAGGCCCACCCCCGCGCCGGCGTCCGTGCCCACCCTCCCGTCCTCGGCGGCCCTGTCGTACGCGGCGAGCGGACCACCCGTACCGAACACCCGGCACGTTGGACTCGTACGCACAGGACCGGACACCTGGGAGGCCGCGGACCGCACTGCGGACCGGGCCACCGATCGGGCCGCGGCGCGGGGCGAGAAGTGATCGAGTGAGAACACCGATCACCGGAGGCGCCGGCCCCGCCCACGACCAGGACCGCCGCCTGGACCATGACCGGAACCAGAACGGGCGCGACAGCCGCAGCAGGGCTTGGGAGTTGAACGCCCTGTGCCGGAACGAGGACCCCGAGCTGTGGTTCTCCGGCAGAACCCGTGCGACAGCAAGAGCCCTGTGTCATTCCTGCGAGGTCCTTGAGGAGTGCCGGGCGGCCGTCATGCGACGCGAGGCCGGTCTGCCGAAGTGTGATCGAGGGGGAATAGTCGCGGGCCTGACCGGTCCTCAGCGCCACGCGCTGGAGAAGCGGCTCAAGCGGGGCCCCGTACTCCCGCCCGAGTCACCGCCCCCGCCCAGAGCGCCCCTGCTCCGCAGCGAGCCGGCGCCCTGCGGCACGCGCTCGGCGTACCAGCGGCACGTACGCAGGGGTGAGCCCGTGGACGACGCCTGCCGGGCCGCCAACGCGCAGGGCGCCAGCCAGTACCGGCGAACGGGCACCACCCGCCTCCGCCCGACCGGATAGGCCCCGCCCCGGCCTTCCCAGCGCCCGCACGAATCCCCCCGGGCGACCTCACACCCCTCCTCAGCCCCCTTGCCTCGGAGTACCCATGTCCCTTTCACCGCCCTCGCCCCCTCCGCCCCCACCGTTCCCCCCGTCCCCGCCGCTGCCGCCCCTCCCGGCTGGGCCCGAGCCCCGCCCGAAGCGGTTCGGCCGACGCGGATCCCCCGCATCCGCAGGCCGGTCACGTCGCCCACGCAGCTCACGCAGGTTCTTCGGCAGCCTCCTGCGGACTCCCGTCGCAGCCCCCGCCGCGGCCCTCGACACGGCAGACCGGTGGGCAGACCTCCTCCAGCGCCTCGGGAACGACCTGAGTACGTCCAGGGCTCGGACGGCCCGCTGGAAGCGGCACGCCGACGCGTACGCGCGCGAGCGCGACGTCGTGGCGCGCGAGCGGGCACATCTCCTCTCCTGGCTTGCCGCGCTGCACCCGGCGTCCGCCGTCGTGTCGCAGGCACCGACACCCGACGGCACGGCAGGCGGCTGGCACGTCCTGAGCCTCGTCGCAGGGGGCCGGCCGCTCTCCTGGACCCTGGCACCCCGGGAGGTCCCGCTCTTCCAGCACGTGCGCCGGGCCGGGGACGCCGACACGCACGCGTGGAGGGACGCCCAGGAGATAGAGGCGCAGTACGCCCATATCCACCGCCACACAAGCATGCTGGCGCTGGAGGACAGCCTGACCCGGGTCGTCGAGGAACTCCGAGGCAGCGACTGACCTGGATCAGGCTCCTCGCTCCGCCCCTATCCCCCCCGGACTCCGGCCGACAAGCTCGGGAGGCACGTCGACCGGACTGTGAGCGCCCCCCCTGCACATCGCAGCAGGGGGGCGCCGCACGTTCCCTGACGGCCAATCAGCAGCGGGACGCGGAGGTCCCCGGCCACCCCGGGCAGACGCGCTCTCAGGGATTCCCAGGGCTCCTGAGACTCCCGGGAGAGGACTCGCAGAGATCTCAATGACCGCAGATACCCAAGGGATCACAAGGCTCTACGGGATTCGCTGTTGCCGTTGCCCAAGGACACAGAACTCATTGCCTTCGGGGTCTGCCATGACAACCCACGACTGCTCACCCTGGCCGATGTCGACGCGCTTCGCGCCATGCGCCTCAAGGCGGGCCACCTCGTCGACCCCACCCGCCGGACCCGCGACCTGGTCCGCCGGCTCAAGGCCCTTGGCCACGACGTCACCCTCGCACCGGCAGCCCGATACGAGCCGTGCATGCCAAAGACCCCCAGGCATAATGGCCTGAGGGTCTTTGAACTGGTGGGGCTAACAGGATTTGAACCTGTGGCCTCATCCTTATCAGGGATGCGCTCTAACCAACTGAGCTATAGCCCCGCCGCGCTCTGCGGTGTATGTCCCGCGCGCTGACCTCTGAAGATTAGCGCACGACGGGGTCAGTCCCAAAATCGGTATCCGAGCCCCGCTCCAGCCTGCCCGGACAGCGTCGGAACGCATCCCCGGACAGCGTGAGAGCGCATCCCCCACAAGGGATGCGCTCCAAGCAGGAAGCGGTTACGACAACGTTTTACTCGTCTTCGGCGAGCGTCAGCTCGATACCTCCGACGAAGCCCGCGGAGAGGTTGTAGATGAACGCTCCGAGGGTGGCGAGCGCGGTGGCGAGGACGACGTCGATGACCGCGATGATCGACGTGAAGATGAGCACACGCGGCAGCGACAGGAAGGACTGCAGGTCGAAGCCGTTGGACTCGTTCGAGCCGGTGGCCTCGGAGATCGTGCCGCCCACCGTGGAGAAGACGCCCATGGCGTCCATGACCATCCACAGGACCGCTGCCGCGACGATCGTGCAGATGCCGAGCGCGATGGAGAGCAGGAAGCTGACCTTCATCACCGACCACGGGTCGGCCTTGGCAACCCGCAGACGCGCCTTGCGCGTGCGCGGAGTCGTACGGGCCCCGGTGCGCGGCCTGCGGACCGCGCCGGTGGCCGCCTGCTGAGCCGGGTACGCCTGCGGCGGGTGGTACGGCTGAGAAGTCTGCTGCGGCTGCCGTTCCCCCGGCAGCGGCGATCCCGGAGGCGGCGGTGCCGCGCCCACGGGAGCAGGCTGGCCCGCGGGAGGCGTGTGGCCCCCCACCGGAGCCGCCGGGCCCGGGGCTGGTCCCGGCCCCGGGGAAGGCGCCGGGCCCGGAGGCACCGGCGAGCCTGGGGCCGCGCCCGCCGCATATTGCGGCGTCTGCGGGCCTCTGGTGTCCGTCACAGTTCCCCCCTGGGATCCATGAGAGTCATGGGAGTCAGTCGCCTCCGTGGCGGGGCCACGGCCGCCGTCCTTTTCCGTACCGGTAGAACCGGCGCCCGTGGCTCCGCTCACGATGACTCACTCCTCGCTACTCGTCCGAGGACGGCTCGCCCTCGTCCGTACCGGCGACCGTTTCGACCTCGTCCGAGTCGTCGACCGCGCCGTCGACTTCCTCGGCCTCGCGACCGGCCTCGGCGTTTCGAGCGATGCCGACAACGGCATCGCGCTTGCCCAGGTTGATCAGTTGGACGCCCATGGTGTCACGGCCCGTCTCCCTGACCTCGTTGACTCGCGTACGAATCACACCGCCCGACAGCGTGATGGCGAGGATCTCGTCGGTCCCCTCGACCACCAGCGCGCCGACGAGCGAGCCGCGGTCCTCGACGATCTTGGCGGCCTTGATACCCAGGCCACCGCGACCCTGGACGCGGTACTCGTCGACGTTGGTCCGCTTCGCGTACCCGCCGTCTGTGGCAGTGAACACGAACGTACCGGGTCGAACAACATTCATCGAGAGCAGCTGGTCTCCCTCACGGAAGCTCATGCCCTTTACGCCCGAGGTCGCACGGCCCATGGGACGCAATGCGTCATCCGTCGCCGTGAACCTGATCGATTGGGCCTTCCTGCTGATCAGAAGCAGATCGTCCTCTGCCGAAACGAGCTCGGCACCGATCAGTTCGTCGTCGGAACCGTCCTCTGTTTCACGGAGGTTGATCGCGATGACGCCGCCCGAACGCGGTGAATCGTAATCCTTCAAGGGCGTCTTCTTCACAAGTCCGCCCTTCGTGGCCAGCACCAGATAGGGCGCCGCCTCGTAGTCACGGATCGCGAGGATCTCGGCGATCGCCTCGTCCGGCTGGAACGCCAGCAGGTTGGCGACGTGCTGTCCACGCGCGTCACGCCCGGCGTCCGGGAGTTCGTACGCCTTGGCGCGGTAGACGCGGCCCTTGTTGGTGAAGAACAGCAGCCAGTGGTGCGTCGTCGACACGAAGAAGTGGTCGACGATGTCGTCTTCCTTGAGCTTCGTGCCGCGTACGCCCTTGCCGCCGCGCTTCTGGGAGCGGTAGTCGTCCGTCTTGGTGCGCTTGACGTAGCCGCCGCGCGAGATGGTGACGACGATGTCCTCTTCGGCGATCAGGTCCTCCATGGACATGTCGCCGTCGAAGGGGACCAGCTTGGAGCGGCGGTCGTCGCCGAACTTCTCGACGATCGCGGCCAGTTCCTCGCTGATGATGCCGCGCTGACGCACGGGCGAGGCCAGGATCGCGTTGTACTCGCGGATCTTCGCCTGGAGCTCGTCGTGCTCCGAGACGATCTTCTGACGCTCAAGAGCGGCCAGCCGGCGCAGCTGCATCTCGAGGATCGCGTTGGCCTGGATCTCGTCGATCTCCAGGAGGCCCATGAGGCCCTCTCGCGCGATCTCCACGGTGTCACTGCGCCGGATCAGCGCGATGACCTCGTCGATGGCGTCCAGGGCCTTCAGGAGGCCACGCAGGATGTGCGCGCGCTCCTCGGCCTTGCGCAGCCTGAAGCGCGTACGGCGGACGATGACCTCGACCTGGTGCGCCACCCAGTGGCGGATGAACGCGTCGAGCGACAGCGTGCGCGGCACTCCGTCGACCAGCGCCAGCATGTTCGCGCCGAAGTTCGTCTGCAGGTCGGTGTGCTTGTAGAGGTTGTTCAGCACGACCTTGGCGACCGCGTCCCGCTTCAGGACGATGACGAGGCGCTGGCCCGTACGGGACGAGGTCTCG
Source organism: Streptomyces sp. 2-1 (assembly GCF_048564895.1). NCBI lineage: Bacteria > Bacillati > Actinomycetota > Actinomycetes > Kitasatosporales > Streptomycetaceae > Streptomyces > Streptomyces sp. 2-1. The sequence continues at coordinate 5,697,698 of NZ_CP183383.1, forward strand.
TCGCGGACGTCCGCGATGCCGCCGACCTTGCCGTCCTTCACCAGGTCGGCGATCTTCTGCGCGAGGTTGTCGGGGTTGACCTGGTAGGGGAGTTCGGTGACCACCAGGCACTGGCGGTTCTGGATCTCCTCGACGTCGACGACCGCGCGCATCGTGATGGAGCCACGGCCCGTGCGGTACGCCTCCTCGATGCCCTTACGGCCCACCACGAGGGCGCCACTGGGGAAGTCGGGGCCCTTGATGCGCTCGATCAGGGCGTCCAGAAGCTCCTCGTGCGTGGCTTCCGGGTTCTCCAGGTACCACTGGGCGCCGGACGCGACCTCGCGCAGGTTGTGCGGCGGGATGTTCGTCGCCATGCCGACCGCGATGCCCGCCGAGCCGTTGATCAGCAGGTTCGGGAAGCGCGCCGGCAGAACCGTCGGCTCCTGGTTACGGCCGTCGTAGTTGTCCGTGAAGTCGACGGTCTCCTCGTCGATGTCGCGGACCATCTCCATGGACAGCGGCTTCAGCTTGCACTCGGTGTACCGCATGGCGGCGGCCGGGTCGTTGCCGGGAGAACCGAAGTTGCCGTTGGAGTCCACCAGCGGCATCCGCATCGACCACGGCTGCGCGAGGCGGACCAGCGCGTCGTAGATCGAGGAGTCGCCGTGCGGGTGGTAGGTGCCCATGACGTCGCCGACGACGCGCGCGCACTTGTAGAAGCCCTTCTCGGGCCGGTAGCCGCCGTCGTACATGGCGTACAGGACGCGGCGGTGGACGGGCTTGAGACCGTCCCGTACGTCGGGCAACGCGCGCGACACGATGACGGACATCGCGTAGTCGAGGTACGAGCGCTGCATCTCGGTCTCGAGCCCGACGGGCTCGACACGCAGGGCGATCTCGCCCTCTTCAGGGGTGATCGGACCAGTGGGAGGAAGAGGTGTCTCGTCGGTCATTGCTGGTGAAGATCCTTTCTGGCGCGGTCAGCTGAGACCGACTCAGATGTCGAGGAAGCGGACGTCCTTGGCGTTGCGCTGGATGAACGCGCGGCGTGCCTCGACGTCCTCGCCCATCAGGACCGAGAACAGGTCGTCGGCCTGGGCGGCGTCGTCGAGCGTGACCTGACCGAGAACGCGGTGCTCCTGGTCCATCGTCGTGATGCGCAGCTCCTCGGCGTTCATCTCACCGAGACCCTTGAAGCGCTGGATCGAGTCTTCCCTGACGCGCTTGCCCGACTGGCGGCCGAGCTCGATCAGGGCGTCGCGCTCACGGTCCGAGTACGCGTACTCGAAGTCGTCCCGGCCCCACTTGATCTTGTAGAGCGGCGGGCGGGACAGGAACACGTGACCGGCCTCGACCAGCGGCCGCATGAAGCGGAACAGGAAGGTCAGCAGCAGGGTGTTGATGTGCTGTCCGTCGACGTCGGCGTCCGCCATCAGGATGATCTTGTGATAGCGGAGCTTGGCGATGTCGAAGTCCTCGTGGACTCCGGTGCCGAAGGCGGAGATCAGTGCCTGGATCTCCTGGTTCTGCAGGATCTTGTCGATCCGCGCCTTCTCGACGTTGAGGATCTTTCCCCGGATCGGGAGGATCGCCTGGTACTCCGGGTTCCGGCCGGACTTGGCCGAGCCGCCGGCGGAGTCACCCTCGACGATGAAGATCTCGCACTTGGTGGGGTCGTTCGACTGGCAGTCGCTCAGCTTGCCCGGCAGCGACGCCGTCTCCAGGAGCCCCTTGCGACGGGTGAGGTCACGGGCCTTGCGGGCCGCCACGCGCGCGGTGGCTGCCTGGATGGACTTGCGGATGATGTCCGCGGCCTCGTTCGGGTTGCGGTCCAGCCAGTCGCTGATGTGCTCGTGGACGACCTTCTGGACGAAGGTCTTCGCCTCGGTGTTGCCCAGCTTGGTCTTGGTCTGGCCCTCGAACTGCGGCTCGCCCAGCTTGATCGAGATGATCGCCGTCAGACCCTCGCGGATGTCGTCGCCCGTGAGGTTGTCGTCCTTCTCGCGGAGCAGCTTCTTGTCGCGCGCGTACCGGTTGATGAGACCGGTGAGCGCCGCACGGAAGCCTTCCTCGTGCGTACCGCCCTCGTGGGTGTGGATGGTGTTGGCGAAGGAGTACACACCCTCGCTGTAACCGCCGTTCCACTGCATCGCGACCTCGAGGGAGAGCATGCGCTCCTTGTCCTCGGCCTCGATGTCGATCACCGTGGGGTGGATGACCTCGCCCTTGCGGGAGTTGAGGTACTTCACGAAGTCGACGATGCCGCCTTCGTAGTGGTACGTGACGGTCTTGACCTCGTCGTTCTCGTCCGCACCCGCCTCGTCCGCACCCGTCACGGCCTTCGCCGAGTCGCGCTCATCAGTGAGTTTGATCGTCAAACCCTTGTTGAGGAACGCCATCTCCTGGAAGCGCCGCGAGAGCGTCTCGAAGGAGTAGTCGGTGGTCTCGAAGATGTCCCCGTCGGCCCAGAAGGTGACCGAGGTGCCGGTCTCCTCGATGGCCTCGTGCTGGGCGAGCGGGGCGGTCGGGACGCCCAGCTTGTAGTCCTGCGTCCAGCGGTGCCCGTCGGTCCTGACCTCAACGGCCACCTTCGTGGACAGCGCGTTCACTACGGAGACACCCACGCCGTGCAGACCGCCGGAGACCGCGTAGCCGCCGCCACCGAACTTTCCGCCCGCGTGCAGGACGGTCAGGACGACCTCGACGGCGGGCTTGCCCTCGGACGGGACGATGCCCACCGGGATGCCGCGGCCGTTGTCGACGACACGCACGCCGCCGTCGGCGAGGATCGTGACGTCGATCGTGTCCGCGTGCCCGGCCAGCGCCTCGTCGACGGAGTTGTCGACCACCTCGTAGACAAGGTGATGAAGACCACGCTCACCGGTCGAGCCGATGTACATGCCGGGTCGCTTGCGGACCGCGTCCAGACCCTCGAGGACGGTGATGGCGCTGGCGTCGTACGAGGCGGTGACCTCGCCGTTCGAGGTGGTGGCCCCGCCGTTCGCGCCGGCGTCGGTGGACGGGATGTTCTCGTTGGGGTTGCCGGAATCGGCCACGAAGCGCCCTTTCTGGCACAGCACAAGCCAAGCTCCCGGCGGGTGGCCGGAGCGGCTGCGGCGTGTTGCGTTGGTAAGCCTTAGTCAGCGTTGCTCGGTGCGTCCCACAAGTGGGGCGGGATTAGCCTCCAGTCTACCGGTAGCGCCGACAGTGATGGGGGTTTGCCGGTACCTGAGTCCGCATGTGCCGCCCTGAACCGGTCTCCACCGACTCCCCATATGCGGACCCGGGCTCAAAGAGGCGCAGAGCGGCACTCAGCGCTTCGAGGTGTCAACCCCCCGCTACGAACGGCATACCGTCCGGTCTGGCTCACCCGTAGGTGTCACCGGGGCCCGTGCTGCCAGGCGCGCGCAAGGGGCCGAATCGCTGGACGGGACCACCGGGGCCGAGCACCTTGATCAGCCTGACCGTGCCGTGCCCGAGGTCCTCGTTCAGGCGTGCGACCAGCTGCGGAGCGAGCAGCCGCAGGTTGGTCGCCCAGGCCGTCGAGTCGCACCGCACGATCAGCACGCGCTCGTCCTCGTCGTACTTCTCCGGAACGCAGTGGTTGGCCAGGTCGTCGCCGACGATCTCCGGCCAGCGGCCCATGACACCGCCGACGGCGGCCGGGGCCTCCCAGCCGCGCTCGGTGATGAGCCGGTTGATGGCGGAACCGAGCGCCATCGGGTCGCGCCCGTCGGCATGCGCGCCCGAGCGCAGACCGCCGCGCCGCGCCTGCTTCTTCTGCCGCACCGCGTCCCCACGCGCGCGTGCCTGTTCCTTCGCGGCGCGCAGTGCCACGCGCGCGAGGTCGACGCCGGAGGTTTCGGGGCCCTTCGCCGGCTCGGGCTTCGGCTCTGGTGTGTTCTCGCTCATACGCGCTCCACCGTGCCCCCGGACACGGTGAACCGCGTCCCCGTCAGTACGCCCGGTACGTCGTCGTCGACCGCGGCCGTCACCAGCACCTGCTCGCCCGGGGCCACCAGCTCGGCGAGGCGTTCGCGGCGACGGGTGTCCAGCTCGGCGAACACGTCGTCGAGGACCAGCACCGGCTCGTTGCCCTCGGCCCGCAGCAGGTCGTACGAGGCCAGGCGCAGGGCCAGCGCATACGACCAGGACTCGCCGTGTGACGCGTATCCCTTCGCGGGCAGCTCGCCAAGTTTGAGCAGTAGTTCGTCGCGATGCGGTCCGACCAGGGTGACGCCCCGCTCGATCTCCGACTTGCGCGTCTCCACCATCGCGGCCATCAGCTGCTCGTACAGCTCCTCGCGCGCGTGGCCGGTGATCTCGGGCGAGGAGGGCTTGTACTCCAGGGCCACGGGACCGCCGCCCGGCGCCAGTTGCTCGTACGCCTTGTCCGCCAGCGGCTGGATCGCGGCGACCAGGTCGAGGCGCTGGGCGAGCAGTTCGGCGCCCACGCGCGCGAGGTGCTGGTCCCAGACGTCGAGCGTGGACAGGTCCATCGTGCGGCCGCCGTGGCGTCGGGCGAGCGCGGCCGACTTCAGGAGCGTGTTGCGCTGCCGCAGGACGCGGTCGTAGTCCGAGCGCACGCCCGCCATGCGCGGGGAGCGCGCGGTGATCAGCTCGTCGAGGAAGCGCCGGCGCTCACCCGGATCGCCCTTGACCAGCGCGAGATCCTCGGGCGCGAACAGCACGGTCCGTACGATGCCCAGCACGTCACGGGGTCTGACCTGCGAGGACCTGTTGATGCGGGCGCGGTTGGCCTTGCCGGGGTTCAGCTCCAGCTCGACGAGCTGCTGACGCTCGCCCTGCCGGACGTTGGCCCGGATGATCGCCCGGTCGGCGCCCATCCGCACGAGGGGCGCGTCGGACGAGACGCGGTGACTGCCCAGGGTGGCGAGATAGCCGACCGCCTCGACGAGGTTGGTCTTGCCCTGTCCGTTGGGCCCCACGAACGCGGTGACGCCCGGGTCGAGCGGGACCTCGACCCGGGCGTACGAGCGGAAGTCGGCCAGCGACAGATGCGTGACGTGCATGGTCGTTCGCCGACCTCCCCCAGGGCTGTGGATCCGTGGTGCGGACCTGTGGACTACTTCTTCCGGCTACCCGACCGATTCACTTCGACCTCACTTCGGCGGGTTCACTTCTTCTCGACCGCGTGGCCGCCGAACTGGTTCCGCAGCGCCGCGACCATCTTCATCTGCGGGGAGTCGTCCTGCCGGGACGAGAACCGCGCGAACAGCGACGCGGTGATCGCGGGCAGCGGCACCGCGTGGTCGATGGCGGCCTCCACGGTCCACCGGCCCTCGCCGGAGTCCTGTGCGTAACCGCGCAGCTTCTCGAGGTGCTCGTCCTCGTCCAGCGCGTTGACCGCGAGGTCGAGCAGCCAGGAGCGGATGACGGTGCCCTCCTGCCAGGAGCGGAAGACCTCGCGCACGTCGGTGACCGAGTCGACCTTCTCCAGGAGCTCCCAGCCCTCGGCGTAGGCCTGCATCATCGCGTACTCGATGCCGTTGTGGACCATCTTCGAGAAGTGGCCCGCGCCCACCTTGCCGGCGTGGACGGCGCCGACGCCGGCGTCCCCTTCGGGCTTGAGGGCGTCGAAGATCGGCTGGACCTTGGCGATGTTCTCGGCGTCGCCGCCGTACATCAGGGCGTAGCCGTTCTGCAGGCCCCAGACACCGCCCGAGACGCCGCAGTCGACGAAGCCGATGCCCTTGGCCGCCAGCTCCTCGGCGTGCTTCTCGTCGTCCGTCCACCGCGAGTTGCCGCCGTCCACGACGACGTCACCGGGCTCCAGGAGCTCGGCGAGCTCGTCGACCGTCGACTGGGTCGCCGCACCGGCCGGGACCATCACCCACACCACACGCGGACCCTTGAGCTTGCCCACAAGCTCCTCGAGGCTGTGGACATCGGCGACGGCCGGATTGCGGTCGTATCCGATGACGGTGTGGCCTGCGCGGCGAATGCGCTCGTGCATGTTGCCGCCCATCTTGCCGAGGCCGACGAGACCGAGCTCCATCAGGTTGTTCCTTCACTAGCGATGTGACAGGAGGGCACTTTCGTACCTGCGTCCGAGCCTAAACCCGGACGCTCCCGCACATCTGTGGGCATAGCCGCTCAGACGTACGCCCCCACCTGCGGCCTTCCTCAGCCGCTGAGCCGCACCGGCATGATCAGGTACTTGTAGGCCTCGTCCGCCTCGGCGTCCAGCGCCGGCTTGCCGCTGAGCAGCGCGGGCTTCGTGGACGTCGTGAACGACAGCTGCGCGACCGGGGAGTCGATGGCGCTCAGGCCGTCGAGCAGGAACGTGGGGTTGAAGGCGATCGAGACGTCGTCGCCCTCCAGCTGGGCGTCGACCCTTTCCACAGCCTGTGCGTCGTCGCTGGAACCGGCCTCCAGGATCAGCACGCCCTGCTCGAAGCTCAGCCGCACCGGGGTGTTGCGCTCGGCGACCAGGGCCACGCGCTTGACGGCCTCCACGAAGGGGGCGGTCTCGATCACGGCGATGGAGTTGAACTCCGTCGGGAACAGCGAGCGGTACTTCGGGAGGTCGCCCTCCAGCAGACGCGTGGTCGTCCGCCGTCCCGCGCCCTCGAAACCGATCAGACCCTCGCCGGCGCCGGAGCCGGACAGCGCCAGGATGACGCTGTCGCCGCTCGTGAGGGCCTTGGCGGTGTCCAGGAGCGTCTTGGCGGGGACCAGGGCCACCGCGGACGCCTCGGGGTTCTCCGGCTTCCACAGGAACTCGCGGACGGCGAAGCGGTAGCGGTCGGTGGACGCCAGCGTGACCGTGTCGCCCTCGATCTCGATGCGCACACCGGTGAGGACGGGCAGCGTGTCGTCACGGCCCGCGGCGATGGCCACCTGGGCCGCGGCGGAGGCGAAGACCTCACCGGGGACCGTGCCGGTCGCCGACGGCATCTGCGGCAGCGCCGGGTACTCCTCCACAGGCAGTGTGTGCAGGGTGAAGCGCGAGGAGCCGCACACCACGGTCGCCCGTACACCGTCTGTGGAAATCTCCACCGGCCGGTTGGGCAGTGCGCGGCAGATGTCGGCGAGCAGGCGGCCGGAGACGAGCACCGTGCCTTCCTCGTCGATCTCTGCGTCCACCGAGACCCGTGCCGAGACCTCGTAGTCGAAGCTGGAGAGGCTCAGCGCGCCCTCTTCGGCCTTCAGCAGAAGGCCGGCGAGCACAGGCGCCGGTGGACGGGCCGGGAGGCTGCGTGCCGCCCAGGCCACTGCCTCCGCGAGTACGTCGCGTTCCACCCGGATCTTCACCGTTGCCGCCTCCGTCTGTTGCCGGCGCTCTCGCCCTGCTGCCTCGTCGTCTGACTCGGTGTCGCTCAGCCCGGTCATGGGAAGGACACCGGGGAACAGTCTGACGCACCGCACTGACAGTCGGTGCCCCTCGGGGTCAAGTCGTTCCGAGCGGCAGCTGAGGCTCCGAGCGCGAGTTGTGCACAGCCCCCACTTCGAATCGATTCCCTGACACTTTCTAGTTGGGAGTAGTAGTAGGGGCTGTGGATACCGTGGATAACCCCGTATTCGCAGGTCAGGGTCGGTTTTTTGTCCACCGGCCCTGTGGGTGGAGGCGGTGGAAAACTGGCGTCTTCTGTGGACGGGGAAAAGTTCTGCACACCCGATGCACAGGCGGGGGCCACTTCTCCCCAGCGCCGTCCCCAGCTTTACCCACGTTCCCCACAGCCCAACCCGGCACCTTCGTGTGACGCCTTTCACTCGACACGGTGAGGAGGCGCGTCACGTTGCCGAACAGTGGACAGCGGTGTGGAGAAGCCGAGGATCGCTGGGGACAACCGTCCCCAGCCTGTGGGCTGCCGGTGGACAACTTTCTGCACACCCTGTGGATCATCTCGTCGTCCACAGTCTGTGGAGATCGTTCGTCCACGAATCCACAACCTGCTGACCTGGTCTGATGCTCTTTCAGCAGCACACCCTGTGGACACGATCTGGACAACTTCGCAGTCCCCAGGATGTGGACGCGAGAAAGTCCCCAAATCTGTGGAGGGCGGCCGTAACCAGGGCGCGTATTCGAACAGCGGATGGTCTTCGGGTGTCGGCGGAGCGACTCCAGACGCGTCCGGAAGGGTCGTACGAGGGCGGTTGAGGGCTGAACGAGGACAGTGAGAGGGCCCTCAGGAGGCCTGTGAGAGCGGCGGAAGCAGCCTTCGGAGGCGTGTGAGGGCGGCTTGAGGCGCCTTCGGAGGCGTGCCGGAACGACGAAAGGCGCCCTCGGGAACGTGTCCCGGGGCGCCCTCAGCGACGTACGGCCGCTGCTGTCAGCCGTTCTTGATGCGGTTCGTGAGTTCGGTGACCTGGTTGTAGATGGAGCGGCGCTCGGCCATCAGCGCGCGGATCTTCCGGTCGGCGTGCATGACGGTCGTGTGGTCGCGGCCGCCGAACTGGGCGCCGATCTTCGGCAGCGAGAGGTCGGTCAGCTCGCGGCACAGATACATGGCGATCTGGCGTGCGGTGACCAGGACGCGGCTGCGCGAGGAGCCGCACAGGTCGTCCACCGTGAGGCCGAAGTAGTCGGCGGTGGCCGCCATGATGGCCGGCGCGGTGATCTCCGGGGACGAGTCCTCGCCGCCGGGGATCAGGTCCTTCAGGACGATCTCGGTCAGACCGAGGTCCACCGGCTGCCGGTTGAGCGACGCGAACGCCGTCACCCGGATCAGCGCGCCCTCCAGCTCACGGATGTTCCGCGAGATCCGGGACGCGATGAACTCCAGCACCTCGGGCGGGGCGTTGAGCTGCTCCTGCACCGCCTTCTTACGGAGGATCGCGATACGCGTCTCCAGCTCGGGCGGCTGGACGTCGGTGATCAGACCCCACTCGAAACGGTTCCGCAGCCGGTCCTCCAGCGTCACCAGCTGCTTGGGCGGCCGGTCGCTGGAGAGCACGATCTGCTTGTTCGCGTTGTGGAGCGTGTTGAAGGTGTGGAAGAACTCCTCCTGCGTCGACTCCTTGTCCGCCAGGAACTGGATGTCGTCGACAAGAAGGATGTCCATCTCGCGGTACCGCTTGCGGAAGCTGTCGCCCTTGCCGTCGCGGATCGAGTTGATGAACTCGTTGGTGAACTCCTCCGAGCTCACGTACCGCACACGCGTGCCCGGGTAGAGGCTGCGCGCGTAGTGCCCGATCGCGTGCAGCAGGTGCGTCTTGCCGAGTCCCGACTCTCCGTAGATGAAGAGGGGGTTGTACGCCTTCGCGGGTGCCTCGGCGACGGCGACCGCGGCGGCGTGCGCGAAACGGTTCGAGGCGCCGATGACGAACGTGTCGAAGAGGTACTTCGGGTTGAGGCGCGCGGTGGGCTCTCCGGGACCGGCCGCGGGAGCCGGCTGCGCGGCCAGCGGACCCGGGGCGCCACTGGAGGCGGGCAGATTCGAGCCGACGGGTCCGCCGCGGTGGACATGCCCGGTCCCGGGCTGCGACGGCGGCTCGGGACGGCGGTCGCGGCGGTCCGGGCGCTGGTCGTAGTCGGAGCGGGGCTGGTCGTACCCGGACCGCTGCTGCTCGTAGTCGGACCGCTGCTGGTCGTAGGGGGAGCGGTCCGGTGGCTGCTGCCGGTAGTCCTGCGAGGGCGACGCGTACGGATCCCGGTCCGGGAAGCCGAGCCGCTGCTGCTGCCAGCCGTAGTCGTCCTGCGAGGGCCGCGGCCAGGCGCCGGGATCGGGGCGCTGATAGTCGGGGTACGCGGGACGGGCGGTCGGGAGCTGGTCCCCGCGGGGCTGCTGCTGGTCGGGGCGGCCCTGCGGGTGGTCGTCCATGTGGTCGTTCGCACGGTGGCGGCCGTATCCCCGGTATCCGTCACGGTCCTGCGCGGAGGGGCGCTCGGGCTCCTCGTAGCGCTGCTGCGACTGGGCGGGCGGCGCCGGCGGGGCCGGGGACTCGCCGACCGAGTCGTCGACGGTGATCGCGATACGGATCGGGCGGCCGCACTCTCGGCTCAGGGACTCACTGACGATCGGCGCCAGGCGCCCTTCCAGGACCCCCTTCGCGAACTCGTTGGGCACCGCGAGCAGCGCGGTGTCCGCTACGAGTGCCAGCGGCTGGCAGCGCTTGATCCAGTGCTCGTCCTTCGTCTCGACACCCTGCCCACGCCCCTCACCGAGAAGTTGCTCCAATACTCGTGGCCACACTGCGGCAAGATCGGCAGGTACGTCAGCCACAGGGCACGCTCTCTCACGGGTCCCACGAACGTGTGATTCCTGGGACGGATTGGGTTGGAACTGAGGGTGGGGCGGGTGGCACGAATGAGATGGAGCAGGGAGAAGGGAACGAACCGGAGTCCAGCCACGGTAGTCAGGGCGACCCATGCGGTTCAAGTTGTTGTCCCCAGGCTGTGGATAGTGTCTCCCGGGCAGCGCTGGTTTGACCGGATGGCGTAGCCGCGCGTACCGTAACCAGGTCGAGTTGTCGATGGCTGCTGCCGCCTGCCTCCGATGGGCACAGATCGCGAAGAGTGATCGGGAAGCGGTGCACTCGGGCGTAAGCGAGCTACTCGTGGGCGCACGGTGACAGCCAAGACGGCACCCCGAAACTACCGATTTCTTCTGGAGCCCCCGAGTGAGCAAGCGCACCTTCCAGCCGAACAACCGTCGTCGTGCCAAGACCCACGGCTTCCGCCTGCGGATGCGCACCCGTGCCGGCCGAGCGATTCTCGCGAACCGTCGTGGCAAGGGTCGCGCCAGCCTGTCCGCCTGATCACCAACAGGTCATGACGTGCTGCCTACCGAGCATCGGCTGAGGCGGCGCGAGGACTTCGCGACCGCAGTACGCCGAGGACGCCGGGCCGGACGCCCGCTTCTCGTCGTTCATCTACGTAGCGGTGCAACCGACCCGCACGCGCCTGGGGAGAGCGCTCCCCCGACGCGTGCGGGTTTCGTTGTCAGCAAAGCCGTGGGCGGGGCTGTCGTACGCAACAAGGTGAAGCGTCGGCTTCGCCATCTGATGCGTGACCGAGTGGCTCTGCTGACCCCCGGTAGCCTGGTAGTCGTACGAGCGCTGCCCGGTGCGGGTGACGCCGACCATGCACAGCTGGCCCGAGACCTGGACGCCGCCCTGGAGCGGCTACTGGGAGGGGGCGCGCGATGAAGTACCCGCTGCTGGCTCTCATCAAGCTGTACCAGTGGACCATCAGCCCGTTGCTCGGGCCGGTGTGCAAGTACTACCCGTCGTGTTCCCACTACGGGTACCAAGCCATCGACCGTCACGGTGCGATCAAGGGAACGGCACTCACCGCCTGGCGCATCCTGCGGTGCAATCCGTGGTCGCTGGGCGGTGTGGACCATGTCCCGCCGCGCAAGCGTCCGCGGTGGCACGAAATGCTGCGTAACGCCTGGCGTGCACGCAAGGGCGGGACCTCCGCCGCCGAACCGGCCACCGAGGGGCACGGTATGTCCAACCATCCCTCGAGCCCGGCCGCCGAGACCCCGTCCCATGCTCAAGGAGCCTGATTAGTGGACACGATTGCCAGTATTTTCAGCTTCATCACGACACCCGTTTCCTGGGTCATCGTCCAGTTCCACTCTGTGTACGGCGCCATCTTCGGCCCCGACACGGGCTGGGCCTGGGGCTTGTCCATCGTGTCCCTGGTGATCCTGATCCGTATCTGCCTGATCCCGCTCTTCGTGAAGCAGATCAAGGCGACCCGGGCGATGCAGACGCTCCAGCCCGAGATGAAGAAGATCCAGGAGCGCTACAAGAACGACAAGCAGCGCCAGTCCGAAGAGATGATGAAGCTGTACAAGGAGACGGGCACCAACCCGCTCTCCTCGTGCCTTCCCATCCTGGCGCAGTCCCCGTTCTTCTTCGCCCTGTACCACGTGCTCAACAGCATCGCGTCGAACGACACCATCGGCGTGATCAACGACCGGCTGCTGGAGAGTGCGCAGAAGGCGCACATCTTCGGGGCTCCGCTGGCCGCGAAGTTCACGGACAGCGACGCCAAGGTCCAGGCACTGGGCTCCTCGATCACCGACGTGCGCGTCGTCACGGCGATCATGATCGTCCTGATGTCGTTCTCGCAGTTCTACACGCAGCGCCAGCTGATGACGAAGAACGTCGACACGACGGTGAAGACGCCGTTCATGCAGCAGCAGAAGATGCTGATGTACGTCTTCCCGATCATGTTCGCCGTCTTCGGTATCAACTTCCCCGTCGGTGTCCTCGTCTACTGGCTGACCACCAACGTGTGGACCATGGGCCAGCAGATGTACGTCATCCACAACAACCCGACGCCGGGTTCCAAGGCTCAGGCCTCGTACCTGGAGCGCCTGCACAAGCGCGTCACGCACCACGGCAAGACGCGCGGCCGCGGTGAGAAGGCCATCGTCAAGGCCATCGTGGCCAAGGGCCGCGACCGCAACGACTTCGAGCGCAAGTTCATCAACGGCCTGACCAAGGCGGGCCTGGCGGCCCAGGCCGACGGCACCGTGGTGAAGAGCGAGGCCTCGACGGTGGTCGAGACCGAGGACGGCACCCCGGCGACGGGCGGCGCCGCCCCCAAGCGCCAGCAGCCCAAGCGGCAGAGCAAGTCCCAGCGTCAGTCGGCTGCTCCTCATGGCGGTCCCAAGGCTGCGGACGAGTCCGCGCCGAAGACCTCGCTCAGCAAGTCCGACGAACCTGAGGACGCCAAGCCCGGCCCGAAGCCGGCGGGCGGCAAGTCCGCGTCCGGTGGCACCCGCAGCAAGGCCCAGTCCGGACAGCGCAAGGGCCCGCAGCGGCCCAAGTCCCCGTCCAAGAAGTAAGAAGGAGTCCATCCCGTGACGGAAGGCACCACCTCCGCTGCCCCTGAGGGTGGCGACACCCTGACCCGCCTGGAGCAGGAGGGCGAGATCGCGGCCGACTACCTCGAGGGTCTGCTGGACATCGCCGATCTCGACGGCGACATCGACATGGATGTCGAGGCCGATCGCGCGGCGGTCTCGATCATCAGCGACTCCAGCGGCCGTGACCTGCAGAAGCTGGTCGGCCGCGACGGTGAGGTGCTGGAGGCCCTCCAGGAGCTCACACGGCTGGCCGTGCACCGGGAGACCGGGGACCGCAGCCGGCTGATGCTGGACATCGCGGGTTACCGCGCCAAGAAGCGCGAGGAACTCTCCGAGCTGGGCGCGAAGGCCGCGGCCGAGGTCAGGAGCTCCGGTGAGCCCGTGAAGATGAAGGCGATGACCCCCTTCGAGCGCAAGGTGGTGCACGACGCGGTCAAGGCCGCGGGCCTGCGCAGTGAGTCCGAGGGCGAGGAGCCGCAGCGCTTCGTCGTCGTGCTCCCAGCCTGATCCAGCACGTCGTTCTCCGGCCCCGTCTGTGTTCGCAGGCGGGGCCGAACTTTGTCAGCCTGATAGTCCCCGATGGTTCCTGATAGTCCTGGTAGTCAGCGCGCAGTGCGCTCAAGCGGTACGGAAGGACGGTTCCCCGTGACGGAGGCAGCGGAGCTTCCCCCTGCGCCCGAGCAGGCCCGGGCGGTATTCGGCGATCGCTTCGCGGACGCGGTCCGCTACGCGGAACTGCTGGCGGACGCCGGAGTGAAGCGAGGTCTGATCGGCCCCCGTGAAGTGCCTCGCCTCTGGGAACGGCACCTGTTGAACTGCGCGGTGCTCTCGGAGGTCGTTCCCGAGAACGTGACGGTGTGCGATGTCGGTTCCGGTGCCGGACTGCCCGGTATCCCGCTCGCCCTCGTCCGCCCGGACCTGAAGATCACGCTCCTCGAACCTCTGCTGCGCCGGACGAACTTTCTCACCGAGGTCGTCGAGCTGCTCGGTCTCGACCACGTCACCGTCGTCCGTGGGCGCGCCGAGGAGGTCCTTGGCAAGCTGCCTCCGGTCCACGTGGTGACGGCGCGGGCCGTGGCGCCGCTGGACCGCCTCGCGGCCTGGGGAGTGCCTCTCCTGCGTCCGTACGGCGAGATGCTCCTCCTCAAGGGCGACACCGCGGAGGAAGAGGTCAAGAACGCCGGGGCTGCCCTGAGCAAGCTGGGTGCGGTGGACATCTCCGTGCTTCACGTCGGTGAAGGTGTGGTGGATCCTCTCGCCACGGTGGTACGCGTCGAGGTCGGGGAGAGCCCCGGCGGCGTGCGCTTCGCGGCCAAGCGGGCGAAGGCGGCACGGACGGGGCGGACCCGGAGGCGTCGCTGACCGATTCCCGAGGAGAGCGACTCATTCGGGATGTGTGTCGTCGGGGCGGAGGCTTGTTGACGGACTCGTTGACTGATCCGTCCTGACGACGAGACGTACTCCACACAAGCTGCCAAACCTACGCATGCCGGAGTGTCGCGCGGTCGTGGTCGCGCGCGCTGTGCATCGTGTTTCACGTGAAACGTCGCTCACTGCTGCACGGCATCATCAGTCGCGGACGCGCCGCGGCCGAACCCCGCGACCGAAACCCTCTGGGATCCCTGGGATCCTTCGGCAAAAGACCCTCTCGTGGCGGCCATGCGTCCCCCGGAGAGGGCACGGAGTTGTCCACAGAGGTGGATTTCTCCACAGAACCACGGGCCTCGCTGGTTCACGACCCCGAAGACATGGGAGGCTCTGTTCATTGCGAGCCTGAAGTCGAGGAGAGTGAATCCTTGCGGTCCGACGCCAACATCGCGGGACCGATGACCGATCCGGTCCCCGGTCCCCGTACCGAGTCGATGGGGGAGGATGTTTCACGTGAAACACCGCCCCCGATGGACGACACTCCCATCGGTCGTGCTGCCCAACTGGCGGTGGAGGCTCTCGGCCGCGCCGGCGAGGGCCTCCCACGGCCTGACCAAACCCGCGTGATGGTGGTCGCCAACCAGAAGGGCGGGGTGGGCAAGACCACGACCACGGTCAACCTTGCCGCTTCGCTTGCTCTGCACGGTGGACGCGTCCTGGTGGTCGACCTCGACCCTCAGGGCAATGCCTCCACTGCGCTGGGCATTGACCATCACGCCGAAGTTCCTTCGATCTACGACGTGCTGATCGACAGCAAGCCACTCTCCGAGGTAGTTCAGCCAGTACCTGATGTCGAGGGTCTCTTCTGTGCACCTGCCACGATCGATCTCGCCGGTGCGGAGATCGAGCTGGTGTCCCTGGTGGCACGAGAGAGCCGGCTGGAGCGGGCGATCCAGGCGTACGAGCAGCCGCTGGACTACATCCTCATCGACTGCCCGCCCTCGCTGGGCCTCCTGACGGTCAACGCTCTCGTAGCCGGCGCAGAGGTGCTCATCCCGATTCAGTGCGAGTACTACGCACTGGAGGGCCTGGGCCAGCTGCTGCGCAACGTCGATCTGGTGCGGGGGCACCTCAACCCCAACCTGCATGTCTCGACGATCCTGCTCACCATGTACGACGGCCGGACCCGCCTCGCGTCCCAGGTCGCCGACGAGGTGCGCAGTCACTTCGGCGATGAGGTGCTGCGGACGAGCATTCCGCGCTCGGTCCGTATCTCCGAGGCCCCCAGCTACGGTCAGACGGTTCTGACCTATGACCCGGGGTCGAGCGGTGCCCTCTCCTACTTGGAGGCGGCACGAGAGATCGCGCTGCGCGGAGTCGGAGTGGCCTACGACGCGCAGCATGCCCACATGGGCGCACACAACGAACAGAGCATGGTGGAGGGGATCCAGTGAGCGAGCGACGGAGGGGGTTGGGCCGTGGTCTCGGCGCACTGATCCCGGCTGCACCGACAGGAGAGAAGGCGGCACCGCCCGCGATGGGCGGAGCGTCCACATCGCCGGGAGCCGTGCCCGTGCTCACCGCAGAGCGCGGGGTGGCGGCGGCCAAGGTGGCCGCACTTCCGGCGGCCCATGTTTCACATGAAACAGAGGAGCCGTCGGCGAGCGTTTTCGGCGAGGCTCCGTCGGCGCCGGTCGGTGCGTACTTTGCCGAGCTGCCTCTCGACTCCATCACCGCGAACCCGCGCCAGCCCCGTGAGGTCTTCGACGAGGACGCTCTCGCGGAACTGGTCACCTCCATCAAGGAGGTCGGCCTTCTCCAGCCGGTCGTCGTACGGCAGATGGGTCCGGCGCGCTACGAGCTCATCATGGGCGAGCGGCGCTGGCGGGCCTGCCGTGAGGCAGGGCTCGACGCGATCCCGGCGATCGTGCGGGCCACGGATGACGAGAAGCTTCTCCTGGACGCGCTCCTGGAGAACCTGCACCGTGCTCAGCTGAACCCGCTGGAAGAGGCTGCCGCCTACGACCAGCTGCTCAAGGACTTCAACTGCACGCACGACCAGCTGGCCGACCGGATCGGCCGGTCGCGCCCTCAGGTCTCCAACACCCTGCGTCTGCTGAAGCTGTCGCCGTCGGTCCAGCGCCGCGTGGCCGCCGGGGTGCTCTCCGCCGGACATGCGCGAGCCCTGCTCTCCGTGGACGACTCGGAGGAGCAGGACCGCCTGGCTCACCGGATCGTGGCCGAGGGGCTCTCGGTGCGAGCGGTCGAGGAGATCGTCACGCTCATGGGCTCGCGGCCGCAGTCGGCCGCCCGCTCCAAGGGGCCGCGGGCCGGCACACGGCTCTCCCCGGCGCTGAGCGATCTCGCGACCCGTCTCTCGGACCGCTTCGAGACTCGGGTGAAGGTCGACCTCGGCCAGAAGAAGGGCAAGATCACCGTCGAGTTCGCCTCGATGGACGACCTTGAGCGCATCCTCGGTTCGCTCGCCCCGGGTGAGGGACCGGTTCTGCAGAAGAGCCTCCTGGACGACGACTCCGAGGAGACGGAAGCCTGAGGCCTGGGTCGGCCGGTCGATTTCGACCGGCCGGCCAGCGGAGCGGGCCGTGTCCGGTGTGTACCGGAACACGGCCCGCTCTTTGCTTTCAGGCGGTATCGATGGAATCTCATCGTGGATACGATGCGTTCGGGTATGGCGCATTCACCTGGCAGCACCTTTTGTGGGGAGGCGAGGGGCCATGCGAACGGTGAGCCGGACCGGACTGGTGGGCGCGGGCCTGGGGCTCGGCGCGGTCGGCGGGTTCGTCGGCAGCCTGCTCAGGGAACGGAGCGCTCTGACAGCCGCTCGCGACGCTGCGGGCGAGGAAAGTGAGGAACTGCCTTCATGGGGCGCCGGCTCGCACCGCTCACGCTGGACAACCTTCAGGACCTTCCCAAGCGCTGTCGCGCGTGTGTCTTCTGGGAACTGGACCCAGTCAGCGGTCAGGCCGCGGTAAAGGCAGGAACACCCGAGCTGGAGAAAGAGGCGTGGATCTCCGCCGTCCTGCTCGAATGGGGTTCCTGCGGCCGGGTCGTGTACGTGGACGACGTACCGGCGGGCTTCGTGCTCTACGCACCGCCCGCCTATGTGCCGCGGGCGACGGCCTTCCCCACGAGTCCGGTCTCCCCTGACGCGGTCCAGCTGATGACGGCCTTCATCACACCGGGCTTTCAGGGGCAGGGACTTGGACGTGTGATGGTCCAGACGGTCGCCAAGGATCTGCTCCGGCGGGGCTTCAAGGCGATCGAGGCCTTCGGGGACGCCCGCTGGAAGGAGCCGGCCTGCGTCCTGCCCGCCGACCATCTCCTGGCCGTGGGATTCAAGACCGTCCGGCCGCACCCGACGTACCCGCGACTGCGCCTGGAGCTGCGTACGACGCTCTCCTGGAAGGAAGACGTGGAGTTGGCGCTCGACCGGCTGCTGGGGGCAGTACAGAAGGAGCCGGTGCTGCGTCCGCTGTAGGCGCGTGCTCTCGGGTCCGTCGGCAAGGCGCCTGCGCCAGTGGCCGTACACAAGGCGTATGCGCCAGCTGCCGTACATGCGGATGGGCCAGCCCTTCCGGGCTGGCCCATCCGTGTTTCACGTGAAACATCGCCGCCTGCTGTGGGCGGCTTGCCGAACTACTCGGCGATGAAGTCCTCGAGGTCCCGCACGATCGCGGCCTTCGGCTTGGCACCGACGATGGTCTTGGCGACCTCGCCACCCTGGTAGACGTTCAGGGTCGGGATGGACATGACGCCGTACTTGGCGGCCGTACCCGGGTTCTCGTCGATGTTGAGCTTGACGACCTCGATCTTGTCGCCGTACTCGGCGGCGATCGCCTCGAGGGACGGAGCGATCTGGCGGCACGGACCGCACCAAGCGGCCCAGAAGTCCACCAGGACGGGCTTGTCGCTCTTGAGAACGTCCTGCTCGAAGGAATCGTCGGTCACGTGCTTGAGGGTGCCGGCCACGGCGGGCTCCTTAACTGGTTGGTGCGGTGGGGCGGGAAGGGGGTCAGACAGCGGTCTTCTCGGGCTCCGCGGCGGCCTCGCCGTCCGCGAGGGCGGAGAGGAAGCGCTCGGCGTCGAGAGCGGCGGAGCAGCCGGTGCCGGCCGCGGTGATCGCCTGGCGGTAGGTGTGGTCGACGACGTCGCCGGCGCCGAAGACACCCGTCAGGTTGGTGCGGGTCGAGGGTGCCTCGACCTTGAGGTAGCCCTCCCCATCCAGGTCGAGCTGGCCCTTGAAGAGCTCGGTGCGCGGGTCGTGGCCGATCGCGATGAACAGGCCGGTGACGGGCAGCTCGGATGTCTCGCCGGTCTTCAGGTTCCGCAGCTGCAGACCGGAGAGCTTCTGGTCGCCCTGGATCTCGGCGACCTCGCTGTCCCAGACGAACTTGATCTTCGGGTCGGCGAAGGCACGCTCCTGCATCGCCTTGGAGGCGCGCAGGGTGTCGCGGCGGTGGACGATCGTCACGGACTTGGCGAACCGGGAGAGGAAGGTCGCTTCCTCCATGGCGGTGTCGCCGCCGCCGATCACGGCGATGTCTTGGTCCTTGAAGAAGAAGCCGTCACAGGTCGCGCACCAGGAGACGCCACGTCCGGAGAGGGCGTCCTCCTTGGGCAGACCCAGCTTGCGGTGCTGCGAGCCCGTGGTGACGATGATCGTCTTCGCGCGGTGCACGGCGCCCGCCGTGTCCGTGACGGTCTTGATCTCACCGCTGAGGTCGACCGCGACGATGTCGTCCGGTACCAGCTCGGCACCGAAGCGCTCGGCCTGCGCACGCATGTTGTCCATGAGCTCGGGGCCCATGACGCCGTCCTGGAAGCCGGGGAAGTTCTCCACCTCAGTGGTGTTCATCAGCGCACCGCCTGCGGTGACGGCGCCCTCGAACACCAGCGGCTTAAGCGACGCGCGCGCGGTGTAGAGCGCCGCCGTGTAGCCGGCGGGCCCGGAGCCGATGATGATCACGTTACGGACGTCGCTCACGGAATGATTCCTCGTCTCTGGAGACTGCTTCGTACGACTGGTGGGAGCCTCTCTCAGAACTCTCACCCCACCCAACGGATCCTAAGGGGCGCGCATTCCCGCTGTGTCCGGGCACACGAAGACGCGTCACCGCGCGGGGACGCCAGGGGTGGCACAGAGGTGCTCAGGACGGTCCGCGGAGGAGCCGGGCTCGCTCAGCTCCGCGCGTAGGAGTGCTCCAGCAGAACCTTGCCGGCGGAGATCGACGGCTTGTCCACACAGGCGGAGTCCACGACGTAGGCCGTGACGCGTGTGGTGTCGGAGACGTCGGGCAGCACCACGAGATACGCGTCCTTGCCCTCGTAGGAGCCTTCCTTGAAGGCGAGCGGTTCTGCGTCTCGATCGATTCCCTGTGTGATGCACCCGGGAACCGGGACTGAGGGCGTATTAAGGATGTGCGGCCCCTCAGTGGACTGGGTGCCGTACGGGTTGGAGGTGCGAGGGCCGCCGTCCTTCTTCTTGTCGGCCTTGTTCAGAAGATCCGCGACCTGGCCCTTGAGCTTGCCCTCGGCGAAGGTATTCGCGGAGTCGCTCTGCTGGGGAGACGCCGACGGGGAGTCATTGTCCGAGGCGTTGTTGCCCAGCGACTGGAACAGGAGACCGCCGAGTCCCAGCGCGGCGGCAGTGAACATGGCGCTCAGGACCGCAGTCCTACGGCGGACACGACGCGGGCGGTTCGCGCGGCCCGGGCCGGTGGCGGCGCGGGGGCGTCCGGCGGGACGGTCTGCCGCAGTCGATGTTTCACGTGAAACATGCCCGCCGTCGCCGTCGCTCTCATCGGCCAGGGGGCGCGAAGCGCCGACGGACGCGAGGGCGCCTGTGACGTCGTCTTCGGGAACCGTGGCATTCAGCAGTGCCTCGGCGGCGAGAGCGGCGTCGATACGTCCCGCGACATCGTCGGGCATGCGGAGCGGACCCGGCAGCGTGCCGAGCAGGCCCCGGATCTCCTCCAGCGAGTCGTAGACGTCGGCGCAGAGCGCGCAGTCGTCCAGATGCCGTCGCACGTCCGCCGTGCGGGTGGGAGGGAGCAGACCTTCGGTGAGGTCGGAGATCTCCTCGACGTCCGGGTGCCCGGCTTTGTCGGTCGTGGATGTCACGCTCGCCCACCTCCGCCCTTCACAGCAGCTGAATCGCTTGGTCCATCGTGTTCTCCCGCTGCGGGTGGGACGGATGCCCCCTGCGTGCGGTTCCGTCCCTCACCCGACTTCTTGCTCGCTCTGTCGCTCCCGCTGTCCGTACGCAGGTGTTTGAGCAGCGGGAGAAGTCTGGCTCTGCCACGCGCGCAGCGGCTCTTGACCGTGCCGGTCGGCACATCGAGCAGGCTGGCGGCCTCCGCCACGGGGTAGCCCTGCATGTCCACCAGGACGAGGGCTGCCCGCTGATCGGGAGGCAGAGTGCCCAGCGCCTCCAGCAGTTCACGGTGCAGATCGTTGCGCTCGGCAGGAGCGGAGGCCGACTCGTGCGGCTCCAGGAGCTGTTCGAGCCGTTCCGTGTCGTCCACGGGGGACGTCCTCCTGGAAGCCGCCTTGCGCGCGCGGTCCAGGCAGGCGTTCACCGTGATCCGGTGCAGCCACGTTGTGACGGCCGACTGGCCACGGAAGGTGTGGGCGGCCCGGTAGGCGGAGACGAGGGCGTCCTGGACGGCGTCAGCGGCCTCCTCGCGGTCGCCCAGCGTCCGCAGCGCCACCGCCCAGAGCCGATCACGGTGACGCCGCACTATCTCGCCGAAGGCGTCGGGATCGCCCTCCACATGACGGGCGAGGAGGTCCTGATCGCTCACTTCGCTGAACCCGGCGCCGTCCGCCATCGAACCCCCTCCCCCTCCGGTGGATACTCAGCCGGTGAACTTCACGTCGGTGACGGCCTGCTTGTACCCGGCGTCGCTGAACTGGTCACCGGGCGCGTACGGCAGCGCAGTGAACCACACCAGCACGTACTGGGTCTTCACTTTCTTGTCGGCCTTCACCTTCGCGGTGGTTCCGCTCGTTGTCAGGGTCCCGAGCTTCTGCATCGAGCTCAGCGACGTCGAGGAGCTCATGGAATCCGTCGCGTACAGCGAAACCGTCGTGTGGTTACCGCCGAACCGGAGACCTATCGAGGCAGCCGAGATCTCCTGCTTCGAGCCGAGGTCGTAGACGATGCCGACGCCCGGCTTGTAGGCCGGGTTCATCTCCGGACCGTCCAGGAAGCTCTTGCTCCGCCAGTACGTCGAGCTGTCGCCGTCGTAGGTCTTGGCCACGTCCCCCGCCGCCTGGGCCGAACCCTTCGCGACGTACTCCTCGGCGCCCTCGATGGTGATCGGCTTGACCGGCTTCACCTTGTCGCCGCTCTTGTCGTTCCCGTCCGTCGTCTGGGTGTCGCCGGTGTCGTCGGACTTCCCGCGGTCCATGAGCGCGTCCGCGAGCTGCCAGCTGCCGAGACCGAGTGCGGCGATCAGAAGGGCGGACACCGCCCACTTGAGTGCCTTGCCGGTACGGGTCTGCAGCGGAGGCAGGGGAGTCGGTACCGGCTGGGTGGCCCCCGGGTGGGACGAGGGGCGGCCGTAGTTGCCCTGCTGGTACGTCGTGCGCTGGTAGTCCGGCGGCGCCGTGAACGCGGGCTCCGGCGGCCGGATGCGAGGCATCTCGCCGACCGCCTTCACCAGCTCCTCCGGCGTGGTGCACGGAGGCTCCTGGCGGGAAGCGGTCGCGCCGTCGTTGACGAGTGCGCGCATCGCGAGCTCCGAAAGGCCCCGGTGCACACCTGCCCGTACCTGGTCGGGGGCGATGAGGCCCACGCCCTTGGGCAGCCCGGAGAGGCCGTACGCGTCGTCCTCGTACGGCCAGCGCTGGGTGAGCGTGGCGTACAGCAGCGCGCCGATCGCCTCCGTGTCCGTGCGCTGCGGAGTGTCCGAGCTGATGCCGCGCAGCGCCGCGTTCACGGCGAGGCCGCGGATGCGCCACTGTCCGGACGAGGTGCGCAGCACGGCGCCAGGGGTCAGCTTCAGATGCGCCAGCCCCTCACGGTGTGCGGCGGCCATCGCCTGGGAGACCTGGCTGACCATCTGGTACGCCTCGTGCACCTCCAGCGGGCCGGAAGCCAGGAGCGCTGTCAGCTCCGTGGCATCAGGCAGCCACTCGTGCACCACATAGACGAGGTCGTTCTCCTCGACCGCGTCCAGGACCTGGACGAACCGGGGATCACCCAGGAGGGCGGAAGAACGGGCCGCCGCCAGGACGGAGCGCGCTCGTGGATGGTCGGCGGGCAGCAAGTGCACACCGACGGCGCGGCGGAGTTTCTCGTCCACCGCACGCCAACTGCTGAAACCGTCCACACGGGTGACGCACTCTTCCAGGCGGTAGCGTCTGGCGAGTTTGTGACCGCTGTGCAGCTCGGGCGGCGAGGTCCTGCCAGGGCTCTCGTTCCCCCCGCTCCCCTGTTCCTCTTCGCTCTCCGAGCTGTCCGTGTCCCGCTCCCGGTTCTGGGCCACCCCGTCGGCCGTGGACTGGTCCGCCTTCGCGGTCAGCGGCTCGTCGCCGCTGTTGTCTGCCACGTCGACGGCAGCCGTGCTCCGTTCCACCACCGTCGTTCCTGCCTCCCCATCCATTGCGCGCTGTCCGACGCCAAAGCCAATTGTGCCCACAGTCCGCCCCTATGCACGACACGCGGTCGCGCACGATGGTTGTGCGCCTACCCCGGTCTCAGCGCCCAAGGCGCCCGCGGACCATGCCGACCATTCCGTTCAGCTCCTCGATGCGCATCCGCCGCGCCGCGACGTAGAAGACACCGAGCAGTACGACACCACCGCCGAGCAGGGAGGCGAACGAGCCGCCGACGCCCTGTCCCAGTGTGTGGCCGATTCCGTAGCAGGCCGCACCACTGAGCAGTGCGGCCGGCACCGACGCGATACCGAGCCGTGCGTATGTGCGCAGGACCCGGCCACCGTCCAGGTCGCCGCCCAGCCGCTTGCGCAGCCGACTCCACGCGACCCCGACGCCGATCGCGTAGGCAAGACCGTACGACGCGGCCATGCCCGCCACCGCCCAACGCGGGGGAAGCAGGAAGAAACAGAGCGCCGAGGCCCCGGCGTTGACGGCGGCCACGATGACCGTGTTGTAGAAGGGGGTCCGGGTGTCCTCGTACGCGTAGAAGGCGCGCAGCACGACGTACTGCACGGAGTACGGGATCAGGCCCAGGCCGAAGGCCATCAGCATGTAGCCCATGTTCGTCGCCTCGCTGGTCCCGGAGGAGCCGAACATCAGCGTGCACATCGGGATGCCGAGCGCGACGAAGCCGAAGGAGATCGGCACGATCGCCACGGCGGTCGTACGCAGACCCTGGGAGATGTCGTCGCGCACCGCGCCGCTGTCGCCCTCATGGGCCGAACGCGAGAGCCGCGGCAGCAGGGCGGCCATCAGGGAGACCGTGATGATGGCCTGCGGCAGACCCCAGATGAGCTGGGCGTTGGCGTAGGCCGCGAAGCCGGTGCCGTCGACCGGTGAGTCCTTGCCCGCCGCGGTGGACAGCTGGGTCACGACGATCGCGCCGGCCTGGTTGGCGAGGACGAAGAGCACGGTCCACTTGGCGAGCATCGCCGCCTTGCCGAGCCCGTGGCCCTTCCAGTCGAAGCGCAGCCGCAGCCGGAAACCGGTCTCACGGAGGTACGGGATCATCGCGAGTGCCTGGACGACGAGGCCGAGCAGAACACCGATGCCGAGAAGCCGCTCGCCCTCCGGCGGAATCGTCGCGGCTTCCATGCCGGAGTTCTCCGCGGTGCCGTACACCCAGATGAACAGTCCGAGCGTCACGATGATGACGACGTTGTTGAGGACCGGGGTCCACATCATCGCGCCGAACCGTCCGCGCGCGTTCAGGATCTGGCCCATCACCACGTGGATGCCCATGAAGAAGATCGTGGGCAGGAAGTAGCGGGCGAAGGTGACAGCCACGTCGTTGGCCGCCGCGTCCCTGGCGACCGGCGTCGACAGCACGCGGACCAGGAACGGAGCGGCGAGCACCGCGAGCGCGGTGAGCGCGCCGAGAACCACGACGACGAGGGTCAGCAGCCGGTTGGCGAATGCCTCACCACCGTCCTCGTCGTCCTTCATGGCGCGCACCAGCTGCGGTACGAAGACGGAGTTGAGGCCGCCGCCGACGGTCAGGATGTAGATCATCGTCGGCAGCTGGTAGGCGACCTGGAAGGTGTCGCCGAGGAGGCCGACGCCCAGCGCCGCGACGATCAGCGCGGAGCGGATGAAGCCGGTGAGGCGGGACACCATGGTGCCCGCCGCCATGACCGCGCTGGACTTCAGCAGGCCGGACGCCCGGCCACCGGACTTCTTCGCGGCCGCCGGCGCGGGTGCGGGCGGGGGCGTCGAAGGCGGCTCAGCAGCCGGAGCGGGTTCCGGCGTAGGAGAAGGCACGCTGGGCGGACCTCCCGCGGGCGGGTACGCGCCGCCCTGCTGCTGGTCCCGGAAGAGATGAGCGAAGGCGTCCGGCTCGTGTCGCTGCTCGCCGGCCTGGGTCACCAGGTCGTCGACGCCCACGAACTGGGTCGTACGGGGGTCGTCGCCGTACGGCAGGTACTGGGTGGGGCCCTCCGGCTCGGGGGCCGGGGTCTGGGCCCACACGCGCGGGTCGGGGGCGTACGGGGACTGGGGCGGCTGAGCGTAGAGCGGGGGCTGGGGCTGGTAGGTGCCGGGCGGCGGCGGGGGATGCGCGGCGCGGTCGTAGAGGGCCTCGGTGACAGGGTCCTGGGCGGCGAGATCCTGGGCCCGGTAGGGATCCTGGGCGTAGGCATCCTGGAGGTACACGTCGGGTGCGGGTTGCTGAGGCACCTCGCCGGGCTCCGGCGGGCCCTGCGGCGGGTCGTCGGGGTGGCCGGAGCCGCCCGCGCCCTGACCGCGGTCACCGTCGTACGGCGCGTTCATGGTTACCCCACCTCATCGTCCCCGGGCCCACCGGCCGCGACATCGCTCAACGGTCCACTCTCTCACCAGTGCCGGACGGGTCCGTGATTTCCGCTGCGGTGTCCGGTGAAGGGTCACTCGGGTGCTCGGGCTCGTGTGCCCTCGACTCGGCTTCGGATGCTTCGGGAGCGTCCGCGTCCTCGTCCTCGCCGTCCGCCTGGGCGTTCTCGGATTCCTGCGTGGTCTGGCGGGCAGCCGCGCGCTTGCGCTGGGTGTACATCCGGAATCCGGCGAGCACGAGCAGCAGAACACCACCGGCGATGACCAGCATCACCGTGGCGGTGATCTCGGTGACTTTCACGTCGAAGGCGACTTCGGGACCGTACGGCCGGCCGTCCTCCGTGAACAGCTGGGCGACGACTCCCGCCCGGCCGTTGGCGTGCGCGTTGGTGGTGAACTTCACCGACTGGCTGTGCCCGCCCGAGACCGTGACCGGCTGTTCGTCGTAGGCGCCGTCGCCGATGCTGAGGCGGCTCGGCTGGGTCGAGGTCAGGCGCAGCGTCAGGTGATCGACACCCTGGACGAGGTTGTTCTGCACCGTCACGGGGATCGTGGCGCTGCGGCCCGACAGCTTCGCCTCGGACTTCTCGATCAGTCCGACGCTCTCGGTGAGCAGGGTGAGGTACGCCTCCACACCGTCGCGGTAGAGCGTCGCGTCGGTGCTGCGGCCGCGCCAGGACGTGGACACCGACCGGTCCATGGCCCGTCCGAAGGGGGTGGCCACGCGGGACTTGTCCGCGAGGATCACCTGGAAGCTGTCGAGGTCGTCCTGCGTGCGCTCGATCTGCTCGAAGGCCGTCTGCGGCAGCTCCTGCTTGCGCAGCGAGGAGGGGTACGACCCCGCCGACGGGACCCGCGTGGTGGCGCCCGCGTCCGGCTTGGCCTTGGTGGCCGCGGACAGATCCGCCGACTGGGACCAGTTTCCGTCCTGGAGCGCCGTCAGCGCCTGTGCCATCGCCTGGGCCTGGCTGGAGGTCGGCATGCGCTGGGGGGCGACCACGACGCTGCGCTGCTTGTCCGGGACCTGGAGCGAGAACATCAGGCTCTGAGCGAGAAACTTCTGCACGGCGAGGGTGGAGTTGTCCGCCACCGTCATGTCGCCCTGGAACGCCGTCGACAGACGGGCGTCCGCGACCACCGCCGTGGTGCCGCCGCCGATCGGACGCGCCGCGGAAGGCGTGTACGGAAGGCTTCCGGCCTCCTTGAGGCTGTCGCTGCGGGCGATCACCGTGTCGGCTCCGGCCGAGGTGGCGACCTTGACGATCGAGGGGTCGATCGCGCCGTTCGCGGGCCAGGCGTAGTCCGTGCTGGGGGTCACATGGAGGATCGACTCCACCGTCGTCGCGGCCACTGTGGTGGCGTCCTTGAGGCGGCTGAGCGACCCGGTGGCGGTCTTTCCGTTGTGGGCCAGCGACGCCAGATCCGGGTCGGCGAACGGGAGAGCGACGACTTCCTCGTTCTCGACCGTTTTCTCCAGCTCGGCGAGCCACTGCTTGGCCACCGCCTGGTGCGTGCCCGCCGTGGTCGCCGTGCTGGAGCCGTTCACCTGGACGCGGTAGCTGCGGGTCATCGCGTCGACGGAAGCCAGCAGATCCGGGTCGACGACCCATGTGACGTCGAGGTTCTTGCCGAGCGAGAGGAGCTGCTGCAGGCGCCCGCCGGGGGCGAGCTCCGCGGCCAGGTCGTCGTCCTTGAAGACGGGGGTCTGCTGCTCGTTCGAACCCGTCTCGGCCGTCATGTGGGAGGTGGAGATGAGCGGCCAGAGGTAGGTGGTCCGGGTCTTCGTGTCTGCGGCTTCGGGCTGCCACGGAATGAAGGTCCGCTCGATGCCAAGGATCTGGTCGTACGCGGCGGCGGCGGTCCGGCCGGTGAGCGTGACACCGAGCTGGTAGACGCCGTCGGAGGAGAGGGGCAGCTTGTCGACGGGGACGGAGATGCTGAAGGTCTGCGGGACACCCGGCGCCAGCTTGGCGAACTTCGCGACGTACTTGCCGCCGACGTCCGTACCGGCGTACGGGTTGCTCTGCGCGGCGTCGTCGATCGCCGAGCGACCGCCCATCGTCGGGCCCACCCGGAGACCGACGTGCGCGCCGGTGATCGTCTGCTTGCCCTTGTTGACGATCCGGCCGGACACGGTGAGCGTGTCCCCTTCGGAGGGCACGCGAGGGCTGAGCGTGTCCAGGGAGACACCGACCGTACGGGAACCGGAGACCTCCGCTGCGGCGCTGCGCTCGGCCGCGTGCGCGGACGGCGCCACGGGCAGCTGGCAGAAGCCGGCCAGCAGGGGGGCCGCGGCCAGCAGCGCCCCGGTGCGCCGCAGCCAGCGGCGGGCAGGTGAGGGAGTCATCCCCTGGAAGTCTGCCGCCTCGGCCACGCGCTCGCCCGTCCCTCGTCGTCGTCAGTGGTCGTCGGAATGTGCGTCCACGCATGGTAACGATGCGCGCTGAGGGTAAGTGCCGCGGTCCGGTCCACAAGATCGGGGACGAGACCGTGCTGTCCCACTATGTCCGCCTATCAGTGGCGAGGCCTCCGCAGGGACGAGGGAAGGTGTCCGTGCACGTTTAATGGAGGCGCCCGCGGGGGTCCGGGCCACGTACCCTTTTCTGTTGTGCCGAACGCCAACGAAGACAATCCCAGTGCCCTGAATCAGGTGCAGAGCCGCGCGGTGAGCGAACTGCTGCGGGTGTCCCCCGTCGCCGATGAGCTCGCCCGCCGTTTCCAGGAGGCCGGGTTCTCCCTCGCCCTGGTCGGCGGCTCGGTCCGGGATGCCCTCCTCGGCCGGCTCGGCAACGACCTCGACTTCACGACCGACGCCCGGCCCGAGGACGTACTGAAGATCATGCGGCCCTGGGCGGACGCCGTGTGGGAGGTCGGGATCGCCTTCGGCACGGTCGGCGGGCAGAAGGACGCCCGCGTCGGAGACGTCAGCCAGAGCTTCCAGATCGAGGTGACGACCTACCGCTCGGAGGCGTACGACCGGACCTCGCGCAAGCCCGAGGTCTCGTACGGCGACTCGATCGAGCAGGACCTGGTGCGCCGTGACTTCACGGTGAACGCGATGGCCGTGGCGCTCCCCGAGAAGGAGTTCATCGATCCGCACGGCGGGCTCGACGATCTTGCCGCGCGCGTTCTGCGGACTCCGAGCACTCCTGAAGCCTCCTTCTCCGACGACCCGCTGCGGATGATGCGGGCCGCGCGGTTCGCCGCACAGCTCGACTTCGAGGTGGCACCGGACGTCGTCGCGGCCATGAAGGCCATGTCCGAGCGCATCGAGATCGTCTCCTCCGAGCGCGTGCGCGACGAGCTGAACAAGCTGGTCCTGTCCGCGCACCCGAGGAAGGGACTGACACTGCTCGTCGACACCGGGCTCGCCGACCGGGTGCTGCCCGAGCTGCCCGCGCTGCGCCTGGAGCGGGACGAGCACCATCGGCACAAGGACGTCTACGACCACACGCTGATCGTCCTGGAGCAGGCGATGGCGCTGGAGGAGGACGGTCCCGACCTGACGCTGCGCCTGGCCGCACTGCTGCATGACATCGGCAAGCCGCGGACGCGTCGTTTCGAGGACGACGGTCGGGTCTCCTTCCACCACCACGAGGTGGTGGGCGCCAAGATGACCAAGAAGCGGATGACCGAGCTCAAGTACTCCAATGAGCTCGTGAAGGACGTCTCGCGTCTGGTCGAGCTGCACCTGCGCTTCCACGGCTACGGCACCGGGGAGTGGACGGACTCCGCGGTCCGCCGGTACGTGCGTGATGCGGGCCCGCTCCTCGACCGCCTCCACAAGCTGACCCGCTCGGACTGCACGACGCGCAACAAGCGCAAGGCCACCACGCTCTCCCGTGCGTACGACGGCCTGGAGGAGCGCATCGCCCAGCTTCAGGAGCAGGAGGAGCTGGACGCGATCCGGCCCGACCTCGACGGCAACCAGATCATGGAGATCCTGGGTGTCGCGCCCGGCCCGGTCATCGGGCAGGCCTACAAGTTCCTCATGGAACTGCGTCTGGAGAACGGGCCGATGGAGTACGACGCAGCGGTGTCGGCGCTCAAGGAGTGGTGGGCCGCACAGAACTGAGGATGCGAGGCGGGGTCATGTTTCACGTGAAACATGACTCGCTTCCCGGACCAGAACGTGCCGAGGGGCGTTGTTTCACGTGAAACAACGCCCCTCGCGTCTGCACCGCTCCTACTTGTTGTCCGCCAGGCAGAGCACGAAGGAGTCGGACCCTTCCTGCCAGGAGAGAGCGGCAGTGGTGCCCTGGACGGACTGGCAGGCGAGCTGCGCCAGGCTGGAGCCGTCCTTCTTCGCCAGAACCTTGTGGGTGGCCTTCGAGTCACTGCAGTCGAGCTTCTCGACTGTGGCGTTGGAGTCGGAGCCCGTGTTGCGCAGGCAGTCGCCCGCCTGGAGCTTCGTGGCGTCGTCGCCACCGAAGAAGTAGGTGCCGGCGGCTATGGACAGCGCGGCCACGGGGATGATGAACCGCAGGTACTTCTTGAAGCCGCTACGCGCCGGAGCGGGCGGCGGAACCGGCGCGCCCTGGTTGAAGTACGGGGACTGCTGGGGGTCTCCGGGCTGCGGCTGGCCGTACGGGTTCCCGCTCGGAGGCTGCCCGTAGGGGTTCTGGCCCTGAGGCGGCTGCCCCTGTGCGAACGGGTTCTGGCCTTGGGGCGGCGGAGTGGTCACTTTGAGGGTCCCCCTCGGACGTAGGCGCGTGGCGCGAAATAAGACGCACGTAAGCTACCGGCCGCCACTGACAACTCTGTAGCCCACAGTGGCTCTGTGTCATTGATGTGACACTTACTGCCGCTCAAAGCGGGCCATAGTCACAGCAACTGCCCCGTAGATAACGGCCACCGTGACCACCAGCGGGACCGAGCGGCCGTCAGGAGGCAGCATCAGCGCGGCCATCGCGGCGGCGGCGACGAAGGCCACATTGAACAGAACGTCGTAGACGGCGAAGATCCGGCCACGGAAGCCGTCGTCGACGGACGACTGGACCACGGTGTCCGTGGCGATCTTCGCGCCCTGGGTGGTCAGGCCGAGGACGAAGGCCGCGACCAGTATGGGGACTTCGGCGAACGGCAGCCCGAGTGCCGGTTCCAGGACCGCGGCGGATCCGGCACAGGCGATGATCCAGCCGCTCGGCCCCAGTCGGCCGACCGCCGCCGGGGTCAGCACTGCCGCGGCGAAGAAGCCCGCTCCGGAGATCCCCACGGCCAGGCCCAGGAGGGCGAGCCCGTCGTCGTCCGAGCCCGACGACCAGGCGTACCGGCAGAGCATCAGCACCATGACCGTCAGGGCGCCGTAGCAGAACCGCATCAGCGTCATCGCGGCCAGGGCCCGGGCGGCCTCCCGTCGTGGGGGCTGGGCCAGATGACGTACGCCTGACGTCAGGCCGTGCGCCGTGCCGACCAGGGCCGCCTTCAACCGTGGATGCACCAACTCCCGGTCGGGTCCCAGAAGTTCCGGCGCCAGGCGCAGCGAGGCAAGCGCTGAGCACACGTAGAGGGCCGCTCCGACGAGGACGACCGCCGCGTCGGAGTCCGAGGCGACCAGACGGACGACGAAGGCGAGACCGCCGCCCAGGGTCGCGGCGAGCGTTCCGGCCGTGGGTGAAAGGGAGTTGGCCATCACCAGGCGCTCGGAGTCGACGACGCGGGGCAGTGCGGCGGACAGGCCGGCCAGGACGAACCGGTTGACCGCGGTCACGCACAGGGCGGACGCGTAGAAGAGCCAGTCCGGCACGCCGCTCAGCATGAGGACGGCCGTCAGGGCGGCCAGCACCGCCCGCAGCAGATTCCCGTACAGGAAGACCTGGCGGCGCCGCCAGCGGTCCAGCAGGACGCCGGCGAAGGGGCCGACGAGGGAGTACGGGAGCAGCAGGACCGCCATTGCCGAGGCGATCGCCGCCGCCGAGGTCTGCTTCTCCGGTGAGAAGACGACGTATGTGGCGAGCGCGACCTGATAGACGCCGTCGGCACCCTGCGACAACAGCCGGACGGCGAGCAGACGCCGGAAGTTCCCGAAGCGCAGGAGGACGCGCAGGTCACGCACGACAGCCATGGGGCACAGCCTCACATACGAGGAGGGTCCCCGGGCTTGCGACCCGGGGACCCTCAACAGAGCGGCACATCAAGCGGTTTAGCGCTCGACCTCGCCCTTGATGAACTTCTCGACGTTGTCGTAGGCCTCGTCGTCGAAGTACTGGACCGGCGGCGACTTCATGAAGTAGCTCGACGCGGAGAGGATCGGGCCGCCGATGCCGCGGTCCTTGGCGATCTTCGCGGCGCGCAGGGCGTCGATGATGACACCAGCGGAGTTCGGGGAGTCCCAGACCTCGAGCTTGTACTCCAGGTTCAGCGGGACGTCACCGAAGGCACGGCCCTCGAGGCGGACGTACGCCCACTTGCGGTCGTCCAGCCAGGCCACGTAGTCCGAGGGACCGATGTGGACGTTCTTCGCGCCCATGTCGCGGTCGGGGATCTGCGAGGTGACGGCCTGCGTCTTCGAGATCTTCTTCGACTCGAGGCGGTCGCGCTCCAGCATGTTCTTGAAGTCCATGTTGCCGCCGACGTTGAGCTGCATCGTGCGCTCGAGGCGGACACCGCGGTCCTCGAACAGCTTCGCCATCACGCGGTGCGTGATGGTGGCGCCGACCTGCGACTTGATGTCGTCGCCGACGATCGGGACGCCCGCCTCGGTGAACTTGTCCGCCCACTCCTTGGTGCCGGCGATGAAGACCGGCAGGGCGTTGACGAAGGCGACCTTGGCGTCGATGGCGGCCTGGGCGTAGAACTTCGCCGCGTCCTCGGAACCGACGGGCAGGTAGCAGACGAGGACGTCGACCTGCTTGTCCTTGAGGATCTGGACGATGTCGACCGGGGCCTCGGCGGACTCCTCGATCGTCTCGCGGTAGTACTTGCCGAGACCGTCGTAGGTGTGACCGCGCTGGACCGTGACGCCCTTGCTCGGGACGTCGCAGATCTTGATGGTGTTGTTCTCGCTGGCACCGATGGCGTCCGAGAGGTCGAGGCCGACCTTCTTCGCGTCGACATCGAAGGCGGCGACGAACTCGACGTCACCCACGTGGTAGTCGCCGAACTGGACATGCATCAGGCCGGGCACCTTGGACGCCGGGTCGGCGTCCTTGTAGTACTCGACTCCCTGGACCAGCGACGCGGCGCAGTTGCCCACGCCGACGATGGCTACGCGCACCGAACCCATTCCGGTTGCTCCCTGTGTGTACTCGGTGAAGCCCTGAGAGGACTTCACGTGGCAGTGTCATCGGACGGATCCGGCCCGGGAGTGTCCCCGGGCCGGGGCAGGCCGCCCGACTCCCCAGATGTGCTGTTCTGCTGAGCGGAGCCGTCCGGTCCGGGACGCTGCTGGTCCCGTCCGGCCCGCTCGCTCTCGATGAGCTCGTTCAGCCAGCGCACTTCGCGCTCCACGGACTCCATTCCGTGGCGCTGGAGCTCAAGGGTGTAGTCGTCGAGGCGCTCCCGGGTGCGCGCCAGAGAGGCACGCATCTTCTCCAGGCGCTCCTCCAGACGGCTGCGGCGGCCTTCGAGGACCCGCATCCGTACATCCCGTGACGTCTGGCCGAAGAAGGCGAAGCGAGCCGCGAAGTGCTCGTCCTCGTACGCGTCGGGACCCGTCTGTGAGAGCAGGTCCTCGAAATGCTCCTTACCTTCGGCCGTCAACCGATAGACGATCTTGGCGCGACGCCCTGAGAGTGGCGCCGCGAGCGCGTCCTCGGGGGTGTTCCCCGGCTCCTCGATCAACCAGCCGCTGGCGACCAGCGTCTTGAGGCAGGGGTAGAGCGTCCCGTAGCTGAACGCACGGAACACACCCAGTGACGTATTGAGACGTTTGCGCAGCTCATAGCCGTGCATCGGGGACTCGCGGAGCAGGCCGAGGACGGCGAACTCGAGGATCCCGGAACGCCGGCTCATCGTCGCCTCCTCTCTGCCGCGGTCTTGCCGTGACGGTCTTTATGCCGAGCTGATGTATCGACTCGATACATCAGAACGATAGATCGGTCCGTCGCATGCGACAAGAGGGGGCATCGTGAACGGGGTCACATCACCAATTCGTAGGAAGCAAGTTGCCTGATTTGGGGTGAACTTCGGTGCTAGGCAGGTTTTGACGGTGCGTAGTCTGTGCGCCATGCAAACCACCGGGAACCGAGTGACGCATGGGGACGTCCTCGTCCTCGGTGCAGTACGGATGAATGTAAGAACGACCGCATCCGTACTTCGGGGGGACCGGAAACCAGCCGCCGTTTCCAGGCGCGCTCAGGTGCGCCTGCCCGAGGAGTAATCGTTCGATGAGCGAGCACCGTCGCAAACCGCCGCAGCCGCAAGGCGGCGGACGTGCCGCGGCCCGACGCGGCCAGACCGGGTCGTCCTCCGGCCGCCGTGCGGCGCCGCGGAGCGCCACCGGGTCTCCTTCCGACTCCTATGACTCGGGAGGTGAGGAGCGCCCGTTCGGCAGCCGTGCAGAGGCCCGGCGGGCAGCACAGAGAAGCAGCACCAGCGGTGGCAGGCGCAGAGCCGCCGACGGGGCGGGGAACGGCGGCCACGGTGGTGGCGGCCGGCGTGGTGGTCCCGGCGGGCCCAACGGCCCTGGGCGGGGCAGAGGGCGCGAGCCCGACCCCTACAAGAAGCGGATCATCGACTATCCGCGCGCGGGCAAGTACGGATGGGCACGTTGGATGCCCTCGTGGAAGCTCGTGACGGGTACGTTCATCGGCTTCTGCGGCAGCCTGATGGCCGTGGCGGGCATCGCGTACGCCATGGTGGGCGTGCCGGACGTCGCTGCCGCCGCGAAGGCGCAGAACAACGTCTACTACTGGGCCAACAACAAGCCGATGGTGTCCACGGGCGGTGAGACCAACCGCCAGAACATCAAGTACGAGCAGATCCCCGAGGCGATGCGGTACGCCGTCATGTCGGCCGAGAACAAGAAGTTCGAGACCGACAAGGGCATCGACCCCGTGGGTATCGGCCGCGCGCTCTTCAACATGGCCAAGGGCGGCGAGACGCAGGGCGGCTCGACCATCACCCAGCAGTACGTGAAGAACGCGATGCTGAACGACCAGTCACAGACGGTGTCCCGGAAGTTCAAGGAACTGCTTGTCTCCATCAAGGTGGGCCGCACCGAGCCCAAGGAGGAGGTCATGGCGGGGTACCTGAACACCGCCTACTACGGCCGCACCTCCTACGGCCTTCAGGCGGCCGCTCGTTCGTATTTCGGCAAGGACGCGACCGAGATGGACGAGAGCGAGTGCGCCCTTCTCGCTGCTGTTCTGAAGGGCGCCACGTACTACGACCCCGCGGGAGCGACGGCGATCGACCCCGGGGCCACGCAAGAGGCCAACACCAGGCGGGCCACGGAACGATGGAGCTGGATCCTCGACGAGATGGTCAAGGACGGGCACCTGTCGGCCACGAAGCGGGCCGAGTTCAAGGAACTCCCCAAGCTCCAGAACCCGCGGTCCAGCTCCGAGCTGGGCGGTCAGATCGGCTACCTCGTCGATCTCGCCAAGGGCTATGTGATCAACAACACCGACATCACCGAGGAACAGCTCCGGCAGGGCGGCTACGAGATCCACACGACCTTCGACAAGAAGAAGGTCGCCGACCTCGAGAAGGCCGTGAAGAAGGTTCGCAAGGAGAACCTCGACGTGAAGCGTCGGCCGAAGACCGATACACACGTCCAGTTCGGCGGGGCCTCCGTGGACCCGAAGGACGGAGCCATCGTCGCCATCTACGGCGGTGAGTCCGCGACCAAGCACTTCACCAACAACGCCGATGAGACCGGTGCCGCGGTCGGCTCGACGTTCAAGCCGTTCGTCCTGGCGGCCGCCATGCAGGACGGCAAGCGCGACCCCGACCTCGGGGAGTCCCAGGCACAGGACGAACGCACCAAGGTCTCGCCGGACAGCTTCTACAGCGGCAAGAACAAACTCAAGATCAAGACCTACGACGGCAGTGTCTGGAAGAACGACAAGGGCAAGGAGTGGCTCCAGACCAACGACGACGACGCGTCGTACGGCTCTCCGCCGAACTACCGGATCGATCTGCGTGAGGCCATGAGGGTCTCGGCGAACTCCGCCTTCGTGCAGCTCGGCATGGATGTGGGTCTGGACAAGGTGAAGAAGGCGGCGGAAAACGCCGGCCTCAGGCCGAACAGTCTGACGGGTACCACCTTCCCGTCCTTCTCCATCGGTATCTCCGACCCCAGCGCGATCCGCATGGCCGGCTCGTACGCGACGTTCGCGACCAGCGGGCAGCAGAACGACCCGTTCTCGGTCAAGGAGGTCGAGTACGAGGGGGGCAGCGTGTGGAAGCACAAGTCCGCGGCCAAGGAAGCCTTCACTGAGCAGGTCGCCGACAACGTCACCGACGTCCTGAAGACCGTCGTCGAGGACGGAACGGGTACCTCGGCCCAGCTCGACGGCCGCGAGGTGGCCGGTAAGACCGGTACGACGGACGGCAACAAGTCCGCCTGGTTCGTCGGGTACACGCCGCAGCTGTCGACGGCGGTCAGCATGTACCGCATGGACGACGACGAGACCAAGAAGAGTCGTCCGTTCCTGGAGATGTACGGCACGGGTGGCCAGGAGACCATCCACGGTGCCTCGTTCCCGGCCGAGGTCTGGCACGACTACATGGAGCAGGCGCTCAAGGGCGAGCCGGCTGAGGACTTCCCGGAGGCCGAGCCCATCGGCGAGGTCGTCAACGATATTCCGACCCCGAGCGCGACTCCCACGCCCACCGAGTCCGAAGAGGAGCAGCCCGAGCCCAGTACGGAGCCCAGCGAGACGGAGACCACTCCCTCGCCCTCCGCGAGCGAGACCTGTGGCCCCTTCGGCACCTTCGAATGCGAGGACACCGGCGGGACCGAAACCGGTGGCACCGAGACCGGTGGCACAGACGGCGGGGTGACGTCCTCACCCACGGAATCCGAAGATCCAGGCAATACCAGAGGTAATGGCAATGGCGGCATCTTCGGATGATCAACCGGATAGCTGCCTCCACGGGGTGTTTCACGTGAAACATCCGCAGTGAGGTGTTTCACGTGAAACGAGGGCCGTCACACCGACTCGGTGTGACGGCCCTCGGCGTATTCCTAGGCGCGTACGGCAGGATGTGCGGCATGCCCAGCGCAGAAACGACGCGAGCGAGCGTGGACGAGCCAGATCTGGTGCGGCCGACCAAGGAGGACCCGGTTGCCGCGACCGGCAGTGAACTGTTCGGTGGTCCTCTCGGGCGGCGTGCGCTGCTCGGGACGTCCTGGTGGACTCCCGTGCGGATCATCGCGCTCGTCGCGATCGGCATGTTCGCCCTCGGCATGGTGCAGAAGCTGCCCTGCTATGACGGCGCCTGGTTCTTCGGGGCCAGCTCGCAGTACACACATGCCTGCTACTCGGACATCCCGCACCTCTACCAGGGGCGGGGCTTCGCCGACGGGCTGGTGCCGTACTTCGACAAGCTCGAAGGCGATATGGAGTACCTCGAATACCCGGTGCTGACCGGTGTGTTCATGGAGGTCGCCTCGTGGCTGACGCCGGGCAGCGGCAGCATCCAGGACCAGGAGCAGGTCTACTGGATGGTCAACGCCGGGATGCTGATGGCGTGTGCGGCCGTCATCGCCGTCTGCGTGACCCGCACCCACCGGAGGCGCCCCTGGGACGGCCTGCTGGTCGCTCTGGCGCCTGCCTTCGCGCTGACCGCCACGATCAACTGGGACCTGCTGGCCGTCGCTCTGACGGCCGCGGCGATGCTGATGTGGGCACGGAGCCGCCCGCTTGCCTTCGGAGTCCTGCTGGGGCTCGCCACGGCCGCCAAGCTCTATCCTGCGCTGCTGCTCGGGCCACTGCTCGTACTGTGCTGGCGCGCGGGCAGGTGGCGGGAGTTCGGTACGGCGCTGCTCGGTGCCGTCGGCTCCTGGCTGGTCGTGAACCTTCCGGTCATGCTGCTGGCACCCGAGGGCTGGTCGAAGTTCTACACGTTCAGCCAGGAACGCGGCGTCGACTTCGGCTCCTTCTGGCTGATCCTGTCCCAGCGCATGGAGACCCCGTTCGACACCGACACGGTCAACACGTTCGCCACGGTGCTGATGCTTATCTCCTGCGTGGGTGTCGCGGCTCTCGCGCTGACCGCTCCGCGCCGGCCGCGCTTCGCCCAGCTGGCGTTCCTGATCGTCGCGGCCTTCATCCTCACCAACAAGGTCTACTCGCCGCAGTACGTGCTGTGGCTGGTGCCCCTCGCCGTGCTGGCCCGTCCGAAGTGGCGGGACTTCCTGATCTGGCAGGCGTGCGAGGTGGCGTACTTCCTCGGCATCTGGATGTACCTCGCGTACACGACCAGCGGGGACGCCCACAAGGGACTGCCGCAGGAGGGGTACCAACTGGCCATCGCCGTGCACCTGTTGGGGACGCTGTATCTGTGCGCGGTGATCGTGCGCGACATCCTCATGCCGGAGCGGGACGTGGTGCGCCGGTCCGGTGACGACGACCCGTCCGGTGGCGTGCTCGACGGCGCGCAGGACGTCTTCGTCCTGGGAGCCGCGGCCCACCCGCCGCGGCACGCCGCACACTTCGACGGGCCGTACGTGGAGTGGGGCGCCGACGACGAACCGACGAAGCGGCGTTCGCCCTGAGCGAACAGGGCGCGGGCGAGTCACGTAAAAGGCCGTACACGGATTCCGTGTACGGCCTTTCGTCTGTGTGCGGGGCTTGGTGTCTCCCCGCTGTCAGCGTTCGACGATGCGGTCGAACTGCGTGGTGGTGTGCCGCAGATGGGCCACCAGCTCCTCGCCGACCTTCGGCTCCGGGGCGTCCGAGGGCACGAAGAGGATCGAGACCTGCATGTGCGGGGGCTCCGCGAACCAGCGCTGCTTGGCGCCCCAGACGAACGGTGAGAGGTTCCGGTTGACCGTGGCGAGACCGGCCCTGGCGACGCCCTTGGCGCGCGGCATGACGCCGTGCAGGGCCTTCGGGGCTTCCAGACCCACTCCGTGCGACGTACCGCCCGCCACGACCACCAGCCAGCCGTCCGAGGCGACCTTCTGCTGGCGGTAGCCGAAACGGTCGCCCTTGGAGACAGGGGTGACGTCCAGGACGGCTCCGCGGTACTCGGTGGCGTCGTGGTCCCCCAGCCACAGCCGCGTGCCGATGCGGGCACGGAAGCGGGTCTGCGGGAACTGCTGCTGCAGCCGGGCGAGTTCCTCGGCCTTGAGGTGGCTGACGAACATGGTGTGCAGCGGCAGCCGGGCCGCGCGCAGCCGGTCCATCCAGCCGATGACCTCCTCGACGGCGTCCGAGCCGTCGGTGCGGTCCAGGGGCAGGTGGATCGCGAAGCCCTCAAGGCGCACGTTCTCTATGGCGGCGTGGAGCTGGGGCAGGTCCTGCTCGCTCACACCGTGCCGCTTCATGGAGGACATGACCTCGATGACGACACGGGCGCCCACAAGGCCGTAGACGCCGTCGACCGACGACACCGAGCGGATGACCCGGTCAGGCAGTGGTACGGGCTCCTCGCCCCGTCTGAACGGCGTCAGCACGAGGAGGTCGCCGCCGAACCAGTCCTTGATCCGTGCGGCCTCGTACGTCGTGCCCACGGCCAGGACGTCGGAGCCCATGCGAGTGGCCTCGTCCGCGAGCCGCTCGTGGCCGAAGCCGTAGCCGTTGCCCTTGCAGACCGGGACGAGCCCCGGGAACTGCTCGGACACGTGCTTGTGGTGCGCCCGCCAGCGTGCGGTGTCGACGTAGAGCGTGAGCGCCATGGCCGGACCTGGAACCTTTCTCGTGGCAGCGGTGTATCAGAGGTGTGAAGGCGAATTCTGGTACGTCAGCGGCGCGACATGTAGATGTCGAGCGCCTTGTGGAGCAGTTTGTTGAGCGGGAAGTCCCACTCACCGAGGTATTCGGCGGCCTGCCCACCGGTGCCCACCTTGAACTGGATGAGGCCGAAGAGGTGATCGGTCTCGTCCAGCGAGTCGGAGATGCCGCGCAGGTCGTAGACGGTGGCGCCGAGCGCGTAGGCGTCGCGCAGCATCCGCCACTGCATCGCGTTCGAGGGCCGGACCTCGCGCCCGATGTTGTCGGAGGCTCCGTAGGAGTACCAGACGTGCCCGCCGACGACCAGCATCGTCGCGGCGGAGAGGTTCACACCCTCGTGCCGGGCGAAGTACAGCCGCATGCGGTTGGGGTCCTCGGTGTTGAGGGCCGTCCACATGCGCTGGAAGTACGCGAGCGGTCGGGGCCGGAAGTGGTCGCGCAGGGCCGTGATCTCGTAGAGGCGCTGCCACTCCTCCAGGTCCTGGTAGCCGCCCTGGACGACCTCGACGCCGGCCTTCTCGGCCTTCTTGATGTTGCGCCGCCAGAGCTGGTTGAAGCCCTTGTGGACGTCCTCCAGCGACCGGTTGGCCAGCGGCACCTGGTAGACGTAGCGGGGCTGTACGTCGCCGAAGCCCGCCCCGCCGTCCTCGCCCTGCTGCCAGCCCATGCGCCGCAGCTTGTCGGCGACCTCGAAGGCGCGCGGCTCGATGAAGTCCGCCTCGATGTCGCGCAGGCGCTTCACGTCCGGGTCCTGGATGCCCTTCTTGATCGAAGCGGCCTCCCAGCGCCGGATGATCACAGGCGGGCCCATCTTCACGGAGAAGGCGCCCTGCTGCTTGAGGTGCGCGAGCATCGGATCCAGCCAGTCGGTCAGATTCGGCGTGAACCAGTTGATGACCGGGCCCTCGGGCAGATAGGCGAGGTAGCGCTTGATCTTGGGCAGCTGGCGGTACAGGACGAGACCCGCCCCGACCATCTCGCCGGACCTGTTGTCGAACCATCCGAGGCTCTCGGAGCGCCACTCGGCCTTCACGTCTGCCCAGGCCGGGACCTGCATGTGGCTAGCCGCGGGCAGACTCTGGATGTACGCCAGATGCTGCTCTCGGCTGATGGTCCTCAGGGTCAGGCTCATTCGGGGCGCTCCTCGGGCTGGTGTGTCCCCATGGGTACAGGGGCTCCGGCTCTCGCGCCGAAGCCTACTGCGCCCTGCGAGCGCCTCGTCTGGCCGTATGGAACCTGTGCCCCGACCAATACGTGGCCGGGGCACCCGGAGGTGTTGTCCGGCCGTGGGGCCGGAGGTTGTGGAGACCGCGGGCCGGCGGCTCCCGAGGGCCGGGGCGCCGGTCAGCCGATGACGCCGCCGAAGAGGCCGCCGTGTGCCATGCCGAGGAAGAAGCCGACGGCGGAGGCACCGAGACCCAGGATCAGCCCGAAGCGCTCCCGGGTCGTCACGGAGACGAACTGTCCGGCCGCCCCGGTCAGGATGCCCACCAGTCCCGTCCACGAGCTGAGCAGATGGAGGCTGTGGAACATCGCGGTGACGAAGGCCGTCACTCCGAGGACCAGCGTCACGGCGAGCAGGGTGTCCTGGAGCGGATGGGGCTTGTGGTCGGTGGCGAAGAGGGAACCGACGGTCTTGGAGTTGGGTCGCAATGCCTGTGCCATGTGGCACCTCCTGCGGAAGGCGGCGCATCGTAGCGCCATACACACCCGATGTGTACAGATTGACGGTCTCGGGCCCCGGATTTCAACCGCAAGCCGGTGTGCAGGTAGTCTGTACCCTCTGCACCGGTGTCTGCCCGGGCCACGGCACGATCCCCCGCTCAGTTCGCTGATCGGTGGGCCCGATTGTCAGTGGCGGCCGATACCGTTGCGTACGCATCACAACCCTCCTGCCACGGAACGACCGTGGCCGTTGAGTCCAAAGGAGGTGGGTTCCACATGCGTCACTACGAAATGATGGTCATCCTCGACCCCGATCTCGAGGAGCGCGCTGTCGCCCCCCTGATCGAGAACTTCCTCTCCGTCGTCCGTGAGGGCAACGGAAAGGTCGAGAAGGTCGACACCTGGGGCCGTCGTCGTCTCTCGTACGAGATCAAGAAGAAGCCCGAGGGCATCTACTCGGTCATCGACCTGCAGGCCGAGCCTGCGGTCGTCAAGGAGCTCGACCGCCAGATGAACCTGAACGAGTCGGTCCTCCGGACCAAGGTCCTCCGTCCCGAGACCCACTGAACTTCCTAGTTCAGCGGTTCCTGGGATTCGAGTAGCAGCAAGCCCGCAGCAAAACCGCCGAGAGGTTCCCCCATGGCAGGCGAGACCGTCATCACCGTCGTCGGAAACCTAACCGACGACCCCGAGCTGCGCTTCACCCCGTCCGGTGCGGCCGTCGCGAACTTCACGATCGCGTCGACGCCTCGAACGTTCGACCGCCAGACCAACGAGTGGAAGGACGGCGACGCGCTGTTCCTCCGTGCGTCGATCTGGCGTCAGGCCGCAGAGAACGTCGCCGAATCGCTGACGCGCGGTATGCGTGTCGTCGCCCAGGGGCGACTGCGGCAGCGTTCGTACGAGACGCAGCAGGGCGAGAAGCGGACAGTCGTGGAGCTCGAGGTTGACGAGATCGGCCCCTCGCTGCGCTATGCCACTGCCAAGGTCACCAAGACCCCCGGTGGTCGTGGTGGCGGTCAGGGTGGCGGTGGCTTCGGCGGCGGCCAGCAGGGCGGCGGCGGTGGCGGCGGCTGGGGCGGAGGCCCCGGCGGCGGTCAGCAGCAGGGTGGCGGCGGGGCTCCCGCCGACGACCCCTGGGCGACCGGCGCTCCTGCAGGCGGCGGCCAGCAGGGCGGCGGCGGTGGCGGCGGCTGGGGCGGAAGCTCCGGCGGCGCTGCCGGCGGCTCCGGCGGCGGCTACTCGGACGAGCCCCCCTTCTAGCCCACGGGCTGAGGGTGGGCCGTACCCACACTTCTTGATCACACAGGAGAAACACACATGGCGAAGCCGCCTGTGCGCAAGCCTAAGAAGAAGGTCTGCGCATTCTGCAAGGACAAGGTCACGTACGTGGACTACAAGGACACGAACATGCTGCGGAAGTTCATTTCCGACCGCGGCAAGATCCGTGCCCGCCGCGTGACCGGCAACTGCACGCAGCACCAGCGTGACGTCGCCACGGCTGTGAAGAACAGCCGTGAGATGGCGCTGCTGCCCTACACCTCCACCGCGCGATAAGGGAAGGGTGACCGACTAATGAAGATCATCCTCACCCACGAGGTCTCCGGCCTCGGCGCCGCGGGCGACGTCGTCGACGTCAAGGACGGCTACGCTCGCAACTACCTGATCCCGCGGAACTTCGCGATCCGTTGGACCAAGGGTGGCGAGAAGGACGTCGAGCAGATCCGTCGTGCTCGCAAGATCCACGAGATCCAGACCATCGAGCAGGCCAACGAGATCAAGGCCCGCCTCGAAGGTGTGAAGGTCCGTCTGGCCGTTCGCTCCGGCGACGCCGGTCGTCTCTTCGGTTCCGTCACCCCGGCCGACGTCGCCTCGGCGATCAAGGCTTCCGGTGGCCCCGACGTCGACAAGCGCCGCATCGAGCTGGGCTCGCCGATCAAGACGCTGGGCGCTCACGAGACGTCCGTGCGTCTGCACCCCGAGGTTGCCGCCAAGGTCAACATCGAGGTCGTCGCCGCGTAAGCGGTGCACTAGCAGTACATGTGAGGGCCGCACCCCAAGGGTGCGGCCCTCACTGTTTTGCTGGGCCTGCGGGAAGGAGCGCGCCTCCGGCAGGACCCACGGGCGGCTGGTGTTTCACGTGAAACGAAGCGAATCCGTCGTCGCGGAACGGGGGCGGAATGCTCGTTGTTTCACGTGAAACCGAGCGGCCCCACGTACCTCCTCGGCGCCGGAGCGGGTTTGCTCAGCGCGTGGCGCCTGTGACGATCCAGCGGCCCGACCGTGTGCGCAGCCACAGGGTCAGCATTCGCACGGTCATCATGAGAGTCATCGCTCCCCAGACGGCGGTCAGCCCGCCGCCGAATACGGGCACGAGCAGTGCCACCGGAGCGAAGACCGCCAGGGTGAGGATCATGGCCCATGCGAGATACGGGCCGTCCCCCGCGCCCATCAGTACGCCGTCCAGGACGAAGACGATCCCGCAGATCGGCTGGGAGAGCGCCACCATGAGCAGCGCGGGCAGTGCGGTGTCGTGGACCACCGAGTCGCTGGTGAAGAGCGGCAGGAACAGGGGACGGCTGAGGATCACCAGGCCGCCCAGGACGACGCCGACGGCGATGCCCCACTCCACCATGCGGCGGCAGGCCTCACGGGCTCCCTTGGCGTCTCCGGCGCCGAGATAGCGGCCGATGATGGCCTGCCCCGCGATGGCGATGGCGTCGAGGGCGAAGGCGAGCAGGCTCCACAGCGACAGGATGATCTGGTGCGCGGCGACATCGGCGTCTCCGAGGCGAGCGGCGACGGCGGTGGCGATCATCAGGATCGCGCGCAGCGACAGGGTGCGGACCAGGAGAGGTGCGCCAGCCTGGGCGCAGGCGCGTATCCCGGCGGCGTCCGGCCGTAGGGATGCCCCGTGCTTCCGCGCTCCGCGGACCACCACGACGAGGTACACGGCGGCCATGCCGTACTGGGCGATGACGGTTCCCCAGGCGGAGCCGGCGATACCGAGGTCCGCGCCGTAGACGAGGCCCGTGTTGAGGGCGCCGTTGGCGACGAAGCCCGCGATGGCGACGTAGAGGGGTGTCTTGGTGTCCTGCAGGCCGCGGAGGACGCCGGTGGCGGCGAGGACGACGAGCATCGCGGGGATGCCGAGGGCCGAGATGCGCAGATAGGTGGTGGCGTAGGGAGCGGCGGTGTCAGAGGCGCCGAAGAGTTCCACCAGAGCGGGTGCGGTGGGCAGCACTACGGCGATGACGGCGGCGCCGAGCAGCAGGGCCAGCCAGATGCCGTCCATGCCCTGGCGGATCGCGGCCTGGAGGTCGCCCGCCCCGACCCGTCGGGCGACGGCGGCCGTGGTGGCGTACGCGAGGAAGACGAAGATGCTCACGGCTGTGACGAGGAGAGCCGAGGCGATGCCGAGACCGGCGAGTTGCGCGGTGCCGAGATGGCCGACGATCGCGGTGTCGACCATGAGGAAGAGAGGCTCGGCTATGAGTGCGCCGAAGGCCGGAACGGCCAGCGCGACGATCTCTCGGTCGTGCCGTCGCCGGGCGGCCTTGGGTGCCGCGGGAGCCTGTGTCATGTGCATCAATCTAATCTTCCACAGGTAAGAGATGCAAGTATCCTATGACCCTTACCTTCAATCTCGTGAGATGCGCTGCGGGGCGCCATTAGCGTCGATCTTGATCCGACCGGGAAAGTTTTTCTTCTGCACAGCCGGTGGACGGGATATTCGCAGGTCAGAATGGGTGCGGAAATGATGCTGAGTGCTTGTTCACAGGCCTGTCCACCGGGTCGTGCACAGGTTTTGGCGGGTTCTCCACAGCATCGGGGCCGTCGTCCACATGGCCTGTGGATAACCAGATTGGCTGACGGTGCCCGCGGGCCTACCGTGGTGCGGCACCCGCTCGCTTCTCCGTCCTCGGAAACCTCACAAAACCGACGCGTCAGAACCGGAGTTGGGCATCTCATTTGTCAGTGTCGTGCCGTAGGAATGAGGGGCACGGCGAGGTCCGCTCGGCGGACGGGAGGAGGTGGCCCGGTGAG
The DNA here is from genome assembly GCF_048564895.1 of Streptomyces sp. 2-1. Taxonomy (NCBI): domain Bacteria; kingdom Bacillati; phylum Actinomycetota; class Actinomycetes; order Kitasatosporales; family Streptomycetaceae; genus Streptomyces; species Streptomyces sp. 2-1. The sequence continues at coordinate 5,742,390 of NZ_CP183383.1, forward strand.
TATTTCCGAGCCCTTGGACGATCCGTGGGCCGACAGCGGTCCCAGTGATCGTCTGCCCGCCTCCCGCCAGCGCCGCGACGGTGGCCGGGGCAGGGACGACCAGCACGACCGCGGTTCGGACAACGGAGCCTGGGACGGCGGAGGTTCGGCATTCGAGCGAGTGCCGCCGCAGGATCTGGACGCCGAGCAGTCCGTTCTCGGCGGCATGCTGCTCTCGAAGGACGCCATCGCCGACGTCGTCGAGGTCCTCAAGGGCCACGACTTCTACCGGCCGGCGCACGAGACCATCTACGGCTCGATCCTCGACCTCTACGCGAAGGGCGAACCGGCCGACCCGATCACGGTCGCCGCCGAGCTCACCAAGCGCGGCGAGATCACCAAGGTCGGCGGCGCTTCCTATCTGCACACCCTGGTCCAGACGGTCCCTACGGCGGCGAACGCCGAGTACTACGCGGAGATCGTCCACGAGCGGGCTGTGCTGCGCCGCCTGGTCGAAGCCGGTACCCGCATCACGCAGATGGGGTACGCGGCCGACGGTGACGTGGACGAGATCGTCAACAGCGCCCAGGCGGAGATCTACGCGGTCACGGAGCAGCGCACCACCGAGGACTATCTGCCGCTCGGCGACATCATGGAGGGCGCGCTCGACGAGATCGAGGCGATCGGTTCGCGGTCGGGGGAGATGACCGGTGTGCCGACGGGCTTCACCGACCTCGATCAGCTCACCAACGGTCTCCACCCGGGCCAGATGATCATCATCGCCGCCCGTCCCGCCATGGGTAAGTCGACGCTGGCGCTGGACTTCGCACGGGCCTGCTCGATCAAGCACAACATGCCGAGCGTGATCTTCTCGCTCGAAATGGGCCGCAACGAGATCGCGATGCGTCTGCTGTCCGCCGAGGCGCGCGTGGCCCTGCACCATATGCGTTCCGGGACGATGACCGACGAGGACTGGACCCGGCTCGCGCGCCGGATGCCGGACGTCTCGGCCGCCCCGCTCTACATCGACGACTCTCCGAACCTGTCGATGATGGAGATCCGCGCCAAGTGCCGTCGCCTCAAGCAGCGTGCCGATCTGAAGCTCGTGGTCATCGACTATCTGCAGCTGATGCAGTCGGGCGGCAAGCGGTCCGAGAGCCGACAGCAGGAGGTCTCCGACATGTCGCGAAACCTCAAGCTGCTGGCCAAGGAGCTTGAGCTGCCGGTGATCGCGCTGTCGCAGCTGAACCGTGGCCCCGAGCAGCGCACGGACAAGAAGCCCATGGTCTCCGACCTGCGTGAATCAGGGTCGATCGAGCAGGACGCGGACATGGTGATCCTGCTGCACCGCGAGGACGCGTACGAGAAGGAGTCGCCGCGCGCCGGCGAGGCGGACATCATCGTGGGCAAGCACCGTAACGGCCCGACGGCCACGATCACGGTCGCCTTCCAGGGCCACTACTCCCGCTTCGTGGACATGGCACAGACCTGATCGTCGTCCTTGCAGGGGCTCAGATTTCGCGTCCCAGTGGTGGCGTTCACGTTCGCGTGGACCGGTAGGCGGTCGAGTCGGGTGACGGGCGCTCAGCGCCTCGTCTCGTACCTGGTCAGGATCACGCCACAGGGAAGCGTCCGCGTCTCCACCAGGTTCAGGTTCACCCAGCTGTCCAGCGCGGTGAAGAACGGCGTGCCGCCGCCCACCAGGACGGGCGCGGTGGCCAGTACGTACTCGTCGATCAGCCCGGCCCGCATGGCCGCCCCGGCGAGCGTCGCGCCGGCGATGTCCATCGGGCCGCCGTCCTCGGCCTTGAGCCGGGTGATCTCGGCGACCGCGTCGCCGGTGACCAGGCGGGTGTTCCAGTCGACCTTGTCGATCGTCGAGGAGAACACCACCTTCGACATGTCCCGCCAGCGGCGCGCGTACTCGATCTCCGCCGGGGTGGCGCCCGGCTGCTGGTCGGCGGTCGGCCAGTGGGAGCTCATCATCTGCCACAACTTGCGCCCGTACAGCGTCAGCTCGGTCGCCTGCAACTGGTCGGACCAGAACTGGAACAGCTCGTCGCTCGGCACGCTCCAGCCGATGTCGTCGCCGGGAGCGGCGATGTAGCCGTCCAGGGACAGGTTCATGCCGTAGATCAGTTTCCGCATGGCGCCAGCCTTCCGTGAGTCGGTCTCGCGCGTACAGACCGACGCGGCGCGGGAAACTAATCGGCGCGTGATCTGAGCTCGCATGTGGTCCTCGTGCTCGGTGGCTCAGCCGCAGACTCATCACGTCATCGGCGGCGAGACCCTACACGTCCGTTCGGACAGTGATGAGGGCGCGGCCGGTCAGTCGCGTCGGTAGCGGGCCCTGATGTGGAAGCGCTCGCCCTGGGGGCCGAGGATGCTCAGGAACTCCACCGGACGTTCGTCGGCGTTGCCGAACCAGTGAGGGAGGTGGGTGTCGAATTCGGCGACCTCGCCCGTGGTGAGGACCAGGTCCTGGTCGGCGAGTACGAGGCGCAGTCGTCCGTTGAGGACGTACAGCCAGTGATACCCCTCGTGCGAGCGGGGATCGGGTTCGCGGTCGGTCGGGCCCGCGGGGAGGATCTGTTTGAACGCCTGCAGTCCGCCGGGTTTGCGGGTCAGCGGGATGACGGTCATGCCGTTGCGGGTGAACGGCTGCGGGTATACCCGGGGGTCGAGGCCGGGCGGGGAGCCGACGAGTTCGTCGAGCGGCATCTGATAGGCCTTGGCCAGGGGCAACAGCAGTTCCAGGCCCGGCTTGCGGTGCCCGGACTCCAGCCGGGACAGGGTGCTGACCGGAATGCCGGTGGTCTCCGACAGGGCGGTCAGGGTGGCCCCGCTGCGGCGACGCAACTCGCGCAACCGTGGCCCGACCGCGGCCAGCACGGTGTCGAACTCGTCGCTCATGCGTTCACTGTGCCCACGCTTTGCAGTTTTCGCAAAGAACTTTGTCGGTTCGTCATGGGCGGGGCCACGTTGACGGCAGGCCATGGGCGACCGGCGCCATGGCATCCGACCCACCAGGCGAGGTACGGGCAATGGACGCACAGTTCTGGGACGAGATGTATCGCAGCCGCGACCAGGTCTTCAGCGGCGACCCCAACGGAGTGCTCGTCACCGAGGTCACCGGCCTGCCGCCGGGCCAGGCGCTCGACGTCGGATGCGGTGAAGGCGCCGACGCCCTCTGGCTGGCCCGGCACGGCTGGCAGGTCACCGCGGTCGACATCTCGACGACCGCCCTGCAGCGCGCGGCAGCCGCTGCCGTGGACAGCGAGGGCCGGGTGGCCTGGACACGGGCCGACCTGACCATCACGCCACCTCCGGCTGACGCGTTCGACCTGGTGTCCGTCCAGTACTTCCCGCTCTCACTCCAGCCGGATCACGCCGCCCTGCGCGGCCTGCTGAACGCCGTCGCACCCGGCGGCACCCTGCTCTTCGCCAGTCACGACCTCGCCGACCTGCCCCCACGCCCGGAGCAGGGCTTTGACCCCGGCGACTACTACCAGTCGGACGACATCGCCAAGCTCCTCGACCACGACTGGACCGTCCTGATCAACGAAACCCGCCCACGAACCGCCCCCGCACCCGCCGGCACCCACCACACCCACGACACCGTCCTGCGTGCGCAACGCTTGCGGTGACCCGTGACCCGTGACCCGTGACCCCTGACCCGTGACCCCTGACGCCTGACCTCTGATTCGTGGGCTGCGAGATCCCGCGGCGGGCTCAAATGCGCTCGACGCGGGACGCCGGGGCAGATGGACTTGGGCCATGACGACACCTGCGGAAGAACTGTTCCCCGCCACGCGCCGGGCCCTGTTGCACCGAATCTCCACCGCTCAGGCCGAAGGGCGGGCGCCGTCGCTGGTGGCGGCGGTCGTCCGGGGCGGAGAGACGGTCTGGCACGGTTCCCGCACCTCGGTGGACGGGCACGGGCCGGACGAGAACGTGCAGTACAGGATCGGTTCGATCACCAAGACGTTCACCGCTGTCCTGGTGCTGCGGCTGCGCGACGAAGGCGTCCTGGACCTGGGGGATCCGCTGGAGAAGTACCTTCCCGGTACCGGCGCGGGGGAGGCGACGATCGCCGAACTCCTCGCGCACACAAGCGGATTGGCGGCCGAATCGCCCGCCCCCTGGTGGGAGCGCACCCCCGGATCACTGCGTCCCGAGCTCGCCGACGTGCTGGGCGAGCAGCCGCACCGGCATCCCGTCGGACGGCGGTTCCACTACTCGAACCCCGGCTACACGCTGCTGGGCGCGCTGGTGGAGGAACTGAGGGGCGTCCCGTGGGAGGAAGCCCTACGGAACGAGGTGCTCGAACCGCTGGGGCTGCACCGCACGGGTGCGGAACCTCAAGCACCGCACGCGGGCGGCTGGGCCGTGCATCCCTGGGCGGACGTGATGCTGCCGGAGCCCGTCGAGGACCTCGGCCGGATGGCACCGGCAGGCCAAATCTGGTCGACCACGGGCGACTTGGCTCGCTTCGCAGCCTTCCTGGCCAAGGGCGACGACCGGGTGCTGAGCGAGGCCTCCGTACGGGAGATGCGTACGCCCGCCGCGCCGGCCGAAGCCGAGGAGGTGGCGGCCGGCAGCGCGTACGGCCTCGGTATGCAGGTCCAGTACCGGGACGGCCGGATGCTTGCAGGGCACTCCGGTTCCCTTCCGGGCTTCGTCGCCGGTCTCATGATCAGCGTTGAGGACGACCTGGCCGCCGTCGTGCTCGCCAACTGCACGTCCGGCCCGCCGGTGTTCACGGTCGCCGCCGATCTCGTACGTATCGTCGCCGAGGCCGAGCCCCGGATCCCCGAGCCGTGGCGGCCGTTGCCCGAGGTCGACCGTTCAGTACTGCAGTTGGCAGGACCCTGGTACTGGGGGACGCACGCCTTCGCGCTGCGCCTCACGGCCGATGGGGGTGTCTCGTTCGGGCCGCTGTCCGGCAACGGCCGGCGTTCGCGCTTCCGGGCCAACGGAGACGGGACCTGGACGGGACTCGACGGCTATTACGCGGGCGAGGCCCTGAGGGCCGTACAGCGCCCCGACGGATCGGTGGACCACCTGGACCTCGGGTCGTTCGTGTTCACCCGGCAGCCGTACGAGGAGGGGGCTTCCGTGCCGGGTGGCGTGGATCCTGAGGGGTGGCGCGGGATCCGTTAGCCGCCCTGCGATGGGTGAGCTGCGTGGGCGGGGGCGTGATGTTTCACGTGAAACAGGGCGCTCCTCGCCGCGCGCGGACCTGTGCACCGACTCGGCGGCCGGGATCCGCCTACTTCAGAGCTGCAGCTTGAACCCGACGTGGGATGCCGTGAAGCCGATCCGTTCGTAGAACCGGCGGGCGTCGGTGCGGCTGACGTCGGAGGTCAGCTGCACCAACTGGCAGCCCTCGCTTCGGGAACGGTCGATCGCCCACTCGATGAAACGGGTGCCCAGGCCGCTGCCACGCTCGTCGGCATGGATGCGTACGCCTTCGATGATCGAGCGGGTCGCGCCCTTGCGGGACAGGCCCGGAATGATCGTGAGTTGGAGCGTGCCGACGACACGGCCCTCGCGCACGGCGACGACCAGGTGCTGGTTCGGATCGTTGCTCAGGCGCTCCAGAGCGGCCAGATAGGGGCTCAGGTCGTCCGGTGACTCGCGCTGCGCTCCCAGAGGGTCGTCGGCGAGCATCGCGACGATGGCAGGGACGTCGTCCGGGACAGCCGGTCGTATCTCAAGATCTCCCATGGCAGCACCCTACGCAGGCGTGCCCCTGTGCTGACGTGCCCCTACGTAGACGTGCCCTTACGCGGACGTGACCCTACGGGGACGTGCCCCGACGCCGATGCGTCCCAGCGGGCGCAGCGCAGCCGCCCTCGCTAAGCGAGCGTCGGCGCGCTAGCCGACTCGACGACGCGGACCAGCGGCGCCAGCTCGGGGTTCATGGCCGCCGCGTCGAGTGCCTCGCGCAGGGCGGCGTCGTTGGTGGGCCGGGCTTCGTCGAGGAGCTTGAGGCCCGCCTCGCTGACGTTCGTGTAGATGCCGCGGCGATCGGTCGGGCACAGGTAGCGCAAGAGCAGCCCGCGGTCCTCCAGGCGGGTCACCAGTCGCGTGGTGGCGCTCTGGCTGAGGACGACCGCGTCGGCGACCTGCTTCATCTGGAGATGGCCGCCGTCGCCGTCGTGCTGACGGCTGAGGACGTCGAGGAGCGAGTACTCGCGCACGCTCAGGTCGTGCTTGGTCTGCAGGGCCCGTTCGATGTGCGCCTCGATCCTCCCGTGCAACAGGGAGAGGGCGCACCAGCCCTGGGCGAGGGCGGTGAGCGCGGGGTCCGTCGCTGTCATGGCGTTCTCCTCCGTACCGGAGCGGCTGTCACCAGGATAGAGCACTCCCGCAATAGTCCGCGCTTGCAATTAGTCGGCGTCTGCAAGTATTGTCAACGCACGTAAAGCGCTCCTGCAATCGTCTGGGAAGGTTCTCCCCCATGCCTCTCGCGCTTCTTGCCCTCGCGATCGGGGCCTTCGGAATCGGAACCACCGAGTTCGTGATCATGGGCTTGCTGCCCGACGTCGCGGGTGACTTCGGTGTCTCCATCCCCACCGCGGGCTTCCTCGTGACCGGCTACGCGCTGGGCGTCATGTTCGGTGCGCCGCTCATGACGGTCCTCGGCACCAAGGTGTCCCGCAAGCGGATGCTGATGCTCCTGATGGGGCTCTTCATCGTCGGCAACCTGCTCTCCGCCGTCGCTCCCAACTTCACCGTGATGCTGATCGGCCGCGTGGTCGCCTCGCTCGCACACGGTGCCTTCTTCGGCATCGGCGCCGTCGTCGCCGCGGACCTCGTCGCGCCCGACAAGAAGGCCGGTGCCATCTCGATGATGTTCACGGGCCTGACCGTCGCCAACGTCGTCGGCGTACCGCTGGGCACCCTCATCGGCCAGTCCGCCGGCTGGCGCGTGACGTTCACGATCGTCGCGGCCCTGGGTGTCCTCGGCCTGGCGGGCATCGCCAAGCTCGTCCCCGACATGCCCAAGCAGGAAGGCGTGCGCCTGCGCCACGAGCTGGCCGCGTTCAAGAACGTCCAGGTGCTGCTCGCCATGGCGATGACCGTCCTCGGCTTCGGCGGAGTCTTCGCGGCGATCACCTACATCGCGCCGATGATGACGAACGTGGGCGGCTTCGCGGACGGCTCCGTCACCTGGCTGCTCGTTCTCTTCGGCCTCGGCATGGTCGGCGGCAACCTCGT